>NZ_LMRG01000031.1 GCF_001425605.1 Rhizobium sp. Leaf453 | reverse complement strand
TGGCGCGGGGTGGAGCAGCCCGGTAGCTCGTCAGGCTCATAACCTGAAGGCCGCAGGTTCAAATCCTGCCCCCGCAACCAATCAACAAAAAACCCGCCAATCAGGCGGGTTTTTGCGTTGATAATGGGGCGAGGATTGAAGGCAGCTGAACCGCCCCGGGTTTACCGGAGGCTCCAAATTCTGAGCTAGCCATATTCGATGCTGGAGACGTAGCCGTTCTCGCCGGTTTTCTCGACGAACGGCCAGTATGGGTCATCACCTCAAAAATTCAAAAATTTCCGAAATGACCGAAATTACAACTGGCGCAAGCAGGTTGAAATGTTGAGAATGTCAGCGTTGCTCCATGCATGATCGGATTTGCCATGAAAATTGCAGTGTTCAGTGCACACCCTTATGACCGGCAATTCCTCGATGAAGCCAACCGGCGCGAAGAGGTGCCTGTCGAATTCGTCTACCATGAAACTACATTGTCGCAGTCTACGGCGGTTTTCGCGCACGGATGCGATGCAGTCTGCATCTTCGTCAACGATGTGGCCGATGCGGCGGCGCTGGAAGCGCTTCATGGGCTGGGCGTGCGCGGCATCCTGTTGCGCTGCGCCGGTTTCAACAATGTCGATCTGGATGCGGCCGGCAGGCTCGGACTGTTCGTGGCGCGCGTTCCGGCCTACTCACCGGAAGCCGTGGCGGAGCATACGATCGCGCTTATCATGACGCTGAACAGGCAGACGCATCGGGCCTATAATCGCGTTCGCGAGGGGAACTTTCAGCTCAACGGCCTGTTGGGCATGACGCTGCATGGCAAGACCGCCGGTGTCATCGGTACCGGAAAGATCGGCCTTGCCACGGCACGAATCCTCAAGGGTTTTGGCTGCCGGGTGCTGGGGTATGATCCGTTTCCGTCAGCGGAATTTGCCGGTCTCGGCGAGATGGTGGATCTGAAGACGCTGCTGGCGCAATCGGATATCGTCACGCTTCATTGCCCGCTTTTCGATGACAACCGGCACATGATCAACGCCGAGACGTTGGCGATGATGAAGCCGGGCGCGATGCTGATCAATACGTCCCGTGGGGCCTTGATCGATACGAAGGCTGTCATTCAGGCCTTGAAAACCCGCCGGCTCGGCACGCTCGGGATCGACGTCTATGAACAGGAAAGCGCGCTTTTCTTCCATGACAGATCGTCCGACATCATCGCTGACGACGTCTTTCAGAGACTGATGACCTTCCCCAATGTACTGGTGACGGGTCATCAGGGGTTCTTTACAACCGAGGCGCTGCGCGAGATTTCCGACGTCACCTTTGAAAACATTCGCTGCCTGAAAAACGGAACGGATTGCCCGAACAAGGTTGTGAAAGCGTAATCCCCTTCTGAGGCACTCCCAACGAGACAAGCGAGGACATGGCGAATGTGGCAGCAACTCTATGATCCCCTGGGAAATTCGTTTATTTCCGCGCTGGTTGCGGCATTTCCGATCCTGTTCTTCCTCGGTGCCCTGACGGTCTTGAAACTCAAGGGTCTGAACGCGGCGATCATCACGCTTGCCATATCGGTGGTCCTGGTTTTGCTAGTGACCGGCATGCCGCTGGAAAAGATCATGGCGGCGGCTGTCTTCGGCATCCTCAGCGGCCTCTGGCCGATCGGATATATCGTCCTGATGGCGGTGTGGCTCTACAAGCTTGCCGTCAAGAGCGGCAAATTCGATGTCATCCGGGCCAGTATCGCCACCATATCGGATGACCAGCGCATTCAAGTCATCCTGATTGCCTTCTGCTTCGGCGCCTTTCTCGAAGGTGCGGCCGGCTTCGGGGTGCCGATCGCGATTTGCGCCGCGCTGCTGGTGGAACTCGGCTTCAAGCCCATCAAGGCGGCGATGCTCTGCCTGCTTGCGAATGCTGCGTCCGGGGCTTACGGCGCCATCGGCATTCCGGTGCTCGTCGGCGCGCAATTGGGCGGGGTCGAGCTTGCGGACATGTCGGTGATGATGATCTTGATCATCCAGCTCTCGACTTTGTTCGTTCCGTTACTGCTGATCCTTGTGCTCGATGGCTTCAGGGGCGTTCGCGAAACCTGGCCGGTGCTGCTGGTGATCGGCGTTCTCTTCAGTGGTCTTCAGGCGGCGATCCTGTATGCGCTCGGGCCTGAGCTGACTGACATCATACCGCCTCTGGTATCCATGGGGACGCTAGCCCTGTTCATGCAGTTCTGGCAGCCGAAGACCATCTACCGCGAAGAGGGCGCTCCACCGGTATCGGAGCAGCGCTGGTCTCTGGGCGAGGTCATTTCGGCGTGGTCGCCGTTCTATATCCTCACCGGCGTCATTCTTCTTTGGAGCGTGCCGCAGTTCAAGAGCCTGTTCGCTGCGGATGGTCCACTGGCGGCCACGGTGCTGAAGCTGCCGATCCCCTTCCTCCATCTCCAGGTCGAGGAATTGCCACCGATCGTGGAGGCGCCGCATGCCCTGCCGGCGGTCTGGAATGTCGCGCTGATCAGTGCCCCGGGAACAGCGATCCTGATCTCCGTCATCCTGACGACCTTGCTATCCCCAACACTGTCGCCATCACAGGCCTTCAGCCAGCTCAAGGCAACGATCAGCGAGTTGTGGAAGCCGTTGATCATGATTTCCTTGATCATGGCGGTCGCCTATATCGCCAATTTCTCCGGAGCCTCCACCAGCATCGGCCTGGCGCTCGCCCAAACCGGCCGCATCTTCCCGTTGATTTCGCCTGCCATCGGTTGGTTCGGCGTCTTCATCACCGGGTCCGTCGTCAACAACAACACGCTCTTTGCCCATCTGCAGGCGGTTACCGCGACCCAGATCGGCATCAGCCAGCCGTTGCTGGTCGCGGCCAATACATGCGGCGGCGTGATGGCGAAACTCATCTCGCCGCAATCCATCGCTATCGCGGCGGCTGCCGTCGGGCAGGTGGGACGCGAAGCGGAGATTACCAGAACGACCCTGTTCTACAGCTTCGCGCTTCTGGTCTATGTGTCAGTGTGGACGTTCATTCTGTCGTTTTTCGTCTGAGACGAACGGAGGGACAACAATAGCGATTGGCTGGTCGCCGCGCCCCTCAAGATGAACATGTCAGGGCGACGTGGAGGTCCGGTTCACGTGAAGAACCGGTCCCGCATGACCTGCGCCTTCTTCGCTCTTGCACGACCGGCCTCGCCGTATCCTTCCTTACCCGCTGGGGCGACGTTTCGCTGGCTTGCGCAGGGGATTTGCTATTGCCCAAATCAAGGAAGCGTTCTACGGTTCCTTGCCTAAATCTGTGCTTTTATGCAATCATATGGGGTACGTCATGCGGGTTAAAGATGTGATGTCGACGGTGGTCGTCAGTGTTTCCCCGGACAACAGTGTCTGGCATGCGGCCGAGATCATGCTTGCCAATCAGCTCAGCGGTCTTCCTGTCATCCATGATGATGGGGCGGTTGTCGGCATTATCAGCGAAGGCGACCTGATCCGTCGAACCGAACTCGGCCGGGGAGCCATCGACAACCTCGCCACCGCCGATCTGCCGGCGGAGGACAGGGCGCAGGCCTTTGTGCGACATTCCTCCTAGAGGGTCGGCGATGCGATGAGCCGCAACCCGATCGGCGTCAGTGAAGACGCGGAACTGGGGCATGTGTCCGAACTCATGCAGAAGCACGGCATCAAGCGTCTTCTCGTGACGAGGGACGGGGGGCTCGTCGGGATTGTAAGCCGCGCGGACTTGCTGAAGGCTCTGGTCACGACGGAACGGACCGGTGTTGACGTTGCGGCAGGCGACGAAGCGCTTGGCCGCAGCATCGCGGCGCGGCTGGCCGATACGGGAATCGAAAACCTCGATGTGAAGGTTACCGTCATCGACGGCATCGTCCATCTGTGGGGAGACATCCAGAACGAGGAAAGCAGACGTGCAGCCTGTGTCGTCGCCGAAAATATCCGCGGCGTGAAAGGCGTCGTCGCGCATTTTTCGGAACCTTCTGCGTGATGGAGTTAAAAATGCCGCGACCAAAACGGCCTGTGATCGGGCGCGCGGGCGAGGTTCCTACAAGCCTTGAGACATAGGCTAAAGCAGGATGACACCCGGCGAGTTGCAGTGAAGACCCACGAGTGGCCGTCGAACGACAAGCATTTTCAACAGGGTGAGGAACTCTCCATGACTTCGCTTGAACCGGCTTCATCGATCCTGACCACGGACCAACCGCTGACCCCGAAAGAACTGGAACTGATCGATGCCTATTGGCGAGCATCGAACTATCTCTCCGTCGGGCAGATTTATCTCATGGGCAATCCGTTGCTCAGGGAACCGCTGAGGCGCGAGCACATCAAGCCGCGACTGCTCGGCCACTGGGGAACGTCGCCGGGGCTGAACATGCTCTATGTTCATCTCAATCGCGTCATCAAACGCGATGACCTCGACATGATCTATATCATCGGCCCCGGACACGGCGGACCGTCCCTTGTCGCGCATGCCTATCTCGAGGGGACGTACAGCGAATTCTATCCCAATGTCAGTCAAGACGCCAAGGGGATGCAAAAGCTGTTCAAGCAGTTCAGCTTTCCTGGCGGCATTCCCAGCCATGTCGCGCCGGAAACCCCCGGGAGCATTCATGAGGGGGGCGAGCTTGGATATGCCTTGAGCCACGCCTATGGCGCGGCCTTCGACAATCCCGATCTGATCGTGGCCTGTGTGGTTGGGGATGGCGAGGCCGAAACAGGTCCGCTCGCGACGGGATGGCATGGCAACAAGTTCCTCAACCCCGCACGAGACGGGTGTGTCCTGCCTATCCTCCACCTGAACGGATACAAGATCGCCAATCCCTGTTTTCTCGCCCGGATTCCGCAGGAAGAACTGACGAAGTTCTTCGAAGGCATGGGCTACAAGCCTTATTTCGTCGAGGGCAAAGATCCGGATGCGGTGCACCAGCGCCTCGCCCATGTTCTCGATCTTGCCGTGTCGGAGATCAAGGCCATCTGGGCCGATGCGCGGACGAACGGCAATCTCAAGCGCCCCGCCTGGCCGATGATCGTTTTGCGAACTCCGAAGGGCTGGACCTGCCCGGAGGAAATCGACGGCAAGAAATGCGAGGACTATTGGCGGGCGCACCAGGTGCCCATGGGCGACATGGACAAGGAAAGCCACATCCGTATCCTGGAAGGGTGGATGAAGAGCTATCGGCCGGAGGAACTCTTCGATGATGGCGGCGGCCTGAAACCGAAAATTGCCGATCTGGCTCCAACCGGCCGGCGCCGGATGAGTGACAATCCGCATGCAAACGGCGGGGCATTGCTGCGCGACCTGAAGATGCCGGGCTTTTCCGATTATGCGGTGGACGTGCCGTCGCCGGGCGAGACCATGGTGGAGTCGGCGCGCGTGATGGGGACTTTTCTCCGAGATGTGATGAAGTTCAACATGGACGCCGGAAACTTCCGCATTTTCAGCCCGGACGAGAACAATTCCAATCGCTGGCAGGATATCCTCGACGTCACGGATCGCTGCTACATGGCCGAAATCTACCCGGAGGACGACCGGTTGTCGCCGGCTGGCCGCGTGATGGAGGTTCTGAGCGAACACCAGTGCCAGGGCTGGCTAGAGGGTTATCTCCTCACCGGGCGGCACGGTTTCTTTTCATGTTACGAAGCCTTTATCCACATCATCGACTCGATGTTCAACCAGCATGCCAAGTGGTTGAAGGTCTGCAACGAGATCCCATGGCGCCGGTCTATCGCCTCGCTGAACTACTTTCTCAGTTCGCATGTCTGGCGGCAGGATCACAACGGCTTCAGCCACCAGGACCCGGGCTTCATCGATCACGTCGTCAACAAGAAGGCCGATGTCATCCGCGTCTACTTGCCCGCGGATGCAAACACGCTGCTGTCGGTGACCGATCACTGCCTGCGCAGTCGCAACTACGTCAATGTCGTCGTCGCGGGCAAGCAGCCTTCACCGCAATGGCTGACCATGGACGAAGCGATCAAGCACTGCAGCGCTGGCCTCGGAATATGGGAGTGGGCAAGCAACGACAAGGGGCATGAACCGGATGTGGTCATGGCCTGTTGCGGCGACGTGCCCACGCTGGAGACGCTCGCCGCCGTCCAGTTGATCCGTGAACACCTGCCGCAATTGCGTGTCAGGGTTATCAACATCGTCAACCTGATGAAACTTCAGCCCGAGCGCGATCACCCGCACGGCCTGTCTGATCGCGATTTCGATACGCTTTTCACGAAAGACAAGCCCGTGATATTTGCCTTTCATGGCTATCCTTCTCTCATTCACCGGCTGACATATCGCAGAACCAATCACGGCAATTTCCATGTTCGCGGATATAACGAGGAGGGAACGACGACAACGCCGTTCGACATGGTGGTGCTGAACAAGCTGGATCGCTTCCACCTTGTCGAGGACGTCATCGATCGCCTGCCGCAGCTTGGTGCCCGCGCGGCCTATTTCAAACAGGCAATTCACGACAAGCTCATAGAGCATCGCCGCTATATCGAGGAGCATGGCGATGACATGCCGGAAATCAGTGGATGGAAATGGGGCGGGACGTCCGTTGGCGACGTGCCGGGAACATCGACGGAAGGGGACAATCTTTGACCATGGATGGAATGATTGTGAACGGTTGTCTGCAACCGTTCACGGCTCAGCGATTTTGGCCGAGCCGCAATTTCGGAACAATCAGGTGACGCTGCCGATGGTTGCTTTGGCCGTGCATCAATAGGCGAATAAATGCCAAAGGCCGCCCAGAAGGCGGCCTTGAATTCCTCAGCGATACGCGGCTCTCAGCCCTTGCGGCCCGGGCCGGGCTTCTTGGCCGACGAAATGCCGCTTTCGCGCTCGAGCTTCTTGCGGGCGAGCTTGCGCACGCGGCGGATGCCTTCGGCCTTTTCGCGCGCACGCTTCACGGACGGCTTCTCGAAATGTTCGCGCAGGCGCATTTCGCGGAAGACGCCTTCGCGCTGCAGCTTTTTCTTCAGAAAACGGAGCGCTTGCTCAACGTTGTTGTCGCGGACCAGAACCTGCAATGTAAACTCCTTGGATCACTGAGGCTCTCATAAAGCCTTGCGCCTTGCCGATCAAGTCGTGGAGACCGTGTTCGACGGCTCGATGGGCCGATTGTCGGCTTTTATTTGTAGTTGTCCGCCTGCCAGTGCCGCGAATGCTGTTGCTGACAACGTGTTTCACGATTGCTGTGCGCACGTCGTGTTCAGAAACGTGCCGTCGAATGGCAGGTCAAGCACTGCGCGGTCTGTCGTGATGCGCAGGGCATCCTCGATGATATCGATGGAACTGACCGTGCCATCGGCCAGAATTTCGCTGGCACCGATCACGGTGCGAATGTCTTCAGCCATTGGCAGTAGGAGCGAGGTGGCGATGCCCGCGGCGGAGAGTGCGTTCGAAGCGATTGAGGCATTGTGGCCATAGTTGAAGAATGTGCAGGCATCTTCAATTCCCAGGACACCGCGGTGGCGACCGTTCCAGGGAGGGGGGAAACGCCCGCCGTTCGAATACCAGAGCACGGTGCTCGGAAGCATGCCCGCAGGTTTCAGCACCAGCGCCATGTCGCGCTCGGCCGGTCTTGCCGCGACGGACCATCCGAACGAGTTGGAGGGCTGTTCGTGGAGCATGACGAAATCCACGTGACCGTCATCCAGTGGGTATTTCAGGAGATCCGAGCGGCCGCCGTCCGCGCGTGGAAAAATGTGAAGGTCGGCGGAGGTGGCGGGATAGGCCAGGACGGATCGCCCCTTGGCCGGGTCCGGTTCCACGCTGTCGGGCATGGTTTCCGCACGCATTTTCGGGGAGACCGAGAGGAGGCCGCCATTCGGGAGGTCGACCATGGTGTGACAGGCGACCGGCAACCGGCCGGCGCCGCCTTCGAACCGGTGCGACTGATAGAGGAAGGGATGGCCGTCGCGCACGGTGAGCGTCTTTCGCAGCGTGGCAGACAGGATCGGTCGCTGCAAACGGAAGGTGGCGCGGGTGCCATCCATCAGTTGCTCGACATTGTCCAGTTCCCATCGACTGTTGGCCGACCAGCCATGCGGTGGGGCTGGCTCCAGGTCCGATTTTCCGAAGGGCGCACAGAAGAAGTCGATGGACAGGCTTTTCAATTGCGGCGGTATGGATGCGTCAATGGCTTCATTTCTCCAGGGTGCCTGATGGAAAGGAGAAATGTTCCGGCCGTCTCTGGTGACCGTAAACGCAGAAATATGCCCCACGGCCAGATCCAGGGCGACATTGATGCCAACCGCCGAGAGAGTGAAACTGGCCATGGGAGAGGAAACCTGCACGTCAGGCGAAGGTGCCAGCATATTGGCCCATGCGGATCAGGCCCTGCATATAGCCGATCGCATGCGCCCGGCCGCGATGGTTCCAGTCGGTGTCATCATCCATGGATGGGACGTGATCGTCGATGATGAAACCATTAAAGCCGTTGCGGGCGAGAAGCGCCATTGCCTCGGCGGGATTGAAGTTGCCGTCGCCGATGAAGCATTCGGTGAAGCGCGGCACGGTTCCCTGCACGTCGCGGAAATGCACATAGGCGATTGCGCCGAGCGGGCCGAAATGCTCGATCATATCCCTGACATTCTTCGCGCCGCCCGGCATTTCGGAGCAGCAGCCGAGGCAGAGATCAAGCGCCCAGGCCGGGCTTGCGCCCGCGATCGCATGTGCCTTTTTGAAATTGTCCGTGCGGTTGAAGATTCGCGCCACGCCGCCGAGGCTTTCGACCGGCGGGTCGTCCGGGTGCAAGGCGAGGCGGATGCCCTCCTCTTCAGCGACCGGCAGGACGGCCTTGATGAAATAGGTGTAATTCTCCCACATCTGCTCGGCGGTGATGACATCGGTGTCGCCGGTGTGCAAAGGGAGCGCCTGCGTCTTGCCGAGGCCGGTGGGCAGGAAGGTGCGCAGCGTGTCGGCGTCATCACGTGCCGCCTCGACCAGCGACATGTCGAAGGTGCGCGCCATCGCGCCGCCACGGGTCTCTGTCTTGCGATCGGTGGTCCAGACGCCGTTCGGGGTGAAATGATATCCCAGAACGGGTATGCCGGCGCGGGCGACGGAGCGGATCGTGTACTGGTAGTTTTCGATCTGCTCGTCGCGGCCCGGCAGGCCAAGCATGGCCTTGTTGTAGAATTGCGCCGGAACGTTCTCGATCGCCTCGAAGACGAGGCCGTAGTTCTTCGCCTTCTCGACCAGCGGCCGGATGTCTGCCATCTCCCAGCGGACCTCGCCGGGAAGATGGGGATTGTTCATCTGGACACCGGTCACGCCGGTCTGTGCGGCAAAACGCAGTTTCTCGTCGGTCAGTTCCTTGAACTGGCCGATGGCCAGCCGAATGCTCATTGTGCCGCCTCCAGTTTGCCGATGGGCTCCAGCGGCTCGGGGCGATGGCGGTTCACCATGCGCGTGCCGTCCTCGTGCGGTGTCGCGCACCAGCGGGCGGCATTGGCCAAAACCTTGCGGATTTCCGGCTGGAAATAGATCGGGAAGCTTTCGTGGCCCGGGCTGAAATAGAAGATGCGTCCGCGGCCGCGATGATAGCAGCAGCCCGAACGGAAGACTTCGCCACCTTCGACCCAGCTGACGAAGACCAGATGGTCGGGCTGCGGGATATCGAAGGGCTCGCCGTACATTTCCGACTGCGGAACGACGATGGATTCCGGCAGGCCCTTGGCGATCGGATGGGCGGGATCGACGACCCAGACCCGCTCGCGTTCTCCGCCTTCATGCTCGCGCCAGCTGAGATTGCAGGACGTCCCCATCATCCGGCCGAAGAGCTTGGAATGATGGCCGGAATGCAGAACGACGAGGCCCATGCCGTCGAGAATGCGCTTCTGGATGCGCGTCACCAGTTCGTCGGGAATCTCCTTGTGGACGACATGGCCCCACCAGAACAGCACGTCGGTGCTGGCCAGCACATCGTCCGTCAGGCCGAAATCCGGATCGTAGAAGGTCGCGGAACGGATCTCGAAATCGTCGGATGCGATGCCGTCGGCAATGGCCTTGTGAATGCCATCGGGATAGACGGCGCGGATCTCCGGCTGGTTGGTCTCGTGCCAGTATTCGTTCCAGATGGTGATGCGGATCTTCTGTGTCATGCCAGCTCCCAAGGCTTGGTTTGCAGGGTGAGGGGCATGCCGCCCTCCTGCGAAGATTGTTTGATCAGGTCCCAAAGCTCGGCCAGATGCAGGCTGCGCTCGGCGGTGGATGGGTTGGCGCAGCGCCCGGCGCAGGTGTCGGCGAACACCTGCAGCACGGCATTCAGGTCCTCGCCTGCCGTTTCCCGCGTCAGGGTCTGGCCCTGCCGGAGTTCGGTCCACTTGCCCCAGATATCGACGCGCAGGATCGCGTCTTCATAAAAGAACGTCAGGCTGGATTCGCAGCCGGGAATGGTGTCGCCGCAGAAGGTCAGGTTGACCGGTAGACCGCCTTGCAGGAGGGCGAAGACGCCGCCGGTCAGCTCGTAGTCGCGGCCGCGGTTCTGCAGCGACGCCGAGACGCGCTCGTAGCCGAGGCCGGATACCTGTATCGCTGCGTTCATGATGTGCGAGCCGGTGTCGAAAATGAAGCCGCCGCCGGAAAGAGCCGGAACCTGTTTCCAGCTGGTGCCGTAACGGTCCTGCCAGTCTTCCCAAACCTCGCCATGCACGCAGAGGAGGGCGCCGAATTCACCATCCGCCGCACGCTGGCGCATGCGCTTCAGAAGTGGAGACAGCGAGGCCTGATAGGCGACGACGACATGCTTGCCGACGCGGTCGCGGGCGGCGATGATGTCGCGGGCCTCGTCGGCGTTCAGCGACATCGGCTTTTCGAGCAGCAGGTTCAGGCCGCGTTCGAGGGCTGCCTTGGCATAACCGGCATGGAAGGCGTGCGGCGTCGAGATATAGACGGCGTCGAGTTCCCTTGCCTCGGCCTCCAGCAGCGCCTCGGCTGTCGGGTAGATGCGGGGATTGCCGCCGGCATTGCGGACGATGTCGGCATAGCGATCGATCGAGGCCGGGCTGGTGTCGGTGAGGGCGGTGAATTGCGGGTTGAGTGGGCTTTTGACCCAGGCGCGCGCATAGCTGGCAGCCTTCAGGCCGCAGCCGATGACGCCGATCTTCAGTGTCATGGTGTCTCCATTGTCAGTCATGTTCAGGACCGCCGGATGGCCCGGCCGGTGCTGTCGAAAAGATGGCAAGCGTTGCGATTGATCTTCAGCGGAACCTGTTCGCCGGTGCCGATGCGGTGATCGCCGGCAATGCGGGCAATGGCGGGTTCGCCCTTCGTCTGGAACGAGACATAGGTTTCCATGCCCAGCCGTTCGGACAGAATCGCCTGAACGGTGATATCCGCGTTGGAGGGCTCGGCCAGCGACAGGTCCTCGGGCCGGATACCGAGCTGCACGGTCTCGCCGGCGCTCAGACCCTTCACGCTGTCGAGGGCGACGGTCCATCCATCGGCTGTGACGATCCGGGCGGAGGTATCATCGACAGCTTCGACGCGTGCCTGGAAGACATTCATCTTCGGCGAGCCGATGAACTGGCCGACGAAGAGATTGTCGGGCTGTTTGTAGAGGGCGATCGGGTGATCGGCCTGCTTCACCTGGCCTTCGCTCAAAACGACGATGCGGTCGGCGAGCGTCATCGCCTCCACCTGGTCGTGTGTGACGTAGATGATGGTCGACTTGGTCGTGCGATGCAGTTCCTGCAGTTCGGCGCGCATTTGCACTCGCAGCGCGGCGTCGAGGTTCGACAGCGGTTCGTCGAACAGGATGACCTTTGGCTCCTTGATGATGGCGCGGCCGATGGCGACGCGCTGGCGCTGGCCGCCGGACAGGGCCTGCGGCTTGCGGTCGAGAAGCTTTCCCAGCTGCAGCTTGTCTGCGACTGCGCCGACGCGGCGCTTAATCTCGGCCTTGTCGACGCCTTTCAAATCCAGCGAAAAACCGATGTTTTCAGCCACGGTCATGTGCGGGTAGAGCGCGTAGGACTGGAACACCATGGCCAGCCCGCGCTTGTCCGGTGAGACATCGTTCATCAACTCGCCATCCAGCCGGAACTCGCCGTCACTGATCGATTCCAGCCCGGCGATCATGCGCAGTAGCGTGGACTTGCCGCAGCCGGAGGGGCCGACGAAGACGGCAAACTCGCCATCAGCAATGGAGATATCGACGCCCTTGATGACCTCGAGCGCTCCGAAGCGTTTGCGGATATTGGTCAGCGTAATGGAGGACATGTCTGTTATCCCTTCAATCCGCCGCCGAAAGTCTGCACCAGGAAGCGCCGCGCCAGGGCGAAGGCGATGATGGCGGGGGCGGTGTAGATCACGGCGATGGCGGCCAAGAGGCCATAGTCGATCTGGCTGTCGCGCAGGAAAGCGCTGTAGATGCCGAGCGGCAGCATCTTGAGTTCCGGCGACGAGATGAATGTGAGCGGGAAGAGGAAATCTCCCCAGGCGGCGATGAAAGCGAAGAGGCCGGAGGCCGCAAGGCCCGGCATGGCGAGCGGCAGGAGCACGCGGCGCAGGCGCTGGCCGAAGGTAGCGCCGTCCATGATCGCCGCCTCTTCATATTCGCGCGACACGGAATCGAAGAAGGTCTTCATGATCCACAGCGCCAGCGGCAAGTGCATGGTGGCGAGAAGCAGGATCAGGCCGAGATAGCCATCGATGAAGCCGACGAAGCGCATGACCGACCGGACATAGTCCGGCGGCACCACCGAGCGGACCACACCGGCGATGGCAAGGTTGCAGGTCAGCATGACCTTGTAGAGCGGCACGATCAGCGCCGTCGGCGGAATGACGCGGACGAGGATGATGGCGTAAAGGAAGGGACGCTTCCACCAGGCATGGGTGCGCGACAGAGCATAGCCGCCGAAGCCGGAGAGTACGAGCACGAGGAGCGTTGCGCCGCCGCAGACGATCAGCGAGTTCATCAGCCAAAGCAGGCCGTCTTCTTCCTGAAAAACGCGGAAGAAATTACTGAGATCGACTTTTGCGGGCACTTCGAGGAAAAGGCCTGCGCCGGGGTCGAAGGCGGCCGTCAGCAACCAGACGAACGGCATAATGCAATAGAGGCTGATGACGAACAGCAGGCCATATCGGCTGGCGGCGGTTTTGGGGGTGTCGGGACGCTCAGCCATCAGACATCCACCTTGAGTGCGCGGACATAGAGCATGCCGACCAAGAGCGAGAAGACCAGCACCACGACCGCGACCGCCGAGCCATAGCCGAGCTGGTAGGAGTTGAAGGACTGGTTGTAGATGTAGATGCCGACCAGCTCGGTCGATCCCGCCGGGCCGCCGCGCGTGAGCGCGAAGACCAGGCCGAAGATCGCGATGGTCGAAACGGTGGAGACGAGCAGATAGAGGAAGATCGTCGGCACCAGCAGCGGCAAGGTGATGCGGCGAAAGATCTGGCTGGTATTGGCGCCGTCCATTCGGGCAGCCTCGTAGAGTTCGTCGGAAATCGAGCTCAGGCCCGAAGTCATCAGGATCATGGCAAAGCCGATGCCGCGCCAGATGTTGACAATGATGATCATGGTAAGCGGAAAGCTGGTCAGCCAGCGCTGCGGATCGACGCCGAACCAGGCAACGATATTGTTGAGCGTGCCGTATTCGCCGGCGGCCAGCATCGAGGCCCACATCAGCGCCGCCACGACCTCCGGCACCGCGTTCGGCATCAGGATGATGGCGTTGACGAGCGGCCGCAACGCGAAGCGGCGGTTCAAGAGCATGGCGGAGAGAAGGCCGAGGACGAGTTGGCCGATGATGGCCGAAAACAGCACGAACCAGAAGGTGATCGCCAGCGAGCGCCAGAAGTTCTGGTCGGTCAGGAGTTTGGCGTAATTGGCGAAGCCGACGAAGCGCGGGTTCATCGCGGCGGGGCCGCTCAGCGCCTCGTTGGTGAGGCTGGTATAGACGGCAAAGCCGGCGGGGTAGACCACGAAGGCCGCCAGCAGAAGCACGGAGGGCAGGATCAGGAACCTGTTCCGCCAGGCTTCGCGGCGCGTGAAGCTGACTGACATTTCTGTCGCGTCCTTTTGAATGGCCGGGCAGTCACCCGGGTCTGCGGAGGAAGACGCTTTTGAAAGCACACTTCTGCGATGGAAAAGAAGCCGGAGCGCCTGGTACGCTCCGGCTGGCGGCATGTCGCGCTTACTTGACCTGGTCTTCACCCAATGTGGATTTGGCGTAGTCGACGAGGATTTTCTGCGCGCCGGCCGCATCGGTATTGCCGAGCAGCAAGGCTTCGGTGGCGCGGGCCACGCCCTCGACCACGGTCGAGAAGCCCGGTGCGGTCTTGAGATAAGCGCCCTTGTCGAGATAGCTCATGATCGGCACCAGCGCCGTGAGCTTCTGGAATTCGGCATTGTCGACCGCGTCCTTGCGGGCCGGTAGGTTGCCTTCGTTGGCGGCGTAGCTGACCATCAGGTCGATGGAGCCCATGGCCTGCAGCACCTTCTTGGCCGCATCGGGATTGGCTGCCGAGGCGCCGACGGCCCACGGGTGGCTGAGGCTCACCATCACATGCTCACCGCCGTCCTTGCCGGGCACGGCCCAGGTGCCGACGACCTTGGTGACATCCGGGATCGGGTTCTTGCTCTTCGGACCCCAGTCGAAGATCAGGCACCAGGAGCCGCAGCTGGTGATCAGGAGTTCACCGGCCGGGAACATCTGGTACTTCGGGATCACCCATGGCTCCGGTCCGAGCAACGGATCCACAGGCAGAAGCTTGTTCTTCACCATCTGCTCGTAGAAGCCGAAGACCTCGCCGATACCCTTGCTGGTCAGGTCCAGCTTGCCGTCATCGGTGGCGATCTGCGGATTGGAGCTGCCGGCCAGCAGGTGGCGGAAACCTTCGATGAACGGTCCGCCGCCCCAGGTGACGCCCATCGGCAGCATCAGCGAATACTGGCCGGTCTTGGCCTTGGCATCGATCGCGCGTTGCATGAGCTCGTCCCAGGTCTTGGGCTGCTCGGTCGAAATCCCTGCCTTCTCCAGCACGTCCTTGCGGAAGTAGAGCTGCTGCACCGACAGCATGGTCGGCATGATATAAATCTTGCCGTCGTCCGACGTGCTGAGCTGCTTGGCGATATCGTAGAATTGGCCATAGGCTTCCGAGCCCTGCACCTCGGCGGTCACGTCCTGCAGGTAGCCGGCGGTGGAGAAGTCGACCACCTGGCTGATTTCAGGCAGGGAAAAGATGTCCGGTCCGGTTCCGGCGGCAAGCTCGGTCAGCAGCTTCGAGACATATTCGCGGTCCGGCCCCGGATATTCGACGATCTCGACATCGACGCCGGTCGCCTCCTTGATCTTGGGGATCACCGCCTGAAGCGCGTCAATCCTGGCCTGCCTGTGTTCGGCGATGCGAACGGTGTCGGCCCATGCATGCGAACCGGCCAAGACCGTCGTCAGGACGCAGCACGCCCAAAGTCCTTGCTTAAACATTCTCTCTCCTCCCTAGCGATCATCCCACGTCCTCTCAATGCCGAACGACCACTTCTCCCGAATGGTCGATTGGCTGGACTTGACAACCATTGATATCGTAGGTCAGGTTTATCTAGGTTTCTTGGGTGAGCTTGATAATTTTATGGGAATATTTGATACGACTGGATGTTTCACCGTCAGCCTCAGCGCGCAGATCGCGCCGAGCGACTCCTTCCACGTCAATCGCCCGTTCATCGAGGCGACACCGCCCAAGACGTTTCACGATCACGAGTTTTTCGAGGTTTTCTGGATCGCTTCCGGCTGGTGCACGCATTACATCAACGGTGTGACCGAACGGCTGGAAACCGGGACGCTGATGTTTGTCCGTCCGCCGGATCAGCATGCCTTCCAGAATGCCGATGGGCCGCCTTGCCAGATGGTCAACATCGCTTTCAGCGCCGATACGGCGGCGCATTTGCGGACGCGTTATGCCAACGACCTAGAGGGCCGGTTCTTCTGGACGACGGATCGCAAGCCTGCGACCTTTCTGCTGGATTCGGCGCAGATGCGCGATCTCTCTGTGTTGGAGCAGGCGCTTGACCGGGGCACGCGCTCGCTGGCCCGCATCGAAAGTTTCCTGCTGGCGCTGATGGCCGATCTGCTGGCGGATGTGTCCGACAAGCCCGCCGAAACGCCCGACTGGTTGGCCCGGGCCTTCGAGGCCTTTGCCGATCCGGTTGTGTTGAGGAGCGGCGTGCCCGCTCTTGTCGAACTGACTGGGCGCAGCCACGAGCATGTCTCGCGTACCTTCCGAAAACTCTTCGGGCAGACACCATCGGCCTATGTCAACGGACTGCGAATGAATTTCGCCGCCCGCCAGTTGGCTGGCTCGGATACGCCGATCACCGAGGTGGCGCTCGATTGCGGCGTCGAGGATCTCAGCCATTTCTACCGATTGTTTCGCGAGAGCCACGGCACCAGCCCGATGCGCTACCGCCGGCGGGCAAGGGTCGATCTGGTCCATCCGCAAAGGGCGGCCGCTTCTGTACCGCGATAATTCAAGGAGAGGGCATACGGATGAAAATCGCTTTGACGGGAGCGGGCGGCAAGCTTGGGCAGGCCATTCTGCCACTGGCTCTGGCACAGGGGCATGAGATCGTCGCCATCGACCGCCGCTTGCCTGAATTGCCGACTGGCGTGGCCGGATACACACTCGAAATGTCTGACTATGATGGGCTCGTGGGAGCCTTTTCCGGTTGCGATGCGCTTATTCACATGGCAGCGATTCCGAGCCCGCGTGGCCTTCGCGATCATGAGGTTCACGCCAACAATGTCGTCGGCAGCTACAATGCCATGCGTGCGGCGGTGGATGCGGGGATTTCACGCATTTGCCAGGGGTCCAGCGTCAACGCCATCGGTCTAGCCTATGCGCTGGAGCGCCGTTTCGACTATTTTCCGGTCGATGAACGGCACCCGCCCTATTGCGACGAGGGGTACAGCCTGTCGAAATGGATCTGTGAACAGCAGGCCGACAGCTTGGTGCGGCGGTTTCCCGGGTTGCATATCGCCAGCCTGCGGTTCCATTGGGTGGTGGCCGATCGGGCTCAGGCCATGGCGGTCCAGACGCTGGAGAGCGCGAAGGGCCGGGTGGAACTCTGGGGCTATGTGCTCGCCGCTGATGCGGCGCGCGCGTGTCTTCTCTCGCTCACGGCATCATTCACCGGGCATGAAGTGTTCTATATCGTTGCTGACGATACGACGCTGGATTCTCCGACGGCCGAAGTTGCCGTTGCCTATCACGCAGATGTCGCCTGGAAATCGGAGCCAGTGGCAAACATATCGTTCTTTTCCAATGCGAAAGCCGGTCGGATCCTGGCTTGGCGCCCGTCTCCGGCCGCAGTCTGAAACAGCGCATTTTCACACCACCTGCGGAACTCGACCATTTCCCCACATTGCTGCGCGGCACAAACGCACCCGAGGTCCAGATTGCCACGCGGCGGCTTTCCATCAGGCTTTTGCGGCCTGTTTCACGCTTGAAGCGTCGGCAGCCAGATTGTTGTTATTTCTGCAATTAAAGTTAGTTATTGAAATATCTTAGTAATTTCATAGGGCGCAAGTTTTGCTACTTTGTCAGCAGTGTCCATGGCTGTTTCATTTTGCCTTGCGGCAATTAATCGCTTCAGTTGCAGGAAGTTGGCAAAAAATCAAAAATTGACCGTCTGAATATCTTGACTACCCAGGCGATTGCGACTCCAATCGAGAGGTCTCGGGCGACGCCTGTCCATCACGCATCGTACCGAGCATCCGCGTCGGTCCCACGGGGGTGGGGCAGCAGATATTGCTGTACCAGATCGTGTAAGGAAACGTTCAGTGTGTCACCAGAGAAGACAATCCATCTGTCCCATCAAGCATCGTACCATCGGCGAAACCGACCGCATGTATCACGCCGTCGTGTGCGTTGAAACGTCAATGGAAACCCTGAGCGGGGCGGAACGGACATGGTAGCGCAACTGACCTCCGGCGAGCGGCAGCTCGCGCTTGTCGTCCTCATCGCGCTTGCTCTGGTCGGATTGGCCATGGGGGTCGTGGGCCGGGCCGATCCGATCGGTGTCCATGGCCTGATCGTTCTGGTGCTCAGCGTCGGCCTGACCTTCCTGGTCCTGTCGTCTCTCTATGCGCCGGAACCGAGCGCCGAGCGCCTGAGCCAATATTACGACGACCCGAGCAAGGTCGGTATCATTCTCGCAATCGTCTGGGGCATCATCGGCATGGCCATGGGCGTCTGGGTGGCGGCTCTTCTGGCATGGCCCGACCTGACCTTCGATGCCGGATGGGCGAGTTTTGGGCGCCTGCGCCCGGTCCATACGAGCGGCGTCATCTTCGGCTTCGGCGGTAATGCGCTGATCGCGACGTCTTTCCATGTGCTGCAGCGCACCTCGCGCGCCCGGCTTGCCGGCCAGTTCAGCCCCTGGTTCGTGCTGCTCGGCTACAACCTGTTCTGCATCATCGCCGCGGCCGGCTATTTCATGGGTGTGACGCAGTCGAAGGAATATGCAGAGCCGGAATGGTATGCCGACATCTGGCTGGTCATCGTCTGGGTCACCTATTTCCTGCTCTACATTCGCACCCTCGCACGCCGCAAGGAGCCCCATATCTATGTGGCCAACTGGTACTACATGGCGTTCATTCTGGTTGTCGCCGTGCTGCATATCGTCAACAATCTGGCCGTTCCGGTGTCGCTCGGCCATGCCAAGAGCTACTCGGCCTTTTCCGGTGTCCAGGATGCGATGACGCAATGGTGGTATGGCCACAACGCGGTTGCCTTCTTCCTGACCGCCGGCTTCCTCGGTATGATGTATTATTACCTGCCAAAGCGGGCAGGGCGGCCGATCTTCTCCTACCGCCTGTCGATCATCAGCTTCTGGGGCATTACCTTCATGTATATGTGGGCGGGCTCGCACCACCTGCATTACACCGCCCTGCCGGAATGGGTGCAGACGCTGGGCATGACATTCTCGCTCGTGCTGCTGGTCCCGTCCTGGGCCTCGGCCGGCAATGCGCTCGCAACCCTCAATGGTGCCTGGCACAAGGTGCGTGACGACGCCACACTGCGGTTCATGATGGCGGCGGCGGTGTTCTACGGACTGGCCACGTTCGAAGGTTCGTTCCTCGCCATCCGGCAGGTCAATTCGCTGTCCCACTATACCGACTGGACCGTCGGCCACGTTCATGCCGGTGCCCTTGGCTGGGTCGCGCTCATCACTTTCGGTTCGATTTACAGCGTCGTGCCCTGGCTGTGGAAGCGCGAGCGTATGTATTCGGCCGCGCTGGTCGAGGTTCACTTCTGGTTGGCGATCGCCGGAACCGTCGTCTACGTCTTCGCGATGTGGAACTCCGGCATCATTCAGGGGCTAATGTGGCGCACCTATAACGAAAGCGGAACGCTGACCTATTCGTTCATCGATTCCGTCGTCGCGATGCATCCCTATTACATCGCACGTGCCTTCGGCGGCCTTCTGTTCCTGCTGGGTATCCTGGTCTGTGCCTACAATATCTGGATGACCATCCGCATGGCGCCTGCCGTCCAGCCGACTTCAACTGCAGACCTTCCTGAGCCGAGGCAGATTCCTGTCTCGCCCGCGCCTGCGGAGTAATCGATATGCCCGAGTTTCACAGAAAAATCGAACGCAGCGCCATCGGCTTCGTGCTTGCTATCGTCGTGGTTTCCAGCATCGGCGGTTTCATCGAGATCGCGCCCTTGTTCACGATCGACGAGACGGTGGAGGCGGCGCCCGACATGCGGGTCTATACCCCGCTCGAGGTTGCCGGACGTAACATCTATCTGCGAGAAGGCTGTTATGCCTGTCATTCACAGATGATCCGAACTCTTCGGGATGAAGTGGAGCGCTACGGTCCCTATTCGCTGGCGGTGGAATCCAAATACGACCATCCGATGCTGTGGGGATCGAAGCGCACCGGGCCGGATCTCGCCCGTATCGGCGGCAAATATTCCGATGCCTGGCATGTCGCGCATCTTTTCAATCCGCGTGATGTCGTTCCGGAATCGGTCATGCCGAAATATGGCTGGCTGCAGCGGAACACAGTGCGCACGGATGATCTCGGCGAACACCTGGCAGCGATGCGTGCGGTGGGGGTTCCCTATACGGACGAGATGATCGCCAATGCCGGCAATGATGCCTTCGGCCAGGCTTCACCGGACAGCAGCTTCGCTGCCGGTGTATCCGAACGCTATGGCGAGGCGACACAGGTCCGGATGTTCGACGGCAATCCTGAACAGGTCACGGAAATGGATGCGCTCGTCGCCTATCTCCAGATCATCGGTCGCCTGACCGACGTGGCCCACAAGCAGGCCGCCCTGGCACAGGAGGGTGCGAAATGAGCCTCGATCACGAAACTCTCGTGGCCTTTTCCAAGAGTTGGGGTCTCTTCTATCTGATCGCCCTGGCGATCGGGGTGGTGATCTATGCGCTGTGGCCGGCCAATCTCAGTAAGTTTCACGTCGCAAAACAAAGTATTCTGGATGAGGACGACAAGCCATGGACATAGGCGAACGCGACCCCGTCACGGGCCAGATGACCACCGGTCATGAATGGAACGGCATTACCGAGCTCTACACGCCGATCCCGCGCGTCGTGATCTTCTTCCTCGTGCTCGGAACCCTGTTTTCCATCGGATACTGGCTGCTGATGCCGGCCTGGCCGCTGGGCACCACCTATACGAAGGGCCTGCTGGGGCTCGACCAGAAGACGCAGGTTGAGCAGCAGCTGGAACTGGCGAGCGCCGAGCGCAGCGCCTGGACCTCGAAGATCGAGAGCATGGATTTTGCGGCAATCCTGGCTGACCCGGCGCTGATGACGATCGTCAATCAGGCGGGAAGCACGCTCTTCAAGGATAACTGCGCCGTCTGTCACGGGACGAGCGGCACCGGAAGCCAAGGATTTCCCAACCTGACCACGAAATCCTGGTTGTGGGGTGGCGATCCGCAGACGATTTTTGAAACCGTGCGGGTCGGTATCAATTCGACCCATCCTGATACTCGCGTGTCGCAGATGCTGTCCTTTGGACGTGATGGTGTGCTTGAACGGGCGCAGATCAGCGATGTCGTTTCTTATGTCCAGTCGCTTGGTGGCGTGGCCGGCGAGGCAGCCGCAGATTCTGAAAGTGTCGCGCGGGGCAAGGATGTGTTTTCCGCCAATTGCGTAGCCTGTCACGGCGATGACGGGAAAGGCAAGCCAGATGTGGGTGCGCCGAACCTGACCGATGCGTGGTGGATTTACGGCAGCGATCGCCAGTCGATCTTTGCCACCATCTTCAACGGACACCAGGGGCATATGCCGCATTGGGAAGACCGGTTGTCGAATACAGACCGAAAGCTGCTGACACTGTACGTCCTGTCTCTTTCCGAGAAAAAGACGTGACGAGCGTGACGGAGCGATCATCGAAGCGGTCCATGTCGCGTGGCGGGCTGGCCCTGGTCAGCCTGCTTGGCGTCGCACTGGTGATTTTTTTCGTCGCCAATGCGCATCTTCTCTACGTTGCGCTGCAATCGCAGCCAGATTGCGTACCGCACGTCAAGACGTCCGGAGAGGCCGCTCCGGGTGGTGTCGTCTACGGGGCCGCGAAATCGGCCTGCTGAAGTCTTGAAGAAGGATGGATCGAAATGAGCAATACCCACATCGCGTCCGTCTCCGGTCTGACTGCTGCGCAGGCACGCGAACGCGGCCTTCCTGCCTCGGCTGCTCTTGACTGGCTGCGTGCCGGCTGGCGCGACCTGATGGCCACGCCGGCATCCAGCATGGTTTACGGTCTGGTGGTCTTCGCGATATCCGTCATCATCGTGGCCGGGCTGATCTTTCTGGGACTGGACTATATTCTGTTTCCGGCTATTGCAGCCTTCATGGTGGTCGGTCCGCTCGTTGCGATCGGTCTCTATGAGAAGAGCCGCCTGCTCGGATCCGGCAACCGGCCGACTTTGGGGCACATGCTGTTCGTCAAGCCGGCATCAGGGGCGCAGGTTCTTTTCACCGGGGTGATTCTGCTCGGGCTGGCACTGCTGTGGATGCGTGCGGCTGTCATCGTCTACGCGCTGTTTTTTGGATTGCGCCCATTCCCGGGCATGGACCACATCGTGCCCATGCTGTTTACCACCGATATCGGCTGGGCCATGCTTTTGACCGGCACGGTGATCGGTGGCGTCTTCGCCGCCTTTTCCTTTGCAATCAGCGTGTTTTCGATCCCGATGCTTCTGGACGAGCGCACCGATGCGTTTACGGCGATGGGAACGAGCATCTCTATCGTCTGGAACAACCGTCGGGTCATGATCGCTTGGGGCATGATGGTTCTTGCGCTGACGCTGGTCGGACTTCTGACGGGCTTTGTCGGGCTGATCATCATCTTTCCGCTGCTCGGGCATGGCACGTGGCACGCCTACAAGGCGATGAAATAGGGAGGCCGGCGACAGGATCATGAGCTGTTGTGCGCCCAATGCCTCGGCGTCCCTGGCGATTGCCGGGAGCGAGCCGGTAACGGTCAGCATGGATGAGCTTGTCCTATCGAGCCGTGATCTGGGAGATGGTTCGCGTCAAAGCGACCTTTCGGTGCCGGGTGTCCATTGTGCAGGCTGTATTGCTGCAGTCGAGCGGACCCTGTCAGCCATGCCCGGTGTCGAGAGTGCCCGGGTCAATCTGTCGATGAAAAGAGCCGCGGTGCGCTGGCGTGCCATCGACGGACAGCCGCCGGACCTGATCGGCCACCTGCGGGCCATCGGCTATGATGCCCATGTTTTCACGATGGAATCCGATACCGCCGACCCGGAATATACCCGGCTTGTCCGGGCGCTGGCGGTGGCGGGCTTCTGTTCCATGAACATCATGCTGCTGTCCGTCTCGATCTGGTCCGGTGCCGAGGGAGGCGTGCGGCAGGCCTTTCACTGGATTTCCGCGCTTCTTGCCATGCCGGCGATCGTCTATTCCGGACGTATCTTCTTTGTTTCGGCATGGCGCGCGCTGCGCTATGGCCGCACCAACATGGATGTTCCGATTTCCATCGGTGTCCTGCTGGCCTTCGGTCTGAGCCTTTACGACACGGTGCAAGGCGGCGAGCATGCCTATTTCGATGCGGCCACATCGCTCATCTTCTTCCTGCTGATCGGCCGGACGCTGGATCATGTGATGCGGGAAAAGGCTCGTTCCGCCGTGGCGGGACTGGCGCGCCTGATCCCGCAGGGGGCGACCGTCATTGATGCTGACGGCACGCGCCGTCATGTGCCGGTGGCGCAGATCGTGCCGGGAACCCTACTGACTGTAACAGTTGGCGATCGCGTTCCGATCGATGGGATCATCGTTCAGGGATCGTCGGATCTCGACTACTCACTGGTTTCCGGCGAGGCGGTGCCGAAATATGCCGGTCCCGGTGCGCAATTGCAGGCCGGACTCATGAACCTCACAGGCCCGCTGACGATCCGCACCACCGCGAGTGTCGAGAATTCGTTCCTGGCCGACATGGTTCGGATGATGGAAATCGCCGAAGGCGGACGAGCGACCTATCGCCGGCTGGCCGACAGGGCATCGGCACTCTATGCGCCGGTGGTCCATTGTGTTGCTTTCCTGTCTTTCCTCGGATGGATGCTGGCGACCGGTGACTGGCACAGGTCGATCACCATCGCGATTGCGGTCCTGATCGTCACGTGCCCCTGTGCCCTTGGTCTTGCCGTACCGATCGTTCAGGTTGTGGCTGCGCGGCGGCTGTTCGAGAACGGGATCATGGTCAGGGATGGTTCGGCTCTGGAACGGTTGACCGAAATCGACACCGTTCTCTTCGACAAGACGGGTACCCTGACGCTCGGACGGCCGCGCCTGCTCAACGCGGCGGAGATCCCGCCTGAAGCGATGACCATTGCCGGCGCAATGGCCCTGCATTCGCGTCATCCCGCTTCGCTCGCGATCGTCGCTGAAAGGCCGGAAAACCGCTCCAGGCCACCGAACTTCGAGAGCGTAACCGAGCAGGCTGGCCTTGGCCTCGAGGCTCGCTCGGGAGATGTCGTTTACCGTCTCGGCCGTCCCGGATGGGCCACGGGAAAAGAAGCGGCGGAGACCGGAGAGCCGAATTCGGTCAGCGTTTTGGCGAAAAACGGCGTGCTGCTTGGCCGTTTCCTGTTTGCCGATCGTCTGCGCAACGATGCCGCGCAGACAATTGTGAGCCTTGCAAGGGATGGCATTTGGACGGAGATCGTCTCGGGAGACAGGGGTTCCGCCGTCGAGGCGCTGGCCTCCACCCTGCAGATCGATACTTACCACGCCGATCTGCTACCCGCCGACAAGACTCAGCGGATCAACGATCTCAGTGCATCTGGACGCAAGGTCCTGATGGTGGGGGACGGTCTCAACGATGCACCGGCCCTTGCAAGTGCTCATGTCTCGATGGCTCCTGCATCTGCCGCGGATATCGGCAGAACTGCTTCGGATATCGTCTTTCTGCATGAGAGCCTTTCAGCCGTGACGCGGGCGATTACGATTGCGCGCACAGCCGGCCGCCTGATCCGCCAGAATTTCGCGATCGCGATCGCCTATAATGCCGTTGCCGTGCCATTTGCCGTCCTCGGTGCCGTCACGCCGCTGCTGGCGGCGATCGCCATGTCGCTGTCGTCGATCATGGTCGTGGCCAACGCATTGCGACTTCGAAACGGCATTTCCGGAGGCATGGCTTCACGGTCGCAGAGCGGCTTCCTCATCAAAAAGCCCGTACAGGTGGCAGCATGAGCCTGAATTACCTCTCTTTCCTCGTGCCGATTGCGATTGTGCTGGGAATAGGCGGGCTTGCCGCCTTCCTCTGGAGCCTGCGATCCGGGCAGTATGACGACCTTGAGGGAGCTGCCGCCCGCATTCTGCTTGATGACGACAGTGAGTAAGCCATGCCAGATTGCGGTCCCGTCGGACCCCTCCTCACAGGTGGACGACGCGGTCGTCCGTGGCGGCGCTGTCTATATCCGGCTTCCAAGCTGCGGGCCGACCAGGGACATCGACGCCTGGATCGCTGCGAGGGCGACGTCGCGCTCCAGGGGTTTGGTCAGATACTCCCTGGCGCCGGCACTCATGCAGCGATCGCGCATCTTCGGTTCATCGCCACCCGTGATGATGATGGCAGGAATATTGTGGCCGGTCATGCGCAGTCTGACCAGCACATCGATCCCGTTGAGTTCGGGCATGTGCATATCGAGCAGGACACATGCGAAGGTTTCCGCGCCAATTCCTTCGAGGAATGCCTGACCGGAGGAGAATTCGGCGACGCCATAGGAAAATGAAGAGACCATGCGCCTCAGCGCGCGGCGAACGGCCTCGTCGTCGTCCACGATCGCAACTGTAAGTTTTAACTGCTCCATGCAACCGTTGTAGACAATGCTGACGAAGGTTGTAATTGACCTTGGGTCCAATGCCGTCTGCTACACTTCCGCGACCGCGGCGAGACGGACGAGGTCCGCGACTGTTCGCACGCACATCTTTTCCATCATCCGGCCCCGATGCACCTTGATGGTCTTTTCCACGGTGCCGAGTTCGGCGGCGATCTGCTTGTTCAGTTGACCGGCAACCACGCAGCCAAAGACTTCACGCTCTCTCGGCGTGAGGCTTGCCAACCGCTGCTCGACCAGCCGGCGCTGGAGGGCCTTTTGCCTGCCGTCCTGATCGCGCTTGAGGGCCTGTTCAATGGCGGCAAAAAGTGACGCGGCATCGACGGGCTTCGTGAGGAAATCGACCGCGCCGGCCTTCATGGCGCGCACCGTGGTTGGGATATCGCCACAACCGGTCATGAAGATGATCGGGCGGGCATGGTGCCGGGACCAAAGCGCGTCCTGGATGCCAAATCCGTCCATTCCGGGAAGATCCACATCAACGACCGCACAGCCCGGCGCATCGGGATCATGCATCGTCAAGAAGTCTTCAGCGCTTTGGTAGGGCTGGACATGGTATCCGGCCGAAACCAACAATCGCTTCAATGCGATCAGAATTCGCTCGTCGTCATCGACCAGGTAAATCATTGGACTTGTATTGTTCATCTCGCACCCCTTATGCCGACGGTAGCGTAAAGATCGCCCGCGCGCCTTCGTCAAAGTTGTCATCGAAAGACAAGACTCCCCCATGAGCCTGTGCGATCGATCTGCAGATAGCCAATCCGAGCCCGAGGCTCGCTTTCTTGGTGCTGACGAACGGTTTGAAAATGTCGGCCCGCTTTTCCGGCGATATGCCAATGCCGCGATCCGTCACCGTCAACTCACAAGATCCATTGTCGCGCTTTCTCGTTCTCACGGCAATCTCACGCATGGCCGGCGGCAGATGCGTCATGGCGTCCGCGGCGTTGAGCAGCAGATTGAGAATGACCTGTTGCAATTGCGGTAAGTTGGCGCGGACCGGAACGTCCGGCATGTCGAGCATCACGTCGACGCGGGTCTGACGTGCCAGCAGTTCGCTGCGTGCCAAGCTGAGCGTGGTCGTCACGGCCTGGTTCAAATCCATGAGTTCGAGGGTGGTTTCCCCTCGCAACATCAGGCGCCGCAACTGGCTGATCACTGTTGCCGCGCGCCGATCGTCCAGCACGATATCGTCCATGATGTCGCGCAATTCGCTGAGATCCACCTGCTCTGCATCGAGCAACCGGCGGCCAGCCTCGGCATTGGCGAGGATCGAGGTCAGTGGTTGATTGAGTTCGTGCGCAAGCGCACCAGAAAGCGCCCCCATCTGTGATGTCCTCGAGAGATAGGCAAGCTCGAGACGTTCGAGCGCGAGTTCCGCCTGAAGACGGCGTCGTCGTTGTTCCTGCAGGACGAGAGCAATGATGGTCGCTGCCTGCAGCAGCACGACGATCAACGTGAGTGTGACCTCCAGCCAGTATTCCTGCCAGAGGGCGATCGCACGATCGACGGTTTGCGGCGTGGTCTGGGCAGAGGCGAGCGCCGGAAGTATGCTCACAAAAACCAGCAGGTACGCCACCATCTTCGGCGACGCTCCTCCTAAAGTTTTTTGTCGATAACGCTGCAATCCATGTCACCCAAATGCACCCCAGAGATTCAAGAGATCGCCCCTGTTGTGGTCAGACCACCATACAGGTCAGTGTGAATGCAAGTACGTAACGGTTACAAAGGGTAACGATTGGCCGGTTCGTGGCCTCATTTGGCCCCGTTGCCAGCCTGACGGCGTCACATGCAAGATTTCCATTGGAGAAGACTTGCCAATTGCCGGCAATCGCCGAAAGTGTGGCTCCGCACGGTCGAGTCCCAACCGGTAGACAGACGATCGTTTCCGGCATGCCAAAACGATGCAAGAAGGATAAGTGTATGAAGCTACAGTTATTTCGTAACGCAACCTTGAAGCTCGACTATGCCGATCACACGCTGCTGATCGATCCCTATCTGGCGCCGAAGCACAGTCTGCCGTCGTTTACCGGTCGATCACCAAACCCGATGGTGGAATTACCTGTCGACATCGAGAAAATTCTGGAAGGCGTCGAACTCGTCATCGTGTCGCATTTACACGAGGATCATTTCGACAGTGTCGCGAAGGCGCGGTTGCGTAAGGATTTGCCGATCTTCTGCCAGCCGGGTGATGAAGACGAAATTCGCGGTGCGGGCTTCTTGGACGTCACGCCGCTCGAGGATCATGCGACCTGGAATGGTATTACTCTGACGCGTCAGGAAGGGAGCCATGGGCTCGGACCGGTGGTCGACCTGATGGGCTCCGTCATGGGCGTCAGCATCGAGGCGCAGGATGAGCCGTCGATCTACTGGGCCGGCGATACCGTGCTTTATCCACCAGTCGCCGAGACTATTCGGAAGACGGCGCCGGACATCATCATCACCCATTCCTGCGGCGCTCGCTGGGACGGCGACCTGATCGTCATGGATGCGGAAGAGACAGTTGCCGTCTGCGAGGCATCGACGACGGCGGCGATCGTCATCGCCACGCATATGGAGGCGCTGGATCATGCCACGATCACGCGGCAGGATCTGCGCCAGCTTGCGGATGCCCGGGGAATTTCGATGGAAAAACTTCGGATTCCGGCCGATGGCGACGTGCTGGTGCTGAACCGGGCATGAGACGAGGCGAGGGCGGCATGACGATATGCCGCCGGCCGACGCGGTCAGGCGGTCGGATATTCGTTGGCGTCAAAGACGTGATGGTGGACACGACCTGAAAACATTTCAAGCAGGCCGCCGGTAACGGCACGGCTTTCGAAGCGCACGTCCGACTGCAGCGCCCTGTTGCAGGTTTCCATGTCGGGGTAGCGGATGGCCAGCGCCATGGCATAGACCGGCGCGCCATCGTCGCGCTCGGTGCCATCCAGCACGCGCACTTCCTCAGCACCGGGAAACCGGGTCCAGAGCGGAACGAGTTTCTCCTTCACGTAGGCCCGGAATTCCGTTTCCTTGCCCGCGTGGATTTCGCCCTCGAAGAGGGCATAGCGAATGATCATGATGATGCTTTCGTCCGAGGGGGGATCTGTCTCGAGAAGGTGAGGGGCATCGGTGCGGATGCCCCTGTCCTGATGCGGTTACATCTTGCCCCAGAGCTTCTTGTATTCGTCGCGGTAACCGTTATCGGGATCGAAGGTGTTCTTCGGGCCGCCATCGAACTCGACATTGTCCGAGGTCACGACATGGAGCGGCGAGAGATAGCCGGACCAGGCCTCCCCGGCGAAGGCGCGGTTGAGTTCATCGACCAGCTGCCAGCCCTGCAGGTTCAGCGGCTCGGCAACCGTCACTTTCTGGAACTGGCCGGCGCGGATGCGCTGATAGGCCGATTCCGAGCCGTCACCGGCCGCGACATTGATCGGAGCATCCGTGCCGCTCTTGCCGGCAGCGGCCAGCGAGGGACCCATGAAGTCGAAATAGAGGTCGTTGATGGCAAGCGAATGGGTCCACTGGTCGCCGTATTTCTGCAAGAGCGAGGTGGTCAGCTGCGGCATGCGCTGCGAGGTCTCGGCGATCGGTGTATCGACATATTCGAGAACGGTGCCGCCGAGTGCCTCGATCTCGGCCTTCATCTTGTCGGCCTTGGCGATGGCGATGGCGTAAGTCGAGTCGGTGAAGATGATCACGCCCGGCTTGCCGTTGGCATCGACATAGGCGTAGTCGGCCGCGGCCTTCGAAACTTCCATGGCATCGGTGCTGACATTGGCGAACAGGCCGGTCTTTTCATCCGGGCCGATGACTGGGCCGGCATGCCAGGCAACGAGAGGAATGCCGGCAGCCTTCGCCTGCTCCAGCGCCGGCCCTTGTTCGACAGCATCGAAGCCATTGATGATGATGCCGGACGGCTTCAGCGCCATGGCCTGACCGAAGGCTGCCGTGCGTCCGCCGATCGAGCCGGCGCCATCGAGTACCTTGACCTCCCAGCCGATGGCAGCCGCGGCTTCCTCTACACCGGTCGTCACGCCGAGAATGCCGCCGTTCTTCAGGTCGCCGGCCAGCACCACGATGGTCTTGCCTTCCTGCGCCTTGGGGCTGGTTTTCGGGCCGTCCCAGCCGGTGACCTTGGTGGCGTATTTTTCGACGACGGCCTTGGCGTCCGCCATGGCATCGGCGAGCGCGGGGCCGGCCAGCGTCAGCGCCAGCATGGCGACCGAAGCCTTTATCAATGTTCTGCGTTTCATGGTTCTTCCTCCCTTTGAAGATGTCTGATGTGTTGGTTGTGCAATCAGTTTTTCTGTGTGCCGGT
The DNA here is from genome assembly GCF_001425605.1 of Rhizobium sp. Leaf453. Classification (GTDB taxonomy): domain Bacteria; phylum Pseudomonadota; class Alphaproteobacteria; order Rhizobiales; family Rhizobiaceae; genus Pararhizobium. Next base: position 207,903 of record NZ_LMRG01000031.1, on the reverse strand, counting down.
GGGCGTTGGGCCGGGTGTTGCGGCCTTGCCGGCGGCACCGCGCTTGCGCTGGGCGTAACCGGCGATGCCGATGGCCACGAGCAGGGTGACGCCATTGAAGAGGGGCTCGACGAAGAACGATCCGCCGATCTGCTGGATGCCGGAAATGCCGACCGCGAGAATGATGACGCCGGTCATCGTGCCCCAGACATTGACGCGGCCGGGCTTGATGGTGGTCGATCCGAGAAAGGCGCCGACGAGAGCCGGCAGCAGGTATTCCAGCCCGACACTGGCCTGACCGATGCGGAGCTTCGATGCGAGCAGGACACCGGCGAGGGCAGCGAGCGTGCCGGATGAAACGAAGGCACCGATGACGAAACGGCGAACCGGGATGCCGTTCAGCGCGGCCGCCTTCGGGTTGGCGCCGATGGCATAGACGTAGCGGCCGATCGGCAGGTATTCGAGAATGATCCAGAGCGCGATGGCAAGGGCGATGACATAGAAGCCGGTGATCGGCAGGCCCAGCACCATGGTGCCGTTCAGCGCGTAGAAACCTTCCGGCAGTACGCCGACCACCTGTCGTCCGCCAGTATGCCAGAGCGCCAGCGCGTAAAGAATGGTGCCGGTGCCGAGCGTGGCGATGAAGCTGTCGATGCGTGCCACCTCGACCAGAAGGCCGTTGAGGAAACCGGTGAGAGCCCCGAGCGCCAGCACGATCGCGACGGCAATCGGCCACGGTACGCCGAACATGGTCTGCAGGCTGATGGCGAGGATATGCCAGAGCACGATGCCATAGCCGACCGTCAGGTCGATCCGTCCGGATGCCATCGGGATCATCGCGGCAAGCGAGAGAAGCGCGATGATCGCCTTGTCGGAGATGATCGAGCGCAGGTTGAGCAGCGTCGGGAACGTGCCGGGCAAGAGCAGCGAGAACATCACGATCAGCAGGACCGTCAGGATGACGAGACCATAGACGGGGATGTACCGGGCGAGCTTCTGGCCGCTGGTGAGCCCGGCCAGTTCGCTGCGCGTCGGCTCAAGGGCGGTGGATTCGATCGATTGCATGGTCTTGGTTCCCTTGGTCTTGCAGGCTTGTCGTTCGTCGAGATTCAGGCGGCTTCAGAAGCCGAGGCGGCGGAAATGACGGCGGATGTCGTGAGGGCCTCGCCCTCAAGCTCGGCAACGATGCGGCCGCGTGAAAACACCAGAGCGCGATGGCAGATATGGGCGATTTCCTCGAAGTCGGTGGAGACGACCACGACGGCGAGACCGGCTTCGAGCGCCCGGGCGATGAGCTTGTAGATTTCCGCCTTGGCGCCGACATCGACGCCGGCCGTCGGGTCTTCGGCCACCAGCAGCTTGCGGCCGGTCACCAGCCAGCGGCCAACGACCACCTTCTGCTGGTTGCCGCCGGACAGAGCCTCAATCGGGAGGCTCTGGTCGTTGGGGCGCAGACCGACGGTCTCGCCGATCTTGCGGGCCTGCTCGGCCTCGTTGGCGGGTGACAGGAACGAGAACAGGCCGCGGCCGGAGGCGCCGGGATTGATGAAGGTGTTTTCCCTCAGCGACAGCGACATGGCGACGGATTCCTCCGTCCGGTCGCGGGCGATCAGCCCGATCCCGGACTTCATCGCGGCAACCGGGTTCGACAGATCCGGCGTTTCGCCGTTGAGATGAATCGTGCCGCCGAAAGCCTCGCAGCCGAACAGTGCGCGGCCGATAAGTTCCTGGCCCGCACCGCGCAGGCCGACAAGGCCGAGCAGTTCGTTCTGGCGGATATCGAAGGAGACCGGGGCGGTGCCAGCGCAGGTCAGGTTTCTGGTCGCAAGCACCGTCTTTCCCGGATTGCAGGCGGCCTTGACGAAGAGCTGGTTGGCCGGGCGGCCGACGATCATCTCGATCAGGTCATCCGGTTTGGTCTCGCACACCGGTCGCTGGCCGACCAGCCGGCCGTCGCGCAGCACGGCTACCCGGTCGGCAATGCGGAAGATTTCGTCGAGACGATGCGAGACATAGATCATGCCAACGCCGCGTTCCTTCAGCGGGCGGATGGCATTGAACAGACGCTCGACCTCATCAGCCGGAAGGCTCGCTGTCGGCTCGTCGAGCACCAGCACGTCGGCCTCCACCGCCAGCGCGCGGGCGATGGCGACCAGCGATTTCTCGGTGCGGGTGAGGTCCTGGACGCGGGTGCTCGGGTCGAAGTCGCAGCCCACGAGTTCAAGAGCTTCGCGCGCCCTGTCTTCCGTCCGGCGCCAGTCGATCAGGCGCGAACGCAGCGAAAAGCCCTGCGCCAGCCCGACATTCTCGCCGACCGTCATCCATTCGATCAGGCCGAGATCCTGATGGATGAAGGCGACCGGCTGGCGGGTGTTGGGCTTGGGCGGGCGGTGGCTGTAGGGCTCGCCGCGAAAGAGAATCTGGCCGCCGTCCGGCTTGTAGATGCCGGCGAGCGTCTTGATCAGGGTCGACTTGCCAGCGCCGTTTTCGCCGAGAAGCGCGAGGATTTCGCCGGGAAGCAGATCGATGGAGACATTTTCGAGCGCGCGGGTACCGCCAAAAATCTTCGTGATGCCCTGGAACTCGATGAGTGTGCGATGGTCCATCTCTGCTCCTCCCAAAGCGTCGAATGAAGATATGTTATCGATAACATATTGAGTTAGTCAAGGACCGATATTGGTTTCCGTCCTTAATTCGTCAGGAAAGCGCGCCGTCGAGCAGGCGCATCATCTCGGCGGAATCGCGTCCGCCCAGACCGGCGGCGCAGAGCAGCCGGTGGATTTCGACGACCTGGCCGGTCATCGGCAAGGGGGTCCTGGTTTTCAGCGCGAAGGCCTGCAGCGAATCCAGGTCCTTCAGCATGTTGTCGATCCGGCCCGTCGGTGTGTAATCGCGGGCGGCGAACTTGGTCATGAATTCCTGCAGGATGCTCGAATCCGCGCGGCCACCGGCAAGGGCTGCCGGGATGGAGGCCGGATCGACGCCGCCGGCTTCCGCCAGTTTCGTCGCCTCGGCCACGGCCTGAAAGATCACAGCGCAGAACAACTGGTTGATCAGCTTGGTCGTCTGGCCGGCGCCGCTCGGCCCCATGCGGGTATAATTGCGGGCGAGGTGGTGCATCACCGTGTAGGCGCGCTCGATATCGGCTTCCTCACCGCCGGCCATGATCGTCAGCCGTCCGGCCAGCGCGCCCGGCACGCCACCCGACAACGGGCAATCGACCCATTTCATGCCGGTCTCTGTTGCCAGCCGCGCGGCCATGTCGGCCGTGTCGGCGGGGTCGATCGACGACATGTCGATCAGCATTTTCGTGGCATCGGCACCGGCGCTCACGCCCTCGGGACCGAACACCACGGCGCGCACGATACTGGCATGGTTGAGGCTGAGGATGACGAAGTCGCTGGCGCGCGTCGCTTCGGCAATCGAGATTGCGGCGAGGCCGCCCTTGTCGGTCAAAGCCTTGACCTTTGCCGGATCGAGATCGAAGACAGTGACGGTCTGGCCGGTCTCGATCAGCCGCGTGGCGATCGCCGATCCCATGATCCCGGCACCGATGACGGCGACCTTGCAAGGCGTGGTGTCGGTCATGCCTCGGCTCCGTTCAATGCGGTCAGGCCATCCAGGGCCGCCGCGGTGATTTCAGCGGGGGCGGGCGCGATATCGACCGTCACGACAAGGTCTTCGCCTTCCGGGCTTTCCAAAGTGGCCAACTGGCTGTCGAGCAGGGGGGCCTTGAAAAAATGCCCTGGCCGTTCGGTCATGCGCTGCATGAGGATGTCGCGCGAGCCCTTCAGGTAGACGAAAGCGAGGGGGCGGCCAGCCGCCTGGCGCAACCGGTCGCGATAGATGCGTTTCAACGCCGAGCAGGAAATGACGATGCCCTCCGGACCGGCTGCGGCAAGGCGCTGTCCGATGATTTCCAGCCACGGCCAGCGGTCGTCGTCATTCAGGGGAATGCCTTCCGACATCTTGGCGATGTTCGCCGGCGGGTGGAGGCTGTCGCCCTCGACATAGGGTAGGCCGAGATTCTTCGCCAGCAGTTCGCCGATCAGCGACTTGCCGCAGCCGCTGACGCCCATGACGATGATCGGCCCTTTAAAGGCAGGTGGTGATGCCGCCATCGACATAGAGCGTGTGTCCATTCACGAAAGAGGATGCCTTGCCGGCAAGGAAAACGGCGGAGCCGACGAGTTCTTCGACATTGCCCCAGCGGCCGGCCGGCGTGCGCTTTTCCAGCCAGCCGGAAAAGTCGGCGCTATCGACCAGAGCCTGATTGAGCGGGGTCTTGAAATAGCCCGGCGCGATCGCGTTGACCTGCAAGCCATGTCTTGCCCAGTCGGCGCACATGCCGCGCGTCAGATTCTTCACCGCGCCTTTTGTCGCCGTATAGGGCGCAATGCCGGGACGGGCGAGTTCGCTCTGGACGGAGGCAATGTTGATGATCTTGCCTTCGCCGCGCGCGATCATGTGTTTCGCCACAGCTTGGCCGACATAGAAGACGCTGGAAATATTGGTGGTAAGCAGAAGCTCCCATTTCTCGGCGGGAAAATCCTCGAGCGGGGTGCGGAACTGCATACCGGCATTGTTGATGAGAATATCGATCGCGCCGATTTCCGCTTCGATGCGCGCCACGCCATCCACGACGGAGTGCCGGTCCGTCACATCGAAGACAGCAGCATGGGCGTTATAGCCGGCTTTGCAGAGCGTTTCGACGGCGGCAGCGACCTTGTCGGCGGAGCGTCCATTGAGGACGATTTCGGCGCCGTGTGCGGCCAGCCCCTCGGCCAGCGCGTAGCCGATGCCCTGGCTCGAGCCGGTGACGAGCGCCCGACGCCCGTTCAGATCGAACAACGGAAATCCCATGCAAATGCCTCCCAGCTTTCCCGCCGGATCAATTCTTTTCGCTGTCTGTTTACAGCGCCCGGTCTCGCTTGACACATATGTTATCGATAACATATCAAGTCAAGCAAGAAAATTCGGGAGGAAAATATGTCGAAGCCGGAAGTGTTGATGATCGGGCCGTATCCAGCCTGGGATATGGAGGACCTTGAAGGCCGCTATGTTATCCATCGGCTGTGGGAAGCGGAAGACCGTGCGGGTTTCCTCGCCAGCCACGCCGATGGCATCCGCGCCATTGCCACGCGCGGAGAGCTGGGCGCATCGGCCGACCTGATGAAGGCGTTGCCGAATCTTGAAATCGTCAGCTGCTATGGCGTCGGCACGGATGCGATCGATCTCACATTTGCGCGCGACAACAAGATTCGTGTGACCAACACGCCGGATGTCCTGACTGAGGACGTGGCCGATCTCGGCATGGCGCTGATGCTGGCGGCGGCACGTCAGCTTCCGGCGGGCGATGCCTATGTGCGGGACGGGAGCTGGGCGCAAGGCAATATGGGGCTGACCACCCGCGTCTGCGGCAAGCGGGTCGGCGTTGTCGGCATGGGCCGGATCGGCGCTGCCTTTGCCCGGCGCGCTGCGGCGTTCGATTGCCCGATTTCCTATTTTGCCCGGACGCCGAAGCCAGATTTGAATTACACATTCGTCGATGATCTCGTCGAGCTTGCCCGGCAATCGGATTTTCTGGTGATCACGCTGGCTGGCGGTGAGGGCACGCGCGGTAGCGTCTCGGCTGAAGTAATCGAGGCGCTGGGGCCGGGCGGCATCCTGGTGAATATTTCGCGCGGCACCACGGTGGACGAAGCGGCCTTGCTGGATGCCCTGGAGCAGGGCAGGATCCGGGGCGCGGGCCTGGATGTTTTCCTGAACGAGCCACGCATCGATCCGCGTTTCGCGGCCTTGCAAAATGTCGCCCTTCAGCCGCACCATGGCAGCGGTACGGTGGAGACCCGGCAGGCCATGGGCAAGCTGGTGCGCGACAATCTGGCGGCGCATTTTGCCGGCCGGCCGCTGTTGACGCCGGTTGTCTGAACACGGGGAGGGAAGGTCATGAAATCCGTCGTTATCCATGCGGCCAAGGATCTGCGTATCGAGGAAACCGATCCGGGCAGCGCCGGGCCGGGGCAGGTGGAGATTGCCATCGAGGCCGGCGGCATCTGCGGCTCCGACCTGCATTATTACAATCACGGCGGTTTCGGCACGATCCGGCTGCGCGAGCCGATGATCCTCGGGCACGAGATCGCCGGCACGATCAAGGCGCTCGGCAGCGGTGTCTCGGGTCTCGCGGTCGGCGATCGGGTGGCGGTGTCACCAAGCCGTCCCTGCAACGCCTGCGACTATTGCCTGAAGGGGCAGCAGAACCATTGTCTGAACATGCGCTTCTACGGCAGCGCCATGCCGATGCCGCATATTCAGGGCGCCTTCCGCCAGCGGCTCGTTGCGGAAAGCTGGCAGTGCCACAAGGTGGCCGATGGTATCTCGATCAACGAGGCTGCCTTCGCCGAACCGTTCTCGGTGACGCTGCATGCCGTCAATCGCGCCGGTTCGCTGCTCGGAAAGCGCGTGCTGGTGACGGGATGCGGCCCCATCGGCGCGTTGTGCATTCTGGCGGCTCGCGCCCATGGCGCTCAGGAAATCGTTGCGACCGATGTGATGGATGCGGTCCTGCTCAAGGCGCTGGAGGTTGGCGCCGACCGGACCATCAACGTGGCGACGGATAGCGACAAGCTCGCAGCCTATTCGGCCAACAAGGGGCATTTCGACATGATGTTCGAGGCGTCCGGCAATGAGCGTGCCGTGCGCGCCGGCCTCGATGTCCTGAAGCCGCGCGGCATCCTGATGCAACTTGGGCTCGGCGGCGATGTCTCGCTGCCGCAGAACCTGATCGTTGCCAAGGAAATCGACATGCGCGGCAGTTTCCGGTTTCACGAGGAGTTTGCGTTGGCCGTCGATCTCATCAACCGCCGCCGGGTGGATGTTAAACCACTTCTGACCAGCATCTTCGATCTCGACGATGCCGTGGCGGCCTTTGAGGCGGCGGGCGATCGCAGCCGGTCGATGAAGGTGCAATTGTCGTTCTGATCAGGTGCTTTCGCGCTCGACGACGCGGAAGCCGGTGAGTGTGATCTGCTCCACCTCGTCCGATGATGTTCCCTGGATCGACCGGGTCAGCTTCAGCGCCGCCTGACGGCCGATGCCATAGCAATCGACGTTGATCGTGGTCATGCGGGGATGACAGCAGGCGGCGATCTCGTAATCGCCGAAGCCGGCAATGGCGATGTCCTCGGGAACGCGCATGCCCCGGCGGCGACATTCCATCAGGGCGCCGAAGGCGGAAAGGTCGGATACGCAGAGCGCGACCTGTGTGTCCGGCCAGCGATCGAGCATGCTGACCACGGCCTGACCGCCCTGTTCCATTGAGATTGGCGGCACACCGAAGGAGATGATGCGGTCAGACGGCAGGCTGAGCCGGTCCAGTGCCCGCACGAACCCGGCCCGCCGCTGGCTGCCGCGCGTATCCCGGCCCGTCGTGCCGCCGATATAGCCGAATCGCTGATAGCCCTTGGCGGCCAGTGTCTCGACCAGCAGTTCCATCGCCGCGCCGTTGGAAAAGCCGACGACCTTGTCGATCGGGTCCTGTGGCGTGTCCCAGGTTTCGATGACCGGGATGCCGGCCTGTTGCAGCATTCGCCGGGCGCGATCCGTATGGGCGCCACCGGTGAGGATGATGCCCTCCGGGCGCCGGCGCAGCATGGATTCGATCAGCTCTTCCTCCCGCTCGACCGAGTAATCGGTGTAGCCCAGAAGCAGCTGCAGGCCGGTGCCTTCCAGCGCATCGGTAATGCCGCGCGCGGTGTCGGAAAAGTTGGAATTGTTGATCGACGGAATGATCGCCGCGACGAAGCCGGTGCGCCGTGATGACAGGCTGCCGGCCGACTGGTCGAGCACATAGCCGAGTTCATTGATGGCCTGCGCGATCCGTTCGCGGGTCGCCTTGGAGACGTGACTTCCCTCCTTCAGCGCCCGTGATACGGTCATGGCCGAAACGCCGGCGCGGCGGGCGACATCGTTCATCGTCGGCGCCTCGGCTGACTTGCCATCCGGCGTTTTCGTCATTGTTTGTTTCCGTCCCCAGGATCGTCGCAAAAACCTGTTTATTGCCGGATATGTTATCGCTATCATCGGTAAGAAACAACTGCCCGTCGGTCATGATACGGCACAGGAATCATCAGGGAGAGAGACTATGTTCGGAGAAGTCGAGGGAACGGGATTCGAGGCTCTGGATCCGCGTTTCGGGGCCTGCTTCGTTGGCCATGCGCGGGTCGAGCGGCTGTGGACGGGTGGGCGCTGGCTGGAAGGTCCGGCCTGGTTTGGGGCGGGCCGCTATCTCGTCTGCTCGGATATTCCCAACAACCGGATGCTGCGCTTTGACGAGACCAGCGGTGCGGTCTCCGTCTTCCGTCAACCCTCCAACAATTCCAATGGCAATACCGTCGATAACCACGGGCGCATGGTGACCTGCGAACACCTGACACGGCGGGTGACGCGGACGGAGTTCGACGGCACGGTGACGGTGATTGCCGATCGCTTCGAAGGAAAGCGCTTCAATTCGCCCAACGATGTCGTGGTGAAATCCGACGATTCCATCTGGTTCACCGACCCGTCCTACGGGATCATGCATGATTATGAAGGCGAGTATGGCGACGAGGAGATCGGCGCCTGCAACGTCTATCGCGTCGATCCGAAGTCCGGAGCCATTACCAAGGTTGCCGACGATTTTGAGAAGCCGAACGGCCTGGCCTTCTCGCCGGACGAGCGGCATCTCTACATCGCTGATACCGGTGCCAGCCATCTCGAAAACGGCCCGCGCCACATCCGGCGTCTTTCCGTTTCAGATACGGGGACTCTGTCCGGTGGTGAGGTGTTCGCCACCTGCACCAGTGGCATGTTCGACGGTTTCCGCATTGACCGCACCGGCCGGATCTGGGCAAGCGCTGCCGATGGCGTCCATTGCTATGATCCGGATGGAACGCTGATCGGCAAGATACTCATCCCGGAGATTGTTTCGAACGTCACCTTCGGCGGCGCGCGGCGGAACCGGCTGTTCATCACCGGCACGACCTCGCTTTACGCTGCCTATGTCACGGCAAACGGGTCGAAGCTCGGGTGAGCGGAGCCGTCAGGCGCGCTTTTCCCAGATTTTCGCCAGTTCGACGATCGTCTTGACCGCCTTTTCCATGTCCTGACGGCTCACCCATTCGAGCGGCGAGTGGAAGGCGTGGCCGCCGGCGAAGATGTTGGGGCAGGGCAGGCCCATGAAGGAGAGGCGCGAGCCGTCCGTGCCGCCACGAATACTGCCGCGCACCGGCTCCATGCCGGCGCGGCGGACGGCTTCCAGCGCGTTTTCCATGATTTCCGGATGCCGGTCGAGAACCACCTTCATGTTCCGGTATTGTTGCTTGACCTCGACATTGCAGGTGGAGCCCGGATAATCCGGCATGACATCGGCGACGATCTCGTGGATTAGGGCTTCTTTCTCAGCAAGACCGGCGTCGTTGAAGTCGCGGACGATCAGGCCGATCGTTGCTTTTTCCATCGAGCCGGTTACGCCGGTCGGATGGATGAAGCCGTCCTTGCCGTCGGTGCGTTCCGGCGAGAGGTGTTTCGGCAGGCGGTCGATGATCGCGCCGGCGATCTTGATGGCATTTTCCATCCTGCCCTTGGCAAAGCCTGGATGAATGGCGACGCCCTGGATGGTGATCTCGACGCCGTCGGCTGAAAAGGTCTCATCCTCGATATGGCCGGCAGTCTCACCGTCCATCGTATAGGCAAAGCGCGCGCCAAGCTTTTTCAGGTCCACCTTGTCGACGCCGCGGCCGATCTCCTCGTCCACCGTCAAGAGCAGCTTGATCGTGCCGTGCTTGATGTCGGGATTGTCGATGAGGAATTGCGCGGCGGTGATGATTTCGGCAAGCCCGGCCTTATCGTCGGCGCCGAGCAGCGTCGTGCCATCCGTGGTGATGATGTCGTTGCCGATCTGGTCGCGCAGTGCCGGATGTTCGCTGACGCGGATCACCTGCTGCGGATCGCCCGTAAGCTGGATGTCGCCGCCGGCATAGTTGCGGATGATGTTCGGCTTCACATTGGTGCCGGTGAAATCCGGTGCCGTATCCATATGCGAGCAGAAGCAGATGACCGGCACATCCTTGTCGGTATTGGCGGGAACCGTCGCGTAGACATAACCATGCTCGTCCATATGGGCGTCCGTCAGTCCCATGGCCAGCAATTCCGCGACCAGCAGACGGCCGAGGTTCTTCTGCTTTTCGGTGGAGGGTTGCGCCGAAGATGTCGGATCGGATTGCGTGTCGATGACGACGTAGCGAAGGAAGCGATCGAGAACGGTATCGGTCATGGCAGGCTCCATTGCATGCGGCAGGTGCCCCTCTGTAGCCCCCGTGCGCGGCACCGTGAAGATGCAGCCGCGAAAAAGCCCGTCGAAAGTCCGATATTGCAGTGCGAAAAAGCCTGCGACATTCGGCGAGACACGTGGCATAAGGGCGCCGAAACGTTTCTGGACACCCTACGCACATGATCCGCATTGAAAACATCAGCAAGCAGCTGAGCCACCGCATCCTGTTCATCGAGGCTTCCGCCGCGCTCAACAAGGGCGAGAAGATCGGCCTCGTCGGCCCGAACGGCGCCGGAAAGACGACGATCTTCCGGATGGTCACCGGTGAGGAACAGCCCGACGAAGGTCAGGTCGCGGTCGAAAAGGGCGTGACCGTCGGCTATTTCAACCAGGATGTCGGCGAAATGGCGGGGCGCAGCGCCGTTGCCGAGGTGATGGACGGTGCCGGCCCGGTCAGCGTGGTTGCTGCCGAACTGCACGAACTCGAAACCGCCATGGTCGATCCCGACCGGCTGGACGAGATGGATGCGATCATCGAGCGTTACGGCGAAGTGCAGGCGCGCTACGAGGAACTGGACGGCTATGCTTTGGAAGGCCGCGCGCGCGAGGTTCTGGCGGGCCTGAGCTTCAGCGAAGAAATGATGGACGGCGATGTCGGCGCGCTATCGGGCGGCTGGAAGATGCGCGTGGCGCTTGCCCGCATCCTGCTCATGCGCCCGGACGTGATGCTACTCGACGAACCGAGCAACCATCTGGATCTGGAAAGCCTGATCTGGCTTGAGGATTTTCTCAAGAACTACGACGGCGCGCTGCTGATGACCTCGCACGACCGCGAGTTCATGAACCGCCTCGTCAACAAGATCATTGAAATCGACGCCGGCGGTCTCAACAGCTATTCCGGCGACTATGCCTTCTATGAACAGCAGCGGGCGCTGAACGAGAAGCACCAGCTTGCCCAGTTCGAGCGCCAGCAAGCGATGCTGGCCAAGGAAATCAAGTTCATCGAACGTTTCAAGGCCCGTGCGTCCCATGCTGCGCAGGTGCAGAGCCGGGTGAAGAAGCTCGACAAGATCGAGCGGGTCGAACCGCCCAAGCGCCGCCAGGTCGTCGCCTTCGACTTCCTGCCGGCACCGCGCTCCGGTGAAGACGTGATCAACCTGAAGAATGTCTACAAGAGCTATGGCAGCCGGACGATCTACGAAGGCCTCGACTTCATGGTGCGGCGCAAGGAGCGCTGGTGTATCATGGGCATCAACGGCGCCGGCAAATCGACGCTCCTGAAACTTGTGACCGGCTCGACCGATCCGGATCAGGGCAGCGTTGCGCTGGGCGCCAGCGTCAAGATGGGCTATTTCGCCCAGCACGCCATGGATGTCCTCGATGGTGACCTGACCATTCTCGAATGGCTGGAAGAGTCCTTCCCGCGCGCCGGACAGGCGCCATTGCGTGCACTCGCCGGTTGTTTCGGCTTCTCCGGTGATGACGTGGAGAAGAAGTGCCGCGTGCTTTCCGGTGGCGAGAAGGCACGGCTGGTCATGGCGAAGATGCTGTTCGATCCGCCGAACCTGCTGGTTCTCGACGAGCCGACCAACCACCTGGACCTCGACACCAAGGAAATGCTGATCAAGGCCCTGTCGGAATATGAAGGCACGATGCTGTTCGTATCCCACGACCGGCATTTCCTCGGCGCCCTGTCAAACCGGGTGCTGGAATTGACCCCGGACGGCATCCACGAATATGGCGGCGGCTACACGGAATATGTAGCCCGCACCGGCCACGAGGCGCCCGGCCTGCGGGGGTAAGCCTCTCCGCGAAAGGCATTCTCATCCGGGGGGGAAATCCCCCGGCATTCATCGATACGGCATTCGTTTTCTCGAATGTTCATTCGACAATATGAACTTAGCTCGAAATTCGTGCATCAGCCTTTCGCAGTTGGAAGGCGGATCAATTGCTTGGTGTCCAGGCGATTGAACTCCAACTCCCCGAAACCTCCCGCATCCGTCTTGTAAAGGATCACATCCAATAGTGCTCCATCCTCATCGTGGGATAGTTCGGAGGTGACCAGTTTCATGGGAGCATTTTCGATCAGCGCATTCTTGATCGTATACGCGTTATCGATCCGAAATTGTCTAATTTGAATCTCGCTCAGATAATCTTCCGACCAGTTACCAAGTTTACGCAGCCAGCGTTTTTCATCATCAGATAGATATCGAACTGTTTCCGTCCACATGTAATTTCCATCTCTGTCCGCGATCGAACACGCGCCTAGAAGAAGGTCGGTGCAGCATATCCCAGGCGGCATTTTCGGTAATGATTGTCTTTTCGGCCGCGCAATGCTATGCGCTTTTCCATCTGATCAAGAAAGGAGGGCTGCGCTATGACGACATATTTCCGGCACCATCGCCAGCGTGGCCCCGTCAATGCCCTGCAAATGCGTTTGCAGGGCTGACCTGAAACTGTTTCTTTAAAGACGCTTTCCGGTCTGCCCTTCGTGGCACCGCAGCGCCAGGCCTGATGGTTTGGGTGGCTGCTTTTATTTTCGCCGCAGTATACGCATCGCATCGATGATGGCTGAGTTCCCTCGATGGACGCGTGCGCGGCAAGATCAGAGACCGATCATGACCCTTATCAATATCCGCAATCTTGGCATCACGCTGAGCGCACCTCTGTTCTCCAAGCTCAATCTCGTCATCAATACCGGCGATCGCATCGGCCTTGTCGCGGCCAATGGCAGGGGCAAATCCACCCTATTTCGTTGCCTTGCGGGCACGCTCGAGCCCGGCGAGGGCGACATCACCAAGGCACGCGGCCTGACCATCGGGTATGTCGAGCAGGATGTGGCGCCCCGATTGCTGGACATGACGTTTCGCGATGCCGTTCTGGACGCACTGCCGGCCGACCAGCGGGAAAACGAAAGCTGGCGCGCCGATGTCGTGCTGGAATCGCTCGAAGTCCCTGATGTGCTCCGGGAACGGCTGATGAAACAGCTGAGCGGCGGCTGGCAGCGGATCGCTTTGCTGGCTCGCGTCTGGGTGACGGAGCCCGACGTGCTGATGCTCGACGAGCCGACCAATCATCTCGATCTCGGCAAGATTGCCATGCTGGAAGGCTGGCTGAATGCTCTGCCGCGCGATGTTCCCGTCATCCTCTCCAGCCATGACCGTGCCTTTCTCGATACCGTGACCAACCGGACATTGTTCCTGCGGCCCGAGCAATCGCAGGTCTTTTCGATGCCTTATAGCCGGGCGCGGCTGGCGCTGGACGAGGTGGATGCGTCCGACGAGCGCCGCTATCAGCGCGACATGAAGGTTGCTGACGAGTTGCGGCGGCAGGCGGCCAAGCTCAACAATATCGGCATCAATTCCGGCAGCGACCTGCTGGTCGTGAAGACCAAACAGCTGAAGCAAAGGGCGGACAAGCTGGAGGACGCGGCCAAGCCCGCGCATCTCGAGCGCTCCGCTGGCGCCATCCGGCTCGCCAATCGCGGCACGCATGCAAAGGTGCTGGTAACGCTGGACGATGCGAGTGTCGAGACGCCGGATGGCGCGCTTCTGTTCAGGACCGGCAAGCAGTTCATCTGCCAGGGTGACCGGATCGTTCTGCTCGGTGACAATGGTGCCGGCAAGACCCGGCTTGTCGCCATGCTGCGCAAGGCGATCGGGCAACCAGAGACGCAGCAGGATGGCATCAAGGCGACGCCGTCGCTGGTGCTGGGCTATGGCGATCAGGCGCTTGCCGATCTCAGGGAGACGGATACGCCGATGAACACGATCATCCGAGGCTTCGATGTCGGTGATCAGCGGGCGCGTTCGCTGCTGGCGGGTGCCGGCATATCGATCGAGATGCAAAGCCGGCCGATCGGTCAATTATCCGGCGGACAGAAGGCGCGGCTGGGCATGCTGGTTCTGCGGCTGACCAATCCCAACTTCTACCTGCTCGACGAGCCGACCAACCATCTGGATATCGACGGGCAGGAGGCGCTGGAGGCAGAGCTGATGGCGCATCAGGCGAGTTGCCTTCTGGTGTCGCATGACCGCAGTTTCATTCGCTCTGTCGGCAATCGCTTCTGGCTGATCGAAAAACAGAAGCTCATCGAGGTCGAAACGCCGGAAAGCTTTTTCGCGGCGATGGCAAATCACGGCTGAAATTGCGTCGCCGTATCGATCGGCTGGACGAGTGCCCGCAGCCGAAACTTGCAAAACCCTGCCGTAAAAGGCGGGGTTTTGTCGTTTCGGAGCGGTTCATGAAATACCAATTCCGCAGGTGGTCTTTGATCCCGAAATTGCCCGTTCATGAAAATGAATTTCATAAATCGAAGATTTTCGCGGATTTCAGTTGACGACGGTGAAAATCTGTCTCAGTCTGAGAAAATAAATTACGACAATAAACGGGGAATACCAGTAGAATGAAAGTGGGCATTATCGGGCTCGGATTCCGTCTTGGCTATCTGGGTCATGTCTTCAAGGTCATGGATGAAAGCTTCGAGATCGCCGGTTACGTCGATCCCCATCCGGCCGGTTTGCCTGGTCTTTTGGAAAAGGGCATTTCTCCCGGTACGGCCTACGAGACCCCTGAAGACCTGATTGCCAACGAGAAGCTCGATCTGCTGATGATCGGCTCGCCCAATCACATGCATCTCGATCATATCCGCACCGGTCTGGAGTCGGGGCTGAAGGTATTCAGCGAGAAGCCGATCGTCGCGACGGTCGAGGAGAGCATCGAGCTGGCTAGGCTGATGGCAAAATTCGGCCATGAGCGGCTGATGGTCGGTCTCGTTCTGCGTTACGCGCCGATGTACCGCGACCTGCGTGCCGCGCAGGCGTCCGGAAAGCTCGGCCAGATCGTTTCGATCGAGGCGTCCGAGCATATCGAGCCCTATCACGGGGCATTTTTCATGCGCGACTGGCGCCGCTACGAGCGTTATTCCGGCAGTTTCATGCTGGAAAAATGCTGCCACGACCTCGATCTCTACAACGGCATCGTCGGCGCACGGCCGGAGCGGGTGGCAAGCTTCGGCGGCCGCAAGAGCTTCACGCCCGCCAACGATCCGGCCCGCGAGGGCATCAACGATCTCGAACTCTTCCACCGCAAGCCGAGCGGCTGGATGGGCTCCGACAAGGTTTTCGACAGCGACGGCGACATCATCGACTATCAGGTTGCCATCGTCGAATATGCCAATGGCGTCGGCATGAACTTCCACACCAATCTCAACGTGCCCGACCAGTTCCGCCGCTTCTGCATCATCGGCTCGCGCGGCATGGCCGAGGGCGATTTCATTCGCGGTTACTTCGACGTCCATGAGCAACTGACCGGCAAGAAGGTCATCGAGAACAAGTATCAGGCGACCGCGCTCTCGCAGCATTACGGTGCCGACGAGCAGATGGCGACGGATATCATCGGCCATGTACGCGACGGCCGGGCACTGCCGGTTTCGACACTCGATGCGCTGGAGGCCGGAATCCTCGCTCTGTCGATGGACGAAGCCCGCCGCAAGCGCAGCGTCGTCGATCTGCGGCCCGTCTGGGACCGCTTCGACGAAGCCCTTCATTCCCGCGCGGCTTGAGAAGGGGCTGGAGATGAACGTTCAACGCAGCACTCTCATCTTCGCCTGGATGCTTCTGCTGCCGGCCGTACTCTATGTCACGGTGATCGTGGCCTATCCGCTGGTCGACACCTTCATCCTGTCCTTCACAGACGCGTCGCTGAAGAAGACGACGAACTGGGTCGGCTGGGTCAATTACGAGAAGATCTTCAACGACACGTTCGCGGAAGTTATTATCCGCACCTTCATCTGGACCTTCTTCTCGGTCTCCATCAAGATGATTATCGGCGTCTTCGGGGCCTCGATGCTCAATGCCGCCGTTCCCGGCCGGGCGCTGTTTCGCGTGCTGACCATGCCGCCATGGATCGTGCCGATGGCCATCGGCATCTTCATGTGGGGCTGGATGTACAACGGTCAGTTCGGGATGATTTCCGGCCTGTTGCAGCGCTTCGGCTTTGTCGATAGCCCGGTCGCCTTTCTTGCGCAGGGTTCGACCGCCTTCTGGGCAACGATCATCACCGACGTCTGGATCGGTGTGCCGCTGGTGACGCTCTACATGCTGGCCGCCATGCAGGCGATCCCGCAGGATCTCTATGAGGCCGCATGGACGGATGGGGCAGGGCGGTTCTACCGCTTCCGCCGCATTACCCTGCCGCTGCTCGTCCCATCGCTGATAACCATGTCGATGCTGTCGCTGATCGCGACGTTCAATTCCTTCGACATCATCTGGATCCTGACGCGCGGCGGGCCGAGCGGCGAGACCACGACGATGATCATCGACACCTATCACACGGCGATCGGATCGAAGAAATACGGGGAAGGGGCTGCGCGCGCCGTGCTGATCTGTATCTTCCTGTCGATCTTCTGCCTGGCCTATTTCCGCGTCACCAGCCGCCTGTCCTCGGGAGAAAGCCGATGAGCGCGCAACCCGCCATGATCAATCGCTACCGCTGGTACGAACTCGTCGGCATTTATGCGGGCATCGCGGTCTTCCTCACTTTCATCCTGGCGCCCTTCGTCGAAGGGTTCCTGGTGTCTCTGAAGCCGCTCAGCCAGCTGTTTTCCTCTCCCTATCGATTCATCCCGGTCAACGGCTCGTTCGAGGCCTACCGGACGATGTGGGTGAGCGTGCCGGGCTTTGCCCGCTACATCTTCAACTCCTTCTTCATCTCCACCATCGTCACCGCCGTCGTTCTGGTGCTTGTGGTTCCGGCCGCCTATGCCTTCGCGCGGTTCCAGTTCAAGGGATCGGGTCATCTGCTGGCGGCGTTCCTTGCAGTCAACATGTTCTCTGGCGCCGTCCTGCTTATCCCGCTGTTTCGCCTGATGCGGACGCTCGGCCTGTTGAACACCTATTTCGCCATCATGGTGCCGGGCGTCGCCTTTCTCATCCCGTCGGCGATCTGGTTGTTGCGCACCTATATGATGCGCATTCCACGGGAGCTGGACGAGGCGGCCTTCGTCGATGGCGCGAGCCATTTTTACACTTTGCGCCGCGTCATCCTGCCCATTGCCATGCCGGGCATCACGGTGGTCGCGATCACCACCTTCATCGGCTCCTATGCCCAGCAGTTCATCTTCGCGCTGACCTTCAATTCCAAGACGGAATACGCGCCGCTGCCGGTTGGATTGTTTGCCTATTTCGGACGGCAGGAAGTCATCTGGAACGAGCTCATGGCGGCGAGCTTCGTCGGCATCGCGCCGGCCATGATCGTGATCTTTCTCCTTCAACGCTATCTCGTCAGCGGGCTGACCGCCGGCGCGGTGAAACAATAAGACTAACCACCAGAGAAAATGGGAGCTTAAACGTGACACACCATCTCAAGACCGGGCTGTTTGCCCTCGCCTTGCTCGGCTCTACCGCACTCGGCGCGATGACCGCGCAGGCTGCCGACCAGGAAATCAGCTGGATCTACTGCGGCGACAAGATCGACCCGATCCACGAGAAATACATCAAGGAATGGGAAGGCAAGAACGCTGGCTGGAAGATCGCCACGGAAGTCGTTGGCTGGGAGCAGTGCCAGGACAAGGCAACCACGCTCGCCGCCGCCGGCACGCCGTTCGGCATGGCCTATGTCGGTTCGCGCACGCTGAAGGAATTCGCGCAGAACGAACTGATCGTCCCGGTTCCGATGACCGACGAAGAGAAGAAGAGCTATTATCCGAACATCGTCGATACCGTCACCTTCGACGAAAACCAGTGGGGTGTTCCGGTCGCCTTCTCGACCAAGGCCCTTTATTGGAACAAGGACCTGTTCAAGGCCGCCGGCCTCGACCCGGAAACCCCGCCGAAGACCTGGGCGGAAGAAATCGCCTTCGCCAAGCAGATCAAGGAAAAGACCGGTACCGCCGGTTACGGCCTGCCGGCCAAGACCTTCGACAACACCATGCACCAGTTCATGCATTGGGTTTACACCAACAACGGTAAGGTCATCGACGGCGACAAGATCGTCATCGACAGCCCGGAAGTGCTGGCAGCGCTGCAGGCCTACAAGGACATCACGCCTTACTCCGTCGATGGCGCGACCGCCTACGAGCAGAACGAAATCCGCGCCATCTTCCTCGATGGCAAGGTCGGCATGATCCAGGCCGGTTCGGGTGCTGCCTATCGCCTGAAGGACACCAAGATCAACTGGGGCGTCGCTCCGCTGCCCCTCGGCCCCGCCGCCAAGGGTGAAGGCACGCTGCTGATCACCGACAGCCTGGCCGTGTTCAAGGGCACCGGCGTTGAGGACAAGGCGATCGAATTCGCCAAGTACATCACCTCGACAGACATCCAGCACGAATACGAATTGCAGGGAGGCGCCGGCCTGACACCTCTGCGCCCGGGTGCGGTCGTTGACGAATTCGTCGCCAAGGAGCCCTTCTGGAAGCCGTTCATCGACGGCATCGCCTATGGTGGTCCCGAGCCCCTGTTCACGGACTACAAGGGCTTCCAGAACGTCATGATCGAACTGGTCCAGTCGGTCGTCACCGGCAAGGCCGAGCCGGCCGATGCCCTGAAGAAGGCAGCTGGCGAACTCGACCAGTACAAGTAAGAATGACCATCGGACCGCGAGCCTTCGGGTTCGCGGTCCCCACCGCTCTGCTACGAACGGGCCGCTTGTTGCCAGCGGCCGGAGACAGATTCTTGGGACAGCTTAATCTCAACAGGGTTCAGAAATTCTACGGGACGTTCGAGGTGCTGAAAGGCATCGACCTCGAGGTTCGCGACGGCGAGTTCGTCGTCTTTGTCGGGCCGTCCGGTTGCGGCAAGTCGACATTGCTCAGGATGATCGCCGGTCTTGATGAGACCAGCGCCGGTGACATCACGATCGACGCCAAGCGCGTCAATGACCTGCCGCCGGTCAAGCGCGGCATTGCCATGGTGTTCCAGTCCTATGCGCTCTATCCGCACATGTCGGTATTCGAGAACATTGCCTTCCCGTTGCGCGTCGAAAAGATGGCCGAGGACAAGTTGAAGGCCAAGGTCGAGAACGCCGCGCGGATTCTTCATCTCGAACAGCGCCTGCAGCAGAAGCCGGGCATGCTCTCCGGCGGCCAGCGCCAGCGCGTCGCGATTGGCCGCGCCATCGTGCGCGAACCGAAAATCTTCCTGTTCGACGAGCCTCTTTCCAACCTCGATGCGGCGCTCCGTGCCGACATGCGTATCGAACTGGCGAAACTCCACAAGCAATTGAAAGCTACGATGATCTACGTCACACACGACCAAGTCGAGGCGATGACGATGGCGGACCGGATCGTGGTGCTCAATGCGGGCGAGATTTCCCAGACCGGAGCGCCGCTCGAGCTTTACCACAAGCCCGCCAACACGTTCGTTGCCGGCTTCATCGGCAATCCGCGGATGAACATGCTGCCGGTCACCTGCAAGTCGGTCAGCGATGCCGGCGTCGAGGTCGAATACAAGGGGCAGACGACGGTCGTTCCCGTCACTGGCCGTGCGGATCTCGTCGGGCAGCCGCTGACGCTTGGCATCCGGCCAGAACATATTCAGATCGGCACGTCCGATCTGTCCATGAGTGTGGTCCCGACGGTCATCGAGCGTCTGGGCGCCCAGACGGTTGCCTATGCATCTCTGGATTGTCAGGGTGAGAACTTCTGCGCCATGCTGCCGGGCAGCGCCGCGATCCGGGTCGATGAGAAGGTTCCGGTTGGGATCGCGGCTGCGGATTGCCATCTGTTCGACGCATCCGGAAACGCGCTGGAACGCCGGGTCGAGCTGACGGATGTCGATATGGCCCTGCTGACTGCTGGCAAGGGTTGAAATTCAGCTGACTGAAAACGAAAACAACCGCGTCCGGAAAGGCGCGGTTGTTTTGCGTTCAGGGAATGCGGGTAGGGGTGCCGACGCTCGAAGCGCGCTCACCAGACGAGGCCGCGTGCGGCGACCTTCTCGATCCGGGTGACGACGCCGTCGCGGTGAAAGACCATGTCGTCGAACAGATTGGAGATCACGCAGGTGTGGTTGGGGATGATCAGCAAGCGATCGCCGATGGCCGGACGCGGACCCGTGCAGCGACTGAGGTCAATCACGCCATGCTCTTCGGACAGGCCGGTGATGACAGCGTCGGGGTAGCCGACGACGAGGCCATGATCGGAAAAGCCCAGCAGGTCCGAGGTCAGCGTCTTGGAGCCGGCGTCGATGACAGCGCGGTCCTCGTTCGGGCGTGAGACCACGGTGACCAGCACCTGCATGGCGCAATCGTCTTCTGTGCAGTGTTCGGCGCGGATCAACGAGCGGTCATTGTAGATATAAGTGCCGGCGCGGTGCTCCGTCGCCGACGGGACAAGGTGCGCCTCGAACAGGCTCGGCGTGCCGCCATTGCTGACCACAGGGCAGGCGATGCCTTCGGCGGAAAGCTGCGAGACGGCGGCGGCGAAGAAGGTTTCGACGGCCTCGGCGGCGCCGGCCTTCGGGAATGTCATCAGGCCGCCGAACACGAGGCCGGGAGCCTCGTTGATGCGGCGGGCAAGCGCAACGGCGTCCTGCGAAGACTGAACCCCACAGCGGCCGCCGCCCGTGTCGCATTCGACCATGACCGTCAGCGGTTTGCGGTCGGCAAACCAGGCTGACAGGCCATCAACGGTCACCGTGCTGTCGGCGACGACTTTGAGGCTTGAAATGCGATCATTGAGAGCGGAAAGGCGCGCGTGCTTGTCGTTGCCCAGAATGTTGAAGGTGATGAGAATATCCTCGAAACCCGCATCGGCGAAGACCTCGGCCTCGGTAATCTTCTGGCAGTTGATACCTTTGGCACCGGCGGCGACCTGCGCCTCAGCCAATGCCGGAATCTTGTGGGTCTTGATATGCGGTCGGAAGGAGAGGCCGTGGCTGTCCATATAGGTCTGGACGCGGGCAATGTTGCGGGCCATGCGGTCTTCGTCGATGACCGGACGCGGGGTCGAAACCGCGGACAGGGTATCGCCCGGCTTCGGCATCATGACGTCTTCGCTGTGGGTCATGTCAGGCTGCTCCCTGTTCCATCCCATGGGGATTGTCCACCATCGGCCAGATATCGCGCGGTGCGCGGCGATAGGCCGTGCGGGCCGGGTTGTTGGGATAGGGCGTGCCGGCCGAACAGTAAAGGATTTCGGCGGCGATCTTCGCGAAGGACGCATAGAAATGGTTGGTCGATTTGATCACCAGGATCTTCTTCTGCGTCGGATCGATCCCCATGACCGAGAACAGACTGGGGTCGAAACTCTGCGCGCGGGTCGAATTGAGAATAATGTCGATCCCGTCGAGCCGGATATGGGCAGAATCACCAAAGGGTGCATAGCTTTCGCCAAAGCGCATCTCGGCGTTGCGCACCAGCCGGATCACCTTGACGATGCCGTCGATCGGAGTGCCGGTACCGGGCGCGGATTTCGCGCCAAACCGCAACTGGATTTCGGCGCCTTCACCCGCCGCCATGCAGATCTGCACCGCCATCGGATCCCAGATTGTACCAACAGCCGTGTCGGTCGCACCGCAGATCAGGAGTTCCGCCAGAAGAACCGTGGCATCGCCGGCGGTGCCGCCGCCAGGATTGTCCCAGACATCGGCAATCACCACCGGACCGCTTGTCGCGGCCATGGCACGCGCAACGGCTTCCCGCTCGTCGATCTGCGGCATGATGAACGTGCCGCGCTTGGAAAAGAGATCGAGGCCCAGTTCGCGGGCGAGAGCGGCGCCCTTCTCCGATTTGCCATCGGTCAGAACGACCATCTTGGTGCCCATTTCGGGCACGTCGCCGGCCATGAAGCCATGCACGACTGAAATCGACAACACGTCCGGGTCTTCCGCTTCGATCCGGACGATCCGGTCGACGAAGGAGCGCATCGGGTCGCGCGACGTCGGATAGACATCGATCATCCGGCAGTCGAAGACGGACATGACCGGTTTCACGCGGCCCGCCAGCGTGTCGAGTGCGATCCGCCACAGGTCCTCGGCGCGATCGACGAAATCGGTGTGCGGAAACTCCTTGAAGTAGACGAAGAAATTAGCGGCGGCGAGGCGCTTGGCGGTGAGGTGGCTGTGGGGGTCGAGCTCGGCGCATACGAGGATATCCGGGCCGACGATCTCTCGCACGCGGGTCAGGAAATCGCCTTCCGTATCCTCATAGCCATCGGCGACCATGGCGCCGTGCAGGCCGAGCACGACGGCATCGACCGGCAGGGCGGCGCGCAACTGGTCGAGGATTTCGTCGCGAAGGCCTTCATAGGTCAGGCGATTGACGAGGCCGGCGGGGTCTGCCCAGGCGGCTGTGCCCTCGATCAGTTCGAAACCCTTTTCCTGGGCCAGCCGGCGGCCGACGGTGATCGGCGCCGAGCAGAGTGTCGGGGTTTCCGGATGTTCGCCGGGTGGCGCATAAAGCGAGGCCTCGAAGGCGCGGCGATCGACGCAGATCGGTGAGAAGGTGTTGGTCTCGGTCGCCAGGACGGCGGTGAAAATGCGCAATGCCTTTGCCTCGTGCTTGCCCGCTCAGGCGTCATCCATCGGATTGGGCAGATAGCCCGTGAAGCCGGAGATCTTCCAGCGTCCTTCATGCAGCCGGCAATAATAGAGTGTCTGCCATTTCAGCACATCGACCGTGCCATCCGACTTCTTCAAGGTGCCGTCAAATTTCTTGCGGGCCAGCGCCATGTCGCCTTCGATCTCGATATCCTCGAGCGTTGTGGTGTTGAAGATGGCGTTGCGGGTGTCCTCGGCGAAGGATTGTCCGGCAAAATCCTGCGCCTGGCGCAGCCACTCATCGCGATAGGCAGTCAGCGACGGGAAGGCGAGGCGCCATTTATCGGGGCTCACCGAGCGCTTTCCATCGATGCCGATAAAGCCGCTCTCGACGAAATCATCGGCGACTTTCGACCAGTCGGCAGCCAGGAAAGCGTCGATATCGCGCTCGACCAGCATCTGCCAAATGGAATGACGCGCGGTGTCGGAAATGGAAAACGGATTGCGGAAAGGATCGCGCACGCTTGCTCCCTATATTGAAATTCTTTTCATAAATCGTGTTTTTCGCTGGTCAAATTCCGCTTTCTATGGTCATTTGTCAACGGATTAAGAAAATAATTTGCACGAGGCAGGCAATGTCAATCAAGCGCTATGGGACCGGACAAGTGGGTGCGGGCGGCAAACCATTGCCATTCGCGCGTGCAGTGGAAGCCAATGGCTGGCTCCATGTTTCCGGGCAGGTCGCCATGGAAAATGGCGAAATCATCGAGGGCGGCATCATCCCGCAGACGCACAAGACGATCGAAAACTTGCTCGTCATCCTGAAGGAAGCCGATTACGGCGTTGAACATATCGTCCGCGTCGGTGTCTGGCTCGATGATCCCCGCGATTTCTGGACATTCAACAAGATCTATCAGGACTATTTCGGCGATCATCCGCCGGCGCGCGCCTGCGTGCAGGCGTCAATGATGGTGGATTGCAAGGTCGAGATCGACTGCATCGCCTACAAGGAAAAGACGGCCTGACGAACAAGCGACATCGGAAGCGGGGATGGACATCGAGATGAGAATCGTGTGCCGGATCGCAGCATTGCAGCGGTTTCGGGCGGCCGTCGAAAGGCCGCCGCGCGATGTCATTGAAGGTGTTTTCTGATGGATATTTTCACAACGCTCCAGGAGGAGAAGGGTAAACTTTCACAGGCCGAAACCCGGATCGCCGATATTCTCCTCACCGATTTCGAATTTGCCGTGAATGCCTCGATCATCGAGCTTGCCGGCAAGGCGGATGTGTCGCCGCCGACCGTGACGCGCTTCTGTCGGCGGCTGGGTTGTGACAGTTTCTCCGATTTCAAGGTGCAACTGGCGCGCACAGCCTATGTCGGCATGCGCTACCTGAAGCCCGAGCCGAAAAGCCGGGAGCCGGGGGATGTGGCGCAGGACATTGTCTCCAAAGCGCAGAACGCACTGTTCATCCTGCACAAGAATCTCGATCTCGCGGCCATCGAACAGGCGACGGAAAAGCTGGCGCGTGCCGACATGATCTATGCCTTCGGCTCCGGCGGCAATTCCTCGATGATCGCCAGCGAGCTGCAGAACCGCCTGTTTCGCCTCGGGCTGCGCGTCACCGCCAGTTCCGATCACAGCATGCAGCTGATGATGGCTGCTGCCGTGCGGCCGGGCGACGTTGTGATCGGCTCCTCATTTTCCGGCCGAAATGCCGAGTTGGTGCGTTCCTTTACGCTGGCGCGCGACCAGAAGGTGACGACGATTGCGCTGACGCAGAGCGGCAGCCCCGTTGCGCGCGCCGCCGACATCATCGTGCCGGTCGATCTGCAGGAGGGCACGAACATCTACCGCCCGACTTCGACCCGCATCGCCTATATCGCGCTGGTCGATATCATCGCCAGCCTCGTTGCCTATCACATCCAGCCGCAGGCGACGGTGACGCTCAGGCGCATCAAGCAGCAACTCGTCGCCCACCGCGACGGCGACGATCGCCAGCTTCTCGGGGATTGACGCACAGCATGTCCAGAAAGGAACCGGCATGACATCATCCGTCGCCATCGTCACGGGGGCCGCAGGCGAGATCGGCCGCGCCATTTCCCGTCGTCTGGGGGATGACCATGATTTTGTGCTGATGCCGGACCTGGACGGCGCTGCCGCCGAACGCGCGGCGTCGAGCCTTGGCAATGCCGGCAAGTTCATTGCCTTCGCCTGCGACATTACCAATGCTGACGGGGTTGCCGACATGGCGAGCCGGGCGGCGAAACTCGGGACCGTGCATACGCTGGTCAACAATGCCGGGGCGGCGCGTGCCGTCAGCCTGCAGGAAACCACTCAGGAAATCTGGCGCATGGACAGCATCCTGAATCTGGAGGCGGCCTTCCTCTGCTTCCGCGCCGTCGAGGATGCGCTGAAGGCGAGCAAGGGTTCGGTGGTCAATATCGCCTCGGTCAACGGCACCAATGTCTTCGGCCATCCTGCCTATAGCGCCGCCAAGGCGGGTCTCCTGCACCTGACCAAGCTGATTGCCGTCGAATACGGGAAGTATGGCATCCGGTCCAACGCCGTATCGCCCGGGACCGTGCGCACCCAGGCCTGGGAAGACCGCGCTGCTGCCAATCCAAACGTGTTCGAGGATGCCCGCCGCTGGTATCCTCTGCAGCGGATCGCCAATCCGGAGGATGTGGCCAATGCCGTCGGCTTTCTCGCCAGCCCGCTCGCCGGCGCGATCACCGGCGTCTGCCTGCCGGTCGATTGCGGCCTGACCGCGGGGCAGGCGGAGCTTGCCCGCACCTTCTCCCAATCCGCAGACTACTGAGGGAACAGACATGCATTCGCCATCCTATCGTCTGGAAAGCACCTGGCAACCGGACGGCGGCCGACATGGCCGTTTCACCTTCAACCTGTTCAATCTCTCGGATAGCCCGATCGAGAACTTCACCATCGTCTATACGTCGCTGACCCGCGTCATCGACCAGCAGGCCTGCTGGAATGCGAGCTTCGTCAAGCGCGCCGCGAATTATCATGAGTTTGCGCCGCCGCCGGGCCTCGTGCTGGCGCCGGGCGGGATCTGGACCTTCACGGTCGGCGGTCTGCATCGCAATGCCGTTCATTGCACCGATGGCGCGAAATCCGCCTATCTCAATCTGTCCGATGGTAGCCACGTCGCGGTCGCCGTTTCCGATCTGCTGCTCGAAGGCCGCGCGAGCGGCCCGCCGCCGGTCCTTTTGCCGGAGGGAAAGCTGGACCTGCCCTTCGCGCTGCAGCCCTGGCCGCGCCAGATCGATGCGGTGCCGGGCGAGGGTTTCCCGGTCTGCCTCTACCCGGCGCCGGACGCCTCTATAGCCGATATAAAGGCTATCGATACGGTAATTGGATTGTTTCGCCGGCTGTTCGAAGGTGACCATGCGCCGTTCAGTCTCGCCTCGAACAGCCAGGGACGAGTGTTGAACCTCAAGCAGGATGCTGAACTGGCGCCGGAGGGTTACGCGCTGGCTTTTTCGCCTGACGCGGTCGATCTGCGTTATGGCGGCCCGGCCGGCCGGCAATATGGCTTGACGACCCTGGCACAACTGCTGAATGGCGCCCGGCGTGAGCCGAACACGTTTCGGTTCCCGGTCGGCGGCAGCATTTCGGATGCGCCGCGTTACGGCTGGCGTGGCTGCCATCTCGATGTGTCCCGGCAGTTCTATCCGATCGATGATATCGCCCGGTTGATCGATATCCTCGCCTGGTTCAAGCTCAACATCTTCCACTGGCACTTGACCGACGACGAGGCCTGGCGGCTGGAGATCAAGGCCTATCCGGAACTGACGACCATTGGCGTGCTGCGCGGGCCGGATGAGCCGCTTTTGCCACAGCTCGGTAATGGCGCGGAGCCCGTCGGCGGTTTCTACAGCCAGAACGATGTTAGAGCACTGGTCGCCCATGCCGCGACGCTCAATGTCGAGATCGTTCCGGAAATCGATATCCCCGGCCACAGCACGGCGACGCTGGCTGCCTTGCAGGATTTGTCGGACGGCCAGGAGGCGCCGGAGAGCTATCACTCCGTTCAGGGCTATGCCAACAACGCGCTCAATCCGGCCGTGCCCTTCACTTATGAATTCCTGGAAAAGGTCATCGATGAGATGGTGACGCTGTTTCCGTCCGATTACATCCATATTGGCGGAGACGAAGTCGCCGATGGCTCCTGGCTGGCATCGCCGCTGGCGAAAAAGTTGATGGAGAAGGAAGGCATTATCGGCACGTTCGGCCTGCAGTCTTATTTCCTGAAGCAGGTGAAGGCGATGCTGACGAAGCGCGGCAAGAAACTCGCCGGCTGGAACGAGGTTGCCCATGGCGGCGGCGTCGATCCGAACGATACGCTGCTGACAGCCTGGCAGACGCCGGAGGTCGGCATCGACCTCGCGCGCCAAGGTTACGAGGTCGTGATGTCGCCGGGGCAGGCCTATTATCTCGACATGGTTCAGGCCGAGGAATGGCAGGAGCCGGGCGCAAGCTGGGCCGGCACCGTTCCGCCGGCGCATACCTATGCCTATGAGGCGGAAGGTGATTTCCCGATGGATCTCAGGCACAAGCTGAAAGGCATCCAGGCCTGCATCTGGAGCGAACACTACCTGTCGCGCGGCTATTTCAACCGACTGGTCTTCCCGCGCCTCCCAGCGATCGCCGAAGCGGCTTGGACGCCGAAAGCGGGCAAGAACTGGTTGCGCTTTTCCGCCATCGTCGACCTGTCACCGAAACTCTAGGACCAGGAAACATGGAAAAAGTCATGCGCATCGCCGTGGGCGGTATCCATACCGAATGCAGCACCTATTCGCCGGTGCTGATGTCCGTCGAGGATTTTCGCGTGCTGCGGGACGACGACCTGCTCGGCGCCGACTATTTCAGTTTCCTCCATGCGGAAGGGATCGAGCATCTGCCGTTGCTGCATGCCCGCGCGGTGCCGGGCGGGCCGGTGTCACGCCCAGCCTATGAAGCGTTCAAGGCGGAGTTTCTCGAAAGGTTGCAGGCGGCCTTGCCGATCGATGGGCTCTATCTGGCCATGCATGGTGCCATCAATGTCGAGGGCATGGACGATGCCGAGGGCGATTGGATTTCGGCGGCGCGCTCTGTTGTCGGTCCGGATTGCCCGGTTGCCGCGAGCTATGACCTGCACGGCAATGTCAGCCAGAGGATCATCGACCAGCTCGATATCTTCGCCGCCTACCGCACCGCACCGCATATCGATGTGCGCGAGACAATGGTCCGAGCCTGGTCCATGTTGGTGGAGGCACTGCGCACGGGGCAGCGGCCGGGTGTCGCCTGGGCGAAGGTGCCGGTCCTGTTGCCGGGTGAATGCACCTCGACCGAGGATGAGCCGGCCAAGTCGATCTATCTCTGGCTGCCATCCTACGATGAGAAGCCGGGCGTTCTCGATGCGAACCTGATGATCGGCTATGTCTGGGCCGACGAGCCGCGCGCGACAGCCTGCGCTGTGGTGACGGGCACGGATAGGCAAGCCGCATCGCAAGCCGCGGAAGAGATCGCCCGGCGCTACTGGGATGCGCGTGAAAGGTTCGGGTTTGGGCCGGTGACGGGGCCTCTGGAGGACATGCTCGACATTGCCGAAGCCGCCTCGACGTCGCCGGTGATCCTTGCCGATTCCGCCGATAACCCGACCGGCGGCGGTGTCGGTGACCGCGCCGATGTCTTGAATGCGCTGATCGCCCGCAAGTGGCAGGGCGCGCTTCTTGCCGGCATTACCGATCGTCCGGCGGTCGACGCCTGTTTTGCTGCAGGCGAGGGGGCGGAGCTTGTCCTTCGGATTGGCGGCAGTCTGGATCCGGCAAGCACGCCGGCCGACGTGACCGCAACCGTCGTGCGCCTTGAGGATGCCGGAACGCCGGCGGAGCGGCAGGCGGTGGTGCGTGTCGGCGGGATCGAGATCGTGCTGGCGGCCCGCCGTCGTCCCTATCACAATATCGAGGATTTCAGGCGGCTGGGTCTGGACCCGAAGGCGGTGCGGTTGCTGGTCGTCAAGTCCGGCTATCTCTCGCCGGAACTGGCGCCGATCGCCAATCCCAATCTGATGGCATTGACGGATGGTGTGGTGAACCAGGATATCGCCAACCTGTCCAGCCATCGCCGGTCGCGACCGGTCTTTCCGTTCGACCGGGATTTCGATTTTTCGCCGAAAGCCAGCCTCTCCTCCCGCTGGGTTTGAGGCTCTGATCCATATGCACTTCCGCCCGTTTCGACGGGCGGCCTTCGTTCTTTCCTGCTGGTGCCTCTGATGACTTCCACCTTGCTGACCGCGTTTCGCCATCCTGTGGTCAGGCTGAGCATGATCGCCATTTTCATGTCCGGGTTCACCGGGGCCGCGACATCGCCCTATCAGTCTGTCATCGGTATCACCGAACTGGGCCTGAGCGACGGGTTCTATTCGATCCTGATTTTCACCGCCGCCGCCGTCAATGTCAGCGTCAGCCTGTGGATGGGCGTGCTGGCCGACCGGATCGGCAATTACCGCATCCTGCTTTTGACCGTCATGATGTTCGGTGTCTTCGGTTACGGCCTGGTCTATATGGTGCCGGTGCCGGCAACCTTCGTGTTCAGCGGGCTGGTGCTGCTGCCGGTCTACAATTCGATGAACTCGCTGCTGTTCGCCAATGTGCGCGCCATCGCCAATACGCAAGGCGGGCGCGATGCGGCGGCGATCAATTCGGGCGTGCGCGCGGCGATCTCGGTCGCCTGGGTGCTGGTTCCCGGTCTCGTTGCGCTGGCGCTTGCGGGACGCGGCAGCATGCTGCCGGCCTATCTTCTGGCCTGCCTCGGCTGTATCGCGAACCTCGCCCTCATCTTCTTCAAGATGCCGGTCAGCAAGAACCCTCCACCGGCCATCACCCGCCGTCATTCCTATTTCGCGTCCCTGGCCGAAGTCCTGTCGGCCAAGGTGTTCGTCCGGCTCATGGCAATCTCGCTGATCACCTCGACGCTGCATGTCAACGCCGCCGTGCAACCGCTGATCATCACGGGTGCTGCCGGCGGCAGCATGACGGATATCGGTGCGGTCGTCGGAATCGTCGCCTTCCTCGAGGTCGTCTTCATTTTCACCTGGGCACGGATCCAGCTGTCGCTGCATCCGGTGCGGGCGCTGGCGCTGGGCACAGTTCTCTATGTGATCTACCTGGCCTTGCAGGGCTTCGCCTCGGCATCCTGGCAGGTCTATGCGCTGACGCCGCTCAGTGCGTTTGCAGCGGCGGCGCTGATCAGCATACCCATCACCTATATCCAGGACCTGATCGCGGATCGCCCTGGACTGGGCAGTTCGCTGATCTCCGTCAACCTGTTCCTGAGTGGCGGGCTGAGCGCGGTGCTTTTCGCGATCGGAACCCGTTTCAGCGATTATTCCGGAACATCACTGCTGGGCGCACTGGCTGGTTTGTTGGGCTTTGTGCTGCTGCTTGTCCTTGATGGCAAGAATACTGGGCATCACCAGCTGCGCTCCTGACTTTTCCGGTCGCAGTTGCTGCACGAGGGCCTTCGGCTCGTGTATGGACGTGATGCCACGGCCCCCATACAGAGGCCGCGGTCCGTGCACCGGGCAATTACTGCTTCAACCTGTTCAGGAAGAAGGACAGGTCGCTTTCGTCGAAATCGGTGGAGGCGCTGACCTCGGCCCATTCGGCGGCTTCCTTCGCTCGCGCCGCGTCCGCCAGGCCCAGCACATGGAGGGCGTCGCTGCCGAGCACGAGGTGAACCGGAACCTTGTCGCGGCCCGCGAGATCGATGATGACATCGGCAACCTTGCGGGGATCGCCGAATTCATTGCCGGCATAGCCGCTCAGCATCTTCAGAAGCCCGCCGACGCTTGGTTCATAGTCGGGCAGAAGGGCGGGCGGGTTGCCGCGGGCATTGTGGCCCCAGTTGGTGCGCATCCCACCGGGCTCGACGGCGACGACCTTGACGCCGAAGGGAGCGGTTTCCTGGGCGAGAACCTCGGTAAAGCCGCCGACCGCCCATTTGGCTGACTGATAGGCGCTGAGGCCCGGCGTACCGGTGCGGCCGCCGACCGAGGAAACATTGATGATATGGCCGGAGCGCTGCTTGCGCATGACCGGCAGCACTGCCCGGACGAGATTGATGACACCATAGAAATTGGTGTCGATCTGGGCGCGAAACGCCTCTGCTGCAGTCTGCTCGAACGGGACGAGGCTTCCATAACCGGCATTGTTGACGAGGACATCGAGCGAGCCGAAGGCATCGAGCGCGCCTTGAACGACGGTGTCGGCGGCATCGGCGTCGGTGACATCGAGCTCGGCAAGGCGAACCTGATCGCCATATTGCTGCTTGAGGTCCGCCATGCGTTCGGGGTCGCGGGCGGTGGCCACGAGGCGGTCGCCCCTGGCGAGGACGTGTTCCGCCAGCGTGCGGCCAAGACCATTGGCGCTTCCGGTAATCAGCCAGACTTTAGACATGTTAGTCTCCTTAGTGGTTAAAATAATGAATGATTACTCACTCATTTAAGTTGAAAAATGTGAGGCGTTACTTGCGTGAAATAGCGCCCCAGAAAGCGTCGAACCCGGATTGCCGATAGGTCGCGGCATGACCGGGATCACGGGCTATCGATTCCAGAACTGTTTCCGCAATGGATTCGAGGACGTTGCCGATGAAGGCGTTGGGAAGCTGGCGAAGCACGCCGGCCTTGAGGCCTTCCTCCCACATTGATTGCATGTCGCGGAAGGCTTCCGCGCCCGTGATCCGCGTCTGTTCGGTGACCTTGTCGGACACGGTGAGTTGGCGCAGCGCTTTGCGCTTGACCGGGCTTTGTTGGCCCCAGTCCACAGAGCGATCCCAGATGTGGCGGCAGCGATCCCGGACGCTGGCATTGGCGTTATAACCGTCGATCATCACCGCCCGGAAATCGGCCTTCAGGCTGAGGTATAGCTGGTTCAACAACTCGTCCTTGCTGTTGAAATAGGTGAAGAGCGACCCCTCTGCCACACCGGCATCGCGGGCGATCCTGGCCGTTGACGCGCCCATGCCAAGCTCCGCCACGGCCTGCGTCGCGGCGGTCAGAATGGCATTGCGTTTGTCTTCGCTGAGCGGGCGGGCCACGATCAAGATCCAATGAGTGAGTACATGCTCAGTTATATTGGATTGTTTTCGTGAAAGTCAACAGGAGTCGTTTTCGGCTAGGCGGGGATGAAACTTTGATAGGCCATATGCTTGTAGGCATCCACGAGGGCGCGCCCCTCCGTCTCGCCAGTCGAGATCGCAAGCCGCATGACACATTCGCCAAAATACATCACCAGCAAAGCGGACACCCGAAGTTTTTCAAGGTCCTGATCTGGTAAGGCGCGTTTCAACGCCGCAGCGAGAAGGGCCGCGTTTTCCCGGCTTTCCGCCAGTTCGATGTCCCTCAGCGCCTTGTCGGCCTGCATCGCCGACCAGATGTCGCGGATCACCGGTTCGGCCAGGAAGATCGCGTAATATTCCTCGATCAAAGCCAAGAAGGCCTGCCGCAGGTCCTCGACGGTCCTCACATGCGAAAGGCCATCGGCGATGCAGGCACGCGAGACGGAATTGTAGCGTTCGGCCAAGGTCCGGATGATCGCCGCCTTGTCGGGAAAATACTGGTAGAGCGAGCCGATCGAGATGCCGCTGAGTTCGGCGACCTCGCTCATCCGCATTGTGTCGCTGCCGCGCTCGGCAATCAGCCGGGACGCACAGCCGAGAATGTGTTCTACGCGGTCACGGCTGCGCTTCTGCGTCGGCATCCTCCGCATCGCTGCGTCGTCGTCCACCGTCGGGAAGGGAGCTGGTTTTCCGGCGGCCATGCGCTTTCCTTTCGAGATTCTTCTTGACGATCAAAATACGAGGGTTTATCACATTTAGCAAATGTGAGTGTTACTCATATTTTGAACAATAGGGAGAAGCATGATGAGCAGCGATACGATTCTCGTTCTCGGTGGCAGCGGCAAGACGGGGCGCCGGGTTGCCGAGCGGCTGGTGGCGAAGGGCAGGCAGGTTCGGCTTGCGTCACGATCCACGGTCCCGGCGTTCGACTGGACCGATCTGTCGGGTTGGGCAACGGCGCTGGACGGCATCGACGCCGTCTATGTCAGCTATCAGCCGGACCTTGCGGTGCCGGGCTCGGTGGATGCGATTGGCACTTTTTCAGCATTGGCGGTCAAAAAGGGCGTTCGCCATCTGGTTCTGCTGTCGGGACGCGGTGAGGACGAAGCCTTGGCGGCGGAAGAGGCGGTGAGGGCATCCGGTATCGGTTACACGATCATCCGCGCCAGCTGGTTCTTCCAGAATTTCAGCGAGACCTTCATGGCTGACGGCATTCGCGCGGGTGAACTGGTCCTGCCGGTGGGCGGCGTGCGGGAACCGTTCATCGATGCCGAGGATATTGCCGATATCGCCGTGGCAGCCCTGATGGAACAGGGCCATGCCGGCAAGACCTATGAAGTGACCGGCCCCCGGCTGATGACATTTGCCGAGGCCGTCGCCGAGATCGGCCGGCACACGGGACGCGATATCCGCTACACTACTGTGCCGATGTCAGACTATGTCGCCATGCTGGAGCAGGCACAAATTCCCGCCGATTACATCTGGCTGGTGCAATATCTGTTCACCACCGTTCTCGATGGCCGCAACGAAAGCCTGACGGATGGTGTCGATCAGGCGCTCGGCCGGCAGCCCCGCGACTTTTCCGACTTTGCCGGCCGGACTGCTGCCACCGGCGTCTGGGAGGACGTGAAATGATCGCCGGTCTTCTCCCGCTCCTGATCTTTTCTGCCGCCATCGGTGCCGGTCTGAATGCCGGCCTGTTCTTCATCTTCTCCGTCTGCATCATGGGTGCGCTTGGCCGCCTGCCGGCGGAGCAGGGCATTGCCGCCATGCAGGCGATCAATGTCGTGATCGTCAATCCGATCTTCCTGCTTGCCTTCCTCGGAACGGCGGTTTTGTCCGTTCTCGTCCTGATCGGCGGCTTCACGACAGGAGGGCCGGCGCGGTTTTACCTTGTCGCCGGCGGGCTTCTCTTCCTCATTGGCACTATCCTGGTGACGATTGTCTTCAATGTGCCGATGAACGACGCGCTGCAAGCGCTGGATCCGCAGAGCGCAGAAGCCACGCGGATGTGGTCGTCGACATACCTCGTCGATTGGGTGCGGTGGAACCATGTGCGCACGCTGTCATCGATCGGCGCACTCGGTTGTTTCGTGCTGGCGTTCCGTGCGGCCTGATAGCGTTCAGAGCGCGTTGGCGCGGGTCTTCAGGATGGCCGAGAAGCGCGGATCGAAGGCCCGGCTGATCGGTTCGGCCGCCGCTCCGAGCGCCACTGACCAGGGATCGGTCATTCCGAGTTGCAGGCGCGGAATGGTCCGGCCCGGCCGGTTGGCAATGGACGGCAGCAGCGGAAGGATGGCGTCGAACAGTTTTCGCGTTAGTGGTTCGGGCGCGCCGGAACAGAGGATGACGGTCTGCGGATCGAAGATCGTCTCGATGAGCTGCACGCCCCAGCGCAGCTCTTCCGCCGCCGTCTCGATCCAACCGGTCAGGGACGGGTCACCGGTGTCGACCAATCTATTCAATCGTTCCTGCAAATCCGGATCGGATGGATCGGCGCCGAGGTGTTGATAGAGCGAAGCGAGCGAGGCGCGGTGTTCGAGCGAGCCTTGTTCCGGGCGTCGAACAGTCGGCGGCAAAAGCGCCATGCCGATTTCCCCGGCATTGCCGTGGCCGCCGGCATAGAGTTCGCCGTTGAGAATGAGGCCCGCGCCGATACCATAGCCGACATAGAGGCAGACGGCATGATCGATGCCATGGGCGGCGCCGACCATGCGTTCGGCCGTGGCGCAGGCGGCCGCGTCGTTCTGCAGGCCAACCTCCAGCCCGGTGCCGGCGGCGAGCGTTTCCAGCAGTGGAAAATTCTGCCAGGCGGCCATCATCCATTGGTCGTCATTGTCTGTCGCGAGCCCGAAGGGGCCCGGCATGGCGACACCGAGGCCGACCAGTCGCTTCTCGGCCTGATCGGCAATGCGGGCGAGATCCGTCCTGACCTGTTCGATGAGATCGAGAATCACCTTTGCTCCGGTCGCCGGTCCGCCCGGTGGGAGGTTCGCCTGCGCGCGTACCAGGACCGTTCCGACGAGATCGACGGCAATGGCGCGGGTGACGTGGCGGTCGATCTGCAGCCCGATGGCAAAGGCACCGTCGGGTACCAGCCGGTAGGGTGTTGAAGGCTGGCCGCGGCCATTGCGGACGGTTGCCAGCGAGACCACCAGCCCGTCAACTTCCAGATCCTCGATGATGTTCGAGACCGTCTGCTTGGTCAGCCGCGTCGCCCGCGCCAGATCGGCGCGTGACAGTTGCCCGTTCAATCGCAGCGCGTCGATCATGACGCGGCGATTATGCGCGCTCGTGCCTTCCTGGTTGGTGCCGGTCTTGGCCCTGATCGGCCGCATCTCATTCATCCCGCAAATTCCCCTTGACACCATTAGAATATTGAACAAGAAATAAGTCAAAGCAATTGACTTAATAAGGAGCAAAAAAATGCTCCACGGGAACGAAACGGCGAACAGGTCCATGCCGATCGCCGCGCGACATTTCGAAAGAGCATGCCGGACACCGTCAATGGCGGGGATCGGAAAAGGTTCGGGTAGCCGCGCCGCAACGAAACGATTGTTGTCAATCACTGGAGGGAAGACATGTTGAAATCCAAGCGCAATGCGCTTCTTGGCGCCACTCTGGTCGGCGCATTTTTCGCCACCAATGCCTATGCGGAAACCACGCTGAACGCCCTGTTCATGGCGCAGGCAGCCTATAGCGAAGCCGATGTTCGCGCCATGACGGATGCCTTCACCAAGGCTAATCCGGACGTCAAGGTGAACCTTGAGTTCGTGCCTTACGAAGGCCTGCACGACAAGACCGTCTTGGCGCAGGGCTCCGGCGGCGGTTACGACGTCGTGCTGTTCGACGTGATCTGGCCGGCCGAATATGCCAGCAACAAGGTGCTGGTCGATGTGTCCTCGCGCATCACCGAAGACATGAAGAAGGGTGTCCTGCCGGGCGCCTGGACGACGGTTCAGTATGATGGCGCCTCCTATGGCATGCCGTGGATTCTCGACACCAAATACCTGTTCTACAACAAGGAAATCCTGGAAAAGGCCGGTATCAAGACGCCGCCGAAGACCTGGGACGAACTGACCGAGCAGGCGAAAGCCATCAAGGACAAGGGCCTGCTTGCAACGCCGATCGCCTGGAGTTGGTCGCAGGCCGAAGCCGCGATCTGCGATTACACCACGCTGGTCAGCGCCTATGGCGGCGATTTTCTGAAGGACGGCAAGCCGGACTTCCAGACGGGCGGCGGTCTCGATGCGCTGAAATACATGGTGTCGAGCTACACGTCCGGCATATCGAACCCGAACTCCAAGGAATTCCTTGAGGAGGATGTCCGCAAGGTGTTCGAGAACGGCGAGGCCGCTTTCGCTCTCAACTGGACCTATATGTACAACCTCGCCAATGCCGGCAAGGACAGCAAGGTTGCCGGCAAAGTCGGCGTCGTGCCGGCACCGGGCGTTGCGGGCAAGAGCGAGGTTTCGGCGGTCAACGGCTCGATGGGTCTCGGCATCACCGCCGTCAGCAAACATCCGGATGAAGCCTGGTCCTACATCACCTTCATGACCTCGCAGGCCGTGCAGAACCAGTATGCCAAGCTGAGCCTGCCGATCTGGGCCTCGTCCTACGAGGATCCGGCGGTTACGGCGGGTCAGGAAGAGCTGATCGGCGCCGCCAAGCTCGGGCTGGCCGCCATGTATCCGCGCCCGACGACGCCGAAATACCAGGAACTGTCCGTCGCCTTGCAGCAGGCCATCCAGGAATCGCTGCTCGGCCAGTCGTCACCGGAGGATGCGCTGAAGGCTGCTGCCGAGAATAGCGGCCTCTAAAGGCCAGACGGTCTCGCATCCACCGATCTCCGGGCGGCATCCTCCCTGCCGCCCGGACCCTTTCGTTCGCCCTTGCATCATGTCTTATTTTCAGGAAGAGTTGCCCCATGTCCGGGACATCGATGACCACACGCGCATGGCTTCTGATGCTGCCACTGCTCGCCGTCATGATCGCCGTCATCGGCTGGCCTCTGATCGATACGATCCACCTGTCCTTCACGGACGCCAAGCTTGTCGGTACGGCCGGCAACTTCGTCGGCATCGATAACTATGTGAAAACGATCACGGGTTCGAATTTCCAGCGCACGCTGGTCACCACGGCAAAGTTCGCCATCATCTCCGTCTTTGCCGAAATGGTGCTGGGTGTGCTGGCCGCCCTGCTGCTCAATCAGGAATTTCGAGGGCGCACCATGCTGCGCGGCTTGATGATCCTGCCCTGGGCCTTGCCGACCGTCGTCAACGCCACGCTCTGGCGGCTGATCTATAACCCGGAATATGGCGCGCTGAATGCCGCGCTGACGCAGATCGGTCTGCTCGATGCCTATCGCTCCTGGCTGGGTGAGCCCGGCACGGCGCTGGCCTCGCTGATCATCGCAGATTGCTGGAAGAACTTTCCGCTGGTCGCGCTGATCGCGCTTGCCGCCTTGCAGGCCGTGCCGCGCGATATCCAAGCCGCCTCGCTGGTCGATGGCGCCGGTCCCTTCGCCCGCTTCCGCTTCGTCACGCTGCCTTATCTCGCCGGTCCTCTGATGGTGGCGCTGGTGCTACGCACGATCGAGGCGTTCAAGGTGTTCGACATCATCTGGGTGATGACGCGCGGCGGCCCGGCCAACTCGACGCGTACGCTGTCGATCCTCGTCTATCAGGAGGCCTTCTCGTTCCAGCGTGCCGGATCGGGAGCCTCGCTTGCGCTGATCGTCACGCTGCTGGTTGCCGTCTTGGCTGCTGCCTATGCCGCCCTTGTGCGCAAAACCGCGGGGAGCAATACCTGATGGAACGCAAGAGCCCACTGTTTTCGATCTTCATTCATGCCTGCGCACTGTTGCTCGCTGTCGTGATCCTGGCGCCGCTCGTCTGGCTGTTTGTCATGAGCATTTCGCCGGCCGCCGACCTGACCGCCAAGCCGCTGAGCTGGTGGCCGCAGACCGTCGATTTTTCGCGCTACGCGGTCCTGCTGTCCAGCGTCGAAAACAGCGCCGGTGCCGCCTTCGTCGCCTCGCTCATCAACAGCATTGTCGTTGCCGGTGTGGCGACGCTGGCGGCACTTGCCCTGGCCATCCCCGCCGCTTGGGCCGTGTCGCGCACACCTTCCGTCGGCTGGTCGCTCTACATGGTGATCGCCACCTACATGCTGCCGCCGGTGGCGCTGGCCGTGCCGCTGTATTTCGGCCTGTCGCATCTCGGCCTGCTCAACAATGTCTTCGGCCTGGCACTGGTTTATCTGACGATCCTCGCGCCCTTCACCACCTGGCTGATGAAGTCCGGTTTTGATTCCATTCCCCGCGAAATCGAGGCGGCGGCGATGATCGATGGCGCCGGATTGTTTGCCACATGGCGGATCATCACTCTGCCGCTTGCCGCACCAGTAATGGCGACCTCGGCTCTGTTCGCCTTCCTGCTGGCCTGGGATGAATTTTTCTATGCGCTACTGTTCACATCCGACCTGCGCGCCAAGACACTGACCGTCGCCATCGCCGATCTCGCTGGCGGACGGGTTTCCGATTATGGACTGATCGCGACCGCGGGTGTGCTTGCCGCCCTGCCGCCGGTGGTGATCGGTCTCGTCATGCAACGTGCCCTGATCTCGGGGCTGACCAGCGGCGGCGTCAAGGGGTGACCATGTCTTCACAGAAAATCCGTCCGGAAGGCTTGAAAGCCATCGACCGTGAAATGGCGCGCCAGAATGCCGATGCCATTGCTTCCTTTGAAGGTGCGGGCGAAGGGGCGAAGGCGATTGCCGCTTCGCTCAGGGAAACCGGCGGCCTGCTGCTGCTCGGCATGGGCGGTTCGCATGCGGTCAACCACGCCGTCGAGCCGCTTTACCGCGCGCTCGATATCGAAGCGATCGCCGTGCCTCTGTCCGAACAGCTCGGGATGCCGCTGGCGATCGAGGGCCGTACCGTGCTGATCACCTCGCAATCCGGAGAAAGTGCTGAGGTTCATCGCTGGTTTTCCGAAACCGGCGGATCGGAACATACATTCGGTCTCACGCTGGAAGGATCGTCGTTTCTCGCCAAGGCGGCGCCGAGCCTTGTCGGCGCCGGTGGTACCGAGCTTGCCTTCGCAGCGACCCGCAGCCTGACCGTGAGTTTCGCCCTGCATCTCGCCATTCTCGCGGCCCTCGGCGCGGATGCCTCTCCGGCGCTTGCTGCCCTTGCTGCCCCGGCCACCAACGACCTCGACGCGGCGCTTGCGGCGTTTGACAATGTGGCTGCTGTGGTCACCTCCGGGCGCCGTCTGCAGGGGCTTGCCGAAGCTCTGGCACTCGGGTTGACCGAACTGTCGCGTGCGCCTTGCTTCTCGCTTGAGGGCGGGCAGTTGCGGCATGGGCCGATGGAAATGCTGGGGCCGAAGGTCGGCGTTGTGCTGTTCCGTGGCAATGACGAAACCGCCGATCTTGTCACCGCCATGGCCGTTTCGGCCGTCGAAACGGGGTCTCCGGTCATCGTTTTCGACGCTTCGGGCAAGCCGCCCGTTGCAGGCGCGACGACACTCGGCTTCGAGCCTGCAACAGGGCTCACGGCGATCTTTGCAATGCTGCCGGTGGCGCAGCGTTTCATGATCGCTTTCGCCGATGCTCGCGTGGAGAATGCCGGCACGCCGGTCCGCTCCACCAAGATCACCCGGAGCGAATGACAATGCGTCCGCTTGCGGTGATTGGAAATGTCAATGTCGACCTGATCCTGGGACCGGCGGCGCCCTGGCCGCAGGCGGGGACGGAGATCATTGTCGATCATGACGAGTTGCGGGTCGGCGGGGCCGCCGGCAACAGTGCTCTGGCTTGGGCAGCGCTCGGCGTCGATTTCGATATCGCCGCCAGCATCGGTTCGGATGAATTCGGCCGCTGGCTGCAGCAATCGTTCGGTACCCGCGCGGAGAAATGGACCGTGCATCGTGAGAACACGACGCTCTCGGTCGGCATCACCCATCCCGATGGCGAGCGCACCTTCTTCACCACGCGCGGCCATCTGCCGCGGTTCTCGCTCGTAGACACGCTTGCCGTTCTCGATGGAAACCGTCTTTCCGGCGGCATTGCCCTACTGTGCGGCTGCTTCCTGACCGATGATCTAACGCGCGACTATTCCGCTCTGTTCGACTGGGCCGATCAACACGACATCACGATGGTGCTCGATACCGGCTGGCCGCTCGATGGCTGGACGGACGCAAACAAGCAGGCGACGCGGGACTGGCTGTCGCGATGTGGCGGTGTTCTCCTGAACGAGGTCGAGGCGACCACTCTCTCCGGCTTTGACGATGCCGCAGAGGCGGCCCGCCACATCAAGGACCATATGCCCAAGGGTGCTGTCGTCGTCGTCAAGCGCGGCCCGGATGGGGCGATCGGCATCAATGCGGATGGGACCTTCGCTTCGGTCGCGGCGCCCGCTGTCAAGGTCGTCGATACCATTGGCGCCGGCGATGTGTTCAACGCCGCCTTCCTCGCGGCTTTCGCCGAAGGCAGGCCGCTCGCTGATTGCCTGGCGGCTGGCACAAGTGTTGCCTCACGCGCCATTTCCACGTTGCCCCGCAGCTATGGCGGTCCGCTCCCGATCGCAAACGAAGAGGCCGCATCATGAGCGCGCTGGAAATCCAGAATGTTCGCAAGACCTATGGCGCGGTCGAAACGCTGAAGGGCATCGACATCTCGCTGGAAAGCGGTGAGTTCCTCGTGCTTCTCGGCTCGTCCGGCTGCGGCAAGTCGACCCTGCTCAACATCATCGCCGGTCTTGCCGAGGCGTCCGGTGGCGATGTGCGCATCGGCGGTCGCTCGGTACTCGGCGTTCATCCCAAGGACCGCGACATCGCCATGGTGTTCCAGTCCTACGCGCTCTATCCGAACCTGTCGGTTCATCGCAACATCGGCTTCGGCCTCGAAATGCGCAAGGTTCCAACGGCGGAGCGGGAAAAGGCGGTGCAGGAAACGGCGAAACTGCTGCAGATCGAGGCGTTGCTCGATCGCAAGCCGAGCCAGCTTTCCGGTGGTCAACGCCAGCGCGTGGCGATCGGCCGAGCGCTGGTGCGCAAGCCGCAGGTCTTCCTGTTCGATGAACCGCTGTCGAACCTCGACGCGAAACTGCGCATGGAAACGCGCACGGAACTGAAGCGGCTGCACCAGATGCTGGGCACCACGATAGTCTATGTCACTCATGACCAGATCGAGGCGATGACGTTGGCGACCCGCATCGCGGTAATGCGCAACGGCCGGATCGAACAGCTCGGCACGCCGGAAGAGGTCTATAATCGCCCGGCCACGCTTTACGTCGCCGGCTTCGTCGGCTCGCCGCCGATGAATGTTCTCTCTGCCGTCGTCGGCGACGATGGTTTGCGTCTTGATGGGTCTGGACAGGTGATCGCGCTGCCCGGCCATTTGAAAGGCGTGGTTGCTGCTGGCCGCTGCGTGAAGATCGGTGTCCGGCCCGAGGCTCTTCGGCTTGCCGCGGAGCCCGGTGGCCAGCCGGCTTTGCAGGTCGAAGTCGAGGTCGTTGAGCTGACAGGCCCGGAACTGGTGGTGACCGGACGGGTCGGCGGCCAGCGCGTCACCGCATGCCTGCCGCCGCGCACCTGGCTGGAGGCCGGGGTCGCGCTATCCTTCACGTTCGACGAGGATGCGATGCATCTCTTCGATGCGGAGACGGAGCAGGCTTTGCGCTGACCCGCGAATCCCGCCAGCGGGTTGTTCCCTTCTTGGTTTCTATGCCCTAGAACCGGATCTGCATGAGGATCGCGTTCTATTCCCCGTTGAAATCACCCAACCATCCCGTCCCCTCCGGGGACCGGTTGATGGCGCGGCTGCTGATTTCTGCGCTTGAGCGGGCAGGGCATGAGGTGCAACTCGCATCCGAACTGCGCGCCTTCATTCGCGAACCAACGGCCGACGCGCTTGCCGACCTGTCCCGAGCGGCGGAAGCGGAAAAAGATCGGATCGCAGCGCAATGGCGCGCATCCGGGCCACCCGATATCTGGTTCTGCTATCACCTTTATTACAAGGCGCCTGATCTGATCGGGCCTGCTCTGGCGCGTGACTTCGGTATTGCCTATCTGACGGCCGAGGCATCCTATTCAGATCGGCGCAACAGCGGTCACTGGACGCAATTGCAGGACCATGTGCTGGATGCGGTGCGGTTGGCGGATGTCAATATCTGCCTCACCGAGCGGGACCGCGACGGGCTTGCCGCTGCCGCTCCTGATGCCCGGATGACGTTGCTTCCGCCCTTCCTCGACCCGGCATTAATGCTGGAACGGCAACCCCGGCCCGAGGCTGGGCGATTGATCACGGTCGCCATGATGCGGCCCGGCGACAAGATGCTGAGTTATGGCATGCTGGCAGAGGCGCTGGCACGGCTGACGCATCTGCCATGGACATTGTCAATCGTCGGCGATGGTCCACAGGCCGCCGATGTGTGCCCGCTGTTTTCGCGTTTCGAGCCGGATCGCATCGTCTGGCACGGTGAAAAGGCGGCGGAAGAGATTGCCGATCTGCTGTCGGCATCATCAGTCTATCTCTGGCCCGGATGTGGCGAAGCTTTCGGTCTTGCCTATCTGGAGGCGCAGGCGGCGGGGCTGCCGGTCGTGGCGCAGGCGGTGGCCGGCGTGCCGTCCGTGGTCGTCGATGATCGAACGGGTTTGTTGACGCCGCCGGACGATATCGACGCGTATGCGCAGGCCATCGAGCGGCTACTGACCGATGCCGACCTACGCTCGCGGCTGGCTTCGGGGGCACGGGCTTTTGTGGCTGATGAACGCTCGATTGAACGGGCGGCGGTACGGCTT
Source organism: Rhizobium sp. Leaf453 (assembly GCF_001425605.1). Classification (GTDB taxonomy): domain Bacteria; phylum Pseudomonadota; class Alphaproteobacteria; order Rhizobiales; family Rhizobiaceae; genus Pararhizobium. The sequence continues at coordinate 165,209 of NZ_LMRG01000031.1, read as the reverse complement.
GCGGAGATCCTCGATCAATATGCGAAACGGATAAAGTTATGACAGCGTTCGACAGACTGATCGGCGAGGAATTGGACCGGTGGCAAGAAACGGGCAAAACAGCCCGCTTCTGGCTGCGGGATGACGATGCGGTCGAGCCGACGGCCGCGCTCGATGATTTTCTGGAGATTGCTGGTGCGTTTTCCGTGCCGGCGACGCTGGCCGTCATTCCGGTCCATACCGGAGACCCGTTGGTGCAACGGCTGGACCGGGAACGGTTGGTTTCCGTCGCGGTTCATGGCTGGTCACATCGGAATTACGCCGGTTCCGACGAGAAGAAGCAGGAACTCGGACGTCATCGGCCGTTGGCGGATGTGCTGGCCGAACTCGGTGCCGGTTTTGAAAAGCTGGCGGGACTGCATCAGGGGCGTTTCATTCCGATGCTGGTGCCCCCGTGGAACCGGATCGACAGGACCCTCTTGCCGGATCTGCCAGGGCTCGGCTTCAAGGCGCTCTCGGTCTACGGCCCTGAGAAGCCAGCGGCGCTTGGCATGATCAATTCACATGTGGATGTGATGGATTGGCACGGCACTCGGGGAGGGCGCGATCCCCTGGAGCTTGCCAGCGAGATCGTCGCACGCCTTCAGCACACCTTCGATCGTGGCGGCGTGACGGGCGTCTTGACCCATCATCTGGTGCATGACCAGGCCGTGCGTGATTTCCTGACCGCTTTGTTCAAGGCGACCGCAAGCCACCCTGCCGCCCGCTGGATATCCGGTGCGGATGCGATTCAGACGTCGATCACCTGACCGTCGCGCGCTGTGAAGGCGCCTGCAAACTCGCGCTCGGCCAGCCGCTGGATTGCATCCAGTTCGCTGTCGGTGCGTAGTGGTGAGTGATGGATAAAGGCAACCTGCTTGGCATTGGCCGCCTTGGCAAGACGAATGCCCTGCTGCCAGGAGGAATGGCCGTAGCCGACATGCCGATGCATCTCGTCGTCCGTATACATGCAGTCGTAGAGGAAAAGATCAGTGCCTTCGATCAGGTCGAGCACGGCGGGATCGAGAATGCCGGGCCGATGTTCGGTATCGGTGACCAACGCAACGGCGCGGCCGCCCCATTCGACGCGATAGCCGATAGCGCCGCCTGGATGGTTGAGGCTGCCGGTTCGGATCGCAACGTTGTCATGGGGAACAAGCACATCACCAGAACGGAAATCGCGACAGTTGATGGAGGCACGGCAGATATCCGGCTCGACCGGAAACCAGGGTGGCCGCATGAATTCGCCGATCATCTGGCGGGTGGACATGCGCCCGGCCAGATGCCCCGACCAGATGGTGACCGAAGCCATGGGATCGAACAAAGCCGGCAGATAGGGCAGGCCGACGATATGGTCGTAGTGGCAGTGGGTGAAGAAGAGATTGAAGTCGGAAACGCCGTCGGCCTTGAGAGCCTGGCCAGCGGGCATCAGCCCGGAGCCGGCATCGAACAATAGCGTGTGAGGCCCGCATTGCATCTCGATGCAGATGGTGTTGCCGCCATAATGCTGAAATTCGACCCCGGAAACGGGGAGGCTGCCTCGAACTCCCCAGAGCCGTACACGAAACACGTTGTCGTTCACTCTCTCGCCTCAGTCACGGCCAGCCGCCTGTGCCCCGTCCATCTGCAACTGTCCCATTCAATTCTTAAGGTCGTCTTTTTGTTGGACCTGATTAACCAAGCCTCATTTCGGCCATGTTAGCCAAACTGTCCGGCTTAAGCGAGACGGCAATTCGCTTTTTCTTTCCATCTGTGCGAGAGACCAAGGCAAATGAATCCGGTTTGAACCTTTGACGGAAAACATCGAGAGCATGCCGCCTTCCCAATCTCCGCGCATTGCCGTCATCGCAGACGCGCATTTCCATGATCTCTATGCCGATTATGGCTTCCCCGGCCTCATGCGCGAGGATCGCCGGCTGTCGTTCCGGTTGCTCGCCGATACGGCGCGCTCGACCCGCGTGTTCAACGAGAGCTATTTCGCACTCCATTTCGCGCTTGACGATATCGCGGCGCGTGGCATCCGCCATGTCGTGTTGCTGGGCGATTATTCCGATGACGGACAGGTGGAAACTGTCCGCGGCGTCAAGCGAGTGCTCGACGATTATGCCGTGCGGTTCGGCATGCGATTTTATGCGACTGTCGGCAATCACGACATTTTCGGCGCGGCCGGCCGCCATCGCGCCAAGCGGTTCCTCAACGAAGACGGCAGCTACAGTGTCGTCAGCAGCGATCCGCATGTGCGTGACCGTGGCGCGCGCGAGGTGATCGGTAGTTCTCATATGTATTGTCAGGGATATCCTGATGGTCTCGAGATGGTGGCGGATTTCGGCTTCTATCCGCGCCCGGACGATATCCATTGGGAGACGCCTTTCGGCCGTGATGGAAACGACGCTGCGCGGGTCTACGACATCCGCTCACCGGACGGACGGACCACGCGGACGCTAATGGATGCCTCCTATCTCGTCGAGCCCTTGCCGGGCGTCTGGCTGCTGATGATCGATGCCAATGTCTTCGTTCCCGTCGATGGTGTCGCGCCCGGTGACCCCGGCGATCTCACGGACTCGACCAGTGCCGGCTGGAACGCCATGCTGCACCACAAGCGGTTCGTACTCGATTGGATGAGAGACGTGGCGACGCGTGCCCGCCGTGACGGCAAGAACCTCATCGCCTTTTCGCACTACCCGGTCATCGACCCGCTGGACGCCACCGTCGATGACGAGATCGCCTTGCTTGGCCAGACCGGCATGGTGGAACGCATTCCTCATACGGACGTGGCGGAGGCCCTGATTGATGTCGGGATCGATATTCATTTCAGCGGTCATCTCCATGTCAACGATACGGCGCGCCACGGTCGAGACGGCAAATTCCTGATCAATGTCGCCATGCCGTCTCTGGTTGCCTTTCCCTGTGCCTACAAGGTAATTGCATTCGATGATTGCGAGATCGATATCGAAACCGTCGGGATCGATGCGATGACCCTGCATCCCGATCTGAAATGGGCCTATGACCGGGAAGTGGTTCCGACCCGTCTGGAGGCAGGTGGCATGCTCGATGTCGTCGATTACGGCGGTTTCATCTACGAGCATATTGGCCATCTGGTCGGCCGACGCTATCTGAAACGGGAATGGCCCAAGCATCTGGCGGAATTGTTCCGCAGCGCTGATCTGGCGAGCCTTGCGGCACTGGCGCTGATCGAGGAGCCGGTGGCCCTGTCCGAGGCCGTGACCACTGCCATGGCGGCACGCGAGACGATCGACCTGCGGACATATCGGCTGGAGCCGGCGGTTCTGACCGGGGCGTCGGCGCTCGATTTTTTGGCGGACTGGTACCGTGTGCGGATGGGAAGCGAACTGGCCTTCGACTGGATCAGCCGTGAGCGGCTTGCGGCATACAGTGCGATTGAGCGTCTCTACGCCAATGGCAACTGGACGGACCCGGCGTGCGTTCAGGCATTACTTGCCCTGATTTTCCGCATGTACAGCAAATATGCCTCCGGCCTGCCGTCCGGAAACTTCCGCATCGACCGTGAGACAGGAGCCATAACGGCGATAACGGAAGCGCAGGGGGAGCGTCGGCAAGCGCGTTAGAGCCTGCCGTTCCAAATCGAGGACGTTATTAATCCGCCTTGCGCGCCCGGCTGCGGGCTTCGGAGAGTTCGCTGGTCGTATGGCTGAGGCGATCCGCCAGCACGCGCATGATCTCGATGGTGATCTCGGGGAAGTCCGTCAAGAGCTTGAGGAAGTGGTCCTTGCGAATGCGCAGGGCTTCCATTGCGGTCGTCGTCTGGACCGTGGCGGTACGCGACACATCACAAAGGATGGCAATTTCGCCAACGATCGAGTTCTTCTCGACCTCGGCGATCTTGATCGGGCCGCTCGGTGTATCGACCAGGATGTCCGCTTTGCCATCCAGAACGACATAAGCCGCGTCGCCGGTGTCTCCCTGATGGAAAAGAGCCTCGCCGACATCGTAGCTGACACGATCGGAGGTAAACGCGAGAAGCTTCAGCTTTCCCGGTTCAACATTCGAAAAGAGCGGCACGCGCCGCAGCATTTGAACTTCGTCTTTCAGAAGCATGTTCGAGCCCATCCCCATTTTCCGTCTTCCGGTTCAGCTGCCTGTGTTCCCCACGCGTGCATTGTCCGGAAGGACGTCCATATCCGCCTGTCCCGCGGACATGGACGTCTCTTTTGACATTATGATGATACCAGTTCTTTAAAGATACCGTTATTCTCGACCAGAGCCGCATGTGTGCCGTCTTCCACAAGCATACCCCTGTCGAAGACCAGTACGCGATCAAACAGGCTTGAAAGCGCCGTGTTCGAAAGCACCCAGATCACCGCCGGATCGCGGCCATCACGCCGCACCAGCTTGAGCACGTCGCGAACGATCTCGTCCTGCAGGCGGTGGTCAAGGCCCGGCAACGGCCGGTTGAAGATGTAGTAGTCCGACCGGCGCACCAGCGCACGCGCCAGATTGAGCTTCTGCCGCTGCACGGCGGTCAGGCGCTTGCCGCCGGCGCCGAGATTGAAATCGAGGCCGATATCGAGCACCTGTTCCAGCAGGCCGAGCGTGTTCAGAAGGGAACTGACAATCGAGCGGATGCGCTTGGAGCCGTCGGAATGCTTGTGGCTGATGCGGCCAAACAGGATATTATCCATCAGGCTTGCCGACGCGTTGTAGCGATCGGGGTCATAGCGCTCGATTTCGTTGCGCAAGTCTTCCGGCATCCCGTCGTGGAACTGGCGGCGGACATCGACGATCTTGGCCATCAATTCCTCGGTGAGCAGACCGAAACGATGGCGGGGTTCGATATAGCGGAAGGCCAGCCGGATGAAGGCGCCGCGATCGTCCTCGGATGCAACATCGAAGCCCTTGCCCTTGTATTTCTGCAGCAGCAACTGATAGGTCGGAATGTCATCCGCCGTCATGAAGGTCAGTTGCTGGAAGAAGGGATGATCCGGCGGCAGGTCCGAGAACAGTTCGACCGCGTTTTCCGCGATGCTGTAGCCCATGTCGAACAGGATGTGGTCAAGGCCGCTGCCGCCGACGACGGAGCGGAAATAGACGTTCTTGCCGATGGCCTTGCCGACAAAAGAAGGTCCAGTTGCGGTGCCGAAGAGCAGGTTTTCACCGACGGTCGCTTCGGTGTTGTAGGCGCCGGGTTCGAAGGAGACGACAAGGCTGCTGAGTCCAGCATCTTCGAGTTCCTCCTTCAGCGCGTGGCGCATCTCGACGATGCCTTCGGCGAGGCCAGGATGGTCCTCCGGCGAAACCGTGCTGCGCAACGCGAGATCAAGGATATCCTTCGACAACTGGACGGTATCCAGCACCGAAAGAACCGGTGCAAAGAGATCGCTGTCACCCGTCGCATTGGCTGCCTCGTAGTCGATCCAGTCACTGTTGACGTCATGGTGAGGATTGCCCGCGAGCTTCGCCTCGTTGATCTGCCATTTGCGGTGCGTCGCGCGGCTGCCTTCATAGACAGCATCCTTCAACGGCGCATGCTTGAGGCCGTAGAGCAGGTTGTCGCGCAAGGAGCCGTAGAAGAAGTAGGCATCGGCCGAAACATAGGAAATGCCGCGTCCGGTTACGGATTCCGGCAGTTCCAGAAGGTCGTCACCGCCAGCGGTTACCTTGCCGCTTTCAGGCCAGACGAGACGTGCGAAGGCCTCCGCCAGCACGTCGCCGCCACCCGCGGCGCTGCCGACGATAGCGACGGTTTCGCCGGGATGGATCTGGACGGAAACACGCTCCAGCAGCTTCGCGCCGCTGTCGTCGGCCAGCGAAAGGTTGACCGCAGCCAACGGATGCTTCAGTACGCCGGCATTCTTGATGGCGATGGTCTGGATGGCCGGATCGATGGTGCGATCGACGCTGAACTGTTCGACGACCTGCACGTATTTCACCTGCACGTCCTGGCGGGTCTGGTCCCAGTCGATTAGGTCCTTCAGCGGACCGGGAAGATCCTTGTAGGCGCTGATGACGGCGATCAGCTGACCGATGTCGAGACGACCCTGCAGCGCCAGGTAACCGCCGATGCAATAGAACAGGAACGGCGTCAGCTGGGCGAGGAAGTTGTTGATGAACTTGACCAGGAATTTCCACTGGTAAAGATCGTAACGAATCTTGAAGATCAGGCCGAGGCGTGAAGCGATGTCGGCGCGCTCATAGTTTGACGTGTCATAGGCGTGGATCGTGCCGATGCCATCAACGATTTCGCTGACGCGACCGGCGAGTTCGCGAGCGGTGATCTGGCGTTCGCGTCCGAGAATCAGCAGGCGTCGGCGCATGCGCGGAATGATGACCGCCTGGACGCCCACCATGACGGCCGCGATCAGGCCAAGCCAGGCATTCTGCATGAAAATGAAGAACAGAGCCGTCAGGGCCTGCCCACCAAGCAGGGCGGGCTGCACGAAGGCATCCCCGGTAAAGCCGCCGAGCGGCTCGACCTCGTCCTTGACCATGCTGGAGACTTCGGCGCCCTTCATGCGTTTGAACTGGTTGGGCGGGAAGCGCAGGATGCGGTCAACGAGTTCGAAACGGATGCGCCGCAGCAGTCGCTCGCCGAGCCGGCCCTTATAGGTATTGATGTAGAATTTGAAGAGCCCGTTGATGATCACCAGCAGCAGAAAGACCAGGCTCAGTGCGAACAGCGTCTGCATGCGCGTCAGCTCGATCCCGTCGAACAGGGCGACATTGCCGATCCATGGCAGATCGAAATTGATGTTCATGAAGGTCTGAGTTGCGCCCGGTTGGTCGAAACCCTGGCCTTGGATCGGGCCGTTGACGATCTGCTTGGGCAGATCGAACGACAGGAAGTAAGGGATCATCGACACGGCGACAACGAGCAGAATCCACAGCTGCTGCGCGCGGGTGTGAGTCCAGATGTAACGGGCGATACTTTTTTCCATGGGCGAATTCAACCAGCCGTGCTGCGGGTGTCGAGGACATAGAAGCGTCTGGCCGCATAGGGCGTGCCGGCGATCTCGGGGTCATGCAAGTGCAGATCGAAACGCCCCCTGACCGAAACGGACGGACGACTGATGATGTGCGGTACCTGCGATGCGGCCCGTTCCAGTTCAGGCGCATATTCGATAATGACGGTACAGGCATTGTCGATCAGCGAGAACAAGAGGTCGCCGAGCGGATCGCGTCGGCCAAATGGTTTCAGCGAGTAGCCGAGCAGGACGAGGCCGTAACTGCCGGGCGCATAGTCGTAGTCGATCTGCTGGAACTTGGCGGCAATGTGCCTGACGATGCAGGGCTGACCGTTCAATTCGGACGCCTCATAGGCTTCCGTCTTCGGATCGACGGATGTGACGGACAGCGGGTGATGGGTGAGATAGGGCGTTATGGGCCGGATATGGCCGCCGATTTCGAGGACATGCGGGCACTCGCGCATGAAATGCGCCGCAAAAACCTGCCGCATGTTGGCGCCCAGTCCTGACAGGTGCGGGATGTCCTTCCCGTCGTCCAGGGGCGGCGAAACGGAGTTGGCATCCTTCAGGTTGACGAGCATTCCTTGCACTCCAGAAAAGTCCAGACTACAACACGCGCATGATGAAAACTACCCGAACAAACGAAGCAAACACAACAGATTGGCACGAAAGTGCCTTCGATATAATCCGCGGTCTTTCCGCCTATACGGGAAGCTCCCTGATCGAGGGTCTTGCGAAAGTCGTGGCCAAATATCCGCACGCGGACCTTGGCACGGCCTTCAATCATAAGCAGGTTGGAAGCAAGATATGGGCGCGCGACAAGCTGTTTGAAAGCCTTGGCGGAAAATTTAAGCACATCGTTTTGCTCGGCGGCTGGTATGGCGTCCTGCCCGGGATGTTTTTCGACGACAGCCGCTTCGATATCGGTCTGGTCGAGAGCTTCGACATCGATCCGGAGGTTGGCGTTATCGCGGAAACGCTGAATGCCAAGGCCGGCGACCGGTTCAAGGCTGTGACGAAGGACATGTATGCGCTGGATTATGCGACGCTCGGTGCTGATCTGGTGATCAACACCAGTTGCGAGCATATCGCCGACCTGCCGGCCTGGCTGGCTCTCCTGCCGCGCGGCACGAAGGTCATGCTGCAGTCAAACGACTATTTCAGCGAGCCGACCCACATCAATTGCGTGCCGTCGCTGGAAGCATTCCTGGAGCAGACGTCGCTCGCCCATGTGGCGTTTGCCGGGTCGCTGGCGATGAAAAAGTACACCCGGTTCATGGTGATCGGAACGGTCTGAGCAGCGGGGTCAGACGAGGCCTCGCAGGATTTCGGCAGTGTGACCGGCGCCTTCGAGGTCGAGGCTGTGGGGTGGTTTGGCGGTGGCGGCGAGCGCGGCGCGAATAGCGACCGTCATGTTTTCCGGCGACAGATCGTCTTCGGTCAGGACATGGGCCAGTCCGAGCTTGGCCAACCGCTCCGCGCGGACAGTCTGTTCGGTTTCGCCACCGGCGATGAACGGGATCAGCAGCGCATGGCATCCGGCACGCAGGATATCGCAGACCGTGTTGTAGCCAGCTTGTGATACGGAGAGTTTTGCTCCGGCGAGCAGGCTGGCGAAATCTGGCCGGAACCGAAAGACACTGACATGCGCCGGTGTATCGGCCGAGATCGCATCGAAATCCGACTGCGGCAGGTTGGGGCCGGTGATCAGTGCCCAGGCGAACTTACCGCCAATTGTTTTTGAAGCTTCGAGCGCTGCCCGGATCAGGGCATTTCCGACAGCGCCGCCACCGGCGGAAACGATGATGTCGAACTGCTCTTCGGGTCTGGCGGGCGGCGGTGCCGCGACCAGCCCTGTATAGACGATCTTGTCGGCGATCTCGGCGGCGAGGGGAAATGTGTCTTCCAGCCGGGCAAAGGCCGGATCGCCATGCACCAGCACGCGATCGAAATACTGTTTGATCGTTGCCACCGTCTCCTCGTCACGGCCGGGCTTGGAGCGTTCCTGCAGGATGTCGCGTAGCGAGGTGACGACCAGCGGTTTGGGCTGCTTTAAAGCAATTTCTTCGAGAAGCGGGAGGAGTTCGAAGCGGACCTGACGGCGGCCGAACGGAAAGGCTTCGATGATGACGATATCGGGCTTGCTTTCGCGGAAGGCCGACAGCATCAGGTCGCGGCGATTATCCTTGAATGTGTCATCGACGGGATTGCCATCGATATCGACCAGCCCGGAAAACCCAGCGTCTCCTGATGTGATCGCCGGAAGGGCAATGTGACGGATCTTCGGACCAGGAAAGCCTGTAACCGGCGTGCCGCCTGTGACCACGGTGACATCGAAGTCATTTTCTGCGAGCGCCTGGGCAATGCGGCTGGCGCGGGCGAGATGGCCGATGCCAAGCAGGTGCTGGACATAGAAGAAGACACGTTTTGGCGTCGCAGTGGTCATGGGATGGTCTGCCATTCAGATTCGAACAGCTGTTTCAGCTGCCGGATGCTGGTTTGATGGTCAAATTCGCGGCGCACCTTGTGTTCCGCCGCATGCCCCAACCGGGCACGCAGGGTGGGGTCCCGGATAAGCCGTTCCAAGGCTGCGGCAAAGGCCTGCGGATCTTCCGGCGGCACGACGCAACCATTTTCGCCATCGACAAGCAGTTCCGGGACACCGGAAATGTTGGTCGAGACGCAGACCAGTTTCTGGCTGGAGGCTTCGACGAGAACGTTCGGTAATCCATCCCGATCGCCGTCGGCGGTAATCCGGCAGGCGAGCGCGAAAATGTCGGCACTGCGATATCGCTCAAGCACCTCCTGCTGCGACATCGATCCGTGCCAGGTGACTTTTGCAGCAATGCCCAGCTCTCTCGCCAGTGCCTGCAGCTTCGCCAATTGCTCGCCGCCGCCGATATGCTCGAACTGCCAGTGAAGGTCCGTCGGCAGCAGGCTGAGGGCGCGCAGGACGATATCGAAGCCCTTCTTCTCGACAGCGCGGCCAACACTGACGATCGTCACCGGCGCCTCCGATCGTGACCCGTCAACGGGTGGGCGTTCGCCATCGAATGCGCCAAAGCGGGTGAGGTCGAGGCCGTGATAGCTCAGATGCACATGCGGCTTGTTGCCGGAGAGGTGACGCAGATGCTCGAACCCGGTCTGCGTGCAGGTGACCGTCCACCGCGTACTGGCAAGCTTGCCTTTCAGCTCCCAATCCGGCGAGGTCCAGATGTCTTTTGCATGGGCCGAGCAGGTCCACGGCGTGCCGCTGATGATGCTGGCATAACGGGCGACCGATGCCGGCGTGTGGATGAAATGCGCGTGCAGCCATTCGCCGCCATCAGGCCATTCCGCGCAAAGGACCATGGCCTGGCCGAAGCGGCGGATGCGGTTGCGGGTCCGGTCACGCCAGAAATCGGATACAAGTGCCGGCAGAGCGCGCCAGAAGCCCGGTTTCGGCAGGCATCTGGCAAGCGCGCCCAGAACACGCATGGGTTCGTCATGCAAGTATTCCGGCAGGTAATGCACCGGCGCGCGGATTTCGTCGTGAACGGGATGACGTTTCTTGTCGGTCGGGCGGCGCAGCGCCACCAGCGAGAGTTCGAAGCCGGCCCGTTCCAATCCCAGCAGTTCCTGGGCGATGAAGGTTTCCGACAGGCGCGGATATCCCTTCAGCACCACGATGATCTTGCGGTGTTGCGTCAACGCGGGCTTACCCCTTCACGACGGTCAGGTGCTCGTGATCGCGACGGCCCAGCCATTCGCCGACGATCTGCGAGATGTTCGCCAGACCCTCAAGCGTCATGCCGGAGGCACTCTTTGACGGCGGTTCGCGATCTGGCAGGGCTTTGAGGGCGGCGGCGAAACGCATGGGATCGGCGGCTTCTTCCGGCCGGAGCATGTCGATCAGCCCGAGTTCTGCGGCACGGCTGGCACGGATCAACTGTTCCTCGCGCGGCGCCACGCGCGGCACGATCAGGGCCGGCTTGTCGAAGGACAGGATTTCGCAATAGGTGTTGTAACCGCCCATAGCAACGACGGCGGTGGCGCCGGCGATCAGTTCTTCCATACGGTTGTCGAATTCGATCACCTCGATATAGGGGATCTTGGCGCATTTCATGATCAGTTTCTGACGCTGCTTGGCCGGCATGTAGGGACCAAGAACGACCAGCGCCTTGTGGGTGAGGGTTGCGTCTTCCTGATAGGCGTCGATCACATCATGCACCAGATCGGAGCCGTCGCCGCCACCACCGGTGGTAACCAGGATATAGTCGCCCTTCGGTTTGTGCTCGGGCTCCTTGATGTCCTGGGACACGCTTCTCTGCAGGAAGCCGACGAAATCCATCTTGGAACGCACGATCTGCGGCACGTCGAGGCCAATCAGTGGATCGTAGAAATCCGGCGGTCCGTACACCCAGACACTGTCGTAAAACTGGCCGATCTTGCGCATGACGTCGTTGCGCTTCCACTCGGCTTCGAGAAGGTGCGGCGCATCCATGACCTCGCGCAGGCCGAGCACCAGCGTCGTTCCCTGCTTTTTCAGATAGGCAAGCGTTTCCTCGACCTCGCCGTGCAGGCCCATCGGCTCCTTATCGACGATGAAAATGTCTGGCTGGAATGTCTCTGCCGTGTGCCGGATGATTGACTTGCGCATCTTCAGCGTCTCGTGCAGGTCGATATGCCTATCCATCGAGGTGTATTCGCCGTTGCGCAACTTGATCACACTGGGGATTTTCACGAAGTCGACGCGCGCCCGGTAGTCGAAGGCTCCCGCGATCGTCGCTCCCGAAATGATCAGGATGTTGACGCCGCGATAGTCCTCGACGAGAGAATGCGCGATCGTGCGGCATCGTCTGAGGTGACCAAGCCCGAACGTATCGTGGCTGTACATCAGGATGCGGGCATCCTCGATCCGGCGCGTCATGAGCGGAGCCTCTTGTCTCCCTTGGCGCAGCCGAACTCCTTGCGGAGTGTCCTTAGCATTTCAGTATCCACTTCACTTGTACGGGTCGGCAGCATCACGGAGACCGTCGCCCAGGAAGTTGAACGCGAGAATCACTAGGATGACCGGAATGGTTGGAAACAACAGCCAGGGATAAAAGGCAATAACGCTCACGCTGCGGGCCTCCGTCAGCAGGATGCCCCAGCTGGTGATTGGCGGGCGCAGGCCGAGGCCAAGGAAGCTCAGCGCCGTCTCGCCAAGGATCATGCCGGGAATGGACATGGTTGCCGTGGCGATCAGGTGCGACATGAAGCCCGGCACGAGATGACGGCCGATGATGCGGCTTGTGCCCGCGCCCATCAGTTGGGCTGCAAGCACATAGTCTTCTTCGCGCAACGCCAGCAGTTTCGAGCGTACGGCGCGTGCAAGCCCCGTCCAGTCGATCAGGCCGAGAATTGCGGTAATGCCGAGATAGATGAATATCGGGCTCCAGGTCACCGGCATGATTGCCGCAAGTGCCATCCATAAAGGGATGCTCGGGATGGATTGCAAGACCTCGATGATGCGCTGGACGATCAGATCGAAGACGCCGCCCTTGTATCCTGCCAAACCACCGATGGTGATCCCGAGCACGAAGCTCATGGTGATGCCGAGCAGGCCGATGGTCAGTGATATGCGTGCGCCGTAGAGAATGCGCGACAGTACGTCGCGGCCGAGACGGTCGCTGCCGAGAAGGAAGAGTTCCCCACCCTCGGCCGGGCAGGCGAGGTGGATGTTGCTCTCGACCAGTCCCCAGAACCGGTATCCATCGCCGCGGCAGAAGAAGCGGATCGGCTCCACCTTCTTGACGTCATCGGTATAGATTCGCCGCAAGGTGTTCATGTCCAGCGTCATCGTCCGGCCGTAGACGAACGGGCCGACAAAACTTCCTTCGTGGAAGAAATGGACGCGCTGCGGCGGCGAATGGATGTAATCGACGTTGCGTGTGTGCAGGTTATAGGGCGCCAGAAACTCGACGATGGCAATGATCGCGTAGAAGAACGCGAGGAAGTACAGGGAGAAAAGCGCGATCCTGTGCTTCTTGAATTTCCACCACATCAGCCGCAACTGCGACGCCTGGTAGACACGCGCCTGTTCCTCCGTGACAGCGTCTACGGAATGCGGGTCGAAGGGAGCGGAGGAAACGTAGTGCGCGAGCGGTGCGCCGGATTCGGGAAGGGATGCCGTCACTTGGTGCTACCGCCTTGCAGTCTGATACGCGGGTCGAGAAACGCGAGCGCGATATCCGATATCAGCACCCCGATCACGGTGAGGAACGCCAGGAACATCAGGAACGAGCCGGCAAGATACATATCCTGACTTTGCAACGCTTTTATAAGCATCGGTCCGGTCGTTTCCAGGGACAGCACGATCGCGGTGATTTCGGCGCCGGAGATGATGGCAGGCAGGATCGATCCGATATCCGAAATGAAGAAGTTGAGCGCCATGCGCAGCGGATATTTGACCAGCGCACGAAACGGGTGCAGTCCCTTGGCGCGGGCCGTGACGACATATTGTTTCTGGAGTTCGTCGAGCAGGTTGGCGCGCAGGCGGCGGATCATGCCTGCCGTACCCGCCGTACCGATGATCACGACCGGTATCCACAAATGCTCCAGGATCGACTTGAACTTGTCCCAACTCATGGATTCGCCGAGATATTTCTGGTCCATCAGGTGGCCGATGGATGTGCCGAACCAGATATTGGCGAAATACATGAGGATAAGCGCGAACATGAAATTCGGGATGGCGATGCCGACGAGCCCGAGAAAGGTCAGTCCGTAGTCACCCCAGCTGTACTGGTGCGTGGCTGAGTAGATGCCGATCGGGAAGGCGATCAGCCAGGTAAACATGATGGTGACGAAGGAAACCAGCACGGTCAGCCAGAGGCGATCTCCGACGACATCGTTGACCGGCAGCTGGTATTCGAAGGAATAGCCGTAATCGCCCTGAACCAGCCCGGCGACCCAGTGGAAATATCGCATCACCGGCGGCTGATCGAAGCCGTACTGCGCGCGAAGCTCCTCGATCTCCGCCATGTCGACATCTTCGCCAGCGGCGCGAAGCTCGGAAATGTAGCTTTCGAAATAGTCGCCCGGTGGCAGTTCGATGATCGTGAAAACCAGGGCGGAAATGATCAGCAGCGTCGGGATCATCGCCGCGACGCGCCAGAGAATATATCGCAGCATGCTCAGCTTACCTCACCGCTGTACCAGAAGGTATCCGGCATGTAGACGCCGAGATAACAGGTCGGGTCAAACCCGTAGAGTCCCTTTTCGGGGATGTTGCGCAGGCGCGCGGACTGCAGCACCGGCTGCAAAGCCGCATTCACGATGCCGATGGAGAACACCTGCTGCGCGTAGATATCCAGCATCTCGGACCAGATCCGGCTCTTTTCGCCAAGGTCTGCAGCGTGGTTCCAGTCACGCAGGAGGCTGAGCAACTGCTGAACCTCCGGCATGTCGGGGGCTTCCCCCTTGGTTTCTGCGGAAAGATAGTGCAGGCCCCAAACCGCCCATTGCAACTGGTCGTCGGAGGTGGGGGCGAGCTGGCCCGGATTCATGTCGGCGGTCGGAACGCCGTTTTCCATGCCGGAATACATCGACACCATGATCTCGCCACCCATCGCGCGGCTGCGGAAAACGTCACGTTGCGAGGTCTTGATGAACAGCTTGATGCCGATCTTCGACCAGTGGTCGGTGACCAGTTCCAGCACGTCGGTTTCCAGTGTGCTTTCGCCTGCCGTCTCGACCACGATCTGGGCGATGCGGCCGTCCGGCAGCAGACGCATGCCGTCGCCGTCGCGTTCGGTCAAGCCGATCTCGTCGAGCAGGGCATTGGCCTGGTCGGGATCGTGTGCGGCCCAGGCCTTGGCATTCTCTTCCTTGTAGAGCGGACTATCCGGCAGAACGGAGTCTGCGGCTTCCGTCGCAAGGCCGTAGAAAGCGACCATGTTGATTTCATGCCTGTCGATGGCCAATGACAGGGCGCGGCGGAAACGCACGTCCTTGAACAGCTTGCGCCAGGCCTCGTCTGCGCAATTGAGGTTCGGAAGAAGATTGACGCGGGAGCCCTGCGTGCGCTTCCACAGGTTGACCTTGACCGGATACCGGTTCTCCGAATCCTTGAGGAAGCTGTAGTCGATGAAGTCGATGCCGGTCGACTGCAGGTCGGCTTCACCGGAGCCGCTTTTGGCGGCAATGATTTCCGAGGAACTGACGTTCAGAACGAAGCTGTCGATATAGGGCAGCTGGGTTCCGTTTTCGTCGACGCGATGGAAATAGTCGTTGCGGACGAAAACGAATTGTTCGGCCGGCGGTGCCGTCGTATTGCGCCAGGGATCCAGCGTCGGCAGATCCGGGTTTTCCGGCCGATAGCTGCGCGACATCTTGATGTGAAGATCGGCCCACTTCTTGACCTTGTACTTCTTCATCAGTTTTTCAAGCGTCGCCTCGTCCTGATAGTCAGCATGGAACTGCTTCATATAGGCTGCGGGCAACACGATCGTCGCAGCGAGGGGGGCGGCCAGATTGGGCAGGAAGTTGGGGTTCGGCGCCTCCCAGGTGTAACGGACAGTGAGGTCGTCGATCACTTCGAATTTCGGGGGATTTCCATCAGCAAGGAAATAGGTCGGCAGGCCGCCCTTGCGCAGCTTTTTGTTGAGAACGACGTCGTTCCAGCAATATTCGAAATCCTTCGATGTCAGCGGACTGCCGTCCGACCAGCGATGGTTCGGCCTGATCTTGAAGGTGAAAATCCTGCCTTCCTGGACCTCGAAGCTTTCGAGGATGTCTGCCTGCAGCTGCAGTTTCTGGTCGTAACCGACGAGCCGCGCATAGCCGTTGAGCGTCATCAGCCGGATGTCTTTCTGGCTGCCGATCAGCATGCGCACGGTGCCGCCCGGTTTGCCGGGCTCACGTCCCATGGACGCGAGGTTGACGAGGCGAGGGGTGGACGGCAGGCGGTTGGTGGCATCGGCCGGAACAGCCGCCGCGGCCGGCTGGCCGGTTGCCGGATCCGTCGCTCGCGCGAGGCCGGGCATCAAGGTAGAAGCGAGCAATCCAAGGGTCGTACGGCGTGTAATCACGGTCTCAACTCCCTTATATCGGCGTTTCGCCGGGCCAGAACGAGATGGCCGCCACCGAGGTCGGCGGTCGACAGGGCGTCTTCCTCGCCCTCGTTGGAGAATTGCTTGCCCCAGCTGCGCGTGTCTGCGGCGCCGCTCGGGTTCAATACGCTGAAATCTAGGGGACGATCGAGGTCGGGGAAGGGGACCGCCGCCAGCAGCGATTTGGTATAGGGATGGACCGGCGCCCGCATCAGGACTTCGCGTGGAGCAATCTCGACAATTTTGCCGCCGCACATTACCGCGATCCGATCCGCCATGTAATCGACGACGGCGAGGTTGTGCGAAATGAAAAGGAATGTCAGCCCCAGCTCTTTCTGCAAGTCCTTCAGCAGATTGAGAATTTGCGCCTGGACGGACACGTCGAGTGCTGACACAGGCTCGTCGCAGATCAAAAGGTCAGGCCCGAGCGCGAGGGCGCGTGCGATGCCGATGCGCTGACGCTGGCCGCCGGAAAAGCTGTGGGGATAGCGATTGAGGTGACGCTCGTGCAGGCCGATTGCCTTCAGCAGTGCCTTCACCGTTTCCAGGCGCGTTTTTCCGTTGCCGCGTCCGTGGATTTCCAGCGGTTCGCTGAGGATGTTCTGAACGGTCATGCGCGGCGACAGCGAGGAGACCGGATCCTGGAAGACCATCTGCACCTTGGTGCGCAGGGTCTGCAGCCCGGCGCCTTCTGCCTTCAACACGTCGATCGGGCCGTCGCTGCTGTTCAACAGCACAGCACCTTGATCGGGTGTTACGGCGCGCATCAGGATCTTGCTCAAGGTGGTCTTGCCGCAGCCACTTTCGCCGACCAGCCCCAGGCATTCGCCGCGCATGATGTCGAAGCTGACGCTGTCGACAGCGCGGGTGGCGTTGGCGATGTCCTTGGTGAACCAACTCGACTTGCGCGTGCTGAAGGTCTTGCTCACGTCGCGGACCGACAGCAGGACATCCGGTTTCGGGCTGTTGTCGGTGGCGGCTACGGTGTTTTTCCCGAGCAGGCTGCTCGTGTTGACGGGAACCTCGCGCAGCGCCTTCAGGCGTTCGCCAGGCTTCATGTCAAAATGCGGAACGGCAGCCATCAGGCCCTTGAGATAGGGATGCGACGGATTGCGGAAGATCGTTTCCACCGGTCCGGCTTCCATAATCTCGCCATGGTAAATGACCACCACTTCATCGGCGACATTGGCGACGACGCCGAGATCGTGGGTGATCAGCAGCATGGCCATGTTGAGCTTCGTCTGCAAATCGCGCAGCAATTGCAGGATTTGGGCCTGGATCGTCACGTCGAGCGCGGTGGTCGGCTCGTCGGCAATCAGCAGCGACGGATTGCAGATCAGGGCCATGGCGATCATGGCGCGCTGGCGCATGCCGCCCGACAGTTCGAACGGATACATGTCATAGGCGCGGGACGGCTTGGAAAAACCGACCATGGCCAGCATTTCCTCGGTGCGCGCGCGCCGGTCGCGCGCCGGCATTTCGGTGTGAATCTTGAGGGATTCGCTGATCTGGTTGCCGATCGTGTGGAGCGGCGAAAGCGAGGTCATCGGCTCCTGAAAGATCTTGCCGATGCGGTTGCCGCGGAGGTTTCGGATTTCGCGTCCGTCACGCGGCATCTGCAGAAGGTCCGCTGGTCCCTGTCCCGTGGCGGGGTCGCAGAAGAGGATGCGACCGGTACAGCTTGCCGTCTTCGGCAGGATGCCCATGACTGCCTGGCTGATGACCGATTTGCCGGACCCGGATTCTCCCACCAGCGCTGTGACCTTGCCCGGCAGAACGCGCAGGCTGGCTTGGCGAACAGCATCGAGGTGTCCGCCAAGCATCGCGAATGAGATGCTCAGATCCTCGATCCTCAACAGGTCTGCGCCTGAATTCATGCCACCAGCTTCCTTGTCCCAGCGCTGCCGGCAAGTCGGCAGAACACATCTCCGGGCTGCAGTCCCGGCTCCATCAGGGGAAGACTATCCCACCGAAATTGGCCTGTCCATGACCCAAGGCTGGTAAAGTTCGCACGGATATAGCCCCGGCCGCGTTGCGCGCCGGGCACAAGAAACTTTAATCATTCGAACGGGATCGGAGTTATCGGAATCCCGTCAGGGCAAGATGGCTCTCCCGCCCGTCATTCGCTACATCTCCTACTGCAACAGCTTGTTCCAGATGAGATCTCGTGGTTGTGGTTTTCGACTGTTTCTGTACAGAAGCATAACCTGTTCTGCCTCCGAGCGCGTCTCGAGAGACCGGCTCTGGACCGCT
Organism: Rhizobium sp. Leaf453; assembly: GCF_001425605.1. Classification (GTDB taxonomy): domain Bacteria; phylum Pseudomonadota; class Alphaproteobacteria; order Rhizobiales; family Rhizobiaceae; genus Pararhizobium. The sequence goes on along the minus strand of NZ_LMRG01000031.1, from coordinate 146,926 downwards.
TCGGCGCTGTCAAGTTTCATGTTATCCTCTCCTGGAAGCAGCACCGTCACCTTCTGGCGCACGCCACGCAGTTTCTCCTCGCCGAGCGTCTGCCAATCGCCACCGCAATAGGTGGCGAAGGCCTGGCTGGCGACGATCGGCTGGGCGTATTTCTTGGTCAGCCCCTGTAGCCGTTCCACCTCGTTGACGGCCGCGCCGAAGGCGGAGAAGGTCAGCCGATCATTGAGGCCGACATTGCCGAACATGACATTGCCGACATGAAGGCCGATACCATAGCGAACATCGGGGAGGTTCTGTTTCCGGCGACCGCTATTGAGTTCTGACATGCGGGCCGATGCCTGCCGAGTTGCCGCCATCGCTGCCAGCGCCGCAACCTGCGAGGGTTCGCGGTGACGTCCACAGGGATAGACGGCGAGAAAACCGTCGCCGACGAAGCTCAGGATTTCTCCACCGTTGCGGCTGAACGGCGTGGCGATGGCGTCGAAGAATTCGTTCAGCGTATCGATGTAAACCTGCCGGCCTTCCTTTTCCGCGAGTACGGTGGACTGGCGCATATCTGCCATGACCAGGGCAGCGCGGATCGTTTCGCCATCGCCGCGCCGCGTCTGGCCGGACAGCACGCGCTTGCCGGCGTTTTCGCCAAGATAGGTGGTCAGCATGTTGTCGGCGAGCTTGCCGAGCACCGCCATCTTCGCCGCCACGGCCAGGTTGTTCTGGATGCGGAGCAAGGCTTCGATGACGGGGTCGCTGAAACCGCCCTGCGCATCGGTGGACCAGGAACCGATCATGCCCTGGCCGGAGGTTTCGCCGAAGGACTGGACGAAGGCGATATAGTCCGTGCAGCCCATCTCCTTCAATTCATCGAAAATCGGAAATTCGGATGGCAAAGCCGGATCGATATGGCGGCGCAGGTGCTCGAGATTGTTACTGAGCAGATAGTAATAGGGGCTTCTAAGGAAACGGTCCGGTTGATCGTCGTTCGGGTCGGCGCGATATCCCTCAACTGTCACGCCCTGGCCACGCAACCAGGTAAATCCCAGCGCGTCATAGAGCGGATGAAGCATGGAAAAGCTAAGGTGGACGCGGTTGAGCGGCAATCCCGATGCCGCCAGCCGTTCGCAAAAGCCCGTCACGACATTCTGGAGATTTTCTCCATTCAACGCAGCCTGCTGCAGCCAGTTGGATACGCGGTCGAGCAGGTGAGTGGAAACATTCGCCTTGTGGATGTTCATCGTGTCCCTGTCGCTTTCCCAACGGAGCTGCCTTCAGGCATATAAGTGGTGATGTCGTCAAAACCAGATTGAAGACCATAAAAAATGTGATGGCCCTCACAATCTTTGGCGATGGACCCGGCGACGGCGGTTCTTGACACCGGATGAATTTATCCTCAACTGACCGGCATCCGCCAAGCGGCGTCCGCGCATCACGATCAATCGGGAACAGTCTGTTGAACGTCCACTCCTCCTTGAGCGATACTCTTCTTTCGAAGATCGAAACCCGTCAGGCCCGGGTCGCCGTCATCGGGCTCGGTTATGTCGGTCTGCCGCTGGCGATCACAGTGGCTCGCGCCGGCTTTTCAGCCACCGGCTTCGATATTGATCCGCAGAAGATCGTCGCCATCGATGCCGGACGCTCCTATATCGAGGCGGTGCCGGACGATGTTCTGTCGGCGGAGACGGGTGCGGGACGCTTTGGGGCAACGACCGATTTTTCAGGACTTGCTGATTGCGACATCATCGTCATCTGCGTGCCGACGCCATTGACCAAGCATCGCGATCCTGACCTCTCATTCATCACCCGGACCTGCGAGCGCATCGCCGAGACGCTGAAACCCGGCCAACTTGTGGTTCTGGAATCAACGACCTATCCCGGTACGACGGACGAGGTCGTGCGGCCGATCCTGGAGCGGACGGGGCTGAAATCGGCGCAGGATTTCTTCCTCGGATTTTCGCCCGAGCGAGAGGATCCCGGCAATCGTGATTTCCACACGTCGAGCATTCCGAAGGTTGTCGCCGGTGCTGGCGAGGCGGCCTCCGCGCTCGTGACGGCTTTCTATGGAGCGGTCGTGCAGACTGTCGTTCCTGTCTCGTCGCCTGCCACCGCCGAGGCGGTCAAGCTGACCGAAAACATCTTCCGTGCTGTCAACATCGCGCTCGTCAACGAGTTGAAGGTCGTTTACGAGGCGATGGGGATCGATGTATGGGAGGTAATCGACGCCGCAAAAACCAAGCCGTTCGGCTATATGCCGTTTTACCCGGGGCCGGGGCTTGGCGGTCACTGCATCCCCATCGATCCGTTCTACCTGACCTGGAAATCGCGGGAATACGAGCTTCCGACCCGCTTTATCGAGCTGGCAGGCGAGATCAATTCCGCCATGCCGCGCCATGTCGTCGGCCGGTTGGCGGAAGCGCTGGATATCCATCTCGGCAAGGCGCTCAGCCGGTCGCGGGTGCTGGTGATTGGTCTTGCCTACAAGAAGAACGTGCCCGACATCCGCGAGAGCCCTTCATTGAAACTCATTGAACTGATCGAGGAACGCGGCGGCAGCGCTTCTTACCATGACCCGCATGTGGCGGAAATTCCAAAAACGCGGGAATATATGGCGCTGAAAGGCCGGCAGTCGGTGCCGCTGGACGAAGAGTCGGTGAAGAGCTTTGATGCCGTCTTGATCGCTACCGATCACGATGCGATCGATTATGAGGCGCTAGCCCGTTTTGCTCCGCTGATCATCGATACGCGCAACGCCTTTTCCCGCCGCAATATCGAGGGCGGCACGATCCTCAAGGCGTAGCGGCCGCCGCGAAGCGCTTCTTCATCTGGCTTGCCGCCATTGCATAGCCGCCGGCGGCACCATCGATGAAATGCATGTGATCGTGGCTGAGCGGTGTCGGCACGATGCAGGTCATCAGCGCCGAATCCTGCCGGTGCAGGCCGTAGCGGCAGATGCCAGCCCTGGTCGCTTCTTCCAGACGGGCCTCGATCTTCGCCAGCCGTTCGGCATCGACGTCGATCGTCATCTTCAATCCGTCGTCGAACTTGCGGAAGTCCGAGTTGCTGGCAACATTTCGCCGGTATTCCTTCGCGTCGAAGCGCCCGAGTTTCAGGCCCAGCCGGAACAGCGAGACCGTCAACAGATATTGCCCGAGAATAAAGGCCTTTTGCCGGAGCCGCTTTCCTTTCGGCGCAGCGGCTTTGGCCTCGGCAGCGAGGCCCGAAGTAGACAGGCCCAATTGCGGGCCTTCGGGCGCGACCGGATGGCCGCCACGTTCCTCGCCGGCGGCGAGCGCCACGATGTCGGATATCAGTTGCTGGAAAGCCGGTCCGCCGGTTCCGTTAGTTGGCACCGCGATGATCGAGACGATGTCGCCATGGCGCGACTGGAGCGGGTTCCAGCGACAGGACAGGCCCTTGAGGTCCGGCCTCGTGCCCGTAGGTGCCGGCGGCACGCTGAACAGTCCCTCCTTCATGCGGGCCTCTGCCCAGCTGGAGCCACCGCCGGAAAACATTGCATAGGAAATATCCGCGCTCGCCTGGAACCGGGCGACGCGAACCTCCAGCCCGGCGGCCTGGATATCGGCGACGGGCACCAAAGCCGCGCGCATGGTCAGTTCCAATTCTTCCGCCACCCAGTTTTGCACTGCGGCCAGCGCTTCCCGCGCCTTGCCGATGGCTGATGGCGGTACGGCGACGAGCGCTCCGTCGCCGCCGAAGACGAAAGGCAGATCGTTCTGGCCAAGCGCGTTGAGGATCGCCGAGATGACACTCGCGCCGGCCATATTGACCGCCTTGTAGCGGCCGGCTTCGATTGCGCCGGTCGAATCGACGATATCTGCCGTTGCGAGCGCCCAATCGGCAGGCAGGGGGCGGTAATTGCTGCTGTCGGCAACGCCCTCGAAATCCACGAAAACGGGCAGAGCTTTGAAAAATGTTTCGGTCGACAAGCGGTTCATGCCGGGACGCTAGCATATTCGATTGGCGCAGGCGACGCAGTTCGGTCGTGACCTGACGCCAAAGTGAGCGGAGGTTTTTATAGCCATCGCAGAGTTGAGTTTACCGCAAATTTCCCGCCGTCGCGGTCGACCCGGCCGGTGGCATCGTGTTAAGCGGGAACGCTCCGCATGAATTTGATGAATGGATGGAATTTTATGAGCCGACTGGATGGTTTTATTTCCCGCATGAAATCGCAGCGCGCGGTGCTCAATCATATCAAGGAAGAGGGCATGATCGCGCCGGACGGCGTCATCCTCGAAATCGGCCTCGGCAACGGCCGCACCTATGATCATATCCGAGAGCTTTTCCCGACCAACCGTATCATCGCGTTCGACCGGGCCGTCGGCTCTCATCCCGATTCGACGCCGTCGGACGACAACATCATTCTCGGCGACATCCGCGAGACCATCCAGCAATTCGCTGGCAAGAACGTTGCCTTTGCCCATGCCGATATCGGTACCGCCTATCCGGAAAAGGACGCGAGGACGCTGACCTGGCTGCCGCAATCGATGGCGGCGGCACTTGTGTCCGGTGGCATCGCAGCCAGCGGCCTGCCGCTCGATCATCCGGAATTCGAGCCGCTGCCATTGCCGGCGGATGCCGATCCGGGCCGAACCTATTTCTATCGCAAGCGCTGATCCCGGTACCGGTCAGGGCAGGAGCAGGACATCGAACTGGTCCTGCTCCACGGGCATGGCGGTGACCTTCATCTCCACCGGGCCGTCTTCCAGGAAGACGATGCAGTTTTCGTAATAGCGTGCGAGATGCGCGACGAAATCCCGTGAGCCTGAGGCCCCGTAAAACACCGGCGAGCACTCCATGTAGAATGGCGTGCGCCGTTCGAGCAACGGCTGCATCGAGCGGGCGGCGACGGGCTCATAGCCCTCGATATCCATCCAGATCAGGCCGATTTCCTCGGTTGCAACGCCGACGTCGGCGAGCATGGTCGTGACCGGCTTGACCGGCACCTTGATCTCGATGTCGCGGTCGCTCTGGCGCAGCGCGCTGCTCTTGCCGTGATTGTCGGGGTGGAGGAAAAAATCGAGCGTTCCTTCGCTCTCGCCTGCAGCGCTGTTGACCGTTGTGATTACGTCGCCAAGGTCGTTCTGCGTGATGTTGGTCTGTAGCAGCGCGAAATTACGGGGATCGGGCTCGACCGTGACAATGCGGCGAAAGGCCTTGCTCAGGGCAAAATAGATCGTCTGTGTACCGATATTGCCGCCGAGTTCCAGCAGGATCGTGCCGTCACGCAGCAGGCCGCGTTGGCGCAGAACCGAGAGCAGCCTGTCGACATTTTCACGCTCGAAATGGCCCTTTCGATAGATTTTCCGGCCGATGTAGTCGTGCGGCGAGAATGTCATGATGTGATCGCCGCAATCGGCAGTCATCGACAGGACTTTTGGGCTGACGGAATTGACGAGAAGCTCGCGGCCGATAGGGGTGCTCAAAAAGCGCCTTGCAACGCGAATGCGCCATTTGCGCAGCCGGCGCTTCCAGGATTTCATTGCAGGCATGCGTTCGCCGTCTCCAGATATCGTCTCGTTCCTTCAACACGAGATTGGGCCGGAAATGAAGGCGTTTCTGCGGAAACGGGATGGCGATCGAGAGAAAGGCGGATCAGCGCGGTTTCGCCGTCGTACCGCGCCGGACCAGCGGACCATCGACCTTGATGGTCATGGGACGGGGCTGCTTGCCGTGAATGGCCATGTCGATCAGGATTTCGGCGGCCTTCTGGCCCATCTCGTAATTCGGCAGGACGAGGGTGGAAAGCGGCGGATGCGTGTAGCGCGCCAGTTCCTGGTCGTCATAGCCCATGACCGATAGATCTTCCGGGACCCGCAGGCCTTTTTCTGCAGCCGCTTCCATCACGCCGATCGCCATCAGGTCGTTGCCGCAGAGGATGGCCGTCGGCGGGTTGTCGAGGGACAAGAGATCGAGGCCGGCCTCGTAGCCTCGCAAGGGCAGCCAGTCGCCGTCGCGCACCAGTGTCTCGTCGAAGGCGATGTCGGCGGTGGCGAGCGCCTGCTTGTACCCCTTGAGGCGATCGATCGCCGCATCCATCCATGGCTCGCCGTTGATGAAGCCGATGCGCTTGTGGCCGAGGCTCGTCAGGTGCGCGGTCGCGGTGAAGCCGCCGGCCACTTCGCCGGGCACGATGGCCATATGCTGGCGCGGCTCGGAATAGCAGTTGAGCAGGACTGTCGGGATGTGCTTCAACTGCGGCGGGACGCTGACCTTGCGGGTGAAGATGGTGGCATAGATGACGCCGGCGATCGAACGGTCGCGCAGGACGGAGCGCAGGACGGCATCCTGCAGGTCCGGATTGGAGCGGGTGGCATGGGCTGACACAAGCAGGCCCTGTTCGAAGGCATAGTCACGAATGCCGTCCAGACTGACGACCGGATGGGGGCTGGTGGAGATTTCGTCGACGATGAAGGCGATGGTGTCCTTCTCGACTTGGGGAGCAACATCCACCTCGTTGCGAACGGCTGGTAATTTATAACCAATTTTATGAGCAGCCTCGCGAACGCGCATCTGAGTCTCGGCGGAAATGCGGGCGCCGGACATTTCATTGAGCACCAGGGAGACGCTGGATTGCGACACGCCGGCAATCCTTGCAACGTCCGTCATGGTTGGCCGCCCGGCTTCACCGGCTTTGTCCGGAGCTTTATTTCGACCGTTTCCCTTTGCCATTACCCTCGCTCGCTTCCGTTCCCATTTCTGCTGCGCTGCAGAATTATTTTTTTGCACTTGCTCATAAAATTAGCGCTTGACTGATAATAATATTAGCGCAAGATTTACATATGTGAAGCAGAAAAATGCTCACTGCCCGGTAGTGGAGTACCGGTAAATTTCGGAGGAGAAAATACCGATGTCTATGATTTCACGTCGCACATTCATGATGGCCGCTACGGCCATGGGTGCGCTCGCGCTTGCCGGTTCCGTCGCCTATGCGGAATTGCCTGCTCTTGCAAAGAAAGACACGTACAAGGTCGGCTTCGCGCAGACCGAATCCAACAATCCCTGGCGCATCGCCCAGACCGAAAGCATGAAGGCCGAAGCCGCGAAGCTCGGCTACCAGCTGGTCTATACCGATGCCGCCGGTTCTGCCGCCAAGCAGGTGGCTGACGTCAACTCGATGATCGCCCAGGGCGTCGACGTCATCTTCCTCGCGCCGCGCGAAGAAAAGCCGCTGATCCCGGCCGTCATGGCTGCCAAGAAGGCCGGCATCCCGGTCGTCCTGCTCGACCGTAACGTCGATCAGTCGCTCGCCAAGGCTGGCGAAGACTACGTCACCTTCATCGGCTCCGACTTCATCGACGAAGGCAAGCGCGTTGCCGAGTGGCTGGCCAAGAACGCCAACGGCAAGTCGAAGATCATCGAACTGGAAGGCACGACCGGTTCGTCGCCGGCCAACGACCGCAAGAAGGGCTTCGACGAAGCGATCACCGCTGCCGGCGGCTTCGAGATCGTCGCATCCCAGACCGGCGACTTCGCACGCGACAAGGGCCGTCAGGTAGCCGAAGCCCTGCTGCAGGCGCATCCAGATGCCGATATCGTCTACGCCCATAATGACGAAATGGCCATCGGCGCCATCGCAGCCATCGAGGCGGCCGGCAAGGTGCCGGGCAAGGACATCCTCGTCCTGTCGATCGATGGCGGCAAGGAAGCGGTTCAGGCTGTCGTTGACGGCAAGATCGCCGCAGTCGTCGAATGCAACCCGCGCTTCGGGCCGAAGGCCTTCGAAACCATGGCTCGCTTCGCTGCCGGCGAGAAGATCGAGCCCTGGGTCATCAATACCGACAAGTTCTACGATGCGTCCAACGCAGCGGCGGAATTGTCGAGCGCCTACTGATCTCCCAAGACAGTGGCTCCGGCCGGTGCGGCTTGCCGCGCCGGCCGGCTTTTCATATAGATATACAGGGTGGAGGGAACATGCTGCTGACCATGCAGGATATTTCCAAGGCGTTTTCCGGCGTGTCCGCGTTGCGGTCGGCGTCGCTGTCGATTGCCGAAGGCGAAGTCATGGCGCTGGTCGGCCAGAACGGCGCCGGAAAATCGACGCTGATCAAGATTCTGACCGGCGTCTATCAGCGCGATACCGGCCTGATCAAATTCCAGGATGAAGATGTCGTCTTTGCAACCCCCAGCGCCAGCCAGGCGAAGGGGATCGCGACGATCTACCAGGAAATCAATCTGGCGCCGCAGCGATCGGTTGCCGAAAACATCTATCTTTCCCGCGAACCGAGGAAATTCTTCGGATTGCTCGACCGGCGCGCCATGCGTGAAGGTGCGGCCGCGGTTCTCAAGACCTTCAATCTCGATATCGACGTCGATATGCCGGTGGCGCATTTCAATGCCGCGACCCGGCAGATGATCGCGATTGCCCGTGCGGTGACGCAGAAGGCCAAGCTGGTGATCATGGACGAGCCGACCTCGTCTCTCGACGAGCGCGAAGTCGGCATTCTGTTCGATACGATCCGTACGCTGAAGAAGAACGGCGTTTCGGTGCTGTTCATCGGCCATCGGCTGGATGAACTCTACGAAATTTGCGATCGCGTCACCATCATGCGCGACGGCCAGACGGTGGCGCAGAGCGCGATGCAGGACATGCCGAAGATGGAACTGGTCCGTCATATGCTCGGCAAGGAACTCGCTGCCTTCGAGGCGATCGCGCGCGATGCCGGCAATGATGACAGCAGGCCGATCCGGCTCTCGGCTGAAGCCGTCGGTTCCGGCGTTCGGGTGCGCGATGTCAGCCTGACTGTCCGCGAAGGGGAAATTTCCGGGCTCGCCGGCCTGCTCGGCTCGGGGCGGACGGAAACGGCCCGGATCGTCTTCGGTGTCGACAAGCTGGACAAGGGCAAGATTCGTGTCGATGGCAAGGAGCGCTCCTACAGTGAGCCTGCCGACGCCATTGCTGATGGTATCGGCCTGGTCTCGGAAGACCGCAAGATCGACGGCATCGTGCCTGATATGAGCATTCGCGAGAACATGACGCTGGCTTTGCTGCCCAAGTTGAAGAAGGCCGGGATCGTCGATCGCGCCCGCCAGCAGGAGATCGTCACGCGTTATATCAAGGCGCTCGGCGTCAAGTGTGCCTCGCCGGATCAGCCGATCAAGGAGCTTTCGGGTGGCAATCAGCAGAAGGTTCTGCTGGCCCGTTGGCTCTGCACCGATCCGCGCATCCTGATCATCGACGAACCGACGCGCGGCATCGATATCGGCGCCAAGGCGGAAATTCTCAAGCTGTTGCGCAGTCTGGCGGACGAAGGCTTGAGCGTGCTGATGATCTCCTCCGAACTGGAAGAACTGCTTGCGGCCGCCGACCGGGTCACGGTGTTGAGTGACGGCCGTTCGGTTGCGGTGCTGAAGAGAAACGAACTGAGCGAGACGGCGCTTCTCTCCGCCATGGCCCATCAGGTGAACTGACATGACGACGATCGAAACATCATCTCCTCCCGCGGTGCGATCCAGCCGGGTGAATGCCGCGAAGCTTCTCAGCCGCTACGGCACATTCGCGGCTTTCATCGCGCTTCTGATCTTCAATCTGATCGTCACGCCGAATTTCGTGTCCTGGCAGACGCTGAACGTCAACCTGACCCAGGTCGCGACCATCGTCATCGTGGCCGTCGGCATGACGCTGGTGATCGCCACCGGCGGCATCGATCTCTCCGTCGGTTCACTGATGGCGATCGCCGGTGCGGCGGCGCCGATGATCTTCATGGGGCAACTTCTGCCCATCGAGAACATGGGCATTCTCATCATCCTGTCTTTCATCCTGCCGATCCTGCTCGTCATGGCCTTCGGCTGGTTCAACGGCTTTCTGGTGACGCGGTTCTCGATCCAGCCGATCGTCGCGACGCTGGTTCTGTTCATCGCCGGGCGTGGCCTCGCTCAGGTCGCGACCAACGGTAACCTGCAGGTCTTCAAGAACCCGGACTTCCAGTTCATCGCCATGGGCCGCATCGCCGGCATTCCGGCACAGGTCGTCGTCATGATCATCGTCGCGATTCTCGCCCATTGCCTGATCCGCTACACCGTCATCGGCCGGCAGATCATCGCCGTCGGCGGCAACGAGAAGGCGGCGCGGTTGACCGGTATTCCGGTGCGACGGGTGAAGACCTTCGTTTATGTCATCAGCGGCGCTCTGGCGGGGCTCGCCGGCCTGATCGTTGTCGCGCGCAATTCGGCGAGTGACGCCAACCTCGTTGGTCTCGGCATGGAACTGGACGCCATCGCGGCGGTTGCCGTCGGCGGTTCGCTGCTGACCGGTGGCCGCGCCAATATCCTCGGCACCGTACTCGGCGCCTTCGTCATTCAGCTTGTGCGCTACACGCTGCTTGCCAATGGCGTGCCGGATGCGGCGGCCCTTATCGTCAAGGCGGGACTGATCATCGTCGCCGTCTTCATCCAGCAACGCGCCGACAAGGCGTAACGGACATGACCTCCATGCTGAAAACCCTTTCCCGGCCATTCGTTGCCAAATCCTCCGGCGATCTTGCCCGCCTCGGCGTGCTTTTGGCGCTCGCCGGTCTCATCCTGTTCGGCGCGCTGCGCTACGACAATTTCATCTCGCCATTCAACATTCTCAGCTTCCTGCGCTACAATTCGATGTTCGCGCTGATCGCGCTCGGCATGGCCTTCGTGATCATCACCGGCGGCATCGATCTGTCGGTCGGCGGCGTTGCGGCAATGGCGAGTGTTGTGGCTGCCTATCTGTCACTCTATGGCTGGTTTCCAGGCTTGGCCGGTGGCGTTCTCGCCGGCCTTGTGGCGGGCTCGATCAATGGCGTCATCACCACCCGGCTGCGTATCCAGCCGTTCATTGCAACGCTGGCAATGATGCTGGCGGCCTATGGCACGGCTTTGCTGCTAGCCAACAACCAGTCTGTCTCCGTCTCCTATGACACGGCCTTCACCATGATCGGCCAGGACGATTTCCTCGGCTTCCCGATCCCCGGCTGGATTGCCGGTTTCGCCTATGTGCTAGGCTGGATTTTCCTGGAACGCCACCCGGCCGGACGCCACGTTCTGGCGATCGGCGATGGTGAAGCGACTGCCAATCTGATGGGCCTGAAGGTCGAACGTACCCTGTTTGCCGTCTATGCGCTGTCAGGCGTGCTGGCCGGTCTTGCCGGCGTTATCCTTGCCTCCCAGTTCGGGGCAGGGCAGCCGACCGAGGGCGTGGGCTGGGAACTGTTCGCCATCGCGTCCGTTGTGGTCGGCGGTACGCTTCTGACCGGCGGCTCCGGCTCTGTCGGCGCAACGCTCGCCGGCGCGCTGCTGCTGGCGATGGTCTTCAACATCCTCAATTTCGAAAACGGCCTCGGCTGGATCTCGCTCTCCGCTTACTGGCAATCCGTCATCCGCGGCGTCTTCCTGCTCATCGTCGTCGTCCTGCAGGCGGGGCTGATGAAGAAGACGGAGGCGTAACAACTCGGCGTTCCTGCTCAGCCATGGGACGGCGATCGAGTATCGTCTATTCCGACAGGCTCGCCAGGAATGCATCAACATCATAGTTGTTTTCGCGTATCGCCGCCGCGTCTTCCTCTCCGAGGTCTGCAGCACGGTCAATCCAGTGCCGCATCTCGTCGACAGATCCCCGTCCTCGGGCGATCATCGCAAGGTTCCAGGCTGCATCAGGGCTGGCGAATTCGTCTGCCTTGCGTAGCCACGGCAACGCGAGGTCCGTCGTCTCCTCCTCTTCCGACAAGTATCGGCCGAGGAAATCAATTGCTGATCGATCTCCCTGTTCGGCCAATCGCTGGAGAGCTTTTAGACCTTGGGCTCTGTCGACATGCACTAGCCTGATAATTTGCTCCATTTGGTCGTCGATTTGCGCAATGAAACTCATTTTTCCGCCTATCCGAAGGTAATTCCTCGTGCTCTGACGTTTAGTATGGCTCATCGCGAGAGCCGCGTCAGGCACCGTAGGTCAGGATTGTCGTCGCGGCGATAGCAGGCGCGCCGTCGAATATGAGCCGACACCGCGAAAGACCCTTAAGCACCACAATATAGCTGGGACAATTGTGACCCATGCCGCAAGCGCAAGTCGAATTGGTGCGCTGCCGCATCGAACCTTGCTTGACAAAATATTTCATCGCGTGAAAGTTCTTTCATAAAGATAAAAATATCATGCGATGATAAAAATAGCATCGCGAGGGCGGAACATGACTTCGAATGGCGGCTCCCTGCGGGACGATGAAACGAGCATGGCGACGCGTGCTGCCTGGCTGCACTATGCCGGTGGACTGACGCAGTCCGACGTCGCCAAGCGCCTCGGCCTGTCGTCCCTCAAGGCCCATCGCCTGATCCAGCGGGCCAACCAGGAAGGTCTGGTCAAGGTCTATATCGACGGCGAAGTCTCCGAATGTGTCGAGCTCGAGCAGAAGCTCTCGGCGCGTTATGGCCTCGATTATTGCGAGGTGGTGCCGGACTTCGACCCGGAAGACCTTCCGTTGAAGGCGCTCGGCATTTCCGGCGCGCAGTTCCTGAAGCGGGAGATCGAAAAGGACGGTTCGATGCTGATCGGCATGGGCCATGGCCGGACATTGGCGGCCTGCGTCGAGTACCTGCCGCGCACCGCCAACAACGATGTCCGCTTCGTATCGCTGCTCGGCGGCCTGACCCGCAAGTTTTCGGCCAATCCGCATGACGTGATCCACCGGCTGGCGGAACGCACCGGCGCGGAGGCCTATGTGATGCCGGTGCCGTTCTTTGCGAACACGATCGAGGATCGCGACGTGCTCTTCAACCAGTGGGGCGTCCGCGAGGTCTTCGATCTGGCGACCAGTGCCGACCTGCTGCTGGTTGGCATCGGCACGGTCGAGCGCGAAGCATCGCTGATTGCCACCGGCATGATCGAGAAGAGTGAACTCGAGGAAATCAAGAACAACGGTGGCGCGGGCGAACTGCTCGGTCATTTCTTCGACGACAATGGGCAGCCGATCGAGACGTTGCTGTCCAACCGCACGTTTACGCTCAGCCGCGAGGATTTGAGCAATCGCAGGATCGTCGCGGTCGCCGGTGGCAAGGTTAAGGCGCGGGCCATCCGCGCGGTGCTGGAAAGCCGCCTGCTGAGCGGCCTGATCACCGACGAGAAGACGGCGCAGTCGCTGATGGAGGACGCCGTCTGACGCAACGCCGCTGATTTCGAGATGACTGCTGGGATCTGGCCTCGAGGAGGAGGCGGGTCCGCTGGGATCTGGAGGACATACCGGTCGGGTAAGCCGGTACGGCTCAATCGAGCATGTTTTGCCCGTGAAGGAGGAGAAGACCAATGCATGAGAAAGAGAAAGACCTCATCAGTGCTTTCCTGCGTGGACAGGTGGACCGACGCGGAATGCTGAAGGGCCTGGGCGCCATGGGGATCACGGCCGGTTCCGCCGGTACGCTGCTCAACATGATGTCCACCCGGGCGCTGGCGGCCGATTTCGACTGGAAGAAACATTCCGGCAAGGCGCTGAAGCTGCTGCTCAACAAGCACCCCTATGCCGACGCGATGATCGCCAACCTGCAGAACTTCAAGGATCTGACGGGCATCGAAGTCACCTATGACGTCTTCCCGGAAGATGTCTATTTCGACAAGGTGACGGCCGCCCTGTCATCCGGATCGACCGAATACGATGCGTTCATGACCGGCGCCTACATGACATGGACCTATGGTCCGGCCGGCTGGATCACCGACCTTAAGGAATGGATCAACGATCCGGAAAAGACCAACCCGAACTATGCCTGGGATGACTTCGTGCCGGGCGTCAAGAATTCCTGCGCCTGGAATGGCCAGCCCGGCGGTGCGCTCGGTTCTGATGATGCCAAGCAGTGGTGCATTCCGTGGGCGTTCGAACAGAACAACATCACCTACAACAAGGCGATGTTCGACAAGGCAGGGGTCTCCGTGCCGAAGAACATGGATGATATGATCGACGTCGCGGCCAAGCTGCAGAAGGATGTCGGCGGTATCTACGGCATCGGTCTGCGCGGTTCTCGGTCCTGGGCGACGATCCATCCGGGCTTCCTGTCCGGCTATGCGAACTTCAATGAAAAGGACCTGAACGTCGATGGCGATGGCAAGCTTTCTGCTGCCATGAACACCGCCGGCTCCAAGGCCTATCACGAAAAGTTCGTGAAGCTCGTGCAGGAAAGCGGCCCGAAGGATTGGTCGACCTATACCTGGTACCAGGTCGGCACGGATCTCGGCGCCGGTGCATCCGCGATGATCTTCGACGCGGATTGCCTCGGCTACTTCATGAACGGCGGCGACAACAAGATGGCCGGACAGCTGTCCTATGCCGCCTTCGCCGCCAATCCGGACGCCAAGGCCTCGACGCCGAACATCTGGATCTGGTCGCTCGCCATGTCCAATTTCTCCAAGGACAAGGACGCCACCTGGTATTTCCTGCAATGGGCTTCCGGTCCGGAACATGCCCTGTTCGGCGCAACCAAGATGGACTTCGTCGATCCGGTCCGCCAGTCGATCTGGAAGGATGCAAGCTTCCAGGAGAAGCTCAACACCAAGTATCCGGGCTACGTCGATATGTTCAACGCCTCGGCCGACGGCGCCTCGATCAAGTTCACCCCGCAGCCGCTGTTCTTCGACGTGACGACCGAATGGGCCGCGACGCTGCAGAAGATGGTTGCCAAGGAAGTGCCTGTCGATGAAGGCCTCGACCAACTGGCCGAGAGCATCAATCGCCAGCTGAAGGAAGCCGGCCTCGGCTGATCTGCCTCCCAAGCAGATGCCCGGCGCTCCGGCGCCGGGCGACCTTACGGATCGGCTCATGGCCAATTCAAGACAGACCGAGATGCCGATGGCTAGTGATGGAGCTTTACCGCTTGGTCCACGCGTGGTTTCTTCAACGACAAGGAACGGAGCTCGACATGGCTTCCACAGCAACCCTCCGCAAGCCGGCCTCCGGTTTCCGCATCAGCCGGAAAATGTTGCCCTATGTGTTGAGCCTGCCGGCATTGCTCGTCTGTATCGGCATTCTCATCCCCTTCATCACGGCGGTGATCTATTCCTTCCAGCGCTATCGCCTCAGCCAGCCATGGGCGCGGCAGTTCAACTGGGGTGAGAACTACCTCAACTTCTTCACCGACCCGGCCTTCTGGAACACGCTGAAAGTGTCGCTGCTCTATGCCGGCCTGACCGTGACGCTGGAACTGTTGCTGGGTCTTGGGATCGCGCTGCTCCTTCAACGCCGCTCGACGGTCAACAATTTCATCTCGATCATGCTTCTGCTGCCACTGATGATCGCGCCGGCACTGGCCGCGTTGATGTGGAAGCTGATGACCAATCCGAGCTTCGGCATCCTCAGCTATCTTGCGAGCCAGATCGGGCTTCACGATTTCCGTTGGGCGTCGTCACCGAGCACGGCGCTGCTGACGGTCGTTCTCGTCGATATCTGGGTCTATACGCCCTTCATCATGATCCTGCTGCTGGCTGGCCTGCGCTCCCTGCCGACGCAGCCGTTCGAGGCGGCGGCGCTCGACGGCGTGCCGCGCACCTTCGTGTTCTTCCGCATCACTTTGCCGATGCTGACGCCGTATATCCTGACGGCGACGCTGTTTCGCCTGCTCGACAGCATCCAGCAATTCGACATCATCTATGCGATGACCCAAGGCGGCCCCGGCAATACGCTGACGGTCTTCCAGGTCGAGGCCTATCTGAACTTCTTCCAGTCGACCAATGTCGGCCGCTCGGCGGCGCTGATGGTGATCCTTTGGGCGATCACATATTTCCTGTCGAACGTGTTCATCAAGAACTGGCTGCGGCTGCGCGAACGCGCCCGTGGCGAAGCGTGAGGAAAAGACCATGGAAAACACATCCACGCTCGAACGCACGCTGCGCCTGATCGCGCTGACCCTCGTCGTTGTCTTCTTCATGTTTCCGATCTTCTGGATCTTCCTGATGTCGTTCCAGACGAACGAAACGATCCTGGCGATCCCGCCGTCCATTGTGTTCACGCCGACCCTGTCGAACTATGCGGCGCTGATCACCGGCAAGCTGACGACGGCGGCAGGCTCGCTCGACATCGCCTTCATGCGCAATCTCGGCAACTCGATCTTCCTGTCGGTGACATCAGTTGCGTTGGCGCTGGTGCTCGGCGTTCCCGCCGCCTATGCCTTTGCCCGCCACAAGTTCAAGGGATCGGAAGATATTGCCTTCACGCTTTTGTCCTTCCGCTTCGCGCCGCCGCTGCTGGTGCTGCTGCCGCTGACCCAGTATTTCCAGTGGCTCGGCCTGTCGGACACCTATTTCGGTCTGATCTGGGTCTATCAGCTGATCTGCCTGCCGCTCATTCTCTGGATCGTGCGCGGCTATTTCGAGGATATCTCGGCCGATGTGGAATATGCCTACCGCATTGCCGGCCACACCTGGTTTGCGACCTTCCGCAAGATCGCGCTGCCGCTGGCCGGTCCCGGGATCGCTGCCGCCGGCCTGCTCGCCTTCATCTTCGCCTGGAACAATTTCGTCTTCGCGCTGGTGCTGGCTTCTGCGGACAAGCAGCCGGTGACGGTGGGGGCGCTTGCCTTCGTGACATCCTCGGGCATCCAGTACGGTCAGATCGCCTCGGCCATCGTGCTGTCTGTCGCGCCGACGCTTGCACTTGCACTCTATGCCCAGCGCTATCTCGTCGAGGGTCTGTCGCTCGGCGCGGTGAAGGGATAATTCATGACGACACTTCAGCTCAAGAACATCACCAAGCGCTACAAGACCAACACGGTTCTCGACGGCCTCTCACTCGATGTCGCCGATGGCGAAACCCTGGTACTCTTCGGCCCCTCCGGTGCCGGCAAGACTGTCCTGTTGCGGCTGGTGGCAGGCGTGATCGATCCCGACGAAGGCCAGATCCTGATCGGCGGCGAGGATGTCGCCGATATCGATGCCGAACATCGCGGCATCGGCATGGCCTTCCAGAATTTCGCGCTGTTTCCGCACATGAGTGCCTTCGACAACATCGCCAGCCCGCTCACCGCAACCCGCTCGACCAAGGATGCGATTGCTGCAGGGGTACAGAAGGTGGCGAAACTCCTGAAAATCGACCACGTCCTGACGCATCATCCGAAAGCCCTGTCGAACGGGCAGAAGCAGCGCACGGCGCTCGCCCGCGCGCTCGTCGGCTCGCCGCCGCTGCTGCTTCTGGACGACCCATTGCGCAACGTTGATGCCAAGCTGCGGTTCGAGATGCGTCTCGAATTGCCTCGTCTTTTGGCCACGCAGGGTGCGACCGTCGTTTATGTGACGCAGGATTACAAGGAAGCGATGGCGCTGGGTGACCGTATCGCCGTCATGTCGCAGGGGCGTATCCGTCAGATCGGTACGCCAGCGGATATCTACAACACGCCGGCGGATATCGAGATCGCCCGGCTGTTCGGCGACCCGACGATCAACCTGCTGGATGTGACGCCAAGGGGCGGCGCGGATGGGGTTTATGTCGAACTGTCGAATGTGAAGGTATCGCTCCCTGGCATGCCGGCAAGCGTGGTCGGACAGATCTGCGTCCTGGGGCTGCGCCCGGAATCGATCACCTTCACCGAGGCTGGCGCGGCCGGTGCGATCCCGGTGACGGTGGAGGCGGAGACACCGCTCAATGAAAAGACCGTGACGTTGGTGTTGACCGTACGTAACCGTGAAATTCTCGTCTCGCGGCCGGCCGGGACGCCGGGGCCGACCTCCGGCCCGGCCCACATCGCCGTCAACGGCAAGGCGGCTTTCCTGTTCGACAAGGCAAGCGGCGCCCTGATCCGCTCGACCGCCACATCACTGTCCCACAATGGAGAAGCGGCATGAGCGAGACCGCACTGCTCATCAAGGGCGTCGACAAGTTCTACGGCCCGATCGACCATGGCGTCCATGCCGTCAAGAGCCTGAACATGGATATCAGGAAGGGCGAGATCATCGCGCTTCTGGGATCTTCTGGCTGCGGCAAGACCTCGACGCTGCGCATGATCGCAGGCTTCGAACCTGTCTCGCGCGGCACCATTTCGCTGAAGGGCAGGGAGGTGCAGACCTTCGCGCCGGTGAAGCGCAATGTCGCCATGGCCTTTGAAGGCTATTCGCTCTACCCGCCGCTGACGGTGCGCGAAAACATCGCCTTCGCGCTGAAAGCCTCGAAACTCTCCCAGAGTGTCGTCGATCAGAAGGTGTCCGATATCGCCAAACTGCTGGAGATCGAGGATATCATGGGCCGCTATCCGAGTTCGATCTCGGGCGGCCAGCAACAGCGCGCTTCGCTCGGCCGGGCGCTGATCCGCGATGCCGATCTGCATCTGCTCGATGAGCCGATGGGGCAACTGGAGCCGCAATTGCGTGCCGTGCTGCGTGGCCGCATCAAGCATTTCATCAAGGAACGCGGCCTGACCGCCATCCTCGTCACCCATGACCAGACGGAAGCCAACGCGCTTGCCGACCGGATCGCCGTGATGGAAGGCGGCGTTTTGCAGCAGTTCGACACGCCGCAAATGATCAAGGAACGGCCGGCCAATCTCTTCACCGGCACCTTCGTTGGCGAACCGCCGATGAACGTGTTTTCCGCCGGTGTTTCCGGCGCGGACGACACCGTCTCCTTCGGGCTGAACGAGGGCGTGAAGCTGGATTACAAGGCCTCGGATTTTTCGCAGGCGGTGCGGGCCGAACTGATGAAGCGCAGCAAAGTGGTGATCGGTATTCGGCCCTATGCAGTTCGCCGCGGCGAAGGCGGTGTCGGTGCCCGGGTCGCGGTCAACCAGTGGCTCGGCGACCAGACGCACATTGCGACCGATTTCGCCGGCGGCACGATGGTGCTGGTCGAGCATGACCGCACCAATCTGGCGATCGGTGAGAACGTTGCCATCCGCCTCGACCCGTCGAGCCTTCATGTCTTCGACGGTGACAGCGGCAAGGCCATCAGCCACGGGCAGGAGCTTGCCTGATGCGCGATATCCTGATCGGGATCGATGCGGGAACCTCCGTCATCAAGTCGGTCGCCTTTGATCTCGGCGGCCGCCAGATTGCCGCCTGCGCGATCCCGAACAGCTATGAGAGCGAGGGCGGCAAGGGCGTCGTCCAGGACCTCAACCGGACCTGGAGGGACGCAGCCAAGACGCTTTCCGACCTCGCCGGGAAGGTCGAAAACCTGGCAAGCCGGGTCGCCGCGATCTCCGTGACGGCGCAAGGCGACGGCACCTGGCTGATCGATGGACAAGGCGAGCCTGTCGGCAAGGGCTGGCTCTGGCTCGATGCCCGTGCCGGCGATACCGTCGAGCGGCTGCGGGCCGACAGCGGCGACGCCGCCCGCTTTTCCCATACCGGTTCTGGTCTTGCCGCCTGCCAGATGGGATCGCAACTGCGCTGGATCCTCGACAATGCGCCCGAAATGCTCACCGGCGCCACCACCGGATTCCACTGCAAGGACTGGCTCTATTTCAAGCTGACGGGCAAGCGGGCGACGGACCCGTCCGAGGCGAATTTCACCTTCGGAAATTTCCGCACACGGCAATACTCCGACGATGTCATCGACTTTCTCGACCTGCGCAAGCAACGCTATCTGCTGCCGGAGATCGTCGATGGCGCGGTGACGCGGCACGCTCTGAGCGATAGCGCTGCCGCATTGACGGGCCTTCTGCCCGGCACGCCCGTGGTGCTGGGTTATGTCGATGTCGTCTGCACCTCTCTTGGCGCCGGCCTCTATGACCCCGGCATTGATACGGGCTGCTCCATCATCGGCTCAACGGGCATGCACATGCGGCTGGCGACCGGTGCGGATGACGTGCGGTTGAACAGCGATCTGACGGGCTACACGATGTGCATGCCGATCCCGGGCGCCTATGCTCAGATGCAATCGAACATGGCCGCGACGTTGAACATCGACTGGGTCCTTTCGCTTGCAGCAAGCGTGCTGAAAGGCATGGGTGTCGAGAAAAGCAAATCCGAACTGCTCGGCCATGTCGAGGGCTGGCTGGCCGAGGCGAAGGAAACCTCGCTGATCTATCACCCCTATATTTCCGAGGCCGGTGAGCGCGGCCCCTTTGTCGATGCCACGGCGCGTGCGTCCTTCGTCGGGCTCGATGTCGGGCATGGCTTTGCCGACATGGTTCGCGCCGTGTTCAACGGTCTGGCCATGGCCGCGCGGGATTGTTACGCCGAGATGGGACCGCTTCCCTCGCGCATCCGCCTGACGGGTGGCGCGGCGCGCAGCGCCTCCCTGCGCCGGATCCTCGGCGGGGCCTTGGGTTGCTCCGTCCAGACCAGCGAGCGGGAGGAGGCGGGCGCTGCCGGTGCCGCGATGATTGCCGCTGTCTCGCTCGGCATATATGGCTCGATGGCGGATTGCGTCCAGGAATGGGTGACGCCCTACCAGCGGCAAACCGAGCCCGCCGACGCCGATCTCACCGCCCGTTTCGAGTCCATCTTTCCCACCTACAGGCAATCACGCCTGGCACTTCGACCTGTCTGGCATTCCCTCTCCCAAGGTGCCGGGCAGTCCCCTGAACAGGAAAAACCGCAATGAAGAAAATCGCCATCATCGGAGACCGGTTCATGCTGCCGACCGTCTTCCGCGACAAGATCGTCGAGGCCTGCGGCGATGGGCATGACATCCGCCTTCTCGAACAGCCCTGGCCGGATGAACCGATGGAGCACGGCTATGCCGTCGAGGGCATGGACGGCCTCAAGGAATATATGGGCAAGGCCGATGATATCGTCGAATTCGTTGGTGATGCCGAGCTGGTGATCACGCAGCTTGCGCCGTTCTCGCGCGGCATTTTCGAGCGCCTGCCGGACCTGAAATTCGTGGCGGTATCGCGCGGCGGGCCGGTCAATGTCGATATGAAGGCGGCGCGCGAAAATGATGTTCTCGTCGTCAATACACCTGGTCGCAATGCGAGTGCCGTAGCGGAGTTCACGCTGGGGGCAATTCTCGCCGAAACCCGTCTGATCCGCACCGGCCATGAATCCCTGCGCAAGGGCGAGTGGCGCGGTGAACTTTACCGGGCCGACAAGACCGGCCGCGAACTCTCGGAGATGACCGTCGGTGTGGTCGGCTACGGCAATATCGGCACGAAGGTGGTGCGGCTGCTGCGGGCCTTCGGGACAAAGGTCCTGGTGCACGATCCCTATGTCCAGCTCTCGGCGGATGATCGTAATGCCGGTGTCGAGCATGTCGATCTCGATGACCTGTTGTCGCGCTCCGATGTCGTCACCCTGCATCCACGCGTGACCGAGGAGACGCGCGGGATCATGAACGCCGCATCGTTCGCGAAAATGAAACCGGGCGCGATTTTCGTGAACACGGCGCGCGGTCCGCTGGTCGATTATGACGCGTTGTACGAGGCGCTGGTGAATGGCCCTCTGTCCTCAGCCATGCTGGAAACATTCGCCATCGAGCCGGTGCCGGCCGACTGGCCATTGCTGCAGCTTCCGAACGTCACTTTGACCCCGCATATCGCCGGCGCCTCGGTACGCACCGTCACCTATGCCGCCGAAATGGCCGCCGAGGAAGTGCGCCGCTACATTGCCGGCCTGCCGCCGGTCAATCCGTGCTGAGGTGGGTCTGATGAGCGAACTTGACCTGCGCCTGAGCATTATCGATCAGTGCCGTACCATGAATGCCAGCGGCCTCAATCAGGGCACATCCGGCAATATCAGCGTCCGGTTTGGCGACCGGATGCTGATCACGCCGTCGGCCATTCCTTATGCCGAAATGACCCCGGAGATGATCGTCTCCATGCCGATCGAGGGGGATGCGTCGAAATGGGAAGGGCCGAAGAAACCTTCGGTCGAATGGCTCTTTCATCGCGATATCCTCAAGGCGCGGCCGGAAATCGGCGCGGTGGTGCACACGCATTCCACCTTCGCCACCATCCTCGCCATCGCCCGCAAGCCCATTCCCGCCTGCCACTACATGATCGCCGCCTTCGGTGGCAACGACGTGCGGGTCTGCGATTACGCCCGCTACGGCACGCAGGAACTGTCCGACAATGTCATCCGGGCGCTGGAGGGCCGTTCGGCCTGCCTGATGGCCAATCACGGCATGATCGCGACCGGCCCGGGCCTCGACAAGGCGATGTGGGCGGCGGTCGAGCTTGAGACGATCGCCAGGCAATATTACCACTCCCTGCTGATCGGCGGGCCTGTGGTGCTCCCGGAAGAGGAGATTGCCGGTGTCTTGAAAGGGTTTGCGAGCTACGGATTGCAGGACGGCGGCAAGAAGGGTTTGTCCCGATGACTGCACGGCTCGCTGGCCTTTCCTCCGTCATTCCTGTGCTTGTCACAGGAATCCTCCCACGCGACGTCTGTCGCGTGGGAGGAGTCTTTGGCGCCGCAGACGCAGCGCCGCTGGATCCCCGGCTCAAGGCCGAGGATGACGGAGAGTGTGGGGACTGACGAGTGACCGGGAGAGACGGAACTGTGCGGAAAAGCAGGGAGAAGCAGTCGTGAACAACGGGGCTGGTGTCGTCGATCTGTTCATCATTGGCGGTGGCGTCAATGGCGCCGGCATCGCCCGTGACGCGGCAGGACGCGGTATGTCCGTCGTCCTCTGCGAGAAGGACGACCTCGCGCAGGGCACCAGTTCGCGCTCCGGCAAGCTGGTTCATGGCGGGTTGCGCTATCTCGAATATTACGAATTCCGGCTCGTGCGGGAAGCGTTGATCGAGCGAGAGGTTTTGCTCGAATCCGCGCCGCACATCATCTGGCCGATGCGCTTCGTCCTCCCCCACAGTTCGTCCGACCGGCCCGCCTGGCTCGTCCGTCTCGGGCTGTTCCTCTACGATCATCTGGGTGGCCGCAAGCGACTGCCGGGCACGCGAACGCTCAATCTCAGGACCGCCCCGGAAGGGGCGCCGATCAAGGCGGATTACCGCAAGGCCTTCGAATATTCCGATTGCTGGGTCGATGACGCTCGCCTGGTTCTGCTCAACGCGCTCGATGCCAGCCAGTGCGGCGCTACCGTGCATACGCGCACTGCCTGCACGTCGGTTCGGCGCAGCGGCGATCTCTGGGACGTCGAGATGACCGAGGCGGGCACGAGCCGCAAAATCTCATTGAAGGCACGCTGCGTCGTCAACACCGCCGGCCCCTGGGTGAACGACGTGATCGGCCGGGTTGCGGGGTTGAATTCGCGCCGCAATGTTCGCCTCGTCAAGGGCAGCCACATCATCGTTCCAAAATTCTGGGAGGGGCGGCAGGCCTATCTGGTGCAGAATCCCGACAAACGGGTGATCTTCATCAATCCCTATGAAAACGATCTGGCGCTGATCGGCACCACCGACATCCCCTATCAGGGGCGTCCAGAAGAGGCGACAGCCGATGCCACGGAGATCGATTACCTGATCCGTTCGGTGAACCGGTATTTCAAGCAGCAACTGACCGCGGACGATATCGTGCACAGTTTCTCCGGCGTGCGCCCGCTCCATGACGACAATGCCGAAAACCCCTCGGCGGTCACCCGCGACTATATCTTCGAGGTGGATGCGGTCGACGGCAAGGCGCCGCTGCTGTCGGTGTTCGGCGGCAAGATCACCACATTCCGCAAGCTTTCCGAACACGCGCTGGAAAAGATCCGGCCGTTCTTTCCGGATATGGCGCCGGGCTGGACGTCGAAGGGCATCCTGCCGGGTGGTGGCATTGCGAACGCGGATTTCGACCAGTTTCTTGGCGAATTGCGGGAGAAATATCGCTGGCTGCCGGTGGACCTCGCCAAGCACTATGCCCGCCTTTACGGAACGCGCGCCCATGCGCTCATTGGCGCGGCGACCTCGCTTGATGATCTCGGCCAATCCTTCGGCAAGCTGTTGCGGGAACGAGAGGCGCGGTTCCTGATGGAGACCGAGTGGGCACAGACGCCGCAGGATATCCTCGAGCGGCGCACGAAACATGGCCTGCACATGACGCAGGCCGAACGGGATGCCTTTGCGTCCTGGTGTCTGCGGCAGCCGCAGGCTGCCTGAGAAAACATATCGGAGACGATGGTGAGAAGTTCTGAATTCGAAGCGCTGCTGGATCTGTCGGCACGGGTGGGTGCCGATCCCGCGCTGGTGCAGGCCGCGGGCGGCAATACCTCGATCAAGGAAGGCGGCACGCTCTGGATCAAGGCGTCCGGTCTCTGGCTGATGCAGGCGCGTGAGCGCGATGTCATGGTACCGGTGGCGCTGGACGCGCTCCTCGATGCTCTGGAACGTGACGATCCGGCGACGGAAAAGGCGCAGGAATTTGTTATCACTGACCGCAATCCGTCGGGCCTCCGTCCGTCCATCGAGACGACGGTGCATGCGCTGATGCCGCAGAAGATCGTCATCCATGTCCATTGCGTGGAGACGATTGCGACGGCGGTGCAGGTCAACGGCGAGGCTGTCGCTGCCGCGAGGCTCTCCGGTATCCCGCATGTCTTCGTGCCCTATGCCCGTCCCGGGCTGCCGTTGGCAAAGGCGATCGCTGCCCGGCTTCAATCGGATACAAGGGTTCTCATCCTCGGCAATCACGGTCTGGCCGTGGCGGGGGAGACGGTCGCGGAAGCGGATTCATTGCTGGCAGAGATTTCGAAACGGCTGGCCCTGCCGCGCCGGGCAGCACCGCAGGCGGACCTGGCCGCTCTGTCACGGCTGGCGGTCAACAGTGGCTTCGCCCTGCCGGAGGATCCCTTCATTCATGATGCGGCGGCCGATCTGGCAAGTTGCCGGATTGCCGCCGGCGGCAGTCTCTATCCGGACCATGTGATCTTTCTCGGCCGCGGTTCATACGTTGCCAATCCCGGCGATACCGCCCTGTCGATCGAGGAGCAGCATCGTGCCGAGGGACTGACGTTGCCGCCCGCGCTGCTGTTTCCGGGCAAGGGCGTTCTGGTCTCGCGCGAGATCACGGCCGGTGCGCTGGCCATGGCCCGTTGCCTCTCCGACGTGCTTGGCCGTGTTGATGGAAATGCGCGCCTGCGTTACCTCACCGATGCCGAAAACGCCGAGCTTCTGGGCTGGGACGCGGAGAAATACCGTCAGGAACTGAACCGGGCAGGGAAGGCGCTGCAATGACCGCCGCTTCCGGCGCACCTCTGGTGATCGGTATCGATATCGGCACTTCGGGCGCCCGAGCCGTGGCGATGGATGGCGAGTTTACCATCGTTGCATCCGGCGCGGCGAAGATGATGGACTTTTCCGCCGATCACCGCGACCCCATCGCCTGGTGGAAAGCGTTGCAGGTTGCGTTGGGGCAGGTGCTCGACGCCATCGACCGGAGGCGGGTCCGGGCAATTGCCATCGACGGCACTTCGGGCACGATGCTGCCGGTGAGCGCTGCCGGTGAGCCGCTGGCCGTTCCGATGATGTACAACAACCCGGTCGGTGATGCCGACATCCTTGCGCGGATCGCAGCGCATGCGCCGAAGGAAAGCGCTGCCCATGGCGCGACCTCTGGGCTGGCAAAGGTGCTGACATTCCAGTCGATCCCCGGCGTCTTTCGCATCATCCATCAGGCTGATTGGCTGGCCGGCCATGTCACCGGGCTTTACGACGTTTCTGATGAAAACAACGCTTTGAAAACGGGCTACGATCCGAAGGCGCGTCAATGGCCTGAATGGATCGACCTGACCGGAGCGCGCCGTGATCTGTTGCCCGACGTGCTTCCCGCCGGCACACCGATTGCCGGAATTTCATCGGAAGCGGCAGATGCCTTCGGCCTGCCCGACGACGTGGTCATCGTCACCGGCACGACGGATGGCTGTGCCTCCTTCCTGGCGACCGGCGCGGATCAACCGGGTGATGCGGTCTCTGCGCTCGGCACGACGCTGACCGTGAAGATGCTGTCCGACCGGCCGCTGTTTGCGCCGGAATATGGTCTCTACAGCCACCGCATCGGCGACATGTGGCTCGCTGGTGGAGCGTCGAATACCGGGGGTGGCGTGCTTTCGGCCCATTTCGACAATGAAGCCATCGCAGCCATGTCTGTCGGCATCGATCCGATGACGCCGACGGGCCTCGACTATTACCCCCTGCTCAAGGATGGCGAACGGTTTCCGATCAACGACCCGTATCTCAAGCCGCGCATGACACCGCGCCCAGAGAACGACGCCGATTTCCTGAAGGCGATCTTTGAGGGGATCGCCGGGGTCGAGACGCTTGCCTATCAGCGCCTCGTCTCGCTCGGCAGTCCGGCGCTGCGATCGGTGCGGACGGTCGGCGGTGGGGCGAAGAATGCTGCCTGGACGGCAATCCGCAATCGATCGATGCCGGTGCCGTTTTTGCCGGTGATCTCGGAAGAGGCGGCGGCGGGCACGGCGCGGCTGGCGCTCTCCGGCGCGAAATCGGCGGGTATGTTATGAGTGTTCCGCTGACCGTGTCCGGCATGGGTGATCTCGTCGATCGCTTCGATGCCTTCCTGATTGACCAGTTCGGTGTCCTGCGGGATGGCCGTGGTCCCTATCCGGGGGCTGCCGAAACGCTGTCTCGGCTGAAGGCGGCCGGAAAGGCGATCATCATCCTCTCGAATTCCGGCAAGCGGTCGGCGGAAAACGATCGGCGTCTCGCGGCCCTCGGATTCGATCCGCAAAGCTGGGACTGGTTTTTAACGTCGGGCGAGGTTGCCTGGCGGATACTCGATGCCGAAAGCACGAATGCCGATGTCGGTGCTCCCAGAAAATGCCTGCTGATCAGCCGTGACAATGACACGTCGCCGCTCGACGGGTTGGATATGGTGCGCACGGAACGAGGGGATGACGCAGATTTCATCCTGCTGGCGGCGAGTGAAGGGGATGTCTATCCGCTGTCCCACTACGAAGCCCTGTTGGCGCCTGCGGCAAAACGCGGCGTTCCGTGCCTCTGCACCAACCCTGACAAGATCATGCTGACGAAGGCCGGAACCGCTTTTGGTGCCGGGCGGATTGCAGAGCTTTACGCGGAGCTGGGCGGAACGGTACGCTGGATCGGCAAGCCCTTTGCAGACATGTATGTGACCGCGCTCGATTTCCTGGTCGGCATCGCGCCGGACAGGATCTGCTGTATCGGTGACAGCATCGAGCATGATATTGCCGGGGCCGCCGGGGCAGGGCTGAAGTCCGCGCTTGTGACCACAGGCATTCTCGCGAAGGCCAGCGAAGAGGAACGTCGAGTCTTGTTTGTCGAACACGCGGCCATGCCCGATTTCATCATGCCGAAATTCATCTGGTAGGCGAGACGAAGCCGACATGGTCCGGCAATCCGTCGAACTCCGGGGGCGCACATAGACACCGGCTTCAATCGAATTTGACTCGGAAGTAACCTTTCTCCCGAATAGCTCCCACGGCGATATTGCTTAGAATAAACGCGCGGTGTTACACGTTATTCGTGTTATTCACGCGCTTGTTCGAACCCAACCGCAGACGCAAATTTTATGATATTTTCAAGTCACGGGGAAAAGTATGGCTACGATCGATATTTATTCTGGCTCTTACAGCCTTAAGGAAGTCAGTGACGCTTATGATGGCTACTACAAGAAGGGAATTTCCACGTCCTACAATATCGTGGATTATTATGGTGTCACAAAATTTCAGGTGACCGGAAAGAACTTCGTCTACGATGGAGATCGTCCGGAAAGCGGCCGGGTTACGGGATTTACGATTTTTGATCTTGATGGCAGCATCCGGTACAAAGTATCCGGCCTCGATCTATCGGTCGTGGAGTTCATGGATTCCATTGATTATCTTCCGTATCTCGAGACTATGTTCAGACCGATCACGTTCCGCTTCAACGGCGGTGAAGCGGATGATGTCTTCGTTGGCGGCACCGGAAAGGATATTGTTTACGGTGGTCTGGGTGCCGATACGATCACCGGAAATTCGCAGGCCGACACTCTCCATGGTGGCGGGACCAGTTCGGCAACGCCGAATGAATTCGACATCCTGGATTACTCCGACGAGGCGGGCGGCGCGCCTATCAAGGTGGACCTGAGCACCGGCAAGGTCATTGATACGTTCGGCTTCACCGACACCATCTCCGGTTTCGAAATCATCATCGGAACGGAGGGGAATGACACCTTCAAGGCGAAGGCCACTGATGTCTTCCAGGGATTTGCCGGCGGCCACGGCAGCAACATCTTCACCGGTGGGGCCGGCAAGCACGACGCCGTCTTCTACGATCGCTCGTTCAGTGACAATATCGAAGTCGATCTGGCCGCCAACGGAGACGGCAAGGGGCTGGCGGAAAGCTATTACGGCACGGATACGCTGACCAGCATCGAGATCGTTGTGGGGTCGCGCTATTCGGATGATATTTTCGGGTCGAAGTACAACGAAACCATCACGGGCGCCAATGGAGACGACATTCTCGACGGACGTGGCGGCGCCGATACGCTGGGCTATTCCTGGGAGACCGGCGATCGTGGTGCGAAGGTCAATCTCACGAAGGGTTATGGCTACGACACATTTGGATACCGGGACACGATATCGAATTTCGAATATGTGATCGGCACCAAATACAACGATGCTCTGACGGGCAACGAGAAGGCCAACAAGCTGACGGGCGGATATGGCAACGACACGCTGACCGGCGTTTCTGGAAACGATACCTTGTCCGGCGGCGACGGCAATGACGTCCTGTCCGGCGGCACGGGCAAGGACGCGCTGAGCGGTGGCGCCGGCAACGACATCTTCGTTTTCAATGCGGCGCTCAGCGCCACCACCAATGTCGATACGATTTCCGACTTCAGTGTTGTCTCGGACACGATCAAGCTGGAAAATGCCATCTTCACGAAGCTCACCGGCACAGGTGTGCTGACGTCTGCTCAATTCAGCGCGAATGCCGCCGGGACTGCAGCGGATACGAGTGACCGGATCATCTACGAAACGGATACCGGCAAACTGTTCTACGATTCGAACGGCAACGCCAGCGGCGGCTCTGTTCAGTTCGCGCAGCTTGCCAAGGGATTGGCCCTGACCGCGGCGGATTTCTATATCATCTGATGGCGGGGGCCTCCTGCGGAGATAGGTCCGAGGGTGGTTTTACGGTTCGCAAGGAAACCCGGCAGTGATGCCGGGTTTCGAGTTTCAGCCGAAGGCTTTCCTTGCTTCGCCGGATTCGCGACGGGTTGGGCTTGTTTGTTCAAGCCCCCTGCATCACCAGAAACGCCTTCATCCGCTCCACCGCCAGATCCGGCTTGTCGAGCACATTCGCCTTGTCGGCGAGGCGGAAGATGTCGGCGTAATGCAACACGCCGCGGGCCGACTGCATGCCAGCCGGCATGGTGAAATGCTTTTGATGCCCGTTCAGCCAAGCGAGGAACACGACGCCCGCCTTGTAATACTGGGTCGGCGCCTCGAAGATCTTACGGGACAAAGGCACAGTCGGCTCGATCACTGCGCGGAAGGTTTCGACATCGCCGGATGCCAGTGAGGCCAGCGCCTTAGAGGCGGACGGCGCGACGGCGTCGAAGATGCCGAGCAAAGCGTGGCTGTATTTCTGCCCGTCGCCCTCGATCAGTTCGGCATAGTTGAAATCGTCGCCGGTGAAGCAGAGAACGCCATCCGGCAGGCGGTTGCGCAGGGCCACTTCATAGGTGTTGTCGAGCAGCGAAATCTTGATGCCCTCGACCTTGTCCTTGTTTTCCTCAATGATCGACAGGACGGTGTCGAGCGCGGTCTCGAATGTCTCCGACCCCCAATAGCTCCTCAATTGCGGATCGAACATGTCGCCTAGCCAGTGAAGAACGACCTTGTCCTTCGTCTGGGACAGGATGCGGCCATAGACCTTGCGGTAATCGTCCGCCGATGTCGCGATGCGGGCGAGCGCCCGGCTTGCCATCATGATCGAGCGGCCACCTTCCTTCTCGACGAAACCGATCTGAGTTTCGTAGGCGCGGATGACGTCGTCGAGCGAGCGGGTGTCGGCGGGCGCTAGGTGATCGGTCCCGGCGCCACAGGCGAGATCGGCGCCGTCAACGCTGCGCGCGTCCGCCAGCGAGCGCCGGATCAGTTCCTGCGCCCCGGCCCAATCCAGCCCCATGCCGCGCTGCGATGTGTCCATCGCCTCGGCAATCTTGAAGCCCAGTGCCCAGAGATGGTGGCGGAAGGCCATGGTCGTGTCCCAGTCGATCGCGGGGCGGCCCCAGGGCTCGAGATCGCGCAGCGGATCGGAGACAACATGGGCGGCCGCATAGGCGATGCGGTTGAAGACCGGCACGGATGCCGGCCGCGCGATCGGTTCTCCCGACAGGCGATACGTCTCAAGCATGCCGTCGGCGAGCGGCAGCGACAGGGTGGCGGACATGCAGGCTCCTCCTTGGATATTGCAAGCCGAATAATTTAGATCGTTCCAAATTTCAAGGGATAATTTGCTGACTGAGTGATGCTGCGGCGCGTCAAGAGGATCGTGTAATCGGATGAAGTGAAGGCTAAAGTGGAGCAATTATCTAGAAAGAATAATGATATTATTTATTTTATTCAGTTGCATAGATGAGGAAATGCCAATTTCCAAATTCAGCTTGATGCCTCTTCCCCTCAAGGCAAATCATTTTCGAAGAAATACGCTTGACAAAATTGGAACGTTCCAATTATCTAAGGGCAATTGCGGGGCGACAAGACCTCGTTGGGAGGAAGATGTGGGCAAGGAACGGGTGACAGTCATCGATATCGCGCATGCCGCCGGCGTGTCGAAGTCGACCGTGTCGCTCGTGCTGCAGGCGAGCCCGCTGGTCAATGAGGCCACCCGCGCCAAGGTCAACGCCGTCATCCGCGAGTTGGGCTATGTCTACAATCGCGGTGCGGCCAATCTTCGTCAGTCCAATGCCAAGTCGAAGATCATCGGCATTGTCGTCAACGATCTGACCAACAGCTTCTTTGCCGAACTGGCCGTCGGGGTCGATATGGTCGTGCAATCGGCCGGGTACGTACAGTTCCTGTCCAACAGCGGCGAAAGCGTCGATCGCCAGCGTGAGGTTATCGCCTCGATGCGCGAACACGGCATTTCCGGCCTGATCCTGTCGCCGGCGCGCGGCACGGATGCGGCCGACCTGAAGCCACTGGTGGCAAGCGGCATTCCTGTGGTCAATGTCGTGCGCCAGGTCGCCGGCGCCAAGGTGTCGTCGCTGGTCTCGGATAATTTCGCTGGCATGCGCGATGCGGTGCGTCATCTTGCCGGGCTCGGACATCATCGCATCGCCTTCCTCGGTGGCTTTCCCGATACAGCCGTCTTCAACGAGCGCATGCAGGGCTATCGCGATGCGCTGGCGGACATGGACCTTGCCGTTCATGACGAGCTGGTTGTCAGTTCCGCGCCCTCACGTGCCGGGGGTGTCGCGGCGATCGAACGGGCGCTCATGCTGCGCGAGCGGCCGACGGCGGCGGTCTGCTTCAACGATGCGGTTGCCTTCGGCGTCTGCGACGGGCTGCGTGCCCATCGTCTCGATCCGGGCGAAGATTTTGCCGTCATCGGCTTCGACGATGTGATTGAAGCGCAGACGGCGGTGCCGGCGCTGACGACGGTTTCCGTCGATCCGCAGGGCATGGGGCGCCGGGCGGCGCAACTTCTTCTGAAACAGATCAATGCCGGAAAGGCCGATGCGGAAGCGATCGTCGGTTCGGTGCGGCTCGTCGTGCGCCAGAGCTGTGGTTCCGCGACGGACAAGAGAGAAAGGTTGTCTTTGCTATGACGCGTTGGGGTTTGATCGGGGCGAGCACGATTGCCCATGAATGGGTGATCGATGCGATCCGTGCCGTCGGCGGCGAAATCGTTTCGGTGATGAGCACGAGCGCCGAGCGCGGTGCGAAATATGCGGCGGACCACGGCATTCCGAAATCGGTAACCACCGTTGCCGAACTGGTCGGCGATCCCGATGTCGATGCCGTCTACATCTCAACGACCAACGAACTGCATCGCGATCAGGTTCTCGCCGCAGCCAGGGCCGGAAAGCACATTCTCTGCGAAAAGCCGCTGGCCATGTCGCTGGAGGATGCGCATGCCATGGTCAACGCGGCGAAGGATGCCGGCGTCGTCATGGCGACCAACCATCATCTGCGGGGTGCTGAAACCCACCGGGCGATGCGCGACGCCATTGCCGCCGGCAAGATCGGCAAGCCACTTGCCGCCCGCGTCTGCCATGCCGGTTACCTGCCGGTGCATCTGCAGGGCTGGCGGCTGGAGAAGCCGGAAGCGGGCGGCGGCGTCATTCTCGATATCACCGTGCACGACACGGATACACTGCGCTTCGTACTTGGCGACGATCCGATCGAGGCGATCGCGTTCGGCCAATATGGCGGCATGGCGCAGGCCGGGCTTGAAGATGCGACCATGGGCGCGCTGCGCTTCAAGTCTGGGTTGATCGCCCAGTTCCATGATGGCTTCACCACCAAATATGCGGTGACCAGCTTCGAAGTGCATGGTTCGGAAGGTTCGCTCTTCGGCCGAAACTGCATGATCCAGAAGCCGGGCGGTACCGTCACGCTGCGCAATGCGGACGGCGAAACTGAACTGCCGATTGACCATCGCAATCTCTATGAAAACACCCTGATCGCCTTCGACGCCGCGATTGCCGGCAAGGGCAAGCCGCTCTGCACCGGGGAGGATGGCATCTGGTCGCTGGCGACCGGTCTTGCCGTCGCGAAAGCAGCGCAGGCGGGCGGAACGGTCACGATCGAACCGGGATTTTGAGAGCATTTCCATGAGCAAGCATATCACCCCGGCCGAAGCCGCCGCCCTGATCCCGGATGGAGCGACCGTATCCGTGTCGTCGTCGAGCGGTCTCGGCTGCCCGGACCTGATGCTGAAGGCGATCGGCGAGCGGTTCGATGCCGTTGGCCATCCGCGTCACCTGACGACCCTGCATCCGATCGCCGCCGGTGACATGAGCGGCATCAAGGGTGTCGATTACATTGCGAAAAAAGGCCTCCTGAAGAAGATCATCGGCGGTTCCTATCCCTCCGGTCCGTCCACGTCCGAGCCGCCGTTGATCTGGCAGATGATCGGCAGCAACGAGGTCGCCGCCTACAACATCCCGTCCGGTGTGCTGTTCGACATGCATCGCGAAGCCGCAGCCAAGCGGCCGGGTGTGTTGACCAAGATCGGTCTCGATACATTCGTCGATCCGTCCCGCCAAGGCTGCGCCATGAATGCGGCGGCTGCCGCCGAGCCGGTCGTCAAGAAAATGGAGTTCGAAGGCGAGGACTGGCTTTATTTCAAGGCGATCGTGCCGCAGGTGGCGATCATCCGGGCAACGACGGCCGATGAGCGTGGCAACCTCACCTATGAGCACGAGGGCGCCTATCTCGGCGGTCTCGATCAGGCGCTCGCTGCCCGCAACAATGGTGGCATCGTCATCGCGCAGGTCAAGCGCATCACCAAGTCCGGTTCGCTCAAACCCCATGATGTGCGCGTGCCCGGCATGCTGGTCGATTACGTCATCGTCGATCCCGACCAGAAGCAGACGACGCTGACGGATTACGATCCGGCCATATCAGGCGAAATCTTCCGGCCGCTCGACAGCTTCCGCGTGCCGGAATTCAACATCCAGAAGGTCATCGCTCGCCGCGTCGCGCAGGAGCTTGAGGGTGGCTCTTGCGTCAATCTCGGCTTCGGCATCTCGGCCAATGTGCCGCGCATCCTGCTGGAAGAAGGACTGCATGGTTCGGTGACCTGGGTCATCGAGCAGGGGGCTGTCGGCGGCGTGCCGCTGCTCGATTTCGCCTTCGGTTGCGCCTCGAATGCAGACGCCTTCATGCCGTCGCCCTATCAGTTCACCTATTTCCAGGGTGCGGGTTTCGATGCCTCGCTCTTGTCCTTCCTCGAGATCGATAAATCCGGCTCGGTCAACGTCTCGAAACTCTCTTTCCGACCACATGTGACAGCAGGGGCGGGCGGCTTTGTCGACATCACCGCACGGGCAAAGAAGATCGTCTTCTCGGGCATGTTCAATGCCGGTGCCAGACTCTTGATGGCCGACAGTAAGCTGGTGATCGAGAAGGAAGGCAAGCTTAAGAAGCTGGTCAACGAGGTCGAGCATGTCACCTTCTCCGGCCGCCGCGCTGTCGAGCAGGGACAGGACATCACCTATGTCACCGAGCGCTGCGTCATGAAGCTGACGCCCGCCGGCATCGTTCTGACGGAGATCGCGCCGGGCGTCGATCTGCAGACGCATATTCTCGACCAGTCGGAATTCCCGCTGATCGTTTCGGACGACCTGAAGATCATGGATGCAGCGCTGTTCCACGAAGCGCCGATCGGTCTGACCCTGCCGCAAAAGCCGGCGCGCAGCCTGCCGGGAGGCGCGCATGTCTGACGCCCGGATTCGCATCGATATCCAGGATTCTGTTGCCATCCTCACGATCGCACGGCCTGAAAAGCTGAATGCCTTCGACATCGACATGCTGAAGGCGCTGGCCTCCGCGTGCGACACGATCGAGGCGGACCGGAACATCCGCGCTGTCATCCTGACGGGCGAGGGTAAGGCCTTTTGCGCCGGTGGCGATATAAAGGCCTGGGGCGCGATGCTTCCGGAAGAATTCGGTCATGATTGGGTGCGCTTCGGCCATCGCGTGTTCGAGCGGCTGGCGACCCTGCGCATGCCGGTGATCGCGGCCATGAACGGTCATGCGCTGGGCGGCGGCATGGAACTGGCGGCGGCGGCGGATATCCGCATTGCCGAGCAGCAGATCAAGATCGGCCTGCCGGAAACGAGCCTTGGCATGGTGCCGGGCTGGTCCGGCACGCAGCGTCTGGTCAGGCGGTTCGGTGCGCAGATCGTCCGCCGCATGGTGTTGGGCGGCGAGATGTTTACGGCTGAGGAAGCGCGCGCGAACGGGTTGGTGGACGCGGTTGTCGAGACCGGGACGGTTCTGGCAGCGGCGAAGGATTATGCAGGCCGTATCGTCAAGCGCGGACCGGCCGCAGTCGAAATCTGCAAGCTGATGATCGCTTCGGCGAATGGTGAAGACAATGGCACGGCCGTCGAGGCGCTGGGATCGATCCTGGCTGCCAAGACCGGCGACATGAAAGAGGGTGTCGCGGCCTTTTCCGGCAAGCGCCCCGCGGAATTCAAGGGAGAATGGTAATGACGGTTCTGGTGAAGCCGAAGTCGCTCGGCAATATCCTCGTGCGCGATTTCAAGATGCTGATTGATGGCAAGTGGACCGATGCCGCCGAGGGCAAGACGCTGGAGCGCATGGCCCCCGGCCATGGCGTCACGGTCAGCCGCTATCCGGCGGCGAAAAAGGCGGATGCCGAGCGCGCCATCGCGGCCGCCCGCAAGGCATTCGACGACGGTGCCTGGCCGCGCATGACGGCATCGGAACGATCGCTGGTCCTGCTCAAGGCTGCCGACATGATCGCTGCGCGTGCGGATGAACTCGCCTATCTCGACTGCATCGAAAGCGGCAAGCCGATCAGCCAGGCGAAGGCCGAGCTCGGCGGCGCCGCCGACATCTGGCGTTATGCGGCGGCTCTTGCCCGCGATTTGCATGGCGAAAGCTACAATACACTCGGTGACGGCACGCTCGGCGTCGTGCTGCGCGAAGCCATCGGTGTCGTTTCCATCATCACGCCGTGGAATTTTCCGTTCCTCATTGTCAGCCAGAAACTGCCGTTTGCGCTCGCCGCCGGCTGCACGACGGTAGTCAAGCCATCCGAACTCACCTCCGGCTCGACACTGGTTCTCGGCGAAATTCTCGAAGCCGCCGGTGTTCCCGCCGGTGTGGTCAACATCATCACCGGCACCGGCCCGGATGTCGGCGCGCTCATGACCTCGCATCCGGATGTCGACATGGTGTCCTTCACCGGCTCGACCGGTGCCGGCAAGCTGACCATGACCAATGCGGCGCAGACCCTGAAGAAGGTATCGCTGGAACTGGGCGGCAAGAACCCGCAGATCGTCTTCCCCGACGCCAATCTTGACGATTTCATCGATGCCGCCGTTTTCGGCGCATACTTCAATGCCGGCGAATGCTGCAATGCCGGCTCACGGCTGATCGTTCATCGCGATATTGTCGATGACGTCGTTCGTCGGGTCGCCGAGCTTTCTGCGAAGGTCAAGGTCGGTGATCCCCTCGATCCGTCGACGCAGGTTGGCGCTATCATCACGCCGCAGCATCTGGAAAAGATCGTCGGTTATGTCTCCGCCGCTTCCGGCAACGGTGCGACGGTATCGCATGGCGGCTCGGCGCTCGATCTCGGTTCCGGCCAGTTCATGTCACCGACCATCCTGTCGGCCGTGACGCCGGACATGGCGGTTGCCCGCGAAGAGGTTTTCGGCCCGGTCCTGTCGGTCCTGACGTTCGAGACGACGGACGAGGCGATCCGCATCGCTAACTCCATCGATTACGGCCTCTCCGCCGGCGTCTGGAGCCGCGATTTCGATACCTGCCTGACCATCGGCCGCAAGGTGCGGGCGGGCACGATCTGGATGAACACCTTCATGGACGGCGCCTCCGAACTGCCCTTCGGCGGCTACCGCCAGTCCGGCCTCGGCCGCGAACTCGGCCGCCATGCGGTGGAGGACTACACCGAGACCAAGACGCTGAACATGCATATCGGCGGCCGCACCGGCTGGTGGATGCCACGCTGAGATTTTCGGGGCGGATCAATTAGAAAGGAGGTCATGGAATGCTGCGAGTAGAACAGAGTTTTGGCATGACCTCGTGTCCAGGCGGGGCGGTGTGCTCCCTCTTGTCCCCAGCGGGGAGAAGTGCCGAGCGCATGCGAGGCGATGAGGGGGGCGTAGGCGAAGCCGGAGCCAGGGAAGGGCGGCCTTCGGCCCCCCTCATCCGGCCCTTCGGGCCACCTTCTCCCCGGCGGGGAGAAGAGGGAGCGCGCCGAGGCGCTAAGAGTCGATCAAAACCCACCAAACCCGATCTGCGGCTTCAACAGAACCTGCATGTCCGTCGTCTCATCACCCGCGATGCGGGCCAAAAGGACACGACCCATCTGTTTGCCGGTGTCGGTCAGGTCTTCGTAGATCGTCTCGACCTTCGGCTGGATCTGGCTGAGCAACTGCGACGTCCGCTTCGCGACGATGTCGTATTCGAGGCCGAGCGTCAGGCCGTGGTCGCTCATGCCGGTAATGGTGGCAAGTGCCGAGACCTCGCCGCCGCAGGCGAACCCGTCGGGGGCGTCGGGCTCACCAGCACGCCGGCTCATATAGTCGCGGATCTGTTCGACGGGACAGTCGAGGTCGATCTCTTCGGGGATCTCGTAGGCGACGCCTGCCTCGCGCACGGCGGTCATGAAGCCGTGCAGCAGGTGTTGGGAAAAGGTCATACGCTTGGGTGGCAGAATGATCATCGGCTTGCGCCGGCCACGGGAGATCAGCCGCTTGGTCGCCTCGTAGGCGAACGAGAAATTGTCGTAATCGACATAAGCGTGCGGCGTGGTGAATTCGGTTCGGCCGTGGGTGACGAAGGGAAAGCCGTTTTCGAGCAGCAGGCGAACGCGCGGATCGAAGGGTTCGGTGCGCGAGAAGAGCAGACCGTCGGCCATACCGTTGCGAACCACATGGCGAACGGCGTCGATATTGGCGCCGTTGATGAAGTTCGGCATGACGATCAGGTGGTAGGCGGTGTCTTGCAGCGCCTCGGCCAGGCCGTGCATCAGCGAAATGCCATAGCCGAGGATTTCCTCGTGCGGATCGAGCAACACGCAAATGACGTTGGTCCGGCCGGTCTTCAGGCGCTGGGCGGCGCGGTCCGGCAGGTAGCCGATCTCGGCCGCCACTTCATGGACGCGCCTGCGCGTATCGGCCGAAATCTGCGGCGCATTGCTCAATGCGCGCGACACCGTGGTGACGGCAAAACCCGTCAGGTCGGCGATCGTTCGCAGGGTCGGCTTTTCGCTTTTCAACATGGCGCCCCTTGTCGAGGAACTGGGAGCATAGGTCAATGACATACTCCCTTGGGGTGACGGCAGAGGGTCTTTGTAACGTTAGACGAACGCAGGCGCAACGCGTTTGTGAAAACGTTTTAAATCATACTATTTCGGCGTCGTTTGCTGCGATGCGGAATCGATGATTTAGCTTATAAATGTCTAAATTCAGCATGTTAAGGCTATTGACCGGGAGATGGTTTGCAGCGCTTGACTTGATACGGTTTATAACGTTTTAAATGTGTCAGCGGTGGAGACCGCAGACCAATTGCTTCCCCGTTTTGGGACGGGATGGCATTCAACGGCGGGGAGGAGTTTCCCGCTTTTCAGACTTGCAAACGGGAGGATTACGATGCGCAAGTTTATGACGACGACAGCAATTGCAGCATTGATGATGACGGGCGGCGTGGTCGTGGGCGGCACTGCCGTTCATGCTGCCGAAAGTGTCGAAGTTCTGCATTGGTGGACTTCGGGTGGTGAAGCGGCCGCTCTGGACGTCCTGAAAAAGGACCTGGAAGGCAAGAGCATTTCCTGGACCGACATGCCGGTTGCCGGTGGTGGCGGTACGGAAGCCATGACAGTGCTGCGTGCACGCGTCACGGCCGGCAACGCCCCGACGGCAGTGCAGATGCTCGGCTTCGACATTCTCGACTGGGCCAAGGAAGGCGCACTCGGCAATCTCGACGAGATCGCCACCAAGGAAGGCTGGGACAAGGTCATCCCGGCGGCCCTGCAGCAGTTCTCCAAGTATGACGGCCACTGGATCGCTGCTCCGGTCAACGTCCACTCCACCAACTGGATGTGGATCAACAAGGCAGCCCTCGACAAGGCCGGCGGCAAGGAGCCGCAGAACTGGGATGAACTGGTCGCGCTTCTCGACAACTTCAAGGCTCAGGGCATCACGCCGATCGCGCATGGTGGCCAGCCCTGGCAGGATGCGACCATCTTCGACGCGGTTGTCCTCTCGCTCGGCACCGATTTCTACAAGTCCGCCTTCATCGATCTCGACCCGGCTGCGCTGGGTGGCGACAAGATGAAGACCGCTTTCGAGCGCATGACCAAGCTGCGTTCCTATGTCGACGACAACTTCTCGGGTCGTGACTGGAACCTGGCATCGGCCATGGTCATCGAAGGCAAGGCCGGCGTCCAGTTCATGGGCGATTGGGCGAAGGGCGAATTCGTGAAGGCCAAGAAGGTGCCGGGCACCGACTTCGTCTGCATGCGCTATCCGGAAACCCAGGGCTCGGTCACCTTCAACTCCGACCAGTTCGCGATGTTCAAGGTTGCCGACGACAAGGTGCCGGCGCAGATGCAGATGGCTGCCGCGATCGAAAGCCCGACCTTCCAGTCGGCCTTCAACGTGGTCAAGGGTTCGGCTCCGGCCCGTACCGACGTTCCGAACGATGCGTTTGACGCTTGCGGCAAGAAGGCCATTGCCGACCTCGCCGACGCCGACAAGAACGGCAAGCTGTTCGGTTCCATGGCCCATGGCCATGCCAACCCAGCTGCCGTCAAGAACGCCATCTACGACGTCGTGACGCGCGAATTCAACGGTGAACTCACCGCTGAAGAAGCCGTCAAGGAACTGCCGGCCGCCGTCGCTGCCGCTCAGTAAAATCGTTGTACCTGTCCGGAGTGCTTAGGCACTCCGGACATCATTCCTTACAGACATTTGTCTTTGAAACGGTGGTATTCGCCATGGATAGCCGCAGCCGGCTGCAGGATATTGTGCCAAAACTGGTGCTCGCTCCCAGCTTCCTCATTGTCCTCGTCTTCGTCTATGGCTTTATCGCCTATACCGGCTATCTGTCGGTCACGGACAGCAAGATGCTGCCCTCCTACAATTTCGTGGGCCTCAGCAATTATTCCAAACTCTGGGCTCTGCCGCATTGGTGGCGGGCGATCTCTAACCTGGCGATCTTCGCGACCCTTTACATTGCCATCTGCTCGGTGATGGGGCTGGCGCTTGCGATCCTGCTCGACCAGAAGATCCGCATGGAGGGTCTGCTGCGGCCGATCTACCTCTATCCGATGGCGCTGTCCTTCATCGTCACCGGCACGGCCTGGAAGTGGTTCCTCGATCCCGGCATCGGGCTTGAAAACACCATGCATCTCTGGGGCTGGGAAAGCTTCACCTTCAACTGGATCAAGGACCGCAACTACGCGATCTATTGCGTCGTTATTGCCGCTGTCTGGCAATCCACCGGCTTCGTCATGGCCATGTTTCTCGCCGGTCTGCGCGGTGTCGACAACGAGATCATCAAGGCCGCCCAGATCGATGGCGCTTCGACCACGACGATCTACCGGCGGATCATCATTCCGCTGATGCGGCCCGTATTCCTATCGGCCTTCGTCGTGCTCGCCCACCTCGCCATCAAGGCCTACGACCTTGTCATCGCTCTCACCGGCGGTGGTCCAGGGCAGGCGACCGAACTGCCGGCGACGTTCATGTATTCCTACACGTTCACCCGCAATTCGATGGGTATCGGCGCCTCGTCGGCCATCATCATGCTGGTGATGATCTTCTCGATCATCATCCCCTACCTCTATTCCGAAATCAAAGGGGAGAAGCGCTGATGAGCATTCAGAGCCCCGACAATGCCATCTCCAGCGGCCGCCTGACGCGCGCGCTGATCTATTCCGTGCTCATCCTGTTTGCGGCCTATTCGCTGCTGCCGCTCTACGTGATGCTGGTCAATTCCTTCAAGCCGCTGGACGAAATCCGCCAGGGCGGCATGCTGAACCTGCCGATGACCTGGACGCTCGATCCGTGGCGGTCCGCCTGGTCGACGGCGCAGATCGGCGTGCAGCCGACAGGCTTGCGCCCCTTCTTCATCAATTCGATCCTGATGGTGGTCCCGGCTGTGGCGATCTCCACCATCGTCGGCGCTCTCAATGGGTATGTGCTGACCAAGTGGCGGTTCCCGGGCTCCGGCGTATTCTTCGGTATGTTGCTTCTGTCCTGCTTCATTCCGTTCCAGATCGTGCTGATCCCGATGGCCCGCATGCTCGGTCTTTTCGGTCTGGCCGGCACGACCGCCGGTCTCGTCTTCGTGCACATCGTCTACGGCCTCGGCTTCACGACGCTCTATTTCCGCAACTACTATGAAGCCTTTCCGACGGAACTGGTGCGGGCGGCGCAGATCGATGGCGCCAGCTTCTTCCAGATTTTCCGGCGCATCCTGCTGCCGTCGTCGGGCCCGATCATCGTGGTATCCGTCATCTGGCAGTTCACCAACATCTGGAACGACTTCCTGTTCGGCGCTTCGTTCTCTGGCGCCAATTCGACGCCGATGACGGTGGCGCTCAACAATCTCGTTTCTTCCTCGACTGGGGTGAAGGAATACAACGTCCATTTCGCAGGCGCGATCCTCGCCGCCCTGCCAACACTTGTCGTCTACATCGTTTCGGGCCGCTACTTCGTCCGTGGTCTGATGTCCGGCGCCGTGAAGGGTTAAAGCCATGTCCTTTCTGAAAATCACCAACCTTCGCAAGTCCTACGGCGCGCTGGAAATCCTGAAAGATATCAACCTCGAAATCGACGAGGGCGGCTTCCTCGTGCTGGTCGGCCCGTCCGGTTGCGGCAAGTCCACGCTTTTGAACACGATTGCCGGTCTTGAGCCGATCACCTCGGGCGAGATCGCCATCAACGGCAAGTCGGTCGCTGGTCTGCACCCGTCCAAGCGCGATATCGCCATGGTCTTCCAGTCCTATGCGCTTTATCCGAACATGACGGTTGCCGGCAACATCGCCTTCGGCATGGAAATCCGCGGCGTGCCAAAGGACGAGCGCGACAAGGCGATCAAGCAGGTTGCCGACATGCTGCAGATCGGTCATCTGCTGGAGCGCAAGCCGAGCCAATTGTCCGGCGGCCAGCGCCAACGCGTCGCCATGGGCCGCGCGTTGGTGCGCAATCCGCAGGTCTTCCTGTTCGATGAGCCGCTCTCCAACCTTGATGCGAAGCTGCGTGTCGACATGCGCACAGAGATCAAACGCCTGCACCAGCGCATGAAGACGACGATTGTCTACGTCACGCATGACCAGATCGAGGCGATGACACTGGCGACCAAGATTGCCGTGCTGAAGGACGGTGTCCTGCAGCAGTTCGGCAGCCCGGCGGAAATCTACAACAATCCGGCCAACCTGTTCGTCGCTGACTTCATGGGCTCGCCGGCGATGAACCTGTTGACTGCAACGGTCGAGGGGAGCGGTAACGATCTCAGCGTTTCGCTGGTCCGTCCCGATGCCGAACCGTTGCGTGTCCCGGCTGCGCAGATCGGTGGTCTCGCCGCTTATGCCGGCAAGCAGGTGGTCTTCGGCATTCGCCCGGAAGCGCTGACCGACCCGGATGGCGCCGATCGCAATGCCCGCTCGCTCTTCGAAGGCGATTGCCTGATCGAAGTTGTGGAGCCGGCCGGTTCGGACACCTTCGCCGTTACCAAGCTTGGCGGCAAGGAAGTCGTCGCCCGCCTGCGCGCCGATGCCCGCATCGCGCCCGGCCAGAACACCCGGCTTGCTTTCAACCTGGACAAGGCGGTCTATTTCGATCCGCAAAGCCAGCAGCGTATCGGCTGAGTTTACGTCATGGCACAGCAGCCCGATATCGTCATCATTGGCTCCGGCATCGGCGGGGCGACCATCGCCGCCGGGCTTGCCGGCTCGGGCGCTCGCATCGTAATGCTCGAGCGCGGCGAACGTCTTCCGGACACGCCGGAAACCCGCAGTTACAAGTCCATTTTTGTCGATGGTCATTTCCGCCCGAAGGAGATGTGGCGCGAACCGGATGGCACGGCGTTCAATCCGGGCAATTTCTACTTCATCGGTGGCAATTCCAAGCTCTTCGGTGCCGTGTTGCTGCGTTATCGCGCCGAGGATTTTGCCGAGATGCAGCATCTCGGTGGTG
The DNA here is from genome assembly GCF_001425605.1 of Rhizobium sp. Leaf453. GTDB lineage: Bacteria > Pseudomonadota > Alphaproteobacteria > Rhizobiales > Rhizobiaceae > Pararhizobium. Next base: position 104,247 of record NZ_LMRG01000031.1, on the reverse strand, counting down.
TCTCGCCTGCCTGGCCCTTTCCTTACGAGGAACTGGATCCATGGTACGGTAAGGCGGAGCAATTGTTCCAAGTGCGCGGGGAGTTGGGGCAAGATCCGACCGAGCCGGCCCATTCGACACCCTATTCCTTTGGCCCTGTACCGGACGAGCCGGACATCGCCCGCGCTCGCGCGGAACTGAAAGCACAGGGGCTGCATCCGGCGACCTTGCCGCTCGGTGTCGATATCGAGGCATGGCTGGCGGGCGGGCGCACGCCGTGGGATGGCTTTCCCAACACCGGCAAGGGCAAGATGGATGCCGAGAGCGCGCCGCTCGCTGCAGCGCTGAAGGATCCCAACATTGAGCTGATAACCTCCGCTCATGTCGAGACGCTGGAGGCAGGCCTGGGCGGCCGGATCGAGGCCATCCATTACAACCACAGAGGCGAGCGGAAAAAATTGTCGCCGAAGCTGGTGATCCTTTCGGCTGGCGCGATCAATTCGGCGGCGATCCTGCTACGCTCCGGCGACGGCAAAGGGCTTGCCAACCGCTCCGATCAGGTCGGCCGCAACTTCATGAACCACAATTCCAGCGCCATGCTGGCGATCAACCCGTTCCGGCGCAATGACAGTGTCTACCAGAAGACGCTGATGCTGAACGACTATTACCTGACCGGCGGCCGGGATAACCTGCCGCTCGGCAATGTCCAGCTGCTCGGCAAGATCAACGGAGATATCCTGCAGGCCAATGCGCCATGGTACGCACCGCGCTTCGCCCTGGATTTCATGGCTGGCCACGCCATCGACTGGTACATGATGACGGAGGATCTGCCGAATCCCGAAAGCCGCATTATGGTCGATGGCAAGGGCATCGTGATGCAGTGGCAGCGCTCCAATCTGGAGTCACTCTCCGGCCTGGAGAGGAAGATGCGCGCGCATTTCAAGGCGGCCGGTTATCCGATCGTCCTGTCCCGTCCGTTCGACAAGCGCACGCCGTCGCACCAGTGCGGCACGGTGCGCATGGGCAACGATCCGGCCTCGGCTCCGCTCGATCCGCTCTGCCGGGCTTATGATCATTCCAACCTCTATGTTGTCGACGGCAGTTGCCTGCCGACTTCGGCGGCGGTCAATCCGGCCTTGACGATTGCCGCCCAGGCGCTGCGCGTCGCCGATCACATCATCTCAAAGGAACTGGCGGCATGACGGAGAACAAACGTCCCGTTGCCATCGTCACCGGCGGCCGCCGCGGCATCGGGCTCGGCATAGCCAAGGCCCTGGCGAAAACTGGCTTCGATATCGTCATCACCGGTATCGGCGAGCCGGACCAGATCGGCGGCGTGCTCGATGAGCTGGCGGTGCTGGGGGCAAGGGCGATCTTCCTCAAGGCGGACCTCTCTGATCTCTCAGGCCACCAGGCGACGGTGGATGCCATTCTTTCGCAATTTGGCTCGATCGACTGCCTCGTCAACAATGCCGGCATGGCATCGGTGGTGCGCGGTGATTTCCTCGATCTTGAACCTGATAATTTCGACACGATCCTCGCCACCAACCTGCGCGGCACGGTCTTCTTCACGCAGGCCGTGGTGAAAGCCATGCTGGCGAACGACGCGAATGGCCATTGCTCGGTGATCAACATCACCTCGGTCTCGGCCGCCATGACTTCGCCCGAGCGGCTGGATTACTGCATCAGCAAGGCCGGACTTGCCGCCTTTTCGCAAGGGCTGGCGCTGCGGCTGGCCGAGACCGGGATTTCCGTTTTCGAACTGCGCCCCGGCATCATCCGCTCGGACATGACGGCCGGCGTTTCGGCGAAATACGACGCGCTGATCGATGGCGGGCTGGTGCCGATGAAGCGCTGGGGCGAGGCCGACGATATCGGCAGCATGGTCGCGGCCTTGGCCAGCGGCAGCTTCGGCTTTGCGACCGGCACCGTGATCAACGCGGACGGCGGGCTTTCGATCGGAAGGCTTTAGGAAAGTGGCTCGTTTGGATTGCCCCTCACCCTAGCCCTCTCCCCGTAAACGGGGAGAGGGGACTACGGAGTTTGCGGCACGGTCCTTCTCCCCGTTCACGGGGAGAAGGTGCCCGACAGGGCGGATGAGGGGCAAACTACCCCCGATATTTGGATTTTGAGGACGACGACATGAGCTATGACTATATCATCACCGGCGCCGGGCCTGCCGGCTGCGTGCTGGCCAATCGGCTGACGGAAGATGCAGAGGTCAAGGTGCTGCTTCTGGAAGCGGGCGGCAGCGACTGGAACCCGCTATTCCACATGCCGGCCGGTTTTGCCAAGATGACCAAGGGCGTCGCCAGCTGGGGCTGGGAAACGGTGCCGCAAAAGCACATGAAAAACCGGGTGTTGCGCTATACGCAGGCCAAGGTGATCGGCGGCGGCTCTTCGATCAACGCGCAGCTCTACACACGCGGCAATGCAGCCGATTATGATCTCTGGGCCAGCGAGGACGGTTGCACCGGCTGGGACTATCGCAATGTCCTGCCGTACTTCAAGCGCTCGGAAGACAACCAGCGTTTTGCCGATGATTATCACTCCTATGGCGGTCCGCTCGGCGTTTCCATGCCCGTTTCCGGCCTGCCGATCTGCGATGCCTATATTCGCGCCGGACAGGAACTCGGCATTCCCTACAACCACGATTTCAATGGCAAGCAGCAGGCGGGTGTCGGCTTCTACCAGCTGACCCAGCGCAATCGCCGCCGCTCGTCGGCGTCGCTCGCCTATCTCAACCCCATCAAGAACCGCAAGAACCTGACCATCCGGCTCGGCGCGCGCGTTACCCGGATCGTGCTGGAGGGAACGCGCGCCGTCGGCGTTGAGGTTGCGACATCCGGCGGTTTGGAAATCATCCGCGCCGATCGCGAAGTTCTCGTTTCCTCCGGCGCCATCGGTTCGCCGAAACTGCTGCAGCAGTCCGGCATCGGCCCGGCCGATCACCTGCGCTCGGTCGGTGTCGAGGTGAAGCACGACCTGCCGGGCGTCGGCTCGAACCTTCAGGACCATCTCGATCTCTTCGTCATTTCCGAATGCACCGGCGACCATACCTATGACGGTGTCGCGAAGCTTCACCGGACGCTCTGGGCCGGCTTGCAGTATGTGCTGTTCCGTTCCGGGCCGGTCGCCTCTTCGCTCTTCGAGACCGGCGGCTTCTGGTATGCCGACCCGAATGCGCGCTCGCCGGATATCCAGTTTCATCTCGGCCTCGGCTCCGGCATCGAGGCGGGTGTCGAGAAGCTGAAGAATGCCGGCGTGACGCTCAACTCAGCCTATCTGCATCCGCGCTCCAGGGGGACGGTGCGCCTGTCATCCTCCGATCCGGCCGCCGCTCCACTGATCGATCCGAATTACTGGAGCGATCCGCATGACCGCAAGATGTCGCTGGAGGGGCTGAAGATCGCTCGCGAAATCTTTCAGCAGGATGCGCTGAAGCCGTACATCATGGCCGAGCGCCTGCCGGGTCCGAAGGTGATGACCGACGATGAACTGTTCGATTACGGTTGTGCCAATGCCAAGACAGACCATCATCCGGTTGGCACCTGCAAGATGGGTACGGGCGCTGATGCGGTCGTCGGCCTCGATCTCAGGGTGCATGGACTGCAGGGCCTGCGCGTCTGCGATTCATCCGTCATGCCGCGTGTTCCCTCTTGCAACACCAATGGTCCGACGATCATGATGGGCGAGAAAGGCTCCGACATCATCCGCGAAAAGCAGCCCCTGCCGGCCGCGATCTTTTCCCATGAACGCAACGACCAGCGGCCGCGTGCGCGCGCCGATATCCGATAGAAGGTTCCCATGATCCGCCATTGTGTCTTCATCCGCTTCAAGGCCGATGTTTCCGCCGCCGAGCGCGCGTCCATCCTCGCCGATATCGCTGCTCTACAGCCGCTCGTGCCCGGCTATCTGTCCGTTGAAATCGGACCGAATGTCAGCCCGGAGGGGCTCGGCAAGGGCTATACCGATGGCTTCATCATCGACTTCAAGGATGCGGCGGCGCGCGATGCCTATCTCGTCCATCCCGCCCATGAAAAGGCCGGCGGCCGGATCGTCGCGGCGACAGAAGGCGGCGTCGATGGCGTCTTCGTCTATGATTTCGAGATTGCGGGCTGATAACGCATGAGCCTTGAGCCCCGCGCTTTCCTCGCCAGCCTGTTTGCGGCGGCCGTCGAGGCTGCCGATCCCCTGGCGGCAATCCGCGCCCATCTGCCGGAAAAGCCGAAGGGACGGACGCTCGTCATCGGCGCCGGCAAGGCGGCAAGCCAGATGGCGGCGGCCTTCGAAAGCCTCTGGGACGGGCCTCTGGAAGGCGCCGTCGTTGCGCGGCACGGTCCGACCGCAGAGTGCAAGCGTATCCGAGTGCTGCAATCGGCGCATCCGGTGCCGGACGAGGCCGGGCTTGCCGGATCGGCGGAACTGTTACGACTGGTCGAGGGGCTGACCCCGGACGATCTGGTCGTGGCGCTGGTCTCCGGTGGCGGCTCGTCACTGCTGCCTGTGCCGCCGGAAGGCCTGACGCTGGCCGACGAGATTGCTGTCAACAGGGCGCTTCTCGCTTCCGGCGCGCCGATCTCAGCGATGAATGTCGTGCGCAAGCATGTTTCGCGTATCAAGGGTGGACGGCTGGCCTTTGCCGCGCATCCCGCCCGCGTCGTCAGCCTGATCGTTTCGGATGTTCCCGGCGATAATCCTGCGCTTGTCGCCTCCGGCCCGACCATTCCGGACCTTTCGAGGCCGCAGGATGCATTGGCGATTGTTGCCCGCTATGGCATTGCTTTGCCGGATACGGTGATGCGCCATCTGGCGTCTGAACGGGCCGCCGCTCCACCTCCCGATCACGCCGTTTTCAACAACCAGACCCATCACGTCATCGCCTCGGCAGCCGTGTCGCTCGATGCAGCGGCGGCAAAAGCGCGGGCGCTGGGCGTCGAGGCTGTGATCCTTTCCGACGCGATCGAAGGGGAGGCGCGAGATATCGGCCGCATGCATGCGGCGATCGCTCGGGAAACGGCGCTGCGCAACCGACCGTTCCGCAAGCCAATTGTTATCCTCTCCGGCGGCGAAACCACCGTGACGATCTCGGGAGAGGGCTATGGCAAGGGTGGCCGTAACAGCGAGTTTCTCCTGTCCCTCGCGCTGGATATCGATGGTGTCGAAGGCATTCATGCGCTGGCTGCCGATACCGACGGGATCGACGGCTCCGAGGACAATGCCGGCGCCTTTGCCGATGGATCCACGGTTACCCGCATGCGCGCCGCCGGGGCCGATCCGCGTGATCACCTGGCCCGGCACGATGCCTGGAGTGCATTCAACGCCAGCGGTGACCTGTTTGTGCCCGGTCCGACCGGCACCAATGTAAACGACCTGCGCGCGCTGCTGATCGTTTAGACCCTCCTCAAACCTGCGTTTTGAAAGCGGCCGCTGACAAAGCGCCGTTGACCATATCATTTTTTTTGATATTAATTGGCTTTGCTGGTGGAGCAGCGCGCAGACCGGGAATATTGGATGAGCCGTAATTTTCTAGTGATCGACCCGGAAGAGGGCATGGCAGTCCTCAAGGGGCTTGCCTCGACATCCCGGGTTGCGATGCTCAAGCTCCTGCATGTCAAAGGCCCGCAAAACGTCAACGAAATATCTGAAATCCTTGGGCTTCCGCAGTCTACAGTCTCCACCAACGTCGCCATTCTGGAGGAGGCGAGGCTGATACGCACGGAATCGCAGAAGGCGCGCAAGGGTAACCAGAAGATCTGCTATTCCAATTTCGACGAGGTCCTGGTCGTCTTCAAGGACGATATCAAAACGCTGAAATCCAGCGGCATCGAGGTGGCCATGCCGCTCGGGCTCTATACGAGTTGTGAGGTCACCGGTCCCTGCGGCCTCTGTTCGGTCGATGGAATCATCGGTCTGCTCGATGTGCCGGATACCTTCCTTGATCCTGACCGCATGAAGGCCGGGCTGATCTGGTTCACCCGCGGCTATGTCGAATACCAGTTTCCGAACAATGCGCGGCTCACCAACACGCAGATTGAAGAGATTGAATTTGCAATGGAATTGAGTTCGGAAGTGCCCGGCACCAGCGCCGATTGGCCCTCCGATATCACGCTTTCTGTCAATGGCGTCGATACCGCGACATGGACATCGCCTGGCGATTACGGCGACAAGCGCGGAGTCTTCACGCCGGATTGGTGGAAGCTCAAAGGCTCTCAATACGGCAAGCTGAAGAACTGGCGGATCACGGCCGACGGCACCTATATCGACGGGCTGAAGATCTCCGATGTGGCGCTCAGCGACCTCAAGCTGTCGGAGCATCATTCGATCCGGTTGCGCATCGCCGTGCGCGAGGATGCCAAACATCCCGGTGGAATCAATATCTTCGGTCGTGGCTTCGGAAATTACGACCAGGATATCATCATGCGCTTGAAAACGAAATAATGGATACAAACCCGATTTTCTGAATTATCATACTTGACGTTCACGCAGCGTTCCTCTTAATTATCGCCAAAAGTGATTGATATCACAAAAGACGATTGTTTGGGAGGATATGCCGTGAAGGCTACAGTTGTCGCGCACCGTGACTATGTGATTTCGCAGATCGATGACCGCCTCTATGGCTCGTTCATCGAGCATCTGGGGCGGGCTGTTTATACCGGCATATATGAACCGGATCATGACACGGCCGATGAAAACGGAATGCGCAAGGACGTCATCGATCTTGTCAAGGAATTGAAGGTTCCCGTCGTTCGCTATCCCGGCGGCAATTTCGTCTCGGCCTACAATTGGGAAGACGGCATTGGTCCGAAGGAAGATCGCCCGACGCGGCTCGATCTTGCCTGGCACACATCCGACAGCAACCAGGTCGGCATTCACGAATTTTCCGACTGGTGCGACAGCGTCGGCACGGAAATGATGCTGGCCGTCAATCTCGGCTCGCGCGGTCTCGATGAAGCCCGCAACTTCCTCGAATATGTTAATCATCCCGGCGGCAGCAAATGGAGCGACATGCGCATCGCCAACGGCCGCAAGGAGCCGTTCAACACCAAGCTTTGGTGCCTCGGCAACGAGATGGACGGCCCCTGGCAGATCGGCCACAAGACGGCCGATGAATACGGCCGCTTGGCACACGAGACGGCCAAGGCCATGCGCGCCTTCGACAGCTCGCTCGAACTGATCGTCTGCGGCTCGTCCAATGCCCATATGCCGACCTATCCGGAATGGGAAGCGACCGTTCTCGAACATACCTACAACGAGGTCGATTACATCTCGCTGCACATGTATTTCGAAAACCGGGCCGGCGACACGGCGAACTATCTCGCGCAGAACGTCGAGCTCGACAACTACATCGCCACGGTTTCCGGCGTCATCGATTACGTCAAGGCCAAGAAGCGCTCGAAGAAGCAGGTCTATATCTCCTTCGACGAATGGAACGTCTGGTACCATTCCAAGGAGCAGGACAAGGCGCTGCTCGCCGGCAACCACGGCTGGCCGCATGCCCCGGCGCTCTTGGAAGACATCTACAATTTCGAGGATGTGCTGCAGGTCGGCCTGATCCTCAACACATTCATCCGTCGCTCCGACGTTGTGCGCATCGCCTGCATCGCGCAGTTGGTCAACGTCATCGCGCCGATCATGACCGCGCCGAATGGTGCCGCCTGGCGCCAGACGATCTTCTACCCCTATTATTTTGCCTCGGTCTTCGGTCGTGGCACTGCGCTTAATCTGGCTGTCAATTCGCCGACCTATGATGCGCCGGTGGCCGACAAGGTGCCCTTCATCGACGTGTCCGGCGTTCATGACGCCGAGGGCAAGACGGTCACCTTCTTCGCGGTCAACCGCCACCTGACTGACAGTATCGAGACGGAATTCAGCCTGGCTGGGTTCGAAGATGCCGAAATCCTTGATCACCAGGTGATGACCCATGCGGATCTGCGCGCCGTCAACACGGCTGAAAATCCCGACAATGTCGCGCCGCGCAAGGGCTCGGGCGCCTCGATCAAAGGCGATGTGGTTTCCGTGACCCTGCCACCGTTGTCCTATCAGGTCATTCGCGCGAAGGTCTGACGATTTATATATCATAATAATTGATATATATCATAAATATTGACTTGGTTCTCGTTTCGGAGATACTTGGCGCTGCGGAGATGGCGCCGAGACCGGGGAGGGATCAGGTCGAGGACTGCAAATCTGCGGAATGGCCGGGTTGGTTTGAGTGGGCGCCAGCGCCTGAGCACCGATCGGACCGTTCCATCACGGCAAGGGAGGTTGACGTGACGGCGCATATCGAGATCAAGGACGTAGTCAAGCGTTTCGGCGCGGCGACGGTCATCGACCATCTCTCACTGTCCATCGATCCCAATGAATTCATGGTGTTTCTCGGCCCGTCGGGCTGCGGGAAATCGACACTGCTGCGCATGATCGCGGGTCTGGAAAGTGTCGACGAGGGCACGATTTCCATCAATGGTCAGCGCATCGACAACCTGCCGCCTGGACAGCGCGACATCGCCATGGTGTTCCAGTCCTATGCGCTTTATCCGCACATGACCGTTGCCGACAATATGGCCTTCGGGCTGCGCAATATCGGCATTTCCGCTGATGTGATTTCGGCCCGTGTCACTGAAGCCGGGCGGATGCTGGAAATCGGCCATCTCATGGAGCGAAAGCCGGGTCAGCTTTCGGGCGGCCAGCGCCAGCGTGTCGCCATCGGCCGCGCCATTGTCAAGGAACCAAAAGCGTTTCTGTTCGACGAGCCCCTGTCGAACCTCGATGCGGCCTTGCGCGTCCGCACGCGCGTCGAACTCGCCCAGCTTCGCCATCGTGTGAAATCGACGATGATCTTCGTCACCCATGACCAGATCGAGGCGATGACACTCGCCGATCGCATCGTCGTCATGAACAACCGCAAGATCGAGCAGATCGGTACGCCGATGGAAATCTACTCGCGGCCGGCGACACGCTTCGTCGCGACCTTCGTCGGCTCGCCGGCGATGAACTTCGTCGATGCGACGCTGGATACTTCGGGTACCAATGTCACCGCCCGGTTTGCCGGTGGCGTCTCGGTCGAAACCGATATCGGCTCCAACCAGTTGGGTGACGGCAAGTATACGTTCGGCATCCGCTCGGAAGATGTCCGCGTTGCGCCGGTAGGGCAGGGCAATGCCGAAGGCGTGGTGGATGTGATCGAGCGGCTGGGCGAGCGCACGCTGGTCTATGCTCGCCTTGGCGATGGCCAGCAGGTTGTCGGCTCCGATGCCGGCAACAGTCCCGTTGCGGTCGGCGACCGCATCGGTCTCGCCTTCGATGGCCGCAAGTCGCACCTCTTCAACGAGGCCGGGCATGCCTGGCACGCGAGAGGGGTCTGAGATGGCCGAGCAACTGACGCTCCCGCAGACCGCGACGCCGGCCGCCGGCGTCAGGGTTCCCAGCGCCGACATCTATGCGCCGAAATGGCGGAATTTCATTTTCGTCGCGCCCTACCTGTTCTTCTTCACGACGCTTCTGGTGTTCCCGCTGTTCTGGGGCATCTGGCTGTCGTTCCACAAGGCCGATACCTTTTCGACCGGCAAGTTCGTCGGCTTCGGCAATTATATCAGGCTGTTCAATGACAAGGTGTTCCTGCAGTCCATCTGGAACACATTCTACTTTGTCGGCCTGACAGTCCCGGCGCTGGCGCTGATCGGCTTGTTCTTGGCGCTCTGCCTCAACCGGCGGACACGATCGGCGGCCGTGCTGCGGACGATCTTCTTCTCGTCCTCGGTACTGTCGGTCACCATCGTCACGCTGATCTGGCGCATCGTCTACATTCCCAACAATGGCCTTCTGTCCATTGTTTACGGCTGGTTCGGGGCAACGGCGCCGTCCTTCATCTCGGATCCGAACCTTGCCATGATCGGCATCGCGATCGCGACGATCTGGTGGTGCATCGGCTTGCCGATGATGCTGTTCCTGTCGGCGCTGCAGCAGATTCCGCAGGATATCTACGAGGCGGCGGCACTCGATAATGCCAATCGCTGGCAGACGCTGCGGTCGATCACCCTGCCGTCGATCAAGCGCACCTTCGTCCTGGTGATCATCATCCAGATCGTCCTCCAGTTCCAGCTCTTCGGCCAGCCCTGGCTGATGACGCGCGGCGGTCCGAACAACCTCACCAAGCCGATCGTGCTCTACATCTACGACACGGCATTCCGTCGCTGGGACCTGGGGCTTGGCGCCGCCGCATCGGAAATCCTCTTCATCCTGATCCTCATCGCGGCCATGGCGCAGTATCTCGTAACACGCCGGAAGGGAGAACTCTGATGAGCCATAATCCCGCCATCAAGGGTCGTGCTTTCGGCGACCGTGTCCTGCTCGGACTGGTCATCCTGCTGGCGATCGTCATGATCGCGCCTGTGTTCTTCGTCGTCGCCCTGTCGCTGAAGAACAACCAAGAACTCATGGTCGATCCAAACTCGGTCTTCCGGCTGCCCTATACGCTGGTGAATTATATCAACACGGTCGGCACGTCCTCGGTGTTCCGCTGGGTGCTGAACAGCGCCATCGTCGCTGGCGGCCTGACGATCTTTACCCTCGTCCTGTCCTCGCTTGCGGGCTACGGCTTCGCACGGCTGAATTTTCCGGGCCGCGATGCGCTCTTCATCATCGTGCTGCTGGGTCTCGCCGTACCGGAGCAGGCCGTGTTGGTCGCTCGTCACCAGATCTTCAGCTGGATCGGTCTGCACAACAGCTATCCCGGGCTGATCCTCCCCGGTCTGTCAAGCGCCTTCGGTGTCTTCCTGATGACCCAGTATTTCCGCGCCATCCCCAAGGAATTGGACGAGGCGGCGATGCTCGACAATGCCAGCCGGTTCCGGATCTTCTGGAAGGTTTTGCTGCCGCTGACGGTTCCGGCCCAGGCAACGCTCGGCATCTTCACCTTCCTTGGCGCCTGGAACGATTATTTCTGGCCGCTGATCTCGGCGACCAAGAAGGAAATGTTCACGCTGACGGTCGGCATCGCGTCCACCCAGGTCAATTTTGCCCAGTCGCAGGGCATCGGCTTCCTGATGGCGCAGGCCGTGTTTGCCGGGGCGCCGATCCTGATCGTCTATCTCTTTTTCCAGAAATACATCGTCACCGCCGTCTCGGGCGCCGCGGTCCGATAACGCCATTGCCCGACGGCGGGAGAGGCCGGGGTGATCGAAGAAGCATGACGTCACTCCAGGGGGAGCGACGGGAACTCAGTAGGAGGAACTGAAATGCGCTTGAAAAATATACTGTTCGCAGCCGTGTCGGCCGGCGCCATCATGGTCGCGAGCTCGTCGTTCGCGGCAACCGAACTGACGGTGCAGCGCTTCTTCGGCGCCTGCGACGCGGATTTCGGGACCAACACCGACGTATCCAAGGCGGTCGGCGAATGCGGCATCATCACCTCGCTGATCAACAAGTTCAACGCCGACAATCCGGATGTGCATGTGTCGGTGACAACAGTGGAATGGCCGGGATACGACCAGCTGACCGCGCAGTTCGCCTCGGGCGATGCACCGGACATCGTCACCATCCATGAATCCGTTTTGTCTGATTACCAGTCGAAGGGACTTCTTCTGCCGCTCGATGACGTCCTGAGTGCGAATGGCCTGACGCCGGACAGCTTCACGGATGCTGCCCGCAACGGTGCGACCAAGGATGGCAAGATCTACGGCCTGCCGATCGATACCTGGACGATGCTCTACCATATCAACATGGACCTGTTTAAGCAGGCCGGCCTCGTCAATGCCGATGGTACTCCGATCCTGCCGAAGTCGACGGATGAGCTTCTGGCTCAGGCGGAGCAGTTCAAGCAGAAGACCGGCAAGCCTTATTTCGTGCAGAATCTTGCCAATGAGACCGCACTCTACACCCGCAATCTCTATACCTATCTCTTCCAGCAGGATTCCGATTTCTTCGCTGACCCGAAGCATGTGAAGCTCGATACGCCGGAAGCCAAGAAGGTCGTCGAACTCTACAAGGCGATCTTCGACAAAGACTACACGATCAAGGATCTCGATTACGGCGGCGCGATCAATGCGTTCCTCGCCGGCGAGGGCGGCGTTCAGCTGAACGGCACCTGGGTTATCGGCGACTACAATGCCCAGTCCGAAACGGCCGGCACGGCGCTGAACAAGGGCGGCTATGCGGTTTATCCGTATCCGCAGCTCTTCGGCGGCGCGCACGCGCAATATGCCGATGGCCATACCTGGGCCGTGTCGCAGAAGGACCGGACGCCTGAAGAGATCGCCGGCATCGGCAAGTTCCTGAAGTTCTTCGCCGACAACGATTTCGAATGGTCGCGAACCGGCCATCTGCCGGCTTACAAGTCCGTGATCACCTCGGACGCGTTCAAGGCCCTGCCGCATCGTGATACGGTTGCTGCCGTCGCCGATCTCGGCAAGCCGCTGCCGGCTGCCGTCCAACGCCAATTCGCCATCCAGGATATCATCGGTGAAGAAATGAGCGCTGCGATCAGCGGTCAGAAGGAAGTCGATGCAGCGCTGAAGGATGCCGAAAGCCGCGTCAACGAACTGCTCGAAAACCTGTAAGAAAGCGCCTCCCAAAAGTGTGGAACCCGTCGCGGAAACGCGGCGGGCTCTTCGTTTTATCGCAGATGCGTGACCTTTACCGTCCGCCTTGGACGGACCGCTTTGGCCGCTCCTCCTCCAGTATCTTCACCGGGCGGTCCCACTGGATGAGGACGACGCAACCGGTATCGCTCCAGACCGAATGTTCCGTTCCCTCCTTGTTGACGATCAGACTGCCCGGACCGTAGTCACCGGCCTCATCCGATTGCGTGCCCTGAAGCACCAGGATGGTTTCAAGCCCGACATGGAGATGGCGGGGAACGGAAGCGCCGGCTTCGTATTTCAGAAGGGCGACGCCAGGCTGTTCATTTTCGAACGGTTGGATCCAGTGGATCGTCACCTGGTCCCGAAAGTCTTCGAAGACGAGGTCTTTCCACCCGCCCGATGTCAGATTTTCGCGCGTCGTCTCCGGCATCATTCAATTCCTTCAATGATATCATCCACCGATCCAACCCAGCCGACAATGGCGCCTTGAGCCTTCATCATGGCGATGGCGGCAGCCTTGAATTCCGGGAAATAGCTTTCCGTCGCTTCCTCGGCGAGCAGGCACTCATAACCGCGGTCATTGGCCTCGCGCATCGTCGTCTGGACGCAGACCTCAGTGGTCACGCCGGCAAAGACCAATTGCTCGATCCCCTTGGACTTGAGGATATCACCGAGCGGCGTGGCATAGAATGCACCCTTGCCGGGCTTCTCGATGACGATTTCATCATCCACCGGTGCGAGTTCCGGCAGGATTGCGGTCCCCGGCTCGCCGACGATCAGCACGCGGCCCATCGGACCTTCATCACCGATTTTTAGTGTCGGATTGCCACGATTACGTTTGGCGGGCGGCAGGTCGGAGAGGTCCGGGCGGTGGCATTCCATCGTGTGGATCACCGGCAGGCCGGCGCTGCGGAAGCCTTCGATCAGCTTTTTCACATCCGGAACGATCTTCGTGATCCGGCTGACATCATTGCCGAGACTTGCGCCGAAGCCGCCGGGTTCGGCGAAATCGCGCTGCATGTCGATGACCACAAGCGCGATGGCGTCGCGCTTGAGGGGGAAGGGGAAGGGCTCTGCCTTGATCGTTGCTGTGAGTTTTTCTGGCATCAATGATGCCCTGCCATATGCGCGCCGATCACCGAAATATCGGCCGACAGCGCCGGTGTCTCATAGACCAGCTTGCCGTCCGACATGACCATGATCCGGTCCGACATTTCCAGAAGCTCGTCCAGATCCTCCGACAGCAGCAGCACGGCGGTGCCGGAATTGCGCGCCTTCATGATGCGGGCGCGGATTTCGGCAACGGCCGAGAAATCGAGCCCGAAGCAGGGGTTGGAGACGATCAGCAGATCGACATCGCCCGTCAGCTCGCGCGCCAGCACCGCGCGCTGGACGTTGCCGCCGGAGAGCGAGGCGATCGGCGAGGCATGCGACGCCGTCTTGACCTTGAAATCCGCGATCAGCGACGCTGCCCGCTTGCGCATCGACTTCATGTCGAGCCAGACGGCATCGCCGCCCTGCTTCTTGATGTCGAAGGTGCGGAAGGCGAGGTTCTCCGTCACCGTCATCTTCGGTGCACAGGCGTTGTTGAGCGGCTCTTCCGGAATGAAACGCACATTGTTGACGCGCGTTTCCTGCCGTGTCGCGCCATAGAGCGAGCCCTTGACGGTGATGCTGCCGGCGTCCGGCGAACGCTGGCCGGCCAGCACCTCGGCAAGCTCCTTCTGGCCGTTACCGGAAATGCCGGCGATGCCGACGATTTCGCCGGCATGGACAGTGAGATTGCCGATATCGATCATCTTCAGCCCGGTGCGATCCGGCGCCTTGATGTCGCTGACAACGAGGATCGGCTTGGCATCGGCGGGCACCGGCAGGCGGGTGTCGAGTTCGGCGAGCTTGACATCGCCGATCATCATCGCCGCCATGTCTTTGGTCGACAGGTCCTTCACCAGTCCGCCACCGGCCATCTTGCCGCGCCGGAGAACAGTCACCGCGTCGGTGAACTTGGTCACCTCGTGGAACTTGTGGCTGATCATCAGCACGGTCAGTTCGCCGCGCTCGGTCATGCCGCGCACCAGGCCCAGCATTTCATCGGCTTCTGCCGGCGTCAGCACCGAGGTCGGTTCGTCGAGGATCAGGAAGCTGCGGCCGAGATAGAGCTGCTTGACGATCTCGAGCTTCTGCTTCTCGCCCGCCGCCAGTTCACTGACGGGTCGGTCGAGCGGAATCTTGAAGGGCATGCGTTCCATGAAGGCGGCAAGGTCCTTGCGTTCCTTCGCCCAGTTGATCACCGCCGGTACATGCGCGCGGTTGATCACGAGGTTTTCAGCGCCCGTCAGCGACGGCACCAGCGTGAACTGCTGGTAGACCATGCCAAGGCCGTAGGTCGCTGCATCCCTTGGCGAATGAACCGCCACCTCGCGGCCATCGACCGACAGCGAGCCGGAGGTCTGGTGGTAGAAGCCCATGATGCATTTAACGAGCGTCGATTTCCCTGCGCCGTTTTCCCCGAGCAGGGCATGGAAGCTGCCGGCGGGAATGTCGATCGACACATTATCCAGCGCGGTAAAGCTGCCGAAGCGCATGGTCATGCCGATCGTCTGGATACCGACGGCCTTGCCGGGTTGCGGGAGGGGCGTGTCGCGGACCTGGGTGATCATGGCAGTTGCCTCACGAGGGTTTCGGAATTCGACACGGCACCGAAGACGCCGCCCTGCATCTTAACCATCTTGATGGCCGCCAGGTGGTTGCCGTAATCGGTCGCGCCGCAGCAATCCTCCAGCATCAGGCATTCGAAGCCGCGATCGTTGGCCTCGCGCATGGTCGTGGAGACGCAGACATCGGTGGTGATGCCGGTGAGGATGATGTTTTCGATGCGCTTCTGGTTGAGAATGAGTTCGAGGTCGGTGGCGCAGAACGATCCCTTGCCGGGCTTGTCGATAATGACTTCGCCTTCGATCGGATAGAGGTCGGGAATGATGTCCCAGCCGGGTTCACCGCGCGTCAGGATGCGGCCGCAGGGACCGGCGTCGCCAATGCCGGCGCCGATACGCTGCGAGCGCCAGCGCTTGTTGGCGGGCAGGTCGGCGAGGTCGGGACGGTGGCCTTCGCGGGTGTGGATGATGTGATAACCCTTGGCACGCATCGCCGCCAAAACGGTCTTGATCGGCTCGATCGGCGCCTGAACCAGCGACAGATCGTAGCCCATGTGGTCGACATAGCCGCCCTTGCCACAGAAATCGGTCTGCATGTCGATGATAATCAGTGCCGTATTATCGGGCCTGAGCGCGCCGTTATAGGGCCAGGGGTAGGGATCGGCATCGATATAGCTGAGCTTCTCACCGATCAGCGCTGCACTGGAAACCGTGTTCATGGTGGAAGCTCCTATTTGGTGATCGACAGGGCGCCCGGCGCGCCGGCAAGCGAGCGGCTGGGCGAGGAGGTTGCGACGAGGATGGCGAGAGTGAGGACGTAAGGGGCGGCGTAGAACAGGTAATACCCTTGCGTGACCCCGACCGATTGCAGCGCCGGGCCGAGCGCGCCGGCGCCGCCGAACAGCAGCGCGGCAAGAAAGCAGCCGATCGGGTTCCAGCGGGCGAAGATCACCAGCGCCACGGCCATCAGGCCCTGGCCGGAGGAAATGCCTTCATTCCAGGAGCCGGGATAATAGAGCGACAGGTAGGCGCCGCCGACCGCGGCCAGCGAGCCGCCGACGGCGGTTGCGAAAAGCCGTACTGTATCGGGGTTGAGACCCATGGCACGGGCCGCATCCGAACTGTCGCCGACGACACGCAGGATCAGGCCCAGACGGGTGTTCTTGAAGGCCCACCAGAGGGCAACGGCCAGCAGCCCGCCGATGACGAACAGGACATTGATGTTCAGCGCCGACTGGACCTGCGGGATATCCGACCAGCCACCGAGCGGAATGGAGGGCAGGCGTGGCGCGACCGGCTGGATGAATGGCTTGCCGAGGAAGAAGGCAAGCCCGAGGCCGAATTGCATCATGGCGATGCCGATGGCGATGTCGTTGACCTTCGGGAATTTGCAGATGAAGCCGTGGATGAGGCCGAAGATGGCGCCCGTCGCCATGGCCGCAAGCACGCCGAGCCAGGGCGAGCCGCTCATGACGGCGATGGCATAGGCCGTCATGGCGCCAAAGACCAGCGTGCCCTCCAGCCCGAGATTGATGCGGCCGGAGCGCTCGGTGATGGATTCCCCGAGGCTGACGAAGATGAAGGGTGTGGAGACGCGGATGGCGCCTGCGAAAATGGCGAGCGGGACGCCCCAGATGCCGATGCCTTCCATTATGCTGTCCTCTTCCAAAGGTCTGGATTGAAAATCTTGAACCGGCCGTAGAAGGTCTCGCAGAGCAGGATGACCACGAACAATGTGCCCTGCAGCACCAGCACGGTCGCATCCGGCAGGTCCATGCGGCGCTGGATCAGGCCGCCGGACGCATCGATGCCGCCGAGCAGGATGGCGACGGGAATGATCGCCAGCGGGTTATGCCGGGCGAGGAAGGCGACAAGAATGCCGGTATAGCCGTAGCCTGCCGCCAGCGACGCATTGGCCGAGCCCTGCACGGCGGCAACCTCGACCATGCCGGCAAGGCCGGCGAAGCTGCCCGCAATCGCAGCAAAGCCGACGATCAACCGACCGACGGGAAGGCCCTGGATCTGCGCCGCGCGGACATTGCCACCGGCGATGCGGGCAGCAAACCCGAAGCTGGTCGCCTCGATCAGGATGAAGGAGATGATGCAGGCGACGACGCCGATCGCCAGACCCCAGTTCACATCCATGCCCGGAATATTGCCGAGCATGTATTCGGCCGGAAGCGGGGCAGTGGACGGCTTGTTGAGGCTGGCGGGATCGCGCAACGGTCCCTCGATGAAATGGTTCATCAAAGCGATCGCAATGTAGGCCATCAGCAAGGAGGCGATGGTCTCGTTGACGCCGCGATAGTGTCTGAGCATGCCGACCGCGCCGATCCACAGGCCACCCATGAGCATGCCGGCGAGCG
The DNA here is from genome assembly GCF_001425605.1 of Rhizobium sp. Leaf453. Classification (GTDB taxonomy): domain Bacteria; phylum Pseudomonadota; class Alphaproteobacteria; order Rhizobiales; family Rhizobiaceae; genus Pararhizobium. The sequence continues at coordinate 86,667 of NZ_LMRG01000031.1, read as the reverse complement.
CCATCAGGGGCAGAACGATGATCGGCGGTGCGGAACCGATGAATGGCAGGGCGATCGCCGCAGCCGCGACGCCGCCGAGGACGACAGCGCCTTCACCGCCGATGATGACGAGGCCGAGCCGTGCGGGCAAGGCGACACAAAGGGCGGTGAGCAGCAGCGGTGCCGCGCGGCTGAGGCTATTCTGTATGGAAAACCAGCTGCCGAAGCCACCGGTATACATCAGCTTGAAAAGGTCGGCCGGCGATTTGCCGATCACGACGATGACGACGGAAAAGAGCGCCAGGCCGGCGAGGATCGCCCCCAGCGAAATCACCAACGGTTCGGCCCTGCGCGCCAGCCATTCCAGCATAGGGCGCAGGTTTCCGGTTTGGGCGGAAAGCGGGGGGAGGGCTGACGTGTTCGCCTCGATGGTCATGGCGCTCTTCCCTTCGATCAGGAGGTCGAACCGACGACACCCTCGACGAGATAGGCCATGCTCTCGAGTTCGATCGCATCTTCGGCCAGTACCTGGCTGGCTGTGACCGCATCGCCGCCCTTGTTGTCCTTGATCGGTCCCTTGAAGACGGAGAACGTGCCCTTCATCATTTCGGCGAGTGTCGTGTCGAACTTGGTGCGCGCCTCGGCGGATACGGCCGGACCGAGCGGGCTCATCTTGACGAAGCCGTCCTTCAGACCGCCACGGACGAAATTGCCGAGCTTTTCGCCGGCTTGAGCCTTCTTGACGAAGTCGGTGTAGACATTGCCCCAGGCCCATTCGGCGCCGGTGAGGTATTTTTCCGGTGCGAGCGGGCTCTGGTTGGCATGGTAGCCGCAGACGAAGGCACCGCGACCGGCAGCGGTCTCGACCACGACCTTCGGGCTGTCGACATGGCAGGTGATGACATCGGCGCCCTGGTCGATCAGGGCATTGGTGGCTTCTGCTTCTTTCACCGCCAGCGACCATTCGCCGGTAAAGATCACCTGGCAGGTGATGGCCGGATCGACCGAGCGGGCGCCGAGCAGGAACGAATTGATGTTCTGCAATACCTGCGGGATCGGCTTGGCGGCGACGAAGCCGATCTTCTTGCTCTTCGAAGCGTAACCTGCGGTGATGCCGTTCAGATACTGACCCTGGCCGATATAGCCGAAATAGGAGCCGGTATTCATCGGGTTCTTGCCTTCCTGCCACAGACCGCCGCAATGGCGAAACTGCACGTCCGGATATTTCTCCGCCATGGCCAGCATGTGGGGATCGAAATAGCCGAAGGATGTCGGGAAGACGAGCGTCGCGCCATCGAGGTTGATCATCGATTCCATGGTCTTCTGGACATCGACTGTCTCGGGGACGTTCTCTTCTTCAACGACAGTGACGCCGGCCATCGCCTTGATGACTGCGGCGCCTTCCGCGTGGGCCTGATTGTAGCCGTAGTCGTCCTTCGGGCCGACATAGATGAAACCGACGGTCAGGGCGGTCTGTGCGGCGGCGGTGGCGGAAAAGAGCGATGGGGAAAGACCAAGCGCGGCGGCACCGACGGCTGTGGTCTGAAGGAAGCTGCGACGGTTCATGGGCAGGAGTTTGGTCATGGCGGGCTCCTCGCGGCGATTGCCGGGTTCGAAAAAGGTCACGAGAAACTGTATGCAATGCGCATGCCAATCTTTAAGATATTGTTTTAATTGAAGGGATTCATCGAGCTGATTGGTGCTGAGGCAAACTGTATGCAATTTTTGCCATTCTTGATGCATTTTTCAGCAAAGCGTAAATTTACGGCTGATTTTTTCGAACTGTTGCCCTTAAGCAAGCTCGAATTTTGAAGCTTGTTGGCGCAAAACCGTCGATTGAGCTTATTTAATCAAGCCAATTCAATGAATTAAATCAAGCGTTGACATCGTCATCCCCGCGCTGCATCTGTATGCAGTGTGCGTACCAATCAGAATCGACCCGTGAAGCTCGCCAGAAAAAGAGACATCATCCGATCCGGAACCACCGTCGAGCAGCTGGTGCGGGCGATCGCCGATATGATTATCACCGGTGAAATGCGGCCGGGCGAGCGGCTCGACGAAATTTCGCTGGCCAACCGTTTCGAGGTGTCGCGGACACCGGTGCGCGAGGCGCTCGGACAGCTTTGCGCCATCGGTCTCGTCGGCCGGCAGCCGAACAAGAGCGCCATCGTCACCAATGTCACCCAGCAGCATCTGGCCTCGATGTTCGAAGCGATGGCCGAACTGGAAGGGATTTGCGCGCGGCTCTCGGCCGAGCGCATGACGGTGGATGAGCGTCGCGCGCTGGAGGCCGAACACAAGGCATCTGCTCGACTGGTGCATCGCGGAGCCGAGGAAGAATACGAGGCGCACAACACCGAGTTCCACACAAGACTTTATCGCGGCGCGCATAGCAATCATATCACCGATCTCGTCAGCCAGACCCGGGCGCGTCTGGCGCCTTTCCGGCGCGCGCAATTTCGGATCTCCGGGCGTCTGGCGAAATCCTATGACGAGCATGATGTGATCGTGACAGCCATTCTCCGGGCGGATGGTGCTGCGGCCGGGCAGGCAGCCTATGCGCATGTTTCGTTCGTCAGCAGCGCCAGCGCTGTGTTTGCCTCGGAGCCGGGCAAAAATTGACCGCGCATTCGACGGGATAATCATCCTATCAGGGGTTGCATTCCGCGTGTTGCGCGGTTCCGCAAATCGGCCTAGAATCTGAAAACTTGCTGCTTTGTTTGGCGCTTCCATCAGGGGCGTGGGCGATTGGTCCGATGACGCGGCGTGATGCCGTGCGTGCAAGTTTGGTCCTGCTGTGTGCAGGCCGAAAAGCGGTGCGACAACCGCATCAGGCGTCCCAGTATGCTTTCCTGTGTAAGAGGCCGCTAAGGCTCTCTCATTTCCATGCCTGAAGCCGGAACAAAATACGCTGGACATCCGTTCCGGCCTTGTCTGAGGGAGGTAGGCAATGTTCATACGGTTCGGATACGAGATCGGCGTCAGTTGCGTCCAGCCAACGCCGATGATGACTTACCTTTCAGTGGATCGAGCGCGGCGCGCCGATATCGTCAGTGAGCGCGGCCCAATCGCCGATCCGGTCATCAAGATGAGCGAGATCACCGATCCCTTCGGCAATATTTGCATGCGCATGGTCGTGCCGGAAGGTGGCATGACGCTCAGCTACGATGCCGTCATCCGCGACAGCGGCCGGCCCGACCCGGTCAATCCGGAAGCGAGCGCGGTCGCGGTCGAAAAGCTGCCGGCTGAATGCCTGCCGTATCTCTCCGCCAGCCGCTACTGCGAGACCGATCGTTTCGGCGCTCTCGCATGGCGGACATTCGGCGACATCGAGCCGGGCTGGGCACGTGTCCAGGCGATCTGCGACTATGTGCATGAGCGGCTGACCTTCAGCTACGGCTATACATCGACGTTGCGCACCGCCATGGAGGCGCACGAAGAACGGGCGGGGGTGTGCCGCGACTATGCGCATCTGGCTGTCACGCTTTGCCGCTGCATGAACATGCCGGCGCGCTACGTTAACGGCTATATGGGTGATATCGGTGTCGAGGGAAATCCGGCGCCGATGGATTTCAATGCCTGGTTCGAGGTCTATCTCGGCGATCGCTGGTACACGTTCGATGCGCGCCATAACGTGCCCCGCATCGGCCGGATCGTCGTGGCACGGGGACGGGATGCGGCCGATATTCCGCTCATCCAGACCTTCGGCAAGCATGAACTGACGACATTCAAGGTCTGGACTTCAAAAGAAGCCGATAGTGCCCTGACGAAGCCGCACAGTCAGGGCGACGTCTCACTGCTCACGCCATGGTTCAGCGAAAGGTGGTCGCGACTCGTGCAGGAGAGGCAGCACGAGCAGGAACATTAAAGCCTCTTCCGCGTTAACTGCCGTTGATCATCTGGTTGCTTTTTTCCCGGATGGCGCAAAACGAAGAAAATAATATCTATAAACTTGATGGAAAATATCGGAGAACTCAAAAAGACGCTGCGGCCGAAAAGGCGGCAGGACATCTGCAACAACTCTGGTGGAGGACAAGATGCAAGGTTCGAAACAAGTCATGCAGAATCGCCCGGCAGCTTACGGCGCACAGTCGGGACAGTTTTCCTGGAATATCGCGGCTCAGGCAGCCGCGCTGGCTGCGGCCTTCCTCTTCGTCTCCGCGCTAGTGTTCGGCGCGATCTGAGATCGAAATTTGGCGAAATCATCGCTTATATGCTGTTTTGAAAGCCCCTGATCCCAAACGGATGCAGGGGCTTTCATTTGTCAGGACTCCTTGGACAGGTGTTCGTGGACCGCAAGCCATCGGCCATCGGCCTGCTTTTCGAAGACGATCGTTTCCCGTTCCTGGCTGGTTACCGGCTCGCCGTTGAATTCCAGTTGCGTTTCGACCGCGTGGGTGAAGACCGCGACGGTGCCCAGCATTTGCAGATTGCGATCCGTGGACTGGCAGGAGAGGACCTTGAAGCCATCGCGCGTTTCCCACAGCGTCCACTCGGCTTCATAGGCGGCGCGGTTGCGCAGCGGGCGGTCGAGATTGTGGAAGATGAAGGTTGCGTCCTCAGTGAAAGCCGCGAAATATTCTTCCCGGTCATGCCGGGCAAAGGCGTCGATGAGGCTGTCTGCGGCGGCGAGAACCGCGTTCGTCGTGTGTTCCATCCCTGAATTTCCTCTTATTGTATTTTCGGGCCGCTGATCAGCGTCGCAAGCGGCCGGTTCTGGCGGCCGACCATGTCCTTCAGCGTGTCCAACTCCATCGCCTCGTCCTTGACAAATTCGATGAACATCATGTTGAGATTGTTGAAGAACATTTGGCCCGCAGCCACTGCATCGATCCCCGGCATGACCCCGCCGCGCAGCTGCAGCTTGGTCATCAGCGTCGAGACCTGATCACAGAGGCGGCCGTCGAGTTCGGTATAGCGCTTGCTGAACGGGCTTTCCGGCTGCTGGATCGAGATGGCCATGGCGGTGCGCCACATTTCCTTGCTCAGATAGACCAGCGAGTGATCGTAATACTGGCCGATCAGCGCCTGCAGCGCTTCGCTCACTGTGGCCGGCGGATTCTCGACGATGATCTTGCCGGCCGCCAGCACTTCCTCGACTTCCATCGACACGGCAGCGACGAGGATGTCGCCCTTGTTCTGGTAGTAATTGTAGAACGTGCCGACCGAGACCTCGGCGCGCTCGGCAATGTCCTCGATGCGGGCTGCGTCATAGCCCATCTCGCGGAAGAGGGTGGTGGCCGCTTCCAGGATGCGCCGGTTTCTGTCGGCTTTCTGCTTGGCGCGAAGACCCGTCATCCCGCGATTTCCTTTTTTATGAATGTCCTCAAAATTCACATTGACTTAAAAAATGAACTCATTCAATCTTTTTCTCGAAGGCGCCGCAATGAGCGCTGTGAACCAGAGGGCAACATGATGACCATTTCCTTGGGTGGCGTTTCCATGCGCCGATTTCTCTCGTCGGCCGCGGCCGTTTCGCTGGCTGCCGTCTCCACCGTCAGCGCGCCGGCGCCGGCTTTCGCAACGGAAGAACTGAATGCACTGGTCTGGTGCGACCACACCGATCCGGCCCTTGTCGAACCGTTCGAGAAGGCCAACGACGTCAAGGTCAACCTCAAGGACTATGAGGGGACGGGCGCAGCACTCTCCATTCTCGAACAGTCGCAGCCGGGTGATTGGGATGTGCTCGTGATCGATGGCGTCGATGTCCAGCGCGCTGTCGGGCTCGATCTGCTCGCCGAAATTCCCGCCGACAAGCTGCCGACCGCCGACATCTTCCCGGAAGTGCGGATGGAGGCCAACAACATGAAGGACGGCAAGACCTACGCCGTCACGGAAAAGTTCGGCTACAACACGATTTCCTACGACAAGACCAAGGTCGATCCGGCCGATATGAAGGACCTGTCGATCCTCTGGTCCGACAAGTACAAGGGCCGCATCGCGCTCTATGATTATTACCTGCCGATGATCGGTCTCGTTGGTCTCGGCCTCGGCAAGAAGACTGCCGATCTGTCCGATGCCGACATGCCGGCGATTTCGGAAAAGCTCGCCGCGATGAAGGCGGTGTCGAAGCAGGTGAGCGATGTCGTCTCCTCGCAGACGGCGCTTGCCACCGGCGAGGTCGATATCCTCGTCGGCGGTGGCGAATGGATCACGGCGGCGCTTTCGGGCGAGAAGCCGAACCTCGACTGGACCGTTCCGGACCAGGGCGCCGTCCGCTGGGCGCAGTCGATTGGCGTCATGAAGGCATCGAAGAAGCAGGATCTGGCGCTGAAATTCGTCCAGTACATCTTCAGCCCGGAAGGCCAGGCGCGCCTTGCCACCTCCTCCTGCTATTGGGCCATGCCTGCCAACATGAAGGCCGGCGAGCATCTGACCGATGCTCAGAAGGCAGCGCTGCGCTGGAACGACCAGGCCGAATACCTGAAGAAGACCCAGCTTTACCCGATCCCCAGCGCCGAACTCGACCAGAAGATGCAGGACGCCTGGACGGACATGATGCAGCAGTAGAGGTTTTCCTCTCCCCTTGTGGGAGAGGAAGCAATTTCAACTCTTAGCCAGAGGCTAAGTGTTAGAAATTGCAGGTGAGGGGTGTGCACGGAAGAAGCCCCCTCTCTTGCAAAATCTAGGACTTAGCTGAAGCTAAGATCCTGATTTTGCTTTCTCCCCCACCAAGGGGGAGATCATGCGCGCGCCGCAGCCTTCTCAAACCAGAAAGCCTCCCATGTCCACCACCACCCTCGAAGACACTGAACGCCGCAAGGCCTGGGGTTTCGTCGCCCCGGCGCTTCTGTGGACGATCGCCTTCTTCGTCGTGCCGTTCCTGTTCATGGCGGCGATGAGCCTGTGGTCGCGGCAGAGCGGCCAGATCGTGCGGGCTTGGAATCTGGACAATTACATCGCCTTTTTCGCCAAGGATTCGCTGTTCAAGGGGCTGGTCAATTCGCTGGAGATCACCCTGATCGTCACCGTCCTGTCGGTGCTGCTCGCATATCCGCTCGCATGGATCATTGCCGAGCGGGTGCCCAAGCGGCTGCAGCGGCTGGCGCTGATCATGGCGGTTTTGCCATTCTGGACATCCTATGTCGTGCGCTCCTATTCTTGGCTGCTGGTTCTGTCGAAGAATGGCGTCATCAACCAGACGCTGATGACGCTCGGCTTGGTCAGCGAGCCGCTGGAAATTGCCAGCAACCGCACGGCCACCGTCATCGGCTTCGTGCATTTCTTCGTCATGCTGCTGACGCTGACGATCTACGCCAACCTGATCCAGCTATCGCCGAACTATCGCCGGGCAGCGGCCGATCTCGGCGCCAATGCCTTTCAGACCTTCTGGCATGTCATCCTGCCCTTGACGCTGCCGGGCATCATGACCGGTGCGTTCCTGACCTTCGTGCTCTGCATCGGCGACTATGTCACGCCGCAAATCCTCGGCGGCAACAATGAACTCGTCCTGCCGCAGATCATCATGCTGCAGCTTGGCCGCCGCGCCGATTTCCCGATGGCTGCGGCACTGTCGATCATCCTGATGCTCGCGGTAACGGTTGCCTATGCGCTCTGCGCCCGCTGGCTGAAGATCGAGAGGGCCTGACATGCGCGACACGCTGACGAAATTTGCCTCCTTCGCCTATGCCGGCCTGATCTATGGCTTCATCTTCCTGCCGGTGGCGGTGCTGGTGCTGTTTTCCTTCCAGGATGGCCGCCTGCCGGTGCCGCCATTCAACGGCTTTTCGCTGCAATGGTACGAGGCGGTCTTTGCCGACCGCAAGCTGATGGCAGCACTTGCCAATTCCTTCATGGTGGCGATTGTCTCTTCGGTCATCGCCTGCCTGCTCGGCTTTCTTGCGGCCTATGCGCTCGCCCGTTACAAGCTGCCGGGCTCGGCGTTGCAGAGGGGACTGCTGATCGCGCCGATGACTGTGAGCTACCTGATCATCGCGCTCGGCCTCCTGACAGTGCTCAACACGTTCGGCATCAAGCTGTCGCTTTGGACGGTCGGCATCGGCCACGTCGTGATCAACCTGCCGCTCTGCTTCGCCATTATCTATTCCTCGATGGGCGATCATCACATCAATATCGAGCGCGCCGCGCGCGATCTCGGCGCCAGTGATTTCAAGGTCATGACACTTGTCACCGCGCCCATGCTGTTGCCCTCGATTCTCGCCGCCTTCTTCCTGTCGGTCACGTTCAGCTGGGACGAATTCATCATCGCGTTCCTGCTCTCGCGTTTCGACGTGACGCTGCCGGTCGAAATCTGGAGCCTGCTGCGCTCCGGCCTCAATCCGAAAACCAATGCCATCGGCTCGCTGGTCTTCCTCGTTTCGGTCGCCGTGCTGGCGGTGCTGGAACTGACCCTGTTCGGAAGGACGAAAAAATCATGACTGCCGCTGTTTCTGTCGCCAATGCCACCAAGACCTTCGGTGCGTTCACGGCGCTCAACGACGTCTCGCTCGATATCAGGGCCGGTGAATTCATCGTTCTGCTCGGGCCGTCCGGTTGCGGCAAGACCACGCTGCTGTCGATCCTCGGTGGCTTCCAGTCTCCGACGAAGGGCCGCGTCACCATTGCCGGCAAGGACATGACCAGCGTGCCGCCGGCCAGACGGCCGACGACGACCATGTTTCAGGATTATGCCCTGTTTCCGCATATGAAGCTGCGCGACAATGTCGGCTTCGGCCTGCGCATGCGCGGCATGGCCAAGGCAGAGCGGGACGAAAAGGCACTCGGCTTTCTCGATCTCGTCGGCTTGAAAGCCTCCGCCGACAAGAAGCCGCACGAGCTTTCCGGTGGCCAGCGCCAGCGTGTCGCTTTGGCTCGCGCGTTGGCTGTCGATCCTGACGTGTTGCTGCTCGACGAACCGCTCGGCGCGCTGGACCTGAAACTGCGCCGTCAGATGCAGGATGAGCTGAAGGCGATCCAGAAGCGGGTCGGCACGACCTTCGTGCATGTCACGCACGATCAGGAAGAGGCGATGGCGATCGCCGACCGGATCGTCGTCATGAACCAGGGCCGGATCGAGGATTTCGGACCACCCGCCGATATCTACATGCGGCCGCGCTCGGTGTTTTCCGCCGGGTTCATGGGCGAGGTGAATTTCATTCCGGGAACGGTGAAGGCGGTGGAGGGCGCTTCGGCAACGGTTGAGACGGCCGTCGGTTCAATGACTTTGCCGGTGGCCAGCTTCACGGCTGCCGCACCCGTCGCGGGACAGGCGGTGACGCTCTGCATCCGCCCCGAACATTTCCGCCGTGCGGGCCAAGCGGATGGCCCGACCGTCTCGCTGGGCGAAGCGACCATTACCGGCAGCGCCTTTTTCGGCACCCATTACCGCCGCCATCTGAAGCCGACGGCGGCACCGGATCTTTCCATCGTCGCGCATATGCCGCAGTCGACCGCCGTTGCGGATGGCCAGATCGTCCCCCTTGCCGTCAATCTTGCCGATATCGTAGCCTTGCCTGCGGGGAGGTGAGCATGGAACGCATCAGCGCCGACAAATGGTATCAGGTGAAGCGTCTCGATGACGATGTCACCGCCATTTCCGAGCCGTATATCCAGGAATTCTATCGCTGCAACATCTGGCATGTGCGCGGCCGGGATCGCGACATGCTGGTCGATAGCGGCATGGGTGTCGTGTCGCTGCGGGAATATGTGCCGCTCGTTACCGGCCGCGACCTCATTGCCGTCGCCAGCCACACGCATTTCGATCACATCGGCTGCCATCACGAGTTCGAATGCCGCGCGGTGCATTCCGCCGAAGCCGATCTGCTTGCCAATCCGACCCGGCAGAACACGCTGGCCGATCCCTATGTCACAGACGACATTTTCGATGCATTGCCGCCCGAGCCCTACTGCTCGAAATGCTACGCCGTCAAAAAGGCGCCCGCCACCCGCATTCTCGAAGACGGAGACGTGATCGATCTCGGCGACCGAGTGTTCGAGGTCATCCATACGCCCGGCCATTCCCCGGGGGGTATTGCGCTTTACGAGAAGACGACCGAAATTCTGTTCTCCGGCGACATCCTCTATGACGGGCCGCTGATCGAGGATACCTATCACTCCAACGCCGACGACTATCTCGCTTCGATGGAACGCCTGTTGAAAATTCCCGCCCGCATCGTGCATGGCGGTCATTTTCCAAGCTTTAGCGGCGAGCGCTACCGCCAATTGATCACCGATTGGCTCACCGAAAAACAGAAGACGATCTGACGGGAAGGAAAGAAGCATGCTCGACAAACGCAAATTCTACATCAACGGCGAATGGGTCGCTCCGCTGGCCGCCAACGATCTCGAAGTGCTGAACCCGGCGACGGAAAAGCCGATCGCGGTGATTTCCATGGGGACCGCTGCCGATATCGACCGCGCCGTCGCCGCAGCCAAGAAGGCGTTCGCGAGCTATAGCCGTACCGGCGTCGAGGAACGGCTGGCGCTTCTGGAAAAACTGCTTGCCATCTACAAGCGCCGTTACGACGAAATGGCGCAGACGATCACCATGGAACTCGGCGCACCGATCACCATGAGCACCGAGCAGCAGGCCGATGTCGGCGTCGGCCATCTGCAGGGCTTCATCGATGCCCTGAAGCGCGCGCATATGCGTGAGGTCCTGCCGAACGGTGACGTGTTGCTGCGTGAACCGATCGGCGTCTGCGGCCTCATCACGCCTTGGAACTGGCCGATCAACCAGATCGCGCTGAAGGTTGTGCCGGCGTTGGCGACGGGCTCGACCTGCGTTCTGAAGCCATCCGAATTCACACCGCTCAATGCGCTGCTTTATGCGGAAATGGTGCACGAGGCCGGTTTTCCGGCTGGGACGTTCAACCTCGTCAACGGGGACGGCCCGAATGCCGGTGCCGCTTTGTCGAAGCACAAGGATATCGACATGATGTCCTTCACCGGCTCGACCCGCGCCGGCATCGCCGTCAGCAAGGATGCGGCCGATACGGTCAAGCGCGTGACGCTGGAACTCGGCGGCAAGTCGCCGAACATCGTTTTCGAGGATGCCGATCTCGAAGATCGCGTCACTGGCAGCGTGCTGGAATGTTTCAACAATTCCGGCCAGTCCTGCGACGCGCCGACCCGTCTTCTGGTGCAGAAGTCGGTCTATGACAAGGCCGTCGAGATTGCTGAGCGCGTCGGCAAGGAAGCCCGCGTCGGCAATCCGACCGAAGAAGGCAGCCATATTGGCCCGCTGGTCAGCGATATCCAGTTCGGCCGGGTGCAGGCGCTGATCGAGGCCGGTATTGCGGAAGGCGCGCGCGTGCTGGTCGGTGGCGCCGGCAAGCCGGATGGCTTCGAAACCGGCTATTTCGTCAAGCCGACGATCTTTGCCGACGTCAACAATACCATGCGTATCGCCCGCGAGGAGGTGTTCGGCCCGGTGCTCTCCATCATGCCGTTCGAGACCGAGGAAGAGGCAATCGAGATCGCCAACGACACCAATTACGGTCTCGCCGCCTATGTCCAGACGGGTGACCCGATGCGTGCCGAGCGCGTCGCCTCAAGGCTTCGTGCGGGCATGGTCCATATCAATGGCGGACCGCATCGCTATGGCAGCCCGTTCGGCGGCTACAAGCAGTCCGGCAATGGCCGTGAAGGCGGCATGTTCGGGCTCGAGGATTTCCTCGAGGTCAAGACCGTGCACCGGCCAGACGCGGCCTGATCGCAGCAGCAAGGACGAAGACATGATCCCGAAAATGATGAAGGCGGCGCTCTGCACGGGCGCCGCAACGCCCCTTGTTTGCCAAGAGATCGAGACGCCGGTGCCGCAGGCCGGGCAGCTTCTGGTCTGTTTGGAAAGCTGCGGCGTCTGCCATTCCGATCTGCATTTGCGCAACGGTGACGAAAACCTGCCGGACGAATTCTATCCGCTGGTGCTTGGGCATGAGGGGATCGGCCGGATCGTCGCCATCGGCGAGGGGACGCAGACATCCCTGAAACTCGGTGACCGCGTCGGCCTTCCATGGCTTTATGATACCTGCCTCGATTGCGGCCCTTGTCTCACGGGTTCCGAAACCTTCTGCACGCACCAGCGTGCGCGCGGTATCCATGCGCATGGGGCCTTCGCCGAATATGCCCTGCTCGAAAGCCGGTTTGCCTGCGTCATCCCCGATGGCATCGATCCGGTTCAGGGCGCACCGCTTCTCTGCGCCGGGCTCACCGCCTGGAGTGCACTGCGCAAGACGTCGATCCGGCCGGGCAAGACCTGCCTTGTCATCGGCTGTGGCGGGCTCGGGCAATATGCGATCATGATCGCCAAGGCCCACGGCGCGACCGTCATTGCCGTGGACCGCGATCCGGCCAAGCTCGAGGAGGCGCGCAAGCGCGGCGCCGATCATCTGGTTTCCGCCGGTCCGGACGCCGGGATGCAGGTCAAGGCACTCGGCGGCGCCGATATTTCCATCAACTTCGCGCCGACGCCGGCTGTCTGGCAGACGATCGAGCAGGCAGCCAACCCGATGAGCGATATCGTCGCCATCGCACTGGTCCATGATCCCGTACCGCTGTCGATGATGTGGCTGATCGATGGTGGCCACCGGGTCTTCGGCTCGTCCGTCGGCACACGGCAGGACCTGCGGGATTTCCTGGATTTTGCCGTGAAGAACAGGCTCGATGCCGATGTCGAGGTGATCCCGCTGTCGCAGGTCGACACCGCGCTCGACCGCCTGCAGGCGGGAAGCGTGACGGGCCGGCTCTGCATCGATTTTTCGCTCTAAGTCACGAAAAGCCATTGGCCACGAAGCGGCCGGTCTGATACTGCGGGGCCTTCCTCCGCTCAAGGCCCCTTCGTGTCCGATATTTCCGTTTCGAAAACCGCTGACAATCGTTCGGCGCTCATCTGCCTCGTGCTGGGCGGAATGGCGATCAGCGGTTCGCCGATCTTTGTCCGCTTGTCGGAAGTCGGGCCACTGGCGACGGCCTTCTGGCGTGTCGGGATCGCGTTTGTCGCATTGTTCATCGTGTCGCTGATCCGCAGGGATAATGGCCCAAAGCCGCAAACACTAAGGGATGGGGTGCTTTTGGCTCTTCCCGGTGTGATGCTCGCCATCAACCTTGTCTGCTGGCACCTGTCGCTGCACATCACCTCGGTCGCCAATTCGACCCTGCTGGCAAACCTCGCTCCGGTCTTCGTCACGATCTTCGGCTGGCTGCTGTTTCGCCTGCCGATCACCCGCGCCTTTCTGGCCGGACTGGCGCTGGCGGCGATCGGCATCGTCGTTCTCAAGGGTGGCTTTGCGGCCATCGGCGGCGGTGTGCTGCATGGAGACGGTATCGCCGTGCTCTCGGCTGTCTTTTACGCCGGGTACATCCTTGTCGTCGGCCGGCTGCGCAGCCGTTTCGACACTTTGCGCATCATGGTCTGGAGTTCCGCGGCGGCGGCCCTGACCATGCTGCCGCTGGCATTGATCTTTGAGCCGGTGCTTGCTCCCGTCACGGCCTATGGATGGGCGATCGTCTTCGGTCTCGCGCTGATCAGCCATGCCAGCGGCCAGGTGCTGATCACCTACGCACTGGCCTATCTGCCGGCTGCCTTTTCCTCGCTCACCCTGCTGTTGCAGCCGATCGGCGCCGCCGCCCTCGGCTGGGTGGTGCTCGGCGAACCCGTCAGCTTGATGCAGGCGATCGGCGGGCTGATCGTGCTGTCCGGCATCATGGTCGCCCGCCGGGGATAATCCAGGGCGCCTCAGATTCCCGGCAGGTTGAAGTTGGACAGCCGCTCTTCAAGCTGCAGGATTGTCGGGACGTCGGCATTGGCGAAGGCGAAACGCAGGTAGCCTTCCTGACCCTCGCCGAAATAATCGCCCGGCAGGCAGACGATGCCGGCGATCTTTGCCAGCTTTTCCGCAACGAATTCCGAGCGGATATCCGGATAGGGATGGCGGATATAGGCGAAATAAGCGCCGATCGCCTGAAGTTTCCAGCCCTTCAGCCCGCTCATGACCTGCTTCAGTGCCTCTGCGCGCCGGGTGATTTCGGCGCGGTTGCCTGCGCGCCAGTCGTCCAGTGCCGGCAGCGCCCTGGCGATGGCCGCCTGTGCCGAGCGAGGCGCGCAGATCTGCAGGTTGTCCATGATCTTGGCCACCTGCTCCACCAGCGCCGGACCGGCGGTGATCGCGCCGAGGCGATGGCCGGGAATGCAGAAGGACTTCGAGAAGCTGTAGAGACAGACGAGGCTATCTTGCCAGCCCGCGACACCAAGCAGATCATGCGGTGCGCCGCTGCCTTCGGGCAGGAAGTCGCGATAGGTCTCGTCGAGGATCAGCCAGGTTCCGTTGGCACAGCAGAGGTCGAAAATCCGGCGCAGCAGAGCCGGCGGATAGACCGAGCCGGTCGGATTGTTGGGCGTGACGAGTGCCAGTGCCCGCACGCCCGGCTTCAGCGCCGAGGCGATGGCATCGACGTCGGGCAGGAAGCCGAGAGCCGCGTCGCAGGGAACCAGTTCGACGCCGATGCCGAGCATGGAAAGCGTCGTTTCCTGGTTGAAATAGAAGGGGTTGGTCATCAGCACCGTGTCGCCTGCGCCGGCAATCGCCATCACGGTGGAGATGAAGGCCTGATTGCAGCCCGATGTGATGTGGATATTTTCGGCAGCAATGGATGCGCTGTAGACGCCCGAAACATGGGCGGCATAGGCGGCGCGCAAAACGTCTTCGCCCTCGATCGCGCCATAGCCGGTATAAGCGGGCGAGGAGGCCGTTTCGCCAAGCCATTTGAGCATGTCGGGATGGGCCGGGTAGCCCGGAACGGCCTGGCTGAGATCGATCCGTGGCCCGCGCGCGCCATCGTAGGCCTTGCCCCAAGCGAGCACGGAAGGCACCGGTGGCGGCGACAGTCTGGCGATCAGCGGATTGAAATGCGGCATTACGGCGATCCTGTTGGTTCTAATCGAGCGTGTTTTTCAAGATTTGGCGCGGCGTTTCGGTGTCGGCTCCGGCCGGCGGGCGCGGGTAGGGGATGAGACGGGCTGGAAGCCATCCTTGGTCGGCAGCCGTTCCGGCGCGCTGATCTTGGGTGGACGGGCGCGGATGATGGTGCGCGCCGAGGTCTGCAATTCCGGCATGGGGTCACTTTCGAGTGCGGCAAACAGCCAGTCAATGAAGACCTTGACGATCGGCGCGGCCCGAACCTCGTTGCGGCAGGAAACATAGAAGGCGTCGTTGGCGGGCACGGTCAGGTCGAAGGGGGCGATCAGTTCGCCCTTTGCGATCAGGCTGCCGGCGGTGATCGTGTCGCCGAGCGCCACGCCCTGATTGTGCAGCGCCGCTTCCGTTGACAGGCGGGCGTCGCTCATGAAGTGCTGGCGGCCGCGCTGGATGTCGGTACCCTCGGTGGCCGCCGCAAGCCAGGTATTCCATTCGCGCCCGTCGTCTCCATGCAGGATAACGTGGTCGCGCAGGTCGCGCAGCGAGCGCAGCGGCCGCATGTTGACGAGGGTGGGGCTCACGACGGGAAACAGTTCCAGCCGGCTCCACAGCCGCGCCCAGCAATCCGGCCAGTTGCCGTCGCCGTAGAGCAGACAGACATCGACGTCGTTGGAAAACAGGTTGGCCGCATCGTTGGAGGCGATCAGGGTCAGTTGCACGTCGGGAAACTGCTCGGTGAACTGATGCAGGCGCGGGATCATCCAGAAGGACAGGAGTGCCGGTACGCAGGCAATGCGCAGTTCGCCGCTTGTGGTCGGCCGGGTCATGGCGGCGGTGGCGGCCGCGATGCCCTCGAATGCATTGGTGACAGCCGGCAGCAGCAACGCGCCCTGGGAGGTGAGCTTCAACCGCTTGCCGCCGCGCTCGAACAGCGGCGCGTTGAAGGAAAGCTCTAGCGCCCGAATCTGGTGGCTGATCGCGCCGTGGGTGACGTTCAGTTCGCGCGCAGCCGCCGAGACCGAACCACGCCGGGCCGTCGCCTCGAAGGCGCGAAGCGGGTTGAGCGGCGGCAGGCGGCTGGACACGAAAGGAGGCTCCGGAAGGCGAATTGAATTGTGAGTTTTTCTCACACCAAATGCTATAACAATGTCAATTGATTTTCCAGTGAATTTGTTTCCTTATATGCGCAACAAAGGCAAAAGCCTGGGGAACATGCACGGAAATTCCATCGGCACAATGACGATGCGATCTCCGTTTATTGGCGATCATTCAGGCCGATTTCCGGCCTTTCGAACGTCAATTCCGCACGTCGTCCCGGGCTCGAAAGGAGGTCGTGGACATGACTTGGGATGACAAGAAGCTCAGCGAATTAAAGGCGAAATACGGCGAGGCGCATGGTGGCGAAATGTTCGACCCCACCTTCCGCAAGGTCGCCGACAAGATCTTCTCGAAAAACGGCACGCGCCTGGCGCCATATGCCGGCGTTCCGACCTTCCTGACGGCTCCCTACATGCCCGTCGACGCCAATGAGCCGGATTTCGGCAATCTCCAGGTCGCCATCGTCGGCGTGCCGATGGATCTTGGCGTCACCAACCGTCCCGGCTCGCGCTTCGGGCCGCGCGCCATGCGCACGATCGAGCGGATCGGCCCCTACAATCACGTTCTCGGTTGCGCGCCGGTGCATGATCTGCGCGTGGCCGATATCGGCGACGTGCCGTTCCAAAGCCGTTACCGGCTGGAACTCAGCCATGACGATATCGAGAAGCGTATCAACCAGATCGTCGATGCCGGCGTTGTTCCTCTTTCTGTCGGCGGCGACCATTCGATCAGCCATCCGATCCTGAAGGCTGTCGGCAAGAAGCGCCCGGTCGGCATGATCCATATCGACGCCCATTGCGACACCGGCGGCGCCTACGATCTCACCAAGTTCCATCACGGCGGTCCGTTCCGCAACGCGGTGCTTGACGGCGTGCTCGACCCGACCCGCACGATCCAGATCGGTATTCGCGGTTCGTCGGAATATCTGTGGGAGTTCTCCTACGAGTCCGGCATGACCGTTATCCACGCCGAGGAGGTCACTGGCCTCGGCATTCCGGCGATCATCGAGAAGGCGAAGAAGATCGTCGGCGACGGCCCGACCTATCTCTCCTTCGACATCGACAGCGTCGATCCGAGCTTCGCACCGGGCACCGGCACACCGGAAATCGGTGGCCTCACCACCCGCGAAGTGCTTGAACTGATCCGTGGTCTGAAGGGCTTGAACCTGGTCGGCGGCGACGTCGTCGAGGTCGCGCCGCAATATGACGCAACGACGAATACGGCCCATGTCGGCTCGCAGGTCCTGTTCGAAATCCTGAGCCTTATGGTGTTCAGCCCGTTCGTCAACGGTGAACGGGACTGAAGAAGATCTTTTGAATATCCCGCAGGGAAACTTCCTGCGGGTTGCGGCCGGATTGCCCGCACCACCCAAGAGCAATGACCAAAAAGGGGAACAAAAATGAAAACCACATTGAAATCATCTCTTGCCGCCATGCTCCTGCTCGGCGGCGCCGTTCTCGGCTTCGCCTCGGCGGCCAATGCCGATGCGCTCGACGACATCACCAAGGCGGGCGTGCTGAATGTCGGCGTCTTCGCCGACTTCCCGCCCTTCTCCTCGGCCAGTGCCGACATGAGCCTCAAGGGCTATGACATCGACGTCGCGCAGTACATCGCCGATAGCCTGAAGGTGAAGCTGGTTCCCGTGCCGATCACCGGCCAGAACCGAATTCCCTATCTGACCGAAAAGCGCGTCGATATGCTGGTCAGCGTCGGCTTCAGCAAGGAGCGTGCCGAGGTCATCGATTTCGCGGCCGCCTATGCACCGTACTACATCGCCGTGATCGGCCCGGCCGCCATGGAGGTGGAGGGCAAGGAAGACCTCGCCGGCAAGAGCATCGCCGTCAACCGCGGTACGCTCGAGGACACGTCGGTGACGGAAGCCGCGCCCAAGGATGCCGACATCAAGCGCTTCGACAACTACAATTCCGTCATCCAGGCCTTCATTTCCGGCCAAACCGACCTGATGGTCGTCGGCAACGATGTCGGTGCGCAGGTTCTGGCTCGCCAGGAAGCCCTGAAGCCGGAGCAGAAGTTCCAGCTCCTGACCTCGCCATCGCATCTGGCCCTCAACAAGGGCGAGGATCGCCTGAAGACGGCGATCAACGACGCTGTTGCCAAGATGCTGGCCGACGGCAAGCTGAACGAAAGCTCGGAAGCCTGGCTGAAGGTCCCGCTCAATCCTGAAAACCTGAAGGACTGATCCTTGGGTTATGTGCTCGACTTCGGCTGGCTGAAGGACGCGGTCTTCCTGATCGCCAACGGCGCCACCATGACCCTGTTCCTGATCGCGGTGTCGGCTGTTGCCGGCATCGTGCTCAGCATCCTCGGCGCGGCGGCCCGGCGCAGCCGTCATGCCGTGCTGCGTCAATTGATTGGCGGCTATGTCGAGCTGGTGCGCAACACGCCATTCCTGGTGCAGCTGTTCTTCATCTTCTTCGGCCTGCCGAGCCTCGGCATCCGGCTCGACCCTGTTGTGGCGGCCATTCTGGCGATGACGCTGAACATGACGGCCTACACGACCGAGATCGTCGGTGCCGGTCTCGATGCGGTCCACAAGGGGCAGAGAGAGGCGGCTCTGGCGCTTGGCCTGAAACCCCGGCAGGTTTTCGTCAAGATTGTCCTGCCGCAGGCGTTGAAGGTGATCTATCCGGCCCTCACCAGCCAGATCGTCATCATGATGCTGGAATCCGCCGTCGTCTCGCAAATAGCCGTGCGCGAACTGACCTACGAGGCGGACATGTTGCAGGCCCGCACCTTCCGTGCCTTCGAGACCTATTTCGTCATCACGCTGGTCTATCTCGGCATGAGCATCGGCCTGCGCCGCCTGCTGGTCGCCGGTGGAAATCGCTTCCTGCCCGGAGGTGTCCGGTGATCGAGTTCACGCTCTGGGACATCATCCGCAACCTGCTTCTGGCCGCACGCTGGACGATCCTGCTGTCTGCTGTCGCCTTTGCTGGCGGCATCGTCGTCGGCTTGCTGATCCTGTTCCTGCGCATTTCCAAGCGGCGCTGGGTCAAGCGGTTCGCCGAATACTACATCGGCCTGTTCCAAGGCACGCCGCTCCTGATGCAGCTCTTCCTGTTGTTCTTCGGCCTGCCGCTTCTGGGCCTGCGCATCGAACCCTGGACGGCTGCCGTGCTCGGGCTTACGCTTTGTGCCAGTGCGTTCCTGGCCGAAATCTGGCGCGGTGGTGTCGAGGCGGTGCCTGTCGGGCAGTGGGATGCGGGAAGCAGCCTGGGGCTCCACTACATCAGCCAGATGCGGTTGATTATCCTGCCGCAGGCATTCACGATGACCCGGGCGCCGACGGTCGGTTTCCTGGTGCAGCTGATCAAGAGCACCGCGCTCACCTCGATCATCGGCTTTGAGGAGCTGGTCAGGACGTCGAATGCGATCAACAATGCGACGTTCGAGCCGTTCAAGGTCTATGGCTTTGTCGCCCTTATCTATTTTGCTCTGTGTTTTCCGTTGACTCGATACGCCAAGATGCTGGAGCTTCGTGCCCTGAAACATTGATTGAACCACGGTCCGGACTTGCAAGCCGCACCGAAAATTGGGAACAGACCGGGAGCCAGAAGGCGTCCGGCATAAAAAGGAGAACGATGATGACTGAATTTCTGAAATCCGGCGTGAACCGTCGCGCCGTGCTGGGTGCCGGCCTTGCCGGCGCCTCCATGCTGGCCATGCCGTCTATCCTGCGCGCGCAGGACAAGTCGCTGAAGGTCGGCGTCTATGGCGGTTACTTCAAGGATTCGTTCGACAAGAACATCTTCCCGGAATTCACCAAGGCGACCGGCATCGCCGTCGAATCCGTTGCCGAGCCGACCGGTGAAGCATGGCTCGTCCAGCTCGAGCAGGCTGCCAAGGCTGGCCAGGCACCGGCCGACGTCTCGATGATGTCGCAGGTTTCGATGCTGAAAGGCCAATCAACCGACCTCTGGGCGCCGCTCGATACCGCCAAGATCAAGAATGCCTCGAACCTGCTCGACCGTTTCGTCAACAAGTATCCGGATGGCCGCATCGCCGGCATCGGTGCCGTTTCCTGGTACATCACGCTGGTGACCAATACCGACGTCTACAAGGAAGCCCCGACCTCGTGGGAAGCGCTGTGGGATCCGGCAAACGCCGACAAGCTCGGCCTTCTGGCGCTGGTTTCCAACTCCTTCCTTCTGGAAGTGACGGCGAAGACCTTCTTCGGTGGCACCAATGCGCTCGACACGGATGAGGGCCTGGAAAAGGCATTCGCCAAGCTCGCAGAAGTCAAGCCGAACGTCCGCCTGTGGTATCGCGACGAGGCGCAGTTCGAGCAGTCGCTGAAGTCTGGCGAAATCCCGATGGGCCAGTATTACCACGACGTGACCGGCCTCGCTGCCGCCGACGGTAATCCCGTCCGCTCCACCTTCCCGAAGGAAGGTGGCATCCAGGATTCCGGTTGCTGGGCGCTGTCGCGTGCCTCGCAGAAGGTCGAGGAAGCCCATGTGTTCATCGATTACATGAGCCAGCCGGCGATCCAGGCGATCCTGTCGCGCAAGGTCGGCACCTCGCCGACGGTCAAGCGCGAACTGACCGACCTGACGGATGCCGAATTCGCAGCCGTCTCCTCCGACATCGAGCCGATCATTCCGCGCTACGACCTCTACCAGACCAAGTCGGATTGGCTGAACCAGAAGTGGACCGAACTGATCGTGGGTTGAGGGGCGTTCTGACAGAGCGAGGATACCCACCTCTGTCGGTGACACCGACATCTCCCCCTCAGGGGGGAGATGAGCCGCAAACCTCACGCCTCCCTTACGATGGTGGGAGCATGAAAAGAATAATCTCCCCCCTTGAGGGGGAGATGTCCCGAAGGGACAGAGGGGGGTGAAGGGCAGCATACACGATCGATGTTGCTGGCCATGATGCCCCGGATTTTTTCAAAAGGACCATTCATGTCAGGCCTCGTCCTCAACAATGTCACGAAGGAATTCGGGACTTTCACCGCGGTCAACAATGTCGAGCTGACGGTGCCGCATGGCACGTTCGTCTGCCTGCTCGGCCCATCCGGCTGCGGCAAGACCACGCTGTTGCGCATGATCGCCGGCCTCGACCTTCCGACCGACGGCGCCATCCGGCTCGATGACAAGGACATTACCAAGGTTCCGACACACCAGCGCGAACTCGGCATGGTGTTCCAGTCGCTGGCGCTGTTTCCGCATCTGACCGTCGGCGAGAACATCGCCTATCCCTTGCGGATCCGTGGCAGGGCGAAGGAGGAGCAGAAGAAGCGCGTCGAAGAGCTTCTCGCCATGATCCATTTGAGTGGCTATGCCGACCGGCCGGTCTCCAAGCTTTCGGGCGGCCAGCGCCAGCGCGTGGCGATCGCCCGTGCCCTGTCGATTTCACCGAAACTCTTCCTGCTCGATGAGCCGCTGTCGGCGCTCGACGCCAAGCTGCGTGAGGCCATGCAGGTGGAATTGCGCCAGCTGCAGCAAAAGCTCGGCATCACCACCATCGTCGTCACCCATGACCAGCGCGAGGCCATGACCATGGCCGACACCGTCGTCGTCATGAGCAAGGGTGAAATCCGCCAGGCGGCCTCGCCGATCGAGATTTACCGTCGCCCGGCCGACACATTCGTCGCCGATTTCATCGGTTCGACCAATCTGCTTGAAGCGGAAGCCGACAGCGCCGGCCGCGTGACGGTTCTGGGCCAGCCGGTGTCCGGTGTATCGCTCGGGGCCGGCGTGTCCAAGGCGACGCTGTCGATCCGACCGGAAGACATTCACCTGACAGCGCCGGGCAATGGCGCGCTCGCCGGCACGGTGACCTTCGTGCGTGATCTCGGCGGCACGATCGAAACCTTTGTCGATATTGCCGGCCGCCAGATCGTTGCCGTTTCCACACCGCGCGCGCGGCCGGAGGTCGCGGTCGGCCAGCCGGTCGGCGTCATGCTGCTTCCCGATGTCTGCGTGGTGCTGGCCAAATGAGACGCGAAGCTCC
The DNA here is from genome assembly GCF_001425605.1 of Rhizobium sp. Leaf453. Taxonomy (GTDB): domain Bacteria; phylum Pseudomonadota; class Alphaproteobacteria; order Rhizobiales; family Rhizobiaceae; genus Pararhizobium. The sequence goes on along the minus strand of NZ_LMRG01000031.1, from coordinate 64,756 downwards.
GCAAAAACTCGGCGATTACGGCCCGCTATTCTTCCCGGCGATGATGCTCATCGTCTTCTTCGTCGTGCCCTTCGCGACGATGATCGCCGTCTCGTTCTTTCAGCGCCAGCAGGGCGGCTTCTATGTGCCGGCCTTTGTCTTCTCGAATTACGAGCGCTTCCTCAGCCTGTTCTTTGCCAATGTGCTCGGCTTTTCGCTGATGCTGGCGATAACGGTGGCGATCTGCTGCGTTCTGCTTGCCGTTCCCTTCACCTATCTGCTGACCCGGATGGCGAGGAAGGTTCAGATCGTCTGGCTGGTCGCGCTTCTGTCGGTCCTGTCGCTGTCGGAAGTCATCATCGGCTTTGCGTGGTCGACACTGTTTTCCCGCACGGCCGGCATCACCAATCTGCTGGTCATGATGGGCGTCATGAGCGAGGCAAAGGCGCTGCTGCCGAGTTTCGGTGCGGTGCTGACCGGCATGGTCTATCAGGCCTTTCCCTATACGGTTCTGGTGCTCTATCCAGCGCTCGTCCGGCTTGATCCGACGCTGACGGAAGCGGCCCGCACGCTGGGCGCCTCGCCGATCCGGGCGTTCTTCACGGTCGTCGTTCCGGCGCTGCGCAACACCATCACCGCGACGCTGATCATGGTGTTCATCTTTGCGCTCGGCTCCTACCTGCTGCCGCAGCTTCTTGGCCGGCCGCAGCACTGGACGCTGTCGGTGCTGATCACCGATCAGGCGATCTATCAATCGAACATGCCGTTCGCGGCCGCGATGGCGGTGTTCCTGGTGCTGGTGACCCTCGGTCTCGTGGCCCTGACGGTGATGGCCGGACGCAAGGGAGAAGCCGCATGACCGGCGCGCTCAGCAAAGTCTATTTCTTCCTGATCGGCGTGTTTCTGGCGCTGCCGATGATCGTCGTTGCCGGCGTGTCGGTGAACGAGAAACAGACGCTCGCCTTTCCGCCCAAGGGATTTTCGCTCTCCTGGTATGGCGAAATCTTCCTCAATCCGGAATGGCGCAACGCTTTGTTTGCCTCGCTGACGCTGGCGATCCTCTCTGCGGCTGTCGCCGTGGCGATTGCCCTGCCGCTTGCATGGTTCCTGTGGCGGCGGATCGCGCCCTGGGCAAACATCTTCCAGCTTCTCGGCATCGCGCCGTTCACGCTGCCGCCCGTCATCACCGCGCTCGGCCTCCTGACGTTCTGGGCGACCACCGGTTTCTATGGCCAGCCCTGGACGGCCGTTGTCAGCCACGCGATCTTTTTCGTGACGCTGCCGCTGGTGACGCTTTCGCTCGGCTTCACGGCGATAGATCGTTCGCTGGTGGAGGCCGCTGCTACCATGGGTGCGGACGACAGGACGATCTTCCGCACAGTGGTTCTTCCGCTGATCCTGCCCTATATCGTTTCTGGCTACGCCTTCGCCTTCGTCCTGTCGCTCAACGAGTACATCGTTGCTTATATGACCGTCGGTTTCACCATGGAAACCCTGCCGATCAAGATCTTCAACGCGCTGCGCTATGGCTACACGCCGACCATGGCCTCTGTCACGATCCTGTTCGTGGCAACGGCCGCCGTCATCTTCTCCCTTGTCGCGCGGTTCGGCGATCTGCCGAAGCTGCTCGGCGCCATGTCATCGGACGACACATGATCACGCTTGCCGCCCTGCAGATGAAATCGGTGCCCGGCGATGTCGCCGCCAATCTCGCCCGCATCGGGCTGGCGGCAAGGGAGGCGGCCGCCAAGGGCGCGAGCCTGCTGGTGACGCCGGAATTGGGGCTGACGGGCTATGGCGCCGGCGACGTCATCCGCGATCTGGCGGAGCCGGTGGACGGGGCGCTGGTGCAGCGGCTGCAGACGATCTCCGCCCAGGCCGGCATCGCGATCATTGCCGGCTTTGCCGAAAAGGCAGAAGGAACCGTCTTCAACAGCGCCGTCTATGTCGATGGTGACACGGCTCCCGTCGTCTACCGCAAGTCCAATCTCTACGGGGACTACGAGCGCGGCCTGTTCACGCCGGCCGAACCGGAAACCGTGACCTTCGATCATCGCGGTGTGCGCTGCGGCATGCTGATCTGCTATGATGTCGAATTCCCGGAAAATGTTCGCCGTCTAGCGCTGGCCGGCGTCGATGCCGTGCTGGTGCCGACGGCGCTACCGGCGGGCTATTCCGGTACGTTCATCGCCGATCACATGATCCAGACGCGGGCCTTCGAAAACCAGGTCTTCGTCGCTTACATCAATCACTGCGGCGCCGACGAGCGCTTCACCTTTGCCGGTTCGTCCCGGATCGCGGCCCCCGATGGCAGTCTTCTGGCAGGCGCAGCCTCGCATGGCGAAACGCTGATGGTGGTCACGGTCAATCCCTCCACTTTCAGCGTCTCGAAGGCCGAGAATACCTATCTGACAGACCTGCGCATTCCGGCGTGACCGTCATCACGATACGGTGATGCTGCGCTTTTACAGCGGCCCATGAAAACTATACGGCCTTGCGATCCGTACTCTCCTTCAACACCAAGGGAGAGACATGATGAAGCGCATTCTGTTTTCGCTGGCCGTTCTTGGTCTCTTGCTCCCGACGCTGCCGGCCTCGGCTGCCGATACAGTGATGGAGACGTTTTTCCGCGGAAAGACGACGGCCGTAGGGTCGTTTTCCGCCATTAACGGTGTGAGCCGAAAGTTCGATGTCGTCCTGACCGGACGCACGCGCGGCAAAATCTTCACGTTGCGCGAGGACTTCGTCTACGCTGATGGCGAGAGGGACCGCAAGACCTGGCGCTTCGTGCGGACCGGACCGAACACATATACTGGAACGCGGGAAGATGTGGTCGGCGAGACGACTGTGCGGGTCGATGGCAATACAGTGCGCTTCAATTATTTGGTTGATCTTGATCCAGGGCAAGGCCGGAACATCGTGCATTTCTTCGACAAACTGGTGTTTTCGAAGGATGGAAAAACTGTCGCCAACACTGCTTCAGTCTGGAAGTATGTTTTTCCGGTTGCCCGCGTGAAGGTTGATTTCAAGCGCTAAAGCAGTCGTTCAATTTTAGTGAACATTCTGTCCGTATCGGACCTCTTTATTAAACAGGCTGCCCAGACGATATTCGCTCCAGATCATCGAATGGAGGCAGCAATGAGCTTGCAACTGACAGGAATTCACCATCTCACCGCCATTACCGCGAACGCGAAGGAAAACCTGCGCTTCTACACGCAGACGCTCGGCATGCGGCTGGTCAAGAAGACCGTGAACCAAGACGACACCACCGCCTATCATCTCTTCTACGCCGACGGACAGGCAACGCCGGGCACGGATCTCACCTTCTTCGATTGGCCGGTAAACCGCGAAACACGCGGTACGCACAGCGTTTCACGCACCAGTCTTCGCGTCGGTAGTACGGAGAGCGTCGAATGGTGGGCAGCCCGCCTTCGCGAATTGAACGTAGCCACCGGCGGTGTCATCGAGATCGATGGCCGCCTGTCGCTCGATTTCGAGGATGGCGAAGGCCAGCGCTTCCGGTTGATCGATGATGGTGGCCTGGCGCCGTCCCATCCCTGGGACCGCAGTCCTGTACCGGCTGAGCATCAGATCAAGGGTCTTGGCCCGATCGTCATGAGTGTTCCCGATATCACCAATACGGAGCTAGTGCTGGAGCATGTAATGAACATGACGAAGCAGCGGCAGTATCCGTCTCCGGACGGCAATGGCGATGTGCATGTGTTCTCGATGGGCGAGGGTGGTCCAGCCGCTGAACTGCATGTCGCAGTCCAGCCGGGCCTGCCAACCGCACGGCAGGGAGCGGGTGCGGTTCATCATGTCGCATTCCGCGCTCCGGACGAGACTGCGCTGCATGAGTGGACCGAGCGGTTGAACAGTTTCCGGCTGCCGTCGAGCGGCGAGGTGGAGCGGTTCTATTTCCGCTCGCTCTATTTCCGCGAGCCGAACGGTATCCTGTTCGAGATCGCCACGGATGGCCCCGGTTTTGCCGTCGACGAGCCGATGGAAACGCTGGGCGAGGGCCTATCGCTGCCGCCGTTCCTGGAGCACAAGCGTGCCCAGATCGAGGCGAGGCTGAAGCCGCTCGTCTGATCGTCAGACAAAAAGCCGGGTTCATCCCGGCTTTTTGCACTGTACTTTTTTGTCGCGGCCAGCATGTTGGCACCAAACGCGAAAGGATCGCTCCATGACAAAACTGCTCGGTATTTCCGGAAGCCTGCGCAAGGCCTCGTTCAACAGGTCCCTGCTCAATGCCGCTCTGCCGCTGGCGCCGGAAGGTGTCAGCTTCACGACGGGAACGATCGAGGGCATCCCGCTTTACAATGCCGATGTCGAGCGGGAAGGCGTGCCGGAAGCCGTGCAGTTGTTGAAGGACCAGATCGCGAGCGCCGATGGCGTCATCCTGTTCACGCCGGAATACAACAATTCGATGCCCGGCGTGTTCAAGAACGCGATCGACTGGGTGAGTTCGTCGATGACCGGCGCGCCGAATGTCTTTGCCGGCCGAGCCTTTGCGCTCGCCGGTGCGTCGCCCGGCCCGTTCGGAACCCTGCTTAGCCAGGATGCGTGGCTGTCGGTGTTCCGCACGCTCGGCGCCGATCTCTGGGCCGGCAAGCGGCTGATGGTGCCGAAGGCCGGATCGGTGTTCGACAAGGACGGCAACATGATCGACGAGGAAGCCAAGGCTCGGCTGAAGACTTTCGTCGAAGCTTTTGCCGCCTATGTCGCAACGGTCAAGGATCGGTAGTCCGGGTCAGATTTCCAGCCCGGCGAGCCATGTTTTGGTTATGGTCACGTCCTGCGGGCTGAGTTGGTGCCCGGCATTGATCATGACACTTTCCACGGCGGCGTGACCGTTCAGAAGGTTCTTTTCGAGTTCCGTCGCGTAGGGCGAATAGGGGTCCTGCGCGCCGCTCGTCATCAACACGCGCGTTCCCGTCAGGTCCGCTACGGGAATGCTCTCCAGTACGCTCATCGGGCGCAGCAGCACGGCGGTGTGGATCAGGCCCGGATGGCGAAGCATTACGGCGCCGAGCATGTTTGCCCCGTTGGAATAGCCGACGAACACCGTCTTCTGCAGGTTGATGCCATAGCCGGTGACAGCACCCTCGACGAAGGCAACGAAGGCTTCCGCCTCGGAGATGATGTCCTTCTGGTCGAAGGTGGTGTTGGTGATGCGGCGGAAGAAGCGCGGATAGCCTTCCTCGACGCTGCGTCCCCGCAGGCTTAAGAGTTCCGCATCCGGCGCGATCTGCCGTCCGAGCGGCAAGAGGCTGGTCTCATTGCCGCCTGTTCCATGCAGCAGGATCAGCGTGCGGCCGTCCGGATTTTCCGGAACGGTGAAGCGGTGCACGAAGGGCAGTTCGCGGGCGGGAACACGCGCCTCGCCGGGCAGCGCGAATTGCGGCAAAATGACGAGACTGTCCTGATTTTCGCCGCCGAAATGCTCGGGGACAAAGAGATGTGTGCCGAGCGTCGCCTGATCTTCGTTGATCGCCATGCCCGGACCGTCCGTCGCCAGTTCGAACAGCGTACCGCCGGGTTCGCGGACATAGAGCGAATAGAAATACTGCCGGTCGTGCGCCGAGATCGTGCCGGCATCCTCGGCTTCAAGCTGCATCTGCACCGCATGGACGGCTGCCTTGTCCGTTGCCCTGAAGGCAATGTGATCGATGGTTCCCGTGCCTGGCGCGGCCGTCCAGAAGCCGCCGGCATCGCGCACGTCGATGATATCGCCGGATTCCGATGTGAGCCGGCGGATCGTCTCGGTCTTATCGGTTTCCGTATAACCGAAATGCCGGGTGACGAAGGCGGCAGTTCCTTCCGGCATTGCGGTAAGAATGGTTGCTCCACGCAGGCGCCGGATGGCATCATGCGGCGGAATATCGCCGTGGACATGGAGCGCCGGCGCAGCGATCGTATCGGTTCCCACCAGCTTGATGATCACGCCGTCCGGATCCTTCAGACGGATCACCGGTTCTCCGAATTCCTGCGCCGGTCCTTCCGTGGCCACATTGTAGCGAAGTGCTCGTGTCAGCCAGAAACCGATGCTGTCAGGCGCAACAACGAAGGAAACTTCGCTCGGCTGGCCATGGCCGACGCGGCCCGGCGCGCCATCTTCCCAGACGAGGAACGAGATGAGCGATCCCGGCGAGCCGGCAGCATCGCCATAAAACAGGTGAAGCTGTGTCGCGTCCTCGAAACCCGCCGTGCGCTTGACGAGACGCAGACCCAGGAAGCCCGCATAGAAATCGACATTCGGCTGAACCTTGCGGGTGATCAGGGTAATGTGGTGGATGCCGCTTGTCATGGAGTGGGAACCTGTGAATCTGTCCGCGCGAAGCGCGCAGGGAGTAGAAGCTACGGAAGTGATCGATAGGCCGGAAGCGAGAAATCTACTGCTTCTGGCGGTCTCTGGCGAGAAAGGCCTTGAAGGCATCGCCGTAATCCGGATGCCAGCGTGATAGCGGCGGACGGTTTTCGACGATATCGCCGGCGGCCCAGAGGATGCGCTTCTCGTCCGTCGATCGCTGCACGTCATTGTCCGGGCAGAGAATATAGAAGTCGTCGTTTTCCAGGCTCTGCATCATGAAATCGATGGTTTCCTGCGGTGTCCAGGCGGCGTCCGGTTTCTCGGTGCGACCGTTGGCGGTCAGGCCGGTATAGACGAAGCCCGGGATCAGCAAATGCGCCGTGACATTGCAGTCGGCCGTGTTGCGCAATTCGTGCTGGAGGGCCTCGGTGAATACCTTCACGCCAGCTTTCGCGACATTGTACGCGGGATCGCCGGGCGGTGTAGTGATGCCCTGCTTGGAGCCGGTATTGATGATCAACGCCGTCTGGCCATGGGCGATCATGCCGGGCGCGAAGATGCGCGAGCCGTTGATCACGCTCCACATATTGACGTCGATCACCCGTTGCCAGATATCCTGGCTCCCAAGGATCGAGCTGCCGGGCTGAATAGCCGCATTGTTCATCAGCACGTGGATCTTGCCGAAGCGATCGATGGCCGCCTTTTCCAGGGCTTTTAGCGAATCGACGCTGGACACGTCGGTCGCAACCGCAATGACGCTTTCCGGCCCATGCGGCGAGAGCGATGCGGTCTCGCGCGCCGCTGCTTCCAGCTTCTCCCCCGGCAGGTCGGCCAGCACGACATTCATGCCGAGCCCCGCGAAACGCCGTGCGGCGGCAAGCCCGATCCCGGAGGCTGCACCGGTGACGACGGCGACATGGTTGCTGGCAAAGGCTGCGTGGTTCATCGCTGTTGCATCTCGCTCTTTAAGGATATGATCTTCAAGGAAAAACTAGGCTCGCGACGACGTTATGTCCACCGATCCTTTGCCGAAACCTCTTGCCGGAAAAACATCGAGTCCTAATTTTTACCTGAAATCAAAGCTGTAACTCTCATCTCCATATCCTGCACCCGAGGAATTGAATGGCCTTACCCAAGACCCGCAACAACAGGCAGACAGCCTGTGAGCAATGTCCCCTGCGGGCGCTTCCGCATTTCAGAGAATTCAAGCCGGACGAGCTTGATTTCGTCTCCAATTTCAAAACCGGTGAACTGGCGGTGGATGCCGGGACGACGATCCTGGTGGAAGGCTCGCACAGCGCCCATCTGTTCACGGTGCTGTCCGGCTGGGGCTTTCGCTACAAGACGCTGGATGATGGTCGCCGGCAGATTCTGAACTACATGATGCCGGGTGACCTGATAGGTCTGCAGGGCAGCCTCATGGGCGAGATGAAGCACTCGGTCGAGGCGCTATCGCCGGTGACGCTCTGCGTTTTCGAGCGCGACAAGCTGGGAATGCTTTATCGCAACTATCCCGACCTTGCCTACGACCTGACCTGGATCGCGGCGCAGGAGGAGCGCATTCTCGACGAGAACCTTCTCAGCATCGGCCGCCGCTCGGCGCTGGAACGGGCGGCCTATCTGCTCGCGTTTCTCTATCAACGGGCCAAGGCATCCAACCTGTTCAAGGGGCAGCGTGTGTCCATCCCGATCACCCAGCAGCATGTCGCCGATACGCTCGGGCTCTCCATCGTCCACACCAACAAGACTCTGAAGAAATTGGGTGAGCGCAAGCTGATCCGCTGGGCGGACCGCGGCTGCGACATCCTTGACGACGAAGGATTGATGAAGATCGCGGGATGGGAGGGCTATCACGAGATAAACCGTCCGTTCATCTGAGTCTGGAAATTACTGCCTGCTCTGTGGATAGCCTGGCGCAGCTATATCCGCCAATACATGTCTTATTTAAATGCTATGATTCTGCTCCTAACTTATGTCTCGAATCGCGGGACGCGTCATTGGTGGGACGCGTGCGGATAGGAACAAATCTCGGTGGTGCATACGGAAATTCCATTGTCGGTCAAGCGCGTGCTTGTGCTTGAAGACAATTTCATCATCGCCATGGAGGCCGAGGACATCCTGAAGTCCATCGGTGTGGAGCATGTCGAGATCGCGACCAATGTCGAGCAGGCGAAATCCCTGATCGAGGCGCATGATTTCGATTTCGCGCTTCTCGACGTCAATCTCGGCAATGAGACCAGCTTCGCCTTTGCCGAGATCGTCACGGCGCGCGGCATAGTCTTCGGCTTCGTCACCGGCTACGGCGAAAGCTCGATCTTTCCGGCGGTACTGCGTGATATTCCCCGCATCACCAAGCCTTTCAATGAGGATTCGATGGCCAGCCTGCTGACATCCGCGCGGAACGGCCCACAATAAGCGGCCGTGTGCCGTTCGGGCTTCACAGCATCATTACCGTCAACTCCGTTTTGTCATAACCGAAATCGAGCGGTGTTGTGCCGGTGTGTTCCAGCACCAGCCAGTCCCCGGCCGTCAGCAGCGCCAGGCCCATGGCGCAGTTTCCATAGGAGGCGGAGGCGGCATCGTTGTCATTGATGCTGGCGATCGTCGTCGTTCCGTTCACCTTGACCGACACCGAAAAGGCGCCGGAGGGGTTAGCCTCGACCCCGAGGCAGACGAGGTAGGGCGCGGTCACCGGCACGACGAGGCGATTGCCGCCCCCGGCGACCGATGCGCCAAGGCTGAAGCCACCCTGATTGACGCTCAGCGTCGAGAAACCCGTTTGCGAGCCGGAGGAGGGGGTGAGAACACCGCCGCCGCGGGTGGCGCGGACGAGCGGACGCTGCGGCATGCGCACCTGTCCCTGGCCGGTAATGCTGAGCGCCGAAGTCCAGGCCGAACCGTCCGGGCTGACCTTGACGGAGAAATCGTCCGAACCGGCAAGTCCCATTTCCGCCCGGCCCGACCAGCCGGACTGGAACAGCAGACTTGCCGTATCGGTGGCGGCCGACTTGTTGACCTTCACCTGATGCCCGTTTCCGGCATGCTTGAGCAGGGTGGCGGCGGCAGAGACGGCTAGGCGGTTGGTGCTGTCGGCGGAGGTGTTGATGCCCAGCATGGCCGGCGTACCGATGGCGTCATAGGCCGCCCATCCGCTGCCATCGTGGATTTTCATGCCATCTTCGGCGAGGAACCAGCCGCGCCAGCCTTCGCGCGGGGTGATGAAGATCCAGTCGCCATCCTGACGGAAGGCCAGCTTGCCGGCCTTGCCTGTCCAGGCTCCGGTCGGCGATGCGTCGATATTGTAGCAGGTGCCTTCCTGCGGATCTGACGGGGGAGTCGAAAGCGTTGCGGTGATGGTCAGTTGCGTGATCGCATCGAGCCGCTGCAGCGCCTCGTTATGCGTGACGTGTTTCTGCGCCTGCGAGGGCAGGATATAGGGCATTTCGAGATTGATCGTCGTTTCGCTCACCGGCAATTCTCCTCTGTCGTTCCGAGAAGGTTAGCCGCGCGGTGGCGACCGTGGATGCCGGGCAGGGGGGCACTGTTGTTTACACAGGGAAATTTGCCGATCTCATGCCCGTAGGTGGGCAGGGGAGGAAGTCAGTTCTTGCCCCGCGAGACGAAAAACGGATTGGCGAAATCGACGTCGAAGCTCTGGTTGCGTTTGCCGTAGGACAGCGGATTGCCATCCATCGTCAGCGTTTCGCCGCCGGCTGCGCGCAGGACGGCGTCTCCGGCCGCCGTATCCCATTCCATCGTCCGGCTGAGGCGCGGATAGATGTCGGCGAGCCCTTCGGCGAGAAGACAGAATTTCAAGGACGAACCGACCGATTCGTAATCCGTGATCCCGTGCGCGGCCAGATAGGCGATTGTTTCCTGGCTATTGTGGGAGCGGCTGGCAAGGGCGACAATCCGGTCCCCACGGAAGCGACAGCCGATGATAGTTTCCGGCCCGATCGTGGTCTGGCCCGAGACGACGGCCTTCTTCGCCTTGTTGCGGGTGGCGGCATAGAGGATGCCGAGCGCCGGCGCATAGACGACGCCGGCGACCGGCTCGCCTTTCTCGATCAGAGCGATGTTGACGGTGAAATCGTGGTTGCGGCCGACGAATTCCTTCGTGCCGTCGAGGGGATCGACCAGGAAAAAGGTCTGGCCGCTGATATCGGGAATCTGGCCGGCTGCGACGGCTTCCTCGGCAACGACCGGAATGTCCGGAAAGGCCGCCGCGAGGCGGTCCAGAATGATTTTTTCAGCATTTTCGTCAGCATCTGTGACGGGGGAACAGTCTGCCTTGTAGCTGACATCCGGTCCGGCATGGTAGACGTCGAGGATTGCTTTCCCCGCAGCCACGGCCGCCTCCTCCAGAATATCAAGCATTTCAGTCCCGTGCCCCTTTGCCGCCCAAGCGTGCCCGTGCGCAACCACTGACGGTATTGCCAGGCAGAATGAATATACATCCACATTCCTTACCGGTCTTTTCAAGGATGAATCTGCAAATTTCCACGACTGTGCCGCATTTGGCACTGTATCTGCTTTCCCATTCGGCTAGAGGTGCCGACAGCAGGGCGCGATGCCTTTGCCTGCGTGGTCTTTGCGCCGGTCACCGCCTGTGCAAATGTGGCGCTGCAACATCGATAGGTGAATTGGGACTGGCATGCGCTATTCGGCATTCTCGATCGTCAAAAACGCGCTCACGGGCAACGTCAACTGGAAGCCCGCCTGGCGGCAGCCGGAGCCGAAACCCTTCTACGACATCATCATTGTCGGCGGTGGCGGTCACGGCCTGGCGACGGCCTATTATCTCGCCAAGGAATTCGGCCTGAAGAACATCGCGGTGCTGGAAAAGGGCTATCTCGGTTCCGGCAATGTCGGCCGCAACACCACGATTGTCCGTTCCAACTACATGCTGCCCGGTAATGAACCGTTCTACGAGTTTTCGATGAAACTCTGGGAGGGCATGGAGCAGGACCTCAACTACAACGCCATGCTGTCGCAGCGCGGCATTATCAATCTCTATCACAATGACGGCCAGCGCGACGCCTATATCCGCCGCGGCAATGCCATGTGGATGGAGGGCGTTCCGGCCGAACTGCTGGACCGCGCGGCGCTGAAGAAGATGCTGCCCTTCCTCAATTTCGACCATGCCCGGTTCCCGATCATGGGCGGCCTGCTGCAGAAGCGTGGCGGCACCGCGCGTCATGATGCCGTTGCCTGGGGCTATGCCCGCGCCGCCGATCGTCTGGGCGTCTATCTGCTCCAGAACTGCGAAGTGACCGGTATCCGCCGAGAAAACGGTGTCGTGACCGGCGTCGAGACATCGCGCGGCTTCATCGGCTGCAGCAAGCTCGGTCTCGCGGCCGCCGGCAATACCTCGCGCGTCGGACAGATGGCCGATCTGAAACTGCCGATCGAAAGCCATGTATTGCAGGCCTTCGTCACCGAGGGACTGAAGCCGGCCATCGATCATGTCATTACTTATGGCGCCGGGCATTTCTACATTTCCCAGTCGGACAAGGGCGGCCTGGTCTTCGGAGCCGAGATCGACGGCTACAATTCCTATGCCCAGCGCGGCAATCTGGCGACCGTCGAGCATGTGATGGAGGAGGGCGTAACGATGATCCCCGGCCTGTCGCGGGTGCGCGTCCTGCGCTCTTGGGGCGGTGTGATGGACATGAGCATGGACGGCTCGCCGATCATCAGCCACACGCCGATCGACAATCTCTACCTGAACTGCGGCTGGTGCTATGGCGGCTTCAAGGCGACGCCGGCCTCCGGCTGGTGTTTCGCCCATCTGATCGCCAAGAACGAGAGCCATCCGGTCGCCCGTTTCCTGCGGCTGGATCGCTTCGAGCGCGGCTATCCCATCGACGAACACGGCGCTGGTCCCCAGCCGAACCTGCATTGAGACCTGAAGAATGGCGAGCCTCATCTCCTGCCCGCATTGCGGCACCCGTCCGAAGGAAGAGTTTTCCATCCGTGGCGACGCGTCGGTCCTGCGTCCCGATCCGGAAGCCTCCGACGAGGCCTGGAACGATTATGTCCATATCCGCGCCAATCCGCGCGGCCGTTACCGCGAACACTGGCAGCATGTGGCCGGCTGTCGCCGCTGGCTGGTCGTCGAGCGCGATACCATGACCCATGAGGTCTATTCCGTGACAGATGGCGCCGTTGCAGCGCGGGAGGCGGCGCGATGACGGCCTATCGTCTCTCTGCAGGCGGTCTCGTCGATCGTACCAACCGCATGGACTTCAAGTTCGACGGCCGCACAATGTCCGGTCTGTCTGGTGATACGCTCGCCTCGGCGCTGCTGGCGAATGACCAGCTTCTGGTCGGCCGGAGCTTCAAGTATCACCGCCCGCGCGGCATCGTCACAGCCGGCCCCTCGGAACCGAACGCGCTGGTGACCATCGGTCAGGGGTCGCGCTCGGACCCCAACACCAAGGCGACGGTTGCAGAACTCTATGCCGGGCTTGATGCCCGCAGCCAGAACCGTTGGCCGTCGCTGAAACATGATGTCGGCGCGCTCAACAATCTCCTGTCGCCGTTCCTCTCGGCCGGCTTCTACTACAAGACCTTTATGTGGCCGGCGGCCTTCTGGGAGAAGGTCTATGAGCCGATCATCCGCCGGGCAGCCGGGCTCGGCCGCGCCGTGCTGGAGCGCGATCCGGAGACCTACGAGAAAGTCTGGGCGCATTGCGACCTGTTGGTCGTCGGTGCCGGTCCGACGGGGCTGATGGCGGCACGAACGGCCGGCCGCGCCGGGCTGCGCGTCATCCTCGCGGACGAGGATTTCCGGCCGGGCGGCTCGCTGCTCTCTGAAACCGTCGAGATCGACGGAATGCCGGCGCCGGCATTTGCCGAAACATTGCTGGCCGAACTTCGCTCTCTGCCGAACGTCACGATCATGCCGCGCACCACCGTCTTCGGCTGGTACGACGACAATGTCTTCGGCGCGGTCGAACGGGTCCAGAAACATGTGGCCCAGCCGCAAGCCAAGCTGCCGGTGGAGCGGCTCTGGCGTATCGTCGCCAAGCGGGCGCTGCTGGCAACCGGGGCCGAGGAACGGCCACTGGTCTTCGGCGGCAACGATCGGCCGGGCGTGATGATGGCAAGCGCGGTCAGCACCTATGCCAACCGCTTTGGCGTGGCGTCCGGCAAGTCCGTGGCGATCTTTACCAATGGCGGCACGGGTTACCGCACCGCCGCCGACCTTGCCGCCCAGGGCATTGAGATTGCCGTCATCATCGACAGCCGGGCTGACGCAGATGATGTCGCGCCCACAGGCACACGGGTCATCCGTTCGGGCTCCGTCACCGATACGAAAGGCAAGCACCGTGTGTCCGGCATCGTCGTCGAGCGGTCCGGCTTCGAGGACACGATTGCCTGCGACGCGGTCGCCATGTCCGGCGGCTGGAATCCGGTCATCCATCTCGCCTGCCAGCGCGGCGCAAAGGCTGTCTGGTCGCCTGAACTGAACAGCTTCCTTGCCCCCGACGTCGGCAATGGTCTCGCCGTCGCGGGCGCTGCGGCTGGCATCTATTCGTTGGCCGCTTGCCTGAGCGATGGCGCCGGGAAGGCTGCGGCGATTATTGCAGATCTCGGGTTTTCGGCCGTCTCAGACGTCTTGCCATCAGTGAGCGGCGAGATCGATCCGTCCTTCACCGCGCTCTGGTATGCGCCTGGCGCTAAGGCAAAAGCCTTTGTCGATTTCCAGAACGATGTGCATGTGAAAGATCTGGGATTGGCATTGCGCGAGGGCTTCGGCCATGTCGAGCATGCCAAGCGCTACACGACAAACGGCATGGCGACCGATCAGGGCAAGCTGTCCGGAATCAACGCCACGGGGCTTCTCGCCGCCATGCAGGGCATCAGCCCCGCTGATGTCGGCACCACCACGTTCCGGCCTTTTTATACGCCGGTCGCCTTCGGCGCACTCGCCGGCACCTCCCGCGACGAACATGCGGCGCCGGTGCGCAAGTCGCCGCTCTACAATTGGGCGCAGAAGAACGGCGCCGTTTTCGTCGATTCCGGCCTCTGGTATCGTCCCGCCTGGTTTGCCCGCGATGGCGAAAGGACCTGGCGGCAGAGCACCGACCGGGAAGTCCTGAATGTCCGCCAGAATGTCGGCATTTGCGATGTCTCGACGCTCGGCAAGATCGAGATTTTCGGCAGGGATGCCGCCGAATTCCTCAACCGGCTCTATTGCAACGCGTTCCTGAAACTTCCTGTCGGCAAAGCACGCTACGGGCTGATGCTGCGCGAGGACGGCATGGTCTATGACGACGGCACGACCAGCCGGCTGTCGTCCGAGCATTTCTTCATGACAACGACCACGGCGCTGGCCGGCGGCGTCATGTCCCACATGGAATATTGCGCGCAGGTTCTCTGGCCGGACCTCAAGGTCCGCTTCTGCTCTTCGACGGACCAGTGGGCGCAGATGGCGATTGCCGGGCCGAAAGCGCGCCATGTTGTTCAGGCGCTGGTCGAGGACGATGTGTCGGATGCGGCTTTCCCGTTCCTGGCGGCGCAAGCCGTGACGCTGAAGGGCGGCCTCAAGGGACGCCTGTTCCGCATCTCGTTTTCCGGCGAACTGGCCTACGAACTCGCCGTTCCGGCCTGGTTCGGCGAAGCCGTTGCCGATGCGGCGATGGAGGAGGGCAGGGCACATGGCATCTGCGCCTATGGTCTGGAAGCGCTGAACGTCCTGCGCCTCGAAAAGGGCCATGTCACCCACGCAGAGTTCGATGGCCGCGTGACCCCGGATGATGCCGGTTTCGGGCGCATGGTCTCCGCGCAGAAGTCTGATTTCATCGGCAAGCGCCTATCGACCCGTTACGGCCTGACGGCGGCGGATCGCATGCAGATGGTCGGATTGAAGCCGGTGGAGGCGGACAAGACATTTCGTGCCGGCGCGCATCTGCTGCGCGAAGGTGCCAAGCCATCGACATTGAACGACCAGGGTTATGTCAGTTCCGCCGGCTTTTCACCGACGCTCGGTCACGACATCGCGCTCGCTTTCCTCAAGTCCGGACGCGAGCGTTATGGCGAACGCGTCGTTGTCTGGGACAAGCTCGGCGGTACGGAAACGGTAGCGGAAGTCTGCCATCCGGTCTTTGTCGATCCCGGTAATGCGAAGCTGAATTCTTGAGACGGATGCGGACATGAGCAAGACCTATATTTCCCGGCATCCTCTCGAAAGCCGCATCCCCGCCGATCCCGGTATCCGGGCCGTCGATCATCTCGAAGTTCCGCAGCGCGTCGCGATTGCGACCGTCATGGCGGCGGAAGGCGGAGATGCCTTTGTGGCTGCCGCGCTTGCGGCCGCTGGCGACCTGTCTTTGCGCTTCGTCGCACCGGGAGAATGGCTGGCTTTGTCGCAACTCGACACGCCGGAGATTTTGCAACGCAACCTGTCGCTGCTCCTCGCCGAAGCCGCCCATATCGTCGATCAGAGTGATGGCCGTGTTCTGTTGCGGCTCTCCGGCCCCAACGTCCGGCGCATTCTCGCCAAGGGGATCGCCACGGACCTGCATCCCAACGTTTTTGAAGTCGGCACGTCCTCGAATGTCCTGTGTGGGCACATAAGCGTCAATCTTGCGCGCACCGGCGAAAACGAATTCGAGGTCATCGTCATGCGCAGTTTCGCAGAGTCGCTGTTCGACGACCTCAAGACGATGGGCCGCGAATTCGATCTGTCGGTCGGGTTTTCCACCTGACGACAAAAGCGTCATGGCGTGACGCTTTTACGGCGCTGGTGAAGCAGCGAATGGCGGAAATGGGAAAGGCCTGTTCGCAGGAATGGCTTTATCCGCGACACCTTTCACACTACGGTTTCGAGAGCCTAGATTTGCCCATCCAACGGGCCGCTTTTTCCTAGCGCCCGAAACCGGAGAATTTTCATGAAAAGCCATGCCAGAGTCGTCGTGATCGGCGGCGGCGTCGTCGGGTGTTCGGTCCTTTATCACCTGACGAAATTCGGCTGGACCGACGTCGTTCTCCTGGAGCGATCGGAGCTGACATCGGGATCGACCTGGCATGCCGCTGGCGGCATGCACACGATCAACGGCGACCCGAACGTCGCCAAGCTGCAGAAATATACGGTCGAACTCTACAAGGAAATCCAGGGATATTCCGGCCAGGATATCGGCCTGCACATGACCTCGGGCATGATGCTCGCGGCGACCAAGGAGCGGTTCGACTGGATGAAGTCGATCCTTGCCAAGGGCCGCTACATGGGCCTCGAGGCCGAGCTTCTGACGCCGAAGGAAGCGCACGAGCTGATGCCACTGCTCGATCCCTCGCAGTTCGTCGGCGCCGTGTTCGATCCGGTCGAAGGCCATCTCGATCCCTACGGCACCACCCATGCCTATGCCAAGTCGGCCAAGAAGAACGGTGCCGATATCTACCTTCACACCAAGGTCGAGGATCTGGTGCAGCTGGAAGACGGCTCCTGGCGCGTCATCACCAACAAGGGCGAGATCATCGCGGAGCATGTGGTCAATGCCGCCGGCCTCTGGGCGCGTGAAGTCGGCCGCATGACCGGGCTGGAACTGCCGGTGCTCGCCATGGAGCATATGTACCTCATCACCGAGGACATGCCCGAGGTCATCGAATTCAACCAGACGCGCGGCAAGGAGCTGATGCACTGCGTCGATTTCGACGGCGAAATCTACCTGCGCCAGGAACGCAACGGCATGCTGATGGGCACCTATGAAAAGGCCTGCCGGCCTT
This sequence comes from Rhizobium sp. Leaf453, assembly GCF_001425605.1. GTDB lineage: Bacteria > Pseudomonadota > Alphaproteobacteria > Rhizobiales > Rhizobiaceae > Pararhizobium. The sequence goes on along the minus strand of NZ_LMRG01000031.1, from coordinate 47,733 downwards.
GGTCGCCGATCACCACGTCGTGGGACTTTGGCCATGAACTGTTGGCCGAGGATATCGAGCGCATCACGCCGGAACTGGAGGTCGGCTTTCGTCACTTCCCGGCCTTCAACAAGGCCGGCATCAAGAAGATCATCAACGGCCCCTTCACCTTCTCGCCGGATGGCAATCCGCTGGTCGGCCCGGTACGTGGTCTCACCAATTACTGGTCGGCCTGCGCCGTCATGGCCGGCTTCAGCCAGGGCGGCGGCGTCGGCCTCGCGCTCGCCAACTGGATCATCTACGGCGATCCGGGCTTCGATGTCTTCGCCATGGATGTCTCGCGCTACGGCGATTTCGCCACGCTCGGTTTCACCAATGCCAAGGTCCGCGAAAACTATTCGCGCCGCTTCTCGATCCGCTATCCGAACGAGGAACTGCCGGGTGCCCGCCCGTTCCTGACGACCCCGATCTACGACAAGCTGAAGGACGCCGGTGCGATCTTCGGCGCCTCCTTCGGCCTCGAATCGCCGCTCTGGTTCGCGCCGAAGGGCGAGGAGGACAAGTTCTCATGGCGTCGTTCGAACGATTTCGACGTCGTCGGCGCCGAAGCCAAGGCCGTGCGCGACAGCGTCGGCCTGATGGAAACCTCCGGCTTCGCCAAATATGCGATCACCGGCAAGGGCGCCGAGGCCTGGCTCGACCGGATGCTGACCTGCCGTATTCCCGAAGCCGGCCGCATGTCGCTGGCGCCGATGTTGAAGGACGACGGCAAGCTGATCGGTGATTTCACGCTGGCGAAGCTCGGCGACGGCGATTTCCTGCTGATCGGCTCGGGTATCGCCGAGGATTATCACATGCGGTGGTTCGAGAGCCACTTGCCGAACGATGGCTCGGTCAGCGTTAAGGCGCTCAACCTGCAACTGGTCGGCCTGTCGATCGCCGGCCCGAACTCCCGCGCGCTGATCTCCAAGCTGACCCATCTCGACATGTCGGATGATGCCTTCGGCTTCATGGATATCCGCAGGATGGATCTCGGCATGGCGCCGGCGATCGTCGGGCGCGTCAGCTATACCGGCGACCTCGGCTACGAAATCTGGATGAAGCCGGAATACCAGCGTTACCTCTATGATCTCATCATGCAGGCCGGCGCCGAGTTCAATATCAAGCTTTTCGGTCTGCGGGCGCTGAACGCCCTGCGCGTCGAAAAGTCCTTCGGCAGTTGGTCGCGAGAATATCGTCCGCTCTACGGTCCGTTCGAGGCCGGTCTTGGCCGATTCGTCGCCCTGAAGAAGGACGCCGACTTTATCGGCAAGGAAGCGGCCGCCAAGGAAAAGGCCGACGGAGGAGCCCTGCGCCTGCGCACCTTCATCATCGATGCCAAGGATGCCGACGTCATCGGTGACGAGCCGATCTATCTGAACGGCGAAGTGCGTGGTTGGGTGACATCAGGCGGCTATGCCCATGCATCGGGCGTTTCGGTTGCCGTCGGCTATGTCCCGAAGGAGATTGCCGACGAATCGGAGGGCTGGCAGGTCGAACTTCTCGGCGAAATGCTGACCGCACGCCTGCAGCCGCAACCCCTTTTCGATGCCAACGGGTCGCGCATGCGGTCCTGAGCAATAATCTGCAATTTTGATGGAAAATCAAAGCTGGGGGCAACGTTCCCGGCTTTTTTGTTTCGCGTAAATCGGTTTATCAAGCAAAAAACTGCTCAAAAGCACGGCTTTTCCTGATGATTTTTTGGCTTTTTCACCGATCCGTGCACCATTTTAATCCAAAACCGAAAGAAATTGTCGATGCCTCACTTTTACGCTTCCCTTTTCTTTCTAAAGCGGTATGGAATCCGCATTGGCAAATGATGCTCTAAAAGAGCACAAAAACAAGAGATATGACCGCATGGATCATATCCGGGGGATATAGATGGAGTATTTTGTCCAGCAGCTCGTCAACGGGCTGACGCTTGGCTCAATTTACGGTTTGATAGCCATTGGCTATACCATGGTTTACGGCATCATCGGCATGGTGAACTTCGCCCACGGCGATATCTTCATGCTGGGCGGTTTCGCCGCTTTGATCGTATACCTGTTGCTGCTGTCACTGTTCGGCGGCGTACCGATTGCGCTTGCACTCTTTATCATGATCATCGTGGCGATGCTGATGACCGGTCTGTGGAACTGGGTCATCGAAAAAATGGCCTATCGACCCTTGCGCGGCTCGTTCCGCCTGGCTCCGCTGATCACCGCGATCGGCATGTCGATCGCGCTTTCCAACTTTATCCAGGTGACGCAGGGTCCGCGCAACAAGCCGATCCCGTCCATGGTGTCGTCGGTCTATGATGTCTTCGGTATCTCGATCTCGCTGAAGCAGATCATCATCGTCGTGGTGACGGCGGTGCTGCTGACGATCTTCTGGTATATCGTCAATCACACGCCGCTTGGTCGTGCCCAGCGTGCGACCGAACAGGACCGCAAGATGGCGGCCCTTCTCGGCATCGACGTCGACAAGACGATCTCGATCACCTTCATCATGGGCGCGGCACTCGCTGCCGTCGCTGGTACCATGTACCTGATGTACTATGGTGTTATCGTCTTCACCGATGGCTTCACACCGGGCGTCAAGGCCTTCACGGCTGCCGTTCTCGGCGGTATCGGCTCGCTGCCGGGCGCTGTTCTCGGTGGTTTGATGATCGGTCTCATCGAGTCGCTCTGGTCTGCCTATTTCACCATCGACTACAAGGATGTCGCGACATTCTCGATCCTCGCCATCGTGCTGATTTTCAAGCCGTCTGGTATTCTGGGTCGGCCTGAAGTCGAGAAGGTATAATTTCATGGCAAACATTTCGAACACCACCGAGAGCGCCAGCAGCAATCTGATGGCGCGGGCTCTGCGCGAGGCTTTCTATGCCGGCCTCGTGGCACTTGGCCTCTTCGTTCTCTTCGTCGGTCTCAAGACCGACCAGAACATCCTGAACGAGTTGATCCTCGTTCAGCGCTGGGGCTTGCTGGCGATCTTCGTTGCCATCGCCGCTGTTGGTCGCTTCCTGTCAGTTGCTTTCATCCGCCCGTATCTGGAAGAGCGCAAGGCTGCGAAGGCAGCGGCCCCCGCTCAGGAAGCCGGGTTCGTTGCCCGCAACTTCAGCATGATCGCGGTCATCGTTCTGCTCCTGTATCCGCCGGTGATGGTCTATTTCTTCGGCTTCCAGGGCTCGCTGAAATGGGTCGATAACTTCGGCATCCAGATCCTCATTTACGTGATGCTGGCTTGGGGTTTGAACATCGTCGTCGGTCTCGCCGGCCTGCTCGACCTCGGCTACGTCGCCTTCTATGCTGTCGGCGCCTATTCTTACGCGTTGCTGTCGTCCTATTTCGGGCTGTCGTTCTGGCTCTTGCTGCCCATGGCCGGCATTTTCGCTGCACTCTGGGGCATCGTCTTGGGCTTCCCGGTCCTGCGTCTCAAGGGTGACTATCTGGCGATCGTCACGCTCGCCTTCGGTGAAATCATCCGCCTCGTCCTGATCAACTGGACGGCCGTCACCAAGGGCACGTTCGGGATTTCGGGCATTGCCAAGGCTTCGGTCTTCGGCATCTGGTCCTTCGATGTCAGCGCGGCAAACAACTTCGCCAAGTCCTTCGGGCTGCCGATGTCGTCCGCTTACTACAAGATTTTCCTCTTCTATCTCATCCTGGCGCTCTGCCTGATCACCGCTCTCGTGACCATCCGGTTGCGCCGCATGCCGATCGGTCGTGCCTGGGAAGCGCTGCGCGAGGATGAAATCGCCTGCCGCTCGCTCGGGATCAACACGGTCACCACCAAGCTGACGGCCTTTGCCACGGGCGCTATGTTCGGCGGCTTTGCAGGCTCCTTCTTCGCGGTTCGCCAGGGCTTCGTGTCTCCGGAATCCTTCGTCTTCCTGGAATCGGCGATCATTCTCGCCATCGTGGTTCTCGGCGGCATGGGCTCGCTGATCGGTATCGCGGTTGCCGCGACGGTCATGATCGGCGGTACGGAAATGTTGCGTGAAATGGAATTCCTCAAGCACATCTTCGGCCCTGACTTCACCCCGGAACTCTATCGCATGCTGATCTTCGGTCTGGCCATGATTGTCGTCATGGTGTGGAAGCCCCGCGGCTTTGTCGGCTCGCGCGAACCCACGGCATTCCTGCGAGAACGCAAGAGTGTCTCCGGCAGCTTCACCAAGGAAGGTCACGGTTGATCATGGCCGGAACGAATACGATGACGAAAGATCCAATCCTCAAAGTCGAGCATCTGTCGATGCGTTTCGGCGGCCTCATGGCCATCAACGACCTGTCGTTCGAAGCCTATCGCGGCGACATCACCGCTCTCATCGGCCCGAATGGCGCCGGCAAGACGACGGTCTTCAACTGCATCACCGGCTTCTACAAGCCGACGATGGGCATGATCACGATGCGGCAGAAAGCGGGCAAGGAATTTCTCCTTGAGCGCATGTCGGATTTCGAGGTCAACCGCGATGCCAAGGTTGCCCGCACGTTCCAGAACATCCGGCTGTTTTCCGGCCTGACGGTTCTCGAAAACCTGCTGGTCGCGCAGCACAACAAGCTGATGCTGGCTTCGGGCTACACGATCCTCGGCCTGCTCGGCTTCCCCGCCTACAAGAAGGCTGCGGCGCAGTCGATCGAGCAGGCGAAATACTGGCTTGAGAAGGCCAACCTGATCGACCGTGCGGACGATCCGGCCGGCGACCTTCCCTATGGCGCGCAGCGCCGTCTGGAAATTGCCCGCGCGATGTGTACAGGACCGGAATTTCTGTGCCTGGACGAACCGGCCGCCGGCCTCAATCCGCGCGAATCCCTGGCGCTCAACGAACTGTTGCGCAGCATCCGCAAGGATACCGGCACGTCGATCCTGCTGATCGAGCACGACATGTCTGTGGTCATGGAAATCTCCGACCATGTCGTGGTGCTCGAATACGGCCAGAAGATTTCGGATGGCAATCCGGACCATGTGAAGAACGATCCGAAGGTTATTGCGGCCTATCTCGGTGTTGAAGATGATGAGGTCGAGGAAGTGATCGAAGAGATCGAGCACGTCACCCCGGGAGGGCCGCTTTGATGAGCGACAACCTCCTGCATGTAAAAGCTGTCGAGACGTACTACGGAAATATTCGCGCCCTGGCTGGCGTTGATGTCGAGGTCAAGAAGGGCGAGATCGTCTGCATGATCGGTGCCAACGGCGCCGGCAAATCAACGCTGATGATGACGATCTGCGGCAGTCCGCAGGCGCGCACCGGCTCGGTTACTTTCGAGGGTCAGGACATTACCCGCATGCCGACGCATGAGATCGCGCGGCTTCGCATCGCCCAGTCGCCGGAAGGCCGTCGCATCTTCCCGCGCATGACGGTGTTCGAGAATCTTCAGATGGGCGCCAGCCTCGACAATCTGAAATATTTCAACGAGGATGTCGAAAAGATCTTCACGCTCTTCCCGCGCCTCAAGGAGCGTCAGTCGCAGCGGGGCGGCACGCTTTCTGGCGGTGAGCAGCAGATGCTTTCCATCGGCCGCGCGCTGATGGCGCGTCCGAAGCTTCTGTTGCTGGATGAGCCGTCGCTCGGTCTGGCTCCGCTGATAGTCAAGGGCATCTTTGCGGCGATCAAGAAGCTGAACGAAACGGAAGGCCTGACGGTGTTCCTCGTCGAGCAGAACGCCTTTGCCGCCCTCAAGCTGTCGCACCGTGGCTATGTCATGGTCAACGGCAAGGTGACGATGAGCGGTACCGGCAAGGAACTGCTTGCCAATCCGGAAGTTCGCGCCGCTTATCTCGAAGGTGGCCATCATTGATCCCGCACCGTCGCCGGCTTTCCGGCGACGGGCAGAGTTTGGGAATTGAGGCGCAGGGCAGGGACGTTTCACGCCGCCAGCGCTTTGAAGGGAGCAAGGGATGCACGGCATTCTCTATGAAGAACCAACCATCTGGCAGTTTATGCTGGTGACCGTCATCATCGGCGGCTGGACGGCCTGGCGCACGGGCAAGAGCTGTGCGGATGGCTGGGGCAGCTATTCGACGCTGGTGATTTACACGCTGCTTCTGGGTGGCGCTATCCGCTTCATCCACCACGCACTTTTCGCAGGCTCGATGCTGACGATCCAGTACTATGTCGTGGACACGATCATTCTTTTGTTGTTTGCTACGGCCGGTTATCGCTTCTACCGGACGAAGCAGATGACGGAAAAATACTACTGGCTTTACGAGAAGGCTTCGCCCTTCTCCTGGAAAGCCAAATAACCGAGGGAACCCCGCGGCAGCCGTTTACGCTGACGCGGATATAAGAACACCGGGGCGATTATTGCGGGTATCGTGACCGGTTAAAAAACACCCGCTCAATTTTTTGGGAGTAACAAGATGAAAAAGTCACTTTTGTCAGCTGTTGCGCTGACTGCAATGGTCGCCTTCAGCGGCAATGCATGGGCTGACCTGCTGGTTGGTGTTGCTGGCCCGCTGACAGGCCCGAACGCAGCTTTCGGCGCGCAGCTCCAGAAGGGTGCTGAGCAGGCCGCGGCTGACATCAATGCTGCCGGCGGTATCAATGGCGAGCAGATCAAGATCGTGCTCGGCGACGACGTGTCCGACCCGAAGCAGGGCGTTTCGGTTGCCAACAAGTTCGTTGCTGACGGCGTCAAGTTCGTTATCGGCCACTTCAACTCCGGCGTTTCGATCCCGGCTTCGGAAGTCTACGCCGAAAACGGCATCATGCAGATCACGCCTGCTTCGACCAACCCGACCTTCACCGAGCGCGGTCTGTGGAACACGTTCCGTACCTGCGGCCGTGACGACCAGCAGGGCGCCGTTGCCGGTGCCTACATCGCTGCAAACTTCAAGGACGCCAAGGTTGCTGTCGTTCACGACAAGACGCCTTACGGCCAGGGCCTCGCTGACCTGACCAAGGCTGCCATGAACGAAGCCGGTGTAACCGAAGCCGTTTACGAAGGCATCACCGCTGGCGACAAGGACTTCTCGGCCCTGATCGCCAAGATGAAGGAAGCCGGCGTTTCCGTGGTTTACTACGGCGGTCTGCACACCGAATTCGGTCTGATCGAGCGTCAGGCTGCCGACCAGGGCCTGAAGGCAACCTTCATGTCCGGCGACGGTATCGTTTCGAACGAACTGGCTTCGATCGCTGGCGACGCCGTTGACGGCACGCTGATGACGTTTGCTCCGGATCCGCGCAAGAACCCGGCTGCAAAGGACCTCGTCGAGAAGTTCCGCGCTGCCGGCTTCGAACCGGAAGCCTACACGCTGTACTCCTATGCCGCCCTTCAGATCGTTGCTGAAGGTGCAAAGGCTGCCGGCGGTAACGATCCGCAGGCTGTTGCCGAGAACATCAAGGGCAAAGGTCCGTTCAAGACCGTTATCGGCGACTTCGGCTATGACGACAAGGGCGACATCACCCGTCCGGACTACGTCATGTACACCTGGAAGAAGGGTGACGACGGCAAGTACACCTACTTCCAGAACGAATAGTCGTTTCGGAAACGGAATTGGTCTCAAGACCACGAAAGGCCCGGCATTGCCGGGCCTTTTTGCATTGCGGGCTCTGTCGATGAGGCTTGACTATGCCTTGAGCAGCGATGACCTGAGTGTCGCGATTTCCGTTTTCAAGGCGGTCAACTCGCTCATCTCGAGACCACTGGCTTCGAGAATGCAGGGCGGGATCGATTTCGCCCTTTCCTGCAGCGCGCGTCCGCTCGATGTCAGTTTCACACGCACGACACGCTCATCCGCCTTGTCGCGGGTTCGCTTGACAAGATCCAGCGTTTCCAGCCGCTTTAGAACCGGCGTCAGTGTGCTCGATTCCAGAAAAAGCTTCTCTCCCAGGCTCCCCACCGTTTGATCGTCCTGCTCCCAAAGCGAGACCATCGCGATGTACTGTGTGTAGGTGAGCCCGATTGCATCCAGAAGCGGCTTATAGACGCGATTGAGGGCATGGTTGGCCGAGTAGATGGCGAAGCAGAGAAAATCGTCGAGCTTCACCCCGTCGTCGTTCTGATCCGATGTGCGTGCCATGGAATGTCTCCTTGTTATAGCCATAAAATAAATCGCTCGCGATTTAATCGCAAGGTATTGACGGCGCGAATTTTTCCGCCTAAATATCGATCGCGATTTAATCGTAAGCGATTTTAATTCGTCGAACGAAACCATTGTTCGGTCCGACCACGAGAATTAATATCGCGTACGATTAAATCGATAGATATCAAATTTGAATGTCATCCGGCATCGCCACAATGAAGGAGAACGTCATGTCCAATAGCGTCAACAACCACAGTGTTTCCCGTCGCAATGTTCTGCTCGCCGGCATCGGCGGAGCAGGGGTCGCAGCCGCCTCGGCCGCCCTGACCGCGTCTCCCGCCACCGCGCAGGAACAGACCGCATCCTCCGGCGCCGCTCCCGCGCAGCGCAGCGTCAACACCATCATCACCCGCGATGGCGTCGAAATCTATTACAAGGACTGGGGTCCTAAGGACGGTCCGGTTGTCATCCTCAGCCACGGCTGGCCACTGTCGTCGGACAGCTGGGAAGCGCAGGCCCTGCACCTCGCCAGCAACGGCTTCCGTGTCATCACCCATGACCGCCGTGGCCATGGCCGCTCGTCGCAGCCTTGGGACGGCAACGACATGGATCACTATGCCGACGATCTGGCGGACCTGATCGAAGTTCTTGACCTGAAGAACGTGTCGCTGTTCGGCTTCTCCACCGGTGGCGGTGAAATCAGCCGTTATATCGGCCGTCATGGCACCAGCCGTGTCGCCAAGGCTGGCCTGATCTCCGCTGTGCCGCCGCTGATGCTGAAGACCGAAGCCAATCCCGGTGGTCTGCCGATCGAAGTCTTCGATGGCATCCGTGCCGCTTCGATCGCCGATCGCTCGCAGCTCTATAAGGATATCGCCTCAGGTCCGTTCTTCGGCTTCAATCGTCCGGGCGCCAAGGCCTCGCATGGCATGATCGACAGTTTCTGGCTGCAGGGCATGATGGGCGGTCACAAGAACACCTACGACTCGATCAAGGCATTCTCGGAAACCGATTTCACGGAAGACCTGAAAAAGTTCGATGTGCCGACGCTGATCGTCCATGGCGACGACGACCAGATCGTGCCGATCGATGCCGCCGCCCGCGCCTCGAAGAAGCTCGTGCCGCATGCCACGCTGAAGGTCTATGCCGGTGGCCCGCATGGGATCACCGATACGCACAAGCAGCAACTGAACGAGGACATGCTCGCCTTCCTGAAGAGCTGATCGAACGTTTTGAAATGGCATAGCTCTTTAAACCGAACGGCCGCTGTTTGGCGGCCGTTCCTGTGTTAGGTCTCAAGGCTGAATTGATTCAGGAGAGACCCGATGGCAGAGAAGCAACGTATCCTCGTGACCCGCCGCTGGCCCGGTGCCGTCGAACAGGTTCTTGCAGAGCGCTTTGACGCGGTGTTCAACGAGCCGGACGTTCCCCTCGACGCCACGGCTCTTGCCGAGGCCCTGCGCAACTTCGACGCCGTCCTGCCGACCGTCTCCGATCGCCTGCCGTCCAGCCTGTTCGAAGGCGGCGGCATACGGACGAAAATCCTCGGGAATTTTGGTGTCGGTTACAATCATATCGACGTGGCGGCGGCCAAGGCGAATGGTGTTGTCGTCACCAACACGCCGGGCGTTCTGACGGATTGCACCGCCGATATCGCCATGTCGCTGCTTCTGTCCGTCGCGCGGCGGGCAGGCGAGGGCGAACGGCAGGTTCGTGCAGGCGAATGGACCGGTTGGCGGCCGACGCACATGATCGGAACCAAGGTCACCGGCAAGACGCTGGGCATCATCGGTTTCGGGCGCATCGGCAAGGCGATGGCGAAACGCTGCCATTTCGGCTTCGACATGGATGTCGTCTTTTACAATCGCTCGAAGGTCGATCCGGCTGAAGCCGCCCGGTTCGGCGCACGTCAGTTGGAAACGGTCGACGAGGTCTTGGCGGCCTCCGATTTCGTCTCGCTGCATTGCCCCGGTGGCGGTGAAAACCGGCATCTGATCGACGCCCGCCGACTCAAGGCGATGAAGCCCGGCGCTTACCTGATCAACACCGCCCGCGGTGATGTCGTCGATGAAGCGGCGCTGGTCGAGGCTCTGGAAGCCGGTACCATTCGCGGTGCAGGGCTGGATGTTTTCGAGGCGGAGCCGGCCGTTCCCGGGCGCCTGCGTGCCCTGGAAAACGTCGTGCTCCTGCCGCATCTCGGCAGCGCGACGGAAGAGACACGCACGGCCATGGGCATGAAGGTGGTGGACAACATCACCGCCTTCTTCGAAGGCCACGAGCCGCCGGACCGGGTCGCCTGATCATTCCTGATGCAGCACATTGGCCGCCTTGACGGCGGCCGATGCCCGGTTTTCCACGCCGAGCTTCACATAGATCTGCTCCAGATGCTTGTTGACCGTGCGAGCGCTCAGTCCGAGGATCTCGCCGATATCGCGGTTCGATTTCCCCTTGGCGATCCAGAGCAGCACCTGTGCCTCCCGCACAGTCAGCGAGAAACTCTGTCGTAAAATCTCGTCGTCGCTGGTCTGGCTGACGCCGGTCAGGCGAAATAGGAACTCGTCGCCGCCGATCGCACCGAGATAGGCGAGTTGCAACACGGGCACGCCGTTCTGGTGGATCATCAACGGGCCATCCTTGGCTACGCCGTGTTTTTCGCGCTCCTGCAGCCACTGGCGGATCGGCGCCGCCAGCGTATCCAGCCCGTCGTCACGACCGGTCGCGGCATTCACAAGCCGGGTGGCCTGTGGGGTCGACCACTGGACATGGCCGGTGCTGCGGACGGCCAGCAGATGTCGGCCGGCCGCATCCAGCGCCACGCGGGCGCTCTGGGCGGAGCGGGCATTGGCAAGGTGAACGCGGATCCGGGCGCGCAACTCGTCGATGTTGATGGGCTTGGAAAGATAATCGACACCACCGGATTCGAGCGCGTGGACGATATGCTCGGTTTCGGTCAGCCCGGTCATGAAAATCACCGGAACTTGCGCCACGCCGGGATTGGTCTTTAGCGTCCGGCAGGTGTCGAACCCGTCCATGCCGGGCATCACCGCATCCATCAGAATGACATCGGGTGTAATGCGATCGACAACCTTGATCGCGGCATTGCCGGATGTGGCGATGAGAACGGAAAAGCCGGATTGCTCGAGCGCGTCGGTGAGGAACCCCAGCGTTTCGGGACTGTCATCCACGATAAGCACGATGTCGCGTGGATGCACGATTTCATTCACCAGCCGGTCTCCCCTGTTTGTTGATGTTGTGCAGGAAGTCGGCATAACCGGCAAGGTCGAAAGCCTGCACATAGGTGCGGACGGCATCGGTGAACGGCTGGTTTTCCTCGATGCGGGCGAGATCCGCAAGCTTGGCCTCGATGCCGCGGACATAGCCGATTTCGCCGAGCCGGATGAGTTCCTCGACATGGGTGACGCCCGGGGTCTTCACCGCGCCGTTGGCCTTTCGCGTGGCCGGCGGCGGCACCGTATCGCTATAGGTCCATTCCAGCGTCAGATGGACGGCCAGCTTGTCCTGTAATTGCCTTATATCGAACGGTTTGGCGAGCGTGTCGTTGTGGCCCGTGTGCGTATCGGCCGCCGTCCCGTCGCCGATATTAGCCGACAGCATGATGATCGGCGCCGTCTGCGCGTAGTCGTCGCGTAGCCGCGTCACCAGCTGCCATCCGTTCATGCCTGGCATGGAGATGTCGATCAGGAACAAATCAGGCTGAATCCCCTCGATCAACGTCAGGCATTCCGGACCGCCGGCGGCCGTCAGGACGACGAAATCGAGCGGCATCAGCACTTCGCGCATCAGGTCGCGATGATCCTCATTGTCGTCGACAACGACGATGGTGCGCCGCACTCCCGCATAACCGACGATCTTGCGGATCGAGGGCAGGGTGGCCGTCGACCGATCGATCGCCGACAGCATCAGGCGCACCTTGAAGGTGGAGCCGGTATCGCGCTCGCTCTCGACGACGATATCGCCGCCAAGCGTCTGGGTGAGCAGCCGTGTGATGGTCAGTCCGAGCCCGAGCCCCGGCATTGGCCGGATATGCTCCGCTTCGCCACGCTGGAAGGGCTCGAAGATGCGCGGCAGGTCCGTTTCGGAAATGCCGCGTCCTGTGTCGGATATGGTGAAGGTCGCGACCTGGCTGCGATAGGTAACATCGAAGCGAATGGTGCCTGAATCGGTAAACTTGACGGCGTTGGAGAGGAGATTGACGAGGATCTGCCGCAGCCGCTTCTCGTCGGTGCGGACATATTGTGGCAGGGCGCTGGCCCGATCGTGCCCGAACACCAGCCCCTTGGCCTGCGCCTGCGGGCGGAACATGTCTGCGATCTGGTCGAGAAAATCCCGGATGTTGATCTCGTTGGAATAGACCTGGAGCCGCCCGGCCTCGATCTTCGATATGTCGAGCAGCCCGTCGATCAGCCCGGAAAGATGGTCGGCGCTGCGCTTGATCACCTTGATGGCGGACTGGCGTGGGGCGGGGATGGTTTCGTCGCGCTCGAGAATCTGCGCGTAGCCGAGCACTGCATTGAGCGGCGTGCGCAGTTCGTGGCTCAGGCCCACGACATAGCGGCTCTTGGCACGGTTGGCCGCTTCAGCTGTTTCCTTGGCATATTGAAGCGCCGCGTCGGTCTTCTTGTGGGCGGCGATTTCCTTCAGCAGCAGGGTGTTTTGCCGCGAGGATTCCTCCTCGGCCACCAACCGGCTGTCATGCGCCAGCACATAGAACCAGCAGACGATACCGGTCACCACAGCGAAGACAAAGAACACGACTCCTATCGTACGGTTGATGACAGCAGCGGTTTCCGGGGATGCCGTGCCCGTCTGGTGGGCAATCATCGCTAGGATCGCCCCGATGCCCGCAACGGAGAGAACCACCGCAACGCCATAACGGCCGAGACGGGTAGAGAGCGTTTCCGTCACCTTTTGCGGCAGCAGCGCCTTGGCGACGACGGCGGTCTGGGCGTTGAAGCTCGCATGCGGCTTGCACATGTCGTGGCAGCGGCTGTCGAGCGAGCAGCACAGCGAACAGATCGGCGCCGAATAGGCGGGGCACCAGGCCATGTCTTCCGGCTCGAACGGATGTTCGCAGATCGAGCAGGTGACGGTCGGCTTGAGCTTCCAGCTCTGGCGCGGCTTGCGGGCAAGATAATATTTGCCCTTCGTCGCCCAAGCGATCAACGGCGAGACGACGAGTGCGGTGATCAGCGCGATATAGGGTGCGAGCGACGCTGCAATGGCGCCCATCGCGCCAAAATGGGCGGTCAGCGCGATCAGCGCCGAAATCGTCATCGAACCGACGCCGACCGGGTTGATGTCGTAGAGATGCGCGCGCTTGAATTCGATGTTGGGCGGCGCCAGGCCGAGCGGCTTGTTGACGAAGAGATCGGCCGAGATCGTGCAGAGCCAGGACATGGCGATGATCGAGAAGATGCCGAGTGTTTCTTCCAGCAGCTTGTAGATGCCGAGTTCCATCAGCAGCAGCGCGATCGCCACATTGAACATCAGCCAGACGACGCGGCCGGGATGACTGTGGGTCAGGCGGGAGAAGAAATTGGACCACGCGAGCGACCCGGCATAGGCATTCATCACGTTGATTTTCAATTGCGAGACGACCACGAAGGCAGCCATCAGCAGAAGTGCGGCGTTGTGCCAGGGGATCATGTAGCCGAAGGCGGTCAAGTACATGTGGGCGGGGTCGGCGGCATCCTCGACCGGCACGCCAGCGCTGAGGCAGAGGACGACGAGGAAGGAGCCTGCGAGCAGCTTTGGCGCGCCGACGATCACCCAGCCGGCACCGGCCAGGAATACGGCAAAGCGATGATGCAGCTTGCGCTGACCTTCCGGCGGCAGGAACCGCAGGAAATCCACCTGTTCGCCGATCTGCGCCATCAGGGCGAGAATGACGGCCGAGGCAGCCCCGAACTCGATCAGCGAAAACGGGGCCAGCGTACCGGGTTGACCCGCCGGCTTGGCCGCACCGGGAAAGGCGAGCCAGAGATTGAACTTTCCCCAGTCTGCCAGCGCGATGAAGATGAACGGCAGGATGTTGAGGATGATCCAGAAGGGCTGTGTCAGGAGCTGGAACTTGCTGATCAGCCGCACGCCGTGCGTCACCAGCGGAATGACCATCACGGCGCTGATGATGTAACCGATCCAGACGGGAATGCCGAGCGCGAGCTCCAGCGCCGCCGACATGATCGAGGCCTCGATGGCAAAGAGCATGAAGGTAAAGGAGGCATAGATCAGCGATGTGATCGTCGAGCCGATATAGCCGAAGCTGGCGCCACGGGTGAGAAGATCGATATCGACCCCGTGGCGGATGGCATAGCGGCTGATCGGCAGACCGACGCCGAGCATGACAAGGCTCGCGGCAAGAATGGCGATGATGGCGTTGGTCGTGCCGTAGGAAAGCGTGATCGCCCCGCCGATCGCCTCCAGCGCGAGGAAGGAAATCGCCCCGATGGCCGTCTGCGAAATGCGCTGCGAGGAAAATTGCCGGGCGCTCTTGGCGGTGAAGCGCAGCGCATAGTCTTCCAGCGTCTGGTTGGCGACCCAGCGATTATACTCGCGCCGGACCGGAATGATGCGCTGGCGTGCTGTCATATGCTGCGTGAATGCCCCTTGATGCTCTACCTGCGGCTTCGTTCGAGGCCGCCTTGTTGTCGTAGCATAGATGCGGGCGGGCATTAAGTGTGCTGCATTGCACACTTCGCCACCCCTCCTACGTCAATTGACGTATACAGGTTTCGTGAAGCCCGGCGGATAGTTCCTTTACGAACGGTAAATGTCTCCCAAGAGCCGTCGTCAAAGAACGAGAGGGGTTCACAATGAAATTCAAATCTCACGTCATGGGCGCGTTCCTGGCCGGTGCGCTCGCCACGACCGCATTCTCCAGCGTCTATGCTGCCGAAGACACGATCAAGGTCGGCATCCTGCATTCGCTGTCCGGCACCATGGCCATCTCCGAGACCACGCTCAAGGACGCCATGCTGATGCTCATCGAGGATCAGAACAAGAAGGGCGGCCTCTTAGGCAAGAAGCTCGAGGCCGTCGTCGTCGATCCGGCCTCGGACTGGCCGCTGTTTGCCGAAAAGGCCCGCGAGCTGATCTCGGTCAACAAGGTTTCGGCCGTGTTCGGTTGCTGGACCTCGTCGTCGCGCAAGTCCGTTCTGCCAGTTTTCGAAGAGCTGAACTCGCTCCTGTTCTACCCGGTTCAGTACGAGGGTGAAGAATCCTCGCGCAACATCTTCTACACCGGTGCCGCGCCGAACCAGCAGGCAATCCCGGCTGTCGATTACCTGATGAACACCGAAGGCGTCGAGCGCTTCGTGCTCGAAGGCACCGACTATGTCTATCCGCGCACGACCAACAAGATCCTCGAAGCCTACCTGATCGCCAAGGGCATTCCGAAGGAAGACATCCTGATCAACTACACGCCGTTCGGTTTCTCCGACTGGCAGACGGAAGTAGCCAAGATCAAGGAATTCGGTTCGGCAGGCAAGAAGACCGCCGTCGTTTCGACCATCAATGGTGACGCCAACGTTCCGTTCTACAAGGAACTCGGCAACAAGGGCATCAAGGCAACCGACATCCCGGTCGTCGCGTTCTCCGTCGGCGAAGAAGAGCTTGCCGGTCTCGACACCAAGCCGCTCGTCGGTCACCTCGCTGCCTGGAACTACTTCCAGTCGGTCGATGCGCCTGCCAATGCCGAGTTCATCAAGGAATGGCATGCGTTCACCAAGAACGACAAGCGCGTGACCAACGACCCGATGGAAGCTGCCTATATCGGCTTCAAGGCCTGGGTTTCGGCTGTTGAAGCCGCCGGCACGACCGACACGGACGCCGTTCTCGACACGATCATCGGCACCACCGTTCCGAACCTTTCGGGCGGCTATGCCACCGTCATGCCGAATCACCACATCACCAAGCCGGTGCTGATCGGTGAAATCCAGGAAGACGGCCAGTTCGAAATCGTTCAGCAGACCCCGGCCGTCGTCGGTGACGAATGGTCCGACTACCTGCCGGACTCGAAGGACCTGATCTCCGATTGGCGCAAGCCGATGTCCTGCGGCAACTTCAACGTTGCAACCGGCAAGTGCGGCGGCAAAGGTTCCTGATCTGGGGCTCCTGATTTCATCAAGGCCAGCATAATCCGAAGCGGTGTCCGCACCGCTTCGACAAATGATCCAATGACCTTTTGATTTTCATGCCAATACCCTCCGTCGAGGTCTCCCACCTGGACGGAGGGACTTGTCTCCCTTTGCCGGCCGTCTGGCATGGTTTCTGCATCTCGCAGAGGGAGGGATACGGTTCCCGAGACCGGTTTCCCCGATCTGATCGTCGGGCGAGCGAATTGCGGAAATCTTAAGCAGCGGCGCCAGCATCGACATTGCCCGGAGTGCACGGCGTCAAGCCAACGGAACAAGAAGAGCTCATGTATCGCGCCATCCAGACTTTCCTTGTCGCTCTCTGCCTGCTCGTCAGTTGCCTCGCAACAGGCCTGCGCGCGCAGGAGGACATCCGTCCGCTGGTCGACGCGCTCGGCGCCGGCGGATTCCCGCAGAAGATCGAAGCTGTCGGAGCGCTCGCAGCTTCCGGTGACGCCAAAGTCGCCGAGATCCTTCAAAACCTCAGCGACGGAAAGCTCTATGCCCCGAAAACCGGCGGCGCTGTTTATCTCGAAGGCCCGGATGCCGGTAGCTATGTCGATGTCCTGACCGGCATGGCTGTCGCGGATGTGCCCGGCAATCTCGCCAAGATCCGGCTGAACAATGGCTTGCGCGGTGCCATAGGCGCGGCGCTCAGCCAGTTGACGCTTCTGAGCCCGGACCGCGCTGCTCGCCTGGCCGCCTCGCAGGACCTGCTCAAGGATGCCAACCCTGACAACCTCGAACTTCTGAACTCGGCGCTCGCCAAGGAGCAGGACGCCGAAATCAAGGCGACGATGGAAGCGGCACGCGCCGTTATCATGCTGAAAACGGATGCCAGCGCCGAGGACAAGAAAGCCGCCATCGACATGATCGCCGCCCGCGGCAACCGCGATGCGCTGGCGATCCTGACAGCCGCGATGGACAACGCACCGGATGATCTGAAGCCCGCGATCCAGACGAACATCGATTCCATCAACCGCAGCCTCGCTGTCTGGGATGTCTTCCAGAACATCTGGTACGGCCTGTCGCTCGGCTCCGTGCTGTTGCTCGCGGCCATCGGCCTTGCCATCACCTTCGGCGTCATGGGCATCATCAACATGGCACATGGCGAAATGGTCATGCTGGGCGCCTACACGACCTATGTCGTGCAACAGACGATCAATACGGTCGCGCCGGGCATGAGCGACTATTCGCTGGTCTTCGCCGTCCCCGCTGCCTTCGTCTTCACCGGCCTTGTCGGCATCGCCATCGAGCGCAGTGTTATCCGCTGGCTCTATGGCCGGCCTCTGGAAACGCTGCTGGCCACTTGGGGCATCTCGCTCATCCTGCAACAGGCGATCCGCACGATCTTCGGCCCGACCAACCGGCAGGTCGACAATCCCAGCTGGATGTCCGGCGTGTTCGAGATCGGCGGCCTCTCCAGCACCTGGAACCGCCTCTGGATCATCCTGTTCTCTCTCAGCGTGTTCGTTGCATTGCTGCTGCTTCTCAAGCGCTCCAAGTTCGGCCTGCAGATGCGCGCCGTCACGCAGAACCGCCGGATGGCATCGTCGATGGGCATTCGCACGCCCTGGGTCGATGCGCTGACCTTCGGTCTCGGCTCGGGTATTGCCGGCATGGCGGGCGTGGCGCTCAGCCAGATCGATAACGTCTCGCCCGATCTCGGCCAGAGCTACATCATCGACAGCTTCATGGTCGTAGTCTTCGGTGGTGTGGGCAATCTCTGGGGCACGCTCGTCGGCGCCTTCTCGCTTGGCATCGCCAACAAGTTTCTCGAGCCCTATGCCGGTGCGGTGCTGGGCAAGATCATCATCCTCATTCTCATCATTCTCTTCATCCAGCGGCGGCCACGCGGCCTGTTCGCGCTCAAGGGAAGGGCGATCGAACAATGATTGCGCAAATGCTGTTCTCGCGACATGAAAAGAAGACGGTCTGGGCTATCGGCCTGATCCTTCTCGTGGCGGCCCTCGTGCCACTCTCCAACCTGCTCATCCCCGACGGCAATTTCCTGCATGTGCCGGATCATCTCGTGCCGCTGCTCGGGAAGTACCTGTGTTACGCCCTGCTGGCCTTGGCGCTGGATCTCGTCTGGGGTTACTGCGGCATTCTCTCGCTTGGCCACGGCGCCTTCTTCGCGCTCGGTGGCTATGCGATGGGCATGTACCTGATGCGCCAGATCGGCGATCGCGGCGTCTATGCCAATCCGCTCCTGCCCGATTTCATGGTGTTCCTCAACTGGAACGAACTGCCCTGGTATTGGTACGGCTTCAATCACTTCGCTTTCGCGGCGCTGATGGTGTTCCTTGTGCCCGGCATTCTCGCCTTCGTGTTCGGCTGGTTCGCCTTTCGCTCCCGTGTCACCGGCGTTTACCTGTCGATCATTACCCAGGCGATGACCTATGCGCTGCTTCTTGCCTTCTTCCGCAACGAAATGGGCTTCGGCGGCAACAATGGCCTGACCGACTTCAAGGAAATCCTCGGTTACAACGTTCAGGCCAGCGGAACGCGCGCAACGCTGTTTGCCGCCACCGCGATCGCGCTGGCTCTCGCGCTGCTCCTGAGTTCTGCCATCGTCCGCTCCAAATACGGCAAGGTGCTCGTCGGCGTGCGCGATGCGGAAAGCCGCACCCGGTTCCTAGGTTATCGCGTCGAGAACATGAAGCTCTTCATCTTCACCGTCTCGGCCATGATGGC
Source organism: Rhizobium sp. Leaf453 (assembly GCF_001425605.1). Lineage (GTDB taxonomy): Bacteria > Pseudomonadota > Alphaproteobacteria > Rhizobiales > Rhizobiaceae > Pararhizobium. The sequence goes on along the minus strand of NZ_LMRG01000031.1, from coordinate 28,861 downwards.
CGGTGTCGCAGGCGCGCTCTACGTGCCGCAGGTCGGCATCATCAATCCCGGCGAATTTGCTCCGGCCAACTCGATCGAAGTGGTCATCTGGACCGCTGTCGGCGGGCGCGGCACGCTGATCGGCCCGATCATCGGCGCTGTCCTCGTCAACTTCGGCAAGAGCATCTTCACTGCCGCTTTCCCTGAGTTCTGGCTGTTTGCACTCGGCGCGCTGTTCGTCGCGACGACCCTTTTCTTGCCGAAGGGCGTGGTTGGCACCGTTCAGCAATATCTCGCGCGCCGCCAGGAGCAGAAGAAGGCCGATGCGATCGAGAAGGCCTATCAGGAAAAGGCGTCGGCCAAGCCGGATGCAGCGCTTGCAACACTTGAACCCCAGGCTGCGGAGTAAGATCGATGGATGAAAAACCCTCCAAGAGCCTGTTGTATCTCGACGGTGTCTCCGTGTCTTTCGATGGTTTCAAGGCACTGAATTCGCTGTCCTTCGTGGTCGATCCGGGTGAACTCCGTGCAATTATCGGCCCGAACGGCGCCGGCAAGACGACGATGATGGACATCATCACCGGCAAGACCCGGCCCGATACCGGTCAGGTTTTCTTCAACGGCGATATCGATCTCACCAAGCGCGACGAAGCCGAAATTGCCCAATTGGGCATCGGCCGCAAGTTCCAGAAACCGACGGTGTTCGAAAGCCATACGGTCTGGGACAATATCGAGCTGGCATTGAACCGGAACCGCGGCGTGTTTTCGACCTTGTTCTACCGGCTGTCGCCCACCGACAAGGCGCGCATCGAGGAAATCCTCGAAACCGTGCGCATGACCGCCCGCAAGGATGATCTCGCCGCCAACCTGTCCCATGGGCAGAAGCAGTGGCTGGAGATCGGCATGCTGCTTGCACAGGAGCCGAAGCTGCTGCTGGTCGACGAACCCGTTGCCGGCATGACCGATGCCGAAACCGCCGAAACCGCCATCCTGCTCAAGGAGATCGCCAAGACACGCTCCGTCGTCGTGGTCGAGCATGACATGGGCTTCATCCGCGATCTCGGCGTCAAGGTAACGTGTCTCGCCGAAGGTTCGGTGCTTGCCGAAGGCTCCATCGATTTCGTCAGCAACGACCCGAAGGTCATCGAGAATTATTTGGGAAGGTGAGTGCGATGCATCACAACGTTTCCATGTTCGATGCCCATCGAATCCCGCCACTATTTCCCGACGTACCTCCCGCGCAGCTCGTCATGCCACAGGAGGAACGTTGCCTGACGCTGGTGCTGTTCATGGCGAAAGTGTTGTCCTGTCTGCGAGGGCAGCCTGATGGCGGTAGTCCCAAAGCGGCCGTGGTCTCGGATGATCGCGGTTCAATGAATGAAGGTGCCTCATGTTGACGGTCGAAAACATCAATCTGCATTATGGCGCGGCGCAGGCCTTGCGTGGCGTCTCCATCACCGCGCCGATGGGCAAGATCACTTGCGTGCTCGGCCGCAACGGTGTCGGCAAGACCAGCCTGCTCAGGGCAATCACCGGGCAACATGGACCGAGCGCCGGCACCATCACCTTCAACGACGCGGTGTTGAACGGCATGGCGCCCTATCACCGCGCCAAGCATGGCATCGGCTTCGTGCCGCAGGGGCGGGAGATCTTTCCGCTGCTCACGGTCAAGGAAAACCTCGAATCCGGATATGCGCCGGTGCCGCGCAAGGACCGGTTCATCCCCGACGACATCTTCAGCCTCTTCCCCATTCTCCAGACCATGCTGGGGCGGCGCGGCGGCGACCTGTCCGGCGGGCAGCAACAGCAGCTGGCCATCGGCCGGGCTCTGGTGACGCGACCAAAAATTCTGGTTCTGGACGAGCCGACCGAAGGCATCCAGCCGTCGATCATCAAGGATATCGGCCGGGCGATCCAGTATCTGCGCGATTCCACGGGGATGGCGATTCTGCTTGTGGAACAATATCTTGACTTCTGCCGCGAGCTTGCCGACCATGTCTATATCATGGATCGGGGCGAGATCGTGCATCAGGGGCCGGCGGAAACGCTGGACACGCCGGAAGCGCGCCGCCACCTGACAGTTTGACGGCGGAATGTATGGCTGAGGCGGCGGTTATTCTCCCACAACGGGCCTGGGGCAAGGGACGTCTGGTGGCAAAGCCGCTCGACGGACGCACCCGGCTTGCGGAGTTCTATCAGGAAGGCTGCGCCAAGATTCGCCTGCCGGATACCTTCGACAGAACGATGGAAGCCGTGCTGATCAACAGCTCCGGCGGCCTGACTGGCGGCGACCATATGGAATGGTTGTTTTCAGCCGGCGAGGGCACGCACCTGACGCTGACGACGCAGGCCTGCGAGAAGATTTACAAGGCGAGCGCCGGAACGGCCGCCGTCTCCGCCCGGATCTCTGTCGAGGCAGGCGCCACCGTGCATTGGCTGCCGCAGGAGACCATCCTGTTCGATCGCGCCTCACTGTCGCGCAGGCTTGATGTCGATGTAGCCGAAGGTGGCGAGTTCCTGGCGGTTGAAGCTATCCTGCTCGGCCGCAAGGCGATGGGCGAGGCGATGCATGCCGGGCTGTTTCGAGATTGCTGGCGCATCCGAAAGAATGGAACCCTCCTGCATGCGGAAAACCTGGGTTTTTCAGACGACATCGCCGGGTTGACGCGACGAGCCGCAGTGCTGGGCGGGCATGTGGCGTTCGCCACGCTTTTCTACACCGGCAGGGATTGCGAGCAGCAACTCGCTGCACTGCGCGCGCTGACCGAAGACCATGTGGCCGGCGTCAGCCACTATCAGGTCGGCGGGCAGGACAAGCTGGTTGCGCGTCTTGTTGCCGCCGATGGTTTTGCCCTGAGAAAAATCCTTCTTCCGATCATTTCGCACTTGCGCAAGGGCGCCTCTGTGCCGAAAGTCTGGAACCTGTAATCGACACGAAATCTGGTGGCCAAGCATGAACCTCTCCCCCCGGGAAAAAGACAAACTGTTGATCTCCATGGCGGCCATGGTTGCCCGGCGGCGGCTGGAGCGCGGCGTCAAGCTGAACTATCCCGAAGCGATCGCGCTGATCAGCGATTTCGTCGTCGAGGGTGCGCGCGACGGTCGCTCCGTTCCGGATCTCATGGAAGCGGGCGCCCATGTCATCACCCGTGCGCAGGTGATGGAGGGTATCCCGGAAATGATCCACGACATCCAGGTCGAGGCGACGTTTCCCGATGGCACCAAGCTCGTCACCGTCCACGAACCCATTCGCTGAGGAGCGCGCCATGCTGCAACTGAGACCCAATTGCGAATGCTGCGACAAGGATCTGCCGCCCGGCAGCCGTGAAGCGATGATCTGCAGCTTCGAATGCACCTTCTGCACGACCTGCGCTTCCGAAGTTCTGGACGGCATATGCCCCAACTGTTCCGGTGAGTTGGTACGTCGTCCGGTCCGCCCGGCGGCCAAACTTGGGAAATTCCCGGCTTCCACCGAGCGCGTATTGCAGCCCGACGGTTGCTCCCCGACCAAAGCGGCATGAGGAGGAGAGAAGATCATGATCCCCGGTGAAATCATTGCCGCCGATGGCGAAATCGAGCTGAATGCCGGTCTGGAAACCGTTTCGCTCGACGTCTCCAACACCGGCGACCGTCCGGTGCAGGTCGGCAGCCACTATCATTTTGCCGAAACCAATGCTGGCCTGTCTTTCGATCGCACGCTCGCCCATGGCATGCGGCTGGATATCCCCGCCGGTACGGCCGTGCGGTTCGAGCCCGGCCAGACGCGCAGCGTCACACTGGTTCCTTTTGCCGGCAAGCGCGAGGTCTATGGCTTCCGGCAGAAGGTCATGGGCAAATTATGATCCGTGAAGCGATCTTCGCCGGCCTGATGTTCGGCGGCCTTGTCCTCGGTACGTCGACGGCATCGGCGCAAGAGGATCAGATCGATTGCCAGAATGCGATAACGCAGGCCGAGATGAACATGTGCGCCAACCAGGACTACGAGGCCGCCGACAAGGAATTGAATGCGGTCTACAGGAAGGCCATGGCTTCGGTGAAGGCGACCGATACGGAGCTTGCCGATATCGACACCAACCTCGTCGGTGCCGTTGAGGCACTAAAAAATGCGCAGCGTGCGTGGATCGGCTATCGCGACGGCCAGTGCGAACTTGCCGGGTTCGAGGCACGTGGTGGTTCGATGGAGCCGATGCTGGTATCCGGATGCCTGGCGGACCTGACGAAAAAGCGCACGGACGAACTGAAAGAACTGGCCAACGGTTTTGGGAACTGAGGGTCGCGTGACGGCAAGCCGTACCATCATGATCGTCGGCAATGGGCAGGTCGAACCAGAAATGGCGGCGGTCATCGATGCAGCCGATCTGGTGATCCGTTTCAACGATTGCCGCTCCTGCGGCGCCGGTGGACAGAAGACGGATATCGTCGCCGTCTGCAACACCGGGCGTCCGGCAATGGCCATGCTGGGTGGCGGCGGCTGGAAGACGAATGCGGCTGTTCGGCAGGCGCGCGAAATTTGGTGTGTGCGATCCTCGGAAGTATTCGAGGCGCTGCGGCCGAAACTCGCGATCAGCCATCCCGACTTGGATGACCTTTGCGACGATTATGCCGATGGTTTCCGGGCCTTCGCCAAGGCGACGAACCGGGCACTGCATGTAATTCCGGCCTCAACCCATGCGGCCGTGGACGCCGATCTGGAGCGCTTCGATGCGGGAGATTACGTCGTGCCGAGCAGCGGCCTGATCGTGATCGCCGAGGTACTGGCCCATTGGCGCCGTCCGAGCGACCGGGTCGTTCTCGCGGGCTTTGGCCATGCCGGCTGGGAATGGCATCCATTTGCGGCCGAGCGCCGTTACGTGGACGAAATGATTTCAAAGGGGCGTCTCGCGCGCCTCGATAAAGAGACACTATCTGCTTTTGCTGAGGGAGCCTGACCCATGTCCTACAAGATGTCGCGCGCGGCCTATGCCAACATGTTCGGCCCCACCACCGGCGACAAGGTGCGGCTTGCCGATACGGAACTCTTCATCGAGGTTGAGAAGGACTTTACCACCTATGGCGACGAGGTGAAGTTCGGGGGCGGCAAGGTCATTCGTGACGGCATGGGCCAGAGCCAGGTCACCCGCGCCGCCGGTGCCGTGGATACGGTCATCACCAACGCGCTGATCGTCGATCACTGGGGCATCGTGAAGGCGGACATCGGCCTGAAGGATGGCCGGATCGTCGCGATCGGCAAGGCCGGCAATCCCGATACCCAGCCGGGTGTCGATATCATCGTCGGTCCTGGTACCGAGGCGATCGCTGCCGAAGGCAAGATCATCACCGCCGGCGGCATGGACAGCCATATCCACTTCATCTGCCCGCAGCAGATCGAGGAAGCGCTGATGAGCGGGCTCACCACCATGCTCGGCGGCGGCACAGGCCCGGCCCACGGCACGCTCGCCACCACCTGCACGCCAGGTCCCTGGCACCTTGCCCGGATGATCGAGGCGGCCGATGCCTTCCCGATGAACCTTGCCTTTGCCGGCAAGGGCAATGCCTCGCTGCCGGGCGCGCTGGTCGAGATGGTTATGGGCGGCGCCACCTCGCTGAAGCTGCACGAGGACTGGGGCACGACGCCGGCGGCGATCGATTGCTGCCTGTCGGTGGCGGACGAATATGACGTGCAGGTGATGATCCACACCGATACCCTGAACGAAAGCGGTTTCGTCGAGGATTCGATCGGTGCGCTGAAGGGCCGCACCATCCACGCTTTCCACACCGAAGGTGCCGGCGGCGGCCATGCACCTGATATCATCAAGATCTGCGGTCAGCCGAATGTCATCCCCTCGTCGACCAATCCGACCCGGCCCTATACGATCAACACGCTGGCCGAACATCTCGACATGCTGATGGTCTGCCACCATCTGTCGCCGTCAATCCCGGAAGATATCGCCTTTGCGGAAAGCCGCATCCGCAAGGAAACCATCGCGGCGGAAGACATCCTGCACGACATTGGTGCCTTCTCGATCATCTCCTCCGACAGCCAAGCCATGGGCCGCGTCGGCGAAGTGGCAATCCGCACCTGGCAGACCGCTGACAAGATGAAGCGTCAGCGCGGCCGACTGGCGTCCGAGACCGGCGAGAACGACAATGTCCGCGTCAAGCGCTATATCGCAAAGTATACGATCAACCCGGCGATCGCCCATGGTTTGAGCCAGCACATCGGCTCGGTCGAAATCGGCAAGCGCGCCGACCTCGTCATGTGGAACCCGGCCTTCTTCGGCGTCAAGCCGGACATGGTCATCCTCGGCGGCACGATCGCCGCTGCCCCGATGGGCGACCCGAATGCCTCGATCCCGACGCCGCAGCCGGTGCATTACCGCCCAATGTTCGGCGCTTTCGGCAAGGCGCGCACCAATTCGTCCGTCACCTTCGTCTCGCAGGCTTCGCTCGATGCCGGGCTCAAGGGCCGTCTCGGCGTCGCCAAGGAACTGGTGGCGGTCAAGAACACCCGCGGCGGCATCGGCAAGCGATCGATGATTCACAACGACCTGACACCGCATATCGAAGTCGATCCGGAAACCTACGAAGTCCGCGCCGATGGCGAACTGCTGACCTGCGAACCGGCGACGGTGCTGCCGATGGCGCAGCGCTATTTCATGTTCTAGGCCTGATGGCGAAAGAAAAGTGCTGATGTCCTGGAGACGGTCCGTTCGCTGGCTGCTGGTCGTTCTGGTGGTCGCGGCATCGGTCGCCGTCGCCGGAACATTCGTTCCTCGTCCGCTGTGGCCGGTAGCCAAGGCGGATAGTGGGGGCGAGGGCAGACACCGTATCCTCGTGCTTTCCAATCCCATCCACACCGATATCGCCATTGCACTCGATAGCGAGACCCGAAGCCGTTTTTCGTTCCTGGAGGACAGCGGCATGCCGCTCGGGCATCCGAATGCGCGCTGGATCGTGTTCGGTTGGGGCGGGCGGGCGTTCTACATCGAGACCCCGACATGGGCGGACCTGAAGCCGATGCCATTGCTGAAGGGGCTGACCGTCGATCGTTCCGTCATGCATGTCGATGTTGCCGGTGAGATTGTCGAGCCTTCCGAGACGGTCGTGGCCTTCGAGATCGGCGATGCGCAATACGAGAAACTGCTGTCCTATATCGAAGCCAGCTTCACGCCGAAGGATGGCGGGATCGCAGCGATCCCGAACACGGCCTATGGTCCGAATGATCGCTTCTTCGAGGCAAACGGCTGGTTCAGCGCTGGATTGGGCTGCAACACCTGGACAGCAGCGGGCCTGCGTGAAGCCGGGTTGCGCACCGGCTGGTGGAACCCGCTGCCCGGTTCCCTGACCACGTCGCTTTCGCTCTACAACTGAAATTTCTGTCTAGTAGAAGGCATGCGCTATCCGCAAAGCAGCCATGCACTGGGATTTTTTAACCCGGTTTGTGCTGCGCCGCAGCACGGCTTGTTGTAGAGAAGCGGCTCGCCCCATCGCGCGGATTCCTCCCAAGACTTGCCGCGCGGGACGACTGTATTTCAAGGAGTTAGCATATGATCATTGGCCGCAAAGTGCCTTCCGTAACGTTCCGTACCCGCGTCCGCGACGAGGCTGTCGGTGGCGACAATCCGTTCCGCTGGCAGGACGTTTCCTCTGCCGATTATTTCGCCGGCAAGCGCGTCGTTCTGTTCTCGCTGCCGGGCGCGTTTACGCCGACGTGCTCAACCTTCCAACTGCCGGATTTTGAAAAGCTGGCCGGTGATTTCGCCGCCGAAGGCATCGATGCGATCTATTGCATCTCCGTCAACGACGCCTTCGTCATGAATGCCTGGGGCAAGTCGCAGAACCTCGAAAACGTCAAGCTGATCCCGGACGGTTCGGGCGAATTCACCCGCAAGATGGGCATGCTGGTCGCCAAGGACAATCTCGGCTTCGGCATGCGCTCCTGGCGTTATGCGGCGATCATCAATGATGGTGTCGTCGAGCAGTGGTTCGAGGAAGAAGGCTATGCCGATAACGCAGACAGCGATCCCTATGGCGTTTCCTCGCCGCAGAACATTCTTGGCGCGCTGCAGTCGGACAAGATCGCCGCCTGATATCGGGCAGGTCTGATGGAATGAGACAAACCCCGGCGCCCGCCATTGTTTGATCTGGCGCCGGGGTTTTTTATTGTTACAGTACGTCCGAGAAACCCTCGGAGGTTCAATGATTTACCCTGCCGCGGACGCCCGAGCGCACGCGCGGAACCACAAGGCCGCCTGAATGCCGTATCGCTCGACCCAGGTCCTGTCGCCGGGACCCGCCGACAAGACCATCCTGCACACGATCGCGCTTGCCCATGATCAGCGGCACCTGCGCCGCAAGCTGCTGCATCTCGACAATGACGACGTGGTGATGCTGGACCTGAAGGAAGCCGTCATGCTGGCCGATGGCGATCTCTTGGTGCTCGATACCGGCGAATATGTGCGGATTTCGGCCATCCCCGAGGCTCTCTACGACATTCGTCCGCGCGATCCGCTCCACCTGATCGAACTCGCCTGGCATCTCGGCAATCGCCATCTGGCGGCGGAAATCCGGCAGGATCGTATCCTCATCCAGCGTGATGCGGTAATCAAAGTGATGCTGGAAGGCCTCGGTGCCACGGTTGCGGAAGTCACCGAGCCGTTCCAGCCGATGCGTGGCGCCTATCATAGCGGACATTCCCATGGACATGATCATGGGCACGCGCACGGCGGTCATCACCACGCCCATGACTGAGCCGTCGAATATCCAGGCCTTGCTTCGGCTGGTGACATGGATGTCGCCGGCGTTTCCGGTGGGGGCCTTCTCCTATTCCGGTGGGCTGGAGCAGGCTGTCCATGACGGGTTGATAAGCAATGCCGCAACCCTTGCCGTGTGGCTGGAATCCCTGATCTGTCACGGGTCGAGCTGGAACGATGCGGTGCTTCTCGCCGAGAGTTACCGGGCTTATGATGATGCGGCGAGGCTGCAGCAGGTGAGGGAGCTTGCCGAGGCGCTGGCCGGATCGCGTGAACGCCATCAGGAAACGGTGCTGCAGGGAAATGCTTTCCTGACGGCCGCCACCCACTGGCCGCATCCGGTACTGGAAATGCTTGGTGGCATGGTCGCCTATCCCGTCGCCGTCGGCGCGGTTGCCGGTGCGCATCGGACCGGGCTCGAACCCGCGCTGGCTGCCTATCTGCATGCCACTACATCGAACCTCGTTTCCGTCGCCATTCGCTGTGGGGTGATGGGGCAGACTCAGGGCGTCGGCGTGCTGGCAGGCCTGGAGCCGTTGATTGCCGAGACGGCGGCAAGGGCTGCCGAAAGCACGCTGGACGATCTGGGGTCGGCCACGATCATCGCCGACATTGCGGCGCTCCGTCACGAGACATTGCATTCACGGCTGTTCCGCTCCTGAGGGAAGAAGCCTGTTTTTGAAAGGACCTGTCGTCATGAAATCTGCAAACGGCCCCCTTCGCGTCGGGATCGGCGGTCCTGTCGGTTCCGGCAAGACGGCGCTCACCGACAAGCTCTGCAAGGCCATGCGCGAAAACTATTCCGTCGCCGTCGTCACCAACGACATCTACACGCGGGAGGATGCCGAGGCTCTGGTGCGCATGCAGGCCCTGCCGTCGGACCGGATCGTCGGCGTCGAGACCGGCGGTTGCCCGCATACGGCAATCCGCGAGGATGCGACGATCAACCTGCAGGCCATTGCCGATCTCAACCGCCGCATCCCCGACCTCGATGTCGTTTTCATCGAATCCGGTGGCGACAATCTCGCTGCGACCTTCTCACCGGATCTGGCCGATATCACGATTTACGTGATCTCCGTCTGCCAGGGCGAGGAAATTCCGCGCAAGGGCGGGCCGGGCATCACGCGCTCGGACCTGCTGGTGATCAACAAGAAGGATCTCGCTCCCTATGTCGGCGCCGATCTCGACGTGATGGAGCGGGATGCGACGCGCATGCGAAAGGAGCTTCCCTTCGTGTTTTCCGACATGAAGCGCGGTGACGGCGTCGAGCGGATCGTCGAGTTCCTTACGGTCGAAGGCGGACTCTGAGTTTACCCACTCCAAACGAAAAGCCCCGGCGGATTGCTCCGCCGGGGCTTTTCTGTGTTTGCCGTAAATCACTCGGCGGCGAGCGCCGGGTGATTGATGACGTTGTTGCCGCGCTTTGGACCTTCCAGCTTGTCGAGGCGTTCCTGCAGATCGCTGATCGTCTTGCCCTGATCGGTGACGATCTCGGTCAGCGCTTCGTTTTCCAGCACGTCCAGTTCCTCGTCCTTGCGGCCGACGATGCGACCGAACATCCAGCCGAGCAGGCGCGACAGGTCGTCCATGATCAGGAAGAAGGCCGGCACGACGAGCAGCGACAGAACGGTCGAGACGATGATGCCGCCGATCACCGCGATCGCCATCGGCGCGCGGAACGAGCCGCCTTCGCCGACGCCGAGTGCAGACGGGATCATGCCTGCCGACATGGCGATCGAGGTCATGATGATCGGCTGGGCGCGCTTGCGCCCGGCTTCGACCATGGCCTGAACACGGCCCATGCCATGGCGTTTCATCTCGACCGCGAAATCGACCAGCAGGATGGCGTTCTTGGTGACGATGCCCATCAGCATCAGTACCCCGATCATGACCGGCATGGAGAACGCGTTGCGGGTCAGGATCAGCGCCACCGCGACCCCGCCGATAGCGAGCGGCAGCGAGAAGAGAATGGTGAAGGGCTGGATGACATCCTTGAAGAGCAGGATGAGTACCACCAGAACCATCAGCAGCCCGAGCAACATGGCATTGCCGAAGCTCTGCATCATCTCGCCCTGGATCTTGGCGTCACCGCTCTCAGCGAGGCGCACCGTCGATGGCAGCTTCGTTTCTTCGACGATCCGCTTGAACTCCGCCGTCGACGTGTCGAGTGCCGTGCCTTGGGGCACGTCCGAACCAATGGCGGCGACCCGGTTGCGCGCGTTGCGCAGGATCGAACTCGGCCCTTCCGAATAGGTGATATCCGTGACGCTATCGAGCGGCACCGTTCCACCCGAGGCGGTCTTGATCTTGAGTGCGCCAATGGCCCGAAGGTCACGGCGAACGTCGAGCGAAGTCTGAACGCGGATCGGGATCAGCCGATCATCGAGCGAGATCTTGGTCAGAGCGGCATCGACGTCACCCGTCGTTGCAACGCGGATCGTCTGCGAAATCTGCTGCGGCGTGATGCCGAGGCGGGCGATTTCGTCCTTGCGCGGCCGGATCTGCAGTTCAGGCCGGGGCAGGGCGCCTTCCGAGCTGACATTGACCAGGATCGGGGACGCACGCAGCTTGCCTTCCAGAACGGCAACGGCCGCGTTGAGGTCTTCCTCGTTGGAGGACAGGAAGTTGAAGGTCAACTCGCGCTCGCCACGATCGTTCAGCTTGGTGATGCGGACATCCGGAATACCGCGGATGGCGGCAAAGATATCCTTTTCGACGTCCCACTGCGGACGCTTGCGGCCCTCAAGCTCCATCTTCGGCACATATTGTCCGACGATCGGAAGGCCGCCAAGTCCCTTGTTGACGAGGGTTTTGATCAGCGAGTGATCGATCTTGCCGAGAATGATGCGGATCGTCGCGCGGCGCAGTTCGAGATCACCCTTGGGAGACGCGCCACCGAGGACGAACACGCTTTCGACACCATCAATGCCACGAACGGCTTCGTAGATTTTCTCCGTCGTCGAATCTGTTTCATCAAGGGTGGCGTTCGGTGGCAGTTCGATCGAGAGCACGACGCGCGAGGCATCGTCCGGCGGAAGGAAGCTGCCGGGAACCTGGAACATCAGGGCCAGCGATCCCACCAGGAAGGCGATTGCCACCACCAATGTGGCGTAACGCATGTACCAGCGCGACGTCGTGTTGGTGACAAGCCAGGTATAGCCCTTCATCAGGCGGCCATCATTGTCATGATGATCGTCGACGCCATCTTCAGGTTTCATCAGGTAGGCGGCCATCATCGGGGTAATGAGACGCGCCACCATCAGCGAGAAGAAGACGGAGAAGGCGACGGTCAGGCCGAACTGGATGAAGTATTGACCGGCGACGCCGGGCATGAACGAGACCGGCACGAAGACCGCGATGATCGTGAAGCTGGTGGCGATAACCGCAAGGCCGATTTCATCGGCGGCATCGAGCGAGGCGCGATACGGCGTCTTGCCCATCTTGATATGCCGGGCAATGTTCTCGATCTCGACGATCGCGTCATCGACCAGAATACCGGTCGCCAGCGTCAGCGCCAGGAAGCTGACCAGATTGAGCGAGAAGCCCATCAGGTCCATGATCCAGAAAGTCGGGATAGCCGATAGCGGCAGCGCGACAGCGGCGATCAGGGTCGCACGCCAGTTGCGCAGGAAGAGCAGAACCACGATGACGGCGAGGATCGAGCCTTCCATCAGCGTGTGAAGCGCCGCTTCGTAGTTGCCGTAAGTGAAGTAGACGGCGTCGTCCACCATCGCGATATTGACTTCAGGATGGGCGGCGCGAACCTTGTCGAGGCTCGCAGCAACGGTTTCGGCGACCGATACTTCGGAAGCGCCCTTGGAACGGAACACGGCGAAGGTGACCGAGGCATCGCCATTGAAGCGCGAGAATGACTTCGGCTCTTCATAGGTATCGGTGACGGTGCCGAGATCCGACAGCTTCACGAAGCGGCCATTCGGCAGGGCAATCGTCGTGTTCGCAAGCTGCTGCACGTTGCGGGCATCGCCGAGCGTGCGGATCGTCTGCTCGTTGCCACCGATCTGGCCGCGGCCGGAGCCGAGGTCCACGTTGGTGCTGCGCAACTGGTTGTTGACATCAGGCGCGGTGATGCCGAAGGAATCGAGCTTGCTCGGGTCCAGCTCCACCTTGATCTCACGATCCGAACCGCCGTAACGGTCGATACGGCCGACGCCGATCTGGCCCTGCAGGGCGCGCTTGATCGTATCGTCGACGAACCAGGACAGCTCTTCGAGCGTCATGTCGGGCGAGGTGACGGAGAAGGTCTGGATCGCCTGACCTTCGACGTCGATCTTGGTGACGACGGGTTCCTCGACATCGGCCGGCAGGTCGCTGCGGATGCGGTCGATCGCATCCTTGGTGTCCTGAACGGCTTCTTCCGTCGGCTTCTCGATGCGGAAAATGACAGAGGTAACCGACTGGCCGTCGGTCACCGTCGACTGAATTTCGTCAACGCCGGCGATGGAGGCGACTGCGTCCTCGACCTCCTTCGTCACCTGCATTTCCAGCTCGGATGGCGAAGCGCCGTTCTGTGTCACCGTGATCGCGACGACGGGAACGTCGATGTTCGGGAACTTGGTGATCGGCAGTGCGTAAAAGGACTGTATTCCCAGAAACAGCAACAGCGCAAAAGCGAGGATTGGTGCGATCGGGTTTCGGATGGCCCAGGCAGAAAAATTCATCGCTATGACCTCGATCAGTTCGATACGGTTTCGGCGGAGGCAAGAACAGGCTTGATGCGATCACCGTCGCGCACGAAGGCGCCGGCCTTGGTGATCACCTTGTCGCCCTCCTTGAGACCGGTCTGGATTTCGATCACTCCATTGTCCTGAATACCGGTTTCGATCTTGGCGACATGCGCGACATCGCCCTCGACCTTTCGGGCAACCATGCCGTCCTTGGTGTTGGTAACGGCCGACAGCGGCAGGACAAGCGCGGTCTTTTCGGTGACGATGATCTGCGCCCGCGCATACATGCCGACGCGCGCCTTATCCGGCGTCAGCAGGCTGATATAGACGTTGCCGAGACGGGTCTGGGTATCGACAACCGGCGAAATCAACCGGATCTTGCCTTCGATCTGCGTCTTGCCATCGGCAAGTGTGACCTCGGCGCGCTGACCGATTGCCAGCTTCGGCAGGTCGGTCTCGATGATTTCGGCCTTCACTTCCACGGCACCGTCGCGAATGATGGTGAACAGCGGTTCGCCGGCGCCGTTGGCAATGGCGCCGACCTTGGCGGTCCGGGCCGAGACGACACCGCTTACCGGCGTCTTCACATCGGTGCGGGCAAGCCGCAGATCGACGTCGGAAATCTGTGCCTCGACCACCTTGATATCGGCCTTCGCAACGGAAACCAGCTGCTCACCGGAGCGGACACGGGCAAGTGCGGCGGTCGCCGCGGCCCGTTCCTGATCGCGCTGCGCCGTCGACATCGAGCCGGCTTCCGCGAGTTTCTTGGAACGTTCGGCGACACGCACGGCCTCATCGGCGTTGGCCTGTGCCTCGGCAAGCTGTGCCTCATACTGGGCGAGCGCCGCATTGGCCTTGGCAAGGCTTGCAGCATACTGGCTCTTCTGCAGTTCAAGCATGTCCGGGTTCAGGGTCGCCAGCGTACTGTCGGCCTCTACGCGATCGCCGACATCGGCGTTCAGCGTGCGGATGGATAGTCCATCGACCAGCGGCGAGACATAGGTTTCATCGACGGCCTTGACCGTACCGGTTGCGAGCACGCGGTCGACAATCGCCTGGGATTTGACCTCGGAGACAACAATCGAGGGCAGGGCAGGTTCCGTCTTGGCCGGTGCAGGATCTTCCGCGAAAGCGGCACTCGACAGGAAAGCCAGCATCAGGGCAGTGGAAACACCAAATGCGTTAGTCAAAGTACGGGCCATCGGCTCACTTTCCTCGAATTCCGGATAAATCAGTTTTGCCTGTGAGAAGTCCCTCTTGAGAAGGGTTTGTCTCAATCAGTCGCTGGAGGAGAAAGAAATATCGCCGATATGCTCCCGGGCGAAACGCTTCCCCACACCTCTCCTCAAATGCCTCGGGCCTTATTTAGTTAGGCCTTTTCGACGTTGCAAGGCAGTACAAAAAAAGAATGGTGCCTCATTATTTTATTTGTCGAGTGCCATCAACACAACTTCTGTTTTGTGTCGATTTGTTGCCGAGAAGTCTTGCCAAAGTGTTGCAAATGAGAAACGCGCGGGGCCTGCCCGCGCGTTTCAAGGTTAAAAAAGTAATACCAATCAGACTACTTGAGAGCCGCGTCGGTGATCTCGTGGGTGAAGGCGCCGGTCGGCTCCTTGGTGATGACCGGATCCGAGCCGCCCTTGAGCAGGGAATCGACGGTGCGCTTGTAGTCGGCTTCGTCGAGCGCGCCGTTGGAGCCGGCGGTCAGCTTGGCCACTTCGCCCATCATGCGTTTCTGGTGCACTTCCGTCTGGGCGCCGGTCGAGTCGTTTTCGAGAACGATGCCGGCCGCTTCATCCGGATTTGTTTCGGCATATTTCCAGCCCTTCATCGAGGCGCGCACGAACTTGACCATCTTTTCCTTGAAGGCCGGGTCCTTGAGCTTGTCTTCCAGCACGTAGAGACCGTCTTCAAGCGTTGCCACGCCCTGGTCCTCGTACTTGAAGGTTACGAGGTCTTCCGGCTTGATGCCGGCATCGATGACCTGCCAGTATTCGTTATACGTCATGGTCGAGATGCAGGCCGCCTGCTTCTGGATCAGCGGATCGACGTTGAAGCCCTGCTTGAGGACGGTGACGCCATCCGGGCCGCCTTCGGTCTTCAGGCCAAGCTGGCTCATCCAGGACAGGAACGGATATTCGTTGCCGAAGAACCAGACGCCGAGCGTCTTGCCCTTGAAGTCGGCAGGCGTGGCGACGCCGGATTCCTTCAGGCAGGTCAGCATCATGCCGGATGACTTGAAGGGCTGGGCGATGTTGACGAGGGCGACGCCCTTTTCGCGGGTGGCAAGCGCTGATGGCATCCAGTCGACGACAACGTCGGCGCCACCGCCGGCGATCACCTGCGGCGGTGCGATATCCGGGCCGCCCGGCTTGATCTCGACATCAAGGCCTTCTTCTTCATAGAAGCCCTTGTCCTTGGCGACGTAATAGCCGGCGAACTGGGCCTGCGTGACCCATTTCAGCTGCAGCACGACCTTGTCGGCGGCCATGGCCTGGAATGCGGACAGCGAAAAGGCGCTTGCCAGCAGCAGTGATGCAAGTCTCAACTTCATGTCAGTTCCCTCTTTTTTGTTATGCCGGGCCAATTGCGAACCGGCGGTCGTTCGTCGCGCGCCTGCCCGACCCGGGCAGGCGATCAGTCAGGCCGCCCGTGCGCTGCGCATGGACGGATGCCAGAACGTGACGGCACGCTCGATGAGCGCCACCGCCCCGTAGAAGGCGGAGCCAGCCACCGCCGCGACGGCGATTTCGGCCCAAACCATGTCGACATTCATGCGCCCCACCTCAGTGGAAATCCGGAAGCCCATGCCGACGATTGGGGTTCCGAAGAATTCGGCCACGATGGCGCCGATCAGCGCCAGGGTGGAATTGATCTTGAGCGCATTGAATATGAAAGGCCACGCCGCCGGAAGCCGCAATTTCACCAGCGTCTGGAACCATGTCGCGGCATAGGTGCGCATCAGGTCCTTTTCCATCGAACTGGTCGCGGCGAGACCGGAAACCGTGTTCACCAGCATGGGGAAGAAAGTCATGATGACAACGACGGCCACCTTCGACTGCCAGTCGAAGCCGAACCACATGACCATGATTGGCGCAACACCGATGACGGGGAGGGCGGAAACGAAATTGCCGAGCGGCAGCAGGCCCTTCTGCAGGAAGGGCGAGCGGTCGATGGCGATCGCGACGATGAAGCCGAGACCGCAGCCAAGCGCATAGCCGGTGATGACGGCCTTGAGGAAGGTTTGCTGGAAATCCGCCCAGAGCGTGGGCACCGAATTGACCAGCCGCACCCCGATCGCCGACGGTGGCGGCAGGAGCACGAAGGGCACGTTCAGCCCGCGCACAAGTCCTTCCCACAGCACAAGGATGCTGATGCCGAACAGCAGCGGGACGACAAGTCGCACCGCGCGGTTTGCCAGCCGGTCACGGAATGTCTGGCGCACGAGCCATTCATTGATGGCCCAAGCCACGAGCCAGAACGCGATAGCGCCGAAAACAAGGCTTGTGTTCATGGCTTCATCCCCATGCGCTTGAGGACGGCCGTATGGGCGAGGCCGACGATGATGACAAGTGTTGCCGCCAGCGCCGCCGCCATGAACAGCGCCGACCAGATCTGCACCGTCTGGCCGTAATAGGAGCCGGCGAGCAAACGGGCGCCGAGCCCCGCCACAGCCCCCGTCGGCAATTCACCGACGATGGCGCCGACCAGCGAGATGGCGATGGCGACCTTCAGCGACGTGAAGAGATAGGGCATGGACGACGGCCAGCGCAGCTTCCAGAACGTCTGCGACGCACTGGCGTAATAGGTATGCATCAGATCGAGCTGGATGGTTTCCGGGCTGCGCAGCCCCTTCACCATGCCGACGACGATGGGGAAGAAGCTGAGATAGGTCGAGATCAACGCCTTCGGCAGCAGGCCGGATATGCCGACCGCATTCAGCACCACGATGATCATCGGCGCAATAGCGAGGATGGGGATGGTCTGGCTGGCGATGACCCAGGGCATCAGCGAGCGGTCCATGGCGCGGTTATGGACAATGCCGATGGCAAGCAGGATGCCGAGTACGGTGCCGATGCCGAAGCCGACGAGGGTCGCCGACAGCGTGATCCAGGCGTGGTAGACGAGGCTGCGCTTGGAAGTGACCGCCTTGTTGAACGTCGTGTCCCAGATTTCCGCGATGACCTGATGCGGCGCGGGAAGAACCGGCCGCTCCTGGAACATCGTCTTCGGCAAGATTTCCGAGAAGGTGATCGGCGTTCCGGCGCGAGCGGCGGTGTCGCGTTCGAACGGCGCGTTGAGGAAGACGGCGGCGATGTACCAGATGACCACCAGTGCGGCGACGATCACCGCGACCGGCATGATCCTGTCCTTGAAGAAACCCGGTTTCTCCATGGTTAGACCCTCCCGCTCGCCGGCAGCATCATCAGGCCCATCGCCACGATGCCCAGCGCGACGCCCGCCATCTGCGTCAACGTCAGCCGCTCGCCGAAGACGACGAAGGCGATGACATTGACCAGAACCAGTTGAACGATGGCGGATGCCGAAATCGCCAGCCCCAACCCGCCTTCCCGCATCAGCCGCACCATCATTAGGTTGCCGACGCAGTAGAGGAACAGGGAGAAGACGAGCAGCAGGATATTGTTGGTCGAGACATAGTACCGCGACGCCGTCGCCGCGCTGAGGAAAATGGCCATGGAGGCCGCGAGCCAGAGGATGAAGGAGAGGTTCATGGCAGGCACCTCGTCGTGTCGCTACACCCCCCTCTGTCCCTCCGGGACATCTCCCCCTCAAGGAGGGAGATTGACCGCACGGCTCGTGCGCCCATTACGGAAGCGTCAAGGGAAATGAATGATCTCCCCCCTTGAGGGGGAGATGTCACGAACTGACAGAGGGGGGTATCCCCAGGCGTGCGTGGTCTACTCATCATAGCTATGCCCCGCTCTCAGTCCC
This sequence comes from Rhizobium sp. Leaf453, assembly GCF_001425605.1. Classification (GTDB taxonomy): domain Bacteria; phylum Pseudomonadota; class Alphaproteobacteria; order Rhizobiales; family Rhizobiaceae; genus Pararhizobium. The sequence continues at coordinate 10,512 of NZ_LMRG01000031.1, read as the reverse complement.
TCGCGCACCCGGCTGGCGATCTCCAGGAATTCCGGCGTTTCGCGGATGTCGAGCGGGCGCTCGCGCGGCAGGGTGGATTCGATGACGTCGGTGACGCGGCCGGGGCGGGGGCTCATGACGACGATCTTGGTCGAGAGATAGACCGCTTCCGGGATCGAATGGGTGACGAAGCAGATCGTCTTGTTGGTCCGCTCCCAAAGCTTCAGCAATTGCTCGTTCAGATGGTCGCGAACGATCTCATCCAGCGCACCGAACGGCTCGTCCATCAAGAGAAGATCAGCGTCGAAGGCGAGTGCACGGGCGATCGAGGCACGCTGCTGCATGCCGCCGGACAGCTGCCAGGGGAATTTCTTGCCGAAGCCAGTGAGATTGACGAGGTCGAGCGTCCGGTCGATCCGTTCCTTCTGTTCGGCCGCGCTGTAGCCCATGATTTCGAGCGGCAGGGCGATGTTCTTCTCGATTGTGCGCCAGGGATAGAGGGCTGCCGCCTGGAAGACATAACCGTAGGATCTGTTCTGCCGCGCCTCGTGCGGCGTGACGCCGTTGACGGTGATCGAGCCGGCCGTCGCTTGTTCGAGATCGGCGATGACGCGCAGGAAGGTTGTCTTGCCACAGCCGGAAGGCCCGATGAAGGAAACGAAATCGCCCTTGCGCACATCCAGATTGACGCCCGTTAGCGCATTGACGGGACCATCATTGGTCTGGAAAGTGAGGCCGAGATCACGCGCCGAAACGACGGATGCAGGTGTTGTTGTCATAAGGTCTTGTATGCTCCGCCCTGAATGCCTGGTTGACGTCTTTTTGTCTGGTGTTCCTGATAGTCGTACGTCAAATTTTCCGATTGAGATATTGAACAATGAGCCCGGAGATGTGGATATGTTGCAATCATCGAAACCGACCTGCCGGATCGTCCGTCCCGGCCAGACTTATGACGGCAAGCAGGGGTTCAGCTATTTCGAGGGTATTTCCGCCGAAGCCGTCGGCTCGTCGGCCATCTGCATGCATCTTCTGACCATCCCGCCCGGCGGCCGCGCGAAGGCCCACAAGCACGAAACCCATGAGACGGCGATCTACATGCTGTCGGGCGAGGCACACACCTGGTACGGCGACCAGCTGGAAAACCATGTCATCGTGAAGGCGGGCGAAATGTTCTACATCCCGGCTGGCGTACCGCATCTTCCGGCCAACCTGTCGGACCAGCCGGCCTCGGCCGTGATCGCCCGCACCGACCCGAACGAACAGGAAAGCGTCGTCCTGATGCCGGAACTGGAAGCGCTGGTGCCGTCTTAAAGGGATCGCGTTGCGGTTAGTCACCAGCTTCAGGTCGGCCGTTTGACGACGGCAAGAGGGGGCTGACCGGATCACGACCGGCTTTCCTGAGTGGAACATTATGCGTTCTCCGCCATATCTTTAGCCACCATTGCCTGTGGACGGGCGATCATTCTCCAAAGGATCCATCCGCTAAACATACCAGCCGGTGCCATGAATATTCCTGCGGTCAACGGAGTTTTCAGCCTTTCAGCGAGTGCTGGAGCCGGAAACCGAGTTGGTCCGGAAGTGTGCTGCAATGTCGGCAATATCTCTACTGTCACAAAGAAAAGCGCCGGGAAAAGAGCTCCGATGCTGATCCATATCCACTTGTTCTTACAGTCGAGTTTCAAAAGAACAACGGACATAACAAGGCTGAAGGGAAGAGTAACCGCGACGATTGCGGCGGTGATGCCAATGAAGAAGGGGAAAGCCAAGGCCATAAGCATGGCGAACTCAGGTTTCAGCAACGACAGTGCAATCACATAGAAAACAGCGCCAGCAACCCCGGCCGCACAATGAGCGATAATGAATCTGGCGAGGAATTCTGATGCTGCGTTCACGCTTCACCTTCCGCCGGCAACAGACAGAGTCGCGTTAGAGGCAGTGTGCAATTCACTTGCATTTCTTCAACGGCCCCCAACGCATCCCGTCCTCGAACACGATCACATAGTCCTTGCCGGCACGCTGGATTTCCAGCTTCGTGTCCATCTCGCCGCCATCGCCTTCCTCCGCGCAGGTGACCGCCGAGGCAAAGGAATCGCCTTTCCTGCTCAGGGGACCCTTGAAGCCGCAATAGGTGGCTGCCGACATCACCGCCTCGTCCGTCAGCAGGAAAACGTCCTCCGAAACGAGGGGGCCGTTGCTGTTGGCATAGGCGCAGCCGTCCGTGTTGCCATAGGCGCCATCAAGGAATTTTTCCTGGGCAAATGCATACCCTGCGGTGATGGACAGGGCAGTCGCGACGACTGTGATTCTGGCAATGAACTCCATTGTCCCGCCTAATTCCTGTTCAAGGGTTGTTGATCCAGACTGGTCGTCTGCATCCACGCAATCCGCCAGAACACTGCTCCGGCAATGACGCCTGCCACCGAGATGGCGGCGTCGAATTTTGTCACGTCGAACACGTGGGTTGGCCCGCTCTTCCCCACCAGCCAGCCGATCGTCAGGAATGACAGGGTCGGCGCCACGACCCCGACAAAACAGGCTACAGACAAAGACATCCGCATTTTCGCAATGGTCGATATGACAGACCAGAGCGCCAGCGGAAAATACGCGATCAACCCGATCAGGCCGGATGCCGCCAAAGCCCCTATCAAGCCACCAATCCCGTGATCGCTCGGGTTTGGTGTCCCGGCTCCCATCAACTGGTCAAAGACAGCGACAAGCCCGATGCCGACACACATGCCTGCCAGCGCGGCAGCCAGATATGCCAGCACGGTTTTACCAACTGTCGGAAAACCTGACGTCATCACACCCCGCTTGCCGGAATGCCGGTGCGCTGGACCTTGCGCGGCGCGGTGATTTCCTTCCAGGTCGAGAGCGCCTTGTTGACGGCGGCGAAGGGCTCGCGCTTGATGAACTTGCCCTGGCCCTCGCGGGTCTTGATCGTCGATTCCTCGATGGCGACGATGCCGGCGGTCAGCGTGTAGCGCGGCAGGCCGGTGACCTGCTTGCCCTCGAAGACGTTGTAGTCGATCGCCGATTGCTGCGAGGATGCCGAGATCGTCTTGGAGCGCTTGGGATCCCAGACCACGAGGTCAGCATCGGCGCCGACAAGGATTGCGCCCTTCTTCGGATACATGTTGAGGATCTTTGCGATATTGGTCGAGGTGACGGCCACGAACTCGTTCATGGTGATGCGGCCGGTGGCGACGCCATGCGTCCAGAGCATCGGCATGCGATCCTCAAGCCCGCCGGTGCCATTCGGGATCTTGGTGAAATCGCCGACGCCGAAGCGTTTTTGTGCCGTCGTGAAGGCGCAGTGATCGGTCGCCACCACCTGCAGCGAACCGGCTGCCAGCCCGGCCCAGAGACTGTCCTGATGCTGCTTGTTGCGGAAGGGCGGCGACATGACGCGGCGGGCGGCATGGTCCCAGTCCGGGTTGGCATATTCGGTCTCGTCGAGCGTCAGGTGCTGGATCAGCGGCTCGCCATAAACCCGCATGCCGTTCTGGCGGGCGCGGCGGATGGCTTCGTGCGCCTGTTCGCAGGAGGTGTGCACCACGTAAAGCGGCGCGCCCGCCATGTCGGCGATGATGATAGCGCGGTTGGTGGCCTCGCCTTCGACGGCGGCCGGGCGGGAATAGGCATGGGCTTCGGGGCCGTTATTGCCTTCGGCCAGCAGCTTTGCCTGCATCTGCGCGACGATATCGCCGTTTTCGGCATGCACCATCGGCAGCGCGCCAAGTTCGGCGCAGCGCTGGAACGAATGAAACATCTCGTCGTCATCCACCATCAGCGCGCCCTTGTAGGCCATGAAGTGCTTGAACGAGTTGATGCCCTTGTCCTCAACGATGGTCTGCATCTCGTTGAACACCTGCTCGCCCCACCAGGTGATCGCCATGTGGAAGGAGAAGTCGCAGGTCGCGCGCGATGTCTTGTTGTCCCACATGGTCAGCGCCTCGAGCAGCGACTGGCCGGGCGCGGGCAGGGCGAAATCGACGACCATGGTCGTGCCGCCGGACAGTGCCGCCCGAGTGCCGCTCTCGAAATCGTCGGAGGAATAGGTGCCCATGAACGGCATTTCGAGATGGGTATGTGGATCGATGCCGCCCGGCATCACATAGCACCCCGTCGCATCCAGCGTCTCGTCGCCGGAAAGGCTCGGCCCGATCTCGACGATCTTGCCCCCATCCACCTTGACATCCGCCTTGTAGGTCAGGTCGGCGGTGACGATGGTTCCGTTCTTGATGACTGTGCTGGGCATGGTGCTGTTCCCTGATTACTTGGTCGAAATCGTGATAGTCCGGGTGTTGTCGTCATTGGTATATGTCGTGTCGCCGATCCCCTGGACTTGAAACCGGCTCTCGATTTACTGATCGAGGCCGCCGTCGAGATATTGAACCCAGAGAACCTCTGCTGCCTCGGCCGCCTTGGGGCCGGAGAAGGTAAAGGTGATCGTCTTGTTGCCGTCCGACATGCCATTCTCCTGATTGAACCGGTTATAATTTGGATTTCAGTGCTTTATGTCCTTTTGGAAAACTCCGTTCTGGTGCACGGTGCTTGTGTCAGGTGGTTGTCCAGAGGCTGATGGTACGAGAGCCCACTGCGTTCCCGGCATTTGGCTCAAGGCTGACCTTTGAATTTTCCCGTCCCGTATCACTCCGCATAGCTCGGGTCCTCGCGGTCGAGAATGCGTTTCATTTCCTCGAAATGGGCAAAGCTCGCACCCTTGTAGGCGTCCCATTCGGCGGCGGTCTGTTCGGCGATGTCGTCGGACATGACGGAGAGCGGCTGGCCGGTGGAATAGGCGAGCACCATCGTCTGGGCGGCGCGTTCGAGGTAGTACATGGTGTCGAAGGCTTCGGCGACGGTGGGGGCGACGACGGTGACGCCGTGATTGCCCATCATGACGGTCGAATGATTGCCGATCGTGGCGGCGATGCGCTCGCCCTCGGAGCCTTCGGTCGCAATGCCGCCGAAGGACAGGTCGATTGCCATGCGATTGTAGAAGCGGGCGGTGTTCTGGTCGATCGGCTTGATCGACGGGTCTTTCAAACCGGCCAGCGCCGTCGAATAGGGTGGGTGGAGATGCAGGGCCACCCGGGCATGGGGGATATTGCGGTGGATGGCCGAATGGATCGACCATGCGGAGGGATCGGGCGCATCTGCCCGGTTCATTGTTTTCGTGTCGTCGGCATCCAGCAGCAGCAGTTCGCTCGCCCTAATCGTCGAGAAATGACGCCAGCGCGGGTTGACCAAGAATTGTTTGCCATCGGGCGAGACGGCGGCGCTGAAATGATTGGCGACCGCCTCATGCCAGCCGAAGCGGACGGCGAGCCGGAAGGCCGCGGCGAGATCGATCCTCAATTGCCGCTCGTCGTTCTCTCGATGCTTCCCGAAGTCTGCGGCGATGTTCATGGGCTTACTCCACGATCCCCGCCGTCTCGACAACTGCATGGAACAACACATCGCAGCCGGCCGATGCCCATTCCTTCGAAATGTCCTCGGCTTCGTTGTGGCTGAGGCCGCCGACGCAGGGGCACATGACCATGGTTGCCGGCGCCACCTTGGCGGCCCAGCAGGCATCATGGCCGGCGCCGGAAATGATGTTCATGTGGCTGTAGCCGAGCCTTTCGGCGGCGGTGCGGACGGCGGTCACCAGGGTCGGGTCGAAGGTCACCGGCGCGAAATGGCCGATGGCCTCGATCGAGCAGCCGACACCGAGCGCCTCCGTGATCTTCGGCGCTTCGGCCTCGATCTTCGCCCGCATCCTGTCGAGCTTCTCCTTGTCGGGGGAGCGGATATCGACGGTGAAGACCACCTTGCCCGGCAGCACGTTGCGCGAGTTGGGCGAGAAGAACACCTGGCCGACGCCGCCAACGGCGCCCGGCTGTTCGGCCATGGCGACATCCTGCACCATCTCGATGATGCGCGACATGGCAAGGCCGGCATTGACGCGCAGGTTCATCGGTGTCGAGCCGGTATGGGCTTCCCGGCCGGTCAGCGTGAATTCCAGCCACCACAGGCCCTGACAGTGCGTCACCACACCGATCTGCTTTTCCTCTGCCTCGAGGATCGGGCCTTGCTCGATATGATATTCGAAATAGGCATGCATCTTGCGAGCGCCGACTTCTTCCTCACCGAGCCAGCCGATGCGCTTCAACTCGTCGCCATAGGTCTTGCCCTCAGGGTCCTTGCGGCCATAGGCATAATCGAGCGTGTGCACGCCGGCAAAGACGCCCGACGCCAGCATGGCCGGTGCAAAGCGCGCGCCTTCCTCGTTTGCCCAGTTGGTGACGACGATCGGATGTTTGGTCTGGATGCCGAGGTCGTTCATGGTGCTCACGACTTCGAGGGCCGCAAGCACGCCGAGCACACCGTCATATTTGCCTCCGGTCGGCTGGGTGTCGAGGTGGGAGCCGACATAGACGGGCAGCGCATCGGGATCGGTGCCGGGGCGGGTGGCAAACATCGTCCCCATCTTGTCGACGCCCATGGTCAGGCCGGCGTCCGTGCACCACTTCTGGAAAAGGTGGCGGCCTTCGCCGTCTTCGTCGGTCAGCGTCTGGCGGTTGTTGCCGCCGGCAATGCCGGGGCCGATCTTCGCCATGTCCATGAGCATATCCCACAGACGGTCCGCATTGACGCGCATGTTCTCGCCCGGTGCAGCTGCCATGGCGGTTCTCCTCATGTTTTTGCAGGTAGCACCTTGAGGCACATCCCGTTGTTCCCGTGGTCAAATCGGGGCCATCTGGTTTTTTCGATTGCCCTGCGATCAGCCGTTGCGTTTGATGATGAACTGACTGATAATTTGACCGGTTGGTAAAACATTACAACTTCCGTTGCGGCACTCAAGACGAAAAACAGAAAAAACGTCCGTGCCCTCCGAATTTTTGAAACATGCGTTTTTCGGATGTTTTCGGGCCGCAATTTTCGCGGCGGTGGTGAGAAGACAGGGGGAAAGATGGTACTTCCGAGGGCAGCCAGGACACAGAGGCGTACCCGTATCCAGGAGGAGAAGGAAGAACTTATTCTGGAGGCGGCGCTCGATGTGTTCGCCACCCATGGTTTTCGTGGCAGTACCATCGACCAGATCGCCGAAGTGGCGGGCATGTCGAAGCCCAACCTGCTCTATTACTTCCGCACCAAGGACGCCATGCACCGGGCGCTGATCGACCGGGTGCTCTACAATTGGCTCGATCCTCTTCGGGAGTTCGATGCCGAGGGGAACCCGGTTTCGGAAATCCGCAGCTATATCCGCCGCAAGCTTGAAATGGCCCGCGATTTCCCGCGCGAGAGCCGGCTGTTCGCCAACGAGATTCTGCAGGGCGCGCCCCATATCGAGGACGAGTTGAAGGGGCCGCTGAAGGAGCTGGTCGATGAGAAGGCGGAGGTGATCCGCTCCTGGGCGAAGGCCGGCAAGATCGCCAAATGCGATCCCTATCACCTGATCTTCGCCATCTGGTCGACGACGCAGCACTATGCCGATTTCGATGTCCAGGTCCGTGGCGTGCTGGGCGAGGAACGGTCCGGCGAGGGGCGTTTCGAGGATGCCGCCCGGTTTCTCGAGCAGTTGTTCGTTCATGGTCTCGAGATCCGAGAAGGCGGCGTCGACGCGGTCTGACGCAACGTCAGGTCGGCGTATCTGGCGCTTGCTTGACCGCCTCGATCATCGCTTCGATCTCCACCGCTCTTTGCACGATCAATGTTTCCAATGTACCGGCGCGGCCCCGGATCGAGATGTTGTAGCTTTCGCGATTGTCCACCGTGAGGCCGGCATAGCGGACGACATCGGCGGACACGGCGAGTTGCGCGTCATATTCCTTGGCGAAGCCTTCGAGCCGACTGGCGGCATTGATGGTGTCGCCGACGGCGGTCAGCGACGATGCGCGGCCGTAGCCGATCTGGCCGATGATCGCGGATCCGGCATGCATGCCCATGGCGATGCGCAAGGGCCGGTCGAGTTCACTCATGAAATTGCGGTTCAGCACCTCGACGCCCTTGGCGATGCGGGCGGTTGCCATCAGCGCCTGCTCACAGGCTTCCTCGATACCGTTGCTCAGTCCGAAGATCGCCAGTGCGCCGTCGCCAATGAACTTGTCGATGACGCCGCCCGAGCTTTCAACGGCCTCGCCGATGGTCTCGAAATAGCGGTTAAGCAGGAAGACGGTGTCGAACGGAAGCTTCTGCTGGGCGAGCAGGGTGAAGTCGCGGAGATCGCAGAACAGGACAGCGATGCGGCGTTCGCGGCCGGCGGCTTCCTGCTCCGTCGGCTGGATCTTCACGCCGACATTGTCGGCCCCGAGGATGGGCGAGATCGACAGGCTGTGATTGGGGCGCAGCTGGCAGGCGAGGCGGACATTGTCGGGTGCACGGATACGGATGAGCGTGGCGCGTTCGGCTTCCGTCGCCGGTGGTTGCCGGTCCAGCCCTTCGGTCACGCGAACGCGGCACGTCGAGCAGCGCCCGCGCCCGCCGCAGATCGACAGGTGCGGAATGCCTGCGGCGCGGCTCGCCTCCAGCACGCTGAAGCCCTTGGCGACGGAAATCGCCCGGTCGGGATAGGTGATCCTGATCTTGCCGCCTGTGGGAATGGCGCGGGCGATCAGGGTTCCGCCGATGGCGGCGAGCAGCGTGGCGAGAATGGAGAGCCGGATCTGCCCGAGAATTTCGGGCGCGGTTCGCACCGGCATGAACCATGCGTCGGATGGCAATCCGACTTCCAATGACCGCGCGCCGACGGCAAAGCCGAGCAAAGCCAGCAGCGGCACCATGACGGCGAAGGAATAGAACCACAGGAAATAGCGGGGATACCAGTCGCGTCCGCGCATCCAGAACCAGGCGCCGAGACAGCCATGCGACCAGGCGAGAATGAGCGCGAGCGACTGCAGGCTGGCATTGACGGGATTGGCCCAGAGGCGCGGCAGCACCTGGTAATAGCCGTCTCCGTAACCGGTCAGCATCCATTCGATCCGCGTGTTGGTGACATGGGCGATCAGCAGGAAGGGGAAGGACAGGCCGAAGATGATCTTCAGGGCTTCCCGCATCGGCATCCGCAGCGTCTGGCGCCGATAGAGGCTTTCAAGCGCCAGGATGAAATGCACGAGAAGCGAACCGTAAAGCAGCACCGTGCCGATCCAGTTACGCCAGATCAGATTGAACCACCAGCGCATCTCCTCCATCGCATCGACCGACACGAGACCGAGCGCGTGATTGGAGAAATGGGTGAGCAAGAAGAACCCGAGGCAGGCGCCGGTCAGCAGATGCAGTCTTTTGCGCGATCGTGAGGAAACAAGGTTCAAACAGACATCCGATGTTGGCGGCCCGGCGGGGCCAAATGTATGTCATGTTATTGACGAGTTCGCCGTAAGGAGCAACGCACGTTTTCACGACGCTCTGTCGCAATTTCGTGTTCAATCCTTTAGTTGACTGTCGCATACAACGTTTTGCGGCAGGCATCGTTTCTGGCGTGCCGATCACGTTTTGATGACTGGAGACCATGCAGCCGCCGAATTGAATTCCAGCGGCTGCACATTTCAGTCCCGCTCCCTAGAAGTAGTGGTCGCGTTCAATGCCATCATAGCGGCCAAGGCTGAGGCAGCAATTCTTGAAATCGCCTCCGCGACTTGCAGGGGCAGGGATCGTTGCGGCCGAGTTTTTCGATCAGTTCCACATCGCCGTGGACGAAGCGGGTGCCAGTCTTCACTCTGGTTTCGGATGGATAGGATTTGCGTCGCTTGGACGTAACCTCAAAAGCTCACGTCGTGGAAGGTCTTGCGTGACATGATTGCCTCCTGTTCCGGGGCGCTGCGACAGACGCAGCCGAGGTTCATAACAGGTCGGCCGGTTTTTTCCATCACTCTTTCAGGGCGGTCGTCTTCCCGGTACTTTCTTCCGCACAAGGACGGGAAGACTGTCGCAACGTCGTTCGCCCACGCGCGAAAAATCGCCGTGGTTTTCAAAGAGCAATCCGGCCGGGGCACGACATATGCCTCAGATAGAATAGTAATATGGCGCACGCCGTGCCCCGTTTCGATGTCTTTTGCCGCGCTTCTCAGGTTCTTCTGCGCCTCTCGTTTGACGGAGAGGCCTCCAATGCCCCGGCCCGCTGCTTATCCGCAGGGCCTTTCAATGAGGCGGGGTTCAGCCCTGGACCCTTGGACGGCAGAACCGTCCGGCGGCGTGAGCCGCCCGTGGCGTGGCTACCCGGCACGCCCGGTTCATTTGCGAACCGGAGGAGAACCGCCTTTCACGCGGCCCCGGATATCTGACGCGCGTTCCGTCAGACCACCCGGGCACCGGCCCCGCCTCGCCGGCAACGCAAACCGGTGTATCCGTGACGGGACGAGAGGAGTGTGGCACGGGTTTTTGGTGTGGGGATTTTCGTGCGCGGTCGAGATCCCCTCACCAACAAAATCTAACACTTAGCCTTTGGCCAGTGAACTGCCCCCCATTTCGACCGGACAGTCGGCATAAGCAGAAAGGCTCAAGCACAGGCTTGAGGACAGGCTTATGTCTAACGAGTATCGACACGTTGAA
>NZ_LMRG01000030.1 GCF_001425605.1 Rhizobium sp. Leaf453 | reverse complement strand
CCTACAACGAAATCCATCCTCATTCCGCGCTCAAGATGGCTTCCCCTCGGCAGTTCATCAGGGCTAAATCAAACTAGCCGACATGTCCGGTGAAACGGGGTGCACTTCAGGACCAGATCGCATCGGCAAGGCGCGGACCTCCTGCTGGCACGCTGAAATAAGAGGCTTCTCCCTTGTAGGGGCACAATAGGTCATGTGGTCGCTGCGCTTCAGCGCCGCCATATCGACATCCGAACGCGGGATATAGTGCACAGGCGGACAGGAAGCCTCACGCAGAGTCAGGACATTACGGCTATCGGCAATGGTCCGGCCGTTGAGCAGGATGACGATGCGTGCATCACTTGCGGTGACGGTAATCGGATGATCGGGACCGGGGATTTTGATGGGCTTATTGGGCATCAGGCATCCTTGTTCGAAGGCAACAGGGATGACATGGGGTGCAATAAGGCCTTGCCCAAGATGCGCTGCCCGAAAAGATCGCAGCCGAAAGGCGATCGAGGAAAACCCGGCCAGCTTTAAACGAACGCGCCGGACTACTGAAACGTCTTGTTCTGGAGGATTCGAAGGTTGCTTGGGAGGTTCCGGGCTACCATCCCCTCCCTCTTTCCCGTGCTTGTCACGGGAATCCATTCAGCCCAAGTCATTGGGCTGAAAGAGTCTTTTGACCCGACGGACGTCGGGTCGCTGGATTCCCGCCACGAGGGCGAGGATGACGGAGTGTGAGGGTTGGCTCTCGTCAAACAACCGGCCTCCGAGTTTGTCGGTAGGCTACACCGGCCAGCTTTCACTGACCGGTCTCCGATATCTCAAGCAGCCAATTAGCTGTCGAGGAAGCTCCGCAGCTTGCGCGAGCGGCTCGGGTGCTTCAGCTTGCGCAGCGCCTTGGCTTCGATCTGGCGGATACGTTCGCGGGTGACCGAGAACTGCTGGCCGACTTCTTCGAGCGTGTGGTCGGTGTTCATGCCGATCCAGGTCCTTCCAACAGGGCAACGGAAAGCAATTTCTACGCATTAAAGGATATTGACGCGTAAAAACTGCCACGCCACCTTTCTTGAAACAAAGGGAGGAGCAAATGAAATTCGCAGAGCTTTTGCAACGTCGCCGGCAGCTATCATTGCCTGGTTATAAAACGTTGGCCGATGTTGGCTTCGATGGAGACAATTGGATCAGTCCCTATCAAACCATATCAAACTCGAAAACGGGACCTGTTTTAGTTGCCTATAACTGGTTGGATGCACCGTCTGTTTTACAACATCGGCAAATTCTGGCTAAGCTTGGCTATCTTCCCGGCATCCCCTTCAATCAGGTGATGGACCTTGCGTTAGAGTATGCTGGCTTATCTCGTCCGGATATCTACGTGACGCAGGCATTTCATCTCCTGCCGACAACACGCTCAGAGGGGATACCGCAACGGTATGTTGATTATTCATTCGAGCATGTTACGCGCCATGAAATCGAGAACCGAAAAGTAATTGCATTGGGCACAGCCGCCATGGCCGCCTGCCGGCGCCATGGCGTGAAGGCTACTGAAGTCTGCCATCCGAGTTCAAGGACTGGCAGTTATCAAGACAGGGCCAAGGTAATCGGAGACGCTTTGAAAGATGCCAACAAGGTTTATATAAAAGTCACGCTTTAAACGAAAAACCCGGCCAGCGTCCGCTGACCGGGTTCCGATATTTCATCCCTTCAAGCAGCACGTCAGCTGTCGAGGAACGAGCGCAGCTTGCGGCTGCGGCTCGGGTGCTTCAGCTTGCGCAGCGCCTTGGCTTCGATCTGGCGGATACGTTCGCGGGTGACCGAGAACTGTTGGCCGACTTCTTCGAGCGTGTGGTCGGTGTTCATGCCGATGCCGAAGCGCATGCGGAGCACACGTTCTTCACGCGGCGTGAGCGATGCGAGAACGCGAGTCGTCGTTTCGCGCAGGTTCGCCTGGATGGCGGCGTCGATCGGCAGCAGCGCGTTCTTGTCCTCGATGAAATCACCGAGATGCGAATCCTCTTCGTCACCCACCGGGGTTTCGAGCGAGATCGGTTCCTTGGCAATCTTCAGGACCTTGCGGACCTTCTCGAGCGGCATGGCGAGCTTTTCGGCCAGTTCTTCCGGCGTCGGCTCGCGGCCGATCTCGTGCAGCATCTGGCGCGATGTACGAACGATCTTGTTGATCGTTTCGATCATATGCACCGGAATACGGATCGTGCGGGCCTGGTCGGCGATCGAACGGGTGATCGCCTGCCGGATCCACCATGTGGCATAGGTCGAGAACTTGTAGCCACGACGGTACTCGAACTTGTCGACCGCCTTCATCAGGCCGATATTGCCTTCCTGGATGAGATCGAGGAACTGCAGGCCGCGATTGGTGTACTTCTTGGCAATCGAGATGACGAGGCGAAGGTTCGCTTCGACCATTTCCTTCTTGGCGATGCGGGCTTCGCGCTCGCCCTTCTGCACCATGGATACGATACGGCGGAATTCGAAGATCGAGATACCGGTTTCGGTGGCAAGATTCTGGATCTCGCCGCGAATGTTGCGGATCATCGTGCCTTCGTTCTTGGCGAATTCCTTCCAGCCCTTGGCGGCCAGGTTGGAGATAGACTTCATCCAGTTCGGATCGAGCTCCGCGCCGGAATACTGCTCCAGGAACGAGTCGCGCTTGACGCCATAGGACTCGGCCAGGCGCAGCAGACGGCCTTCGTTCTGCATCAGGCGCTTGGAGATGTCGTAGAGCTGCTCGACAAGGCTATCGACGCGGTTCTGGTTGAGCGACAGCGACTTCACGGCCGTGATCAGCTCGTCCTTCAGTTCCTTGTAGCGGCGCTCCTGGGCGGGAGACAACGTGCCGGTTGCCTGCAGGCGGGCTTCCACCTGCTGATCCTGCAGCTTGCGCAGCTTCTTGTAGGTCTCGGCGATGATGTCGAGCGTTTCCATGACCTGCGGGCGCAGTTCGGCTTCCATGGCCGCAAGGGACAGGTTCGACTCGTCGTCGTCCTCTTCCTCCTCTTCCGGAGGCAGGCCTTCGCCGCCGACATTGGTGATGTCGTCGTCGCCACCGCCACGCGGCCGGCGGTTCTTTTCCTTTTCTTCCGCCGCCTTACGGTCGGCCTCGATCTTTTCCGGGCTCTGGAACTGCGGCGCAGCCTTGGCCTCGGGACCGGAATAGGTGGTTTCGAGATCGATGATCTCGCGCAACAGCGTGTTGCCTTCGTTGAGTTCGTCACGCCAGATGATGATGGCCTGGAACGTCAACGGGCTCTCACAGAGACCGGCGATCATCGTTTCGCGGCCGGCTTCGATGCGCTTGGCAATGGCGATTTCGCCCTCGCGCGACAGAAGCTCGACCGAGCCCATTTCGCGCAGGTACATGCGCACCGGATCGTCGGTACGATCGGTCGGTTCTTTCTTCTTGGCGGTTGCCAGCGCCGTGCCGCTTGACGGCGCAAGTTCGCCGCCTTCGCTGTCCCCGTCGGAATCGCCGTCTTCGTCCTCGGAAGCCGCAGCCCCCTCGTCCGTTTCCTCGTCCTCGACGACATTGATGCCCATGTCGGACAGCATTGCCATCGTATCTTCGATCTGCTCGGACGTCACTTCCTCGGAAGGCAGGACGGAGTTCAGCTCGTCCATGGTCACATAGCCACGCTTCTTGGCGGCCTTGATCATCTTCTTGACAGCGTCATCCGAGAGGTCGAGAAGCGGTCCATCGGGTGCGCCTTCGCGTTCGCCTTCTGCTTCTTCGTTCTCTTTGACTTTTGTTGCCATTTAAATCGTCGCTTTCCTGGACAGCATTCAACGTATGAGCGGTGCAGACCTTATCCAGGCCCGAGAGCGTCAGACGCTCCCACCGCGAATCATTACCCCTGACGTAAAGGGATGATATTTAATTCCTGATTAACCACGATAGTCACCGCGGTTCCATTGGCCGGCTGCGACAGCAGCGCCATTCGGACATCATTCTCATGATGGTCGTATCCGCCGTACCCATTTCACCCTTTGTGCCAGAAATGGTGATTCCCACAATTTTCGGTCCCGTCAAGCATTTCCGGCGAAAAACCGTTCAAAACGGCAAAAAAGACTGAATCACCCTGTCGGTTTCAAAGATTCAGTTCCCATGGCGGAAATGTAGGAATGACTGGACAAAAGACAAGGGCTCGCGGGCTTCGAGATCTTCCGTGAACAACCAATTTCAGCCAAAAGACGCCGATTTGGAAAGTATTTCCCTCAGAACTGTTTGCCGTCCACCTTGATAACGACAAGCGAATCCAGATCGACATCGGGAAGGCAGCGTACATTGATGGCCGCGATCGGGCCATCCATTCCGTCTCCCTCTCCATAGGGCGCGATGCCGCAGACGGCGCAGAAATGATGCTGGATGACATACTTGTGGAACTGGTAGGTGGAGACAGCCGATTCCGGTGTACGCAACGTCACCATCTCGCTCGGCACAAAGGCGATCAACCCGCCGCGCCGCCGGCACATCGAGCAATTGCAGTCGATCACCTCGGTGATCTCGCTATCGACCTCGAAGACGATGCCGCCGCAATGACAGCTTCCGATATAGGCCATGCACCTTCCCCACGCGTTTCATCCGTAACAGATCACACAGTCGCGAGGGATTTCAAGCGGCTACCAGTCCATCACCACCTTGCCGGAATTGCCGGAGCGCATGGCCTCGAACCCCTCGCGAAAATCGTCGATGCCGATGCGGTGGGTGATGATCGGGGACAGATCGAGCCCGCCCTGGACAAAGGCGATCATCTTGTACCAGGTCTCGAACATTTCGCGGCCATAGATGCCCTTCAGATTGAGCATCTTGAAGATGACCTTGTTCCAGTCGATCTCGAAGCCCGTCGGCGCGATGCCGAGAATGGCGATCTTGCCGCCATTGTTCATCTTGTCGATCATGTCACGGAAGGCCGGCGCCGCACCCGACATTTCCAGCCCGACATCGAAGCCCTCGGTCATGCCGATGCGCTTCATCACCTCCGACAGGTTTTCCTTCGAGGCATCGACGACATAATCGATGCCGACCTTCTCGGCGAGCGCGAGGCGGACGGGGTTGATATCGGTGATGACGACCTTGCGGGCGCCGGAGCGCTTGGCGACCATCGCCCCCATGATGCCGATCGGGCCGGCACCGGTGACCAGCACGTCCTCGCCGACGACGTCGAAGGACAGGGCGGTATGCACGGCATTGCCGAACGGGTCGAAGATGGCCGCGACCTCATCCGGCACCTCGTCGGGAATGGCGACGACATTGTATTCGGGGATGCAGACATATTCGCCGAACGAGCCCGGGCGGTGAACGCCGACGCCGAGCGTGTTGCGGCAGAGATGTCCCCTGCCCGCCCGGCAATTGCGGCACTTGCCGCAGACGATGTGCCCCTCGCCCGACACGCGCTCGCCGACATGGTACTTGGTGACGGCCGAACCGATCTCGGCGATCTCGCCGACGAATTCATGACCGACCACCATCGGCACCGGAATGGTCTTCTGCGCCCATTGGTCCCAGTTCCAGATATGCACGTCGGTGCCGCAGATAGCGGATTTCTTCACCTTGATAAGCACGTCGTTGGGACCGGGCTCCGGAACCGGCACATGCTCCATCCAGAGGCCGACTTCGGGCTTGGCCTTGACGAGGGCTTTCATCATGTTGGTCATTTCGTGTGTCCTCACTCGAGCCTGTGGAGCAGACCCCCTCACCAACTTCGGCCAAGGGTTCGCTGACGCTCACCCGGCCTTCGTATCCTCTCCCGCAAGGGGAGAGTTAAACCCGCGGCACCGTCTTGCCTCATATGAGAAACGGTGATTGTGGCACCCTACCTCTCCCCTTGCGGGAGAGGATAGCAAGTCCGTGAGAGGCGCAAGCCGATCACTGGACGCGCTTGGTGAGGGGTTTTATTGCCCCCTCAAATCACACCCAGCTCCCGCCCGACCTCCTCGAACACCGAAATCGCCCGGCGCACATCCGCCTCGCTGTGGGCGGCCGACATCTGGGTGCGGATGCGGGCCTGGCCCTTGGGGACGACGGGGAAGGAGAAGCCGACGACGTAGACGCCCTTTTCCAGCATCTTTGCGGCCATCTCCTGCGCCAGCGCGGCATCGCCGAGCATGACGGGGATGATCGGGTGGCCCTCGCCGGCCAGCGTGAAGCCGAGCTTGCCCATTTCGCTGCGGAACAGTGCGGCATTGGCTTCGAGCCGGGCGCGCAGGGCGTCGCCATTGTCGATCAGATCGAACACCTTCAGCGAGGCAGCGGCGATAACCGGGGCGAGCGTGTTGGAAAACAGATAGGGGCGCGAGCGCTGCCGCAGCCAGTCGACCACTTCCCGTTTCGCCGAGGTATAACCGCCGGATGCACCGCCGAGCGCCTTGCCGAGCGTGCCGGTGATGATGTCCACCCTGCCCTCGACCCCGCAATATTCGGCCGAGCCGCGGCCATGTTTTCCGACGAAGCCGACGGCGTGGCTGTCATCGACCATGACCATGGCGCCGTACCTTTCGGCGAGATCGCACACGCCCTGCAGATTGGCGATGATGCCATCCATCGAGAAGACGCCATCGGTGGCGATCAGCTTGAAGCGCGAGCCCTCGGCCTTCTTCAGTTCTTCTTCCAGCGCCGCCATGTCGTTGTTGGCATAGCGGAAGCGCTTGGCCTTGGAGAGACGCACGCCATCGATGATCGAGGCGTGGTTCAGCGCATCGGAAATGATCGCATCCTCGTCGGTCAGAAGCGTCTCGAACAGTCCGCCATTGGCATCGAAGCAGGAGGAATAGAGGATCGTATCTTCCATGCCGAGGAAGGAGGAGATGCGGGCCTCAAGCTGCTTGTGTTCCTCCTGTGTGCCGCAGATGAAGCGGACGGAGGCCATGCCATAGCCGTATCGATCCAGCGCCTGCTTGCCGGCTTCTGCGAGTTCCTGATTGTCGGCGAGACCCAGATAATTGTTGGCGCAGAAGTTCAGGACGCGCGCGCCGGAGGCGACCTCGATCTCGCCGGCCTGCTTGGAGGTGATGACGCGCTCGGACTTGTAGAGCCCCGCCGCCTTCAGGCCTTCGAGTTCGGATGACAGGTGATGGATGAAGGCTGTCGTCATGATATCCGCTTTCGAGGCTCGGGATCAGGTTGTCAGGCAGACCTAACATATTCCTGTCCCGATGACAGCGAAAGAGAGCGGCAGGAGGCGGCGTTGGCGCGATATGATGCGGAAGCGCTCTTGCCTAAAGGCGACGGGCGATGTTTCAAAAACACGCAGGCACCGGACGTCCTGTCATCAAAGCAACTTCTTGTTGCCGTTACATCCAGAGATTGCCTAGACTGCCCATCAACGAATGTTCAATGTCTGCTGTCATCAGGGAGGATTTCATGAACCGCGTGATTCTATGTGCCGCGCTGGCCTTGTTCACAACCGGAGTCGCGCAGGCTGCCGATGATTGCGCCAATGCTTCCGACCAGGCGACGATGAACATCTGCGCCGGCGACTCGTTCAAGAAATCCGACAAGCAGCTCAACGACCTCTACAAACAGATCGAGGCGCGGCTGAAAGACGATGCGGACACGACGAAGCTGCTCGTCACGGCGCAACGCTCTTGGGTCGCATTTCGCGACGCCGAATGCACGTTTTCATCGTCCGGCGTCGCGGAAGGCACGGCCTATCCGATGATCTACGCCATGTGCCTCGATGGCATGACGCAGGAAAGGGTGAAGGACCTGCAGACCTATCTCTCCTGCGAGGAAGGCGACCTGAGCTGCCCGGTTCCGTCGGCACAGTGACGAGCAGCGGCGCTGATCGTTTCTCTCTTAAAAAATTAGGTGACTGAGTCAATCATTTTGGTGTCGATGGGTCCAGGATCAGTCGGCGGGTTTGAGCATGAGCATTTTCGATAGATTTTCCCTGAAGGGCCGGATCGCGCTGGTGACCGGTGGTGGGCGCGGCCTTGGGCTGGAGATCGCCCGGGCATTGGCCGATGCAGGTGCGCATGTCGTCATCACCGGCCGCACCGCCTCGACGCTTTCTGATGCCGTTGCTGCCATCGGCGCAACCGGCGGCAGCGCGGAATCCGCCGCCTTCGATATTGCCGACCGGGATGCCCAGCGCGCCGCGTTGTCGGATATCGAGGCAAAGCACGGGCGGCTCGACATTCTCGTCAACAATGTCGGCGCCCGCGACCGGCGCCCACTGGCGGAGTTCGACAATGACGCCATTCTCGACCTGATCCGCACGGACCTGCTTGCGGCCGCGACCCTGTCGCGCGATTCGGCCGCGCTGATGAAGAAGAACGGACACGGACGGCTGATTTCGGTCACCTCGATCAACGGTCAGGTGGCCATGCCCGGAGACGGGATCTATCCCGTCGCGAAACAGGGACTGACCGGCCTGATGCGATCAATGGCCGTCGAATACGGGCCTTTCGGTATTACCAGCAACGCGATCGCGCCAGGCTGGTTTGCAACCGAAACCAATGCGAGCCTCGCCAACGACGAAGGCCTGATGCCTTTCGTGCGCCAGCGCATTCCCGTGCAACGCTGGGGCCGCCCCGACGAAATCGCCGGCGCTGCGCTGTTTCTGGCGAGCGATGCAGCGTCCTTCGTCAACGGCCATGTGCTGACGGTGGATGGCGGCATGACGGTACGGATGTAACTATTCCGGCCGCTTGTGAATCGGGTCTACCCAATAGACCTCTTCCGGCTTTTCGACGGGGTCGACATCGGTGATGTTGACGACGACTGCCTCGTTGTCGGAGCGGACGAGCACGCATTCCAGTACATTGTCCGGGTCGGCGTTGATTTCCTGGTGCGGAACATAGGGCGGCACATAGATGAAATCACCGGGACCGGCTTCGGCGACATATTCCAACCGCTCGCCCCAACGCATGCGTGCCTTGCCGCGCAGGACGAAGATGACGCTTTCGAGCGCACCGTGATGATGGACGCCGGTCTTGGCATTGGCCTCGATGGCGACGGTGCCGGCCCAGATCTTCTGCGCACCCACGCGGGCGTGGGTGATCGCGGCCTGCCGATACATGCCCGGCGTCTGCGGCGTGTTGTCGTCAAGCTGGTCGCCCTTGATGACGCGGACGCCGTCATGTTTCCAGCGCTCCGGATCGTCGTGATGGTGATCGCTCATGCCGCCTCCCGTTCCCATGTCCCAGAACGCAGTCACTCCGCCGCCCGAATAACCTTCAAGAACGCATCCCCATACCGTTCCAGCTTGGATTGGCCAATGCCGGAAATGCCGAGCAATGCGTCGCGGCTCTGCGGCCGTTCCTTCGAGAGCGCGATCAGCGTCGTATCCGGGAAGATGACATAGGGCGGCACGGAGAGTTCCTTGGCGAGGCCGGCGCGCAAGGCGCGCAACTGTTGGAAAAGGTCCTGATCGCCACCCTGCAGCTCTGCCTTGGCGGCCGGTGAGCCGCCTTTGCTGTGGCGCGCGGCCTTGCCCGTGGTCGGGCGGTCCTTGCGGAAGCGGACCTCGTGTTCGCGTTTGAAAACGCCCCTCGCCTGTTCTGTCAGCTTGAGCGCGCCGAACGCTTGATGATCGACGCTGACATAGCCGGCAGCGAGCAGCTGGCGATAGACCGATTGCCACGTTTTCGAGGGAATATCCTTGCCGGCGCCGAAAACAGGCATGTCAGCATGGCCAAAGCGCGTGGTCTTTTCGGTTTCGTTGCCGAGCAGCACATCGATCAGGTGGCCGGTTCCGAAACGCTCGCCGGTGCGGTAGATCGCCGCGAGCGCCTTGATCGCGGCATCCGTGCCGTCCCAGGTTTCGACCGGTTTCAGGCAGGTATCGCAATTGTCGCAGCCGCCGGGATGGGCCTCGCCGAAATGCGCTAGAATCGCCTGACGGCGGCAGCGGGGCGTTTCGCAGATGCCAAGCAGCGCATTGAGCTTGGCGCGCTCCACCCGCTTGATATCGTCGGCGGAACCGCTCTCGTCGATCATCCGGCCGCGCTGGATGACATCGGCCATGCCATAGGCCATCCAGACATCCGACGGCAGGCCATCGCGCCCGGCGCGGCCGGTCTCCTGATAGTAGGCCTCGACCGAGCCCGGCAGATCGAGATGGGCGACATAGCGCACGTTCGGTTTGTCGATGCCCATGCCGAAGGCGACGGTGGCGACCAGGCAGAGGTCTTCCTCCTTCAGGAAGGCATCCTGATTGGCGTCACGCACCGCGCGGTCCATGCCGGCATGATAGGCGAGCGCGCGGATACCCTGCGTATTCAGCCATTCGGCGGTGTCCTCGACCTTTGCCCGCGACAGGCAATAGACGATACCGCTCGAGCCTTCATGACGCGACAGGAAGCGTAGCAGCTGCTGGCGCGGCTGGTCGCGCTCGACGATCTCATAGGTGATATTGGGCCGGTCGAACGAGGTGGTGAAGACCGCCGCCCGCTGCAGGCCGAGCCTTTCAATGATATCCTCTCGGGTATGCGGATCGGCGGTCGCCGTCAGCGCCAACCGCGGGACGCCGGGATAAAGCTCGCCGAGATGGCCGAGCTCGCGATATTCCGGCCGGAAATCATGGCCCCACTGGGAGACGCAGTGGGCTTCATCGATGGCAAACAAGGCGATCCGGGCATTGCCGATCATCTCCTTGAAGCCCGGCGTGACGATCCGCTCCGGCGTCACATAGAGAAGGTCGAGATCGCCATTGGCGATCGCCCGGCGCACATCGAGAAATTCTTCACGCGACAGCGACGAATTGAGCGCCGCCGCCCGCACACCCAGCTGCTTCAGCGCCTCAACCTGATCGCGCATCAGCGCGATCAGCGGCGAGACCACGATGCCGACACCATCCCTGCAAAGCGCCGGCACCTGGAAGCAGAGCGACTTGCCCGCCCCCGTCGGAAACAGCACGACCGCATCGCCACCCGAGACGACCCGATCGACGACCGCCGCCTGCTTGCCGCGAAAGGCCGAATATCCGTAGACCCTCTTCAGAACCGAAAGCGGATTCTTCACGCCTTCATTGTCAAACAGGGGATCGATACGGTCTTGGATCTGCGGCATGGAATCGCTTTCGTGGGGAGAAAGGAACTATGGCACAGGTGGAGTGGTGGGGGCGAGGGTTTGTGAAAGGCTTCACCATATCGCTTCCGCTCGATCGTGGTCCGAGTGATGTGGGACGGTCCTCAACAGGACAACTCCGCTGACGATCACAGAGAAAAGCCCGGCTCTCCGCCGGGCTTTTCGGGGATAGCAGCGCCGCAGCAGTTCGCAGGCGGCGCTTCAGTCAGCCCATCCGTCACAACACGAAGTCGGCACTGATCATCTTGAGATCCCGGTCGAGAACAATTCTCAAATCTCCAACCGCGTCGCCGTCGATATCGGCTGAAATGAAGGTATCGCCGCCGCTATTGCCATACCTCAATTCGCCGGCGACCCCATTGAAGGCAGCCGAGCCAATAAATTTAAAGGCCTGATTTCCCACGAGGTCGGTATTTGCATCAATCGGGCTGAGATTGATCCGATCGCCCTGGGTACGCGAGAAGTCATAGATCGTGTCGCGACCGCTCGCGGCAACCGTCGAGTCCGACACGTTCGAGAATATGAACTGGTCGGCTCCGACGCCGCCGCGCAGAGCGTCCGCGCCGGCACCGCCATTCAGCTTGTCAATGCCGTCGTCCCCCGAAAGACTGTCGTTTCCTGCTTCGCCGCGCAGGACATCGTCGCCCTCATGACCGTAGATGTTGTCGTTACCGCCACGGCCTTCGAGCGTGTCGACACCGGCATACCCGCGCAGGATGTTGCCCGCACTGCTGCCGATGAGGACATCGTTGAAACCACTGCCGTAAACGTTCTGGAAGTTGAGGATATCGTCACCCTGGGCATGGCCTCCAGAAGCGGTATTGGCAGTGATATCGATTTTCACACCCGCTGTGGACGTGGTGTAGTCGAGTGTGTTGACCCCCGACCCACCGTCAAGGTCGTCGCCACCGGCCCCGCCGCGAATGACGTCGTTACCGCTCGCGCCTTTCATGACATTGACACCGCTGGTGCCACGCATAATGTCGTTGAAGGTGCTACCGACGATATTTTCGAAGCCGACCATGACTTCCGTATTCGCACCCAGTTTCGCCGTTCCAGCGGCAAGATCGAAGACTGCACCACTGGCAATTGCAGCGGAAACCCAGTTGATCGTATCGCCGCTGCCGGCGCCACCATCCCATCTGTCGGAGTCGATCTGTGTCAGGACACGCAAGATATCATTGCCGGCATCGCCAAAATATTGATTGAGGCCGGAGCTGTTGCTGTCGGTGATATCGTCATTTCCCAAATGGCCGTGGACGATATCGGAATTGCCGTCGGAAACGATCGTATCATTGCCGATGGTGCCAACCTGCCAGTTGGGCTCGGGGTTATAGACAGCAGTCGAGTTGGCGAAATCGCGTGTATCGAGGATTTCCATACGTATGCCGCCGGTGGTGTCGAGAGACTGCCAGGTAACGGCGAAGCGTCCATCGCCCATGTCAACCACAGCGGGGTCGGTGCCGGCGCCCGAAAAGCTGGTGCTGCCCAGCACGGTTCCGGTTGCGCTGACATGGGTGACTTCCATGCGATCGACGCCGGCTTCATCGGCATCCAGAACGATCACGAAGCTGCCATCCGCGAGACCTGCGACAACGGACTCGTTACTGAGGTTTGTGGTGTTGCCCGAGTTGACGCCTGCTGTCCCGCTGCCAATCTCGGTCCCGCCAGCATTGAACACGCGGAAGGATATATCGGTGTCATTCACGTCGGTATCGGTATAGGAGATGACGAATCCACCGCCGGTGAGCGCGGTCACCGAAGGCTCGCTGTCACTGAAGGTGTCGCCACTCGTCCCCGAGATAAAGCTGGCAGAAAGCACGTTGGCACCAGCCGAATCGATGATCCGATAGGCGATGCGGTTGTCGCCACCGGTGAAGTCGGTGCAGGTGATGACATAGTTGCCATTGGTCAGGGCGGCCACGTCGGGCTGAGACTCATTTGCGGTAAAGGTGATGAGGCCGATCTGCGCGCCGATTGTGCCAGCCGATGGGTCAATGATGCGACCGACGATACGCGTGCCCGCGCCATCGGTGAGTGCATAAACGACCAGTGCCGACGTGCTGCTCGACACGGCCACATGCGGGTCGCGGTAGTTTGGCTGTGTTCCCGCGTTGCTATCGCTTTCGATCGTGCCATTGAAGTCAACTAAGCCGTCCGCCCCATAGATACTGAAGCGCAGGGGTGTGCCACTCGTCTCTACATCCTCATAGACACTGATGAAGCCACCTTGCGTCGTCGCAGCCGAATCTGCGTCAATCTCGCTGTCTGCGAAAAAACCTTGGTTGACGCGGATTGGCCCCCCTACGGCGACACCCATAGGATCGAAAATCTGTCCGATTATGTCTGAATCGCCGGATGCGCCAGGGCGGGCTGGATCGGAACTCGTCCAGGTGACGAGAATGTTGCCGTTTGCAAGCTGGATGATATCGGGATCGCCGACGCCGCTGGTTGTGGTGACGTTGAATTCGTCGAGCCAGGTGACAGGGATATTGGGCATGAAATTCTCCTCCAATAAAAATTATTGCGCGCGAATTTGTAATTGCGCCAAGGGATGGAATTCACGGCTGACTGATCATGCGGGATGTAAAATTCAAAATGCCATGGCGATCAGGCAGCATATTTTTCGCAAAAAATTGCAATCTCGAATTGAGAAGAAGGAAATAATCCTTCCACACCTAAAGACTTTGGACTCACAGCGTGTATAGTGCGGGAATATTGCTCAGGAAGAGATATTCGTCAATCGAGTAAAACGAAATCCATTCTTCAATAATGGAAACGATATTATTATCTCTTTGCATTAACAGGGGCTAACGTCCCTCCAATCCTTGCACGAAACTCACAGTAAAGAGCCAGGAATTTCAATTCGACAAGACGGAAAATAGTCGCTTTTCAGTTTGGCTGCCCCGGCATTGAGATCGGGAACAAACCATACCGCTTGGATCTATGGCAGCGGCGAGGGTTTGCAAGGAGGCATTTTGCGCCATCCGAATGCTGCACTGCGAGAATGCGGTTACCGCGTCGAAGGGCACGATTTGCAACGGCATATGAAAATTACGACGCACCCGCAGGCGCGCTTCATGACCTGTTGAGCCCGGTGGCGGTGAGCTTCGATGACGACATCATTGCCGCATCGCAGACCATCATCGGCCAGGTCCATGCGCTCGACAGCCTTGGGCAGCGCGGGCCCATCCTATCCTTCAACGTTTCGCCCGGCCCGACAAAAAAATGCTGGTGCTACCGCAATATCAAATTCGGCTATCAGGCGATACCGGGCCTTACCAGAAGGGCGGCGCCTATGTGAAACCGCCGAAAGCGAAGCAGTCCATCGATGTCTATTATCTGGAGTGGATTGGTCCGACGCGGGACAATCAGATGGCGTGATGCGGGGAGATTCGGGAAACGGTTAACTCACCATCTCCCAGCGGCGAAAACACCGTCTGCAACGCTGACGATCAGGCACTCGCCCGCCGGTAAAAAGCCAGTGAACCGGCCAGGGCCAGAAGGGCGCCGCCACAAATGCGGTCGAGCCACAACGCGCCGGATTTTTTCAGCACACGAACTGCCTGCGAGCCGAGCGACGCGTACCCGAACATGATGCAAAAATCGATCGTGGCAAAGACCAGCGCGAGCAAAGCATATTGCGGCATCTGAGGCTGCGAAAGCACGATGAACTGCGGCAGGAATGCCGAGAAGAATAGATAGCCCTTGGGATTGGTCACGGCGACCAGAAAGCTTTTCAGGAAGATCGCACGCGCCGAACCCGAGCTGCCCTCAACAGTCCCTTGCAGCGTTTCGTTGAGCGTCCCCTTGGAACGCAGCAGCATAATGCCTAGGAAGGCAAGGTAGCCGGCGCCAATCCACTTGACGACGGAAAACCAGAATTCGGATGCGGCCAGCAGTGCGCCGAGCCCGAGTGCCACGGCGCCAATCAGCACGAAATCGGACAGCACGGCTCCGACCATGCCGACAAACGCACGCCGCACACCGAAACGGGAGCCGTTGGTCAGCGCCAGAAGCACCGTCGGCCCGGGCGTGGCGATGCCGATGAAAGAGACGAATGCGAAAGCCAGCAGTGTCATTTCGGTCAAGGCGATCTCCTCCAACCAGCGGTTCGCCGCCGATCATCGCATGACCTTTGCAATTCAGGGGAATGAAGGCAAGGGGAGAGAACGTTCGATGACGATTGGTCCAGACCGCGCACCACCCGGTCACAACGCCATCAGATGGCGAAGAACGACTACTTCCCCGCCGGCCCCTTCACCCGGCCCGACAGAACGCCGAACCCGTCGATGATGGCTTCCTGGTTTTCCAGCCGCGTCACCTCGAGCTGGACTTCCTGCAGGTTGCGCAGGATCTGGCTGACGGCGTCGTCGTCGCCCTCTTCGGTGGCGTGGGCAAGTTCGGTTTCGAGTTCGCGGCGCTGCCAGAGGAGCGCCTTGGTGCGCTGGTGCAGGGCAAGCGCCTGAAGGTAGCCTTCGCGGGCGTCCTCGGGGGCCGCGGCGGTGGTGGCGGTCCAGAGGCGGGCGAAGCGGATCTGCTGGTCGAGCGCTTTCAGAAGCGGATCGAAACCCTCGGCCTGCAACTGTTCCAGCAGGTTTTCGCGCGACAGGCGCGGCCCCTTGGCAGCTGCGGCGTTGAGTACGGCCGACCAGAAGCGCTGCAGGTCGCGATTGTCGTATTCGATCGCGGAAATCTCGTCATACTCGGCAAACAGCAGATGCGGATGGTTGACGATGGTCAGCGCCAGCACGCTTTCGCGCAGCGGCGGCAGGCCCTGGCTGCCGGTGACCATGGAGGAGCGGGCGAGCCGGTCGGAAATACCGCCACGCTCGGCCATCCGGCCACCCGCCTGTCCGCCACGACCGCCACCCTGCCCGCCGCGATTGCCGCCACGCGGGGTGCGATCGAAACCGCGCTGGTTGTTCTGCTGACGCGACGCGCCCTGGAAGAACTGGTTGAGCCGGTCGCGGATATCCTGGCCGTAATGGCGGCGGACGTTCTCGTCGGCGATGACCGAGACGACCTGCTTCAGCGTCGCCTCCATCTGGGCGCGGGCTTCCGGTGTCTCGAAACTGCCGGCCTGCGCCTCGCGCAACCAGACCATTTCCGACAGCGAGCGGGCGGACGACATGACCTTGTCGAAGGGAGCGCGGCCTTCGTTGCGAACGAGATCGTCGGGGTCCTTGCCATCCGGCAGCATGGCGAAACGGACAGAGTAACCGGGCTTCAGGTGCGGCAGGGCCAGATCGACGGCCCGGTTGGCGGCGCGAATGCCGGCGCCGTCACCATCGAAGCAGAGGACCGGCTGTTGCGTCAGTTTCCAGAGCAGCGCCATCTGGTTTTCGGTCAGCGCCGTGCCGAGCGGCGCGACGGCATTTTCGACGCCCGCCTGATGCAGAGCGATGACATCCATATAGCCTTCGACGGCAATGATCGTCCCTGCCCCGTCGGCACCCGACATGGCCCTGCGCGCGCGGGAGAAATTGTAGAGCACATTGCCCTTGTGGAAGAGCTCGGTCTCGTTTGAATTGAGATATTTGGCCGGTGCATCCGGCGACATGGCGCGGCCACCAAAGGCGATGACCTTTTCGCGCGATGACAGGATGGGGAACATGATGCGGTCGCGGAAGCGATCGTAGGAAACCGGAATATCGGGACCATGGACGACGAGGCCGCAGGCCTCGATCTGATCCTTGGCGATGCCCTTTCCGGCCAGATGCTCCTTCAGCGCGTTGCGGCTATCGGGCGCATAACCGAGGCGAAAGGTCTCGATGGTGCGGCCGGTCAGGCCCCGGTCGCGCAGATAGGCGCGCGCCTTGGCGCCGTTGGCGGTCTGCAACTGCGTCTCGAAGAACTGCGTCGCAAGTTCCATGACATCCTGCAGGCCGATGCGCTGGCGGTCCCGCTTTTCCGCCTCGACATCCGGCTGGGGCATGGCGACACCAGCGAGATCGGCGATCTGCTGCACGGCCTCCGGAAAGGCCATGCCGTCGAGTTCGGTGAGAAAGCGGAAATGATCGCCGGACACGCCGCAGCCGAAGCAGTGATAGCGGCCTTTGCGGTCTTCGCAATGGAAACTCGGCGACTTCTCGCCGTGGAACGGGCAGCAGGCCCAGTAGTCGCCGCGCGAGGCATTGGTCTTCTTGCGATCCCAGGGGACGCGCCGGCCGATCACGTCCGAAATGGGGACGCGGTCGCGGATCTCGTCAAGGAAGCTGTTGGAAAATCGCATGAATACCTCTGGTGTGGCCTCCATATAGGCAGCAATCGCCGGCCGCGCCAGCAAGGGTATCGATCATACCCGCAATTCACAGGCCGCCGGCCGGATGACAACCAGATCGAGGGCGCACGCAACGTGCGGACATGACATATTTCTTGAATAAAATGTTGATAGCAAACGTATAGAAAGGCAATGAAGTGTTCATGGCCTTTTCGGATTCCCGCGATGATGTTTTCTGCGAACGAGCTTGCTTCCAACACCACCTTCTTCGACGCCATGCGGGTTTATGCGCGGCAGATGACCGCCATGTTCGCAGAAAACCCGCGGCTTTCCTCGATCTTCGCCTCACAGCAACGCTGGCTGATGGCGCAGTTGGGACTGTGCCTGCATTACGGCCGCGACCCAGCAGATCCGACAACTTCGCTCTATGCAGGGCGCTTCGTCGCCAGAGCGATGGATTACCGAATCGCCAGCCGCAACACGGCGGCCGCCTTCGTTCAGGAAATGATGGCCTATCGTTTCCTGCGCGCCAGCGACAACCCGCCTGATAATCGCATGCGGCCGCTGGAGCCGACCGAAATCGCCATCGAAACGGTGGTGAAATGGCTCTATGCCCACCTTGCTATCCTCGACACGCTGGATGGCGGCAACCGGGCGATCTGCCTGACGGAAAATCCGGCGCTGTTCACGAAACTGCAGCCGATCATCGCCACCGGCATCCTGGAAAATCACAGCGTCCGCAATCCCGGCGAGACGTTCAACCTGTTCACCTGGGCCAACTCAGGCGGCGTGGTGATGGACTATTTCATCTCGATGATCACCGACTTCGATCCCGACGCGCCGCGCACGGTGATCGGGCCGATCTCATCGGCGGAAGTCTGCCAGTCCTACATGATTTCCAAGACGCATCTGAAGCGGCTGATGAGCAAGGCCGGCGAAATGGGCAGCGTCGCCTTCGAGACGATCGACCGGCGCAACATGCTGTGGCTGTCGCAGGGCTTCATTCGCGAATACTGGAATTACCAGGCGGAAAAATTCGCGATCATCGACGCGGCCTTCCACCGGGAGGCCGCGCCGGCATCAACGCTCAGGCAGCTGTCAGCAGTTCCTTGAGGACGGACGAGGCCTTGGCGAAGTCCATCTGTCCGGCGTAACGCTCCTTCAGCACCGCCATCACCTTGCCCATGTCCTTCAGACCGCTGGCACCGGCTTCAGTAATTGCAGCCGCAATATTGGCGCGGATATCGGCTTCGCTCAGTTGCGCCGGCATGAAAGCCTTGACGACATCGATTTCGGCGCGCTCCTTGGCGGCAAGCTCCGGACGAGCATTGTCCTCGTAGATCTTTGCCGATTCCTCGCGCTGCTTGACCATCTTGGCGAGGATCTGCAGGATTTCGTCGTCGCTGGCATCACCCTTGCCGGCGGTGCGATTGGCGATGTCACGGGTCTTGATCTCGGCCTGGACGAGCCGAACGGTGGAAAGCCGGGCCGCGTCCTTCGATTTCATCGCATCCTTGAGGGCGGCAGCGAGTTGATCGCGTATCATTGTTCTTACTCCTGTTTGATGGCGCTTCATAAACCAGCCGTGCAACGGGGAGCAAATGAATTGCGCAAAAACTGCAGCAAAAGGCCGATCCATGCGCCTTCAAGATTGACCTCGCCCCAAGCTGCGGTTAATGACCGTCACCTGCACCAACATCGTGACCAGGCCTGACAGCGCGCGCCCATCGCCCGCATCTGCCCGCCTGCGAACCAAAACGGCCGGACGGCATTTTCACGAATGTCCGTCGCACGCCGCCTGAACGGGATGAAGACAATGACCGCGACAGCCCCCTGGACCACAGCAAAACCAACCGCCCTGCTCGTTCTTGCCGACGGCACCGTCATCGAGGGCAAGGGCATCGGCGCCACCGGCAAGGTGCAGGCCGAAGTGGTCTTCAACACGGCGCTGACCGGCTACGAAGAGATCATGACCGACCCCTCCTATCTCGGCCAGATCGTCACCTTCACCTTCCCGCATATCGGCAATATCGGCGCCAATGACGAAGACATCGAGGACCTGACGCCGGCAGCCCGCCACGGTGCGGTCGGCGTCATCTTCAAGGCCGATATCACCGACCCGTCGAGCTACCGCGCTGCCAAGCATCTCGATGCCTGGCTGAAGGCACGCGGAGTCATCGGGCTCTGCGGCATCGACACGCGGGCCCTGACCGCCTGGATCCGCGAGAACGGCGCGCCGAACGCAGTGATCGCCCACGACCCGAACGGCGTCTTCGACATCGACGCGCTGAAGACCGAAGCCAAGGCCTGGAGTGGCCTCGAAGGCCTCGACCTCGCCAAGGTCGCCTCCTCCGGCCAGTCCTCGCGCTGGAGCGAAAAGCCCTGGGTCTGGAACGAAGGCTTCGACGAACTCGCCGACGCCGACACGACGCACCATGTCGTGGCGCTCGACTATGGCGTCAAGCGCAACATCCTGCGCCTGTTCACCGGTCTCGGCTGCAAGGTCACGGTCATGCCGGCAACGACTTCGGCCGAAGAGGTTCTGGCCCAGAAGCCGGACGGCATCTTCCTGTCGAACGGCCCGGGCGACCCGGCCGCGACCGGCGAATATGCTGTCCCGGTCATCCAGGACCTGATCAAGAGCGATATTCCGCTGTTCGGCATCTGCCTTGGCCACCAGATGCTCGGCCTGGCGCTCGGCGCCAAGACCGAGAAGATGCACCAGGGCCACCACGGCGCCAATCATCCGGTGAAGGATCACACGACCGGCAAGGTCGAGATCGTTTCGATGAACCACGGCTTCGCGGTGGATTCGAAGTCCCTGCCGGAAGGCGTTGAAGAGACTCACGTTTCGCTGTTCGACGGTACCAATTGCGGTCTGCGCGTCACCGGCAAGCCGGTCTTCTCCGTCCAGCATCACCCGGAAGCCTCGCCCGGCCCGCAGGACAGCCACTACCTCTTCCGCCGCTTCATCAACCTGGTGCGCGAGAAGAAGGGCGAACCGGCACTGGCCGAGCGCTGAGATTTCACGACAGGAATACCAAAAAGCCCCGGCTATCCAGATGGATAGGCCGGGGCTTTTGATTCAACCGTTGAAGACGATGGCCAGCTTGTTGCCGGCGGGATCGCGCAGATAGGCCGAATACCAATCCGGGCCATATTGCGGACGCGGACCGGGAGCCGCCTCGTCACTGCCGCCGTTCTTCAAGGCCGCATCGTAGAAGGCATCGACCTCGGCGTGGGACTTCGCCATGAAGCCGATCATCGTGCCATTACCGGGGACTGCGGGTTCGCTGTTGAAGGGTTCGCAGACCCAAAGGACGAAGCCCTGCCCGCTGCCACCGAGCGAATAGCCGCGCCAGCCCGGATAGGTCGCATGCGCGTCCCAGCCGATCGTCGTCAGGGCCGCATCGTAGAAACGCACCGACTTATCGTGGTCCAGTGCTCCAACCGTTGCATAAGCGCTCATGTCATCCTCCGTTTGCTGAGCAAAACCTTATGGAAGACGAAAGAACATATCAAGAACAAAATTGAGTGATTGCAGCGACGCCCCACGGGCGCCGCTGTTTATGCCGGCAGCGCCAGCAGCTTCCTTTCCCGCGACAGGAAGCGGAAGAAGCGCCAGGTGAGCGAGATGCTGGCGGCGGAAAGGCCAAGCACGAAGCCATACCAGACGCCGACGCCACCGAGACCGGCATGGAAGGCGAGAAGGTAGGCCGCAACGAAACCGATCGCCCAATAGGAGAGCAGCGACAGGATCATCGGTACCGTCGTATCCTTCAGGCCGCGCAGCATGCCGGCGGCAAGCGCCTGCACGCCATCGGCGAGCTGGAACACACCGGCAATGACGATCAGCGGGCCGGCATAGGCCAGAACCTGTGCCGCATCCGGGCGGCGCGTATCGAGATAAAGCGCTGCCAGCTCGTGCGAAAACAGGGCGAAGACGGCGCTGCCGATCAAGGCAAAACCGCAGCCGATGACGAGAACCGCGATCGCCGCCCGCTTGATGCCTTCCGCATCGCGGCGACCATGGGCAAGACCGATGCGAACGGTCGCGACCTGGGCGAGACCGAGCGGCACCATGAAGGCGATGGAGGCGAACTGCAGCGCGATCCCGTGGGCGGCAAGCTCGACAGTGCCGATCATCCCCATCAGCAGCGAGGCCACCGTGAACAGGCTGACCTCGGCCAGGATGGTGATCGCGATTGGCAGGCCGAGTTTCACTACATCCTTCAGCACCGGCCAATCCGGCCGCCAGAAGCGCACGAAGATCTCATATTCCCGCGTTTTCGGCTGGGCTTGAATATAGACATAGAGCAGCACGAAGCTCAGCGTATTGACGGCGAGCGCGGAAATGGCGGCACCGACGATGCCGAGCGCCGGCGCGCCGAAATGGCCGTAGATGAAGATGTAGCAGAGCAGCGCATTGGACAGCAGCACGATGATCGTCACATAGAGGATGACGCCGGCCCGTTCGAGCGAACTCAGGAAACCGCGCAGGACCATGAACAGCAGCGCCGGGAACATGCCCCACATGGCAACACGCAGATAATGGCCGGCAAGTTCGGCCACTTCGGGTTGCTGGCGCATCAGCTTCAGAACGGACTCCGCATGCCACAGCAGCGGCATCGTGAAAACGCCGTAGCCGAGCACGGCCCACATGCCCATGCGCACGGCGCGGCGAACGGCGACCCGGTCCCCCCGGCCTTCCGCCTGGGCGACGATCGGCACGACGGCATTGGCGAAGCCGGAACCGAAGATGAAAACGGTGAAGAACATCTGTGCGGCCAGCACCATGGCGGCGAGTTCGGTCGTGCCGAGACGGCCGACCATTAGCACGTCTGTGGCATGGATGGCGAACTGCGCCAGTTGCGCTCCGACGAAGGGCACGCCGAGCAAGATGCTTGCGCGATAATGGGCAGGCCAGGAATTATCGGTGCGAACGGCCGCCTGATTTGGGGTCGATGTCAGCATGATGAAATGGAGCCTTTGGCTTCGTCGCAGCCAGTATGGGCCGCACGACGGAAGAGACCGAAATAGATGAACCGTCCATAAAGCACCAGCAACAAAGGCCAAAATGCTTATTTTTTCATCTAAACATCACAAAGTTTGATCGTTTCATGATCAACGAGGAGTGGTCGGCGGGTCAGGCCGACTGTGCTGCCCCATCCGGGTCTTCGCTGACCGACGAGACCGGCCGCAGCTTGACAATATAGATGCCGATCGCCAGCATCACGAAGATGCCGCCCAGCAGATAGGGAGCGCCGGCAAAGACGACGGGTGCTTCCGGCGCGGTGAAGGTGCTGAACATCTGCGAAAATATCAGCGGACCGACAATGGTGGTGAAGCTGGAAATGCTCGACAGCGCGCCTTGAAGCTCGCCCTGCGCCGATGGCGGCACCTTGGCGGACGCAATACTGCGAAGCGGTGGATCGGCCAGCGCTTCGAGGCAGGTGACGAGAATGACGGCGTAGACCATCCAGCCCTGGAACGAGAAGGCATAGCCGAACAGCCCAAGCCCGGTGAAGATCAGGCCGACCGCGCCGGTCTTCCATTCGCCGAGGAGCGGGATGATGCGCGGCAGCACGACCGCCATGACCAGCGCGCCGCAGACGCCGAAAATGCCGAGCGACAGGCCGATCTGCCCCTCGCTCCAATTGTAGCGATAGGACGAGACGAAGGACCAGACGGCGGGATAGACCGCGTGCGCCTGCCAGAACAGGAAGAACACCAGCAGCACCCAGCCGATGCCGGGATAGTTGCGCATCTGTTTCAGCGCGCCCAGCGGATTGGCGCGACGCCATTCGAAACGGCGGCGATTGTGGCTCTCCAGCGTTTCCGGCAATAGGAACCAGGCGACGAGGAAGTTGGCAAAGGACAGGGCGGCGGCGCCATAGAAGGGAATACGTGGACCGAACTCACCGAGCAGGCCGCCCAGCACCGGCCCGAGCGCAAAGCCTGTGCCGAAGGCGATGCCGATCAGGCCGAAATTCTTGGCACGGTTGCTGTCATCGCTGACATCGGCGATGTAGGCCGCCGCCGTCGAGAAACTGGCGCCGCTGATACCGGCAAGCACCCGCCCGACGAACAGCATCCAGTAGCTGACCGCCAGTGCGCAGATGAGATTGTCGAGCGCGAAGGTCAGCACCGAGGCGAGCAGGATCGGCCGGCGGCCGAAGCGATCCGACAGGTTGCCGATCAGCGGCGCGAACAGGAACTGCATGCCGGAATAGACCAGAAGCAGCCAGCCGCCATCGACCGCCGCCTCACTGATCGTGTCGCCCGTCAGTTCCTTCAGATAGCTCGGCAGCACCGGCACGATGATGGCGATGCCCATGATATCGAGGAACAGAATGATGAAAACCAGAACGAGGCCGCGCCGCGCTGACTTCGGATCGATCATCGAACGCACCTCTCAACAGCATCGGCTTCAAACGGATACAGAACGCGAACGCGGACTGGCAAAGGCTGTTTATCGAAAAAATTGGATGGAAACAATACGTGAACATTTCAATGTTCTTGATGAGTGCTTCTGGAACATTGATCGGGCATTGAGGTCATGTTCTCGGCCGGCTCTTGATGAAGTCGATAAAGGCGCGCAGCGGCGGCGGCATGTGATGGCGGCTGGCGTAATAGAGATAGGGACCGGGAAATTCCGGCGCCCAGTCCTGCAGGATGGGCACCAATCCGCCCGTCTCGATGGCCGGTGCCAGAAACTCCTCGAAGGTGGCGATGATGCCGAGACCGGCAACGGCGGCGCTGATTTCCAGTTCCAGCGTGTTGGCGGTAATGCGGGCTTGCGGCGAGATGCGCACCACCTCGTTGCCGCGCTCATATTCCCAGGACGAGACCCGGCCGCTGGCGAAGCGGTGTCGTATGCAGACATGGTCGAGGATATCGCGCGGATGGCGCGGTTCGCCGTGGGCGAGCAGATAGGCCGGCGACGCAGCGGTGACAAAGCGCTGGCGGCGCGGGCCGATCGGCACGGCGATCATATCCTTTTCCAGCCGCTCGTCGTAGCGCACGCCCGCATCGAAGCCGGCGGCGAGCACATCGATGAAACTGTCGTCGCCGATCACTTCCAAGGTGATGCCGGGATAGGCCTTGAGAAAATCCGCGACGATATCCGGCAGCACGACCTTGGCGACGACGGTGGCAACGTTGAGACGCAGCGTGCCGGTAGCACTATCGCGAAAACTTCCGATCTGGTCGAGCGCCGAGGCGACCTCACCCAAGGCCGGCGACAGTCGCTCCATCAACTGTTCGCCCGCCTCCGTCAGCGTGACGCTGCGGGTGGTGCGATTGAGCAGGCGAACGCCAAGCCGTTCCTCCAGCCGCCGCAAGGCTTCGCTGAGCGAGGAGGCGGACACCTGTCGCTTGCGCGCGGCGGCGCGAAAATTGCGCTCGCGCGCCACGGCCATGAAGGCATCGAGATCGGCAAGCGGCAGATCGGTCATTGTACGATTTTCCAAACAGCTTGTGCATATCGATCATGATTATCGCACAAAGCGTTTCGCGGTAAAACCGGCTCATCGGAATTTACCGCAACAGGAAACGTGTCATGAAATATATTCAACTCGGCAAGACAGGCCCCTCGGTCTCGACCCTCGGCCTCGGCTGCATGGGCATGTCCGGCATGTATGGGCCATCGGATCGCGCAGAGGGCATCGCCACCATTCACGCGGCGCTGGAGGCTGGTGTCAACCTGTTCGACACCGGCGACTTCTACGGCATGGGGCATAACGAAATGCTGATCGGCGAAGCGCTGAAGGGCGTTGCCCGCGACAAGGCCATCATCAGCGTCAAGACGGGCGCCTTGCGCGACCGCGATGGCGGCTTCAACGGCATCGACAACCGTCCGGCGGCGCTGAAGAATTTCATTGCCTACACGCTGCAGCGGCTGGGCGTCGACTATATCGACATCTACCGCCCTGCCCGGCTCGATCCGAACGTGCCGATCGAGGACACGGTCGGCGCCATCGCCGACATGATCAAGGCGGGTTATGTCCGGCATATCGGCCTGTCGGAAGTCGGCGCGGACACCATCCGCCGTGCGGCGGCGGTCCATCCGATAGCCGATCTGCAGATCGAATATTCGCTGATCTCGCGTGGCATCGAGGATACGATCCTGCCGACCTGCCGGGAACTCGGCATCGGCATCACCGCCTATGGTGTTCTGTCTCGCGGCCTGATCAGCGGCCATTGGCAAAAGGGCCAGGGACAGAGCAAGGGCGATTTCCGCGCCTACAGCCCGCGCTTCCAGGGCGAGAATATCGACACGAACCTGGCGCTGGTCGATGCGCTTCGCACCATTGCCGGCGCCAAGGGTGTTTCAGTCGCCCAGATCGCCATTGCGTGGGTAGCGGCGCAGGGCAGCGATATCATTCCGCTGGTCGGTGCCCGCAAGGTCGAGCGGCTGGAGGAGGCGCTGGGATCACAAAACGTCCAGCTTACGGGAGGCGATCTATCCGCCATCGAAGCGGCGATCCCGAAGAATGCCGCTGCCGGCGGGCGCTATCCGGAAGCGATGCTGGCGCATATGGACAGCGAGAAATAACAGAAAAACGCCCCCGCAGGGAGAGGCTCCGGGCGCTGCCTGGAGCCTCTCCCTGCGCAAGCAATTCACTCGACATAGACGATCTTGCCGCCGTTGAAGGCTGTCTGCACGCCAATCACCCGATAGGCGGGAATGCCACGTTTCTGCAGGGCAGCGCGAATATTCGGGACATTGCGGATTTCCGCTTGCCCTTTTGCCCGCGTCTGAGCTGATGGGAAGCGGTAGGTCCGTGGCACGTCATCAATCTCGTCCGGACCAACATAATCGCGGACATAGATGACAGTGACCCGGGGACCGGTGCTCGCATCGCGGCTGGTGCGCGCTTTCTGCGCATAGGCCGTGCCTGTCGCAAGACCGGCTCCAACAGGAGCCATGAGGGCGGCCGCAAGCACAAGCGCGAGAAACTTCTTCATGGTCATTCTCCCCAAATCACAGCGGCCTTCGATTCAGATGCCGGGTCGGCCGGGCGGCGAAACACGTTCAGTTTTCATCTCATAGAGTCATGCCGACGACCCGCGCCGTCATCGCGCATAGATGACCTTGCCGCCATTTAGCGCGGTCTGGATGGCAAGGACGTTGTGCGGCTGGATCTTGCGGCGCTCGAGCGAGGCGCGGATCACCGGATTGGACGCGATCTCGCTCTGGGCGCGGGCCCGCATCTCGGCGGAGGGGCGGCGGTAGATCACCGGAACATTGTCGTCATTGTGATAGCTCGACCGCACGAAGATGACGGCGATGCCGCGCTCGGACGGATGACCGAACAGGATGGTCGCGAGTGTTTCGGTCGCTCCCGCGGGCGCCGCGGCAGACAGACTCAGCGTGGCCGCTACGATGGCGAGGGAAATGGATTTCAACATGGCACCTTCCTTTACCGGCCCCCGGAGCAATCGGCCCGAGGGCGAAAACCTGACCGGCGCGCCGAGGCATGCAGCCAGTCATCAAGAAAGATATAGTTCGTTTTATGGGCTTTGCGACCGCTGCGGCGAGACCGAAACGAAATTTTTCCGGACACGACCTATGCGCGTCCTTTTTGACACAAAATCGCCCGCGCGGCGATCGACTGGCGCGGGCGAAAAATCACGGCTTAAACGTCGGCTGGGCTCAGATATTGCCCTTGAACGTATCGCAAGCCGAAAGCTTGCCGCTTTCGAAGCCCCGCTTGAACCAGGTTGCGCGCTGGGCGGATGTGCCGTGGTTGAAGCTTTCGGGAACGACATAGCCCTGGGTGCGCTTCTGCAGGGTATCGTCGCCGATCTGGGTCGCGGCGTTCAGTGCTTCCTCCAGGTCCCCCTGCTCGAGCAGGCCCTTCTGCTCGGTATACTTGCCCCAGATGCCCGCAAAGCAATCCGCCTGCAGTTCAACGCGCACGGACAGCTGGTTGGATTCAGCCTCGCTCACCTGCTGACGCTGCTGATTGACCTTTGGCAGGATGCCGAGCAGGTTCTGGACGTGGTGGCCGACCTCATGCGCGATGACATAGGCTTCGGCGAAATCGCCGGCCGCGTCAAACTTCTGCGCCAGTTCGTCGAAGAAGGCCATGTCAAGATAGACCTTGTGATCGCCCGGGCAATAGAACGGACCGGTCGCAGACGAGGCCATGCCGCAGGCGGAATTGATGCCGTCGCGGAACAGAACCAGCTTCGGCTCCTCGTAGGTTTCGCCGCTGGCCTGGAAGATACCGTTCCAGGTGTCTTCTGTTTCAGCCAGCACCGTCGAGACGAAGGCCTTGGTTTCCTCCTCCTGGGCGGAGCCCTGCGGGGACGATCCCTGCGTCTGCTCATACCCGGATGGCGATCCTCCCTGGCCGCCGTCGAGCACCTGCAGCATGTCGATACCCATCATCTTCAGGACAAAATAAATGACCACGAGGAAGATGATCGTGCCGATGCTCATGCCGCCGCCACGACCGCCACCGCCGGTCGGGATGCGGAAACCGCCGCCGCGACCGAACGGATTTCCGCCAAGACCACCCCGGACGGGACCGGATCCGCGCTGATCCTCGATATTGCCCGATTGGCGCCGGCCCTTCCATTCCATGGTGCGATCTCCCGTCTTCTGCATTCTCATATGGCCGACCGGCCTGCATTGGAGACCATATAACGCGCCAGAGACGATTTTGTGCAAGACCAAAACGACAAAGTTCAACCACACGCAGAAATTTCATGCAGCCGTTGGCAGCAGGCGATTGCGCATGCAACAATGACCACGCTTGTTTTGGGAGGAACGGTACATGAAGGCCATGCGTCTGGAATCGATCGGCAATCTGTTCGTGCGCGAGGTGGACACGCCCGTTCCCGGCCCCGGTGACCTTCTGGTGCGGGTCGAGGCCTGCGGCATCTGCGGCACGGATCGCCACCTGCTGCACGGTGAATTTCCCTCGACGCCGCCGGTGACGCTCGGCCATGAATTTTCCGGCATCGTCGAGGCCGTCGGCGCTGACGTGCAGGGCTTCACGCTCGGTGCCCGCATTACCGGCGATCCCAACATTTCCTGCGGCCGTTGCCCGCAATGCCAGGCCGGGCGCATCAATCTCTGCCGCAATCTGAAGGCCATCGGCATCAGCCGTGACGGCGGTTTCGCCGATTATGTCATCGTTCCGCAAAAGCAGGCCTTCGAGATTCCACTGTCGCTCGATCCGCGCTTCGGCGCCTTCTGCGAGCCGCTCGCCTGCTGCCTGCACGGTATCGACATGGCCGAGATCAAGGCGGGCTCCTCCGTCGTCGTGCTCGGCGGCGGCGTCATCGGGCTTCTAACCGTGCAACTGGCGCGGCTTGCCGGCGCAACCACGGTCATTCTCTCGACGCGGCAAGAGGCCAAGCGGAAGCTGGCGGAACGATTGGGCGCCACGGGAAGCGTCGACCCATCCGCCGGCGACATCGTTGCCGAGATGACCGGACCGGACGGGCTGGTGCCGGGCGGTGTTGACGTGGTGATCGAATGTGCCGGAGTCGCCGAGACAGTCGAGCAATCGACGCGGCTCGCCAAGGCCGGAGGCACCGTGGTGATCCTTGGCGTGATGGCGCAGGGGGACAAGGTATCGATCGAACCGTTCGATATACTCTTCCGGGAGCTTCGGGTGTTGGGATCGTTCATCAACCCCCATACCCACCGCCGCGCCGCCGATCTGGTGGCCTCGGGACGGATCAATGTCGAGGCGCTGATCTCGCGGGAAATCGCGCTGGACGACGCGCCGGAGGTCATCCGAAATCCGCCGGCTCCGGGCGAAGTGAAGGTGCTGGTGGTGGCCGGAAAAAGCTAGGAAATCCGGCCAGCGACGCCAAGCATCACGCAAAACTAATATGCTGAAATTTCGGATTTGGTGTAGAGTGCCGATATGAGTGAAGCCCAGTCTTTGTTCGCGGTGCTGCTCCAATCGGCAAAGCCCGATATCGTCGATGCCATCGAGCGGCTCGTGCATGAGGCACCCGACCGCAAGCTCGGACGCGTCAACGCGCTCGCTTTCGCCGCCAGTCATGGGCTCGACGACGAGGATGCGATCAACGCCTTTCTGCATGCATCGCGGCTCGGCTTGTTCGATATGTCCTGGAACATCCTCTGTCCGGGCTGCGGCGGCGTGCTCGATGCCAATACGTCGCTTAAAACCGTGCAGAGTGACCAATATACCTGCGCGCTTTGTGCCGCCGGTTACGAGCCGACGCTGGACGAGATGGTTGAAGTGACCTTCACCGTCAGTCCCCGCATCCGTCATATAGCGGCGCACAATCCCCACGAACTGCCGCCGACAGAGTATTTTCGCCAGATCTACTGGGGCTCCGGCGTCGACATGCCGGAAGACGATTACCAGGAAAACGTCGACGAGTTCATGCTCGAGGCACTCGAACTGCCGGCCGGGGAAAAGGCAGTCATATCGCTGCAACTGCCGGAGGGTTTCATCATCGTCTTCGAGCCGGTGACGCACGCCGCGCAGTTCATCGACGTGAAGGGCCCGCCGACCAAAGAGCGGACGCCGCTGACGCTGGTCTTCGATCGCGGTCACCAGCATCGCGAAACGCTGGAAATGCGGCCCGGCCCGGTGCGCATCACCGTCGAGAACCACACCGCCGGCCGCACCCTGCCCTCCGTCTGCATCGCCAACGACGCGCTGCATGACCTACTGGGCAAACGCCGCCCGTTCCTGACCGCCAAGCGCGTGCTCTCCAACCAGACCTTCCGCGACATCTATCGCACCGACACGCTGGGCGTCGACCAGCGACTGAAGATCACCAGCCTGACCTTTCTCTTCACCGACCTACGCGGCTCGACCGAACTTTATGAACGAGTCGGCGATCTCGCCGCTTTCGACCTAGTGAAGACCCATTTCGGCATCCTGCACGAGATCGTCAGCGCCGAGGCCGGCGCGGTGGTGAAGACCATCGGCGACGCAGTCATGGCGACTTTTCCGACGCCCGACCGGGCCGTTGTCGCGGCGATGCGGATGCGCGAGGCGATGCGCAACCTCAACGAAGATCGCGGCAATGAAGACCTGCTCTTGAAGATCGGCATCCATGAAGGACCGTGCATTGCGGTCAGCCTGAACGAGCGGCAGGATTATTTCGGCCAGACCGTCAACATCGCCTCCCGCGTCCAGCACCTTGCGACATCCCACGAGATCTTCGCCACACGATCCGTGCTCGACAACCCAGGTGCCTCGCGCGTGCTGGCCGCCTCAGGCCTGATGCCGACATCGCATCCCGTTGCGCTGAGGGGGATTACCGATCAGATCAATATTTTCACGATTCCCTGAGCGCCTTGACGGATGAGCCGACCACAACGGAAGACTGCTCCTGAACTCTGCAACTTTCCTGTCCATTGTCGCATTTTCGGGGTTCCGCTCGCTCTCACATTTCCCTATAAGCCGCTTCTAGCCTGAAAAGACCAATGATGCGCGCAACCGGCCGGTGATCTCCCACCCTGCCGGCTTTTCGCGCAGCCGGAAAAGCGGATAGAACCCATGCCAAAGCGCCAAGACATCAAATCGATCCTCATCATCGGTGCGGGACCGATTGTCATCGGCCAGGCCTGCGAGTTCGACTATTCCGGCACCCAGGCGTGCAAGGCGCTGAAGGAAGAGGGTTACCGGGTCATCCTGGTCAACTCAAACCCGGCGACGATCATGACCGACCCTGATATGGCGGATGCGACCTATGTCGAGCCGATCACGCCGGAAGTCGTCGCCAAGATCATCGCCAAGGAACGCCCTGATGCGCTGCTGCCGACCATGGGCGGCCAGACGGCGCTGAACACGGCACTTTCGCTGAAGCGCATGGGCGTTCTCGACCGCTACAATGTCGAGATGATCGGCGCGAAGCCTGCGGCGATCGACATGGCCGAAGACCGCGCCCTGTTCCGCGAAGCCATGGACCGCATCGGGCTCGAAACGCCGAAGTCACTGCTGGCCAACGCCACCGAAATCAAGGATGCCGACCGCAAGGTGCATGTCGCCGAGCGCGAAAAGCTGAAGGCGTCGCTGTCAGGCGAAGCCCTCGACAAGGCTCTGGACGATCTGGAAAACCAGTGGAACCTCGGCGAGACCGACCGCAAGCAGCGCTATATGAGCCACGCCATGGCGATCGGCGCGCAGGCGCTCGACACGATCGGCTTGCCGGCCATCATCCGCCCGTCCTTCACCATGGGCGGCACCGGCGGCGGCATTGCCTACAACCGCTCCGAGTTCTTCGAGATCGTCAATTCCGGTCTCGATGCCTCGCCGACCACCGAAGTGCTGATCGAGGAATCGGTGCTCGGCTGGAAGGAATACGAGATGGAAGTGGTTCGCGACACCGCGGACAACTGCATCATCATCTGCTCGATCGAAAACATCGACCCGATGGGCGTCCATACGGGCGACTCGATCACCGTCGCGCCGGCTTTGACGCTGACCGACAAGGAATACCAAATCATGCGCAACGCCTCGATCGCGGTGCTGCGCGAGATCGGCGTCGAAACCGGCGGTTCGAACGTGCAGTTCGCCGTCAACCCGGCCAATGGTCGCCTCGTCGTCATCGAAATGAACCCGCGCGTGTCGCGCTCCTCGGCTCTGGCATCGAAGGCCACCGGCTTCCCGATCGCCAAGATCGCCGCCAAGCTCGCGGTCGGCTATACGCTCGACGAACTCGACAACGATATTACCGGCGGCGCGACGCCTGCCTCGTTCGAACCGTCGATCGACTATGTCGTCACCAAGATCCCCCGTTTCGCCTTCGAAAAGTTCCCGGGCGCCGGCACGACGCTGACGACGGCGATGAAGTCGGTCGGCGAGGTCATGGCGATCGGCCGCACCTTCGCGGAATCGCTGCAGAAGGCGCTGCGCGGCCTTGAAACCGGCCTGACCGGTCTCGACGAGATCGAGATCCCGGGCCTCGAAGGGGCCGGCGACAACCACAATGCGATCC
This sequence comes from Rhizobium sp. Leaf453, assembly GCF_001425605.1. GTDB lineage: Bacteria > Pseudomonadota > Alphaproteobacteria > Rhizobiales > Rhizobiaceae > Pararhizobium. Next base: position 231,431 of record NZ_LMRG01000030.1, on the reverse strand, counting down.
GCGCCGCGATCGGTACACCGACGCCGGACCGCCTGCGCATGGTCGCCCAGGCACTGCGCATGGGCATGTCGGAAGCCGACGTGCATGACGGCTCGAAGATCGATCCCTGGTTCATCGCCCAGTTCAAGGCGATCGTCGACATGGAAGCGCGCGTGCGCGAGCACGGTCTGCCGGCCGACGCCGAAAACCTGCGCATGCTGAAGGCCATGGGCTTCTCGGACGCTCGCCTTGCCACGCTCTCCAAGAGCCGCCCGAAGGAAGTGGCTGAACTGCGCAACAAGCTGAATGTGCGGCCGGTCTACAAGCGCATCGACACCTGCGCCGCCGAATTCGCCTCGCCGACGGCCTACATGTATTCGACCTACGAGACGCCCTTCAACGGCGCAGCACGCTCGGAAGCGCAGATTTCCGACCGCAAGAAGGTCGTCATCCTCGGTGGCGGTCCGAACCGGATCGGCCAGGGCATCGAGTTCGACTACTGCTGCTGCCATGCCGCCTTCGCACTGAAGGATGCCGGCTATGAGGCGATCATGGTCAACTGCAACCCGGAAACCGTCTCGACCGACTACGACACCTCCGACCGTCTCTATTTCGAGCCGCTGACGGCAGAAGACGTGATCGAGATCCTGCGCGCCGAACAGGAAAACGGTACGCTGCACGGCGTCATCGTCCAGTTCGGCGGCCAGACCCCTCTGAAGCTCGCCGAAGCGCTGGAAAAGAACGGCATCCCGATCCTCGGCACCGCGCCTGACATGATCGACCTCGCCGAAGACCGTGACCGCTTCCAGAAGCTTTTGATGAAGCTGGACCTCAACCAGCCGAACAATGGCATCGCCTACTCGGTCGAGCAGGCCCGGCTCGTGGCTTCGGAAATCGGCTTCCCGCTGGTCGTGCGCCCGTCCTACGTTCTCGGCGGCCGCGCCATGCAGATCATCCATTCGGAATCGATGCTGCAGACCTATCTGCTCGACACCGTTCCGGAACTGGTGCCGGAAGACATCAAGCAGCGCTACCCGAACGACAAGACCGGCCAGATCAACACGCTGCTCGGCAAGAACCCGCTGCTGTTCGACAGCTACCTGACCAACGCTGTCGAAGTCGACGTCGATGCGCTGTGCGATGGCGAGACGGTGTTCGTTTCCGGCATCATGGAGCATATCGAGGAAGCCGGCATCCATTCCGGCGACAGTGCCTGCTCGCTGCCGGTCTACACGCTGTCGGACGACATCGTCGATGAACTGGAGCGCCAGACAAAGGCCATGGCCAAGGCACTGAATGTCGGCGGCCTGATGAACGTACAATACGCCATCAAGGACGGCACGATCTACGTGCTCGAAGTCAACCCGCGCGCATCCCGCACAGTGCCCTTCGTCGCCAAGACCATCGGCGCACCGATCGCCAAGATCGCCGCCCGCATCATGGCCGGCGAGAAGCTGGATGAGGCGGTTTCGGCCTATGGCAAGAAGCCCGATCCGCGCAACCTCAAGCACATCGCCGTCAAGGAAGCCGTCTTCCCGTTCGCCCGCTTCCCCGGCGTCGACATCCTGCTCGGGCCGGAAATGCGCTCGACCGGTGAAGTCATCGGCCTCGACACCGATTTTGCGCTCGCCTTTGCCAAGGCGCAGCTCGGCGCCGGCGTCGACCTTCCGCGCGAAGGCACCGTCTTTGTCTCGGTCCGCGACGACGACAAGGAGCGCGTCCTGCCGGCCATCCGCATCCTGACCGATATCGGCTTCAAGGTGATGGCAACCGGCGGCACCGCCCGCTTCCTCGCCGAAAAGGGCATCCAGTCGATCAAGATCAACAAGGTGCAGGAAGGCCGTCCGCATATCGAGGACGCCATCCGCAACCGTCAGGTCCACCTCGTCATCAACACGACCGACAGTTCCAAGGCGATCTCGGACTCGAAATCGCTGCGCCGCGCGACGCTGATGCAGAAGGTGCCCTACTACACGACCATGGCGGGCGCCGAAGCCGCAGCCCGGGCGATCCAGGCGCTGAAGGCCGGAAGCCTCGAGGTCCGGACGCTGCAGAGCTACTTCGCGTAATCTCCCGAGGGCGCCCATGAGGCGCCCTCGACATTTCTGACACAGTCTTTTCTGATGATTTGAAGGTTGTTTCGGACGTTCTACGGTTGCCATTTCCTCCGTCATGCCTGTGCTCGTCACAGGCATCCAGTCACCGCGTGTCCGCGCGGTGAGAGAACCAGTCAACCTTTAAAGAGTCTTTTGACCCGACGGACGTCGGGTCGCTGGATCCCCGCCACAAGGGCGAGGAAGACGGAGTGTGGGGGTTCGCTGTCGTCCGATCACAAGCTTCCGGATTTGTCGGTAGTCTGAAGCGTGCCCATGAGGCGCCCTCTTCTCTTTCCCGCGAGCATTGCCATCTTCTGCCCTGCAGACCAAAGTGCGCCTGCATGATTTGGGAGATGGACGATGGAACAGACGGTGGAGACGACGGGCGAACGCGCCGGGCGGCGCGAATGGGTCGGGCTTTACGTTCTGTCGATTGCCTGCCTCGTCTATTCCATGGACCTGTCGGTGCTCTTCCTCGCCATGCCGGCAATCGTCACGGATCTTGATCCGAGCCCTTCGGAACTCCTGTGGATCAACGATATCTATGGCTTCATGGTCGCCGGTTTCCTCGTGACCATGGGCACGCTCGGAGACCGGGTCGGGCGTCGCAAGGTGCTGCTCGCCGGAGCCTTCGCCTTCGGGATCGCCTCGGCACTCGCCGCCTTTTCTTCGACGGCGCAGCAACTCATCGCCTCGCGCGCGCTGCTCGGGATTGCCGGCGCCACCGTCGCACCCTCGACGCTGTCGCTGATCGTCAATCTGTTCAAGGATGAGGGTGAGCGCAATCGCGCAATCGGCATCTGGGGCACGGCCTTCGCGCTCGGCGGACTGGTCGGGCCGTTGCTCGGCGGATTCCTGCTGCAATATTTCCATTGGGGATCGGTGTTCATCATCAACATCCCCGTCATGGCGGCCCTGCTTATCATCGGGCCGCTGCTGCTGCCGGAATACAAGAACGACGATGGCGGCAGTCTCGATCTTGTCAGCGTCGTGCTGTCGTTGGCAACCGTCCTGCCGATCATCTACGGCTTCAAGCATCTGGCAGCTTACGGGTTCGGAATGGATCAGCCGGTGGCGGTCGCGATCGGCCTCGTCTTTGGTTATGTCTTCGTTAGGCGGCAAAAGACGCTCGAGCATCCGCTGATCGACCTGCAGCTCTTCCGCATTCCCGCCTTTGTTGCCTCGCTTGCCGTCAACCTCGCCGGGGTCTTTTTCATTTTCGGCGTCTTCCTCTACCAGAACCTGTTTCTTCAGCTCGTTGGAGGCCTGTCGCCTCTCGAAGCGGCGATCTGGTCGATCCCCTCCTCGCTCGTCTTCACCGTGATGTCGCTGCAGTCCTATCGCTTTACCGGCAGGCTTGGCCCGATCCGGACGGTGCTGATGGGGCTGGTCATCAATGCAGTCGGCTCCGCCGCCATGGCGATCGCCGCCTATCACGAAACGGTTGTGGGCGTGCTTGCCGCCAGCATGATCCTTGCCCTGGGCTTCGTGCCGGTCATCCTGACGACGACCGGCCTGATCGTCGGCACTGCGCCGCCGGAACGGGCGGGCTCCGCCTCGGCACTTTCGGAAACCAGCGCCGAATTCGGCGGTGCGCTAGGTATCGCCGTGCTCGGAAGCCTCGGAACGCTGATCTACCGCGTGATGATGACGGGCGTCGATCTCTCTGGCCTTTCGCCGCAGCAGGCGGAAGCCGCTTCGGCAACGCTGGCAGGCGCCGTCGAGACGGCAAAGGCGCTGGGGCCGGACGCGCCAGTCTGGCTCGATCCCGCCCGCAGCGCCTTCTCGCTCGGCTTTGCCGTGTGCTGCGCGGTCGCGGCCGTCACGCTGCTGCTGCTCGCGTTCATCGCCAAGCGCATCTACGCCCGCGCCCACCTGGATGAAAGCGCGCTGACGGCGCATTGAGTGGTCAGAGCCTATCTTCCGCTCTGGCTAGGCGCACGGTCCGAAAACCGAACCAGATGGCACTCAGCGACAGGATGGCGGACACCGAAAACACGACGAGCATGGCGTGGCGGATGGTCTCCGGCGCTGCGGCCTCGGCAAAGCCGCTGGCATTGGCGACAAAGCCCCAGACGGCCGCGCCGATCGCGTAACCGGCGGATTGCAGCGTCGGCAGCATGGCCGAAGTGCGATCCCGCTCAACATCGCTGGACACATCCATCATCAACTGGCTGAGCGTACCCCAGCAGATGCCGAAAGCGCTGCCGATCAGGGCCTGCGCCAGTGGAACGAGCCAGATGAGGCCAGTCCAGAGCGCCACCACCAATACCGCAAGACCGACCGCCAGGAGAACGGGACCAGCCTGTGTGATGCGATTGCGCAGGCCATGCGACGGGATCGAGGCGACACCGATCGCGACAAGGCTCCAGAAGATCGCCATGACGGCCGACAGGCCGCCGGCAGCCATTGGTCCGAGGCCCCACAGATGCTGCAGGCTGTAGACGATGAAGACTGCGCCAACGGACTGGAATAGCGGCATGAGGAAGACGACCCACAGACCGGTGCCGAGTGAGCGATGGAACGAGAAGGCGGCCGATGGCAGTACCGGCGAGAGGGAACGGCGATCGAGCCGCACCGAGACAACCAGAATAAGCGCGGCAATGGTGAGGAACAGCATCTGCAGCCCGGCGAGTTCCATGGCGGCGGACACGGAGATCAGCAGGATGCCGCAACCGGCAGCGGCCAGTCGCAGGAAAGGTATCGGCCTGCTTGCGGAAGGTGCTGCCCCTGCGCGCGGTACGATGACGAGAACCAGCAGGCAGAACAGGGCCGCCGCCGGTACGCTGATGAAGAAGGCGGCGCGCCAGGAGATATGTTCCGTCAATCCGCCGGCGACCAGCGGTCCGGCAAAGGCAGCACTTGCCCAGACGATCGCCTCGGCGCCAAACACCTTGGGAACGAGGCGCGACGGGAAAAGCTCGGGGATCAGCGCATAGCAAAGTGCGGCGACGACACCCTCCCCCGCGCCCTGCAGCAAACGCCCGACCAGGACCTGCGGCATGGCGGTGGCAGTCACGGCGAGCATCGTTCCAACGACAAAGAGGGCGGCGGCCGCCAGTAGCGTCAAACGTGCGCCAAAACGCTGCTTGAGGTTGGCCGCCGTCATGCCACCGATAATGGCAAAGACCAGATAGAAGGTGATCGCCCAGGACAGCAACGCCGCACCGCCGAGTTCCTCGACAGCCGTCGGCAAGGCCGTGGAGATGAAGAACTCGTTGAAGGCAAACAGCGCAACCCCGAGGCAGAGCGTGATCGTCGAGGCGAGATAGCGGGGTTTGAGAAGTTCGCTCCACCGGCCTGCGATTTCAGCGGTCGTATCGTTCATGGGGTCATCTGCGTAAATCATGTTGTCCGTCGTCATGCTTCCGTCTCCATCAGGGAAGCACGACTGTTACAACCTCAAGCGCTGTTGAGGTAAAGCCCCATTCTTTGGTAATTCCGAATTTTTCGACCGCCGATAAGGAAATGGCCGTCAGGCGACTTTGACGGCTTCGCTCTTGCGGGACTTGAAGAGATCGCGACCGATCGTCCGGGCCGTTTCAAGATGGGGCGCCACGTCAATGGTGTCCGCTTCGAGCAGGAGTTCGGAGGTGACGACCGGCGCGCCGCAATAGTCGAAAATGCCGTGATCGATCTGCGCCTTCATGGCACCGTCGTAGCCATGCCGCCCATAGGTCCCTGCATCAGCGCCGCCGATGCCCACCAGGTGGATTTCGAGGCGGCCCAGTTTCTTGACTACCTTGCCCTCGCTGTCGTCATAGGCCCAGCCATTCGAGAAGACCCTGTCGATCCAGCCCTTGAGAATTCCGGGCATCGACCACCAGTAGACGGGGAAAATGAGGACAAGCGCATCGGCGCGCTCGATCCGCACCTGTTCGGCAACGACATCCTGCGGACGGGGCGCCTTGCGATGATGGGCGGCAACATCGGCCATCGAGAATGCCGGCGCAAACGCTTCCGCCGTCAGGTCGGCGATTTCGAAGGTATTGCCTCTCCGCTGTCGGAAACACCCTCCGAGACGGATCGGGCGATGGCGTGCGTGAGGGAATTCTGATCGGGATGGGCGACAACAATGAGAGCATGCATATCGAAACTCCTGTTGGCTGTTGCGGACGGAAACCGCATCTTATATACTATTAGTAAGTTACTTTTGGTATATAACGATGTCAAGCATGGAAAATGGCACTCAATCCCCAACGCGCCGCCGGCTGACGCGCGACGACCGACTGCGACAGCTGCTCGATGTCGCCTGGCGCATCATTCGCGAAGAAGGAACCGAGGCGCTGACGCTCGGGCACCTTTCCGAACGAGCTGGCGTGACGAAGCCCGTCGTCTACGATCATTTCACCACCCGGCCCGGCCTGCTGACCGTGCTGTATCATGACTTCGACGACCGCCAGACGGTGCTGATGGACAAGGCGCTCGCGGAGAGCCAGCCCACCCTGCGGGACAGGGCGCGGGTGATCGCGTCCGCCTATGTCCAGTGCGTGCTTCTGCAGGGAAAGGAGGTTTCCGGTATCAGCGCGGCACTTGCCGGTTCGCCGGAACTGGAAAAGGTCAAGCGGGAATGTGAAACCGAGCTGATCGACAAATGCCGGAATATCCTCGCTCCATTCGCCGGAGCAACCGGCATCACCATGGCCGGTCTCTGGGGCATGTTCGGCGCCGCCGAGGCCCTCTCCCGCGCCGCTGCTGCCGACGATATTACCGCGGCACAGGCGGAAGACGAAATCCAGCAGACGATCGTCTCGATGGTACAACGCACCGCCGGTCAGTAGCCGCCGATGATCGGCAACACTTCGCCGGTGATGTAGCTGGAGCATTGTGGCGATGCGAGGAAGACGTAAGCCGGTGCGATCTCCTCGGGCTGTGCCGGACGCTTCATCGGCGTGTTGGCGCCGAACTTCGAGACGTCTTCCGCCTGCTTGTCGGAGGGGTTGAGAGGCGTCCAGACGGGACCGGGCGCCACCGCATTGACGCGGATACCCTTGGGCACGAGTTGGCCGGACAGCGCCTTTGTAAACGCGTGAATGCCGCCCTTGGTCATCGAATAATCCAGCAGTTCCTTGCTGCCTTCGATGCCGGTGACCGAACCGGTGTTGATGATGGCACTGCCTTCCCTCATATGCGGGACAGCCGCCTGCGCCATGAAGAAATAGCCATAGAGATTGGTCTTCAGCGTCTCGTCGAAATGCTCTTCCGTCAGGTCCAGGACATCAGCTGTGTGGACCTGGAACGCGGCATTGTTGACGAGGACATCGAGTTTGCCGAACACCTCGACCACGGCTGCGACCGCCTTCTGGCAAAAGGCCCTGTCCTTGACGTCGCCGGGGATGGTCATGGCCTTGCGCCCCTCGGCCTCGATCGCCTTGACGGTGTCGTCCGCATCGCGCCCTTCCGCCAAATGCAGGATGGCAACGTCAGCCCCTTCGCGGGCAAACAGGACCGCGACCGCGCGGCCGATACCGCTATCGCCGCCGGTGATCAGCGCTACCTTGCCATTGAGCTTGCCGGATCCCTTGTAGAACGGCGCCTCATAAAGCGGCGCGGGATCGAGCTTGTACTCGGCGCCAGGCTTCAGCTGATGCTGTTTGGGGAAAGGCGGGACGGGATAAAGCCGCGCGCCCGCCTGCATCGCTTTCGGCTTGCCGGATTTTTCCTGCTTGTCGCGGGCATCGGCTTCCGCCACCTGCTCCTGGATGTCCCTCTGTTTCTCCGCCGTGCGGGCGGCACTGCTGGACCGTACGGCCATGATCGTTTCTCCTAGCTTGCCTCAAGAAATCTGCGTGGGCTTGATCGTGCCGACGGACACGGTGCCTTCAACGACACCACGAGGTCCGCCGTCTGCATCACTTGCGCCGGTCTCCTCGATCACCGTGTAGAGCCGTTCATTGCGGAACGCGCTGGCGTCACGTGTCGAGTTACCCTCGGCGGGAAGCGAATCGATCTCGGTGAAATCCAGTTCGGCTTCGGCAGCGGTGATGCGCGCATCGGCAGGTGAAAAGGCACGAACGAGGATTTCACCCTGGTTGCCTGCATTGTCCCAGTTGGGATCATCGGGGGCCGCGACGGGCACCAGCCGGTAAAGCTTCAGCGTTTCCTGCGGTCTTGTGTTCTCCTGCATGGCCTGTCCTCCTCGTACCTTGAAAATCGTCTCTGGATTCCACGAAAGGCGTTTGAGAAACGCGCAATCTTTTCAGCATCTGGCTTGCCTTCGCGATGTTCTGGCAACCGGCTTTGTGCGTGGAATTTTCTTGTCGCAGGACCAACGAACATTGACGCTGATTGTTCCCGGCATCCGGGCTTGAGCCTTGATGACGATTTTCCTCGTTACAGCCTCGTCCGATTAATCTGGCTTTTGCACAGCGCTTTCTGCTATAAGCGTCGTTCAAATGTTTCGGACGGTTCCGGAGTTAACGCTCCGGGGACCGTTTTCTTTTGTGCGGATGCCGGCTTGAGCGGCACATGCATGGACTATGAAGGACAGTGAAATGGTCGAAAAAGTGCCGATGACTCAGAGCGGTTTCGTCAAGCTGCAGGAAGAACTGCGCTGGCGTCAGCAGGAAGAGCGCCCGCGGATCATCGAAGCCATTTCCGAAGCGCGCGCCCATGGCGACCTCTCGGAAAACGCGGAATATCATGCGGCCAAGGAAGCCCAGAGCCACAACGAAGGCCGCATCGGCGAACTGGAAGATTTCGTTGCCCGCGCCGAAGTGATCGACCTGTCGAAAATGTCTGGCTCCACCGTAAAATTCGGCGCGACCGTCAAGCTGGTCGACGAGGACACCGAAGAGAACAAGACCTACCAGATCGTCGGCGACCAGGAAGCCGACGTGAAGCAGGGCCGGATTTCGATCTCCTCGCCGATCGCCCGCGCGCTGATCGGCAAGGAAGTCGGTGATTCCATCGAAGTCGTCGCCCCCGGGGGGTCGAAGGCTTACGAGATCCTCGCGATCAACTGGGGCTGAGCTTTCAGCCGTTGAATCCTGAAAGCCCGGACAGCGCAAAACCGCTTCCGGGCTTTTCCATTGCAAGTGGCCAAGGACTTTCCGACCGTGGAAGACATCAGCGACGTCGAGATCATCGCGCCGAACTTCAAGCGCCGCCTGTCCGGGGTCACCTCGACGATCGTCCAGCTCATCCCGGTCCAGCGGGCGCGCGGCCAGAAGATCGCAACCGTCGGTCCCGGCCTGCCCGAAAGCCTGCCGCATATTCACCTTGTCGATCTTCTGCGACTGCACAGGGCACCGAAGCAGCGCCACCGCCGCGTCTGGCATGCCCGGCGCAATATCGAGATGCTGCCTGGCCTGTTCCTGCGCGATATCCTGCGCATGCCGCTGAAGCTTCTGTTCACCTCTGCGGCCCAGCGTCGCCATTCCGGCTGGACGCGCTTCCTGATTTCGAAGATGGACGCCGTGATCGCGACATCGGCGCGCTCCGGATCGTTTCTCCAGGTGGCGCACAGCATCATCCAGCACGGCATCGATCTCGACATGTTCCATCCGCCGGCAACACCGGATGACACGATCGCTGCCACGGGACTGCCGGGCAAACATCTGATCGGCTGCTTCGGACGCGTCCGCCACCAGAAGGGCACCGACCTGTTCGTGCGCGCCATGGTCGAGCTTCTGCCGCTCTATCCGGACTGGACGGCCGTCGTCTGCGGCCGGGTCACGGCAGAGCATCGCGCGTTCGGGGAGGAACTGGAAAACCTGGTGAAGTCCGCCGGACTTGCCGATCGGATCCGCTTCATGGGCGAGGTCGACGACATCAAACCCTGGTATCGGCGCCTGTCTCTCTATGTCGCACCATCACGCAACGAAGGCTTTGGCCTGACGCCGCTGGAAGCGATGGCATCCACCACGGCCGTGGTGTCGTCCGACGCCGGCGCCTACGAGGAAATGATCGTGCCCGGGCAGACCGGGACCGTCGTTCCCGCCGGTAACTACGAAGCCCTGCGGGACGCAATCCGCCCCTATCTCGCCGATCCCGACATGGCGGCTCGTCACGGCCAGAACGCCCATGATCATGTGCATACGAATTTCGCGATCGAGCGCGAGGCCTCGTCTATAGCTGCGATCTACGAGGCGCTTTTGAGCGATTGAAGCGGGGCGTCGATGCGATGTCCTGCGGCGGCCCCTCATCCGGCCTGTCGGCCACCTTGTTCGCGTTTTGACGGGGAGAAGGGACAAGCGGCGACCTCCGTCGTCACCTCGACCCGCGTGCATCTGCGTGGTTCACTCAGCCCCGCCATCCACCTTCGTCCACGTCACCGACCAGTCAAACCCATCGTCGGGTGACCGCGCCTTCTCGTCTACCCCAAATAAGGGATTACATCCTGCCCGATTTCCGGCAATTGTAACGGCATGTTCGGAAATCTGTCTTACGCGTTTCTCCGGACCATCGATTCATGCGGCCTGTGACCGCCTTTCCGTTATCGATGCGCCAGCGTCGGACGGGCGGGGGTCCAACAGGCGGCAGTCACGGCGAGAGGGGCAAGCATGACGACGACTGCAGTGACCAGCAGCGAGGTGACGGCCGGGCTGATCGACGATCTCGATACCAAGTGGACCGGGAACATCACCTACTCCTTTCCGGGCGCGGGTGCTGTCTGGACGGCAGGATATGGTGAAGGCGAGCCGCTCAATGCAGCATACGGCGTCTTCAATGCGACGCAGATCACCGGTTTCCAGGCGATCATGAAAGTCTGGGATCGCTATATCGCGCCCTCGATCACCGAGGTTTCCGATACGTCGCCGGGTGATATCCGCATTGCGTTCACCGATATCTCGTCGCCAGGCAGCGGCGGACCGGCGGCTTACGCCTATTCCCCGCCTTCCGGCACGGAAGTCTCGGTCAACGGTGACATCTGGGTCGACGACAGCTACAAATCGAGCACGTTCGCGTCGAGGACCGGCGATGCTCAAATCCTGATCCACGAGGTGGGCCATGCGCTCGGCCTGAAGCATTCCTTCGAGGCGCCGACCTTGCCGGCGGCCTATGACAGCACGACCTACACGGTCATGAGCTACACTACCGAGGACTATTTCTTCACGTGGAGCGGCGGCGGCGGCAGTATTTCCTATTCCTACACTGACACGACCAGCTTCACGCCCATGGTTCTGGACATTATGGCAATCCAGAAGCTCTACGGCACCGACAAAACGACGGCGAGCGGCAACACGGTCTACAAGTTCACCGACACCGACCTGAACGGGCGTCAGGCGATCTACGATGCCGGCGGAACGGATACGATCGACCTGTCGGCGCTGACCCGCGGCTCCGATCTCGATCTGCGACGAGGCTCCTATTCGGACGTCGCCTATTATAGTATCGACGACCAGATCGACGATCTTGTGGCGATTTACGGCAGCGGCTTCGAGAGCTTCATTCGTTCGGCGATGACCAATCCCGATACAAAGGCCTTCGAATGGGAGCGGAATGTCGGCATCGCGTTTTCGACGACGATCGAGAACGCGATCGGCAGCAGCAGTGACGACCGAATCGTCGGCAACGCGACGCACAACACCATAAGCGGCCTCGGCGGCGCGGATCGCCTCTATGGTCGCGAGGGCAGCGACACGATCGCGGGCGGCGGCGGTGCGGACATCATGGATGGCGGCAGCGATTTGGACAATCTCGACTACAGGAAGTCTGCTACGGGCGTGACCATCGATCTCAATGCGCGCACCGCTTCCGGCGGTGATGCGCAGGGCGACAGGTTCATCAATTTCGAAGGTGTGCGCGGCACCAGCTATGTCGACAGCTTGACGGGCGCGAGCGGCTACAGCAGCCTGAGCGGCTATGGCGGCGACGACTTGCTGCGCGGCTATGGCGGCAACGACCGGCTGGACGGCGGCCTCGGGGCCGACACGATGCGTGGCGGTCGGGGCAACGACGACTATATCGTCGACAACACCCGCGACAGCGTGGACGAAGCGAGCGACGGCGCCGACGGCATTGATGCAGTGGTTTCGACCGTTTCCTTCAGTCTGATCAAGAGCTCCAAACTGTCGGGCGATGTTGAGAACCTGCTCCTAGACGGGTATGAAGACGCCAAGGCAATCGGCAATGGCCTCGACAACAGGATCACTGGTAACCGCGGCGATAACGTCATCGCAGGCGGTGCCGGCAACGACACCCTGACGGGCGATCACGGATTGGACACGTTCCGGTTCAACACGAAGCCGACATCGACGAATATCGACACAATCACCGATTTCTACGTGGTCGTTGATACGATCAGCCTCAGTAAGGCGATCTTCAGCGCAATCGCCGGCACCGGGTACTTGACGGCGGGACAGTTTGTCAAAAACCTTACGGGTCTCGCCGAGGATACATCGGACCGGATCATCTACGAGACCGATACGGGCAAGCTGTTCTACGATACCAACGGCAGCACCGCCGGCGGTTCGCAGCAGTTCGCGACGATCGGGACCAATCTTGCGCTGGACAATAACGACTTCTACATCGCCTGATCGCGTGGGGGATCATGCTCGGCTGAAGACGTCGTCGATTTCCTGCTGCAGGGTTTCGCCCGGGCGCGATTTAACCCACCGCCCCACCATCGAAAGCGGATCCTCGGTACTGAACAGTGGGCGGCCACAAAGGGTACATTTTGAGGGAGTCATCATCAGCCAACTGTAGCTCTCTCAACACTGTTTGCAAGACGAGAGCCGGACGCGCGGTCTAGCGAGTAAATGGCGCGCAAACGCTACCGCAGCCATTGTGGCCCCAATCGAACTCACCCCTCCACCCCAATCAATGGTGGGCCGGCTTGCTCCTCGCCTGGAGCGATGCGATCGAGCTGCTGACGGATGGCGTCACGGACAAACTTCGACAGGGCTTTGCGGCCGACGATCGCGTCAATCCGAGCGAGGTCCGAAGGGTTGATATTCAGGTGTGTGTGTGTGTGTGTGAAGTAGAGCGGTTTCCTGCCATGCGCTACAACCCGCACGGATTGTCTTGCGCGGGGCTTACGCTTCAAAAGAGTTCCAAAGCGCGTCTGGATCATCTGCAATCTCAAGGCTTGCGCTTGAACAGGTCCAGATAGGCGTTGGCGACAGCTTCTTCGGAAAACTGTTCCATCAGGGCTTCGCGGCCACCCACTGCGATCCGATCGGCCAGTTGGCGGTCGTTGATCAGCCGCTCAATTGCGCGGCTGAAGCCGTCGGTATCGTCGATATCGACCAGTAGGCCGTTTTCGCCGTTGCGCATGAACCAGACCGGGCCTTCGGACCGGCTGGATACGACCGGCTTTTCCTGCGCCCAGGCCTCGAGGATGACATTGCCGAGCGGCTCGTGGCTCGAGGGCATGACGAAGACGTCGGCGGCGGCCACGTAAGGACGCGTGTCCTTCTGCCAGCCGAGGAAACGGACGCGATCGGTGACACCGAGATCGGCGGCGCGCTTGCGGACATTTTCCATTTCCTCGCCGTCACCAGCGAGCCACAGAAACACGCCGGGCAGCTTTGCAACCGCTTCGGTCAATAGCGCGAACCGCTTGCGCGGCACGAAGCGGCCCATCGACATCACAACCGGCACACCCTCCGGCGTATCCAGGCTCTTGCGGTCGATCGGTGCGACACGTTCGGTATCGGTGAAATTGGAGATCACCTCGACGCCACGCTTCCAACCGATGCGGCGGATATGCTCTCCGATTCCCGGCGTATTGCAGACGAGGATGTCGGTGTTCTTGAAATAGCTGAGATTGGTCGGATAATCGCCGAGCCGGGAAATCTTGATGCAGCCCTTGTAGTTCGGCATCAACTCGCTGGCTCTCTGGGCCCATGCCATCAAAGCGTCCGGCTTTTCGCGCCGCGCGGTCAGCGAAACCGATCGGGGCAACAGAATGCGATCCAGCGACAGATTGCGAAAGTGGCTTTCAGTGATGCGAATGTTCGGATCGATCTCACGGCGCCAAATACGGTTCGGACGGATAATGGCGGCCTGCTCAACACCACGTCGTGACAAGGCATTGATCAGGTGAACAAAAAAACGCTCCGCACCACCATCCTTGCCAAAGTGATAGTGAAATACCTTCATCGCGAGGGCCGCTCACGCTCGAACAGTTCGATATATTGCGTCGCAATGGCGTCTTCGGAAAACCGGGTGCGCAATGTCCCGCTTGCATTTTCAATCAATCGCTGCCGCAAGGCCGGATCGTCGCGAAGCCGCTCGATAGCCGCAGCAAGACCAATCTCGTCGGCGCAATCGACCAATAGCGCATCGACATCATCCGTCATGACCCAGGACGGCCCTTCCGCCCGCGCGGCGATGGTGGGCTTGCCACTCCCCCATCCCTCGAAACACACATTTCCGAGCGGTTCATGCAAGGAGGAAATGGCAAAACTGTCGGCGGCAGCCAGGTAGCTATAGGCATTCGTCTTCCAGCCGGGCAAGCGCACCCGGTCCCCGACTCCAAGGTCCGAAACAAGCTTGATGAGATTGTCGCGCTCCGGACCATCGCCCAACAGCCAGAGATACGTTCCGGGAACGCGGGCGACGGCCCGGATCAGGTAGTCAAAGCCCTTTCTTGGAACAAACCGTCCCATGCCGGTGACGACAAATGCATTGTCGGGCGTCTGAAGTTCATTGCGCGCAATCGCCGGCAAAGGCTGCGCCCGGGTGAAATTGGAAATAACCTCAATCGGCCCAGTCCACCCCATTTCCCGAACGCGGGCAGCCATGTCGGGTGTGATACAAACCAGCATCTGCACATTTTTATAATAACCGAGATGCTCCGGATAGTCGCCCAGGCGAGACAATCTGAATGAATGCTTCCACGCCGGCATGAACCGGCTTGCCCGAAGCTGCCAAGCCATAATGACGTCCGGCTGAAATTCCTTGAGAACACTCTGCATTCGTGCTCGAAGCAGGAAGCGAGAGAGTGAAAGGCGCCGAAAAATGCCTTCATAGACCACGCCGCACCCTTCTATGTCTTTTCGCCAGCTGCGATCAGGGCGGATCAACATGCGTTGCTCGACGCCCCGGTCATGAAGCGCATTGACGAGGTTGACGAAGAAGCGCTCGGCGCCACCTTCCTTACCGAAGTGATAATGCATGACCTTCATGGCGTCCTCATTTGCCGTGCGTGCCGCGTGCTCTGTCCAAATCCTGATCGTCGATATTCGGCCGGTTCTTGAGCGCATGCCGCTGGAACATCTTTGCCTGAGTCAGGAACGCATAAACGCCGCCGGTGGCGGCCTCGATGAAACCCGGAAAACCGCAACGCCACAGGCCGTTGCGGAAATACAGCCGGAAGAAATAGAGCCATGGGCTGACCAGCATCTTCCATGGACGCGGCGGCTTGCCGGCGGCAAAATGCTGGTCGGCCTTCAGGGTCGAATACTTGTTTTCCTTGAGGATCTGCTCGTCGATGATCAGCGGCCGGTAATGCAGCAGGCTGCCGGTCGCCGCCGGCTCGACCTTTCCGTCCGGCACGATGCCCTCGTGCACCTTCTGGGTGAGGTCATAGGCGCCCCTGCCCTTGCGGATCAGCCGCAGGTTCTTGCGCTCGCGGACCTTTTCCGGCGTATAGCCGTAGCCGATCAGATAGGGCCGGCGCGCGATACGCCAGCCGACGGTCTCCGTCGGAGCTTCGATCAACTTCGGCAGCAATGCCTGCAGGTTCTGGTCCAGCCGCTCGTCGGAATCGATGTTCAGGCACCAGGCCTCAGTGCATTGTTCCAGCGCGAACTGCTTCTGCCCGGCATAACCGCGCCATTTTTCGAACATGAACCGGATCGGCCAGCCCTTGTCGATATAGGATTGCACCAGTGCCGCCGTGCCATCCGTGGAGCCGGAATCGACGATGACGATCTCGGCGCAGCTTCCCAGGCTCTCGATGCAATTGCCGAGATAGGCTTCCTCGTTCTGGCAGATGATGAAAGCGGAAATCGGAAGATTGGACATGAATTTGCCTCAGCTAAGCAAATGCCGCACCTGTAATCTAGGTCAGTGTCGCGCGATTGCTCAAGGCAGCAGAAATATGTTTCTGCGCTTCGGACTTTCGTTGAAATTGTACGGCGTTAGCGTCAGGTGTTTTTTACCGGGTAATACCCCGTTCTTCATCTCAGGCTCGAAGGCTCGATAGTCCAGATCGGCAAAATATTGACACATCTCCGCGCCGATTTCCTTGCCGTGCCGGTCGAAGTCGAGTTCCAAAATAATGAACGGACGATACTTCGAAACTGTCTTACGGCCGCCTCGCAGAACATTCATCTCGAATCCTTCGACATCAATCTTGATAAAATCGACCGACGGCAACTGCTTCTGTTCGACATAATTGTCGAGCAACAGGACCGGTACTACCACTTCATCAAAGTGCTCTTTGCCGAGCTCCTTATAGGTGTCATTCTGCATCAACGAACTAACCCCGCCCCGCCGATGCCCGGGCTTGATTTGGAACATAGTCATCTGTGTCTCAACATCGCCGAGAGCAAAGCTGTTGACGTTTATCTCACTGTGACCATTAAGCTTGGAATTGGCGAGAAGCTTGTTGCGGATGTGACGCACCGGTTCAAAAGCATGCACATTCGCCGCGTCGCCCGATAGGCTCGCAAAAATGTTCGAATAAACGCCGATATTGGCCCCGACATCAAGGCAGACATGCCCCGTGGTCACAACGCTTTCGACGACAGAGAAGTTGATCAGGTCATAGTGATAGTCGCCATAAACGTTGTGGCCCTTCTTCAACTCACGTTCGATCTTGTTGGTTTCTCCGCAGAAGAATCGGCAACCGCGGAATTTCTCGATCGTCAAAGGCTCGAGGGGTGAAGAATTCATGGTAACAGCCTTACTTAATGATCACTGCCTGAATGTTTGAAGGCATCATAGAATCTATCTTGTGATCGTCACTATACTTCCAAGTCGTATCAAACTGCTCGGTAACGAAGACGTCAAAAAAGCGAGCACACCGCGCCATGATTTCAATAAACGGGCGAGCCAGCGGAAAGACATCGCACTGCAAAAGAATGCGCTGCATAAGAATGCCGATGGTTTCGAACGGCTGGCTAGCGCCACGTAGTTCAACAATCTTCGACCAATCCTTGAACATCAACCTGAATGCAAAAGGGGTGAAATGAAAAAAGTTGTCTGGCCCTTCGTGGAAGGAGAAAACTGCGGAAGCCGAGATGACCAACTTCCCACCCGGCTTCAATATCCGCTTGATGTCGGCAAGAAGGCGTTCGGGGTCAGGAATATGTTCAAGCAGTCCAGTACACAAGACGATATCGTAGGATTCACTCTCGATCGTATCAAGGTGATAATACTTATCGACTAGAAGATCGCAGCCTTTTTGCTGCGCTTTTGAAACCAAGAAGGAATTTGGGAAGAACTCTCTATAATCAACATCTTCCGTATGGACGATCAGGGTGCGTTGTTCCGACGCGTTCTCTTTGCAAAGGCGCACAAGATTTTTGGTCGACAGCTTGCCGCCAAAATAACTTTTTCGTGACAGCTTCTGCCAGCGTGACCGCCGTGCGCGCTGCTCCTTGCCGCTCAATTCAGGAGAAACCATCTACGCCCGTCGTCCTGTTTCCATTTTGTGCTGTTCGCATATCTTATCCGCAGTCAGGAAAGCAAGGGCCATTATTGTTAGAACCGGGTTAGCATACCCATAGGAGGTCATCAGAGAGGCGCCGCCAACGAACAGGTTTTCCAGGTTGTGGACACGGCCGTTCGCATCAGTCACCGAATACTCGGAGGACGTGCCCATACGCGTGGTGCCCAAAAGATGCGAATGGATTTCAGTTATTTTCCAAGGTTCGTCGGCGGCCGGCAAAGTGATCTCGAAGGTACCTAAGCCATGATGTCGAATGCGATCCGCCAAATCCTTCAGAAAGCTGTGTACCGACGCTCTATCGTCAGAAGAAAATGTCCACGAAACCCGGGCCTTGGGCATCCCGTAAGGATCTGTTTCTTCCGTCAAAACAATACGGTTGTCCGAGCTTGGGAATTGATCGAAAAAGCCACGAACGACAAGAACGGTGCCCTTCTTTCCGAGCAACCCCATTTTTCCGATCACATTGAAGAGGATCCGCCCGAGCCCTGTTGTAAACGACTGCAAACGCCGCCGGGCGAAACTCAAGGGGTTTAAGGAGCGTCCCTCCTGATCGGATCGCATCAAAACGGACGCAGCAACGTGTTGCGCATGGTCTAGCAGGCTGAGCCCAATGGATTCAAAGCGTGGCGAAAACTGTACATAATGGTTCAGTCTACCCGCTCTCTCGAACGCCTCGCCTCCAACGCCGATACCGAAACGAAACTCACCTCCCTTGTCAGATATATCGCTGAACAAGGGGTGTTTTGTAGAGACGGCTTGCGTCAGATGAATCCGCCCAACGTTGGATTTGGGGTGGGTCGAAAAGTATCGACCAATATTCGGATTGTCCAACGCAGGCCGGTTGGCGGCCCTGCTATTCAGCAAGATTCTTGGCGTCTCCAAGCCACCTGCGCAAAGCGCGAATCGGGGCGCTACAAGTTCCACGAACCGACCAGGGCCAGCATTTGCCCTTACCGAAACGACGCGCACGCCGGTATCGTCTAATAGCAATTTGAGGGCACGACAGTTCAGAAGAACCGTTAGATTAGCGTTTGATGCCGCGAGTGCACTGAAATATTCCAGCCCTTTGAAAACCGGGCGGTTCCATTGAAAACGTTTTACCGAGATATCTGCGTTAGCGAGAAAATCATTCCATTGTTTTTGGCCTCCATCATAGGGAGGGATTCCCGCAACCCGTTCAAAAGGCTGTAAGCGCAGAAATCGTAACGCCTCCTCATAGTAAGCTTCGATTGACGCGCGCTCGAATGGCCAACCTTTAGCCTGTGTCATATCTACATCTTCGAGCGGCGCCGTGCGGCCCGACCAGAGATTTGTTGAGCCGCCGAATTGCAACGACAAGCCAAACGGATCGCTGTCGCGCGCTTCAAAAAACGGGGAACTATCCGAATTGACCAACCGGTCGCCGGCTTCCAAGACAAGAACCTTCAGCCCTGCGTTCACAAGACGAGTAGCCATGGCGACGGAGGCCGCGCCGGAGCCAACGATAAGGATGTCGCGCTCTATAGCATGCAGTTGCTTATCACTCATGCCTTGCGCGTCGAAAATCTTTCCGGAATTGCCCTTCATCGGTGTCGTGTTCGCCCTGTAAGATTGAGATTGGTGTAAAGACACACGCCGTCACACACCTAACAAGCTGATATTCTTGACTTGGCGGATTGTTAGCATGGTGCGCACCGTATCGACGTTATCAGTGGCGGTCAGTTCCTCGATAACGAAATCCTGAAATGCTGTCAGATTCTCAGCCACACATCTCAGTAGAAAGTCAGAATCGCCCGATACCAACCAAGCTTCCTTTACTAAAGGCCAATTGGCCGTTTGTGAGGAAAATGCCTTCAAATTGGCGTCCGACTGGTGCTTTAAGCCCACCATACAGAAGGCGACGAGATCATAGCCGAGCGCCGACGCGTTAAGAAGCGCGCGGTAGCCACGGATGATGCCGCCCTCTTCCAGCTTGCGAACGCGGCGCAGACAGGGGGGAGCGGAAATGCCAACACGTTCTGCAAGCTCGACATTGGTCATCCGCCCGTCGTTCTGTAGCTCGCGCAGAATCCTCATATCGATTGCATCAAGTTCGACGCGAACGGCCATGATTGAGTTCCCATTTTTCTTTTCCTACCCGCCTTTTGCGGGCTTTATTCTTTTGTTTGCCCGCACCTTAAAAGGACCCAGGCGGCTTCTATTCAAATGCCTGCTGTCTCTAAGTTTTTCCGCCATATCCGACCGACCAGATGGACTGCATGAAACCGCGCTCGACGAGTTGCTCGGGCGACGCATATTTCAACGTGCCGTCATAGACGAAATCCAGATCGCCGCTGGCGGCGACCGTGTCGAGGATGCGCTGATATTCTCGCGCCCCACCGAAATACTGCTTGTCGGCCACGGCGGCCTGCGTCTTCTCGTGATAATCGGCGAAGAACTTGAAATGCAGCAGCACGCCGGCGATCGGTGCGAAATTGCGGTCGAACGGCAGCGGCTGGTGGATGCTGATGCCGAAGCTGCATTCGTCATCCCAATACATCAGCGGATATTTCATCATCTCGGCTTCCGCCGAAAATTTGCGACGCCGGGGTCCGCCGGCAAGGCTGAGGAAGCGCTTGTTCTTCTCGATGACGTAGCCGCTGCCATCGACGCAGTCGGCAACCTGCCAGGGCATGGTATCGGTCGAACCGTCGAAGGCGAAGGCGCTGACGGCACCGCCGGGATACATGTCGATCATCGGCGCGGCAAAGCGGCGCTGGCCGAGGCTTTCGAGCCGCGCGATCAGGTCCGGCAGCGGCTTTTCGAAGCAGCGGTCATACACGAGGTATTCGTCGGCATCGATATTGAGATACCAGCGGTTCTTGCCATAACGGGCAAACAACGCCTCGCGCCACAGCTTGCCACGACGGGCCTCGCCATAGCGCACCGAGGACGTCCAGACATCGACGTCCGGCTGTGCACAGAGAAATTCGCGCGTCCCGTCGTCGGACTGGTCGTCGACGCAGATGAAGCGGGTGACGCCGAGCGCCCGGTAATGCGCCAGCAACGACCGCATGAACTTCAGATCGTTATGCGCCAGAAACAGAAGTGGGATATCATTTGCCACGAGCGGCCGGAAGCTGGCGGGCGACAAGGGCGAGAGCGGGACGGTCTCTGTCTTGCTTTTACGGCGCGCAGCGACACGGCGGCTGTCCAGCCAGGTCTGGAACCGGTGAAACAGCGAGCGCTTGTAGTCGAAGGCTCCGTCCTTTGGGAACGGATATGAGGATTGCCGCGTGTTCACTGCGAGTTCTGCCCTGCCTAGCGCCAGTTCTGCCCTGCCGGGCACGTGTGATCAATTCCTGTCGGTAACACGTATTGAGATGGAAAAACGAGAGCATCGGCGGCATTCATGCACAAAAACCTCGATCCGACCGGGCGTTTGAGCAACACATCTGTGTGTATCAACCGCCGCGCCCTTGAAACAGGACCGCTGAAATCCCTAAACTAGAGGTCAAATTCTCACCATTGGACGAAGCCGAACGATGCTATACCGTTCTGGCGATCGAAGGACCAAAGCGATGACTGCCCGACATACAAAAGTTCTCATCATCGGCTCCGGCCCGGCCGGCTACACCGCCGCGATCTATTCGGCGCGCGCCATGCTGCAGCCGGTGCTGATCGCCGGCATGGAACAGGGCGGCCAGCTAATGATCACCACCGACGTCGAAAACTATCCGGGCTATGCCGATCCGGTTCAGGGTCCGTGGATGATGGAGCAGATGCTCAAGCAGGCGCAGCATGTCGGCGCCGAGATCGTCAACGACCTCGTGACCGATGTCGACCTGTCGGTGCGTCCTTTCAAGCTCAAGACCGATAGCGGCACCGACTGGACCGCCGACGTCGTGATCATCGCGACCGGCGCCAAGGCGAAGTGGCTGGGCATCGAGAGCGAAGCAACCTTCCAGGGCTTCGGCGTTTCGGCCTGCGCCACCTGCGACGGCTTCTTCTATCGCAACAAGAACGTCATCGTGGTTGGCGGCGGCAATTCGGCGGTCGAGGAAGCGCTTTACCTGTCGAACCTCGCCAAGACCGTGACGGTAGTGCACCGCCGTGATCATTTCCGCGCTGAGAAGATCCTGCAGGAACGCCTGTTCGCCAAGGAAAACGTCAACATCATCTGGGACCACGAGGTCACCGAATATACCGGCACGCCGGCGAAACCGCCGATGCCTGCTTCGGTCAGCGGCGTGAAGCTGCGCAACACCAAGACCGGTGCGACGCAGGACATGCCGATTGACGGCGTGTTCGTGGCAATCGGTCATGCGCCGGCTGTCGAATTGTTCAAGGACAAGCTGCGCCTGAAAGCCAACGGCTATCTCTGGACGGCTCCCGATTCGACCGCCACGGATGTGCCCGGCGTCTATGCAGCCGGCGACGTGACCGACGACATCTACCGTCAGGCGATCACCGCGGCCGGCATGGGCTGCATGGCCGCGCTCGAAGCGGAAAAATATCTGGCGGGCCATATGCCTGTCGCAATTGCGGCCGAATAGAAGCCGCGAATAATCGGAGCGGTCAAAGGCCGCTCCTGAGTGGGAACAGCAATCAGCTCTATGGCGGGGAACAACGAGGCCGTTTTCCGCCACGGACAGCTATGGGGGGCGGCATGCCGTTAGACTGGGACAAACTGCGCATTTTCCACGCGGCGGCGGAAGCAGGATCGTTCACTCACGCGGCAGACAAGCTGCATCTTTCCCAGTCGGCCATCAGCCGTCAGGTGTCTTCGCTCGAGCAGGACGTCGGCATCAAGCTGTTTCACCGCCACGCGCGCGGCCTGATTCTCACCGAACAGGGCGAAATCCTCTATCGGACCGCGCATGAAGTCCTGATGAAGCTGGAAAGTGTCAAGGTCCAGCTGACAGAAAACACCGACAAGCCTTCCGGCAAGCTGCGCATCACCACGACCGTCGGTCTCGGCCAGGGCTGGCTGACGGACAAGGTCCAGGAATTCCTGTCGCTCTATCCCGACATGCAGGTCCAGCTGATCCTCGACAACGAGGAACTGGACGTCAACATGCGCCATGCCGATTGCGCCATCCGGCTGCGTCAGCCGCAGCAATCCGATCTGATCCAGCGCAAGCTGTTCACCGTGCACATGCATGTCTATGCAGCCCCCTCCTACATCAACAAGTATGGAGAGCCTCAGTCGATCGAGGATCTCGACAACCATCGCATCATCACCTTCGGCGAACCGGCGCCGAACTACCTGCTCGACGTCAACTGGCTCGAGATTGCCGGCCGCGACTCGGACAATCCGCGCGCCTCACATCTGCAGATCAACAGCCAGACGTCGATCAAGCGCGCCTGCCTGCTCGGGATCGGCATTGCCATGATGCCCGACTACATCGTCGGTCGCGATCCAGGCCTGATTCAACTTCCGATCGGCGCCGACATTCCGTCGTTCGACACATATTTCTGCTATCCGGACGAGATGAAGAACGCCGCCAAGCTGAAAGTCTTCCGCGATTTCATCGTCGCAAAGGCACGCAACTGGAACTTCTAACGCGCCCTTCGCACCTGCACAAAAAACGTTCTCTATATTTCTCCTAGACAAACTGCTGTTTTAACTGTTCTTTTTCCAAACCCGCAGATTCCTGGGGACGATAACGAATTGAAATCGCCTGAAATTTGCGCAGGGGTGCACTGAACACATGGCTGTCATGCATATTAAATGATTGCGGCGCGCCCAAAAAACCAGCATATCGACTGCAGCTGATGCATCTTGGTGGCTTTTTTCCTCCCAGTGCCACCGCAGCAGCTGTTCCCCTCTGGAGGTTTAAATACCTTCATAACTATAAAGGGCCCAAGTTTTTCTTGTGGCCCTCTTTTTTTGCCTTGGATTCAGATACATCGCTAAAGTTGCAAAGTTTTTGTGACGGATATCATTGAAACCGGCGCACCACGCCCCATATCAGTTACAGCTGATGCGCATGGCGGTCCTTCTCCTCCCAGTGCCGCCGCAGCAGCTGTTCCCCTCTGGAGGCTTTGACCTTCACACCTAGCAGGGCCCTGGACTCCAGAGGCCCTCTTTTTTTGCCCAAAATCCACCGCCGCGCTTATTTCACGGGTTCGTGACTTGAATATCGGAAATTCTCGATTTACATATCTCCATATCGGAATTTAACGATACAGAGCCGATCGACATGGACAAGGACGAAATTCTCAAGGCATTGGCGCACCCCAAGCGGCTGGAAATGCTGGGCTGGATGAAGGAGCCGGAGGTTCACTTCTCCGAGCAGCATCACCCGCTCGACATGGGCGTCTGCGCCAGCCAGTTCGAGCGCTGCGGCCTGTCCCAATCGACCGTCTCGGCGCATCTGTCGACGCTGCAGCGCGCCGATCTCGTCACCACCAAACGTGTCGGCCAGTGGATCTTCTACAAACGGAACGAGGACACCATCCAGGCGTTCCTGAAGGACATCGGCACCACGCTTTGAACCGCCCCGCCCATTATGCCTCCCAAGCATGATCAAGAACCCGCAACGAAAAGGACTTCCCATGACTTCCCTCTTCGACCCCATCAAGATCGGCGACATCGAACTTGCCAACCGCATCGTCATGGCGCCGCTGACCCGCAACCGCTCCCCGGGCGCCGTGCCGAACAATCTCAACGTCACCTATTACGAGCAGCGCGCCTCCGCCGGCCTGCTGATCACCGAAGCGACCGCCATCACCCATCAGGGCCAAGGCTATGCCGACGTTCCCGGCCTTTATACCCAGGAAGCGCTCGACGGCTGGAAACAGGTGACCAGCGCCGTCCACAAGGCCGGCGGCAAGATCGTCGTGCAGATGTGGCATGTCGGTCGTATCTCGCACACCTCGCTGCAGCCGAACGGCGGCAAGCCGGTTTCGGCCTCCGCCATCCAGGCAAAGTCGAAGACCTACCTGATCAACCCCGACGGCACCGGCACCTTCGCCGAAACCTCGGAGCCGCGTGCGCTCGAACTGTCGGAAATCCCCGGCATCCTCGAAGACTACCGCAAGGCCGCCCGTGCGGCTGTTGATGCCGGTTTTGATGGCGTCGAGATCCATGCTGCCAACGGCTACCTGATCGACCAGTTCCTGCGGTCGGGCTCCAATGTCCGCACCGATGAATATGGCGGCCCGATCGAGAACCGTGCCCGTTTTCTGTTCGAGGTGGTCGACGTGATCACCAGGGAAATCGGCGAAGGCCGCACCGGCATCCGCATTTCACCGGTGACGCCCGCCAATGACTCGTCCGACCCGGATGCGCAGGCCCTGTTCACCTACGTCGTCGAGGGCCTGGCCAAGTACAAGCTTGCCTATATCCACATCATCGAAGGCGCCACGGGCGGCCCGCGCGATTTCCAGCAGGGCGACAAGCCGTTCGACTACAAGGCCCTGTGCCAGGCCTATGAAAAAGCCGGCGGCGAAGCGGCCTGGATGACCAACAACGGCTACGACCGCGACCTGGCCATCCAGTCCGTCGAACAGGGCAAGACTGACCTTGTCGCCTTCGGCAAGCCCTTCATCGCCAATCCGGACCTGGTGCAGCGCCTCAAGGACAATGCCCCCCTCAACACGCCCGATCAGTCCACCTTCTACGGCGGCGGCGCGAAGGGCTACACCGACTATCCGGTGCTGGAGCAGAAGGTCGCCTGAGCGAACTTAATCAAATGATGCCACACCCGCCCCCACGTGGGCGGGTGTCAACGACAGTGGCTCACCGCCTTTTTCGCTACAAATAATTCCCAGCAGACACTGACTCTTAGGAGCACTGAAATCGCAGCTACGAAAATGGGCAGAGGCGCTGGACTGTTACTTCTTCGTTGTACCGATGACGTGGCCTTGACTATATCTCCAAGCAGCAATCAACGTAAAATAGCTTAGTGAAGAGGCAAGGATCAAGGTCAACAATGCGGCAAGCGGCGTATGAGTTTTCGTAGGGAACACATGAGCTTGAAAGACATGCCACAAGAGATATGAGGCTTCGGCCACGGCATATACCAGGAAAAGCGCCGTCATTGTCTTGCGGACTTGTAGTGAGAAGGCCCTGCCGCCAAACGCATAAAGCACGAGAAGCACTGTCCCCAGAAACGACATTGCATGCGAGGTCACGCTCCAGGACGTAATGACTTCATAACCACTAACCAAGTACGCAAACGCAATGGCTCCAAGGAAGATATTAAAGCCGGCGAACAATTTCCAACCCAACAAAGACACTCCCGCTTTCCGCAACACGCATTCAGACGCTAAGCAACCGAGCGGACAGATTGCAACCAATATCTGAATCCGCACGTTGAGATCCACAAGTCGGGCCGCAATGATTAACTCACACGCTGTACATCGGCGGCATCACGGCCTAGAGCTTCGGCGACCTTATGGAGACCCCGATGCATCTGCGCGACGCCGAAGAGACTGACCTGCCCGCCATCCGCGATATCTATAACGATGCCGTCGCCAACACGACGGCGATCTGGAACGACACGCAGGTCGATCTCGAAAACCGCACGAAATGGTTCGCCGATCGTCAGCGGCAGGGCTATCCAATCATTGTCGCTGTCACCGATGAGGGCGTGATTGCCGGTTATGCCTCCTTCGGCGACTGGCGTGCCTTCGACGGCTACCGGCACACGGTCGAGCATTCCGTCTATGTCGAGAAGAACCAGCGTGGTGGCGGTATCGGCCGGATCCTGATGCAGGCGCTGATCGAGCGGGCCGCGGCCTGCGGCAAGCATGTGATGGTGGCGGGTATCGAGGCCAACAATGCGGCCTCCATCCGGCTGCATCAGACGCTTGGCTTCGAGATCACCGGGCAAATGAAGGAAGTCGGCACCAAGTTCGGACGCTGGCTGAACCTCACCTTCATGCAATTGATCCTGCCCGGCTCCGATCCGGTCTAAGCCCTCGTTTCACCTCTTCGGAATTGATGCTATCAGAAACCGGGGCGCGCGAGCGCCGGCGGTGATGATGCCATGATCCATGGAAAGACCAGACTGAGCGCGGCGGCCACAGTGATCGGGGCGATCGCGGCCGGGCTTGGCGCACCGACAGCGGCGCAGGCGCAGCCGGAATGGCGAGCACCGCCCTGCCTGTTTTCCACCGCGCCCGAAAATGGCGGCCTGTGCATCCGCGTGCAGAGCTACAACCGCGATATCTGCACGGCGCTCGCGCACTTCGCCAGCCGAAATGCTTTGCCCGTCGACTTCTTTGCGCGGCTGATCTGGAAGGAAAGCCTGTTCCGGCCGGATGCGATCAGCCCCAAGGGAGCCGAAGGCATCGCGCAGTTCATGCCCTCGACGGCCAGAATGCGGGGTCTCGCCGACAGTTTCGATCCGTTGCAGGCGCTTGGCAAGTCCGCCGAATATCTGGATGACCTGCGGGACCGGTTCGGCAATCTCGGTCTGGCGGCGGCGGCCTACAATGCCGGCGAGGCTGGACTGGAAGGTTTCCTGCGCAATGGCAGCCTGCCTTTCGAGACGCGGGCCTATGTGATGGCGATCACCGCGCATCCGGTGGAGGACTGGAAGGACAATCCACCGGACAAACCGGCAATGCCGCTGGATGAGACAAAACCGTTTCATGACGCCTGCACGGCGCTGGCCGAGACACGGAACATGAAAGAGATCGTCTTTGCCGAGGAAGGTCCCTGGGCGCCGTGGGGTGCGCAACTATCCGCGCATTTCCAGAAATCCGTGGCACAACGTCTGTTCCTCAACACCGTCGCCCGCATGCCCGCCCCTTTCAACGCGGAAAAACCGCTGATCCAGCGCGAGCGCAACCGTGCCTTCGGCAGCCGGCTGCGCTACACCGCCCGCATCGCCCGTCAGACACGGGTCGAGGCGGATGCGGTGTGCAGGGAAGTCCGCAAGACCGGCGGCGCCTGCATCGTCTTCAAGAACTGAACCGTCCGACCGTGCGCCGGGCGATCAGCACGCTGACCGCCGTCAGGAGCATGGCATTGGCGGCGTGCAGCGCCCGAACCGCGCCGCTTTCGAAAACCGCACCCAAGCCCAGCCAGACGAACTGGAAACTGTAGAGGACGAGTAGCACGGCTGCGGCGGCGCGATACGCCCTTAACGAAGGCTGCAGCCACGTGGCCAAGAGAACAGCGAGAATGACGGCGCCGATACCACCGCCAAGTGCGCGATGCCAATCCCAGGCGACGCCGTCGGCAAAGACGGCGAAGCCGACGAAGAACAGCTGGCAGCCGATCAACAATGGCACGCTGATGACCAGAGCCTTGAAATAGGACGGCGTTGCGCCGGGAGAGCGGACCATCGTCATGCCGCCACCTCTGCGTCAGCGCATGCCTTCGAAATCCGGCGCGGTTTCCGGGTCTCGGCCTTCGGCAGGCATCCGAGGTCCGCCAGCGTCGCCGTCACGGCCACATCGATCGGCGTCCAGGGTTCCGCGCCGATGGTGGCGACGAGCCGGTCATTCGGCATGCGAAGCGGCTCACGCCAGAGATAGCGCATCTCGCGCAGTTCACGGAAGAACGGCACGAAGGGAGCTGCGAACGGCATCAGCCACCAGGGAAAAGCCTGGACCTTTACCGCCGGATTGCCACTGGCACGACGGATCGCGGCCGCCATCTTGGTGCCGTCGTCATCCCAGAAGCCCTGCATGTGGTACACGGCAAAGGGTGGCAACGTCTGGCGGCGATCGACGAGCCGCGCCATGGTTTCCGCCATATCAGGCAGATAGGCCCATTGATGGCCGACACCCCTCCTCCCCGGATAGGTGATGCTGGTAACCGGCTTGCCGGGCGTTACCAGCCCTTGAGAGAACCAATTGTTGGCGGCACCGGGACCGAAGAAATCCCCTGCCCGGACGATGATGGTGCGAACGCCATTTTCCGATGCCGTCTGCAGGCGGCGTTCCATGGCGACGCGGATCGCGCCTTTGGAGGTAACCGGGTTTTGCGGCGAGGTTTCATGCAGCAGCGGAAACGCGTCCGGTCCGAAATTGTAGATCGTGCCCGGCAGCAGGACGGTCGCACCGACAGCTTTCGCGGCCGCGATCGTGTTGTCGAGCATCGGCAGGACCAGCGTGCCCCAGTTGCGATAGCCGGGCGGATTGACGGCATGAACGATCAGGCTGGCGCCCTGGGCGGCGCTGAGGACATCGGCGGAATTCATCGCGTCGCCCTGCACCCAGTCAAAGTCCGGTGCGATTGCGGATGCCCTGGCGGCATCACGGTTGAGTGCGCGGATCGTCCAGCCGCGAGCCAGAAGCGTGCGGGCGACCGCGCCGCCGATACCGCCGGTGGCACCGAGAACGAGGGCGATGGGTGTGTCATTGCCTTGCGGGGTCATGTCCTGTCTCCTTGTTGGTGAAGACAGGATCACCTGAAATCAGATTAAACAAAATTGCGGATAATTCTTTATCTGATATACACAAATGCATGAGCGACACAGAACCTAGCTGGGATTTTTACCGCACCTTCCTGACTGTTATGCAGGAGGGATCGCTGTCGGCAGCCGCCCGTGAGCTGGGACTGACACAGCCGACCATCGGGCGGCACATCGACGCGCTGGAAACCAGCATCGGGTTCCAGTTGTTCATCCGCTCCACGCAAGGGCTTATTCCAACGGAGGCGGCCCTTGAGCTGAGGCCCCATGCAGAACAGCTTGCCGCCAAGGCGGCAGCGCTGTTGAGGGCTGCAAGCGGTCAGGGCGGTGGCGTGCGGGGCACGGTGCGCGTGAGCGCCAGCGAAATGATCGGCGTCGAGGTGCTCCCACCCATGCTTGCCGCGCTGAAAGACGAGCATCCGAACCTGATCATCGAGCTTTCGCTGTCGGACAGTGTCGAGGACCTGCTGCGGCAAGAGGCGGATATCGCGGTGCGGAACATCACGCCCACCCAGGATGCCCTGATCGTCCGCCGGATCGGCAACATTCCGATCGGGCTGCACGCGCACCGGCGTTACCTCGACAAACACGGCACGCCTGAAAAGCTGGAAGAACTGCCGCTTCATCGCACCATCGGTTACGACAGGGAAAGTGCCTATGTTCGCGCCCTGCGCAGGAGCGTGCCGCTGATGGATCTGATGCAGCCGTCGTTCCGGGCCGACAGCAACTTGGCTCAGATCGCGGCGATCCGGGCCGGCTTCGGCATTGGCGCCTGCCAGGTGAAACTTGCGAAGCGTGATCCCGATCTTGTGCGGCTGTTCGAGGCGGAGTTCGAGCTACCGCTCGAAACCTTTGTCGTCATGCACGAAAACCTGAAGACGACGCCACGCTGCCGCGTCACCTTCGATGCGCTGGTCGACGGACTGCTCGCCTATATCGGTAGATGATCCGCTCCCGGCATGGAGGGCGACACAACCGGTCCGACCTGCCGTTTCGGAGCCAAGGCCTTGACGGAAAACAGCGCGTAGAGGATCAGCGGGAGGCAGACGAGGTAGGATATCCGGATGCCGAAATGTTCGGCGACGAAGCCGAGCAACGGCGGAGCCAGGAAGAAGACAATGAAGGTCACCTGCCCGAGCGCCGCGACATTCACCTGCGCGGGGCGATCGGTGCGCTGGGCTGCGGCCGACACAGCCAGTGGATAGACTGCGCTGCATCCACCCCCCATCAGTGCAAAGCCGAACAGGGCAATATAGGGATGCGGCGCCAACCAGACGGCCGTAAGGCCGATGGCGGACAAGATCAGCAGCGCCGTTGCCACCGCGCGTGCGCCAAACCGGTCGACGATGGGATCGACGAACAGCCGGGCCATCGCCATGAAGAAGGTGAACAGGGTCAGGCCGAGACCGCCGATAAAGGGTTCGACGGCAAAGACGTCGCGCATGTAGATCGCCGACCAGTCGATGCCGGCGCCCTCCACCAGGAAGGCTGCGAGGCCGATAATGCAGAGCGGCAGAAGGCCAAGGGTCGGCAGCGCGAACATCGGCGCCTTCGCCTCTTCCACAATTGCGCGTGCCGGCGCCGGGCGGATGCCCGAAATAGCCACCATGCCGATGATGATAACCAGCACCAGTGTCACGCCGAGATGGACGTGCATGGAAATATCCGCCTGTCGCACGACCGAGGCGATCAGCGCGGTGACGAAGAATCCCAGGCTCCAGAAGCCGTGCGCCCGGTTCATTATTCCCCGCCCAAGCTGTGCCTCCAGGCGGTCGATCTCGACATTGAGATTGATCTCCAGCGCGCCTGCCAAGAGACCGGCGCAGAACAGGACGCAGAACACCGCCGGGGCAGCACCGAGCCAGGGAACGATCGCAAAGGCCACCGCCGTGCCGAGCACGGTGATGAAGGCGGTGGTCCGGGCACCCAGATGCGCGATCAGCGGCGAGGATAAAGTGAGCGAAATCAGCGCGCCGATCGCCATGCCGATCAGTGTCAGCCCCAGCTCCGACTTGTTGACCCCGAGCGCCACCTGCAGGTCCGGCATGCGGGCCAGAAGCGCGCCCAGCGAAATGGCGAACAGGAAGAAGCAGGTGTAGATCCTGTGATGCGGCGCAATGGTCATGGCATTCTCCTCTGGCCCGTCGTTTAGCGGGAAACCCGCGAGGACGGAACCCGCGATGCGTGTTTGCGCCAACGATTTTAGGGCCGCAGTGCTAGATGTCGCTACATGCGTGATGGGCAAGAGGAGACCGGCGGACTTTCCCGATCGATAAGCGCGTCAGTTTCTTATCTTAATTCTGTGCGCCAAGAACAGGATGCTCGGACGGCTCGAGAAGCCGAACATTCTGAATCCGCCCTCATTACCGGGCTTGTCCCGGTAATCCAGCAGCACCGCGTCTGCGGTGCAGAAAGCCCTTTCACGCGACAGACGTCGCGTGGCTGGATTACCGCCACAAGGGCGGTAATGAGGGAAACAAAGGACGCATCTTGAAAAACCGCGTGTACCAGTCATGATGCACGCATGAAGGGTTACGTCTACATTCTCGCGTCTCAGCGCAATGGAACGATCTATACCGGTGTGACGCGTGACCTACCGGGCCGGCTTTACGAGCACCAGAACGAACTCACTCCCGGGTTTACGTCGCGATACGCCGTGAAGACTTTGGTCTGGTTCGAAGAATACGATCTTTTGATCGACGCGATCCAGCGGGAAAAGAGCATCAAGAAGTATACGCGGAAATGGAAGATCAACCTGATCGAACAGATGAATCCGGATTGGGAGGATATTTCTCATTATCTGCACGGGCTGTGACTAAGTCCGGCGCGCCATTCGCCGAGTATCATCTCGGCACCAAGGCCAATTGCAAGCTTCAGGCGCTCCCTATTCTCCCTCATTACCGGGCTTGTCCTGGTAATCCAGCCACGCGACGTCCGTCGCGTGAGGGGAGTCTTGCGCACCGCAGGCGCGGTGCTGCTGGATTACCGCCACAAGGGCGGTAATGAAGGAGGATTTGGGAGCCTGTCCCCTAAAAAAGAATACACCCAACGAAAAAGCGCACCATTCGCCGAGTATCACTCAGCACCAAGGCCAACTGTAACCTTCAAGCGCTCCCCATTCTCCCTCATTACCGGGCTTGTCCCGGTAATCCAGCCACGCGACGTCCGTCGCGTGAAAGGAGTCTTCTGCACCGCAGACGCGGTACTGCTGGATTACCGCCACAAGGGCGGTAATGAGGGAGGGTTGACGATCCAGCGCCCCAAAAAAGAATACACGCAACGAAAAAGCGCACCATTCGCCGAGTATCAACCAGCACCAAGGCCAACTGTAACCTTCAAGCGCTCCCCATTCTCCCTCATTACCGGGCCTGTCCCGGTAATCTAGCCACGCGACGTCCGTCGCGTGAGAGGAGTCTTCTGCACCGCAGACGCGGTGCTGCTGGATTACCGCCACAAGGGCGGTAATGAGGGAGAATTTGGGACCCGCGCTCATAGCAAAGGATACGCACAACTCAACAAAAAACCCGCCGTCGCCGGCGGGTTTCAATGTCAGGAAAAGAGCCGTGAAGCCTACTTGCAGGCGGCGCAGAAGCGCTGGATGCGCTTGCAGGCTTCCTCAAGCTGCTCTTCCGAGGTCGCGTAGGAGATGCGGAAGTTCGGGCCGAGACCGAAGGCCGAACCGTGAACGACGGCGACGCCTTCCGCTTCCAGGAGTTCGGAGACGAAGTCCTCGTCGGTCTCGATGACCTTGCCGCTCGGCGCGGTCTTGCCGATCAGGCCCTTGCAGGACGGATAGACGTAGAACGCGCCTTCCGGCGAAGGGCACTCGATGCCCTTGGCCTGGTTGAGCATCGAGACGACCAGATCGCGGCGGCCTTCGAAGATCTTCTTGTTTTCCGGGATGAAGTCCTGGGTACCGTTGAGCGCCTCGACGGCGGCCCACTGGGCGATCGAGCATGCGCCCGAGGTCTGCTGGCCCTGGATCATGTCCATCGCCTTGATGAGCGCGAGCGGGCCGGCCGCATAGCCGATACGCCAGCCGGTCATCGCATAGGCCTTGGAGACGCCGTTCATGGTCAGCGTGCGGTCATAGAGCTTCGGCTCGACTTCGACCGGGGTCGCGAACTTGAAGTCGCCATAGGTCAGGTGCTCGTACATGTCGTCGGTCAGGATCCAGACATGCGGGTGCTTCAGGAGCACGTCCGTCAGGGCCTTGAGTTCGGCATGGGTATAGGCGGCGCCCGAGGGGTTGGACGGCGAGTTGAAGATGAACCACTTCGTCTTCGGCGTGATCGCCTTGTCGAGATCGTCAGCGGTCAGCTTGAAGTTGTTGGCCTGGGTCGCCTCGACGAAGACCGGCGTACCGCCGCAGATCGACACCATTTCCGGATAGGAAACCCAGTAAGGTGCCGGAATAACGACTTCATCACCCGGGTTGATCGTCGCCATGAAGGCGTTGAAAAGAATCTGCTTTCCGCCGGTGCCGACGATGGTCTGGGCAGCGGTGTAATCGAGGTTGTTCTCGCGCTTGAACTTCTTGGCGATCGCCTCGCGCAGTTCCGGAATGCCCGAAACCGGCGTGTACTTCGTTTCGCCACGGTTGATCGCGTCGATGGCGGCCTTCTTGATATTGTCAGGCGTATCGAAATCCGGTTCACCGGCGCCAAGCCCGATCACATCGCGACCCTTGGCTTTCAGTTCCCGGGCTTTCTGGGAAACGGCGATGGTGGCGGATGGCTTTACACGGGAAAGGGCGTCGGCAAGAAAGGCCATGATATGTTTGTCCTGATCAGGTTGAAACAGCATGCGGCCGAAGGAGCGGATGTGCCGGCTCCCTGAGCGGTTAGGTGTATGTCGAAAGACTGCCCCGGTTTCAAGCGCAAACAGCCCGGAAATCCGGCAAAATGCGTGACCATGACAATGTTTCATGGATGACATCAGCCATCCGGATGAATCACTTTGTCGGCGATAGGGCGCATGGCGCTGAAATGACTCCGTTTTCGTGTGCCGGCTCATGAGAAACGTCAGCGCAGGGAACGGCCCCGAGAGCGAAGTCATACAACGTTTCACGGGTAAGATTTATTCATCAAAAACAAACGCTTTGCGGTATTTCTGCAACGCCTTGATTTGGTCACAACAAATGCCTTGGGCCGCCGCAATTCCGTCCTTGTGCAGCCGGGTTCGGGGCATTTCCTGATCGCAGACGAATCCTTTTGGACCGAGGGGGTCTGCGATGCTTCTGGACACCGAAAATACGAGCGCAACACCGAGCCGCTCCTTTGTGCCGCATGTCGAATATATGCTGGTCGCGGCGCTGATCGCGGTGACGGCGGCCCTGCTCTTTGCCATGGGCATCTTCTCCCATGCCGCCGCCGAGACGAGCGAAGGCAAGCCGCAGCATTTTGCCGGTTACGTCCGTCCCAACGACATGGGCACCGGCGCCCTGCTCTTCCCCTCGAAGGAACCGGGCAGTTTCGTCGAGGCACCGAGGCTTGCGACCGACGTCGTCATCGACGTCAACGGCCCGATCATGCGCACCCGCGTCACCCAGCGGTTCCAGAATCCGAGCAAGGGCTGGGTCGAGGGCACCTATGTCTTCCCGCTGCCGCAAAACTCCGCCGTCGATACGCTGCGGATGCAGATCGGCGATCGCTTCATCGAGGGCCAGATCAAGGCGCGCGAGGAAGCACGCCAAGTTTACGAGCAGGCCAAGGCAGAGGGCAAGAAGACTGCGCTTCTGGAACAGCAGCGCCCCAACATCTTCACCAACCAGGTCGCCAATATCGGTCCCGGCGAAACCATCGTCGTGCAGATCGAATACCAGAGCAGCGTGCACCAGTCGGGCGGCGAGTTCTCGCTGCGCTTCCCGATGGTCGTCGCGCCCCGCTACAATCCCGATCCGATCGTCCAGACGGTCGATCTCGATCCGAATTCCGGTTTCGCGGTGAACGACCCTGTTCCGAACCGCGACAAGATCACGGCACCAGTGCTCAATCCTGCCGAGAACGCCAAGATCAATCCGGTAACGCTGACCGTCAACCTGAATGCCGGCTTCCCCATCGGCGCTGTCACCTCGCCTTTCCATCAAACCGATATCCAGTCCGTCGATGACATGGCCCGCAGGATTTCGCTGAAGAGCGGCAGCGTGCCGGCCGATAAGGATTTCGAACTCGACTGGACGGCCGCTGCCGGCATGACACCGCATGCCGGCCTGTTCCGTGAAACCAGGGATGGCAAGACCTATCTGCTTGGCTTCGTCACGCCGCCGACCGATGATGCCACAACGATCGGCGCGCCTGCGAAGCGCGAGGTGATCTTTGTCATCGACAATTCAGGCTCTATGGCCGGCCCGTCGATCGAGCAGGCCCGCGATAGCCTGGCGCTCGCCATCTCCAAGCTGCGGCCGGAGGACCGGTTCAACGTCATCCGTTTCGATGACACGATGAGCGTGCATTTCCCCTCGCTCGTCGCAGCAACGCCCGACAAGCGGGAAGACGCGATTGCCTTTGTGCGGGGGCTCACGGCTGATGGCGGCACTGAAATGCTGCCGGCGCTGGAAGCAGCGCTGCGCACACAGGGTCCGGTCGCGGACGGCGCACTTCGCCAGGTCGTGTTCCTGACCGATGGCGCGATCGGTAACGAGGAGCAACTGTTTACGGAAATTTCCTCTAACCGTGGCGATGCGCGTGTCTTTACCGTCGGCATCGGCTCGGCGCCCAACACGCATTTCATGACCAAGGCCGCGGAAATCGGCCGGGGCACCTTCACGTTGATCGGGTCCGAGGATCAGGTCGCGGCACGCATGGGCGAACTGTTCGACAAGCTCGAAAATCCGGCCATGACCGATATCGCCGTCACCTTCGACGGGGCGAATGCACAGGACATCACGCCGAACCCGATGCCCGACCTCTATCGCGGCGAGCCGGTAGTGTTGACCGCGCAACTGGACGGCACCTCGGCCGCCGGCAAGCTGCAGATCGTCGGCAAGACCGGCAGCCAGCCCTGGCGCATCGAAATGGACGTTGCCAAGGCCTCGGAAGGCACCGGCATCGCCAAGCTCTGGGCACGCCGCAAGATCGAGGACATCGAGGCCAATGCCTATGCGTTCAACGACAAGGCATGGCTCGACAAGGAGATCGAGAAGGTCGCGCTCGCCAACCATCTGGTCGCCCGCGTCACCAGCCTCGTCGCCGTCGATGTCACGCCGTCCCGTCCGGCGGGCGAGCCCGTCGCTGACACCAGACTGCCGCTGAACCTGCCGGAAGGCTGGGACTTCGAGAAGGTCTTCGGCGAACAGCCGCAGCAGGCCGTGCCGGAAGACCAGCGCAAGGCCGAACTGCAGCGGACGGAAGAACAGGCAATGCTGGTTGCCGGCCGCATGGCCGCCGCTCCGACCGCCCGCGCCGCGAGCCTGATTGCGGACGCCGGGACGCAGGTCGACCTGCCGCAGACCGCGACGCAGGCGGATCGCTATATCCAGGTCGGCCTGATGCTGCTCGCCTTCGCGGTGATGGCGGCAACAACATTCAGCCTGTGGCGCTGGCAGCTGCGCGGCCTGGTCATGGAGGCACGCGACCGTGTCCGATAAACATTCGATCGATGGGCGCGCCGGCTTCCTGGCGCGCCTCAGTGCATTGGAGACGGTCGTTCTGGCCGGTATCCTGCTCGTGGCGCTCGCCGGCCTGATGCTGGTGGGCAAGGGCTTTTACATGAAGGCGAAGTCCGAACTGTCGCAGGTGCTGCTGAAACGCAGTTTCGAAGCACAGCTTCACGGCGAGAGCGATGTGAAGCCCTGGCCCTGGGCGGACTTCTCGACCGAAGCCGAAATCACCGCGCCCCGCATCGGCCAGACGGCCGTGGTGCTCTCGGGTGCCAGCGGTGAGGCACTCGCCTTCGGTCCAGCGCGGCTCGCCAACACGCCGGCCCCGGGCGAACCGGGAACCTCCGTCATCGCTGCCCATCGCGACACGCATTTCCGCTGGCTGAAGGATGTGAAGCCAGGCGATCTCCTGGTCATCACCCGCAAGGACGGAAAGAACCTTACCTTCCGCGCCGGCGCCAGCCGCATAGCGCGCTGGGACAAGAGCGGTATCAACGCCAACGCGCCGGGCCGCAACCTGGTGCTCGCCACCTGCTGGCCGTTCGAAGCGACGACGCAGGGGCCGCTGCGCTATATCGTCAATGCGGAGCTTGTGACCGACGCGCCCCTGCCGAAACTCTCGGCACTTGAGCGGTCCGTTCAACAGGCGGTAAACTCCTTTTGATCGACCTTGATCCCGCCGCTGAAAACCCCAGTTCAGACACTGGATCTGCGGACAATGGGGATGAAGAGCATGCTTGAAAGACTTTCGATCGCGGCAGGTACCGCGCTTTTCCTCTCCACCGCACCGGCAATGTCGGCTGCCGATACGGCCGAGTTCTCAACGAAAAAGGCCGAAGTCGCGGTCGAGACCATCGCCTCCGGTCTTGCCGGCCCCTGGGGCGTCGAAGTGATGCCGGATGGCAGTTTCATCGTGACGGAGATTTCCGGCAATCTGCGCATCATCCGGGACGGCAGGGTCTCCGAGCCGATCAACGGCGTGCCGGAAGTCGCGCAGCGCGGACAGGGCGGGCTTCTCGATGTCGCACTCGACCCGGGTTTCAGCACCAACCGGACATTGTTTCTCTCGATGGCTATAGCGGACGACGGCGGCTACGGCACGGCCATCGTGCGTGGCGTACTCTCGGCGGATGGTAAGAGCCTGACGGATACGAAGGAACTCTTCCGGATGGCCAAACTGACCGGCAAGGGCCAGCATTTCGGCTCACGGATCGCGATCGGGCCGAATGGCAGCCTGTTCTTCGGCATTGGTGATCGCGGCGAGCGGGATCGCGCGCAGGACATGCAGGATCATGCCGGCGCTATCCTGCATATCAATGCGGATGGGACGATCCCTGCCGACAATCCCTACAAGAACGGCAAGGACGCAAAGCCAGAGATCTGGTCGAAGGGACATCGCAATCCGCAAGGTATCGTCATCGATCCGAAAAGCGGCGAATTGCTGACGGTGGAGCACGGCGCGCGCGGCGGCGACGAGATCAACGCGCCGCAACCGGGCAAGAATTACGGCTGGCCTGTCATCACCTATGGCAAGGACTATTCCGGCGTCGAGATCGGCGTCGGGCAAGCAGCAGAAGGCTATGAGCAACCGCTCTATTACTGGGATCCTTCGATAGCGCCCGGAGCCATCGACGTCTATCATGGCGCCATGTTCCCGGAATGGGAGGGCAACCTGCTGGTCAGCGCGTTGAAATACCAGCTGCTGGCACGGCTGGAACGGGATGAGACCGGCAATGTCGTCGCCGAGGAGCGCCTGTTCGAAGGCGAGTTCGGTCGTATCCGCGATGTGAAGGTTGCACCGGATGGTTCCATCCTGATGTTGACGGACGGGGACGACGGCAGGCTGTTGCGGATCTCGGCTGCGGAGAAGAAGAGCTGAGACCGCGTAGTCTTTGGCGACCTTGCCCAAATTTGATGCAACTGCTACCTGATCGGAACCGATTTCCGTTTCGCGCAGAACATGCCTGACATCGTCCGATGCGTGGCTTCTCGCCTTCGCCATCAGGACATGAACCGTGACACGCATCCAGGCCAATCTCTTCCTGCTTTTCTCGGGTGCCATCTGGGGTGCTGGTTTCGTGGCGCAATCGACAGCGATGGATGCGATCGGCCCGATGTGGTTCGTCGGCCTGCGCTTTGCCATAGCGGCCGTTGTCGCCGCTCCCCTCGCGCTCTGGGAGCATCGCAGGGCAACTGCGCCAATGCCGAAATCCAGCCTGCGGAATTTCGTCTGGATCGGGCTGGCGCTGTTTGCCGGAGCCTCGACACAACAGGTTGGCCTGCTGACGACAAGCGTGACCAATTCCGGTTTTCTCACCGGTCTTTATGTCGTCTTCGTGCCCGTCCTGACCGTGCTCTTCCTGCGCAAGAAGCCGCATTGGGTGATCTGGCCGGGTGCCCTGATGGCGTTCCTCGGGATTTTCCTGCTGAGTGGCGGCGCCGTCGCTGGCCTTTCGATCGGCGATCTGCTGACGATCGTCTGTGCCATGTTCTGGGCGATCCAGATGATTCTTGTCGGCATCTTCGCATCCAGCACCGGCCGCCCGATGACCTTGTCGATGATCCAGTTCGCTGTTTGCGCCGTGCTCGGCTGCGCGGCCGGCGCCGTTTTCGAACCATTGAATTTGGCGGCCGTGCAGAATGCCCTTCCCGAAATCCTCTATGCCGGCCTGTTCTCGAGCGGTGTCGGCTTCATCTGCCAGGTGGTCGCTCAGCGCTATACGACGGCTCCACAGGCGGCCATCTTCCTGTCCAGCGAGGCCCTCTTTGCCGCCCTGTTCGGTGTCCTGCTCCTGGGAGAGACGATCTCGCCCATGGGCTATGTCGGCTGCGCGATCATCTTCGCGGCCATGCTGATTGTCGAAATCGTGCCGGAACTCACCAAGCCGAAGGCGCTGGCCGCAGGCTTGTGATGGTGGGAAAACGGGCTTGTTCCGTTCAGTAACGGCACTGCGCGCCAAGTTTTATCAAAAGGTTAATATTTACCGACACTGCCCGGGTCGGGGAGAAAACCGCGCCGGCCATCGGCGACTCGCGCCCGGAAAAGCCCAAAAAACAAGCAGGCCGCTCCAAACAGCAATAGTTTCAATAGCTTGCAATACAGTTGCCAAAAACTCATTTTTTTCAGCAGTTGGCTGCTTTTTGAACAAACCAAAATGGCACACTTGCTTTAAAAAACTTTTGCTTGCCAATTTAAAATAAACACAGCAAGCTTACTGTGTTCGGGCAATTTGCGAACACGGAAAGACCTTTAAATACGCGCGCCGGACCCGCAACATGGTCCGGGCAGTCAGGCAGTGAACGGTTGTTTGGTGGCTGGCTGCGATTACAGGATCCTTTCCTCCTAGTCGAGAACTGCCTGCCGCACGCCCCTGAGGCAAATATCGTAATGCTGCCCGCCGCTTTCGGGCAGAGGAAAAAGGACCTGACGCATGGCCGAGACTGGCATTGTTAAATTCTTCAACACCGACAAGGGCTTTGGCTTCATCAAGCCCGACAATGGTGGCGCCGATATATTCGTGCATATCTCCGCCGTGCAAGCCTCCGGCCTCAACGGACTGTCCGAAAACCAGAAGGTCAGCTTCGACACGGAGCCGGATCGTCGCGGCAAGGGCCCGAAGGCGGTCAATCTGCAGGTTTCGGGCTAAGCCCGCATAACCGGAAGATTTTCACGTTGAAGCCCGGCATCCTGCCGGGTTTTTCATTCAGCCTGCGTTCAGTTTCGCCACATTAATCTGTTCCCATCATGACGGACGGAAACGGTCCGAACCTCATACGGGATCAAGATGATGAACAAGGTTATCAAAGCTGCTGTTCTTGCGATTGCGACCGCAGCCACGCTCATTCCGGCAATCAGCCCGGCACAGGCCGAGGATTGGGGACGCCGCAACTATCGCCATCATGGCGGCGGCCATTACCACAACAACGGCGATGCCGTTGCGCTCGGTGCTCTCGGCCTTGCCAGCGGCCTGATCATCGGCGGCGCGATCGCCAGCCAGCCGCGCTACCAGGAACGCGTCTATATCGATCCGGAGCCCGAATATTACGAGCCGCGTCCGGTCTATCGCCGCGCCCGCCCGGTCGTGGTCGAGAGCTACGGCACCTTGGAGCCGTGGACGCCCGGCTGGTATCGCTATTGCTCGCAGCGTTACCGCTCGTTCGATTCCCAGACCGGCACGTTCCGTGGCTATGACGGCCGCGACTATTTCTGCCAGGCCGGCTAAGTCGATCCATAGTTACCGAAAAGAAAAGGCATGCGTCTTCGGCGCATGCCTTTTTTGTTGATCTGTTCCGGAATGGGACAGTCGTGCGGGGTTTATAGTCCGCGCAGATAAGGATTGGTGCGGCGTTCCTCGCCGATCTGGCCACCCGGGCCATGGCCGCAGATGAAGCCGACGGTATCGCCGAGCGGCAGGATCTTGTCGCGGATCGAGTCGAGAAGCTGCTGATGGTTGCCGCCGGGCAGATCGGTGCGGCCGATCGAGCCGTGAAACAGCACATCGCCGACATGGGCGAAACCCTGGACGCGATTGAAATAGACGACATGACCGGGGGCATGGCCGGGGCAATGCAGAACCTCGAAGACATGCTCACCGAAGGAGACGGTATCGCCCTCCTCCAGCCAGCGGTCCGGCAGAACATTCTCCACCTTCATCGCCAGTCCGAATTTCTCGGCCTGGGTTTCCAGCCGTTCCAACAACGGCTTGTCGTCCTTGTGCGGGCCGATGATCTCGAGGTTCAAGGCTTCCTTCAGTTCCTTGGCGCCACCGGCGTGATCGATGTGACCGTGGGTCAGCCAAATCGCCTTCAGCGTGATGCCATTGTCCTTGATTGTCTGCAGGATGACATCGACATCCCCACCGGGATCGACGATGACGCCTTCCTTCGTGTCGGTGTCGAACAGCACCGTGCAGTTCTGCTGGAAATGGGTAACCGGGATAATGCCCGCCTGTAACATGCTGCCTGCGCCTCGCTAACTACTGTTGCGAACCATATAGGATGGATGCGGCGCAATGAAAACAGTGCAACGGGTTATCAAAACAGTTCCCGACAGCGGCACGCGGAAACGCCGCACGCAGGCTTATCGAACAGCAGCCATTTCGATGGCAACAGGCATAGGTGCCTGCAGGTTGATCGTCGTCATCAGAAGCGCGAAGACGGCAAGCTTCGCGGCGACAACGGTAATCACGACCGGGCGAAGCTGACGGGCGGTGATGGCATTATCCTGGGTCATGGTCTGTTGCATCGGGCTGTTCCTTTTGTTGGCGGGTAAACACCCGGCTTCTTCAAAGGTTCCATGAAAGTGGAACGATTCCAGTATTTTGCATTCCGCCCGATATTTCAGTTCCGAATGGAACACCGAATGGGCGCCCCTCATCCAGAGGCGAAGAAATAAAAACCTCTATCAAAAATTGTGAAATTGACTCGTTTCCGATTTCGCATCACCCTGTGCGGGCCGGGTGACGGCGATCGAGCCAAGCCGGGAACCGGCTCGAATCAAGTGAAACGGGGAGAGAACAATGGAAGCGTTATTACCTATCATCACGCAATTGATCGCAGGCGCCGCAGGTGGCAACGCGGCTGGGGCGGTACTCAAGCAACAGGCGGTCAGTGTTATCGTGCGCACGATCGTCGGCGCCATCGGCGGCCTCGGCGGCGGCTTTCTGATCCAGATGCTTGGCGGTGAGGCAGCTGCCACCGGACTGGTCACCCAGGCGATCGGCGCAGCCATCGGCGGCGGCGCTCTCACTGGCCTTGCGGGCCTTGTTCTCGGCAAGAAATAGCTGGATCGGAAATGAAAAAAGGCGACCAGATGGTCGCCTTTTTCAACATTCAATCGAAAATCCGATCACTCGGCGGCAGCAGCCACCGGGTAGACTTCCTTCATGTAGTCGTTCATCAGCGTCTCGCTGATCGTTGCCGGCGTAAAGCGGTACGGGCCGATCTCGGAAACCGGCGTCACTTCGGCGGCGGAGCCTGTCAGGAAGCATTCGGAGAACTGTGACAGCTCTTCCGGCATGATGGCGCGCTCGATGACCTGATAACCGCGGCGCTTGGCAAGCTCGATCACCGTCTGGCGGGTGATGCCGTTGAGGAAGCAATCCGGAACCGGCGTGTGGATGACGCCGTCCTTGACGAAGAAGATGTTGGCGCCGGTCGCCTCGGCAACCTGACCGCGATAATCGAGCATCATCGCATCCGCATAACCCTTGGCTTCGGCGGCGTGCTTGGAGATGGTGCAGATCATGTAGAGGCCGGCGGCCTTGGATGCGCAAGGTGCGGTCTTCGGGTCGGGGCGGCGATATTCGGCGATGTCGAGGCGGATGCCCTTCAGCTTTTCAGCCGGATTGAAGTAGCTGCCCCACTGCCAGATGGCGATGGCGACGTTGATGCGGTTGTTCTGGGCCGATACGCCCATCGACTCGCTGCCCCGCCAGGCGATCGGACGGACATAGGCTTCGGAAAAGCCCTGACGCTTCAGAAGCTCGACCGTGGCTGCATCGAGTTCCTCGACCGAATAGGGAACCTTGAAGCCGAGGATTTCGGCCGACTTGTGCAGGCGCTGATTGTGCTCGGTCAGCTTGAAGACCCGGCCGCCATAGGCGCGCTCGCCTTCGAAGACGGCGCTGGCATAGTGCAGGCCGTGGGTCAGCACATGGATCTTGGCATCCTTCCAGTCAACAAATTCACCGTTGAACCAGATCTGTCCGTCCAACTGATCAAAAGGAACTGCTGCCATCGTCTTGTCCTCGGGCGCCTATACGCCATTCTTTGTGTTGATTGTCTTCCCTGTTTCAGTTTTATCGGCAAACTGTGGCGAGGGAAATCCATTTCGGTGATTTTGGATTGGCGATCAGAGCGGCACGGCCTATCTTGATCGATAAACCAGCGTCGGTACTTCGCCCTCTGCGGCAGGAGACTTACCAAGGACGGAAAAATATGTCAATAAAGCTGACTTATTTTTCCGATTGTTACTGAAAGTGCGTTTCGATTGAAAGGAAATGACTGCGTGGCAGGCCAGCCC
The DNA here is from genome assembly GCF_001425605.1 of Rhizobium sp. Leaf453. Lineage (GTDB taxonomy): Bacteria > Pseudomonadota > Alphaproteobacteria > Rhizobiales > Rhizobiaceae > Pararhizobium. Next base: position 187,828 of record NZ_LMRG01000030.1, on the reverse strand, counting down.
AATACAAAAGCCGAAACGGCGACCGCTCCTGCCGAAGCAGACAAGGCGAATGCAGTCGATTTCGAAATCATCGAACTGTTCTTTTTCGCCTATCGGGACTTCACTTCCGATCCGGATGTGATTCTCGAAAAGCGCGGCTTCGGACGGGCACATCATCGCGTGCTGCATTTCGTCGACCGCGAACCGGGCATGACCGTCGCCGACCTTCTGGAAACGCTTCGCATCACAAAGCAAAGCCTCGCGCGTGTTCTCAAACAGCTGATCGATTCCGGCTATATCCATCAGGTTGCCGGTCCCGAGGATCGCCGCCAGCGTAAGCTCTACACGACAAAGGAAGGCAAGACGCTGGCGCGGGCCTTGGCAGAGCCACAGTCGCGGCGCATAGCGGAAGCCTTGGCCAAGACCGGTCCAGGGGCACGCGAGACGATCAAGCGTTTCCTCGCCGGCATGAAGACCGCCGACGACAGCTGACCGATCAGTGGGCAAGGCAGTCGCGCGAGACAACAGGGCATACGACAGATGAACAAGACGATCAGGATCGAGGACGACGCGGCCCATCTGCTGGTGGTGGATGACGACCGGCGTATCCGCGATCTGCTCAACCGCTACCTCATGGAAAAGGGCTTCCGTGTCACCACCGCCGCCGATGCAGATGAAGCGCGCCGCAAGCTCGAAGGGATCGACTACGACCTTCTGATCGTCGATGTGATGATGCCCGGCGAGACCGGCATTTCGCTGACCCAGAGCCTGCGCAAGATCAAGAGCGTGCCGGTGATCATGCTGACGGCGCTGGCGGAATCGAATGCGCGCATCGAAGGCCTCGAGGCCGGCGCCGACGACTACCTGCCGAAGCCGTTCGATCCGCGCGAACTGGTGCTGCGCATCAACAATATCCTGCGACGCAACGCGCCCGCCAAGGCACCGAAGGTCGAGCAAGTGATCTTTGGCCCCTTCACCTTTTCTGTCGTGCGCAGGGAGTTGCGGCGCGGCGCCGACCACATCCGGCTGACCGACCGCGAGCAGGAAATCATGATGCTGTTCTCGCAGCGCGCCGGCGAGACCATACCCCGCCACGAACTGGTGAGCGACGAGGCGGAGGTCGGCGAGCGCACGATCGATGTCCAGATCAACCGATTGCGGCGCAAGATCGAGGACGATCCGTCGAACCCCGTCTGGCTCCAGACTGTCCGCGGCATCGGCTATCGGCTGAGCGTGGATTGAGGCAATGATCCGAGCGGACGGCCATGGCGAGCTTTGACATCCTGCGACGCTACCGGACGCCGGCAGGGGACAGCTCGTGGAGGCGCATCTCCCGCTGGCTGCGCCGGCAGTTGCCGATGGGGCTTTATGCGCGCTCGCTGCTGATCGTCATCATCCCGATGGTGCTGCTGCAATCGATCGTCGCCTTCATCTTCATGGAGCGTCACTGGCAGCTCGTGACCCAGAGGCTGTCGGCTGCCGTATCCGGCGAGATCGCAGCGGTCATCGACCTCATTGATGCTACACCGAACGGTGACTATGCCGATATCATCCGCATTGCCCGCGAGCGATTGAACCTGAACATCTCCATCGAGCCCGATGGCGAACTGCCGGCGCCTCGGCCGAAACCATTTTTCGAGATCCTCGACCAGATCCTGAGCGAGGAGATTTCCGATCGCATCAACAAACCCTTCTGGATCGACACGGTCGGCAATTCCGATCTGGTCGAAGTCCGCATCAAGCTGGACGACCAGCGGATCCTCCGGGTCTATGCCCGCCGCAGCCAGGCCTATGCGTCCAATACCCATATCTTCATCGTCTGGATGGTCGGCGCTTCGCTGGTGTTGCTGACCATTGCCATCCTGTTTCTGCGCGGGCAAATCCGCCCGATTCTGGCGCTGGCCAAGGCGGCCGAAAGTTTCGGCAAAGGGCAGAAGATCGACGATTTCTCGCCCCGCGGCGCCGATGAAATCCGCCGCGCCGGCCTGGCCTTCATCCAGATGCGCGAACGCATCGAGCGCCAGATCGAACAGCGCACCGCCATGCTGACCGGCGTCAGCCATGACCTGCGCACCATCCTCACCCGCTTCAAGCTGCAACTGGCCATCGCCGGCGACAACGCCGACCTCGACAATCTCAACCAGGATGTTGAGGACATGCAGAGCATGCTGGAAGGCTATCTGGCCTTTGCACGCGGCGAGGCGGAGGAAGATGTCGGTCAGTTGAGGCTGCAGGACCTCATGAACCGGCTGACGCTGGAGGCGGAACTGCATGGCAAGGCACTGACGACCTCCATCGAAGGCGACGACAACATCCGCGTGCGGCCCAATGCCTTCACCCGGCTTGTGGCGAACCTCGCCTCCAATGCCTATCGATATGCCAATACCGTGCATATCGACGCCAAACACAGCACGAAATGGCTGACCATCACCGTCGATGACGACGGCCCCGGTATTCCCGAACGATCCCGCGATGACGTCTTCAAGCCCTTCTTCCGGCTCGACGAGGCCCGCAATCTCGACAGTTCCGGCACCGGCCTCGGCCTCGCCATCGCCCGCGACATCGCCCGCAGCCATGGCGGCAATGTCACGCTGTCGGATAGTCCGATGGGGGGATTGAGGGCCGTGGTGCGGGTGCCGGCTTGATCAATTACCGAGAATAACCGCCGCCCATTCCACGTCGTGCGTTGAAACGGTGCCAGGCATCGATACGCCTGGGATGCTTTTGGCGCATCGCGTCGAGTGGCGCCAGCAAGCGCCCATCCCTCTGCCAATGGGCGTCGAAGATCTCGATGATGCGGCGGTTCGGCCAGGGCTTATTGACGATCGACATCAGAGCCGCAAACGCATCGTCCTCGCGCCCGGCGCCGAAACGGTGGGCGAGAACGCCATAGGCGAAGGCGGTCGAGCGGCTGACGCCGGCGTGGCAATGGACGAGGATGCGGCTACCATCAGCGTCGATCGCCGGAAGGACATCGTTGAAGAAGGCTGTGATGGCATCGGGAAAATGCGTGGTCGCCAGTGGATTTTCCTGGTCGCGCAGGCGCACGACATGATGCCTTACGCGCTCGATGCGCGGCACGAGTTCGTCGTTGAGTTCCGGATCGAGCAGCGAGACGACATGGGTCGCCTGCCAATCACCAGCCACCATCGCCGTGTCGCGCAGGCAGGTGACACGGACGAATTCGCGGACGGCATTCAGGTCCATGGGGATTGTCCTTACAGGAGCCGCTTGCCGTTCGGTACCGGCTTGTCGGTCGCGGCGAGAACGATGGCGCCGGCCTCATCCTCGAAGCCGAGCGTTAGCACTTCGGAGCGGAAGGGGCCAATCTGGCGCGGCGGAAAGTTGACGACACCGAGCACCTGCCGGCCGACCAGCGTCTCCGGCGTGTAATGCGTGGTGATCTGCGCCGAGGATTTCTTCAGGCCGATATCCGGTCCGAAATCGATGACGATCTTGATCGCCGGCTTGCGCGCCTCCGGAAAGGGTGACGCTTCGACGATGGTGCCGGTACGAATATCGACGCGCTCGAAATCGGCGTAGGTGATGGTCTCGGTCATGGAGTAGTCCCGAATTAACCGGCCAGTTCTTCCGCCCGCTTGCGGGCGGCGGCAATCGCCTTGTCGAATAGAGGCTGCATGCCGTCATCGGCCATGAGGATATTGAGGGCCGCCGCCGTGGTGCCGCCGGGAGACGTCACGTTCTGGCGCAGCCTGGAGGCGTCATCGGGGGACTGATGTAGGAGTTCACCAGCCCCCGCGACGGTTTCCCGCGCAAGCCGCATGGCGAGGTCCGCCTCGAGACCGGCCTTGCGACCAGCCTCCGCCATGCACTCGACGAGATAAAAGACATAGGCCGGACCGCTGCCCGACACGGCAGTGACCGCATCGATATCGGCCTCGGTCTGGACCCATTCGACGGGACCGGAAACTTTTAGAAGATTATGCACGAGTTCGCGTTTTTCGGCGGAGACCGCGCCATTGGCAAAGGCGCCGGTGACACCACGGCCGATCATCGCCGGTGTGTTCGGCATGGCACGAACCATAGCGGCTTCGCCGAGATGCGATTGCATGAAGGACAGCGTAGTGCCGGCCGCGACCGAGACCACAACTGTCTCGGGGCCAACAAGGCTTTTCAGCGGCGGCAGGACCGCGCCCATCACCTGCGGCTTGACCGCGAGGAAGAGAACGCCCGCCTTCAGGCCTTCGGGCGCAGCCGTCACATGACGCGCGCCGTTGTCGGCGATCAGCTTGGCCATGGCCGGCGGCGGGCCGGGATCGATAACGAGAAGGTCAGAACCAGAAATGCCGCTTTTCAGCCAACCGGCGAGCATCGCGCCGCCCATGTTGCCCGCGCCGATGAGAATGATCGGCCCCGCTGCATTCACCGTCATGATCACGCCTCTCCAACAGTCTCGAACATCACGGCTTCAACCGCGCTCTGCGCATCGATACCGGACCAGACGACGAACTGGAAGGCCTGAAAATAGGATTCGCAGGCTTCGAGCGCGCTCGACAGGAGCACCTCGACCTGCTGGTTGGTGGGCTCCGCACCGCCCGACAGAAGCAGCGACTGGCGGAAGATCACGACATCTTCCTGACGCCACAGGTCGAAATGGCCCATCAGCACTTGGCCGTTGATATGGGAGAGAAGCCGGATGACTTCGTTGACGCGGCTTTCGGGAACCTTGATGTCGAAGGCGCAGGCCAGATGCAGGGCCTCAAACTCTTCCATCCACGAGAAGGATACGTGGTAGTCTGTCCACTTGCCCTCGACGTTCATGGCGATTTCGTCTTCGCCCGAGCGCTCGAAGCACCAGTCATTGTTGGCAGCGACAAACTCGATCATATCGACCGGGTTCGATTGGCGCTCAAGTTCCAGTTCCATCAGGCTCATGCATCACCCCAAAAGTCCCAGTGCGGGCATGCGTCATCGCGTTCACACACGAGGCTGCAAACTCAAACACCAGAAACAAACACTTATGATTACCGGAAACACGACCATCCTGGCTGACATACCCTGCCTGGAGCTTGCGTGATCCGTTTCGAATCATCATTTAAAATCAGTGTATAACGCCGGAGTCCGCATGAAAGCCCCCCGCATGGAAAATAGCGCCGGAGGTTGTGGATATGCTCTGCGAAATTGATTCAGCACGGCGTCTTAAAGGACTCTGCCATCAGCGTTTTTTGACAGTGTCCACAGGGTAAAAAAATTATGAAGATTATCGCCGACAGCGCGGCTGAAAATGGCTGCCTGTGCCACGATGGGGCGCATGCCGGGCAGCCGTATCGAAGGCGGCGACACAATCCGCGCCGCCGCCTCGGATTCGTTACTTTCCGGCTTCGTTGAGCCGCGCCTCGAGCGCCGCGATCCGGGCCAGAAGCGCGTCGTTTTCTTCGCGTGCCTTGAGCGCCATGTCGCGGACCACTTCGAACTCCTCGCGCTTCACCACATCCATGGAGTTGAGCAGCCGCTCACCCTGGGCGCGAAACACGGTTTCCATCTCCTTGCGGACGCCCTGGGCTGCGCCCGCGGCATCCGTCATCAACTTGGCGAAATCATCCAGAATACGGTTTGCGCCTGTGCTCATCGTCTTGATCTCCGATCCGTCGTCCATCTGCCGGATTGACCGGCTTGAAACAGGAGGTAGGGGGACAGGTCGCCCGATGCAAGGAAAAATACCGGGATGACCGCCTTTGCCGCAGGCGCCGCGCCTTGACCCTGCCATGCCGGAAAGGCAGTGTTCCGCCAAACAATTGACTGGAATGAAGCAAGACCTTGGAAACAATACCGACAATCTTCTCGATCATGCCTTTCCCGGATATCGATCCGGTGCTGATTTCCATTGGCCCCTTGCAGATCCACTGGTACGGCCTTGCCTATGTCGCGGGCATCCTGATCGGCTGGCAATATGCCCGCAGGCTGGTGCGCAACACGTCGCTCTGGGCGAACGGCAACCCTGCGGCAACCGAAGCACAGCTCGATGACTTCCTGATCTGGGTCGCCGCCGGCGTCGTCCTGGGCGGGCGTATCGGATACATCCTGTTCTACGATCTACCCAGCGTGCTCGCCAACCCGATCCGGGCACTGGAAATCTGGAACGGCGGCATGTCCTTCCATGGCGGCCTGATCGGCACCATGATCGCCATGATCCTGTTTGCCCGCCGCCATAGTATCCCGGTCTGGAGCCTGTTCGATATCATCTCCGCCGCCGTGCCGATCGGCCTCTTCTTCGGCCGCGTAGCCAACTTCATCAATGCCGAACTCTGGGGCCGGCTGTCGTCCATGCCGTGGGCCGTGGTCTTCCCGACCGGGGGTCCCTTCGCACGCCATCCGAGCCAGTTGTACGAAGCAGCACTCGAAGGCCTGCTGTTGCTGACCGTGCTTGCCGTGATGATCTACCGGCGCCATGCCCTGAAAGTTCCGGGCCTCGTCTGCGGCATCTTCGTCACGGGTTACGGCCTGTCACGCATCTTCGTCGAGTTCTTCCGCGAGCCGGATGCGCAGCTCGGCTATCTTCTGGGCAACTGGCTGACGATGGGCATGCTTCTGTCGTTGCCGATGGTGCTTATCGGTCTCTGGGCCGTGCTGCGGGCGCGTCGCGCAGCCCCGGCAACGGCATGAAGGGGGCTGGATGACGACGCCTCTGGGAGAAAAGATCAAGTCCATCATCCTGGCCAACGGCCCGATCAGCGTGACCGACTATTTCTCGCTGTGCCTCGCCGACCCGGAATACGGCTACTACAAGACCCGCGAGCCGTTCGGCCGGTCCGGCGATTTCATCACCGCGCCGGAAATTAGCCAGCTGTTCGGCGAAATGATCGGCATCTTCCTCGTGCAGGCCTGGCAGCGGCATGGCGAACCGAGCCCGGTCATCATCGCCGAGATCGGCCCCGGCCGTGGCACGATGATGTCCGATATCCTGCGCGTGATCGGCAAGCTTTCCCCTGCCCTTTATGATGCAGCCAGCGTGCATCTGGTAGAGACCAGCGAGCGGCTGCAGAAGGCGCAGCAGCAGACGCTGGTCGCCCACAAGTTTAAGCTCGACTGGCACGACAGTTTCGACACGCTGCCGGACGGCTTCCTGCTGCTCGTTGCCAACGAACTGTTCGATGCCATCCCGATCCGTCAGTTCGTCAAGACGGCGCAGGGATTCAAGGAACGCCTGATCGGCCTCGATGCCGATGGCGAACTGATGTTTGCCGCTGGCGTTGCCGGGATCGATCCGGTGCTCCTGCCCCCATCGGCTCAGACGGCGCCGCTCGGTACCATTTTCGAAATCGCTCCGGCTCGCGATGCCGTCATGGCCGCTGTGGCAAGCCGCATCCGCACCGGCGGTGGAACCGGCCTAATCATCGACTACGGCCATATGGCGACAGGGCTCGGAGATACGCTGCAAGCTGTACGTGACCACGAATTCGACCCGCCGCTGAAACATCCCGGCGAAGCCGACGTCACCAGCCATGTCGATTTCGAACAGCTGGCGCGCCGTTCGGTGGCCGAGGGCCTGCAGATCAACGGCCTGACCTATCAGGGCGATTTCCTGCTGGCGCTCGGGCTTGCCGAACGCGCCTCGGCACTCGGCCGTGACAAGGATGCCGAAACCCAGGAAAACATCCGGGCGGATGCCGAAAGACTGGCAGGCGCCGGCGTCGGAAAAATGGGCGAACTGTTCAAGGTTCTCGCTGTCAGCAGCCCGAATGTCGCACTCGTGCCTTTCCAGAAATAGGTCGTCCGCACTGGCAGGGGGCGACATTTCCGGTCGCTTCAACGGATTGACAGCGGCGGTCCCGAAGGCCAACATCCGGCCAAATCACTCGGGGCCGATAAGAACCACACGCCCGAAAACCCACCGTATTGCAGCATTTTGAAAGGGCAAAACCACCGATGAAGGATGATGCCTTGCCCTCGCCTGTCCAGAGCCCGCTTCTCACTGACAAGGCCGGAAACTGCATCCGCCACGGCTATTTCACCCGCGAAGGCGGTGTTTCGGAAGGGCTCTATCGTGGCCTGAATGTCGGCCTTGGCTCGAACGATGCGCGCGAGCGTGTCGAGGAGAACCGCGCCCGCGTCAGCGCCTGGTTCGGTGCGGATGTGGACAGACTCGCCACCGTCCACCAGGTTCATTCCCCCGACGCCATCGTTGTCGACGCCGGCTATGACGGCGCCCGGCCGCAGGCCGATGCGCTGGTGACAGCGACGCCCGGTCTCGTTCTCGGCGTGCTCTCGGCCGATTGCGGCCCCGTGCTGTTCGCCGACCCGCAAGCCGGTGTGATCGGGGCGGCCCATGCCGGCTGGAAGGGTGCGCTGACCGGCGTGCTCGAAAACACCATCGACGCCATGGTTGCGCTCGGGGCTGAGCGCGAACGCATCGTCGCCTGCCTCGGCCCGTCGATCAGCCGCAGAAACTACGAGGTCGGCGCCGAGTTCGTCGAGCGCTTCCTGGAGAAGGACCCGGCTTACGCCGGTTTCTTCACACCGTCGGAGCGCGAGGGACACGCGATGTTCGACCTGCCGGGATTGACGAAAAAACGGCTGACCGATGCTGGCGTGACGGCGGAAAATCTCGATATTTGCACTTATGCGGACGAGGAGCGCTTCTTCTCCTATCGTCGCACAACCCATCGCAGCGAGCCGGACTATGGCCGGCAGATTTCTGCAATTTCCATTCGGGAGGCATGACATGGCACTGCACTTCACGCAGGACGAATACGCGGCGCGGTTAGAGCGCCTGACCGCCAAGATGAAGGAAGAGAAGCTCGGCGCCATGCTGCTTTTCGCCCAGGAAAGCATGTACTGGCTGACCGGCTACGACACGTTCGGCTATTGCTTCTTCCAGACGCTGGTGGTGAAGGCCGATGGTTCGATGGTGCTGCTGACCCGCTCGGCCGACCTGCGTCAGGCCAAGCATACGTCGAACATCGAGCGTGTCGAGGTCTGGGTTGACCGCGTCAACGCCGATCCGACCATGGACCTCAAGAATCTCCTGAGCGAACTCGATCTGCTCGGTGCCCGCATCGGTGTCGAATACGACACGCATGGCATGACCGGACGCATCGCCCGTCTGCTCGACAACCAGTTGATGAGCTTCGGCGAGATCGTCGATGCCTCGATGCTGGTCGGCCGTCTGCGGCTGATCAAGAGCGCAGCCGAAATCGTCCATGTCGAGAAGGCGGCGAGCCTTGCCGACGACGCGCTGGATGCGGCGATCCCGCTCATCCATGCCGGCGGTGACGAGGCTGCGATCCTGGCTGCCATGCAGGGCGCCGTCTTTGCCGGCGGCGGAGACTATCCGGCCAACGAATTCATCATCGGCTCCGGTGCCGACGCGCTCCTCTGCCGCTACAAGGCAGGCCGCCGGACGCTGGAAGCCCAGGACCAGCTCACACTGGAATGGGCCGGTGTCAGCGCCCACTATCATGCGGCGATGATGCGGACGATCGTGATCGGCGAGCCGACAAACCGCCACCGCGAACTCTACAGCGCCTGCCGCGAAACCATCCAGGCGATCGAGATGGTGCTGCGGCCCGGCAACACCTTCGGCACCGTCTTCGACATCCATTCCAAGATCATGGACGAGCGTGGCCTCACCCGTCACCGTCTGAACGCCTGCGGCTACTCGCTCGGCGCCCGCTTCTCGCCATCCTGGATGGAGCAGCAGATGTTCCATGTGGGCAATCCGCAGGAGATTCTGCCCGACATGTCGCTGTTCGTGCACATGATTATCATGGATTCCGACAGCGGCACGGCCATGACGCTCGGCCAGACCTACCTCACCACCGACGGCGCGCCGAAGCCGCTTTCCCGCTACGGACTGGACTTCATCTCTGCTTAGGAAACTTGATCTATCGTGTTCCTGATCGACAGAAGAAGGTGGGGGCCTTCAGACATTCTGTCACCGAGGAAACCGGACGGTAGAAATATGCCTAAGCTGATTGCGCTTTTTGCGGGCCTTGGAATGGTTGCAGCTCTTTCGGGCTGCAACAGCATGGATGCGCTGACACCGCAGGTCGATGTCGGTGGCGGCACGTTTGTTTCGCCACCGGTCAATCAGCACGATCTCGACACCATGTCGGAACAGACGGCCTATACGACGCCGCAGGCAACGATGCCCGTGCAAAGCAGCGCGCTTGCCGCGTCCTCCGCGCAGCAACAGGGATTTAACGAAGGCCCGACAGGCACGGTGCTTGCCCCGAGCGACAGCGACTACACGGATCCGGCCGGTTCGCTCGATGCGCAGGCCGGCCGCCTGCAACAGGGCGAAATCCCGGCGCAGGAGCGGCAGGTGACCCGTAGCGCACCGATCGTCGAACCGGAACAGACCGCGTCGCTCGACGATGCGCCCCCGGTCGAGCAGTCCAGCGAACCGCAGCGCGTCGCCGACCAAACGACACAGGCCGAAGAGCCGGCACAGCAACCACAGAAGTCCGCGTCGATCGCACCGGCCGCAGCCTCGGGCACGATCCGCTTCCTGCCGATCATCGGCGCGCCGGTCGAGGCCGTGACGCCACTGTCCAAGCAGCTTGGTGCCGAGGCACGTTCGCACGGGCTGACGATCAAGAGTGCATCCGATCCGTCAAGCCGACATATCCTCAAGGGCTATTTCTCGGCCTTCAAGGACGGCAACAAGACGACGGTGGTCTACGTCTGGGACGTGCTCGATAATTCCGGCAACCGCCTTCACCGCATCCAGGGACAGGATGCTGTCGATGGCGCGGCTGCCGATCTCTGGTCGGCAGTTCCGGCGCAGATGATGCAGGGCATCGCCACCAAGACGATCAACGCCTATCTCGGCTGGCGCGACGGCAACGCCGGCTGACCCGGGTATTCATTGCTGTTCTGTCGATCAAGATTCGACGGTTGCCGTCACACCAGTGACACGCCCGTTAAAAACTTTTTAGGATAAACTACGCTGCAACGCGGCAATCCCCTTGCATTCAAAGTCAGGGACGTTATGAAGCGCGCATGAGCTTGGGACGATCGAGACCCGGGCTCGGCTTACGGAATTGCGCGGCGACGACCGCGCCAGCACAGGCGGACCATCTATGAAGGTTTTCGCAGGCAACTCGAACCGGCATCTGGCCGAAGCGATCTGCAATTATCTTAACCTGCCCCTGGGCAAAGCGACCGTCAGACGGTTTGCAGACCAGGAAATCTTCGTGGAAATTCAGGAAAATGTGCGCGGCGAGGACGTTTTCGTCGTCCAGTCCACGTCTTTCCCGACCAATGACCACCTGATGGAACTGCTGATCATGATCGACGCCATGCGCCGCTCGTCAGCCCGCCGCATCACCGCCGTCATCCCCTATTTCGGTTATGCCCGCCAGGATCGCAAACCCGGTCCGCGCACGCCGATCTCGGCCAAGCTGGTCGCCAACCTGATCACCGAAGCCGGCGCCGACCGCGTGCTGACGCTCGATCTTCACGCCGGCCAGATCCAGGGCTTCTTCGACATCCCGACCGACAACCTCTACGCCGTGCCGATCCTGTCGCGCGACGTCAAGGAAAACTACGACTTGAAGAACGTCATGGTCGTCTCTCCGGACGTCGGCGGTGTTGTCCGCGCCCGCGCCCTGGCCAAGCGCCTCGACTGCCAGCTGGCGATCGTCGATAAGCGCCGCGAGCGCGCCGGCGAATCCGAGGTCATGAACGTCATTGGTGACGTCACCGGCAAGGACTGTCTGCTGATCGACGACATCGTCGATTCCGGCGGCACGCTCTGCAACGCTGCTGAGGCGCTGCTGAAGAACGGAGCGACGAGCGTCACTGCCTATATCACCCATGGTGTGCTGTCCGGCGGCGCGGTTGCCCGCGTTACGTCGTCGAAGCTGAAGGAACTGGTGATCACCGACTCGATCCAGCCGACCACGGCTGTCCAGTCGGCCCACAATATCCGCGTCATCTCGACCGCCAGCCTGATCGGCGAAGCGATCAACCGCACCAGCCAGGAAGAATCGGTCTCCAGCCTGTTCGACTGAGACGCCTCACGTCTCAAACAAGAATCGGTAGCTGTGGCGCCGCCGTACGCGGAACGTTGCCCTTCAGACGTGGATCGTCGAAGACTTCCACCTGCCGCCGGAACGGTGTGAAGCCGGAGCGGGTGTAGAACGGCAGTGCCTGCGGGCTGTCCAGCGTGCAGGTATGCAGCCAGAATCGCTCGATCGGATTGCTCCAGGACAGATCGATGGCGCGGTTCATCAGCCAGCGCCCGGCGCCCGTTCCCATCAGCGCGGACGAGACGCCGAAGAAGGCCATTTCACATTCGCCGGACTTGCGGAAGTCGAGCTCGGCAATGCCTTCGACCAGACCGCCTACTTCGAGAAGGTGCAGTTCGACATCCTGCGCATGCACGTTGGAGGCCAGTTCCTCATCAGTCATTTCGAGACGGGAGGCCCAGAGCCATTCGGCACCGATCTTGCGCTGGATATCGCGGTAAGCCTCCAGATCGATCATCTCGACGCGGCGCAACGTCCACGGCCCTTTCGCCTCTCCGCGCGGCTCGGGTTTCTCAAGCATCTGCAGGTGCGTAACGACGGTCACGAGCTTGTCGGCGGGTACGTCGTGATAGCCATTGTCAAGCATGCTGGTCTCTGTCTTTACGTTCGGCCATGGGGTGCGTGGCGCATCATGCACATGGCGAACGACCCGTCCAGATGCGCCGTCACTCGACGACGCATATCAGCAATTCGGAAATATCAACTGCGCTTGACGATCGGAATGGCGCATGCCTCGCCGCCGTTGAACAGTTTCGAGCGGGTCAGAAACCGCTTCTCGCGTCCGTTGTCGAGCGAGAACATGCCGCCCCGGCCCGGCACGACATCGATGATCAGTTGCGTGTGGCGCCAGACCTCGAACTGGCTGGCGCTGATATAGACCGGCACGCCGCCGATCTCGCCGAGCCTGATGTCGTGGTCACCGACAATGTAGTCGTCGGCCGGATACAGCATCGGCGAGGAGCCATCGCAGCACCCGCCCGACTGATGGAACAGTACATGCGGATGATCGCGCTGGATTTCCTTGATAAATCCGAGCGCCTCGTCGGTTGCAAGGACGCGCGGTTCGCCGTCGATCGTGTCGGTCATGGTTTGATCCTTGGTGGCCATTGCGGTCCGGGGTGGGGTGATCCTCGGAGGCTTGTAAGAGGTCACCCCACCCGCAGCTTCGCTGCGACCTCCCCTCAAGGGGAGGTGCAATAGATCAGAAGAAACCCAGAGCCTTGGGGCTGTAGCTCACCAGCATGTTCTTGGTCTGCTGGTAATGATCGAGCATCATCTTGTGGGTCTCGCGACCGATGCCGGACTGCTTGTAACCGCCGAACGCGGCATGCGCCGGATAGGCGTGATAGCAATTGGTCCAGACGCGACCAGCCTGGATGTTGCGGCCGAAATTGTAGCAGCGGTTGGCATCGCGGCTCCAGACACCCGAGCCGAGGCCGTAAAGCGTGTCGTTGGCGATTTCCAGCGCTTCCTCGTCGGTCTTGAAGGTCGTCACGGAGACGACCGGCCCGAAGATTTCCTCCTGAAAGATGCGCATCTTGTTATGGCCCTTGAACACGGTCGGCTTGACGTAGAAGCCGCCCGCCAGATCGCCTTCCAGATTGTTGCGCTCGCCGCCGATCAGGACTTCTGCACCCTCCTGCTTGCCGATATCCATGTAGGATAGGATCTTCTCCAATTGCTCACTGGAGGCCTGCGCGCCGATCATCGTCGAAAGGTCCAGCGGATTGCCCTGCTTGATCGCAGCAACGCGCTTGATCGCCTTTTCCATGAAGCGATCGTAGATTTTCTCGTGGACGAGCGCGCGGCTTGGGCAGGTGCAGACTTCTCCCTGGTTGAGCGCGAACATCGCGAAACCTTCGAGCGCCTTGTCGAGATAGTCGTCATCCTCGCGCATGACGTCTTCGAAGAAGATGTTCGGCGACTTCCCACCAAGCTCCAGCGTCACCGGGATCAGGTTCTGGCTGGCATATTGCATGATCAGGCGGCCGGTCGACGTCTCGCCGGTGAAAGCCACCTTGTTGATGCGCGGATTGGTCGCCAGCGGCTTGCCGGCTTCAAGGCCGAAACCGTTGACGATATTGAGCACGCCCGGTGGCAGGAGGTCGCCGACGAGTTCGATCCAGACGAGGATCGAGGCGGGCGTCTGTTCGGCGGGCTTGAGGACGACGCAGTTTCCGGCTGCGAGCGCTGGAGCGAGCTTCCAGGCGGCCATCAGGATCGGGAAGTTCCAGGGAATGATCTGGCCGACAACGCCAAGCGGCTCGTGGAAGTGATAGGCGATCGTGTCATGGTCGATCTCGCCGATCGAGCCTTCCTGGGCGCGGACGCAGGAGGCGAAATAGCGGAAATGATCGATGGCGAGCGGCATGTCGGCCGCTATGGTTTCGCGCAGCGGCTTGCCGTTGTCCCAGGTCTCGGCCTTCGCCAGAAGCTCGATATTGTCTTCCATGCGCTGGGCGATCTTCATCAGAATGTTGGCGCGTTCCGTCGTCGACGTGCGGGCCCACTTGTCCTTGGCGGCATGGGCAGCATCCAGCGCCAGTTCGATATCGGCGGCTTCCGACCGTGCGATCTGGCAGAGCACACCGCCGGTCACCGGCGTCGTATTGTCGAAATAACGGCCGCTGACCGGTTCGCGCCATTCGCCGCCGATGAAGTTGCCATACTTCTGCTTGAACGGGTTTTCGACGATTTTCTGATGCAACATGTGATTTCTCCTCCGAAAACAGACTCCAACAATCTGCTGGGAGAAAGGTGCGCCGGAACCGGGAAAGCCGGTAGTGGGGCAGCGCAGGCAAGGTGCGACAAGTGTTTCAGATGTGAGACAGGCACGCGGCACCAAACATGCTGCAATGCGGTAGAGACCCGCCGCACTGCCATAATCGTCAGGAGACGGAAAGCTTCTTCATTTTCCTATAGAGCGTCGCGCGGCTGATACCGAGCGTATCGGCGGCCAGCGAGACATTGCCGTTGGCGCGCGACAGCACACGGCGCAATGCCGCGCGCTCGGCATCGACCAGATCGTCGCCCTGCACCGCCGGTGTCTCGTTCAGAAGATCGGCAGCCGGAACACCGGTGGCGATGCGGCGATCATCCAGATTGAGGCGCAGGCGAGCGGCACGGGTCGCACCCAGCACCAGATCGTCGCGGTCGATGGCCAGCAGCGCCGGACTGCTCTTGCCATCCGGCACCAGCAGGATGCGTGCACCGCTGAAGGCACGACGAAACAGGTTGGCCTCGATGCGAGCGGCGGCATCACGCACCGCCTGCGACAAGAGCATCATCGCCATTTCACCGGCATCGTCGCGGCAGGTGGAGACATCGATCGCCGCGGTAATGCGGCCACGATGATCGCGGATTGGCGCGGTGGCGCAGCTCAAGCCGGTATTGCAACTGAGGAAATGCTGGTCGCGATAGATGACCACGGCCCGCTCGTCGGCAATCGCTGTGCCGATGCCATTGGTGCCGACGCTCGCCTCGCTCCACATCGTTCCCGACCAGAGGCCAAGACCGCGAAAATCCTTGTCGTCGCCGGAAGCGCCCCGGCGTTCGAGAGCGATACCGTTTTCGTCGGTCAACAGCAGGCAGCAGCCCGCCTTGCCAACGGTCGAAAACAGCCGATCCAGCTCGCCTTGGGCCTCCTCCAGCAGATAACCGGATTTTTCACGCGCGTATCCGAATTCCAGTTCGGACAGGCGCAAAGGCGTGCGGGCTTCCTCCGGCACCAACCCGTGGACAGTCAGGCACCGCCGCCATGATGCGGCAACCGACGAGCTTGCGGCCGCCGAAACATGATGTGCGACGGCGTGAACGTGATCGGAATGATTCATCGGCTCTCCTCCCTGAGGGCTGACGGGATCGAGAACTATAGGTGCATCGGTCGCGGGAGGTCCACCGAGACCAAGGTCGTAAATCGGTGACGATCACCAGCTTTCAAGAACCGGAGAGACACCCCGGTATTGCCAGAACCTGTCGATATGATACGGCAGATTTCCGTCAATCGATCATGGTCTCCCGCAATGCTTCGCGACTTCTCGCTCCAGAGCCTGTTCATGGGCGTTCTCACCGCCTTCGTCGGGTTTGCCAGTTCCTTTGCGGTCGTGCTTCACGGTTTGCAGGGCGTCGGCGCGACCGAAGCACAGGCGGCATCCGGGCTGATGGCGCTCTGCATCGCACTCGGGCTTTGCGCCATCGTGCTCAGTGCCGTCACGCGACTGCCGGTCGCGATTGCATGGTCGACGCCCGGTGCAGCCCTGCTCGCGAGTTCCGGAGCGATCGAAGGCGGTCTCGCTGCGGCTGTTGCCGGGTTCCTGATTTGCGCAACACTCGTCGTCATCGCCGGACTGTGGAAGCCACTTGGACGTGCCGTTGCGGCCATTCCGGTCTCGCTGGCCAATGCCATGCTGGCGGGCGTGCTGATCGGGCTGTGTTTCGCACCGGTCAAGGCGGTCGGCGACATGCCGTTGCTCGGCCTGCCAATCGTGCTGGCCTGGGCAATCGTCGGCAGTTTCAAGCGTCTGCTCGCAATTCCCGCCGCCCTCCTCGCCTTCGTCCTCGTCCTGGCTTTCGGGGTCGAGATGCCGGCTGACAACTGGGCGCGCATTTCGGCGACGCTTGTCCCGCATGTCGAATGGATCACGCCGACATTCAATCTGGCCAGCCTCGTCAGCATCGGGCTGCCGCTGTTCATCGTCACCATGGCGTCCCAGAACATTCCAGGCATCGCGGTTCTGAAAGTGAACGGTTACGAGCCATCGCCGGGGCCGTTGTTCGCGACCACCGGTGTCTTCTCATTGCTCAGCGCGCCGTTCGGTGGTCATGCCGTCAACCTGGCGGCCATTACCGCGGCGATGTGCGCCGGCGAAGACGCCCATCGTGATCCAGCGCGCCGCTACTGGTCGGCGCTGATTTCCGGCGTCTGCTACGTCCTCATTCTCGGTCCGTTCGCCGCCACCGTCACCGCGTTTGTCAGCCTTGCTCCACCCATCCTCATCCAGGCGGTTGCGGGTCTGGCGCTGGTCGGAGCCTTCGCGGGGTCTGCCATGGCGGCATTCAAGGACCAGGACAATCGGGAAGCCGCCGCGATCACCTTTCTGGTTACCGCGTCCGGCATCAGCTTCGCCGGCATATCCGGTGCTTTTTGGGGCCTGCTCGCTGGCGGGCTGATGCTGGCGCTGGCGCGTTTCACCCGCTCCCGGCAGCACTGATCTCCGGATCAGGCCGCAGCCGAACGATTTTCTTCCGCGGCATCCTCATCCGTGAAGGGGTCAACTGGCGAAACCGGTGCCTGAACCGCGCCGTTGACAACGTGCTCGATCGCACAGCGCGGCATGGGCTTGCCGAAGAGATAGCCCTGAACCTGCAGGCAACCTTCGTTGCGCAGGAAATCCATATGCTCCTCGTTTTCAACCCCCTCGGCGAGAACCGGAATATCGAGGCTCTGGGCGAGAATGATGGTCGACCGAACGATGGCGGCGGATTGCCGGTTGCTGGTCACGCCATCGATGAAGGCCCGGTCGATCTTGATCTTGTCGAACGGAAAATTCTGCAATGTCGAGAGCGATGAGTAGCCGGTACCATAGTCGTCCATGGCGATTTTCACGCCAAGCTGCTTCAACTGCCGGATGATGTGCAATGCATGCTGCTGGTCGGCCACGATGCCGGATTCAGTGATCTCCAGTTCCAGCCTCGAGGCGGACAATCCCGTTTCCATCAGAATGTCGCGTACCCGGGCCGGGAAATTGGTGTCGGCCAGTTGGGCCGGAGCGACGTTGACGGCGATCTTGACCGGATTTTTCCAGGAAGCGGCTTCGCGGCAGGCGGTCGAGAGCACCCAATCGCCCAGTTCGTGGATGAAGCCGTTCTTCTCGGCGATCGGAATGAATTCCATCGGTGGCACCATGCCGCGTTCCGGATGTTTCCAACGCAGGAGAACCTCGAAGCCGATGACGTCCCGTGTCAGCGAATTGTTCTGGTACTGGTAGTAGAGCTCGAACTCATTGCGCGCGATACCCTGGCGCATGTCCATGGCCAGAATGCTTCGACCGCGGGCGGCATCGTCCATTGACGGCTCGTAGAACCGGATCGAATTGGAGCCGACGCCCTTGGCCCGGTACATCGCCAGATCCGCCTGAGCGAGGAGATCTTCAGGCGTACGCGCGTCCAGCGGATACAGGGAGATGCCGACGCTGGTGCCGACCATAAGGGTCCTGCCCTCCCATTCGATCGGCTTGGTGATCACGGAAATCAACTTTGCGGCAAAGGCCTTTGCATCGGCCTTCATGAAAAAGTTGCTGGTCATGGCCACGAATTCGTCGCCACCAATGCGGGCTACGAATTCGGTATCTCCAAGCACGCCCGACATACGCTCCGCAATGGCACGCAAAACCGCATCGCCAGCCGCATGACCATGCACGTCGTTGACCTCCTTGAAACGATCGAGATCGAAGGAAAGGACCGCCATGCGCGCCGTGTCGTCCTTCAGGGTGCGGATGATCTCGCCGAGATGTTCGCCGAACGCGGCGCGATTGGGCAGACCGGTCAGCGGGTCGTGCAGCGACAGATGCCGGAAACGATCTGCTGCGACGCGCGTGGCGTGGAGATCGATGACATAGGTCGAGGCGCCGAGCCCCAGCATCACGCACATCAGGGACAGAACCATGACTGTCATGAGGCTGTCGGAGATGAGTTCGGCGGAGATAAAGACGAACGGGTCCGGAACAATGGTGATCGCGGTCATGCCGGTGAAATGCATCGACACGATTGCGATGATCATTGCCAGCACACCGCCATATTTGCAGAAACGTGTTACCGGGCGGGCGATGCGGCTGGTAGCGATCGCACCGAACACGATACCGAGGACGATCGAGGCGCCATAATAGGTGGGATCCCACTCGATCCGGCCGGCAATCTGGTATGCCGACATGCCCATGTAATGCATCAGGGCGATGCCGCCGCCCATGATCGCGCCACCAAGCTCGATCGTCGGGCCAGCCTTTCTGATCGCGGTGACGAGGAAACCAAGCGTAGTCATGCCGATGGCGACGCCAAGTGACGTCATGGTCAGGATCGGCTCGTAGGCATGTGGCAGCGATGGCTGAAAGCTCAGCATGGCGATGAAGTGCGTCGTCCAGATCGTGGAGCCGCCGATCACCCCGCCCATGAACAGCCAGTTCAGTTTCTGAACGCCGACCGTCCGACGAACGCGGGCATAGAGCCGCATCGTCAGGATCGAGCCGAGAATGCAGACGAGCGTTGCAATCGCCAGAAGACCGTAATGATGTTCTGTCGCGATGCAGGAAAGGACTTTAAACATGACACACCTGTTTCGAGATGGGTGCAACGTGCCATGCAAGCGCTAAAAGAGATTAACGCAGTCAGGTTTCCATGATTTGACGGTTATCAAGCAGTGAACGAGATCACGCCTGACGTGCAACGCATACCATACGGCCACTTGCGGACGGATTTTCCATCAAAACCGAGCTTTGCTTGCATTCTGCCGGGTTCTCGGTTATGGACGCGCGTCCGCGCAGACACCCTTGGAGGCAAACGCGGATGAGGCCGTCAAAAGTCTCGGTTCATTCGCTCCTATAACATGAGTGGATGAGCTCTCCAAAAACACCAGAAAGGTACGACCATGAGCCACGCATCCTACGAGCTCAAGGCCGAAACGCGCGAACGGGTTGGTAAGGGGTCCTCCCGTGAACTTCGCCGCAACGGTCTTATTCCTGCTGTCATCTATGGCGACAAGCAGGCTCCGATTTCCATCGCCCTCTCCACGAAGGAAGTCACCCAGAGAATTCACGCCGGTGGTTTCATGACCACCATCGCCACGATCGAAGTTGGCGGTGAAAAGATCCGCGTCCTGCCGAAGGACTACCAGCTGGATCCGGTCCGTGACTTCACCATGCATGTCGACTTCCTTCGCGTTTCGAAGGACAGCGTCGTCACCGTTGAAGTTCCGGTTCACTTCGTCAACGAAGAAAAGTCCCCGGGCATCAAGATCGGCGGTGTTCTCAACATCGTTCGCCACGAAGTCGAACTGGTTGTTCCGGCCGACGACATTCCGGAATTCCTGACGGCCGACCTGTCCGGCCTGAAGATCGGCGACGGCATCCACATTTCCAACATCAAGCTCCCGAAGAACGCGCATCCGGTCATCACCGATCGCGACTTCACGATCGCAACCATCGCGCAGCCGGCTGGCGGCACGACGGAAGAAGAGCCTGCATCGGAATAATCCTGGCCTCATAGCCTCTATCAAGAGCCCGCCTCACACCCGTGAGGCGGGCTTTTTGCTGACCTTGGACAACCCTGAACATCAATCGCCACAAGTGTGGCTACAATTTTTCATCCATCGGTTTCAGCAACATTTAAGATTTTCGTGATGTGTTGTCGTCGGGGGAATATTCCGGCTTCAGTGTACGAGAATTCCGAATGGGACGTAAGGCAAGCAAGACGACAGGGTGCGTTCGATGATGCATTCCGTCGAGAACCGTTTTATTGCGATCGTTTGCGGCACGATGCTGATCTTCGTCGCTCCGTTGATCGTTTTGTTCCTGACCTTGTCGACGGACCGCGTCGCACGCGAGCGGCTGCAGAACACCGATATCCTGATGGAAGCCGGCGCCCAGGCGCTCGGCAAACCGCTATGGGATTTCGACACGGATGCCATCGAGCAGATCGCCAGGTCGCTGAGCGCCGATGTCAATGTGATATCCGTCCAGATCAAGGACAGTTCGAACTCCATATCCGTTCAGCTTCCCACAGCCTCGGTGGATTCTGCCCTGCCGCACACCACACTGACCAAAGAAATCTTCTATAACTCGCGGGATGGCCGCAAATCCGTCGGCAGGCTGGAAGTATGGGTCTCGACACCCGGCCTGCTGTCGCGCTTCAGCAAGGACGAACTGTCTGTCTTCGCCATCCTGATCGTCGCCATCGGCATTGTCTTTGCGGCCGCGATCATCGGCAACCGCATTACCATCATCCGGCCGCTGATGCGTCTGACGGCCGCGATCGAGGCCACCCGCCGTCTCGGCTCGCGCCATCACGTGGACTGGACCTCGGACGACGAAATGGGCAGCCTCGCCCATAATTTCAACGAGATGCAGAGCCGGCTGGAACGTGAGGAAACCGAGTTGAAGCTGGCGCACAGCCGTGCGACCGACATCTACAACCTCACCCCATCCATGCTATTCTCGCTGGATCCGTCCAACCGCATCACTGCAGTCAGCGATTACTGGCTCATAGCGACCGGCTATGACCGCTCGGCCGTCATCGGCCACACATTCACCGATTTCGTCGACGAGCACTGGCACGAGACATATCGTGCCCGCCGCACCAATGCCAATTCATCACACGCCAATATCTGCGAAGTGACCGTGCCCTTCATCAAGGCGAACGGCGAGACGATGACGGTACTGATCCTCGAAATGAAGAGCGCCACCAGCGACGAACGCGGTGGTCTCTCACTTTCTGTCATGACCGACGTCACGGAACTGAAGCAGGCGGAAAGCCGCAACCACGCCCAGGCGATTACCGATCACCTGACCGGTCTCCTGAACCGTCAGGGTTTCGAGGCCGCCCTTGACGATGCGATCCGCAACGCCGACGAACAGGAGATCCAACTCGCCTGCATCTTCATCGATCTCGATCGGTTCAAGTGGATCAACGACAATTTCGGCCACGCCGCCGGCGACGAGGTGCTGCGCCAGGTCGTTTCCCGCATCCGCACGACACTGCGTCCGGACGACACGATGTCGCGCCTCGGCGGCGATGAATTCGCCCTCCTCGTCAACGCGACCGAAGTCGAGGCCTTGGCGAGCGAAATCGGCGACCGCATCTGCGCCAGCCTGCGCGAACCGATCATCGTTGAAGGAACCGAACTGTCGGTCAGCGCCAGCGTCGGCATCGCGCTCTATCCAGACCATGCCGCAAATGCCGCGGAACTGCTGTTGAAATCCGACATGGCCATGTATGCCCGCAAGCGTGACGGCAAGAATGGCATGCAGATCTTCGACACCAGCATGCTCGACACGGCGCGCGAACGCCACGAGATGGAACAGTACATCGAAGCGGGCTTGAAGGAAGGCTGGTTCGAAGCCAATCTGCAGCCGATCGTCAGTCTTGGCGACGGCCGCATTGCCGGCTTCGAAGCGCTGATGCGGCTCAACCATCCTGAAAAAGGTATCCTGCCTCCAGGTAAGATCATCAGCATCGCCGAAGAAACCGGCACCATCGCGCAGATCGGTGAACGGGTGCTGGAAAAGGCGATCAGTCATCTGGCGCGCCTGACGAAGCTTGAAGGCGCCGAGACGACCTATCTCGCCATTAACTTCTCGCCGCTGCAGTTCGAGACCACCCTGCCCCACAAGCTTGCGGCGCTGCTGCTGAAAAACCACATCGCCCCGTCCCGCATCGTCATCGAAATCACCGAAGCCGTGCTGATGCTCGACAATCCCGATGTGCATGCGGTCCTGAAGCAGTTGAGCGAGTTCGGCTGCCGGATCGCACTCGACGATTTCGGTACGGGCTATTCGTCGCTCAGCTATCTCAACCGTTTTCCGGTCGATATCGTCAAAGTCGACCAGTCCTTCACCCGGTCGCTGACAACAGGAACGGCCGACATCCGCCGCAAGAGCCGGATGCTGATCAAGGGCATCCGCACCATTTCTCATCAGATGGGCTGCACCGTGGTCGCCGAGGGTATCGAGACCAAGGAACAGTGGGAACTGCTGCGCAAGCTGGGCCTTGATTACGGCCAGGGTTACCTCTTCAGCAGGCCCATGCCGATCGAAAACATGCTATTGATGCTGGAGATGGACTCCGAAGCGAAGGCGACCAGCATCGCATGATGAACAAGGGGGAACGAGTATGAGACAACTGGCGTTCGCACTCGTTCTTCTATGGTCCAGCACAGCCCACGCCGAGCCGTTGAAACTGCTGACGGAGGAATATCCGCCCTATAACTTCAGCGAGAACGGCGTGATCAAGGGCATAGCGGTCGAGCAGGCCGAGTTGATCATGAAGGGGATGGGGGCGGAATACTCCCTCGAAATCCTCCCTTGGGCGCGCGCCCTGTCGCTCGCCGAAAACCAGCCTTCCACCTGCGTCTTTACCACCGGCCACGATGAGGAACGCGACAAGCGCTTCAAATGGGTGGAACCGCTGCTGGTCGATCACATGGTGATGGTACGGAAGGCCGGATCCGGTATCAATCCGACCTCGGTCGAGGAGGCCAAACGTTTCACCGTGGGGACCCAGCGCGAGGATTTTTCCTTCAATTTTCTGGAAAAGAACAAATTTCCCAAGATCGATCTCGCCGTGGACATGGAAACGACCGAGAAAAAGCTGCTGAGCGGACGCATCGACCTGATGATGACCTCGGAAAAGACATTCGAGGCAATGAGGGATCATGGAAAGCCAATCGAATCCGCCCTCGTCCTTGAAGGCAAGCTCTACGGCTTTGCCTGTAATCTCGACACGCCCGATACGGTGGTGGAAAAAATGCAGGTGCAGTTGAATTTGCTGATGGCTGACGGGACACAGGACAAGCTCTTCGTCAAATACGGCCTGCGCCCGAACCGTTAGGACAGGTCCCGCGCTATTCACCGGCAATTGGTGTGGCAAGGCCGGAAAATTGACATCAAGGAAAACAGACGGTTGACATCTGGCCGCCGACGCGCTGCAAGACGGGTCTGTCCGACTGTTAGAGTTACACCCATGCAGATTTTCGCAGGCCTCGGTAATCCAGGCAGCCAATATGCCGGCAACCGCCACAATATCGGTTTCATGGCCGTCGATGCCATCCAGCGCCGCCATTCATTCTCGCCGTGGTCGAAGAAGTTCAAGGCGCTGGTTTCGGAAGGCGAGATCGCCGGCGAGCGCGTGCTGCTGATCAAGCCGCAGACCTACATGAACTTGTCCGGCGAAGCCGTCGGCGAGGCAATGCGCTTCTACAAGCTGGAGCCCAAGGATATCGTTGCGATCTACGACGAACTGGATCTCATTCAAGGCAAGGCGCGGATAAAGACCGGCGGCGGCCATGGTGGCCATAACGGCATCAAGTCGCTCGATGCCCATTGCGGACGGGAATACCGCCGCCTGCGCCTCGGCATCGGTCATCCCGGCTCAAAGGAACAGGTACACAACCACGTTCTCGGCGATTTCGCCAAGGCAGACCGCGTCTGGCTGGAGCCGTTGATCGAGGCGATTGCCGACAATGCCGACATGCTGGTGAAGGGCGAGGATTCACAACTCCTCAACAAGCTGACGCTCGCGACCGGCGGCAAGCCCGAGCCGGAGCCAGTCAAGCCAACAGGAAAATCCCACATCCGCCAGGCCCGTAACAACGCCCAGCCGAAAGCTCTGCCGACCACCGGCCCGATGGCCGACATGCTGAAGAAACTGTTCGGCAACAAGGGGGAATAGATCGAGTCCGGAACAAGACCGGTTTCCAGATTCGCCGCCCTGCGGATATCTGAGCCCCTACTCCTCCGGTTCTGTCGTGAACATCAACGGAAAACCGGCCTCCTTGCCCAGATCGGTCGCCTCCTTGGCCTTACTTTCGGCGATGTCCTTGGCGCAGACAAGAATGACGCAGACGCCCAGCTTGTGGGCGGTCATCATCATCCGGTAGCCGGTTTCCTCGCTCATCCGGAACACAGCCTTCAACACCATGATGACGAATTCTCGTGGCGTGTAGTCGTCATTGACGAGAATGATCTTGTAGAGCTTCGGCCTTTCCAGCTTGGGCTTGGTGATGGTTTTCGGTTTGAGACTGGTGCCGTTTTCGGCCATCTGCAAATCCTCTCGCGAAGTGACGAGGGCGGCGGCGCGTGCCTCCGATGACCCGATATTTGCACTGCCAAGGCCCGCATTCAAGAGGCCGCAGCTGTGGCATCGATGACACGGACGCCGGTCGACTTGCCCGTTCGGGTATCCAGACGGATTGTATCGCAGGCGATTTCACGTATATCGGCACCAGATTTATCGAGACAGGGAGCTTCAAATGATCCTGATCATTTCAGCACGCCCGCAAAGGGCACGGGCCTAGTCAGCGTCGTCGCGCTGCCGGGGGCCAAAGAGCCGGTCGTTTGACCGGACGATTTACCCTGTCTTCGGAAGATCATCCATGGGCAATTCCATAAGGGACAACCGTCCCGACCCCACGCCGCGCGGCGAGCCCGCCGCCGTGGCACATTACTTCACTGCAAAATCCTGGATCGAAGGATCCGCACTCGAACAACTGGCCGCCATGGCAGACATGCCGGGCATGCTGTCGGTTGCTGGATTTCCGGACCTTCATCCGGGCAAATACGGCCCCGTCGGCATGGCGGCGCTGTCCACCCGCCTCTACCCGCAACTCATCGGCACCGACATTGGTTGCGGCATGGGCCTGTTCGAACTCGACCTGCCGCTGCGCAAGTTCAAGATCGAAAAGGCCGTCGATGCGATGCGCCAGCTTGAAACGCCTGCGATTGCCGAAAGGCACATCGCAGTGATGGAGGGCGCACGTTCGTTGATCGCCCACGCCGATGCGCTCGGCACGATCGGCGGTGGCAATCATTTCTGCGAAATCCAGGCAGTGGACGAATTGCTCTCCCCGGACGCTGCGCGCCATCTGGACAAGCAGAAAACCTATCTGCTCGTCCATTCCGGCTCGCGCAATCTCGGCGCAAACGTGTTTGCGGAAACGCTTTCGGCAAACCCCACGCTGGCCGAAGGTCTCGATCCAGCATCCGACGGCGGCATCGGCTGGCTGAAAATGCACGATCTCTGCGTCGAGTGGGCGGCCATCAACCGTCAGGTCATCGCCGAGCGGGCGGCGGCGGTCCTGCGCACCGAGGTTCGCCGGATCACCGATGTGCCGCACAATCTCGTGCGGGCAACTGCGGAGGGCTTCGTCCACTACAAGGGCGCGGCCGCAGTGACGGCGGGTCATGTCGCACCGATTGCCGGTTCGCGTGCCAGTCTCAGCTATGTCGTCGAACCACTCGAAGGGGCGGCCCGCGCCCATTGGGCGATCTCGCATGGGGCCGGCCGCAAATATGACCGGCGCAACATGCATAGGCGCACCGGCAACACCCGCAGCGAGCGCGAAGGCCTGCTGCGCAATGCCTGGGGTGGCGTCGCGATCTGCGACGACCGCCGGCTGGCAATCGAGGAGGCGGCCGGCGCCTACAAGAACGCCGCCCAGGTGGTCGAGGACTTGGCAAGCCATGGTCTCGTTCGGCCGCTCGCCGCGATGAAACCGCTCCTCACCTACAAGAAGGCGGAGATCGACCATGACGAAGCCAAACGGGACAAGGGGCGCGAGCGCCGCCTGGAACGGAGGCACAGACATGGCTGACATCCATTTTCTGGCGGCATCCGGCAATGGCCCGGTTGAATGCCGCATTGCCCTCGCTTCGCTTCTCTCCATTCTGGAAAAGGAGGCGAAGGCCCGCGGCTGCACCTTCGAGGCGACGGCAGGAAGAGCGCCCGACGGTCACGGACCTGCATCCGCGATCGTCACGCTCGGCGGCGGCGACGCCATGCGGATCGCGGCGGAGTATGGCGGCACCATCCAGTTCGTGTTCAAGAGCCCGGTGCGGCCGCATCACAAGCGGCAGAACTGGTTCGTCGGCCTTCGCCAGATCGAGCTTGCCGGTGATGCGGGTGATATCACCATCGATCCGCGCGACATCCGCTTCGAAACGCTGCGCGCCGGCGGTCCGGGCGGTCAGCACCAGAACACGACCGACAGCGCGGTCCGGGCCACACATGTCCCGTCCGGCATTACTGTCATATGCCGCGACGAGCGCTCGCAGCATCGCAACAAGGCAACGGCGATCCGTCGCCTTCAGGCCGCGCTGCAACTGCTTGTCGAGCGCGACATCAGCGATGCCAAGACGGCGCTGTTTCTCGCCAATAAGGATCTGGAGCGGGGCAACGCGGTCAAGGTGTTCCGTCTTTGAGAAAGGCCGCGCCCGGTCCTCGCCGGGCGCGGTTTTCCGCCGGCTTTCACTGCGAAGGCCGAAAATGCGCCTCCCACAGGGCGGCAAGGCTTGACCATATCGGCCCCTTCCCCCATAGGCAGGGCACAGTTTTTCAAGATATGGACAAGGTGCCATGGGTTTCAAATGCGGTATCGTCGGACTGCCGAATGTCGGCAAGTCCACTCTCTTCAACGCGCTGACCAAGACGGCGCAGGCGCAGGCGGCGAACTATCCGTTCTGCACCATCGAGCCGAACACCGGCGAAGTGGCGGTTCCCGATCCGCGCATGCGCAAGCTTGCCGATATCGCCAAGTCGAAGGAACTGATTCCGACCCGCATCTCCTTCGTCGATATCGCCGGTCTCGTACGCGGCGCGTCGAAAGGTGAAGGCCTCGGCAACAAGTTCCTCGCCAATATCCGCGAAGTCGATGCCGTGGTGCATGTGCTGCGCTGCTTCGAGGATGACGACATCACCCATGTCGAAGGCCGCATCAATCCTGTCGGCGACGCCGATACGATCGAGACCGAGCTGATGCTCGCCGACCTCGAAAGCCTGGAGCGCCGCGTCGACCAGACCCGCAAGCGGGCGTCCAGCAAGGACAAGGATTCGCTGGCGCAGCTGCCGATCATGGAAGCCGTGGTCAAGCTGTTGAATGAAGGCAAGCCGGCCCGCCTGCTCCTCAACACCCTGGCACCGGAAGAGATCGAGATCCTCAAGGGCCTGAACCTGCTCACCTCGCACCCGGTTCTCTATGTCTGCAACGTCGCCGAAGCCGATGCCTCGACCGGCAACAAGCACACCGAAGCCGTCGCTGCCATGGCCAAGGAACAGGGCGCCGAATGCGTCGTCATCTCCGCCGCTATAGAAGCCGAAGTCGCGCAGTTGCCGGAAGAGGAATCGGTAGAGTTCCTGTCGGCCCTCGGCCTTGAGGAAGCAGGCCTCGACCGCCTGATCCGCGCCGGTTATCACCTGCTCGACCTCATCACCTATTTCACCGTCGGCCCCAAGGAAACCCGCGCCTGGACCATCGTTCGCGGCACCAAGGCGCCGCAGGCAGCCGGCGTCATCCATACCGATTTCGAACGCGGCTTCATCCGCGCCTTCACCATCGGATATGACGACTATATCGCCTACAAGGGCGAAACAGGCGCCAAGGAGGCCGGCAAGGGCCGCGATGAAGGCAAGGAATACGTGGTCAACGACGGCGACGTCATCCACTTCCGCTTCAACACCTGACGGATTGCCGGGCCTTTCCAATTGAAGGCCGACAACCCTGAATAAGATTGCACCGCCGCCCGTTCCCAACGGGCGGCGTTTTCGCGCCGGCTTTCTTGCCCACCCCGCTTGCCCTTGGATCGATCGGCGATATGTTTGGCGGCGATATTCAATGAGGAGTTTTTAGATGCGCCTGCTTCCCGCCCTGCTTTTGTCCACCGCCCTTGTCACGCAATCCGCACAGGCGGCGGAAATCACCCATCAGGGCGCGCAGGAAATCGAACAGAACTTCACCAAATATCTGCCGGAGAAGCTGGCGAAATCGGGCCTGATCAAGGTCCGCCCCGGCACCACGGACTACGAAGTGACGTTCGATCCGACGGTGCTGGTCAAGGATGTCGATCCGAAGGTATTCACCATTTCCGGGCTGAAGCCATGGCTGGCGCTGATCCGGCCGACGGATGACGGCCTGTGGCAGTTCAACCAGACGGCTGATCTCGATTTGAAAGGGCAGTTCACCGTCGGCACCGAGACGACGGATTTCAGCTACAAGATCGATGGCATGAAGGCTGACGGCACGATCGATCCGGACCTTCTCTATTTCAAATCGGCGAAAATGAGCGCCGACAAAGCCTCCATGACGTCGAAGTCACCGCTGCAATCGGTGGAGGCGACCTTCGGCGCGATGACCTCGACGCTCGACGCTACGCGTGCCACACCGGAAACCATCGACATCCGCTCCAACATGGTGATGAACGGTTTCACCGAAACCATCATCGATCCATCCAAGGTCAAAGTCGATCTGACCGCCGACAGCCTGACGGCGGACGTGGCGTTCAACGGCCTGGGCTATAAGCCGCTGCAGGACCTCATCTTTTTCGTGCTCGACAAGGTGGAGAAGGACAAGAAAGAATTGCTGGCAACCGAGCAGGTCGAACTCAAGGCACTGGTGCGCGCCAACCTGCCGATGTTCGAAAACCTGCTGGAATCGATCGAGGTCGCCAATCTGAAGGTCGGCACACCGACGGGAACCTTCGGCGCCGAAGCCCTGCGCTACACGATCGACACGAACGGCCTGCGCGATCAGGCAAAGGTCGGTTTCGGCATCACCATCGACAAGCCGTCGGTGCCGCCTGGCGTCATCCCCGACGCCTTCACCCCCGCCCTGCCGGAAACAGTGACCACCCGCATTTCACTGGAAAACATCAATCTCGCCAGCGGCATCACCTATTTCATCGACCATGCCGACTTCAATTCGGACAAGCCTCTGACGGACGAACAATCTGCGGAAGCCGGCCGTATCTTCCTGCCAAACGGTGCCATGACGATCCGCTACGACGACGTTTCGGCTCGCTCCTCGATCTACGATTTCAGCCTTTCGGGCACGACGACGGTCTATCCGGACCAGCCGGAAAAGCAGAACACGGACGTCACGATCTCTGCCAAGGATTTCGACAAGACGGTCGAATATCTGCAGAAGAATGCCGCCGCCGTGCCGCAGTTCGGCCAGGCTGCCTTCGTTCTGCTGATGGTCAAGGGGCTTGCCAAGGAAGGTCCGGACGGACGCCAGACCTGGAACATCGTCGTCGATGAAACCAAGAAGGTGAAGATCAACGGCCAGGACCTGCCCTTCCAGCCCTGACATTCAGCGATCCATCATCTCATCCGGGCCGGTTTAAGATCATCGACCCGGATGCTAGAACATGCCGGTTGGAGGGCATACCGATGCTTTATTTCGAGGATTTTCCGGCCGGCAAGCGGTTCGACTTCAAGCCCATTGCGGTCAAGGCCGACGAGATCACCGCCTTCGCCGCCGAATTCGATCCGCAGCCGATGCACCTCTCTGAAGAAGGCGGCAAGGCCAGCATTCTGGGTGGTCATGCGGCATCCGGTTGGCACACCAGCGCCATGATGATGCGCATGCTGTGTGATGGCTACATCCATGAAACCGCATCCGAAGGCTCCCCTGGGGTCGACAGCATGGAGTGGAAGAAGGCGGTGCTCGCCGGAGACATCCTGTCGGGCACCTGCACCGTGACGGAGGCGCGCGTGTCTCGCTCGCGGCCCGAGATTGGCATCGTCAAGCTGAGTGCGGTGGTCAAGAACCAGCGGGGCGAAACCGTGGCGATCTGCGACTATGCCAACATGATCCGCTGCCGGCCGACGGGAGACGCGGCATGAAGCTCGCCGAACTTCACCCCGAGGGCACCCGCGAGACGATCGGTTCTGTTCATTTCACGGCCGAGGACATCATCCGTTTCGCCGGAAAATATGACCCGCAACCGTTTCATCTCGATGCCGAGGCGGCGAAAAACTCGCTGTTCGGCGGACTCTGCGCCTCTGGCTGGCACACCTGCGCCGGCTGGATGAAATGCTTCGTGCCTTACTGGATGGGTGAAATCCGGCGGCTGGCGGAACAGGGTATCGCCGCACCGAAGCTTGGCCCCTCACCCGGCTTTCGCGACATGCGCTGGCTGCGCCCCGTCTTTGCCGGCGACACCATCACCTATTTCGTCACTTTCGTTTCCGCCAAGGATCTGGAATCGCGGCCGGGATGGCGGATCAACACGATCCTCTGCGAAGGCGAAAACCAGGAGGGCCAACCCGTGATCCGGTTCGAAAGCAAGGTGATCGAGTTTCCGTGACCGGGTTCACCGCGTGGGACGATAGAACGGATGCAAGCGGGACGTGATCGTGTCTGGCAGCATCGAAACCACCGCCCGCCGCAAGACCTGCCAGAAAATGCCGATAAGCAGCACGACGAGACCGACGGCCAGCACCGTGACCGAGAAATAGTCGCCCAAATTTGCACCGCCCCGCTGCAGAATCGTCCAGATCGCGAACCCGAGCGACAGCAGCCCGGACGTGACGAAGGCTCGCCGGTCGATGATCAGGCCGATCGCCATGAAGACGATGACGATCGTCAGCACGGCTGCGGCGTCGCCCGGCGAGGTCGCGTCTCCCCACCATTCGCCGTTGATATTGCGCAGGAAAATGAAGGACAGCATCGCATATAGCAGTGCCGGTGCGGCCGCGAGATGGAGCCAGAAGGCGACATCCGAAAGCCGGCTTTTTCGCGCGGGGTCGGCGATATCGTAGGACATGGCAGCAGAAAAGATGCCAAGTCCGCCAATGAGAAAGACGGTTGCCGACAGCACGCTATGTTCAGCAAGCATGTCGCCCGATCCCAACAGCTTCGACAAGAGTGCGAAAACCAGATCGATGGCCAGCAGGCAGAGCGAGAGCAATGTCGCCGCAAGTGCCAGCGGCACGCGATATCGCCAATAAAAAGCTGAAAGCAGGATCGCGAAGATCGGGAGGACGTAGAGCGCCTGATCGGCACCGCTCATACCGCTCCAGAACTCTTCGCTGAGCATCATGGCCAGAACGCAAATCCACTGAACGAGCGCCACCGTCAGCACCACTGCCGGAAGCGCCAGCCGCTGCCGGCGCACCAGGATTTCGGCGAGAATGATGATCGCCGGCAAGGCGGCGAAGAGGCTGCCGAGCCCCCACAGCCCGATCAGGGCAACAACAATGCCGATTGTGATAAGGATATCGTGGAAACCGCGCACGAAGCGGGGCTGCTCGCTCTCTTCGGCCTGCGACGCGTCGTCATCGATGACGGACACCGCAACGCTTTCGTGGGCGATGATGGCACCCCTGCCGATCAGATAGGGCTCAAGGCGGCCGGCCTGCTCACCCGTGATGATCCCCTCGTCTGCCGCGGAACGGAGCGCGTCGCCAATCGATGCCATGCGGCGCCTCTCTGGTTCAGTGGCCGTCGAACGAAATCAGCGTCCGGACCTCGACGCCAAGCGCTTCCAGCTTCTTGCGGCCGCCGAGTTCGGGAAGATCGATGATGAAGCAGGCGGCGACGATATCGGCGCCCATCTGCTGCAGCAGTTTGGTTGCGCCCTCGGCCGTGCCGCCGGTCGCAATGAGGTCATCGACGAGAACGACCTTTTCGCCCGGCTTGATGGCGTCACGGTGCATTTCCATCTCGTCGACGCCATATTCCAGGCTGTAGGCGATGCTGACCGTGTCATGTGGCAGCTTGCCCTTCTTGCGGATCGGCACGAAACCGGCAGACATCTGGTGCGCCATGGCGCCGCCCATGATGAAGCCGCGCGCCTCGATGCCCGCCACCTTGTCGATCTTCGTCCCGGCAAAGGGATGCACCAGCTCGTCGATGGCGCGGCGGAAGGCGCGCGGATTGCCGAGCAGCGTGGTGATATCGCGGAACATGATGCCGGGCTTGGGATAATCCGCGATGTTGCGGATGGCGGCGATCAATTCCTGCTGGAGAGAAGAGCTCATGGGGAAGGCATGCCTTTGTAGGACGTCTGAAGGAGACGAAGGCATAGCACCAAAGCCGCGCTTTCCTATAGCGGTTTCTTGCCGGTCTATAGATCTGCCAAAGAGGGAAGCCGAGAGCGGGCACGAAGCTTTCTCCGCGTCCCGCCCTTGTCAAATGGCGGTTACTGGGCGGGCGCCGAAACCTTCAGCTTCTCCTGCACTTTCTTGGCGACGTCCGGATTGGTCTGCGCGGCGGTGATGATGGTCTTGTATTCATCCAGCGACATGTCCGGCGACTTTTCGACCGCATTGATCATCTGCTGGTTGGCCTCGTTCTGAAGCTTCTGCTTGTTCGTCGCATCTTTTTCCGCGCCGATCTTGGCGGCATAGTCCTGGCGGACCTTGTCGACCTGCAGATAGGCGACGGCGAAGGCCTCAATCTTCTGGTCGCTGATGGCGGCGGGTGCAGTCTCCTGCACCGGTTGTGTGGCCTGCGGCTCGACGGCCCCCTGGGCGAAAGCCGGCGAGTTGATGACGATCAGGCTGAGGGCCGCAGCGGTCAGGGCTGCGACGGGCATGTGGCGAATGGTCATATGCATTCCTTCCTTAAGTCAATCTGAAGGCAGTGTTCACCGCCTTTTCGAATAGGGCGAACCCCACGGCCAAGGTTCAGGACGGATCGGGCGACAATGTGACCCTGAGAAGGAAGGTTCAAGGCGATGTCGAGACGCACACATCGCGAGCCCTCGATATCGGGGAACCATTCGGGCCCGATTTCGGTTATAGTCGGACCGTTCCGCCAGCCGACACGGCAGACGCGCGGAACGTCCACATGCAAGGAGGAAGCTCATGCGACTGTTTGAATGCGGGTCCCTCGTGCCGGGCTGCGACTGGCACACACGCGCCGACAGCGATGCGGAAGTCGTCCGCCGCGCCGTCGAGCATTTGCGCCAAACCCATGGCGAAACGCTGATCCGTGAAAACATGGTCGATCACATCAAGGAACGCATCGTCGACGAGACGAAGGCGGCCTGATTCCGAACCCCTGACCCTCAGACCATGGATTGAAGCCGGGCAACGAGCGTTGCCCGGTCGGCATTGAAATTCCCCTCGACCCACTTGTCTTCCAGCGCGCCCAGAATCTCGCCGACGCGCGGCCCGGCCGGAATACCTGCCTGCAGGACATCTGCGCCCGTCAGGGGAAAGACAGGCTTTTCCCATTTTTCGGTCCGGCTGAGCAGCCGTTGCAGGCGTCCCGTTTCGGGTAACTGTGACGGGTCATTTTCGGATTTCTGCCGCGCCGATGCCAGCGCAAGCCGGAGATTCGTCTCCAACCCCTGTATGCCATGCCGATAAAGCAATCGGTCGAACGCCGTGTCGGCAATCGTGGCCGGCAAACGCGGCGCTTTTGTCCACTCCGTGAAAACAGCAGACTCGGCTTTCGACAACCGCAGACGCTTCGTCATCGCGTCCAGCCTCTCGGAATCCGGCGGAACGATCGCTGCCAACCGCAGCAGCGGATTTGGCTGCCAGCCGAAGCTCTGTTCCGCCGCGATCAGCGCGGGGATCGCGTCGATGCCCCATTTTTCGCTTTCGGGCAGGATTTCGGTCAGCACGCCGGATGTTCGCATCCACAGAAGCGCCCGTCCCGGATCCCGGGCGGCAAGAATCTTCTTCAACTCCGACCAGACGCGTTCCGCAGAAAGACTCGACAGCTTCGAACGCGCCTGAGCGCATGCTCTCAGTCCGTCCGCATCCGGGCGGCCGGACCCGTAATGGGCGAAGAAGCGGAAAAACCGCAGGACTCGGAGATAATCCTCGGCGACTCGCTCGGCAGCATTGCCGATGAAACGGATATTGCGCTTTTCGATATCGGCAAGCCCGTCGACCAGATCAATCACTTCGCCCTTGGCATTGGCATAGAGCGCGTTGATCGTCAGGTCGCGCCGCTCGGCATCCACCGTCCAGTCCGTTCCGAACGCTACCTCGGCATGGCGACCGTCTGTTTCGACATCACGCCGCAGCGTGGTCACTTCATAGGGAACGCCATCGATGACCAGGGTCACCGTGCCGTGGGCAATGCCTGTTGGAACCGACTTGATGCCCGCCGCCTTGGCGCGAGCGACGACCTCGTCCGGCAGCAGCGTCGTCGCCATGTCGATATCGGCAACGGCGAGCCCCATCAGGCTGTTGCGCACAGCGCCGCCGACCACCCGAACTTCGCCGCCATCGGCATTGAGTAGATCGAACACGCGCGTCAGCGCCGGTGCGGTAAACCAGGCCTCGGAGGCAACGGAGGTCATGCATAGAGCCTTTCATACAGCATGCGGACGATTCCCGCCGTAATGCCCCAAATATGCTGATCGCCATAGGGCATGCTGTAAAAATGTCGCTCGGCCCCCTTCCAGGTTGCCTGCCCCCGGCCATGATTGTCCGGGTTCATCAGGAAGGACAAAGGCACGTCGAACACCGCCGCAACCTCGGTCGGATTGAGTTCGAGATCGTAACCCGGCTGGACAATGCCGAGGATCGGCGTGATACGGAAGCCGGACATGGCCATGTAATGCGGCAACCGCCCGACCGTCTGGACGAACCGCCGGTCAAGGCCGATCTCCTCCTCGGTTTCGCGCAGCGCCGCCCGCTCGGGCGTATCGTCTTCCGGATCGACGGCACCACCGGGAAAGGCGACCTGGCCGGAATGCTTGCGCAGGGTCTTGGTGCGCTGGGTGAAAATGACGCGTGCCTCGTCGCCATCATCGATGACGGGAACGAGCACGGCGGCGTCCTTTAGCTTCAACGTCTCCAGATACGGGATTGTATCGGGATTGAGCAGGAAATCGCCATGCTCGCGCCAGGCGTCATCCACCGGGCTGCCGGATTGCTCAAGCGCACGGCGGCGAAAATCCTCGGCTGAAAATAACGTCACGGTCATGCCGAAAGCGCCGCCAACTCTTTTGCAGGCATGACTGGAAACAGAACGCCGCTGGAGCGGATGGCAAACATCTCGACGCTATCGATCGTGCGCGTTTCGCCAAGCTCCACCAGATCGTACATCACAGCACGCGAAACGAGCGCCTCCAGCCGGCCGCGCACGTGTAGATAAGGCTTCAATTCCCTGTTCTCGCCTTCGATGACGAAGCGCAGCTCATGCTCGGGTCCGGCCTCGACGACATCGCCGACATTGGTGCGGAAGGTAATGACCGGCTCGCCATCGTTTTCAGTGAGGTTCATTTCCACGGCGACAAAGGGTGCATCGACGATGCGGATGCCGACTTTTTCCACAGGAGTTACGAGATAGGTCTTGCCGTCCTCGTCCTTGCGCAAAACCGTGGAAAACAGGCGTACCAGCGGTTGCCGGCCGATCGGCGTACCCATGTAGAACCATGTGCCATCGGCTCGGATTTCCATGTCGATATCGCCGCAAAACGGCGGATTCCATTTATCGACCGGCGGCAAACCCTTGGTTTGGCCGTTGGTCTGTCCGGCCGCGCGGCTGATCAGTGCCGCCAGTCCTACCGCATCTCCGGTCTGATGTATTTGCTCATCCGCCATCGTTCCGTCCCGTTTGGCCCTATTCTTGCGTTTTCTCGAGCACCAACTCACGAGATAGTGCGCTGGTCACGTCTTGTCAGCCTTTGATCGGAGCATAGATTGAAAAACAGGGACGGAAAGAGCGCTTTTTGCGATTCGGCACCGGGGCCGGCCACTGGAGACAGACAATGGGTGTGATGAAAACGACAGACGGCGCACTTGACGAAAAAGCCATCATTGCGGCGGCGGAAAAGGCCCTTGGCGAGATCGCCGTGATCCGCAAGGAAGTCGGCAAGGTGATCTTCGGCCAGGAAAGCGTGGTCGAACAGACCCTGCTCGCGGTCCTTTCCGGCGGCCATGCGCTTCTGGTCGGCGTACCCGGTCTGGCGAAGACCAAGCTGGTCTCGACGCTCGGCACCGTGCTCGGCCTTTCATCCAGCCGCATCCAGTTCACGCCCGACCTGATGCCGTCCGATATTCTCGGCTCGGAAGTGATGGACCAAGACGAAAACGGACGACGCTCCTTCCGCTTCGTGCCCGGTCCAATCTTCACGCAACTGCTGATGGCCGACGAAATCAACCGTGCCAGCCCGCGCACTCAGTCGGCGCTGTTGCAGGCCATGCAGGAATATCACGTCACCGTCGCCGGCCAGCGCAACGACCTGCCACAGCCATTCCACGTCCTCGCGACGCAGAACCCGCTGGAACAGGAGGGCACCTATCCCCTGCCCGAAGCCCAGCTCGACCGCTTCCTGATGCAGGTGGATGTCGGCTATCCCGAACTTGCCGCCGAACGGCAAATCCTGCTCGAAACCACCGGCATCCACGAAAACGAGGTCCACGGCGTCATCGACGCCAAGCAGCTTCAGGACATCCAGCATTTGATCCGCCAGATGCCGGTCAGCGAAAAGGTCGTCGATGCCATCCTCGCGCTGGTCCGCTCGGCCCGCCCTGGCAACGGTAACGCCGCCACCGATAAGAATGTCGCCTGGGGTCCCGGCCCACGCGCCGGCCAGTCGCTGATGCTCTGCGCCCGCGCCCGCGCGCTCTACGACGGCAGGCTGGCACCATCCATCGATGACATCATGGCCCTTGCCGAACCCGTTCTGCAGCACCGCATGGCGCTGACATTCGCAGCGCGGGCGGAAGGCATGACGGTCCGCGACGTCATCACCGGACTGGTCAAACAGGCTAAGGCTTAGCGAGCCAAGGGATAGTGCATGGCTGCCATTGGGCAAATCGTCGAACCGACGCCGTCCGGAGAAGTCCTTTCCCGCGCGCAGAGCCGCGCCCGGCTGATCCCTGACTGCATGGTCGAGGCCAAGCGCATCGCCAATACGGTGATCTCCGGCTGGCACGGCCGCCGCAAGCGCGGCATCGGCGAAAATTTCTGGCAGTTCCGCCCCTATAGCGACGGCGAAAGCCTGTCGCGGATCGACTGGCGCCGTTCGGCCCGCGACGATCATACCTATGTCCGCGACCGGGAATGGGAAGCCGCGCACACGATCTGGCTCTGGGCCGACCTGTCCCCGTCGATGATGTACAAGTCGAAATTCGGCAGCGTCTCGAAGGAAAGCCGGGCGCTGGTGCTGATGCTGGCAATGGCCGAAATTCTCGCCCGCTCCGGCGAGCGCATCGGCTGCCCTGGCGTCATGGAGCCAGTCTCGGCCCGCAATGCCGCCGAGCGGCTGGCAACCGCGCTGATGCATACGCCGCTCTCCGGCGGCCTGCCGCAGACCGGCATGATCCGTGGCGCCAGCGACCTCGTCCTGATCGGCGACTTCCTCGATCCGGCCGAGAAGATCATGGCGCAGCTTGGCCCGCTGGCCCGCCGCGGCCTGCGTGGCCATGTTGTCGAGATTGCCGATCCGGCAGAGGAGAGCTTTCCCTATGCCGGTCGTACCGAGTTCACCGATCCCGAAACTGGCGAAAAGTTGACAGCGGGACGTGCCGAAATCGTCCGCGAGGACTATCGCCGGGCCTACATTGCCCGTCGTGACAGCATCGGCGAAAACCTGCGCCATCTCGGCTGGACGTTTACGCCGCACCGCACCGACCATCTGGCGTCTGAAGCGCTGGTCGCCGTGCATATGTACCTGTCCGGCATGCCCGGACGGGCGACGCATGGAGGTCAGCTATGAGCTTCCTGCCCTTCATCTTCGCCAATCCGCTGATGCTCGCCGCCCTCGTCGCCCTGCCGGCGATCTGGTGGCTGCTGAGAATGACGCCGCCCAAGCCGGTAACGGAAGTCTTTCCGCCGCTACGCATCCTGGCGAGCGTTTTGAAGCGCGAGGAAACGCCATCGAAAAGCCCTTGGTGGCTAACGCTGCTGCGCATGCTGATGGCCGCAGCCATTATCCTCGCGATCGCCGATCCGGTGTTCAATCCACGCTCGAACACGCTGTCGACTGAGGGCACGCTGGCGCTGGTCATCGACAATAGCTGGGCCACGGCGACCGATTGGGAACGCCGGGTGGAAACGGCGGATGCGCTGATCGGCGACGCGGAAGCCAAGGATTTGCCTGTCTCGATCGTGTTTACGGCCGACAGCGAGCACAATGCCGTACCGGGATCGGCCACGACGGCCCGTAACCGGATGGCCGCCGCATCGCCGCAGCCGCTGCGCCCGAACCGGGAAGCGGCCGTCACCGCCCTTCGAACCGCGCTGAACGGCACAGTTCCGGGCACGCTCGCCTTCCTGTCCGACGGCATCGACGCCGGCGATACGAAGGTGATGTCCGAACTCGCGGCCCTTTCGCCGTCAAACCTTCGGCTGATCGAAGGCGCCAAGGACCGCGCCATCGCCATCACCAACTCGGCGAACGACGCCGAATCCATGGTGATCAGCGCCAGCCGCCTCGATACCACCGCGGCACGCGCATTTCCGGTCACTGCCTACGACACGCGCGGACGGGCGATCGCCAACGGCACGATCGATTTCGCGGCTGGCGAAAGCGTCGCCAAGGCCTCGCTGGCAGCGCCTTTCGAACTGCGCAACGATTTCGCCCGGATCGCCATCGATGACGCGGCGACCGCCGGCGGCACTTTCCTGCTCGACGACGGGTTCCGCCGCCGCCGGGTGGCACTCCTGAGCGGCGAGGCGCGCGACCAGTCGCAGCCGCTGCTCTCGCCGCTCTACTACATCAACCGGGCGCTCGCTCCCTATGCCGATCTCGTCCAGCCGAACGAGGCGGATCTGGCAATCTCGATCCCGGAACTGCTGGCGCAGAAACCGTCCATGCTGATCATGGCCGATATCGGCCGCCTGCCGGATGAAACCTATGCCCCGATCACCAAATGGATCGAGAATGGCGGTACGCTGGTGCGTTTCGCGGGCCCCAGATTGGCGGCGGCGCCGGCCGACGATCCGCTGGTTCCCGTGACGCTGCGCCAGGGTGAGCGCGCGCTGGGCGGAGCCCTCTCCTGGTCGGAACCGCAGCCGCTGGCCGATTACCCGGCGCTCAGTCCGTTTGCCGGCATGCCGCGACCCGAGGGAATCCTCGTCAAGCGGCAGGTGCTGGCCGAGCCGACCGCCGACCTCTCGTCGCGCACCTGGGCAAGCCTTGCCGACGGCACGCCGCTGGTGACCACGAAGGCGCAAGGGGCCGGCCGTATCATCCTGTTCCATGTCAGCGCCGAGGCAACCTGGTCGAACCTGCCGATATCAGGCGATTTCGTCGAGATGCTGCGCCGGAGCGTGCAACTGTCTCGCAGCGGCGGCGTGGCAAGCGAGGGCGGCGCCCAAGGCCAGACATTGCCGCCCTACCGCCTGCTGAATGCCGATGGCGTGCTGGTTGCCGAAACCGGCAAGGCTCGGCCGCTGGAAATCGCGGCAGGCGCAACGCCGGCCTCCTCGCCCGAAAACCCGCCCGGCCTCTATGGCTCGGAAGAAGGATTTACCGCGCTGAACCTCCTGCCCCGCGATACGGAACTGAAGCCGATCGACACGGCCGGTCTTTCGATGGCCTATACGACGGAGCCATTGATCGGCGCCGAGGCCTGGTCGTTGAAGCCGTCGCTATTTGCTGTCGCACTGTTGCTGTTGCTGGTCGACTCAGTCGTGGTCCTGTTCATGGGCGGCGCCTTTGCCCGCCTGCGCATGCCGGCGGCAGCCGCAATCCTTCTCGCCCTTTCAGCTGGATTGATGATGATTTCGCCGGGTCAGGCATTGGCCGACGACAGCAAGCCGGGTGACGACAAGATTTTCGAGCGGCTGGACAAGACGCATCTGGCCTATGTCGTGACCGGCGAATCCGACGTCGACCGCCTGTCCGAGCGCGGGCTTGCCGGTCTGACCGAATTTCTCACCTATCGCACGACGCTGGAACCCGGCCCACCTGTTGGTCTCGATATCGCCGCGGACGAACTGTCCTTCTATTCGCTGATCTACTGGCCGGTTTCCGCCAATGCGCCGATGCCGAGCGCGCAGGCGATCAGCCGGATCGATGCCTATATGCGCGCCGGCGGCACGGTTCTGTTCGATACCCGCGACCAGTTCTCATCGCTCGGCAACAATGGCGGCACCAGCCCCAATTCGGAACGGCTGCAGGCGATCCTCGCCGATCTCGACATTCCGCCCTTGGAGCCGGTTCCGACCGACAATGTGCTGACGAAATCCTTCTACCTGCTCTCCAGCTTTCCG
The DNA here is from genome assembly GCF_001425605.1 of Rhizobium sp. Leaf453. Classification (GTDB taxonomy): domain Bacteria; phylum Pseudomonadota; class Alphaproteobacteria; order Rhizobiales; family Rhizobiaceae; genus Pararhizobium. Next base: position 147,181 of record NZ_LMRG01000030.1, on the reverse strand, counting down.
GGCCGTTACAGCGGCAGCCCGCTTTGGATCGAGGCACAGCCGGACACCGACTCGCAGCCGACCGGCCGCCCTGCCCGCTCCGGCGACGGTGTCTCGCCGATCATGATCACCGGCAACGATCTGGCCGGCGCCTGGGCGATCGATTCCAACGGTGCACCGCTACTGCCGACTGTGCCGCCGGACGAGCAGCAGCGCGAATATGCCTTCCGGGCCGGCGTCAACATCATGATGTACATGCTGACAGGCAACTACAAGGCCGATCAGGTGCATATCCCTGCTCTGCTCGAACGGCTTGGCCAGTGAGGATTTGGGCATGACACTGGATTTCTCGCCGCTCATCCCCTGGCCCTATATCGCGGTGCTGGCGCTGGTTGCGATCCTGTTGTCGGCGCTCGGCTTCTGGCGCGGCATCCGGGGTGCTGCCTTCCGCACGGCGGCGCTGGCCGCTCTGTGCCTTGCCATCGCCAATCCGGTTTTCTTCCAGGAAGAACGCGAACCGCTGTCGACCATTGTCGGCGTCGTCGTCGATCGCAGCCAGAGCCAGGACGACGGCGGACGGCGGGAAATGACGGATGCGGCGCTCGCGACGCTGAAGGAGCGACTGGCCAAATTCCCGCAGATCGAGGCACGCATCGTCGAGGCGGCCGACGATCCGGATACGGAAACCCCATCGACCAGGCTGTTCACCGCGCTGCAGACGGCCCTTGCCGACGTGCCGCCCGCCCGCGTCGGCGGCGCGATCTTCATCACCGACGGGCAGATCCACGATGTTCCCGACGTCAACCAGCCACTCGGGTTCGACGCACCGGTCCACGGACTGATCACCGGCAAGCCGGACGAATTCGATCGCCGCATCGAGATCGTCAGCGGCCCGCGCTTCGGCATCGTCGGCGAGGAGCAGAAGGTCTCCTTCCGCATCGTCGATGATGGCGCGGCACCGGGCGGCACCGCCGACGTTACCATTAGCCTGAACGGCAACGAGATCGCGCGGGAAATGGCCGAGCCCGGCACTGACGTGCCCTTTGCCTTCACCGTACCGCGCGGCGGCAACAATATCCTCGAATTCGCCGTCGCCCCTGTCGCGGGCGAGGTGACGGATGCCAACAACCGCGCCGTCCATGTCATCGACGGTATTCGCGAGAACCTGCGCGTGTTGCTGGTGTCCGGCGAACCGCATGCCGGCGAGCGGGCATGGCGCAATCTGCTGAAGTCCGATGCCGCCGTCGATCTCGTGCATTTCACCATTCTGCGGCCGCCGGAGAAACAGGATGGCACGCCGATCAACGAACTGTCGCTGATCGCTTTTCCGACCCGCGAACTATTCGTCGAGAAGATCAAGGAATTCGACCTGATCATCTTCGACCGCTACCAGCATCGCGGCGTGTTGCCGATCCTCTATTATGACAATATCGCCCAATATGTCGAAAACGGCGGCGCGCTACTGATCGCGGCCGGTCCCGAATATGCGGGTGACGATTCGATCGCCACGACGCCGTTGTCCGCCGTTCTGCCCGCAAGCCCGACCGGCTTCATGAACGAGAAGGCCTTCTACCCGCGCCTGTCCGACGAGGGCAAGAAACACCCCGTCACCCGCGGCCTCGAAGGCGCCGACAGCGAGCCGCCGCATTGGGGCCGCTGGTTCCGCACCGTCGATGTCGACCGGCCGCTTGGCCAGACGGTGATGCAGGCAGCCGACGGCAAGCCACTCCTGGTGCTCAACCGGGTCGGCAAGGGCCGCGTCGCCATGCTGCTATCCGATCAGGGATGGCTCTGGGCGCGCGGCTTCGAGGGCGGTGGCCCGAGCGTTTCGCTCTATCGCCGCACCGCCCACTGGCTGATGCAGGAACCGGCGTTGGAAGAGGAAGCCCTGACCGCGCATGCCAGCGGCCGCACGCTCGAAATCGCCCGCCAGACCATCGCCGGCGATCCGGGGGCCGCCACCCTCACCTACCCTTCCGGCAAGAGCGAGCAGGTGGCGCTGGCCGAAGGCGAACCCGGCCTCTACAAGGCAAGCGTCAAGACGACGGAAACGGGCCTGTTCGAGGTCTCCAACGGCTACCTCAACACGCTGGTCCATGTCGGCAGCGTCGATGCACCCGAGTTCAAGGCGACGATCTCGACGACGGAAACACTGAGCCCCTGGGCCGAAAAGACAAAGGGCCTCGTCCGCCGCCTCGCCAGCGCCGACGGCCCGGTCGACCTGCCCCCGGTCCTCCCCGTCCGCGGCACGGTGCGCGTCGCCGACGACCAGCGCCTGTCGCTGCGCATGACCGACGAAACCGTGCTGAAGGGCATCAACTCGCTGTCGTTGTTTGCCGGCTTCCTGGGCCTGACGGCGCTGCTGTTCGTGCTATCGGCGACCTGGCATCGCGAGGGGCGTTGAATTTCTGATCGACCGTAGCGATCGTGCTGCTGCTTCTGCTCATTCGTCGGCAGGCTTCTCCTTCAATAGGCGTGCTATTTGCTCACGAACGTGACCTGCTGTGGCGCGTTGAGCCGAGCGCGTGAGCTTACTCATATACATAACCCATTTGGGGGATGTGTTTCTGACAGTCATCAATCAGATTTCTTCCCGGACCCGGTACACGCGCGATGGCCTGTAGATGGTCGGAGGAGAAAATTGTGATCACTTTAACGCAAAATGAGAGCGGCTACTTCAATCAATCCGCTATCGGAATTTTGGACTACCTATACCATGGCAATCAATTCGACTTAACTGCTCCCAATGGCGCTCTGTATTCCGACCCAACCGTGGAATTCTACGCCGCGATTGGCGGCACGAACCTGGCCTTCAATGGCGGTGCGCTTGTCGGCGGCACCGTCACTCAACTGGCTATCTATACCGATGACGACTCCCTCATCGGGTCTTACTCAGGGCTTTCTCTGACCCCGCGCGAGCTACTGAATCTCATGAAGGGAACAATGCCGGGCGCGCTCCTCGATCAACTTCAAAACACCGCCCTGACACACAATGGCAGCAATTTTGACGACGACATCCTGGGCGGCGTCATGGATGACGCCCTGCACGGCTTTGGGGGAGACGACGAAATCAGAGCCGGAGCTGGCAACGACCTTCTCGAAGGTGAGTTCGGCAATGACGCACTGTATGGCGGGGCAGGAAACGATATTCTATACGGAGGCGCAGGGGCTGACCTCTTGACTGGCGGTACGGGTGCTGACACCTTTCTCTACAGTCTCAACCCTTTCAATCCCAGGCTTCACGATTCGATGCCAACGGCGGCCGGAAAGGATACGATCCTCGACTTTGCCCGCACGCACGGCGATAAAATTGACCTGAGCGGCATGGATGCGGACTACAACACAACTGGCGACCAGTCATTCTCGTTCATCGGAAGGGCAGCTTACAGCGGTACGGCTGGCGAGCTGCGATACGGAATAACCGGAGGCACCACGACCATCTCAGGCGACGTCAATGGTGACGGGGTGGCAGATTTCCGGATCACGCTTGACCGTGCAATTTCGCTCATCGCCTCGGATTTTATCGTTTAAAACAGCGTCGCCGGAAAAAACGATCGTGCGCCGCTTATAACCTGACGCAGAGGATCAACCGCGCCAGCGGATTTCACCTTTAAGGCCGGCATGGGCATCGTCCTTCATCGGCACGACGAGCACCCGGTTGGGATCGACCGGGCCGGGGAAAATCAAGGCGCCGTAGGCGACCTTTTCGAAGCCGAGCGGCTGGTAGTAGGGCGGATCCCCGACCAGGATGACGCCTTCCGAGCCCTTGCGCCGGGCGGCCTCGACGGCGATGCGCACCAGTTCACGGCCGATGCCGCGGTTCTTGTGCGAGGGGCGAACGGCGAGCGGGCCGAGAAGATGGCCCTTGATTGTACCGGCCAGAACCGGCGTCATCCGCACCGAGGCGATCGTTTCGCCATCGTCGGCGCAGACGAAGGAGAGGGACAGGTCGTGCGGCCCCTGCTCGCGGATCCGCGCGGCGGCACGGGCGAAACGGCCGGGGCCGAAGGCTTCTTCGTTGATGATTTCAATGGCTGCGTCGTGGGAAGCGTCTTCGGTGAGATAGACGAGGTCGTGCTTTTTCATGAACATCGGGAAACCGGGCATACGAGACGGAATAAAGGTGATGGCTACGCCCTCAAGGCGTTTTCAGCATCAGCGTCGTCGTGGGCTTCCCGGGAAAAACATCGATAGATCCGTCGGCATGAAAAATTGCGTCAGGCCCGATAGCAGAAAAATTCCCGGCGTCAAAGCCTAAAACGCACTGTTCAGCTTTCGCGGACTATATGCGTTAAATTTAAGCGCTATGTAGAGGCAACGAATACACACATAAGTGGCGATCGCGCCGCAGGAGACAATCGATGGGCATGCTGGTTGATGGCGTCTGGCACGACGTCTGGTACGACACCAAGGAAACGAAGGGCCATTTCAAGCGGGCGGCATCACAGTTCCGCAACTGGATCACATCAGATGGCTCGGCCGGTCCCTCCGGCGAGGGCGGCTTCAAGGCGGAGGCTGACCGCTATCACCTCTATGTCTCGCTAGCCTGTCCCTGGGCGCATCGCACCCTGATCTTCCGCAAGCTGAAGAAACTTGAAGACATGATCACCGTCTCGATCGTCGATCCGTTGATGCTGTCGAAGGGCTGGGAGTTCAAGAACGAGATCGGCGGCACCGTCGATCACCTGTTCGGCTCGGACGCGTTGTGGCAGGTCTACGTCAAGGCCGATCCGCATTATTCCGGTCGTGTGACCGTTCCTGTTCTGTGGGACAAGAAGCAGAACAGGATGGTCTCCAACGAATCCTCGGAAATCATCCGGATGTTCAATTCGGCCTTCGACGGGATCACCGGCTCCAACGTGGACTTCTATCCCGAAGCGCTGCGTGGCGAAATCGACGCCCTGAACGACCGCATCTATAACGCCGTCAACAACGGCGTCTACAAAGCGGGCTTCGCGACAAGCCAGGACGCCTATGCAGAGAATGTCACCGTGCTGTTCGACGTTCTGGACGAACTGGAAGAGCGCCTGTCGACACGCCGCTACCTCACCGGCAGCACGATCACCGAGGCCGATTGGCGACTGTTCACGACGCTGGTGCGGTTCGATCCTGTTTATGTCGGCCACTTCAAGTGCAATATCCGCCGCATCGCCGATTATCCGAACCTGCAGGCCTATCTGCAGGATCTCTATCAGGTCGATGGTGTCGCCGAGACGGTGAACATGCGCCACATCAAGGAGCATTATTACCGCAGCCACACGATGATCAACCCGACCGGCGTCGTTCCCGTCGGTCCGGTGCTCGATCTCAACGCACCGCATGGTCGCGAAAAGCTGGTGGCCTGATCGCTACCAGACGTCTGCTGGCGGGGTCTCGCCGGCAAGCTCCGCCAGACGCCGGTGTGTTGCCGGCGTCGTTTCAGGCGGCAGAGCATCCAGCGCGAAAAAGCCGGTTTCGACGATTTCGAAATCCGGCTTTTTCGGTGTCACCTGGCGCACATTGCGGCAGCGATAGAACAGGACATGGTCCCGCTTGCTGGTCAGGCGGTTGAAATAGACATGGAAAAGCTCGGGCTTCTCGGTCATCTCCAGATTGCCTTCCTCGTGCAGTTCCTTGACGAGCGCGGCAAAGGCCGTTTCACCCCGCTCCAGCCCGCCACCGGGCATGTGCCAGCCGGGCACATAGGAATGCCGGACCAGGAAAACCCGGCCCCGTTCGTCGAAACAGGCAGCCCGCACCCCCATGGTCATGCCCCGTGCGAAGGCGAAATAGCCATGGATCAGGCGGGTAACGAGCCTTGCTCTCCAATTGCGCATTTCCGGCGGCGTTTCCGTCATGCCGTTGATTTTCCTCCGCTCGCGGTCATCCACGATAAAAAACGTCGAATGATTCCCCTTTTAAGGAATATGCGCTAGGTACCAAGGATGTTCAAACTTGCGCATATTTCCGACATTCATCTCGGCCCCCTGCCCGATCTTTCGATCCGCGAACTCCTGTCCAAGCGGATCACCGGTTTCGTCAACTGGCACCGCAATCGCCGCAACCATCTCGTCGGTGACACACTCAACCTGCTCATGGACGAAATCGACCGCATCGACCCCGACCATCTGGCCATTACGGGAGACCTCGTCAATCTCGCCTCGTCGCGCGAAATCGAAGTGGTGACGGAATGGCTGAAGGAGGCCGGCGAACCGGAAAACATCTCCGTCGTGCCGGGCAATCACGATGCCTATGTGCCGGGTGCTTACGAGAAAACGACCAAGGCCTGGTATCCCTTCATGCGCGGCGAGCGTGGCCCGGAGGAATGGGATGAGGATTTTCACTGTTATCCCTATCTGCGCATTCGGGGTCCGGTTGCCCTGATCGGCTGCTCGACAGCAGTCGCGACCCCGCCCTTTGCCGCCAGTGGCTATTTCGGCAGCCGGCAGGCACGCGAGACCGTTAACCTGCTGCGTGCCGCCGGTGAGGCCGGCCTGTTCCGTGTGGTGATGATCCATCATCCGCCGATCCGGGGTGCGACTTCGATGCACAAGCGCATGCTGGGTATCCGCCGTTTTGCCGCGACGATCTCGTCCGGAGGAGCCGAGCTCGTGTTACACGGGCATACGCATCTCAACACGGTCTATTCGCTGAAGGGCCAGGTCAAGCCGGTGCCGGTCGTCGGCATTGCGTCGGCCTCGCAGGGCCGTGGCGGCAAGAAGCCACCTGCGGCCTTCAACCTGTTTTCGATCTCCGGCAGCCCAGGGCAATGGAACTTGATCCGCGAGCGGTTCGAACTCACCATGGACGGTCGCGCTGTCACCTTGGCAGAAACGACACGGTTCTAATTTAGTGCATCGTCACTCGCCAAAGCCACAAAAGGCGTTATGCTTGCGAAATAATCGGGGCTCGTCATCCGTCATACGGGACTGACCGGACGACAGAGCCACCGGCACGGGAAAGTGCCTCGCGCAATCGGTTTGCCGGACGCAGTTTCAGCCAGGAGAGGACCATGATGAACCGCAAGATTGCACTGATCGCCTTTTTCTCCGCCGCCTCCGCCTTTACCCTCAGTCACTCGGCTTGGGCTATGGGCGAGGACACCACCAAGCCACCGGAAAAGACGAAGACCTCCACCGAATGCAAAAAAGGCAAGGTCTGGGACGAAAAGAAGAAGGAATGCGTCGACCCGAAGAAAAGCGGGCTGGACGACGACATATTGTTCAAGGCCGCACGCGAACTGGCCTATGCCGGCCAGTATGAAAACTCGCTCAAAGTGCTCGACGCCGTCCGCGACCAGAACAACGCCCGCATCCTCAACTATCGCGGTTATTCCAACCGCAAGGCCGGGCGCATGGAACTGGGCATGGCCTATTACAAGCGTGCACTGCAGGCCGACGAAAACTATATCCTGGCGCGCTCCTACATGGGCCAGGCGCTGGTCGAACAGGGTAAGATCGAGGAAGCCAAGGTCCAGCTTCTCGAAATCCGTGATCGTGGCGGCGAAAATACCTGGGCCTACCAGGCGCTTCTCCAGTCGCTCGGCGGTGTCCGTCAGTATTGAATTTGTGATCAGGCCGGGCGTGGTTTTTGACGCGCCTGGCCTGTTATTTGATATCGGGAACGCTCCCGATGTGGCAAAATATGCTCTTCCGACCGGCTGCCGACTTGCAGACCATGGGTCAAATGTTTCATATCATCCGGCGTGTATTTCGACAGGGGCGAATAAAGTCCCGATCCGGAACGTTTCATTGGAAGAGCAATGCGTCCAGCGGCAGAATCGAACGAATTCAGACGGGACTTGGTCAGTGTGCTGCCCAAGTTGCGCCGTTTCGCCATGACACTGACGCGCAATGCCGCCGATGCCGATGACCTGGTGCAGGAGGTCTGCGAGCGGGCCATCACCCGCTATCATCTCTGGAACGGTGAAGGCCGGCTCGAAAGCTGGATATACGCAATGACACGCAACCTGTGGATCGATGAAATCAGAAAGCGCAAGGTGCGCACCGGCGGAGGAACCGTCGATGCATCCGAGCATGACGAACTGTTCGTTGAACCATCGGGCGAAAAAGCCGTTTACGCCAACCAGTTGCACAAGATGATCCTGTCCATGCCGGAAGGCCTGGCAAGTGTCTTCGTCCTCGTCAATGTCGAGGGCCACAGCTACCGGGAGGCCGCCGATATCCTGAAAATCCCGATCGGCACGGTGATGAGCAGGCTTTCGACCGCACGCATGCGTCTGGCCGCAATGATTACTGAGACGACGGAAAGGAGGGCCTGAGCGTTGCAAAACACGAAAGGGCTCGCGCTTGAGGTTCGTCTGTCGGCCTATATCGACGGCGAAGTCAACGAAGCGGAACGCAAGGAACTCGAACAGTTGGTGGCGCGTGACGACGAAGCCCGGCTGGTTCTGGAAATGCTGAAAGCCGGAAATGCCTTCGGTAACAAGGCGTTCGAGGAATTCCTCCATGATCCGGTTCCGCTATCGCTGGTCCGTCAGATCAAGCAAGGCCCCGGCTCTAATACGAAGACGGAGCGCGTGGTACCATCCGCTCCGCGCAAGGCGAAAATTCGCATGTGGCCGCGCGCGCTTGCTGCCTCGATCGCACTGCTGCTGATCGGCGGCTCGACCGGCTTCATCATCGGCAAGACCGGTAATGATGGTATGGCACCGATGAACGTGGCTGCAGCCCGCACGTGGCTCGACGATATCGCCGACTATCACCGCATCTACTCCCGTCAGACCGCGGAACGTCTGGTTGAAGTTCCCGCGACCGATGACAGGATCCAGAGCTGGCTGTCGGCCAGCGTCGGCGTCAATTTCGCACTGCCAAATCTCGCCGACAAGGGTCTGACTTTCGAGGGTGCCCGCCTGCTTGTCGCAGCCGGCAAGCCGGTGGCGCAGCTGATGTACAAGAACGAGGATGGCGACATCTTCGCCATCTGTTTTCTCAAAAGCAAGCCTGGTACCACCGACGGCAAGATGATGGAGAGCATGCGTGACGATATCGCGATGATTTCCTGGCAGAAGTCGGGCGCGTCCTATGTGATCGTCGGCCCTTCGGCCGATGCCAACCTGCATCAGTTGGCCGAAGCGGTTTCCGCGACGATCTGAAAACGTCCCATTATCAACAGCAAGGCCGCTCCCCGAAGGATGCGGCCTTTTTTGTTTGTCGTCCCTTTGATCAGAACTCCTGCCAATCGCCGGAAGGCTGGGCCTGAGCGGCTGTCGCACGGCCGCCGAAGGCGGAAGCAACCTTGCGGATCATCGCGCCGGCGGGCGAAGAACGTGGGGTGGACGATGGACCTGCAGCCTGGACGTGACGGGCATTGCCGCCGCCTTCGAAGCGGAACTTCGCCAGTTGATCGGAGAGCGAGGCGGCCTCCATGGCGAGCTTCTGGCTGGCCGCCGAGGTTTCCTCGACCATCGCTGCGTTCTGCTGCGTGGACTGGTCCATGGTGTTGACTGCCGCATTGATCTCCTTCAACGCGACAGACTGCTCCTTGGCGGATTCGACGATCGAGTTGACGTGGCGATTGATCTCCTGCACCTCGGCGACGATTTCCGTCAGCGCCTTGCCGGTTTCGCCGACCAGCGTCACGCCGGAGCGGACCTGCTCACCGGAATTGTTGATCAACTGCTTGATCTCCTTGGCGGCATTGGCGGAACGCTGTGCCAGTTCGCGCACTTCCTGTGCAACGACCGCAAAGCCCTTGCCCGCTTCCCCTGCCCGCGCCGCCTCGACGCCGGCGTTTAGCGCCAGCAGGTTGGTCTGGAAGGCGATGTCGTCGATGACGCTGATGATGTTGTTGATCTCGTTCGAAGAGCCCTCGATCTGGCCCATCGCCGCGACGGCACGCTTGACCACTTCGCCGGAGCGCTCGGCATTTTGCCGGGTCTTGGCGACGAGGCTTCCGGCTTCTTCCGCACGCTTGGTCGAATCGTTGACCGTGGTGGAGATTTCATCGAGCGCCGCAGCGGTCTGCTCGATGGATGCGGCCTGCGTTTCGGTGCGGCGGGCGAGGTCATTGGCGGCACCGCTGATTTCGCGGGCACCGGCATCGATCGAGAAGGCATTGCCACCGATCGCCTTCAGAGCCGAATGAAGCTTGTCTACGGAATTGTTGAAGTTGATGCGCAGTTCGTCAAGCGACGAGCCGAACGGCTCCGACAGACGGAATTCAAGATTGCCATTGGCCATTTCCTCGAGCGCCTGGCCGAGCTGGGACACTGCATGATTGGTCTGCATGGCCTCTTCATCACGTTCACGGGCCGTGTTTTCCATCTGCTCGCGTTCGGCGGCAGCGCGCTGTTGATCGCTTTCCGCCTGGCGGGCGGCCTGCGAACCGACGGCATCACGGACAGCGCCAACGGCACGGGCGAGATCGCCGATCTGATCGCGGCGAGCGTCCAGCGCCTGGTCACCCTCGAGCTTGCCTTCGGCCATCTTGCGCAGGGCGTCCTGCAGCTTGGCCATCGGCGCGGTGATCGAGCGTGCGGCCAGGAAGGCGGCGATCATTGCCAAGACAACGGCACCGCCGAGCGAGCCGAGCGCAAGGGTCTGGAAGCCGCTTGCCATGGAACGGACATCGCCGCCGACGGACTTGTTGAGCGCTTCCTGATAATCGATGAACTTGTTGATCGCGCCCAGCCAGGAAACGAACAGCGGACGGGCCTGCTCCAGCAGGATCTTCTTCGCGGCTGGCTTGTCGCCCTTGTCTTCCAGCGCGATGATTTCAGCAACCAGCGGGTTGGTCTTCGACTGGATGTCGGCGATCTCTGCGAGGATCGTCTTTTCCTGGTCGGAGGCACCGGCCGGAGAAGCGATCATGTCCTTCATCTTCACTTCATTGGCGGCATAGGTGTCAGCGAGTTTTGCAATCAGGGCAACCGCTTCCTGACGCTCCTTCGCCGTCTCGACGATCGTCACGTCGCGGATGGCGATGGCGCGGTCGTGAACGCTGCCGCGGAAGTTGATGGCGAAGCGCTGCTTGACGCTGTTGACGTCGTTGATCTTGGCCAGATCGTCGTTGATTTCATTGACCCGCGATACAGACTGCTGGGTCAGGAGGAGCATGAGCAGGACAAGAAAGCCGAAGCCGATGCCCAGGCGCGTTCCAATGCCAAACCGCGATATTGATGTCATCTTGAATCCTCTTACTGGCCGGCGCACGCAAAGGGCACCAGCGACGCTGTCGAATGAAGGGGAATGTTCAAGACATCCCGGCGGGAACCGGGATCGGGCATGCCATCATGGCAGCAGGCCGAAATGGGGCGCTGTTTGTCCAGCTGTCTTGCTGGATAAATATATTAGCGACTTGTGGTTAATAAATTGTTTTAACAAAGAGTTAAAACTATAGCGCGAATTCTTGCGAATATTATACACGCATAATGAATGATATTCGATCAAAAGCCTGATGCAAACGAGACCATCGCATGGATGGCCTCGTTGTATCCAGAAACATTCCTGCCGTTATTTCAATTCCAGAACCCGATTGGCTGCCGAAACGATCGCTTCGAGCGAGGCGGCGACGATGTTGGTGTTGATACCGACGCCGAACAGCTTGCCGCCTGGATATTCCACCTCGACATAGGCGATCGCGGCGGCATTCGAGCCGTGCTGCAGCGAATGTTCGGAATAATCGGCAACCGACATCTCGACGCCGAGATAGATCGACAGCGCGTTGATGAAGCCGTCGATCGGGCCTGTGCCCCTGCCCTCGATGCGCTTTGTCTCGCCCTTGTCCGTGATCTCGGCAGCGACGATACGGGCGCCCTTCTGCTCGCTGACCGGATAAGTGTGGTGATCGACATAGCGAATGCGCGCGCCGGGCTGATCGACATAACGCTCGATGAAGCGCGCATGGATCGCCTTCGACGGCAGTTCCTTGCCGTGTTCGTCGGTAATGCGCTGGATGTCCTCGCGGAACTCCACCTGCAGATTACGCGGCAGGTTGATGCCGTAGTCTTCCTGCAGGATATAGGCGATGCCGCCCTTGCCTGATTGCGAGTTGATGCGAATGATCGCCTCGTAGGACCGGCCGACGTCCTGCGGGTCGATCGGCAGATACGGCACTTCCCACAAAGGCTTGTTGGCCTGCTTGATCGCCTTCATGCCCTTGTTGATGGCATCCTGATGCGAGCCGGAGAAGGCCGTGTAGACCAGTTCGCCGACGTAAGGGTGGCGCTCCGGGATCGTCATCTGGTTGGAGTATTCGTAGACTTCCTTGATCCGCTCGATGTTCGAGCAATCCAGCTGCGGATCGATGCCCTGCGTGAACATGTTCAAGGCCAATGTAACCACATCGACATTGCCGGTGCGCTCGCCATTGCCGAACAGCGTGCCTTCGACACGATCGGCACCGGCCATCAGGCCCAGCTCGGTGGCGGCAATGCCCGTGCCGCGGTCATTGTGCGGATGCAGCGAGATGATCAGGTTCTCGCGATTGTCCAGATTGCGGCACATCCATTCGATCTGGTCCGCATAGACGTTCGGCGTCGCCATCTCGACGGTCGACGGCAGGTTCAGGATCAGCTTGTTGTCCGGCGTCGGCTGGATGATTTCGGTAACCGCGTTGCAGATTTCCAGCGCCACTTCCAGCTCGGTGCCGGTAAAGCTTTCCGGCGAGTATTCAAAGCGGAAGCCGCCGCCTGCCTTGGCTGCCATGTCGGCAATCATCTTGGCGGCATCGGTGGCGATCTGCTTGATCCCACGCACATCCTTGGCGAACACGACGCGGCGCTGCAATTCGCTGGTGGAATTGTAGAAATGCACGATCGGCTTGTTGGCCCCCTGCAGGGCTTCAAAGGTCCGCGTGATCAGTTCGGGGCGGCACTGGACCAGAACCTGCAGCGATACATCGGCAGGCACATTGCCTTCCTCGACGCACCAGCGGGCAAAGTCAAAATCGGTCTGCGAGGCCGACGGGAAACCGATCTCGATTTCCTTGAAGCCCATGTCGAGCAGCAGCTGGAACATCCGGGCCTTGCGGTCGTGGCCCATCGGATCGACCAGCGACTGGTTACCGTCGCGCAGGTCGACGGAGCACCAGATCGGCGCCTTTGTAATGGTGTTGCCGGGCCAGGTGCGGTCCGGAATATTGATCTGCGGATAGGGCTGGTACTTGACCGCTGCCTCGGGCATGCCCTGCTTGACGGTGTGGGACTTCATGATCATTGCGGCTTCTCTTCATCTGTGAGGCGCATTTCCCGCATGCAATAACCGATCGACGGTTCCATTGCGACGGCAAAATGCTGGCTCTCGGGTTCTTTTCAATTCTGAATTTCAGGAAGGGCAAGGAGCTGGGGCCGGTGGGCTTTGGGCCACCGGGCGCTCCTTCAAAGAACCCGGCAACCGCTGATAAGGCCGAGAAGAAGAAGCGAGGCACACGAACGGTCCGCGATGGCAACCTGCCCGCAGGAAACGTGTTCGATGATCGTGGCGCCAATGTTCGACATGGAATGTGTATAACCGTAGAAAAAACGAAGGGCAAGGCCGATGTGAAAAAGGCGCCTGCCAAAGCAAGCGCCTATGGTTCTGCTTCAGGTCAGACGAAAACCGCTCAGGCGATCTCGGCCTGCGACGTCACGATCCGTGAAACCAGGCCGTAGCTCTTGGCTTCCTCGGCGGAGAGCCAGTAGTCGCGGTCCGTGTCCTTGGCGATCTTTTCGTAGGGCTGGCCGGTGGCGTCGGCGAAGATCCTGTTCAGGCGCTCGTTCATCTTGATGATTTCGCGGGCCTGGATCTCGATGTCCGATGCCATGCCGCGGGTGCCGCCCGACGGTTGATGAAGAAGGAAGCGGGTGTTCGGCAGGCAGATGCGCCGTTCCTTGGGGGCCGATACGTAGATCAGCGCGCCGGCGGAAGCGACCCACCCGGTACCGATCATCCAGACCTTCGGCTTGATGAACTTGATCATGTCATGGATGGAATCGCCGGATTCGACGTGGCCGCCGGGCGAGTTCACGTAGACACGGATATCTTCGTCGCTGGCTGCGGCAAGCGCCACGAGCTGCGTGTTGACCTTCTGCGCCAGTTCCTGCGTGATCGGGCCATAGATGAAGATCGAACGCGACTTGAAAAGGTTCGCCTCCGTTTCCTTGCCGAGCGGCAGTTCCTTTGTCTTGTCGTCGTCTTCTTCGTTCATGCGAAGTCTCCCGCAAAATAAATCAAATGTCCTGCCGCTGTCAGATAAGGCGACTCGACTGCGAAAACAATGCAACAAAAACGGATGCCTATGAAAGGGCAATCCGCAAGGCAATTTTCGCTATGGTAAAGACGTCGGCTGAGGCAATTGCCGTATGGACAGCAGCTTCACCGGCAATAAGATGCGGAGGTTACGAATTCGCATCCGGCGGGGCCGCTTCCCACGCTCCCGTCCTTCAGTGGGGACCACAATGAAAAAGATTCTTCTTGCCGCGGTCGCATTCGCCGCATCGACCGCTCCCGCCTTCGCCCATCTCGATCCGGCTGAGCACGGCTCGTTCCTCTCCGGCGTCACCCATCCGTTGTCGGGTCTGGATCACATCCTCGTCATGGTCGCGGTCGGCCTCTGGGCAGCGCAGATCGGCGGACGGGCGCTCTGGGCGGTGCCCGCAGCCTTCGTCGGCACCATGGCCTCCGGTTTCGTACTCGCCATGACCGGCGTGTCCCTGCCGTTCGTCGAACCCACGATCCTTGCCTCCATCGTGGCACTCGGACTTCTGGTTACCCTGGCCGTGCGGATGAATACGGCCGCCTGCGCCGCAGTGGTCGGCGTCTTCGCGCTGTTCCACGGTTACGCCCACGGCGGTGAACTCGGCGAGGCAGGCGCCCCGCCCTTCAGCGCCGGCTTCATCATTGCCACGGCGCTGCTGCATGCCGCCGGTATCGGCCTTGGCCTCGGCATCGGCCGCCTGTCCTCGGGCCGCATCCTCTCGCGCATTCTGGGCGGCTTCACCGCCTTTGCCGGATTGGCGTTGATCCTCGGCTGATCTTACTCCCTCGTTTCGTCGTGGTCGGGCTTGACCCGATCATCCATGCTGGAAAACGTGGATCCTCGGCTCAAAGGCCGAGGATGACGGAATTTGAGGATGCCGGGAATAAACCAGAACGCAAAACGGCGGGCTTTTGACCCGCCGTTTCGTTGTGAGATCAACCGCGCCCGCGATAAGGCTGGACGCCCTGATCCGGCAGCCAGACACCCTCCGGCGGCTTGCCGGTCTGCCAGAACACATCGATCGGAATGCCGCCGCGCGGATACCAGTAGGCACCGATCCGGAGCCATTTCGGCGACAGAAGGTCGACAAGCCGCTTGGCGATATCGATCGTGCAATCCTCGTGGAAGGCGCCGTGATTGCGGAAGGAATGCAGGTACAGTTTCAGCGATTTCGATTCGACCAGCCAGCCATCCGGCACATAATCGATGACGATATGGGCGAAATCCGGCTGGCCGGTCATCGGGCAGAGCGACGTAAATTCCGGGGCGGTGAACCGCACCACGAAATCGGTACCGGCATGGTTGCTCGGCACCCGCTCCAGTACGGCCTCCTCCGGGTTTTTCGGCGCCTCGACAGCCTGCCCCAATTGCGAGAGGCCGGAAACATCGGTCTTGCTCACGATTTCAATCCTTCAACGACTTTAACGCGGATGCCATGGGCCTTTTCGCCCTCCGGCTCCACATGAATAGCGATCTTGGCGCCGGGATTGACCGCCCGAATGGCATCTTCAAGGCGATCGCAAATATCGTGCGCTTCCCCCACCGGCATGGCGGCGGGAACGACCATGTGGAAATCGACGAAGATCGCCGACCCCGCCTCTCGGGTCTTCAGGTCATGCACGCCGAGCGAACCGGTGGCATTGGCGGCGATCGCGGCCTTGATGGCGGCCTCCTCTTCTGCAGCAACCGCCTTGTCCATCAGACCGTCGATGGAGCGGGCAATCACTTTCCAGCCCTGATAAAGAATGTTGCAGGCGACAAGCACGGCCAGCAGGGGATCAAGCACCGCATAGCCGGTGGCTATCGCCAGCACGAGGCCGATGAGAACGCCGATCGAGGTGAAGACATCCGAGAGAATATGTTGACCATCGGCGGTCAGCGCCGGGGATCGCAGAGCGCGACCGGAACGGATCAACACTCCGGCCCAGAGGGCGTTGATGAAGCCTGCCAGAATATTGATCGTCAGACCGAGCGCCGGCGCTTCCGGCAGACGCGGCGACAGGATGGCCGGCACCGCCTCCCAGGCGATCAGCAGCGCCGCCACGACGATCAGTACGCCCTCGATGACGGCCGAAAAATACTCGGCCTTGTAATGACCGAACGGATGGCCCGCATCCGCCGGCTTGGCGGCATAGCCGATAACGAGAAAGGCGACGATCGCGGCGACGACATTGACGATCGATTCCAGGCCGTCGGACAAAAGCGCCACCGATCCCGTGACCCACCAGGCCAGCATCTTCAGGCCGAGCACCAGAATGGCAAGTGGAATGCCCCAGAATGCGAGCCGCTGCGCCCTGTTCTTTTGAATGCCAATTGCCATTTCCGGCCCTCATTTCCAATAAAAGAACCGCCGCGTCCTCTCGGGCGCGGCGGTTTTCAACCTTGCGGCCCTGCGACTATCAGGCAGCCTTGATCTTTGCCCGCTTGGCAAGATGCGCCACCACGTTTTCGATCATCCGCATGCCGGCATCTCCGCCGAGCGTCATGATCGATTCCGGGTGGAACTGCACCGCGGCGATCGGCTCCTTCATATGCTCGATACCCATGACGGTACCATCATCGCTTTCCGCCGTGATCATGAATTCGCGCGGCAGGGTCGAAGGATCGGCGAAAATCGAGTGATAGCGGCCGACCGTGACTTCCTTGCCAAGGCCTGAGAAGACGATGCCGGGTTCCAGTACCCGGATGCGCGAGGGCTTGCCGTGCATCGGAACGGCGAGTTGGCGCAGATCGCCACCATAGGCTTCGGCCAGCGCTTGCAGACCCAAGCAGACGCCGAAGATCGGCAGGTCGCGGGCGCGCGCCTTCTTGATCGTCGCCTTGCAATCGAAATCCTTCGGCATGCCGGGACCGGGCGACAGGACGACGAGATCGGGCTTTACCCGATCGAAGATTTCGTCGGCCACCGGCGTGCGGACCGTGGTGACGGTGGCGCCCGTCTGACGGAAATAGTTGGCCAGCGTGTGAACGAAACTATCCTCGTGATCGACCAGCAGGATGTTGACGCCGGTTCCGACCGGCGCAACGTCGCGGCCCGTGCCACGGCTGTTGGCGGATTTTGCGTCGCGGATCGCTGCGATCATGGCGGATGCCTTCAGTTCGGTTTCGGCTTCTTCTTCTTCCGGATTGCTGTCGTTGAGCAATGTGGCACCGGCGCGTACCTCGGCAATACCATCCTTGATGCGGATGGTGCGCAGCGTCAGGCCCGTGTTCATGTCACCGTTGAAGCCGACCATGCCGATCGCGCCACCGTACCACAGGCGGGGGCTCTTTTCATGGCTTTCGATGAAACGCATCGCCCAGAGCTTCGGCGCACCGGTGACCGTAACGGCCCAGGCGTGGCTGAGGAACCCGTCGAAGGCATCCATGTCGTCGCGCAGGCGGCCCTCGATATGATCGACCGTGTGGATGAGGCGCGAATACATTTCGATCTGGCGGCGACCGATGACCTTGACCGAACCGGGCACGCAGACTCTGGACTTGTCGTTGCGATCGACGTCCGAGCACATGGTGAGTTCGGATTCGTCCTTCTTGGAGTTCAAGAGCTTGAGGATCTGCTCGCTGTCGGCGATCGGGTCTTCGCCGCGCTTGATCGTGCCGGAAATCGGGCAGGTCTCGATCCGGCGGCCGGACACGCGCACGAACATTTCCGGCGAGGCACCGACCAGATATTCCTGGTTTCCGAGATTGATGAAAAAGGAATAGGGCGACGGATTGATCGCCTTCAGCCGGTTGGAGATTTCCGACGGCTTGCTTTCGCAGCGCTCGAAGAACTTCTGGCCGGGCACAACCTCGAACAGGTCGCCGCGACGGAAGCTTTCCTTCGCCTTGGTGACCAGTTCGGCATATTCGCCCGGACGGTGGTCGCCATGCGGCGGAATGCTGTCGACGGTACGGAACGGTTCGGGGGCGATATCGCCTGCCTTGCCCTCGGTTGTCAGGCCATCCTTAGCGAAGTCGTAGCGGTCGATCCAGGCCTTGGCGGCATAGTGATCGACGACGAGGATTTCATCCGGCAGGAACAGCACCATGTCGCGCTGGTCGTCCGGGCGCTTCAGCTTCAGCTCGATCGAATCGAACTGGAAGGCCAGGTCGTAACCGAAGGCGCCATAGAGTCCGAGGCTCGAATCTTCCTGCGAATAGAACAGGTTGGTGACGGCGCGCAGCACCGTGAAGACCGTCGGCATCTTCGAGCGTTCTTCTTCGGTGAACACCCGGTCCGGCATGTTGATTGTCAGATCGAGACGGCGGGCCGTCGATGTGCCCAGCGTGATATCGGCGATACCGGCCAGATGATCGGAGATCATCGACAGCAGGGCTTCGCCGCGTTCGTTATAGGCTTCGACCCAGAGCGAGCGACCGAAGGAGGAGATGGCCAGCGGCGGATCGACGATAGCCGTATCCCAGCGGGTGTAGCGGCCCGGATATTCGTAGTTGGAGGAGAAGACAGCGCCCCGGCGCTCGTCGAGCTTGTCGACATAGCTGGAGATCGCTTCACCATAGGGGGCCTCGCGCCGCCGGCGGGTGACGGAAATGCCGCCCTTGGTGGTATAGGCTTCCCCGCCATCTGCAAGAATTGTCGTCGCCATCTGTCGCTCCATTCAGGCCCGTCATTCCTGCGGCCCGAATACAAAAAAGCCGCCTCGAAACTTCCGGGCGGCTTATCGTCTCAATCACGCATGACTGGTCAAGGCCGCTTTAGCGAGCCCACCACCAGATTGCAATGTTGCGTGCCTGTGTCATGGCAGAATTGTTAGCGTGAGAGAAAGGATTGTGCAAGCGGGCGGCGGCGGAAAAATAATGGCCATTTTCCGCCGCGCTTTCAGGTCCGATCAGGCCGGCAGCCGGGTCGACATGTGCGCCTGCACCCCCTTCGGGTCGGCGGCAAAGGCGGTCTGGACGTTGCGGGTCAGTTCGCCCGGGAAGACTTCCTCGGCGCCTGTTTCGACGCCATCCAGCGTTTCCGACGCGACCTCGACAGGCTTCAAGCGCGGTTCGGGCAGGTTCTTGCCCATATCCGTATCCACCTGCACCGGCATGGTGGCGACCACCTGCGTCCCCTGCCCTTTCAGTTCGGCGCGGATGGACCGGGTCGCGGCCAGACCGGCGGCCTTCGACGCGGAATATGTGCCGGCGGAGGGAAGCGTGACCAGCGACAGGAACGAAAGAACGTTGACGATGCTGCTCTGGCTTGCCTTGGCAAGGATTGGCGCAAAGGCTTTCGACAGCGCAAGCACGCCGAAATAGTTCACTTCCATTTCTGCCCGGGCGACGGACAGGTCCGGTGCCGAAAAGACGCCATGCTCGCCGGCGAAACCGGCATTGTTGATGAGAAGGGTGACATCGGTCGCAACCTTCGCCGCCTCGGCGATATCCGCCGCATTGGTCACGTCCAGCTTCAGCGGCACGAGGCGTTCCGGATCGAGTGCAACGAGATCAGCAAGTGCGGCCGGGTCACGGGCGCCGAGGTATACCTTGGCCGCGCTGCGGCGCAGCAGTTCGGCGACGAATTCGCGGCCGATGCCCCGATTGGCACCAGTGACTAGGGCGACGGAGTTTTCGATTTTCTGCGACATCAGTTTCTTCCTTATAAAAGTGCATATACACTATTTGTGCTATCAAAAAAGCCGAACGTTTCGGCCTCGTGTTTCTTCAGGTAGCGATGCCCGTCGGAACGGAGAGAAGCATCTGGCGCAGTTCATCCGCCCGCTCGGCTCCAACCAGTTCGACATATTCGGCCTGAGCGGCATGCCAGCATTCGGCACCTTCCGCCAGTTTCCTCTGCCCGGCATCGGACAGCATCAGAAGCAGTTTGCGCGACCCCTTGCCTTCCGGCACGCTGACCACATAGCCGTCGCGTTCCAGAGGCTTCAAGGCCCGCACCAGCGTGGTGCGGTCCATGACCATCGCCTCGGCGATCTCGGCCATGCCGGCCTTCTCCGCTTCGGCGATGTAGACCAGCAATGAAAACTGCGCCGCCGTGATCCCTGCTTTGGCATAGTGTCGCTCGTAAAGCTGCGAGACGAAGCGCGCGGCCTGGCGAATGGCGAAGCAGTTGCAGGTGGTGATCGACGATTGCGGTTTCATGAGAGGATGAATAGATGTGTATATGCACTTTGTCAATCGAAATTTATGAAATCCTGAAATGCGCGTCTCTCTTGGCCCTTGAATGACGCCCGACCGGAGGCTTGGATGCAACCGACCACGGTCCAAAAGCGTTGTGAACCGACCCCCTGCCATCTCCGGCAGAAAACGGAGCCTGTTCATGTCGTTTCGGATCGCCCTCTCGCTCGTTTCCATCCTCCTCCTGTCCAGCGCCGCCCTTCCCAAAAAAGGCCCCCTTCCCGAGAAAAAACCAGTGACCGTCGAAGTCCCGGTACCGGCTGAAAAGCCGGAAGAAAAGGCACAGGAAGAAACGGACATGCCTGCAAAGGCAGAACCGGCGCCGGCTAAGGATGACAAGGAAAAGCCGGCGCCGGCCGATGAAGACAAGAAGGATGCTCCGCCCGCCGATGACAAGGCCACGGTGGAAAAGCCCGAACCTGTGCTGACGATCAAGCCGGAAGACGGCAAGGAATACACCGCCTGCCTGGCCGACCTGAAAGCCATTGGCGCCGTCTTCGAGGAAACCAAGCGGATTGACGACGGCAAGGGGTGCGGCATCGACAAGCCATTGACCGTCACCACCGTGCTTCCGGGCATCACGCTGAAGCCCGAAGGCACGATGCGCTGCGAAACGGCATTGGAACTGGCGCGGTGGACGAAGGATGCGGTGCTGCCTGCGGCCAAGGCCGCGCTCGAAGAGGAAGGACCGCTGACGACGATCAACCAGGCGTCCAGCTATGTCTGCCGCCTGCGCAACAACGCCAAGACCGGGAAAATCTCCGAGCACGCCCGCGGCAATGCCATCGATATCGCCTCCTTTACGTTCAAGAGCGGAAAATCGATCGAAATCCAGCCGCGCGACGAAGACTCGACATTGGCCGGGGCCTTCCAGCGCGCAGTGACGGCCACAGGCTGCCTCTATTTCGAAACAGTGCTCGATCCTGGCAGCGACGAAGCCCATGAAAACCATCTACATTTCGACGTGATCGAACGCAAGGGCGGATACCGCTATTGCCGCTGATCACAGAGTCCGCATAGATTCTAGAATACTTCGTGGCCGTCGCCTCCGCCGTCTTGCCGGAGGCAAAGCCGCACCCCATTTGCATCGCATGCCGGGCTTCCGTGCTCGCCTGTTCACAAGGAATGTTTCATGCCCGTTTCCATGTACAAGCTCTCCGTGCCGGTCTTTATTCGCGGCCTCAACATTCTAGCCAGCCTTCTCGACAAGGCGGAGTCGCATGCCGCCGAGCGCAAGATCCCGCTCGACGACCTGTTCAATGCCCGTCTCGCCCCGGACATGCTGGCCCTGTCCGGTCAGGTTCAGCGGGTCAGCGACACCTCGAAAAACACCATCGGCCGGCTGAGCGACATTGCCGTGCCGAGCTTTCCGGATGAGGAAAAGACCTTTCCCGAGCTACGCGAGCGCATCGCCAAGACGATCGCATTTCTGGAAACCGTGAAGCCGTCCGATCTTGAAAAGAGCGATGAGCGGGAAGTGAATGTCAATTTCGGCAAGGTGAAGTTCAGCTTCACCGGTGACGACTACATGCTGAAATTTGCCATCCCGAACTTCTTCTTCCACGTCACGACAACCCACGACATCCTGCGCAACCAAGGCGTCGCGGTCGGCAAGGCCGATTATCTGGGCGCTTACAGCTAAGGCCAGCAGGTTTCTCGATGAATGGAAGGGGCCGCAATCCCCTTCAAACGGGTGAAAACCGGTTCCGACACTGAAAGCGGCCGCGACGTTTAGCGGCATCCAAAACCTCCGTCATTCCCGTGCCTGTCACGGGAATCCAGCCGCCCAAAACCTTGGGCGAAAAAAGTCTTTCGACCCGACGGACGTCGGGTCGCTGGATGCTCGCCACGAGGGCGAGCATGGGAGAGAATGCGGAGGCCACGAAAGAGTCCGCGGCGCCTGCCCCCGCTTCAGAACAGCCCTTCGATAAACCCGTCCGCGTTGAGGTAAATCTTCTCCGACGACGGCACTTTGGGCAGGCCCGGCATGGTCATGATCTCGCCGGTGATGACCACGATAAACCCTGCGCCAGCCGACAGGCGAACCTCGCGGACCGGGACGGTATGACCGCTCGGTGCGCCGCGCAAGTTGGGGTCGGTCGAGAACGAATACTGGGTTTTCGCCATGCAGATCGGCAAATGGCCGTAGCCCTGCTCCTCCCATGTCTTCAACTGGTCGCGCACCGATTTGTCGGCGATCACCTCGCCGGCATGATAGATGTCCTTGGCGATCGTTTCGATCTTCTTGAACAGCGGCATATCGTCGGGATAGAGCGGCGAGAACTGCGAGCGGCCGTTTTCCGCCAGTTCCACTACCTTATGGGCCAGATCCTCGATCCCCGCCGACCCCTGCGCCCAGTGTTTGCACAGGATCGCCTCGGCGCCGAGCGTGGCGACGAAATCCTTGATCGCCTGAATTTCCGCTTCCGTATCCAGCGTGAAGTGGTTGACCGCTACGACCACCGGCACGCCGAACTTCTTCACGTTCTGGATATGACGGCCAAGGTTAGCGCAACCTTTCTTGACGGCCTCGACGTTCTCCTGGCCCAGGTCTTCCTTCTTCACCCCGCCATTCATCTTCATGGCGCGCGCCGTCGCGACAATGACCGCCGCATCGGGCTTCAACCCGGCCTTGCGGCACTTGATGTCGAAGAATTTCTCCGCGCCGAGATCGGCGCCGAAACCCGCTTCCGTCACGACATAATCGGCGAGCTTCAGCGCTGTCGTCGTGGCCACTACCGAATTGCATCCATGGGCGATATTGGCGAACGGCCCGCCGTGGACAAAGGCCGGATTGTTCTCCAGCGTCTGCACGAGGTTTGGCTGCATGGCGTCCTTGAGCAGCACCGTCATGGCGCCATCCGCCTTGATGTCGCGGGCAAACACCGGGGTCTTGTCACGCCGGTAGCCGACGATGATATCGCCGAGCCGCTTTTCCAGATCCTTGAGGTCGGTCGACAGACACAGGATCGCCATCACCTCCGAAGCGACGGTTATATCAAAACCCGTCTCGCGCGGAAAACCGTTGGCAACACCGCCGAGCGAGCCGACGATCTGGCGCAGCCCGCGATCGTTCATGTCCATGACCCGGCGCCAGGCGACGCGGCGGATATCGATATTCTGTTCGTTGCCCCAGTAGATGTGGTTGTCGATCAGTGCCGACAACAGATTATGGGCCGAGGTGATGGCGTGAAAATCGCCGGTGAAGTGAAGGTTGATGTCCTCCATCGGCACCACCTGCGCATAGCCGCCACCGGCCGCACCGCCCTTGACGCCGAAGCAGGGCCCAAGCGATGCCTCGCGGATGCAGACGATTGCCTTCTTTCCGATGCGGTTGAGGCCGTCGCCGAGACCCACCGTGGTCGTCGTCTTGCCCTCGCCCGCCGGCGTCGGGTTGATCGCCGTGACCAGGATCAAACGGCCATTCTTCTTGCTCTTCTGGCGGGCGATGAAATCGGCGCTGATTTTCGCCTTGTCATGGCCGTAGGGAAGAAGATCTTCCGGGGGAATTCCAAGTCCTGCGCCAACCTCGAGGATCGGCTTTTTCTTCGCTGCACGTGCAATTTCGATATCGGACTTCACGTCGGCCATTTGGTGTCTCTCCCATCCACCTTTTTTGTTCTGGGAGCATAAGAGCCTGAATTGACGCCACTTTCCATATCCTAATTTGCCGTCGGATAGACCAAAAGCGACAATTGAGGCGCTCGAAACGACAGACCAACACGGGGGTATCTTTATTGCGACTAAGGATGCGGCGAAACGGTCATCGCCGGTACACCGGCAACGGCAGTGATCATGCTGCAGGAGGATACCGGCGGCGCGGTCTTGCAAAGTTCTCTGGCAACCAGCATGTCGGCGGTCCCAAGGCGCGTGATCAAGCCGAGCCGCAACAATTCATCCTCCGGCAGATGGCGCATGTCCTCCGGCGGTGTGCTCAGCATCGCCTCCAACGTCGATGCCTGAACGCCCATTTCGGCGAAATATCCGAGCAGCTTCTTGCGAATGGCCTTGCTCATTTTGGTGGTGGTCCGGACCGGCCCCTGCTTGCGGCCGACGACAGTCTTCTTCACCACTTTCTTCTTGCCATTCACGATCCGGTACAGGGTTTTGTAGGTGACCCGTGTCTCGCTATAGCTCGTCGTCACCTGATGCACGCCGACATAGGACCAGTGGCTGGCAAGACGGGTGACACCACCGGCCAGCATCAGCGGACAGGCAGAGGCGCAGAATGCACCGCCTGAAAACGCCGTGCCGGAATAGACACCCCGCGCCTCCGGTCCAAGCGTGCAATCGGGATCGGTTGGCTCGCATCCCCTGAAGCGAGTGGCGCTGACGCCGGTATCGAGCTTGCGCTTACGGATCATGCGCCCCATCGCAATGGCCGCATCGACATCGCCGCCGGGCGACTGAATAAGAATGGGTAGGCGCCGCTTACCGGCCGTTTTCAGGATCTTCTTCAAGCCCGCAGGCGAACCTGCAACGATCTGCCCCTGCGCGAAAATCCACTCGGGACAGCTTGGCTCGCAACCCGACACACTGCGCACGATGGAAAAGACCATCGGCGCGAACTCGGCCGGTGGACGCAGTTTCTCTTCGGCCGATGCCCAACCGCCACCGGTCAGGCAAAACAGGAAAACAGTGGCCATCCGCAACATCAGGCCCACTGTCCCCTCCCTTTACCGCGCGAGAATATCGCGCATTTCAACAAGATTCGAACGAACCCGGAGAATATAGAAGCCCATCGTTGCCAGATGTGTCGGCATGATCCAGCCATCCTCGCGGCCGTTCGAGATGATCGCCGGCTGAATATTCAGCGCGGCACGAAGCTGCTTGATGCTTTCCTGCCAGATCGGATCGATACCACGCGCCTTGATAACGGCGTCAAAATCGGCACCGGCAGCGGCGAGGATGCCGTAATAGCCGTAGAGCTGGCCATACGCGAACCAGAACCGGTCGTCAGCCCGAGTATCGAACCAGCCGCCATTGTGGAATTCCGAGCGTTCGCGAATGATTGCCGAGGTCGAGCCAATGTCGTTGGCAATGCGGTCGAGGAATTCGATCAGGTTGTCGGAGCGGCCGTCAAAAATCGCATCACAGGCTTCGAGCGAAACATTGAACTTGCGCAGGTCCTCCAGGGCCGTGCGATAATAGTTTGGCGTCGGCGTCTTCGGCAGCAGCGAGTCAGAACCGAAATACCAGGTCTCCTCATCGAACTGGATGTTGCCACGCGCACGCTGCAGGTCGGCGTTGACGCCGGACGTTCCGCGGACGCGGCCGAGTGAATCGACCAGTTCGACCGAGGTGCGCCGCACGGCCTGGTTGACCCCGCGCTGGAAGGAAGCCTTGTTGTCGAACCACGGCGTGCTGTCCCAGTCCAGCCCGAACAGGCCGAGCTTGTAGAGCAGCATCGATGAAATCCAGGCATTCTTGTTGACGTTCTGGTCGATCAGATCGGCCGTCACCTCGACCACCGCCGACTTGACGCAGGTCTTCGGCGCCGGCTCGGACGCCTCGTTGGCAGCCACCGTCGTGTTCGTATCGGTTGCCGCGACACCGGCATCCTGCTTGCGCTGGCTCAGGTTGTAGCTGTTGACATAATCAGGATCGAAGCCCGTCCAGACCTGCGTCTGCCAGACAAAATAGAAGTAGAAGCTGAAAAGCACCGCGAGGCCGATGCCGATCGGTCCCTTGATGATCCAGGCACGCGCCCGGTACCAGTTGGCGACCGTGATGAAGGGATAGAGGATCCAGGAGACCACAAGGCCAATGCCGCGGCCGATCGCGGAGAAAATGCGCTGGAAAAACGCGACGATCGGATCAAGCATTGCTGTTATCCTCCTTCAACCCGTAAAGGCGTTTGCGGAACGCCACCTTGTCCCTGAGATATGTGCCGGTCAGCGTCGCCACAACATATTCCCTGAACTTTTCACTGTAATGTTCATAGGCCGCATAGAAGCCCTGCTTGTCAAAGACGAAGCGAGAGACGAAATCACGCGGCACAAGCTGTGAAATCAGCCGGTTGGTCAGCCATTGATCGGGGTGATCCGGCGCGGCGCGGACCAGCAAGAAGCGGTGTTCGGGTGCCACGTCCTGCATCCTGATCGTTCCCGACGAAAGCACGGTACGAAGCATGGTCTGCAGGAAAGGATAGGCCCCATCTGCCGCAACACGCGCGGAATTGCGGTGCATCCAGGTCTGCAGCCAGATCGCGTCGACGGAACCCATGTCAGTCGTCGGGTCGACCGTATTGATGAGGCTGCGCAGGATCATGTCGCAGCGATGCTGGTAGAGACCCGAGCTTTCCACCCAGGATGCCTGAGGGAGTTGCAGCCGGTTGGTCGACGCCAGGAATTCGTAGATGCGCTGCGGGTCCGACAGGCTGATATAGCCCACCTGCCAAGGACGCGACCGGCGAAAGCCCGGCACCGAGGGATCGCAGATGACCGTCGTCGTCTTTTCATCGAGGAAGACATACACGCCGCCGAAATGATTGGCCCAGAAGGCGTCGTGGCGAAAGACCAGCTTGTCCGGAACCAGCGCATTTTCGCGGATGTCGCCGGTCAACTTGGCAAGCTCGACCATACGGTTCAGCATGGCGTCGTCGGACCATGCGGTCGGCACAGTCTTCAGCCGATCGACCAGCGCCCGCAGCTCTGCCGCCTTGCCGAGCATGTCTTCGGCCGACATGACCCGGAACCGCACCTCGTTGATCGACAGCAGATCGTCGATATCGCTGACCGTGGAGACGGAATCCTCGATCTCGCCGTAGAGTGCGTCCTTGATCGTCACCGCATTGATCGCCCGCGCATTGGCGGAGAAGAACTCATGCATCAGCGCGGCGGTGTTGGAAAAGCTGGTATGGACGACAGGAAGCTCCTCCTGCCCCGGAGTCATGATGATGAAGCGCCGGTTGACTCGGTTTGGATCGAGATAATCGCGGTCGCCAAGCTCATCGGCAATCTCGGGCGAAAACCCTGTCATGTCGATCTGGAACGATGAGAGAGATGTCGGGCGCAGACCCAAGCCCTGCAGCGCCTTGTTGTAACGTGCGATCAGGTGCGGCTCGGAAATTTCGAGCAGGCGACCATAGATGAGTTCGGCTTCAAGTAGTCGTTTCATGCGTTTGCTGCGATTTTGCGTTGATCAATCATCTTTAGACGGCGCTTCATCGCGTGTCGGCACCACGTCGTCGAGGTCTAGGCGAAGGACCCTTGCAATCGCTTTGAGCACGGAGATGCTGCCTTCCTTCTTGCCCGTCTCGATCTCGGAAATGTAGGCTGTACTGATACCGGCGGCAGCCGCGAGGTCCTTGGCGGAGAGCCCGCGAAAATCGCGCCAGACCCGGACCGGGTGTTCCCCGTCAATGAGCCGATCGACAAATTCGACAGGCACGCGCTCTTCTTCACCTGCCGCTACCCGCGCCTCATAAGCCTTGACCGCGAGCAAGTCCTCCAAGTCCTCGACAAGTTCCGACTGCTGTAGGAGCAAGTTATAATCGCTACGGCTCAGGACAACCATCTCCTCGCCGTTGGGCGTTGTGAAAGAAACGGGCGTGTTCATGGCTTCAATCCCTTATAAACCTCTCCGCGACCGGCAATCTTGATGACGTCTACTACCAATCCGTCCTCGCTGAAAATCACACGCCAATCGCCGACCCGAAGACGATAATATTCGATATCTTGCAGTTTCTTGACATTGTTGGCGAGCGATGCGGGATCCTCGGCATATTGCTGTATCTTCTGGCGTATTCGCTTCGCATCGGTCGCCGGCATCCGCGTCAGGGCCTTGATGGCCTCCTTGTCATAGATGACGCGCATGATAATCCTAATCCGATAAAACTAATTCCGGCAAGAAAATTCGCCGATAGCGAATTATCCCTGCCACCGCCCATCCGCCTTCATCGCTTCGATCTCGCGAATAGCCTTCTCCCGCTGCCGCTCGCGCCGGATAATCTCGGTCACCGCGGCATCGTCGGACTTGTCGGTGTAGCGGAATTCACTGTCGGCGTAGCGGTTGATCTCCTGCATGACCATCTCGAGCGTGATCGGGCCGCGCAATTCCTCGATCATGGCCTTCTTCTCGTCGTAGCTCTTGTGCATGAAAGCTTGCGGCGTGACGAACCAATCATCCGGAAGCTCGACATCCATCGCACGCATCTTGATCGCATCGGTGATGTTCTTGATCGCCCGGCCGGTGAAACGCGGCTCCGCCTCCTTGATCATGTGCAGGTAGGAGCCGACATCAACGAGCGTCTCGATCTTGCCCTCCTCCTTCTCGTGCCGCTCCCAGACGGCAAGCAGGCCGTCTTCCTTCGGTCGGGCGTGCTCGGCATAGGATTGCGAAACCGCCTTCTTGATCTCCTGCGCTGCGAACAGTTGATGCTCGCCGAGCGGAATCTTGTGGTTCTTGCCGACCAGCATCGCGAAGATATCGATGTAATCGCCCTCCGACTGCGGCCCGTCGACCAGCCAGCGGGCGCCGGCGCGCTGACGCAGGGCATCGTCGACATTTTCCGGATAATTGGAGAACATGCCGAAGGTGCAGTTGCCGCGGATCACAGTCGAGGCGCCGGCGAAGCTTTCCATCAGCACCGCTGTCACCTCGTGCTGGCCGGCGGATGCACGGTCGTCCGAGCGCTTGGCTGCGACCTGATCCACATCATCAATGGTGCCGAAACCGATCGCCTTCGGATTGATGACATTGTTGACGAAGGCCTTGCAGTTCTGGCCGGACTTGCCTTGATAGGACGAAATCTGGTCGACGCCGAAATTCTCGTAGTGGAAGGCGTAACCGGCGATCTGGCAGTAATCGTTCAGCAGACCGGCCAGCATCTGGATCAGGATGGTCTTGCCAGTGCCGGGCATGCCGTCGCCGATGAAGGTGAACAGGAAACCGCCAAGCTCGACGAACGGGTTCATCTGCCGCTCGAAGTCATAGGCCATCAGCATCTTCGACAGTTTCAGCGCCTGATACTTGGCGATGTGGTTGCCGATGATTTCTTCCGGCTTCTTGAAGGTCATCACCAGCGGCTGGCGCTTCTGGCCCGGCGCAACATCGAAACCATCCAGCGTAAAATCGTCTTGGTCGAGCCGGATATGGACATTCTCGAAGCTCGAAAGCCCGGTAAAGCGGGCCTTGCGGCCAATCAACCCTTCGAGGGCAAGCCGCGCAAAAGCGCGCGCCCGGCTCGTGAGCGCCGCATCGTCGGGCGCACCGGTTATGGTCTTGTCCAGTGCCGAAATCATCCCCTTGAGCGCGTCCTGCGGTGTATCGAACAGGAAATCCGGTTCTGTCCCGTCCTCGACCGGCTCGCTGTGGCCGGCAAGGGTGGCGGCGAGATAGGCCGCGAAGGTGAATGCGGCGACATAGGCAGAGGCTGACAGCAATGCCTTGAACTGTGTCGCGTCCTCGCCCGAAAGGGGAGACGTCGCGTTGCGCGATTGCAGGCCTTCGAGATTGGTCTGGCGGACAAAGACATCGCCGACAGCCAATGCGACCTGCGCACCGCGCCGAGCGCGATAGAGAAGCGCATGCTGGGCGGGCGAAAAGAGAGGGTCACCGGATCGCACCGACTGGATCGTCTTGACCAGTTCCACCTCGCGCGTGCGCCGCTGTCCCGCCGTTGAAACGGTGGAAACGAAGCGGCGGCCGGTTCCGGCAATCGCCGTCCCGCTTGAGGGATCATCCGCCTCCAGGATGATGAGCCGT
Source organism: Rhizobium sp. Leaf453 (assembly GCF_001425605.1). GTDB lineage: Bacteria > Pseudomonadota > Alphaproteobacteria > Rhizobiales > Rhizobiaceae > Pararhizobium. Next base: position 117,193 of record NZ_LMRG01000030.1, on the reverse strand, counting down.
GTGACCAGACCCTGCGCGACCGCCTGATGCTTGGCTATGTCGTCTTCGTGCAACGTCGTCAAACCCGCATTCAGGGACATGGTCTCACACCTCGCTGATGACCTGGTTGCCGGATATCACATGCACCTTGTAGTCACCGAAAATCTGGGCGACATCACCGGATGCATAGAGCGCCTGATAGGCCTCGTGCGGCACCAGCGCATGTTTTTCATAGGAACTCACGCCCATGCGCGTCGCTTCCAGATTGTCGGTATCGATATGGAATTCCTCGCTCGGCGGCGTCGATGACCAGAAGCCGCGCTGTGCCGGACGTTCGGCCTTGGAAAAGACCTCCTGCACCGTCCAGGTCAGAACCCAGGCGTTTTCGGGCTTGCGCACCTTGGAGAGGATATCGTTGATCTTGGCATTGTTCTCGGTAATCCCGGCGGAATAGAACGGCCCGAGCACGAGGCGGCGCAACTGCTTGGGCCGCAGTTCCGGAAAATCCCGGTCGAGATTGGTGGCGATCGTCACCGGCGTCAGCGAATAGGCGCTGTTCTTCAGCGCGAAATCATCGAACCGGCTGGCAAATTCCGGATTGAGGAGGCCGCCGATCGGCAGCGGAATATCGACCTCGGGATTCAGCTTGCCATCCGGCGTAACCAGCATCTTGGCGATCTTTTCCGATGAATCCTCGATTGTTGCCATGTACACCATCGGCAACGTACTGGCGCCATCGAACGCGCCCCAGCAGACAATGTAATATGGCCGCATGGTCTTCGGATTGACCGCGACACGCACTGTCTCCGGCATGATGAACGGCGAGAAGATGTCACCCTTGCCGATCTGCTCCAGATAAAGGCGCTCGGCCATACGCGATTGCAATGCAGCGGGAAACGCCTTCTGCCTCAGGATGAAGTCGGCCATTTCCTGGCGCAGAGCATCGGCAACGGGAATGCCGGACAGGCGCTTTTCCGCCGATTGCCGGTCGTTTTCCAGCTCCAGCACATTCTGGAACACCGGAAATCCGCTTTCCGCGCGGGAAATGCGAAACTGCTCGATAAAGCCGATCCGGTTTTCCCAGCAGGAAAACGACGCCTTCAGCCGCGCCAGGTAGGGCACGATCACTTCGCCGACGACCGTGTTCTTGTAGAGCGGCGAATTGCGGTCGCCCAGAAAGATTTCGAGCCCACCGAGTGCAGCGCGGATCGAAGCGAAATACTGGCCGACTGTGCCTTCGGATGCGGCGTTCATGGGGAAACGCTCAGCGTTTGAGGACGCTTAGCCCCCTCTGTCACTGCGTGACATCTCCCCCTTAAGGGGGGAGATGGTTGTGTTCCCTTATGACTCCTAGGCCCGCGGCTCATCTCCCCCCTTAAGGGGGAGATGTCGGCGTCGCCGACAGAGGGGGGTAAGCCGCCGCAAGCGCGGAAGTCATTTATTTCAGCGGTAGACATGCAGATCACTGCTTCACGTAATTGTGCTTGTCCATAACAGCCTGGAATCTCCGCGCGAAGGCGTCGTCGGCGAGCTTCTTGCGGCGCTGGATGTCCTGGGTGGAGAGCATGTTCTTCTCGTGCATCTCGAGAAGATCGCCGATATGGCGCTGCGAGGCGGAGCCGATGCCGGCCATGGTCTCCTCAGCCGCGGTATCGACCTGGCTGCCGAGTGTGTTGATCTTGTGCGCCACGTCCTGCTGCGCCGCCGTCTTCAACGAATCTTCCAGCGCCTTGTAGAGCACGATGCGCTGTTCGGTATCGATGGTCAGCTTGTTGATCAGCGTGTTCTGCGCGGCGATCTGGTTGTTGAGACTGTCCACGAAGGTCTGGAACATCGAGGTATAGCGCTCGTAGGTCTGGCTCTCGGCCAGCAGTTCCTGTTCCTTCGCCTGCTTCTCGTTGTATTCGGTCGCCAGAACCGAACGCTCGCCCTCGAGCTGCGTGCGGGAAATCTGGTCGGTCGAGGCGGCGATCTTGTTTTCGATGTCCATCAGCAGCGGGTTCAGTTCCTCGATCCGCTTCTGCGTTTCCTGCAGATTGGCCATCGTCCCCTTGCGGCGCTCGATCACCTGCAGAAGGCTGGCCTCGGAGGTCTTGTAGCGCTGGTCGAGGACGCTCTTCTGTTCCTTCAGGATGCCGACGATCGTATCGGATTTGGCCAGCAGTTCCTGCAGGTTGCCGGCCAGAGACATGTTGCGGACGCGGTCCGTGCGCATGCGCTGCGCGCTCTGCTTGGAAAAGATGCCGATGAATTTCTCGTAGCCCGTGAAGCTCTTCATGCTCTCGAATTCGGAGCCGAAGGCGTTAGTCGCGTCTTCCAGGCCGATGATCAGGTCGGCGATATTGCCTTCCATCACCTTCTGCTGGTTGATGACGTCCTGAATACGGGCATTCTCGATATCGAAATTGGCGTCGCCAAGTTTGGTGTCGGACTTGGCGAACTGGTCGAGCACGACCGCAGACTGGTTCATCTTGCCGCGCATCTGCTCGACGATCCCGCGGGTCTTTTCGATTTCGCTCTCAAAATTCTGAAGTGTCGCCATCGGCTTTTCCCCCTGTTGCTCCGATGCTAACGCATCGCGCAGCCCAATTATTCAGTCGTGACATCAGCTTATATAATGGGAGCGGCAAGGTGAAGCTCAAGCCCCACCTGCCGATTTTCAATTTTGTACCATACCGGCCGCCCGGCCGAAGATGAAAACAGGACTAATTCGTAGCCATCGATTTCAAATAGGCGATGACATTTTCGATGTCCTGCGGCTTTTTCAGCCCGGCAAAACTCATCTTCGTGCCGGGAACCATGGCCTTCGGGCTCAAGAGATATTCGGACAACCGATCCTCGTCCCAGACCTTGCCGTCAGCGCCGAAATCCGCCATCGCGCTCGAATAGGAATAGTCCGGAAACGTCGCGACCGGACGGCCCACAACACCCATCAGGCTTGGCCCCACGCGGTTCGTGGGTTCGGTTGCGGTGTGACAGGCGCCGCATTTCTTGAAGACTTGCACGCCGGCCGCCGCATCGCCGGCCGCATGGGCGAAGCCGGTTCCAAGACAGAGAAAAAGACTGATCAAAACGAGGCGGGATGGCATGCGAACTCCTGCGACAGACAGTGCGGTTCCCATCATGGCACGGAGCGGGGCTCACGCGATAGCCCGGCTCAGCCTTCGTTCATCTTGTCGTCCCAATGGCGACGGCAATAGACGACGTATTTCTCGTTGCCACCGACATCGACCTGCGCGCCCTCACGCACGATGTTGCCCGCGGGATCGAGCCGCGCCACCATCGTCGCTTTGCGGCCGCAATGGCAGATCGTGCGGACTTCGCGCATTTCATCGGCGATCGCCAGCAGCGCCATGGAGCCCGGGAAAAGCTTGCCCTGGAAATCGGTGCGCAAGCCATAGGCCATCACCGGAATGCCAATCCGGTCGGCGACGCGCGCAAGCTGCCAGACCTGGTCGGAACCAAGGAACTGGGCCTCATCGACGAAAACGCAGGCGATTGGGTCTTCGGCATGCATGCGCTCGACCAGCGTATAGAGGTCATCTTCATGCTTGAAGGCGATACCATCATCCGAAAGGCCGATCCGCGAAGACACACGCCCCTTGCCCGCCCTGTCATCGAAGGCCGCGATCAGGATCACCGTCCGCATGCCGCGTTCGCGATAGTTATAGGACGCCTGCAGGAGCATCGTCGATTTGCCGGCATTCATCGTGGCGTAGCTGAAATACAGTTTTGCCATTGCGTCCTCTTCTGTATGCTGCTGGTTGTTCATGAACAGACCGGGCGAGGAAGACCAGAGCGCGAGCGCGAAAGTCACAGAAAATCGACAGCGATCGGCAGAACATTAGCAATGCGACATCTCACGTCGTTTTAGGCGGGCGTGTCCGGCGATTGTCTCAATACACTCGGGCCAACATCAGGGCGCTTGAACTGGCGGACATTTGGTGATTGGCTAAAAATCAAAAGGCAGGGGAATAACAACGATGACCAGACTGACACTGAAATTCATGCTGACCGCAGCCGTATCGCTGTGCGCATTGACATCCGTTCAGGCCGCCGAGCCGGAAAACTGCGGCACCGTCCGTTTCTCCGACGTCGGCTGGACCGACATCACCGCAACCACAGCCACCGTCAGCACCATTCTCAAGGGCCTCGGCTACCAGACCGAAACGACCGTCCTGTCCGTTCCGGTCACCTACCAGTCCCTGAAAAACAAGGACATCGACGTTTTCCTCGGCAACTGGATGCCGACCCAGGAAAACGATGTTCGCCCCTTCCTCGACGACAAGTCGGTTGAATCCTTCGGCCCAAATCTCGAGGGCGCCAAGTACACGCTGGCAACCAACGCCAAGGGCGCCGAGCTCGGCATCAAGGATTTCAAGGATATCGCAGCCCACAAGGACGAACTGGGCAGCAAGATCTACGGCATCGAGCCCGGCAATGACGGCAACCGCCTGATCATCGACATGGTCGACAAGGACACGTTCGGCCTCAAGGGCTTCGAAGTGGTCGAATCGTCCGAGCAGGGCATGCTGGCCGAAGTGGCGCGCGCCGAAACGGACAAGGCCCCCGTGGTCTTCCTCGGCTGGGAGCCGCATCCGATGAACGCCAATTTCAAGCTGACCTACCTGTCGGGTGGCGATGATATCTTCGGCGCGAATTTCGGTGGCGCCACCGTGTTCACCAATGTGCGCGCCGGCTACACGACCGAATGCCCGAATGTCGGCAAGCTGCTCACAAACCTCAAGTTCTCGCTTCCGATGGAAAACGAGATCATGGGCAAGATTCTCAATGACGGCAAGGATCCGGAAGCCGCAGCCACCGAATGGCTGAAGGCCAATCCGACTGCGATCGATCCGTGGCTCGCTGGAGTGACGACCAAGGACGGTGGCGATGCCGCCGGTGCGGTCAAGACGGCGCTCGGCCTCTAAGGATCATCGCAAGGCAACTGACATCGACACGGGTGGAACCATCCACCCGTGATCCGTCCCTTATTGCATCCGCGTCCGCGGCGGGCACCGCTTTGCCCGCGCGCTGATTTTCCATCAACACTGAAATCGGGTTTCGTTTCGTGGATTGGCTGACAAGTACAAAGATTCCGATTGGCCCATGGGCCAAGGCCGTCGTCACCTGGCTGACGACCAACGGCAAGGGCCTGTTCGACTTCCTGAAAGTGGTTCTGCAGGCCGGTATCGATGCGGTGCTGTTCGTGCTGCAGGGTCCCTTCATTTCGAGCCCCGGCGGCAAGCTCGCCTATGCCCTCGCCCTGATCCTGCTCGTGACCGGCCTCGCCTGGTATTTCCGCCGCTCCATCGGGGTCGCTGTCTTCACCTGTCTCGGGCTGCTGCTGATCGTCAATCAGGGGTTCTGGAAGGAAACGACGGAAACGCTTGCGCTTGTGCTTGCCGCGACCGGCGTCAGCATGCTGGTCGGCGTTCCACTGGGCATCGCGGCGGCGCGGCGGCCCTGGTTCTATGCGATCCTGCGCCCGGCGCTCGACCTGATGCAGACGATCCCGACCTTCGTCTACCTGATCCCGGCACTCATCCTCTTCGGCCTCGGCATGGTTCCCGGCCTGATCGCCACCGTGATCTTCGCAATCCCGGCGCCGATCCGCCTCACCCGCCTCGGCATCATCTCCACGCCGCCCTCGTTGGTCGAGGCGGCCGTCTCCTTCGGCGCGACGCCGTCGCAGGTGCTGCGCAAGATCGAACTGCCGTTCGCCATGCCGCAGATCATGGCCGGCCTGACGCAGACGATCATGTTGTCGCTGTCGATGGTGGTCATCGCCGCGCTGGTCGGTGCAAAGGGTCTCGGCGTACCGGTGGTGCGCGCGCTGAACACCGTCAACATCTCCATGGGCTTCGAAGCCGGTCTCTGCATCGTCGTGCTCGCAATCATTCTCGACCGCCTGTTCCGCTCGTCCGATGAAGGAGAAGGCGCATGACCGATGCCGTCGTTTTCAAGAATGTCGATATCATCTTCGGCAACAAGCCCGACGCCGCCATCGCCATGGTCGATCAGGGCAAGAGCCGCGACGAGATCGGCGCCGCAACCGGCCTCGTGCTCGGTGTCGCCAATGCGTCGCTGTCCATTCAAGAGGGTGAAATCCTCGTCCTGATGGGCCTGTCCGGCTCAGGCAAATCGACCTTGTTGCGCGCCGTCAATGGGCTTGCCCCGGTGGTGCGCGGCGAAGTCGAGGTCAAGACCCGGCATGGCTCGATCAATCCCTACAAGACATCGGCGAAATCGCTGCGCGATTTCCGCATGCACGATGTCTCCATGGTGTTCCAGCAGTTCGCGCTGCTGCCGTGGCGTACGGTGGAAGACAATGTCGGTTTCGGGCTGGAACTGGCCGGCGTGCCGGACAATGAGCGCAAGGCCCGCGTTGCCGAGCAGTTGGAACTGGTCAATCTGACCAAGTGGGCCGGACGACAGGTGAAGGAGCTTTCCGGCGGCATGCAGCAGCGTGTCGGCCTCGCCCGCGCGTTTGCGACAGGCGCTCCCATCCTGTTGATGGACGAACCCTTTTCGGCACTCGACCCGCTGATCCGCACGCGCCTGCAGGACGAGCTTCTCGAGTTCCAGCGCCGCCTGAAGAAGACCATTCTGTTCGTCAGCCACGATCTCGATGAAGCCTTCCGCATCGGCAACCGCATTGCCATCATGGAAGGTGGCCGTATCATCCAGTGCGGCACGCCTCAGGACATCGTCAAGAACCCGGCCAACCAGTATGTCGCCGATTTCGTCCAGCACATGAACCCGATCACCATGCTGACGGCGATGGATGTGATGAGCCAGGGCGTCAACCGCACCGACAGCGCCGTCGGCGTCTCGGCAACCGCCAAGCCGACCACGCCGCTGATCGATATCCTCGACGCCATGTCGCGGCAACCCGGCAGCATCGGTGTCGTCGACAACGGTGCCATCGTCGGCACCATCAATGCCCAGAATGTTGTCGAAGGCCTGACGCGGCACCGCAACAGAACCACTTGACCAAGACAACCTCGAAGCCTCAATAAATGACGCCCGGGCAACACCATCCCGGGCGTCTTGCATTGAACAACGAGGCAAGCCGATGGCCGACAAACCTTCCGTCCTGCGTGACACCGATGACGAGGCGCGCAAGCTCGCCCGCATTACCCTGCGCTCGGCCCGCAGTGCCTCCATCGCCGTCATCGAGCCGGCAAGCGACGGGTTTCCGTTCGTCAGCCGGGTTCTGCTGGGGATCGATACCGACGGCACTCCGGTCATTCTTGTTTCCGCACTCTCGACCCACACGCAGGCTTTGACCGCGGACAGCCGCTGCTCGCTGCTGACGGGCGAGATCGGCAAGGGTGATCCCCTCGCCCATGCGCGCCTGACAGTTCAATGCCTTGCGGGAAAGGTCGCCCGTGACAGTGACGCGCATGCACGCATCCGCGGGCGTTTCGTCCGCCGTCATCCAAAGTCACAACTCTATGTCGACTTTCCTGATTTTGCTTTCTTCCGCCTGTCTCCCCAGCGTGCCAGCCTGAACGGCGGCTTCGGCCGCGCCTATGTGCTGGAGGGTGCCGACCTGCTGATCGGTTCGCCTGCGATCGCCGACATTGCGGCAATGGAGGCCCGCGCGATCGATCACATGAACACGGATCACGCCGATGCAGCGAGCCGTTACGCCCAGAACTATTGCGCGGCAAAAGGGCTCCGGCTGGCGAATCACGGGGCTTGATGCGGGTGGTGTCGATCTGTCGTTGAAGGATCAGTTGAAGCGGCTGGAATACGATCATCCGCTGCAATCTGCGGGGGAGTTACGGTCAATGCTCGTTAAACTTTACGGTTAACCCCTCCTCAACTACCCCGAATTCTTGCAGTGGGTAGTTGTCCTTTTATTCATCACGCCTAATTATCCCTTACTCACAATCATAACCAAGCGTGATGTGATCTTCGCATGGAGTACCGAATGCAAACGATTTCCCCTCAGAAACACGACAAGGCTGAAATAGCTGCGGAGTTTCTGTCGGCCATGGCAAACCCCAAGCGCCTGCTGATTCTCAGTTCACTGGTGAACGAGGAAATGGCAGTTGGCGCCTTGGCAAACCAGGTCGGCCTCAGCCAGTCTGCCCTGTCGCAACATTTGTCGAAATTGCGTGCCCAGAATCTGGTCACCACCCGTCGCGACGCTCAGACGATCTACTATTCGAGCTCGTCGGATGCAGTGCTGAAAGTGCTGAAAACATTGAAAGATATCTACGGCGAAGAACCTGCCGCGGCTGAAAAGCTCGCCCAGCGCCGTACGGCCTGATCCCTGACCGGGGCCGCTCGCCGGCCCCCGTCCGTAATCTCTTCAAAAAATAATTTTTTTTCGATCGCCGATCACTGACGCCGGCCGATCTCATGGCGCTCCGCGATACAGCCCAACGTTCAAATCGACCGGCAAAACTTGTCCGTCGCATTCGGACGCTCTCGTCGAACGCGACGGACTTAGGTCATATGCCCTTCGTGAAGCAGCGGTAATTGCCCTTGATCCGCCACCCTTTTACGGGACGGCTTTCAGATCGCACGAAAAGGTTGTGCAAAGCTTGCAGATTTGCGGAATTCGCTTTTGGCCTGCATTTTCCATGCTTAACCCACCCTTGAGAGTTGGCATGCAGTATCCCAGCCATGACGAACAGAGCTGAAAACGACAGAACGGTCGCCTGGGCGGTCCTGGGAACGGGAAATATCGCCGCGACGTTTGCCGAAGATATTCGGCTGGCCAGGCATGCCCGCCTAGTGGCCCTTTGCTCGCGTACACCGGATTCAGCAAACGCGTTTTCTCGACGTTTCCCCGGCCTGCGCATCCTTCCTGATATCGATGCACTGGCGAGCGATCCGCAGATCGATGCCGTCTATATCGCGACACCCAACACGGCCCATTTCGATGCCGCGCAAAGACTGCTGAGCGCGGGCAAGCCGGTGCTGATCGAGAAGCCGATGGTCATGACGGTGTCACAGGCCCGCCAGATCGCCGATCTTGTGGCTGAGAAGCAGACCTTTGCGATGGAGGCCCTCTGGACAGTTTTCCTGCCCGCCGTCAATCATGTCCGCACGCTGCTGTCCGACAAGGCCATCGGAACCATCACCGGCATCCGCGCCGAGCTTGCTTATGTCAGGCCCTTTGATAGCAACAGCCGGTTCTTCTCGAAAGCGCTGGGCGGTGGCTCGTTGTTCGACCTCGGCATCTATCCGGTCACCCTGACATTGGCGCTGTTCGGAGCGCCACGGTCCATTTCTGGACGCTGGAGCGCGACACCGTCCGGTGTGGATATGACGGCCGACCTGCAGCTCGTCTACACCGGTTTCAACGCCTCTATCAGCTGCGGCTTCGATCGCGATGGAACCAATCGTTTCATTATCGAGGGAGAGACCGGTAGCATCATTATCGATACTCCGTTCCTGCGCGCGAGCCGCGTGTTCGTAACCCGCAACCGTTGGGCGCGGCGGCTTATAGCGCCATCCGGCTCCGGCCGGCTGTCGCGTTTGTCCGGCAAGATTGCAGCAAGACTGCCTCTGCCCGGCCTCATCGTCCATAATCACACCTTTGTCGGAAACGGCCTGCAGTTCGAGATCGACGCTGCAAGCAAGGCGATTCTTCAGGGCGAACGTCAAAGCCAGACGATGCCGCTCGAAAACAGCGTCACGGCTCTCGACATCGTTGAAACGATCCTGGCGCAGCCGGCATCATAGGCCGGTCGGCGTATAGTCCCGCTTGCCGGCATTGAGCGCGAGCACGATTTCCGTCAGATGCAGCGCGGTCTTGCCCGCGAAGATCGGTTGCGTGCCGGCGGCGATCGCCTCTGCCTGTGCCGCAATCCCGCGCACGAAATCGATTTGCGAGGGATAGGTCGGCAAGCTGCTTTTGGCAGCCGCATGCGGGTATGGCACCGACTTTCCAGTCAACAAGCGGAAAGGGAGTTTCCGTTTGAGATGGCGTTCGATGCGATCAAGCAACTTGTGCCGCAACGGTCGGCGCGATCCGACCAGAGACACGTGAACGGGCGATCGGTTGTCCCAGAGATCGCGCACGACAATCGTTCCCGTGTCGCCGATAATTGTCAGGGATCGGTCGCGCGGTGCTGCGAGACCGCTGGTCAGGCGGGCGACAAGCCCCGATCGGAATGTCAGGCAGCCGGTCGAAAAATCAGGTCCGAGCACAAGCTCTTCCGTTCCCGGCCCTTTGTTCGGAAAGGTCAGCGCTGAAAAAGCCGCAACATTGGCAACAGGGCCGAACAGCGAGACCAGCCAGCTCGTCGCATAACCGGCATGCTCCAGCGTGCAACCGATTTCGAATTCATGCACTCCCGGCCATTTTGCGCCGGAGCGGCTTCGCCACTCCTGCCAGTTGTCGAGGAAGACCGGGCCGTCCTCCATCTCCGCATAGGCGAGGCGCGGCGTTCCGATGACGCCGGAGGCGAGAATATCAGCGCAGTGCGCCTTGGCATCGCTCAGCGCGTTTGCCGGCGCACCGGCGAGAACCACCCCCCTCTCCTCGGCAATGGCCACCACCTCGCACGCCTCGTCCACCGTCATCGCCAGCGGCTTTTCGCAATAGACATGCTTGCCGGCCAGAAGGCTCGCCTTGTTGACGGCGTAATGGCTTTCCGGCGTGGTCAGGTTGACGACGATGGTAATAGCGGGATCGGCCAGCAGTTCATCGCTGGAGGCATAGGCGCGGACATTCCAGTAATCGCAGAACTGCTTGAGGCGGGCGGGATCGATGTCCCACACACCTGCAAGACGCAGACCCGGATGATTGACGAGTGTCGTCATGTAGTAGTCGGCGACGAAACCCGTGCCGATGAAGGCGATGCCCGTCTGTCCGCTTCCGGTCTGTCTGCTCATCGTGCATCCGCCAGGAAGGATGTGATATAGACCAGCGGCGCATTCCAGTTGATGGTCATTTCATTGGTTCCCCAGGCCATGATGTCGTCGATGTAGCACATCTGCGGCAGGCAGCCCTGAAGCCGTGCCTGCGCGACGGCATCGACCAGCGTCGAGTTCGGCCCGCCGGCGAGCGTGCCGACCGGTGGATTGGGTAGGCTGTCGTCCACCTGATGCGCATACCAGCGGCTGTGCTGGTTCTTCGAAAAGGCGCTGCCGTAACCGGTGACATAGGAGAGGTTCATGGCGTTGCGCCCGAAGATGTAGTCCATGCTTTCCCGGACACTGTCGAGGAACACCTTCTCTCCTGTCAGGTCGTAACCGGCGGAAACGACGATCATGTTCTGCAGGATCAGGTGATTGGAACCCCAGTCATAGCGGTTGTTGGCCGGCCGATAGATATGGCCGAACGGTTCCTTCTTCTGCAGGCCTATGAAATTGCGGGCGGCCCACACGACCGACGCTCGGATCATCGCCTTGTCGTCCTCGGGCAGGCGATCCCCGAACAGGGCCAGGTCGAGACGCGCCAGACCGGCAACACTGCGCCAGTCGAAGGCACCGATGGAGGGAAACACCGGTCCGGCCCAATAGGACGAGCCCTTCAGCGTCGTCAGATATTTCGACTGCCCGGTCGTGATGTAAAGTTCGGCGGCGGCCCAATAGGTCTCGTCGGTAATATCGGTATCGTGGTAATCGCCGCCGCCCTGCAGACCATCCGATTCCGGCGCAAACAGCACCGGATTGGCAGCTGCGGCAAGCCAGGCCTTTTCGGCCGCCGCCAGCAATCGCTGGGAAAATGTTGCGTCATAGGACGAAAACACGCGCGCTCCTTGAGCCGCCGCAGCGGCCAGATTGAGCGTGGCAGCGGTCGACGGGCGGTGCAGCACGCGTTCTTCCGGATCAAGATGCGGCAGCATCGGCACCCCCGTCCAGCGGCTGTCGTGCACCTTGTGATGGACCATGCCGGCCAGGGGCTGGCCATCCGGCACCATCATCTTCAGCAGGAATTCCAACTCCCAGCGCGCCTCGTCGAGGATATCGGGAATACCGTTTCCGTTTTCGGGAATGCGCGACAGGCTGTCGCTGATAACGGGCGATGCGCCCTTGCCATAGAGAAAGCCGCGCTCGAACGTGCCGAGCAGTTGCGCCACCGCGATCCCGCCATTGACCACGTACTTGCCCTCGTCACCGGCATCGTACCAGCCGCCGGTGACATCCAGCGTATAGTCGCAGGTCCAGTCCCTGCCATAGAGTTTCGCGGCCTCCTTGCCTGTCAGGCAGGACACGTTGACATCGCCGAGGTTCGCCCCCTGCTGCACATGCCCCGCCGGCCGTGCATAGGCATCGCCGGCAATGTCGCCATCGATCTCGATGCCGCTGCGCTGCGGATAGAACCACGAAAGTGCATCGATGCGCAGCTTTCCGTAAACATCATGGCCGACCGAAAACGGATAGCTTGTCTTGCCGCCGACGACGAGCCGGTAGCCCTCGCCCACCCGCGTGAAAGCGGAGAAATCGGCGATCTGCGTCTCGGAGCCGACAGTCTGGTCGAAACCACCGGGCGCGGTCATCCCCTCCCCGACCACGGCGCCTGACGCATCCTGCAGCTGGAATGCCAGTGGTTCGGCACTGTCGGAGATAATGGTTGCCCGCTTCGGACCATCGACGAAGTAACCTGTCTGGTTGACCAGTGCGGGAAGCGTATGCGGCGCTGGCTTGGAGACAGCAGAAGCGGCTGCGGTCGCCGCTGCAGCAGCAACGGCTTCCGGCTCGGCCTCGCTGACAGCGATCTCGTCGAGGCAGAAACGCCATGGGGCATCCGCACCGCCGAGCTGGAAGAGAATCTGTGCCGGCTCCGCTTCGGTCGCTGTGAACACGGCCGAAAATTCGTTCTTGCCGTTCTTCGTCGCAGCTTCGAGTGCAGCCTGCGCGGTCCACGGCTCGGCATTGCGCTGAACGAGAACCGGGAACAAATGCTCCTCGCGCGCTTCAAGCTTCATGGTCAGATGATAGGCCGTGCTCGCCGTGAATTGCAGATCGTTGACACCCATCAGCCGGTCCCAGGGCTGCCCGCCGGCCTCGACGTCGGCACAGAGTCTTCCCTTTTCCCGGGACAACGTCACGCCACCGGTTGCCCAGAAAGCATCCGAACCGTTGTCGAACGTACCGTCCGCGATCATGTTGGCGGCCCACGCCTGCGCCGGAAGCCGGAAAACGACGGCAAGCGTCAGGCAGACGATTGTCAGGCAGACCAGGTTTTTTCGCAACGTTTTCATCCTGAAGCCAAATGTCGGGGCGCGGCGAGACACTGTGTCCGAACACGTTAAACTTCGGAAAAGACGAAGCCGATGTCACGTCCTATTCCTGCCGCCATGATCAAGAAAACGTTTATTTCGAAGCGATAGCAGAGGCCCGGAGCCATCCGGCCAAGGCTTGACGCTTCAGGGTGCGCTGATAGTTTGACCATCAGGTAAAAGATTCAACCTGATGCCCTGATCTGGCCGCCAGAAGAAACACCACGGAGAACACGATGTCCAACCGCCTGAATGCCACGCCCAACGATCTGAGGGCTTTCTGGATGCCCTTCACGGCCAACCGGCAGTACAAGAAAGAACCCCGCATGTTCGTCAAGGCGAAGGACATGCACTACACGACCCATGACGGACGCCAGGTGCTGGACGGCACCGCTGGCCTCTGGTGCGTGAATGCCGGCCACTGCCGTCCGCTGATCACAGAGGCGATCCAGCAGCAGGCGGGCGAACTCGATTATGCACCGGCTTTCCAGCTCGGCCATCCCAAGGCTTTCGAACTGGCAAACCGCCTGATCGACATCGCGCCTGATGGCATGGAACATGTGCTCTATACCAATTCCGGCTCGGAATCGGTCGAGACCGCGCTCAAGGTGGCGCTCGCCTATCACAAGGTGAAGGGGAATGGCTCGCGCACCCGCCTGATCGGCCGCGAGCGCGGCTATCACGGTGTGAATTTCGGCGGCATCTCCGTCGGCGGCATCGTTTCCAACCGCAAGATGTTCGGCACGCTGCTGACCGGCGTCGATCACATGCCCCACACGCATCTGCCGGAAAAGAACGCCTTCACCCGGGGCGAACCGGAGCATGGCGCCGATCTCGCCACCGAACTGGAACGCATCGTCACACTGCACGACGCCTCGACCATCGCTGCCGTCATCGTCGAGCCGGTCGCGGGCTCGACGGGCGTCCTCATTCCGCCGAAGGGCTATCTGCAGAAGCTGCGGGATATCTGCACCAAGCACGGCATCCTGTTGATCTTCGACGAAGTCATCACCGGTTACGGCCGCCTCGGCACGCCGTTCGCCGCCCAGTATTTCGACGTCAAACCGGACATGATCGTCACCGCCAAGGGTCTGACCAACGGCGTCATTCCAATGGGCGCCGTCTTCGTCACGGCCGAAATCCACGACGCCTTCATGAGCGGCCCAGAGCACATGATCGAGTTCTTCCACGGCTATACCTATTCCGGCAACCCGATCGCCTGCGCCGCCGCACTCGGCACGCTCGACACCTATCGCGACGAAGGCCTTTTGACCCGCGGCGCCGAACTCGCGCCCTACTGGGCCGATGCGCTGCACTCGCTCAAAGACTGCCCGCATGTCATCGATATCAGAAACATAGGCCTGATCGGCGCTATCGAACTCTCCCCGATCGCCGGCGAGCCGACCAAGCGTGCCTTCTCCGCCTTCCTGAAGGCCTATGAGAGCGGCTACCTGATCCGCACCACCGGCGACATCATTGCCCTTTCGCCGCCCTTGATTATCTCGAAGGCTGAGATCGACGAGTTGATCGACGGCATCCGCAAGGTGCTGATCGCCAACGCCTGATGACCGATACCGGCGAGCGCCCTTCTTGAGGCGCTCGCCGGGCACATTCGGCAGAGAACTGCTTTGTCCGTGGTCTTCGCGTCTCGGACGAAAGAATCAGTCGGGACGACCTGATTTTGAAACCGGCCGCGCTCGCCGCGACACGGTAAATTGAACAAATATTTCGCAATTGCCCAGAAAATCGCCTTGCGAAATCCGTAAGCGCTTCATAGACCCATGGGCATGGGAAGGACCTGTTCGCAGAAGACGGGGGCCATCAGCGCGGGTTTGCTTCGATCGGAGGGATTGCTCCGCACGGCTGGCGATCACGACGCTGGCACTGCGGGGAACCAACCCATCCAAGGAGAAGCAAGATGAATTTCAAGACACTGTCGGCAACCACCCTCGCCGCCTCACTGGCCTTTGCGCCGCTCGCCCATGCGGAAATCGTCATCGGCCTGATCGCGCCACTGACCGGTCCGGTCGCCGCCTATGGTGACCAGGTGAAGAACGGCGCCCAGGTCGCCGTCGACCAGATCAACAAGAACGGCGGCATTCTCGGCGAACAGGTCGTGCTGAAGCTGGCTGACGATGCCGGCGAGCCCAAGCAAGGCGTTTCGGCCGCAAACCAGATCGTCGGCGACGGCATCCGCTTTGTCGTTGGCCCGGTGACGTCGGGCGTTGCCATGCCAGCATCCGACGTGCTGGCTGAAAACGGCGTCCTGATGGTCACGCCGACGGCAACGACGCCCGATCTCACCAAGCGTGGTCTCGCAACAATCTTGCGCACCTGCGGCCGTGACGACCAGCAGGCCGAAGTCGCTGCTGCCTATGTTCTGAAACAGTTCAAGGACAAGCGTATCGGCATCCTCAACGACAAGGGCGCCTACGGCAAGGGTCTGGCCGATTCCTTCAAGGCGACGCTGAACGCCGGTGGCATCACGGAAGTCTTCAACGATTCGCTGACACCCGGCGAAAAGGATTTCAGCGCGATCACTACGCGCCTGAAGGCCGAGAATGTCGATATCCTCTATTTTGGTGGCTATCACCCGGAAGCGGGCCTTCTGGTTCGCCAGTTGCGTGACATTTCCGCTCCGATCCAGGTGATCGGCGGTGACGGCCTGTCCAACACCGAATTCTGGAGCATCGGCACGGATGCGGCAGCCGGCACCGTCTTCACCAACGCTTCTGACGCACTGAAGAACGAAAACTCGAAGGCGGCAGTTGCGGCCCTGCAGGCCGCCAACATCCCGCCGGAAGCCTTCACGCTGAACGCCTATGCCGCTGTCGAAGTCATCAAGGCCGGTATCGAAAAGGCCGGCAGCGCCGAAGATGCGACGGCGGTTGCCACCGCGCTGAAGACCGGCGAGCCGATCACCACGGCGATCGGCAATGTCACCTACGGCGAAACCGGCGACCTCACCTCACAAAGCTTCTCGCTCTACAAGTGGGACGGCGGCAAGATCGTCGCCGCCGAATAAACGGAAGCAGCAATACTGGCAACGGGCGCTTCGGCGCCCGTTTTCATTGGGATGAATGGCCACACCTCCCGCTATCCCTGTGCATTATCGTGCGACAGCGTTTATGCTGACGCAAAACGGCAGGCAGGAAGCAGGATCATCATGAGCAAGAGACTGGAAACGCTGATCGATCAGGGCACCGGACGCGTGCCCGCAGACATCGTGCTCAAGGGCGGCCGCTTCTTCGATCTCGTCACCGGCGAACTGGTTGCCTCCGATATTGCCATCAGCGGCGACCGTATCGTCGGCACCTGTGGAACCTATCAAGGCTCTCAGGAGATCGACATTTCCGGCAGGATCGTCGTCCCCGGCTTCATCGACACCCATCTGCACATCGAATCCTCGCTGGTCACCCCACATGAATTCGACCGCTGCGTCCTGCCCTATGGTGTGACGACAGTGATCTGCGACCCGCACGAAATCGCCAATGTGCTCGGTACTGAAGGCATCCGGTTCTTTCTGAACTCCGCCCTCGAAACGATCATGGACATCCGCGTGCAGCTGTCGAGCTGCGTGCCGGCGACGCATCTGGAGACCTCCGGCGCCAATCTGCCGATCGAGAAACTGCTGCCGTTCCGTGACCACGAGAAGGTCATCGGCCTTGCCGAATTCATGAACTTCCCCGGCGTCATCCACAAGGATCCCGTCTGCCTCGCCAAGCTCGAAGCCTTCCAGGGCGGCCATATCGATGGCCATGCCCCGCTGCTGCGCGGGCTCGATCTCAACGGCTATCTCTCCACCGGCATCCGCACCGACCATGAATGCACGAGCGCCGAGGAAGCGCTCGAGAAGATCCGCAAGGGCATGCACATCCTCGTGCGCGAAGGCTCGGTTTCCAAGGACCTGCACGCCCTGATGCCGATCCTGACGGAGCGCCTCTCGCCTTTCCTCGCGCTCTGCACCGACGACCGCAATCCACTCGATATCGCCGAACAGGGTCACCTCGACTACATGATCCGTGAGGCGATCGCGCAGGGTGTCGAACCGCTGGCGGTTTACCGGGCCGCCTCGATCTCGGCCGCGCGCGCTTTCGGTCTTCGGGATCGTGGGCTGGTCGCGCCCGGCTGGCGCGCCGATCTCGTGGTCGTCGATACACTCGAAAACTGCAAGGCGGACATGGTCTTCGCGGCCGGTCGATTGGTCAACGACGCCCTGTTTGCCACCCGCCGCGCCGTTGCGCCCGTCGGCCTCGACAGTGTCAAGGCGGGGCACGTGAACGCCGCCGATTTCGGCGTGCCCTATGCCGACGGCGAGACCTCGGTGATCGGCGTCCTTCCCGGCAAGATCATTACCGAACACCGGCGCTTCAAGCTGCCGGCATCGGGCAATCAGGCCGGCGTCGATCTCGGCCGCGACATCATCAAGGTCGCCGTCATCGAGCGCCACGGCGTCAACGGCAACCATGCCAACGGTTTTGTCCAGGGTTTCGGCCTGAAGAAGGGTGCCATCGCCTCGACGGTCGGTCATGACAGCCACAATATCTGCGTTGTCGGCGTCAACGAAGACGACATGGCGCTCGCCGCCAATCGCCTC
Organism: Rhizobium sp. Leaf453; assembly: GCF_001425605.1. Lineage (GTDB taxonomy): Bacteria > Pseudomonadota > Alphaproteobacteria > Rhizobiales > Rhizobiaceae > Pararhizobium. The sequence goes on along the minus strand of NZ_LMRG01000030.1, from coordinate 99,421 downwards.
GGCGAGATCAAGGGCGGCTTTGTCGTCGTCGAGGATGGCAAGGTCACCGGCGAAATCGCGCTGCCCGTCGCCGGCCTGATGAGCCTGGAACCCTACGAGAGTGTTCGCGACACGCTGCATCACCTGCGCGAGGCGGCCTTTGCGCTCGGCGCCACTCTACAGGAACCCTTCCTGCAACTGGCCTTCCTGCCGCTCCCGGTCATCCCGCATCTGAAGATTTCAGACATGGGGCTGGTGGATGTCAACAAGTTTGCGCTGATCGGGTGAGCCTGTCTAACGCAGAAAATCTTCGGAAATATCGCGAAAGCCGCTCAGCACACGAACCACCGTTAAAGCCGTCCCATCGAACGTGTAAAAGATGATGTAATTGCCGACTGGAAAGCTGCGAAGGTCGGCGTGAAGTTCCGGCCGCGGACGCCCTGCCTCAGGCCGGTCCGACAGCCGATCGGCAGCAGCATCGTTGTCGCGCGCGATGTAGCGCCAGATATCGATCAGATCGGCTTTTGCCCTCGGCGATCGCCTGAGATCAAGCACCACGGGCAGACTTCGACGCTGATAAACGAGCCTCAGCCTTTATCGATGCCATGTCCAGGTCTTCGGGGTCGCCGCTTGCAAAGCCGTCGTTGATCGCTGCTTTCAATGCTTCCAACTTGGCGGCCCGCAATTGCTCCCGCTCCTCCAGAACACGCAGCCCATCCCGAACGACTTCGCTGGCACTGGCATAGCGGCCGCTCTCCAGCAAATCACGTATAAAGCCTTCGTAATGAGTTCCCAATGTGTAGCTCGATGCCATTGGCTTTCTCCCAAGCGTCAGTCTCGATATTATATCAGTTTATGATACTTTCACCAGTAGCCCGCGTGGCGAAGGTCAGCCCATCCGCCCGCAGAACACATCCAGCGCCTCAAGCGATATCTCGTCGCCATCAAACCCGGGCGTAAATCCCGGCATCGGCACCGCCTCGGTGATCAGAACACCCTTGGGTAAGGTTATCGTCTGCGGCCCCCGCCGAAGATTGAAGACGAACAGCAGCTTCTCGCCGGCCTTTTCACGCACGAACATCAGCAGGTCTTGATTCGTCTCAACAAAGTGCATGCCGCCGTCGAGCAGCGGCGCATGCTGTTTGCGGAAGCCGAGCGTCTGGCGATAGTGTGCGAGGACGGAATCCGGCACGCTCTCCTGCACGTCGGCGGCAAGCGGGCGGTGTTCCTTCGGCACCGGTAGCCACGGCTTGACGTCGGAGAAGCCGGCAAAATCGGCATCCTTTTCCCAGACCATCGGCGTGCGGCATCCGTCACGCCCCTTGAAGGCCGGCCAGAAGCGGATGCCGTAGGGGTCGCGCAGGTCGGCAAGTTCGAGTTCCGCTTCGGGTAGAGCCAGTTCCTCGCCCTGGTAGAGGCAGATCGAGCCACGCAATGCCGCCAGAACCGAGATCGCCAGCTTGGCAACGCGATCGCGTTCCTCGGCCGTCTGCGCAAAGCGGCTGATATGGCGCGTAACATCATGATTGGAGAAGGCCCAGCAGACCCAGCCATCGGTGACGGCGTCCTGGAAGGCGGTGACGCAGCGGCGTATATGGGTGGCCGTGAAATCCGGCCCGAGAAGGTCGAACGTATAGCACATCTGCAGCTTGTCGCCGCCGCCGGTATAGGCGGCCACGGTCTTCAGCGAGCGAGCGCCATCGCCAACCTCGCCCACCGACGCGCGATCGCCGAACTCATCCAGAAGAGCCCGGAACCGCTGGAGGAAGCCGATATTCTCCGGCTGGGTCTTGTCATAGAGATGGTTCTGCATCCCGTAAGGATTGACGTCGGGTGCGTCGAGACCGATCGCATCTTCGTCATAGACCAGTGGCGGGTTGTCGCGCAGTTCTTTGTCGTGGAAGTAGAAGTTCACGGTATCGAGACGGAACCCATCCACGCCGCGCTTCAGCCAGAACCGGACGGTATCCAGCAGCGCATCCTGAACCTCCGGATTGTGGAAGTTGAGATCCGGCTGGGAGGCGAGAAAATTGTGCATGTAATATTGCTTGCGCACGCCGTCCCATTCCCACGCGGGGCCGCCGAAGATCGACAGCCAATTGTTCGGCGCGGTGCCATCCGGCTTCGGATCGGCCCAGACATACCAGTCGGCTTTCGCATTCGTGCGGTCGGAACGGCTTTCCTTGAACCAGGCATGCTGGTCGGATGTATGGGAAATCACTTGGTCGATGATGACCTTGATGCCGAGCTGATGCGCCTTTTTCAGCAGTGCATCGAAATCCGCGAGCGTGCCGAACATCGGATCGACATCGCAGTAGTCGGAAACATCGTAACCCATGTCGGCCATGGGCGAAGTGAAGAATGGCGATAGCCAGATCGCATCGACACCGAGGCTTGCGATATAGGGGAGCCGCTGCGTCACACCCTTGAGGTCGCCCGCCCCGTCGCCCTTGGTGTCCTGAAAGGAGCGCGGATAGACCTGATAGATCACCGCGCCGCGCCACCAATCGGGATTGGACTTCAAGGAGGATGCCATCAAAAACTCCGCGATCACAAGGATATGCTCAAGATGTATCGTTGCCGCCGCCGGGAGTAAACGGCATTCTGTGGCGCCGCAGCATAATGAGGCGAAGAAGCCGGAGCACGTGTCTATCACGCGCAGCCGCTTGCGTTCCGCGCCCACAAGCCGTATCCCGGCTTTCGCAAAACGGCGCGACCAGCGGGGGGGATTTCATGGGCGGCAGGCTGCTTTCGATCGGGGAATGCATGGTGGAACTCATGCAGGCCGAAGGTGATCTGCTTCGCAAAGGCTATGCCGGCGATACGTTCAACACCGCCTATTATGCCCGCAGCTTCCTGCCACAGGAGTGGTCGGTCGACTATCTGACCGCCGTCGGCAACGATACTGTCTCGAACGACATGCTGGCCTTTATCGAAAAGACCGGTGTTGGCACCAGCTATATCCGCCGCGTCGCGGGTCGCTCCCCCGGCCTCTACATGATCCATCTCAAGGATGGTGAACGCAGCTTCTCCTATTGGCGCTCCGTCTCCGCCGCCAAGACGCTCGCCGATGATGCCGATCATCTGCGCACCGCCATCGAAGCCTCCGACATCCTCGTCTTTTCCGGCATCACGCTGGCCATCCTGGCGCCGACCGGCGTCGAAACGCTACTGTCCGAACTGCGCCGCGCAAGGGCGGCGGGCAAAACGGTCGTGTTCGATCCGAACATCCGGCCGCGCCTGTGGGATGACCAGACCTACATGCTGGAAACGATCACCGCCGGCGCCCGCGCTGCAAGCCTTGTCATGCCAAGCTTCGATGACGAAGCAACGCATTTCGGCGATGTAGTCGTGGCAGCCACGGTTGCCCGCTACCTCGGCCTCGGCGTCGACAATGTCGTCGTCAAGGACGGCGCGGCCGGCGTCACGCTTGCCTTCGGCGATGCCGCACCGGATTTTGTCGCCTCCGCGAAAGTGGACAGGATCGTCGATACGACCAGTGCCGGTGACAGCTTCAACGGCGCCTTCATTGCCCATTATGCGCGCTCCGGCGATCCCGTCTCCGCCGCCCGCTTCGCGGCGTCGGCTGCGGCTGCGGTCATCCAGCATCACGGCGCCCTGATCCCGCGCGATAAGCTACCGTCGTTTTAAGCCCTCGACATCTGATCGTTTCGGCACCAAGATCGATCCGTTCGGCACCGTATCGTGCCGATGATCGCCCTATCCTGCGCTTGTCAACGAAGCAAAGGAGATCGCGATGACGGGAAGATTGATGACCTTGGTGGCAACGACATTGATGGGCGCGAACATGGCTTCGGCCGCAGACTTTACAGCGACCAGCAACGACTTAGCATCGGGCAAGGTCGCTGAGGCGCAGTTCGCCAACGTCTTCGGCTGCACCGGCGCCAACGTCTCGCCGGATATCAGCTGGTCAAATGCACCGGAAGGGACCAAGAGCTTCCTGGTCACTCTCTACGACAAGGATGCGCCGACAGGTTCCGGCTGGTGGCACTGGGTGGTCGCGAACATCCCGGCAGATGCAACGTCGCTGAAGTCCGGCGCCGGCAGCGAGGCTGGCCGATTGCCGCAAGGCGCGATCATGACGCCGACCGATACCGGCATGGCCGGCTACGGCGGCGCGTGCCCGCCTGAGGGCACGGAACACGATTATACGATCACCGTGAAGGCGCTCTCGGTCGACAAGCTGCCCGTTCCCGACAATGCCACGCCGGCGTTGATCGGCTTTGTCAGCAACATGAACACGCTCGCCGTGGCGACAGTCTCGGCGAAAGGAAGTCGATAGGAACAATGTCGAGAAATCGTCTCGCTTACGAACAGGACATGCCGCGCGGGGCGAACCCGCCGCGGCATGTCGGCATTGCCGGGCACAGCGAGGCCATGACCGCCGTCCACAAGCCTGACACGGACAGGCAGGAAGCAACCCACCGGATATTCGTTCGTCCTTCCGTCGGCGCCGCCGCCCGGATCATCCAGCACAACCGGTTGCGTTATTCCAACATTGTCATCGCCCGCCCGGTGATCATTCTCGTCGAGCACGGAACGAAAATCCTGCGCCTTGGAGAGACCGAACTGACGATCAAGGCCGGTGGCGCGGTGGCGCTCAGCCAGAACCAGGTCTTCGACGTGGTCAATGAAGCGGATGAGAACGGTGTCTATCAGGCACGCTGGGTCGCCTTCGATCCCGAACTTGTCGCCGCCTACATTCCAACAGGAGGGCGGGCGATCGAGGTCGGGCTGACCATCGGCAGCCCACCGAAGAGTTTTCTCGATGCCTATGATCTGGCGACCGAGGCGATCGCGAACCCGGAGGGATCACCGGAGGTCATCGCCCTGCACCGGATAAAGGAACTGCTGATCTGGCTCGATCTGTGCGGCGGCCATTTTAGCCTGCCCCGCCCCACGGGCTTCGAGCCGCGCGCCCGGGAGCTTCTGATGGCGAAACCGGGGTATGACTGGACGGGGGAGAAACTGTGCCGGAAACTCGGGGTCAGTCCGGCAACGCTGCGGCGCAAGCTTGCTGCGGAAGGATGGTCGTTCCAATCATTGCTGACCGATGTCCGAATGTCCGTCGCCATGCAACTGCTGCAATCCACCGATCTGCCGATCCTGCACATCGCCCAAGATGTCGGTTACGAATCGCAATCCCGCTTTGCGCTCCGATTTCGCGCCCGGTTCGGTTTTGCCCCGAGCGCCATTCGCGGCCACAAACGGTAGAGCCGTTACCGCTTCTTCTTCCGCCCTTCGAACGGATTGTCGGCGGCCCTGAGATGAATGCGGATCGGCACGCCAGGCATCTCGAAATCGGCGCGGAGACCGTTGGTGAGATAGCGGAGATAGCTTTCCGGCACGGCATCGGGACGCGTGCAGGAGATCATGAAGCCAGGCGGACGGGCCTTGACCTGGGTCATGTATTTCAGCTTCAGACGGCGGCCGGACACGGCCGGTGGCGGGTGCTGGATCAGCTGCCCCTCAAGCCACTTGTTCAGCCGCGCGGTCGAAATACGGCGGTTCCACACCTTGTCCGTATCGATGATCGACTGCATCAGCTTGTCGAGGCCATAGCCCGTCTGGCCGGAAATCGGCACGGCGCGAATGCCGCGTGCCTGCGGCAGCAGGCGTTCGGTCTTCTCGCGCAGATCGGCCAGCAGTGCCTGCGGGTCTTCGACCAGATCCCACTTGTTGAAGGCGAGGATCGCGGCACGGCCTTCGCGCACGACGAGATCGACGAGCTGCAGGTCCTGCTTTTCAAACGGGATGGTCGCATCGAAGACGATGACCACGGCTTCGGCAAAACGGATGGAGCGCAGGCTGTCGGCAACGGAAAGCTTCTCGAGCTTTTCCTGCACGCGCGCCTTCTTTCGCATGCCGGCCGTGTCGAACATCTTGATGGTGCGACCGCGCCATTCCCATTCGACGGAAATGCTGTCGCGGGTGATGCCGGCTTCCGGACCGGTCAGCAGCCGGTCTTCGCCGAGAAAGCGGTTGATCAGCGTCGACTTGCCGGCATTCGGGCGGCCGATGATGGCGACGCGCAGCGGCTTGGTCTCGTCATATTCCGGCTCGAACTCCTCGTCCTCGAAGTTCTCTTCGCCACGCAGGTCGATATCGGTCTCGGCTTCATCGATCTCGGGCGGAAAGGCGCGGTCCTCGCCGATCGCAGCGACGATCGCATCGCGCAGATCGATCATGCCCTGGCCGTGTTCGGCCGAGATCGCGACGGGCTCACCGAGACCCAGCGTAAAGGCATCGTAATAACCGCCATCGGATCCCTTGGCTTCCGACTTGTTGGCAACCAGCACCACCGGCTTGCCGCGACGGCGCAGCATTTCGCCGAGCGTCTCGTCCGCCGGCGTCAGGCCATACTTGGCATCGACAACGAACAACGTCAGATCGGCCTCGTCGATCGCCGCTTCCGTCTGTAGCCACATCCGGCCCTGCAGGGTTTCCGGACCGGATTGCTCGAGACCAGCGGTATCGATGATGGTGAAACGCAGATCGACGAGCTTGGCATCGCCCGGCCGCCGGTCGCGGGTCACGCCGGGCGTGTCATCGACAAGCGCCAGCTTCTTTCCAACCAAACGGTTGAAAAGCGTCGACTTTCCGACATTGGGGCGCCCAACGATGGCGACGGTGAAGTTCATCGAATAATCCTGTCTTCAGGGCCAGATATGCAGGCAACCCATGCCGCCCGCAGACCCCTGAGTTTCGTATCGGCCGCTCAGGCGGCCTTTCCGCTCGCGGTGATCAGATCGAGCAGCATCTGGGCGCGGTTCGCAAGGTTGCGCGGCGTTTCCTGGTCATCGGCAATCTGCTGGAACCAGGTCTTGGCCTTGGCCATGTCGCCAGCCTTGTACGCGGAGAGACCAAGCACCTCGCGCGCCGAATGGCGAAGACCATTGGCGGGAACGGCCAGCAGTTCGACCTCGGCCGAAACCTGCTCATAGGTGCCGGTATCGACCAGCAGGTAAGCGGCGCGGATGCGTGCGGCGTCGCGCATGGCCTGCGGCAGGCTGCCATCCTTGGAAATATCGGAGAAGACCTGCACGGCACCGGCCACGTCGCCCTTCTGCGCCTGCAGGGTCGCGGCGCGCATCTTGGCCAGAACCGGATAGGCGCCATAGCCGTCCTTTTCGAGCGCCGTCAGGGCAGCGATCGCCTCGTCGGTCTTGTTCTCCCGCGACAGCGTCAGCGCGGCGAGGAATTCGTCGCCTGACTTCGACGCGGAGGTCTCGTGCCAGTATTCGTAACCGACCTTGCCGATGGTGCCGAGCACAATCAGGATGGCGATACCGATGATGATGCTGCCGAACCGGGTCCAGACAGCCTTCACCTGTTCGGAACGCAGTTCCTCATTGACCTCACGGATAAAGCTGTCGTCCTGGTTCGCCATTCCTAAGTTCCGGTCGCCCGGCCTTCCCTGCAGTGATGAATGTAAAGATTTCCGCGCTTCTACCGTATTTTGAGGCAGTTGTAAGGGGGCAGCGTGAATTAGCGCCGCTTACCCCATCACAATCGGTGCAACGCCGATCAGCCATTCATGCAATTTCCAGATAAACAGCAGATAGGCAACCACACCGATCGCCACGGCCAGGATGTCGCTGGAGCCGGAACGGAACACCGGCAGCACCTGTTCACCCGCGCGCTGGCGCCGCTTCATCGAGATGCGCATGATGACGGCCCAGGCGAGAAACGAGCCGAACAGGATGACGGAGGACGTCTCGCCATTGGCCAGCAGATGAGCCAGCGCCCAGATCTTGATCGACAGGATCTGCGGATGCTTGAGCGCAACCGCGATACGACCAGCCGGCAAAAAGCCGGCGGCAAGACAGATGAAGGCCAGCAGCATCAACAGCAGCGCGATATGCTTCAGGAAGACCGGCGGATTGTAGAGCATGCCGGTCGTCAGCCGCGCTTCGCCGAAGCCGTAGATGACAAGACAGAGCCCGACCAGGCTGATGACGGCATAGAGCCCCATCCAAACGCCCTTGCCGTTGCGCTCGATGACGGAGGCCCGCAGCTCCGGCGCGACGACGCGTACCAGATGTATGCCCAGAAAAATGACGATCCCCAGAACCAGCAATGCCATGATATCGACCCGTTTCGTTAAAATTTTCGCCTTCTCGCATAGCCGGATCGTATCCAAGATGAAAGGCTAATCACGGGATTGCCGCATTCTGCGCGCAGGGAACACAATCCCGCCACTGCCGCCCAAGGTTTCCGCATGCCCAGACTTTCTGCCGCCCTCGCTCTCGCGCTGACGCTGACCCCGACGTTTGCCGGTGCCGTGCAACCGCCCGTCGCCACTCCGCCCAAGCAATTGGTCATCATTTCATTCGACGGCGCGCATGATAACCGGCTGTGGGACAAGAGCCTGGATATGGCTAAGCGCACCGGCGCGCATTTCACCTATTTTCTCTCCTGCACCTTTTTGATGACCCGCGCCGATGGCGGCAGGGCCTATCAGGCCCCGGGCCACACGGCCGGGCGTTCCAATGTCGGCTTTGCCCAGAGCCAGGAGGAAATCCAGACACGGGTGCGGCATATCTGGCAGGCGCATCTCGATGGCCACGATATCGGCAGCCATGCCTGCGGCCATTTCGACGGCAAGGACTGGAGCAAGAAGGACTGGGATACGGAATTCACCGCCTTCCATTCCGCCCTGGAAAACGCCTGGAAAGCGGGCGGCATCAGCAACGAGGAGCCACAAGGCTGGGCGGATTTCGTTGACAACGATATCAAGGGTTTTCGCGCGCCCTATCTTTCGCTGAGCGATGGCTTGCTGCCCACCCTGAAGCAGCATGGTTTCGTCTATGACGCCAGCCTCGTCACCAAGGGGCCGGATTGGCCTGCGTCCGCCGAAGGCATGCCGCGTTTCGGCCTGCCGCTCATTCCCGAAGGTCCGAGCCAGCGCCGCGTCATCGGCATGGACTACAATCTCTTCATTCGCCATTCGATGGGCGTCGAAAACCGCAAGGACAGCGCCGCCTTCGAAGAACGCACGCTCGACGCCTATCGCAAGGCCTTTGAGCACGAATACAATAGCAGTCGCATTCCCCTGCAGCTGGGCTTCCATTTCGTCGAAATGAACGGCGGCGCCTATTGGCGCGCCCTCGACCGCTTCCTCACCGAAACCTGCAGCAAGCCGGAGGTCGCCTGCGTCAGCTATGAGCAGGCCCTGCCGCTGATTGCCAAACAGAAAAAGGCGGATCGCTCCGCCTTTTGATTGTTCTGGAATTTGGTGCAAGTTTGAGCGAACCCGTCACGCGCTGACGGGTTCGTCATCCTCCGTCTGCCGCTCAAGATAGCGCTGGTCGATATCCGGCAGCGGTTCATCATCGATCGCAGCCTCGAACGCCTTCAGGCGCTTGTAGATCGACAACAGTTCGACAATCGTCGTCCAGGAGTTCACCAGATACTGGAAGGATTCGCGCACCTGCCCGAAGACATTCTGTATCTGGCTCATGACACCGAGTGTCAGCTTGCCGGCGACGATCGACGGAACGAGGACGAGCGTGCCGAACAGGTTGTCCGCCTGCAGATAGAAAATGCGGGCGACGTTGAAATACATGTAGTGGAAATAGAGCCGGAAATAGTTCTTCCGCACATTGGCGAAGAGTTCCTTCACCGTCGGTGGCTGTGCCCGGTCGGCATGATCTTCGCCATAGACGAGTTCCTTACGATAGGCCGCCTCGACACGCTGATTGCGGAACTCCAGGCCGGGAAGCTTGATCCCGACCAATGCCAGGAAAACCGTCCCGAACAGCGACCAGCAGATCGCCGCCCACACGAGCGCGTGCGGAATTTCGCCGATCAGTGGAAGCTCGGTCACCGTGCTCGAAAATTTGAAAAGCACGGGCAGAAACGCGACCAGCGTCATGATCGAGCTGACGAGGCTGACACCCAACCCTTCCATCGTGCGCGAAAAGCGCATCGTGTCATCCTGCACACGCTGGGAAGCACCCTCGATATGACGCAATTTGTCCCAATGGGACATGTAGAAATCGTTCATCGCCGTGCGCCAGCGAAAGACATAATGGCTGACGAAGAAGAGGTTGAGCACGCCAATGGTGATCGCGACGAATGCAATCCCTGCAAATCCCACCATGCCGAGATAATAATCCATCGCCGTCGGGATCGGCGCAGTGCGCGCAAGACCGCGCTGAATCATGTCGTAGAACGGACCGTACCAGGCATTGATGGCCACACTTACCTGCACCGAAAAGTAGGTCGCGAACACGATCAGAGCTGAGCCGAGAACAGACCACCTCTGCCAGGGATGCGGCCGGAAGGTAAACCAGAAGGCAGAAAACAGCCCGACCATGACCGCGTAGTAGATATAGAACCACAGGAAGGACGGCGACCAGAAGACTGAGACCCCGACCACAGGCTCCTGACCGGGAGCGAGCGGCGGAAGCCCGATCAAGGCACCGAACTGCTCACCGCCGACATACCAGACAACGACGGCAACCAAGGCCCAGAGCAGAGCGGACAGAAAGAACAGGCGCGGAGAAGGAAAGAAGGAAATGAACAAATCAAACGCTTTCGTTGGCGATGAAGCAGGGCTTGCCGGAACCTAGGGCAAAAGCCCTGCCCTGCCAATCACGTCAAGCTAATGTTACCGTTATTTAATCGGCAGCCGCCTATCGGCTCGCGGCCACGATACGGCGCATCTCCACGCAGATCAGGGCCGCGCAGAAGAGCAGCACGCCGGCCGCCAGCAGGGTCGGCAGGCCGAAACTGCCGCTGCCTTGCGCCAGCCAGCCCGCTACCAGCGGCCCGATGATCTGGCCGACACCGAAGGCTGCGGTCATGAAGGCGAGCGCCTTGCGGGGACTTTCCGGTGCCAGCGCCCGGCCGATCTGCAGGCCATAGGCGGTGACCATGATGAAGGTAGCGCCAAGCATCAGGCCGCCGATCAGCGGTGCCGCCGGAGACGGCAGCGCGACCACCAGAACGAGACCGATGGCCTCGACCAGCAGTCCGGCGAGGTAAACGCCGACAATGCCGAGACGCGGCACCGCATGGCGCCATACATAAACCGAAACGGCGCTGCTGAGCCCGGTGATCAGCCAAGCGAGAAATTCCACCGTGTGATCCGTCGCGCCCTGCCGCGCCATGGCCACGAGGAACGTCGCGGTGATGACATAGCCGAAGCCGAACAGGCCATAGGTCAGGGTGACGACCGTGAGCGGCCGCGTCCAGACCAGCGGCTTTTCCCTGTCGCTGGCCGCCCCCGCCGCCGGCCCGCGCGGCAGAAGCATGGCGACAACGGCCGTTCCCGCGAAAGCGATGGCCGCGCCGCCGAACCAGGCCGCCTGCCAGCCTGCTACAGTGCCGAACCCTTGCGCCGGCAGGAGGAACACCATGACCGACGAAACCGCGATGCCGATGCCGACGCCGCCGAAATGCGTTGATTGAACATGCGGATTGCCGGCCGCAAGCCCCCGGCTCAGCACGATGGCGGAGGTAAAGATCATCGTGAAGGCGCTGGCAACGCCCGCCAGGAACCGGATGACGGAAAAGGCAACGAGCGAGGTCGTCAGCCCCATTGCCAGGAGCAGGATCGCGGTGGAAACGAGTGCCGAAAGGCTGATCATCCGCTCACGCCCGGCGGCCCAGCCGTATCCTGCGGCAATAGCACCGGCGAGATAGCCGATGAAATTGGCCGACGCAATGATACCCGCATCGGCCGGCGAAAGACCGAGCCGGGCCATCATGCCGGGCAGGATCGGAGTATAGGAAAAGCGGCCAAAGCCCATGGCAACCGCCATGGCAATAGCGCCTGCAAGGGCTGTCGGCATCAGGCTTTCATGTGGGGAATTGTCTGCGCTGCTCATGGTTTACATATCGCAACGCAGCATGACCGGCACAAACGACAAAATTTGATGTTGTCGTTCAGCGCTGTGAATGCGTGCGGAAGGTCAGCCCGGTAGGGTAACGACCAGCGGCCCGTTGCGGGTCACGACGACGGTGTGCTCGTACTGCACCGTCGGCGCGCGCGGTTCGCTGTAGAGCGTCCAGGCATCGTCGCCGCCTTCGGCCCATTGTGCGCCGAGCGACAGGAACGGCTCGACGGTGAAGACCATGCCCTCGGTCATCCGGCGCTTCTCGTGCTTGTCCGGCCAGGTGGCGATCTCGGTCGGCTCCTCATGCAGCGAGCGGCCGACGCCGTGGCTGGCGAGGTTGGTGACAAGCGTGTAGCGGTTCTTTCTGGCAAAGGCGCCGATGGCATTGCCGATGGCCGCGAGTGGCTTGCCCGACTTCACCTCGTTCAACCCAACCCACATGGCGCGCTTGCCATCCCGGCAAAGGCGCTCGATCTGCGGCTTGACGGGCGACAAAGCGAAGGAAGCGCCGGTATCGGCAAACAGCCCGTTCTTCTCGGCGGATACATCGATATTGACGAGATCGCCGGCTTGGATGACGCGCGAGCCCGGAATGCCGTGCGCCACTTCCTCGTTGACGCTGATACAGGTCGCGCCCGGAAAATTATAGGCGAGTTCCGGCGCCGAACGGGCTCCGGCATCTTCCAGAACCTTGCGGCCGATGGCATCGAGTTCGGCCGTGGTCATACCAGGCTCCATCGCCCCGGCCATCACCTGGATCGCATTGGCGCAGATGCGGCCGATTTCCTTCAGCCGCTCCAGATCTTCATCATTGTTGAGGGTCATCGTCTCTCGCTTTCGGCTGGTTATGTAACCCGCCGAACGCCTTCGTTCCAGTCGTCAGTCCGATGAAAATGCACCTTTGGCACTAACAGCGCCCATTCCTGGCAGCAGAATGTCAGCGGACTTTCCAGGCGTAATGGGTAATGGGGTCGCCGGTTTTTGGATGACCCCCCTCCCCAATGCGAACCAGCCCCTCCCTTTCATAGAAGCGCATGGCCTTGCCGTTTGCCGATCGGGTGAAAAGCGTAAAGCCGCACGGCATCGTCCGAATTGCATGAGCGAGCAGCGCTCGGCCCACCCCGAAGCCAAGCGAACCGGGATGGACGAACAACTGGTCCAGCACCGCTTCCTTCGGCTTGAGTGCGATAAATCCGATCAACCGGCCACCAACAGCCGCGACCGTCACATCCCAGCCGCCCGCCAGTTCCAGATCAACGCGTTCCAGCATCTCGCGCTGCGTCGGCATGAGAGCGGGGCCCACACCCGGCAGGCTTGCGCTCGCATGCCAGAGTGCGGCAATCGCGTCTCGATCACCTTCGGCGCCGGGCCGCAGGGCAAAGGCATTCATGTCCACAATCTTGTGCTCCCCGTGCAGCCGGCCGGCGGATGAAAGGCCGTCCGCGCAAGCTACGAGCATCAGAGCATGCGGAAACCGGCGGAAATCAGGCCGGTGCAACGTCTTTCTTGCTGTCCGCAAGCGCTGCCCGCACAAGCGGCGCGACCTTGGTGCCGTAGAGCTCGATGCCGCGCATGATCTGGTCGTGCGGCATCAGGCCGATCGCCATCTGCAGCAGGAAGCGGTCATTCCTGAAGATTTTTTGATGCCGGACGATCTTTTCCGCCACCGTATCGGGATCGCCGAGGAAGAGATTGCCGTTCGGGCCTATCGACTGGTTGAAATGCGCCCGGTTCGTCGGCCCCCATCCGCGTTCCCGCCCGATCCGGTTCATCACCTCGGCCTGCGGACCATAGAACTGGTCGGCCGCCTTCCCGGTCTTATCGGCGATAAAGCCGTGTACATTGATGCTGGTCTTCAACGTCGATGCATCCTGCCCGGCGCGGCGTGCCGACTCACGGTAGAGGTCGAACAATGGCGCATAGCGTGCCGGCTCGCCACCGATGATCGCCAGCGCCACCGGCAGGCCAAGGGCACCGGCGCGCGCCAGCGATTGCGGCGTGCCGCCCACCGCGATCCAGACCGGCAGCGGATCGTTGACCGGACGCGGATAGACGCCACGCCCGTTGATCGGCGCGCGCTTCTCGCCAGACCAGGTCACCTTCTCGCCCTCGCGGATCGCCAGCAGAAGATCGAGCTTTTCGGCAAAAAGCTGGTCGTAGTCTTCGAGGTCATAACCGAACAGCGGGAAGGATTCGATGAAGGAACCGCGCCCCGCCATGATCTCGGCGCGTCCGTTGGAAATCAGGTCCAGCGTCGCATATTGCTGGAACACCCGCACCGGATCTTCGGAGCTCAGCACCGTCACCGCGCTCGTCAACTTGATGTTTTTCGTGCGAGACGCGGCAGCCGCCAGGATCATTGCCGGCGCCGAGGCGACATAGTCCGGCCGGTGATGCTCGCCCAAACCGAAGACATCGAGCCCAACCTGATCGGCAAGTTCGATCTCCTCGATCAGATGACGCACCCGCTCCTCACCTTCCCGGCCGCGCCCGGTCGGTGCTTCAGGGTGGACGTCGCCGAAAGTGTAAAGACCAAGTTCCATGGGATGCTACCTGTTGTCAGCCGTTGGGCGAGCTATTTCATGCTCATTAGAAATAACCATGGCCAGCGCGCTTTGACAGTTCACCACAGGAAACGGTGCGTTTCCTGAACGGTTACAGTTCGGTCAGCGTACGCTTCACCGCATTGCGCCAGCCCTTCAGCTTTCCGGCGCGCGTCTTCTCGTCCATGGCCGGTTCGAAACGGCGGTCGCGGGACCATGATTTGGCGAATTCCTTCTGGTTCGGCCAGACCCCTGCCCTGCTGCCGGCAAGCCAGGCGACGCCGAGCGCCGTTGTCTCCAGAATGGTCGGGCGGTCGACCGGGGCATCGAGAAGGTCCGACAGGCGCTGCATGGTCCAGTCGGAAACGACCATGCCGCCGTCTACACGCAGGACCGTTTCCTTGCCGTCACTCTTCCAGTCCTTGTGCATGGCATCGAGCAGGTCGCGCGTCTGGTAGCAAACCGCTTCCAGTGCGGCGCGGGCGAATTCGGCCGGGCCGGTATTGCGGGTCATGCCGAAGATCGCACCGCGGGCATCGGGATTCCAATGCGGCGCGCCAAGCCCGGTGAAGGCCGGAACGAGATAGACGTCCTGCGTGGGGTCGGCCTGTTCGGCGAGCGTGCCCGTATCGGACGCAGCCTTGATCGCCTTCAGCCCATCGCGCAGCCATTGCACGGCGGCGCCCGCGACGAAGATCGAACCTTCGAGCGCATAGGTCGTCTCGCCATCCAGACGATAGGCAATGGTCGTCAAAAGCCGGTTCTTCGAGCGGACGATGTCCTTGCCGGTATTGAGAAGCGCAAAGCAGCCGGTGCCATAGGTGGATTTCATCATGCCCGGCTGGAAGCAGGCCTGACCGATCGTCGCCGCCTGCTGATCGCCGGCGACACCGAGAATCGGGACTTCGGCACCGATGACGGAAGCATCCGTCACGCCGAAATCCGCCGCGCAGTCCAGCACATCCGGCAGCATCGCATCGGGAACCCTCAGAATTTCCAGCAGTTCGCTGTCCCATTCGTTGGTCACGATGTTGTACATCAGCGTGCGGGATGCGTTGGTCGCATCGGTGACGAAGGATTTTCCGCCCGTCAGTCGCCAGATCAGGAATGTATCGATCGTCCCGAAGCAGAGCTCGCCCCTGGCGCCGCGCGTCCGCGCACCTTTGACGTTGGCCAACATCCAGGAGAGCTTGGTGCCGGAGAAATACGGGTCGAGCAGCAGGCCGGTCTTCTTCGTGAAGGTCTTTTCCAGACCCTGCTTTTTCAGCTTGTCGCAATAGGAGGCGGTGCGGCGGTCTTGCCAGACGATGGCATTGTGGATGGGCTTGCCGGTCTCGCGCTCCCAGACGACGACGGTTTCGCGCTGGTTGGTGATGCCGATAGCCGAGAGATCGCCGGCTTTGATACCGGCATTGCGGAGAGCTTGCTTGATGGTCGAGACAACCGTATCCCAGATTTCCTCCGGATCATGTTCGACCCAGCCGGATTTCGGGAAATGCTGCTCGAATTCTTTCTGGCCGGATCCGGCGATTTTCTGGTTTTTATCGAAGATGATCGCACGGCTCGATGTCGTGCCCTGATCGATTGCAAGAATATATCCGCTCATCCTGCCCCTCCCCGGCGTCCTTTGGGTACACTACCTCTCCTCAAGACAGCGACCATTTCAAAAACTTCAATACGATACAAAAACGAATGTCAAACGAAAACAAAACGCGCCTTCGCGCCTGCGAAAAGTCGGGGGACGCGTGTGCAAAAACACAATTGTCACGGTGCCGGTTTCGGGCATAGTTTCAAGTATCGAAATGAAAAGAAGAGTCCGCATGACAAAGTCGGCCGGCAGCATCCGTTTCATCCTCAACGACCGGGAGATCGCGCTCGACAGTCTGAAACCGACAGCGACGCTGCTGGATTTCCTGAGACTTGAACGGCGTCTCACCGGAACCAAGGAAGGCTGCGCCGAGGGCGATTGCGGCGCCTGCACCGTGCTGGTCGGCCGCCTGTCGGGCGATGATCTCGTCTATGAAAGCGTCAATGCCTGCATCCGCTTCACCGGCTCGCTCAACGCTACCCATGTCGTGACCGTCGAGCATCTGGCGGCCAAGGACGGCGCGCTTCATCCCGTCCAGCAGGCCATGGTCGATTATCACGGCTCGCAATGCGGCTTCTGTACACCTGGTTTCGTCATGTCGCTCTATGGCCTCTGGCTGTCGAAGGACAATCCCGGCCGGGCCGATATCGAGAAGGCGCTGCAAGGCAATCTCTGTCGATGCACGGGCTATGAGCCGATCATCAAGGCGGCGGAAGCCGTCGCAACGGCGCGGCCGGATGCGGTGTTCGATCCGATTCTGAAGGTGCGGACCGAGATCACGGCCACGCTCAAAGCGATGCGCTCGGGCGAGACGATCACCATTTCCGATGGAGATACCAGCCTGATCGTACCCGGCCATGTTGCAGCGCTGGCCAATGCTCTGGCCGAACAGCCGAGCGCAACGATCGTGGCCGGCTCCACTGATGTCGGCCTCTGGGTCACCAAGCAGATGCGCGCGCTCAACCCAGTGATCTTCATCAACGGCGTCGAAGACCTGCAATCCATCCGCAAGACCGAAGACGGCCTGATCATCGGCGCCGGCGTCAGCTATTCCGCCGCCTTCGAGGCCATTTCAACACACTATCCCGCCTTCGGCCGCATGCTGGATCGCCTCGGTGGCGAGCAGGTGCGCAATATGGGTACGATCGGCGGCAATGTTGCCAATGGCTCGCCGATCGGCGATACGCCGCCGCCGCTGATCGCGCTTGGTGCCAGCGTCACACTACGCTCCACATCAGGGCAACGGACCGTGCCGTTGCAAGACTATTTCATCGAATATGGCCGGCAGGATCGCAAGCCCGGCGAATTCGTCGAGAGCATCTTCATTCCGAACCTGCCGAAAGGCGATCTCTTCGCCGTCTACAAGATTTCCAAACGCCGCGACGAGGATATTTCCGCACTGTGCGGCGCATTCCGGATTACCCTCGATAGCAAAAACCGGGTCATGTATGCGCGCATCGCCTTCGGCGGCATGGCGGGAACACCGAAGCGCGCAAAGACCGTCGAGGCGGCACTGATCGGCAATCCCTGGAGCGAGGAAACCGTTACTGCGGCACAGCCCGCTTTCGAGACCGATTTTCAGCCGCTCACCGACTGGCGCGCCACAGCCGCTTACCGAATGCTGACGGCGAAAAACCTGCTGTTGCGGTTTTTCCTGGAGACATCCGGCGAAAGGGCCGAACTTGTTCGGTTTGAGGTAGTGTGATGACGATGTTGGGAATTCCGGGCGATACCCCCCTCTGTCACTTCGTGACATCTCCACCTCAAGGGGGGAGATCGTTCTTTTCCCCCATCCCTGCTGACGTAAGGTGCGCACGCAATCAGCGGCTCATCTCCCCCCTTGAGGGGGAGATGTCGGCGTCGCCGACAGAGGGGGGTAAGGCCGGACGGCGAAAGTTCTCCCAGAAATCAATCGAATGGAGACCGCTCTGATGGATAACTCCACCTTCGCGGACCGCAAGACCATCGCCGGCGGCATGCATGCGACCCTGCGCCACGACAGCGCTCACAAGCATGTCTCCGGCACCGCCGATTATATCGACGACATCGCGGAGCCCATCGGAACGCTGCATGCCGCGCTCGGCATGACCGACCGTGCCCATGCCGAGATCACCGCCATGGATCTCTCCGAGGTCGAGGCTGCACCCGGTGTCGTGCTTGTCCTGACGGCAAAGGACATGCCGCATTCCAACGATATCAGCCCCAGCCATCTCGACGATGAGCCGGTTCTGGCCGATGGCATCGTGCAGTTTCACGGACAGCCTGCGTTTGCCGTCATTGCCGAAACCCGAGATATTGCCCGCCACGCGGCGCGCAAGGCGAAGATCACCTATCGCGACCTGCCGCACCACACGGACATTCTGGACGCGCTGGATAACGGCGCCCAGCTCGTGACCAAGCCGCTGACGCTGGCGCGCGGCGATGCGGAGGCCGAACTGGAACTGTCGCCGCGCCGCCTGACCGGTCGCATGCGGATCGGCGGTCAGGAACACTTTTATCTCGAAAGCCACATCGCCTTTGCCATTCCCGGTGAAGACGACGAGATCACCGTCTGGTCGTCCACCCAGCATCCCAGCGAAGTGCAGCACATGGTCGGCCATGTGCTCGGCGTGCCCTCCAATGCCGTGACCGTGCAGGTGCGGCGCATGGGCGGCGGGTTTGGCGGCAAGGAGACGCAGAGCAATCAGTTCGCCGCCATCGCTGCCGTCGCCGCCAAAAAGCTCAAGCGCGCCGTCAAACTGCGGCCGGACCGCGACGAGGACATGATCGCGACCGGCAAGCGGCATGACTTCCTGGTCGATTACGATGTCGGCTTCGACGATGACGGCCGTATCAACGCAGTGAATGCCAACTACGCCGCCCGCTGCGGCTTTTCCTCCGACCTTTCCGGCCCTGTCACCGACCGCGCCCTGTTCCATGCCGACAGTTCCTATTTCTATCCGCATGTGAAGCTGACTTCGCAGCCGCTGAAGACCAACACCGTTTCCAACACCGCCTATCGCGGCTTCGGCGGACCGCAGGGCATGGTCGGCGGCGAGCGCATCATTGAGGAAATCGCCTATGCGCTCGGCAAGGATCCGCTTGAAATCCGCAAGCTGAATTTCTACGGGGAGCAAGGCTCTGGTCGCACCCTGACGCCCTACCATCAGGAGGTCGAGGACAACATCATCCAGCGCATCGTTGCGGAGCTTGAGGAAAGCACCGACTATCAGGCGCGGCGCAAGGCTGTCATCGAGTTCAACAAGACAAGCCGCATCATCCGCAAGGGCATCGCGCTGACGCCGGTGAAGTTCGGCATCTCCTTCACGATGACCGCCTTCAACCAGGCGGGCGCGCTGGTGCATGTCTATCAGGACGGCTCGATCCACCTGAACCATGGCGGCACCGAAATGGGCCAAGGGCTCTATACCAAGGTGGCGCAGGTTCTGGCCGACAGCTTTCAGGTCGATATCACCAACGTCAAGATCACCGCGACGACGACCGGCAAGGTGCCAAATACCTCGGCAACAGCGGCATCGTCGGGTTCCGATCTCAACGGCATGGCCGCCCATGATGCCGCCCGCCAGATCAAGGAACGGCTGGTCGCCTTCGCCGCCGAGCGGTGGCAGACGGATCCCGGGAATGTCAGTTTCGTGCCTCACCATGTGAAGATCGGCGAAGAACTCGTTCCCTTCCCGGACTTCATCAAGCAGGCCTATTTCGCCCGCGTGCAATTGTCTGCCGCCGGCTTCTACAAGACGCCGAAAATCCACTGGGACCGCAACACCGGCCGCGGCATGCCGTTCTATTATTTCGCCTATGGCGCATCCGTCTCCGAGGTGTCGATCGATACGCTGACCGGCGAATACATGGTCGATCGTGTCGACGTGCTGCACGATGTCGGCAGGTCCCTGAACCCGGCCATCGATATCGGCCAGGTCGAGGGCGCCTTTGTGCAGGGCATGGGCTGGCTGACGACGGAGGAACTCTGGTGGGATGCCAAGGGCCGGCTGCGCACCCATGCACCCTCGACCTACAAGATCCCGCTCGCTTCCGACCGGCCGAAAATCTTCAACGTCAAGCTGGCGGAATGGGCCGAGAATGCCGAAATGACCATCGGTCGGTCCAAAGCGGTGGGTGAGCCTCCCTTCATGTTGCCGATCTCGGTGCTGGAGGCGCTTTCCATGGCCGTCGCCAGCGTCGCCGATTACAAGGAATGCCCGCGGCTGGACACGCCCGCAACGCCGGAACGGATACTGATGGCGGTCGAGCGGCTGCGGGCCGCGAAAGCCTGAAGAGCAAAATTGAAATGAACTTTGCAATCGACAGAATCGAAGCGTTTCTGGAGCGCGAATACAGGATCGTCATCGTCGAGATCAGGGAGGCCATCGGCTCGACGCCACGCGAAACCGGGGCTTTAATGCTGGTCTCACCGACGGACGCGCACGGGACGATCGGTGGCGGGCAGATGGAGCATGTCGCGATCGACAATGCCCGCGCGCTGCTGGCCGGGGTCAGCGACATCTTCGAAATGGATATCCCGCTCGGCCCCGACATCGGCCAGTGCTGCGGCGGCCGGGTGATTCTGACGTTCCGGATCGGCGATGACGAGGCGCGTGCAGCCTTGAACGCCAAGCTGGAGGCGCGCCTCGATGCACAGCCGGAGGTCTGGCTGTTCGGCGCCGGCCATGTCGGGCGCGCCCTTGCCGACGCGCTGCTCCTGCTGCCACTGAAGACCTATGCGGTGGAAACGCGCAAGACCGAGCTTGACCAGATGTCGGCCGGCGCCCGGCATCGACTGGTCGCTATGCCAGAAGTGATCGTCAAGGACATCGCGCCCGGATCGGCCATCGTCATCCTGACGCACGACCATGCGCTGGACTTCCTGATCGCCAAGGAAGCCCTTGCCCGCGACGATCTCGCCTATATCGGCATGATCGGCTCGAAAACCAAGCGCGCCACCTTTGCAAGCTGGGCGCGGAAGGAAGGCCTCGACGACGATGCGATCAAACGGCTGGTGCTGCCCATTGGCGGCAAGAACGTCGATGACAAACGCCCGGCAGTCATCGCCGCCATGACATCAGCCGAAATTCTGATGGCGCTGAGCCATGATCGGACACGCAAGCAATCAGCCTAGACGTTATCGCCGGATCGTGTTGCTGATCAGCGCATGCGCGGCATCTCCGGCCGTCTCCAGATAGGACGGATCGCGGTGCAGTTGGACGACTGAAAAAGCGCCGTCGAGAAGCAGGAGCACCTCCCGTGCAAGTTGCCTCGCCTGCGCGGTCAATCCGGCCCCCTCGAAAACACCACAGAGCCAGTCCTCGACCTTCCGCTTGTGCGCCGCGCCGATCTTAATAGCGGGATGACCGGGCATGTTGGCAAGCTCGGCCGAGGTGCGAAGAAAACCACAGCCCTTCCAGCGCGGATGGCGCGCGGATACAGCCAGATTGGTAAAAACACCGCGCACCTTGTCCGCCACATCGCCCTCGGTTTCGGCAAACCAGCGTTGGAACAGCGCCAGATTGGGATTGTCGCGCATCTCCAAATAGGCGGCGATCAGGTCATCCTTGCTGGTGAAATGATAGTAGAGCGTGCGCTTGGTCACGCCCGCCTTTTCCGCCACGGCATCGACGCTGACAGCGCGAATGCCCTCGCTGTAAAACAGCTTGGCAGCAGCGGAAACGATACGGTCGCGGGTCGGGAGCGGAGACGGTGCCATGCGTCAAAGTATACCGCCCAGTGAGTATACACAAGTCATCGCCTTGCATAGCGTCCTCTCGACCGAAGGAGTGGAGAGCACACATGGAAGCGTTTGAGACGAAAGAGGCGCTCGACATTATCTGCGAGGACGGCGTGCGGCTCGGCGGACACCTGTGGTCGCATGGATGCGGAGATTGCGGCACCGTGGTCATCAATCCCGCAACCGGCGTCAAAGCCCGCTACTACCACTCTTACGCACAATTTCTCGCCGATCACGGCTTCACCGTAGTGACCTATGATTACCGAGGCATCGGACAGTCACGTCCGCTAGAATTGCGAGGCTGCGGCTATCGCTGGGCGGATTGGGGCGAGCGCGATTTCGCTGCCGTGCTCAATCATCTTCAAGAGCAGAGAACGCAAGGACCGTTGATCGTCGTCGGCCACAGCATCGGCGGTTTCCTGCCCGGCTTCGCGCACAATGCCGCGCGGATTGACCGGATGCTGACCATCGGCGCGCAATATGCCTATTGGCGCGATTATGCCGCCACCCAGCGCCTTCGCCTATTGCTGAAATGGCATGTCGCCATGCCATTGATCACGATGCTCTACGGCTTTTTTCCCGGCGAAAGGCTGGGCTGGCTGGAGGATCTGCCGGCGGGCGTGGCGCTGGACTGGAGCTTTCGGCGCGCCCGGATGGAACGCACCCATCCGCGTCAGGCCCGCGAGACATTGCTCGAACGCTTTTCCGCCGTCACCGCCGATATTCTGGCCATCGCCGTCACCGACGATGAATTCGGGACGCCGGCCGCCATTCGCCGCGCGCTCGATTACTATCCGAATGCAACGGCGTTTGAGGTTGCCCTCTCACCCGAGGACTTTTCAATGGAGCGGATCGGGCATTTTGATCTGTTCCACCGGCGCCACGAATCCGGGTTCTGGCTGGACAGCCTTCTCTGGCTTCGCGACGGCATCAATCCCTGGCCGGACAAGCCATTCAAGCCGGAAACGGATGTCATGCCCGCCGTGCCATGGGAAAACAGCCCCTACATCCGCGCCAAAGGCCTGATGTAAACCAACTTCGCCACAGCGCCTCGACAGAACAAGGAAATACTCATGCAATTCGTCCTCATCATCCACGACGTCGCCGACTACAACGCCTGGAAAACCGTCTTCGACGACGCCGCCACGATCCGCCGCGATGCCGGTGAAATCTCTTATCAGGTCCTGAAATACGACTCCGATCCGAACCGGATCGTCCACTTCTCGCGCTGGCGCTCACTGGACGCGGCACGGGCCTTTTTCGAGTCGGACCGGCTGGTTGAAATCCGAGCGCAGGCTGGCGTCAAAGCGCCGGATTTCATCTATCTCGATCACTTGGAAAGCGGCATTCTGAATACCGACGCCTGATCATCGGCAATGCGCTGTCCCGGCAGATCGCTATCGCGATGCGGGTCGCGTCCGTCGAGAAAACCCATGTCCCGCTTCATGTAATCGGACATGACTTCGAGATCGAGCCGAGGGTAACCGGGACGCATCCGCGCAAGGCCTGCGGAGACTGCATGCCAGACACGCTCAATGACGCTCGGCGAACGGACTTCATATTTCTCAATGGCTTGGCAGTCCATGACGACACCTGCTCTCTTTGATGAATGTGATTGCAGGATGCGGCGAAACATGGTCGAATTCCAATCGAACATCCGTCTGCATGCATGAAGAGAGCTTATCCATGAAGATGTCGAAACAGTTTCCGCTGAACGCGCTCCGGGTCTTCGAAGCCGCGGCCCGGCTCGGCAGCTTCACCAAGGCGGGCGACGAGCTTGGCATGACCCAGACGGCGGTCAGCTATCAGATCAAGCTCCTGGAGGATAATGTCGGCGAGCCGCTGTTCCTGCGCCGGCCGCGGCAGATACAGTTGACCAGGACGGGTGAAATGCTGGAGCCGAAGGTCGGAGAGGCCTTCGACCTGCTGCGGGATGCCATGGCAAGCGTTCGCAACGATGCGGAAGCCACCCTGCTCATCCACTCGACCCCCACCTTCGCCTCACAGTGGCTCGCCCGCCACCTGGGGTCGTTCCAGCTCAAGCATCCGAGCGTCGCGGTGCGCATGACAACCAGCGAGACCATTATCGATTTCAATCGCGAAGCCGTCGATCTCGCCATTCGCTCCGGCACCGGAGAGTGGCCGGGCCTGACCAGCCATCCCCTGATGAGTGTCGATTTCACTCCGATGCTCAGCCCGCAACTGGCCGAAAGCATCGGTGGCATCCACACACCACGCGATCTCCTCAAACTGCGGATCATCGATCCCGGCGATCCTTGGTGGGCGCACTGGTTCGCAGCCGCCGGCGTCCACGACGCCGATCTTGCCAGCCGCCCGGCAAGCCGCCTCGGCGCGCAGTCCTTCGAGGCGCGGGCGGCAATCGCCGGTCAGGGCGTCGCTATCCTGACCCCGGAATTCTACCCCGACGACATTGCGCTGGGGCGGCTTTATCAACCCTTCGACCTGCGCGGCAACGATGGCCATCAATATTGGGTCGTCTATCAGACGGCGCGGCGGCACTCGCCCAAGATCAAGGGCTTCCGCGACTGGCTTCTTGGCGAATTCTCACCCTCTGAGGGCACGACCATCAATGCCGATAGAGGCCACCTGGCAACACATTTGTCACGCCCGAGGGAGGCTACATAAAAGGCGTGGAACACGCACAGGGCGTACTTTTCTTTTGTCCGCACTTCGACCAAAGATGCCCCGCCTCATGGGAATCAGACATGCTGAAAATTCTTATCGCCTGCCTTGTTACGACACTCGCACTATCTTCGTGCACGGGATCAGGAAGAACCGTCGTCCATCTTCAGACGGGACCCAACGGGAAGCTTGCCGACGTCCTGCTCGGAACGTCTTCCGGAGACCTCAAGCGCGATCGTGCCATCGCCAATGAGGCACGCCGCAAGTTCAGCAAGCTCGTTCCCGACCCAGAGCCCTATCGCGACTACACCTTGACGGTGACACCGCGTGAGAACGCCAAGAAGACAGACGCCGAAGAGTACCGGGCGATGCAAAAGGAATTGAAGAAAGACGCCGGCCTGCGCGAAAAAGTGATGCAGATGTGCCGCAAGAAACTCGGAAACCCCGCCGATGTCGCGGAATTGGCGACCTATACGCAGACGTCGCGCGCCGAGGCACTCGAAGTCGGCTGCAAGCGCCTGACCGCAGCGCTCGCGAATGGCCGCCTGTCCCATGCCACATTCGAGAAGGGGCGCCAGGGCGTGAAGACGAAAGAAATGATCGCAATCCTCGCCGGTCGGTAAAGACATTACGTTTGCCTCTTTCCCATGCCGCCGTTTTTTCGCACAGTACCGAAGCGGGAGGCAAAAAGGGGAACTGAATGTACGAATATGCCATCGCCTGGGAATGGCTCGCCTTCGCCGTCCGCTGGCTCCACGTCATCACCGCCATCGCCTGGATCGGCTCGTCCTTCTATTTCATCGCCCTCGACCTCGGACTGGTGAAACGCGATCATCTGCCCGTTGGCGCCTATGGCGAAGAATGGCAGGTCCATGGTGGCGGGTTCTATCACATCCAGAAATACCTGGTCGCGCCTGCGGCCATGCCGGAGCATCTTACCTGGTTCAAATGGGAGAGCTACGCCACCTGGCTGTCGGGTTTCGCCATGCTGTGTCTGGTCTATTACGGCGGCGCCGATCTGTTTCTGGTCGATCGTCATGTGCTGGATATTTCATCGACGACAGCCATCCTGATTTCGTTGGCATCGCTCGGCATCGGCTGGCTGTTCTACGACCTGCTTTGCAAATCACCGCTCGGCAGGAACACCTGGACGTTGATGGGCATTCTCTACGTGGCGCTGGTGGCGATGGCCTGGGGCTATACGCAGGTCTTCACCGGCCGCGCCGCCTTCCTGCATCTCGGCGCCTTCACCGCCACAATCATGTCGGCCAATGTCTTTTTCATCATCATGCCGAACCAGCGCGTCGTGGTTGCCGATCTCATCGCCGGCCGCACGCCGGACCCGAAATATGGCGTCATCGCCAAGCAGCGCTCGCTGCACAACAACTACCTGACGCTGCCCGTCATCTTCTTCATGCTGTCGAACCATTATCCACTGGCCTTCGCGACGGCCTATAACTGGATCATCGCGGCGTTGGTCTTCCTGATGGGTGTCACCATCCGCCACTGGTTCAACACCACCCATGCCCGCAAGGGACGGCCGACCTGGACATGGCTGGTGACGCTGATCCTCTTCATCCTGATCATGTGGCTCTCGACCGTTCCGAAATTGCCGTTCGCCGAGGAGACAACCGAACTTGCCCCGCATCTTCGGCAGTTCACCGAAAACAGCCATTTCCCGGCAGCACGCGATACCATCGGCACGCGATGTGCGATGTGCCATGCGGCCGAGCCTGTCTATGAAGGCATCGTGCGTCCCCCCAAGGGCGTGATGCTGGAAAATGACGACGAGATCGCCGCCCATGCCCGCGAAATCTATCTCCAGGCCGGCCGCAGCCACGCTATGCCGCCCGGCAATATCACAGAGATGACCCAGGACGAGCGTGCGCTGCTGACCGCATGGTTCGAAAGCGCCGTACAGGAAGGCAAGACGGAATGACTGCCACACTCATCCGCGGCCGTACGTTGAGCTTCAAACGCATGCCCATGGGCATGGATGACGACGGCGCCTACACCTATGAAGTGGACGGTGCGCTTCTGATCGAAAACGGGCTGATCGTGGCAAGCGGCAGCTACGAAGCGGTCAAGGTGCAAGCGCTCGAGGACACAATAGAGATCGATCACCGGCCGCACCTCATCCTGCCCGGCTTCATCGACACGCACCTGCATTTCCCACAGATGCAGGTGATCGGCTCCTATGCCGCCAATCTGCTGGAATGGCTGAACACCTATACGTTTCCCGAGGAATGCCGCTTTGTCGAGACCGCACATGCTGAGCGCATTGCGCGCCATTTCTTCGACGAAATGGTGCGCCACGGCACGACTACGGCAGTCGCCTATTGCTCCGTCCACAAGACCTCGGCCGATGCCTTTTTCGCGGAAGCCATGCGCCGCAACATGCGCATGGTCGCCGGCAAGGTGATGATGGACCGAAATGCGCCGCAGGGCCTGCTCGATACCCCGCAGATGGGATACGACGAGACCCGCGACGTGATCGAGCAATGGCATGGTAAGGGCCGCAACCACGTCGCCATCACGCCACGCTTCGCCATCACCTCGACGCCGGAACAGATGTCGGCGGCGCAGGCGCTGGTCCGTGAATTCCCCGACCTGCATGTGCAGACGCACCTCTCGGAAAACCGCGACGAGATCGATTTCACCTGTTCTCTCTATCCCGAAGCCGTCGACTATACCGACGTCTATGCGCGCTACGGCCTGCTCGGTCCAAAATCCCTGTTCGGCCATTGCATCCATCTGTCCGAGCGAGAAATGGATGCGATGAGCGAGACGGGGTCCGTCGCCGTGCATTGCCCGACCTCCAACCTCTTCCTCGGCTCCGGCCTGTTTCCGTTGAAGTCGCTGCTGCGGCGCGGAAAGCCCGTCCGGGTTTCCGTCGCTACCGATATCGGCGGCGGCTCCAGCTATTCGATGCTGCGGACGATGGACGAAGCCTACAAGATCCAGCAACTGCTGGCCGAACGGCTGAACCCGTTCGAAAGCTTTTACCTGATGACAGCAGGCAATGCTCAGGCTTTGTCGCTCGAAGACAGGATCGGCACGCTGGAGCCCGGTACGGATGCCGATTTCATTGTCCTGAACATGGCGGCAACCCCTGCCATGGCGCTCAAGGCCGAAGTGGTCAACTCACTCGCCGACGAGCTTTTCCTGCTGCAGACCATGGGCGACGACCGGGCGATCGTGGAGACCTATGTCGCGGGTGCTGCGATGAAGGCGGAGCTTTGATAGCTCGCGAACGAAATCTTGTAAGCGAACCACAAGAGGTAAATTTATTTTACCTCTCCGAATTTTTGCTCTTAACATCGGTTTCGGAACCATGATAATGCCGGGACATCCCGTCAGCTGGAAGTCCGTACAATGTCCAAACCGCTCGAAATTGCCGACCTGAAGGCACTCGCCAAACGCCGCGTGCCGAAGATGTTCTTCGATTATGCCGATAGCGGAGCCTGGACCGAGGGCACCTACCGTGCAAACGAGGATGATTTCCACAAGATCAAGCTGCGCCAGCGCGTGCTGGTCGATATGACCAACCGCTCTCTGACGAGCGAGATGATCGGCCAGCAAGTGTCGATGCCGGTGGCGCTGTCACCGACGGGCCTGACCGGCATGCAACATGCCGACGGCGAGATGCTGGCGGCCAAGGCGGCGGAAGCGTTCGGCGTCCCCTTCACGCTGTCGACCATGAGCATCTGCTCGATCGAGGATGTTGCGTCAGTCACGACCAAGCCCTTCTGGTTCCAGCTTTACGTCATGCGCGACCGGGAATTCGTGAAGAACCTCATCGACCGCGCCAAGGCGGCCAAGTGCTCGGCGTTGGTGCTGACGCTCGATCTGCAAATTCTCGGGCAGCGACACAAGGACCTGCGCAACGGCCTGTCTGCACCGCCGAAGTTCACGCCCAAGCACATCTGGCAGATGGCGACGCGGCCGCTCTGGTGCATGCAGATGCTGCAGACCAAGCGCCGCAGCTTCGGCAACATCGTCGGCCATGCCAAGAATGTCTCCGACCTCTCCTCGCTGTCCTCTTGGACGGCCGAGCAGTTCGATCCGCAACTGTCCTGGGAAAATGTTGCCGAGATCAAGGAGATGTGGGGCGGCAAGCTGATCCTGAAGGGCATCTGTGATGTCGAAGATGCGAAGATGGCCGCGCGCACCGGCGCCGACGCCATCATCGTTTCCAACCATGGCGGCCGACAGCTCGACGGCGCCCCCTCCTCCATCAGCATGCTGCCGAAGATCGTCGATGCCGTCGGCGACATGATCGAGGTTCATGTCGATGGCGGCATCCGCTCGGGCCAGGATGTGTTGAAGGCCATCGCGCTCGGCGCCAAGGGCACCTATATCGGCCGCCCCTTCCTCTACGGCCTCAGCGCCGGCGGCCAGGCCGGCGTGACGACCGCGCTTGAGATCATCCGCAAGGAGCTTGACATCACCATGGCACTCTGCGGCAAGCGGGACATCAGAGACATCAACCGGGATGTGCTTGCGCAGTGATCGGATTAGGCCGGAGTGACCGTAAGGTTGACACCCAGAGCCTTGATGACGCCGAGGAGGGTTGAAAGCTTCGGGTCACCTTCCGTACTCAAGGCCTTGTAGAGTGCCTCTCGCGTGACGCCGGCATCCCGCGCAACCTGTGTCATGCCTTTTGCACGAGCCACCGTTCCAAGGGCGGCAGCAATGTAGGCGGCATCGCCGCTTTCAAAC
This sequence comes from Rhizobium sp. Leaf453, assembly GCF_001425605.1. GTDB lineage: Bacteria > Pseudomonadota > Alphaproteobacteria > Rhizobiales > Rhizobiaceae > Pararhizobium. The sequence continues at coordinate 70,357 of NZ_LMRG01000030.1, read as the reverse complement.
GCGTCGCTGAGAAGTTCAGCCTGAGCTTCCGGCGTGTCGATATATTCGGCCGCATCAAACGGCAGCGTTTCAATTGCCATTGTCGAAATCCAGATCGTCCACCATCGCCTTGGCTTTCCTGATGTCCCTGTCTTGCGTGCCTTTGTCGCCGCCACAAAGCAGGATCACGAGAACGGCCCCGCGCTGGACGAAATAGACGCGGTAGCCGGGGCCATGATCGACGCGAAGTTCGCCGATACCGTCGAAAAATTTCGCATCACCGAAGAGACCCGCCTGTAAACGCACGATACGCTGCGCAATCCGCGTTCTGGCCCTCACATCCCTGAGATTGCCAAGCCAATTCCGGAAGATCGCAGTTTGGCGGACTTCCATCCTGACCTCAGTTTACACCAGAAACCGTGAACTACAATTCACAAAATTCAACTCCCCCGATAGGTCGAGTAGCTGAATGGAGAGAGCAGCAGCGGGACATGATAGTGGCTGCCAGCATCGGCGATGCCGAAGCGTAGCGGGATCAGGTCGAGAAACGGCGGCGTTAGATCAAGAAACGCAGGTTCCGGCATGGCGGCCCCAACCTCCCGAAAATAGTCTCCGGCATGGAACAGAAACTCGTAAATGCCGACGACAAAAAATTCACCTTCCAGCACCGACCCATCGACACGACCGTCCATGTTTGTCCAAACACTGCGGACAAGATACTTTTTATCCCCCTCGATCCGGAACAGATCGATCCTCAGCCCCTGCGCCGGCTTTCCGAGCGCGGTGTCCAGAACATGCGTGGTCAGCCGGCCGGATGTGCTCATGGAACGCTCGCTTTCAAAAGGGATAGGGGATGACGAAGGGCTCATCGTAAAACACTTCCTCAAGATTGTTGCCCGGACCATCGCGATCGACAACCAGAAAATCGCTGACGGTGTCCACCGACATCAGGGGATGATGCCAGACATTGCGGCCGTAATTGACGCCCTGTCCGCCCGTCGCCAGGAAAACGCGCGGCAGGCCCGGCTTGCCACCTTCGTCCGGCGCAACCACCGCCAGCCAGCCACCGCTGCTGAGCGGCGAAAAGCTCTGAGATCCGAGCGGATGCCGCTCCATCATATTGAGCTTGTAGGGAAAGCTGCGCGGCTGGCCACGGAAGATATTGATGATCACGCGAGCGCCATCGCCGATGACATCGGCGGCGCCGAGTGCGTGAAAACGCTCCGTCGTACCGCCATTGATCAGCCGCATTGAGGCCGGATCAGCCTCGATGACCGTGCCGAAAGGCGCAAAAGCAGCCTGTGTCAGCGGCTCAATCGTCAGGATGCGCGCCATCAGCGGGACTGCCCTGCCTGATCGAGGCGTGACGACTTCATTTCATGCATTGTCTTCTCCGGGCAACATGGCGCGCAGCCGCAGCAGCGCGATCTTTTCGACCTGTTTCGTTGCCGTTTCAAATTCCTCTTCGACCGAATTGTCAATCCGGACCTCGAAGGCTGAGAGAATGTCGTCCTTGCCCAGCCCCTTCACCGCAATGATAAACGGGAAGCCGAATTTCTGGGTATAGGCGGTGTTCAATTCGGTGAAGCGCGAATGCTCGGCTTGCGTCAGCCGATCCAGACCGGCGCCGGCCTGCTCGGCCTTCGAATCCTCGGTGAGTTCGCCGGCTACAGCCAGTTTGCCGGCAAGATCCGGATGTGCCCGCAGAACGGTAAGACGCTCGTCCCGGCTCGCCGCACGAAAGGCCACGACGAGAGCTTCATGCACGGAATCCGAAGTGAGATTCACGCCGGGGTTGCTGGCGAAGGCGCGTTCGGCCACCCAGGGCGAATGCTCGAAGACGCCACCGAAACGCTGAACGAAATCAGCAGCATCCATCACAGAGCTCCTTGCGGTTTGTGATGCTCGTACCAGTGCCGGGCAATGTCGATCCGCTTAGGAATCCAGACCTTCTCGTGGCTCAGCACATAATCGACGAAACGGGCAAGTGCCGCCGCTCGCCCCGGCCTACCAACGAGGCGGCAATGCAGGCCGACATTCATCATCTTCGGACTGCCCTTCTTGCCCTCGGCATAGAGCACGTCGAACGTGTCCTTGAGATAGGTGAAGAACTGGTCACCGGAATTGAACCCCTGCGGCGTGGCAAAGCGCATATCGTTGGCATCGAGCGTGTAGGGAATGATCAGGTGCGGCTTTTCCGGCGTCAGGCCCGGCACCCAATAGGGCAATTCGTCGGCATAGCTGTCCGAGGAATAGACGAAACCGCCCTCTTCCAGCACCAGCTTCAACGTGTTGTTCGACGGCTTGCCCTGATACAGGCCAAGCGGATGCGAGCCGGTCAGCTCCGTGTGCAGACGCACGGCCTCGCGAATGTGCTTGCGCTCTTCCTCTTCGGAAAAATCCTTGTATTCCAGCCAGCGATAACCGTGGCTGGCGATTTCCCAGCCCGCCTCCTTCATGGCGGCGACGGCTTCCGGATTACGGGCCATGGCGAGCGTCACGCCATAGACGGTGACATCGACATTGCGGCTGGTGAACATCCGCCACAGCCGCCAGAAGCCGGAACGAGATCCGTATTCGTAGATCGATTCCATGTTGAGATTGCGCTGGCCCGGCCAGGGCTGCGCGCCGACGATCTCCGACAAGAGCATTTCCGATGCCTTGTCACCATCGAGGATCGAGCTTTCGCCGCCCTCTTCATAATTGACCACGAACTGCACGGCGATCCGCGCATCGCCCGGCCAGCGGACCTCCGGAAGATTGCGGCCATAGCCAACGAGATCACGCGGATAGGATTGTTCCACCATCAAATCACCTTTCGAATGTGCCGGAACGGTAGCATCCGAGACCGGAAAGTCGAGGTGAAAATGGCGGAAATCACGAAGCGAAAACTGGCCTGCGTCGTGGTTTCGGCGTGACAGGTTTTCAGTAACTGGCCTGCAGACGGCGTGCTGCCATTGCCGCCTTGCTTTCGGTGATATACGGCCCAGGCGAAGCCATTGCCGCCATAGTTCTTACGCCACCGGACACCGGCCGATGTGCCGAAAGCTTGCCGAGCGGATGCTGCGAATGGACCCTTAGCGGTGCGCCGGGTTCCGTCTCGACGAACAAGGCGAGGCTGGAAATCTTCAACGGCTCAAGCAGAACCGGCGTGAAGAAATCGCGCAAGGCTGTTTCGAACCGGGCGTTCAACCTGGGATGGATCGGCCCCGTCAGCATCATGTGAAAACGGAATTCGTCCATCACATACGGATATCCCCAGCGATGCAGATTGGAAAACTGCGGTGCGGTCAGATGGTCCGGATTCCGACGCTCGATTTCGGCGTCGCTCAACGGCGCGCGAAACGTATCGAAAGCCTGGACGACGGAAGCGGCGAGGTGATTCATCTGCTCGCACGGGACCGAAGGTGTAAGGCCAAAAAATTCGCCCAGTCGCGCAATTTCCATACTGGGAATTTCGAATGGCGTCATCGTGCTGGCGAAATGCATCAGCGCCTTCAGCAGCGCCGCTTCGTCGGTGTCGGGATGCAGACGGAACGGCGCCTTGATCGTGCCGTGGAAGCCGTAACGACGCGGCACGGCGGTGTGAAAGGCCAGTTCCTGCCGGCTGAAACCGGCAATTGATGGCGCTTCCGGCGCTTCGCCGGAATAGACGTTGCGGCCCAACCAGCTTGCCGCGGCGACCGAAAGCGGGTCGTACATCGACGGCGTATAATAGATCGCGTACCGCATCGGGCTCGCTCCGTTCCAACTTGAAATCTTGGACCGGAGTTAAGTGATTTGCGTGACAGAATGACGAAGTCGGGCTTACACAAAATTGATCACAGGTTGCAATTGCCGATGGAAAATTGTGCCGATATCGGGAACCAACCGCGATTTTCCTCGTTTTCGTGTGTGAAAACAAACGAGGAGAAAAACAATGACTTACCAGACCAACAATTTCCAGGATGCCGGCATCAAGGAAACCCATGACCTGATCGCCAGCGACAAGGTTGAAGGCACCAGCGTTTATGGCCAGGATGGCAAACATATCGGCTCGATCGAGCGCGTGATCCTGGAAAAGCGCAGCGGTCGCGTCTCCTACGCGGTTCTCGGCTTCGGCGGTTTCCTTGGCATCGGCGAGGATCACTACCCGCTGCCTTGGAGCAAGCTGAGCTACGATGAAAGCCTTGGCGGCTATCGCACCGATGTCACCCGCGAGCAGGTCGAGAATGCGCCGAAATATCACGGCGATGAGGAATATGACTGGAACAAGGAAAACGGCCGCCGCGTCTACGACTATTACGGCGTTCCGCCCTATTGGATGTAATCATCCAATGCCTGCAAAGCCCCGCGATTGCGGGGCTTTTTGCGTTCAGGTGCCGCGCACCAGCGAAAAATGCTCCTGACAGCGGAAGGACTGCGGCAGGCCCTTGTCCGGGCGCCCGCAGATTTCTCCGATCACGCTTTCGGCAAGGCGATGTGCGAGACCGAAACTGATCTTGAAACCGCCAGTCAGAATATAGAGTTTCTCGAAATCAGGATGCCGCCCGACCATCGGATCCCGCCCGATCGCCTTTGGCCGCAATCCGGCCCAGCGCTCGACGACCGGCGCATCGCGCAACAGAGGCACGATGGTTCTCGCGTGGTCGAGCAGGTCCTCCAGTTGGCCGTCGGTCGATCGCGGATCGGAAAAGCTGTTCTCGCTGGTGCTGCCGACGGCGACAAGGCCATTGTCATGCGGGATCACATAGAGTCCATCGAAGAAGATGACAGGAAGAGCCGGATCGATATCGGCCTCAAGCAAGGCTGCCTGCCCCTTGACAGCAACACCGGTTGGCTCCGCAGCCGCTGTTTCCAGCCGGTCCAGATGCCCGAAGGACTGGACGCCGGCGGCAAGCACGCACGACCCGAACGACAGCGTCTCGCCACCCGAAAGGATTGCCTGTCCCTTGACGAGATCGAGATTTAGCAATTCCCGTCCCTCCTCGATCCGTACAAGGTTCGATTGGCGAAGATACGCCAACAGCAACGCCAGCATCCGCCGGGGATCAACGCGCCCGGCGAGCGTATCGAGCACTACGCCGCTTGCCATAGTCTCGCTCTGCGGCCATCCGGCCGGTGTGGCATCGTCGCGGACATGCCAGAAGAACTGCCTGTCCCCGACGCGCCAGTTGGCCAAAGCATCCTGCTCGTGCCGAAGGGCGATGGTGCGCAAATGCGGCTTCGGCAATGGAATGAGCCGCCCGGATCGGCGATACCCGGCCGACAATCCTGTCTGCGCTTCAAGCGCGGCGATTTCCGCTTCGAGCGCGACCAGCGCATCGAACTGGAACCGCTTCTTGCCGTTCCAGCGATCCGGCATATGCGGCATCAGTGCGCCGACCACGCCACCGCTGGCGCCCGCTCCGATCCGGTCCTTCTCGATCAGCACTGTCTTCAAGCCCGCCCGCTCGGCCATGACGGCCGCCCAGAGCCCCATGATACCGCCGCCGACGATCAACAGATCCGTCATCGATTGACCTTCCCGGATGTGGAGATTATCGGTTCGGCATGTCCACCGAACACCCCGATCTTGCGTCTGCGCCAGAAGCCAAAATCCCGGATCAGTCGACCCTCGAATGGCACGAGGGCGATATGCCCTATTCGCAGGAATTTGGCGATCATTTTTATTGCCGGGAAGATGGCCGGCTGGAATGCGGCCATGTCTTTCTGGAAGGAAACGGCCTGCCGCAACGCTGGGCACGGCAACCGGATTTCACCATCGGCGAACTGGGCTTCGGCACCGGCCTGAATTTCTGCGAAACCTGGCGGCAGTGGAAAGAGGCGCGAACTCCGGACGGCAGGTTGCACTATGTTTCCTTCGAACGATTCCCGATGCAGGCGGACGAGATCGGCAAGGCCCTGTCCCACTGGCCGGAAATCACCGCTGAACGGCAGGCGCTATGCGCTGTCTGGCCGAAACAGCCATCAGGCCATGTCACACTCGATTTTTCCGGTGGCCTCCGTCTCACCGTCGCCTGCGGCAATGCCTTCGACCAGATCCAGAATTTCGATCCTATATTCGACGCCTGGTATCTCGATGGCTTTGCACCCCGGCGCAATCCGGACATGTGGTCGGAGGACCTGATGCGGCGCGTTCACGGCAAGACTGTCGAGGACGGAACCTTCGCCACCTATGCCGCCGCCGGCTTTGTGCGTCGCAATCTTCAGGCCGCCGGCTTTGCGGTCGAGCGTAAAAAGGGATTTGGCAGCAAGCGGGAAATGCTCAGCGGCGTGAAATCGTCATCCGGCGTCGCGTAAAAGCCAGCCTGAAAAACGGTCTTCTCTCCCAGGGATTTTTGCTGTCGCAAATGGTGGCGCATAAACGACATCGAATCTGCAACATGCGCCTCTGTCCAAACCGATGGAAAAACCATGAGTGAGAATGAATTTCCGCAGTCCCCCAACATCGATACCGATGCGCCGGTGGAACGCCGCCGCCGAACCGGCGGGCGTGGTGCGGACCGTTCGCGCAAGGGTGCCGGAAGTTCGAAATATCTCCACCTCGTCAACACGATCGCGAAATCCACCGTCCTGACCGAGGAGGCGCTGGAAGCGATCCACGAAGCGTCACTGACTATTCTGGAAGAAATCGGCATGGACGTCATCCTGCCGGAGGCACGCCAGCGGATGAAGGCCGCCGGCGCCGACGTGACGGCGGGAACCGACCGCGTGCGCTTCGATCGTGGCCTGATCATGGACATGATCTCGTCCGTGCCATCAGGTTTCACGATGCATGCACGCAATCCGATCCGCAATGTCCAGATCGGCGGCAACAACCTCGTATTCGCGCAGATCGCCTCCGCTCCCTTCGTGGCCGATCGTGAAGGCGGCCGCCGCGCCGGCAACCAGGAGGATTACCGCAAGCTGGTGAAGCTCGCCCAGTCGTACGACATCATCCATACGACCGGCGGCTATCCGGTCGAGCCGATCGACATCCATGCTTCAGTGCGCCATCTCGATTGCCTGTCCGACATGGTGAAGCTCACCGACAAGGTGTTTCACTGCTATTCGCTCGGCCAGCAGCGCAATATCGACGCGCTGGAAATCGCCCGGATCGGCCGCGGCATCACCGCTGAACAGATGGAGCGCGAGCCGTCGCTGTTCACCATCATCAACACATCCTCGCCGCTGCGTCTCGACGGGCCGATGCTGCAGGGCATTATCGAAATGTCCTCGCGCAATCAGGTCGTTGTCGTCACACCGTTCACGCTGGCCGGTGCCATGGCTCCTGTCACCATTGCCGGCGCCGTCGTGCAGCAGAATGCCGAGGCGCTGGCTGGGATCGCTTTTACCCAGATGGTCCGCCGCGGCGCGCCGGTCATGTATGGCGGCTTCACGTCCAATGTCGACATGAAGACGGGCGCGCCCGCCTTCGGCACACCGGAATACATGAAGGCGGTCATTGCCGGCGGCCAATTGGCACGGCGCTACGGCATTCCCTACCGCACATCCAACACCAACGCATCCAACACGCTGGATGCGCAAGCGGCGTACGAATCGGCCCTGTCGCTCTGGGCGCTGACGCAGGGCGGCGGCAATTTCATCATGCATTCGGCCGGCTGGAGCGAGGGCGGCCTGACGGCATCCTTCGAAAAATTCATCCTCGATGTCGACATGCTGCAGATGGTGGCAGAATTCCTGACGCCGCTCGATGTCAGCGAAGATGCGCTCGGCCTCGACGCGGTGCGCGACGTCGGCCCCGGCGGCCACTATTTCGGCACCGCCCATACACTGTCCCGCTACGAGACGGCCTTCTATTCGCCGATCCTGTCGGACTGGCGCAATTTCGAGACTTGGACGGAAGCCGGCCGGCCGACCACTTACGATCACGCCAATCGCGTGTTCAAGGAAAAGCTCAACGAGTACGAAAAGCCACCGCTCGATCCGGCGGTCGAGGAAGAACTCGATGCCTTCGTTGCCCGCCGGAAAGCCGAAGGCGGCGTTCCGACGGATTTTTGAAGCAGGATATCAGTTGGACATGGCCGAGCGGACGGACGAGATCAGCTTTTCCGTCGGCAGGTTGCTGTAATCCTTGCTGATTTCCACCGTGGTCTTCGCCCGTGTCGCGGTGGACAGCATGGTGCGGAGGTCGCCGAGCGTCTGGGGCGCTGCGCACACGACCAGGCGGTCGAACGCCCCTTTCTGCTCATAGTGATCGATCTTGCTCGCAACATCCGCCGTAAACCGCTGCTGCTCTTCGCGCACCGGATCGCTCGAATATTCCATCGCAGAACGTCCATGGCCGTTGGACGAATGGCTTCGGCCCGGCTTGTCGGCCATGATGTCCTGCACGCGCTTGGGTTCTATCTGGAAAATTTCCTGCTCGGGGTTCTGCGGTCCATCCTTGAGGAAATTCACACCCTTCAGAAGGCGGGCCTGGTTTCCATCGGCGGCAAGAATCCATGTCGTCGTCATTTTTTTCTCCTCGAGCGTGATCTTGGCGTTCCGTGATCACAGCACCGGCGGCACCGGACCGAACGCCTCACCGCCCGTGGGGAACGAGCGGCGCGAAGGAATCAACGCCCGGCGGATGGGGAAGGTTCCCGAGGCTTCGGCAAAAATCCCCCGGCGGAACGCCAGCCACGGCGCCGCTACATTCGACGTCAAACAGCGGCTATGGTCTCTTTCGAATCATATGTCGGACCCGTCTCATGCCTGAACCGCTGAAAAACCTGCTCCACCCTGCCCTTATCCTGTCCATGGCGGGAAATGTCGCGGAACAATTCTCCGGCTTCGACAGGGATCGGTTTGTCAAACTGGCAAGTAAAGACATCAATCAACTGGAACTGATGCAGCGTGCGCTGCAGATTCGAGATGCGCTCGTAGAAACCCTGCCTGATGATTTCGAACAGGCCGCCGCCATCCTCTCCGCCAGCCTGCCGCAGGACAGACGCACCGGCATCACCGGCTGGGCGCTGCTGCCGGTCAGCCAGTTCGTGGCGCAGAAAGGCCTCGGCCATTTCGATCTGTCGCTCGAACTGCTCAAAAAACTCACACCGCATTTCACCGCCGAGTTCGGCATCCGCCCCTTCATCCATGCCGATCAGGATCGCGCACTGAAGACGATCGGCACATGGGCATCTCATCCCAACCACCATGTTCGCCGGCTTGCGAGCGAAGGCACCCGCCCCCGCCTGCCCTGGGCCATGCGTCTGCCGGCCCTGATGCGCGATCCACAGCCGATCCTGCCGATCCTCACTGCCCTGCTCGATGACCCGCAAGACTATGTCCGCCGCTCGATCGCCAACAGCTTGAACGATATCGCCAAGGATCATCCGGCACTGGTCGCCGCTTTTGTCGGCGAACATATCGGCGGTGCTTCACCGGAACGAAAACAGTTGCTGCGGCACGCCTCACGCACCTTGTTGAAAAAAGGCGATACTACCGCGCTCGCCAATTTCGGCTTCGCCCCGAGTTCCGGTATCAGCGCGGTCCTGGCCGTCGATACCGAAGTTGTCATGTTCGGTGGCGCCCTCGCCTTCTCCCTGTCCCTCACCAATGAAAATGCTGCGCCGCAACAGTTGATGATCGACTATGCCGTCCATCACCAGAAAGCCAATGGCACCCTGGCGCCGAAAGTCTTCAAGTGGAAGAGCCTGACGCTGAAGCCCGGCAAAACGCTTGTGATGGCGCGCAGCCACGCCATGCGCGCCATCACCACCCGGCAATATTACCCCGGCGCCCACCGCGTCGAGATCCTCGTCAACGGCGCGGTTCTGGCCGGTGGCGATTTCACGCTCACCATGAACTAGCACGCCATCGTGTTCGCATCTGCGAAAACTATCCCTTGACTTTTGACGGGAAAACAACGACATGAGGCGCAGCGTCACCTTCTGGCCGCCGCGTGAGCGAGCCCTGCGGGATCAACCGATCCGTAACGAAGGATAAGCGCACCCAGAAATGTTTTGCCAAACGTGGCAAAATGCAGCGCAGACAGCTTAATCAACCCACAAGTTCCCAAATCACGCGGGGTTCTTGACGCGAAGCGAAACCGGAACCGCATGGTGCAGTTCCGGCGATGTTCGTTTTGCGCCCCCGATAAAGGTACTACATTGACCACTTTCAAAGACCTTGGCCTCTCCGAGCACGTGCTTTCGACCCTCTCCTCCCTCGGGTTCGAAACGCCGACGCCGATCCAGGCCCAAGCCATTCCGCTTGTCATGGAAGGCCATGACCTGATCGGTCTCGCCCAGACCGGCACCGGCAAGACGGCCGCTTTCGGCCTGCCGATGATCGAAAAGATGATGGCGGATGGCAAGCGTCCCGACCCGCGCAACATCCGCGCCCTTATCCTCGCCCCGACGCGCGAACTGGTGAACCAGATCGCCGACAACCTGAAGGGCTTCGTGAAGAAGACGCCGATCAAGGTCGTGACCGTCGTCGGCGGCGCCTCGATCAACAAGCAGTCCGAACAGCTGGCCCGCGGCACCGACATCCTCGTCGCCACCCCCGGCCGTCTGCTCGACCTGGTTGCCCGCAAGGCCGTCACCCTCACCCAGGCGCGCTACCTCGTTCTCGACGAAGCCGACCAGATGCTAGACCTCGGCTTCATTCACGACCTGCGGAAGATTTCCAAGCTGGTTCCGAAGAACCGCCAGACGCTCTTGTTCTCGGCCACCATGCCGAAGGCGATCGCAGAACTTGCCGCCGAATACCTGAGCACGCCGAAGCGCGTCGAAGTCACGCCTCCGGGCAAGGCTGCCGACAAGGTCGAGCAGTATGTTCACTTCGTTCAGGGCGCCAGCCAGAAGACCGAAATCCTGAAGAAGACGCTGACCGAAAACCCGGATGGCCGCGCCATGGTTTTCTCGCGCACCAAGCACGGCGCCGAAAAGCTGATGAAGCATCTCGACCATGTCGGCTTCTCCGTCGCCTCGATCCACGGCAACAAGAGCCAGGGTCAGCGCGAGCGTGCCCTGAAGGCCTTCCGTGATGGCGAAACCCGCGTTCTGGTCGCCACCGACGTTGCTGCCCGCGGCATCGACATCCCCGGCGTCACGCACGTCTACAACTACGACCTGCCGGAAGTTCCGGACGCCTACGTTCACCGTATCGGTCGTACCGCCCGCGCCGGCCGCGACGGCATCGCGATTGCCTTCTGCGCACCGGACGAAATCCGCCTGCTGCGCGATATCGAACGCCTGATGAACATCGAGATCGAGGTTGCCAGCGGCGAAGTTCCGGCCGATCGCGCCCGTCCGAAGGGTGCGCGCGGCGGCAATGGCGCACGCAACGCCTCGCGTCCGGCCGGCAACGGCCATAACGAACGCCGTCCGCGTCCGCAGGGCGGCAGCGACAACGTGCATCGCGCCGAACGTGCGGCACCGAGCCCGTTTGCGGGTGACGATCTTCTGGTTGGCGACAACCAGCAGAAGAAGCAGCATCGCAAGGGCCAGGGTCCGGCCGCACAGGCAGCCCACGAGCAGGCACTCGCCAAGCGTCCCGGCGGCAACCGCAACGGACGTCCTGGCCAGAAGCAGGGCGAATGGCGCAACCGCAATCATGGCGGCGCCAACCAGAACCGCGAAGCCACCGGCCCCGGAGCCCACACTCAGCGCAAGCGCGCCAACGGCCAGCGCCGCGACGAGGCGTAAGCCTTTTCGCAAGCATGATTGCTGAATTGCAGCGGCGGGATGAAAATCCCGCCGTTTTTCTTTGGCTGCCGATTCTAAAAAAATACGCGCTGCCTTGGTCGATTTCGGACGTCGCGCGTTTACCCTTGGAAATCAACGCGCCAAAGGAGACCATCATGGCCAAGACGTTTGACCTTTCCGACTTCTCCGAAGACGAACTGACCACCCTGATCGACGAAGCAACCCGCCTGCGCGACACGCAACGCGACAGCAAGGCCCGGGAGCTTCCGAAAGCGGCAGACGGCTCGAAGGGCCAGGACGTACATGATCCGGATCATGGTGTCATCACTTCGCCGACACCGCGCGAAGTCAAGGAAGAAGGCCCGGCCCACGGCGCAGCCGCCTGAGCACGCCGCTGCCACTCCGTTCACGTATTTGCCCGCGCCGCCGCGCCTAAACGTTGGTCGGCGCGGGTTTGCGGTTGGTCAGGTAGACGCCCGCAACCGCGATGAAGGTTCCGATGATCATCGGCGTCGTCAGGGCCTCGTCGAAGAACAGCCAGGCCTGGATCGCAGCGAGCGGTGGCACCAGATAGATCAAGGATGCCGCTCGCGACACCTGTCCGCGCCGGATCAGGTACAGCAGCAGGACGACCGCGCCCATCGAAAGGCCCAGCACCGCCCAGCCCAACGCCATGAACAGATGGACGTTCCAGACGACACGTATATCCTCCAGCAGCAATGCGGCCGGCAGCGTGACAATCAGCGCACCGATATATTGCAGCGTCGCTGTGGTGCGGATGTCGCCGCCCTGCAAATGGCGCTTCTGGTGGATCGTGCCGTAGGTCACCGCCGCCATGCCGAGCACATTGACGATGACGGGAAACAGATGGATCGGCGTTGCACCGCTGTCGATGGCCAGCACTTTGGGCAGCACGGCGAGCCCGATGCCGAGGAAGCCGAGAATCAACCCAAACTTCTGCTGGCCTGACAGGTTTTCACCCAGCAAGGCTGGCGCTACGGCGGCCGTCATCAGCGGCTGCAGCCCCGCAATGATCCCCGAAATCGCTGCCGGCACGCCCTGCCCGATGCACCACCAGACCGCGCCGAGATAAAGGCCGTGCAGGAAAATGCCGGATACCATGGCATGCCCGACCGCAACCCAACTTTTCGGCCATGCAGCGCCCGTCGCCAGACAGAAACCGACGAACAACAGCGTCGCGAAGATATAGCGCAGGACCAGAAAAGTCAGCGGATCGGCATAAATATGGGCATATTTCGCGATCACCCATCCGGTCGACCAGAGAAGGACGAAAATGGCCGGGGCCAGGCGGTCGAGGGTCATGCGGGGCTTCCCGGTACGATGTCGTGATCGGGGATTGCGATAGAGCGCCCGTCATTGATGGTCAAAACAAAATTCCTGATATTTATCGTAACCGAGACAAATTCATATTCGCCCATAAAACAGGCAACGGTGCTGTGACTTCGCCACCACCTCCTGCCGTCGCCGCCACGATTTTCCGGAAAGCCGAAAGCAGGACAGGCAAAACCGCATGATAAATCGGCAAAATGGTCTCTATTGGCAAAAAAAAGCGGCGATCCAGCGCCGGAATTTCTTTTGCCCCAAAACGTGCATGGTTCTTGCATTGCCCCTGTTGTTGTACTCAAATGACAAAAAAAGGGGACCACACCGTTGGCATTTGACGAAATGATGAATGCGGACAATAGCCCGCGCCAGCCTTACTCGACTTATAATGATTGGTACGCTAGCCAGGACCGGACCCGCCTGATTGCAAAATCGAAAGAGGCCGAAAATATCTTCCGCAAGACGGGTATCACCTTCGCGGTCTACGGACATGCAGACAGTTCCGAAAAGCTCATCCCCTTCGACCTGATCCCGCGCATCATTTCCGGCCGTGAATGGCGCAAGCTCGCACAGGGTATCGAACAGCGGGTCATCGCCCTCAACGCCTTCCTCGACGACATCTACCACAAGCAGGAAATCATCAAGGCCGGGCGCATCCCGCGCGAACTGATCGAGCGCAACGTCGCCTTCCTGCCGCAGATGATCGGCTTCCGTCCACCGGGCGGCGTCTACACCCATATCGTCGGCACGGACATCGTGCGCACCGGCGAAGACCAGTTCTACGTTCTCGAAGACAATGCCCGTACGCCGTCCGGTGTCAGCTATATGCTGGAAAACCGCGAGACGATGATGCAGATGTTCCCGGAACTCTTCCATCAGAACCGGGTGCGCCCGGTCGAAAATTATCCCTACCTGCTGCGCCACAGCCTTGCATCCCTTGCCCCTCCGGGCTGCGAGGGCAAACCGCGCGTCGCCGTGCTCACACCCGGCATCTACAATTCCGCTTACTACGAACATGCCTTCCTCGCCGACATGATGGGTGTCGAACTGGTCGAAGGCTCGGACCTGCGTGTTATCGACGGCAAGGTAAAGATGCGCACGACGCGCGGCTACGAGGCGATCGACGTGCTCTACCGCCGCGTTGACGACGATTATCTCGATCCGCTGACCTTCAAGCCGGAATCGGCGCTGGGCATTCCCGGCATCATGGACGTCTATCGCGCCGGAAACATTACCATTGCCAACGCGCCCGGCACCGGCATCTGCGATGACAAGGCGATCTACTCCTACATGCCGGAGATCGTCGAATTCTATACCGGTCGCAAGGCGCTGCTCGAGAATGTGCCGACCTGGCGCTGTTCGGAAGCCGACAGCCTGCAATATGTGCTCGATAACCTCGCCGACCTTGTCGTCAAGGAAGTGCATGGATCCGGCGGCTACGGCATGCTGGTCGGGCCGACAGCATCCAAGAAGGAACGCGCGCTCTTTGCCGAAAAGCTGAAGGCACGCCCTGCCAACTACATTGCTCAACCGACACTCTCACTCTCGACAGTGCCGATCCTCGTCAACAAGGGCATTGCTCCGCGCCATGTGGACCTTCGCCCCTACGTCCTCGTCTCAGACAAGGTGCAGATCATTCCGGGTGGCCTCACCCGCGTGGCTCTGAAGGCCGGCTCGCTGGTGGTGAATTCCAGCCAGGGCGGCGGCACCAAGGATACCTGGGTTCTGGAGGACTGATGCACATGCTTGGAAGAACTGCAAACGGCCTCTACTGGATGTTCCGTTACATCGAGCGGGCCGAAAACAGCGCCCGCCTGATCGATGCCGGCCTGCGCATGTCGCTGACGCGCTCGGAAGCCACCGAGGATGACTGGGACGGCGTCCTGCAAAGCTCCGGCGTCCGCGATATCTATGACGATCTCTACGACAAGCTGACCAGCGCCGACGCCATCGATTTTCTGCTCCGTGACCGCTCTAATCCGTCCAGCGTCATGTCGTGCATTGATGCCGGTCGCAGCAATGCCCGCATGGTTCGCACCGCGCTGACCCGGGAGACCTGGGAAGCAACCAATGAGTGCTATCTGGATCTGAAGAACATGCTGGCGCGCCGTATCAAGGCGGCAGAACTGCCCGAGGTCATTGATGGCATCAAGCGCAGAGCTGGACTGATCCGCGGCGCCTTCCACGGGACGATGCTGCGCAACGAGATTTTCAATTTCTCGCGCATAGGCACCTTCATAGAACGGGCCGACAATACGGCCCGCATCCTCGACGTGAAATATTACGTGCTGTTGCCGGCGGTGTCGCAGGTTGGTTCCTCGATCGACAACGTCCAGTGGGAATCGATCCTGCGCTCCGTCTCGGCGCACAGGTCGTACGGCTGGGTCTACGAGGCGGAATACAAGCCGTCCAACATCGCCGACTTCCTGATCCTCAACGGACGCATGCCGCGCTCGCTTGCCTATTGCTATGAGAAGATCGTGAGCAATCTTGGTTATCTCGCCCGGGAGTATGGCGAAACCCATGCGGCGCAGGTGACGGCGGAAGAAACGTTGTCGTCACTGCGCAGCCACTCGATCAAGGACGTGATGGACCAGGGGCTGCACGAATATATCGAGAATTTCATCAGTCATAACAACCGTCTGGGACAGGAAATCTCCGACGGCTATCGCTTCTACTGAGATTCGGATGGGGAGAAACCAATGCGTCTGAAGATCAGCCACACCACCGAATATACCTATGACGAGCCGGTGCAATATTCGCTGCAGCGCCTGCGCCTGACGCCACTGACGCAGCCCGGGCAAACGGTCATCAGCTGGGAAACATCCGTCGAGGGTGCCAAGCTGGAAGTGGGTTATGACGACCACTTCGGCAATCGCGTGAGCCTTGTCAGCGTCAATGGCGACCAGACGGCCATCCGCATCGTCGCGACCGGTGAGGTGGAGACCGAGGATCGCGCCGGCGTCTATGGCGCCCACCAGTCCTATGCCCCGCTCTGGCTCTACCTGCGCGAAACGCCGTTGACCAAGATGACGAAGCCGATCCGCAATCTTGCCAAGGCCATGGCCGGAGACACGGATCTTGCCAAGATGCATGCCCTGATGGGCACGATTGCCGAAACGGTGGAATACCGACAGGGCGAGACCGGGACGGAAACGACGGCCGAGCAGGCGCTGCTGCAAAAGAGCGGCGTCTGCCAGGATCATGCCCATATCATGATCGCAGCCGCCCGCACGCTCGGCCTGCCCGCCCGCTATGTCTCCGGATACCTGATGATCGAAGATCAATCGGAGCAGACGGCAAGCCATGCCTGGGCCGAAGTCCACCTCAACGGCCTCGGTTGGGTCGGCTTCGATGCCGCCAACAAGATGTGCCCGGATGATCGATATGTCCGGATCGCCTGCGGGCTTGACTACCGCGACGCCGCCCCGATCTCAGGCCTGATCCATGGTTCTGCGACAGAAGCGCTGAAGGTCGCTGTCACGGTCGAGCAGCAGGGACAAAGTCAGACTCAGAGTTGATCGCGTCAACTCGCGCCAAACAATCATGCCCTTGTTCTATGCCTTGCCGAGATGTTTCGGCCAGAACTCCTGATGAACCTTGGCGGCTTCCTCTTCAAGATCGGTCGGACCGACGACCTCGACCTTGCGCGCGCCGGTCTGAAGCACCGACCGGCTCGGCACATCCAGCCCGATCCCGGCAATTTAGCCAAGCCGTGTCTCTGAACAGGCATAGACCATCCGCCCGATTCCCGACCAGTAGATCGCCCCTGAGCACATCGCGCAGGGCTCCGTGCTGGTATAGAGCGTGCAGTCTCCGAGGAACGCGGTGTCATACTGCTTTGCCGCGAGCTTGACGAGATTCATCTCTGCATGGTTCGTCATGTCGTGACCGGTGAAAACGCTGTTCTCTGCCCGCAGGATGACCTCGCCATTATTCACCAGTACCGAACCGAACGGTTCGTCGCCGTTATTCACTGCAGACTTCGAAAGCGCGATCGCCTCGCGCAAAAAAGGCTCATGGCTTTCCATCAGAGTCTCCCCAAGAAACTAGAGCGAGGTGATCTTGGCTTGAAACGAGGAGATTTCTAAGAGACAAAAACCGGGCGCGATCCATGATAGTAGCAGTAGCGAAAGACCGGCCATTCGCCCTCTCCGAAAACTCCTCTCCGGCTCGTGATTTCACTGGGGTTGCAGCCCTGCTTGTGGCATGACGCCGTTGTCATCTACATTGGCCTGCTCATGTATCTTTCCGAAATCCTTGCCATCGCCGCAGCCACCTGTATCGCGACAAGCAGCATGCTTATCGGTGAACTCCGGGGTCGGGTGAACGTGTTCCGGCTGGCCCGCTGGCAGATGGTGGCCTCCTTCCTGATGACGGCGACGGCTTCGCTTGTCGTTGGCGGCTGGCGCACGCTGGAAGGCTGGCAACTCGGTTATCTGGTGATCTCCAGCGGTTTTGGCATCGTCATAGCCAGCACCACCTATTTCGCGGCGATCTACACGGCTGGCGCCCGCAACACGGCGCTGCTCTTCTCGCTCACCTCGCCGTTTGCGCTGCTGCTCGGCTACCTCGTCCTCGGGGAAACGGTCAGCATCCAGCAAAGCCTTGGCGTCGTTCTCGTTCTGACCGGCATCGTGTTTGCCATCGGTATACCGACATCGTCGCAGCCGCGATCGGCATCAACAGGCATTCCTTGGATGGGCATCGGCTTCGGGGTCATCACCGCGATTGGACAAGCGCTGGGCAGCCTCTGCGCCCGGCCCGCCATGGCTGCCGGCGTCGAGCCTTTCACGGCCATGGCCGTGCGCGCCGGCTTCGCAGCGATCATCTTCCTTGCCGCGACACTGCTCCCGATCGCCGCTCTCAGGGACCGTTCACCGGTGGCGCCCAAAACACATCTGCTGGCATGGGGATCGGCCTTCTTCGGGACGGGACTCGGCATGTCGCTGCTGATGGCGGCCCTCGCCAGCGGCAATGTCGGCATCGTCTCGACGCTGTCATCGATGACGCCCGTCGTCATCCTGCCGATGGTCTGGCTCCGCACCGGCGTCGCCCCGCCCAAGACCGCCTGGCTCGGCGCGATCATAGCCGTCTGCGGCACGGCATTGATCAGCTTGTAGGCAAAATCAGCGGTTGGCATCCCATTCAAGCGGGTTGACAGCTGGCGAGAACGGATCTTCATAACCAAAGACGCCATGTTTCATGGCTCCGATAATACTGCCGCGCTTAGCCTGCACATCGATTGGTGAAATCATTGCAATAGGCACTCCATCACGTGTCACAACGATCGGTTGGCCGTCGTCAGACATCATATCGATGAGTTCCAGGCAATTGGCTTCAAGCGTCGCGGCATTGATGGTTTTCATATGAACGCCCTCCCCCGCATCGTCATTGCAGTACCATAGACGCAAAATACATTGAGAAAAATATCAGAGCGGCTAGGTCTCCAGATGAGAAAGGCGAGATTCACACCCCGCCTTTCTCTCAAACTCAAGCCTGCAAGTAACCGATCAATGGCTGTCCTTGCCGACTGCGCTACCACGACATCCCTTGAGGAAGTCGAGGTCTGCGCCGGTATCTGCACCCTGGACGTGCTGCTGGTGCAGCCAGGCGTAGCCGGAGGTCGGCAGTTCATGGCTCGGCTTCCACTCGGCCAGGCGACGCGCCATTTCCTCGTCGGAAATATCGACATGCAGGCGACGGTTCGGAACGTCCAGCTCGATCATGTCACCATTCTTGATGACAGCGAGCGGACCACCGACGGCAGCTTCCGGCGAAGTGTGCAGGACGACGGTACCGTAGGCCGTGCCGGACATGCGGGCATCGGAGATGCGCACCATGTCGGTGATACCCTTCTTCAGCACCTTGGGCGGAAGGCCCATGTTGCCAACTTCGGCCATGCCCGGATAGCCCTTCGGACCACAGTTCTTCATGACCATGACGCAGGTCTCGTCGATGTCGAGATTGTCGTCGTTGATCTTGGCCTTGTAGTCGTCGATATCCTCGAACACGACAGCGCGGCCACGATGCGTGAGGAGATGCGGCGAAGCAGCCGACGGCTTCAGGACAGCACCCTTCGGAGCCAGGTTGCCGCGAACGACAACGATACCGCCCGACTGGGTCAGCGCCTTCTCGGCCGGCAGGATGACGTCTTCGTTCCAGTTGACGACGTCCTTGACTTCATCCCAGACGCTTTCGCCGGAAACGGTGAGCGCATCCTTGTGCAGAAGACCGGCTTCGCCGAGACGCTTCAGCACGACCGGCAGACCGCCAGCGTAGAAGAACTCTTCCATCAGGTATTTTCCCGACGGCATCAGGTTGACGATCGTCGGAACGTCGCGGCCACAGCGATCCCAATCATCCAGCGTCAGGTCGATACCGGCGCGGCCGGCCATGGCGAGCAGATGGATGACCGCATTGGTCGAACCGCCGATGGCCGCATTCGTGCGGATGGCGTTTTCGAAGGCCTGCTTGGTCATGATGTCGGAGGGCTTCAGGTCATCCTTGACCATCTGCACGATGCGGCGGCCGGTCAGCTGCGCCATCACCTTGCGGCGGCTATCGACGCCCGGGATCGCAGCATTGCCTGACAGAGCCATGCCGAGGGCTTCAGCCATGGAAGCCATGGTGGACGCGGTGCCCATCGTATTGCAGGTGCCGGACGAACGGCTCATCGAAGCTTCCGCCTCGAGGAATTCGTCCTGCGTCATCTCGCCGGCTTTCACCATCTCGGAGAACTTCCACAGATGCGTACCGGAACCGACGCGCTCGCCGCGGAAATAGCCATTCAGCATCGGACCGCCAGTGACGACGATCGACGGCAGATCGACCGATGCAGCCGCCATCAGCAGCGATGGCGTGGTCTTGTCACAGCCGACCATCAGCACGCAGCCGTCCATCGGTTGGCCGCGAATGGTTTCCTCGATCGAGAGTGCCGCCAAGTTGCGGTACATCATCGCCGTCGGGCGGAAGGTGTTTTCAGAAGCCGAGAACACCGGCACTTCCATCGGGAAACCACCGGCCTCCCAGATGCCGGCCTTCACCTTTTCCGCGAGTTCGCGCAGGTGGCCGTTGCAGGGCGTCATGTCCGACCAGGTGTTGAGAATACCGATGACCGGGCGGCCATCGAACAGATCGTGCGGATAACCCTGGTTCTTCATCCAGCCGCGGTGGTAGATCACGTCACGGCTGGTGCCGCCGTACCAATGCTGCGACCGCAGCTGCCGCGGCCATTGTGCTTTCTTGAACATTACCCTTGTCCTTTGACATGCCGGATCGACAGAGCCGATCCGGCGAAAAATGCGATTACGCCAGCGTGTACGCTGTCTTGACGACAGTGAAGAATTCGGCGGCGTACTTGCCCTGCTCGCGCGAGCCGAAGGAAGAAGCCTTGCGGCCGCCGAACGGAACGTGGAAGTCAACGCCCGCCGTCGGCAGGTTGACCATCACCATGCCGGCTTCCGAATTGCGCTTGAAGTGCGTCGCGTGCTTCAGGCTCGTCGTGGCGATGCCGGCGGAGAGGCCGAACGGCGTGTCATTGGCGACAGCCAGTGCTTCTTCGTAATCCTTGACCCGGATGACCGCTGCGACCGGGCCGAAGATTTCCTCGCGGCTGATGCGCATCTGGTTGGTGGCTTCGGTAAACAGCGTCGGCTGCAGGAAGAAGCCGGGATTTTCGCGGGCAATCGTCTCGCCGCCGAAGGCGAGCTTGGCGCCCTCCTTTTTGCCGATCTCGATGTAGTCGGTGTCGGTCGCAAGCTGACGCTCATCGACGACAGGGCCGATATGGGTGCCGGCCTTGAGCGGATCGTCCACCACCAGCGTCTTCAGTTTCTCGGTAAGCGCTGCGACGAACTTGTCGTGGATGCCTTCGGTGACAATCAGGCGCGAGGACGCCGTGCAGCGCTGGCCGGTCGAGAAGAAGCCGGAATTGGCAGCCGCTTCGACGGCAACGGTCAGGTCCGCGTCATCGAGAACGACCATCGGGTTCTTGCCGCCCATTTCCAGCTGGAACTTGCGGTTATGTTCGATCGAGGCGGCCGCGACGCGCTTGCCGGTGCCGGTCGAGCCGGTAAAGGTGATGCCGGCGAGATCCGGGCTGTCGAGCATGGCCTGGCCGACGACCGAGCCCTTGCCCATGACGAGGTTCAAGACGCCCTTCGGCAGGCCGGCGCGGTGCAGAATATCGACGATGGCCCAGGAGCAGCCCGGAACCAGTTCGGCCGGCTTGAAGACGACGGTGTTGCCGTAGCAGAGCGCCGGCGCGATCTTCCAGGCCGGAATGGCGATCGGGAAGTTCCAAGGGGTGATGATGCCGATGACACCAATCGGCTCGCGGGTGATCTCGACGCCAATGTTCGGGCGGACCGACGGCAGCACTTCGCCAGCCAGACGCAGCGCCTCGCCTGCAAAGAAATCGAAGATCTGGGCGGCGCGGATGGTTTCGCCGATCGCTTCGGGCAGCGTCTTGCCCTCTTCGCGGGCGAGCAGGCGGCCCAGTTCATCCTTGCGCGCAAGAATCTCGTCCGACGTCTTCTTCAGGATCGCATGGCGCTCGAGGATGCCCGAGCGCGACCAGGCCGGAAACGCAGCCTTGGCCGCCGCAATCGCGGTCTTGGTGTCGTCGGCGGAAGCGCTGGCGTAGAGGCCGACGACTTCGTTGGTGTTCGACGGGTTGATGTTCTCGACGCCGTTGCTGCCGACCCATTCGCCGGCAATCAGGTTGTGATGCAATGTCATGGGCTCAAAGCCTCCTTGGTTTCCTTTGTGCGGGCGCCCTTGGGAGCGGCACGCCGCCTTTTTGAAAAGCGGCCGCTCAGAGCTGGCCGATCACGATCTCGTCTTCGCCGGCAATGGCCAGCGTGTTGCGAAGCGGGAGGCCGAACTCGCCGGCTTCGATCTCGAAGATATCGCCGGCCTGCGTCTTGAAGCCGTCGCCGAAGGACAGCGTCGCCGTGCCGAACATGTGGACGTGGACATCACCCGGCTCGCGGAAGATGCCGTACTTGAAGTGGTGGTATTCGAGATTGGCGAAGGTGTGCGACATGTTGGTTTCGCCGGACAGGAACGGCTTTTCCCAGACGACCTTGCCGTCTCGAATGATGCGCGATGCGCCACGGATATCGGCCGGCGCTTCGCCGACGCGGATTTCCGGACCGAAGCTTGCCGGGCGCAGCTTCGAATGCGCAAGATAGAGGTAGTTCACGCGCTCGGTAACGTGGTCGGAGAATTCATTGGCAACGGCAAAGCCGATGCGGAAGGGAGCACCCTTGTCGGAGATGACATAGATGCCGGCCATTTCCGGCTCTTCGCCGCCGTCTTCAGCAAAGGAAGGGGAAACGAGTTCGCCACCCGGGGCGACCGACTGGGTGCCGTTACCCTTGTAGAACCATTCGGGCTGAACACCCTTTTCGCCCGGCTTCGGCTTGCCGCCTTCGAGGCCCATCTTGAACATCTTCATCGTGTCGGTGGCGCCCTCCTCCACCTTCGAGACGGCAGCGTGCATGGCATCGCGCGTCGCGGCGGAGCCGAGATGGGTAAGGCCCGTGCCGGTCAGGTGAAGGTGGCCCGGATCGGCATGCGTGATCGGCGGCAGGAAAAGGCTCGTGGCATAGGCATCCTGCAGATCAACAACATCGCCAAAGCCCTTGGCTTCGATGACGGCCTTCAGGCTCTTGCCGGAATTGGCGGCTTCCATCGCAAGCGCGTAGACGCTTGCCGCGCCCTTGACGGCACGCGCCTCGCCACCGGTCTCGCGCACCGCGACCGTGATGGAGCCATCGGCGTTCTTCACCTGGGAAATCAGCACAATTCTGTCCTCTTCTATAAAGTCGGACGTCCGGGCGGCGTTCTGGCCGGCAATGCGGTACATCCACGGGAGGGCCTGGCCCTCTCAATTGGGCGATCGGATCGCCACGTTCAAGGCATTCTGATGAACGTACATCTCACTGCGAAACGCACGCCAATTGGCTCCGCCCGCGCAGCCTAAACCGCGCGGGCAGCAATGACAGGGCTCAGCCCTTGTTCTTGTTGTAGACGTCGAAGAAGACGGCCGCGAGCAGAACCAGGCCCTTGACGAGCTGCTGGTAGTCGATGCCGAGGCCCATGATCGACATGCCGTTGTTCATGACGCCCATGATGAACGCGCCGATAACCGCGCCGGTGATCTTGCCGACGCCGCCGGACGCCGAGGCGCCGCCGATGAAGCAGGCCGCGATGACGTCGAGTTCGAAGCCGACGCCGGCCTTCGGCGTTGCCGAGTTGAGGCGGGCGGCGATGATCATGCCGGCGAGAGCGGCGAGAACACCCATGTTGACGAAGGTGTAGAAAGTCAGGCGCTCGGTGTTGATACCGGAGAGCTTTGCAGCCTTCTCGTTACCGCCCATTGCATAGATGCGGCGGCCGATGGTCGAGCGGGTGGTAATGAACGTGTAAAGCGCGATCAGCAGGCCCATGACGACCAGGACGTTCGGGAAGCCCTTGTAGGTCGAGAGCTGATAACCGAGGAAGATCGCAACCACGGCAATGATACCCATCTGCACCGCAAAGAAGGCGAAAGGCTCGTTTTCAGTGCCATGCTTGTCGTTCAGCTTGCGGTTCTTCAGGCCGTAGTAAATGGCAAGACCGACAAGGACCAGAACGACGACGAGTGCGGCGAAATTGGTGATCACGCCCGGAACAGGGTTCAGGAAGTAAAGGAAATCAGGGATGAAGCCGGTCGAAAGCGACTGGAAATCCTTCGGGAACGGGCCGATCGGGCGGTTCTGCAGGATCAGGTAGGTCAGGCCGCGGAACACGAGCATGCCAGCAAGCGTCACGATGAACGCCGGGATTTTCTGATAGGCGACCCAGTATCCCTGCGCGGCACCGACGAGGCCACCCAGGATCAGGCAGAGCGGCACGACGAGGGAGTAATGAATACCCCATTTGACCAGCATGATCGCCGACAGACCGCCGGTAAAGGCGACGATCGAACCGACCGACAGGTCGATATGCCCCGCGACGATGATCAGCAGCATGCCCAGCGCCATGATGACGATGAAGGAGTTCTGCAGGATCAGGTTGGTGATGTTGACCGGACGGAAGAGAACGCCGCCTGTCAGCGCCTGGAAGAAGACCATGATGACGACGAGCGCGACCAGCAGGCCGTATTCACGGATATTGGCTCGCAGGTAGTCGCCGACGGATTGGGTTGTTTTGGTTTCGGTGACCATGATTAGTGTTTCTCCCCGGAACGCATGATGGCGCGCATGATTGACTCCTGGCTGGCTTCAGCCTTGGAAAGCTCGGCCACGATGCGTCCCTCGTTCATGACGTAGATACGGTCGCAAGTTCCGAGAAGTTCGGGCATCTCCGACGAGATCATGAGAATGCCTTTGCCCTCTGCGGCAAGCTGGTTGATGATGGTGTAGATTTCATATTTCGCGCCGACGTCGATACCGCGCGTCGGCTCATCGAGGATCAGGACTTCCGGATTGGTGAACAGCCACTTGGACAGAACGACCTTCTGCTGGTTACCGCCCGAGAGGTTAATCGTTTCCTGATAGATCGAATGCGAACGGATGCGCAGCTTTTGACGATAATCGGAGGCGACGCGGCGCTCCTCGTGGTCGTTGATCACCCCCGCGGAGGACACGGCTTCGAGGTTCGAGAGCGTCGTGTTGTGCAGGATGTTGTCGATCAGGACCAGACCGAGATGCTTGCGGTCTTCCGTCACATAGGCAAGGCCGGCATCGATTGCCTTCGGGATCGTGCTGACATCGACCTGTTTGCCGCGGATCGAAACATCACCGGTGATCTTGTGACCCCAGGACTTTCCGAAGATGCTCATCGCGGTTTCGGTACGGCCGGCACCCATCAGGCCCGCGATGCCGACGACTTCGCCGGCCCGGACGTTGAAATTGATGTCATGCAGGAACTGGCGGTCGCGGTGCTGCTGGTGGAAGACATTCCAATTCTTCACCTCGAGCAGCGTTTCGCCGATCTTCGGCTCGCGCGGCGGATAGCGGTCTTCCATGTCACGGCCGACCATACCCTTGATGATACGGTCTTCGCTGATGTCCTCGTGGTGACAGTCGAGCGTTTCAACCGTACCGCCGTCGCGCAGGATGGTGATCTTGTCGGCGACCTTCTTGATCTCGTTCAGCTTGTGCGAAATGATGATCGAGGTCATGCCCTGCTTGCGGAACTCCATCAGCAGCTTCAGGAGCGCATCGGAATCTGTCTCGTTAAGCGAAGCGGTCGGCTCGTCGAGAATGAGAAGGCGAACCTTCTTCGACAGCGCCTTGGCGATTTCGACGAGCTGCTGCTTGCCGACGCCGATATCGGTGATCAGGGTCGGCGGGGATTCCTTGAGGCCCACCTTGTTCAGGAGTTCCTGCGTGCGGGCGAACGTCTCTTTCCAGTTGATGACGCCGTTCGTCGCGATCTCGTTGCCGAGGAAGATGTTTTCCGCGATCGAGAGCAGCGGAACAAGCGCAAGTTCCTGGTGAATGATGATGATGCCGATATGTTCGCTGTCGGAGATCGTCGAAAACTGGCGAAGTTCGCCGTCGTAATGGATCTCGCCATCATAGCTGCCGGCGGGGTAAACGCCGCTCAACACCTTCATGAGGGTTGATTTTCCAGCGCCGTTTTCGCCGACAAGTGCGTGGATTTCACCCTCGCGTACCTTGAGATTGACGTTGTCCAGAGCCTTTACGCCCGGAAACGTCTTGGTGATGCCCCGCATTTCGAGAATGATTTTGTCCATGGTCAGGTAATCCTGCGGCAGTCCGTGAATGATGAGGCCAGACCGACCGTAAGTGCAAGCTTCCTCATCATGCGAAAGGGTCCGCGATCAACTCGCGGACCCCGATTGGAGTGGAAGGGATCAGTTGTTGATCTGGTCTTCCGTGTAGTAACCGGCGCCGACCAGAACGTCCTTGACGTTGGTCTTGTCGACAGCAACCGGCTTCAGCAGGTAGGACGGGATGACCTTGACGCCGTTGTCGTACGTCTTGGTGTCGTTTACTTCCGGCTCCTTGCCGCCGAGGATGGCGTCCGTCATGGTGACGGCAACCTTGGCCAGTTCGCGGGTATCCTTGAAGATCGAGGAATACTGTTCGTCAGCGAGGATCGACTTGACGGACGGCAGTTCGGCGTCCTGACCGGTGACAACCGGGGTCTTCAGGTCGCCCGAGCCGTAGCCGACGCCCTTGAGGGCCGACAGGATACCGATGGACAAACCATCGTAAGGCGACAGAACGCCGTTAACCTGTGCGTCGGTGTAGGTCGAGGAGAGCAGGTTTTCCATGCGGGCCTGTGCAACGGCACCGTCCCAACGCAGCGTACCAACCTGGTCCATGCCCTGCTGGCCGGACTTGACGACGATGTCGCCGCTGTCGATCAGCGGCTGCAGAACCGACATCGCGCCATCGTAGAAGAAGAAGGCGTTGTTATCGTCCGGCGAACCGCCGAAGAGTTCAACGTTCCACGGCTTGACGCCGGCGAAGTTCTTCTTCAGGCCGTCAACGAGGCTGGTGGCCTGCAGAACGCCGACCTGGAAGTTGTCGAACGTTGCGTAGTAGTCGACATTGCCGGAATCGCGGATCAGACGGTCGTAAGCGATGACCTTGACGCCGGCTTCGTGAGCCTTGGCCAGGATGTCGGAGAGCGTCGTGCCGTCGATAGCGCCGATGATGAGAACCTTGGCACCCTTGGTGACCATGTTTTCGATCTGGGCGAGCTGGTTCGGAATGTCGTCGTCAGCAAACTGCAGGTCCGGGGTGTAGCCGGCTTCCTTGAACAGCTTTTCCATGGTTTCGCCGTCGGAAATCCAGCGGGTCGAGGTCTTGGTCGGCATCGAGATGCCAACGGTGCCCTTGTCCTGCGCAAACGCCGGAACGACGAACGACGCCACGCTGAGCGCTGCGGCGGCGAGAAGCGAAGTAATCAATTTCATGTATCTCTCCCTGAGTGTTGATCCAGACAAGCGATCGGCTCGCCTCGATATGTGCAGCGCTTCGCATTACCAAACGATCCGAAGATCGCTTGGCGGAGGTTTAAGGGGTGAAAGAAAGCCCTCCCAGGCCTTACACGCTCCCAAGCACGCTGGCGCACATGGCTGCAAACTGGAATCAAACATCATAACTGTCAAATACAATATAGGTGTATCCTCATAACATTTTCGGTATATTATGGGGTAACAGTGTGATTTTTTCCGAAAACCGGCTGATTTTTCTCGGAAGGTGGGTAAAATATGGACGATCCGGTACTGCTTTCATCCGTGCCTGTGGATTATTCCGAGCGCGGAATTTTTCGATCAGGCTTAAAAATGAGTCACCTTCAGCTGATTCTCGCAATCGAGGACCATGGCCAGATCAGCGCGGCCGCTGAGTCGCTCAGCATTTCGCAGCCAGCCGCTTCGCGGATGCTTGGCGAAGTCGAGGCCATCCTGAAGGCCCCACTTTGCGCCCGCGTCGCGCGCGGTGTGGAACTGACGCAATATGGCAGGGCGCTGGCCCGCCGGGCGCGCACCGTCTTTCTCGAACTGCGGGAAACAGCACGCGAAATCAACGAGTTGAGAACGGGAAGCGGTGGCTCGGTATCGCTGGGTTCGGTGACGGGCCCGGCCATCAATCTCGCCGTCCCGGCCATCCGTCAGGTCTCGACCGCCTATCCCGGCATCGAGATCAGTATCCAGATCGAAAACAGCAATGTGCTGGTGCGCGAACTGCAGTCGGCCCGCCATGACTTCGTCATCGGCCGCATTCCGGACGACATGGATCCGCGACAGTTCAACCTGATCGAGATCGGGGAAGAAGACGTCTGCCTGATCGTGCGCGAAGGTCACCCGCTGCTTGAAAAAGGCATTGTCACCGCCGCCGACCTGCCCGGTTACGACTGGGTTTTCCAGCCCTCGGGAACGCTGTTGCGGCGCGCGGTCGAAGACAGTTTCCTTTCGGCCGGCACGCCCCTGCCCGCGACGATCATCAACACGTCGTCGATCATCCTGACCATTTCCATCGTCCGAAACACCAATGCGATCGCGCCCGTCGCCCGCGATGTCGCCGCCCTCGTCGCCGGCAAGGGCGGTCAGTCAGGTGAAATCCGCATTCTTCCCACGGATTTCAACATCAAGATCAGACCCTACAGCCTGATCACCGCGCGCGGCCGCGCGCTACCGCCCAGCGCCAAGCTGCTTTACGACCTGATCCTGAAGCAGAGCACGGCATGATCAGGCCCGCAAAACCTTGATATGCTCTGACATCAACCGAGAACGGAGACGGCCATGTTCGGTATGTCGGTGTTCCAGTCGGTGCTGGAGCGATTGAAAGCGGAAGAAGATGAGGAAGAGGCTGCTCGCGACGAGCAGGCAGTGTCCCCGTCCATTCGCGGCCTCAATGCCGGCTTCGTCGGCAATGTCACGCCGTCGGCGGGGTTGGCGGACAGCAGTGCGGTCCAACGCGCCTATTTCGACATGGCGGGCGACGACATGCTCGCCCCGCCGAAACCCCTGCCCGCTCCCGTGATGCCGGATCATCTGAAGCGCGTTCGCCCGGACGAGATCGCCACCGATCTGGGGATAGCGGAAGGCGAAACTCTACAAAGCCTCGCAGACAAGCGCCGAACCTTTGCAGCAGACAACCATCCCGATCGCCACCATCCGGATTTCCGCGCCAATGCCACGATGCGCATGAAGATCGCCAACATGCTGATCGACGAGGCCCTACGGCGCCTGCGGATTGCCCGGGTCGCCTGATCCCGTCAGGCCGGATCGTCGGGTTTCACCTCTTCGACTGTCTCTGTCTTCGGCTTGTAGAAGATGATCAGGACACAGGCCGTATAGGCCGCGACCGCGAGGAAGATCATGCCCCAGGTGTTCTCGCCATTATAGAACTCAACCGCCGTCCAGGCAGAACAGAAGATGACGATCAGCAGCCGGACCCAAAGCGGCTTGTAGAACGGGTGGTCCGGATCAATGAACTTCATCATCATGCGGAAATATCCTCGGTGTAGACCGGTCCGTCACGGCCGGGTGTCAGGGCAACAGCTTTATGTCTAAAAAGATGCCCGCCGCAAGGGGAGCGCGGTTTTAACAGCTTGACGACAGCGTCTGAAATGGAATAAATATTCCGAAAATAACAAATTTCTACTTTTCATTCCGATTCAAACCGGTGTCAGGAGCACCCGGATCGGATGAAGATGGATCGGGAGAGAGACCATTGCGCTTGCCGGCAGCAAAGCGTTCGACGGCTTGAAAAAAGCGACGAGCCCAACCTCTATTCCACAACGCTTGTCCGGAGTGAGCGTCATCACCCCGTCCCATCGCGGCGACCGCCGCTCGACAAAAGAGATGTAACATGACTGTCAGATTTGGTCTTCTCGGCGCCGGCCGCATCGGCAAGGTTCACGCCAAGGCCGTCAGCGGCAACCCGGATTCGGTTCTCGTCGCCGTGGCAGATGCGTTTCCCGATGCCGCCAGCGCGATCGCCAAGCAGTATGGCTGCGACGTCCGCACGATCGAGGCCATCGAAAAGGCCGACGATATCGATGCGGTCGTGATCTGCACGCCGACCGACACCCATGCCGACCTGATCGAACGTTTCGCCCGTGCCGGAAAGGCGATCTTCTGCGAAAAGCCGATCGATCTCGATGTCGGCCGCGTGCGCGAGTGCATGAAGGTCGTCGAGGAAACCAAGGGCAAACTGATGGTCGGCTTCAACCGCCGCTTCGACCCGCATTTCATGGCCGTGCGCAAGGCAATCGACGACGGAAAGATCGGCGATGTCGAAATGGTCACGATCACGTCCCGCGACCCGGGCGCACCGCCCGTCGATTACATCAAGCGCTCCGGCGGCATCTTCCGCGACATGACGATCCATGACTTCGACATGGCCCGCTTCCTGCTCGGCGAAGAGCCGATTGCCGTCACCGCCCATGCCGCCGTGCTCGTCGATCCTGAAATCGGCAAGGCCGGCGACTTCGACAGTGTCTCTGTCATCCTGGAAACCGCATCGGGTAAGCAGGCGATCATCTCGAACTCGCGCCGCGCCACCTATGGCTATGACCAGCGCATCGAAGTGCACGGCTCGAAGGGTGTCGTCTCGGCTGAAAACCAGCGCGCCGTCTCGATCGAGATCGCCAATGGCGACGGCTATACCCGTCCGCCGCTGCATGATTTCTTCATGACCCGTTACACCGAGGCCTATGCCAACGAAATCGCCGGCTTCATCTCCGCGATCGAAAAGGGCACGAAGATCACGCCGTCCGGCGCCGACGGCCTCGCCGCCCTTGCACTCGCCGATGCGGCCGTCAAGTCGGTCGCCGAAAAGCGCCAGATCCGCGTTGAAGCCTGAGTGGGCCTTGAGCAGACAATCAGGAAAGCCGGGTTTCGATCCGGCTTTTTTTGTTTTTCAAGGGCTATCGATAGTCTGCGGCAACGGCCGGAAAGCGGCGATATCGTGATCCATATCGGTCAGCGCCCTGTCGAGATGGCCGTCGAACACCAGTCGCTGCTCATCGAAGATCACCGAGATTTCCGGACGCCCCTGCAGACGAACCTCGTGCGATTGCTCCAATCCCTCATCGATGCCCCGTTGCAGGAGATCGAAATAACGCGTCCCCGGCCCCGTGATGGAGATCGGCATCCGGTCATAAAGACTGAGCAAACGCGACAGGCCATTGCCGAGCGCGATGCCGGCCTGCCGGAAGGCATAGGCAGCCATGCGGTTGCCCTGTCGCGCGCTGTTCGCGATCTTGTCCATCTCGGCAAGCGGAACGAACTTGGCGGGAATCGTGTCCGGCGGCACTTCGAAGGCCGTGCGCAGGATTCCGTAGAAACCCGCCGACGCCTCGATGCATCCGAAGGAACCACAGCGGCACAAACAGCCATTGGCCGCATGCAGCATGTGCCCGAAATTCGGCGCGGTCACCTCCAATTCCCCAAACCGGTCCTTGCGGGCGACGCCAAGGCCGATGCTGTGACCGAGCGACAGCGCCGCCAGCGCCCGAAATTCGCCCCCCTGAGCGGCATCCGCCTTCATCCCCAAGGCCTGAGCGACAAGAAGCGTCTCGTTGTTCAAGGTCACCTTCGCGCGCCAGTCAGGCTCCAGCAATGCGACGAAATCGATCTGCTCGCCGCCGAAGACCGGCGACCACAGGAGACGTTTACCGTCCGGATCGACCGTCCCCTTGCTGCTGATCGAAACGGCCAGCACCTGCGATCGCTCCAACCGGGAGCGATGCACGAGCCGATCCAGCGCATCGAGGAAGCCGGCAGCGAAGTGAGTCGTGCCGGCAACGCCATGATTGCGCGGCTCCTCGAAACGGTCGATCAGCCGGCCGCCGTAATCGACCAGCGAATATTGAACGGCGTCAGAAGAAATCCGCACGGCCACGAGATAGCCACTCTCCCGGCGCTGGGCGAACAGCACGCGCGGGCGACCGCGGCCGGAATGCGCCTGCTGCTCCGCCTTCTCGATGACGCCTATCCGCTCGAGGTCCGCCGTGATGGCCGACACGGTCGCGGACGCAAGGCCGGTATGTTCGGAAATGTCGGTATGAGACAGCGATCCTATGCGTCGGAGGGTAGCAAGCACCAAAGCGCTATTCTGCTGACGCACCAGTTCGGTGCTGGATTTTGTCAGCATTGCGCATCCCTGTTGCTGCCGATGATTCCCACGAACACATGCTCCTCCCAAAGCATCTGCCGGGTGTCAACGTGCCTGTTCAAAGCCTTGTTGACAGCCCTCTAAAACTCTGACATCTATTTTCTCGACTGTCGAGAAAAAACTCATTTGGGTTTCGCGACAGCACATTGGCTGGCCGGGGGCTGTGCGGGAGGTTCGCATGGACGGCCAGCGGTCACTTGGGAGGACTTCATGAATTCAGTTTTGAAACTGATGGCAGGCGTTGCCATCATTGCATCCTTGCACTCTGTCGCGCACGCCAAGGACCTCGTGGTCGGCGTTTCCTGGTCGAACTTCCAGGAAGAGCGCTGGAAAACCGACGAAGCCGCCATCAAGGCAGCGCTGGAAGCATCCGGCGACAAGTACATCTCCGCTGACGCACAGGCATCCGCCGCCAAGCAGCTGACCGACATCGAGTCGCTGATCGCCCAGGGGGCAAACGCCATCATCGTTCTCGCCCAGGATTCGGAAGCCATCGGCCCAGCCATTGAAAAGGCTGCTGCTGAAGGTATCCCGGTCGTCGGCTACGACCGCCTGATCGAAAATCCGGCTGCCTACTACATCACCTTCGACAACAAGGAAGTCGGCCGCATGCAGGCCCGCGAAGTGTTCAAGGTGAAGCCGGAAGGCAACTATGTCTTCATCAAGGGCGCTTCGACCGATCCGAACGCCGACTTCCTCTTCTCCGGACAGATGGAAGTCCTGAAGGAAGCCATTGACGCCGGCAAGATCAAGAACGTCGGCGAAGCCTACACGGATGGCTGGAAGCCTGAAGCTGCCCAGAAGAACATGGAACAGTTCCTGACCGCCAACGACAACAAGGTCGACGGCGTCGTGTCGTCTAACGACGGCATGGCCGGCGGTGTTGTCGCCGCTCTCGAAGCCCAGGGCCTTGCAGGCTCGGTACCGGTTTCGGGTCAGGACGGTGACAAGGCTGCCCTCAACCGTGTCGCGCTCGGCACGCAGACCGTTTCGGTCTGGAAGGACTCGCGCGAACTCGGCAAGAAGGCAGGTGAAATCGCCGTGGCTCTGGCCGGCGGCGCAGCGCTCGACGCTGTGGAAGGCACGGTCAAGTTCTCCGGCGGCCCGAAGGGCGTCGAAATGAACTCGTTCTTCATCGCTCCGCAGCCGATCACCAAAGACAACCTGAACGTCGTCATCGACGCCGGCTGGATCTCCAAGGAAGAAACCTGCCAGGGCGTCAAGGCTGGAACCGTTGCTGTTTGCAACTGATCCGATCCTGACCATGGGCATCTAAGGTCCTGTCGAGAGCGCCGCAACGACCACCGTTGCGGCGCTTCTCCGATGCGAGAAGCGACCCTCCCGATCCGTGTCGATCCCGGAGGCATTGCCCAGCGGAACAGTGATAATATCTGCTGAAGCCCCGACGCGGCATCCGGCGCGCGGCGCAGCAGAAGACAGCAATAAAGGGGGAGTAATCAGGAAATGGCAAACACCACCATTGCCACACCTTCCAGCAGCACGCTGAAGACGCACGGCTCTGCCCTGCAGCGTTTCCTGCAGGCAACCGAGATCGATACGCGCCTTCTCGGCATGATCGGCGCCCTGCTGATCATCTGGATCGGCTTTCAAATTACCACCGACGGCCTTTTCCTGACGCCGCGCAACCTGTGGAACCTCACGGTTCAGGCTGCATCGGTATCCGTCATGGCGACCGGCATGGTGCTGGTCATCGTCACCCGCAATATCGACCTGTCGGTCGGCTCCATCCTCGGCTTCGTCGGCATGATCATGGCGATCACCCAGGTGAAGATCCTGCCGCCGTTGATCGGCTTCGACAACCCGGCGACCTGGATCATTGCGCTTGCCGTCGGCATCGCGCTCGGCACGGCGATCGGCGCGTTTCAGGGGCTCATCATTGCATTTCTCAACGTCCCGGCCTTCATCGTCACCCTCGGCGGCCTGCTGATCTGGCGCGCCGGCGCGTTCCTTGTCATCAGCGGCGCGACCGTCGCACCGATGGACACGAAATTCCGCCTGATGGGTGGAGGTGCTGAAGGTTCGATCGGCGCAACGGCAAGCTGGATCGTCGGCGTCCTCGCCTGCCTCGTGATCGTTGCCTCCATCATCAATTCGCGCAAGCAGCGCAAGCGCTTCGGTTTTCCGCTGCGCCCGATGTGGGCCGAATATTTCCTGTCGGCCGTCGGCTGCGTCATGGTTCTGGCCGCCGTCGCGGTGCTCAACAGCTATTACATGCCGGTGAACCTCGCCAAGAAATATGCCGAAGCGCATAACATTCCATGGCCGGAGGGCGGACTGCAGATCCCGCTCGGCATCGCCATCCCGGTCCTGATGGCCGTCGGTATCGCCATTGCCATGAGCTTCCTCACCACCCGCACCCGCTTCGGGCGTTATGTCTTCGCCATCGGCGGCAACCCCGAGGCTGCAGAACTGGCCGGCATCAAGACCCGGTGGGTCACGGTTCGCATCTTCGCCCTGATGGGTGCGCTCTGCGCCATCGCGGCGGCGATCTCGACCGCCCGCCTCAATGCCGCAACCAACGCTCAAGGCACGCTCGACGAATTGTACACGATCGCTGCGGCCGTCATCGGCGGCACGTCGCTTGCCGGCGGCATGGGCACGATCTACGGTGCGGTTCTCGGCGCCATCGTCATGCAGTCGCTGCAGTCGGGCATGGTGCTGTTGCGCATCGACACGCCGCTGCAAAGCATCGTCATCGGCATCGTACTGGTCATGGCCGTCTGGCTGGACACCGTGTACCGCGGCCGAGCCAAGTAGAGGAGTTCGAACAATGACGGACAAACGCACTCCACTGGTGGAAATGAAGAACATTTCCATCTCCTTCGGCGGTATCCACGCCGTCGATAACGCTTCGGTCGATCTCTATCCGGGCGAAGTCGTGGCTCTGCTGGGCCACAACGGCGCCGGCAAGTCGACCCTGATCAAGATCCTCTCGGGCGCCTACAAGCGCGACGGTGGCGAAATCCTGATCAATGGCGAGGAAGTCCAGATCAGCAATCCGCGCGACGCCAAGAAATACGGCATCGAGACCATCTATCAGACGCTCGCCGTCGCCGACAATGTCGATGCCGCCGCCAACCTCTATCTTGGCCGCGAACTGCGTACCTCCTGGGGAACGCTGGACGACGTCGCGATGGAAGCCAAGGCTCGCGAGGTCATGGGGCGCCTCAACCCGAACTTCCGCCGCTTCAAGGAGCCGGTGAAAGCGCTTTCAGGCGGTCAGCGCCAGTCGGTGGCCATCGCCCGCGCCATCCTGTTCGATGCCCGCATCCTGATCATGGACGAGCCGACGGCAGCATTGGGACCGCAGGAAACGGCACAGGTCGGCGAACTGATCAAGCAGCTGAAGCGCGAAGGCATCGGCATCTTCCTGATCAGCCACGACATCCACGACGTGTTCGATCTCGCCGACCGCGTCTCGGTGATGAAAAACGGCCAGGTCGTCGGCCATGCCCGCACCGAAGATGTCACCAAGGACGAAGTCCTCGGCATGATCATCCTCGGCAAGGTGCCGCCCAAGGCCATCCCCGGCCCGGGCGCCATGCAGACGGCCTGACGCAAACGGGCATCAACAAGCCATCGATGCCGCGCTCTCAAGGCGCGGCATTTTTCGTTGGCCATGCACATTGCTGCACGCTGTCTGCGAACACCGACCGCCTTCCCCTCCCTCCCGAAAGCGACGCCTCCGCTGTCCGCCTGCCGTTCTCCTCGGAAAAACAACCGCATGCCGCAATTTCCTTTGCAGGATGCGCATTGACCATTGAAGCGCTGCCCGACCTGGGCTATGAACCGGTCACAGCCTGCTTCGACGGCCCTGCCCGTCGCGGATGCACCCGTAGCTCAGCTGGATAGAGTGTTGGATTCCGATTCCAAAGGTCACAGGTTCGAATCCTGTCGGGTGCGCCATTAAATTCGATCAAATCGTTGAAAAGACATTTCCCCTGCATCCTTGCGGCATCGCTATCGGCTATATACTTACGGGTTCCACGCTTCGAATTCACAGGAGAGTTGAGTGAGCACTGAATTTGGCCCATACATCCAGATGCGCAAGCTCGCTCAGCATATGGCCATCCAGTATCAGAAAGATGCTGACCTCGCCCTGGAGCCTCTGGTTGCTCACTTCACGAATGAAGTCGAAGTCAACGTTGCTTCCGATCGGTTTGACCACACGGGATTCATGGAAAGAATTCGCGAGCCGTTGCAGTATGATGCCGAGGTGACGCTCGACAGCCGCCGAAAGGAATTTTTGCAGGCCGTCGCGGACGCGCTTCAGGAGCGCATTCAGCGTGAATTGCAGGCGTCAGGCCTTCCGGAGTGAAGCAGTTTCCCGCCGGTGAAGAGTTTGCCCCACCTC
The DNA here is from genome assembly GCF_001425605.1 of Rhizobium sp. Leaf453. Lineage (GTDB taxonomy): Bacteria > Pseudomonadota > Alphaproteobacteria > Rhizobiales > Rhizobiaceae > Pararhizobium. Next base: position 34,385 of record NZ_LMRG01000030.1, on the reverse strand, counting down.
ATTGCATGACATTGAGATGGTTCAACAGTGTCACGAGTTCTGCCTGACGTTTCGTGCCTGTCTTGCCGAAGATCGAACGCAGGTGCGCGCGGACTGTCTCGTAAGCAATCCCCTTCCGGTCGGCGATTTCCCGCAACGTCATGCCCTGTGAAATCAATGCGGCGATGGCCGCCTCGGAGGCCGTGAGACCGAGGAGTTTGCGGATATGTTGCGGGGCCTGCTTGGGCTTCTGTTCGCCGCCGTCAATCAGGCAGACTCCGACCGAATGCGCGAACAGATCGGGCAGGTGGCCACCAAGCCGCTGCACATGGACCGAGAGCGGTCCTGCATTCAATCGCCTTACCACCAAAGGACCTGAGAAGGCTTTCATCCCCAGCCACCGCTTGTCGATGACGGCCTGCATCCGGTTCTGGATCGCCGCCCGGATACCGGGAATGTGGGACTGAAACTGTCCATCGGCGACATCGAGTTCTTTCCCGAAGCACTTTTCGGCTGCGGCGGTGACGGCCGCCACGCGGCAGAACCTGTCGAAGAACACGGCGGCAGCGCCGGCCATGGTGAACGCCTCGACCATGCCGCTAACCTTGCTGTTCGACATGGCCCGCGCGATCGCCACGGACGCTCCGACGCGCTGGCCAACCCGCTGGAGGATGTCTGCTTCCTCATCGCTATAGAAATCCGAATCCAGCTTGCGGTGCAGGGCCAGAGCAACCAATTCACCCGGCGCGGAAAGGCCGATGAGGCAGCTTTTGCCGATCCCGTACTTGGCTTGGTATCGATAGAAATCATGCCGCTCGAATTCGTCGCGCGGAGCATATTCCTGCTCGCGCGCCGTTCCCTTCCGTTGCAGCAGAGGAACACCGTTCAAGCGATAGTCATTGATATGCCAACCATCCGCGAAATATTGGGCAAAAGCGGGCTTCAGGCTGTCGGTTGAGATAACAGTATCGGGGGACCTGGAAATCGTGGAAATGATATTGGCACCAAACGAGCCGGTTGCCGACACGACCCTGTCCAGAACATCCGGCCACAATGCCGGATCGAGAGCCGCTTCCACAGAGCGATCCAACGCCTGATCAAGTTTTTCCAAATTCAGGCGCATACTGTCACGTAAAACCTGCTTGCCGTTATGGTTGACTATACCTTAACGCCGACGGGTTCGGGAAGTATCCATAAATTATAAAGATCGAAGAAAGTAAATGCTGTGCGCTTGTCGAGCAAAACCAGCGGCGTGCGCCGATCTTGTTGATTAGAAATTACTTAAATAATACTGAGCCTACGCTTCAGCGCGCACGAAACCCTTGCTCGCGACCATCAGGTTCTTCGTGTAGTCCTCGCGCAGCCGCCCTTCCACCAGATCGGCCGACGACAGCCGCTCGACGACCTTGCCGTTCTTCATCACCGCCAGCCGCTCGCACATATGGGTGACGACGCCGAGGTCGTGGCTGACCATGATATAGGTCAGCTTGCGGTCACGGCGGACCTGTTCGAGCAAGTTGAGGACTTCGGCCTGCACCGATGCATCGAGCGCCGAGGTCGGCTCGTCGAGCAGCATGACCTGCGGTTCGATGATCAGCGCCCGGGCAATCGCGATACGCTGGCGCTGGCCGCCGGAGAGCTGATGCGAATAGCGGAAGCGGAAGGAGGAGCCGAGGCCGACCTCGTCGAGCGCCCGCAGGATGCGCCGCTCGGAATCCGCAATGCCGTGGATCGCCAAGGGCTCCTGCAACAGACGATCGACTGTCTGGCGCGGATGCAGCGAGCCGTAGGGATCCTGAAAGACCATCTGGACCTTGCGATAGAAGGCCTTGTCGCGATGCCGGATATCCAGCGGCTTGCCATCGAGCAGGATTCGTCCTCCGGCGACCGGGGACAATCCGGCGATGGCCCGTAGCAAGGTCGATTTGCCCGATCCGGATTCGCCGACCAGCCCGTAGGATTCGCCCGCCGCGACCTCGATACTGACGTCATCGAGCGCCAGGAAATCGTCATAGGCGACCGTGAGGTTTTCGACCGAAACGCCTGCCGTCATAGCGCCCACTCCGGTTTGCGGTCGAGCACGGGGAGCGGATGCCGGTCGGTGCCGAGCACCGGCATGCAGTTGAGCAGGCCTTGCGTATAGGGATGCTTGGCGTTGCCGAGTTCGGACGCGGCCAGTTCCTCGACGATCCGGCCGGCATACATGACGATGACGCGGTCGCAGAAGGACGAGACGAGGCGCAGGTCGTGCGAGATGAAGATCAGCCCCATGCCGCGCTCTGCCACCAGCTTGTCGAGAATGCCAAGGACTTCGAGTTGAACCGTCACATCCAGCGCCGAGGTCGGCTCATCCGCGATCAGCAGCTCAGGCCCCGCGATCAGCATCATCGCAATCATCGCCCGCTGCCCCATGCCACCCGACACTTCATGCGGATGCAGATCGAAGACGCGGGCGGCATCGCGGATCTGCACGGCCTCCAGCATGGCGATCGCCCGGTCGCGCGCCTCGCTCTTGCTGACAGTCTCATGCGTGCGCAGCGTCTCGACGATCTGGCGGCCGATGCTCATGACCGGATTGAGCGAATATTTCGGATCCTGCAGGATCATGGCGATACGGCTGCCGCGCAAGTTGCGCCGAACCTTCTGCGGCGCGGTCAACAGGTCGATCCCGTCGAAATTCAGGGTCTTGGCCGAAATCCGGGCGTGCGACGGCGTCAGCCCCATGATCGCCCTGCCCGTCTGCGATTTGCCCGATCCGCTTTCGCCGACGATGCCCAGGCGCTCGCGGCCGAGCGTGAAGGACACCCCGCGCACCGCCTCGATCGTCCCGGTGCGGGTCGGGAAGGAAACGCGGAGATCGTCGACATCAAGCATCGTGCTCATTGGCCGCTCTCCCGCGGATCGAGCGCATCGCGCAGCCCGTCACCGAGCAGGTTGAAGCCGAGGCTGACGATCAGGATGGCAATGCCGGGCATGGTCGCGACCCACCACTGATCGAGAATGAAGCGACGCCCCGACGCGATCATCGCGCCCCATTCCGGCAGCGGCGGCTGCGCGCCGAGCCCGAGGAAGCCGAGGCCAGCCGCCGTCAGGATGATGCCGGCCATATCCAGCGTGACGCGCACGATCAGCGACGAGACGCACATCGGCATGACATGGCGCAGGACGATGCGGAAGGGAGACGCGCCCATCAGGCGGACGGCGGCGATATAATCGGAATTGCGCACCGTCAGTGTTTCTGCCCGGGCGATGCGCGCATAGGGCGGCCAGGAGGTGATGGCGATGGCGATGATGGCGTTCTGGATGCCCGGTCCCATGGCGGCGACAAAGGCCAGCGCCAGCACGAGCTTCGGAAAGGCGAGGAAGATGTCGGTGATCCGCATCAGCACAGCATCGACCCAACCGCCGGCATAACCGGAGACGGCACCGACCAGCAGGCCGATCGGCGCCGCGATGATCGCCACCAGCACGATGACCAGCAGGGTCAGGCGCGATCCATGCAGCAGGCGCGACAGGATATCCCGGCCTTGGTCGTCGGTGCCGAGCAGATAGCCCTCGCTGCCCGGCGGCAGCAGGCGCGCGCCGCCGAGATCGCCGATCACGGGCGAATGCGGCGCCAGCACATCGGCAAAAATGGCGATGAGGATGAGCAGGAGAATGATGCCGAGACCCGCCACGGCGAGCTTGTTGGCCGAGAAGCGCTGCCAGGTCATGTAGGCGCGGCCGAGCCGGGCCTGCAGCCGCGATTGCGGCCGGTCGGACATCAGCCACTGGCGGCGGGTCAGGGTTGTGGACGGGATATCACTCATCGTGCGCGCGTCCTCGGGTCAAGCGTCCGATACAGAAGATCGGACAGGATGTTGATGGCGATGAAGACGGAGCCGATGACGATCGTCCCGCCGAGGACCGCGTTCATGTCGGCATTCTGCAGCGAATTGGTGATGTAGAGCCCGAGCCCCGGCCAGGCGAACACCGTCTCCGTCAGCACTGAGCCTTCAAGCAGGCCGGCATAGGAGAGCGCGATGACGGTCACCAGCGGCACAGCGGCATTGCGCAACGCGTGGCCCCAGATGATGCGCGTTTCCGACAGGCCCTTGGCACGGGCGGCGACGATGTATTCTTGGCTCAACTCGTTCAGCATGAAGCTGCGGGTCATGCGGCTGATATAGGCGAGCGAGAAATAGCCGAGCAGCGATGCCGGCAGGATGATGTGACGGAAGACGTCGCGGAACACGTCCCATTGCCCCTGCCACAGCGAATCCAGCAGGAACAGGCCGGTGACCGGCGTGAAGCTGTATTCGTAGACGATATCGATGCGTCCGGGGAATGCGACCCAGCGCAGTTTGGCGTAGAACAGCAGAAGCGACAGCAGCGCCAGCCAGAAAATCGGCACGGAATAACCGACAAGGCCGACGACGCGGACGATCTGGTCGGCAATCGAGCCCCGCTTGACGGCGGCGAGCACGCCAAGCGGCACGCCGAAAAGACTGCCGATGATCGTGCCGACGGTCGCCAGTTCCAGCGTCGCCGGAAAGACGCGGCGGATGTCGGTCATGACCGGGTTTGTGGTCAACACAGACGTGCCGAAATTGCCGGTCAGCGCATCGCGGACATAGATGTAGAACTGCACATAGAGCGGCTTGTTGAAGCCCATCAGTTCGCGCGTTCGCTCGACGACATGCGACGGCGCCCGGTCACCCAGAATGGCGAGAACCGGATCGATTGGAATCACACGACCGATGAAGAAGGTCACGGCAAGCAGCCCGAGATAGGTCGTGACGATCACGATCAGAAAACGGAGAATGGTTGCCGCAGTGCCTTTGGCGCGGGCGCGTTTGCGCCCGGCCGATTGCGTTGCTTCTGGAAGGGTCACCGGAGGATCCCTGCCAACGGCTACTTGGAGACCGTGAAGACGTAGTTGGTGTCGAAGCTCGGGCCGAGCTTGAAGCCCTTCAGTTTCGCGCTGTAGCCGGCCACTTCCGTCTGCTGGAAGACGATCACGAACGGGCTCTTTTCAAGCACCTTCTTCTGCAGGTCCTTGTACATCTCGGCACGCTTGGTGGCGTCCTTTTCGAGAAGCGCCGCCTTGCTTTCCTCGGTCCATTCCTTCGGAACGTCCCAGGTGTTGCGCCAGGCGAGCGTCTTGTTCTTGCCTTCGTCGGAGTTGTCCGGGTTCACCGTGAAGGTTTCGGCATTGGAATTCGGATCGAAGTAATCCTGGCCCCACTGGCCGATATAGATGTCATGCGTGCGGGCGCGGTATTTGGTCAGCGTCTGCTTGCCGTCGCCGGGGATGATTTCCATCTTGATATTGGCCTGCGCCAGCGTCTGCTGCACGGATTCGGCGATGCCGGTGACCGGCTGCGTGTTGCGCACGTCCATGGTCACGCTGAAGCCGTCAGCGAGGCCGGCCTTGGCCAGCAGTTCCTTCGCCTTGGCGACGTCGAGCTTGTAGGGGTTTTCATCCAGTTCGCCCAGAACGCCCTTCGGCAGGAAGGTCTGGTGGATATCGCCGATGCCCTTGATCAGCGTCGAGCCGATCGCATCATAGTCCACGAGATACTTGAAGGCTTCCGCGACTTCGGGCTTGGCGAGGTTCGGGTTCTTCTGGTTGAGGCTGAAATAATAGACCGTACCCTTCGGCGCTGCAGTCGTCGCGAGATCGGCGTTCTTGGTGACGGCGTCGAGATCGCCGGGCTCCAGGTTGCGGGCAACATCAATATCACCGGCTTCGAGCGCCAGGCGCTGGCCGGAGCTTTCCTTCATGTGGCGATAGATAACGCGGGCGAGCGGCACCTTCTCGCCGTAGTAATTGTCGTTGCGCTCCAGCACGACGACTTCGTTGGCGCGCCATTCGCGCATCTTGAAGGCGCCCGAGCCGGCGTAACCGGTCTTCAGCCATTCATTGCCGAAATCGTTGTCGTATTTGTATTCGTCGGATGGCGTGACGGTCGCTACGTGCTCCAGAACGAGCTTCTTATCGACGACGGCGCCGACCGTTGCAGTCAGGCAGTTCAGCACGAAGCTCGGCGCATAGGCCTTGTCGACCGTGAAGGTGAAGGTGGATGCATCCGTCGCCTTGGCCTTTTCGGTAACATTGTCACCGGTCAGGCCGAACTGGCTGAGGATGAAGGCCGGGCTCTTGTCGAGCTTGATGACACGCTCGAAGGAATAGGCCACGTCTTCCGCCGTCACGGGATTGCCGGAGGCGAATTTAAGGTCGGGCTTCAGCTTGAACGTATAGGTCAGGCCGTCATCCGAAACGGTCCAGCTTTCGGCGAGGTCGCCGACGATCTTGGACGTGTCGTTAAGGTCGAGGCGAACGAGATAGCTGTAGGTGTTCGACGTCACTTCGGCCGTCGAAAGCTCGAAGGCTTCGCCCGGATCCATGGTGATGATGTCGTCGATCGCGAAACCCTCGACCAGCGTATCGGCCGGCGTTTCGGCGAAAGCCGGTGCGCCCGCCATCAGGATCAGCGACATGGCGGCGCCTGCAGTCAACATTCGGACATGCTTGTTCAGTGAATGCATCATCGTTCCGTTCCCTTTTTTGAGCCCGTTTTGGGCCGTTATTTTCAGCTCAAGCCGGTTCGTGCCAGGCTTGAGCCAAAACGCGCAGCCAGTTTTCCCGGCATATTTTAGTGAGTTCCGCGTCACCATATCCGGCGTCCCGCAGGGCGGCAATTAGGTTCTGGTTGCCTGCCGCATCGGTGATCTCTTCCGGAATGGTCGCCCCGTCAAAGTCGGATCCGAGCGCTACGCAGTCGATGCCCATGCGCTCGACCATGTAATCGACATGCCGCACCATATCGGAGAGCGGCGTCCGCGCATTCTCCAGCCCATCGGGTCGCAGCATGGTGGTCGCGTAATTGAGGCCGGCCAGTCCCTTCGTGTCGCGGATGGCATCCATCTGCCGGTCCGTCAGGTTGCGGGCGACGGTGGTCAGCGAATGGGCGTTGGAATGGCTGGCGATCAGAGGCTGGTCGGAGGTTTTCGCCACGTCCCAGAAACCCTTCTCGGTGATGTGGGCGAGATCGATCAGGATGCCGAGGCGGTTGCACTGCCTGACCAGTTCGAACCCGGCGTCTGTCAGCCCCGGCCCCGTGTCGGGGTCCATCGGGAATGCAAACGGCACGCCGTGGCCAAAGATATTGTTGCGGCTCCAGACCGGGCCGAGCGACCGCAAGCCGGCAGCATAAAAGGTTTCGAGCGCGGCAAGATCGGCACCGATCGCCTCGCACCCTTCCATATGCAGGACGGAGGCGAAAATGCCCTCTGCGATCGCGGCCCGGATATCGGCGGTCGAGCGGCAGAGTTTCCAGGCACCGGCCCGATCGAGCCTCAGCGCGATCGCGGCAAATTCCAGCGCGATATCGAGGGACGGCTGGCGCTCCAGCGGCTCCGACAGCGGTGTGGCGTAATGGCCGTTTTCATCCGGCGTCTTCAGCACGAGATGATCGGAGGGAATGTAGATCGCCGAAAGGCCTCCAGCGAGCCCACCCTTTTTGGCGCGCGGGCCGTCAATGTGACCTTCCGTCGTTCCTTCGGAAAATTCACGGACGGGATCGGCACCGTTCTTCGCGTTGCTCCAGAGCCGCAGCAACACATCGTTGTGCCCGTCGAAAACCGCCTGCATCGTCAAATTCTGCCCTGCCTGATGTGCTTTCGGGCCTGCGCCCAATTTTGTCCGGATGGTCAAGAATGCGATGCTATTCAATCGTATGACGAATAACAATGCGGTCGTGACGAAATTCCTTGTCGCGAAAAATGGCTAGGGAACAACGACTTGCCGGTTCGCCCAAAGCGCGATGGCCGCGCCGGATGCACGCGACCATGACAGTCGAAATTCATCTTTCGCTGAAAAAGCGGATGTCAGCCCAAGCTAAATCTGCCAAAGCAGGGCGGAAACGACGCGAGGACACCCAGCATGACGAACGACCAGCAACCGCGCGAGCGTGTCCATCTCCTTGGAAGCCTGCTGCGCGCGCTTTCCATGCTGGTCATTCTCGGCTTCGGCATCTGGGGTGCACTCGCCCTCTTTTACCAGTTTCCCGCCGCCCTCTGGCTGCGCGCAATCGCGGCGGCGCTGTGGGCGGTCTTGTCGCTGGCTGCCCTGCTCATCTACATCCGCCGCAGGTCGCGGGTCATCGTCCTCGCCTATCCCGCCATGATGGCAGCGCTGCTCTTCTGGTGGGACGGCATTCCGGCCAGCAACAGCCGTGACTGGGCGGACGAGGCGGCCCGGACAACGGCCGCCGTCGTCAACGGTTCGGAAGTCACCCTCGCCAATGTGCGGAATTTCGACTGGCGCACGGCAACGGACTACACGCCACGCTGGGAAACGCGCACCTATGATCTCGACAAGCTGACCTCTATTGACTTGATCCTGCCGGAGGCGGCCCTGCCCGCGATCGCTCATCCGCTGATCTCGTTCGGCTTCGAGAACGCAACCTACGTCACATTCTCGAAAGAAATCCGCAGGGATAAAAACGAAAGTGCTTCAGAACTTGGCGGTCTCTTCAAGCAATATGAAGCCGCCATCATCGCTGTTGATGAGCGCGACAGCATCCGCCTGCGCACCAAAATCCAGGGGCAGACCGTTCGCCTCTATCGCATCAACATGCCGAAACCCGCCATGCGCTCCCTCTTCATGGCCTATGTCGATGAAGTCAACAGCCTCACCGAGACACCGCGTTTCTACAACACGCTGACGACCGACCACACCGGCATCACCACCGAACTCGTCAGCCGGATCGCGCCCGACGTGCCGTTTGATTACCGGCTCTGGATCGCGTCCACCCTGCCCGCCGCCATCGCCGACCTCAACGGCTTGATGCCGGGCTTCACGCTCAATGAATTGCGGGATGGCGGCGCGATAAGCGGTCGGGCGCAGGCTGCCGATACGGCGCCGGACTTCTCCAGCCGGATCCGCGACGGCCTGCCCGGCATTGCCCCTTTGATCCGGCCGTAAAGCAGCTTAAACTGAGACGGCAGAGAACAGGATATTCCAGATGAACCTCAAGGAGTTCGCAAACCGGCTCGAGCTATCACAGACGACGGTCAGCCGTGCCTTGAGCGGATATCCGGAGGTCAAGCAGGCAACGCGTGAACGCGTGCTGAAAGCTGCGCTGGAATACGGATACCGGCCGAACACCAGTGCGCTCGGCCTTGCCACCGGACGTGTCGGCGCCATTGGTATCGTCTTGAAAGGCGGCGGCGAATTCGGGCCGCATACCAGCGAGTTCATGGGTGGACTTGGCGGACGGCTGCAGCAGGAAGAGATCGACATCCTCGTCTCCACCGTCGATTCGCAGGAGGCCGAGCTTGCGACCTACCGCCGGCTCGCCGCCAGCAAGCGCGTCGATGCCGTCATCCTGCACTCGCCCTTTCTCGACGATCCGCGCATCGCGCTGCTCAATTCGCTCCGCCTGCCCTTCATCGTCCATGGACGAACCAATACCGATGGCAATTTCGGCTGGCTGGACATCGACAATTACGGCGCGGTGCGCCAGGCGACCAGCCATCTGCTCGACCTCGGCCATCGCCGCATCGCCTTCCTCAACGGCTATCGCGGCCGCATTTTCGCCGAACACCGTCAGGAAGGCTACCAGACGGCCCTCACCGAGCGCGGCGTCGCAATCGACCCGGCGCTCGCCGGCCATGGCGAGTTCACCGATGAAATGGGCTTCCGCCTGATGCAGGGTTTTCTGAAGCTGGAAGACAAACCGACGGCCGTGGTGGCGGGGTCGATGATGTCAGCGCTGGGCGCCATGCGGGCGATCCGCATTGCCGGCATGAAGGTCGGCGAGGATATCTCGCTGATCGCCCATGACGACGTCTTCCCCTATATCAGCCCGGACCATCTGGTGCCGACACTGTCGACCACGCGGTCATCGATCCGCGCGGCGGGCGCGCGGATCGGGGAAATGGTGCTGGAGCTTCTGCAGGGAACACCGGCCGACACGCTGCGCGAGGTCTGGCCGGTGGAACTCGTCATCCGCAATTCGACGGCTGCGGTGAAGAGAAGTTAAACCGCCAATTCGCGGCGCTCCTTCTCCGTCAGCATGGCGAGGTCAAGAACCTTCTGCAGGTCGGCCGCGTGCCGGAAGCCCGGCTCGGCCGTCTTGCCGGCGCGCACCGCATCGATGAAGCGCTGGTAGTTGGTCAGCACCGTTCCGGCGTCGATATCCTTCCAGATACCTTTCTCGATATCTTCGCCAAGGCAAGCCCGAAGAGTCGATCCATCCGGCGTATGGATGACCTCGATCGCCCCTTTGTCGCCATGCATGCGCAAGCGCAGTTCGTTGAGGTGACCGACAGCCCAGCGGCTGGCATGAACGACGCCCATGGCGCCATTGGCAAACTCCGCCGTCATCGTGAAGCTGTCATTGGCGTCGAGATCGTACTCGCCGATCTTGTTGCCCGGCGCCTTGTCGAAGGTTTTGAGGCGGGCGAAGACGTGATCGACATCGGTCGCGGCGCCATACCCGGCGAAATCCAGGATATGGATGCCGACATCGCCGAGCACGCCGTTGGAGCCGTGCTTGGTGGACAGACGCCACAGCCATTGCGATTCCGTGGACCAGTCGCCCCAAGCCTTGGAAACCAGCCAGCTCTGCAGATAGGACGCCTCGATATGGCGGACCTTGCCGATCTCGCCGGCCAGAACCATCTGCCGCGCCTTCTGGATTTCCGCGACATTGCGATAGGTCAGGTTGACCATGGTGACCAGGCCGGATTTCTCCGCTGCGGTCGCCATTTCGTCGGCCTTGGCATAGTCCTCGGCCAGCGGCTTTTCGCAGAGCACATGCTTGCCGGCGGCGAGAAGCTTCAGCGTCGTCGGATAGTGGATCTTGTCCGGCGTCACGTTGGTGACCGCATCGAACCCGCCCCACGCGATAGCCTCATCGAGCGAGGTGAAGGTCTTTTCGATCTTGTGACGCGCGGCAAAGGCCTGCACGCGCACCAGATCGACATCGACGGCAGCAACCAGTTCGACGCCGGGAATGGTGGCAAAGTTCATGGCATGGGTATTGGCCATACCGCCGGTGCCGAGGATCAGGAGACGAACGGTCTGCATCACTTGTATCCTTCTTCGCCGGCCTGGTGCAGGCGCGGGCCGCGTTCGACGATCGGCTCGAGCGCCTTTTCGACCGGCACGTTCGGCGCATCATGGATCGGAGTGTAGCTGCCCTGCGGGTTATAGGCCCACTTCACCGAGTTGCGCAGGACCTTGTGGACATTGGCGTCGTGATAGGTCGGGTAGGTCTCGTGGCCCGGGCGGAAATAGAAGATATTGCCGGCACCGCGGCGCCAGGTCAGGCCCGAGCGGAACACTTCGCCGCCGGCGAACCAGGAGATGAACACGGTTTCCAACGGCTCTGGCACGGAGAACTGCTCGCCGTACATTTCCTCGTTCTCGAGCACGAAGTTCTCGTCGAGCCCCTCGGCGATCGGATGGCGCGGGTTGATGACCCACAGCCGCTCGCGCTCGCCGGCCTCCCGCCATTTCAGCGCGCATGGCGTTCCCATCAGCCGCTTGAACGGCTTGGAGAAATGTCCGGAATGCAGCACGATCAGACCCATGCCTTCCCAGACGCGCTTTGCAACACGCTCGACGATCTCGTCGGACACCGCGCCATGATCCTTGTGTCCCCACCACAAAAGCACATCCGTCTTGGCCAGGCGCTCGACGCTCAGGCCATGCTCAGGCTCCTGCAGCGTCGCCGCCGTCGCTTCGATCGCCGGGTCCGTGTTCAGGGCCGCGGCAATCGTGTTGTGCATGCCGTTCGGGTAAATGCTCCGGACGATCTCGTTGGTCTGTTCGTGAATATTCTCACCCCAGACAACCGCTTTGATGGTCATGGTCAACCTTTCTCCTCTTTCCATCGACTTGGGATCCGATTGATTTGAAACCGCTTTCAATTTGAAGCGATAGAATCCGCCGTCTGCTTTTGCAAGCGGAAATCCATCGCTCCGGATTGATTAGTGAAAGCTGGATTTAGAGAAGACGTTGAGCACGACAACCCCGGCAATGATCAGCCCGAGGCCGACAATGGCTGCGAAATCGAGCTTCTGGCCAAAGCCGAAATAGCCCACGAGCGAAATCAGCACGATGCCGAGGCCGCTCCAGACGGCATAGGCGATCCCGACGGGAATAGCCTTCAGCGTATAGGACAGGAAATAGAAGGCGATCGCATAGCAGACCACCATGATCAGCGTCGGCACCAGCTTGGTGAAATGCTGGGCAGCCTGCATGGCGGAGGTTCCCAGCACCTCGAAGATGATGGCGATCACGAGCACGCCGTAGAGCATGGTGGGGTTCATCTTGGGCTCCGGAAACTGTTATTGCTGGGAAAGGGCGATGAGATGGGTGCGCATTGCCTGCCGAGTCTGCTGATCGACGTCGTGACTCTTGAGGATATCCGCGAGCCACAGGCCATCGGCAGCAAACCTTGCCAGAAGGCAGCCGGCCGAGGAATCCGTTCCGACGAACGCATCCGCCCGATCCGAGACCCACAGCTTCCAACGCGCCCGCAATTGCGGCTCCGACAGAAGCGCGATGGTCAGAACCTGCCAGCCCTGCACATCCGCCTCGTCCTGCATCTGGAACACGCAGGAGAGATAGGCGCGAGTGAAGCGGCCGTGTGCGATCGGGTCGTTCAGCATTTCCTCTTCGATCATCCGGTCGAGCTTGCCGGTCAGGTCATCGAACAGTCCATCGAGCAGAGCCATCTTGTTGGGAAAATGATGCAGCAGACCGCCCTTGCTCACACCGGCTGCCTGCGACACGGCATCCAGCGTGACGCCGGCAGCGCCCTGCTCCAGCGACAGGCGTGCAGCGACCTCCAGCAACTGCTGGCGGACGAGTTCGGGCTGCTTTTTTCTGTGGTGCGCGATAGACATATCCCATAAAGATACCGTCTGGACGGTTTGTCAAGCAATTTTCCGATTCTGCCAATTGGCGCGGTCAATCGCCGCAACCTCATTTTGGGGCGCAAAACCATTGAATTGGCGCGGCAGGTCACGATAAAAGAAACACAAATCTGGAACACGATGATGACGGATGCGCAGACCGAAACCCTCTACAATGCCATCGGTGGCGCCGACACCGTGCGCGCGCTGACGCATCGTTTTTACGAACTGATGGACACGCTGCCGGAAGCCGCTCGGTGTCGCGCGGTTCACCCCGCCGATCTCTCCGGCAGCGAAGAGAAGTTCTATGAATATCTGACCGGCTGGCTCGGCGGCCCGCCGCTCTATACCGACAAGCGCGGCCATCCCCGCTTGAGAAGCCGCCATTTCGGCGCATCGATCGGAGCGGTGGAACGCGACGAATGGCTCCTGTGCTTCTCCAGGGCTCTGGAAGAGACCGTCGCCCATCCGCAATTGCGGGCCATCATCCTCGAGCCCGTGACGCGGCTCGCCCATCACATGCAGAACAGGGACGAATAGACACCATGCAAAACGGGCAGTTGCGACCGGCAATCCTTTTCATTGCCGGCCTGATGGGCGTCTATGGCGTCGCCAGCGCGGCGGCAGCCTCGCATGGCGCAGACCCGAGGCTACTGGGCGGAGCCTCGGCCATGTGCCTGGCCCACGCCCCTGCCCTGATCGCGCTCTATGCCGGTTGGGCGTCTCTGCGGACGGCACCGCTTGCCGCCCTGCTCCTGTCAGTCGGCACGGCCCTTTTTGCCGCTGATCTGACGGTTCGCCATTTCCTCGGGCACGGACTTTTCCCGATGTCGGCTCCGACGGGCGGTGTCCTGATGATGGCCGGCTGGCTTGCAGTGACGGCCGGCGCCTTTTTCAGGCGTAACGACGCCTAAGCCCCCTCGACGACCGAAAAACCCTCGAACTTCGGTGGCCCGAGATACATGGCCCGATTGTCGGCGGCGCTTTTATGGGCGGCGCGGAAATTCTCCGACTTGGTCCAGTCGGAAAAGGCTTCGCGGCTGTCCCAGATCGAGCTGGAGACGAACAGCGTATAGCCCTCATCAGCCACCGTATCGCCCCGCAACAGGCGAAACTCGCGAAAGCCCGGAACCTCGGCGAGGCTGGAATCCCGGTTCTTCCAGACATCCTCGAACGCAGCTTCGTAGCCGATCGCGATCCGGAACCTGTTCATGGCGAAATACATGCTGATATCCTCAAGCCCGGCCCTTGTTGGGTGCCGCGACGGCGGCTGCGGTCGGGAATGACAGGATATTGTCCTGCGGCTCCGGCGCAAGCCCCAGCGGCGGGCGTGCCGACGGACGCGACTGCCGGGCCGGAAACTCCGTGACATTCGGATTTTCTTCAATTATGCGCGCCCGGTTCGAGAGAAGCTCGTACAATTCCGGAACCAGACCATCGCCGAATTGCGAGGCCAGCTTATGCAGTCCGATCATCATGAACTGATCGGGACGCTCATTGCTCATCATCTTCTTCTCCAAAGAACCGGGCATCAGGCGCCCGGAAAGCTGTCTGTGTAAATTGCTCAGCTTGCGCTGTTGCGGCTGGTCTTCAAATCCAGGAAGGCGCGCTCGAGGCTGGACTTGCTGCCGTTGCGCAAGGGCACGAAGGCCTTGCCCCACTTCTTGCAACCGGTCTTCACCCGCAAACATGCGTCATGGCTGATACAGTCGATGGGGCAGAAGACGCAGTCGACGGAGGGCAGGATGTTGTCGATACGCGAGACCGCCTCGCGCAGGCCGCCATCGTGATGGATGAGTTCTGCGCCATGGGAGCTGGCGATCTGGCGCAGATGCGCCACCTGGCAATCGCGGCCGCCGACATAGAGGAAGCTGCGCCCCTCCAGCTTGTTTGCAGGCTGCGCACTGGCTTGAACGCCATCGCGATCGCCGCCCTTTGATTTACTCTGCTTCGGCTTCAGCTGGTTCCGTCTGTCGCCCATGTCACTCTCCGCTCGTTTCCGGAATCGCCCGGTTTGCTGATCGTGACGGCACCCTATTTAACTTGATAAAAAGAGTAAAGTATAAAGGTGAATGTTTTTGTCATGTTTTTTAGGGCCCTGACCATCCGCTCGGTTGACGGCGTTCGCCGTCAACTCTTCAGGATTAACGGCCGAACTGCAGCGGCAAGACAAAGGGCCAACTGCTGCGATTTGCGCCTTCGGGAATCTTCGGCAACGGTTCGGCCCTGCGCACGGCATTCATCGCCGCTTCATCGAGAACAGGCGATCCGGAACCCTTGACGATCCGAACGCCGCTAACCCCACCACTCGCCGACACGACAAAGCTCACCGTCACCGTACCCTTCACGCCCGCCCTGTCGGCCGACTTCGGGTATTTGAAGTGGCGCTGTACCTTCGAGCGGACCTTACCCTTGTAATTGCTCTCGGCAGCGTTGCCCAAGGCTTGGGATGCCTTGCCTTTTTTCCCTGAATTGGAACTAGCGACAGCATTCTCGACCCCATCGGTCTGCCCCTGCTTGGCCGCCTCCGCCTTGTCCCCCTTGTTGCCCGCCCTCTTCTTGACCGGCTTCTTCTGGGGCTTTTCCTTTTCGGGCTTTTCCTTTTTCGGCTCCGGTTTCTTTTCCGGTTCCGGCTTGATCTCTTCCAGCTCCGGCTTGATCTCTTCCGGCTCCGGCTTTTCCTCCGGAATGACGGTTTCGGCCGGCGCGACCGTGGCCGTGATCTCCGGCTGTTCTGCCGCGACGGGTGGCATTTCGTCCGCCGGAAGGACGACATCGGCCTCGGTCGGAATGATATCCGTCGGCGTCTCCGACGTGATCTCCGACTGTATGGGCGGAACTTCGGCTACCTCGACAGGTTCCGGCTGCACTTCTTCCGGCTGGATTTCATCCGGTTCGATCTCCTGTTCCGGATCGCCGGCAAGGATCGTCTCCTCGAACGCATTGCCGAGGACAGCGACTTCCATTTCCTCGCCGCCTTCGACCATGGCCAATTCAGGCGGTTTTTCGCTTGGCTCAAACAGCCGTGTCGCTCCCGCATGCGCCAGCAGCGAGAGGACAATGGCCCCGGTCCATTTGATCGTATTGTTCATTCCAGATACCGATGCGAAAGCCGCATCAGCCCTTCAATTCGACAGACGACTTCGATCCGGTCTTCAAGACCTTCATGCAGGCATCCTTGGCGACGCCTTCCCCGGTGCAGACCGGTGCATCATTGATCAGCAGGCTCTTCACCGACTCACACTTGGTGCCGGGAAGATCGAACTGGCGAACCTTGGTCTTGCCCGCCGGCAGATCGCGGAAATCCAGAACGGCCATGCGCTCGACCAGGCCTTTTTCATCGAACAGGACGAATTCGAAGGAGACCTTGGTCAGTTTCTGCGCAAGGCCGTTACCGGCAACGAAGGTGAGCTTGCAGCCTTTTTCGGAGGGTGCCAGTTCATTGATCTCGACCGTCAGGTTTCCGCTCGCATCCTGAGCGAAAGCGCCTACTCCGGACGTGAGGATGGAAGCCAGCGCCAGAGGCAACAGTCGAACGAATTTCATCATGATCCACCTATCCCTGAAGTAACCGATCCGAGGCTCGGGGAGCGTGCCCTGGGATCGCCGCAACCGCGTCACAGCCAATTAACTTGACTCTAAAAATCCTGTATTGCGTCCATAATAAAAGGTGAGTAATGAAGTCAAGATACTAATCGCAATGACCCGACCGCAAAAGGGGATCGATCCCCTGTTTTCGGCCGCCGGATCAGGACCAGAAACCTGTGACACCGAATGACCAAGATGCTGCTCCGGCCGTTCCCGCGCCGGTCAACCAGACGCACCGCACGATCGAAAGCCGGGAACTCTTTCGTGGCGACAACGAAATTCTGATTTCGCACGATGGCGCCATCTACCGGATGAAAATTACCCGCCAGGGCAAACTTATTCTGAACAAATAGGCCTAGACATGACCCAGACGTCCCCGACACCCGCCGAGATCCGCGCCTACCGCGCGGCAAACCCGAAGCTGCGCGAGCGCGATATCGCCGCGCAACTGGATATTTCGGAAGCCGCTCTCGTCGCCGCCGAATGTGGGCTGACGGCCATCCGCATCGATGGCGATGCCAACCGCTTTCTGGAACGCGCCGCCGAACTCGGCGAAGTCATGGCCCTGACCCGCAACGAGAGCGCCGTGCACGAGAAGATCGGCGTGTTCGAAAATATCACGCCCGGCAAGCATGCCTCGATCGTGCTGGGCGAAAACATCGACCTGCGCATTTTCCCCGGCGCCTGGGCGCATGGCTTTGCCGTAACGAAGACCGACGGTGATGACGTTCGCCGCAGCCTGCAGTTCTTCGACAAGCAGGGTACTGCCGTCCACAAGATACATCTGCGCGCCGCTTCCAACCTCGATGCCTATAACAGCATCGTCGAAGCCTTCCGCCTGGAAGACCAGTCGCAGGAGTTTGCCGCCGTTGCAGCCGTCGAAAGCATTTCCGAAGGCGAAAGCGCGTCGGTCGATGTCGCCGTCCTGCGCGACGAGTGGAGCAGGATGACGGACACCCATCAGTTCCACGTACTGCTGCGCAAGCTCAAGCTCGAACGCCGCCAGGCGCTGGAAGCCATCGGCGAGGATTTCGCCTGGAAACTTCAGCCGAGCGCAGTCGAAGACATGATGCGGGAATCGGCCAAGGTCGGTCTGCCGATCATGTGCTTCATCGGCAATCACGGCGTTATTCAGATCCACTCCGGTCCGGTCGCCAACATCCAGACCATGGGGCCGTGGCTGAACGTCATGGATCCGACCTTCCACATGCACCTGCGCACCGACCATCTTGCCGAGGTCTGGGCCGTTCGCAAGCCGACAACCGACGGCCATGTGACATCACTGGAAGCGCTGGATGCCAAGGGCGAAATGGTTGTGCAGTTCTTCGGCAAGCGCAAGGAAGGGAATGCCGAGCGTGACGACTGGCGCACCATCATGGAAAATCTCGCCCGGCTCGATATCACCGCGGCAGCCTGAAGGACCCGACCATGAAAACGTCCCATGACTTCCGCCGGCTCCGCTCCTGGGAACTGGCCTTGGCGCTGTTTGCCGTATCCGCACCGTTCGTCCTGCCGGTCACGTTGCCGGATGGCCCGTCCTTCGTCCGCGCCGCCGTGGCGCAGGACATGCAGAAGGCAGACACGTCGCGCCTGGTCTCGGTCGGCGGCGCCGTCACCGAAATCATCTATGCCCTCGGAGAGGAAAACCGCCTCGTCGGCCGCGATTCCACCAGCGTCTATCCGGAAGCAGCCATGAAACTGCCGGATGTCGGCTACATGCGGCAATTGTCGCCGGAAGGCGTGATGGGCATCAACCCGACAGCGATCATCGCCATCGACGGCAGCGGCCCGCCGGAAACGCTGAACGTTCTCAAAGAAGCGAAGATTCCCTTCCAGACCGTTCCGGACACATACAATCGCGACGGCATCCTGCAAAAGATCAAGACGGTCGGTGATTTCCTCGGCGTTCCCGACAAGGCGGCAGCGCTGTCAGACACCGTGAAGGCCGATCTCGATGCAGCTGTAGCCGATGCCGCCAAACGCCCGGAAACCGAGCGCAAGCGGGTTCTCTTCGTCCTCAGCGCCCAGGGTGGCAAGATCATGGCTGCCGGCGCCCACACGGCGGCAGACGGCATCATCGCACTGTCCGGCGCCGTCAATGCAACCGGTTCTTTCCCGGGCTACAAGCCGCTGACGGATGAAGCCATCATCGAAGCCAAGCCCGATGTCGTCTTGATGATGACCCGCGGCGGCGGCCATGCGATGAGCGATGACGAACTGTTCGCCTATCCCGCGCTGGCGCTCACTCCGGCGGCCAAGACCAAATCCGTCATCCGCATGGACGGCCTGCATCTGCTTGGCTTCGGTCCTCGTACGGCAAGCATGGTACGCGACCTGAACGCGGCCGTTTACGGAAAAGCGAATGCCTCGCAGTGAAATGGCAGTGCATGATGGCCAGCACCTCTCGTTTGTCTCCCGCCTGATGTCCGATTGGCAGACGGGCGATCGTTCGCGGCTGGCCCGGCTTCTGATTGTTGCGCTCGTCTTCATCGCCTTCGCCATGTTCGCAGCCTCGATCATGACTGGTGCAGCAAACGCGTCGTTGGGCAATGTCCTGCAATGGCTTCTCGGTGTGGAAGGTGCGGAACAGGCATTGAGCGCCCGCGATCGCATCATCATTCTCGATATCCGCCTGCCCCGCGCCGTCATGGGTCTGCTCGTCGGCGCGTCGCTTGCCGTCTCCGGCACGATCATGCAGGGCCTGTTCCGCAATCCGCTGGCCGATCCGGCCCTTGTCGGCATTTCATCCGGCGCCAGCCTCGGTGCCGTGCTGACGATCGTGCTCGGCAGTTCGCTGTTCGGCGCGCTTTTTGCCGTCTTCGGTTTCTACGCGCTGCCGGTGGCCGCATTCCTCGGCTGTCTTCTCACGACCTTGCTGCTCTACCGGATCGCCACACGCAGCGGCCAGACCTCCGTCGCGACCATGCTGCTCGCCGGCATTGCGCTCGCCGCCCTTGCCAATGCCGTCACCGGTGTCCTCATCTTCATCGCCGATGACAAGCAGTTGCGCGACCTGACTTTCTGGGGCCTCGGCTCGCTGGCTGGCGCCAACTGGACGAAGATCCTGTCGGCTGGACCGATCATTGCCGCAGCCCTTGCCGTCGTGCCCTTCCTCGCGCGCGGGTTAAACGCACTGACGCTGGGTGAAGCCACCGCCTTCCACATGGGCGTTCCAGTGCAGCGACTGAAGAATATCGCCATTGTCAGCGTCGCTGCCCTCACCGGCGCATCGGTCGCGGTCAGTGGCGGCATCGGCTTTGTCGGCATTGTCGTACCGCATGTCCTGCGGCTCATGATCGGCCCGGATCACCGCTATCTGCTGCCGGCATCCGCCCTGCTCGGCGGCACGCTGCTGATCTTCGCAGACATGATCGCCCGCACCATCGTGCCACCGGCGGAACTGCCGATCGGCATCATCACCGCCTTCGTCGGCGCCCCCTTCTTCCTGTGGATCCTGCTGCGCGGGCGCTCCCATATGGGGCTTTAGACATGATCAAGGCAAAAAACCTGACCGTCAAACTCTCCGGCAAGCCGGTTCTGCAGGGCGTCGATATCGAAGCCCCGGCCGGCCAGCTGACGGCCATTGTCGGGCCGAACGGCTCCGGCAAGACCACCAGCCTCAAGGCCATCGCCGGCGAATTGTCCTATGGCGGCACCGTCAGCATCAACGAGCATGACATTTCCACGCTGAAGCCGTGGGAGCTTGCGCTGAAACGCGCCGTCCTGCCGCAGTCCACGGTCATCTCCTTCCCCTTCACCGTGCGCGAAATCGTCCGCATGGGCCTGTCGGTCGGCGCGAGAGGCGATGCCGGTGAAACCGACCGGATCGCGAAAGACGCGCTCGATGCGGTCGATCTTTCGGGCTTTGCCGGCCGTTTCTACCAGGAGCTTTCGGGCGGCGAACAGCAGCGCGTCCAGTTGGCCCGCGCGCTCTGCCAGATCTGGGATCCGTTGCAGCACGGCGAGCCGTCTTTCCTGCTTCTCGACGAGCCGGTCTCGAGCCTCGACATCCGCCACCAGTTGACCATCATGCGGCTGGCGCAGGATTTTTGCGCACGCGGTGGTGGCGTCATTGCCATCATGCATGATCTCAATCTGACGGCGATGTTTGCGGATCGCATGGTGATGATCAAGGCCGGACGTGTCGCGGCAGCAGGACATCCCAACGCGGTGATGACAGACGAGATCATGGAAACGGTTTTCGGCTGCCCCATGCGGGTCAATGTGACGCCGACCGGCAATATACCCTTCGTTCTGCCCCACACGGCCTCAGGCTAAGGCGCCCTTCGCACCGGAACAAAATGCGGCTTGGCGCGTTGATGTGACGAACCGCCGGTGGGTGATCAATACACCAGCCGGTACTGCTGCACATCGGGCCGGTTGAACCGTGTCCATCGCACGAAGGAGCTTTCCCATGGCCAACGGTCTCTTCTCTGGTTCCAGCGCAAGAAAGCGCGTCCTCGAGACCCCGCTCGAAGATCAGGTCAGCGAATTGCGCGACGAGATCGCTTCGCTGGCGAAGGTCCTGTCGCAGATTGGTGCCGATACGGCCAAGGACGCCAGAGCCAGAGCTTCCGGTGCATCCAAGGAAGTCCGCTCGCGTGCCCATGATGTTCGCGACACTGCCGAAGCAGGCTTGCACGACCTGATCGCAAACGGCGAGCAGTTGTTTGCGGAACTTCGCGGCCGTTATGCCAGCACGGAAAAACAGGTGCGCCATACCGTGCGCCAGCACCCTGTCGCTACCCTCGGCGCGGCAGCCGCACTCGGGCTTCTTG
The DNA here is from genome assembly GCF_001425605.1 of Rhizobium sp. Leaf453. GTDB lineage: Bacteria > Pseudomonadota > Alphaproteobacteria > Rhizobiales > Rhizobiaceae > Pararhizobium. The sequence goes on along the minus strand of NZ_LMRG01000030.1, from coordinate 13,125 downwards.
TCGCGGCGCTTATTCGCAGTTAGTTTCGTCGAGACCGGCATCATCCATACCGGTAAACGGTCGGCAAAACAGTCTTGCCGGCCGGTTCTGTACAAGCGCCCTCGTCTGGAGAAAATGATGAACCCTTTGGTCGCCATGCTTTCGGGTCTTTTGGTGACGGATGTCAGCCGCAAGGTGTCGCGCTACAAGCGTAACGGCGCCATGTGGATTGCAGCTTCTCTCTTCATCGCCACGGCCTATGTCTTTGCCTTGGTGGCAGGTTCGATCTATCTCAGCAACCTCTATACGCCCTTGATTGCCGCGATCACCCTTGGGATGATTTCCCTCGTTATCGGCTTGGTCATCATCGGCATCATGTATACACTGAACGCCAGGGACCGGCGCATCGCCGAGGAAAAGCGCCGCCAATCTCAGACGCAGACAACCCTTGCTGTTGCAGCAGCCCTTACGCTTTTTCGCAAGCAACCGCTTCTGGCCGCCGCCATCGCCGTTGGCGTGGGCGCCACGTTGGGCCTCATGCGCAAGCCCTCTGACAACGACCCTTCCTGACGATAGGCACTTGTCAGAGGGGTAGGCGGACGATGGCCGTCAAACCGGCCGGCAGGTATTCGACCTTGACGGAACTTCCCATGACCTTGTCGAGACTGCGCTCGATCAGGATCGAACCGAAACCGCGCCGTCCAGGCTCCTCGACCGGCGGGCCACCGACCTCCGTCCAGGTCATATGCAGAACGCGACCACCATCCTCCTCAAGCCCGCGCGCTGTCAGAACGACCTTGCCGCGCGGGACGGATAGCGAGCCGTATTTGGCGGCATTGGTCGCCAGTTCGTGCAGAACGAGCCCGAGGCCAACGGCCTGATCCGGACCCAGCAAAATCTCATCCTTGTGGATCTCGATCTGCTTTTCATAATCTCGCACATGCGGCGCCAACTGCTTGGCAAGCAGCGCCGAGAGGCGGATCGCGCCCCATTCATGGTCGGACAGAAGGCCGTGCGCTTCGGAAATCGCCTGCAGGCGTCCGGCAAAGGCGGTCATGAACTGCTGCGGATCGCTGGTCTGTCGCAATGTCTGGCGCGCAAGAGACTGCAGCATTGCCAGTGTGTTCTTCACCCGGTGATTGAGCTCACGCAGCAGAAGTCGGGTGCGCTGGGTCGAGCTATGCTCTTCCGTCACATCGATATTGATGCCGAGGAACAGGGTCGGCTTGCCGGATGAATCCCGCTCATGCACACGCCCGCGCCCCAGCAGCCAGCGTCCGCTGGACGCCACCCGGAAGGTTCCGTCATATTCCTCGTCCGCAGCCATTGCGGCACGCAGCTTGGCGAGCGTCCCGGCACGATCCTCCTGATGAATGGCTGCGAAAATGTCCTTCGCCTGGATATTTCGGCTGTCGGACATTCCGAACATCCGCGCCATGGATCGATTGCACGAAACATTGCCGGACCGGATATCCCATAGCCAACTGCCGACATTCGCGGCATCGAGTGCCATGGCATGGCGCTGCTCCTCACGCGAAAGAGCCGCTTCCTTCAGGGCGCGTTGACGGGCGTCATGCTTCAGCTTGAACAGGGAGGATGCAACGCGTGACAGGCGCTGCAATTGCGCCACGAGGTCCGGCGCCACCTCCCGGCGCGGCTCAACGTCGAAAACGCAGAGGGTTCCGATCGGCTGATCATCGACGATCAGCGGCACGCCGGCGTAAAAGCGCAGGAAGGGGGCACCTGCGACGCGCGGTTGGCTAGAAAAGCGCGGGTCGGCCCGGGCGTCGGCAACGAGCAGAGCCTCGCCCTCGGCAATCGTATGGGCGCAAAATGAATCGGCTGACGGAGCATGCGTTTCGTCCATTCCCACCGCCGCCTTGAACCACTGGTCGCGCTCGTCAAGCAGGGTCACCAAGGCGACCGGCACCTCGAAGAGACCGGCTGCAACAGCGGCAAGATCCTGGAAATCCGAGTCCGGCTCCGCCATGTCCGGAATGACCGAACGCAACACGTCAAGCCGCGAGGTCGAAGCCAGAACGGTCTCCACCTTCGCGCGCTCGTCAGGATTGTTTTCGGTCATCAATATCTACACCCAGCCCCAGGGCGCCGTCGAAGTTCAAATTCGCCGGTCAGTCCGGCGAAATGTCGTCATCGTTCTCGCACGATTATCCCCGGCGAAGCAATCATGTCGCCTTCATGACATTGACAGCGCTATCACATGCGGAATGTCAGGAAACGAAAGCGCGCGATGTCATCGGCGCGGATGTCGCGTCGGGACCATATTCATTTTCACCGCTGACCTGCAGGATATCCTGCAATCTCTGGCGCGCGCGGTTGACACGGCTCTTGATCGTTCCAAGCGCGCAACCACAAATCTCGGCTGCTTCTTCATAGGAAAAACCGGATGCGCCGACGAGAATGATGGCCTCCCGTTGATCCGGTGGCAGGGTATCGAGCGCCCGCTTGAAATCTTGGAGATCCAGCGAACCGTACTGCGCCGGATGCTGGGCCAGCGACTCCGTGAAATAGCCGTCGCTGTCCTGAACCTCACGGCCGCGCTTGCGCATCTGACTGTAAAGTTCGTTGCGCAGGATGGTGAAGAGCCAAGCCTTCATGTTCGTGCCCATCTCGAAATGGTCCTGCTTGGCCCACGCTTTCATGATGGTATCCTGCACCAGATCGTCAGCACGGTCGTGCCGCCCGATCAGCGACATGGCGAAGGCTCGAAGGCTCGGGAGCGCCGCGAGCATTTCGCGCTTGAAGCTCGGCTCCTCAGACGTCTTTGCACCACTCATTCTGCAAGATCCGCAACAGATTGAACGGACTGGCGCTCAACGGCATCCAGTTTTTCAAGCAGATCGAGAAATCGATCCGGAATGGCCTCTTCCTGTACGGAGAGATAGAGTGCGCGCAGCTTTGTGGCGATCTGCGCGTTTGGATTATCGGACCGGCCTGATCTTTCAGCGCCCTGCCCCGCCCCAATTTTGTAGGTCATAAACACACTATACCTTCAGATGTTCGTCTGAGCGGATAATGCACCGCGAAAAAATTTGTTCCACCGCGCGGAACCTTTTTTTTATGGCTGCGTTTCAAACCTGTCATGGCCATACCCGGGCCAGATTGAGGGAGTATATATATGTCACTTTCCACCCGGATCGCTCCGTTTCTGCCCTATCTGCGCCGCTACTCGCGCGCATTGACCGGATCGCAGACATCGGGCGACGCGTATGTCGCAGCCGTTCTGGAAGCACTGATCGCAGACGTCACCATTTTCCCCGAAGCCAGCAATGACAGGGTTGCCCTGTTCCAGCTGTATACAAAATTGTTCGGCTCCTCCTCCGTGCTCATTCCCGAGCCGGTTTCGCCGTTCGCGTGGGAAAAACGGGCGTCGATCAATCTCGCATCGGTCTCACCGCTCGCCCGCCAAGCCTTCCTTCTCGTCTCCGTCGAAGGGTTCCGCACCAGCGAAGCCGCCGAAGTTCTCGGCACCACCGAATCTGGCATGAACCAGCTGCTGGAGCGTGCATCCGAAGAAATCTCGCGTCAGGTCGCAACCGACATCATGATCATCGAGGATGAGCCGCTGATCGCGATCGATATCGAACAGATGGTCGAAAGCCTCGGCCACAATGTCACCGGTATTGCCCGCACCCGCGACGAGGCGGTCGCCCTGTTCAAATCGACACAACCGAGCATGGTACTGGCGGATATCCAGCTTGCCGACGGCAGCTCGGGCATCGACGCCGTCAACGACATCCTGAAGAACACGGCCATTCCGGTCATCTTCATCACCGCATTTCCGGAGCGCTTGCTGACCGGCGAGCGGCCGGAACCGACCTTCCTAGTCACGAAGCCATTCAATCCGGACATGGTGAAGGCATTGATCAGCCAAGCGCTGTTCTTCAACGAATCCACCAAGGCAGCCGCCTGAAATCCAACCACCCGGCACATGGATGGTCATATCATCAATCAGCCGCCCGGGGCACATGATGGCCCCGGCGCAGCATTCTCCACTCGAACCGGCCCCGTTCGAGTCGCACCCAAAGGTTTGGTCTCCTTGCGAAACGAGACGCAATCCAACGACAGAATGAAAGGCGTGTCGCGTGGGCAATGCAGGCAGTCCAGCCTCTTCCGGGACCGATGTTGCTGTCAGCATGGGTCTGATGGAACTGGTGCTGAAAAAATCGGGTTCCGGTTATCTTTATCAGTCCGACGATCTCACCGCCTCGCTTTACGGAAACCTGCCCGAAGCCCTGCAACGCCTATCGGAAAGGCCGCAAGCCTTCGAAGAAGTTTTCGGAACCGATGAAAGCGCGCGGCTGCATCTCCTGAAAAAGGAAGTCACATCCAGCGGGACCGGCGCATCCACCGAAATCGAAGTGTCCAGTACGTCCGGCATCCTCACCTATCGCATCGATATCGAGCGCATCGAGGATGGCGATATGGCCGGAATCCTGCTTGTCATGACCGATATTTCCGAAACGCAGCATCGCGAGCGCATCCTCAAGACCCTGCTGCGTGAACTCAGCCATCGCTCGAAAAACCTGCTTGCCATCATCCAGGGCATCGCCACCCAGACCGCACGCCAGGCGCTGTCTCTCGATACATTCCTCGCCAAGTTTCGAGGACGGATCCAGTCGCTCGCCTATTCCCAGGACCTCGTCACCGATTCCAGCTGGCGCGGTGCCTATCTCTTTGCGCTCACCGAACGGCAGCTGAGCGCCTACTGGCCGGACTCCGAAAACCGGATCTCCGTGGGCGGTATCGATGCGCACCTGTCCCCCAACGCGGCCCTGCATATCGGCCTTGCCCTGCACGAACTCATCGTCAATTCCGCCTCGCACGGTGCGATTTCCGCGGGCGTGAACTCGCTGTCCATCGATTGCGTTGAGACATTCCGCGATGGTGAAAAGGCGATCGAGCTTGCCTGGATCGAGCATCTGCCGCCGACATTGACGGTCTGCGAAACCGACGAACAGACGTTCGCGCGCACCGTACTGGAAAGAGTCGTGCCGATCGCCGTCGGTGGAAAGGCGATCTATCTCACATCGCCAGACCGGATCGAATATCGCCTGACGGTCCCATTGCGAGAATACGAGATCATTACACGCGTCGCAGAATAGCCGGCCGCACGACGCCACCCTTCCGGCCGGCACATTTCACAATCATCCTGGAAAAAAGACAGCCAGTGCCTGGGGGAGGCACTGGCTGATATCGACAACTCACCGAGGGGGCGTGTGAGCTGGAATGCCGGATCAGTGTTGGGGCGTTCGCATTGGGGGCGATGCGAACCAGTGTCCGGACATCCAAGAAACGGACGGGCGAAAAAAAGGTTCCAGTCCCATCATGTATTTTTTTAAAAAAATTTCCGGCGGCCTAAACCCGGGCAGTCAGAGCGCCTCGATCTCGGCCCTGTGCCTGTAAAGGCTGAGGAATTTGCGATAATCCCGGTCATAGGTTTCCCGCATGCCTGCATCCGGATGCCGCTCATGACCACCCGGCGACATGGCGGGACCAGCGATCCGCAGATCCGGATAGAGCCCGCCGGCCACCGAGGCGACCATGGCGGTCCCGAGCAGAACCGCATCATTGGTTTCCGGCACCACCACCGTGCAGCCGGTGACATCCGAATAAAGCTCCATCAGCAGCGGATTGCGCACGTGACCGCCGGTGATGTGCAGCGTGTCGAGATCGTAGCCCGCCTCTTTCATCATTTCGAGAATGTGGCGGATGCCGAGCGCAATGGCGACGCAGGTGCGCCAATAGAGCCGGCAGAGCGCATCGAACGAACTGTCGAGTGTCAGGCCGCTGATGACACCCAGCGCGTGCGGATCGGCCAGCGGCGAGCGGTTGCCGTGAAAATCCGGCAGGACATGCAGGCGGGAAGCGAATTCGCTGCCATAGGCAGCCCGCAATTCCTGGATCCTCAGCACGATGCGCGCATGAATTTCCGCATCCGGCTCACCGCCGGCGCTGTGGCTACGCACCACATGATCAAGCAGCGCGCCGGTGGCCGACTGCCCGCCCTCGATCAGCCAGCTCTGCTGAAACGCCGCCTCGAAATATGGACCCCACATGCCGAAGCCGGGTTTCATGTCCTTGGAAAAAGCGACGATGCAGCTGGACGTTCCGGCAATCAGCGCCAGCTGCCGCTCCAACCGTTCGGGTTCACCGGCAAAGCCGCCGAGCACGCCGATCGCGCCGGCATAGGCATCGATCAGCCCGGTCGCCACCTGGCAGCCTTCGTGCAGGCCAAGTTCGGCCGCCGCCATCGCCGTCAGATGCCCGGCCGATTGTCCGACGGGCATTGTCTCGTCGGGCAGACCACCGCGCTCGCGCAGGTCCTCCAGCCCGATCGCCTCGAGGAATGCCGCCTGCCAGCCGTTCTCGTGCGACAGATAGTTCCATTTCGATGTCAGCGTGCAGCGCGAGCGCGCCGGATTGCCAGTCGCCCGCCAGGACATAAAGTCGGCGAGATCGAAGAAATATCCGGCCTTTTCCCATTGCTGCGGCAGGTTCTGCTTCAACCACATCAGCTTCGGCATTTCCATTTCCGGCGACATGACGCGGCCCGAATGGTTGAGCACGGGATGGCCGGTCGCAGTGCAGAAATCAGCCTGTTTCAGGGCGCGGTGATCGAGCCAGACGATCGTATCCCAACGAGGATCGCCCTTGCGATTGACGGACAGGGGCGCACCATTTTTGTCGCGAACCACCAGCGAACAGGTGGCATCGAAGCCGATGGCGGCAACGGCCTCGGCGGGAACACCGGCCTTGGCACGCGCTGTCTTGACGGCGATGCAGACGGCCGCCCAGATGTTTTCTGAATCATGCTCGGCGTGATTTTCCTCGGGCCGGTTCATCAGGATCGGATAGTCCGCCCGGGCCAGTTGCTTGCCATGCCTGTCGAAAATTCCAGCGCGGGCGCTGCCGGTTCCGACATCGACGGCAACGATCAGATCGCGCATTAACTAGCGTTCCCGTCCCTTTGTTCTTTCCGGACAAAATGGATCAATTCCCGCATGTCGTCAAACAGGACATCGGGTTCCAGTTGCCGCAAAGTGGCGAGATGCCGTTCGGATTTGGCATGGGACGCACCGGCAAAGGCAAAGACGCGCATGCCGGCCGCTTGTGCGGCCTCGATCCCGGCAGGACTGTCCTCGATGACGATGCAGTTTTCCGGCGCAGTGTGCATCTGGGCCGCCGCATGCAGAAAAAGATCTGGTGCCGGCTTTCCGTTCGCCACCATGGAGGCGCTGAAAAGATGCGGCTCCAGCTTGTCGATCAGGCCGGTAATGGTCAGCGACAGCCGGATTCGTTCCATCTGGCTCGAGGACGCCACGCAGCGCGCAATGTCCAGTTCGTCCAGAGCCTGGGAAATTCCGGCGATCGGCTGCAGTTCGCGACGGAACCGCTGGTAGAGATCGAGCCTCATCTCTTCCAGAAAGTGATCATCGACCGCCAGCCCGTATTCCTCGTGCAGGATATCCGACATGGTCTTCAGGCTCTTGCCGAGAAAGCGCTCCGTTGCCTCCTCGGCATCCATATCGACGCCGGCATTACGCAGAACTCGGACGAGCACATCGAGCGACAATGGCTCGCTATCGACCAGAACACCGTCACAGTCGAAGATCACCAGCTTGGGTGGATGAACGCTCATGACGATCAGACCGCCCCTTGCATCGCAGAGCGGCCACATGCTGTGGCCGCGACAGTGCGCAAGGGGCTGGGCGTCATGATGTCATTCTCCAAGTTTTCCGGCAAGATAGAGCTCGAGGGTGGCCCGCGTGCCCTTGTCCCAGAGCGTCTTCAGTGCGTGTGCAAACCGCTTCTGGAACAGTGAGGATTGCGCAACATCACCGAATATGTCGGAAAGCGCAAGGAATGCCTGTGGATCATCCTTGGCTTTCACCGCGGCCGCGTGCAAACGATCGGCACTGGCATCGTTGAAGGTGATCGCCTTGCCGCTGTCGGTCGTGCCCGCGAGGTAACGGCACCAGAGCGCCGAGACCAGCGAGAGGCCGATGACGTCCTCTCCGCGGCGCAGTCGGTCGGCCGTCGTCGGCAGGATGAATTTCGGCTGGCGGTTGGAGCCGTCCTGCGCCAGGCGCGGAATGGTGTCGCCGATCTTTGGGTTGAACAGCCGCGATTCCACCTTTTTGAAGTAAGCCGTGAGATCGGTGTTGGGCACCGGCGGAATGACCGGGATGATTTCGTCCCGCTCCAGCTTGTCGAGGAAGGCGCAAACCGTCTTGTCCTCCATCGCCTCATGGACAAAGTGGATGTCGAGCAGGGCTGCGGGATATGCAATCGCTGCGTGACCGCCGTTGAGGATGCGGATTTTCATGTGCTCGTAGGGCGCGACATCCGGCACGAACTGGACGCCGACCGTTTCCAGCGCTGGGCGTCCGGCCGGGAAATGATCCTCCAGCACCCATTGCTTGAATTCTTCGCAGAAGACCGGCCAGTTGTCGTCGATGCCATAATCCGAGGCGGCAATGCCGACTTCGCGCGGGCCGGTGGCCGGCGTGATGCGGTCCACCATGCCGTTCGGGAAAGCGACATTGGCGTCGATCCAGTCGGCGAGTGCCGGATCGGACAGGCGGGCGAGCCCGGAGATGGCGGCGTGGGTGACTTCGCCATTGCCCGGGATGTTGTCGCAGGACATGACGGTAAAGGGCACAAGACCCTTGTCCTTGCGCGCCTTGAGGCCGGCGATGATCAGGCCGAACACCGTCTTCGGATCGCTCGGGTTCTGGCTGTCGGCGACGATGGCCGGATGCTTGGGATCGAAGACGCCGGAAGCGGGATTGATGAAGTAACCACCTTCTGTGATTGTCAAAGAGACGATCCGGATCGCCGGATCGGCCAGTTGCGCGACCGTTGCGGCCGCATTGCCAGGTCGCAGATAATCGATCATCGGCGCGGTGACGCGCGCGGCACTCTTGTTGTTGTCCTGCTCGACGACGGTTGTCAAAAAATCCTGTTCGGCGAGCTTCGCCTGCATCGTTTCGTCGGACGGCAGAACCCCTGCCCCGACGATCGCCCAGTCGAGATCCTTGCCGGTGTTGAAGAGGTCATCGAGATAGATCGCCTGATGGGCGCGATGGAAATTGCCGACACCGAAATGGACGATGCCGGCAGACAACGCCGAACGGTCATAAGCCGGGATCGCGGCCGTCGCCTTGATGGCCGGGAGATTGGCGAGCGAAAGTTTGGTCGTCATGTTCATTCCTTTCGACGAGCGTGATCAGCTCATCCAGTTGCCGCCGTCGACATTGTAGGTCTGCGAAACGACATAATTGCTTTCGGCCGAGGCAAGGAAGACCGCCATGCCGGTCAGGTCCTCGGCCGTGCCCATGCGGCCGAACGGCACTTCCGCGCCGACCAGCCTCTTCTTTTCGCCGCGCGGGCGGTTTTCATATTTGGCAAACAGCGCATCGACGCCGTCCCAATGTTCGCCATCGACGACGCCGGGCGCGATCGCATTGACGTTGATGCCATGCTTGATCAGGTCCAGCCCGGCCGATTGGGTCAGGCTGATGACCGCCGCCTTGGTGGCGCAATAAACGGCGACAAGAGCTTCCCCACGACGCCCCGCCTGGCTTGCCATGTTGATGATCTTGCCGCCGCGTCCCTGGGCGATCATCTGCCGTGCAGCGGACTGCAAGGTAAAGAGCGTCCCGGAGACATTGATGGTAAAAAGTCTGTCGAAGCTTTCCCGCGTGATCTCGACGATCGGCGCGAGATCGAACAGGGCTGCATTGTTGACGAGGATGTCCAGGCCGCCGGCCTTTTCGACGACAGCTGCGATCGCCGCATCGATGGAGGCCTGGTTCGTCACGTCCATTTCAACGGCATAGGCTGAAGCGCCGAGTTCCGATGCGGTTGTTTTGGCTCGCTCCAGATTGATGTCGGCGATGGCAACGGTCGCCCCCTCGCGGATATAGGCTTCCGCGAAGGCCCGTCCGATACCGCGCGCCGATCCGGTGATCAGTGCGCTTTTCCCGTCCAGCCTCATGATCTGATTGCCTTGCCTGCTTGATCGAACCTGTGGACTCTTCCTTCGTCTGGGGTGAGGAAGACGGTGTCACCGTGGTTGACGGGGAAGTCGCCGCCGACGCGGGCTGTGACAAGGCCGATGCCGTCGACATGGATGTGGAGGAAGGTGTCGGAGCCGAGATGTTCGGCGACGCCGACGACACCCTTCCAGGGGCCTGTTGTGGTCGACAGTTTCAGGTGTTCCGGGCGGATGCCGATCGTATGGGCATTGTAGGGCTCAGCAAAGGCGCCGGTGGCGAAGTTCATGCGCGGCGAGCCGATGAAGCCGGCGACGAAGATATTGTCGGGCCGGTGGTAGAGATCGAGCGGCGAGCCGACCTGTTAGATGTGGTAGAGATCGAGCGGCGAGCCGACCTGTTAGATCCGCTCGATCGCCGCCGCCTTCATCGCCTCGGGCATCGATCCGACGAAGCACATCAATCAACACTGCCTGGCAAATAACCATCCAGGAAATTTTGAGAATGGTTGTGATTCGCTCGCCAACCGCAAAGGCGCCGGTGGCGAAGTTCATGCGCGGCGAGCCGATGAAGCCGGCGACGAAGATATTGTCGGGCCGGTGGTAGAGATCGAGCGGCGAGCCGACCTGTTCGATATTGCCGGCATTGAGCACGACGATCTTGTCGGCCATGGTCATGGCTTCGACCTGGTCATGGGTGACGTAGATCATCGTCGTCTTCAGCTGGTGATGCAGCTCGGAGATTTCGAGCCGCATCGTGCCGCGCAGCGCCGCATCGAGGTTGGAGAGCGGCTCGTCGAACAGGAAGGCCGAGGGTTCGCGCACGATGGCCCGGCCGATCGCCACACGCTGGCGCTGGCCGCCGGAGAGCTGGCCCGGCCGCCGGTCGAGATAGTTGGTGAGGTTCAGCACGCGGGCGGCTTCCGTCACCTTCTTGTCGATCGCGCCCTGGTCGAGCTTGGCCATCTTCAGGGGGAAGGCGATGTTGTTGCGCACGGTCATGTGCGGATAGAGCGCATAGGACTGGAACACCATGGCAAGACCGCGCTTGGCGGGTGCCGCCCCGGTGACATCGCGGCCGTCGATCTCGATCGTGCCGGATGTGGTGTCCTCGAGGCCTGCGATCAGGCGCAGCAATGTCGACTTGCCGCAGCCCGAGGGGCCGACGAAGACGACGAACTCGCCCTCGTTGATCGTCAGGTCGATGCCCGGAATGACCTGCGTCGCGCCAAAGCTCTTGTTGACCTTCTTCAGTTGGATATTGCCCATGCGTGCCTCCCAAAGTCTTTTCTGCGACGTCCCGGCTTCGGGGATGTCCCTGTGTCGTTATTGTCTTTCGTCGTCGTTTGCGTCGCGTCTGTTGCGGCGGCTCTTACTTCACCGCGCCAAACGTCAGGCCGCGCACCAGCTGTTTCTGTGAGAACCAGCCCATGATCAGGATCGGTGCGATCGCCAGCGTCGAGGCCGCCGAAAGCTTGGCCCAGAACAGGCCTTGCGGTGACGAGAACGAGGCGATGAAGGCGGTCAGCGGGGCTGCATTGGTCGTCGTCAGCCGGATCGTCCAGAAGGCTTCGTTCCAGGCGAGGATGATGTTGAGCAGCATGGTGGACGCAATGCCCGGAACCGCCATCGGGGTGAGCACATAGACGATCTCGCCCCAGAGCGATGCGCCATCCATGCGGGCGGCCTCGAGGATCTCGCCGGGGATTTCCCGAAAGTAGGTGTAGAGCATCCAGATGACGATCGGCAGGTTGATCATCGTCAGCATGACGAGCAGGCCGATGCGGGTATCGAGCAGGCCGAAGTCGCGGAACATCAGGTAGAACGGCACCAGCACGGCAACGGCCGGCATCATCTTGGTCGAGAGCATCCACATCAGGATGTCCTTGGTCTTAGTTGTCGGCGCAAAGGCCATCGACCAGGCGGACGGGACCGCGATCAACAGCGCCAGCAGCGTCGAGCCGACCGACAGCACCACCGAGTTCAGGAAGAACTTGAAGTAGTTGCTCTGCGCCTGCACGGCGCCATAGCTCTCGATCGTGCCCGACGGGATCAGGTTGAAGCCCTGGATGGCTTCGGTCTCCGACTTGAACGAGGTGATGATCGTGTAGAGGATCGGGAAGAAGATCACCAGCGCGACAATCCAGGCGGCGACGGTGAAGAATGCGGTTCTGCGGGTCGAAACGGCTCTGGCCATGGTTTCCTGCCTTCTTCTTACTTGTCGAGGTTCTTGCCGACGGCGCGCATCAGGAAGAAGGCGACGATATTGGCGAGGATGACGGCGATGATGCCGCCTGCGGATGCGCCGCCGACGTCATAGCCGAGCAGTGCCGTGCGGTAGATCAGGAACGGCAGGTTGGTCGATGCATAACCCGGGCCGCCATTGGTGGTGACGAGGATCTCGGCATAGACGCCAAGCAGGAAGATCGTCTGGATCAGGATGACGACGGTGATCGAGCGGGCGAGATGCGGCAGCGTCAGGTAGATGAAGCGCGACACGAAGCCGGCGCCGTCCATCTCGGCCGCTTCCTTCTGCTCGCCGTCGAGCGACTGAAGCGCGGTGAGCAGGATGAGCGTCGCGAACGGCAGCCACTGCCAGGCGACGATGACGATGATCGAGAACAACGGATACTGGCCGAACCAGTCGACCGGCTGGACCCCGAAGAAGCGGGCAATATCGGCAAAGACGCCATATTGCGGATGCATGATCATGTTCTTCCACACGAGTGCTGCCACCGGCGGCATGACGAAGAAGGGCGAAATCACCAGGATGCGCACCAGCCCCTGCCCCCAGACCGGCTGGTCGAGCATCAAGGCGATGCCGATGCCGCCGATCACGGTGATCGCAAGCACGCCGACGACGATCACCAGCGTGTTCCAGATCGACTGGAAGAAGGCGGGATCCGAATAGAAGAACTGATAGTTGAAAAGCCCGGCAAAGCTGACATTGCCCGGATTGAGCAGGTTGTAGTTCTGGAACGAGAACCACAACGTCATCGCCAAAGGCACGATCATCCAGATCAACAGCAACCCAACCGACGGCGCCATCATCAATCGCGCCAGACCACGAGTGTTCGTTGTCGCCATGAATCGCGCCAGACCACGAGTGTTCGTTGTCGCCATGA
>NZ_LMRG01000029.1 GCF_001425605.1 Rhizobium sp. Leaf453 | reverse complement strand
GGTGTGTTTCGGCGTGGAATATTGACCCCTCTGGCGGGGTGACCGGCGTCCAATTTTGACCCCCCACCTGTTTCGTCTGACCATCCGTCTTTTGCTGGCGGATGGAGGGGGAGTTGAAGCGAGTGGATACGATTGCGCGTGTTCGTCGAGCCTTCCATGTGCAGGGCTGGTCGGTGAAGAGGATCGTCCGGGAGCTGCATGTTTCCCGCAATACGGTGCGGAAGATACTGCGATCCGATGAGACCGACTTTTCCTACGAGCGCGAACGGCAGCCGCTTCCGAAGACCGGGGCCTGGAAGGCTGAGATTGAGCGCTTCCTGGCCGCGAACGAAGGCAAGCCATCTCGCGAGCGAATGACGCTGATCCGGATTTACGAAGAGCTTCGGGCGTTGGGTTACGACGGCAGCTACGATGCAATCCGGCGCTATGCGAAGGGATGGTCGAAGGATCGAGGGGCCGTGACGGCCGAAGCCTACGTGCCGCTCTACTATGCGCCCGGCGAGGCTTATCAGTTCGACTGGAGCCATGAGATCGTCCTGATCCAGGGCGTGACGACAACGGTGAAGGTTGCCCATGTCCGGCTTTGCCACAGCCGGATGATGTTCGCGCGGGCCTATATGCGTGAGAGCCAGGAGATGGTCTTCGACGCGCACGACAAGGCCTTCGACTTCTTCCGTGGCACCTGCACGCGCGGCATCTACGACAACATGAAGACGGCGGTGGAGGCCGTCTTCATCGGCAAGGAACGGCTCTACAATCGCCGCTTCCTGCAGATGTGCAGCCATTATCTTGTTCATCCCGTAGCCTGCACACCAGCATCCGGCTGGGAGAAGGGGCAAGTCGAGAATCAGGTCGGCCTTGTGCGCGAGCGGTTCTTCACGCCGCGTCTCAGAGTCAAAAGCCTGGAGGAACTGAATGTCTGGCTGCTCGACAAATGCGTTGCCTATGCCAAGGCCCATAGCCATCCCGAACAGACGGCGCAGACGATCTGGCAGATGTTTGAGGCTGAACGTGGGTGCCTTGTGCGTTACGTCGGCCCATTCGATGGGTTCCACAGCGTTCCGGCCTCGGTGTCGAAGACCTGCACTGTCCGCTTCGACAACAACAAATACTCGGTCCTGTCGACTGCCGTCGGCCGCCCTGTCGAGGTTCATGCCTATGCTGATCGGGTCGTCATCAAACAGGATGGAGTGACGGTCGCTGAACACCAACGCAGCTTCGGCCGTGGCGATACCGTCTATGATCCCTGGCACTATGTCCCTGTCCTCGCTCGCAAACCCGGTGCCTTGCGCAACGGTGCTCCCTTCCGGGAATGGGTTTTGCCAGCCGCGATGGAGAAGGTCCGCAAGCGGTTGAAGAGTGCTGACGACGGTGATCGACAGATGGTCACCATACTCGGATGCGTTCCCGCCGATGGTCTCGCAGCCGTTGAGGCTGCCTGCCAGGAAGCGCTCGATCACGGCGTCTGCTCTGCCTCGGTGATCATCAACATTCTGGCGCGAAGCCGCGATCCGGCTCCCGCTGCAACCCTGCAAATCCCGGATGCGCTTCGGCTTGCCCATGAGCCGGTCGCCGACTGCGCCCGTTACGACAGGCTCAGGAGGGTAAGTTGATGGAACGCACACAGGTTCTCGAACTGATGGGCACGCTGAAGCTCTACGGAATGCGCAGCGCTTATGACGAGGTCATGGGAAACGGCATCAAACGGCAGCACGAACCGCCGCGCATCGTCGGTGATCTCCTGCAGTCGGAGATCGCCGAGAAACAGGCCAGGTCTATCCGCTACCAGCTCAGCATCGCCAAATTGCCTTTGGCAAAAGACATCGACGACTTCGACTTCGCCGACACGCCCGTCAATGAACCCCTGGTGCGAGAACTGGCCACCGGCACCTTCGTCGCCGACCAGCGCAATGTCGTTCTCGTCGGCGGCACAGGAACAGGCAAGAGCCATCTGGCTATCGCGATTGCCCGTGCGCTCATCCGCAACGGCACACGTGGACGCTTCTTCAACGTCGTCGATCTGGTCAATCGCCTGGAAACGGAAACGCGCAACGGCAAGCAAGGTCGGATGGCCGATTACCTCACGCGCCTCGACTTCATCATCCTCGACGAACTCGGCTATCTACCGTTCGCACAGGCCGGGGGTCAGCTCCTGTTCCACCTGATCAGCAGGCTCTACGAGCGCACCTCGGTCATCGTCACGACCAACCTTGCCTTCGGCGAATGGCCGTCGGTGTTTGGTGATGCCAAGATGACGACGGCCCTCCTCGATCGCCTGACCCATCACTGCGAGATCGTGGAAACCGGCAACGAGTCCTGGCGCTTCAAAAACCGCTCTCAAAGCTAAAGCCAAAGACACCCGTCACCCGCACTTGGCCTACCCTCTGCAACCCCGGCCAGCGCCGGGCAGGCCAAGCGCTGATCGCCTACAGGGGGTGAATATTGGACGCCGATAAGGGGTCAACATTCCGCGCCGATTGACACTTGCACGGTTGGACGCCGATAAGGGGTCAACATTCCGCGCCGATTGACACTTGCACGGCGCGCTCGAAGCGCTGCAACCCCGGCCAGCGCCGGGCAGGCCAAGCGCTGATCGCCTACAGGGGGTGAATATTGGACGCCGATAAGGGGTCAACATTCCGCGCCGATTGACAGGAATTGATCACGATGTTCGACGAAGTCTGATCCTTCAAGCCTTCGAGCGAGGCCTCGTAGATGGCTTCCACCCGTGCCTCCCAATTGGCAGGTAGCTGGCCGCGGGCATGCCTGCCGACGACCTTTTTGATAGCCTCCGGGACGAGAAGAAGGTTTTCGATCTCCTTGAACGGCAGGACGAAGCAGAGAACATCGCTTCCCTTCAGTTCGTCGACGAATTCATGAACCTGGGCGTCTGTCCGATAGTCCCTGTCGAACAAGGAGGCGACCTTGACCTCGAACTCGAAGAACTGATTGAAGACCCATGCTGAGGTGGAGACCCTGGTCCAGTTGGCAAATCCGTCGGTCTTCATCAGCGTCACCGACGAGTCGGACAGGAATTCTGAGCCGCCGGCGAGCTTGCCGATCTTTCCTAGCAATCGCGCGTCCTTGCCCTCTACGTAAAGGACCTTCTTCGTCCGTGCCAAGCGCGCGAACTGCGCGTTCTCTGAGCTGCCGATGGCGTCGTAGACCGAGGAGAAATCATCTTCGTTTTTGATCCGCTTCGCGGATCTGGCCCCCGGTCGCAGGACCAGTACGTCGCCAGGGTCGACGTCGTTGATGATCTCGGTTGAATGCGTGGCGATGAAGAACTGACCCACCTGATGGGAAACGATCTTGAGCAGACGATGCTGCAGGTCGGGATGCAGATAGACGTCCGGTTCGTCGAGGACGAGCACGGAATCCTTCCCCGCATTTCGAAGATGCATCATCGTCTGCATCCACACCTGGAAGCCGAAACCGGCCCATTGAACTTCACGGACCTTCGAACCGTCTCGAAAATACATCCTGACGATGGTTTTCCCGTCGGCCCTTTCAAGCTCCGGCTTCTGAATCCGGACGCCTGGCCATCCTAGTTCGACGAGGTCCGCGAACGCTTCGAATTCGCTGTCTTCCTGCCGATACCAGAACGTTCGAAAGCTTCGACTGGCGAGCCGGCCGAAACGATTCCGTTCCGCGGTGACTTCGGTAACGAGCTCCTCATTCTGCTCCAATGGACTAAGCGTCGGCACCACGACGATGTCCAAGGGAAACGCTTTCTTGAGGTGGCTGGCCGATCGTTGAACTCGCATGTTCGAAACGAGCCAACATTCGACATCGCCGTCCGGCGGTATTTTCATCTTCAGGACCGAGCCGTTGGCGATCTTGATGTGTATTCGCGCCGGGCCCTCATCGAAATTATGTACGCAATACCGGAGGTCGGTCTGGATGACGGTTGGCGGCACCATGTATGTCGGGCAGACGCCATCGCCCTCTTGGTCTTTTAATTCGGGTGTCCGTCTTCTGGCAAACCGAAGGACGTCGAACGTGATCCGGAGAGCGTCCAGGGCCGTCGACTTGCCTATGTTGTTCGGACCGACAAGAACATTTCGCTCTCTCGCCGAGATGCCGAAGTGCGCATGGGTCTTGAAGTCGAAGTAGTCCAAAGATTTTATGTGCATGAGCTGACGAACCGACCTTTATTTCGGAACGTTATACGTGCAATTTTGCAATGAATTCCAGACCCATTTACATGACGCCTCTTGCTCTCGCGATGAGACGACAACGATCGTCCGAACAAGATGCGCGTCGAACGATCATCAGCAGGGTTAGAACCCGATCACGCGGATCGTTGTCGCTACCGTCGAGCACCGACTGGACGACACGGGTTTGGTTGAGTTCAGGTGCGGAAGTGGTGGGTGAAGGCGCTGTTGGCAAAATAGCGCTGCCGGAAACAGGCCAGATCGGGAGCGTACTGTGGGCATCAAGCGTTCTCGCGTCTGCTCGTCGGCCTTAGTGCAGATCAGGCCGGCGGACGCGAAGTGGCCCATAACCCAGGCCTCAAACCGGCCCAAAGGAGGGTGAGCTGAATTGCGGCGCGATCCGCTTTCGGAAAGGCCGTGACAATCGTCGGGGCGATCACTTTTATCCAGGGACAATCCTAAGAAGTTGGTAGCGCGGCAAACTTCTTTGATTCTTTTCCCGCGCATTTCTCGCGCAGTCAACTTTCCACTGGTCGTTTCCACGTGTGGTTGTTAGGCTCGCAACGGAATGACCGCCGTCGAATCGACGTTCTCGGGAGGGGCGTTAGTAGTGAGCAGCTTTTACGAACGCCCTATTCTTAATTCGCCTTACCGCGACCCTGAATTGCATCATCCCCTGGACAAGAACGGTCAGCCTCTCGACGGCGAGCCCCGAAAAGGTCGCCGCCCGTCTCGCTTCATCGTCCCTGTCCCAGCATCCCGCAAGAAGGCGGCGGCGTCGCAGCCGTCCCTCGATTTGGAGACCTACAATGAGAACGCGTTGATCAACGCGATCCGGGGGCATCTCGACACCTGGCGCAAGCTACGCAATCCGGCGGATTGGGGCGTGACGGCGGCGACGCAGAGACTGCTGGAGCATTGGCGGAGCCACGAGTTCAACGGGCCTACACCCTTCTTTTGCCAGGTGGAGGCAGTCGAGACGATCATCTGGTTGACTGAGGTGGCGCCGAAACGCGCTGCCACCAAGACTTTCATCAACGACATTGCTGCCGCTAACGCCGAAGCCAATCCGGCGCTGTTCCGCCTGGCGATGAAAATGGCGACGGGCAGCGGCAAGACGACCGTGATGGCCATGCTGATTGCATGGCAGACGGTGAATGCTGTCAGACGGGCCTCGAAGGATTTTTCCCGAGCCTTTCTTATCATCACACCCGGCATCACGATCCGCGACCGGCTACGGGTTCTGCTGCCCAGCGAGGCGGATAATTACTACGAGACCCGCGAGATCGTGCCGCCGGAGATGTTGCCGGACATTCGCCGGGCCGAGATTGTCATCACAAATTACCACTCGTTCCAGCACCGCGAGACGCTTGCGCTGCCGAAGGTTGCTCGAAGCTTCCTGCAAGGCAATTCGACGGAGCCAGTGAAGACCACCGAAACGGATGCGGACATGCTCAAACGGGCGTGCGAAAAACTGCTGAACTTCGACCGGGTCAATGTGATCAACGACGAAGCGCATCACTGCTATCGCCACAAGGTGGGTGGAGACGCCGAAGGCCCCCTGACTGGGGACGACAAGAAAGAGGCAGCCGAGAACGAGGAAGCCGCGCGTCTTTGGATCAATGGTATCGAGGCTCTCGACCGAAAGCTGTCGAAGGGTGTTCGCGCTGTCTACGATCTTTCCGCGACGCCATTCTTCCTGAAAGGATCAGGATATCCGGAAGGCTTTCTGTTTCCATGGGTCGTCTCCGACTTCAGCCTGATCGACGCGATCGAATGTGGCATCGTGAAGCTTCCGCGCGTTCCGGTGACGGACAATCTCGTTCAGACCGACTCGGTGATTTACCGCGACCTGTGGAAACACATTGGAAAGGACCTGCCCAAGACCGCAGCCGGCGCGAACAAACTCAGCCCATTTGACCTGCCCAACCAGCTCCGGACCGCCCTGACAGCCTTATACAGCCATTACGAGGGCGAGTTCGATCGGTGGAAGCGCGAAGGAATCGAGGTTCCGCCTGTCTTCATCGTGGTCTGCCAGAACACCGCAATCTCCAAGCTCGTGTTCGAATGGATCGCAGGATTCGAGCGAGGCGACGCCGAAGAAGGCGAGCGCGCTGCATTCCATGCAGGACATCTCGAGCTGTTCCGAAACTATGACGAACACGGTGCGAGGTTGCCTCGCCCGCGCACGCTACTCATCGACTCGCGCCAGATTGAATCCGGCGACGCACTGGACAAAGGATTCCATGAGGCCGCCAAGGCGGAGATTGAGCAGTTCAGGCGCGAGATGGCGGACCGGGAAGGCGCCGGAAGCATCAGTGCCGCGACAGACGAGAGCGCACTGCTACGCGAGGTGATGAACACCGTCGGCCGTCCCGGCCGCCTCGGCGAGCAAATCCGCTGTGTCGTTTCCGTGTCGATGTTGACGGAAGGGTGGGACACGAACACCGTCACCCACATCCTGGGCGTTCGCGCATTCGGCACGCAGCTCCTCTGCGAGCAAGTGGTCGGCCGGGGGCTGCGCCGCCAGTCCTACGAGCTGAACCCACAGACAGGTCTGTTCGACGTCGAGTATGCCGATATCATGGGCATCCCCTTCGACTTCGCGTCGGCTCCACAGGTCGCGAAGCCGACGAAACCGAAGCCGGTGACCCGCGTTCACGCGATTAAGGAGCGCTCAGGACTGGAGATCGTCTTCCCGCGCGTCAGCGGCTACCGGCGCGAGGTGCCGTCGGAGAAGCTGGAAGCCGTCTTCAATGATGACAGCCGCCTGGTGATCACTCCCGAAGACATCGGACCGACCTCGGTCGTGATGGAAGGCATCGTCGGCGCCGGCATCACCATAACGCCGGCCATTCTTGAACGCCTTCGGCCATCCGAAATCAGCTTCAATCTCGCGAAGCACCTCCTCTATGCGCATTTCCGCGACGACGACGGCTTTCCCAAGCAACATCTGTTCCCGCAGATCCAGCGGTTGGCGCGCCGGTGGATAGACGAAGGCCACCTCGTCACGAAGGGCGTACCGGTGGGGGCTATCCTCTACCAGGACCAACTCGCCCGCGCGGCCGAGAAGATCGACATCGCGCTCACGCGCGGCGGCGAAGGGCGAATCCTTGCGGTCTTGGATCCCTACAACCCCAAGGGGTCCACGCGGCACGTCAACTTCATCACATCGAAGACGTGCTGGGCGACAGGGGCTCGGCCTGCGAAGAGCCACATCAGCCATGTCGTTCTCGATTCAACCTGGGAGGAGCAGCTCGCGCTAACGCTGGAAGGTCACCCGCGCGTAATCGCCTATGCCAAGAACCAGGCGCTGGGATTCGAGATTCCATACCTCGATGCCGGCGTCCTGCGCCGCTACCTGCCGGACTTCCTCGTGCGGCTTGACGACGGCGGCGCGGAGCCGCTCAACCTAGTCTTGGAGGTGAAGGGCATTCGCGATGAGACCGACAAGGCGAAGGCTCAGACGACACGGAACCTTTGGGTGAAGGGTGTCAATGCCCTCGGTGGCTTCGGCCATTGGGATTTCGCTGAGTTTAGGGACTGGACGGTGATGGAAGAGGACTTCGCAACGCTGGTCATCAGATTGCTGGGAGAGCGGCCGTGAAGAAGGTTCTCTGGGTGAAGTTCGGCTGGTCCGAATACTACCGGGGCGGTCCGGTCGATGGAAACTTCGGCTGGTTGAAGGACGCGATGGGCAGCAAGAAGGAAGGCAAGGGTCACGAAGCCTTCAACTTCATGCCTGTCGATGGTACCTACTACTGCTATGTGCCCCCGCAGAAAAAGGAATACGCTCCCTGGAATGAGGATGCGACGGGGTGGACCGTGATCTGCCTCGCGAAGCACCCGAAGCACACGGGGATTCACATCGTAGGTTGGTACGAAGATGCGACGCTTTTAGGAAGGTGGCTGAAGCCTCCAAGGGACAAGGTACGCGATGAGGCGGACGATAGAAGCTCAGCCTACGATTGGTCCTACTGCATAAAAAGCAAATCCGCCTTCTTCATACCTCCACAAAATCGAACGGTTCCCTTTTCACACCCGTCGGTGAGGCAGGGTAAATATTCCTTCATGGTCGGTCCGGGTGTTGATCCGAAGCCTGAAAAGAAGGCTCTCCTGACGCTTCTGACCAGCCGTCTTGAGCAGTTGCGCGACGTTGCCGTACCACAGCCTTCAGAGGAAGCAGTGCCGGATCCGGAACTGCATCCTTCTGATCCGTTGACAGGTTTCGGCTCCCCTGAGCACAGGAAGAAGGTGGAGAAGGCGGCCGAAAAGGCGGTAATTGCCTACTATGCAAAAAGAATGTTCAAGAGCAAAGACATGACAAAGGTGAAGTGCGGATATGACTTTCTCGTCAAGAAGGGCTCGACCTCGCTCCACGTCGAGGTCAAGGGGACATCGAGTGAGAACGCAGGCTTCTTTCTCACTCGCAATGAACACGATGTCGGCCTCAAGAAGGACCCGGCATGGCGCTTGGCTATGGTGACCCGAGCCTTGTCGGACAACCCAGTCGTTCAGATATTCGATGCCAAGCAGCTTCTGAAAGCCTTCGACATGACGCCCTACGTCTATCTCGGTCGGCCAATCTTCGCACCGGAGTCTGCCTGATGGCCCGTACGCCCAAATCCCCCCGCATCGTTGATGCGCTAAAGCATGACGGCGCGAGCCGCATCAACATTCCAACGGCAGAGATGGAGAGCTTCTTCCGGCGCGACGAAGACACGTCGCCGATGCCGCCGAAGCACTATCCGCGGGCGAGACCGCTCGCGTCCGGCAAGACGCGGGCGGAAGAGGAGCCGGGCAAGCCCGAGCTGATCTGGAACGGCGCGACGATCACCATCACCGACGAGCAGATGCAGGAGTTGGCCGAGACGGGACGGCTTACGCTGTCGGACGCGCAACTCGTTTGGCGGGGAAAGGACCGTCAAGACTGGTCCGACCTGGTGGTCAACGTGCCGCCGCTCTACATCCAGGAGAAAATCCACCCCAAGGCGATCATCGACGACCTGAAGCGCCGTACGGCGGTGAACCGCGAGGCGGCGACCGACGCGCCTGACTTATTCGCCGACTTCAACGGCGTCGAGCCGGATCAACGCGCGGAGTTCTACCAGCACGATCAACATTGGTCGAACCGCATGATCCTCGGTGACAGTCTGCAGGTAATGGCGAGCCTGGCCGAACGCGAGAGCCTGCGCGGCAAGGTGCAGTGCATCTATTTCGACCCGCCTTATGGCATCAAATTCAACTCAAACTGGCAGGTCTCGACGCAGTCGCGCGACGTCAGGGACGGCAAGCAGGCCGACATTTCTCGCGAACCCGAACAGGTGAAGGCGTTCCGCGATACCTGGAAGGACGGCATTCACTCTTACCTTACGTATCTGCGCGACCGCCTTACTGCTATGCGCGACTTGTTGACAGAAAGCGGGTCGATCTTTGTGCAGATCGGCGACGAGAACGTGCATCGCGTGCGAGCGGTGATGGATGAGGTGTTCGGCGAACAAAATATTGTTAGTCAAATCGCCTACCAGACTACGACAGGTCGTGCGAATGCTAACCTAGCGTCCGCATCAAATTACCTGCTCTGGTATGCACGCAACGGTGCTTCACTGAAGTTTCGGGCGGCGCTCCAACCGAAAGAAGCGGGAGCTTCGACCGAGCAGGTTTATCGGTTGGCGATGCGAGTTGATGGGAGTTCGCGACGATTGACTGGCGGCCTTCGCGACTCCACTCTAACTGCAGATGAGCGCGTTTTCCGGCCCGACAATATTACCAGTTCCCGTCCTGCTGGTGAGGGAGACCTGCGCTTGTTCAGTTTTCAAGGTAGGCGGTTTCCTTCTGGAAAGGGAACGTTCAAAAGCGACGAGAACGGATTGCGAAGACTGGCGAAGGCATCCCGCATATGGCCCGCAAAGAATAGCATTCAATACATAAGGTTCTTGGACGATTTCGACGCACTCCCCGTCGCGAACGTTTGGACCGACACCCAGACCGGCAACTTCACTGAGGACAAGGTCTACGTTGTGCAAACGGCACAAAAGGTAATTCAGCGATGCATTCTCATGGCCACCGATCCAGGTGATCTAGTTCTCGACCCCACCTGCGGCTCGGGCACGACGGCCTATGTCGCCGAGCAATGGGGCCGGCGCTGGATCACCATGGATACGAGCCGTGTCGCCCTTGCGCTGGCCCGCACGCGATTGATGGCAGCACGCTTTCCCTGGTATCTGCTGGCCGACAGCCGCGAGGGCCGCGCCAAGGAGGCGGCGCTCACGCAACGTCCGCATCCGGACACTCCGTTCCGAAACGATATCCGCCAAGGATTCGTCTACGATCGCGTGCCGCACATCACGCTGAAGTCAATCGCAAACAACCCCCTGATCGATGACATCTGGGAAAAGTGGCAGACGGTGCTGGAACCGCGTCGGGAGGAACTAAATCAGCTTGTAGGCGAGGACTGGCAGGAATGGGAAATCCCGCGGGACCCTGAAAAGTCATGGTCAGATAATGTCCGAGGTGTCCATAAAGTGTGGTGGGAAGCCCGCATCGGCCGTCAGACCGAGATAGACGCCTCGATCGCTGCGCGGGCCGATGTCGAGTATCTCTACGACAAGCCCTATGCCGACAAGAATCGCGTCCGCGTCGCCGGACCCTTCACCGTTGAAAGCCTGTCGCCGCACCGCGTGCTGCCGGCGAGCGAGGAGGAATTGGTCGACGACATCGCTGCCGCCGAGGGCAGGCGCTCCGCGGCCGACGCCAATCTCGCTGCTCACGACTTCGCGGCGATCGTCATCGATTATCTCAGGACAGAGGGTGTCAAGCAGCAGGACAAGGGCGACCGCATCACATTCGACAGCCTAACGCCCTGGCCAGGCGGCAAGTTCATCGGCGCGAGCGGCACTTTCATCGAGGGCGAGAACGGGCCGGAGCGCCGAGCCGCGATCTTGATCGGGCCGGAGTATGGCACGGTCGGGCGGCAGGACATCGTCGCTGCGGCGCGCGAGGCGGTCGACGCGCGCTTTGATGTGCTGATTGCTTGCGCCTTCAACTTCGACGCCCATTCGTCGGAACTCGGCAGCCTGGGTAGCCTGAAAATCCTCAAGGCCCGGATCAACCCCGACATGCACATGTCGGAGGATCTGAAGAACACTGGCCGCGGTAATATGTTCGTCGTCTTCGGCGAACCGGACGTTGACATTCTCGACGATGGCGGGCCGCAGATCCGCGTCAAGGTGAACGGCGTCGACGTGTTCGACCCGAACACCGGCGACATACGCTCGAACGACACCGCCGGCATCGCCGCCTGGTTCGTCGATACGGACTACAACGAGGAAAGCTTCTTCGTCCGCCACGCCTACTTCCTCGGCGCCAATGATCCATACAAGAGCCTGCGCACCGCGCTGCAGGCTGACATCGACGAGGATGCCTGGGCGACGCTCTATTCGGACACGTCACGCCCGTTCGAACGTCCGGCGACAGGCAAGATTGCCGTGAAGGTCATCAACCATTTCGGGGACGAGGTAATGAAGGTTTTCGGAGTTTGATGATGAAGGGACTTATTATCCGGCAGCCTTGGATCGATCTGATCCTTGATGGCAAGAAGACGTGGGAGATGCGGTCGAAGGCCACCAATGTTCGAGGCGAGATCGCCCTGATCCGTGCCAAAAGCGGTCTTGTTTTCGGCACGGCGCGGCTGATGAAGTCGGGTGCGCCGCTCGGTCGCCTGGATTACATGGCTCATACAGACAAGCACGCGATTCCAGAAGCAATGCTGGACGAGGTGATCGAGAATGGTTGGGTCCATCCTTGGGTCTTGGACCAGATCCGCGTGTTGCCACGCCCGGTTCCCTACACGCACCCTTCGGGCGCCGTCACGTTCGTCAATTTGGACCCATCGGTCGTCGCGGCCGTCAAAAGCGGTGGCTCGGTCAAAGACCCATCCGCACCGATCGGCCATCCACCATCTGCAATGTCGTATTCAAGACCTTCTGAAAAGATCGACGTGGAACCAACTGCGACGCAGGCTCCGACATCCAGCGTTCCAACTGACTATAATGGTCCCATCTTCGTCTTCCGACCGGAGACGGCGCAGGCCTATGGTCGTCCGCTCCCGGACGGCCGATTTCTGGTCCTCAAGGATTCGAGCGCGATGCGGTCGGGCTCTCCGAACGTGAAGCGGGACGCCCATGATCGAGACCGGCTGGTTCGCGAAGGCGTGCTAGTTTCGGACGGAGACAACCGATACCGCTTTACGCGCGATCACGCCTTCTCAAGCAGCAGCAAGGCGGCTGGCATCATCAAGGATGGAAATTCAAGCGGGCCTTCGCTGTGGAAGCATGTAAAGTCCGGAAGGTCGCTGAAGGACTCCGAGGCGTTATGTTCAGAGAGCGTTGCGTGATGAATGTTGCCGGAGGATAGATGACCGAGATTAGACGAAGGGACGGACGTCCCATCTGGCTTGATAAAAGCGGCAGGGCTCAACCGCTGGGTCGCGTGGACTTGGGTTCGACAGCAACGAGCGGATACGACGAGAGCTGGCTCCAATCACTGCTTCACAGCCAGCCGTCGATCTTTCCGATAGAGCAGATCGAGACCGGTTTTGGCGACCTGATCCCGCTGTGCCGGGAATTTCCTCTCATGTTCGGAGCTGGACGTAGTGGATCACTAGACAATGTCTTCATCACCAACAGTGGCGGTCTCGTACTGATCGAGGCAAAGCTGTGGCGCAATCCGCAGGCTCGACGCGAGGTAATCGCGCAGGCGATGGAATATGCCGGGGCGATCTTCCGGATGGATTACGAGACTTTCGAACGGACTGCACTGAGGGCGCGACAGACCGAACAAAAACCACACGCGTCGATCTATGAACTTGTGCACGAGCACGATAGCTCGGTCGGCGAAGCGGAGTTCGTGGAAGCTGTATCGCGCAATCTGGCACGGGGTCGCGCCGTGATCGCCGTTGTAGGCGACGGCATTCGCGATGATATCGCGCCGCTGGCTGAATTGCTACAGAGCCACGCTGGTCAGCGGTTCACGTTCGCCCTTGTCGAACTGGGCGTGTACGAAGCTCCGGACGGCATTCGGCTGGTCGTCCCCTCTGTCCTTGCGAAGACGGTGCTGATCGAGCGCGGCGTCGTGCGGCTGGACCACGACTCAATTCGGATTGAACCGGTTCGGGCAGCTCCCGCACAGTTGGTGGCTTCGCCGCGCCGCGCCGTCAGCATTGGCGAGGACGAGTTCTATGAGCTTCTTGCACAGAAAGATCCCGAGGCTCCGGAACTGCTACGCCGTTTCCTCGAGAGAACGGACCGCATCGGCGTCTATGTCGACAGGCAGGCAGGACTGAATCTGAAGCACGAAGGTGCTGGCGACAGACCACTTAACTTGGGCGTCGTAAGGAAAGACGGGTTCTTGGATACTGGACCAGCGTCTTGGTGGAGACGACTTCCCGAAGCAGAACGCTACAACCAAACCCTCGCGACGGCGATCGGTGGCAAGATTGGCAGCATGAAGGCGGGGAGCGAGTGCGTTCTTCGAACGGCGAATGACAAGACGCCGCGCCTGACCGATCTGCTGCCTGACCATGAAGATCTGTGGCTAGAGGCGATGGAGCGATACATTGCCGCACTCGTAGAGCGAGAGGGTTCGGAAAAGTCATGAGGGGGCGATCACTGCGAATATCGATACTTCCTCGTTCGAAGCCATACCGCCGGTGTGCTGAGATGCGGCGGGAAAACTTTGGTGACGTATTCAGCGCCGTGGCTTGGAAGAAGAAGTCCGACGCCGAGGCCGTGACAGTTCTCAGGCAACGGGCAAATCACCGCGACGCAAACTCATACTCGGAACACGAGGTTGCCGCCGCCTTATTGCTGAGCGGGCAGTTCACCAACACAATCTGCAACCGGGCAAAGGCCTTTTCGAGCTTTTGCGATCGCTTGGGTATTCCTACATTGGTGAGAATCGAATTCTGGAGCGAGCAACTCGACCGGCTGCGTACGCAATGGAAGTGAGGTAGTAGATATGAACTTCCTAATCGCAGAAACTTTCACGGTCTCATTCAACCGCCTTTCAGGCATCGATCAGAAGGCCGTGAAGGCAAGCGTCTTCGACCTGCAAATGGACTCCACAGGGTATGGGCTGCAGCTTCATCGCATTGGCAATAGCAAGGATCCTAATTTCTGGTCGGCGCGGGTCAACCGCGACATAAGGCTGATCGTCCACAAGTCAGGCGATAGCGTGCTGGTCGCCTATGTCGACCATCACGACCCTGCTTATGCCTGGGCTGAGCGCCGGCGGATTGAGGCTCATCCGCGAACCGGCGCTGTCCAGATCGTCGAGGTGCGCGAGCGCGTTGAAGACGTAGCGCCGCCAGCAATGTTCGACTTCTCTTTCCCGGAATCTGCGAAAGGCACGAAGGACGGGTCGCCGTCTCAGTCACTCTTCGCGTCTCTCGATGATGAGGCGCTTCTATCCGCAGGTGTTCCAGCGGATTGGCTCGCCGATGTCCGCGGCGCCAACGAGGACGGGTTCTTCGCACTTGCGGTTCATCTTCCGGCGGAAGCCTCCGAGGCGCTGCTGGAATATGCTGCCACGGGAACACTGCCAGCGCCTGTAGCTCGCGTCGCCGATCCATTTTCCCACCCTGATGCGCTGCGCAGGATTCGTCCGATCGCTGACCAAGATGAACTGGAGCAGGCACTTGCCTTTCCCTGGGAGAAATGGGGCATCTTCCTCCATCCCTCGCAACGGGCGCTGGTTGAGCGAACCTTCACGGGACCTGCTCGCGTCGCGGGTTCGGCCGGGACAGGCAAGACGATCGTGGCCATCCATCGCGCGGTCCGGCTGGCTCGGGAGAATGCGAACGCTCGGATCCTGTTGGCAAGTTTTTCGCAGCCCCTCGCCGACGCGATGGCCAAGAAGCTTTTCGTGCTCGCGCCAGAGACCGGCGGCATCGTACCCCGCATTACCACCGCCTCCTTTCGTGGGATCGCGGAGCAGATGCATCAGCTTGAATATGGCGTCCGCCCGCGGATTGCGTCAGAACCGATTCTGAGGGAGTGGCTCCGCGATGCCGCGGTAAAAGCCGATCTGAAGGGATTTTCGGATCGCTTTCTTCTGTCCGAGTGGATAAATGTTATCGACGCCTGGGGGATCACGTCGCCAGAGGCCTATGCAACTGTTCAACGGATGGGACGGAAGAGCCGGTTGGGACCCAACCAGCGGGAGCGGCTATGGCCCGTGTTTGCCTCGCTTCGCGCTTCATTGTTGTCTGAGCGATACACGACCTGGTCTGAGGTGTTCACGAGCCTTGCCCATTCAATCCTCGATCGCAGGTCAAAGCCATTCGACCATATCATCATCGACGAAGCACAAGATCTTGCGCCAGCCGAGCTCCGCTTTTTTGCAGCGCTAGCTCCCGTCGGTGCGGACGCCATCTTTCTGTCTGGCGACGTCGGCCAGCGCATTTTCCAGCACCCCTTCTCATGGGCCGGGCTGGGCATTGACGTTCGCGGCAGATCGCATACGCTCAAGGTCTGCTATCGCACTTCACAGCAGATCCGGCGGGCTGCTGACAAACTCTTACCCAACATTATACGCGACACCGATGGATTCGAGGACGAGCGCCGCGGTATCGTCTCCGTGTTCTCAGGTCCCCCGCCGGAAATCCGAACCTTCGAGAATGAGCGCGAAGAAGCCGAGAGTGTGCGCGCGACAATCGGCGCCTGGCTGAGTGAAGGTATTGCCGCTCGTGAGATCGGGATCTTCGTGCGTACGTCCAAATTGATCCCACGTGCCCGAGCAAGCGTGGCGGGAATCGACGAGGCTGCCGACATTATCACATCGCCGATGAGCCTCGCTAAAGGTCTGG
This sequence comes from Rhizobium sp. Leaf453, assembly GCF_001425605.1. Taxonomy (GTDB): domain Bacteria; phylum Pseudomonadota; class Alphaproteobacteria; order Rhizobiales; family Rhizobiaceae; genus Pararhizobium. The sequence goes on along the minus strand of NZ_LMRG01000029.1, from coordinate 298,972 downwards.
AGTTTCGCGCTGTAGTCGTAATGGCTTGCGATGAAGGAATCCTACCGCTCGACGAACGCGTAGCGGATGCCGCCGACGAGGCCGAGCTTGACGACGTATATGAGACGGAACGGCGGCTGCTCTACGTGGCTTGCACCCGCGCAAGGGAACATCTGGTTCTTACCGGCCAGCGGCCGGGGTCTGAGTATCTCGTCGACTTCGCCGAGTAGCTGCAGACAGTAACGGGAAGTGGAATCGTCTCCGCGCGGGGGTGCCGGGCCTCTCGCCGCTCGCACTTTGGGTGTATGCCGAAGACAGGCCGGGCGAAAACAAACTCGCGCTCTTCGAACGCGAACTGCGATCGTCTGCTGTAATGCGCAATCAGAACGAGGCGGCCGATCCTCAGTCTCCGACCGCATAAGATCAAGTAGTCGGCCGCCGCCGCCCTTCTCCAAGTCTTCAAAGCGCAGTATTCGAGGCCAGATAAATGCGCACGTCTAGGTGAGACGTTACCTGTACCTGGAATGCGATCCGCTTTCGTCGTCATCGCAGGCGGCATTACGTCAGTTCCGGGTGCTCGCCTTTCGACGAGCAAGCTCCATCTTAAGCCGAGCTATCTCCTCGCGAAGCTGGTGATTCTCGTCGTCGATCGTCACGATTTTTACGGCGGCAACCGTGTTTTGCTTGATCAGTACCGCAACCCTGGATTTGAGATGGGCTACCAAATGAAAGGAGTCATTTTGCTCCGTTTCGACGGTAGTGGTTTTTCTACCTGCGGATTGACCCACTGCCTCTACCGAAGTGGGTAGGCGGTTGCCGGGCTTATGGAGCCCCTTTTGCTCCTGAATGGCTTTTGTGACAGCCTTTCTCACATTGGGATATGCGCAGGCGTCGTGCCCAATAAGAGTTCGCGATCGCCCAGCCTCCCGTGCGACAGCACTGTAGGAAATTGGCGCTGGTCGCCCTTTGACGATCCTCTCTTTCACTCGCTGTAGCGCAGCCCTGAGCTCTGTCTCGACGAGAGACTCGTCCGATACCCCAGAAGTATCCTCATGCATCGTCATGGAAGGGGCCACTCCCCGATCCGCCTCAGGACGCTTTTCGCCTGCGCTGCACGGGCAGAGGCTACCGCAGCTACCCTCAAGTCGCCGATCGCTTCATTCGACCTCTTGATGTGATCATTCGTACGGTACTGCGTAATCCAGTAGGGAATGTGATGACGATTTATCATCCCATTTGCGCAAACAGAACAATTCTTAGGAGTTCGAAAGGGTTTGAGCGGTCGCGTGGCGTCTCTATCGAAATCGCCAAGAAAATCATAGTGGCACATCGCGTGTTGGGGACGGAAAAAGCAGTCGAGATAGTCCGAAGTGAATAGCATGATCCCTTCAGTGGATAGCGCCTCCGCCAGCGCAGTGATGCGCCGTTCGTTGGAATCGGCGCCTTCAAGGAGATCACGTATCATTTCTTCGCGCGCATCGATTGTGTCGGCAAGCTTTCCAGCGAGGGGGGCGTTGCCATATATTCGATCAACCATCATCCTTGCCGCCTCTCTAGTTGCGACATCTTCAATCATCCTCAACATTGTCATGTCGCTTCCCGAGTAAGCGCGGTCGGTCAGATAAGCCGACGCATGGCCGTAGTGCTCTTGAACTGCCGGAAGAGCTTTTGGGTTGATCCGGATCATGTCTTGGCAAAAGGCTTTTCGGTATTGATGTGTTGTTATGATCCAACTGGAAAATTCTTGAGGAAACTCAACGTGCTGATTGATGAACGTTCGCGTAATCCCGGCGATTCTTTCGGCAAGTGGCTTGGTGTTGCTTGGTGTGGAATGCGGCAGGCTTCCGCCCGATCCGAGGCTAACCGTGAGATAGTCCGACCCAAACCACTCTCGCCAGGGTCCGAACAACTTGTCGAGTACAAGGAGGCCTCGCGCCGCAATAGGGAAATGCTCAGAACCTGCAGGACGGACGCCTATGAGCCATTCTTTCTCCTGTCCTTCCTCATCTGCTTCGCCTTTGAAGGTTCGGCTGGATAAGTAGAACAAGTCATAGAGACCCGAACTCGAGGCGCGCTGCACTAAGCAGGCGGGAAAACCATTGCTTTGGCGCGGCTCAGCTTTCGCAGCGAGGAGTTCGCTGATGCGGACGCCGGTCGGGGCTTGAACGGAAACGGAAGCCGCAACCTCAAGATCATCGATCAGACGGCGCAGTTGGGTGGTTGGGCCTCGCTTCGAGTCAAGGGGCGAGGCCGGCTCTGAGCGATGCGCTCTTGATGGCAAGAACGGACGCCTCCAGGGCGACTCCAGTGTTCCCTGAGCATCGAAAACAATACGCAGAAGCGCCGGATCAGTATAACGCGCGTAGTCCTTGCCTTTGTAAGCACGACGGGCGTCCATAGCCCGCAGGTACTCCTTCTGTGAAAGGAGCACGTCCTCAGCGTAGACGTCTATCCAGTTTAAAACTACCTGCATCAATGGGTTAAAAACTTCATCGGGCACCCTAGGGATCCAACCATCTGTCGAGATCGCTAAACTTTCGGCCAGCGACTTTACGCTTTGGCCCCGAAAAGGATGTTCCGGTATCCGAAGCTCCGGAAAGACCTGGAACTCTTCAGAAAGTTGGAAAATATGGACCAGCATGTTGAGATGCGCGCTTAACACACCGACCGTGATTTCGTCGGCATCTCGTTCAGCATTAGTCCCATCTAGGTGGTCTCCATCGTCCGCAAAATCCGCAAGACTTTCGGGTCCAGTCTCAAGAAGATCGGACTTATACCAGTCAGCTATCTCCGGGGTGAAGTCGGCGAAACTCCAAACGGTATTTCGATACATCCATGCAACAAGATGCAGCATCTTGCGCGCGCGATTACTGAAAACGGTTTTCAACGAGATCCTCTTAGTAGTCGTTGAATGAAGCATGGCACCGATCAATCGGCGAGCCGAATTTATTAGGCCAATGCATTTTGGGTCTTGCAGTTCGGCAGGCGTGAACCCTTTGAACCAGTTGATGGCAACCTGTTTAGCTCCGCCAGTAGGATTAGCCTCGTACCACCAAGCGTCAAACCACATCGAACTTGATGTTGCCATCGCGACGATAAGTTGGCCGTCTGATTTCAAATGGTTTGCCGACGGTTGAAGGCGACGGCCGTTTCGAGAAGACATGATAAACCGCTATTCAATTGAGGGAACGGGTGGAAGTTCAAGCGCGCGAGCGTCCGCAAGAATGTGGACTGGTATAATGGCAAGCCAGAAATCAGTTAGAATTCGAAGCTGAGGTGCCCACTCTATTATCCATCGTGCTGGATTGATGACGTCACGGGCTTGTAAGAAGCGCTCATACATTTGGAGTAATCTCGCCGCATTGACGATAGTTGGAAACAAGACTGCGCGCGGGCACCGAAAGCACTTGCCGTAGGCTGAGCAGAGCGTCCCCTGACGTTGCCCGACTATGGGAGAGTTCATCGCATCGAGGCAGTCGAAACCGGGAGTCGCGGCGCGATAAAGGCCAGCACTTGCTCCTTTGTTTCGTGGGTCAATTCGACCGCCAGAGGATATAAAGCGGTCGCGCTCATTCATAAGGTGAGCGAGTTGCTCCTGCCGGGCTCGTGCAGCTTGTTCAGTTTGATAATGAGCCATTGTCGTCTGGATGGACTCGTGCTGCAACACAATCTGCTGCACCTTGATCTCGCCTTCGGACATCATTGAAGCCACGTCTGCGCCAATTGTGCGCAAGTCGTTGATTGTGAAATGAGGCAGATCATGGAATTTCAAAAACACTGATAACGCAACCTCCAGTGTTGAGAAGGTATTGTTGTTTCCATCGAAGTAGCCGCTCGGTCGCTCGCCGGTTGTACGAGCCGCTATGAACACGCTATCTGCATATCTGGGATCGACATGGCGACGTAGCGGCTCGGTATGGGTGACAACTGTATCCAGAAGAGAGGCCACCGAGTAGGGATCGTCGGAATCAACCGGAAAGGATCGCCGTTGATTGCGCCCTGCGCGCGGCTTTTCGCCAATCACGAAAATCCGCTCGTCTCCCAAAATGCCTATCCCGCGCTTCACGTTCTCCCGTCGTAACTTGACCAGTCCAGTTGCGTTGAAGCACGTTGCAAGCCCGGTCAACACCATGAAAGGCAGAAGCGTTTCCGTCGTGAAATAAAGTTGAGATATCATGGCGCTCGTCTCGCCGTAGGGTTTTCTCAGTGCTCTGGCTAGTCCCCTCATAGACGTTCGGAAACTACCCGAGAGCCTGTTGACCTCGAAAGCTTGGGCAGCGGCTTTGAGGCGAACCTGAGGGTCGTGAAAAGGAACTACGGAAGTGGTTAAGTAAAGGTCGGGGACCCTTATAGTCGCGTCGTTGACTACGCGTGTCGCCCGATCTAGTTCGACACGCGCACAATCGATTACCGCCTTGCACGCCTTTCGTAGCGACTTGATATCGATAATGGAAAGTGAATTTCGGCTACTTGGGGGCTTTAATTTCGCTACCCACGGCCTGCGAAATACGATGCTCTTCGGTATTTCGTCCCGCCAGTGATCCGTGCTCTGGCAGTATTTGACGAACCGTTTAACGAAGTTGTATCGCGTGTTCTTGGTGTTGTCTGAGAGTTTCAACGTCGACCCGACATATCGATTGCCGTCAAGCCAGTCACCGTAATTGCGCATGGTGGCTGTCGCCAACTGCGAAAGCTCCGTTGTGGGCACCCCGAAGGTCGCCTCGTAAGAATCCAAAAACTCAATGAAGTTGCGGAGGTACTCATCCAATTTACCTCGTGTCGCTTTCGAATTGCCTGTGGTCTCTTTCTCGAGAAACAGGCAGAAAGCCGTCGCAAACTGTGGTCGGCGGACCGCAACATCCGACAGGTCAAATTTTTGGTCCTCTTCTCCGGGGGCGCCTTTGAATGAGATGGCCGTGATGCCGCGTTTGGCAGCTTCATCGGTGTTTTTCTTGAACTTCGCGCGTCTTCTGAAATTCACTGCAATTGGTGGACGGTCCGCCATGTCATTCACCATGACCGATGTTGTCAATCATGCGGTAGGTTTTCATCAGGGCGTTTGAAATCTCCTGCTCTGCTCTGTCGAGCCACCTGAGATAACTTCGTAGCGTTGTTAAGATTGATGAGTGTCTGAGCCTGGCGGAAACCAACTTCCACGGCTCTTGGCCGCCCGATGCGGCGGAATCGATGTAGGTAAGCATGGCAAACGTGTGCCGCAGATCATGGAAGGTGTGGTCTGAAACTAACCTCTTCTCGATGATGTTTTTGCCAGATGGGGACAATAGCGGCGCGCCTAGCTTGTCGAGGACGTAGCAATCAATTTCATGCGAGAACCCGATCGAAAGGCAGGCATCAGAGAAGGCGCGTGACAGCGTATCAGGGGAGAGAGGATTGCCGGCAGCAGCGTAGGTAGACTTGACATCATTTACGAACAAGATTGGCGTCGGCTCGAAATTGACTCTTACGGCGTAGGCGCGATCAATAGCTGCCTGCCTTTCCCCGTCGATGTATTCAAGGAGTTGCTTAACTAGAAACGAAGGAAGAAAGACATATCCAGGCTTCAACCCTTTGGTTTTTGTGATCCACAAAGGGATTAGCTTTGAAGGTCGGGCCGGCTCGACGTGTCGCGCTAGGTTTCTGATCTGTTGTTCCGTAAGAGAGCATATCTCGTCAATCCTCATGCCGGTGATCAGAGACGTTTCACTTGCGAGCCGGTCTCGACGACTACATTTGCTGATGTCGCCGGCCTCGGGACCTAACCAATCGAGGACTGCCTTCCAGCTTTCGTCGAGGAACGGATGGATTTTGTCCGCTGCGTCTGCGTCACTTGGAAGCTCGTTGTATGGAGAATTCGGATCGGCACGGAGGGAGCCCTCTCGGAAACCTCCATGTGAAATGAGTTCGGGTAGGGAAACTGAAGACGGAAGGCCCTTAAATATCCGGTACCTGTGGTACCGCAATGCCGTACCGAAACGACGATATGCGGTCGCTGGTTGGAACTTCCGTCGTGTCTTAATTGAAATTCCTTCGGTGAAGCAGGCACCAAATTCCTTAATGTCATCTAAAACCACATCGGGCTCGTCGAGGTCGAGCGCATTGAGGAAGGTTTTGTACTGATAGCAGTCATCGGCATAAGCGTTCTGCGTATTCTTCCAAGTCTTGCCCGCGCGGCGTTTTCTATGTGCTGGCCTAATCGTGAACTCATTCATAGTGCTCAGCGGGTTAAAATCACTGTCAAGAAGTATCTTGATGCCGGGAACGATGCGTGGGTGCGTCCCGCGCCCGTTAAAACAATCCCAATCGGATAGCTCAGTGACTGTAATGCATCGGACGCTCGTCATCGGTCTGCCCCACTACACGCTGGCGCGCGATGCGCCAAGCGGCCGCTCGTGCATAGTGAAGGCCTGTGGTCGTAATGCATTTTCTTGTTCCTCGGGTCGATCGACTAATCGAGAAACGAAATGGAGAATCTGGAAGAAGTAAAGTAAACTAAAATTTTGTTGAAAAGACGAACTGTCGCCAAATCTTTGCTTGACAAGGATTCGACGTTATTTTGATGGATCCAAATGTTCGCGAATATATACCAGTTGAATCCTTACTGTGATCAATTTTTGTTGTCAACAATTGGCTGAGCGTTAGCCTCGAATCCTTGGCTCAAGAGAACGCGACAATGTCGGCCGGCATTCGTATCATCAAGGATTAGGCACAGTAGGATGGAATAGCGGCGCTCAGTAACTGACGCTCGTACGATCGGCTCGATGAACACGCGCAATCGTATCCACTCGCTTCAACTCCCCATCCAACCGCCAGCGCAAATGAAAAATGGTCAGACGAAACAGGTGGGGGTCAAAAATTGGACGCCGGTCACCCCGCCAGAGGGTTCAATATTCCACGCGATGACGTAATTTCTGCCGGCATGTCCCAGTCTCCTCGATGGTGGCAGAGTGGTCCCAGTTACAACGGGAGGAAATCACAATGAATCACTATGTCGGGTTAGGCGTCTCACAGAAGGAGACCGCTATTTGCGTCGTTGAAGAGACCGGTCGAGATCTATCAAACTGAACACTCTCACCCCATATAAAGTTCGAATCCCGCCACTCCGACCATTTTTCCTTGAAGCCCTGCTCATCGTTTGACGACAAAAGTCCAGCCTCGCAATCTGCGAGGCGGCTTTGCCCTGTCGATCAATGCACCGAGACGTCCGCCTCCGGCTCTTCCAGGAACGAGTGAATACCATCGCGCTCGACGGTGGCGAGGAATTCCTCGAAGGCTTCCTTGTCCGTCGGAAACGGCTCTTCCCAGACAGTCAGCCCCTCTTCCTGATCGATCACTTCCAGCGTCCAGCCATCCGTGCTGCCCGCCTTGCGGAAGATATCGACCAGCACGGTCACACCATCATCGGTGAATTCGCCGGCGAAATCGGAATGTTCGAGCTTCTGTTTTTTCGTCATGTCATCAGGCCTGTTTCGTGTGAGTGGCAGTCTGGGTCAGGCGGCCGCGCGAACGTTCGCGCTTCACCACCCCGTCGAGGCGTTTCGCCGCTTCCTTGATTTCGAATGGCGTGAAGAGCGTGCGGTACTCGGCCCGGGTCATGGCAGCTTCCATCGACAGGTCGACCCTGCGGGCATCCAAGAGACGCTCAAAACCGGTCGTGCCGGGCTTGAAGACAAACTCCTTCGCGGCCTCGACACCGCCCTTAAGGATCACCTGACGGCGGAACAGGACGGGGCGGAAGCCGAGCGCGGCGCAATGCTCATAGAGTGCCAGCATCTCATCGTGGAATTTCGCCGCTGGGGATTTGATCATCTCAGGCTCTTCTTCGTTGGGGCAACGGAGATATGGCAACGGTGAACTCGGCCGCCAAGTCCCCTCGTGCTAAAACACCCGTGTGAAGGTACGACGACCGCCACGACGGACATTGTGGATAGCCTACTGATCCCGAACCTCGATTTCAGCTTCGGCGGCGGCGGCAAGAAACGCACGCCGCGCATCTTCCGATGGCCGCTTGCCCTCGACAACCTGGGCGCAGATGTCCAGAGCGCGATCGAGCGCCGGCGCATCGTCGAGCGGCCAGTCCTCGATCATCGCCCAGGACGCCTCGGTGGTGTTGGAGATCGTCGTGTATTTTCCCGGCCCTTCCAGGGCGAGCGTGACACTTTTCGTCCAGGGTTTATCCATGGGCTCTGCCTTGCTGGGTGATCGATATCGGTTGGTATCATGGACGGCAGGGTGGCACGAGCGGAAAGCGCGTGTGGAGCGGCCCGGACGACAAGGCTGCGCTCGATCAGCGGACCTGATCGAGCAGACGCTTGCATTCCAGCAGGTCGTAGAGTGCCTCCTGCAGCAGCGCCCGGTCCTCCTTGCCGACCGACGTCTTGCCGACCGAAATTTCCGGCGCCTCGTCATTGCCGCCGACGAAGGAGAAGAATCGGCGGCTTGCAGGCGCCTTGGCGCGACCGACGATCTGGTCTTCTTCCGGATTGCCAAGCTTCGGCTGGACCGGTTCCTCGATGTTGGCGGCGGCGAGTGCCTCGACGGTTGCAAGGTCGCCGCTGGCGATCGCCGCGACGAACTTGTTACCGTTCATCTTCAGGAGCTTCTGCACGCCCTTGATCGTATAACCGTGATCGTAGAGCAGATGCCGGATGCCCTTCAGCAGGTCGACGTCCTCCGGACGATAGTAGCGCCGGCCCCCACCGCGCTTCATCGGCTTGATCTGCAGGAAGCGGGTTTCCCAGAACCTCAAGACATGCTGCGGCAGGTCGAGATCGTCGGCCACCTCACTGATGGTGCGAAACGCATCCGGGCTCTTGTCCATATCTTCCCCAATTTCGCATTGAATAGGCCATGCCAACACTAGCGCAGACGAAACCGCCGACGCCAAGAGTCGCTGAAAACGCGATGATTACACGAATCATGCGCATTTCAACGGCTTATGGACGTGTTTTCAACCACTTTAATGAAGGTAAAGGTGTCAGGCGGCCGGCGATTGCGGCTTCTGCTTGGCCTTGCGCGACAGATGCGCCTTGAGAACGCGCTGCTTGAGCACGTTGGAAGCCTTGAAGGTCATCACCCGGCGGGGCGAAATCGGCACCTCCTCGCCGGTTTTCGGATTGCGGCCGATTCGCTCGTTCTTGTCGCGAACCTGGAATGTCGCGAAGGAGGAAAGCTTGACGCTTTCGCCACGCACGATGGCGTTGCAAATCTCATCGATCACGGTCTCGACCAGTTCGGCTGATTCCGTTCGCGAAAGACCGACCTTGCGGAAAACCGATTCGGCCAAGTCTGCTCGTGTCACCGTTTTACCGCTCATCTTCCCCCACCGATTTTCTTGAAATATCGATTAGCCCGGAAAGAGTATTGCCCTTGTCCATTCCGGTCAAGCGTCTGCGACATATCACGATTTTTTACCAGCGAAGCAATACCGAACCCCAGGTGAAGCCACCGCCCATGGCCTCCAGCAGAACAAGATCGCCCTTCTTGATACGCCCGTCGGATGCAGCGACACTGAGCGCCAGCGGAATGGACGCCGCTGACGTGTTGCCGTGGAGATCGACGGTCACCACAACCTTTTCGAGCGGAATCCCGAGTTTCTTGGCAGAGCCGTCGATAATGCGGCGGTTGGCCTGATGCGGAACCAGCCAGTCGAGATCGTCGGCCGTTGTCCCGGTCGCCTCGAAAGCAGCCTCGATAACGTCGGTAATCATCCCGACCGCATGCTTAAAGACCTCACGGCCCTCCATCCGCAGGTGACCGACCGTGCCGGTGGTTGACGGTCCACCGTCGACATAGAGCTTTTCACGGTGCGCGCCGTCGGAGCGCAATTGGGTGGTCAGCACGCCGCGATCGGCTGTTGTGCCCTTGCCTTCCTGCGCTTCCAGGATGATCGCCCCTGCGCCATCGCCGAACAGGACGCAGGTCGTCCGGTCGTTCCAGTCGAGGATGCGCGAAAAGGTTTCGGCACCGATCACCAGCACGCGCTTGGCGAGACCACCGCGAATATAGGCGTCAGCCGTCGTCACCGCATAGATGAAGCCGGAACAGACGGCCTGCACGTCGAAAGCCGCGCCATGATGCATGCCGAGCCTGTTCTGGATATTGACGGCAGTGGCGGGAAAAGTGTTGTCCGGCGTCGAGGTCGCCAGGATAATCACGTCGAGATCGGCGGCCGTGAGCCCCGCGTTGGCAAGCGCCGCGCGCGCCGCCGCTTCGCCGAGCGATGCCGTCGTTTCGCCCTCGCCCGCGATATAGCGCTGGCGAATGCCGGTCCGCTGCACGATCCATTCGTCGGACGTGTCGACCTTCTCTTCCAATTCGCTATTGGTCATCACCCGTTTCGGAAGCGATGCCCCGAAACCGCGAACCACAGAACGGATCATGATTCTCAAACCTCGTCAGTCGTGCCGGTCGCTGCACCTTCGGCAGGGAGCGAGGCATGGTATTTTTGCAAGTCGTTTTCGATCTTGGTCTTCAGCCCGTTCCGGACCATGTCATAACCGACATCGATCGCCGCTGCGAAACCTTCGGCGTCCGTTCCTCCATGGCTCTTGATCACGACACCATTAAGGCCGAGGAAGACCCCGCCGTTCACCTTTCGCGGATCCATCTTCTCGCGGAGACGATCGAAGGCGCCTTTTGCAAGGATATAACCGATCTTGGCCAGCAGAGTGCGCGACATTGCGGCGCGCAGATATTCGGCGATCTGCCGGGCAGTGCCCTCGGCGGCCTTCAACGCGATATTGCCGGAAAAGCCTTCCGTGACAACGACATCGACCGTGCCACGGCCGATGTCGTCACCTTCGACAAAGCCGTAATAGTCGATGCTGTCGATACCGGCCTCGCGCAACAGCCTGCCCGCTTCCTTGACCTCTTCCTGCCCCTTGATCTCCTCGACACCGACATTCAGCAGGCCGAGTGTCGGGCGCTCGATCTCGAACAGCGCGCGCGCCATGGCGCCGCCCATCAGCGCAAAATCCATCAGTTGCTGCGCATCTGCGCCGATCGTGGCGCCGACATCGAGCACGATGCTTTCGCCCTTCAAGGTCGGCCAGATGGCGGCGATAGCCGGCCGCTGGATACCTTGCATCATGCGCAGGCAAAACACCGACATCGCCATCAGCGCGCCGGTATTGCCGGCCGAGACGATGACATCGACTTCACCCTTGTTGATGGCGTCGATCGCTTGCCACATACTGGCCTTGCCGCGACCACGCCGCAGCGCCTGGCTCGGCTTCTCGTCCATGCCGATCGCCAGTTCGCAGGCATGAAAGGTGCTCGCGGCCTTTAGCTTGGGAAACTTCTCGATGATCGGAGCGCACTGGTCTTCGATGCCATAGAGCGAGAAACGGATGTCGGGATGCCGTTCGAGCGCCTTGGCGGCACCCGGGATGACGACCTGCGGACCGAAGTCGCCGCCCATCACATCAAGAGAAATTCTGACCACGCGTGCCTTATCCTTTATTCCTGCCACACTGCATGTTTCGTCCCGGCGCAATCAGTCTGGCGATGAGACACACGTGTTTTCATGACGTTTGAGACGCTGCGGCCCCACTTGCGGGGCAAACGGCCCAACGGGCTGGATTTCGGCCAAAATACCGTTTTTCGCTGTCGAGACAACCGAATTGTGTCGCACGGCTTTTCGGACTCAGTCCTTTTTCCAGTCCTTGAGCACAGCGAACGGATTCGGCCTGATATCATCCTTCTGGCTGCTTTCGATCCGCTCCTCGAATGTCGCACCGGCCTTGCGCGGATAAGGATCGATCGCAAGAGCCGCATACTCGGTAACAGCCAGACCGACATCGATCGTGTCACCGATGAACGTGTCGGGCAGATCCGGACCTTCGGGATCGAGAATCATTTCTCCGCTGTCGTTGGCGGCGATCCGCGCCAGCCGCGAGTTCTCCGGCACGAAGATCGCCTCAACCGGTTCGTCGATATCGGACTCGACCGGCTCCAGGGTCACCACGCAGGCCTGGACGATCTTGGCCTGAACCCTGCCCTTGATCTTGACGCCGTCCTTCTTCCAGCGCGCAATCTGCAAGTCCGACGTCAGCGACAGGACATCGGAAACATTCCACTGGTCGCGCAGTGCCGCGCGTTCAGCCTCGTTCGCCTCAAGATGGACTTTCACGGCATTGGCGGAGATATGGCCGACCTTGACCGGATAGGAAAACGCGGGTTTTTCGTCTTGGTTCATCGTGAAGTCCTTTCGGGCGGTGACCGCCCAGGATAGTGCTGCGGCCCTTGTCCCGCCTTTTAAATACCGGGCAGCGCCGGCGTCGATCAAGCAGCCGCCGCGTCAGGCAAGTCGATCCGGCCGGTTTCTACGACATCCTCGCCTTGCAGCGCAAGTTGCGCCTCAGCGGCGAGCAGATAGTCGGCAAGCCCGCGCATGGTCAGAGCGTCGTTCTCGGTCTGCGGATGAAAATTGCGTTTCAGCGCTGCGGCCAGTTCGTCCCGGTCCTTGTTCTCCAATGCTGCGGAATAGCTTTCCAGGCGGCCATAGAACATCGCCGCCAGCTTTTTCATCCGCTTGGGCACGCCGACATCGCCAACACCAAGCTCGCGGATCGAGTGATCGACATCCTCGAAGAAGGCATCGATAATCTCCTGCGCGATCTCCTGGCCGGCGCGCGGCGAGGTGCGCGTTCGGCGAAAATACAGGATCAGCGAGGCCGACAGCATCTCGAACCGTCCCATGACCGTGTCCGGGACATCAAGGTCCGTATAGAGGTATGGACGGCGCGCGGCACTGGTCAGGAGTTGATACTGGCGCTCGACAATCGCCGTATTGCTGTTTTTTTTGCCGAACAGTCCGAATATCATCATAAAGCCCAAGTTTGCCCGCTTCAAAATGCGAAAGCCCACGCATCCTGTTATTGCATGATCGCTGAAGCTGGTTTACCGAAGCAGGCACGAAATGCAATGGCGCATCTGCCAGCGTTACCTTGAGGGAGATGTCGTTGACGAAACGGTATTTCAAGTCAGACATGAAATTTCTGAGCAACGTCGTTTTCACATTGGCAATTTGCACCACCACGCTTTCGGCCTGCAAGACGGCCGACGTGCTGAACACCAGCCAGACCATCAATCAGGGTTATGTCGTCGATCAGGAGACGCTCGCTCTGGCACCGGTCGGCTCCAGCCGTGAACAGGTTCTTCTATCGCTTGGCACGCCATCGACAACAGCGACATTTGACAACGAGGTGTTCTACTACATCTCCCAGAAGCGCACCCGCCCGGTTGCCTTTATGAAGCCTAAGATCGTCGATCAGAGCGTGCTCGCCGTCTATTTCGACAAGGATGGCGTCGTATCGCAACTCGCGCACTACACGCTTCAGGACGGCAAGGTCTTCGACATGATTTCCCGTACCACTCCGACTGGCGGCAAGGAAATGACCTTCCTCGGCCAGCTACTCTCCGGCAACGGCGTCGGCAAGAGCATGGCGAAATCCATCTTCGGCGGCAACAACTAAGCCACCCTACCAAGCCCGACATGAAAAACCCGCCGGCGATGCTCTTCGCCGGCGGGTTTTCTTTTGGGGACGCCCGCGCGACACCGGATCGATGCCGCGGGGTCCAATTTCAGGATCAGCCAGCGAGAACCGCCAGAAGCAGAAGTGCAACGATATTGGTGATCTTGATCGCCGGATTGACGGCCGGTCCGGCGGTGTCCTTGTAGGGATCGCCGACGGTATCGCCGGTGACGGATGCCTTGTGGGCGTCGGATCCCTTCACGTGACGAACTCCGTCCTTGTCGACGAACCCGTCTTCGAAGCTCTTCTTGGCATTATCCCATGCACCACCGCCCGAGGTCATCGAGATGGCAACGAAGATGCCATTGACGATAACGCCGAGAAGCGAAGCGCCGAGCGCCGCGAAGGCTGAAGCCTTGGAGCCGGAAATCAGCAGCACGCCGAAATAGACGACGATCGGCGCCAGCACCGGCAAGAGCGACGGCACGATCATTTCGCGGATCGCAGCGCGGGTCAGCATGTCGACGGCGCGGCCGTAATCCGGCCGGTCCTTGCCTTCCATGATGCCCGGCTTCTCGCGGAACTGCTTGCGCACCTCCTCCACCACGGCGCCCGCCGCACGGCCGACCGCCGTCATGGCGATACCGCCGAAGAGGTAAGGAATGAGGCCGCCGAAGATCAGGCCGGCAACAACATACGGGTTGGACAGATCGAACGAGATCGAACCGACATCTGCGAAATACGGATATTTATCGCCATTGCTTGCGAAGTATTTCAGGTCGTTCGAATAAGCGGCGAACAGAACGAGAGCGCCGAGACCGGCAGAACCGATCGCATAGCCCTTGGTGACCGCCTTGGTGGTGTTGCCGACGGCATCGAGCGCGTCGGTCGCCTTGCGCACATCCGGCGACAGATGGGACATTTCGGCGATACCGCCGGCATTGTCCGTCACAGGGCCGAACGCGTCGAGCGCCACGATCATGCCGGCAATGCCGAGCATGGCGGTAACAGCGATGCCGGTGCCGAACAGGCCTGCCAGCTGATAGGTCGAAATGATGCCACCAACAATGACGATCGCCGGCAAAGCCGTCGATTCCAGCGAGACGGCAAGGCCCTGGATGACGTTGGTGCCGTGACCGCTGACCGATGCCTGGGCGATCGAATTAACCGGCCGCTTGTTGGTTCCGGTATAGTATTCGGTGATCACCACGATCAGCGCGGTGACCACCAAGCCGAGAATGCCGCAGATGAACAGGTTGGTGCCGGTAATGTCCTTGCCGTCGGCCATGCCGATCGAACCCCAGCCGATGGTCAGCGATGTGGCGGCGCCAAGACCGACGATGGAAAGCACGCCTGTGACGATCAGGCCCTTGTAGAGGGCACCCATGATGGAGCCGTTCGACCCGAGCTTGACGAAAAAGGCACCGATGATCGAAGTGATGATGCAGGCGCCGCAGATGGCCAGCGGATAGGCCATGACAAGCCCGAGGTTCGCGCCGCCGGCGAAGAAGATGGCGGCCAGGACCATGGTGGCGACGATCGAGACAGCATAGGTTTCGAACAGGTCGGCGGCCATGCCGGCGCAGTCGCCGACATTGTCGCCGACATTGTCGGCAATTGTCGCCGGGTTACGGGGGTCGTCTTCCGGAATACCGGCTTCGACCTTGCCGACGAGATCGCCGCCGACATCGGCGCCCTTGGTGAAGATGCCGCCGCCGAGACGGGCGAAGATGGAGATCAGCGAAGCCCCGAAGCCGAGCGATACAAGCGCATCGATCACTTCACGCGAGCCTTCCGCCAGACCGAGGCCGGCAGTCAGCACGAGGTAATAGATCGCAACACCGAGCAGTGCGAGACCGGCAACGAGCATGCCGGTGATGGCACCGGACTTGAAGGCGATATCGAGACCGGCAGCGAGGCTGACCGAGGACGCCTGCGCCGTGCGCACATTGGCACGGACCGAAACATGCATGCCGATGAAGCCGGCCACCCCGGACAGAACTGCACCGATCAGAAAGCCGATAGCGGCCGTAGCGGAGAGAAGAAGCCAGGCACCGACGAAAACGACGACACCGACGATGGCAATGGTCTTGTATTGACGTGTGAGATAGGCCTGCGCCCCCTCGCGAATGAAGCCTGCAATCTCTTGCATGCGGGCATTGCCCTGATCGGCCGACATAACCGATTGCGTCGCCCAGATGGCATAAACCACCGAAAGCAACCCGCATGCGATAACGCCCAGTAATATGGTCATTTCGCTCTTTCCTCCGTTTCAGCCTGCGGTCTCACTCCGTTCCGCAGACCCCTCAACAACGCCGCAGACCTCGCCTCCTCTTCAAGGTCGGGCCGCATCCGTGAGCGCCAGAGTGCGGTGGCGAATCGGTATCGTCAAGCCAGCGCAACCGGAAAAACCCACGTTTTCCGGTATGTTGGCCATGACTTACGTCTGAGAAAGAGGAGTTTGAGAGGTGAATCTCAGGGCGAGCGGCGCTTTTCCGCGATAAAAAGTGAAACCAGCAGCAGCAGACAAAAAACGGTTACCGGCCAGACGGCGGCGCTCAACATGTCCCAGCCATAGGCCGTCAGAACCTTGCCGGAACCGAACGACGCCAACGCCACGGCGCTGAATAGAATGATGTCGTGAAAACCCTGGACCTTGTCGGCCTCATGTGGCCGGTAGCTGGAGGCAACGATGGCAGTCGACCCGATGAAGCCGAAGTTCCAGCCCAGCCCAAGCAACACCAACGCACCCCAGAAATTCCACAGCGCGATGCCGGCGTGGGCGACCACAGCACACAGCATCAGGATCACCAGGCCGCAGGCAACGACCTTCTCTGCGCCAAAGCGCGTCACCAGCATGCCGGTGAAAAAGCTCGGCGCGAACATGGCCAGTACATGCCACTGGATACCGAGCGTCGCCATATCCTGTGAGAACCCGCAGCCGACAACCATGGCGATCGGCGCGCCCGTCATCATGAAGGTCATCAGCGCATAGGTGGAGATGCCGCAGATCATGCCGGTGAGGAAGCGTTGGGTGAGCACGATCTCGCGCAAGGGGCGCACCGGGCCGGCAAGTGTTACGCCTGTCACCGGGCGCAGGTCGGAAAGTTTGAGAAACGCGAGGATGGCGATGGCGGCGAGGCAGGTTGGAACGAGCGCGATGAAGGCGCCGGCGAAGAACACCGGAGCCAGCATGTCCTTGGTGAGGATGACGAGTTGCGGCCCGAGCACGGCCGAAATCATGCCACCAGCGAGGATCCAGGAAATCGCGCGCGGCTTGTAGAAGCTCGGCGAGGCATCGGCGGCGGCAAAGCGCAGCTTCTGGGTGAAGCCGCCGGCAATGCCGGAAATGCAGAGGCCGAGCGCAAACAGCCAGAAATCGCTCTGAAACAGGGCGTAGGCAGCCACAACGCCGCCACCAGCGCCGAGAAGCGCGCCGACCATGAAGGCCATTTTGCGGCCGAGCATTCTCGACATGGCCGCAACGAAGACAGCGCCGAGCGCTACGCCAACATTGAAGCCGGTCAGTGGCGCCGTGGCCAGCGACTTGTCGTCGCCCAGCAACTGATAGCCGGCGACACCACCAACGGAGAAGACAATCGGACCGATCGTGCCGAGGACGGCCTGGGCCGCCGTCAGCAGATAGACGTTGTAGCGGGCACCGCGCAGTGCATGGTCGATGCCCTGCCCCTTGCCCTGCCACGCAGTCATTGTGAATTCCCTACTTCTTGACGTCGGTTCTGATCGTCCGGGCGATCCGGTCAAGGACGGCATTGACGAGCTTCGGCTCGTCTTCCTCGAAGAAGGCCTTGGCGATCTCGACATATTCCGTGACGATCACTGCGACCGGGACATCCTTGCGCTCCTTGAGCTCAAACGTACCGGCGCGCAGGATGGCTCGGACGGTCGAGTCGAGACGCGACAGCGCCCAGTCGTCCTGAAGAGCCGTGCCGATCAGCGGATCAAGCAGGCGCTGATCGCGTACGACACCCGCAACGATCGAACGGAACCAGGAAGCGTCCGCCTTCAGATAGGTGTCGCCATCCAGTTCCTGGCCAAGGCGATGCGCCTCGTATTCGGCGACGATCTCAAGCACGCCGGTGCCACCGACATCCATCTGGTAAAGCGCCTGGACGGCAGCGAGACGCGCGGCGCCACGCTGGTTGGCCTGCTTGATCTGCGGCTGGTCGGCGGGCGGATTGGTCGGGATATCGCTCACTGGTCGCCGCCCAGCTTGATCTTGAGGTCGATCATGGTGAGCGCCGCACGGGCAGCAAAGCCACCCTTGTCGCCTTCAGACTTGCGCGCGCGCGCCCAGGCCTGCGCATCGTTCTCGACGGTCAGGATGCCGTTGCCGATGGCAAGGCTTTCGCTGACGGTCAGGTCCATGATGGCGCGGCAGGATTCGTTGGCGACGATATCAAAGTGATAGGTCTCGCCGCGGATGACCATGCCGAGCGCGACGAAACCATCATATTCGGTGCCGCCATTGTCGATACCGTCGAGCGCCATGGCGATGGCGGCCGGAATTTCCAGCGCGCCGGGAACGGTGACGACGTCATAGGTCGCACCGGCATCCTTCAATGCCGATGTCGCGCCATCGAGCAGAGCGTCGGCCATGTCGTCATAGAAGCGCGCTTCCACAATCAGGATATGTGGTTTGGATGTTTCAGCCATATCTCACCCGTTTGATTTTTTGGGCCGGACATCTCCGGCGCAGGCGGCGGTCAAATCACGCTGGAGCCCGATTGGCAAGCATTTTTCGTCTGAACCGCCCATTTGCGGGCCGCCCGAGATCAATTGCTTGGCCAAAAGCGAAAATCGACCTCGGCTTTTCAATCCCATGACGTCCCGGTACAACTTTGCTTCGAAGTGGAGGAAAGTATGGCAGAGATACGAAAACCAGTCATCAACCCGGCAGAGCTTGAACTGGAGCATTGGCAGCAAGGCGCGTTCTTCGAATCCCGCGATGCTTCGTTCGGGGCAAAGCTGGGCCTCAAGGATCTTGGCATCGGCTATGGGGAAGTTCCGTCCGGCAAGTCCGGATGTCCCTTTCACAACCATCATATCGAGGAAGAGCTCTTCATCATCCTGAGCGGCCGGGGGGAATACCGCTTCGGCCCCAACCGCTACCCCGTGAAACCCGGCGATGTGCTGGGCGCCCCCTCCGGCGGACCGGAAACCGCTCATCACCTGATCAACACGGGACCCGAACCGCTGAAATATCTGTCGATCTCGGCCAACGCCAAGGCGGAAATCGTTGAATATCCGGATTCCGGCAAGTTCCTCGCCAAATCGCGCGAGACGCCAGGAGCCAAACCCGTCTTCCGCTTTGTCGGCAGGAAGGACAGCGAAGTCGATTATTGGGACGGCGAGCCGGGAATCTGATCGAATAGTGGAATCATACCCTGACCAGACCGAACGGACACCATGCACAGCGTACCGACCATCGAGACCGACCGCCTGATCCTGCGTCCCTATCGCCGTGATGATTTTGGCCCCTACAGCGCACTCTTTGCCGATGCCGGCGTCACTCGCTTCATCGGTGGCGTGCCCTTTTCACGCGAACAGGCCTGGACGCGCTTCCTGCGCCAAGTGGGCATGTGGCACTATTTCGGCTTCGGTTTCTTTGCGCTACAGGAAAAGGAGACCGGCCATTTCATCGGCGAGGCCGGCTTTCACGACCTTCACCGCGTCATTAGTCCATCCCTGGAGGGCACGATGGAAACCGGCTGGGCGCTGTCGCCGCTTTCGCACGGCCGTGGTCTCGCGACCGAAGCCGTCAAAGCCGCTCTTATCTGGGGCGACCAGCAATTCCCGACGCTCCGCAAGACCTGCATCATCGACACGGCAAACCTCGCCTCGCTGCGTGTCGCATCGAAGCTGCAGTTCAGGGAAGCCAGACGAACCACCTATCACGGCGCACAGGTGATCCTGTTCGAACGGTAATCCGTCAGAAAATCGAATACCGGATCTCGACATGCCCGTTGATCGAGGTGCCGTCCTCGAAGGGTTTCGCCACGACGCTGAATATCTGTTTGCCGATCGAGATCCGGAAAGGTTCGTCTAGCTCCATTTCCTCGCCCGGTCGGCTGGCGCCCGACAGAATTTCCGTGCCGTTGTAGAGCACCTGGAACTGCTTGCCCTCAATCTTGGACTGATCGTCGACGACCACCTTGAGCGACTTGACCCGCACCGGAAACGGGACGATCGGTCCCGTGGAATAGCGGATCTGGCCGTTCTTGGCCGTCAGCGAGAATTCCCGAGTGAACTTCATGGCGTGTCCTTTCGTTTTACGCCGGCATCCAGAAGATGCCGTGCGTTTCGCCAAGTCGCCTTCAATGATTTCCTACGCGCCCTTCGGAGCCGGAAATTCCGCCAGCCGTGCGGCATAACGGGCCATGGTATCGACTTCGAAATTGACGAAATCGCCGGCCTCGCGCTGGCCCCACGTCGTCACTTCCAATGAATGGCGGATCAACAGCACATCGAAAACGGTGCCATCGACAGCATTGACCGTCAGCGACGTGCCATCGAGCGCGACGGAGCCCTTGGGCGCAACGAATTTTGCCAGATGTTCCGGTGCTTGCAGGCGGAAGCGGGTCGCCTCGCCTTCGGCTTCCACCGACAGGATTTCCGCCTTGCCGTCGACATGGCCGGAAACCAGATGACCGCCGAGTTCGTCGCCGATCTTCAGCGAGCGCTCGAGATTGATCTTCTGGTTGACCGCCCACGCCGAGATCGTCGTCAATCGTAGCGCCTCCTCCCAGGCCTCGACCTCGAACCAACGCTGGTTCGAGTCTTCTTCCGGCAGCGTCGTCACGGTGAGGCAGACGCCGGAGCAGGCGATCGAAGCGCCGATGTCGATGCCCTTCGGATCATAGGTCGTGGCAATGCGCAGCTTGACGCCTTCATCCAGAGACGTGAGCGTTTCGACGGTGCCGATATCGGTGATAATGCCGGTGAACATCAGGAGGTTCTTTCGTATTCGCAGGTATCGAGGAGGTCTTCGCCGAAGGTTATGGTCTGACGATGGACGAAGCCCACCGGGATCAGATGGCGATCAAATGGGGATGACACCCCCTCTTCGCCAAGGGTGGCGGGGCCGGTAAACAGCAAAATCCGGTCGACCAATCCGGCATTGAGGAACCGCTGCGCCGTTCGCGCGCCGCCCTCCACCAGCAGCGAGGAGATGCCACGCGAGGCAAGTGCTCCGAGCAGGTCAGCCGGCTCGGCTGGGTTGCAGACCACGACCTCGACGCCGAGCGCTTCCAGCGCCTCCCGGCGCGCAGCGTAGGTCACCGAGCCGTTCTGCCGCCCACTCACCGCCAGCACGGGCACCGTCCGCGCCGTCTGCGCCAGCTTCGACGTTGTCGGCAGATCGAGTTCGCTATCGATCACAACTCTCAGCGGCGATCGCGCTTCAAGCCCCGGAATACGGCAGGTGAGTTTCGGATCATCCGCGATCGCGGTGCCGATGCCAACGAGGATCGCGTCGGTCTCCGCCCGCAGATGCTGCACATAGTCACGTGCGGCGGATCCGGTGATACGGATCTGCCCCTGCCCCTTGATGCCGATCATGCCGTCGGCGGAAACCGCAAGTTTCAGAGTCACATAGGGACGGTTGTTGCGCTTGCGCATGAGGTAGCCCTCAAGTTCGCGCTCGCCCTCGTCCTGAAGAACACCGGTATCGACCACGATGCCCGCATCCCGCAGGATGGTGAGCCCGCGCCCGGAAACCCGTTCGTCAGGATCGGTAACCGCGACGACGACGCGGGCAATGCCCGCCGCCGCCAGCGCGTCGGCGCAGGGCGGGGTCTTGCCGTGATGGGAACAGGGTTCGAGAGTGACATAGGCCGTCGCGCCGCGTGCGGCCTCCCCGGCAATCGTCAGCGCCTGCGTCTCCGCATGCGGCCGACCGCCGACAGCCGTCACGGCGCTGCCGATAATTCTTGGACCATTGCCGTCGTCACGCACGATCACGCAGCCGACGGAGGGATTGGAGCCCGTGGCGCCGAGATTGCGATGCGCGACGCGGAGTGCCTCCGCCATGAACCGCTCGTCTTGCGCCCTGTCAGCCATCCTGTCCCGCGTCATGTCATCGATTGCGAAATGCAGAACGCCGCTTGTGCGGCGGCGTTCCGGAAGCAGAGGTCAGGCACCGGGATCGCGCGCGATCTTCGCGCTTATTTCGGCAATGACCTTTTCGAAATCCTCCGCATGGGAGAAATCGCGATAGACCGAGGCGTAGCGGACAAAGGCCACATCATCGAGGCTCTTCAACGCTTCCAGCACCTGAAGGCCGATTTCTTCCGAAGCAATTTCGGTCTCGCCGGAGCTTTCCAGCCGCCGGACGATACCGGAGACTGCACGCTCGATCCGGTCGCGATCGACCGGCCGCTTGCGCAGCGCGATCTCGAACGACCGGAGCAGCTTGTCCCGGTCGAACGGTGCCTTGCGGCCGGTCTTCTTCAAGATCATCAGTTCCCGAAGCTGCACCCGCTCGAAGGTCGTGAAGCGTCCGCCGCAATCCGGGCAGATGCGCCGCCGGCGAATGGCTGCACCGTCCTCTGCAGGACGGCTATCCTTCACCTGGCTGTCTTCCGATCCACAATAGGGGCAGCGCATCCGGGCTCCTTGATTACAGGTAAGGGTACATCGGGAAGCGGTCGGTCAGTTTTACGACCTTCTCGCGCACGCCGGCTTCGACGGAAGCATTGCCTTCGTCCGAATTAGCAGCCTTGAGGCCGTCGAGGACTTCGACGATCAGGTTGCCGATGTCACGGAATTCAGCTTCCTTGAAGCCACGGGTGGTGCCTGCCGGTGTGCCGAGGCGAACACCCGAGGTGACGAACGGCTTTTCCGGATCGAACGGGATGCCGTTCTTGTTGCAGGTGACATAGGCGCGGCCGAGGGCTGCTTCC
Source organism: Rhizobium sp. Leaf453 (assembly GCF_001425605.1). GTDB lineage: Bacteria > Pseudomonadota > Alphaproteobacteria > Rhizobiales > Rhizobiaceae > Pararhizobium. Next base: position 276,594 of record NZ_LMRG01000029.1, on the reverse strand, counting down.
GCGCGCTTGCCGGTTGCGTTCTTCTTGCGCAGATCGACCAGCATCAGGTGATTGTCGGTGCCGCCCGATACGATGTCGAGGCCGCCGGCAATCAGCGTTTCGGCCAGCGCCTTTGCGTTCTTGACGATCTGCGCGGCGTAGTCCTGGAACTCCGGCTGCAGCGCCTCGCCGAAGGCAACGGCCTTGGCGGCGATGATGTGCATCAGCGGGCCACCCTGGAGGCCCGGGAAGACGGCCGAGTTGATCTTCTTGGCGATATCCTCGTCGTTCGTCAGAACGACGCCACCGCGCGGGCCGCGCAGCGACTTGTGCGTGGTGGTGGTTGCGACATGGCAATGCGGGAACGGCGACGGATGCTGGCCACCGGCGACGAGACCGGCAATGTGGGCCATGTCGACCATCAGATAGGCGCCGACTTCATCGGCGATTTCGCGGAAGCGCTTCCAGTCCCAGATGCGGGAATAGGCGGTGCCGCCGGCGATGATGAGCTTCGGCTTGTTCTTGCGTGCCTTCTCGGCGACGTCGTCCATATCGAGCAGGTGATCGCCTTCGCGCACGCCGTAGGACACGACGTTGAACCACTTGCCGGACATGTTGACCGGAGAGCCGTGGGTCAGGTGACCGCCTGAGTTGAGGTCGAGGCCCATGAAGGTATCGCCCGGCTGCAGCAGCGCCAGGAAGACCGCCTGGTTCATCTGCGAACCGGAGTTCGGCTGAACGTTGGCGAAGTTGACGCCGAACAGCTTCTTGGCACGCTCGATGGCGAGTTCTTCGGCGATGTCGACGAACTGGCAGCCGCCGTAATAGCGCTTGCCCGGATAGCCTTCGGCATACTTGTTGGTCATGATCGAGCCCTGCGCTTCCAGAACGGCGCGCGAGACGATGTTTTCAGACGCGATCAGCTCGATCTCATGGCGCTGGCGGCCCAGCTCCTTCTCGATCGCGCCAAAAATATCCGGATCGGTGTCGGCGAGCGAACGGCTGAAGAAAACGTCGGTGGAGGCGGAAACGCTCATTCTCAAAGCTCCTGTGAGACTGTGGCACGGTGTTTAACGTCCTCGCATGGCAAGGGCAATACGGGCTGTGCGATTTGCGCCATTTCCCACACATGCGACGCCGGAAATGCGACGCGCGCAGGAATGAAAAAGCCGCACCTCCCGAAGAAGGCGCGGCTTTTGAAATCAGATGCCGAAATGTCTTATTGCGGCAGTGCCTCACGATCGATGGAGCCGGCAGCCTGCTCTATGCCGGTGGTGGTCTGCAGAGCCAGTTCCTGCGCACCATCCATCTCATAGATGTCGTCGCGGAACTGTACCACACCGTCGGTCGCGGCCCATGCGGTGACATACTTGAAATAGACCGGGATTTCGACCGCCAGCTTGATCGGCGAGTTCTGGCCCGAGCGAATGGTGGCCTCGATCTGCTGGCGCGACCAGCCGGGGGTGTCGCGCAGAAGCCAGGTCGTCAGGTCGCGGACGTTCTGGACGCGCACGCAGCCGGAGGATTCGAAGCGTGCGAGCTTGTTGAACAGGCCCTGCGACGGCGTGTCGTGCATGTATTCGTTGTTCGGATTGTGGAAGTTGATCTTGGTTGACGCCATGGCGTTGATCTTGCCGGGGTCCTGACGGAACATCAGGTTCGGCGCCTTCTCGGCGTTCCAGTCGATCGTTTCTGGTGCAACCTCATTGCCACTTCCGTCGAGCAAACGGATGGCGTTGTCCTTGAGGTAGTTCGGGTCCTTGCGCATCAGCGGCACGATGTCTTTCTCGACGATCGAACGTGGTGCGGTCCAGTAGGGGTTGAGGATGACCTCATAGATCTTCGAATTGATGATGTGGGTCGGGCGGCTGAGGCGGCCGACAATGGCCTTGTGACGCGTCGCCACGCGGCCGTTTTCGACGGCCTCGATGTGAGCGGCCGGAATGTTGACCATCACGTAGCGGCCACCGAGGTCGCCGGACATCGACTGCAGGCGCACGATGTTGGTGTTGAGCTGGCCGAGACGAACATCGGCGGCGATGTTCATGGCCTTGACGGAATATTCGCCGAGCACGCCATCCGCCGGCAGGCCGTGGCGAGCCTGGAAACGCTTGACGGCGCCATCGACATAGCTGTCGAAGGAATTGGAGATACCGGCCGAACGCGGAAGGTCACCGGAAATGATCAGGCGCTGGCGCAAAGCCTGAACGGAAGGATCAGAGACGCCCATTTCCAGACGAACCGGCGCGTTGACCTGCGGCCAGCCGCCAGCCGAAACGATCTGCTGATACTGAGCGACGGCGTTCTGGGTGTTGAACAGCGTATCGGTGCCGAAGATCGGGTTGTTGGACACGACAGTGGTTGCACTGCGCGAAGCCTTGGCGTCGAACTGGTCGTCCCAGACGCCGCGTCGCGGCGCATTGATGATCTCGTCGATTGCGTCCTGCGCCATCGCACCGCCTGCCCATGTCGCCGCACCGAACGCGGCAGCTGAGCGCAGAAAGCTGCGGCGTGAGAAAGCATCAGTTCCGTTTTTCTTCGACATAATCCCTACCAATCAATGCTGCGGTGCAAGGCGCAGCGCTATCACAAATACGGTTAACAAACGCAAACTATACCCAAAAACGGATACACGAACCGATCAAATTCCCGAGATGGGCACCTGCGACGCTCCACCAGTCTCTCGCAAAAACATAAGCGCTGGAGCAACCCGGAGTTCGCGTTTTTCTCAATCTGTGGCTGTCACAGTAATATGGCCAATTCGTGTCTTTACCGAGCCTCCCGCAACGCAGCATTTCTCAACATCTCCAGTGCGGAATTTTGGCCACAGCGTTTCCCCGAAAAGGAGGGAAATACACCGCGCCAACCGGCACAACTTTCCACACCAAAAGATTGCAACCTTTACGATAATAAATTTATTATATGTACTTTACGTTGCAAATTAAATATGTGTTAATATCCCCTCAACGTCAGCGGTCGGACGTCCGGGGGGACACGCAAGATGGTTCTGGCTTTTCGTCTTTATGGTGATTTTCACTGGCCGCCACGCCCGGACATCGAGGATTTGGCGACGAAAACAATCAAAGGCGTCGTCGAGATACACTTTCATGAAAAGGATGCGCCCGGGATTTTCCGCCCCATCCTGCGATGGACACCGCGCGACAAATATTTGCCCGATACTCCACTGCCGGACATTCACCCCAGCCTGTTCGACTTCAAGGTGAAGGAAGCCGTTGCCTGGTTCGATGCCAACGAAACGAATGATTGCGCGATCTGGATCGATGCAGGAGCGTACACGGCCGATACCGACTGGGTCGCCTTCCGTGGAGCCTTCCTTCTTGAACAGCACCGAGCATCGAACGCGTTAGAGAAGGAAGCGCTCGACCTTCGGTGGCCACTGGTCCGGTCGTGCCGATATGTACCGGGCAAGACCGTCCTGTCGGGGCTGGACGTCGGGCGGCGCGGCGGTCCGCGGTTCTGCCTCAACCTGCACCTGCCCCTGCCCGCGCGCCGTGCGACACTCCTGTCCGGCTCACAAACCGATCCGAGCGCATTTCCCTTCACGGCCGTCTACGAACCAGGCAACGGCGCTTTCGACAAGATTCTGCAATTCACCACGCTCGTCGGTGGCTGGATCGAAGGGGATGCGGTCGATACGTCTCCCGCACCTGTATCCAATACTTCCTTCGTTTTCGCCGGCAACAAATATCCTGACGATGCATCGCTTGGAACATTCGGCTTTTCGGCTCGGGGGAAACCAGCGCAGGGAAGCTTCGCCGTTTATGGGGGAACGCAGAAATACAAAGCGATCGACGCCAAGACATTCTGGCCTGATAACTCCCGCCCCTTTACCCAGGACATGCTGGGCCGCTACGGCTTTACGATCGATCCCAAATCGGCGGAATGGCCGCGATTGAAGGCCGGCGACACGACAGCGGACCTCAGCCTCCGGTTTGCAACGAATGAATCAGACGCAAGAAAACCCGCCTTCATCTACCGGATCGCCGTCTCTGCCAGCGGCGACGATCCGAAGGCCGCTGATGATATCAAGAAGGGCATCAATGGCCTGAGCCTGCGGTTGCGGGAGGAGGCCGGCGGGTGGCTTAACATCGCCGAGAACCTCTATGTCGATTGCAAGCTGTCATGGGACATCTCTGACAGGGACATCTGGAACACCGACGAGCGCCGCTGGTCGGCAAAAGTGGAACTCAGCCTGCACTGGAAAAACGACATTCCGACCGGTGACAATTTCGGCGGCAGTCCGGCGAATGGTGCGGACCTCGATATCGGCCTGTTGCGCCACGCGGCGCATTCGTTTGGAGAAGCTCGGAACGCATTGAAATCCGTCGAGGGCGGGCAAGCCCGCTCCGCCCTTCCGGACCTCAAGGCTGACGGCAAGCAATCGATCAGGCTTGCGCTCTCAGGGCCAATGCTGGACGCCGGCTTCCTGACTGATGGCATCAAGGATCAGCCACACTCCGGGCTGCTCACTTGGGGACGCCCGGCAGCCAGCGGAGCGAAGGGCGCGTTTTTTGTCCGCCCTCGTCTGCGGCTCACGCTCGCTGACCTTCGCAATCTCATTCAAAATTCAGACGACACGGCCGGTTTCACCGACAATTCGCTCAAGCTGATCGCCAGCAACCAGACCTTCTTCAACGACAGCGCCGCACCATCGCGGCTCAACCTACGCCTGTCCCGCGACGATGATTGGAGTGACACGCAAAGCGAATCCATGGCGGACGGCGAACCGTTCTTCGCGTCGTATGTGCTAGAGGTTATGCCGCCGGCAGATGCCCGGTCCGGACGGCTTTCGTCGCTGCGGTTCGATATGGCGCCAGGGGCTGGCCCCTTGCCGACAAGACCGGATGACCTGACACGGACTTATCTGCGTGCAGGCGGCCCAGGAATCCGAAGTGGCATGGGTAATGGCGCGCCGCCCATTTCAGTGCCGGACGGCCGTATCGCGGCTTCGATCCATATGGTTCTGGCCGTCAATGATGTCACGCCCATCGGCGTGGACGTCTCCCGCATGGATCGATCCGGCCGCCCAACACCTCTGCTGATCCGCCCCGAAGAAAGTGATCCGGCCGATGGTGTATCGGGCTATCGCTACTGGCTCAGCCTCAAGGAAAGTATCGCGCCGACCGCAGATCGCCTGCGGGAGGCGGATATCTATGAAACCGCGCCGGAAACGGGCGCACAGAGCTACGTCGTTCTGTCCGAAGAACCGTTTTCGCTGTTCCGATACAGCCACAAACCTCTCGGTGATCGCGGAGATGCCGGTTCCGCGTCCGTCGCCACCTACTCAAGCGACGACCGCATCTGGCAATATCGCAAGGCGGCGGACCTCTATCATTACATTCTGCCGCCACAGGCCGTCGGCGAGAGTGCGGACAAGCCGAGACGGCTCGAAATCCACGACCTCGCCAAGACTGTTGAAGACGGGACGCCCGACGCAATCCGGCCTTTCGTCACGGGCAAGGAGGATGACCTGAAGCGCCGGGCGGTCGAGTTCCGTCTCACGCCATCCACCGAATTCTGGATTCGGCCGAGCGACGTCGAGCGAGGCTATTTCATGCCGGAATCGGCGAGCCACGAGATTTTCCGCCAGCGCGGGGAATATGGCATGGGCGCTGCCCTATCCTACCTTCGTGGCGAGTTTCTGTATGGCCTGTCGGTCGGTATCGACGTATCGCGGGAAACCTCCATTGCCCGGCAGGCGCGTGTTGCCGAAATCGAGGCGCTCACCGGCCGCATCACGGGCCCCGCGCGCGATGCCGATGCCGAACCGCGCCTCAAGGCGCGATGGAACGCCTTGTCCCGCGCCGTCGCGCGCCGGCCGGAACGGCTCGAAGTTTGGGCGAGAGACCCGGACTCGGCGATTGACTTCACGCCGGCCCGTTTCGCCGATGGCGTCAGCTTTACCCTGCGCGGCACGGCCCTGCACCGCCCGCCCCTCGCCAGGCTCGAGGCTCCCGGTGATCAGGACGCCCGGCCAAAGATCGGAGGCTTCAAGCCAAATCTTGCCGATCGGTCTGACCCGCAACGGTTGGACCGCAGCAAGCCGCGCACGCATCCGCAGGGTTTGAGCGGCGGAGCGCTCTGGCCGGTCGAATCCAGCAACCTGTTCAACGAACTTCTGCGACGACCGGAAACGACCAGCGGAGTCATCGAGTCCATCGCCCTCTCCCCAACCGGCGGCGACGCGACACAGAAGGCGGCGTTTCTCGGTGGCATCGTCACCGTTATCAGCGAGACCCGCAATGGCCATGTGGAACGGCAGAAGGTGGAAGTGCTCGGCCGCATCGGCGCCTTCTGGCACCGCGCAAAGCATGTCGTCGTCTATGAACGCACGGTCAATCCCTCAGCCCAGTTCGCTCCCCGGCATGTTGAAGACCCGGGCCGAACCCGTTCGCGCCGTCCCATTCTGCGAAAGGTGCGCGAATATATCGAGCTGTTGGAGCCGGAGCGCCGCTACCCCGACTTTTCCGCTGCCGCACCGCGCTGTGCCGGCTTTCTCGAACGTGTCCGTTTCAATTCGAAAATCATCAATGTCGACAGCGCATGGAGCACCGAGGTCGGTGACTATGGCTGGAAGATCCCGCTGTGGAATCTTATGAGCGCACGTGAACGACCTCAAGTCTACCCGATGCCGGATATCGCTTTCGTTACGACCGCCGAGGGAGACGGCAACAATCCGGTCGTATCTCAGGAATGCATCGATACCGACAACCTGTTCTTCTTCTCCGAATTCAGGACGACCACCAGCGATACCAACCAATGGCTGGCACGCCTCGACATCGACTATGCCTGCATGCCGCCCGCACAAACGATCGCCAAGCTGACCGATCCGCCCAAGGAATCGACCGGTCCTGACAAGCGCCGCCCGTCTGTTACCCGCATCCTGCCCGGAACGCGCCACTTCACCTGGCGCCTGGCACCTGCCGCGCAGAAGACCGCAATCAACGCCGGCCGCTCGGGAAAGCCCGTCTATGTCGGGCTGGACAGTGTCAGCTTCATGCGCGTCAGTCATCAAGCGGAAGGGCGAAAGCCGCTTGCGGAGAACGTGGTTGCAGCTCTGCAAAGTGCGGTCGGCATGCCCGCGGAACCAGACGCAATCGCAAATCTGACCTACTGGAATGCTGACGGCACGGGCAATGGTATTCCGGCCGCCGCCCAATATTCGACGGCGATCAACGAGTTGATCGATAGCCTTTCCAAAGCGGACGTGCCGTCGGTCAAAACAGCCCTCCAATCCCTTGGCGAACAATGGATCAACGAAAACCTTCCCGGCAAGATCAAATCCGCCCTGCCGGACATCGCAAAGGACGCCCCACCACTTCTTGCCAAACTAAAGCGTCTCGAAAATCCCCTGAACGAAGTCGCGAAGCTTTGCGACAAGCTGAAAACCGACGCCATCGGCATGATCAGACGCAAGGAAATGCTGATCTCGACCGCCTTGTCCGATTGGGTGGCAGACATCGAGCATCATTTTCCGAAACTACCACATCCGCTTCCGACAAAAAGCCAGGTGATCGCGGAACTTGCGGATCGCATCACCGCGCAACTGCGACCGATCTTTGACGATGCGAGCGACGATATCGGCTCAGCCGGCGCCGGTGCGGAAAAAGCCAGGGCCATCCTGTTGTCGGTGGAAGCCGATATCGAGGCGGTCTTTGATCGGGCACGGCAGCGCGTCGAGCAATTCTCGGCAGGATACGATCGGGGCAAACCTTGGTCCGCGGAACGGCGCAAATCGTTCCGCGCCGGGCTCGAGGCCAGCGTCAGCAACATTGGCGCCGACATCGCCGCTTCGGTAACGGAGGCTCGCCAGCGCTTTGCGGTCGAGCTTTCCGGCGTCACCCAGACGATCGGCGGCCACTTGTCGAAGGCGCTGACAGCGATCGCCAAAACGGGGCAAATCGCGGCTGACGATATCGCGACGGTCAAGGGCAATATCGATCGGCTGCTTCAGGACGTGACCAAGGTCATCGACGACCTCTCAGCGGTGGCGGGAACCGGCAAGCTCGATGACGCGATCTCCGGGATCGCCGCGCTGACCGCGAAAATTCAAACGACGGCCGGCATCAGCGAACCACTCAAGACGCGAGCGATGGATGCGCTCCAGCTTCTGAACGATGCTGCTGTCAATGCCAAGCCGATCATTGCCAGCATTCGAGCTCTGACGGTCGAACTGGAGGCCCTTAACGACGGCAGCTTCGGCGAACTCGGCAACACCATCTCCGATCTCACCGCGAACGTGACATCCCTCGTGACAGAGTTGGCGAACAAGGCTGCCGGACTTGTCGATATCGCCAAAGCCTTCGTTGACGCGGGCTTTGATGAGATCGCTACCGACATGGACTTGGTCTGGGTCGAGATCAACGCCGATATTGCGAAGCTGTCGATGTGGCTTGAGCATGCCCTGCTGAAAGTCGGCGAACCTGTCGATTTCCTGGTGGCATCGACGATCGAGCAGATTTCCTCCGTCAACGAAACGCTGATCGGCGACGTGCGCGAGGCGCACAAGGCAATCGATTCCATTCTTGGCGATATCCAGGATGCGTTGGAGGCAGTGCGGACAACGCTCGGTCCAAACCAGCTTCTTCAGACCGTCGTCAGGGACAAGGTCGTCGTACCGGCATTACAGGATCTGCTGGCGCCTCTGCCGGAGGACCTCTCGGCCATCGACAATGCACTCGCTGCCATTCGCATCAGGCTTGCAGAATTGAGCGGAAAGGCCGCCGCGATCCTGGCCTCTCTGACCGTTTCCGCTCTCGGCAGCGTCGATCAGGTATCAGCCGCTTGCAGCGCGATCTTCGAAGGGGTGGATGAGGCCGGCGATTACATCAAGTCTGTCGCGGCTGATTTCACGGGCTACGTCTCGGATCAGATAAACGGCATCAGCGCGCAATATCAGCCGCTGATCGACAGCATCAACGCTGCGCTTGACGACCTGCCCGCCAAGGCCGCTAGCCTCATCGGCACCGTCAAGGCTTTCGATCACTCCGTGCGCAGCCTGCAAAACGATCTGTCACGCTCGTTCGAGACCGCGCGGATGTATGGGGACCGGGTGCTCGATGCCGTCGGGCGGCTTGACGATCCCGATCCAATGGCCATGCCGTCCAATATTCTAAAGCTCTATTCGGCAGTCAGTTCCGCCCCCGAACTAGCGGCGTTGAAAGCCGATATCGACCGGATCCGCTCCGGCTTCGACGACTTGAGCGATATCATCGACACGACCGAGGCGAACGCGCTGTTCAACCGGCTTGGCGACGAGTTGAAGGCACTCGGCCTGACCTTGCCCTTCAACCAGATCGGCGACCGGCTGATCCCGCCCGATCTCTCCAATTTCAACATCGGCGATATCTTCGGCAATTTCGGCGGGCTTAATCTCAAGAGCCTGTTCGAAGGCTACAAGATGCCGGCCGGCATGAAAGACGCCATTCGCATCACCCATGATTTCGACAAGGCGCAAGCGAGAGCCTGGGTTCAGGTCGATATCGATGCACCGATGCCAGGCCGGCGAACACTGTTTTCTCTCGGCGTCTTCCAGATCGATTTCGTCGACATGCGCATGACGGGACAGGTCCGGCTCGAAGCCTCGAAGGATCAGGACAGGGTGACTCAGACCGGCTTCGGCCGCATCGACACGACGATCGACGTTATCGCTGCCGGTCAGTCCATAGTCCGCTTCGAAAAATTCGCCCTGAATTTCACCCGTGAAAAAGGGTTGGAGATAGAATTCGACCCGAAGAACATCCGTCTCAACCCTTCCTTCAAATTCATCCAGGACTTCCTCTCCAATCTCTTCCCGGACGAGGTTGGCGGGCTGAAAATCGTCAAACAGGACAATATCCCGGTCGGCGTCGAGCATGATTTCGTCATTCCGCCGATGACCTTGAATTTCGGAACCAGCGGTGTCTCGAACATCTCGATCGAAAACCATTTCAAGCTGGTCGCCTTCCCGGATTTCATGATCGCCAACCGGTTCAACCTATCGACGATGGAGCGCCCGTTCATCTTCTCGATCTTCATCATCGGCGGCACCGGTTATATCCAGATCGACGCGGAATACCGGCCTTTCGACAGCCAGTTGATGGTCTCGGTCGAAGCGGGCGCCGGCGGTTCGGCAGCGCTTGCCTTCGCGGTCGGCCCCTTCGTCGGGCAGGTGTTCATCACCCTGTCGGGCGTCATGACCTATCGCAAGATGATCGGCAAACCGGGCGGCGGGCTGTCGCTCGCTGTCGTCGTCGTGATTGCCGGCCAAGTCGAAGTCTGCGGCATCGTGACCGTCGGCATCAACCTCGTGCTGCGGCTGAGTTACCGCGACAACGGCCAGATCGACGGCCAGGGCTCGCTTTCGGTCAGCATCCGCATCTCCCGCTTCTTCACCCTGAGAGCCCGGGCCAACGTCAATTACAAGTTGCGCGGCGGAAAGTCGGAGACATCCGTGACCAGCAGCGTCAGCGGCGAAGTTGAAAAGGGAAATCTCGATAAGAGGATCGAGCAGGCCGAACAGGCGGTCAAGAAACTCCAGAAGGCGAGCAACTAATCATGGCCCTGAAGACCTCCATCATCCATTGCCTCGTCGATGCCGAGCCGGAAAGCTATCACGCAACCCCTTCACTTGCGGTCAATCTCGGGTTTGAATGCCCGACCGATATCAGCCGCGGCGACGTGATCGGCGAGGATGACGGCGCCAAAACCAAGCGGGATGCACTTGAGGGCGACGAGGACTTGGCGAAAGCCCGGTTCGAAGCATTTCTTGCCGATGCCCGAGTGGTGGAATTTCATCTCTTCGAAGCCCTGTTGGACAATCCTGCCGATCCATCCAACTGCACGCTTACCCATCTCGGCGTCATCGACAAGACGTCCGAAGCGCCCGCTGCCGGCATGCCTGAACAGGTCATCGATTGGCTCGGCAACGCAAAGCCGCAAGATCCTAAGGTGCACTACTGGTCCACATTTGCCGGGACTGAACCGGAAGCCCCGATCAATGCAGAAACGGCACCGGCAACCTACCGACTTCGGGCGGCGCATTCCTGGAACGCGCCGGTCGCACACCGCTTGGGCCTCACCCATATCCTGCGCCCACCGGCCATGACCGAGCCACATTATGTCGTTCTGCCATTCTTTTCGGCGCCGGCCGAACCGCTACCCGATATTTCCGGGATTCCGGTATCGTCAGCCGCGGGCACGGACCTTCAATGGGATTTCGCCTATCATCCAGGCGGCACGCTGGATGAAGCTATCTGCCGGACCGTGGTGCTGGATACCAAAGACCTCTTTGTTTTCCCGAAAGAACTGCAGGATGTCCTGGCTCCGGAAGGATATCTGAAAGTCGACGCGGAAGCCGAGAACCTCTGGCGCATCACGAACTGGTTCGAAGCTCGCGCAACATCGCTGATGTCGGTAACGGAGACCCTTGCCGGCCCCGATACCGATGTGGAAAGCGTCAAAGCGTTCGATAAACTGTTCCCATTGAAAATTGACGAAACCACCGCCCCACCAACGCTGATCGCCCCCGCCGCCGCCTGGCTTGCGACGACCAGCCTGATCACGGCATTCGATGCCACCGTTCTGTCGATCCTCAAACCAGTTGCCGGCAAAGACAGTGCGGGCGAGGTTATTGCTCCGCTGCTGATCGACCTGCTCGACCGGATTGAAGCAACCATCGCGGATCCTTTTGATCTCAAGGTGAGCGACCTGCAGATCGACACACTCACCAGTTCGTTTCGCCTGGCGCTGAAGGCTGGCAATCCCTTTTTCATGCAGGCGAATAACCTGCCGGTGCAGCCAAGCCGAAAAGCCATCACCGACCTGCTCAAGAGCGTTCACAGCATCGATGCCAAGGCCAAGGATGCCAGTTTCGAAACCCGACTGCTGGATGTTCTCCTCCAGGCGTTCGAAATCGATGCCGCTCCACCAATTCCAACCGACCTGAAAACGGCAATTGCAAACGGGGAAAATGCGCTTCTGCGACGGGCACTCGCCGAAACCGTAAAGAGGCTGCAGGACGAAGCAGGCGCCGAAGGGGCAATCATTCGCCTTCTGGAAGGCACTGTCCGCAGTGATGGCATCAGGCTCCCGAGACTTTTCGCGGAAGCCTACCTGGTTCACATTCAACAGGCCGGGAACACGGCCCTCCTCTCGGCCGTGGAAAACGCCTTCGACGAGGCTTGGGCCGCGTATCGTACACTTCTGGAAAGCCCCTTCAACGGCGCGGAGGCGGTTCGAAGCGGCGCAGCCGGTGAATTCAGCAAGGCGCTGATGGGATTTGCCAAGGCTCGCCCGATCGTCCCGCCGCCGGAGCCAGCCATATCGAAGCCGCAGCACCTGATCGATGTCGCCGGCGGGGCTGAATACTATTTCGTCCGTCTTTTCCCGTTCTCGGAAGAGCCCGATCCCTTCAACCCGATCGCCTGCTTCCGGTCGATCGCCGGCAGCCTCTTGCGAACCCCGCCGATGACCGGCTTCGATCCGGCGGGCATCGAATTGCTGAAACAGTTTTTTATGGATGCCTATTCAGCGGCGATCGCGCCGATGGCTGACGTGATCGACCAATCCGCCCGGTTCATACCCGACGCTGCTCCCGCCCCTTTGCCGATCCAGATTGCCTCCAACATAGACGGCGCCGAGATCGATATGTTCGCCCGTCATTTCAACGGCATCGGCCTCGCCATCCGACGCATCGATACGGACGACGCCAGCGATCGATGGACACATGCAAGTCTGGCCGATCTCACCTGGCCATTGCCGCCGCCACCGAAACCAGGACAACCCGACGTCCCGCCGACTTTCTCGGGCGCCATTCATCCCTTCCTTCCGGCCATCAGCGACGGTCGCGCCCCGATGTTCGTCGCCTATGAAGGCTTGCCGCTGGCTGCGGCCACATTCGGCCGCACCGCCGCAGACCTTATCCCCGAGGCTACGGGCCGGAACGCTTCCTTCTACATTCACGAGGCACCGGATCTCGAGACAGCCGCGGAGTTCGTCAAGGTTCCCCGGCTCGCCTACGGGCGCAAATTCGAGGCTTTCAGCTTTGCCACGACCAATGCCGGATCACTGCCGCTCGCCTTGCAGCGGCAGGCCAAACCGCCGGAAGCGCCCTCGACCACAGTGCCGTGGATGCCGGGACAGGATATCGAGCCGCCACGGAAAGACGGCGCTATCGATCCGTCTTACGTGCTGACGAAGGCTTACCAGCGGCGCACCGCGATCGGCCAGATCACGCTCGAAGAAATCCCCACGGTCAACCGGAGCCGCCGCATCGGAGCACCGATCAAGGGGGTTGTTCCGGTGTCCCAGGATTATCCCCGCACCGTGATCGCTTCAGCCGGCAGCCCGGGCGTCCTCGATATTTTCAGGGATCGAGACGGCGCAGGAATATTGGACATTCCGAACCCGCTGAAACAAATGACGGAATGGCGCCTCGGTGAGGCCGTTATCCGGGGCAAGCCGTCAAAGATTTCGGTGCGCTTATTCGACAAGGCGCCCACCGGCCCAGACGATCCCGGTATTGCCGGCATCGACCTGGAGTTTGCCGAAGGCTTTGATTTCGGCCTGGTGGACAGACTGACCTTCCGTGTCGCGCCTGGTGTAGACAAAAAAGGAGCCCAGATCCGGCAGTTCTCGGCAACATGCGGTAGCATCACGAAATCCGCAACCATTGGCACTGACAATGCCATCGAAGCGGGCTGGATCAGATTGTCTCTTGCATCGACCGCGCCCGCCTCGCTGAGTTTTGCCGTCACGGACGAACTGAAGCCCTATGATGTCGGCGCGCCGCTACTGATGCTCGCACCAGACGACGACGCGTGGAAAGGGGATGTGCGGGATCCTGTGACCGTCGATATCATTACCCCGCGCGTGGGCTATCTCGATTTCGATCGATGGTTCTCCAACGCCGATCTGCGTGACACGGCGTTCCGTGATCCCAAGACAGGAAAGGTTGACACGGCGGCTGCGGACAGGTTGCGGCGAGCATTGCTGACAGCCTATGTGCTGCGCGATGCGGATGAGGCGCTTGCGGGCGCACTTGATCGCTTGCCGGACCCTGCTGTGGACGGACTGCGCATCGAACTGGCAATCCAGGATCAATTAGCAGCGTCTGACCCACCGTTTTCCTTTGCTCAAGCCGATGTTCTTTTCGGGCAAAGACTCCTGGCCATCGCTGCCAAGATCAAGTCAGGACAGTCGTGGACTCCGAAACTGCTGATGGATCTTGTCTTCCTCCCGATCGAGACGGCATTCCGTTACAGGATACGGCTGACGGAAGGAAACTTCGGCCTCGCTTCCAACGGGTCGGGAGCGAGTGTTCCGGCCGGGATTGCCGTCCGTCTCTCCATTTCGTCCCTTGTCGCCAACCGCCACTTCAATCCAGCCGGCAAACATCCGGCGGTCTTTCACAAGGGTTTGTGCCAGCATGCGCCGCGCGCCATCGTCCAGGCTGGAACGGGCGCGGTTTTCCTGGCCTTTCCCTCGGTCGCGCTGCGTATCGAGACGATGCTGAACGGCATCCCCGATATCGACGTCAAGGACAAGATGAAACCGGCCGACAAACCGGCGATTGCGCTTGCCGCCGACATGATAGCCGTGCGACCGATAGATCGCACCCGTCGCTACGATCTCCAGACACGGGCGGGGCTTCCGGCCGCCGAGAGCAAAAAACGCACCCGTCAATGGCGCCTCCTGGGCGAAATCGACGTGACGACCCAGCGGTGGCGGCCAAGCGGCAAACCGATCTATCATCATATCGATCCCTTCGCATTCCGGGATGACACAGTCTTGTCGGACCCGCCCTCGCCCCGGGCTTTGCACGCCGCCATGCCTTTGCGGGAGAAGCCGGGCGCCAACGGTTACCCGCTTTCCCGGTTCGAACAGGAAGCGTTCTTCGACCGGCCCAACGTCGATTCACAGACGATCACGCAACGATTGCTGCCTCTCCCCTCCAGAACCGTTTTGGAAGAGCATTTTTGGGAAGCGCCGTCGGCAAGCTATTTCCGGCACCGGTTCACCCTTCGCTCCCGCTACGCCGGCGCCCTGAAGGCCGTGTCGCACCAGGAAGTTAAAGCCTGGAACACCGATCGCCAAACGCGCAGGACACCGGCGGACGCCTGGACCCTGCGGATCGCCATGCTGGCGGACCTCACGCGCCTGCTGCTGACCCGGCCGCAGCAGCGTGCACTGATACCGCTGACCTCGGCGCCCCGTGACGACGGCGATGTACCGAGCGCGCCGCCCGTGCTGGCCATCCTGCAGGAACCGCCTTTTTCGCGTGGCGGGCTCGCCGACCGGATCGCGGCCGAAATCAAGACCGGTTTCGGCTACGGTTTTGAGGATGTCGAAAATGCGGCGGTGGAAATCCTTGATTCCCGCAAGGAAATCGGTCCCGACCCTCGCCTTACCTACAGGCCGACGGATCATGACACCGCGCTCGGCATGGCGCTGGACGCGGAGGGACCAATTGGACTGACCTTCGATCCCGTCAACTCTCCGGCTCCCGCCTTTCCCAATTCGATGATCTCGCTGTCGCCGGTGCAGTTGAGTGGCGAGAAACAGAATCTCGAAGAGCATTTTCTCGGTGTCTCGATGCGCCGTTACATCGATCCGCACTGGACGATCGGCGATGAAGCACCCGACCCGCTGGACCTAGACGCGGAGCGCTGCTGGTGGATCGGCCACGGCCCAGCGACTGAGCCGCGCGTCCTTTTGAGTTACACGAGCAACGGCATTGAGACACCGTTGCTGACACTGACGAACAACGCCAGCTTTCACGTCGTGCATGTGATGAAGGCGGCGATCGATGGCGTCGCGGGCGCGAAGGAAAAAGATGTCGCGATCGCCCGCTGGAACGCGGGCATCTCCGACCGTTTGAGCCTTCTGCACCAGCCGGTCGCACCCGGCCGCTATTCCACATCTGTCTTCGTAAACCTTGCGCAGAACAAGGACGAGGTCAAACGCGGCCGCGGCAACGCACCGCTGTTGATCTGCAATTTCGAGTGGGGACCGCCGACCGGCACGACCGAAGACAAAGTGGCCGAGACGAAAGGTCCGGCGACGGTCAGGCTCAAGGCAGGCAATGCTAACGCACGCCTGACCATGGCGAGCGCGGCCACCTTTCTCGCCTGGACGCGCATGGGGCGCAATTTCGACATCGCCTATTCTCCGGACTTTACCCTATCCGCCGAGACACCGCGCGAGCTACTGACCCGCAAACTCCAGGGCATTGTCTCTGACGACGCGACACTGACCTTGGCGCAAAGCGGAAGCGGCGAAACCTGGCTGTGTGCCTCGACCTTTCAGAAACCCTACCCTCTGCATGTCCAGCGGCATCTGGCGGTTCTCACGACGGGTTATCTTCGCGAACCGGGCCGGCCACTCGAGCAATACAGCCGTTCTGCACTCTGCGTCGGGCGCCAGTCATCGCGGCTTTCCGGAACGGGGGATCGCGAGGACTGCTTGCGGCTCGTCGAATTCGAAACGCCATCCTCGATCCTTTGCAGCCATGAGGTCGTCGCGCCGGAAACCTATCGGAAAGCATATTTCGATCTTGTTGCCACCGGGTTCCGGCAAACAAGCGGCCCGGCATCGGCACGCCTGTTCTTCCGCTTTGCCGGCACAGGCGAGCATCTGCGGAAATTCACGACGCTTAAGATCATGCTGGCTTATGGCACAGGGAATGCGGACGGCGCCTTAACGCAGCATGCCGTCGCCGTGAGCCTCGGTAACACGAAGGAGGCCTTTGCCACCGCCGTGGAACTGTTTGTCGAGCGGCAAGACGAGAACGCCAAGCTCTCCTATCGGTCGGCCGTCGTTATGTCCGATGGTGAAATGGTGTCCGCGTCTTATCCCGCACCGGGCGATGAGCATGGACTGTTGGGCGCCGACAATCACAATCCCGGTTTTTTCGTCAGCCTGACGGCAGAGGGGAAGGCAGGCGCCGGCGAATTCTGGACGGACGTATCCCTCCTTCATGCGGCGCGACCGACCTTTGACGGCCGTTTCGATTTCGGCTGGCTGTTTTCGAACGCCGGCGGAGCGGAACCCGCCCTTGATGTCGCGCCGGCTGGCCTCAACGCCATGGTGGAGGCTCAGGCACGCATCATCGCCGTTTCACCGCCCATTCCGATTCAGCAAAAACCGGTGGACTAGCGATCAATACGCGCCCCACCCCAACCAAGAAAGAGGACAAAAAACAATGGCATTCGTGATCTACGTGAAGAACGAGGGCGACACTGCAACCGTACGCGTCTTTCAACGGCTCAATAACAATGAATCCAAGGTCGTGTTCGAGGATGTCATCGAGAATGACGGTCGTGTGCCGGTCGATGCGTTGAAAACGGATGACTACGGCGACGCTGCCGGAGAGTTTCTCTGGGAGCATGAAGGTTCCGGGCTGACGGATCAGCAAGTCGTCAATGCCGGCGACGAACTTCTCGTCAAGTGAACATCGGCACTCCCGATGCGCGAACGGGTGCGCTCCTCGCGCACCCGTCAGCAATCCATCACGATGTGCCCTGCGCGTAGCCGCGCTTAGAGCTTGTAGAGCATGGTGTCGTTCCAGAAGCGATCAAGGCGCTGCAGGAGTTTGTTCATCTGGCCGAACTCGTCGGTGCCGATGCCGCCGACCTTCTGGATCGAGCCGATATGACGCTCATAGAGCTTGGCGACCGTCTCGGCGATCTCCTGGCCTTCGTCCGTCAGGCTGATACGGACCGAGCGGCGGTCGATGCGCGAGCGCTGGTGGTTGATGAAGCCGAGGTCAACCAGCTTTTTAACATTGTACGATACGTTGGAGCCGAGATAGTAACCGCGCGAGCGCAGTTCACCGGCGGTCAGTTCCGAGTTGCCGATGTTGAAGAGGAGAAGGGCCTGGACGGCGTTGACGTCGGAGCGACCCGAGCGGTCGAATTCGTCCTTGACGACGTCGAGCAGACGACGGTGAAGACGTTCGACGAGGTGGAGGGATTCCATGTAGAGCGAGCGGATCGCATCTTCGTGGGGATCTTTGACTGCAACGACCTGCGGCTTCATTTTCGTGTTCATGATGACTGCCTCACTGTTTTGTTTGGCGGTGTATGTTTCTCTTCCCGCCTTGAGGTAGACACTATCGAATACGTATAAAATTCGACTTAAACTACAGCCTTAACAGCGCCTTACCATCCACAGCCCTTGTCTCAGGGTAAATCAATTCTTGCAGCCTTGGCCTGTTTGGCCCGCTGATAGAAGATCGCGGAACGGAAAAGAATGAAGGTGAAAGCCACGGCTGAATGGAGAATCAGCAGCAGCGGCTTGGTCCCGAAAACCTGCGGATAGACCGCAAACATCGCGACTTCGGCCGCCGCCGCGACGACCCAGAGAACCGGTCCCCAGGAGACCAGCAGCCACAGTCCGAGCGCCGCCACCGGATAGACCACAGCAAGCGATGTTGCCGCCACCCGCCAGGGCAAGGGCAGCAGATCGAACCGCCCGGCACCGGCAAAGGAATAGCCGATCAGCATCGCCCAATAGTTCAGGCCGAACCAGAAACACGAGACGGCCACGAGCCGGAGAAACAATCCGAAGATCGTCTCGGTGAGCGAAAGTTTGGGAACCTGCACAGAATCAAGCGACATGGCGGCGACGATACTTGGCGGCGACGCGCTTTGCCAGACGAGGATTTGTGGATGGCTGATAGGACAGCAGAATCGAACAAATCCCCCTCACCTGCGCGCGATCCATCGTACGCCAGCAGCAACGGCCAGAGCCAGAATGGGCCACGAAGCCCAGAACGTGCCCTGCCAGGACAGCACATTGATCGCAATCAAACCGCACGCGACGACCCCAGCCAACGCGATGCCCCGATCAACCCGCGTCTGGCTGCGAACCCAAGCCAGCGCCAGCACGCATGCAAAGGCAAGAAGCGGCCAGGCCGCCCAGAAGGTGCCACGCCAGGACAAGAGGTTGATCGCCACCAGCGCCGCACCGGTCAGCCCCAACATCGTCAACAAACGGCGCTTCCCTTCGACGATCCCACGACCTGTCGCCCTCTCATCGGCGTCACGTCGCGGTACTGTCGATGCCGTCCTTTCCGGGTCATCGCCAATCCGCACGGCGTAACTCGGCACCGCCTCCACGACATTCTTTGCCGAGAGAGGCCCAAGGAACTCGAAACCGACGGCCACCTTGTTGCGGACCTGATCATACACCGTGTTGGAGATAAGGATGCCGCCGGGAGCAGCCGAGGCTTGCAGGCGCGCGGCGATGTTGACGCCATCGCCATAGATATCGTCGCCATCGACGATCACGTCGCCGAGATTAATTCCGATCCGAAACAACATTTGCCCATCGACCGGTCGGTTGGCATTAAGCCCGGCCAGTTCGTTCTGAATATCGACGGCCGCGCGCACCGCCTCCACGACGGAGGGAAACTCCGCGATGACGCCGTCGCCCCAGGTATTGACGACGCGCCCACCACGCGAGACGATCAATCGCGACATGGCATCGCGATACCGCTTCAGCGTCGCCAGGGTGCCTTCTTCGTCAGCTCCCATCAGACGCGTATAGTCCTGAACATCAGCCGAAAAGATGGTTGTCAGCTTGCGGTGCGTTTCGCTCATGCACCATCCCCCTGCCCTGTTCGAAAGGCTAAACCGCCTCTATGCAGATGCATATGGGATTTGAGGGCTGAACTGAAAGAGGCAGAAGCGAGCCGATCGCAAATTCGCCCGATGACGACTGCCGCTAAGCGACCGCCCAAGCAAAAGGGCTCCGCGCGACGGAGCCCTTTTTTGTGCGTCAAGCTTACTTGGTATAGACGATCTTGCCGCCATTGGCCGCCGTCTGGATCCCGATGACATTGATGATCTGGACGTTCTTCGCCTGCAACGCGGCCGCCAGGTTCGGGTCGTTCTGGATTTCAGCCTGCGCCTTGGTGATGGTTTCCGGTGACGGGTTGCGATAGGTTTCCGGGATCATCGTGCTGTCGGTGCTGTCAGCATTGGTTTCCTCGCCGACATTGACGATCGTCAACATGTCGTCGGCCACCATGGGAACGACCGATCCGGTGGTCTGCGCATAGGCGTAACCGGCGAGCGGCGTTGCGGACATCACGGCTGCAAGGGCAAGTTTGGCAAGGGTCTTCATTGTCTTCTCCTCGGTTTCGAAGGCGCTCGCACCGTTCATCGATGGCGATCGTCAGCCTCCTTCAGACGGGAGGTGAACCGTGGAACGCGGAAATTGTTCCTGTCCGGTGCCATTTCGTATCGATGATAGGGACGCCACTGCGTCGATCGGCCCCTGCTTCGCAGCGTTTTCTTTTGCCTACCTCGCGTGATACACCGCCAGCACACCACCAATGACCGAAAGATCAGTGCGATGACCGACCAGACCAATGCCGTTGACCTCATCACCGGCCACCGCCGTATGCGCCGCAACCGCAAGGCCGATTGGACGCGCCGGCTGGTGCAGGAAAACCGGCTGACGGTGGATGACCTGATCTGGCCGATCTTCGTGGTTTCCGGCTCCGGCATCGTAGAGCCGATCGCCGCCATGCCGGGCGTCAACCGCATGAGCATTGACAAGGCGGTGGAGGCAGCGAAGGAAGCGGCCGATCTCGGCATTCCGGCACTCGCCACCTTCCCCAATGTCGATATGTCACTGCGCGACGAGACCGGCTCCAACAGCCTCGCCGCCAACAATCTCATCAACGAGACGACCCGCGCAATCAAGAAGGCCGTGCCCAACATTGGCGTCATCACGGACGTCGCGCTCGATCCCTTCACCAGCCACGGGCATGACGGCATCCTGCGTGATGGCGAGATCATAAACGACGAAACCGTCGCGCAGATCGCCAAGGCAGCCGTGCTGCAGGCGGATGCCGGTGCCGATATCATCGCGCCCTCGGACATGATGGATGGCCGCATCGGCGCGATCCGCCAGGCGCTCGACGCCGCAGGACATCAGAACGTCGGCATCATGTCCTATGCCACCAAGTTCGCGTCCGCCTTCTATGGCCCCTATCGCGAGGCAATCGGCACCGGCGGCCTCTTGAAGGGCGACAAGAAGACCTATTACATCGACCCGGCCAACGGCACCGAAGCCATTCGCGATGCAGCACTCGATGTCGAGGAAGGTGCCGACATGTTGATGGTCAAGCCCGGCCTTCCCTATCTCGATATATGCTGGCGAATGAAGGAAGCCTTCGGCCTGCCGGTCTTCGCCTATCAGGTTTCCGGCGAATATGCCCAGATCAAGGCCGCCGCCGCCAATGGCTGGATCGACGGCGAACGCGTCATGCTCGAAACCTTGCTCGCCTTCAAGCGCGCCGGCTGCGACGGGATCCTGAGCTATTTCGCTGTCGATGTTGCGAGGATCCTGGCCAAGCGGTGAACCAATAGTCGGCTATGCCCGTCGCTGGCCATCACTCTCTCCCTCAAAAGGGTAAAGACACGCCCCGGCCGCATAGCTCGGTTTCCGGCTTAACACGGCATAGGTGCGCGCAATCGCGTAAAATCCTTTCCAACAAAAGGAGTTTCCCATGTCTGCAAAGATTGGATTTTTCGATCGCCTTGTCGCGGCGCAAGAGCGCCGGATGCGTCCGTACGTCAACGATGCCTTGAGCCGTCTGGATGACCAGACCCTGATCGGTCTGGGACATGACCCGGCCGAGTTGCGGTCGCGGCCACGCAGAGCCTGCCTGTAACGCGTCCGGATACGTCCGGACTTGGATTGCAAACCATTCTCGGAGGTGCAGCCTCCGAGCTTGTTCGGTAGATGCCGCTCACTAGAATTATCGGTGTCGTGGCGGCATTTTCTGCCGGTCGAAAGCTACCGAGCCATCCATCCATTGTTTTTCCATTTACTCCTCCCCATATCCATCTGCGGACTAACCGGAGACATCTGAATGACCTTTCGTGACGAAAACCTTCGTATCCCCAGCACAGACTGGCGTGCCTATCAGGGCGTGCTCAGCCGGCGGGTGATCGCATTCGTCATCGACTATGCGATCGTTGCGCTGCTCTGGATCCCCGCGGCTGTGGTCGTGTTTTTCCTCGGCATCCTGACGCTGGGCCTCGGTTTCTTCCTCTATCCCGTCCTGTTTGCCGGTCTCGCTATGCTCTATTTCGGCATGACCGTTGGCAGCAGCAGCCAGGCGTCGCCCGGCATGCGCATGATGGGGCTCGCGATTGCCCGCACCGATGGACGGCCGATGGATTTCTTGACGGCCATCGTACACCTCGTGATCTTCTGGATCGCCAATGCGCTGCTGACGCCGCTAGTGTTAATGGTCGGCTTGTTCACCGATCGCGGCCGCCTGCTGCACGATTTGCTGATTGGCACGGTCACGGTTCGCCGGGATATCTATTGATTCGCCGATGGGCTTGGGCGACCCTTGTGTCGCCCATATGAAATAGCCCATGGAAAACACGGAAAAATCGGTTTATCGCAGTGCAACGCGGCTGTTCGAAAAGTCGCGATTGACCTTTTTTATTCTTGCGCCATGCTAAGGTTTTCGAAGCGGCCATGAAGAGCGATTTCCGCACCTTATGAACACACAAACTGCACCGTCTCCACAATTCTACCTGACCGCACCGGCCAGTTGTCCGTATCTGCCGCAGGAAATGGAGCGGAAAGTCTTCACGCATATGGTGGGCGAACGCGCGCCCGAACTCAACGACCTGTTGACCCAGGGCGGGTTCCGCCGTTCGCAGAACATCGCCTATCGCCCAGCCTGCGAAAGCTGCCGCGCCTGTGTCTCCGTGCGGATCGTCGCCGGCGAATTCGTGCCGACGCGCTCGATGCGCCGCATTCTTGCGCTCAATCGCGACGTCGTCTCGACGGAATATCCGGCCGAGCCGTCCAGCGAGCAATACAGCCTGTTCCGCCGCTATCTCGACCATCGCCACCAGAAGGGCGGCATGTCGGATATGTCTGTGCTCGACTACGCGATGATGGTGGAGGACACGCACGTCAACACCAAGATCATCGAATACCGGTTGAAGGTCGAAGGCGATGGCATCGGCGGCGAAAAAGGTCCGCTAATTTGCGCTGCCTTGACCGACAAGATGGGCGACGGCCTGTCGATGGTCTATTCCTACTTCGATCCCGCCCTGTCGGAGCGATCGCTGGGCACGTTCATGATCCTCGACCATATACGCAAGGTAAAGGAACGCGGCCTGCCCCACGTCTATCTCGGCTACTGGGTCAAGGGCTCACGCAAGATGGATTATAAAACAAAGTTTTTGCCGCAAGAGCACCTTATGGCTCAGGGGTGGGAGCGCTATACAGAGGAAAGCGCAGCCACTGAATCGGACTGAGACTTGAGCCAGACAATCGATGCCGCCCACCACCGCCGCGGGCTTCTTATTACCGGACTTGGCGGCCTTGCCCTTTCCTTCGACATTCCGCTGATCCGTTCCTCGGACGGGGAAGTCTGGTCTTTGCTCGCTGTGAGAAGCCTATGCACCTTCTCGGTGGCGATTGTCGCCTGGGTTATGCTCAATAGAGTTCTCGGCAAGAGGATTGGACTGGTCCCCGGCAAGGTCGGTCTTCTGGCGGGCCTGTTTTACGGCCTCGGTTCTTTTACCTTCCTATTATCGGTGTTCAACACGGCGACCGCCAACGTCGTTTTCATCGTCGCCTTCACCTCGATGTTCGCGGCTGTCTTGTCCTGGATCTTCCTCAAGGAACGCCCCTCCAACGCCACGCTCGTGACCATGGCGGTTATGGTCTTCGGTGTCGGCCTGATCGTCCATGACGGCCTGAAGAGCGGCAATTTCTTCGGCGACGCCCTGGCGCTCTGTTCCGCATTGATGCTCGCCAGCGCCATCACCGTCAGCCGAGCCAGCGGCAAGGATATGGGGCTGGTTCCGCTTGCCACCGCCATTTTCCCCTGTGTGATCGGCTATATGCTCTCACCTGCCGAAGGCCTGCAGATCGCCCACCCCGGCTGGATCATCTTCGACGGCCTGTTCATGATCCCGCTCGCCTTCTTCTGCCTTGCCACCGGCCCACGCTACCTGTCCGCGCCGGAAGTCGGCATGTTCTACCTGCTCGAAACCATCCTCGCGCCGATCTGGATCTGGCTGACCTTCAACGAGGTTCCGACGCAGAACACCCTGATCGGCGGCGCCATCCTGATCGTCGCGCTGGTCGGCCACTCACTCTGGCAGATGCGTCAGAAATCCGCCGACAAAGGCGAGGCTTCCAACGAGTTTCCGTTTACGGGATGACCTGACTGCGCGGAGAAGTGCGCGTCAATTGCTGCTTTGAGAAAGCCATGTTATAACGCAATTATAACATGGAGGCCTCTCATGAATATCACCATCCGCAAGATCGGCAATTCCGAGGGTATCATCATCCCGAAGGAAGCCCTTGATCGCATGGGGGTAAAAGCGGGGGACCAGGTGGCGCTTACAGCCAAGGACGGCGGTTATCACTTGCAGCCGCTTGACGAAGCATTTCAGCGTCAACTCGAACATGCCAACCGTTTCATGGACAAATATAAGGTCGCTCTGAAGAAGCTGGCTGAATGAGCGACTGGATTTTTCTCGACCGCAAGATCGTCGAACAGTTGCACACGATGCAGATCGAGCGATTTGGCGGCGCCTTCGGCCTCAGAGACGAAGGCGCGCTGGAATCTGCTTTGGCTCGCGCTTTCAACAAGGCGAATTATGGCTGCGATGATATCATCGAATTGGCAGCAGCCTATCTCTACGGTCTTGCGATGAACCACGCGTTCATTGATGGAAACAAGCGCATCGCGATTGTCGCAGCGGCCGTTTTCCTCATGGACCATGGATATGAAATCGAAACCACGGACGCCAACCTCTTCAGTTTCGTCCTATCCGTTGCCGCAGGCGAAATAGATGAGGCAGGCGCTACGCGTTTTCTTCGCGATTTCGTTATCAAAGCCGAATAAGCGTCGGAGATGATGAGATGAGAATCCCAATCATCCCGTAAACTTCCCGCTTCTCGGGAAGCCCTTCGGCACCGCCCTGCCCGCCGATGCGCGGTCGCCCAGCCATTCCAGCAGTTCGTCCTTGTTTTTCGCAAAGCTGCGGCCGGCGCTGTCTGCCCAGGTGAGGCTGTCAGCGATGGCGAAGCAGCGGATATCGGACACGCCGCCATCCTTGTAGCGCTGCAGGCGCACACCCTTGCCGCGTCCCATTTCCGGGATCTGGGCGAGCGGAAACACCAGCATCTTGCGGTTTTCGCCGACGATGGCGACGTGATCGCCCTTGACCGGAATGACCAGCTTGGCTTCGTCCGGCATCGCCACGTTCATGATCTGCTTGCCCTTGCGGGTATTGGCGACCATGTCGGCTTCCGGCACGACGAAGCCATTGCCGGCGGCGGACGAAATCAGCAGCTTGCGCGCGGGATCATGGACGAAGGCGGTCAGGACGTCCTGGTCGTTCTCCATGTCGACCATGATGCGCAGCGGTTCGCCATGACCGCGCCCGCCCGGCAGCTTGTCGCCGCCCAGCGTATAGGCCTTGCCGCCAGTGGTAACGATCAGGATGCGGTCGGTGGTCGAGGCGGTGAACGACAGATTCAGACCGTCACCTTCCTTGAACTGCAGCGTCGAGACATCGGAAATATGCCCCTTCAGCGCGCGGATCCAGCCCTTGTCGGAGATGACGACGGTGATCGGTTCCTTCTCGATCATCGCCTGCTGGATGGCCTCCAGATCGGCTTCCGGGGCATTGGAGAACAGTGTGCGGCGCTTGCCAAGCTCGGTGGCCTTGGCAAACTTCTTCTTCACTTCGCCGATTTCCCAGGCGACCGTCTGCCACTGCTTGTCGTCGGAGGCGAGCAGAGTCTCGATCTCCGTCTTCTCCTTCGACAGGGCATCGAACTCGGTTTGAATCTCGAACTCTTCCAGCTTGCGCAGTGAGCGCAGCCGCATGTTGAGGATCGATTCCGCCTGGAGGTCCGTTAGCGTGAAACGCGCCATCAAAGCAGGCTTCGGCTCATCCTCCTCGCGGATAATGCGGATGACTTCATCTAGGTTCAGATAGGCGACGAGATAGCCGCCGAGGATTTCCAGCCGGCGATCGATGGCGGCCAACCGGAAGCGCGACCGGCGCTGCAGCACCTCGCGGCGATGATCCAGCCATTCCAGCAGAACCTCGTTCAGCGCCATCACCTTGGGCACGCGGCCCATGGACAGGACGTTCATGTTGAGCGGAATGCGATTTTCCAGTTCCGACAGCTTGAACAGCGATTCCATCAGGATGGTCGGATCGACAGAGCGGCTCTTCGGCACCAGCACCAGCCGGACATCCTCGGCGGATTCGTCACGCACATCCTCAAGCAGCGGCAGCTTGCGGGCGATGAGCAGTTCGGCGATCTTTTCGATCAGACGCGACTTCTGCACCTGGAAGGGGATTTCGGTGACGATGATCTGGTAACCGCCGCGGCCGGTATCCTCGACCTCCCACTTGGCGCGAACGCGAAAACCGCCGCGACCCGTCTTATAGGCCTCAATCATGCTCTCGCGGCTGTCGATGATGATACCGCCGGTCGGAAGATCCGGACCTTCGATCCCGCCCCGCTCAGGATTGTTCGGATCGAACATCAGGTCTTCGATCGTGGCAGTCGGGTTCTTGATCAGGTGCAGGGCCGCGTCGCAAAGCTCGTGCGCGTTGTGCGGCGGAATGGATGTCGCCATGCCGACAGCAATGCCGGCAGCGCCGTTGGCCAGCAGGTTCGGGAAGGCGCCCGGCATGACGACCGGTTCCTGATCCTCCTCGTTGTAGGTCGGCCGGAAATCCACGGCGTCCTGGTCGATGCCTTCGAGCAGGAGGCTCGCGACATCCGTCATGCGCGCTTCGGTGTAGCGGTACGCAGCGGCGCTGTCGCCGTCGATATTACCGAAGTTGCCCTGGCCATCGACGATCGGGTAGCGCTGCGAGAAATCCTGCGCCAAACGCACCAACGCGTCATAGACCGACTGGTCACCGTGCGGGTGGAATTTACCGATGACATCGCCGACAATACGGGCGCATTTCTTGAACGAGGAATTGGAGCGCAGCCCCATTTCGCTCATCGCATGGACGATGCGGCGATGGACCGGCTTCAGGCCGTCGCGCACGTCCGGAAGCGCACGGTGCATGATGGTCGACAGCGCATAGGCAAGGTAGCGCTCTTCCAGCGCCGCCTTGAGGTCGACCGGTTGGATGTTATCGTCTCCGCCAGACGGCGGCAAAAGGCTCTGTCCCATGGTTTCTTGCTACTCCAAGATGCCCGCAACAGCAAGGATTGCAGGGCATTGCGCTGTGGAGAACCGGGATGGCGGGAAGTCAACAGTCATTAACCGCGCGCATCAAAAAGCTGTCGCGCACCCTACCACATATGGTTGCAACCATGCTAACCGCTGCCGGGACTATCTCAGCGACTCGTCCATAAAGGCCAACATGCGTATCTCGCCAAAATTTGCCGTAGTAGCCATTGTCTCCCTTCTCTCGTTGCAAACCGTTCATGCGGCCGACGTGACCATTCCCGCAGGCCGCGAAAGCGCCATCAATTTCGTCACCGGCGTCACCCCGAATTGCCGCAACATTGCCAAGCCGAAGATGACGGTGGTGAAGGCACCGGAGCATGGCAGCGTCCGGTTTCAATGGGTAAAATACAAGATCAACAACATTTCAAAACTCTGCGACGGCCGGCCGGCATGGGGCATGGCGATCCTTTTCAAGCCGAAAGCCGGCTTTCATGGCAAAGACCGTTTTACCTACGGCATGAACATGCAGAAATATGAGGGCCGATCCGATACGAAGTATATTCAGGACGCAATCGACGTCGTCGTGAAATAGCGGCGATCCGTATTTTTCACTGCGCCGTCATGCCGAAAATGAGCGGCGGCACAAAACATGACTCCGGAAGCGAATTCGAATATATTTCGGCCTTAATCCGTATTAGAAATGCCTTCGAAATTAAACCTTTACAACAAAGGAACCGCCCCATGACGTCTACCCGCCACCTCCGTCTGATGCTCGCGAGCGCCGCCTTCATCGGCCTGTCCGGCCCGGCCTTCGCACTCGACGGCGCCGACCTCGTCACCAAGCTGAATGCCGCTTCCGGCTCGAGCGGCGCGACGGTCGCCTATGAAGGCGTCAATGTCGATGGCACGACGGTCACCCTCACGGGCGTCACCGTCAAGTCAGCCGCGGCACCGGGCAAGGACCTGAAGGTCGGCGAAGTCACGCTTGAAGGCGTCGAGGAAACCGACAACGGCGGCTATTATGTCGAAACCGTGAGCCTTCCGGATGTCGACGTCAAGGAAGACGACACTGCCTTTACCGCCAAGGACATCACGCTCGGCGGCCTGAACATTCCGGGCAATCCGAATGGCGGCACCGTCAACGACATTCTGCTGTACGAATCGGCATCGACTGGCCCGGTCACCGTGACCGCCAAGGGCAAGCAGGTCTTCTCGATGGAAGAATCGGAAGCCAACCTGACAAAGCAGGAGAGCGACGCCGGCTTCGATTTCGATGCCACGCTTTCCGGCATCAAGGCCGACCTCTCCGACGTCGAGGACGCCAAGGCCAAGGATGCTATTGAAAAGCTGGGCCTGAAGACACTCGCCGGCGAAATGACGATCAAGGGTAGCTGGGAAATTGCCACGGGCAACGTTTCGCTCGAGGAATATGCCTTCGATTTCACCAATGTCGGCCGTCTGGCCCTCGCCCTCGACATTTCCGGCTATACGATGGAATTCATGAAGGCCGTCCAGGAGGCCATGAAGGCTCAGGAAGCCAATCCGAACAAGGAAGAGGCCAATCAGGCGCTCGGCCTTGCCATGATGGGCCTCATCCAGCAGCTGAGCTTCAACAGCGCCTCCGTTCGCTTCGACGACGCGACAATCACCAAGCGCGTGCTCGACTATATCGGCGCACAGCAGGGCGTCACCGGCGACCAGCTTGCCCAGTCGCTGAAGGGCATGGTGCCGTTGATGATGGCGCAGCTCAATGTACCGGAACTGCAGAACCAGGTCTCGACCGCCGTCAACGCCTATCTCGACGCGCCGAAAAGCCTGACGGTCTCGGCCGAGCCGGCCAAGCCCGTTCCGTTCCCGATGATCATTGGTGCTGCCATGGGTGCTCCGAACACCGTTCCGAGCGTTCTCGGCGTCAAGGTGACTGCGAACGACTGATAGTCTTCTCGTAAACAGAAAAAGCCGCGGACGTCGTGTCGATGTCCGCGGCTTTTTTGATTGGGCTTGGGTTACTCGAGAACCTGTATCACCGCGCGGGTCTGCGGATTGACGATCACCCGGCGCTCATTGACGACGGTGTAGGCATAGTCGTCATAGCCCTGGACCACATGAAGGTCGACCGTATCAGGGAGCGCGGTGCCAACGACGACATCACCGTCATAGACGACTGAGGGTGCCGATTGATCCAGCACATAGGTGCGAACCTCGCCCGGGACTTCCACCACCGTCGAGTTCGTCACGCCGGGATCGACGAGGACGGCACCGGGCTCTTCAACGATCACGGTGCTTTGGGCAAAGGCGGTCGTCGACAGCGCCATCAGAGCAGCCGATGCGAGCATGAATGTCTTGCGCATGTTCTTTCTCCTTGCTTTCGATGCCCGGACAACAGATCGACGCAGAGAAAGTTCCCAACTTTAACCTCGGCGCTGTCAAACGCCACCACCGCCGAGATGACTCGAACCCGGCAACCGAGGCCGGGTTCTCTCTCGCCAAATCCACGGAAAAGCTTTCTCAGCCCGCCTTGCCGCCACCCGACCAATCCACCTTGCGGGTGGAAAACATCGTTGCAGCGATGGTCACGAAGGAAATGAGCGCGCCGGCCAACAGGGCGTACTCGTCCTCCCGCAGGATCAGGTACATTATCGCATAGGCGGCCACGAGCACAGCCGCGAGGACGCCGCCACGCCCGACACTACCCGTCACCGAGCCGACATAGGTTGAGATCAGTCCGGCTGTCGACAGCGACGCCAGAACATAGGCGATCTCGAAGCCAGTATGCTCGGCCAGCGCCAGAAGCAGGACGTAGAAGACCACCAGCGCCAGCCCGGTCAGAACATACTGGATCCAGTGGACCTTGCGGGCGCTTTTCAACTCGATGATGAAGACGGCCAGGAAGACCACCGAGAAGAAGCCGATCGAGTATTTCAGCGTCCGGGCGACGACCTGGTAGAACTTCACCGGCTCCACCATGTTCACCGTCATCAGGCTGTTGGTCAGCGGCAGGACGGGTCCCGCGACGATGCGATCGACGCCACGAGCGAGATAGGGAATTGTCCATTTGGCGGAAAAGCCCTTGTCGTCGATCGTCTTTTCCTCCGGCAGGAACAGGCCTTCGAAACCGGGATGCGGCCAGTTTGCCTCGGCGGAGAAGCGCGTCGTCTGACCGGCCGGTGCAATCGCGAAACTGCCTGAACCGTTCAGCGAAAGATCAATCGCAAAGTTGAAGCCGTTCTCGACAAGGGATCGGACGATGGGGCGATTGACTCCGGAATCGATTCTCACTGGCGAACTATACTTGTCGAAATTGCCGGGCATGACGGAAGACAGGACTTTCATGCCGGGATCGAACGGCATCAGCGGCCCACCATCGATTCGAACGCCGGCATCCGAGCGAATCCCGGTGATATCGGCGATGCTCATGACGAGGATGGCCCGGTCCAGATCGGGCTTGCCCTCCATCTGCCGGAGATTTTCCGTCATGCTGGGCGCAAAGCGGCCGGTGACGCCGATCTTGGCGTTGTAGACAGGCAAGGTGTAGATCGATAGCCTGCGCTCTTCCGTCGCCAGCTTGGCGTCGACGTTCAGCGTTTCGGGCATCAGCAGCGCCCATTCCGTGACCGTCTGCCAGACGATGCGGCCATCAATGGTCTGGTTGCGGTTCACTTCGAAAGGAACGGCGAGATAGGGGCCATTCAAAATCTGCGGCCCGCCCCATCCCGTGGCGATCCGGGCGGAAACCTCCTCTGCCCGCTTGCCGCGCTCTTCCACCAGCCCCCACACCAGCAAGGTCGGGATGAGAAGGGCCATGGAAATAAAGCCGATCATGATGAACTTGACACCCGGCGAGGACAAGACGGTGCGAACCGTCCCTGCCCTGTCGGATGTTTGAGAAAGAAAAACGGGTTGCGGTTCTCCGGAATTGCCTTCCGGGTTCGATTGTATATCGGTCATGTCCAAACCCCCAGACATTGAAACCGGCTGGGTAGGTGCCGGCCCACTATCGTTAAGAGTGCATTAAGGCCGATTACGCGCGGAATATCGCCGCTTTGGGGGCGCTTTTCAGGCAAAATGCAGATACGGAAACAGGAGCGATCGCCCGGGAGATCGCTGCCGAAATTCGCCCGGGACGGTTGTGGGTTGCGAAGTCCCTCGACTCTTCGACGACGAACATGCCATGTTCCTGATATCGCTATGATCCGGGCCAATTCGCCTTATGGCACAAAGGGAGATTCCCGCGATCAGATGTCTATGACGAGTCGCACCGGAGGGGACGTTGCGCAGGCTTTTCGACTGGCTTAACCCAACGAATGCGTCCGTCGAGCGGCTGAATACGACCAGGCGCGAGTTCGAACCCGCTCATCCGGCCTATTACAACAGTCCCGGCAACCGGCAGATCAAGCTGATTCTGCAAGCGCGCGCCAACCTGCTCGCGGTCTTCCGCAAGAAGCACTATGAGGTCGGCATCGGGACGATGCGGATTTTCAATCGCCAGATCACAGTCGTCAACGCGCCTGAAGCCATCAAATATGTCGTCGCGACCCGACACGACAATTTCGAACGCAAGAGCCCACAGATGCGGCGTGCCCTGGAAAAACTGCTCGGCGATGGCCTGTTCATTTCCGACGGCGAAATCTGGAAGCAGCGCCGCCCGCTGGTCGCCGATATCGTCCACAAGAACCGCGTGCCGGCCTTCGGCGGCATCATGACCAATACGGCGCTGGAAATGACCGAGCGCTGGCGCTCGCTCGGCGAGGGAGCGCGTGTCAACATGCTCCACGAAATGGCTGGACTGACGGCCGAGATCATCGCGCGCAGCGTCTTCGGCAATGATCTCGGCCCGGATGGCGCAAATGAAGTGACCGAAGGTTTCACCAGCTACCAGTCGCTGGTCGATTCGGTGAATCTCGGTTATTTCCTCGGTTTTGACGAAGGCTTGCCCCTGCTCGGCACGCCCTCGATGAAGCGCTCCGTTGGCCGGATCCACCGTGTCATCGACAAGGTGGTCGAGGACCACATTGCCGGCAAGGGAGACAACAGTTCGATGCTGGACCTGCTCGTGCGCCGGCAGCAGCGCAATCCGGAACTCAAGCTCGACGTTGTTGCCCTGCGTAACGAGGCCGCGACGATCTTCATGGCCGGGCATGAAACCACCGCCGCGACGCTGACCTGGATCTGGTATCTCCTGTCGCGTGCGCCATGGGTGGAAACGGCCATCCACGATGAAATCGCGCGTGTCTGCGGTGACAATGCACCGTCGATCGAGCATGTCGATCAACTCGAATGGTGCCGCGCCGTGGTGGAGGAAGCGCTGAGACTCTATCCTCCCGTCCCGATCCTGGCGCGACAGGCAAAGGCGACCGATGAGATTGGCGGATATGAAATCAAGCGTGCCGATCTCATCATGATCGCACCATGGCTCCTGCACCGAACCGAAGCCCTGTTTCCCAAAGCCCACCAGTTCCGCCCGGAGCGTTTCCTGGAAGGCCGGCGTCCCGCGCCCTACAGCTATATTCCTTTTGCCAGCGGACCACGGCTTTGCCCGGGGCTGCAATTCGGCCTGACCGAAGCCATCCTCTGCCTCGCGGTGATCGCCCAGCGCTTCCGTGTCCGGGTAGAGGAAGGCCACAAGGTCGAAGCGGTTTACCAGTTGACATTGCGGCCGCGCGGGGGAATGCCGGTAACCCTGCATCGTCGTTAGGAGGAATGGATTCATGGCGCGGGAAAATGCCGGCCAGCGCAAGGTCTGGGTCTACGAGGGACATTCCCCCCGCCCGGGCCTTGCCGCCCTGTTCCGGGGACCGGAAGGCCGGCAGGAGTTCTATCGCTACTGGTTCAAGGAAGGGCCAAGCAACGCGCTGGACATCTCCGTCTATTTCGCCCTGAAGATTTTGCCCATCGATGCCTGTTCCGATCTCGGTGCACGCTACAGCCGTTACACCATTCCACGCCAATTCAAGCAGCAGGAAAAGCGCGCGCGCGCCAATCTCGCGCGGTTGCGCCCGGATCTCACCGATGCAC
Source organism: Rhizobium sp. Leaf453 (assembly GCF_001425605.1). Lineage (GTDB taxonomy): Bacteria > Pseudomonadota > Alphaproteobacteria > Rhizobiales > Rhizobiaceae > Pararhizobium. The sequence continues at coordinate 243,386 of NZ_LMRG01000029.1, read as the reverse complement.
AGCGCGACGCCATGTTCATCGCCAATTGCGATGCGCAGGGGCGGTTCGTGGCGGAATATTCGGTCCTGATGCGCATTGCCGCCGCCAGACCCCGGCGTGTTCAGCGCGTCGGAACGGAGAAGATGCTCGAAGCCGTCCGGGAAGGCCCGGTCATCCTTGCCGCCATGCATCTCGGCAACTGGGAGATCATGGCACCGGAGCTGGTCGAAATGGGCGTGGTGCCGAACGTCAATTTCGCGCCACCACCGCAACGGGGCCGCAACTGGATCACCAGACGCGTCCGCAGCAAGGCCGGGCTCAGACTCTTGCCCTCAGGATATGCCAGCATCCGCCCTGCGTTCAAGGAACTGAAATCGGGCGGCGTCATCGTACAATTCTGCGACGAGGGTTTTCGCGGCGTCGTGCGCGGACCATTGTTCGGCCGCCCCCCGACAACCGAATGCAACATGGCGGTAATCGCCCGGCTTGCCCGGATGACCGGTGCAAAGATCGCTCCGATCTATTGTGTGCGCACTCACCAGGCGCGGTTTATCTTCCACTGCGTGGAGCCCTTCAGCCTGCCGCCTGCCGACGGCAAGGCCGATACGCTGATGGATGATATCGTCTTCATCAACGCGGTGGTCGAGCCGATTATCCGCGCCCATCTCGAACAGTGGTACTTTCTCGACAACCGTCTTCCCCCGGGCGCCGTCTGAAAGCAGAACGGCCGCCCGGAGGCGGCCGCAAGCGTATCCGATTGAGGTGACTGACTTCGTCAGTCCTTCTTCATCGGCGGAATGACACGCAACGACAGTTCCATCAGTTGCTTCGGCATGGCCGGCGCCGGGGCGTTCATCAAAAGGTCCTGCGCCTGCTGGTTCATCGGGAACAGCGTGATTTCGCGCAGGTTCTTGGCGCCGAGCAGAAGCATCACAACGCGGTCGATACCGAAAGCACAACCGCCATGTGGCGGCGCGCCGTACTGGAACGCGCGGTACATGCCGCCGAAGCGCTCCTCGACATCGCTCTGCGACAGGCCGACCAGTTCGAACGCCTTGACCATCAGTTCCGGCGACTGGTTACGGATCGAGCCGGATGCGATTTCGAAGCCGTTGCAGACGGCGTCATACTGATAGGCCTTGATCGTCAACGGATCCTGCGTCTGCAGGGCTTCGAGACCACCCTGAGGCATCGAGAACGGGTTGTGGGCGAAATCGACCTTCTTGTCTTCCTCGCTCCATTCGTAGAACGGGAAGTCAATGATCCAGCACAACTCGAAGCGCTCGCGATCGACAAGGTTCAGGTCCTCGCCGGCCTTGGTGCGGGCTTCGCCTGCAAACTTGTAGAATTTCGACGGTTCACCGGCCACGAAGAAGCAGGCGTCGCCCGCTTCGAGGCCCAGTTGGGCGCGAACGGCGTCGGTACGCTCTTCGCCGATGTTCTTGGCGAGCGGACCGGAGCCTGCGGTCTTGCCGTCCTCTTCCTTCCAGAAAATGTAGCCCAGACCGGGCTGACCAAGCGACTGTGCCCAGGCGTTCATGCGGTCGCAAAAGGCTCTGCTGCCACCAGTCTTGGCAGGGATCGCCCAGACTTCGACCTTCGGGTTCGAGGCGATCATGTTGGCGAACACCTTGAAGCCGGAACCGGCGAAATGTTCGGTGACGTTTTCCATGACGATCGGGTTGCGCAGGTCCGGCTTGTCGGAACCATACTTGCGGATCGCTTCGTCATAAGGAATGCGCGGCCATTCCTTGGTCACGGGCTTGCCTTCGGCGAACTGCTCGAACACGCCGGTCATGATCGGACCCATCGTGTTCCAGACGTCTTCCTGGGTGACGAAGCTCATTTCCAGGTCGAGTTGGTAGAACTCGCCCGGCAGCCGGTCGGCACGCGGGTCTTCGTCACGGAAGCACGGCGCGATCTGGAAGTAGCGGTCGAAACCGGCAACCATCAGAAGCTGCTTGTACTGCTGCGGCGCCTGTGGCAGGGCGAAGAAGGTTCCTGGATGAATACGGCTCGGCACGAGGAAGTCGCGCGCGCCTTCCGGCGAGGACGCTGTCAGGATCGGCGTCGAATATTCGGCGAAACCGGCCGAGTTCATCCGGTTGCGCATGTCGGAAATGATCTGGCTGCGCTTGATGATGTTCTTGTGCAGCGTTTCGCGGCGCAGGTCGAGGAAGCGGTACTTGAGGCGGATATCTTCCGGATAGTCCGGCTCGCCGAAGACCGGCAGCGGCAGTTCCTTGGATGCAGAAAGAACCTCGATCTCTTGCGCATAGAGTTCGATTTCGCCAGTCGCCATCAGCTTGTTGACGGTCTCGTCGGAACGCGCCTTGACCGCACCGTCGATACGGATGACCCATTCGCCGCGAACGGTCTCGGCGGTCTTGAAAGCCGGTGAGTCGGGATCGACGACGATCTGCGTCATGCCATAATGGTCGCGAAGGTCGATGAACAGCAGGCCGCCATGGTCGCGGACACGGTGAACCCAGCCGGAAATCCGGACGGTCTGGCCGACATCGGCTTTGCGGAGAGCGGCACAAGTGTGGCTGCGGTAACGATGCATGATATTATCCTGGAACCGAGGGCCGCGCGGCCACGCCAAAGCGCGCTGCGGCAGCGTCAAAATCGGGCGGAAAAGCGCATGATGGGGCCGATTTGTCAAGGCCAGCGGTCGTTGCGAACCTCGTCCCGGATGCCAATCCCTTCAGAAAGATGGCGGGAAACGCAACCATAGGCGTGCATGCCATTCCGCCGCGTTGAGTCTTTGGAAGGGATTTCGGGCTAACGTTTCGCCACACCGATACACGCACAGCCCGCCTATGTGCCAGACACGGCATGACACACACACCTTCGGGAACAGAACTCATGAGCGCTTCACCAAGCCTTCTCGCTTTGATCCCGAAGAAGGAAATCGGCACGGTCTTCTCCAGGGAGCAACTCTATTTCATCCTTTCGGCCCTGCCGGACCCGGCCTTCATCCTGACCGAGAGCGGCCGTTATGGCGCAATTTTCGGTGGAGCCGACCATCGCTATTATCACGACGGCAGTTCGCTCGTCGGCCAGACCGTGTTCGACGTTCTCAACGTCGACAAGGCACAATGGTTCATCAATGAAATCCGGCACGCGCTTGCGACCCGCGCCCTGCATATCGTCGAATACAGCTTGGCGGGAAGCGACGTGAAGGGCTTGGAAGATACCGGCCCCGGTCATCCCATCTGGTTCGAGGGCCGAATCCAGGCACTCGACTTTGCTGTCGATGGGGAAGAGGCCGTGGTATGGGTGGCCAGTAATATCACCGAAAGAAACGTCATCGAGACGCAACTGCGCCTGCAGAGCGAAACGGACGCGCTGACGGGCCTCTTCAACCGGCGCAAGCTGATCGACGTTCTCGATGCCCGGTTCCAGCTGTTCCAGCAGGATGCCAACCCCACCGTCGCACTGATGTTCGACGTCGACAATTTCAAGACGATCAACGACGTGCACGGTCATCCGGAGGGAGACAAGGTCCTCGTCTCGATCGCCAATACCTGCAAGGAAGTGCTGCGCGGCAGCGATTTCGCCGCACGCCTCGGCGGCGACGAATTCGTGATCCTGATGCCATTGATGGCGCGCGACCAGGGACTTGCCGTCGCCGACCGTCTCCGCCGGCGCATCTCGGCCGATCTGACAAGGACACTGAACCACCCGGTAACCATCAGCGGCGGTCTCAGCGAATTCACCGCCAAGGACATTGCCTGCGAAGAAATCCTGCAGCGCGCCGATGATGGACTTTACCGCTCGAAGCGCGCCGGGCGTGACCGGCTCACGGCCGTGTAGCGGCGGCACGCCTCCATTTTGTCAAATCAGCCGCCAAGCGGCAAAATCCGGCGATTTCGCGCTGTTCTCGCTCCTGCGAGGGGGATACAACGCTGTAGCGCTCAAAAATCCTTCCGAGTCGCGGCCGAAATCCGGATTTTTCCCTCATGTCGCAGCTTCGTCCCCTCATCCCGCTTCTCGTCACCGCAGGTATTCTGATCGGCGGCAACGGGCTGCAGGGGACGTATATTTCCCTGCGTGCTCTGGAGGAGGGTTTTTCGACATCTGTCATCGGCCTCGTCGGCACCGGCTACAATATCGGCTTTGCCGTCGGCTGCATCTATGTCACCCGCATCCTGCGCTCCATAGGCCATATCCGCACCTTCTCGGCCATGGCCGCAATCGCATCAGCCGCGTCGATCGCCATGGTGCTGCTGATCGATCCCTGGTTCTGGTTCCTGATGCGGCTTGTCGCCGGCGTCTGCTTTGCCAGCCTGTTTGCCACCGTCGAAAGCTGGCTGAATGCGCGGGTGACCAACGCCAACCGCGCCCGCACGCTGTCGATCTACCGCCTTGTCGATCTCGGCTCCGTCACGGCGGCGCAGTATTTGATCCCGACAGTCGGCATCGAGGGATTCCAGCTCTTCGCCATCGTCTCGATGGCCTTGACCCTGTCGCTGGTGCCGATTTCGTTTGCCGACCGCTCGAGCCCCGGTGTGCCGGAAGCCATCAAGTTCGACGTCAAGGCGCTCTGGAATATCTCGCCACTGGCCACCATCGGCTGCATCGTCGTCGGCCTGACCAATTCGACATTCCGCTCGCTCGGGCCGATCTATGCCGAGGGCATCGGCCTGTCGATCACCGCGATCGCCACCTTCATGAGCGTTGGGATCATCGGCGGCGTGGTTCTGCAATATCCGCTCGGCATCTATTCCGACCGTCTCGACCGCAGGCTGATCATCCTCGTTGCCACCTTCGGCTCGCTGCTCGCCGGGCTGTTTCTCGCCTTTGCCGCCGGCAGCAGCGAATGGCGAAATTTCATCGGCATTTTCGTGTTCGGCGCCTTTGCCATGCCACTCTATTCGCTCTGCTCGGCCCATGCCAACGATCATGCCGCCGAAGGCCAGCATGCTTTGGTCTCGGCTGGCATGCTCTTTTTCTGGTCGCTCGGTGCCATCATCGGTCCGCTCTTCGCCTCCGTCCTGCTGGATCATTTCGGGCCGCAGGCACTCTTCGTCTACACAGCAGCCGTGCTTGCCATCTTCATGGTCTACACGCTGCAGCGGATGATGGCGCGCGGTGCTGTCCCAACCGGCCAGCGCACCATGCGCTTTCGCAATCTCCTGCGCACCTCCGCCTTCTTCAACAAGCTGGCCGCGGCACCCCACGAGAAGAAGGACGTCTAACGGCTGCGGCAAGATGCGCATTCCCGCCAATTGCTGAATACCATCATCAAGTTTAAGAACGGATACAAAGCCACATAGCCGGGACACTGCCATGCCGATCATCAGCCGCCGCACGCTTTTGAAAGGATCGGCTGCCGCCGCTGCCTCGTTCTCGCTCGGCGCCGGTTTCGCGGCCCGAAATGGTCTTGCCGCACCGACACCGGTTCTGCTTAAGGCGCAATTCACCGAAGCCCACCTGGTGCCGGCTGGCCCCACGCCCCAGGTCATGACCTATGGCCTGGGCAATGACTCGACGTCAGGCATGCCGCCGGTCCTTCGCATGAAGAAGGGCGAGCCCTTCGCCGCCCGCCTCCTCAACGCGCTGGATGAGCCGACGACGGTCCATTGGCATGGGATTCGCCTTCCCAACGCCATGGATGGCGTGCCGGAACTGACGCAGGCCTATGTCTATCCCGGCGATGGTTTCGACTATGCCTTCACGCCGCCGGATGCCGGAACCTTCTGGTATCACCCCCATTGCAACACGCTGACGCAAATGGGCCACGGCCTGACCGGGGTGATCGTCGTCGAAAACCCGGACGACCCGGTTTTCGATGCTGAGATCGTGCTCAATCTGCGTGACTGGCGGCTGGGCAAGGCTGGCGAATTCCTACCACCCTTCAAGCCTCGAGACGCGGCCCGCGGCGGCACTTACGGCACCGTTCGCACCGCAAACTGGCAACAGGAACCCGCGCATCAGGCGCCAGCCGGCGGGCTCGTGCGCGTCCGTCTGGCGGCAACGGATGTGACGCGGATCTACATGCTCGGCATCGAGGGAGCGCCGGCGCTGGTTGTGGCGCTCGACGGCAATTCGGTCGAGGTCCCCTTCCCGCTCGACCGGCTGGATTTCGGACCCGGGCAGCGTGTCGAACTCATCGTGCGCATGCCGGACGACGAAGGCGCAGTGGTCAAGCTCGGCAATTTCCGCGGATCGAGCCCGTTTACGATCGCCTCGATCACGGCAACCGGCCCATCGCTCAAGCGGGACATTCGGGATGTCCGGCCGCTGCCTGCCAATCCGATCGCGGAAGCCGACCTGTCGACAGCCGAGAAAATCCCGCTGGACTTCACCGCCACCGCCGAACATGCGCCGGCTCCCAGCATCTGCGGCACGATCGGCTACACGTTCTGGGCCATCAACAAGGTGACGTGGCAAGGCGATACGCCCGATCCCGTCGCCCCTATCTCGGAACTGAAGCTCGGCAAGAGCTATGTCCTGCAGGTGCGCAATCGTACGCCGCATGCCCACCCGATCCATCTGCACGGCATGACCTTCCGCGTTCTGAAGTCCAACACGCGTGAAATCCTGCCGCCGCCAACCGACACGATCCTGCTCCAGCCTGACGAGCAGGCAGAACTCGGTCTCGTTGCCGACAATCCCGGTGACTGGCTGCTCCATTGCCACATTATCGAGCATCAGAAGACCGGAATGACCGGATATTTCCGGGTCGCCTGAGCTTTTTCGATTGTGACACCGGGCATGAAGGGATACATCGGGTGAGTTTTAACGCCGCATTTCCGCCACAGTGATTGAAGTTTAATGATCGAGACAACCGCTGAGCTTGCCGCCGCCTGCAAATCGCTGGCCGAGGGGCAGTACCTGACAATCGACACGGAATTTCTCCGCGAAACGACCTTCTGGCCCCAGCTCTGCCTGATCCAGATGGCCGGGCCGGACATCGCCGTCATCGTCGATCCGCTGGCGAAGGACATCGATCTGACGCCCTTCTTCGAACTGATGGCCGATACCAGCGTCATCAAGGTGTTCCATGCTGCGCGCCAGGACATCGAAATCATCTACAATCTCGGCAAGCTGATCCCGCATCCGATCTTCGACACGCAGGTCGCTGCCATGGTCTGCGGTTTTGGCGACAGCGTCTCCTATGACCAGCTCGTCAGCCGCATCAAGGGCGTCCATATCGACAAGTCCTCGCGCTTCACCGACTGGAGCCGCCGGCCGCTTTCGGACAAGCAGCTGGATTATGCGCTGGCCGACGTCACCCATCTGCGCGACGTCTATCTGCATCTGAAGACCGAGCTCGAGCGCGAAGGCCGCTCGCTATGGCTGACCGAGGAAATGGCGATCCTCGAAGCCAAGGAAACCTACGACATCCATCCGGACGACGCCTGGCAGCGCTTGAAGATGCGCCTGAAGAAGCCGGTGGAACTGGCCGTTCTCCAGAAGGTCGCCGCCTGGCGCGAGCGCGAGGCCCGCAACCGCAATGTGCCGCGCGGCCGGATCCTCAAGGACGACGGCCTCTACGAGATCGCACAACAACAGCCGAAGGATGCCGAAGCCCTGTCGCGGCTTCGCACCATTCCAAAGGGTTGGGAACGCTCCGCCTCCGGCACCGCGATCCTCGAAGCCGTCAACGCCGCTATCGAGATGCCGAAGGCCGACATGCCGAAGGTTCCACGCCAGAGCCAGTCTCCCGAAGGTGCCCAAGCCGCCAGCGAAATGCTCAAGGTGCTGCTCAAGCTGATTGCCGAAAAGCAGGGCGTCGCCGCCAAGATCATCGCCAACAGCGAAGATCTCGAACGCATTGCCGCCGAAGGCCCGAAGGCCGACGTCGGCGCTCTCAAGGGCTGGAGGCGTGAGCTGTTCGGCGAAACCGCCCTCAAGCTCATCAACGGTGAAGTCGCGCTGCGCTTCGTTGATCGCAAGATCGAAGCGGTGGAACTGTAATCCGCTGCCCGATCATGGGTGCATCTTTGCGCCCTTGGTAATCTTGTCCACGAGCTTCTTGTCCGCATGCACAGCGATGCCGACGACCTTGGCATCGGCTGGGCCGAATTGCGCGAACACCGCGCGGTTCGCCGCATCATGGCCGGTCGCAAACATTTCCTCGATGTAAAGCGAGGACGTCACCTCGCGCTCCAGCGTCCGCTGATGGATCTTGCCCAATGTCTCCTGGTCGGTGGACAAGACGATGACCGGCTGGATGCTCAAGGGATTGTAGACGTTGCCATCGGCATCGCGGTAGACTTCTCCTATGATGCCGGGCTTCTGCGCGGTGATCCCGCTGGTCAGGAACGCCGTCACGTTCAACTTCTGCCAGACGGCCAGGTCGTCGCGCAACACGATTGCAAATTTGGTCTCAAACATGAATGCCAACTCCACTCTTGGAAACAGGATGCTTGTAACGTCGGAGGGCTCCATAGCCCGTAATGGCGCGGGCGATCTTGAACGTTCGTGCATGCCGGTGACCTCAGACAGCATCCGAATCGCCCCGGCATCCGGTGGCATTGCCCGGATCGAGGCGCAGTTTCATGGCGATGCCTTCGAGCCGCACCGCCACGACACTTACGCGCTTGGCCTCACCCTGCGCGGCGTGCAGACCTTCAGCTATCGCGGCATCGTGCGCTACAGCCAGCCCGGCAATGTCATCGTGCTGCATCCGGACGAGGTGCACGACGGCGGTGCCGCAACCGATGAAGGCCTCCGCTACCGGATGATGTACCTGCCGCCGGAAATGCTGATCGATGCCTTGGGCGATCGTCGCGCCGGCCTGCCCTTCGTCGCCTCACCGGTTGTGGCGGACCGCGCCTTTGCGGAAAGCCTTGCCGATGCGATGCAGGATCTCGACGGTGAAATCGGCGATCTCCACCTGCACGACATTCTCTCCCGGATGGCCGACGGGCTGCTGCGCCATGCCGACAGCGCCAAGGGAAAGGTTGGCGGCAAAACGGATTCGGCCGCCATTCGCCGCGTTTGTGACTATCTGCAGGCGCAATCCGAACGGCAGGTCACATCAGGCGAACTGGAAAAAATCAGCGGTCTCGACCGCTTCACCCTGGCGCGGCATTTTCGCGCGAGCCTCGGTACAAGCCCGCATCGTTACCTTGTCATGCGGCGGCTGGAGCGGGCGCGCGGCATGATCGGCAGCGGCCGGAGCCTCGTCGAAATCGCGCTCGAAACCGGCTTTGCCGACCAGGCGCACTTCACCCGCCACTTCAAGAAAACCCATGGCATGACGCCCGGGCGGTGGGCGAACCTCTCAAACTCGTCATAAACCGTTACATGAAATTGCTTGACCCGCTCTACCCATTTGGCTCAATGCGTATGAGCACCGGGGGAGCGGAGCTGGAATCATGAGAGAAATATCCCCGACAGAGAACTGGCTGCTGATCACGCTCGGCATGGCGCTCAGTGGTGTTCTCTACGGCATGGTTGTCTTCCCCGACGAACCAAAGATTATCGGCGTCGTGTTTTCGGTTGCCATGGGCGTGCCGATGATCGCATTCGAGCGCCGTATCCTGCTGCGTGGACTCTATAGGCGGATCGAGAAGCTGCCGACGGTCGCCTTCATCATATCCGCTCTTGTGATCTACGAAATCCTGATGAGCGTCGGCTATGCCGCTGCAGCCTCGTTGCTCTCATGGCTGGGATATCTGACACCACGAACGTCCATCGACCAATTGGTCATGCCGTTCAACGTCTTCCTCTATGCGTTGGCCGTCTGCGCGCTGATCGTCTTCATTCTCAGGGTTCGCGATCTGTTGGGCAGGGATGTGTTCACCAGCATGCTGATCAGCCGCTACCGCGCGCCGGTCGCGGAAGAGCGCGTCTTCCTGTTCATCGATCTCGCCGATTCGACCTCCTATGCCGAACGGCACGGCGACCTGCGCGCCCAACAGTTCCTGAAGGCCCTGTTCGCCGCCTTTGCCGAGCCCGTGCGCCGCTACAAGGGCGCGATCGACGACTATGTCGGCGATGCTGCGATCGTCACCTGGCCGTTGAAGCGCGGGGTCAAGCATGCCCGGTGTGTCCGCTGTGTTTTCGACATTATCGACGACATCGAGGCCAATGCCGAAGCCTGGCAGAAGAAGTTCGGTCAAGTGCCGCGCCTGCGCGCGGCCATTCACGGCGGCCCCATCATCACGGCCGAAATCGGCATCGACCGGCACAAGATCACCTATTTCGGCGATACCGTGAACACGACCTCCCGGCTGGAAGCGCTGTGCAAGTCGTTGAACCGGCAGGTGCTGATCTCGGCAGAACTCGCCCAGCGTATCAAGGTGCCCGAGGCCTTCGCGCTGGAAGATCTCGGCACGCACGCCGTCAAGGGGCGCGGACAGACGCTCGGGGTGATGTCGCTCGCCGGGCGTAAACTCGCTCCGGTCATCGCGCCCTTTGAATTGCGGATGCCGGCTGAGTAAACAGTCACCAGGCCCGTCACCAAAGCTTCATCCCGTCGTCAATTCATCGACATCAATCCCCTGCTAAGCGGAATGTCTCAATTAACCGCTCGAATGGGGATAGGATGAAAAACGCTCTTTTTGCTTCCGTAGCACTTTGCCTGCTGATGACAACCGGCGCTTTGGCGGAAGACAAGGTCTTCCCGGCCAAGCTCACCGCCCACGCGGTGCTGCCGGCCAACACGATCATTCCGGCGCCCGCCGATGCGGCCGAGTACCTGAAGACATCGGGCAAGTTCACCACCGCCGATCGCAAACGCACCGAGACGCTCGGCACCGTGCCCGGCAAGGACGGCGTGCGCCTGACCGGCCTGTCGCTGCCGTTCGACGGTCAGCCGATGCAGGGTTTTTCCGGCATCAAGGCCATGCCGGACGGCACGTTCTGGAGCCTGTCGGACAATGGTTTCGGCGCCAAGCTGAATTCGACCGACACAATGCTGATGTTGCACAACATCAAGATCGACTGGGAAAACGGCAAAGTCGAAGCGCTGAAGACCATCTTCCTGACCGATCCCGACAAAAAGGCCCCTTTCCCGACAGTTATGGAAGGTGCCACGAAGCGTTATCTGACCGGCGCCGATTTCGACGTCGAATCGATCCAGCCCGTTGCCGACGGCTTTTGGGTCGGCGAGGAATTCGGTCCCTACATCCTGAAGTTCGATCTGGATGGCAAACTGACCGACGTCATTGCGACAACCGTCAACGACAAGCCGGTCCTCTCGCCCGACAATCCGACGCTGACGACACAGGCCGATCCGACCAAGCCGGTTCCGGCCTTCAACGTCAAGCGCTCCGGCGGCTACGAAGGCCTCGCACTGTCGAAGGACGGCAGCAAGCTTTATGGCCTGCTCGAAGGTCCGCTTTGGGTTGATGCCGAGAGCGTGGAACAGGCAGACGGCCGCCCGGCGCTGAGGATCATCGAACTCGATGTCGCGTCGAAGGCCTGGACCGGCCGTAGCTGGCTCTATCCGCTGGCCGAAGGTGGCGAAGCGATCGGCGATTTCAACATGCTCGACGAGACGACCGCGCTGGTGATCGAGCGGGACAACGGCGCCGGCACCGTCGACAAGGCCTGCGCCAATCCGAAGGAACCGAAGCCGGATTGTTTTGCTGTCGGCTCCAAGGTCAAGCGCGTCTACAAGATCGAGATGACCGATGCCAACGCCGGCAAGGCAGTCCGCAAGATGGGCTATATCGACCTTCTGAAGATCGCCGATCCCGACAACAAGAAGCGCCAGGGCGGCGGCGACGGCTTCTACGACATGCCCTTCGTTACCATCGAGAATGTCGACCGCGTCGATGACACCCACATCATCGTTGGAAACGACAACAACCTGCCGTTCTCGGCTGGCCGCGCGCTCGACAAGGCCGACGATAATGAATTCGTCCTGCTCGAGGTCGGCGAGTTCCTGAACGCGAAGTAAGCATCGACTAGCCTCAAGAAAAAAGGCCCCGCAACCTGCGTTGCGGGGCCTTTTGTTGCCTTCAAGTGCCGTCAGAGGACGAAATAACCCTTGGAGAGAGTCAGTGCATCATCGAAATGGATAGCAAAATCCGCCGTCTTGTCGCCGTTGATGTCAGCGTAGACATAGGTGTCGGAACTCTGCTTGACGTAGCGCAATTCACCCGCCTTGCCGTGGAACGCAGCGGTGCCGATAAAGGTGAACGCATCGTCCTTGGTGCTCTTGCTGATCGCGTCGATGTCCGACAGATCGATCTTGTCGCCTTGGCTGGCGGAGAAATCGAAGATCGTATCACGGCCGGAGGCGGCGACCTTGGAATCGGAGGCGGCAAAATACGCGAACGTATCCTTACCGGTACCGCCGGTCAGATCGTCGGCGCCGGCGTCACCATAGATGATGTCATTGCCACCACCACCATCGACGACGTCATTTCCCTTGAGCCCTGCCAGTCCATTGGCAGAACCGTTGCCGTAGAGCTTGTCGGAAAATTCGGAGCCCTGCAACTCCTCGATCGAGGAATAGATATCACCCTTTGCGTCATTGGTGTTGATCGAAGACTTGGCAAGGCTGGCGACGACGCCCTTCGTGGCAAAGGCGTAGTCGACCATGTCCCGGCCATCGCCGCCACGCAGCGTATCTGCGCCCGCGCCTCCCGCCAGCGCATCATCGCCGGCCCCTCCGTCGAGGACATCGTTTCCGGCCTGCCCCGACAAGTAATTGGCCCCGCTATTGCCGGTCAGGCTATCGGCAAAGCGCGATCCAACCAGACCCTCGATCGATGAGTAGGTGTCTCCCTTGGCCTCATTGGTGTTGAGCGAGGGCTTCGCAAGGCTGGCCACGACACCCTTTGTCGCTGCGACGTAAAAAACCGTATCAAAGCCTGTACCGCCAAGGAGCTGGTCGGCTCCGATTGCCCCCATCAGCGAATCATCACCGCCATTGCCTTTCAGGATGTCGTTTCCGGCCCCACCCAGCAGGCCATCGCCATAGGCCGTTCCGTTGATCGTATCATTGCCGGCGAGCAACACGGACAGAAAGGCAGCATCATCGTGCGCGAAGACCGCATCGCCGAGTTTAACCGCCGAAACGCTCAGGCCGGTAACCGTCACCGCGACCTTCCCAGCTGTCACGCCCTTGATGCCGGTTACCGTGCCGGCGGTGATATCGGTCAGCGTGCCGGACTTTGAGGTCACCTTGAGCCCGCTGCCTGTAAACAGAGTGTAATTCGAAGAATTGTCGTACAGCTTCAAAGATGTCGACGAGGCACTCCAGAATTTGTAGCCCAAAACCCCATCCGTCGTCGTCAGCGTCATATCAATTCCGCCGCCGAGGTCCGCGTACGTAAAGGTTGCCATCAACATCCTCCATCAAACGTCAAATATTGGAAAAACTACTATATGGCCGAAGCATATCTGGTCGCAGAAAGCAAAGACAGTACCGCGACAGCAACAACCGCAGACGACCCGATAGCTTTCGGTTGGGATAGTGCTACCGCCGGCACACGACTGCGGTTCGCTCCACAATTCGGCTGCAATGATTTCGCGCCACTCGAGATTCGTGAATTGCTGAACTTCAGATATGCGGTCAACGAAAGATAGGCCGAGCTTTCGCCCGGCCTATTTTTAATTAAACCGATTTCATCTTTGCATCAGAGAATGAAGTCGGCACTCTTGAGGGTCACGAGGGAATTGATCCAGATTTGGAAATCTGCCGTACCATCGCCATCGACATCGCCCTGAATATAAGTGCGTGCTGTCGTCTTGGCATAACGCAACTCACCGGCATCGCCATGGAACCCAGCGGTTCCGATAAAGCTGAACGTCTGGTTTCCAGCGATTGTCTCGTCCGCGTCGATCGACTTCAGGTCGATCTTATCGAGTTCCGACTGCTTGAAATCGTAAATCGTATCCTGGCCCGACGCTGCGACCGTCGAATCCCCAATCGTCGCAAAAGCAAAGGTATCTGCGGCGGCGCCACCATACAGCCGGTCACTGCCAAGACCGCCGATAAGTCGGTCGATGCCCGCGTCACCATAAAGCCCGTCATTGCCCGTACCACCGTATACCGTGTCGTTCCCGTCACCGCCGAGGACACGGTCATCATTTTCGTCGCCGTAAAGCTTGTCGTTACCCGCCTCTCCTTCGAGAGTGTCAGCGCCGACACCGCCACGAAGCGTATCGTTGTCGGTCCCGCCCGCCATTATGTCGTTGCCGGTGCCGCCAAGAAGCGTGTCCACGCCGGCGTCACCGTAAAGCCGGTCGTTGCCGGTGCCGCCATCAAGCGTGTCATTACCAGATCCGCCGACCAACCGGTCATTTTCCGTGTCACCGAAGATCTTGTCATTGCCGGTACCACCCTCAAGCGTATCCACGCCGGCACCGCCGTAAAGTGAATCGTCCGCAGCGCCACCGGAAAGCGTATCGTCGCCGCTGTTGCCTCGAAGCGTATCCGTACCCGCGTCGCCGTAAAGCCGGTCATTGCCGGTACCACCATTGAGCGCGTCGTTGCCGTCACCCCCGAGCAGTGAATCATTACCGGCGTCGCCGCTCAGAATGTCGCTGCCACCATTCCCCAGAATGCGATCGTTCCCATTGCCCGACGCAAGGACATCCTTCAACTCGGTGCCATGGATCGTATCGTCACCCCCGAGTATGTAATTGACGGCACCCAGCGGATTTTGAGCTTGATAAAAGTCGAAAAGCGTAACGGCCGACAGGTTGAGCCCCGTCACGGAGATCACCTTGACCCCGGCGACGACAAGCGTGAAGGACTGGATCGTACCAGCCGTGACATCCTGCAAACGCCCGCCGCTGACCTTGGCCGTAATGCCAGTGCCCGTGAACTGCGTATAGTTGAGTGCGTCATCAAAAAACTTGACCAACGTGGAGCTTCCCGTCCACGAGTCATATGTCGCAAGATCAGTTATGTCGTATTGGCTGAGATCGGCGCCGCGCCCGCCTAGTGATTTCAGTGTAAAAGTTGGCATGATTTTCGCTCCCTCGAAACTCGGTTGGCATGCTTTCCAACGGCCACTCAATTACCATGAATTGTGTTAGCGAGATAGGCTCCGCAACAATTTACGCGGTTTCCACTGTAAAAAACCTCCAGATGCACTTTGCTGCCCAGCCATGTATACTTTGGTTCAAATAGAATCCGGCAGCGACATCCAAACTTGGCATCGCGTCTTGTTGAAAAATTCTTGTATTTTGGGCAATCAACCACGCAGGCGCGGAAAGAAAACTCTCGCGCAACGACATCGCCGCTCCCATGCCGGAGAAAATCCGGATCAAGTTTAGCCTAAAGGAACCGGAACGCGATCCGCTTGCCCGTCAGCTTTGCCAATTGCTGCAAGCGCCCTTCCAGTCTTTCTCCCTCAAACTCCGAATAGGCCGATGGAACAACGAATTCCAGATCGAAATCAGCGGCCTTCGATGGACGAATGTCGAGATTGCGAACCACGCCCGGCATGGATGCCGACAGGAGATAGACGACCCTGAGCAGGCCTCCGAGCAGCTTTGCGAGTTCCAGCAGGCGCGGCGTCGCGATGGCTGCCAAGGGCTCGGTGGCCCCGTCATCGTTCAGCCCTTCGAACCGGTAGTAATTTGCAAGGGCGATATAGGCGCGACCGGCATGGGTGATGCCGGAGAATGTGCTGTGGGCGATGATGTTCAGCGCCTGCAGGCCGCGGTAATCGGGATGGGCGCGCCAGCTGATATCGGCCAGCAGACAGGCAGCCTGGCGATAACGTCCCTCTTCCTCCGTTTCGGTGATGCCGAAATGCGGCACCACCTTGCCGCTCCAATCGGCAAGTTCACGCGCATGTTCGGGGGAACGGGCGCGCAGGATGGCGATTTCGCGCGCTGCTGTCAGGAGCGGGTCATGGGCGCGAACGGTGTCGGATAGAAGCGAAAGCAGATAGCCTTCGCGAACGCCAAGCGCCGAGAACGAGATTCGCGCCGGCTTCATCTGGGCGATCGTCTCCTGCAGGGCGATGGCGCCGAAAGGCAGGAGATTGCGGCGGCTCTTCGAAATATGGGCGTAGGCTGGGGCCCTTGTATCCTTCGGTTCGATAATTTCCGGCAGAAAGGCCATGGCCTCGTCGTAGGAGATTTCATAGCCCTGCATCATGTGGAGCGGGTAATTGCGCAGTTCCATATGCAGCTTGGCGATCGACCGCCAGGTACCGCCGACCGCATAAAAGGTTCGCCCTGCCCCTTTTTCCAGAACACTGGCACCCTTCATGTAGCGTCGGACATGGCTGCGGGCCTTGACGATCGATCCTTCGGCGTGTTCCGAAAGCCGGATGCCGCCGAGCGGCAGCGTGATGCCCTTCCCGATCTTCGTGCCGATCACGTCGACCAGTTCGAGCGACCCACCGCCGAGATCGCCGACGATGCCATCGGGATCGTGGTAACCGCTGATGATGCCCATGGCGGAGAAATAGGCTTCCTCCTCACCGGTCAGTACACGAACTTTCTGGCCGAGAATGATTTCGGCGCGGCGGATGAAGTCCGGTCCATTTGAGGCATCACGAGCCGCAGCTGTTGCCAGCGCGAAGACCGTCGATGCGCGCGCTTGGGTCGACAGCGCCTTGAAGCGGTGCAGGGCCTTCAGCGCACGCTCGACACTCTCGGCGTCCATGCGGCCGGTCGCGTCGATGCCCTTGCCGAGCCCGCACATCACCTTTTCATTGAACAGAACGGCCGGAGAACGGCTCAATCCTTCATAGATGACCAGTCGAATCGAGTTCGACCCAATATCCACGACGGAGACCGGGGCAATTCCAGGCAAACGCCCCTGGGCTTCAGATTCTACCATGCCATTCCGCTTTTATCTTCTGCGACCGCTTTTCCAGCCGGCAATTACCTTGGGCGTGCTGGATTTCAAGGCCTCGCCCCGCCCGGAAAGGCTGGGATTGGTCATGAAATAGACCTGCGTATTGAACGGTTCGGAGTCCCTGGCCACTTCCATGCGCCGCGACGTTCCGTCCGGCAGAATTTCGTAGCTCTGCTGGTTGTCGATAAGATTTCCCAGCATGATCTGCGACAACACCTGCTCATGCACGGTCCGGTTGGTGAGAGGCACAAGGGTCTCCACCCGCCGATCCAGATTACGCGGCATCATGTCCGCGGAGCCGATATATACGAGCGCATGCTCGGATGGAAGCCCGTGCCCATTTCCGAAGCAGAAGATGCGCGAATGCTCAAGAAAGCGGCCGACGATCGACTTGACCCGGATATTATCGGACAATCCCGGCACTTGCGGCCGCAGACAGCAGATGCCGCGCACCACCAGATCGATTTCCACGCCCGCACGGCTGGCGCGGTAGAGCGCGTCAATGGTCTCCGGATCGACCAGCGAATTCATCTTCATCCAGATCGATGCAGGACGTCCGGCCTCTGCATGGGCAATCTCCTCGCCGATATGCTGGAGGATTCGCGGACGCAGCGTATGTGGCGAAATCGCCAGCTTCATCCCCTCCTCCGGCTCGCCGTAGCCGGTGATGAAGTTGAAGATATTGGCCATGTCATGGGCAATATCCGGATTGCAGGTGAAGAAGGACAGATCGGTATAAATCTTCGCTGTGACCGGGTGGTAGTTGCCGGTGCCGAGGTGGCAATAGGTCCGAAGCTTGCCTTCCTCGCGGCGCACAACCATCGACATCTTGGCGTGGGTCTTCAGTTCGATGAAGCCGAACACGACCTGTACGCCGGCGCGCTCGAGATCGCGTGCCCAGCGGATATTGGCCTCTTCGTCAAACCGCGCCTTCAATTCGACCAGAGCTGTTACCGACTTACCGGCCTCGGCCGCGTCGATCAGAGCGCGAACGATCGGGCTGTCGTTGGAGGTGCGGTAAAGCGTCTGCTTTATCGCCAGAACATCAGGATCGCGCGCAGCCTGGAGAAGGAACTGGACCACCACGTCGAAGCTTTCGTAGGGGTGGTGGACGACCATGTCCTTTTCGCGGATGGCAGCGAGACAGTCTCCGGCGTGTTCGCGGACACGCTCGGGAAATCGCGCATTGTACGGCTCGAAGCGCAAATCGTCGCGCGGCGCCTTTGTGATTTCGGACAGCGTGTTGAGAGCGAGAAGACCGGGCAGAACCGCGACGCGGTTTTCCGGCACGTTGAGTTCAGACACGACGAAATGGCGCAATTCCAGCGGCATTTCAGAATCGATCTCGATGCGGATGACCGACCCACGCCGGCGGCGCTTCAGCGCCGTTTCATAGAAACGAACGAGATCTTCGGCCTCTTCCTCCACTTCGATATCGCTGTCTCGGATGATGCGGAAGGTGCCGGAGCCCTTGACCTCGTAGCCGGGGAACAGCCGCTCGATGAACTGGCTGACGGCATCCTCCAGCGTGATGTAGCGGATTACCGACTTGGCGTCCGGCAACCGGATGAACCGGTCCAGCGCCACCGGCAGGCGTAGCAAAGCCGTCATCGGCTCGCGGCCGCGCTTGCTGACCAGTTGCAGCCCCATGCTGAAGCCGAGATTGGGAATGAACGGGAACGGATGCGCCGGGTCGATCGACAACGGCGTCAGGACCGGGAAAATCGATTGCTCGAACTCGTTCGCAAGCCAGGTCCGGTCCTGCTGCGACAGCGAGACCGGTCGGACGATCAGAATGTCTTCCTTGGCGAGATATTGCTGCAGAACGGCCAGTGAGGCCTGCTGCTCCATCTGCAGGTTGTCGATCTCCTTCAGGATGTCTTCAAGCTGCTCGGCCGGCGTCTTTCCGTCCGGGCTGCGGACAAGCACACCCTGGCGCACCTGGCCCTCGAGACCAGCGACGCGCACCATGAAGAATTCGTCGAGGTTGGCGGCGGAAATCGACAGGAAGCGCACGCGCTCAAGAAGCGGATGGGCCGTATTCAGCGTCTCTTCAAGAACGCGTCGGTTGAACTGCAGCCAGGAAAATTCGCGGTTAATGAAGCGGTCGGGGCTTGTCAGCAGGTCGATTTCATCGGCCACCGGAGTGTTCACATTCGCTGGTGATGTCGATGTATCCATTGTCCCCCGGCCCTTTTTTCTTGGCTTTTCTCGAAGCAGCTAGCCCAATTTGACGACGGAACTGTGACAGTCAATCGATTTCGCGTGTCTTTCCAATGCTATCCAGCACTTCCAGCGCGAGGGCACGATTGATGCGCGTCCCGCGTGCAAGCGCCAGATGGTCCAGACGTTCGACGATCGTCTGAGCGCTTTCAAGCGAACGCTCCATGCGCGCTACGATGTAACCGATCAGACGATCATCGACCGCGAGTTGGCGATCGGCAAGCAACTTGACGAGAACCTGCGCCAGCAATTCGTCATCCGGCTCGCCGATTTCCACGACCGTTGCGGCCTTCAGCCGCGACCGCAGGTCCGGCAGTTCGACCGGCCAGGACATCGGCCAGAGGCGGCTGGTGATGAGAAGGCTCTGGCCGTTTTCACGCACGCTGTTGATTACGTGAAAAAGTGCCCGGTCATCGAAGCCCTGGCGATCGGCATCTTCGAACAGAACCGGACCTATCGATGCGACTTCGGCGGAATCGCTGTCAGCAGTGGGATGAATGGCGACGGCATTGCTGCGCTCTCGCCAGATCGAGGCCAAATGCGATTTACCGGAACCGACAGGCCCCGCCAGGATGACGACTGGTGACGGCCACCGCGGCCAGCTGTCGATGATGGAAACGGCCGCTGTCAGGCGCTCGGACACCAGAAGATCGTCACGACCGGTTTGAGGCTCGTGCTTGAAAACGAGCGGCAATTGTTCGAACTTGCGGACCATACGCTGTTTACTCTGGATGCTTCTCTGGCTGCCTGTGTTCCGGCTCGATGGTCAGAATGTGGCGATGGCCGTGATAGAGCGTGCTGTCAAGGTAACGCCCGATCCCGAAGCGGACAAGCACGCCGATCGCCGCTGCTGCCGGCACCGCGACCAGCAGGCCGACGAAACCGAACAGCGCGCCGAATGCCAGAAGGGCAAACATCAGCCAGACCGGGTGCAGGCCGACACTTTTGCCAACGAGCTTCGGCTGCAGGATATTGCCTTCCAGGAATTGTCCGGCAAAGAATATCGCCGCCACGATGCCGATATTGAGATAGTCCGGCCAGAACTGGACGAGTGCCACGCCGACGGCAAGCACAAGCCCCACCAACGAGCCGACATAGGGGATAAAGCTGATCATTCCGGCAAACAGGCCGATCAGCAGCCCGAAGTTCAGCCCGGCCACGGTCAAGGACAGACCATAGAACAGGCCGAGAATGATGCAGAGCGACCCCTGCCCGCGCACGAAGCCGGCAATCGTCGTATTCATGTCGGCGGCAATCTGGCGAACCGTAGCGACGTGATCGCGTGGAACCCAGCTATCGACCCTGTCGACCATCCGGTCCCAGTCGAGCAGCAGATAGAAGGCGACGACAGGGGTGATGATGAACAGCGAGAGGATGTCGAGCAGCGCCATGCCCGAATTCCACAATTGCTGGAACAACGTCCCGAGGAAACCCGCACCCTGCTCCAGGAGCTTGGCGGAATTCTGCTTGATCGTGTCCATCTGGCTCGAAATCCAGTCAGGCAGCCAGGCTGTGTCCGGGCTGGTCAGGAATTCCTGCAGTCTGGCGACATAACCCGGCATCTTGGCGATGAACTCCGACGCCTGGGTAAAGATGATGGGAATGATGACGACCAGCGACAGGGCAAACAGAAAGATGAAGCCGATGAGGATGACGATCGTTGCCGTCAGCCGGCTCATGCCCAATCGCTCCAGCCGGTCGGCGACAGGATCGAGGAAATAGGCGAGCGCCATGCCGGCAATGAACGGCAGGAGGATCGTGCTGAAAACCATCAGGAAGGCGATGAAGCCTGCGAGGAACAGCAGCCAGAAAATGATCTGGCGCTGCAACCCGCTGCCGCTCAGTTTGTTGACCATGCCGCCGTTCCGATGTCCTGCCGCTTGCGCCATGCCACGCAGCCTCTACCGATGGAGATAGGATGTGGCACCGATCATGGTCAAGCCTGCGACCGAAAACGGTGCCCGCGACAGGGCAAAACGGTGAAAAAGCGGGACTTATGGCGGCAATCGTCTTGCACTCGCGGCACTCCCATGCCAATCGCAGTCCCAATATGACGAGCAGCGGAGAGCGAGCCATGAGCGAGCCTGGAAAGAATGGTCTGACCTACAGCGATGCGGGTGTGGATATCGATGCCGGAAACCTCATGGTCGAGAAGATCAAGCCGCATGTGCGCTCGACCCGGCGTCCGGGCGCAGACGGCGAGATCGGCGGCTTCGGTGGCCTGTTCGACCTGAAGGCCGCAGGCTTTACCGACCCGGTTCTGGTCGCCGCCAATGACGGCGTCGGCACCAAGCTCAAGATCGCCATAGATGCCGGCAAGCACGACACGGTCGGCATCGACCTCGTCGCGATGTGTGTCAACGATCTTGTCGTGCAGGGCGCCGAACCCCTTTTCTTCCTCGACTATTTCGCCACCGGCAAGCTCGATCCGGATCAGGGCGCCTCGATCGTTGCCGGCATCGCCGCCGGTTGCCGCGATGCGGGTTGTGCGCTGATCGGCGGCGAGACCGCCGAAATGCCGGGCATGTATGCGGGCGGCGACTACGACCTCGCAGGCTTCGCGGTCGGTGCCGCCGAACGCGGCCAGTTGCTGCCGGCGGGTGATATTGCCGAAGGCGACGTCATTCTCGGCCTCGCCTCCTCCGGCGTTCATTCCAATGGCTATTCGCTGGTCCGCAAGATCGTCGCGCTGTCCGGCCTCGCTTGGGATGCGCCGGCGCCGTTCGGCGACGGTACGCTGGCCGATGTGCTGATGACGCCGACGAAGATCTACGTGAAGCCGCTACTGAAGGCGATCCGCGAGACCGGAAAGATCAAGGCGCTGGCCCACATTACCGGCGGCGGCTTCCCGGAAAACATTCCGCGGGTGCTGCCGAAGCATCTGGCGGCCGAAATCGATCTCGACGCGATCAAGGCCCCGGCCGTCTTCTCCTGGCTTGCCAAGACCGGCGGCGTTGCCGCCAATGAAATGCTGCGCACCTTCAACTGCGGCGTCGGCATGATCGCCGTCGTCAAGGCCGAGGATGCCGAGAAGGTCGCCTCGATCCTGACCGCGGAAGGTGAAACCGTCTTCACGCTCGGCCGCATGGTGGCACGCGAAGAAGGTGCCGCCGGCACGATCTATAAGGGCGCTCTCGCTCTATGACCTCGACGGTGAAAGCGGCCCGCAAGCGGGTCGTGGTGTTCATTTCCGGCGGCGGCTCCAACATGCTGGCGCTGGCAAAGGCTGCGGCGGAACAGGATTTTCCGGCCGAGATCGTCGCCGTGATTTCTGACAAGCCGGATGCAGGCGGACTGGCCAAGGCACAGGCGCTCGGCATCGACACGTTCTGCTTTGCCCGCAAGGACTATGACAGCAAGGAGGCCCACGAGGCCGCGATCCTGTCGCAACTCGCCAGCCTTGCGCCCGACATCGTCTGCCTCGCCGGCTACATGCGCCTGCTGAGCGCCAGCTTCATCAATGCCTATGAAGGCCGCATCATCAACATCCACCCGTCCCTGCTACCGCTATTTCCGGGCCTGCATACCCACCAGCGCGCCATCGACGCCGGCATGACGACCGCCGGCTGCACCATCCATTTCGTCACAGAAGGCATGGACGAAGGCCCGGTCATCCTGCAGGCGCAAGTGCCGGTGCTGGAGGGCGATACCGCCGACACGCTGGCTGCGCGCGTTCTTGTCGAGGAACACAAGTCTTATCCGGCAGCCCTGCGCCTGATTGCCGACGGCAAGGTCCGGATGGATGGTGGCAGGACGGTCAACGTCGCGGGTTAAGCCCCGTCGAAGCAACCCTCCTCTTGTGACCAATTAACACCACGTCCGGCACGACAGATGAATCCCATGGGTCATTTTGACTCAAATTTGGGTGCATCCGCCTGAGCCCCTTGTGAAGAATCAACGAATGCCTACCAGTGCGCCGCAATTCCAATTCATGCGGCGGATTTTCTTTATGCGGTTTCCCCTTTCCTCGATTGCGTTCCTGCTGGCCTCGACCGGCGCTTGCCTTGCCGACGATGCCACGGCCACGTTCGGCAATGATGCCTTCACCTTCACCGGCGCTGTCGGGCTGATGAACATTCAGGCTAAGGAATATGTCTATATGGGCTCGCACAAGGCGAGCCAGCTGGATTGGGACAGCAAGGGCGTCACGCTCTATAGCGGCACCGCAGCAGCAGAATTGACATCCGAATGGTCGGTCAAGGCAACCTTCGACATCGGCGCCAATGGTGACGGTCACATGGTCGATTACGACTGGGTTCCCGGCCTCTACGTCGATACCAGCATGGATGGTTGGAGCGATCGGTCGATCAGCCCGGACACGCGCCTTTCCCACTGTTTCGCCGGCTCCATCGAAATTGCCCGCCAGCTTCTCGATGAAGACGGCAAGCGCTTCGGCGTCAATGCCGGCTTCAAATATTCCGACGTGAAGTGGGAGTCCTTCGGTGGCTCTTACATCTACAGCGACACCACGACACGCGACGATATCGGCGACTTTCCCGACGGCATGCGCGTCATCAGCTATCAGCAGAAAATCCCGGTCCTGTTCCTCGGCGCCGATGGCTCGGTGGATATCGACCGCCTGACCATTTCCGGTGGCGCCAAGGGCGGCTTCACGACCGGCATCCGGGATATCGACGATCACTGGGGCACCGATACCCGCTTCCATGACGACATGAAGCCGGCGCCGGTGCTGATGTTCAACGTCGAAGCCGCCTATCACATGACCGAGACGGCATCGCTGTTCGTTGGCGGCACTTACGAAAACGTCTTCAACCGGCGTGGCGACATGCGGTCCAGAAACACGGTGACCGGCGAAACCGACAGCAGCAAGAACGGCGCCGGAGCGTCGTTCCAGACAATGTCCGTCAAGTTCGGCTTGAAGGGAACGTTCTGAGCTACCAGAGCGGCGGCTCGCTCAAATGTCTGAGTTAGCCGCCCGCCTTATGCGCCCGCCAGTGTCTTCTTGTTCAGCATCGCCCACTGCAGCAGCATGATCGTCTTGCCGTCGCAGATCTCACCACTGCCGATCATCGCCATGGCGTCGGTGAGCGGTACTTCCAGCACCTCGATATCCTCGTCCTCGTGCGCCGCGCCACCGCCATCCTCGGCACGAACAGTGACATCGATGACGGCAGCGAAGAAGTGAATGGTCTCGGTGACCGCGCCCGGCGACATGAACGCCTGGAACACCGGCTGCACATCCGTCACCAGATAACCGGTCTCTTCCATCACCTCGCGACGGATCGCTTCCGCCGGATGATCGCCATCCAAGAGACCCGCCGGCGTTTCCAGGAGCCATCCGGAATGGCCGTTGGCATGCGCCGGCATGCGGAACTGCCGCACGAGAATGACGCTGTCGCGCCTGGGATCGTAAAGCAGGATCGTTGCGCCATTGCCGCGATCATAGACCTCGCGCTTCAGCTTCTTCGTCACCCCGTTCGAGCCGGTGTAATTGAAGGTGACGTTGCGCAGATGGTACCAGTTTTTCGAAAGCGTCTCGTCCTTCAGGACTTCGATTTTTGCATTGTCGAACTTCGTCATGCGGTCTTCAATCCTTGCGCATCCATACGTGATTGTCGTGGAAGGCCGCGCCACCATAAGGCGCGGCGGCATCGGCGCCGGTGAGCACGTTGATACCCTCGCCGTCCAGATGCGCGTCGTTCGGCCAGAGACCTTCGCAGATGACCACGCCGCGCCGTGCACCGCCGCCGATCTTGGCGTGCAGGCGGATCTCGCCACGCTCGTTGCCGATCCGAACAATATCGCCATCGATGACGCCGGCAGCCGCGGCATCATCGGCGTGGATCATCGCTTCGGGACGAACCTCCTTTTGGATGGAGGATGGCGTCTCGGCGAAGGTCGAATTGAGGAACGAACGCGCCGGCGATGTCGCCAGCCGGAACGGGTGCTGTTCGTCGGCAAGTTCGATCAGATCGACATGATCGGGGAACTCGGGCAATTGTTCGTGCGGGCCGAAGACGCCGAGTGATTTCGGCGGCTTGTTCGGTGCCGCCTGCCCCGTCCAGTCGGCCTTGAAATGAAACTTGCCATCCGGATGGGCAAAGCCCTTGATGAAATGCGCGGTTTCGAAATCCGGCTGGATGTCCATCCACTTGTCGCGCTTCAGGCCTTCGAAATTCGTGCCGTGATTGACGAGGATGCGGTCAATATGCTCGCGCTCGCTGCGGCCGAAACCCGGCCTGTCGGCCACGCCGAGGCGCGTGGCCAATTCCTCGATGACGAAGAGATTGGTGCGCACCGTCGACGGCGGCTCGACCACCTTCGGGCCGAGCAGGATGTGCTGGTGACCGCCGCCGCGATAGAGATCGTCATGTTCGAGGAACATGGTGGCCGGCAGGACGATATCGGCGACCTTGGCCGTGTCGGTCATGAACTGCTCGTGCACGGCGACAAAGAGATCGTCGCGCAGGAAACCGCGCGTCACCAGCCGCTGTTCCGGCGCGACATTGACCGGGTTGGTGTTCTGGATGAGCATCGCCGTCACCGGTCCGCGATGGCGCAGCGCTTCGGCATCGCCGGTCAGCACGCGGCCGATCTGTGACTGATCAAGCATGCGGATGTCCGGATCGAGCATGGCCGTGCCCATCAGGTCACGCTTGTCGAACTTGAAAATATCGTTGTTGGAGTGAAATGCCCCGCCCCCTTCATGCTTCCACGAGCCGAGCACGGTCGGGACAGAGGCTGCCGCGTGGATGGCGACGGCGCCGTTGCGCTGGCGGGTGAAGCCGTAGCCGAGGCGGAAATAGGTTTTCGGCGTCGTGCCGATCAGCTTGCCGAAGGCCTCGATCTCCTCGACCGGTAGGCCGGTTATCGCGGAGGCCCATTCCGGCGTCCGTGTCTTCAGATGGTTTTCAAGCCCCTCGGGATCGTCGGCATATTCAGCCAGGTAGGCGCGGTCGGCATAGCCGTCGCGGAAAGCGATATGCATGGCCGCGCAGGCGAGTGCTGCATCGGTGCCGGGCTTCAGCACCAGCCCCATATCGGCCTGCTTGACCGTCGGATTGTCGTAGATGTCGATGACGACGATCTTCGCGCCGCGATCCTTGCGCGCCTTGATCGCATGCGTCATCACATTGACCTGGGTTGCGACCGCGTTGGTGCCCCAGATGACGACGCAATCGGACTTTGCCATTTCGCGCGGATCCGGCCCGCGCAGGCCGCCGGCGCCCATCGACATGCCCGTCCAGGCAAGGCTGGTGCAGATCGAGCCGAGGAAGCCGGAATAGCGCTTGGCGTGCCGCAACCGCTCGATGGAATCGCGCTGCACCTGCCCCATCGTGCCGGCGTAGAAATAGGGCCAGACGGCCTCGGAACCGTACTGCTGCTCTGCCCTGACAAAGGCATTTGCGATCTCGTCGAGCGCGTCTTCCCAGGTCACATCCTGCCAGCCGCCCTCGCCCTTGGCGCCCTTTCGGCGTTGTGGCACCATCAGCCGGCCGGGATGATAGATGCGCTCGGAATAGCGCGCCACCTTGGCGCAGATGACGCCGGATGTGTAGGTATTGGCGCTTGCCCCGCGCACCCGGCCGATCCGGCCCTCCTGCGTCAGATCGATCTCGAGCGCGCAGGCGGAGGGACAGTCGTGCGGACAGACCGAATGGCCGACGGACTTTTCTAGCTTGATGGGGGTCGCAACGTTCATGGCTTTTCTATATTGCATCGCGGCAGGGTCTCAAAGTCCTCTCGCCAACGCATTTCAAACTTTCATCGGGCCGATAAGGGACGCAAATGAATTACCGTCACATCTACCACGCCGGTAATTTCGCCGACGTCCTCAAGCATGCCGTGCTCGCCCGCCTGGTCGTCTATATGGGCCAGAAGGACAAGGCCTTCCGCGTGCTCGACACCCATGCTGGTATCGGTCTCTACGATCTGTCGAGCGAAGAAGCCCAGAAGACGGGCGAATGGCGCGATGGCATAGGCCGCATTCTCGACGCGGACATTCCAGCAAGAGCCAAGACGGTTCTGGAGCCCTATCTGACCGCGGTGCGCGATCTCAATCCGGATGGCGGGCTGACCTTGTACCCGGGATCGCCGAAGCTGACCCGCATGCTGATGCGGCCGCAGGACCGCCTCTCGGCGATGGAACTGCATCCGGACGACTACGAGACGCTGCACCGCCTGTTCGATGGCGATTTCCAGAGCCGGATCACCGAGCTCGATGGTTGGCTGGCGCTCGGCGCGCACCTGCCCCCGAAGGAGAAGCGTGGCATCGTCCTGGTCGATCCGCCCTTCGAAATATCAGGCGAATACGAGCGCTTGGCAGACGGGCTCGCAAAAGCCTATCGCCGCTTTTCCGGCGGCACTTTCTGCCTCTGGTATCCGCTGAAGCAAGGCGCGCCGATCCGGGAGTTCCATGAGGCGTTGAAGGCGCTGGAAATCCCAAAAATGCTTTGCGCTGAACTGTCTGTGCGCAGCGATCGCGACACGACCGGGCTTTCCGGCTCCGGCCTGATCATTGTCAACCCGCCCTTCACGTTGAAGGAAGAACTCGACGTCATCCTGCCATTGCTGAAGGACAAGCTGAAGCAGGACCGCCACGCATCGGCCCGTGCCTTCTGGCTTCGTGGCGAAGAAGCGATCGAACGCGACTGACGGGGCTTGACGGTCCGCCTTAGGCAGACGCAATCTGCGGACAGTTGGCAAAGGGAAATCGGGGGGCGGTCATGACCGGAATGCTTGCACGATCGGCGCTTCTTTCCCTCGCCATCCTCGCATCCGCCGCGATGCCGGCCATGGCTGTCGATCAGGCCAGCTATAACGGAGCCTACCGCGGCTCCGCATGCGGCAATGCGGACGTCCTCGGTTTCATCCGCTCGAATTTCCATTACAGAGCCGAAAATTACCTGAACGCGAACATTCTCATCGCCGATGTCTACGACATCCGGCAGAGGCGACTAGAATTGCGTGACGAAACGAGGCAGGTCGAGCGCGAATATTGTCGGGCCACGGCCATGACCACCGATGGCAGAAAGCGGCCGATGTGGTACTTGATCGAGCGTGGCTGGGGCTTTGCGGGCTTCGGCTCCAATATCGAATATTGCCTCAGCGGCCTTGACCCGTGGTATGTCCACGGCGCCGACTGCGCCTCGGTTCGGTGATCCGCTTGATGTCGTTCATGCGTCGTTCCATTGCGCTTCCGTTCGCCCTGCTCGCGCTTGCGGCCTGTAACGGCGAACAGGCCGAACAGAAGCCGGCGCAGAATAATGGCAATACACCCGTCACCACGACGCCGATCGCAGGAAACCCTGCGGCGAAGAGGCCATCCAAGGCCAAACGGATGCCAATAGGCAGCGGGTTCGATTTCTATGTACTGTCGCTCTCCTGGTCGCCGACCTGGTGTCTGGAGAACGATCCCAAGGGGCGCTCGCAACAATGTGCCGCCGAAAACAGCCACGGCTTCATCGTCCACGGGCTCTGGCCGCAGAACGAGCGCGGCTATCCGGAATTCTGCCGCACCCGCGAACCGGACCGCGTGCCTGAAACCTTAGGGCGCGGCCTGTTCGACATCATGCCGTCGATGGGGCTGATCGGCCACGAATGGCGCAAGCATGGCTCATGCTCGGGCCTGAGCCAGAAGGATTATTTCACCGTTCTCAGGGCGGCGCGCGAGCGGGTCACCATCCCGGCATCGCTGCAAACCGTTCAGCAGCAAGAACGGACCAGTCCCACGGACATCGAAACCCGGCTGACCGGGGCCAACCCCGGCCTTCAAGCAAACGCCATCGCCGTAGGATGCACGGCCGGGCGGGTCGAGGAAGTCCGGATCTGCTTCAACAAGGACCTGACCTTCCGCGCCTGCGGCGAGATCGACCGGGGTGGCTGCAAGGTGAAAAACCTCAGCCTGCCGGCGACACCCTGATCATCCAGAGAAAGAACCGCCATGAAAATCCTCTATTCCCCCGCCTCCCCCTATTCCAGCAAGGTGCGCATGGCCGCTCATCACGCCGGTTTCACGTTCGAGAGCGTTCTGACCGACACCAACGCCAATCCGCCGCATCTGATCGACAACAACCCGCTCGGCAAGATCCCGACACTGATCACGACGGACGAAAAGGCCATTTTCGACAGCCGGGTGATCATGCAGTTCATCGACCGCGAAACGAAGGGCAAGCTTTATCCGCGCAACGCGCAGAAGCGTACCGAGGTGGAGATGCTGGAAGCGCTCTGCGACGGTATCTGCGACTGCCTGCTCGCGATCGTCTACGAAAAGCGCTTCCATCCGCCGGAAAAGATTCATCAGCCCTGGATCGACCGGCAGTGGGAAAAGGTGACCCGCGCACTCGACCACCTCAATGCCAATATGCCGAAAACCGCAGCCAAACTGCATGCCGGGCATTTCGCGATGGCCGCGATGCTGCGCTATATCGAATTGCGGTTTACCGGCGAATGGCAAAGGGGCCGGCCGAAACTGAAGAACTGGATGCAGAAATTTGAGAAGTTCTTCCCCGATCACGCCCAGTTCAAGCTCTGACCCGGCACCTGCCAAACGCCAGATAGCAAAAAGGCCGGATCGCTCCGGCCTTTTTGTCATTCGAGATCTGAAGGATCAGAACTTCACGCCCATACCAACGCGAACGCTGTGTTCGTCGTAGCCCGACGAAACCTTGCCGCCGTTCAGGCTGAAGTCCTTCGAACCGTAGTCCGAGTAGCGGTATTCGACACGCGCCGTGACATTGTCGGTCACGAAGGCTTCCGCACCAGCACCGGCTGTCCAGCCGAGCAGCGTCTTGGAGTCCGAGCTGCCGCCCTGCGCTGCCTTGACGTTCGATGCGGCAACACCAGCCGTACCGTAGACGAGGACCGGGTTCAGATCGACACCGACGCGACCACGGACGGAGCCGTTGGCGCGCTGGCGCAGGCCGACATTGCCGTTGCTGCTGTCGTTGTCGCCGTAGTTTACATCAGCTTCGCCGCCGTAAACGATCTGGCCGCTCTGCATGTTGTAGCCGCCATAGAGACCACCGCCGAAACCGGCAGCGGAACGATCGCCATTGGCGTCGAAATTGCCGTGGGCCCAGTTTGCGGTACCACCGACATAGGCGCCCGACCAGTTCTTGGCGACCGGCTCGGTATATTCGGCAGCCGGAGCAGCCGGAACCTCGTCGATCGCGTCAGCAGCATGAACTGCGGAGAAGGCGATGAGGGATACGGCCGATGCCATGAGAGTGGTGGTGAGAGTACGCATTAAAGTCTCCTTTCGAACCGATGTCCCGGACCCTCGCGGTCCTGTTTGATACATCGGGCAAATTTCAATTAACCCCGCCCGGTTGATAGAGAAATTGGCGACCAAATGCGGATTCACAAGAGCCAAAATGTGAAATTTTAGTGGCAGCAGCAGGGCCAAAATGCGATGTTGCTTCATCGCCACAGGGTAATTATTAACCACAAAATCAGATTAACTTAATTTATACTATAACACTCAAAAACAATTCAATTTAACGCGTTTCCGTTAATTTTTCCGAAACGAATGCTTGGTGCCCGTTTCGCAATATCGCCCCTGCTCCTATATCCTTGCCCGACACACGAATTTCGAATCGCGGCAGGAAACACATTTGCGGACCTCCCTGAAAACAGCGCTGGTGACCGGTGGCGCAAAGCGCATCGGCAGGGCGATCGTCGAGGATCTGGCCGGCCATGGTTTTGCCGTCGCCATTCATGCAGACACCTCGCGCGAAGAAGCTGAAGCACTGGCATCGGACATTCGCTCACAAGGCGGCAAGGCTGCCGCCGTCGCTGCCGATCTCTCGCAGACGGCCGCAGTCTCCACCGTCATGCAACAGGCTGTCGCAGTGCTGGGGCCGATCGGCCTGCTCGTCAACAATGCATCCCTGTTCAAGAAGGACAGCCTGGACGATTTCGACGAGACGATCTGGGACCGGCATTTTGCGCTGCATGTCAAAGCCCCGTCCCTGCTGGCCCGCGATTTCGCCGCGCAACTGCCGCCCGACCATTCCGGCCTGATCGTCAACATCATCGATCAGCGGGTCTGGGCTCCCAATCCGAGATTTTATTCCTATATGTTATCGAAGTCGGCACTGTTAACCGCAACGAAGACGATGGCGCAGACGCTGGCCCCGGCGATCCGCGTCAACGGTATCGGCCCCGGCCCGACCTTGCCGAACGAACGGCAGAACCGGAAAGACTTCGAAACACAGGTGGATGCGTTGATCTTGAAACAGGGACCGAAGCTCGACGAATTCGGCCGGACGATCCGGTTCCTGTTCGACACGCCCTCCGTCACCGGCCAGATGATCGCCCTCGACGGCGGTCAGCATCTGGCCTGGGAGACGCCGGATATTCTGGAGATCGTGGAATGAGCGGGCGCGTGCCCAATGATGGCGGCATTCTCTACGATGAAAATGCCGGCGATGACGACGACCTGATCGAGACGCCGGACGCCGTACCTGCGCCGATTGTCGATTGGGCGGAAACAAGCGCGATTCCCGATGGCGTGCGCGGCGCCGACCTGATCCAGGCCTTCGTCAAGCTCCTGCCCAACAGCCCCGGCGTCTACCGCATGTTCAACGAAGCCGGCGACGTGCTCTACGTCGGCAAGGCGCGCAACCTCAAGAAGCGCGTGAGCAACTATGCGCAAGGCCGGCTGCACTCCAACCGCCTGACCAAGATGGTGCGCGAAACCGCCAATATGGAATTCGTCACCACGCGTACCGAGATCGAGGCGCTGCTGTTGGAAGCGAATCTGATCAAGCGCTTGCGGCCACGCTTTAACGTTCTGCTGCGCGACGACAAGTCGTTTCCCTATATCCTGGTGACGGGCGACAGCCGGGCGCCGGCGCTCTACAAGCATCGCGGCGCCCGCAGCCGCAAGGGCAGCTATTTCGGCCCCTTCGCCTCGGCCGGCGCCGTCGGGCGCACGATCAACTCGCTGCAGCGCGCCTTCCTGCTGCGCACCTGCACCGACAGCGTCTTCGAAAGCCGGACGCGTCCGTGTCTGCTGCATCAGATCAAGCGCTGCGCCGCGCCCTGCACCCATGAGGTCAGCGACGCCGACTATGCCGAACTGGTGAGCGAAGCCAACGACTTCCTCTCCGGCAAGAGCCAGGCCGTAAAGGCGACCATTGCGGCGGCGATGAGCGAAGCGTCCGAAAATCTCGATTTTGAGCGGGCGGCGCTCTACCGCGACCGTCTGGCGGCGCTGTCGCACGTGCAGAGCCATCAGGGCATCAATCCGTCGGGTGTGGAGGAAGCCGATGTCTTCGCCATCCATCACGAGGGTGGCATTTCCTGTATTCAGGTCTTCTTCTTCCGCACCGGCCAGAACTGGGGCAACCGCGCCTATTTCCCGAAGGCCGACCCGACGCTCACGTCCGCCGAGGTGCTGAGCGCATTCCTCGCGCAGTTCTATGACGACAAGCCCTGCCCCCGGCAGATCCTGCTCTGCGAAACCGTCGAGGAACAGGATCTGCTCGGCGAGGCACTGACGGAGAAATCGGGCTACAAGGTCTCGATCCTTGTGCCGCAGCGTGGCGAGAAGAAGGATCTGGTCGATCACGCAGTTGCCAATGCCCGCGAGGCGCATGGGCGCAAGCTGGCGGAGACCGCATCCCAATCCCGTCTGCTGGAGGGACTGGCGACAACCTTCAAGCTCGATCGCATCCCGCGCCGGATCGAGATCTACGACAACTCCCATATCATGGGAACCAATGCCGTCGGCGGCATGGTGGTGGCGGGCCCGGATGGTTTCGTCAAAAGCCAGTACCGCAAGTTCAACATCAAATCGACCGACATCACGCCCGGCGACGACTTCGGCATGATGAAGGAAGTCATGACCCGGCGGTTCTCGCGGCTGCTGAAGGAAGAGGGCAAGCCCGACCGTACCGTCGAGACGACAGAAGACAGCGCCTTCCCCGCCTGGCCGGATGTCATCCTGATCGACGGCGGCCAGGGACAGATGACGGCGGTGCGGGCAATCCTGAAGGAACTCGACGTCGAGGATTGCGTCACCGCCATCGGCGTCGCCAAGGGCGTCGACCGCGAAGCCGGCCGCGAACGCTTTTTCCCGCCGGGCGGCAGCCGCGACGGATTTACCCTGCCGCCGCGCGACCCTGTGCTCTACTTCATCCAGCGCATGCGCGACGAAGCGCATCGGTTTGCCATCGGCTCGCATCGGGCGCGGCGCAAGAAGGAAATGGTCAAGAACCCGCTGGACGAGATCGGCGGCATCGGCCCGACGCGCAAACGCGCCCTGCTCCATCATTTCGGCACCGCCAAGGCCGTGTCACGCGCGGGGATCAACGACCTGCGCGCCGTCGAGGGCATTTCGGAAGCTGTGGCCAAGTTGGTCTACGATCACTTCCATGAGGACGGGGCAAAGTAGATAAGCGATACACCGAAACGAGTTGCCCAGCGGGAGTCTCCGCATCGGTCTTTGCCAAGTGCTCACATGGTTCCCATGACAAGACAATACGCTTTGCAAGAGCACGCGCCGTTTCGTTTCAATGTCCGCCCCGTTTACTGTCAAACGCCTTGGCGACTTTATACGCCTCGAGAAGCATAGAGCCTGGAACGGCCGATGGGTCATTCAGGTCAGCCCCCCGAGCGAATGCGACGCGCTCTGCCGCGAGTTGATGAATTTTCCTTAGCCGAGATGCTCCGCTTTCCAGAGCATCATATTCATTTATGCCGAGCCCCATGGCATCAGACATTTCCTTTTGTGTGAAACGAATGGCCTTCCGTAGAAGCAGCAACTCTTCGGCTATCATCGTGGCTTGATGGGCTTCGTCGGACATTCGTATTATCCCAAATCCTGAAACATGATTAGACAGTCGACACGATCCGTCAGGTCACCGAACTATGAGCCCGACAGCAAAATTCTCTCAGGCCGCCACGCGCCCGAGCCCGGACAGCAGATGCGTCAACTCCGCTTGCCGCCGGGTGCCGGTCTTGAAGAAGATGCGCTTCAGGTAGGTGCGCACCGTTTCGAGCGACAATCCGAGTGTCACGGCGACCGTTTCAAGATTGGCGCCGGATGAAAGCTCGCGCGCGACACGCGCCTCACCGGGCGTCAAGTCGAACAGCCCGCTCAGGACGCGCAGATCCGGCGGGCCCGCCAGACCGACCGGTGTGGCGATCACGACGGCAAGCCCCCTTGAAAAAATGTCCCTTGCATTGCGGCGAACCGGCAGCAGATGCAGGATGAGCGCCGGCTGATCTTCGACGGCCGGAAGCGGGATCGACTGGACCTTGGCTGTCTCGGCAACCCGCAATTCGTCGAGCGCGCCGAGCACGAGCGTATTGACCGCCGGATTTTCCAGCGACAGCTTGTTCGCCGCACCGGTTCGAATGCGCGGCGCGAGCCCCTCCATTCCGTCGTTCATGACAAGCACCCGATTGTCCTCACCGACGACCATCGCGGGAAGACCGAGCATCGACATGGTCGAGGTGATATTTTCCGCCTGCCGGAATGTCAGGCGCGACGAAATCAGCGCGGCGCGCGCCAGGTCGCCCTTCATGCTGTTGAGGCGATCGACATGCGTGGACGAAAACGGTCCGTCGGCCTCGCGGGCGATGAAATCGAAGATCAGTGTATGGCCGGACGGTTCCCGAAACACCGCTCCCATGCTCCAGCCGAGCCCCATCGGCCGAAGAAACGCATTGTAGATGGGGTCGTCAATAATTTCCTGCGCCGTCATAACGTCGATATCGCGCGAGAATGCCGCAGGCGATGAGATCATCGACCGTTCCGGCCGGACATTCTGATAACGGACTTCGCTACGCGAATAACGGATCATCGCCTCGTTGATATTCGGCGAGCATATCCAGTCGATCCGCTGATCCGAGCCGATCGTCAGCAGGCAGGCGGAATAGGCGTTCACTTCCGCCGCCAGGCTGATGCACACATCCGACCACAGCTCGGGTATGACAGCCGCTTCATAAATGCGATCGATCAGCGTTGATGCGTCAGACATACAAAAAATCTGTGCTTGAGCAATTATTCGTCAACGTACCATACATAACAAAGGTTCCTTCACACGCAACCGGCGAACCCGATCAATTTAACGACAAACGCCCTCATGCCGGTTCACCGTGCGTTCAGATGAATTCCGCCACAATCAGGGCAGAATGATCAAAGACAGGTTGACGCCGCTGTCACAAAGTCCTTCATCTGTAGCCAAGAACTCGCAGAGAACCCGAATCCATGTCCTCCACGCCTGCTGCCTATAACATACCCAATCTCCTGACCTACGGACGGATTCTGGCCGTTCCGCTGATCGTCCTGTGCTTCTTCGTCGAAGGCAAGCTGCAGAGTTCCGATTTCGCCCGCTGGACGGCCTTCTGGCTGTTTGCAGCCGCCTCGATCACCGACTACCTCGACGGTTATCTCGCTCGAATCTGGAACCAGACGTCGAATATCGGCCGGATGCTCGACCCGATCGCCGACAAACTGCTGGTCGCATCCGTGCTGCTGCTGATGGCCGCCGACCGCACGATCGCAGGTTGGACGATCTGGGCCGCCATCATCATTCTTTGCCGCGAGATTCTGGTTTCGGGCCTTCGGGAATATCTCGCCGCGTTGAAAGTCAGCGTGCCGGTGACGCGGATCGCCAAGTGGAAGACGGCGATTCAGATGGTTGCTATCGCCCTGCTGCTCGTTGGGCCGGCACTCGACAACATTCCCCCGGAAAGCGACGCGGTCGGTATCGTGACAGGCGCCGGCATTGCCATGCTCTGGGTCGCAGCGCTCATCACCATGTATACCGGCTACGACTATTTCCGCGCCGGCCTCAAGCATGTGATCGACGAATGACCGCCGTCAACCTCGTCTATTTCGCCTGGGTACGTGAGCGGATCGGCAAGGGCGAGGAAACGCTCGATCTGCCGGAGAGCGTCATCACTGCCGGCGACCTGCTCGCCCATCTGAAGACGCTGGGCGAGGAATACGAGGGAGCGCTCGAGCACGAAAATGTCATCCGGGTGGCGATCAACCAGGAACATGTGGACCATCGCGAACCAATCGCAGGTGCGCGTGAGATCGCACTATTCCCACCCATGACCGGGGGCTGAGCGCGATGTCCGGCTTGCCTGTTGTCGTGCGCGTTCAGCGCGATGACTTCGATCTCGCGCATGAGGTACAGGCCCTCTCGGCCGGTCGCCACGATATCGGCGCCATCGTCACCTTCTCCGGCCTCTGCCGCGACGAGGCGGGCACGCTGAGCGCACTGGAACTCGAGCACTATCCCGGCATGGCGGAAGCGGAGATCACCCGGATCTGTAATGAAGCCGTCCAGCGGTTCGGCCTACAGGCGGTCACCGCCATCCATCGCTACGGCACGATCGCTTCGGGCGAAAACATCGTGCTCGTCTGTGCCGCCTCCCCTCACCGGCAGGCCGCCTTCGACGGCGCCAATTTCATCATGGATTTCCTGAAGACCTCGGCACCCTTCTGGAAGAAGGAACATGCGGCTGATGGCTCGGAGCGCGACTGGGTGAGCGCCAAGGATGCCGACGACAGCGCAAGGGATCGCTGGACGAAGGAATAGGATCGATCGGCATTCGGTACTACGGTTGGAACTGCTCCTTGCGGGTCAGAACCAGCAGCAGGACCAGGAACGAGAAGATCGCAAAATCCCGCCACAGCATGGGACCGTAGGCGCTCCACAGCGTTTCGCTGAACCCCATCACAGCAGCGCCGAGTGCCGCCAACAAGGGTGCCGTCTGGCCGCCGATCGCCGCGATGAACAGAACCTTGACGCCGAAGACAATGCCAGCGCCGAAATCCATCGTGCCGTAATAGGATGTCGCAAGGATGCCGGCGATGGCGGCCAACAGCGCCGATAGCGCATAGGCAGCGATAAAGACGCGGCTGCCATCAACGCCACACAGAGCCGCAGCGCCCGCATCGTCCGACACCGCCCGCCAGGACCTTCCCCAAGCCGAGCGCGCCAGAAACACATGCCCGCCGATCACCAGCATGATCATCAGTAGCGCGTTGGCAAGCTGGATCAACGTCAACGTCACCGGAAAGTTCGGATCGGGCCACAGGACGATCAGCGTGTTGAGAAACGGCGACAGCCACAGGCTGCGGGTCTCCGCCGCCAGTCGCGACAGTTCCATCAGGACCAGCGCCACGCCGAGCGAAGCAACGACCACTGTATTGGCGGAATTTTCCGCCAACCGGCGCATGACCGATCGGCCGATCAGCAGGCCGGCCCCGAACGTGTAGGCCAGAGCCATGACCGCCCCCAAAGTCAGCGCGAGCGGCAGCAGCAGCCAGAGCCGATTGAAAGCAAAATCGGAAAACAGCAGGAAGACCTGGCCGG
Source organism: Rhizobium sp. Leaf453 (assembly GCF_001425605.1). GTDB lineage: Bacteria > Pseudomonadota > Alphaproteobacteria > Rhizobiales > Rhizobiaceae > Pararhizobium. The sequence continues at coordinate 206,138 of NZ_LMRG01000029.1, read as the reverse complement.
AAAATCCGAAGAGCGCACCATAGGTCAGGTCCGCCCGCCGCGTCACCGAAAAGGCGATGGAATAGCCGAAGGCCAGCAGCGCATAGAGTGCCGCGATCGGCAGGGCGCTGGCGAGTTGCTGGAGAAAATAGGCCATGACAATTCCGGCTGATGACAAAATCACTATAACTGGTAAAATGACTTTTACCAGTTAGGATTATACGATGACCTTCTCCTGGACTCCACACCGGTTTGCTGGCGGCGCGCTCGCGCTGGACGTCGCCAATTCCGTGGTCCTGCGGTTTGATCCCGCACGCCGGATCGATCGCTACGCCGATCCCGCCGGGCTTGACGGCTTTGCCGATGCCGCGACGCGGTTTTCTGCGGAAAACGTCCTGTTCGGCCCGCTGGAGCCTGTCCTGCCGGAAAACCGCGCCGCCTTCCTGCATTTGCGGGAGGCGACCGATCGCCATTTTCGCGCTGAAGTGCTGGGCAATTCCTCGTCCCAATGGCTCGCAGACCTTCTGGATGCCGCGTCATCGATCATCCGGCGCCATCCGCTCAAGTCGATGCCGACCGCGCTCGATGCCGCGGCGGCACGTTCGGCGCTGACGCTCGCGACCTCTGTCGACCCCGAACGCCTCAAGATTTGCCCTAATTGCCAGTGGCTTTTCCTCGACCGCAGCCGCAACCGCAGTCGCACCTGGTGCGACATGACCGTCTGCGGCAACCGCATGAAAGCCAGCCGGCACTATCATCGCCAGAAAAGGGAGTTGAGCGCATGACACGCCTTCACGGGAAGCATCTTCTGGCCGCCGCTCTGATCATCGTCCTGCCCGGCCTAGCCGCCTGCCAGCGCGAGACAGGACCGGACCCGCTCGAACTGACGGGCAAGCTGTTCGTCTTCAACTATCGGCTGGCCTATGCCACCTACATGATCACATTGAACAAAACCCAGCCCGTTCCGGAGGGCAGCACGGTTGTGGCTACATTCCAGAATCCGGCTGGCGGAGAGCCTTTGCGGCTCGATCGCAAGCTGTTTGCCAAGCTGGATAAGGTGGTACTGGAAAGCCCTGACGTGACCTGCGTCAAGAAGGAAACGCCCTATGCCGTGACCATCGAGGTCAAGGGACCGGACGGCACGACCATCCAGACCCTCAAGACGGAGGTTACCTCGAGCCTCGATCAGGACATCCTGCCGGCACAGGCGCTGGTGGTCGGGCCGGCCTACGACAAGAACCCGGCCGTCTTCAAGGACGGCAAGGCGCCGGCGCATTTCCAGACGGCGACGTGCCCGATTTGAGGGTGCCGACTATTCGGCGGCCTGGAGGATAGCAGCACGGCCGGATTCGGGCGCGATATTCTCCTCCCACCAATCCCCCAGCGCATCGACGAGCGGCAAGAGCTTCAGCCCCGCCTTCGTCAGGCTGTAATCGACCCGGAGCGGATAACCGGGCTGCGCCGTGCGCAGGACGATGCCCGCCGTTTCCAGCTTCCGCAGTTCGTGCGTCAGCATGCGGTGCGACACCGTCGGCAGATCGCGCTGGAAATCGCTGAAGCGTTTGTCGCCATCCTTGAGATAGTAGAGCAGCAGCGTCGGCCAGCGGCCGCTGAGGATGCGCATCGCCTCCTCGATCGGGCATTCGGTCACCGCGTCCTTCATCGGGAGTGCTCCTGGTTACAAAATAGTGCGTAATTTACATGGGGAGAGAACACCGGCAAGAAAAGACCCGCTGCGCAGCATCCTCTCCAACCATCACCGAAGGATACTCAGATGGAACCCATTCTTGTCTACGGCTTCCCCGCCGGAAGCTCCATGGGGCTGGTCGCGGCTTTCGAGCAATCGCAACAACCCTACCGCCTGTGCCGCGTCGATATGCTAGCGGATATGAAGAACGATGCCTATGGCCGGCTGAACGGCCGCCAGGAAACACCGGTGCTGATCGCCCCCGATGGCCGGGTCATCACCGAAACCATGGCAATCGCAGGCTGGCTTGCCGACCGCGACCGCGGCCAGCATGTCAGCTATGCCGCCGGCACGCCGCAGGGCGACCGCATGCGGCAGATGATGGCCTTCATCAACACCGGCTTCACCTCGGCATTCACGCCGCTCTGGTTGGCATTCGAACGCGAAGACGCATCCGCCACCGAACGCGCCCTCTACCGCGAACTCGGCGGACTGCTGGTGGCGGATCGCCATGCGCGGCTGGAGGCGATGATCGGCGACACCGCCTTTCTTGCCGGTGACCGGTTCACGCTGGCGGATGCCGTGCTGATCGGCGTTGCCCGCTGGGCCGATTTCCACGACTTGCGTGACAAGGCCGCCTATCCGCGCCTCGAGGCATTGCGGGCGCGCATAGAAACTCTCCCGGCGGTGCGCTTTGCGATGGAGATCGAGGATGGCCTGACACCATCGGGCAGCGGCGGCTTTCGCGGCCACGTGCCGCTCGACGACGTGCTGTCGCGCTTCCGCGAACAGCGGGCGGCGGCATAGCCCTTCCTCAAAACAGAAAAGCCGGAGCGTTACCGCCCCGGCTTTTCCCGATAGTTTTCAATCTCTTCGGGCCGCAACCCTCAAGGATTGATTCAGCCGACGATTTCGGTGTCGGAGAACCAGTACTTGATTTCCTGGGCAGCGGTTTCCGGAGCGTCCGAACCGTGAACCGAGTTTTCGCCGATCGACAGGGCGTGCGTCTTGCGGATCGTGCCTTCGTCGGCGTTGGCTGGGTTGGTGGCGCCCATGATTTCGCGGTTCTTCAGGATGGCGTTTTCGCCTTCGAGAACCTGAACGATGGTCGGGCCGGAGGTCATGCCTTCAACCAGTTCGCCGAAGAAGGGGCGTTCCTTGTGAACGGCGTAGAAGCCTTCGGCTTCGCGCTTGCTCATCCAGACGCGCTTGGAAGCGACGACGCGCAGGCCGGCGTCTTCGAGCATCTTGGTGATGGCGCCCGTCAGGTTGCGCTTGGTGGCGTCCGGCTTGATCATCGAAAAGGTGCGTTCAATCGCCATTGTCTCAATTCCCTTTGCTTACATAAATCGGGGTTTTTTCCGCGAATTTGGCGGTTCCATAGCCGCCAATGCCGCGCAAAACAAGGGGGAGAGGCGAAGTTTCACGCAGCTGTCACGGAGCGCCCGATACCGTCATAAAGATCGAGGCAGCGCTCGAACCAGTCGGTGACCGGATCGCCCGCAGCAAGAATCGTCTTCGGCGAGGTGATGCGCGCCCATTGCAGCGGGCCGAAGAGAATATAGTCGGAAAACAGCGGTGTCTCGCCGCCGATGAAAGGCTGGCGCTTCAGCGTCGCGCGGATCGGCTCCAGCCGGGCAGCAAAGGCGGCAAGCTCGGCCTCTGCATTCTTTTCCACGAAGGCCTCCAGCGTCGTGCCGAACCGGGCTTCGCGCGATGAGCGGAAGTAGACCTGATCGACCGGCGCGAGGCGATCATGGATATCAAGCACCACGACCTTGACCAGAGCCGTATGCAGCGTCAGCTGCGACCAGCTCTCGATGAAACGGGCCATAGCCTTTCCGCCCGGGCCGCCAAACAGCGATGGACGATCCGGATAGGTCTCTTCCAGATACACGGCGATATCGAAACTGTCATTGATCAGCGTCTCGCCGTCGCGCAGCAGCGGCACCATTTTGGTCGCACCGTTCTCGATCTTCGGGATTTCGGTGAAGGCGACAGCCGCCGTTTCGAAATCCAGCCCCTTGTGCTTCAGCGACAGCGCCGTCTTCCAGACATGCGGCGAAAAGGGCCGGCTCGGGTCCGCCCCGCAGAGCGCATAGAGTTTGCGGTTCATGATCGCGTCCTTGTCCTCGTGTAATGATGCGGGCCATTCCAGCCGAGGCCGGCGCAACAATCAAATCAGTTAATTTCATGGATCGCATCACCCACCGGCATATCTTTTGCGGCTAGACTGCCGAAAACAGGGAGGCTTTGCGATGCTCGACCATTACCGGATGTTTGCCGATTACAACCGCTGGGCCAACCGCATGCTCTATGCCGCTGCCGGCAATCTCGACGAAGCGCAATATCGCGAAAACAAGGGCGCCTTCTTCGGCTCGCTGCACGCCACCCTGAACCACATCCTTTCCGCCGACCGCATCTGGATGAAGCGCTTCACCGGCACCGGCGAGGCGCCCAAGGCGCTCGACACCATCCTCTACGACACGTTCGCCGACCTCTCCGCTGCCCGTGCCGCCGAAGACGACCGCATCGTCACCTGGATTGCCCGCCTCACCGAACAAGACCTCGCCGGCCGCTTCACCTATACCCCGATCACTAACCCCACCCCAGTCACCCAGCGCCTCGCCCCGCCGCTGGCTCACTTCTTCAACCACCAGACTCACCACAGGGGCCAGTGCCATATGACGCTGACGGCGCTGGGCGGGCCGAGTCTGGGGCTGGATATGAGTTATTTCCTGCGGACCGCGGACGGGAAAGTCTACACAGATTGAAACAACCATCAGAATTCGTTCATTCTTTCGCTCCAACTCACGTAGCGCAAGGCTGAAGCAAGTCAAATGCCCCATCATCTTCTCCGATTTCAAAACATGGAGGACGACGCAGAATGGATTGGTATCCGATCGAGGCTCTTGAGGCTGGAAAGCTTGCGGTCCTGCATTTCAAAAATCAGGACGAGCAACGCTGGGTCGGATATATTCATGGCGACGGCGTCTGCCACTGGCCGGAAAACGTTTCGGGCCAGAAGCCGGATGGCTGGCAGGACCTTTCCTCGCTCTTCGTTGCGCTGCCTGCCAGCGCCAAGCAGATCGTTTCGGCGGCTCTGTAAATCCTCAAGTGCCATCGCTCAGGCGGTGGCACCCCTTCCGGGTCTGAGCGCCCAGTATTCCCAGACAGCAACAATGAACAGGATGCCGGTTGCGGCAAGCTGGATGATGTAATTGGGACTGAACGGCACGAGCGCCGTCAGGATCAACAGCATCGCGATCCCGGCCAGGTGCGACACCGGGATCTGCCGCGCGACCGCCATTTTCACCCAGATATTGCCGGCCAGAAACAGCACCGGCCCGCCGATCATGGCGATGGCGTATTTCAGCGAGCTTTCCTCCCGCGCATGCGACAGGCTGAAATCCTCACCCACGGCCGTCAGGATGATGCCGGCAATGATCGGCAGATGACCGTATGTGAAGAGATTGTGCGCGACGCTTTCGGGCCGCGACGTCGTTTCCGCCTTGTCGGCCGCTTTCTCCTGCCCGTGATGGAAATAGATCCACCACATGAAGCCCGTGCTCAGGAACGCGCTGCAGAACACGGCAAAGGTCGTGTTGGAATTCATGTGCTCGGCAGCGTTGCGGCCTGTGGTCAGGATCGTTTCGCCCAGACAGATGATGACGAACAGGGCGCAGCGCTCGGCCATGTGCTCGCCCGACACATCGAGCGTTTCCGGTGACGACCGGCCCAATCCCGGAACGGCATAGTGGACGGCGGGCGAGGCATAGTCGATCGCAAGCGCCACGCTCCAGCAAAGGATGCGGCCTTCCAGCTCCATCATGCCGCCCACGATCCAGAAGGCGGCCGATGCGAGCGACCAGATGGTGATCCGCACGAATGTCATGAAAGCCGCATCATCGACGCCGCGAAACGCATAGAGCGTGAACAGCGAACGGCCGGTCTGCATGGCGCAGTAGATCAGCGCGAACATCAGCCCGTGTTCCGCAAAGGCTTCCGGTAGCGCCAGGGCAAGGAGCACGCCCCCGAACATCATCCCGAACAGCATCAGCCGCACAGGCTCCCTGCCGGTATGGAGCAGATTGGTCACCCAGGTCGTGTTGATCCACACCCACCAGATGGCCAGTACCAACAGAGCCGATTCGAACGCCGCCGCCGAACTGAACTCCTCCGCCAGCGTATGCGAAAGCTGGACGAGCGCGAAAACAAACACGAGATCGAAGAACAGTTCGGGAAAACTGGCACTGGTCTGATCGGGTTCTTCGGTGCGAATCCAGTGCGGGTGCCTAGCGGACATGGAAGACGCCCCTTGTCCGAACGCCATCCCAGTTCATGCCTGTGTTTCCGTCCATGCAATTTCCTCTCCGAAACGCCGGGGATATAGGGCGCGGCCGCCGACGGACAATCCGTTGATAACGTCTGCCTGTCTCCTGTAAGCTTTGCCCGGGCACAGGCACTCGAGGTGGAAATCGCATGAAGAAGACGATGCTGATTCTGGCCGGCCTGCTGCTGGTATCTTCGGCGGCCCAGGCACAATTCATGGATGCCGATGACCTCCATACATTCTGCGAGCAGCGCCACCCTGTCGCCTTCGGTTATGTTGCCGGGGTGCTCGATCGCTGGTCGCGCGACCTGCATCATGCCGAACTCTCCGACGTGGTGGATGCGGAAAACAACCGGCCGAAGAGCAAGGTTCCGGTCACGGACAAGATCCGCGCCAATGTCTGCGATCCCGATACTGTGACACTGGAGGAGCAGGTGCGGGTCGTCTGCGCCTTCGTGGCTGATCATCCGCAGGATCGGGGCCGCAGCGCCGACATGCTGGTGCAACTGGCCATGCAATCGAAGTGGCCCTGCCCGGCGAAATAGCGTTATGCCCCGATCACAACCCCGGTGGTTGTGCCAACTTAAAACGCACGCACTTTGACAGTCTTTTAATCCCAATATGTTAAGTGCTGTTTCCTGCAACCGGTCGCGCTTCAGGCGATTTCGTGGGGAATGGCAATGGCGGAAAAAACTCAGAACGACGGCAATCATTCGCAGAATGCCGCAATACTGTTCAAGGTCGCGCAGACCATGGCCAAGGCCGGTGTCGCCGCCTTCCCACGCAATTACGAACTGTTCTACGAAGCCCTGTCCGGCAATAATCCCAAGCTCACCCGCGATTTCGTCGCGCTCGGCGCCCATCCGGCGCAGAACCAGTTGGAGCAGATCGGCGTCAAGCACCACCTGCCGGGCTTTGCGGCGATCGAGGCGGATACGATCCGCGCCGAAACCGCCCGTGCGATTTCCGCGATCAGCCATTCCCTCAAGGACAGCATTGCCAAGAAGGATGCCTTTGCCGCGATGCTGCGCACGTTCATCGGCCGGCTCGAAAAAGATCCCGTCGCCGGCATGTCGGATTTCGCCGATGATGCTGCGCGCCTGCGCGATGCGGTCGCCGTGTTCGAGCGCGAGGAGCGGACCTTTGCCGCAGCGATGAACGAGGCTGTGACGCAGCTCGGCGGCATCGACAGCGATATCGAGGCGATGCGGAAGGTCTCCACTCGCGATCCCGTCACCGGCCTGCCGAACCGCATCGCCTTTTCGGCCAAGCTCAGCGCGTTGTATGAAGATGGCAAGGCCATCGGCCCGGCCGCGTTGGCGCTGGTCACGGTCGAAGGCTTGCGCGACATGGGCGAGCGCCATGGCGCGGCAACGGTCGAGAAGGCGTTGAAGAAGCTTGCGCCGGAATTCCGCAAATCCGTCAAGAAGAACGATTTCGTCGCCCGCATCGGCACCGACGAATTCGCCTTCGTCTTCCATGATGTGTCCGCCGACAACGCAGAAGCGATCGCCCAGCGCATCAGCACCTCGGTCGAGGGCGTGCAGGTTGCGCTGCCGAACCGGGCCTTCACGACGCAAACACTGTCGCTCTCAACCGGCATCGCCATGGCCTTTACCGCATCCGGCGGCGTCGATCTGTTCACCCAGGCGGAACTGGCGCTTCGGGCCGTTCGCAGTTCCGGCAAGCCGGGCACGCTGGTGTTTTCCGCCGCGATCGGCGGACGGACGAAAAAAACCTACTCGCCGCACGCGGCATGATCTATCGCTCCGCGTCAAAGCCTTGCCTTCTCGGTTGAGTTCGGCCAAAACGCGGCCATGATCACGATCAACAATCTCTCCGCGCGCATTGCCGGGCGCCTGCTCATCGACCAGGCGACGGTATCGCTTCCCGCCGGCACCAAGGCCGGCCTCGTCGGCAAGAATGGCGCCGGCAAGTCGACGCTGTTCCGCATCATCACCGGCTTGATGGACAGCGAAAGCGGATCCGTCTCCATCCCTCGCAATTCCCGCATCGGCCAGGTGGCGCAGGAGGCACCCGGCACCGAGGAGCCGCTGATCGAGATCGTGCTGAAGGCAGACAAGGAGCGCGAGGCGCTGCTCCAGGAAGCCGAAACCGCCACCGACCCACACCGGATCGCCGAAATCCAGACTCGTCTGACCGATATCCAGGCCCATTCGGCGGAATCGCGCGCGGCCAGCATTCTCGATGGCCTGGGTTTCGATCACGAGGCACAGAAGCGCCCGGCCTCGTCCTTTTCCGGCGGCTGGCGCATGCGCGTGGCGCTCGCGGCCGTGCTGTTTTCCGAGCCCGACCTGCTGCTGCTCGACGAACCGACCAACTATCTCGACCTCGAAGGCACGCTCTGGCTGGAAGACTATATCCGCCGCTATCCGCACACCGTCATCATCATCAGCCACGACCGCGACCTCTTGAACACGGCGGTCAATTCGATCATCCATCTCGACCAGCAGAAGCTGACCTTCTATCGCGGCTCCTACGACCAGTTCCAGCGCCAGCGCGCCGAGGCGATCGAGTTGCAGCAGAAAGCCAAGATCAAGAACGAGGCCGCGCGCAAACACCTGCAGTCTTTCATCGACCGCTTCAAGGCCAAGGCCACGAAGGCCCGCCAGGCGCAGAGCCGCGTCAAGGCGCTGGAGCGCATGGGCACGGTTGCTGCCGTGATCGAGGACCACGTTCATCCGATCACCTTCCCGGAGCCTGAAAAGCAGCCGGCTTCGCCGATCATCGCCATCCAGGGCGGCGCGGTGGGCTATGCGCCGGGCAAGCCGATCCTGAAGGGTCTCAACCTGCGCATCGACAATGACGATCGCATCGCCCTGCTCGGCTCGAACGGCAACGGCAAGTCGACCTTCGCCAAGTTCATCTCCGGCCGGCTGCAGGCCGAGGCGGGCGATCTCAAGCTGGCACCGAACCTGAAGATCGGCTTTTTCGCACAGCATCAGATCGACGATCTGAGGCCCGCTGAAAGCGCCGTCGAGCACGTGCGCCCTTTGATGCCGGATGCGCCGGAGGCCAAGGTGCGCGCCCGCGTGGCGCAGATGGGTCTCGCGACCGAGAAGATGGACACGCCCGCCAAGGATCTCTCGGGTGGTGAAAAAGCACGCTTGCTGATGGGCCTCGCTGCCTTCGATGCGCCCAACATGCTGATCCTCGACGAGCCGACCAACCACCTCGACATCGACAGCCGCAATGCGCTGATCGAGGCGCTGAACGACTACGAAGGCGCTGTCATCCTGATCTCCCACGATCGCCACTTGATCGAGGCGACGGTGGATAGGCTCTGGCTGGTCAAGGACGGCACCGTCACCAATTATGACGGCGACCTCGAGGATTACCGCAGCATCGTCGTTGCCAGCGCCAAGCCGAAGGCGAACAAGGCGAAAGTTGCCGACGAGACGGTGAACAAGGCCGACCAACGCAAGGCCGCCGCCGAAAAGCGCGCCGCCTTCGCTCCGCTCAAGAAAAAGATCAATGAAATCGAATCCCTGACGGAAAAGCTTCAGAAGCAGATTCGGGTGCTTGATACGGAACTTGAGAGCCAGGAACTCTACGAAAAATTCCCCGCCAAAGCGACAGCCAAGGTCAAGGAGCGCGCCGAGATCTTTGCGAAGCTCACCAAGGCCGAAGAGGAATGGATGGAACTTTCCACCGAATATGAAGAGGCGATGGCGGGATAATCTGCCGTCCTCCGCCAAAAATCGGTTTTACATTTCAAGCCGCTCGCAACCCATGTTGCGGGCGGCTTTTCAATTCTGACACTGCACATCAGGAAACTGCATCGACAACCCTTTCAAATTGCCGACGCAAAACTAGGTTTCAATCTCTCGATGCAGCCCAGTCCTTGAACCAACCGGGAGATCACCCTTGACGTCCTATTCCGTTGCAGATGCCGAGCAGGAATTGCTCCCCATCCTCGACAAGGCACCGAAGGGCGCCGTCAGCGGCGAATGGACCGCATCGACAATGCAGGCCGGCCACTCCTCCCGGACCGGCGGATATCTCGATGCGAACGGAGATCATGTGCGTCAGGATCCGACGGAACCCCTGAACGTGATCGAGGACATCGTCGCCCGGCTGGAAGCCTCCGCAACCTCGAAATTCAACGCCGTCACGATTCGCTGGAAAAAGGCCCGCTTTCCGTGGAAGCGTGGCGACATCAGCATCGAGACGCGCTTCGATGCCAGCACCGTTCCGCGCAGAGCGGATGATCCGATCTACGACACCGTCGCCGCGACCCGCCGGCGTTTCTGGCAATCCCTTGGCGCGGTCGGCGATGCCGCACAGCGCGGGGAACCCAACAGTTACGGCCAGACCAAATGGTTCGGCCCACATCGCCGGGTTCTCTTGGTCCGCCGCGCGGACGATGTCATCCTCGCCACCGACGGTCTCTCGACGCCTTGGGCCAGCATCGCCGATCCGGAAAATGGCGTCGAATGCGAACTCATGCTGGAACTGACGGGCACCGACGCAACCGACGAAGAGCGGATCAGTCTGTGGGCGAACCTGCTGATCAGCATCGGCGATCTCGTCGCTGACGGCTACCGGGTGGCGCGCGATGTGGAAAAACACCGGGCGATCCTCTTCTGCGGGCTGACAGACGACTATCTGCCGGCGACGCGGATGATTCTCAGCGCAACCGGGGAGACCATCCCGGACATGCCGTTCGGCGCCGTCCCGCTGATCCGGGCAACACCGGTCGCCGAAGAAGAAATTCCGGCACAGGAAACAGATGAAGACTGGGATGCATCGACGGCGCGCGCAGCGCTGCAGAAGCGCGGCATAGCGACCTGACAAAAGCGGCCTCCGCCCAATTTCGCGCCATCCACAAGCGATCGCTAAAATTTTAAGAAATCCTTTAACGTGCTGTTCAAATGGACGTTTTAACTTTTCGCCCATGACACACGAAACAGACAACGTATTCCGCTTCCGGCGCGTGAAATGGGGAAACCCAAGGCACTCGATGAATGCCTTGCGTTTGAAAGAGCCCGTCTTCGTGGAAGAATCCGCGTCATCCAGCAGGCTGTTCTGGGGGCTCGTCATCGCCCTGGTGATCAGCGTCTTCGCCAGCATCGTGATCATCGGCAGTCATCACGATCTTCTCCGCTGGATCTGACATTCCTCGCCCTATCCCAGCTCGAATGTCGTGATCCCGTAGATATTGGAAAGCGGCAGGTCAGGTGCTGTGCCGCGATACATGCGTGCCGTCTCGAACACAGGCTTCAGATTATACCGGTCGCACAGCGCCCTTGCCGCCGCGTTCGGTTCGGGAATATCGAGGAAAACCTGCCCGCCCCCGATATTTGCGACCAGTTTGCGGAAGATCAGATCGGCGGCGGTTTCGGTGTCGGCAAACAGCGGGCCGATCTTGTAGCCATCCCGGCAGGCACGGATGGTGCCGTAACCGGCGATCGCGGCATTGCGGATCAGCGCAATGCTCTGGCGTGTCTCCAGCGGCCTCAGCCATTCGCGCAGAAAGTCCTCCCGGCGTGCCGGATTGAACCTTTCATCGTAGTCGACGAGCATCGGGATATGGACAGGGGAAACCGATGTCAGCTCGGTTCCGGGCGGTTCGGCGCACTGGACGACCCCGCCATAGCGGAAGTTCGCATGCGCATAGACGAAACCGGACTTTCGATAATTGTCCTGCTGGGAAACGACGCCATCGAGCCCGATCGTCCGCGACCCGGCATCGGCGACGGCTGCCTGCCAAAGCGTGTGTCCGATGCCCTGCCCGCGAAAATCCGGATGCGCCATATAGAAGCCGAGAAAACCATAAGTGTCCCCGTACCGGACCAGCGACAGGGCCGCTGCGATACGGTCACCTTCTTCCGCGATCCAGTATCCCTCCGGGTCGGCCAGCCAGAACGCCTGTGCATCGTCGAACCCGGGATTCCAGCCTTCACTTGCGGCCCATTCGATCATGATGTCGAGATCGGCGCGGGTGGCTTTTCGAATGATGGGGGGCATGAAGACTCCGGTTTTGAAAATCGAGACTATCCAAATAGCGCGACTTGGCTATTGTCCACCGTCGACCGTGACGATTGTGCACACACCCAATCCGGACACCATCGCAAGCGGCTTGCCCGTCTATCGCTTTCTGCTACAAAGCCCACCATAAAGTCATACAAATCGAGCGAACACCCATGAGCCCCATCAATATCTCGATCGTCGGCGTCGGCAAGATCGTCCGCGACCAGCATCTTCCCTCCATCGCCAAGAATGCGGACTACAAGCTGATCGCCGCCGCCAGCCGCCATGGCGTGGTCGATGGCATCGACAATTTCAAGTCGATCGAGGAAATGCTGGCAGCAGTTCCGGCGATCGATGCCGTTTCGCTCTGCATGCCGCCGCAGTTCCGCTATGCCGCCGCGCGCACGGCGCTGGAAGCCGGAAAGCATGTGTTCCTCGAAAAGCCGCCGGGCGCGACGCTCAGCGAAGTCGCCGATCTGCAGTCGCTGGCCGATTCCAGGGGCCTTTCGCTGTTTGCCAGCTGGCATTCCCGCTATGCGCCGGGCGTCGAAGCCGCAAAGGCATTCCTCGCGTCCGCCAAGATCAACGATGTCAAGGTGATCTGGAAGGAAGACGTGCGTCACTGGCACCCGAACCAGGACTGGATCTGGGCCGCCGGCGGTCTCGGTGTGTTCGATCCCGGCATCAACGCCCTGTCGATCGTCACCCATATCCTGCCGAACCCGGTCTTCATCACCTCGGCAACCCTGGAATTCCCGGAAAACCGCGACGCGCCGATCGCTGCCTCGATCAATTTCACCGATGCCAACAAGCTGCCGGTCTCGGCCGAATTCGACTGGCGCCAGACGGGCCACCAGAGCTGGGATATTGTGGCTGAAACCGAGGCTGGCCTGATGGTTCTGGCCGAAGGCGGCGCCAAGCTGTCGATCGACGGCAAGCTGGTTCATGACGAGCCGGAACAGGAATATCCGGCGCTCTACGCCCGCTTCGCCGAGATCATCAAGGCGAAGACCTCCGACGTCGATCTCGCTCCGCTGCGCCACGTCGCCGACGCCTTCATGCTCGGCCGCCGCAAGTTCGTGGATGCCTTCCACGACTGAGACATATCCGGGAAAGAGCAGAGTGCTTACGCCTGCTCTTTCCCGGGCGCTCTACGCCCGCTTCGCCGAGATCATCAAGGCGAAGACCTCCGACGTCGATCTCGCTCCGCTGCGCCATGTCGCCGACGCCTTCATGCTCGGCCGCCGCAAGTTCGTGGATGCGTTCCACGACTGAGACATATCCGGGAAAGAGCAGAGTGCTTACGCCTGCTTTTTCCCGGGAAGTTCACCGTGACCGCATGCTGGCGTCCGCCTTTCAACGCGAAGCAAAAAACGCATCGACATGCGCCTGCTGATTGTTTCGATTTGATATTCTTCAGATTTACAGTTGCAATATCCTGATGATGGATGTTCTTTTCTCCCCATGGCTTCTGCTTCAAGGGAGATTGGCATGCTTTCGAGAAGGCACTTCCTGGGTTCGATGGCGCTCGGCACGTTTGTATTGCCATCACTCCTGACATCGAAGCGGGCTCTGGCCGTTGATCTCGATCCTGTGGAAGCGCGGGCAGTCGCCAAGGAAGCGACGATCTACGGCTTTCCGCTCGTCGACAATTACCGGGTGCAGTACCTATTTCGCCGACAAGGGCGGGCCGGAATTCAAGGCGGACTGGAACACGCTGGTCAACAATGCCCGCGTCTACACGCCCGACGACAAGGCGATCCAGACGCCGAACTCGGATACGCCCTATTCCTATGTCGGCGCCGATCTGAGAGCCGAGCCGCTGGTCTTCACCGTGCCGAAGGTGGAAAACGGCCGGTACTATTCCCTGCAGTTCATCGATCTCTACACTTTCAACTTCGCCTATGTCGGCAGTCGGGCGACGGGCAACGGCGAAGGCCATTACCTGCTGGCCGGACCGGGCTGGAAGGGCAAGAAGCCTGAGGGTATTACCTCGGTCATAACCTGCGAGACCGAATTCGCCTTCGTCCTCTACCGGACCTAACTGTTCGGGCCGGATGACATCGACAAGGTGAAGGCGGTGCAGGCCGGATATAAGGTCGAGCCATTGTCTGCGTTCTTGAAGATTTCCGCCCCCACTCCAGCACCGACGGTCGAATTTTTCAAGCCGCTGACCGCCGCCGAGGAAAAGACCTCGCCGCGTTTCTTCGAGCAACTGAGCTTCATTCTCCAGTTCTGCCCGACACACCCTTCCGAGACCGATCTGAGGGCGCGCTTCGCCAAACTTGGAATCGGTGACGACAAGAGCTTTGACGCAGCAGCTCTGTCACCCGAATTGCAGCAAGCGGTCAGCGATGGCATCGCCGATGCCTGGGCGGCATTCCAACAGCACAAGAAGGACTTCGTCGATACCGGCAAGGCGTCAAGCGCCGATTCCTTCGGAACCCGCGAGGCTCTGAAGAACAACTATCTGACCCGCATGTCGGGTGCTGTTCTCGGGATCTACGGCAATTCCAAGGACGAGGCGCTGTATCCGGCCTATTTATTGATGCAGCCGGACAACCGTTGAGTGGCGGGAATCGCTATACGCTTCGTTTTGCCCCCGGCGAACTGCCGCCCGTCAACGCCTTCTGGTCGCTGACACTCTATGAGCTGCCATCGAGCCTGCTGTCGGCCAATGCCCTCAACCGCTACCTGATCAACTCCGCCATGCTGCCGAACCTGATCAAGGACAGTGATGGCGGCATAACACTGCATATCCAGCATGAAACGCCGGGGCCGACAAGGAGGCCAACTGGCTGCCGGCCCCACCCGGACCATTCTTCATGGCCATGCGGCTTTACTGGCCGAAAGCGGACGCGCTGGACGGCCGATGGAAAGCGCCGGCTCTCAATCATTCCAGCTGAACAGGATTGAAATCATGACGAAAACGAGCCTGAAGTCCGCCTGCGTTCTCTCATTGGCCGTCATGACGGCCTGCCCCGCACTGGCTGCTGAAAAGGTCACGGTCGACAATTTCATCCGCGCGGAAAGCGATCTCTATTTCGGCAACATGGTGAAGGACGGCGCGCTGGGCACATTCATCCATCGCCGCGAGCCGGCGGATATCGACAAGCAGACCGTCATCCGCCTCAATCGTGATACGTTGTATTCATCGGCCGTCGTCGATCTTGATGCAGGGCCGGTGACGGTGACCATGCCGGATGCGGGAGATCGTTTCCTGTCCCTGATGGTCATCAACGAGGATCATTACATCGCCAACGTCTCCTATGGCGGCGGAACTTACACCGTCACCAAGGAACAGGTGGAGACGCGATACGCGGTCATCGGCATTCGCACCTTCGTCAATCCTGTCGATCCAGCCGATGTCAAAAAGGTGCACGCTCTGCAGGATGCGATGCGGATCGAGCAGGCCAGCAAAGGTGAATTTTCGATACCGGAATGGGATCAGGCGAGCCAGAAAACCGTCCGTGACGCCTTGCTCGTGCTTGCCGCCACCATGCCGAATTTCAACAAGGCCTTTGGCTCCAAACAGGAGGTCGATCCGGTGCGGCATTTGGTCGGCAGCGCCGCCGGATGGGGCGGCAATCCTGACAAGGACGCAACCTATCTCAACGTGACGCCGGAAAAGAACGACGCAAAAACGATCTACAAGCTCACAGTCAAGGATGTGCCCGTTGATGGCTTCTGGTCGATCAGCCTCTATGACGCGAAGGGCTATTACGAGAAGAACGCTTACGACGCCTATTCGCTGAACGACATTACCGCAAAAAAGAATGACGACGGTTCGACCACCATCCAGTTTGGCGGCTGCGACGGCAAAATCGCCAATTGCCTTCCGACGCCGGCCGGCTGGAACTACACTGTCAGGCTCTATCGCCCACGGGCAGAAATTCTTGATGGGTCGTGGACGTTTCCAGAGCCGAAGCCAGTGCAGTAAATTCTGGTCTTGCTACCCCGGCTGCCTCCCTTGAGGTCAAGCGTCCTGCGGCATGCCGGGAACGAACGCCAACGACACCGAACCTGCGCGTATTGAGCCGTTCAATCCAAAGATCGGTATCAACTCTATCTCGACATCACCATCCTTGGGATCGCGAGAATAGTTGGCGCGGCGATCCTCGCGCTGCGGCAGCGCGCGAATGATCAGATCACCGATGACGTTTTGCGGACTGAAGTTTTCGAGCTGGAGATCGAGAATATCGTTGATCTGAAGAGTAACGACCGCGTGCTTGGCAGGTCCGAAATCGTCCAAGCCCCAAATGTGAATCGAAATGGTGCTGGTCGAAAGGCGATTGAGGACGACCTGTGTAATTTCCCCATCGTGAAACATCGGGATGTGCCCAAAGTGGGCAATCAGTGCAGCGCCTCCGGGAATGGCCCGCCAATCCTCTTCATTCATGCGCTTCATTGCGGTCAAGCTTTCTTCACCCAGCGGCCATCCTGGTTCTGCTGCCAGTAGGTCAGCGTGTGCCCCTCGCCCTTCAGCACCTTCCAGTGCGTGCGCGCCGCTTCCAGCTGGGTCTGGTCGTAGCCGTCGAACATGAAGACCACGCGTTCGTAGCTTGCGACCGGCGGCGGCACCGCACCATCGACGAGAAAGCGCACCGTCGCGTTGTTGCCGTTGCTTTCGCCCGCAGTCAGCAGGATCGGCTGGTCTTCGGCGAAATCCATCGCGTCAGTGCCGTGCGGCAGGAAACTGTCTTCGCGATAGGTCCACAGGTGATTGTCGAGCATGTCGCGGCGCTCGTCATCCGCCGTCTGGACGACGACCTTCCAGCCGCGTTCGACACTCTTGTCGAGTAGCGGCGGCAGGGCATCCTCCAGCTTGGATTCGGTCAGGTGATAGAACAGGATTTCCGTCACAGGCCGCTTCAATCCTCGTAATTGGCGCGGACGAGTTCGTCCAGCAAACGAACACCAAAGCCGGAGGCCCAAGACTGGTTGATTTCGTCTGTCGGCGAGCCCATCGCTGTGCCGGCAATATCGAGATGCGCCCAAGGCGTGTCCTTGACGAATCGCTTCAGAAACTGCGCCGCCGTGATCGATCCGGCATAGCGGCCGCCGGTGTTCTTCATGTCGGCGAACTTGCTGTCGATCATCTTGTCATATTCCTTGCCGAGCGGCAGGCGCCACAAACGCTCCTGCGTCGTCAACCCGGCCACGGTCAGATCAGCGGCCAGACGGTCGTCATTGGAGAACAGCCCGGCATGATGGCTGCCGAGCGCCACCATGACGGCACCGGTCAGCGTCGCCAGATTGATCATGAACTGCGGTTTGAACCGGTCGTTGCAGTACCAGAGCGCGTCGCACAGAACGAGACGGCCTTCGGCGTCGGTGTTGATGATCTCGATGGTTTGTCCGGACATCGACGTGACGATATCGCCGGGGCGCTGGGCATTGCCGTCGGGCATGTTTTCCACAAGCCCGATGATGCCAACGACATTCGCCTTTGCCTTGCGGCTTGCCAGGACGTGCATCAGGCCGGTGACAGCGGCGGCACCGCCCATGTCACCCTTCATGTCTTCCATACCGGCGCCGGGCTTGATCGAGATTCCCCCCGAATCGAATACGACGCCCTTGCCGATGAACGCCACCGGGCGATCCTTCGCCTTGCCGCCCTTCCACTGCATGACCGCAAGACGCGGCGGACGAACCGAACCTTGCGCTACGCCAAGCAACGCGCCCATGCCGAGCTTCTTCATTTCCTTCTCGGTCAGGATTTCGACTTCCACACCAAGCTTTTCCAGTTCCTTGGCCTTGGCCGCGAACTCGACCGGGCCGAGAACATTGGCAGGCTCGTTGACCAGGTTGCGGGCGATGAACACGCCCTCTGCGATCGCCTGAGAATCCGCGGCGGCCTTTTTCGCGTCCGCGGATGCCCCGGTGACGATCGTCACCTTGATCGGCTTCGGCGGCCCTTTCTGGTCGTCATCATCCTTCTTCGTCGTCTTGTACGTGTCGAAGCTGTAGGCATTCATTTCCATGCCCAGCGCAAAATCGGCGGCCGCCTTGCCGGAGACATCGACGCCGGGAGCATCGAGAAACACGGTGACTTTCTCGGCACCGCGGATTTTCGAAGCGGTCGCGCCGCCTGCCTTCAGCCAGTCGTGCGCAGACATGGCCGCACCGTCGCCAAGCCCGAGAACGAGGATGCGGTCGGCCTCCGAGCCGTATGGCGCAACGATATCCAGCACACCGAGAGACTTCCCCTTGAACTTGGCGATCCGAGCCGCCTTGGCGATAACGCCCTCCGGATCGGCTTCTGCCGCACCGGCCGCCTCTTTTCCGTCAAGAGTCTTGAGCAGGATCGCCAGACCGCCGGACAGGCGTGCTGATTTGCTGAAACCGATTTCGAACTTCAATGACATCAAGAGACTCCAGAATGGCTTCGGCGAAGCGCCGATATGTTACATGGCGGTTACAGTGGCAAACATTCGCCATCCCCCGCAAGCCCGGAAACAGGTCTGCGCACCCTTGTTGGTTTTGATGGCCTTGGCAAGACGCAGCCACATGTTTACATGCTGTTAATTATCATTCTTTGCCGAGCTTTAGTCCTGCCCTTTTACAATTTGGTTATCGTGAAAAACTTGCAAACCGGTTCATACAGCGCGATAGGAACACGCCGTCCGACGGGATGCATGCGGATCGTTGTGGGCTGGGCACCGGACAGGAAGTCGAGCCAGGACCAGGCATGAAACTCATCGAGCGCTATATTTTGAGGCGGGCATCGGGGGCATTCCTCGCCACGCTTCTGCCGCTGATGGCCATCGTCTGGACGACGCAGGCTCTCTCGAGCGTCAATCTGGTCACGGATAGCGGCCAGTCGATTTTCGCCTTTCTGAAGCTCGCAACCCTCATCCTGCCGTCGATCATTCCGCTCATTCTCCCCTTCGCGCTGGTGATCGGCGTTGCGCAGACACTGACTGCGATGAATTCCGATTCGGAACTGACGGTTCTGAACGCTGCCGGCGCATCGCGCATGACGATCATCCGCCCGGTCCTCTATATCGGCATCGCGCTCAGCATCACGTCCTTTGCCGTCGACAATTTCGTCGAGCCCTATTCCCGCATGGCGGTGCGCAAGATGATCGCGACCGCGCATGCCGATCTGTTGTCCTCGGTCGTGCAGGAAAACACGTTCCGCAAGGTCGCGGACGGGCTCTATGTGCAGGTCGCATCGCGTCGGAATGGTGGCGTACTGCATGGAATCTTCGTGGCCGATTCGCGGGATCCGGCTTACGAACTCGTCTATTATGCCCGTGAAGGCGCCGTGGACGAGAATGGCACGGCATTGGTGATGAAGGACGGCGAAGTCCATCGCAAGCTGCCGGACGGCAATGTCTCGATCATCAAGTTCGACAGCTACGCCTTCGACCTGACGGATATGACCAAGGCTGCCGGCGAGGCCACGATCCGCGCAAAGGACCGTGATCTGCCCTTCCTGTTCAATCCGGATCCGAAAGACCCCGTATACGAGCGCAATCCGATGTCGTTCGAGGCGGAACTGCACCGCAGGCTGACCGAATGGGTTTACCCGCTGCTGTTCGCGCTGATCGCACTTGTCGTCAGCAGCGATGCGCGCTCGCACCGCGAGGCGCGCATGCATCCGATGATCACGGCGCTTTTGACCTGTCTCTTCATCCGTTGGACGACGTTTTACGCCGCCAACAGCGCCGAGGAATCGCGCGTCTTCATTCCGATCATGTACCTGATCCCGGTTTTGACCGGATATCTCTCCATCCGCCAGTTGATGGGCAACAAGCGGTTGGAAATTCCGCTCACCTGGGAACAGAAGGTCAACGAAATCCTCGTTCGCCTGCGCCTGACCAAGCCGGCCTCCGCCTCAGACGGAAACCCGGCCCCATGATGTTCACGACACTCGGACGCTATTTCTTCAGGCGCTACGCGATCACCACCTTCTGGTTCCTCGCGGGCATCTTCTCGCTGATTTTCATCATCGACTTCAGCGAATTGTCCAACCGGATGTCGCAATTGCCGCACTATTCGATCACCGGGGCGCTGCTGATGACGACGTTCCGCATTCCGACGATCCTGCAGCAGACCGTACCGTTCGTCGCGCTGTTTTCCGGAATGGCCTCGTTGATCTCCCTGAACCGTCGTTACGAATTGGTCGTGACACGGGCTGCTGGCATTTCCGTCTGGCAGTTCCTGCAGCCCTTCGTTATAGGTGCCTTCCTCTTCGGGCTCCTTGCCGTTGCCGCACTCAACCCGATCGCCGCGTGGGGCACCAAACAGGCCGAAGCCCTGGAAGCGTCCTGGGGAAGCTCTTCGTCCGCCAAGTCGGCGATTTCCATTCCCTGGCTTCGCCAGATCTATGGGGATGACGACACGATCATCGGCGCGCGGTCCGTTCAGGATGAGGGTAAGACACTGGTCAATGTGACCGTGATCCATTTCGATCCACTCGGCACGATCGTTTCGAGACAGGATGCCGCGACGGCAAAACTCGAAGATGGTTACTGGCTGCTTAATGGTGTTACGGAAACACGCAACGGTCAGTTGCCCAAGCGCCTCGAAACGGCACGGCTGCCCACGCATCTCAAGCCTGAATTCGTTCAGGAAACGCTATCAAAGGCTGATTCCATTCAGTTTTTCGATTTGCGACGGAAGATTGAAGTAGCGAAATCCTTCGGCTTCCCGACCAACGGAATGGAAACCCAATTCCACTCCATGCTTTCGCTTCCACTGCTTCTGGTCGCAATGACCCTGATCGCTGCAAGCGTGTCTTTGAAATTTAGCCGGTTTAACCAATCGAGACCGGTAATTCTCGGTGGAATCCTGTCGGGCTTCGTGCTTTATGTCGTCACCGTGCTTGTAAAAGCATTCGGGAGCAGCGGCATTGTGCCTCCGTTCGTTGCAGCCTGGTTGCCAGTTGTTGTAGCGATGGCGCTGGGCTCGACGATTCTATTGCATGAGGAGGATGGCTAGTGGCGGCAGGCAACCGCAAACATATCAGGCTGCTGACGGCCATTCTGCTTTCAGGCGTTGCGTTCCAGGCGTTTACTCCGCTCACGTCCGCGTGGGCGCAGGATACCAGTATCGATTCGTTCAATCCCTCGCTTCCCGAAGATGCCAAGATGCTTCTGTCGGCAAACGAGCTCGTCTATAATAAGGACGCTGAGCGCGTGATCGTGCGCGGCGCCGTCCAGATCAATTACGGCGGCTACCAGATGGTCGCCAAGCAGGTCGAATACAGCCAGAAGACCGGGCGCATCATTGCGACTGGTGACATCGAGCTGATCGAACCGGGTGGAAACCGCGTCTACGCCGACCAGATGGACGTGACCGACAATTTTGCCGATGGTTTCATCGAAACCATGCGCCTCGAAACGACGGACCTGACCAAGCTCGCCGCCGTCACCGCCGAGCGTCGCAACGGCGAAGAAATGATTCTCAATCAGGCTGTCTATACAGCCTGCACGCCCTGCGCGACCAATCCGGACCATCGCTCGCTGTGGCACGTCAAAGCGCAGCGCATCGTCCAGAACGGCCGAACCCACACCGTTCGTATGGAAAACGCCAGGTTCGAGCTCTTCGGCAAGCCGATCCTCTACCTGCCCGTTCTCGAAGTTCCGGACCAGACAGTGAAGCGCAAGAGCGGTTTCCTGTTTCCGAAGTTCAAATATGCGCAGAAGCTTGGCGCCGGTGTCAGCATCCCCTACTACTGGGCTATTTCGCCCTACATGGATGCAACCGTCACCGCGACGGGTTTGACACGTCAGGGCTTCCTGCTTGAGGGCGAGTTCCGCCAGCGTTTTGAAAATGGCGAACACATCCTGAGCATGGCCGGCATCAGCCAGATGAATCGCGACGGCTTCACCAGCGGCACGGTGGACGCCGAGGAAACCGTTCGCGGCATGATCGCGTCGCGCGCCAAGTTCGAGATCAACCCGCGCTGGACGTTCGGCTGGGATGTTCTCGTGCAGAGCGACAACAACTTTGCCAAGACCTACGAACTGTCGACCTTCGATGGCACGACGCTGACCAACCAGGCTTACCTGACTGGTCTTGGCAAGCGGAATTACTTCGATGCCCGCGCCTTCTATTTCGATATTCAGGACGCCGATCCCGGCAGCCTTGCTGAAAACAAGCAGCCGGTCGCACAGGTCCTCGACTATTCCTATACGCATCCGGATCCGGTTCTGGGCGGCGAATTGACTGCGAATATCAATTTGACCAACGTCAAGCGCAATCGCGAGGACGAGTTCCGTATCAGCGTACCAGGCCCCGACGTTTTCCGTTACCGCGGACTGGAAGGCACATATCATCGCCTGAGCGCCGACATCGAATGGAAGCGCAACTTCATCGTTCCGGGCGGCCTGTCCCTGACGCCGATCTTTGCCGCGCGCGGCGATGCGATTGGCACCTCGATGAACGACCCGGCCAACTATACAGGCAGCTATTATGATGATGACGGTGCCACCCGGTCTATGCTGACGGCCGGCATCGATGCCCGCTATCCGATCCTGCTGACGACGCAATACAGCAGCCATATCCTTGAGCCGATCGCCCAGGTCTTCACCCGGCCAGACGAAGAATATGCGGGTGCCTTGCCAAACGAAGACGCGCAGAGCTTCGTGTTTGACGCAACCAACCTGTTCGATCGCGACAAATTCTCCGGATACGACCGCATTGAAGGAGGCACGCGTGCCAATCTCGGCTTCCGCTACACCGGAGCGCTGGGCAACGGTTATGCACTGCGGGCCATTGCTGGCCAGTCCTTCCATCTCGGCGGCCTGAATTCCTTCGCCACGGACGACCTGGTCAAGGCGGGCGCAAATTCGGGACTTGAGACGGACAGTTCGGACTATGTGGCGATGGTCGGCATCGATGCCCCATCCGGTCTGACAGCAAGCCTCAGCGGTCGCCTCGACGAGAGCAATTTCGATCTGCGCCGTGCGGATGCGACGGTCGGTTACCAGGGGATTTTCTGGCAGACGGCGGTCACCTACACCAGCATTCAGGCACAACCGCTCTACGGGTCCACCAGCGATCAGGATGAAATCCAGACGGCGGCCGCCTACAAGTTCGCAGATTACTGGTCCGTGTTCGGCTCCGTTACCTACGACCTGAACAGCAATATCATCACCCGCAACGGTGTCGGCCTCACCTATGACGACCGGGACACGATCTTCTCGCTCGTCTACAAGGAAGAACGCGACACCGATCAGTCGGTCGCCAACGACTGGTCGATCGGTGCGCGCATCAGCTTCCGAACGCTGGGCGATATCAACGTCGGTGATACTGAATTTGATGGACTGAACTGATCCGGTCCGTTTGAAACCCGTTGCGAGCTGAAACGTAGCGCCTGATCGTCGCAATGCGCTTCCTTGTGATGATCGGCGGGTCTTGTCATTGTTCGGCCGCATGTATTATGCATCCTGCACTGAAATGTGCAGGATGACTGCGCTTGGCAAAGATCATGGCCTGCGAACCCTCTGCGTTCGAGGAGAATGAAAAGGATAGGGAATGGGCGGGAAACTCTCGATCACGCGTGCTGTTGCGGCAATGGTCCTTGCCTGTGGCATTGCATTGTCTTCGGCGCCGGCCGTGCTGGCAGCCAGCAAGGTCGTCGCGGTCGTCAATGGCACGGCCATCACATCCGGCGACGTGGCCAAGAGAACCGCCTTCATGCGCCTGCAGCGGCAAGGCGGTGGTGCCGGTGTGGCCCGCGAACAGTTGATCGACGAAGCTCTGAAGCGGGACGAAATCCTGAGGGTCGGCGCGTCCGTCAGCACGACGGATGTGGATGCAGCAGTCGGACGTTTTGCCAGCGGCAACAAGATGACGGTCGCCCAGCTTTCACAGGTTCTCGACCGTGCTGGCGTCGGTCTCGATCACTTCAAGGCCTATGTTGCGATCGCCATGAGCTGGCCGCGCCTCGTCAACGGTCGATATGGCAGCGGCGGCGGCGGCGGCCGCCTCTCGAACGAGGAGCTTGTCCGCCGGATGCAGGAGAACGGCGGCACCAAGCCAGTGACGACAGAATATTTCCTGCAGCAGGTGATCTTCGTGGTGCCGGCGTCTAAGCGCAACGCCATCATTGGCAAGCGTCAGGCGGAAGCCAATGCATCGCGCTCGAAATATCCGGGCTGTGAACAGGCCAAGGTTTTCGCCGCGACGATGCGCGATGTCTCGATCCGCAATCTCGGCCGTGTCATGGCACAGGAACTTCCGACCGATTGGAAACCGCTGATCGAAAAGGCCGGTGACGGCAACACGACCGGAACGCGCGTGACCGAACGCGGTGTCGAATATCTCGCGATCTGCAAGAAGCGCGAAGTGAATGACGACGTCGCCGCTGAAATCGTCTTCCGGGCCGAGGATATCGGCAAGAAGCAGGAAGGCGAAGATCCGAACAGCAAGCGCTATATGGAAGAACTGCGCAAGCGGGCGCAGATCGTCGAAAAGTAGCCTTCTTCCATGAACCCGACACGCGACAGGCCGCTCGCCCTGACCATGGGTGATCCCGCCGGCATTGGCCTCGACATCACCCTTGCAGCGTGGGTCGACAGGCGGGACTTGCAGGTCCCGCCCTTCATTTTCCTCGGTGATCCCAGCGCACTCTCGGAGCGTGCCCGGCTGTTGGGGCTTGATGTACCTGTTCGCGAAACCGACTGTGATCACGCCGTCTCGACATTTGACGACGCTCTGCCTGTCCTGCCAGTCACCTGCGCAGCCAATGTTTCCACCGGTATCCCGAACTCGGCCAACGCCGGCGCGATCACGGGCGCCATCGAAATGGCTGTCCAGTTGACGATGGCGGGCGAGACGTCCGCCGTT
Organism: Rhizobium sp. Leaf453; assembly: GCF_001425605.1. Classification (GTDB taxonomy): domain Bacteria; phylum Pseudomonadota; class Alphaproteobacteria; order Rhizobiales; family Rhizobiaceae; genus Pararhizobium. Next base: position 181,341 of record NZ_LMRG01000029.1, on the reverse strand, counting down.
GTCACCAATCCGATCGCTAAGTCCGTCCTCTACGATGCCGGCTTCCAGTTTCCCGGCCATACCGAATTTCTCGCTGATATTGGCGAACGGGCGACCGGCAAGCCGCTGCTGCCTGTCATGATGTTGGCCGGGCCGAAGCTGATGGCAGTGCCGGTTACGATCCATATTCCGCTCAAGTACGTTCCCGACCAACTGACCGGCGACCTGATCTACCGAACCTGCGCGATCACCGTCGCCGACCTCAAGGCCCGGTTCGGCCTGCCGTCACCGCGTGTCGCGGTTGCGGGCCTCAATCCGCATGCCGGTGAAGGTGGTGCGCTTGGTCATGAAGATGATGCGATCATCAAGCCGGTCATCGACCGTTTGAAGGCGGAGGGCGTCGATATTGCCGGCCCCCTGCCCGCCGACACCATGTTCCACGACCGCGCCCGCGCGACCTACGATGTGGCCATTTGCATGTATCACGACCAGGCCCTGATCCCCGCCAAGGCGCTCGGCTTCGACGACAGCGTCAACGTCACGCTCGGCCTGCCCTTCATCCGCACCTCGCCGGACCATGGTACGGCCTTCAGCCTGGCCGGCAAGGGCATTGCCCGCGCCGACAGCTTGCTGGCAGCGCTCCGCATGGCGCGGCAACTTGCCGACAATGCAGCGGAAGGTAAACGCTGATGGCGGCGATCGACGGACTGCCGCCGCTGCGCGATGTCATTTCCAGGCATGGCCTCGACGCGAAGAAAGCGCTTGGCCAGAACTTTCTGCTGGACCTGAACCTCACCCAGAAAATCGCCCGCACCGCCGGGCCACTTGAGGGTGTGACGGTGATCGAGGTCGGTCCCGGTCCGGGCGGTCTCACCCGGGCCATTCTTTCCCTCGGCGCCAAGAAGGTCGTCGCCGTCGAGCGTGATTCCCGCTGCCTGCCGGCATTGGCGGAAATCGGTGATTTCTATCCCGGCCGTCTCGAGGTGATCGAGGGCGACGCGCTGAAGACCCCATTCGAGGATCTCGGCATCGAAGGCCCGGTGAAGATCATCGCCAACCTGCCCTACAATGTCGGCACGCAATTGCTGGTCAACTGGCTCCTGCCGAAGGCGTGGCCACCCTTCTACCAGTCGCTGACGCTGATGTTCCAGCGTGAGGTAGGACTTCGGATCGTGGCGCGCGAAGACGACAATCACTACGGTCGCCTGGGCGTTCTCTGCGGCTGGCGCACCGACGCCCGCATGGCCTTCGACGTACCGCCACAGGCCTTCTCGCCGCCACCGAAGGTGACGTCGTCCGTGGTGCATCTGGAGCCGATCGCAAACCCGATCCCCTGCTCCGCCGAAAACCTGGAAAAAGTGACAATGGCCGCCTTCGGCCAGCGCCGCAAGATGCTGCGCCAGAGTGTCAAATCGATCGGCGGCGAAGCCCTGCTCGCCAAGGCCGACATCGATCCTCAGCGTCGCGCGGAAACGCTCTCCGTGGAAGAATTCTGCCGTTTGGCCAACTGCTTGTAACGGTGACGTATCGCTTGAAGACAACGCCTCGAGCGATACCGATCATTAGAGCTTCGGCGTCTCGGTCAGCAGGCCGTTGACGAATTCGAACAGACCGGGACGACGGTCACGGCGCAGGCGCTCGGCCTCCACGATCGCCTTGACGGAGGCGAAGGCGCTGTCGAGGTCTTCGTTGACGACGATGTAGTCGTATTCCAGCCAGTGCTCGATTTCCGAACGCGAATTGGCCAGACGCGTGGCGATCACCTCTTCGGTGTCCTCGGCGCGGCGATGCAGGCGCGATTGTAGTTCGGCCATGGTCGGCGGCAGGATGAAGATCGACACGACATCGCCGCCCATCTTCTCCTGCAACTGCTGGGCGCCCTGCCAGTCGATATCGAACAGCATGTCCTGACCTTCGGACATTGCCGCCTCGACAGCGTCACGCGGCGTTCCGTAGAAATTCCCGTGAACCTCGGCCCATTCGAGCAGCGCATCCGTCTGGCGCAGGCCCTCGAATTCGCGGATCGACTTGAAGAAGTAGTGACGCCCCTCGATCTCGCTCGGGCGACGCTTGCGCGTCGTCACGCTGACGGAAATACTCATATGCGGGTCGGATTCCAGCAGATTGCGGGCGATCGTCGACTTGCCTGCGCCGGATGGCGAGGAGATCACCAGCATCAGGCCGCGGCGCTGGATGGCTTTGGTAGAGGTTTTGCTGGCGGGGCTCATGGTCACTCCAGATTTTGGACCTGTTCACGGAACTGATCGATGACGACCTTCAACTCGATGCCGGCGGCTGTTACCGACGCGGCATTGGACTTCGAACAGATCGTATTCGATTCGCGGTTAAATTCCTGGGAAAGGAAATCGAGTTTGCGACCGACGGGACCGCCCTTGCGCAGAAGGTCGCGGGCCGCGGTCACGTGCGTGCGCAGGCGATCGAGTTCCTCACGGATATCGGCCTTTGCGGCCAGCAGCGCAACCTCGCCGTACAGGCGATCCTGATCGATACTTGTGGCGGCTCCTTCGAGAATGATAGCGACCTGGCCGGCCAGGCGAACGCTGATCGACTGGACACTGCGCGAGGGATCCGCCTCGATCTGGCGCGTCAGCATCTCGATGGTTTCGATCTGCTCCAGGAGAACCTTGCGCAGAGCCTCGCCCTCGGCCTGGCGCATGGTCGTCATGTCCGCGAGCGCCAGATGCAGGCCGGACAGGAGATCGGCGTCCCGCGCGGCACGCTCGCCTTCCTGCTCTTCCGGTTCACGGAAATCGACGATGCCGCGGATCGACAGCAGTGTATCGAGGCGCAGCGGCGCCGGATCGATGACGTCGCGCAACTGCTCGCGCAGCGACAGGACAGCCGCCAGAGCGCCTTGGTTGACGACGGTCTCGACGCCCGCTTCGCTCGTGCTGACACTGAGATTGACCTGCATATTGCCGCGCGAAAAACTCTCGGCGATCAGCCTGCGCACATCCGTCTCCAGATGCTCGGTGCCCGTCGGCAGGCGCAGGCGCAGGTCAAGCCCCTTGCCGTTGACCGAACGCAGTTCCCACGCCCAACGATAACGCCCGGACGTTCCCTCGCGACGGGCAAATCCTGTCATGGATTGCAACGGCATCGTGTCTCCTCGGGTCTCGCGGGCGGGCGTCGCTGACGCTGGTCACCTGCCGAACTTTGAATTGGTGCTGGAATGTGTACGGCTCCGGCACACTCGACCGCAAGGGTCAAGCGTAGCGGAGCCGTATCATCCACAAGCAGAAAGGCTTTTTATTCCTGAGCCGGAGCCGCTTCGTCCGTCTTGGCGGCTGCTGCGGCCTTTTCGGCTTCCAGCTTGCGCCAACGCCGGACGTTGGTGTTGTGCTCGTCGAGTGTCGTTGCGAACACATGGCCACCCGTTCCGTCAGCAACGAAATAGAGATCGGAGGTCCGTGACGGATTGGCGACCGCCTCCAGCGCCGCGCGGCCCGGATTGGCAATTGGCGTCGGCGGCAGGCCCTTGATGAGATAGGTGTTGTACGGCGTCTGCTTGTCGAGGTCCGATTTCAGGATCGGCCGGTCAGCAGGCTTCCCGTCGCCACCGAAAATCCCGTAGATGATCGTCGGATCCGACTGCAGGCGCATGCCCTTTTCAAGCCGGTTGATAAACACGGAAGCGACACGCGAGCGTTCGTCGGCAATACCCGTTTCCTTCTCGACGATCGATGCGAGCGTGACGAATTCTTCGCGGTTGGCGATCGGCAGGTCCGGATCGCGCTTGTCCCAGATCTGGTCGACCAGTGCCTTCTGCGCCTGCGTCATCTGCGCGACGATTTCCGCCCGCTTCGTCCCGCGGGAAAACTTGTAGGTGTCGGGGCGCAGCGTCCCTTCCGCCGGCAGGGTGGACGGCAAGTCTCCCTCCAGAACCGGGTCGACGCTCAGCTTGGTGAACATCTGCTTGACGGTCAGCCCTTCGGGAAGAGAAACGGAATAGAGAATGGACTTACCGGATTTCAGGAGTTGCATGATCTCCTGCATCGAAGAGCCGGCCTTGATCTCGTATTCACCGGCCTTCAGCGTATCATTGTCATCCAGGTAGGCTTCCGACATGAAGCGGAATACGCGTCCGTCCGAGACGATATTGTTGCGCTCGAGGCTGCTGGCGATTTCCTGGATACCGGCGCCGTTGCGCACAATGAAATTCGTGTTGGCCGCCAGCGGACCTTTGTCTTCATAGGCGGTCATCGCGTAATAGACCGTGCCAGCAGCGGCAATCGTCAGGCAGACAATGACGGTCATCACGAAATTCAGGAAAATGACGACCTGACTCTTCGCCTTGCGGGAACGCTTGGGCGGTTGCGGCACTTTTTCTGGGCGAAGGGCTTCGCTCGCCGATTTCGGAATGATCGGGCCACTGGCCTCATTGCGGCCGAATGGCGCTGCGCTGTTGTCGTTTACGTCGTTCACGATCGTCCTGATCCTGGAGTCCGCATCATGCACGTCTCGATCCCTGATGCGAACTCCAGAAGAGAAACAGGAAAGAGAATCATTTCATAGCGACGATAGCAATCTTGCCCTGCCGGCCTTGTGTCAGCGTGAACGGAAATCGGCCCCACCGAATCCGTTTTCAAGGTCGCAATCGTCCTTCCAGCACGTTTGAACCGAGCAATGCGGCAAAAACTGGATAGCTGCCGCAAATAGTCATACGCCGGGCGCAACAGAATGCGGGCGAACCGCCAGTTTGGCGGCCCCGCATCGCCTGTGTCAGCCGTAACGGCGCAGAACGAGGGAGGCGTTCGTACCGCCGAAGCCGAAGGAATTCGACAGGGCCACGTCGATCTGGCGCTTGCGCGCCACGTGCGGAACCAGGTCGATCTTCGTTTCCGTCGAAGGATTGTCCAGATTGAGGGTCGGCGGCGCAACATTGTCGCGGATCGCCAGGGCGCAGAAAATCGCCTCGACCGCGCCGGCCGCACCGAGCAGGTGACCGATCGCCGATTTCGTCGATGACATCGAAACCTTGCCGGCATGCTCGCCCAGCACCCGCTCGACAGCGCCGAGTTCGATCGTGTCGGCCATGGTCGATGTGCCGTGCGCATTTACATAATCGATATCGGCAGCGGAGAGACCGGCGCGCTTCAGCGCCATCTGCATGCAACGATACGCACCATCGCCATCCTCAGCCGGAGCGGTGATGTGGAAGGCATCGCCGGACAGCCCGTAGCCGACCACTTCGGCGTAGATCTTGGCGCCGCGCGCCAAAGCGTGTTCCAGCTCTTCCAGAACCACCACGCCAGCGCCCTCGCCCATGACGAAACCGTCGCGGTCCTTGTCGTAGGGGCGCGATGCCTTGGTCGGATCGTCGTTGTGCTGCGTCGAAAGAGCCTTGCAGGCGGCAAAGCCGGCCAGCGCGATGCGCGAGATCGGAGATTCCGTACCGCCCGCGACCATGACGTCGGCATCGCCGAGCGCGATCAGGCGGCTTGCATCACCGATGGCATGCGCGCCGGTGGAACAGGCGGTCACGACCGAATGGTTCGGGCCGCGCAGCTTGTGACGGATGGAGACCTGCCCGGAAGCAAGATTGATCAGACGGCCGGGAATGAAGAAGGGCGAAACGCGGCGCGGGCCCTTGTCGCGCAGCGTGTAGCCGCCCTCGACAATGCCTTCGAGGCCACCGATGCCCGAACCGATCAGGACGCCGGTCGCGATCTGGTCTTCGTCGGACTTGGGATGCCAGTCGGCATCCGCCAGCGCCATGTCGGCAGCGGCAACAGCGTAGATGATGAAGGGATCGACCTTGCGCTGTTCCTTCAGTTCCATCCAGCTATCGGGACTGTAGGTGCCGTTTGTGCCATCGCCGAACGGAATGCGGCAGGCAATCTTCGCAGGCAAGTCCTCGACTTCGAATTCGGTAACCTTGCGGGCTGCGTTTTCTCCGGCAATGAGTCGCGACCAGGAAACCTCGGTCCCGCAACCCAAGGGAGATACCATGCCGGTACCGGTGATAACGACACGTCTCATAACCCGTGATCCACCCTGCCAGTTAGTCGGAACTGGATCGGACCTCGCGCATGAACCGGATCCGTACATCCATTTCCGTGATGCGAATACCGCGTGATCTCAGGTACGGAAGCCCTAGCCGGCTTTCCTTGTCACGCTTTTGCCTTCCAAAGGAAAGCGTGCCCCGCGACGGGACGAAAGAGGCGGGTCGCAAACGCGCCCCGCCCTGCACCGCCTTATATCAGGCCTGTGCCTTTTCGATGAACTTGACAGCGTCGCCGACCGTCAGGATCGAGTCCGCTGCATCGTCAGGGATCTCGACGCCGAACTCTTCTTCGAATGCCATGACCAGTTCGACGGTGTCGAGCGAGTCCGCGCCCAGGTCGTCGATGAAGCTTGCGCCTTCCGAAACCTTTTCGGCATCGACGCCAAGATGATCAATAACAATTTTCTTTACGCGTTCTGCTACGTCGCTCATGTCGGATTCCTCGACCTTTGTTTTTCTCAACGATGCCGTTCTGACATCGGTACCCTATTAACGCCTGACAGATCAAGACGATCCGGCAGGCAATTCGTTCAACCGGAAGAGCGGTCAACCACGCGCCAAAAGCCTGCGTGAACCTCATATCATCCGATCGACTGCGCACAGTCATGGCCCGATTAACACGGTTTAAGTCCGTCGCAAAGTCCGAAAATGGCCGGGAATGGCTTGGTCAACACGCAAATCCCGGTATTTGCGCCCCGCTCCTCCGATTGACCCGGAATCGCGGCGGCGCAGGCGTTTGACGCCGGTCAGATCATTGCCATGCCGCCGTTGACATGAATGGTCTGGCCAGTGACGTAGGCAGCCTCGTTGGACGCGAGATAAGCGACTGCGGCCGCCACTTCGCCGCCTGTACCCATGCGCTTCATCGGAATGGCGCCCATGATGGCGTCCTTCTGCTTGTCGTTCAGCTTGCCGGTCATGGCGCTTTCGATGAAGCCCGGAGCGACACAGTTGACCGTGACGTTGCGTGTGGCGATTTCCTGCGCCAGCGACTTGGAAAAGCCGATCATGCCAGCCTTCGAGGCACAATAATTGGCTTGGCCCGGATTTCCGGTCACCCCGACGATCGACGTGATGTTGATGATGCGGCCATGGCGACGGCGCATCATCGGATGGGTCAGTTCGCGCGTCAGCCGGAAGACCGAGGTGAGGTTGACTTCGAGAACGGCATCCCAGTCCTCGTCGCTCATGCGCACGAACAGGCCATCCTTGGTGATGCCGGCATTGTTGACGAGGATATCGACGCCGCCGAGATCGGCCTCTGCCTTTTCGCCCAGCGCCTTGACGGCGGCGCGATCGGCAAGGTTTGCCGGGAACAGGTGAACGCGATCACCGAGCGAATTGCCAAGTTCCTCGAGCTTTTCGACGCGGGTGCCGTGCAAACCGACAATGGCGCCCTGCGCGTGCAGGATGCGGGCGATTTCCTCGCCGATACCACCGGAAGCGCCGGTAACGAGAGCCTTGCGGCCGGACAGATCGAACATGGTTGTTTCCTCTTTTTAGAGCAAATAGCGAATAGGGAGGCGCGAATAGATGAAGAGCAATAGCAGCGGCAGCTTTCTATTCGCTCTTCGCTATTCGCAATAAATTCAGGCAAGCAGGGTCTGCAGCGCGGCGTCGATATCGGCGGGCGAATTGATCGCGATACCGGTCACCGTCTTGTCGATGCGGCGGGCCAGTCCGGTCAGAACCTTGCCGGATCCCACTTCATAGAGTGTCGTGACATCGTTGGCTGCGAACCATTCGACGGTTTCGCGCCAGCGGACCTGGCCTGTGACCTGCTCGACAAGCAGGCTGGCGATTTCGACCGCGTCGGTTACGGGAAGTGCGCGGACGTTGGCGATCAGCGGTATAACGGGATTGTGCTTGGTCACCTTTGCCAAAGCGGCATGCATGGCATCGGCGGCGGGCGCCATCAACGACGAATGGAAGGGAGCGGACACCGGCAGCAGGATGGCGCGCTTGGCGCCCTTTTCCGTGGCGAGCGCCGCAGCCTTTTCGACCGCCGCCTTTTCGCCGGAAATAACCAACTGGCCACCGCCATTGTCATTGGCGATCTGGCAGGAACCGAGCACCGACGCTTCCTTGCAGACAGAATCGACGTCGGCATGTTCCAAGCCGATGATCGCCGCCATCGCACCCATGCCGACCGGCACCGCAGCCTGCATCGCATTGCCACGAATGCGCAACAGCCGTGCCGTATCGGCCAAAGAGAAGGTACCGGCAGCACAAAGCGCCGAATACTCGCCCAGCGAGTGGCCGGCGACATAGGAAACCTTGGACTTCAGGTCCAGCCCCTTTGCCTCCAGCACCCGCAGCGCAGCGATGGACACCGCCATCAGCGCCGGCTGTGCGTTGGCCGTCAACGTTAGCGTTTCTTCCGGACCGTTCCACATGATGTCGGAAAGCTTTTCGCCGAGCGCGTCGTCGACTTCGGCAAAGACGGCAGCAGCCTCCGGGAAGGCATCCGCCAGATCCTTGCCCATGCCGAGCGCCTGACTGCCCTGTCCTGGAAATGTGAAAGCGATGGCCATGAGGTTGGTCCCTCTCGTCTTGCGCGATGAGACGCGCAGTTATAATGTCCGGCGCACTGTCAAAATAATGCTGGCAGGCGATATTTTCCTTTCCATTCACATTCCTGCACTGCAAGTCAAGGCTTCAGCCCGTCTGATAGCTGTTTGTGAACGGCGGCATGCTTTGCCCTTGCGCCGCAGCAACCAGCCTCTACATTCGCCGCCGAACCAATTTGAGGCACGCACCGCACATGAAATACAAGACACTCGGCAGAACCGGTATCCAGGTTTCCGAAATCTGCCTGGGAACCATGACCTGGGGAACGCAGAACTCCGAAGCCGAAGCCCATGGGCAGATGAACTATGCCGTCGACCAGGGCATCAACTTCTTCGACACCGCAGAACTCTACCCTGTCACGCCGGCCGGCCCGGAGACGCGTGGCCTGACGGAGGACTATATCGGCACCTGGCTGAAGGCGAGCGGCAAGCGGGAAGACATCATCGTCGCCACGAAGGTCACCGGTCCGGGCCGCCCCTATATTCGCAATGGCTCGCCGGCCAGCCCGAAAACGATGCGCGAAGCGCTGGACATCAGCCTGAAGCGGCTGCAGACCGACTACATCGACCTCTACCAGATGCATTGGCCCAACCGGGGACATTATCATTTCCGTCAATCCTGGACCTACGACCCCTCCCGTCAGGATACAAATGCCACGCGCGACGATCTGCTGGCCATCCACGAAACACTCGCCGCCTTCGTCAAGGAAGGCAAGGTTCGCCATGTCGGCCTGTGCAATGACACTGCCTGGGGCACGATGACCATGCTGGCGCTTGCCGAAAAGCACGGCCTGCCGCGCATCGCTTCGATCCAGAACGAATACAATTTCCTCTATCGCTCCTTCGATCTCGACCTCGCCGAAGTGAGCCACCACGAAAATGTCGGCCTGCTCGCCTATTCGCCGCTGGCAGCCGGACTGCTGTCGGGGAAATACCTGAATGGTGCGCGGCCGAAAGGGTCGCGCCTGACGATCAATGGCGACCTCGGCGGCCGCTATACCGAACACCAGGAACCGGCTGTCGCTGCCTACGCGGCGCTCGCCGAGACCTACGGCCTCGACCTTGCCCAGATGCAGCTTGCCTTCAGCCTGACGCGGCCGTTCATGACCTCGGTCATCATCGGCGCAACCACAATGGAGCAGTTGAAGACTGATATCGGCGCCAAGGACGTCACGCTGTCGGCCGACGTGCTGGCTGGCATCGCAAAGCTGCACAAGATGTATCCCGCGCCGATCTGACAGCCCTCTTCGGCGACATGAAACGAAAAGGCCGCGCCCTTCCGGAGCGCGGCCTTTTCATTGTAATCCGTGGCAATGTCAGGACAGCTTGCGGATCATGCCGTAGACGATATTGCCGTTGGCACCGAACTCGACGGTCGCCGAGAACTGCTCCTTCGGCGCGCTGGCATGGATGATGTTCCACATATCGACTTCTGAGCGCAGCAGCAGCGCCCAGTTCATGAACGTCTCCATGTAACCGTCATCGGCGACATCGCGGGAGAAGTTGGCGAACAGGAAAGAACCGTTCGGCTTCAGCATGTCGAGGCAGGTCTGCGTCAGCTTGATCGCCACTTTGTCGGCAAGATAGTCATAGAGACCGGCCGCATAGATAAAGTCGAACGTGCCGATCTTGTGGGCCTTGGTCAACAGCCCGCGCACGGAACCGTCGATCGCCTCGATGCAGGTGCCCTTGAAATCGCGGGTCATGGAGCCGACGCTCTGCGGGTCCTGATCCAGCGCCACCCAGCGCTTGATGCTGCCATTCTCCAAGGCCACCGAACGATCGGCCTCGCGCAGATGGCCGGCGGCGACCGTCAGGATTTCGGTACCCGGCCCCTTCTCGGCCGCGATGGCATCGACATGCTTGGTCAACAGGTCCCGGCGCTCGCGCACCGCAACCGGCGATGGCGAATTCCGGGTATATTCAAAAAGCGTGCGACCGAGCGGCGAGGCATTCGCCACCTCCTCTGCAACGCTCTCATGACCGTAGATAAAGTCGATCAGATGGGCGTCGCCGGAATAGCCGCGCGGCTTGACGAACGACCAGCGCGTGAACGGGTCCTCGTGGAAATAATCGGCGACCGGATGGTTCTGAACAATCGGGATCAGTTCCTGCCAGACATTAGGGTGATACTTGGCGCGCATCTCGTTCAGCGAGCCGATCAGCCGATGGATAATCTTTGCGGGTTCGATGTCTTCCTGAATCTGCTGCTGGGCGATTCGAAGAATGATGGCCAGCTCCGCCTTGCCCGTGGCGACCTGATCATAATGCAGCTCGGCCCGAGCCGATGCCAGTTCACTGTTAATGGCCTTGGGGGTGATCAGGCTTTCGCCGTCGAAAACAATCTGTGCTTGGGTCACTGCTGAAACCATCCGTTAAAACGCACTTAACAGTATGCTTAAAATTGTAATTATCTCTAGCACGGAATCGCGACTATCGCGCGACATGGTTAATCACGCCTGAAACCATCGGTTTATATGGGACAGGGGGTAAACGCTGATAGCCCCGAATTCAGACAAACTTAATGCAGTTCCCTTAATCTGCTCCAGAACACTGCGCTTTCCTGATAGGCAGCCCCGATCAGAAAGCGCGTCTGTGCATGGGCAACGCCGAACCGGAAAGAACTCAGGCTCGAAAGACCGGGCAAGTAACGGATACAGTGCATGAAGCACACATTGGCTGACGTCGTTGAGATCGATCTTCACAGCGAGCCGCAAAAGCTCTCCTCCGAGGAGCTGCGCAGGCTCTACGCTGCGGAAGGCGAAGCTGCGCGCCGGCAGGACACCCGCCGCGGGTTGTGGATTTCGGTCACGATCTATCTCTTGTTCTCGCTCACGGACATTCTGCTGATCGGGGATGTTTCTGCCTACACCATCGCCGCCCGCTTCATCATTTCCGCGATCATGCTGCTGCTGATGGAAGTGCAGATCTACCGCGGTGCCAGCGCCGACGCGATCGACCGGGTATGCACGCTCGCACTCGTCTGCGCCTATGGCGGCTGGCTGCCGACGGCGCTGATGACGACGGACACGCTCACCATGTCCTATTACATGGTCTTCGGCGCGATCTTCATGCTCAGCGTCAACCTCTTCTTCAGCTTCCGGTTCCGCCTGTCGCTGATCGGATCCGGAATCATCGCGGTGATGTTCCTGGCGGCCCTGCAAACCTTCCCGCCGGAAGCCCTCTACTACAAGATGACCTTCGGCGCCTTCTGCATCTCCTGCCTGCTGTTCAGTTCCTATATCAACTGGAAGCTCAACCGCGAGCGCTACAACGTCTTCCTCAATGCGCTCGAAGCCCGCTACCAACAGAAAGAAGCCTCCGATCGCGGTGACGCGCTTCTGCGCTTGTCCAATACCGATCCACTGACCGGCCTCGACAATCGTCGCGCCGTCGATCAGCGGCTGCGCGATTACTGGAACGACTGGCAAAAATCCGGCAGCAACTTTGCCGCCATCCTGATCGACGTCGATTTCTTCAAGCGTTACAACGACTGCTATGGCCATCAGGAAGGCGATCGCTGCCTTGTTCTCGTCTCGAATGCCCTGAAGAAGGCGATCCAGCCCTACAACGGCACGATCGGCCGTTTCGGCGGCGAAGAGTTTATCGTCATTGCCCAACTGGACTCGCAGGAACAGGTAGCGGCACTTGCCAACCTGATCTGCCGAACGGTCTACGAGATGGAGTTGATCCACGAACAGCGCCGCGATGGCGTCTCGATCGTCACCGTCAGCGTCGGCGCTGCCTATACCCGCAGCAATGCCGGCTCGAAGCTCGAGAAGATCATCAACGACGCAGACCGGGCGCTTTACAGCGCCAAGGCAAGCGGCCGCAACTGTGCCAAGCTGTTCGATCCGAACGATCCGCAGACGAGCGATGAGAGCGAAAACATCGCCGCGATCCTGAAGATCGCGATCGCGCAAAACCTCGTCTCGCTCGTCTATCAGCCGATCCAGAACGCCGCGACCGGCAAGCTGGAAGCCTTCGAGGCGCTGATGCGTCTGCGCATGCTTGACGGCACGCCGGTCACCCCCGGCCTGTTCATTCCGATTGCCGAGCGCACCGGCGCGATCCTCGAACTCGGCCGATGGGCAATCCGGACCGCATGCCGCGAATTGCTCGCGGACAACCAGGTCAAGGTCGTCAGCGTCAACGTTTCGCCGATCCAGTTGAGGACACCGGGCTTTGCCGCATCCGTCGCCGCCATCCTCGGCGAAACGCAGGTTGCCGGAAACCGGCTTGCCTTCGAAATCACCGAAGGCCTGGAAATGGAGATGCACTCGGACATCCTGCGCTGCATCAGCGATCTGAAGACGCTCGGCATCCGGATCTGGCTCGATGATTTCGGCACGGGCTTTGCCGGCCTTTCCTGGCTGCGCCTGATCGACTTCGACACGGTCAAGATCGACCGTTCCTTCCTGCATGACACCAGCAGCCCGCGCGGCAAGGCCATGCTGCAGGATATCATCGGCCTCGTCCGCAACCGCGGCCACAAGATCCTGGTCGAGGGTGTCGAGACGGAGGACCAGCTGAAGTTGATGCGGGAATTCCGCATCGATCAGGTTCAAGGCTTCCATGTCGGCCGCCCTGCCCCGGCGGACACATTTCGCGCCACCTCGGCCAGCGACATGCGACCGAACCGTCTTGCCCGGCCGGCGTGATGGCCGGATGATCAGTCGTGCCGGACGCGATTAAGTCCGGCGGCGAACAACCTCCGCCGCCCCGCGACCGGGCAAGCGCTCAGAGGACGAAGTCCGCCCCTACCATGGCGAGGCTACGGTCGAGAACGATCGAAAAATCCGCTGTCCCGTTGCCATCGACATCGCCCTCGATAAACGTGTCGCCACCACTGACGGCGTAACGCAGTTCGCCCGCCTTGTTGCTGAATGACGCCGCGCCGACGAATGTGAACGCCTGATCGCCCGCCAGCGCCGTGTTGGCGTCTATGACGCTGAGATTGACGCGATCGCCCTGGGTGCGTGCGAAATCGAGGATCAGGTCACGGCCGCTTGAGGCGACGGTCGACTCGGACAGGCTGGTGAAGATGAACTGGTCGGTTCCTGTGCCTCCCGTCAGCGTGTCGGCGCCCGCTGCCCCTTTCAGTTTGTCATTGCCCCCGGCACCATCGAGCACGTTGTTCGCAGCGTTACCCACGACGGCGTTATCGAGGCTGTTGCCGGTACCCTGGATATTCAGGGCTCCCGTCAGGGTTAGGTTTTCGACATGGATCCCCGCCAGCGAATAATTGACCGAGGATTCGATCCGATCTGTGCCATTACCGGTCGTCTCGGTCACCGTGTCACCGGTCCGGTCGATGATGTAGACGTCATTGCCCTTTCCACCGGACATCACGTCGATGCCGGTTCCGCCATCGATGATATTGTTGCCGGCATTGCCGTTGATGATATTGGCAAGGCTGTTACCGGTGGCATTGATGTTCGAGGTTCCCGTCAGCGTCAGGTTCTCGACATGCGTTCCCGCCAGCCCGAAGCTCACCGAGGCGAACACGCGGTCGGCGCCGCCATTGGCAACCTCGACCACGAATTCCGTGGAGCCATCGACGTAATAGGTATCGTCTCCATTCCCGCCGACCATGACGTCATTGCCGGTGCCGCCGTCGAGCCGATCATTACCGTCGCCGCCAATCAGGGTGTCGGCCGAATTCATCCCGTATAGCTGGTCGTCGCCTTCGAGGCCGCTGATGACACTCGCCCCCAGGCCGCCGACGATGACATTGTTGCCTTCGTCGCCGGTAATCGCCCGCCCACGCGGGTCAAGGATCATGAAGGCATCCTGGAATGTGTCCGTCGAGTCGCCGGTTTCCGTATTGTAGACGACGACGATGCGGCCATCTTCGGTTACGGTCAAATCCGACAGGCTCTGGTCGCCGGGCCTGTCGATCTCGAAGTCGGAGACGAAACTACCGGATGCATCGAACATCTGGATGACCACATCGCCGTCCGGCGAGCCATCGCCTTCCGTTCCTGCGTAACTCGACCATGCCAGGACAAAGCCGCCATCCGGCGTTGCGACGAGTTTCGGCACGATGCCGAAGGCATCATCGACAGACCGCAGGACGGTCACATCGTTACCGTCAGCGCCGACCACCTGATAATACATCTTCTGCGCCGAAACGTCCTGCCATGCTATCACCGCATTGCCATTGGCAAGCGCAGTAATGGTCGGAAATGCCGGATTACCGGTATTGCCGATGATACGTTCGGCAGAGACAGCCGTCCCGTCTTCATCCACGATAGTAAACTTGATTGTCCGGACGAGAGTGCCGGGATCGAACGCCTGCCAGACAACGGCGATATCTCCCGACCCCACGAAGGCGATTTTAACGCTGCTCGCAGTTTCGGTTGCGGAACTGTCTACCCTGAATTTCCAGTCCGTCTCGCCGGAAAAGTCCGCGAGCGAAAGCCAGGCCTGGGATGGGTCATCGCCGACCGTCAGACTATATGCGACGATAACATCGGCTGAATTGCCCCAGATGCCGCCATCCAGCAGCAGGTCGCTGAGGGCTTCGTCTGCACTTGAGAATACGAACTCGATGCTGCTGCCGTTGCCGTAACCATCGGACCCCCAGTAGCGGAAATAGATATCACGATCACCGGGCTCGAAATCGAGTGAATAGGCCACTCCCACGCTGCCATTGTAGGATTTTCGAGCGATCGGATTCTGCCACGAGAAGTTATCGTAGATCAGCCCACTCACATCGACGGCCTGCGTTTGCGTCACACGAACGTCAAAGATAGATCCATGTATTACGCTATCGCTATCCTCGCCGAGGATGAAAAGCTTTCCATCTCTAAAAGACGCGACCGTCGCTCCCGATGGAATAATGGTCTGATTTTTCCAAATCGATATCCCTGCCACAGCCCAACCTCCTGGCTTCCATTATATTTTCGAAAAAATGAAATCGGCGCTTAGGAAATGAGCACCAAGCAATTCACAAATTTTCTTGCTCTTTCTTGCAGCAAGACCCGTATCCGCGTGCAAAAATAAAGACATGCAATCTCAAGTCAACAAGATTAACTCACGGTTTCACTGTCATGACTGCGACGCACACTGCCAAGGTATTTCCCATCGCCGCCGCCTGCGTTGTGAAACTGTGAATGCCGCGACGGGGACATTGGCACGCGATCACGGCTTTATTGGCCGCAGGTAAATTCAACGGATGAAAAGCCTCCGCGAGGCGGGGCCTGCTAATGCGCAGGCTGTACGACTTCGGTGGCAGATCTGCAGACGCGCGGGCAGTTCGGCCGACAACAAGCTCGATGAAATCCAAGGCCCACCTCTACCGTTCCCGGCCAAAATTCTTCCCCGTTCATCCCCGCCCCCATCACCCGTGCCACAATCCACTCGTCCCGTCACGGATACACCGGTTTGCGTTGCCGGCGAGGCGGGGCCGGTGCCCGGGTGGTCTGGCGGAACGCGCGTCAGGTTTCCGGGGCCGCGTGAAAGGCGGTTCTCCTCCGGTTCGCGAATGAACCGGGCGTGCCGGGTAGCCACGCCGCGGGCGGCTCACGCCGCCGGACGGTTCTGCCGTCCAAGGGTCCAGGGCTGAACCCCGCCAGATTGAAAGGCCCTGCGGATAAGCAGCGGGCCGGGGCATTGGAGGCCTCTCCGTCAAACGAGAGGCGGAGAAGAACCTGAGAAGCGCGGCAAAAGACATCGAAACGGGGCACATCGCGTGTCACCTACTACTATTACCTGAGGCACTCGATGTGTCCCGGCCGAACTGCTCTTTGAAAACCACGGCGATTTTTCGCGCGTGGCCACACATGTTGCCTGAACCGGGAAAGGGAGATCATCGACCTGTCAATGAGATGACCCGCACAGGATGGGACCTTACCAAAATTTCCCGCCGCCCCTTGCTTCCTGGCCGAAAATGCGTATAAGCGCGCTGTTCGCAACACCCGGTCTTCTGGCTGGTGGCTGAACGGAGGGCCGGTTTCCCTTAAGAGACCTGTCCGGACCTAGAGGGGTCCAGCCTCCCGTGTCTCCGCTCTCGACCGTCTCGAAACAACACTTTCTTGCCGGCTGCTCGCAGCCACTTGAACAGTCGTTGAGGCTTAGCCGCCGATTTCCGGGTGACGATTAACGCAAGAAAGGCAAAGCCTCATGGCTCTTTATGAACATGTATTCCTTGCCCGGCAGGATATTTCCGCTCAGCAGGTCGACGCTCTCGTCGAACAGTACAAGGGTGTACTGGAAGCTAACGGCGGTAAGGTCGGGCGCGTCGAAAACTGGGGCCTCAAGTCCCTGACGTACCGCATCAACAAGAACCGCAAGGCTCACTACGTTCTGATGGACATCGATGCTCCGGCACCGGCCGTTCACGAAGTCGAGCGTCAGATGCGCATCAACGAAGACATCCTTCGTTACATGACCATCGCTGTCGAGAAGCATGAAGACGGCCCGTCCGCCATGATGCAGAAGCGCGACCGCGACGACCGTCCGCGCCGCGATGGCGACGATCGTGGCCCGCGCCGCGAATTCGGCGACCGCCCGCCGCGTGGCGACCGTGAAGACCGTCCGCGCCGTCCGCGCGAAGACCGGGCATAAGGAGAAAAGACCATGGCTGATACACTGTCCGCTCCGGCACGCCGCCCGTTCCACCGTCGTCGCAAGACCTGCCCCTTCTCCGGTGCCAACGCTCCGAAGATCGACTACAAGGACATCCGTCTGCTGCAGCGCTACATTTCCGAGCGCGGCAAGATCGTTCCTTCGCGTATCACGGCAGTTTCCCAGAAGAAGCAGCGCGAACTGGCCCAGGCCATCAAGCGCGCCCGCTTCCTCGGCCTCCTGCCCTACGTCATGGCTTAATTGCATGTCCCCTTGGAGCACGCTCCAGGGAAAGGCATATGCAATATGAAACACATGACTCTCCGTTGAGTTTCTGACTCAACGGAAGCTGACTCAAGGTAAGGCGAATGCTCCGGCATCGCCTCACCTTCTCCCTTTCGCGTTGGGCGCGGATCGGAAACACCGGCGCAGTTGCGCTAAAACCCATGTTGGGGCTTGGTTCCTTCCACAAGGAAACGCCTCTAACTGCTTGAAAAGCAGGACAGCGACCGTGAAGATACTGAATGCAACATCGCTGCTGACCGGCGCCCTCGCCGGCGTGACCGTCGCCCTGCTTCTGCTCGGCGCGAACGCGCAGTCGTTTCTTGCAATCTTCCTTGTCGCGGCCGCAGCGCTGCCCATCCTCATTGCCGGCCTCGGCTGGGGCAATGCCGCCGCAGCCGCAGCCGTTGTTGTCGCCGGCCTTGGCCTTGCCATCTTCTCTTCGCCACTCGGCGCCCTGTTTCTCGTCATCCTGCTGCTCGCGCCCGCCGCCTGGCTCAGCCATGTCGCCAATCTGGCGCGTCCGGCGTCGGAACTCGGCGGTCCGGCTGATGCGCTGGCCTGGTACCCCCTGTCCGATATCCTCAGCCAATTGGTCCTGATGGTAACGGTCGCAGCCTTCATCATCGGCGCAGTGACCGGCTATGACGATAGTCTTGCCAGCGTCGTGGTCGATCAGGTCGTGGTCGCGATGAAGGCTCAAGATCCGGCATATGACCTCAGCCCGGACGTCATCGCACAGATCAAGTCGGCCTTTCATATCGGCTGGCCGATGATGTTCGGCACGCTGTGGGTAATGATCCTGTTTGCGGCCTATTACATCGCCAATCGCGTTGTCCAATTGTCGGGAAAGAACCTGCGTCCGCGCGAGGACATGCCCTCGACGCTGCGCATGCACCGGTTCTCCATATTCGCCTTTCTCGCCGGCCTCATCCTCGCCTTTACGGGCGGCACGCTGGCGACGGTCGGCGGGCTCATCTGCGGCACCTTCGGCGCGGGCTTCCTGCTTGCCGGTTTCGCCGTCTTCCATTTCCGGACGCGCGGCAAGTCCTGGCGGCTTCCGGTGCTGTGGCTTGGTTATCTGTCGGTTTTCATCTTCACGATACCGGCTTTCTTCTTTCTCCTGTCGGGTCTGATGGACACGCGGCGTGCCATCGCGCTGTCGCCGGCAGGGAAAACCTCTGAAACTGAAACAAAAGACCTCTGAACTAACACCTGAAAGGATCAAGACAATGCAAGTCATTCTTCTCGAACGCGTTGCCAAGCTCGGCCAGATGGGCGAAACCGTCAAGGTTCGCGACGGCTTTGCCCGCAACTACCTGCTGCCGCTCGGCAAGGCTCTGCGCGCCAACGATGCCAACAAGAAGCGTTTCGAATCCGAGCGCGCAACGCTCGAAGCCCGTAACCTCGAGCGCAAGTCGGAAGCCCAGTCGGTTGCCGAAAAGCTCGACGGCAAGTCCTTCATCGTCGTCCGTTCGGCCGGCGAAACCGGTCAGCTCTACGGTTCGGTCGCTGCCCGCGATATCGTTGACGTTCTGGCTGCGGAAGGCTTCAACATCGGCCGCAACCAGGTCGACCTGAACAACCCGATCAAGACCATCGGCCTGCACGACGTCGTCCTGCACCTGCACTCGGAAGTCGAAATCAAGGTTCAGATGAACGTTGCCCGTTCGGCTGATGAAGCAGAACGCCAGCTCAAGGGCGAAAGCCTGACCTCGGCCGACGCCATCTACGGCGTTGACGAAGATGCCCTGAAGCCGGAAGACTTCTTCAACCCGGAAGCTGAATTCGACGGCGAAGACGAATAAGTCTTTTTGCTCTTCAAGACAAGAAAGCCCGCGACATCGTCGCGGGCTTTCTTGCATTTCGAGCTTGAAATTATTGCGCCGTCTGCGGTTCCGCAGCCTTGTCGATGCTGACTTCAACCGACATGCCCGGCACCAGCGCATCCGCCAGCGGCTGATCCGGATCAATCGACACGCGCACACCGACCCGCTGCGCGACCTTGGTGAAATTCCCCGTCGCATTGTCGGCGCGGATGACGCTGAACTCCGAGCCGGCAGCGGGCGAGAAGCGTTCGACGTGCCCTCTCAGTTTCGCCTTGCTCAGCGCATCGACGGTGAAGACGACCGGCTGACCGATCTTCATGCCGTCCAGCTGGGTTTCCTTGAAATTGGCGATGATCCAGACATCCTTCGGCACGATTGCCAGCAACTGCGTGCCAGCCGTGACATATTGGCCGAGCCGCGCGCCAACTTCGCCGAGCTTACCGTCTTGCGGCGCTGTGATCGTCGTGTTGTCGAGATCAATCTGCGCCAGTTCCACGGCGGCCTCCGCGCTTCGCACGGCTGCTTCCAATCCTGCCCGCGAACCGATCGTGGTCGCAAGGTTCTGGCGCGACACCTCGATCGTGGCTGTCGCCTGATCGACACCCGCCTTAGCCTGCTCGAGCGTTGCCCGCGCGGTATCGACGTCGACCGAGGTGGCTATGCCCTTTTCCGCCAGCGGCTGGATACGCTCCCAGGCCTGCGTTGCCCGTATGTAAGTCGCCGTGGCACTGTCGCGCTGGGCTTCGCTCGCGGCGATGCTCGCTTTTGCCGACAATTCCTGCTGATGAGAATTGGCCAGCGACGCCTTCTGCGTATCGAGCGCTCCCTTCGCCTGGGCCAGTTTCTGGGCATAGATGCGGTCATCGATCCGGACGAGCACCTGCCCTGCCTTGACAGCCTCGTAATCCTTGACCTCGACCCTCAAGACATAGCCAGAAAGCTGCGGGCTGACGATCGTCACATAACCGCGGACATAGGCATTATCGGTCATTTCCACCGTGGTCGCGAAGGGCGGCAATCGCCAGGCATAGAGAACAAGCAGCACGCCGGTCAGGCCAGCCAGGAGCGTGAGAATGGTTGCGGGGGAGCGAAGAGACTTCAGCATGGGAAAACCTGTCAGGAGGAGGTGGCAACGGCTGGCGCCGTTACCCAAGGCCGGATCAGTCTTGCCCAGGCGAGATGCCCGAGCAGCAGAGCGAGACCGATGGAGGATGCGATGAAAATGACGAGGAAGGCATCGTTATAGGCAAGGATATTGGCCTCGCGCGTCACCTGCTGGCCAAGCAATTGCAGCCCCTCGGCGTTTAGCAGCGACTTGTCGGTAATGACCTTGCCATAGGCGCCGGAGAGCTGGGAAACGCGCTGGGCGACGAAGGGATTGGTGAGCAGGATATGCTCGACGAGTACGTTCGAATGGAACTTCTCGCGGATCGTGACGAAACTTCCAAGCGCGGCTTGAGCCAGGAGGGCGCCGATGCTCTGGGTGAAGAGGAAGATCACCAGGAAATTGACGATGAAGGGCACGCCCTTGGCGAGCACGGCGGCGAACCCCTTGGACATGACCGGCGGCAGGAACATGGCGGCACCGGCGGCGACCATGGCCTGGCTCAGATACATCTGCTCCGGCCGCGTCAGGCTGGTGGACTGGCTATCGAGCCATGCACCGCCGGCGATCAGCAGCAAGGCCAGTACATGGGCCGTTTCCACATAGCGCGTCATCATCAGGACGGTGCAGACCAGCCCACCAGCGATGGATGCGAGCAGGATGATCGAATACATCGTCTGGGTCTGATCGTTGAGCAGACCGAGCTGCATGTAGAAATTCGCGGCGGTCGTCGTCTGCTCCGAGCTCACGACGCGGAACAGCAGCAGCACGCCAGCCATGTGCATGTTCTCGCGGGTGAACAGCCAGCGCATGTCGAGAAGCGGCATCTTTCGCGGCAGTTCGAGGACCACCATGACGGTCAGGGAGGCGATCGAACCGGCCAGCAGCAAGCCAAGCCATGGCGCTTCGAACCACCAATAAAGTCTGCCGAGCGTCAGGAAAACCGCGAGACAGCCGAAACCGATCGCCAGAAGCAGATAGCTCAAGATATCCATCTTCTGGATCACCTTGGCGCGCGGCGGCGCTGTCAGTGGCAGCAAATAGACGACAGGCAGGGCGATCAACGCCAGTCCCATCTCGAATGTATAGAGTGCGTGCCAACCGCCCAGCTGCATCAGCGGCGGCGAGATGATGCGGGCGATCGGCGCCGACAGCGTCGTGTTCAGAAGCGCGAGGCTCAGTCCCACGGACAGTTTTCGAGCCGGCGGGAAGGCTTCGAGCATGTAGAGGAAGCCGAGCGTCGACAGCGGAGCCGCCGCCATGCCGCTCAGGAACCGGACGACGGTTGCCGAATGCAGATCCGAAACGAACAGGTTGAGGATCGATGCGATTACGAAGCAGATGATGCTGAGTTCGGCGAACCGTCGCAGGCCGTATTGCGAGCGGATTTTGAACAGCGCGATCGACATGGAGGCGTACGGCGCCATGTAGGCCGCCGACAGCCAGGCGATCTCCGTCGTCGTCGCCGACAACGATCCCTGCAGCTGGTAAATGTTGGCATTGAGCAGGTTCATGCCGAGGCCCTGCGTGAGAAACAGAAGGACCGAGGAAGCCATGTAGACAGCCGCTCTCCCTGGGCTCATCGACGCTGGCGGTGGTGGAGCAGCCACGGGTGGCGCGACAACGACAGACGCCGCGTCGCTTTCGCTGTGGTCTATCTCCCTCTCTTGAACCGCGGCGCTCATCTCCCGGTCAATCCCTGGTAATGACGAGGATATTTCCGGCCATCATACTGACGACCTGCAAGGCTGTCGCCTTGTCTTTCGCATCGACGCCATCAAGCACCTGTTGGCGGATCTCGCAGGCCAGCTTGTCGATTTCATCGGCAATGCCCCGCCCCCGCTCGGTCATGTGGATCTGCTTGGCGCGCCGATCGCTCGCCTCGATCCGACGCTCGATAAAACCCTGTTTTTCCATGCCATCCAGCAGGCGTACGATGGTCGGCGTCTCGATACCGAGCTCCTCGGCCAGTTCGCGCTGATTGAGGCCGTCCCGTTTGGAAAGCGCAAAAAGGGCACGAGCGCGTGACAAGGTCAGCCCCCTCTCCTTCACCCGCGCATCGAACAGCGCCCGCAGCTTGCGATTCACCGAAAACAGCGCATCGAACAACTGACGATTGACGGCCGAGTCGAACATTTCGTACCTTTTTCATATTAGTAGCATGCTAATTATTTTGACCCTATCTAGCGGCCGCCAAAGCCGTTTTCAACCCGGCAGACGCGATATCGGCAAAATTCATGTCAACGGCAGAAAGACGGACGGGTATGATGGGGCATACAGGCCACAACACGATTCGAACGGAAAACCGGTCAACAGTTAATGCCTGCATTGCCGGAATATCCGTGTTATTGCAGCAGGCCCTGTGAACAACGGTGACGGCAGGCTGCAAGACGCGATCCATCGACAGTCATTGATGCGATGCTCTTGACCCCCGCCGTCGCGGACCGCACAGGATGCCACAGCCAGAGACAGAGACGGAACGCCATGAACGAGATCGCGCGCAGACTTGCCCCCATCGCCAAGGACCAGACGGAAGCGCAATATCGCGAAGCCCCGAACAACCTTGAGGCCGAACAGGCGCTGCTCGGTGCGATCCTCGTCAACAACGATGCCTTCTACCGCGTCTCGGACTTCCTGAAGCCCGTGCATCTGATGGAACCGCTGCATCGCAAGATTTTCGAAGTGGCCGGCGACATCATCCGCATGGGAAAGACCGCCAATCCGGTCACCATCAAGACATTTCTGAAGGTGGACGAAAAGGTCGGCGACATGACGGTCGCCCAGTATCTCGCCCGCCTCGCCGCCGAAGCCGTATCGATCATCAACGCCGAAGACTACGGCCGCGCGATCTACGATCTCGCGCTGCGCCGTTCGCTGATCACAATCGGCGAGGACATGGTCAACATCGCCTATGATGCGCCGCTCGACATGCCACCTCAAAGCCAGATCGAGGATGCCGAACGTCGTCTCTTCGAACTGGCCGAGACCGGCCGCTATGACGGCGGCTTCCAGTCGTTCAACGATGCCGTGGCACAGGCCGTCGACATGGCGGGCCAGGCATTCGAGCGCGACGGCAATCTGTCCGGCATTTCGACCGGTATCGTCTCGCTCGATGCGCGCATGGGCGGCCTGCAGCGCTCCGACTTGATCGTCCTCGCCGGACGCCCGGGCATGGGCAAGACCTCGTTGGTGACCAACATTGCTTGGAACATCGCGGCGGCCTATGAGTCCGAGGTGCAGGCGGACGGGTCCTTCAAGGCCAAGAACGGCGGCGTGGTCGGGTTCTATTCGCTCGAAATGTCGTCTGAACAGCTCGCCACCCGTATCATGTCCGAGCAGACGGAAGTCTCGTCGTCGAAAATCCGTCGCGGCGATATCTCCGAACAGGAATTCGAAAAGCTGGTCGGCTTTTCCCAGACCATGCAGAAGGTGCCGCTGTTCATCGACCAGACCGGTGGTATCTCGATCGCCCAGCTTTCGGCCCGTGCCCGCCGTCTCAAGCGCCAGCGCGGCCTCGATTGCCTCGTGGTGGACTATATCCAGCTGATGACCGGCTCCGGCAAATCCAGCGACAACCGCGTCCAGGAAATTACCCAGATCACCACCGGCCTGAAGGCGCTCGGCAAGGAACTCAACGTTCCGATCATAGCGCTCTCACAGCTCTCCCGTCAGGTGGAAAGCCGCGAGGACAAGCGGCCGCAGCTCTCCGACCTTCGTGAATCCGGCTCGATCGAGCAGGACGCCGACGTCGTGCTCTTCGTCTTCCGTGAGGAATACTACGTGAAAAACCTGGAGCCGCGCGACGAGTTCGACCCGAAATACGAAGAGTGGAAGATGCAGTTCGAGAAGGTGAAGGGCACCGCGGACGTGATCATCGCCAAGCAGCGTCACGGACCGACCGGAACCGTCAAGCTCGCCTTCCAGGCGGAATTTACCCGTTTCGCGGATCTCGCCGATTCGAGTTTCACGCAATACGAGGAACATTGATCGGTTGGCATGCAGGTTTGCCAAACCTCAGTCATGTCGTGTTGCAAATCCGCATTCTTCCGGATAGTCGAATAGAAAACTGGCACTTCGCCGCGGCACCTCAGTCGCGGCTCCATCCCCCTATGAGGAAATCCGTTCATGGAAGCTTTTGTTGCGCTGCTTCAGGTCCTTGCGATCGATCTTGTCCTTGCGGGCGACAACGCCATCGTCATCGGCCTTGCTGCAGCCGGCCTTCCCAAGGAGCAGCGCGCGAAGGCGATCCTGATCGGTATCGCCGCTGCCACAGTCCTTCGTATCATCTTCGCTCTGCTGGCGACCCAGTTGCTGCAGATTCTCGGCCTCCTGCTCGTCGGTGGCATTCTGCTGCTGTGGGTCTGCTGGAAGATGTGGCGTGAACTGCGCACCGCCGCCCACGAGGAAAATGCCGGGCTCGAATCCCTGACCGGCGAGGACATCGACAAGGACGGCGTGGTTGGTGCCGGCGCGGCGCGCAAGACACTGAAGCAGGCCGCTCTGCAGATCGTTATCGCCGACGTTTCCATGTCGCTCGACAATGTGCTGGCGGTTGCCGGTGCGGCGCGCGAGCATCCGAACATCCTGGTCCTCGGGCTCGCCGTTTCAATCGCACTGATGGGCATCGCCGCCTCGTTCATCGCCAAGCTTCTCAACCGCTACCCCTGGATCTCCTATCTGGGTCTGGCGATCATTCTCTTCGTGGCGCTGAAGATGATCTACGAAGGCTTCATGGAAGTTGAACCGGTCATCATGTCGGCGCTTGGCTGATGGCTCAAGCGGCGGCAGACAGCTGGGCTGGACTGCCGCTTCCCCTCGTTGTCCTACCAAGACGAGGGCCGGGCTTTGCGCAGTGCAGATGATTGCGGAGCCCTACGCTTGGCTGTATCTCTGTTTTCATGGACCATTTTCACGATCCCTCTTCCGCTGATGCCGCCTTCGAGGCCGCGTCCAATCGCCTGACGATCGATCTCGGTGCGCTTGCCGATAACTGGCGGGCCATGAACAAGCTTTCCGGCAAGGCCCGGGCTGCTGCCGTCCTTAAGGCGAATGCCTATGGCATCGGCATCGGGCCTGCCGCCAGCACACTCTACCGCGCCGGGGCGCGGGATTTCTTTGTTGCAAACGCAGAGGAAGGGGTCGCCCTTCGCCCCATCGTCCCAGATGGCCGCATCCATATCCTCGCTGGCATGTGGTCCGGCAATGAGCGGTTGTTCTTCGACAACGACCTGATCCCGATCATCAACTCCGAGGAACAACTCGCCTTTTTCATATCGACGCTGTCAGAGCGCGGCGATCACCCGTGCGTCCTGCATGTCGATACCGGCATGAACCGGTTGGGCCTGGCGGTCGAGGAAGCGCTGACACTCGCCAATGATCCGGCCAGGCCGGCAAGCTTTTCACCCATTCTGGTGATGAGCCACCTTGCCTGCGCCGACGACCCGTCGCATCCGCTCAACCGCCGGCAGCTCGAATCTTTCCGGATGGTTACGGCCGCTTTTGAAGGCATCGAATCAAGCCTTGCCAATTCCGGCGGTGTTCATCTCGGGCCTGACTTCCACTTCGACCTGACGCGCCCCGGTATCGCCGTGTATGGCGGCGAAGCCGTCAACGACATGGCGAACCCGATGAAACCCGTCGTCACGGCGGAAGCCCGCATCCTGGTGATCCGCAGTGCCCGCAAGGGCGATACCGGAAGCTATGGCGGCTCGGCGCAGTTCACCCGGGACAGTCGTGTGGCCATTGCCGCCGTGGGATATGCCGATGGTTATCACCGCTCGCTCTCCGGCGGCGGCGTCACATTGCGCCAAGCGTCTCCCGGAGGCGCCTACGGTTTCCTGCATGGTGTGAAAATCCCGCAGCTTGGCCGCGTCACCATGGACCTGACCCTGTTCGACGTCACCGACCTGCCGGAAAATGCCGCCCGCCCCGGCGACTATATCGAACTGTTCGGCAACAACATCGCCGTCGATGATGTCGCCCGCGCTGGCGGCACCATCGGCTACGAAATGCTGACCAGCCTCGGAAGCCGCCATGAACGGGCTTACATCGAGGTGTAAGAAAGTAGGAACTGTTCCTACCTTATGGTATTGTTGGTGTGAGGAGAGTTCCCATGTCAAACTCGAAGAAATCCTTCGTCATCGGCGACCATTTCGACGCCTTCATCAGCCAACAGGTCACAAGCGGACGCTTTAACAACGCGAGCGAAGTGGTGCGAGCCGGGTTGCGGCTGCTGGAGCGCGACGAGGCGAGATTTCTGGAGTTGAAAAGGCTGATCCAGGAGGGCGAGGATGATATTGCCGCTGGCCGCGTTCATGAATATGCGGATGGGGACGCCCTTCTGCAGGACATAATGCACGGGCAGCATGACGATTAAGAGCCGCAAACCGGTTTTCTCGCGCGCCGCCCGGGCAGACCTGCGATCAATCTTCAAATATATCGCGGCACAAAATCCGGACGCTGCCGCTGCATTCGTTCTCGATATCCATTCGAAGATCAATTCGATTGCGCAAAACGGCTTCACCGGCGTTGCACGCGATCATCTCCGTCAGCAGTTGCGGGCCTTGCCATATCGCGACCGATGCATTTATTTCCGCGTCGAAGAATCCCATATCTACATTGTCCGCTTCCTTCACGGCTGGCAGGACATATCCTTCAAACACTTCCCCGAAAGCGACACTTGATGGCGAAAGCCCGGACACAATTCATCTGCCAGAACTGCGGCACGGTTCACACCCGCTGGGTCGGGAAATGCGAAGGCTGCGGCCAATGGAATACCATCGTCGAGGAAGACCCGATGGGGGGCATTGGTGGTGGTCCGGGCAAGACGCCGAAGAAGGGCCGCCCCGTCGCGCTGACCACGCTGTCGGGTGAAATCGAGGATGCACCGCGCATCACGACCGGCATTTCCGAACTCGACCGCGCCACCGGCGGCGGTTTCGTGCGCGGATCGGCCGTGCTGATCGGCGGCGACCCCGGCATCGGCAAATCCACGGTCCTGATGCAGGCCGCTGCCGCCCTGTCGCGACGCCGCCATCGGATCATCTATGTCTCGGGTGAAGAGGCCGTCGCACAGGTTCGCCTGCGCGCCCAGCGGCTGGGGGCTGCCGACACCGACGTGCTGCTCGCGGCCGAAACAAATGTCGAGGATATTCTGGCGACGCTGAGCGAAGGCAAGCGGCCGGATCTCGTCATCATCGACTCGATCCAGACGCTGTGGAGCGATATTGTCGATTCTGCGCCGGGCACAGTCACGCAGGTGCGCACCGGCGTGCAGGCGATGATCCGCTTCGCCAAGCAGACGGGTTCCGCCATCGTGCTGGTGGGCCATGTGACCAAGGAAGGCCAGATCGCCGGACCGCGCGTTGTCGAACACATGGTCGATGCCGTGCTCTATTTCGAAGGTGACCGCGGCCATCACTACCGCATCCTGCGCACCGTCAAGAACCGTTTCGGCCCGACCGACGAGATCGGCGTGTTCGAAATGTCCGACAGAGGACTTCGCGAAGTCACCAATCCGTCCGAACTGTTTCTCGGCGAGCGCAACGCGAAATCGCCAGGTGCCGCAGTCTTTGCCGGCATGGAAGGGACGCGTCCCGTGCTGGTCGAAGTGCAGGCGCTGGTGGCGCCGACCTCGCTCGGCACACCGCGCCGCGCCGTCGTCGGCTGGGACTCGGCACGGCTGTCGATGATCCTCGCCGTGCTGGAGGCCCATTGCGGCGTCCGGCTCGGCCAGCACGACGTCTATCTCAACATTGCCGGTGGATATCGCATTTCCGAGCCGGCGGCCGACCTTGCCGTCGCTTCCGCACTGGTTTCGTCGCTTGCCGGTCTTGCCCTTCCGTCCGATTGCGTCTATTTCGGCGAAGTCAGTCTGTCGGGGGCAATCCGGCCGGTTGCGCATACCGCCCAGCGCCTTAAAGAAGCCGAAAAGCTCGGCTTTTCACAGGCTGTCCTGCCATCCGCTTCGGCCGATCTGCCCAAGGGCGCCGGTATGAAGTGGGCGGAGATGGAAAGCCTGCCGGATCTGGTGGCGCGTATTGCCGGATCGAAGGGTGCGCTGAGGCAGACAGACGATGACGATTGAGGAAACCGTTGGTTAAAAATCGACGAATTCCGGTGAAAATAGTGTTCAGTCATGGACCATCGAAAGACGCTTGCGGCTTGATGATATATGGTCCACGGACAATCAGCGTCGGGTCGCGCATCTGATTGGGGTGCAGCGTCCCTTTCGGGTCCGGATGGACACGCTGCGTGGCAAGGCGGTTTCGGAGTAGGACAAATATGCCCATTACAATTCTCGACGGTATCGTTCTCGGCGTCGCGCTTTTCTCGGCCATTTTGGCCATGGTCCGCGGCTTTTCCCGGGAAGTCCTGTCGGTCGCAAGCTGGCTCGGCGCTGCCGCTGCCGCCTATTTCCTCTATCCTCACCTCCTGCCCTTCGCCAAGGGCTATACCAGCAGCGACACGGTTGCGATGATCGGCTCGGCCGGTGTGATCTTCCTCATCGCGCTGATCATCATCTCCTTCATCACCATGCGGATCGCCGATTTCATCATCGACAGCCGGATCGGTGCGCTGGACCGCACGCTCGGTTTCCTGTTCGGCGCGGCCCGCGGCGTTCTGCTCGTCGTCGTCGCCATGCTGTTCTTCAACTGGCTGGTTGCTCCGCAGCAGCAGCCAGTCTGGGTCACCACGGCAAAGTCCAAGCCGCTGCTCGACAATCTCGGCGGCAAGCTGATCGCGCTCCTGCCCGAAAACGCCGATGCGACGATCCTCGACCGCCTGCGTGGCAAGGACACGACCGGCGAAGGCGAAAACGAAGGCACGGGCGGCGCGACAACGCAGCCGCCGGCGGAAGAAACGCCGGCCACGAATGGCGCAGCCACAAACGGCTGAGTCCGACCATAAACACCATGGCCCGCTCCGGCGGGCCTTGTCCATTTTGCAATGATGATATGTGAAACCCTCAGGTCTTATCGACTTGAAGGACGGAAAATCTGATACGATATGCGAAACGCGTTTCAGCCGTCACAACAAAGGCCAACAGCGATGACCCATTTGCGAGCAGCAGAGATTCACGACGAGATCGATGGCGACACGCTGCACGAAGAATGCGGTGTCTTCGGAATCCTTGGACATCCGGACGCAGCGACCCTGACGGCGCTCGGGCTGCACGCCCTGCAGCATCGCGGCCAGGAAGCGGCCGGCATCGTCACCTTCGACGGCGCGTTCCACACGGAAAAGCGCATGGGCCTCGTTGGCGACCACTACACCGACCCGGCGATCCTGGCCAAGCTGCCGGGCACCATTTCGATCGGCCACACGCGTTACTCGACGACCGGCGAAGTGGCGCTGCGCAACGTCCAGCCGCTGTTTGCCGAACTCGAAGTCGGCGGTATCGCGATTGCCCATAACGGCAACTTCACCAACGGCCTCACGCTTCGCCGCCAGATCATCGCCACCGGTGCCATCTGTCAGTCGACGTCCGATACCGAAGTCGTTCTTCACCTCATCGCCCGCTCCCGCCATTCCTCGACCGCCGACCGCTTCATCGATGCCATCCGCCAGATGGAAGGCGGTTATGCCATGGTCGCAATGACGCGCACGAAACTCATCGCCGCCCGCGACCCCATCGGCATCCGGCCGCTTGTCATGGGCGAACTCGACGGCAAGCCGATCTTCTGCTCGGAAACCTGCGCCCTCGACATCATCGGCGCGAAATACATCCGCGATGTCGAGAATGGCGAAGTCATCATCTGCGAAACCCAGCCGGATGGCTCGATCCAGATCGATGCGCGCAAGCCGGCCAATCAGCAGCCGGAAAGGCTTTGCCTGTTCGAATATGTCTATTTCGCCCGCCCCGATTCCGTCGTCGGCGGCCGGAGCGTCTATGTCGCCCGCAAGAACATGGGCATCAACCTCGCCAAGGAATCGCCTGTCGAGGCCGACGTTGTCGTTCCGGTTCCGGATGGCGGAACGCCGGCAGCGCTCGGTTTCGCCCAGGCAAGCGGCATTCCCTTCGAATACGGCATTATTCGCAACCACTATGTCGGCCGCACCTTCATCGAGCCGACGCAGCAGATCCGCGCCTTCGGCGTCAAGCTGAAGCACTCTGCCAACCGGGCAATGATCGAAGGCAAGCGCGTCGTGCTGGTCGACGATTCCATCGTTCGCGGCACCACCTCGCTCAAGATTGTGCAGATGATCCGCGATGCCGGCGCGACCGAGGTTCATATCCGTGTTGCAAGCCCGATGATCTTCTATCCGGACTTCTACGGCATCGACACGCCGAACGCCGACAAGTTGCTGGCCAACCAGTACAACGACATCAAGGCGATGGCGAAGTACATCGGCGCCGACTCGCTGGAGTTTCTGACGATCGACGGGCTTTATCGTGCTGTCGGCGGCGAAGATCGCAATCCAGCTCGTCCGCAGTTTACCGATCACTATTTTACCGGGGACTACCCGACCCGTCTGCTCGACAAGAATGGCGAGACGGCCGGTCTGAAGCTCTCTGTCCTCGCCAGCAAGGGCTGATAGCCTTTCGAACACGCAAGGCGCCGAAAACCGGCCCTTGCGTCCATCCGCCACGATCCTCCCGTCCAGCATCTGCCTTGCATCCGAGCCCGAACGTGTGGCACAGCAAGCCGCATCAGAAATTCGGAGTCATCCAGACATGATCGATCTCAAGGGCCGCATTGCACTGGTCACGGGCGCATCGCGTGGTATCGGCTACTTCACCGCGCTGGAACTGGCCAAGGCCGGTGCACAGGTAATCGCCTGCGCCCGCACGGTCGGCGGCCTTGAGGATCTCGATGACGCGATCAAACAGGCGGGCGGACTGCCGGCGACGCTGGTGCCTTTCGATCTCGCTGACATGGCTGCGATCGACAAACTGGGCGGCGCCATTCACGAGCGTTGGGGCAAGCTCGACATTCTGGTTGCCAATGCAGGTGTGCTCGGCATCATCTCGCCGATCGGCCATGTCGAAGCCAAGGTGTTCGAGAAGGTGATGACGGTCAACGTGACGGCGACCTGGCGATTGATCCGCTCGGTCGATCCGCTGCTGCAACTGTCCGATGCCGGCCGTGCCCTGATCCTGTCCTCCAGCGCCGCGCACAAGTGCAAGCCCTTCTGGGGTCCCTACTCCGCCTCCAAGGCCGCCGTGGAAGCTCTGGCGCGCACCTGGGCCGGGGAAACCCAGCGTCTGCCGCTGCGCATCCTTTCGGTCGATCCGGGCGCAACGCGCACGGCCATGCGGGCACAGGCGGTTCCGGGCGAAGATCCGACGACATTGCCGCATCCGTCCGAAGTCGCCGCCAAGCTGCTGCCGCTCGTTGGTCCCGACCAGACGGAAACCGGCAAGCTGTTTATCGTGCGCGAAAACAGGATCGTTGATTACCGGTTGCCGGATTGATCCTTCGAGCCATAGAGACGAAAAAGCCGCCGCGAGATATCCGCGGCGGCTTTTTTCATGCTTTGATCGATTGCTTACTTCTTGTCGCCCGGCAGGCCATCTTCGGCTGTCGTCAGATGGTCTGGATGCAGCGGCCAGTCGCCGTATTTTTTCTGCCATTTGCGCGCGCCGAACGGCAGGCTGATCAGGTAGCCGACGGCTGTCAGCACCATGGTTTCCCAGGTGAAGCTCATCAGGGTCGCGACGTAGAGCACGACGAACAGGATGATCGGCAGGACGAGGTCACGGCGGACGCGGTTTTCCGACTTGCCGGACCAGACCGGCAGGCGGCTGACCAGCAGGAAGGCGATGAGGACCGTATAGATTGAAGCGAAGATCGCGATCGGCCGATCCGGCGCCACGCCCAGAAGACCGAGATACATCGGTAGCAGCACCAGCATGGCGCCAGCAGGCGCCGGCACGCCGACAAAATATTCCGACTGCCAGCTGGCCTTGACCTCACGCTCCGCCATGACGTTGAAACGGGCAAGCCGCAGGCCTGCAGCGATCACGTAGATCAGCGCGGCGATCCAGCCAAGTGACCGGGCCTGATCGAGAACGAAAGCATAGAGCACCAGTGCCGGAGCGACGCCGAAATTGACGATATCGGCGAGCGAATCCATCTGCGCGCCGAACTTCGACGTGGCCTTCATCAACCGCGCGACGCGGCCGTCAATGCCATCGAGAAAGGCGGCAACCAGAACCATGGCCACGGCAAGCTCGAACCGGTTTTCGAAGGCTAGGCGCACGCCGGACAGGCCGGCGCAGATCGCCAGTACGGTGATCAGGTTGGGCACAATGAGCCGCAGCGGGATTTCCCGCAGGCGGGGTCCCCGCGCCTCGTCGTTCGGGCCGTTCGGTTCAAAAGACGGAAAGGGCGTTTCCATGGCGTGCTCCTGCTCCTGTTTCAACGGCCGCAGTATCAGCCGCGACGGCTGATGACCGGTCCCTTTGACGAGCCGAATTCGGCCAGGACGGTTTCACCGGCGATCGCCGTCTGACCGAGGCTGACGCGCGGCGCGGCCTCCGCCGGCAGGAAGACATCAAGCCGGGACCCGAAGCGGATCAGACCGAAACGTTCGCCCGGCTGCAACGTATCGCTTTCGTGGGACCAGCAGACGATGCGGCGAGCGACCAGACCGGCAATCTGCACGACGCCAATCGTGCCGTGCGCCGTTTCAATCGCAAGGCCGTTGCGCTCGTTTTCATGGCTTGCCTTGTCCAGTTCGGCATTGACGAACTTGCCGGCGCGATAGGCGATGCGGCGGATCGTGCCGCCCATCGGCGCACGATTCACATGGCAGTTGAAGACGTTCATGAAGACGGAGATACGCAGCATCGGCGCGTCGCCCAACCCGAGCTCTTCCGGCGGCGTCATCAGCGCGATCGACGAGACACGACCATCTGCAGGGCTGATGACCAGATCATCGTCCAGCGGGGTCATGCGCTCGGGATCACGGAAGAAATAGGCGCACCAAGCGGTGAGGATGAAGCCGATCCACATCAGCGGCTCCCAGAGGAAACCGAGAACCAGCGAAACGACGAAGAAACCGGCGATGAAGGGATAGCCTTCCTTGTGGACCGGAACCAGCGTGTTGCGCACCGTATTGATCAAGCTCATGAACTCATCTCTCCAAATTTTCTTGCAACAGCACGTACACCGCATTGCCCTGACGGGCAATGCGGTAGAGGCACCAGGGATAGGCAATGGGCAGTAGCCGGATTCACACGCAGTGAAGCGGGACTTTCCGACTGCCTAATGCATACGCTCCCTCACACTGCCGCCGGACCGCGCATCACCACGCCGAGATCGTCGCTCTCCCGCACCTTCTTCAGTGTTTCCTCGGCCTGTGTCGCTTCGCGCTGGCGATTCCACATGGAAGCGTAAAGCCCATCGCGGTCGATAAGTTCCCCATGCGTGCCGCGCTCGGCGATGCCGCCATCCTTCAAGACGATAATTTCATCCGCATGAATGACAGTCGAAAGACGGTGTGCGATGACCAGCGTCGTGCGGTTTTGCGAGACGATATCAAGTGCTGCCTGGATCTCCTGCTCGGTGCGGGTATCGAGCGCCGATGTCGCCTCGTCGAGGATCAAGATCGGCGGACTCTTGAGTACCGTCCGGGCAATCGCCACGCGCTGCTTCTCGCCACCCGACAGCTTCAGGCCACGCTCGCCGACCATGGCATTATAGCCTTCCGGTAGGCTCTTGATGAAGCCGCCGATCTGCGCGATGTCGGCCGCGGCCTCCACTTCCGCCTGCGTGGCGGAGATGCGGCCATAGCGGATATTGTAGGCGATGGTATCGTTGAACAGGACGGTATCCTGCGGCACCATGCCGATGACGGCGCGCAGCGATTTCTGCTTCACGCCGCGCACATCCTGACCATCGATGGTGATCGCCCCTTCCTGGACATCGTAGAAGCGATAGAGCAACCGCGACAACGTAGACTTGCCGGCACCGGAGGGACCGACGACGGCAACGGTTTTGCCCGCAGGCACTTCGAAGGTGATGCCCTTGAGGATCGGTCGGGCCGGGTCATAGGCGAAATGCACGTCCTTGAAGGCAATCGCGCCCCTGTCGATCACCAGATCGACCGCATCCGGATTGTCGGTAACTTCCGCCTGCACTTCGAGCAGGTCGAACATCTGCTCGATATCCGTCAGGCCCTGGCGGATTTCGCGGTAGACGAAGCCGATGAAGTTCAACGGAATGGAGAGTTGCATCAGCATGGCGTTGATAAAGACGAAATCGCCGAGCGTTTGCTCGCCGCGCTGGACGGCCAAGGCCGACATGACCATCATGATCGCTGTGCCGGCGCCGAAGATGACGGCCTGACCGAAGTTCAGCCAGCCGAGCGAGGTCCACACCTGGGTCGCGGATCTTTCATAACGCTCCATCGACTGGTCGAAGCGCTTCGCCTCCATCTCTTCATTGCCGAAATATTTGACGGTTTCGAAATTCAGGAGGGAATCGATCGCCTTGGTATTGGCGTCCGTATCGCTGTCATTCATGGCACGGCGGATGCCGATGCGCCAGTCGCTCGCCTTGATGGTGAACCAGATATAGATCACCACGGTGACAGCGGTGATGAGCAGGTAGCTGAACCCGTAACCCCACCAGAAGATCACGGCCGTCAGCAGGAACTCGATCAGCGTCGGTACCGTGTTGAGAATGGTGAAACGGACGATCGTCTCGATTCCCTTGGTGCCGCGCTCGATGATGCGCGACAGGCCGCCGGTGCGCCGCTCCAGATGGAAGCGCAACGAAAGCTGATGCATGTGCACGAAGGTGCGGTAGGCGAGTTGTCGTACGGCATGCTGGCCGACGCTGGCAAAAAGCGCATCGCGCAACTGGTTGAGCCCCGCTTGCAACAGACGCGCCAGATTGTATGCCAGTACCAGCATCACCGCGCCGGTGAAAACGGCCGGCAGCGCGCCGACGAGATCGGCCTTGCCGTTCAGCGCATCGGTCGACCATTTGAAGAAATACGGGACGAGCAAAAGCACGATCTTGGCGACCAGCAGGATGACCGTCGCCCAGACGACACGCATCTTGAGATCGGCACGGTCGCTCGGCCACATGTAAGGCCAGAGATTTATGATCGTCTGCAGCGGATTGCCTGAATCCGCCGATACTGTTTTTTTCTGCGCTGCCACGTCTGTCCCCGTCTTAGCCAAATTCCAACCAAAAGCGGCGCCTTTCTCAAGGCGCCGCTCTTTATGTTTCAGATAGGTCTCATGGGCATCCGCCGCAATGGAGCGGCGGACAAAAAGCCGTCACGGCAAATGCTTGACGTGCTTGCGATGCATCTCTTCCGACTCTTCCTCCGACATCGCCTTGTCCGGCACGCCGAATATCTGGCCCGGCAGAATGCGGTCCGGATTGGTGATCTGGTCCTCATTGGCGAGGTAGATCGTCGTGTAGCGAACGCCGGCGCCATAGACACGGCGGGAAATCTGCCAGAGCGTATCACCACGACGGATGATGACCGAGGTCTTGCTCTGCTGTAGCGGTGCCTGCTGGACCGTTTCCGGCTCAGCCGCTGCCTGCCCCGTTGCCGGAGTAGCAGCAGCCGCACTATTGTCGGTTGCCGTTGCGGAATCGTCGGGCTGGGTTGCGGGCGTGGTTGACTCTGCGGCAGGTGCCTGCGCGGTTTCCGTTGCGGGCGCAGGCTTTGCGTCCTGCCCCTCAGCCGGTTTCGCGGTGGCATTGTCGGTCGTCGTGGCCGGCGCCGGTGTCGTGGTTTCGGTCGCGACCGCATTGCCGCCCGTCCCATCGGTACGCGGCATCAGCGCCGAGCCGACAGCAGCCTCGATCTTGCCGAGAGCAGCGGAAACACTGGTTGCGTCCTGCGGCAGTGCCTTCAGCATAACAAGCGCATCGGCTGCCGACTTAGAGGTCTTGCCAACCATTTCCTTGACGCTCTGGTCGAGATTATCGGCCACCTTGAAATCGGCCAGCGACTTCAGCGCGATCTCGGTCGCCGAGCGCGCCGCTGCCAACTGCTCGACACTTGGCAGCTTGCCATCGGCAAACAGGCCCTTGAGCAGACCGAGGGCCTTGCCGGCCTCCAGGCGCAAACCGTCGAAGCTGCCGCCATCGAACGGTGCGACAGTCCCTTGCGCATTGCTCTGCGCAACAGCCGCCACCTGCTCGCCGGCAGGACGATCGAATGGCACCGCGGCCCGCACTTCGACCTTGTTGCCATCAGCCCCGATCACGTCAGCACGGATCGTATGGTTGCCGACAGCAAGGTCGATCGTTCCATCGACGACAAAACGGCCCTGTTCATCCACCTTGGTCTCGCCGACCAGCGTGTCATCGGCATAGATGCGCACAAGCGCGCCGGCCTTGGCGCTACCCGCAACGAAGATTTTCTTGCCTTCGATCTCGACGGCAGAGACCGCGACAGCGGCAGGGGTGCCTGCCGCAGGTGTCGCCGGCTTCACGGCTGCGGCATCGCCCTCGGTCGTTGCCGGTGTTTGTGCAGCGGAGGCGGCATCGGCAGGCTTGGTGGTCGTATCCGCCGGCTTGGCTGTCTCGGCCGTTGCAGCGGCAGCATTGGTGTTCGGCTCTGCCTTCGCCACGTCCTGTGCCGGCTGTGCGGTCGCATCCGCCGGCTTGTTGGCGGTCTCAGCTTCCGGCGTGGTGATGATGCGGCTGGCTTCGCCCGGCTTGGAGACCATGGCGAGCAGTTCGCCAGCCTTGTCCTTCGGGATCGATAGGGTCGCGACTTCCTCGGATGACTTGGTGGCACCGTTCTCGCCGACGCTGCGCAGCGTCAACTGATAGTCGCCGGCGGCCAGCGGCTTGTCGAAAATCGCAGCGAAATCGCCGGTCGCGCCGACATCGGCCGTCCCGACGACCATGTCTCCACTGACGATCTCGATCTTGGTATTCGGCTGTGCCCGGCCGGCAATGACGGTCGAGCCATCCGGCTCGACACGCAGGACGTCGAAGCCGGGCACGGTCCAGTCAGTTGTCGGATCCGCAGGTTTTGCGTCTGCGGTCTGGGCATCGGCTGGCTTGGTCTCAGCGGATTGGGCGTCGGCCGGCTTGGCATTGGTATCTATCTCGGCTGTGGCTGCGGCCGGCGTTTCCGCCTGCTTGGCCGTATCGCCTTCGGCCGTCGGACGCGCACCTTTTGCATCGGCTGCGGTTTCGGCCGGCTTGGATGCGTCCTCAGCGGGCTGTTGCGCCGTGATGCCATCCTTCTTGCCCTGAATATTCGGCATGACGACGAAAATCATCAGCAGCGACGCAATTGCCAGGACGATAAGGGCCACCCAGCCGGCCTTGTTCTTCATCATGCACATCTCCAAATGGCCCGAAGCCGTCTGCGCTCGACATGAACGCAAAAGCACAGCTCCCCCATACCCTGCACGCGCTCACGTTCCGTATTCCTGCCCCCGGATTCGGAAACGCGCACAAAGCGTCAGTCCAATCCTAAAATTGCTAACGATTTCCGGTGTTTTACACAAGCATTGCCACCTTTCCTCGCGCTTGCATGCCTGCCTTTCCCGTCATTTTTCTTGACGCCTGTTGCAGTGCGATGTCTCTTTGCACCATGAGTGAGAAAAATATCCCGATTCGATCCATCTGCGTCTATTGCGGCTCACAGCCGGGGCGTGACCAATCCTTCATGAATGCCGGCCGCATTCTCGGCAAATCCATCGCCGAGAATCACCTGAACCTCGTCTATGGCGGCGGCACCAAGGGCATCATGGGGGCGGTCGCGAGCGGCGTTCTCTCGCATGGCGGCCGCGTTACCGGCATCATACCAGAATTCCTGATGGATATGGAGGCCACGCGCCATTCGCTCGGCCAGCTCAGCGAATTGATCGTCACGCCGGATATGCACGACCGCAAGCACAAGATGTTCGAGCGCTCCGACGCCTTCGTCACCCTGCCCGGCGGTATCGGTACGCTGGAAGAGATCGTCGAGATCATGACCTGGGCGCAGCTTGGCCGCCACCGCAAGCCGATGGTGCTCGCCAATATCGGCGGCTTTTGGGATCCGCTGATGAAGCTGATCCGCCATATGGCTGATTCCGGCTTCATCCATACGGCCCACCTCGTCCAGCCGATCGTCATCGACCAGCCGGAAGAGATCGTGCCCGCCCTGCTTGCCCATTGGGCCAGCCAAGTGGACCGCGATGGCGACGACGGCATCATCGCCAAGCTTTGACGCGGTATAGAGCGGCCGGATTGATTGGAATCTGTTCACGCGTTAAAGTCGCGGTAGAACATTGACAGGCGATAATCCCGTGGGCAGCCAGAACAGTATTTCCGAAGACCTCAGCCGCCGCATTGACAGGCTGGCCGCACGCTCGACGTTGACGCGGGAGCGTATCATTGAGGATGCCCTGTCCCATGGCAGGTCACTCGCCTCGCAGGAAAAGTGGGTCGCCGGCGTCGAGGAAGGTCTCATCGACGCCGATAGTGGTGATTTCGCCAGCCCCGAAGAGGTTGCAGCCGTGCTGAACAAATATGGCCAGATCTGACGCGTGCGGATCGAATGGACCCGTCGCGCGCTCAGAGAACTTGCCGGCATAGGCGATTATATCGCACAGCATAATCCGCGCGCGGCCGCCCGCGTCGTCAACGCCATTCATTCAAGGACTCTTAGGCTCCTGGCGGACAATCCGTTCATTGGACGTCCCGGGGACATCAAGGGAACGCGAGAACTCGTCGTTCCCGGAACGCCATATATCGTGGCGTACCGCGTGCACGATACTCAAATCGACATTCTGTTCGTGCAGCATGGCGCCCGGGAATGGCCGGAGGATGCATAGCGGCTTACTCCGCCGGTTTGGGCATCTCCGACCGGCGGGCGCGGCTTTCCATGATCATTGAGGTCGAATAAACCGCCAGCGCCGCCCATATCAGGATGAAGGCGATCAGCTTCGGGGTGCCGAAAGGTTCATGGAAGACGAAGACGGCGATGATGAAGATCATCGTCGGGGCGATGTATTGCATGATGCCGATGGTCGAGAGACGGAGCAGCTTGGCGCCATTGGCATAGATCATCAGCGGGATGGCGGTCACGACGCCGCAGGCCATCAGCCACATTACGTCGCCCCAGCCGGTATCACCGAAATGCCCCTGCCCCGTGGCTTCCAGATAGACGATGTAGCCAAGCGCGGGAACGCTGAGCAGCAGGACCTCCAGAAAGAAACCCTGGTTCGGTCCGACCGGCAGCGTCTTGCGAAAGAAGGCATAGAGCCCCCAGGTCAGCGCCAGTCCGATCGATACCCAGGGCAGTCCGCCTGCATCGAATGCGAGTACGACCACTGCGGTGGCGGCAAGCCCGATGGCAACCATCTGGGCCGGATTGAGCTTTTCCTTGAGCAGCACGGCACCGAGGAAGATCGAGAAGAGCGGATTGATGTAATAGCCAAGCGCCGTCTCCAGCGCGCGACCTGCGCCGATCGCCCAGACATAGATGCCCCAGTTGAGGGTGATGAGAACGGCGGTCAACGTCGCCATCTTCAGCATGCGCGAGGACCGCAGCGCCGCTTTCACGTCGCCGGTGCGGCCGAGCCAGATGAGAATGGCGCCGGCCAACGGAACAGACCAGACAATGCGATGGGCAACCACTTCGAAAGCGGGGATATGGGCAACCGCCTTCATGAAGAACGGCAGGAACCCCCAGAGCAGATAGGCCGTCAGCGCGAAGGCGAAACCCTTGGGGGAATCGCCATTTTGCACCGCAACTGCCTGTTTTTCGTCCGCCATGGCGTTCATCCCGTCAGATTATCATTATTTTGCCCGTCCTACTCCAAAGACCCGTGATCAACCAATTCATTTCCGTGAACCTTGCTGCAGCGGCGCTGAACGATGCCCATCGAGAGGCAGCAAGACAGTCACATTTTGCGGGGTGCAATTCCGCGATCATCGCCCTAGTTTCTGCGCAGGGAAAAGACCGGCCAGACGAAGGGAAACCACATGTCCTCCATCCTCGCGCTCCACCCGATCAGCCGCCGCGCCTTTCTGAGCGGCGCCGCAGCAACCTCCGCCCTCGTTATGCTGCATCCGTTCGCCGCCCGCGCGGCCGCCAACCAGGCGCATCTGCGGATCATGGAAACCACCGATATCCACGTCCACGTCTTCCCCTATGACTATTACGGCGACAAGCCGAACGACACGCTGGGCCTTGCCCGCACCGCCTCGATCATCGATGCCATCCGGGCGGAGGCTGGCAATTCCTTCCTCGTCGACAACGGTGATTTCCTGCAGGGCAATCCGATGGGCGACTACATGGCCTATCAGCATGGCATGAAGGAGGGCGACGTCCACCCGGTCATCAAGGCCATGAACGTGCTCGGTTACGAGGCCGGCACGCTCGGTAATCACGAGTTCAACTACGGTCTCGACTATATGTTCAAGGTGCTCTCGGGCGCCAACTTTCCTTACGTCTGCGCCAACCTGACGAAGGGACAGCTGGCATCGAATCCGAAGGACGACGAGCTGTTCTTCAAGCCCTATACCATCGTTGAAAAGACCATCACGGACGGAAGTGGCGCGGCAAACGAGTTGAAGATCGGCATCATCGGTTTCGTGCCGCCGCAGATCATGCTCTGGGATATCAAGAATCTCGAGGGCAAGGCACAGACGCGCGATATCGTCGAGGCGGCCAAGGCCTGGGTACCGGCCATGAAGGAAGCTGGGGCCGATATCATCGTCGCTCTCTCGCATTCCGGCATCGACGGTTCTGGCCAGAGCGACCGCATGGAAAACGCCTCGCTGTACCTCGCTGCCGTCGAGGGCATTGACGCGGTCTTTACCGGCCACCAGCACCTTGTCTTCCCCGGCCCGAAGAGTTTCGACGGTATCGAGGGCGTCGATCCCGTCAAGGGCACGCTCTTGGGCAAACCGGCAGTCATGGGCGGCTTCTGGGGCTCGCATCTCGGCTTGATCGATCTGCTGCTGGAAAAGAACGGCGACAACTGGAAGATCGTCGATTTCACCACCGAGGCGCGGCCCATCTATCACCGCGAGGACAAGAAGGTGGTGGCTGACGTGCCGGATCGCGCCGACGTGCTGGCCGCCGCATCCGCCGAACACGAGGCGACGCTCGCCTATGTCCGCACGCCGGTCGGCAAGACCTCGGCGCCGCTCTATTCCTATTTCGCGCTGGTGGCCGACGACCCGTCCGTGCAGATCGTTTCGAATGCGCAGACTTGGTACATCAAGGACATGCTGAAGGACACGGAGTACAAGGATCTGCCGGTGCTTTCGGCAGCAGCACCGTTCAAGGCCGGCGGTCGTGGCGGCTCGGACTACTATACCGATGTCCCCGCCGGCGATATCGCCATCAAGAATGTCGCCGACCTCTATCTCTATCCGAACACCGTGCAGGCCGTGGTGATTACCGGTGCGCAGGTAAAGAACTGGCTGGAAATGTCGGCCGGCATGTTCAACACGGTTGAACCCGGCGCCAAGGATGTGCCCCTCCTCAATGCAAGCTTCCCCTCCTACAATTTCGACATCATCGACGGTGTAACCTACCAGATCGACCTGTCGCAGCCGGCGAAATACGATGGCGACGGCGTCGTGGTGAATGTGGAATCAAACCGCATCCAGAACCTGTCCTTTGATGGCAAACCGATCGATCCGGCCCAGAAATTCGTTGTCGCGTCCAACAATTACCGCGCCGGCGGAGGCGGCAAGTTCCCGGAGATCGCGGCAGACAAGGTGGTCTTCGCCGCGCCTGACACCAATCGCGACGTCATCGTCCGCTACATCATCGCCGAGGGCACCATCAATCCATCGGCCGACGGCAACTGGAGTTTCAAGCCGATCGAGGGCGCGACCGCCCTGTTCGAAAGCGGCCCGAAGGCACGCGGTCTGATCGCGCAGGTGAAAGGCGTCAAGATCGAGGATGCCGGCGACGGCGCGGACGGATTTGCAAAATTCAGGCTGGTCTTGTGAGAGCGATCTAAAAAAATCAGCCCTGACGCCAGCATGAAAACTGGTATCAGGGCTTTGCGGAGCATCTTCGGAGACGGCAACCGCGAGCGAATGCCGGCGAAAAACCTCAGGCAATCAAGAAGTCGCTGTAGGTCGGAACATAGCTGTTGACCAGTTCGATAAACTTGATGGCGGCGCTGCCGGTGCCAGCGCCATCGTTGTCGTAGTAAATCCAGGAATCATCCGTATCGAAGAACAGATGATCGCCCTTGCCCATCGACTTCAGCGAGGTGCCAGCGGAGAAATCCCCCTTGGCGATACCGATGAGGCCATCGTCCGATGCGTCATAGGCAACGAAGGTGGCGGCATCCAGGACGACCTTGTCGCCCTTGGCGAAGTCGAGGATGAGGTCGAGGCCGAGCTTGGCGAGCGCGACACTGCCGAAAAAGAAGGAGTCGGCGCCACTTCCGCCCGTCAGCTTGTCGTTGCCGGTACCGCCATCGAGGATGTCGGCGCCTGCGCCGCCCTTGATGGTGTCGTTACCTTCCTTGCCGTCGATGATGTCGTTACCGGCGCCGCCGTCGATCACGTTGGCAACCTTGTTGCCCGTGATCGTGTCCTTGCCCGAACCGCCAACCGCATTTTCGATCGTCACGCCCTTGGCGATCGAGATGTTGTACTTCAACCCACCCGTCGAGGAGAATTTCTCGGCGTTGAGGTTGATGACCTGCGTGTTCGTATAACCGGAGAAGTTCAGCGTATCCTTGCCGCCGGCATCCCAGATCGAGAAGACCGTCTTGTCGGTCGCGGACTTGATGGCGTAGACGCTCTTGCCGCCGAAGCCATAGGTATCGTCGCCGGTACGCGTCGTCATGTTAGCGCCGTAGAGCCGCTGCATCGCCGCGATGTCATGGAGACCCAGCGTCTTCAGGAACTGACCCTTGTGCACGGCGCCCGTCTCGGAAGCGTCCATATAGCTCATGACCGTGTACTGAAGGGAATCCTGAATGTAGAACGCGTCGTCCTTGTAGTTGAAGTCCTCCGGATAATCCGAGGGATGCTCGAGGCCCAGCGAATGGCCAAGTTCGTGGATGAGCGTGTTGTAGTTGTCGGAGCCGATCGGAATCTTCGGGTCGCCCCCATCATCATTCGGACCGGACAGATTGTACCAGAAGTCGCCGTCGGTCGAACCGGCGCGCCGCTCCTCATCGCCGACGCTGTAGGAATAACCGTAGGTTCTGGCTTGCTTCGGGTCGGAATAGTTTCCGAGCAGGAACGTCGCGCTGTTGGAATAGCCGTTCGAGCCCTCGACCCGCTTCAGTGTCACGCCGCAGACTTCCTCGAACAGATTGAAGACCAGTTCGGTGACCTTGATCTGGGCAGCCGTGAATTTTTCGAACGTGGTCCGCTCGTTCTTGGAGCCTTCATAGTTCGTCGGAATGCTGTTGCGATAGGCGTATGTGATCGTCGTCGGCTCATTGAGATTGACCGACCAGGATGAGTCGTTGCGTGTCAGCTGAAAAGCAGCCTGCGTGGTATTGAAAGACTTTTTAGTAGCCATGAAATCCCCCTAAAAATAACCCCACGCCCCTATACGACGCAGTCAAACGCTTCTCAAGGGGAGAATTAGCAAAGTATAAAATTTCATTTTAACTTCACACTGCATTGCACAAAACTTGCAGATGGCCGGTCCATCGGAAAACCCGTCTGAACCGGCAGTAATGCGATGAAGTAAACCGGCTCCCTATTCCGCAGCCGCCAGCCCCGCCTGATCGCGGTTCTTCAAGAGCTTGAAGACGATCGAATCCATCAGCGCCTGGAAGGACGCGTCGATGATGTTGTCGGACACGCCAACCGTCCACCAGCGGGCGCCGGTGCCATCGACGGATTCGATTAGAACGCGGGTGATGGCCTCCGTGCCGCCATTGAGGATGCGGACCTTATAGTCCACCAGCTCCAGATCCTCGATTTCCGACTGGTAGCGGCCGAGATCCTTGCGTAGTGCCAGATCGAGCGCGTTGACCGGGCCATGACCTTCGGCGACCGACATCGTCGTCTCGCCATCGACCGACACCTTGACCACAGCCTCAGACACCGTTTTCAGATTGCCGTTGGCGTCGAAGCGTCGCTCGACCATCACTCGAAAGCTGTCGACCAGAAAGAAATCCGGCACCGAGCCGAGGATCCG
This sequence comes from Rhizobium sp. Leaf453, assembly GCF_001425605.1. GTDB lineage: Bacteria > Pseudomonadota > Alphaproteobacteria > Rhizobiales > Rhizobiaceae > Pararhizobium. The sequence goes on along the minus strand of NZ_LMRG01000029.1, from coordinate 136,914 downwards.
CTGCGCCAGGATCGCGAAGCTGGCATCCGCCCCTTCATAGGCATAGCCGGTCGCCTCCCGCTCCTTCACGATGGCGATCAGCTTGTCGAGCTTCGGATCGTCCTTGGAAACGAGAATACCCCGGCGCTTCAGAGCGTTGATGAAATTCGCCTTGCCGCCCTGGTCGGAAACCATGACCTTGCGCAGATTGCCGACGCTTTCCGGCGTCACATGCTCATAGGTGCGCGGGTCCTTCAGGAGCGCCGAAGCGTGAATACCGGCCTTGGTAGCGAAGGCGGAGGCGCCGACATAGGGCATCTGGTGGTCGGGTGAGCGATTCAGCAGTTCGTCGAAGGAATGCGACAGCTTGGTGAGTTCCTGCAGCCGGTCGGGATCGATCGAGGTCTCGAAACGGCCGGTATACGCTTCCTTCAGCGCCAGAGTGGGGATCAGCGTCACCAGATTGGCATTGCCGCAGCGCTCGCCGATGCCGTTCAGCGTGCCCTGGATCTGGCGCACACCGGCCTCGACCGCAGCCAGCGAATTGGCGACCGCCTGGCCCGTATCGTTGTGGGCATGGATGCCGAGATTGTCGCCGGGCACGCCATTGGCAATGACGGCGGCGACGATATCGCGGATTTCCGGCGGCTGCGTGCCGCCATTGGTGTCGCAGAGCACGACCCAGCGAGCGCCGGCATCATAGGCGGTCTTGGCACAGGCGAGCGCATAGGCCGGATTGGCCTTGTAGCCGTCGAAGAAATGCTCGCAATCGATCATAGCCTCCTTGCCGCTGGCGACAACCGCCTCAACGGATGCCTGAATGGACTCGAGATTTTCCTCGTTCGAACAGCCAAGAGCGACGCGGACATGGTAGTCCCAGCTCTTGGCGACAAGACAAATCGCGTCACTCTTGGCCTGCAGCAGCGCCGTCAGGCCGGGATCATTGGAGGTGGACACACCGGCGCGCTTGGTCATGCCGAAGGCGACGAACCTTGCGGTTTTCGTCCGCTTCTTCGAGAAGAATTCGGTGTCAGTCGGATTGGCTCCGGGATAACCGCCCTCGACATAGTCCATGCCGAAATCATCCAGCATCGCGGCAATGGCGATCTTGTCCTCGACGGAAAAATCGATGCCGGGCGTCTGCTGGCCGTCGCGTAGCGTGGTGTCGAAGAGGTGGATGCGTTCGCGGGTCATGCGAGCCGTCCCCAGAAACAGAGTAGCATTTTTGGATTCGGCCGGGAGGCTCTCTCCCTCTTCTCCCCAGCGGGGAGAAGTGCCGAACGAAGTGAGGCGATGAGGGGGGCGAAGCCAGCACCAGAACGAAGTGGCCTGCAGGCCCCCTCATCCGGCGCCGGGCGCCACCTTCTCCCCGCTGGGGAGAAGGTGGCGCGAGCCGCCCCATCGTGCAAAACAGACATGCTCATCACACTTTCCCCGCAAACCGGTCCGTCGCCCGGATGAGCCGGTCGAGGATGCCCGGTTCCGAATAGGCGTGGCCTGCTCCCTCGATCAGGTGGAATTCCGCTTCCGGCCAGGCCTTGTGCAGCGCCCAGGCATATTTCGCCGGGCATGGCATGTCATAGCGGCCGTGGATGATGACCCCAGGGATGCCGGTGAGCTTGTGGGCATCGCGCAAAAGCTGGCCTTCGTCCAGCCAGCCGGCATTGACGAAGAAATGGTTCTCGATGCGGGCGAAGGCGTGGGCGTATTCCTCCTCCTCGAACGGTGTCGAGGTTGAAGGTTCCGGCAAGAGCGTAATGGTCTCGCCTTCCCAGATGCTCCAGGCCTTGGCGGCATCGAGGCGTGTTTGCCGGTCGGGGCTGGTCAGGCGCCGATGGTAGGCATGCATCATTTCATGGCGCTCGTTTTCCGGGATCGGGGCGATGAAGCGCTCCCACTTGTCCGGGAACATTTCCGAGACGCCGAACTGATAGTACCAGTCGAGTTCCGCCTTGGTCAGCGTGTAGATGCCGCGCACGATCAGCGCAGAGACGCGCTCGGGATGCTTTTCAGCATAGGCGAGCGCCAGCGTCGAACCCCAGGAGCCGCCGAAGACCAGCCATTGTTCGGCGCCGGCCATTTCGCGCAGCCGCTCGATATCGGCGACCAGATGCCAGGTCGTGTTGGCTTCGAGTTCCGCATGCGGGGTCGACTTGCCGCAGCCGCGCTGGTCGAACAGCGTTACGTCGTAAAGCGTCGGATCGAACAGGCGGCGGTGGTTCGAAGAGATCGTGCCGCCGGGGCCGCCGTGAAGGAAGACGGCGGGCTTGGCGCCGGGTGTGCCGACCTTTTCCCAATAGATGACGTGGCCGTCACCGACATCGAGATGACCGGAGGCATAGGGTTCGATTTCGGGATAGAGCGTGCGCAGTTCAGATGTCATAGGTTCAGTCCATGGGCAGGCCAGACGGCCGTATCGTGATCGGGATGCTGGAACGAGATGATGTGTTCCTGCTGGGAATAGAAATCGGGGTCGTTGTGGACCGGCTGTTCGAAGATCGTCTCGACCCAGGGCAGCCGGGCGGCATAATTGACCTGGATCTGCGGCGCGAGATCGGAACGATCATCAAACGCGCCGATCGCGATCTCAAGCCCGCCGGGATGCCGGTAGGTCAGCGGCGTGCCGCACGAGGCGCAGAAACCGCGATCGACATTGACTGAGGATTGGAAATAGCTCGGCTCCGTGCGGGTCCATTCGACACCGTCCTTTGGCGCCGTCACGAGCGCGGAAAAGAACCCGCCGAACTGCTTCTGGCACATGCGGCAATGGCAGATCGATGGACGGCCAAGCGCCCCCCTGATCCTGAAGCGCACGGCGCCGCACTGGCAGCCTCCGGTTCGAATGGTCTCGCTCATGGCAGGTCTTCCTCGGGTGGCCAGTGGTCGGTGTCATAGTCTGGGTGCTGGCGGTTCGATTCGAAAATGGCAAGATGCCGCTCCGCCCTTGTCTTCTTGCGCGCATCCGTTTCGCCGCCGGGCAGACCCGGAAGATTGGCAAACCACGGCATGCGCGATTCGACGCCGGACTGTTTCAGCGGCCGGACATCATAGGGATCGTCGAGCGATCCCAGAACGATATTGATGAAATCGGCACCGGGCATGTCGTAGAACAGCGGCGTGCCGCAGGCGGCACAGAAGCCTCGTCTTGCGAGATCGGAGGACTGGAACCAGTTCGGCTCACCGCGCGTGAGGCTGAACGAGACGCGGGCGGCATTGGCGAGCGGCATGAAGTAATTGCCGGCCGCCTTCTGGCACATGCGGCAATGGCAAAGATGCGGATCGCCGAGTGATCCCTCCGCCCGGTAACGCACCGCGCCGCATTGGCAGCCGCCGGTATAGATGCGGGCAATGCTCATCGCGCGTTCTCCGGCGGCCAGGTTTCGGTGTCATGATCGGGATGCTGGTAGGAAACGAGATGGGTGAGGAAAGACGCCGCATCCTGGTCCGCCATCGTATCCTCGCCGGGTAGACTGGCGATGCCATCGACATAGGGTAGCTTGGCCTCAATGCCCCACTGGATCCTCGGCGTGATGTGCTCCGGATTGTCGAAGGCCGCGATTGCCAGACCGATACCATCCGGCGCCTCGAAACAGAGCGGCGTGCCGCAATCACCGCAGAACCCACGCTTGACGAAGTTGGACGACTGGAAAAACTTCGGCCCGCCGCGCGTCCACGTCAGCTTCGCCTTCCCCAATGACACGAGCGGCGCATAGAAATTGCCGAAGGCTTTCTGGCACATGCGGCAATGACAGACGGAGGCATCGCCGAGTTCGCCCTCGACATGGAAACGCACGGCACCGCACTGGCAACCGCCGGAATACTGTAGAGTCTCGTCGTCGCTCATGACCGGTTCTCTCTCCGTTCAACCCGATGCCGTCTCATTCCGGCGCGTGGCAGACAGCCTCGATATTGTTGCCGACCGGATCGAACGCGAACGCGCCGTAATAGTTGGCATGATAATGCGGACGAAGGCCGGGGGCTCCATTGTCCTTTCCACCGGCCGCGAGTGCCGCAGCATAAAAGGCGTCGACTGCCGAGCGACTATCGGCGGTAAAGGCGATGTGACGACCGGGACCGGGCTCGGCCCCCTCGTGCAACCAGTAGACGGGCCGTTCGCGACCATAACCACAGACCTTCTTGCCGCCGGTAAATTCCGGCGGCACCGTCTTCAGAAGCGAGGCGCCGAGCGGCGCCATCGCCGCATCATAGAAGGCCCGTGACCGTTCGAAGTCCGAAACGGCTATTCCCGTATGATCGATCATGCCTTCCTCCCCTGTCTGGCGTTCAGTCTAGCGCTTGACGTCCCATGTCGTCACCCGCTCGCCGGTCACGGCATCTTTTCCGTCCTTCAACTGGATGCCCTTGGCCGCCAGATCGTCGCGGATCTTGTCGGCCTCGGCGAAGTTCTTCGCCTTCAGCATTTCCAGACGCATCGCCACAAGCGATTCGACGGCTGCGGCAAGTGCATCGTCGATCTCGGCTTCCTTCGGCAGGACACCAAGCAAAGCCGCACTGGCCGCGAAGACCGGCAATGCGGCCGGATCGACATTGGCTGTTTGAGCCAGAGCATGCAGGGCCTGCACTGCCGCCACCGTGTTCAGGTCGTCAGCAAGGGCGTTCAGGACTGACGCATCGGGCGCGACGTCGCCCGCCTTGCCGGCCGGCCACTTCGACAGAAGACGCTCGGCTTCCTCCAACCGCTTCAGCGAGAAGTCGATCGGCTCGCGATAGTGCGTCATCAGCATGGCCAGACGCAGAACCGCCCCCGGCCACTTGCGGCCGCCGAAAGTCTCGGTGTGCAGCAGCTCATGGATGGTGACGAAATTGCCGTCGGACTTCGACATCTTGCGGCCTTCGACCTGCAGGAAGCCATTGTGCATCCAGACATTCGCCATCACCTCGGTGCCGTGGGCGCAGCGCGACTGGGCGATTTCGTTCTCATGGTGCGGGAAGATCAGGTCCAGCCCGCCGCCATGGATATCGAAAGTCTCGCCCAGATAACGCTGGCTCATCGCCGAGCACTCGATATGCCAGCCGGGACGCCCCCTGCCCCACGGGCTCTGCCAGCCGGGCTCCTCGTCGGACGACAGCTTCCAGAGGACGAAGTCACCGGGGTTTTTCTTGTGCGCCTCGACAGCAATACGCGCACCGGCCTGCTGTTCGTCGAGATTGCGCTTCGACAATTGACCGTAATCTGCCATCGACCGCGTATCGAACAACACTTCGCCCTCGGCCACATAGGCATGGCCTTTGGCAATCAGCGCCTCGATGATCTCGATCATCTGGGCAATATTGTCGGTGGCGCGCGGCTGATGCGTCGGCTCAAGGCTGCCGAGCGCCTTGGCATCGTCCAGAAACTGCGTTTCCGTCTTCTCCGTCACTGCGCGGATGGCGTCGTTCAGCGGAAGGTTCGGGAAGTCGCGCAGCGCCCGGGCGTTGATCTTGTCATCGACGTCGGTGATGTTGCGCGCGTAGGTCACGTGGCTTTCGCCGTAGACATGCCGCAGCAGCCGGTAGAGCACATCGAAGACGATGACCGGGCGGGCATTGCCGATATGGGCGAAATCATAGACGGTCGGGCCGCAGACATACATGCGGACATTTGTGGGCTCGATCGGCGTGAAGTCCGCCTTTTCCCGTGTCAGCGTGTTGTACAGTTTCAGTTTCGGCTGCCCATTCATTCCCATCTCCCAAATCCACATTCGACCGACCACACGTCATCGCCCGGCTGGACCTTCGCGTTGTCATCTTGATTTTTGAGAGACGAAAACGGCCAGGCCAGCGTTTGGGCTAGCGAATAATAATCCGGCAGATGCTGCAGATAACCGTTTTCATGGCGAGCTTTATCGCGCTTCGTCCCTTTCCGGTCAAGAGGTCAGGTGCGCTCCAGCATCATATGTTAAATTACTGGAATATTGGTCATGTTTTTGTCATGATTACACTTATCTGGAAACACCAGACGTTCGGGGAAACAAGGCTTTGCGGGGACGCACAAGAAAGCCTGTTTCCTGGGGCACAATAAGGAATGCCGTTTTAGTGGACAGTACACCGGACGAAGCAATTCCGATTCAGGGAAGCATCAAAGGAGAGTTTGAAATGCCTGGCACCAAGACCGACAAGAACAGTCCGCGAACCGCGGCCAATCTCGTCGAGCAATACCGCCCACTCGGGCTGAGGGCCGTTCTCGCCGCAGCCCTCCAGGTCAAGCCAAAGCCAGTCAAGAAGCCGGTGGTGCCCAAGCCGGCCTGAGCCTCTTAAAACAACGACAGTTGCGACTTCGCCGGAGACTCCTTCGGCTTTGCAACGGGCCTTGAGACAACGTGAACCGGCTCTTGCAGGTCCGAACCGACATTCGCAACCTTGTTGACGCGATCGGAGACGGCGATGACGTCGAAATAATCGTCGTCCGCCGGCATCATCAGGTTAGCGACATCGCGCGGCTCCTGCGTTGTGCAATCGAGCCAGCGGCTGAAGTCTTCCGGTTGGATGACGACAGGCATGCGATCATGCACATCGCCGATCCGCGCATTGGCGTGCGTGGTGAGGATTGCCGCCGTATCGACCTCCGAGCCATCGGCCGAGGCCCAGGTCTCCATCAGCCCGGCAAAGGCGACAATGCCGCCGTTGCGAGGCTTGATCCAATAGGCCTGTGACGGCTGTCCGCTTTCCTTCGACGGCCGATGCCACTCGTAAAATCCGGATGCGGGGATGAGAATGCGGCGGTGGCGCATCGCCGCCTTGAACGAGGCCTTGGTGGCAGCCGTTTCCGCCCGCGCATTGATCAACAGCGGAAAATCCCGCGGATCCTTGACCCAGGAGGGCGTGAGACCCCAACGCACCAGCACGGCCTTACGGTCCGGCAGATTGCTGCCCGGCTTTTGTCGATCGCCGGAAATGACGACAAGGATCGGCTGCGTCGGGGCGATATTGTATCGCGCGGGAAAATCCTCGGTTTCCAGGGTCCCGAAAATATCCGCCAATTCCCTCGGCGTCGCCGTCAGTGAGAAACGTCCGCACATGATGGCACCTCAAGCGTCTATCGAGAGACGATGATCAAGAATTTCAACGTCGAGAATATTTCGCACGGACTTGACCGCCTCTATCAGCACTGCACGCTCCTGCTGCGATACGCTTTGCAGGTCGCCTCCCTCGAAATAGGTCATCGCCTTCAAACTTTCGCTCGGCTGAAACGTATATCCATACATGCACCTCGCCCCGCCGAGTGCCCTTTCCAGATTCTGCCCCACGGAAAGCATCGCCGCGATATCTCGATAATCCTTCGCCTCGACGCGCTGGAGCAGAACCTTGACCTTGGTTGCGAACAGATCATCGGGCGAGGCAATCAGCAAAACACCGTCAGCCGTAAACTGCGGCACCCCAACCCTGCCTGTGCGAATCGGGCCAAAGAAGGAAACCTTCACCGGCGCGCCCGCCCCTTCATTTCCTTGCACAAGGACCGTAAGGGTATCGGGCGACTGCTGAACAACCAAAGCGCCTTGGAGAAAGGGCATTTGCGAGTAGAGAGCATTCAAATCCAGGCTTGTTTCACTGAAAAAATCAAAATCTATGGACTGCCTATGCCCAAGGCGCAAAGCTATTGCCGTTCCTCCATACAGAACGAAACCGAGTGCCGCTGCAGGCTTCAGCAAAGGCCAAAGCGCACGCTGGCTATTCGGCAAAATTTCAATGTGCGGCTCAAAGGCGGTCACGCCAATCTCCGAGCGGGAAGCGGCGGCACATGATCGACATCTGACAAACCAAGGCGATAATGCCAGTAGGACCAGGATCGCGGCGTGAATTGGCCGATTTCAGCATGGGTCAAAACATGCACCAGCATGTCAACACCAACCAAGGTTTCCAAGTGCTGAACATCATCGAAATCACCAATGTTCATGACCTGCGCGATCACCCGCTCCGGCTGCGCAAGCGCCTCGTCGATGGATTTCCACCAAATGTATTTCCCGGCGAAGAACGCCAGGCCAACTCGATCCATCGCTTGCATCGTCATGGCATGCCCTTGCGTCACTGCTGTCCATTGTATTTCGTTGGCAAGTCGGAATATAGGTGCAAGCCAGATGAAAGACAAAACGATCCTCTCTTCTCCCCAACTGGCATCTTCGGCCATCCTCGAACGCGACGGCCGTTATCTTCTCGTGCGGCGCGCCAATCCGCCGTCCGCCGACATGTATGCCTTTCCCGGCGGTCGGGCGGAGCCGGGCGAAACACCAGCGGACACGGCGGTCAGGGAATTTCACGAGGAGACCGGTATCCTGCCGACGAACCCGCAGCTGTTCGAGACCTACGACCTGCCGCCGCGCGAATCGGATGGGCCGGGGGCGCGACATTTCTTCCTGTCGGTGTTTAAGGTCGAGGCGGATCCGGACCTCGTCGCGACCGCCGGTGATGATGCCGCCAGCATCGGCTGGTACACCGCCGACGAGATTTTCGCCCTTCCGATCCCCGACAGCGTGCGCGACTGCGTGGAGAAACTTGAACTGATTCGGTAGCGATGAACGGATATTTTCAAAACTTCTTGCCCGCACACATGATTCGGGGCTTCAAAGGGGCATGATCCGTTTTTACGCGACAGTAAGCCTTTGCCTTCTTCCGGTTCTCGCCGGCCTCCCATCTGTTGCCGTTGCGCAGGAGACGCCTGCGGCGCAAGTCCCCGCAGTTGCAGTCGAAAAACCAGCGCCCTATGATGCGCGCCTGTTGAGACTGTCGGAAATCATCGGCTCGTTGCATTATCTGCGCACGCTCTGCAAGGATGAAACCGCCGATTCGTGGCGCCAATCCATGCAGGAATTGCTCGACAAGGAGGCCGGAAGCGAGGCACAGAGGCGGGCGAGGATGACGGCGGCGTTCAATCGCGGATACCGCACCTTTGCTTCCGTTTACACTGCCTGCACCCCGCCGGCAGTGGTCGCAGAACAGAGATACCGTGCCGAAGGAGCAACACTTGCTTCAGAAATTGTCGCCCGGTTTGGAAATTAAGGATAAATTAACCCCTTTCTTCACGAGCCCGTGTCGTTTTGGGAAAAGGCTGCTAAGGTCGTTAAGAGAGTGGTAAGAAGTGGCATCGACCTGAGTTGGATGCCAAGTAAAGAGCGTGACAAGGCCATGGAACGAATGATGGAACCCAGTCTGAATGACATCGACGACATGATCGTTCATGAGAAGATGCAGGCAGCCCTGGAACACCAGAATGAAGCCTGGGCGGATGGCATGGCAGATGGCATCGAGCCGGAAATCATTGCTGACGCTGCCATTGCTCTGGCCCTGCGCGAGACGATTCGCCTCCATGGCGAAGACAGTGCGGAGGCTTTGCTGACCTCCCTGCGTGAACGCATGCTGGCTGGCGAATTTTCACCGGAACGCACACTGCAGTAATCTTCGAGGCCGTTATGAAACGCCTGACCTCAGCCAACCGGTCCTTCACGGTTCGCCTCTCTGCGCTGTTGCTGGCCGGCCTGTTCGCATCATCGCTCCCCGTCGCGCATCCCGCATTCGCACTCAGCGAACTCAAGCAGATTCCCGGCGACGTCCCAAAGGACAAGAAGGCCGACGAGGAGCCCGAGCAGCCGGAAGAGCCTGCCGAAGGCCCGATGCAGATCCCGATGCCCGATCCGTTGGTCAACAAGCCGGCAACGGACGCCCGGGAAGACACGGCACCGGCCGAACCGGTCGAGGTGTTGTCGGACGTTTCCAAGATTCCCGAAGCCGCGGCACGCATGCGCGAACTGATCGTCGAGGCCGCCGCTTCCGGCGATATCGAACGGCTGCGTCCGCTTCTCGGCAAGGGACCGACGCAGACCCAGGTGGGCGATGCGGATGCCGATCCGGTTGAGACCCTGAAGGGGCTCTCCGGTGACCAGGAAGGCGTCGAAATCCTCGCCATCCTGCTCGATGTCCTTTCGACCGGCTTCGTGCTCGTCGACAAGGGTACGCCGGATGAAATGTATGTCTGGCCATATTTCACCGAACGGCCGCTGGCATCGCTGACGCCGCCGGAAAAAGTCGATCTGTTCCGGCTGGTGACAGCCGGTGATTTCGCCGAGATGGAAGAAGGCGGGAACTATAACTTCTACCGCGTCGGCATCACGCCATCCGGCGAATGGAAGTTTTTCGTCGCCGGCGACTGACGTGCTTTCTCAAAGTGCTTGCCGGGAGCTTCACGAAATCCTACCTGTCTGATTTCACAAACAGGATTTACCGCCATGCAGCCCGTCTCCCTGCCCGATCGCGCCTTCGTTACCGTGTCGGGACAGGATGCGCAGGATTTCCTGCAGGCACTGATCACCACCGATCTTGACAAGCTGACGGACAACGAGGCTTTGCCGGGTGCACTGCTGACACCGCAGGGCAAGATCCTGTTCGACTTCGTCGTCACCCGCGACGATCAGGCGATTCGCCTTGAAACGGGCGCGGATCAGGGTGAAGCCCTGTTGAAGCGTCTGACCATGTACAAGCTGCGGGCGCCGATCACGCTTTCGCTGACCTCGCCTGCCTCGGTCGAGATTCGCTTTTCGGAAGCCAACGGCGGTTTCAGCGACACGCGTTTCGCCAAGGCCGGACAATCCGTATGGCGCGTTTACGGTTCCGTGACGGAGACGACCGGGACGGAGGATTATGATCGGCTGCGGATCGCCAGCGGCGTTGCCGTCTCGGGCGCCGACTATGCTTTGCAGGATGCGTTTCCGCATGATGTGCTGATGGACAAGAATGGCGGGCTCTCGTTCAAGAAGGGTTGCTATGTTGGCCAGGAAGTCGTCTCGCGCATGCAGCATCGTGGCACGGCGCGCCGCCGCGTCGTGACAGTGACATCGGATAGCACGCTGCCGGAAACCGGCACGCCGCTGACTGTCAACGGCCGCCTGATCGGTGTGCTCGGCACCGCCATTGGCGGGACTGGGCTCGCGATCGTGCGAACAGACAAAGCCGGAGGGGCAATTGCGGCCGGTGAACCGATTCTCGCCGGCGATGTTGCTGTCACCCTCGCCTTGCCCGCCTGGACCGGCCTCGAATTTCCATCCGAGGCCGACGAGGCAACCGCCTGATGTCGGCGCGTGCCTGGCAACGCATGTTGTCCGGACGGCGGCTTGATCTGCTCGATCCGTCGCCGCTGGATGTCGAACTGTCCGATATCGCCCATGGCCTTGCCCGCGTTGCCCGCTGGAACGGCCAGACGAATGGCAACCATGCCTTTTCCGTCGCCCAGCACAGCCTCGTCGTCGAGGAAATTTTTCGCCGCCAGTACGAAGGCACGGCTGAGGAATGCCAGACCGCGCTGCTTCACGATGCGCCGGAATATGTCATCGGCGACATGATTTCCCCCTTCAAGGCCGTCGTCGGCGGCGGCTACAAGGTCGTCGAGAAAAGACTGGAAGGCGCAATCCACCTCCGCTTCGGCCTGCCCGCCGCAACATCGGCAGAACTCAAGGCGAAGATCAAGAAGGCCGACCAGATCGCTGCCTATTTCGAGGCGACCGAACTCGCCGGTTTCTCGCTGCCGGAAGCCCGCAAATTCTTCGGCCAGCCGCGCGGCATTACCCGCGACATGATCCTGATCGACCCGCTGCCGGCGGTCGAGGCACAAAAGCTGTTCGCCGAACGATTCGCGGCCATCGAGGCATTGCGACCGAAAACGCATGCGGTGACCTGAATGTCCGTCATCATCGTTTCCCCCCTGTCACGCATCGCCGAAATGGCTGTCCGGCATCGTTGCCGCGAGATGGTCAGTCTTCTGTCGAAGGAGCAGACCTTCCACCGGCCGGCGGTCGTTGACGCCAGTCGTCACCTGCTTCTGGGCATGAACGACATCAATTTTGCCGGCAACGCCGCACTTGTCGCTCCGGGCGAGGAGCATGTTCGTGAAATCATCGGCTTTGCCCGACAATGGGATCGCTCGGCGCCACTTCTCGTCCATTGCTGGATGGGTGTCTCGCGCTCGCCAGCCGCCGCTGCCATCGCGGCCCTTGCCGTCGAGCCGGATCAGGACGACATGGTGCTGGCACTGAGGCTTCGATCTGCATCTGCCTACGTGACGCCCAACAGCCGGCTGATCGAGATCGGCGACAGCATGCTGTCGCGCAATGGCCGGCTGGTGGCCGCGATCAAGGCGATCGGCCGTGGTGCCGATGCCGATGGCAACGCGCCTTTCATGTTTTCCATCCTGCCGGAGACCGTCTCCCATGCCGGTTGACGATCGCGGTGTGACAGTGGAGATCGGCCTCAATGCGGCGATCGTCGCAGTCACCAGCCGCTCCCCGCGCATTCTCGCCGTCAGTGAAGAGCCGGACGATGGCCGCGACGGATTGCCGTTCGGCCCCTTCGACCCCGCCCGCCACCGGACATTCGAGACCAGCCTTAGAGCGCGCGTCGAACAGCAGACGGCGCTCAACCTCGGCTATATCGAGCAACTCTACACATTCGGCGATCAGGGCCGGCATCGCTCTCCGGGCGAAAGCGGCAAGCATATGGTCTCGGTCGGCTATCTCGCGCTGACGCGGACAGATGCCGAAAACAATGCACGTCTGTCGGAAGCCGGCGCCCATTGGCGCGACTGGTACACCTATCTGCCGTGGGAAGACTGGCGGCAGGGACGGCCGGGCATCATCGACCAGGTCATCCTCCCCGCGTTGCGACTGTGGGAGAGCGGCGGTCACCAGGACGAACGCATGGGCCTGCCGCAGCGGCGCACTCGTATCCGCCTCGCCTTCGGTCTCGACGATTTCCCCTGGGACGAAGAGCGAGTGCTCGAGCGCTACGAACTTCTCTATGAAGCGGGCCTCGTTGGCGAAGCGGTCGTTGACGGGCGCGTCGCCGCGACCAGCACGCCGCCGATCGGCCTCACCATGCGACACGACCATCGCCGGATCGTCGCGACTGCGGTTGCGCGGCTGCGCGGCAAGATCAAGTACCGGCCGGTCATCTTCGAACTGATGCCGCCTGAATTCACGCTGACAGACCTGCAGGCGACTGTCGAAGCCATTTCAGGACGGCATCTGCACAAGCAGAACTTCCGCCGTCTCGTCGAGGGTGCCGAACTCGTGGAGCCGACAGGCATGCTATCGGCGGCGACGGGCGGACGGCCCGCCGCGCTCTTCCGTTTCCGTCGCCAGATCCTCGACGAACGCCCGGCACCGGGCCTCAAGGTCGGCGGCCGATAACGACCTATCATCCGAAAACAAGGGTTGACCCGCCCGGTCCCTGCCCCATGTCCCCCTCATCAGGACGAAGGACAGCATCATGGAACAGCAGGCATCGGACGTCATTCTCGCAACGCGAACCGCACTCAGCCAGGCCAGCGCCCTGGCGGTGCAATATTCGTTTTCGATCGTCGGAGCGCTGATCCTGCTTTTCCTCGGCTGGTTCATTGCCCGGCTGGCCCACAACTGGGCCTATTCCGGTCTGTCGCGCGTCCGAGGCATCGACGAAACGCTCGCCCGGTTCTTCTCCAACATTATCCGTTATGCACTTCTGTTGCTTGTCTTCATCACCGTGCTCGGGCAGTTCGGCGTGCAGACGGCCTCGATCATCGCGACTTTGGGTGCCGCCGGCCTCGCCATCGGTTTGGCGCTACAGGGCACACTTCAGAATATCGCGGCCGGTATCATGCTTCTGGTGCTCCGGCCCTTCCGGGTTGGAGAATCCATCGAAACCTCCGCCGTCAGCGGTACGGTGACGGAAATCGGGCTGTTCGCGACGGAGCTCCGCACAGCCGACGGTCTCTACCGGTTGGCGCCGAACTCCACACTCTGGAATGTGCCGGTCACGAATTACAGCAGAGAACCCATTCGTCGCCACGATCTGACTGTGGTCGTCGGCAATGGGGATGATCTGGACGCGGCGCAGTCAAGGCTACTTGATCTGGCAACGAAAAATCCGATGGTCGAGCAGAGCCCTGCCCCGTCCACTTTCATCGCCGATCTCAGCAAGGACGGCACGTCGCTGACGCTTCGATATTGGGTGCGGACCGGTAGCTGGTGGGCGACGACGCGCGAGATGCTGCGTGCCGCCAAGCGTGTCTTCTATTTGCCTGAGCCTGCGGTGGAGGCGGTGCCGGAAAGCGGCGCTTAAAGACCGCCTATTCGATCACGGCGCAGGCCAGCCGCTCGCCCGCATCGCCGGCCGGCTGGCTGCGATTGTCGTCGGATTTACCGTGGATCATCAGGGCGCGGCCGCGAATGCCGTTTTCCTCGCCATCCAGCACGACCATGCTGTTGAACACCTGGGCGCGCAGAACACCGTCGGCACCGACATACTGGTTCGGCATGTCACCGGCATGTGGCCCGTTGGCCGCGAGGAAGCCATGTTCAGTCTTGCCGGGATTGAAGTGCTTGCCGGCCGACTCATGCTGGTGGGCTGAGTCGCACTTGCCGGTTTCATGAACATGGAAGGCAACCCATTTGCCGGGCGGCATATTGGTCACTTCCATTTCGATGAGGACGCCGTTCTTGCCTTGCGTCAGTGCGGCACGGCCAGTTTCCTTGCCGTCCTTGCCGATAAAATTGGCGATGGCGGTCTGCGACGAGGACTGCGCGCCGGCGGCTGTCGCCGTTGCGAGCAGCAGGGCAAGCGTTGTGACCAAACGTTTCATTGGAATATTCCTCCGGAGATGTGACGTGCTTAGAGCGCAACGCCTTACCCCGCCTCCAGTTCCAAAATCGATCCGCAACCCAACGATATCACTTGACCGATATGCTTTAAAAAATCCGGATGGCCGATGTGGTGATGATGACGATAGCAACGGCGATCATCAGCGGCCGCACGGGTACGCTCCTGACGACATAGGCGCCAATCGGTGCGGCCAGCACGCCGCCGAGAATGAGACCGACAGCGGAACCAAGGTCGGACCAGCCAAGTGTCAGCACGAATGTCGCGGAGATCGTCAGGGTGACGGCAAACTCGGTTAAGCTCGTCGAACCGATGACCTTCTTCAATTCGTGACCGCGACCGAGAAGCGACGTCGTGACGATCGGTCCCCATCCTCCGCCACCAGCGGCATCCAAGGCTCCGCCTGCGAGGCCGATATACGGTACGGCCCGATCCTTGACCTCTCGCAACCAGAGCGGACGGAAGGCCTTGAACAGGATATAAAGGCCGACCAGCACGAGATAGGCGGACACGAAGGGTTCGATCATTTTTCCATCGACACTAGCCAAGCCATAAGCTCCGAGAGCGCCGCCGATCATGCCCGCCGGCGCCAGCCGCGCGACGAGGCGCCAATCGACATTGCGATGAAGGGCATGCGAAGTGCCCGAGGCAGCCGTGGTGAAGATTTCTGTGATATGCGTCATTGCGCTTGCCGTTGCCGGCGGCACGCCGACGGCCAGAAGGCTGGTGGTGGACAAAAGGCCGAAGGCCATGCCGAGCGCACCATCGACCAATTGCGCGAAAAAGCCGATGACCACGAAAACCCAAAAATCTGCCGACACGAACCACCCCTTCGAAATGCTGCCTATTTGCGCGAACAGCATCGGGTTGGTAAAGGTTCCCAGCCAAGCAATTCACCTCATCCACGCACCGGCGGACCGTTCCATGAAGATCATCGTCCTCCTGTTTGCCGGAACCTTGCTGGCGCCGCCCGAAAACAAGCCGGCCATCCCCGACTATTTCGACTCAGGAACGGGATCAGGCTCTTCCGTCACGGAAACATGCAACCTTAACGACGAAGATCTCAGCGGGCCGTTCAAGACATGCCACTATGATTGCAGAAAGACCCTGACGATCGGCGAGCGCTCGATCTGCCCGTTCGTCTTGCAACATTGAGGGAGTGGGAAATGACGGCATTCGACTGGCACGCCGATCCGATCGATCGCAAGACCGAGGTGACCGCGACCTATCGCAACACCCAGAACGTCCGCCGGTTTCTCACGGCGGAATGCGGCGATGGTTTCAAGTTCGACCGCACTTTGATGGCCTGGATCAAGGACGGAACAGGCAAGACGATGGGCGATGTCGCCGATGAATGGAAACGTCGGCAGTCGAGATAAGCCTTAGCCGATCACCACATCCAGCCCGATGTCCAGCGTCGGGGCGGCCATGGTGATCTTCGAGGTCGAGATGTAATCGACGCCGGTTTCGGCGATCACCCGGATCGTCTGGAAATTGACATTGCCCGAGGCTTCGAGCCGCGTCCGGCGCGGATCAGTGGCATAGGCATCGACGGAAAGCTGCCAGTGAGCGGCGTTGATCGCGACGGCGTCGCGCAAAAGGTCCGGGCCCATATTGTCGAGCAGTATCACATCGGGGCTTGCGGTCAGCGCCTGGCGCATCTGGCCCAGCCCGTCCACCTCGACCTCGATCTTGACCAGATGGCCGCAATACGCGCGTGCGGCATGGACGGCGCGGGCGACACCGCCGGAAACCGCGATGTGGTTGTCCTTGATCAGCACGGCGTCATCCAGCCCGAAGCGGTGATTGGAGCCACCGCCCATGCGAACTGCGTATTTTTCGAGCGCCCGCAAGCCCGGAATGGTCTTTCGCGTGCAGCAGACCTTTGCATCTGTATGGGCGATTTCGGCGGCAAATTTCGAGGTGTAAGTGGCGACGCCGCAGAGATGCATGAGGAAGTTCAGCGCCACCCGCTCGGCCGATAGCAGCCCCCGCGCCGGACCGGAAATGCGGGCAAGGACCGTTCCGGGCACGACGCTGTCTCCATCGGCAACGAACGCTTCGAACCGGATTGCCGCGTCGATCAGCCGGAAGGCCGTGCGCGCCAGTTCGATGCCGGCCACGACACCGTTTTCACGGGAATTCATTTCGGCAGTGGCGGTCATCCCGGGCGCGATCGTCGCATAGGTGGTGATGTCGCCGGCCCGGCCGAGATCTTCAAGAAGAGCTGCGCGAACCTGCTCCTCGACCATCAGAGCGGGCAGTTCGGGGCGAAGGGCAGTGGGTGTCATGGCGGTGTCTTTCAGGATCACGGTTTGGGGAGATGCACGTTTTGCCCCTCTCCCTTCGTCATCCTCGGCCTTGAGCCGAGGATCCATGCCGTGGGCTGTGGATGCTCGGGTCAAGCCCGAGCATGACGGAGTATGAGGAGGCAGCGGTTGCCACGCTGAAAGCTATGCCGGCTCCACCTCGCTGACCTCGGCCACGACCTTGTCGGCCTCGGCGAGCGTCAGGAAGGTCCGGTGCTTCCATTCCGGCTTCGGTTCGGGGCAATCCGAGCGGTAGTGACCACCCCGGCTTTCGGTGCGCAGGTAAGCGCCGGTCGCGATCAACTTGGCGGTCGTCAGGATATTGCCGAAGCGCAAACGCGTGTTCTGCCGTTCGAGATTGGCGATCGCCCGGATGGCTCGGGTCAGCGTATCGCGCGAGCGGATGACGCCGACATGATCACTCATGATGTGGCGCAGCGCGGTCAGCGGCGGACTGTCCTCGATCGTCACCGGATCGTCATTCTCGCCGGCATTGTTGCCCCAGTCGGTGATCTTCGGCTCCGGCAGCATGCCCTTGATGTTTTCGGCGATGCGCGCGGCAAATACGACGGCTTCGAGCAGAGAGTTAGAGGCCAGACGGTTTGCGCCGTGGACGCCGGTGGACGTGACCTCACCCGCCGCCCAGAGCCCATCGATCGACGTGCGACCTTCTGCATCCGTCAACACGCCGCCCATGTGGTAGTGCACAGCAGGCACGACGGGGATCGGCTGGGTGACCGGGTCGATGCCAGCCGACAGGCAGGAGGCGTAGACAGTCGGGAAAGCTTCCGGGAAATGCGCGCCGATCGTCTTCGTGCAATCGAGAAACGCGCCGCGTCCTGCCTTCACCTCGGCGAAGACGCCGCGTGAGACGATGTCGCGCGGTGCGAGTTCGGCATCCGGATGAATGTCGCGCATGAAGCGGTGACCGGCGGAATTGATCAGTTGCGCGCCGTCGCCGCGCAGCGCTTCCGTCGCCAGCGGCGCCGGATCGCGGCCGATATTGATGGCTGTCGGGTGGAACTGAATGAATTCCGGATCGGCGATGATCGCGCCGGCGCGCGCCGCCATGCCGACACCCTGCCCGCAGGCCTCGGTCGGGTTGGTGGTGACGGAAAAGAGATGGCCGACGCCGCCGGAGCAGAGCACCACGGCGCGGGCCGGAAAGGCGACGCGCTTCTTCGACTGGCCGGCATCCGGCCGGGCAATGACGCCGGAAATGAAGCGGCCTTCGCGCACCAACTCCTCAACGACATAGCCTTCGAGAACACGGATCGACGGCGTGTTGCGCACGGCGGCGATCAGGGCCTCCATGATCGCCTTGCCGGCCATGTCGCCCTTGACGCGGACGATGCGGCGCTCGGAATGGGCGGCCTCGCGCGACAGGAGCAGCTTGCCTTCGAGGTCGCGGTCGAACGGGACGCCGTAGCCCAAGAGATCGTGGATACGCGCCGGGCCTTCGGCGACCATCATCCGCGTCATCTTTTCATCGACGATCCCAGCACCGGCAACCAGCGTATCGGCAACATGCTTGTCGATCGTATCGCCAAGCCCCATTGCCGCTGCAATGCCGCCCTGCGCCCAGGCCGACGAGGCGCCATGGCCGATCGGCGCGGCTGCCAGAACGGTGACGGGACGCGGGCTGAGCTTCAGTGCGCAGAACAGGCCTGCAAGTCCTCCGCCGACGATGACGATGTCATCGATGCCGTTGAAGGACTGTGGGCGGAAATGATCGGTCAGCATGCTCTTCCTCCTCCAATGCAGTTAGCCCTCCCCCTTGTGGGGAGGGTGGCCCGCAGGGCCGGGAGGGGTTCTTCTTTCGTATGGGAAAGTTCCCTCCCCACCCCCTCCCCACAAGGGAGAGGGGCTAAGCCCATCACTGCTTCAAATTCACCATCCGCTCGACGGCCAGCCTTGCCCGGCCGGCGATTGCCGGATCGACCAGGACTTCCTCCGTCATGAACAACAGGCTGTCGAGGATCTTCGGCAGCGTGATGCGTTTCATGTGCGGACAGAGATTGCAGGGTTTGATGAAATCGACGCCTTTGACTTCCGCCTGGATATTGGACGCCATCGAGCATTCGGTGACGAGCAGGACGCGCGGCGGGCGCTTGTCCTTGACATAGTTGATCATGCCGGCGGTGGAACCGGCGAAATCGCAGACGGCGATGACATCAGGATGGCATTCCGGATGGCCGATGATCTCGATCGAAGGATCGGCCTCCTTGTAAGCCAGGAGTTCAGCCGCCGTGAAGCGCTCATGCACCTCGCAGTGACCCTTCCAGGTCAGGATCTTCTTGTTGGTCTGCTTGGCGACGTTCATCGCCAGATATTCGTCGGGAATGCAGAGGACCGTATCGCTCTCGAGGCTTTCGACAACGGCGAGAACGTTCGACGATGTGCAGCAGATGTCGGTCTCGGCCTTCACGTCGGCCGAGGTGTTGACATAGGTGACAACAGGCACGCCCGGATAACGCTGCTTCAAAAGGCGCACATCGGCGCCGGTGATCGATTCCGACAGCGAGCAACCTGCCTTGCCATCGGGGATCAGCACGGTCTTTTCCGGATTCAGAAGCTTCGAGGTCTCGGCCATGAAGTGCACGCCGCACTGGATGATGATCTCGGCATCGACCTTGGTGGCGTCGCGGGCGAGCTGCAGACTGTCCCCGACAATATCGGCAACGCAGTGGAAGACGTCCGGCGTCTGGTAATTGTGTGCGAGAATGACGGCGCCGCGCTCCTTCTTCAGCCGGTTGATGGCGGCGACATAGGGTGCATAGACCGGCCATTCGAAGGCAGGGATGAACTGCTTGACGCGCTCGTAGAGATGTTCGGTCTCACGAGCGATTTCAGGCGTGAAGGTAAGGTCTGGCCGCTCGATGATACCGAAACGTTCCGCTGCAGTGAGCAGACGCTCGGCCCCTTTGGCCGAATGCTGGGCAACAACGGTCATAAAACCCTCCACTTCTGCCGCTGTTGGGCGGCACTCCCTATTTTGCTCAAAATGAGCATAATAGCCTCAAAAGAAAACCGGCATAGCCGGTGCGTCCTGGTGCCCAACAAAACCCCATATAACGGGTATGAAGGTGAAATCTGTCGGCTGTGACGTATGATCCATAGACGATACCGGAGGCACCGGCTGTGAATGATACGGCACAAATAACAAAAAACACGGACATACTCGTCACATGAAATTCTGCTGAGCACATTAGAATTAGAAACTTTTGTGACAGTTTGCAAGAAGCCTCGCCCGAAATGATTTCGGGCGATGATCAAGGCTGATTTTCATGCCGCAGCCGGTCTCGGCACCGCCTTTTCTTGGATCGGCCAGTGAACGATGGCCGCAAAGACACCGAGAACCACGCCGAGCCACCAGACCGGATCGTAGGAGCCGAAGTGGTCGTAGAGGTAGCCGCCCATCCAGACGCCGAGGAACGAGCCGATCTGGTGCGACAGGAAGACGATGCCCCCGAGCAGGCCGAGATGGCGCGTGCCGAACATGATGGCGACGAGACCGTTGGTCGGCGGCACCGTCGATAACCAGAGAAGGCCCATGAGCGCGGCGAAGATGACAACCGATGTTGGCGACTGCGGCACAAGCAGAAAGGCCGAGACAACGACCGAGCGGCCGATATAGATCCATGCCAGGAAATAGGGCTTGGAATAGCGCTGGCCGATGAAGCCGGCCGCGAGCGAGCCGATGATGTTGAAGAAGCCGATGAGCGCCAGCGCAATCACGGCATACCGCGCATCGATGCCGATATCGCCGATATAGGCCGGGAAATGCGCGGTGATGAAGGCCACCTGATAACCGCAGACGAAGAAGCCGGTGACGAGCAGTAGGTAACTCTTGTGACCGAGCGCCTCTTTCAGCGCCTCGCCGATCGACTGCTTGTAGAGCGCTTCCTTCTGTGTGCCGGAGGAGGAATTGCCCCGCAGCGGAATGGCGAAGATCGGTACGAGCAGCATCAGAGCGCTCATGTAGATCAGGCTGTCCGACCAGCCGAAGGCCGAGATCAGGCCCTGGCTCAGCGGCGCGAACAGGAACATGCCGGCGGAACCCGCTGCCGTGCAGATGCCGAAGGCCATCGATCGCTGCTGCGGCGTCACGTTGCGGGCAAAAGCCGACAGCAGGATGCCGAACGAACCAGAGCCGACACCCAGGCCGACCATGATGCCGCCGCCGACATGCAGCCAGATCGGCGCATTGGCGAAGGCCATGATGACGAGACCGCCAGCATAGACCAGACCGGAAAAGGCAAGCACGCGCCAGGAGCCATACTTGTCGGCGATGGCGCCGAAGAACGGCTGGCTGACACCCCAGGCGAGGTTCTGGAGAGCCATGGCGAGGCCGAAGGTCGTGCGGTCCCAGCCCGTATCGGCCAGCATCGGCAACTGGAAGAAGCCCATGGCAGACCGCGGGCCGAAGGTGAGAACGGCGATGAGCGACCCGGCGACGATGATCAGCCAGGGCAGACCGGGGCTTGCGGCGGACGCGCGCGGGGTGGACTGGGTAACGGCGGACATGAACGACTCCGAATGATTGAGTGGTCAATTTACGCTCCGCCCTCTCGCTAAAAAAGCGAAATAAAATGACGATCGGATCAGTGGGATTGATGGATCGTGCCGGTCAGGAGCGACGCGCGAAGCTGTGGCGATACTCACGCGGCGTCTTGGCCTTCAGGGACTTGAACTGCCGATTGAAATTGGCCAGCGATGCATAGCCCACCTCGTCGGCGATGTGGGCAATCGGCATTTCCGTCGCCGACAGCAGGGCGCAGGCCTCGCCGATGCGCAGGCAGGTGACATAGTCGGACACGGTCATGTGCAGGTGACGCCCGAACAGGCGATGCAGACCGGACGGACTAAGCGCCGCGATATCTGCCAAGGCATCGACCGAGAGAGGCGCGGCATAATTGAGATGGATATGATCGAGCACGCGGTCGAGACGGGTCCGGTCGCCCTGCCCTGTCGTCGGAACCGCCACCGTACTGGACAGGGGCTTGACGTTATCATCTGCGGCCAACAGCGTCAGAATGCGGATGACACTCAGTAGCCGGTCGGCCGGTGGCTGGGTGAACACCGCCTCGATCATCGGCCGTGCGCGGGTGGCGATATCGGCCGAGAATTTCAATCCGGGGCCGGATGCCATCAGCATCCTGCGGGCGGCGCCCAATTCCGTGAATGCCCCGTCCAACGCAGCAACCCATTCCGGGCGGAACCACAGGACCAGCGCCACATGCGGCTGCGTCGCGTCGATCCTTTCGGCCGAACACCAGGTATGCGGCAGGTTCGAGTCCACCAGAACCAGATCGCCATCATCATAGGCGCCGATATGATCGCCGATGAAGCGTTCGCCGCGCGAATTGAGCGTCAGGGTCAGTTCGAGTTCGGGATGATGATGCCATTGAAACGGGATGCCGTCCTCCAGCCGCCGATTGAGCATCGACCAAGACGAATCCGTTGACGGACGCAATCGCTCCAGATGTGACTTCATTCTCGCATCCAAAATCCATGAGACGCCAGAATAGTATCAGTCTTTGCCATATCGGGACAACACCCGCTCGGTGGCGCGGTTATGTTTTCCTTCAGAGACGGACACATTCCACGGAGGAAGACCCCATGCAGATGCCGGCTAAAAAGGACAGCCACCCAACCAGCAGCGCCATCGACACGCCGCTGAAAGAGATCATCAAGACCTTGCCACTTCGGGTTCTGTCGGAAGCCGACTGGCAGCACTGGATCACCAAGGGTTATGTCATCGTCCACCAGGCCGTGCCACCGGCCAATGTCGAGCGGCTGGTCAATCTGCTCTGGCAGTTCGACGAGAAGGATCCCGCTGATCCCTCAACCTGGTATGCGCCGCAGCGCCGCGAGCACAAAATGAAGGAACTGAACAACACCGGCATGCTGGAGATCTACAATCACCAGTTCCTCTGGGACAACCGGCAGGAACCGCGTGTCTACGGCGCCTTCGTCGATATCTGGGACCGGGAAGACCTCTGGGTGACAATCGATCGCGCCAATCTAAACCCGCCGAAAAAGGTCAAGGGCAACCCGAACGGCTTCATCCATTGGGATATCGACACCTCGATCGACCCGCTGCCGATCGGCGTTCAAGGCGTGCTGAGCCTGAAGAAACAGGATGGCGATGTCGGCGGCTTCCAGTGCATTCCGTGGCTTTTCGAGCATCATGAGGAATGGGTGGCGACGCAGCCGGCAGACCGCGATCCGATGCATCCCGACACGACCGGGCTCGATGTCGTCAATATCGAGATGGAACCCGGCGATCTGCTGATTTTCAACTCGCTCCTCGCCCATGGCGTCCGACCGAACCATTCCGACACGCGCGTCCGCATGGCGCAGTATATCTCCATGCATCCGGCCGAAGAACACAACGAGGCGGAAAGGCAGGAGCGCATCCGCCTGTGGCGCGAACTGGATCACCCGCGGCGCGATGCTTTCCCCGGTGACCCGCGCGACTGGGAAAAGCACAACGCGACAACCGCGAAACTGAGCGATCTCGGCGAAAAACTGCTCGGCCTCAAGAGCTGGCAAAAATGATGATCAGCGCAGGGTGTTTTTCACCAATGAAAAACACCCTGCGGAACTGCCAGTATGGCGTCCGCCGCGAGACTGATAGGGTTCCCGCACATTTCATGCGGAGGCGACCATGCTCGACAGGACCAAAACCACCGACATCACGCTCTGGGACGGACGCAAGATCCCGCGTCTCGGCATGGGTTGCTGGGCCATCGGCGGCCCCTTCTATGCCGGCGACGTGCCGCTCGGCTGGGGCGATGTCGATGATGCGGAATCGATCCGCGCCATCCACCGCGCCATCGATCTTGGCATTCGGTTCTTCGACACTGCTTCCAACTACGGCGCTGGCCATTCCGAGGAGGTGCTGGGCGAGGCATTGGTCGGCCACCCGGATATCGTCGTCGCCACCAAGTTCGGCTTTGCGACCGATCCAGCGACGAAGCAGGCGACCGGCGCTTTCGCCGATCCAGATTTGATCCGTGACTCGGTCGAAACCTCGCTGCAGCGCCTGAGGCGCGAGCGGATCGACCTCCTGCAATTCCATCTCAACGAGTTCGATCCGATCGAAGCTGACGCCGTATTCGACACGCTCGACCAGTTGCGTGCGGAGGGCAAGATCGCCGCCTATGGCTGGAGCACCGACTGGCCGGAGCGGGCAGCACGGTTTGCACGACGGGACGGTTTCGTCTCCGTCCAGCACACGATGAACGTGCTGGAGCCGGCGGGCGAGATGATCGCGCTTGTCGACAGGGAAAATCTCATATCGGTCAACCGTGGTCCGCTGGCGATGGGCCTGCTCTCCGGCAAGTTCAAGCCGGGCGACAGGCTGGCAGCCAATGACGTGCGCAGCGCCGATCTCGACTGGCTGAAATATTTTCGCGATGGCGCTGTCGATCCCGATTTTTCAAGACGCCTCGACCTGATCCGCGATGCCCTGCGCACCGATGGGCGGACGCTGACGCAGGGCGCGCTGGCCTGGCTCTGGGCACGGTCGCCCAACACGCTGCCCATCCCCGGTTTCCGCACGGTCAAACAGGTCGAGGAAAATGCCGGCGCGCTCGAGAAAGGTCCACTGCCGGCCTCCGCGATGGCGGAGATCGACGCCGCCCTGAAGGACGACTGATCACGTCCTGATCTTCATCGGCCAGCGCGCTTCGCGGGTGCTGATCACGCGCATGCCGTCCCCGAGGCTGATCGTGCCCTTGCTGCGCGGTACCGCATTCCAGCCGAACAGCACGCCCGGGACGCGGCGATCGGCGGACATGCGCTTTTCCGCCAGCCCCTGGATCGGATTGCCGCCGATGCGCTCGCCGGTGATCTGGTCCTGCGTCGTCATGATGCAGCGTGCGCAGGGTTTGACGAGATCGAAGACGATGCCGCCGATCTCGACACTTTCCCAGAAATCCTCTTCCCAGGGATCGTCGTTGTCGATCAGGATATTGGTGCGGAAACGGTCCATGCCGACAGGCTCCTGCCCCTTGGCGATCAGCGTCAGGTTGAGATTGGCCAGCGATGCCGTCGTGGTGATCAGCACCGGAAAACCGTCTGCGAAACCGACCGGCGCCGCCTCGCCTGCCCATTCAGCACCCTCGGCCCGCTTGGCCTTCTCGTCCATATGCACGATCTTGACCGGTCGGTCGAACCAGCCGGACAGAACCGTGTTGATGCGCTCGTCCGCGACCGCCGCATTTACCTCGCTGTCCCAGACGCGGACGTCGAGCCGGTTGCCCGGATCGAAGGTCGCGGTCGTGGTCTTCGTGCCCATTTTCAGTTGAACGCCGCCGGCGACATGCGTCGCCTCGACCTGCGCCAGCAGTTGCAATTCGCGCTGGGTGATGAACTTTCCGTCCGGCTCGACGATCATGAAACGGCGATCACCGGCCAGGCCGTCGCGCTGGATCGAAACCGTGTCTTGCGGGATGGCGCGGCCGCTCTTCAGCGGATGGATGTTGAGACCGGTCACCTTCATATCGTCACTCCGGGCGTTCAGATTGTGATTCAACTGCCTTGCGAAGCGATTCCGGGAACCATCGCTAGTCTTTGGTTCAATTATATTTCCTCGATCATCATGCCCAGCACGGCGCGCAACCGTTCCTGCCGTTGCCGCGCCAGCGCGCGGCCTGCGGCGGTCTGGAAACCGTCGGTGAGCTTGAACAGCTTGACCTCGAAATGGTCGATGGCAAAGGCCTTGTCGTCCAGCGGGCGGTTCTCGGCCAGCGGATCGAGCGGGTCGTAAAGACCGCTTCCCATACGCCCGGCAATATAGAAACAACGGGCCGCACCGATCATGCCAATCGCATCCAGCCTGTCGGCGTCCTGCAGGATCTTGGCCTCCAGACTTTCCGGCTGGATATTGGCGGAAAAACTGTGGGTAACGATGGCATGGGCGACTGCGGTGATCTCCATCGTGCGCCAGCCAAGCCCGTCCAGCAATTCAAAAGCCCGCTCTGCCGCCAGCCGGGAGGCTTGCGCGCGATGCGGCGAGTTCTTCTCGACCGCGACGCAATCATGCAGCAGCACGGCCGCCGCCAATATCCGCAGGTCACCGCCCTCCGAACCATGGATGCGAACCGCATTCTTCCAGACGCGGATCAGATGGGCGGCATCGTGCGAGCCGTCATTGCCGGAGAACGCATGTGGCAGCAACTGTTCTGCCAGGGCCTCGTATGGGGCAAAGGCGGCGGCAAGCGTGGCGATATGGCTCATGCGAAATCCCGGTCAGTCTGTGGAATCGAAATCGTCAGCCTGTGTGGCCGGGTTCCGCCGCGATGTCCACCATTGGATCGGCTGGCGGGGCATTCCTGCCCGACAGTATCTTCTGGTAGAACAGCCCGATGCTGATGAGGACGGCGCCCAACCCGATGAAGGACAGCGCCCGCAGGAAGCCTTCGAGATTGGCCATGTCGATCAGGAACACCTTCAGCACGGCGACGAAAACCAGAACCGCCGAGGTGATGCGCAGGCTCTTGGCGTCGAACCGTGACCCCAACGCGAGCAGCAGGACGCCGAGAAGCAGCCAGACGACGGAATAGGTATAGGTCTCGCCCTGCAGGAATCCTTTCCAGTTCGCGATACTTTCCCCCTGCCAAAACCGGCGGACGGACAGGGTTGCCCAAGCGAAGGCGAGAACGGCGCCGGTGACGGCAAGCGCGGTGACATAGGGCACCGGCCGCTTGCCGCGCGCATACCAGGAGAGACCGGCATAACCGAGGCCCGGCAGGAGATAGCCGATCAGCAGGAGATCGAAGAACGGGATGGAGCCGAGCAATTCGCCGCTGAAATAGGGGTTGAGACCCAGCAGATGCGCTCCGAGAATGGAGAGCATCGACAGCACGCCGATGGCCATGCTGCCATAGCGGAACACCGGGCTCGGCGATTTCCGGTCCAACGTCATCATGATGCAGGAGCCGCCGATCGCGACCAGCGTGTAGATCGACTGTTCGCCGAGCGTCGGCACCGCGCTGTCGATCACGCCGCCGTTCATGGCATGGCGCACGAGGATAGCGACGGTCAGCAGCGAGAAAAGGCTGGCCAATGCCTGCAGCAGATTGCGCACCCGGAACCCCGGCCAGTTGCGCAGTTCGAACGCCGAAAGCGCCAGCAACAGCGCCGGAATGCCATAGCCGGCCAGCAGTGCATTGAAGACCGGCGTGGTCGACAGGTTGGACGGCCCGACGATCGTCGGCTCCCAAGCGATGCGCGCAAGAACGACAATGGCGGAACCCACCATCATCCACGGCAGAGCGGGCCAGGAACGGACCCGCGTTGCCGCGACATAGGCAGCACCGAGGAAGGCGATGAGGATCGTGGTCACAACGCCGTCCGTCAGTGCGTGCAGCGCAATGACGAAGAGAGCCAGCGAACCGGCAAGCAGGAAGGCCTGCGGCAGACGGATATCGTCCGGCTCAACGTTCCGGCGTGACAGCCATTCGGCCAGACCGAGAAGGACGATACCGGCGACGACTGAGAAGAGCCCATGCGGCAGGTCGAACGTCAGGTCGCCGACCGTCAGGAAGGACATGCCGGTGAGTGCTGTCGGCACGACGGCCATGATCGCGGCCCAGATCGTTGCGAACGGCGGATGGTCTCTGAGGTGCAGCGCCTGCGCCAGGGCTCCGAGAACGATGAACGCCGAGGCGAGCGCCATGCCGGCCAACATCGCCGTTTTCTCCGGAACGGCCAAAACCGCAATATGGCCGGGAATGGCCGGATCGATGAAGGTCAGAACGCCACTGAGCGCCATCATGCTCCAGAGCCCGGCCACCGCCGCGACGCTGGACAGCAAGGCCGGATAGACGGCGTAGTTCCGAAAGGCACCGAGCGCCGCCAGCGCTGCGGCCAGCGCGCAGAATTCACTCACCGGATAACCACCATATGAGGTGAACGGACTGATCAGCGCGATGGCGGTGAGCAGAAGCGAGATACCGGCTGTGATTGTAATGGCTGCGAAAGGTGGCACCATCACCTTCTCCCATGCAGAAGGTGCCACGGGCTGCTGTTCCGTTGCCGCGGCCTCCGGTTCGGGCTCCGCGCTGGGCGGCACGAGATAGCCGGGCCAGAGAAGGCCGATGCCAGCCACCATAAGCAGCATGACAAGCGTCACGGGCAAGCTTTCAACCGGGCTGACCGAGGCGATATAGGCGAGCGCCCAGAGGCAGAGGCCGATATTGGCCATCGACGGCACGACCGACCAGCGGCGGATGCGCGACGCCAGCAGCGTCGCGATCCATGCAATGCCGAGGAAGCCGAACAGGCTCCAGGGACTAGGACTTTCCGAGGAGACCAGTGCCGGCGTGAGAAGCGAGGCAAGCAGGCCGAGACCGGCAAGCGCCTGCCCGTGCAGAAGCGAAAGGCCAACCGTCGCCAGCGAGATCAGCGCCAGCAGCACAAAAGCCGTCACCGGGCCGATAAATCCATAGACCCCGTGCGCTGCGAAACAGACGCCGAATAGCGTCACCGCGCCTGCGGCCGTCAGGATGCCCGGGATCATCGCATTCTGGAATGCATCGGCAACCAGCGGCGTCGCACGGCGGCGGACGATCTCGCCGATGCCCACCAGCACGAGACCGAAGACGGCAGCCATGGCCAGACGTACGGCAGGGCTGAGCAGACCGGCATCGATCGAATATTTCACCATGAAGATGCCGCCGAGCGCCAGCGCGATACCGCCGACCCAGACGGCCCAACGCGCACCGAGGCGGCTTTCGAGGCTTTCCTTCGGTGGCTGCGCGACGACAGTGGCGGCCGCAGTTGCAGCGATGTTTGCGGTAACGGGCTCACCGCGCGAGGCCTTTTCGACCGTGTCCTGGCTTGGTGGCGCGCCGCCGAAAATCGCGTCGCCCCTTTCGATCTCAGAAACCGCTTCGGGTTCGGCGGGAATCCTTACGACAGCGGGCTCCGCTGCAGCACTTTCTGCAGCTACAGCATCGGCCTGAGCCGGCTCGCCGGCCACCGCTTCGGCAGCGGGCTGCACCGGCCTGATAGATTCGAGCCGAGCCACCGCTTCCTTCAACGCGGCAACTTCGAACGCCAGCCGTGCGGCCGTTTTGCGCCCCCGGTGGAAGGCCATCAGCGAGATTGCAAACCCCGCCAAAGCAATGACTTCGATCATCTCGTCTCCCCAAGGCCCTTCCATGCGCGCACGCGGTGACCATACAGCTTTTCGCCATCCCGCCAACTCGCAAGACGGTTCAGCACAGCAATCTCTTCATCCAATTGTCGCGAACCTGTCATTATGCGGCAGTTATGGATGCTGCGACGCGGCCTTGCGCTGCATCCGGACCAAAAGGAGAATCGACCATGGAACATCTTTCCCAGACTGACGCCGCCCCGGAGATCAAGACGCTGACGGATCGTCGCGAAGAACTCGAAGATGTCGGCCAAAACTGTTCCACCAACCCGACGATGGGTGACATCATCAACACGCGCTTCTCCCGCCGTTCGTTCATGAGGGGCTCGCTGGCCGTCGCCGCTATCTCCACCACCGTGAGCCCACTGGCTCTCCTGACGGCCGAGGACGCCCGCGCCGAAAGCCTCTCGAGCTTCGATTTCAAGGAAGTCGAGGCCGGTGTCGACCAGACCCACCACGTTGCCGAAGGCTATGACGCCGATATCCTGCTGCGCTGGGGCGACAAACTGTTTGCCGACAGCCCGGACTTCGACCCGCTGAAGCAGACCGCTGCCGCCCAGGAAAAGCTGTTCGGCTACAACAACGACTATATCGGTTTCATTCCGCTCGAAGGGAATCCGGACCACGGCCTTCTGGTGGTCAACCACGAATATACCAATGCCGAAATCATGTTCCCCAAATTCGCGTCCGTCGTGAAGGAAAAGGTCATGAAGGATGGCAAGCCCGTCCTGAAAGACGGCAAGGAAGTCGAGGAAGAGAAGGTCCAACTCGGCGAATATACCAAGGACCTCGTCGATATCGAGATGGCGGCCCATGGCGGCACCGTCATCGAGATTCGCAAGGTCGACGGCCGGTGGAAGCCGGTGCTCGACGGCAAATACAATCGCCGCCTCACCGCCACGACCGAAATGCAGCTTTCCGGGCCGGTCGCCGGCCATGCGCGCGTCCAGACGCCATCCGACCCGACCGGCCGCAAGGTGTTCGGAACCATCAACAATTGCGCCGGCGGCGTCACCGCCTGGGGCACCTATCTGATGGCAGAAGAGAATTTCAACGGCTATTTCGGCGGCGAGATCGCTGAAGATCACCCTGAGTTCAAGCAGCTGAAGCGCCTCGGCGCTCCGGGCGGACAGTATGAATGGGCGTCGTTCTACGACCGTTTCGATGTCTCGAAGGAACCGACCGAGCCGAACCGTTTCGGCTGGATCGTCGAGGTCGATGTCATGGACCCGACCTCGGTACCGAAGAAGCGCACCGCCATCGGCCGTTTCAAGCATGAAGGCTGTGAATCGATCGTCAACAAGGATGGTCGGGTCGTGCTCTACACCGGCGACGACGAGCGCTTCGACTATGTCTACAAGTTCGTGACCAAGGCCGCCTTCAATCCGGACGACCGCGCCGCCAACATGGATATCCTCGACGACGGCACGCTTTACGTCGCAAAATTCCTAGCGGACGGCACGCTGGAATGGCTGCCGCTGATCCACGGCGAAGGCCCGCTGACGGCGGCCAACGGCTTTGCCTCTCAGGCGGACGTGCTGATCAACACGCGCCTCGCCTCCGACGCGCTCGGCGCCACCAAGATGGACCGGCCGGAGGACATCCAGCCCAATCCGAAGACCGGCAAGGTCTATGTTATGCTGACCAACAACACCAAGCGCAAGGACGACCAACTGGACGCCGCCAATCCCCGCGCCGACAATGCCTTCGGTCACATCATCGAGATCACCGAGACGGACGGCGACTATGCCTCGACGAAATCGAAATGGGACGTGCTTTTGAAATGCGGCGACCCGTCCATCGCTGAGGTCGGCGCTTCCTTCTCGACCGCGACGACGAAGAACGGCTGGTTCGGCATGCCGGACAACTGCGCCATCGATGCCGATGGCCGCCTCTGGGTGGCAACGGACGGCAACAACGAAAAGGACACGGGCCGAACAGACGGTATCTGGGCTGTTGACACCGAGGGCGCGGCCCGCGGCACGTCGAAACTGTTCTTCCGCGTGCCGGTCGGCGCCGAAATGTGCGGCCCGAGCTTCAACCCGACATCCGACACCTTCTTCGTCTCCGTGCAGCATCCGGGCGATGCCGGTCTTGCCATCTATGAGGCTCCGGCAACCCGCTGGCCGGACTTCAAGGACGATATGCCGGTTCGCCCGGCCGTGGTCACCATTACCAAGCAGGGTGGCGGCCGTATCGGCTGACGGAATGATCGATCATGGAATGACGCTGCCACGGCAGCGTCATTCCGCATTCACCGCATTAGGTTTTCGATCGGAAAGATCGCGCAAGTCTCCGTGCCGTGTGCCAGAAGCTTGCCGCCGCCGTCCTTCAGGAAGGCTTCCGACGTCGCCAGCGTCCGGCCGCGATGGACGATCCGGCCCTCGCAGAAGACCTCGCCCATGCCGGGCATCAGCGGACGAACGAGATTGACCTTGAACTCGACGGTCGTATAGGCCTCGCCCCGTTTCAGCGTCGTCATCACGGCACATCCAAGCGCCGAATCCATGATCGTCGCCGCCCAGCCGCCATGTACCGTGCCGAGCGGATTGAGATGTTCCGCCGTCGGCAGCACCCTGCCCTCCTCGACTTCGCAGAGGCCGAATTTCAGCGTCTGCGCCATCGGTGGGGCGGGATGGATGCCAGCAAGCAGGTCGAGCATCGCCTTCAGCCCGCCATCGCGGGCAACGGCATCGAGCGGCACCGTGCCGATGCCGGATACGGTATTTCCGGGATAGATTTCAACGGACATGGGCGGACTTTCCTATAGCGGGGCTGCCGTCTGGCGGGATTTCAGCGCCTTCAGCGCGGCTTGAACGAAACCATCGCGGGCGGCGGAGAGACCGATACCACGCGGTTCGTAGACATGGCGGTGGAGGAAGAAGGCAGTCATGCGGAAGGCGGCCTGCAGGCTGTCATGATCCGCAGCCCCACCCTGCGCCAGAAAGCCCGGCAAGGCGAGCATCTTGTCCGCATAGGGAGCACCCGCCTCACGGCTCACCGCCCGGCCGGATTTCGGCGAGACATAGACGAGATCGTCGCGCGCCCCGGTCGCCGCGCATTCGACCAGATCCAGCCCGAAGCCGAGATCGTTGAGAACGGCGATCTCGAAACGGACGAAAAGCTCGCCGGCGTCGCTGGGATCATCAAGGTTTTCCAGAATGATGCCCAGCGTTTCATAGAGATGCGGATGCGGATCCCGCTCCGGCAGAAGCCGCAGCAGCGCACCCATTGCCTGCACGCCGTAAACAGAAGTCGCCGCCTCCATCAGCCGCGCCGCCCTGAGCGTGACAGGCTCCAGCTTGAACTCGCCGAGATGTTCGTCGAGCCGCGCCCGCCAGGTCACCTCGACCTCGTTTCCCGGCTGCAGCACCGGCTGCATCGTCCGCGAGCGACCGCCACGCACAAGCCCCATATGGCGCCCGTGATCGCGCGTCATGACCTCGGCGACAACTGACGTTTCGCCATGCCGCCGCACTCCGATGATGATGCCCTGATCGCTCCACTGCATGCCGTGGTTTTACCCCTGAGGATGAGCGAACACAACGGCGGCGGCAACAGACCATCGGCCACCTCGAAACCCATGCAACGGAAATCACCGGAAATTCGCGCTTTATTCTAAAATCTTTAGAAAAAACGCTCTAGTGTGGCGGCATAATCGCGATAAAAAAGCGGCTCATAGATTATTCATGTTACCCCGGCTTGCGGGGCCTTTGCTTTGGAAAACGAGTCAAACATGCAGCCCAAAACAGTGCTTGTCGTCGGCGGAGCCGGCTATATCGGATCTCACACTTGCCTCACCCTGGCCGAACGCGGCTATACACCCGTCGTGTTCGACAACCTCTCCAACGGACACGCTGAATTCGTGCGCTGGGGGCCGCTGGAGCAAGGCGATATCCGAGACCGGGCCAGGCTCGACGCGGTGATCGCCAAGCACAAGCCATCCGCGGTCCTGCATTTCGCGGCGATGATCGAGGTGGGTGAATCGGTGAAGGATCCTGTCACCTTCTACGATAACAATGTGATCGGCGCGCTCACCCTGCTATCCGCGGTGATGTCGGCCGGGATCGACGCCTTCGTCTTCTCTTCCACCTGCGCCACCTATGGCCTGCCCAAGCAGGTGCCGATGGACGAGACGCACGACCAGAACCCGATCAATCCCTATGGCCGCACCAAATGGATCGTCGAGCAGGCGCTGCAGGACTACGGCACCTACAAGGGCCTGCGCTCCGTCATCCTGCGCTATTTCAACGCCGCCGGCGCCGATCTCGAAGGCCGCGTCGGTGAATGGCACACGCCGGAAACGCACGCGATCCCGCTGGCGATCGACGCAGCACTCGGCCGCCGCGCCGGCTTCAAGGTCTTCGGCACCGACTACGATACCCGCGACGGCACCTGCGTGCGCGATTACATCCATGTGCTCGACCTCGCCGACGCCCATGTGCGCGCCGTCGACTATCTTTTGTCCGGCGGCGAAAGCGTCAAGCTGAACCTCGGCACCGGCACTGGAACCACCGTCAGCGAGCTTTTGTCCGTGATCGCCGAAGTCTCCGGCAAGCCCTTCCCGGTCGAACAGGCCGAGCGACGCGACGGTGATTCCACCTCGCTCGTTGCCAACAACGACAAGGCGCTCAGCGTTCTCGGCTGGCAGCCGAGATACGATCTGCACGAGATTATCCGCTCCGCATGGCAATGGCACTCGCGGCGCAATCAGTTCTAGTTTTCTCCCTTTCAGGCGCCCCGTCCTAGATCGGTGAAACGATGATGGAAAGGTCCTGAAATGCAGGTGTTACACCTGCTTGCCACGTTGCGCGCGCAATCGGGCCTTACGGTCGATTCGTGCGACTACCGTCGATAACGCAAGCCCAAAGATGGGCTGATTACTTAAGACGTTGTTCCTATATTCGCCTGCGGTATCAAACCGCAGACGAGATTGCGCCGTATGGCTCGATAAGCGCGTGAAAGGAAGGAAAGATGAAACGCATTTTCAATCGGCCGACCGTCTACCTGTCCGCAATGGCGCTGGTTTCGGCAGCAATCATTCTGTCGCCACAGACACCGACATACGCCAATGCACCGACCCGGCTTGATACAGACAGGCTACTGTCCAGGGAGGTCATGCCTCTTGCCGGCAATTTCCGCTATGAAAACGTCAACTACGGAAATCACTCCGCTCACAAGGCGTATTCCGTTGGCACTCGCCGGAGCCAGAACAACGATGTCGTCCTGCGTTTTGAGGTGCGAGCGGGGGAGAACGCGTTTTTCGATCCGGAAGACCGGGACCGCTCTGAGGCGACGGACCAGATTTCGTTTCCCAAGAATGAGGTCATCTGGAACGCCTATCGCGTGAAGATTGCCAAGGGATTCTCCATCCCGAGCGGAGAAAAGTCCTGGTTCATTATCGGCCAGTGGCACGGAAGCGTCAGCGACAAGCGTTCACCGTATATCGCGGCCCAGATGGACGGAAACGATCTTGTCTTTCTGCGGCGCTTCCTGGTCGACGGCAAGCCGAAAATGCAGGAAATGCACCGCGTCAGCAACGTGCCGCGGGATCAATGGCTCAACATCGTGATCAAACACCGGGTCTCGGAGACCGACGGAATCCTCGACATATGGATGAATGGCCATGAACTCGTGGATTTCAATGGCCCGCTCGGATACTGGGATCATGCCGATGGAGGCTACTGGAAGTTCGGCATCTATCGGAGCCGGCACGACCAGGATGCGGTGGTGGAATATCGGGACGTTGTGACCACCACCAATGACCTCTCGAAACGGGCCGCTGCGGTGAACTGACAAACAACAGCTGACTTGCAACTGTCGTTTGTCATTACGTCAGGTCTTTGTCTCACGCAGAAAGTCCTGGAATACGCCGAGCGCTGAGCGGCTCAGCGGCCCTTCGCTGCATGGCTGTTTCATCTGGCGACTGGTGCAGAATGCATTGAATGCCTTGATCGTCGCCCCAGTCAACGTACCGTTCAACTGGCCTGCATAAGCGCCGGTCTCCTTCAATTTGCTTTGCAGCAGGTAGACGTAGGCGTTGCTGTTTGCCCAGCGAAGCCGGCCCACAAAACTTGCCTTGGCGCTACTGGATGCAAGGGCGTCGATCTTTTCCATCAATGCAGCATACTGATTGCGAGATGAGGCGGAGGCAGCCTCCAGGAAAAGCGCGTCCCCATCCCGCTGCTCCGGTGACATTGCGCCCGCAAATTGGTTCAACGTCGTTCTGGCAAGCGTCAGGTTCTTCTTCACGTCCTCCCCCCGGCCCTGAGCGTATAGCTGTATCAGTGTCGATGCTGCCGCCGCGTCCCCCGCCGCACTGGCCTGCTTGAGGATTGCCACAGCTTTGGTCGGGTTTTTCGCGATCCCCGAACCGCTGAGCAAGGCGTTGGCAAGAGCCGATGCAACCCCCGGAGCCATCTCGGCCTGACCCTTGGCAATCAGTTCATGGCCCTGGCGTTGCTGCGCTGTTGTTCCGGACATCGCGACATTGATCGCGCTCGCAAGCGCAGTCTTGCGCCCCGCCGCATAGGCGCGCTCAAAATAGTCGATCGCTTTGGTCGCATCTCGCGCCACGATCTTGCCATCGCGGTAGATATTGCCGAGGGAAACGAGAGCGCTGACGTCACCCGCTTGCACTGCCTGTTCATAATAACCGACCGCCTTGGCCGGATCGAGCCCGACCTCAGCACCCTTAGCATAGAGCGCAGCAAGCGACGAAAGCGCCCAGGTGCCCCCAGATGTAACGACATCCTCATAACGAGCGAGCGCTTTCGGGATGTCACGAGGAACAACGACACCATCAGCATAGAGATTGGCCATGCCGGCTTTCGCCCCCAGATCGCCCGTCTTGATCGCTTGCTCGTAATACCCGAGCGCCTTCGACGCATCGAGGCCGTCGGTCGCGCCCTGACGGTAGAGGTCTCCGAGCTTGGTCGCTGCATCGATCCTGCCCTTCGACAGAGCCTGCTCGTAAAATTCCACCGCCTTGACGGCATCCTTCGAGACGATCTTGCCGTCACGGTAGATATTACCGAGGGAAACGAGGGCGCTGATATCACCCGCCCGTACCGCTTGCTCGTAGTAGTCGAGCGCCTTCACCGGATCGAGTCCGAACTCGGCTCCCTTCAAATACAATGATGCGAGAGAGGATGCAGCCCAGGTGCCGCCCGACGAAAGCACTTCGTCATAGAGAGCAAGCGCCCTTGGGATGTCGCGGGATACGACAACGCCATCGACATAGAGACTGGCCATGCCGGCCTTGGCACCCAGATCGCCAGCCTTTAACGCCTGCTCATAATAGCCAAGCGCCTTCGAAGGATCGAGCCCGTTGGTCGCACCCTGACGATAGAGATCGCCGAGCTTGGTCGCTGCATCGATCCTGCCCTTCGCCAAAGCCTGCTCATATAACTCAACAGCCTTGTCGATATCTTTTGGCACGACTTTGCCATCCCGATAGACATTCCCGAGCGAAACGAGGGCACTGGCATCCCCCGCCTGCCGCCTGTTCATAATAACCCACCGCTTTGGCCGGATCGAGCCCGACATCAGCCCCCTTCGCATAGAGCGCGGCAAGTGACGAAAGCGCCCAGGTCGCGCCTGAGGCGACAACATCCTCATAGAGAGCTAGCGCCTTCGGGATGTCGCGGGGGACTACAATACCATCAGCATAAAGATTGGCCATGCCGACCTTGGCGCCAGGATCGCCTACCTTGACCGCCTGCTCGTAGAAGCCGAGTGCCTTCGAAGCATCGAGCCCATTGGTTGCCCCCTGACGATAGAGGTCGCCGAGTTTGGTCGCTGCATCGATCCTGCCCTTTGCCAAAGCTTGCTCGTACAACTCGACAGCCTTGGCAAGATCCTTCGGCAGGATTTTGCCGTCGCGATAGATATTGCCGAGGGAAACGATAGCGCTGACATCACCCGCCTGTACCGCCTGTTCGTAGTAACCGACCGCCTTGGCCGGATCGAGCCCGACATCGGTGCCCTTCAAATAGAGCGCGGCAAGCGGCGAAAGCGCCCAGCTACCACCGGAAGAGAGAACCTCGTCGTAGAGAGCGAGTGCCTTCGGGATGTCGCGAGGAACGACAACACCATCGGCATAGAGATTGGCCATGCCGACCTTGGCACCGGCGTCCCCGGCTTTCACCGCCTGCTCGTAGTAACCGAGCGCCTTCGAAACATCGAGCCCGTTACTCACGCCCTGACGATGGAGATCGCCGAGCTTGGTCGCCGCATCCGTGCGCCCCTTGGCCAGCGCCTGCCCGTACAGTTCAACGGCCTTGGCGATATCCCTCGGCAAAATCTTGCCGTCACGATACAGATTGCCGAGCACAACGAGGGCGGCGGGATCGCCGCCGGCCGCCAGAGCCTGAACCCCTTGGACCGCACGATCCAAATCCTCGCCCGGCACCCCGGCCCCGATGACGGAATTCCATTCGTCCAAAGCCTGTGGCTGCACCGGGGCCGGCGCCGCCTGTTGCGAGGCTTCGCCCGCCTCCTGTGCAAAACCCGGCAATGCGGCGGTGATGGTCATCCCCAAAACACACCCAAGAAAAATCGCTTTATGATCAAACATGGAGAAAATCCGGAATAGATGATTGAAAACAATAATTATATCTGGCCACCCCAACTGAAAAAGTCGGGATAGGCCGATCGCGTTTATGCCGTTTTTAACAGATCAAAAGCGTGGCCAATAAGACGCGCGCCTTAACCATGTCATCTCGCAAGTGCGAAAACCTCTTTGAAATCGTGTTTAATTATGTGAAAACAATTTCGTGTAAACAAGCCCAAAAAAGGCCATTGCGGGGGCGGTGTATGGTCATTTCAAATTCCTTTGCAGCATTCAAAAGAGGCTGTGGGAATATAATAAATTTCGAAAATTCAGCACTGAAAAGCACATTAAAACTCTGTAAATAACTTTTAAAAGCTTGTTTTAACTGAATTTAATTCCGGACAGATGTCTTTCGAATTCGCCCGAAGACCTCCTGTTGAGAGTGGGAAAAACTGGATGAAAGTAGCGATTTTCGGCTTGGGTTATGTCGGCTTCACCGCCATGTGCTGCATTGCAAAAGAAGGCCATGATGTCATTGGCTTCGATGTCAGCGAGAAAAAAGTAAACCAAATCAATCAAGGTATTTCACCGATCACCGAGCCGGGCGTCGACGAACTGCTCCGAGAAGGTCTCGATGCCGGTCGCATCAGCGCACATACCGAGATCAAGAACCACATCCATGATTGTGACATGGCCATCGTCTGCGTGGGAACGCCGAGCGCGCCGGATGGCTCGCACAACATGTCCTACATCGCCGAAGTCACGCGCCAGATCGCTGCAGCGGTCAACCGCGACCGGACCTCGCCGCTCACCGTCGTCTATCGTTCGACCATTCGTCCAGGCACCGTCGAGGGGCTGATCGCACCGATCTTTGCCGCGGAACTAGGAGAAGATTTCGAGCGCAGCATCGAACTTGTCTACAATCCGGAATTCCTGCGCGAGTCCTCGGCCATCAAGGACTATTTCGACCCGCCGAAGATCGTCATCGGCACCGTCGATGGCCAACCGAATGCACGGATGGATATTCTCAACCAGAACATCTCGGCGCCGACCTTCTATGTCCGTCTCGGCGAATCCGAGATCACCAAGTTCGTCGACAATACCTGGCATGCGGTCAAGGTCGCCTATGCCAACGAAATCGGCCGCGTCTGCCTGCAGTTGGGCCTGAGTGCCAGCAAGGTGCATGAGATTTTCGTGTCCGATACAAAGCTGAACATCTCCCCCTATTACACGCGTCCCGGCGGCGCCTTCGGCGGGTCCTGCCTGCCCAAGGACGTGCGGGCCATGCAGTATATCGCCGCCGATTGCGGCGCCCATACCCATCTGGTGGACTCCCTGCTGCGCTCGAACGAGGCGCACAAGTACCGGCTGTTCCAGCACGTGACCCAGGACCTCGCACCGGGCTCGACAGTGCTGCTCGTCGGCCTGGCGTTCAAGGCGGACACGGACGACCTGCGCGAAAGCCCGAATATCGACCTCGCCCGCGGTCTTCTGCGTGAAGGCTACAAACTGTCGATCTTCGACCCGGCGATCGATGCAACCAAGCTCGTCGGCGCCAATCTCGGCTACGCCTATACCCAGATTCCGACGCTCTCGCAGTTGCTCGTCTCCAAGGAGACGGCGGAAGCCGCAGCGTATGACCGGGTCATCGTCACCAACCACACCTACAAGAAGCTCAACCTCGAAAAGAATGGCGACATCGTCAATCTGAACGCGCTTTCGTGAGATGACGACGATGGACCATGTGCTTCAAAACAGCGAAGTCAATGCCGGCGCGCGCGAAACCGCCGTTTCCGGACAGCTTGCCGGCCGCAAGGTACTCATTATCGTCGAAAACCTGCCGGTTCCCTTCGATCGCCGGGTCTGGCAGGAGGCGAGAACGCTGAAATCCGCCGGTGCGGAAGTGGCGATCATCTGCCCGACCGGCAAGGGCTATACCGAACGTTACGAACTTCTCGACGGCATCCATATCTATCGCCATCCGCTGCCGCTCGATGCCGGTGGTGCGCTCGGATACCTCCTGGAATACGGCGCGGCGCTGTTCTGGGAGACGGTGCTCTCCTGGAAAATCTTGTTCCGGCATGGCTTCGATACCCTGCACGGCTGCAATCCGCCCGACCTGATCTTTCTCATCGCCTGGCAGTTCAAGCTGCTCGGCAAGCGCTATATCTTCGATCATCACGACATCAACCCGGAGCTTTATGAAGCCAAGTTCAACAAGCGTGGCTTCTTCTGGCGGCTGATGTGCCTGTTCGAATGGCTGACCTTCAAGACGGCCGACACGGTGATCTCCACCAATGAGAGCTACAAGAAGATCGCGATCGAGCGCGGCGGCAAGGATCCGAAGGATATCTTCGTGGTCCGCAGCGGACCGGACTTGAGCCGCGTCAAGGCGGTCACGCCCAATCCGGCACTGAAGAACGGCCGCGATTTCCTCGTCGGCTATGTCGGCGTGATGGGCGAGCAGGAGGGCATCGACCTGCTTCTCGAAGCTGCCCGCCACCTGGTTTACGAGCGCGGCCGGCAGGATATCCAGTTCGCCTTGGTCGGCGGTGGCCCGAGCCTTTTCGCACTTCAAGCCATGTCGGATAAGATGGGCTTGAAGGACTATGTCACCTTCACCGGCCGCGCGCCGGACCAGACCCTGTTCGAGGTGCTGTCGACATCGGATGTCTGCGTCAATCCGGATCGCGTCAACCCGATGAACGACAAGTCGACGATGAACAAAATCCTCGAATACATGGCCGTGGGCAAGCCGATCGTCCAGTTCGACGTCACCGAAGGCCGCTTCAGCGCCCAGGAAGCCTCGCTTTACGCCAAGGCCAACGACCCCGTCGACTTTGCCGACAAGATCGCCGAACTGCTCACCGACCCCGAGCGCCGCGCGCAGATGGGTGTCTTCGGACGCAACCGCGTCGAAACGCAGATGGCCTGGAGCTACGAAATCCCGAAGCTGATTGCCGCATACAAGAACGTGAAGTCGTAAGCCTGCGGCCTGCCCAGGACAGTTCGAAAACGGGGTGAACCATGGCAATCAGGCATATTGCGGAGGACCTGAGAACACATCGCGAGGGCCTTCTGGCTCAAGGCTTCTGGGCTCTGCTCGTCTACCGTCTTTCGGAACCACGCACGCGCATCAGGAGCAGGATCGTCAGGGTTCCGTATTTCGTGCTCAATCGGCTTGCCCAGAAGTTTATCGAGATGACATGCGGCATTCACCTGCCAGAGAGCACGGTCGTCGGGCGCAGACTGAACATCGAGCATTTTGGCGGCATCATCATCCATGGACGATGCGTCATCGGCGATGATGTGACAATCCGCCAAGGCGTAACCCTCGGCAACAAGGGTGCAGGCGAACTTGCCGGCGCACCGAGGATAGGAAACCGCGTGGATATTGGCGCAGGCGCCAAGATCATCGGAGACGTCACGATCGGCGACGATGCACGGATCGGTGCCAATGCCGTCGTCCTTTCGGATGTGCCGGCTGGCGCGCTGGCGGTCGGTGTCCCCGCCCGCATCATCCCCGCGAAGACGCCGCTGTGACTGCGCTAGCTTCGCGTCAACCATCCGAGCAGGCGACCGATGCGTGGCGATCGGACATAGGCCGCGATCAGAGCTCCTTCCGCCTTGGTCAACGGCTTCAGGATCAGAAAGCAGACCGCACCCACCGCGATCATGCCGGCCGAAAAGGCAAATTTCTCCAGGAGGCTGAAGCCCAACGGTGCGAAAATGCGTTCGGAAAGCAAGACAGACGAGGCGATCAGGCCAAAGCAGAGAAGAATCCGCGACCAGTCGATGACCGCAACAAAGCCACGGCTTTTTGCAGCAGCCTCCATGGCGAAGGACCGGGTCAGCGAATCGACGATCGGGAAGGCAAGGATCGCGGCGATGCCGAGATAGGGACCGCCGAAAACGAGAATGCTCACGAACAGGAAGCTGAGCCCGGACGACAGGAAGATCGCCTTGTAAGCCGAAACGAACGACGCAGCGACCTCCGAACACCGCACGACGGTGCCACCGATAATCGCGGCCATCGACAACAGCAGGATGAGGGGGCGCGGCGCAATCCTGTCACCGGCGAGAAGCTGCAGTATCTCGGTAGCCAGCGGCGCGAGCGCCAGAATGCCGAAGGTGATGATGAAGGCATCGACCTTGGCGATCAGCGACAGGGCCGCACCGGCTTTCGCTTGCCCCTCTTCCTTCTGACTTGTTTGCCAACCCATGATGGCGGGCTCGAGGAACGGGAAAAGCAGGAAGCCGGGCGAGTAACGCTGCAGGCTGAGGGTAATGGTCTGCACAAAGCTCAGGGCGGCAAACTCGGAAGCGGACAGGAAGTTGGCCGCCACCAAGCGGATGAACGGCGGCGAGGCGCCGAGCGCGGTCAAGCCGCTGACATAGCCGGAACTGATGATGCCGATGATTTCATGCCGCGGCGG
This sequence comes from Rhizobium sp. Leaf453, assembly GCF_001425605.1. GTDB lineage: Bacteria > Pseudomonadota > Alphaproteobacteria > Rhizobiales > Rhizobiaceae > Pararhizobium. The sequence goes on along the minus strand of NZ_LMRG01000029.1, from coordinate 94,848 downwards.
CTTACCGCCGGCTTGCGTCACCGATTTGACCTTCTGCCGAAGCGTGACCCAGGCATTGGCGGCCAGCGTTACCCATGCAAGGCCTTGGGTCGCTATCATGATCCAGACCACCCCGACGCCGGAAAGCGCGATGTGGAACAGCACGAGGACCGCGACGGCAGTGGTCCGGAACAACGGTTCGGAGATCGCGACGACACGCGAGATACGCTGTTGGTTCAGCGATTGCGATACAACTTCAGCATCGGCATAAAGTGACGAAATCACGGAGAGAAAGATGAAGGGGATGAAAGCACTCGGATTGACCGTGATGTCCTTGCTCAGCCAGAGGTTGGAGATCAGCAGACATAGGCCAGCCGACACGAGAACGATCACAAAACGCAGGGATATGAACGCGAGCGCCATGTCTCGGACGGTAGCCGCGTTTTCCGGACTGCGGGCAAGCGACATGTATTTGGGCAGAAACCTCTGCGCGCCGAGACTACCGAGGGTATTTGCAATAGAGGCAAGCGAGATCAGGACGGCATAAAGTCCATACTCCGTTGTCGCCATCAGGCGAACGAGCAGGACGTTGAACAAGACCAGCAGCACGACTGAAATAATACGGCCTGAAATGAATGTAATTAACCGTTCCATTTTTCTTTTCCTGTTTAACGGCTTTCATGAAAAATTCTGATAAAATCGCAATGCTGATCGTGGCGCGGGATTTTTACCCGCCGTTTCGCGTCGATGTCACCACACTTTTTTCTAAATACCTGAAAAAATATCTAAAAATGGACTGGCTCATGCGTACAGAAGAGCGCGGGCCAGGAAAAAAAATTACCGTTGAAGATGAAACACATTATGTTATCGGACGCTTAGGCATCCGCGGAAAGATCGACGCTGTTGTAAAGCACCTTTCCGCCTTCGGCAGGATTCTGCGAAAAGAATACGACATTGTCCAGTGCCGAGACACGTTTCTCATTGCCAGCATTTATGCAATCGTGTCCCGTCTCAGTGGAGCAAAATTCGTGTACTGGATGTCCTATCCGATGGAAGAGGGCTACCTCTTCAGGGCGCAAGCCGCTTTCGACAAGGGGCGATACCTGCAAGCGCTGCCAAGATGGATCATAGGAAAACTCGGCCAGATTTCCCTTTACAGGATCGCTCTTCCCTTGGCTCATCACGTATTCGTTCAGAGCGATCAAATGAAAATCGATGTCGCCGGTGAAGGTGTGCCTGACGTAAAGATTACGCCCGTTCCGATGGGGATTGATACTGCGACATTCCTATCGGAACCGGGTGAGATCGCGAGCGATGCGTTCTATTCCGGCCAAAAGGCAATTCTCTATCTCGGAACTCTCGATCCTGCGCGACAAATGGGCATCGTTGCCGCTGGTGTCGCGAAAGCGATGAGGGAACGGTCGGATACAATTTTCGTCCTGATTGGGCGAGCGTCGGATGCCGAGCGCTCTGAGATTCTTCAATACTTCGCGGACTTGACCTCGAGAATTTTCTTTCTGGACCAAATGCCGCTTTCCATGGCTTTAAAACATGTCCGCCGTGCAGATGTGTGCCTCGCGCCATATCCATCATCCCCAAAGATGCTGGCCTCGGCGACCCCGACCAAACTTGTCGAATACATCGCCATGGGCCGAAGAGTTGTAGCAAACTTTCATCCTGATCAAAGCACAGTCATCGCGAGCACCGGCGCCGGGCTGTTGTCAGATTTCTCTTCGGAAGGTTTCGCAAAGGCCATTGTCGACGCACTCGACCTCGGAGAACTGACAAACACCGAAGTACAGCGTGCAGAAGCTTGGATTCGGGAAAATAGGGACTATGTCGCCCTCTCCGAGATGGTAGCTGACGTCTATGTCGGCGACAGACGCATCCGGCATTCAAAAGCGGCTGATTAATCAATGACCCAGGAGCTTATGATTTCCAATCCAAGTCGCCTATCGGTCGCCCTGCGATTGGTCCTGTTTGCCATGTGTATAGTCTCACTTGGCGGTTTTCGCCTTCAGCTTGCAGGAATAGATCCGACCCAAAGCTTTCAGGGCTTCACTGCATCTTATGCCGTATACATCGCCGACGTTGCGTCTATATTTCTGGCGTTAGTAATTGCCATTCTATACTCTAAAGAATTTTTCACTTCGTTAAATAATGCGTTTCCGATTTTTCTTCTTCCCATACTCGCATTCTCATCATCAATCATATCCGCCTCCCCTTGGGTTACGATGTTTGAGTCTACCAAGTATTTGTTTGCATTTATCATTCCAATTTCCGCATCCATTCTATGGTACAGAAAATCCAAACTGCAATTTTCCTACGAACTTTTAAAGGCAACTCTGATATTATCTATCATTATCGTGATAATTTATCCAAAATACGGCTTGCACGGCAGTTCTGACGTTTTTCAATCCACGCATGCGGGCGCCTGGCGTGGAATTTTTGGACACAGAACAGACTTCGGCTATTGCTGCGCAGCACTTTCGGGCCTTGCCTTTGCCAACGTCGTCTACAGAAAAAAAATCAGCGACGTCATCGTCCTCATTGTATCGATATTTTCGCTATACAAGGCGGGATCCGGAGGAGCATCCATTGTGTCCGCGCTCTCCATAATTGCCATATATTTTCACTATGCACTAAAAAACAGCTCAGTAAAAATAAAAATGTCCCTATCAATGATATTATTTTCCATAATGATAATATTTTTTGCATCCATGTTTTCAGCAGACGGATTCCTATACTCTATCGGTGAAGATTCATCATTTACCGGACGTGTACCCTTGTGGTCATACATAATAGACAGCTCTCCACTTAACTACCTATACGGCCTCGGTTATATTTCCGGCTTCAACTCATTCGTGCTCCCGTCGCTCCAGATGGGAAATTTCAACGCGCCCAATGCTCAAGGCGCATATATGGAAGCACTTATCGCGTTTGGCATCATCGGACCACTTGTTATACTTCTGATAAACGCAAGTTACACAATCAGATTCTTTAAAAGCTTTTTCAAGAAAGAAAATATTGTAAAATTTTATATTTACTCCTTACCCACGTCATCCATCTTGATATTCATGGTTTTCACATCAACAATCGTTGAGTCGTATATACTACAATCGAACAAAGTTCTCATATGCATTGCAGTCATACTTAATTTTGAATACAAAAACAGAGAGAAAATCATAGATAATGATAAATAGATGAAAATTATTCAATCTCACTCAAGAACACTGCCATTAGAAATATTTTCGAAAATCACTCGTCGTCAACGCTGCATTCAATTTTGCCCTTGAAGTGGAAGATTGCCTGCCCCGGGAGTTTCCTCTACCCGACACCGGCTTCATCGGTTCCGGGATAAATGAAAGAGCGTAGAGCATCCCAAATTTCAGTGCTTGCCGTGGGACTTTTACAATGACAACAGAAACAATGAATTGCAGCACCATGTCCGATCGTCAGTCACACATCTTAATCGCCACACCGCTCGGCAAGGGCGGCATGGGTGGCATCGACCGGATCATGGACGAGGTTCGGGCGATCGACGAGCGCAATCCGCAGAAGGGTGTCAGTCTCTCTTTCGGTGTCACCCGCGGGCAAGGCAGTATTGTGCTTTCCCCCCTTTACCTCTGCATGTTCCTGATACGGATGCTATCGTTGAAAGCGTTCGGCAGAGTCGACGTGCTCCACATCAATCTGTCCAGTCACGGCAGCGCGCGCCGCAAGATGATCGTGGCGCGATGGGCAAGCCTTTTGAAAATACCCTATGTCATCCACCTTCATGGCTCGCGGTTTCGCCAGTTCTGGAATGAAAGCCCGCCCTCGATAGCCCATGGGATTTCACGGATGTTCAAGGACGCGGCACGGATCGTCGTGCTCGGAAACGTCTGGAAATCCTTCGTTTCGGGAAAAGTTCCCGGCATAGAGGACAAGGTCGTGATCATTCCCAATGCCACGCCGGCCCCTACCCTGCGGCCAGTCCCGGCCGAGGACGGTGCCCTGCGCATTCTCTTTCTTGGTCGCGTCGGCGCGCGAAAAGGTGTGCCGCAACTGATCGAGGGCCTATCGATGATTGCGGGAAGAACCGGCTGGCGCGCGATCATTGCGGGTGACGGCGAGATCGAGGAGTCCCGGCGTGAGATCGAGCGGCTGGGGCTTGCCGATCGCGTGTCCCTGCCCGGCTGGGTTGGGCCGGCCGATGTGGCCGAACTTCTCTCCAGATCGGACGTTCTTGTCCTGCCGTCATTCGACGAAAACCTGCCGATGTCCGTGATCGAAGGCATGGCCGCGAGCCTCGCAGTCATCGCGACACCTGTGGGTGCGGTCGAGGACATCATAACCGACGGAGAAACGGGGCTGCTGGTGCCGGTCGGAGATGCAAAGGCGATTGCTGTCGCCCTGCAACGCCTTCTCGATGAACCGGAACTGCGCGGGAGACTGGGGCAGAATGCCCGCAAGCTCCATGCCGAACGGCTGGAGATCAAGGCCTATTTTGACCGTCTCGTCGATTTGTGGACGAGCCTCATCCGTCAATAACACTCGGAGTTTTCGATGTCCCTTGCGTGGTATGTCAACCGCCTGCGGGCGATGAGCCCTGCCGAGATCCTTCATCGCGTCGGCGAGCGGGCAAAGAAATCGTCCGCGCGCGGCAAGATCGAAGGATGGGAGCGGTATCAAACGACGGGCGCCCCTCCCCGGCTCGCCGGCCTCCTCGAAAACCTCAAAAATGCGCCGGACGCCGTGAAGTCCGAAATCGCGGCTGCCAGCAGTTTCATCCTGTCGGGGCAGTTTGTGGCGCTGGGCGTCGTTTGGCCGGAGCGAAGTGGCGAGAGGCTGTTTTCCGCCGACGTCTGGCGGCTGGATCCGGTGACCGGTGGATCTTGGCCGGGCAGTGAAAAATACTGTTTCGATATCCCCTACCGTCACGAGCGCACGCTGGGCGACATCAAATATGTCTGGGAATTCAACCGGCTTCAGTTTCTGCAGCCGCTGGCGGCAGATGCGGCCCTTACCGGCAACAGACGTGCTGTCGAAGCGATCGAGGCGGCCGTCGAAAGCTGGTATGCGGCCAATCCGCCCTTCCGTGGGCTCGGCTGGAATTCCGGCATCGAACTCGGCCTGCGCGCGATCAGCCTGCTCATCGTGACGACGCTCTGCGGCGAATTGCTCTCCCCGGAGACGGTCAACAGGATTCGCGCGATCCTCCATGCCCATATGGTCTGGATGGCCCGCTACCCGTCCCGTTTTTCGTCGGCCAACAACCACCTGGTCGCCGAGGTCGCGGGTGAATTCCTGATCGCACTTGCCATGCCGGAACTGCCGCTTGCCGCAAAACTGGACGCCAAAGGCCGCAAGGTTCTGGCCGTGGAGGCGGAAAAGCAGATCCTGATGGATGGTGTCGGCGCAGAGCAATCGCCGACCTACGGGGCTTTCACCGCCGAATTCATCCTACTGTGCAGCTTCGTTGCCCGCGCCTCCGGAAAGCCGCTTGCCGGCCAAATCGATACGCGGCTGAAGGCCTTTGCCGGTCACATCGCCTGGCTCTCTAATTGCGACGGGCGCGTGCCCGGGATCTGTGATGACGACGAAGGCCGTGTGCTGACCCTGTCGCGACATGAACCAGCTTATGCGGCCTCCGTCTGTGCCGCGATTGCCGGATATCTGGGCGAGCCAGCCATCGGCCCACGTCCGCCGGAGCTGGACCTGCGCGACGCACTTTTGCGTTCGCCGCTGACCGGGGCAACAGCGCCCAAGGGTCTCAAGACCTTTGCCGACGGCGGCTATACTGTTGTTCGCGAGACGAAGCATGGACGCGCCCTCGATATCGTCTTCGATCATGCACCGCTTGGCTATCTCTCGATTGCCGCCCACGGCCATGCCGATGCGCTGTCCGTGGTCGTTGCGGTCGATGGCGAACCGCTTCTTGTTGATCCCGGCACCTATCTCTATCATTCGGGCGGAGCGTGGCGGGACTGGTTCCGGGGGACGCGTGCGCACAACACGCTGAACATCGATGGCGCCGATCAAAGCACGATGTCCGGTGCCTTCAACTGGTCGCACAAGGCCATGACGAAACTCGATACGGTATCCGGTGCCGATTCCTGGTCCGTTTCCGCCTCGCATGACGGCTACCAGAAGCGTTTCGGAACCATTCATCGCCGAACGCTAACCTCGACCGCCGATGGTTTTGCGATCCTCGACCAGCTGGACGGCACGCCGAACCGGACCGCCGAAATCGTCTTCCAGCTCTCGCCGCAATTCGACGCAAAGGTCGATGGCGGTGCCGTCCTGATCGAACGTAACGGTGCGGTCATCGCGACCCTGTCCTGGAAGGAAGCTGGCGCGATCGACATCACGGCCGGCGGAAATATCGGTGAAGGCGGTTGGTATTCGCCCTCATTCGGCGTGAAGGTCGAGGCAAAGCGGATCAGCTGGCGCGGCAAGGTTACCGCCGAGGGCGTGACCTGCAATTTCGCATTGACGCAGGCATAACGAAAAGGCCGATCTGCTTGTGAGCGGATCGGCCGATTTCAATTTACTTCCGTTTCATCGCCTCGGCCAATGCGGCGCCAAACGCGCCTTGTGAGGGAGCCTGGGGCTTCTGCTGCTGCGCGCGCGCCAGTGTCTGGCGGGCCTGCTGAGCGGCCTTCGGGTCCTGCCGGTTGTCACGGGCGCCTGACTCGGCGGCACCGTCCTTGCGCATGGTGAGGCCGATGCGCTTGCGGGGGACATCGACTTCGGTGACGCGGACTTGCACGACGTCACCGGCTTTTACCACCTCATGCGGATCCTTGACGAAGCGGTCGGCGAGTTGGGAGACGTGAACCAGGCCATCCTGATGCACGCCGATATCGACGAAGGCGCCGAAGGCGGCGACGTTCGTGACGGTGCCTTCGAGCAGCATGCCGGGTTTCAGATCCTTGATGTCATCGACACCATCGGCGAAGGTCGCGGTCTTGAAGCTCGGGCGTGGATCGCGGCCGGGTTTTTCCAGTTCGGCAAAGATGTCCTTGACCGTCGGCAGGCCGAAGCGTTCATCGACGAAAGTTTTCGGATCCAGCGTCTTCAGGGCGCCGCTGTCGCCCATGATCGCGCGCAGGTCGCGGCCGCAGGCCTCGACGATCTTTTTGGCGACACCATAGGCTTCCGGATGCACGGATGAAGCGTCCAGCGGCTCCTTGCCGTCGCGGATGCGCAGGAAGCCCGCGCATTGTTCGAAGGTGCGGGCGCCCAGCCGCGGCACCTTCATGAGTTCCTTGCGGCTGGTAAACGCGCCCGTCGCGTCGCGATGGGCGACGATCGCCTCGGCCGAGGATTTGCCGAGACCCGAGACACGGGCAAGCAGTGGCGCGGACGCGGTGTTGAGGTCGACACCAACAGCGTTCACCGCATCTTCGACGACCGCTTCCAGTGAGCGGTTCAAGCGCCCTTGGTCGACATCGTGCTGATACTGGCCGACACCGATCGATTTCGGTTCGATCTTCACCAGTTCGGCCAGCGGATCCTGCAGGCGGCGGGCGATGGAGACAGCGCCGCGCAGCGAGACGTCAAGCCCAGGGAATTCGTCCGCGGCCGCCTGTGAGGCGGAATAGACCGAGGCGCCGGCTTCCGAAACGATGACCTTGGTCGGCTTCGGACCGGCCGGAAGCTGCGTCAGCATATCGGCGACGAGGCGTTCCGTCTCGCGGCTGCCGGTACCGTTGCCGATGGCGATCAGTTCGATCTTGTGCTTGCGGATCAGGCTGGCAAGCTCGGCCTGCGTGCCGCGAATGTCGTTTTTCGGCGGGAACGGATAGACCGTGGTGGTTTCGAGCAGCTTGCCGGTGCCGTCGACCACTGCGACCTTCACGCCGGTGCGGATGCCGGGATCGAGACCCATCGTGGCGCGTGAGCCGGCGGGGGCGGCGAGCAACAGATCCTTCAGATTACGGGCGAAGACATGGATCGCCTCCTCTTCGGCCCGCTCGCGCAATTCCCGCATCAGATCAAGCGACAGCGACATCGACAGCTTGACACGCCAGGTCCAGCCGATGACCTCCATCAGCCATTTGTCGCCGGGCAAGGTGCCTATGGCAAAGATCGAGGCAATGGTGCGTTCTACCGGCTTCACCGGCGAGGTGTCGTCCTGATCGACGACGATATCGACCGAAAGGAACTCCTCGTTCCAGCCGCGCAGCATGGCAAGCGCGCGATGTCCGGCGACAGTTGCCCATTTTTCCGAATGATCGAAATAGTCGGAGAACTTGGCACCGGCCTCCTGTTTGCCGTCGACCACCTTGGAGCGCAGGAACGCGGCCTGGCGCATATGGGCGCGCAGCCGGCCGAGCAGATCGGCATTTTCACTGATGCCTTCGGCGATGATGTCACGCGCACCGTCGAGCGCTGTCTTTACATCCGGCACATCGGCCGTGATGAAGGCCAGCGCGCGTTCGGCGGGCGCAATGCGACGATCGGTGAGGATCGCTTCGGCCAGTGGCGCCAAGCCTCGCTCGCGGGCGATTTCAGCCTTGGTGCGGCGCTTGGGCTTGTAGGGCAGATAGATGTCTTCCAATTCTGCCTTGGTGGCGACGGCGGCAATCTTCGCTTCCAGTTCCGTGGTCAGTTTGTCCTGGCCCCTGATCGAATCGAGGATGGAGGCCCGCCGCGCTTCCAGTTCGCGCAGGTAGACCAGCCGCTCCGACAGGTTGCGCAACTGCGTATCGTCCAGCCCGCCCGTCACTTCCTTGCGGTAGCGCGCGATGAAGGGAACGGTCGCGCCCTCGTCCAGAAGTTCGATGGCCGCAATGGCCTGAGCCGGCGTGGCCTTGATTTCCTGAGCGATGAGGACGGCAATGGATTTCGATGGCTGGGACATGGCATTCCGTGGTTTGCTGTGATTTGCAGGGACCATAGATGCACATGCCTTCAAGGCCAAGTGAAGGCATGTGCGCAGCCTTCAGACGTCCACAGAACGATGCCGCCTCACCCCCTTAGGCGGTAACGACGCCCTGCCCCGCAAGCCGCGCGCGATCATGCGGCTGATCGAGGTCCTGTATCGGGCCGAGCGGCACGATCTGAGTCGGGTTGATATGGGTGATCGAGTAATAGCCACGTTTGATCTGGTCGATGCGCACTGTTTCGCGGATTCCCGGCCATTGGTAGATTTCGCGCAGATAATTGGAAAGGTTGGGAAAATCCGACAGCCGGCGCAGGTTGCACTTGAAAGCGCCGTGATAGGCAGGATCAAAGCGGATCAGCGTGACGAACAGGCGGATATCCGCCTCGGTGAAATGACTGCCAGCGATGTAGCGGCTTGTCGCCAGATGCGCTTCCAACCGGTCGAGCGTGTCGAACAGGCTGACGACGGCTTCCTCATAGGCGCTTTGGGTCTTTGCAAAACCAGCCCGGTAGACGCCGTTGTTGACCGTGTCGTAGACCGGCGTGTTCCAGCGGTCGATCTCTCCTCGCAGCGTCTGCGGATAGAAATCGAGCGTATTGCCGGTCAGGTGATTGAAGGCCGTGTTGAGAATGCGGATGATATCGGAGGACTCGTTATTGACGATGCGTCCCTCCTTGCGATCCCACAGGACCGGCACGGAGACCTTGCCGGTATAATGCGGGTCGGAGGCGGAATAGAGTTCGTGCTGGTAGCGGATCTTGCCGACACGAGGGCCGGCATCCTGCGGTTCGGCATAAGTCCAGCCGTTTTCGCCCAATTCCGGCTCCGAGATGGAGACGGAAATGATGTCCTGCAGTCCCTTCAGATTGCGCATCATCAGCGTGCGTGAGGCCCAGGGGCAGATATAGGCGACGAAGAGCTGATAGCGGCCCGCCTCCGCCGGAAGCGCGTTCTGTCCATCCGGCCCCGGTGAGCCATCGGCCGTGATCCAGTTGCGGAAACTGGTCGGCTCGCGGTGAAAGGCGCCGCCCTTCATCTCGCTGGCGGCAACGTCGCCCTTTTCCCATTTTCCATCGACCAGTTGCGGCATCTCGATCGTCCTTGTTCCGTCCCAGCCGAACCGGCTGTTTCAGCCATCGGAATCTCATGCGCGCGCGGGATGGGCAAGCCACGGCTTCCGCAACAGACTGTTCGACAAATCGCACGAGGACCATAGCAAAAAGGCGCCGTTTCCGGCGCCTTCATCTTACTTCGGGAATTCCAGTCCCATTTCGCGAAACCGCTCGGGATCGTCACCCCAGTTCTCACGCACCTTCACAAACAAGAAGAGGTGAACCGGCTGTTCGAGGATTTCGGAGAGTTCCTTGCGCGATGCCATGGAGATCGCCTTGATCGCCTCGCCATTCTTGCCCAGCGCGATCTTCTTCTGGCTGTCGCGCTCGACATAAATGACCTGCTCGATCCGAACCGAACCATCCTTCCGCTCTTCCCATTTTTCCGTCTCGACATGCGACGAATAGGGAAGCTCCTGATGCAGGCGCAGGAACAGCTTTTCGCGGGTGATTTCGGCGGCAAGCTGGCGCATCGGCAGGTCGGAAATCTGGTCCTCCGGATAATACCAGGGGCCTTCCGGCAGCTTCATCGCGAGATAGTCGAGGACATCCTCGCAGCCGGAACCATTCAGCGCCGAGATCATGAAGGTGCGCTCGAAATCGATATGCTCGTTGGCGGCGGTCGCGAGCTTCAACAGATCTTCGCGCGACACCTGGTCGATCTTGTTGAGCACCAGCATCTTCGGCTGCTCGACTTCTTTCAGGCCTTCGAGAATGGTCTCCGCATCGCCTTTCAGGCCGCGCTCGCTGTCGATCAGCATCATGATCGCGTCGGCATCCTTGGCGCCGCCCCAGGCGGTCGTGACCATGGCGCGGTCAAGGCGACGGCGCGGCTTGAAGATACCGGGCGTGTCCATGAAGACCATCTGCGCGTTCTTGTGGATGGCGATGCCGCGCACGATGGCGCGGGTTGTCTGTACCTTGTGGCTGACGATCGACACCTTGGCGCCCACCAGCCGGTTGACCAGCGTCGACTTGCCAGCATTGGTGGCGCCGATCAGCGCCACGAAGCCGGATCGGGTCGGGCCTTTTTCGGCGGCTTCGGGAATTGCGTCTGTTTCGCTCATACTATCCGTCATTTCCGATTGGGCGACCGGGCGCCCGTTCGGCGCGCACAATCGCATGTGTGTCTCTAAAGATTGCCTGATCTTTCGGGAGGATAGCGCCTCCGGACAGATCAGGCCGTCGTGTTCTTCCAGACGCCTTCGCGTTCCAGAATATTGGTGGCCGCCACCTGTTCGGCGGCGCGCTTGGAGCGATCGACTCCCATGGCAGGCGCAATGCCCTGGATCTCGACCGTCACCGTGAAGCGCGGATCATGGTCAGGTCCCGACCGATCCTCGACACGGTAGCTTGGCGTCACTCCGAACTTGGCGTGTGCCCATTCCTGCAGTTCCGTCTTGGCATCTCGGCGCGCGCCATCGACACGAACCGCCCGCGCGGCCCAATGACGCTGGATGAAGCCGCGCGCGGCTTCCAGTCCACCATCGAGATAGATCGCGGCGATCAGCGACTCTACCACATCGGCCCGCACATTCAGCATGTGTTTTCCGGTGAGCTTCTTCACGTCCGCACCGGTGCGGATGAACAGATGCAGCGACAGCGCATCGGCAACCAGCGCGCAGCTTTCGGCACTGACAAGCTGGTTCAGACGAACGGAAAGCTCGCCCTCGTCGGCATCCTTGAAGGTCTGGAACAGAAGTTCGGCCACGCAGAGCCCGAGAACACGGTCGCCGAGAAATTCCAGGCGCTCATAATTCGAGCCCTTGGCATTGCGGGCGCTGGCATGGGTCAGCGCCCGATCCAACCGCTCTTTCTGGGAGAAGCGGTAGCCGATCGCAGCCTCGAGCCGTTCCCGGTCCTCATTGCCGAGCGATCGGTTCTTGCTCATTCGACGCTCTTGAAGATACGATCGTAACGCAGGTTCGTCGGCCACTTCCAGATCTGGGTGAACGACGTGTTGTTGCCGAGCGAGAAGAAGATCATCGAGGCGCGACCAACGAGGTTCTGTGCCGGGACGAAGCCGACATCAAAGCGGCTGTCAGCCGAGTTGTCACGGTTGTCGCCCATCATGAAATAATGGCCTTCGGGAACGATGAACTCGCGAGTGTTGTCGCCACGCGAATCCTGCTCGACATCAAGTGTATCGAAGTTGACACCGTTATCCAGCGTTTCGCGATAGACCGGCACTTCCGCTCCCGTGTCGTAATTGTCGTCGGCGCGGAACATGCCGTCCGGCACGCGCTGGACGGCCTTGTCGTTGACGTAGAGGATGCTGTCACGCACCTGGATCTTGTCGCCCGGCAGGCCGATCAGACGCTTGATATAATCGATGTCCGGGTTCGGCGGGAAGCGGAACACGACGACGTCACCGCGCTTGGGTTCGCTGGCGAAGATACGGCCGCTGAACAGGTCCGGCGACAAGGGAAGCGAATATTTCGAATAGCCATAGGCGAACTTGTTGACGAAGATGTAATCCCCGACCAGCAGCGTCGGCATCATCGAACCCGAAGGAATCGTGAAAGGCTGGAAGAAGACGGTGCGGATCACCACGGCGAGAAGCAGTGCCTGAATGATGACCTTGACGTTTTCCCACAGGCCGCTGTCTTTCTTCTTCTCGATGTTTTCTGCCACGCCTGTTGTTCCTTGATCTTGTCACCGCAGCATCGTGATGCCGTGCGGATGGAATGAATGCTTTGATCTGCGGTTGGTCGCCCGATCCGAGGCTGCCAGACGCATATCGTGCGGCGGCGCCGTCATTTCAAACGAACCGGCCCGTAAACGGGTCCGCCTCATCCGGACATGCTCTAAACTTTTCCTCAATCCGGGGCAACGGGCAGCGCTTCGATTATCACGAAGGCCTGCGCCAGTGGAAAGTCGTCTGTGATGGTCAGGTGAATGACGGCACGATGACCGGCCGGCAACATTTCCTGCAGGCGTTCGGCAGCACCGCCGGTAAGGTTCATTGTCGGCTTGCCGCCAGGCAGGTTGATGACGCCCATATCCTTCCAGAACACACCTTGCGCCATGCCCGTACCAAGCGCCTTGGAGCAGGCCTCCTTGGCGGCAAAGCGTTTGGCGTAGGATTCTGCCCGGTTCTTGCGCCCTTCCGATTTGCGGATCTCGATGTCCGTAAAACAGCGCTGCGTGAAGCGCTCGCCGAAACGGTCGAGCGAGTTCTGGATGCGCCGGATGTCGATCAGGTCACTGCCGATGCCGATAATCATCGAAACACGATATCCCTTGCGGACTGTGGCGGAAACGGCCGGACAAAAGCAAACTGGTCACGGCCTGCCAAGTTACAAATTCGTCAGATTCAAAGGTTGTCGGCCGATCCCACCATCCGGTCCTGCAATTTGCCCAGGCGGCGGACCTGACGGCGCGCCTGAAACAGCTTGGCCGCATAGAATGCGATTACATAGAAAACAATGGCACTGCCGGCGGCCAGCGGCACGGAACCGATCAGCATGGGCTTCAGCACCGGTGTCCATAGGTGCGACAATTCAAGATGCTTGAGCATATGGAGGATGTCGTGCCCTTCGAGCGCGCCGCTGTTGGTACCCAACAGGATGACTCCGAGTTCGTATGTCGCGGCAAGAATGACGGGAATGGTCAGGGGATTGGCGAGCGCCGTAGATATGCCGGCCGCAATCAAATTGCCCGACAGCATGTAGGCAAGTGCCAGCGCGATGACGATGTGAAGCCCGACGAAGGGCGTGGCCGAGGAGGCCGCGCCCGCAGCGACACCGATGGCGATGGAATGCGGAGAGGAGGAAAGCCGCAGAACGCGCATCGACAGATAGCGCAGCCCACGCGAAAAGCCCTTTCGCGGCCACACGAACTCGCGGATTTTCCCCGACAGCGTTGCCGGCTTTTTGCGTCTGAACAACATGCTGCCCTGATAGACGATGCGGATATGGCTGTTCAATGGCGCGTACGCGAAAATCAGCATTTCCGGCGGCGGGAAGGCAAATATGCCGCATGGCCGATCATCGACCCGATGCCGCACGGCCCCGCGCATCATGCGCGGAAAGGCATTCCTGATATTCGCCTGCTGCATACGTCCCGGCAGCCTGCCTAAACAGGCAGCCGGACAACAGGCATCAATCAGAAGGAGTTGCGGAACAGACCGCGGTCGATCTGACGCTGGCGGTATTCCAGGTCGATACGGTCAATCGAACCGTTCAGGTAGTTCAATTCCCGCTCTTCGGCGGTCGGAACGCGCAGGGCGCGGGTGATATTCTTCAGTTGCTTAAACATGGTAAACCTCTTTCGTTTACCTCCCGATGCAGAAGATAGGTGAAGAGCTGTCATCTCACCAGAGCTACAAAAAGCAGGCAGCCATGCGCAAGATGCATGGCCTGCACTTTTCGCCGCACAAAATGCACAATGAACGTGCATTTGCCGCCAGGCTATGCGGAAACGGCACCAATCACGGCCGAATGTAGACATAACCTTCCGTCTGCAGCTGCGCGATGCGCACCACCCCGCCCTCGTCCGCCCGTACAAAGCCCGGCAGGAGATCGGCGATTTCGACCTTCTGCGCTGTCATCGTGTTGCCGCAGGCTGCCATGCGAACACCTTCGGCACTGATCCGCGCCACCTGCTGGCTCGTTTTCAGGTTGGCTTTCTGAAGATGAAAGAACGTCAACGCCGGCCCATGCACCACAAGCACGATATCCACCGCCTGCGGGCCGCCCATGCCGTCTATATGGTTGCGGATATTGCCGAGCGCAAACATAACCTTCTCGGTATCGGCAAGATGATAGACGACTTTCTGCTTCGCTGGTCCCGTCGATGTCGCCGTCGCGGCAGAGGCGGCCCGCCCCGCAAGCACCCCGGCCAAGGATGCTGTCAGGGCTCGCCCGAAGAGAGCACGGCGCTTGAATGTCATGGTCACCTCTTCAAAAACTCGATCTCGAACAGGATTGCTAATGTGCCGCCAGAGCCGCCTTCGCCTCGTCGCTGTTGGCCAGCGGCAAGCAGCTGGAGAGATCGGTCCGGTCGAGCCGGAAAAGCTTGTCGTCGGAGCCGAACTTGGCGCCCTGCGGCAGGTCGCTGCGCTCTTCTTCGAAATAGTCCTCGGCCACCCGCGCGCCATAGGGGATATCGATCAGTATGGATTTCTCGTCCTTGATCCGCACGCCGATCGTGCCGCCATAGCAATCGATGCCGCAATGCAGCGCCTGCTTGCCGTCACTCCCGGCCGAGCAGCCGCCATAGGTGCTGAAGGTCTGCTTCAGGTAGCGGAAATTGACGGTCATGCCGAGAATGTACTGACGCCCCGCCCCTTCCTCATCCATGTGACTGTCGACGAGGACCATCATGTCGCGGACATTCTGGTCAGGATGGCTGGCGAGATGGGCCTTGGAATATTTACGGATATAGCAAGCGTAGGCATTCTCCGTGCCGACCGGCTTGCCGAATAGCTGGATATCGGCCTCCGCCGCGACTGTGACGCCGGCGGGCAATGTGAGGATCAATCCGAATCCCAATGCCGTCATCCGCAGCCGTGAACGCATCCCATTCCTCCATCCGAGAGATCGGCAGTCTCCCACGAAGTCGAGGGAGGAACAACCGGTCAGACAGGGAACGGACGGCGCCAAACGCTTATTCGGCGAAGCCCGGGTGAAGTCGCAAAGACGGCTTCACTCAAAGACGCGCTTGACCGTCGAGACGCTCGGCAGTTCGCGGATCTGGGTGATGAGATGATTGAGCTGGCGCAGGTCCCAGACTTCCAGATCGAGATGGAATTCACTGAAATCGGCCGCCACCCGGCCCATGGAAAGCGAGCGGATGTTGATGTCGCTGGTGGCGATCGACTGGGCGATTTCCGCAAGCGTGCCCGGCTCGTTAAGGGCATTGATCAGCACGCGCGCCATGAAGCGGGTATTGTTGGCCTCGTCGAGATCCCAGCGCACATCGATCCAGCGTTCGGATTCCTCGTCGAACTTCTGCAGGCTGGGCGACTGGATCGGATAGATCGTGATGCCCTTGTCCTTTTCCATGATGCCGACGATCCGGTCACCCGGTACGGCGCCGGACGGGCTGAAATGGACTTCGGCATTGCCCGACAAGCCACGGATCGGCAGGGCTTCCGGCCCCTCGCCTTCCAATTCGTCGAACATGTCCTTCGGCCGCCCCGGCAGCTTGAACACCATGCCGGCGGCGCTGCGCATGTTGAACCAGCCGTCGTCTGTATTCGGCTTGACGGTGACGCGCTCGTCCTGGTGATCCGGGAACACCGCCCGCAACACGTCGAGTGAGGAAAGCTCGCCCCGGCCGACGGCGGCGATCGCGTCTTCGATTTCCTTGTGGCCGAGGCGATGCAGCACCGGCTTCATCGCTTCACGCGTGAACGATTTTCCGGCGCGCTCGAATGTCCGCTCCAGAATGCGATAACCGAGGCCCGAATATTGCTTGCGGACGGCGGCGCGGGTGGCACGGCGAATGGCGGCGCGCGCCTTGCCGGTGACGACGATTTCTTCCCAGGCCGGCGGCGGCACCTGAATGCCGGAGCGGACGATCTCGACTTCGTCGCCATTGTTGAGCCGCGTCACCAGCGGCATGATACGGCCGTTGATCTTGGCGCCGACGCAGGTATCGCCGATATTGGTGTGAACGGCGTAGGCAAAATCGATCGGCGTCGCGCCGCGCGGCAGTGCGATCAACTGACCCTTCGGCGTGAAGCAGAAGACCTGGTCCTGGAAGAGTTCGAGCTTGGTATGCTCCAGGAACTCTTCCGGATTGTCGCCTTCGGCAAGGCTCTCGATCGTGCGGCGCAGCCACGAATAGGCGTTCGACTTCGGCGACAGCTTGACCTCACCGACCGGCTCGACGCTATCCTTGTAAAGCGTATGGGCCGCGATACCGTATTCGGCAATCTCGTGCATCAGCCGCGTGCGGATTTGCAGTTCGATGCGCTGGCGCGATGGGCCAACGATCGTGGTGTGGATCGACTGGTAGTCGTTCTGCTTCGGCGTCGAGATATAATCCTTGAACCGGCCGGGAACGACGCGCCAGCGCGTGTGCACGATGCCGAGCGCGCGGTAGCAATCCGGAATGTCGGCAACGATGATGCGGAAGCCCCAGACGTCGGAGAGCTGTTCGAAGGACAGCGACTTCGACTGCATCTTCTTGAAGACCGAATAGGGCTTCTTCTGGCGCCCCTTGACGAGCGTACCCACCAATCCCTTGGCCTGGATGAGTTCGCCGAGTTCGTCCTCGATCTTCTTGATCAGACCCTCGTTGCGGGTCGAGAGTTCATCGAGGCGCTTCGTGACGGTCTCGAAGGCCTCCGGATTGATGTGGCGGAAGGAGAGATTTTCCAGTTCCTCGCGCATGTCCTGCATACCCATGCGGCCGGCAAGCGGCGCGTAGATATCCATCGTCTCTTCCGAGATCCGCGCACGCTTTTCCGCCGACATATGGTCGAGCGTGCGCATATTGTGCAGGCGGTCGGCGAGCTTGACGAGGAGCACGCGCACATCGTCGGAAATGGCAAGAAGCAGCTTGCGCAGGTTTTCCGCCTGCTTGGCTTTCTTGGTCACCAAATCGAGCTTCTTGATCTTGGTCAGGCCTTCGACCAGCGCGCCGATGTCCTCGCCGAACAGATCGTCGATTTCCGCGCGGGTCGCAGTCGTGTCCTCGATCGTGTCGTGCAGCAGTGCGACCGCGATCGTCGACTCATCGAGATGCATTTCGGTGAGGATAGCCGCGACTTCGAGGGGATGGGAAATGTAGGGATCGCCGCTCGCCCGCTTCTGCTGGCCATGCTTTTGCATGGCGTAAACGTAAGCCTTGTTCAAAAGTGCTTCGTTGACATCGGGCTTGTATTTTTGAACGCGCTCAACGAGCTCGTATTGGCGCATCATCCGCTAGGGGCTCCAGGAGAATCCGGAAAAGAAAAGGTGCGCCAATCATAGGAGTGGCGCACCGCTTTGCAAATACCGGCCTCACGCGAATTCCGAACGGAAGCGCGGCATTGTATCGGCGCGTTGCATCCGCCGCTTCGGGCGAATGCGAAAACGGCTTAGTAGTCGTCGCTTTTTTCCGGCGGAACCAGGCCTTCGATGCCGGCCAGCAACTCTTCTTCCGACATGCGGTCGAAGGCGATGGTTTCCGGCTGGTCGTCGTCCTGTGCGGACTGGTCGGCAAACACGTTGGCAGCATCGCCGCCGATCATCGATGACGGATCGGGCTCGGGCTCGTCAACTTCGACATGCTTCTGCAGTGAATGGATCAGGTCTTCCTTCAGGTCGCCCGGCGACAGCGTCTCGTCGGCGATTTCGCGCAGCGCAACGACCGGATTCTTGTCGTTGTCGCGGTCGATGGTGATCGCAGCACCCTGCGAGATCAGACGGGCGCGATGGCTTGCGAGAAGCACGAGCTCGAAACGGTTATCGACTTTGTCGATGCAATCTTCAACGGTGACGCGGGCCATTGCCTGTCCTTTGGATCTTAAGGCGCAACTTCATTGCGAGAGCCGTGACACACCCGCCGCTGCGCTGATTGACAAGATCGGAACCCGTCCAGCCGTCGGCCTGACGGTATGCGTGGCTCCGATTTCAGGAATTAAACTGCCCGATACAATCAAACCCGCAGGAATTCAAGTTTTTCCTGCAATGCGGAAAAAGATATCCGCCCCATTTCTGGTCGGACAGGTTCCCAAACAAAAACTCCCGCAACCGCCTATCCCAGGGATAGGCTTTGACATCCGCGTAAATGCTGATTGAATGCTCAAAAATCTCGAATGCCACCCTAAGAAGAGAATAGAAATCAACTTAACAGCGAAAGGGAAAAACGGTCGGCAAAAAATTCCTAAAACAAGGTGGATATTCCCATATTTTCGCAAAAAACTGCGAGAATTAGCTCTTTCATCCGGAATTTTCTTAGACTAAAGCGAATAGTGGCTCGGAAAGCTGGCATATGATTAAATCTTAATGTAATCGAGTATTCGCAAGACTGCCGTCATTCTTTGCGCGGTCAGGTTGAAAATCAGAAAAGACATTGAGAAAACAAAAAAAGGAAACATGATGTTCGACCCACGCGAAAAAATCGCGCTCTTTATCGACGGGGCCAATCTCTATGCCGCATCGAAAAGCCTTGGTTTCGACATTGACTACCGTAAGCTGCTGAAGGCCTTCCAGAAGCGCGGCTATCTTCTGCGCGCCTACTATTACACGGCGCTGATCGAGGATCAGGAATATTCGTCCATTCGTCCGCTGATCGACTGGCTAGACTATAACGGTTACAAGGTTGTGACAAAACCCGCAAAGGAGTTTACGGACTCGCTCGGGCGGCGCAAGATCAAGGGAAACATGGATATCGAACTGGCCATCGACGCGATGGAACAGTCCGAGACCGTCGATCACCTCGTCATCTTCTCCGGCGACGGCGACTTCACCACCCTGGTGGAGGCGCTGCAGCGCAAGGGACGCAAGGTTTCCGTCGTGTCCACCATGTCAACCCAACCGCCAATGATCGCCGACGATCTGCGCCGCCAGGCCGATCACTTTATCGAACTGGTCACCCTCAAGGCCGAAGTCGGTCGCGACCCGTCCGAGCGCCCTGCCCGCCCGACGGAAGCCGCCGCCAGCAGCGACTTCAACGACTGACAGCCATGCGACAAAGAAAAAGGACCAGCCGAGATCTCGTCTGGTCCTTTTTTATGATTGAGTGATGGAGATCAGTGATCCTTGAGAAGACGGCTCTTCTGCCGGTTCCAGTCACGCTCCTTCTCGCTTTCGCGCTTGTCATGAAGCTTCTTGCCCTTGCCGAGCGCCAGCTCGAGCTTTGCTCGCCCCTGCTCGTTAAAGTATATCTTGAGCGGAATGAGAGTCATGCCGTCGCGATTGACGGCTCCGGCCAGTCGCGTCGATTCGCGTTTCGTCAGCAACAGCTTGCGACGGCGGCGCGGCTCGTGGTTGAAGCGATTGGCCTGCAGATATTCCGGCAGATAGGAATTGATCAGCCACATTTCGCCGCCTTCATCGGTGGCGTAGGACTCGGCAATATTGGCCTTGCCCTCGCGCAACGACTTTACCTCGGTGCCGGTCAGGACAAGACCGGCCTCGTAGGTGTCGATGATCTCGTAATTGAAGCGGGCCTTCCGGTTTTCCGCGACAATCCGCTTGACCACGCGCTGGCTGCCTTTGGGTGCCATCAGTTCATCAGTCCTGCATGGCGAAGCGCCGCGTCGAGGGCAGCCTCCGTCGCCGGTTCAAGTGTAGACATCAGGGGCGAACGCACCGTGCGGCTCATCTGGCGCAGGCGGTTCAGCGCATATTTCGCGCCACAGAGGCCAGGCTCCATGAAGATCGCCTTGTGCAGCGGCATCAGCTTGTCCTGATAGTCCAGCGCCTTGGCGTAATTGCCGGCAAGCGTCGCTTCCTGGAATTCGGCACAGAGGCGCGGCGCCACGTTGGCGGTCACGGAAATGCAGCCGACGCCGCCATGGGCGTTGAAACCGAGCGCCGTTGCGTCCTCGCCCGAAAGCTGAACGAAACCAGGGCCACAGGCCATACGCTGTTCGGATACGCGCTCGATCTTGCCGGTCGCGTCCTTGACGCCCATGATCGACGGATAGGCCTTGTGCAGGGCTGCCATCGTCTCGACGCTCATATCTACGACCGAACGGCCGGGAATGTTGTAGATGACGATCGGCAGTTTGATGGCTTCGGCTATCGCGGCATAGTGTGCGAACAGGCCCTTCTGGGTCGGCTTGTTATAATAAGGTGTAACCACGAGAACGGCGTCCGCACCAGCCTTCTCAGCATGCTGCGCCAGTTCGACGGCCTCGGTCGTGTTGTTCGAGCCGGCGCCGGCGATGACGGGGACGCGTTTTGCCGCGGTCTCGATACACAGTTCAACCACGCGTTTATGCTCGGCATGCGACAGCGTCGGCGATTCACCGGTGGTGCCGACAGGCACGAGGCCGTGGCTGCCTTCGCTGATCTGCCATTCGACATGCGCGGCAAAGCTGTCCGTGTCCACGGCGCCGGAAGCGGTGAACGGTGTGACGAGAGCGGGAATGGATCCCTTGAACATGCACGACTCCTGACGGCCCGGGAGCTTGAAACCAACCCACGCTTTAGCCGCATTTCATGGTTAGAAAACTGGCGCACCTTAATCATGTGAGGTGCCTGCGGCAAGCACTCTATCGCGCCATTCGTTGCCGGTTCGCGTCTATCCACCCGGCTCAAGTGATGTTTTTGATGTGTTTTCCCGAACAAACCGCCTGTCTGCGTGTACGAGACTGTCTTTATGGGATTGAATGGAAGCGCGTAACCTTTCGTTAGCAAATGCACCGCCAAATAGCAGGCCATCACGGGGCAGCGTGGGGTTTTTCATGCATGGGCAAATCTCTTATCGGCTGATTGCGATGCTCAGTGCGTCGGCGCTTTGCTTTGGCGCCTTTGCGGTGTCCGCAGAGACCAACCAGATCCCCTTGCCAAATTCCCGGGCACTGGCGTTGGAGAGCGCTGAAAAAGTTGCGTCCAAGGAAGTCACCGGCTCCATCCCGTCCGTTACCGCAGCCATTCCCGTCAACTCCGACCTAAAAGCCGGGCTGGATGCGTTGTCCAACAGGGATGCGCCAAAAGCCATCGCTGCACGGAATGGCATGGCGAAAGGGTCACTCGACCGCCACATCCTCACCTGGGCGATCGCGGTCTCCGGACAGAAGGGCGTGCCGTCCTATGAAATTGCGCGCGCCCAGCAGGAACTGAAAAGTTGGCCGGGTCTCAGTGGGCTGCGCGCCAATTCCGAGCGCGCGCTTTATCGCGAAAACCCGCCGGCCTCGGACGTTCTTTCTGCCTTCGGGAAGACGCAGCCGGAAACGAACGACGGGACGATCATCCTGGCACGCGCTCTGCTGGCCAGTGGGCAATCCCCCGAGGCTGCACGATTGCTGCGCGGGCTTTGGGCCAAAGAGGCCTTAGACAAGGAGACCGAAACCAGTATTCTCGCTGAATTTCCAACACTGCTGACGACCGCCGATCACAGGCGGCGGATGGAAATGCTGCTCTATCGCAGCCGGCTGGATCAGGCCGCCCGGTTCAGTGATCTCGGCAAGGCACAATCGCTGTATCGGGCTTGGGTCGCGGTTGCGAAAAAGGCCGGTAATGCAGCGGCGCTGATCGCCGCGGTCGATCCATCATGGCATTCGGAACCGGCCTATCTCTTCATCCGCGTCGAATATCTGCGCAAGCAGGAGAAATATGAAGAGGCGGCCAAACTGCTCGCCACCCTGCCCCGTGACAATGACAGGCTGGTCAATCCGGGTGAATGGTGGGTCGAACAGCGGATCATCAGCCGCGGCCTGCTGGACAACGGCAAATTCAAGGCTGCCTATCAGATCGCCGCCGATCACGTCGCGACCTCGCCCACGGATATTGTCGACGCCGAATTTCACGCCGGCTGGTATGCGCTGCGGGGACTTGAGGAGCCTTCGACGGCGATCCAGCATTTCCAGCGTATCCTTAAGGCCTCGAACAGGCCGATTTCGGTGTCTCGCGCCTGGTACTGGATGGGTCGTGCGGTCGAAGCCGGCGCTCCCGGTGACTCCACCGAGTATTACACCAAGGCTGCAGCCCTTCCGGGCACGTTCTATAGCCAGCTTGCGGCCGCCCGTCTTGGCCGGAAGACATTGAATGTCACCTATCCCTCGCCAACGGCGGAAGATCGAGCCCATTTCGAAAGCCGCGAGGCCGTTCGCGCCATCGCACGGCTCGAACAGGCCGGTCATGCCTGGCGGGCCGACAGCCTGTATAGAGCTCTGGCTGAAGACCTCACGAGCCCGGGTGAACTCGCCATCCTTTCCGCTCAGGCCGAAAGGGCGGGCGGGCATCAGCTTTCGCTGCAGGTCGGCAAGATCGCCTTCGGCCGCGGCATCGATGTCGCGGCGCTGGCCTTCCCGATCGGGGTCATTCCCGCGAGTGCCAATATCAGCGGATCCGGCAAGGCGCTGGCCTATGCCATTGCCCGCCAGGAAAGCGCCTTCAATCCCGCCGCTATCTCGCCGGCCAACGCCCGCGGGCTCCTGCAGATTCTCCCCGGTACGGCCAAGGGCGTTGCCGGGCGGATGGGCCTTGCCTATTCGAAGGAGCGGCTGACCACGGATGCGGCCTATAACGCCACGCTCGGCGCGCAATATCTCGGCGAGCAGATCGACGATTTCGCTGGCTCCTATATCCTGACCTTCATCGCCTACAATGCCGGCCCCCGCCGGGTGCCCGAATGGATCAACCGCTATGGCGATCCGCGGGGCAAGCCGATCGATGAGGTTGTCGACTGGATCGAGCGCATTCCGTTCAGCGAAACCCGCGGCTATGTCCAGCGGGTGATGGAGAACTATCAGGTCTACAAGTCCCGGCTGGGACAGACGGCCGATATCGTCTATGACTTGCGCATGGGCCGATGACGTCCCGCACCTGGAGTCGCTTGTCGATATCCTGACGTAGCGCCGCGCAAAACACGCAAGCAGCCCTTCCCGCATGTCGTTCCTACGCTATGGTTGCCGCATGGAATGAAGGGAGCGATTGCATTGGATACGAGCACGAACGGGTTTGAGGAACGCTTTTTCACGGCGAGCGATGGCTTGCGGCTTTATGCACGCGATTACGGACATGCGGATCCATCAACGCGAAAAGAGTTGCCGATTGTCTGCATGCCCGGCCTCAGCCGCAACAGCCGGGACTTTCATCTGCTAGCAACTCGACTTTCCACACAACCGGACCGCCCACGCCGGGTCATCGCACTCGACTATCGAGGACGCGGGCGGTCGGCATGGGATCAGGATCCAGGTCACTACGCGCTTCCGGTCGAGGCAGAGGATGTTTTGACGGCCTGCACCGCGCTCGATATTCAGCAGGCTATCTTCATCGGGACGTCCCGCGGCGGCCTCATCGCCCATTTTCTTGCCGCCATGCGCCCGGCAATCCTGCGCGGCGTCATCCTCAACGATATTGGCCCGGTCATAGAGATCGGCGGACTGCTGCAGATCCGGGATTATCTGGACGCCCGCCCCAGACCACATTCCTGGGACGACGCGGTGCAAAATCTGCGACGGGTGCATGGGGCAGCGTTTCCGGCAATCGATCCATCCGACTGGACGGACATGGCCCACGCGATTTTCGCCGACAAAGGCGGCATGATCGTTGCCGATTTCGACCCTGCGTTGATCCAGCCACTGCGCGGCCTGACCGAAGACACGCAAGTCCCGGATCTCTGGGCGCTTTTTGAAGGATTGAAGCCGGTCCCGCTGATGGCAATCCGAGGGGAGCACTCCACCATTCTATCGCAGGCTACATTTTTCGAAATGGCTGTCCGGCATCCGGGCATGGCCGCGGTGACGGCCCAAGGGCAAGGGCACGCCCCACTGCTGCATCGACCGGATATGATGGCCGTGATCCGACATTTTATCGACAACATCAATTGAGGAACCACGCAGTCCATTGGACGCCTTGGGCAACAAGGAACGCAAAACGAAAAAAGCCCGGTCTTTCGACCGGGCTTTCCATCACTGACAAGATGCCAGAGATTAGAAGTCGCGCTGCAGGCGGACGAAGCCCGAAACCTGATCGTCGCGATCGTCGACGTCCTGGTAACGAACCGAAACGAGGCTCTTCAGACCATCGGTGATCTGGTAAGCAGCGTCGGCACCAACGCGCCAGCCGTCAACATCTTCGATGAATGCGAATTCACCAAAGTACTGACCACCGACCGTCAGGGTCAGCTTGTCCGTTGCCTTGAACTCATACGATGCTGCAACGGTCCATTCGGATTCGTTGTAGTAGACGTTCGGGTCGGTTGCGTAGACACCAGCCAGGCTGAACGTGCCCGGGCCGACTTCTGCCGACAGGATAGCGCGGATAGCGCCTTCTTCCTGTTCGGTGTCGTAGCCGCCGAGCAGGGTAGCCGTAACGCCGCCAACCGAGCCGGAAACCATGGCAGCAACGCCAACGCCGTTGTCCTTCGTGGTCAGGCCTTCGATTTCGTCAACCGAAACGCCAGCCTTGAATGCGCCGCCGTCGTAGGTGTACGAGATCGAGTTGAACAGGGTGTTGGTTGCGAGGGCGTCGACTTCACCAGCGATGCCATCATCCCACCAGCTGTAGTAGTAGCCGAACTTGAAGCCAGCGATGCCGATCGAAGCCGTATCGAGGAACGTCGAGTCGCTGTTGCCAGCCGCGTCAGCGTTGGTCTGCAGAACGATGGTGCTTTCCAGCGTGCCAAGTTCGGTGTCGTTCTTGGCATCGAACTGCAGCTGGCCGCGGGTGAACGTATCCCAGTCAGACGTGCCGTTGCCCGAGTCGAAGGCGCCGTTACGAACTTCATCACGACCGAAGTTGGTCTGGAAACGGACGTAACCGCCGATCTTCAGGCAGGTTTCCGTGCCCGGGATGTAGAAGTAGCCGGTACCGAAAGCGTCGCAAACGCGAACGTATTCCATGGGCTCCGGCTCAGCAGCTACGATAGCGTCAGCTGCCTGGGCACCGGATACTGCTGCGAGAGCCGCAGCGGAGCCGAGAAGAAGGCTCTTGATGTTCATTTCTGACCTCCAGTCAAAAGTTTCAAACAGGTCTGGGTATTATACTGAAGGACAGTATTCCCTGCCCCATCCCCAACATTTAAGAAGTCGGACGATCAACCGCCCTTGCTTCCGGAGTTGAAAATACAAGACCGGATCGTTGGCGCAATCACCAACTTGCGAGTTCGTGCTGTTTGATGAACCCTTCCCCATGCCCTGTTGCTGAAACGACACAAAATCGCCCCAAGCCGTGGCAAGTTCTTAACAAGGGGTTAAGAAAACCCTTTATCCACTGTGGGTTAGCAGAAGCCGGTTCGGCCTTCCGCGTGTCATAACGAGGCAAGATTGAGGCGAAATCCGGGTCCGGAGGCAGATTCGCGAGCGATCTATATCTTGGAAAAATCCGCAATGACGTGTCTTCGGCTACAACAGCAAAGCAGAATCACCGCGCAATCATCGAAGCGTCCCACGGAATCGCAGAATCAACGTTACCGCCGATTTGGAGATCCAAGTGGATACGACTGCAACAACGTATCGAACTGGCCGTCGGTAAGATTCGAAATTGTCCTTGGCCCCTCATGCGGACCGAGGCATTATCCGGCGTCGAATCCTTGAACCCTTCTCTGGTGGTCAATATCCCATGGAATGGCTTAAACAGCTCAATCGGTGGCGCCGTTCCATGCGGTATCTGCTGAAATATCGCTTGAACCGGCCGGAATGGCCGAAGGAGCCAATGGGTGGCCCGGCGCTGATCGTCGGATCCGCGCCGGTTTCGCATCTGCCCGTGGGTTTCGATGAGCGGTTTCAAATCATCTGCATCAATGGATCCCAGGCGGCCACGCAAGCTTGGGGCATCGCGTCGCCGGACGTCACCTTTCTACAGTTCAATCAGGTTCGTGGAAAAGGTGAACGGGCTGTCGCGGTGCGAAAGGCGTTGAACGGAAAACAATGCGGCACACTCTATGTCCTGCGATGGCCCGACAGCGAGCAGTCGTTGCGCGAGGGGCTCGCCGCGTTCAACTATGGCTTTGGCGACTTGCGCCTCATCGGCCAGTATCATCGCACCCGGCTGGCGGAAAGTGTTCTCGGCCGCATCATTTCCGAAAGCGACAATGAAGCCAAATTCTCAAATGGCATTACTGCCGTGCTTTATGCCTTCCATAACGGCGCACCGGCTGTTGTGATCACCGGTATCGACCCGTTTTCGAGCGGCCATGTCTATAACACCCTCAACAAGGAGAGGCTGCATACGAACATGGATGTCCAGATCCTGCGCGAACTATCGCAACGCGGCCTGCCACTGTTCACCAGCGATCCACGCGTATCTGAATCGGTCGGCCTGCCGCTGTGGGAAGGTGCACAATCGCCGGATCGCAACGGAAGAGGCTAAGTCCTGACCCGATGCCGGCGAGACATGGCTGGCGAAACTACACACCGCTTCTCGGAAAATGAAAAGGAAAGTGGCGGAGAAGAAGGGATTCGAACCCTCGATACCCTTCCGGGTATACTCCCTTAGCAGGGGAGCGCCTTCGACCACTCGGCCACCTCTCCGTTAGCGCCTGACTAGAGTCACGAGCCTTTCATTGCAAGGGATTTTTGCGGTTTGCTGCGACAAAGTTGTGTTTGTGGGTCGCTAGGCGAGACACAAGGGCATGGAAAACCGGTGGGGCGGCTTTCGACTTTGGCCAATCGCGGCGCTTCCGGACACGAATCAGCCTGTGGTCGGCCGGTTGACCTTGGCGATTGCCGGATAGCAGCGTCTTGGAGTATTGCTTGCGATCAACAGGGGAGGCCCCGGAATGATCAGGGAATCATCGATGAACAGCGACAACAAGCCGGTCACGCAGGTGACGATCGAAAAACGCCGCAACGGCCGATGGAGCTTCGTCATCAAGCGCGGCACGGTGGTCTATCCCGCGCAGGGTCAATTCACCAGCCAGCTGGAAGCGCATGCCGCAGGCCAGGTGGCCTTGAAGGCGCTGGAAAACGGGCGCTGACGGATTACACCCGCATGAAAAGGCCGGGTCGCTATCGCGCCCGGCCTTTTTGATTCCGCCGATAGCAATCAGGTTTTGCTTGCCAGACGGTCGATTGCGGCCAGCGTGGCGGCACCAAATTCGCCATCCAGCGGGCCGCTGTAAAAACCGCGATCCCTGAGCAGCGCCTGGATTTCCTTGCGGAAGGCCGGCGTGAAATTGTTTGGCGAGGTCTTCATTTCATTCAGCTTTGACGGATCCCCGCCCTCGACGCTGGCGGCAGCCCAGCGCACGGCCTCCTTCGGATCGGCCTTGGTGCCAAGTCCGAAGTCATAGAGGCGACTCAGGTTGCCCATCGCATAGGCGCTGCCGGCATTGGCCGCCATTTCATACCAGTTGCGCGCCTGGGCGTAATCCTGCGGAACGCCGTTGCCGACATCATAGAACCAGCCGAGCAGCGCCATCGAATAGGAGTCACCGACATTGGCGGCCTTTTCGTACCATTTCTTTGCTTCGAGATAGTCCTGAGTCGTACCGAGGCCATTCTGATAGGCCCAGCCGAGCGAGGACATGGCATTGGCGTCGCCGCCCTCGGCTGCCTTCTGGTACCAGGATAGCGACTGGTCGAAGTCCTTCGGAACACCGTTTCCTTCGCGATAGAACCAGCCGAGCGTTGCCATCGCATTGGCATAGCCCTGATTGGCGGACGCCGTGTACAATCTCAAGGCCTCGGCATAATCCTGCGGGACGCCGCCATAGCCTTCGCGGTACAGCCAGCCGAGCGAGGCCTGCGCATAGGCATTGCCGGCACCAGCCGCCTGCTCGAACATGCTCTTGCCCTTTTCGATATCGACGGGACCGTCGGTGCCGTAGATCGAGAACCAGGCAAGGTTGGTCAGCGCGTACATGTTGCCGCCATCAGCGGCCTTCTGGTAGTTGGCGCGCGCGTCGACATAGTTGCGGCCGGCATCCTGGGCGCGTCCGAGCATGTTGACGAGCATCATGTCATCGGGATTTTCGTTCACCGCCTGCGCACAGGCCGTCAACGCCCTTGAGGAATCGATCTTCGGGAAGCCGACGCCGAGGAAGCCAGGCATGGATTGCGGCTCACCGGCCAGAAGATAGCAATCGCGCGAGGCCTGCGTGTCCTTGCCGGTCTGCGAGATATTCAGGCCCTTCTTCGGCTCAAGCGCCGCGATCTGGACTTCCGCTTCCGCCTTGTGCTTGCTGTCGGGATAGCGCTCGAGAAAGCGCGTCAGTGCCGCCGCATCGGTCGACTGCTTGAGTGCCTCCCAGGCGATTTCATCCGGGGTGACGGAGGTTTGAGCCGCCTCTTCCAGCAGTTTCAGCTTCTTCTCGGCCAGCATCTTGTAGACCGGGTCCGAGCCATGCTTGGTGAGGAAGACCTCGATCAGGTCCTTGTCGGCGAGATCGCGGATATTCTGCCAATCGGCGGCCGCTGCGGACTGGCCGTTCGGCGAGACCTCCTGCGTATTGCCGTTGTTGGTGACGTTGATGTTGACTTCCTTAATGTTCAGGAAGATCTGCGCGCCGCCAAGAGAGCCATATACGAAAGGCTCCTGCTCACGGTTTGTCGCGCTGACGACCTCGTCGCGTACCTTGCCGAGCGCGATACGGACATCGACCCCGGGTTCGGTCAGATATTTTGACAGTGCCGTTGCGAACGGGCTGTTCTTGCCCTCGCCGTCCATGGCCACTGTGCCTGCCTTCGAGGCGAAGGCGACCAGCAGATCGGCCGATTCGGGCTCGACGCGGGCGAGACCGCGGCTGACCGCACGAGTCGAGATCGAACGGGTCATGGACTGTTCGAACGGATTGTTGCGGCAGGCATCCAGAATGACCAGCTTCAGCCGGGTCGCGCCCTCCAGCGATCGCTGCACGCGGTCGAGCGGAATGGCTTCGTCCTCCACATCCTTGTCGGTCTTGAGGGACACATCAACGGGCAAAAGGAAGTTTTCGCCATTCATCTCCATGCCGTGGCCGGAATAATAGATGATGGCGACATCGGCGCCGGTGGCCGTATCCTCGAAGTCACGCAGGGCCTTCACCATCGAGCCACGATCGACATCATGAACCGTCGTGACGGTATCGAACCCGGCATCCTCGAATGACTGTTTCATCAGTTCGACGTCGTTGGCCGGATTGTTGAGCTGCGATGTCGCCTCGTATTTCTCGTTGCCGATCAAAAGGGCGACGCGCTTGGCAGCTTCCGCCACGCCGGCCTGAAAGGCGAAAATCGACAGTGATACAAAAAAGATTGGCGCCCAGCGCCGCGAATGAGCTTTGAACATGATTTCCCTCCGGTCCGCGCCGTCATCCGGAGCGTCGCCGCCCCACAGCCCGCACAGATGATCCCGTATCGATTCGGCGCGAGATTGCATCACCGCGCTCATTGCATGGAAGTATTACGTATGACCCAACGCGTTTCAATGTCCGCTTTTGCGCTTTTTTAAGCAAGGATGAAGACACTGGGGTGAAAATACATCCGTTCGGACAAAGGCCGGCGAACCAACCTGATTTTCGGAGTTTACAATGTCGATGGTGATGCATCTCGCAGAGGCGAAGTTTGGCCAGCCGAGCACGACATACAAGCACTATTACATCGAGCGGCCCTGCCGCATCCTCGTCGTCGAGGAGCACCTGAAGCCGAAGACGAAATATCGCTGCCTGCTGCGTCATATCTCCGTCGGCGGCGCAATGCTCGACTTCAACGCCAACCTTCTGCTGCCTCGGCATTTCTTTCTGCAAGTCGATGGCTTCCCGGAAGAAATCGGCTGCTCGGAGGTCCACCGCCGCCGCACCGAACTCGGTGTACGCTTCAATGTGCCGATGCCAGCGGAGTTCGTCAGCCGACTCATCCGGGCGAATTTCACCAGCGGAATGATCTGACCTCCCGGCGATTTATCGGCGCTTCCGCAATCCAACCGTTTCCCGGTCGCGTATCATGGGGAAACGAGGATGCGCTCACATGAAATCCGTACTTTTGGCCTATGCCGGAACCCTTGTTTCGTTTCTGGCCGCTGATGCAATCTGGCTGGGATTGGTGGCCCGCACCTTCTATCGCGATCAACTTGGGGCCCTGATGCTGCCCTCGCCGAATTTCGCGGTCGCCGCGCTCTTTTATCTCTTCTTCGCCGCAGCGATCGTGATTCTGGCCGTGATGCCGGGCATGAAGGCCAATTCATTGCCACTGGCTCTCGGCTATGGCGCCGTTCTCGGCCTTGCGGCCTACGGGACCTATGACATCACCAACCTGGCGACACTAAAGGGCTGGCCTCCGGTGGTATCGCTGGTCGACATGGCCTGGGGGACGTTCGTGACTGCCTTGGCTGCCGGTTGCGGGTTTCTCGCGGCCCATTACTACGCCGGCCAGACCGGCTGATCGAGCCACAATCGGTAAGCGACGTGTAACAATTTCAGCCCTCGTTAAATTTTTAAGGAATGTTTTCAAAGGATTGCAACATCCCTGAACAATTCTGTGTCAAATCGGTCATTGCCTCGGGAGAAAGGTGGTGCCGAACCCCATCGGCAAGGCAAGCCGGACCTTTGGTCCACTGCCCGCCGCAATCGAGGAACGGGTGATGCAGAATTCGACGATGTACGCGACGGTTAGCTCGAAACTGTATGAGCAGCGCTTCGAGCGCTTCGCCATCGGTCAGGCGGGAACGCTGATGGCCGTTCGCCCTGCACTCGGCGGTGTATCGACCCGAACCTGCAAGATGGTGGAAATCTCCCGCGGTGGCGCCAGCTTCATCGTCAACACGACGATCGGCTTGCCGGAACACTATTATCTGACCATCGTCGGCACCAAGAAGCGCATCGGATGCGCCGAGGTTTTTCGCCGGGATAACCAGATCCAGGTTCATTTCATCAAGCCGATCGACGAAGAATTTCTCCACCAGATCGTCCGCTTCGAATTCTTCACCGGCGGCGAATTGAAGAAGCACTGATACATGCCTGTCTCCGGCAGTGCTTTTCACTGCCGGTTTCCCGTTTCCTTGACGATGAAACATCGCTAGTCTCCGCCGCGATTTAATCCATCGTCAGGCCGATCCAGCATGTCCGCATTTTCCCGCTTCACCCCACTCGTCTCCTCCCTGCCCTCCACCATCCCCTTTGTCGGACCTGAAGCGATCGAGCGCCAGCGCGGCCGCGCCGTATCGGCACGGATAGGCGCGAACGAAAGCGGTTTCGGACCTGCGCCGTCTGTCCTTGAGGCAATGACGGCTGCGGCAACCAGCGTCTGGAAATACAATGATCCGGAAAATTTCGAACTGAAGGAAGCGCTGGCCCGTCATCTCGGCATTTCCGCCAACAATCTTGCGATCGGCGAAGGCATCGACGGCCTGCTCGGCCAGATCGTCCGGCTGGTGATCGAACCGGGCATGCCGGTGGTCACCTCGTTCGGCGGCTACCCGACGTTCAATTTCCATGTTGCAGGTCATGGCGGCCGGTTGGTGACAGTGCCTTATGCGAATGACCGCGAAGACCTAGAAGGCCTGCTGGAGGCAGTCCGGCACGAACAGGCGCCGCTGGTCTATTTCGCCAATCCCGACAATCCGATGGGTAGTTGGCACAGTGCCGAGAGCGTCGTGACTTTCGCAAAGGCCCTGCCGGAGGACTGCCTGCTCATTCTCGACGAGGCTTATGGGGAGACGGCACCGGCGGACACGATCCCGGCCATCGATGCGTTGATCGACAGGCCCAACATCATCCGCACCCGCACATTCTCCAAGGCCTATGGGCTGGCCGGTGCGCGCGTCGCCTATGCGATCGGCACGCCGGGCACGGTGCAGGCCTTCGACAAGATCCGCAACCATTTCGGCATGAACAGGATCGGCACCGCAGCTGCCCTGGCGGCGCTCGCGGATCAGGATTACTTGAGGGAAGTCGTTGAGAAAATCGCGGCAGCGCGCGATAGAATCGCGGGCATCGCGCGTGACAATGGGCTGAAGCCGCTGCCGTCGGCGACGAATTTCGTCACGATCGATTGTGGGGACGACGCAGCTTTCGCGCGCTCGATTGTCGATCGTCTGATGGCCGATCACGGCATTTTCATTCGCATGCCGGGCGTTGCGCCGCTTAGCCGTTGCATCCGGATCAGCACCGGGCCGGAGGCAGACATGGCGCTTCTGGAAGAAGCCTTGCCGAAAGTCCTGAAAGCAGTCGGTCGGCAGTAGGGGGCTGGCCCCATCTTTGGAGGTCTCCGCCCCTACCGTCGTCTGGGGATACGATCATATGTCAATGCATTGTCATCCATTCGCGAGCGGCGCGCAGGGCAAGAGCGAGATCTGTCTTGCTCATCGACATCGCCAGGTCGGCGCGCAGCGCTGCTGCCCGGTCCGAGCCCTTGATCGCTGCAATGTTGAGCCATTTGTGCGCGGCGACGAGATCGACGTCGCAACCACGTCCGGTTGCATACATCAAACCCATTTCGCAGAAGACGTCCGCGCGGTTTTCGCCACCCATCGTGGCAATCGAAGCATTCTGAATGTCAAAGCGTGCCATTTTTTCTGTCCCTGTTTTTAGGTTGTTTACTGTCTGCAGTCCCTGTTTTTGCTGCCCTTTCGGGCTCCTTCGAAGGGCGGCCATCTTGTGCGGCTTTCACCCTTCGGAGGTTTGTCGGCGGGGTGTTTTCCCCTGCTCGTCTTATGGATTTGAGTATGCAGCAGTGGTTTCAATACACGCTTAAAATGCATGATTAATTTGAGACGAACAAAGTTCAAACGATTGGTAAACTTGGCTTTTTGTTAAACATCGGACCGCCTTGAAACGCTGGCTTTTGCTTCAATCTTTACGGAAAATTCAATTCCCGATTTCAACCAATCGCTAACCACGCGAAACGGTGTCTCACCACCAACACCCCGGAAAACCGGGATCGCCCCTCTTCTCGGGCCACGATTTTTCGGCTGCAAATCGTTAAAACGACTGTTTACGTTTACGTCCGCGTAAGTTACTTTTGACGAATTGAGCGGGAGGAGACCGGCTCTGCAAACATATCGACCGGATCGCACGGCAGTCCCTGGCGTTCCGGCGAGCTCTACGGGAGGACCATCATGATCCGTACATTCATTCTGGCAGCTGCCATGACCCTGGCGACAGCAGGCACCGGCTTTAGCGCCGAACCGATCGTCGGCAACTGGAAGACGGCAAGCGGCGAGACCGCTGCCATCAGTTCCTGCGGCGGCGGCTATTGCATCACCCTGAAGACGGGCAAGCATGCCGGCAAGCGAATCGGCAGCATGAAGGGCAGCGGCAATGACTATTCGGGCGAGATCACCGATCCCGCCAACGACAAGACCTATAGCGGCAATGCTTCGATCAGTGGCAGTTCGTTGAAGATGCAGGGCTGCGTGCTGAAGGTTCTCTGCAAGTCGCAGACCTGGACCCGCATGTAATCGACGAACGCCTGGCGGTCCCAGCCGCCGGCTTCCGACACTTTCCTGAACGGCTGGCTGGGCCGTTCAGGTTTCACCGCGCAAGGTCATGACGTTTCATGCATCGGCAGAAGCGATTGACCTGAACAGGCCGCGTGCGCGCAAACGGCGTGATGTCACGGGCATCCGGATCCTCCGCGGCTGGCACACAGCGGCTCCAGTCAAGATCGGGGCAGATTCCCAAAACCTTCTCCATTGAAAATATTGGACTTTCCATTTCTGCCCAATACCGGATCGCTGAATTGCCGTGGCGATTTTACAGCCCGGAACATCGGGAGGTAGAGCGGAAACACCAACGCGATGCGCGAATTTCCCCGCGCCAGTCGGGGCAACGGCTCACAGCAACAAAGTGCGAAGATGAACGGGAGATGAACCGGGGTCTCAGGAAGAGTTCAGTTTGCCTGTGCGAAAAGGTCATCATCGAGTTGAACCCCGATCGACACACAGAACCAAACGGACAAAACCATGGACATTCTCGCCCGCCGCCTCACCATCATCAGCATGCTCATGGTCGTCTTTGCAATGGCACTGGCCGCTGCCGTCAGCGCCGATACCCAGCGCCGCCGCCACCACAACAACTACGTCGGCTCGCTCGCTGACTGTACCGTTCACACCGCGCAATTCTGCGAACAAGCCAAGCTCTAAGGATAAGACGATGTCCGCCCTCCTCCAGTCCGCGAATGTTGCACTGCGCATGCTCGCACTGGCGGGCACGCTGATGGCCCCGATGGGTGTCGTCGCTTACAGCAAGGCGACAGGCCACGGCATCGGCAAGCAGGGCGCCGGCCTCGTTCTCTTCGTCACGCTGCAGCGCCAGTCGATGAGCTGAAACACCGCGTTGCAGCAGCGATTGCCGCACTTGCCTTGACGATCGCCATGCCTTCCTATGAGCCCTGATTAGGAAGGAACGCCATGCCGATCTCTGCATTCGCCATCTACGCCCTTGCGGCACTCGCCGAAATCGCCGGTTGCTTCTCCTTCTGGGCCTGGTTAAAGCTCGACAAGCCGATCTTCTGGCTCCTGCCCGGCATAGCCTGCCTCGCACTCTTCGCCTGGCTCCTCACACTCGTTGATTCTGCCGCGGCCGGGCGGGCCTATGCGGCCTATGGCGGCCTCTATATTGCCGCCTCGCTTGCCTGGCTGTGGATTATCGAGGGCGTGCGGCCGGATCGCTGGGACCTTACCGGCGTGATGCTCGCCTTGGCCGGCACGGTTGTCATCCTCGCCGGGCCGCGCTGAAGAGTCTCCATGTGGACGTCGTTATGACATTCCGATCTTGTCGTTTGCTTGTAAAAAACGCCAACCTATAATGCCGCATGAGCAAACGAATCTCTTCCCTGTCCGCCCTGTCCGTTGCCACGCCAGACCCCTTTGAACCGCAGACGTTCGATGATCCCATCGCCGCTGTCGATGCGCTGTCGGCGCTCTACGAGCGCAACACGAAATTCCTGGTGGATGCCTTCACCGAGCTTGGCCGCACCGGAACGCCGGTCTCGCGCTACCGCGCCTGCTATCCGCAGGTCAGCATCGAAACGAGCAGCTTCAGCCATGTCGATTCGCGCCTGTCCTATGGCTATGTCAGCGGTCCCGGCGTCTATACGACCACTGTCACCCGGCCAAAACTGTTCCGGCACTATCTGAAGGAACAGCTTGGCCTGCTCATCCGCAGCCATGGTGTCGGCGTGACCGTGTCCGAATCGGCGACGCCGATCCCGTTGCATTTCGCGTTTGGCGAGGGCGCCTATGTCGAAGCATCGATGGCCGAGAATATCGACATTCCGCTGCGCGACCTGTTCGATACGCCGGACCTGACGACGACGGACGACGAGATCGCCAACGGCTCCTACGAGCCCGGCCCTGGCGAGCCCTCGCCACTCGCCCCGTTCACGGCGCAGCGTATCGACTATTCGCTCGCAAGGCTCAGCCACTACACGGCGACCAGCGCCACGCATTTCCAGAATTTCGTGCTGTTCACGAACTACCAGTTCTATATCGACGAATTCTGCAACTGGGCGCGCCAGCAGATGGCCGATGGCGGCAATGGCTACACGTCCTTCGTCGAGCCCGGCAATATCGTCACGCAGGCAGGTTCCGACAAGCCGGACTCGGACCTGACGCTTGCCCGTCTGCCGCAGATGCCGGCCTATCACCTGAAAAAGAAGGGCCACGGCGGCATTACCGTCGTCAATATCGGCGTCGGCCCCTCCAACGCCAAGACCATCACCGACCATATCGCCGTTCTGCGCCCGCATGCCTGGCTGATGCTGGGTCACTGCGCCGGCCTGCGCAACAGCCAGACGCTCGGCGACTATGTTCTGGCCCATGCCTATGTGCGCGAGGATCACGTGTTGGACGACGACCTGCCTGTGTGGGTGCCGATCCCGGCGCTGGCGGAGGTGCAGGTCGCCATGCAGGACGCGGTGGCCGAAATCACCGGCTACGAAGGTTACGACCTCAAGCGGATCATGCGCACCGGCACCGTCGCCACCATCGACAACCGGAACTGGGAACTGCGCGACCAGCGCGGGCCGGTCAAGCGCCTGTCGCAATCGCGCGCCATCGCACTCGACATGGAATCGGCCACCATCGCCGCCAACGGCTTCCGCTTTCGCGTGCCCTACGGAACGCTGCTCTGCGTTTCAGACAAGCCGCTGCACGGCGAACTGAAATTGCCGGGCATGGCGACGGCATTCTATAAGACCCAGGTCAGCCAGCACCTGCAGATCGGGATTCTCGCCTTGCAGAAACTCGCCGCCATGCCGCCGGAAAAGCTGCATTCTCGCAAGCTGCGAAGCTTCTTCGAGACGGCGTTCCAGTAACGCTCAGCGACGCGGCGAAAGCAGGATCGACAACAGCGTGCCGGCAACCGCCGAAACGAGAATCAACAGATGCGCGTTGACGCTGGCGCTGGCCAAGAGGTCGAGGCTGGCACCGCGTGGTGGCGCACCGAAAGAAATTGCCCCGGCGGTAATGCCCGCCGGATAGGTGCCGACACCGGCCGGCGCATGCACGGGCAGGACGGATGACAGTTCGCCGCCGAGCGCGCCACCGAAACAGGCGCTGAGCGGCAGCACGCCCATGACAGTCAGCACCCAAGCCAGCACGGCAACCTTGGTCGACCAATTCAGCACCGTCATCAGCCAGGCGCGCACGAAGGCCATGGGAGAGGCCGGCAGTCCCTTCTCGACTTCGGAGAGAAAGCGGCCGAGCTTTTCCGGCAAACGCCGTTGCAGAAGCGCCAGCACCCTGCCCTTCAGCAGGAAAAGCGCCAGCGGCGATACGAGGAATAGTCCCCACAGCAGCCAGCCCAGCATCCGGTCGTCTCGCGCGATGACAAGCCCGACACCGGCGGCAGCAAACAGGGCGTGCAGGTCGAGCAGTCGCATCAGGAGCAATGCCGAGGTGCTCCGCGTCAACGGGATTGAAAACTCCGAGCGCATCAGAATGGGGAAGCTGGTTTCCCCCGCCCGGAACGGCAGCATGATGTTGAGCAGGTTATGCACCTGCGTTACCCGCAGCAGCGTCAGAAAGCGGCCACGCGTCTCCGCCGGGAAATAATCGTAGATCCGGTAGCAGCGGATGAAATAGGTGCCGACCAGTAGCACGAGCGCCGAAAGCACGGGAAAAAGGCCGATATCGGCCCACTCTTGCAACAGGACTGGCCATCCCCATATCCACTGGATGAAGGCGGCATAGGCGATGACGGCCATCAGAGAGATGATGGTCATCCTATTGCGGACGAGCCAGCTATCCCGGCTGGCATCCTCTGCTGCATTCATCTATTTGCTACTTTCCTGTCCAGTGCTATGGGACGGCTGGTTATCACGATAAGCCGGGCGAGAGAACCTGCAGCGTTTTTAAAGGGTTTGATTTTGGATCCCATCTTGCAAGCAAACAGGGCGGAGACCGGTACCGAAACGGCGATCGAACTGTCCGTGGTCGTGCCGATCTACAATGAAGAGGAAAGCGTCGGCCCGCTGGTTCAGCGCATTCGCGACGCCATGGCAAATTTCGGCCGCCCCTGGGAACTGATCCTTGTCGATGACGGCAGCACCGATGCGACGCTCCTGAACGCCCGCAAGGCACTTTCGGATTCGAGCCTGCGCCTGAAGATCGTCGAACTTCAGCGCAATTTCGGCCAGACGGCGGCCATGCAGGCGGGCATCGATACGGCGGTCGGAAGGCTGATCGCCACGCTCGACGGCGACCTGCAGAACGATCCCAAAGATATTCCGGCCATGGTCGCCGCGATCGAAGAGCGGGAACTCGATCTTCTCGTCGGCTGGCGCAAGAACCGGCAGGACGGCCTGCTGCTGCGCAAAATCCCCTCCTGGTGCGCCAATTACCTGATCGGCAAGATCACCGGCGTGAAGCTGCACGATTATGGCTGCAGCCTGAAGGTCTATCAGGCCTCGATCATCAAGCAGGTCAAGCTGATGGGCGAAATGCACCGCTTCATCCCGGCCTGGGTGGCCGGTGTCGTGCCGTCGAGCCGGATCGGCGAAATGCCAGTCACCCACCATGCGCGTCAGCACGGTACGTCGAAATACGGCATTTCGCGGACCTTCCGGGTCATCCTCGATCTGCTGTCAGTGCTGTTCTTCATGCGCTACAAGGCGCGGCCGGGCCATTTCTTCGGCTCGATCGGGCTTGCGGCCGGCGGCATCAGCGCGCTGATCCTGTTCTATCTGTTCATCGAGAAGTTCATCTTCGGCAACGATATCGGCGGCAGACCGCTGTTGATCGTCGGCGTCATGCTGTTCCTGTCGTCGGTCCAGCTGATCACCACCGGCATCCTTGCCGAGATGATGGCGCGGCTCTATTCCGGCGAGAACGACACGCCGCCCTATATCGTCCGCAAAGTCTTCGATACGGACGGCACCGGCGCCTGACGTTCCGATTCAAGCGGCTGGCGCTGGCTCGGTTCCAACCAGCAGCTTCAATTCGCCCGGATGGACGCGCAAGGCCACATCGCGTCCGATCGGCAGCAGTTCTCCGTCGATGACGCAATTGATCTTGTGGCGCGCGCGCGGGAAATGCAGATCGACCGAGGTGACGCTCATCTCGGTGATCAACGGGCTCTCACGGAATTTGCCGCGCAGGATATCGAAGGTCAGCTTGGCCACACCGGCGGGCTTCAGCGGTGGCGCGGTGTAGAAGCCGAGATGACCGCCGGTCACATCGTCGGCATACATCAGCGCATTCGGGCCGAAATGGTTGTTCGACACGGAGATGGCCGAGACCTCGCGCTTTTCGCGGACGCCATCCACCTCGAACTCGATATCGAATTCCGGTGGATTGAGCATGACGCCGACCGCAGCCCGCGTGCTGGCGCGAATCTTTCCAAGCCTTGAGGCAAACGTGTAGGATTCGCGATAACGCACCATGCGGGCATGCAGCCCCATGGAAAACTGGTGGACGAAGGCACGGCCGTCGGCACTGCCGATATCGCCATCCACCACCTTGCCACCTGCCAGCACATCCAGCACCTTCCAGATATCCAGCGGCAGCTTCAGCGCCCGGGCAAACAGGTTCATCGTTCCGGCGGGCACCACGCCAAGCGGAATGCCATTCTGCCAGGCAACACCGGCGGCCGATGAAATCGTTCCGTCTCCTCCGCCCGCGATCATGGCATCCAGATCGTCCCGCCTTGCGGTCTTTTCCAGGGCATCGCTCATCTCGCTGCCTTCAACGACGGCAATTTCGATGTCATGTCCCGCACCCCGGAAAATTTCTTCCGCCTTTGCGCCATAAGCCTCCATGTCCGTCGTGCGGAACGTGCCGCCATCGCGGTTGAAAATGGCCTTGATCTTCATGCATTACCCTTGGATTGTGCGGTGCAGAACTCCTCATATAGGGCGGCCACATCCCATTTGCAGGTCTGCACAAATGCCGATGGGCCAAATCCCGACGAGGAGTTGTCACGGCTTCGCCATGCGGCTATGTCCTCCACTCGCGGCTCAACTACCATCGGAACCGGGCGGATAGAGGCATGAATTTTCTGGTCAGGCGTCTCCAGACGCATTCCTCCGCGTTCCTCCTGTTCATTGCGGCCTATTTTACGCTGAATCTGATCGTCCGCCTGTCGCTGCCCAACTCGCTCGAAATGGACGAGGCCGGACAGATCCTGATGAGCCAGTGGTATGCGCTCGGCTACGATACCCAGCCACCGTTCTTCAATTGGGTGCAGCATCTGGCCATCGATGCCATCGGTCAGTCGCTTTTCGCACTCAGCCTCGTCAAGAACCTGTTCCTGTTCCTGAGCTACGTGTTCTACTACATGGCCGCTCGCGAGGTGCTGACCGGCAGGGGATTGGCGGCCGCTGCCGCTTTGGGATTGCTCACCATTCCGGAAATCGGCTGGCTGGCGCAACGTGACCTGACGCATTCGAATGCCTCGCTCTTTGCCGCCTGCCTGCTTCTCTACGGCCTGTTTCGCACGCTCAACCGCCCGACCGCTCTTTCCTACGCCATAACCGGCATAGCCATCGGCCTCGGGCTCCTGTCCAAATACAATTTCTCCATTCTCTGTTTGTGCGCCTTCGTCGCCGTCCTTGCCATGCCGGCCTATCGGCAGCGCATCCTTGACTGGCGCATTTTGATCACCGCCGGCATCGCCATCCTGATCACGCTGCCGCATGCGCTGTGGCTGATGCAGAATTTCGAGGTCGCCTCGCATGACACGGTCAACAAGCTGGAGACCGGCGGACAGGATGGCGCATTGCTGCAGATCGGGCGTGGTCTTTCGGAGTTGCCGCTGACCGTCCTGAGTTTCTGCGCCCTGACCGTTGTTATCTTCGCGTCCGTAGCTGGCAGCCGCTTCCGGCCAAGCCTGCGAATGCAAAACGATCGAATCCGACTGGTTGAAATCATGTTCGGCGTGCTGTTGGTCTTCCTGCTGTTCCTGATCTTCTTCGTCGGAACGGCCGAACTAAAAGCCCGCTGGGTTTCCCCCGCCCTGTTCATGATGCCGCTCTATCTCTGCCTGAAGCTCGATGCGCACGGGATCGACGAAGCCAGCTTTCTGAAACGCTTCGTGCCGGTAATCCTGCTGCTGATGGTATTGATCCCGGCATCGCTCGTATTGCGGATCGTTGCGGCCGGGCCGATGAACACGCATCCCAAGCTGACGGTGCCCTATCAGGCCTTTGTTTCCGATATCGTCGCCAAGCCGGCGATCGACCCTGCGCTGGTCGTGGCGGAAGATGCTTTTCTCGCCGGGAATCTCCGGATGCAGCTTCCCCGAACGCCGGTCGATACGGAGACATACCGGCTCTACAATCCGCCTTTCGACTGGTCGCAGGACAGGCCCATCCTGCTGGTCTGGCGCGCGGGCGACCAGACCGTCGCCCAGGTTCCGGCAAAACTCGAAAATCGCCTGAGACAGCGTATCGGGACCGTGCCGCCGCTGGAGCCGCAGATCGTTGCGCTGCCCTATATCTATGGCAGCGACGGCGATACGTTCCGGTTCGGTTATGCCTGGGTGCGCAAACCCTGATTGACCGCCTTTGTCATGCGGCAGCCTGCTGCATGATATTCTCATCGCCCCAACGCTTCATCGCCATGATCACCGGCTCCAGGCTGCGTCCGCGTGCCGTCAAGCAATAATCGACCCTTGGCGGGACAACGGCAAAGACAGTCCGCTCGATCAGTCCATCGGCCTCCAGTTCGCGCAGTTGCTTGGTCAGCATGCGCTGCGTGACATTCTGCAGGCGGCGGCGCAATTCGTTGAACCGCATCGTGCCATCCAGCAGGTGATAGAGGATCACGCCCTTCCACTTGCCATCGATGAGATTGAGCACACCCTCGACCGGACAGCCGGGAGAGCAATCGAGCTTGTCGTGACGAATACGTGCCATTTCACGGTATCCTTTTTGATACTATATACAGTTTATGTGCATTCTTGCGCTTCCTGAACATAATGCGCATCTAGCTTCCATTCAAACTCGAAGGAGCAAACCATGCGCGCTGTCGCCTACAAGATCCCCCAGGCCATTTCCGCCGAAACATCCCTGATCGATGTGGACCTGCCCGTCCCCACGCCTGAAGGCCGGGATCTGCTGGTCGAGATCAAGGCTGTTTCCGTCAACCCTGTGGACACCAAGGTCCGTGCCGGCTCCAAGCCGGAATCGGACCAATTGCGAGTCCTCGGCTTCGACGCCGCCGGGATCGTCAAGGCGGTCGGTCCGGGCGTAAAACTGTTCCAGCCCGGCGATGCGGTCTTCTATGCCGGTGCCATCAACCGGCCGGGCTCGAACGCCGAATTTCACCTCGTCGACGAACGCCTCGTCGGCAAGAAACCGGAAACGCTGGATTTCCCGGCCGCCGCCGCCCTGCCGCTGACGGCCATCACCGCCTGGGAAATGCTGTTCCATCGCCTGAAGGTCAACGATCCCGTGCCCGGCGCAAACGCCATCCTGATCGTCGGCGGCGCCGGCGGTGTCGGCTCGATCGCCATCCAGCTGGCACGGACGCTGACCAACCTCACGGTCATCGCCACGGCGTCGCGTCCGGAAACGCAGAAATGGGCCTATGATCTCGGCGCCCACCATGTGATCGACCATTCCAAGCCGATTGCTCAGGAGATCGAACAGCTGGCGCTCGGCGCACCCGGCTTCGTCTTTTCGACGACCAACACCAAGGACCATATCGGCGAGATCATCAACCTGATTGCGCCGCAGGGCCGCTTCGGGCTGATCGACGATCCAGAAGCGCTCGATGTCGTTCCCTTCAAGCGCAAGTCGGTCTCCGTCCACTGGGAACTGATGTTCACACGCTCGCTGTTCCAGACCAAGGACATGCAAGAGCAGCACAATCTGCTGAACGAAGTTTCGCGCCTCGTCGATGCCGGCAAGATTCGTTCGACGGTGACGGAGAGCCTCGGAGCGATCAACGCGGCAAACCTGAAAAAGGCGCATGCGCTGATCGAAAGCGGTCGCACGAAGGGCAAGCTGGTGCTGGCCGGATTCTGACCCAGGGTTCGGTGTTCACATGAGGTCTTTGTGCAGTTCCCACGGGAACGTGTACTCTGCCACGCCCTGCGTAAACAGGAGACAGCGCGGCACATCGAACCACCTCCCAAGCCGGTGACGCCGCGCTGCCCTTGGGAACCCCAGCTTCCGTGTTGAGGCGGAGCGCGGTTCCGGGGGCAGTCACCTCACCTGCCACCGGAGACAACCATGCCTGCCTTCATTGCCACCCTCGTCAATTCCCGTGCGTTCGGCTACATCGCGCGCACGATTCTCACCTATATGTTCTGGGCCAGCGGCCTCGCCAAACTGCTCGACTTCAACGCCGGCGTGGCCGAAATGGCCTACTTCGGACTGGAGCCTGCGCCACTTTTCAATATCGCCGTCGCCATCACGCAGCTCGGCGGCTCGGCGCTGATCATCGCCAATCGCTGGACCTGGCTCGGCGCCGGCGCGCTTGCCGTCTTCACCGCCCTCACCATCCCGATCGCCCACACGTTCTGGACCATGCAGGAACCGATGCGGACGCTAGAATTCTATGTCGTGATGGAACACATCACGGTCATCGGCGCGCTGATGGTCGTCGCCTGGAAGTCCGCTCCAGTACAGAACGCTGTTCCGGCCCCGGCGCTTGCCGCGCGAAGCAACGCCTGACACTGGCCCCAGATACTGACCAATGAGACGCTGCGGAGCCAAGCCCACAGGGTCTCATTTCGGTTCCGGCAGTTTCAACG
This sequence comes from Rhizobium sp. Leaf453, assembly GCF_001425605.1. Classification (GTDB taxonomy): domain Bacteria; phylum Pseudomonadota; class Alphaproteobacteria; order Rhizobiales; family Rhizobiaceae; genus Pararhizobium. The sequence goes on along the minus strand of NZ_LMRG01000029.1, from coordinate 51,213 downwards.
TGCCGCCGGTCTTGATCGTGCGGATGGCGAAATTCGAGCGGATGTCCGAAACACCCGGCAGGGCCAGCAAGGTCTGCGTCAGCAGTGTTTCATAGGCGGCCAGATCCTCGACCACCACCTCGGCCAGAAAATCGGCACTGCCCGAAATCAGAAAGCAGGACACCACCTCCGGAATGGCCAAGAGGGCATCCTGTTGTGACAGCGCGTTTTCCTGGCTGTGGCGGCCGACCTTGATCTCGACGAAGACGGTCAGCCCCAATCCCACCTGCTTGCGGTCGATATCGGCGCGATAGCCGCGCAACACACCGGACTTTTCGAGATTGCGGATGCGCCTCAGACAGGGAGACGGTGACAGGTTGACCCGTTCGGCGATCTCCACATTTGTCGCCCGCGCGTCCTCCTGGAGGATGCGAAGGATGGCAATATCGAATTTATCAAGACTTGGCATTTCTGCAAACCTTCAAAGCCAAAATTGGCAGATGATTGCGCACAGCATAAACTCTGCGGCATTCTTCGCAAGGACATGCCTCGGCCTCTGGCGCTAGATTTTCTTCCGAGGAAACGGATTTCCGTTTCGAACAGAAAGGATAGCCGCCATGAATACGCTCGCCTTCACCCGCACCGCCGCCCCTTCGACATCGGCCGGTTACATCGGTGGCATCGTCACCGTCCTGATCTGGGCAAGCTGGATCCTTGCCACCCGGCACAGCGCGGCGACGCCGCTCGGCACGATCGACATCGGCCTGATCCGCTACGGCGTTCCCGCGATCGTGCTGGCGCCGGTCTGGTGGCGCATCGGACCGCTGCCGAAGGGCGCGCCGCTTCATCTGCTGCTGTTGATGGTCGCTGGCTCCGGCGCGCTGTTCTTCCAGTTGACCACCTATGCCATCCACCAGACACCGGCGGCATCGGCCGGCATCCTGCTCGGCGGCTCCATGCCGCTGGCGGCCGCGCTGATCGGGGTCTTCCTGTTCAAGGAGCGGCCGGACCGCAGCCGCTGGCTCGGCCTTGGCGCCATTCTCCTCGGTGTCGGCATCCTGCTCTACAGCAGCCTGTCTAACGCCGGCATCCCATGGACGAGCTTTATCCTGCTGCCATCCGCCGCCCTGCTCTGGGCCAGCTATACCCACGCTTTCAAGCGCTCCGGACTAACGGCCGTCGAGGCCGGTGCCATCATCGCCTTCTGGTCTGCACTGATCCATGTCGGCCTGGTGCTGGTCTACGGAACCTCGCTTGCCGTCACGCCGGCGACCGAGATTGCACTGCAAGTGCTGAGCCAAGGTGTGTTGTCCGGACTGACCGCGATGGTAGCCTATGGCACCGCCGTGCGAGTCCTGGGTGGCACGCAGGCAGCCGCCTTCACGGCGATCACCCCGGTTCTCGCAACATTGGGCGGCGGAATTCTGCTCGGCGAACAGATCGGGCCGTTCGAAATCGGTGCGGCCGTCATCACGGGACTTGGCGTGGCGCTATCAACCGGCCTTTTCTCGGCCAAGCGCTGATCGGGGCGCAACATGAGGAAAGCAGCGGCCCGGTCAATCCGGGCCGTCATCGTGCAGAAGTTCAGGCCTGCAGCACGACCACGCGACCGCCGACGGCGACGCGTTCGTAGAGATCGACGACATCGTGGTTGAGCATGCGCACGCAACCGCTCGACATGGCCTGTCCGATCGACCAGGGCTGGGTGGTGCCATGGATGCGGAACATCGTGTCGTTGCCGTTCTGGTAGAGATAGATCGCCCGCGCGCCGAGCGGGTTGTTCGGGCCACCGGGCACGCCGCCGGCATATTTCAGGTTCCTTCCTGGGTCGCGGCGGATCATGTTGTCGGTGGGCGTCCAGGATGGCCACTCCGCCTTGCGGCCGATATAGGCCGAGCCCGCCAGCGCATAACCATTGCGGCCGACGCCGATGCCGTAGCGCATCGCCTGCCCGTCGCCGAGGATATAGTAGAGCCGCCGCGCCGGCGTATCGACGACGACGGTACCGGCATCATGTTTCGTCGCATAAGCCACCTGCTGGCGGCGCAGTTCCGGCTTGATCTTGTCCAGCGGCATGGCCGGCATCGGAAACTTCTCGTCCGGCTTCGCCGCATAATTGACCGCATGGTTCGGCCCATTGGTGGCGCAGCCGGCCAGAAGAGCGGATACGCCAAGAAGAAGGCTACGGCGGGTAAGCGACATCGAGAGTTTCCTTAACATCCGGTTGATGCGACCGAAATTAAGGAAAACATGGTTAATGGCGGGTTAAGCGCGTTGAAATTGCGTACGATTTGGATGTTCGCGCGTCTGCAATGACGATCAACAGCAAACGCAGGTGTTTGTTGGCGGGCTCAAAGTGTCCTCCGTCATTCCTGTGCCCGTCACAGGAATCCAGTCACCGCGCGTCCGCGCGGTGAAAGAACCACTTCAGAAAACATCATCAGCCAGGAGTCTTTCGCGCCGCTGAAGCGGCGCGGCTGGATCCTCGCCACAAGGGCGAGGATGAGGGAGAGTAAAGAGTTGCCGCCCGCCGAATAACAGCGGCCGGCATCTGCCTTACATATTCGGATAGACCGGCCCTTCGCCGCCCTGCGGGGGGACCCAGTTGATGTTCTGGTTGGGGTCCTTGATATCGCAGGTCTTGCAGTGGACGCAGTTCTGGGCGTTGATGACGAAGACGTCCTGGCCGTCCTTCTCCACCCATTCGTAGACACCGGCCGGACAGTAGCGGGTCGAGGGACCGGCGAAGATGTCGTGCTCGGAGCGCTTCTGCAGGTCCGGGTCCTTCACCTTGAGATGGACAGGCTGATCCTCCTCATGGTTGGTGTTGGACAGGAAGACCGAGGACAGGCGGTCGAAGGTCAGGACTCCGTCCGGCTTCGGATAATCGATCTTCTTGTGCTGCGAGGCCGGCTCCAGGCTCTGCGCGTCGGTCTTGCCGTGCTTCAGTGTGCCGAAGAAGGAAAAGCCGAACAGCTGGTTGGTCCACATGTCGAGACCGCCGAGCGCGACGCCAGCAGCCGTGCCGAACTTCGACCAGAGCGGCTTGACGTTGCGAACCCGCTTCAGGTCCTGGCCGATGGCGCTGTCGCGCCAGCCGTTCTCGATCTCTATCACCTCGTCATTGGCGCGGCCGGCGGCGAGCGCCTCGGCGAGCTTCTCGGCGGCGAGGATGCCCGACAGGACGGCATTGTGGCTGCCCTTGATGCGCGGCACGTTCACGAAGCCGGCCGAGCAACCGATCAGCGCACCGCCCGGGAAGGTCAGTTTCGGCACCGACTGGTAACCGCCCTCGGTGATGGCACGGGCACCATAGGAAATGCGCTTGCCGCCCTCGAACGTGCCTCTGATGGCGGGGTGCGTCTTGAAGCGCTGGAACTCCTCGAACGGGAAGAGATAGGGGTTCTTGTAATTGAGATGCACGACGAAGCCGACGGCAACCATATTGTCTTCGAGATGGTAGAGGAACGACCCGCCACCAGTCTTCATGCCGAGCGGCCAGCCGAAGGAGTGCTGCACCAGACCCTGTTTGTGGTTCTCCGGCTTCACCTGCCAGAGCTCCTTGATGCCGATGCCGAATTTCTGGGGCTCGCGATCCTTGGAAAGCTCATACCTGGCGATCAGCTGCTTGGCGATCGAGCCGCGCACGCCCTCGCCGATCAGCGTATACTTGCCGAGTAGCGCCATGCCGCGGGCATAGTTCGGGCCGGGCTCGCCGTTCTTCTCGATGCCCATGTCGCCGGTGGCGACGCCGATGACGGCGCCTTCGTCATTGTAAAGCACTTCCGCCGCGGCAAAGCCCGGATAGATCTCGACACCAAGTTCCTCCGCCTTTTTGGCGAGCCAGCGACAGACATTGCCGAGCGAGACGATGTAATTGCCGTGATTGTTCATCAAGGGCGGCATGGCGAAGTTCGGCAGGCGCAGCGAACCGGCCGGGCCGAGCAGCAGGAACTGGTCGTCCTTCACCTCTGTCTTGAAAGGATGGCTGTCATCCTCGCGCCAGTCGGGCAGCAAGCGGTCGATGCCGATGGGATCGACGACGGCGCCGGACAGAATATGCGCGCCGACTTCCGCCCCCTTCTCCAGCACGACAACCGAAAGCTCCGGATTGACCTGCTTCAACCGGATCGCCGCCGACAGACCCGCAGGCCCCGCACCAACGATCACAACGTCGAATTCCATGCTTTCGCGTTCGGGAAGGTCTTGTCCGTCGCTCATCTTATCGTCTCCAGTCACACCCGGCTATTTTGCGCGGTTTTGTTCCCAATTCTTGTCTTCCGTCATGGCAAATGCGGCCCCACTTGTCGAGCCAGTCTGCGACGGCAGCCGACCGCATTTGCGCATGACATGATGCCGCAGGATACAAATATATGACGTGAACGTAAACGTCGTATTTTCCACAGCGGTTTGGACGATGGGACCGAAATCCGGGGGGCCGCCAAATCGAGGCGCCAACCCGCCTTGCTTTTGCCGGCTCCCCATGCGAGGAGGCGCCCTTCAAAATTTAAGTTGATGCAGTTGCTGCCTTAAGCAGCTGCCAAATTCCTGCCTTAAGAAGCGATGCAGAGGTTCCGCGAGAGCGTGGCGCCTTAGCTTGCGATTGCGGGATCAAAACTGGAGACAACCATGGCCAAGGCACTCGGCTTCGATTTCGGCACGACCAATTCGGTTCTGGCCGCTTCGCATGGCGACACGACGCAATCGCTGACATTTACGAGTGATGCCGGAACGACCGATTCGATGCGAACCGCCCTGTCCTTCATGAAGCACGCGCAGCTGGGTGCCGCCGCCGTGAAGATCGAGGCCGGCCAGGCGGCGATCCAGCAGTTCATCGACAATCCCGGCGATGCGCGCTTCCTGCAGTCGATCAAGACCTTTGCCGCCAGCCCCCTCTTCCAGGGCACGCTAATCTTTGCCCGCCGCAACAGCTTCGAAGACCTGATGCGCTCCTTCGTCAATCGGCTTGCGGATTACGCCGGTGACGGCTGGCGCGATGATTACAAGCGCATCGTCGTCGGCCGGCCGGTCCGGTTTGCCGGCACCAGCCCGGACGAAAATCTGGCGCTGGAGCGTTACGCCCGCGCCTTGTCCTCCTTCGACTTCCCCGAGATCCATTATGTCTACGAGCCGGTCGCGGCCGCCTTCTACTTCGCCCAGAACCTGAAGAAAGACGCGACGGTGCTGGTCGCCGATTTCGGCGGCGGCACCACCGACTATTCGATTATCCGCTTCGAAAGCCATGCGGGCAAGCTGACGGCGGTTCCCGTCGGCCATTCAGGCGTTGGCGTCGCCGGTGACCATTTCGATTTCCGCATCATCGACACGGTGGTTTCGCCGCTGATCGGCAAGGGCAGCCAATTCAAGAGCTTCGACAAGCTTCTCGACGTACCCACCAGCTATTACGCCAATTTCGGCCGCTGGAACCAGTTGTCGATCTTCAAGACGCTGAAGGATTTCACTGATCTGAAGCAGCTCGTGCGCTCGGCCGTCGAGCCGGAAAAGCTCGAAGCCTTCATCGAACTTGTTGACCACGACGAGGGCTACCCGCTCTACCAGGCGATTTCGGCCACAAAGATGCGGCTGTCTCAGGCGGAGGAAACGGAGTTCTTCTTCAAGCCGCTGGGAGAGAAGAGCCGGCAGACGGTGCGCCGCAGCGATTTCGAAAGCTGGATCGCGCCGGATCTTGCCCGCATCGAGGAAGCGCTGGACGAGGTACTGGTCACGACCAACACCTTGCCAAAAGGAATCGACAAGGTGTTCCTCACCGGCGGCACCTCCTTCGTGCCGGCCATTCGCCGCATCTTCGAAAACCGCTTTGACCGCGACCGCATTGAAAGCGGCGGCGAACTTCTGTCGATCGCTCATGGTCTCGCACTGATCGGCGAACGGGATGATATCGAGCACTGGACGGCGATGGCAGCCTGATCGGACAACACGCCGGAGAAGAATGGCAGTTTTCGCTTTCCCGGCCGCCTGCCCTTCTGTAGAAGCTTACCCATGATCTCCAGCGACAGGATGAGCCCGGCCGAACTTGCCGCCCTTCTGCATTTCCATGCCGAAGCGGGTGTCGAATGGCTGCTGGAAGACGATCCCATCGATCGCTTCGCCGAATTCGAGCTGGCCAAGGCTGCACGCGGACAGGCGCCAGTCGTGCAGAGACCGCAGGCCTTCGAGCGCAATGATGCCTCTTCGGCGCCGCCCGCCCGTGAAAACGGCAATCGCGCGGTTGCCAAGGCAGCGGCTCCAACCGCCGCGACCCCGCAGGCCGCCATTCCGCACGAACAGGCGATCGCGGAAGCGCGCTTTGCCGCCGAATCCGCCCGCTCGCTGTCGGAATTGAAAAGCGCGATGGAGGTCTTTTCCGGCTGCAACCTGAAGAACAGCGCCCGCAACATGGTCTTTGCCGACGGCAATGCATCGGCCGGCATCATGGTAATCGGCCCGGTGCCGAATGGAGACGACGACCGCGACGGCATCCCCTTCTCCGGCAAGCAGGGCCAGATGCTGGAGCGCATGCTGGGGGCGATCGGGCTCGACCGGACGTCCGTGCTCATGACCAACATCATTCCCTGGCGCCCGCCGGGAAACCGGCAAGCATCGGTCCGTGAGACCGATATCTGCCGCCCCTTCATCGAACGCCAGATCGCGCTGGCCGAGCCCCGCCACCTGCTCGTCCTCGGCAATTTCGCCTGCCGCTTCTTCTTCGGCGGCAATGACACGATCCATCATATGCGCGGCGAATGGCGTGACGTCTCGATCGGCGGCGCGACCGTTCCCGCTCTTGCCACCCTGCATCCACAGGACCTGATGTCTGCCCCCGGCAGCAAGCGGCTCGCCTGGCAAGACCTTCTGGCCTTCCGCGCCCGGATTCGTGGTTAAGGTCCTGTTTCAGGACGCCTGCCCGATTTGTGAACAAACGATGAAGAAAGCCATGCGGATTGCGCATACCAGCAACGCGCATGCGTCCGTTGCGGAATCGATGCTGCGGTGCAATATGAGAAGCACGGGAGGAATGGAATTAAGGAACTGAACCATGACGACCCGTTTTCGCCCCCTGCATTCGAGCTTCGAAACGCTCCGCCACGCCGGCTCGGCTCTGCGCACGCCTTTCAACAGCTTCGGCTCGGCTGCGAACGAGCAGATGACTGCGGCAGGCTACGTCCACCGGACCCGCCCGACCCAGATCTTCGCGGAATTCATCCAGCGCTAAACTGACAGGACCGGCGCGCAAGAGCGCGCGCCACGTCCACGTCTGAAGGGAATCCGATCATGTCAGCATCCATCCGCTCGCTCCGGTTCCTCATCGCCGATATCGGTACCGCTGTGCGCGCCTCGCGCGAATATACGCGCCTCAGCCGGGAATGCCCGGTGGCTAAAGCCGAACGGGCCGCCGCCAGTGGTTTCCTGCCGAAATAACGGCTTTATTTCTTCCAGACTGCCTTCTGCGCCAAGGCCTGTCGCAATCGACAGCGTCAGCGAAATTCGATAGAGCCACACTCGTTTCTTGATTCCAAGAGCGGCGTGCCGGGCAATTCCCTTTTTCTGATCGCGCAATCCGCTCCAGACTCATCTTCGCGTGTCGACCCGTGGCTTGTGATCCCCATCCTGCTCCGGACGCAAATCGTATCGGAGCGTTCATGCTGGCCAGCCTCAGATCCGTGTTCAGCCTGATGCTCTCGACATCGCTGATGATGGTCGGCTTCGGGCTGGCGAGTTACGTTCTGCCGGTGCGGTCGGTGGCCGAGGGCTGGTCGACGCTGGTCATTTCGTGGATCGCCACTGGCTACACGCTGGGTTTCACCATCTCCTGTGTCATCACGCCGAAATTCGTCGCGCGTGTCGGCCATGTCCGGGTGTTCGCCGCGCTGATCACGCTGCTCAGCGTCGCCATCCTGATGTGCGGGCTGGTGGTGGACTGGCGGGCGTGGATCTTTTTCCGCGCGATTTCCGGCTTTGCGATCTCGGGCAGTTACCTCGTTATCGAAAGCTGGCTGAACGAGCGGGTGACCAATGAAAACCGCGGCATGCTGTTTTCGCTCTACCTCATCACCACCATGCTCGGCACGATCGGCGGTCAGTATCTGGTGCCGCTCGGCGATCCCACCAATTCGTCGCTGTTCATTCTCTGCGGCGTGCTGTTCTCGCTGGCGCTGCTGCCAACCGCCCTCTCCTCCTCCGCCATGCCGGCACCGCCGACGCAGGCCAAGTTCGACGTGCCCGGCCTCTACCGTCGCTCCCCGGTCGCGGTTGTCGGCGCGTTTCTGGCAGGCGCCATGTCGGGTGCTTGGCTCAATCTCGGCGGTGTGTTCACGCAGAAGATCGGCCTCTCGACCGCCGAGGGTGCCACCCTTCTGGCCGCACTTCTCGCCGGAAGCGCTGTCTCGCAGATCCCGATCGGCCGCACCTCCGACAGGATGGACCGGCGCATCGTCATGGTCGGTTGCGGCATTGTCGGGGTGATCTCCTGCCTTGCCATGGTGGCCTTTGTCGGCGCAGGTCCGCTGGTGCTGTATGTGATTGCCGCCTTCGTCGGCTCGGTGCTGTTTCCGATCTATGCGCTGAACGTCGCCCATGCCAACGACCTCGCCCGGCCGAACGAATATGTCGAGGTCTCTTCCGGCATGATGATCACCTACGGCATGGGCACGATCTCCGGCCCGCTGATGGTTGGTCCCGTGATGGACAAATTCGGGCCGGCCTCGCTTTTCCTCGTTCTCGCGATCTATTTCGCGCTCTACGCCGCCTATGCTGCATGGCGTATCGCACAGCGCAGCCAGCATGATGGCCTCGTCGCCAAGACGGATTTTCAGGCCAATACCGTGCCAACACCGGGAACGGAGGCGGTCAATGCCATGAACCAGGCTGCAAGGCCGAATACGGTGATCGAAGACGATACCGCCCCGCCCCGGGCATCCTGATCGTTCTACAGGCTATCCCTGCGGCGTGACGTGCTTGCGCGCGCCCTTGCGCTCCAGGCCGAGTTGGTGCTCGCGGAAAATGATGAAGATGCCGGCCGCGACAACGATCGCCGTGCCGATCAGCATGACGCCCGTCGGCACCTCGCCGAACAGGAAGTAACCGATCAGCAGGCCGAGGATAATCGAGGTGTACTCGAACGGCGCGATCGTCGACATGTCGGCATAACGGTAGCTCTGGGTCAGCAGAATCTGCGCGACACCGCCACAGAAGCCGGCAGCCATCAGCAGAAGGAAGGAATTCCACGGTAGCGGCTCCCAGCCGAACGGCAGCGTCAGCAGCGAGAAGCATGAGGCAGACAGGGAGAAATAGAGCACGATCGTATGTGTTCGCTCTTTCGCAATCAGCTTGCGCACCAGCACCATCGCGACGGCGCCGAGCGCCGCTGATAGAAGAACGGCCAGCGCACCGAGCGCCTCCCCTGAGCCGAAGCCGCCGTCGCGCAGCAAGGTCAGGCGCGGCCATGTGATGATCATAACCCCGACAAGACCGATCAGAACCGCCGACCAGCGATAGACCCGCACCGTCTCCTTCAGGAAAACGGCGGCGAACACAACGGCGAGCAGCGGCATCGCATAGCCGATGGCGATCGCTTCCGGCAGCGGCAGATGCACCAGTCCGTAGAAGCCGAAGCTCATCGCCAGGATGCCGATGAACCCGCGTGCCAGATGACCGACGATATCCTTGGTGTAGAATGCGGTGCGCAGATGCCCCTTCACCGCGAGATAGCCGAGGATCGGCACCATGGCGAAGGCGGAGCGGTAGAAGGTAATCTGCCCGGTGGCGATCTCCGTTCCCGCCGCCTTGATCAGCGTCGACATGCAGACAAAGACGAGTACGGAAAAGACCTTGAGCGCGATGCCCTTCATCGGGTGGGGAAATTCGGCATCCATGCAATCGGACTCGTCAGGCAGGCGGCAGCGGGCCGAAAGTCTATGCAAAACGACGGGCTGCGGGAGATGCGGCGGAGAATCCGTCGCCAGAACAGGGTTACTCTAACGCGCCAGGATCGCAGAAGGGATCAATTTTCGTGATGCGAGCCGGAAATAATTGATGCACGTTCATCGATATCATAGGCTGCTCGTATGGAGACGATGGACCGAATGCACGCAAGCCTCCGGAATTTCTCTGGAAATTTGCGTCGCTTGTGCCAAAAATGCACAGCCGGTTTAACTCTTGTTAGGGCGAATTTCGTAAGTCTCTGATGCAAGTACAGGGAGAGGGACGGATTGGCGCGATGAAAATGCGCACGCGCGACCGCAAAACCCGATCTCAGCCACCCCGAAGCTCCGCGCGTTCCGCTGGGCCTCTTCACAATGACACGGTTTTTCCGGCGGCGTGACACGACGGAAAACGAGCGGGACACACGATGCGGACAGATACGGGCGAAATCATTCATCTGGAAGACTACCGGCCAACGGATTTCGTCCTTGAGAGAGTGGATCTCACCTTCGAACTCGATCCGACAGAAACCAAGGTCGAAGCGCGCCTGATCTTCCACCGGCGCGAAGGCGGCGCCGAGGATGCGCCGCTGGTTCTCGATGGCGACGAATTGAAGATGACCGCTCTGCTGCTCGATCAGGAAGAAATTCCGGCGTCCAATTACGACGCTGCGGAACGTACCCTGACCATCCGCAACCTGCCGGCATCGGCGCCGTTCGAGGTGACGATCACCACGGAAATCAATCCCGAGGCCAACACCAAGCTGATGGGCCTCTACCGCACCAGCAATGTCTATTGCACCCAGTGCGAGGCGGAAGGGTTCCGCCGTATCACCTATTTTCCCGATCGCCCGGATGTTCTCGCCGTCTACACGGTCAACATCATCGCCGACAAGGCGACCGCGCCGCTTCTGCTGTCGAACGGCAACTATCTCGGTGGCGCCGGCATGGGCGATGGCCGGCATTTCGCCGCCTGGTTCGATCCGCATCCCAAGCCGAGCTACCTGTTCGCGCTCGTTGCCGGTGATCTCGGCGTCGTCGAGGACACGTTCACGACGATGTCCGGCCGTGACGTCACCCTGAAGATTTATGTCGAGCACGGCAAGGAGCCCCGCGCCGCCTACGCCATGGACGCCCTGAAGCGGTCAATGAAATGGGACGAGGAGCGTTTCGGCCGCGAATACGATCTCGATATCTTCATGATCGTCGCCGTCTCCGATTTCAACATGGGCGCGATGGAGAACAAGGGGCTGAACGTCTTCAACGACAAGTATGTCCTCGCCGACCCCGAAACCGCGACAGATGCCGACTACGCCAATATCGAGGCGATCATCGCGCATGAATATTTCCACAACTGGACCGGCAACCGCATCACCTGCCGCGACTGGTTCCAGCTCTGCCTCAAGGAAGGCCTGACGGTTTATCGCGACCACGAATTCTCGGCCGACCAGCGCTCCCGTACGGTCAAGCGCATCGCCGAAGTCCGCCACCTCAAGGCCGAGCAGTTTCCCGAGGATGCAGGTCCCCTCGCCCATCCCGTCCGCCCGACAAAATATCGCGAAATCAACAACTTCTACACGACGACCGTCTATGAGAAAGGCAGCGAAGTCACCCGGATGATCGCGACGCTGCTTGGCGCCGATCTGTTCAAGGCGGGCATGGACCTCTACTTCGAGCGGCATGACGGCCAGGCCGTCACGATCGAGGATTTCGTAGCCTGCTTCGCCGAAGTCAGCAAGCGTGACCTGACGCAGTTTTCTCTCTGGTACCATCAGGCAGGAACACCACTCGTCAGTGCTTCGACCGCCTATGATGCAGCCAAGCAGACCTTCACCCTGTCGCTGGAACAGATGGTACCGCCGACGCCCGGACAAGCCTCGAAAGAGCCCATGCACATCCCGCTGCGCCTCGGCCTGCTGCTGGAAGACGGCTCGGAAGCAGCCGTTTCGTCCGGAAGCGGCGCCGAGATCACCGATGATGTCCTGCACCTCGTCGAGCGCAACCAGACCGTGGTGTTCAACGGCGTCACCTCGCGCCCGGTCCTGTCGCTGAACCGTGGTTTCTCGGCGCCGATCAACCTGCATTTCGAGCAGACGCCAGCGGACCGCGCCCATATCGCCAAGCACGAGCGCGACCTTTTCGCCCGCTGGCAGGCGCTCAACGATCTCGCCCTGCCGAACCTTGTCGAGGCGACTGCCCGCGTGAGGGCGGGACAGCCTGCGCGCTGTGATGCCGCGCTGATCGAGGCTTTACTGGCCGCCGCGGCTGATAGCGAACTTGAGCCCGCCTTCCGCGCGCAGGCGCTCGCCCTTCCGAGCGAAGCCGACATTGCCCGCGAAATCGGCAGCAACAACGATCCCGATGCCATCCATGCCGGACGCCAGCAAATCATGACGGCGATCGCACAGGCCGGTCGGGAAATCTTCGCCAAGCTCGCCGACGAACTGATCGATACAGGTGCGTTCAGCCCCGATGCATCCAGCGCCGGACGGCGGGCGCTGCGCAACACCGCCCTCTCCTATCTCGTCTATGCCGAAAACGCTCCCGATCGCGCCGCGGCAGCGTTCAAGGCGGCCAACAACATGACGGACCTCAGCCAGGCGCTCACGATCCTGGCGCATCGCTTCCCTGCATCGACAGCGGCAACGGAAGCGCTTGCCGCGTTCAAGGCACGGTTTGCCGACAACGCGCTTGTCATCGACAAATGGTTCACCATCCAGGCGACCATTCCCGGCGCGGAAGCACTTGACCGCGTCAAGGCACTGATGGGCGATCCGTTGTTCAACGGCTCCAACCCAAACCGCGTTCGGTCGTTGATCGGCACCTTTGCCTTTTCGAACCCGACCGGCTTCAACCGCGCAGATGGCGAGGGATATCGCTTCCTTGCCCGCCAGATCCTCGACATCGACCCGCGCAATCCGCAACTGGCCGCGCGCATCCTGACCTCGATGCGCTCTTGGCGTTCGCTGGAAGAAATCCGCGCGAACCACGCACGCGATGCACTGCGTGAAGTCGCGGCTGGAGCGAAGCTTTCGCCCGATGTCAGCGACATCGTCGAGCGCACGCTCAAAGGCTAGGAAAGATCAAGTAGAGACGTCGCGAAAACCCTGCAAATGCAGGGTTTTTCGTTTCCGGACGTAGGGGACGTGCGCCAATACGATTTCCCAATGACGAGAATTGGTTAACAAAGTTTTACGTTTTTCTCTGGACAACCCGAATCACAATTGATTCATTGGGGCAGGTTCGAGCGAGCGGCGCATCGAATCACACGAGGGTTTACAGATTTGACGAAGATGGCGGAAGCGCAGCGGGGACGCGCAGCCGGCGAGCGGCTGCGTCCAAAATTTCCCGGCTTTTCAAGCCTGGAAAAGGACGTGATCCAGCACGCACGGATTTTCACCGAGCCGGCGGCTTTGCGCCTGGCCCGTGCCGAGCCTATCCTGAAGCGCTCCATCCCGATCCTGATCACGGCCTTTCTACTTGTCGTCGCGATTTCGCGCATCAGCGGCATCATGGTAGAGTATGCCCGCATGGAGGCAAGCTCGCGCCAGGCGACGATGCTTGCGGCCGCAACCGCCAGCGCCGCACTGCAGGACAAGGGCGTCGAACTCTTTGACAAGGCACAGAAGTGGGAAGTCGAGCAGCGATTGAACGCGGTCTTGCCGCCGGATTTGCTTGAGCCCGGCGCATTCATCCTGACGGTCCGCAAGGACGGCAGAATCTTCGCCAGTTCGCCTGCCGGCTCCTCCTATACCGGCCGGACACTTGCGACCGTGGCACCGGAAGTGGCGGCGTTCCAGTATTTCGGGGAACACTCGACCGTGATGAAGACCTTCATCGGCGGCGGCGAGCATCTTGTCGCCCTGATACGGGTTCCCAATGATGCAGGGACGCTGATGGTTGCCACGCCGCTGGCCCGGATCGACCGGCTGTGGCGCGACGAGGTTTCGCTCAACGTCACACTCTTCGCCGGTATTTCGGCCATCCTGCTGGTCATTCTCTATGCCTATTACATCCAGGCGAAGCGTGCCCGCGACGCCGACCAGATCTTTGCGGAATCCAACCTGCGGGTGGAGACGGCACTGTCGCGCGGCCGCTGCGGCTTGTGGGACTTCGACATGCCGAACCGCCGCCTGTTCTGGTCGCGCTCCATGTATGAAATGCTCGGCATGCCGCCCAAGAGCAATGTCCTGTCGTTCGGCGACGCCGCCCGCCTGATGCATCCGGATGACGGCAGCATCTACAAGGTCGCCCGCACTATCGCCAAGGGCGATGCCCGCCAGATCGACCAGATTTTCCGCATGCGCCATGCCGATGGGCACTATGTCTGGCTCAGAGCCCGAGCCCAGGTGATCCGCACCGTATCCGGCCGCGTGCACCTGATCGGCATCGCGATGGACGTGACGGAACAACATCGCCTCGCGCAGCGCTATGCCGAAGCCGACCAGCGGCTCGCCGACGCCATCGAGTGTACCTCGGAAGCCTTTGTGCTCTGGGACAAGAACGATCGCCTGGTGATGTGCAACGCCCACTACCAGCAGGCCTACAAGCTGCCGGCCCGTGTCCTCGTGCCCGGCACCGAGCGCTCGGTGGTGACGGCCGCCGCAGCCCGCCCGATCATCGAGCGCCGGATCGCCGATCCCGACCGCTCCAATCATTCGCAGACATCCGAAGTCCAGCTGTCCGACCAGCGCTGGCTGCAGATCAACGACCGGCGCACCCGCGACGGCGGTATGGTGTCGGTGGGTACCGACATCACCCTTTTGAAGCGCCACCAGGTGCGACTGCGCGAATCTGAACGCCGCCTGATGGCGACCATCGGCGATCTCTCAACGTCGCGCATCACGCTGGAACGGCAGAAGGCCGAACTGTCTGTCGCCAACGCCAATTATCAGGCGGAAAAAGACCGGGCAGAGGCGGCGAACCGCGCCAAGTCCGAATTCCTCGCCAACATGTCGCATGAACTGCGCACACCGCTGAACGCCATTCTCGGTTTCTCCGAAATCCTCCAGAACAAGATGTTCGGACCGCTCGGCTCGGAGAAATACGACGAATACTCCCACGACATCCATGACAGCGGCAAACACCTCTTGAACGTGATCAACGACATTCTCGACATGTCGAAGATCGAAGCCGGTCAAATGAAGATCAGCCGCGAAACCATCGACCTCGCGCCCCTGATCGAGGAGACCCTGCGCTTCACCACGATCCCCGCACAGCAGAAGAGCATCTGCGTCGACCAGCAGATTTCGTCGGGTCTCACGATCAATGCCGACCGGCGGGCGATGAAGCAGGTCCTGCTCAATCTCCTGTCGAATGCCGTCAAGTTCACCAATGAAGGCGGAAAGATTTCGCTGCGTGCCCGCAAGGTCTCCGGCGCCGTGACGCTGACGATCGCCGATACCGGCATCGGCATTCCGAGCAAGGCGCTGCAGAAGATCGGCCAGCCGTTCGAACAGGTACAGAGCCAGTATGCCAAGAGCAAGGGTGGCTCCGGCCTCGGTTTGGCGATCTCGCGCTCCCTGACTCTGCTGCACGGCGGCACTATGAAAATCCATTCGACCGAAAACGTCGGCACGATCATCACGCTGCGTATTCCCGATGCGGCGCCCCGGCCGGCCTCGGAAAACAAGACCGCCCCAATCTCGGTCTACGCCTGAGCGTCCGCTCTCAGGCTTTCACGACCACCTGGAAAATCCGGCGGACCGCCTTCGAGAGGCGGCGAATGTCAGCCTCCAGCACCTTGATATCCGGCGCATCGCCCGCACGGCACAGGAGGTCGATCAGACCGGCCGGCGCATCCTTGAGTTCGAGATCGCCTTCGATACACAGCCGCACCATCTGCGACAGGTCCGTGAAGAGCGCCAAGGCTTCCAGCACCGTATCGAGATCCGTCGCGCTCAAGAGATCAGGCCCAAGTACCCGCAGGACATCGGCCGTTGATGTCCCGTTCGCAGGCACCGCCTTCCCCTTTGCCGGTGCGATCAGGGTCAGATACTGGGCGATAAACTCGATATCGACGAGCCCACCGGGAATGAGCTTGAAATCCCAGACATCCGTCGGCGGCTTTTCCTTGTCGATCAGGTCCCGCATCTCTGAAACATCGGCCGTGACCTTCGCAATGTCACGACTTTGTCCGAGAATATCACCGACGATGGCATTGGCCTGGCTGATCAGGCTTTCGTCACCACACAGGACACGGGCACGCGTCAGCGCCATGTGCTCCCAGGTCCAGGCTTCTTCCCGCTGGTATTTCTCGAATGCGTTGATGCGCGTCGCGACGGGTCCCTTGTTGCCGGACGGGCGCAGGCGCATGTCGACCTCATACAGCACGCCCTCCGCCGTCGGCGCGGAAAGCGCCGAGATCAGCCGCTGGGTGATGCGCGTGAAGTACCGCACGGAATCGAGCGGCTTGGGACCATCGGATTCCAGTGCAGCGTCGTCATAATCATAGAGAAGGATGATATCGACATCCGACCCGGCGGTCAGTTCGTGGCTGCCGAGCTTGCCCATGCCAATTACGGCCACACGTCCGCCCGGAAACCTCCCGTGCGCCGCCTCGACTTCATTGAGTACGGCATCCAGCGCGGCGGTGATGATGAGGTCGGCCAGATCGGTGAAGGCATGCCCCGCCTGCACGCCGGGAATGACCCCGGTCAGAAGGCGAATACCGATCAGGAAACGCTGTTCGGATGCCGTGATCCGCAGCCGGTCGAGAATATCCTCGTAATGCCGCGCCCCGGTCAGAAAGCCCCTGATCCGGTCGCCCAGATAATCCCGCGTCGGCAGTTCGGCGAGAAGCCGCGGATCGAGCATGCCGTCGAAGACATGCGGCTTACTCGCGATGATATCGGCCAGTCGCGGCGCTGCCGACATGATGTTGACGATGAGCGAGAGGAGGCCGGGATTGTTGCCAAGCAGCGAGAACAGCTGGATGCCGGCAGGAAGCCCGGCGATGAAATGATCGAATCGCAACAGCGCTTCATCCGCCCGCTTGCTCTGGCCAAATACACGCAAAAGCTCCGGTGTCAGCTCCGTCAGCCGCTCGCGGGCCTCGACCGATTGCGTCGCACGATAGCGGCCATAGTGCCAGGTGCGAATCGTGCGAGAGATATCCTGCGGCCGCTCGTAACCGAGATTTTTCAGGGTTTCGAGTGTATCCGGGTCGTCCTTCTGGCCGGTAAAAACGAGATTGCCGGTCTCGGTCGATAGCTTGGCCTCCTGCTCGAACAGTTGCGCATAGCGGCGCTCGACCGTCTTCAGCATTTTCGACAGGGTGGCAGAAAACGAGCTGACCTCGGCAAAACCCATCATGTAGGCGATCCGCTTCAGCTCGGCGTCCGTCGTCGGCAACAAATGCGTCTGCTCATCCCGCACCATCTGTATCCGGTGTTCGACATCGCGCAGGAACCAGTAGGCTTCCGTCAGCTCTTCCGCCGTGGTCGCGTCAATCCAGTTCGCCTTGGCAAGCCCGGTGAGCATCGGCTCGGTCGCCCGTAGTCTCAGCTCCGGCATGCGACCACCAGCGATCAGTTGCTGCGTCTGGACGAAGAATTCGATTTCCCGGATACCGCCGCGCCCGAGCTTGACGTTGTGGCCTTTCACCGCGATCTCGCCATGGCCCTTATGCGCATGGATCTGCCGCTTGATGGAATGGATATCGGCGATCGCCGCATAATCGAGGTATTTGCGGAACATGAATGGCGTCAGTTCGCGCAGGAAGGCCTCCCCGGCCTTGATATCGCCGGCAACAGGACGTGCCTTGATGAAGGCCGCGCGCTCCCAGTTCTGCCCCCGGCTTTCGTAATACAGGATGGCCGCCTCGACGGGGATCGCCAGCGGCGTCGCGCCTGGATCGGGACGCAGACGCAGGTCGGTGCGGAAAACATAACCGTCGCCGGTACGCTCCTGCAGGATGCGGATCAGCCGGCGCAGCAGCCGGGCAAAGACTTCGGGCGCATCCTCGCGATCGGTGATCAGCGGCGCCTGCGGCTCATAGAACACGACGAGGTCGATATCGGAGGAATAGTTCAGCTCGAATGCACCAAGCTTGCCCATGCCGAGAACGACAACACCCGACTTTTCGCTGGGATGCTCGACATCGGAGACAAACAGCTTGCCGCCGTCATGGGCACCCAGAAGCAGGTGGTCGATCACGGCGGAAACGGCGGCACCGGCAAAATCGCTCAGCCAGCGTGTCGTCTCGCGGGCATCGAGGAACCGGGACAGATCGGCAAGCGCCAAGGCAAAGGCGATATCGCGCTTCGCCTGCCGCAACCGCGTCATGATCTCGGCATCGGATACCGGCTTACCAGGCTCCGTGCCCTTCCAGGCCGAGCGCGCGGACTCGATACAAGCTTCGAGATAAGGAAGGATCGGCCCGGCAAGGGCCTTTGAAAGGACGATTGGGTGGGCACTCGCCGTGTCCCGCAGATATGGCGAGAGCGAGAAGGCAGCCGTCAGAAAATCCTTGAGCGGCGGGTGCGACGAGAGACTATCGCCAATCTCCGGATAAGACTTCGCCATGTCCTTGAGTGCGGACTGCACGGACTTGGCGTCCGTCTGGCTCATCGGCCGTATGGCAAAATCACTGATCCCGGCAAGACGCCGTTCATCCGTCTGCATCGTGACCTCTCCCATGCTCCCGATTTCGACACGTCATGCCTATCAGGCCGACGGCGTCGGGAAAACCATGCTGGCGGTCAAACCACGATTGTTTTCAGAACCCGGCACAGTATCATCGAGTTCGAGCGAGCCCTGGTGCATCTCCATGACCGCTTCGACCAATGACAGTCCAAGGCCGGTTCCCGGCTTGCTGCGGCTCTCGTCCAGCCGCACGAAACGCTCGACGACATCCTCGCGCTTGTCTGCGGGAATGCCCGGCCCGTGATCGGCAACCGACAGAACGATCCTGTCGTCGCGCCGGGCAAGCGTCACGCGGATCGAAGGATTTGCGCCGCCCTCGGAATATTTGATGGCATTGTCGATGAGGTTGCCGAGCGCCTGCCCGATCAGTTCGCGATTGCCCGAGACATGGATGTCCGGCGGCACGTCCGCCTCCAGCGTCAGGGCCCGATCTTCGGCCACCGGCTCATAAAGCTCGACGCAATCGGCGACACTGCGCGACAGGTCGACATCGCTCATCTCGGCAGCGGCGGCCCCCGCCTCCACCCGCGAAATCATCAACAGCGCATTGAAGGTACGGATCAGTTGGTCAGATTCGCCGATGATCTCCTCAAGCGAGGCGCGATATCCCGAATTGGTCGCCTTGTGCGCCAGCGCCGCCTCCGCCTTGTTGCGCAGCCGGGTCAGAGGTGTCTTCAGGTCGTGGGCGATGTTGTCGGAAACCTGTCGAAGGCCCTCGTTCAGCTTCTCGATCCGGCCCAGCATGGCGTTCAGCGATTCCGACAACCGGTCGAACTCGTCGCCGGAGCCGCTCATCGGCAGTCGCTGCGAAAGATCGCCCGCCATGATCCGGGTGCTTGCGTCCGACATACGGTCGATCCGCTTCAGGGCATTGCGGCCAATGGCGAACCAGATCAGCAGGGCGCCGATGCCCATGATGCCTAGAGCAACCATCAGCGCCTGCCGCACCAGCACCCGAAATTTCTCCGGCTCCTGCAGATCGCGGCCGACGAGGATTCGCAGCCCGTTGTCCAGAACAAGCACATGCGCCAGCGCCACATGCGTTTCCTTGCGGCTTTCGTCGGTATAGCGCTGATAGCGAAATGCCTCCCCCGTCCAGCCTTCCTTGTCGAGTAGCCCCGGCTGCAGCGAGGCGACATTGCCGGCGAGAATCTCGCCCGTGGGGCCGGCGATGACATAGAGATTGGCGCCGGGTTGACGTGCACGCCGCTCCAGCGTCCTGAGCAGCGCGTTCACGCCGCCGCGCGCATAGACGTTGTCGATTTGGGAAACCTCGGCCGTGACCGCGTCGCGCGTCTGCTGCTCCAGCAGGCGCTCGGACATGGCGGTCACGTAGAAGACGAGAAACGCCGCGCAGAGCGCAAAGAGCACGAGATAAAGCGCCGAAAGGCGAAGGGCAGTGGTGCGAAGGAGAACGCGCAGTCTGCTCATGCGTCGGGACGCCCGTCACCCTTGGCCGTTTCGTCCTTGATCATGTAGCCCGAACCGCGAACGGTCCGCAGTAGCGGCAGGTCAAAATCCTTCTCGATCTTCGAGCGCAGCCGCGACACATGCACGTCGATGACATTGGTCTGCGGATCGAAGTGATAATCCCAGACATTTTCGAGTAGCATGGTGCGCGTCACCACCTGCCCTGCATTCTTCATCAGATATTCCAGGAGCCGGAATTCGCGCGGCTGAAGCAGCAGCTCTCGGCCCTGACGCCGGACGGTGTGCGACAGCCGGTCCAGTTCAAGATCGCCGACGCGGTAGACCATGTCCTGCTCGGGCGCGCCCTTTCGGCGGCCAAGGACCTCGACGCGGGCAAGCAGTTCGTTGAAGGCGTAGGGCTTGGGCAGATAGTCGTCGCCGCCGGCCCGCAGGCCCGTCACCCGATCATCGACCTGGCCCAGCGCCGAAAGGATCAGCACCGGCGTGTGGATGGCTTTGCGGCGCAATTCACTGATAACAGAGAGGCCGTCGCGTCGCGGCAGCATGCGGTCGATGACGAGCACGTCGTAGGTATTTTCGCTCGCCATGAACAAGCCGCTTTCGCCGTCGCTCGCATGATCGGAAACAATGCCAGCCTCGCGAAAGGCCTTGGCCAGATAGGCAGCCGCCTCCAGGTCATCTTCGATAATCAGAATCTTCATGCGCGCGACCATAGTCCCGGACCTGTCTCTTCCACAACCGGTTTGACCTCGGGAAATTGCGTCCTTCCGCCCGGTTGCGCGGCGAGACTTTTCCCTGAAACGTCGGGCGCCGCGAAACTCTGGAGAGAGTTCGCGGCGCCCGGCTGATCAGTGGAGCCGCATCACCCCTGGTTGATCGGCAGCGCCACGAAGCGGCTGGCATTGTCAGCCTCGATCTGGAACAGCGCCTTGGTGCGGCCATCCTTCTTGGCGGCTTCGATCACCTTGAGGATGTCGTCGGCCGACTTGACCTCCTGGTTGTTGACCGAAACGATCTTCTGGCCTTCCTTCAGCCCGCGATCGCTGGCGTCGGAGTCCGGATCGACAGCGGAGATCGTCACGCCATTGCCGTCATCGGCCGGCATGACGGTGACGCCGAGGTCAGCCAGAGCCTTCTCGCTCGAAGGCTGCTCTTCCTGCTGCGGCTGCTGTTCGGCACCGGCAGAAGCTTCCTTGTCCGCCGGCAGCGTGCCGACTTCCAGCTTGACACTTTCCGCCTTGCCGTCGCGCCAGAGCGTGACGTCGACGCTGGTGCCCGGACGCATGGCGCCGATCTTGCGAGCCAGTTCGCGCGGTCCCTTGATCGTGTCGCCGTCGACGGCGGTGATCACGTCGCCCTTCTTGATACCGGCTTTTTCACCGGGAGAACCGGCCTGCGGTTCGATGACAAGCGCGCCGCTCGCCTCGGCAAGGCCGAGCGATTCGGCCACGTCCTTGTCGACGGGTTGGATCTGCACGCCAAGCCAGCCGCGCGAGACTTCGCCGTCCTTCATCAGGTCGTTGACCACGTCCTTGGCAACGGATGCCGGAATGGCGAAGGCGATGCCGACATTGCCGCCGGAGGGCGAGAAGATCGCGGTGTTGATGCCAACAACTTCGCCGTTGAGATTGAAGGTGGGGCCACCCGAGTTGCCACGGTTCACGGCCGCATCGACCTGCAGGTAATCGTCATAGGGGCCGGAGCCGATATCGCGGCCACGGGCCGAAACGATACCCGCAGTCACCGTACCGCCGAGACCGAACGGATTGCCGACGGCTACGACCCAGTCACCGACACGGACCTTGCTGTCATCGGCAAAACCGACATAGGCGAACTTGCGCTTGTCATCGACCTTCAGGACGGCAAGATCCGTACGGCTGTCCTTGCCGATCAGCTTGGCGTCGAGTTCGGTGCCATCGTTCAGAATAACGGTGAAGGCCGAGCCATCGGAAACGACGTGGTTGTTGGTGACGAGGTAACCGTCTTCGGAAATGAAGAAGCCGGAACCCTGCGAGGTCGGACGCAGGCGACCCGGCTTGCCGTCACGCGGGCCATGGCCACGATCGGCGCGTCTGTCATTATCCTGGCCGCCGTTCGGGCCGCCGAATTCCTTGAAGAAGCGCTTCAGCGGGTGATCGTCGGGAAGTTCGTCAAAACCACGGCCGCCGAAATCGAAGCTGAAGCCGTTACTGGCATCATCGGAAACCGGGTTGGCGCGCGACTGGACGCGAACGGACACGACAGCCGGAGAAACGGCATCGACCACGTTCGCAAAGCTCGGAACCTGCGGCGCCTCGATCTTGACGGCGGCGGCAAAGGAATGGGTGACGGTAGCAGGGATGCCGGTCGACAGCATGACAGCCGCGAGCCCCGCGACGGTCGAGGTTTTCAAAACAGTCTTCAGGGAAGGACGCAGTGATTGGTTCTTGAACATCCGATTTGCCTTTTCTCTTCAAAGTCTGGCTGACTGGAGGAACAGCCGATGAGAAAGGTTTAGTCGAACGCACCTTACTGGCTCGTGTCCGCGACGTGAACTTTTGGTAATGTTGGGACTAACTGTTCTTTTGGAGTAGAGAGCCTGTAAATCTTTAAACGGCAACGTCTTGGGCCATCAGACCACGGGGCCTGAAAAACCGAACGAAATCAGTCTTTCAATACAGCATCCAGACGCGCCTGTTCCTCGGCGGAAAGTTTCGTTCCCGTCACCTTCCCTGTTCGGCGCCGAACAGCAGTCAACATGGCAACGGCTCCTGCGAGAAGCAGAATGACCGGCGCGCCCCAGAGGATGAGCGTCTTCGCCTCGAAACGCGGCTTGAGCAGCACGAATTCGCCGTAGCGCGACACCACATAGTCGATGACCGCAGCATCGCTGTCACCATTGGTGATCCGCTCGCGCACCAGCAGGCGCAAATCCTTGGCGAGCTCAGCGTTGGAATCGTCGATCGACTGGTTCTGGCAGACCATACAGCGCAGTTGCGCCGACAGGGCGCGAGCGCGGGCTTCGAGCGCCGGATCAGCCAGCACCTCGTCCGGATTGACCGCAAAGGCCGGCCAGGCCGAGATCATCAGCAACAGCACGAAGACCAACCGGCGGATCATTGCGCTGGCTCCAGAACCGGCTTTTTCAGCTTCTTCGCCCGGGACGGCGCGCCGACACGCAAACGCCTGTCGCTGAGCGAGACTATCCCGCCGGCCATCATGAACAGGGCTCCTCCCCAGATGCACAGGATCAGCGGCTTCCACCAGACCCGCACCACGACACCACCATCGGCCATGTCGTCACCCAGCGAGACATAGAGCTGGCTGAGGCCGAATGTGCGGATGCCGGCTTCCGTCGTCGGCATCTGCCGCGCCGTGTAGAACCGCTTGGAAGACCATACATCGCCCAACAAAGCGTCCGCGCGCGTGATGCTGAAATGCCCGCTCTCCTCGCTGTAGTTGGGACCATTACTGTTGCGCAGACCATCGAAGCGCAGTGTGTAACCGCCGGCCTCCGTGGTCATGCCCTGCTTCATCTCGACGACATGCTCCGTCGAAAATGCCGTGACCGCAACGATACCGATCAGCGTCACGCCGAGCCCGACATGCGCTAGAGCAGCACCGAAGACTGAGCGGGGCAGGCCCGTCAGCCGCCGCACGGCAACCGAACCGGCGACCTTGCCGAATCCGGATCGCAGATAAACCTCCGTCAGCGAGCCCACGATCAGGTAGAAGCCGAGGGCAAGACCGAGCAAAGCCATGACCGGCCCGCCGTTCTGCGCATAGTAAACTGCACTGCCGCCAACCAGCCCGACCGCCACCGCCGCAAACAGTCGCTGGCCCGCGCCGAGCAGGTCACCCCGCTTCCAGGCCAGAAGAGGCCCGAAGGGAACCGCCAACAGCAGAGGCAGCATCAACAACCCGAACGTCATGTTGAAGAAAGGTGGTCCGACGGAAATCTTGGAGCCCGTCAGCGCTTCCAGAACCAGCGGATAAAGCGTGCCAGTCAAAACAGTGGCGGCCGCTGTCGTGAGGATGAGATTGTTGAAGACCAGCGCGCCCTCACGCGAAATCGGGGCGAACAGCCCGCCAACCTTGAGCCGTGAGGCGCGGAAGGCAAACAGCGACAGCGAACCGCCGATGAACAGGATGAGGATGACCAGAATGAACACGCCGCGCGTCGGATCGGTGGCGAAGGCGTGCACCGAGGTCAGGACACCGGACCGAACGAGAAACGTCCCGAGCAACGACATCGAAAAGGTCATCAGCGCCAGAAGCACCGTCCAGATTTTCAGCGCTTCCCGCTTTTCCATCACAAGCGCCGAATGAAGCAGCGCCGTCCCGGCAAGCCAGGGAATGAAGGATGCGTTTTCGACCGGGTCCCAGAACCACCAGCCGCCCCAACCCAGTTCGTAATAGGCCCAGTAGGACCCCATGGCGATGCCGGCCGTCAGGAAGGTCCAGGCAGCCAATGTCCACGGCCGAACCCAGCGCGCCCAGGCCGCATCGATGCGGCCTTCGATCAGCGCCGCCACGGCAAAAGAAAAGCAGACGGAAAAACCGACATAACCGAGATAGAGCAGCGGCGGATGGATGGCGAGGCCAACGTCCTGCAGGACCGGATTGAGGTCTTGCCCCTCGCCGGGCGCATCGAGGAGCCGATTGAAGGGATTGGACGTCAGGAGAATAAATAGCGAAAACGCGGCGGTGATCATGGCCTGTACGGCCAGCACATTGGCCTTCAACGTGTCCGGCAGATTGTTTCCGAACCACGCAACCAGCGCCGAGAAGAATGCCAGGATCAGCATCCACAGCAGCATGGACCCTTCATGGTTCCCCCAGACACCGGAGAACTTGTAGATCAATGGGATCTGCGAATGCGAGTTCTCCCAGACGTTTTGGACGGAGAAGTCGGAGGTCACATGGGCATAGGTCAAGGCGCCGAAGGAAAGCGCCACCAGCAGGAATGTCGCCTTGGCCGCGATCGTGCCGATTTCCATCAGTGGCCCATCGTTGCGCAGCGCCCCGATGATGGGCAAGACCGATTGAAGCAACGAAGTCGCCAGTACCAGCACAAGCGCGTAGTGGCCAAGCTCAACGATCATTGGATATTCTCCTTGCCCCCGAGCGAGACACCCTGCTCTTTCAGCCGGTCCGCGACATCCTTCGGCATGTAGGTCTCATCATGCTTGGCCAGCACAGTGTCGGCAACGAAAAGCTGATTTCCATCCTTGAAGCTGCCCTCGGCGACAACGCCCTGCCCTTCACGGAAAAGATCGGGAAGGATACCGGTATAACTCACCGGCACATGCCCCAGCGTATCCGTGACGCTGAAAGTGATCGTCGCCCCCTCGCCACGCTTCACGGAGCCGGTCTCGACCAGTCCGCCCAAGCGGATGCGAGTCCCCGGCGCCAGGTTTGCCTTGGCAAGGTCGCCGGGAACATAGAAATAGGCGACCGACTGGCTGAAGGCGAACATCACCAGCAGCACGGCCGCGACGATGAAACTGACACCCCCGCCGATGATTGCCAGGCGCTTCTGCTTGCGGGTCATTGCGCGCCTCCATCGGTCTTCAAGCCAAGTTCACCGGCAAGCGCCAGCAATTGTTTACCCTCGTTCCCCTCAGCCGGAAAGACTTTCAATCCCTGCTTCAGGGCCTCCGCCGCCTTATCCTTCTGGCCAAGGACTGAGTAGGAACGGATGATCCGCATCCATCCTTCGAAATTTTTCGGGTCGGCCTTCAGCTTTTCGGCAAGGCTGCCGACCATGCCCTCGATCATCGCCGTCCGGTCACCCGCGCTCATATCCTGAGCGGCAGCAATATCGTCCGCCGTCGGGTTACCGAGCTTGGGTCCGGCCTCGGCACTTTGGCCCGACTGGACGCCACCATCAAGGCTCGCGATATGGTCGTTGACCAGCGGCAGCCACGGCGCGTCCTTCGGTGATGTCGCGACGATCTTGCGGAAGGCGGCCAGTGCATCCGCCGACCTTCCCTCCTGCTTCATCGCCAGCGCCAGATAGAACTGCGCGCGCGGATCGTTCGGCTCGATCACCAGCGATTTCTCAAGCGCTTCCTGCGCCTCGCTCGTCACTAATCCACCCGACAGGGCGATCAGGCTCTCGGCATAACCGCCGAGGCGAACAGGCGTCGGCCCAAGAATGCGCAGCGCGTTGCGAAAGGCCGTCGCAGCCTCCTGAACCCGGCCGCTACGGTAATAGATCGGTGCCAGTACGTCCCAGCCGGCGCCGTCCTCTGGATTGATCACAAGCTGGCGTTCCGCCCGCGCGATCAGGATGTTCATGTCGTTGCCGGGGTTTGCAAGACGGGCTGCCAGCGGCGCATCCGGCACGCCCGGGTTGCCTGTACGCAAGTAAAGACAGAGGCCTATGGCGGGCAGGATGACGACGACGGCAAGCTGCGCCAGCCGATTGCTTCGGCGCGGCGCCGGTACGCTTGCGGTTGCCTTGACGGCATCGGAGGCCGCCAGCAGGCGGCGGGCAACTTCGGCGCGTGCGAATTCGGCATCCTCGGCGGAAATCAGTCCGCCCGCGCGATCACGCTCGAGTTCTTTCAACTGGTCCCGATAGACTTCGACATCATGGGAGCGAGGCGCCTCGACGCGCGCGGCGGCGCGCAACAGCGGAAGCAGCAGAACGGCAGCAACAGCCGCCGTCAGGATGGCAACGAGAATCCAGAACAGCATGTCCGCTCAATTACTATGCGGACTGCACCATTCCAACTGTTAAACCGTAAATGACAGAAATTTGAGGCATTTCGCCGCAAGCAAGCGCTCAGGTCAACGGTGTCCAGGTGCCGTCGGCATTGCGGCAGGCCGCACCGCGTGCCACGCTGTCCTGTCCCTTGACCGTCAAGGTATGGCTGTACTGGCGGCAATTCTGCGAGCCGACCTGATAGGGTGCTGCGGCCACGACCGAACCGCTGACGCCCGATCCCTGCCAGACCACCGGCTGCCCGCCACGCGCGCCTTCCAGCGCACGATATTCCGCCTCGAGCGCGCGCTGACGGTCAGCCTTGCTGATCGAAAGACCGGTCTCACGGCCGATCACGCCTCCACCAAGTGCAGCGATGTAGGATGACGATGTATTGGTGGCCGTCAAGGTACCAGCCTTTGCCCCATTCCCCGAAGTCGTGCCGCAGCTACTGAGAAGCAGAGAAGACACGATCAGGCACGCAACCGGAGGCGCTGAAAAGATGGTCGGAAAACAGGCCAGGTTTTTCATCTCTCGGGGCAGCTCTCGCAATTCCGTTGCATCGGCAGATCATGGACGGCGCGTCCACCGAATCCATGGTTGACTTTCTTTTTACATTCCCCGCCGAAGCAGGCAACATCGCAGCAGCGAAAGCCGAACCATTCGGACATTTTGCCTGCCAGTCCGTCAAAAAAGTCACGGCCAGCCGCCCTCTTATGACACGGCCGGCAGCACCAGCACCGCGCTCAAGCCCCCGCGATCGCCGCGCGAAAGCACGAGCGTGCCCTGATATTCGCCGGCAATCTCGCTGACGATCGAAAGTCCCAACCCGGTCCCGGGCTTCGTTTCGTCCAGGCGCTTGCCGCGCTTGATCGCCACCGCAATCTGGTCCGGTTCCAGGCCCGGCCCGTCGTCATCAACCGCAACGGTCACCCAGTTCCTGCGCCCGGGATCCTTGCCCTGAACGCCTTCCGGCGCGATATGCGCGGTAACGTGTACCTGCTCGTTGGCGTAGCGCGCCGCATTATCCAGCAGGTTGCCGACGGTTTCCTCCACATCCTGCTGTTCCATCGCCAGAATAAGACCGGGGGGCGAGACCGTCAGCAGAAAGGTTTTCTCCGGATGTAGCCGGCGCATCACCCGCACCAGCCGTTCTAGAACAGGCTCGACCTCGGTGCGCGCCAGCACGGATTCCCGCTGCGCCGCGATCCGCGCACGGTTGAGATAGGATTGCACCTGCATCTGCATGGCATCGGCCTGCGCCTTGACAAGGTCGCCATGCGGCGCCTCCAGCACCCGCGCCTCGTTGATCAGCACGGCCAGCGGCGTCTTCAGCGAATGGGCGAGATTGCCGACCTGCATGCGCGCGCGCTCGATGATGCGGCGGTTGCTATCGATCAGCGCATTGACCTCGCTCGCCAAAGGCTGGATCTCGCGCGGAAACTCCCCGTCCAGCCGCTCGCTCTCACCGGCGCGAATTTTTTCCAGCGAGCGCCGCGCCTGATCGAGCGGCCGGAGGCCGAACAGGATCGCCAGCGCGTTCATGCCAAGGCCACCGAAACCGAAGATCGCCAGCGCCAGATAGAGATTGCGGTTGAAATCGTCGATATCGGCTTCCAGCACGTCGCGATTGCCCGCGACCCGGAAGCGCGCCGTGTGGCCCTGGATGTCGAGAACGACTTCCGTCTCCGCCACTTCGACGTCGTTGTTGAAGGAATCGACCGTCGTGTAGAAGCGCTCGTAGCGAATGTCGAACGGAACCTCGTCAACGCTTGCAATCGGTAGCTTGCCGGAACCGAGCGAGGTCGACATCAGCGGCGGCGTCGCGAATTCACCGATCGGCTCCACGATCCAGTACCAACCGGTCTGCGGCTGCGAGAACCTGAGGTCACCAAGCTGCGGACTTCCGGCCAGCACCTGCTTGTCGTTGACGACGATCGAGTTGATGACGTTGTAGAGCTGCGCTCGCAAAAGATCCTGGAATCCGCGCTCGGATCCCTGACGATAGAGTGCCGAGATCACCACGCCGATCACCACCAGCGCCGCCACCGCCCAGATGGTGGAAACCAGAAGCACGCGCGCGGTCAGGGATTGCGGCCGCAGCATCAGCGGCACCACGGCAAAGATGGCGCGAGCGCCGATCCGGAGCCGGTCATGTCCGCTGACGCGCTCAGCTCTTGGCGTCCTTGCTGACCATGCCCGGCGCCTGCATCCGGTAGCCGAGGCCACGCACGGTCTCGATCAGATCGTTGCCGATCTTCTTGCGCAATCGGCCGACAAAGACCTCGATCGTATTGGAATCGCGGTCGAAATCCTGATCGTACATATGTTCGACCAGCTCGGTGCGCGACACTACCTGCCCCATATGGTGCATCAGGTAGGAGAGAAGCCGGAATTCATGCGAGGTCAGTTTCAGCGCCACGCCGTTGACCGTTGCCTTGGAACCCTTGGTATCCAGCCGCACCGGACCGCAGACGATTTCGGAGCTGGCATGCCCTGCCGCCCGCCGGATCAGGGCGCGGATGCGTGCCAGCACTTCCTCGACGTGGAACGGCTTCGTCACATAATCGTCGGCACCGGCGTCGATGCCAGCCACCTTGTCGCTCCAGCGATCGCGTGCAGTCAGGATCAGCACCGGCATCACCTTGCCCGCGCCGCGCCACTTTTCCAGTACAGTGATACCGTCCATCTCCGGCAGGCCGATATCGAGGATAACAGCATCATAGGGCTCGCCGTCACCAAGATAGTGCCCCTCTTCGCCGTCGAAAGCCTGGTCAACGACATATCCCGCTTCCTTCAGCGTATCCGTCAGCTGGCGATTGAGATTGACGTCGTCTTCGACCACGAGAATGCGCATGAACTGACTTTCTTCCCTTCAGCGCGGCCGATCAGGGCAGGCCGCGCGCCGTAACATCAGACTCACTGCATACCTCATTCCCGGCCGTCCGAGAATATCGCGAGTCGGGTCCGCGAGATGTCCCCTTACATGGGAACGCGCATCGTCACCTTCTTCGGGCGCCCGCCATTGCCGGGGATCAGCACGGTAACGACGCATTGGCCATCGCTGGTAGGCTGGGCGGACAGCAGTTCCCCCCCGGTTTCCGCCACCACTTCGGCTGCCGCCTGGCCGCAATCGCCGTCCACGACGACAACCATCGATGGCACATCAATCGCCGGCGGCGCGAATCCGGTCAGACCCGCTGCAAGCGTTGCTATGATCAAAGGTGAAGACATGAACGCACTTTCGGCTCGAAAAACATGGGTGACTTGGGAAGCATCACTGTAAATTCAATAAACGATACAGTCTGAATGGCAAATGAATGTCGGGATAACGCTCTGTTTTGATCCATATGGATCGCGTTATCGTAATCGCGTCCGCGCCGAAATTCGGCCCCAGATCGCAACCAGCCCGCCGATGGCAGCGGCAAGCGCGGTGAGCCCGTCCACAATCCCGCTCTGATCGTCCGGCGCGATATCCAGCCCGAACAGATTGCCGCAGGAGGCAAGAATCGCGACAACGCCGCCCCAAACGGTTTTCGACAGGTACCAGTTCTTCAATTCGTTCATTTGACGCTCCTTTAGAAAAATATCGGCTGACATCACAGCGCCAGCACGGCCTGCGCCGGTACGCCGAGCGCAACCTTTTCGCCTCTCTGGCGCACCCGTACGGACAGGCTCGTTTGCGTCGAACCGAAATCCGCAAGCTCCAAAGCGGGCGCATATTCGAGAACAGGTTCAGTCACATCGACCCGGCGCTTGACCGTCCCGCCATCGAGGATTTCAACGCGATAGCGTTCCACTGGCTCGTCGAACGCGATATCGCCGTCGAGCCAGTGATCGGCCGCCCGTCGGGCACAACGGGTCCACTGAATTCGAACCGCCCCGGTCTCCAGTCGCCGGGCCTTCAAATGCACCGGCGCGATCGGCGTTTCGGCCCTCAGCCCCCCGGCAAAAGCGAACGGGCCTTCCGCTGCGCCCGCTACCCCTCCCGCATCGATCATCCAGTTCATGACCCGGCCCACCTCGTCCGCACTCAGCCCGAGCGGCCTCACCGCACCATTGAGCAGCACAACAGGCGTGCCGGCTGCGGCACCGGCCGACATCGCATCCGTGGTCCCATGCAGACAGCGCAAGAGCCCGGAAAGCCGCCAGCGACCGCTGGCGATTTCCGTTGCCCCGCGAAACCCGATAATTTCCCAGACGCCATTGGCGGCAAGAACCGCGATCCGGTTCTGCCCGTTCAACACCGCCGTCCGGCCCGCCGACGACAGCCCGCCGAAATGCAGATCGAGCGTCAATGTCCATGAACCGTCGAACCGCCCCGGCACGCCCGCACCAAGCGCCTCCGTCAGGACACCCGTCTGCGCCGGTTGATCGAGCCGTGCTCGCGCCCTGTATCCTTCCGTCGTCGCCGACGACGACAGCATCACCGAATGCCATGGACGCGCAAACACCGCCCCGCGCGCAAAACTTGCCGCCTCGCCATCCTCGTATTGAGGCAGGTCCATCAAATGGACGATCGGTGAAAATCCATCCGAGGGTTTTCGAGGCGGATCAACCAGACGCGGCGGCACGCTTCGCCCGCCACCGCTCGAAGGCACATAGGCCCGCGCCTCGACCGCCCTGACTGCGCCATCCTCGATCCGCCCGACGATGAAATGCCCGGCAGGCCCGTCCTCGAAGGCAATCACATCCCCCGGTTCCAGCTCGATGTCTGCCGGAGACAGGGAAAACCGGACACTGCGCCGTGATACCTGATGATCCCGAAGCGCATCCTCGACCGCCGATGCCGCCGCGCCCTCATGCAACGTGCCCGGCAGCGAAAGCCTCAACACCCGGTCATTGGCGGGCGAGACCCGCCGCGACTTTGCCGTCGTCTGTCCATAGGCGTTGGCAGGATCGAAATGATCGAGGATCGCCTCGCTGCCAAAATCGCTGTCATGGCCACGTGCCTCCTCGAAAAGCGGCTGCTCATCCATATCGGCCAGTACGGATACAATCGTC
This sequence comes from Rhizobium sp. Leaf453, assembly GCF_001425605.1. Lineage (GTDB taxonomy): Bacteria > Pseudomonadota > Alphaproteobacteria > Rhizobiales > Rhizobiaceae > Pararhizobium. Next base: position 19,542 of record NZ_LMRG01000029.1, on the reverse strand, counting down.
GGCGAACCCGCCTGTTTCATCCGCGAGCGAAACTGCAGAACCCCTCCCGTCTCCACCGCATCGATCTGCAGCGCTGCCATCAGAGGCTCCAGCACATCGCGGGCCGACGCCTGTTCCGATTGCACATATCCACCGAGATCACCGCTGACGAGATCTGTATTGCCCGCCTCGAAGCCATGATCGGCAAGAACAGCGGCAATCACATCCGCCGCCGTCGATGCGCCGAGCCGGCCATTCAGCCAATGCCCCACCTGCCAGTTGTCACCATCCGACCAGAGCTTCGTATCCTCCGGAAAGGCCGGCAACGGCCGAGCGTCCCAAGTCCAGACGAAGATATGATCGGGATCGACACAGTCCGGCGCATCCGGCCCGTCCCAGAACGCATACTGCGCCTCCAGAAACCGCCGCTGCATCGCATCCCGCCGCGCACCATTGGAAAAATACGGCACGGCCGTTTCCGAAGATTTCGGATCGGTGAACACATTCGGCTGGTTCGCCCCCTTGTCGATCGCCGGGCAGCCAAGTTCCGTGAACCAGATCGGCTTGCTGCCGGGAACCCAGGCCGTCGGCAGAGCCTGCTCGACGCCACCGATCCGGTCATGATGTGCCTGCCCCCACCAGTTGGCGATATCCTTATAGCGATAAACCCAATCCTTCCCCGCCAGCCCGTCGCTGATCGGCGTCCGAACTCGGGCTCGCCGGTCGGCATCGCCGGCATAGTACCAGTCATAACCCTCGCCCGATGCCACCATCGCCCGCATCGCCGCTGCATCGTCAGCAACCCGGAAACCATCCGGATTTCCCTCGACGAGATCGCCGTCCCGACAGTCGGACAGCGGCATATAGTTGTCGATCCCCACGGCATCGATTGCCGCCGACGCCCAGAGTGGATCGAGGTGGTAATACACCTCGCCCGAGCCATCCGCCGGGTGATAACCGAAATACTCGCTCCAGTCGGCGCCATAGGTCAGCTTCGTCGATGATCCAAGGACCGCCCGGACATTGGCGGCAAGCGTCACGAGTTGCTCGACGAAAGGAAACGCACCGGCCCCATCCCGCAATTGCGTGAGGCCTCGCAGTTCCGAACCAATGATGAACCCATCGACCCCGCCGGCCACCTGCGCCAGCAGCGCGTAATGCAGGATCAGCCGCCGATAACCTTCATCCTCTGCCGTGGAAACCACAGAGGTTCCCGAAATATCAAAATCCGCTGCAGTCGCAGCCCCACAGAAAGCCTCGACCTGCGTGCGCGCGGCGCTGGTCTTGTCAGCACTTGCGGCCTGCCCCGGCGCCGGATGCGCGGTGATGCGTCCGCGCCAGGGATAGGCCGGCTGTCCCGTCCCGCCATAGGGGTTGGTCAGCGTGTTTCCGGCCGCAATATCCATCATCACGAACGGATAGAGATAGACCTTCAGCCCGCGCGCCTTGAGATCGGCGATCGCCGCCACGACGCTCCCGTCGCTCGGCGTCCCTCCATAGGCCGGCCCGCCGCCATTCTGGCTGACCACGGACGCGCCACCGCGACCGATGCCCGATACCGACCAGGTCCGGCTTTCATCCTCGCGAACAGCCGTCTCGACGCCCGGCACGATCCGGCAATGCCCGGCCCGAAGATCGGTCCCGAACCAGGAAACAACCAGCGCCACCCGCTCGAGATTGGGGCAAAGCGCCTGCAATTCGTCAAGCGAGGCCTGCCAGTCGGACCCGGCATGAAACACATTGCGGTTGATCAGCCGGCTTGTGCCCGCCCCCGTCTTTTCCTTCACCACGCGCGGATCATAACCATGCTCGCTCGATCCCGGAATGATCGTCACCGCCCGGATCGCCGTTTCCACCCCACCGACCGGCCGCAGCACCTCGAACTGGATCAGCGGCATGCGGTTGCCATATCCATCGAGCGGAAAGCGCTCGAACACGGCATAAGCCAGCCCGCGATAGGCCGGCGCCTTACCCACACCCTGCTTCGCCTCGATCAGCGGATCTGGCATCTGGTCCTGCGTCCCATGGTGAATGCGCATCTCGATACCGGTCAGGTCGAGTTCGCGCCCATCCGCCCAGACCCGCCGCACATGGGCAATCTCGCCTTCGCAGATCCCGAGCGCGAAATTGGCGTAATAGCGAAACGTCTCCACTCTCGGTCCGCTCGCCTTGCCCCCACGCCGCTCGACCCGAACCTCCTCCTCGAACCGCGTCGCCCAGATCAGCGTCCCACCGACCCGCACCGTGCCATAGGCGCGAGTGATCGCCGTCCCCTCGTCGGCTCCGGGAATGCGCGCATTCCCCAATCGCGCGCCGGAGACCGTCGTCATGCCGCCGATGATCGACCGGTCGACGACGGAACCCGCCAGCGCACCGGCCGCCCGGCCAAGGATCGCCCCGACAGGACCGAACACGCCGCCGAGTGCCGCACCCGCCGCCTGCAGAAGTATGGTCGCCATGGATATCAGGCCTTTTCAGGAAAACGGAAAACACCGGCAATCCGCCGGCGCCAGGAGGGAACGAGCGGCGAGCGGATCACCGCTGCCTGCTCATAGGCATGGATGAACCGGTCATCGCCACAGGCAATCCCGGCATGCTTGGCCGCCAGATCCGGCCGCCAACGAAACAGAATAAGATCGCCCGGTCGCATCTCGCTCAAAGGTAGCACTTCGCCAAAATGCCGAAGCGCTGCCGCAAACAACCGATCCTCCCCGCCACGCTCCGCCCAGTCCGGCTGATAGGCCGGCGGCAATTCCGGCTCGCAGCCGTAAAGCTCCCGCCAGACACCACGCACCAGCCCCAGGCAATCGCACCCCACATCCTTGAGGCTCGCCTGATGCCGATACGGCGTCCCGATCCAGCTCTCGGCCAAAGCGACAACCTGTAAATTAGGCGGTCGCCTTCCCTCTTCTCCCCGGCGGGGAGAAGGTGGCCCGGAGGGCCGGATGAGGGGGGCGTCAGCCCCAAAACCCAAGCTCGGATGCCCTGACCGGTTCTCACTCATAAAGCGCCCGCCCGTCATGCACAGTGTCACCGTCAGCATAACCAAACGCGAAATCCGATCCCGGCATATGCGGAAACCCGCGAAAATTCAGAATGTTGGAAAACGTCGCCCCACAGGTCGCAAAGCGCTTGTCACACCCCGCCGTCACCATGAACGTGTCGCCCACCGCCAGCGGCAAGGGCGGCGGCAGCCAGAGTGACAGCGTCACCCCATCCCCATCAACACGGTGATCCTCGACATCGACCGCATGCCCGGCATTCGCGCCTGCGGTGAACCGGAACACACCCTGCCGGTAAAACCCGGCAATCGCCGCATCCAGTCCCGACACCCGCACCTGTGTCTCGCTGAGGACGGCAGTGACTGTTCCGGTTCCCCGATAGGCCGGGCTGCTCAGATCGACCTTGCACCGCCCGTCGCCCAGCACCGCATCGCAGCGCCGCCCATAAATCCGTCCTTGCACCTGATCCAGCCGATGCGTCAGCCGCCGCAGTTCGGCGCGAAACGCGCCGCCCGCCCTTACCACCTCGCCGACCTCCTGCACCCTGAGCAGGATATGCTGGTCCGGCGCCTGCCAGTTGACCTGAAACACCTCGACCTTCGCCCCGTCATATCGCCCGGCGATCACATCCGCTTCGGTAATGGCCACATTCGAAAATCCGCCGCTGACCTCCCCCGCCTCGACGGACAGTCCACTCGCCGCCTCGCTGTCGGCGGCCTCGAAGCCACTCGCGGCAAGAAAACCCGTGCCTGCGAACGTCAGGTCGTGGCCATGCTCGGTAAAACCCAAAACCACCCCGTCCCGGCGCGTCACCCGCCAGCAGTGGCACATCGTCGTGGCGTCGCCGGCCAGATGCTCGGCGAGTGCTGCGGGAAGCGTTCTCATGGCTTGATCTCCACCAGCGGAATGGACGGAATGCGACCGGCCTGGAATTGCGCCAGATCGACATCGATCCGGTCGGTATCGAACCGCACCGGCACGTCGAATTCATAGCCAGCCCGCACCACCGCACCGCCGGCCGGAATCTTCCCCGGCACGAAGGTCACCCGCCCGCTCGCCGCATCCAGCGTAAAATCCGCTGGCGCCGCCGCGACGCCCCCCACCGATACGAGCACCGTTCCAGCCACCGGCTTGGCAATATCGCGCACGCTCGCCCCACCGGCATCGCCATAGGTCTTCACCAGTTGAAACACGGCCGTCACGCCGTCCCCCGTCCCGATCACCTGGTCGGCTGGAGTGACCGTCGCATCCGGCGCGCAGGATTTGAAATCTAGCGGATCGCGAAACCGGAACCCGTAAAGCTGCCCGGCGCGCGCCTCGAAAAACGCCAGAACCGCATAGAGATCGCCGATCGACCGGATGCCCGACCCCGCATCGTAATGCCGCCGCGCATCGCGCCAGCGCCGGTTGCGGTTCTCGCGGCCATTGGAAAGACTGACGATATCCGTCCGCCTGACCGGCCCCCCGCTGGTACCAAGCGCCAGCCGCAAGGGAAACCGGACATCGTGAAATCCTGTCGGCATGATGTTTTCCGTGTGTGAAATTGGATGCTGAGTATTGGTTGCCGTCGGCTGTCGTATTGGCAACGGGGCGCAAGGCCATCGCCCGCGCCCCGTATTCCCCGGCAGGCTCTCAAGAGTTGCCAGGGGAGCCTGTCAGAGACGGGTGTTGCCCCGTCTCTTCAAAATGCAAGCCCTTGGTTCAGGAACCCATCCGCTGCCGTTTAGGCGCTCCTTTGGTAGCCGATAGACCCTCTCAACCGGGTCGTATTTGTCAGGTTGGCATTCGTGAGGCTTGAAATCCCCGTTGCCACCGTCTGGTCCAGTCGAAGAATCCCCCCACTGGCCCTGGTCAATACCGTTCCGGTAAGGCCGGTGGCGGCAGTCAGGGCCATCGATCCGACGGACAGACCCGTTTGTGCGAACGGAAGTCCCACGATCGATACCGCGCCGGTGGCCGACCCCTTGCTTGACAGGGTGAGGTCAAAATCAACGAAGACACGGTCTTCGTAGACGGTGTACGAACCCGTTGCGGTATCGGTGGTGATACCGGTGCCGGAGTCGGCGATGTTGAGAACCGGTGTCCAAGTGCCCGACAAGAACACGCCCGAACCAACGCCGTCCACATTGCCGAAAGCAAGAACCGGCTTGCCGTTCGTCAATGTCGCGACCTGCAGCTTGCTCGTCGGCGTGCCCGAGAAGATATTTCCGGTCAGTTCCGCCGACTGCACCTCCGCCGCCACGACCAGGTTGACCGATATGGACTTGCTGTCTTCAAAGCGGCAGGCACGAACGGCCAGAGCGCCTGCATTGGCGATAACGTCGCGTGTCGCGAGGGTTGCATCCGTAACGGCGGTTGCGGCGGCAGAAGAACCACCGCCGCCACTAAACGAAACCGCAGGTGCCGTTGCGTAACCAGATCCCGGATTTGTCACTGCAACGCCAGCGATCTTTCCCGCATTGCCGCCAGTCCCGAGGATAGCAGTGCCAACGGCGCCGCTTCCGCCACCTCCGGTAAAGAGAACCGTTGGCGCCGACGTATAGCCGGATCCCCCATTCGTCACATCGATGCTGGACAATCCTCGCCTTGCACGGCGCAACCCGTTGTTCGAAAAGATCGCCCCATTGATGTCAATACTGGATTTATCGCCGGCATTGCCCAGGATGCCGTATTGGCCGCCGCCTCGGAACAATCCACCCCTGACCTTGAGAAGGGTGTTGTTGTTGTCGATGCTTCGGGTACCACCCGTGAAGGTGCAATCCTCGACCACGACATCCGAGCGGTGATCAAGGAAGAACGTCTCGCCGCTGGTGGAGGCGGCCGGCAAAGGGGTCACTTTCAGGACCGCGTCGCCCGTTTCGCCGTATTCCGCCACATAGACCACCCCGCCGGAATAGGTGAGTTTGTCACCGCGGTTGTAGCGGGTCGGCAGACCAGCGGGCACGCTCAGCGAGGTCGCCCCGATTGCCGTCACGCCGGAGGTCACGGTACTGCGAATGTCCCCGTCGGTGAAAAGAACCGACGAACCGACCTCGATGCTGCGCTCCTCCATCAGGCATTTGTCGAACTTGACGCTGTTCACCGCATCGACCACGGATCCACCGAGAAACGCGCAGGATTCGAACAGGAAGTTGCCGATACAATTCTGCATGGTGAGCGCAAGAACGCCGTCGCGGCCTTCTGCGTAAACGTTCCGGAAGGTAAAATCGCCCCAGAGATTTCTCAGCCAGATCTGCCTGACATACGGTGTCGTCGATGGTGGCGTGGATGGACCTGCGTCCCACACCAGGCCGTCGATCAGGACGTTCTTCCATTCAAACTGACGACGTCGAGGCTGAACGCGTCCTGCGTAATGCACGTCGGAATAATTGGCGTAGTCCGCGAGATCGGCGTCGCTTTGTTTGCTGGTCGAAAATCCGGAGCAATCAATGACGGTGACCGCGTTTGCGCCGGTGCCGGTAATGAGCTTGGCCCGGACATTCTTCATCGAGAAACCATCGTAGACGCGGCCGAAGTCGTCCGGATGCGCAAAGGTCTGGCCTTCGTCGCCGATCGGCAGGTCGAACAACTGCCCCCCCGAAACCGGACCCTGATAATCGATGCCATCGATGTCGATCGAATAGGAAGCGGAGCACGCGATCAGCCGGCCCGTGTTTCTCAGGCGGCAGTTGCGCACACGAACGTTATTCGGGTGGTAGCTGTATTTCCCCGTCGAAAACTTTGACTGCCGCAAGCCCGAATAGGTGGTTCCGTTGCTGGTCGCCGAGCCGGACGAACTGGTGATGATTTCAGCATTCTGGAACGTGCCGGAAACAGCTGTCAGAAACAGGGTCCCCGTACTTCCGTTATCGATCTGGCCGGCAATTGTCGCCGTGGCGCCAGAATCTCCGCCCTTGATCTGTTGCCCCACACTGAAATTCGCGGATTGGGACAGGAAGTTCAGGGCCGTGACAAACACGATGCCGTCCGCTGCTATCGAGAAACCAGGGCCGGTGATTGTCTCGTTATTCGCAAATGTGCCGAGGACCTTCTTGATGTAGATGATGCCGCTCGTCGCACCAGGTGCGTCCAGATCAATCGCGACGAGATAGGCTGTCGCGCCGGCCGAGCCGGTGATCGTGATGCCGGGAACTGGCGCTGTCCCGGTCAAGTTGTCGAATTTCAGCGCACCTGTGCTGACACCGTGAGAATGGGCTCCCCAATGCGTCAATACCGCATCGCCGTGCGAGCCGTCATCAGGAATTGCCCCTGCCCCGATGAAGTCGATGTTTTCGATCAGCACATGAGAGGTGCGCGCCATCACGGCAATCGCATGTGCGGACTTGGAACCCGTTTCACGGGTCAGAGTCACGTCTCGAATGACGATGTTCTTGACAAGCGCCGGCTGGGGGAGATCGGGATTGACGAACCATTCACTGATGGTGATGCAGGTGCCGCAATGGCCGGAGCCGTTCGTCAGTGCCGTCGAGGCATTGGCGGAAATGGTAAAACCACAAACCGTCACGTCCGAATGAAGAATGAACAGGCCCTCCTTCGCGTTGCTGTTGTTGATGATCATCTTCACGTCGCGGCTCGTACCCCGGATCGTGACGGGGTATTCGACGCGCGGTGTCGATGACATGCGGTATGGGCCGTGGCGAAGAAGCAGTTCGCCGCCGTCAGAGCCGAGAAACGCCAGTGCATTGTGAAATGGTGTCAGATCATCATCCGTGCCGTTTCCCTTGGCGCCAAACTGCTCGATGGTGATTTCCTGATCCCGCGATAGCGCCCACCAGCCGCCGTTTGTCGAATTGGTCGTACCGTCTGGAAGAAACTGATCGGTGCTTCGAAATTTTCCCTGGTGTGACGGTTGGGAGCTGACACGGACGTAGGTGCCACCGCCACTCAGGCTGGAAGGCACGCCGTAGTTCGGAGCGTAAAATTGCACGTCGACGTGTTTTACGTCGACCGCAATCGATGAGGCTGTAGCTTCAGCAATTGAGACAAATGCGACTTGATTGGACATGACTTCTCCTTTTGATTTAAACACTTGCAATTAAACGTGTGAAATCAGTCGGCTTGCGCATTTCGTTCGCAAGTCGCCAGCTGTTTGATGTCTTGAATGTGTTTGTGGCGGTCTCTACCTCACCACCGAACCTTACGCGCCGGATCCAGCATCGCCGCAGCGCGGACACATCGCCCGCGCGTTATCGCCGTTCGTAGCGGTGGCTTTGGCTCGCCACTGTATGTCGCCTGCCACGTCAGCAAACTGTGCCGTCGGCCCCAAAGCGTTTCTGCGATGCCGTGAGTAAGCGAGAGATGAACGCAGAAATCCCCTAAATCCCCCGCCGCCCGCGTCCGACCGTCCGCGTCAGCATAGCCGCAATCTGCCCCTCCGATTTGCGAAAGCTCTGCACATCCGGCGTCGTCACATTGAACACGACATTCATCGCCGCCCCACCAGCCGATGACGCCACACCGAGCACACCATCGGCGCCGCGTTTCAGCGGCAGGATCGCCTCTGCCCCCGCCTCGCCCATCAGCCCCGTCTGACCGTTCATCGGAAAGTAGGTCGGCGCTGACACCACGCCGCCAGCGGCAAAAGGCGTGACCCGGCCCGGCACGCCGCCGTCGGCAAACGCCGTCACACCGCTGGCAACTCCACCTGTAAGCCCGGACAAAAGGGAACCGAACGCCCCTTCCAGCGGCTTCAACCCCGCCGAAAGCGCGACCTCCGTCAACCGCAAGCCCGCACTACGCAGCACATCCTCCAGCCCCCTGCCGCCCCGCGTCGCCGATGCCAGCGCCCCGGTCAGCGCCGAGCCGAACGATCGCGACCTTTGCTCGAGATCATCGAGCACATCACGCAAGGCCGCTGCATCGTCTGCCGCCTCGGCAAAATCCATCTCATCATCCGCCACGTCCATCTCCTTTCAATCATTCATCCGCGATACAGCAGGCCGCGACAAAGTGCGGACCGCCAAACACCTACTCCCTACTCCCTATTGCCTTCGCGCCCCTCATCCGGAAACGCCCGCATCAAATCCTCGAGCCCCGGCCGTCCCGGCCCCGCCGCCCGCGGCCGCAAGCCGCCGAGCGCCGCCTGCATCTCGCGCGGCGTCATCGCCCAGAAATCCCTTGCCGGCAGCCGCAGCAGGCAGAGCCCGGCATGCATCACCGCATGCCAGGGAAACGCCGGCGGCAGACCGGCCCCACCCGCTGCGGCGCTCAAGGGTCCGGCATGTCCTCCGCGCTTCCGAATGTTGCCGTCAGAAGGTCCCCCGTCAGTCGCGCGAGACCCGCCAGACCACCCTCGACGCTCATGCCCGCAATATCCTCGTCAGAGACCAGATTGCCGCCGCCGCGAAGGCCAGCGCCGAGAATGCGGATCATGTCCTCCGCCTTCAGTCGCCCGGACGAAAACCGCGCCGCCAGCGCCAGCAAGTTTTCTGCGGCAAAGGCCGTTTCCAGTTCCGCCAGGCTGCCGAGTGTCAGGCAGAGGATCCGCCGCTCGCCATCGATCACCGCCTCCACTTCGCCTCGATGCCGGTTGGCGCGCACTGTGGCCACAACGTGCCGCATGACCATCACAGCGCCACGAAGGTCAGGGCGCCCGCCGATTCCAGCGCCGCCTCGAACAGGATTTCGCCATTGTACTGCCCGGAATATTCCAGCGCCGTCAGCTGAAAGGCCCCGGACAGCGTGCCGAAATCGGGGATGATGATCTGCCAGTTGAGGATCGATCCGTTGAAGAAGGCGGCACGCACGAGCGCGTCCGAACTTTGGTCCTTGAAGATGCCCGCACCCGAAACTGATGCCCGTTGCACGCCTGCGCCTCCCAGCAACTCGCGCCAGCGCCCCGTCGATTCCGCGTCGGTCGCATCGACCGTTTCGGCATTGAACGCCAACCGCTTGGACCGAAGCCCCGCCACCGTCACGTAACTGCCGCCATTGTCGATCTTCAACAGAAGATCCTTCCCCTTCTGGGCCACCATGTCCTGATCCTTTCAGAAAACAAAAAAGGCGCCCGTTCAGGCGCGCGCCAAATCATCTTGCAGGTCGTTTAACGTCACTCCGTCACCGCGCGGAAAAGCATCTCCGCCACATGCCCCTTGGCCTTGGCCTCGCGCGCCACCCGCGTTCGCCGGTGAAGCAGGCTGATCAGCGAAAAACCGTCGAGTTCAAGATCGGCATCATCCAGCAAGTGCCGAACGCGCGCCGTGATCGCCTGGGCCGTGAGATTGCCACCCTCGCCGGCGCGTGCCTCAATCGTCACCCAATGCTCCTCTCCCGGCTCACTTGCCGTCGAAGCATCCCGGCTTTCGATCGACGCGATGAACACGTAGGGTCGATCCATCCGCATCTGCAGGTGATCCCGCACGCCATCGCTGCCGATCAGTCCGGTCAACGCACCATCACTGGAAAGCCTCAGGAAAATCGCCTTCTGCAGGGCCGCCGCCGCGCTCATCGGCCCTCCTCCGTGCAGCGGCATACGAGATAGCGCCGTGTCTCGTCCGGATCGGAAAAGGCCCGGATCACGAAAACCCGCCCGCCCTTGCGAAACCGCATGCCGGCGCCAATATCGTTGCGAAAGCGGATCCAGATCCGATGCGTCACGGCAAAGCCCGCTTCGTCCGCCACCTCCCCCACTTCAACCGCAACCGGCTCGATCCGCGCCCAGACGGAGCCTGTCACGGCGTACGCGGTGACAACACCGCCCTGCCCGTCACCCGTGTCGCTGCGCATCTCCAGATCCAGCCGCGCCGAAAATTGCCCCGGATCGAGTATCCTCGCCACCATGGTCAAAGCCCCCGGCGGCAGAACGGCACAATCAGCCTGTCGTACCCGGCAGGCACTGCCGCCGGCTGATCGTTCGTCGAAACCGCACCGCGAAACTCGTAAAGCAGTGCGGCATGCAACAGCATTGCCCTTTTCAGCGTGTCGGGAACATCCGTCCCCGTCGCGCCGAAACCTGCGGAAAAATCGATCTCGATCCCGTTGATCACCTGCCCCGGCACCGGCTGTTGCGGCAGCACCAGCCGGGCCGGTCGGGCCTGTCCATCGAGCACGAAACCGGATGTGTCGATCTCCTGCGGCATCCCCGCCGCATCATAAAGAGTAACCGCTTCAATCGTTTGCACCGGCCCCCTGCCAATCTGAATCACGCGGGACGACGGCCAGTTGTCGAGATACAGGCGAAACGTCCGGGCCAGCAGCGCCAGTCCCGTCTGCCGCTCCAGATGTTCGCGCACGGTGCGGATGAGCTCAGCAATCATCGTGTCGTCGGCATCGGTCTCGACGCGCAGATGCGCCTTCGTCTCGGCAAGCGTCAGCGGCTCGCCGACCGGCGGCGCCAGTTCGGTGATGGTCATGGAAATCTCCGTGAGGGAATGAAATGGGTGGACGCAGCGGGAGGGGAGCTGCGTCCACCCTCGCGCACAGGCGGCAGGGAAGACCGCCGGCGCGAATGGTCGTTACCCTTGAGAAAGGGCGTCCTTACGTTTCTTCAAGATGCCGCGAATTTAATCAGCTTGATAGCCTCGAAATTCTGTACGCCACCGCCAACACGCTTCGTCGTGTAAAAAAGCACATAGGGCTTGGCGGAATAGGGGTCGCGCAGCACGCGCACCCCGGTCCGGTCAACAACCAGATAGCCGGCGGCAAAATTGCCGAAGGCGATGGAGGTGCTGCCCGCCGCAATATCCGGCATGTCCTCGGCCTCGGCGATCGGGAAGCCCATCAGCGAAGCCTGCTGCCCAGCAACGGCCGGCGGACGCCAGAGATAGTTACCGTCGGCGTCCTTGAACTTGCGGATTTCCGCCTGCGCCTTGCGGTTCATCACGAAGGTGGCGTTCTGCCGGTGCCCGGCCTTCAGCGCATAGATTGTGTCGATCAGCGTGTCGGAGGGACCGCTCGCCTTGAAGGCGCCGGCGGCGCCCGTGGCGATATAGCCGATATTGCCCCAGGTCCAGCTCGCCTCGGCAACGTTGGTATAGCTCAGGAACCCCTTCGGCTTGTTGGTGCCGTCGCCGGACACGAAGGCCGTGCCTTCCTGCTCGCCGAAAGCGATATCCACCTCGGAGGCGATCCAGTTCTCGATATCGACGGCCGCGTCGTCGAGCAGCGCGGCCGTCGCCGCCGGCATGGCATAGAGTTCCATGGTCGGGAAGGAAAGCTCGGCGAGCTGCGGCGTCGCCGTCTGCGGTCGCGCCGCGGTCTCCGCCACCCATCCGGTCGCCATGCCGGCCAGCGCAAATGGCTTCTTCAGCACGGCGCCGGAGACCTGGCGCACCGTCGCCAGCGCTCGGATCGGCGAAACGACCGACAGCCGGCGGCCGATTTCCGTGTCCGTCTCGTTCGGCACCAGGTAACCACCGTCGCTGGAAGAACCGATGGAAAATGCCTTGGCCTCCAGATCGCGCAGCGCCTGCTCGTCGCCCTTACGGATATAGCTTTCGAACGCCGCCTTGTGCTCCATAACCTCCAGGCTCGTCTCGCCGCTGCGCCCCAGCGCCGGCCGCGCCTTCTTCAGCACCATCTGGTCGATCAGCCGCTTTTGCTCGTCCATGGTACGCGAGATGCGGTCCATCTTGTCGCGGGTAACGACATCGGCCGTCAGCTTGCTTTCCAGTTCACCCAGCCGGCGATCGTTGGTTTCCTTGAATGCCTCGAAGGCACCCATGAATTCCTCGAAGGCAGCCGTCATCGTCTCCGGCGCCGTCTTGATTTCGGGCGCCACACCTGTCGTCTCCGTCATATTCTGATCCTTCTGTCAGAGCTTCGTCATCATCATCCGGGCCGCCCGCCGCATGGTGCGCACGAGCTCCGTTTCCTTGTCGCGGAAGAACCGCGCATTCTTGACATTCGACACGCGCGCCGATGGCAGCATCGGAAAGGTCACGATCGAGATTTCCCAGAGGTCTGCCTGGAGGATGCGGCGGACCCCGGTCTTGCCGTCGGTCCTGGCCTTGACGGTCTGGAAGCCGATCGACAGCCCGTCGAGCGCGCCCGCCTTCATCAGCATGTGGACCTCCTTTGCCCGGGCAACGCCTGGCGAGAGCATGCCCTCGACATAGAGCCCACGCGCATCCTCGCGGATCGTCTTCCAGGCTCCGAGCGGTTCGGACGGATCATGCTGGAACAGCATGCGCACCCCGGACGCGCCGCGCCGCGCCAAAGACTGTGAAAACGCCCCCGGCTCGATTGCATCCTTGCCGAGATCGACCTCGCCAAAGATGCTGGCATAGCCAGAAAACCGTCCCTCCCCGGTCACGCCGGAAAGCGTCAGATTGGCAAACTTCTGCGTTCGCCAGACAGGCATCCTGTCGGTCGTCATGTGTCTCTCCAGATTTTGATGAATTGCGATGGGGCGGATCGCGGATCGCGAAGAGCGAAGAGCGAAAAAGGATCATTAGGAACCGGTCACCGGCATGTTGCTACGCCACGACCCACCCACTCACTATTCGCTACTCACCATTCACTATTCGCTACTTCCCCCGCCCGTACCGCTCCGCAATGCGCGCCGCCGCACCCAGCACCCACCATGCCGAAAGGCTGGCAGCCGCCGATCCGGTCAGCATCACCTCGGTCCCGGACAGCGTGCCGGCGATCCCGAGCCGGGAAACGATCCACAATCCCGCCGGCCCGCCGAAGATCAGCCCGCAGATCAAGCCCGTGAAGAACCGCGACCCCGCCTCGCGCCGCCCCTTCGGCAACATGTAGACCAGCGACACGGCCGCACCCGCAACCGAGCCCAGCCCCTTGGCCGCCCATATCCCTGGGTCGTTGCCAAAATCAGCCATTTGTTAAGCCCTTGATGCTATTGTAGGAATTGACAGAGGATAACGGAACGGCAATCAACTGCCGCAACGAAAGCCACCGCCTGACGCAACGTCAGGACGAGCAAATTTCCGAGTCTTTTGAATCGGTTGTAGCCGGGCGCTCCGAAACTGAGTCATGCAGTTCAGAAATTGAATCAGCCGTCAGGCTTTCGCCGCAGAAATTTGTGCCAAACCACTGACAATATTGGTTCTATTGGACTTCGAACTGATCCGGCAGATCGTCGCCCTGATCCGGTGCGATCGGATTTTGCCGTCCGTGCCGAATGGCGACCACGACGATGACGCCACCCTTTTCGGTATAATCAATGACATAGGGTGCCGATACATATCGCCTCACACCCGGCAACATCGGCACAGCCTGAGCGGATTGCGGATACTCCCCGATGATTTCCGCCACCTTTCGGATTTGACGAACAAGCGCTCTGGCCGCCCGTTTGTCGAACCGACCAAGATAGGCCTGTTCAGCCTTGAGATAAGCCAATGCCCGCTCGGAGAATTGGACTTTCATCAGGCGGCATCATCTTCAGCCAGACGATCAAGCTCGCTGAGCACGACGTCGAGATCATGAACCTTGCCATCCTTGACGTCCCGCAGACCTTGCGCGATCTCCAGGATCTCCGCACCTTCATTGAGGAGATAATACCGCATCGCTCGAACCATCACCCAGCTGCGCGTGCGGTCGGATGCAGCGGCGATCGCCTCGATCTCCTGCAGGAGATCGACCGGCAGACGCAGGGTGATCGGGTCGGATAGAACGGGCTTGGCCATCATCGCCTCCATTTTGTCATACGCCGTATTACAAAATAGCAGCAACCACCTCCGCCCTCAATACCCCACCGCCTGCCGCTTCTCCGCGTCGCTCAGGAAATCCGCGTCCTTCATCCGCGCCCAGACCTCGCTGCGTTCGCCAGTCAGTCCGGTAACCTGGTCGAGGTCCGGCACCAGTTTCACATCTTCGCCGATCCGCCCAGCCAGCCAGCCTGACAAGGCGCCGAACGTCCGGAAAATCATCGGCAGCACGGTCAGCCGGTAGAAGGCACGGTTGGCCTCCTGGTAGTTCGCATAGGTGTTGTCGCCGGGAATGCCGAGCAGCATCGGCGGCACGCCGAAGGCGAGCGCGATGTCGCGCGCAGCACCATTCTTTGCCTCGACGAAATCCATGTCCTTCGGCGAAAGCCCCATCGCCTTCCAGTCGAGCCCGCCCTCCAGGAGCAGCGGCCGCCCTGCCCGCATCGGCCCCGAATAGCCCTCGTCGAGTTCGCTCTTCAGCCGGTCATACTGGTCTGCCGAGAGATTGCCGCCCTCCTTCGGCTGGTAGACCAGCGCGCCTGATGGCCGGGCCGAATTGTCGAGCAGCGCCTTGTTCCAGGTCGCGGCCGCATTGGAAAGATCAAGCGCCATCTGCGCCGCCGCCAGCGGCGGAAAGCCGAGATGGTCGTCGAGCGGATGAAACAGCCTGAGATGCAGCAGCCCATCCTCGCCAGCGGGGATTCGCCGCACGAGATTGCCGACACGATACTCGTAGGCTTCCGGCCAGCCATCCCGCCCTTCGAGAACACGCACCCGATCCGGCCGCAGCAGATGCAGTTCGCGCAGATCGCCGCCGATCCCGGTGCCATCGACATAGGCATTGCCGGACAGAAGCAGATGGCCGTACAGCGTCTCCAGAAAATCCACGCCCGCCATCCGCCCGTTCGGCCGCGCCATCAGCGCCAGTAGCGGATGTTGCGTACGCTCCTCGGTTCCCTCATAGAGCAGCAGCGGCACGCTCGCCGCCGCCTCCGAGATCAGCCGCACAGCGCGGTGCGCCACCGGATTGCGCATGAAGCCCTCGCGCGCCAGCGCCGCATAGGAGCGCCCCGTCCAGTGCGCCCGTCCGTCCTGCGCAATCGCGATGAAGCCGGAGGTCGATTTGGTTTCGCGCACAGGCTCGCTCTCCGCCGCACGACGCCACGGCAGCCGGAATGGATTTTTCATAGGGTCTCGATCCTTGATTGTCTTTCAAATGGGCGCCGCATGGCCCCTTTCCTCTTCTCCCCGCCGGTGAGAAGGCGGCGCGTCGCGCCGGATGAGGGGGCCGAAGGCCAAATCCGCGACCACTCCGTTCAATCCGAAGCCGCCCGTATCGCAGCCCAATACTGCCGCCCGTAACTCGCCACCAGCGCCGCACGATCGCGCCCATTGATGATCCGCCGCGCCCCGGTCCAGTCCTGCCGGGCCGGCGAAAAATAGTCGCCGAGCTTGCGCCCGGTAAACGCCCCGGTCTCCATGCCCCTGAACAGGATATCGACAGCCACATCCGGCTCCATCGCCCGCTCGGGATGATCGACGAGGTCGATACCCGTCATCCGGCTCATGCGCTCATAATTGGCGCGGTGGGTGAGTTGCACCAGCCCGCGCCCCAACCAGCTGCGTCCTTCTTCGTCCCGCCGCCAATAGGGCACGGAGACCGATGGCAGTTTTCCGCGACGCCAGGCGGCATCCAGCAGCGCGATCGCCCGGTCGTCCGTTGCGGCGAATGTTTCGCGCACAGGCTGCATCGTCCGGCCCGTCTCATGATGCGCGGTTGCCAGCATGTAGGCGAGCCAGCGGTTGTCCGGCCCCGTCGTCTGCGCGTCCCACCGGTCAAGTATAAACGACAGACCATCGACCTGCTTCTGGTTCAGGCGCCGGTCGAAAAGTGATGTACGTACCGCTTTGAAGAAGACCGGACGCAGGATCGCCATCTTTCATATTCCCTTGTTAAGCATGCCTCGAAAAAACCTGTCGATCTAAATCGATTTAACCAATTTAAATCGTTTAAACAGTTTAATCACCTGATTTACTTTGTCTTTGGGATGTGAGATCGGAAATCCAGCAATATGATATTGCCCGAGACCGAGGAGGATCGCATGCAAGTCGAACCCAAGAACCCGTCCCAATCTGCCCGCCCGACCATCGACCAGCACATCCTCGACCGCTTCGAGACCGCATGGCATCAGATGCGCTCCAATGCCGCCTCCGCGACCAAATCCTTCCAGCGCGAAGACGACAAGCGCTGATCTCTTTTCCCGCGTTTCATGCCCTCCACAAAGGAACTTTTCGGCCCTCGCCGTGTTTCCGTAGGTTGCAAAAGCAGATTGAGAGGATCGTCCATGCCATCACAGCAGATTTCCCAGGCCCAGTTTGAACGCCTCGAGAACGAATGGCGCCAGTTCCGCGAAAGCGCGACCCCGGCAAAGCCTCCGGTAACAGCCTCCAGCAAATAATCCCGATCACCCGGCGCTCCGACGCCGGTAACGCCCCACCCCAGAGTTGGGAGGCTCGGAGCTTGGCTCCGGGGTGGGGTGCCCTCTTCAAATCCCCCTGACCCGTGGCTCGCCGCCGCCATCCAGCATCAGCGCGGTCAGCGCCCACACCAAGGCGTCGAGCCGGTCCGGCGAGCGGCCGGATGACAGCCCGTCCGGACCGAAATCGCACATCTGGTCCTCGAGCTCCGGAAACGAGGCGGCATGCACCACACGCCCCTGCTCGTAGAGTGCCGCCACCGGCTCGGCCCTCAGCCATTTTCCACGCGAGGCGCGAACCGGCGTCACCGGCAGCCGCGCATCGATACCCTTCAGGACCGCCGCCACCATGTCACCGCCCTGGTTGACCTCGGCGACGATCCGGTCAGCATCGAACCGTTTGTAGGCCCGAACGACAGCGCCCGCCCATCCGGCCGGGCTCGCGCCCTCCACCGAACAGTCCGCCAGCACCACGCCGCGCCCGCTGCGGTCGAGCCCTGCCACGACAATGCCGCAGCAGGAGTCTGCCCCGGCTGCTGCCGGCGGATCGACGGCAACGACGATCCTGCCCAATGGCCCGGTATCGCGCAGCCGCAAGGCCTCGATGCCGGCGCGTGACCAGAGCGCATCCTCACGGTCCTCGATCATTTCGCCATCGAGTTCCTGCCGCCCGAGCCGCGTGCCGCCATAGCGCCCGGCCATGGCGGCGATGAAGCCCGGCGCCAGATTGCCCGCATTATCGCTTGTGCGGATCCTGTGCGTCCGCGTGCCCGGGTCCGCCATCAGCGCCTTCAGCACCGGCACCGGCCGTGGTGTCGTCGTTACCAGCGCGCGTGGATCGGTCCCGAGCCTGAGCGCGAATTGCAGCATGTCCCAGGTTTCCTGCCCGTGTTTCCATTTGCCCAGTTCATCGCACCAGGCATAGTCGAATTGCGGCCCGCGCAGGCTTTCCGGATCTTCCGACGAAAAGATCTGCGCCACCGTTCCGTTCGGCCAGACGAGCCGCCGACGCGACGCCTCGAAATCCGGCCGACGCGAACGGGCGATCCGGCAGATGCCGGAAACACCATCGATCATCACTTCGCGCGCATCGCCCAGCGTCTCCGCTACCAGCGCGATCCGCAAACCCGGCTTGGATGCCAGTTCCTGCACCCATTCGGCCCCGGCCCGTGTCTTGCCGGATCCGCGCCCGCCCATCAGCAACCAGACTCGCCAGTCGCCTTCCGGTGGCTTCTGTTCCTCGCGTCCGGCCCAACTCCAATCGTTGCGAAAACGGATCAGGTTTCGAAAATGTTGGAGACGATCGAAGGACAGACCAGTCGGCTCCGCTTCGACCGCCATTACACCACCGGCATCGTCCGCATCCGCCGTCATCGGCTCGCTATCACCCGGCATGGCTTCCGAAACGCCCATCCGTGTCTCTTGTCCAGCGGGCTCCGTTCCGGCATCCGTGCCCTGCGAGACGACTGATGGTAAGATCACGGATGACAAGCTTGACACAGGCAGGTCAGCCAATTCCGATCCATCCATCCGCACCTTCAAACCCGCCGTGACGCCCTGAATTCCCGCCCGCATGAAACCGAGACGCTCCATTGTCGGCGAATAGAGAACCATCTGTTTTTCAAGCTGGCGCAGTTCGGCATTAAGCTTCAGGCGACCCACGCGCGGCACCCGCCGTACCACCGCCACCTCCCCGGTCGGAAGGCTCGTGTCCATCGCGTCCGTCAGCGCTTGCAGCGCCGGCGGCCTTTCGGGCAGCCCGGTCCTCGATGCGCTGCTCGAATTCGGCAAGCAGGGCTTTGTAGCCTTCCTCGTCAAAGGCGGCTTCTGCCTGTGCCTGTCGATCATGCGCAATCGTCCTTTGCAGGCTGTCGATCTTTTCCAGCGTCCGTACGATCACCGACATCGCCTCGATCGCCGCCTTGGCGTCCGCCTGGATCACCTTGCGGTCGATCTCCTGCCCCTCAGCCTGCGCACTTTCATCGGCAGCGTGTCGCAAGCGCTGGAATTGCTGCATCTGCTCGCGCAATTCCTTCGTCATGCCGTTCAGCATGTCCTGCAGGTCATCGAGCGGCGACACGGCCTCCGCCTTGGTATCGAGGATCACCCGCCGCGCCACATCCTGCAGCGCCGCGTCCTTCTCCGCTCCCAACCCCTCATAAACCGCCGCCTTCGGCCACAGGCCGAACAGCGCCGGATCGAAATCCAGTTCAGACATGATGATTGTCCTTGAAATTCCCGCCGTGAAAACCGGGATGCCCACCGAAATATCGGCATCTTCCCTCTTCTCCCCACCGGGGAGAGCGACTGTCTTTGCTGTCAAGCGCTTTGCCATGGCTTTTCGTCCCGGATGATGGCGTTGAGGATGGTGAGGAGTTTGCGCATGGTTGCGACGATGGCGAGATGGCGTTGAGGATGGTGAGGAGTTTGCGCATGGTTGCGACGATGGCGTTCGCTGCTGATGCTGCCATCGGG
>NZ_LMRG01000028.1 GCF_001425605.1 Rhizobium sp. Leaf453 | reverse complement strand
CTCAGCACTGCCGGACACCGAAACAGCGCTCCGGCTTATCGACCGGTGGATCGAGGACTACAACGAAATCCATCCCCATTCCGCGCTCAAGATGGCTTCCCCTCGGCAGTTCATCAGGGCAAAATCAAACTAGCCGACATGTCCGGTGAAACGGGGTGCACTTCAAGGAAGGAATGCAGATGCCACCCTGAAAGAATAGCATCGAGGCAATGTTGATCACCTTGCCTCGCCCCCTTTCGATCATTGATCGCGCCACGGCCAGCGTGAGGAAAAGGTTTTCTTGAGGTTAATGTTTATCACCGCGTGAAGTCGACGGCATCCGCAGGGCCTACGATCCCGGCATTGTTGACGAGTATATCAATGCAGCCAAAAGCGCCAAGCACTTCGGCAACGATCGACTTGAACGGATCGAGCGAACCGAGATCGGCCTTGATGGCATGGAAACGAACGCCCTTCGGCGCGAGCAGCGCTTCCATCTCGTCCATGGGCGAGCGGCCGACCGCAACGATTGCCGCGCCAGCCTCGGCAAGCGCGAGCGCGATACCTTGCCCAAGTCCTGTATTGGCACCGGTCACGACGGCCGTCCGGCCGGAGAGATCGAAGGGATTGATCATGGCGCTCACTTCAGATCGCCGAGCGCGACATGATCCATGTCGGTATAATCCTTGTTGTCGCCGGCCATGGCCCAGATGAAGCTGTAGCTGCTGGTGCCTGCGCCCGAATGGATCGACCAGGGCGGCGATATAACCGCCTGTTCGCTGGCGACCAGAAGATGCCGCGTCTGCGTGGGCTCACCCATGAAATGAAACACGCGACTGTCCGACGGAAGGTCGAAGTAGAGATAGGCCTCCATGCGCCGATCGTGCGTGTGGCAGGGCATGGTGTTCCACAGACTGCCGGTCTCAAGCGTAGTGAACCCCAGGCTCAACTGGCAGGACTGGCAGACTTCCGGGTGGATATACTGGAAGATCGACCGCCGGTTTGCTGTTTCCGCTGCGCCGATTGTCTGCTGCCTAGCCTTTTCCGGCGTCAGATGTACGGTCGGGTGAACGACATGGGCAGGCGCTGAGACGAGATAGAATTTCGCCGGCCGTTGCGGATCGGCGCTTTCGAACAGAACCTCACCGATCCCCCTGCTCACATAGAGGCAGTCGAGCCCGCGCCAGTTCATGGACAGTGCCGTCCAGCCGTACACGCCCTGCCCCGCCAATGTTGAGAACACCAAGTTCCCGTTCTGCCAGAAATGTCTTCTGGCCGATCGCAATCGGCGCCGTCAACGCCAGCGGTTCGGCCAGAGGCATCGCGCCGCCAAGCACCATTCGATCGTAATGGGAATAGGTCAGCGCGACCTCACCCGGGCTGAAAACGGTTTCCACCAGAAACTGCTCCCGAAGCTTGTCGGTATCGAAAGCCCGCACGGCTTCCGGATGGGAAGCGTGCCGCACGTCAATTTTCATCATCTCCACCCCTGTTTGCCGGGCGCTCCCGCCGCCCGATTCCGGCAGATGAAGGCGTCGCCGATACTGCCAGCACAGTTTCTCCATCATATTATCCTCTTACCTTGTTGTACGACAAGCTTTATGTCAATGTCTTTGTGAACGAGACATCGAAAGCGGTGAAGCGTTGGCAGCAAGCCGGAATACGAGGGAGGAAACATGAGGAAGATCGAATCGCGCACTGTCACGGAAAGACTGAGCGTCACTACCATGGGTCTTGGAGGAACCGGGCTCGGTAACATGTATCGCTCGACCGAGCCGAAAGATGCCCATGCCACGGTGCATGCCGCGTTCGAAAACGGTATTCGTTATTTCGACACCGCACCGGTCTATGGCTTCGGACTGGCTGAAAGCCGGCTGGGCGAAGCGATCCGCTCCCTGCCGCGTAAGGACATCGTGATCTCCTCCAAGGTCGGCTACGATCTTGTGCCGATCCCGGAATCGGAAATGAAACCGCAATTATGGGACGCTGCCCCGCCCTTCCGTGCCGATTTCGACTATTCGCGGGACGGCGTGCTGCGCTCGATCGAGGGCACGCTGAAGCGGCTCGGCACCGACTATGTCGATATGCTGGCGATCCACGATCCGGATGAGGCCCTTCATTTCGCACCCGGCGAAGACCCCTATGCCCGTAGCCGCTTCCGCGAGGCGATGGATGGCGCCTATCCGGTGCTGGACGACCTGCGCGCACAAGGCGTGATCAAGGCCATTGGCGTCGGCATCAACCAATGGCAGATGCTGTCGGATTTCGTCGTTGCGGGTCAGTTCGACTATTTCCTGCTCGCCGGCCGCTACACACTGCTGGAACAGGAGCCGCTTTCGGTGCTGTTTCCCGTGTGCGAGCAGCGTGGCACGAGAATCGTCATCGGCGGCCCCTATAATTCCGGCATTCTGGCGACCGGCGCAAAGGACGACGCCACCTTCAATACCCGCAAGGCTCCGCCCGCCGTGCTCGATCGCGTCCGACGGATCGAGGCCGTTTGTGACCGCCACGGCATCCCCCTGCCCGCGGCCGCACTGCAATTTCCGCTCGGCCACCCCCTCGTCGTCAGCGTCATTCCGGGTGCGAGATCTGTCGCGGAACTTACCCAGAATCTCGACTACATGCGCGTAAAAATCCCGACGGCCCTCTGGAACGACATGATGACGGAAGGGCTGGTGGAAAGCGGATCACCGCTGCCGCTCGGCGCTGCGGCCTGATAGAAAAAGCCGTCGCTTTCAAATCGAATCCCGCATCCTTGCCGCGCTTGCCATGATGCGCATGGCGGCTGAAGCCGCGCCGTAACCGTTGTCGATATTGCAGACTGTGAGGCCCGGGGCGCAGCTGGCGAGCATGGCGTTAAGCGCGGTGCGACCGGCTTCCGCCGCGCCGTAGCCAACCGAGGTGGGAACGCAGATGACGGCGGAGGAGACCAGACCACCGAGCACGCTGGCCAGGGCTGCATCCATGCCGGCGACGGCGATTATGATCGGAAAACGGCGAATATGCTCCAGCCGCTCGGTCAAGCGCCAGAGACCGGCGACGCCGACATCGACGATCATCTCAGCTTCGATGCCGCGATGGCGCAACGTCCGCGCGGCCTCGCGTGCAACCGGGGCATCCGATGTGCCCGCACCGACGATCGCCACTATTCCGCGCGAAAAGACCGGCCGGACCTCACCGAAAAATGCGGTCTGCGAGATTGAGCAATAATCGATCCGCGCCTGATTGGCGGCAGAGAGCGCCGCGAGTTTTTCAGGGACGAGACGCGTCAGCAGAAGCCCGGCGTTTCGCGCAAAGGCTCCATCCAGAATGGCATCGATGTGGGTCGGCGATTTCATCTGGCAGAACACGGCTTCATCTAGCCCGATCCGTTCAGCGCGGTCGAAATCGAAAACGATGTCCTCGCCACTCATGGCTTAACCCCGACGAAGGCGCTGCCGTTGCGATAGGGCGCGAAAGAGATACCCTTGTCCGCGAGGGCCGCCGGCAGGAGCCCTGTTATCGAGGCGGTCAGGTTCGCTCTCGTTGCCGGGCTTGCGGCATCAAGACTTGCCGCATCCAACTCGATGACCACTCCCGTCTTCCGGACGCGGCAGCGCACCGTACGGGGCGACAACCGATCGAGAACCAGCAGCTCGACCGCATGGATGGCCGACAGCATCTCAGGCTCGATGCGGATCAGCGTTTCCACGCGGCTGGAGAGACAGGGGGAGGCCGGCAGATCGGACAGGTCTCCAAGACCGAGTTCACGGGCCAGCCCACGCACGCCGCTCTTGCCGATTCCAGCTTCGAGATAGGGATGGCGGACGCCATATTCGCGGGCGGCATCGAGACCTGGCCGATATTCGCCGAGATCGTCGGTATTGGCGCCAGACAGGACCTGCCGATCCGTCAGGGCCGCGATGGTGCCGTAGAGATTGCCCTTGCAGAAGAAGCAGCGGTCGAGCGGATTGTTGCGGTACCGCTCGTCGGCCAGTTCGCCGGCATCGATGACGTTGAGGTCCCAGCCCTCTGTGCGGGCCCAGTGCCGGACACGTTCCGTCGCCTCGCGCGGCACGGCGGCCGAGGCGGCATGCATGACCATCACTTTTTCGCAGCCGAGCGTGCGATGGGCGAGCACCGCAAGCGTCATGGAATCGACGCCGCCGCTGACGGCGATCGCCAGAGGTCCCATGTCGCCCAGAATCTCACGCAAGCCATCCGTCATGAAGCGTCCCAGTCTCTTTCGACCTTTGCACGAATGCCATCACGCGCGGCCTTGCCTGCGATGCCGGCGAGATCGTCGGCCTCGATCTTGACCGTCTCGCCGCCTGGTCTCGTGGCCGTCTTGATCCGCAACATGCGCCCCTCGCTCTCGATAGTGCCGGCCTCTCGTGGCAAGGTCAGCCGCTGGACGAACTGATAGCGGATGCCGATCGTGCTTGTTTCCTCGAAAACACGCTGCGCGACGGCTTGAAGCGCATCCGGCCGCACAAGCAGGCGGATATGCGCCATCATCCGTCCCTTCTTGCCGAACACGGTAGATTGCACGACGTCGAGCACCGCCTCATGCGCCCTCAAATGATCGATTGCATGGACGAGGTCCTCTGCCGTCTGGTCATCGGTCTCGAATTCGATGACGGCTATGGTTTCGGATTCGGGGAAATCCTCTGCCGTTTCGAAGCAGAGGACACGCAGGCAATTGCTGATGCCCGGCAGGCGCTTCGTCCCGAAGCCATGGCCGGAGGCGACGAGTTTGCGCGCGGTGTGCGGCACCGGCTTCCTGCAGAGATAGCGCAGGATTGCCGCACCCGTCGGCGTGACGCGCTCGCCGCCGATTCCGTCATCGATCGTGTTGAACCCTGCGATCAGCAGCGCCGTTGCCGGAGCTGGAACGGGCAGTAATCCATGAGCGGTCTTGACCCGTCCAGACCCAAGCGGCAGCGCGCCCGCCGTCCATGCCGATGCACCAAGCTGCGTGATCAGATAGGCGGCGCCGACGATATCCGCGATCGAATCCCAGGCGCCGACTTCATGGAAGGCGACATTGTCCGGGGTGGTTCCGTGCACCCGCCCTTCCGCTTCCGCAAGCAGCGATAAAATGCCGATAGCGTGGTGGACCACATCCCGGTCAAGACGCGATTGCTCAATGGCGATGCGAATGTCTCGCCAGGCGACATGAGCGTGATCACGGCCATGATCGTCAGCGTGATGGTGGTCCTGATGATGGTCATGCCTGTGAAAATGGGCATGCGCGAGCGTTTCGCTGTTTCCCTTGCGCACCAGAAAACGTCGCCCCGTCAGAATGCCGTCGTTGTGCGCAACGAGTTCAACCTTGACGCCCTCGATCATCGGGCAAAGCGCCAGCGTGTCGCGAAGCCCGGCTTCGAGATCAGGCCTGAGATCGAGCATCGCGGCGATGAACATGTCGCCCGCAATACCGCCAAGGGGGTCGAGGTGAAATGCCGTCACGTGCCCACGTCCTCACTTCGCCGGGATGGGGTCTGTCAGCGAAACGCCGTTCAGGCCGGCGATCACATCGGAAAGAGCGGGCACGAAGGCTTCGCCGTGGCCAGTCGCGACAGCCGTGGCAAAACTGTTGCGCACCGCCGCACCGATGGGATTGGCAACACTTGCCGATTGCGCGAAGGAGGCGAGATAGGACATGTCCTTGAGCGCATTGACCATGGCGAAGCGCTGGGCGTTCTCGTTGCGGTTCAGCACGAAATCGAAAAAGGCCTGGTAGAATGAGCAATCCATGCGGCTGCCCCTGATGACACTATCGAATACCTGCGGTGTCAATCCGGCCTTGACGCCGAGGGTCAGCGCTTCGGAATAGATCGCCGAGTAGCCCATGGAGATGAAATTGTTGAGCAGTTTCATCGTATGGCCGCTACCGGTCGGCCCGGTATGAATAACGCGTGCAGCGAAGGCGTCGAGCACCGTTTTTGCGCGCGCGAAAACGTCCGGCGAGCCTCCCGCCATCACGTCGAGCTTGCCTTCCGCCGCCTCCTTGGGCGTACGCGCCAGCGGTGCATCGATGAGCGTGATGCCGGATTGGGCGAGATCGGCGGCGAGCGCTACGGTAGAGGACGGATTGGATGTCGAGCAGTCGATGATCAACAGCGGTTTACCGGCGGAGGCAAGGCCATCGGCCCCCTTGATTGCCTGCTCCACCTGCGGGGAGCCCGTAACGCAGAGAACAACAATATCGCTTGCGAGGGCCAGATCCCGCGCTGTCTTCGCTTCCGTCGCCCCCTTCATCACAAGGTCATCGACTGCCTCGCGTCGGCGATGCGCAAGAACCGCCAGAGGAAATCCCTTGGCGAGCAGGTTCGCCGCCATGCCAGAGCCCATGGCGCCAAGGCCGATAAAGCCGATCCGTTCCTTCATGGTGTTGTCTCCCGTATGTTCAGGCCGGCAATGAACCGGCCGTTTTGCTTTTTTTGCTGCCATCGGATAGCAGAGGTGGAATGGACTTTATCGGAAGTGCCCGCTTGAAAGGGTCTCGGAGAGAATGACGGATAAGGACACGGCCTTTTTCAACGCCATCCAGCATACGCCGAACCTGCGCAGCGGCTTGGTGGACACGCTGATCGCGCAGATCGAATCCGGCGATCTCGCACCGGGTCAACGGCTTCCGACCGAGCAGGCAATCATGACTGCAACCGGGGTCAGCCGCACCGTGGTGCGCGAAGCTCTGGCGTCGCTGCGAGCCAAGGGGTTGATCACCACCCGGCAGGGACTTGGCGCCTTCGTGTCCAACGATCCCAATCCACGTTCCTTTTCCATCGTTCCCAACGATCTTGAATCGATCGGTGATGTTATCAGCGTCCTCGAATTGCGTATCGGCATTGAGGTGGAAGCGGCAGGGTTGGCCGCGCAACGGCGCACGGACGAGGATCTTGAGCGCATGCAGGCCAAACTCGATGCTTTGGATGCCTCGATCCTTGCCGGTGGCTCCGGTGCGGCCGAGGATTTCGCGTTTCATCGGGCAATCCTGGTCGCCACACAGAACTCCTATTACGCGCGGCTGTTCGACACATTCGGCAACCTGATGATCCCGCGCCAGTGGGCGCGCTTCGATACGATGAGCCCGGCCGAGCGGCAGAAGCACATGGCGCGGATGCGCCGGGAGCATGGCGCGGTCTTTGCCGCGATCCGCGACCGTAACGAGAATGCCGCGCGCAAGACCCTGCGCAGCCACCTCTCCCGAAGCGCTGCCCGTTTCGCCGACCTTCGCGACCAAACCAGCCAACCGGTCGACTGAGGCATCACGCCGAAAACTGCGGGATGACATATGGCCCCTCCGGTATGACGGCCACCTGCCGGTCACCGCTGCGCGCGACGCTTCGCGCGATGGCCTCGGTGACATCGCCGATCATGGTGACGCCGGTCAGGTCACGGTCATCGCCGACAAGGCCCGTGGTGAAAAGCTCGATGCGGCCGGCGCGCATAGGCTTGAGCTGCATTTCCGTCTGCCATTCGTCGATTTCAGCAAGCGATTTCGCCGTCAGGGTGGCAAGGAAGCGTTCAGGCCCCAGTTCAACCAGCCGCGCCTGTGCCTCGCGAAATTCGTGCGATCCGAACCCTTCCGAGCACTCCGACACCATGATCAGCGTGCCGCCGGGTTGAAGGATATCCAGCGGCGTCACCATGCCCTTGATCGTCTGGTAATATGTCTTGTCGAGCGGGTAACCGGCCGATGAGGTGACGACGGTGCCATATTTGCGCGGCAGGCCGATGCGCGTCGCGTCGCTGACGAAATCGACGGCAGCCGCGTGGCTGGCGATGATTTCACCGAAGGTGACGCAGACGAGATCGCGTTCTTCGTCCAGAACGGTGTTCAGCGCATAGACCTCACCGAGCAGCTTGACGATCTCCAGTTGTTCCTCATGCAGCGGATTGCCGACAAGATTGCATTGCACCGCCAACGGGTCTTCCATGAAACGGGCGGAATGGAAGGTGCGGATCGTTTCGTGATGGGCGACACCCGGTGCAATGACCTTGCGTCCACCGGACCAGCCGGCCATGAAATGCGGTTCGACCAAGCCGGTCGCGATCCTGAGATCAGCCTCGACGAACAGTTTGTCCAGCTTGACCGGCGTGTTGCGTGTCGGCGTAAGGCCGAGATCGATATGATCGTCCTCGTTGCGCGCATAATGGTTTTCAACGCGAACGGTTTCGAGCACCCAGGGATCACCGACCAGTTCCGCCAACTCCTCCCCAAGATTGGGCCGGTGCAGGCCGGTCGCGACGAGAACTGAGATGTTTTCGCGCGCAATACCGCCGGACAGCATGGTCTCGATCATTGGCCGCAGGAACAGGTGGTTCGGCACGGGCCGGGTAATATCGCAGATGAGGATGCACGCGCTGCGGCGGCCCTTCACGAGATCAGACAAAGGCGCGGAAGCGATTGGCTGTTCCAGGGCCGCGATCACCGCCGCCTTGGGATTGGTAATCTTCGGCAATGGCTGCTTGCGAATGACGGTCGGTACGGTTCCCTCCGGCAGCTGAATGGCCATATGGCCGCGACCGTAGGAGACTTCGATTGTTGTGTCACGCATCATGCCGTCTCCTTTATCCCGCCGAGATAGAGTTCCCGCATCAGCGACATGTCTCGCA
Organism: Rhizobium sp. Leaf453; assembly: GCF_001425605.1. Taxonomy (GTDB): domain Bacteria; phylum Pseudomonadota; class Alphaproteobacteria; order Rhizobiales; family Rhizobiaceae; genus Pararhizobium. Next base: position 315,742 of record NZ_LMRG01000028.1, on the reverse strand, counting down.
GTTCCTCGATCGGACCGGAGAGGGCTATCCGGCCATTCTGCATGAGATAACCCCGTGCGGCGACGGAGAGCGCAAGGCCCGCATTCTGCTCAACCAGCAGCACGGATGCGCCGAACCGTTCACCGATATTCAGAATGATCGCCTTGATCTCCTTGACGAAAAGCGGGGAAAGGCCGAGCGACGGTTCATCGAGCAGCAGCACTTTCGGCCGGGCCATCAGACCCCGCGCGATCGCCAGCATCTGCTGCTGGCCACCGCTCAGCGATCCCCCCTTGTCGTTGCGCTTTGAGGCGAGGATCGGGAAGAACTCCTCCATCAGCCTGACGTCCGCGTTGACGGCATCGGCATCGCGGCGGGTATAGGCGCCAAGCCGCAGGTTTTCCTCGACCGTCATGTCGGCAAAGATACGCCGGCCTTCCGGAACCAGCACGACACCACGTTTGGCCATCACATCAGGCGGCTGGCCGGTGACTGTTTCGCCGTTGAAGGTGATCTGGCCGGAGCGTGGTTTCACCAGCCCTGCAATGGTCCGCAGCAGGGTCGATTTGCCCGCACCGTTCGGCCCGAGAATGGTGATGATCTCATTTTCGCCAAGGGTGAGCGAGGCATCGCGGTTGACGATCGTCGGCCCGTAGCCGGTTGTGACATTGTTGACGGAAAGCAGCGTCACAGTTCACCTCCCAGATAGACTTCGAGCACCTTGGGATCGTGCAGCACGTCCGCCGTCGGCCCGTCGGCGATCTTGGAGCCGAAATCGAGCACGATCAGCCGCTTGCACAGCATCTGCATCAGCTTCATGTCGTGATCGATGACGCAGACGCTGATGCCATGGGCCGGAAACTGCTGAACGAGGCCGACGAGGGACGCTGTTTCACGATCGTTGAGGCCGGCGGCCGGCTCATCAAGCAGAAGCAGTGACGGGCGAGTGGCGAGCGCCAGCGCAAGACCCAGAAGACGCAGGCTGCCGAAGGGCAGGATGCCGGCCTTTTCTCCTGCAAGGCCGGGAATGCCGACAAATTCGAGCAGTGACATGGGCGTTGGCCAAGCGAAATCCTCTCGTGCTGAGGCAGAAGAATGCTCGGTGGCGATCTGCACGTTCTCCAGCACACTCAGCCCCGGAAACGCCATCGCCTGCTGGAACGTGTAGCCGATCCCGTTGCGGGAAATGCGGTTGGCGGGGATGCCCGTAATATCCTGGCCCTTCCAGCGAACTGTGCCGGCAGTCGGCTTGTGCACGCCGGTGACGACGTTGAACAGCGTGGTTTTGCCGGAGCCGTTCGGCCCGACCACGCCAAGGATTTCGCCATCATGGATGGTAAGGTCCACGCCAGAGAGAGCGGTGACGCCGCCGAACTGCTTGCGCAGCCCCTTGATCTCGAGAATGGCGTTCATTGACCCGCCTCCGAAACCGCACTCGCTGTGACCGCGCGGCGCCTGGACGCGCCCATCAGTTTCGACCAGCCATCAGCAAGGCCGGCGATCAGGCCGTTCGGCAGGAAGAGAATGACGGCGATCAGGCAGACGCCGTAGAGAATGCGCGACTGGACGGGATCGAGGTTCAGCACTTCCGGAAGGAAAGAGACAAGGATACCGCCGGCAAGCGGCCCGAGCAGCAAGCGTGCGCCGCCGATCATCACCATCAGCGCCAGATAGATACTGGGGAACGAAGCGAACTGGCCGGGTGAGATGTGGCGCAGGAAATAGGCGAGCAGAACCCCGGAAACACCGGCAAAGACGCCGCTGACGACGAATGCACCGATCTTGTGGCGGCCGACATTGATGCCGATCGCGGCCGCCAGCTTCTCGTTCTCGCGGATCGCCCGCAGCGTACGGCCATAGGAGGAGTTGATGATCGCCCAGCTTGCGACGGCGCTGATCGTCACGAAGGCGATCACTAGCAGATAGAAGTTTTGAAGGTCGCCGATATCGGAGCCCAACAGGGTGACCGGCTTGCTCATGTCCAAACCGCTCGCAGCACCCGTATACTCGCCGCCATTGGTGAGCACGATGGTGAGCAACTGCCCGAAGGCGAAGGTCATGATGACGAAGTGGTGGCCGCTGACCCGCAGTGAGGGAATGCCGATCACCGCCGCCACGACCGCCGCCATGATGCCAGCGACAGGGATCGAGAACCAGAAGCCGATATCGAAGTCGCGTGCGAGCAAGGCTGCGGTATAGGCGCCGACCCCGACGAGCGCGGCATGGCCCATGGACAGGATACCTGTCTGGCCGAACAGGACCGAGAGACCATAGAGCGCGATGATATTGATGCCGGCCGAGATCGCCAGCGACAGGAAGCGGTTGCTCGGCCCCATCAGCGGCACAAGCGCGAGCAGCGCCAGCACGATGAGCACGGGAACGAGCGACCGCAGGGAAGAGAAGGATGTGATCATGGTTTCCGACCGATCTTTGTCATGGGTCCATCAGGCCATTTTCGGACCGCTGGTGCCGCCGAAGAGGCCATGTGGACGGAACAGAAGGACGAGGATCATCAGCCCGAACGAATAGGCGTCGGTCCATTCGGAAAAACCGTAGCCGGCGCTGAACCCTTCGACGATGCCGAGGATGAGCCCAGCCGCGACCGCACCGGTGAGATTGCCCAATCCGCCGATCAACGCGACGGCAAACCCCTTCATGACCATGGTTCCGCCGGTAAAGGGCGTGATCGGGAAGAGCGCGATCAGGAGGCCACCGCCCAGGCCCGCCAGGGCGCTGCCAAGCACGAAGACGCCGGTGATATAGCGGCGCACCGGAATACCCATCAGCGCCGCCGTGTCGCGATCCTCGACGCTGGCGCGCAAGGCCCGTCCGTAACGGCTTCGGGTGATCATCACATAGGTCATGACGACAACCGCAATGGTCATCAGGATAACCATGACGCGGACGGATGCGATGCGCACGCCGGCAATTTCCCAAACGGTGGTCAATGGCCGGGGAATGCTCTTCTGGTTGGCGTTCCAGAACAGGATGACGACGTGCTGCAGGACGACGATCAGACCCAGCGACACGATGAAGCCATTGGTCGGCCGCTCCAGCGTGAAGCGGAAGATTGCCCGTTCAAGCACCAGCCCCATGATCGCGACAGCCAGAACGCCCAGCACGAGCGCGACCGGAAAGGACATGCCGTTGCTGACGGCAAGCCAGGTGACGATGCTGCCGACCATGAGGAATTCGCCATGGGCGAAGTTGATGATGCCGGTCAGGCCGAAAATCAGGGTGACGCCGACGGCAATCAGCGTGATGACGCTGGCGATCGACAATCCGTTGAGGATCTGTTGCAGAAGAATATCCACGGTTCCGTCCCGGTGCTGCTCCCCGTCGGTAACCCGCGAGGATTTGCCTTCAAGCAATTGTCTGCCGGGCATGGCGCCCGGCAGACTGATGGCAGCTTTGCAGGAGCATTGTCGCCGCCATCCTGGGAGAGGCTTTATTCCGGCGCTTTTTCCGGCGGCTGCTGCATCGAGCAGGTGATGTCGCCGCCCGGTGCAGCCGCGCAGACTTCCGTTGCGTGCGTGACCTGATGGGTCTCGTTGAAGGCGAGCTGGTCGGAGACGACGCCCGAATATTTCATCGACATCAGGGCTTCGACAGTCTTGTCCGGATCGAACGTGCCGGCCTTTTCCCATGCCTTGGCCAGGAAGTGGACATAGTCATGGTAAAGCAGCGATACCGACGAGGTCACGCCATGGGGTGCACCGGCCGCGAAATAGGCGTCGAAATAGGGCTTCGAGTTCGGGTTGGACGATGCGCCCCAGCAGATCGGCACGCAGCTCATGGCAACCGGCACATCCGCCGTCAGGCCGCGTTCCTTCCAGATGCCGGGATCGACGCCGAACAGGAAGTAGCTCTTGGCGGCACCGAGTTCCAGCGCCTGCGGCAATGCCGTCAGCGTCGAGTCGCCATTGTACCAGAAGTGGATGACGTCAGGCTCGAAGCTCTTGGCCTTGGTCAGGAACGGCGAGAAGTCCGTGGTTTCCGGCGGGTAGAAGATGATGTCCGGGACGTCCTGTCCTTCGGCCTTCAGGGCCGTGATGTAGAAGGACGACAGGAACTGGCCGGTCGCATCATTGCCGACCACGAGGACCGACTTCTTCGGCTTGGCGCCGAGCAATGGCTCGAGCAGGCTCAGCACGCCGCGCGCGGTGGAACCCGAGCGCTGGAATTCCTGTGGCTCCGACTGGAACAGATAGTGGTTTTCACCGCCTGCCTTGACGGCTTCAGGCGTCAGCACCTTGCCGAGCGTGGAATTGCCGGCGAAATGCATGATCTTTGCCGGCTGGGTGATCTTCGCCATGGCCAGCGTGAAATCGTGGGATTCAGAACCGAAGATCGCGGCGACCTTTTCGTCGCGCACCAGTTCCTGGGTTGCCGCAATCGCGGTCGCGATATCGGTGCGGTCGTCGCGCTTGACCATTTCGAGCTTGTAGTTCTTGCCGCCGACATTGATGCCGCCGGCGTCGTTGATCTGCTTGACAGCGAGGCCGACGCCGGCCGGAAGCGTGTGCCCGGCGGAAACGAATGCACCCGACTCTGCTGCGACAACGCCGATCTTGACTGTATCTCCTGCATCCTGGGCAAGCGCCGGAAGTGCGGGCGCGCCAAGGCACAGCGCCAGTGCGGCGCCCCTCAATAGATTGCTTTTCACTGTTTCATCCTCCCGATGAAAGTTTTGCAGCCTTACCGGGTTGTCGTACAACCCTGTTTTCTGATAATCCTATGGGTATAGGATGTCAAGCGAGAGAGATTTGGCATTCGTCCGGCAGAAAGCCGGCTCGAAACACGAAGGGAGAGAGAAATGCGATCAAGACCATTCGGCCGCACCGGCAGGAATATCAGTGAAATCGGCTTCGGCGCCTGGGCCATCGGCGCTGCCTGGGGAGAGGTCAATGACGACGATGCCATCAAGGCGTTGCATGCGGCGCTGGATAGTGGCGTCACGTTTATCGACACTGCCGATGTGTATGGGGACGGCCATTCCGAGCGACTGATCGCGAAGGCAATGAAGGAGCGCGGCGGCGAACGGCCCTTCATAGCCACAAAGGCAGGACGTCGCCTGCCGGAACAGACGGTGGCCGGTTACAGCGCCGAAAACCTGACGGCCTATATCGATCGCAGCCTGAAAAACCTGGAGACCGACACGCTCGACCTCGTGCAACTCCATTGCCCGCTCACCGACCTCTACTACCATCCGGAAGTGTTCGAGCGGCTCGACCGTCTGGTCGAGCAGGGCAAGATCCGCAATTACGGCGTCAGCGTCGAGCGCGTCGAGGAAGCGCTAAAGGCGATCGAATATCCCGGCGTTGTCAGCGTCCAGATCATCTTCAACGCCTTCCGGCAACGTCCGGCCGAACGTTTCTTCAAGATCGCGCAGGAAAAGAACGTGGCGATCATCGCTCGTGTCCCGCTGGCGAGTGGTTTGCTCTCCGGCAAGTTCAAACGTGATACCAAATTCGAAACCACCGACCATCGCCTGTTCAACCGCAACGGCGAGGCCTTCGATGTCGGTGAGACTTTCTCGGGCGTTCCCTACGAAGTGGGTCTCGATGCGGTGGAGCGGATTCGGCCGCTGGTCTCGGGCGATACGACCATGGCCAAGTTCGCCCTGCGCTGGATCCTGATGTTCGATGCCGTGACCGTCGCCATTCCAGGCGCACGCAATCCGGCGCAGGCCCAGTCCAACGCCGAGGCCGCCGCGCTGCCACCGCTGCCGGCCGATGTCATGCAGGAAATCGCGCGGATCTACGACGAGGACATCCGCAAATACGTTCATCAACGCTGGTGAGCGCCGGATCGATCGCGAAGCTGACAATCGAGAGACAACACCATGCCCACACCGATCATTGATTCACATCATCATTTCTGGGACCCTAAAAGCGGCGGCGATTACGGCTGGCTCAGCGGCCCCTTCGAGCCGATCAACCGGGTTTTCGAGCCGGCCGATCTCAGGCCGTCGCTGGAGGCCAACAGGGTAACCGGAACCGTTCTGGTCCAGACCTGGAACGATCTCGGCGAGACCTGGGATTTCATCAAGACGGCCGAAGCGACGGATTTCGTCGCCGGTGTCGTCGGCTGGGTCGATCTCACCGATCCCGCCGTCGGTGAAACCCTTGCTGCGCTGAAAGCGAGCCCGGAAGGGAAATGGCTGGTCGGGGTGCGCCACCTTATCCAGACGGAAAGCGATCCGAACTGGCTTCTGCGCGACGATGCCCGCCGTGGCCTGAAGGCCGTCGAGGCCGCCGGGTTGGTCTACGATCTCGTGCCGAACCTGCCCCAGCTTCCGTCCTGCGTGCGTACCGTCGAAGCCTTCCCGAACATGCGCTTCGTACTCGACCACATCTCCAAGCCTAACATTCGCGATGGTGAATTCGACGATTGGGCAAGGCTGATGCGGGGCTTCCGCGCGGAACGGGATCACGTCTGGTGCAAGCTGTCAGGCATGGTAACGGAGGCCGACTGGCAGAACTGGACGCCGGAAGACCTGAAGCCCTATGTCAACGAAGTGCTCGATATTTTCGGTGTCGATCACTGCATGTTCGGCACGGACTGGCCGGTTTGCCTTGTCGCCGCTAGTTATGACCGCGTTGTCGGTGCGCTGCGCGACTGCCTAAAAGGGCTCCATGAAAGCGATCTCGACAAGATCTTTGGTGGGAATGCCATCGAGGCTTACCAGCTGCCGGAATTCACCGGCCGTCAGGCCGGGTGAACTGCGATGACAGGCAAAAAATTACGTTCGCATCGCGTCTCGGGTTCGGTGCAAGCGGTATCGGCACGCTTTATCGGGACGTCTCGGAAGAGGCGGCGCGGCAGGTGCTAGCCACGGCCTACGAGGCGGGCCTCCGCTACTTCGACACCGCACCGCTTTACGGGCATGGCCTCAGTGAACTTAGGCTCGGGCAATATCTGCGCACCGTACCGCGTGACACCATCACCGTCTCGACCAAGGTCGGGCGATACATGGTGCCACCGCGCGGTGAGGCCGTGGATTATGGCCTCTGGGCCTCGCCGCTCCGACTGAAACCGGTGTTTGACTACAGCTATGACGGCACACTGCGCTCACTGGAGCAATCGGCCAACCGGCTCGGCTTCCCGGATTTCGATCTGGTCTACATCCATGATGTAGACCGGTTTACCCATGGCGATGATTACGAACGCCGTTTCGGGGAGGCAATGGAGGGTGCCTACCGGGCATTGGACGATCTGCGCAAGGCCGGTCACGTCAGGGCAATCGGGGTCGGCGTCAACGAGAGCGACGTCGCAAGGCGCTTCGTCGAGGCAGGTGATTTCGATGCGGTGATGATCGCCGGGCGCTATACGCTCCTCGATCACAGCGCCGCGAACGACCTGTTTCCGGCTGCGAAAAAGGCGGGGACGGAAATCGTTGTCGCCGGCGTCTTCAATTCCGGCATTCTGGCAACGGGACCGGAAGCGAGCGCCGCGACCTACGATTACGGCGCCCCACCTGCCGCCATCATCGCCCGCGCGCAGGCGATCGAGCGAATCTGCGAAGCCCATAGCGTGCCAATGCAAGCAGCAGCGATCCAGTTTCCGTTCCGGAACCCGCTGGTCTCCGCAGCCGTGCTCGGCATGAGCCGACCTGAACGGATCGCGCAGAATCTCAAATGGTCAAGCAATGCGATCCCGGATGCCTTCTGGCGGGACATCGACAGCATTTGAGGTTCAGGCCACTCTCTGGAAACTCTGCCCCAACCAACTGCCCCATCCCCGGCTTTGATCGAGAATGGGGCGCACGGTCGGTGTATCAGGTGGCATCCACCGTCAATTGCTGCTGTTCGCCAAGCCCTTCAATTCCGAGACGAATGGTCTGGCCGGCGTGGAGGAAAACGGGCTCCGGCTTGATGCCGAGGCCAACGCCGGGGGGCGTGCCGGTGGAGATGATATCGCCCGGCTGCAAGCTCATGAACTGCGAGATATAGTGCACGAGGAAGACGACGCCGAAGATCATCGTCTTGCTCGAGCCGTTCTGGCGGGAAACGCCGTCCACGGTCAGCCACATCTTGAGGTTCTGCGGATCGGCGATCTCGTCACGGGTCACGACCCAGGGGCCGATCGGGCCGAAGCTGTCGGCCGATTTGCCCTTGGTCCACTGCCCGCCACGCTCGGCCTGGAAGGCGCGCTCGGAGACGTCGTTGATCAGGCAATAGCCTGCGACATGCTTCATCGCATCTGCCTCGGTGACATACCGCGCCTCGTCGCCTATCACGATACCAAGCTCGACTTCCCAGTCGGTCTTCTTCGAGTTGCGCGGGATGATGACGTTGTCGTTCGGTCCGGTGATCGCGCTCGTCGCCTTCATGAACAGGATCGGTTCTTCCGGGATTTTGGCACCGGTTTCGGCGGCATGGTCGGCATAGTTCAGGCCGACACAGATGAACTTGCCGACACGCCCGACGCAAGGGCCGAGCCGACCCGGATTGTCAACCAGCGGCAGGCTCTTCGGGTCGATTGCGGCAAGCGCGGCAATGCCCTCGCTCGTGAGTACCGAACCGGCGATATCGGCGACATGGCCCGAAAGATCGCGCACCTTGCCATCGGCATCGAGAAGTGCGGGCTTTTCGGCGCCCGGCTGGCCATAGCGAAGAAGCTTCATGGAAAAAATGTCCTGTAACTGAAGAAACGGATGATCAGGCGTTGGACCAGCCGCCATCGACGACGATGGCATTGCCGGTCATGAAGGCCGATTCATTGCTGGCAAGGAAGACAACGAGCTCGGCAACCTCCTCGGCAGTGCCAAGCCGGCCCATGGGCTGGCGGGCGATGAAGGCCGCGCGGGCAGCGTCGTAATCGCCTGTGGCACGCATGCGATCTTGCAATGAGGGGCTTTCCACCGTGCCCGGGCAAATCGCATTGGCGCGGATGCCCTTGGCAACGTAGTCGACCGCGACGGACTTGGTCATGCCGATGACCGCCGCCTTGGTCGTGCCGTAGATGAAACGGTTCGGCGCGGCAATGACGGTGGAAGCGACCGAAGCCATGTTGATGATGGAGGCACCGCCATTGTCGAGCATGCCCGGCAAAAAGGCCTTGATCATCCGATACATGGCGCGAACATTGAGATTGACCGAAAAATCGAAAGCATCCTCATCGCAATCGAGGATCGAGCCATTGTGGACATAGCCGGCACAATTGAACAGGATGTCCGGCGCCTTGATCTCGCTGGCAAACTGCGTGATCGCCTTTTGATCCAGTACGTCAAGTGCGCGGATCGTGACACCCGGCAAATCTTCGAGCCCTGTGAGTTTCGATGCATCGATGTCTGTCGCGATGGTTCTTGCGCCCTCCCGCGCGAAAGCTAGAACCGCCGCACGCCCCATGCCCTGCCCGGCAGCCGTTACGACCGCCGTCTTTCCGTCAAGTCTGCCTGTCATTTCTGGATATCCCTGGATGTCTTCTGTAACGCCGGGTCGTCATCACCCGGAACTGATTGGCTTGCGTCGGAAGCCGGAGGCAGCCCGACACGCTGCGCAGCACCCGCCAGATGCAGATGCATGGCCTTGTGGGCCGCCACGGGATCCCCTGCCTCGATGGCATCGAGGATCTGCTGGTGTTCGCCAAGTGTGATGCTGGCGAGGTCATCTGAGCGTCGCTGGTTGCCAGAGGCGAGGATACTGTCGCGTACACGTTCGGAGGCGAACATCAGGAACGGCGCCATATAGGTGTTCTGGGTAGCGGCGGCGACCGTCCTGTGAAATTCGAGATCCGTCTTCAGCCAGGTCACGCTGCCGTAGGGCGCCGCTGCCATGGTCGCCAGCGCCTCGCGCATGGCCTGCAGGTCGGTCTCGGTGCGCCGCTCCGCCGCCAGTGCCGCGATCTGCACTTCCAGAATTCCGCGTATTTCGAAAAGATTGCGGAAAGCTTCGGCCGGATGCAGGGCATCGTGATCGATGGTCAGTACGGTGGAATTCGGAACATCGGCGACGAAGGCACCCCTGCCCTGCTGCGACCAGATACGACCCTCCGAGCGCAGCCTCGCGATCGCCTCTCGCACCACGTTGCGGCTCACGCCGAATGTCTGCGCCAGCGCCTGCTCGGTCGGCAACTGGTCACCCGGTTTAAGGCGCCCCTGGGCGATCTCGCGAGTTATGGAGCTTGCGACCAGCGTCGAGAGATGGGGTCCCCGGTTGACCTTGTCGAGTTTCAACATCATCGCTCACCTGCTTCCTGAATCTGCCGCGCGCGGCAGGAAAATCCGTCCCCGGCTCATGATCGCGCCGGGGTCGAGGGCATCCTTGATCCTGCCGGCAAGATCAAGCGAAACTTCGTCTATGCGCTTGAGGAATGCATTCTGCTTCACCTTGCCGATGCCGTGTTCGGCACTGAGCGAGCCGCCATACCTGTCGACCACTTCGAAGATGACTTCTTCGGTCTCATGGAAGAGCGAGTCGATCTCGCCAGCGCCCATGCCGACTGGCGGCACCACGTTCAGATGAATATTTCCGTCGCCGACATGACCATAGGTCACAGGCAGAGCATGCGGATGGCTTTTCGAAAGCGCTGCCAGCGCATCTTCCACGAAGCCCGAAAGGGTCGAGATCGGCACCGAGACGTCGGTGCGCAGATAGCGACCGCCACGCCCCTGCGCCTCCACCATGAGCTCCCTGAGCAGCCAGAGCTGGTCGCCCTGCGCCCGGCTGGAGGCCACGACGCCATCGACGACGAGGTCCTCGGCGCTGATCAGGAAATCCTGCAGGATGGCGCGTAAATCGACACGTCCGCCTGCGGACGCCTCGATCAACACGTAGACCGGGCAGACTTCAGAAAGGGGATCGCGCAGACCGCTGCGGGCGCCAAGCGCAATCTCGATGCCGCCACGCAGGATCAGCTCGAAAGCTGTCAGAAGATCGCTGCATTCCCGTCGTGCCCGCGCATAGAGCGCCATGGCATCTTCCACGGAGCGCAGGCCGACAAGCGCCGTCTCCACCTGCGTCGGCTTCGGGAACAGTTTCAGCGAAACGGCAGTCACGATGCCGAGCGTGCCTTCGCTGCCGATGAAGAGTTGCTTCAGGTCGTAGCCGCGATTGTCCTTGCGCAGCAGTTTCAGGCCGTTCCAGACACGGCCGTCGGCCAGCACCACTTCCAGCCCGAGCACGAGATCGCGAGTCATGCCGTAGCGCAGCACGTTGAAGCCTCCGGCATTGGTGGCGACATTGCCACCGATGCGGCAGCTTCCCTGCGCGCCGAAGGTGATCGGCAGGATGCAATCTTCCGCCTCGGCGTAACGCTTGGCCTCCTCCAGAATACAGCCAGCCTCGACCACCATGGCGAAGTCGATGGCACTGATGGAACGCAGCCGGTTCATCCGTTCCAGTGATATGACCACCTCACCGCCTCCGGGCGCAGCAACCGCCGCACCGACGAGCCCCGTCAGCCCGCCCTGGGGTACGACCGGAACACCATGGAGGCTGCAACAGCGCATCAGCGCAGAGACCTCATCGACAGAACGCGGGCGCGCAACGGCAAGCGGCAGGCCGAAATGGTCGCCGGACCAGTCACGCGTGTAGCGCTCCATCTCATCGGCGCCGGTCAACAGGATGCCATCTGGAAGCGCCTCCCTCAAGATCGCCAGCATGTGTTCGCGTGGTAGGGTGACGGCGTCCATCAAACGGCCTCCGGTGTCTGCGGAAAACGACTGGACAACGACGCCAGTTGCATGGTTATCATACAACACTGATAATGAACATCAAGGGCAGCATCATGTTTCGCACAGCCCTGTTTTCGAAAATCAGAATGAAAACCATATCTTAATGGAGGAGTGATCCGATGGACGCCGAAAGCCGCTTCCGCAACATGCATGTGATGATCCGAGTCTTTGATCTCGATGTCTCGATCAAGTTCTATACCGAGCTTCTGGGCATGACCCTTCTGCGCCGGGACGACTATCCGGGCGGCAAGTTCACCAACGCCTTCGTCGGCTACGGCCCCGAAGAGACTGACACCGTCATCGAACTTACCTATAACTGGGGTCGCGAGGAGCGTTACGAACTCGGCACTGGCTTCGGCCACCTCGCCCTTGGCGTGCGCGATATTTACGCCGTCTGCGCCGAACTCGAAAAGCAGGGCGCCCGTATTCCGCGCCCGCCCGGCCCGATGCTGCATGGTACGACCCATATCGCCTTCATCGAGGATCCGGACGGTTACAAGATCGAACTGATCGATCTCGATACGATGTCCTGAGCCCTGACTTCTGGAACCGCGCCGCCGGGCGCGGTTCCTTTTTCCGATGCTGTAGACATCCCTGGGAGGAAGCTCGGTTCTCATTTGATCACGGGAATCTTGCTGCGATCGATGGTGATGGCGACCGCGATGATGAGAACCGCACCGAACACCACGTTTTCCGCAAAGATATTGACGCCGACGAAAGTCATGCCGATCCGCACGATCGAGATTATCAGCGCGCCGACAGCTGTGCGCGCAACACCGCCAAGCCCGCCGGTAATGGCCGTTCCACCAACGATGACGGCCGCGATCGCGGGAAGCAGGAGCTGGTTGGCAAGGCTCGGCGAGCCGCTCGACAGCCTGGCGGCTAGGATGACGCCGGCAATGGCGGCCAGCGTACCGGAAATGGCAAAGGCGATGATCTTTGTGCGATCGACGTTGATACCGGCGGCCAAAGCGGCCGGTTCGCCGGCTCCAACCGCCAGGCTGTGACGTCCGAAGCGGGTGTAACGTAGCGCCATGAAACTGATCAGGCCGACGATGGCGGCAAGGATGGCGACGACAGGTACGCCAACGACGGTTCCGTTGATCCAGGTCGTGCTGAGCCGACCACCTTCCTCGATGGTGATGGCGCGACCCTGCGCGAACAGCAGCGCCATACCGGCGACCACACCACCGGTCGCAAGCGTGGCGACAAAGGACGGCACCCGCAGGCGAACATGCACGACACCGCTCAGGATACCGAAGACAAGACCAGAGGCGATGGCGACTGGAAAGGCGAGCGGCCCGATCGAGGGCAGCAATTGTGCGAGGATGACGCTGGCAAGCGAGGCGACCGCCTGAATGGAAAGATCAATGCCGCCAATCAGGATGACGAAGGTCACGCCGGTCGCGAGGATGAAGAGCACGGCAGTGTTGCCGAGCAGAAGCCCCAGTGTCTCGCCGGTCAGAAAGCCGGGCGAGCCGATCTCCACGACGATAATCAGAAGGACCAGCAAGGCCGGTGGAATCGCGCCCTGAACCCAGCCGGCCGCGAACATATTGGATAATTTCTTCATGGCCCTCTCCTCACACCATTTCCCGTACGAGTTCCACCTGGTCCGGCTTGTTGCCGGGAGCAGCCTCGAAGCGAGCCGTCACTTCGCCGTCCTTCATGACCAGCACGCGATGGGAAAGACCGATCGTTTCCTCCAGTGTGTCGGACAGAAGAAGGATGGCGATCCCTTGGGCCGAGAGATCGCGCACGAGTTCGTAGACCTCCTCCTTGGCGCCGACATCGAGGCCGCGCGTGGGGTGATCGAGGATCAGAACGCGTGAGCCGGCCGTCATCCAGCGGGCGAGGACGACCTTCTGCTGGTTGCCGCCTGAAAGCTTGCGGCAGGCGATATCGGGACCGGGTGCCTTGATGCGCAGCTTGCGTATCCACTCCGTGGCAAGGCGCCGTTCCGCGACATAATCGATCCGGCCATTGCGCATCACGGTCGAAAGGTCGGCGAGCGTGATATTCTCTGCAATCGAAAGAAACATCACCAGCCCCTCGATCCTGCGCTCGCGCGGGATGTAGCCGATGCTCTTGCGCACCGCCTGTTCAGGTGTGGTGAGCCGCACGGCCTCGCCCTTGATCTTCAGCGTACCTTCCGTCTGCGGCAGGAAACCACCGAGCGTGCGGCTGATTTCCTCACGCCCCGAGCCGACAACGCCGGCTATGCCGACAATTTCGCCGGCATGGATTTTGAAATCGACTCCATGGAACGCGCCCTTCACGCCAAGCCCATTGGCTTCGAGGATCACCTCCGGCCCGGGCGGCACCTGCCGCGGCTCCTTGTAGTATTCGGTCTGCAGCCCGCGGCCGACCATGATCTCGTGCAATTGCGGGCCGGTAACCTCACTTGCCCGGTGTTCGGCGACGACCTCTCCGTCCTTCATCGTATAGACCCGGTCGGAAATGCGCAGGACCTCGTCGAGCCGGTGCGAGACGAAGACGAAGCTGGCACGCTTCTTCAAGGCCCGCACACGCTCGAACAGCACGTCGATATCGGATGCGGTCAGCACCGAGGTTGGCTCGTCGAGCAAAATTACCAATGGCCGCGAAACGCTCTCCTCCAGCGTCAGCGCCTTGGCGAGTTCCACCATCTGGCGGGCCGCGAAAGACAGCTCCGAGGTCCGCGTCGTCACGTCGATATCGACGCCGATCTTGCCGAGTTGCCTGCGCGCGGCCTCCCGCATCGCCCGCCAGTTGACGATGCCGAAGCGGGTGAACTGATGTTCCTGTCCGAGATAGATGTTTTCGGCGACGGACATATTGAGCAAAAGCGATTGTTCCTGGAACACCATACCGATGCCATGGACGGCGGCATCGCTGGTGCTGCGCAGGCGCAACCGTTCTCCGTCCAGCGTCATCGTGCCGGAATCCGGCTGCAGCGTTCCAGCAAGCGTACGCATCAGCGTCGATTTGCCGGCGCCGTTTTCTCCGATCAGGCCGATCACCTCGTTGGGGCGAATCTCCAGCGAGACGTTTTTTAGAGCCTTGACGCCCAGGAAGGATTTCGAAATTCCGTTGACTGTCAGCATGGCCGCTCACTTCACGATCTTGAGACGGAGACGGTCGAGCGACAGCGCGACGGCGGCGATGATCATCAGGCCCTGCACCGTCTGCTGGATGTAGGGCGAGATGCCGAGCAGGACCATGCCATTGGCAAGCACGGTCACGATCAGGACGCCAACCAGCGTATTGAGCACGCCACCTTCGCCACCGGTGAGCGCGGTTCCACCGACGACAACGGCCGTCACGGCGGCGAACAAGCGTCCGTCGGCAATGACAGCATTCGATTGGCCAAGTTGCGCAGCGGCAAGCACACCGGCAATGCCGAAGAAAAAGCCAGCGACTGCAAAGGCCGTAATGCGAACACGCTTGAGGTTCACGCCCGACAGTTCAGCCACGTCCTCGCCGCCGCCGATCGCCAGGATATGGCGGCCGAGGCGGGTGTGATACTGGATGATGACGGCCAGGCCGAATGCCGCCAGGGCAACCCAGACCGCAAAGGGGAAGCCGAGAAATCGCTCCAACGCAAGCGAGCGGATGGAATTATCCATCAACCGCACGGCTGAGCCACCGAGCATGTAAACGGACGTCCCGAGCCCGATGAACCAGACCCCGAGCGTCGCCATAAAGGAGGGAATGCGCAGAACCGTCTGGATGATACCGTTCATCAGCCCGATCAGTGTGCTTGCGGCAATCGCGGCAATAACGGCGAGCCAGCCATATTCATTGGTGTTGGCGTCATTGCTCGCAAGCAGCACCAGCACCATGGCGGCGACAGACAGCGCGCCTTCCACCGAAAGATCGATACTGCCCATCAGGATGATGAAGGTCATGCCCATGGCGAGCGTCAATGGCACGGCCGAGGAATTGGCGATGCGAATAAGATTGCGCGGCTCGATGAAATTCGGATTAGCCAGCGTGATCAAGATGCACAGGACGATCAGCACGATAAGAGGTGCGAACGTACGCAGCCTGCGCGCGCCCTCTCCTTGGAAAAAACGCGAAAAGGCAGCATGCATAGCTGATGTCCGCTCCAGGTTGGTGACGGGCTTCATGGTTTCAGAATTGATCGACAAAAGAAATACTCCGCATCCGGGCCGAAACGCCGGCAGCGGAAGGCTTCCGCTGCCGGCAAAGGTTCGCGGCCAAGGCCGCACCGGTCATCCCGTAAAGAGAGACTTACGTTCTGATCTGGCCGACGACACGGCCCCACAGATCGTTCCAGTCGAGCGTCGGCTGGGCTTCGACATTGGTCTTGTAATATTCCTCGACATTGTCCTTGGTGATCGAAACCACCTTGCCGTAGAACTCGCGATGTTCCGGCGGTTCGGATGCAGGATCGAACTTCTTCATCAGCGCGTTGTAGCCGAGCGCCAGACCAATGCCGCCCTGCCAGAACGGATCCGACGTGATCGTGGCGGCGAATTCGCCCGTGCGGACCGCGTCAACTGCAGCCTTGATGCCGTCGATCCCGACGACCGGAATCTTGCCGGCAAGGCCTTCGCCACGCAGCGCCTCGAGCGCACCGACGCCCATGTCGTCGTTTGCGGCCCAGATACCCTTGATCTCGTCGCCGAAGCGGGTGAGCAGGTTGCTGGTCAGGTCGAAGGCTTCGGTCGACTTCCAGTTGGCGACCTGGAAATCGAGCAGCTTGATATTCGGATTGGCGGCAAGTGCTGCCTCCAGGCCCTTCTTGCGCTCGATGGCTGCCGTGTTGGAAATCTGACCCCCGAGAGCGATGATGCCACCGGAACCACCGATCGCCTTGAACAGGATATCTGCAATCTGCTGGCCGCTGGAGACACCGTCGAACTCGATGTGCGAAACATAGTTGGGGTTGAAGTCCGCAGGATGCAGGTCAGCCGGCTTGTTCCACTGGGTGACGACATAGGCACCGGCCGCCTTGCAGGCCTCGACGATCGGCCGCGCATCCGGCGTGTCGTTCGGGTCGGAGTTCAACACCATGTTGCCGCCTGTCTTGGCGAGCATCGCCTTGATGTCGGCTATGCCCTTTTCACTGTTACCCTCGGAAACGAGTGTCACATGCTCCAGCCCAGCGAACTTGGCATAGGCTTCGGCACCCGTCTTCCAGACTGCATGGTATGGGTTGGACAACGAGCGGATCGAAGTGACCAGCGTCGGAGCTGCCTGCGCGAACAGGCGTTTCGGCATGGCGGAAACGGCGAGACCGGTCGCAGCACCGATCATCAGCGTGCGGCGGTTCATCGCGCCGAAATTCATCAGGGTCTTTCCGTCTTTCATTCTCGATCCTCCCGTTGAAATCCAAAAAACAGCGGTTCGGCAGCTCCTTGCGGCTGCGGGAACAGGTCAGAAAAGGAAGTCGCGCCCTCCGTAATTTGTACGACAACCCTTCAACACGATAACCATACCCTTTCTCTTGACGCCGCACAAGGGACTTGAGATGGTGCGTGCCGAAGAGATGCGAAGCCGCCCGAAAAACGCTGAGAATCTCGCAGTGGAGGAATGAAATGCCCGACTACATCGTGATCGGCGCCGGCTCTGCCGGATGCGTGCTTGCCGCGCGCCTGACCGAAGATTCGTCCGTCACCGTCACCCTGCTGGAGGCAGGCCCGAAGGACACGAATTTCTACATTCACCTGCCCGTCGGCTTCTTCAAGATGACGGCCGGACCACTGATCTGGGGTTACGAGACCGCGCCAGGCCGCGCGATCGGCGGTCGCAAGATGGTCTATCCGCAAGCCCGCGTACTCGGCGGCGGCAGTTCCATCAATGCGCAGGTCTTCACCCGCGGCTGCCCGGAGGATTACGATACATGGGCAATCGAAGACGGTTGTGAGGGCTGGTCCTACGCCGACGTCTCACCGTATTTCCGCCGGTCGGAAGGCAATGATTCCCTCGGCGGACCGCATCACGGCACCGAAGGACCGCTCGGTGTCAGCTCCACGACGCCGCATCCACTGACACGCGTGTTCGTCCGTGCCGCGCAGGAAGCCGGACTTCCCTATAACGGTGATTTCAATAGCGGCCGCCAAGAGGGTACGGGTTTCTATCAGGCGACAACGAAAAACGGTAAGCGCAGCAGCACGGCGACCGGTTATCTGAAGCCCGCTCTTTCCCGCAAGAACCTGACATTGCGCACGGATGTCATGGTCAATCGTATCGTCATTGAAAATGGACGTGCCATCGGCGTGGAAATCATAGAAGGCGGCCGGCCGGTTACCCTACGCGCCGACCGCGAGGTGATCGTCACCTCCGGTGCCATCGGCTCACCGAAGCTGCTGATGCTGTCGGGCATTGGTCCCGCGGATCATCTGCGGTCGGTCGGCGTTGATGTCGTTCACGCATTGAATGGGGTCGGCCAGAACCTGCAGGACCATATGGACGTCGACGTACTCGCCGAACTTTCCGGGTCCCATGGCATTGACCGCTACAAGAAGCTGCACTGGCAGGCGATGGCAGGGCTCGAGTACATGCTGTTCGGCAAGGGGCCGGTCGCGTCCAACATCGTCGAGGCCGGCGCCTTCTGGTGGGGCGATCGCAACGAAAAGACACCCGATATCCAGTTCCATTTCCTGCCGGGCGCGGGCGTCGAGGAAGGCATCGGCAGCGTCCCGGGCGGCAATGGCTGCACGCTGAATTCCTATCCGGTCAGGCCGCGTTCGCGCGGCAGCGTCACCCTTCGCACTGCCAATGCGACCGACGCGCCGCTCATTGACCCCAATCCGTATGCGGAACCCTATGATCTCGAGCGCGCCGCCGATGGTATCCTCATCAGCCAGGACATTCTCTCGCAGCCGGCCTTCAAACCCTACATCCGGCGCGAACATCTGCCGGGCGCGCAGGTCAAAAATCGCGAACAAGCAAAGAGTTTCGCGCGCGAGCACGGCCGCTCGGCCTATCATCCCGTCGGCACCTGCCGCATGGGCGCTGCCGACAATCCGGATGCCGTGGTCGATCCGCATCTTCGTGTCCGCGGCATCGAGGGCCTGCGCGTCTGTGACAGCTCCATCATGCCGCGTCTCATCTCCTCGAACACCAACGCCGCAACGGTCATGATCGCTGAAAAGGCGGCGGATTTGATCCGCGCCACCCGCTGAATACGGAGACCGCCGGTGCAAGACATTGATCCCCGCGCCTTGCTGCGCGCCACCTTCGATGCTGCGGTAAAGGCGGCCGATCCGACCCACGGCATGCGGGCGAACCTGCCGAAAAAGCCGAAAGGGCGCACCATCGTTGTCGGCGCCGGCAAGGCCTCCGCGCAGATGGCTGCGGTGCTGGAAAATCTTTGGGACGGGCCGCTCGAAGGCGTTGTCGTCACCCGCTACGGGTTCGGCGCACCATGCCGTCAGATCGAGATCATCGAGGCGTCCCATCCTGTCCCGGATGCGGCTGGGCTTATCGCCTCGCGCCGGCTGTTGGAGACGGTCAAAGGGCTTACCGAGGACGATCTCGTGATCGCGCTGATTTCCGGCGGCGGCTCCGCCCTCTTGCCTTCGCCAGCCACCGGCCTGACGCTTACCGATGAAGTCGCCGTCAACGAGGCGCTTCTCGTCTCGGGCGCGCCGATCTCGGCCATGAACACGATCCGAAAACATATCTCGACCATAAAGGGAGGTCGCCTGGCGGCAGCCGCGCACCCGGCAAAAGTCGTATCCTTCCTGATCTCGGACATACCCGGCGACAACCCGGCCTTCGTCGCCTCCGGCCCTACCGTGGCCGATCACGCAAGCCGACGCGATGCGCTCGGCCTGATCAATGCCTACGGCATTCCCCTTCCCGATGCGGTGATGGCACATCTCAACTCGGATTTTGCGGATAGCTTGAAGCCCGACGATCCACGCTTCCGGACAAACGAAACCTTCGTTGTTGCCTCCGCCGCCGTATCGCTCGAAGCGGCGGCAGCCGAAGCCCGCAGGCATGGTATCGAAGCCCTCATCCTTTCCGATTCTGTCGAGGGGGAATCCCGCGATGTTGCCAGCGTACACGCCGCCATCGCCCGCGAGATCGCTACCCGCAACAGGCCCTTCCGCAAACCGGTGCTCCTCCTGTCCGGCGGGGAAACCACCGTCACACTACGGGCAAAGGGCAAAGGGGGCCGGAACAGCGAATTTCTCCTCTCCTTCGCGCTCGGCATCAACGGCTTTGACGGAATTCACGCAATCGCCGCTGACACGGACGGGATCGATGGATCGGAAGACAATGCCGGCGCCTTTGCCGATGGCGGCACGATCGAACGCATGCGCAAAGCCGACACCGACGCCAAGGCAATGCTCACACAGAACAATACCTGGACCGCGTTCGACAGCATCAACGAGCTGCTCGTGACTGGTCCCACAGGAACTAACGTCAACGACTTCAGGGCAATATTGGTTCGATAAAGGACTGGCTTCTCGCGGACAATGAACACAGGTCGGAGCGACGTTCCCTTGGAGCCGTAAACTGCGAGAAATCAGGTTTGTTGAACCGGCGTTGGCTTTCTCAGAGTGGCGCCCCGCCGGACTGTACGTTCCATCAGGGCCGGACACCCTCTCTCGTTTCGCGTCGGAAACTGGCCCACGTGAAGTGGATCGAACCACCGCCCACTGATACGAGACAAGTTAGCTGGTCGGCAAAGAGTCTGGCCATTCCTGCGCGCCATGAAGGACGCGAAGAATGCGAACAGTTGTTCCGTTAACGGTATACGCCACGATGTATGGCGTCCCGTTGATCACAAGCTCGCGCGTACCAGCCATTCTGCCAATGCGGTCGCTCGCGGGAAAAACAATCAAGCGGCGAACAGCGGCCACGATCCGCTCGTCAATCAAGATGGTGGCTGAAGGATTATCTGCCTCGATATATGTGAAGACGGCGTCGCGATCAGATAACGCGAAATCAGACTAGGTAAGCTTCACTATCTGGACACATCCGCTTTAAGTCGAGCTGCCGCTCGACGTTTCGCGAAATGTCCCTCCACTTCATCGTGCGAGATGTCCGGTCGAGTATCGTTCAGCGCCTCAAGCATCTTAGCGCGAAACCAAGCGTCGTGCGCCTCGCTTCCGGAAAGGAGTTCGACAGGTGGCGCGTTCTTTTTGAAGTGACCGGCCACTGCCTCTGGCCCCGAGATTTGTAGACGCCTTCTTTCCTAATTTTGAGGCAGGAAGAGCATCATGAGCAAATCGAATTTCACCGAAGAATTTAAGCGTGACGCTGCGCGCCAGATCACGGGGCGAGGCTATCCGGCTGCGGAGGTTTCGCAGCCTCTCGGCGGGATCAAGCGAACATCGCGGCCAAGTTTGCCGATCTCACGCGCCCAATAATGCGTTGTAGCACAGGCCTCCATCGCGACCGTGCATTTGCGCAGTTCTGTAAAGAAGGTGAGCACTCGGGCCGCGAGACAGTTTCCTGCGCAACACTGAACGCGCCATGGCGGAATCAGCAGCAAAATCAAAGCTTTCCGCAATACTTCTCTCTTCTGCTCAAACTCTGGCAGCCGCCGTCAACAGAACGCCGCCGTGTTCAGAACGTCCAATTCACGGCATGTTGGAAAAAATACCTGCCCCCCCGAGGCGGTCAGAATCAGCGCGAAAAGTGTGTCAAAGCATCAGGGTCGGCTTCGCCCTACGACTTCTTTTCGTAGAAGTGGGCGTGGACCGAGGCGATGGCCATCAGGACGATAATGGCGACCAGGCCGATGATCTGCGCGATGGCCGTGCCGAGGAACCGGATGGCGGATAGTGGCGATGATAGTGTGGTCGACATCCCCTTGCTCGCTTCCTGTTCGGCAGGCGCATTGCCTGCCGTGACCTTTATCGCGTGTTTCCTGAGATGTTCCGTCAGCTTTCGATTGATCTGCGCATCCGTGCCGTCGGCGTCGCCGTGGAAGCGGGGACCATTCTTTTTTGTCGATGAATCAATCATGGCAACCTCTTCACTCCAGATCTAAACGCCGCGCGACCGGTGGCGCGGATGCGCGGGATCATCGACCACTCTCCGAGTCCCGCGCGTTTCATTGCGTGTTGAGGACGGACGTCACCTTTACGACGTCTCCTGGCTGCACCCGGGTGCCCTCGTCTGCCGGTATGACGACCGATTTCCCATCCTCTTGGCGAACCAGAGCGTAGCTGATATCGGCCGCGGCGCCTGCGCCTGTTGCCTTTTGTGCGGCATCAGCGGATTGGAGAAGTGCCTCCGTCATCAAGTCCCGGCTCGTCGCCAGCTTCAGGTTCAACGTGTCGAGTTCCGCCTCGGTGTTTTGCAGTTCCTGCGCGAGTTGGGCATTCCAGTCATTGCGCAGGGTGATCTCGTCCTGGTTTGCCTTGCTGACATCCTGCTTGGCTTTCAGTGACGCGGTGTCGATATCGAGAACCGAAGCCTGGATGTCTGCGATCCGTTGCTCGACCGAAAGCAACCGGGCGCTGAGTGCCAGCCCCTTGTCCGCCAGATCATCGACGCGTCCCTTGTCTTCCATGACCAGAGTCAACTGCCGGTTCTGGGTGGCGGATTTCTTGCCCAGCGATTCTATCTCGCTCTGGAGAAGAGCCTTCAGTTCGGCAAGGGCGGTCAGTTGCAGCTTGAGGCGCTTGTCTCGCGAGACCATCAACGCCTTTTCGCTTTCGACGAGGCTCTGGACATCCACAGCGTTCTTCAATTCCGCCGGCACTGCAATGTCATCCTTTTCCGCTATTTCGGCCTGCAGCCTGGCGCGGCGGATGAGAAGGCGGTTGCGCTCGGCGACCTGCACTGCCGAATCGCCTTGGGCATTGATGAAATCGCGGGCGAAGCGCTGGCCGTTTTCCGACCGGTGAAGCCCTCCTCCGAGGCTGATGGCTTTCAGCACCGTCATGTCGGGCGCAAACGGATATTCTCCGGGCGTCTGGACGTCGCCTGCCAGATAGATCGGCCGGTATTGTGCCAGTTCAACCGAAGCGGATGGCCGGTCGGGTAGACCGAAAAGTTTCTGGAGCTGCACACCCACTGCATCGGCGATCTCTGCCGTCGTCTTTCCCGATGCGGGTACTGTGCCAAGGAAAGGCAGGGAAATGTCGCCGGAAGCGCCAACGGTATATTCGCCGCTGATGGCCGACCAGTCCCGGACTGCACCCTCTGCCGTTTGCCATTCCGCCACGCGGATTCGCAATTTGTCCATGGCGCCGAGCGCATAATCGTCGGCTGCAGCCTGAATGGCTGACAGGCCAATGACCGCCGACGCAACAGAGATGCGAAGCATCGCGACTGCAGACAGGCCCCAACCCTTGCGGCCTGGGGCGGAAACTGCCGGGGCGAGAGATATTTTCATGAAAATCCCCAATCTTCGGAACTGCATCGTTCCGGGTGGAAAACAGCCGCGACAAGCGGCTGCTCTCAATAACTGCCTCGGGACAGGCAGACGGCCGGAATTGTCTTGGCGACGATGACGACATCGCTGATCAGCGACCAGTTGGTGACATAATGCGTATCGAAAGCGATACGAGATGCATACGAGACGTCATTGCGTCCGCTGACCTGCCAGAGGCCGGTCAGTCCCGGACGTGACTGCAGGTAGAAGACAGCCGATGTTTCGTAGAGTTCGAGTTCGTCTTCGACCACGGGACGCGGTCCGACGACGCTCATTTCACCACGCAGAATGTTGATCAGTTGCGGCAGTTCGTCGAGGCTGAGTTTTCGCAGCACGCTTCCGACTGCGGTGACACGCGGATCATCCTGCAGCTTTCGGGTCGCTTGCCATTCCTCGTATGCTTTCGGATTTTTCCGCAGGTGCTCCTGAAGAATCCGGTCCGCGTCGGGCGCCATTGTCCGAAACTTCAGGCAATGAAAGAAACGCCCGTTATGCCCGACGCGGCGATGGCCATAAAAGACGCGGCCGCCGTCCGAAAACTTCACCAGCGCAATGAGCATCAGGAAGAGCGGGCTGAAGACGATGAGCGCCAGAGACGCCATCACGATGTCGAATCCCCTTTTGGATATTCCCCCTATCGGCCGGTGTCCCCCGGCTTCGATGGTCGTGAAATACGGCACGCTTGCCGATCGAGTCGCAGACTTCATGGGAGATAACTCCATTTTGGTGGGCGATTGGTCGGGTCCCTTGGGAGGGTTTTGGGTATCAACTGCAGGGGAGAGTGTAGAGGGGGATTTTGTTTTTAAAAGGCAAGATCTAGCAGGTAGGCAGTTTATGAGCAAAATGCGGCGAAGCTAAAAAATATAACAGGTCCTACCAATTCACGATTCGACTGCATAACGGCGTGTAGTCGCAGTTAAAATCCAGAATTTTCAAGAAATCTACCGGAAATGTAATGTAGTTCTGAAGCGTAATACAATTACGACCCGAACGTGATTTTTCTTTCGTATTGATATTCTCTTTACGGTCCGGAATCGGAACAGGTTTTTTCTGAAGCAAAAAATCCTTCTCGCGCCGCACCATTGTTTTGCACTGCACTATCGTACATTAGAAAAATACGATTTTTGTAACAAAAGTTGATCAATAACCTCATTTGAGTACAACCAAAAGGGGCTCTTATTTGCGCATGCCTCTTTGGTTGTGTCGCCTCGATGCGGGGACGCTCGGCTGTGGTCCTTCCGCAGTTACCCCCGGTTAGCCATGACCACAGTCAATCACGCAATAACATCAAAATGCTGCCATCGCCTCGCAATCTAAAGATGAAATTAGGCTGCGGCTAAGAATTGATGCGGTAAATGACTTAATCAAGATGGAACATAGTGTTGTTCGGGCGGTTGAATCTGAAAAGCACGTTCGATATGTTAAAAAAATCCTAAGAGGAGAGGATATCTTTCCATGCCGGCTGCAGTTCAAGACATAGCCTCGGAGGGGTTCTGATGTTTGCGCCCAGGGTTTTTGTGAGCATCATCGGCGTCTTGGTTGTTTTTGCCGCTGTCACTTTCTTCTTGACCGGTTCAGCCTGGACGACGGCATGGCAGACGGTCGCCTGTGCTGTGCTGATCCAGATTGGATATTTTATCGGAGTGATGATCCTCGTGGCGAGGACCAATCGGGATAGGCGCAACGCCGCCCGGCTGCAGAATGCAGTCGCATCGACCGCCGAGGACAAGGATACAAAAACCATCCGTGTGCAAACGCCTCCGCGCCATTTCAACACCTGATCGCTGCTCGTCGCCGTCCCTTTTACCGGTCCGCCTGTAGCCAGTCCCGCGAGATAAAACCTTCGCACGTGCAGCATAAAGCTTGCGCCCTTCTCCTGATCGACCTACGTCTTGGCAAAGAGCCGAGTGTTTCGAACCGACCCCAGTTTCGGGATAACAACCAGACAGGAGCACGATCATGGAACAGGACAGCAATGTCTGCGTGGTCATCGCCGCGAAAAATGCGGGCAACACGATCGCGCGGGCCATCCGGTCGGCGCTGAGCCAGCCGGAAGCCGCCGAAGTCGTTGTCATCGATGATGGCTCCAGTGACGGGACGGCGGACGTGGCCCGCAGCGTCGATGACGGCACCGGGCGTCTGCAGGTCACAAGCTTCGACGTGAACAAGGGGCCGGCTGCAGCACGAAATCATGCGATAGCCCAATCCAGGTCTCCCATCCTTGCCGTCCTCGACGCAGATGATTTCTTCTTTCCGGGCAGACTGAAAAACCTCCTGGCCCAGCGGGATTGGGATTTCATCGCCGACAACATCGCCTTTGTAGACGAAGAAACAGCTGCAGGTGCCTATCTCCGCCTCGACGTTTTTCCGGCTGCCCCGCGCAACCTGACGCTCAGCGAATTCATTCAGGGCAACATTTCGAAACGCGGTGTCCGCAGGGGCGAAATCGGTTTCCTGAAACCATTGATACGCCGCGCCTTTCTTGATCAGCACCAGCTGCGCTACCGTGACGAACTCCGGCTGGGAGAGGATTACGATCTCTATGCGCGCGCCCTGACAAAGGGCGCCCGCTACAAGATCATTCACAGCTGCGGTTATGGCGCAGTGGTGCGGGGCAACTCGCTTAGCGGCAGTCACCGGACGATCGACCTGAAGCGTCTCTACGAAGCGGACAGGGCCATTCTTGCCCAAGACGGTCTTTCGCCCGAGGTGCGAAATCTGATTGCGCAGCACGAACGCCACATTCGCGGACGCTATGAGCTGCGGGAATTCCTCGACGTCAAACGGCAATCAGGCCCAGGAGCGGCCATCGCACATGCGGCCGGAAGGCCGACGGCGATCCCGGCGATTGTCAGCGGAATATGGGGCGATAAAACCGAACGCTTTCGGACCAAAAATGCCGACGCCCCAATCGGGCTGGGAGGCGACGGCACATTGCGCTACCTGCTTCAGCCACCAGGCAACGCTCGAACGGCGTGATGGTGGCTGAAGAGCAGGACGGTCACAGATAATCGCGGCGTATGCTCTCGATCACATGCAGGAACTGATCCTTGCGGTCGGCGAGGACCTGATCCGCGCTCAGTTGCGGGGACGCCCGCATCGCCTGCCACAGGGATAATGCCGACGGGGCAGCCAGAAGCTGCTTTGCAGCGGCGCGCAGCGAAGTCTGCCTCGGTTCCTGCACCGCCAAAGCGACGTTGCCGTCAATCTTCCGCTTGTTCGGATCCTCGAGTGCAGGTCTGTTCGTATCGAAATCGACGCCCCAGAATCGCGCACCCTTGACGATCGCTTCGGCCCGGCTGGAGACCGGAACGTGACGCGGTCGATAGGTGACGCCGACGGTCTGCGCCCAGTCGTTCCATTTGAAACTGTTGATGCTGTCCGAGGTCGTCACGGAGATCCACGGCACACGGAAGGCATCGGCGAGAATGGCGCCGTGCATGGATTCCGCCACGATCATTTCCGACTGCGCAATCTGGCGGATGACGTCCTTCGCCTCCCCGCGCGGATCGATGTAGTTCAGGCCGACCATCGTGCAGACTGCCGGCCACATGCCGGCGATTGCCGATTCCCAATGCGGCACGAAACTCTTCTTGTGGAGCTTCGGCAGGTTCCTGAAATCGGGCATTTCGGCGACCATGACGGCGGGATCGATGATTCCGAGCCTGGGATCGATACCCACTTTCTGAGCGGTCAAGGGTCCGCGAACGCAGCGAATATCCCATTCTGCCCTGTTGCTCATATCCGGCAATGAGCCGTAGCCGAAGCCGGACCCGAGCACCAGCTTGTGGCGGCCCTCCGGCAAAAGGGCGCGGTTGAGGACCGTACCGACACCGACGAGCAGGGTCTCCGGGTGTACGTCTCGAAAACCCGGAATCAGGAAGTCCCAAAGCCAGAGGTTGAGGTCGTCGCCAAAATTTCCGTGCTCGGATTCCCAGTAGTATGGGTCCATGACCATCTCCTGTGTGCGTTACGGAAGGTTTCTCAAGGGTGATCTGCCTCAGCAATCACGCGCTTCAATGGGTGTGGCAAAAAATGCTGCACCTGCTAAGGCTAGCGGGATAGTTTACCCACGGCAAGCTGGAACGCACTTTGCAACAGCCTGGGGTCGCGCCAGATCCAGCGGGCCAGCAGATCGAACTGCGGCATCTTTCGCCGCTTGATGCGCCTTGCCTGGCTCCAGAGCGCCTGCCGGCGCGCCGTGTGCTTGTAGGAATGTATGGACGCGATTTCCGTCGGCTTGCGCGAAAAGCGTCCTTCCAAAGTGTCGAGAGCAACCCAGGTGTTGAACTGTTGCGAGAGAAATTGAGGAGAATCGTTGTCGATGCTGTGAAAGATGTTCACGCCCTCGCCTCGTACCGCACCCGGTTCGTTGCACAGCACGATCCGCTTGGCTGCGATGGCGCAATCGCAGAAGAACAATACGTCTTCCGCCGCCAGCCGCAGTTCGGCTTCGAAGCGTATGGTCTCGAAAAGCCGTCTGCCGAGCACCATGCAGGACAGGTGAAGGAAGCTCCAGTTGCGCAGCATGACCTGCGGAAAATCCGGAACCTCGAGCAAAAGTGGCGTTTCGGAGAGGCGGATGACCGTCTCGGTTTTTTCCAGTTCGGCCATGCCGAAATGGTAATAGAAGGCATCGCCCCCTGTTATCGATGCCCAGTAGCAGTCCGATTCGAAACGGGTCATCGTCTCGTGGGCGTTAAGGAGATGATCTTTGGTCCAAAGGTCGTCCGAATCCAGGAAGGCGACAAACTCAGCCTGAGACGAGACGTTATCCAGACCCGTGTTTCTTGCGCCGCCCGGTCCGGCATTGGCCTGCTTGATGACCCGGACGCGGGCGCGCTCGTCTTGAGACAGTCTGTCGAGATCGGCTTCGATCGGAAACGGAGACTGGTCATCGACGATGACGATATCGAAATCCTGATAGGTCTGCGCGAAGACCGACGTCAGCGCCCGGTGCAGGATACCTGCCTGTTTCTGGTAGTAAGGAATGATAACCGTAAACTTTGCCATCTTTTCGCCCCTGCGGTTTCTCTAGAAGATGTCCCTGGTTTCCTCCCTCGGGCAGCGGCCCGGATGTCGAGGAGTTTGACCTCCCTCGTGAGCCGCCTCAGTCATTTTTGGGCTTCGTGCCCAAACATCCTCCCTCTCGATGATCCTCCCATTGCCATACAGGATGCACGCCATGCCCCCTACAGTTAACGTCAAATCCGTTACGAGCAATGTCGGTTGGAGCGTTTTATCCAAGACAAGCACATTCGGGCTTAAGTTTGTCACCGTGCCGATTCTGGCTCGTATCCTCACGCCGGAGGAGTTTGGAGCGGTTGCCGTCGCCCTGACTGTCGTGCAATTTCTGGCGATGATTGGTGGTGCCGGATTGACCTCCGCACTGGTGATCCAGCGGGAAGAGGACATGGAAACGGTTCATTCCGTCTTCTGGGCAAATCTTGCAATTTCCTGCCTCATGGCACTTGGCCTCTTCATCGGCGCGGACTTCTTTGCGGCGCTCCTGGGTGCTCCGGAAGCGGCTTACCTGTTGAAAGTCATGAGCTTTCTTATACCCCTCCAGCTCGGTGGAGATGTCGCCTATTCGCTCCTTGCCCGGCGGATGAATTTTTCCAAGGACGCCGTGTGGTCGATGATTTCCGAATCACTGGGAGCTGTGGTCGCCGTCGTTCTGGCAATCTTCGGGTGGGGCGTCTGGGCGCTGATGGCGCAACTGTTCGCGTCGGCGCTGGTGCGCTTGTGTGGCCTGTATGCCGTATCCCACTACCTGCCGCGCTTCGTGTTCAACCCGGGCCGGGTTCTGGGCCTGAGCCGTTTCAGCCTTGGCATGATGGGTTCCGAAGTCGCAAACTTCATCACCTTCCAGTCGCCGATGGTCATCATTTCGCGCTATCTCGGCCTTGCCGACGCTGGCGCTTATTCCGCCGCCAACCGTTTTGCGAGCATTCCAAACCAGGTGGTTCTGTCGGCTGTCATGGGGGTTCTGTTCCCGGCCTTCAGCGGCATGATGCATGACAAGGAGCGCCGGTCGCAGGCCCTGATGTTCAGCACGCAGGTGACGACCGTGCTTCTGGCACCGATGATGTTCGGCATCTGGGCATTGGCGGAACCGGCCATGCGTGTCCTGTTCGGACAGCAATGGGCCTATGCCTGGCCTGTCCTTGGCCTACTCGCCTTATCCAAGGGCATTCTCACACCCTGCAGCACGTTCATTCCCTATCTCAAGGGCGTTGGGCACGGTCGCGCACTGTTCTGGTCGGCAATCATCCGGGCCATCGCCACCTGCTTTGCCGTCGCCTATGGCGCAGCCTCGGGCTCTCTCATCGACGCGATGATCTGGCTGTGCATCGTCAACGCCATCACGCTTGTCGGTTATTCCTGGGCGGTGTTCCGCGCCGACGGCACACCGTTCCTCAAGGGTCTTTACATCAGCAGCCGGCCCATGCTGGCGGCGCTGGTGATGGCGCTTGTCGTCCGCTTTTTGCTTGATACGTGGGGCGGGGTGATGCCGAACGAAGTCCTGCAGATTCTGGTGGGCGCCGCCGTCGGTGGGATGATCTACTGCTTGCTGGTCATCCTGTCAGAGCGTGATCTCCTGCGAAAGATTTATACGCTGATCAAAAACAGACGCAAAAACGGCGCCGTGGATTCGTCCGAGTGAGGTGTGGCAACAAGCCTGACGCGCCTTCTTCTGGCACAAATTGCCGCTGAGCGACACAATTTCATAAACCCTGGCGTGCAATGTCGAGTCGTTTCCAGAGAAAATCAGAGACGACTGCGGGCTGCATCCTGATCTTCATCAGAACATTTGGATGTTCTGCAAAACGCTGTGGTTAAGGGCTTTTTGCCAGGCCCAGAACGGAAAAGCAGCCTCGCCGATCGCCTGATCGTGTCTTGGATGCCTGCGTGCATTGCAGCAAATCATTCATTTTTTTGCTGCGTCGCCATATTTTTCCGGCCGGTCTGCTCTATCTTTCAGATCGCAGGCCAAAATCTGCTCTGGTTGAATCGGCTGCTCTTGGGGGAGACAGCAGCCCAAACAGAGGATGTCGTCTTTGATTATCGACGCTAACACATCGGCGCGGATCAATCTGATGCGCATCTTGCTCATCTCGGGTATCGTCTTCGTACACGTTCCCCACGATCCACTGACAAGCCCGTTTACGGGTGACAACGGTTTCATCGACTGGATCCGCGTTTTTCTGGGCGACAGCCTTTTTCGCGTCGGGGTCCCGTGCCTCAGTGCCATATCCGGCTATCTGCTGTTTCGCCGCGGACTCGGGGCTTTCGACTACGGAAAAACCCTCAGCTCCAAGGCGCGCACGGTTCTTCTGCCATTCCTGATCTGGAACCTGGCGTTTCTCGTTCTGGTGCTGGTTGCCCAGCGAAGCGGTATCGGCTTCGGCTATCTGCCGGATGCGCTGAACGCAACGCCGCGAGACCTCGCGACGCTGGCAACCGCCCTTGAGGCGGCGCCGATCAACATTCCTCTCTATTTCCTGCGCGACCTCTTGCTGTGCATCCTGCTGTCACCGCTTCTTGCCGCCATGATCAGCCGATTTCCGCTGGCGACGCTGGGGCTCTTCTTCATCTATGTCGTCTTTCCGGTTCCGAACGGCATCTTCCTGAAGAAATCCATCCTGTTCGGCTTCAGTTGCGGGATTTATGTGAGCCTTCACAAGGTTGACATTCGAACTCTCGACCCGTTCGCCGGCCGGATTGCGGGTCTGTTTCTCGCGGCGGCAGTCATGCTGGCAACCGTCCTATACTGGACCGGCCCCGATTACCCCGTCTGGGTAGATATCCTGCGCAGCCTCGTGGCGCTCTGCGGCATCATCGGTTCATGGGCGATCTCCCTGCTGCTCATCCGCTCACGTCTTGGTATGCGCCTGTCGAAGCTGGAAGGCCTGAGCTTCTGGATCTTCTGCGCTCATTATCCGCTGCTGATCCTCTTCTGGATGATCTGGAACCGCGCGGGAAATGCCGATTTCTATCCGCTCTTTTATTTTTCGGCACCGATCCTTGCCCTTGCCATTCTGATCCTGACCCACAATGCAACGCGGCTTCTGACGCCACGGCTCCACGCCGTGCTGACGGGCAGCCGTGCCGGCAAATCGACCCAAGCACCGGCAGTGTCCCCGCCGCTCGGCCATGCGGAGAACAACTGGCAAGGCCCCTACCCTGCAAAGAAAGAGGTTATCCGATGACCACGACCCTTACGCTCCTTGCGAGCGCGACGTTTCTTTCGGCCGCTCTGTCGACGCCTGCATTCGCGGATGCCGCAAAATCCGGAACATCGTTTGTGGAGAATTTCGACCGGATCGACCCGCAGGTCTGGTACGTGTCGGACGGCTGGGACAATGGCGCGCACCAGAATTGCACTTGGTCGAAAAAGCAGGTTGCCGTTGAAAACGGTGTGCTGGAATTGACGTTCGAACAACGCAAGGCGGGCAAGCGAAGCTATGTCTGCGGCGAGATTCAGACCCGCAAACGCTTCGGCTTCGGCACCTATGAGGCAAGGATCAGGACGGCCGAAGGCTCTGGGCTGAATTCCGCCTTTTTCACCTATATCGGACCGACGGACAAGAAGCCCCACGACGAGATCGATTTCGAGGTGCTTGGCAAGGATTCCGGCAAGGTTCAGGTGAACCAGTATATTTCCGCCAAGGGTGGCAATGAAAAGCTGGTCGACGTTGCCGGCGGCGCGAATGCCGGTTTCAACGACTATGCCTTTGTCTGGGAACAGGGGCGCCTGCGTTATTATCTCAATGGCACCCTCGTCCAGGACGTGACGGACGCCGCCAAGATTCCCGTCAATGCTCAAAAAATCTTCTTCAGCCTCTGGGGCACAGACACCTTGAGCGGCTGGATGGGGAAATTTGACTACAGGGGGCCGGCGACGATGCAGATCGATCGCATCGCGTTCACCGCACCCGGCGACAAATGCACGTTTCCTGAATCCATCACCTGCACGCTGAACTGAATCTTGGCCGCCTCTGCCACGCGGGCAGGAAGATGATCGCTCCAAGCCGAGCACGGAGAACGGAATGTTTGTATGCTGAAAGTTCTGTACCTCGCCCATGATCTGGCCGACCCGGCAATCCGGCGAAGAACGCTGGTGCTGGAGGCGGGGAGCGCTGAAGTGACCCTCGCCGGTTTCCGCCGGGGCGCAGCCGCGCCCGAGGGTACGCGCGCGATAGAACTTGGCGTCACACGGGACGGCCGATTTGCCCAGCGGATCGCCGCCGTGGCCAAAAGCGCCATGCGCTTGGGTACAAAGCTCAGAGGTGCCGCAAAACCGGACGTCATCATCGCACGCAATCTGGAAATGCTCGCCCTTGCCAACAGGGCCAATGCGATTTTCGGGGGCAAGGTGCCCATCGTCTACGAATGCCTCGACATTCACCGCCTGTTGCTGCGTCAGGATGCCGTCGGTCGTATTCTGCGTGGTGCCGAGCACGCTCTCGGGCGCAAGATAAGCCTCCTCATCACGAGTTCGCCCGCGTTCATCGAGAACTATTTCCGCCCGCTATCGCGTCTCGAAGCCCCGATACTGCTTCTTGAAAATCAGGTCGTTGCGCTCGACGATGATCGCGCCACAAGCCTGCCCGCCGCTCGCCCGCCACTCTCCGGCCAGCCCTTCAAAATCGGCTGGTTCGGCGCCTTGCGCTGCCGGAAATCGCTTCATCTGCTGGCCGATTTCAGCCGGGCCATGAACGGAAAGTTCGAGGTTGTTCTTCGGGGACGTCCTGCCTATTCGGAATTTGAAGACTTCGACGGCTTCGTCAGGAACGAGCCCTTCATGACGTATCACGGGCCGTATCGAAACCCGGAAGATCTCGCGGATATCTACAACGAAGTGCAGTTTTCCTGGGCGATCGATTTCTTCGAGGAGGGCCTGAACTCAAGCTGGCTCCTGCCGAACCGGCTTTACGAGGGATGCCGCTACGGTACGGTCCCGATCGCGATGCGTGGAACGGAAACGGCGCGCTACACTGGCGCCAGGGGTATCGGGCTCGTCCTCGATCATGCCGATGCTGCGACGCTTGCCACACTCCTGTCGACCATGACGGCCGAGCGCTACCTTTCGGAATTCGACCGGGTCGCGGCAACGGACCCGAGACACTGGACCTTCGACAGGGGGGACGCCCGAGCGCTTGTCACGCGGTTGTCGGAACTGCGCACGCAGGCTGCACCGACCGGTCCCCTCCTGCAGGATCTTCACCAGACACACAGCAACAAGGGTGGATTGCTATGAGCGCCAATGATTTGAAGCATGACCGCTGCCTTATCGTGATACCCTGCCTCAACGAGGCGAGGCATATCGAAACCTTGATTGCAAAGCTCGACGGGGCCTTGCAGGACCTGGATGCCGACATCGTGGTTGCGGACGGCGGCAGCACGGACGGCACGCGTGCGATTGTCCAGCGGATCGCCAGCCTGAACAGCAAGGTCTCGCTGCTCGACAACCCGAAGAAAATCCAAAGCGCCGCGATCAACCTCGCAGTGGCAACGCTTGGCAGCGGTTACGAGTACCTGATCCGTATCGATGCGCATGGTGAGTATCCTTCTGACTACTGCCAGCGACTGATGGAAGATGCCCTTTCGACGGGCGCCGATTCCGTCGTGGTGGCGATGCAGACAGTGGGTTTCTCCACATTCCAGAAGGCAACGGCCTTCGCGCAGAATTCAAAGCTCGGCAATGGCGGATCAAAACACCGCACGGGCTCCGTCGGTCATTGGACCGATCACGGTCATCATGCGCTCATCCGTATCTCGGCCTTCCGGGCAATCGGCGGCTACGACGAGATGTTCAGTCACAACGAGGATGCCGAGTTCGACTATCGCCTGAACAAGGCCGGCTACCGCATCTGGATGACGGACAAGACGAGCATGATCTATTATCCGCGCAGCACGCCCGGCGCCCTGTTCCGGCAATATTTCAGTTATGGCCGCGGCCGGGCGAAGAATTTCATGAAGCATCGCTCGATGCCGAGTCTGCGGCAGTTGCTGCCTTTGGCGGTCGCTCCGATCGCCGCCGGCGCGCTGCTTGCTATCATCAGTTGGGCCGCGGCCATCCCAGTCGGGCTCTGGGCGTTTGCGTGCCTTGGATATGGCGTCTGGATGGCCCTTGGGCAGAAGAACCCCTATGGCCCGCTGGCCGCTGTCTCGGCGATGCTCATGCATTTCGCCTGGTCTGCCGGTTTCTGGCGAGAACTTCTCGATGTCCGAAATCGCCGGGTGACGCCATGAGAACCGGCTTGAGCAGCAAAGAGGATCACATCCGCATCGATATCGGCGTGTGCACCTATCGTCGACCGGAGCTCGAAAAAAACCTGCATTCGCTCGCCATGCTTGATCTACCGGCGAATGTCGGCCTGCGGATCATCGTTGCCGACAACGACAGCGCGCCCAGTGCCGCGGCGACGGTGGATGGCCTGAGGGCATCGCTCCCGTACGAGATCACCTATGTCCATTGCCCCTCGTCCAACATCTCCATTGCGCGCAATGCCTGCCTCGAGAATGCCAAGGGGGATTTTCTTGCCTTCATCGATGACGACGAGACGGCCAGCCCCGGCTGGATCGAAAATCTCCTGAGAACGGCGCAGGCGACGACGGCCGACGCGGTGCTGGGACCGGTGAAAGCCACCTATCGCCCGGATGCGCCGCGCTGGATGAAACGCGGTGATTTCCATTCGACGTTTCCTGTCTGGGTCGCGGGAGAGATCATCACGGGATATACGTGCAACGTGTTGCTGCGCCTCGACACGCCCTCGCTTGCCGGCCGGCGCTTCAATCTGGCGCTTGGCCGCAGCGGCGGCGAAGATACCGAATTCTTCACGCACATGCACAAGGTTGGCGGCAAGATCGCCTATGCCGCCGGAGCCTGGGTCGAGGAACCCGTGCCGCCTGGGCGGGCAGCCTTTTCATGGCTCGCCAAACGGAAGTTCCGGTTCGGACAGACACATGGCCGCCTGATTGGCAACCAGGCAACGGCCATGCGCAAGGCAAAGCAACTGGGCCTGGCCATGGCAAAATCCGGCTTTTGTGCCTTGGCAGCCCTCCTCTTCCTGTTTTCACCGGTGCGGCGAAACAGATATGCGCTGCGCGCCAGCCTGCATATCGGGGTCGTCGTCGGCCTTCTCGGGGTGCGCGAAATCGAGCAATATGGCGCAGTGGAGGTGAGGTCATCGTGATGCCCAGCCATCCGCAGGCAACATTCCTTTTGGCAGCCTTCAATGCGCAAGACACGATCGCACGCGCCATCGATAGCGCGTTGTCGCAGACCGGCATCAGCGTCGAGGTCGTGGTTGTCGACGATTGCTCAGCCGACCGCACGGCCGACATTGTGGCGGCCTATTCCGACCCGCGCGTCCGGCTTATCCGTCTTGAAAAAAACCGTGGCCCCGGCGGCGCGCGCAATGCCGGTCTTAACGCCGCACGCGGGGACTGGATCGTCATTCTCGACGCCGACGACGCCGTCTCCCCGGACCGCACGGAGCGGATGATGGCGCGCGCGAAGGCAGCGCAGGCGCAGATCGTCGTCGACAACCTGGATGTTATTTCACTCGAGGGCGACACCCGGCGCATGTTCGACGAAACGGATCTCTCGGCTCTGGGAACATTGAGCCTTGCAGCCTTTATCGATTCGAACGTCCTGTTTCAGACAGAACACAATTACGGCTACATGAAACCGATCTTCGAGCGCCGGTTTCTCGAGGAACATGGTCTGCAATACGATGCAGATCTCCCGATCGGTGAAGATTATCTGCTGCTGGTATCCGCGCTTGCCAAGGGCGGCCGCTGTGTCATCGAGCCGACGGCCGGGTACGCCTATCATATCCGCAGTGGCTCCATTTCTCGCGTCCTCAAGCTCCAGCATGTGGATGCCATGCTCGCCGGAGACGCCCGCTTCCTGAAGGAAAACCGGCTGGATGCCGCATCGATGATGGCTCAGAACCGCCGCCATCGCAGCATCGAGATTGCACGGTCCTTCGTTATCCTGGTCGATCAACTCAAGGCACGCTCGGTCACGGGCGCGATCAGGACCGCATGGAAAAATCCTGCGGCTGTCCGCCACTTGAGCATGCCGATCGCCGTCCGCCTGCAGCGGATGATGGCGCCCCTAGGCGCAATCGGGCTCTTCGGTAAAGGCACCAGACAATGAACATGACAAAGCCGAACTCGGCCCCGCCGACAACGTCGCAACGAGACAGCCAGCATTCCCAAAGGACCCGGAGACAGAGCGGCCCATGAATCAAAGACCCCTTCCGCTGAACACCGTTTCACCGATCCGCACCGATGATTCCGACTCCTTTATCGACCTCAATCGGCTAACCGCGATTCTGGCGAGGCGATCGCGCATGGCGGCGGTCTGCGTGATCGTCAGCTTCGCGCTGGGTGGAGCCTATCTGCTCACGGCTACGCCGGTCTATACGTCACAGGCCCAGATCCTGCTCGACGACAACCTGTCGAAATATGCGGAGGAAACGCCGGCATCGCCGCAGAGCGCCCAGCAGGCCGACACGCAGATCTCCAGCGCTGTCGAAATCCTGAAATCGGGCGAACTTGCACTGCGCGTAACCGACAGCGAGAAGCTCGCTGAAAACGACACTATACTCAATCCGCCGCAATCTGTGATGTCGATGGTGAAGTCGGCGGCAAAATCGCTGATCGGCGTTTTCAGCAGCCGTCCGGAAATTTCCGAGGCAGCCCTGAAAAACGGCAGGCGAGAGACGGCCGCAGCCTATATCCAGCAGGCCTTGACGGTGGAGCGCGTGACCAGAAGCTCGGTGATTGCTGTATCGTTCAAATCCACCGATCCGCAACTTGCCGCCCGCATTACCCGCGCCTATGCCAACGCCTATCTCAGCGACCAGTTGAACGCGAATTTCGACGCGACCGAGCGCGCCTCGGTCTGGCTGCAGGAACGCCTGACGGATCTGCGCCAGCGTGCGCAGGCGGCGGCACTCGATGCGGAGAAATTCAAGGCGGCAAACGGACTGACATCGACACGCGGTGAACTCATGTCCGAACAGCAGCTGTCCGACCTGAACAGCCAGCTGATCGTCGCACAAGCGGATAGCGCCAGCGCGTCCGCGCGTTACAGCCAGTTCAAGTCCATCCTTGAACAAGGCGCCGAAAACGCCATCAACAATGCCACGATTTCATCGGGCCAGACCGACAATTCCGTCATCCAGGATCTGAGGACACGCTATCTCGCCGTCAGCAAGCGTGAACAGGTCATCGCCCAGAATTTTAGCGCTGATCATCCACAGGCTGTCGCGTTGCGCGCGGAGAAAGCTGAGCTTTCCGGGCAGATATACCGCGAACTGGAACAGTTGACGGCGAACTACCGCAACGAGTTCGAGGTTGCGAAATCCCGCGAAGCGTCCTTGCGGAAAAGCATCGAGGGCCTCGTTGGAAACAACTCACAGGCCAACCAGTCTCTCGTCCAGTTGCGAGAACTGGAACAACGCGCAACGGCGCTCAAAACACTCTATGAATCCTATCTCGGCCGCTATGAGGAGGCAGCCCAGCAGCGCTCCTTCCCCATTGCCAAGGCGCGTATCATCTCCGAAGCCGGCGTGCCCGTGGCCCCCTCCAGCCCGAAGAAGACGATGGTGCTTGCCCTTTCGATCGTCCTTGGCCTGATGGCCGGCGCGGTCATTGGCGGTTTTCAGGAGTTTCGCGAACGGTTTTTCCGGCTGGAGGACGACATAAGGTCGATTCTCGGCCACAAGTCCCTGGGCTATCTGCCCTTCATCGGCAAGAACACCAACACGCTTTGGCACAAGACGCGAGGGCGTATCTCCAAGGCCGATGTCGAGGTCGCCAATGCTGACGCTTCCATCCCGCTGACCAAAATGACGCGGATCGCGATTGAATCGCCGCGTTCGGCTTTCGCCGAGACATTGCGCAGCGCCAAACTTGCCAGTGACGTGATCCTGCAAGGGCGCGCCAACCGGGTGATCGGCGTGATTTCGGCGCTGCCGGGCGAAGGAAAATCAACCGTTGCCGCCAATTTTGCCGGCCTTCTCGCCGCCAGTGGCAAGCGGACATTGCTGATCGATGCGGACTTGCGAAACCCGGCCATCAGCGAAATGATCTCACCGCCGGCGAAAACTGGCCTGGTCGAGGCGGTCCTGGGCGAAGCCGACTGGACCGCAGGCCTCAGGGTCGATCCGCAAACGAAGCTTGCCATTCTGCCGACCGCTTCGCGCGAGCATCTCCACCACACAAACGAACTGCTTGCCTCGCAGGGCATGGAAACCCTCATCGCCAATGCACGCAAGGTGTTCGATTACGTCATTGTCGATCTTGCCCCGCTGGCGCCTGTTGTAGACGCCAAGGCGTTCTCACCGTTTGCAGACGGGTTCCTGATGGTCGTCGAATGGGGGAAAACGCCAACGCGTCTCGTCCGTGATGTCCTCCAGTCCGATCCTCAATTCAACGCCAAGATCCTTGGCGTGATGCTCAACAAGACCGACATGGACGAACTGGGAAAATACAGCGATTTCGGCGCAGCGGAAAAATACCGCAAGAGCTACGAGAAATATTATATCGAAAAGACGTGAAGGCACTGTTCGACGGCTTCCCCACTTCAGCGTCGTTTCAACCGGAAACGGCGCTAAGCCAGGTCGTCGAGCGTATAGGCGCGAATATAATCGATCTTCATGTGGGAGCCGTCGTCCAGATCCGCGCCGGGAGCACCGGCCGATCCGCCGACCGCAAGATTGACGATCATATACATCGGATCATGCATGTCGGACGGGGTATCGGCGCGTGCAACGGCGACGTCGTCGATATACCAGACGATTTCATCCTCTTGCCAAAGGACGCCGTAGGTGTGGAAGCCCGTCGTTTCTGCCACGCTGACAGCGGTCGAGACAGAGGTTTGCGTGCCGGTTTCGTTCGAATGCACGGTAACATGCACCGTATTCTGGTCCTGACCGCGCATCTCCACGACATCCAGCTCCGGCGGCCACGAACCGTCCTCCGGAAGCAGCCAGAAAGCCGGCCAGACCCCTTTATCGTCAGGCATGTCGGCGCGGATTTCAAAATAACCATAGGTTTGTGCAAAGGATGAATGTGTCGTCAGCATGCCCGATGTGTAGGCGTGGCCCTCGACGTGGCCACTGACCGACGCAGGCGTCTTCTGGGCCGTGATCGTCAACACACCGTTGCTGACCGAAAACGGATTGGCGGCCGAGGTCGGCGCATAGGCCGGATTAACGTACCATTGCAGCTCGCCGTTTCCCGGCAATGTCGCGCCCTTCTCCGGCGCCCACCAGTATTTGCCCTCCCATAGCCCTTTCGTGCCGGTGCGAAGCTGCAAGCTGTTGAAGTCATCGTTGAATGTGCGGACGAAAGCGGAGCGGTCCAACTGCAGCTCGAACTGGCTGGCATGAAGGTCGGCGACGGTCCTGTCGGCGAAGACGAGGCTCTCCCCTCCGCCGAGATCCAGTTTGAGATTGCCGCCCTGCTGCGTCGCCCGATCGAGGATCTGGTCGAAGGATGTGAACGCATAGCCCTTGAGCCGGATGCTGTCGTCGGCGCCGAGATCGACCACGAGATCGCTGCCGTTACCCTTGGAGAAGATGAACGTATCGGCGCCAGCACCTCCGAACAGGACGTCATTGCCGCCATATCCGTCCAGGGTCTGTCGGCCGGCCGCGCCCTTGATGATATTGTCGCTGGAATTGCCGAAAGCATATCGCAAATCTCCGGTCACCGTCAGGTTTTCGATATTCGTGGGCAGCGTATAGCTCATCCATGTGCTGACGGTGTCGATGCCCTGTCCGGCACTCTCATAAGCACGATTGATCGCCGAATAGAGATAGTAGATATCGTCGCCGGCCCCACCCTTCATCGTCACGTTGACGGCACTGTCTCCCCACATGGAATCATTGGCGGTGCTCCCGGTCAAAACCGGACCAGAGCCGGTCGCGGAAAAATGCCGCGTCGATGCGTCACTATAGAACAGCGATTGCCCAAGGGCGTTCAGCACGGTTTTGCGCATCGGGAGCCTCCGTCGCGTGTCGGGCCGCAAAAGCCCGGCGACACCGGTTTATCGGAACCAAACGGTACCATCGTGACTATAGGGGAACCATCGCGCGGCGCCGTTTTCAGGCCTCAATCGACCGGTTTGCCGGTAATCCGCGCATGGTCGTTAATGGCACACTAACCCGTCCCGTTTTGGGCATGGTCGGCAGCCAGGAACGCCGGGATCATACTCCCTTCGCGGGTGCCGGGCCGGGGCGCGGAGCCACGCGTGGAAGCCGGAGAAGCCGGACCAGGGGCTGCTCAATCAACACATAGGCGATGGAACCCGCAACGATCCCTGCGGCAACGGCGCCCACAAAGGCGACGCCGGACGCCAGGCCGAGGATTGCGGCGGCTTTTGCGACGACCGAAATTGCAAATGTGTGCCAAAGATAGATCGAATAGGATGCATTGCCCAGGAAGGCAGGCACCCGCAAGGGGCGCACACGTCCTGCCGCTTCGAGCGACAAAGTGCCGGCCACGAGCGCTGCCGCAAGCGGTCCACAATTGTATTCGCCGAAGGGCAGCCGGAAGACCTGCAGAACGACGAAACCGGTCATTGCAAAAAGAACGAGCGCTAAACCAATGCCCGGTCCGGGAATGCGGCCCTTGAGCCAGAGCTCCCCGATTACCATACCGACGACGAACTCCAGCATGATGGACCGCGTATAGGTCAGAACCAAAGGATTGTTGGACCCGCTTGCCGCACCCGATACGACCAGCATCACAAAGACCAGCGTCACGGCCAACAGCCGGACATTGCGCCGGAGAAAAAGTGACCCCGCGAAGACGAGATAGAAGAACATCTCGTAATTCAGGGTCCAGCCCTGCACCAGGACGGGCCAGAGTTCACCATTGCTCGGCGAACGGGCGGGAATGAAAAAAAGCGATGCAAGTATATGTTGCGACGTCAGCACGAGATTGGGGAACAGGCCGATAGCTGCCCCGGCAATCATCAAAGCCGTTGCCAGCCAATAGACGGGAACGATTCGTACGATCCGTTCAGCCAGGAACCGGCCCGGAGACTGCGGCCGGCGGTCGCTGATCACCCACATGATGAAGCCGCTGATAACGAAGAAGACGTCGACGCCGGCGGCGCCGATGGCGAAATGATGTCCCGTCTTCTCGGCCGCATGAAACAAGACGACGGCGAGCGCCGCGCAGGCTCGCAGATACTGGATCCCGTAGATGATCTTCATTGAGCCTCGCTGTGCATGAACGTTATCTTCCATTGCCCTCGCGATCCCGTCAGCCGGCGCTTGCCCGCAAATAGGATCCGGCAAACGCGGGTCTCGTCACAGCCAACGTCAACCGGCCAGCGGAAAAATAAAGCAGGAAGGATCCGACGTGATAGGGATTGAGGATGTCGACCTCGACGAAAGCCCGCATGAAAAGAAGAACGGCGACGCCGAAGAAAACCGAGGCTTCGATGGCGTGATCCTGCGATAGAAATCGCTTCAGGTGTCCAAAGACCGTGATCAACAGAACCGAGCAGAGCAGGACCAGGCCGATACCGCCAGTT
Organism: Rhizobium sp. Leaf453; assembly: GCF_001425605.1. GTDB lineage: Bacteria > Pseudomonadota > Alphaproteobacteria > Rhizobiales > Rhizobiaceae > Pararhizobium. Next base: position 274,156 of record NZ_LMRG01000028.1, on the reverse strand, counting down.
TCGACCGCGGTTTCGATGAACGTGTTGTGAAAATGAAACCCGCTGCGCGAGCCGATGAAGAACTCGGTCCAGAGACGCTCGGCTTCGGAGAAACCCTGAACCCAATAGGCCTGGTAGCCGACCCCGATGATCGGCGCATCCCCCGCTGCGGCAATCCCTTGCTGCCACAGATAGGTGCGCCCGGTCAGGGTCGAATCCTTGCCGAAAATACCCAGAACGCTGTCGACGGCGCCGCCATAGATGGCGCCGACAGCAGCGAATATCGCGAGCACGACGGTGGCGAAGAAAACCAGTTTGCGGTTTTGCGGCGACAGTTTCGACAACACCCTCAACCCCAGGCAAATACCGAGGACAGCAAGCGTCGTCAGGGCTGATGTCGCCGACTGCGCGGCATACAGGCAATAGCAGGCGATCAATCCCACACCTGCGGCCGGTCCGAGCCATGCGGAGCGCTCGTGCGTCATGAAAAAGGCGGCGAAGGAAAAATAGACACCGAGCGAAGCATAGAATCCAAGCTGGTTCTTCGAGGCGAAGGCGCCGACGAAACTGAACGTGCCGTCAAGCGGATCGAAATGATAGACCCCGAACAGCAGCGAAAAGACGAGAACCAGGCCAATGCCGGCCAGCATGCCCCTAATCAGCGTATCGATGCTGACGAGGCGCATGGCAATCAGGGCGCAAACAATATGCGAGAGATACTGCAGCCCCGCCCGTGCCGTCACTGCCGGTGCGGCCGACCAGAAGAACGACAGGCACGCAAAAATCCCGAACGCGAAAATCCATCCGAACCGCCTGTAATCTCCCAGAACGCGGCGATAATCGATCAGGACCAGGGGAAGCCAGAGGGCATAGTAAAGAAGAATGGAGACCTGACCAAAACGGGACGAATAGGCAAAGACGAAGAGAGACAAGGCGAGCGCCCCTATGGCGTAGACGCCATTTCGATCAGGGCTGATGAAGCTGGTTTTTGCTATTTTCACGATCGATCCTTGAAGCCGCCCGAGGTGGGGCGGCGGGAGACGCGAAGACGGTGGCAAGATGCTCGGCCGTTATCGCAAGGCTCCGAAAGATTCGGCTATTTCCCAAGCCGTACAGTTGCTCGCACGTCGCTGCACTCGCGGTTCAGGACACACTCCTCCGGCGATATGAATGCACGGGTATCATAGGGAACGTTCTTGTGCACCGCAACAAAGTTCTGCTCCATTACGTTGGAAGCCACTTTGAAAACAGGGTCATCCATGCTGGCACGCATTTGATGACGGCCGTTTTTGACACAAAAAAGACCGAGGTCATTTAATCTCTCCGGGCAATCCGAATTTCATAGCGCCAAATGACATCTTGCAAGAGAAACGCAATGTAGCGGCGAGCGCAACCGTGCGTCCTGCCAAGGGGTGACTTGTCGGGCAGGCGATCCGACGGCGACGTCCATGTCCTACAGTATCCCCCAGGGGCGAAACCTCCCCTGCCCGTCATTGCGCCCAATTGAACCTCGTCAAAACTCAACGGCACAAAGTCGCGGGCCATTCCATCCTTCTGAAACCATGGCCACTATTGTCCTCGTTGGATTTGAAAATGGAATCTGCCCAGCCATAGCGCTGACCACTGACCGAAGCTAAACCCGGGGGAGACCTCAAAATCCGCGAAGCCTGGAATTGCGCTATTAAATAGTGACTCTTCGTTACATCAGACCATCAGGTGCGCCCAAAATTGATATCCCCGGTTTGTCACGGCGCGAGCGCCACTGAACCGCCGCGCAATCCGACCAGCATGGAGGGCCAGTTCGGAATCGGTGTCTTTTCGGCGAGTTTGAACTGGACGCTGCTCCACCCAGGCCACATCGTGAACAGCTTCACAGATCAGGTTGAATGGGTCTCGGCCAGCGGCGAATCCGAGCAGGATTCCTGCTACCCTTTCCCACGAACAAGGCTGTCTTCCGGCATCCTTTCGCCGGTCGCGCTATCGAAAAGATGCAGCCGCTCGCCGGGAAAGCGCAGGCTTACCTTTTCGCCGGTTATATGTTGGACGTTATCCTGTGTCCGTGCGACCACGCGGCCAATGCCGGTCGCAAGAAACCAGAGCTTCTCGTGTCCGAGATTTTCCATTCCCTCCACAGTCGCATCGATGGACGGTCCCTCGCCCACATTGATCAGCACATGCTCAGGGCGGATACCGACCGTGAGCGCCGCCGGTATGGATCCGCCGATCCGCAAGGAGACAGAACCCAGTCGAACCTCGCCATTCTCCATTCGAACCTCGAACAGGTTCATCGGCGGCGAGCCGATGAATTTGGCGACGAAGAGATTTGCCGGGCGGTGATAGACCTCTTCCGGCGTGCCGAACTGCATGAGGTTGGAGCGCCCCGCCTGCTTCAGCGGCGCAAGCACTGCGATGCGGTCGCCCATCGTCATAGCCTCGACCTGATCATGGGTGACGTAGATCATCGTCGAGCCGAGTTCGCGGTGCAGGCGGCTCAACTCATAGCGCATGGCGGCGCGGAATTCGGCATCGAGATTGGAAAGCGGCTCGTCGAACAGGAAGACGGCAGGCTTGCGCACGATGGCGCGGGCGAGCGCCACGCGCTGGCGTTGGCCACCGGAGAGCGCGCCCGGCCGCTTGTGCAAATGGTCCTGAAGGCCGACCATGCGCGCCACGTCCGCGACGCTCGCCGCGATCTTCTCCTTCGCCTCGCCGCGCAACCGCATGCCGAAAGAGATATTGTCGGCGACCGACATATGCGGGAAGAGCGCATAATTCTGGAAGACCATGGCAACATCGCGCTTGGCCGGATCGATCTCGTTGACGACACGGCCGCCGATGGAAATCTCACCGGAGCGGCCTTCCTCAAGACCAGCGATCAGGCGTAGCGTTGTCGACTTGCCGCAGCCCGAGGGGCCGACGAAGACGACGAACTCGCCGGATTTGATGTCGAGATCGAGATTGCGGACAACATCGACGGAACCATAGGAAATATCGATACCCTGAAGGGAAACGGCGGACATGGCTTTTTCCTTGATTGATTGGTGGCTTACTTGACCGCGCCAAGGCTGAGGCCCTGGACGATGCGCCGTTGCGCCAGAATGGCGAACAGCGCCATCGGTAGGATGATGATGATCGAGGCGGCCGACATCGCGCCCCAATCAATGGAGGCGTAACCACGGAAGCCGGCAACGGCGAGTGTCACGGTCTGTGCCTTCTCGAAGGTGAGCGCGAGCGCGATGGTCAGTTCGTTCCACATCTTGATGGAATTGAGGATAACAGTGGCTGCGATGCCGGGAGCTGCGATCGGCACGTAGATCGTCCAGACGATCCGCAACGTGCCGGCCCCTTCCAGCCGCGCGGCTTCGGCGAGCGCTTCGGGAATATCGGCGAAGAAGGCGCGCAGCAGCCAGATCGTGAAGGGCAGTGTGAAGACCTGGTAGATCAGCGCCAGCCCGATCACCGTGTCGTAGAGCCCGATCGACTGGAAAAGCACATACATCGGCACGATGAACAGGAACTCCGGCAGCATGTAGGAAATCAACAGCAAGATCAGGATCGTCCTGCGCCCAGGTACATGTCGCTTGTTAAGATAATAGGCTGCGGGAATGCCGGCGGCGAGCGCCAGCACATTGCCGATGGCGCAGACGATCAGGCTGTTGAAGAAGGCGCCGGAAAAGCCCTGCGCCGACCAGGCACGGCCGAAATTCTCCCAAACCGGCGAGAAGAACCAGACCGGTGGCATGGCAAAGGCATCCATGCGGCTCTTGAGCGCGATGGTCAGGATCCAGAAGATCGGGAACAGCGACACGGCCACCGCGACCACGGCGACGACGTAGGGCCAGAGCCGGCGGCGGAAGGAAGCGGACGTGCTCATGCTTTTTCTCCATCGTCTGTATCGATCACCAGATAGATGATGCAAAGCGTGAGGATGATCAGCGAGAAGACCACCGCGATCGCCGCGGACTCGCCAAACTTGTAGGATTTGAACGCGGTCTGGTAGGCCAGCGTCTGGACGCTCTCGGTTGCCCTGAGCGGGCCGCCGCCGGTGGTGCCGAAAATGATATCGAAGACCTTCAGCGTATCGATGGTCCGGAAGATGATGATCGTGATCAGCACGGGCTTCAGCATCGGCAGCGTGACATGGCGGAAGCTCTGGAAGGGCGTGGCACCTTCGAGCTTGGCAGCCTCGAAAGGCTCCGCCGGCAGGCTCTTCAGCGCCGAGGAGAGAATGATGAAGGTGAAGGCTGTCTGCCACCATGTATCGATCATGATGATCGAGGGCATGGCGGTCGGCACCGTGCCGAGCCAGGCAGGGCCGGCAATCCCGACCAGCGACAGCAGGTAGTTGATGATGCCGAGCGTCGGATCCAGCATGACCTTCCAGATCAGCGAGACGGCGATGCCGGAGACCATCAGCGGCATGATCATCAATGTACGGACCAGGCCCGCGCCGATGCGGATACGGTTGATGGCGAGTGCCAGGCCGAGGCCGAGCAATGTCTCGATCACCACCGCAAAGATCGCGAAGTAGAATGTGTTGAACAGCGCTTTCGGAAAGCCGCTGCCCGACAGGATGCGAATGAAGTTCCGCAGGCCGACGAATTTTGCCTCCGAACCCCAGTTCCACTGAAGAAGCGAGAGATAGCCGGAATAGACGATGGGATAGAGCGTTCCTGCCGCCAGAAGCAGCAGGGCCGGCGCAATCAGCCAGCGGATGTGTTTGTCTCGGCGCATGGTCGATAAGATCCTGCTTTGGGGAGAGACGGGACCGGACAAGCCGGCCCCGTTGAGAAACAGCTTATTCGAGTGTGTCTTGAACGTTGGTCTGGAGTTCCGCCACTGCGTCCTCAGGTGACGTGCCCTGATAGATCTGGTGGATGGCGTCGACGATCAGCAGCACGACGTCGCTCCAGCCTTGACGGAACACCGAAGTGGCACGGGTATGCTGCATCTGGGTCTTGACGGCCTCGACATAGCCGGCATTGAGCGCCTTGACGTAATCGGCATCAGCCCAGGCTGAATCGCGCGGTGCGCCACCGGTCGCAACACCGAGCGTGGCGGTCATCTTTCTGTTCGTCGCCCATTGCACGAAGAGCCAGGCGGCATCCTTCTTCGGCGAATTCTTGGCAATCGAAATGCCCCAGGACCAGTGACCGCTATAGCCGATATCACCTGACGATGCAGGCAGCGGTGCATAGCCGACCTTGCCTGCAATCGCCGACGTCTTTGCGTCCTCAAAGCCCGGGCCGAAGACCGAGGCATCGACGAAGAAGGCCGCATTACCCTGCGAGAAGAAGCGGCTTGCATCTTCCCAGCCGTAGGACAGCGCGCTCGGCGGACCGGCTTTCAGAAGGCCGGCATAGTAGGACAGGCCTTTGGCGATACGCGGATCGTTGAAGCGGGGCTTTGCCCAATCGCCATCGAACCAGATGTTGTAGGGAAGAGCGGCCGCCTGCTCGCCCCAGGCGTCGAGCACGATACCGGTCATGGTGTCGACCAGTTCGGCCGAGCGCTTGCCGCGCATTGAGGCTCCGAAGATCTTGCCCTCGCCCTTGGCGCTGATGTCGTTGGCGGCGGCGATCAGTTCGTCCATCGTCGCCGGCACCTTGCCGCCGAGATATTTGTCGACCAGGTCCTTGTTGTAGAAGAGCGTATAGGCCTCGAACGAGATCGGGATCGCATAGAGCTGCGGGTTCGGCTCGCCGACCGGGAAGGATGCGCCCTCGCGGAAACCCTGGGGATAGTCGGCGAGATCATAAGCCGCATCCGTCTTGGAAGCGTCCTCAAGATAGGGCGTCAACGGCTCGACGACGCCGGCCTCCCACTGCGTATAGAGCGCCGAGTCCATCTGGATCATGTAGACGTCGGCAACGGATTCGGCCGAGCGAACCGCAAGGTTCATGCGATCCGAATAGAGATCTTCAGCAAAGGCATCGATCTTGACCTTGATCCCGGTCTCCGCCTCGAATTCCCCGACATGCTTGCGCAGTTCCGCCGTCCATGGGTGCTCGCTCAGAAGCACTGTGATTTCCTGGCCCGACTGCGCTTTCCAATCCATGGCAAAGGCGCTCGTGGACAGGGTGAAAGCCGCAAATGCGGCTGATAGCGTTATGAATCCCCTTCGTGTCATCGTTCTGCTCCCGGTTGAGTTTCGTGACATGTGGTAAGTTGTTCGCTTGACAACTTGTTACTACATGTTAAAGAGTAGCTAACACAGGCTTGAAGCGCTGTCTAGTGCCGGATGAAAACGCAAAAGACAGTTTCGCCGGACTGCAGGACACGCCAGACTATCCGGCGCAGCGTGACAAAGAGGACGATATGAGCAAGAGCATCCAGGAATTCGATTATGTCATCGTCGGCGCCGGTTCGGCCGGATGCGTGCTGGCAAACCGGCTGACGGAAAATCCAAGCATTTCGGTCTGCCTTCTCGAAGCCGGCCCGAGCGATCGCTCGATCTTTATCCAGATGCCGGCCGCGCTGACGTTTCCCATCGAAAGCGATCGTTACAACTGGAAATTCGAGAGCGAGCCGGAGCCCGAATTGCACGGCCGCAGCATCGGTCAGGCCCGCGGCCGTGGCCTTGGCGGCAGTTCCTCGATCAACGGCATGGTGTATGTGCGCGGCGCGAAGCAGGACTACGACGCCTGGCGCAGCCTTGGTGTCGAAGGCTGGGATTTCGAGGACTGCCTGCCCTATTTCAAGAAGATGGAAAGTTTCGAAGGCGGCCGCGATCTTGTGCGCGGGGGCTCCGGTCCGATCAGCGTCGTGCGCAGCAAGGCCGACCATCCACTTTACCGCGCCTTTCTCGATGCCGGGCAGGAATTCGGTTTGCACGATGCCGGCGACTATAATAGTGGCGCCCAGGATGGTGTTCACATCACCCAGGCGACCATTCGCGACGGCGTGCGCTGCAGCACCAGCCTTGCCTACCTGACGCCGGCCCGGCAGCGCCCAAACCTGACCGTCATGACGGGATGCCTCGTCGAAAAAATCCTCCTTGATGGACGCACCGCGACGGGCGTGACGATCCTGCATAAAGGCGAACGAAAGACCATCCGCGCGGCCCGTGAAACCATCCTTTCCGCCGGCACGGTGGGCTCTCCGCACCTTCTGATGCTGTCGGGTATCGGCGACCGGGGCGCTCTGAGAGAGCACGGTATTGCAAGTGCTGCCGACCTGCCTGGCGTCGGCGCCGATCTGCAGGATCATGTGGTTGCGCCACTGCGCTTCACCTCTCCAAAAGGCGTATCCATCCGCCGGCAACTCAACATGGTCGGCCGGCTCAAGCTGGGCATCGAGTGGCTTCTGTTCAAGCGCGGCCTCGGCGCGACCAACTTCTTCGAGGTCGGCGCCTTCTTCAAGAGCAGCGAGGCGATCGACTACGTCAATATGCAGCACGAGTTCCTGCCGTTCCTCGCCGACTTCCAGTCCGGCAAGGTAACGATCTCCGATGGCTTCCAGTATTTCGTCAGCCAGATGCGACCGTATAGCCGCGGTCGAATTGCGCTCAAATCCGCCGACCCCGCCGCCAAACCGTCGATTCGCTTCAACTACCTGACCGACCGCCGCGACACGATCGAGATGGTGGACGGCATCCGCAAGACCCTGGAAATGGCAAGCCAGTCCGCCTGGTCACGCTATAAGGGGGCTGCCGTCGACACGCCGGAGCGCGGTGCTTCCGATGCGGAGATCGAGGCCTGGCTGCGTACCGTCGCCAACACCGAACATCACCCGACCAGCACCTGCCGCATGGGTTCGGACGACTTGTCCGTTACCGATTCCGCCGGCCGTGTGCATGGGCTGGAAAAGCTGCGCATTGTCGATGGCTCCATCCTTCCACGCGTGCCGTCAGCGAATATCAACGCCCCGATCATCATGGCGGCGGAAAAGATCGCTGCGGCGATGACACGCCACTAACCGCGAAAGGAATGCTCTCGAAGGCATGCTTGCCGACTTGTCTCGACATGTTAGAGACTGACGACCCGACTGCCTTTAAAAGAGAGGAAACATCGATGACCGAAACGTGGCTGAAAAAGAAACCGATCCGCAAGAGCGGCGCCGTCCCCATGTATATGCAGGTGGCGGAAATCCTCGATGGCGAGGTGAAGGCCCGCAACGGCGCCCATTTCGCCCTGCCCTCCGAAGGCGAACTGTCGCGGGAGTTCGGCGTTTCGCGCGTCACCGTCCGCCAGGCACTGAAACAGTTGGAAACCCGCGGCGTCATCTACAGCGAACACGGGCGCGGCTATTTCAGCACGGCATCGCGCATGAAGGGCGTCTCCGGCTTTCACAGTTTCACGACGGAAGTCCGAAAACTCGGCGGCGAACCCGGCTCGACCATCGTCGCCTATGAGGAAGGCAAGCCGCTATCTCCGTCTTTCCGCAAGCATTTGCAAAGCGAGGGCGAAAGCGGTGCGGATTTCATCTTCCTGCGACGCGTGCGCAGCATAGACGGGAACCCGGTGGCGCTGGAGGATGCCTATCTCCCTGCGGCGCTCTATCCCTCCGCCACCCGTGCCATGTTCGAGGGCGGTTCGCTCTACGCGGAAATGGCTGCGACCTGGGGCATCGTGCCGACCTGGACGGATGCTCTTTTCGAACCAGTCGCCGCGACCGCCGAGGAGGCCGATCATCTGAAGATTGAGCCCGGCGCTCCTGTGCTCGCCGTCTGGCGCGTCACGGTCACCGATACGGACCAGGCCGTCGAATATGTGAAGTCCGTCTACAAGGGCGACGGCTTCATGCTCAACGTCAACCGCTACCGCCTGTAGGAGCCCGTTCGTGTCGCAACAGGATTTCGCAATCGGCATCGATATCGGCGGTGGCAGCACGAAGATCGGCCTCGTCTCGTCTGGAGGCGAGGTTGTCGAGCGGCGGCGCATTGTCCTTGGCAACGACGAAGCAGACGCCATTGTCGGACAATATGCTCATGCGATCCGCGACATCGCGGCGGCACATCCGCACGCCAGACTGCGAGGTATCGGCATCGGCTTTCCCGGCCGCATCCATCCCGACAACCTGTCGGGCGATCTCGGCAACATACCGAAGCTCGACGATTTCCCCTTGGCCGAGCGCATTGGCGGACTGTTTGGCCTTCCCGCCCGGATGGAAAACGACGGAACCGCGGCCGGTCTTGCCGAAGCGATGTTCGGCAAGGACAAAAATGCCCGGCGCCTTCTGCTGATCGCCGCCGGAACCGGCATCGGCGTGGCACTCACTGTCGATGGCAAGCCTTTCATCACGTCGGGCGGCGGTTTGGGCAATGCCGGGCAGTTGATCATGCACGGCAGCGATGGCCGCCCCTGTCGCCAGGGGTGCGTCGGTTGCCTGGAGTCGCTCGCCTCCGGAGACGCCTTGAACGGGATCGCGCAGCGTTATTGCGACGAAGTTCCGCAAAGTCCGCTCGCCATCCGGGCACGCGACTTCGGCCGGGAGGCCGATGCCTCGGACGTCGTTGTGGCGGCGCTTGAAGGCGATCCGGCGGCAAAAGCGATGCTGGCCGATGTCGGGCGCTGGCTTGGACGGGGTGCTGCCACCTGGGCGCAGATTTTCGCTCCCGATGTCATCCTGCTGGGGGGCGGACTGAGCGCCGCCGGCGATCTCCTGCTGCAGCCGCTCGAGCGCGAAGCCCGGATGTGCGGCCTTGATATGTATCTCCGCAATGTCCGTTTTTCGCTCGCTTCGCTCGGCAATGACGCTGGAATGATCGGGGCGGCCGCACAGATTTTTCTCAACACTTGAACAGAATGGAGTTTCCGTGTCCCAGTCCTATCTCGATGAAATCGGCGAGCAGCCGGCCGCCATCCGCAAGCTCAGCCACCTGATCACGGCTTCCCTGATCGATGAGGTCAAGGCGATCCGGACGATGATCGACACGGGTGACGTGCGGCATGTGATCCTGACAGGCATGGGCGGTTCGCTGTTCAGCGCCTACGGCACTTGGCTGAGGCTCAGCCAGGCACTGCCTGTGCCGGTGTCGTTGTGGGACACGTCGGAACTGATCCAGCAGGCGCCTGCCCTTCTGCGTTCGGGTGCGCTGGTTGTGGCGATTTCGCAATCGGGGGAAAGCGTCGAACTCTGCCGAATGACGGAACTCGACGCTGGCGTGAGCGCCAGGGTGGCCATCACCAATACCCGCGACAACAAGCTGTCGCGCTGGGCTTCGCTGAAGCTTGCGACGGAGGTGGGCCCCGAACAAACTGTCTCGACCAAGACCTACACCGCCGGCATCGTCGCGCTCTACATCTTCGAACAGCTTCTGGTTGGCCACCAAGAGGCGCTGGCCGAGGAAATCGGCATCCTCGCCGACGCCGTCGAAAGCCTTTTGTCCACCCTGCCGGAACAGATGGAGGAAACGCTTGCCTATCTCGGCCACGAGCAACCGTTGACTTTCATCGGGCGTGGTGGAAGCTATGCCAGCGCCATGATGGCGGCACTGGTGACGGCAGAAGCCGCCAAGGCGCCGACCCAGGCGCTGTCCGGCGGCCAGTTCCGCCACGGTCCGCTGGAATTGGTGCGGAATGGCTTCCGCAGCATGCTGTTCCTGGGCGGTCCCGGCGCCACGCTTGACCTTAATCTTAAAACCGCTGCCGATATTTCACGCCTCGGCGGCCGTTGCCTCGTTGTTGTGCCAGATGCAACTGCGATCGCAGTCTCCGACGACCTGCGGACACTCCGTCTGCCCGATGTCGCCGAAGGTCTCCGCCCTGTTCTGGAAATACTTCCCATCCAGCTTCTGATGGTTCCGATGGCGACGGCGCGTGGTTTCGAGCCCGCCAAATTTCTGAACGGCTCCAAGATTACCATCATCGAGTGACATCTCACACGCCGATCCGCTAACACGGGTCGGCGCTCTCGCCTTCAGCCAATACTAGCGTTTCCGCTCCACGGGGATCAATACGGAACGAAGGCCGCTTGTGCGGGCAATCTGATAGACTTGGCGAACCGAAGTCAGCTTGCGGGTCAAAGGATTCTTCGGTGTTGTCACGCGTAACAGCGGCCCATGCTTCTCTCGCAGCAGCAAAAGCCAGACCGGATGAAGAAACGACGATTCCTGATCGAGCACGAAGACGGGTTCGCCACCCTGCTGGATCTTCTTGCGGAATTGCGCCATGCCACAGGCCGGCAGGCTTTCCAGCCAGTCGCCATCGGCACGCCGGGCGACTTTCTCCAGAGGTTCGCTGCATGCGCTCGTATCATTCAGCATGAGTCACTCCTGCTGCCTTGACGAGGTCACGCTGCTCGTGTTGCGCATCGTGTTGCTTCATGCGCTGGCTGAGATAAAGCGTCCCCACAGAAATGAGAGCGAATGCCAGCATGATAAGGCCTAGGCTGACGGTCAGGCTTGAACTCTGCGCCACGAAACCGAGTAGCGCCGGGCCGAGCAGCAAGCCGCTATAGCCCATGGTCGTGACGATCGCCATTGCCCGGCCCGCGGCATGCGCTCCGATGTGACCGGCGGACGCAAAGACGGCGGGGATCATGTTGGCGACGCCCAGGCCACAAAAGGCCAGAACAACGAGCGTCACTGTCGGGCTCTTTGCCAGCAGCATCGTCAGGATCGACAAGGCGCAGATGATACCTCCGAATTTCAGAAGATTCCCATGGCCGAGATACTGGGTCGCACGGTCGCCGAGTAGCCGCCCGATCGCCATGGCTGCTGCGAATGTCGCGAAGGCATAGGCGCCACGGCTTTCGGAGGCACCGAGAACATCGACCATGTAAATGGCAGTCCAGTCCATCAACCCGCCCTCTGCCAGGAAGGCGAGAAAACCGATTGCACCGAACAGGACGATAAGCAGGCGTTGGGAGGACGTGAACGGCGCGCTAGGCGTGGCGCCGGATGTTGGGTTCGCGGATGACGCCTGTGTGGGGACCTTCGTGATGAGCAGTGTCGAAAACGCCGCGAGCAGGACGATGATCCCGGCTCCTCCCAGGCACTCGTACAGGGTGCCGCCATGGGCAACGGCTTTTCCAGCCAGGAAAGCGCCGATAATATTGCCGATGCTGAACAAAGCATGGAAGGACGACATGAGGTGCCGGCCGGTCGAGCGTTCCACGGCGGAGGCCTCCGTGTTCATCGACACATCGAGCGTTCCAAACGCCGCCCCCACCAGAAAAATCAAAAGCCCCAGCAGCCAGATACTTTCGACATAGGGCACGAGCGCAATCGCAAGCCCGAAGACGATGCTGCCGCACAGGCTGACGGAATGAATGCTTTTCAGTCGATCCAGATATCGGCCGACATTGATCATCAGGACGATGGCGCCGAGTGCGAAGCACAAAAGTACGGTGCCAAGTTCGCTCTTATCTAGATCCATTTTTTCAGACAACAACGGCAGGCTCGCGGCCCAGCCACCGATCCCGACCCCTGCCGCCAGGAAAAACAGACTGGAACGCAACCGTCTCGAACTGCGGATACGGGCGGTGCCAAAGCGATTTGCGGTCATGCTTCGAAAAATCCTTCGTATTTCGTTCGAGAAATCGCACGGCGCGGCGCCTGCCGCGATCGATGATGAACAACGTGATGACATCGAGCGCAAGGTCGCAGCCGGCATAATAATGACGCAAACCGAAGCACTCCGTTCTCCAATTCGGCGCGATCATATGTCGGCCCAGTCAGCGGAAAGGCAATTTCACGTCAAAATCAATAATTGCATGATATTGCTTATTCATGCAATATCATGCAAACGATTTGCGCATTAACGCGCATGTAATTGCGAAGGGATTTTCAATGAACCCACATCTGCGGCTTGCCTACAGCACGCTCTTCCCAGTGACGACCGAACTGCGGCTTTCACCCGATCTCATCGAATTCCTTGAAAACGGCGGACGGGCGATCCTGTTCGGCGAGGACGGGATGGAATATGCAACGGGCATCATGCATCCCGACAGAATACGCGATGAGACGGCCGAAACCTGGCACGCTGTGGCGGATCAGATCCGCGGGATCGCCGGACCGGCCCTGATTGCTCTCGATGCCGACATTTCCGCTGTCCATCGCCTGCATCGCTTGACTGCCGCCTTGCCCACATTAAGCGACAGCGTGGGCATGACCGATGAGGCCTTTACAGACAAGATAAGGACCATGGCGCAAGATGCCCGTCGATTGGGGATCAATTTGCTGCTGTCGCCAACCGCCGATGTCGTCGCCAGGGACAATCCGTGGCTGGCTGGACGCACGCTCGGTGACGATATAGCCGAGGTCTCGCGACTGGTTGCCGCCTATGTCCGCGGCGCGAAACAAGCGGGTATTGGCAGCACCCTGAAACATTTCCCTGGCAACCCTGTCATCACAGGCCTGCCGGCAACGCAAGAAGCCCGGGTTCCCATGACCATGGATGAGTTGCGACCCTATCTCGCGCCGTTCAAGGCAGGGATCGAGGCCGGCGCCGATGCCGTTTTCCTCAGTCCGGCCATTTTTGATGCCGTGACGCCGCCGCAGCCGGGCTCGATCTCACCGGATCTGATCCGCCTGTTGCGCGAGGACCTTGCCTTTTCCGGCCTGGTGATCACTTGCGATCTCGATCACCGGTCGACGATGGGCGACAGATCCCTCGACCAGACCGTGGTCGATGCATTGATTGCCGGAGCCGATCTTCTGCTGGTGTCGCCGGCGGCGATGCCGCATCTCGGCATCCTCGCCCAAGCCATCGTCAAGGCAGTCGAAGACGGACGTCTACCCCTGGAGCGTTTGCAATCGGCTTCGGCCGCGATCAACCGTGTTTCGAGCTGACAGATCGTAAAGGTCGCCAAAATACAAAGGCCCGCCGGCGGAACTCCGGCGGGCCTTCGTTGTCAAAGGGTCTGTTATTCAGTCCAGTCCGGCAGCATTCAAGCGCACGCGGTTGGCGGCATCCGAAAGACGCTCGGCGGACAATGCACCTGTCCGCACCGCCTCGACAAGCCCATTACACAAGGCTTCGAGATGCGGCCCGCCGGCGACGAGGAGCAAATCTGCACCGGCGGACAGAGACGCGATGGCGGTTTCGAGCAGCGACCGGCCGCGCATTGTCGCAGGCGCATCGAGGTCGTCGCTGACGATCAGGCCGGTGAAACCGAACTGCTGCCTGAGTAGCGTCATGACGGTTGCCGACGTGCTTGCCGCATTGTCCGGGTCCAACGCCACAACGGGTGCCGGGCCGGTCATGATCGCCTTCGTGCCGGCGGCAATCGCCGCCGTGAAGGGCAGTGCATTGGCCATGATGCGGTCACGTGTCGTGTGCAGCGAAACGTCGATTAATGCCGGATCGCCATCCAAATCGTTGAAACCCGGAAAATGCTTCGTGACCGCGGTCAACCCGGCTCGCTGAACGCCTTTGACATAGGCGGAAACCAGCCGCGCCACGACCTGCGCATCCGCGCCCATAGTCCGGTTTTCAAGCCAGATATTTCGACCATCGATAATATCGGCGATCGGCGCCAGGAACATCGATACCCCGAGTTCGCGGGCGCCGCGGGCCGTATCAAAGCAGCGATCGGCAAGCGCCTCGTCCGTCAAAACATTGGCCTTCGCCAGATCAGGTAGCGCGGGAACGAGACCCTGAAGTCTCTGGATACCGCCCATTTCCTGATCCACCGCAACGATCAGGTCCGGCCGCCGGGCTTTCAGCCTTTCGACGAAGGCCCGAAACTGGTCCGGCGTCTCGGATGCAAGCCGTTCCGTCGACATTCCCCGCGAGACATATTCCGTCCGCGTCTCACCGATCAGAACGGATTGACCGCCCTTTTCCAGAAACGGTTCGGCGACATCAGCAAAGTCAAGGCTGTCGAAAGCGGGCAGCAGAACGGCCCTGGCGTCTTCGCCAAGTGAAAAACTCATCATCATCTCCTTGAAACAATAGTATTTTGTCAGGTCATCTCGACATCGACGCCAAGCTCCTGGATGCGCTTGAGGATGGCGTTGTCGTGCGCGCTGGTGAAAAGCGTCGAAACCAAGGATACCGGCGCAACCTCATAGGTCGCGACCTGGCCAAGTTTGTCGGCGGTTGCCAGCAGCAATGTCTTGTTGGACGCCTTGATCATCGTTGCCTTCAGGTAGGCGTCCTCATAATCATCAGCGCGCAGCATCAGATTGTTGTCCAGCGCACAGGTTCCGAGAATGCAGTAATCGGCCTTGAGGGCGCGAACCGCCTCGATGGCACCGGCGCCGGTTGCATTGCGAGTCAGCCGGCCGAGCCGACCGCCGATCATGATGACCTCCGACAGCGGGTGATCGAGCGCGGCAGCTGCTACATCCACGGCCGTTGTAATGATCCGCACCGAAAGCGATGGCGGAAGGCTACGCAGAAAATGCAGAACCGTCGTGCTGGAATCGACCAGCAGCGTTGCGCCTTCGGGAATCACTACTGCTGCAGCCCGGCCGATCAACTGCTTCTCGCCCGTCCCCACCGTTTCGCGGCGATGGAAATCGAGAGCCGGCGTCACCAGCCGTGACGCCCCGCCATGAAACCGCTGCACAAGGCCAGCATCCGAGAGGTCGCGCAGATCCCGCCGGATCGAATCTTCCGAAACCCCGAATTCCTGCGCAAGCGCAGCCGCGACCACGCGACCGGTCGCATTGACCTTCTCCACGATAACGGCCTGCCGTTCTTCCGGAGAGAGCACTGCAAATTCCGGCTTTTCCGTACTCACGCATTCACCCTTTCGTTTTCAGTCAGAAGGCCCATATCGACCAGCCGCAGCTCCAACGCCTCGGCCGAACGGAACAGTTCCGTCTGGAATCCAAGTGCCGTCGCCGTCGCGATATTAGCCGGATTATCGTCGATGAACAGGCAATCTCCTGCGGGTACGCCGGCCCGCTGCAGGAACAGGTCGAAGATTTCCCTGCCCGGCTTCACCATCTTCTCTCGTCCCGAAACCACGAGAATGTCGAAGGCATCCAGAAACGGAAATCGCTCGAGCGCACGAGGAAATGTTTCGGCCGACCAGTTGGATATGGCATGCACGGGGACATCAGCGATCTTAAGCCGCTCCAGGATTTTGGCAGTGCCGGGTATTTCTCCGCCCAGCATTTCATGCCAGCGATGCCAGTAGGCCTCGATCAGGTCGGCTTGAGCCGGATGGCGCTCTGCAAGTTCGGCAATACCTTCGGCAAATGGCGTTCCGGCATCGAACTGCTCATTCCATGCGCCGTTGCAGACCTCTGTGAGGAACTGCGCGACGCTTGCATCGTCCGGAAGCATCTTTTTGTAGAGATAGACCGGGTTCCAATCGATCAAAACCCCACCGATGTCAAAAACGACGATACGCGCACTCATGCTGGCCTCACTGATCATTGCTCTTGAATGACGTTATGCACGAATACGATTAAACATGCAAGAAAAAGCACAAATGTGCGCATGAATTTGTAATGCACGATGAAACATGCAGAGAGCAGTACGAACAAGATGGATTGCCGATCATGCGCGTGAAGTGAGGACGTGAAGAGGCTCGGTGCGAAAAAGACCATGCGCACCTGTGTCACCGGCCACGCGAGGCCGGTGACACAGATGGGGGTATCGTGACTTCACAGGTCGAGAAGGTTCGTGACGAAATCGAAGGGCTCTACGCGCGCAGAAACTCGGCCGCCCGCTCGCCGATCATGATGCAGACCGAATTCGGATTGCCCGAAATCAGGGTCGGCATGATTGAGGCATCGGCGACGCGAAGGCACTCGATACCCCTGACCCGCAATTGCGGATCGACGACAGCCATGTCGTCATGGCCCATGCGGCAGGTGCCGGATGGGTGAAGCGCCGCGTGCGCGGTTTTCTGGCAAAAAACCCTGATGTCGGCGCGTGACTTGAGCTGAGGCTCGGGCGTATGTCGATCCTGTACATAGGCCGCGATCGCCGGCTTGGCCATGATGTCGAGGGCTGCCATCGTGCCTTCGGTGATCGATTCCAGATCATAGGGATCGGAGAAATAACGCGGTGCGACGCGTGGATTGGCGAAAGGATCGGCGCTTGCAAGGGTCACCTCGCCCCTGGAGCGGGGCCTGATCTGGCCAAGATTGACAGTACAGCCATTTCCGCCTGGGACCGCATCGACACCCTCCTCGATACCGGCGCCTACGACCATGAAATACTGGATGTCCGGCACGGCTTCATCTTTGTTGCCCCACCAGAAGGCGCCGCCCTCGATCAGGTTGGACGATGCCGGGCCGTTGCGGAAAAGCGCGTAGTTCAGCCCAGCCGCCGCCTTCCAGCGCAGCTTCTTGTATTTGTCGTAGCTGTGTGGACCGTTGAGTTGGTAGACCAGCGAAATCTCGGTGTGATCCTGAAGATTCTGCCCAACACCCGGGAGATCGGCTTGCACGTCGATGCCCTGGGCACCGATTTGGTCCTTGGGGCCGATGCCCGACAGCATCAGGAGCTTGGGCGTCGCGATCGCACCTGCGGACAGGACGACTTCCTGCTGTGCGCGAAAGACGATCTGTCGCTTGCCCCTGGCGCATTCGACGCCCACAGCGCGTCCGTTCTCAATGATTACACGCGTCACCGTGCAACCGGTCTCGATCCGCAGATTGCTCCGCTTGCGGGCAGCCTTGAGATAGGCAACGGCCGCCGAACTGCGCCGGCCGTTGCGGGCGGTGATCTGGTAAAGGCCGCAGCCCGCCGGATCGCCGGAATTGAAATCGGGATTGTAGGGAAGCCCCGCCTGCTGACAGGCCTGCAACCAGGCGCGGGTCAGCGGATGGATATAGTCGACATCCGAGACACCGAGCGGTCCACCGACGCCATGAACGTCGTTACAGAACCGATTGTTGTCCTCGGCGCGCTTGAAATAGGGCAGGACGTCGGCATAACCCCAGCCTTCTGCACCCATCTCCACCCAGTGCTCGTAATCGGAGGGAACGCCTCGAATATAGATCATCGCATTGACCGAGCTGCCGCCGCCGAGAACCCTGGCCTGCACCATGGTCGGTGTCTCCACGCGCTCCTGTACGGCCGTCGGCTCCCATGCAATGCGCTTCAACAGCGGTCCTTGGGCGGTTTTGTAATAGGCGCCGGGAATATGAATGTAGGGGCTGCGATCGCGCGGCCCTTCCTCCAGCAGCAGCACGCTGACATCAGGATTTTCCGACAGACGCGACGCGATCACGCAACCGGTGGAGCCGCCACCGACAACAATATAGTCGAAGGTGGTCAATTCATCCGGCCGGGCGGGGCAGATACCAAACCGTCCTGAGCCAAAATTACGAAGTGACATCATGACTGCCTCGCGATCGAAGCGCCGGCCTTGATCGCCAGCGCCGAAATGGTCAATGCCGGATTGACGGCCGCCGACGTCGGCAGGACCGAGGCGTCGGTGATGTAGAGATTGTCAACGTCATGGCTTCGGCAGTTCAGGTCGACAACCGATGATTTCGGGTCGCTGCCCATCCGCGCCGTGCCACACTGATGCGAGGTTGTCTTGCGGCCAAATGTATGGGTCAGCACGATTGGAAACCCTGCCTTGCGCATGACCGCGCGCGTCTTGGCGATCAAGGCTTCGTGGGCGCGCATGTTCGACCGGATCCAGTGCATGACGATACGGCCGTCGCGGACCATGACGCGGCTTTCCGGGTTCGGCAAATCTTCGCTGGTCAGGAACCAGCCATAGGCATGCCGGGCAATCAGTCGGGTGAACCAGGCCGGCGCGGGAACCGGGAAATTGGCCCGCAGGATATTACCCGTGATATGACCGAGCAATTGCACGTTTCCGAGAGGAAACCCGTATTCGTTGTTTTCATTGTAGAAATCGTTGAAGGCGATGGTCTTCTGATAAACACAGCTGTTTCGCCGGAACGGGTCGATGGCAAGCATCGCCGTCGTATTGTGGTTCATGAAGTTGCGGCCGAGCTGATCGGAACTGTTGCCGAGACCCGTCGGATGCGCCTTGCTGGTCGAGCGCAGCAGCAGCGCGGCCGACTGAACGGCACCGGCTGCGACTACGAAGCGATCAGCCGAGATGCGCTGCTCGATGCCGTCCTTCACAAAAACAGCCGCGACGATCCGCTGTCCGCTCTTATCGACGTCGAGCCGCGACACTTGGGCGCCGGTCAGGATGCTGACATTGGGATAATCAAGCGCGCTCTTCAACGGCCCAACCTCCGCGTCGATCTTGCCGAAACCGGTGTTGGGGAAGGCATCCCAACCGGTCGGCGCGCGCTCCAGCCAGGCGTCGAGATCGATCGACAGCGGAAGCGCGGACGGATGCACGCCGGCCTTTTCCAAGCGCTGGCGCACCGCCGCGATAGAGGTTTCATCGGGCACAGGCGGATAGGCGTAAGGTCCGGTATGCACAGGTTCGGTCGGGTCCTGCTGCGTGGAGCCTCGAACCTGGAAGATCGCCTCGGCCTTGTCGTACCACGGCGCCAGCTCGTCATAGGACATTGCCCAGCCCGGCGAGGCTCCATCCATATGCGGGCGGGCTGAAAAATCCTCGCGACGATAGCGATACATGACCGCGCCGAAGAACTTGGAATTTCCGCCGACGTAATAATAGTTGCCTGGCAGGAAGCTCTCGCCGTCGGTTCCCAGCCATTCCTCGGACGACCTGTAGAAGCCCTTCTGGAAGATCGCGATATCGTCACGGGCCTCCGGACTGTCCTTGAGGTGTTCGCCCCGTTCGAGGATGACGATGCGCAAGCCAGAAGGCGCGAGGCTGTAGGCCAGCGACGCGCCGCCGATGCCGGAACCGATGATGACGATGTCTGCCGTTTGTGCCATCGAACGACCTCAATCGATCCGGTTTTCGGTATCGGCATCGAAGATGACGACCTTGGATGTGTCGACGCAAAGCGCGGCCTCGCGTCCGGCACTTGCCTGTTTCGGCGGCAGGCGCGCGGTCACCTCGGCACCGCTGCAATGGAACACGACCAGCGTATCGGGACCGGTGGGCTCGACCACATCGACGTCGACGGTGAGCGTCGGCCGGATATCACCGGCAGCAATCGAAAAGTTTTCCGGCCGGATGCCGACAAGCACCCTCTTGCCAGCATATTTCCGCGCGGTTTCCGGCGACACCGCGACACCCGAAATGCGCGCCGAACCGCGCTTTGCGATATCGACGACGGCGCTGACCACCGTGCCCTGGACTTCGAGCACGCCGGGAATGATGTTCATCGACGGCGAGCCGACGAACTTCGCGACATAGACATTGGCCGGGCGATCGTAGACCACCTGCGGTTCATCGAGTTGCTGCACGACGCCGTCCTTCATGACGGCGACACGGGTCGCCAGCGTCATCGCCTCGATCTGGTCATGCGTGACGTAGACGATCGTCGTTCCCAGTCGTGCATGCAAGCGCTTGATCTCGGTGCGCATATCAACCCGCAATTTGGCATCGAGATTGGAGAGCGGCTCATCGAACAGGAAGAGCTTCGGCTGACGTACGATCGCGCGGCCCATAGCAACACGCTGGCGCTGGCCGCCGGACAGTTGCGACGGCTTGCGATCCAGGAGATGGCTCATCTGCAACAGATCGGCCGCTGTCCTGACTGCCTTGTCCCGTTCCGGCGGAGTGATCCCCCGGATTTTCATTCCGAACTCGATGTTCTGGCGAACTGTCATCGTCGGATAGAGCGCATAGGACTGGAACACCATGGCGATATCGCGATCCTTAGGCGAGAGGTCGTTGACGACTTTTCCCGCGATACGAATCTCGCCACCGGTGATGCTGTCCAGGCCGGCGATCATGTTGAGCAGCGTGGACTTGCCACAGCCGGAAGGTCCGAGAAGCACGAGGAAATCGCCTGTACCGATGGAGATCGAAACCTCCTTCAGGACCTCGTGAATGCCATAGGATTTGCGGACGCGATCGATTTCGAGAGTGGACATGGGCTCAGCCTTTCACGGCGCCGGCCGTCAGCCCGCGGACGAAATAGCGGCCCGCGACGATGTATACGACCAAGGTTGGGATGGCGGCGATCATGGCGGCAGCCATGTCGACATTGTATTGCTTGCGCCCCATCGTGACGTTGACGATGTTGTTGAGCGCCACGGTAATGGGGGACGACTGTCCCGCGGTGAAGGACACACCGAACAGGAAGTCGTTCCAGATTTGTGTGAATTGCCAGATGCAGGATACGACGATGATCGGCAGGGCCGCCGGCAGCATGACGGAGAAGAAAATCCGGAAGAACCCTGCCCCATCGATCTGCGCCGCGCGCGTCAGTTCATCCGGGATTGTGATGAAGTAATTGCGGAAGAACAGCGTCGTAAAAGAGATGCCGTAGACAGTGTGGACCAAAACCAGCCCGGGGATCGTTCCGGAAAGACGCAGGCTTCCGAGTAACTGCGCCATCGGCAGGATCACAGCCTGGAAAGGCAGGAAACAACCGAACAGCAGCATGCCGAAGAAGAAGTTGGATCCCGGAAAACGCCATTTGGTCAGGATATAGCCGTTGATGGCGCCGATGCCGGTCGAGAGAATGACCGCCGGAATGACCATCAGCAGCGAATTGATGAAATAGGGACGAAGGCCATCGCAGGCCGTGCCGATACAGGCCTGCCCCCAAGCCTTTTCCCAGGCTTCGAACGTGATCGCCTTGGGTAGGCCGACGAAGGAGCCGGCATAGATTTCGTCGAGCGACTTGAGCGATGTAACGATCATCACCCAGAGGGGCATCAGATAGAAGGCCGCGAGCGCCAGCAGCGAGCCGTAGATAAAAAGCCGGCCAAGGAGATGGGAGCGCCGTGCCGAGTTGGCCTCAGTGTTCATTGCGGCTCTCCCTCAGTTCGGAATAGAGGTACGGAACGATGATGGCAGCGACGGTCATCAGCATCATCATGGCGCTGGCAGCACCGACGCCCATCTGGTTGCGCCGAAACGTGGCCGAGAACATGAACGTCGACGGCATCTCGGTGGCGTTGCCCGGACCGGCATTGGTCAGCGCGAGAACCAGGTCGAAGCTCTTGATCGAGATGTAGCTGAGCAGCACGATGACGCTGAGAAACGCCGGCCGAAGCATGGGCACGATGATGCTCATGTAGATGCGCGGCAGGCCCGCGCCTTCAATCTGCGCCGCCTTGATGATGGAGGTGTCGATGCCGCGAAGCCCGGCCAGGAAAATCGCCATGGCGAAGCCGGTCGATTGCCAGACCGCAGCGATCACCACGCAATAGATCGCGGTATCCGGCCGCGTGATCCAGTCGAAGACAAACCCGCTCCAGCCGAGGTCATTGACGACCTTCTCTACGCCGAGATCAGGGTTCAATATCCATTTCCAGGCTGTGCCGGTGACGATGAAGGATAGTGCCATGGGGTAGAGATAAACCGCGCGCAAAAAGCCCTCGGCGCGGACCCGTTGATCGAGCAGGATGGCAATCAGCAGGCCGATCGCGATGGTGATCGCCAGGAACAGCACCGTAAACAGGAACAGGTTGACGACCGCGGTTTCCCAACGCGGGGTCGCCCACAGACGGATATATTGCTCCAGTCCGACGAAATCATATTTTGGAACCATCTTGGACGACGAAAGCGAGATCCAACCGGTCCAGGCGATGAAGAGATAGACCCCGATAAAAACAGCGACCAGACTCGGAGACAGGACGAGCCGGGGCAGCCAATGGGTCAATCGGTCCCTCATCGAGAGTGTACTGCGCATGACAGCATTCCCATCATTTTTCGCGAAACACCATTTGACCCGTCGGCCGGACTGATGCCGGCCGGCGGACCAGAACTGGATCAGCGCGCGTTATTGATACCGTCGACGAGAGACTGAACCGCATCCTTCGAAGACATGTCCGTCACGAAGAACTTGGCGACCACGTCGCTGTAGACCCCGGAAAACTGCGGCTGTGCTGCGAAGCCTTCGGTCAGACCGCCGAGCATGGCGCCACCGGCGACCGCAGCTTCACGATCGGCGAAGCTGCGCTTGGCGCAATCATCGAAATCATCAACCGGGACGTCCGAACGGGCCGGGATTGAGCCCTTGATCTTGTTGAAGTTCGTCTGAACTTCAGGGTCCATGATGGATTCAGCCCAGGCATCCTGGCCGGCAACGACTACGGGATCGTCACTCTTGAAAACGCCGAATGCGTCGATAACGAACTTGTAGTTCGGGGTCGCCGTCGGGGTCGGGAAGCACAGGAAGTCGACGCCGGGCTTCATGCCCTTGGCCAGGAACTCGCCCTTCGCCCAATCACCCATGACCTGCATGGCGGCCTTGCCGCTGGCGACCATGCCGGTTGCAACGGCCCAGTCGCGGCCGGTGAAGCCATCATCCACGAGCCCTCGAACCTGACGCAGCTTGTCGAACGCATCAACCATCTGTTCGCTGGACAGCGCGCCTTCGTCGAGATCGATCACTGCCTTCTCGTAGAAGTCCGGCCCATTGACGTCGACGAGAATGGCTTCGAAGACCTCGAGGATCTGCCAGGGCTCGTCGCCGATCGCGAGCGGAATGACGCCGGCTTCCTTGAGCTTCGGACCAGCAGCGATCAGCTCGTCCCAGCTCTTGGGCTCGGCAAGGCCGGCCTTGTCGAAGACGGCCTTGTTGGCCCAGACCCAGTTTTGGCGATGCATGTTGATCGGCAGCGAGATGTAATCATCGTCGGACTTGACGAAGGCCAACAGTTGCGGCGCGAGCGCCTTGTCCCAGCCATTCTTCACATAGAGGTCGTTCAGGGAGCGAAGAACGCCTTCCTTGGCCCAGTCCAAACCTTCATAGCCGAGAAACTGCATCGTCGTCGGCGGATTGCCGGCGGCGAGACGGGTCCGCAGCGCCTGGAGCGCGTTGGCGCCGGAGAGGCCGCCGACTGCGCTGTCCTGCCAGATATATCCCTTGGTCGCGAGCTTGTCGGTGATGACCTTGAGCGCGTTGACCTCGCTCTCGGAAACCCAGTGGTGAATGCCTTCCACCTTGCCTTTTTCCTCGGCCATGGCGACGGCTGGAATGAAGGCGATCGAGGCAGCAAGAAGTGTCGTCAATTTCATGTCAGTTCCCCTGTTTTTAGCATTGACGGTTGAGTTGGGCGGCAAGTCCGGCAGGCGGTGCTGCGCACTTGCCGTTCGGTTTTATGCGTCGATGGGGTCCACCGCCGTCGCATAAGGGATGTTGCGGCCGCCATAGCGACGGACGCGGATGTTTGCCTGCTCGGCATGCCCGGCGAAGCCCTCCATGAGGCAAAGCCGCGAACTGTAAGCGCCGATCAAAGCCGACGCTTCGTCGGTCAGGATGCGCTGGTAGGTGCAGGTCTTCAGGAATTTCCCGACCCAGAGGCCGCCGGTATAACGAGCGGCCTTGTTGGTCGGCAGCGTGTGGTTCGTGCCGATCACCTTGTCCCCGAAGGCGACATTGGTGCGGGCGCCGAGGAACAGCGCGCCGTAATTCCGCATCTTGTTCAAGAAATAATCCGGATCGCGGGTCATGACCTGAACGTGCTCGGAAGCGACGCGGTCAGCTTCGGACACCATCTCGTCAATCGTGTCGCAGAGGACGATCTCGCCGAAATCCTCCCATGCCTTGCCGGCGATTTCGGCCGTCGGCAGGATGGTGAGCAGCCGCTTGATCTCGTCAAGCGTGTCGCACGCCAGCTTTTCCGAGTTGGTGATCAAGACAGCCGGCGAATTGATCCCGTGCTCGGCCTGACCAAGAAGATCGGTGGCGACGATTTCGCCATCGACACTGTCATCGGCGATTACCAGCGTCTCCGTCGGTCCGGCGAACAGATCGATGCCGACCTTGCCGAACAGCAATCGCTTGGCTTCCGCGACATAGGCATTGCCCGGTCCCGCCAGCATGTCCACCGGTTCGATCGTCTCGGTCCCGTACGCCATGGCCGCGATCGCCTGGACGCCGCCAAGGCAATAGATTTCGTCGGCACCGGCCAGCGCCTGGGCGGCAACGATCTTCTGGGAAATCTGCCCCTTGAACGGCGGCGCGCAGGTGATGATCCGCTCGCAGCCGGCAACCCGTGCGGTCAGCACTGTCATGTGCGCCGATGCCAGCAACGGATATTTGCCGCCGGGGACATAGCAACCGACATTCTGGATCGGGACATTGCGATGACCGAGCACGATGCCCGGCAGGGTCTCGATTTCCAGATCCTTCAGGCTGGCCTTCTGGGCCTCCGCAAACCTGCGCACCTGATCCTGGGCGAAGTCGAGGTCTTCACGTTCGCGTTTGGTGAGCGAGTTGATCGCGTCGTCAATCTCGCTCTTCGTCAGGCGATAGGAACTGCGGTCAAGCTTGTCGAACTGGGCGGAAAGCTCGCGGACGGCCTTGTCGCCGCCGCTTTCCACCTTGGCGAGGAGCGCCTCAACGGCCTTGGTGACCGCTCCGTCGTTGCTGCCAGCAGATGCAGCCTGGGCTGTTTTGATGTGCCGTATCATGGGTATGACTCTTCGCTTGCGGAAGCGACGCGCTCCGCACTCCAAGGGGACAGAAGGATGAGGTTGGGAGCCGGCCGAAGCCGGCGTCTCAGTTAGAGATGCTGCTCAAGCGCACGCATCTCGGCATAGGCGGCCTGCTCTTTTTCGTAGTAGGCCGGCGACGGGAAGTCCCACCAACCGGTGGCGAACGGGCCTGCGGCATCGCGCGAGACGATGACTTCGACAAGTGCCGGGCCGCCGCACTCGAGCGCGGCCTTCAGGCTGCTTTCCAGATCTTCGTCCTTCTCGACCTTCCAGGCCTGTAGACCGAAGGCGCGGGCCGATGCCGCGATATCCGCCGAATACGGCGCGCCATTGCCGGCATGATGGCTGAACTCGGAGGCGATATGGCGCCCCATGAACTTGCGCTGGCCGCCGCGGATCGACATGTAACCCTGATTGTTCAAGACCAGGAACACCACATTGATGCCGTTCATCACGGCCGTGCCCATTTCCGGCAGCGACATCATGAAATCGCCATCACCGACGATCGCGACGACCTGGCGATCAGGCTTGGCCAGCTTGGCACCCATGGCCGCCGGGACCGCCCAGCCCATCGGCGAGTAGGAGCCGGACGTCAGATGCGTACGGGGCTCATAGATCGGGAAGCTCTGCTTGACCGAACCCTGCGTATTACCCGAACCAACCACCACGATGCCGTTACGATCGAGAACCTTTCGCAGTGCGATGAGCGGCCGCTGCGAGGTGAAGGGCGTTTCACGGCTGTTCTCGCGCGGCTCGACCTGGGCACGCCAATCGGCTTTTGCCTTCTGGACATCGGCCAGGAAGGTTTCACGGCGTCCGAGCATCGTCTGGGAGTCGGCATCCGAGAGAAGCGACAGGATCGCTTCGAGCGTCGCCTTGGCATCGGCAACGATGCCGACCTCGGTCTCGTAGTTCTTGCCGATTTCGCGCGGATCGAGGTCGATATGGATCAGCTTGGCCGACGGAATGGAGAAGGAGACGCCCTTGGCATAGGACGACGCCGACCAGTCGGTGAATCGGCAGCCGACAGACACAACCACGTCGGCGGATGCGGTGATCTTGTTGCCGCAGGTCGTACCGGTCTGGCCGACAGCACCGATGAACAGCTCATGATCTTCCGAGATCGCACCCTTGCCATTCCAGGTGATGGAGACGGCGGCGCCGAGCTTTTCAGCGAGGCTTATGAGTGCCGCCGACGCGCCAGACGTGATCGCGCCGCCACCGGCGACGATCACCGGACGTTCGGCAGCAAGAAGAACCTTCAGCGCTGCTTCGATGGCCGTGGGGTCCGGATACGCGACGCCGACCGGCAGACGCTTGCCGAGCGGGTGGATAGTGACATCCGCCGCTTCGACCTGAACGTCCATCGGAACTTCGACATGAACCGGACCGGGGCGGCCCGTCAGCATTTCGCTGAAGGCGCGGTGCATGATGCTTGGGAGGGTCTGCACCGAATTGGCCTGCCAGGCGCGCTTCGTCACCTGCTCGGTGATGCGCGGGAAGGCATTGTCCTGCTGACGCTCCAGTTCCTGCATGGTGCCATGGCCGTGCATGTAGGTCTGGGGCGAGCCGGAGACGTAGAAAAGCGAGGTCGAATCCGTATAGGCGGTGGCAAGACCGATGATCGTGTTGGCTGCACCCGGACCAACCGAGGTCGAGCAGGCCATCGGCTTGCCGGAGGCGCGGTAATAACCGTCGGCCATATGAACGGCACTCTGCTCGTGCATCACCTGGATGAAAGGAATTTCCGACCCTTCCTGCAGGAAGGCATCGAACAGCGACCAGATGCCGTGACCCGGCACGCCGGCGACATATTCGACACCGTATTCCTTGAGCGCTTTCGCGACGACTTGGCCACCCGTCAGTTTCATTTGATCGACCCTCTAAGCTTGTTATGATTGCGAAGGGACATGACTGTTTTCAGCCCCTCGACGATGATCTTATTCTTCGGCGGATGGGTGCGCGCTTCAAGTTCGCAGGCACGCAATCACTGAAGCAAGATGACGCACATTTCGGATCACCCTGCATCAGCTATGCAGCATGATTGCTTGGCACGATCAATCGGACGAGCCGAGTTGGCCGCATCCACTATACCCTAGTTCACCGCTTGCTGGCCGGAGCCAAGACGAGTCCTCACACAATAAGGCTCGCGAGCCGAAGCTCATACTGCGTCACATTGCGAATAAATAAATTAGGACGCGCACTGTTTTGCGCATGTGCGATGTGGCTTTCTGCAAGACATGAATTGCAGGCTACGGGAGTGCTGACGTGCAGAACCTGATGAGAGATCTGGCATTTGCGGATGATTTCATTTCCGCAAAACTGGTTGAGAATGTCGTCGACTATGATGTCACGGATGCCGTTGTCGTCAACATCAGCCCGTCGATCATGGTGACCGGAGACGAGCATCCGGCTGTGGTTCCCGCCTGGAAGTCCACCTGGCTGAAAGGCGGACGCATCCGCTCCGCCGAGCGCGCCGCGATCATCAAGGTGACCAACCCGACCAATCTCGGCGGCTGCATGTTCCGAGGCTGGGATTGGCTTGGAAACCGCATCCGAAGCTTCCCGCGTGATACGCCCCTTTACATCTCCCCACAGGACGAGATCGGCACCGTCAGCCTGGATCCCCGTGTTTTCACCAATGAGCGAATGCAGCCGGAAGCAGTGCAAACCTTCACGCTGAAGCTGAACCTCTGGTGGTCACCAGGCGATACGGATTGCTTCATCCACAATGAGCATCCATTCCTTGAGACGCACACGCAGATTCACGGACTGGGGCGAATGCAGAAATTCCGTCAGCGTGAAGCGTCAACGCTATACGAAGATGTCGTGATGCCGATCGGCTATTCGCACGATCCGTTCTGCCGCGTCACGGGCGACAACCAGTGGACCTACCCATGGCATCGCTACTATGCCGACACGGACAGTATCTGGCTCGCCGTCGAACTGCATCCCTGAACCAAGACACCCCGAGCGCGCCGCATTTCGATGCGGCGCGTTCAACTCATCTGGATCATGTCGGACCCATCGCCAAGATACTGCAGCGCTTCGCGCGGAATCGACGGATCGTTCCGGTCCATCACGGTCAGATCCTTCAGGTGTTCGCGCTTCAGCAAACCCGGTCCTCTGTAGTGGAGGGCGACCTTGGTCGAATAGGGCTGGCGAAACACGGTGGCGGCGATGCCGCTTGAGATACCGAACATGAACTTCTTGGCATTGCGCTTCACCTGTGCATACACACCAAACGTCAGTTCGTTCGACTGAATTCCCTCGAAATCCGCAGTGAATAGGCGGTCGGCGACAGGAAAGCAGAAGCCGTAATATTTGAACACATATTCGGTCTTGCGCGGATTGTCGAAGCTCGGAAATCGCTCGACGTAATAGTGCTGGAGGAACTCCTTGTTCTGGTAGATGCACAGCGCCGAGCGGAGCACAAACCCCTTGTAGATCGATGAGAACTGATAGCGGTCGTAGACGCCGACAATGTCGTTATGATCGGAATTGTTCTCGACAATCATGTTGGAGACGAACCGCGAGAATTCCGGCAATTGCCGCGCGGTCGCCATCGCATGGAAGAAGTTGCCATCGACAAGGGTTCGAAACTCATCCGGGTCGGCAAACAGGATCGGCACGCTCAGCCCGAAGTAGTTGGCGATGATCCTCAGGTTTGTCGCTGACGGGACATGGGCGCCGGAGAGATATTTGTTGAACTGCTGCCTGTTGACGTTGATCTTGCGGCAGACGGCCGCAACCGAACCATGCCGCTCGCACAGCGTTCTCAGATTTGTCGCCAAGGCGGCCGCGTCTCGTCCCAGATGTTCCATGGATTCCCCTCGCGTGAAGCAGAGTGAAGCGTAACTTACTTCACTTTGCAAATGACTTCAATCGCTTGCGAAATTGTGAGGCGATCATAAATCCGTCAATCTGCGGTGGTCGAATGGAGAGGATCTGGCGGTGAATTCCAAGGGAGCGACGGGATGGTCGATGATGGGAACAGGGCCCATCGCCGCCGAACACATGGTTGCCGCGATCCGCTCCGCCGGGCATCAACCGCTCTGGGTGGTCAGTCGCAGCCGGGAATATGCCAGGTTCTTCTCGCAGGACCTGAATATCCCGAAGACATCCGTCGAGGCCCGCCAGGCGCTGAACGATCCAAGCGTCAATTTCACCTATATCAGCGCGGCACGCGAACGACGCAAGCACTACATTGTGGCGGCAGCCAAGACCGGCAAACACATCCTTTGCGACGCCCCGATCGCCCGAAACAGCCGGATTGCGAACACCCTGACAGAGCAGTGTAGACAAGCGGGCGTGGCGCTTGTGGTGAACCAGCCATTACGTGCTTCCTCTATCCATCAAACGATGCGCAGACTGCTCGCGGAAGGCGAGATCGGAAAGCTCCAGTCGCTGCTGATCGTGCGGGGAGCCCCTTTTCAACCATCGCCCAATCGTCGGACCGAAGAAAAGACGGAAGACGGAGACATCCTTCTCGACATAGCGATCGAAGATATCGATCTGGCCCGCTTCCTGACCGGCCAGGAACCAGTCGAAATCTCGGCACTGCCGGGCGAAGCCACCAGAGAGGACGTCGACAAGGCCTCCTATGCCATCCGCATGTCCGGCGGCTCGGTATTCCAGGCACATGAAAGTTTCGCCATCGCGGAGATCGAAAGTGTCGTGATGCTAGCGGGCGACCACGGCGCGCTGATCGCTCACGGCACAATGAACGGCAAGGGCATGGGCACACTGATACGGCGTATGGGCGGCCGTAATGAACTCATCCCGGTGAGGGAACGCGACACCTATGTCACGACCATCGAAGGTTTCCTCGCTTCTCTTCAGCGCCCGGATACATGGATGGGCCAGGGAGACGACAATGTCATTGCGCTTCGCACCGCGGAAGCCATCGCGGCAGCCGCAAGGACACGCCGCACCGTCACAGCGTCGCATTGACGCTCGTTCAGAAAATTGAAGGGGGCCGAAAACATGGCGGATGAACGCAATCAATTGATCTTTCACTCCATGGCTTCACGCTGGAACACATTGTCGATCGATATCGATATCACACGCAAACTGGGCTTTGACGGCCTGGAGACATCCGGAACAAAGATCGCCGCCTTCCTGGAAGCAGGCTTTTCCGAACGGGAGTTGAAGGAACGCCTCGAGGGCTTGGTCCTTCCCGGAATCGGCTTCCTGATCGATCTTGAGCGACAAGGCGAAAAGCGCCGTGACATGCTGCGGGAAGCCGAAGAATTGTGCCGTCTGGCCACCGCCGCTGGCGCCGAGGGCATTGAAGCCATCACAGGCCCGCTTGACCTGAAAGTGTTTGAAGCGGGATCCGCGACATTGTACCCGACCCTCTACAGGGGCCTCATCGATGCACCAAAGGAGACACAAGTCTCGCTGACGGCCGACAACCTCCGGGCTGTCGCCGATATCGCGGCCGGTTTCGGCCTCGTTGTCTATCTTGAAGCATTGTCGTGGACGCCGTTGAACACGATGGACTCCCAGCTGCGGGTGATCGACCTGTGCGCACGCGACAATGTCAAACTTGTCATCGACTTCTGGCACTCCTACACCTCGGGCGATACTCCCGACCGCATTGCGCGCCTGCCCAGAAACTTGATTTACGGCGTCCATCTCTGCGATTCCCTGCCGTTCCCCGGTGGCATTCCGAATGAACGTATTCTGCGGGATGTGCCGACCGGAAGCGGCGTGCTCGACCTCAAGGAATGGGTGGACGCGGTCAAGGCGACGGGGTTTTCAGGCTGGTGGAGCTGCGAACTCTTTTGCAATCGCCAGCATCAGGACAACAGCTACGACGTAGCTGGAGAATTGAAAACTCTGATGGAACAGTTGATCCAATCTTAACAGGATCTTGAGAGCAGTTGCGTGACGGCGCCAAGTGCCGTGAGACACAGCGACCCAATGCAGGAAATTGTCTATTTCTCAACCCGGAGCAGACAATCAAACGACAACCGGTCGGGATCAAAGCCACAAAAATCGGTTTATCGGCCGAACTACCCTGTGACATGGCCTTGATCGCCGTAGTAATAATATGGTTCGATTAGCGGACGCTCCCGCAATCGTCGACAGACGTATTTCAGCGTCAACTCGTGACAGCTAACGGAGCGCCCACGTCAATGAATGATGCTTAGCAAGGCATCCCGCTTGATCGTCGCTATGCTGGTGTAGGCATCACCCAGCTATATGGCGAGCCTAACTGAAATGCATCATAGCGGTTTGGAGGGATGTGTGGCTGGGGAAACACATCGGCTTCGGCTGTGCATGGACGGTCAAAGATCAAAATGATCTGAGCGCCACTTCTTCGGAGAAGTTTGCGCCAAGCCCGCCTGCCCCTTGCGCAGACGGAACCGATGACACCCCTGCGTTGTTCCAGTCAAGGACAAACGGCAACAACCATAGGTGCAGAAACGGAAAGACTGTCGGCTCGTTCCGATACATTCCCGCCCGCCCGATCGTCGGCCCCCTCCCCTCCAGCCACAGCTCAATCCACACCAACGGATAGTTGCAATTAAACTTGCCTGCTCGCCTCATCGGCAAAGCAATTGTTTCGCCTATCGTTTCAATCGCACAGCACTGCCGGGCATCAGGCTCAGGAGAATTTCCCCCATTTTCAAAGCCAAGTTTCAGAACCTTATACGACGGCCGAATCTGATCAAATTCATCAACCATGACGATATTGTGGAGATTAAAAAATCAACTTTAACTTGATGATTCGAATGCGGCGGAACATCATTCCCCTTGTGGTTGAAACAACACGCCGGGACGAGGAGTCAATCCATGACAATGGCAGAATCACTTGATTTTAATAGTCATTTCAGAACATTCAGGCCTCTGACAGCCTATCGGACGGGCTCCTATACGCCCCGAGAGGAACTCCCGGCAGCATTTCTGTCGCGAGAAGCGACAACCTATGGCTGGGATAGCGTCAATTGCATCAAGGCGTCGATCGCCAACGATGTTTTGAAGAAATCCGACAAATATCCGCATACACTGACAATCGACATGAACCCCGAAACGGGGTGGCAGATCACAGCGAATTTCGACGCCTGGCAGATCGCGCCCGGCGGTTCCGGCGCCATCCTGTTCATGAAGCTGCCGCTGACCACTGCCAGGATGACTTACGGCTCGGGCGAGGTCAGTTTCAAGAATGGGTATGCACTGATTTCCATCAAACTGCGATATGTCCCGCAGGAGCAAAAGAGTGCCACCTTGGCGAGTGCCGCGGAGCAGACCATCGCCGATCTCATTGCGGATGCCGAGGGACGATCGACGGACGACCCGGCGGTGACGGTCCAGCGAATACATTATGGTGACGGAACGCCGAGCGAAGATCAGCGCGCGCTGTTCTTGGCATCGTTCGCCTATCTGATGAATCAGAATCTGGCTGCCTTCCAGCACGTATTCGCTGCCGTCAACTTGAACCAGAAGGCTGCCGAGTCAGCGTTTCAGTGGTTGAAGCCGACATACACCAGCTACGCCTATTTCCAGGGTATCGACGACAGCAGCAGCTATTTTGCTGTCTTGAACCAAGTTGAAAGCCATAGTCCGGAAGGACTTACAAACCAGGTCGCCGCCTCTGCCATACCGGATACGTGCGATTCATCAATCCTCATCTCACACCGCCTGTTTTTGGAGCGAATGGTCCTTCCGGGACTGACGCAGGCATTCACCAAGGCGCCATCGAATGCCTTCCGCATGCCGGCAACTGCCGACGTGATCGAAAGCACGCAGGAAGTGAAGCTGGATCCGGTCAAGGTCGGGGCCATCAACTATACGCCGATCATGACGTACTTCCGGCTTCAGGTCGTCGGTGCCGAAGTCCAGATCGTCAGCAAGGTCAAGATACCGATCTCTCCGGGCATCGTGGCCTATGTCAACTCCACCTATTTCTACGTGCTCGGACTGGTGAAAAAAGACGACGGTACCTACACGATGGATTTCGAACCATCGGAAGAGCCGGAAATTACCAGCTGGCATGAGATCGCGTCCTGGGTCACGTGGACGGAAGTAACCGTCGCACTCATCGGATCTGTCGTCGGCGCTGTAGTGGCGGAGGCGATCAAACAAACGGCCCAGAAGATCATCGCGGTTGTCGTCATCATCGTCGTCGCGGGTGTTCTTGCGGTCGTGCCGAGCTTGATTGCCGACGTTATTGCGGACGGAGCCGCCGCCGCATTGCCTCCGATTGGTCCCCTGATCGACGAAGCACAGGCGCCGGTGAACTGGCCCGACTCGTCGGGCTTCGATCTCAAGTCGGCGGAACTCAACGGCGCGCTCCAATTCGGCGGCTTGTTGAAGGTCTGACACTACACACCCCATCCACATCCATAATCTGTCCTGGAGGCACTCCGATGAGACATGCCATAGAACTCGTTCGGCCTAAAACATTCGAGACATTTCGCCTGCCCGACATCAGATCCCTGCAACCTGGCCGCTTCGTGGAACGCCATCACCAAGCCAAGGAACTGTTGGCGTCGGAAGCCGATACGCAAGGCTGGGATACGGCGAGCGCCGTACGTCTGTCGCAAGTCAACGCAGCCCTGAAGACCGGTTTCTACCCCAAGTCCTTTGATGCGAAGATCAGCGCGGACTGGACTGCAAAAGGTGACTTCGGCACCTGGTCGATGAGCCGTGGCGGATCGGGATCAATTGTCTTTTTGAAGATACCAATCACGCAGGCGAATATGCTCGCCTTCGGCAAGACCATCGACATCAAGGATGGCAGCATCACCATTCAGGTCAAGCTCAACTACCTGCCGCAACCTGTTCCGGCCGATGACCCGAAAGGCAATCCGAATGACCTGATCACCAATCCAGACGAGCGCTCTCCGGAAGATCCGGCGGTGGTGATCCAACACATCGACTACGGCGAAACGAAACCTCCGATGGACCAGCAGGCCATGTTCTTTTCGATCATGGGAGTGTGGTTCAACAACAATATCGGCCTCTTCAACTACGTCTTCAATGTGGTCTCACTGAACCAGGTCGCCCAGTCGGCACAATTCCAGTGGCTGAAACCAACCTACACGAGTTACGCCTATTACGACGGCGACAAGGATGTTCCAGGCGAAGACGAGGCCTATTTCGGGGTCTTGAACATGACCAACAACAAGCAGCCGAAAGGACTTGCCAATCAACTGCCGGCATCGGCGATCCCCGACGGGGCCGGTGCGTCGATCCTCATCGGAAACCGCCTTTTCCTCGAAAACATGGTGCTTCCCGCCATGCAAGCCGCCTTTCCCAAGGCAACGACTTCGGATTTCACCATCACGAATGACAACACCTCCATTCAGATGAAAAACAATCTCGATCTGGAGAAGGTGAAGGTCGGCGCGATCTATTATCAGCCGACGGCGACCAGCATGATCATGCAGGTCGTTGGCGACGAGATCCAGACCCGGATGACCGTGCATATTCCGATCAGCCCGGGTATCGACTCCTACGTTATCTCCGAAACCTGGTACCGGTTGCAACTGGTTACCAAGGACGACGGCACGCAGACGATCGGCTGGGTCGAGTCGCGGCCGGCAATCAAGGACAGCTACTACAAGAAGGCCGAGTGGGTCGTGATTACCGAGGTGATCGTTGCCGTGATCGGCGCGGTGGCCGCAATCGTCGGAGGCGCTGTTCTGACCGGTGTCACCCGTGTGATTGTCGTCATCATCATTGGTGTCGTTGCCGGTCTCGCCGCCGCGACGCCGACGCTGATCGCCCTGGCGATCTCCAAAGGCGCCGCCGCCGCGCTTCCTGCGCTGACGACGATGCTCGCTGAACTGACGGAGCCGGTCGAGTGGCCCGACACGGCCGGCTTCCTGCTCTCCCAAGTTCAATTGAATGGTTCGCTGCAATTGAGCGGCGCCTTCAAGACGAAGGGTTGACCCATGAACACGTTCGGATGGGATACGGTCTTCGTGGTCGGCGAAGACCGGCTGAATACGCTTTTGCGCGCAAACTCCGGCGAACTCACACTCGACTTCGCTGTCCAGGCAGGCGGGCAGGCATCGGGCAAATATGCCCCCTGGCAGATCGCGCAAGGCGGCTCCAATGACATCATTCACCTCAAGCTCGAAATCGCGGAAGGCACGCTTGAGTCAAACGGCAAACTGATAGACATCAGGGGACTGACGCTGATTGTCGCCACCTATCTCGACTGGCTGGCAACGGATGACAACAAGGAGGAGTTGCGGCTGGATTACAACAAGCTCGGCGAGACCGGTAACGAGCCGGTGCGGGGTGAGTTGACCGTCATCAGGCTCCTGGATCCCAACCAGGTGCTTTCGCCGGAGCAAAACGCGCTTCTCTCTTTTGCGCTTGGACAGAACCTGGTCGCAAACGCCGCCCAGGTCCGGTTCGTGTTCGCCACGGTAAACCTCATCGCTCCCCAAACGAATTCCTGGCTCACGCCGGTCAAGAACAGCTATGGCTACTTCCATCGCGAGGACCTGCAAGCCGGCTATCTTGCTATATTCAGCGTGACGACGGACCGTGCCATTTCTGGCCTCGAAAAGACGGTGGATCCGGCGGCGATCCCGACCGAAACCAACGCGACATATGTGATTTCGGACGAATTGTTCCTGAAGAATGTGGTCGCCCCGGGACTTGCGCGCTCGTTTTCCACCGACCCGAGTGCGTTTGCCTATGACGGGCAGGCGAAGATCCTCAGAAACACGCGCCGGCTTATGGCAAAGTCGGTAAAATCCGGCGCCATCACATACCACCCCGAGGTAGACCAACTGGAGGTTAGGAGCGGCGAAAACGCACTCCAGACATACTGCAAGGGCAAGGCCGACATGCACGCCGGCATCATGCTGCACTATACCGTCGATGCCCGCAACGAAGCACGCTTCGAAGCGACGGACCGCTCGCTGACATTCCTCGTCGATCCATCGCCCAAACAGACGCACAATGCGAAAATTTCATGGTGGTTCTTCATCGCTGGCCCGATCGTCATCCTGATCACCGAAATTGTGGTCATGGTCATCTCAAGCGATATCGCCAAGGACATCAGCGACGAAAATCGCGAGCGGCTTGCTTTTGGCAGACACCCGCCTTCGTCTATTCTTCTCGGCGCGGGCGACAGGATTGACGTGACCTATATGGGCGTGAACTCGGGACTTTATTTGCGGGGAAACGTCTAGAGCCACGGCTGGCGACAATTTCGGTTGTGCCGCTGTTCGAGTTCGAATAGCGGCACCCATGACCCAGAAGCGGCGCCGATATCCGCGCGCTCGAGCTTCAGCTGATTGCCTGTGATGTGCCTGCCTCGGTTTTGTCCAA
This sequence comes from Rhizobium sp. Leaf453, assembly GCF_001425605.1. Taxonomy (GTDB): domain Bacteria; phylum Pseudomonadota; class Alphaproteobacteria; order Rhizobiales; family Rhizobiaceae; genus Pararhizobium. The sequence continues at coordinate 237,547 of NZ_LMRG01000028.1, read as the reverse complement.
GGCCGCAAGCGTTTGCATTGCCCGGCGTTCCCAGGTCCTTGCCCCCTGTTTCCGCGCGATCGCTGTCGATTTCCGCAGGACTGCTCTCGCTGTCGCGATGCCGACAGAGGCTTCCATCTCCCCCTTCAATCGCAGGAGTTCAGCAGCAAAATAGCGCTCCCTTGTCCTGTCCGCGAGCGCGAGTGCTTGATCCACGGTATGCGATGCTTCCGGAATTCGGTCCATGATGAGATAGCTTTCCGCGAGTATTCCGAGGTAGCATGTCTTGTCGATCTCCTGTTCGCCCATGTTGTCGCAGATGTGCTGCATACGCAGGAGACCGGACGCATCCTGATGGTTCGTGACCATCATCCAGCCCTGGAAGAAAAGCGCCATGTTCAGCCACAGCTGAAATCCGTTCTTCCTTGCCAAGGGGATCAATTCGTTGATCATCGCTTCCAGCATTTTCGCGTCGTGGCGCAGGGCCATAAGGATACATCCGTTGCCAAGACACGCGGCGAGGCGATAGTCCGTCTGCTGCCGCGCCTCTGCCTGGGCTTCAAGATAAAGCTCCAGGGCGTTTTCTGCTTCCCCGATAAGCTGCAGGGTCCAGGACAGGTAGATCAACGACATGCTCGGAAAATCACTTCCCACAGCTTCCGCATTTAATCGGTGCGCCAGCGCTTCATCCAGATACGACCTGGCCTGCTTGAACCGGCCCTGTGAGAAAGCACACATGCCGAGGAACTGCGTTCCAAGGACCGAAGCCCGGACATTGCCGAACTCTTTGCCGATTTCGAGAAGTTGATAACTTGCCCATTCCGCATCATCAAAGCGGGCAGAGTTGAATGCCGTACCAAACAGGCCATCCAGCGCGCGAATTGCGGCTGCTGCATCGCCAAGTGCTTCGCTGAGTTGCATCACGCTCCGGTAGGCGTCGCTTCCTTCACGTGTGACGTAGCCGTAGGTCGCATAAAGCACGTCGCCGCGTTCGAGTTGCAACCTTAGTTCCTTGCGATCCCGGCTATGCGACGGCGGTAGCTTGACCAGACACTCCAGCCCTTTGGCAAACATGTTGGCCGCTTCGACCTTCGCCCAGGTCTGCCCCACTTTTATGCCTGCCGCCAACCAGTGGTCTGCGGCTCGTTCGAATTGCCGTGCCTCGTACAAATGCTGCGCCAGAACCTCGGGATGTTCTGTTGCCGTGTTCGGATCGGTTTCTTCTATCGTGTCGGCCACCCGAGCGTGGAGCTGCCGCCGGTTTTCCCTCAGGAGTGCCCCGCAGGCGGCCTCCTGCAGGAGCACGTGCGTAAACGCATATCTTGGCCAATCGGCAAATGGTTGCGGTGCAATGAGCCCGACTTCCGTCAACCGCTGTAATTGCGGTTTGAGTGCTGCGACGGAGACATCAGCAACCCGGGCAAGGATCTTTACGTCGAACTCCCGACCAATCACGGCCGCGACCTGGGCGATCGTTTTGGCTTCGCCCAGCCGGTCGAGCCGGGCCAGCAATGCAGATTGCAGGTTGTTGGGAACCTCTATCGGACGATTTTGCGCACTTGGGGAGGCCCCATCAAGGTCTATGAGTTCGACCGCAGACCGTGTTAGTTCCTCCACATAGAGCGGCACACCTTCCGCCTTTCCAAGCAGTGACCGGGCGACCTCGGAGCCAAGCCTCACTCCTGACGCAATATTTTCAGCGAGCGCGACCGCCTGCTCGCGCGTCAGGCGTCCGATCTTCATCGTATCGATGCTCAATGGCCGCGTTCCCAAGTCCATTGAGGCCTGGCGTGACGTTATCAGGACGAGAACAGCACTATCCTGGATCTCCTCGTGAAGTACACCGAGGAGATTGCTGGAGGATGGATCGATCCACTGCGCATCTTCTATTTCCAGAAGCAGGGGACCTTGGCGTGCGATGTGACGGAGCCACCCGATGAAAACCCTGTGTACGGCCGCCTGTTGTTCCGTCGAGGTGAGTTCGGAAGGTGGATAATCTTCCTGATCCAGGGCCAGTAGCCGCGCGAGAATTGGCAGGCAGTCCGGCACGGGAACGCCGCAATTCGCCAAGAGTGTTTCAAGCCTCGTTGTTGCGAGAGGTGCGGGCAAGGCTTCCGATATGCCGCACTCCTGTCTCAAAAGCTGCAGGAAAGGAAATAGGGCACTGTTCGAGTGCGTCGACGAGCACTGCGCTACCATAATCCGTGTCATGGGGAGTTGCTGCGCTGCTTCGAATAGCAGCCTAGACTTGCCGATCCCCGGCTCACCGCAGAGAAGGAGCCAGCGCGCGCAATGGTCACGCACGACCAACTCCCCCAGCACTAGGACCCTCTGGATTTCGGTTTCTCGACCGACAAGGGGCGTAAGGCCGGCCTTGCCAAACCTGTTGCCGTGCGGCAGAGCCCCGGCGGCGCGCCATATGTGGACCGGTTCGGAGAAACCCTTAAGGGTGGCCGCACCAAGGTCCCGGAATTCAAATGATCGGTGAGCCGCCGCATATGTGGCTTGATCAACGAGGACAGTCTGCGGATCGGCGAATGTTTCCAGCCGCTGCGCCAGACTGGGGATATGACCGAAGGCCACGGTGGATACCCCTTCCGGTGCTCCTTTGACTTCCCCGACAACGACCAGCCCGCTGGATATCCCGATACGGACATTCGGCCGGGTGCCATCAGGCGCCTCCATCTGGGGAATGGCGGCGATAAGGTCGAACGCCAGCGCCAGCGCGCGGTCTGCGTCGTCTTCCTCGGCGACCGGGTAGCCGAAAAGCACCTGCAGCGAGTCGCCAATATAGTTTGCGACGAACCCGCGATGGGATCTGGCAAGCCCGCTGCAGCGGTTGAGATAATTCTGCGTGAGGTCGCTGTAGTCTTCAGGATCCAGCCGCGCCGCATATTCCGTGGACCCCACCATATCACAAAACAGGATCGTCAGCTGACGGCGTTCGGGTTGTTTCCTCGATGGGTTGGTGATTTGCGTCGAAGTCATTGCCGCAGCCGCGGCAAGCAGCTTGCGTCTTGGACCGAGCGGAATCTGCATCTCCCGCAGGTCTTCGTCAGTGAGAAGTGGCAAGCTGTCGAAATCGATCTGGGCACGAGCAAATGTCTGCGCAAGGTGCGCAAGCCCGATCTCCATCAGCCACTTATCAACATCGCTCATAGCTGCTCCTTCACGGGGCAACGAAGGCCGGCTACCTCAATCCATGTTCCAAGTTCATGCAGGCTACATCAGCGACAGGAAATATCCAGAAAATTGTCAGGGGAAAGGTTTCCCAACCGGTGATTTCGCCGCTCAGGATGGGCTGGCTATCGCCTGCCGGACATCTCAAGAGTTTTGGGGGGAACAATGACCGCGAGCATGTCTGCGGCTCCATAGAAGGTGCGAGAGGGACGGGGTTGCTTATGGAGATTTCAACTCAGGACAGGAAATGTCGGCATGCTGTACATAGTCCTTCCGTCCATAGACCAGCACGGTTTGGTCGAAGCAGAACCTCTTCGGCATCACGCGAACCAGATAGCGGCGGTTGCATCTGGCAGGCAAATCCACCTGAAAGGCTCGCAATTCCGTTGAGGGTTTTGGTTCGGTAAATCTGGAATGGCCGAGGAAGGACACGTTTCGAATGAACATGGCTTCACCGGACGTTCCAACTTCGCCGGCAATGACGGCGAAATTTCTGTCGTCCGCCTCGTCCCTGCCCGGATAATCCCGGTCGAACGGCGCTGCCCCCGTGTTCGGGATTTCTACGGATTTCACCACGACGTTGAAACGTACATCGTCTCTTTGCGGGACGCCGCCGTAGCTATTCAGGTATTTCCAGCCGAGACGGAGCACACGGTCGGTTTGCAAGTTGGCCAACGGGACTGGCAGCACCTTGATGGAAAAATCGACCGGTTCCGAAATGTCACCCTGTTCCGATGCGCCGGGGATCGGACACGGTGTGTACAAGGGCTTGTAGTTGCATTCGGCCCCGCCGGCACCCCAAAGGCAATTGCTTAGAGCACTCCAGTCGCTGGTATTGATTTCCGGGACAGCAGTCGAAAGGCTGTTCCCCTCAACCGGGACCATCCAGGGATGAATTTTCCCGGCACCCGTCCTGGTGGCCCATATTGTCCTGTGGGCGTTTATCTCCCGCAACTTGCGCTGTTCCGCCTTGAGCCGGAGGAACTGCGACCTGGTGGGACGGATGATCGTCGGAGCCTTTGCCACTGCATCGGCTGCAAACCGTTGGCCAGTGACTTGCGTGGTGAGTGTATGGCACTGCGTGCAGTTGCCGGTCGGGTCGCTCACGGTCGACGCACGTTCAAGGCTGATGCGATAGGTGCCGGTGTAACCGGATCCGATCACTCGAAAGGGCGTCGATCGGCTTCGCGGCGTTTTGGGTAGCAGATTGCCGAGACTGAAGGCAATTGCGTTGGGATCGGATCTGTCGAGAAAGCCTACGCGCGCCTGCTGGATGCTTGGCGTGATGACATAAGCGCTCTTGTTGTCATGGCATGCGGAGCATTCCACCTGAAAGGTCGGATCATAAAGGGCCTCCGCCGCGGCACGGCCCTTGTCGTCGTCATATGACCGTCCTCCCGGCGGCACAAGCTTTTGCGTCCAGTCGAACTCGCGACGATCCTTTCTGCCGTCGAAGAAAGCGGTTTCCCCGGTCAGCCTGTTGAATCCGATGACGCCGTACAAGGCAAACTTCGGGTTTGATCGCTGCCAGTATGGCGTCGGCTCGACTTCGCCGTTCCGGCTCGATTTTCGGCAGAGGAAAAGCCAGTCCACATTGCCCTGCTCGACACGGTGCAGCCGCGAGTTCAGCCCGCAATATGCCGCGCTGCCAGCCAGCGAGGGCTTGTCGCATTGTGTTATCCCGGTTGTCCACTTGACGATATTGCCTGTGGCATCGCGGTGCTCGAACTCCAGAGGATGCCCCTCCTTGTGCGGATTTGGTTTCAGGTCGACGAGATTGCCATCGACCTGGAGCGGAAGGATTCTGGCCTTGTCACTTGAACAGTCCCCGTCGGGGATAGGCCCGAAGACGGCCCGCGCCTCATCCCCAAACCGCGTAATCGTATCGCGGCTGGCCGACGCTGGCGCCCACAGGAAAGCGCCATTCCACCGCGAAGTGATCTCGGCAAAGACGGGTTCTTTCGGCTCGGAAGCGCGAAAATCTACCGCATGCACACTGCCGGTGTCGCTGGGACCGGTAGCCGTCTCACCGCGTGAAATCGGTACGTCCGCGACGACGACAAGCGTTGACATGACGACGAAGAGCCGGCGAAGATGCCTCACAGCCGTTCTCTCGACACTTACCGCGCGCGCAATTCAAGCCTGGGACTATCGATGATCAGCGTGATACGCGAGAATTTCCAGATATTGCCCGCTTTCTTGAATTCCGTCCGCAGCACGCCGGTATAATCGAGCACTGGCGTCTCTATGTCGGAATGTTGAAGCGTCACGAGGACGGTCGTCTTGCCCTGAATGGTGTTGGCATCGACGGAATGCAGCAGCGTGTTGCTCTCGAGATGCCTGGTCTGGGTCCCCTTGTCCACCAAGCCGTTGAAATATTCGTCGATATACGCCTTCAAAAGCTCATCGCCGGTTGTCTGCGAGAGTTGCTCCCCGGCGGCATTGCACAATTCGTAGAAGACTTTGTCGGTAAAAAGACCGGTAAGCCGGCTGACTTTCTGATCATCCAGAGCCCAGTTATAGAGATGGATCAGTTTCTTGGCAGCCGCCTCGTCGGCCGGTTCGGGATCATTGGTGGATAACAGCCAGGGGGCATCGGGTTGGTTCTCGCACGGCGTCGTCAACGGTTGCGCCGCCGCCCCCCATGCGAGGCCAAGGCCCAAGCCTATGATAGCAACGTTGAGTTTGGCACGACGCGCAATGAGTTGCTTGAATGTAAGCGACATGACGGATCTCCCTTTTTGAAAATGACACTGGAGAGCCACCGACTGGTTATCAGTGGATTTCGGTTCTCCTCAACATCAGCCGATCATCGATGCGTTCGATACGATGGGTCGATTGGACAGGCGAGAATGTGTCGCCGGGTTCACGGTTTCTGCGACCCTTGCCCTCTGACTCGCCGTAATCGACGAGCCCATTGATGAACAGCCTGTCCACGAACGTTCTGGCCGCATCCTCGACGCTCAAGGGTTCGATCGATCGCCCGTTGCGTGCCGCGCTCCTGGCGATCGTCTCCGCCGGATCGGCTGGCAATTCGACGTAAAGCGGCTGGTCGAGGCCATAATGCGCGGATGGGATAGGGCCGACTTTCGGCGTGTAGCTGTGTTCGATATCCTGCCCTGCAAAGCCGGTGTCGTCCTTAGGCGTTACGGATGTCAGAATGGCGGTCGCCGATTCCAGCGAAAGGATCAGCCGTCTGACAAAGACGCTTCTGAAAACGGCCTGATAGGCAGGATTTTTCGACGCTGCTGCCAGCATCATCTTGGCAGCGACCGAAGCATAATATTGCGGAACGAGCGGAGCCTGCGTGACGGCTTCGATCATGATGTCGCGGAGTTCGATCGTGATGTCCCGCAACTGATCTGGCGTCGCTACGGGATGAACGGCCAGCATGCCCGCCAAGATTTCCAAGATGGCGCCGGTGTACACCCGCGAGAAGGAGTGCGGCTTGGCCGTCAGCGTCGAGGACGGCCCACTTGGGTTCAAGCTTGCGGGTGGGGCGTAGCAGAAAGAATTATGCGCATTGCGCAGGCAGTCACAGTCCGCGTCGGCCGGAAACAGCGAATGGAGTGCTGTCCCGAATTGCTCGGCAATTCGCGAAAGGCGCGAGGCGGCGTAGATATTTCCGCTGGTGCTTGCCAGTATCGAGCTTCGCATGCTTTCGAGTTGAAGCGCGCACAATATCGCACTGACATCGCCGAAGGACTCGTGGAATGCCGCGATCTCTTCGTTGGCGGAGTGCCAAAGCTGCCTTTGAGCGACATCGAGCATCGCATGCCCGAGCTCATGGCTGAGAAGGTCGGGGCTTTCGGCGGCATAGATGAAGGTTCCCTGCGCAAGCTGGCCGCGAAAGAAGTTGAGTGCCCGCCTGTCATAGCCTGCGTTCCATCTGACACCAACATTCAGCCTGACATCAAGAATGGGGCCGCCAAACCAATCAGTTTCCGGCGCGACCGCCGGCCCCCAGAATTGAACGCCCCGCGTGAGCGCCGCGGCGGCGTTCCAATACCGAAAGTTGAGCGTGCTGGTATCGGAATCGGGGTTCGGTCGTGGCGGTGGAAAAGAAAACTGAAACGGCGGTTGGTCGATCGCGGGCTTGTCAACACTGACAAGTCCGCTTGAGGCCGGATCATTCTCCCAGACTTGAATTTGCTCTGCCAAGACATCCCCCATACGAGCTGGCGCTGCTCGGACGGGAGGTCGCTTCTGACCGTATCCGGCAGCAGTTCGCATTCTCGATGCAAAGAACGGCATGAAGGCGATGATGAATAAGGAGTGCTGTTTGGTTACCGGTCAGCGTATGCTGTTGAATGAAGCATTCATTTCGGGCGCATTATTGTTACGGCAAATACAGAAGTACGTGCATTATTAGCACGATACTACACAACTTTAAATGGCTTTATCGAACATGCCGGAGACGATGCAAATCACTTCGAGGAAAATTGCAGTCGCTGTGGTCGATCGCAAAAGGAACTGAAGCGCCACGCGGGGCCTCGCTCGTCTCGATCATACACCTGATATCATGATATGGTGGTCGGCTACGGATTGTCGGACCTTCGGCAAGGTCAGCCGGAATTCATGCCCTCCCACTGCTGCGCCAAAGTTGGCCGCTCTAAAGCCAGGAGATCGATCGCGCGGCATGCGAGATGATCCACGATGTCGGCGACGGAGCTTGGGCGACGGTAGAAGGCCGGCACCGGCGGCATGATAATCGCACCCATTTCCGTTGCCGCGACCATGGCGCGGAGGTGGCCGAGATGCAGGGGTGTTTCCCGCGCGAGCAGAATGAGACGGCGGCGCTCCTTGAGTTGCACGTCGGCAGCGCGCGTGAGCAATGAATCGGCGCGGCCAGTGGCGATGGCCGACAAGGTTTGCATGGAGCATGGAGCAACGATCATGCCGTGGGCGTGAAACGAACCGCTGGCAATGGAAGCGCCGACATCGTCGATCGAATGATGCCGGTGGACAAGCGAGGCGAGGCTTCCAAGCGCGTCGGGGTCACATTCCAGAGCAAGCGTGCGATGCGCCGCCTCGGAGACGACGAGATGGATTTCGAGATCCGGAAAGGTGGCTAACCGTTCGAGAATGCGCACCCCCAACGCCGCGCCCGATGCCCCGGATATGCCGACGATGATCCGCTCCACCGTCATGCCATCCCCTCTTCGAGACCGAGCGAGTGCCAAAGGCCATCGACCCGCGCAACCACCTCGGCCGTCATTCCAAGGGGCCGGCCCCATTCACGGTCGGTTTCCGTGCCAACCTTCGTAGTGGCGTCCAGGCCGAGTTTGCCGCCGAGACCCGCTTTCGGCGAAGCAAAATCGAGATAGTCGATCGGCGTATTGTCCACGACCATCAGGTCGCGACCCGCGTCAAAACGGGTAGAAAGCGCCCAGACGACGTCCGGCCAGCTCCTGACATCGATATCGCCGTCCACCGCGATAATCAGCTTGGTGTAGCTGAACTGCGCCAGCATGGACCAGAGTCCCATCATCACACGGCGCGCCTGACCGGGATAGCGCTTGTCGATGGAGACGACCATGGCACGATAGGAGCAGGCTTCGGGCGGCAGCCAGAGATCGCGGATTTCGGGAAACTGCCCTTTTACCAAAGGCACGAAGAGTTCGTTCATTGCCTCCCCGAGCCGCGAGGGCTCGTCTGGCGGCCGGCCTGTATAGGTCGAGAGATAGAGAGGATTCTTGCGCATGGTGATCGCAGAAATCGTCATCACCGGAAAGGCTTCGACGGAATTGTAGTAGCCGGTATGATCGCCATAGGGGCCTTCCTCGGCCGTATCTTGCGCGGAGACTGCGCCTTCGAGCACGATTTCCGCACCGGCGGGAATGGGGAGCGGCACGGTGATGCCAGGCGCTGTCTGCTGGCGCCGGCCACGAAGGATGCCCGCAAAAGCAAGTTCGCTCATCCCATCCGGCAATGGCATGACCGCAGAGAGAATCGTCGCCGGATCCGCACCTATCACGACTGCGACCGGCATGTCCGCACCCCGTGCCTGCCAGAGCCGATGATGGCGCGCGCCACCGCGATGCGCCAACCAGCGCAGGATCAACCGGCTCTTGTCCAACTTCTGCATGCGGTAGATGCCGACATTGATGTCCGAGGGATCGTCCGGCGCACGGGTGATTACCAGGGGCCAACTGACGAGCGGGGCTGGTTCGCCCGGCCAACAGGTCTGGATCGGCAGCCGGTCGAGATCGATCGCATCGCCCCGCCAGATCGTGTGCTGGCAGGGCAAGCGGGAGACGGCGCGCGGGTTCATCGAAAACGCAGCTTTCAGGTGCGGCAACTTCTGCCAAGCATCCAGCATCGAGCGTGGCGGCTTCGGATCGCGCAGATCGGACAGAAAGGCGGCAAGGCGCGGCAGGCCGCCGGCCTCCAGCCCGAAACCCCATTCGATCCTCTCGCGGGTACCAAAGAGATTGGCAAGCAGCGGAACCGACTGAATGTTGCCGCTGGCATCGATTGGCTGCTCGAAGAGCAGCGCCGGCCCATCCCGCGCAAGGACTCGGCGGTGAATTTCGGTGATTTCGTGGACAAGCGAGACTGGCTCGCGAACACGTTTCAGCCGTCCCCGGCGTTCGAGTAGGGCAACGAAATCCTGAAGGCTGTCATAACGGCGCGGAATGGGGAGATCGGCTTTCATGCCGTACCCTTGCGGGAGAAAAACGGTGCGGTCTTTGTGCTGACGCAAACATCGGATGTTCGATACTCCCTAATCTGGCGCTACGTATCTTTCCAAGGCCCGCCGCATGCCCCACCTTCCTCCGCTTCTTGCAAAACCCGTCGATATTGCGCCGCTCTGGCTTGTGGAGCGTGTCGCACGCATGATCTTCTCCTGCGTCCTGAAAGCTCACCCCGATCTCTTCGCGCGGCTCGGCGACTACCGGGAAAGCCGCTACTGCTTCTCACCCTCGGACCTACAGCTGCATTTCCGTGTCGTCCCGGCGACGCAGGCTCTCTCCGTTTCCCGTGGTACGCCGCCTCCGGCAGATGCGCACATCGAGGGTCCGATCGCATTGCTTCTCGGCCTGCTCGAAGGGCGGTGCGATGCCGACGCGCTGTTCTTTTCGCGCGATCTCTCGGTCAGCGGTGACATGGAGGCGATGCTTGCACTGCGAAATACGCTTGATGACAGCGCCATCGACTTGCCGCGTGTAATCGGCTCCTTTGGCGGCCCATTTTCGCCGGTGGTGACCGGCTTCGCACGCTATATCCGGACGCGAGTGCTCGAAGGAAGAGAAACCGCATGGAACTGATCTGCCCCGCTGGCACGCCTGCGGCCTTTCGCGAAGCGCTGGAAGCAGGAGCCGACGCCGTCTATTGCGGCTTTCGTGATGAAACCAATGCCCGCAATTTCCCCGGCCTGAATTTCAGCCGCGAGGAACTACGCCAATCGATAGCACTTGCCCGCCGCAAGAACGTACAGACATTTGTCGCGCTGAACACTTTCATGCGGGCGGGCGACGAGGCACTGTGGTATTCCGCCGCTGACGATGCCGTAGCGCTGGGAGCGGATGCGCTTATCCTCGCCGATTTCGGATTGATGGCCTATGTCGCCGAGCGATATCCGCAGCAACGCCTGCATGTCTCCGTCCAGGCATCGGCCTCAAATCCGGATGCCATCCGTTTCCTCGTAGAGACCTTCAATGCCAAACGCGTCGTCCTGCCACGCGTGCTGACGGTCCAAGACATTGCCCGCCTGACCTCGCAGATCGATTGCGAGGTGGAAATCTTCGTCTTCGGCGGCCTTTGCGTGATGGCGGAGGGGCGCTGCTCGCTCTCCTCCTACGCCACCGGCAAATCGCCGAACATGAATGGCGTCTGCTCGCCGGCCAGCCATGTGCGCTACCGGGAGGAAGGCGGATCGCTGGTCTCCGAACTCGGCGCCTATACGATCAACCGGTTCGGTTCCGGCGAGGCCTCCGGCTACCCGACACTCTGCAAGGGGCGCTTCGATGTCGCGGGAGCGGAAGGCTACACCTTCGAGGATCCAGTCTCGCTCGACGTCATCGACGAGATCGACGCCCTGCGGGCGGCCGGGGTCTCGGCATTGAAGATCGAAGGCCGCCAGCGCGGCAGGGCCTATGTCGCCGAAGTGGTTTCCGTGTTGAAGAAAGCGCTCGGCGCCACCTCGGCCGAGCGCGCGCCTCTCGTCTCCCGCCTGCGGACGTTGAGCGAGGGGCAACGCACCACATCCGGCGCCTATGACAAGCGCTGGCGATAGGAGACGACCTGATGAAAAAGAAGCGAGCGGCGCTGAGCCTTGGGCCGATCTATTATCTCTGGGACGGACCGAAATGGCGGGACTTCTACTTCCGCATCGCCGACGAGGCTGATGTCGAGCATGTCACGCTCGGTGAAACCGTGTGTTCCAAGCGCCAGCATTTTAGCGAACCGCATGCCGCCGAAGTCATCGAACGTCTGGAGGCTGGTGGCAAGCAGGTGACACTGTCGACACTTGCCATGGTGACGCTCGAGCGTGAATGCCGGCATGTTCGCGATCTCATCCGCGACAGCGATCACAAAGTGGAGGCGAATGATCTCTCAGCGCTCGGGCTGCTCAAAGGGCAGCGGCATTCCATCGGCCCGCTGGTGAACGTCTACAATGCCGCAACGGCACGCGCCCTCGCCGCGCGCGGCGCGCAGAATATCTGTCTGCCGCCGGAGCTGCCGGCCGGCTCCATCCGGCAGATGCTTTATGCCATGCCCGACTTTTCCTTCGAACTTTTCGCCTTCGGCCGCATGCCGCTCGCCATTTCTGCGCGCTGCGCCCATGCCCGCTCGAAGGGGCTGACCAAGGATAATTGTCAGTTTGTTTGCGGCGAGCATCCGGATGGCCTACCGCTACGCACGCTCGACCGGCAATCCTTTCTCGTGCTCAACGGCGTGCAGACCATGTCCAATAGCTGCGCTGTGCTGCTCGATGACCTCGCGCCACTCGTCGATGCGGGCCTTGCCCGTGTTCGGCTCTCACCGCAGGACTGTGACATGGTGCGTGTTGCCGAAATCTACCGGGCTGTGCTTGATCAGCGCGTCGATGGGAGCGCGGCGCTCTCCGACCTGTTCAGGATCTATCCCGACATACCTTTCTCCAACGGGTTTTTGCACCAGCGGGAAGGCGCAGCCTGGGTCGCGAGGGGACGCAGCGCCGCGTTGACACTGGGTTAGAATCGGATCGTCGAAGGCGTGACGCGTCTCGGACTTGGCGGCCAGCAGGACACAGACCGTCCTGAAAGCCGCAGAGATGGCGAGAGCTTGCTCCTGACCGGAATCCACCAATATCGTGGGTCGTCAGAACAGAGCCAATCATGACGCAGGTCATCGCGGACCGGCAGCGCATCGATCGCCGGGATACCCTTTTCGTCGAAACCCTCGTGCCTCACCGCCCCGTTCATCGTTGCGCCGGATGAAAAAGGCTACCGGGTAGACCGACGCACGGCCCGTCGGCGACAGGTAACTACGCTGCCCCACTCAACGGCATGACGTACAGCGTCTACGCAAATTCAGGAAAGAGGGCGTCGGGAAAACTCGACGCTCTTCAGTCGTCCTCAGCGATTTTCCGCAGGAGGAACAGGAGCGCCACCCTTTCCGCAGGGTTCAACCGCTTCATGGTCTGTTCGCTAATGATGTGTCCTTGCGGATACATCTGTTGAAGGACGGTTTCGCCCTTCGGCAACAGGGAGATGATTACCTTGCGCCCATCGACCTCGTCTCTGGAGAGGTCAACGAGACCACGGGCCTTCAACCGCTCGACGATACCCCGGATGGTGGCTTGATCGACAGAGGTGGCCTTGACCAGCTCGACCTGCGAGCTTGGGCCGAGATCGTGCAGGGCACACAGGGTGACGAACTGCACCGATGTCAGATCGGGATCACTTGCATTGCTCTGGAAGATGGAAAGATGTCGCTGATAGGCCTTGCGCAGCAGGTGCCCGACCTGCTCGGTAACCTGGTAAAGCCCCGCCATTCCCTGTTCTTGCCCGTCTCTGTCATCAGCCATGATAGTGGCGCTCGTTTCGATATTTCATCTGTCTTCGTGCAAAACGCAGCAAATCGCAACACGATCTCACTGCAATTCCGGAACTCGCCGCGCAGGGTCAAACTGCGCGGCGACAGATCAAGGGCCTATTCGAGTACCCGATCTTTCGATTCCGCATTGATCAACCAGACGCTGACAGCGGCGACAACCAGCAATCCGGAAATCACTCCGAGCGCGAGGCCAAAATTCGAGGTCATCAGAGGCGCCACGATCGAGGGGGCGAGCAGGCCACCGAACCGGGCAACCGAACCAGCCATGCCCATGCCGCTGGCGCGAAGCGTGGTCGGGTAGATTTCCGGCGTGAAGGCATAGATCGCCCCCCAGGTTCCGAGAAGAGCAAAGCTGAGCAGCAGGGTTGCCGCCACGATGATCTCCACCGTCTGCCCCAGGCCGTAGGCAAGTGTGCCGACCGCGCTGAGCAGGAGGAAGCCGATCAGTGTCGGCTTACGCCCCCATTTTTCGACACCATAGGCGGCAAGCGCGTAACCGGGCAGTTGGGCGATCGCCAGAATGACGAGGAAGACCTGACCGCGGACGAACCCGAAGCCGTCGGCCGCGAGCTTGACCGGCAGATAGACGAAGACGCCGTAATAGGAGACCGAGATCAGCATCCAGGCCAGCATCAGGAACACGGTACGGCGACGAAGGTCATTGGAGAAAAGCGCACCGAGGCTCTTCTTCTGCGGTGTCTGCGGCTTCAGCGGCGGAATTTCGACAGCATTGCCGTTGGCCTTGGCAACCTTTTGCAAGACCTGTCGCGCCTGATCGGAGCGTCCCTGTTGATTGAGGTAGAGCGGCGATTCAGGAACGTAGAAGCGCAAGATAACGCCGATCAGGGCGGGAAGTCCGGTCACGAAGAAGATCGTCCGCCAGGCTTCGCCGCCCTGCGTTCCGGCCACGAGCGCCAGAAGGGCGAGCGCCACCGTGCCGACGGCCCAGAAGCCTTCGAGCAGAACGAGCCAGCGGCCGCGCCGGTCGGAGGGAAGGAATTCCGCCATCATGGCATAATCAACCGGAAGCGTTCCGCCGACGCCGAGGCCGGTCAGGAACCGCGCGACAAGAAGCCATTGAAGATCCGGCGCAAAGGCGGATGCCACGCCGCAGATCGCGTCGAGAATGATGGCGATGAACAGGACAGGCCGGCGGCCGATCCGGTCCGCAAGACGGCCGAAGACGAAGGCGCCGATCAGCATTCCGAAGAAGAATAACGTGCCCGTCTGCAAGGCCTGCGGGACCGTGACGCCGAAACTTTTGGCAATTGATGGTGCGCTGAAGCCGATTGCCAGAACCTGCATGGCATCGGCCGCCCAGACGAGACCGAAAATGACGAATAGACGCTTCTGGAAGCGGCCGACGCCGGCCTTCCTGATGCCGTCTTCTACTGTGATGGGTGACTGCATTGTTTCCCTCTTTTTTGAAAGATGCCGTCGCCGTTTTGCAAGAGCAGTGATCTTTGCCACCTTTGGTTCTCTCGAAAATCAGCGCACGGGTGTGCCAAGGCTTCGACCGCCGTTGAAGGCGGTCGAAGCATGTGAAGCTTCCTGTTTGTGACGATCGGGCCAGCGCCGATGGATCAGCTGAACTTGAACTGCATTTCCTTCACGGCGATATCGCCGTTGAGAACCATCGGTTCGTCATCAAGGAAAAGCGAGCAATTGCGCATCGGGATATCCAGATGGCACGCCGTGTCGTTCGGGCCACCCAACTCGTTGTTCGGACCGGTCGAGAACATGACGTTGCCATAGAACGACCGGGCTTCCATGCCCATGCCGCCCGGGAATTCACCCGGCACCATGCGATGCCACTTGGCGTTCTGGTTCAGACCCCAGCCAACATGGCTCATGCCCATGCCGCGCGGATCGTTGAAACCGGCCATGTAGGATTTCACCAGCTCGGCATCGAGACCACCGCGGATGTCGGTGATCCAGCCATTTTCGATCGTGTAGATGATCGGGTCGCGCACGTAGATATTCTGTGGCAGCAGGATATCGCCGGGTGCGACCACGATCGTACCGTCCACGCCGTCGTCGTCACCACCGGTGAACACGAAGCCGGACGGCCAATGATCCCAGCGGCCCGGTTCGTCCGTGCACGCATATTCGGTAATGGCCGGATAGGTGTTGAGCTTGTAGGTGACATCCGTGCCGTGCTCGGAGGTGATCCGCATCACCTTCGCCTTGGAGAGCAGGTCGCCGGCAAATTCGACGCGTTCGCGCAACTCCTTCGTCGGTAGCATGCGGGCGAGGATTTCCGGTGGTTCGACGGCTGTGAGAATACGCGTGCCGGACGCCTGGATTGCCATCTGCTCCGGGCTGAAAAGCAGGAAGATGCAATCGATCAGCATGTCGGCGGCCTTGAGGGCTTCCACCGCTTCCGGCATGGCTGCAAGGCCGGTCTGGCCGACCGCCCAGGCCCCTGCCGGCGGCACCGGCGGCAAACGCATATGATACATCTTGGCGCCGAGACGCATGCCCGCCGCCATGAAGGCATCGGCATAGTCGAGGCGCTCGTTGCCCTGGGTGAGGACGATGAGTTTTTCGCCCTCGTGAACGCCAGACATCTTCAACTGATGCAGGCAGATTTCCGTGAAGCTGAATTGATCCATGTTCGTTCCCTTTTTTGATTGAAAGCTGAAGCGCTTCGGACGTTACGGACAGCCGGATTTGGCCTTGGCGATTTCTGCAATCGCCTCCTCTTTCGAAACGACATCGCCGTATTTGCTGTCGATGTCGAAGAGGTTTGCATTGTGCGGATCGGGGTGCCGGTCGCCGACGCAGTCGCGCACGACGATGGGCCTGAAACCGTATTGAACCGCATCCACCGCGCTAGCCCGGATGCAGCCGCTGGTCGAGCAGCCGGCCATGATCACCGTGTCGATGCCCTGGGCATGCAGTTGCGAGGCGAGGCTGGTACCGAAGAAGGCGCTGGCATATTGCTTCACGATGACCAGTTCGCCCTTTGCAGGCTCAACTTCGTCGCAGAATTCAGCAAGCACATTGCCCTCGACCATCGCCTTCATTACCGGTGATTTCTTGACCCACATGCCGCCATCGGCGCAGTTTTCCGCCAGATAGAGAATGCGTGTATGGATCACCGGAATGCCGGCATCCCGCGCTGCCTGGATCAGTTCGGGAGCCTGCGCCACGGCATCGACCACGCCGGGCGCATAGAGGGGAGCGCCCTCGATCGTGTAGGCTTTCAGGAAGTCGATGACGAGCAGCGCTGGGCTCTTGCCGAAACCGATGCGATTACCCCAGACACCCTGATAATTCGATTCAGCGCTCTGCATGGTCTCTCCTCAATACGCGCCGGACAGAAGCGCGCCGGCACCCGGCACGACAGCTTCCAGACCGAGCGATTTCAGCATGCAATAGGTCGTGGCGACGGCGGCGGTCAGAACCGGCTTGCCCGTCATGGCCTCCACCTTGGCGATGACCGGCAGCGACGGCATCTGCACGCAGGCGGACAGCACGATCACATCGACATCGGTCAGGTCGAGCGTCTGGACGATTGCCGGCAGGTTTTCGGGATCGTGACGGGCGACATCCAGATTGTCGGGAATTTCCAGCGCCCGCCAGTCCATGACCTCGAAGCCCTCTTCACGGATATAATCGACTACCAGCTCCGTGAGCGGCTTCATGTAGGGCGCGACGACGGCGATCTTCTTCGCCTTCATCACCTTTAGTCCCTCGATCAGGGCACCGGCGCTGGTCACGACGGGGATGTTCGTGCCTTCCTCGATCGTGCGGCCCGTCAGCCGCTTTTCCGACTGGCGATGATAGCCGAGCCCCATGGCCATGATCGCGACGAGGCAAGCATAGCCCAGAACATCGACACGGGCGTCGGAAAGCTCGACCGCGCAGCGATCGGATTCCGCATCCATCGCCGCCAGTTCTTCCTTCACGACCTTCTTCATGCGCATGCGGCTGGAGTGGAAGGTGAAGCGCTCCGGGCGGATGGATTGCCGCGCCGTCAGCATGGCCGGGATTTCCGTCTCCATGGTCGTGTTGGAACTGGGTACGATCTGGCCGATACGATATAAAGTCTTCACGGGATAAAATCCTCTGCCTTACCAAAGAGAGCAAAAAGAAACAGCGGCGAACCGTTTGATCCGCCGCTGCCGATCAGCGGGAGAGGAAATCTCCGAGAGCCTCAAAGAAGCCGTCGAAATCATCCCAGGGGATCATGTGACCAGCGTTCGGCACATGGACGATTTCCAGCGCAGGCTGAAGCGACAGCGCTTCCTCCTCGTCCACCTTCTCGATCACGCCGCCCCGGCCAGCAACCATCAGCATGGCGGGCTGCATCAGCTTCGGCAGATCCGGAAAGATGTCGTCCTTGTGGAAGTCCTCGAAGGCTGTGACGATGGCGGGCTCATAGCATGTGTGCAGCCATTCGGCGCGCAGCTTCAATTGGTCGTCGGTCCAGGTCGGGCAGAACGCCTTCATGCCTTCGGCATCGATGCCGCTTGTCGCCAGGCGAATGCTGTCAACATACCAGGGCAGCTTGCTGGGATAAGGCCGGCGACCGGGACCGGACACCGGCGGATCGATCAGGGCAAGCCGCGAAAACGCTGTGGGGGCGGAAACTGCCGCGCGGATTGCGATACGCGCGCCCATCGAATGACCGAGCAGCGCCGGCTTCGAAAGTCCCAGCGCCGACGCAAAGGCAACGACGTCAGCCGCCATCGCATCGAGACCGTAGTCGAGATCGGGGCCGGTCGAGGAAAGGCCGCGGCCACGCACATCGAGGACGTAGACGTCGTAACGCTCGGCCAGCCGCTCCGCAACGAAACCCCAGGTGATCGCCGGGCTGGTGATGCCGGGGATCAGGATGACGGATGGGCCTTTTCCACCGTAGCGAAGATAATGCTGGCGAATGCCGTTGGCGGAAACATTCGCGCCGTAGAGCGCCTGCCCGTTCATGCCGCATTCTCGCTCTTCAGCGGCTCGGCATAGATGTCGTAGCCGTAAACCCAGGACGGATCCTCCTGATCGAGCAGGAAGGTATTGGCGTTGGACACGGTCTGGACCCGCGTTGCCCGGTCGCGCCGGTTGGCTTCATACAGCTGGAATGCCGTGCCGAAATCGTTGACGCCGGTTTCCGACAGGCAACGGGTCAACATGGCGGCATCCTCGATGGCCATCGCCGCCCCTTGCGCCATATGCGGCTTCATCGGATGGCAGGCGTCGCCGAGCAGAACCAGACGCCCCTTGCTCCACAGCGGCAGCGGATTGCGATTGAAGAGTGGCCACTTGGTGACCGTGTCGGTGCTCTCGATCAGCGCTTGGATGATCGGATGATAACCCTCGAACGCTGCCGCCATCTCCTCGCGGCTGCTATCGACGAAAGCAGAATCGAATTCCCATGCCGGATGCGGCACACCGGTGACATAATAATATTCGTCGCGGCGCGCCGTCGTGTAGTAGACCATCATATGCCGGTCCGGACCCCACCACTTGACGCAATCTTCGAAGGTGAGATCGTATTTCTTCAGCTTGTCGGCGGAGATCAGCGCACGATGGCCGACCCAGCCGCTATAATTGGGCTTTTCCTCGCCCAGCAGCGTTTCGCGGACACGCGAATTGATGCCATCGGCACCAATAACGATGTCAGCACGAACGGACGTTCCGTCCTCGAATTCCAGAAACACATCGGAACCATTGTCCTCGATGCGCGCGAGCTTCTTGCCGAAATGCAGTGTGCCGGGCTGAAGTGCATCACACTGGATTGCCTGCAGATCGCCGCGATGCACGGTGCAATAGGTCGCGCCATAACCTTCGAGCGGAATGCGCGAACGATAGTCGCCGGTAATACCGTCACGGCTGAACCAATGCGTCGGCGTGCTGCTGATATCGATGACCTTCTGATCGACGCCGATGCGCTCGAAAATCTTCAGCACGTTCGGCCCCATATGGATGCCAGCACCGAGGCGAGAGAAACTCGGCGCCTGTTCGTAGACATTCACATCGAAACCGGCATGCTGGAGCAACGCACCTGCGACGGCGCCACCAAGGCCCGCGCCAATAATCGCAATTTTTTCATTTCCACTGGACATGGTGACCCCTCTATCCGTCTTTCGACGTGTTGTTCTCATATTTGGAAGCGTGGCGTAATTTGTAGTGTATACGCTTTAAATGGCAAGTGCCCTACGCGAATTTTTCGCTGGCCAATGATTTCCTGTTCAAATCCTACCGCGTTTCCGCCGGTTTGCAACGGATAATTTCGGCTTGTCAGCTTCCGATATGAAGCGTATACACTTTTAATATAAAAATAAGGGGCAGTTGATGCGTGATGTCGGTGACAGTCGCATCGTTATGGGATGCAGGCATCTGCGGGATGTCCATGTCGTGGCGATTCGTCCGATTGAAGAAAGCGTGGGGTTTATCTCTGCCGCATGGCCGGAGCGCCGGCCTTGACGCCCGTTTCCGTTTCACTGACCGTGAATGACGCCGTCCGTCGCGTTGACGCAAAGCCTGAAACGCCACTCCTCTACATCCTGAGAAACGACCTCGCCCTCAATGGCCCGAAATACGGTTGCGGCCTCGGTGAATGCGGTGCCTGCGCCGTACTTGTCGATAATCGGCCGGTGCGCTCCTGCACGGTCCCGCTCGGCGCCGTCGGCACCCGGCGGGTGACGACCCTCGAGGGCTTGGCGGTAGACGGCGTTCCCCATCCCGTGCAGCGCGCGTTCATCGAAGAAGCGGCGGCACAATGCGGCTATTGCCTCAACGGCATGATCATCGCCATCGTTGGCCTGCTTGCGCGCAATTCCGATCCCAGCGAGAACGACATTCGCGAAGCACTGCGCCATCATCTCTGCCGTTGCGGCACACATATGGAAATTCTGGCCGCCGCACGGCGGGCTGTGAGCTATGCCCGGACGGACCGGGATGCCGCCCCGGCGCCGGTCGACAAGACGGAGGTTTCGCCATGACTGTCCACCGCGAAACGCCCAAATCATCCTACATGGCCGCCGCCGACACGCTGCTCATCGTATCGGACATCACGCGCGGTCAGGATGCCGAACTCTACATCGCCATCGGACCGAACGGACGTGTCACCGCCTTCAACGGTCACGTCGATCTCGGGACAGGCATCCGCACGTCCCTCGCGCAGATCGTTGCAGAGGAACTTTGCATTCCGTTCGAACAGGTCGAGATGGTGCTCGGCGCAACATCCGCCGCACCCAACCAGGGCGCGACCATTGCCAGCGAAACCATTCAGATCACCGCCGTTCCCCTGCGGCTAGCCGCAGCGACAGCGCGCCATCATCTTCTCGCGAAAGCCTCGGCAAGGACAGGTGTCGCGCTGGATCAGCTTCTTGTGGAGGACGGGATCGTTCGGGCTTCCACAGGCGAGAACTGGACCCTGACCTTCGCCGAACTCGTCGCCGGCGAGCATGTGCGCCTGTCGATCAATGTCGATGCCGCCCTGAAACCGGCATCCGCCTATACGCTGGTGGGGTCCTCGCGTCCGCGGGTCGATATCCCGGCCAAGGCGACGGGGCAATGGACGTATGTGCACGATGTCCGGGTGCCCGGCATGCTGCACGGCCGCGTCGTGCGGCCGCCCTATGCCGGGTTCGATCACGGCGACCACGTCGGCAACAGCCTGATCTCCATCGACGAGAGTTCCGTTGCCGATATCGACGGACTGGTCGGTGTCATTGCGATCGGCGATTTCGTCGGTGTCGTCGCGACGCGCGAAGAGATCGCAATCGAAGCCGCGAAAAGCCTCAAGGTCGTCTGGCGCGACCCGCCGCAGCGTCCGGATCTCAACGCACCGGAGGCAGCGCTCCGTGCCAATCCGGCAACGGCGCGCAAGCTCGCGGATCGCGGCAATGTCGATCTGGCCCTTGCCGGCAGCGCCCAGCCGATGGACCGGACCTATGTCTGGCCCTATCAGATGCACGCTTCGATCGGCCCCTCCTGCGCGGTGGCGGACTATCGCGACGACGGGCTGACGGTCTGGTCCGGCACGCAGAACCCCTTTCCGATGCGCCGCGATCTCGCACTGCTGCTGGACATGCCGGAAGACATGATCCTGGTGGAGCGGCTGGAGGCGGCCGGATGCTACGGCCGCAACTGTGCCGACGACGTCACCGCCGATGCCGCGCTTTTGTCGCGTGCCGTCAAGGCCCCGGTCCGGGTGCAGCTGAGCCGTGAACAGGAACATGCCTGGGAGCCGAAAGGGGCGGCCCAGATCATGGATGTGCGCGGCGGCCTCGATCTGGAAGGCGGGCCGTCGGCCTACGATTTCGAAACGCGCTATCCCTCCAATCTCGCGCCGACCCTGCCGCTCATCCTGACCGGCAAGGTGCCGCCTGTCTCCGATGTCGTACAGATGGGCGACCGCACCGCGATCCCGCCCTATGCCTACGGCAACCTGCGCGTCACGGTGCACGACATGCCGCCGATCGCGCGGGCCTCGTGGTTCCGCGGCGTGTCCGCCATGCCGAATACGTTTGCGCACGAATGCTACGTCGACGAGCTGGCAGCCGCCGCCGGCGTCGATCCCATCGAATACCGTCTGCGTTATCTTGCAGATCCACGCGCTGTCGATCTGGTCAAGGCGCTGGCGGAACGGGCGAAATGGGTTCCCCATACCAAGTGGGGCACGCTCGGCGGCGAAGGAGATCTGCTCTACGGGCGCGGTTTCGCCTATGCCGTCTATATCCATGGCCCCTTCCCGGGCAAGGCCGCCGCCTGGGCCGCATGGGTCGCCGATGTCGCCGTCAACACCAAGACGGGCGAGATCGCGGTCACGAAAGTGACCTGCGCCCAGGATTCCGGGATGATGATCAACCCCGACGGCGTGCGCCACCAGATCCACGGCAACATCATCCAGTCCACGAGCCGGGTGTTGAAGGAAAAGGTGGAGTTCTCCTCGACGGCCGTTACTTCGAAGGAATGGGGCGGTTACTCGCTGATCACCTTCCCCGAAGTTCCCGATATCGACGTGCTGATGGTGCCGCGGCAGGACGAGCCACCTCTCGGTGTCGGCGAATCCGCGTCGGTGCCGAGCGCCTCCGCCATTGCCAACGCTGTCTATGACGCAACCGGCATCCGCTTTCGCGAACTTCCCCTGACGCCGGAACTGGTTCTGGCCGCGCTCAACGGCAACAAGAACGAACCGTCGCCGGCGGCACCGGCGAAAAAACGCGGATGGTGGAAATTCGGCCTGTCCGCCGCCGGTGCTGTTGCCGCCGTTTCCGGTATCGTGACGATGTCTTCGCCGTGGCGCTCGGCTATCGCGACCATTCCGCGTCCGGACACCAACGTCTACAGCGCCGCCACCATCGAACGCGGACGCCTTGCGGCGGCGGCGGGTGCCTGCAATGTCTGTCACGTGGGTCCGGACGGAACACCATTTGCTGGCGGCCGGCGCTTCGACACGCCGTTTGGCGCTGTATACGCCACCAACATCACGCCGGATATGGAAAACGGCATCGGCGCATGGTCCTATCCGGCTTTCGAGCGTGCCATGCGCGAGGGCGTGAGCCGTGACGGCCATCACCTCTACCCTGCCCATCCCTACACCTCCTTCGCAGGTGCAGAGGATGCCGATCTTCAGGCACTTTACGCCTATATGATGACGCAGACACCGGTAGCAGAACAGGCGCCTGAAACGGCTCTCAAGTTCCCCTACAACATCCGCTCGATGATGGCCGGCTGGAACGCGCTGTTCCTGAAGAACGAACCGTTCCGCTATACCGAGACCCGCACGGCCGAATGGAACCGTGGCGCGTATCTGGTCGAAACGCTCGGCCACTGTTCGGCCTGCCATACTGAACGCAACGCCCTTGGCGCGGAGAAATCCGGACAGGCCCGGCTTTCCGGCGGCTTCGCCGACGGCTGGGAGGCACCTGCGCTCAACAGCCTTGCCAAAGGACCGGTCGGTTGGACGGCGGACGCCTTCTACGACTACCTGCGCACCGGCCATTCGCGCGACCATGGCAGCGCCGCCGGCCCGATGGCGCATGTTGTCGAAGTCATGCAACCGCTTCCCGATACGGACATCCGCGCGATGGCGACCTATCTCGCCAGCCTGAACGACGGCAACGCGCCGGAAGCGATCGCAGCGCAGAAGGAGGCCGCGATTGCCGCCAGCGAAACGGCAAAGGCTGAAGCCGCGCGCGTCTCTCCGAAGGGCGAGCGCATCTTCAACGGCGCCTGCGCCACCTGTCATCAGGGCAATACGGTCCTGTCGTCGCTGGCGCTGAACAGCAACCTGCATGCCGAGACGCCGGACAACATCCTGCAGGTCATCCTCAACGGTGTCGAGGCGCCGGCGATCCTGGCCGAAACCACCGGACGGGAAGCACCCGAAGTCATGTCGATGCCGGCATTTCGCGAGACGCTGAACGAAACGCAGATCAAGGATCTCGCTGCCTACCTGCGCGCCCGTTTCGCGCCGGACAAGGCCGCATGGACCGACACGTCGAGCGCGATGCAACGCGTCGTTTCGTCAGCGCATTGAGAGGAACGAGGGTTTGGAACAGGCGGTCATGGACAGGCAGAACAGGGACCGCGCTCTTTTCCGCGCGCCGACGGCTGCCTTTCGCCCCTCCGCCTACTGGTTCTGGCACTCCGTTCCGACACCAGACGCCTGCCGCGCCCAGCTTGCCGATTTCAAGGCGAAGGGCATCGGAACGATCCTCATCCAGGCGCGGCTGGCCATGCCGCTTGGCGATTATCTCTCCCCGCCCTACCTCGAAGCCTATCGCGTCTCGGCTGAAATCGCGGCCGAACTGGGTATGAAACTCGGCATCTACGACGATTACAACTGGACCAGCGGCCATGCGGGCGGCCGCACGGTCGCGGGCCGCGATGACCTGCGCGAGCGTCACCTGTTCTGGTCTTCCGATGGTGCGATCAGCGGCATCTGCCCGCCCTTTGTCCAGACGATGGGCCCGGATATCGTCGGCTGGCAATACGAAGGCGGGATTGTGGAATGGTGTGACTGGACGGTAGAGGCCGCTGTTCTGCATCCGGCGTCGGATATCGGCACTCCCAGCGAGATCACGGACGTAACGGCGCAGGTTTGCATCACCGGCAACGACGCCGTGTCCTGCACCTACGCATTCGATGGAGATGTCAGCGCGGATCAGGAGCTTACCGTCTTCATCAGCGCCCGCTCCGCGACTTCGCGCCTCATCAACTACCCGCTACCCGAAGCCGCCGAACGGTTCATCCAGGTCGGGCTCGATCCGCTCGTCGACATGCTCGACGGTTTCCTGCCCGATCCTGTCGGCTTCGTTTTCTACGACCAGCCGGCAGCGGGATTTTACCGCTGGAACCAGATATCGGGCACACTCGGCAACAGCCTGCTTTTCGCGCCATTGCTTCGCCAGGCGGTGGCGGAGCGGATCGATGTGCCGTTTGCCGAGGCGCTGCTGGCATTGGTTCGGGACACCGGGCGCGAGACGCTGCGCATACGGGCGAAATTCCATGCCGCCTATTCGGCGCTGATAAACGAGGCATTCTTCGGCACCCTGCGTCGCTGGTCCGAAACGAAGGGCATTGCGCTCACCGGCCATGAAATCCTGCCGCATGTCTCGTCCTTTTCCCTGAACGGCGGCTTCACCAGCATCGACCCCCGCGTCGCGCCGGCGGTGGATTTCTTCGGTATCGACGCATACCGGCACGAAACGGCCGTCGATTCCAACAATTTCGCGGCGCAGCTTGCGCCGAAGCTCGGCGATTCCGTCGCGCGCTCGAACGGACGCAGCCGGTGCATGGTCGAAACCTATGCCAGCGCCGAGAGAACAACGGTGCGCGCCGCCGGGCAATGGGAACTGACGCTGGAAACCGCGCGTGCGCAGGCGATCCGGCTGCATTGCCTCGGCATGCGGCAATTCATCTGGCACGGCGTCTACCAGACAGACGGTCGCGACGACGATCCTACGCCCTTCGTCAACCCGCGATTCGATTTCGCGCCCGGCATCAATTTCGAACCGTGGTGGGCCTACCACGATCTTTTTTCCGACGAGACCGCACGGATTTCCGCGTTCATCGAGCCGGCGAAGCCCCGCACGCCGGTTGCGATCCTCTATCCGCTCCACACCGCCTTTGCCGAAGGGCCTCGCCATAGCCATGCGACACATCTCGGCGCATGGTGCGAACGGCTTCTGGCACAAGGTTGCGACTTCATGATCGTCAGCGAGGCCGATCTGATCGCGGCGGAAATCCGGGATGGCCGGCTTTTTGCGTCAGGACTTGTCTTCGACGCCGTGGTGCTGCCGTCGGTTACGGTTCTTGAAACAGTCGGCACCCTCCGTAAACTCGAAGCATTCAAGGCCGCCGGCGGCACGGTCTGGTCGTCGGGCGAGCGCCTGTCGCTTGCCTGCGACGACGATACGCCGATCGCCGCGACCGCGCTGTCGCACCATTGCGATACGCTGCCCGACTGCGACCACATCGCCACCTTGCTTTCGTCACTCCGATCGTCCGGTCCGAGGTTCGACATCGGATCGGCCCGCAGGCCATGGCAATGGGTCGGATACGAAGAGGACGGCTGGTGGCGGATCGTCCTGTTCAATGATGGACCGGATGGCATCGATATGTCGATATCCCATGCCGAGGGCTTCGACTGCGAGGAATGGTCGCCCGAAGAGGGCACGATCGAGCCTGCCGGGCCCTTCGATCATCTGGCGATCGCGCTTGAGCCGCACGCTGTGCGCTGCCTGCGGATCCGCGAGGCAAGTCATGACACAGCCAGCAAAAGCACCCTCAAACCGCTGCCCACCCTCGATCCAGAGCGCGCCATCCCGCTTGTCGACGGATGGCGCTTCGCGCCGGGCACAGGGACCGATTTTGCGCCCATCTCCGTCGAAACCGGCTGGGAAAATCAGGGTTTTGCCGATTTTTCCGGAACCGGTATCTATCGCACGACGCTGACGGCCGAGACCGAAGCCACGTGGATCGTTGAATTGCCGCAGGTCGAGACCGCCGTCACCGCATTTCTCGATGGCGCCCCATTGGGTAGGCGGGCCTGGCGGCCCTACCGCTTCACGCTCGGACACCTGAGCACGGGTTTGCACACGCTGGAGCTTCACGTCGCCAACACCGCTGCAAACCGCTATTACCGGAACACGCCCTATCTCGGCGACACGCCGGACAGCAGCGGACTGACCGCCGCACCGAAACTGATCCCGCTTTCAAACTGACCGGATACCAGAGCCATGCCGAAACATATGACCGTCCCCCTGATGCGCGCCTGGAACAGCTGGTCCGATCGCCCGGCCGAAATGGTTTTCCTGCCGCTTGGCGTGCGTATCACACCGGTGCTCTATTCAACCCGCAGCAAGACGACCTCGGCCATCGAGCCGCGCCGAAATCCGGTCCGGCTGGGCCGTCATGCCATTGATGGATCGTTGATTGAACTCGAAACCGATCACACCGGCACAACGGTCGCTTTCTCGACGACCAAAACAGATCCGTTTGCCGTTCGCGGAAGCTGGGAAGGAACGGTTTCCGCCGAATGGGGTCTGCGGTTCTGGCTAACGCTGGCGATTTCCTCTGATGGCGGCGAGATCGGCATCCATGATGCCGGTCGAAACACCACGCTGTTGAAAGTCGGCACACGCTTTGTTGCGGTCGTGACGGCTGAAGCGCCTGTCCACGTTACCGGTCACGACACGATCGACGCTCTGCGCGCCGATTTCGAGGAGAACGGCTATTTCTACACGGCAACGCGCCGCAACGAGGCGCCGGTCATCGCTCTGCGGTTCAATCTGGAAATGATGCGCAAGGGCGCCTACGCCGCCGCTGTCGCTGACAGTGCAGAACTTGCCATCGAAAAGGCCAAGGCGTGCCTTGCCGCAGGCGCATCTCTCGCCCTCCCCAACGCCCAGACCGGTGCGCTCAAAGGTTCCCTCGATGCGGTCCGCGACGTCGTCGCGTGGAACACCATCTGGGATGATACCAATGCCCGGCCCTATACCGCCGTCACGCGGATCTGGAATCTCGGAAAATTTGCCGTCTGGTACAATGACCAGCTCTTCGCGGCTCTTCTGGCAGGCGTCTTCGACGCCGATCTGGCGCGCGAAAACATGGCGACAGCCATGGCCAGCGCCACGCCGCAGGGCAATATCGCCTGCATCGTCACCTCCAACGATGCCTGGGTCGATCGTAGCCAGCATCCGAACGGCGCGCTCGTTGCCTGGCAGCTCTACCAGCGTACCGGCGAACGTTCGATAATTGCAGCGAGCTACGACGCCCTTGCCCGCAATCAGCGCTGGTGGTGGGAAAACCGCGATCCGGATGGCTTCGGCTTGCTGTCCTGCGGGACATCCGATGTCGGCGAAGGGCTCTACAAGGGCACGGCTTTCGGTGCCCGCAACGAGACCGGGATGGATAATTCCGCGACCCATGACGAGGCGATCTACGACCCGATCACCCGCACGCTGTCCACCTTCGATCTCGGCCTGAACTGCGCGGCCGCGCTCGATGCCGAAATGCTGTCGAAGATGGCGACGGTGCTCGGCAAACATGACGATGCCCGCGAATTTGCCGATATCGCCGAACGCAGCCGAAAGCTGATCTCCGAAACCCTCTGGGACGAAACACGCGGCATCTTCGCAAACCGCCAGCGTAGCGGCGGTTTCGTACGATCGCTTTCGCCAACCAGCTTCTATCCATTGCTTTGCGGCGCCGCCACGCCGGAGCAGGCCGTCCGCCTGCTCGAACATCTAGACGACGAGACGACATTCGGCGGTGATTTCGTGCTGCCGAACGCGACACGCGACGATCCGGCCTTCGGCGACAACGTCTACTGGCGCGGGCGCATCTGGCCAAACGTCAACTACATGGTCTGGCTCGGTCTACGCCGCTACGGGTTCCGCGTGCAGGCAAGCAAGCTTGCCGGCCAGAGCTATGATCTCTTCATGAAATCCTGGAGCAAGGACCGGATCGCGTCCGAAAACTACAATGCCGTAACCGGTGAAGCGATGGATCAGGGCGATACCGATCCCTTCTATATCTGGGCCGCTTTGTTGCCATTCATAGCGACCGGTGAAATCGTCGATTTCGATCCTTGGACAGGATGGACCGTCCACAACGGCGGTAAGGACCTTTCCATCGGACCGATGCTGTCGCCGGCGGGAACCTTGAATATCACGATCGAAGCCGGTCTGCTTTCCGTGACCCTGAATGACAGCGTCGTGATGGAAACGGACCTGCAGACAACGTTCTCCCGGGTCGACATTGCGGCAACGGCGTTTTCCTGTGTCATTTCGCCGGCATCGGAAGCGGGGTTCATTGCCCTGCCGAATGTCGCCGCGCGCGATGTGGCCAGCGTCCGAATCGATGGCAATGAGGTGGATTACACCACAAGCCATGATGGTATCCGCGTCAATATCGCCGAAAGCGCGCAGGCTCGCCATTTCCGCGTCTATTTTTTATCGGCATGAAGACACATGAGGCCAAGAAGCGCTTGACAGGCGGATGATACTGCCCAATAGTTTGTATACAAATAAAAAGACTGATAAAAGACCAGAGGGTTTGAACTGAGGACTACAATGGAAATTTGATGTTCCTGTTCGAAGTCCTGCATAGCAGATAGTATCGCATAGCGTTTCGAAATGACGTTCCGCGCATCGTGCGGAGTACGGTTTCGTTCGCGCTGAAATACCCTGTTGTGAACGCTATCATTCCCTTGGTTTTAGTTTGTACACAAACATAATTGCGCGTCTGCAACGCGCCTTCTGCTGTCGGCCTTGCCGATCCCATTGTGGTCGTTGACCAAGTCACGATCACCGCAACTGTGTATTTACAAGAGGGGTGCCAACATGACTGAGATTACCAAACGCAACATACTGAAACTGATGTCCGCAGCACTTGTGGCCGGCAGCGCTTTTGCCGCACTGCCGGGCATGGCTTTCGCGGCCGGCACCATCACGGTCCTGAACTGGCAGGGCTACGGCACAGACGAAGCCTGGTCGATCAAGGCCTTTACCGAAAAGACCGGTATCGAAGTCGTTCACGACTATTACAGCTCGGAATCGGAAATGCTGACCAAGCTGCGCACCAATCCGGGCGCTTACGATTTGGTCGTTCTCAATGCCGCGCGTTGCGCGCAGGCGATCGCCGAAGACCTCCTTCAGTCGATCGATTTCAGCAAGGTGCCGAACTCGAAGACGGTCGACGGTGCATTCCTGACCAATCCGAACTTCAGCAAGGATGGCACCGGCTATGCTGTTCCGTGGGTCTGGGGCATGACGTCTCTGGCAATCCGCGACGGCATGCCGGTTCCCGACAGCTATGCCGCCCTAGCCGACCCTGCCTACAAGGGCCGCGTTGCCTTCGACGACGACGCGATCATCAATGTCGGTCTGGGCGCCCTGATGACCGGTCAGGACATGAACGATCCCAAGGATCTGGCCAAGGTCACCGAAGCGCTGAAGTCGATCAAGCCGAATGTCAAGCTGCTCTGGTCGACCGAAGATCAGTGGAACAAGTCTTTCGCAGCCAAGGAATTCGATCTCTCGGTCTTCTGGTCCGGCGGCTCCGTGCGCTCGAAGCGCAATTCCAAGCTCCCGGTGACCTTCGTCGTTCCGAAGGAAGGCGCAGTCGGTTGGGTTGACGGTCTCGGTATCCCGGCTTCGGCTCCGAACCCCGAAGGCGCTCTTGCCTTCGCCAACTGGATGATCGATCCCACCTTCTATGTGGAATGGGCAACCAAGGTCGGCGCGCCGGCGTCCGCAAACACCGCAGCCATCGATGCGCTTCCCGCCGATGACCTCAGCCGCCAAGTTCACAAGGCCGAATATCTGAAGACGATGAGCATCATGTCGGCCTTGCCGGATGACCGCCGTGAAGCCTTCAACAACGTCTGGCAGGAAGTGAAAGCCTTCTATGCAGAATGACCAGCTGACACTGGCGCCAGCGCGCGGACCTTCGGGTCCGCGCAAAGGGCGCGCACTCCCGCCGTGGGTCTCGACAACGGCTCTCCTGATGCCGACCTATGGCTGGCTGACGATTGCGGTGTTTCTGCCGCTTCTGACCATGTTCGCGTTCAGCTTTCTGTCGGCGACGCCGATGGGCAAGGCGCCGATCATCTTCACGCTGAAACAGTACAGGGCGTTCATCGATCAGCCGTATCTGGTCGGGATCGGCATCACATCGCTGCTGATCGGCTTCTGGACGACGCTCATCTGTGCGGTTCTGGGCTTTCTGGCGGCAGTCGCCCTGGTGCGCTCGACGTTCGGCAAGACGCGCGAAATGCTGCTCATCCTCATTCTTCTTCCGTTCTGGACGAACGGCCTGGTCCGCGTCTTTTCATGGACGATGGTGCTACGTGAAAACGGCTTCTTGGATAGCCTGCTGCACATGGTTGCACCGGATGCCGGATCGATCGGGTTTCTCTATACCCGCTATGCGATCGTGGTCGGCCTGGTTCACGGTTACCTGCCCTACATGATCCTCACATGCTATATCGCGCTCGTGACGATCGATGATGCGATCATCGAAGCCGCAGCCAGCCTTGGCGCGCGCTGGTGGACCATCCTCTTCAAGATTCTTCTGCCACTTGCGGCCCCCGGCCTCATCTCCGGCGCAGTCCTGACCTTCGTTCCGGTCATCGGATCATTTATGGAACCCCGTATTCTCGGCGGACGCGTGGGTGTGACCATGGGAACGGTGATCGAGGACCAATTCACGCAGGCCTTCAACTGGCCGCTGGGCGCATCCCTGTCCTTCACGCTTCTTGCCGTCGTGCTCGCGATCTTTGCAACCTTCTCCGGCGTCTTGCGCCGTGGCACAACGGCGTGAGGAGACGATCATGAAATCACTTGGCCGTTTCTATCTCATCGCCACTCTGGTCTTTCTCTACACGCCCATCCTCGTGATGATGGCCATGGGGTTCAATGAATCGCAACTTTACGAACTGCCGTTCACGTTCTCAATGCGGTGGTACGATGCGCTCTGGAACAACAAGATCCTGCTGACCGCGGGCATGAACAGCATCATCATCGCCCTGATCACGTCGGTGCTTGCAACGGCGCTTGGGACCATGGCGTCCGTGGCGCTGTCGCGACGGACGTTTCGCGGCAAGAGCCTGCTGCAACTGATGCTTCTGCCGCCGATCGCTATTCCGTGGCTGATCACCGGAACGGCCATGCTGATCTTCTTCTACTGGACCGGGATCGGCCGAGGCATGCATGCGCTGTTGATCGGCCATGTCGCGCTTGCCATTCCCTATGTGGTTCTGGTCGTCGGCACAGGTTTCCGGACCATCCGCGCCGATCTTGAGGAAGCGGCGATGAGCCTCGGCTCGACCCCGGTGCATGCCTTCTTCTCGGTGACGCTGCCGCTGCTCTATCCAAGCATTCTGGGTGCCGCCCTGTTTGCCTTCGCGGTATCGCTCGACCAGTTCGTCATTTCCTACTTTCTCGCAACGCCCGGCTACACCACCCTGCCGGTGCAGATCTACTCCTCGATCCGCAAGGGCTTCACCCCTGAAATCAACGCGATCTCGACCGTGCTTCTGCTCGGTTCGATGACCGTGATCCTGATTTTTGCGCGCTTCGCCAAGCCCGGAGACACCAGTGACAAACGTTAAAGTCAATTCGGTCGCCAAGACCTATGGAACCACGCCGGTTCTCGCCGATATCACCACCGAGTTTCCGGAAGGCTCCTTCACAAGCCTCCTTGGCCCCTCCGGTTCGGGCAAGACGACCTTGCTGCGCATCATTGCTGGCTTCATCAAGCCGGACCAGGGTGTGGTGATGATCGGCAACAACGATGTCACGGATGTTCCCGTCTGGGGCCGCAACATCGGCATGATGTTTCAGTCCTATGCTCTCTTCCCGCACATGACCATCGCCCAGAACGTCGCCTTCGGCCTGGAGCGGCGCGGCATCAAGGGCGCAGAGGCTCGCAAGGAAGTCGACCGTGCACTCGAAATGGTCCGTCTTCCCGGCTTCGGCGATCGCACGCCAAAACAGCTTTCCGGCGGCCAGCAGCAGCGTGTGGCGCTGGCGCGCGCCATCGTCATCAAGCCGAGCGTGCTCCTGCTCGACGAGCCCCTGTCGGCGCTCGACCGACGGCTTCGACAGGAAATGCAGGTGGAACTCCTGCGCATCCAGCGTGAAAGCGGCCTGACCACAATCTTTGTGACCCACGATCAGGAAGAAGCACTGACGCTCTCGGACAAGGTAGCCATCCTCGACAAGGGCCGCATCGTCCAGATCGGCGAGCCGGAAACGGTCTACGAAAAGCCGTTGACGCGTTTTGCCGCAGAATTCCTCGGCGATTCCAACTTCCTCACCGGCACGGTCGAAAACGGCGCAGTGCGGCTTGCGGATGGTTCGGTGGTCAAGAGCACAAGCGCCCTGCCCGCGAACGGCTCCACGGTGACGCTTGCCATCCGTCCCGAGAAGATGGCGATTACATCGGGCGATACGGCCGACAACAGCATCAAGGCACGCATCACCACGGTCATCTATGCCGGGCCTGTCCTGTCCTATCATCTGGAAACCGCCGATGGCGTGCCGCTCAAGCTGTTTGCACAGAACCGCGACGGCACGGTCCTGAAGGAAGGCGACGAAATTTCGCTCGGCTGGTCGGCGGAACACACGGTGGCGGTGGCCGACTGATCATGGAAACCGCGGCATTCTCGAAAAACACGCTGCACCTCGTCATCGACATGCAACGCCTCTTTGCCGAGGAAACCGTGTGGTACACGCCTGCGATGGCGGACATTCTTCCGAACGTGCTGAAGCTCTGCGAAGCGCGTCCGGAAGAAACCCTCTACGCCCGTTTCGTCGTTCCGCAGAACGCAGGCGCCGCGACGGGCCGGTGGAAGACCTATTATGAACGATGGTCATCGGTCACAGGCGATGCGCTTGATACCGCCATGCTGGATCTGATGGCGCCACTGGCAGCCATTGCCGATGAGAGTGCCATCGTCGACAAGGCGACCTATTCCATTTTCGGTTCGCCCGGCTTTGACGAACGGCTGAAAGCGTCGAGCATCGACACCCTGATTTTTTCCGGCGTCGAGACCGATGTCTGTGTCTATGCCAGCGTCCTCGATGCCGTCGATGCCGGCTATCGTGTCGTTCTCGCGGTCGATGCGCTGACAAGCAGCGACCGGGCGGCACATGATGCGGTCATGACCCATCTGGTGCCAAGGCTTTCGGAACAGGTCGAAACTTTGTCCACGCAGGCCATTCTCAATTTGTGGCGAAATGAAGCAATATAACGGGGCTGCCGGCCGCTGGCAAAAGGCGAAATTCGAGAGATCCGATGGACGTTCCGTTTAAACAAGATACCAATGCGCCTGAAGGCCTCGTTTCCTCGACGCCCGGCGCCAGTGATCAACATGCCCAATATATGCTTGGCGAGCAGATCGGCTTTTATCTGCGCCAGGCCAACCAGCGACATGTGGCCATTTTCGCCAGCCTGATCTCCGAGAAGCTGACGACGACCCAATGGGCGGCACTGGTCAAGCTCAAGGATCTCCAGCCCTGTTCCCAAGGCAATCTCGGTCGCGAGACCGCGATGGACATGGCGACCATCAAGGGCGTCGTGGATCGCCTCGTCAAACGCGGGCTCGTCCATACCGCGCCGGACCCGGCCGACGCCCGCCGTCTTGTCCTCACGTTGACCGCCGAGGGGGACGCAACGGTCAGCCGCAATCTGTCTATCGCGCTGCAGATCTCGCAGGAAACCCTGGGTACGCTCACCCCGGCTGAGCGCATGATGTTGATGGAATTGCTCCGGAAAATCTGTTGAGCCGCCTCCGCTCGCCCCACAGGAATT
Source organism: Rhizobium sp. Leaf453 (assembly GCF_001425605.1). GTDB lineage: Bacteria > Pseudomonadota > Alphaproteobacteria > Rhizobiales > Rhizobiaceae > Pararhizobium. The sequence goes on along the minus strand of NZ_LMRG01000028.1, from coordinate 203,566 downwards.
GAAAGCTCTCCCATGTTCCATCCCACGGACGACGAAATCATCTCGCTTGTCGATCAGATGACGGCGGCCGAGAAGGTCGATCTTCTGAGCGGTCGTGGCCTCTGGAAAACCGCCGGCATCGAGCGACTCGGCATCCCGTCGATTGTCATGACCGACGGCACGTACGGTGTCCGATATTCGACCACTCAGATCGATGCCGGCGACAGCGATGAGAACAGCCTCCAGGCATTCCTGGGACTCGTCAATCAGCAAGCCGGTGACGGAAGCGACATGTTCGGGACGACACGGCCGGCAACCTGCTTTCCAAACGGCAATCTCCTTGGCTGCTCTTGGGATATCGACCTCGCCTATCGCATGGGGGTGGCACTTGCCGCGGAGTGCCAGAGCTTTGGTGTCAATCTCCTGCTCGGGCCGGGTATCAACACCCGCCGCACGCCGCTCGCCGGCAGGGCCTATGAATATTATTCGGAAGATCCGGTCATCAATGGTGATCTCGCCGCAGGGCTGATTTCCGGACTTCAGGACGGCGGAGTCGGCGCCTCGCTGAAGCATTTCGCCTGCAACAATTCCGAAATCGACCGAACCGCGACAAGTTCGGATGTTGATGAACGAGCCTTGCGGGAAATCTATCTCGCCGGTTTCGAACGTGCGATCGGAAAGAGCACACCGTGGACCGTCATGAGCGCCTACAACCTGCTCAACGGCGTGCAGGCGGCCGAAAACCACTGGCTGCTGACCAAGGTGTTGCGGGACGAGTGGGGATATGACGGGCTGGTGATCTCCGATTGGCACGCCGTCAAGAACCGTGCCGCATCCCTGCGCGCCGGAACGATGCTGGACATGCCGGAGAGCAAGCCGCGCAAGCAGCAATTGCTCGCGGCCATCGAAGGCGGCGATGTCCCACCCGACGCCGTAGATGCGGCCTGCAGGACGCTCCTGCAATTCGTCCGTCTGTGCAAGGCCAACGAGCGGCCGGATACGGCGGTCGATCTCGACGAGCATAACCAACTATCGCGTCAGCTTGCTGCGGAATCGATCGTGCTGCTGAAGAACCGGGGAAGCGTCTTACCGCTGAATCCCAAGGCATTGCGCCGTCTTCTCGTCATCGGCGACAGCGCCCTCGAGCCAATCATCCAGGGGTCAGGATCTGCCACGACCAATCCCTACCGCGTCGATTGTCCGCTGACACAAATCACAGCGCGCGCCGGTGCCGGATTCGACGTCCGCCATCTGCCGTCCAAAACCGCCCTGACAGCAGCGGTCGAGGCCGCGCGGGACGCCGATGTCACAATCGTCTTTGCCGAAAATGAAAAAAGCCGACATGGCGAAGGCAATGACCGTGACACATTGAAGCTGGCCGCAGGCCAGGATGCGATCATTCAGGCACTGGCTGACGCGGGACGAAGCGTTATCGTCATCTTGTCCATGCCCGATGCCGTGGAGGCACCCTGGATCGAGAGCGTGGATGCCGTTCTGGCATGTTTTTACCCCGGCCAGGGCGGCGGCGAAGCCATCGCTCAAATCGTGTTCGGCGAACAGAATCCTTGCGGAAAGCTGTCGGCAACCATGCCCGTGCGGATCGAAGATATTCCAGGCTGGCACACCTATCCGGGCGAACATGGCCGCCATCTATACAGCGAAGGCATCTTCGTCGGATATCGGTTCTACGATCTGAAGGCGATCGAGCCACTTTTCCCTTTCGGCCACGGCTTGAGCTACACGACCTTTTCCTATGAAGACATCACACTCGATATCGGCGTCATCGCACCGGGCAGCCATTGCACCGCGCATGTCACGGTCCGAAATACCGGCGCTGTGGCGGGCAAGGAAATCGTCCAACTCTACATCCGTCCGGTCAAGCCCGGCTTGAAGCGACCAATCAGGGAACTCAAGGCCTTTGCAAAGGTACATCTGCGCCCCGGCGAAGCGAAAACCGTGACGCTTCCGCTTGGTCCACGCGATTTTCAGTATCGCGACACCGCGCGTTTCGCATGGGTCCTGGACGCCGAAGCTTTTGTCATCGAAGCAGCTGCCTCGTCGCGTGATATCCGCCTCAGTCAGACCCTGCCGTGCCATCGCCAAACGTTCCTGCCGTCAAATCTTTCTCCGGAGTCGCCCCCATCGTTGATTTTTTCCCATCCACAGGCGGATGCGGTGCTGCGCCGATTTCTGGCAGCGAAGCTCTCGATCAAGGATAGCGAGGCAAGCAGCCTCCTCGACAAGGTGCGCGGATCTTTTCTCGGTTTCTACGACACTCTCAGTTGGTTCATCGGCGATAGTGTTCGAAAAGAAGACATCGCCGCCATATTGGCGGAACTTGACCACAGCCCGTAATGGTAGAAGGAGGTCTACGGCCGCAAATACACCAGCCATCACTTGAATTTAAGCAGCCGATCCCACAGAACTTTACCTGCCGCCTTTGACACAAGGATCGCGTACACCCTGAGGCTGGACCACGGGGCGCTTCAAATAAGCCACCGGCAGGGCTACTTGGGTTTCAAATTCCATTGGCAATCGATCGCCATGAACTGAGTTTAGCCGCTTGGTATTGTAGATGAATCTGAATACCCTTGGATTTTTCGACGCCTTCTTTCCCAACTTTGGGGCAAGAATAGCATCGCGAGCAATCAAATTTCAGCGAAGATTTTCAGCATGGCCAGTGCGTCAGATCACGGAGCGAGGCTATCCGATTGCGAATGTTTCGCAGCGGCTCGGGGTTAGCCAGCATTCTCTGTCCGAATGGAAGAACAAGTTTGCTATGCCGGGCACTAAAGACAGCAATGGGGCCGCGTATTTCGCCGGGGATGCAAAGTGAATTACGTGTCTTTGAACGAAGAGGAGCCGATCCATGACTACTCAAATAGCAGACTGACGGTTTTCAGGAGTTCTTGCGCGAAGGTGAATAACGGCAACGGGCGCCTAGAGCTGCTTTTGCTGTGCGTCTCTCAAACCTTTGAGGAAGCCGCCGACTTTAAGAGCATCGAGTAAACGTCAGAAATCGTTATCTCGAGCTGAGTTCCCCAGCCTTCGGGGGGGCGTTTCCAGCGAACGGATCGGGCCTCCCAGTGCTGGATGATGCCGTGCTCCACGACCAGCATGACAGCGACGAAAGCGAGTGAATAGACGAGAACATGGCCGGTTTCGAATTGCTGGAAATAGAGGTGGACGCGAAAGCCGATACCGTTGGAGCGGCCGAGGAATTCGACAACCAGCACGATCTTCCAGATCACGGCTATGCCGTTGCGTGCCGAAACCGCCAGCCAGGGAGCGAGTTGCGGCACGACGAGATGGCGCAACCGATCGCGGCGGGAAAGGCGGGAAACAATCGCGAGGTCCTCCAGCGCGGGATCGAAGGCGCGCACACCCTGGCGGATGGTGATGATCACCATTGCCGTCTTATTCAGCGTCACCGCCACGATAGCGGCCAGTTCGTTCAGTCCGATCCAGAGATAACAGAGCACGATCAGCACCAGTGCCGGCAGGTTCATGAAGATCGTTACCCACGGGTCGGCCCAGCGGTTGAATGTTCGATAGCGGCCGAGCAGATAGCCAAGCAGGCTTCCCGCTGTCATGGCCAACAGGAAGGAAACAGTGACGCGCAGCAAAGTCGCCGCAAGCTCGCGCGGCAGGCGCCCGGAAGCTGTTTCCGACCAGAAGATACGTGCGACATCGACGGGTCCCGGCAGAACGGTCGGGTCCGCCTTCAGCATGGCAAGGACGGCCCAGAACAGGCCGAACAGTGCCAGTGATAGAATGAAGACGATGCCCGATGCGGGGGGCTCGGTTTGCGTCCCAGCCATTGAAATCTCCTTTCTCGACTATACCCACCGGCGCATCCGAACGATCCGCGACCTTGGTCGTATGGCGGCGCTGGGGCGTGTGCATAGAAATCGGAGTGGGAGGGAACGGTCATGGAAAAAGGGCTGGCGCGGCATTTTGCGTTGCTAGGCGCTTTGATCGTCTATCTCATTCTTTGTAGTCGCGTTTTTGCCCTACCGCTCGACCGGGAGGCGATTGCGCGCATGATCGTGCCGCCCTATGCGCTCGGCGAACCAGTGAACGAAAAAGGCGTCTGGACCTTGCTCAATTCTGGCGGGGCGGAAGCGGGATATGTCTTCGAGACGGGGCCGCTTGCTCCGCTTCCCGGCTTTTCCGGCGCGCCCATCAACATGCTGGTGACGATAGACCGCGACGGCCGTTTCCTCGACGTCAAACTCGTTTCTCACAACGAACCGATCTTCGTTTCAGGTCTTGGCGAAGCGCCACTGCGCGCCTTCCTCGAGCAGTATCGCGGGCACTCGATCCGCGAGCCAATGGTTGTGGGCACGCCGTATGGCGCGGGGGGCAGTGGATCAGATCTCGTTTTCCTCGATGGCGTGACCAAGGCCACGGCATCTGTCCGCATCGCGCATGAATCCATTCTCGCCGCAACGCTCGCCGTCGCACGGGAGAAGATGCAGGGCGTGACGAGTGGTCCGCCCGTGCATCCCGATCCAGCCATTATCGAGGCATTCGACTGGACAATGCTTGTCGAGCGTGGGCTGGCGCGGAACCTCAAGGTGACAAACGCAGAACTCGACGCGGCATTCAAGGGAACGATCTGGGCCGATGATGACCCGGAGGCGACGGACGATCCATCAAGCTTCTTTCTTGATCTGTGGGTCATCGACATCGGGCCGCCGTCCATCGCACGGGCTGTGCTCGGTGAGGAGAGCCTTGCCGATCTCCAGCGCCTGTTGGGCGTCTCGCCCGACGATGAGCCGATCCTTGTCATCGATGCGGGACGCCACCATCTCGTCTCGACGGACTTCGTGCGCAATACGGCACCGGACCGGTTGGCGGCCGTTCAGGACGGTTTGCCGGTCGCGCTGCGCGATGCCGACATGACGGTCGAAACGCTGGACGGCGTGCCCCAAGGAACGACGATGATCCTAAGGATCGACCGGCGCCTCGGCTTCGATCCAACCCGGGAATGGACGCTTTCCGCACAAGCCGTGCGCGCGCACGGCATGCTGAAACCGGAAATGGGATCGACACATTTTCCGCTTTCCCTGAAGGCTGATGCCACCTTCTTCGTGCATCCCGAGGCACCCACGGTGCGCCCGCCATGGCAGGCATCCATCATCGATCGCAAATGGGACATGGCGCTGCTCAGCCTGATGCTCGCCGGCCTTCTCGGCGCGGTCGGGCCGGGCATGCAGGAGCTTGCCGCACCAAAGGTCCTGCGCCCGGCGCGCCTTGTCTTTCTCGCTGGTGTCGTCGGGTTCGTCGGCTGGTGGGGCCAGGGGCAGCTGTCGATCGTTACCCCGCTGGCATTGCTGAGAACGGCCAGCGGAGGCGGCAATCTTGCGGTTCTGCTCTATGATCCCTTCTCGCTGCTCATATGGGGTGCGGCCATCGTCGGCTTCGTGCTGTGGGGGCGTGGCTTCTTCTGTGGCTGGCTCTGCCCCTTCGGCGCCATGCAGGAGTTCGCCCACCATATCGGCCGGCTACTGCGATTGCCGCAATGGAATCCGTCTCCCATCTGGGACCGACGATTGAAAGCCGGCACCTGGCTCTCGCTCGCAGCTCTCGTGACCGTCGCCTTCATCGCGCCGGACAAGGCTGAGACGGCCGCCGAGATCGAACCATTCAAGACCGCCGTCACCACACTCTTCCAGCGCGAATGGTACTATGTCGCCTACGCTGCATTCTGGCTTCTGCTTGCCATGGTGACATTCAAGGGGTTTTGCCGCTACGTCTGCCCCCTTGGCGCCCTGATGGCGCTCGGGGGCTTCCTGCGCCTGCGCAACTGGATTCCCCGACGTCTCGAATGCGGCACGCCCTGCCAGCTGTGCCGCGTCCGCTGCCCTTACGGCGCTATTCGCAAGTCCGGCGCCATCGCCTATTCCGAATGTTTCCAGTGCCTCGACTGCGTATCGATCCACGATGACCCAACGCAATGCGTGCCGCTGGTGCTTGCTGGGCGCAAACGGCCAGCCCTTCCTGTATCAAGAACGGAGGCAAGGGCATGAACCGTCGTCGTTTTCTCTTCATCGCCGCGGCTGCAGCTTTTCCGGGTATCGCCAAAGCCGAAGTGACCACCTGGCAGGCAGACATGCTCGGCGGCATGGTTCGGGTGGACCTGCGCGGCCCGCGCGGGCTCGCGCAGACCATTGCCGGAATGATCAGCGCCACGCTCATGGAAGTCGAGGCGGCTGCGAGCCTGTTCAAGACAGACTCCGCGATCAACCGGTTGAACGCCACGGGCCGCCTGGATGACGTCCCTCCCGTCCTTTCCGATCTCCTTCGCCTTTCCGGTCAGGTGCACCAGGCGACCGGCGGGCGGTTTGACCCAACAGTCCAGCCACTCTGGCGCGCACTCGCCGAAGGGCGCGACACTCGACAGGAGCGCGGCGCGATCGGTTGGCAGCGGGTGCGGCCCGGTCCGCCTGTGCGACTGGATAAAGGACAGGCGCTGACCCTCAACGGAATCGCACAGGGCTATGCCGCAGATCGGGTTCGGCGTCTGTTGCGCGAGGCTGGCTATGGCCAGGCCCTTGTCGAAATGGGAGAGTTTGCCGCCCTCGGCGGGTCCTTCAGCGTTGCGGTCGAAGACCCGTCTATCGGACAGGTCGCCGTCCGGCAGCTTGCCGGCACCGCCATCGCGACATCGAGCCCCTCAGCCATGCGACTGGGCAGCGCCTTTCACATCCTCGGTCCGCAAGGCGAACTGCCCTGCTGGTCGACCATTTCGGTGGAAGCGCAAAGCGCGGCGATCGCAGACGGCTTTTCCACCGCTTTCTGCCTGATGCCCTCCGCAGAAATCCGTGCGACGCTGCGCCGGTCCGGTGATGTGACACGCGTGACGGCGGTCGACCTCGCCGGCAATGTCTTCACATTCTGAACCTTGGGTATCCGAAAGAACCAAATCGTCCTCTCGTACCCGCTCTCACCGGCAAGACTTACCTTTGCGGCACCGTGAATGTGAGGCCGTGCTGCTTGAAGATATCGGCGATCTGCCCATCGGCAAGTGCATTGGCGATGGCCTCATCAACGGCATAGGCGAGATCCTTGTGCTGGAAGTTCACTCCAACACCCACCGTCCAACTACCCCGCGCGAACCCCACGAGCGATGGCGAATGCACTTTCAGCCCTTGGTCCGGATGCCTCACCACGCCTGCCTCCAGCTCGGCGCGCGGTCCCATCGCCGCTTTTGTTTCGCCGTCGGCGAGCCCCTCCATCGCTGCAGCCGCCGAACTATAGCGGTGAATCTTGTCGACAGGGCCGATCAGCGAAGTCAGGTAGAAATCGGCAATCGAGTCGTTTTCAACGGCAACCGGATCGAACCGGAAGAACGGCGGCGTCGGCCCCTTTTCCTCATATTCGGCGGCGCGATAGGCAATCGCGATGTTTTCAGTCGCGTATTGCCCGGTGAAGGTGACCTGCTCGATACGGCAGACGAGCGCACTGTCATAGGGCACATGCAACATCACGTCGCTGACGCGGCCACCGATAGCCGCCCCCTTCCAGACATAGTTGAGGAGGTCGGCCTCGAGGTTTTCGCCGGCACCGACGAGGCGGAACTTCGCCTCGACACCGAGTGCCTTGGCGATCAGCCGGCCGATCTCGATATCGACGCCGACGGTCCTGCCCTTCTCCTCGTAGGACCAGGGCGCATAATCCGCATAGACGGCGAACTCGATCCAACCCTCCGCGATGATCCGGTCGAAATCCCGCCCCACATCCTGGGCAAAGGTGTTCTGCGGCTTTGGTTGGGGCGTGTAGTCCTCGCAACGCGCGAAAGCGCCGCCCGGAAGAGCGACGCCGATTGCAAGGGCCAGGAGAGCGCGACGCATCACGGCCGCCCTTACTCGGTGGCGGAAAGGCCGACCGTGAGCACTTCCGCCGCCTTCTTCCAGCTCTCAGGCGCGTCAGAGAGGATGCGTGCGGCTTCGTAGGTGACGCTGTCGGCAATCGGAGCTCCGGATGCCGTCTTCACCTCGGTGGCGATCGTCTCCAGTTCCTTCTTCAGTTCCGTCGCAGCAGCGACCTTTCCACTGCCCAGTTCGTCCCGGATCTCGTGCAGACGCTTGGCGTGAGCGTCGAGCGCACCGTCCTCGGGCCGCGTTTCCACATAGGTGCGAATAGCCCAGGCCGCCTTCTGGCCCAGAATGTCGCCGAAGGCTGGCATCTTGGTCGTACCGTCCTGCGTGTAGCCATGGCGGAACCGTTCGATGAACCACTCGTCGCCCGCTTCCTCAGCCTCCAGAAAGCGCAGATCCGGTGCAAGGCCTCCGGAAACGGCGCCGAGGCCATGACAGCGCGCGCAGTTCTGATTAAATCCGGAAGAGCCGATCTCCACGGCCTTGAGCCAGGTGTCGTGCCCGGCCTTCGCTTCGCGGTAAGGGTTTTCGGTCAGCCACTCCTCACCCACCTCCGGCAAGGCATCGGTATTGACCGGCTGCGGCGCGACATCGCCATGGGCGATGACAAGGCTCGTCGTCGCCAAAAGAAAAAGAGCGGCGATACCGCCACGAATGATGTTGGCCGACATATTGTCCTCCCTCGCCTATCCAACTGCCCATTTTCTAAGGCAAGCGGCGTAGCGCGCGATATGCGACCTAGGTCGGCCAGTCAAACCGGTACCAAGGTCGTATTTCGGTCGCGCCTTGCCGTCGCCATGGTTGCAACGGGAGGATGCGATATGCCGGGAAGCTTTACAGCCAGTCGCCGAAGCCTTTGCCTTGCAGCTGCGATCATCTGTCAGGCGTCGTCGGCCGCAGCCGGGATCGCCATACCGATGACCTATCTCCGGCAAGAGGTGGAGCCGCCACCGGTGCTCTCCAACCTTGACCCCATACCGCAGGATCGCGGTATTGCTGGAGCCGAGGTTGCGCTCACCGACACGAAAACGACCGGCAGCTTCATGGGCCACGCCTACAGCCTCGCACTCTCGTCAGTCGAGCCGGGCGGCGATTTCATCTCGGCGGCACGCAGGGCGCTGGCCACGACAAAGATCCTTTTCATCGACGCAACGGCGCAGGGCATTCTCGCCGTCGCGGACCTACCTGAAGCAAAGGACGCCCTGCTCTTCAACGTCTCCTCCGGCGAACGTCGGCTGCGCGATGCCGATTGCCGTGCCAACCTGCTGCACAGCATGGCGGAAGACGCCATGCGCACCGACGCGCTGATGCAGATGTTGAAGGCACGGCGCTGGACCCGCACCGTGCTGATCATCGGTCCGAAGCCCGAAGACAAGGCCTATGCGGAAACGCTGCGTGTTTCGGCGCAAAAATTCGGCATCGACATTCTCGCCTCCAAGGACTGGACCTTCGACACGGACCTGCGCCGTGCCGCCGGGCAGGAAATCCCTCTTTTTACCCAGGATTTCCCGGGCCACGACGTACTGCTGATCGCCGACGAAGCCGACGATTTCGCTCGCTATGTCATGGACAACACTTGGCTGCCGCGCCCGGTCGCAGGATCGGATGGACTACGTGGCGAAGGTTGGGCGCCGGTGCTTGAGCAATGGGCGGCCGTGCAGCTCCAGAACCGGTTCGAGAAGGCCGCGGGCCGCGAGATGGGCTCGCGCGATTATGCTGCCTGGACGGCACTGCGAACCATCGGCGAGGCGGTCACGCGCACCAATTCGGCCGATCCCGCGACGCTGCGCAGCTTCATCCTCTCGGACAAATTCGCCCTCGATGGCTTCAAGGGGCGCAGCCTGACCTATCGCAGCTGGAACGGCCAGCTCCGCCAGCCGATGGCGGTCGTCAACGCCCGCGCGCTGGTCGAGTTGACGCCGCTCGACGGCTATCTGCATCAGACCAACGAAATGGACACGCTCGGCCTCGACCGGCCGGAAAGCACCTGCACTGCCTTTGGGGGATGAAATGAGACTGCCAATCCTCGTGTTCGCCCCGCTGCTGGTCGCCGCCCCGCTTCAGGCGCATGCCGGCGAGATATGGGTGACAAACGAAAAGGACGATACGATATCGGTGATCGATACGGGAACGATGGAGCTGGCGCGCACCATCAAGACTGGCGAACGCCCGCGCGGCATCACTTTCAATTCCGACCATAGCCGCGTCTATATCTGCGCCTCCGACAGCGACACCGTACAGGTGATGGATCCGGCAACCGGCGAAATCCTGCACGACCTGCCATCCGGCGAGGATCCCGAGCAATTCGTGCTGGCACCTGACGACAGGCATTTGTGGATCGCCAATGAAGATGATGCAGTGACGACAGTCGTCGACATCGAGACGCGCAAGGTCGTTGCGCAGATCAATGTCGGCATCGAGCCGGAGGGCATGGCGGTTTCGCCGGATGGCAAGATCGTCGTCACCACATCCGAAACGACCAACATGGCCCACTGGATCGACACGGAGAAGCAGGCGATCTTCGCCAATACGCTCGTCGATTCCCGTCCGCGCCACGCCGAATTCACCAAGGCTGGCGCCGAGCTTTGGGTTTCCTCCGAAATCGGTGGAACGATCACCGTCTTCGACGTCAAGAGCCAGACGGAGAAGGCAAAGATCCGGTTCGAGATCACGGGCGTCAACGCCGATCTCCTCCAGCCCGTCGGTTTCGAATTTACGCCCGACGGCAAGACGGCTTTCGTGGCTCTGGGGCCTTCCAACCATGTGGCAGTCATCGATGCCGAAACGTTCGAGGTGAAAAAATACATCCTTGTCGGCCGACGTGTGTGGCACCTCGCGTTCTCACCGGACCATAAGCAGCTTTTCACCACCAACGGAGTCTCCGGCGATGTCACCGTCGTCGACGTCGCAACGCTGGAACCCGTGAAATCCATCAAGGTTGGACGCTTCCCTTGGGGCGCAGCGACGCGTCCATGACATTTGGAAAGGGAAATTAGATGAAGAAAGCAATTCTGGCGGCCCTGGCGCTTGCTGCGATCCCGTTTGTCGCGCTGGCCGATGACGACGATGCGAAACCCGAGGGCGGTCTGGGCCTTGCTGGCATGCTGTCGAAATCTAATCGCGAAGCCGTGCCGCATCTCACACTTTCCGCGGGTCAGCCCGTTTCAAAGGCACCTCTGAAACTGAAATCGGGCAAATATTACATCTTGAAGATCGAGGCAGACGGCAGCCAGGAACTGGCGCTGGAGGGGGCCGGGTTCTTTCGCGCCGTCTGGGTCAACGAGATCGTGATCGAGGGCATCGAAATCCGGCCGCTCGGTGTTGATTCCATTGAATTCGACGAGGCGGGTGAGGCGGAAATCAGCTTCATCGCGATCAAGCCGGGCAGCTATCACCTGAAGGTGCCCGGCAGCACAGGCGACACCCAACAGGTCGCCATCACCATAGAGTAAGCACGATGGGCGGATTGCAGGTCGAGACTATCAGCCATGATTGGGGTGCGCGACGCGCGCTCGATGCGGTGTCCTTTTCTGTCGAGCCCGGCCGCTTCTGCGCGCTGCTCGGCCCAAATGGCGCTGGAAAATCGACGCTGTTCGGCATGCTCACAAGGCTATTCGCACCGCGCGACGGGCGCATCGCCGTCGCCGGGCATGACATGGCGCACAAGCCCCTCGCCGCGCTTGCCCGGATCGGTGCCGTTTTCCAGGCGTCGACACTCGATCCGGACCTGACTGTCAGGCGAAATCTCCTCTATTTCGCCGCCCTGCACGGACTGTCCGGGCAGGAGGCAGAGACACGCACGATGGCCGCGCTTGACCGGCTTGGCATGGTGGAACGCGCTGGTGAAAAAGTCGCGAAGCTCAATGGCGGCCATCGCCGGCGCATGGAGATCGCCCGTGCGCTTCTGCACAGGCCGAAGGTGCTTTTGCTGGACGAACCGACGGTCGGGTTGGATGCCGCAGCACGCAGCGCCATCACCCGGCATGTGCATGATCTCGCGGCCGAGGGATTGACCGTTCTTTGGGCCACTCATCTTGTCGATGAGGTGTGGACAACGGACCGCCTCGTCATTCTCCACCGTGGCCGGGTGCTGGCCGACGGCGAAGCCGGCGAGATCGGTCGCGGCGACCTGACAACGCGGTTCCTGGCGCTGACGGAGGACCGGGCATGACCGTGGAGACGATTGCGGGGATACCATCCGAAACCGGGGGCTTTTTCAGATCGCATCTCCTTGTCGCGATGCGGGGAATTCTTCATCGCGAGGTACTGCGTTTCCTCGGCCAGCGCGGGCGGCTGGTCGCTGCGCTCGTTCGCCCGCTCGTGTGGCTGTTCGTTTTCGCCTCCGGCTTCAGGGCTGCGCTGGGTCTCTCCATAACTCCGCCTTATCAGACCTACATCAACTACGAGATCTACATCGTGCCGGGACTGGTGGGGATGATCCTGTTGTTCAGCGGCATGCAATCCTCGCTCAGCCTTGTCTACGACCGGGAAATGGGCTCGATGCGCCTCCTGCTCACAGCGCCTCTGCCACGCTGGTGGTTATTGTTCTGCCGTCTTCTTGCCGGCAGCCTCATTTCCGTGCTGCAGGCTTATGCCTTCCTCGCCATCGCCTGGCTCTACGGCATTCGCTTTCCCGCCACCGGGTATGTTGTTGCCGCGCCGGCCATGGTCGTCGCCGCGATGATGCTCGGTGCGCTCGGCCTGCTGCTCTCCTCCTTCATTCGCCAACTCGAGAATTTTGCCGGTGTGATGAACTTCGTCATCTTCCCGATGTTCTTCCTTTCTTCCGCGCTCTATCCCTTGTGGAAGATGGCGGAAGCGTCGCCACGCCTTCGCGATCTCTGCGCCCTCAATCCTTTCACCCATGCGGTCGAGTTGATCCGGTTCTCGCTCTACGCCAAGGGTAATGCCACCGCGCTGGCGGTCACCCTCCTCGCCTTTGCCGTCTTGAGCCTTATCGCCATCTGGGGCTACGACCCCGCCCGCGGAATGACCGCGCGCAAGGCCTGAAAAGGAGAACTGCCATGCGAATTGCCATCTTCGCCGCCGGCCTGCTGTCCATGTCCACCACTGCCGCCCTGCCGCAGGCGGACGCCGGTGCGGGCGGCACGCTCAATCCAGAGGAGCTGTCATTGAACCGGGTGATGAAGGATGTGGCAGAGGGGCACACGAGCATGACCATCTGCGCGACCGGCTATTACATCACCAAGTCCGGCCGCCACGAAATGGCGCGTGAACTGTTCCAACGCTGCGCCGAGGCGGGATGGACCGGCGCCATGACCTGGATGTCGCAACTCGACGACAACGGGTTGGGCGGTCCAGAAAATCCCGACGCCGCCGCCGAATGGGATCGCCGTGCCGCAGAGGCTGGTGATCCCGTCGGCAAGCTGAATTTCGGGCTGGATCTGATGCGCGGCCGAGGCGTTGTGGAAAATCCCGCGCTCGGCCGCCGGTATATCGACGAGGCGGCACGCAGCGGCCTTCCGACCGCAAGACGGTTGCAGGCCGCGGATTACGATCTTGATGTCGTCACGCCCGACGCCGACAACTGGAAATACGCTCCGGCATTCTGACCTTCCTCGAACAGCCGGGCTGGACGTCCCTCAAGGCGAAGGATCCGGCCCGCGAGCCGTTCAGCCTCGCCGCGCACATGGGTGACGAGAAGCGTCGCGCACCGGCTGCGTAGCCGCAGACGTTCAAACAGCCCCATCATCTCCGATGCAAGCGCCGGGTCCAGGCTCACGAAGGGCTCGTCCATCAACAGCAGGTCCGGCGAGGAGGCGAAGGCGCGCGCCAGCGACAGCCGCCGCTGTTGACCGAGGGAGAGCATGCCGGGAAAGCGTTCCCCGAGCCCTGTAAGCCCGACATCCTCCAGCCAGCCCAAGGCTTCATCTCTGGAGATGCGGGCGATGATCATGAGATTGTCGATCGCCGTGCGCCAGGGCAGGAGAACGGGTTCCTGGAAGACCATAGCCATGCGCGCCGGTGCCGCGCGATCACCCGCGAAGTGACGGTCGAGACCGGCGACGATGCGCAGGAGCGACGTCTTGCCAACACCGGACGGGCCGGTCAGCGCCACCGTCTCCCCGGCTGTCAGCGAAAGCGCGATCGGGCCGAGGACATCGCCCGGCCCGCCACGTTCAAGATCAAGCCGAAGAACCGGCTCAACTGCCGGGATGATGGAAGACACCATCAGGCAGTTCCTTCAGGTCGCCGACGAGATCAGCACCACCAAGCTCAGCCATCAGGGCGAGCATCCGCGCCGCAGCCTTCTCATCGACCGCGCCACCCTTCGGCGTTCCGGCCAGGAAGCCGGCCTTCAGCGCCTCGAATTCCGCATCATTTGCCGCCTTCATCATCGGACGGATCCGCTCCCAGGTAACGGGATCCGACGTGAGCTTTTCCTTGGCGTCATGGGAGGCAGCAGCGATGGCGTCGCCAAGGCCGGGATGTTTCGCCAGGACATCGCCGCGCAGGACATAACCGACAAGAGGCATTTCAGGGTCGAGACCCAGGGCCTTTGACGCCTGATCGACGGTCAGCAGCGGCCGCATACCCGCCGCCTGCATCCGGGCACCGAAATTCCAGAAGTTCAGTGCGCCCTGAACTTCGCCGTCAAGCGCTGCCTTGTAAACCAGCGGCGGCGCTGCGAAGACCTGCTCGGTCGAACCGGCAAGATCGAAACCCTCCACCTTTTGTGCATAGGCGCGCAGGATCAGCCAGCTCTTGTCGATGGGGCTGCCGGCAACGCCGATCTTCTGCTCCTTGAGGTCAGCCAACACCTTGGCCGGACTGTCGGCCGGCACCATCAGGCCACCGATCGCGCGGGAATAGGGAATGAAGACGAAATCCCGGCCGGCGGCGCGCTCACGCGCCACCCAAAGCCAGTCGGATACGATCATGTCGACCTCGCCGGCAACGAGCGCGATCTGGGCCGCCGGCGCCCCGGCAACATCGCTTACCTCCAGGGAAAACCCGTTGGCCTTGTCGAAGCCGTAGTGACGGATCGTATCCGCCTCCCAATTCACCGTACCGGAAAGCTGGAGTGCTGCGCGCACCACCGGCGTTTCCGCAAGGGCGGGCACAAAGGACAGAAGCGCCACGGCTGCGGCGCCCGCGAGCGATTTCAAGATTCTCATGGGGGCTCCTCCTCCCTGATCGCCCGAGGCTAATCGCATCCCGAGAACGTCGATATACGACCTATTGACAGGGGTCGAAGGTGCCTGAAATCCGGCGAAACCGGCATTTTACGACCAAGGTACAATTCAATCATTGCCGGACTGCGCCGATGATCCCAGTTGTGGAGCCCGCGTCCTGCTGCGGGCATGGAGTGGGAGGATGCCATGAAGAAATTCG
This sequence comes from Rhizobium sp. Leaf453, assembly GCF_001425605.1. Lineage (GTDB taxonomy): Bacteria > Pseudomonadota > Alphaproteobacteria > Rhizobiales > Rhizobiaceae > Pararhizobium. The sequence goes on along the minus strand of NZ_LMRG01000028.1, from coordinate 188,345 downwards.
TTCTGGCCGCGATCGCGGCTCTTGCCTGTTCAAGCGCCGCTTATGCCGGCGTGACCGAACAGGATCTCGCCAAGGATGCCGAAACAGCCGGCGACGTGCTGACCAATGGCATGGGGCGCGGTCTGCAGCGCTTCTCGCCGATGGAGACGCTGAACACCAAGAACGTCAAGAATCTCGTCCCGGCCTGGGCATTCTCTCTGGGCGGCGAAAAGCAGCGCGGCCAGGAAAGCCAGCCGATCATCTATGACGGCATCATGTACATCACCGGCTCCTACAGCCGCCTCTATGCCGTGGACGTCAAGACCGGCAAGGAAATCTGGCAGTATGACGCCCGTCTGCCCGAGGGCATCCTGCCCTGCTGCGATGTGGTCAATCGTGGCGCCGCCATCTTTGGCGACAACATCTACTTCGGCACGCTCGACGCACGCATCGTCGCACTGAACCGCAAGACGGGTGATGTCGTCTGGAACAAGAAGATTGCCGATTACAAGGAAGGCTACAGCTACACCGCCGCGCCGCTGATCGTGAACGGCCTTGTCGTCACGGGCAATTCCGGCGGCGAATTCGGTGTCGTCGGCGAAGTGCAGGCGCGTAACGCCGAGACCGGCGAACTGGTCTGGACGCGGCCTGTCATCGAAGGCCACATGGGCACTTTCAACGGCAAGGAAAGCACAATGACCGGGACGCTGAACGCGACCTGGCCGGGTGACCTGTGGAAGACTGGCGGCGGAGCAACCTGGCTCGGTGGTTCCTATGACGAGGACACGAAGACGCTCGTCTTCGGCGCCGGCAATCCTGCGCCCTGGAACAGCCACCTGCGCAATGCCGGCAAGCCGGTAGACGGCAACAAGGGTGACAATCTTTATGCCGCCTCGCGCCTCGGCATCGATCCGGCAAACGGTGAGATCAAGTGGCACTTCCAGACGACGCCGCGCGAAGGCTGGGACTTCGACGGCGTGAACGAAGTCGTTCCCTTCGTCGACAAGGATGGCAACAAGCGCTTCGCCACCGCCGACCGCAACGGCTTCTTCTACGTGCTGAACCGTGAAGACGGCAAGTTCGTCTCTGCCCATCCCTTCGTGAAGAACATCACATGGGCGAAGGGCATCGACGAGACCGGCCGACCGATCTACAACGAGGACAACCGTCCGGGCGACGCAACCGCCGCAGCTGACGGCGCGAAGGGCCAGCAGGTTTTCGCCGTTCCCTCGTTCCTCGGCGGCAAGAACTGGATGCCGATGGCCTACAGCCCGAAGACCGGCCTGTTCTACGTTCCCTCCAACGAATGGGGCATGGACATCTGGAACGAGCCGATCAGCTACAAGAAGGGTGCCGCCTATCTCGGTGCCGGCTTCACTATCAAGCCGCTGTTCGAAGATCATATCGGCAGCCTGAAGGCCATCGACCCGAATACCGGCGAGGTCAAATGGGAATACAAGAACGGCGCCCCGCTTTGGGGTGGCGCGATGACCACGGCCGGCGGCCTCGTGTTCTTCGGTACGCCGGAAGGTGATTTCATCGCGCTGAACAACGAGACCGGCGAGGAACTGTGGAAGTTCCAGACAGGCTCGGGCATTGTCGGCCAGCCGGTAACCTGGGAACAGGACGGCGAGCAATATGTCTCGATCATCTCCGGCTGGGGCGGCGCCGTCCCGCTCTGGGGTGGAGAGGTTGCCAAGAAGGTCAATTATCTCAATCAGGGCGGCATGGTCTGGACCTTCCGCCTGCCAAAACAACTGGCTTCGCTGAACTAACATCCGGAGCCGGGCGGAAACGCCCGGCTTTCCTGCTTTTGCTCTGGCCAAAAGGCCGATGAAGACGGACGAATTCAATGCTAAGCTATCGCCAGCCCTACCGGGAATTTTGCATGTTACCAGTTCTAATGCCGCAAAAACCTGTCCGTACGCTGACATCGGCGCTGATCGTGGACGATCATCCGCTGTTCTGCGACGCGCTGGCCATGACGCTGACAGGGCCGGTCGGCATTCCCCAAGTGGAGGCCGTCGGGACGCTGGAGGCTGCGCTGACCCGGCTTTCCACCGGTCCGCTGCCCGATGTTGTAGTGCTCGATCTCAATCTTCCCGACGTCAACGGCCTCGACGGCGTCGTGCGCCTGCGCCATGCCGCACCCGAAACGCCGATCGTCGTCGTCTCCTCGCTGGACGAGGTGCGCATCGTGCGGGCGGCGCTGAAGGCCGGCGTCAACGCTTTTGTACCGAAACACGCCTCGCGCGAGGAGTTTCGCGAGGCATTCTCAGTCATCGCGCGGGGCGAAATCCATGCAAGCCACCTCGCGCTTGAAGGATCTGCGCCCAGCCTTTCCGAGGAAGCGGTCAGGCGGCTGGCGCTGCTGACGCGTCAGCAGGCACGCATCCTGCAACTCGTCTGCGCCGGACGCATGAACAAGCAGATCGCCTATGAGCTTTCGATCGCCGAGACGACGGTGAAGGCGCATGTGACCGCGATCATGCGCAAGCTCGGCGTCCAGACGCGCATGCAGGCCGTGCTCTTTGCACAGGAAGCGAGCTTCAACACGATGATCTCGGACGCCTAAGACCATCGGCTAAGAACTGTATTCCATGCTGGCGTCAGGGAGCGCCGGATGATTTAAGATGATACCGGGGGAACGGCGGAGGAGGCCATCACCCGTGGATGAACACTACGTATCGCGTGCGCTTGCTTCCGCACATGACACCTGTCCGGTCGAGCGACTGGCGAAAAGCCTTGGCCCCGGCCCGTTTTCGCTCGTGCTGCTGTTTGTCTCGCCGGAGGCGGATGTGGCATCCGTTGTCACCGAAGCCGTGAATGCCTGGCCTGGAGCAAAGATTGCCGGCTGCACCACGGCCGGCGAAATTTCCGGCGATGGTTATGACGAGGAAAGCATCGTTGCCGTCGGTTTCCACGCCCGCCATTTCGCCGCCGAGACATTGCTGATTCCCGACCTGTCAAAGCTTGTCGCCAGCGAGCTTTCCGACAGGCTTCTGTATATCCGCCAGGCGCTCGCCCGCGATCATGGCCACCTGCCGGAAGAATTTGCGCTGCTGTTCGTCGATGGGCTTTCCGCCCGCGAGGACGAACTGGCCTCGGCACTCGCGGCAGCAACCGGCGCAATGCCCCTGATCGGCGGGTCGGCCGGAGACGGCACGCATTTTCGCGAAACGCTGGTCTTTGACGGCAAGCAACTGCTTGCCAATGCTGCCGTTATCTCCGTCATGCGCGGTGCCTGTCCTCTGCGTCCGTTCAAGATGGACCATATCAAGCCGACCGAACGACGCATGGTCGTGACCGAAGCCGATCCGGAGGCTCGGATCGTGCGGCGGATCAATGCCGAACCAGCGGTGCAGGAATATGCCCGCCTGATCGGCATGCAGCCGGAAAGCGTCAACACGCTAACCTTCGCCATCCATCCGCTCACCGTGCGCATGGGCGAGCGCCACCATGTCCGCGCGATCCAGCGCGTCCTGCCATCGGGCGAACTCCTGTTCTTCTCGGCAATCGATGAAGGCATGGTGCTGACCATCGCCGAGCCGCACGACCTCGTCGGGCATCTTTCCGCCGAACTGACCGCGCTGAAGCAACCGGCCGATCCCGTAGCGGTTCTCGCCTTCGATTGCATCCTGCGGCGGATCGAAGCGCAAGAACGGCAGATGACCGGTCCCGTCTCCGAGCTTCTGCGCCAGCATGGCGTCATCGGCTTTTCCACCTATGGCGAGCAGATCGGACCGATGCACATCAACCACACGATGACCGGCTTTGCCTTCTATCCGCCCGGCACCGTCGTTTCGGAACAGACCCCATGACCGACCGCATGTCCGACGGCCTGTTCGATCCCGCCGATGGTGAGGTCCGCAATCTCGAAAAGATGCTCGTCATCGCCGACGCCCTGATGCGCCATGTCGAACAGAATACCGGCGACCGCAGTGCGGCCTTCGAACAGTTTCGTCGCGCCGCCATGCTGGAAGAACGGGTGCGTCAGCGCACGCGCGATCTTGAAGCGACGCTGAAACTGCTGAACGAGGCCAACAGCGCCGCCGAGCGCGCCCGTCGCGATTTGTCGCAGGCCATCGAAGCGATCGAGGAAGGGTTCGCGCTGTTCGATCCGGCCGAGGTTCTCGTACTGTGCAATTCGCGCTTCTGCCGCGACCTTGCCGATGTGCGCACGAAACTCTCTCCGGGCATCACCTTTGCCGACTATGTCGAAACGGTGAGCCGCTCGGTTAAACTCGCCTTGCCGCGCGGCGTCACCCCAAAAAGCTGGGCGGCGGAGCGCATGCGGCTGCACCGGGCACGGCAGGTCTTCAATGTCGGGCTTTCCGGCGACCGCTGGCTTCAGGTCAGCGAACAGCGCACCGCCGATGGCGGCACCGTCATCCTGCAAACCGACATCACCGACCTCATCCGCATGGAACGCTCCGAACGCGGCAAGCTGCTCGACGATCAGGCCCGCATGATCCGCGCCACGCTCGAGCATATCAACCAGGGCGTCGGCATCTTCGACGCCAACCGCCGTCTCGCTGGCTGGAATAGCCGCATCGCCCAGCTTCTGGACATCCCTGCGCGTCTGCTGCGCCGGGGTATCCCGTTCGAGCTTCTGGCGCAGCATATCAATCAGACGATTACGCTGGGTGACGGCTTTTCCGGCGACATGCTGCGCCAGTGGATCGATGGTGGTCTGCCGCGCGGGCCGCTCTCCTTCGAGGTCACCCATGCTTCAGGCATCATCCTGAATGTCTTTGCCCAGGAAATGCCGGGCCGCGGCTTCGTCATGTCCTTTGCCGACGTCACGCGCGAGCGGCACGCGATCCACGCCATGATCCGCGCCAACACCTCGCTGGAGGCACGGGTCGCCGCTCGCACCGGCGATCTCGCTGCAGCCCTTGCCGAAGCCGAACGCGCAAATTCCGCCCGCGTCCGTTTCGTCGCAGCCGCCAGCCACGATCTTCTGCAGCCGCTTTCCGCCGCAAAACTCTTCGTCGCCGCCGCCCGCGACGATGCGGTGGCAACGCCGATGCAGGGCACGCTGGAAAAGGCCCACAATGCGCTTGTCAGCGTCGAGGGCATCCTTGGAGCCCTGCTCGATATTTCGCGCCTGGAAGCGGGCGGCGCGGCGATGGACGTCAGTCCGGTACAACTTTCAATGCTTCTGAGGCAACTCACCGACGAATTTGCGCCGCTTGCCGCCCGCAAGGGCCTGCGGCTCGATATCCTGCCCTGCGCACTGACTGTGTCGAGCGATCCGACCTATCTGCGCCGCATCCTGCAGAACCTGATCAGCAATGCCATCCGCTATACCGCGACCGGTCGGGTTTTGGTTGGGCCACGCCGCAGGAACAGTCAGGTGCGCATCGAGGTCCACGATACCGGCCCCGGTATCGCGCTGGACCAGCAGCAGTCGATCTTCCGGGAGTTCCACCGCGTCCAGGGGTCGGCTTCTGCCTCCGAGGGCATGGGTCTTGGTCTTGCTATCGTCGAACGGGCATGCGCGCTTCTCGACCATCCGCTGGCACTCCACTCGGAACTCGGCCGTGGTACCTGTTTTTCTGTCGAGCTGACTCCGGTCGCGCACCATGCCGTCCCCATCTACCGAGAAATGACGTCGGTCATACCGGAGGAGCCCGGAGACAACAGCGACCGGATCGCTTTGCTCGTCGAAAACGACGTCGAACTGCGCCAAGCCATCGCACTGCTTCTGGAACGGCGCGGCGTCAGCGTGCTGGAGGCGGGGAGCGGCGAGGAAGCGCTGGCGCTCCTGGAGGAAATCGGCATCGTGCCGGATCTCTATCTCGTCGATCAGCAACTCGATGGCACACTGACCGGCATCGAAACGGTAGAGGCGCTGCATGCGGAATATGGCGAACGCCCGACCCGCATCCTGACCGCAGACCGCAAGCCGCAGACGCGGCTCGCCGCAGAAGCCCGCGGGATCGAGATCATGTACAAGCCGATCGCAGCCGATGCGCTGGAGGCTTTCGTGCTCCACGCCAACTGACTGATAGCGCTCGCCACCAAGGTCGCATTGCGGCACCGGATGCGCCATGGGACATCCCTTCCACCGGAACTGGAGGAGATGAACATGAGGAAAATGCTCGTAGCTGCCGCGTTGATGATTTTTGCAAGCGGCACGGCGAACGCCGCCGAACATGTGATCAAGATGATGAACAAGGGCGAGAGCGGCACCATGGTCTTCGAGCCTGCAGCCGTCGCCGCGCAGCCGGGCGACACCGTCCATTTCATCCCCACCGACAAGAGCCACAATGTCGAGGGCATCAAGGGGATGCTTCCGGAAGGCGTGAAACCCTTCAAGAGCAAGGTGAACGAGGAATATGTCCTGACCGTCATCGAGCCGGGCTATTACGGCGTCAAATGCTCGCCACATTACAGCATGGGCATGGTGGCACTCATCCGCGTCGGCGACGGTTCGCCGAACGCAGAGGCCGCCAAGGCAGTGAAACTTCCGGCAAAGGCCGGTGAACGCATCAAGGCCGCCTTCGAGACGCTGGCGGCTGCGCAATAGTCGCTAGCGCGGGACAGCTCCAACCGGCCGCCCGCGATATCGAGACCTTGGTCGCATTGTCGAGACACCCGCATCAAGAGCAACCTGACACCGTGGCCGTTCACTTTGGAGGAGACATCTATGGCTTGGAAGAAACCCATCATCAAGAACATCGCCTGCGGCATGGAAATCAACATGTACGGACCGTCGGAAGATGAACCGAATCCGAATCACCCGTTCTGAATCGGACAACGTGCGTATCGTTGTCCTCGGGGCAGGCGCCGGTGGTGGCCTGCCCCAATGGAACTGCGGTTGTCCCCAATGCGAGGCCGCACGACGAGGCGTAATCGCTCCGATGACGCAGAGCACGCTGGCTGTCAGCGTCGATGGCAAGGCCTGGCTGCTGCTCAATGCCTCACCGGATTTGCGCCAGCAGCTCGCCGCCTTTCCTGCATTGCATCCGACCAGTCTTCGCGGCAGCCCTGTCAAGGCGGTGATCCTGACCAACGGCGATGTCGATCACGTCGCGGGTCTGCTGACCCTGCGGGAAAAGACCGGCTTCACTCTCTACGCAACCGACACCACGCATCGGGTTCTGTCGGAAAACTCCGTGTTCGGCGTGCTCGACCCTGCGCTTGTACAGCGCGAAACCATCGAGCTTGACCGTCCTTTCAACCCGCTTCCGGGCCTGACCGTCACCGCCTATGCCGTTCCGGGAAAGATCCCGCTTTATCTGGAAGGGAAAACGCCGGAACTGGAGGCGATGGGTGAGCAGACAGTCGGGCTGCGCCTGCAGGCCGGAGGATCCGACGTCCATTACATTCCCGGCTGCGCCGCCCTACCCGACTGGCTGGTGGATCGACTCTCGAAGGCAGACGCGGTTCTGTTCGACGGTACAGTCTGGAGCGATGACGACATGCCGCGTTCCGGCACCGGTGCCAAGACCGGCACGCGGATGGGCCATGTGGCGATGTATGGTGCGGGCGGTTCGCTCGCACGTCTGCGTCATTTGCAAGGTCGGCGCATCTACACGCATGTCAACAACACCAACCCGGCATTGATGCCCGACAGCGAAGCGCGCGCAACGATCGCAGCGGCCGGATGGGAAATCGCCAATGATGGCATGGAGATCATCCTTTGAACCTCAATCTCAAACAGGAAGACTGGCCGCTCAGCCGAACGGACTTCGAGGCGCGGCTGCGCCGTGTCGGTGAAGAGCGCTATCATGACAAGCATCGCTTCCATGACCGGCTGCATGGCGGCGCTTGCACGATGGACGAGGTGCAGGCTTGGGTGATCAATCGCTGGCAATACCAGTGCTCCATCCCGATGAAGGATGCCGCCTTCCTGTCGCGCTGCCCCGATCCGGACCTGCGGCGCATCTGGCGCTCGCGCATCGAGGATCACGATGGCGGCACCGAGGATGGCGGCGGCATCCGGCGGTGGCTGAGACTGGCTGAAGGCGTCGGCCTCGATCCCGCCTATGTCGCTTCCGGCCGCGGCGTGATGCCGGCGACGCGTTTCATCGTCGATGCCTATATCCGCTTCGTTCGCGATGAACCTCTGATCGCTGCGATGGCAAGCTCGCTCACCGAAATGTTCGCGCCGGCAATCCACACGCAGCGAATTTCCGGCTTGCTGGAACATTACGATTTCGCCGACCCCGACACGATCGCCTATTTCCGCCACCGCCTGAACGAGGCGCCAAAGGATGTGCGTTTCACGCTCGACTGGGTGCTGACCCATGCCGTAACCCGTACCGAGCAGGAAGCGGCGATCGCAGCGCTGACATTCAAGACGGATGTTCTGTGGGCCCAACTCGACGCACTCTGGAGCGCCTATGTCGATGGCCATATCCCGCCCGGTGCCTGGCTGCCCGGCGAGGCGCAACGGAGGAACTACGCGTGACAACAGATCCCGTTCCCCTCCTGCCGCGCGGCACCCGCCTGCATCAGGACCGCGTCCGCGATACATGGGTTCTTCTGGTACCGGAACGCGCCCTGCTGCTCGACGAGATAGGCACCGCCATCCTGCAAGAGGTTGATGGTCGGTCCTCGCTCGCCGCGATCTCCTGCCGTCTCGCAGAGCGCTACGGCGCCCCCGAACCGGACGTAGCCTCCGACGTGCGCGAATTCCTCGATGGCCTCGTCGGTCAGCGGCTGGTGGATTATCAATGACAAACCGTCCCTCGCCGCCGATCGCCATGCTTGCGGAGCTGACGCATCGATGCCCCCTGTCCTGCTCCTATTGCTCGAACCCGCTGGAACTGACGGATCGGACGCGGGAACTGACGACGGAAACCTGGATCGACGTGCTTGGCCAGGCAGCAAGCCTCGGCGTGCTTCAACTGCACTTGTCCGGTGGCGAGCCAGCATCCAGGCGCGATCTCGAAGTGCTGGTCAAAGCAGCGCGGGATGTCGGCCTCTACGTCAATCTGATCACATCCGGCATCGGCCTGACGACGGCACGCCTTGATGCCCTGGAAGCTGCCGGGCTCGATCATCTCCAGCTATCGCTGCAAGCGACGACCGCCGACAAGGCCGACTGGATCGGCGGCTACAAGGGAGGGTTTGCCCGCAAGCTGGTTCTCGCCGAAGAGGTTCGACAGCGCGGCATTCCGCTGACGGTGAATGCCGTCATGCATCGGCACACAATCGATGATGTCGGTGCCGCGATCGATTTCGCCGCAACACTCGGAGCGCGACGGATCGAAGTCGCCTGCGTGCAGTTCTACGGCTGGGCGCTGGCCAATCGCGATGCGCTTCTCCCGAGTCGCATCCAGGTCACGCAGGCAAAAGACACGGTGGCCAAGGCCCGCCGTGCCTATGCCGGCCGCATCACGATCGACTTCGTACCTCCGGATTATTACGCCGACTATCCCAAGGCCTGCATGGGCGGCTGGGGATCGACCGGCATCAATGTCACACCGGACGGTACGGTCCTGCCTTGCCACGCCGCAGCAACGATCCCCGGTCTCGTTTTCGACCGGGTGACCGAAAAGCCTTTGTCGGCGATCTGGCATGACGGATCGGCCTTCCAGGCATTTCGTGGGCATGAATGGATGCAGGAACCTTGCCGCAACTGCGCCCGCCGCGATCAGGACCATGGTGGCTGTCGATGTCAGGCGATGGCGCTTGCTGGGGACGCTGCGGCAACCGATCCGGTATGCCGGCATGCCCCATCGAGACCTGCCATCGACGAGATTCTCGCACAGCAAGTCGCCGTCTCGCCTTCGTTCGTTTATCGCAGCAACAAGCGGGAAAAGACAAGCTCGGTCAATATTGCCGCTCGTTAGAATATCATTCGTTTCTTTACTCTTGATATCCCCTCACACGGGACATTCGAGATCTCGTCGAGACGTGGGAGTGCAACACCGGCGTCGCATGCTGGGGTTGCCGCCGTTCAGATTGATGTTAGTCGTCCAGCAACACGCGCTCGGCAGCCCCGTCCAAGTCCTCATATTGGCCGGATCGGAGAGCCCAGACGAATGCAGCGAGCCCCAATCCGCCTAGGAGGAGTGCGATAGGCATGAGATAGAGAAGAGTTTCCATCAGGCTTCCACCAGTTTTTGACGACGAAGGGCCGACTTGAACAAGCCGGGCAGCCACCCGTCGTGCACTGTCAGTCGCATCGCGTTTCCTATGACGAGCAAAGATGAGCCTGACATGGCGATCGCCGCGATCAGCGGCGTGACATGCCCGAGGATCGCGATCGGTACCGCGATCAGGTTGTAGCCTATCGCCATGACGAAGTTCTGTTTGATCAGCCGCTCGGCACCGCGCGCGACCTTGACGGCAAGCGGCACCGCATCAAGGCTATCGTGCAGGAAAATGAAGTCCGCTGCGCTCCTGCCGATATCCGCCGCCGAGGACGGCGCCATCGAGACATGGGCGGCCATCATTGCCGGCGCGTCGTTGATGCCATCACCCACCATCAGCGCCCTCGCTCCACTCGCCGCCAGATCCTGAAGCCGGTTCACCTTGTCAATCGGCAGGACGCCGGCGGAAAAATCGCGAATGGAAAGTTGGGAGGCGACATGGGCGACGGCTGCCTGCTTGTCACCGGACAAGACCTCCATCTTCAGGCCATCGCGACCAAGCGCGCTAACGGCCTTCACCGCGTCCCATCTGAGGACATCGATGAATTCGAATGCCGCGGCGGCCATTCCATTCTTCGACAACACTGTACCGGTCATCGGTCCATCCGGCATCGAGGCGCTGGCTGCCCAGGACGTCCGACCAAGCCGCCAAACGTGTCCATCAACCAACCCTTCGACCCCAAGCCCGGCAAACTCGCGGATATCCTGAAGCCGGACGTCGCCGGAAACATGCCCGTGCGCCTTCGAGATGGCGCGAGAAACAGGATGACGGGAGGAGCGTGCAAGGGCAATCGCAATGCCCAACGCCTCGCCCTTCACATCGGAAGCCGGCTGCAGGATCGGGCTGCCATTGGTCAGGGTTCCCGTCTTGTCGAAGACGACAGTATCGATCTTGGCCAGACGCTCCAGCGCGCCACCATCCTTCATCATGATCCCGTTGTCGAACAGCCGGCGCGCGGCAACGACCTGGACGATCGGCACGGCGAGACCGAGAGCGCAGGGGCATGTGATGATCAGGACAGCCGTTGCGACGGTGATTGCATGGTGCCAATCGCCGGTCGCGAACATCCACCCGATAAAGCTCAGGAGAGCGGTCAGGTGCACGACGGGCGAGTACATGGCGGAGGCACGATCGGCCAGCCGGCGATAGGCCCCCCGCCCCTGCTCCGCGGCCTCCATCAGACCGACCATTTCGGCCAGGAATGAGTCCTTCGCCGCCGCCTTGGCGCGCACGACGAGCAGACCGGAAAGATTGTGCGTTCCCGCAAGGATGTCCGCGCCAGGTGATACGCTGCGTGCGGCGCTTTCGCCGGTCGCCAGGGAACAGTCGAGTTCGGAAATGCCTTCAATGACCGTCGCATCGACCGGGATCCTGTCACCTGCAGCGATCATAAGATCCATTCCCGGCTCGATCTGTCCGAGCGGCAGATAGTCGCGCCCGCCATCGGCAGTCAATCGGACAGCACCGCGCGGTGAGAGGCGGGCGAGCCCATTCACCGCCGCCCTGGCCTTGTCGCGCATAACATGGTCGAGCGTGCGTCCGATCAGGAGAAAGAACAGTAGCGACACGGACGCGTCGAAATAGGCATGCTCCCCATGTGTTGCGGTTTCGTAGAGACTGGTGGAATAGGCAAGAGAAACGCCGATGGCGATCGGCACATCCATGTTCATCCGGCCATGGCGCACGGCATTCCATGCCGACCGGAAATAGATGCGTCCGGCAAACACGATGACAGGAATGGCGATCAGCGCCGAAATCCAGTGGAAGAGGTCCCGCGTCGCACCTTCGGCGCCGGACCAGACGGATACCGAAAGCAACATGATGTTGCCGGTCGCGAACCCGGAAATCGCGACAGCCAGCAACAGCTCCGAGAGGGTCTTGTCCTTTCCGGCAACGAGTTCGTCGGACAGGTGCGCCGGGTATCCCAATGCATCCAGTGCCCGGATCATCGGCGGCGGCTCGGTGCCCGTCCATTTGACCGATATCCTTTTTGTCGAGAGATTGACGCGCGCGGAGATGACGTTCTCAAGCCCGGCCAATTCCGTCTCGATTGAGGACATGCAGGCCGCGCAGTGCATCGAGGGAACAGAGAGGTCCGTCTGAAGCAGGCCATTGCCCAGGTTCTTCGCAGCGAACAGGATTTCATCGACGGCGGGGCCTGCTGCATTCAAAGCTTGGAGATCCGTCGCCACTTCAGCGGAGGGAGCACAACAGGTCATTGAAATTCTTCGTTGCGGATCGTTATCCGGCGGATATCGCGATACGGAATCTTGCGCCCCACCTCGCTGTCGATCTCGACATTCCAGGTGCCGTTGCGGGCAACATGCGCCGCTTCGAACGTTCCGTCACCCTTCGGCTGCAGCTCTGTCGTCCAATCGGCCGCCTGATAGGACGGATGGCGGAACTCGACGGAAACCGCGGTGACCGGTACCGCTTGGCCGTCGCGGTCCGTCAGCCTGTAGCGGATCGTGCCATCAACAATCGAGAAGGCGGATGTCCAGCCGAGCGCGACCTGCTCGCGGCCCTGCTGCAGCTTGCCATTGAACTCCTGGCTCGCGACATAACTGTTCGCGACGACCAGCCCACCGAACGACGCACCGGCGAACCGCGCCATCGTGACGTTGACGGCGATGATGACGCCGAAGAACGCGACCATGATCAGCAGCATATGCCATCCGGTGAACTCCTTGGCTTGCCTTTGCGTACTCATTGCAGTGCCTCCGGTGAATTGAACGTGGCGGTGTATTCCGCGCGTTCGCCAGTGGATGGATCGGTGACGACGAAAACGAAGGGCTTGGCGCCGCCGGACGAAAGCGCCTTGGGATCGGCCTTGACGAACACCCTGACCGTCTTCAGCCTGTCCGCCTCCAACATGACCTCCGTCTTGCGCACGCCGTCGTCGCTTGAGCCGGCCACGGTCATCGAGGCCCCGGAAAATTCGTCGTCGAGTTCGAGGGTGACCGTTCGCGGCTGCGGCACCATGTTGAGCAGCTTGACGGTGTATCCGTTGCGAATTGCGCCATCGGACAGCCGGACGAACTGCGGGTTTCGATCGTGGAGAACATTGATCTCAAGACGGTCCCGTGTCGCCAGCGCAAGCACAATCGCCACGCCGATGGCACTCCATGCACCGAAATAGATGAACGTGCGCGGGCGCAGCAGTTTGCGGATATGGAAATGCGCCAGCTTGTCGGAGAAGGACCCGTCGGCTTTCCGGACAAGCTCCGGCGCCACCTCAGATGTCCCGCCGGCCGTGGCGACAGCCATGTTTGCATTATAGTCGTTCAGGGTCGAATAGCTGATCAGGCCCCGCTCCTTGCCGATCCTATCCATGATGTCATCGCAGGCATCGATGCACAGTGCGCAGGTGATGCATTCGAGCTGCTGGCCGTCGCGGATATCGATCCCCATCGGGCATACGGCAACGCAGGCATTGCAATCGACACAATCGCCGACGCTCGCCCCGGCCGCGGCGGCCTTCTTGGCATGCCGCGTGCGCGGTTCGCCCCGCCAGTCGTTATAGGTCACGGTCAGCGACGTTTCGTCGAGCATGGCGGCCTGAATGCGCGGCCAGGGGCACATATAGGTGCAGACCTGTTCGCGCATGAGCCCGCCGAACACATAGGTCGTCGCCGTCAGGATCGCAACGGTGGCATAGGCCGTGGGAACGGCGTTTCCGGTGACGAAATCCTTGGCAAGCGTTGGAGCGTCCGCGAAATAGAAAATCCACGCCCCGCCCGTCAGGACGGCGATGACGAGCCAGGTGGCATGCTTGGCGAACCGGATGCGGAGCTTGGTCAAGGACCAGGGTGCGGCATCGAGCTTGATCCGCGCGTTGCGATCCCCCTCGAAATAACGCTCGATGACCAGGAAGAGATCGACCCAGACGGTCTGGGGACAGGTATAGCCGCACCAGGCACGGCCGACGGTCGACGTCACGAGAAAAAGCCCGATGCCCGCCATCACCAGCAGGCCGGCAATGTAGATGAATTCCTGCGGCCAGATCTCGATGAAGAAGAAATAGAAGCGGCGGCTCGAGAGGTCGATAAGCACGGCCTGATCGGGAGCGAAGGCCCCCCGGTCCCAGCGGATCCATGGAACGAGGTAATAGATGCCGAGTGTAATCGCCATCACGATCCATTTGAACCGTCGAAAGGCGCCCGATGCGCGCTTGGGAAAGATCTTCTTGCGGCGGGCGTATAGCGGCTGGCGGTTGGCTGACGCGTTGCTAGCGACAACGTCCAGCCTCGTTACATCTCTATTGTCCATAACCGCTGACCTCGCATGCGCATCAGGCCAGCCGGTTTCTCAAAAAAATGGCTGGCATGGATCGGACCATGCCAGCCGAGGGGATTTTCGACCTTGATCAGGATCAAGCTTTCTATTTTTCACCACCGCCGAGCGAGTATACGAAAGCTGCAAGCTCCTTGACCGCGGCATCTCCGAGCCGGGTCTCCCAGGCCGGCATGACACCGGCCCTCGGCGCGCGGACCTGTGCCGCGATCGCTTCCTCTCCAGACCCGTAGAGCCAGATGGCGTCGGTCAGATTGGGCGCCCCCATCTCCTTGTTGCCTTTGGCATCGTCGCCATGGCAGGCGGCACAGTTTTGTGCGTAGACCTCCTTGCCGGGCTCGACCAGTTCAACGTTCTTCGCGGGCGCGGAAAGGCTTGCGACGAAGGCGCTGACTTGAGAGATCTGCGCGCCATCGAGGACATCCGCGAAGGGCGGCATGATGGAATCCCGTGTCTCGCCGTACTTGGTGAAGCGGATGCCATGTGCGACCGTCTGCCGGATCTGCTCGGCGGTTCCGCCCCAGAGCCAATCGTCGTCATTGAGATTCGGGAAGCCCTTGGAGCCTTCAGCGCCGGAACCGTGGCACTGCACGCAGTTCATCTTGAACGCGGCACTGCCGGCGGCGACTGCTACGCTACGAAGCTGATCCTCGGCGAGGATATCGTCGATCGATTTCTCCTTGATGGCTGCCGTATAGCTGCTTCTCGCCGTATCGGCCGCGGCAAGCTCCTTTCTGACCTCGCTGCGGCTGGAAAAGCCGAGCAGGCCCTGTGTCGAGCTCGTCAGCAGCGGCCAGGCCGGATAGACGATCGCATAAATCAGCGCCCAGAGGATCGTCGCGTAGAAGGTCCACACCCACCAGCGCGGCATGGGATTGTCGAGTTCCCGAATGCCGTCCCATTCATGGCCGGTGGTCGATACGCCGGAAATTTCGTCAACCTGCTTATCGCTCATCGCTGTCGTCCTTCAAGGGAATACGGGCGGCCTCTGCACTCACGTCCCGGCTGCCGGGACGAAAGACGAAGGCTGAAGCGGCCAGAAAAAACACCAGCATCGAGACAAGCCCCCAGCTGTCGGCAAATGTCCGCATTGTATGATAGTCCATGCTTCTCTCCTCAGCGGTCGCCGCCGGTCTCGTCATAGGTCTTGAAGTCCACCAGCGTGCCCAGCATCTGCAGATAGGCGATCAGCGCATCCATCTCGGTGATGGCCTTGGGATCCCCGTCGAAATCGCCGGTCTTTGCCTTGGGGTAACGGGCCTCGAAGGCCGACGTATCGGCATCCGGCGTAGCCTGCGTCTTCGCATCCTCGACCGCGGCATCGATCATCTCCTTCGAGTAGGGAACGCCGACACCCACATTGGCGGACAGATGCGCCGACAGGTCGTTGATCTGAAGCGGCGTCGATTTCAGGAAGGCGTAGCTCGGCATGATGGATTCCGGCACCACGGACTGTGGATCCACGAGATGTTGCGCGTGCCACTCGTTGGAATACCGGTCGCCAACGCGTGCGAGATCCGGTCCGGTTCGCTTGGAGCCCCACTGGAACGGATGATCGTACATCGATTCCGCCGCCAAGCTGTAATGACCGTAACGCTCGACCTCGTCGCGGAACGGCCGGATCATCTGGCTGTGACAGACGTAGCAGCCCTCGCGGACATAGATGTTGCGTCCCGCGAGCTCGAGCGGCGTGTAGGGACGCATCCCTTCGACCTTCTCGATCGTGTTCTGCAGGTAGAAGAGAGGGGCGATTTCGACGATGCCGCCGATGGTGACCACGAGCAGCGAGCCGATCAGCAGAAGGGTCGCGTTGCGCTCGATGATCGCGTGTTTATCCATAATGGCCATGGGGCGCTCCTATTCGGCCGGCTGTGGGTAGGGAAGCGTTCCGCCGCTCGGAGCTTCGTCGCGTTGATATCCAAGGATGGTCATGGTGATGTTGAAGGCCATCAGAAGCGCTCCCGACAGATACAGGACCCCACCCAGTGCGCGGATCAGGTAATAGGGATGGAGGGCCGCGACGCTTTCGACAAACGAGTAGATGAGGAAGCCCTGCTCATCATGCTCGCGCCACATCAGGCCCTGCTGAATGCCGGAAACCCACATGACGGCGGCGTAGACGACGATCCCGAGGGTCGCCAGCCACAGGTGCCAGCTGACCATGCGCAGCGAATAAAGGCGTTCCCGTACCCAGAGCTTCGGCACCATGTAATAGAGCGCTGCGAAAGCGATCAGGCCGTTCCAGCCGAGAGCGCCCGAGTGAACGTGACCGATGGTCCAGTCCGTGTAGTGCGACAGGGAGTTCACCGTCTTGATCGACATCATCGGACCTTCGAAGGTCGACATGCCGTAGAAGGCAATGGCGGCCACCATCATGCGGATGATCGGGTCGGTGCGCAGCTTGTCCCATGCGCCGGACAGCGTCATCAGGCCGTTGATCATGCCACCCCAGGAAGGCATCCACAGCATGATCGAGAACACCATGCCGAGCGTCTGCGCCCAGTCGGGCAGCGCCGTGAAGTGAAGGTGATGCGGGCCGGCCCAGATGTAGAGGAAGATCAGCGCCCAGAAGTGGATAATCGACAGGCGATAGGAATAGACCGGACGATTGGCCTGCTTGGGAACGAAATAATACATCATGCCGAGGAAGCCAGCCGTCAGGAAGAAACCGACAGCGTTATGACCATACCACCATTGCGTCAGCGCGTCCTGAACGCCGGAGAAGGCCGAATAGCTCTTCGAGCCGAGAAACGAGACCGGCAGGCTCAGATTGTTGACGATATGCAGCATGGCGACGGTGACGATGAACGCCAGGTAGAACCAGTTCGCCACATAGATGTGCGGTTCCTTGCGCTTGATGATCGTGCCGAGAAAGACGACGAGATAGGCAACCCAGACAACAGTCAGCCAGAGGTCGACATACCATTCCGGCTCGGCATATTCGCGTGCCTCGGTGATGCCCAGCAGATAGCCCGTCGCCGCCATGACGATGAAGAGCTGGTATCCCCAGAAGACGAACCACGCCAGATCACCGCCGAACAGCCGCGCACGCGAGGTTCGCTGGACGACGTAGAAGGAGGTTGCGATCAGCGCATTGCCGCAGAAAGCAAAGATGACACCGGATGTGTGCAGCGGACGCATGCGCCCGAAATTGAACCAGGGCTCTATGTTGAGTGCGGGATAGGTCAGCTGCAAGGCGACGATGACACCGACGAGCAGGCCGACAACCGCCCAGAACATGGTGGCGATGGCGCCGTAGCGAATCGGTCCGTCCATATAGGCGGACGGATCGACCGCGGCTGCAGGCTGGAAGTTTTCCCGCCGCAGCAGAACGATCACGGAAATGACCAGTACGGCAGCGAGGACCCACATATGGCTTGCAAACGCCTTGTCATGCGCAAAGGCCGCGGCAAGAATTGCGAGGAAGCTGGATATCCCCAGACTGATGATGGACGTTGCATGCCTCATGAGAAATTCCCCGACTTTTGGATAGCCGGAGATTTCCTCCATCCGAACCGGGACTGCCTTGATTTAGGTCAAGGATTTCGCATTCGCGCAGGAGCAGTCTGTATGTCCAGGGATCAGGAGCGAGAAGCATGTGGATCAACCAGAACGACGCGACCGCCTGTCTAGGGCCATGTGAATCCAGCTGCCTGTCGAGCGAGGCGCTGGGGCGGCTCGGCGTGGCCGAAGCGATGATGCGGATCCACGACAGGAAGATCGCGATCTGCGCGGAACTCGAAACCATCGCCGACTGTCTTCCCGCCAATGTCGATCACATGACATGCCTGCAGGTCGCGGCAACACTTCTGCCGACGTTGCGGCTGGCGCATGACTATGAGGAGACCGTGGTCTTTCCCGCTTACGAGAAGGCGGTCGCGGGGAGCGGTCGAGCTCTGTCTACAGACAGGTTGCGCGGCGAACATATTTCGGATGCATGCTTCGCGGCTGATCTGACCGGCATCCTGCTGGACATCGGGCATGGCGGCATGGTCCGGCAGCCAGAAACGGTCGGCTTCATGTTGCGCGGCTTCTTCGACAGCCTTCGCCGCCACGTGGCTTTTGAAAGAGAACATGTCGCTCCCCTCGTCAGCTACAGCGCATTCACGCCCCCGAACAGATCTTCAGACGCGCGGGGTTGTCCACGACAATGTGGCGCGCTTGCACGATCCGTATGACGCCGTCGATCCGCAAGCGGGTCAGTTGACGGCTGACCGTCTCGATGGTGAGGCCGAGGAAATCGGCGATTTCCTGCCGCGTCATCGGCAAGTCGAATTCGACTGCCTGACCCTGTGGTTTCGCCGCTGATTCAACAGAACTGGCGATCAGAAGCAGGTAGCTCGAAACTTTTTCGAGTGCGTTCTTTCGCCCCAGCGTCAACATCCAGTCGCGAGCACCATCGAGTTCGCGCAAGGCCTGTTGCAAAAGACCCTGCTTGAGTTGTGGCGACTGGTTGATCAACGCATCAACTGAACGCCTGGGGAAGGAACAGAGAACCACGTTGGTCGCGGCCTGTGCCGTCACGGTGCTCTCCGCCTGAAACGGCCGTCCGAGGAAATCGGGAGCAAACTGCAGGCCCACGATCTGCTCGCGCCCGTCGGGCAGTCCTTTCACGAGCTTGACCACGCCCGACAGAATATTGGCATAGCCTTCGACCGTCGTCGCATCGCCGATCAGTTCGGAGCCCATGTCCAGCCGCTTCTTTGTCGAAGACCGGGAAAGGGTACTCAACTGTTCCGCGTCGAGTGCTGCGCAAACACCGCGTTGCCGTGCCTGACAGGCGGCGCAGAGAACCGGGACATCGGATATACGCACCTCACATCTGTCATTCATCGCAAGTCCATCCTGGCATGCCGTTCGCGGCTGATGGGACAGGTATAGGCGAGAGCCTGTTTCCGGCGATTTGATCCAGATCAATTTTAGGCCAGCATCCTGCCTGCCGGGCAGCTTCATTTGGTCGCGGGTTGCGCCGGTGCGCCAAGGCTATGCCCGCGATCAGGCGACGCTCTCGAGAGGGTCCGCATCCGCCCGCCTTGAGGACGAGACCACCAGGTGATTGTGGAGGCCCGCGCATCCGCGAACCATCCGGGCCACCTGTTCCGCTCTTTCGAAATCGTCGCTGCAGCCGACATGGCCGGTCAGCGTGATCCAGCGGTCCTCGACACGGACACGAACGTCGCGTCCCTTCATCGAGAGGTTCCACTCGATCATCCTCAGCATCCGCCGCGCGATCTCCTCATCGGTATCGAGGAATTCCAGGTCGGCGAAGACGCGGATCTTCTGGGCCAATCCCCGGACGTTCGGAAGGTTCAGGATCGCGAACTCGATAATACCCTTGTGACTGGCCTCGCTCACATGGCCGGTCAGTACCACCACGCCCTGATGCACGGCGACGCCGATGTCGGACGGCGTGATGAGGGGCAGGCGTTCCAGAATTTCGAGCACCCGTACCCGCAAGCTGAGATCATCCATCGTCGCATTCCCTTCACGCTTATTACGCGTCACAAGATGCGCTCAAGCGGTGCCGGGGTCTTTGACGGGGATCAAACAACCGAAACAGTACAGCCTTTCCAAAGGCGAAAACTTAGCCGCACAGCAGGGCAAGCCGCTCCGGCTGCACGATCTCAATCGTCTTCACACCATGAAACTTGACAATGCCTTCATCTCGAAGCCTGGAGAAACTGCGGGAGACCGTCTCGATGGTCAGACCCAGATAATCGCCGATATCGAGCCGGGTCATCTGCAGATCGATCGTGTCGACATCACCCAGGCGTACGGCAATATCCACCAGGAACGCCCCGATCCTTTCGAGGGCGCTCTGGCGACCGACAACGAGCAAATGTTCGCGCGCATGCAACATGCTGCGAAGCGCGAGCGCCATCAGTTCCTGCGGCACCATTTCGCCGGCGAGCGAGACCTTCGACAGGCCGGTATGAACCGTCGTCTCGGCGAAGAAACTGTGCGTCCCGCCGGCCTCCAGGCCGAATGTTTCGCCGGCAAGATGGAATGCCACGATCTGGCGGCGGCCGTCTGCGTGCAGCCTGTAGACGCGAATAGCACCGAATTCGACCCGATACAGGAACCCCGCCCTCTCCCCTTGCGCGAAAATCTCGGCGTCGGGAGCAAACAGCGCGATCTGTCCGACACAGGGCGGGTAGGAGCCGGCAAGCGGGCGTAACGCTGCGGGGGTGCTGGGCTGGGTGAGGTTGCGTGCGCTTGTGAACATTGTCGTTTCCCCGTTGACCGTGGAGCGACTATGGCCTTGCGCTTCAATCCGGGAAATTCGGTTGTACCACTACGGGTTTTTACGTACGTGCCCGATCGAAGTGCCTGACGCCCGCGACGATATCGCTCCCATCCAGCGGCTTGGGGATCAGGCGGATGGTGGCGGCGACGTCCGGTTGCGGCATGCCGTCGGTGAGCATAACGATACGATTTTCCGGCTCCAGCAGCGCTTTTCTGGCCTCCACCTCCTTGCGGCAGATATCGACATCGACGATCACGCATGCCGACCGGGGGATCAGGTCGCGCGCCGCCTGCCAGGACCCGCAGGGTTGAACGGCATATCCCTCGACGCCCAGCGCAAACGCCAATGAACGCAGCAAGGCGTCATCACTGGCGATCGCGACGATGGGCTGAGGCGTTTGCAATTTTATTGTCCGTTATCCGCAGCCGGAACGCGTGCGGCAGACGATCAGATAACCTGCGAACGTTAGCGCCGCCTTGTTCTCGATCAATTGCGTCTCGAAGAATCACGCTGGCGAGGTAAAGCCCGCTGCAAGGACCATGCGCACGAGTTCGGGAAGACTCTTCGCCTTCATTTTCGCCATGACATTCGAGCGATGCACCTCGACCGTGCGCGGGCTGATGTCGAGATCATAGGCAATCGACTTGTTCGGCAAGCCGGCGACAACGGCGGACAGAACCTGCCGTTCACGGTCACTGAGCGTTGCCAGCCTGTCGCGCACATCCGCCACGGAATCGGTCATGACGGTCTTGTCGTGCAACTGCTCGGCGGCCCGCCGGATGGCTTCGATGATGACGGTATCTTCGAACGGCTTCTCGATGAAATCGATGGCACCGGCTTTCATGGCTTCCACGGCCATCGGCACATCGCCGTGTCCCGTTACAACCAGCGATGGAATCCTGTTCGGAAGCTTGGACAGAATCCGTATCAGGTCCACACCCGTCATGTCGGGCATGCGCAGATCCGTAACCAGAACGGCATGGCGCGCACCGGGCGCAAACTGGGCGAAGGTCGTGGCGGATTCGTGTACCCGCACGGCAAATCCGTTGATGGTCAGCATGAAGGCGAGCGATTTCCGCACAGCGTCCTCGTCATCGACGATGTGAACGGTAAAATCATCCTTCGACATGGTCTTCTCTTTCTTCGTGGGCCGGCAGGGTGAACTGGAAGCACGCGCCGCCGCGCGCCGTGTGCGACACGGTCATGGTTCCGCCATGGGCTTCGACGATTCGTTTCGATATCGACAGTCCGATGCCCATTCCTCCGGGTTTCGTCGTAGTGAATGGCTTGAACAACTGCGCCGAGATTTCCTCCGGGATACCAAAACCCGTATCCTCGACGGTGATCCGGACTTCTCCCGGCTCTCCCGGTTGAATGCGCACGACGAGATCTTTCTCAGGCGCATCCTTCATGGCCTCGACGGCGTTTCGCATCAGGTTGATCAGCACCTGTTGAATCTGGATACGATCGACCATCACCATGTCGGCGCCCGGGTGATAGTCGAAGACGGTCCTCACCCCTTTCTCGCGGGAGCCGACCAAGGCGAGAGCGGCCGCCTCCTCGACGAGCTGGCGAATGTTCTGCGGGGCTTTGTCCGTCTCGCCCTTGGTGACGAATTCCCGCAGGTGCTTGATGATCTGCCCGGCCCGCAACGATTGGTTTCCCGCTTGAGCCAGGGCGTCCCGCATCATCACCGCGACATCGGTATCCATGTCACGCAACAGTCGGGAGCAACCATGCACATAGTTTGCGATCGCCGACAGCGGCTGGTTGAGCTCATGCGCCAGGGTCGAAGCCATT
Organism: Rhizobium sp. Leaf453; assembly: GCF_001425605.1. Taxonomy (GTDB): domain Bacteria; phylum Pseudomonadota; class Alphaproteobacteria; order Rhizobiales; family Rhizobiaceae; genus Pararhizobium. The sequence goes on along the minus strand of NZ_LMRG01000028.1, from coordinate 165,913 downwards.
TCTCCCATTTCATTGAGCCGGGCGAGACGTGCCAACTCCCCTTGGATTTCCTCCAGCCGCGCCGCAGACTCCTGTCGTTCGGTAAGATCGCGAATGAAGCCGGTGAAAAACCGCTTGCCACCGGACCGCATCTCGCCGACCGCGAGCTTCATCGGAAAGGTCGATCCATCCTTGCGCTGGCCGACGACGACGCGATCGAGACCGATAATCCGCTTCTCGCCGGTGACGAGATAACGGTTCATGTAACCATCATGTTGCTGGCGATAGGGCTGGGGCATCAGCATGCGCAGATTCTGGCCGATAACTTCATTTTCGGCGTACCCGAATTGCCTGACGGCAGCCGCATTGAAGGAAACGATCGTACCATCCTGCTGGCTGACGATTGTCGCATCGAGGACGGTGTCGAAAATCGATTTGAGATGCGCTTCCCTGACATCCAAAGCCTCCTCGGCGCTCTTTGCCTTCAGAAGCGCCGTCCTGAAAATCTCGCCCATAAAAGCGATGATTGCCGCGATCCCGATGAACAATGCAAGCTCGGGCCATAACGGTTCATAGGCGGCACTGTTTGTGGCCTCGATAAAGGTGGCGACCACGCACAAAAGCCCGGCAGTCACCAGCGTCGGAACAAGCCCTCCGACTGCGGAAACCACGAGGACTGCCGGAATGAACAGGTCGATCACCGAACGACCATCGAGGAAACCTCGCACCTGAAATGCGACGACAATAGAGAAGCAAATGACAAGAAGGGCCAGCAGGTGCAATTGCCTTCTGGAGATTTTTCGATCGAGAATCAATGAAGCGATGCTTGCCCCCGAAGTCTCTTTCCACTGCGACTTCATTCGAAGCTAGACCTTACTACCATACTCACCTGATCATCTCCGACAGATACCTGTGGGCGCGCGGTTCTAGCATGGCGAAAGATGCAGTGTCCACGCGGAGGGCTGGGCTCTGACGCCCGAGGAATGCCTTCCCTCCTTCCACGGCGCCTTAACCCTACCGGATAACCCTAACCGCCATGTTTGCACACAATCTGAGATCATTGTGGCATACCACTCTGGCCAGGTGCGGACCTGGCGCATTTGATAACCCAAGACTTTACGCCCTCGTCGCAAATGGCGAGGGCTGAAGTCTTGGCGTTGGTCCATGCAGCAGCCTTCACCAGTTCCGGGAAGAGCAGATGTCTGCTTAGCAGCGTTAAAGTTTGTCCGCCATCCAACAATCACGAAGCAGGCCCGGCGCAAGTGTCGCCTGCTAGTAGATGGGTCTTTCTTCTGGAGCGGACCAATGAAATACGATTGGAATGGCAAGGACCATCAAAGTCACGCAGAGTTTCGGCTGCTCATTGTTAGTGTGTTTTCGATTTTAGTCGCTTGTGTATATTTTCTGAGGGTCTGAATGACCTGAGTGAAACTTATATTGGAACCACGATGCTCCGCTTTATCGAGCAGGTATGCGGCATCGCGTTGGCTGTGTCGGTTTTGACGGTGCTTGGGTTGCTTGCTGCAATCGCCTTGAGCAACGGCGGAGGCGCGGGACCGCCTGCCTCGATGTCCGTGGCTCAAAACAATTGAAGTCATCGCCACTCGTGGAAGCGCGCCGAATGGTGCGGGCGCTCTTGAACGAGCTCGTTCGGACCAGCGATGGTTTCAGCGTAGCGCAGCGCATCCGTCTCGTCGTTCAGCCCGATGAATACCATCAGCATCGAGCGCGCCGACGGATGCCCCTTCTTTCGATAGGAAAAATTGACCGCGCAGTGTGGGTACTGAGGATCGATCGGCCGCCGCTGCTCGTCCGCGAACGCCGTGTCGCCTGCGAGCGCGACGAACTGGCCGAGTGCCAGGAAACGGTCGATCGCCGAGAAAGCCGCAGCTTGAGAAATCCGCTGGTTCGCGGCGTTGTCGCTTGAACGGCCATAATAGAGACTATCCGTCTGCCCCTTGCGACGCCTTGTTTCGTAGACGATGAGGCCGCCCGGCACTGCCAGTTCGAGGCGGGCATCGAACGTCTGAAAACCCTCTGGCTCACTATCAAGTTCCGTCAACAGGATCCGGAGGTCTGAGACGTAATCGGCGTAAAATGCAATGCTCATGGGGCGGACCTGTGGTGGATCGATCGGCTGACGCTTTCCTGGCATGTATACCACGAAGGCTACGCTGCTTCTTTGAACGCATCGCCGGGAAAAAGAAAGTGATTGATGAATACGAAAATCAGCGTTGCGGCTGCCGCGTTCACCATCGATCCGATCTGTTCAATTCTTGCCGATGACAGCGTTGGGCAACGTGCATCAAGCTATTGCAACAATAGCCAGCCGACGCAGTGGACGGGCTACCGACTGCTTTAAGACGTTGCCATTTGCCCCTGCTGTTTCCTCGGTAACGCGACGCCAAGCCAATCTCGGCTACTGGAGTTCCCCTATCTTAGGAGCACAGATCATGGAAACCCGCCACTTTCTCAAACAGCCCGAACGGATGATTGCGATCGCAGCAATTGTCATCTGGCTCGTATCGATCGCGCAGGCCGTAAACCTGGCCTGAATCGGCGCCTCAGTCCCGTGCTGAAATCCGTGCAGAAGTTTCGGCTATCCCCCAGGGCGCAATGACGCTGCGCGCGGTTTGGGTCACGCCAACAGTTGGCCGCGTCAAAATGGTCGTTCGGCTTCCGGTCACGCAAACCGCGCCCGAGTCGCTATTCGATGGACAGAGGAAAAATTCAGTGCTTCATTTGCCAACAGGAGGACCCCGGTATGGCGTATGAATGGGATCATGGGACAGCGCTGCGAGCGCGACGTCTAAAACTCATGTGCATTTTCGCACTGTGCTTGGCGGCTGCCGGTGTGCCGGCCGTGCTATTTATCTCGACTGGCATCTAGGCAGCACCCGAGATTCCAATATCTGCCATTTGAATACTGTGATTTGATGCTGAAGCGCGACTTGCGGGCCTGTCAAGCCAACCGGCTCGTTGAACGTGGGCGAGCCGTTTTTTGCCAGAAACTTTTACCGTCGTTCGATAGCCGAGGCGTTTAACTGGTGCGCCGTTTAACCTGTTGCGGATCGCGATAAGGTCGGGGTCGGTCCATAGCTATTTGCGCGTTCGTCTGCTTGTGTTTTCGAGGGTCGCTTTGTCAGGCCGATTGAGGGTCGGCAGAACCAGATTTGGACACCGATAGGAGCCGATTCATAGGCTAAGTATTGCGGTAACGTCGCACGCGCGAAAAAAGTGCGCGCAGATGCCTGAGATTTGAAGGCGCTAGACCGAGCGGCCTTTCTGTTCTCGATTTGCCTCAGCGGCCGCAATATTTTCGGAGCTCCAAGTCCTTACGGCTGGCTCTAGCTTCGAACACTCTGCGACCTATTCAATCGGATTTCACCCGACCAGCCATGCTTTCCCGGACGATCAGTCGACTGGGAATAACCCTTCGCATGGCTGATGGAGCGTCGGTGTCCTCGATGGCTTCAAGAAGCATATCGACTGCGGCAGTGCCCATCTCCTCGGCCGGCTGTTCAATCGTCGACAATGGCGGCGAACAGAAGGCGCAGACAGGGGAACCATCGAAGGAGACGATTGAAAGATCGTCCGGAACCGCGAGCCCCATACCCTTCATCCGGCTCATGAAGGAGATTGCCATATCATCGCTGGTGGCAATGACAGCCGTCGGCTTTTCGGCAAGTGCCGCGAAATCGTCGGCGGCCTGAAGGCCGATCTCGAAGCCTTGCTGATAGTCAAGCTTGCCGCCTGAACGAACCACTGCCGTTTCCGGAAGCCCCCCTTCCCGAAATGCCTCCAGCACCCCGCCGAAGCGCTCGACGTCGTGGTAGTTGCCTTCCGGACCTGCCAGATAGAAAAAGCGGCGATGACCGAGGCGAATAAGGTCCGCGGTTGCATCCCGAACGGCCTCGCGATCATTGGTCACGACACTCGGTACCCCGGATGCGCTCATATCGAGCAACATGGAGACGATCGGCAGGCCGGCATTGGCAAGCGAACGTCCTTCCAGTTCCGGCAGCTTGGAAGCCAGGATGATCGTGCCGCGGACCGTGCCGCCGAAAGCCAAGTTTAGGATATGCCGCTCGGAGGCTTCGTCACGGGCAAGGTTGGCAATCATCAGCGTATAGCCGCTCTGAAGCAGCGACTTGTTGATGGCCTGCAGCACCTGGGGAACGATCTGCGAGGCGCCATAATAGAGCGAGCCCGGCAGGACGATCATGATGATATTGGACTTGCCGACCCTGAGGCCTCGCGCCATGGCATTCGGCGTGTAGCCAAGCTGCTTGGCGGCGGCATCGATCTTGGCGCGGGTTTTCTCGTTCACGCGTCCTGGGTTTGCCAGCGCCCGGCTGACTGTGGAAATCGCCACGCCAGCGAGTTTTGCCACATCGGCCATTAGCGGCCCGGACTGCTCCTCCCCGAGCATCTCCTTGTTTTTACTCACCTTTGTTTTCCTTCCCGGACGCTTCGAGCTGCAACTCTAAGGCAAGCTGCGATTCATAGCAAACGTTTGCCAAAAACCGCTTGCGTAAAAAAGAAGCTTGTCTATTATCTAGTCATGGCAAACGATTGCCATAGCGTAATGCATTGAAATCACATGGCTTCCGGAATGCGAAAGCACAGTTTTCGCAAACGGCGTGCCATGTCTCAAGGAATGGTTGGCCATGACGACTGGTGAAAAGCTCCGCTTCGGCGTTGATCTCGTGACGTTCTTCCATCCCGGTTTCTGGGAGGTCGAGGACTATGACGCCATCATCGAGCATGCCCGCACCGAACCCCGGGCCTTCTGGGACAAGATCCTCGACAGCGTCCAGGCATCCGGCGTTACCGGCGTCGAACTGACCTTCTCGCCGTTCAACTGGCAGGATGCGGTCAAGACCTACGGCTCCGTTGAGGCCTTCGCCGGCGAACTGTCGCGCCGAGGGCTGACGCTCTGCAGCGGCTTCTTTGCGGAACTTGAAGCCGCCGGCGACTTCACCAAGGCCGAAGCTCAGGCGGCCATCATCGCCAAGGCCGAGAAATACGCCGATTTCCTCAAGGCCTGCGGCAGCGACATCATGGTGATCGGCGCTCCCTTGCGCCAGACGCTCGGTGCCCAGCCGGTAGAATTCTATGATTTCGATCGCGCCAAGGTGATCGCCGACTTCCTCAATCGGCTTGGTGCGACCCTTTATGCGCGGGGCGTCCGTCTTGCCCTTCACACTGAAGCTCACTCGATCTTTGCCGCCGCCCGCGATGTCGATCTAATGATGATGCTGACCGATCCGGCCTATGTGCATATGTGCCCGGATACGGCGCATGTCATCGTTGCCGGCTCCGATCCGGTGCAGCTTGTCGACCGCCACCATGAGCGCATGATCATCGCCCATTGGAAGGATGCAATCGGCCCGATGCCGGCCGATACCCCGATCGACGAACATATCCATGATCGCCATCGCCCTTATTTCTGCGGCTTTGGCCTCGGAAGGGTCGATTGGCCGGCCTGGGCGCGGTTGCTGCGCGACCGTCACTACCAAGGCTGGGCGATCCTCGAACTCGATGCCGCGCCGAACCCCGTCCGCGACATTGCAAACGGGCTGACGCTCGTCCGGCAGGCGCTCCTGCCGATTTATCGCTGATCAATCACTCCCAAAAAAGATAAACGCCCCGCCAAGAGGGCTTTTCAAGAGGTGGAACGATGAAGAACATGATGAAACTTTTTCTGGCCGGTGTTGCATTTGCCGGTTTCCTGACCACGGCCCAAGCCGAAGACAAGCCGACGATCGAAATGTTGTCGTCGTGGACGTCTGGCGGTGAAGCGGCCGCAATCAACGTCATCAAGACGGAATTCGAAAAGCGTGGCGGCGTCTGGAAGGACTCTTCCATCGCCGGCTTCGGGGCCGCGGACGCAGCCTTCCAGAACCGTGTTGTCGCCGGTGACCCACCGGGCGCCAAGCAGGGCGTTATCGGCCTCGCCGCTGCCGATTTCGTAAGCCAGGGCCTGTTCAACTCGATCGATGATGTCGCCAAGGCCGGCAAATGGGCGGATGTGCTGCCCAAGTCGATCCTCGACCTCATCTCCTATGATGGCCAGACATACCTCGTGCCGACCGGTGCCCATGGCGAAAGCTGGGTGTTCTACTCAAAGGAAGCCTTCGCGAAAGCCGGCATTGCCGAGGAACCCAAGACCTGGGACGAGTTCTTTGCCGGTCTCGACAAACTGAAGGCTGCCGGTCTCGTGCCTGTCGCCTGGGGCGGTCAGCCCTGGCAGCAGTCCAAGGTCTTCAATATGGTGCTTCTGTCCCAAGTCGGGATTGATGGGTTCCTGAAAATCTATGTCGACAAGGACAAGAGCGAAGCCTCGGTGGAGGGTGTCAAGAAGACACTGGCGATCCTTCACAAGCTGCACGGCTATATCGATGACGGTGCTGCCGGCCGCAACTGGAACGATGCGACCGCGATGCTGATCACCGCAAAGGCTGGCGTGCAGTTCATGGGTGACTGGGCCAAGGGCGAATTCACCGTCGCCGGCAAAGAAGCAGGCAAGGATTACGGCTGCATGATCGTTCCGGAATCGCCAGGTATGGTCTACATCGCAGACTCCTTCTACTTCCCGAAAACCGGCAATGCTGAAACCGATAAGGCGCAGAAGCTGCTCGCCGAAGTCGTGATGGACCCGGCCGTTCAGGTTGAATTCTCGCTGAAGAAGGGCTCTGTTCCCGCCCGCTCCGACGTCGACAAGTCGAAACTCGACGCCTGCGCCCAGAAGGGTGTGGAACTGATGAGCGCCGGTGCGATCGTGCCGGATCAGGCGATCGTGTTGACGCCGCAGCAAGTCGGCGCGCTCGACGATTTCGTCGATGAATACTGGAACAGCGGCTCCGACGACACGGCTGCCGCCGCCGAAAACTTCTTCGCCATCTTCGAGTAAGATCACGCAGACGGCGCCGGACTGGTTCCGGCGCCACGTCCCGCTGCCTTGCGGCGCGACGTCTGCTGTCCATCCGTCAACGAACTGGCGATATCCATGAAACGCAAGACCAATCTATCCGCGACCTTCGCGCTCCTGCCAACTTGGCTCGTTGCCGTGGTGGTCTTCATCGGCACCATGGCATGGTCGATCAATCTGTCGTTCACGAACTCGACAATCTTCCCATCTTCGACTTATGTTGGCTTCGCCCAGTATGCGAAGCTGTTTTCCTCCGCCAAGTGGCTCGCCTCGCTCCAAAACGTACTGATCTTTGGCGTTCTCTATGTCGGCGGCTGTCTGCTTCTGGGTTTTCTACTGGCCGCAGCGCTCGACCGCAAGATCCGCTTCGAAAGCGCCTTCCGGACAATCTTCCTCTACCCCTACGCCATGTCCTTCGTCGTGACCGGCCTGATCTGGCAATGGATGCTCAATCCGACGCTCGGCATTCAAGCCAGTGTGCGCTCCCTCGGCTGGGAGAGCTTCGTGCTCGATTGGGTGGTGAATCGCGATTTGGCGATCTACGCGCTGGTGCTTGCCGGTGTCTGGCAGGGTGCCGGTCTCGTCATGGTCATTGCGCTTGCCGGCATGCGTGGTATCGAAGCCGAGCAGTGGAAGGCGGCAAGGATCGACGGCATCCCGGTCTGGCGCATCTATGTCTCGATCATCCTGCCGCAGCTCGGGCCTGCATTGGCCGCCGCCGGCATGCTGCTCGCCATGGGTGTCATCAAGACCTACGATATCGTCGTCGCCATGACCAATGGCGGTCCCGGCAATGCAACGGAAGTGCCGGCCAAGTTCATCATGGACAATCTCTTCGGCCGCCAGAACCTCGGCCTTGCCACGGCGGGCGCCACGGTTCTCGTGCTGGGCGTGATCATGATCGTCGCTCCATTCCGCTACGCTATGCACATGCATAGCAAAGCCCGGGGAGCCCGCTGATGGCCCGCCTCCATCCCAACGGCCCGAAGCCGACGCAGATTACCGCTGGCCGCATCGGTCTTTATGTTTTCCTTCTTGTCGCGGTGCTGTTCTTCACGCTGCCGCTCTACACGATGGTTGTCACCTCGCTGAAAACCATGGACGAAATCCGCCTCGGCCAGATCTTCTCGCTGCCGTCAAAGCTGGACTTCTCGGCCTGGACCACGGCCTGGTCCGGCGCCTGCATGGGCACGGTCTGCGTCGGCATCCGCAGCGGTTTCTGGAACTCGTTGGCGATCACCATTCCGTCCGTCGCGCTCTCTGTCTTCGTCGGCGCGGTCAACGGCTATGCCCTGTCGCTCTGGCGGCCGCGCGGGGCGAGCGTACTGTTCGGCCTGCTGATGGCAGGCGGCCTCATCCCCTACCAGATATTCCTCTATCCGATGGTTCGGGCCATGGCGACGGTCGGTCTCTACAACTCGCTGGCTGGGATCATCCTTGTCCATGTAATCTTCGGCCTGCCGCTGGTGACGCTGCTCTTCCGAAACTACTTCGTCAGCGTGCCGGAAGAGCTGTGTAAGGCCGCGCGCGTCGATGGTGCCGGCTTCTGGCGCATCTTCTTCGAAATCATGCTGCCGATCGCCGTGCCGATGGTCGTCGTTGTGTCTATGCTGCAGTTTACGGGCATCTGGAACGACTTCCTGCTCGGACTCGTCTTTGCCGGCCGCGACAACCTGCCGATGACGGTTCAGCTCAACAACATCGTCAACACCACCATGGGCGAGCGCACCTACAACGTGAACATGGCGGCGACGATCCTGACCGCTCTTGTTCCGCTCGCCATCTATTTCCTGTCCGGCCGCTGGTTCGTGCGCGGCATCGCCGCCGGCGCAGTCAAGGGGTAATGCTGCCATGCAATCCGCTGTTTCCATCAAGGACCTGAAGATCGCCTATGGCGACAACACGGTCATCGAAAAGATGTCACTCGACATCGCGCCGAAGGAATTCCTGGTCCTGCTCGGCCCTTCCGGCTGCGGCAAGTCCACGCTCCTGAACGCAATCGCCGGCCTGCAAGACATCACCTCAGGCGAGATCTGGATTTCCGACAAAAACGTCACCTGGGAAGAGCCGAAGGATCGCGGCATCGGCATGGTGTTCCAGTCCTATGCGCTTTATCCGCGCATGTCGGTGCGCAAGAACCTCTCCTTCGGGCTGCGCGTCGCCGGTTTGCCAAAGGCGGAAATCGAGGCGCGGGTTGCCCGCACTGCCGCCCTGCTTCACCTCGATAAACTGCTGGACCGACGCCCGGCCGAACTTTCCGGCGGCCAGCGCCAGCGCGTCGCGATTGGCCGCGCGCTGGTCCGCCAGGTCGATGTCTTCCTGTTCGACGAACCGCTTTCCAATCTGGACGCAAAGCTGCGCAACGAACTCCGTGTCGAGATCAAGAAGCTGCACCAGAGCCTCGGCAATACGATGATCTATGTGACCCACGATCAGGTAGAAGCCCTGACGCTGGCAGATCGCATCGCCATCATGCGCGACGGCGTGATCCAGCAGCTGGCGTCTCCCTCGGAAATCTACCATCGCCCGGCAAACCTCTTCGTGGCGGGCTTCATCGGGGCCCCGGCGATGAACTTCATCGAGGGCCGCATCGAAACCGCCAATGGTTCGCCCACGTTCCAGAGCAATGAGCTCAGCTTCGATCTCTCCGGTTATGGCTTCAAGACACCTCCGGTGTCGGGGCAAGCAACCCTCGGTTTCCGGCCGGACCATCTGGTTCTCGATGGCGCGGCAAGCGGCCTGCCGACCATTCCCGGCCGCATTTCCGTCGTCGAGCCGATGGGATCGGAGGCTGTGCTTTGGTTCGACTGGGCCAAACAAACCCTCTCGCTTCGACTGATGGGCGATGTGACCTTGCTGCCCGGCGACGCGCTTTCGCCCGGCCTCGACATATCGAAGGCGTCGCTCTTCGGCGCGGACGGATCGCGCCTGTAACGCTGATCGCATGTGTTTTTCTGCAATGTCCAGAAGGCGTTTCTCCGGACAGTGCCCCACGACAGGATTTGGACTGACATGACTGAAATACTCTATGATGCGCTGGTGATCGGCTCCGGCGCTGCGGGCTCGTTTGCGGTCAAGGAACTGACGGCACAAGGATTGTCGGTGCTGCTTCTGGAGGCCGGCCCCGATGTCGGGCCGAAGGATTTCGATCCGTCCCGCAAGAAGCCGCCGGCGAGCAGCATCAATATCTGGGAACGCGCTCGCGCGACGATGAAAGGCCAGCCGATCCAGGCCCGTGCAGCATTCTTCACCGAGCGCTTCAGCCATTTCTTCGTCAACGACCGCAAGAACCCGTATACGACGCCGAAGAACGAGCCCTTCCTGTGGATCCGTGGCCGCCAGAGCGGCGGGCGGCTGCACAGCTTCGGGCGCGTGCTGCTGCGCTGGACCGACGAGGACTTCAAGATCCACTCGAAGACCGGTAAGGGCGTCGACTGGCCGATTTCCTACACGGAGATGGCACCGCTTTATGACGAAGTCGAAAGCTATCTCGGACTCTATGGAAACACGGATAATGTCTCCACCCTGCCCGATGGAGCCTATGCCAAGCCCGCGAGCCTCACCCCGGCGGAACAGACGTTCAAGCAAACGGTCGAAAGCCGTTGGCCGGACCGGCATGTCGTGTCCTGGCGCTATATCGCGCCGGATGCCGCGCGCGTTCCAAAGCCGCTGAAGGAGGCGCTTGCGAGTGGGAACCTGACTGTGAAGTACAACGCCGTTGTACGCCGTATCACAACGGATGGCACGACCGGTCGCGCAACCGGCGCGGAATTCATTGATCGCACCACGGGTGCGCCCTCGACCGCCCACGCGGCCATGGTCGTGCTTGCAGCGTCACCGATCGAAAGTGTCCGGCTCCTCCTGAATTCCGCCTCGGCGAGACATCCGGGCGGACTTGGAAACAGTTCCGGAGCGCTCGGCCGTTATTTCATGGACCAGTTGCCGTGCCTCGCTTTCGGCTCTTTCTCCGGCGCGAAAGGGTGGGCGCTGGATGAATCCGCGCCGACGGACGCCTTCTATAATCCCTCCGGCGGCATCTTCATTCCGCGTTTCGGAGAAGGCGATACAGCCCGCGGCGATTTCGACTATCAGGGCAGCGTCGGACGTGCGCCAGTGTCGGATCAGGAAGATGCCCGCCTCGCCTTCTTCGGCTTCGGCCGCATGCTGCCCTATGCCGATAACCGCATCACGCTGGATACGCGGCGCAAGGATGCCTGGAACATTCCCGTGCCGCATATCCGCTGCGTCATGCAGGCGGAAGAACATGCTCTTCTGAAGCGGCAGGAGGAAATGCTGATCTCGATGATCAAGGGCGTCGGCGGCGATCTGGAATTCATCGGCTCCCCGACGGGCCTGAAGGAGATGGGGAAGGGCGCCTTCCCTGAAGCCAGTGCCTTCAGCCGTTTCATGTTCCGCACATGGTTCAAGAAGACCATGTGCATGGGGGCCGCCATTCATGAGACGGGTGGCGCCCGCATGGGTGAGACGTCCGAGGCATCGGTTCTCAATCCCTACAACCAGCTCTGGGATGCGCCGAACCTCATCGTTACCGACGCAAGCGCCTTCCCAGGCAGTGGTATTGCCGGCACGACGCTGACGGTGATGGGGCTGACGCTACGCGCCTGCCGCAATCTCGTGGCACAGTACCGCAGGGAGGATTTTTCCGCGCACTGAAGCACGACGCCCCGCGAGCGGCGGATGAGACATAGGGGAGCGCACCCACCGCCGCAAACTGCAGCGCTTGGCGCGTTAGGAATCCCGTGGTTTGCTCTGGATAAGCAAGTGCGGAAAGGAAATAGATTTGCTCGTAACGCGTCCTCGGTGGTCCGCGGCTGAAGATATCCGCTCGATAATCGTCGCAGTCATTGCAATGACGTGCTCGCAATTATCGATGATCAAAAGGAGTTTGTTGCGACGGAGGGCGTCGATCACGCCTGCGATAAGATCGCCCAATCCAAGAATGATGTTGAGTGCGAAGACTATCGTCGCGGCCTCATGCCATCGCCGAAACCCCGCAGGAAACCTGGCGCTCAAGTTGTCACGCTCAACTGCTCATCAACACCATGCCTCCTGCTAACGGCCACTAAAAAGAAGTAGACCCGCCTCGGAATTTGCTGGGCGCCCATGGAGCGCCCCGCACTTCTTGAACCTCAGCTCCAGGCGTGAAGCGGCGGCTTTTCGCCGTTGAGGAAATACTTGCCGAGGATTGAATATTTCCATCGCACCGGATCGTGCAGAGTATGTGTGCGGGCGTTGCGCCAATGGCGGTCGAGGTGATGTTCCGCAAGCGTGGAGCGGGTGCCCGCAAGTTCGAAGAGCTTGTTGGTGGCCGCGATGGCGATCTCGGTCGAAAGGATTTTTGCCTCTGCCGTAACGATCTGCGCCTCGGCAACCGTTTCGGCGGTCGGGTTCAGGATGGCCCGGTCGATGGCGTAGCCGGCTTTTTCGAGCAGGGCCTGCGCTGCGTGCAGGCGCAGTGTCAGGTCACCCACCGCCTGGATCGTGTAGGGATCATCCCAGGCATGATCAACACCGCTATCCACCCATGCGCGGCTCTTGGTGCGCACGAAGGAAACGGTCTCGTCGATTGCAGCCTGCGCAATACCCGTATCGACCGCGACCTGGATGATCTGGAAGATCGCACCATCCGCCGTCGGTTCCGCATAGCCCTTGTAGCCGGGAACGAGGTGGGTCTTCGGTACCTTGACATTGTTCAGGAGCACCGTGCCGGAAAGCGTCGTGCGCTGGCCGAAAGATGACCAGTCGTCGATAACGGTCAATCCGGGTGCATCCCGCTCAGCAATCGCGTACCAGGCACGGCCTTCGTCATCGAGTGCTACGATCGGCACGAGATGGGCGAGAAGCGCACCGGAGGAATAGAACTTCTGACCGTTGACGATTACATGGTCACCGGCATCCGTGAACTTGGTCTCGAAATCCACCGCCCGTTTTGAACCGAATTCGGAAAAGGCATTGCCGAAGCGCGTGCCGCGCAGAACTTCGGCAAACAGCAGCTTCTGCTGGACTTCGTCGGAAACCGTGCGGATCGCCGCAACGACGCCGAGGTGGTTCTGCGCGATCTGACCGATGGAGGAATCGGCCGCGGAAACGATCTCGATCACCTTGGCGAGTGTCGCATAGGAGACTTCCGGACCACCGAACTGTTTCGGCACATTGATCGACCAGAGACCGCTTTGCGAAAAGGCGTCGAGTTCCTTCACCGGCCAGATACGGTCACGGTCGCGAAGGGCAGCGCCCGGCGCGATTTCGGCGGCCAGTTTCTTAGCGACTTCAATCGCCTCGGCATCGCTCTCGATGATGTGGGCCGGCTCGCTTGGCCGCGGCACGGCCGGAATGCCTTCGACGGCGTCCTTCGTATTAATGTTCGAAATGGTCATCTCACGTCTCCTCTTCGATGTTGTTGTCAGTGAATATGTGCGGCGGCGGGTGCCGCCGGTTTCTGGCCGAGATAGAAAGCCTTGACGTCATCCCGTGCCTTCAGTTCGGCAGCCGTGCCGGAAAGTACGCTGACGCCGTTTTCCAGGATGACGGCTCTGTCGGCATAGGTAAGCGCCACTGCCGAGTTCTGTTCGGCAACAAGGATCGACAGCCCTTCCTCCCGGTTGAGGCGTTTCAGCGTGCGGAAAATGTCCTGCACGACAAGCGGTGCAAGCCCCATCGACGGCTCGTCGAGCACCAGCAGCCGTGGACGCGACATCAGCGCCCGGCCAATGGCCGTCATCTGCTGTTCGCCACCCGAGGTGAGGCCGGAGAGAACCCGGCGCTTTTCCCTGAGCCGCGGGAAATGCGTGTAGATCTTTTCAAGATCGACAGCGATTTCAGCGCTCGAGGCGGAACGGCCAAGGCCGCCGGAGATCAGGTTTTCCTCCACTGTCAGCGTCTTGAAGCAATGGCGTCCTTCGAGCACCTGCACCAGACCGAGTCGCACCAGGCTCGCCGGGGCTTCGCGCGTCACATCGCGGCCTTCGAACAGGATCTGGCCAGCGAGCACCTGGCCGCGCTCGGCCGGAAGAAGGTTCGAAACCGCCTTCAGCGTCGTCGTCTTGCCGGCACCGTTCGCGCCGAGAATGGCGAGGATTTCGCCTCGGTCGAGCGAAAGGGTGACGCCATACAAAGCGGTGATGGCATGATTGTAGGTGGCATGGAGGTCCTCCACGGTGAGCAGCCTGTTATCCACAGTCATCACAAACTCCTTGAGGCATTTCAGGATTTGCGGCCGGGCACGGAGAAGGAATCGCGCCCGGCCATAGGGCATCAGTTCGTCACGGCGTCCGCGTCTTCGGACGTGCGAAGCTTGATGCCCTTTTCAGCCGCATAAGCCTCGGACGACTTTTCGATGATCGGGCGAAGCAAGGCCCAATCCGGCGCGATCCAATCGGAGACCACGTTCCACTTCTTGCCGTCCCATTGCTGGAACGTCACGTAGCCGTTGCCCTCGTGGTTATCCCAGGTGACATTGATCGAGTGGAAGAGGTCCTTGGCGCCGAGCGCTTCGACACGGGCCTGATCGAGTTGCAGATGCTCGAAGCCCCAGCGAACTTCGTCGCCGGTGAGCGTGCGCTTGCCGAATTTCTCTTGGGCGATCCGCACCGCCTCGACGTTCAGGATGCCGTTGACGATACCCAGATTGTGGTAGACGGAGCCGATGCGGTTCTTGTCTTCAAGGTTGCCCTTGCCGGCATCGTAAACCGTCTTCACGATTTCCTTGACGACCGGATATTCGGCGCCCGATGCCTGGGTGGTGATGGCGGTATAGCCCTTCGCTGCATCGCCGGCGGGGATGACGTCCTCTTCCGAGTTCGACCAGACATTGCCGATGATATGATCGACCGGGAAGCCGGTCTTCGCCGCCGTCTTCAGCGCCACCGGGTTCATGACGCCCCAGCCGCGCAGAACGACATAATCCGGCTTGGCGCGGCGGATCGTCAGCCACTGCGACTGCTGCTCGTTGCCCGGATGCGGGACTTCGATCTGCTGCAGTTCGAAGCCATACTTTTCGGCCAGCAATTCATAGATCGGGATCGTTTCCTTGCCATAGGGCGAGCCGTGGTAGAGTACCACGATCTTCTTGCCCTTGAGGCTTTCGACGCCACCTTCCTTCGATGCGATGTAGTTCACGATACCGGAAGTTTCGCTGTAGGGATTGAGCAGCAGCGGGAAGACGTAAGGGAAAACGCGGCCATCGGTCGAATCCGTACGGCCGTGATTGATGGTGATAAGCGGCACCTTGTCCTGAGTGATGCGGTCGATCATGGCATAGGCGATGCCGACCGACAGCGGGTTCCAGGCGGCAATGCCGGGATTGCTCTTCAACCGTTCATAGGCCTCGACTCCGCGCTCGACCTCGTACTGGGTTTCGGCTTCCGACCAGGTGAGTTTCACGCCGTTCACGCCACCGTCACGGGTGTTGATGAGGTTGAGATAATCGATGAAGCCGCCGAAGAAGCCGGTGCCGCCGGCCGCATAGGGGCCGACCCGGTAGCTCTGGAGGGGAAAGTGCTGTTCGTCGGCCACGGCCGGAAAGGCGATTGCAGCAAGGCTGATGCCGGCGGCGAAGGCTGCCGCTTTGATCTTGGTGTAAAGGGTCATTTTTGGACAAACTCCGTCTGTCGGCTGGCGCTCTGCCATCCGTGCTGGTTTCAGGAATTGAATGTTTTTCTTGTTGGAAGCCCCCTGGCTTTTCAGGGCCGAGGCTTCGAGGATTTCACGCCCGCCTGATGGCGGCCGTAACGCGTGACCTCAAGCGATCCCACAACGACACCAGGCCGTCAGGCTCGAGGATCAAAAACAAAATGATGAGCGCACCAAGGACAATCCGCTGCGTCATGTCGAGCACGCCGGAATCGAAGACATCGCCTAAGAGAAATGCGCCGAGCCGCGACAGGATGAGGGGGAAGACAACGATCAGCGCGGCCCCGAAGAAGGCACCACGGATCGACGCGAGCCCGCCGATGATGACAATGAACAGGATTTGGAACGAACGGTCGAGATTGAAGCCCGCCGGTTCCACCGTGCGCAGATAGGCAAAGGCCCAGATCACACCGGCAACCCCGATGATGAAGGAGGAGATCGCAAAGGCCAGCAGTTTCGTGCGCAGGACCGGAACGCCGATGATGCGGGCAGCGGTCTCGTTGTCACGCACCGCGATGAAGTTGCGGCCAGTCTGCGACGAGACCAGACGATAGGAGAGGAAGGTAAGAACGGCGACGATAGTCAGCGCAAAGAAATAGCGCCCGACCGGCCCCTCGAAGGAAATTCCGGCCAGCGACAAGACTGGCGCATCGATCACGCCCGACGCGGAATCGTTCGAGAACCAACTGAATTTCGTCAGCGCCCATTGCACGAAAAACTGTGCCGCCAACGTCGAAACCGCGAGGTAGAAGCCGCGCAGCCGAAGGCTCGGCAGGCCAAAGACGATACCGATAACTGCTGCAGAAAGACCGGCCAGTACGATCGAGACGAGGAGCGGCAGCCCATCGACCCGCAGATTGAAATTGTAGGCTGCGAAGGCACCGACAGCCATGAAGGCGGCCGAACCGAGCGACACTTGGCCGGCATAACCGGTGAGAAGATTGAGGCCGACCCCGGCGAGGCTAAGCGCCAGGAACGGCAAGAGGATCGCCTCGAAGAGATAACTGGTGCCGACGAAGGGCACGATGAGGTAGGCGATGGCAAGCACCGCAACCGTTCCGGCGTAACGTGGCAAGGAAAACGGGAGCGAAAAATCGGCTGTGACAGCGGACACATCAGACCCTTTCCACGAGTTTCTGACCGAACAGGCCGGAGGGACGGATCAGCAGGAAGGCAAGCGCTACGACATAGGCGAACCAGCCCTCGATGCCGCCGCCGAAATATTCGCCGATATAGACCTCGGCGAGCTTTTCCGACGCGCCGATGAGCAGGCCGCCGATGATCGCTCCGAGAATGGAATCGAAGCCACCGAGAACCAGCACCGGTAGCGCCTTGAGCACCACTAGCGACAGGGAAAACTGCACGCCAAGTCGAGCGCCCCAGAGCAATCCCGCGACGAGCGCCACGAGCCCCGCCGCCGCCCAGACGCTCGCCCATATCCATGGCAGCTTGAGGCCGACGGCCAATGCCGCGAACTGGTCATCCGCGACGGCGCGGAAGCCGAGGCCAATGCGGGTGTAGCGGAAGAAAGCCGAGAGAGCGGCTACCATGCCGGCCGCCACGACAGCGGCGAAGATATCGAACTGGCTGATGAACACGCCGCCGACATCGAAGGGAATGTCCTCGATGCCGAGATCGAGACCATGAACCTGCGTACCCCAGAGCAACTGCGCGGCACCCTCGATGATGTAGGACAGGCCGAGCGTCGCCATGAACAGCGTGATCGGCGGCTTGTTGGTCAGCGGCCGAAGCACCGTGCGCTCGATCGCGATGCCGATGACCACCATGATGGCAAACGTAATGGCGAAGGCAGCCGCAAAGGGAACGCCGCGCTCGACGAGGCTGACGAAGGTCAACGCGGCGAACAGGAGGAGCGCGCCCTGCGAAAAGTTCAAGACACCGGACGTCTTGTAGATCAGCACAAAACCGATGGCGACGAGCGAGTACATAACTCCGGAGAGCAAGCCTCCGATCAGCACCTCGGTAAAGAAAAGCCAGTCGAACTCGGCCATCAGATGCCCTCCCCATCTTCATTTTCCGGCGGCACGCCGAGATAGGCATCGATCACACGCTGATCACTGGCAATTTCCTGCGGCGTACCGTCGGCGATCTTGCGGCCGTAGTCGAGCACGGCAATCCGGTCAGAAAGCCCCATCACGACGCCGATATCGTGCTCAATCAGCACGACGGTGATCGCATATTCGTCCCGCGCGAGCCGCACATAGTCGGCAAGTTCGTTTTTCTCTGTCGCAGTCATCCCGGCCATCGGCTCGTCAAGCAAAAGGATGCGCGGCTCAGCGGCAAGGGCGCGCGCAAGCTCGACCCGCTTTTGCAGGCCATAGGGCAGCGTGCCGGCAAGCCGGTCGGCATAGGGCGTCAAATGCAGGAAATCGATGATGCGTCCTGCCCGCTCGCGGGCATCGGCCTGCTCGCGGCGTGCACGCGGCAGACCGGCGATCTGGCTCAGAAAATTCGACCGGCCGACGTAAGCACGTCCGGCGGCAACATTGTCGAGAACGCTCAGCCCCTTGAACAAGGCAAGGTTTTGGAATGTGCGTGCTACGCCAAGTCGGGCGAGCTTCTGCGTCGGCACCGGACGATAGGCTCTTCCATCGATGGCGACATGGCCACGATCCGGCCGGTAGACGCCGGAAATGACATTGATCAGCGAACTCTTGCCAGCGCCGTTCGGACCGATGATCGCACGGATTTCACCATGCCGGACGGCAAGATCGACACCTTGAAGCGCCACAACGCCACCGAAGGAAAGGTCGATGCCGCGAAGCTCCAACGCCACGGGCTCGTCCGGGCGCGGTACAGCGCGGTCATGCTCGAGGCGTTCGCCATGGAGAGCGAGGTGTTCCCGAATATCAGGCGGGATCGCCACCTCGGCGCCGAGGTTTGCAAGCAGAAAATTCGATGCCGACATCGTTCAGTCCATGCTTCGCCCAACGGGCACAGGTTTCCGGTCGCAGGCGCGATTGCGCCCGCGTTACAGGCAAGGCGAAAGGCCCGGCCTCTTCAGTTTGTCGTGTTACTCGGCGGCGATTGCGGCGCCGGCTTCCGCCTCTTCCAACTCGCGTACGAGCGGAATGACGTGCTTACCGAAATATTCGACCTCTTCCTGGAAGTGCAGGAAGCCCAAGAGGATAAGGTCGGCGCCGGCGCGTTTCAGGTTGACCACGCGCTCCGCCACCTGACGCGGCGTGCCGATCAGGTTGGAGCGGAAGCCGTCGTTGTATTGCACGAGATCTTCGAAGCTGGATTTCGCCCAGTTGCCCTCGCCTTCCGGTGAAGACTTGCCGGCATTTTTCACTTCATGACCAAAGGCGTTGACAGCTTCCGGATTGGCCTTTTCGATGATCTCGGCGAGTACGGCCCTGGCTTCTTCCTCGGTCTCGCGCACGATGGCGAAGGCGTTTACGCCGACCTTGACCGAATGATTGTTTTCCTTGGCCTTGGCGCGGATGTCGTTGACCTGCTTGGCGATCTCCTCCGGCGTGTTGCCGTTGGTGAAATACCAGTCCGACACGCGGGCCGCCATGTCGCGGGCTGCACGCGAAGAACCGCCCTGGAAGATTTCCGGCTGCGGATCGATCGGCTTCGGCTTCAGGGAGTAGTTGTTGAAACGATAGAAATCACCGCGGAAGGTGAAATTTTCTTCTGTCCAGATACCGCGCAGCGCCCGGATGAACTCTTCCGAACGGCGATAGCGCTCGTCGTGATCGAGCCACGGTTCGCCGATGGCATGGAACTCGCCGCGGAACCAGCCGCTGACGACATTGACGGCGACGCGGCCGTTGGTGAGGTGATTGATCGTGGCGATCTGCTTGGCGGCAAGCGCAGGATTCCACGGACCGGGCAAAATGGCGGCGATAACCTTCAGCGTCGTCGTCGATTCCAGCAAAGCATGGCTGAAGGAGACGGATTCATGCTGGAATTCGGCGCCGTAGCCGGCCGTGAAACGGATCTGGCTCAGTGCGTAATCGAAGCCATTCGCTTCCGCGATCTGCGCGAGCTTGCGGTTATAGTCGATGGTCCAGCTGGTGCGCTGCTCGATATTCGAGATGACGAGACCACCGGAAACATTCGGCACCCAATAGGCGAATTTCACGGGCTCGGCGTGGTGTTCAGTCATGATGATGTTCCTCTCTGGCAATGTCAGTTTGCGAGCGCTTCGCGCGAAACGACGCGAAGAGCCGGATGGTGATCGGTGGCGGCAAGCGCCGCGGCTGGCAAAAGATCGATCAGTTCGGCGACGGCGCGATCGATTCGCGCTTCAACAGCCGGGTTCGAAAGTGTGTATTCGGTGAAATCCGCCTCGACGGCGTAGACTGTCGTCGGCACAGTGACGGCGCCGAAGAAGCCGAATAGCGGCCGGAACTGATGCTCCAGCATCAGGCCATGCAACGGCGTGCCGCCCGTCGCGGCCAGGACCACGCGCTTGCCCTGAAGCGCCCGGAAATCGACGAGATCGAAAAGGTACTTCAACGCACCGGTGTAGGACGCGCGGTAGACCGGCGAACCGACGACAAGAACATCGGCGGCTTCCACGGCATCGACAATCCTGCGGCCCTCTTCGTCCAACTGGTCGGAGCGGAGAGCCCTGAAAAGGATTGGTGCTACCACGGCCAGATCGATGGTATCCGCGGTGACATCCGCCCGTTTCTCGATTGCGGCGATAATGTCCGACACCACGCGTGACGTGCGTGACGGTTGTTTTACGCTTCCGCTGATGCCTAGTACCTTCATGTGCTTCCTCATCGGCCAATAATTTATAAAATCTATTATTTTAATAGATTATCAAAGGTGCATATTCCAAATTGAGCCTGATTTGGGGAATTCAATCTCGCCCCGGCGCATCGGGGCGCAACACGTCCTTGCTGGCTTCGATGATCAGATGTCGGACTGCAAATGACGGCGAGTGTGCCTAAGATCGTCGCAATCGTTTGAAGACCCACCAGGGACCTGCGCCGCAAGTCACCGCAGCCCTCATCCTATGGAGCGGCACAACTTGCGCCTCAAAGTACCCATGTTCCAGCCAAATGCCCGATCCTGATCAATTATCTTGGCCGCGGCACCCACACCTTTACTCGATCTCGTCGAGGCCGAACAAGTATCCGGGCGATGTGCATCTCATGGTCGGCGAGGTGCATTACCGGCTTCAGGATCATCCGCGCACGGGCGTGGCCTTAACGTATGTCGGCAACCGGCTGCAAAATGGCGGAGCCGTCGGCGTGTATGTCCAGCGCTCCGCTCACTTCCATCTGCCAGAAATAACGATGCACCGGTCATCATGATCGGTCTTGGCATAGGTATTGCCCCTTCCGCTCCTTGGAGCGCGAAATGCGCGGCGCAACGGGTCCGAACTGTTTGTTCTTTGGCGACCAGCACGAGGCAACGAATTACCTCTACCGCGAAGAAATCGCCAATTCGCAGAAAATGCGGCTTGCTGACGAAACTCATGAGGCGGTGCCTGTCGGTTGCTGAGGCGGTTGGGCCGACGCCAGATTTTCCTGGCGTCGGCCTGATAAACGCTCACGCCACTTCCAGCGTCCGCTTTGCTGTCACCGCTTTCCGTCCCTTCATCGCCTTGCCGGCGACATAGACTTGTGCCACGCAGCGGTCGTCGCCCATGGTCTGCAGGATGAACAGTTCGTCGGTCAGGGATTTCGCCGTGCGCATGCGCAGTTCCATCGCCGATTTGCCGCTGGAATCGAGCACGACGATATCGGCGTCGGCGCCGACATGCAGCGAGCCGATGCGGTCCTGAAGGCCCAGCGCCCGCGCATTTCCGAGCGTCATCCGGTAGAACGAGTTGAGCGGCGACAGGCGCTGGCCCTGCAGGTGCAGCACCTTGTAAGCCTCGTCCATCGTCTCCAGCATCGAGAAGCTGGTCCCGGCCCCGACATCGGTCGCCACCGACCAGCGCGCGCCCAGCTTGTCGAACCGGTCGCGGTCGAACAGACCCGAGCCGAGGAAGAGGTTGGAGGTCGGGCAAAACACGCCGACCGCGCCGGTTTCTGCCAAGACCGAAATCTCCCGGTCGCTGAGATAAATGCAGTGTCCGAGCAGCATCTTGTCCGTCAGCAGGCCGTAACGGGCATAGATGTCGGTGTAATCCTTTGCCTGCGGGTAGAGCGAGGTGGCGAAAGCGATCTCGTCCTTGTTCTCCGAAAGATGTGTCTGAACATGGCAATCGGGATGTTCGGCAACCAGAGCCTGCGCCATCTCCATCTGTTCCGGCGTCGAGGTGATCGCGAAGCGCGGGCTGATGGCATAATGCGCCCGGCCGCGGCCATGCCACTTACCGATCAGCCGCTTGGTCTCGTCATAGCCCTTCTGCGGCGTGTCGCGCAGCGCATCCGGCGCGTTGCGATCCATCATCACCTTGCCGCCGACCATCAGCATGCCGCGCTGTTCGGCTGCGGTGAAATAGGCATCGACGCTTTGCGGATGAACCGAGCAATAGGCGACCGCGGTCGTCGTGCCGTTGGAGAGAAGCTCGTCCATGAAACGCCCGGCGATGAAGGCCGCATGTTCCGGCTCGGCGAATTTCTGCTCCTCGACGAAGATATAGGTGTTCAGCCATTCGAGCAGCTGCGCGCCGTAGGACGCGATCGCCTGTGTCTGGGGAAAGTGCAGATGCGTGTCGATCAGGCCGGGCAGGATAAGGTGCGGACGATGATCGGCGACCTCCACGCCGGCGCTAGCGCCCTTGCTGACTTCGGCATAGTCACCGACGGCGGCGATCTTGCCATCTCGCACCAGAACCGCACCATCATCCACGGTGAGGTAGGATGCGGTATCGTCAATCCCCTTTGGCTCTTCGATAAAGGTCAGCAGGCGACCACGGATCAGGAGTTCGCTCATTCGGTTTTTCCTCCGTTCACAACTGTCTCGTACCAGGCGACCAGCAGCTTGCGCTCGTCGTCGGTCACTGCGGTCACATTGGCGGGCGGCATGGCGTGGCTGCGGCCGGCCTGCAGGTAGATTTCGCGCGCATGGGCGGCGATCTCGGCGTCAGTTTCCAGCACGACGCCCTTCGGCGGCTTGATCATGCCTTCCCAGCCCGGCTCCTGCGCATGGCACATGGAACAGCGGCCAAGGATGGTATCGCGCACCTTGGGAAAGTTTTCCGCCGTGACGAAAGGCTGTTGTGCCGCCGAGACCTTCTCCGGTTCGCCGGTCAGGATTTTCGGCACGGTGGAAAGCCACATGATGACGATGAAGAGCAGCACGGTTACCAGCCAGGTCCAGGTCGGATCGCCGGCATTGGCGTGGCGCGTGTTGAAGTAGTGGCGGATGGTGACGCCCATCAGGAAGACCAGAGAGGCGATGATCCAGTTGAACTGCGTGCCGAAGGCCAGCGGATAGTGGTTCGACAGCATCAGAAACAGGACGGGCAGCGTCAGGTAATTGTTATGCGTCGAGCGCTGCTTGGCGATTCGGCCATATTTCGCGTCCGGTATGCGGCCGGCGATCAGGTCGGCAACGACGATGCGCTGGTTCGGCATGATGATGAAGAACACGTTCGCCGACATGATCGTCGCGGTAAACGCGCCCAGATGCAGGAAGGCAGCGCGACCGGTGAACAGCTGCGTATAGCCCCAGGCGACCACGACCAGGATGAAGTACAGCGCCACCATCAGCCGCGTATTGTCATTGCCGTAGGGCGACTTGCAGATCAGGTCGTAGACGATCCAGCCGGTCGCGAGCGAACCCAGAGAGATCAGGATCGCGACGGGCTTGGAGACATCGAGCACGTTCGGATCGATCAGGTAGAGATCGGCGCCGGCGTAGTAGACCAGACACAGCATGCCGAAGCCGGAGAGCCAGGTGACGTAGCTTTCCCATTTGAACCAGATCAGGTGCTCCGGCATGTTGGCCGGCGCCACCAGATATTTCTGGATGTGGTAGAAGCCGCCCCCATGGACCTGCCATTCCTCGCCATAGGCGCCAGCGGGAAGGTCCGGCCGCTTGCGAAGACCGAGATCGAGCGCGACGAAATAGAAGGACGAGCCGATCCAGGCGATGGCGGTGATGACGTGGAGCCAGCGGACGGCGAAGGTCAGCCAGTCCCAGGCAATGGCGTATTCATACATGTAGGCCTCCCTGTTTGAGAGACTTCTGCCATCGCGCGATCTTCTTCAAAATGCCGGTTAATCCCCAACACTTTCAAAAAAATCTATAAGATCAACCCCGCTGTGGTCGGCATTCCCATGTGGTACAAGGGTCTATGTCCTATCTCGATAATATCCGCGTCTTCGTCCGGGTCGTCGAACTCGGTACTCTCTCCTCCGCCGGCCGCGACCAGCGGGTGACGCCGGCTGTCGCTAGCAACCGCATCAAGGAGCTGGAGCGGCATCTCGGTGTGCGCCTATTCAACCGCACCACTCGCAAGCTCTCGCCCACCGAACACGGGCGGGTGTTCTATCAGGGCGCGGTCAAGATCATCGAGGCGGTGAACGAGGCGGAGAGCGCGATCGCCGATCTCTCGCACAATCCGAAGGGGTCGCTGCGGATCACCGCCCCGCTCGGCATCGGCCGCCGCCTGATCGCGTCCGGTATTCCCGAGTTCCACGACAAATATCCGGATATCGAGGTGCGGCTGCGCCTCTCCGACCACAATATCGATATCCTCAGCGAAGGCGTCGATGTGGCGTTCAAGCTCGGCATTCTCGAGGATTCCAACCTGCGCATGCGCGGCATCCTCAACTGTCAGCGCGTCATCTGCGCAGCGCCTTCCTACCTCGCAAAACGCGGCACGCCGGAAACGCCGGATGCCCTGATCGACGACAAGCACGACTGTCTGCTGCTGCGCTATCCGGGCTCCAAGGAATATTACTGGACGCTGCAGACCCCGGACGGCACCCGCAAGCTGGAAATCGGCGGCCCCTACGATTCCGACGATGGCGATGTGCTGACCCAATGGGCGCTCGAAGGCCGGGGCATCATCAACAAGCCTCTGTTCGAGGTGAAGAGCTACCTGAATGACGGCACTTTGGTCGAAATCCTGCAGGACACACCGCCTGCCAGCGTCCAACTCGCCGCAATCTATCCGCACAAGCGCTTCCAAGACCCGAAGGTCCGTCTGATGATCGATTTCATGGCCGAACGCTGCCAGCGGATGATCGGGAAGATGCTGGAATAGAATCCACGACGCCAGATGATGTGGTAGTCTGTCGTTCGAGAAGGTGGCTATGGGGTGCGAGCATGAAATTCCCTTCCATGAGCAGTACCGAATTCGGGAGAAACCCAAAGGCAGCAAAGAGGCAGGCTGACGCTCAGCCGCTTGTCGTCACCGAATACGGTCAGCCGCGGACCAGGATTTTGAGCCGGAAAGGATCGATTTTTCCGGTCGCGATTTTACATTCTGAAACCGGCAGACTGGTGAAACGGTCTCAGCGCAAGGCGGTCAATTTGGCCGACGCGCCGTTGCTTTGAGGGGAGCGAAGATCGCCGTCCCGATCGTAATTTAGTGCCGCCGCCATGATCTCGGCCGCCGCCAGAGCGGCGATCACCGCGGGCCTCTTGTCCTTCACAGCCGTGCCGCCGATCGGGCAGATCAGGCGGTTGAACAGGTCGGCGCGTCCGACTTCGCGCGACAGCCAGTTCTTGAAGGTAGCGCGTTTGGTCTTCGAGCCGATCATGCCGACATAGGCGGCGTCCTCGCGGCGCAGGGCCTCGGCGGTGATCAGGAAATCCAGGGCGTGATCATGGGTGAGGACAACGAAGGCGCTGCCGGCTGGTGCATCGCGAACCAGAGTTTCGGGCATCGCCGTCAGGCAGGTCTCGATGCCCGGAATATTGGAGGCCGACAGTTCTTCCTCCCGCGTATCGACCAGCACGATGCGCAGCGGCACCAGCGACAGCGCCATGGCCAGCGCATCACCGACATGGCCGGCGCCAAAGATATAGACATGCGGCCGGGCGGAAATTTCCCGGTCGCTGCGGGCGATCAGGTGGTTTGAAAGCTCGGTATTCACAGCGGTGAAGGCAAGGCCGACGCGGCCGCCGCAGCACTGACCGATTTCCGGGCCGAGCGGCACATTCATCGGCTCTGCCGGCAATCTCTGCCGCAATGCACGGCGAGCGTGGTCGATGGCCATATATTCCAGCTGGCCGCCGCCGATCGTGCCGAAGATGCATTCGCCCGCTACCAGCATCCAGGCATCGGTATCGCGCGGCGTCGAGCCGGCGGCGCCCGTTACTTCGACGAGCACGCAGTCCGGTTCGCGGCGAAGGAAGTCCCTGATGTCCTCGCGCTTGGCAGCCATGCCGATCACCCGTTCCTTGCCGCGCGGCGCATTCGCTCAATGGCGAGCAACACCCGCTCCGGTGTTGCCGGTGCATCGAGGCGCGGCGCGATACGATACTCCGCAACGCTGGCCGCCGCCATCGAGATTGCTTCCAGAACCGAGATCGGCAGCATGAAGGGCGGTTCACCCACGGCCTTGGAGCGGCGGATGGTCTCCTCCCGGTTGACCGACCATTCGGCCAGCTTGACGTTGAAGATGCGCGGCCGGTCGGAGGCGAGCGGGATCTTGTAGGTGGACGGCGCATGGGTGCGCAGCCGCCCCTTTGCGTCCCACCACAATTCCTCCGTTGTCAGCCAGCCCATGCCCTGCACGAAGGCACCTTCGACCTGACCGATATCCAGCGCCGGATTG
Source organism: Rhizobium sp. Leaf453 (assembly GCF_001425605.1). Classification (GTDB taxonomy): domain Bacteria; phylum Pseudomonadota; class Alphaproteobacteria; order Rhizobiales; family Rhizobiaceae; genus Pararhizobium. The sequence continues at coordinate 139,675 of NZ_LMRG01000028.1, read as the reverse complement.
AGCGACTTGCCGACATCGTGCAGCACGTCGGTGCGATCCACCTGATATTCGCCGGTCAATGTGTCGATGCTGACCTCTGAGCAGGAGGCGCCATAGGCATAATAGAAGAACGGGCGGCCCCGGCCTTCCGAACGGTTCCAGTGGATCTTCGGCGTCTTGTAGTAGCCGGCGGCCGATAGCTGGATGCGCGATCCATAGGCGATCTTGATGAAATCCGAAAAGGCCATGCGTTCGGCACCGATACGAATCGTGTTCGGCTCGAAGGCAACGTCCTTCTCGCTGACGCCCCAGCGTTCGGCGGCGAAGGTTACCAGTCGTGCCTTGATCTGCTGGGCCGCGTTGGCGGCGGCCATGCCGTTGAGGTCGGAACCGGAGGAAGCTGCCGTCGCCGAAGTGTTCGGCACCTTGCCGGTGGTGGTCGCCGTCACCTTGATCCGGTCGAGATCGACCTGGAATTCGTCGGCCACGACCTGCGCGACCTTGGTGTAGAGCCCCTGCCCCATCTCCGTGCCGCCATGGTTCAGATGGATCGAACCATCGGCATAGACATGCACCAGCGCGCCGGCCTGGTTGTACTCGGTCTTGGTGAAGGAGATGCCGAATTTCACCGGCGTCAGCGCGATGCCGCGCTTGATGATTTGGCTCTTGCGATTGAAGGCCAGCACTGCCTCACGCCGCGCGGCATAATCGCAGGACGTTTCCAGCTCGTCGATGATCCGGCCGATGATGTTGTCCTCGACGGTCTGGTGATAGGGAGTCAGATTGCGCCCCCCGCCGCCGTAGAAATTCAGTTTGCGGATTTCCAGCGGGTCCTTGCCAAGCGCATAGGCGACCTCCTCGATCATCCGCTCGCCGCCGACCATGCCCTGCGGCCCGCCGAAGCCACGGAAAGCTGTGTTGGAGACGGTGTTGGTCTTCAATGGCCGCGAGCGTAGCCGGACATGCGGATAGAAATAGCAATTGTCGGCATGGAACAGGGCGCGGTCGGTGACCGGGCCAGAAAGGTCGGCGGAGAAGCCGCAACGGGCCGAGAACGTCGCATCGACAGCCTCGATCCGGCCATCATCATCGAAGCCGACCTTGTAGCCGACATGGAAATCGTGGCGCTTGCCGGTCGCCGTCATGTCGTCGTCGCGATCCGGGCGGATCTTGACGGCGCGGCGATATTTGCGGGCGGCGAGTGCGGCGACAGCTGCAAACAGGTTCGCCTGCGTTTCCTTACCGCCAAAGGCCCCGCCCATGCGGCGCACATTGATGGTGACGGCATTGGAAGCGACACCGAGAACCTGGCCGACCATGTGCTGGGTTTCGCTCGGGTGCTGAGTCGACGAGTAGAGCAGAATTTCGTCGTCTTCACCGGGGATGGCGAAGGAGATGTGGCCCTCGAGGTAGAAATGATCCTGCCCGCCGATGCGCATCTCTCCTTCGAGAATGTTCTTTGCCTTGGCAAAGCCGGCTGCGATATCGCCGCGCTCCAGCTTCAGCGGATCGATGACCAGCGGGTAATTGGCAGCTGCCGCTTCCAGAACGTCGGTGACGTGCGGCAGGTCCTGATAGTCGATCCTGACCCTGGCGGCTGCGCGACGGGCCTCATCGCGGGTTTCGGCGATGACGGCGAAGATCGGCTGGCCGTGAAACTCGACCTTGTCGGTCGCAAAGACCGGATCGTCGTGCTTGTGCGCCGGGCTGACGTCATTCTCGCCGGTGATGTCGTCGGCCGTCAGGATCCCGAGGACGCCGGGAGCCGACAGGACGGGCTCGAAATCGATCGAAAGGATTTGCGCATGGGCACGCTGGGATAGGCCGAGATAGGCGTGGAGTGTACCGGCAGGTTCCGGAATATCGTCGATATATTCGGCGGTTCCGGTCACATGCTTGTGGCCGGATTCATGGCGCTCGTTTTCGTGGACGCCGCCGCGGATACGCTCGATGGGCTGCATGACGTTCATGATCTTCTCCTCACACAGCCTGCTTGCGGTCGAGCCGCACCGGCTCGTCGCCCTTCGTTTCCAGATAGAAGCGGCGCAGAAGGTTTTTCGCCACCAGAAGGCGGTAATCGGCCGAAGCGCGCCAGTCGGTGAGAGGGGTGTAATCCTGTGCCAAGGCTTCCATGGCGGCTTCGGTGCTTGCCTCGGTCCAGGCAGTTCCAGTTAGTGCCGACTCGGCATGGGACGCTCGCTTTGGCGTTCCTGCCATCCCGCCATAGGCGATCACTGCGTCCGTGACGGTTCCGGCCCCATCGACTGTCAGGCGGAAGGCGCCGCAGACTGCGGAGATGTCCTCGTCCAGTCGCTTGGTGATTTTATAGACGGCGTAAAGCGCATTCTCGGGTAGGAATGGAATTTTTACGGCCTCAACGAATTCGCCGGGCTGGCGATCCTGTTTGCCATATTCGATGAAGAAATCTTCGAGCAGAACCGTGCGCCGTTTTTTGCCCAGACGCAGCACGACGGATGCACCGAGCGCAATCAGTGCCGGCGGCGTATCGCCGATCGGCGAGCCGTTGGCGATGTTGCCGCCAATCGTGCCCATATTGCGCACCTGCTGGCCGCCGATGCGGTTCCACAGTTCGGTGAGCTGAGGGAAATGTTTCGAGATCAGCGGGAAGGATTCCGTGTAGCTGACGCCGGCGCCGAAAGTGATGCCGGTCTCATCGACCACGATGCGGCGCAATTCGTCGAGATGGCTGAGATGCACGACCGGCGCGATATCGCGCATGAATTTCGTCACCCACAGGCCGACATCGGTCGACCCGGCGACGATTCGCGCCTTCGGCTCGGCTACATAGATTTCGGCGAGATCATCGACGGAGGCCGGCAGCAGGAAGCGCTCGGATCCCTCGCCGATCTCGACGCGTTTGCCATCCTTCAGGCTTTCCAGTTTCTGGATGATCGTCGCGCGCTCCGCGATCAGCGGATCGCGGTCGAGATCGCCGATGACCGACACGGCTTCGGCGGCGCGGATGATGGCGGCATAGCCGGTGCAGCGACAGAGATTGCCTTGCAGCGCCTTTTCGATCTCGGCGACAGACGGCTTCGGATTTTCCATCCACAGGCCATAAAGCGACATGACGAAACCCGGCGTGCAGAAGCCGCATTGCGAGGCATGGGTCTCGACCATCGCCTGCTGTACGGGATGCAGTGGGCCGCCGGGCTGGGCAAGCGAATCCACCGTGACGACATGGCAGCCATCGAGCGAGCCGACGAACCGGATGCAGGCATTGACGCTCTCGTATTTCAGCCGCCCTTCAAGAAGCCGGCCGACCAGCACGGTGCAGGCGCCGCAATCGCCCTCGGCGCAGCCTTCCTTGGTGCCGCGCAGATTGCGGTCGAGTCGCAGGAAATCGAGCAGGGTCTGGACCGCCGACACGGCCGAAAGCTCTACCAAACGATGATTGAGCAGGAAGCGGATGGAACTGCGAATCTGGACAGTCATGGCTCAGCTCCCGCGATAGGTAGAATAGCTGTAGGGCGACAGCAGCAACGGCACGTGGTAGTGCGCCGACGAATCGGCGATGCCGAAGCGGATGGGAATGATGTCGAGGAACGGCACGTCTCCGCTCGCATGGCCGAGATAGCCGCCGGCATGGAAGCGCAGTTCATAAGTTCCGGGCTTCATTGTTTCGCCGCTCAGGAGCGGTGCATCACAGCGGCCGTCATCATTGGTGCGGGTTGTGCCGATCGGCACGGCGCGCTCGCCGTCTATGCGGAAAAGGTCGATGCGCAGGTTTTCGGCCGGTTTGCCGAGTGCGGTATCCAGCACATGGGTCGTCAGCCGCCCGGCTGTTCCTGATTGCATGCGATTCACCTCCCGAAGACTGCATTGGTGCGGTCACTATCGACCAGCCCACTTCCCTGCGGTAGCGCCCTGATCCTTCGAGACTTTCAAAATTTTGAGGGGGAATGGCGCGCGCGTTTTCTGGTTAGAAATTGCCCGATCACATGATTTGGAGGAGGCAATTCCATGAGATATCCCCGCGATCTGCAGGGCTATGGCGCGAAGACGCCCGGTGCTGTCTGGCCGAACGATGCCCGCATCGCCGTTCAGTTCGTCGTCAATTACGAGGAAGGCGGCGAGAATAACGTCCTGCACGGGGATATCGCCTCGGAGGCCTTTCTCTCGGAAATCGTCGGCGCCCAGGCATGGCCGGGACAACGCCACTGGAACATGGAATCGATCTACGAATACGGCGCTCGCGCCGGTTTCTGGCGGCTGTATCGACTGCTGACGGAGCGGAATGTTCCCGTAACCGTCTATGGTGTCGCCACGGCACTCAAGCGCTCGCCTGAACAGGTGGCGGCAATGCAAAAGGCCAATTGGGAAATCGCCTCGCACGGTTTGAAATGGGTCGAGCACAAGGACATGGACCCGACCGAAGAGCGTAGGCAGATCGCCGAGGCGATCCGGCTGCACACGGTCGTCACCGGTGAGCGGCCGCGCGGCTGGTACACGGGGCGCTGTTCGGACAACACCGTTGATCTGGTGACAGAAGAAGTCGGCTTCGCCTATGTCTCCGACAGCTATGCCGACGACCTGCCCTACTGGCACGAGCGTGGCGACAAGCATCAACTGGTCATTCCCTACACGCTCGACACCAACGACATGCGTTTCGCCACCGCGCAAGGGTTCAACAGCGGTGACCAGTTCTTCAGCTATCTGAAGGATACGTTCGATGTGCTCTATGCCGAAGGGGCGCAAGGCGCGCCGAAGATGATGAATATCGGTCTGCACTGCCGGCTGGCTGGGCGGCCGGGGCGCGCCGCGGCGCTGATGCGCTTCATCGATTATCTGAAAAGCCATGACAAGGTCTGGATCGCGCGTCGGATCGATATCGCCGAGCATTGGGCAACCGCATTTCCGTTCCAGCCCAATGAAAACCGGCCGTCCCGTTTGGCGGAGGAGGATTTCGTCGCCCGGTTCGGTGGCGTCTTCGAGCATTCCGACTGGATCGCCAAGCGGGCCTTTGCCGGCGAACTTGGCGCCGTCAACGATACGGCGGTCGGTCTTCATACGGCGCTGTCGGCGGTGTTTCGCGCCGCGAGCGAAGCGGAGCGGTTGGCCGTGTTGAACGCCCATCCGGATCTTGCTGGAAAGCTGGCACAGGCCAAGCGTTTGACCGAAAGCTCAACCAGCGAACAGGCTTCTGCCGGGCTCGATGCCCTGACGGATGGCGAGCGAGAGGAATTCAACATCCTCAACGGCCGTTACGTCAAGACGTTCGGATTTCCCTTCATCATTGCCGTGCGCGGGCTCGGCAAGGCGGATATCCTGGCGGCCTTCAAGCGGCGGATCGGCAATGACTGGCAGACGGAATTTTCGACTGCCTGCCGCCAGGTCGAGCGGATCGCCCTGCTGCGCCTCACCGACATGCTGCCGAACTGAAAGGGGCGATCATGAAGACGATCGATATCCAGCCGCTGACCCGCGAAGCCTTCGCCCCTTTCGGCGAAGTTCTGGAAACAGAGGGCGCACAGAATTTTCTGATCAATGCCGGCAAATGCGTCCGCTACCATGATCTGGCGAAGATCGAGACGACGGGCGAGAAGGCGCGGCCGATGATCAGCCTGCTGCGCGGCGAGCCCTATCCTCTGCCGCTGGAACTTGGCATGGTCGAGCGGCATCCGCTCGGCAGCCAGGCGTTCATTCCGCTGAGCGAGCATCCATTCCTTGTCGTCGTCGCGCAGGAAACGCCCGACGGGCCGGGCGAGCCGATCGCGTTCAAAACGGCCCCCGGACAGGGCGTGAATATCGGCCGCAACGTCTGGCACGGCATCCTGACACCGCTCGATGGCATCTCCGATTTCGCCGTGGTCGATCGCGGCGGCGATGGCGTCAATCTGGAAGAGCACTTCTACGAGACGCCGTTCCTGATCCGGTAGATTTCCGTCTCATCAGGCCTTTTGCGGTATCAGAATCGCGCTTGCGATGATGTCGAATACATGATCGGCGCGAGGCACCAGCGGCGGCTGGTCCGCAAGCCAGGCCAGCGCGCTGATCAGCGCGAACAGATCGTTGCCATCCATATCGGCGCGCGCCTGTCCCTTTTCCTGGGCGCGTTCCAGAATCCGCGTGCCGGCCGTCTTGAGTGTCACACAGGATGTGTGGAGCGCGGAATTTTCATCCGCGATGGCCGCGACCATTGCGGCAATGGCACCACTGTAATCGTGCGTCATCGCGACGGCTTCATGCAGCCATGTCGTCAACGCCTTTCCGGCGTCATCCGATCGCTCCAGTTCATCGGCCCTTTGCGCCAGCGCTTCAAAGCTGTCGCGGAGCAGGGCTTCGAGCAGCGCTTCCCGTGTTGGGAAATGGCGGTAGAGCGTCCCGTCTCCCACACCGGCCTTGCGCGCGACATCCCGCAGCGATGTATCGGCGCCCCCTCCCCTGAACAGTTCGCGGGCGACGGCGAGAAGGTGCTCGTAGTTCTTTTTTGCGTCGGTTCTCATAGCGACTCTTGACAAACGGAGCGGCGCTCCCATTATATGGAGCATCGCTCCGGATAATTCGGGGCAGTGCTCCGATTTTGTAGCACATCGATCTGAATGGAGAAAGCGATGTCCAGCGAAACAATGAAAGCGATCCGAATCCACGCGTTTGGCGGTCCGGACGTGCTCGTGTACGAGGATGCGCCGAAGCCTGATGTCCAGCCGGGAGAAGTGCTTGTCCGCGTCCACGCCGTCGGGCTCAACCCGCCAGACTGGTATCTTCGCGATGGCTACAAGGCGTTGCCGCCGGAATGGCGGCCGCAGGTATCCTTCCCAATCATCCTGGGCACGGACATTTCCGGCATTGTCGAGGCGGTTGCGGATGATGTGGAGGGCTTTTCCGTCGGGGATGCGGTCTATTCCATGGTCCGGTTTTTCAGCGTCGGCGAGAGCAAGGCCTATGCCGAATATGTCAGCGTGCCGGCATCGGATCTGGCGCTCAAACCTGCCGGCATCGATCATCTGCATGCGGCCGCGGCACCCATGTCGCTGCTGACCGCATGGCAGTTCATGGTCGATGTGGGCCATGATGAACCCAACCCGCTTCAGCCGAACCGGCACGAGCCGGCGCCGCTCGACGGCAAGACTGTGCTGGTCAACGGAGCCGCAGGCGGCGTCGGGCATTTTGCGGTTCAGATCGCCAAGCTGAAGGGGGCGCATGTCATCGCTGTAGCGTCCGGCAAGCACGAGGCGCTGCTGCGCGATCTCGGTGCCGACGAGTTCATCGACTACAAGAAGACCGCGCCCGAGGACGTCGCCAGCGATCTCGATCTCGTCGTTGATGCATTGGGTGGGCCGACCACGGGCCGCTTTCTGCGTACGCTGAGACGTGGCGGAGCGCTGTTTCCTATCTTTCCTCTCGGATTTTCTGGTGCAGACGAGGCGGAAAGGCTCGGTGTTACGGTCTCCACAACTCAAGTCCGCTCCAACGGCGCGCAACTGAATGAGCTTGGTCGATTGCTTGATAACGGATCGATCCGTGTCGTTTTGGATAGCACCTTCCCGCTCGCCGATGCCCGCAAGGCCCATGAACGGGCCGCCGACGGACATATCCAGGGCAAGATAGTCCTGACGGTGGCGTGATAATGCTCGTTCTGATGGGTTACCTTCACGTCGATCCCTCCGAGGTCGACGATTTCGACGCCGATGTTCAGGAGATCATCCGTAGCACGAGAGCCGAAAGGCTGCCTCTTCTATGGCATAAGCCTGGACGACAGAACTGCCGGACGCTTTCTCGTCGCCGAACGCTGGCAGGATGAGGACGCCCTGCAGGTTCATTTGGAGACGGACGAGACTCGGGCATTCCTCCGGAAATGGGAGGGCAGGATGAAGGGTGACCTGAACGCTTACGATGTTACTCGGGAGCGTCCGCTCTAGGCACGAAAGCAAAGCCAGAGACCTGGCTGCAGGGGGAATGCGGCCGGGTCTCTGGCTTTGGTCATGCCTCCGTCTTCGCGCGTTTGGCAATCATCAAACTCATTTACGCCCCCAATCGACACTTGACGCATTCATAGCTATGTAGCTATACGTTAATTCATAGCTGAACGGATATGGATTGAGATGACTGCTGCACGCGATGAGATTTTCAGGACGCTCGCGGATCCCACACGCAGGGCGATTTTCGAACGGCTTTGCCGTGAAGGGGAGCGGACGGTTGGCGTTCTGACGGCGGGCGCGGGCGTCTCCCAGCCTGTGGTTTCCAAACACCTTGCATCATTGAAACGCGCTGGCCTCGTGCACGACCGCCATGAAGGCCGACAGACCCATTATCGTGCTGACTATGCCGCACTCGCCCCCCTCGTCGATTGGGCTCGCGAGATGACTGGCTTCTGGGAAAAGAAATTCGACGCCCTCGAAGATTTGCTGAACAGGATGGACCAATGATCGAAATGCTGACCGACACCCGAACCGTAACCGTCGAGCGCGAGATGGCGCATACGCCGGAAAAACTCTGGCGCGCGCTCACCCAGCCGCATCTGATCGCGGAATGGCTGATGAAAAACGATTTCGCGCCCGTCGTCGGCCACCGGTTCAAACTGCGTGGCGAATGGGGTGGCGTGCTAGATTGTGAAGTCTTGGTCGTGGAGGAAGGCAAACGACTGGCTTACACCTGGAACCATGCGCACGAAGACATAACCTACAACGTGAAAAGCGTCGTCACGCTGACGCTGACGCCGACTGCCAAGGGTATGCATCTTCGCGTGGAGCAAGCGGGCTTCCTGCCCGAGCAGAAGCAAGCGTTCCACGGTGCGCGCCACGGATGGGAAGGCTTCCTCGGGAAGCTGGATGCACTCGCGGCTACCCTTGACTGACAAACACATCCTGCAAGCGCTAACGACAATCTGGAGAGCATTTTCATGAGCTGTAGCAAATTCCTGCGGCAGGCCCATCGATGGATATCGATCATCTTTACCCTGACGGTCGCCGCCAATTTCGCGACCATGGCTTTCGGGCAGCCACCTGCCTGGGTCGTCTATTCACCGTTGTTGCCATTGTTTCTGTTGCTGGCAACCGGCCTTTATCTGTTTGCCCTGCCCTATCTGGTCAAGCGCAGCCCGTGACCAGATCGCCTTTCGATCCGCGCACCGCTGATTACGGATGCCGGACTTTCGAGGCAAAAAAGACGGGGCCGCGATGTTTGCGGCCCCGCCTTTTTATTGATCATCGCATAAGACGCGATTTCTCCACCACCTGTTGCCGTTCACTCCGCGAAGAAGGCGAAGCGGATGACGAACAGCACCGCGACGATCAGCGTGGCCGGGTGGATCGCCCGCCACTTGCCGGTGCAGGCCTTGAGCACGACATAGCTGATGAAGCCGAAGGCGAGGCCGTTGGCGATCGAGTAGGTGAAGGGCATGGCGAGCGCGGTGAGTGCTGCCGGTGCGGCTTCGGTCAGGTCTTCCCAATCGACTTCCGTCAGTTCGCGCATCATCAGGCCGGCCACATAGAGCAGCGCCGGCGCCGTCGCATAAGTCGGCACGGAGCCGGCGAGCGGTGAGATGAACAGCGAGGCGAGGAAGAGCACGGCGATCACGAGCGCGGTGAGGCCCGTGCGGCCACCGGCCTGCACACCGGAAGCGCTTTCGACATAGGCCGTCGTGCTGCTGGTGCCCATCAGCGAGCCCGCCACGATGGCCGTGCTGTCGGCGAGGAGCGCGCGGCCGAGGCGGCTCGGCTTGCCTTCCTGGACGAGATTGGCGCGCTTGGCGACGCCGATCAGCGTGCCGGTGGCATCGAAGACCTCGACGAGAACGAAGACCAGGATGACGTGAACGAGGCCGCCATGCAGCGCGCCGACAAGGTCAAGCTGCAGGAAAGTCGGCGCCATGCTCGGCGGCATCGAAACGATGCCCTGAAACTGGCTGACGCCGGTGATCCAGGACAGGACCGTCACGACAAGAATACCGATCAGGATGGCGCCGCGCACCCTCAGCGCATCGAGAACGGCGATGACGAAGAAGCCGAGGATCGCCAGCAGTGGCCCGGTCTCTTTCAGGCTGCCGAGACCGACCAGGGTTGCGGGATTATCGACGACGATACCGGCATTCTTCAGCGCGATGATACCGAGGAACAGACCGATACCGGTTGCGATGGCACTGCGCAGCGAATGCGGAATGCCCTGGATCAGCCAGCTGCGGATGCCGGTCACGGTCAGGAAGAGGAAGATCAGGCCCGAGATGAAGACCGCGCCAAGCGCCTGCTGCCAGGTGAAGCCGAGGGCGGCCACCACGGTGAAGGCGAAGAAGGCATTGAGGCCCATCCCCGGCGCCATGCCGATCGGCCAGTTGGCGACGAGCGCCATGATGATCGAGCCGAGCGCGGCAGCGAGACAGGTGGCCACGAAGATCGCATCGCGGTCCATGCCGGTGGTCGACAGGATGTCCGGGTTGACGAAGATGATGTACGACATCGTCAGGAATGTCGTCAGGCCCGCGATCAGCTCGGTGCGGATCGTGGTATTGTGCTCAGTCAGCTTGAAGAGCCGTTCAAACATAGTTCCTCCCTTGGCCAGGATCTCCGATCCCGGCAAACGCCATGGCCGCTCCACCGTACTCCCCCGGCGCGGCCTCCATTTACCGATTTTCAAGTCATTTCGACTTGTCAGGGCCTCTGCCCGATCAGGAACCGGCTCCCATTGCGGAAGGCCGGACATGCCTCATTTACGGTTTGATAATTGTGCGTTTTCGCGACGAAGATCGCTACCCGTCCATTTCGACGGGGCAAGCGAAAGACTTTCAAATTTTTCGGGGTCAGTGCGAGGCGGATTTTTAGAGCGGATTTGGCCCGATATCTGGACGGTATCGCCGAATTTCGCGCGAAAGAGCTCCGTTATCGGCTCAACGGCCTGGGAATAATCTTGTGAGCAATCGCAGCAAAGTCAAGGGAGCGGCATTGCAACGCGTCTCGGCGGCTCCGGGTCATCCTTGGTCCAGTTCCAGCCCGTTTCGCCGATGATCAGATCCTCGAAGTCACAGGCCGCCATAACAATGCGTCCGCCATCGCGCAATCTCGATACCAGTGTCGCGACGGCCGACTGGAAACCGGCTGCTTGCTGCGGGGTTTCATCTGCTGTCTCGATATCCGCATAGAATCGAGCGCTTCTGATGAAGTCGTAAGGCCCTTGATTCCTCGCCGAGGAGTCGAAGGCCTCGTTGCGACGGAGAGATGTCTCCAGATTCAGGTCATGGAAAAGGATGCGGCAATGCTCGTCGAGCGCTTTGCGCAGGCCGTCAATCGTCTCGTCGGTATCGATATAGAGCTTGCAGTAAAACGGATCGGACATGCGGCCTCCTGACGAACGGGTCGAGCATAGCCATCGCTACGAGCAATGCAAAATGCGCATCCCATTGCTTCCGCGATGGTGCAATCATGTCCGGCTTTTAAGAGAAGAAAAAGGTCCAGAATCGAAAAAGCCTGCCGCGGGAGGAGGTGCGGCAGGCTTTCGAATAGAACCGAACGGCAACTGGGAGGAGGAGTGTTGCCATTCCGCAAGTGCCCTCTGGGAGGAGGAGTGAAGGCACTTACAATATCGAAGCTTTGCGGGAGGAGGTGCATCGCTTCGATGATTTGACTATATATTGGTTTCGCTTAAATCATAGGCAGAATTTTGCAATGCAGCCATGCGCCATGCGCGTATCAGATGGCTGGTGGCCCTCGGATGTCGCCGAGGCGTGCTCGGCACAATCCTCTTTATCACCAATTTCATTCTTCCCGGCGCAATCATGAGAATTTTTTGAGAAAAGGTTTTTTCAGTTGACAGTTTGCCTGGTAAAAGGTTTTCTCACCGCAACGGGAGGATATGAGACTGGATACCGGGGGGGCAAAGAAGCGGATTACGATCCATGATGTCGCGGCTGCGGCAGGTGTGAGTATTTCAACGGCCTCCAAGGCCCTGAACAACACCGGGCGCATGGGAGACGAGACACGCGAACGGGTTAAGCGGGTGGCGAGCGAGATCGGTTTCCGGCCGAACGCACTGGCCCGCGGCCTGCTCAGCAAGCGCAGCTTCACCATCGGGCTTTTGACCAACGACACCTACGGTCGTTTCACACTGCCGGTGATGGCTGGTGTCTCGGAGGCGCTGGTAGATCACGGCGTATCGGTCTTCCTTTGCGCCATCGAGGACGATCCGGCGCTCGGTCAGGTTCATGTCGAAGCCATGCTGGACAAGCAGGTTGACGGTATCATCGCGAGTGGAAAGCGTCTGGATAGGAGGTTGCCCGTCGATCTGTCGAACCTGCCGGTTCCTGTCGTCTACGCCTTCACGGAGGGCGCGCCCGATAGCGTCACCTTCCGGTCGGATGACGCGCATGGTGCGACGCTGGCGGTGGAGTGGCTGCAGTCAATGGGGCGGCGGCGGGTCGTGCATGTCACCGGTCCGAAGGAGTTTTTCTCGGTGCGCGAGCGTGCCGACGCTTTCCGGTCCGTGGCCGGCGAGAGCGCCGAGGTGCTTTGCGGCATCTGGTCGGAAGGCTGGGGCCATGACGCGGTCGATCAACTCTGGAAGCGCGATGGCGAAAAGCCGGATGCGTTGTTCTGCGGCAACGACCAGATTGCCAGGGGTGCCGTCGATGCCCTGCGTGAGCGCGGAATCCGGGTGCCGGAGGATGTATCGGTCATCGGTTTCGACAATTGGGAGATTGTCGCGGCCCAGACGCGGCCGCCGCTGACGACGGTGGACATGGAACTGAAGGAACTCGGGCGGCAGGCGGGATTGACCGTGCTGGCGCTCGCGGAGGGACGGCCCGTCGAGCCGGGAGTGAGGAAACTGCCATGCCGGCTGGTGGTCCGGCAGTCATGCGGGGGTAACAGCCCGAAGCTATGAGCGACGTCAGGGAGATGGCGTCAAATTGGGAGGAGTATCATGATCAAGCGTCTATTGGCGGCGACAAGCGTCGTCACTTTGTGCCTGGTGTCCGGTGCGTCGGCCGCCGAAAAGGTGGAAATGTGGGTGCGCAGCGGCATCGGCGAATCCTTCAAGAAGGTCGTCGAGGCTTATAATTCAAGCCATGAGAACCAGGTCGCCATGACCGAAGTGCCGTTCTCGGAGCTGGTGCAGAAATATGCGACGGCAATTGCCGGTGGACAGGCGCCCGATGCGCTGTCGATGGACCTGATCTACAATCCGGCCTTCGCCGCTGCCGGCCAGCTTGAAGACCTGACGGACTGGGCAAAGTCCCTGCCCTATTTCAACGCCCTCTCGCCGTCGCATGTGAAGCTCGGCACCTACGAAGATCGCATCTATGGCCTGCCGCTGTCGGTCGAGACGTCCGTTTTCGCCTGGAACAAGGATCTGTACAAGAAGGCCGGCCTCGATCCCGAAAAGGCGCCGACCACCTGGGATGAAATCACTGCGAACGCGGAAAAGATCCGTGCGCTCGGCGACGATACCTACGGCTTCTATTTCTCCGGCGGCGGTTGCGGCGGCTGCATGATCTTCACCTTCACCCCGCTCGTCTGGGGCTCGGGTGCGGATATCCTTTCGGCCGACAGCAAGACGGCGACGCTCGATACGCCGGAAATGCGCAAGGCGATCGATATCTACCGCAACATGGTCAAGAAGGACCTGGTTCCGGCCGGCGCCGCCAGCGACAACGGTGCGAACTTCCTGACCTTCACCAATGGCAAGATCGGCCAGCAGAGCCTCGGCGCCTTCGCGATCGGATCGCTGGTGACCGAGCATCCGGATATCAATTTCGGCGTGACGCTCATCCCGGGTGCCACGGGCGGAACCTCGTCCTTCGCCGGTGGCGACAATTTCGTCATCACCAAGGGCACGCCGAAGATGGACGCCGTCAAGGAGTTCCTGCAGTACATCTATTCGGAAGACGGCCAGAAGGTGATGGCGAAATACGGCAGCCTGCCGACGCGCGGCGATATCGCCGACAAGGTGCTGGAAGGTCTCGATCCCCGCCTGCAGGTCGGCATTCAGGCCATCGCCGTCGCCAAGACGCCCTACACGCTGCAGTTCAACGACCTGATCAATAGCGCCAACGGTCCGTGGGCCAGCTTCACCAATGCCGCGATCTTCGGCGATGATGTCGATGCTGCGTTCTCGAATGCCCAAGGTGAAATGCAGTCGATCATCGACAGCGGCCAGTAATCTCCCCGGCTGCTGTGGCCGGGAGGCAAAGCCGCCTCCCGGTCAATTTCATGACATTCATGCGGAGCATTCCTGATGACCGGTTCCGGATCGGAAACCCCATCGCCTCGTCGCAAGAGGCGACGCAGATCGGGTTGGCGCGGCCTTGTCTATATCGCGCCGGCAATGGCACTCGTCATACTCTTCTTCGTGATGCCGGTGATCTTCACCGGCTGGATGAGCCTTCACAACTGGCCGCTGATGGGCGGCACGCGCTGGATCGGCTTCAAGAACTATGTGCGGATGTTCAATGATGCCCGCTTCCTGTCGGCCTTGCAGTTCACCGCCTATTATACCGTGATCGTCACCATCGCGATCTTTGCCGTCGCCTTTCCGCTGGCGATCTTCGTCGAGAAGCAGCGCCGCTTCGTCAGCGCCTATCGCACCATCATCTTCCTGCCCGTCGTGGTGGGTCTCGCCACCGCTTCGCTGCTCTGGGTGTGGCTTTCCAATGTCGACAGCGGCTTCATCGGTCCCGCGCTCAAGGCGCTGGGATGGGTGGACAAGAGCCCGAACCTGCTTGCCACCTTCGACAGCGCCTTTCTCACGATCATCATCATGGTGGTCTGGAAAATCGCGGGCTTCACCATGATCATTCTGCTGACCGGCCTGCAAGCCATTCCCTCTGAGCTGACGGAGGCTGCCTGTATCGACGGTGCCGGCCGCTGGCAGCGTTTCCGTCACCTGACCCTTCCCCTGATGCGCAAGACGATCGCGCTGGCGCTGATCATTTCCGTCACCGGCTCGATCCTCGCCTTCGACCAGTTCTACATCATGACTTCGGGCGGGCCGCAGAACCGGATGATCTCGGTGGTCTACTACATCTTCAACCAGTCCTTCGTGTCCTTCAACCTCGGTTATGGTGCAGCCCTGTCGATCGCTCTTCTGGCCATCCTGGTTGCCATCAGCATCGTGCAACTCTGGCTGCTGCGTGTCGGGGAGGAACGGCCATGAACGCCGCCACCATGAGTTCGTCGAAAAAGCGACGCGCCGCCAGAGCTTTCCGTGCCAACAGCGCCTATCACGCCACGGGCATCGCCATCTGCCTGTTCTTTCTGGCGCCGTTCGTCATCACCTTCCTTGCCTCGTTCCGGCATGGAACGGAAGCCCGGCTGCCGCCGCTGCCGCCGTGGCCGACCTCGGGAATCAGCATCGATTCCTACCTGTCGCTCGATACGTTCGGTGCCGGAATCTGGCAGCACACGATCAATTCGCTGCTGGTATCGATCGCGACCGTCGTACTCACAGTCGCCGTCAGCCTGCTCGCCGGTTATGGCTTCTCGCGCTATCGCTTCCCGCTCAAGAACGTGCTGTTCGTGCTGATCATCGCCACGCTGATGATCCCGTTCCAGTCGATCCTGACGCCGCTGTTCATCATTCTTGCCAAGCTGGGACTGAACAATTCGCTGCTCGGGCTGACGCTGGTCTATGTGACGCTGCAACTGCCATTCTCGGTCTTCATGATGCGCAACGCGTTCGACGCGGTGCCGAAGGAGATCGAGGAGGCCGCCCGCATCGATGGTGCGCGCGATCTCCGGCTACTGGTGCGCGTCCTGCTGCCGCTCGTCCTGCCGGGTGTCGCGACGGTGGCGATCTTTGCCTTCCTCAATGCCTGGAACGAGTTTCTGGCCGCGCTGATCCTCTTGTCCAGCAATGAAAAATACACGCTGCCCGTCCTGATGATGGCGGTGCGTGCCGGTCGCCTGGGGGCGATCAACTGGGGTGCCGTACAAGCCGGCGTTGCCGTCATGACGGTCCCCTGCCTGATCGTCTTCCTGTTGTTGCAACGCTACTACATGCGCGGGCTGATGGCCGGCGCGGTGAAATGATCTCAAGAAACGGATGAAGCCATGAACACGATGAAAAGAGACCGCCAGTTCCGCCCGCTGCCCGTGCCGAGCGTCGATATTCAGGGCCTGTTCGGCGATCGGCAGGAAGCGATCTGCGACACGACGGCCGAAACGCTGCTCGACCGCTGCGTCGAGGCGGGCATGGTCGATGCGATCGACACCAGCAAGCCCGGTCCCGGCATCGTCATCCCGATCCAGGCCTGGGGCGGCACGACGCAGATGTTCTGGGATTCCGATCTCGGCAAGTCGATCGAGACGGTCGCCTATTCGCTCTATCGTCGGGCCAATCCGAAGCTGGAGGCCCGCGTCGATGAAATCATCGACATGTACGAGAAGATGCAGGATGCGGACGGCTATCTCAATGCCTGGTTCCAGCGCGTCCAGCCGGAGCGGCGCTGGAAGAACCTGCGCGACCATCACGAACTCTATTGCGCTGGCCACTTGATCGAGGGCGCCGTTGCCTATTTCCAGGCGACGGGCAAACGCAAGCTGCTCGATATCATGTGCCGTTATTCCGATTATCTCATAAAGGTCTTCGGTCGCGGAGAAGGCCAGTTGCGGGGCTATTGCGGTCACGAAGAGGTCGAACTGGCGCTGGTGCGGCTCGCCCGCGTCACCGGGCAGAAGAAGTATCTCGATCTGGCGAAATTCTTCATCGACGAGCGCGGCACCGAGCCGCACTTCTTTACAGACGAAGCGATCCGCGACCATCGCTCGGCCGCCGATTTCCACCAGAAGACCTACGAATACGGTCAGGCCCACCAGCCAGTGCGTGACCAGAAGAAGGTGGTCGGGCATGCCGTTCGCGCCATGTATCTCTATTCCGGCATGGCCGACATCGCCACCGAATACAATGACGACAGCCTGACGCAGGCGCTGGAAACGCTCTGGGACGACCTGACGACCAAGCAGATGTATGTAACCGGCGGAATCGGCCCGGCAGCCTCGAACGAGGGCTTTACTGATTACTACGACCTGCCGAACGAAAGCGCCTATGCCGAGACCTGCGCCTCCGTCGGCCTCGTTTTCTGGGCCAACCGCATGCTCGGGCGCGGCCCGAACCGCCGCTATGCCGATATCATGGAACAAGCCCTCTACAACGGCGCCATGTCCGGCCTGTCGCTCGACGGCAAGACGTTCTTCTACGAGAACCCGCTCGAAAGCGGCGGCAAGCATCATCGCTGGGTTTGGCACCATTGCCCCTGCTGCCCGCCGAACATCGCCCGCCTTCTCGCCTCCATCGGCTCCTACATGTATGCCGTTGCGGAGGACGAAATCGCGGTTCATCTCTACGGCGAAAGCACCGCTCGCTTCGATATCGGCGGGGCCGCGATCGAGCTTCACCAGCAGACCAAGTATCCCTGGAACGGCGCGATCCGCTTCGATGTGAAAACCGACAAGACGACCCGCTTCGCCATTTCGTTGCGTATCCCCGAATGGGCGGAAGGTTCGACATTGAAGGTCAACGGGCATGCTGTCGATCTCGCCTCGGTGACAACAGACGGTTATGCCCGGATCGAGCGGGATTGGGCGAGTGGCGACCATATCGATCTCGATATCCCGCTTGCGCCTCGTGCCCTGTTCGCCAATCCGCTGGTCCGCCAGGACGCGGGCCGGGCGGCCGTGATGCGCGGCCCGCTGGTCTACTGCGTCGAGGCGGTGGACAATGGCAAGGAATTGAACGCGATCGAATTGAACGGTAATCTTGCCGACGCAAAGACGACAGAGGTCTCCGAACTGCGCGGGGCCGTGGCGCTCGATCTCCCTGTCATGCGCGACGAAACGGACTGGGGTGCCACGCTCTATCGCACCACGCCGCCGAAGACGAAGAAGGCGACGGCGCGTTTCGTGCCCTATCCTTTCTGGGACAACCGGGAGCCCGGCGAAATGCTGGTCTGGGTCAGAGCGGGTGAACTGAGCGGTGAATAAGACCATGTCCGATACCGGTGTCGTCCTCACCGACATTCGCAAGAGCTTCGGCAGCCTCGAGGTGATCCACGGCATCGACCTTAAGATTACGGAGGGTTCCTTCGTGGTCTTCGTCGGGCCATCCGGCTGCGGCAAGTCGACCTTGCTCCGGATGATCGCCGGGCTGGAAGAGGTGACCGACGGCGAAATCGAGATCAAGGGACGAAATGTCACCGATCTCGATCCATCCGACCGTGGCATTGCCATGGTGTTCCAATCCTATGCGCTTTATCCACATATGAGCGTGCGGGAAAATCTGGCTTTCGGGCTGAAGATGGCGCGCACACCGGAGGCGGAGATCGAGGCCCGCGTCAAGGCGGCCTCGGCGATCCTGAAGATCGATCCGTTGCTGGAACGACGGCCCGGTCAACTTTCGGGTGGCCAGCGCCAGCGCGTGGCGATCGGCCGGGCAATCGTGCGCAAGCCCGAGGTGTTCCTGTTCGACGAGCCGCTGTCGAACCTTGACGCGGAATTGCGGGTGTCTATGCGCATCGAGATTGCCCGACTGCACCGCGAGCTTGGCAATACGATGATCTATGTCACCCATGACCAGACAGAGGCGATGACGCTGGCCGACATGATTGTCGTTTTGCGGGATGGCCGGATCGAGCAGACCGGCAGTCCGCGTGAAATCTACGAAAACCCCGCCAATTTGTTCGTGGCGGGCTTCATCGGCTCGCCCCGGATGAACCTGCTCATTGGACAATGGATCGGAAACGGCAAGGTGCGGATCGGACAGACCGAGATGAGCATTTCGGTTGCGAGCGAAAGCCTGCGCCCAGGCGCCCAAGTCAGTTTCGGCATTCGCCCCGAGCATCTGGTCGTCTCGGCCCAGGCCGCCGAAGGCTTCGACGCCCGGGTCGATTTCTTCGAATATCTCGGCGGCACGCAATATCTCTACTGCCAGCTTGCTGACGGCCAGCCGATCACGGCGGAACATCGCGGAGCGGAACCGATCGAGGCAGGCAGCACGGTGCGGCTGTCGTCCGAGAACGACAAGCGGCGCCTCTTCGATGGTGAAGGGCGCCGCGTGATTTGATAATGGCTTCCGACTATTCGGCGGCGATCGCCGTCGGATAACGGGGTTCTTCTTCGACCTCTTCCGAGGCCTCTTCCGGCGCCGGATCGGTCTTCTTCGGCTCCTTGCCGAAGAACAGGGCGTAGCCGGCCGGCAGCACGACGATGGTCAGCACCGTAGCGACCAGGATACCACCCATCATCGCGTAGGCGAGCGGACCCCAGAAGACGCCGCGCGAGATCGGGATCAGTGCCAGCACCGCCGTCAGAGCGGTGAGCACGATCGGGCGGAAGCGGCGCACGGCCGAACCGACGATCGCCTCCGTGCGGTCCATGCCGGCGGCGATATCCTGGTCGATCTGGTCGACGAGGATGATCGAATTGCGCATGATGATGCCAAGCAGCGCAATGACGCCGAGGATCGCGACGAAACCGAAAGGTGCGCCGCTGATTAGAAGAGCCGCGGCGGCGCCGATGATCCCCAGCGGGCCGGTTGCCAGCACCAGCATGGCCTTGCCGAAATGCTGCAGTTGGATCATCAGCAGGACGACGATGACGGCAAGCATGATCGGCGCCTTGTCGGCAATCGACTGCTGGCTTTCCGCCGCATCCTCGGCACCGCCCTGGATTTCGACCTTGTAGCCGGGGGCGAGGCTGTCGCGAAGCGGCTTCATGTCCGCATACATCTTCATCGCCACGTCATTTGGCTGAACGCCATCCGGCAGCGTGCCGCGCACGGTGATGGTCGGTAGGCGGTCGCGGCGCCATTCGAGGCCCTGCTCCAGAACCGGAACGACCTTGGCTACTTGCGACAGCGGCACCGAACCGCCGAAATCGGTCGGCACGTAGATAGAATCTACCGAGGATAACAGGTGACGGCTTGCATCGGGTTCGCGGGCGACGATCGAGACCGTCTCCTCGCCATCGCGGAAGTCGTCCAGCGGCGCGCCGGACATCGACGCCTGCAGGATCTGGCGGATGCGCTGCGACGAGACACCGAGGGCACGGGCGCGATCCTGATCGATCACCAGTTTCATGGCCGTCACCGGCTCCAGCCAGTCGTCATGCAGTGCACCGATCTCAGGGTTTTCGGCAAACTTCGTCTTCACCTGGTCGGCAATGCGGCGAACTTCTGCGCGATCTGGCCCCATGATGCGCATCTGTACTGGCCAGCCGGTCGGCGGGCCGAGGAACAGGCGATCGACCTTGCCGCGGATCGTCGGGAAATCTTCGGCCAGGATGGTGCGCAGCTTGACGATCAGTCGCTCGCGCGCCGGTTCGTCATTGGCCATGACGAGAAGCTGGGCGAAGTTCGGATTGCGCAATTGCTGGTCGAGCGGCAGGAAGAAGCGCGGCGCGCCTTCGCCGATATAGGTGGCGATGAACTTCTTGTCCTTGTCGTCCATCATCTTCGCTTCCAGCGCTTTGGCCTGGCTTTCGACCTCCTTGATGCTGGTGCCTTCAGGCAGCCAGAGATCGACGAGGATTTCGGGACGCGAGGACTGCGGGAAGAAGTTCTTCGGGATGAACTGGAACGCCCAGAGGCTTGTCGCGAAGACGACGAGCGTCATCGACAGGACGACGATCCGGTGGCGCACTGCCCAGCCGACTGTTCCGCGCAGGCGACGGTAGAACCGCGTGTCGAAGACGTCGTGGTGCTCGCCGGCATGCTTGCGCTGCTTCAGGATCATGTAGCCGAGCCAGGGCGTGAAATAGACGGCGACGAACCAGGAGACGACCAGCGCGATGCCGACCACATAGAACAGCGAGCGGACATATTCACCGGCCGTGGACGCGGCAAACCCGACCGGGATAAAGCCGGCCGTGGTGATCAGCGTGCCAGTCAGCATGGGGAAGGCGGTCGAGGAGTAGGCAAAGCTGGCGGCATCGAGCTTGACTAGCCCCTCCTCCAGTTTTCGCTCCATGAGTTCGACGACGATCATCGCGTCATCGACCAGCAGCCCAAGCGCGATGATCAGAGCGCCGAGCGAGATACGCTGCAGGTCGATTCCGAGTTCGTACATGATGGCGAAGGTGGCGGCGAGAACGAGCGGAATAGCGATCGCGATCACCAGACCGGAGCGCCAGCCGATCGAGAGGAAGGAGACCACGAGTACGATGACCAGCGCTTCGCCAAGCGCATGCATGAACTCGCTGACCGCGTCGGTCACGACCTCCGGCTGGTTGGCGGTCTGGTCAACCGAGACACCATAGGGCAGCGCCGCTTCAAATCGTTGATAGGTCTCCTCGACGGCCGCGCCGACATCGGTCACCTTGTAACCCTTGGCCATGACGACGCCGAGTTGGACGCTATCGTGACCATTGTAACGATACTTGCGCTGGAATGGATCCTCGAGGCCGGACGAGACAGTCGCGATATCGCCAAGGCGTGTCACCTGACCGCCCGCACGCAGCCGCAGTTCGCGAATGTCCTCCGCCTTTGTCACGCTGCCTTCGACGGAAATGCGCACCGAGCGCAGGCCGGTATCGACCGAGCCGGCGGGATCGACATTGTTCTGGCCCTTCAGGGCGTTCTGGACATCGACGAGCGTCAGGTTCCGCTCGGAAAGCGCCTTGGAGGAGATGTCGATGTAGATCTTTTCCGGCTGGTCGCCGATGATCACGGCTTTTTCGACGCCGGGCGTGGTCAAGAGCATGTCGCGCGCCTGGATGGCGAAGCGCTTCAGTTCGGGATAGCTGTAACCATCGCCGCTCAGCGAGTGCAGCGTGATGAAGGTATCGCCGAACTCGTCGTTGAAATAGGGACCGAGCAGGCCCTGCGGCAGTTCGTTGGCGATGTCGCCGACTTTCTTGCGCACTTGGTAGAAGGCATCGGCAACCTCGGCGGCATTCGTGTCACCCTCGACCTGCAGCGTGATGATGGCGCTGCCCGCCCGAGTGTAGGAGCGGACGAAATCGAGATGCGGGGTTTCCTGCAGCTTGCGCTCGATCTTGTTGACGACCTGGTCTTCCATGTCCTGGATCGACGCGCCCGGCCAGATGGCCTGCACGACCATGACGCGGAAGGTGAAATCAGGGTCTTCCTTCTGGCCCATGCGCATCAGACCGAGCACGCCGGTGATGAGGATCAGCCCGAAGAGGAAGCGCGCGAAGTTTGGATGCGCAATCGCCCAGCGTGACAGGTTGAAGGACTGCTTTTGATCGGTGGAGGTGGTCATCGGCGTGGTTCCGCGTTCGATGGATCTGGGATCAGCGCAAGCGCTGGGCGCTGCCCTGCGTATCGTCGGCCGACGCCGACTGCTGCTCGGCTGGCGCTTCGAGCTTTACTTTCAGGCCTTCGGTCATGAACTGCGTGCCGGCGGATACGACGAGGTCGCCGGGCTTGAGGCCGTCCGAAATCCGCACCCCGTCGCCGGTGAAATCGCCGACCTTGACCGGGCGGGCGTGAACCGTTGTGGCTGCACGATCGACCGTCCAGACGATCGGCTGCTTGTCTTTTTCTGTGAGAGCGCTCAGGGGAATGGAAACGGCCTGTTTTGCATTCGTGGCAGTGGCCTCGATATTGGCGGTCATGCCGAGCAGCACGTTCGGGTCGTTCGGCAGGCTGACACGCACGGCGAATGTGCGCGATTGCGGATCGGCACTGCCGGCGACCTCACGCACCCTGCCCTGCAAGGTCAGCGCATCATCGGACCAGAAGCCGGCCTTGACCGTTTTGCCCGGCTTGAACTGGGCAATATCCATTTCCGGAACGGCGATCAGCACTTCCTTTTCGCCATCGACCGCGACCGTGACCACCGGCGTTCCGGAGCCGACTACCTGCCCGGCATCGGCGCTAACTGCGGTCACGATACCGTTCTGGTCCGACCGCAATTCGGAGTAGCTGACCTGGTTTCGCGCCTGCTCCAGCGTCGATTTCGCGGAATCGCGCGTCGCGACGGCCTGATTGTAGCTCAGAACGGCCTGTTCCAGCTGCGACTTCGGCGAGACCTGCTTTGCATAGAGCTGTTCGGCGCGCCTGCGCACCAGTTCTGCGGTCTCGACCTGCCGCTCGGCTGCATCGAGGCTTGCCTCGGCGCTGCGCACGGAAAGCTGATAGTCGGCCGGGTCGACACGGGCGAGCAGATCACCGGACTTGACCCGCTGGCCGATATCCACCAGCCGCTCGATGATCTTGCCGTTGATCCGGAAACCGAGGTTCATCTCGGTGCGGGCGCGCACCGAGCCGGAATAATCCAGTGTACGGGTCTCGTCGGCCTTGGTGATCTCGACTGTCTTGACGGGGCGGATGATCTCGACTGTCTCGGCTTTTTCCTCGGAGCATCCGGAGAGCGCGAGGGCCGCGACGGTCAGAAGGACAGCGGGTGAAAAACGGACAAGGGTATGACTGGGCGAAGTCATTTCGCGCTCCTGGCAACGACTGAAGAATATGGATGGGGCCTTGCGGCGTTATCTGAGGGCTTTGAGGGCGAACGCGATAAGTTCTTCCGGCGTGGCCCTGTTCGGTTTGGAGAGACATTGCGCCACCATCTGCGGGTGGCACATGTTCACCGTGGCGGCGCCGAAACATCGGGCGGCGACGGCGGAATCCTGCTCGGCGAATTCGCCGGCGGCGATACCCTGCTTGATGATTTCCTCGATCACATCGTTCATGCGGTCGATGTGCTTCTCGATGACATGCCAGTCGCGCTCGATGGCAACGATGACCATCTCGTGCACCTTTTCGTGATCGAGCATGGCAGTAACGATCAGTTCATGCTGTGCATGCAGATATTGGCTGAGGCGGTCGGCCGCGCTGATCGGTAGGCGGGAGATTTCAAGCGCCTGCTGGTAGCTGGCACTGAGCATCCGGCCGCAGATGGCCTGATGGATCTCGGTCTTGGACGCGAAGAAGCGATAGATGTTGGCGGGCGACATGCCAAGGTCGCGGGCAATGTCGGCGACATTTGTCTTCGAGTAGCCGTAGTGGCGGAACAGCGCCTCGGCGGCATCAAGGATCCGCGTCACGTTTTCCTGCCGCGTCGCATCAAGGATCTGGGCGTTTTCAATCATGGTTCAGTCTTTCGTTTTACGACTGACGAATTTTGAATTTCGTCAGTCGTAAAACGAAAGAGAAGTTTTGTCAACTGCGGCAATGTGGCCCTGTCCCATTATGCGGCAGCCTGAACGTGCCGATCCGCCCGCAAGTGCTCCACAAGATGATCAACAAAGGCGCGGGTCTTGGCCGAAATATGCCGACCTTCGACATGCATGACATGAATGGGAATAGGACGTTCTTCGTGGTCCGAAAGCACGATTTGCAGCCGCCCCTCCCCGACAGCCCGCGCCACCTGGTAGGACAGCGCGCTCGCGAGTCCCCAGCCACTGACCGCCGCCGAGATTGCCGCCTCGCCGGTATTGCAGAACAGCCGGGGCTGCAGGGAAAAACCGACCTTTGTACTTTGGCCGAACCGCCAATCGATCGGCGCGGACGATCCGGTGTTGGCAATGATGATATGGTTGACCAGATCGGCCGGGACCTTCGGGATGGAGTGTTGTTCGAAATAGGACGGGGCGCCGCATATGACCCGCCGGACACTGCCGACCTTGATGGCGGTGTAACCGGAATCCGGCAGGTTGCCGATGCGCAGGGCGACGTCGATCCCTTCTTCCAACAGATTGACCACACGGTCGAGCAGAAGGACACGGCCGGTGACTGCGGGATGCTGCGTCAGGAACGAGGTCAGCAACGGCATGATATAGATCTGGCCGAAAAGGACCGGCGCGGTCACCGTCAAAAGGCCGGAGGGCGTGGCATGCAAGCCGCCGGCCGACGCCTCCGCCTCGCTGATATCCGCCAGAATACGCCGGCAGTCCTCGATATAGCGGCTGCCGGGCGCGGTCGGCTTCACCGAGCGCGTAGAGCGCAGAAAAAGGCGGGCGCCGGTCAGTTCTTCAAGGGACGCGATCGCCCGGGTCACGGCCGGCGGGCTCATGTTCAGTTCGCGGGCGGCGCGGGCGAAATTTCCGCTGTCAGCGACTTTCACCAGAACCCGCATGGCTTGGAGACGGTCCATCGGCACTCCTTTGGATTATTCCATCAGATGAAATTATGTCTTGTCTCTTATCATGGTTCAGTTCGGCAATGGAAAGAAAGATAGTCGCCACGGATAACACGCAACCTTTGGAGACCTCTGCCATGAAGCTCTATTACCACCCTCTTTCCGGCCACGCGCACCGCGCCGGGCTTTTCCTGTCGCTGCTGGGTGTCGAAGCAGAATTGGTCGAGGTGAACCTTGCAGCCGGTGCACACAAGGCACCGGATTTCCTCAAGCTCAATCCGTTCGGCCAAGTGCCGGTGCTGGATGACGATGGCACGATTATCAACGACTCCAATGCCATCCTTGTTTATCTGGCCAAGAAGCAGGGCGCGACAAACTGGCTTCCGGAAGATGCGAAGGGGGCTGCTGCCGTGCAGCGCTGGCTTTCCGTCGCCGCAGGCGAGATCGCTTACGGTCCCTGTGCCGCCCGGCTGGTCACGGTTTTCGGTGCAGCGTTCAACACAAGCGAAGTCATCGCCCGGGCTCACGTCATTCTGGGACGCATCGAAAAAGAACTCGATGGGCGCCAATGGATCGCAGCCGATCATCCGACCATCGCCGACGTCGCGCTCTACAGCTATATCGCTCGTGCACCGGAAGGGAATGTCGACCGTTCAGCCTATTCCAACGTGACCGGCTGGCTGCGCCGCATGGAAGCCCTGCCCGGCTTCGTCGCCTTCCAGAAAACCGAGATTGGCATTCCCGACGCCGCCTGAACCATCCGGAGAGTGGCCGTCAGGCTGCTCTCCACTCCCGTGAAAGGACCCATGTCATGTCAACCGCCGGTACTGCAGCAGCAAACACGTCCCCTTGGCATGCCGGGGAAATCGCGCTTCAGCGCAAGGTCGGCGTTGCCGAGCGGATGGACGAGATTGGCCGACGCGTACTCCGCGATCACTTGATCGACCAGCATCGCGCCTTCTATCCGCAACTTCCGTTCATCGTGCTCGGCTCGGTGGATGCCGAGGGCAACGCATGGGCGACACTGCGTGCCGCAAAGCCCGGCTTTCTCGCCAGCCCCGATCCTTACACGCTGAGCGTCGCCCTGGAACGCGAGGCGGCCGATCCTGCCGATGCCGGCATGGAGGATGGCCAGCCGATCGGTATGCTCGGCATCGAACTGCACACGCGCCGACGCAACCGCCTGAACGGAACGATCATGCGGAAGGACCTCGGCTCTTTCAACGTTCGCGTGGGCCAGTCCTATGGCAACTGTCCGCAATATATCCAGTTGCGCGACTTCGACTTTGTTCGCAATCCGTCTATCCAGACGGATATGGCGCCGGTCCATGCTGATTATCTCGATGACCGCGCGCGGCAGATGATCGCTGCCGCCGACACGGCCTTCGTTGCGTCATACGTCGATCGCGAGAACGGCGAACGGCAGGTCGATGCGTCCCATCGCGGTGGCAAGCCCGGTTTCATCCGTGTGGACGAGAGCGGCGTTCTGACCATTCCCGATTTCGCCGGCAATCTCTTCTTCAACACGCTGGGCAACATTCTCGCCAACGGCAAGGCCGGGCTGGTCTTTGCCGATTTTGAAACGGGCGAACTGCTGCAGCTTTCGGGCGACGCGGAAGTCGTGCTGGATTCGCCGGAGATTGCCACCTTCCAGGGTGCCGAACGGCTCTGGCGCTTTACGCCACGGCACATCGTGCGCCGTCCAGAAGCGCTTGCGCTGCGCTGGGTGTCGCGTCGCGATGGACAATCGCCCAATTCGCTGATGACCGGCAGCTGGGATGATGCGGCAGCCCGGCTGAAGGCGCAGGAAACGGCCGCCGCCTGGAGGCCTTTTCGCATTTCGCGGATCGTCCAGGAAAGTGCCTCTATCCGCTCGTTCCATCTGGAACCGGCCGACGGTCTCGGCCTGCTTCCGCACGCTGCCGGTCAACACCTGCCGATCCGGGTGATGCCGGAGGGCAGCGACACTCCGGTGATGCGTACCTATACGCTTTCGACTGCCCCCTCGGATGGAGTCTACCGCATCAGCGTCAAGCGGGAGGGACTTGTGTCCCGGCACCTGCATGACACCCTGAAGAAGGGCGATCTGATCGAAGCACGCAAGCCGGCCGGGCTTTTCACCATCGATCCGACCGAGGCCCGGCCGGCCGTCCTGCTTGCCGCCGGGATCGGCGTCACGCCGATCCTCGCAATGCTGCGCCATATCGTCTACGAAGGCCTGAGAAAGCGGCGGATGCGCCCGACCTGGCTGATCCTGTCGGCGCGCACGAAGGACGATCGTGCCTTCGATCGGGAAATTGCCGATCTGGTCTCCGCCGCCGGCGGCATGGTTCGGCTGGTCCGTGTGCTCAGCGATACGATCGGTGCGGAGGCTGGTGAGGACTATGATGTCCAGGGCCGGATCGAGACCGCGCTGCTGAGCAAGGTCCTTCCCTTCAACGACTACGATTTCTACCTCTGCGGCCTGCCTGCCTTCATGCAGTCGCTCTATGACGGCCTGCGTGACCTCAATATTTCCGACAAGCGCATCCATGCCGAAGCCTTCGGTCCGGCCTCCATAACCCGCAGGCCGGATGAAGCCACGGCCGTTGCACCTTTGGCCAGCCCTTCGGTAAGTCCCGTTGCGGTCCAGTTCGTGCAATCGGCCAAGGAAGCCCGATGGAACCCGGGTTCCGGCAGCCTGCTGGAACTGGCGGAAGCGCGCGGGCTCGCACCCGAGTTCAGTTGCCGCCAGGGGACGTGCGGAATCTGCCGTACCAAGGTGGTTTCGGGTTCGGTGACCTATTCCAAGCGGCCGGAAGCGCCCGTTGCCGAAGGCGAAGCGTTGATTTGCTGCGCCGTCCCGGCGGAGGGCGGCGGCAATCTTCAACTGGATATCTGACGCGCTCCTGGTCTACGCCAGGTCCGCACTGTCCGTTTCGAAGTGATCGAGGATAAGCTTGATGTTGCGTCTGTGCGATTTGAAATAGACGTCGAAGAGGTCTCCCAGCAGGGGGATTGCGCCTATCGCAGAGTCCAGACCGAGATTATAGAGCATCTGGATCAGCTTCTGCCGTGGCACGCCCAGCCGGCGGGCCTCGTTGACGATGACGAGGCCGATCAGGGCGCCGCTGGCATCTCCGACGACCGGCACCAGACCGAGAAGCGAGTCTGCGCCGAGCCGGATGTTCGTTCCGGGCACCCGTAGCGCCGTATCCAGAAGCCGGGACGCCGTCTGCAGCCGACGCAGCCTTCTGAGCCGCTCTTCTCGTCCAAGCGGCCCGGATTCCATCTTCATTCCGGATGCGCGCGCGTCGCTGATCATTCAGTGTTCCCTTTCGATCCGGTTGTTGCACCTCGAACAACTGCTCTTCGATGTAAGAAGTTCCTGATGGTTCAACGAGAGGCGCCCGGCAAAAATTCGTATGGCTTCGTTGATCTCTGCGATGAAACGCGGCAAGACCGTTTCCATCGATGCGCCGGGGACATGATTTGGAAACCACGCTCTATCAGCCGATCAAGGCCTTTCTCGAAGCGGCCGGATATGCCGTCAAGGGCGAGATTGCCGGCTGCGACCTTGTCGGCCTAAGTCCGGACGAGCCTCCGGTCGTGGTGATCTGCGAGCTGAAACTCAGCTTCAATCTTGAACTCATCCTGCAGGCGGTTGACCGGGCAACCGCGAGCGACGAGGTCTGGATCGCCGCCCGGGTATCCGCAAAGGGCAAGGGACGCGAAAGCGACCGCCGTTACCGCGATCTCTGCCGGCGGCTCGGTTTCGGCATGTTGTCGGTTTCCGACAATGGTATGGTCGATGTCCTCGTCAGCCCGGTCGCGCTGATGCCACGCAAGAATGCCCGCAAGCGGTCGCGCCTTGTCAACGAGCACAAGCGCCGCAAGGGCGACCCGACCGCAGGCGGAAGCACGCGCTCGCCGATCATGACCGCCTATCGACAGCAGGCACTGGCCTGTGCTGCAGCCCTCCAGGCCGGACCACTGCGGCCCCGCGATCTGAAGGCCATAACCCCAAAGGCGGCGACGATCCTGCGCGGCAATGTCTATGGCTGGTTCGAGAATCTGGAGCGCGGCATCTATGGTCTGACGGCAACCGGGTTCGAGGCGCTTGTGCGATGGCCGGTCGCGACGCCGGAAAATGACAAGCTGGCAGTCACGGAAATGGTCATCGAACCCGTTAGCATTGTCAGTGAAAAGCCTAAATCTCGGCGCTCGAAATCCGGCGTAGCAGGCGGATGATGGCCTGATCGAGGACTGCATCGACTGGGAGCGCCTGGGACGACAGCTTGACGATGACCGTCCGGGTTGCCGGATCGATCCAGATCCATTGTCCGTGGATGCCGATCGCGGCCAGTTCCCCATGCCCGGTCTCGTACCAGTAATTGCGGTAGCTGCCGTTTTCGAACAGAGCCGACTGGTCGCCTGTCTTCCAGGCATTGCGATTGCCGCCAGTCCAGAGATCGGCGATCCAGGATTGCGGGATGAGGCCTGCCCCTTCCCTGCGCACCAATTCTCCGGTGAGAGCCAGATCTTGCGCCGTCACCGACATGCCACCGGCAGCGCGGGCATTGCCGATTCGATCGACGGTGATCATGGCGTCGGATTTCGCGCCCATCGGCTTCCACAGATGTTCGCTGAAGAGGCTTGCGAGCCTGCCGCCGCCCGCTTGTTCCAACACCATTCCGGCGAGATCAGTGTTCGGCGAGCGATAGGCATGTTTTTCGCCATGCGCGCCCGTTCCTTTCCCTATACCGCAGACGAAGGTTTTCAGATCGGGTGCAGGATTATCCGGTTTCGGCGGGTTCCAACCGGTTGCCCGGCGGTAACGATCGAATGCGCCTGACGTGTCGAGATAGTCCTCGATGAAATCGACGCTGATCTCCATGTCGAACAATTGCTGCACGGTTGCATCCGCGTAAGCAGACCCGGCTACCTCCGGAACGTAATTGCCGACCAGTTTGTCGAATGAAAGCAACCTCTTGCCGGAGAGAGTGCCGGCCAGCAAAGCCGTCAAGGATTTCGAGATGGAGAAGATGATATGCTGGCGGGCCGGATCGGAATGTTCGGCCGTCCATTCGGCGACGATCGCTCCGTCGCGCATCACGACCAGTTCGTCGGTTTCGCTCGCGGTCAGAAAGTCTTCGAGCGGCATCGTGTTGCCATCGATGCCATCAACCTTCAGAGCGGCTAGAGAACCGAGCGACAGAGCCGGCTGTTCAGTCTGCGGGTTTGCGCGGATGACAGCCGACGGGACAATCTCGCTGACATTTTGAAATGCCCAGCGCGAGTAAGGGGCAAGACGCCAGTTGGCAAGCGTCACGTCGGCACGGGTGAAATTCGTCATGTTCATTCTCCTCCGTCCGCCGTCGCCAGCACGCCGTAAAGCTCAGGCCGGCGGTCGCGGAACATGCCCCAGGCAGCGCGATTGTCGGCGAGAAGCTGCCGGTCGAACGTGGCGAGAAGAACCGCTTCGCCCTCGCGCGGCGCGTCTGCCAGCAGCAATCCATCCGGGCCGGCAATGAAGGACGAGCCGTAATAGGATTGTGACTGACCGCCGATCTCCTCCGAGCCGATGCGGTTGGCGGCGGCGACTGGCATCATGTTGGCGGCAGCATGGCCGCGCATGGTCATGCGCCAGTGTTCCATCGTATCGAGGTCCGGCCGCTTGGGTTCTGAACCGATGGCCGTCGGGTAGAGGATTATTTCAGCACCCATCAATGCCATGGCGCGCGCCGCTTCTGGAAACCATTGATCCCAGCAGATGCCGACACCGATTGTTCCGAAACGCGTCCGCCAGACCTTGAAGCCGGTATCGCCGGGGCGGAAATAGAATTTCTCGCTGTAACCCGGCCCATCCGGAATGTGCGACTTGCGATAGGTTCCGAGGATGGCACCGGTGTCGTCGATCATCGCCATGCTGTTGTAGAATGCCTGGTTCTTCTTCTCGAAGAAGGAGACCGGCAGTACGATGCCAAGTTCGCGCGCGAGCGCCTGCATCGGGGCGATGACGGGGTGATCGGCAAGCGCATGGGCGCGCGAAAAATGGACCGGGTCCTGCGTCTGGCAGAAATACAGGCCCTCGAACAGTTCCTGCACAAGCACGATATTGGCGCCTTGGGCTGCCGCCTGACGGATCAGCCGTGAAGCGGTCGCGAGATTTTGGGCAAGATCATCCGTGCAGGCGAACTGGACGACGCCGAGTGTTACGGTCGAGGGTTCGGTCACGATCAGGCGCCCTCGAAGCCGGTAAGCACGCTGACGGCATTTACCCCGATTTCGGCGACGGCATAACCGCCTTCCATGACGAAGAGCGTCGGCAGGTTCAACTGCGCGATGCGCTCGCCGATCTTTGGGAAGTCTTCGGTCTTCAGCTTGAACTTGCTGATCGGATCCTTCTCGAACGTATCGACGCCGAGCGAGACGACGACGACATCGGGATTGTAGGCGACCAACTTGCCGCAGGCATCCTCCAGCGACTGGCACCAGCGCTCCCAGTCGGTGCCGAAGCTCATGGGATAATTGAGGTTGTAGCCGGTACCCTCGCCTGCCCCGCGCTCGTTGGCGTGACCCAGGAAGTATGGATATTCCTGCATTGGGTCGGCATGCAGGTTAATGACCTGCACGTCGGCGCGGGAATAGAAGATTTCCTGAGTGCCGTTGCCGTGGTGATAATCGACATCGAGGATCGACACCCGCTTGGCGCCATTATCGCGCAGCCACTGGGCAGCGACGGCAGCATTGTTGATATAGCAGTAACCGCCCATGAAGCCGGCGCCGGCATGATGACCCGGCGGACGGCAGAGCGCGAAGGCGGCATGCTCGCCGCCCTGCACGAGGGCGGCAGCGGTCAGCGCCACATCATGCGAGGATTTGATCGCATCCCAGGAGCCTTCGACAATGCCGCAGCCGGCGTCGAAGGAATAGTAGCCGAGCAAGCCGTCGATGAATTCCGGCGGCACGTCACCGCGCAGGCCGCGTGTCGGCCAAGTGAAAGGTAGAGCCGTCCCCGTTCGCCCCTCGGCCGTCCAGCGCGACCAGATGGTCGGAAGGAAATCGAGGTAGTCCTGCCGGTGGACGCGTGCGGCCGTGCTCAGATCATATTCGTCCGGTGCGAGGATCGGTCCGAGGCCCACCGTCTTGATCCGCCCGGAGACATATTCCGCACGGGAGGTGAGTTCATAGCCTGGGACGATGGCACCGGCGACGAGTTCAAGCTGGTTGGCGTGGCCCATATGGCGGGGCGAAAAGACTGTTTTCATGGCGATCATATCCATCGGAAATGAAATCGCACCCCGCCGGCGAGCGGGGTGCGAAAGGAAGCGGCTTATTTCTGCAGTTCGGTCCAGATCTTAGTGTAGAGTTCCTGGACGTCAGGCGGGCAGGTCTGCGAGGGTACGCCCTTCGAGGCAAATTCGGCCGGGATCTTGATTTCCGGCGCATCCTTCATGTCTGCCGGCATGAAGGCTTCCGAGCCTGCAATGCCGTTCGCATAACGATGGAAAGCCGAATTCGCGCCGGCGTTTTCCGGATCCATCATGAAGTTCTGGAACAGCTTGGCGTTCTCGACATTCTTGGCGTCCTTGAGAACGGCGAGATTGTCGCTCCAGTTGACGAAGCCTTCCTTCGGATAGCCATACTTGATCGCCGGATTGGCAAGCCGCTGGCGGAAGGCCGAGCCGTTCCAGTCACTGGAAGCCGCGAAGTCGCCCGAGCCCATCTTCTCGATCGTGCCGTATTCCATCGCCACCCAGTTTGGCTTGGCGTTGACCAGCGTATCGCGAACCTTCTTGAGGATCGTCAGGTCGCCCGTGCATTTCGTTCCGCCGTTGTAAAGCACGGCGGCGTCGATGACGTCGGTCATTTCCGGAACGACATTGACTTTGCCCTTCAGTTCGTCCGGTGTATCGAAGATGATGCCCCAGGTGTTGATGTCGCCCTTGTAGACGTCAGTGTTCACGACCGTTCCGACCGTGCCCATCGCCCACGGTACCGTGTATTTCCGGCCCGGATCGAAATCGGGATTGGCCCATTCCGGCGCGACATTCTTGAAGTTTTCCATCTTGTCCGGGTCGGTCTGCAGAAGCAGGCCTTCGGAAATCCAGATCGGGATATAGTTCTGCGACGGTACGACCATGTCGAAGCCGGAGCCGCCCTGGCGGGCCTTGGCAAGCGCGGTGTCGTTCGAGTCATAGTCGGTGATCGTCACCTTGACCTTGTACTTCTCCTCGAACTTCTTGATCATGTCGGGGCTGGTGTAGTTGCCCCAGTTGTAGATGTTGAGTTCGCCTTCGGCGCGGGCCAGTCCGGTCGATGCGAGAAGTGCTGCCGTCACGGCCAAAGCCGCTGTCATGCGTTTCATTGTGCTGTTCCCTTCTTGTTAGACGCGTTTTCTATTGACGATGAAGAAGACGGTGACGACGCCTATCGACAGCAGCAAAAAAAGTGTCGAGATCGCGTTCATTTCTGGCGTGATGGCGCGGCGGAGCTGGCCGAGCATGTAAGTCGGCAAGGTATCCTGACCCGCCGACTTCACGAATTCGGTGATGACGACATCATCAAGCGAAATCACGAAAGCCAGCATGAAGCCGGCGAGGATGCCGGGCCAGAGCAATGGCAGCGTGACGTAACGGAATGCCTTCCAGGGCGTCGCGTAGAGGTCGGCGGCGGCCTTTTCCAGCGTCAGGTCCATGTTTTCCAGACGCGCCCGGATCGGCAGATAGGCAAAAGGAATGCAGAAAGCCGTATGCGCCGCGATCAGGTAACCGAGGCCGGAATAGCCGGTCCAGGTCTTGATGCGGGCAAAGAAGATCAACAGCGCAACGGCGGTGACGATTTCCGGGATCATCAGCGGCTGGTTAATGAAAGCATATTTCAGCGTCAGCCCGCGATAGGGCTCAGTGCGGGTAGTCGCCAGCGCCGCCATGGTCGCGGCGACCGTTGAGATGATTGCCGCTGTCATCGCGATCTGCAGCGAACGCAGCGAGGCATCGATGACATGCTGGTTCTCGAAAGCCTTCTGAAACCAGCGCAGCGAAACGCCCTCGAACGAGGCAAGCGACTGCCCGGCATTGAAGGAGTAGAAGACCAGAACGCCGATCGGCAGGTAGAGCGCGAAGAAACAGATCATCGCGATTGCCGTGAAGCCGCGCTGACGCCGGATGGAGAATGTCCTAGCCATGACGGCTCCCTTGCGATCCGGCATTGCGGACATAAACGAGCAAGGCGGCCATGACGATCAGCATCAGGGTAATCGACAGCGCCGAGCCAAGCGGCCAGTTTCGCCCCTGTCCGAACTGCAGTTCGATCAAATTTCCCAGCATCATGTTCTTGCCGCCGCCCAGAATACTCGGCGTCACATAGGCGCCGAGCGCCGGAATGAAGACGAGAATGGAACCTGCAATGATGCCGGGCTTGACCAGCGGAATGATGATCTTGCGCAGCACCTTGAACGGGGTGGCGTAGAGATCGTAACCGGCTTCGATCAGCCGGAAATCCAGCTTTTCCATGCTGGCGTAGAGCGGCAAAACCATCAGCGGCAGGTAGACATAGACCATGCCGGTCAGGATCGCCCCGTCGGTGAACAGCATCTGGATCGGCCGCGCGATCAGGCCGGCATCCATCAGCAGGCCGTTGATCAGCCCCTCGTTGCGGATCACTTCGAGGATGGCAAAGGTACGGATCAGGAGGTTGGTCCAGAACGGAATGGTGATCAGGAACAACCAGAGTTCACGCGTCCGCTCCGGCCGCGTCGCGATGAAGTAGGCGGTCGGGAAACCGACGATCAAAGTCAGCAGTGTCGTGACCAGTGACAGCGTCACGGATCTCAGGAAGATTGAGATATGCGCGTCGGCCAGCGACAGCGTATCGTCGAAAATATCCCGTTCCAGTGCGACGCTGACCCATCCGTCGAGGGACGGCAGCCATTGGACGTCGCCATAGGGGCCGGGTGTCAGGAAGGAATAGATCAGTACGATCAGCAGCGGCCCGGTAGCGGCGAGAAGGATGATCAGAAGTGCGGGAAGTGAAAGTAGCCAACGTTTCCGGATATCCCGGTTCTTTTCCGCCTCGATCAAGCCCGCCGCATCTCTCATGTCAGTTCCTCAGGACCCGGGCGGCGTTGGCTTCGATGGCGATGCCGACCCTGTCACCCTCCGCGAACCGCGCACCTTGCAGCGGCTTGTTCTGCTCGCGCAGTGTGAACACCGTTTCGTTGTCCGAGAGGCGCACGTGGTAATGGGTGTCTGTGCCGAAATAGACGACGTTTTCCAACGTGCCGCTCATCTGGCAGACGCCGGGCTGGTCGGGAGGGCAGAGGCTCGCATGCTCTGGCCGCAGAACCACTGTCACCTCGCCATCGGCGTTGAAATCCTTCGGCATAGTGGCGGAGATGACGCCTGCCATTGCCGT
Source organism: Rhizobium sp. Leaf453 (assembly GCF_001425605.1). GTDB lineage: Bacteria > Pseudomonadota > Alphaproteobacteria > Rhizobiales > Rhizobiaceae > Pararhizobium. Next base: position 104,313 of record NZ_LMRG01000028.1, on the reverse strand, counting down.
TTCCACCGAAGCGATGCCGTTGTCGACCGAGGCGATCCGCCCTTTTAGGAAGTTGGTCTCGCCGATGAAATCGGCGACGAAGCGATCGGCCGGCGCATCGTAAATTTCGCGCGGATTGCCGACCTGCAGGATCTTGCCCGACGACATGACGGCGATGCGATCAGACATCGTCAGCGCCTCTTCCTGGTCATGGGTGACGAAGATGAAGGTAATACCGGTCTCGGCCTGCAGTCGCTTCAGTTCGATCTGCATGTCTTTGCGCAGCTTGTAGTCCAGCGCAGACAGTGGTTCGTCGAGCAGCAGCACCTTCGGCTGCGGCGCCAACGCCCGGGCGAGCGCCACGCGCTGTTGTTGGCCGCCGGAAATCTGGCTGGTGCGACGGCCGGCGAGCGCCTCCATCCGCACCAGTTTCAGCATGGCGGCGACGCGATCCCTGACCTCCTGTTTCGGGCGGCCGAGCATGTTCAGTCCGAAGCCGATATTTTCGGCGACTGTCATGTGCGGAAACAGGGCGTAGCTCTGGAAGACCGTATTGACCGGCCGCTTAAACGGCGGCATGGCGGCGATGTTTTCTCCGCTCAGCATGATGTCGCCGGAGGTTGGAAATTCGAATCCGGCGATCAGCCGGAGAAGCGTGGTCTTGCCGCATCCGGATGGCCCGAGCAGCGTGAAGAATTCATTCTGGCGGATGGAAACGGACGTATTATCGACGGCGGCGAAGGCAAATTCGCCGAAACCGAATACTTTGGAAACATTACGTATTTCGACCGCGCTCAATTCCGCCATATGCGGCATACCCGACCCTGATGAAGCTGCTGTTCCCGCCTTTTTGGCTTTGCGCTAGGTGATCACAGCACCTGAGTGTTTACAATACGATTCTGTTTTTTAGGCAAAAATATTTATCAGGAGGAAAAACTTATCCGTCCTCCGCAGATCGTGGTCACCGCCCTGAGCGTGCTCAGAGCGTCGGCGGGAATGGATTCGATATCCCCGCTTAGGATGACGATATCTGCGAGATAGCCGGTCCTGATCCGCCCCTTCCGGTCTTCCTTGAACTCGGCAAACGCGCCTTCGACGCAATAGGCGTAGAGTGCCTCGCCCACGGAGAAGGATTGATCGGGATCACTCTCTGCCCAGCGCTTGCGTGTGACTGCGGCCTCGATGCCGACAAGCGGATCGATCGGCGAGACCGGCCAGTCGGAGGCAAAGCAGATGTGCGCGCCTGCGTTCTTCAGCGTGCGCCAGGCGTAACTCACCGGCCAGCGGTCGCGGCCGATGCGCGAGACGGTCGGCTCCAGTGGCACACCGGCGCAGCCCGGCGGATGCGGCGGCTGCATCGAGGCGATGACGCCGAGCTCGGCAAAACGCGCGATATCGTTGGGATGGACGACTTCGATATGCTCGATCCGGTGGCGACTATCGCGGACGCCATTGACCTCCCGCGCCGCCTGATAGCCGTCGAGCACAGCGCGGACGGCGCCGTCGCCAATGGCGTGGACGGCGATCTGCAGGCCGCGCCGGTCCGCCTCGAGAGCCACAGTTCGAAAGCTTTCCGGCGTGAACAGCCCCTCGCCGCAGTCTCCCGGTTTGTCTGCGTAAGGCTCGACCATGACGGCCGTCCAACTGTCGAGGACGCCGTCGTAGAATACCTTGACGACGCCGGAGGACAGCCAGTCGCTATCGTAGCGGCGGGCAAGATCGGAGGCCTTTTCTAGCATGTCGATCGACATGAAGTTCTTGAAATGGAAGGGGATGACCACACGGCACGGCAGGCATCCATCCTCCTTCTCGATCGCTGCCAGCAATTGCAACTGATAGAGGTTGCCATCCATGTTCTGGATGGTCGTGATGCCGTGGGAGGCGCAATAGGCAAGACCGCGCCGCATCACTGCGATATCCTGCGCCCATTCGGCCTCGGTCGGGTATGGATCGGGCTCGCCACCGGTGGCCAGTCCCAGCCGGTAGCGATCGAAGCCGCCGGCAGCTTGCAACGGCGTGAAGGCTTCCATCTCCCGAAGTTCGCCAGTCGCCAGACCGTCGTCACCCATGACCACTTCATTACCGGGGCCGAGTTCGGCACCCTGCAGCATGCCGACCAGTTCCAGGGCGGCAGTATTGGCCCAGGCGGTGTGGTGATCCGGCGCGAAGAGAACCAGCGGTTGATGCGGAAGGATCGCATCGAGATGATGGCGGGTCAGGCGGCCGTCATCGCCAAGGATTGTGTAATCTGCCCCCTGCGCGAACAGCACTCTGTCGCCAGGGCGGTCAGCAGCGTAGGCCGTCACGGCATCGGTGAGCGCCGCAAGCCCGCTGACCCCGGCGAGTTGAAGATGAACCAGTTCGGCAGCTCCGGAAAACAGATGCATATGGTTTTCGGAAAAGCCGGGAAGCACAGTGCCGCCGGCCGCATCGATCACCCGCGTGTCTTGCCCGGAGAATTGCTGGAGTTCCGCGCTGTCGCCCACCGCGATAATTCGGCCGCCGGCGAGCGCCACGGCTTCCGCAGTCGGATTGGTCTCGTCCAGCGTGAGGACACGGGCGTTGGTGATGATGATATCGGCCGTCTGCGTCATGCGATTATCCATTTATTGCCGGATTGGTGGCGTTCGAGAGGTCAACGTTCAGGCATTTTCGTATTCGAAGCGAAGGCTTGGCTACCAGCCATCGGATAGCACCCGCTCCAGCATGTCGGCGAAGAAATCGGCACTCTCCTGCGACAGGCAGAGCGGCGGCTTGATCTTCAGGACATTCAGGTAGTCGCCGGTTGGCTGCATGATGACCCCGAGTTCAAGCAGACGATCGCAAATGGCGGCGGTTTCCTCGGTCGCCGGTGCGAGCGTCTCGCGGTTGCGTACAAATTCCAGGCCAAGATACAGGCCCATGCCATGCACGGCGCCGACGATCGGAAACCGCTGTCCAAGCGCTTCCAGCCGTCGCTTGAGGTGATCGCCGACGGTGCGGGCATTTTCCTGAAGCCGCTCGTCACGCATGATGTCGAGCACGGTCATGCCGACCACTGAGCTGACGGGACTGCCGCCGGCGGAAGAGAAGAAATAGCCTTCCTTCTCCAGTGCATCGGCGATCGCCCTTGTGGTTATGACAGCGCCGAGCGGATGGCCGTTGCCCATGCCCTTCGCGATTGAGATGATATCGGGAACCACGCCCTGCTGCTCGAAGCCCCAGAAATGGTGGCCGAGACGGCCGTAACCGACCTGCACTTCATCGGCGATGCAGACGCCGCCCCGGGCGCGCACCATCGCGTAGATTTCCTGGAGATAGCCGAGGGGCAACGGGATGCCGCCGGCATTGCCATAGACGCATTCGCAGATGAAGCCGGCGAGCCCCTGCCCCTCCAGCTTTTCCAGAGTCGGCTGGACGGCGGCGACATAATCCGCGGTCGAGCCGTCGCCGCGGAACGGACCGCGATAGGTGTTGGGCGCCATGACCGGATGCACCCAGTCCGGCCGCGTCGTCAAGGCTTGTGGGTTGTCGGCAATCGATGTCGATACAGCATCACTGGCAACCGTCCAGCCATGATAACCCTCAAGCAGGCTGAGAATGTTGCGTGCGCCGGTCGCCGCCCATGCGAGGCGGAGTGCAAGATCATTGGCCTCCGAGCCGCTGTTGACCAGAAACACCGTATCGAGCCCTTGCGGTGCAAGGTTTGCCAGCCGCTCGGAAAAGGCCGCGACCGAGGCATAGTGAAAGCGGGAATTGGTGTTCAGCCGCTGCCATTGCCGGTGGACGGCATCGGCAAGGCGTGGGTGGCCATGGCCGAGGATCGTGACGTTGTTGACCATATCGAGATAGCTGCGCCCCTCGACATCTACCATGTGCTCGCGCCAGCCGCGCTCGATCTGCGGCGGGGTCTGATAGTAATTCTTCTGCGGTCGGGCGAAATGCCTCTGGCGGCGGGCGAGAAGGTCTGAGCTTTCGAAGCGTGGCGCGTCGCAATCGAAGCCAAGGATCGTGGCGGGCGATGGGCACAAATGCGTCCAGGCTTCGGCATGATCCGGGCGAACGAACAGAGGTGGCGTAATATCTGCGTCACGGCAGAGCTGGACGCGTAAAATGCCATCTCCATTGGCCGCGCCGATAACGTTGCCAATGACGGCTCCACTCTCGACGGCGATGTCTTCCGTTGAAATTTCGACGCCGGTCAGATGCAGGGCGATGCCCTCCCCGAGAAGGACAAGGCCGGCCTTCGTTCGTTTCACCGTTCCAGCGAAAGGCGCTGCGACGATCATGTCTGCCTGCAGGCGAAGTTCGATATGAAGTGCGAATGTTTCCGCCGGTGTAGGTGATCGCAGGATGGTGCGGGTTAACCGGTGCTCGCCGTAGCGCGTTAGCGCAATGGTCTCGCCAGCGGTTGCCTGTCGCAAGATTTGATCTTCCCCTTCCGGTGACGGTAAGGGCTCGCCATCGAACACAGCGCTCTGGCTATCGAGATTGACGAGAACCACGCGGGATGGATCGAGATTCGGCAAAAGAAAACCGCCAATCGGAACGGTCTGGTGCGAAAGCTCCCGGCCCGTCGCCTGAAGGATGGCGGTTTCCATGAGGGCAAAAGGCACGGATGTGGCTACATCGAAAATGAGCCACTCATGGTCGATATTGTCACGCACATAGCTATTGTCCGGGTCGAGCGCGATTTGCTGTTCGCTGCTTGCCACCAGCACTGCCGCTCGCGCCACGATGAGTGGCCAAAGCGCCTGCAACTCCGCTGTTTCCATCGGGAAAACGGCATCGAAGGCGCAGATCGCAGGCAGGATGACGAACGGATCGCCATCGGCGTGATGCAACAATGAAGCGCACGTGACGGCAAGATCCGCCACCAGCCATCCATGCAGGATATCGCCGAAATCGATGACACCATCGGGGATCAGCCGCCCGCTTTCGTCCGGTCGTGCGACGACGTTATCGTCGGTGATATCGTGGTGAATTGCCTGTAGTCTGAGTGAGGGCTTCAGCGGTTCGATGCGTTTGAGCGCAGCCCCGATTGCCTGCGCGATCCTATCGTTTCTGCCTTCATCCTTCACCGCCGACAACAGGTGCAGGACGACGGGGGCCGCATGCCGGAGGTCCCATTGTATGGCACGGGCCAGTCCAGGATGAGTGAAATCGGAAAGCGCGCGGGCAAGCTGTCCGCCGATCGTACCGAGGGCGGTCACCGTTGGGGTCGACAGATGCCTTTGCCGCGTCAGGAGTTCTCCGTCAATGTAGTCAAGCAGGCGGATCTGGTAATCCTGTCCACGAACCGTAACGGGAACGATATTCTTGCCGGAGGTCGCTGGGATGACCCTGGGCACAAGCGGTGTTCCCACTTTGCTGGCAATATGGTGCAACGCGGCGTTCTGGGCTTCGAGTTCGGCCATTGCATAGGCCGCTTGGCAGATTTTCAGCACGAACCGACCGTCCGGTGTCTCGATGCGGTAATTGCGGTCCTGCTGGCTGCCAAGCTCGACGATCGGGCCGGAAAGACCGTAATGCGCCGAGAAAAGGGCGCGGGCTTCCTCCGCGCTCACATCCGGACGCGACAGTTCGGTACGCTGCAAAAATCCATTGTCCAATCGTTCATCTCCCGGAATCATGCCGGGCGAGATTGGCACACCGCGCCGTGAGAGCGAACCGCAAATCGGCGAAAGCCGCCTTCGATTTTTCCGTGCCCTCCGAGTGTGAGGTCGTGGAAATGAACCCGGCTATTGAATGTTACAGAGGATGCATAGTATGAGCCTGCCATGTGCCTGAGGCCTCTGACCTGCGGATTTGATTGCGAAACGTGTGGTTCAGGGGATCGCGGCGATCCCGCAAAGGCGCTCGGCCGGAGTTCATGGTCATGGATACGGCAGACGTAAAGAACAGAGCCCGACGCAGCAGCGGACGTCCCACACTTGCAGACGTGGCGAGCCGCGCCGGTGTAGGCACGATTACCGTTTCCCGTGCCCTGCGCGATCCCGAGCGGGTTTCGGTTGATCTCCGGACGCGTATTTTTGCTGCCATCGATGCGCTGGGCTATGTGCTCAATCCAAATGCGAGTGCGCTTGCCTCGGCGCGGGCGGATGTCATCGGCGTTCTGGTGCCATCGCTGACAAACAATGTTTTTGCTGAAGTTCTTCGGGGCATTCACGACGGCTTGCGCGATAGCCGTCTGCAGATCCAGTTCGGCAACACGCATTACTCCGAGGAGGAAGAGGAACGGCTGGTCCGCATGTTTCTCAGCCAACATCCGTCCGGCCTGATCGTATCCGGCATAGACCAGACGCCGGCCACGCGAGCCTTGCTCGAAAAGGCCGGTTGTCCGGTGGTGCAGATCATGGAGGTGGGGCCGGACCCCGTCGATATGATGGTCGGCTTCTCCCATTTCGAAGGTGGAAGGACGGTGACGCAGCATCTGCTCGATGCTGGCTGCCGTCGGATCGGCTTTCTCGGTGCGCGCATGGACCCCCGTTCGCATCGGCGCCTGTCCGGATACCGGTCGGTGATGGAGGCTGCCGACTGTTTCGATCTGTCGCTTGTGACGACAACGACGCTGCCCTCCAGCGTCTCGATGGGTGGTGAGCTTTTCAAGACTGCTTTTGCCAAAACCCCGGATCTTGATGCCCTGGTCTGCAACAATGACGACCTGGCGATGGGCGTCCTGTTCGCCTGCCATCGCGCGGGTCTGGACGTGCCCGGACGTATCAGCCTGGCCGGGTTCAACGACTTGGAAATGATGTCCGTCGCCTTTCCATCGATCACGAGCATACGCACGCCGCGATTTGAAATCGGTCACCAGGCAATCGCCATGGTGCAGGCGGCAATGTCCGGCGAGAGGCCCTCGGAGCCGGTCGTCGATCTCGGGTTCGAACTGAAAGTCCGGGAAAGTACCAGTCGAGCGAATACACAAAATATCTAACAAAGCAGGTCTTCATATGACTGCTTTACAATCTGAATTGGTAGCGCTACCATCTTGGGCATGACGCTCGGGGAGGAGCCCGTCAGGCGTCATCTGACTCGCGCATCGACATGCTTGCCGAACCGGCAACCGGCTGCAGCCATTCGCCTGCAAAAGGATCGTCGACGTTCCCCATGCTTTCGCTGCCAGTCCAGCAATGGCAACATGTGGGAGGAATTCGATGTTCAAGACATTTGTCGGCGGCATTCTTGCTGCCGCTGCGCTTACGCTGTCCAGTGCGACCGCGATGGCCGAGCCGGAAACGGTCAGTGGTCCCGCTGCACAACCGGACTGCTTCGCCCCCTGGGCGGCCGATACCAAGTTCTTCAAGTTTCCGAAAAAGGATGGCCCGTACCGGATCGCGCTTGCCAACGGCTATATCGCCAATACCTGGCGTATCCAGATGATCCAGACCGCCAAGGCCTATGCCGCGCAGCCGGACGTGGCCGCCAAGCTCAAGGAGTTCAAGGTCGTTTCGACAGGGGAAGACGTTCCGGCCCAGATTTCCGCGATCAACAACTTCATCGATTCCGGCTATGATGCGATTGTCGTCAACGCGCAAAATCCGACGGCCTTTGGACCTGTCATCAAACGCGCCAAGGAAGCCGGCGTCATCCTCGTCGCTTTCGACAATATTCTCGACACGCAGGATGCGATCAACGTCAACGTCGACCAGAAGGGCCTCGGCGTGCTCTGGGCGAACTGGCTGGCAAAACATCTGCCGGATGGCGGAAAGATCCTCGAAGTGCGTGGCGTCGCCGGCACCTCGGTCGATACGGATCGCCACAACGGCATCCACGAAACCTTCGCGGCGACCGGCAAGAAATGGGATGTCGTGGAAGTGCTCGGCAAGTGGGATGATCCGACAGCGCAGAAGGCGACCGCCGACGCGATTGCCGTTCACAAGAAGTTCGACGGGATCACCGCGCAGGGCGGCGACACTGGTGTCGTTCAGGCCATGATCGATGCCGGTCATGCCTTCGTGCCCTTTGGGGGCGAAACCGAGAATGGCTTCCGCAAGTTCTGCTCCAAGCATGCCGGCGAAGGCCTGAAATGCTCGTCGGCCGGTACCGGTCCGGCACAGGTTGCCGTCGCCATCAAGACCGCGATTGCAGCGCTCGAGGGTGAAGTCGTTCCGCAGTCGGTCAAGTTGCCGCTGGCGATCGTGGAGGATCCGAACTTCAAGGAAGGTCAGGATTTCTATCCCGACCAGTCCGACAACTTCTTCGTTGGCAATTCCTTCCCCACCTGCGGCATCAATTTCACCGCGCAGGAAATCATGGGGCAGACACAGGCGGACAAATAAATCGGGCCAGAGTCCGCAACGCCTGAAAGCGTGCCGCGCGACGTAAGCGCGGCACGCGAAAACCCGACCCGAGGACTTGCATGACCATATCAGACGCATCAGCGGCACCGCCGCTTTTCCGGATGGACGGCGTATCGAAGCGATATGGCGGCGTCCGTGCTCTCGAAAATGCTGAGCTAACCGTTGAGGCTGGCCGTATCCACGCCATCCTCGGGGAGAACGGCGCCGGCAAATCGACTCTGATCAAGATCATGGCCGGCGTGGTCGCGCCGGATGAAGGCCGCATGCTGCTTGAAGGGAACCCGGTCAGTTTTCGCTCGCCGGCTGAGGCGTCGGCTGCCGGGGTCACCTGCGTGTTCCAGGAACTGTCACTGATCCCCGATCTCAGCGTCGCCGACAATATCAGCATCTCCAATCCGCCGCGTCGCTTCGGACTGATCGACCGGCGCGCTCAGCGCCTGATTGCCGAGGAAGCGCTGGCACGCGCTGGCGCCGACGATGTCCATCCGCGCGCGCTGATCAAGGACCTGCCGCTTTCACGGCGGCAACTGGTCGAGATCGCCAAGGCGCTGGCCTGGAAGCCGCGTATCCTGATCCTTGACGAGGGGACCTCCGCGCTGACAGCGGCCGATGTCGCCAAGGTGTTTTCCGTTCTGAAACGGTTGCGCGCCGAGGGCCTTGCTCTGCTCTACATTTCCCACCGAATGCACGAGATTGCCGAACTGGCAGACCAGTGCACCGTGTTCCGCAACGGCCGCAATATCCTGAGCTTTGCCGCCGGTACGCGAACCGACAGCGAGATTGTCGAGATGATGATCGGCCGCGAATATTCGAGCGCCTTTCCACCGAAACCGGAGCGGGCGACGGATAAGGCGCCGCCGGCTCTCGAATGCCGCAAGCTTGGCTGGATGGACAGCCTGCGGGATATTTCCTTCGCCGTCGGTAAGGGCGAGGTGGTTGGCCTTGGCGGTCTCGACGGACAGGGGCAGCGCGAATTGCTGCTGGCTCTGTTCGGCGTGTTGCGCGGGACGACCGGGTCGGTGCTGGTCGATGGCAAGCCCGTCGCGCTGGAAAGCCCGAAAGCCGCCAGCGACGCGGAGGTCGGCATGGCGCTGATCCCTGAGGATCGAAAGACCGAGGGCCTGATGTTGCCGATGACCGTGCGGGAAAATCTCTCTTTTGCAGTGCTCGACCGCATCTCCAGCGGCGGGATCATCGATCGCGACAAGGAAGCGCGGTTGATCGACGACATGGTCAAACTGCTCGCCATAAAAAGCGACGGCATCGATGTTCCCGTCGGGGCCTTGTCCGGCGGAAACCAGCAGAAGGTGGTCATTGCCAAATGGCTGATGCGCCAGCCGCGGATCATCCTGCTCAACGATCCCACACGCGGCATCGATGTCGGCACCAAGCATGAAATCTATCAACTGCTGCGCCGCCTCGCCGATGCCGGCGCCGCCATCCTGTTCTATTCGACGGATTATGACGAACTGATCGGCTGCTGCGATCGTGTGCTCGTTGTTTACGACGGCGGCATTGTCCGCGAACTGGCGGACGATGACATCACCCAGCATGCGCTGATCGCCAGCGCGCTCAATGTCGAGGGCAAGACGATGGAGACGGCGGCATGAGCGAATGGCGCTACGGACTGAACGAGCAACGCGGCACGCTGATGGCGGTCGGCATTTTCCTGGTCATGTTCGTCATCTATGTCTCCAATCATCCGGCCGGACTGACGGCGAATGTCGTGCAGACGGCGTCCAACAAGGGTGTCCTGCTTGCGTTCGTCGCCATGGCGCAGACTTTGGTGGTCATCACGGCCGGGATCGACCTCTCCGTCGGCATGATCTTCATCCTCACCAATGCCCTTGCCTCCTGGCTGGTGCTGGGCACGCCGCTTGAAACCGCCTTCGGCGTCTTCGCGGTGCTTGCAACGGGTCTTGCCTGCGGTGCCTTGAACGGACTGATCGTCATCTATGGCCGCTTGCAGCCGATTGTCGCGACTATTGCGACCGGCGCGGTGTTCTTCGGAATCGCGCTGCTGCTTCGCCCCTTCCCCGGCGGTTCGGTGAATGAGGATCTCGCCGACATGATGACCGGGCGGATATTCGGGGTGATCCCGTCGAGCCTGGTCGCTCTGGTGGCCATCGTTCTTCTCATCTGGGTTCCGTTCAGCCGGTCCGTGCTGGGGCGAGCGGCCTATGCGTCGGGATCGTCGGAGGTCGCCGCCTACATGTCCGGCGTACCCATTCGTCGTGCCAAGTTCATGGCCTATACGCTCTCGGGTCTTCTTGCTTCGATCGGCGGGCTGTTCCTGACCTTCTTCACTTATACCGGCGAGGCAGCACTCGCAAGCGGCAATGCTTACACGCTGTTCTCAATTGCGTCCGTCGTGCTCGGTGGTGTCTCCCTGTTCGGCGGCAAGGGCAGCGCCATCGGGGCGATCTTCGGGGCGCTGGCGTTTCGCACGATCGGCGATCTGCTTTTCGTTTTCGACTTCGATCCTCTCTGGCAACCTCTGTTCCAGGGTGTGGTATTGTTGGTCGCCGTCAGTCTGGGAGCGTTCGGATTGTTCCGCGTCCGCAATCGCCTGGAGTGGTTCGGATGAGCGACACGACACGGGAGCAGCCGATGACCCCACCGAAACTGCTGCGGCGCCTGGACCCGGCCATATCGACGGCATTCGCCTGTATCATCCTGCTGCTGGTGATCGGCAGCTTCTATTCGACGAGTTTCCTGTCGCCAGAATATCTGCTGCAACAGTTGAAGGTCGCTTCGTTCCTCGGTGTCATCGCTACAGGCATGATGATCGTCATCCTGCTCGGCCAGATTGACCTTTCAGTTCCCTGGTCGGTCGCCGTTGGCGGGATGATGGCCTGCGCCGCCGCAGCTTACGGTCCCGCCGGCGAAATCCTCGCCATTCCCTTCGGCATTCTCTGCGGCATGGTGATCGGGCTCGCCAATGGCATCGGTGTCGCCTATCTGCGCATCCCCTCGATGATCATCACGCTGGCGACCAATGCCGTCGCGCAAGGACTGATGGTGGTTTATACCGGCGGCTTCTCGCCGCAGGATTCCGCCACGTCGGCAATGCGCTATCTCGCGACCGGCTTTCTCTTACCCGGCGTGCCCAATGCCGTGCTGATCTGGGCCATTGTCGGGGCTGCCGCAGTCTTCGTCCTCACCCGCACCACGTTCGGCCGTTCGGTCTACGGGATCGGAAACCGGGAGCGTGCCGCCTATCTCTCTGGCATCAACACCCGCCGAATCGTCCTGATCGCCTTTGTTGTTTCGGGGGCACTCAGCGCGTTTGGCGGCGTGCTTCTTGCCGGTTACGCCTCGAAGGCAGCTCAGTCCATGGGGGATACTTATCTCCTGCCGTCGATTGCCGCTGTTGTTTTGGGTGGCACGTCCATTCTCGGCGGCAGAGGCTCCTATCTCGGGACGGTCGCCGGGGTGATCCTGATCACCCTCCTGCAATCGATCCTGTCTGTGATGCAGATGCCGGAAGCCGGGCGGCAGATCATCTATGGTGTGGTGATCATCGCCATGCTGCTTCTCTATGGCCGCAGTCCCGCCAATCGTTAAGAAAGCGGTTCCGCGTCAGCCGCCCCGGATTGATGTTCGCCAGACCAGATCGGCATGCAGACGCACCGACCGGCTTTCGAGTGCCGCACCATCCTCCACCAGCCAGGAAACCGCTTCACGGGCAATCGTATCTACCGGTTGGGCAAAGGTCGTCAACTGGTAGGACGACCAGGACGCCTGTTCGATATCGTCGAAGCCGGCCACGCAAATCTGGTCCGGAATGGACATAGAGAACTGGTGGCGCGCGGCGTCCATGAAGCCACAGGCCAAGAGGTCTGTGGCACAGAAGACCGCATCCGGACGTTCCTTGAGAGTCAGCAGTTGCTGGGCGACGATGCGGCCGGCCTCGTAGCCGGTGTGACCGTACCGCCCTACGACAACGTCCATGCCGAGGGTTGCAGCGGCAGCGATGAATCCGCGCTCCCGGGCCATCAGGCTTGGTGTTCCGGCCTCCGAATTGGCAAAAGCCAGCCGCTTGCAGCCTGCGCGCACAAAGGCGGTTGCAATACGCGCAGCCGCTTCCTCGTCGTCAAGATTGATGCGCAGCGGCCCTTCCCTGTCATCGTCTCGGTTGATCAGCACCAGCCGCTGGCCGTTCTTCAGACAGAGGTCGGTAATCGATTTGTCCGGCAATCCGGAGAGTATGATGGACGCATCCGCGCGGTAACGGATCGCCTGCCGCAGGGCGAGATCAACGCTGCCATCCGAGCGATCGGTGTTGATCAGCATCGCCACCTTGCCGGAATTTTGTAACTGCTGCGTCAAGGCGCGGATCAATGACGATCGGTAGGGCGTGCCGATCTCAGAAACAATCAGGCAAACGATGCCGCTCTCGTTGCGCATCAGGCCGCGCGCCAGGTGATTGACGTGATAGCCAAGCGCCTCGGCGGCATCGAGAACCTTCTGGCGCGTCTTCGGCGAAACGCTCGCTCCGGAGGTAAATGTGCGCGACACGGCAGAGCGGGAAACCCCTGCTTTTTCCGCGACTTCCTGTGCGCTGACAAACAATTTCTGGGACACGGTCGCCTCCACCCTCGGGATCCAACTTGCACAATTTTGCAATTGTGTGCAAGTGCGAGATCAACTGGATTGTGACAGTTTTGTGAAGATTTGGTTTGACAGCCAGTTTCTCCTCGTGCAGCATTTGCACACGCTTGCAAAAGCGAGCAGCGTGGAGGCGTTGCTTCAAACAGGAGGAAGTTTCATGGGTTCAGCATATATTGCCGCAGCGGCGCTTGCCGCCGGTGTCACGCTCAGCGCTTTCGGCGCTCAAGCGGCGGGTGATCTCAACCTGATCTGCTCGGCCGACGTTGTCATCTGCGAGCAGATGAAGGGCGATTTCGAGAAGGCCAATGATATCAAGGTCAACATGGTGCGCCTGTCGTCCGGCGAAACCTATGCCAAGATCCGCGCCGAAGCGCGCAACCCGAAGACCGACATCTGGTGGGCCGGTACGGGCGATCCGCATCTCCAGGCCGCAGCCGAAAACCTGACGCAGGAATACAAGTCGCCGCTTCTCGACCAGTTGCAGGATTGGGCGAAGAAGCAGGCCGAAAGCTCGGGCTACAAGACGGTCGGTGTCTATGCCGGCGCGCTCGGCTGGGGCTACAACACCGACATCTTCAAGGCAAAGGGCTTCAAGGAGCCCAAGTGCTGGGCCGATCTGCTCGATCCGGCCTTCAAGGGCGAAATCCAGATCGCCAATCCGAATTCCTCCGGAACGGCCTATACGGCGCTCGCCTCGCTCGTCCAGATCATGGGTGAAGACCAGGCGTTCGATTATCTGAAGAAGCTGAATGCCAATGTCTCGCAATACACCAAGTCCGGCTCGGCGCCGGTGAAGGCGGCGGCGCGCGGCGAAACCGCGATCGGCATTGTCTTCATGCATGATGCCGTCGCGCAGACGGCGGAAGGCTTCCCGGTCAAGTCGGTGGCGCCTTGCGAAGGCACGGGCTATGAAATCGGCTCGATGTCGATCGTCAAGGGTGCGAAGAACCTCGACAATGCCAAGATCTGGTACGATTGGGCGCTGAAGCCGGACGTCCAGTCACGCATGAAGGATGCCAAGTCCTTCCAGCTTCCGTCCAACGAGACGGCGGAAATCCCGAAGGAAGCCCCGCGGTTCGAGGATATCAAGCTGATCGACTACGATTTCAAGACCTATGGCGATCCGGCCAAGCGCAAGGAATTGCTTGAGCGCTGGGATCGTGAAGTCGGCGCAAGCGCCAACTAAGCGCGGTTATTGCGAGAGCGGGGCTGGTCCTGTTCTCGCCACCATCTCCCCGGCCCGGAAACCGCTCCCAAGTCCCTCCACAGGCGGGAGGCGGTTTCCGGCCACCCACTCCAAATCGACGTCATGAAAAGACGCGGGGATCGTCATGGACAATCGCAACCGCAGACTGGATATTGCCATCGGGCTCGGCATTGCCGCGTTCCTCATCCTTCCCTGGTACAGGATCGAGGGTGGCTTTCTCGGATTCGGCTGGCTTTCCGGCTTTCCGAGCGAGGCTGCCGTTGCCCCGGGCATTGTCCAGATCTTCGGGTTTGGCCGGTTCTGGCTCGCGATTGCGGCCGTGCTTCTGGCCGTTGCCATCGCTGCGCGGTTTGTAAGCGACCCAATGCGGCGGGGAACGCTGCTTGCATGGGCAGGCGCTGCCGGCGTCCTGTTCCTGACATTGCAAGGGCTGGCGATCGGCTTTTCCGGATGGACCTGGACTATCAGCGAAACCTTGTTCGGTGCACTTGCGGACGGTCAGCCATCGATGGGGGCTGGAGCAATCCTGCTGTCAATTGTCTTCGTGCTTATCTTTTCCTTCGGCCTTGCCGAGCGCGGCGTGATGAAAGGCGATGCTTTCGTTGTCGCATCGATCGCCACTCTCGTCTTCCTTGTCGCGATCTTTGTCTTCTATCCCGTCGGCTCCATGCTGGTCGGTGCATTCCAGGATTTCGACGGTTCGTTCAATCCCGACGGCTTTACGCGCAACATTCAGGATAGCTCGATCTGGAGCCTCGGCTGTGTGGTGGGCGGCGAGCGTTGCGGCGTTGCGTGGCGCACGCTCTGGCTGGCGATCATGACAGCGTGCGGATCGACCGTCATGGGGCTTGCCTTCGCACTGGTCGCCACCCGTACCCGCTTTCCGTTCAAGAAGGGCCTGCGGCTTCTGACGGTGCTGCCTATCATCACCCCGCCCTTCGTCATCGGTCTCGCGCTCACGCTTCTGTTCGGTCGAGCGGGCGTCATTACCCAAGGCCTTTCCAGCTTGTTCGGCGTTGAGCCCGGCCGCTGGCTCTATGGGCTCACCGGCATCTGGATCGCGCAGGTTCTGTCGTTTACGCCGATTTCTTTTCTCGTGCTCATAGGCGTTGTCGAAGGCGTCAGCCCGTCCATGGAAGAGGCGTCGCAAACGTTGCGCGCCGATCGCTGGCGTACGTTCTGGCTGGTATCCCTGCCGCTGATGAAGCCGGGCATTGCCAATGCCTTTCTGATCGGCTTCATCGAGAGCATGGCGGATTTCGGCAATCCGCTGGTGCTGGGCGGCAGCCACGGGGTTTTGTCGACGGAAATCTTCTTCGCCGTCGTCGGCTCGCAGAACGATCCGTCCCGCGCCGCCGTGCTTGCCATCATCCTGCTCTGCTTCACGCTGACCGCTTTCCTCGCCCAACGTTATTGGCTTGCGGGCAAGAACTTCGCCACCGTCACCGGCAAGGGCGACAGTGGCTCGCACATCGCCCTGCCGAAGCTGCTATCCATTGGCGTGCATGCCTTGGTCATCCCGTGGATGCTCTTCACCATCGTGATCTACGGGATGATCCTCTTCGGCGGTTTCGTGAAGACCTGGGGCCTCGACAACTCGCTGACGCTGGATCATTACGAACGCGCTTTCTCTGTCGAACTGCGTGACGGCGTCCTTGCATGGACCGGTGTCGCCTGGAATTCCTTCTGGACGACGATGGAAATCGCGCTGATCTCGGCACCACTGACTGCCGCCGTCGGGCTGCTGACCGCCTATCTCATCGTTCGTCAGAAATTCGCCGGCCGCAATGTCTTCGAATTCGCGCTGATGATGAGCTTTGCGATCCCCGGCACGGTCATCGGCATCAGCTACATCATGGCCTTCAACCTGCCGCCGCTTGAAATGACCGGCACCGCGCTGATCCTGATTGCCTGCTTCGTCTTCCGCAACATGCCGGTCGGTGTGCGCGGTGGAGTGGCGGCAATGAGCCAGCTCGACAAGAGCCTGGATGAGGCTTCGCTGACACTGCGTGCCACCAGCTTCCGGACAATCCGCAAGGTCATCCTGCCGCTCTTGCGTCCAGCGATCACGGCGGCGCTGGTCTATTCCTTCGTGCGTGCCATCACCTCGATCAGCGCCGTCATTTTCCTTGTCAGCGCCGAGTACAACATGGCGACATCCTACATTGTCGGTCTCGTCGAGAACGGCGAATACGGCGTGGCGATCGCCTATTCCTCCATGCTGATCGTCGTGATGGTCGTGATCATCGCCGGCTTCCAGCTTCTTGTCGGCGAACGAAGGCTGCGGCGCGAAAATCGCGTTGCCGGCGTCACCGCCCCCTCCCTTCCCCTCGCCCAGGAGAAAACCGCATGATCAACACACGCGCCGGTTCCGTCGTCTTCCAGAATATCAAGAAGCAGTTCGGCAGCTTCACCGCCATTCACGATCTGTCGCTGACCATCGAACCAGGCCAGTTGGTTACCCTGCTCGGCCCTTCCGGCTGCGGCAAGACGACGACCTTGCGCATGCTGGCCGGCCTCGAGCATCCGACATCGGGAAAAATCCTGATCGGCGGCAAGGACGTCACCATGCTGCCGGCCAACGAGCGCGATGTCTCAATGGTGTTCCAGTCCTACGCGCTGTTTCCGCACATGACCTCGCTCGACAATGTCGCCTATGGGCTGGAATCGTCGGGCTTGAAGAAGAAGGAGGCGCGCGAACGGGCCGAGGAAGGGTTGAAGCTTGTCGGTCTCGCCGGCATGGGGCAGAGACTTCCAGCAGAGCTTTCCGGTGGTCAGCAGCAGCGTGTCGCCGTTGCCCGCGCATTGGTACTGGAGCCACAGGTGCTTCTGCTCGACGAGCCGCTCTCCAATCTCGACGCGCGCCTGCGCCGGCAGGTGCGCACAGAAATTCGGGAGTTGCAGCAGCGGCTCGGCTTTACCGCCGTTTACGTCACCCACGATCAGGACGAGGCGCTGGCTGTCTCCGACAGGATCGTCATCATGAAGGACGGCGCGATTGCCCAAGCGGGCTCCCCGCGCGATCTCTATGAGGCGCCGGCGTCCGCCTTCATCGCCGATTTCATTGGCGAGGCCAACGTCGTGCCCTGCGATGTCATCAGCGTTGAGGGAGCCGATGCCATTATCCGCGTCGGCGCGCTCGAGCATCGCGTTCCAAGCCGCAATGCCAGGCCTGGTCAGGCGACGCTTGCGGTGCGGCCGAACTCGATCACACTGGAGCCGGCCGTGAATGCGCCCTTCCCGGGCAAGATCATGCACTCCGCCTATCTTGGCGACCATGTCGAATACGAGGTAGAGACCAGCACGGGCCGGTTGTTTGTCGTCGATCCCGCTGTCGAACGCACGCTGGCGCCCGCAACGCCGGTCGCCGTCGGTTTCAAGGGACGCGGCATCGCCATCATCAATGGCTGAACCCGACAGGATCAGAAAAGGACCATATCCATGACATCGCAGATTTCCGGGCTCGACACGCGTTTCGCGTTGGCTGAGGCTATGGCCAGGGAAGCGGGCGCCGTTGCGCTCGACTATTTCAACAAGCGCGAAACGCTGGTGATCGAAACCAAGCGTGATCCGCAGGACGTCGTCTCGATTGCCGACCGAGAGGTGGAAACCCTGATCCGCGCCCGTGTCGCCGAAGCCAATCCGAATGACGGCTTCCTAGGGGAGGAATATGGTCTGGTAGCGGGAAGCTCCGGTTATACTTGGGTCGTCGACCCTATCGATGGCACCAGCCCCTTCGTCAACGGCATGCCCAACTGGTGTGTCTCCATTGCCGTTCTCCATGATGGCGAGCCGGTGATCGGCGTCATCCATGCGCCCTGCCATGACGAGCTTTATTCCAGCGCATCCGGCAAGGGTGCCACACTGAACGGCAAGGTGCTAACCCTCGATCCTTCACGCACCATCCGCAACGCCGTCACGGGCATCGGCGCCAACAATTACGTAACACCGGCTTTCGTGGCTCGGATGGTCGAGAGCTTGCTGGAGGCAGGCGGCAATTTCATCCGAAACGGTTCCGGCGCGCTGATGCTCGCCTATGTCGCGGCCGGCCGTCTCGTCGGCTATTACGAGCCATACATGCATGCATGGGATTGCCTTGCGGGCTACTGCCTCGTGAAGGAGGCCGGCGGCTGGTATCATCCATTCCCGGTGGACGGTGAGCAACTCACGAAGGGCGCGCCGGTGCTAGCCGCAGCTCCCGGTGCACGTGATGACCTTATGAAGATCGCCGGGCTGTAAGGCCCAGTCGGATCAGCGGACGGTACCGCCGAGCCGCCGATGAACGATCGCCTGATGCAGTCGCGCGCCGAACAGCAGGCCATAGTCGTTGAAATCATAGTTCGGATTGTGCAGCGGCGCCGACTGTGCGCCGTTGCCGACGAACATGAAACATCCCGGCACATGATCGAGGAAACGGGCGAAATCCTCTGACGCTGTGATGGGTTCACGCGCCAGGCGGATGTTATCCGTTGGAAAGACCGTTGCAGCGGCTGCGAAAGCCTCTTCAGTCAACGCTGGATCGTTGATCAGCGGCACGAATTCGCGGGTATAGTTGACCTCGGCTGTGACATTATAGGAGAGCGCCATTCCTTGCGCGATGACCCGCATCTGCTTCTCGATCTCGGCACTGATCTCCGGCCGGAAACTGCGGGCATCACCAAGGATGCGGGCACTGCCCGGCAGTGCGTTACGCGTCCCGTCGGTGATGAGTTCGGTGACAGAGACCACGCCGATCTCCGTCGGATTGAGCCGACGCGAGACGATCGTCTGCAAGTTGGTCACCAATGCGCAGGCGGCAACGAGAACTTCATTGCCGGAGTGCGGGCGGGCGGCATGACCACCGACGCCAGTCAGCACGATTTCGAAATTATCCTCCGCCGACATGATTGGCCCGCTCATGCACTCGAAATGGCCAACTGGCAGGCCGGGCATGTTGTGGAGACCGTAGATTTCTTCGAACGGAAAACGCTCAAAAAGCCCATCTTCGATCATCGCCAATGCGCCCCTACCCCATTCTTCCGCCGGCTGGAAGATGGAAGCGCACCGTGCCGTCGAAACCACCGTTTTCAGCAAGAAGCGTTGCGGCGCCGAGCAAGATGGCGGTGTGGCCGTCGTGGCCGCAGGCATGCATCGTGCCCGGGGTCAGTGAAGCGATGGGCATGTATTCCCTGCTCGGAGATGCGCAGTGCATCCATGTCGGCTCGCAGCGCGATGCTGCGATTGCCGATGCCGCGCTTCAATGTGCCGACGACACCCGTGCCGCCGATGCCCTCGGCAACATCCAGTCCAAGGTTTCGGAGCGTCGCCGCGATGAAGGCCGAGGTTCTTTTCTCCTCGAAACCAAATTCCGGATGAGCGTGCAGGTCGCGCCGCCAGCCGGTCATTGTTCGATGCAGAGCTTCAAGATCGGTCATGCCAGTTCTTCCTGTTTGCCGATGCGGCTTACGCAACGACCCGCTTGCCAGCACGGACTTCCGCGAAAGGAATGCCGACAAGTTCGAGATATCGCTCCGGGTCGGTTGCACCTTCGGTGTTGATGACGAGGATGCGGGAGGTCTTGTCGAGTTTCAACGCCGCCTTTGCTGTCGGATCGGAAAGTGCGCGGATGATACCGGCAAGCCCGGCACCGCCGCTTTCGCCGGCGACGATGGTGGGATCATCGCCGAGCGGGCGGGCGAGCCTGTTCATCACATCGATAGCATCCTGCTCCTCGACCGTCATGAAAGCATCGGCGACACGCGACAGGATCCGCCAGGCGACCAGCGACGGTTCGTAGCATTCGAGCATCGCCATGACTGTCGGTTCGCCATGCGGAATCCTGACCGGATGCCCGGCGCGGGCCGTTTCGTAAAGGCAGGCAGCGCGGGCGGGATCGACCACCACGAAAGTCGGACGTTTTCGGCCGAGAACGAGGGACAAATGTCCGGCGGCGGCGGCTGCTATGCCGCCGACGCCCGATTGGACGAAGACATGGGTTGGAGGTTGCGGCATCTGCCGCAATGCCTCCTGAACCAGTGCCGTATATCCCTGCATGACCAGGCCGGGGATGCGCTCGTATCCCGGCCATGATGTATCCGAAACGATGGTCCAGCCCTTCTGCGTTGCGACACTGGCGGCTTCTGTGACGGAGGTATCATAGGTGCCGTCGACCCGGATCATTTCGGCACCGAACCGGGCGATGGCGGCAACTCGACCGTCGCTGACGCCGGAATGGACGAAGATCGCGGCTTTGCCGCCGACCAGTTGCGCACCCTGCGCGACGGATCGTCCGTGATTGCCATCGGTCGCACAGGCGAATGTCATGGTGGCGGCGATGGCGCGGACATCCGCCGTCTGCAATTCGGAAACATCGACCGGACGGCCGAGCACCCGTGTGGCTTCCTCCAGCACCAACCGGATCACCGCATAGGAGCCACCGAGCGCCTTGAAGCTGACGAGGCCCAGCCGATGGCCTTCGTCTTTCACAGCGATCGCGCCGACGCCGAGATAATCGGAAAGCGCCGGAAGGGAATGCAGCGGCGTCGCGGCATGGTCCGTCCGGTATCCGAGAAAGCGTTCGACTTCACGGGCGGCAGAAAGCCCGAGTGTTTCGGCATCGACAGCACCGAGTGGTTGATTGTGGTCCGGTTGTGTGTTGAGCAAAAACATGTGATTTCCTCTGTTCGGCAGAGTTATATTGCAAACAGCACGAACCAGGCGCTGCAATTTGGCCCGCGTTTTGCAAGTTTGTTTCGCCGGAGGGGATAAACATGACTGGCCGCATTGCTCTTGATCCGTTTGATATCGCCATCCTGCGCATCCTGCAGGAAGACAACACGACGCCGCAGCGGCGGATCGGCGAGGCCGTCAACCTGTCCGCGCCGGCCGTGCAGCGGCGCATCAAGAGGATGGAGAAAACCGGCGCCATTCGCGGGAATTTCGCTTTGCTAGACCCTGCCAAGGTCGGCCAGCCAATCACGATTTTTGTCGAGGTAGAGGTCGAAAGCGAACAATCGGAGAAGATCGACGCGCTCAAGCGGCGATTTTCATCGGCACTTGAAGTGCAGCAATGCTACTACGTCACCGGCGAGGCCGATTTCATCCTGATCCTTCTGGTCACGGACATGGCGCACTATGAACGGCTGACCCGCAGCCTGTTTTTCGATAGCGGCAATGTCCGCAAGTTCAGGACCTTTATTGCCATGGACAATGTCAAATCGACACTGACGGTGCCGCTTTGATCAGCCGCCGTTCACCAGATTGAGGATCAACTGGTGGACATTGCCACCATTGCTCAGTTCGACGCTGTCGAAATCCCGGCTTTTCTGCCTTTGCTCCTGTGACAGGACACCGAGGCGCGACGTCAGTTCGGTTCTGATCTTCTTGCAATCGGGATCATTTGGCACGGACAGGCCGACCGACATGGCCTCGATCGCTTTGACCATATCCTTGATATGATCGCCATGAATGCGCTCGTGCGCCTGAACGCCGGCGATGAATGTTTGCCACTTGGCGGCGGTGGAGGGCGGCAGTTTTCCCGCGGGCTTCGGAAGCGTATAGGTGATGATGAGCTTTGGTTTGTTCGTCACGATCGTGCAGCCTCCGCCCTGCGGCTCGTATTTGCGCGTCCAGGTCAGCTTGAAATTGGTATGGGCGATGGCCCGAACAAGCCCCGTGCCCGGTCCGCGCTCGCCGATCGAGGCATAAAGCTCGGCCCCGGTTTTTCCCTGGATCGAATAGGTCTGCACCTTTTCCACCGCTTGCCATTCGGCATGGGCTGAAAGAGGAAGCGTGAGGAGGCTGCAAAACAGGATGGACACTCGGGCGGCAGTTTTCACGCAAACCTCATTTTGACGGTACGGGCGCTCTATCAGTCGAAGGCGGTCTACCATGGTTTCGTTTGCGCGCGATATCCCCCGAAAGGGAAAGGCTACGATACCGTAAGCCCCTTGTCGTCGTCGCATCGATCTGCAAGAAGCTGTTGATCTGTCTGGGAGAATTGAGTGAGCGACGCATTCGGTTTCATGTTCGGCTTTTACGGCCTGTTGCTTGGTCTCGCCGTCGCCGAGGTCGCATCCGGGTTTTCCCGTGCCTATGACGAACGTGACAAGCGCAAGATCGGGATCGTCGCGCCGCTGTTCGGCATCCTGCTGCTCGTCGATCTCATCAGTTTCTGGATGAATGCATGGGCCTACCGGGACCTGCCCGACGTCAGCTATCTGATCGCGCTGGCCGTGGCGCTTGTCGCGCTTCTCTATTATTTCGCGGCCACCCAGATTTTTCCGAAAGCAACCGAACGCGCGACGCTCGATATCCATATTATGGAGCACCGGCGTGTCGTGGTCTTCTGCGTACTCACAAGTAACCTGATCACGCAGATTCCGCCGGCGACCATGGCGTTCACGA
Source organism: Rhizobium sp. Leaf453 (assembly GCF_001425605.1). GTDB lineage: Bacteria > Pseudomonadota > Alphaproteobacteria > Rhizobiales > Rhizobiaceae > Pararhizobium. Next base: position 81,846 of record NZ_LMRG01000028.1, on the reverse strand, counting down.
CGCCTTGGCCAACGTCGCAGATCATTCTCTGGTCCTGCCTCAATCTTGGATATTATATCCTCTTGAGCACGGCGGCTCTCGCCAAGAGCAAGAAGGTCGTCAGTATCGTCGTCGCCTTCGCCATCCTCTATGTTACCTGTGCCACGCTCATCTTCGCCTGATCCTGGCGGAATTACTCTTGGCTCAGGCCAGCAATCTCAAACGTGCAGTTCCCCCAGAAACAGGCCCCAATCTTTCCGTGTGAGCAGATGCGGTCACGACGGGTTGCATATCCGTCAACGAACCGCGGTGGTGAAACTTCCAACGTTCAAAGCAGCATTTCACGCCGTCCGCATCGCGGTCGGTGATGGAATGCTGTTGTCCGAAACACAGGCTATGGGTGAGCAAAGTGGCTACCAAATACGGAACACAGGCATCGGAAACGCTGACCGGCACCAACGATCAGGATTACATTTACGGTCTCGGCGGCAATGACAAGATCTACGGTCTTTTCGCCCGCGATGTGCTGTCGGGTGACGAAGGCAACGATACGCTGAGCGGCAGCTTCCAGGATGATACGCTCTCGGGTGGGCTCGGCGCGGACACGCTGTCCGGCGGCCAGGGCAACGACATTCTGATGGGCGGCGCGGGCGCCGATACCATGCGCGGCGGCTCCGGCGATGACACTTTCATCGATTCGGCTCTCGGGGACTTCAAGGGTGATGTCATCGACGGCGGTCTCGGAACCGACACGGTTGATTTCAACCTGCAGGCCAATAAGGCGGGCGTCACCTTCACGGTGCAGGATCCGACCAAGACGGTCAATCTGTTTGGCTTCACGGTCACCGATATCGAGCAATACGCCATTTCGGCGACCAATTTTGCTGACGTTTTGAACGGTGGCCGCTGGAGCGACCGCTTCAGCGGCCAAGCCGGCGCCGACAAGCTCTATGGCAACGGCGGCAACGACTTTCTCGACGGCGGTGACGGCAAGGACTTTCTGTCTGGTGGCCAAGGTGACGACTATCTCCGCGGTGGCGAAGGTGATGACCGTTTGTCCGGTAGCTATGGGGACGACAATCTCTCCGGCGGTACCGGCAACGACACGATCACCGGCGGCAATGGCGATGACGCGCTGTACGGCGACGAAGGCAACGATACGCTCGATGCCGGCAGCGGCGACGATTATTTGTGGGCGGGCGATGGCAATGATACGCTGCTCGGCGGCGCTGGCAACGATTACATCATTACCGGCAGCGGAACCAACAAGGTGGAGGCCGGTTCGGGGGACGACCAGATCCTGATGACGTTGGGTGATGGCAAGGACACCGTCGATGGTGGCAGCGGCAACGACCTGATCGAGATTCGCAATATCACCGGCAGCTTTACTGCCAAGGCGTCGAACGTGGTGAACACGCTTTCCGATGGCTCGACCATCGTCAATATCGAGAATTACGACCTTTACGGTACAAACGCCAGGAACACGATCGTCACCCTCGGCGGAAAGGATCACATCGTCACCTATGATGGCGACGATGCGGTGAAGGCCGGAGCCGGCGATGACTATATCGATGGCGGCGCGGGTAACGACAAGTTGTATGGTGAAGCGGGCAATGACACGATCTTTGCGGGATCGGGCAAGGACTCGATCTATGGCGGTGCGGGGACCGACACCGTCTATATCGACAAGTACAGCTATCAGACGGTCAACTACACGTTCGATGTCGTCAACGGCAAGGGAACGCTGTCGGATGGCTCCTTTGCGGCAGATACCGAGATCTTCAACATCTTCACCTCGGCCTATGGTAACGACATCCTCAAGGCTGGTAATGCCCACAGTGTCTGGTTCAAGTCCTATGACGGCAACGACCAGCTTTATGGCGGCAATGGTGACGACCTGCTCGACAGCGGCCTCGGCGATGACAAGGTCGTTGGCGGCAAGGGAGACGATCTGATCTACGATCTCGGCGGCAACAACACCATCTCCGCCGGCGATGGCGATGATACGGTCCACCTGTCGATCTTCGAAGCTCACACCGGTGGCGATACGACGACACTCGACCTCGGCGCCGGCAACGATACCGTCGAGTTCAATGCCGGCATTGGCTATACCTATGGCAAGTTGGTCGCCGATGGCGGCAGCGGCACCGATCTCGCCGAGATCGATCGCAATGAAACGACGAAGGCGTTGACCTTCACGCTGAGCGCGAACGCCACGCTCGTTAATGGCGATGTGACGCTGAAGAATTTCGAGCGGATCGATATCACCGGCGGCAGCGGCGCCGACAAGTTCACCGGTGGCAATCTCTCCGATACGCTGGATGGCAATGACGGTAATGATACGCTGACGGGTCTCGGCGGCGACGACTGGATCTATGGCGGTAATGGCCGCGATATCCTGAAGGGCGGCGATGGCTCGGACGAGATCTGGGGTGCCGGAAGCAATGGCGATACGGACGCCGATACGATCGATGCCGGCGCGGGCAACGACTTTGTCCATATCAACGGCGGCGACACCGCCATCGGCGGCAGCGGCACGGACCGGGTTTACGTCGATGTCTCGGCGCTGACGACGGGTGTGAAATTCACCTTCTCCACCGGCACGGTAAAGGTCAATTCGACCACCACCTTCTCCGGCATGGAATCACTCGACTTCGTCGGTACCAAGGGCAACGACACTGTGACCGGCAGTTCCGGCGATGATATCCTGCGCGGCAATGCCGGCAACGACACGCTCAACGGCGGCAACGGCAAGGACATCCTCTATGACGATGCCGGCAACGACACGCTGAATGGTGGTTCCGGTGACGACTGGTTTACTCGCAACGAGTTCACCGGCAAGGACGTCTTCGACGGCGGCTCCGGCACCGATACGCTCGATTTCAACTATTATGGCTATGACAACTCGGTGAAACTCGATCTGCTCGACCAGACCTTGAACGACGGCCTTGCCCTTGGTCTCACCGTCAAGAATGTCGAGCGCATCTGGGGCACCAGCCAGGACGACGATATCCGCGGTTCGAATGCTGGGGAATGGATCTGGGGTGGGACGAAGGACGACCTGCTGCTGGGGCGTGGTGGCGATGACACGCTGAATGGCGGCTCCGGCGGTGATTTTCTGACCGGCGGCACCGGCAAGGACACGTTCCAGTTCAACTACGTCACCGATGGTGGCGACCGGATCACCGATTTCAAGCGTGGCGAGGACAAGATCGGCCTCGACGATATCGGCTTCGGCCTGACACAAGGCACCACAATCAAGCTCGTTCTCGCTGATGAGGCGGATTTCACCACGACAGGCCCGACATTCCTTTTCGAGAAGGACGCGCATCGTCTCTGGTTCGATGCCGATGGCAAGGGTGGTGACAAGGAAGCCGTGCTGATAGCCACCTTCGACAATCTGTCGACGCTCAGCACCAACGATTTCATCCTGAGTTGATCTTTGGTGAATATGCGGCTCGCCTCCGTCAGATTGCGGGGGCGGACCGATTATTTTGACTCAGCTTGCCAATGTCAGGCCGCCAAGACGGCTGATATCCTTCTCGATCTCGCCGATCAGCGTATCCAGAGCCGGGTTACGTGACCGCCTGGCGCGCCGCACGACATAAGCAAGGGCGGGTGGTGCCGGCAGGCGCGTGTTGACGATTTGCATATCGCCGCGCAGGTGCCGGTCGCTCAGCAGTGCTACGCCCATCGCCGCATTCGTGGCCGCGACGATGCCGGCGGCGCTCGAGCATTCAAAGACGGTTTCGAGGACCACGTCGTCATCTTGGCCGATATCGAGCGCCCATTGCCGGTAGAAGCATTCATCGTCGAATGACAGGAAGGGGATCGGGCCGCTCTGCGGCAGCGGCAGGTCCGGATGTTTGACCCAATGGAGGTTTTCCCGGAATAGCACGGCGTCTGTGGGGCGCACTTCATGCGCGAAGACCTGGATGATCGCGGCATTGAGTTCGCCGCGGTCCAGCATGGTGCGCAGGACGAGGCTCATCCGCACCCGGGTACGGACGGAAACGTTGGGATGCAGGCGTTTGAACCGGCCGAGGATGCGGGCGAGATCGCTGCACGCAGTATCTTCCGTCAGCCCGAGATCCAGACGGCCGGCGAGCGGCGTCTTTGAGAGGCTCAGAAGCGCTTCGTCGTGCAGGCCGAGAATGCGCCCGGCGTAATCGAGCAGATCCTCGCCAGCCGAGGTGAACATCGGCGCACCGGTGCGGCGGCCGAGCAGCTCGCAATCGAGGTTTTCCTCCAGCCGCCTGATCTTGTGGCTGACGGCGGATTGGGAAAGGCCAAGCGCGCTCGCGGCGCGCGTCACCCCACCCTGCTGGCGGATTGCGCAGAGCGTTCGCAGGGCATCGATCTCCAGGCGCCGATTTTTCAGTTCTTCCATGCTTAGCCAGTCCTCTTGCGTTGACGACACTTGATACCACGCAATACAGAATGCATGACAAAGTTTCTGCAAATGTCATGGTTTCATCGAAATTTGTCATGTGCGTCGTGTCGGTAATGCCGATATCCGGTGGTCAACGTTCTCGTCATCTTCCAGGCCTCCCATGACTGACCTGCCGCTTACCTCATCCCTTTCTCGCAACAGGTTTCTGTGGCCACTGCTCGCGACGCTGCTGATCATCGGCTGGAGTTCCGGCTTCGTCGGCATCCGCTATGCGAGCGAAGAGGCGAGTGTCGTGCTGGTTCTGTTCTGGCGCACGCTGCTCTCCGGCCTGATCCTCCTGCCGTTTGCTCTTGCCATCGGCCCGAAGATCAGCTTGCGGATGATCGGCGACCAGATGCTGTTCGGCGTGATGGCTGTGTTTCTCTATCTCGGCGGTTTCGCGCTGGCGATCGAGCAGCGCGTGCCGACCGGGCTGGTTGCGCTGATCTCCGACCTCCTGCCGCTGGCCATTGCCGGCCTGTCACAGCCGATGCTTGGCGAGCGCCTGACACGCCGGCAGTGGTTGGGAACGGCGATTGCCGTCGCCGGTGTGCTGGTTGTCTCTTTCGACAGCCTGAGCTTCGGCACGGCGCCGCTCTGGGCCTATGGGCTGACGGTTGGGTCGATGCTCGTCTTCGCGGTTGCGTCGGTTCTTCACAAAAGGCGGCAGGTGCGGCATATGCCGGTTCACCAGAGCCTGTGCATCCAGACACTCACGGGCTCGGTATTGTTCGGCCTCTGCGCGCTTTGGCAGGGCAATATTGTGCCGCCGATGACGACGGCTTTCGCCGTGGGCATGGTCTGGCTGGTGTTTTTCGCCACCTTTCTCGCCTATGCCGTCTACTACACCAGCCTTCGGCTGTTTCCGGTCGCCAAGGTCAGCGCGGCGATCTATCTCAGCCCACCGGTGACGATGCTCTGGGCCGGGGCGCTGTTTTCCGAGCCGCTGACGGCGGCGATGTTTGTCGGTCTGGTGGTCACCCTTGTCGGGGTCTGGATGACCTCGCGCAGTTGAAAGCCGGGATCAGTGCCGCGGAAGGCGTTGAACCGTTGCCCGGGGGATGTCAGGTTAGATTGGCGCCGCAGTCCGGCGGCTGATATCGGGGAACGAAAGCAGGCACATGGAAAACACCGAGTCCAAATCCCGCCATCTCGAAATGACGGTTCTGATGACACCCGATATGGCGAATTTCAGCGGCAAGGTTCATGGCGGCGCGCTGCTCAATCTGCTCGACCGTGTCGCCTTCTCCTGCGCGTCCCGCTATTCCAAGCAATATGCCGTGACACTGTCCGTCGATCAGGTCGTGTTCAAGGAGCCGATCAATGTCGGGGAGCTCGTCACCTTCCGGGCGGCCATCAACCATACCGGCCGCACTTCGATGGAGGTGGGTATCCGGGTGGAGGCGGAAAACATCCGGTCCGGCACGAGGCGCCACACCAATTCATGCTATTTCACCATGGTCGCCGTCGATGATACCGGCCGCCCGGTCGCCGTTCCTCAACTCGAATGTCACGATCCCGTCGAAGTTCGCCGTAATGAAGCGGCCGAGTTGCGGCGCGCGTTGCGGCGGGAATTTGCCCGGCGCATGGAGCATGTCAGCACCACCGGCCGCGACCCATTGGCCGCCTCTGACGAATAGATCATTGCGCCCCGTCCAGACGTTTTGACCAATCCTCGACCCGATTGCTTTCCAACCGCCGCGTGGCATGTGTGCGCCAGCCTTCGGCGAGGCGGTCGAGGGCTGCAATGCCGGCCAGTTCCGTCCGGTTGAGCGTATCGACGTAGAATGCGCGCCAGATGCGCTTCAGTGTCCAGCCCGGCGAGCGTCGCTCCACCAGCGTCAGGTCATCCTCGGGGGTAACCACACCCGGCGTCAGGACGCGATAATACCACCCTGTCCTACCCGTCGCCTGCACCTGTCGCGCCATGTCCGATCGGTCGAAGCGTGCATTGAGCTTCCAGCACGGCTGTCGGCCCTGGCTGACTTCGACGACGGCGGTGCCGAGCGCGAAGACGTCGCCGATGGCAACAGTGTCCTCGGTCAGGCCAAGGGCGGAAATATTCTCTCCGAAGGCGCCGGGAGAGGCGAATTGCGGAAGCGCGCCGAAATCGCGTCGCCACTCTGGGTAATGATCGAGCGGATAGTGGTGCACAGCCTTTCCGGGTCCGCCGTGGCGTACCGTATCGCCCTGCCGGTCGCCGGAAAATCCGGTTTCCGACAGGGTGAGTGGACCGTCGACCGCGGATTTGACGATGCCGCTCGGGACATGCTTTGGCCCCAGTGGTGCGACATCGCCGATACGCAGGCTGAGCAAGGGAATGCGGGTCATGACGTCCTCATGCTGCCGCGTCCGGGATGGCACAGCGACCATCGGCACAGCCGTCATCGCCGGCTGGCTGGTCTGCGCGTTCCGGAAGCGGAGCGGCAAGCGCCATGGCCACCCTTGCGCCAAGCGCAATGTCGTCCTCGACGCCGAAGATCTGGTGCAGGATCGTTCCATCCCGGCCAATCAGCACGGACGAGGGCGTCCCGCGCAGCCCGTAGCGCCGCATGGTCACCGGAATGTTCGAGCCGTCTTCCGCGAGATCGACACCAACCGGGGATCGCAGCCGATATTCATGGAGGAAAGCCTGCAGTGTGACCGGCGTCATGGCCGCGTGATGTTCGAACACCGTGTGGAGCCCGATGATTTGCAGGTCGCTTTGGGCGAAGACACGCTCAAGGCGCTGGACCTGCGGGATGGCTTGCGAAACACAGCCCGGGCAGAGAAGCTGGAAGCTGTGGAGAAAGACCGGGCGGCCACGAAGGCCGGCCAGCGTCAGCGGGGTTGGCGTATTGAACCACTGGCTGACAGCCAGTTCCGGGGCGACTGGGAGAGATGAAGTAGACATGTCTGATCCTTTCAAGGGGGCGAGCAGCTTTGAAAGCCGCCCGCCCGTGCGCGGTCAGGCCGCGCGCGTCAGCTTCACGTCGGGAAAATCAACCGGGACATTCAGCGCGACATTGATGTAATTGGTGAAGAGATTGAGAGCGATGTGGGCGATGATCTCGACGATTTCACCGTCATCGAACCCGGCTGCCCGCAAGGCTTCCACGTCGTCAGCGGTCACACCTGCGCGTGTCTCCACCACCTTGATGGCGAACTGCAGCGCGGCTTCGATGCGCGGGTCCGCCGAGCGGCCGGCCTGCGCCTCGGCCATTTCTTCGGCGGTGGCGCCTGCCTTGCGGCCAAGGCCCGTATGGGCGGCGAGGCAATAGTGGCAGGCATTGCGGTCAGCAATCGCAACGGCGATCTGCTCGCCGAGCTTGGCACCGAGCCGGCCGCCGCCGAGCGCACCGAACGAACCCCACATGCTGGTGAGAGCCGCCGGGGAATTGGCCACGGCCTTGAACATGTTCGGCACGACGCCGAACGCTGCCTTGATCTCCGCAAGCTGTGCGCCGGTCGTACCGGTTGCGTTTTGCGGGTCGATGAGAGTAATCCTTGTCATGTTCTTTCCTTTCATTTGCCTGGAGGGGAGGAATTTGCCGGTCCGGGGATGGCAGTCTCCGGACCGGCGCTTGGTTTACTTGGCCGGCATGACCTTGCCGGGCAGGCTCAGATCGCCAGAGGCGACCTTGAAGACATTACTGACGCACAGCAGCGGTGCATGCAGGTTTCCGTTGACCTTGAGGCCGGCGGTCACGCCGTCATAGGAGACACCGGCAAGGCCGCCGATCAGCGACAGCGGGATTTCCACATCCACCGTGTCGCCCTTGAAAGTGGTCGGGTATTCAGGGCTGTCGATCAGCAACGGAACGCCCGGCCAGGTTTCCGGCACTTTCGGCTTGGCGCCTTCCGGGATATCGACGACCTTCAGGCCAGCGCCGCAGGCTGCGTCCTTGGCGAGCACCACCCAATGCGGATGCCAGACATGGCGGTTCTTGCCGCCCTTGGCCGCATCGTCGAAATCTGGGTGGAAAGTGACGGCGAGCGCGACGATGCCCTGCGCCTTGTCGAAACCGATGTCGCCGCTGTCGAGGCTCGTCGGCCAGACATAGGCATAAACGCTGGCCCCTTCGAACTTGCCGGTCGCATCCGGCTTGTCCTTGCCGGCCTCGCCGCGCACGCGCGTGGTGAAGACGGCACTGTCGCCCTTCGTCGCGATCGTCGTTTCGATGATGTCAAAGGAGGCATTGACCGCGTCCTTCGGTTCCGCCTTGACGGAGTGGGCTGAGGCTGTCGACAGCCAAAGCGATGCCGTTCCGGCGATGAACGCGCCGGTCAACAGTGTCCTGAACATGATATTGTGTTCCTTTCCTGCCTGGAGGGTTTGGGATTATCCCGGTTGAAATGCGTTCCAGGTGGCAGCCCGGAATGCGGGATCGGCTTCAAGATGATCGCGGCAATCGATGCGGAGTTCCCGCTGGCCGAAGGCCTCGTCCACGAATTTGCAATGATGCGGCCGCGCCGGATCCGGATGGACATTCGGCGCGAAATACTGACAGCTGACACAAATGCGCTGAACCGGGATTGCTCCCGCTTCCTGCAGCTGGCGGATCATCGTGACGAGGCTGACAAGCAGGGTCTCCTGCGTGTCCGCATCCAGCGATCCGACTGCCTGTTCCGCGAGGCCGTTCTCGTCGCCGGCTTCCTTCAAGACTGAAAGCCCCTCGTCTGTCAGCGCAACGCGGACGGCACGCTTGTCGTTTGGGCCTTGGCGCTTTTCGATCAGTTGCTTGCGCTCCAGCGCATTGATCGAGTCCGTCGCGGTCGGCTGCGACACACCGAGATGGGCGGCAATCTCCTTGACGCCAAGCCCGTCTTCATCGCGCCCTTCCAGCAGCGTGAGAATGGCAAGCTGCGTCGGATTGAGCCCGGTCGCCTTGGCCTTGTTCCATTCGTCAATGCGCATGGCCATGCCGACGCGCGACAGGCCTTCGCGTATTCGGTAGTTGATCGAGAGTGGGTTTTTCGGCGTTTCCATGCGTCTTATATATAGGAGTCCTATATAATTACAAGATGGAAATTCGAATTTTATCGGGCCGCGCTGTTTCCGGCCGGATGATGGCTGTGGGCAAAACGCAAATCGGGGGCGCAAGGCCCCCGAAATAATTGATAACGCTGATTGAAGTTTACTCGTCGTCGCCGACTGGCAGTTCCACGCTCTCACGCCCACCGGACAGGATCGCGCGCTTGCCGACATGGTTGGCGGCACCGACCAGCCCTTCCCGCTCCATCCGCTCCACCAGCGAGGCGGCCTTGTTGTAGCCGATCGACAGCCGGCGCTGGATATAGGAGGTCGAGCATTTCTTGTCGCGCAGGACGACCTTGACCGCCTTGTCGTAGAGGTCGTTGCCGTCTTCCTCGGCCATCGAACCCTTGTCGAACACGGCGCCATCTTCCTCGACCGCTTCTTCTGCTTCTTCTGCATCTTCGGTGACCGTGCCGAGATATTCCGGTCGTCCCTGTGTCTTCAGATGGGCAACGACCTTCTCGACTTCCTCGTCGGAAACGAAGGGACCATGTACACGGGCGATGCGGCCGCCGCCGACCATATGCAGCATGTCTCCCTGCCCCAGCAGGTGTTCCGCGCCCTGTTCGCCCAGGATCGTGCGGCTGTCGATCTTCGAGGTCACCTGGAAGGAGATACGGGTCGGGAAGTTGGCCTTGATCGTGCCAGTGATGACATCGACCGAGGGGCGCTGTGTCGCCATGATCAGATGGATACCGGCGGCGCGGGCCATCTGCGCCAACCGCTGGATGGCACCTTCGATCTCCTTGCCGGCAACCATCATCAGGTCGGCCATCTCGTCGACGATGATGACGATATACGGCATCGGAGCGAGGTCCATTTCCTCCTGCTCGTAGACAGGTTCCCCCGTCGAGCGGTCGAAACCGGTCTGCACGCTGCAAAGGATGGTCTCGCCCTTGGCGCGGGCGGTTGCCGCGCGTGCATTGAAGCCGTCGATATTGCGTACGCCAAGCCGCGACATCTTGCGATAGCGGTCTTCCATCTCGCGCACGGCCCATTTCAGCGCCATCACGGCCTTCTTCGGGTCAGTCACGACCGGTGTCAGGAGATGCGGGATACCGTCGTAGACAGAGAGCTCGAGCATCTTCGGATCGACCATGATCAGGCGGCATTCTTCCGGCTTCAGCCGATAGAGCAGCGAGAGGATCATCGTGTTGATGGCCACGGACTTTCCCGAACCGGTGGTGCCGGCGACCAGCAGATGCGGCATCTTTGCGAGTTCGGCGACAACAGGTTCGCCACCGATCGTCTTGCCGAGGCACAGCGCCAGCTTGAAGCGGGTTTCGCCGTAGTTTTCCGACTCGATCAGTTCGCGGAAATAGACAGTTTCGCGCACCGGATTCGGCAGTTCGATACCAATCACATTACGGCCGGGAACCACTGCGACACGTGCCGAAAGTGCCGACATAGAACGGGCGATATCGTCGGAAAGACCGATGACGCGCGATGACTTCACGCCCGGCGCTGGCTCGAATTCATAGAGCGTCACGACCGGACCCGGACGAACATCGATGATCTCGCCGCGAACGCCGAAATCCTCCAGCACGCTTTCGAGAAGGCCGGCGCTCTGCTCCAGTGCCTCCTGGGTGATAATTGTCGTTTCTTGGAAGCCTGGCTCCTGAAGCAAATCGACTGGCGGGAAGACATATTCACCGTCCGAAATTGCGAGATGCGCCTCGGTGATCATTGCCGGCGTTTCGATACGAGCGACCGGTAGCGGGGTTTGAATCTGAACCGGCGTTGCCACAACGGCCGGAACCGGCAAGGTGGGCGTCGGCAAGACTGTCGCGGGTAAAATCGGGGCTGCCAATGCGGGGACGACGGGCGGTTTTGGTTGGAGCGCCGGTCTTGCCGTTGCAGGAGCTGACGCAGATGACTTTACCTCTCTTGCGGCCCGTATCGGCGCTTTCAACACAGGCGCGGTCGGCAGCGAAAGCTTCGGCGCCGGTATCGTGCCGGCCGATGCGCCAGCCGGCCTGATGCCGATCTCGCGGTAAAGGGCTGTCACGGAATTGGCCGCGATTTCGACCTCGGGCGCTTTCCAGGAAACTGTTGGAGCCAGCACGTCCAGATCGGCGTCCATGTCCATCGCGTCCCAGAAAACCTGGTCGGAAACATGGAACGAAAATACAGGCTGTGGCTCGACAGCCATCGGTGCGGCCGAATTGACAGGCTCTTCGATGGCCGTCTGTTCCGTGGGGAAGCAGGCAAGATCGACGTCGGCTGAGGCGGGCGGCTGATAGCCCGGAATGGTCTTCTCCATACGCGCCGCCGCGACAGCACTCATCTCGCGCATCAGACGCAGCGACAGGGCCTGGATGCCATAGGCCGGCATTGCATCGTCGATTGCGGGAGCCTCAGGCGTTGGAGCGGCTTCGACGACTTCTGGCTGTTCCTCGACAGAGGTAACCAAAGCCGCTGGCTCCTCCTTTTGCCCGGACCCCGGACGCTTGGAATAAACGCTTTCCGGCGTGCGGGTGAAGCGGACGTTCGGACCCAGAACGAAGGCACTTTGCCAGACCGGGGCATCATCCCTTCCTTCGATTTCGCTCGCGGCCATCGCGTCGGTGTCGGCACCGGTATGAGAGGAAACTTCGATATGGTTTGCATGCGGCGCGCCATAGATGCGGCGCTGTAATTCTGTCCTTGCCTGCTGGTTTTCCGGATCGGCGGGGTGTTCTCCCGAGTTATCGAAGCCGTTTGAAAAGTTCGTTCGGGAAAGACGCATATTCACCTGCTCACTCAAAATTCACGGGCAATGGGCACACCCTTCTTCAATAGAAAATAAAGGTTAATCGCCCCTTTCCAGTGACCTGTTTTTGCAGAAATTCCCTGACCCCCGCAGGGAGATGCGCATGCACGAACTTGGCAAAATTTACTATTTTATGCCGGTTTTCGCCGGTTTTCGGCGTTTTCCCGGCCTGCATTCGTGATGGAACAGTTTGATCTGCGGTGGCGCTCAGGCCGTTACCAAATTAAGCTTTTTACAGGGTCGATACCCTCGTGCGCGCTTGCGGCGCGTGAGATAAAGGAAGAGGTCCACCGCTTCTTTTTCCTGGGAGAAGTGGTGCGATTTGCTCTGTCCGCGCTTGCCGATCCTTCCCCAGAAGCGGGTGAGGCAGACTTCCCCGAACAGGGTCGCGGAGATTTCCATGGCGTAATAGCGTGCCATGTTTTTTGAGGCGTCAGCGCGTTCGATATAGAGATGGTAGGGTTGCTTGATCATGCCGCAAGAATCGGAAATTCAGCGGCGGACGTCCAACGAGACTTATGAATCGATCCGACGTCATTGATTCATGTTGGTGATGGAACGACTGCCATCTGCACCCTGCAGGGGGATGCGAATCGCATGCATATTTCGGTTGAATGGATCGAATCGCGCTGCTTGGGTCTTTTCAAAGGTGGGGAAGCGGAAAAACGTCTCCAAATGAGTCAAAATCCTGTGGGATTCATCGCGTGCGATGGAGGGTGTGAAGCGATGCGAATATACATTTTAACTATATGATTTTCATCAGCAAAATGAATAATCCGAGAAGCCGTCGCTGAGAATAATGCCTCTCTTTACGAATGGTTGTGTGACGGTATCGTTTGACGAAAATTGGGAATCGGTCAATTGTCACTCGACGGAAAATCACTGACGATCACGGAAAAACCGTCGTGAGGGAAAATGAGAGCGAACCAGCGACCTATCGAACCTGCGGAGTCTTCGGCAACGAAGATCAGCCGGCAGTCGCAACTGCTGTCCGCTCAACTCCAGTCGATCCGCGAACGCCTTTACGAACCGGAGATTGCGAAGTCCCTCAAGACATTTACCTCGCGCGACGTTGCCGCAATGCTTGGTATCGCGGAATCGACGCTGCGGCAAATGTCGCTGGACGGAGAAAGCGCGATACCCGAGCGGCTCGAAAATGGCCGCCGAATCTACACGCTTTCGCAGATTAACCAGATCAGGGAACATCTGGCGCTAAAGCGTCCCGCTGACGCGCTGGACTTTCTTCCGCGTCGCCGTGAAGGTGAAAAGCTTCAGGTCATTGCCGTCGCCAACTTCAAGGGTGGCTCCGCCAAGACAACGACAACGCTTCATCTGGCCCATTACTTGGCGATCCAGGGACTGCGCGTCCTTGCTATCGACCTCGATCCTCAAGCGTCACTGTCCGCGATGTTCGGCTATCAGCCGGAATTCGACGTCGATGAGAACGAAACCGTCTATGCCGCCATCCGCTATGATGATCGCCGCAGGCCGGTTCGCGAAGTGATCCGAAAAACCTATTTCGAAGGGATCGATCTTATCCCGGCGAACCTGGAACTGATGGAATACGAGCACGAGACGCCGCAGGCGATCGCCGACGGATATGGCCGTGGCGACAAGATTTTCTTCCGGCGACTGGCGGCCGTCATCGGCGAAGTCGAGGCGGACTATGACGTCGTACTGATCGATGCGCCGCCCCAGCTTGGTTATCTCACCCTTGGCGCTCTTTGCGCCGCCACCGGTCTGCTGATCACCATTCACCCTGCGATGATCGATGTGGCGAGCATGAATCAGTTTCTGGCGATGATGAGTGATCTCATGGGCGTGATCGAAGAACGCGGCGGTACGCTCAGTCACGATTTCATCCGCTACGTCATCACGCGCCACAATCCGAATGACGGCCCGCAGGTGAATGTGGTGACGCTGTTGCGGTCGCTGTTCAAGGAAGATGTGCTTGCTCCGGCGGTCGTCGAGACCACCGCGATCGCCAGCGCGGGTCTTGAGAAGAAAAGTCTTTACGAACTCACGAGGGGAAGCGTCGGGCGTGACACTTTGAGCCGCGCACTTGAGTCCGTTGACTCTGTCAACCGCGAAATCTTCCATCACATCAAGGACGTGTGGGGTCGATAATGGTCAATCCGAGAGAACGAAACCAGCGCATGAAAACCCTGTTTGCCAACGTCGATCCCGAGGCGTTGAACCGGCAGACAGCCACCACTTCTTCTGAAGCGGAGAAAAGACGCGTCGGCTCCGGCGCCGTCAAATCGATGGATCGCGCTTTCGTGTCGATCGAAGATGAAAATCAACGGCTTCATCAGCAGCTTTTGTCCTCTGAATCGATTGTCGAACTCGATCCGGACAAGATCATTCCATCCTTTGTGAATGATCGTCTCGATATCGAAGGCGACAAAGGTTTTCAGGCTTTCGTCGATGGTCTCAGGGAGACCGGGCAGAAGTTACCCATCCTTGTCCGGCCGCTGGCCGGCAAGCCGGATCACTACCAGGCTGCCTACGGTCATCGTCGCTTGCGCGCCTGCCAAATTCTCAATCGACCGGTCAAGGCAATCATCCGTGACTTGAGCGACGAGGAACTGGTTGTCTCGCAGGGCATCGAAAACTCCGAGCGCCTCAACCTGTCCTTCATCGAGCAAGCGCTGTTTGCGCTGACGCTGAAAGAGCGTGGATATTCCAGGGAGACGATATCGGACGCTCTTGGGCGGAAGGAAGGTCAGCGTCTCGCCTATATTTCCATTCTGACGAATACGGCCTCGCTGATCCCGGATGCCCTGATCCGACGGATCGGGCCGGCCTCTTCCGTTGGTCGACCCAATTGGGAGAAGCTGGGCGCCCTGATCCAGGATCGGAAGCTGAGCGCACGACAGTCGGAGATACTCGAAGATCTGTTGTCCGCCGATCTCTGGTCGAAAAGCTCGAGTGATCAGCGTTTCAATCTGGTTTTGGAATCCTTTGACCAATCGGCACGGCGGAAACCGGACGTGGTTGAAGTTTCCGTCGCGGGCGGCGTGATCATTGCTGCGAAGCGGACTGAAAACGCCACACGGATTTCCATTCCGGACAATCGCCTTCCCGGTCTATCAGGCTGGCTGCTGCAACGGCTGCCTGAACTCGTGGAGGAGTTTCAACAAAAACAGGGAAAGGGTTCTGGGATGACATAGTCACCAGAAATGGAAAAGGGTCCATCGACTGCAATCGGTAGACCCTTGAACCACGAGCCAACGGGCCAAATTGAACCGTCAACATCAGCTGTAACGATCTGATTCTAAGACGGACGAGTGTGTTAATCAAGCCTCTGTTACAGGCAGAGAGCGTTTTTTTGCGCCCCGAACCCGCTGGCTACCGCGAAATCGAATGATTGGAACTGCGCATCCTTGGATCCGCAGCGGGATAGCTATGACCCAAGAAGCTTCGGTGGCGTCGTTCAGACGCGTTACCCCTGGAATTGTCGCGAGCGCGCGACTGGCGATGGCAAACGACGTGCCTGATATCGGCAAATCGGAAATCGCCTTGCTGTTGAAGAAAGCAGCCCCCGTTCTGGGCATTGACGGGACGACCTATCACGTCATGGATATTCTGCTCGGACTGTCTCGCGCGGAAGACTGGAAGGGCAGTGGACGGCCCGTCGTTGCGATTTCGAACGCCAAGCTCGCAGAGTACACAATGCGCTCGGAGCGGACGGTGATCCGCTGTATCCGCAGGTTGGTTGAGGCGGGTATTGCAGCGTATCGAGACAGCTCGACAGGGCGTCGGTTTGTCTATCGCAATGACAGCGGTGAGGTGGTTGCTGGATTTGGGATTGACTTCACACCGGCGCGGGTGCGCGCTGACGAACTGAAGATTGCCGTCGATCAGTATCAGAAGCGCCTGAGTGAAGAACTTGCCGCCAGACGGGATATCGCAAGACTTTCGCGGGCGATCGAGGACATGTGCGCAGCATTCCCGGACGAGACTCTGGAGACGAGAAGTGAACTAGCGGCGATCCTGGATCAGGGCTCGGCGCCGGCTCAGCGGGCGCAGGCCATTGGAGACCTACACAGAAAGACTGCGTCCTCACTGGAAGATATGCATCATGCGTTTAATTTGACATGCGAGGGTGACAATCATGTCATGCCTTATATTAATACAACCCAAGAACCTTTAACTGAAAGTAAGAAAACATGGACCCGCTCTAACGAGCGGGACATAAAACAACCCGACCGCTACGAGGTCAAAGACGCTCCTGAAAAAAAGCGTGTCGAACCCGGATCAGCAAGACAAGCTCAAACTGTGGTTGGTGATCGCACGGTTGCGTCTATCCAGGGGGATGTTCTGGGTTCGGTGTCGGTTGGACTAATTCAGGCAGCATGCCCCGAAACTCAAGCAATGATCGCCACACAATTCGACACCTGGTCTGCACTCGGGCGCTCTGGGGAGACCTTGCGGCGGATGATAGGGCTATCAGAAGCCGGTTGGGCTGACGGCCAAAGGCGTGTTGGCCTCTATGCGGCTGCGGCAATCCTGGCGACTGTCCTCGAAAAATCGATCCGAGACCCCGAGCAAATTTCAAAACCTGGAGGGTACTTCCGCGCAATGGTCGACCGCGCGGTTGAAGGGCAGCTGAATCTCGAGCGTAGCCTCTTCGGTCTCGCCGATGGTCGGTACGGCATCTCATGAAGAGTAACAGCTGTTACTTTTGCCATCGAGTAGCTGCGCGCTGTTCGGACATTCTGGGTATGATGCAAAATGGGGGCGCGCACTTCGCCAGTCGCGGGTTTAACCAGGGGACGGTGGAGTGTGCGGTTTCGGAAGGGAAATCAGCATGTGAATTGAAGACGTTTTGGTTTGGCGCTTATTTCGCAGGTCTCTCTTGAGCGGCGAAACAAAAAGTAACAGCTGTTACTTTGCGGATAGCCGGAGCATGCCGATGTGTGTTTCGAACGGAACGCTGGACGATCGACGCAAGGATGGCTAAGCAGTCTCTTCATA
Source organism: Rhizobium sp. Leaf453 (assembly GCF_001425605.1). Classification (GTDB taxonomy): domain Bacteria; phylum Pseudomonadota; class Alphaproteobacteria; order Rhizobiales; family Rhizobiaceae; genus Pararhizobium. The sequence continues at coordinate 64,686 of NZ_LMRG01000028.1, read as the reverse complement.
TATTCAAGTGATTTCAACTACACGCGTTTGAAACGGATCCGTGCGACTCTACGTATCCTCGCAGGACAACAGGTCATATTGCTTTTGGGCAGCTTAAAAAAAGATAGGGGCGCACGCCCGAAAACATTGCTGCAGCAACTCGCGGCAGCACCGGAATCATTATTCTCCGGTTCGTTCCGGCAGCAGGTGGCCGCCCTTTGCTATCGCATGTTGCCGGAGACCGGTGAGATCGAAATACTGGTAGTCACGTCGCGGGAGAGTGGTCGATGGGTCATTCCGAAAGGGTGGCCGATGAAGAACAAGGAACTTTACGAAGCTGCCGCAATCGAAGCCCTGCAGGAGGCCGGAGTTCGGGGTGCGGTTCGGAAGAAGGCGGTCGGAAGCTACACCTATCTGAAGACCCTCGATAACGGCGAGGTCGTGCCTTGCATTGTTGATGTTTTTCAGATCGAAGCAAAAGAGATCGTCCAGAAATTCAAGGAAAAGGGCGATCGCCGTATCGATTGGGTCAGTCCCGATGAGGCAGCGCGGCGTGTTCGCGAGGTTGAACTCAAATCTCTGATCATCGAGTTTATTCCGCGCTAGGGAATTGGGGTAGCAGCGCATGTGAATTTCGGCGGTGAGTGTGGAATTGAAGGCGCCTGACCGGTGCTGCCGCCCGAAAAATTTTCGAGGAAACTGGCGGCCCACCCTCGCCTCGCTCTCACTGAGACAAACTTGGTTCGAGTCTGTGGTTCCATGAGTGGAGATCGGCCAATCCACATATCAGTTGGAACTGACATACGATTTTACAGGGTAAGTTTCGGGGTCGAAATCCCGAGCCTTTGGTGCTAGATTCGTCACACTCAGCGACATATCGCTTCAGCGACCAATGCCCCGGATAATGGCATCCCGAGTGAAGAACACAAACTTCACTATAGAGTTCGTATGGATCTTCATTTAGCATAAAATCAATGCGTTACGATCTGTCTAAAATCACCATCAATAGCTTGCTGAGACCTATTTCCGAGGCCGGAAATGCGCTTGTCCGGCTTGATGAGCGCATCGCGCGTTCATTGATCGGCGCGGGATTCATTGAGCGGATGCACTTTACCGACGCCTGTGCATCACTATGGGTCGACGGCGAATTTGTCCATCTGGAAGACCTTGCCTTGCACGACGCAGGTCACGATGTTCGCGCGCCAACGCATGAACTGACCATCGCGCGAGATGTGCTGCGGACTCGTCGGCGCATCGTGACCCAGCCGGTCAATTGGGCGCTCAGCGGAGAGGGCTTGCGCAGCTTGCGTGGTGGCACCGTCAGGGCAATCGATGATGCTGGCTGCCGCCGTAACATTGCCGAGGGGAACATGGGATCACTCGCAAATCGAGAGCAGGAAAACGAAACAGATTTGGACGATGCCTTTGGCGTTGAGATGGCAGCGATTGACGCAGTGCTTGCTCGGTCGGATGCTGCGATAGCAGCCGCTAAAGCGCAAAACCGTGGAACGGGTGCTGATGACCGGGATCCTCTGGTGTACGAACCAGATTGGGATGAGGACGAGCGGCTCGAAGAGTGGCGTAACGTACTGCGTCATACGCAGGAATTTCCGCCGGTGCTCCAGGCCGCCGTTGCTCTGGATGCGTGGAATGAACTGGCGGTGCTGCAGCATGCGCCATGGCTCGGTCGATTGCTGGCGGCATCCGTCCTGCGGCAGTTCGGTGTTGCGACCGGCCCCCACCTACCCACCGTCAATCTCGGTCTCAAATCCATTTCGGTCGATCGGCGACGTCATCGTGATCGCGAAAATCGACTTGTCGCCATTGCGCATGGTTTTATCGCTGCTGCCGAGGCGGGACTGAAGGAACATGACCGGCTGGCACTGGCAAGAACCATGATGGAACGTAAGCTTCAAGGCAGACGGGCATCTTCCAAACTGCCGGAACTGATCGACCTCGTCATGGCTCGCCCTCTCGTCTCGGCCGGGATGGTTGCCGATGTTCTCGATGTGACACCGCAGGCCGCACGGCGCATCGTCGGTGAACTGGGTCTCAGGGAGATGACGGGACGGGGGCGGTTCAGGGCGTGGGGTATTCTGTAGCGGCCGAACCTTGCCTGATGGTTAGAGCCATCGGAGATTTGCCACCCGCGCGATAGCCTGAGTGCGGTTTCTGGCTCCGAGTTTCCTGCGGGCGTTGTCGACGTGAAATCGTACCGTCGTTTCCGTAATACCAAGCAGGTCGGCGATCTCCCTATCTTGTCTGCCATCGGCCAGAAACGCCAGGCAATCCCTTTCGCGGTCGCTGAGATGCGGGATATCGTCCTTGAGGCTGCCGGAAAAGTCCATCAACCGCTCCGTGAGGATCAAGCCGGCCATTTGCACGGCCCGCTCCATGTCGGCTCCTATATTGCGGTCGCCAAAACCGAGATGAAGGGAGGCGATAACCCCCTTGCTTCCGTAGGATGTTGCACAATGGGCATCAGCAATATCCGCCTCGCCGAGGGCTTCCCAATAGGCTCGGTACGCGGGAGCGTCATGCGGAGCAAAATCTGAAAAGCGGTAGCGTGTGCGATTTTCACGGATGGCGGAGACGAGTGGATTGCACTCGAAACAGATATAATTGAAGGCGCTGCTTCCGGGCCAGCGTTCCGGCGACATGCGGATGATCACGCCACCCGCCGCCCAGTGCGCCTCCGGAGTGAGCCGTGCCATCGGCCGTCGATAGAGACGGGTCTGGAGGTAGGTTGCGCCCATCCGGCTGGCGGCTCGAAAGAAACGGATGCTCGCGTCCTGCGGGGTGGCCGCCATCAATGCATCATCGGCAAGTTGCAACGCCTGACTAACCGCATTTCCACCCATGATGCTCAGTGTCCGATCGTGTGCCGCGAGCTGAGTTTACAGGAAAAAGAATATGCTAAAATAATACCATGAAAAGCCGAAAATCAAAGCGACCTATGAGTTTCGAGAGTTGCGCGGGAAGGCCCCCTTCGCCATGCTTTCAAAGCTTGAGCGGGCTGCGCGACGGTGCGCCGGAATGATTTCAAAAAATCTCTTTGCGACAGTGCCTTCGAGGGCCGATTTCATCTGGGAGTGACGCTATGGCCGGCAAATGGAATGGTCTCCAGTATATTGGCGACAACACCAACGACATTGTCGTGGGCGGCAGCGGTGACGAGACGATTTTCGGCAACGAAGGTGACGATAATCTCAAGGGCGGCAAGGGCAACGACTATATCGACGGGGGCGTCGGCAGCGACGACATCGATGGCGGTGATGGCAACGACGTCCTCACCGACGTCCAGAGCATTCCCTGGGGTTTCGTCGGGCTGATCGGCCACGACACGCTGCGTGGTGGCAATGGCGACGACGAGTTGCGCTTCCAGTCCCCTGACACCGGTGACATCGCCGATGGCGGCGCGGGTATCGACCTGCTGCGGATCGACTACTCCGCGATCCTCAACAACAACATCTTCTTCACGCTCGGCCCAGTTACCAATGTCAAGGTCGACGAGGCGCTGACAGTCGCGATCAGCAATATCGAGCGTGTGATCTTCCGCGCCGGCGGTGGCAATGACTTTCTGACCGGCGGCGCTCTGGACGACTCTCTCGTGGGTGCCGGCGGCAATGACACGTTGCGCGGCATGGGTGGCAATGATTCCCTCGATGGCGGCACCGGTATCCAGGATATTGATGGCGGTACGGGCATCGACACGGCTTCGTTCGATATTTCCGGCGCCACCAATGATATCACGCTGACCAATGGCGCCAGCGTCAGCCTCGGCAGTTTCGGCAAGATCAAGAACGTCGAGATTTATTATGACGTGAAACTCGGCAGCGGCAATAACACCGTCTTGCTCACGCAAACCGCCGGGATCACCCTGACGACCGGGATTGGCGGTGACAAGATCACCACAGTCGGGTCGGCGGATATCAAATCTGGTGGGGGTGGTGATGTTATCCATGCTGGAGCACAAGGCGATGAGGTCAATCCGGGTGATGGCAATGACACGGTCTATCTCGGCGACGGTGACGTCGAGCTGAGTTATTACGACTGGTACAGCGGCGTTAACAATCGCCTCTCGACGGGTGCCGATACTGTCTATGGCGAGGGCGGCAATGATGAAATCTACACGGCGGCGGGTGCCGACAAAATCGACGGCGGCAGTGGCGACGATACGATTTATGCCGGCGCCGGTAGCGATAACGTCAAGGGCGGCGCGGGAGACGACGAAATCAACGGCGAAGCGGGCGCCGATACTCTCTACGGCGGCGATGGCAACGATACGATCGCAAGCGATCATGACGCCTATACCGATACGAACCCCACTGATGCCGATATCCTCTATGGCGGCAATGGCAACGATTATCTCGTCGCCGGCATCGGCGCGGACAAGATGTACGGCGAGGCCGGTGACGACACGCTGAGCGTCGGTGTCCAGTCGAACGGAACGATCGACCAGACTATCGACCAACTGGACGGTGGGACGGGCATCGACGTCCTGGAAGTCTTTCCGTTTAGTTTCTATGACCATGGAACCGTCGAGGTGGCACTGGCGGCGGTTACAAATATCAAGATCAACGGCGCGACTGTTGCCCAAGCCCGGAACATCGAGCGCCTGAATATCTCCGCCTATGGCGATGGCAACCAGAAGATTACCGGCGGTGCGCTGGCTGACAGGATATTTACTGGCCAGGGCAACGATACGATCCGGACGGGTGAGGGGGACGACACCGTCAGCGCCGATAACGGTATCGATCTTGTCGATACCGGTAATGGTGACGATAACGTCTCGATGGTGGTTGCCGGTACCGACAAGGTGACGCTCGGGGCCGGCACTGACCGTTTGACGATGACGACCTACTCCCCCAATACGTTCTATCCTGCACCGGTCGGGGCCGGCACCTATGATGGCGGCAGCGGCATCGATACGCTTGTCCTCAATTTCTCCTATACGAATCTGACCGACATCAAGTTCGATGGCAGCAAGCTGACCGCGGCCGGCAAACTGCTGGGCACGTTCACTGGCTTCGAGCAGGTCAATGTCTCGCTGACCGGAACGAACCCGCTGAATGTCAGTGGCGGAGCAGGCAATGACACGATTACGGGGGCCGGCGGTAACGATATCCTCTCGGGCAAGGCCGGTGACGATACGCTCAACGGCGAAAGCGGCGACGATACGCTGGATGGTGGCGATGGAAACGATATCCTCAATGCCGGTACGGGCAAGGACAAGGTCTCCGGCGGCACGGGCGACGACACGATCAACGCAACAGCTGATGTGGCATCTGATGCAATCGATGGCGGGGCGGGAACCGACAAGGTTGCGCTGACATTCCTGCCATCGATCTTCGGCCAGAAGGTGACCATGACCGGATCGCTGGCCGCCGGTGCGACGATCAAGAGCGACACAGCTGTTGTCGCGACCCTGAAGAACGTCGAGGCGCTGACGCTCTTTTCCGGTGACGCCGACGATACGCTGATCGGCGGCACGGGCGACGATTATCTCGATGCCGGTATGGGTAAGAACAGCGTCAAGACCGGCGGTGGTGACGACGATATCGTTGTCGGGCTTGACGCCAAGACCGATACCATCGACGGCGGATCGGGCTCGGACCAGTTCCGAGGCTATGCAACAGGCAATCTCGCTGTCGTCGTCACCGGCAATTTCCTCACAGCGACCACAATCAAGGTCGGCGGCGTCGTGGCGGCGAATGTCACCGGCATCGAGGCGGTGCGGCTGAGCGGTGCCTCGGGCAATGACGTGCTCCGGAACATCAGGCAATGACGAACTCTATGGAAATATGGGCTCCGATACGCTGAAAGGGCTGGCGGGCGACGACATTCTGGGCTTCTCAATCGACGCGGGCAAGGATTCTGTCGATGGCGGCGCCGGCAACGACACAGCGAGTTTTTATGTCGACTATACCGCCACCACGGGGATCAACATGACCCTCAACGGTGCTGTCACGGAGGTCCGGCAAGGTACGTCTCTCCGGGCCACAATCGTCAATGTCGAGGTGTTCACGATCTCAGGCACCGACTTTGTCGACAAGATCATCGGCGGCAATGGAGATGACCGGCTTTACGGGTATGCCGGTAACGACAAGATCAGCGGCTATGGCGGAAACGACAGGCTTTATGGTGGGGTCGGAACGGATACGCTCGATGGCGGCGCCGGCCGTGATATGGCAATTTTCTCTGATCTTGGTGCGGTGTCCATGGCCGTGACGCTGGTTAATGGTGCGGCTACGGTCTCCGTAGGCGGTGTAGCCAGCGACAAACTAATCGGAATCGAAGACATCTGGGGCGCCGGCGGCGGCGATACCATCACTGGCGATACAAATGCCAACACCATTCTCGGCGGTATGGGCAATGACACGCTGGACGGTGGCGCCGGCATCGATACGATCGATTATTCCGATCACTATGCCGGCGTCGTTCTGACGCTCGGCGGCGCCACCATTACGACGGCGACGATTGCTGCTGAGATCGACCAGATCGTCAATTTCGAAAATGCAAGGGGTGGCTATGGTGCCGATGGTCTGACCGGTAACAGTAGTGCCAACACGCTCTGGGGTCTCGGCGGCGTCGATACCTTGAAAGGTGCAGCCGGCAATGATGTGCTTGAGGGCGGGGCTGGCGGCGATCTGCTGGATGGCGGGTCTGGAACAGACACGGCGTCCTATGCCGGAGCAACAGCCGGGGTTACAGCCAGCCTGGTAACCCCCGTGACCAACACTAACGACGCGTTGGGCGATACCTATCTTTCGATCAAAAACCTGATCGGATCGGATTTCGATGATCGGTTGAATGGGAATTCAGCCGCTAACGTCCTGGATGGCGGCAAGGGCTTGGACAAACTGAGCGGCGGTGCGGGCGATGATACCTACGTGCTTGGCGCCGAGAGCGACAGCGTGACGGACGGTTCCGGCATCGACACCATCACCTCGACGATCACGCGCTCACTCGCGGGGTACACGACAATCGAAAAACTCACCCTGCTCGGCTCGGCGGCGATCAACGGGACCGGTAACGGACTTGTTAACACGATCACCGGAACGACCGGCAAGAATACGCTGTCCGGCGGCGCGGGCAACGACACGCTGAATGGCGGCCTTGGCATAGATAAGCTGATCGGTGGCGCCGATGATGACACCTTTGTGCTCAACACCAAGCTGGGATCGGCGAATATCGATCTGATCGATGATTTCGTTGTCGCGGACGACAGGATCGTGCTCGACGACGACATTTTCACCAAGGTCGGCAGTGCGGGAGATCTCACCGTGTCCGCTTTCTACATCGGCGCTAAGGCGCACGACACCAACGACCGGATCATCTACGACCAGTCGACGGGCAGGCTCTGGTACGATGCCGATGGCAGTAACAGCGGCGCAGCGGTTCAGTTCGCCTTGCTCGACAAGGCGCTGAAGATGACCGCCGCGGATTTCGATATCATCGCGTGATCAACGTCCCGATCTTGTGGACACGCGGGGCGTGGCTACTCGGGCAAAACCGCGCTTGCATAGGCGTCGTCAATGGCGCGAAACTTGACCGCCTGCCAGGCTTCGTAACTCCGGATCAGTCGTTCGGAGACATGGAGATCGCCCCTGTTTTCCGATTGGCTCCAGGCGAGCAACCCGAGATCCTTGGCCCGATTGAAAACCCTTTGCAGGTGTCCGCGCGAAAGCGTGTGACGCTTGGACACCGTGCTTGCCCGAAAATTCCCAAGCGGCACAAATCCGTCATGCGATGACTTCAGGGGTATGCGGGAGATGAGTTCGTGCAGGATGTTGCTGCCTGATTCGGTGCAGACGAAGATATCGGCTTCGAGCGGCGGCTGTGACCATCGTGGATCGAACACGAGCGATCGAACCGTAAGCGCCTGTACGCGCGCGAGAAGCTGTGGATTGCCGATAACAGCCGACACACGCGTGCCACCATCGAGCCGGTCGAGCGCTGACAGATGACTTGTCGACCATCGGCCGATCATCTCCTCTCCATAGTCGCTTAGCCGTAACGGCCGCGACCGGCGATCGCTTCCGCCGAGATCGATGACGAGCCCGTAGCGGCGCATTTCAGCAAGATGGGCGACGATGGTGTTCCTGCTCATAAGGTTCTGGTTATCGAAGAAGGCTATGAGTGCTGAAGCCGTCAATGGTGGGGCCGCCGCGTCGAGTTTCCGCTCGAAATGAAGGCCTGTAATGGCCTGGGTGATCAGCCATTTCTGGATGCTCGACACATAGCGCACGACACGCGGGTCAATGTCGTGCATCTCCAGAAGCGTGAGCGCCGTTTCTCTTAAAACCAGTCGGAACGCCGGATTTTCGAGAATGTCATCAGCCCCGGTTTCACCGTCTGATGTCTTACGCTCAGGCTTGCATGTCATTTCGGTATGCCCAGGGCAATATTGGAATTGGAGAAGGGCCTCTTCCAGGAGGCAGTCTGACAATCGAGGTAGAGGAACGGGTACGAAAATCAATGATTTTCGCTGTTTTGGGCGAACCGCGGCCACGGATGTATCAGGTCGTCTCGGTCATGCCGTGACTCATTTTTGGGTTCATCCGATCCTCGTTCCTTGGCTTTCGCCTTTTGGAAATGCGAACGAGTGGTCTCTCCGTTTGGAGTTAAAACAAACTCAAGCTGTTGATTTCAAATAACTTTGTGCGTTTCGATCGGCTTCCAAAGTTGCATTGGCTGCAATTCGTGTCTGTCGAGATACAGTTTGGAATACGATAGCTTTCAGTTTTCACGCAAGTTGTTGGTAATCAACGGCTGACCATTAACCCCGCCGTAGGTTTGTTGTTCTACCGTCGTCTGCCAGGATCGGAGGGTGTTGTGGCAGGACAGAAGGCAAAATCAGGCTTGGCGGTGCCGCCGCAACCCGTGACCGCGGCAGATGTCGCGGATCAAATCCAGGCGCTTCTGAAGACGCGCGACAATTTCCGTGATGACCTTTTGAGCGGCCTCGACGCTTTGAAGCGGGTGACGGAGGAGCGCGATCAGTTGCTCGCCCTGATCAACCAGGTTCCGGACCAGCTTTTCGTCAAGGATCTCGACTCTCGTTTTCTGGTCGCCAATCAAGCGGTTGTCGCCGACAAGTCCTTCATAGCGACTGGAGAAGCGGTTACGGTCGAAGCATTGATCGGCAAGACGGATTTCGATCTCTTCGCACCCCCGGTCGCCCAGGAATTCCGCGATATCGAAGTCCAAATCATGCAGTCGGGGCAGCCGATGCTCAGCATGATGGAGCACAATGCCTATGCGGACGGCAGCCCGAAATGGGTTTCGATGACAAAGGCGCCGCTGCGTGACAGGAACGGCGTCATCACGGGCCTCGTCGGTGTCGCTCATGATGTGACCCTGCGCAAGGAGGCCGAGGACCGTGTCCGCTTCATGGCGCATCATGATGTGCTGACAGGACTGCCGAACCGCGCCTTGCTGGTGGATCGTCTCGATCAGGCCATCCTGCAGGCGAACGAAGCCGGGCGTTCAGTCGCGATCGTCTTTCTCGATCTCGACAATTTCAAATGGGTCAACGATACCCTTGGCCATTAGGCTGGTGACAATCTGCTGACGATCGTCAGTTCCAGGATCACCGTCTGTCTGCGCGCGACCGATACGGTCGCGCGGCTCGGTGGGGACGAGTTCGTCATCCTGCTGCCCGATCCGCCGCCGGAAGTTGCACAGATGGTCGATGTGGTCGAGAGGGTGCGGAAGGCGGTCGCGGCGCCGGTCGAGATCGGCGGCCATACTTTCAATGTCACCACCAGTCTCGGTATTGCGCGCTTCCCGCTTGATGGCAAGGGGCGTGACGAACTGCTGGCGAAGGCAGATGCGGCCATGTACCGGTCGAAGAAAAACGGCCGCAACACCTTCAGTTTCGCCTGAGCTGGCCATTTACTGCCCCGACAATGTCAGACGGCGCCTGCCCTGTCCTCCTGCGCGGCCGGTGACGAGAGCGCGAAAAGACCGGCAATGATGATCATGCAGGCGCCGGCGATCGTCGTCAGGTAAGGCACTTCCCCGAAAAACAGGAAGCCCCAGAGCGGCGCCCAGAGCATGCCGGTATATTCGAACGAGGCGACCACGCTTGCCTTGGCAATCCGGTAGGCATGGGTCAGCAGTGTCATGCCGATCGCGGCGATCACGCCGCAGGATGCCATCAGCATTGCGTCTTTCGCAGTTGGCCAGACCCAGGGGCGGACCAGGAACTCGATCGACTTGTGAGTGGCCTGCTGGAAGCCGGTCGCGTGAAAGAAAGCGGCAATCAGAAGCGCGCCCGTGAGATAGACGCCATTCTGGTAGAACGCCATGACCGACGCGGTGGCTTCGTTGCTGATCTTTCGCGCCATCAGCATGGCCAGGGCATAGGTCGCGGCCGACGACAGAGATAGAAGCGCTGCCGGTTCGAACAGCCCTGCCCCTGGCTTTAGCATGATTACCACGCCGACGAAGCCGACGACAACGGCGGTGATGCGGCGCCAACCGATGGCCTCGCCAAGCATGACGGGCGCGAGCGCGATCATGAACAAAGGCACCGTGAAATAAAGCGCCACCGCATCGGCGAGCGGCAGTGCCGGAAACGCCATGTAATAGGTGGTGTAGGCGACCAGCAGCAGTGCCGCGCGGCCGACGAGCGACTTGAACTCACGGCTGAAAAGGCTGCGGAGCCCCGCCTCGAAATGGACAAGCAGCAACAGGATCGGGACTGAGACAAGGCAACGGGTGGAAACGACCTGTGTCAGGGCATAATTGCCCGACACGGCCTTGATCACCGCATCCTGCAGCGAGAACACGAAGATGCCGAGGCAGAGGAAAAAGATTCCGAGAGTGGCGCGATTCTGCACGAGGCTCCCCAAGCTGTTGGAGGCATATTGCATTTTCGCGATCGCCCTGCCTTTCCTTTCGCGACATTTCCGCGTCGATGACTGATGAATTTGCTGCCGGAGCGGGTTCAGCCATTTGTCAGTGTATCACTTTGGCACGATATGGAGGGAAATCCGGAAACTCGATATAGGTCTGCAATCTGGGATTAATCAATCGACGCCGCATGCAAAAATAAAGGGTACCACTTCTTGAAAGCACTAAAGTGGTGCTTTACGTTATATGCATGGCTCCAATGACACACAATTCGACCTTACGCTACCGGCTCGCTCCCAGCGAGGAGGCGGAACTGGCTTTGCAGGAAACGTTCGACGCCTACTCTGCCATGCTCCTGCTTCTGGAGGAGCTTGCGGCGGAAAAGGGTGGTGCCAATCTCGTTACTTTGCATGAACTTGCCTATGAAACCGTCCGCGAGCGCACTGGACTTCCTGCGCGGCTTGTCACGCTGGGCCTGCGTGACTTTGCGTCCAACCGCGGTCATCCGTCCGGACCGCCTAGGCTGCCGCTCGATGAAAAATTGTTTGCCATCAAGGGGCCGGCGGATCTGACGATTGCCACGGTGCGTGGCCGCGTCGCCATCCCCTTTGACGTCGCCGGCTATTCGCGCGGCCCGCTGAATATTTTCGCAGCCCAACTCGTTGCCGATCATGGAACCTATGAAATCCATGTCGGTGTCACCACGCATTCCGATCGAATGGAGGAAAACATGATGATGAACGAAGGCATTCTTTCTCGCATGGGGCGCCTGATCGCCGGCGTTGCCAACGCCGCGATCGACAAGGCCGAAGGAACCAACAAGATCGCCGTCGTCGAGCAGGCCCTGCGCGAAATCGATGCAGCCGCCGATGAAGCGCGCACCGATATCGGCAAGGCGCGCGCCGAGGAGTACCGCCTTCAAAGCCGTCGCGGCGAAATCACTGCCGATCTGAAGGCACTGGACGAAAAGATCCGCCTCGCCGTCTCGTCCGACCGCGATGACCTCGCCAAAGCTGGCGTGTCGCGACAGATCGACCTGGAATCCCAGGTGGCTGCCCTCGACAAGGCGCTGGCCGATGCGCGCGCCTATCTCGATGAGGGCCAGCAGGCTCTGCAGGCGGTGCTGGCTACGCGCCGGGAAGCCGAGGCGCGGCTGGTCGACCTGAAGCGCAGCCTTGCCCAGTTTCCGGAAGAGACAGGATCGGGGCGGGTGCGAGTGAGTGCCACCGATGGCGCCGCTCGCGCGGCTGCGGCTGTCTCGCGTATTACTGGCGTTCCTGTCGGGGCGAACGCAACAAGTGCTGAACTGGATGAACTGGACCGTCTTCATCGCGAACAGGCGATCGAAGCGCGACTGGCTCAGTTCAAGACGGGCAAGAACTGACGCCCATGCAGCTGTTTCTTGCGCCGGAATCCCTGCCCTTCGCGATTGCCGCCGTGATGCTGGCCGCATTGACCGGGATCGAGATCCTCTGCCTGCTGGTCGGTTTTTCGCTCGGCGAGGCGATCGACAAGGCCCTGCCCGACGATCACGGCGGTATGCTGGGGCTGATGTCGTGGTTGAATGTCGGCGGAGTACCGATCCTGATTCTCATCATGCTGCTGCTCGGATTCTTCGCCATTATCGGATTCGTCATCCAGAGCGTCGCGCATGCCGTCGGAATCTCACTGCCCGCTACGCTTGCCGCCCTGCCCGCCTTCGTTCTGGCGCTTCCGGCGGTGCGGGCTTCCAGCCGCACCGGGGCGCGCATCGTGCCGAGGGATGAGACCTATGCGGTCGAGATGAGCGAATTCGTCGGACGTACCGGCGAAGTCACCGTCGGTCCGCTCGATCAGGGATTGCCGGGCAGCGTGCGGGTCAAGGACCAGCACGGCAACTGGCATAGTCTGAGAGCGCGTGCCGCCAAGAGTGAGAACCCGATTGCGATCGGCACGACGGTCCTGCTCGTCGACCATGTTTCCAATATCTACATCGCCATCCGTGCGACGTCGGACATTTTTCCGACACCCGGACCCACATCAACGGAGCTATCATGATCTACGATCTTCTCCTGCCTGCCGGCATCGGCATTGTCCTGATCCTCGGCATCGGTTTCGTTCTCGCATCGCTCTACACCCGCTCCAGCCGCGATGAAGCCTATGTGCGTACCGGTCTTGGCGGACAAAAGGTGGTTCTGGATGGCGGCTCCGTCGTCCTGCCGATCTTCCACTCGATCGCCCGCGTCAACCTGAAAACCTTGCGGCTCGAAGTGCGCCGCGGCGAGGGCGATGCCCTGATCACCAAGGACCGCATGCGCGTTGATATCGGCGCGGAATTCTATGTCCGCGTCAAGCCGGATGCATCGTCGATCGCGCTTGCCGCCCAGACGCTGGGCAACCGGACGAATGATGCAGAACAATTGCGCGTGCTGATCGAAGCGAAATTCGTCGACGGCCTGCGTTCCGTTGCCGCCACAATGACACTGGACGCCCTGCAGGAACAGCGCATGGACTTCGTCAAGGCGGTGCAGGAAGCGGTTGGCGCCGACCTCCAATCGAACGGTCTCGAGCTGGAATCGGTCTCGCTGACCCGCCTCGACCAGACGGATATCAAGCACTTCAACGCCAACAACTTCTTCGATGCTCACGGTCTGGCGGCGCTGACCCGCATCACCGAGGGTCGCAAGAAGGAGCGCAACGAAATCGTGCGCGATACCGAAGTGGCGATCGCGCAGAAAGACCTGGAGGCCCGCCAGCAGTCACTGGCGATCGAGCGGACGAAGCGTGAGGCGGAACTCAGCCAGGAGCGCGATATCGCCAACAAGTCGGCCGCGACCCGCGCCGAAACCGCCCAGCAGGAGCAGGCCGCCAAGCGCGCCGAAGAAGAGGCCCGTATTGCCTCCCAGCAGGCGATTGCGGAAGCTGAAGCCCTCGCCAAGCAGGTCCGCGAAAGCGCCAATATCGCAGCCACTCGCGCAGTCCAGCAGCGCGATACCGAGGCTAAGCGTGACCTTCAGATCGTCGCCCAGGAAAGCGCGATTGCCGTTGCCAACAAGAGCCGGGAGGAATCCGAGGCCAAGGCACAGGCCGAAAATGCCCGTGCGCTGGCGATCGCGGCCGAGGAAAAGGTTGGAACCGCCAAGGCGGTCGAAATCGCCGAACGCGAACGCCTGATCGCCGTCATCGATGCGCGCAAGCGTGCTGAAACCGAGGCAACGGCCGTGACCGTTGGCGCCGAGGCCGAAAAGCAGGCTGCGTCCGACCAGGCCGATGCTATCAAGACGCTGGCAACCGCCGAAGCCGATGCGGCGATCATCCGGGCGAAGGGCGTGCTCGAAACCGGCAAGGCCGAGGCTGAAAGTGCCGCTTTGCTCAACGAAGCCCGCAACAAGCTGAGTGCCGCCATCATCGACTTCGAAATCCTGCGTGAGCGGATCCGTATCATTCCCGAAGCCTTGGCCGAAGCGGTCAAGCCGATCGAAAAGATTTCCGACATCCGCATCTTTGACACCGGCGGCATGCTGGGGCGCGGTGGCGGTGCTGCCGGCGGAAGCGGTGTCGGCATGGGCGAGGGCTTGGCTGGACAACTGCTCGCCTACCAGGCCAACAAGCCGATCCTCGACAAACTGCTGAAGGAGGCAGGCTTCGAAGGCGACAACGCGGTCTCGGCCCTGCTCGGCAATCTGCAGGGCAACAAGACCGTCATCGTCGAAGAAGTAGATGAGGACGAAGAGGACGAAACCGCGAAGTAGTATGCAGTAGCAGCGACGGGGCGGGTAATTCCGCCCCGTTTTGTGTTGGGCTTTGCTGTAACAAAAGTTCAGTCCAGCGATGCCACAAAAGCTTCAAGCTCAGCCCGCTCGATCCCGACGAGATGCTCCCGGGCGGGATAAACCCCGGATTTGACGTCGGCTACATATTCCGAGAATGCGGCGATGCGCTCCTGCTGCAGGCGGTCGTATTCTGCCGCGAAATTGCGGTAGATCTTGGCGTGGCGCGGGACATGGCCCTTGTTGGAGCCGAGAACGTCATCGGTGAAGAGATATTGGGCGTCACAGCCTGTGCCTGCGCCCATGGAAAGCATCAGCATGGAGGTACGCTTGCTGATCTCGGCGGCGACTTCGCCGGGCACGACCTCTATTTCGGCGGCAAAGGCCCCGGCTTCCTCAAGTGCCTTAGCTTGCCGCCAGATTTCGAGCGCACTCTCGGCCGTCTTGCCGACGGCGCGGAAGCCGCCTGTCCAGGTTGCCTTCGACGGAATGAGACCGAGATGACCGCAGACCGGTATGCCCTCTTCACGCATGCGGCGGACGATGCCGAGACCCGCGGCGCAATAGACGGCGTCGCCGCCGGCTTTCAGCGCTTGGAAGGCAGCGCGGATATACTCGTCGGCCGTGACGAGGTCGCCATATTCGAGGCCCGGAAAGGCAAAGACAGAGGGCGCCGCCTCGCGAAACGCCGGGCCAAGCAAGGCTGGCGGCACGGAGACGAGATCGACCCCTGCCCGCTCGGCAGCATCCGCCTCGTCCAGCGTCTCGACGCGCAGCATGCTCAGCTGCCGCTTTCCCTTCATGGATAGAAGGTCTGCGACGGTAGGGCGACGGTGTCTCATGGGGTTCCTCCAGGCGTGCGCGATGAGGGCTTTGCCGCCGTCGCCGTGTGATTTGTCATTGATTTGACGCAGAACGCCGCAATCCGCTGTCGCGACGTCCTGAAAGAAGGGTTTCAGCTGTTACTGTCAGGCAGCCAGCAGGCTTTTCAGCTTCGTCCCCGGCGCCGCGAGGGCATCGGGATCGGGACGCACGCCGGCGGCGATCATCATTTCGGCGAGGCGGATATCACGGGCGATCGAATTGCCTGTGCCGATGCCGCTGGCGGCGATCAACCGGCCGGTTTCATCGAGATGGAACAGGATGAACGCGCCTTCGGCGACCTCCCGGCGAACGGTCAGCGTCGCGCCATCGGCCATTCCGGCAATCTGCAGCGTCAGGTCGTATTGATCCGACCAGAACCAGGGGACCGCCGAGACGGTGGCACCCTCGCCCATCAGATTGGCGGCGGCCAAGTTGCCTTGGTCGTGGGCATTGCGCCAGGCTTCCAAGCGCAGGCGCCGGCCACCGTAATGCGAAAGCGGAAAGGAGCAGCAATCGCCGGCGGCAAAGATGTCAGGCGCCGATGTCCTCAAGTGTTCGTCGACGGCGATGCCATTGTCGATCGCAAGGCCTGCGTCACGGGCCAGTTCGACATTCGGAACGGCGCCGATGCCGACGACGATCATGTCCGCGCTAATCGTACGGCCGTCGGCAAGGCGGATATGGGCAGCGTCTCCATCTTCGCTCAGGCTTTCGATCCTGGCGCCACAGAGCAGTTCGACCCCTTCCGCCCGGTGCCGATCCGCGACGATGGCGGCAATCGGCTCGGGCACGCCGCGTGACAGGATGCGCGGCAAGCCTTCAACCAGCGTCACTGCGACGCCCAGCTTGCGGGCAGTGGCGGCCAGTTCCAGTCCGATGAAGCCACCGCCGATGACGGCGAGATGTTTGCCGGGCTGCAAAGCATTGCGGATCTCGACCGCGTCCCCGTGGGTGCGCAAAGTCCGGATCCGGTGATTGTCGCCCGAAAGCCCAGGAAAGGGTCGCGGGCGGGCACCCGTCGTTAACAAAAGCTGGTCATAGGCAAGAATGACGCCATTGGAGAGCCTGACGATCTTGCCAGCCGGATCAATGCTCTCGGCAGTGACGCCGGTCAGAACCTCGATGCCGGCCTCCGCATATTGCGCCAACTCGGAAACGAGCTTCGGCGCATGGCCGTGCAGGAGGGCTTCCTTCGACAGCGGCGGGCGCTCGTAGGGAAGATGTGTTTCCGCGCCGACAAGCGTGACGCGTCCATCAAAGCCCTTTTCTCTGAGTGCGAAGGTGGCGCGGGCGCCGCACTCCCCTGCTCCGATGATGACGATGTGTGACATGGACGGTTCTTTCACAGCGAGATGTAGACGGTGCCGGCTTCGACCTTGACCGGATAGGTCTTCAGGTTGACGCAGACGGGAGCACCCTTGGCTTCGCCGGTCTTGTAGTTGAACCGGCCATTGTGCTTCGGACATTCGATGATGTCGTCCATCACCAGTCCATCGGCGAGATGGATCTTTTCATGGGTGCAAAGCCCGGCGGTAGCAAAGAACGTGTCGTCAGGGCTGCGATAAACAGCGAATGTCATTCCGCCGTGATCGAACCGGATGACGTCTTCCTCGTCGATCTTGTCCGTCGCGCACACTTCTACCCAGTTGCTCATTGTGTCCTCCCTTGGATGTTCAGTACCGGCTCTATTCGGCGGCGATCGGTGCTGCGTGAAGCTCTTCCCGATAAGGCTTGGCCGTCGGGGGCAGTTCGCGCTTGAGGAAATAATCCTCGTTCTTCAATTGGCGCAGGAAGGCGGGAATCATCTCGCGATAGCCTTCCAGCATGGATGCATTCGGCCGCGGCAGGTCGTGCTTGATCATTTCATGCAGTTGCGGCAGGGCGTGATAGGGCACCATCGGGAACATGTGATGTTCGACATGGTAGTTCATGTTCCAGTACACGAACCGGCTGAAGGGGTTCATGTTGACGCTGCGGCTGTTCAGTCGATGATCGATGACATTGTCGGCAAGGCCGCCATGCTGCAGCAGGCCGGTCAGCACATGATGCCAGGCACCATAGAGACGCGGCAGGCCGATCAGCATTAGCGGCAAGATGGAGCCCATATAAACGGCGAGAGCAATCGTCGCGGCGTAGATCAACACCCAGATGCGGGCAATCCGGATGGCGCGCGGCTGTTCCTGCTCGGGAATGAAGGTTTTTTCCGCATCACTGATGATGCCGGCCGCATTGCGGATCATGTCGATCATCGCATAGCCGGCATCGAGGATGCCGAAGAAATTCAGCATCAGGCGGAAAAGGTCCGGCGGGCGCATGACGGCGATTTCCGGGTCGCGACCGACAATGACCGTGTCGGTGTGATGGCGCGTATGGCTCCAGCGCCAGGTGACCGGATTGCGCATGATCATGAAACAGGCGATCTCATAGACGGCATCGTTCATCCAGCGCGTCTTGAAGGCTGTGCCGTGGCCGCATTCATGCCAACGCGAATCCGAAGCGGAGCCATACATCACACCGTAGATGAGGAAGAAGGGTACGCACCACCACGAACCCCAGAAGTAAACGCCGGCCGCACCGGTAACCAGCATGCTGCCCAGCCACAGGATCGTATCGCGAATGGCCGGGCCATCCTCGCGCTTCATCAATTCCTTCATCTGCTTGCGCGGAATGTCGGTATGATACCACTCGGCGGCGGAAAGCCCGCTTTCGACCGCGGCCTTCGCATCACGGCCAAGCAGGCTGTAATCGCGTTTGCTGGCACCCTTTTCCATCTTGTCCTCCCTGCGTCAGGTCCGGCATTGCCGTCGGCCTGGTGCTGTCGTCGTTGAGAGAACGATAGGTTGACTTTTCCGACAGCTCAATGCAGCCTTGCAATAATCTATCAAAACACATCAAATCTTGCATAGTGTGATGATGGTTTTTATCAGGAGAGACGATGAGCACGCGACCCACGATTACCGATCTTGCCAAGGCTGCAGGCGTCAGCGTCGCCACAGTCGATCGTGTGCTGAACGGCCGTCACAAGGTGCGGGAGGAGACGGCCCGCCGCGTTTACGATGCGGCCAAGGCAATCGGCTATCACGCCGTCGGTCTGCTGCGGCAGAGGGTTTTCGAGGATCTGCCGAAATATCGGCTGGGCTTTGTTCTGCAGAAGCCGAACCAGTTCTTCTATCAGTCGATGACGAAGGAGATTGAAAACGCCGCGCTGAACATGCCGGGTGTCCGTATCATTCCGCAGATCGATTACAATATGAGTGGGACACCGGTTGCTCTATGCGAGAAGCTCAGGGCGGTTGCCGCGCGCAATCAGGCCGTTGCGCTGGTCTGCCCGGATCACCCGGCGGTCACGGCCGTGGTCGAGGAGCTACGGGACAAGGGTATTCCCGTCTTCTCGCTGCTATCGGATTTCGCCGCCGGCGTGCGGGAAGGCTATGTCGGGCTGAACAACCGCACGGTGGGGCGCACGGCCGCTTGGATGATCGCCAAGGCTGCCCGCAAACCCGGTAAGGTCGCAACCTTTATCGGTAGTCACCGCTTTCACGGCCACGAACTGCGCGAGATCGGGTTCCGCTCCTATTTCCGCGAGAACGCACCAGAGTTTGAGGTTCTGGATACGCTGGTCAATCTCGACACGGCCGAAATCACCCATGAGGCGACTGTCAATCTGTTGCAGCAGCATCCGGATCTGATCGGCTTCTACGTTTGCGGGGGTGGTATGGAAGGCGCGATCACGGCGCTCGCCGAGGAGAAGATGGCCGGCAAACTACTCGTTGTGGTCAACGAGCTCACGCCGGAATCACGTGCGGCCTTGGCGGAGGACCTGGTGACCATGGCGATTTCGACCCCGGCGGCGATGGTTTCGCGGGAACTGGTCCAGCAGATGGTCGCTGCTGTCGATCGCGGCGTGCCTGGAGTGCCCGGTCAAACCTTTCTTCCCTTCGATATTTTTACGCCGGAAAACATCTGAAGGGCCTGCTTTGAGAGAATTATCTCACGCCATTTTTTCAATTCCATCACGGATGCAAGGGAAAGTCTTAGCTTCCCTTTGACTGCATGACGTTAGTCGAGGAATCTTCCCCCAAAAGCCATACGGTGTCCTCGTTCTCGTTAATGGGGCTCCGGTTTGAAATTTTCCCCAGCGGTGCGCAGCCGAAGCCACTGCGCAGCTTGGTGGTGTCGTTGGAGCGGCGCTTTCCAAGTGCTGTATGATACGTTCTAGTATTGAATCTGAGGGGAAGAAAAATTCCATCTGGAACTGGTTGAGGCCGGCAAGATTTTTGGCGTGTCGATATAAACTTGGCCATCGCGGCATACGCGTTCCGTGCCGGATTTCCATTGATCCTCTAGTTAATTCCCACATCGGGGATCGCGCCTAAGAACCTCGGAAATATTGCCAATCGTACGCATTTTCTCGTGTTTCGCCCGTTTAACGATCTTTCTCAGGGACGTCGCTGCGAGGGTGTTTGAGCAAGGGTCGGCGCCCGCGGATGTTTTTGCAGGAATATCAGTTGACGCGTACTTGACGTCGGAATTATAAAATGGAATACATATTCCGTCTTATCGAAATATCGGTTTGTTTATTCTGTTTTTGGACGGAGACCGCCGGGGAGAGGCGGGAGTAAGGAAATGGGCATCGCCGTGCGACGGGATGCTTCCGGCTTGTGGAGGGTGGTCGCCGGACACCGTTTTGTGGAGGAATAAATCATGAAGAAACTGATCCTGTGCGCGGCACTGGCTGTGATGATGTCGACCGCCGCCCATGCGGAAACCGTTGGCGTCTCGATGGCGAAGTTCGACGACAACTTCCTGACCGTTCTGCGCAACGGCATGCAGGACTATGCAGGCACACTGAGCGGCGTGACGTTGCAGGTCGAAGACGCGCAGAACGATGTTGCCAAGCAGCAGAGCCAGATCCAGAACTTTATCGCTGCCGGCGTCGATGCGATCATCGTCAATCCGGTCGATACCGATGCGACGGCAGCCATGTCGAAGATCGCCGAAGAAGCCAAGATCCCGCTGGTTTACGTCAACCGCGAGCCGGTCAACATCGACACGCTGCCGGAAAACCAGGCTTTCGTTGCATCCAACGAAGCTGACTCCGGCACGCTGGAAACCAAGGAAGTCTGCCGGCTTCTCGGCGGCAAGGGTAAGGTTGTCGTCATGATGGGCGAACTGTCGAACCAGGCAGCCCGCATGCGCACCAAGGACGTCCATGACGTCATCGCGACCGACGAATGCAAGGGCCTCGAGATCGTCGAAGAGCAGACCGCAAACTGGTCGCGCACCGAGGGCGCCGACCTCGTGACCAACTGGCTCTCCGCTGGTACCGAGTTCGACGCTGTTATCGCCAACAACGACGAGATGGCGATCGGCGCCATCCAAGCGCTGAAGGCGGCCGGCAAGGACATGAGCAAGATCGTCATAGGCGGCGTCGACGCCACCCAGGACGCACTGGCTGCCATGGCCGCAGGTGATCTCGACGTGACCGTGTTCCAGAACGCTGCCGGCCAGGGCAAGGGTGCGCTCGATGCGGCCCTGAAACTCGCCAAGGGTGAAAAGGTCGAGAAGAAGGTCTACGTTCCTTTCGAACTGGTGACCCCGGAAAACCTCAAGGACTACCAGGCCAAGAACTAAGCCTGCATCATACCGGGGCGCGGCTTGTCCGCGCTCCGGACTGCCCGGTTTCCGCAGCGGCCAGTGGTGCCGCCAGAAACCATGGAGAGCCGACGCGCGACGCGCGGGCTCCGGCCGAAAACGGCGACAGGGAGACATCTAACATGGTCAGTCCGACAACCATCGCAGCGGTTCGCGCCAGTGGCGCCGTGCCGAATGCGGAATATCTTCTCGCCGTCGAAGGCGTCCGCAAGGAATTCCCGGGTGTGGTCGCGCTCGACGATGTTTCGTTTCGTCTGAAGCGCGGCACGGTGCATGCGCTAATGGGCGAAAACGGCGCCGGCAAGTCGACGCTGATGAAAATCCTCGCCGGTATCTATACGCCCGACAAGGGCGACGTGAAATTCAAGGGTGTCGATATCCGCCTGAAGTCGCCGCTCGATGCGCTCGAAAACGGCATCGCGATGATCCATCAGGAACTCAATCTGATGCCGTTCATGACGATTGCGGAAAACATCTGGATCCGGCGCGAGCCGCTCACCCGGTTCGGTTTTGTCGACCATGGCGAGATGAACCGCAAAACTGCCGAGCTTTTCAAGCGCCTGAACATCGCGCTTGATCCGCAGTCGGAAGTCCGTGATCTCTCGATCGCCAACCGGCAGATGGTCGAGATCGCCAAGGCTGTTTCCTATGAGAGCGACGTTCTGATCATGGACGAGCCGACCTCGGCGCTGACCGAGCGCGAGGTCGCGCATCTCTTTACCATCATCCGCGACCTGCGCAGCCAGGGTATCGGCATCGTCTATATTACCCACAAGATGAACGAGCTGTTCGAGATCGCCGACGAGTTTTCGGTGTTCCGTGACGGCAAGTATATCGGCACGCACGCCTCCACCGACGTGACGCGCGATGACATCATCCGCATGATGGTTGGCCGGGAGATCACCCAGATGTTCCCGAAAGAAGAGGTTCCGATCGGCGATGTCGTGCTGTCGGTGAAGGACCTCTGTCTGAAGGACGTCTTTCATGACGTGTCCTTCGAGGTTCGCGCAGGCGAGATCCTCGGCGTCGCCGGCCTTGTCGGTTCAGGCCGGTCGAATGTTGCCGAAACCCTGTTTGGCGTGACGCCCGCAAGCTCGGGATCGATCGCGATCAACGGCAAGCAGGTCAACATCGGTTCTCCGACCGAAGCCATCCGCAACCGCATGGCTTTCCTGACGGAAGACCGCAAGGACACGGGCTGCCTGCTGATCCTCGACATCCTGGAAAACATGCAGATCGCGGTGCTTCAGGACAAGTTCGTCAAGATGGGCTTTGTCGATGAAAAGGGCATTTCGGCGAAATGCGAGGAAATGGCCCGCAAGCTCAGGGTAAAGACGCCGAACCTGCAGGAGCGGATCGAAAACCTTTCGGGCGGCAACCAGCAGAAGGCCCTGATCGGCCGGTGGCTTCTGACCAACCCGCGCATTCTTATTCTCGACGAGCCGACCCGCGGTATCGATGTCGGCGCCAAGGCGGAAATTCATCGCCTCGTTACCGAACTGGCACGCGACGGCGTCGCCGTCATCATGATCTCGTCGGAGATGCCGGAAGTTCTCGGCATGAGCGATCGCGTCATGGTCATGCACGAAGGCCGTGTCACCGGCTTCCTCGATCGGGCGGAAGCAACCCAGGTCAAGGTCATGGAACTCGCAGCGCAGTGATGGCGCGCTTTTAGAAATACCATCAGGGAGGACCAAGATATGAATACCAAGCTGGAAGCCTCGGTCGCAGGCGTGGCGCCAACGCCGCACAAGCGGCGCATGCCGCCCGAGTTTAACATTTTTCTGGTGCTTGTCGGCATCGCGCTGGTCTATGAAATCCTCGGCTGGATTTTCGTCGGTCAGAGCTTCCTGATGAACCCGCAGCGCCTGACGATCATGGTTCTGCAGGTGGCGGTCATCGGCATCATTGCCGTCGGCGTCACGCAGGTCATCATCACCGGCGGTATCGACTTGTCTTCCGGCTCCGTCGTCGGCATGACGGCGATGTTCGTGGCCAGTCTCGCGCAGGCATCGACCTGGCCTCGGGCGCTCTACCCTGCCCTCACCGACATGCCGGCAATTGTCCCGATCGGGGCCGGTCTCCTGATTGGTCTGCTCGCCGGGTACATCAACGGACAGCTGATCGCACGAACGAAGATCCCGCCCTTCATTGCCACCCTCGGAATGATGGTTTCTGCCCGCGGCGTCTCCAAGTGGTACACGAAGGGCCAGCCGGTCTCCGGCCTGACGGAACAGTTCAATTTCATCGGCACGGGTATCTGGCCGGTCATCGTCTTCCTCGTCGTCGCCCTGATCTTCCATGTCGCCCTGCGCTATACCCGCTACGGTAAGTTCACCTATGCAATCGGTGCGAACGTGCAGGCCGCCCGCGTCTCCGGCATCAATGTCGAGGCGCATCTCGTCAAGGTCTACGCCATCGCCGGCATGCTGGCCGGTCTCGCCGGCGTGGTGACCGCCGCCCGGGCACAGACGGCGCAGGCAGGTATGGGCGTGATGTATGAACTCGATGCGATTGCGGCGACAGTCATCGGCGGCACATCGCTCACTGGCGGCGTCGGTCGGATCACCGGTACAGTGATCGGAACCGTCATCCTCGGGGTCATGACCTCAGGCTTTACCTTCCTGCGGGTCGATGCTTACTACCAGGAAATCGTCAAGGGCCTGATCATCATCGCCGCCGTCGTCATCGACGTCTACCGGCAAAAGAAACGCAAGACAGCCTGATAAAATCGCTGTCATCTTTTGCCCGTTTCTCCCCAGGCAAGCAGACGACGCGAATGGCCGACCGACACGGTTGGCTTCAAGAGCGCGGTAGTGGCATCATGCTGCTGCCGCGCCTTTGTTTTGAGCCCTCCCCTCCCCTTCTCCGCGGCGAAAAATAAAATCGTTCAGAACCAGCGGTGTAATCTTTCGTTAACCCTAAATTCCTTGTGTATGACAGGCGGCAGCATTAGTAACGGTTATCGGCGTGAATCAGCCATAAAATCGTTATTTGAAAGTATGTCTCCAATGAACGCTAATTTGGCAATTTCGACAGAATCCGGTTCCCAGCATTTCGAAGACCAGATTCTCGAGCAGGGCGACCTGATCTCGAAGAAGCTTCATCTCCTCAGCGTCCAGCGTTTTCCGCCCAATGCCCGCAAGAACCTGCGGTCATTTAGCCTTGCTGAGGTGGCCGATTATATCGGTGTTTCGCAGAGCCACTTGAAGAAGCTGCATCTCGAAGGAAAAGGCCCTGCCCCGCAAACGTCGCCGACGGGACGGCGAACCTATAGCGCCGAGCAGATGCTGGAACTGCGCGAATATCTCGATCAGAACGGCCGCTCGGAAGCCAAGATGTATGTGCCGCATCGGCGTCCCGGTGAAAAGCTGCAGGTGATCGCGGTGGTGAACTTCAAGGGCGGTTCCGGCAAGACGACGACAGCGGCGCATCTGGCGCAGTATCTGGCCCTGACCGGCCACCGCGTTCTGGCCGTCGATCTCGATCCGCAGGCGTCCTTGTCTTCGCTACATGGCTTTCAGCCGGAAAGGGACCAGACCCCATCGCTCTACGATGCTATCCGCTATGACGACCAGAAGAAGCCGCTGGCCGACATCATCCATTCGACGAACTTCCCGGGGCTCGATATCGTCCCGGCCAATCTCGAGCTGCAGGAGTTCGAGTACGACACACCGCTCGCGATGAGCAACAAGGGATCGACCGAGGGCAAGACCTTCTTCACCCGCATCGGCAAGGCGCTGGCCGAGGTCGATGACCGGTATGACGTCGTCGTCATCGACTGCCCTCCCCAACTCGGATACCTGACGATCACCGCCCTGACGGCGGCGACCAGCGTACTGATCACCATCCATCCGCAGATGCTCGACGTTATGTCCATGGGGCAGTTCCTGTTGATGCTGGGCGGCATCCTCAAGCCGATCCGCGCAGCCGGCGCCGCCGTCAATCTCGAATGGTATCGCTATCTGATCACCCGCTATGAACCGACGGATGTGCCACAGGCCCAGATGGTCGGTTTCATGCAGTCGATGTTCAATCAGAACATGCTCAAGAACCAGATGCTGAAATCGACAGCGATCTCGGACGCCGGCATCACCAAGCAGACGCTCTACGAGGTGGAGAGGGCGCAGATGATCCGCTCGACCTATGAGCGGGCGATCGAGTCGGTCGATACTGTCAATGCCGAGATTGCCGCATTGATTCATGCTTCCTGGAAACGGTAGATTGTTGTCAGCTGACAAAAATCGACTTTTCTGACAATAATTCAAATAGATAACATAGTTGGAGCTGACATCATGGCCCGGAAAAACCTGCTCGCAGGCCTCATGGATCAGAACGATACTACCGACACCCCAGCCTATCCGATGCGTGGTGCTTCGAAGACCATGATCCGTTCCATCGATGAGCTCGCCAAGCAGGCTGAAAAGCTGATGGAAGGCGAAACCATCGTCGATATCGATCCCGATACGATCGACGGCTCGTTCGTGACCGATCGCATGGAGGATGATAGCGAGCAGTTCCAGGATTTGTTGCGCGCCATGCAGGAGCGGGGACAGGATTCGCCGATCCTGGTGCGCCCCCATCCGCAGACCGATGGCCGCTACCAGATCGTCTTCGGACATCGACGGGTGCGTGCTGCCCGGCAACTCGGGCGGCCTGTGCGGGCCGTGATCAAGGCACTGGACGATCGCACCCATGTGATTGCCCAGGGACAGGAAAACTCCGCGCGCGCCAACCTGACCTTCATCGAGCGTGCGGCCTTTGCCCGCCGGCTGGAGGATCTCGGCTACGACCGCGAGACGATCATGTCGGCGCTTTCGGCCAATGCGGCTTCGGTCTCGAAGATGATGAGTGTCACGGAGCGCATTCCGGCTGGCATCATCGAGCGGATCGGATCAGCCGCCTCGATCGGCCGCGAGCGCTGGGTGGAACTGTCGCTGTTGATCGGTCGGCCGAATAATCTCACGAAGGCAAACGACATTCTCGATGCCGAGGATACGATGTCTCTGGACAGCAGCGCTCGGTTCAATGCGTTAATGGCGGGACTGAAGACGACGGCGAAGCGGGTGACGAAGTCCGTCGCCACGGGCACCACATGGGCATCGGCGGACAGCAGCATCTCGGCGCAGATCAAGAGCGACAGTTCGGGCTTTTCGCTCTCTCTCAAGGCCGGGAACGGAGCCAAATTCGGCAGGTTCCTCGCCGACAATCTCGATGCGCTCTATGACCGGTTCCTGAAGGATGGCGATCGGGGCTGATCTTGCGCCCCGGACCTTGAAGAACGGCGGCAGATCGATGTGCCGCCGTTTTGCTTTGTCATGGGCATCGCGGACCCAGCCAGAAGCAAGTCCGGCAGGCAGAATAAGGGCGTAAGGGGCAGGTGGCCTGCTCTATATTCGGGGTCATTTTTCCGGAGAAATTTGGCTGGAGTCGCATTTCAGGCCATGAAATCGGCAAAGGACGCAGCGCGGATACGAAGCGTTAACTATATGCTTTGTAAATCAGAATCGGTAACATGGAGAACCGCCTGATGAGTGCTGCGTTGAGGGATGTGCGTTTTTCGAAAACGAACGAGCGGGTTGTTCCGTTTCCCCTGGCCGGGCAGGTGAATACCATTCGGCGCTGCGCTGCAGAACTCGAAAACATTCACGGCGAGGCCGCGCTTCAATACTGGAAGACCGAATGCCGGGCGTTGGCCGAAAAGTTGCGGGCGTTGGGAACTGAGGAAGAGGCGATCCGCCAGCAGGTGATGGCCTTCCAGACCGAAGTTCAGGTCGAAATGATGCGTCGCTATTCCGACCGCTTGGCGGCGGAAGCGCAGGACGGCTATCGCCTCACCCCGTGACCGGGTTCCCGTCGAACCGGCACGCAAGTCAGCGCAACGATCGCGGTTCGCCTCCACACGTCTCGTATCATTACGGTCTGAAAATGCACCCTTTCGGGGCAGGTCGATAATTTTTCGACCAAACAACACGGATATACTTGACTCTAAAAATCATGATATCTAAACGTTTCCTCCAGGTAACGAAATCCTAAGGATACCGCGCTGGGCACGGGCTTAGGCTTTTTTACCCGGATTGGTGCGTCTGGAACATCAGGCGCTGCGATCCCGCAAAACTAGGCATGCTCGGCTGATCCCGTTTCGTTTTGAAGCCCGACCAGTGCGAGCAAACCCAAACCATCGTCACTGATATTTCGGCCCGTGGGCAGCCTGCACACGGTACGGCGGAGCTTTGTGCTTCGTGCCGGTTTGGGGGAAGCCATGAACACCATCACCAAGGATATGCGCGCCGATTTCTGGTGTCGCTCGGGCCTGTTCACGAGGACAGGTTTCCGTTCGACACCGGCTGAAGGCGCCCGGCCGGCCATTCACCAACCTTCCCGAGGCATGGAGATGCTCCATGCAGAAACAGGAAAGACGATGACTATGGCAACGCGACCAGTATCCCGCCGCGCATTCGCGCTCCCCGCAACAGCAGGGAGAGCATGACATGGCTGTGACCATTACCGTCGGCACAAGCGCCGGCCTCAACTATGACGACTATCTCAGTACGTCAGCCACCTCCTTCCTCAACGGCCATGTTGCGAGCCCTGCCTATGGCGAGTTCTACGGCACGGCGCATTCCGTCTTCGGCGGTACGCAGCATCTCGTTTCCGGCTCGGCCGTGGATGGAACAGCGACTTCGACCGAGAAGGGCGTGCTCGCGACCGGCGATTTCGACTATAATTTCAATGGTCACACGCTGGATGGCACGCTGAACAAGGTCCAGTTCGGTCACGGCCCGAAGCTCAATACGGCAGGTTTGCTCGGCGTCGACAGCTATGTGACGCTCGACAGCGGCACGGACCTGACGATCGACGGTCTCAACCTGACGACGACCGGGGCAGGGGCCAACACCACGCACTCGATCCTCTATGGCTTCATCAGCGATACTGCCGTGCCGTTGACGACCTATCTGGCGTCGCTGACCTCTGGTGTCGAATTCTACGGCAATACCGGCAACGACACCTTCACCGGCTATGGCTATAACGACAAGATCGACGGTGGGGCAGGGGCCGACACGCTGAATGGTGCCGGCGGTGACGACATCGTCAACGGTGGGCTCGGCAACGATACGCTGGATGGCGGTTCGGGTACGGATACACTCGATTATGCGTCGGCAACATCGTTCGTGACGGTCAATCTGGCCAGCGGGACGGCGAGTGGCGGTCTCGGCAGCGACACCTTCATCAACTTTGAAAATGTTATCGGTTCGGCAAACAACGACACGCTGATTGGTGGATCCACCGTCAATCAACTGACCGGTGGTGCGGGCAACGACACGTTCCAGTTCGCCGGAACCAATGCCAACGGCGATGCGATCCTGGATTTTAACGGTGTCACCCTCAGTGGCGGCGACGCCGATGTCATCAATCTGCGGCCGATCGCCAATCTCACTGCCTGGGGCGGGACGACGGCCGGAGCGAATGCCGTCTGGTACGCGACTGGTGCGACGGACACCGTCGTTTCCGGTGATACGTCGGGCGACGGTGTCGCCGATTTCAGCTTCACCCTTGCCGGTTACACCGGCGGCCTGACCGGAGGCACCTCCGGCGCAGGCTTCGACATCCTTGTCTAATCAAATATCGGGGCCGGCGCTCAGCGCCGGTCCTAACCTATTGCTTGTAAACATTGTTTCGCCTTCGACAAGGCGGATTTTCTAAGGACCCCGACCATGGCCTCTGGCGATACGACAATCACTTTTTCCAATCTGACGATTGATGAGAACTCACCCCAGGGCACGGTCATTGGTACCATCACTTACGACGATCCAGATGGCGGCGATACGATCTATGTCGATGGCACGATCAATGGCGTGCATGCGTCCCAGTATCTGGAATTGGTCAATAATTTCGATGGTACCGCCACCTTGATCGTTGGCGCGACGCCGCTCGATTACGAGACGCTGGTCTCGCAGGAACTGCAGATCTATTTCCAGGATTACGAAGGCAATGACGAGTATATCCCGTTCACGCTGATCGTGAATGACGTGAACGAGGGTGGTTCGACGGCTCCTGTCGCCACGGATGATACTGCCTCGACGGTAAAAGACCTCTCGAAAGCGATCAGCGTGCTCTCGAACGACACGGATGCAGATGGCGCGCTGGATCTCGCCTCCATCACCATCGTCGATGCTCCGCTGCACGGCACGGTGACGGTCAATGCAACGACCGGGGTGATCACTTACAAGCCGACCTCCGGCTATGTCGGTGCTGACACATTCACCTATACGGTGAAGGACGATGCGGGCAACGTCTCGAACGTCGGGACCGTGACGCTCGACGTCACTGGCGCGCATATCCTGACCTCCGGCGATGACGTGTTCTCGGGGGACTCGCTCGGCCTGACAGCGAATGGCATCGAGGTTCATGGCGGCGACGGATCCGACTACATCGTCACCAGCAACCAGGCGGCCAAGGCTGATACGATCTACGGCGGTGCCGGCAATGACGTGATCTTCACCGGATCTACGGCGGTGCCGGCAATGACGTGATCTCGTTCGTCGTTCGCTTCACGGATGTCGGGACCACCACCATCACCGACAATGACGGCACTCTGTTCCACGGAACGTTCCGCCCGGCTTCGTACCCGTCGTCCTGGACGCCTGCTCCGGGTGCGACGAGTGGCTTTGCCATTGCAGGTGAGGCCACCATCGTCAGCGAGGGTGTCTGGAGCCTGACACTGACCGACAACACCAACGCAACCCGCACCCTGACCCTGACGCTGAACGGTAGCGACCTGACGATCACGGAATCCGGCAAGCCGCAGACGGTCGTCATCAAGGACTATGTCAACGGCACATTCGGACTGACACTGGAAGTGGAAGTCGATGGTACGCCTGTCGCCACTGACGACACTGTCTCGACGGTGAAGGATCTGACGAAGACGATCAATGTTCTGGCGAACGACACGGATGCCGACGGCACACTGGATGTGACTTCAGTGACAATCGTTGACTCGCCGCTGCACGGCACGGTGACGGTCAATGCGACGAGCGGCGTGATCACCTACAAGCCGACCTCGGGTTATGTGGGCAGTGACACGTTCACCTATACGATCAAGGACAATGAAGGGAACGTCTCGAACGTCGCGACCGTGACGCTCGATGTAACGGGTGCGCATATCCTGACGTCCGGCGACGACGTGTTCTCGGGTGACTCGCTCGGCCTGACAGAGAATGGCATCGAGGTGCATGGTGGCGATGGCGCAGACTATATCGTCACCAGCAACCAGGCCGCCAAGGCCGACACGATCTACGGGGGCGCCGGCAACGACGTGATCTTCACCGGCGGCGGCGACGACTACGTTGAAGGCGGTGATGGCAATGATGTCATCCACTTCGTCGTTCGCTTCACGGATGTCGGGACCACCACCATCACCGACAATGACGGCACTCTGTTCCACGGAACGTTCCGCCCGGCTTCGTACCCGTCGTCGTGGACGCCGGCGCCTGGCGCGACCAGTGGCTTTGCGATCGCCGGCACGGCGACTGAAGTCAGCGAAGGCGTCTGGAGCCTGGTGCTCACCGATAACACCAATGCGAACCGCACGCTCACGCTGAGCTGGTCTGGCGCAGACCTCACCATCACGGAATCCGGCAAGCCGCAGACCGTCGTCATCAAGGACTACGTCAACGGCACCTTCGGCATCACGCTCGCCGGTGAACTGTTTGCCGGCGACGACACTGTCTCGACGGTGAAGGACCTGACGAAGACGATCAACGTTCTGGCGAACGATACGGATGACAGCGCGCTGGATCCGACCTCGGTGACGATCATCGACAGCCCGCTGCATGGCACGGTAACGGTCAATGCAACGACCGGCGTCATCACCTACAAGCCGACCTCCGGTTATGTCGGTGCCGATACCTTCACCTATACTGTCAAGGATGACGCGGGCAATGTCTCGAACGTCGCCACGGTGACACTCGATGTTGCCGGTGCGCATATCCTGACGTCCGGCGACGACGTGTTCTCGGGCGACTCGCTCGGTCTCACCGCCAACGGGGCGACGGATCCGACTACATCGTCACCAGCAACCAGGCGGCCAAGGCTGATACGATCTACGGCGGTGCCGGCAATGACGTGATCTTCACCGGCGGCGGTGACGACTATGTCGAAGGCGGTGCAGGCGACGACGTCATTCACGCTCGCGCAGGCAACGATACTGTCATCGGCGGTGATGGCAACGACACCTATGTCGTTCGTTTCACGGACTCGGGAACGACGACGATCACCGACAATGACGGTGCGCTGTTCCATGGCACGTTCCGCCCGGCGAGCTATCCGTCGTCCTGGACACCGACTCCGGGCGCGACCAGTGGCTTTGCCATCGCCGGCGAAGCAACCATCGTCAGCGAAGGCGTCTGGAGCCTGACACTGACCGACAACACCAACGCAACCCGCACCCTGACCCTGACGCTGAACGGTAGCGACCTGACGATCACGGAATCCGGCAAGCCACAGACCCTCGTCATCAAGGACTACGTCAACGGCACGTTCGGCATCACGCTGGCGGCAGAAAACCACGCACCGACGAACCTTGCGCTCTCCAACGACAATGTCGATGAAAACAGTGCTGTCGGAACCGTTGTCGGCACCCTCTCGGCCACCGATCCGGAAGGCGGCGCGGTCACCTATGCCCTTTCGGCTCCCAGCGATTATTTCGAAATTGTCGGCAACGAAATCCGGGTCAGGGGTTCGCTTGATTATGAAGCGATCGCTTCGCACAATCTGACCGTCATCGCCTCGGATGCGGACGGCAAGACGACGCAGCAGACGTTCGAAATCGGTGTCAATGATGTCGATGAAGCGCCGACCGAACCATCGAAGGGCATGATCACCATCGATGTTTCGGGCCAGGGCTCTGCGGGCGTCGATTTCGAAGCCTATATTCGTGGTGGTTTCATTTCCGACACGGTCGGCGGCGGTTTCCCGTCCTTCGACAACAGTGGCGCCTTCTCCGGCGAGGAAATGTTCATCGGCTACGGCGATACCGCAGCGTCGAAATATGTGCTCGCCCACGGCAATCTCACCTACAGCTTCGACACACACACGATTGTTGGCGAGATCAACACGATCGAGTTCGGCACGCGCGGTACGGGCAGCTTCGACGCCAACGGCTATTACACCGGAGGCAACACGGCGCTGAGGATCACCGGCCTGACCTTTGCCAACGGAACCCCGACCAATCCGACTGAAGAGGCATCGATCGAGGCCAACGGTCTCGTGCATCTGTTCGGCATTGCCCACATGTACGGTAATTCCTCCGACCCGGCGACGGCGGCGAAAGTAGCGGCAGCACTCGACAAGATCGCCGACGGGCTCGATGCCTACGCCCAGCACTTCATCGGCTCGGCTGGTGCCGACGTGTATGTCGGTACCCAGTATGCCGACGAAATCGAGGGTGGAGCCGGAAACGACATGCTGTCCGGCGGCGGTGGTGACGACATCATCACCGGTGGTGCGGGCAATGACATCATTGCCGGTGGCTTCGGTTCCGACACGGCAGCCTATGGCGAACTGAAGTCGAACTACACCATTACCGACAATGGCGATGGAACCTTCACGGTTCTCGACGGTGTTGCCGGTACCAGCGACACGCTCTCGGGCGTCGAGTTCCTGCGGTTCAAGGACAAGATCGTCGATCTCTCCGACGGCTCGGAAACCCCGGTCGGCGAACCGCCTGAAAACATCCAGCTTTCGGCGACCAGCGTCGCTGAAAACGCGACAGTCGGGACAGTGATCGGGACGCTTTCGGCGGTCGACCCGGATGGTGGCGCGGTGAGCTTCGCGCTTACGGGTGCCGTCAGCGACAAGTTCGAGATTGTCGGCAACGAACTGCGCCTGAAGGCCGGCATCGACTTCGAAACCGCCCATTCGCACGACATCACCGTCCGCGTCACGGATGCCTTCGGCAGCACGACGGATAAGACCTTCACGATTAACGTGACGGATATCGACGAAACACCGGTCAACCTGGCACTCAACAAGACCTCGGTCGCTGAAAGCGCTGCGGTCGGCACGGTCATAGGCACCTTGTCCGCAACCGATCCGGAAGGCTGCGCGCTGACCTACAGCCTCGGCTCCAATCCGGACGGCAAGTTCGAGATCGTCGGCACGGAACTGCGCCTTAAGGCCGGACTGGACTATGAGACGGTGAAGAACCACCCGATCACGGTCCTGGTGAAGGATGCGGCCGGCAACACGACGTCGAAGGACTTCACGGTCAAGGTTACGAATGTCGATGAGGCGCCCATCTCGGTTGCCCTGTCGAAGTCGACGGTTGCCGAGGGTTCCAAACTCGGTACGACAATCGGTACGCTGTCGGCGGTCGACCCGGAAGGCGGTGAGGTGGTTTACAGCCTGTCGTCCAATCCGGACGGTTTGTTCGTGATCGTCGACAACAAGCTGCAGGTTGCCAAGCCGATCAATTTCGAGGCGGCGGCGAGCCATACGATCACCATCGAAGCGATTGATGTCGGCGGCAATGTCACGGAGAAAACCTTCACGATCGGCGTGACCGACGTCAACGAGGCTCCTGGTTCGGTCGCCTTGTCGAAGTCCACCATTGCCGAGAATTCGGCGGTCGGCACAACGATCGGCACGCTGTCGGCTGTCGATCCGGAAGGCAAGGCCCTGACCTACACGCTGACCGACAATGCTGGCGGATTGTTCAAGCTGAACGGCAATGTCTTGCAACTGGCCAAGGCTGTCGATTATGAAACACTGAAGTCGGATACGATCACCGTCGAAGTCACGGATGTTGGCGGCCTGAAGGTCACCAAGACGTTCACGATCGGTATTACCGACGTCAACGAGGCGCCCGGTTCGGTCGCGCTGTCTAAGGCGACGGTTGCGGAGAGATCCAAGCTCGGCACGACGGTCGGTACGCTCTCCGCCGTCGATCCAGAAGGCAAGGCGCTGACCTACGCGCTGACCGACGACGCCGGTGGCCTGTTCAAGCTCGACGGCAACAAGCTGGTGACGGCGAACGCGATCGACTACGAAACGGTCAAGTCCGATACGATCACCGTCGAAGTCTCGGATGGTGTCACCAAGACCACCAAGACCTTCACCATCGGTATCACCGACGTCAACGAAGCGCCCGGCTCGGTTGCTCTTTCGAATTCGACGGTTGCCGAGAGATCCAAGCTCGGCACGACGGTCGGCACGCTGTCGGCGATCGATCCCGAAGGCAAGGCACTGACCTACAAGCTCACTGACGACGCCGGCGGCCTGTTCAAACTTGATGGTAACAAGGTGCAGGTGGCCAAGCCCATCGACTACGAAAGTGTCCAGAAGGACACGATCACGGTCGAGGTGAAGGATGCGGGTGGCCTGACGGTAACCAAGACCTTCACCATCGGTATGACTGACGTGTTGGAAACCGTTACCGGTACGTCGGCATCGGAAACCCTGAGAGGGGACATCGGTGCGGACAAGATCGTCGCCGGTGCCGGCAACGATACCCTGATCGGCTACGCCGGCAACGATCTTCTGTATGGCGATGCGGGCAATGACACGCTGTATGGTGGGCTCGGTGCCGACGATCTGACGGGCGGCGCGGGCCAGGATACGTTCCAGTTCAAGTCGGTCCGTGACTCGACGGTCGCGACCGCCGGACGGGACACGATTTTCGACTTCTCGCTCTCCGACGGTGACCGGATCGATGTGTCGACAATTGACGCAAACAGCGCGCTCGCAGGCAATCAGGCCTTCTCGTTCATCGGATCGGCCGCGTTCAACGGCAAGGCTGGCGAACTGCGCTACCAGAAGACATCGTCCGACACCTATGTCTACGGCGATGTTGATGGTGACGGGAAGACGGACTTCGCCATCCATCTCGATGATGCCGTTACTCTGACGAAGGGATACTTCGTCCTGTGATACGGAAAAGTCCAATGACCCGTGTAAAAGGGGGCGGCCCGAAAGGCCGCCCCGAACTGCGTTCTAAGACCGGCGCATTTCAGCTCCGGTTTTCGCTGCTGGCGACGGTTTCCATTGCCGCCATGATCATCGCATGCATTCCGGGACCGGCTGCCCATCCGGCGTTCGCGCAGGATGCGGAAGCGACCGAGCCTACCGCTGTGGACACGTCCGGTGACGCGACGGTTCTGGAAAAGCTGGTTGCGACGGCAACCAGGCTCGGCGAGGCAGTCTATGACACTCTGTCCGGTTCCAGCGCGGTGACGCGCGAGGAACTCGACGTGGTGATGCCGGGCGCACCGGTCTCCCAGATCATGACGCTTGTTCCCGGCGTCACGACGCAGACGTCCGCCGACGATCCCGGCACGGCGATCAACATGCGCGGTCTGCAGGATTTCGGCCGCGTCAATGTCATGGTGGATGGCGCCCGCCAGAACTTCCAGAAAAACGGCCACGAAGCCAATGGCACGTTCTATCTCGACACCAACATGCTGAAGGCTGTCGAGGTGACGCGCGGTCCGAGTTCGGTCGTTTATGGCAGTGGCGCGATCGGCGGCGTGGTCAATTTCACCACGATCGATGCCGACGATGTGCTGATGGACGGCGCAGATCAGGGCGGGCGTCTCAAGCTCGGTCTCGATACCAATGGTTTCGGGCCGACCGTGCACGGCGAAGCGGCGATGCGCTTCGAGGATGCCGCCGATTTCGTCATTGCCGGCACATGGTTCCAGCCGGACGACTACAAGTCGGGCGACGGCGAGAAGATCGAATCGGCTCAGGACCTGCGGTCAGGTCTCGCCAAGGCCCGTATCCGTCCAACCGATGACCAGGAAATCAGCCTGTCTGCGACGCGCTACTTCAACACGTTCGACTATGGTTCCAGCAGCATCCGCGAAGCCGATGTTACGGTCGATACCTATACGGCCGGCTACCGCTACACGCCGGATTCGGATTTCTGGGATCTGAGCGCGAAGGTCTACTACACCAGCACCCTGTCCGATCAGTCTGCGAGCGGTGTTATCGGCGATTCCGCTCAGTCCTTCGATGTCGGTACGGCGGGGTTCGATATCTTCAACACCTCGACCTTCGATACAGGCCGGCTGACGCATGAACTGACTTACGGCGCAGACGTTTTCCGCGACAAGGTGACGACAGTCGATCCGGCCGGCAGCAGCGACGACCTGACGCCGTCGGGCACGCGCGTCGCCTATGGCACCTATATCCAGGACAGGATCTCGTTCGACGACTGGCTCGAAGTCCTCGCTGCGCTGCGCTACGACGGCTACAGCCTGAAAGACGACGACGCGATCGGCACGGACGGCCAGCGCCTGTCGCCCAAGCTGACGGTGGGTGTCACCCCTTGGGAACAGGTGACGTTCTACGGCACCTATGCGGAAGGCTATCGCGCGCCCGCCATTACCGAAACGCTGATCGACGGCTTTCATCCGCCACCGGTCATGGGACGCTTCTTTCCCAACCCGGACCTGAAGCCGGAGGTGGCGCACACGATCGAAGCCGGCGTGAACCTTCGCTTTGACGACGTCATAACCTCCGACCAATTACGGGTGAAGGTGGGCGTCTTCCAGAACGATGTCGATGATTACATCGACCAGGTCTTCCAGATGTTCCCGATCCCGGGCGGATATCAATACCAGAACATCGCCAAGGCGCGGATCAAGGGTGTCGAGTTCGAGGCCAACTACGACGCCGGAACCATCTTCGCCGGTCTTTCCGGGCAGGTCCTGGACGGTGAAAACCTGACGACCGGCGGTCCGCTGCAGAAAGTGCCTCCGTTCCGGGTCGTCACGACGCTCGGTTTTCGCGCGCTCGACGAGCGCCTGACAGCCGGCACGCGGGTGACTGTCGTCGGCGAGAAGGATGACGACCTTGCCACCGGCTTCGTCGGCGAGGCGTACCAGTTGGTCGACATCTTCGCCAATTTCGAGGTGAACGACACCATATCAGCCAATCTGCAGCTGAACAACATTCTCGACCGCGAATACACACAATATCTGAATGCCGATCCAAGCCCGGGCTTTAACGCCAAGGCATCGCTGACGATCAAATTTTGAGCCTGACCCATCCGCGGATGCGGATGGTTTGCGATCACGGCCGGCGGCATTCGTCGGCGGCCCTGCCAGCAAAGCGGAAACGGCCGAGCCATCCGCCCAACGACAAGGACTGACGAGATGACCATTACCATCACTCTCACCGCCGAGATCGGTTCCGCAACAGGGGTCGATTTCAACACGGAATTCACGAGCTATTTTTCCGGACTGGTGCCAACGGGCTGGCCGTACATTCTGGGCGGCGACAGCCAGTTCGACGGCGATGAGATCGTGCTCCTCGACAAGATCATCGAAGGACAGGAGAGCGACACCAAGGCGATCATCCTTGATGGCTCGGATTTCAATTATTACTTCAACGACCATACACTGAGTGGGACGCTGACGACGGTGCGCCTGTCGACGCTCGGCGACAGTTACAACAGTTCGAACGGCTCTTTCGATCAGGACGAGAACGACCACATCATCAATGTGACGACGCCGATCGAGATCAGCGGTCTCAACATCAGCAATCCGTATGGAACGAAGGGCGACCTGCACGATGTAATCTATGCCCTGATGGGCGGAGCCCATGATGAGGGCGGATTTTCGAATCCGTCGCCTCTGGAGGGTTTCCTCTGGGCAGAAGCACACAACATCGTCGGATCGACCGGCGCCGATAGATATAGCGGCACACAGTTTGGTGACACTATTCGCGGCAATGGCGGCAATGACGTGTTCGACGGCAAGGGTGGAACGGACACGGCTGTCTTTTCCGGAACCAAGGCGAGCTATACGCTGACCAAGAACAGCGATGGGAGCATCACTGTTCAAGACAACCGGGCGGGCAAGGACGGCAAGGATACCCTGACAAACATCGAAATCGCCAAGTTCTCGGACGGCACGGTCGATCTGACGACACTCACCACCGAGGACAAGGCGCCGACATCGCTGGCGCTTTCGAAAGCCTCCATCGCCGAAAACTCGGCTGTCGAAACGACGATCGGCACGCTTTCGGCTGTCGATCCGGAAGGCAAGACGCTGACCTACAAGCTGACGGATACGGCCGGCGGCCTGTTCAAGCTGTCCGGCAACAAGCTGCAACTGGCCAAGGCGGTGAACTACGAGGCGTTGAAATCCGATACAATCACCGTCGAGGTCTCCGATCCGGCCGGCAACACGACGACGAAGACGTTCACGATCGGTATCACCGATGTCAACGAGGCACCCGTTTCGGTGGCGCTGTCGAAGGCGACGGTTACCGAGAGATCCAACCTCGGCACGGTGATCGGCACGCTGTCGGCCGTCGATCCGGAAGGAAAGGCCTTGACCTACGCGCTGACAGACAATGCCGGCGGCCTGTTCAAATTGTCGGGCAACACGCTGCAGGTTGCCAAGGCGATCAACTACGAAACCGTTCAGAGCGATACGATTACAGTCGAAGTGAAGGATTCGGGTGGGCTGACGGTCACCAAGACGTTCACGATCAGCGTGACCGACGTGCTCGAGACGATCACCGGCACGACGGCGGCGGAAACTCTGAAGGGCGATATCGGCGCTGACAAGATACTCGGCGGTGACGGCAACGATGTGCTCTACGGATACGGCGCAAATGACCAGTTGTTCGGAGAGGCTGGCAACGACACGCTGAACGGGGGTGCCGGTGCCGACAAGCTGGATGGTGGCGCCGGCACGGACACAGTCTCCTATTCCGGAGCAACTGCCGGCGTAACGGCAAGCTTGTTCAACTCGGCGGTCAACACCGGCTATGCCCTGGGAGATACCTATGTCTCGATCGAGCGCCTGACCGGATCGAGCCACGCTGACAAACTGTACGGCAATGCAGCGGCGAACCGGCTCACCGGCGGTTCTGGAGATGATATTCTCTCGGGTGATGCCGGCAACGATACGCTTGACGGTGGCCTGGGTGCCGATGACCTGACGGGCGGCTCCGGGGCGGATACCTTCCTTTTCAAGCTGATGGGGGACAGCACTGTCGCCAGCCGCGACACGATCTTCGATTTTTCCGCCGCGGACGGCGACAGGATTGATCTTTCCGCCATCGATGCCAATTCCGCCGTGGCTGGAGATCAGGCGTTTACCTATCTCGGCACGGCAGGTTTTACCGGTACCGCCGGTGAATTGCGATATATCAAACAGGCCTCGGATACGTATATCTACGGTGATACGAACGGCGACAAGAAAGTCGACTTCGCTATCCATCTCGACGACGCGGTGACCCTGTCGAAGGGGTATTTCGTCCTGTAGGCGAGGATCGCCCATCGGCCTGCTTGAAACGAAAACGCCCGGCATTTTCGCCGGGCGTCGTTCTGCAGGACATGAGGGAGGATCTACATATTCTGCGGAAGGGATGCTCAGATATTCACTTGCCGGCGTCGAGACGGTCGATGGCCTGGACGTTGCCTGCGGAGGAACCGTTCGGGTCGAATTCGGATTCCAGCCACTTGTCGACGATGGCCTTTGCCAATTCCGGGCCGATAACACGGGCGCCCATGGTGATGATCTGGGCGTTGTTGGACTTCGCCGCGCGTTCGGCCGAATAAGTGTCGTGCGTCAGGGCGGCACGGATGCCCGGCACCTTGTTGGCGGAGATGGAAACGCCGATGCCGGTGCCGCAGATCAGGATACCGCGATCGTTTTCTCCGCGGACGATCGTTTCTGCAAGGCCCTTGGACAGGTCAGCATAGAAGCCGGACTGGCTGAGGTTCTTGACCTCAAGGCCGCTCTTGGTGGCCAGATGTGCTTCGATGATGTCGAGAAGCGGCTTGCCTGCGCTGTCGGCGCCGATGGCGATTTTCATGGCTGTATCCTTCCTGTGTTGGGTGTCAGAGTGTTTTGGAAACGCGGTCGAGAATGTCGAGATAGCCGTTGACGTCCCAGGCCGAGCGGCCGATGAACAGGCCATCGATATGCGGCTTGGCGATCAGCTCCGCGCAATTGCCGGGATTGACGCTGCCGCCGTAAAGCACCTGAACGGCAACGCCGAGGCTTGCCTTGGCCCATTCGGCGATCAGGGCATGGCGTTCATCGGCGTAGTCGGCAGAGGCCGGAATACCGTTGACGCCGATCGCCCAGACCGGCTCATAGGCCAGAAGGATCGTCTTGGTCTTGTCCGTGCCTTCGAGCAGGCCCAGTGCGCCTTCCACCTGGCGCTTGAGAACGGCATCAGCCTGGCCAGCTTCGCGTTCCGCCAGGGTCTCGCCGATGCAGATCAGCGGTATCAGCCCGTGCTTCACTGCCGCTGCCGTCTTCAGCCCGACCGTGCGGTCTGTTTCGCCAAAATGTTCGCGCCGCTCGCTATGGCCGAGTTCGACGATATCGAGATTGCAGTCTTTCAGCATGACCGGCGAGATTTCCCCGGTCCAGGCGCCTGCGTCGTCCCAATGCATGTTCTGTGCACCGACCTTGACGCTGGTCGCAGCCAGCCTGTCCTTCACCTGCCGGCCGGCCGTGAACGGTGGGATGACGAAGCGCTGGATACGTTGGTCGCGTGCGGCGTCGCTGCTAACCAGACCCTCGGCAAAGATCATGGCCTCGGCCAAGGTCTTGTTCATCTTCCAGCTGGTTCCGACCCAGGCCGATAATGTTGTCATGTCCTCTCCTTTGCGGTGGTCCCGCTCATTTCAAGAAATGGAATGTCTTCGCGTAGCGCCGAACTGCAGGATGTATTGCGTCGAATGACATCGGATCGCGCATCTCTTGAGGCTTTTCGTCCGGCCTGTCGTGTTGATCTCTCCCTGCGGCTCCCACCGCTGTGGAGAGTGAAATATCACAGATGGCGGCCAATTATCAATTAATATCTGATATTTTGTTATGAAGAAATGTTATATTTTTGATTTTCTTCATATCCGTCTCGTTTCGGAGGCGCAAAACAACGGGATTTTTTGTTCCCGTGGGAACATATGGTCGGGGATCGGCGGGGCTAGCCATAGTCGGCCGCAGCGTTTTTTGAGCGCCGGTTCAAGTGAAGCCAAAAGGCCCGACATCCGGTTTGGCCGATGATCCATGAGGACAAGATGAAGAAATTATTGAATGCGACGCAGGCTTCTCCTGCCGCCGCGCCCTATACCATTCCCGGCGTCGGTGATCAGACGCTGTTCGGGACGGACGGCGCAAATACGCTCACCGGTGGCTCAGGCAATGACCAGTTTTTCGGCGGCTTGGGTGGAGACACGATCAATGCCGGAACCGGTGACGACATTATCTACTGGTTCGACCCCTCGGCGAGTTCCGCTGCAGGCGACAAGATTGATGGCGGTCTCGGTTTCGACAGCCTCGACTTCAGTTTCCAAAGCTCAAGCAAGGGCATGACGTTTACAGCCTGGGATCCGATCGACAGCCGGAGTTTCCTCGGCGCGACGCTGGTCAACGTCGAGCAATTCAACATCGCCGGTAGCGTTTTTGCCGACACGATGACGGGCGGTCGCTGGAATGACCGATTCCTGGGTGGCGATGGAGCAGACACGCTGGATGGCGGCATCGGTGACGACATCGTCAACGGTGACGAGGGCAATGACACGCTCAAAGGCGGCAATGGTGACGATTCACTTTCGGGAGGGGCTGACAATGACCTCGCGTTCGGTGGATACGGCGATGACTTTCTGTCCGGCGATGACGGCGATGACCGCCTTTATGGGGACAACGGCGACGACGCGCTTTTGGGCGGAGCGGGCAATGACCGTATTCTGGGTGGCGCCGGAACGGATTTCATCCAGGGCGGCGATGGCATCGACTATATCGACGGTGGCTCTGAAGATGATTTTCTCTATGGCAATGGTGGCAATGACACCGTGCTGGGCGGAAGTGGTAACGACATCATCGTTCACTCGCTCGAAACCTGGGCGAATGAAGGCAAGGACGTCCTCGATGGCGGCACGGGCAATGACCGTGTGATGCTTCAGGGCGTGTCCGGCGTCTTCACGGCCAAGGACCCGACCGTCAAGCAGGTGCTCTCCAACGGGACCAGCATCGTCAACTTCGAAACCTATACGATCATGGGCTCGGAAACCGCCGACAAGTTCACCGGCTGGACCGGAGACGATGTCCTGTCCGGCCTCGACGGCAATGATGTCCTGTCCGGCGGTAAGGGCAACGACATGCTGGATGGCGGTGAAGGCGTCGATACGCTGGATGGCGGCGATGGCAATGACATCCTGGTTGTCGGCAGCGGCGGCAAGGATACGATCAGGGCAGGGGCCGGCTTCGATACCGTCTGGGTCGATCGTTCCGACGTCTCCAGTGCCGTCACCTTCTCCATCACCGGCACGACGGCAAAACTTTCCGACGGTACTGTCATCACGGACGGAGAAAGCTTCACGATCGAGACCGGCAAGGGCAATGACGTGCTGAATGGCACCCGCGCGTCCCACGTTGATTTCGATGCCGGCAGTGGCAATAACACGCTGACCGGCAGCAGCGGCGATGACCAGTTCTACAGCACGACCGGCAATGATGTGATCAAGGGTGCGGCCGGCAACGATACCATCGTCGATACCGGCGGCGCCAACAGGATCGATGCGGGAACGGGCAATGACAGCGTTTCCGTCAGCGTCGAGACCGGCACGCATGTCAACACCGTCGCGCTCGGCGATGGCAATGATATCTCCTATGTCAACAATGCCAGTGGCTCGGCAGCCGGCCAGTTCAACATCGATGGCGGCGCGGGCACGGATACCGGCTGGGTCAACCGCTTCAAGAGCACGGCCGATCTCACCTTCACGCTTTCAGCCGATGCCACTCTCGTCAATGGCGGCGTCACGCTGAAGAATATCGAACGTGTTCATATCACGTCCGGTACCGGCAACGACTCGATGAGGGGTGGCGCGCTGGATGACTATTTCAACGGCAACAACGGTAATGACACGCTCAAGGGGCTCGGCGGCAACGACGACATCATCGGCGCAAATGGAGCCGACCTGATTTATGGTGGTGATGGCGATGATACCCTCTGGGCAACCGGCGGCATCAAGGATACCCAGAACGACAAGGTGTACGGCGAGAACGGCAATGACGTGCTGCACATCAACAATGGTGATTATGCCTCTGGTGGCAGCGGTACGGACCGGATCTTCATCGATTTCTCGGAGGAGACATCCAACGTCACCTTCGTCTTCAGCAACGGTCTTGTCGATGTCAACTCGACAACGTCATTCAACACGATGGAATCGCTGGATTATGAAGGCGGATCCGGCCATGAGACGGTAACGGCCGGGACGGGTGATGACCGCCTGTCCGGCGGGGCCGGCAATGACACCTTCAGGGGTGGTGCCGGTGTCGACGTCCTCATCGACGGCAAGGGCAACGACAAGCTTTATGGAGACGACGGCAACGATCATCTCGAGCGCACCGATGCCAGCGGTACGGACTATTTCGACGGCGGCGCTGGTCGCGATCTCCTGACCTTCAATATCGTCTCCGACAAGTCGGTCATCCTTGACTTGATGAACAATTCCAGGAATGGCGGGCTTGCCGCCGGTCTGTCGGTATCGAGCATCGAGGATGTCATCGGTAGCGATCGCGACGACACCATTCTCGGCAGAGGATCCGACAACAAGCTCGTCGGCGGTGGCGGTGACGACAAGCTCGATGGACGCGATGGCAACGACGTGCTGGAAGGCGGCGCACATGGCGATCTTCTGACCGGCGGTGCCGGTGCCGACCAGTTCGTTTACGCGTCTGAGGATGCCATCGGCTCCGGTGATGAGATCACCGACTTCACCCGCGGGGAGGACAAGCTGGTCATTGACAAGTCGGAGTTCGGGTTCTCCAGCCTCGCGCTCTTTTCCGGCAACGACCTGCAGGCGACCGGTACCGCCGCGCAGTTCTTCTTCGAGAAGGACAATGGCCGGCTCTGGTATGATGCCGACGGAACCGGCAACGATCATGACGCCGTTCTTGTCGTCACACTCGACAACGTGACGAGCCTGTCCACCAGCGACTTCCTGCTGGTCGCCTGACCCCCGTCACCATCCGA
Source organism: Rhizobium sp. Leaf453 (assembly GCF_001425605.1). Lineage (GTDB taxonomy): Bacteria > Pseudomonadota > Alphaproteobacteria > Rhizobiales > Rhizobiaceae > Pararhizobium. The sequence continues at coordinate 20,569 of NZ_LMRG01000028.1, read as the reverse complement.
CGACTGCGAAAGCCCGGCTGAAGCCGGGTTTTCTGCGTCAACTGTGCTGTTTTGTTGCATTCTTCGTGTTGCAGCCGAACCGAATGCCGTGTCATGACTGCGGGGTGAACCACATGTGCATGACCGGTCAGTGCCGGAGCGGGGGAGATTTTTCATGACCAAGACGGACATCGCCCGCCGGGTCTACGATAATGCCTGGAAGCTTGATCCGGTCGTTCGCAGCCTGCTGGACACGGACTTCTACAAGCTCCTGATGCTGCAGATGATCTGGCGGCTTTACCCGGAAGTCGACGCCACCTTCTCGGTCATCAATCGAACGAAGACAGTCCTCCTGACGGACGAAATCGATGAACAGGAGTTGCGGGAGCAACTGGATTATGTCCGTGGCCTGCGGTTCACCAAGAAGGAGATGATCTGGCTCGCCGGTAACACCTTCTATGGCCGCAAGCAGATTTTCGCGCCGGATTTCCTCGCCTGGCTCGCTGATTTCCAGCTACCTGACTACGAATTGTCCCGCCGTCACGGTCAGTACGAACTGACCTTCCCGGGCAAATGGACCCATACGACCATGTGGGAAATCCCGGCGCTCGCCATCATCAACGAATTGCGCTCGCGCACGGCGATGAAGGATATGGGGCCGTTCGCGCTCGATGTGCTCTATGCCCGTGCCAAGGCCAAGATGTGGTCGAAGGTCGAGCAACTTCGAGCCCATCCGAACCTTCGGATTTCCGATTTCGGCACGCGCCGTCGCCACAGCTTCCTCTGGCAGCGCTGGTGCGTCGAGGCGCTGAAGGAAGGCATCGGCAAATCCTTCTCCGGAACGAGCAACGTTCTGCTTGCCATGGATACTGACCTCGAAGCGCTCGGCACCAATGCCCATGAGTTGCCGATGGTCGCGGCGGCGCTTGCCCGCAACGATCAGGATCTGGGTGAGGCGCCCTACAAGGTTCTGCAGGACTGGAACCAGCTTTACGGTGGCAACCTGCTGATCGTGTTGCCGGATGCCTTCGGTACGGCCGCTTTCCTGCGTAATGCGCCGGACTGGGTGGCCGACTGGACCGGTTTTCGCCCCGATAGCGCGCCGCCGATCGAGGGCGGCGAGAAGATCATTGCCTGGTGGAATAAGATGGGGCGGGATCCCAAGGAAAAGCTGCTGATCTTTTCCGATGGTCTCGATGTCGGGACGATCCTCGATACCTATCGGCATTTCGAGGGCCGGGTGCGCATGAGCTTCGGGTGGGGCACCAATCTGACCAATGATTTCGCAGGTTGCGCGCCCGTTGAAATCAGCGGTCTCAACCCGATTTCGGTTGTCTGCAAGGTCAGCGATGTCAATGGCCGTCCGGCCGTCAAGCTGTCCGACAATCCGCGCAAGGCGACCGGTGAACCGTCGGAAGTCGAACGCTATCTCAAGTTTTTCGGGACTGAGGATTTCACCGAGCAGACAATCAGGGTCTGATGATCTGAGCTTTCGCCCTTTCGGTGGGCAAAGACTCAAAAATCTCTCCGTGTTCGTTAAAACTTACATTAATTTAATCGTTTGAAGCTAATGTAACTGGCAAAGTTGAGCGTGATGCCGGAATGATTCCGGTTGTTCAATCCCGCCAGTCATGACGTCTGCTCCGGGTTGCCCCTTCACCGCATCGGCGGGAAGGCTGTACCGATATGGGAGCCCGTTGCATGTCCAGACCGTCCATCAGAACCTCGCTTGTCGCCACTTTTTCCGCCATTGCGCTGATCACGGCGGGCTTTGCCTGGGTGTCGCTCGACTCGCTGTCGCGCCTTCAGGGCACGACCCAGCAGATTACGAGTGAATCCCTGCCGAGCATGCTGACGGCCAAGGACGTCAAGGCGAAGATGCTGGAGATGAAGATCGGCTATCTCGCGCATATTACCGCAGCCTCTCCGAAGGCGACGACGGCGGCCGAGGAAGCAATCAAGAAATCGCAGGACGAGATCAAGGCCGTCACAACGAATTATGCTGCGCTCGCCACCTCCGACAAGGAGCGTGAAATCCTAAAGCGCACGACGGATGGCATCGACGCCTACATCAAGGCGGGCGAAGGCATGATGAACCTGTCGAAAATGGGCATGTATGACGGCGCCGCCAAGGCGCTCGGGGATATGAACACGATTTCCGATCCGGCACTGCAGGCCATCGACGAACTCGTCGCGCTGAATTTCGAGGATGTCGGCAAGGCCGTGCAACTGACCAAGGACACGCATGCTTCCGCAGTCACTTTCGTCTATGCGATCATTGCAGCCATTGCGACCCTGATCGCCATCTCGACACTCTATGCGCTGCGCGGGATCGCCCGGCCTATAGGCATCATCACCCGCTCAATGATCAATCTGGCCGAAGGCGATACCGACAAGACCATTCCCTATGCCGATCGCGCCGATGAAATCGGCTCCATGGCCGGTGCCGTCGAAATCTTCCGCCAGGCTGCCCTGTCCAACAAGCGCCTCGAACTCGAAGCGGAAGAGGCCCGCCGTCAGGCCGAGGCCGATCGTCAGCGCCTGACCGCGGAAGCCGAAACCGCCGCCCAGCGCCGTCTGCAGCAGGCGACGTCCGGCCTTGCGGGCGGTTTGAAGCGTCTCGCCGCCGGCGATCTGTCCTTCCAGTTGACCGAGCCTTTCGCTCCGGATTTCGAAAGCCTGCGTCACGATCTGAACACGGCCGTTAGCCAGTTGCAGGAAACGCTGGTATCTGTCGCCCATGCCGCCGATCTGATCGACAACGGATCGCGCGAAGTCAGCCACAGCGCCGACGATCTGGCGCGGCGTACGGAGCAGCAGGCGGCTTCGCTGGAGGAGACCGCCGCCGCGCTCGACGAGATCACCGTCAACGTCACCAATTCGACGCGACGGACGGATGAGGCTCGCGGCGTTGCTGCCAAGGCCAATGCCAGCGCCTCACAGTCCGGTGCTGTCGTCGCCAGCGCCGTCAACGCCATGGGCCGGATCGAGCAGTCGTCGAACCAGATTTCCAACATTATCGGCGTGATCGACGAGATTGCCTTCCAGACCAACCTTCTGGCGCTGAACGCCGGCGTCGAGGCAGCGCGTGCAGGGGAAGCCGGGCGTGGCTTCGCTGTTGTCGCACAGGAAGTGCGCGAGCTTGCCCAGCGTTCCGCCAAGGCCGCCAAGGAAATCAAGGATCTGATCCGCAACTCGACAGCCGAGGTCGAAAACGGCGTCAAGCTCGTCAGCGAGACTGGCGAGGCGCTGAAAACGATCGAAGACTATGTCGTTGTGATCAACCAGCACATGGATGCGATCGCGACCTCCGCTCGCGAACAGTCGACCGGTCTTGCCGAAGTCAACACGGCCGTCAACCGGATGGACCATGTTACGCAGCAGAACGCGGCGATGGTCGAGGAAACCAATGCGGCCGGCGCAACCCTTGCCAACGAGAGCGTCAACCTGCGCGCCCTGATCTCGCACTTCACGCTGCAGGCACGGGCCGCGTCCCACAGTCGCGCGGCCTGATTGTAGCAAAAGACAAATCCTGGAAAGCACAAACCCAGCCGGGGAGGTCTCCGGCTGGGTTTGTGTGTGCGCATTCAGGGGATGCGCCGGGAGGAAGGTTGGCTCCGATCAGGCCGCGGTTCTGCGGTAATCGGAGGGGGAGGCGAGCGGATGGACCATCGACAACAGGCGCCGTTTCGGCGCTGCCAGAAGATTGGTCGTGTGATTCTTGGCGCTCACCGAACCCGGCTGCATTTGGCGCAGAGCGCTCGCAGCGGAGTAGAGGAGAGTCTTCATCTCGGTGGTTGTGACGCCGTCCGCACGCATGATGGCACGGATCATCGGGTCGCCCAGGGCTTCCGTTATGGTCAGATCGCTGCTTGCCGGGTGCATTATGGTATTCCTTCGGGTTCATTCGTCTTTTCCGGCTGGCGAATTCCCGCCGGGGTCGTAAACTTGACTTCAGTTAAATACAATGTTACTGCTAGGTAACATCTGAATAGTTACCGACCGGTCACACCTATGTCAATAACCATCGGAAATAAAAATTCGAAATCCGTATCGAGCCCGAAGCCGGCAGATATAAGGCTGGAAAAAGGTCAGTGTGTGGAAGTGCGCGCCGCACCGCGAGATCGTATTGTTTCAATGGCATGCGAGCTGTTCCGGCAGCACGGCATTCGTGGCATTGGCGTCGATGCGATCGCCGAGGCGGCCGAGACGAACAAGATGACGCTTTACCGTCATTTCGGCTCGAAAGACGACCTGATCTGCGAGACTTTGCGGTTCAAATCCGAAAAGGCGGCCGAATTCTGGGATGACCTGGAGGCGAAAAATCCCGGTAACCCGATGGCCCAGTTGCAGGGGTGGGTACAGGCCAGCGCCAAGTGCCTGGAAGACAATAAATATGGCTGCGATCTTGCCAATGCGGCCGTCGAACTGAAGGAGCAAGGCCATCCGGCCCATGCGGTGATCGAGAATTTCAAGCTCACCCAGCGCCGCCGCCTCGAACAACTCTGTCGCGATGCCGGTGTCAGCGAGCCGGAACTTCTGTCCGATACGCTTTCCATGCTCAGAGAAGGCGCGCAGGTCAGCAAGCTTGCCACCGGCAGCGAAGGCCCGTCCGCCCGCTTCACCCGCGCTTGCGAAGCCGCAATCGCTTCGTTTAACCACCCGGGTTAAATCAGCCGATAAGGCCTGTTCGTTTCTGCTCGCATAGGCTGCTTTACGAGCCAGTTCCGGCTTTTGATGGAACAAAAGCCCTCCCTATCCATTCTCTCGTTGAGAAAAATTGCATTGCGCGACCGCGCTTTCGGTCTGCGGCATGTCAACGAGAAGGACAGCATGTCCCCTTCAGGCACTTTCATCCTCGATCCGGATCCCTTGGAATGGTGGACCACATCCCGTGGTGCCTCACCGATCGTCGGAACCGCCATCCACAACGGCCATCACGTGCGCGGCGATCTCCTCGAATCCATGGCGCTCAATAGTGACGAGCGGCTGCGGGAAGAGGATCCGTTTACCGAATATTTCATCCGGGACATTCCCAACCGCATCGTGTTTCACCGGTCCCGCTTCGAGATCGATCTCAACCGGGCGCGTGACGGAGCCATCTACTTCAAGCCGGAACAGGCTTGGGGGCTGAAGGTCTGGAGGGAGCCGCTGCAGGAAGCGGCCACGGCCGCCTCCCTTCATGTTCATGACGCCTATTACGCCATGTTGGACGCTTACTTGCGTGGCCTTGAACAGCAATATGGCGCGTTCATCGTCCTCGACATGCACAGCTACAACCATCGCCGGGACGGTGCCGACGGCCCGGAAATGGCCTTTGAAAAGGCGCCGCAGATCAACATAGGCACGTCCTCCATGGATCGCGACCGCTGGGCTGACGTCCTTGATCCGTTCATAGAGCAGTTGCGCCGCTTCGAGTTTCGCGGCCAGCCGATGGATGTGCGGGAAAACATCGCTTTCCAGGGCAAGGGGCAGCAGACGCGCTTCGTGCACGAGCGGTTTCCCGAGACGGGCTGCGCCATCGCCATCGAGTTCAAGAAGTTCTTCATGGACGAATGGACAGGTGAGCCCGATATCGAGGCACTCAAGGCCATGCGTGAGATGATCCGGCTGTCTTTACCGGTTCTCGTCGAAACGCTGAAGGCGCTGTCATGAGCACCGCGCGGCGCAGGGCAAGGCAGGAGGCATCTCATCCCGACTGGCTCGAGGATATCCTCGATTGCATACGGACGGACAAGTCGGTGCGCAAGGATTTCGATCGTGGCGGCCGCCTGCATATCGACCGGCCGCTGCCGTTCCTATGTGTTCACGTGACGAAGGGCCGTGAGGATTTGGCGGCGCGCGATGTCAGCGCCGCCCACGCGTCCTACCTCATCGTCAATGACGTGGAGGAGGCGCTGCCGATCATCCTTGCCGTCGGCGAGGTCCTGCATGCCCGCTTCGGCGCGTTCATGCTGCTCGATGTCGATGAACTCGAGCATGACACATTGATCACCGCTGACGCGCCGTATCTGCCGCCTTTCGAGATACGGCTTTTATCGACTGATGATGCCGCCGCCGAGCAGGCGGCGACGGTGCTGGCGGAGGGTGCCGATATCCGTCAGGTGAAATTCCGCACCCCCTATGTAAAGCGCTTCGAGCTTTCAACCGATCCGCAGGCTCTGGCGCTGGCGCGTGGGACTGGCTTTCCTCTGGTCGCGGTTCGTTTCGCGCCGATCTACCGGCAGCCGGAATCGGGATACATCTATCCCGACCTGCGCGAACGGCTGGTCGCCAATATCTTCGATGCAGGTCTGAAGGCTTTCGCGTCCTTTGTCAGTGCGACGCAGACCGTGAAGCTGACCTCCCATCGCGCCTTGGGTCGAAAGGCCTTTGTCGATGCCGTCAGCCGGGCGGATCGCAGTATCGACGACGTCGCCTCCACATTCGATTTCCTGCTTGCCGTGACGCCCATCAATGCCGACGCCGCCTGGCAGGAATTCAAGGCGAACAAGTTCAAGCGGACGCCGCAATTTCTTTATCGGCCATTGTCGGTGCAGGTGGAGGCAGAAAAGCGCAAGCTCTTCTCCGTAGCCTTCGATCGTTTCGAGGACCCGGTTCTCTACCATCTCTACCGCGAGAAGCAGCAGGAACTTGATCTGCAGCTTTCTTTGATCTCGTCACGCGAAACTGGCCGTTTCATCGAGTTCGGGCGCGCTCTTTATGGCCCCGTCGAGCCGTCGCTGCACCGCATCGCGACGGATATCCTGCTGAGAACCGAGAAATTCGTTCGTGGCGACGAGGGAGAAGAGGACGAAGCCGGGATTGCGGATTGCTTCGAGGTGGAAGCGGCTGCCCGGGCGATGATCGAACAATACCGCCACCAATATTCCCGCTTTGTCGCCGAGATCGAACTACGCGACGACTTGCCCTCCGGTCTGCTGGTTTCGGGCGAGCGTCTGTTGATCTCGCGGCATACCCGCATGGACCGCAACCGCGTCCATGCGCTTCTGAGCCACGAGATTGGTGTTCATCTGCTCACCTATTTCAATGGCTCGGCGCAGGGACTGCGGCTGTTCCGGTCAGGCTTGGCCGGCTACGAGGGCATGCAGGAAGGGCTTGCCGTCTTTTCCGAATATATGGCAGGCGGCATGACCGTCGGTCGGCTTCGGCTGATCGCGGCTCGTGTGATCGCCTGTGCCATAATGCTCGACGGCAGGCCGTTTGCGGAAACGTACAGCCTGCTTGTCGATGAATACGGATTTGCACCGGCCGCCGCTTTCAACCTGTCGCTCCGGCTTTACAGAGGCGGTGGCCTCGCCAAGGATGCCATCTATCTGCGCGGGCTCCTGGAACTGCTGGAGCATCTGAAAGCCGGCGGCGCGCTCGATCCGTTCTGGATGGGCAAGATTTCGGCGGCGCATTTCAAGGTCATGCAGGAACTCGGCCTGCGCGGCCTGTTGAAGGCACCAGTCATCCGTCCCGCCTTCCTCTCCCATCCGCAAGCACAGGCTCGCCTCGACAAGGCGCGAGCCGGATTGAACCCCCTCGACCTGATCACCAGCTAGGAGCTCCCATGCGCGTCGCCTTCTTCGTCAATTCCATCGAGAGCGAGGAAACCCACTTCACCACGACGGCGCTGGCGATGGCGGCAAGCGCCCGTGGCCATGACGTCTGTTATGTCGCGCCGGGCGATTTCGTGCTGCGGCCGGACGACAGCCTGATGATCCGGGCGACCGTCGTCGCCGGAACGAAACACAAGGATGCGGAAGCCTTTCACAAGGCCTTTCAGGGCAAGGATGCCAAGATCCAGACGATCAACGTGGAGGAGGTCGATGTCATCTTCCTGCGCAACGATCCGTCGCTCGATTCCGACGACCGGCCATGGGCAGCGCATATCGGTGCCATGTTCGGACGGCTTGCGAGCGAACGCGGTACGATCGTAGTCAACGATCCCGCCGGCTTGGCGCTCGCCCAGAACAAGCTTTACTTCCAGGGTTTTCCAGAGCCCGTACGTCCCGAGACCCTCATATCCAAGAGCATCGAGGAAATCCGGGCCTTTATCGCGGATCATCGCAAGGGTGTGATCCTGAAGCCTTTGCAGGGGTCGGGCGGCAAGAATGTCTTCAAGATCGCGACGCCTGATGACGCCAATCTCAACCAGATTTTCGAGGCGGTCAGCGGCGAAGGATACCTGATCGCGCAAGGCTATCTGCCTGAGGCCAAGGCTGGCGACATCCGCTTCTTCATGATGAATGGCAAGCCGCTGATGCGTGATGGCGTCTATGCCGCTTTCCGGCGTGTACCGGCCAAGGGCGAGGTCCGCTCGAACATGCATGCGGCGGGCACGGCCGCCGAGGTCAAGATCACCGAAGATATTCTCGCCGTCGCCGAAATGGTCCGGCCGAAGCTGGTCGAAGACGGCATGTTCCTCGTCGGTCTCGATATCGTCGGCGACAAGATCCTGGAGATCAACGTCTTCACGCCGGGAGGGTTGCCGGAGATCGCGCGTATGTACAAGGTCGATTTTTCGGCTGAGATCATCCGGTCACTGGAGGAGAAGGTCGCCATCCGCAAGGTCTATTCCGGTTCGATTTCCAACCGGGCTCTGGCAACGCTTTAGGCTGTTTTCGCCCCGCATTTGTGCTATCGGCTGCGCTTCTGACGATTGGAAGCGCGCGTGATCCCCTGGACCCACATTGACACAGCGATAATGCCGGATGGCGGTGGTGAACTGCGGCTGAAGCAGCGCGGGACCGAATTTTCCATCATGCTCGGCACGATCGAATTGATGAACAACCGGCTGAGCGGGTCCGAGGAGGCGTTGGCCAAACTCTCCTACGAGCGGATCAGCAAACATGCGCGTCCGCATATGCTGATCGGCGGTCTCGGCATGGGGTTCACGCTGCGGGCGGCGCTCGCCGTACTGCCGACGGATGCGACGGTGACGGTCGGTGAACTCGTGCCAGCCGTCGTCGCCTGGGCGCGCGGGCCGATGGCCGAGGTTTTCGCCGGCTGCCTTGATGATGCGAGGGTGACGATTCGGGAGGGCGATGTCGGCCGTCTGATCCATTCCGTCGCCGCGGCCTATGATGCGATCCTGCTCGATGTCGACAATGGGCCTGAAGGTCTGACCCGCAAGGCAAACGACGATCTCTATTCCGTCGCCGGCCTGCGTGCCGCGCGCAAGGCGCTGCGTCCGAACGGCGTCCTCTCCGTCTGGTCTTCGGCCCCCGACGCGGGTTTTACCCGGCGTCTGCGCGATGCGGGGTTTACTGTTGAAGAGTTAAGCGTTCGGGCGAGCACCAAGGGAAGAGGTGCGCGCCACGTGATCTGGATGGCGACGAAATCGAAATAGGCTACAGGCCTTCGCGTTCCAGCAGAACGCGCACCTCGTCAAACCTCCGCTTGTTTTCCTCGTTCTTTTCGTCCGCGGAATAGCACGTGCTGGCGACGCAGAAACGCTTCACCCTGAACGGTGCCTTCGCATTCTCGAACTGGCACTCGATCGTATCGACCATATCTTTCTTCTCCACGCCATCGCGCGTCGAATAGGTCATGCGGGCGCCGGGTGGCTTCAGTTCCGGAAAGGACTGCACGACGCCGGTGTGCAGATTGTCGGTCATCAGAAGATGTTTCGCCACTTTCACGCAGAGATCTTCGACCGTCATCGTCTGGGCCGCAGCGGGAGATGCGATCAGCACCAGGGCGAGAACGATTTTCTTCATGGCAGACTCCTGAAACGCCGACGGGTCGAGCGGCAAGCGCATAACGGAGCGACCGTGTCTTTGGTTCCATGAACTGCGTCAGAGTGTGACGGTGTGCAGCTGCGAATATCGCTCGCTTGCAATCCGATTCAGCGTAGAATCTCCAGGCGAATCGTTTTTGTCGTGTCCTTTTCGCAGCGCTTAGGGGAGTGCGATATTCCGGGGTGCAATTTCCGGAATGACATCCTGAGATTACATGGTGATCAACTCTTCGTGTTGATCTTTCCGGATGGAACCATGCGCTCCCCCCGCAGTTATGTTTGGCACTTTTGCAAAGGGAGAAGCATATGACGGATATCAGCGAAGACGATATCAGAGCCCGAGCTTATGCGCTTTGGGAAGCGGATGGCCGGCCGGACGGCAGTCACGACGCGCATTGGCTGGAAGCCTTGCGTCAATTGACAGAAGAAGCGGAGGCTGCTTCCGCCGCACCGGTCGCGAAGGTTGCCAAGACCTCGAAGCTGTCCGTCGTGAAAAATGACGCGGTTCCGGAATCGGTTGCGAAGAAGCGCAGCAAGATCGCCTGATGCATCTGGCTGAGCGGAACGCCGGCTAAGGACGTTCACGCTGACCTCATCTGACCGGCCATGACCCGGCAATCAGCAGTGCTTGCCGGAAAAGACGGTTTTGCTGCCGGTTCCGGACTGGGTAATTTTGCGCTGCAAAAAAATTGCGGCTTCGCACTCTTTTCTGCGGACATCGTCTTCGCTTTGCAACATCATGGGGAGGGGCGAAGTGCTTTGCGCAAACACGTCCCGATCGTAACCGTCGGTACAAGGAATGTGACCTGCGTGAAAATACTTTCGGTGACCTCTGAAATCTTCCCCCTGATCAAGACCGGAGGCCTTGCCGATGTCACAGGCTCCCTTCCGAAGGCTCTTGTCGGCTACGGCTGCTATACGCGAACACTTGTTCCCGGCTATCCGCAACTGTTTGCCGGCCTCACCGGCGTGAAGTCACTCCATTTCTTCCCCGACCTGTTCGGCGCGCCTGCCTCGCTGCTTGAGGCGCGTTACGAGGAACTGGATCTGCTGGTCCTTGATGCCCCCGCGCTCTACAATCGTCCGGGCGGTCCCTATCTCGATGAAACCGGCCGCGACCATCCCGACAACTGGAAGCGTTTCGCGGTCCTTTCCTATGTGGCCTCGGCGGTGGCCGGCGGGCTCATTCCCGGCTGGTGGCCTGATGTCGTTCACACCCATGATTGGCAAACGGCGCTGACATCCGTCTACATGCGCTATTCCAGCAATGCCAACACCACGCCTTCAGTGTTGACGATCCACAATCTGGCGTTCCAGGGACAGTTCCCGACCTCCGTCGTCAGCCAGATCGGTTTGCCGCCGGAAACAGTGACGCTCGATTGCCTCGAATATTATGGCGACATCAGTTACTTGAAAGGCGGAATCCGCACAGCCAGCGCCATCACCACCGTCAGCCCCACCTATGCCCGGGAGGTCATCTCGCCGGAGCTTGGCATGGGTATGGCCGGTGCGCTGAGTTCGCGCCCGCGCACGCTGACCGGCATCGTCAACGGCATCGACATGGAAATCTGGAACCCGGCGACCGACGAATATCTTCCGGCCAAATATGATCACAAGCGGATGCGGTCCCGCGGGGTCAACCGGGCGAAACTCCTCGAAACCTTCCGGCTGGATGATGGGCCGGGACCGATCTTCGCTGCTGTAACCCGCCTGACCTGGCAGAAAGGCGGCGACATGCTGGCGGAGGTGGCGGAGGAAATCTCCTATCTCGGCGGCCGGCTGATCGTGCTCGGCAAGGGCGAAGCGCAGGTTGAGAACGCTCTTCTGGCGGCGGCCGGGAGGCATCCTGATCGCATCGGCGTCTGGATCGGTTACGACGAGGCGACGGCCCACCTCATCCATGGCGGCAGCGACGTCGTCATCCAGCCATCTCGTTTCGAGCCCTGTGGCCTCACCCAACTCTACGCGCTTCGATACGGCGCGGTGCCGGTCGTCTCCCGCACCGGCGGACTGTCGGAAACAATCATCGATGCCAACGATGCGGCGATCTCGGCGCGGGTGGCGACCGGCTTCCAGTTTCATCCTGCCACGGCCGAAAACCTCCGGCTTTCCATCCATCGCGCCTTTGCCGCCTATCAGGATCCGAAGAAATGGGCGCGGTTGCAGAACCAGGGCATGAAGGCCAATTTCTCCTGGGAGCGGAGCGCCGAACAATATGCGGCGCTCTACGCTTCCCTGCTTCCGGGTCGGCGCGAAATACTGGCCACTGTGCCGAGGGCGGCGGAGTAGAGCCGCCGCTGAACACGGCCCGTCTCTGAATCGAACCCGCCTATTTCGGTCGCAGGACGGTCAGACTGCGCGGCTGCATGTCGATGACACCGTCGTCGCGGATGTCCGTCGCGGTGTCCTCCTCTTCTGCTGTCGTCAGTGCCAGCACCCATGAGCCGGATGGGCAGCGCGGCAGAGTGAACGGTACAGGCCCATCATGCGGATTAAAGATCAGCAGCACGTCGGCCCACACACCCTCCTGGTTTTTCAGATCCTCACGCGCGAGATGCACGCCGATCGTGGTGCCGCCTTCGTCCCGCCATTGCACGTCGGTCTGTTCGCCACCGCCGGCATTCAGCCAGGTCACGCTCATGCCGTCCCGCCAGCTTTCGCGCCGAAGCAGAGGCTGTTCGGCACGAAGCGTCGTCAATCGACGGACAAAGTCGCGAAGTTGCTCGGCACTGTCCGGCAGGTTCTCCCAGTGCACCCAACTGATTTCGCTGTCCTGGCAATAGCCGTTGTTGTTGCCGAGTTGGCTGCGGCCGAATTCGTCGCCCGCCAGTAGCAGCGGTGTGCCGTGCGAGAGGAGCAGGGTGGTGAGGAAATTGCGTTTTTGCCGGTCACGGATCGCATTGATCGCGTCCTCGTCGCTTGGGCCTTCAACGCCATAATTGGCGCTCCTGTTGTTGCTGTGCCCGTCCTTGTTGTCCTCGCCGTTCGCATCGTTGTGCTTGTCATTGTAGGAAACGAGGTCGTTGAGCGTGAAGCCGTCATGGGCGGTGATGAAGTTGACGCTTGCCCAGGGCCGCCGCCCGCGCAGATCGTAAATGTCGCCCGAGCCGAGAAGACGGGCGGCGAAATCCGGTGCCGTACCGTCATCGCCCTTCCAGTAGTCGCGCAGTGTGTCACGGTATTTGTCGTTCCATTCCGCCCAGCCCGGCGGAAAGCCGCCGACCTGATAACCGCCAGGGCCGATATCCCAAGGTTCGCCGACCAGTTTCACCTTCGACAGGACGGGATCCTGCGTCACCGCGTCGAAAAAGCCACCACGCTGGTCAAAGCCTTCCGGCTCCCGCCCGAGAATGGTGCCGAGGTCGAAGCGGAAGCCATCGACATGCATCTCCTCCACCCAGTAGCGCAGGGAATCCGTGACCATCTGCAGCACGCGCGGATGCGAGGTGTTGACCGTATTTCCGGTGCCGGTGTCGTTGATGTAATAGCGGTGATCGTCCGGCAGGGTGCGGTAATAGGAGAAATTGTCGATGCCCTTCAGCGACAGGGTCGGACCGAGTTCATTGCCCTCCGCCGTATGATTGTAGACCACGTCCAGAATGACCTCGATATCGCCGTCGTGGAGCGCGCGCACCATGTCGCGGAAGCCGTCCATGCCGCGCGGCCCGTAATAGCGTGATGCCGGTGCGAAGAAGCCGAGGCTGTTATAGCCCCAAAAATTGCGCAGGCCCTTGTCGATCAGATGACTGTCGTCGGGAAAGGCGTGGATTGGTAGAAGTTCCACGGACGTGATGCCGATGCTTTTCAGATAATCGACGATCGCCTTGTCGCCCATGCCCTCGAAGGTGCCGCGCAGTGCCTCGGGTACGGCCGGATGCAATTGTGTGAAACCTTTCACATGGGTCTCGTAGAAGATGGTCTTCGACCACGGGATATCAGGGCCGCGATCACCCCCCCAGTCATAGGATTTCGGATCGATGATCCGGCATTTCGGCATGCCCGCCGCGCTGTCGCTTGTGTTGAAGGAAAGGTCCTTGTCTGCAGATTCGAGATCATAGGCGAAATGCGCCTTCGACCAGGCCACATCGCCGACCAGTTCCCGCGCGTAGGGATCGATCAGCAGCTTGTTGGCGTTGAACCGATGGCCGTTTTCCGGATCGTAGGGACCATGGACGCGATAGCCGTAAAGCGCACCCGGTTTCAGCCCGGGAATATATCCGTGCCAGACCTCGTTGGTGTACTCTGGAAGCTCGATGCGGGCCATCTCGATTGCGCCGCTGTCATCGAACAGGCAAAGTTCGACGCGTTCGGCATGCGCGGAAAACAGCGCGAAATTCACACCGTCTCTGTCAGGGATCGCGCCGAGTTGGGTCCAATCACCGGCCTCGATCCTGTATTGCTTCACCCTGGCATCCATTGGCAACAATCCCCCTGATTGAAATCTCAGGGAGGGTAATTGTGCAACGCAGCATTTTGTTCCATGCGGCGGAGGATTTTTATGACTTTTATGGATGCGGAGCATTGCCGTTGAGCACAAACCAATCGGGCAGGTGACAAAGTGTACGGGGGGTGATCTAACTCTCAGAATTGCATGATTGTGCATAAGCGGGCGTATGAGTTTGAGGGGACGGGGTTTGGAAAAGGTTCTTCATATCCGGGGATTATTGTCGAGATTCTGGATCATGGTCGTGATGTTGTCAGGCATGGCCGTGTTTGCGGCCCAGCCCGCTCTGGCGCAGACCGCCACGCCACCTGCATCCACCGCTTCCAGTGAAAAGATCGATCAACTCATCAAGCTTCTGGACGACCCTGAAATCAGGACACTCCTGAACAGCCGTGCGACGACACCGACGGCTACGCCGGACAACGAGATGTCGGCGGATCAGTTCAGTGCCTGGGGCAACCGAATCCGGCACCATCTCCATGACATCGGTCAGGCCGTTCCGCAGGTTTCCTCCGAGTTCATGCGCGCCGGCGGCACGATCGCTGCCGAGATTAACGGCCATGGACCTTTCAGCGTTTTCCTGCTGTTCCTGACACTCGTTCTCATCGGCTTCGGGGCGGAATGGCTGTTCACGCGTATCGCCAATAAAAGCCGCCTTCGCGCGGTGCTCGCTCACCCGGATGGGGTGGCGGAAAATTCGCTGCACAGTGCCGGACGGCACCTGTTTGCCCTGTTTGCGCCGCTGATCGCGTTCAGCCTGGCCAGTCTCGGCCTCTTCATGGCCCTGACCTGGCCGCCGCTTCTCAATGCATTGATGCTGCCGCTGCTGCTCGGCGTCATTGCCTGCCGTTTCGTCATCCGCGTCGCCCGGGTCTTGCTGATCGGTCCCACTTCGTCCAGCGGCATGCCTGCTGCGTCGGGGCTGGTTCCGCTGGATTACGCCGGCGGCGCATTCTGGTACCGTCGCATCGTCTGGTTCGCGTGCATCCTGTTTACCGGCTGGGCGTTTGCCGGGTTCATGTCGGCGCTGAACATTGCGCCCGCCGTGCGGGGCGTTGTGGTGTATGCGCTCGGGCTCGGCCTTCTGCTCGTCGCGATCGAGACCGTCTGGAATCGCCCGGCGGCAATCGCCCGCCCTCATGGGCGTGGAGCGATGGAGTGGGCGCTCACCTTCTATCTCTGCCTTCTCTGGCTTCTGTGGGTTGCTGGGCTGATTATTATTCTTTGGGTCGGCATCTATGCGCTGATCCTGCCTGGGTTGCTCAAGGTAACAACCGCCACCGCCAAGAATGCCTTTGCTGGCGATCCCGATGTGCCCGGAAGCGGTAATCCCGTGATTGAAGTGCTTGTGGAAAGAGGCGCGCGGGCTGTCATCATCACGCTTGCGGTCATCTGGCTGGGTTATCTCGTTAAAACCCGCTCAAGCATGTTCAGCGGCGAGGCGATGACCGACCAGCTGATCCAGGGCATCCTTGCCGGTGCCGTCATCCTGCTTGTCGCCGATATCCTCTGGCAGATTGCCAAGGCAGTGATCAACAAGACGCTTGAGAAGGCGAGGGCGACCGTCACCGAAGACTCCGCCCATGCGGCCCGGAATGGGCGGTTGTTGACCTTGCTGCCACTGCTGCGGACCTCGCTCGCAGTCGTCATTTTGGTGATCGCGGTGCTGATGGTTCTCTCCGGTCTCGGGGTGCAGATCGGTCCGTTGATTGCCGGCGCCGGCATTTTCGGCGTGGCGATCGGTTTTGGTTCGCAAACGCTCGTCAAGGACGTCATCAGCGGCGTCTTCTACATGATGGACGATGCCTTCCGCGTTGGTGAATATATCCAGAGCGGCAGCTACAAGGGAACCGTGGAATCCTTCAGCATTCGCTCGGTCAGGCTCCGGCATCACCGCGGGCCGGTCTTCACTGTCCCGTTCGGCACGCTCGGTGCCGTCCAGAACATGAGCCGCGACTGGGTGATTGACAAGTTCAACATTTCCGTCGCCTACAACACCGACATCAACAAGGTCCGGAAGATGGTGAAGGGTGTCGGTGCGGCGCTGCTCGAGGACGAGGAATACGGCTCGTACATCATCGAAACCGTCAAGATGAAGGGCGTCGACCAGTTCGGGGACTATGGCATTAGCCTCATCTTCGCGATGATGACCAAGCCGGGTTACCAGACAATGATCCGCCGGAAAGCCTATATGATGATCCGCGAGGTCTTCGCCGCGAACGGTGTCGTCTTCGCCTCGCCGACGGTTCAGGTTGCCGGTGGTGAAGCATCTACCGCAGCGGCGGCCGCCGTCGTAAAGACCGCGATGGATCAGAAGAGGTTGGCAGAAGGCGGCGAGGGTGGCTGACGCAGCCGGCAGATGTCATTCTTCGTAGAGTTCTCGCAATGTCTTGAGGGTTTGTCTCAACACACTGTCCGAAACCGAACCGAGACGCTTGACGAGACGTTGCTTGTCAAGCGCACGGGCTTGCTCCAGAAGAATGAGCCCGCTGACACCCTGGAACGTTACGGGTACGCGGAAACCTGCAGGACGGCTGCCAGAGGTCATCGGTGCGACAATGACTGTGCGCAGATAGTCGTGAATTTCCATCGGTGAGATGATCAGGCAGGGCCGGGTCTTCTGGATCTCGCTGCCAACCGTCGGATCCAGGCCGGCAAGCCACACCTCGCCTCTTTTCACCATTTAAAGGTTTCGTCTTCTGAATTGCCGAATTCCGGCCAAGTCAACATGTCGTCCTCGGTGTCAGCCAGTCGTTTCGCGTCATCAGCCCAACCTTGGCGCGGCACAGTTGCCACGCGCTCGATGACGATACGCCCTGCCTCCACCTTCAGTTCAACGCTATCGCCCGTTTCCACGCCGACCTCTGCAAGGAGTGGTTTGGGAATGATGATTCCGGAGGAATTGCCAAATTTCTTCACAGCACTCAGCATGGTCTTCTCCGGCTAATAGCTTGAAAAATACTCTATCAAAAAGACCGGCCCGTTACAACATTGTTGTAACGGGCCGGTCTTCGTCTGACGGTCTGTGTCGATAGTCGAATGATTACGACGCTATACTGGTCGGGAGCTCAACCTCAACGCTGACGCGCCTTGCGTGCGGCATAGCGGCGATCGCGCTCTGCCTTGCGAGCGGCTTCGTCAGCGAGCAGCCGCGCAATGCGGTCGTGTTCCGCCTGTTCGCGCGCCTGGGCTTCGGCCTTTGCTTCGTGTTCTGCGGCAGCGGCCCGAGCTGCGGCTTCCGCCAGCTTCTTTTCGTTTTCCTGCTGCTTCAGAAGTTCGCGTTCGGCACGGCGCGCCTCGCGTGCAGCCGCGTTGGCCTGACGCTCGGCAAGCTTTGCAGCCAGTGCCGGATCGTCTGCCTTCGGTGCCGATATGAATTTCTTCAAAAGCTGCTGCTTGGCTTCGGCTGCGGCTTTGCGCCGATCGGCAAAGCCATTATCGGATGCATGTCTCAATCTTGGTCGTCCTTGTTTGTCGATTTGGTCTCGGCCGCGTCGAATGGCGGAGGGCATCCACCACGACAATCAGCACATTTGAACTTGCAGTTTGCGTCCCCGAAAAATAGGGCGAGATCGCCGGAAAAACAGACGGGGTCGCCGACTTTCGCATGCGCGATGCGCGGCCCGCATCAAACAGTCCGATGATCCCAAGCCAATTGCAGCAATTTTTCGATGGCTGCAAGGGGGAAACGGTGCGATCAGCGTTTTGTGGTCTTCTTCGGCTTGGAAACCTTGGCAGGTGCACTTGCTTCCCGTTCCAGCCGCAGTTCCCGAAGCCTCTGGGTCTTGGCATCGCGCTCGGCCGCCGCGGTATCGATCTCGGACATCATCCGGTTGCGGGCCATGGACTGGGTCTGGGTTATGCTGAACGCGGATTCCGCGTCGTTGCGGGCTTTCGACGAATTCTCGGTCATGATGTTATCCTTCGGGCTGTCGCAGGGGCATCCGTCCAGATCGGTCTGTCGAACGCATTGTGCGGCTACGGCCTGTCGGCCACGAAAAAAGGCCAGGCGATTGCCTGACCTCTCGTTGAATGTCGCCTCGTCAGCGGTGCCAGTACATCCGTGGTCACCGGAGAGACAATCATTCCATTCAGGCAGAGCCTGTATCAGGCGGCCTGGAGTTGGCAGGCGGACATCTTGCCCGACTTGTTGTCGCGTTCCATCTCGTAGCCAAGCTTCTGGCCTTCGACGATTTCCCGCATGCCGGCGCGCTCGACAGCGGAGATGTGGACGAAAACGTCCGGACCGCCGTTGTCAGGCTGAATGAAGCCGAAGCCCTTAGTGGAATTGAACCATTTAACTGTGCCAGTGGTCATGATGAACCCTTTCAATAGCAACATGTTTCCATCGCCGTACGACGCACGGCGATCAGTCATCTCGATTTTTGAAGGGGAAGTTCGTCAGAGACGCGTCAAGCGCGGGCAGAAACAAATATCAGTCAAACAACTATCGATAGACGGTCATATAGGTCGTTGTTTTCGATTTGTCAACTTTTAGTTTTTCAATCGCAAGAAATCATCTTTAGATTGTATTGGTGTTTTGTTCGCGCTGTTCGGAGAGGTCGCTTTCGAATGTCGAATGTCGAACAGTCCCTTTCCGTTGTTCATCAACTGAAGACAATCCGTGCATTCATGCATGTCTATCGCCAGGCCCGAAATAGGCACATCTATATCGGCGAAACGAAGCCCGCTTTTCAGGGCGGCAGAAAGGGACACGATCATGCTCACTCAGATCAAGGGACTGCACCACGTCACCTCGATGGCGGCAGATGCCCGCACCAACAATCAGTTTTTCACCGATACGCTCGGCCTGCGCCGTGTCAAGAAGACCGTCAACTTTGATTCGCCCGATGTCTATCATCTCTACTACGGCGACGAGACTGGCGCGCCGGGTACGGTGATGACCTATTTCCCGTTTCCCGATATGGGACCGGGCCGTCCCGGCACGGGCGAAGTCGGCACCACGGTGTTTTCCGTTCCGGAAGGTTCGCTCGGTTTCTGGAGCGACCGGCTGTCGAAGCGCGGCATTTCTGGCCTGAAGGCGGAAGAAACCTTCGGAGAGAAGCGGCTGAATTTCGGCGGTCCTGACGGCGATGGTTTCGCGCTGGTGGAAGTTCGCGACGACGAGCGTCCGGTCTGGACCGCCAATGGCGTTTCCGCCGATCATGCCATTCGCGGCTTCCATTCGGTCGCCATGCGCCTTCGTGACGAAGGGGCAACGGCCGAACTGTTGAAGTACATGGGCTACGAGACGTTTGACGCCAGGGATGGCGTTACCCGCCTGATCGTGCCCGGCAGCAATGGCGCAGGCCGCATCGATCTGGAGACCATGCCGAACATCCAGCGTGGCCTGCAGGGCGCAGGCTCGGTGCACCATGTCGCCTTCTCGGTCGAAAACCGGGAAAAGCAACTGGAAGTTCGCAAGGCGCTGATGGACACCGGCTATCACGTCACGCCGGTGATCGACCGCGATTATTTCTGGGCGATCTATTTCCGCACGCCGGGCGGTGTTCTGTTCGAGATCGCCACCAATGAACCCGGCTTCGACCGCGACGAGGATACCGCGCATCTGGGCGAAGCGCTCAAACTGCCGCAGCAGCACAAGCATTTGCGGCCGATCCTCGAACAGCATCTGGCGAAGCTGGATGGCTAAGGGAGATTCAAAATGACCGATTATGGCTATGTGCACCGGCTGAAGGCCGGTGCTCCGGGAAACCCGATCTTCTTCGTCTTCCACGGAACCGGTGGTGACGAGCGGCAGTTCTTCGATTTCGGTGGCGACCTGCTGCCGGACGCGACGATCGTCTCGCCGCGCGGCGATGTGTCCGAACATGGTGCGGCACGCTTCTTCCGCCGCACTGGCGAAGGCGTCTATGACATGGCCGATCTTGCCCGGGCAACCGACAAGATGGCCAGCTTCGTGCGCACGCTGGCCGACGAACACAAGGCGTCGGAGGTGATCGGGCTCGGCTTTTCCAACGGCGCGAACATCCTGTCCAACCTGCTGATCGAAAAGGACCTGTTTTCCAAGGCGATCCTGCTTCACCCGCTCATTCCCTTCAAACCGAAAACCAATCCGGCGCTTGCGGGTAAAAAGATCCTGATCACCGCCGGCCAGCGCGACCCGATCTGCCCCGCACCGCTGACCCAGGCCCTTGCCGATTATTTTACGGCACAGAAGGCAAGCGTGGAAATGGAGTGGCACACCGGCGGACACGATATCCGCCAGAACGAGGTCGAGGCGATCCAGCGGTTTGTGGGTTGATGGTCCCTTCTCCCTAGCGGGGAGAGCGACTGTCTTTGCTGTCAAGCGCTTTGCCATGGCTTTTCGTCCCGGATGATGGCGTTGAGGATGGTGAGGAGTTTGCGCATGGTTGCGACGCGTTGAGGATGGTGAGGAGTTTGCGCATGGTTGCGAC
>NZ_LMRG01000027.1:7500-364320 GCF_001425605.1 Rhizobium sp. Leaf453 | reverse complement strand
ACGGGCTTCATGTCCCAAAGGTGCTGCGGTCTCTCATCCGCCACCGCAATCGGCAATACACAGCCAATCCGCGACAAAGGGAAGTTACAAAGGTGGCGCAAAGCGCCGGATGAGGGGCGAACATAACCCGCCTTCACCCCACTCCTGCACTGCGTGCGACCCTCACCCTCAAGAGAAGCCGCTTACTTCCAGTCGCGGATATCGACGAAGTGGCCCGATACGGCAGCCGCGGCCGCCATCGCCGGCGACACGAGATGGGTGCGGCCCTTGAAGCCCTGGCGGCCTTCGAAGTTGCGGTTGGAGGTCGAGGCGCAGCGTTCGCCCGGCTTCAGGCGGTCGTCGTTCATGGCGAGGCACATGGAGCAGCCCGGCTCGCGCCAGTCGAAACCAGCCGCCTTGAAGATCTTGTCGAGGCCTTCGGCTTCCGCCTGTTCCTTGACGAGGCCGGAGCCCGGCACGATCATCGCCGAAACGGTCGGAGCGACCGTCCTGCCTTCGACGACCTTGGCGACTTCGCGCAGGTCCTCGATGCGGCCATTGGTGCAGGAACCGATGAAGACGCGGTCGATATTGATATCGGTGATCTTCGTGCCCGGCTTCAGGCCCATATAATCGAGCGCGCGCCACTTGGAGGTGCGCTTGTTCTCGTCCTGGATCTCGTCCGGATTGGGAACGATGCCCTGGACGGAAATGACGTCTTCCGGCGAGGAGCCCCAGGAGACGATCGGCGGCAGGGCGGCGGCATCGAGAACGACGACGCGGTCATAATGCGCGCCTTCGTCGGTCTGCAGCGTCTTCCAGTAGGCGATCGCCTTTTCGAGGTCTTCGCCCTTCGGCGCGCGCGGCTTGCCCTTGATGTATTCGAAGGTCTTTTCGTCCGGCGCAATCAGGCCGGCGCGGGCGCCGCCTTCGATCGTCATGTTGCAGACCGTCATGCGGCCTTCCATCGACAGGTCGCGGATGGCTTCGCCGGCAAACTCGATGACGCTGCCGGTACCGCCGGCCGTGCCGATCTCGCCGATGATGGCGAGGATGATGTCCTTGGCGGTGACATGCGGCGGCAGCTTGCCGTCGACACGCACCAGCATGTTCTTGGCTTTCTTCTGGATCAACGTCTGGGTGGCGAGCACATGCTCGACCTCGGACGTGCCGATGCCATGCGCCAAGGCCCCGAAGGCGCCATGCGTCGAAGTATGGCTATCGCCGCAGACGATGGTCATGCCCGGCAGGGTAAAACCCTGTTCCGGTCCCACGATGTGGACGATGCCCTGGCGGATATCGCTTGCCGAATAATATTCGACACCGAAATCGGCCGCGTTCTGGGCGAGCGCCTCCACCTGGATACGGCTTTCCTCGTTCTTGATGCCGAGATGGCGATCCGGCGAGGTCGGCACGTTGTGGTCGACGACGGCAAGGGTCTTTTGCGGAGCGCGCACCTGACGGTTCGTCATGCGCAGGCCCTCGAACGCCTGGGGGCTCGTCACTTCGTGAACGAGATGGCGATCGATATAGAGAAGACAGGTTCCGTCGTCCTGTTGATCGACCAGATGGTCGTCCCAGATTTTATCGTAGAGAGTACGCGGTGCGCTCATGGCTGTGCATCCATTTGAAGAGAAGGTCAGGAAAATGTCCGGCAACGAGGCGCCGGCAGCCGGCCGGGGTCAGACCCCGGCGATCAGATAAGTCGGCTGCTGAGGGCGCCGGAAACGCACGCGAAAAAGCGTGCCGGCAGACGCTTGTGGTCCTGCAGCACGACGATTTTCTGTTCGTGACATCCGAATTTGGATTCCATGGCGCGGATATAGCAGTTTTGTGAGGGGGCGGCAATATTGCAGCACATGTTGACTGCCGTGCCCGGTCGCGCTGCCTCACATGCTCATTCGGCTCAAATACCGAAATCCGGAATGCAGGAGCGGCGTGGACCGGAATAGGGCTGATAGGTGTTGTCCGACGCACGATAGGACCGATATTGCAGCCTGCACCATTGGACATGACTGTCCGCAGCGTTGGCGGCAAATTCGCCGGGCACCTCCGCTGCCGCAGTCAGTCCAGTTCCACCGTTCATGTCTTCATGGGGAGAAACACATTTGCGGCGCCCGCCGTCATAAGGCTGATAACTGTCATCCTCGATCCGGTATGACCGGTATTGTGTCATGCACCAATCCACATGGGCGCTGTCGAGGACGTGATCGACGGCCTCGCGGGTTTCCGAAGCCGGGATCGTAGCAGCAACCTGGCTGGCGGTGGACGCATCCGTGTCAGGCACCGCCCGCATCGCTATATCGCCGATTCTGACATTGCCGCGCGTGACATAGGTCGGCTCGAAGGTCCAGAGCGGGTTTGAAAGATGAGCGAATTCATGGGGCTTGCCGTAACCCGACAGATGCGAGCCGGCATAGACGACCGACCCGAATGTCGCGGCGGCAAGAACTGTGCCCGCAAGCATGAGCAGCCTCGATTTCATGGAACGTCCCTCCGAAATATCGAATTGCGGAAGGAATGCCGGAAGCGAGGCGTCGGTTCCGATCTTTTTTCGAGAAAGTCGCGGCGCGAGTCAGCGCTGGACGTCGCGCCGCAATCTCTGCTCCAGCCGTCTCAACCCCAGCGACAGCCCGATCGTCAGGATCAGATAAACATAGGCGACGATCGAATAGGTTTCGAAGAAGCGGAACGAGCCGGAGGCATAGACTTTGCCCATCTGGGTGATATCGGCGACGCCGAGCACGGAGACGAGGGATGAATCCTTGACCATGGCGACGAAATCGTTGCCGAGCGGCGGCAGGATGACGCGGATCGCCTGCGGGAAGACCACCAGCCGGAAGCGCTGATACCGCGACAGGCCGAGCGCCTTGGCCGCCTCGATCTGCCCCTTGTCGACCGACAGGATGCCGGCGCGAAAAACCTCGGCGATGAAGGCCGAATAGCCGATCATCAGGGCAAGGATCGCCCGCCAGACCAGCGAGAGATCGCGCACAAGCATCGGCTCCATCACTCCCCCCGAAATCAGCGGCGAGCAGATGGCGTTGATCAGCCAGACCAGCCCCGGCGCACCGACGAAGGCGATGTAGAACAGGAGAACGAGGATCGGTATGCCGCGAATGACCTCGGTATAGAACCGCGCGATCTGGCGCAGCACATTGTGTTCCGACAGCGCCATCAGCGCGATGCCGAGGCCAAGCGCAGTCGCCAGCGCGAAACCGACAATGGTGACGAAGACCGTCACCCACAGCCCGGCCGCGACGATGCCGAACACCTGCCGATAGATTCCGTTGGTCGCGATGACCACGGCAAGCGCCACGGCAATCAGCGCGAGGGCGACCAGCCACCAGGGATAGTCGCCCTTCGTCGTTTGCGGAGAAGCAGGCATCATCGGGCGGTTATCATTCGCCCATCTTGTAATCGACGAACCATTTCTGATTCAGCTTGTCGAGCGTGCCATCGGCCTTGAGCGCAGCGATCGCGGCGTTGACCGGGGCGACAAGATCCGAGCCCTTCTTGAAGATGAAGCCGAAATCCTCGGTGCCGAGCGGCCCGCCGATGACCTTCAGGCCGCCGTTGGAGGCCTCGACATAGCCCTTGGCCGCGACGCTGTCGGTCAGCACCGTATCGACATCGCCGGCCTTCAGCGCCTGCACCGTCGCACCGAAGGTTTCGAACAGCTTCACACGCGGGTTCTGCTCGTTGCCGTCGAGGATTTCATAGACGGCGGTGTAGAAGGGTGAGGTGCCCGGCTGCGCGCCGACCAGACCATCGGCAAAGGCGCCGAATGTCTTGGCATCGGTGAAGCGGCTTTCGTCGCCGCGCACCAGCATGAACTGCTGCGAACGCATGTATGGATCGGAGAAATCCACCTGCGTCTTGCGCTCGTCCTTGATGGTGATGCCGGTCATGCCGATATCGTACTGGCCATCGGATACCGCCTGGATCATCGCATCCCAGGAAGTGTTCTGGATTTCCAGCTTGAAATTCAGCCGCTTGGCGATCTCTTCCATCGCGTCATATTCCCAGCCGATCGCCTTGCCGCTCTTCGGATCGACGAATTGCAGCGGCGGATAGGCATTCTCGGTCACAACGACGACCGTGCGGCCCTTGAGATCAGGCAGGTCGGCGGCGGCGGCCCTTGCGGGCGTAAGGCCAAGCGGCGCGAGAACAAGGGCAGCGAGCCCGGCGAAAACGGTGCGGCGGGTAAACATGGATGGCTCCTGAATTGTGGCGGATGAACCTGTCACATCTCAAGAGGGGGTGGCAAGAGCACCCGCCGGGGCCTTGCCCGCAAATATGGAAAAGCCGCAACCAATACAGGCGATTCCGCGAAAAATCCTACCCGGATGTTGCACGGTGGCTCACGCCGGCTTCGTCGCCCCGATCGAAAACGACAGCGGAATGCGCGGCAGGCCCGGCCCCTGCTCGAACTGCTCCTCGCCGGTTTCGATCATGCCGGGATAGTGTCGCCAAGTGAGGATCTCGTGCTCGTTCAAGAAATCGAGCCGCATCCCGGCTTGCAGGAGAGCGTTGACGACATCGCTGACCGGGTGCAGCCATTCATACATGCGCTGATGGATCAAAGGCCGCTCGTCGCCGGTATAGGTGTGGGTCTCCTCGAACAGCAGGGGCGCATCGACCGGCGTGCGCCAGCCGTGGATCAGCGTCAGGCGGCCATCGCTTTCGCCCTTGTACTGGAACATCTGCGGATGGCCGTCGAGCAGGTAAAGCCGGCCTCCAGGGCGCAGGAGACCGGCGACGATCTTCGCCCAGCCGAAGATATCCGGCAGCCAGTGGATCGCGCCCCAGGTGACATAGACAATGTCATAGCTGCGGTTCTCGAGTGCCGCGACCGCGTCGTAGACCGACGCTTCGACGAAACGCGCCTCGGTTCCGGCCTTGCGTGCGAAATCGCGGGCCGACGCAATGGCGATAGGGGAGAAATCAAGCCCGGTAACGGAGCGGGCGCCGAGATGCCTGAGGCTCAGCGTATCGAGCCCGATATGGCATTGCAGGTGGACAACATCCTTACCCACGATATCGCCGATCTCGCTTGCCTCCAGCGCATGCAGCGACGAGCCGCCGGCCAGAACCCGCTCGATCCGGTATCGGTCGGTCGGATCGGTCGCGTGCAATCCTGCCCGGTCGTCCCAGTTGAACCGGTTGGTCTCCAGATAATCGTCCATGCTCCCCCCAAACGAAAAAAGGCGGTCCGAAGACCGCCTTTGTCCAACAATTCCAGAGGAATTGAAACTTATTCTGCTGCCGGCTCGGCTGCTGCTGCAGCGGCGGCTTCTTCAGCGGCCTTTGCGGCGGCAGCTTCCGCTGCTGCAGCTTCAGCTGCTGCCTTTTCGGCGGCCAGAGCCTGGGCTGCTGCGACCTTTTCAGCTTCCAGACGTGCCTTTTCGTCGGCAACGGCCTGACGCTCGGCATCGTTCAGCTTGCGGGCGCGAACGCCGGTGTCTTCAACGATACGGGCCGACTTGCCGCGACGATCGCGCAGGTAGTAGAGCTTGGCGCGACGGACCTTACCGCGGCGAACGATCTCGACGCTCTCGACGAGCGGAGAATAGACCGGGAATACGCGCTCGACGCCTTCGCCGTAGGAAATCTTGCGAACGGTGAAGCTCTCGTTGATGCCGCCGCCCGAACGAGCGATGCAGACGCCTTCATAGGCCTGGATACGGGTACGGGTACCTTCCGTCACGCGGACGTTGACGCGAACGGTGTCACCTGCGGAAAATTCAGGCAGGGTGCGCTTGGCTTCGATCTTGGCAACCTGTTCGGCTTCCAGCTGCTGGATGATGTTCATGTTTCTAACCTTCTCAAGTTCTTCTGAAACAGCCAGAGCGCTCTGCCTTGCCTTTTGGACCGATCCCGAGAGGGCGCCGCCGGGTTTTGTTTCTCGTCGAGAAACAGGAGCGAATTCACTATTCTTTGTTTTCAGGTGACGGGGTTTTCCCCGAACCGGTCGGGCGAATACACCAAACGACGACGCTTGTCATCCCCGCGCGGCAAAAAATCTCCGTGCAGCAAGTGCATTTGAAAGATTGCGACATGCTTTGGCATGGCAGTTTCCGCGACTTGCCACCGCTTCAACCCCGGGCTATGTCCGTTCCTACTGCCGGGGAGGGCACATGTCCATATCGCTTGCCATCATGCTGTTTGTCGCCGGCTTCCTGTCGAGCGCCGTCAATGCTGTTGCCGGCGGCGGTACGTTTCTCACCTTCGGCGCCATGACACTGGCCGGCCTGCCGCCGATCGTCGCCAACGCCACATCCTCGATCGTGCAGTTTCCGGGCTATGTCACGTCAGCGCTGGCCTATCGCAAGGAGATCAGCGCCGACCGCCGCGAGGCCACCCTCCTCGGCATCCTGTCGCTGGTCGGCGGGCTTGCCGGCGCGCTGATCCTGCTGTCGCTCTCCAACCCGTCCTTCCGGGCCATGGTCCCTTGGCTGCTGATTGCCGCGACGGCCATCTTCGCGCTCGGCCCTTTGCTGCGCCCGAAAGCTTCGGAAGACGGCGCGCCGGTCGGACCGCTCGGCATGGCCGGCCAGTTCGTCACCGCCATCTACGGCGGCTTCTTCGGCGCCGGCATGGGCATCATGATGCTGGCCGTCCTGGGGCTCTCCACCGGCGGCGACTATCATCGCGTCAACGCGCTCAAGAATTTCCTCGCCATGGTCATCGCCGCCGTTGCCATCGCGGTCTTCGCCAGCGGCAATGTCGTCGGCTGGCTGCATGCAGCCATCATGATCCCGGGTGGCGCGCTCGGAGGCTATTCCGGCGTCTGGCTCGCCCGCCGCGTCCCCCAAGCGCTCATCCGCGGCCTCGTGGTCGCGGTGGGGCTGCTGCTGGCGGTTTATTATTTTGTGACGGGGTGATGAGGTTTTCCGAGGCTACAGAACAGCTTAATGCGTCAGGCACACCACGCTTGCTCCTTTCGGGGTGGTAATTCGGTTCATTGAGAACCATATACTGTGTACCGGCACGGTAGCGCCAGCGCGCGCGTGCCCAAATTCAGGAGACAAACCATGACAGATAACGTCCAGGCGACAACGTCGCTGGCGGAAGCCAAGGTGTTTGCAAAGAAGCACAGGATCGATATCGAGGACGCCCAGAAAATCCTCGATGAACATGGCGACAACCGCAAGGCGGCCGACAAAGCCGCGCGCCGCATCGCAGCGTGAGAGACGACTGACTTTTACGTTGTTGGCCGTCATCAACTTTATTTGGCCGTAATCTTCGTTTAGGTAACGGCAATCGGCATTGCTGATGAGCGCTGGAATGAATCTGCCGCTCGCAATGCTGGCGTCGCTTCTGCATTTGACCACGGATGTACTGGCAGAGGCGTTTAGCGACGGTGAGGAAGGTCGGTGCGGTTTCGCCCCGGCCTTTTTTGTTGTCATTTGGCCTTCGACATCCAACCCGGGGATTTGGCAAGGCGGCTATAGCCGATCCGGCGCCAATTCTCACCCACACTCCCCCGCCCGCTTCAACAGAAACGCCCGCTCCCGCTCGTTCCGGCTCAGCGCCGCCGCCTGCTGAAATGCCGCCCTCGCTTCGCCCAGCCGCCCAGCCCGAAACAGGAAATCACCTCTGGCGGCCGGAAGAAGCGCATATCTTACAAGCGCCGCGTCCTCTTCGATCCCGGCGAGCAGAGCCAGCCCGGCATCCGGGCCGAAGGCCATGCTGTGGGCGACGGCGCGGTTGAGATCGACCACCGGCGAAGGCAGGATTTGGCGCAGGCGGTCGTAGAGGGCGGCGATGCGGGGCCAGTCGGTCTCCTCGGCCTTGCGCGCACGGGCATGACAGGCGGCAAGGGCGGCCTGCAGCGCATAGGGACCGTTCGCGCCGCCCAGCGCCTCGGCCCTTTCCAGCGCTGCAAAGCCCCGCCGGATCAGCAACTGGTCCCAGCGGCCGCGGTTCTGTTCGGTCAGCGGAATGGGCGACCCGTCCGGCGCGACACGGGCATGAAACCGCGACGCCTGGATTTCCATCAGTGCCAAGAGGCCGAAGACTTCCGGCTCGTCTGGCGCCAGCCGCACAAGGATGCGGCCGAGCCGCTGCGCCTCGGCGCAAAGCGCCGGGCGGATCAGGTCCTCGCCGGCAGTTGCGGCATAGCCTTCATTGAAGATGAGGTAGACGACCTCGAGCACCGAGGCGAGACGCTGCTGCCGCTCCGCCCCGCGCGGCGCTTCATAGGCCAGACCTGCATTTCCGAGCGTCTTCTTGGCCCGCACGATCCGCTGGGCGATGGTGGTCTCGCTGGACAGAAAGGCGCGGGCGATCTCGTCCGTCGTCAGCCCGCCGATCAGCCTAAGCGTCAGCGCCGCCCGCGCCTCCTGCGACAGGATCGGGTGGCAGGCGGTAAAGATCAGGCTCAGCAGTTCGTCACCGACATCGTCATCCATGGCCGCCTCGATATCGTCGATACGGTTTGTGCCGTCCTCCTCCAGATCCCGGCCGATTTCGGCATGCTTGATCGCCATCATCTTCTTGCGGCGGAAACCGTCGATCGCCCGCCGCTTGGCGGCCGCCGTCAGCCAGGCGCCGGGATTGCGCGGCACGCCGGATTTCGGCCATTCGGACAGGGCAGTGACCAGCGCATCCTGCGCCAGCTCTTCCGCCAGCCCGACATCACGCACCATGCGGGTCAGGCCGGCAATCAGCCGCGCCTGTTCGATCCGGAACACCGTCTCGATCGCATGGTGGGTTTCGTTGGACGCCATGCTCCCAACTTGGGCGAGGAGCAACCCGCGCGTCAAGCCCGGTCGGGATGACTGGCAGAGCCTGAAATCGGCTGTTGAACCAGGCAGCCCCACACACTCCGTCATACTCGCCCTTGTGGCGGGGATCCAGCGACCCGACGTCCGTCGGGTCAAAAGACTTCTTTCAGCTCAATGACTTGAGCTGGCCGGCTTCCTGTGACAGGCACAGGAATGACGGAGATATTGGGAACGGCCTCGGTCCTCCGATAACCGTTCAAAGGTCGAGAGGGGCTTACGTCAACTGCCCGGTCTGCCGGAACTACCGGCTGGCAGCCTTGTCGCGCAGGCGCTGTTCCTGTTCCGCCAGTTCCGGCGTGAAAGCCTCGCCGAAATCGGCAGCTTCGAAGACCTGGCGGATTTCGATCTCGCTCGGACCGAGCATCGGGTTGGGGCACCGCTTCACCCATTCGACCGCCTCGGCCATGTCCTTGACTTCCCAGAGCCAGAAACCGGCGACCAGTTCGCGGGTCTCCGTGAAGGGACCGTCGATGACCGAACGGCTGGCGCCGTCGAAAGCGATCCGCTTGCCCTTGACCGAGGGATGCAGGCCCTCGCCGGCCAGCATGATGCCGGCATTGACCAGTTCCTCGTTATATTTGCCCATGGCTTCCAGAAGCTCGGTCGTCGGCATGATGCCCGCTTCACTGTCCTCGGTTGCCTTGACCATCACCATGACACGCATCGTCTTTTCTCCTCTGATTGACGGAAGCCAATTGCCTTCCTGATCATACGACGAACGGATGTCGGGGAAATCGACACAGCCACGAATTTTTTTCAGAAAAAATTTGAGTCAGGATTTAAGCAAGTCCGGCCGCCGCTCAGCCGTGAGCCGACGCGCCTCGGCTTCGCGCCATTTCGCGATGTCGCCATGGTGGCCGGAGGTGAGCACAGCGGGGATTTCCCGGCCTTCGAAGACCTGCGGCCGCGTGTAATGCGGATGTTCCAGCAGCCCGCCTTCGAAGCTTTCGTGAACGCCGGAAAGATCGTTACCCATGACGCCGGGCAGGATGCGGACGATGGCATCGAGCAGGATCAGCGCCGCCGGTTCGCCGCCGGAGAGGATGTAGTCGCCGATCGACACTTCCTCGAGCTGGCGCCCGTCGATCACCCGCTGGTCCACACCTTCGAACCGCCCGCAGACGATGATGGCGCCAGGGCCGGCGGCAAGTTCGCGAACCCGCGTCTGGGTCAATGGCTTGCCCCGCGGGCTCATCAACAGGCGCGGACGGTCGTCGCCGGCGGATGCATGGTCGATGGCTTTCGCCAGGATATCGGCCCGCAGCACCATGCCGGCGCCGCCGCCGGCCGGCGTATCATCGACGGTGCGGTGCCGGTCCTCGGCAAAGTCGCGGATCTGCAGCGTATCGAGCGACCACTGGCCCCGCTCCAGCGCCTTGCCGGACAGCGAATGGCCGAGATGGCCGGGAAACATGTCGGGATAGAGGGTCAGGATCGTCGCACGGAACGGCAAGTTACTTTGCCTTCGGCTTGAACTGGCTGGTCGGATCCTCGTCCTTGTCATCGGTGAGGCCGGCGGCGCGCGCATCGACAAGCAGCGTGCCGGCTTCGAGATCGATTTCCAGCACCGACCATTCGGTGAACGGGATCAGCACCGGCCGCTTGCCGGGCCCCTTCAGTTCCAGCAGGTCGCCGGCGCCGAAATCGAACACACCGGTCACCGTGCCATAGCTCTTGCCATCGGCATCGAGCGCTTCCAGCCCCTCGAGATCGGCATAGAAGAATTCGTCCTCGTCGAGATCGTCGTCCGGCAGGTTGTCGCGCTCGACGAACAGGTCGAGCCCGTTCAGCGCCTCGGCGGCGTTGCGGTCGTTGATACCACGAAAGCGGACGATGACGACATTCTTGGATTCGCGCACTTCCAGCACTTCGAACGAACGCCCGTCCTGTGCATGCAGATGGCCGTAATCACCGATCGCCGCAGGTTCGGCCGCAAAGGACTTGACCCGCACTTCGCCGCGCAAGCCTTGCGCACCGCCGACCGTTCCCATCAGGACAGGATTGTTGAGTTTGCTCATCGCCGGCTCGATCTCCAGAGTGTGCCATTCGAATAAACGAAAACGGGCGGCATGAAAACGCCGCCCGTCTCGAAATTTGCAGTGTCGCGCAGCTTATTCAGCGGCAGCAGCAGCGGCGTCTTCAGCCTTCTGCTTGGCTTCGGCAGCGCGCTCCTGAGCCTTCTTGCCCGGCAGGCCCTTGGTCGGGTTCGAGCGGGCTTCGCGGGTTGCGATACCGGCTTCGTTGAGGAAGCGCAGGACGCGGTCGGTCGGCAGGGCGCCGTTCGACAGCCAATGCTGGATGCGCTCATTGTTCAGTTCAACGCGCTTGGCATCGTCCTTCTTGAGCATCGGGTTCCACGAGCCGACCTTTTCCAGGAAACGGCCGTCGCGCGGCGAACGGGCGTCGGCAACGACGATCTGGTAGAACGGGCGCTTCTTGGAACCACCACGGGCGAGACGAATTTTCAGTGCCATGTCATTTACTCCTTGAGATAGTCAACCGCCTCTGGCGGCCTTCTTGTGCTTGTTTATCTAAGCTGATCAATCCTTGAGATCGGCAGCGATTGCTTCATGATGCCGGATGACTTCGTGGATGATGAAGTTCAGGAACTTCTCCGCGAAATCCGGGTCCAGATTGGCGTCCTTGGCCAGGCGGCGAAGGCGTTCGATCTGGTATTCCTCGCGCGCCGGATCGGCCGGCGGCAAACTGTATTTGGCTTTCAGCACGCCCACTGCCTGGGTGCAGCGAAACCGTTCGGCCAGCATATGCACGAGCGCCGCGTCGATATTGTCGATCGACTGACGGTAGCCCGAGAGTTCCTGTCTGACTGCTGGATCAACCATATCGATCCAATCCTCACTTCTTCTTCGGCAAACCGGGCAAGCCCGGGAATCCGCCGCCGAGGCCCGGCAGCTTCATGCCACCACCCAGACCCGGAAGACCGCCAGGTAGTCCGCCGCCCTTGCCGAGACCGGCGGCCTCCGCCTGCTTCTGCAGGGCTTCGAGCTGCTTGGGGTCCATCTTCGACAGGTCGGGCATGCCGCCCATTCCACCCATGCCACCAAGACCCATCTTTCCGGCAAGGCCGCCCATCATCTGCTTCATCATGCCGCCCTTGCCCTTGCCGCCCATCATTTTCATCATGTCGGCCATGGAGCGGTGCATTTTCAAAAGCTTGTTGATTTCGGCAGCATCGGTGCCGGAACCGGCCGCGATGCGCTTCTTGCGGGAATGTTTCAGGATATCCGGATTGGCGCGCTCGGCCTTGGTCATCGAGGAGATGATGGCGATCTGGCGGCCGAACATCCTGTCGTCGAGACCGGCCGAAGCCATCTTGTCCTTCATGCCGGCCATGCCGGGCATCAGTCCCATGATGCCGCCCATGCCGCCCATCTTCTGCATCTGACGCAGCTGATCGGCGAGGTCGTTCAGGTCGAACTTGCCGGTCTTCATCTTGGCGGCCATGGCCGCCGCCTTTTCGGCATCGATGTTTTCGGCGGCCTTCTCGACCAGCGAGACGATGTCGCCCATGCCGAGAATACGGTCGGCGACACGGCGCGGATGGAACTCTTCGAGCTCCGACATCTTTTCGCCGACGCCGATCAGCTTGATCGGCTTGCCGGTGACGGCGCGCATCGAGAGCGCCGCACCGCCACGACCATCGCCGTCCATGCGGGTCAGAACGAGGCCGGTGATCCCGACACGCTCATCGAAATTGCGGGCGAGATTGACGGCGTCCTGACCGGTCAGCGCATCGGCGACCAGCAGGATTTCATGGGGGTTCGAGCGGCGCTTGATCTCGGCCATCTCGATCATCAGCGGCTCGTCGATATGGGTACGGCCGGCGGTATCGAGAATGACGATGTCATGGCCGCCGAGCTTGGCAGCCTGCACGGCGCGCGCGGCAATATCGGTCGGCGACTGGCCGGCGATGATCGGCAGCGTATCGACGCTGGTCTGGGCGCCGAGTTGGCGAAGCTGCTCCTGCGCTGCCGGACGGCGCGTGTCGAGCGACGCCATCAGGACCTTCTTCTTGTCCCGCGTCTTCAAGCGAAGGGCGATCTTGCCGGTGGTCGTCGTTTTACCCGAGCCCTGCAGACCGACCATCATGATGACGACGGGGGCAGCGGCATTGAGATCGATCGACACACCATCGGCGCCGAGCATCTCGACCAGCTCGTCATGGACGATCTTGACGACCATCTGGCCGGGCTTGATCGACTTCAGCACCTCAGCGCCGACAGCCTTTTCCCGCACCCTGTCGGTGAAGGAGCGAACGACTTCCAGCGCGACGTCGGCTTCCAGAAGCGCACGGCGAACCTCGCGCAGGGCAGCCGAAACATCGGCTTCCGACAGCGCGCCACGGCCGGTCAATCCATTCAGGATTGACCCAAGGCGGTCCTGGAGACTTTCAAACATCGCTTCATCCTTGTCGTTTCAAACATTTTCGTGGTTCGAAACGTTGTGCTTTTCCATGACGAAAACAAGACGCAAAGCCAAAAAGCACCCGAGGGCGCATCGCGCTGTCGGGTGTTGACCTCCGGGATCTCTTTATACCTTTTCGGGTCCCGGTCGGTGGCTACAAGTCTTGTTCTTGTCGCAGATTGCGGGCGGTAAACACGATATGGGGCAGAAAGTCAAGGATATCGGCTTATTTTGCCGGAATAGCGGCCCGGCACCCCTTACAAAGACGGCCGAAACACACCAGATCACCCCCGACAGCTTCCATCGATCGGTTTCCCATGCCCCAGACGCCGCCAGCCCGCAAGCCGCGCAATCCCTATTACACCGGCCCCGTCTCCGATCATTTCGACGGCACGTATTTCTTCAATCCGAATGGCATCGTGCCGGCCGGCTTTCGCGATCTGCTGCGCTGGCAGTTCGGCGGCGGGCGGGTTGCCTGGCCGAAGCGGGCGCCGAGCCCGTTTCCAGCGGCAAAGCCCGATAATCGGGTCGATGGCGACGGGCTACGGGTCACCATGGTCGGCCACGCCTCGTTGCTCATCCAGGTCGCGGGCCTCAACATCCTGACAGACCCCGTCTGGTCGCCGCGCACCAGCCCGTTTTCCTTTGCCGGGCCGAAACGCGTGGTCGGGCCGGGCATCGCCTTCGACGACCTGCCGCCGATCGATATCGTGCTCGTCACCCACAATCATTACGACCACCTCGATCTCGCGACGCTGAAGCGCCTGCACGAGGAACACGGTCCCCATTTCGTCACACCGCTCGGCAACGACACGATCATCCACCGCGCTATCCCCGAAGCCAAGATTTCCGACATGGACTGGGGTGACCAGATCGCCTTCTGGGACGATATCACCATCGATTGCGAACCCTGCCATCACTGGTCGGCGCGCGGCACGCGGGACCGCCGCATGGCGCTCTGGTCCGCCTTCGTCATCACCACGCCCGCCGGCAAGATCTACCATATCGGCGATACCGGCTTTCACGACGGCATCAACTACCGCGCCGCCGGCGAAAAACACGGCGCCTTCCGCCTCGCCTGCCTGCCGATCGGCGCTTATGAGCCGCGCTGGTTCATGAAGGGGCAGCACCAGAACCCGGAGGAAGCGGTCAAGGGCATGCAGCTCTGCAACGCAGCCTACGTCGCCGGCCACCATTTCGCGACGGTGCAATTGACCAACGAGGGGATCGAGGACCCCGTGCGAGCACTGGCGCTGGCACTGGAGCAGGAAGGCGTCGATCCCCATCGTTTCAACGCGCTCAGGGCCGGCGAGGTTTTCGACGTGCCATCAATTTAGCCGGCTACCTACTCTCGCGAGGCAAGGCACGGATCGAGAACCGCATGTTTTCGATCCTGCACCTCCAGCGCGCCCGCCAGCACCACGCGATCGCCGATCTTCATGCCATTGTCGGAATAGGTAACGCACATGACGCGAATGCCCGTGTCCGGACAGACCGCAAGATACCAGAGAACCTTGTCGGTATGGACCAGGGTGAGCGGCCCGGAAATCCAGAGATCGACCCGGTCGCGCGCGGGTTTGAATCCATCCAAAGTCTTGCCAATGGTCTCGCAGGTCGCGATTTCCGGCGGCGTCCCCTCAGGCCCGGCAAGCCCCGGCCGGCCGGGATAAAGGTCGTCCTGCGAAAAGGCCGGGCTGCCGAGCGCGGCCATGGCAACGCCTGCAACAAGGGCGATCGCAGCCCACCGGCGCCCCGCTTTCTCACATCGATCATTCATCAATGATTCTCTTCCCGGAAAACTACTCCGCTCGCGTCTTTAGGAAATCAACGTGGCAAGATTATCCCGCAGTTTCTGACGGTCGGGCATGAATGGCGGCGCATCCTTCTTCCTTCTTCGCCAGGTAGAAGAGCATCCTCACCCCTCCGGAAACTCCCGATACTGCGGCAGACCATCGGTAATCTCATACCATGGCGCCTTCGAGCCGACGAAGATATGCGCCGTCGGCCGGATGGTCGGCGCATCCATCAGCGTCCCCATCGGCACATGCACATAGGCGCCTTCGCGCACCACCGAATGAACCAGCGACCCGCAGGTGGCGCAATGCACATCATGCGCTGCGTCGGGATTACCGTAGATCAACAGGGCATCGTTTCCACCGGCACGCCGGAACCGCTCGCTCCGGATTCCGGCAATCGGCTTGAATGCCGATCCGGTCGTCCGCCGGCAATTCGAGCAATGGCAGTTCATCGCATATTCGAAGGCATCATCGACCTGATATTCCACGGCACCGCACAGGCATTTCCCGGTCAGCAAGCGGTATTCGGGCATTTCAAGTCTCCGGACAATGTCATGGCGAGCCATCAGCATGACCCGTGCCCGGCAGGATCGCAACCTGCTCGGCAACAGCGTTCAGCCAAAAAAATCATCCCCGCTTATCCCCGCCCCGCAAACCCGTGCCATGATCATCCCGTTCCGCCAATGGATACGCTGCCAGGCGTGGCAGTGAGGCGGGGCCGGTGCCGGATGGGGGACAGACGTAAGCCCTTGTCCGGTGGATTGGCAGAAAGCAGACCCTGGTGGTCCCCCGAAAGGGGTGCCGTTCTGGCAGAGAAACCGGAGTTGCCCGTCGACCAACACTGAACGGGGCGCTGGAAGGCGTCATATACAATTACTTAGTCAGCGGCACTTTCCAGCGCCCCGGCCAAGGAGAACAGCTTAACCACGACGGATTTCCGGGCGTGGGTGATGGTGTTGTGGCCTCCCACCTCCGCCTCGATGGGGGAGGTCGCCGCTCGCGGCGGGTGGGGGTGACGACCGCGAACAACAGGACAAATGGCAATATGCCGCAGATCACCCCACCCCGGAGCTTCGCTCCGACCCTCCCCCTCAAGGGGAAGGTGAACCCCACTGGTAATTTCCCCCCGCTTCCGCCATATACAGCCCAACAAACGATGGAATGGACGTCATGAGCAATACGGTCGAATTCGCTGTCATGAACGGGCTTGGCAACAAGATCTTGGTCGTCGACATGCGCGGCCGTGCCGATAAGGTGACGCCGCAGGCCGCGATTGCGCTGAATGCGCATCCCGATACCGCCTTCGACCAGATCATGGCGATCCATGATCCGAAGGCTGCAGGCACCGACGCCTGGATCGATATCCTCAACTGCGACGGCACCAAGGCGCAGGCCTGCGGCAACGGCACGCGCTGCGTCGTGCAGGCACTGGCCGCCGAAACCGGCAGACGAGCTTTCACCTTCCAGACCGTCGCGGGCATCCTGAATGCGCAGGAAAATGCCGATGGCACGATCTCCGTCGACATGGGCAAGCCGGTGTTCGAATGGGACAAGATCCCGCTGTCGGAAGAATTCTACGACACCAGCCGCATCGAGCTGCAGATCGGCCCGATCGATGCGCCGATCCTGCATTCGCCTTCCGTGATGTCGATGGGCAATCCGCATGCGATCTTCTGGGTCGACCGCGACGTCATGTCCTTCGATCTCGAACGCTTCGGCCCGCTGCTGGAAAACCACCCGATGTTTCCCGAGCGCGCCAATATCACGCTGGCGCAGGTCACTTCGCCGACATCGCTGCGCACCCGCACCTGGGAGCGCGGCGCCGGCCTGACGCTGGCCTGCGGTTCCGCCGCCTGCGCTGCCGCCGTTTCAGCCGCCCGCACGGGCCGGACCGGCCGCACCGTGACCATCAATGTCGCCAGCGCCACGCCGCCGGGCATCCTCACCATCGAATGGCGCGAGCGGGACGATCACGTCGTCATGACCGGACCGGCCGAATGGGAATGGTCCGGCAGCGTCGATCCGTCGACCGGCCTTTGGTCGCGCGACCCCGACAGCCAGCAGGCGGGAAGCGCCGCGCTTTGAGCGGCGTCGACGTCATAACCTTCGGCTGTCGCCTCAACACCTATGAATCCGAAGTGATGCGGGCAGAAGCCGAGAAGGCGGGGTTGAACAACGCCATTCTCGTCAACACCTGCGCGGTAACGGCTGAGGCCGTGCGCCAGGCCCGCCAGGCCATTCGCCGCGCCCGACGCGACAATCCGCATGCTCGCATCATCGTCACCGGCTGCGCCGCGCAAACCGAAAAACAGATCTTTGCCGCCATGCCGGAAGTCGATGCCGTGCTCGGCAACGAGGAAAAGCTGAAGAGCGCCTCCTACCGGTCGCTGCCGGATTTCGGTGTTTCGGCGGAAGAAAAGCTGCGCGTCAACGACATCATGAGCATACGCGGCACCGCACCGCAGATGGTCAGGCATATCGACGGCTATGTGCGCGCTTTCATCCAGGTGCAGAACGGCTGCGACCACCGCTGCACCTTTTGCATCATCCCCTATGGCCGGGGGAATTCCCGCTCCGTGCCGATGGGCGCCGTTGTCGACCAGGCGCGAAAGCTCGTGGAAGGCGGTTACCGCGAGATCGTGCTGACCGGCGTCGATGCGACCAGCTATGGCGCCGACCTGCCCGGCACGCCCACCCTCGGACTTCTGGCAAAAACCCTTCTCAAGCAAATCCCCGAAATCCGGCGCCTGCGGCTGTCATCGATCGACAGCATCGAGGCGGACAGCCATCTGATGGACCTGATCGCTGACGAGCCACGCTTCATGCCGCATCTGCACCTGTCGCTGCAGCATGGCGACGACATGATCCTGAAGCGGATGAAACGCCGGCATTCGCGTGCCGATGCCTTGGCCTTCATCGCGGATGTCCGCCGCCTGCGGCCGGAAACGAGCTTCGGTGCCGACATGATCGCCGGCTTTCCGACCGAGACAGAAGCCATGTTCGCCAATGCGATGAGCCTCGCGGAAGAGGCCAATATCGCCCATCTGCATGTCTTTCCCTATTCGCCGCGCGAGGGCACGCCCGCCGCCCGCATGCCGCCGATCGACCGGGCGCTGGTGAAGGAACGCGCCGCCCGTCTGCGCGCCACTGGACTTCGGCTGCACCAGGCCCATCTTGACAGTATGGTCGGCACCCGGCAAAGCCTGCTCGTCGAGAACAACGGTCTGGCGCACACGGAAAATTTCACGCTTGCTGCGGTCCCCGGCCTCACGCCGCGCGATATGATCGAGGCGGTCGTTACCGGCCACAACGGCAAGCATCTCACTCTTCAACTGACGGCTGCCAAAGCGGCCTGAGTTTTACGGATACCCAATGGCGCTCAGCTTTCTGAAAAAGGTCTTCACCTTCGGCAAGGACAAGCCGGTGGAAGATGCGCCCGCCGCGACCCCTGCAGCCGATGCCGTCATGGATCAGGCCGAAGCGACCTTCACCCCAGCTGAAACCCGCGCGATCGAAGCCGAACTCGAGCCGCATTCGCGCAGCGAAGACCTGCCGCTGGCCAACGATCCGGTCCTGCCCGAAGGCATGGACACTGCCGGCGGCCCGTCCGCCGATACCGCCGATACGCTGGAATTCGAGACGGAAACCAAGGCAGAGGAGGACGAGCCCTCGGCCATCCTGCCCGCCGTCGAGGAAATCGGGGATATCGGCCTGGTGCCGCTGTCGCTGCTGGAGGCGGAGGCCGAAGCGTCAGAAGTCGAAACATCCGAAGTCGCTGACGCTGAAATACCCCCCTCTGTCCCGGAGCCTGTCCTCGGGCTTGCCGAAGGCAAGACCCGAGGGGGACATCTCCCCCTCAAGGGGGGAGATCAGTTGAAAGTTGACGAACCTCTCGTCGAAGAGGAATTAACGGCTGAAACTGCGGAGGCAACCGCGGATCTGATCTCCCCCCTTGAGGGGGAGATGCCCGGCAGGGCAGAGGGGGGTGAGCCAGCCACGCTCGCTGAGGCGACTGATCTCGACAAAGGTCATCGACCGACATTTTCTGCCGAAACTGATACCCCCATCGACGAAGTCCCGGCCACACCCGCCCTCCCCAAAGGCTTCGCCACCGGCCGCGCCGTCGCCGAACCCGTACCGGAAGCACCCAAACAGAAGCTCACTTGGTTCCAGCGCCTGCGCCAGGGCCTTGCCCGCACATCCTCGCAACTGACCGGCCAGATCACCGCGCTCTTCACCAAGCGCAAGCTGGACGACGAGACGCTGCAGGATTTGGAAGACCTGCTGATCCAGGCCGATCTCGGCGTCGAGACGGCGCTGCGCGTCACCGATACGCTGGCCTCAGAGCGCTATGGAAAGGACGTGACCGGCGAGGACGTGACCCGCATCATGGCGACCGAGATCACCAAGGTTCTGGCGCCGGTCGCCAAGCCCCTGCAGCTCGATCTGTCCCACAAGCCGCATGTCATCCTTGTCGTCGGTGTCAACGGTACCGGCAAGACGACGACGATCGGCAAGCTTGCGGCAAAACTGTCGGGCGCCGGCCTCAAGGTCATGCTCGCCGCCGGCGACACGTTTCGCGCAGCCGCGATCGAGCAGCTGAAGATCTGGGCCGAGCGGACGAAATCCGACATCGTCTCCTCCAAGCTCGGCGCCGACGCTGCGGGTTTGGCTTATGAGGCCTTCGAGCAGGCGAGGCTGAAGAAGAGCGACGTGCTGATCATCGACACCGCCGGCCGCCTGCAGAACCGCACGGAACTGATGGCGGAACTGGAAAAGATCGTCCGCGTGCTCGGCAAGCTCGATCCCGATGCACCGCACACCGTGCTGCAGACGCTCGACGCGACGACGGGACAAAACGCGCTGAACCAGGTGGAAATTTTCCGCAACGTCGCCGGTGTCAACGGCCTGATCATGACCAAGCTCGACGGCACCGCGCGCGGCGGCATCCTTGTCGCGATCTCGGCCAAGCACAAGCTGCCGGTCTATTTCATCGGCGTCGGCGAGGGCGTCGACGATCTCGAGCCGTTCGAGGCCAAGGACTTCGCCGAGGCCATCGCCGGCATTGCCCATTGACCCCGTAGTTTTGCCGTTTTGCTGATGTTATAGAGGCAAAAGGACTGCCATTGCCTCCGTCATCCTCGCCCTTCTGGCGGGGATCCAGTGCGGCGCGTCCGCGCCGCGGAAGACTCTCTTTGACGCGGCAGACGCCGCGTCGCTGGATTCCTGTGACAAGCACAGGAATGACGGCGTCGTTGGCAACACGACAACATTGGTGCCAGGCACTTTAGGAACGACAGAATGTCATCGATCGAGGCGGTCAAGCCGCGCAAGGAAATCAGCCCGCTACTCAAGATGGCGCTGGAATTCGGGCCACTGGTGGTCTTCTTCTTCGCCAATTCGCGCGGCGAATGGCTGGGCCAGCATTTTCCGGCGCTGACGGAACTCGGCGGACCGATCTTCATCGCCACCGGCCTGTTCATGGCCGCGACGGCGATCGCGCTGACGGCCTCCTGGCTTCTCACCCGCACCCTGCCGATGATGCCGCTGATCTCCGGCATTGTCGTCTTTGTCATGGGCGCGTTCACGCTGTGGCTGCAGAACGACACCTTCATCAAGATCAAGCCGACCATCATCAACTCGCTGTTCGGCGTTATCCTGCTCGGCGGCCTACTGTTCGGCAAGTCGTTGCTCGGCTATGTCTTCCACACGGCCTTCAAGCTGGACGAGGAAGGCTGGCGCAAGCTGACCCTCCGCTGGGGCATCTTCTTCCTGTTCCTGGCGGTGCTCAACGAGATCGTCTGGCGCAATTTCTCGACGGACTTCTGGGTTGCCTTCAAGGTCTGGGGCACGATGCCCGTAACCCTGCTTTTCATCGCAAGCCAGATGCCACTGATCATGAAACATTCGCTGGAACAGGATACGCCGGCGTGACCACGCTGATCCCGGCGGAAAGCCGGTCGCCCCGGGTAACGACCATCCTGCTGATCGCCTGCGCCGCCGTTTTGCTGGCGCAGATCATCGCCGAATACTGGGCCGGCCGCGTTCCGATCTGCACCTGCGGTTATATCAAGCTGTTCGAGCCGGTAGTGAACAGCCCCGGCAATTCCCAGCATCTGGCCGACTGGTACACGCCGTCGCATATCATCCACGGCTTCCTGTTCTATGCTCTTGCGCATTTCGTCCTGCGCGGCAAGCCGCTGGCGGCCAAGCTGCTTTTGGCGCTGGTCATCGAATCTGGCTGGGAAATCCTCGAGAACTCACCCATCATCATCGATCGCTACCGCACAGCAACGATCTCGCTCGACTATTACGGAGACAGCATCCTCAATTCGGTGATGGATACGGTGTTCATGGCGCTCGGCTTCTTCTTCGCCGCCCGCGCGCCGGTCGCGGTCACCATCGTCATCGCTGTATTCTTCGAGCTTTTTACCGGCTGGCTGATCCGCGACAACCTGACACTCAACGTGCTGATGCTGGTCTATCCGCTGGAAGCGGTGAAAACCTGGCAGGGCGGTCTCTGATCAACTGACCCGGACGGTGATGGTATCGACGCCATCCACATGGCCGACCATTTCGTCACCCGTGACGACCGCGCCGACGCCGGCGGGCGTGCCGGAGAAGATCAGGTCTCCGGCCTTCAGTTCGAACAGGCGGGAGAGATAGGCGATCATTTCCGGCACCTTCCAGAGCATCTGGTTGAGATCGCCGCTCTGACGCAGTTCGCCATTGACCTTCAGCCAGATCGCGCCAGCGTCGGGATGCCCGACTTTCGAAACCGGATGCAGGACGCCGCAAGGTGCTGACGCCTCGAACGCCTTGGCAGTCTCCCACGGGCGTCCGGCCTTCTTTGCCTCGGCCTGCAGGTCGCGCCGCGTCATGTCGAGGCCGACGGCATAGCCGAAGACGTGGTCGAGCGCGCTTTCAACGGGAATGTCGATACAGCCCTTGGCAAGCGCCACGATCAGTTCGACCTCGTGATGCACATTCTGGCTCTGGCTCGGATAGGGGAAGCCTTTGCCCGGAGACACCAGCGTATCGGGGTTCTTCTGGAAGAAGAACGGCGGCTCCTTGTTCGGATCATGCCCCATCTCGATGGCATGGTCGGCAAAATTGCGGCCGACGCAATAGATGCGGTGAACCGGAAAGAGCGCGTCCGTCCCCGCGACCGGCATGGCCGGGATCGGCTCGGGCGTGAAGACATAGGTCGTAGCTTGCGTCATCTGGCTCATTCTCGCGTTCTTGTCCGGTCTGCTCCGGGCACCGTTTTCGTCGACCTTACTTCGTGGCCGCCACAGCCTTTTCGATGGCCGGATAAAGCCCATCCTTCAGGCTGCGCGCATCGAACGGGCCCACGCGCTTGTAGACGATGGTGCCGCTGGCATCGACCAGATAGGATTCCGGAATACCGTAGACACCCCAGTCAATCGCCGCCTTGCCGCGTGGATCGACGCCGATAGCGGCGAAGGGATTGCCGAGTTCACCAAGGAAGCGCAGCGCGTTCTCGGTCTTGTCCTTGTAATTGATGCCGACCACCGTCAGGCGCGGATCCTTGGAGAGCTGGAGGATGACCGGGTTTTCCTCCCGGCAGGGCACGCACCAGGAGGCCCAGACATTCACGAGCGTCAGCTTGCCCTTGATGGCGGCATCGGTCAGCGCCGGCATGGCCGCGCCGTTGAAGGTCGCGCCTTCGAGCGCCGGCATGGCAAGCGCCGGCGCTTTGGTGCCGATCAGGGCGGACGGAATTTCGGTGATGTTGCGGCCCGAACCGAGCTGGCTCCAGAAGATCGCGGCAAGCGCGGCAAAGATCACCAGCGGCAGCGCCGCAAGCACAAACCGCATCTTGCCCGGACGGGCCTGCTCGGTCTCGGCCGGCGTTTCCACGCTCATTGTGCTTCTCCGGCCGGCGACGAGCGGCGGCGGATGCCGGCAGCCTCAAGCGCCTGCAATTCCCGGCGGCGCGACCGGCCATCGGCGAAGACCCAGAGGATCAGCGCAAGCACCGTGACCGTGGCGATGCCATAACTGGCGAAAACATAGGCTGCGTGTGTCATCATGGCCTCAAACCTCCCGGCCGACACTGCGGGCTGCCTGCCGGCGCATCGCGGTCACCCGACGTCGCCAGATCTCGTTGCGCATGGCAGCGATATGCAGGGTGAAGAACAGCAGCGTGAAGGCGATCGCCATCACCAAGAGCGGCCGCAGGAATTCAGGATCGATCGTCGGGCCGTCGAGCCGCATGACGCTAGCCGGCTGGTGCAGCGTATTCCACCATTCGACGGAAAACTTGATGATCGGGATATTGACGAAACCGACGAGGATCAACACGGCAGACACCTTGGCCGCCTTGGTCGGCTCATCCATCGCCCGGTTGAGCGCGATCAGCCCGAGATACATCAGGAAAAGCACGAAGACCGAGGTCAGCCGCGCATCCCAGACCCACCATGTGCCCCACATCGGCTTGCCCCAGAGCGAACCGGTGACCAGTGCGAGGAAGGTGAAGGCGGCACCGATGGGCGCTGCGGCCTTGGCCGAGACATCGGCCAGCGGATGGCGCCAGACCAGCGTACCGATCGCCGAGATCGCCATCACCGTGTAGCACATCATCGACAGCCAGGCCGACGGCACAT
The DNA here is from genome assembly GCF_001425605.1 of Rhizobium sp. Leaf453. Lineage (GTDB taxonomy): Bacteria > Pseudomonadota > Alphaproteobacteria > Rhizobiales > Rhizobiaceae > Pararhizobium. The sequence continues at coordinate 340,698 of NZ_LMRG01000027.1, read as the reverse complement.
GCACATACATGATGCGCACTGTCTCGCCCTGCTGATAATCGCCCTCGGTGGTGAAGGACAGATAGAGACCGACGGCAAACAGCAACGCGGTCACCCCGGCAAACCAAGGCAGAACACGCCCCGCCAAGGCCAGGAACCGGGTGGGGTTGGCAAGGTCGCTGAACTTGCGGATGGCCAGACTGTTTTCGCTCATGATGGTTCTTTAACGCGCCAGACGCTTCTCTTCAATCAAGACAAGGGTATCACATTTGCGTCAGTCCGACGCGGCCCGGAGCGCCAGGGCCGCGGCAAGCGGGCCAATGACGGCGAAGAACAGGGTGATGGCCACCAGGATCAGGACGGGCGGGAGGAATGGCGCAGGGTCCTGCACGGCGGCATAGGCGGCGCTGACGCCGAATATCAGCACGGGAATGGTGAGCGGCAGGACGAGGATCGACACCAGCAATCCACCGCGCGGCAGCGTCACCGCCACCGCCGCACCCGCCGCACCGATGAAGGTGATGGCCGGTGTGCCGAGCAGCAATGTCAGCGCGGTCGCGCCGATCGCAACCTCGCTCATGTTCATGAACAGCCCGAGCAGCGGCGAGGCGATCACCAGCGGCAGTCCCGTCGCTGTCCAGTGGGCCAGGCATTTGACCAGCACGGTGAGGACCAACGGCGTCTCCTGCATCAGCATCAGGTCCAGCGATCCGTCCTCCCGCTCCGCTTGGAACAGCCGGTCGAGCCCCAGCAACGAGGCGAGCAGCGCGCCGATCCACAGGATTGCCGGCCCGATCCGCGACAGCAGATTGAGATCGGGGCCGACGGCGAAGGGCACGACGGCGACCACTGTCATGAAGAACAGCACGCCGATCAGCGCGCCACCGCCAGCGCGCACGGAGAGTTTGAGGTCTCGGAGGAAGAGGGCGGTCATGATGCGATCCTGCGGGAATTTGACAAAGCCCCCTCCCCACCCCCTCCCCACAAGGGGGAGGGGCTCACCCGAAGTAACGGCTGTGCCAGACAGCAAACTCTGTTCGCCGCGAAAATTTCGGTGATGAAACGAGAGAGGGCGGCATGCGAGCCCCTCCCCCTTGTGTGGAGGGGGTGGGGATGGGTCTTCTTTGATCTCACCACGCAGCCTCCCCTACACCCGCAAATCCCGTCATCCGCAATTCCCGTGCCTCCACGCCAAGCGGCTGGTGCGTTGCCGCCACGACGATGCCGCCGGCGGAGAGATGGCGTTGGACGAGACCGGCGAACAGCCGGTCAGCATTGGCGTCCAAGGCAGCCGTCGGCTCGTCGAGCAGCCAGACGGGACGGAAGGCAACGAGGAGCTTGGCCATGGCCATGCGGCGCTGCTGGCCGGCGGAGAGATAACCGAACGGCAGGTGCGAAATGCCGCCGAGCCCGAGCGCTTCCGTCGCCTCCTCGATGCCGGTTCCGGTGCCGCCCACCGAATCACCCATGAAGCTCTTCCAGAAGGAGAGATTCTCCGTGACGGTCAGTTCGCGCTTCATCGCATTGCGGTGACCGAGATAGTGGCAGGCCTCGCGCGGATGGCCGATTTCCGCAGCGCTTCCCAGGAATCGGACCATGCCGGATTCGGCGGCCAGAAGACCCGCCAGAACACGCAGAAGGGTCGACTTTCCGGACCCGTTCGCACCGGTCACGACAAGCGCCTCGCCCGCGCCAAGAACGAAGGAAATATCGTTGAAAATCAGGTCCTCGCCGCGCTTTGCACTGAGGCCTTCGACGACGAGGCTGATCGGCATTCACATTCCCTTTACGACGTTCGTCGCAATGCAAAAAAATTGTATCAAATTGGGCACGTCCGGTCTGGCACGATCTTCAGAAATTATCTATAACCGCCCCAACACGCCAGCGGTCGGCGTGAATTTCATCCTAGCGCCGAACATGGAATGATATCCACGTACGGACAGCGGAAATGGCCGTACCCGCATCCCATATCGCGCATCCCATGCGCTTCGGGCGTTCGTACGTCAGGTTTTGGCGATCAAACGGAACGGGGTATCCAGTGTCCAAATCCCTTGACAGTTTCAATTGTCGATCGACGCTTTCGGTCAACGGCAAAGACTATGTTTATTTCAGCCTGCCGAAGGCGGAAGCGAACGGCCTTCCTGGCGTTTCGAAGCTGCCCTATTCGATGAAGGTTCTTCTCGAGAACCTGCTGCGCTTCGAAGATGGCCAGTCGGTCACCAAGGAACAGATCCTGTCGGTCGCCGAATGGTTGAACAACAAGGGCCTGGCCGAGGCTGAAATCGCCTATCGCCCCGCCCGCGTCCTGATGCAGGACTTTACCGGCGTTCCTGCCGTCGTCGATCTCGCGGCCATGCGTGACGGCATCAAGGCGCTCGGCGGCGATCCGGAAAAGATCAACCCGCTCGTTCCCGTCGACCTCGTCATCGACCACTCTGTTATCGTCGACGAATTCGGCACTCCGACGGCCTTTGCCCGCAACGTCGAGCTGGAATACCAGCGCAACGGCGAGCGCTACCGCTTCCTGAAGTGGGGCCAGCAGGCGTTCAAGAACTTCCGCGTCGTTCCTCCGGGCACCGGCATCTGTCACCAGGTGAACTTCGAATATCTCGGCCAGACGGTGTGGACCAACGAGGAAGACGGCGAGACCGTCGCCTATCCCGACACCTGCGTCGGCACTGATTCGCATACCACGATGATTAACGGCCTGGGCGTTCTCGGCTGGGGCGTCGGCGGGATCGAAGCGGAAGCCTCGATGCTCGGCCAGCCGGTTTCCATGCTGCTGCCTGAAGTCATCGGCTTCAAGCTGACCGGCAAGCTCAAGGAAGGCGTCACCGCGACCGACCTTGTTCTGACCGTCGTGCAGATGCTGCGCAAGAAGGGCGTCGTTTCGAAATTCGTCGAATTCTTCGGCCCGGGCATGGACAACATGCCGGTTGCCGACCGTGCCACCATCGGCAACATGGGTCCGGAATATGGCGCGACCTGCGGCTTCTTCCCGGTCGATGCCGAAACCGTCAATTACCTCAACATGTCCGGCCGCACCAAGGACCGCATCGCGCTCGTCGAAGCCTATTCGAAGGCTCAAGGCATGTGGCGCGACAATGACGGCGCCGACCTCGTCTTCACCGACACGCTGGAACTCGATCTCAACGATGTAGTGCCGTCGATGGCCGGCCCGAAGCGTCCGGAAGGCCGTATCCCGCTGGAAAACATCGCCTCCGGTTTCGCCGGCTCGATGGACACCGAGTACAAGAAGCCCGGCCAGCTTTCCAACCGTTATGCGGTTGAAGGCACTGACTTCGATCTCGGCCATGGCGACGTGGCAATTGCCGCCATCACGTCCTGCACCAACACGTCGAACCCGAGCGTCCTGATCGCGGCCGGCCTGCTGGCCCGCAACGCCGTTGCCAAGGGCCTGAAGTCCGCGCCTTGGGTCAAGACCTCGCTTGCTCCGGGATCCCAGGTCGTCGGCGAATATCTCGCCAAGTCCGGCCTGCAGACTTCGCTGGATGCGCTCGGCTTCAACCTCGTCGGCTTTGGCTGCACGACCTGCATCGGCAATTCCGGCCCGCTGCCGGCGCCGATCTCCAAGACGATCAACGACAAGGGCCTGATCGTTTCGGGCGTGCTGTCGGGCAACCGCAACTTCGAAGGCCGCATCTCGCCGGACGTGCAGGCCAACTACCTCGCTTCGCCGCCGCTCGTCGTTGCCTACGCACTCGCCGGTACGGTGCAGAAGGACCTGACCACGGAGCCACTCGGCATCGGCAGCGACGGCAACCCGGTCTACCTCAAGGACGTCTGGCCGACCTCTGCCGAAGTGCAGGAGTTCATCCAGAAATACGTCACCCGCGAACTGTTCGAATCGAAATATGCCGACGTCTTCAAGGGCGATGAAAACTGGCAGGCCGTGCAGATCCCGGACGGCGACACCTATGCCTGGGACGACAAGTCGACCTATGTGCAGAACCCGCCTTACTTCGTCGGCATGGGCAAGACCGGCTCGGGCCTGAAGAACATCAAGGGTGCCCGCGTCCTCGGCCTGTTCGGCGACAAGATCACCACCGACCACATTTCCCCGGCCGGTTCGATCAAGGCAGCCTCCCCGGCTGGAGCCTACCTCACCGAAAACGGCGTCGCAGTCGCAGACTTCAACCAGTACGGCACGCGTCGCGGCAACCATGAAGTCATGATGCGCGGCACCTTCGCCAACATCCGCATCCGCAACCACATGCTCGGCCCGAACGGCAAGGAAGGTGGCTACACCATCCACTATCCGTCGAAGGAAGAGATGTCGATCTACGACGCGGCCATGCAGTACAAGGACGAGGGCGTTCCGCTCGTCATCTTCGCCGGTGTCGAATACGGCAACGGTTCGTCGCGTGACTGGGCCGCCAAGGGCACCAACCTGCTCGGCGTCAAGGCCGTGATCGCCCAGTCTTTCGAGCGTATCCATCGCTCGAACCTGGTCGGCATGGGCGTCGTTCCCTTCGTCTTCGAAGAGGGCACGACGTGGGCTTCGCTGAACCTGAAGGGTGACGAAATCGTCGAGATCGACGGTCTCGAAGGCGACATCAAGCCGCGCGAATGGAAGATCGCCAAGATCACCTACGGCGATGGCACCGTGAAGGAAATCAACATCCTTTGCCGCATCGATACGCTGGACGAGGTCATCTACATGAACAATGGCGGCATCCTGCAGACCGTTCTGCGCGACCTCGCCGCCTGATCCATACCGGATTGAAAAGCACGAAGCCGGGACTTGAAAAAGTCCCGGCTTTTGCATGAATGGACCGTTCTTCCGATGCCGCGTTTCTCACTCCAACGTGACTTTCTGTTGAAGTGTGACCGGCGTATGTAGGATCACCAAAAGCAAACAAGCCCGCCGATTGAAATGGAAATTCCGATGTCCGGATCACGCCCCGTTCGCAGCATCCTGCTCGCCCTTGGCTTTGGCCTGGTGGCGCTGCCTGTCGCTGCCGGCGAACAGCGGGGTGTCGTGGAACTGTTCACCAGCCAGGGTTGCTCGTCCTGTCCACCGGCCGACGCGGCGCTGAAATCGCTGATCGACGAGGGCAAGGTCGTGGCGCTCGCTTATCACGTCGATTACTGGAACTATCTCGGCTGGGCGGATACGCTGGCGACAAAAGACAATACCGCGCGCCAATATGCCTATGCCAAGATGCTCGGCCGCAATGGCGTTTACACGCCTCAGGCCGTGCTCAACGGCCGCGACCATATCAATGGCGCAGACCTGAAGGGCATCAACGGCAAACTCGAAGCGATGAACCTCGCCGGCAAGGGTCTTGACGTTCCGGTCGATGCCTCCGTGCGCAAGGACGAGATCGATATCAGGATCGGCGGCGGTGAAGGCAAGGCCAATGTCGTGGTCGTCTATTTCAATCGCCAGCAGCTCGTCGACGTCAAGAAGGGCGAGAACGGCGGCCGCAAGATTTCCTACTGGCATGCGGTTCGCGACATCCAGACGATCGGCATGTGGGACGGCAAGCCCGCGAGCTTCGTGCTGCCGGCCTCTGTCCTGAATGAAGGTGAAAACGGCGGCTGCGCCGTCCTGCTGCAGAAGATGAAGGACGACGAAACCCCAGGGCCGATCCTGGGAGCGACCACCGTGATGGCGAGCGCCGCCGCCAACTGACACACGGTTTCTGGTTCGGCCCGGCAGCATCGAGGGGCTGGGGCTGAGGGTTCGAAGATGCCGGACCGAACCGGCCATGTTCAGCGACAACGGGGCGTTGCCGCTTTCATGGCATAGGGAGTGACCGCGCCAGAACAGGCGCATTGGCCAGACACTCCCGCTGCGACCCTCGTTGAACGATGATGGCGTTCGACGAGTAGCACAGGCCGACGAGAGGGATGATGCCCCAAGGTCGGCGGCCGGGAGTGTCGATTCGAATTGGGGCACGGTTTGGGCTGAAATGCGGCAGGCGGAAAAAAGTCGGCCAGCCGCCTGTCTGGTTGCGGCTTGCATTTCGATAAAGGTCAGGCACACTGTAACGGTCCTGTCACAAAACCAAGGCCGGAGTACAGATGACCGATCAGCCGGATTTGCCGCGAGGCGAGGCCCGTTCCGAGAGGCAACAGACGTCCAATGTGGTTGTCCACCTGCAAGACTATCGCAGCAGCAGCGGCAACCAGGAGCAACTCCCCGTCACCTTCCACCGCAGGGAACTCGACCTGATCCTCAGGGTCTACGGCCGCATGGTCGGCGAAGGGGAATGGCGCGACTACGCCATGGATCACCTGCGGGAAAAGGCCGTGTTTTCGGTGTTCAAACGCTCCGGCGAAATGCCGCTGTTCCGCATCGAAAAGAACCCGAAGCTGGCGGCCAAACAGGGCGCCTACAGCGTCATCAACACCCATGGCACGATCCTGAAGCGCGGGCACGACCTGCAGCAGGTGCTGAAAGTGTTCGACAAGATGCTGAAGCTCATCGACACCTGAGCTTACGCTTCACTTGCGATAGAGCATATCCGGATAGACATCCGGCTGCGGATCGGTCGTCGTACCCTCGCCCAGCGCGAGCTGCATGATGATCGTATCGAGCCAGCGGCCGTGCTTGAAGCCGGTGCCCTTCATCAAGCCACCGTGTTCGAAACCGGCCGCCCGATGCACCGCGACAGACGCCGGATGCGCACCGCCGATGACGGCCACCATCTGGCGAAAGCCGAGCGCCGTGCAGCGGCGGATAAGTTCGGCCAGCAAAGCCTTGCCGACCCCCTGCCCCCGTGCTTCCGGCGCCAGGTAGATCGAATCCTCAACGATGAACCGATAGGCCGTGCGGGTGCGGAAGGCCGAGGCATAGGCGTAGCCAAGCAGCGTCCCTTCGTGATCGACGGCGGCGATATAAGGGTAACCGTTGCCAATAATGGTCGAGAAGCGTTCCGCCATCTCCGCATCGCCGGGCGGCGTCATCTCGTAGGAGGCAACGCCGTTCAAGACGGAATCCTGATAGATCACGGTGATGGCCGGGATGTCGGAAAGGGTTGCGTCACGGAGAGTGATGGACATGGCAGACATCGCAAGAGGAAACAATCAGCATCACTGTTTTGCACTGACAAAGCGTGCGAGCAAGACGTGAAAAGTGCTCGCGACGGTGTTACTACATGCACGGCAACATAACCGCCCCTTTGGACAATGCCATCTCAACAAGGTTCGTGATGAATTTCGCCTTCGAAATAGCTGCTGTCTCAGAACGCAGCAAAGGCTATCGCGTTATCACAGAGACAAGCGGAAAATTGAAGGTCGTGTTCGGGCCGGATCATTTTTTTCGCTTTAACGAAATTCTCCTCGTGGAGTTCGCTCTCTACTGTTTCATATGGCACCGCGAATATGAGAGTGAACCAAATACTGCCTTCTCCTATGCGTCAATGGACGAAGAAGAAGAGCCCTTGCTGGCATTCATTTTGCAGCCCAACGGCATGCGGACGGCGCAATCGTGCTGGTCGGAATTCAGCGTTCCTGATATTTCGAACGACGCGCTTTCAAAAGCTGTGCTGGAAATTTTGTCAGCTTTTCAAACTTTTACAAAATCCGCTTTTGCACGAGACCTTGAAAGCCTTGCCTCCGAACTCTGGCGTTAAACGCAATCAGTCATTCGAAAAGACGCGCAACAAAAAAGGCGGCCGAAGCCGCCTTTTCCGATTCTGTCCGTTCCGGATTATTCCTTGTTTCCGAGGAAACGCAGCATGAACAGGAACAGGTTGATGAAGTCGAGGTAGAGCGTCAGGGCGCCCATGATGGCCATGCGGCCAACAGCTTCGCTACCAGCGGCTTCCGAGTACATTTCCTTGATCTTCTGAGTGTCATAGGCGGTCAGGCCTGCGAAGATCAGAACACCGATCACCGAGATCGCAAATTCCAGGGCAGACGAGCCGAGGAAGATGTTGACGATCGAGGCGATGATCAGGCCGAACAGACCCATCATCAGGAACGAGCCCATGCCCGACAGGTCACGCTTGGTGGTGTAGCCGAAGAGCGAGAGAGCGCCGAACGAAGCCGCCGTGATGAAGAACGTCTGCGTGATGCTCTGGCCGGTATAGACCAGGAAGATCGACGACAGCGACAGGCCCATCAGGCCGGCATAGACCCAGAAGGTCGTCTGCGCGGCGGAAACGCTCATCGAGTTGATGCGGAAGCTCAGGAAGAAGACCATGGCCAGCGGGGCAAGCATGATCACCCACTTCAGCGGGCTCACGTAGATCGCCTGACCGAAGGCGGTCAACTGGCCATCCGCGAAAGCGAACTGGAAAGCGGCGAATGCGGCAATACCCGTGATCGCCAGACCGAGAGCCATCAGGTTGTACACCCGAAGCATATAGGTGCGCAGACCCTCGTCGATGACGGCACCCGCCTGCGCGCCTACGGGCGACATCCGGGTTTGGTAGTTTCTAGGATCAGACATTTTTTCCTCTTAATAAGCCCCGGTTGCGTTTACGGTGTCGGGCGGCAAGGGCGCATCCTCTTGAAGGTGCCAGCCACTTGACCCAGGCGCCGCTGCGGGGCTCCAGCATGCCTGAAGAGAATATGATGTTGAAATATGACTTACACAAGACCGCGACGCCGCTGAATCGCATGAAAACCCGCCGTAGCGGGGTTTCAGGGGTTAGCGTTAACGGTTAACTGCCGCCTCACAGTTCCCGCAGCACGGGTGCGGCCTTCTGCCCGAGCACCCTCCACGTGCCGGCCAGACCGAAGCCGACGGTGACGACAAGGGCGACAGCCATCGTGCCGAGCGCCACGTCCGGCAAGAAGGACGAGGGCAAGGTCATGATCCTGTTCACCACGAACCAGGCCGCGACCCCGCCGGCAAACAGGGCGAAGATCGCCGTCGATGCCCCGAGAATGGCATATTCGTAGCAGAAGGCGCGGATCAGGGTGGCGCGGGTGGCGCCCAATGTTTTCAGCACCACCGCATCATGGGTTCGCGCCCGGTTGCCGGCGGCAAGCGCGCCGGCCAGCACCAACACCGAGGCAATGAGCGCCACGGCGGCGGCGGCGCGGATGGCCGTCGCGAGTTGGCCGACCAGCACGTTGATGATATCGAGCGCATCCTTGACGCGGACGCTGGTGATGGTCGGATAGGCATTGGTCACAGCCTTCAAGGCGGCCGCCTCCTGCTCCGCCGTCGCCTTGGGATCGATGACGGTGGCAAGCCAGGCATGCGGCGCACCGGCAAAGGTGTTCGGCGAAAAGACCATGACGAAATTGATCGACAGCGATTCCCACTCGACCTTGCGGAAATTGGAGATCCGCGCGGTGACGTTGCGGCCGAGCACGTTGACCGTAACGGTATCGCCGATCTTCAGGCCGAGTTCGCCGGCCTCTTCCGCCGAGAACGAAACCAGCGGTTCGCCGGCATAGTCGGGCGCCCACCACTCGCCTTCCGTCAGCGAGGAGTTTTCCGGCCGGTTCTTGGCATAGGTGATGCCGCGATCGCCGCGCAACACCCATTGGCCAGCCGGCGGAACATTCATCTTCGTCACATCCTGCCCGTTGAAGGCGAGGATACGGCCACGCAGCATCGGCACTTCGATGACCTTGCCATCCGGCAGGTTCTTGTTCAGCAGAGCCCGAAAGCCTTCGACTTCAGTACCCTGGATATCGACGAAGAAGAAGTTCGGCGCACGCTCGGGCAGGTTGCCGGTGAGTTCGCGCCGGAGATTGCCGTCGATCAGGGCGAGCGTCACCAGAAGGGCGAGACCGAGACCCAGCGACAGAACGACGGACGGCGTCAGCGCGCCGGGACGATGAATGTTGCCGATGGCAAGCCGCAGTGCCGGCGAATTGACCCGCGGCGCGCGGCGCGCCAGCATCGCGACGAGAATGGCGACGCCACGTAGCACGACGAAGGAAAACGCGATGGCACCGAGGAAGGTGAGCGAGATCGTCCGGTCATAGGCCGTCAGGATGGCAAGCCCGGCAAGTGCTGCAAGGCAAAGCGTGGCGGCCACGAGGTACGGCCAGGACGGCAGGCGGGCGCGCTCGAAACCCTGCTCGCGGAACAGCGCCGTTGCCGGAACCTCGCGGGCACGGCCGAGCGGCAGGATAGCGAAAGCCAGAGCCGTCAGCAGGCCGAACAGGGCGGCAAGCCCCAGGGCGCCGGGATAGATCTGGAACGCGGTGGAGACTGGGAGAACGCCGGACAGGAACTGCGCGGCGATGAACGGAATGAGCGCACCGAGAACCAGCCCGATGGCGATGCCGATCAACGCGATCAGCAGGATCTGCATGAGGTAGATCGTCGTCACCATCGAAGCCGGCGCGCCGACGCATTTGAACGTGGCGATGACGCCGCGCTTGGAATCGAGATAGGAGCGCACCGCATTGGCGACACCGACACCGCCGACGATCAGCGCGGTCAGGCCGACAAGTGTGAGAAATTGCGAGAAGCGGGTGATGTTGGCCGTCAGCGCCGGGGCGGCATTCTGGCTGGTGCGGATCGACCAGCCGGCCTGGGGAAACTTTTCCTCCGCCTGCCGGCGCAGCGCCGGAACGCTGGTGGGGTCGGCCACCTTCACCTTGTAGACATGCTCGACGAGGCTGCCGGTCTGGACGAGGCCGGATGCGGTCAACGCCTCTTCTGACACCAGAAGACGTGGCGCAAAGCCGAAACCTTCGGACAGGGCATCCGGCTCCCGCTTGATTATGCCGGCCACGCGAATACGCGCCTTGCCGAGCAGGATTTCATCGCCGGCCTTGATGCCGAGACGTTCCAGCAACAGTAGTGCTGCCAGCGCGTTGTAGACGTCTCCGTCCTTGGCGATCATATCGGCGAGCGGCGCTGCCGGTTCGCTTTCCAGCGTGCCATAGAGCGGGTAGACGCCATCGACGGCCTTGAGTTCCACCAGCGCCTGGTTGGAGCCATCCGGCAGACGCGCCATCGAGCGCAGGCCGGAGGAAACGGCGACCGTTCCCATGCTCTCGACGAAGGCCTTTTCCTCATCGGTCGCGACGCGATTGTTGAGTTCGAAGCGGATATCAGCCGCCAGCAGTTCGCGGCCCTGGCTGGCGATCGAACCGGTGATCGACTGCGACAGCGAATTGACCCCGGCGATCGCCGCCGTGCCGAGCGCCACGCAGGCAAGGAAAATATAGAAACCTTTCAGCCCGCCGCGCATTTCGCGCAGCGCCAGACGAAGGGCGAGATTGAGGCGAAGACCGCGAGCGGCGGCGACGCTCATGCGGAAACCGCCTGCGAACGCGGAGAGGACTGGGTCTCGCCCGCTGAGACAATCTCGCCGGAACGCACCCGAACCTGCCGCGAGCAGCGGGCGGCGAGCGACGCATCATGCGTCACCAGGATGAGCGTCATGTCGCGCTCGGCCTGCTTGGAGAAGATCAGGTCCGCGACCTGCCGGCCGGTTTCCGCATCGAGATTGCCGGTTGGCTCGTCGGCAATCAGGAGCTTCGGCGAGGGCGCAAGCGCACGGGCGATGGCAACGCGCTGCTGCTCACCGCCGGACAACTGGCCCGGATAGTGCGACAGCCGCTCGCCGAGACCCACGGAAACGAGTTCCTTGCGGGCGATCTCGAAGGCATTGGGAACATTGGCCAGTTCGAGCGGTACGGCGACGTTTTCAAGCGCCGTCATGTTGGGAATGAGATGGAAGGATTGAAAGACGATGCCGATATTGCGGCCACGAAATTCGGCAACGCGATCCTCGCTCAGACCATGCAGAGGCGTGCCGTCGATGACGATTTCACCGCTATCCAGCCGCTCGAGGCCAGCGAGCACCATGAGAAGCGTCGACTTGCCGGAGCCCGATGGCCCCACGATCCCGACCGATTCTCCGGCACCGATGGTCAGATCCATTCCCTTCAGCACATGAACGGAAGCGGCGGCCTGGCCGAGAGTCAGATCCGCATTTTTCAGGTCGATCATGGTTTTTGCCAAAGGAAATTACCCTATATGTAAAATATCGAAATGGCCGGACAGGCTGACTTTTACCGATTTAAGGGCGCGGATATGCGATTAAAAGGTTTCCATACATTTTTGTTGGCGATCACGACAATTGTGATGACGGCAACCGCAGGTGCCTGCGCGACGCTGAACATTGTCGGCTTCGGCGACAGCCTGATGGCCGGTTACCAGTTGCCACCGGAAGACGCTTTTCCCGCTCGTCTCGAAAAAGCCCTGCGTGAAAAGGGCCATGACGTGATGATCAGCAATGCCGGCGTTTCCGGAGACACGACCTCGGGCGGCCTGGCGCGCATAGACTGGTCGGTACCGGATGGCACCAAGGGTGTCATTCTGGAACTCGGCGCCAATGACGCCTTGCGGGGGATCGCACCGGAGGAAAGCCGCAAGAACCTGGTGGCGATGATCGAAAAGCTCAAGTCACGCGGCATCGCCGTGCTTCTGGTCGGGATCATGGCGCCGCCGAACATGGGCGATGAGTATGCCGGTCGCTTCAACCCGATCTATCCGGAATTGGCCAAGACCTATGGCCTCGAGCTCTACCCTTTCTTCCTCGACGGAGTGGTCGGGGCAGCAGGTACCCAGCTGGAAGACGCCATGCATCCGAACGGCACCGGCGTCGGCGTGATGGTCGACCGGTTCCTGCCTGTTGCCGAACGGTTCATCGGCTCGCTTTCGACGGGAGGTTAACTGTCCGAGAAAAAATCGCTTGTTCAGAGACTGTTAATGGCATTGGATAAATATTGCAGGTGCGAAATTGTAATTGCGTGCAGACGCCGGTCATGATTCGCTGAGGCATCTGCCAAGAGATTCGGGGAGCTCGACATGCCGAGACTTTTCACCGCCCTCGAGATACCGCGTAATGCCGCGATGAGCCTTTCATTGTTGCGTGGTGGTCTACCCGGTGCCCGCTGGATCGATGTGGAGAATTACCACATCACTCTCCGCTTCATCGGCGATGTCGACAACCGGACCGCAGACGAGATCGTCGATCAGCTCGACCGGATCGAACGGCCGGAATTCCAGCTGCAACTCACCGGCACCGGCGCCTTCGGATCGAAGAAGCCCCATTCCGTCTGGGCCGGGGTCAGCAACCCGCCGGAGCTCTATGCTCTTCAGGCCGAAATCGAACGGATCTGCCAGCGGCTGCGTCTTCCGGCCGATCCGCGCAAGTTTACTCCGCATGTGACACTTGCCCGGCTGCGGTCCTCGCGTGTCGAGGATGTGGTGCGCTATCTCTCGGGGCGCGGCGGCTTCTACACCAATCCCTTCACGGTCTCGCGCTTCGTGCTCCTGTCGTCACGCGATTCCGTCGGCGGCGGCCCCTATGTCACCGAAGAGGTCTTCCCGCTCTACGAAAGCCGCTCCAGCCTGCCGATGAGCGACGAGCACCCCTCCGACAGCAGGTGGTAGACGGTTTCAAAGCCCTCCGGCCCCTCGTAATAGGGATCGGGAATATCCCGGTCCTGCCCGAGCGTGAAGTCGAGAAACAAATGCGCCTTGCCGGCTGATCCGGCTGGCGCGAGAGCCTTGAGATTGGCGAGATTGCTACTATCCATGGCGAGAATCAGGTCGAAATCCTCGAAATCGTTGGCATGAACCTTGCGGCCGCGCTGGCCGGCAATGTCGATACCGTGACGTCTTGCGACCGCTATGGAGCGCCGGTCGGGCGGATCGCCGATATGCCAGCTGCCGGTTCCGGCGGAATCGACCTCGATCGGACGATCTTGCGCCTGATATCGAAGTATCCCTTCCGCAAGCGGCGAGCGGCAGATATTGCCGAGACAGACGAACAGAATTCTGACAGGTTTCATGCTATCCAGATGGTTCAGACAAGAACCCTGAACCTATCCGCCGCTGCCGCGTTGTGAAACCGCAATCTCGGCACCGGCCAAAATAGCGAGGGAACACCATGAAACAGGAAAAACTGAGCCCGGAAACGATTGGCGAAAACCTTCACAAGATGGAGGGCTGGGTCCTGGCCGACGATGGCCTGTCGATCTGGAAGGCCTTCCGCTTCAAGACATTCGTCGATGCCTTCGGTTTCATGACGGAATGCGCGCTCTCGGCGGAAAAGCTCAATCATCACCCGGAATGGTTCAACGTCTACAACAAGGTGGATGTGACGCTCACCACCCATGATTCCAAGGGCCTGACCGAACTGGACTTCAAGCTGGCGGCAAAGATGGACCATGCGGCGGCAGGGCGCATGCCCGATCATCTGAAATAGCACTGTTTGAAATACGGCGACCGCTCCCCATATGATTTTGCATGAGAGACGGGACAAACAAGATGGATGACGTCAAGGTCGGCGAAATTCTGCTGCCCGGCGAGGAGAGCGAGCAGGAGGCGAAGGCCCGCAAGGTGCAGCGCCGCTTCTGGCCAACACTGAAGCGCGCCATGCGCCAGGTGCCGTTCAGCCGCGACCTCGTCGCTGCCTATTACTGCGCCATGGACCCGACGACGCCGATGCGCACACGCGGCATCCTGCTCGGCGCACTCGCCTATTTCGTCCTGCCACTGGATTTCATTCCAGACGTGCTGGCCATGGTTGGCTTTTCCGACGATATCGCCGTGCTGACGGCGGCCTTTGCTGCGATCAGCGGCCAGATCAAGGAAGACCATTACGTCAAGGCCGATGCGGCGCTGCAGGGCGAAGCCCCGGAAAGCACGGGCTAACCAGCGCTTTCCACTCCGTTCTTTTCCAGCAGCGTCTTCAGCTTGCCGAAGGCGAGGCGGATGCGCGACTTGACCGTGCCGAGCGGCAATCCTGTGGCCGCCGAAATCTCTGAATGCGACTGGCCGAAAAAGAAGGCCATGCGGATCAGGGTGACCTGCTCCGCCGGCAGCGTCGACAGGGCCGCGCGGACAATCTGCTCGCGATCCTCGTTTTCCAGCACATCATCAGGCGCTGGCGGGGCGGTCGGGAGAAGCAGTGGTTCGTTGGCGTCGAGTTCGTCATTACGCCGCCTGCGTGACGCGTCGATGCGGCGATTGCGGGCAATGCGGAACAACCAAGTGGAGAGCGAGGATTTTTCCGGGCTGTAGAGATGGGCCTTCTGCCACAGGATGACCATGACCTCCTGGACCAATTCCTCGGCCTCGGTCGCACCGGCATTCTGGCGCATGAGAAAGGATTTCAGCCGGGGAGCAAAGAAATCGAAGAGTTCAGCGAAAGCTGCCTTGTCACGATTCTTTGCGACGGCCGCGGCGAGGTCTGCGAAATGCTGTCTCGCATCAACATCCATTCCGCTCTTGATGGCCTCCCAGTCCAATTTCACGCTATTTCACAACAGGTACAGCGCTCTTGTCAAAGGTCAAACTCTTGCCTGATTCTTTGTGACATAAACGAATATCGAGCACGTTTTGATGAATTGGGCAAATGCTCATCAATCGAGCAGTTCGACAAGGCATACCAGCGGTTTCTTGCGGGACCACTTAGGGGTTTTCGTTCAGTTTCGAATTCGAACAGGTTCACCTTCAGGTTCTTGCTCGCAAGTCTGAAACCAGGGCAGTGTTTGCGTCGTAATGTGTTCCGTATTAAAGCGGTGCTCAGTCAAATTCAGGAATGTTGACGGTTTGGTAACCTGAATTAAGTCAAAATGAATCAAATCGTGACCATGCGTTGCCCGGCACATGCCGCGGGCTTTGGCGCTCAAGAAACCGGCAGGACAAGATGCAGTTAAGAAAATTCACCATCGCAATCGCACTCATGCTCGCAACTGCCGGTGTCGCTTCGGCGCAATCTCCGACCCGCATCCAGCAGTTCAACGCCTGGGGTGCCTATTCCTACCAGGCAGGCGCCGGCAAGGTCTGCTACGTCCTCTCGGTACCGAAGGAAAAGAGCCCGGCCAATGTCGATCACGGCGACATCTTCTTCCTCGTGTCGCAGCGCCCGGGCCAGAACATCTCCTATGAACCGCAGGCGATGATGGGCTATGCGCTGCAGGAAAACTCCAAGGTGACCGTCACCATCGACGCCAAGGATTTCGTCATGTTCACCAAGGGCAATTCCGCCTGGGTGGAAAATGCTGCCGAAGAGCCGGCTCTCGTCGCCGCGATGAAGAACGGCAAGGCAATGTCGGTCGCCGCCAAGTCGCGCAAGGGCACGCCGACGGCCTATTCCTACTCGCTGTCGGGCATTTCGGCAGCGCTGAAGCAGATCGAGAACTGCAAGTAAGCTCTCTCGGCTTCATTGATGATTTCGAAAGGCCGGCTCGTCCGGCCTTTTGGCGTTAACGCTTTGTCTTTTTGCAAGCCTGCCCTGACCCGCCGGAGGGTGACGCAGGGCAAAAACCATGCTAAAGGCCGCGACAACGATGACCGCGTGGATTGTTCGATGATCCCCTTGCGCGGCAAACGAACTCTGATCTCAGCATTTTACGCATCGTCGGCAGGCACAGGCGCTTGAACGGAACCGTGCGTATCTCGAATATGGGAATGGCGAGAATGGCCGCGACTGAAGCACTCAATCTGGACCGCCCGGTCAAGGCGCCCGTCCGCCCCGGCATGGCCGCTGAAAAGCCGTCGCTGATCGGCCTGTCGCGCGAGGACATGGGCAAGGCGCTGGCCGAGATCGGCGTGCCGCCCAAGCAGGTCAAGATGCGGGTGAGCCAGCTCTGGCACTGGCTCTACGTGCGCGGCGTATCCGATTTCGACCACATGACCAATGTGTCGAAAGACATGCGCGAACTGATGAAGGTGCATTTCACCATCGCGCGGCCGGAAATCGTCGATGAGCAGATCTCCACCGACGGCACACGCAAGTGGCTCCTGCGCTTTCCGGCGCGCGGCGCCGGCCGTCCCGTCGAGATCGAGACCGTCTATATTCCCGAGGAAGGACGCGGCACACTGTGCATCTCCAGCCAGGTCGGCTGCACGCTCACCTGTTCCTTCTGTCATACCGGCACGCAGAAGCTGGTGCGCAACCTGACGGCCGAAGAAATTCTGTCGCAGCTGCTGCTCGCCCGCGACCGGCTGGGCGATTTCCCGGACCGCGACACGCCGGCCGGCGCCATCGTGCCCGCCGATGGGCGCAAGGTCTCCAACATCGTCATGATGGGCATGGGCGAACCGCTCTACAATTTCGACAACGTCAAGACGGCGCTCTTGATCGCCACGGATGGCGACGGCCTTTCGCTGTCGCGTCGCCGGGTCACGCTATCGACCTCCGGCATCGTTCCGGAAATCCTGCGCACCGGCGAGGAAATCGGCGTCATGCTGGCGATCTCGCTGCATGCAGTCCGCGACGACCTGCGCGACATGCTGGTGCCGATCAACAAGAAATACCCGCTGAAGGAATTGCTCGACGCCTGCCGCAAATATCCCGGCCTCTCCAACGCCCGCCGCATCACCTTCGAATATGTGATGCTCGAAGGCGTCAACGACACGCTGGAAGACGCCAAGGAACTGGTGCGCCTCCTGAAGGGCATTCCGGCCAAGATCAACCTGATCCCGTTCAATCCCTGGCCCGGCACGAACTACCAGTGTTCCTCCTGGGAACACATCGAGAAGTTCGCCGATTTCATCAATGCGGCCGGCTATGCCTCGCCGATCCGCACGCCGCGCGGCCGCGACATCCTCGCCGCCTGCGGCCAGCTGAAGTCGGAATCCGAGCGCATGCGCAAGGTCGACCGCATGGCCTTCGAAGCGATGATGATCGCCAATCACGGCGAGGATTGATCAGCATTTTTGATGGATTGCCGACTGCAATTCGATTGATTTAATGGTTCCGCCTTCCTAAGACTGCCCAAAAATCAGTCTTTGGAGGACACCATGCGTTCCATTCTGCTCGCTTTGGCGGCAACCGTTGCTCTTTCCATGCCCGCGCGGGCAGATGACGTTACCGTCGCTGTGACCGCGATCGTCGAACATCCGGCGCTCGATGCCGTGCGTGACGGTGTCAAGGAAGCGCTGGCCGCCGCCGGCTACAAGGAAGGCGAGAACCTGACCTTCCTCTACGAATCGGCGCAGGGCAACCCGGCGACCGCAGCGCAGATCGCCCGCCAGTTCGCTGGCGAAGCGCCGAGCGTGATCGTTCCGATCTCCACCCCCTCTGCGCAGGCTGTCGTTTCCTCGACGCGCGATATCCCGGTGGTCTTCACCGCCGTGTCCGATCCGCTCGGCGCGCAGCTGGTCAAGGACATGGACAAGCCGGGCGGCAACGTCACCGGCCTTTCCGACCTGTCTCCGGTTGCCGAGCATGTCGCGCTGATCAAGGAAATCCTGCCGAACGTGAAGTCGATCGGCTATCTCTACAATTCCGGTGAAGCCAATTCGGTCTCGCTGCTCGCTGTTCTCAAGGCCGAAGCAGAAAAGGCCGGTCTGACCGTTGTCGAATCCGCCGCCACCAAGTCGGCTGAAGTCCAAGGGGCTGCCCGCGCCCTCGTCGGCCGCGCCGACGTCATCTACATTCCGACCGACAACACGATCATTTCGGCGCTGGAAGGCGCTGTCGCCGTTGCCGAGGAGGCCAAGCTGCCGCTCTTCACTGCCGACACCGATTCCGTCGCACGCGGCGCCGTTGCCGCTCTCGGCTTCAACTATCACGATGTCGGCAAGCAGACGGGCGACGTGGTCGTGCGCATCCTGAAGGGCGAAAACCCCGGCGACATCGCCGTGAAGGTCGCCGCCGGCACCGACCTCGTCATCAACAAGGGCGCCGCCACCAAGATGGGCGTCACCTTCCCGGAAAGCGTCCTCGGCCGCGCAACGCGGGTGATTGAGTAAGGTTTTAAACCCCTCCCCACAAGGGGGAGGGACTAGACTGCCGCACTGTCCCACGTCTCAGCGACACCTCGAGCACGGTGACAATTTTGTGTGGCGGTGCGGCTGGGTTAAGCCCCTCCCCCTTGTGGGGAGGGGTTGGGGAGGGGACTTTCGATATATACATCCAACAAGCGCCCCGGTCGAAGATGGGGGCGCTTTCGTGTTATCTGGTAACAGCGTCCTGCGGGGCGGTGACTGAATGAAAGGATCACGGCGGTGAGCCAAATTGCCTTCTGGGGAGCGGTGGAACTGGGGCTCGTCTATGCCTTCGTGGCCATCGGCGTGTTCCTCGCCTTCCGCGTGCTCGACTTCCCTGACCTCACGGTCGATGGCTCGTTTCCGCTGGGCGCCGCCGTCGCTGCCGTGCTGATCATTGCCGGCGTCAATCCGTGGCTTGCCTCTGGCGTTGCGATGGTTGCAGGAGCTGCCGCCGGTATCGTCACGGCGATCCTCAATGTCCGCTTCCGCATCCTCAATCTTCTCGCCTCGATCCTGACGATGATCGCGTTGTTTTCCGTGAACCTGCGCGTCATGGGCAAGCCGAACGTGGCGCTGATCAATGCCGACACGATGCTGTCGCCCTTCTATGGCCTGGGCCTGCGTGACTTCTATGTCCGGCCGCTGTTCGTCGGCATCCTCGCGATCATCGCCGTCATCGCCGTCTGGCGTTTCTTGGAGAGCGATGCCGGCCTTGCCATGCGCGCGACCGGCGCCAATGCGCGGATGGCCCGGGCGCAGGGTGTCGATACCAACCGCCAGATCTATCTCGGCATGGCGATCTCGAACGCGCTCGTGGCGCTTGGCGGCGCGCTGTTTGCCCAGACCAACGGCTTTGCCGATGTGACGTCTGGCGTCGGGACCATCGTCGTCGGCCTGGCCGCCGTGATCATCGGCGAAACGCTGCTCGGCAGCCGCGGCATCCTGATCGCGCTGATCGGCTGCGTGCTCGGCTCGATCCTCTACCGCATCGCCATCCAGCTGGCGCTCTCGACCGACATGCTCGGCCTGCAGGCCTCCGACCTCAACCTGGTCACCGCCGTGCTGGTCACGGTTGCCCTCGTTCTTCCCCGCCTGCGCCGCGGAGGTGCCGCATGATCAAGCTCGACAACATCCAGGTCATCTTCGGCAAGGGAACGCCGCTGCAGAAGCAGGCGCTGAACGGCATCAACCTGACCATCGAGGAAGGCACGTTCGTGACCGTCATCGGCTCCAACGGCGCCGGCAAATCCACCGTGCTCGGCGTTCTCGCCGGCGATGTCATCCCAACGGCCGGCACCGTCACGATCGGCAGCACCGACGTCACCCGCAAGGGCACCGCTGCCCGAGCCGGCCTCGTTGCCCGCGTGTTTCAGGACCCGCTGGCCGGAAGCTGCGGCGCCCTGTCGATCGAGGAAAATCTGGCGCTCGCCGCCCGTCGCGGCGAAAGCCGTGGCCTGACGCCCGCGCTTGGCCCCAAACGCCGCGAGCATTTTCGCGAACGCATCGCCGAACTCAATCTCGGCCTTGAAAACCGCATGAAGGACCGCATGGACCTTTTGTCCGGCGGGCAGCGGCAGGCGGTATCACTGGTCATGGCGACACTCGCCGGCTCCGAAGTCCTGCTGCTGGACGAGCATACGGCGGCACTCGACCCCGGCATGGCCGAGTTCATCATGAACCTGACGCAGAAGATCGTTTTCGACCGCAAGCTGACGGCGCTGATGGTCACCCATTCGATGCGCCAGGCGCTGGATTTCGGCCACCGCACCATCATGCTGCATGCCGGTGAAGTGGTGCTCGATGTCTCCGGAGACAGCCGCAAGACGCTGCAGGTCGAAGACCTCATCGCCATGTTCCGCCGCATTCGCGGCCAGACGCTGGATGATGACGCGCTGCTGATCGGGTAACCGTCGATAATTCGCCTCAATCGGCATCGAGCATAGGGGCCGATCGGGGGGCTGAGATGATTTCACGGCGCATGCTGATGCTGGGCGGATTATGTGCAGGCACCGCGGGGCTTTTGCTGCCGCTGCGCCGTCCGCAGGCCGGGACCACTGCACCTGTCGAGGAATGGGCCGCCAAGCTCGTGACGGCAGCGCGGTCGCAGATTGGCGTCACGCTCGTCTATGATCCCTCCTATACGAAGATCGCCTTTCCGTGTGGCGACGTGCCGCGCGTCAAGGGTGTCTGCACCGATGTGATCGTGCGGGCCTATCGCGACGGACTGAACCTCGACCTGCAGGCGCTGATCAACGCCGACATGCGCCGCGCCTTCAGCGCCTATCCGAAAAACTGGGGTCTGAAAGCGACAGACAGCAATATCGACCACCGCCGCGTGCCGAATCTCAAGACCTTCTTCAAACGCCAGAACGCCGAACAGCCTGTTGGGACCGACGGGCTCGCCTATCTGCCCGGCGACGTCGTCACGCAGATGTTGCCCGGCAACAAGCCGCATATCGCCATCGTCGGCGATGTCTTGGCTGACGACGGAACGCGGCCGCTCTTGATCCACAATATCGGCTGGGGCGCGAAAATGGAGGATATCCTCTTCGCCTTCCCGGTCACCGGACATTACCGCTATCGCGGCGCGGCCAGGTAACGCTGAAACGGTCAGCGCGCGTGCGTGAACAGGATCTTGACCGCAAAGATCGAGAAGACGCCGGCGAAGGTATAGTCGATCGCCCGCATCACGCTCTTCCGGCGCTGCAGCCAGCCCGACAGCCAGTCGGCCGTCAGTATAACCAGCATGTTGACCGGCATGGCCGCGACGATGAAGAAAAAGCCGAGGAACAGCAGCTTCTGCGTGACGGCCGGATCGTTGGCGGTGACGAATTGCGGCAGGAAGGTCATGAAGAAGATGATGACCTTCGGATTGAGCAGGTTGACCCAGAGCCCGGTCGAGATATTGGAAAGCGCGGAAGCGCCGGTGTCGTCGACCTTCTTCACCGTCAGCGTCGAGCCGTAGCGGATCGCCTGCACCGCCAGCCAGAACAGATAGGCCGCACCGCCGGTCTTGAGGATCATGAAGGCCGTGGGCGAGGCGGTGATCAGAGCCGAAATGCCGAAGGCGACCAGCAGCGTATGAACCACGCAGCCGAGGCTGGTGCCGACAACGATGAAGAAGGCGGCCGCCTTGCCCTGCGAAAGCGCCCGGCTGATCGACAAGGTCATGTCCGGCCCCGGCGTCGCCGCCAGAAGCAGGGTCGCCGCGGTAAAGGCAAGAAGGGTCGGCAGGCTGGGCAGGAAATCCATCGGGGGCTCTCAAGGTTTGGAATTCTTGTCTCGATATCACAGCCCGTGCTAGATTGCAGCCTTGGTGACAGCGGGAATTTCCATGGCAAAAAGCGCGCAGATTACCTTGAATGATGAACTCGGCGATTTTGTCGATCGACAGGTTCGCGACGGCAATTATGCCTCGGCAAATGATGTTGTGGAGGCTGGCCTGCGCCTGTTGCGCGAGGACGATGCAAAGCTTGAGGTGCTGAAAGCGGCGCTGATCGAGGGCGAGGAATCGGGCGAGCCAATCGAATTCGATTTCGACAGCTTCCTTCAGCATATGCGCGCGAAACATGCCCCCACGTAAGGGCTACACGCTCCGGCCCGCCGCCCGGCGGGACATGGAGAACATCTGGCTCTACAGTTTTGAGACATGGTCGCTGCAGAAGGCAGATGATTACCTGCGTCAACTCCAGAATGCATTTTCAGCTCTCGCCAATGGCACGAAGATGGGCCGCGACCTGCGGGCCGTTCGGTCCGGCTATTTCTCCAGCACCTGCAATTCGCACTGCATATTCTATCGAAAGACGGCAGCCGGAATCGTCATCGTTCGCATTCTGCATCAGCGAATGGATCCAACACGGCACCTTTGAAACCGCCAGAGCGCCATTTCCCGGCGCGACAAGGCTTGCACGCCCCGGTAATCTCGCTAAAAGTGCCGCAGAATTTTCCTTGGGCGCGATACCGCGCCTTTCGCGACAAGACGGGCAGATTAACATGGCAAAGCAAGTGAAAAAGGTCGTTCTCGCCTATTCCGGCGGTCTCGACACGTCCATCATCCTCAAGTGGCTGCAGACCGAACTCGGTGCTGAAGTCGTGACCTTTACGGCCGATCTCGGCCAGGGCGAGGAACTGGAGCCGGCCCGCAAGAAGGCGGAAATGCTGGGCATCAAGGAAATCTATATCAAGGACGTCCGTGAGGAGTTCGTGAAGGATTTCGTTTTCCCAATGTTCCGCGCCAATGCCGTCTATGAAGGCGTCTACCTGCTCGGCACCTCGATTGCCCGTCCGCTGATCTCCAAGCACCTGATCGAGATCGCCCGCGAAACCGGCGCCGACGCCATCGCCCACGGCGCGACCGGCAAGGGCAACGACCAGGTTCGCTTCGAACTCTCGGCCTATGCGCTGAACCCGGACATCAAGATCATCGCGCCTTGGCGCGACTGGTCGTTCAAGAGCCGTACCGACCTCCTGAACTTCGCGGAAGAGCATCAGATTCCCGTCGCCAAGGACAAGAAGGGCGAGGCACCGTTCTCGGTCGATGCCAATCTCCTGCACTCGTCTTCCGAGGGCAAGGTTCTGGAAGATCCGTCGGTCGAAGCGCCTGAATATGTCCATATGCGCACGATCTCGCCGGAAGCGGCCCCGGACAAGGCAACCATCGTCAAGGTCGGCTTCCGCAAGGGCGATGCCGTCTCGATCGACGGCAAGGAAATGAGCCCGGCATCGATCCTGACCGCACTCAATGCCCTCGGCCGCGACAACGGCATCGGCCGCCTCGATCTCGTCGAAAACCGTTTCGTCGGCATGAAGTCGCGCGGCGTCTACGAAACGCCCGGCGGCACCATCCTGCTCGCCGCCCACCGCGCCATCGAATCCATCACGCTCGACCGTGGTGCAGCTCATCTCAAGGACGAGATCATGCCGCGCTACGCCGAGCTGATCTATTACGGCTTCTGGTTCTCGCCGGAGCGCGAAATGCTGCAGGCCCTGATCGACAAGAGCCAGGAGCATGTCGAAGGCGAAGTGACGCTGAAGCTTTACAAGGGCAATGTCATGACCATCGGCCGCGAGTCACCCAAGTCGCTCTACTCCGACAAGCTCGTCACCTTCGAGGATGACCAGGGCGCCTACGACCAGAAGGACGCCGCCGGCTTCATCAAGCTCAACGCGCTGCGCCTGCGCACGCTGGCTGCGCGCAATCGCGACAAGTAAACCGTTTCCTGCTGACAATAGCCCGCCATTCGTAAGGATGGCGGGCTTTTTTCTTTTGGTATCGAAGATCGTTTGGAAGACTGGGCGGCAAATCCAACCTCCCTCATGCTCGCCCTTGTGGCGGGCATGAGGGAAAGTGGAGGGCTACGCTCCGTCTTCGGAATCAGGCCTTCCTACTCGCCCGCACCATCCAGCGCCGCCCGCCGCGTCAGAGCGGCAAACCGCATGTAGCTCGCCACCGACAGGAACAGCATTGCCGGGATGACCAGGCCGAAGGCGGTGAAGGGCGTGCCGAGCAGCGCTGCCGCCAGGCCGCCGAGGAAACCGCCCATCATCTGGATGAAGCCCACCATGGCCGAGGCCGAGCCGGCGATATGGGGAAAGGACTGCAGCGCCGCCGTCGTCATGTGAGGCGTCAGGAAGGCTATACCGAAGCCGGAAAACGCCACGGGCAGCATCACCGAAAGATAGCTTGGTGCAATGAACTGCACCGATAAGGCAATCAGCAGTCCGCCAGCGCCACAGCAAGCAAGACCGACCCGCACGGAGCCTTCTCCCCCGAGCCTCGCTACAGTCAGCCGCAAACAGACTGAGCCAGCGAAATAGCGCCGGTCTGCATCAGCATACCCATCCCGAAGGCGGTCGGCGTCATACCGACACGATCGATCAGAATGAAGGCAAGCATGGTCGACTGAGCGTAGAGACTGCCGACCGATCCGCCGAGAACAAAGGCGGCGGTAAGGAATCGCGGATCTTGGGCGAGCTCGCGATAAGCCGAGAGAAGCAAACCCGGCCGTACCCTCATTCGATCGGGTATGGTGGTCTCGCGCATAAAGACGAGAACGGCGAAGATGGCGAGAAGCCCGAAGCCGATCAGCAGGAAGAAGATTGCCTGCCAGCCCAAGGCGACGAGCGCCAGCCCACCCAAGGTCGGCGCCATGGCCGGGCCGATCGCCAGCATGATGCCGATCAGGTTCATGATACGCGAAGCCTCAGCACCGACGAACTGGTCGCGAACCATCGCCCGCGCGACCGTCATACCCACCGACGCGCCGACACCCTGGATCAGCCGGCCGGCCAGCAGCCACTCGACGGAGGGTGCAAAGGCGCAGACCAGGCTGCCGAGCAGGTTGATCCCGACGAAGGCCAGCGTGGCATTCTTTCGTCCGAAGGCATCGGACATCGGCCCGGCGATCAGTTGCGCGACCGAGAAACCGCCGAAATAGACCGACAGCGTCAACTTGATCATTGATTCCGTCGTTCCGAAGGCCTGTACCAGCTCCGGCATGGCCGGCGTGTAGATCGACATGGAGATCGGCCCCAGCGTCGCCAGCAGCGCACCAAGCATGCTGGTGCGGCGTTCACTCATGCGGAGGCTCATTCGGCAGTCTTTCGGCTGGCGCCGCGATCGATTTGATGCAGGTTGTCGCGCAGGCCCATGAGGCTTTGCCGCAGCGCCTCGCGCGCATCGGCATCCAGCCCTTCGGTGACTTCTTCCATCAGGGCACGGACATTGTCGCGGATGTTAAGGAGCAGTGGATCGGCTTTTTCGGTGACAACGACATTCTTGGCCCGGCGATCGCAGGGATCGGCGACACGCTCGACGAGGCCAAGCCCTTCGAGCCGGTCGAGATAGGTCGAGAGCGTCATTGGCTCGATGCCCATGCGGATGGCGATATCCGCCTGCTTGATGCCTTCAGTTGCTCCGACCTGGATCAAGGCGCGCGCCTCCCCCGGCGTCACACCCAGTGCTGCCGCCGTGATTCGCCGGTCGAAGGCCCCGCGCAAGAGGCGCGAGACATCCGTGAGCAGCATGCCGATCGTATCGGTTTCAAGTCTGACAGCCATGGGGACACATCGGCGGGATTGATCGTAAGTTTTACTTATCATCTACCGGATAGGCCAGCAAGTTTTCCGCCAGAACGACAGTTAAAGCTAATAAATTGATCACGAAAATATCACGCCGATGCACGCGCAATGACAACGCTGTGCATCGCGGACGCGTGAATGGACCGTGTTGGTGCGGCCGGCGCACATTCCGGGCCAGGAGCAATTACGCTCCTCAATTCACTGGGAGAGAAAACATGTTCAAGACAATTCTGGCCGCTACCGCTCTGGTTTCCATTCTGTCGGCTCCGGCCTTCGCCGCCGGCATGACCGCCTGCGACGACGCCTCCATCATGAAGACCGAGGAGATGGCCAAGGGCATGACCGATCCGATGAAGAAGGACGCGATGATGATGGCCATGCAGGAAGTCGACAGCGCCAAGATGGCGATGAAAGACGGCAAGATGGACGACTGCTCCATGCATCTCGACAATGCCATGAAGGCGACGGAAGCGAAGTAGGCTTCGCATCTTATGCGGCGGGGCCTCACCGGTCCTGCCGCATCTTGACGGAATCATCGCCGCAGGGTCGAATGGCTGATCGTCGCGAGGAGATTCCATGACGCAGACCCTGCTTTTCGGCGCCTTCATGGCTGCCCTTCTCTACGTTCTCATTCCGGGTCCCGCCTTCCTTGCCCTGCTTGGCATTGGTGCCGGACAGGGCCGCAAGGCGGGCGCGCTGTTCATGGGCGGGCACCTGGCCGGCGACCTCCTGTGGTCGGCGCTGGCGCTTGTCGCGATCGTCGGCGCCAAGACCATCGGCAGCACGGTGTTCGACGTTCTCGGCCTGCTCTGCGGCTTCTATCTCGCCTGGATCGGCTGGTCGGCGCTGCGCGCCAAGCCGCGCGGTGAAAACCAGCCGCTGATAACCGTCGAGCGGCCGTATCGTCGCGGCCTGATCTTCGGGCTGACCAATCCCAAAGGCTATCCCGTGGCGCTCGCCACCTTCACCGCCCTGCTGGCCGGCTCCTCCAACGCGCTCGATTTCGATGCTTTGCCGGCGCTTCTCGGCGTTTCCTTCCTCGGCTTCCTCGTTGCCGATGTCATCCTGATCGGCATCATCGGCGCTTCCGTGGTGCGGCGCTTCTACCGCCGTCATGAACTGGCGATCGTGCGTCTGTCGGGTCTCCTGTTCATGGGCTTTGCGGTTCAGGCGATCTGGCATGCGGCACCGGGCCTTTTCGGTTTCCGGAAGCCTTGATCGAAAAGGCGATCAGGCCCATCTGCCCATCTTGATATGTCCACAATCGCTGCCGACAACATCGGCAGCATCCGCCGTTTCGGCGGCCAGAGACGATATGCGAAAGGATTTCCCCATGACTTCGAGCCCCGCGCTGAACCCCGCCGTCACCGACTGGAACGGCCCGGACGGCCTGCCACGCTTCGAGGCGGTGAATGACGGCGACTTCGCTGCATCGTTCGAAGCCGCGCTTGCGGAACACGAACAGGAAATCGACGCGATCGCCGGCAATTCGGATGCCCCGACCTTCGATAACACCATTGTCGCGCTGGAAATCGCCGGCGATGCGCTGTCGCGGGTGTCGTCGCTGTTCTGGAACCGGGCGGGTGCGCACACCAACGATACGATCCAGGCGCTGGAGCGGGATATCTCGCCCAAGATGTCGCGGCACTATTCGAAGATCGGCATGAATGCTGCCCTGTTCGCCCGGATCGATACGCTCTGGGAAGGCCGCGAAAAGCTCGGCCTGACGCTGGAGCAGACACGCGTGCTGGAGCGCCACTGGAAGGGTTTCGTCAAATCCGGCGCCAAGCTGCCGAAGGCGGAACAGGAGAAGCTGGCCGGCATCAACGAGAAGCTGGCCGGCCTCAGCACGCGATTCGGCCAGAATGTGCTCGCTGACGAAAAAGGCTGGTCGCTGATCCTGTCCGACGCGCAGGAACTCGTAGGGCTTCCGGACTTCCTCAAGGACGCCATGGCCTCGGCTGCGCGCGAACGCGGAGAGGACGGCAAATATGCCGTGACCTTGTCGCGCTCGATCATTGAGCCGTTCCTCACCTTCTCGGAACGGCGCGACCTGCGCGAACAGGCGTTCAAGGCCTGGGTCGCCCGTGGCGAGAACGCCGGCGAAACCGACAATCGCGGCGTCATCCGCGAGACGCTGGCCCTGCGCAGCGAGATGGCCGGCCTGCTCGGTTATGGCAACTTTGCAGAACTGAAGCTCGACAACACGATGGCGAAGACGCCGGCGGCGGTGAACGAGCTTCTGCACGCCGTCTGGAAAAAGGCGGTGAAGCGCGCCCGCGAGGAAGAGACCGATATTGCCAAACTCATTGCCGATGACGGCAAGAACCATGACGTCATGCCGTGGGACTGGCGCTTCTACGCCGAGCGCATCCGCGCGCAGAGGTTCAATTTCTCAGAAGCCGAGTTGAAGCCCTATCTGCAGCTCGAAAAGATCATCGAAGCCTGCTTCGACGTCGCCCACCGGCTTTTCGGCCTCAAGGCGGTCGAGAAGAAGGGCATCGTTGCCTATCATCCGGACGTGCGGGTCTACGAGATCCGAGATGCCGGCGACACGCTCGTCGCCCTGTTCATGGGTGACTATTTCGCCCGCAGTTCGAAGCGGTCCGGCGCCTGGATGAGCGCCTTCCAGTCGCAGCACAAGCTGCCGCTCAAGAACGGCCGCAAGGGCGAACTGCCGATCATCTACAATGTCTGCAACTTCGCCAAGCCGGCCGAGGGCAAGCCGGCGCTCCTGTCGCTGGACGATGCCCGCACGCTGTTCCACGAATTCGGCCACGCCCTGCACGGCATGCTCTCGGATGTCACCTATCCGTCGGTCTCCGGCACGTCCGTGTCGCGCGATTTCGTCGAACTGCCCTCGCAGCTCTATGAGCACTGGCTGACGGTTCCGGCGATCCTCAAGCAATATGCTGTGCATTTCCAGACCGGCGAGCCGATGCCGCAGGCCCTGCTCGACAAGGTGCTGGCCGCGCGCACCTTCAATGCCGGCTTCAACACAGTGGAGTTCACCTCCTCGGCGATCGTCGACATGGAGTTCCACACCCGCGGCGCGGTCGAAGATCCGATGGCGGTGCAGGCGGAGGTGCTGGCCGAACTCGACATCCCGAAATCGCTGGTGATGCGCCATGCATCGCCGCATTTCCAGCACATCTTCGCTGGCGGTTATTCGGCCGGTTACTATTCCTACATGTGGTCGGAAGTGCTGGATGCCGACGCGTTTGCCGCCTTCGAGGAAACCGGTGACGCCTTCAACACCGAAATGGCGAAGAAGCTCAGGGACAACATCTATTCCGTCGGCGGCGCCATCGACCCGGAAGACGCCTACAAGGCCTTCCGCGGCAAGCTGCCGAGCCCGGATGCGATGCTGGCCAAGAAGGGCCTAGCGATGATGGAGGAACTGGCTGGTTCGGACGCCTGAGGACGATTAATCCTCGTCGCGCAACCTGTCGCTGATGCTGGTGAGATCCTCGTGCAGCCGCACGGGGATGTCCATCCGATCATGCAGGATGGCCATGATACCGATCTTGCCGCTTGGAAGCTCCCGGAAGAACAGGAAGTGGCGCTCGTAGCGGCTGAAGAACGCTTCTGTCCTCAAGTCGGTGGGGATGACGAGATCGCGGGGCAATTTGCGCCAAAGACTTCTCGTTTCCGACAATTTCTGCAAATGGGTGTGCAGGCCGGTCATATAGGTGACGGCCTGCGCCTTGCCCCATTGCTCCACCGTATCTGCCCAGATGCGGTCCTGCGCCGCGTCCGCCGGCGGATAGAACAGGTATCCGCTCATCCTATCGGCTTGTATTGCGGCGTATGACGTCTTCCGCCGAGACCGCGACATAGTCGGTCTCTTCAGCCCTCAAAGCCGGTTCCAGTTTTCTCTGCAGCCAGTCCCAGGCTTCCGTGCGGCCCTGCAGGTCGCGGCGGATCAGGGCGCGGATGTACTCACTGGCATTTTCATAGATGCCATCCTCGCCGATCTGCTGCTGGACATGCGCCTGCAAAGGACCTGTAACCCGCACATGGATGCTTTCGGAAGCCATGACCATTCTCCGTTAAACACGATCAGACTGCTTGGCGTGTACGATATTGTCAATAAACATCACAGTCGCCCCAACAGTCACCAATCGGTCACCAAACCGTTGGAATAGATTCACGCAACTGTAAACGAACTGACACCGGCTTCGCCAAAGGTCCGGCTCGGGATTCACCTGATTCCCCGAGATTGGACCGGAGGCGGATTTGGCCACATTTCAGGATACAGTGACGCGCCGTTCGTTCCTGCTTTCGGCAGGTGCTGCCGGCTTTGCGGCGACATCCGTGCTGGCAACACCTTTCTATGCGCGCAATTTCGGAAGGCCGGTCTTTACCCATGGCATCCAGTCCGGCGATGTCGATACCAAATCTGGAATGATCTGGACGCGGGCAGACCGCCCGTCGCGCATAGCGGTCGAATATTCGACGACCGAAAGCTTTTCCGCACCCGTCCGACTGCCGTCCGTCGATGCGCTTCCCGGCAGCGATTTCGCGGTGAAGGTGTTGCTCGACGAACTTCTGCCGGATCAGGACATTTTCTACCGCTTCACCGCGACCGATCTCTATGACAGCAACAGCGTGTCCGAGCCGATCACCGGGAGGTTCCGCACCGGACCGCTGCGCCGCCGCTCCGTCCGCTTCGTCTGGTCGGGCGATACTGCAGGGCAAGGCTGGGGCATCGACGATGTCGGCATGAAGACCTATTCGACCATGCAGTTGCACGAGCCGGATTTCTTCATCCATTCCGGCGACACGATCTATGCCGACAATCCGATTCCCGACGAGATCACGCTGAGGGATGGAACGATCTGGAAGAACAGGATCGTCACGCCGGAAAAGCGCGAGGTGGCGCGCACGCTCGACGAATATCGCGGCCAGTGGAAATACAATCTGCTCGACGACCATGTGCGCGCCATGAACGCCGTCTGCCCGACCTTCTACCAGTGGGACGATCATGAGGTGTTGAACAACTGGTCGGCCTCGACGGACTTGAGGGACGATCCGCGTTATCCCGACAAGGACGTCTCGGTCTATGCCGACCGCGCCATGCGGGCCTTCCAGGAAATGACGCCGATTCGCACCATCGCCGCACAACCAGGCCGCATCTTCCGCAAAATCCCCTATGGCCGGTTGCTGGACGTGTTCTTCGTCGATTTGCGCTCCTACCGTGACGCGAACCAGGGCGGTGGGGACGAACTGTTCGGCTGGCGGCAGGCGGACTGGCTGAAGCGGGAGCTTGCCGCATCCAAGGCCACCTGGAAGGTGATCGCCTGCGACATGCCGATCGGCCTCGTCGTCTGGGACGATTTCAGCCATCGCCGGGGATCGGACGCGATTGCCAATGGCGATAACGGAGCGCCAACCGGACGTGAAACGGAATTCGCCGACATTCTCCGTTTCATCCGGGACAATGCCATTCAGAACATCATCTGGCTGACCGCCGACGTGCATTATACCGCCGCCCACCATTACGATCCGGCCCGCGCCGCCTTCAAGGACTTCCTGCCCTTCTGGGAATTCGTCTCCGGCCCGCTGCATTCCGGCACCTACGGCCCGAAGGAACTGGACATGACGTTCGGCCCGGATGTGCGGTTCATCAAGGCATCCGGCACCGGCATCGACCAGAACCTGCCGCCCTCCGCCGGCCTGCAATTCTTCGGTCTGGTCGATATCAATGGCCAGACGGAGCAGATGACGGTGCGGCTGATGGACAGGGAAGACCGCGAACTCTGGCAGATCACGCTTGATCCCGCCGGAAATTCGGTCTGAAACCGCCCATGGATTTACCGTCTCTCAAGACTTTCCGGCTTGCCCCCTTTCGCAAATGCAAAAAAACCTGTAAGAGCCCGGCCATTGAAGATGCGGCGTGCCTCAGATACGCCCCGAAACCTCCGAGTATTCACACATGAAAATGCGCAACATCGCGATCATCGCACACGTTGACCATGGGAAAACCACGCTCGTCGACGAACTTCTGAAGCAGTCGGGTTCTTTCCGCGACAACCAGCGCACGACCGAGCGCATGATGGACTCGAACGATCTCGAAAAAGAGCGTGGCATCACCATTCTGGCGAAGGCCACCTCGATCGAGTGGAAGGGCGTCCGCATCAACATCGTCGACACCCCCGGCCACGCCGACTTCGGCGGCGAAGTCGAGCGCATCCTGTCGATGGTGGACGGCGCGATCGTTCTGGTCGACTCGTCGGAAGGCCCGATGCCGCAGACCAAGTTCGTCGTTTCCAAGGCGCTGAAGGTCGGCCTTCGCCCGATCGTCGCGATCAACAAGATCGACCGCCCCGACGGCCGCCACGAGGAAGTCATCAACGAAGTCTTCGACCTCTTCGCCAATCTTGACGCCACCGACGAGCAGCTCGACTTCCCGATCCTCTATGGTTCGGGCCGTAACGGCTGGATGAACGTCAATCCGGAAGGTCCTAAGGAAGATGGCCTGGCGCCGCTTCTCGACCTCGTCCTGAAGCACGTTCCGGAGCCGAGTGTCGGCGACGAAGACGGCGCGTTCCGCATGATCGGCACGATCCTGGAAGCCAACCCCTTCCTCGGCCGCATCATCACCGGCCGCATCCATTCCGGTTCGATCAAGCCGAACCAGTCCGTCAAGGTTCTTGGCCAGGACGGCAAGCTGATCGAAACCGGTCGTATTTCGAAGATTCTGGCGTTCCGTGGCATCGAGCGTACGCCGATCGACGAAGCGCATGCAGGCGATATCGTCGCCATCGCCGGCCTGTCGAAGGGCACGGTCGCCGACACGTTCTGCGATCCCTCGGTTAGCGAAGCGCTGCACGCCCAGCCGATCGACCCGCCGACCGTCACCATGTCCTTCATCGTCAACGACAGCCCGCTGGCGGGCACCGAAGGCGATAAGGTCACGTCGCGCGTTATCCGCGACCGCCTGTTCAAGGAAGCCGAAGGCAACGTCGCGCTGAAGATCGAAGAAGCCGAAGGCAAGGATTCGTTCTACGTGTCCGGCCGCGGCGAATTGCAGCTGGCCGTTCTGATCGAGACCATGCGCCGCGAAGGCTTCGAGCTTGCCGTCTCGCGTCCGCGCGTCGTGATGCACAAGGACGAAGCCACCGGCCAGATGCTGGAGCCGATCGAAGAAGTCGTCATCGACGTCGACGAGGAGCATTCCGGTGTCGTCGTCCAGAAGATGTCCGAGCGCAAGGCCGAGATGACGGAACTGCGTCCGTCCGGCGGCAACCGCGTTCGTCTGAAGTTCCTGGCTCCGACCCGCGGCCTGATCGGCTACCAGTCGGAACTTTTGACCGACACGCGCGGCACGGCGATCATGAACCGCCTGTTCAACGACTACCAGCCCTACAAGGGCGACATCGGTGGCCGCGTTCAGGGCGTTCTGCTCTCCAACGATGCCGGCGAATCGGTTGCCTACGCCATGTTCAACCTGGAAGATCGCGGCCCGATGATCATCGAAGCCGGTGAGAAGGTCTATGCCGGCATGATCATCGGCATCCACACGCGTGACAACGACCTCGAAGTCAACGTTCTGAAGGGCAAGAAGCTCACCAACATGCGCGCTTCCGGCAAGGACGAAGCTGTCAAGCTGACCCCGCCGATCCGCATGACGCTCGACCGCGCGCTGTCCTGGATCCAGGACGACGAACTGGTCGAAGTGACGCCGAAGAACATTCGCCTGCGCAAGATGTATCTCGACTCGAACGACCGCAAGCGGTTCGAAAAGTCGCGCGGCGCTGCATAAGCAGCGGGCTTTGCAATGAATGTGAAAGGGCGCAGCGGCCTCGGTCGCTGCGCCCTTTTCGTTTGCCGGGTCAGGATTTCAGCACGCCGCTCTTCTGCGCCGTCCAGGTAGCGATATAGTCCATCAGGGCGTTGTTCAGGCAATCGGATGGGGTCAGGCCCAGTTCCGTCAGGTGCGCCCGGATGGCCGACATATCGGCCGGGTTCGTGCCGGATTCGATGATCGAGGAGACGAAGGCGGCGAAGCCGGGCGGCGACCAGCCATCCTCTTCGAAACGCTCCGGATGAATGAAGTCCAACCCCTGGAACGGATGCTCCCGCTCCACCGGACCGTACATGTGCACGCCGCAGCCCTTGCAGGCATGCCGCTGGATGAGGGCCGCCTTGTCGACCACATAGAGCTTGTCGCCATTTTCCAGCACGGTGATCTTGTCGTGGGGGGCAACGGCGACGACCGAAAACGTCGCTCCGGCCGGTTTCCCGCATTTCGTGCAGCCACAGGCATGATTATGTGCCACATCGCCTTCGACCTTGACCCTTACGGGACGATCGGCGCATTCACAGACGAGCGTGCCGCCGGTAAAGCTGCCGGAGCCTTTGGGTATACCCCGGTCAAGCAACGGATGTAGAGAAACAGTTCCTGCCATTATCTCCTCCCAATGCCGGTTATCGCATCGTCTCCCCGTGCCGGCAGATCGCGGCAAGACGCCTCGGCGGGTAGCATAGCACGATGGCAGGAGAATCCTTATGGGGGTCGCGGATCGGCCGTAGCTTTAACAGGCGCCACTCCGTGACGCCCGCCTCAGTTGCAGGACCTCTATAGGCCCAGCCATATGCTCCGGCGCAGGTGTTCAGTCCCGCAGCGAGCCTGGTCAAACTCGGGGCCGGTGAACTATCCAAGAGTCACACAACTTGTGTCTGACGCTCATCTCATACGATGAAGAAATCCTGGTGGGTCAGCGCGAGGTTCGGATCGAGGGTTGCAACGAGAACGCTGCCACCGGCCGCCTTGCCGTTGCTGTCGTAGTATAGCTCGCCGGTGTCGGTCTCATAGATCAGCCGATGGCTATCGGTTGTCGCAAGGCCGGTGCTGTTGCGGACAAAGGCAGACGACGATAGGGGGCCGGCAGCACCGATCTTGGTAAAGACGCTGTTTTCCAGCCGGATCGTATCATCTGCCACAGAGAAATCGGAGATGAAGTCTACGTTGGTGGATGCACTGAGTGGCGCATTGAGCAGGAAGATGTCTTTGCCCGAACCGCCCGTCAGTGTGTCGTTGCCCGTGCCGCCGATCAGAACGTCGTCGCCGCTGCCGCCCGAGAGGACATCGTTGCCAGCAGCCCCATTCAGCGTGTTGTCGCCGGTATTGCCGGTGAGGCTGTTGTTCAGGAGGTTGCCTGTGCCATTGATATCCGCGCCACCCTGCAAGATCAGGCGCTCGATGTCGGCATAATTCGTCAGCGAACGGGTGATTGTCGAATAGATCGTGTCGATGCCGCCAGTGTCGGTGACCGTGTCGGCACTCGCACCGAGAATGTATCGATCGTTTCCAAGACCGCCGGCGAGCGCATCCTGTCCGCCACCGCCGTCAAGTGTGTTGTCACCACTGTTGCCCGTGATCGTGTTGGCCAACGCGTTGCCGGTACCGTTGATGTTTGCGGTGCCCTGAAGCGTCAGCCGTTCGATGAAGCCGTAATCCATGAGTGTGCGGCTGATCGTGGAGCGGATCGTGTCTGTTCCACCGGCATCGATCACCGTGTCATTACCGTTGCCGAGAACGAAGACATCGTTGCCGAGACCGCCATCGAGCGTATCCGTACGTGTGTCGGCGCCACCATCGAGAATGTCGTTACCCTCAAAGCCACGCAGTGTATTGGCGCCGCTGTTGCCGGTCAGGGTGTTGTTAAGCGAATTGCCGTTGCCGTTGATCGCGACCCCGCCGATGAGATTGAGATTTTCCTGATAGGCCCCGAGTGTCCGGGAGATCGACGAAACGACGGTGTCGATACCGCCATTGACGGGATCGGAGGATTCAATCACGACGTCAGAGGTATTATCGACGAAATAGGTGTCGTTGCCGCTGCCACCGGTCATCCGGTCAGCGCCGGTTTCGCCGTAGAGCAGGTCATCACCGGCCGCACCGGTCAGCGTATCGTTACCGGCGCCGCCTCTCAGCTGGTTGTTGCCAGTATTGCCGACGATGACATTGTCAATGCCATTACCGGTGCCGTCGATATTGCCGGTGCCTGTCAGCGACAGGTTCTCGACATGGCTTTTCAACGTGAAGCTGACACTCGAGAAGACCTTGTCGACGCCGCCATTGGCTGCATTATCGACCTCCGTCACCTGATCGGTAACGTTATCGACGTAGTAGGTATCGTCGCCGGTGCCGCCGCTCATCTTGTCCACACCGGTGCCGCCGATCAGTGTGTCCCGACCGTCGCCGCCACTCAGCGTATCGTTGCCGGCACCAGCATCCAGCACGTCGTCGCCACCATTGCCCGTCAGCGTATTGGACCCGACATTCCCGGTGATGACATTGGCGATGTCGTTGCCGGTCCCACTGAGATAGGCCGTGCCGGTCAGGATCAGGTTTTCCACATTGGAGCCGAGTGCGTGATTGACGGAACTGCGGACCGTATCGACACCGCCGGCGCTGCCGGACTGCTCGATCGCCCTATCGCGCGTACTGTCAATGATGTAGGTGTCGTTGCCATCACCGCCGAAC
Organism: Rhizobium sp. Leaf453; assembly: GCF_001425605.1. GTDB lineage: Bacteria > Pseudomonadota > Alphaproteobacteria > Rhizobiales > Rhizobiaceae > Pararhizobium. The sequence goes on along the minus strand of NZ_LMRG01000027.1, from coordinate 304,456 downwards.
ATCTGGTCGCCATTCAGCGTATCATTACCGCCAAGCCCGAAAAGCTTCGTTCCGAAGCCAGCATTCAGAGTGTCATTGGCTGTCGTGCCTGATATCTCGAACGTCGAAAGACTGCCGTCGGCATCGACGCGCTGCGTGAAGATTTCGCCATTCGAGCTACCCGACCCCTTCCATTTCACGACATACCCGCCGTCGTCCAGGGCCACGATCGGCGTAACTACCGATGAGAGAGACACATTGCCATCAGCCGTGTTGATGCGGAGTTCTCCACCGATAGCCACGCCGTTGGCATCGAACCGCCGTGCCAGGATGTTGTTCCCGCCGGTCGCCGGCGATTGCCAGATGACGACGAAACCACCATCACTCAGGACCGCGACCGATGGCGACTGTTGCGGGCGGCTCGTGGTGATGTTGACGACGAACTCGGCACCAACCTTAGCGCCAGCGGCATTATAACGCTGCATGAGAATGTCCCCGGCCAGGCCGAACTCGTCCGGGTCCTGAAGCACGGATGTCACAACGAAACCGCCGCTATCGAATGCTGCGATGCTCGAGCCAGATCCGATTGGCCCCAAAGGCGTCCCATCGGCGGTGAAGGCCTGAAAACGGCCGAAGTATTCGGTATATTCGCTCTCGCTGCCCGGGTTGTGTACGATCAGAGACTTCACCCCCACAACGTATCCACCGCCGCTCAACTGCGTTACGGATGAAACTGAGCCTTCCTCGTCGGGCAATAGCTCAAATGTCGCTTCGTCACTGACGGTGGCGAAATTTGCATCATACTGTTGAAGATAGAAGGTGTTGGTGTCTCCCCGGACAGTCACAAATCCGCCACCGGCCAAGGCGTAGAAAGACGTCGCGCCTGTGATATCGACTTCTTCGGCGACGGCGCCACCCAACTGGTCATAGCGCTGGACGAATGTTCTCTGCAGAACGCCACCGTCATATTCGCTGCCAACGACGAAAACATTGCCAGCCTCGTTCAGGACGACTGACGCTGTATCCGACGGAAACGTAACCTCGTCACCGACCTCCACGCCGGCGGCGTCAAACTGCTGGGCGCTGAAAGCGAGTCCGCCGGGAACCGTGGTTCGCGTCACCAGAACATAACCGCCGTCGCCCAGCATGAAAGCCGATGTGTTCACATCGTCTGCGATCTTCACTTGGCCCGTCGGGATATCGGTATCCGGCCCTAACGCGATATCGCGATCGTCGAAGCGGGCGATATCCACTCCCGTCAGGATATGGGTGCCGGTGTTGCCATCGGTTGCGTCGATATCGATCGCCCGAAGCCGACCATTGACCGTCTCGAAACGGTAGCCTTCAGCCTTTCCTTGCAGCACCAAAACAGCCATAATTCCATCCTTCCTAGATGATGATATCGGCTCTATACGACGGCCATTGATAGCTCGTACTATTCGAGAGATTTAGCTCTTTGTCCAGATTAGAAACGCGATCGATGAACGACCAATAATTGTCGGAATAAAGATTACGTGTCTGACGATTACATTTGACGAGCCTAATATATATATTGATCGTGACTTTTTACAGTCAAATTGGCGGTCATAAATGTGATTTAAACTTGAAACAGGGAATTCAACAGTCGGCACTTTCGCTACCCCTCACGAAGAGTCGCATCGAGGTCGGCCTCTCTCCATTTCGGCAGGAGGCTTGTCGCCTCAACATCGATCAATCTGATTTGGCGCCGAAACGCCGAAGCGGCGTTCACTGCACCACCGTAACAGGGCCGGCGATGGCAAAAGTGCCGTTCGTGAACTTTGCTTATCCTGAAAGCCTTCCGTTCACCTCCTTGGCAGCATGCAAACGAACAAAAAAAGCCCCGTCATCGCTGACAGGGCTTTTTGAATGTAAGAACCGAAAACGGTGCTTACGCAGCTTCTTCCTGTGCATCGTCCTCTTCGACGGCCTTGCCGCGCTTCGGACCCTTGTTCAGGTTGGCCTCGACGAGACGGACAGCCTCCGTTTCCGACATCTTGTTCACGGCTGCGATTTCGCGCGCCATGCGGTCAAGGGCAGCTTCGTAAAGCTGGCGCTCGGAATAGGACTGTTCCGGCTGGTTTTCAGCGCGGTAGAGGTCGCGTACGACTTCGGCGATCGAGATCAGGTCACCGGAATTGATCTTGGCATCATATTCCTGCGCACGGCGCGACCACATGGTCCGCTTTACACGTGCCCTGCCCTGGACGACCTTCAATGCACGCTCGACGAAATCGGTTTCGGACAGCTTGCGCATGCCGATGGAGACGGCCTTGGCAACCGGCACCTTCAGGCGCATCTTGTCCTTTTCGAAATCGATCACAAACAGTTCGAGCGACATGCCCGCAACCACCTGCTCTTCGATTGCAACGATTTGTCCAACGCCATGGGCCGGGTAAACGATCGATTCACCGGTCTTGAATCCATGGCGTGTTGAAGATTTTTTCTGCTGGGTCGTCATTCGTTTCAAAAACTCCCTGTTACGCTCCCGGCGGTTCGCCGGGGCCGGGTCAGTCAGGCCCGGAATGGACGGGGACACCGTCGGGTGACTCCATACTGATCCGTTCCAACGGTCATCAAATCGATCTTCTGCGAGGCGATCACACACATGCAACAGACGTTGCGTATTTGGGGTCAGCCGCGCCGTGGGACTCTTTTGCTTTCGTGATGGTTTTTCGAGCACGCGCAGTGCTGCGATGTGGATCAGTATTCAGACCCTATCATAAAAAACTGCGGAAATCAATAATTTGCTTTACAACGCAGAAGAACCCCAACCAGTCCGTCACGGACATGGTTAAGCCACGATTCCCCTAATTTCGCCACTTTTCGCAGCCCGGTTGACCAACACGTAACCGGTTGCTTTCGAACCCATTATGTCAGTCGCCCTGACCTGGCTTCGGCGAAAAATACTTCTCGTACTTGCCTTCGACGCCGTCCATTTCCTTGGCTTCCGGCATCTCGTCACGCTTGACGGTGAGATTGGGCCATTGCGTGGCGAATTCGGCATTGACTTTCAGCCACATGTCCAGACCCGGCTCGGTATCCGGCTTGATGGCCCCCGCCGGACATTCCGGCTCGCAGACGCCGCAGTCGATGCACTCGTCGGGATGGATAACCAGAAAGTTCTCACCCTCATAGAAGCAGTCCACCGGGCACACTTCCACGCAATCGGTATATTTGCAGCGTATGCAATTGTCGGTCACGACATACGTCATGAGGTACTCCAGCGATTTCTCACATTTGATGGCAGACAGCAACCAAGAGTGAAGCCCGCTTGCCCGCATCCGTTGAGGATTATCAGCCCGCCGACACCTCTCGCGGCGCACGAGGGCTGCTTGTTGACCCCGTCAGGTAAAGGCTTTGACCCGCCTTTGCAAGAATAATCCATGCGTCAAATCACCAGCCAGGGAGACAGTTTTCTAATCGTCCTGCCAGTCAGCCTGAAGCCTGTCTACCTCGCGCCGTTCTTTCTTGGTGGGGCGGCCGCTGCCGCGCTCGCGGGTGGCCTGTTCGAAGAGGGTCGGCTTTTCTCCCGGCACCACGGCAGGGGTCAGGTCTTCATAGAGAAGGCGGGCTTCCTCGTAAGGTCCACGCCGATTGCCGGGCGCCAGAACCCGAACGGTCGTGTCGCGCCGGTCGGACGAGAAGACAACGACGTCGCCGGTTTTCAGCGCGTGAGACGGCTGGGTAATACGGGTATTATTCACTTTGACATCGCCCCCCTCGATCGCCTTCTGGGCGATCGAGCGGGATTTTGTCAGCCGCGTGAAGAACAGCCATTTGTCGAGACGCTGGCGGGAAGCCGGCAGGGACTGGGGCTGTTTTTCGGCCATGGCACTATTTCTTCATCTGCTCCTTGAGAGCCGCGAGCTTGGCGAAGGGCGAATCCGGATCCAGCGGCTTTTCCTTGCGCGGCGGACGGGCTTCGAACTTGGCAGCCTGCGGCTTTCCGCCGCGGTCGTTGCGATCCGGGCGGTCCTGACGGTCACCCTTTTCATGGCGATGACCGCCCTGCGGCTTTCCGCCATCTCGCCCACCGTCACGGCCGCCATCACGACGGTTGCGATCCGGCCGACCGCCGCCCTTGCGGTTATCATCGCCGCGTGCCTCGCGGCGGCCCTCGCCGTCACGGCGCTGATCGCCACCCTCGCGGCGGGCCTCGCCCTGCTGTGCGCGATTGTTGCCGCCACGGCGCTCGCCCTGCGGACGCCCGCCAGAACGCTGGTTGTCGTTACGACCACCCGGACGCCAAAGGAGAACGGGCTTGGCTTCGACGGCCTCTGTCGGAACAGCGTCGGCAGTTGGTGCAGCGTCAGCTGCTGACGCTACAGCCTCGACAGTGACTGTCTCGGAATTTGCCGAAGCAGTCTCTTCGGCCTGCGCCGGAGCCTGTTCGGAACCTTGCGTTTCTTCGCCGGCCGCATCGGCATCATCATGGTCAGCCGTTTCCGCCGGTGCGTCCGTCGCGACTGCGGCCGGAGCGGCTGCGCCTGCCTGCGACGCCAAGAACGCGGCAGCGTCCTCGGCCTTCACGGCGTCGGCGCGATAGCCGAGACCCTTGAGGATCTCTTCCATATCGTCCGGCGTCGCACCGAGGATCGACAGCATCGCCGTCGTCGCGGTGAAGCGGCGGCCGTCATAGGCGCCGTCCGGACGATTTGTCGTGCCCGGCTTCCATTGCAGCAGCGGACGGATGAGGTCGGCCAGGCGCTCGAGGATATCGATGCGCACGGCGCGCTTGCCGAGGAAACGGAAGCCGGCCAGCTTGTAGAAGGTCCGCTCATAGGACGGATCGGTGACAACCGATGTACGACCTGCGGCCAGGACCGGGATCAGATCGCCGTAACCGGGCTTGTCGAGACCGTCGTTCTTCAAGGCCCAGAGCAGGGTGATGAGTTCGGCCGGCGCCGGCTTCAGGAGCGCCGGCATGAAGATGTGATAGGCGCCGAAGCGGATGCCATGACGGCGAATCGAGGCGCGCGCCTCCTGGTCCAGCGACTTGACGTCATCGGCGACATCACGACGGAACATCACGCCCAGATTTTCGACCAACTGGAAGGCCAGGCCCTTGGCCAGACCTTCGAGATCTTCCGCACGGGAGAGATCGTCGAGCGGCTTCAAGACCGTCGAGATGTGGTGATTAACGAAGCGCTCGATGCGGGCGAGCACATGCTCGCGGGCATTGCCCTGCAGTTGATCGTCAGCGAGCAGAAGGACACGCGGACGCATGACATGATCGCTGGCGGCAAGACGTGCCACGGGATCGCCGAGCCAACGCACGAGACCATCCGAAGCCAGAGCGAGATCGGCATTGCCGGCGGCATGCAGCCGCGCAGCACGCGCTTCGAACTCGAGCGCCAGCGCCTTCTGCGCAGCGCCCTGCGCCGCACGCGCGTCAAGACCGTCGGTCACTGTCGCCAACGTGAAACGGAAGCCCGCCAATTGTCCCACATGATGACCTTCAACGAAGACATCGCCATTTACACTGATTTCAGCTTCCAACATCGCATTCTCTCTCAGGCGCTTCATGAGCACAGATGTCCTGCGATCAACAAAGCGTTTCGTCAACCTTTCATGTAACGCGTCAGACAATCGATCTTCGATTTCCCGCGTCTTTTCTTGCCAGTGTGTCGGATCGGCAAGCCATCCCGGACGGTTGGACACATAGGTCCATGTCCTGATTTGGGCAATTCTGGCGGACAATGTGTCGATTTCACCATCCGTAAGATCCGCACGACGAACTTGTTCGGCCATGAAATCTTCGTTCACTGTGCCACGGCGAACAAGATCGGCATAGATGGTCGAAATGAGATCGGCATGCTGCGCCGGCGTTATACGCCGATAGTCGGGAAGAGCACAGGCCTCCCAGAGTTTTTCTACACGCTCCGGTGTCGTCGCGACACTGGTGATTTCCGGATAGCGCGAAAGATAATCCAGCGCCTGCTGATCCACCGCCGGCAATGCGCGCGTCAGTCCGTGAACCGTCGGCGCCGCGTCGAGGCTTTTCTTCAACGCGGCAATGGACGCAAAGTTCAGCGCCTTGGAGCGCCATTGCAGGACACGAACCGGATCGAACTGGTGCGATTCGATTCGGTGGACCAGTTCGTTGTCGAAGGGTTCGACCCGCGAGGTCACCCCGAAGGTGCCATCACGCAGGTGGCGGCCGGCGCGGCCGGCGATCTGCGCCAGTTCGCCAGGATTCAGGTTGCGGAACTGGTAGCCGTCATATTTGCGGTCCTGGGCAAAGGCGACATGATCGACATCGAGGTTCAAGCCCATGCCGATCGCATCCGTCGCCACCAGATATTCGACATCACCGGCCTGATAGAGCGCGACCTGGGCATTGCGGGTGCGCGGTGAAAGCGCCCCCAGCACGACCGCGGCACCGCCCCTCTGACGGCGTATCAACTCGGCGATCGCATAGACCTCCTCGGCCGAGAAGGCGACGATGGCGGAACGTTGCGGCAGGCGGGTGATCTTCTTGGAGCCGGCATAGAGCAACTGCGACAGGCGCGGCCGCTCGACGACGGTGATGCCTGGCAAAAGCTGTTCGAGAATCGGCCGCATGGTCGAAGCGCCGAGAAGCAGCGTCTCCTCCCGCCCGCGCAGATGCATCAACCGATCGGTGAAGATATGACCGCGCTCAAGATCGCCAGCGAGTTGCACCTCGTCGATCGCGACGAAGGCGGCCTTGGTCTCGCGCGGCATCGCCTCGACGGTGCAGACGGAAAACCGCGCCATATGCGGAGTGATCTTTTCCTCGCCGGTGATCAGCGCGACATTGTGAGCGCCGACCTTCTCGACCAGCCGCGTATAGACCTCGCGGGCGAGCAGTCGCAGCGGCAGGCCGATCACGCCGGATTCGTGCGCGACCATGCGCTCGATCGCATAATGCGTCTTGCCGGTATTGGTGGGGCCGAGGACCGCGATCACGCCGCGGCCGCTCAAGATCATGGGTTGGTCAGGCACTGTCTCGATCCTGCGCACTTTCAGTCTGCGAAGGCCTTCACGGCGGGTAACCGCTTCAACCGGCAGAGCACACATGCCCATGCAGAGGCACAAAGGCAAGGGCAGACGGCAAGGAAACGCTAGAAATGGAATCCACGGGGCCGGATTTTCAGGTGCACCGGCCCGAATCGGAACAGCCATGGAACGAATCAGCGACGAATCGCTGACTCCATCGGATTCAGGATTTGTTCACGGCTAGATATTGATTTCCGAAGCCGGATTCGAACAACATCGTGAATCGTGTTTCCTATGAAAAACGCCGGTTTCGAAGCAATCGGCATCCAGCGAGATTCAGAATCCAATTATTTGAAAATTCTGGAAAATTTAACCCGGCGACTTAGCTGCTTTCGTTCGCAAGCTCAAAAACGTGACATCGAAGCGACTCACAAGAAATCGACAGGTATCACGCCGCCATTCCCCAGCTTCACCAGATATGGTCCGCACGAGGCAGCCTTTCACATCCGGCAGTCAGTCCGTCTTTCGCCAGATTCCTATTACGATTTAAGAGGCTTCAATACGTCCGTGCATCTCCGGAAAACACAGACTGAAAAATGCGTTCTGAGGCCCCGACGTTAACCTCTCAACCAAAGCAGGAACGAACAGGCGACGAATCGCCGACATAAGCCGTTTCCCGTTTTGTTCACCGCGAGATATTGTGTAAAAACAATTTGTTAACCATAGGAAACAGTGGATAAACCTCCCACTCCATAACTTCTACGCCAGCGATATTAACCTCTGCGGAAATGCAAAACGGCGCCCGCGAGGGCGCCGCTACGAAACGCTGACGGATGCAAATCAGACGAAGAACTGGCCGCCATTGGCCGAGATCGTCGAACCGGTGATGAAGCCGGCATCATCCGATGCAAGGAAAACCACGATGCGGGCGATTTCGTCGGGTTCGCCAAGCCGGCCAACCGGGATTTGCGGAATGATGCGCTCGTTGAGGACCTTTTCCGGGATCGCCCGAACCATTTCCGTCCCGATATAGCCGGGGCAGATCGCGTTGACCGTGATGCCCTTCGCTGCACCTTCTTGGGCCAGCGCCTTGGTAAAGCCGAGATCGCCGGCCTTCGACGCGGAATAGTTAGCCTGGCCCATCTGGCCCTTCTGACCGTTGATCGAGGAAATGTTGATCACGCGGCCGAAATTGCGGTCGCGCATGCCGCCCCAGATCGGATGCGTCATGTTGAACAGGCCGGTAAGGTTGGTGTCGATAACCTCGTTCCAGTGTTCCGGCGTCATCTTGTGGAACATGGCATCGCGGGTAATACCCGCATTGTTGACGAGAATTTCGATCGGGCCAAGGTCCGCCTCGACCTTGCCGATTCCCTTTGTGCATTCCTTGTAGTCGGACACGTCCCATTTGTAGGTCGGAATACCGGTGACGTCGGTGAAGGCCTTTGCCTTCTCGTCATTGCCGGCATAGGTCGCAGCGACCTTATAACCGGCGGTCTTCAACGCGATGGATATGGCCGCGCCGATACCGCGCGATCCGCCCGTGACCAATGCTACCCTGCTCATAGGACTCACTCCCCTGTTGTATGGTTCTTGTCTTGATGCCGCCGTCCAGGGACTCGGCACGATTCTTCCGGCTTTTGCCGTGAAGCATGCCCCGGCCGCAAAGGCCAGAGCAATTGATCAAACAATGAAAATCACAGCCGCTCGACACACATGGCAACGCCCATGCCGCCACCGATGCAAAGTGTCGCCAGGCCCTTGGACACGCCGCGACGCTTCATTTCGAACAGCAGCGTGTTGAGCACCCGGGCGCCGGAGGCGCCGATCGGATGGCCGATGGCGATGGCGCCGCCATTGACGTTGACGATCGACGTATCCCAGCCGAGATCCTTGTTGACGGCGCAGGCCTGCGCAGCAAAGGCTTCGTTGGCCTCGACGAGTTCGACATCCGCAACCGACCAGCCGGCCTTTTCCAGCGCCTTGCGCGATGCCGGGATCGGGCCGGTGCCCATGATCTGCGGATCGACGCCGGCCGTGGCCCAGGACACAATGCGCGCGAGCGGCTGAATGCCACGGCGACCGGCCTCGGCCTCACTCATCAAAAGGGTCGCAGCCGCACCGTCATTGAGACCGGAAGCGTTGCCGGCGGTGACCGTGCCTTCCTTGTCGAAGGCCGGACGCAGCTTGGTCATCTGGTCGAGGGTCGCGCCGTGACGGATGTATTCGTCCTGATCGACGGTGACGTCGCCCTTGCGGCCCTTGACGATGAAAGGGATGATTTCGTCAGCGAACCGGCCGGCCTTCTGCGCGGCCTCGGCCTTGTTCTGCGAACCGAGCGCGAACTGATCCTGGTCGTCACGCGACAGCTGCCATTTCTTGGCGATGTTTTCGGCCGTCGTTCCCATGTGATAGCCGTAGAAGGCGTCGGTCAGGCCATCCTTGATCATGGTATCGACCATCTTGAAGTCGCCCATCTTCACGCCACCGCGCAAGTGCGCGCAATGCGGGGCCATCGACATCGATTCCATGCCGCCGGCAACGATGATCTTCGCATCGCCGGTTGCAATCTGCTGCATGCCGAGTGCCACGGCGCGCAGGCCGGAACCGCAGAGCTGGTTCATGCCCCAGGCGGTGGCTTCCTGCGGAATGCCGGCCTTCATCGCAGCCTGGCGGGCCGGATTCTGGCCCTCACCGGCGGACAAAACCTGACCGAGGATAACCTCGTCCACTTCGGCCGGCTCGACGCCGGCACGATCCAGAACGCCCTTGATGACGGCGGCACCGAGTTCGTGCGCGGGTGTTGTGGCAAACGAGCCGTTGAACGAACCGACGGCGGTGCGGCCCGCGCTGGCGATGACGATGGAGGGGGTGCTCATCCGATGTTTCCTCGTTCTTTTCTTCGCAATTGCTAAAGACTGGCAAAGGTCATCGCGCAAGTCAAACGCGATAATGTGACACATCGCACCGCGTGGCTGTCACAACCTGGACAAGGGCGAAATCTCGCACCTGCGTCGCCGCATTGCACAAAGAGATTGTCAGAACCGGATTTTTACGGATACTCTGAAAAACACAATAAAGACGGGAGCATGGGGAGGAGACCCAGATGGCTAAACACGACGGTCAGATCGTAATCAAGAAATACGCCAACCGACGGCTCTACAATACCGGAACAAGCACATACGTTACCCTCGACGATCTCGCGGTCATGGTGAAAAAGGGAGAGGAATTCACCGTTCAGGACGCGAAATCAGGCGAGGACATCACCCATTCGGTGCTGACCCAGATCATTTTCGAGCAGGAATCCAAGACCGGCAACACGCTTCTGCCGATCTCCTTCCTGCGCCAGCTGATCTCGTTCTACGGTGACCAGATGCAGATGGTCGTGCCGAGCTATCTCGAGCATTCGATGCAGGCCTTCACCGACCAGCAGGTGACGATGCGCGAGCAGATCAACAAGGCCTTCGGGGATACGCCGCTCGGCAAGAACCTCGCCGTGCCGCTGCAACTGGTGGAGGAACAGGTCAAGCGCAACACCGAGATGTTCCATCAGGCGATGCAGATGTTCTCCCCCTTCATGGCCGCGACACCTGCTGCCAAGGAGCCGCGCAAGGCGGAAGCCAAGGACATCGACGAGTTGAAGGAACAGCTGCGTGCGCTGCAGACGAAGCTCGAAAATCTGGGGTGAAACGCGACCGCGAATAACGGAACGCCCTCTTCTCCCCAGCGGGGAGAAGTGCCGAACGAAGTGAGGCGATGAGGGGGCGACGGCGTAAGCCGGCGCGAGCGGCATATCCTGCAGGCGGCCTTCGGCCCCCTCATCCGGCGCTATGCGCCACCTTCTCCCCGCTGTGGAGAAGAGAAAAACGCTCAAAGCCCGATCGACACATCCCGTCCGGCCGTGCGCATCGACACGGAGAAGCCGGCGATAACGTCGATGAAGGAAATCGTCATCAGGATGAAGAAGACGTGGGTCGCGGCATTGGCGACCAGCAGGAATTCCACCAGGAAGACGATGAACAGCACCATCGACAGAAGGTGATCCATCAGCGCCTTGGAACTGATGCGGGTGGCTTTCAGGATCTCGACGAAAAGCAGGAGCAGAGCAATGACGATCATCAGATCGCCGACGCTCATCGTCCAGACGGCACCCGAGAGCATGGTCATCGACAGGATCGTGTTTTCGAAAACCGCGACCCCGCCGCTTCCCAGGATGCCGACCATTCCCAGATTGTAGAGAATGAACGGCAGGATCAGCAATGGAATGGCAGCAATCATCAGAACGGGCTCCCGATTTGCGCGCCGGCATTCGGCGGGCTTTGTCTCTGTCTACATTATCGTTCCGGTCAAGAAAATGACCGTGGGAACGACATAGGGCAGCGTTTGCGCAAGGCGACCGGAAGGTCGCACGTCATCAATAGCCCAGACAACAGAAAAGGGCCGGCGAAAGCCAGCCCTTCAAATATCAAGCCTAACGGCAACGCTGATTAAGCGGAAGCCTTCGGGGTCAGAACCTGGCGGCCGCGGTACATGCCGGTCTTTAGGTCGATGTGGTGCGGGCGACGCAGTTCGCCGGAGTTCTTGTCCTCGACATAGGTCGGGGTCTTCAGCGCGTCAGCGGAGCGGCGCATACCGCGCTTGGACGGGCTCGTTTTTCTTTTCGGTACAGCCATTTCATACTCCACTTATCGGGCAAAACTCTGTTTCTCGGCCAGACCGTTGGCCGGGACAAACAGATGTCAATCTCGGAATTTGCCGGGCTTATACATGCCCCACAGGCGTTTGACCAGTCCCTCCCGGCATTTTTTCGAGTCAGCCGGTCGCGAGAGGAATCAGGCCTCGTCCTCGGGCACCACCCACGTCTCGGCCAGGGCGGCCTCCTGCCATTTCTGGAAGGCCGGATGAGTCTTGATCGCATCCATATATTCGAGCGAGCCGGGATTGCGGGTGAGGTCGTAGACCTCGAAGCGATTGACCACGGGTGCGAACATGGCGTCGGCAGCGGTAAAGCGGCCGAACAGGAACGGGCCGCCGGAGCGGGCAACCGCCTCGCGCCAGATCGTTTCGATCCGCTCGACATTATCAGCGACAGCCTTCGATACCTCAATCCCGCGCTTTTCCCGGCGCATATTCATCGGGCAGGCATTGCGCAGGGTCTGGAAGCCGGACAGCATTTCCATGGAATAGCTGCGTGCCACCGCGCGCTCCGCCGGATCCTCGGGCCAGAGCCCGGCCTTGGGAAACAATTCGGCGGCATATTCGATGATCGCCAGCGATTCCCAGACGCGGACATCGCCGTGATGCAGGACCGGAACGCGGCCGGTCGGCGAGATATCCCTGAATTTCGGATTGCCGTTTTCGAAATCGAAGGGAATGACGACATCCTCGAACGGGATCCCGCAGGCTTCCAGCGCGATCCACGGCCGCAGCGACCAGGACGAATAATTCTTGTTACCGACATAGAGCGTGAGTTTTGTCACCAGTCTTCCTCCGTCCTTCGAGAAGCGAGGCCCTGCTATAGATGACACCGATCTCTTGCCGCCAATGAAAAGACCTGATCTCAATCATAAAGGCATTTGATATATTCGCCGGACCGGCCGGCGCGGCGCTCGATCAAGGATGCCAGACGCCTCAGGCCACGGCCGGGCTTGCCGGCATTGCGCTCGATCGGATTGGGCAGCGAGACCGCAAGAAGGGCGGCCTGCCGGCGCGTCAGCTTGGCGGCGGAGACGCCGAAATGATGCTGGGCGGCGGCCTCCGCGCCATAGATGCCCGGCCCCCACTCGGCGACATTGAGATAGAGTTCCATCATCCGGCGCTTGGTCCAGACGAAATCCGCGACGAGCGCCAGCGGCAGCTCCATTGCCTTCCTGAGGAACGAGCGGCCGTTCCATAAAAACAGGTTCTTGGCGGTCTGCATCGGAATGGTCGAGGCGCCGCGTGTCGATTCCCCCTCGAGCGCGTCGTTGACGACGCCGCGCATCTGCACCCAGTCTACCCCGGCATGCATGCAGAACTGGCCGTCTTCCGACATCATCACCGACTGGACGAGATTGGGCGATATCTGGTCAAAGGAGACCCATTGCCGGTCGTAACCGCGCAGCAGCACGAGATCCCGCAGCATCAGCGTCGAGATCGGATGGATGAAGCTTGGAAAATAGAGAAGGATGAGGACGTAAGGGAGAAGGACCAGGCCAATCACCCACAGGAGCAGCCTGCGCCAGCGCTGGCGGAGCGCCTGCATCCACCCGTTCAAACGGCTACCGCGCGAGCCGGTCGATGGCACGTCGTCCTCCCCACGCGTTTCCGGTACGATGTCCAAACTCTTAAAGCGCCCGCCTGAATGATCCCAGATTTCTCTTAGAGCAAGAACGGCTGGAATTGAACGTCTTTTCGCAAATTGTACCCGGTACTGGCGTTGAAGATGGGTGAACGCCATTCCAGAGGCAAAATCCAATTGCCAGAACGCGCGCTGTCATGCCAAAGAGCCCGGCATGAGCGATCAGTCCACATCCTTCGAAGCCCGCCTGAAGGCCCGCGCCAAAGCCGTGGAAACCTGTCTTTCCGGCATTCTCGGCGAAACCATCCAGCCCGACGAGATTGCCCGCCCCGCCCCGCTGCTTGCCGCCATGCGCCACGGCCTGCTCAACGGCGGAAAGCGGCTGCGCCCCTTTCTCGTGATGGAAAGTACGGCCCTTCTCGGCGGCGATCCAGAGGCAGCGCTTCGGATCGCGGCGGCGCTGGAATGCGTTCACAGCTATTCTCTGGTGCATGACGACCTGCCGGCCATGGACGACGACGATCTCAGGCGCGGCCAACCGACCGTGCATATTGCTCATGGCGAGGCGAACGCGATCCTCGCTGGCGACAGCCTGCTGACGCTTGCCTTCGATATCATCGCAGCACCGGAAACCAAGCTGCTGGACCGGCAGAAGACCGAACTGGTGCTGGCGCTGGCACGCGCTTCCGGCATCGGCGGCATGGCCGGCGGCCAGGCGCTGGATCTGGCGGCGGAAGGCTGCGTGCTGGACGAGGCCGAGATCACCACGCTGCAAGCGATGAAGACCGGTGCGCTGATCCGCTTTGCCTGCGAAGCCGGCGCGATCATCGCCGCTAGCAGCGTCGGCGAACGCCGCCTGATGCGCCAATACGGCGAAACCATCGGCCTCGCCTTCCAGCTCGCCGACGACCTGCTCGACCTGACGGCGGATGCCGAAACCATGGGCAAGGCCACCGGCAAGGACGCCGCCCGCGGCAAGGGCACCCTGGTTTCGCTGCGGGGGCAGGATTGGGCGGAGACACGGCTGGCGGCTCTGGTGGCCGATGCTGCGGCTCTGCTGGAGCCATTCGGCGAGCGCGCGAATATACTCACCGAAACGGCCGGCTTCATCGCCTATCGCAGCCATTGAAAGATGGTGGTATAAATTTCATTTCATTCAGCGTTGGCAGGTATGGGGTGTTAAAAACATTTTCCGAGCAAGACATGGAAAGCCTTCTCGCGGCGTATCTCAAGGAGCATCCCGATGCCCTTGAGCGGATGCATTTTGTCATGCTGCATCCCTTTCGAGATGATGATGATGAAATGTCACGCAGCGCGCGAGAAATTCACCATGTCGCAAAACGAATGAAATTCTTTCAGGACTACGTCGCCAGAAATCCCTATGATTCCACGATACTGATCAATAACCCCACGCCCAGATCCAAACTGTATTTAGACTTTGTTCATTACGTCGCGGCGCTGCTTGGGCCTATCGGAAGCTACGAGATATTCAAATAGACTTGGATGATATCCCAAACGCCAATCGGCTGAATATTGTCACCGCAACAAGAATTGGCGTTCTCTTTCCGCACAGCTTCATCATGATGGCACTCTGCCGCACATGATCATGTGCGCCTCGGAGACTTCTGCGCATGTCCACCCTCCTACCCTACCTGCCGCAACTGATGGTCGCCTGGGGTGCCTATATCATCGCCACGGCCTCGCCCGGGCCGGCGATCGTAGCAATCATCTCGACCTCGATCAGCCGGGGCCGCGCCGGCGGGCTGGCGCTGGCGGCGGGGGTGCTGACAGGATCCTATACCTGGGCGATGCTGGCTGCCGCCGGGCTTTCGGCCTTGATCCGCAGCTATGGCAATGCTCTGTTCGTGCTGAAGATCGCCGGCGGGCTCTACCTGCTCTGGCTGGCCTTCAAGGCGCTGAAGGCGGCGATGCGCAAGGAGATTGAAAACGACACGCCGCTTGACCGGCAGCCGCCGTCGCTGCGTCGCCTCTATCTCAAGGGGCTCGGCATCCACCTGACCAATCCGAAGGCGATCTTTTCCTGGCTGACGCTGGTTTCGCTCGGCACGCCGCAGGACGCGCCGCATGTCATGCCCATCCTGATCGGCGGATGCATGCTGCTCGGCATCGTCATCTTCATGGGCTTCGCGCTGCTGTTTTCGATCGAGCCGATCCATCGCGGCTATAAAAGAGCGCGACGCGGCATCGAGGCCGCCATGGCCGGCTTCTTCGCCTTTGCGGGTTTCAAGCTGCTGACGGCGCGGATTTAGCCTTATTCAGCCGCCACCTGGCCCTGGCCGAAGCGCTTCTCGATATATTCGCCCACCAGCGTCTCGAAATCACCGGCGATATTGGTGCCGCGCAGCGTCATCGTCTTCTTGCCATCGACATAGACGGGCGCGATCGGCAGCTCGCCCGTGCCCGGCAATGAAATGCCGATATCGGCATGCTTGCTTTCGCCGGGGCCATTGACGATACAGCCCATGACCGCAACCTTCAGGCCTTCGACACCCGGATACTTTTCGCGCCAGACCGGCATGTTGCGGCGGATATCGCCCTCGATCTTCTGCGCCAGTTCCTGGAACACGGTCGAGGTGGTCCGGCCGCAGCCCGGACAGGCCGCAACAACCGGAATGAACTGGCGGAAACCCATGACCTGCAGCAATTCCTGCGCCACCTGCACCTCGCGGGTGCGGTCGCCGCCGGGCTCCGGCGTCAGCGAGATGCGGATCGTATCGCCGATGCCCTGCTGCATCAGGATGCCGAGCGAAGCGGCGGAGGAGACGATGCCCTTGGAGCCCATGCCGGCCTCGGTGAGGCCGAGATGCAGCGCGTGGTTCGAGCGGGCCGACAGCATGGAATAGCAGGCGATCAGGTCTTGCACGTTCGACACCTTGGCCGACAGGATGATGCGATTGCGCGGCAGGCCGATTTCCTCGGCGAGTTCCGCTGAAATCAGCGCCGACTGGACGATGGTTTCGCGCATGACCTGCTGCGCCGTCAGCGGGAAGCCCTTCGCCTGGTTGTCGTCCATCAGCTTGGTCAAGAGTTCCTGATCGAGCGAGCCCCAGTTGACGCCGATGCGCACCGGCTTGTCGAACTGAATGGCGCGCTCGATGATCTCGGCGAACTGCTTGTCCTTCTTCGCCTTGAAGCCGACATTGCCGGGATTGATGCGGTATTTCGCCAGCGCCTCTGCGCAGGCCGGATGATCGGCGAGCAGCTTGTGGCCAATATAGTGGAAGTCGCCGATCAGCGGCACATCGAGGCCGAGACGCTCGAGCCGTTCCCGGATCTTCGGCACGGCGGCAGCGCTTTCGTCGCGATCAACGGTGATGCGCACCAGTTCTGAGCCGGCCCGATGGAGAGCCGCGACCTGCGCCACCGTCGCATCGACATCGGCCGTATCGGTATTGGTCATCGACTGGACGACAACCGGCGCCGATCCTCCGACGATCACGCCGCCGACATCGACGGCGACGGACGCCCGGCGTGGCTGGGGTTCGTAATCGAAGGACGAAGACATGGACGCCTCTTGGAAAGATGGTGCGGCAACTTGCTTTCAGGTGGATGACGAAAGCCGAGATGTCAACGGCAAGATCACGGCTTGACGGCGAATTGATGGCCTCCGGGAACCTTGGGCCGCGCGAGGCGGCCGGCCTGCGATCAATGGCCGCCCTTGTGGTCGGCGTGAACAGCGTGATGCGACAGGAGCAGCACGACGATGAACAGGATGGGGATGCAGGCGAAGATAATCGAAAAGCCGGTATGCTCACCGACAAAACCGATCAGCGACGGCGCAAACAGCATGCCGGAATAGCCCATAGTGGTCACGACAGAGAGACCGATACCCGGCGCCAGCCCAGGTATATTGCCGGCGGCCGAAAAGGCGATCGGCACCATGTTGGAAATACCTATGCCGGCAAGCGCGAAGCCAAGAATGGCCAGCGGCGCATTCGGCGCAAGTCCTGCGAGAACGAGGCCGACCAGCGCCGTCAGAGTGCAGATCCGCAGCGTCTTGACGCCGCCGAACCGGTCGCGAACGTGATCTCCGGCGAAACGCATGATCGCCATTGTCGCCGAGAAGGCGGCAAAGCCGAAGCCGGACAGTGCGACCGATGCACCAAGTTCGTTGCGCAGGTACAGCGCGCCCCAGTCCAGCACCGAACCCTCCGGCACCATCGAGAACAGGGCGACAAGACCGATCAGCCAGGGTAGCGGCGTCATCGGCAGGCGCAACTTTTCCTTCGCCGTATCCGGATGCGGCTGATCATGCAGCATCATCGGCCAGGCAATCGCGACCAGCGAGAAACAGACGGTCGTCACGAAAATCGCGTGCGGCAAAACACCGAAATTCGCCATGAGTACACCGCCGATGGCGGCGCCGAACAGCCCGCCGAGGCTCCAATAGGCATGGCAGGACGACATGATGGCGCGGCGCATTGTCTTTTCGACCTCGACCGCATTGGCATTCATCGCCACGTCCATGGCACCGACGAAACCACCGAGCAGGAACATGGCGGCGATGGCGACCCAGACATTGGGCACCAGCGTCAGAAGCAGGAGCAGCGGAGACAGGGCGACAGCCGTGACTTTGACCACCCTCTGCGATCCGAGCTTAGCAATAAAGCCGCCGGCAATCGGCATCAGCACCAGCGAACCGATGCCGAAGCAGAGGATCAAGAGGCCAAGCACGCTTTCACCGATCCCGAGCTTCTCCTTGAACTCGGGAATCTTCGGCGCCCAGCTGCCGGTGACGAAGCCATTCATCAGGAACATCAGCGAAACCGCGAGCCTCATCTTCGGCATGTAGCCTTGCGGCGCCTTTGCCCGCTGCGGCTGGGAAGTCTGGTGGTCCATAATCTGTTCCTGTTGCGATCCGGTGGCGGATCAAGCTTTGGTCTCAGTGAAGGTTCCGGCGGATCGGCGATCATCACCGATCTCCCACCGTGCGACGCGGACATCTTCGTCATGTGACGCCCGCTTCACGATCGACACCAATCCGGCCGGCCTCGAATCGAGGCTGTTAACAACAGTATTTCCGCCTGCATATTAGCTAATCGTGTATAACCAAGTATAAATCGGTATAAACACGCATAGCTGCCTTTTTCGGAATTTCAATCGATTTATACTCGCGGCACCAAAAATTGTGCTGAAAGAATTGGCATGACGCCTTGAATTTGGCCACGCTGTGCCAAATTTGCGTCGAATCGGGTCCGAAATGAGAAAAACCTTCCGCTCTTGCGCCGCACAAATGATGTTTTGTGCGCTGCCATCTGGCGGGCCATATGCGACTCTTCCCTCACGCCGGCAGACGGGCCGGATCAAAAAGATGGAAAAGAAAATGAAACTGCTTCCCACACTTCTCGCCGCTGCCGCTTTCGCCCAGCTGGTTTCTTTCAGTTCGGCCTTCGCGGGTGAAAACCTCGACGCCATCAAGGCCGCAGGCGCGCTGAAGATCGGCACGGAGGGCACCTACGCCCCGTTCACCTATCATGACGAGAGCGGCAAGCTTGTCGGCTTCGATGTCGAGATCGGCGAGGCCGTCGCCCAGAAGCTGGGTGTCAAGGCCGAGTTCCTCGAAGGCAAGTGGGACGGCCTGATCGCGGGCCTCGACGCCAACCGCTACGACACGGTGATCAACCAGGTCGGCATCACCGATGCCCGCAAGCAGAAGTACGACTTCTCGGAGCCTTACATCGCCTCGAAGGCGGTGCTGATCGTCAAGACAGACAATGCCGATATCAAGGACTTCCCGGACCTCAAGGGCAAGAAGGCCGCCCAGTCGCTGACGAGCAATTTCGGCAAGCTGGCGCAGGATTCCGGTGCTGAACTCGTCGGCACCGACGGTTTCGACCAGTCGATCCAGCTCGTCCTGACCGGTCGCGCCGACGCGACGATCAATGACAGCCTGTCCTTCCTCGACTTCAAGAAGAAGAAGGCCGACGCTCCGGTGAAGATCGCCGCCGAACAGGCCAATGCCGATTATTCCGGTATCATCATCCGCAAGGGCGAGCCGGAACTGCTGGAAGCGATCAACAAGGCGTTGGCCGATATCAAGGCGGACGGCACTTATGACGCTATTTCGCAGAAATATTTCGGCGCAGACGTTTCGAAGTAAGGGTAACCATCCCCATAGGCTTTCCCTGCCGGTCCACGGCGGGGAAAGCGAAATCATTGGCGGGCGCGAGAGACCGGATGACGGGAGCAACGGGCCGATCGCCCGTATCCACCTCGCCAGTATAATTTCCGCCCCGCCAAAAAACCTTCACCTTCGCGGCGGTCCCGTCCGCACAGATGGCAGTGCCGACGGTCGTTTTGCCGGGCAAACTCGCGCTGCAGCGGCTTCCGCCCGGCTTGGTAAATTCGAAAGTCGTGGCCTGCTGCGTCACAGTCAGCGAACCGGTGGTGTGAACGGTCTCGTCCCAACCGATGATGAGGTCGACGCTTTCATCGCGGCTGGATGGAGCTCTCGGTCGGGTTGTGCTGCAGGCGGCGAGCCCGACACCGAGAAGCAGAATGGTCATTGCTGAAAAAATACGCGTGATCGCCACGATCTCGTTACCCCGATTTGAACCGGCGCATCGAACGCGCTAGATCCCACGAAATCCCTTGTAAGAAGCCATCCGCTTCTCGACAATGGCCCCTACCTTCCAGCTGACCCAAGGAACGCCCGTGCCCCCCTGGCTTCAACTCATGCTCGATTCGCTCCAACCACTTCTCTGGGCCGGGCTGATCTTCACCATTCCACTGACGCTGCTCTCGTTTACGCTGGGACTGATGCTCGGACTTCTGACCGCGGTCGTCCGGCTGTTCGGACCAAGGCCGCTGGTCGCCGTGGCACGGTTCTATGTCTGGGTCATTCGCGGCACGCCGCTGCTCGTCCAGCTCTTCGTGATCTTCTACGGCCTGCCGAGCCTCGGCATCCTGCTCGATGCCTTCCCGGCGGCGCTGATCGGCTTCACGCTCAATATCGGCGCCTATACATCGGAAATCATCCGCGCCGTGATTTCCTCGGTTCCGCGCGGCCAGTGGGAGGCCGCCTATTCGATCGGCATGAGCTGGAGCCAGGCGATGCGCCGGACCATCCTGCCGCAGGCCGCGCGCGTCGCCGTTCCGCCGCTTTCCAACACATTCATCTCGCTGGTGAAGGATACGTCGCTTGCCGCCGCCATCACCGTGCCGGAACTGTTCCAAACCGCACAGCGCATCGTCGCCACAACCTATGAACCGCTGATCCTCTACATCGAGGCGGCCCTGCTTTATCTGGCGCTGAGTTCGGTGCTCTCGGCGCTTCAGGTGCGGCTGGAGAAACGTTTCGCCCGCTATGGCGGCTTCCTGGAGGCACGCACATGATCGAGCTTACCCATATCGTCAAGCAGTTCGGCGACAATGTCGTGCTGAAGGACATCAGCGTCGCCATCGCCGAGGGAACTGTCACCGCATTGGTTGGCCCCTCCGGCGGCGGCAAGAGCACGCTGCTGCGCTGTGTCAACCTGCTGGAAACGCCAACATCCGGCACGATCAAGCTGGGTGACGAACAGATCGTCTTTTCGCCGGGCAAGAAGACCGGCTGGGACGCGATCCAGCGGCTGCGCCGCCAGACCGGCATGGTGTTCCAGAATTTCCAGCTCTTCCCGCACCAGACGGCGATCGAGAACGTCATGGAAGGCCTCGTCACCGTGCTGAAATGGCCAAAGGACAAAGCCCGTGCGCGGGCGCAGGAACTGCTGCAGAAGGTCGGCATGGCCCACAAGGCAGACGCCTGGCCGGCCACACTCTCCGGCGGCCAGCAGCAGCGCGTCGCCATCGCCCGTGCCCTTGCCCCTTCGCCCCGCGTCCTGCTTTGCGACGAGCCGACCTCGGCGCTCGACCCGGAACTGGCCGAGGAAGTCGTCGAGGTCCTGAACCGTCTGGCGGCCGAGGGCACGACGATGATCATGGCGACCCACGACCTGCGGCTGGCATCCAAGGTCGCCGATCAGGTCCTGTTCCTCGACGGCGGGCTTATCGTCGAAAGCGGCGCGCCGAAAAGCATCTTCCAGACGCCGGAGCGGGAGCGCACGAAGAAGTTCATCTCCTCGCTCAGCGCCGGCAACAATTACGATATCTGAGCGGAATTCCGGTCAGCCGAGGTTCGGCCAGGTATCGGACAGCCGGTATCCCTGCTGCCAGGGATCGGCCGGATCGAGCATCAGCTGCGCCGTATGCGTCACCCAGGCCCGCCCCGAAATGACGGGGCGGATTGCTGGGGTGCCGGCCACCTCGGTGGTCGATTCGATGTGGCAGTGAAATTCAGAATCGATGATCGAGCGCCCGACGAACTTTTCGCCGATGCCGATCTGGCCGCGTGCATGCATGACGGCAAGCCGGGCCGAGCATGCGGTCCCCGTCGGCGAGCGATCGATCTTGCCGGGGCGGATGGCAACGGCATTGCGGCCGGTCAGCACGCCGTTTTCCCGCACGATCGGCGCGGCGAACTGGCAGAAGGAAATATGATCCCAATCGGGATTGGCGGGATGAACGAAGCCAAGCTGCGCATTTGCCGCCGCCGTGATCTTCATGCCCGTCGCGGCAAGATCGCGCGCTTCATCTGCGGCAAGAGAAAAACCGAGTTTGTGCGCATCGACCATGACAAAACTGTCGCCGCCATAGGCGGTATCGACGGTCAGCGTACCAAGTCCTTCCACTTCAAGCTTCGCGTCGAGCTTTGCAGCGAAAGAAGCGACGTTGCGGACATGAATGCGTTCCGCCTTGCCATTGGCGCAGTCGGCCCGGACCTCGATGACACCACCCGGCGCCTCCAGCACCATTTCCGTGACCGGCTCCAGCATCGGGATGATGCCGGTATCGAGCAACACGGTGGATACGCAGATCGAGTTGGAGCCGGACATGGGTGGCGTATCGGCAGGCTCCATGATGATGAAGCCCATCTGCGCACGCGGATCCTTGGGCGGCACCAGCAGGTTCACATGGCGAAAGACACCGCCGCGCGGTTCGTTGAGCACGAAATTGCGCAGTGTTTCATCCTGGGCGATGAAACGGGATTGCGCCCAGAGCGTGTCGCCCGGCGGCGGCAGGACACCGCCGACGATGACGTCACCTACCTCACCCTCGGCATGAACGCCAACCACATGAACGATCTTGCTGCTGCGCATTGCTGTTTCCTTACGATGGAATAGGCGCACCTTAGGCCGACGCTGCAAAAGGTGGAATCAAAAAGACCACCGGATGGGCATCATCCGGTGGTCTCTTATACCTTGAACGGAAATCGCTTACGCGCCGTAGACGATCAACAGGTCCTTGGCGTCGATCTGGTCACCGGTACGAACCAGGACTTCGGCGATCGTGCCGTCTTTTTCCGCGTGCAGCGCGGTTTCCATCTTCATGGCTTCGATCGACAGCAGGACGTCGCCGGACTTGACCGTTTGGCCGGCCGAGACCGCGACCGTGGAGATGACGCCCGGCATCGGCGCACCGAGATGGGCGGCATTGCCGAGATCGGCCTTGCGGCGAACGGCCGAGGAAGCCGCCCGGTTGCGATCGGGAACCTTGATCAGGCGCGGTTGGCCATTGAGTTCGAAGAACACCTTGACCATGGCCTGTTCGTCCGGCTCGCTCGTCGCCTGATGCAGGATGACCAGCGAGACGCCCTTTTCCAGCCCTGGCGACAGCTCTTCCCCGGCAGACAGGCCGTAGAAATAAGCGGGCGTCGGCAGGACCGAGACCGGGCCATAGGTATCGGCGGCCAGCGCGTAGTCGGTGAAGACCTTCGGGTACATCAGGTAGGAGGCGAACTCGAAGTCGGAAACCTCGCGCTCCAGCTTGGTCTCGATTGCCTTGCGCTCCGCATCGAGATCGGCCGGTGGCAGGAGGGAGCCGGGTACGGCGGTATAGGGCTTTTCGCCCTTCAAGGCCTTCGCCTGCAGCGCCTTCGGCCATCCGCCCGGAGGCTGACCGAGATCACCCTTCAGCATCGAGACGACCGATTCCGGGAAGGATACGTCCTTGGCCGGGTTCTCGACATCGGCCACCGTCAGGTCCTGGGAAACCATCATCAGCGCCATGTCGCCGACCACCTTGGAGGACGGCGTCACCTTGACGATATCGCCGAACATCTGGTTGGCATCGGCATAGGCCTGGGCCACCTGGTGCCAGCGGGTCTCAAGTCCCAGCGAACGGGCCTGCTCCTTGAGGTTGGTGAACTGGCCGCCCGGCATTTCGTGCAGGTAGACTTCGGATGCCGGTCCCTTGAGATCGCTTTCGAAGGCAGCGTATTGGTTGCGCACCGCTTCCCAGTAGAAGGAGATGCGGCGGATCCATTCGGGATCGAGACCCGGATCACGCTCGGAGCCCTTGAGCGCCTCGACGATCGAGCCGAGGCACGGCTGCGACGTGTTGCCGGAGAAGGCATCCATGGCTGCATCGACCACATCGACGCCGGCATCGACGGCCGCCAGCACCGTCGCCGCCGAAATGCCGGACGTGTCGTGCGTGTGGAAATGGATCGGCAGGTCCGTCGCCTCGCGCAGCGCCTTGAACAGCACCTTGGCGGCAGCGGGCTTCAACAAGCCGGCCATATCCTTGACAGCGATCATGTGGGCACCGGCCTTTTCCAGGTCGGCGGCCAGCGCAGTGTAGTATTTCAGGTCATATTTCGGGCGAGCCGAGTTGAGGATGTCACCGGTATAGCAGATCGTCGCTTCGCAGATCTTGTTTTCCTCAGCGACGGCATCCATCGACACGCGCATGTTGTCGACCCAGTTCAGGCAGTCGAACACGCGGAAGACGTCGATGCCGCCCTTGGCAGCTTGGCGGACGAAGTATTTCACGACATTGTCGGGATAGTTCTTGTAACCGACGCCGTTGGCGCCACGCAGCAGCATCTGCAAGAGCAGGTTCGGCGCGTCCTCGCGGATCCGTGCGAGGCGTTCCCACGGATCTTCCGTCAGGAAGCGCATGGAGACGTCGAAGGTCGCGCCACCCCAGCATTCCAGCGAGAAGAGGTTCGGCAGCGCCTTGGCATAGGTGCCGGCGACGCGGGCGATATCATAGGTGCGCACGCGCGTCGCCAGCAACGATTGGTGACCGTCGCGCATGGTCGTGTCCGTCATCAGGACTTGGCTTTGGGCGCGCACCCATTCGGCGAACTTCTTCGGGCCGAGTTCGTCGAGCTTCTGCTTGGTACCGGGCTTAATCGGCGCATCGATATACGGAACGATCGGCTTGGCCGCATCGACATTCGGCTTCGGACGGCCCTTGGCTTCCGGATGACCGTTGACCGTGACATCGGCAAGGTAGGTCAGGAGCTTGGTGGCACGATCCGCACGCTTGACCTGCTGGAACAGTTCCGGCGTCGTGTCGATGAAGCGGGTGGTGTAGCTGTTATCCTTGAACTTCGGATGGGCGATGATCGCCTCGAGGAAGGTCAGGTTGGTCGCCACACCGCGGATACGGAATTCGCGCAGCGCGCGGTCCATACGGGCAATGGTTTCCTGCGGGTTCGGCGACCAGGCGGTGACCTTCACCAGCAGCGGATCGTAATAGCGGGTGATGACCGCGCCTGGATAGGCCGTGCCGCCATCGAGACGGATGCCGAAGCCCGAGGCCGAGCGATAGCCGGTGATGCGGCCATAGTCGGGAATGAAGTTCTGCTCCGGATCTTCCGTGGTGATACGGCACTGCAGGGCATGACCGTTGAGGCGGATGTCCTCCTGCTTCGGAACACCCGATTCCGGCGTGCCGATGGCAGCACCTTCGAGGATGTGGATCTGCGCCTTGACGATGTCGATGCCGGTCACGACCTCGGTGACGGTGTGCTCGACCTGAATGCGCGGATTGACTTCGATGAAGTAGAATTTGCCACTGTCCATATCCATCAGATATTCGACCGTGCCGGCGCCGATATAGTTGGTCGCCTCGGCAATCCGGGTCGAATAGCCAGCCAGTTCCTGCCGCTGCGCCTCGGTGAGGTAAGGCGCCGGCGCACGTTCGACGACCTTCTGGTTGCGGCGCTGCACCGAGCAATCGCGCTCGAACAGGTGAACGACATTGCCATGGGTATCGCCAAGCACCTGGCTTTCGACGTGGCGGGCACGCTCAACCAGCTTTTCCAGATAGACTTCGTCCTTGCCGAAGGCGGCTTTCGCTTCACGCTTTGCTTCGGTGACTTCGCGGATCAGGTCCTTCGGATCGCGAATGGCGCGCATGCCGCGACCGCCGCCGCCCCAGGAGGCCTTGAGCATGACGGGATAGCCGATCTCGTCGGCGAGGCGGCGGATTTCAGCCTCGTCCTCGGGCAGCGGTTCGGTGGCCGGAACGACCGGGACGCCGATTTCGATCGCCAAGTTGCGGGCGGCGACCTTGTTGCCAAGGCGGCGCATTGTGTCGCCCTTAGGGCCGATGAAGATGATACCGGCCTCATGACAGGCGTCGACGAATTCCGGGCTTTCCGACAGAAGTCCGTAACCCGGATGGATCGCGTCGGCACCCGAGAGCTTGGCGACGCGGATCACTTCCTCGATCGACAGATAGCTTTCGATCGGGCCAAGATCACGAGCCAGATGCGGGCCGCGGCCGATCTGATAACTCTCGTCCGCCTTGAACCGGTGCAGCGCGAGCTTGTCCTCCTCCGCCCATATCGCAACCGTTTTGATCCCCAGTTCGTTTGCCGCGCGAAACACGCGAATGGCAATTTCGGACCGATTGGCGACAAGGATTTTGGAAATGGGCAAGTCGAACTCCTCAAGACTTGAAACGCGGAAATGCTGCACCGCGAAAAGCACTATTAGCGCGTCGTCACAAGAAGTTCAATTTCAGTTTAAGCCATAACGCAACCTTGTTGCGTCAGTTGATCAGACCCAGCCGGAACGACAGCGCAACGACGTGATGCCGGTTCTTGGCCTTCAGCTTTTCCTGGATGCCGTTCATGTACCAATCGACCGTATGATTGGAGATATCGAGGATCTTGCTGATCTCATTGGAAGTCATGCCATCGGCGAGATAATTCAGCGCCTCCATTTCGCGCCGTGTCATCTGCACATCGACGGTCGAGATCATTTCGGCGAGCACCGCCGGATCGGTCAGTTCCAAAAGACGCCAGAACAGCTTCTTGGCGATGCCGTCGAACAGGCTCATCTCGACTGGCGAGAGATCAACGACACGACCGCCGACCGTCATGTTGCCGAGCAGGCCGCGACGTCCGTGAACCGGGAAGATGTAGCCGTCATAAAGGCCGTGGTTGCGCGCCTCCACCATCATGCGCTCCATACGCTTGCGGTGCGGGTCGGAGCGGAAGGCGACCGCCGTGTCGCGCCAGCGGAAGCCACGCTGCGCATGGCCGAGATAGCGGATCGTCGGATCGATGATGACGTATTTCTTGCGGATGTAGATTTGCGGCCAGCCATCCGGCCACCGGCCTGCAAGCAAGAGGCTCAGCGGATTTTCATCGGGCTTGGGCTGACGAACGATGCCGTAGTAATCGAAGCCGTACCGGTCCAGCAACCGCTCGAATTCCTGGACGATCTCGTCCCTGCTCTTCATTTCGTCGATGAGAGCCAGAAACTGCACCAGCAGCGTGATATTCATAAAATCCCCTCGATAAAAATCGGCCCGCGAGCTCAAATAAAACTGCTGCGACGCAACATGAATGGCTTGTTCAGCACCCATTCATGTTGCAGTCGCGATAATCCCCACCGTCACTCATGAAACCACCTATCGCTGCATCGGCGCTGAACCGCAAGATGTAAAAAATAGCAGACTATGGATATGTGCCGGAGCGGCGGTTCGCTGCGCTGGGCAACTTACCACAGACAACCCCGCACGCTCGACATCAAAGTTCGATCGAAAGCATGCGGGGGTGGACCATGAAGACGCGAGACGAAGTGGAAACGGCAAGGGTTTTTTCTGGGGCAATCCAGATGCGGTCATGAAGGCCGGCTCAACGCAAAGACCGCTTCTTCTTGGAAATCATGCCGCGATGCGAATGCCTGTTGCTTTTCATTGCACCGCAAACCAGCTGCCCAAGAGGGATAAGACAGTGTCATTGTTCCAGATCTATGCAAGAGCGCTTCAGTATCTTGCCGTTCACAAGCTTCGCGTCTCCGCGATCGTCATTGCCAACATCGTTCTGGCCGTGATCACGATTGCAGAGCCAATCCTGTTCGGACGCATCATCGACGCGATCTCTTCCAAGCAAGGCGTCACGCCGATGCTTCTGATGTGGGCAGGCCTTGGCGCCTTCAATACCGTCGCTTTCGTTCTGGTTGCCCGTGAGGCTGACCGGCTGGCGCATACCCGCCGATCGACCCTGATCACCGAGGCTTTCGGCCGTATTATTTCCATGCCGCTGTCCTGGCACACCCAGCGCGGTACCTCGAACGCGCTGCATACGCTGCTGCGCGCCTGCGAAACACTGTTCGGCCTCTGGCTCGAATTCATGCGCCAGCATCTGGCGACCGCCGTCGCGCTGACGCTGCTGATTCCGACCGCGTTTGCCATGGATGTCCGTCTGTCGCTCGTTCTCGTCGTGCTCGGCGTGCTCTACGTTATCATCGGCAAGATCGTCATGACGCGCACCAAGGAAGGTCAGGCTTCGGTCGAGGATCACTATCACACCGTTTTCTCGCATGTGTCGGATTCCATCAGCAACGTTTCGGTCGTCCATAGCTACAACCGCATCGAAGCTGAGACCCGCGAGCTGAAGAACTTCACCCAGAAGCTGATCTCCGCCCAGCTGCCGGTCCTGGACTGGTGGGCGCTGGCCAGCGCGCTGAACCGCATGGCTTCGACCATCTCGATGATGGCTATCCTCGTCATCGGCACGTACCTCGTCCAGAAGGGCGAACTGGGCGTCGGCGACGTCATTGCCTTCATCGGCTTTGCCAACCTGCTGATCGGTCGTCTCGACCAGATGAAGGCCTTCGTCACGCAGATTTTCGAAGCCCGCGCCAAGCTGGAAGACTTCTTCGTGCTGGAAGACTCGGTCCGTGAACGCGAAGAGCCTGCCGATGCCGGCGAACTCAACCATGTCCGTGGCGAGGTCGAATTCCGCGACGTGTCCTTCAACTTTGCCAATTCGAACGAAGGCCTTCGCGATGTCAACTTCATCGCCAAGGCCGGCCAGACGATCGCCATCGTCGGCCCGACCGGCGCCGGCAAGACAACACTCGTCAACTTGCTGCAGCGCGTCCATGAGCCGGCCGGCGGCAAGATCCTGGTCGATGGCGTCGATATCTCGACGGTAACCCGCAAGTCGCTGCGTCGCTCAATCGCCACCGTGTTCCAGGATGCAGGCCTGCTCAACCGCTCGATCTGCGACAACATTCGCCTGGGTCGCGAGGATGCGTCGCTGGTCGAAGTCATGGCCGCCGCCGAAGCTGCCGCTGCCGCCGACTTCATCGAAGGGCGCCAGAGCGGTTACGACACGCGCGTCGGCGAACGGGGCAACCGTCTGTCCGGTGGCGAGCGTCAGCGTATCGCCATTGCCCGGGCGATCCTGAAGAACGCCCCGATCCTGGTGCTCGACGAAGCGACCAGCGCGCTGGACGTCGAGACGGAAAACCGGGTGAAGGTCGCGATCGATAACCTGCGCAAGGATCGCACCACCTTTATCATCGCCCACCGCCTTTCGACGGTGCGCGAGGCGGACCTGGTGATCTTCATGGATCAGGGCAAGATCGTCGAAATGGGCGGCTTTAACGAGCTCAGCCAGAGCAATGGCCGCTTCGCTGCCCTGCTGCGCGCCAGCGGCATCCTGACGGACGACGATGTCCGCAAGAGCCACGCTGCCGCCTGATCGGTCAGCTTATTCCCCTAACTTCACGATCCCCGCGGTTCTGCCGCGGGGATTTTTGTATTTGCCCGATGATGGTGCACACCGGGTTGCGGCGACCGGGGCAACCCGGCTTTCCATCAGATGCTGGCACGGCGATCACCTCGTCGCGGCCTGCGGCCAGCTGCAAAAAGACCAGCAGGCGGTCGGTATCAGGCTGCAGCAGCTTCCGGCCGTGACAATCCGCTGATCCAGTCGAGATAGCGGGCATAGGCGAAGTGCAGAGCGATCCCCAGAACGACGAACAGGGATCCCCAGACAGGATCGCGCCCCGTCACGAACAACAAGACTTGCCCAACCATGGCGAGGATCGTTCCGAAGATGAAGACGGGCAGGGAATGGCGGCCGATCATGACCAGCGGATGATCGATCCTGAGACGCGTCAAGCGGCTGAAGATCGGGAAGACGGCCAGGAGATAGGCGAGTGCCAGGACATGCAGCAACCGGGTCGATGACAGGAACGTCTTGTCGAAACCGGTCAGAACGGCGGGCAGCCCGTAGGAGAAATCGATGTTCCACCAGGACAGCACCACCCAGAAGAAGGACAATGTCACATAGCCGCCAGCGAGGAGAACGAGTACCGGATGACGCGGCAGGGAGTGGCCGGCGCGCGACCGCATCATGCAGATCACGCCGATGACGAACAGGAACTGCCATGACCAGGGATTGAGGAACCAATAGCCCTCGTCGAGGAAATTGATCGGCACGATCATGAAGATACCGGCAGCAAGCCAGAGTGCCGCCGACGCTATGAACAGCAGAAACGGACTGCGCGCATAGAGCCAGAGCACGGCCGGGAGGATCAGGAAGACCACCGCATACATCGACAGGATATTGTTGTAGCCGAGCTGGTGTCCGAGCAGGACCATGGCAACGATGCCCTGTTCGGTGTGATCGACCAGCGGCTTGATGTTGATCTCGCTGATCAGGTCCTGCCGTCCGAAATAAAGCGCGCCGCCGGCGAAGATCGCCAGCGTGACGATGCTCGTCATGATATGCGCGACATAGAGCGTGAAGGCCCTTCGCCAGATCTTCAGGCTGACGGCAAGGCGGCGGCCGATGACGAATTTCCGCCCATAGGCGAGACCGGCCGACAGCCCTGAAATCAGTACGAAGGCCTCGGCGGAATCGGAAAAGCCGAAATTCTTCGTCGTCAGGAATTCAAGATATTGTCCCGGCACATGATTGATGAAGATCGTGATGAGGCAAAGCGCGCGGTACACGTCGAGCCGTGTATCGCGTTCCGGGGGTATGGTTGAAGCGGTGGCCGCGCGCCCGTCAGCGGCAGGCGCGGGAAAGTCCAGTTTTTGCAGCATTCAGTCTTGTCTCGTCCGGGTTCAGTGCCCCTGCCCCCATCGACGCGATGTGTCCGCCTGCGGTCAAAACAAAACCGGCCTTGCGCCTTCTGGTGCAAAGCCGGTTTTCGCGTTCATGACGCGCCGGCAGCTACAACAAAACGCCTTCATGCGCGTTTTTTGTGACAGTATTATTGACGCTCACGACGGGCTCATCGCTTTCCGCATTTTTGCTCACGGAAATCGCATAGGCCTTGCCGTCAACGTTCAGCGTCGCCGAGAATCCGGTCCAGCTCTTCGGCAGGACGGGCCGGATAATCAGTCTGTCACCCTGACGGCGGATGCCGAGAATGCCTTCCAC
Source organism: Rhizobium sp. Leaf453 (assembly GCF_001425605.1). Classification (GTDB taxonomy): domain Bacteria; phylum Pseudomonadota; class Alphaproteobacteria; order Rhizobiales; family Rhizobiaceae; genus Pararhizobium. The sequence goes on along the minus strand of NZ_LMRG01000027.1, from coordinate 273,728 downwards.
GGCAGCACGGTAAAGCCAGGCTGCGGAGCCAGTGTACCAGGTCCAGCCGCCACGTCCCGTCAGTTCGCCATGACCATAGACGTCGGCCGCCACGACATAGGGCTCGACCCGGTAATGATCGGCGCTGTCGCGATCGCTCGAGTGATTGACCGGGTTCAGCATCTGGAAGGCGCGCCAAGCGTCTTCGGTGCGGTTCTGGGCAGCAAGCGCCAGCACCACCCAAGTGGCCGCATGGGTGTACTGCCCGCCATTTTCGCGGACGCCGGGCGGATAGCCCTTGATATAACCCGGATCCTGCGCGGTGCCGGACAGCGGCGGCGTGAACAGCCGGATGATCTGGTGATCGCCGTCGGCAAGTTCGGACAGCACCGCATCCATGGCCTGCGCCGAGCGGGCGGGATCGCCTTCGCCGGACAGGACACTCCAGGACTGGGCAATCGAATCGATCCGGCATTCCGTGGCATCGGCGGTGCCAAGCGGCGTGCCGTTGTCATAGTAGCCGCGACGATAATGCGCGCCATCCCAGCCGGCCGTCTCCAGCGCCTGCTTGAGCACCGGAAGATGCGCTTCCCACGCCTCGACCCGCTTCGTATCGCCGCGTTCGCGGGCGATGACGAGGAAAGAGCGCAACGTGGTCGCAAGGAACCAGCCGAGCCAGACACTCGTACCCTTCCCTTCGATACCGACGCGGTTCATACCGTCGTTCCAGTCGCCGCCAAGGATCAGCGGCAGGCCGTTCTCGCCCTTGCGGGCAATGGCGAGGTCCAGCGCGATGGCGCAATGCTCGTAGAGGCTCGCGCGCCGTTCGGACACGGTTGGCTGGAAGAAGCTGTCATGCTGACCGTGTTCCAGCGGAGCGCCTTCGATGAAGGCGATTTGTTCGTCGAGAATGTCCTTCTTGCCGGTGACCGAGTAATAATATTGCACGGCATGGCCAAGCCAGACGACGTCGTCGGAAATCAGCGTGCGGACACCGGCGCCGGTGCCCGGCAACCACCAGTGAAGGACATCGCCTTCCGGGAACTGCCGCGCCGCTGCATTCAGGATTTGCGCCCGGGCAAGCTCCGGACGGTGGATAAGGAAGGCCAGCGTGTCCTGCAACTGGTCACGAAAGCCGAAGGCGCCACTGGCCTGATAGAAGGCCGAACGTGCCAGAATACGGCAACCGAGGCTCTGATAGGGCAGCCAGGCATTGACCATGTTGTTGAACGCCTTGTCGGGCGTATCGATCTGGAGAATGCCGGTGAAGTCCTGCCAATAGCTGCGGGAAGCCTCCAAGGCCGCGTCGAACGTCGTCTGACGTGCGGTTTCCAGATGTTCCAGCGCCTGGGCGGCATTGTCGGAATCGCCGATATAGAAGGTCAGGTCACGGCTCTCGCCGGCCTTGAGGTTCACATCGAGCACGACAGCGGCACAGGGGTCGCCATCGGCATCGAGCGAGCCCGACAGGGCGCCACCATCGATCACGGCCTGCGGCGCGTAGATGCTGCCGACCTTGCCAAGGAATTCACGTCGGCTGGAGGTGAAGCCATCAGGCTTTTCGCTCGCCGCCAGGAACGCGGTCCGTCCGGCATAATCGATGCTATAGGGATTGCTCGCCAGAACGGCACCGCTCGCCTCGTCATGATGCGAGAGAATGAACGGCGTGGTCTTGGCCCGGTTGTTGCCGAGCAGCCATTCGGCATAGCCATAAACCTTGAGGCTGCGCGCCTCGCCGGACGTGTTCTTCAGCCGAAGCTGCAGATATTTGACCGGCGCCTGGCGGTGAACCGTCTGGCTGACCTCGATCTCGATCTTGTCCTGCACGCTGCGGAAGACGGAATAGCCGAGCCCGTGGCGGGTTTCGAAGACGACCGACTTGCGGCGCGACAGAGCGGCATAGGGGGTAAGCACCGCCCCGCTGTCCATGTCGCGAACGAAGATCGCTTCGCCCGGACGATTGGTCACGGGATCGTTGGTCCAGGACGTCAGCTGATAGTCACGCGAGTTCTTGCCCCAGGTGAAGGCGGCACCCTCGGCGGCCACATGGAAGCCGAATGTCTCGTTGGAAATGACGTTGATCCACGGCTGCGGCGTTGCTTCGCCCCCGCGCAGGCGCGTCACATATTCGCGGCCATCCGGCGCAAAGCCGCCATAGCCGTTCCAGAACTCCAGCCCATCGCCGTTGATCTCGGCGGCGGCAACCGCGCTGTCCTCGCCGATCACGGCGAGCAGCGGCGCGACCTGCACATCCTCTTCCTTTTCCGGCTTGGTCAGCAGGTTTTCGGCGCGGGCGATCTGGTCGGAAATCTTGCCGTTGCGGGCATGGAAGACCGCGCGCGAGGCCGACAGCAGCGCCGCCCAGGTCTGCGGTTCCATGATATCCCGGCGAACCGCGAAAATGTGCTGGCGCGGACCATCCGCGAGACCACGCAGGCGGAGGTTTTCCGCCATGGCATCCAGCGTGTGCTGCATGTCCTGTGCGTAGGATGCGGCACGCTCGTTGACGATGACGAGATCGGCGGTGACGCCGCGCGAACGCAGATATTCCTGCGCCTTCAAGGCTTCACGGGCGATGCTGAGGTCGATGTCATCGTTGATGCGGACGGTGAAGATCGGGAAATCACCCGAAATCGCCAGCGGCCAGAGCGCCGATTGCGGCGCAAGGCCGGCCTGCACCGTCGACGAATCGGCACGCAATTGCATGTCCGGATAGACGAGATAGCGACCCAGCGTCTGGAAGTTTGCCGCTTCCTGCGAGGTGACGCCGACATGGCGCATCTGCACCTGCGAACGGGTCCATGCGTGGATCATTTCGTGGTTGAAGCTGTCCGGGTGACGATAGCGGTCGACCGCACGGTCGATGGCATCGCGATCGGGTGCCGCGATGGTCCAGAAGATCACATGAACCTTCTTGCCGGCCGGCACACGGACGACACGGCGCAGCGAAACGATCGGATCGAGCGTGTAGCCGTCGGAGCCCGAAAGCTTGGCGTCACTGTCGAAAGCCTGCGCCTCGGCGAGCGTACGGCCAACACCGATGAAGCGGCGGCGATCCGTCTCGGCCTCGGTGTGCCGGGTGCTGGCGGCATTATCGACGATCAGATGCGCGACCCGCATATCCGGATCGCTCGGGCTGCGCTTGTTGCGCGTGACGTGGATCACATCACCCTTCGCATCCACCTCCGTCTGCACGAACATCTTGGCGAACATCGGATGGGCACTGTCGGTATCGTCCGTTGTCAAAACCGGCTCGGCATAGGACGTGACTTCGATGAAGCGGTCTTCCGTGCCGGTGTTAAGCAGGATCACGCGGCGGCCTTCCGCATCATGCTCGGTGGCGACGATGCATTCGACTTCACTGGTGAGGTCGCCGACGGTCTTGATGAATTCGGCCTTGTCGTCGCCAAAGCGCGTCGTCGCCTTTTCACCGGCGGCGCGGCGTGGCTCGGCCGTTGCCGACCACCAGTCGCCGGTTGTCGTATCCCGCAGAAAGATGAAGGTGCCTGAGCGGTCCTCGGTCGCGTCTGCCTTCCAGCGGGCAACGGTCTGGCCGTTCCAGCGGGAATAGCCGGAGCCTGTCGCCGTCAGCATGATCGAGTAATGACCGTTCGACAGGAACACCGTCTCGCGATCCTTGGCGAGCGGATTGGTCAGCACGCGGACTTCGGGGCGCAGCAGGTCTTCCTGGCCCTTGCCGAGCGATTCCGGCTCCTTCTTGGTGTTGATGATCGGGATGTCGCGCGGCGCCTTTTCCTGCAGCAGCAGTTCGGCCGCTTCGATGACCGGATCGGCATGGAACCACTCGCGCAACCGTCCATTGAAGACGACGTTGGCGACGGCCGCGATCGACATGCCGTGATGGTGGGCATAGTAGTTGCGCACGACCGCGCAGGTCTTGCCTTCCGGCACGCGGGTCGGGGTGAAATCGACGGCATCGTGGAAGCCGTAGACACCGAGCGCACCGAGAGCGCGCAGGCGCTCCAGATTGGCGATCGCCGCCTTCGGATCGTACATGGAGGCAAGGATCGACGCATAGGGCGCGATGACGGCGTTCTGGCCGAGACCGCGCTTGAGGCCCAGCGTCGGAACCCCGAAATTGGTGTACTGGTAGGTCAGTTCGTGGTCGCGGGCATTGAAGGCCGCTTCCGAAATGCCCCATGGCGTGCCGAGACGGCGGCCGTGATTCATCTGTTCCTTGACGATCAGATTGTTGGTCTGGTTGAGAATACCGCCCTGACGCTCCTGCATGACCAGCGGCGGCATCAGATATTCGAACATCGAGCCAGACCACGAAATCAGCGCACCGCGCGCACCGATCGGCACGATCGGACGGCCAAGCTTGTACCAGTGCTCGGTCGGCAGGTCGCCCTTGGCGATGGCGAACAGGCTGGTGAGGCGGGCTTCGGATGCCAGAAGGTCGTAGCAGGCCTCGTCGAGTTCGTTGGTGTTGACGCGGTAACCGATCGACAGCAGGCGCCGTTCCGGACGGAACAGGAAGCTGAAATCCATCGTGAACGCGATATCGCGCGCCCGGTCACGCAGCACCACCAGACGCTGGCGCAACGCTTCGATGGCGCTGAGGTCAAAGACGCTGTCGGCGATATGGGACTCGCAGGTGTTGACGAGCATGGTCGCCCATTTCGTCACTTCGCCGCTCTGGGCGCTCTTGACCTCGTGATCGAGATTGAGCGTCAGCTTGTGAATGTCACGCGCCAACACTGCCAGGTTGATCACCCGGATGGAGGCAAATTCATGCTCGCGCTTGACGGCGGCCAGTGCGTTCTGGAAGCCGACGATCCGCTCTTCCATCAGGCGGCGCAGCGGCCGCACGGTCTTGCGGTCATCCGGCAGATCCGCCAGCACTTCCGACAGGATGGAGGCGACGTCGCCGATACCGTCGAGATTGCCCTGCACATGCGCGGAAGGTGCTTCGGCCCATTCGCGGCACATGGACGAGACAGCGATCAGATGGCCGGCGAGGTTGCCGCTGTCCACGGCGGAGACGTATTTCGGCTCCATCGTTTCCAGCGTGTCGGTCTTGTACCAATTGTAGAGATGACCGCGGAATTTCGGCATGCCGTCGATAGTTCCGATGGTTTCCTCCAGACGGCGAACCGCCTCTTCGAAACCGATCCAGCCGAAATCACGGGCCGACATCACCGAGAGCAGGTAAACGCCGATATTGGTCGGCGATGTCCGCTCGGCGAGAATCGGATGCGGAATTTCCTGGAAATTGTCCGGCGGCAGGAAGTGCTGCTTGGCGGTGACGAAATCGTCGAAATAGACCCATGTGCGGCGGGCGATCTTGCGCAGTTCATCCACGACATCGTCCGGCACGACCAACTGGTCTTCCGTCTCCGCCGACTGGCTGACGAACCAGGCAATGGCAGGCGACAGGGCCCAGAGCAGCGCGAAGGGGATGCCGATGAAGGGCAGACCGGTATCCGAAATCGCCGCAAGCGCCAGCGAAACCGCCGACAGGACCGGCACCATCCACATCGAACGGTAATAATCCCAGACAGTGCCGCCAGACGAACTGTGAACCTGAGCGGCCGTGCGCCACTCCAGCATCAGCTTGCCGGAAACGAAGGTGCGGTAGATGGAGCGGCAGATGGCATCCGCCATCATCGCGGCGGAATGGGCGATGAAGACGATCCGCAGGACGACTTGCGCGTTCGCCGCCTGAATTTCCGACAGCACGGCATGCAGATGGGCGCGCGCGACGATGTCGTTGCGGCGCGGCATGATGCCGGAGATCAGTGACATCGTCGGCGCGACGAACAGCGAGAAGATCAGCACGAACTGCCAGATCAGCGCCTGCGTCGGCTCCATGTAGTACCAGCCCATTACCGAGGCGATCAGCCAGGCAACCGGGATCAGCGAACGGCGCAGGTTATCGTACATTTTCCAGCGGCCGAGCATGCTGACGCCGTTGGAGAGGTTGAACAGGTACGGCAGCAGTTGCCAGTCGCCACGCGCCCAGCGATGCTGGCGCGACATTTCGACCTCGTAGCGGATCGGGAAATCCTCGACCAGTTCGACGTCGCTGACCAGTGCGCAATGGACCAGCGAACCTTCGAGAAGATCGTGACTGAGAACTGAGTTTTCTTCGATCCGGCCCTTCAAGGCCGCTTCGAAGGCATCGACGTGGTAGAGGCCCTTGCCGGTAAACGTGCCTTCGCCGGCGATGTCCTGGTAAACGTCGGAGACGGTGAAGACATAGGGGTCGATACCGCGGTTGACCGAGAAGATGCGCTGGAACATCGAGGCATCGCTGCCGGTCGTCAGCGACGGCGTGACGCGCGGCTGCAGGATGCCGTAACCGGCGGTGACCTTCTGGGTGGCGGGATCGACGACCGGGCGGTTGATCGGGTGATAGAGCTTGCCGACCAGCTTGGTCACGGCATCGCGCATCAGGCGGGTGTCGGAATCCAGCGTCATGACATACTGGACATTATCAGGCACGGTGTTGGCTCCGGCGAGGAAGCTCGTATCGCTGTCGCCACGCAGCAGCAGGTTCAGCTCATGCAGCTTGCCGCGCTTGCGTTCCCAGCCCATCCATGCGCCTTCGGCCTCGTTGTAGAGGCGGCGGCGATGCAGGAGGTAGAAGCGCGTGCGGCCGTCATGGGCATAACGCGCGCTCAAGGTCTCGATCTCGCGCTTGGCATATTCGAGCACGTCGAGGTCGGCAGCGGTCTGTTCTTCCCTTGAATCGGTCCAGTCGCTCAAAAGTGCGAAGTAGATCTCGCCCTTCGGATTGGCAAGATAATGGACCTCGAGATTGCGCACCAGTTCATCGACATGATCGCGCTTTGAAATCAGACAGGGTACGACGACGAGTGTGCGCGCATCCTGCGGAATGCCTTCGAGGAATTCGTAACCGACGAGCCGTGTCGGCGTGACGAACAGCGTGACCAGCGTGTTGAAGAAGCCCGCAGCACCCTCCGACGCCGGCAGGGCGAACAGGAGCAGCATGATCAGCTTGGCGCCCGTCGGAATTTCCATCGGGCTGACGAAAATATAGACCGCGATCATCGCCAGGATGGTGAGCACGATATTCGGGCCGGCAATGGCCAGCCAATCGAGCTTGCGGCCGACGCGAATGATGTTCTGCAGGAGCGAGGGGCGATAATCGAGCCTGGCTTCCAGCAGGCGGCGCTGCTTGCCGACGAGGAAACTGCCGACATTCGGCTCATGCGGCGCGGTTTCCGTGTCTGCAGGAGCGGTTGCCTGCTCCTTGACCATATCAAGCGCGATATGGGTAACCTGCAGTTCGGTATAGTCGGAACGCCGGGCGAGACGTTCGATCGTGTTGCGGTATTTGTTTCGCGAACCGAAATCAAGCGAGGAATAATCCGAACCCTCACGCAGCGCATCGTCGAGCTTGCTGACGCTTTCGAACCACACGGCCCAGTCATTGTCGTCGATTTCACGCAGGCTGCGGATGATGTTGCTCATCGTCGCATTGCCGGACGACAGACGGTTCTGTTCCGCGACCAACGCTTCCTCGACATGAGAACCGCGCTTTTCGAGCTGGTCTTCGAGCCATGTTATCACGAAGCTCGATGTCTGCGACCCGTCGCGCAGACGATAGAGCAACTGGGCGACGAAGGTATTGTCGGCACAGAGCGGCTGGGCTTCGGCGAGAACAGACTGAAACTTGTCCGGCTCGCCGAGGCGGACGATCTGGTCGGCCACGTCATTGGCCTTGTTGCGCATGTTGCGCGAACGATCGACGCGGATGGCAATGCGGCGAAGGTTTTCGATCAGGACGAAGCGAAGAATGGACGGCAGCGCCCAGAGTTCGCCGATCTTGAAGGTCTCGTGCCGCTGGAAGCCCTCGACCATCGCCGTCAGGCTTTCGCGCGAAACGGTGCTGTGGGTATGGGCGACATAGAGCCAGGCAAGCGCCATCGTCGTCGGGATCGTCGTGCCCTGGACCGAAAGCGTCGGCAGCTGGCGATAGAACTTGCGCGGGAAATCGCGCCGGACTTCCTGGATGGATTCCTCGACCAGATAGTGATTGTCCAGCAGCCATTCGGCGGCGGGCGTAATCGATGCGCCGGCCTCGACGTCGGTCGCCGTCACCTTGTAGACGCGAAAGATTTCGTGTTCGTTTTCACGATGCCGCGGACGGAATTCGAAGGGAAAGAAACCCGGAAGACTGGAAACGCCATCGCGGGCGAGAGCCGCACCGCATTCACGAAGCTCGTCGATGGTAAAATAGGTCGCGCGGATCGAATCGTTATAATCGATCGGCTTGGTCTCGGCTTCGCGCGCGGGCGTATTCGGCGTGTTCTGAAGGGGCATGGGTACGGGTTCTGAATCCAAGCGGTGTTGAGGGGTCCGGCCGTTGTCATCTGGCCGGATGGGCTGCTGCCCTGATGTCTGGCTCTGCGCCACCATTGCCCTAAAGGCCCGTCACTGCTTTGCCGGGGACCATCTGGGTTCCCGCACACGGGAAACCAACGGCATCGGCATTGCCCGAACGGGCGGTGGAAAGAATGAAGGCGGCAGTCGCTTCGGTGTCAGGGCTGCGTGATGCAGGAAATAGGCATTTTTTAGCCGTAGAGCCAACAGCTTGCAAGGAGCGCGATCTGCCATGGACGCGAAATCGCACGCGTTGCGCGAAAGAAAGACCGGGTGGAACCGATCTCTCCACGGCAGGCGTGGGGAGAATGTTCAAAACTGCTTCTTTTATGCTGCTCATCCGGCCGAAAACGCGTGGCGGCGCAAAAAGTTCCACCGATGATGGTAGCCAGCTTTTCCGGCGACAAGCTCAGCCGACCTGCTTGACGATCCAGGCCTGGAATGCCTGGCTCACAGGGTTTTCAAGTTTGCCTTCCGGCACGACGAGATAATAGCTGTTTTCCGTCTGCATCGGCCGGTCGAAGACGACGCGTAACTGGTCGCTCGACAGCTCCTGCTCGATCAGATAGCGCGGCAGGAGCGCAAAACCGAGACCGACGACGGCCGCCTCGATCACCATGGAAAACTGGTCGAAGCGGTTGCCGCGATAGGCCGACTTCATCTCGCCACCATTGCTCTCGAACCACTGTGCCCACATTTTCGGACGGGTGGCGAGATGCAGCAGCGGCTTGTGTTCGAGCTCGCCCGGTTCCGTCATCGGATTGAGGGCCAGAAGCTCGGGGCTCGCCACCGGCACGATAATCTCGCTGCAGAGATAGCTGCAGGTCGCATGCGCCCAGACCGGCTGGCCGTAATGGATGGCAAGATCGAAATTCTGCTCCTCGAAATCGAAGGGCTGTGAACGCGAGGCGATATTAATGACCGTGCCCGGATGATCCTTCAGGAAATCCGGAAGGCGCGGCGTCAGCCACCGGCTGCCGAAGGTCGGCAGGGAGGCGATCGACAGGGTCGATTCCGACCGGGCAGAAGCCATGGCCCGGACCATCAGCTCCTCTGACTGGGTAAGCAGGCGGCGCACCTCGGGCAGGAATTTCTGCCCTGCATCGGATAGGATGACCCTTTGGCGGACCCGCTCGAACAGGAGCACACCGATCTGGCCTTCAAGATCCTTGATCTGTCGGGAGACCGCACTCTGTGTCAGGTTCAGTTCGGCCGCCGCCTGGGTGAAACTGCCATGGCGCGCGGCGCATTCGAACGCCTGCAGCGTGGTGACGTCCGGGATCAGTCTTCTGCTCAACTTCATTCCCGCCTCGCATGATCATAGTCACAACGGTCGCAATCAATCCCCATTCGACCCCTATATGATACGAAATAAGAATGATCGACCCATCCATTCCATACTGCGAGGCACGCTGCCGTGAAAGAGAATAGTTTCGTTTCCACCGACGATATCCGGATTGCCTTCTCGGCAGCGATGTCGGCCATGTACCGGACCGAAGTGCCGGCCTACGGAACGCTGATGGAACTGGTCGGCAAGGTGAATGCCGAGACGCTGGCTGCCGATCCCGACCTGCAGGCCCGCCTGGAAGACACCGATACGCTGGAGCGCATTTCCGAGGAGCGTCACGGCGCAATCCGGCTCGGCACACCGACCGAACTGTCGATGATGCGCCGGGTCTTCGCCGTCATGGGCATGTTCCCAGTCGGCTATTACGACCTGTCAACCGCCGGCGTCCCTGTTCATTCGACAGCCTTCCGCCCGGTCGGCGATGCCGCCCTGAAGAAGAACCCGTTCCGCGTCTTCACTTCGCTGCTGCGTCTCGACCTGATCGCCGACGAGACCCTGCGCGATGAAGCGGAGAAAATTCTGTCTCAGCGCCGGATCTTCACCGAGGGCGCGGTCGCGTTGACCGAAAAGGCCGAAAAGCAGGGCGGCCTCGACAAGGCCGATGCCGAGCGTTTCGTCGCCGAGGCGCTGGAAACCTTCCGCTGGCATGACAAGGCCAATGTCAGCCCAGACATGTATCATCGCCTGCACGACGCGCACCGGCTGATCGCCGACGTCGTCTCGTTCAAGGGGCCACACATCAACCACCTGACGCCGCGCACGCTTGATATCGACGCCGTGCAGGCCCGCATGCCGGACTACGGCATTGCCCCGAAGGCAACCATCGAAGGCCCGCCGACGCGCAAATGTGCCATCCTGCTGCGCCAGACCTCGTTCAAGGCCTTGGAAGAGCCCGTCTCCTTCCAGGCGGAAGACGGCAGCTGGCAGGAAGGCTCGCACACCGCCCGCTTCGGCGAGATCGAACAGCGCGGCATCGCGCTGACCCCGAAGGGCCGCGCGCTCTATGACGATCTTCTGAACGCATCGCGCAAGATCGTTCGCCCGGCCGCTGACGGCTCGAATGCGGCGGAATATGAACAGGCGCTGTCCGACGCCTTCAAGCCATTCCCCGACACGTGGGCCGGCATCCGCGCCGAAGGTCTCGGCTATTTCGCCTATTCGCTGACCACCAAGGGCCGCAAGGCAAAGGCTAATGCCTCGGCCAGCCTCAACAGCCTGATCGCCGACGGCCTCGTCCAGTTCGATCCGATCGTCTACGAGGATTTCCTGCCCGTCAGCGCCGCCGGCATCTTCCAGTCCAATCTCGGCGACAATGCCGCACAGGACTTCGTGGCAAGCCCCAACCAGCAGCGCTTCGAGATCGACCTCGACGCGACGGTACTCAACGAGTTCGATCACTATGCCGGTATCGAGCAGGCTTCGATCGCCGATGTCAGGCAGATGCTTTCATCCGCTGAAGCGGCGGAGTAAAGCTTAAGGCAATGATCGACCAGAGTCAGATTGCAGCGCTGAGAGCCATTCTCGGAGACAAGGGTCTTGTCGCCGGGGACGCGGACATGGCTACCTATCAGACCGGTGCGCGCTATGACGAAGGCCGCGCCGCGATCGTGCTGCGCCCCCAGACGACGGAAGAAGTCTCGGCCGCCGTTGCCTGGTGCGTACGGAACGGAATCGCGCTCATCCCGCAGTCCGGCAATACCGGCCTCGTCTCTGGCTCGACGCCGGATGCGACGGCGACGCAGGCGGTGCTGAGCCTCGACCGGATGACGCAGCGCTTCGAACTCGATCTCGACAACCGGTCGCTCACCGTCGATGCCGGCTTCCGGCTTTCGGACGTGAACCAGAGACTCGAAAAACACGGACTGTTCTTTCCAATCGATCTCGGCGCCGATCCGCGTCTCGGCGGCATGCTGGCCACCAATACCGGCGGCTCGCGCTTCCTGAAATATGGTGACGTGCGCCGCAACACGCTGGGCATCAAGGTGGTTCTGGCCGACGAGGCCGGCACCGTGCTCGACCTGACGTCGGAGCTTCGCAAGAACAATACCGGCATCGACTGGAAGCATGCCTTCATCGGCACCTCCGGCGCCTTCGGCATCATCACCGAATGTGTGCTGAACCTTGAGGCCCTGCCGAAGCAGGTGGCGACCGCCTATCTGGTGCCGTCGAGCGGCGCCCATGTCATGCCGCTGCTAAGGGCCATGGAAGACCGCCTCGGCGCCTATCTTTCCGCTTTCGAGGGCATTTCCAGAAATTCGATTGTCGCCGCGCTCGATCATGTCCCGTCGCTGAAGAACCCTTTCCAAGGCGGCAATGTGCCTGACTATGTGATCCTCGCCGAAATCTCCCGCACCTGGGCGCCGCGCGAGGGCGAACAGTCGCTGGACGCCGTTCTGGAAACAGTGCTTGCCGAAATCTGGGAAACCGAGGACGCGCCGCTCGCCGACGCCTTTGTCGGTCCGGCTCATGAAATGTGGGCCTTGCGGCATGCGCTGTCGGAAGGTGTCAAGCATTCGGGAAAACTGATCGCGTTTGATCTTTCCTTCCGCAGAGGTGATATCATGGCCTTCTGCGACCGGATGAAGGCTGAAATGCCGGAAGTCTTTCCGGACGTGACGATCTGCGATTTCGGCCATATCGGCGATGGCGGCGTGCATTTCAATCTGGTGGTGCCGAAGGACAGCGCCTCGGCATCGGACAAGGCTTTCGAACAGCGCCTGCGCGACTGGGTATTCGCCATCGCGGTTCAGGATTTCAACGGCAGTTTCAGTGCCGAACATGCCATCGGCCGCAAGAACCAGGCCTATTACGACCTCTATACGCAACAGAAGATCAAGGACTTGGCCCAGGGCCTCAAAGCTATCACCTCGCCGGGAGCCCTCGGCACGGTGCGCTTCGGATAGTCCTTTCAGACAAGAAACGGGAGTTTGCTCAGATGAACATTGCAACGAAGACGGTGAATGTCGTTCAGGAAACCGCTGCCCTCTTGGAAAAGCTCGGCGTTTCCAAGGACCTTTACACGGGCGGCGACATGGCATCGTTTTCGCCGGTCACCGGCGAACAGATCGCCAGCCTGAAAACGGTTTCGGCTGCTGAAGCTGCCGCGAAGATCGAAAAGGCCGATGCGGCGTTCCGCGCCTGGCGTCTGGTTCCGGCGCCGAAGCGCGGCGAACTGATCCGCCTGCTCGGCGAGGAACTGCGCGCCCACAAGGCCGACCTCGGCCGCCTCGTCTCGATCGAAGCCGGCAAGATCCCGTCGGAAGGCCTCGGCGAAGTGCAGGAAATGATCGACATCTGCGATTTCGCGGTCGGCCTCTCCCGCCAGCTTTACGGCCTCACCATCGCCACCGAGCGCCCCGGCCACCGCATGATGGAAACCTGGCATCCGCTCGGCGTCATCGGCGTCATCTCCGCCTTCAACTTCCCGGTTGCCGTGTGGTCCTGGAACACCGCGCTGGCGCTCGTCTGCGGCAACGCCGTCGTCTGGAAGCCGTCCGAAAAGACCCCGCTCACCGCGCTTGCATCGCAGGCTATCCTTGAAAAGGCGCTCGCCCGCTTCGGCGATGCGCCGGAAGGCCTGACCGCCGTTCTGATCGGCGACCGCACCATCGGTGAAGTCATGGTCGACCATCCGAAGGTTCCACTCGTATCGGCGACCGGCTCGACCCGGATGGGCCGCGATGTCGGTCCGCGCCTTGCCAAGCGCTTTGCCCGCGCCATCCTCGAACTCGGCGGCAACAATGGCGGCATCGTCTGCCCGTCGGCCGATCTCGACATGGCACTGCGCGCAATTGCGTTTGGTGCTATGGGCACCGCCGGCCAGCGCTGCACGACGCTGCGCCGCCTGTTCGTCCATGACAGTGTCTACGATCAGCTGGTTCCGCGTCTGAAGAAGGCCTATCAGAGCGTTTCGGTCGGAAACCCGCTGGAATCCACTGCACTGGTCGGCCCGCTGGTCGACAAGCTCGCCTTCGACGCGATGCAGAAGGCATTGTCGGAAGCCAAGGCACATGGCGGCTCGATCACCGGTGGCGATCGCGTCGATCTCGGCCACGCCAACAGCTACTATGTGAAGCCCGCACTCGTCGAAATGCCGAAGCAGGACGGCCCGGTGACCGAAGAAACCTTCGCCCCGATCCTCTATGTCATGAAGTATTCGGACTTCGACGCCGCCGTTGCCGATCACAATGCGGTTGGCGCCGGCCTGTCGTCCTCGATCTTCACGCTCGACCTGCAGGAAGCCGAGCGCTTCCTCTCGCCGGATGGTTCGGACTGCGGCATCGCCAACGTCAACATCGGCACGTCAGGCGCTGAAATCGGCGGCGCGTTCGGCGGCGAGAAGGAAACCGGCGGCGGCCGCGAATCCGGTTCCGACGCCTGGAAGGCCTACATGCGCCGTGCCACCAACACGATCAACTATTCGAAGGCCCTGCCGCTGGCACAGGGCGTCTCGTTTGACATCGAATAAGATCGAAAGGCACCGGTCATGACTATCAGCACCAAGATCGAGGAGGCGGGCTTTGTGCCCGCCTCGCGGATTTCCACGATCGGCGTCTCGCAGATCCTGAAAATCGGCGCCAAGGCTCAAGCTATGAAGCGCGAGGGCAAGCCGGTGATCATTCTCGGCGCCGGCGAGCCGGATTTCGACACACCGGACCATATCAAGCAGGCCGCATGGGAAGCCATCCAGAAGGGCCAGACCAAATACACCGCTCTCGACGGCACGCCGGAACTCAAGGCCGCGATCCAGGCCAAGTTTTCCCGCGAAAACGGCGTTTCCTATGCGCTGGACGAGATCACGGTTGCGACCGGCGCCAAGCAGATCCTCTTCAACGCGCTGATGGCGACGCTGAACCGCGGCGATGAAGTGATCATTCCGACGCCCTACTGGACCTCCTATTCGGATATCGTTGAGATCGCCGAGGGCAAGCCGGTGCTGATCGAATGCGATGCTTCCGCCGGTTTCCGACTGAAGGCCAAACAGCTGGAAGCGGCGATCACGCCGAAAACCCGCTGGGTCATGCTGAATTCGCCGTCCAACCCCTCGGGCGCCGCCTACAGCGCAGAAGACTATCGCCCGCTGCTCGACGTACTTCTCCGGTATCCGCATGTCTGGCTGCTGGTCGACGACATGTACGAGCACATTGTCTACGCCGACTTCAAATTCGTCACCCCGGCAGCCCTGGAGCCGGCGCTGAAGAACCGGACGCTCACCGTGAACGGTGTGTCGAAAGCCTATGCCATGACCGGCTGGCGCATCGGCTATGCCGGTGGCCCGCGTGACCTGATCAAGGCCATGGCGGTGGTGCAGAGCCAGTCGACATCCTGCCCGTCCTCGGTCAGCCAGGCGGCCTCCGTCGCAGCGCTGAACGGTCCTCAGGAGTTCCTGAAGGAGCGCACCGCCAGCTTCCAGCGTCGCCGTGACCTAGTGGTCTCCGCCCTCAACGCCATTGAAGGTCTGGATTGCCGCGTGCCGGAAGGTGCGTTCTACACCTTCTCCGGCTGTGCCGGCATTCTCGGCAAGACGACACCCGGCGGCAAGCGCATCGAGACCGACAGCGACTTCTGCGCCTATCTGCTCGACGATGCCAATGTTGCCGTCGTCCCCGGTTCGGCTTTCGGCCTGTCGCCGTTCTTCCGCATCTCCTATGCGACCTCGGAAACCGAACTGCGCGACGCGCTGCAGCGGATCACCACAGCCTGCGCCGACTTGCGCTGATCATACACGTATTGCTGGTGCATTTATGCGACCCCGCCGTTTCAACGGCGGGGTTTTTCATGTCGAAAGCGTTTTGCACCGCCGGATTTTACTGCTATCCGATAGCCCGACACACGGCCTGCCGCGCGTTGCGCCTCGCCTGACGGAAATGAAGCATGTTTTTCAATCTGCGGCAGTCCACACAGATCGTTGAGAAGCTGAGGAAACAAAGCTTCGAGCCAGCGCATGCCGATTTCTACAAGGGAAAACCGGGCGCGTCGCTGCAACTGATGCTTCAGGCCCGCCATGACTTCCTGTCTGTGTGGCGCAAGAAAGATTATACCGACCGCGTCACGTCGATGAAGCTCCTGGGGCGGCAACTCGTCATCGTCAATTCTCCGGATGCGATCCGCTACGTGGTGGCCAAACGCCACGAGAATTTCGAGCGCAAGACGCCGCAGATGCGGCGTGCACTGGAATTCCTGCTGGGTGACGGCCTCTTCATTTCCGATGGCGAGACTTGGAAGCAGCGCCGCCCGCTGGTCAACGACATCGTTCACAAGAACCGTCTGCCGATGTTCGGCAAGATCATGGAAAACACCGCTACGGAACTGGCGGAGCGCTGGAGCGCCATGCCGGAAGGCGCCACGGTCAATGCACTCTACGAAATGGCCGGGTTGACGGCGGAGATCATTGCGCGCAGCGTTTTCGGCAACGATATCGGCGAAGAGGGCGCACAGGCTGTCACCGAGGGTTTCGAGAGTTATCAGTCGCTGATCGATTCCATCAACATCGGCTACTTCCTCGGTTTCGACGAGGGCCTGCCGGTTCTGCGCACACCAAAGCTGCGCCGTTCTGTGTCACGCATCCACGGCATTATCGACACGGTGGTCGAGGATCATCTCGCCGGGCGCGGCGATGACAATTCCATGGTCGAGCTCCTGGTTCGCCGCCAGCAGCGAAACCCGGAGCTGAAGCTCGACGTCGTGGCGCTGCGCAACGAGGCCGCGACCATCTTCATGGCCGGCCATGAGACGACGGCGGCCACGCTGACATGGACATGGTATCTCCTCTCGCGCGCCCAATGGGTTGAGGCGGCCATCCACGAAGAGATCGACCGTGTCTGCGGCAACCGTGTGCCGACCCTTGACGACATTCCCCAACTCGAATGGTGCCGCGCGGTAATCGAGGAAACTCTGCGGCTCTATCCGCCGGTGCCGATCCTGGCACGCCAGGCAAAGGAAACCGACCGGATTGGCGATATCGACGTGAAGCCGGCCTCCCTTATCCTGATCGTGCCCTGGCTCCTGCACCGGACGGAAGCGTTCTTTCAGGACGCCCACCTGTTCAAGCCGGAGCGCTTCATGAACGGTGGCAAGGCCATCCCCTACAGCTATATACCTTTTGCCAGCGGTCCCCGTGTCTGCCCGGGACTTCAGTTCGGTCTCAACGAGGCGATCCTCTGCCTCGCCATCCTGGCCCAGCGCTTCCGGGTCAGGGTCGCGGAAGGCGCCAAGGTCGAGCCGCAATGCCGCCTGACGCTCCGGCCGCGCGGCGGATTGCCGGTGACACTGCATCGGCGTGACAGGGCGTGAGCCGATGACGGAGCGCCCGAAGCAGACGGCGGCAATCAAGAGGCAGGCATGGGTCTACAGCCCGCCAGCCGCGCCACCGCTGACCGATCTGTTCGCCGGCCGCGACCGGCGGCAGAAGGCGTTCCGCTATCATGTCAGCGGCAATCTCGAGAACCTGTTCGATCTCACCGTCCATTTCGGCCTGAAGGCCATGCCGTCCGAATGGTGTTCGGCCGCCGGCGCCTGGCTCGGCACCTTCGCCATTCCGCGCTGGTACGGCAAGGGCGTCAAGAAGGCCCGCAACAACCTCAGGCACCTTCTGCCGGATGCAACAGAAGAACAGCGGGAAGACATCCTCAAGCGAAGCTGGCGCAACCAGGGCCGCATCATGACGGAGTTCTCCATCGTCCGGCGGCTGGCCGCATCGCCCGATCGCGTCACCTGGCATGGCATGGAAAACTTCGTCGAGGCCCACAAGCGTGGCCCGGTGATTGTTGCCTGCCTGCATCTCGGCAATTGGGAACTGCTGGCGCCCAAGCTCGTCTGGCTGGGCCTCGCACCCTCCGCCAATTACACGCCACCGGCCGGCCGCGCCCAGGCCTGGATTGCCCGACGCGTGCGGCTGAAGGTGGGGTACGGCCTGCTGCCGCCCGGCAAGGACGGCATACGCCCTGCGATCAACATCCTGAAGGACGGCGGCGTCATTTCGGTGTTCTGCGACGAAGGGTTTGCCGGAAAGATCCGCGGCCCCTTTTTCGGCCGCAAGCCGCATCTGGAGGGCAATCTCGCGGTCGTAGCGCGGCTGGCGCGACTGACCGGCGCCACCATCTGCCCCTGTTATGTGCTGCGCAAGGAAGGCGCCCGGTTCGAGGCCTTTGCCCTCCAACCCGTCACCCTGCCGGAGCGGGAGCCTGCGGCCGGCATTGTCGACGATGTCGTCCTGCTCAATTCCATCATCGAGCCGATCGTCCGCGCCAATCTCGACCAGTGGTACTTTCTCGACAACGCGCTGTGATGCGCGATGACGTTCAGCCCTGAACGGCTTCCGATGACATGCCCTGCAATCCGGCGACAAGGGTCGCGAACCGCATACCCGCCACGTCGAGCGGACCGCTATTGTCGATCGTGGTCACATCCGGTTCCTCGAAGATGTCCGGCACCTGCCGCTGCAGGCGGTTGAGGATATCCTGCTCGCTCTCGCGGCCACGCGCGACAAGCCGGCTTGCCAGAACCTGCGGCGAAGCGGTGATGTTGACCACCGCGACGCGCGGAAACACTTGCCGGAACTGCCCTAGCGCCGCGCGGCTGCCATTGGCGATCAGGATGCGCCCGGCGCGGACCCGATCCAGCGCCTGTCGTGGAATGCCGTATTTCAATCCATGCGCCTGCCAGGCGACGGCGAAATCTTCGGCGGCAAGACGCGTGTCGAAATCCTCACCCGAAACGCTCTCGTGATCCTCGCCTCCGGCATCCGATGGACGGGTGATGACCCGGCGAACGAAATCGATATCGTCGTGCCCCTCGAAATGTCGCGCTACGAAGCCGATGACGCTATCCTTGCCGGCACCGCTCGGGCCGACGACGACGACGATCGCGCCCGGCTGGTCCGTCGTCCGACCCAGCATCAGGCGACCCGCCGGCCTTCGCGCCAGACGGAGCGAACGACGGGAATGCCTTCCTCGCGCTGGACGCGGACGATATCGGCGCGCAGGCCAACCGCGATCCGGCCGCGATCATCGAGTCCGACCGTGCGGGCCGGCGTCGCGGTAACCATGGCAAGCGCCTGTGGCAGGCTGATGGCCTCCACATCGTCCGCCAGCAGGAAGGGAGCGTGAATCAGACTGAACGGCACGTAGTCGGAGGACAGAACGTCGAGCACGCCGCGCTTGGCGAGATCGCGGGCAGCGATGTTGCCGGAATGCGACTTGCCGCGAACGATATTCGGAGCCCCCATGAGCACGCTGAGACCGGCCGCATGCGAGGCTTCGGCCGCCTCGAAGCTGGTCGGGAATTCCGCAAGCTTGATACCGAAACCGACGGATTCCTCGACATGGGCAAGCGTCGCGTCGTCATGGCTGGCAATGGTGATGCCGCGCTCCGCGCAAGCCTTGGCGATCTCGGTGCGGTGCGGGCCGGCATATTTGGCCGACAGCGCCTGCTGGCGCTCGCAGAACGCGGCAAAGGCCTCATCGGAGAGCCCGCGCTTGGTCTTGTAGTAAAGCGTGTACTGCTCCATCGTCTGGAACTGGCGCTGGCCCGGCGCGTGGTCCATCAGCGAGACGAGACCGACCAGCGGATCGTCCTCGAACTCGACGAAATGGGCGAGAACGTTGTCGGTCGAGACCTCGCAACGCAGATGAATGCGGTGGTCAGCGCGCAGACGATTTTCCTTGGAGGCCAAGGCCAGCGCATCCGCCATTTCACGCATTTCGCCCTGCTCGAAGCCGCCATCCTCATCCGAGCCCATACGCAGGCAGTCGAAGACAGTGGTGATGCCGGAGGTGACCACCTGCGCATCATGCGCCTGGATCGCCGCCATCTTCAGCCAGCGCACGCCGGGGCGGGGCGAATAATGGGCCTCAAGATGGTCGGTATGCAGTTCGATCAGGCCCGGAATCAGGAAGTCACCTTCAAAATCCTCGCCGGTGACTGTGGCGCCTTCCGAAATGTCGGCAATCTTGCCGTCGCGGATCTGCACCGAACCGTGGAGGACCCTGTCCTCGAGCACGATACGGGCATTGGAAAGAACGGTTTCAGCGGTCATGTCAGGCGATCTTTCGTTTGGACGTGCCGCCAAGCGGCAAAAGCGAGTGGACAGTGAAGGGAGCGCCGCGCGCGGGCTCGACAAACAAGGCGAGTGTGGAGACATCCATCGGCTGGCCGATGAAGGGCGCGAATTCCTGCTCCAGAAGGGCTTTCATCGCGGCCTGCCGCTCGACAGGAACCTGGCCGGTCAGCGTCATGTGAAAGCGGAAGCTCTCGAAGACATAGGGGTAGCCCCAGTCGAACAGATTGCTGCGCATCTGCGTGCTCAACGTTTCCGGCTTGCGGCGCGCAATATCGGCCTCGGACAAAGGTGCCCGGAAGCGCGAGAAATGCCGCACAGTGGCATCCGCAAATGCCTGCAGATCGGGACAAGTCGTTGCGGGTACCAGCGCGAAGAACGGGCCTAGCTGCCCAAGAACCATCTCCGGAATGCGGAACGCAACAAAACTCTCGCTGAAGGCTTCGAACGCGTCGAGTAGTTCTGATTCGCTGACACCAGGGGCAAGTTCGAATGGCGCCTTCAGCGTTCCATGAAATCCGTAGCGGCGGGGATCGGCGGTGAGCGCGGTGAGTTCCGCGGCGCTGAAGTCACCCTGCGGCTCAAGGTCTCGGGTCTCTCCCGTGAACGGGTTTGCGCCCAGCCAGCGCTCTGCCGCGGCGGTCAGCGGCGAGTCCTGGTCGGGTGATATATAAAATGCGTAGCGCACTGGTCATTCCCTGCAGAGATGTCACGGGAGCGATGATCGGACGGTGCCGATGTGACGCCGTCGCTACCCCCTTTTCATGACATTATCGTGATGAATGGCGGAGATCCGCCCCCATTTTTCAATGTGTTTTCTGGCCCATGAGACGCGAACGCAGGGCGTTGGAAACACTGTCGAAGATGAACACGACGATGAGAATCAGGATAACCATGTAGGCGACGTTTTCCCAGTCGGAATTCGTCCGCATCGCTTCCCACAGCTTCAAACCGATACCGCCGGCGCCGACCGCGCCGATGATGGTGGCCGAGCGGGTGTTGGATTCCCAGAAATAGAGCGCCTGGCTGGCAAAGACCGGCAGGACCTGCGGCAGCACGCCGAAACGCTGTACGGCGAGCGGCGCGGCGCCGACCGACTTGACGCCTTCGCGCTGCTTGTCGTCGATATTCTCCAGCGCCTCGGCATAGAGCTTTCCGAGCGTGCCGGTATCGGTGAAAAAAATCGCCGACATGCCGGCGAGCGGTCCGGGGCCGAAGGCGCGCGTGAAGAACAGCGCCCAGATCAGCATGTCGACGGAGCGCAGGAAATCGAACAGCCGCTTCGTCACTTGGTTAAGAACGCCGTTGCGGGTGATGTTGCGGGCTGCCAGAAAGCAGAGCGGGAAGGCGATGACCGAAGCAAACAGCGTTCCGACGAAGGCCATGACGATGGTCTGCAAGAGCTTCGTCCAGACATCGAGATGCTGCCATTCGGAATTGTAGAGAATGTTATCCCAGGCGAGTGCCAGGTTGGACAGGGCAGGATCGATGCGGTCGCCCGTGGTGATCAGGCTCATGACCTCACCGAAGGACTTGTTGAAGAAGGGCGAGTTGGTATCGAAGATGAAATTGGCCCAGCCTGGGAAGCGGTTGTGAATGCTGACCTTCTCGACATCGACTTCGGCCCAGCCAGTCATGCCGAAAGCAAGCTGAATCTTTTCGCCAGGCCGCTTCTGCGTCGCCCATGCCGGCAGCGCACCTTCAGGCTCCACACCCTTGGCCGGATCGAGCCGCATCAGGAATGTCTGGCCGTCATAAACGGCTGTCACCTTGCCATCGACAACTTCGATGCTGGCCGCCCCGCCAAAGCGGACGGTCGCGCGGCTGACGACTTCCTCTGTGCGGGTCTCCGTTGCGGCGGCGGCCTCGGTGCCCGAACCGGCAACGGCGGCATTCGGCGCCATGAAGCTGAAGGCGGATTTCTTCGCCTGCGGCTGTTGCTGCGCGGCGGCCGGCGCATCGACAGAGCGCTCCATCATCTTGGTCTCGATCGTCACCCAGTCCGGCTTGGCATCGGGGCCGAGCGGTGAGAAACGCGGATAGACGACCTGCATCGCGCCGTCCTTGGCAATCCTGATATCGGGACGCACCTCGTAGGAGACCCAATCGGCGAGATAGCTGCCGGCAATGCCCCAATTGGCGTTGGTGAGGACCTGTCCGATCGAGAAGAACCACCAGCTGTAGATCATGTAGAGCGCGATGCCGGCGATGATCAGCACGGAACGGACGCGCTTGCTTGCGGAACCCTTCAGGAGCTGAGGGTGGCGAGCGGCGATGGCTTCCATCTCGGCGGCGCTCATCAGGGTGCTTGTGGTCATGATCGGCCCCTTACTGCGCGAGCTGGAAGGCTTGATCGCCGACGAGGCGACGGCGAAGCCATGCGGAAAACTGATCGACGGCGATGATCGTCGTGAACAGGAGAATGATGATGGCGAGCGTCTTTGCCTCATGGCCCTGACTGATCGACAGACGCAAGGGCTCACCGATACCGCCGCCGCCGACGGCACCGATGATCGTCGAAGCGCGCACGTTGATTTCGAGACGCAGCAGGAAATAACTCATGAAATTCGGCAGGACCTGCGGCACGATGCCGAACCAGACGCGCTCGATCCAGTTGCCACCGGCGGCCTTGAGGCCCTCATCCGGTCGCATATCGGCGTTCTCGACAACCTCGAAGAACAGCTTGCCGAGCGCGCCGACCGTGTGGATCGATACCGCAATCATGGCCGGGATCGGCCCAAGCGAGAGGATGGCCAAAAAGAAGCCGGCGATCACAACTTCCGGAAAGGCGCGCAGGATTTCCATGAAGCGCCTGGCGATGCCGCGCACCCAGGGGTTCGGCATCATGTTGCGCGCCGCGAAAAAGCAAAGGATGAAGCCGAAGAACATGCCGAAGATGGTGGAGAAGATTGCAATATTCAGCGTTTCCAACATCTTGTAGAAATATTCGGGCACGTAGATCGTGTCCGTCAGATAGACCCGGCCCTCGGGATAATTGTATTTCAGGCTGCCATCGTCGTAGGGTGACGGCAGGTCGAACAATGCGCGCCCGATTTCCGCACCGTCGCGCGGCACGAGGTCACCGACGAAATCGAAGAAATAGGGAAGCCGGTCGAAGAACTTGCCGGCATTGGTGGCATTGGCGAACCAGAGCGAGCCGGACAGTGCCACGGCAAGAAGCGCAAGGCCCAGAAACGTATACGTGCGGCGGCGGAGATTGAGCTCCTGCCAGTGGCGTTCGACCACTGCTCCATTGTCGCTCAGGGTCGGGGAAAGCGCTGAGATGGCCATGGAAGCTCCGGCACGGGGTGGCCTCGATGGACATCCTGTCCCGAGGCCCGTTCAGACGAGAAAACGCTGGCCAGGATCGCCGGCCAGCGCTTTTGATTCAGACGACATCAGCCGCCAATCGTTGCCTTGCGGGCGTCGATGATCGGCTTGTAGAAGTCGGCGTTGACTTCGACGAAGCCCTTGTAGTCGCCGCCTTCGACAGCTGCGAAGCAGGCTGCGTCGGTCTTCGGCAGGTCAAGCATGAACTGCTTGAACTTGGCCTTCACGTCAGCGCTGAGCGAGGAACGGACCACCGTCGGGCCGTTCGGGATCAGCGGCGAGCGCCACAGCTCGACCAGGTCGTTCATGTCGAGGATGCCCTTGTCGACCATCTTGCGCAGGTTGCCGGAGGTGTAGCCTTCCTTGAACTCGCCAATGCCCGAACCGAAGGTCGTGCCGGCATCGAACGTGCC
The DNA here is from genome assembly GCF_001425605.1 of Rhizobium sp. Leaf453. Lineage (GTDB taxonomy): Bacteria > Pseudomonadota > Alphaproteobacteria > Rhizobiales > Rhizobiaceae > Pararhizobium. The sequence continues at coordinate 250,228 of NZ_LMRG01000027.1, read as the reverse complement.
CTTCAGGACTTCGAGAACGAGGTTTTCATGACCGCCGCCGAAACCGGTTTCAGCGAAGAATTCCTTGACCGGCATGCCGATCGTTTCCGGCAGGGTGACGCTCGGGATCAGGTAGCCCGAGGTCGAGTCCGGGTCGGCGAAACCGAGTTTCTTGCCCTTCAGGTCTTCGATCTTGGTGAAGCCCTTGTCCTTGCGGGCAACCATGATCGAGTAGTAGCCGGTCGAACCGTCGGTCTGCTCGGTCGTCAGGATCGGCTCGACGGCGTCGGCCTTGGCGAGATAGATCTTGGCATAGCCGGAAGCGCCGAGTTCGGCAAAATCGAGCGTGCCGCCGAGCAGGCCCTGGATGACGCCGTCATAGTCTGCGGCCGGGAAGAAGGAAACCTTCTCGACGTTCAGGGCGGTCTTCAGGTGATCGCCGAGGCACTGGAAGTTGCGCAGACGGTCGGCTTCGTTCTCGCCGCCGATGATGCCGACGCGGAATTCCTTGAGGTCTTCGGCCTGAACCTGGCCCATCAGGCCGAGGAGCGCAACGGCGCCCAAAAGTGCTTTCTTCAACATGGGTCTTCTCCTGTTATCCGGATTTAGCCGGCTCACATTCGGTTAAAACATCTGCCCTTGACGCGGGCTCTCGATCCCGGACGCCTTTTAAAGGCCGGCCAGTGCCAGCGGCTGAAGGCCGGCGGATTTCGTATTGTCCTGCGCGGCAGGAATATTGATGCTGGTGGAGGTCATCGACTCGTCGAGATCGGCGCCCGAACCATAGATTTCCGCGACGGCGGCGGCCGTCAGGTCCTGCGGCTGACCGTCGAAAACGACACGGCCATGCGCCATGCCGATGATGCGCTCGCAGTAATTGCGCGCCGTATCCAGCGTATGCAGGTTGGTGACGACGGTAATGCCATCGCGCTCGTTGATGTCGCGCAGCGCATCCATGACGATCTTGGCGTTCAGCGGGTCGAGCGAGGCGATCGGCTCATCGGCGAGCAGCATCTTCGGCTGCTGCATCAAGGCCCGCGCGATCGCAACGCGCTGCTGCTGGCCGCCCGAAAGCGTGCCGGCCGGCTGCAGCGCCGTCTGCTCGATACCGAGCCGCTCCAGCGCGCCGATTGCCATGATCCGCTCTTCGCGGGTGAACATGTTGAGGATGCTGAGAACCGTGGAGCGATGATTGAGACGTCCGAGCAGGACGTTGGTCAGCACGTCGAGGCGCGGCACCAGGTTGAATTGCTGGAAGATCATGGCGCAATCGCGCTGCCAGCTGCGCAGGGGCGCGCCGCGCAGTGACGAGACTTCGAGATCGCCGAAATGAATGGAGCCTGACGAGACGTCGTTGAGGCGGTTTATCATCCGCAGCAGCGTCGATTTGCCGGCGCCGGAACGACCGATAATGCCGACCATCTGGCCCTGCGGGATGTCGAAGGTAACGGAATCGACGGCAATCTTCTTGCCGAACTGACGCGTTACATTCTTCAGCTGAAACATGGGCAGTCGTCCTCTGGCAGCCGCACCGGTCATCGGTACGAGACATGCCTTAAAGCTGCTTGATGAAGGGGGAATGTCAGATTGGTGTCGTTTTTGTTACAGTCCACAATCCCCGCTGGCGCGGGGATTGCAGTGGCATTTCATCAGGCATTGTGACGCACGAGGAAGGCGTCCGCATCGAGCATTCGGAAGTCGTCGAGCGCATCGCGCAGCTTGGCGTGATCCCAGTCCCACCAGGCGAGCTTTTCAAAACGCGCAACAATATCGGCGCCGAAACGCTCGCGGATCAGCCTGGCGGGGACGCCGCCGACGATCGTGTAGGGCGCGACATCCTTCGAGACGACGGCACCCGCCCCGATCACCGCGCCATTGCCGACGGTGACCCCCGGCAAGACCGTCGCACCGTGACCGATCCAGACATCATGCCCAATGAAGACGCGATTTTTGCGACGCCAGGCGAAGAAGTCCTGCTCCATGTCCGCATCCGGCCAGTAATTGGAGGCTCGGTAGGTGAAGTGATGCAATGTCGCGCGCCAGGTCGGATGGTTGGTCGCGTTGATTCGAACCGAAGCGGCAAAGTTGGCGAATTTGCCGACCGTCGCGCACCAGATCGAGCCGTCACGCTCGATATAGGAATAATCACCGAACTCGACCTCATCGAGGCGGCAGCGATCGCCGATTTCCGTGTAACGGCCAAGCACCGACTGATTGACGGTCGCGGTCGGGTGGATCGTCGGTTCTTCCGTCAGTTTCTGGCTCATGCGGCAGCCTTTCGCGGCGAAAATGCGGAGACGTCGAGAATGCGGTCGGCCACGGCGTCGCGCACTTCCTCGTCGTGGAAGATGCCGAGCAGGGCGACGCCTTCGGCCTTCTTGGCGGCGATCATGCCGACCACGACACGGCGGTTCACTGCGTCGAGTGAAGCGGTGGGTTCATCGAGCAGAAGAATGGCGTGATCGGTGATGAAGCCGCGGGCAATGTTGACGCGCTGCTGCTCTCCGCCGGAAAAAGTGGCCGGCGGCAGCTGCCAGAGTTCGCGCGGCAGATTGAGCTTCGCCAGAAGATCGGACGCTCTTTCGCGGGCCTCAGCCTGCGCCACGCCGCGCGCCAGAAGCGGTTCGGCGACGACATCGAGGGCCGAGACGCGCGGTACGGCACGCAGGAACTGGCTGACATAACCCAATGTATCGCGCCGCACCTCCATCACCGCGCGCGGCGCCGCATGGGCGAGATCGACGAGGTGCCCCTGATGCTCGATCAGGATCTGGCCGCTGTCGACGGCGTAATTGCCGTAGAGCATCTTCAGGATCGAGCTTTTGCCGACGCCGGACGGGCCACCGAGCACGACGCATTCGCCCTTCTTTACGGAGAAAGAGACGCCGGAAACGACCGGCAAAGTGATGCCATCGCGCAGATGCATGGTGAAGCTCTTGAAGACTTCGGAAACGACGAGTGGCGTCGGCATAATCACACCTGCAAAATCGAGGACACGAGAAGCTGGGTATAGGGCTCGCGGGGATCGTCGAGCACCCGGTCGGTCAGGCCCTGCTCGATCACCAGACCGTCCTTCATCACCATCATCCGGTGCGACAGGAGACGCGCGACGGCGAGGTCGTGGGTGACGATAATGGCCGACAGCCCGAGGTCGTGCACGAGACCGCGCACCAGATCGAGAAGTCGCGCCTGGACCGAAACATCGAGGCCGCCGGTCGGCTCGTCCATGAAGACCAGACGCGGCGAGGTCACCAGATTGCGGGCGATCTGCAGACGCTGGCGCATGCCGCCGGAAAAGGCGCGCGGCTGGTCGTCGATCCGGTCTTCATCGATCTCGACACGGGCCAACCAGTCGGCTGCGGTGGCGCGAATATTACCGTAATGCCGGTCGCCGACCGCCATCAGCCGCTCGCCGACATTGGCACCGGCCGAGACCGTCATGCGCAATCCGTCCGCCGGATTCTGGTGGACGAAGCCCCAGTCCGTCCTCATCAGGAACCGCCGCTCGGCCTCGCCCATGCGGGCGAGATCCCGGTACTGGCCATCGCGCATATGATACTCGACGATCCCGGAACTCGGCATGAGCCGCGTGGACAGGCAGGACAGGAGCGTCGTCTTGCCCGACCCGGATTCTCCGACGATCGCCAGGACTTCACCGGGCCAGAGCTCGAACGAGACATTCCGGCAACCGATGCGGCTGCCATAGAATTTCGAGACATCGTTGACTTTGAGAAGGGGGGTGTCGGTCATGATGGATATCCCATGCTGAGCGGGAGGTGCTGTTCTGGGCGGATGGTTGCGGCACACTCCCTCTTCTCCCCAGCGGGGAGAAGTGCCGAGCGGATGCGAGGCGATGAGGTGGGCGTAGGCGAAGCCGGAGCCAGAGGAAGGTGGCCTTCGGCCCCCCTCATCCGGCGCTTCGCGCCACCTTCTCCCCGCTGGGGAGAAGAGGAGAACTGCGCCAGCCGCAATGCCGATTGATCTACCAAGCTCACTCCGCCGCCTCCTGCCGGGCCAGCATTTCGCCGGCATGGCCATGCTCGCGGCGGTCCTCGCAATGGTCGGTATCGGAGCAGACGAACATGCGACCGCCCTTGTCATCCAGAACCACCTCGTCGAGATAGACGTGCTCCGCACCGCAAAGCGCGCAGGGCTTGTCGAAATGCTGGATTTCGAACGGGTGATCCTCGAAATCGAGGCTGACGACGTCGGTGTAGGGCGGAACGGCATAGATGCGCTTTTCGCGGCCGGCACCGAACAGCTGCAGCGCTTCCGAGCGGTGCATTTTCGGATTGTCGAATTTCGGAGTCGGCGACGGGTCCATCACGTAGCGGCCCTCGACCTTGACTGGATAGGCATAGGTCGTGGCGATATGACCGTTGCGGGCGATATCCTCGTAAAGCTTCACATGCATAAGGCCGTATTCCTCCAGCGCATGCATCTTGCGGGTCTCGGTCTCGCGCGGCTCGAGGAATCGCAGCGGCTCGGGGATCGGCACCTGGTAGACCAGCGTCTGTCCGGCGCTCAGCGTTTCCTCGGGAATGCGGTGGCGGGTCTGGATGATCGTCGCCTCGCGCGTCTTCGTCGTCACCGCCACATTGGCGACCTTCTGGAAGAAGGCGCGGATGGACACGGCATTGGTCGTATCATCGGCACCCTGGTCGATGACCTTCAGCACGTCATTCGGGCCGAGGATCGCCGCCGTTACCTGCACGCCGCCGGTGCCCCAGCCATAGGGCATCGGCATTTCACGCGAGGCGAAAGGAACCTGATAGCCGGGTATCGAAATGGCTTTCAGGATGGCGCGGCGGATCATCCGCTTGGTCTGTTCGTCGAGATAGGCGAAGTTGTATGTGGCAAGATCGGCCATGATCGATTACCTTGTGAACCGGAAGACGGACATGGGAGAGGCGATATGGAGCCCGGTACCATCAGCTTTGGCGTCGTGATGTTGATGATCCTGGCGCCTGTTATGCTGACGCTGGCAGTCGCCGGCCATAATGCCGGCAAGAGGCGCAATGCCCGTTCCGCTGCATCTGGCGGCGGTGAAACCGGTGTGATCTTCGACGTCGGGGGCCATTGCGGCAGTGATTCCAGTGGTGGCGATTGCGGCGGCGGGGGTGACGGAGGTGGCGGCAGCGATTGATCCGCCCCACTGTGACGAAATCATCATTCTGCCGCCTCGTGCATTCGCGCATAGGCTTCCAGCCGCTCGTCCAGCGTACCGGAATGCAGCTCGAACAGATGATTGTCGGCGTCGTGGAAATAGATCGACCTACCCTCGCCCTCGATGCGCGGCCGTGGCGGCATGACATCGAGACCAAGGGAGACAATGCGCTCCAGGTAGATGTCGATATCCTCGTCGCGGATCTTGAAGGCGACGTGGTTGTAGGTGCGCTGGTTCAGGCTTTCCCCTTCCATGATGGCGATCCAGAGGTCGCCGATCATGAAGAATTTTTCCGGCGCATGTGAAAACGGCTTGTCACCGCTGTCATAGACTTCCCTGGCGCCGAAGACGGTTTCGAGAATTTCGCTCATCCGGTCGAGATCGCGGACGACGAAGGTCATGTGGGAGATGTCCTCGATCATTCCGCCGCCTCCCGCATCGTGCCCGTCTTCTCCGCCTCAGCGCGAGTCTCATATTCGGCGCGCATGCGGCGCACGAGATCGAGTTCCGCCTGAAAGTCGACATAGTGCGGCAGCTTCAGATGCTCGACGAAGCCGGTCGCCTGGACGTTGTCGGAATGGGAAATCACGAATTCCTCATCCTGCGCCGGCGCGACGATATCCTCGCCGAATTCCTTCGCCCGCAGGGCGCGATCGACCAGCGACATGGCCATGGCCTTGCGCTCGCTCTGGCCGAAGACGAGGCCGTAACCCCGTGTGAACTGCGGCGGCGTCTTGGTCGAGCCCTGGAACTGGTTGACCATCTGGCATTCGGTCACCTGGATACGGCCGAGCGAGACGGCAAAGCCGAGTTCGGGAATATCCATCTCGACCTCGACCGTGCCGATACGGACCTCGCCAACAAAGGGATGGGTGCGGGCATAGCCGCGCTGTGTCGAATAGGCGAGCGCCAGCAGGAAACCCTCGTCGCCCCGCGCCAAAGCCTGCAGGCGCAGGTCGCGGTTCAGCGGAAATTCAAGCGGCTCGCGCGTCAGATCGCCCGGCACGTGGTCCTGCGGCATCTGGCCATCGCCCTCGATCAGTCCTTCGCCCGACAGGATGTCGGAGACGCGCATCATCGAGCCCTCGTCGACCGGACGGCGCAGCGGTTCGGCGACGGGCTCATCCGTTAGCAGCGACGGGTCGAGCAGGCGATGGGTATAGTCGAACGTAGGCCCAAGCAACTGGCCGCCCGGCAGATCCTTGTAGGTCGCCGAGACGCGGCGTTCGATCTTCATGGCGGCGGTATCGACCGGCACGGACATGCCGAAGCGCGGCAGTGTCGTGCGATAGGCACGCAGGATGAAGATCGCCTCGATCATGTCGCCACGCGCCTGCCGCACGGCCAGCGCGGCCAGTTCGCGATCGTAGAGCGAGGCCTCGGCCATGACGCGATCGACCGCAAGTCCGAGCTGGGCGACGATCTGGTCGATCGAAATCGCCGGCAGCGACCGGTCGCCACGGCGGCGGTCGGCGAGAAGCTGGTGCGCATTGGCGATGGCGGCTTCGCCTCCCTTGACGGCAACATACATGGTCAGACCTCCCGACGGCGAAGTTTGGTGGTGCGCGGCAGGCACACGATATCGGTGCCCGCCACGAGGATCAGATCGACGCCGCGCGGGAAAATCGCCCGGTTTTCATCCCACAGCGTCAGGAAGATGTCGGGCAGGCCGACCGGGGCGATGGTGACCTCGTCACGAATGCCGGGGCCTGTCGCAGTAAAGGCCAGACCACCCTGCAGCGCGGCGATTTCCAGGACCAGTGTCGCCGAGCGATCCGGATATTCCTGGGTGCCGAGTGCGAACTGGTCGAAGCCGGGCACCAACCCACCTGCCTCGACGAAGACGAATCGCGCTTCCGGCCGGACATCCGTCAACGGCGCGCCGGTATGGAAGGACAGCCAGGCGGGAACGGTCGATGCAGCAAGCGCCGCGCTCAGCCAGACAGGTGTTCCATCGTCGCAGAGCGTCAGCGCGATCGCACCCGCACCCGCGCCGAGCGGAGCCGGAGGAGCCGCGGCCGCACCGAGCGACAGGATCGTGCCCGGCCGGGCCATGGCGTCCATCAGCGCCTTGAATACGGATTGGGACTGGAACACCGGATCGGCGAAAGCGCCGGCATAGATGCCGGTCGCGGCACGCTGTTGCTCGCTTTGGATAGCCATCAATTGTCTCCCCGCACCATGGTGAAGAAATCGACCCGCGTCGCCGCCGTTTGTTCGGCCTGCAGGCGATCTTCGACTTCGATCCGCCCCTCGATGGCCTCGACCATCCGCAGGACGGTCTGCCGATGCTCCGGCCGCTGCTGGAGTGCATCGAAGATGGCGGCAAGGCGTGCCTTTTCCCGATCGTTGCCAAGCAACTGCCCATGGCCGACTTCACCCGAAGCCAGGCGCACCGCGGCACGGCTGACGGTCGCTTCGCCCAGATTGAAGGCATCGCCGCCACCGCCGACGCGGCCGCGTACCATGATCAGCCCCGTTTCGGGACCACGCACGGGATGCACCTCCGGCTTCGGCTCGACGGCCTGCCAACCGGCCTGCAGCTCGGCAGCAGTGGCACGCGCCAGAAGGCCCATGGTCCGTTTGCGCTGATCCGCAGAGGCGTCTCGTTTTTCTCTGATCGCGTCCATTGCTTTCCGTCCGAAATGTCTATTAATATAGACAACCATACATCTGATAACCCACTTCTAGAACTTGAACATGACGGGCCTGTGACATGAATTCGAAAAAAGCCGTCGAGCGGCAGACCGGGGTTGCCCTCTGGCGGCAGATTGCCGACCTGATCCGGCTTGCGATCAGCAATGGCGAATACGACAAGACCGGCATGGTTCCGCCCGAGATGATGCTGGCAGGCCAGTTCGGCGTCAACCGCCATACGGTGAGGAGCGCGCTGGCGGCCTTGGCCGAGGAAGGTCTTGTCCAAGCCATCCAGGGGCGCGGCACCATGGTCCGGCGCAAGGAACGCCTGAGCTTTCCAATCTCCCGCCGCACCCGCTTTTCACAGGGTCTGAGCGACCAGACACGCGACCTCGAAGCGAGATTGCTGGCGCATGCCGTCGTGCCCGCGACCGGGGAAATCGCGACCGGGCTGGGCATTCCCCCCGGCATGCCATGCATAGAGGTGGAAGCGCTCAGCAGTGCCGATGGACGGCCGGTCTCCTGCTCCACCAGCTATTTTCCGCAGGCGCGGTTTCCGGGCATGGCCCAGCATTTTGCGCAACTGGGCTCGATCACCAAGGCCTTCGCGGCCGAGGGGCTCGCCGACTATGTGCGCGTATCGACGGAACTCGTCGCCCGGCATGCCGATGCCAACGAGCTGTCATTACTCAGGCTGTCGCCCGGCGCCATCGTTATCGAGGCGACGGCGATCAATGCCGATCCGGACGGCGTTCCGGTGCAATTTGCCCGCACCCGCTTTGCCGCCGATCGCGTCAAGCTGAAGATCGAGACCTAAGCGCAACAAAAAGGGCGCGATGCCGAAGCACGCGCCCTTCAGTGTGCTGACAAAGTCATCTTTCCGCGATTTCGGACGTTATTTGGGACGTCTGAAGCCACCATCCTCTCAGTCATTCCTGTGCTCGTCACAGGAATCCAGTCAGCCCAAGTCCTTGGCCTGAAAGAGTCTTTTGACCCGACAGACGTCGGGTCACTGGATCCCCGCCACGAGGGCGAGGATGAGGGATAGTGGGGTTGCCGCATTCTCAAACAATCGGCTTGTGAGTTTGTCAGCAGTCTGAAGGGCGCGATGCCGAAGCACGCGCCCTCGCATCGAGATCGCTTCAACGATCAGACGTCGGCGATGAAAGTCTGCTTCTGCGTGCCGAGGCCCTCGATGCCGAGTTCGACGACATCGCCGGCCTTTAGATATTGCGGCGGGTTGAAGCCCATGCCGACGCCGGGCGGCGTGCCGGTCGAGATGACATCACCGGGATGCAGCGTCATGAACTGGCTGAGATAGCTGACGACATGCGCGACACCGTAGACCATCGTCTTCGACGAGCCGTTCTGCTTGCTGACGCCATTGACCGTCAGCCACATCTTCAGGTTCTGCGGATCGGCGACTTCATCCTTCGTCACCAGCCAGGGGCCGGTCGGGCCAAACGTGTCGCAGGACTTGCCCTTGGTCCACTGGCCGGCGCGCTTCGTCTGGAAATCGCGCTCGGAGACGTCGTTGATGACGCAGTAGCCTGCGACATGATCGAGCGCATCGGCTTGCGACACATACTTGGCCTTCTTGCCGATGACGACGCCGAGTTCGACTTCCCAGTCGGTGGCTTCCGAACCGCGCGGGATCAGCACGTCGTCGTTCGGGCCGACGATGGCCGAAGTCGCCTTCATGAAGATGACGGGTTCCGGCGGAACGGTCGCGCCGGTTTCGGCGGCGTGGTCGGCATAGTTGAGGCCGATGCAGATGAACTTGCCGGTTCCGGCAACACATGCGCCAAGGCGCGGTGAACCTCCGACAACCGGCAGGCCGTCGATATCGAGACCATCCGCCCAGCCTATGTCGCTGATCGCCGCACCGCCGACATCGGCGATCACGCCGCTCAGATCCCGGATCTGGCCATCCGAGCCGAGAACGCCCGGCTTTTCCGAGCCGATCGGCCCATACCGCAGAAGTTTCATGTTTCTCTTCCCTCAAACGCAATGATGATGCGCACTGACAAATCAAAGGCAGGCGGCATTGTAAAGCGCTTTACCGGTCAAATCATATTCACAGGTGGATAAATCTTGCATGAGTGAACATATTTTGCCGCTTTCGTCGGATCGGAAGGCGGCTTCGCCCATTTGCAAGCGTCCCACAGGGGCAAGATGTGGCGGGGAACGAAACCCCCGCGACATGCAATGGTCAAGCAGCCTTGGCGTAGGCCTTTGCCATGTCCGGCAGGCGCATGACGCGGATCTTCGAGGCCTGTCCGGCAGCGTTGAAGGCGATGAAACGCTCCTTGCAGACTTCGACCATGCGCGCCGTCGCCGGCTTCAGGTAGTTGCGCGGATCGAAATTATCGGGATGCTGCAGGTGGTGCTTGCGGATTTCGCCGGTGAAGGCCAGACGCAGGTCAGTGTCGATATTGACCTTGCGGACACCGAGCGGGATGGCCTTCTGGATCTCGTGTACCGGAACGCCCCAGGTCTGCTTCATCTTGCCGCCGAATTCGTTGAACAGGTCCTGCAAGTCCTGCGGCACCGAGGACGAGCCATGCATGACCATATGGGTGTTCGGTAGGCGCTTGTGGATCCTGGCGATCGTGTCGATCGACAGGATTTCGCCATCCGGGGCGCGAGTGAACTTATAGGCGCCGTGGCTGGTGCCGATGGCGACGGCGAGCGCATCGACGCCGGTCTTCTCGACGAAATCGAAGGCCTGTTCCGGATCGGTCAGCAGTTCGTCCCGCGACAGTTTGCCTTCGAAGCCATGGCCGTCTTCCTTCTCGCCAGCGCCCGTTTCCAGGTTGCCGAGACAGCCAAGCTCGCCTTCGACGGAGACACCGGCCGCGTGGGCGATCTTCACCACTTCGGCGGTGACGCCGACATTGTATTCATAGGAGGCGATCGATTTTCCGTCGGCCAACAGCGAACCGTCCATCATGACGGAGGTAAAGCCGTTGGTAATCGCCGAGATGCAGGTCGACGGCTGGTCGCCATGGTCGAGATGCAGGCAGACCGGGATATGCGGATATTCTTCCGCCGCACCAAGGATTAGGTGGCGCAGGAACGCATCGCCGGCATAGGCGCGGGCACCACGGCTCGCCTGCAGGATGACCGGGGAATCCGTCGCATCGGCGGCGCGCATGACAGCCTGGATATATTCAAGATTGTTCACATTGAAGGCAGGCAGGGCGTAATTGTGTTCAGCCGCATGGTCCAGCAACTGACGCAAGGTGATCAATGCCATTCAAGAAGTCTCCCGTTTCTTGCGCCGCCCTTATGCGGCAGCCACCGTTATTCTCCGATTGAGCAGAACTGCTCGCCGCAAACGCCAACCGGTCTTTTGACCAGCCCTCCTGGGGAATGCGGGACGGATTTGTCCGCACCTTAATTGATGATCCACGTTTGGCAACTGCCGCTAAAATGCAAACACCCTCGGTTTGTTACCGGTAACGTTACAGATCGGCCGCTGTGGACAAACTTTCATGCATTTTTTCTCAGAAAAAGTTCGAAACAGCTTTCGGTTGAAAGCAGAGCATCATGCACGAAAGGTTTGGAGAATGCAGGCGCCAAAGCTTGAAGGGTCTGCCGAGAACGATCCTTTCCGCCCGCCTGAACCAAAAGAATGCATATTACGTAAGGTGCTGGAAATCATTCCCAATCTTGCGCCACGCTCCGTGATGGCCGGGTGACGGATATAGCCTGACCACCGCAAACGGGTCGAAAAGCGACACGATTGAAATGCAACCGCGACGCTATAGTTACCTGCCGGTTATGCATGCAGCGGCCCTCACGGTATGACAAAGAGCCTTGCCTTTGCCCGAAAATTGGCATTCTCTCGCCGCTTCACAACCTAAAAGAGGGGAAGGAGAACAAAATGACATTGGCAAAATTCAACCTCCGTACAGCCATACTGCTGGGATCGATTCTCATCGGCGCAAGCCCGGCGCTGGCCGAAACCGTCCTGCACCGCGGCAATGCCGGCGAACCGCAGACGCTCGACCAGGCCCACACCTCCATCAACATCGAAGAGTTCATCCTCAAGGACCTCTACGAAGGCCTGACCATCTATGACGCCTCCGGCAAGATCGTGCCCGGCACCGCCGAAAGCTGGGACCTGTCCGATGATGGTCTCGTCTATACCTTCAAGCTGCGCGCCGACGCCAAGTGGTCGGACGGTTCGCCGGTTACGGCGGAAGACTTCGCCTTCTCGCTGAAGCGCGTCGAAGATCCGAAGACTGCCGCCGGCTACGCCAACATCCTCTTCCCGATCAAGAACGCCGAAAAGGTCAACAAGGGCGAAGTTCCGCTTGACCAACTGGGTGTGAAAGCCGTCGATGAGAAGACGCTGGAAATCACGCTCGAGCGTCCGACCCCCTTCTTCCTCGAACTGCTCGCCCACCAGACCGCCCTGCCGGTCTCCAAGGCCAGCGTCGAAAAGAATGGCGCCGATTTCGTCAAGCCAGGCGTGATGGTGTCGAACGGCGCCTACAAGCTCGTCGCCCACACGCCCAACGATACGCTGACGACGGAAAAGAACCCGTCCTACTGGGATGCCGCCAACGTCAAGATCGACAAGGTCATCTTCTACCCGATCGACGACCAGGCCGCTTCGGTCCGCCGCTTCGAAGCCAAGGAAATGGACCTCGCCTATAACTTCTCGGCCGACCAGATCGACCGCCTGAAGAAAGCCTATGGCGAACAGGTCCATGTGTCTTCGGCACTCGCGACCTATTACTACGCTTTCGACACCCGCCAGGAGCCCTATAGCGACGTTCGCGTCCGCCGCGCGCTCTCCATGGCCGTCGACCGCGACTTCCTGGCCAAGGACATCTACTCGGGCTCGCAGCTGCCATCCTATTCGATGGTGCCGTTCGGCATGGCCGGTTATGAGCCGGGCAAGGCCGATTTCGCAGACATGTCACAGCTCGATCGCGAGGATGAAGCCCTCAAGCTGATGAAGGAAGCCGGTTACGGTGAAGGCGGCAAGCCGCTGAAGATCGAAATCCGCTACAATACCAACCCGAACCACGAGCGCGTCGCCACCGCCGTCGCCGACATGTGGAAGAACACCTTCGGCGCGGAAGTGTCGCTGGTGAACCTCGACGTATCCTCGCACTACGCCTACCTGCAGGAAGGCGGCAAGTTCAACGTCGCCCGCGCCGGCTGGACAGCCGACTATGCAGACGCTGAAAACTTCCTGGCGCTGAGCGTTGGTTCGAACAAAACCTTCAACTACGGCCACTTCGAAAACGCCGAGTTCGACGGCCTGATGAAGAAGTCCTACGAGGAAATCGATCCGACCAAGCGTGCGAAGATCCTCCACGACGCCGAAACACTGCTGATGAAGGAACAGCCGATCGCGCCGTTCCTCAGCCAGGCTGAACTCTGGCTGGTCTCGGACCGCGTCAAGGGCTGGCAGGACAATGCTGCCAACCAGCACCTGAGCAAGTTCCTCAGCATCGCCGAATAACGGCACTTTGACGCGCGGCGACCGCTGGTTGCCGCGCGTCCCGGCCAGAGAGAAAAACCATGATCTCCTTTGTCCTGCGTCGCCTGGCGAGCGCCGTGCCGACCCTGTTCATCGTCGTCACGATCTCCTTCTTCCTGATGCGGTTCGCCCCCGGCGGTCCGTTCAACCTGGAACGTCCGCTGCCACCGCAGACCATGGCCAACCTGATGGCCACCTATCACCTCGACCAGCCGCTCTGGAACCAGTACGTCGCCTATATCGGCAACGCTGTAACGGGCGATTTCGGTCCGAGCTACATCTACAAGGACAACACCGTCGCCGAACTGATCGGCAAGGGCCTGCCCTATTCGATGGAACTCGGCTTCTATGCGCTGATGCTGGCGCTGATCGGCGGCGTGCTGACCGGCACGATCGCGGCGCTCCGGCAAAACAGCGCGCTCGATTTCGCGATCATGTCGATCTCGACCATCGGCGTCACCGTGCCGAACTTCGTCGTCGGCCCGGTGCTGACGCTGATCTTCGCCATCACGCTGGCCTGGGTTCCGGCCGGAAGCTGGGGCGATGGCTCGTTGCGCTTCCTGATCCTGCCGATGATCGCGCTGGCCCTGCCGCAACTGGCGGTCTTTGCCCGGCTGACGCGCGGCTCGATGATCGAGGCGCTGCACACCGATCATATCCGCACCGCCCGGGCCTACGGCCTGCCGGCCCGCACCGTCGTCATCACCCACGCCATGCGCGCGGCGATGCTGCCGGTCGTGTCCTATCTCGCCCCGTGCGCGGCAGCCCTTCTCACCGGCTCCGCCGTCGTCGAAACGATCTTCACCATTCCAGGTGTTGGCCGTTATTTCGTGCTGGGCGCCATCAACCGCGATTACACGCTGGTCATGGGCACGGTCGTGCTCGTCGCCATCTTCGTCATCGTCTTCAATCTTCTGGTCGACATTCTCTACGGCCTTCTCGATCCGAGGGTTCGCCATGACTGATATCCTCACCCCCGCCGCCCTGCCGCCCGAAACGCAGAGCCGCAGCCTGTTCCAGCTTGCTGCCATGCGCTTCCGCCGCAACCGCGCCGCCATGGCGGGCTGTGTCGTGCTGGCGCTGATCGCCATGTTCTCGTTCCTTGGCCCCTATTTCATCAGCCACAGTTATGACCAGGTCTTTCCGTCCTATGTGACCATCCCGCCGAGCCTCGAGGCACGGCCGGATGCATCGAGCCTGCAGGACGTCATGCAAGGCGTTGCCGGGCGCGCCCGCGTCGATCTCAAGGAATTTGCGGTCGAGGGCCAGACCTTCACGGCGACCGTCACCTCCGACAAGCCGATCGATCCGCGCGCCACCCGCTATTTCGACCGGGCCAACGAATTCGACGCGACGCAGGTCGTCGCGACCGAGGATGACGGCAAGACGCTCAAGCTCACCGGCAGCGTTTCGCGCGAATATTTCCTGTTCGGCACCGACAGCAACGGCCGTGATCTGATGGCCCGCGTCATGCTCGGCGGCCAGATCTCGATCGCAGTCGGCCTGCTCGCCAGCCTTGTTTCGCTTAGCATCGGCGTGCTCTACGGCGCGACGTCGGGCTATATCGGCGGACGCATCGACAATGTCATGATGCGCTTCGTCGAAATCCTCTATTCGCTGCCCTTCGTCTTCCTCGTCGTCGTGCTGGTGGTCTTCTTCGGCCGATCCTTCATCCTGATCTTCCTCGTCATCGGCGCGGTCGAATGGCTGGACATGGCGCGCATCGTGCGCGGCCAGACGCTGGCGCTGAAACGGCGGGAATTCATCGGCGCGGCACAGGCGCTCGGCCTGACGGACTGGCAAATCATCCGCCGCCACATCATTCCCAACACGATCGGCCCCGTCGTCGTCTTCGTCACCGTCGTCGTGCCGAAAGTGATCCTGCTCGAAAGCTTCCTTTCCTTTCTCGGCCTCGGCGTCCAGGCGCCGCTGACAAGCTGGGGCGCGCTGATCGCCGAAGGGGCGAACAATATCCAGTCCGCCCCCTGGCTTCTGATCTTCCCGGCGATCTTCTTCGTCCTCACCCTCTTCTCGCTGAACTTCGCCGGCGACGGCCTGCGCGATGCGCTCGACCCGAAGGACCGCTGACATGACCGATAAACGGGAAACAATTCTCGCCGTCCGCGACCTCAAGGTCACCTTCACGACGCCGGACGGAGACGTGCAGGCGGTCAAGGGCATCGATCTCGATATCAAGGCCGGCGAAACGCTGGCAGTGGTGGGAGAATCCGGCTCCGGCAAAAGCCAGACGATGATGGGCATCATGGGCCTGTTGGCGAAGAACGGTAAGGTCACCGGCTCGGCCAAATATCGCGGCCAGGAACTCATCGGCCTGCCGATGAAGGGGCTGAACACCGTGCGCGGCGCCAAGATCACCATGATCTTCCAGGAGCCGATGACCTCGCTCGATCCGCTCTACACGATCGGCCGGCAGATCGCCGAACCGATCGTCCATCACCGCGGCGGCTCGTTCAAGCAAGCCCGCGCCCGCGTGCTGGAACTCCTGGAACTGGTCGGCATCCCCGATCCCGCGCGGCGTATCGACAGTTATCCGCACGAAATGTCCGGTGGCCAGCGCCAGCGCGTCATGATCGCCATGGCGCTCGCCAACGATCCCGACATCCTGATCGCCGACGAACCGACGACCGCGCTTGACGTGACCATCCAGGCGCAGATTCTCGATCTCCTGAACAAGCTGCAGGCCAAGTTCGGCATGGCGGTCGTCCTGATCACCCACGATCTCGGCATCGTCAAGCATTTCGCCAGCCGCGTCGCGGTGATGCGCCGGGGCGAAGTCGTCGAGACCGGTTCGACAGCCGACATCTTCGAGCGCCCGCAGGCGGACTACACCAAGATGCTGCTGGCGGCCGAGCCGCATGGACGAAAGCTGTCGCCCGCCGATACCGCCCCGATCATTCTTGAGGGCGCGAACGTCGCGGTCGATTACGTCACTGGCGGCGGCCTTTTCGGTTCTTCGGCTGGCGTCTTCCGGGCTGTCGATGGCGTGTCGATACGACTGAAGGAAGGCCAGACAATCGGTATCGTCGGCGAATCCGGCTCCGGTAAATCGACGCTTGGCCGCGCGCTGCTGCGGCTGGTGCCGAGCAGCGGGCGTTACCAGTTCGGGGCGACCAATATTTCCGACTTCGGGCGCTCGGCCATGCGGCCGCTGCGCCGGCAGCTGCAGCTGGTCTTCCAGGATCCCTACGGGTCGCTTTCTCCGCGTCAAACCGTCGGCGAGATCATCACCGAAGGGCTTTATGTCCACGAGCCGCAGCTCAGCCGCGCCGATCGTGACAAGCGCGCCATCGAGGCCTTGAAGGAAGTCGGGCTCGATCCGGCGGCGCGCAACCGCTATCCGCACGAGTTCTCAGGCGGCCAGCGCCAGCGCATCGCCATCGCCCGCGCAATCATCCTGAAACCCCGCGTCGTCATTCTCGACGAGCCGACATCGGCGCTCGACCGCTCTGTGCAGGGCCAGGTCATCGACCTCCTGCGCACATTGCAGAAGGCCCACGGCCTCTCCTACATCTTCATCAGCCACGACCTGTCGGTCATCAAGGCCATGTCCGACTATGTCGTGGTCATGAAGAACGGCAAGATCGTCGAGGAAGGCGAGACGGACGCCATCTTCGAATCTCCGCGCGAGACCTATACGAAGACGCTGATGAGCGCGGCGTTCACGGCGTAGCGCCTCGAGTGCTTGCCCGCCCCATCAGGCGGGCCGCATCCGCGCAAAGCGTCCGGGCCGCTCTCCGACATGGCGGCTGAAGGCCGTGCTGAAGGCACTGGCCGATTTGTAGCCGACACGCTCGGCGATATCGGCAATGTCGAATTCACCGCGACGGAGCATGTCCTTGGCGAGCGCCATCCGCCAGGATATGAGATAATCCATCGGCGACTGACCGACGGCACGGCTGAACCGGTCGAAGAAGGACGAGCGGGACAGGGCTGCCTTCCTTGCAAGCTCGGCTATAGTCCAGGCGCGTGCGGGATCCCCATGAATCTGCCGCATCACCTCCGCCAGTCTTGCATCGCCGAGACCGCGCAAAAGGCCCGGCGGCGCGTCGTCGCCTTCGCCCCAGCGCAGTGCTTCAACGAGGAGGATTTCAACCAGGCGGGACAGAACGAGATCCCGCCCCGATCGGCGTTCGCTTGTTTCCTCGCCGACGAACTGCACGAGGGCCGAAAGCCGTTTGGCGCCGCGCGCATGGATCATCGCCGGCAGCATCGATACCAGCAGATCCCTGTCGGGTGAATCGAAGACGAAATATCCGCCCAGCAACCGGACGTCAGGCTCGCCTTCCTGCGCCCCATGCCGCACTTCCTCCGTCGCGGCCGGCGCCACTTTTGGATCGATGAATGTAGGTTCCACCGGCTCGAACCCCGACATGGTGAAGCCCGGCGTCGCCGGCAGCAATATGAAATCGCCGGCTTCCAATGTCACCACCGGCTGGCCATCCACGGCAAGGCGGCAGCTGCCCGCGATCACCGTGCAGAAACTCGGCTCGCCGAAATCGGAATAGCGCACAGCCCAGCGCCCGGCACCGCTGATCCCCTTTGAGAACACCGTTCGAGGCCGCAGTAATGTGATGACTTCCGAGAGAGGATCGCTCATATTTGGACGATAGCGCACTAAATATGGACTTTCAATTATAGAAAGTCCGACATGGTCGCTCTATTCTCGGGCGGTATCCAATAAGAGAGAAACATCCATGAAAACCGTCCTCATCACCGGCTGCTCGTCAGGCTATGGCCTTGAGACCGCCCGTCATTTCCATACAAAGGGCTGGAATGTCATCGCGACGATGCGCACGCCCCGAGCCGACATCCTCCCTGCCTCGGATCGTTTGCGTGTTCTGGCGCTCGATGTCACCGACCCCAACAGCATAACCGCTGCGATCGAAGCGAGCGGTGCGATCGACGTCCTCGTCAACAATGCCGGCATCGGCATGTTCGGCGCGCTTGAGGCAACGCCGATGACGACCATTCGTGACGTGTTCGAGACGAACACATTCGGCGTCATGGCCATGACGCAGGCCGTAATCCCGCAGTTCCGCGCTCGCCGGTCGGGGATGGTTGTGAACGTAACCTCAAGCGCAACGCTGAAGCCAATGCCACTGGTATCCGTCTACACGGCCAGCAAGATGGCGATCGAAGGATTTACCGCGTCGCTCGCCCACGAACTCCAGACGTTTGATGTCCAGGTCAAGCTGGTGCAACCGGGCTACGGACCCTCGACTCGCTTTTCGGAAAATACCGGACCAAGGCTGGCCGGGCTGATCCCGGAAGCCTATGCCCCGTTTGCACAGAAGATATTCGCCGATATGACGCAACCCGGCGAGGTGACCGTCGCGAGCGATGTGGCCGAAACTGTATGGCTGGCAGCAAATGACACGACAGGGCAACTGCGTTTCCCGGCCGGCCCGGACGCTGAGGCCTTGGCTCGGATGGGCTGAGCGAGGCGCGATTTCTTGCAGATAAACGCAGGTCAGACGACTTCCGTGACTTCGCTGCGCTGCTTCTTCAACTGCTGTTCGCGGAAGAAGATGAACAGGCCGGACGCAACGATCAGACCCGCGCCGATGATCACCGTCCAGCGCGGCGTATCGCCGAAGAAGATCCAGCCGAAGACGACGGCCCAGAAGAGCAGCGTATATTGCAACGGCACGACGGTGGCGGCATCCGCAAGCTTCAGCGACCGGCTGACGAGGACATGGGCGAGCATGGCGACAATGCCGAGCAGGCTGAGGCAGAGCACACCGGTCATGTCCATCGGTGCCCAGCCGGCCGGATTGGCGCCGACGCCGACCAGCGAGAAGATCAGCGCGCCCATCAACTGCCAGAAGATCAGCGTCGTATCCGGCGTCGAGCGCAGGGTGCGGCCGAGAAGCAGCGCGAAGGCGAAGGCGGCGCTGCCGGCGAGCGCGATCAGCGCCGGCAGGGAAAAACTTTTGCTCGATGGCTCCAGAGCCAGCAGCACGCCGGCAAAGCCGATGAGGATCGCCGTCCAGCGCCGCCAGCCGACCTTTTCCCCCAGCAGGAAGGGCGATGCCGCCGCCACATAGATCGGCGCAGCCAGCCAGTAGGTCATGGCATCGGCGAGCGGCATATAGGCAACAGCGAAATAGAAGGCGGATGCATCCATGGCAAACAGCAGAGAGCGCAGGGCATGCAGCCACGGACGATCGACCTTGATGAGATTGCGCCAGCCGAGCTTCATGAAGAACGGCACCAGCACGATCAGCGCCGCGACGCTGCGGATCGTCATCAACTGGCTGACCGAATAGGTCGAGACTAGCCATTTGCCCATGACGTCGTTCAGCGAGAACATCAGCATGCCGAGCAGCATGAACAGCACGCCGGTGCGGGCGGCGTTCGTGGGATAGAAGATAGGGGCGGCTTGCACGGTCATGATATCGGGGTTCCGGCGACAATGGCTGCCAGTCGCACATTCGCTCGCCGTTATCCATCCCCGAAAACTGATGGGTCGATCAGCAATCGGAATGCCATTCCGCTTTTTCTAAATCCTTGATTTTGTGTGCATTGCAGCATTGATAGAATTCTTCTATCAATGCATGCGGTCAACGCGATTGATCAATAAGGGAAATTCGATCAAAACCTTGTTGGGACGGACAATTTCCCTCCTGTTTCTTCTATCGCGAAAAACAAGGTCACTTACCTATGGGCAAGACCGTTTTCATCGGCAAGCGATCCAATGCGGCTGGCGGCTGGGGCGCCCTGAAAAGCTGCGGCAAGCGGCTGTTGGAAAGCGGCTCGCCCATTTCCGGCGCACGCACGCTGCTGAAGGCCAACCAGCCGGATGGCTTCGATTGCCCGGGTTGCGCCTGGGGTGACCCGGCCCACGGCTCCTCCTTCGAATTCTGCGAAAACGGCGTCAAGGCCGTGGCATGGGAAGCGACCGACAGGCGCACGCCGCCGGACTTCTTTGCATCCCATACCGTGGCCGAACTCCAGTCCTGGAGCGATTACGAGCTGGAGCAGCAGGGCCGGCTGACGCATCCGATGCGCTATGATCGCCCGACCGATACCTATGTCCGCGTCAGCTGGGACGCCGCCTTTGCCGAGATCGGCGCGATCCTCAACAGTTTCGACACGCCGGATTGGGCCGAGTTCTACACCTCCGGCCGCGCCTCCAACGAGGCGGCCTTTCTGTACCAGTTGTTCGTCCGGCTCTACGGCACCAACAATTTTCCCGATTGCTCCAACATGTGCCACGAGGCGAGCGGCATCGGCATGAAACAGGCCGTCGGCGTCGGCAAAGGCACGGTACTGCTCGAAGATTTCGAAAAGGCGGATGCCATCTTCGTCATCGGCCAGAACCCCGGTACCAACCATCCACGCATGCTCGGCGATCTGCGCCGCGCCGCCCAGCGCGGGGCGCGCATTGCTGTGTTCAATCCGGTGCGAGAGCGTGGGCTGGAGCGCTTTGCCGATCCGCAGGACAAGCTCGAAATGATCCGAGGCGGCTCGACCGAGATCGCCAGCGATTATTTCCAGCCGCGCCTGGGTGGCGACATGGCAGCCATGCGCGGGATGTCGAAGGCGGTCTTCGCGGCGGATGATGCGGCGCTTGCGGCCGGCCTGCCTTCCGTGCTCGACCACGCCTTCCTCAACCAGCACACGGCGGATTTCGAAGCATATCGCGCCGCCGTCGATGCCACATCCTGGGAAGAGATCGAGGACCAGTCCGGCCTGACGCGGCTGGAAATCGAACGCGCCGCCGGCATCTATCTCGGCGCCGAGCGGGTGATCTGCACCTGGGCAATGGGCGTGACCCAGCACCGCCATTCCGTCATCACCATCCGCGAGATCGCCAATTTCATGATGCTGCGCGGCAATATCGGCAAGCCCGGCGCCGGCCTCTGCCCGGTGCGCGGCCATTCCAACGTGCAGGGCGACCGCACCGTCGGCATCAACGAAAAGGCACCGGCAGCTTTCCTCGATGCGCTGGAAAAGGAATTCGATTTCAAGTCGCCCCGGCATGAAGGCCACAATGTGCTCGCCGCGATCGGCGCCATGCTCGACGGCTCCGCCCGCGCCTTCATCGGCCTCGGCGGCAATTTCGCCCGCGCCACGCCTGACAGCCCGTTGATCGCCAAGGCGCTGGGGCAGCAAGCCCTGACCGTCAATGTCGCCACCAAGCTCAACCATTCGCATCTGATGCCCGGCGACGTCTCGTTCATCCTGCCCTGCCTTGGCCGCACCGAGATCGACCGCAATTCAAGGGGCGTCAACCAGATCGTCACCGTCGAGGATTCGATGAGCATGGTCCACGGCTCCGGCGGCATCAACAAGCCGGCCTCGCCGGAACTGCGTTCGGAAGTGGCAATCATTGCCGGCATCGCCGCTGCCACAGTCGGTTCCACTAAGGTTAACTGGGCCGCCCTTGCCGATGACTACGACCTGATTCGCGATCACATTTCCCGCGTCATTCCCGGCTTTGAGGATTTCAACCAGCGTGTCCGCAAGCCGCGCGGCTTCCACCTGCGCAATGCCGCCGCCAACCGCGAATGGGATACGCCGAGCGGCCGCGCGACCTTCTGGACAGGGCCTCTTCCCACGGCAACCGAACATCAGGTCGCACGCGGCCAGAACGGCGTCTTCGTGCTGCAGACATTCCGCTCGCATGACCAGTACAACACGACGATCTACGGCATGGATGACCGCTACCGGGGCGTATACGGCGAACGCAACGTCGTCTTCATCAATCCGGATGACCTCGCCGACCTCGGCGCCGAAGCCGGTGACCGGGCCGATGTCCTCGGCCGGCATGACGATGGCGTCTCGCGCATCGCCAGCGACTTCCGCTTCGTGCCCTACGATATTCCGCGCGGCTGCGTCGCCGGCTATTATCCTGAACTGAACGTGCTGGTGCCGCTTTCCACCGCCGGCGACCAGAGTGATACACCGACATCGAAATCGGTGCTGGTCTCGTTCCGGAAGAAGCCGGCCACCGCTGAAGCCGCATGAGCGAAACAGTCACTCAGCAAGACGATTTCATGGCTCTGGTGGCGGCAATCCAGGATCTGGATGACAGCCTCTCCCCGCTCGCAGCCGCCCTGACCGCGGCCACAGCGCTCGGCATCGCCCGCGACAGCCGCACCTTTGCCAGGCTTTTCGACATCGAGCACGCGCTCGTCCTGCGCGAGATCAACCTCGCCAGCGGAGTGGACAATCCACTTAAAATCGTGAGCCGGGACGCGCGAACCCAGCGAACACATCTGCAGCTTACCGTAAAAGGCGAGAGTTTGACGAGATCGGTCCTTGACCTTGGCTCCGACTTGTCTAAATAAGCATCAACTTCGCAGTGAAGGGCATTTCTATACGCCTGCGAAGCCAACCTGATACCGGGCCCCTCTGGCGAGAGTTTTACGGCGCTCTCGTGATGTCGGTATCACCCGCAAATAAGCCGGCGGAATTCGTCCAATGACACTCCACCTCATGCGTTCTTCGCATGCCTATTCTGGCATGCGGGATTTCTTCGCCTATTCCACTCCCTTCTCCAGCCTTGGCGGATCGGAGGTGCGGCCATGACGCCCGCTTCCCAGACATCGACCCTCGGTTATTTCAAATGGGCCTTCATCGTCACGGCCGCCGGTCTTGCGCTTGGCGCCTGGCTCGGCTGGTCGGCAACCGGCACCCTCGGCGGCATGGCATCCGTCTTCTTCATCTGTACTGTTCTTGCCGTCCTTGAAATCTCGCTCTCCTTCGATAATGCCATCGTCAATGCCAACAAGCTCAAGGAAATGACGCCGGTCTGGCAGCACCGCTTCCTGACCTGGGGCATCATCATCGCCGTCTTCGGCATGCGTATCGTTTTCCCGCTGTTGATCGTCGTCATCGCCGCGAACATCGGGCCGATCGAGGCGATCGTGCTGGCTGCGGCCCGTCCGGAAGAATATGCCCGGATCATGAACGACGCCCATCTTCCAATCGCAGCCTTTGGCGGCACCTTCCTGATGATGGTCGGTCTGAAGTTCTTCTTCGACCATGAAAAGGACGTGCACTGGATCAAGGTTCTGGAACAGACCATGTCGCGCTTCGCGACCGTGAAGGGCGTCGAGATCGCCTTCGTGCTGATCCTGATCCTGGTCTTCTCGTCCTTCCTGGAAGGTGCGGAAGCCACGACATTCGTGTATTGCTCCATCTACGGTCTCGTCACCTTCCTGGTGGTCGAGGTGATCGGCGGCCTGCTCGATGCCTCGCAAAAGACGATGAACGCAGCTGCCCGCGGCGGTCTCGGTGCCTTCATCTATCTGGAAGTGCTCGATGCCAGCTTCTCCTTCGACGGCGTGATCGGCGCCTTCGCCTTGACCCAGAACCTGTTCATCATCGCCATCGGCCTCGGTATCGGCGCCATGTATGTGCGCTCGATGACCATCATGCTGGTGGAAAAGGGCACGCTCGCCGAATACCGCTATCTGGAGCATGGCGCGTTCTACGCGATCCTGATCCTGTCGGTAGTCATGTACTGCCAGACGCTGGTGCATATTCCGGAAGTCATCACCGGCCTCGGCGGCGCCGCACTGATCGGCATCTCGCTCTGGTCGTCGATCCGGCACAACCGAATGCACAGACACGCAGAGGCATAAGCTTCAAGCAGCCAGCAAAAAGCCCGCCAATCGCAGGATTGGCGGGCTTCTTTATGTCTAGCGAATTGCAAGGCCAGTCCAGAAAGACCGGCGATGCCGTTAGCGCTTCACGGAATGAAAGTTGGCCGGGTTGATCCCGAGCGTGTAGAGGTCGCGGTCCAGCGGACGGCGGTTGCCTTCGACTGCTGCGGCAGCGGCCGTGGCCGCGCCGAAAATGGCGAAGGCGTCACCGAAAAAGCCTCGGGCAGATTTACGGGCACTCATCTCTTTGCTCACTTTCCTGTGTTGGTTGCATCGTTATTCGATGACAGGAATATGAGCTTCACCACCCCCGTTTACAACGCACAGGAATTCATCCCAGCCATGCAAATAGAGAAGGCCCGGTCGGCGCCCACCGACCGGGCCTTCTCCAAAGCGTTTCCCGTTGAGGAAACGCTCTACTGACGGTCTTGGGAGGAACGTCGTCAGTCTTCGCTTGCCGCCAGTTGCGACAGAACCTGGCCGCGGCCTCGGGCACGCAGGATGAGCGGTACGATCAAGGCAAGGGCGGCGATGAACAGCAGCACGGCAGCGACGGGCGAGGTGAACAGCACCGACGGATCGCCCTGGCTGATCGCCAGTGCCCGGCGCAACTGCTGTTCGGCAAGCGGCCCCAGAATCAGGCCGACGACGACAGGCGCGATCGGGTAGCCGAAGATGCGCATGACATAGCCGAGCAGACCGAAGGCGAGCAGCATGCCGAGTTCGAATACCGACGGGTTGGCGCCGATAGTGCCGAGCGTTGCAAACAGCAGGATGCCGGCATAGAGCCAGGGCTTGGGGATCGTCAAAAGCTTCACCCAGAGGCCAACCAGCGGCAGGTTCAGCACCAGCAGCATAAAGTTGGCGATCAGCAGCGAGGCGATCAGGCCCCAGACCAACTGCGGATTGGTGGCAAACAGCAGCGGGCCGGGTTGCAGGCCATATTGCTGGAAACCGGCCAGCATGATCGCCGCCGTCGCCGTCGTCGGCAGGCCAAGCGTCAGCAGCGGCACCAGCGTACCGGCCGCCGAGGCATTGTTGGCCGCTTCCGGACCTGCAACGCCTTCGATCGCACCGTTGCCAAACTCTTCCGGATGCTTGGTCAGGCGTTTTTCGGTCGCATAGGACAGGAACGTGCCGATTTCCGCGCCGCCGGCGGGCATCGCGCCGATCGGAAAACCGATCGCCGTGCCGCGCAGCCAGGCTTTCCACGAACGGCCCCAGTCCTGCGCCGTCATCCAGACGGAACCCTTGACGGCCTCGACCTTGTCCGGTCCCTGATCGCCCTGCGCCGCAATGTAGAGCGATTCACCGATAGCGAACACGGCAACGGCAAGCGTCGTCACCTCGACACCATCGAGCAGGTCGGGAATACCGAAGCTCATGCGCGCTTGCCCGGTCAGCTGATCGATGCCGATGATGGCCAGCGCAAAGCCGATGAACAGCGAGGTCAGGCCCCGCAGCGTCGAATCGCCGAAGGCCGAAGAGACGGTGACGAAGGCCAGCACCATCAGCGCGAAATATTCGCGCGGCCCGAACACCAGCGCCAGCTTGACGACGAAGGGCGCGATGAACGCCAGCGCCAGCGTGGCGATGAGGCCGGCGACGAAGGAGCCGATGGCCGCCGTCGCGAGCGCCGGGCCACCGCGCCCCGCACGAGCCATCTTGTTACCCTCGAGCGCGGTGACGATCGAGGAGCTTTCGCCCGGCGTGTTCAGCAGGATGGACGTCGTCGAGCCGCCATACATGCCGCCGTAATAGATGCCGGCAAACATGATCAGCGAGCCGCCCGGATCGAGCTTGTAGGTTACCGGCAGCAGCAGCGCCACCGTCAACGCCGGACCAATGCCCGGCAGGACGCCGACGGCCGTACCGAGCGTCACGCCGATCAGTGCATAGAGCAGGTTCATCGGTTGGGCGGCGATGAGGATGCCCTGAAACAGGAAATCGAATGTGGTCATGTCAGGGCCTTACCAAAACAGGTGTTCGAGCGGACCGGCGGGCAGGGACAGCTGCAGCAGGCCTGCGAAGATCAGCCAGACGACAAGACAGAGCGCCACACCGATCGGGATCGTGAACCAGAGCTTGCGCTTGCCGAAACCGGCGGCGGTCAGGGCAAACAGAAGGCCCGTGGCGATCGAGAAACCGAGCGGCTTCAACAGCAACATCTGCGCGGCCAAGCCGCCGACGATCCAGGCGACCGGGCCGACCTGCTGACGTTCGCGCACCGGAAAATCACCCCGCAGCGCCTCGAAAACCGTCCATGCCGCCAAAAGCAGCAGACCGCTGGCGATGACGAAGGGAATGGTGGCCGGACCGATGCCGGAATAGCTGGCGATCTTGGCGAGCCGCGACGTATCCCAGAAGATCACGCCGGCGAGCGCAGCCAGGAAAACGGCAATGGCAAGCGCCGCCCGGTCAGGGCGGCGCTTTTCCGTCGATGGGGTGTGACCCTGGCTCATTGAACGAGACCGATGTCCTTGAGGACCGTTTCAGTGGCCGAGACATCCTTGGCCAGCTGTTCCTTCAAGGCATCGCCGGCGAGATAGGTGTCGGCCCAGCCCTTGGTCTTCAGGGTTTCCTGCCAGCCGGCCGACTTGACCAGCTTCTCGATATCAGCCGAGACGGCCGCCGTCTGCTCCGGCGTCAGGCCGGGGGCTGCCGCAACCATGCGCCAGTTCTGGACGACCACGTCGAGGCCACCTTCCTTGATGGTCGGGGCATCGATACCGGCAATGCGCTCCGCGCTGGACACCGCGAGAAGACGCAGCGTACCGGACTTGATCTGCGATTCGAATTCGCCGTAACCGGAAATACCGGCCGTGACCTGGCTGCCGAGAATGGCGGCAAGCGCTTCACCACCGCCGGAGAAGGCGATGTAGTTGATCTTGGTCGGATCGACACCGGCAGCCTTGGCGATCAGGCCGACAGCGATATGATCGGTACCACCGGCCGAGCCGCCGCCCCAGGACACCGCGCCCGGATCCTTCTTCAGCGCCTCGACGAGATCGCCGAAACTCTTCAGCGGCGAATCGGCGGGCACGACGATGGCTTCATATTCGCCGGTCAGGCGGGCGATTGGGGTGACGTCGTTGAGCGAGACCGGCGACTTGTTGGTCAGGATGGCGCCGACCATGACGTAACCGCCGACGATCAGGGCGTTGGCATTGCCGGCCGACTGGCTGGCGAACTGGGCAAGACCGATCGTGCCGCCGGCGCCCGGTACGTTCTGGACCTGCACATTGCCGGAAATGCCTTCCGACTGCATGACGCTCTGGATCGAGCGCGCCGTCTGGTCCCAGCCGCCGCCCGGATTGGCCGGAGCGATGATGGTGTAATCGGCGGCGAAGGCCGGCAGGGCGAGAGCACCGGCGAGAATGGTTGCCAGGAAAAACTGTTTCAAGAGAAGTCCTCCGTCAGGCGCGCTCTTCTTGGCGCGCATTGTTCATCTTTGCGAACGGGGGGACAATTCACGGACAGATCGGACGCGGCCGCCTCAAGGGGCTCACCGTTGCGCCGGGTCTGATGAAACTCCTCCCATACGCCTCGATCGTCCGCCTCCACGGACGATGAAGAACCACAAGGCACCACAGCAAGCTGTCATTTACCTGACATCAGCTGAAACCTTGCCGGATTAATGTTCCTTAATTTTCACGTCCCGTCTACCGGCAAGCAGAAACTTCCATCGGAAGCCGAACCGGCTACTGCAGACGCAGGACCTCGTTCCAGCGCGCGATCAACCGCGCGCGCTTGACCTGATCAAGATAGACCATCAGTCCGGGGCTGACCGGAACCGGCCGCAATTGCGCGCCCAGCATCTCGCGCAAGGTGTTCGCCGTATTGGCGCCGGCCACGTCAGGACTGACCGCCGGAATCTGCAGTTCCCGCGCCATGATCGTCTGGCCTTCCGTCGACATGAAGAATTCCAGATAACGCCGCCCGAGATCGGGCGACGCCGCCGCCTGCGGCACAAGACCGATTCGCGACATGACGACGGTATAGTCGCGCGGCAACACGATGCCGACATCGGGATGACGCGCCGCCCAATCGGCGGCATAGGAACCGAGAATGTTGTAGCCCAGCACGAAACGTCCATCCGAGACCCGTTCGAGAATGGCCGAACTCGTGGAGTACAACTTGACGCCCGCCGCCCCCATTTCCTGAATCACCGACCAGATATCGCCGAACTGTTCCTGGTCGCGCGCCATGAACAGGAAGCCGACACCGGAGCGCTCGATATCGTAGGTGCCGATCTTGCCATAGACGGCACTGCCCTGCCGCTTCAGGTAGTCGACGAATTCCGCCCGCGTCGAGGGCGGCTTTTCCGTCGTGAAGCTCGGTTTGTGATAAACGAACACGGCCGGCTCGAAGGTCAGGGCATAGGCGGTGTTCCGCCAGTTCGCCCAAGACGGCCAGCGGCCCGACATTGGCAGATCGCTGCGCTGGGCATAACCGTCATTGCTGAGCTTCACCTGCAGGTCCATGGCGGAGGAAAAGGCAAAATCCGCCGTCCTCTCACCCGCATCGGTTTCCTTGACGATCCGGTCGTAGATCTCACCCGTCAGCATATCCTCGTAGCGCACCGCCACATCCGGATTGGCCGCCTGGAATCCGGCGATCATCGGCTTGGCCAAGGGCTCGTCGAGTGAGGAATAGACGACGACGGTCTGCGCAGACGCATTGCCCGACAGCGCCGGAAACACGACCGGCTGGGCCATGGCCGGAAAGGCGAAAAGACCGAGAAAGACAGGAAGAAACCGCATGACACCATCTTGCAGCAGCAAGCGCGCCCGCACAAGGTACCGGTCTTTGGACAGCGCCCCGCCGCCGATAGGTCCGCGCAGGTTTCGCGCCCTAGGTTGCGCCCGCCGGGGATGATCACGCGGCCACCATGAATTCGCTCTGCAACTCGGATGAACCGGAGGCGGTGATCAGCAATAACGGGATTTTTCCATGGTTACGCCCCTCCAGTCCGTTCGCCTGCAATCGGCGCAGTTCCTGCTGAAAGCGCTGAAGGAAACCGAGCAGCAAACCGAGACCAGCAATACCCGGACGGCCCTGCTGCAGCGCTATGGCGTCGATACGTCAAGCTCCTCGTCGCAGACGCTGTCCGCCCTGCTCTCCTCACTGTCTCCGGCAACGACTGAAACGGAAGAACCGGTCATTTCCAACGACATCACAACGGCCTCGTTCATGGCCGGCCTGAAGAAATCGCTGGAGGAGATGGCGGAGACGGCCGGAACGAGCGCACAGGGCAAATCCATGCTGGCGGCACTGGAAGCCGGGACACTCACCGTCACCGATCCGCTGAGCGGCGTTACCATCAAGGCTTGGGATCCCGACAGCGCCGACGAAAAGAACACCGACAGCAAGACAGGCACCGAAATCGAGACATCCGGTTGGAGCGAATTCCTCAAGGCGCATCTGTCACGCGGGGCTGACGCCGCCTTCGTCAAGACGACCGAGGGCAGTTATGTCGACAAGACGACCGGCGACAATGCCTATTTCGGCACCGTCGGCTCCGAATATGTCTATCTGACCTGGCCACAGGCAGAGACCACGGCCTGATCGGGCCGTTCGGGCACGATAAAGCCTTGAATCGCTGAACCAATCCCGGAAAATCCGGCTTCCGTTTCTCGCCCCATGCAATACTATAACCAAAGGGAGAACACGGGATTGCGCATTCTTTTGGTCGAAGACAATCTGGCGCTGTCGCAGGGACTGTCGGCGATCCTGCGCGGCAGCGGCTATGCCGTGGATATCGTCTCCGACGGCGCCTCGGCCGATGCGGTGACCTCGACCGAAACCTTCGATCTCGTCATCCTGGACCTGACACTGCCGGAGATGGATGGTCTCGATGTGCTGCGCTCGATGCGGGCGCGGCAGAACAAGGCCGCCGTGCTCATCCTGACGGCACGCGGCACGCAGGAAGAAAAGATCAAGGGACTGGATCTCGGCGCCGACGACTACATGATCAAGCCCTTCGATGTCAGCGAATTCGAGGCGCGCGTCCGCGTGCTCCTGCGCCGGCAGGCGGGCCTGCGATCCTCGCTCATAAGCTACGGCAATGTCTCCCTCGATCTGAATTCCCGGACTTTTTCCGCCGATGGCGTGACCGTCGATATCCCGGCGCGCGAACTGGGGCTTCTGGAAATCCTGTTCATGCGCGCCGGCAAGGTGGTCGCCAAGGAGGCGATCATTCAGTCGTTGACAGCCTTCGACGACGATCTCAGCGCCAATGCCATCGAGCAATATGTTAGCCGGCTACGCAAGCGCTTAGCACCGCATGGCCTGACAGTGCGTACGGCGCGCGGCATCGGCTACTATCTCGACAAGACGGCGGGCGGTTGATGGTTGCCGCCGCCTATTCGCTGCGCCGCCGGCTGCTCGCCTGGCTTCTGATCTCCACGGCAGTGATCGGCGCGCTTGCGCTGATCGACACCTATCGCGAGGCGGTGAAAACGGCCAATGTCGTCTCCGACCGAGTGCTGGCAGGTTCGGCTTTGGCCATCGCCGAGCGCGTCGTGGTGGCCGAGGATGGGTCGCTGGAAGTCGATATTCCCTATGTGGCGCTGGAAATGTTGACGTCAGCGGCACAGGACCGGGTATTCTACCGTGTCGACGGCCCGCCTGGCCAGTTCATCACCGGCTACCAGAACCTGCCCTCGATCGCCGACATGAATGGCCAGTCAGCCGTTTATGCCGACGCGCAGTTTCGTGGCGAGCCGATCCGGGTTGCAGCACTCGAACGATCTGCCTCGACCGGCATCAACTCCGTGCCTTTCGTCGTCACCGTCGCCGAAACCACGATTGCCCGGCGGCAATTGACACAGGCCATCTTGCTGCGCTCGGCTTTCCGTCTGGGCATGATGATCCTAGGCGCTGCGGTCATCGTCTGGATCGCGGTCACCTTCTCGTTGCGTCCGCTCTACAAGCTGGGCGACGCGATCGCCGAGCGCAATCCGGACGATCTGCATCCGATCGACCAGCAGGTGCCTAGCGAAGTCCAGGGCCTCGTCGACACGGTCAACTCTTTCATGGTCCGGCTGCAATCGGCGCTCGACGCGCTGCGCCATTTCACCGGCAATGCCAGCCACCAGATGCGCACGCCGCTGGCAATCATCCGCACACAGCTTGCGCTCTCCGCCCGCGCCACCACTCTTGAAGAGGCACAAAGCGCCGCCCGCAAGGGCGATGAGGCCGTCGCGCATGCCGAACGCATTCTGGCGCAACTGCTATTGATGGCGAAAATCGATGCCGCCGGTTCAACCGAACCACAACCGTTGGCGACCATCGACCTGACGGCCTTGGCGCAGGAACTGACGGGGGATCACGTGCCGGGCGCCCGCGACGCCGGCATCGACCTCGGTTTCGAAGGCGAAGGCACAGCGCTCATCCGGGCGGAACCGCTGCTGATCGGCGAATTGCTGCGCAACCTGATCGAGAACGCGATCGCCTATGCGGGCAAGGGTGCGGAGGTGACGGTCCGTGTCACCGCGCAGCCAACAGGGATCCAGCTCGACGTCGAAGACAACGGGCCGGGCATCCCGCCGGACAGCCGGCAGGTCGCACGCCAGCGTTTCGCGCGCGGCGGACGCGGCGAAGCACCGGGAATGGGGTTGGGCCTTCCGATCGTCGAAGAAATCGCCGGATTGTTCGGCGGACATCTCACGCTGGGCGAAGGGCCGGATGGCAGGGGCTTGAAAGCTTCCGTGACATTCCCGGCCGCTATGGCTGCCCAGGATTGATCGAGATTCAGTTCAGGCTGAGTCGAAAATGGTGATTTTTCGTGACCCGGAGCGCAGCGTACTGAACGTACGTGAGCACCGGAAGCGCGGAAAAGCGCCATTTGCAGACCGGCATGGGCTGAATGGCGATTGATCCTAGCGGTTGCGACCTGTCATGAGAGAGGTCGTTTCACGGGTCTGAACGAGAAGGATCGCGTTCCAGATCATCTGGACAAAGCCGCGATCAGACGGGCTCGACAGCTTGCGCTGCGAAAACATGATAAGCTCCATAGGATTGTTTGCGAGCGTCAGATAGCACTTCCCGTTTTACTTTGGAAGTAGCGATAGCAACAAATCAGCTCTGCGCGGCAAGCATGGCAAATGCAACACATTTCTATTTGCTTTATTGATCATTAACGACAGTAAAATGCACGATATATTTCGGAATAATTTCCGGCTATTCCTCTTTGGATTCAGCGGCTTGATCCGAGTGCGGCCGGCGGCGGAATGTGACGGCTCCCAAGCCCCTTTTGCCTTTGGTCAAATGGCTTTTCGCCCATGCTCATGCCATGGTGCCGGGAAAACGGACTGGAGAAAATCATGACGGAAACATTCAGGGCGCTTGTCATCGACGATCAGGACGGCAAGCCCGTCGCCGCCTTCCGGCAATTGTCGCTGGCCGACCTGCCCGATCACGATATTCTGGTCGAAGTCCGGTTCTCGACCCTGAACTACAAGGACGGACTGGCCATTTCCGGCGCCGGGCGCATCGCCCGGCGCCTGCCAATGGTCGCCGGCGTCGATCTCGCCGGCATCGTCGTCGAATCCCGGCATCCCGACTGGAAGCCCGGCGACAAGGTCATCGTCAACGGCTGGAACATGTCAGAGACCGAATGGGGCGGCTATACGCGCTTCCAGCGACTGAAGCCAGAATGGCTGACGCGTCTGCCGGACGCTTTCAGCCTGGAGGACAGCATGGCGATCGGCACCGCAGGCTATACGGCGGCGCTGTGCATCGATGCGCTGGAAGCCTGGGGAAAGATCAGGAGTGATTCACGTGAAATCCTGGTGACCGGTGCGGCTGGCGGCGTCGGCTCCATGGCCGTCTCGCTGCTTGCGGCGCGTGGATACAAGGTCACGGCCTCGACAGGCCGGCCGGAAACTCGCGATTATCTGGCCTCGCTCGGCGCCACCGGCTTCGTCCACCGCGCCGAACTGGCGGCGAAGGGCGGCGCGTTGCAGAAGGAACGCTGGGCCGGCGCCGTCGATTCAGTCGGCTCCACCACGCTTGCAAACGTGCTGGCGCAGACGGTCCAGAGCGGCGCTGTCGCCGCCTGTGGCCTTGCCGGCGGAGCCGACCTGCCGGCCACCGTGATGCCGCATATCCTGCGCGGCGTCGCGCTTCTCGGCATCAATTCGGTAACAGCGCCGCACTCTGAACGCGAACGCGCCTGGGCCATCCTCGCCGAAAGCCTCGACCGCCAGCACCTGGCGGCAATGACATCCGTCGAGCCACTGTCCAACCTGCCGCAACTGGCACAGGATATCGTCGCCGGAAAAATCCGCGGCCGCGTCGTCATCGATGTCGCCAAGTAGGCATGGGGAAGAAGGCGCATGACCGACCAGCCCATGCCCTCTCCGGTCGCCGAGGTTTTCACGCGCTTTCCCGAGCCGGTCAGGGCGCGGCTACTGGAAGTTCGCGACCTGATCTTCACTGTTGCAGACGAAACCGAGGGCGTCGGTCCGCTGACCGAGACCCTCAAATGGGGAGAGCCGGCCTATCTGACGGAGAAAAGCGGCAGTGGAACGACGATAAGGCTCGGGATTTCAAAGGCGGCACCCGAAGATTGCGCCGTGTTCGTCAACTGCCAGACGACGCTGATTGCCACATTTCGCGCCCATTTTGCCGATGATTTTGCCTTCGAGGGGCAGCGCGCGTTGATCGTTCCGGCCGATAGCAGCCTGAGCCGGGAGCCGCTCGCGCTCTGTCTGCGAGCCGCATTGACTTATCATCGGCAGAAGCCGGCAGCAAAAATCAGATCGGCATGACCGCGCTGTTCACGCTTCCATGCCGACAGCCGTGAAGAGATTTCACGCCTACTTCATCGTATAGACATCAACAGTGAAGTACTTGTCGTTGATCGCCTTGTAGGTGCCATCGGCGCGGATTTCGGCCAGCGCCTTGTTCAGCTTCTCGCGCAGGTCGTTGTCTTCCTGGCGCACGGCAATACCGACGCCGTCGCCGACAAATTTCCTGTCGGTGATCGGCTGGCCGATCAGTTCGCAGCACTTGCCGTCGTCGTTCTTGGTGACCCAATCGAGCATTGGCAGCATATCGCCGACTTCCAGATCGAGGCGGCCGTTAACCATGTCGAGATTGGCCTCGTCCTGCGTCGGATAAAGCTTGATCTCGGCATCGGGATAAACGGCCGCGATATATTCGGCCTGCGTCGTGCCCGACTGGGCGCCGATCACCTTGCCTTTCATCGCCTCATTGGTGAATTCTGTAATGCCCGCGCCCTTGGCCGCGACATGGGTCATGGCGGCGAGATAATAGGGATCGGTGAAGGACACCTGCTTCTTTCGTTCCTCGGTGATGAACATCGAGGCAATGATCAGGTCGTATTTCTTGGCGATGAGGCCGGGGATGATGCCGTCCCAATCCTGCGCCACGACCTCGCATTCGGCCTGTATTTTCGCGCAGAGCGCAAGGCCGATCTCGACATCGAAGCCACCGATCTTGCCGGCGCTGTCGATGAAGTTGAAAGGAGGATAGGCCCCTTCCGTGCCGATCCGCAGTTTTTCGGCGGCGCCCGCCGTCGTCGTTGCTGCTAACATGCCGGCGCAGGCAAGAGCCAACGCGATCATCGTTTTTCTCATGTCAGTTCCCCTGTTGCGCGCCGTTTGCCGCCGCTTTCGCAAATCCTAGGATGGAACCGCGCATAAACGAAATAGATAGAGGCAATAGCCGGTATTGATGTGATTGATCAGCGAACGCCTGACAGAGGATAACCGCTCAGAATGTCGGCGGCGTGTTGATCCATAAAAGCACGGTCTCGCCGTCGTGCCTATTCGACCAGGCGTGGTGGCGGCGGCTCTCAAAATAGAGGGAATCGCCGGGGTGAAGGTCGTGGAACTGCTCGGAATCAAGCACGAACTCGACCCGGCCGGACAGGACATAGACGAATTCCTCGCCCTCATGCTTGTAGGCGCCTTCGCTGGAGGCGCCGGGTTCCAGAACGAAACGGTGGCAATCCATCTGGTTGCGGCCTTCGGCAAGAAGCTGGACGGTGACGCCCGGCGTCGTTCGCGGCCAGGCGCGCCATTCGCCGGCCCGCACCAGTGCACGAACCTCCGGCTCATCCTCGCCGGAAAGGCTGGAAACAGTCGTTCCGAAATATTCGGCGAGATTGTGCAGCACCGCCACGGAGACGCCCTGCGAGGTCCGCTCCAGCGTCGAGAGGACAGAGGCGGCAATACCCACATCGCCGGCGATCTGCTCCAGCGTCTTGCCCGCCGCATGGCGCAGGCTCCTGAGCTTGCGGCCGACCTGTGAGATCGGAGTGACGTCGGTGGCAGGCGAATTCGAATCGTCGGGCTCGCCGGCCTCGGCTTCCAACGCTTCACGAATGGCTGCGGGATTAAGGCCGCGTTCGGCCCGGAACCAGGAAATCCGCTTCAGCTGCGCAACATCGCCTTCGCTGTATTGCCGGTGGCCTGTGGCGGAGCGTTCCGGCACGACAAGTCCCTGTGTCTCCCAGAGCCTCAGGGTCGAAGCCGATACGCCGGCGAGCCTCGCCGCCTCGGCGACCTTGTATCGAACAGCCGCAGCATCGCTCATCGGAGGCCACACGAAAGGATCATGTCATCAATGTTCCAGGTCGCGGAAGAGATCCTCGCCGGTATCGCGGCGGCGCGTATTGCGCTCGATCGCCGGCGCAAGCTCAACTTCCGGAACCTTCAGTTCGAAGGGCAGGCGCTTTTCCTCGGCGATGCGCAGCATCAGCAGGCGGATGGCATCGGAGACGGACAGGCCCATGGCATCAAGGGCGGCGATGGCTTTCTGCTTTGTGGTGGAATCAATGCGGGCACGGATAATGGCATCTGCGGTCATTGCATCATTCTCCTGATGTCTACGCGTTACAACTGTGCGGGAGAAACCACGAAGGCCCATCGGGGCGTCAGCCGCAAAATCCAGCATGTTCGAAGTATCAAAAAATATGCATTCGGTGCTCAAGGCATCAACGTAGCCACACATTGCCGCGGTACACAAGAAAAAGCATCACAAAGGCTGCACTTCCGATCACTATAATTAATTTGCAAACCTACAGAAAAAATATAGGATTTGCAAAATTCAATTCCCTCGCTCATCAGGATGATAGCCGTGACCACTTTGACCGATCGCAAGAACGCAGCCATTTCCCGTGGCGTGGGCATGACCACGCAAATTTATGCGGACCGGGCCGAGAACGCCGAAATCTGGGACAAGGACGGCAATCGCTACATCGATTTTGCCGCCGGCATCGCGGTCGTCAACACCGGCCATCGCCATCCGCGCGTCATCGAGGCCGTCAAGGCGCAGCTCGATCGCTTCACCCATACCTGCCACCAGGTCGTTCCCTATGAGAACTATGTCGAGCTCGCCGAGCGCCTGAACGCCATCGTTCCCGGCAATTTTGAAAAGAAGACGATCTTCGTGACCACCGGTGCCGAAGCTGTCGAAAATGCCGTCAAGATCGCCCGCGCCGCCACTGGCCGCCAGGCCGTCGTCGCCTTCTCCGGCGGCTTCCATGGCCGCACTTTCATGGGCATGGCACTGACCGGCAAGGTCGTGCCCTACAAGGTCGGTTTCGGCGCCATGCCGGGCGACGTCTTCCACGCACCCTTCCCGGTCGAAATGCACGGCACGACCGTCGAACAGTCGCTGAGTGTCCTGAAAAAACTCTTCGCCGCCGATGTCGATCCGAACCGCGTCGCGGCGATCATCATCGAGCCTGTGCAGGGCGAAGGCGGCTTCTATCCGGTTCCGGTCAACTTCATGAAGGCAATCCGAGAAATCTGCGACCAGCACGGCATCCTGCTGATCGCCGATGAAGTGCAGACCGGCTTTGCCCGCACCGGCAAGCTGTTCGCCATGGAACATTACGGCGTCACTGCCGATCTGACCACCATGGCCAAGGGCCTTGGCGGCGGCTTCCCGATCGCCGCCGTCACCGGCCGCAAGGAAATCATGGATGCGCCCGGCCCGGGCGGTCTCGGCGGCACCTATGCCGGCAGCCCGATCGGCGTTGCGGCGGCGCACGCCGTTCTCGATGTCATCAAGGACGAGGATCTCTGCAACCGCGCCGAACAGCTCGGTAGCCGCCTGAAGCAGCGCCTTGCGTCGATCGCCGAAAAGGCCCCCGAAATCGTCGACATCCGTGGCCCCGGCTTCATGAATGCGGTCGAGTTCAACGACGTCTCGACCAATCTGCCGAGCGCCGACTTCGCCAACAAGGTGCGCCTGAAGGCGCTCGACAAGGGCCTGATCCTGCTGACCTGCGGCGTTCACGGCAATGTCATCCGTTTCCTCGCGCCGATCACTATCCAGGACGGCATCTTCGCCGAGGCGCTCGACATTCTCGAAGCGTCGATCCTCGAAGCCCGCGCCTGAAACGTGAAATGACGAGCAGTCCATCGGCGGAAACCCGCCGATGGACGTGATAACGGCGATCCGATAGATCGAGGCCGTCATCGGCACCGCAAAGCCAAACCGTTCGCGCATGAAAGCCCGATAGCCCAAACAGGATGTCGCGGCAGAGAGGATCACCCATGATCTTTACCGCTCACCTGACAAGGCACGTGAAGGAAGCCGGGCTGCTGGGGCTTGAGAATGCCGACATTGCCGAAGGCACGAACACTTTCGCAGTCTGCAATCCCTCGACAGGTGAATTGCTCGCAACGCTGCCCGATATGGGCGTGCAGGAAACCCGAACAGCGATCGATGCGGCGAGCAACGCACAAGTTGCTTGGGCCGCTCTTCCGGCCAAGGATCGCAGCGCGATCCTGCGCCGCTGGCACGATCTGATCCTCACCCATATCGACGACCTTTCGGCCATCCTGACCGCAGAAATGGGCAAGCCGCTCGGCGAATCCCGATCCGAGCTGCAGCATGCCGCAGCCTATATCGAGTGGTATGCGGAGGAGGCCAAGCGCGTATACGGCGAGACGATCCCCTCGCCATCCGTCGATAGGCGCATGCTGGTGATCAAGCAGCCGGTCGGCGTCGTCGGCACGATCACGCCCTGGAACTTCCCGGCCTCGATGGTGGCGCGCAAGATTTCACCGGCGCTTGCCGTCGGCTGCGCGGTCATTCTCAAACCGGCCGAACAGACACCGTTGATCGCGCTGGCCATGCATGCGCTCGCCCGTCGGGCTGGCCTGCCCGAGGGCGTACTCAGCCTCATCCTCGCCTCCGAGGGCGATGCCGTGGGCCGCGAACTCTGCGGCAACCCGAAGGTTCGCAAGATCAGCTTCACCGGCTCGACGGAGGTCGGCCGCATCCTGATGCGGCAGTGTTCCGATCAGATCAAGAAGGTGAGCCTTGAGCTTGGCGGCAGCGCGCCTTTCATCGTCTTCGACTGCGCCGATATCGACGCTGCCGTCGATGGCGCGATCCAGGCGAAATTCCGCAATGCAGGCCAGACCTGCACCTCGGCCAACCGCTTCTACGTCCAGAGTGGTGTTTACGACGAATTTGCCCGCAAGCTTGCGGAAGAGACGAAAAAGCTCGTCGTCGGCGACGGCTTTTCGCCGGCTGTCACGGTCGGACCGCTCATCGACGAACGGGCGCTCCAGAAGGTCGAGGCCCATGTTGCCGATGCCGTCTACAAGGGTGCGACACTGCTGTGCGGCGGCGAAAAGCTGGGCGGTGCCGGTGCCTTCTACTCGCCCGCAGTCCTGTCTGACGTGCATCGGCACATGCAGGTCGCGTGCGACGAAACCTTCGGCCCCGTGGCCCCGATCATCCGCTTCGAAAGGATCGAGGATGTGATCACCGAGGCAAACGACACAATCTACGGCCTTGCCGCCTATTTCTACGCGACCGAACTCAAGAAGGTCTGGCGTGTCGCCGAAGCGCTGGAATACGGCATGATCGGCATCAATACCGGCCGCATGTCCTCCGAAGCCGCCCCCTTCGGCGGCCTCAAGCAATCCGGCATCGGCCGCGAAGGCTCCCGCCACGGGGCGGAGGACTATCTGGAAATGAAGTATTTGTGCATGGGGAATATTTGAGCGGGCCTACTGAGCCTTCGTCCCCATCCCGATCTCTGCCAAGACTTCATCCGTATGCTCCCCGAGCCTTGGAGAACCGCGCTCCAGGGCCAGTTTCGCATCCGAGAACGCGACCGGCGTGCGAACGCCCGGTGCCGTTCCCGAGGCTGAGCCGGTATGCGGCGTATCAACCCGCATGCCGCGATACAGGATCTGCGGGTCGGAGAAAACATCCGCCACCGAGTTGATCGGACCGCCGGGCACGCCCGCCTCTTCCAGCTTGGCCAACAAATCGTCGCGCTCGAATTTTGCCGTCTCGCCCGAAAGTGCCGGCGTCAGCGTCTCGCGGTGTTTCACCCGGAGTGCGTTGGTCTGATAGAGCGCGTCGGATGCCAGATCATCGCGGCCAAGCAATTGGCAGAACTTGACAAACTGCCGGTCATTTCCAACAGCCACGATCAGATGGCCATCGGCGACGGGAAACACCTGATAGGGCGCGATGTTCGGATGCGCATTGCCAAGACGGCGCGGTGATTTTCCCGAGACGAGGAAGTTCAGCGCCTGATTGGCAAGAACGCCGGTCATGCTGTCGAACAGCGCCATGTCGACATGCTGCCCCCTGCCGGTGCGCTCCCGCTGGGCAAGTGCTGCCTGCACGCCGATCACGCCGTAAAGCCCGGTGAAGATATCGGCGAAGGCGACGCCGATCTTCTGCGGCTCGCCTTCCGGATCGCCGGTCAGGTCCATGATGCCGCTCATGCCCTGGATGATATAGTCATAGCCGGCGCGGTGGGCATAGGGACCGTCCTGCCCGAAACCGGTGACCGAGCAATAGATCAGCCGCGGATTGACCTGCTTCAGGCTGTCATAGTCGAGGCCGTACTTCTTCAGCCCACCGACCTTGAAGTTTTCGAGCAACACGTCCGACTGCGCGGCCAGCCGGCGAACGGCTTCCTGCCCCTCCGGCGTGGTAAAATCGAGCACCACGGAGCGTTTGCCGCGATTGCAGGCTTGGAAATAGGCGGCGTCCAGTTGCTCGCCGTCTTCGCCCTCGATGAAGGGCGGACCCCAGGTGCGGGTGTCATCGCCCTGCGGGCTTTCGACCTTGATCACGTCGGCGCCGAGATCGGCGAGCGTCTGGCCGATCCAAGGACCGGCGAGGATGCGGGCAAGCTCGAGAACCTTCAGGCCCTGCAGCGGCGTTTCCATGCCCTGACCGCGCTCAGAAGAAGGCCTGCAGCCCGGTTTGGGCGCGGCCGAGGATCAGGGCGTGAACGTCATGAGTGCCTTCATAGGTGTTGACCGTTTCGAGATTCACCATGTGGCGCATGACCTGGTAATCCTCGGAAATGCCGTTGCCGCCATGCATGTCACGAGCGGCGCGGGCGATATCGAGCGCCTTGCCGCAATTGTTGCGCTTGACGATCGAGATCATTTCCGGCGCCATGCGGCCGGCGTCCATCAACTGACCGACACGCAACGAGGCCTGCAGGCCAAGGGTGATTTCCGTCTGCATGTCGGCGAGCTTCTTCTGGAACAGCTGCGTCTGCGCCAGCGGCTTGCCAAACTGCTTGCGATCGAGCCCATATTGGCGCGCTGCATGCCAGCAAAACTCGGCCGAACCCAAGACGCCCCAGGAAATACCATAGCGCGCGCGGTTGAGGCAGCCGAACGGCCCTTTCAGGCCTTCGACATTCGGAAGCAGCGCATCTTCACCGACCTCGACATTGTCGAGCACGATTTCGCCGGTGATCGAGGCGCGCAGCGACAGCTTGCCGCCGATCTTCGGCGCCGAAAGCCCCTTCATGCCCTTTTCCAGCACGAAGCCGCGGATCGCATTGCCATGCGCCTCGGACTTCGCCCAGACAACGAAGACATCGGCGATCGGTGCGTTGGAGATCCACATCTTCGAGCCGGACAGGCGATAACCGCTTTCCGTCTTCACCGCGCGTGTCTTCATGCCGCCGGGATCGGAACCGGCATCCGGTTCAGTCAGGCCAAAACAGCCGATAAATTCGCCGCTGATCAGCTTCGGCAGATATTTCTGCTTTTGCTCTTCAGAGCCATAGGCATGGATGGGATAGATCACCAGCGAGGACTGCACGCTCATCATCGATCGATAACCCGAATCGACCCGCTCCACTTCGCGGGCGACAAGGCCATAAGCCACATACGAGGCCCCGACGCCGCCATAGGTCTCTTCCACGGTCACGCCGAGCAGGCCGAGTTCACCCATTTCACGGAAGATCGAGGGATCGGAAGTCTCGTTGCGATAGGCGTCGATGACGCGCGGCTGCAGCTTGTCCTGCGCATAGGCGCGGGCGCTGTCGCGGATCATCCGCTCATCCTCGGAAAGCTGATCCTCGAGCAGGAAAGCATCGTCCCACTGGAATTCCTGTCTTTGAACCATGGCGTCCTCCCGTCGCTTTCCTTCTTGTGCCCGTTATGGCAAGCCGGACGAAGCGATACAAACGAAAATGCGGCACTGCCTCATGCATTCCGGGAATGGAAGGCGGCAGCCCGGCAGCGAACGGAAAACGGCATGGCTCATCTCGACAGGGCACGCGCGGCGCGGATGATGCAGGCAGCGGGGCTGGATGCCCTCCTGCTTCTGTCACCGGAAAGCTTTACCTATGCCACCGGCGCCCCCGCCGGGGTTGCGACCATGTGGCGGCGCGCTGGCGCGGTCGCCGCCATCGTTCCCGCCGATCCCGCCAAGGATGCCGCAGCCGTCGTCACCGACCTGTTCGAAGCCGCCTTTCACGCCACAAGCACCATCACCGATATCCGCATCAACCCGATCTGGGTCGAGACCGGCGACATCCGCGGATTGGAAGCCGCATCGCCGGAAGAACTCATCCAGACGGCTTGGTCGCGCCAAGGACGCCCGGCCGGATTCCAACGTCCCGAAACCTTCGATGCCATCCATGGCTTCGCCCTGGCGGCATCGCTGCTGCGCGACCGCGGGCTGGACACAGGCCGGATCGGTGTCGAACTCGACAGTCTTTCGGTTACCGACTTCCAGCTGCTGACATCCGCCTTGCCCGGCGCCACGCTTATCGACGCGACCGATCTTGTCCGCCGGTTGAAGATGATCAAGTCGCCGGCCGAAATCGGCCATCTGCGCACTGCAGTGGAACTTGCCGAGGCTGGCATCGTCGCACTACGGCAAGAAATCGCCATTGGTGTCAGCCGCGATACGCTCGCTGCTGCCTGGGAAGCAGGTGCACGGGCCGAAGCGGCGCGGCGCAATGTCGGCAATCTCACCGGCGTTTGGGAGTATGTCTCCGTCGGCCAGAACCCGTGGACACGTGGCGGCGTCGTTCAGCCCGGCGACCTGATCAAGGTCGATGTCGGCTGCCTCATAGCAGGCTATACATCCGATACCGGCCGCACCTTCGTCTGCGGCGCTCCCTCCCCGCTCCAAAGCCGGTTGTTCGATGCATTGCAGGCGGCCTATGACGCCGGTATCGCCATGATCCAGCCCGGCATCGCGATGCGTGAGGTTCACCGCATCACCAGTGAGGCGATGGCGAAGGCAGGCTTCCCCGGTTATACGCGCGGCCATTTCGGTCATGGACTGGGCGCCGGTCTCGGCAGCGAGGAATGGCCGTTCCTGTCGCGCCAGTCCGATGTGATCATCGAACCCGGCATGGTGCTCGCCTTCGAGACCCCCTGGTATGTCGATGGCGTCGGCGGCATGATCATCGAGAACCAGCTGCAGGTCACCCCGGACGGTCACGAAGTGATGAACCGGCTGCCCTCCGGTCTTGTCTGCCTCTGAGGACGCGGTCCATGCCCGACAATCGCCTCGAACGCTTTGCCCATAATCTTGACTGGAACCTGCTGCGCACCTTCGTCGTGCTTGTCGAGGAAGGCAGCATCACGGCAGCAGCGAACCGGCTTCTGTTGCAGCAACCGGCTGTCAGCATGGCGCTGAAGCGGCTGGAACAGACCGTCGGCCAGAAGCTGATCGACCGCCGGCCCGGCCGCTTCGACCTGACGGAAGCCGGTGAAAAGCTGCACCGCCAGTGCCGCGATATCTTCGCCGCCGTCGTCCGCCTGCCGAATGCACTGGAAAGCGC
This sequence comes from Rhizobium sp. Leaf453, assembly GCF_001425605.1. Classification (GTDB taxonomy): domain Bacteria; phylum Pseudomonadota; class Alphaproteobacteria; order Rhizobiales; family Rhizobiaceae; genus Pararhizobium. The sequence goes on along the minus strand of NZ_LMRG01000027.1, from coordinate 207,239 downwards.
GGGCGAAGACGTGACCGGCCATGTCAGCATCCATTCGGTCAGCCATGCCCACAATCCGGCCTGGGATCGCAAGCTCGAAAACTTCTTCCGCCTGCATCCGAAGGCGACCATCAGCATCACCATCGAAACCACCGTCAGCGTCATCAGCGCTGTCGAGCGCAACATCGCGACCATGGGCCTGTGCGACGGCAATATTCCCGATGCCCTGACGAAGGCATTCCATATCCGCGAACAATATGGCCTCTATTGCGGCCGAGGCCATCGCCTCTATGGCGTGAAAGGCGCAGCGCTCAACGATCTGCGCGGCGATCCCTACATTGCCTTCATTGCCGATGTGCTCGGCGGCCAGCACATGAATGCCATTACCGCCGTCGCGCCATGGGTTCCTTCGGCCAGCAGGTGCGCGCCGTCTCCTGCAATGTCGAGGAAGTGCTGCGGCTGATCGCGGGCAATATCGGCATCGGCATGGTGCCGGATCATCTCGCAGTCCCCGGCTTGGCCGCTGGCGACCTCTGGCAGCTGCCGCCCTATGACCTGTTGCCGACCACCGACGTTTTCCGCATCTCCAACCCGAACGCGATCCTCAATCCCGCCGAAGCAGCGTTTCTCCGGCACGTCGAAGACACAGAGCCGCTGGATCACAGCAACAGCCATCAATCCGGCTTATAGTCCACTTCGAGACTATAAATTTGAACGCAGCTCAGCTTGTCTCTACGGTCGCACGCAAACACCGTGAAGGGCAGGACGACATGCAGACATTCGACGTGGCGATCATCGGCGGCGGCATTGGCGGCCTGTCGCTGGCCTATTTTCTCGGGGTCGATCGCTCGACCGTCGTACTGGAGCGCGAGACGGCGCTCGGCTATCACAGCACCGGGCGCTCCGCCGCCGAATTCGTCCTGCGCTACAACAGTCCGGAGATTTGCCGGCTTGGCGCGATCGCCAAGACATTCTTCGACAGCCCGCCGGACGGCTTTTCTGAGACCCCGCTCCTGAAACAACGCGGCGGCATCATGATCGCGACAACGGAAAAGGCCGATCGGCTGGACGCATTCTTTCACGCCGAGCGCGCCTTCACGCCGGATCTTGAACAATTGGATGCTGACGCCCTCATGGAACGCCTGCCGATCCTGAAGCCCGGCTATGCGGTCGCTGGCTTTCACGATCCCAATTTTTGGGACATCGAGGTGGAGAGCTTGCTGCAAGGCTATGTACGCAGCGCTCGGCGCAACGGCGTGGAGATCCGCGAAGGCCGCGCCGTTCTCTCCGCTCGCCACGATGGCAGCGCCTGGACGATCGAGACACCATCCGGCACCATCCGCGCCAAGACCGTCGTCAACGCCGCCGGCGGCTGGGCGGACCAGACCGCGGCGCTGTTCGGCGTCAAGCCGCTCGGCATCGTCCCGCATCGCCGCACCGCGATCCTCGTCGATCCACCCGAAGGCATCGACCTTTCAACCATGCCGGAGATCAACGAGCTCGACGAGGATTTCTACATGAAGCCGGATGCGGGACGACTGCTTGCCTGCCCCGCCGACGCGACACCCTGTGAACCCGGCGATGTGCAGCCGGAGGAGCTCGATATCGCCTGGGCCGCCCATTACGTCGAGGAGGCGACGACCATTCCCGTCCGCCGCATTGCCAAAAGCTGGGCCGGCATGCGCAGCTTCGCTCCCGACAATCTGCCGGTCATCGGCATGGCGCGCGATAATCCACATTTCTTCTGGCTGGCTGGCCAAGGCGGTTTCGGCATCCTGACCTCGCCCTCGCTAGGGCGCCTGGCGGCGGGAATTTTGACCGGCGAACCGGAGCCCGAGGATTTCACGGTGCAGTCGCTCGATAAGCAGGTTTTCAGCCCGCTGCGATTCCCCGGCTAACGTCGCCAATCCCCGCCTTTCGGGCAAAGTCTGCGGCGGCGGCGAGATCCGAGCGGAACCGCGCCGTCTCCTCAGCCCGCCGCTCTGCATCAGGAATGCGCAACAGATAGGACGGATGCACCGTCACCAGCAGCGTCTGCCCCTCGCCGAACGGCAGCATCCGGCCACGTAAATCCGAAAGCCTCTGGCGGCTGTCCGTCAGGGCGGCGAGCGCTGTTGCCCCCATCGCCACCACCAGCTTCGGCTTGATCAGGTCGAGTTCCAGCTTCAGCCACCATTTGCATTGCTGCACCTCGCCCATATTCGGCTTCTGGTGGATGCGTCGCTTGCCGCGCGGCTCGTATTTGAAATGCTTGACCGCATTGGTGACATAGGCGCGCGAGCGGTCGAGCCCGACCTCGCCCGCGACCGTATCGAACAGCTTTCCCGCCGGGCCGACGAAGGGGCGACCGGCCAGGTCTTCCTGATCGCCCGGCTGCTCGCCGACGATCATCGTCCCGGCATCGGCCGGACCTTCGCCGAACACGGTCTGGGTTGCCTTGCAATGGAGCGCGCAACGGGTGCAGGTGCGCGCCTCCTCGCGCAGTTCCTCCAGCGTTCCGGCAGTGGGCCGAGGCGCCTCCGGCACCGTGCGGGCAGCGGCCTGCAGGCGCTCGTGAAACAGCGGTGCATCCCTTGCCGCCCGCTCGGCCATGGCGATGACGCTCGCCTCGGCGCTGGCGATCATGCCGGGAATAAGTTCTGCTTCCGGCAGATTTTTCCAATATTTCTTCGGCATCTCCGTCTGCATCATCTTCACCTTCAGGCGGGCTGGATTGAAGATGTTGGAGAAATAGGTGCGCCAGAGCATGTCCGTGTCATCAGTCAGCATCGGATTGTCCGCCGGCTCTGTCGATGTCGTCAGGCTAATGCCGTCCCAGGCGGCCGTTCCCTTCGGCGTGGCGATGACCCAGTCCATGTCGGTGAAGCGGCGCTGGAAGAAGGGGGCCGCCCGCGCAACGATGTGATGATCCGGCTCAAACCAGGCCAAAAACTGCCTGCGCAAGGTGCCGCCGTCGATCTCCTTGAAACGGACGAAGGCCGTCATCTTGTGACAGTCGCGCCGCACGGATTTTTCCATCGCATGCAATTGAGCGACATCGGCATCCGAACGGATTTCCAAGAGCGCCCGCTCCTCCTGCAGCCGAAAGAGCACGCGATAGAGAAGCTGGAACCGCGCGGGATCGCTGTGGCAGATCGCGGCCTCCGCCAGCGGCAGGAATGCCTGCGGAACCGTCAACCCTGATTGCGGCACATTATCCGCCTCTGCATCCGACAACGCTTCCGGTGTCGGGCCGAAGAGGTCCCTCGCAGCATCCTCACGACAGCGCCAATCGATCTCCTGCGGCGGAACACGCGCCTGCAGAAGCGCCCGCGCTGCGTTGCGCCACTCGGTAAAATCTCCCTTCCCCTCCAGCATGACCGTTCGCATCACAATAAAGCCAGTTGTTCCGGCTTCGGCTCGAACATGGACCTGAGGTCGGAGCGGTCGATCAGCCGGTGCGGCGACCACCCGTCCGCCACGAGGAACGACTGCACCTTCTTCACCGAGACATGCAGCCGCGCCAGATCCTCCAGCCGCAGCCGCCGATGGCGCCGGGCCGACAGGATGCCTTTCACCGCCTTCGTACCCAGCCCCGGCACGCGGAGCAGCATTTCACGTTCCGCCGTATTGATATCGACCGGGAATCGATGGCGGTTGGCGAGCGCCCAGGCGAGTTTCGGGTCGAGCTTCAGGTCGAGCATGCCGTCCGGCTGGCTTTCGGTGATCTCCTCGATGCCGAAACCGTAGAAGCGGTAGAGCCAATCGGCCTGATACAGCCGGTGTTCGCGCATTAGCGGCGGCTTGATCAGCGGCAGGTTTCGCGAGGCATCCGGGATCGGGCTGAAGGCGGAATAATACACACGGCGCAGATCGTAGCTGCCATAGAGCCGGGCGCTGGTGCCGAGAATGACCCGATCATTGGCCTGATCCGCCCCGACGATCACCTGCGTACTCTGCCCGGCCGGCACGAAGCGCTTGCGCCGCTTGGTCTGCAGGGTCGGATCGTTCGCCGCCTCGATCTTCAATCGCAATTCGCCCATCGAGCGGCGAATATTCGCCGGCTGTTTCTCCGGCGCCAGCCGATTGAGGCCGGTATCGGTCGGCAGCTCGATATTGATCGACATGCGGTCGGCATAGAGCCCGGCCTCCTCGATCAGCAAAGGCGAGGCCTCAGGGATCGACTTCAGGTGGATATAGCCGCGGAAATTATGGGTGACCCGCAGTTCCCGGGCGATGCGGACCATTTCCTCCATCGTGTAATCCGACGAGCGGATGATACCGGAGGACAGAAACAGCCCCTCGATATAGTTGCGGCGATAAAATTCCAGCGTCAGCCAGACCACTTCCTCGACACTGAACCGGGCGCGCTCGACATTGCTGGACGACCGGTTGATGCAGTACGCGCAGTCGTAGATGCAGAAATTCGTCATCAGGATTTTCAGGAGCGATATGCAGCGTCCGTCCGGCGCATAGGCATGGCAGATGCCGGAACCTTCCGTTGATCCCAACCCGCCGGACTTGGAGGAATCCCGTTTCACCGTTCCGCTGGAGGCACAGGACGCATCGTATTTGGCAGCATCCGACAGGATGGCCAACCTTTCATTCAGCGACTTCTTCATAATTGTTCATGATATGTTCTTATTGCCTTCCAGTCAACGCCGCAGAGAGCAGAAAGATCGGAACGATTGCCGGACGCACCCGTTGTAAGCCCGAACCCTCCCAAGTTTACAGCAGGAGATGGCATCATGCCCTTCATCGACAAATCCAAAATCCTCATCCTCGCGACCCATGGCTATGAGCGCTCGGAACTGCGCGTGCCGCTGGAAGAGCTGAAGAAGCGCGGTGCCAGCGTCAAGGTCGCCTCGATCGAGAAGGAGCCGATCAAGAGCTGGGACAAGAAGGACTGGGGCGATACGGTTGATGTCGATCTGCTCGCCAGGGATGTCAAGCTCGATGATTTCGATGCGCTGGTTCTGCCCGGCGGCCAAATGAACCCCGATATCCTGCGCCATGACGACGACGCCATGCGCGTCGTCCGTGACTTCGTTAAATCCGGCAAGGTCGTCGCCGCCATCTGCCACGCACCGTGGCTTCTGATCGAGGCCGATGCCGTGAAGGGCCGCAAGATGACCTCCTATGTCTCGATCAAGACTGACATGAAGAATGCCGGCGCGCTCTGGTCGGACGAAGCCGTCGTCACTGACAAGGGCATTATCACTTCCCGTAATCCGGGTGACCTGACGCCCTTCGTCAACAAGATTATCGAGGAAGTCGAGGAAGGCCGCCACGAACAGCGCGCCGCCTGATCCCTATCAACAGACAAAGGAAACAGCGATGACCGATATTTCCAAGACCAAAACCGACCCGTTGCAGCAGTTGTGGGATGTTCTCGAACACGTCCATGCCGGCATGCTGGGCGTCGAGGAATCCGGCCAGCACATGCAGCCGATGGCGCCCTTCGTCGAAAAGGAAACCAATTCGATCTGGTTCTACACCCGCACCGACAGCGATCTGGTCTCTGCCGTGCGCACCGGCGATCGCGCCCATTTCTGCGTGATCAGCAAGGACCATGACTACCATGCCTGCCTGGCTGGTGCGATCGATGAGGTCAAGTCGCGCGAGCACATCGACAAATACTGGTCGGCACCGGTCGCTGCCTGGTTCGAAGGCGGCAAGGACGATCCGGCTCTCACCATGCTGCAATTGAAACTCGACGACGTGTCAATCTGGGCTTCGACCAACAGTTCGTTGCGGTTTGGCTGGGAGATCGCCAAGGCCAATCTCACCGGCAAGGAGCCGGATCTTGGCTACCATACCCAGCTCTCGCTTCCGCACTGACCTCATCAGTGCAGACTGGGCGCCTCGTCCGTACCTCACGGGCGGGGCGTTTTCGTGCCAGCCGGCTGATGGTTAACAAAAACTCAATAAGGCACAATTTTGATAGACTATTGACAGCGTCGCCGATTGTGTCACGATTGTGTCCAAGACCGGCAAACAGGTCATTGGCTCAACTTCGGAGAACGGCATGTTTTATCACGGTGGAATGACGCTCGGTTACCTCACACCCCCGCCGAAGGCGGAAAAGCCGGTGCGGCTGGACATCGCGGCCCGCAAGGCCAAGGAAGAGGCTATCGCGATCGAGCAGGAGCGCGATCAGCAAGCCAGCCAGACCTTCATCACCCCCTGGCATCTGTTTTACTGAAGCTTATCCGGCAGCCGCGTCCCCAGAGGTCCGGCTGCCGGTCGCAATGCTGGAATACATTCCCGTCGTGCGGAATTCCGTCGGGCTCGCGCCGAAATAGCGGCGGAACACCTTGGCGAAATAGTTCGGGTCTTCGAACCCGGACATGATCGAAACTTCCTTCACCGACAGATTGGCCGCCTTGGTCAGGAGCTTTGTCGCCCGCTGCAACCGCTTGCGCAGCACGAACTCGGCCGGCGGCATGCCCTCGCTGGCGGCGAAGACGCGCGAAAAGTGCGCCCGGCTGAGACCGGAAACCTCCGCCAGCCTTTCAACCGGCAGCGGCTGTTCCAGATGCGCATTGATATGATCGATCACGTGCTGCATCGTCCGGTATTCCTGGCTGAAGACCGGATGGGAGCCGAACACATCGTCATAGAGCACCATCGCCGCCTCATAGGCGAGAGCAGAGGCACTGCCCGGTGCGTCGGCACCACCGGTGATCAGCCGTAAACTGCAATCGGCCAGCCGCTCGATCGTTTCCGGCTTCAGATTGAGGATGGGACCGGTGGTCGCGAGGATCGCCTTGTGGATGCGCAGGGCCTCCTCACCGTTCATCGAGATCCAGAAAAACTCCCACCGCCCGTTCTGCTCCAGCCAGTAGCGGTGATTGTGCGGGACGAGCACCAGTAGCGTATCTCCTGCCCTGACCCTGTAATTGCGGCTCTCGTAACGCAGGTTGCCGGCACCCGCGATCGTGTGCTGCAACACCGTGAACGGCGTCTGGCCACGCTTTCTTCCGTCCCAGTCATAACTCGCATCGGTTCGGATTTCATAGCCGGTACTGGTCGGCATGGTGTGCAGGCTGTGGCGTCCGCGCGGCAGCGAAACCGTCCGCATCACCGGTCCATTCTCGATCAGGCGTTTCAGCACAGAATTACCCATGAAAGCACAATACCTCTCTGGCGACATCCGACATTATACGCATAATGCCTCTCAACAAAGCAAGATGCCCTTCAATATGGGAAAACAAACGGGGTTGGAGCGGCATCGACAGGGAGTAGCGGGAAAGCACACGTATCAAAATGCGCCATTTCCCGCGCATTGATTTTACCCTGTCCGTTTTTCCCGGCCCAACGACCAGAGACGAGGACAGCATGAGCAGCTTCAAGATAGCCATTATTGGCGCCGGCAGTGTCGGTTTCACCAAGAAACTCTTTACCGATATTCTCTGCGTGCCGGAGTTCCGCGACGTCGAGTTCGCGCTCACCGACCTCAGCGAGCACAATCTCGGCATGATCAAGTCGATCCTCGACAAGATCGTCGAATCCAACAACCTCCCCGCCAAGGTCACAGCTTCGACCGATCGGCGCGAAGCGATCAAGGGCGCCCGCTACATCATCTCCTGCGTGCGCGTTGGCGGTCTGGCTGCCTACGCCGATGACATCCGCATCCCGCTGAAATACGGTGTAGACCAGTGTGTTGGCGACACGATCTGCGCCGGCGGCATTCTCTACGGCCAGCGAAACATCCCGGTCATCCTCGATTTCTGCAAGGACATCCGCGAACTGGCAGAGCCCGGTGCGAAATTCCTCAACTATGCCAATCCGATGGCTATGAACACCTGGGCGGCGATCGAATACGGCAAGGTCGACACGATCGGTCTCTGCCATGGCGTCCAGCACGGGGCCGAACAGATTGCCGAAATCCTCGGCGCGAAGGATGGCGAACTCGACTACATCTGCTCCGGCATTAACCACCAGACCTGGTTCGTCGATGTCCGCGTCAAGGGCCGCAAGATTGGCAAGGACGAACTTGTTGCCGCCTTCGAGGCACACCCTGTTTTCTCGCAGCAGGAAAAGCTGCGCATCGACGTTCTCAAGCGCTTCGGCGTCTATTCCACCGAAAGCAACGGCCATCTGTCGGAATACCTGCCCTGGTATCGCAAGCGGCCGGAGGAAATTACCCGCTGGATCGACATGTCCGACTGGATCCACGGCGAAACCGGCGGTTACCTGCGCTACTCCACCGAGACCCGCAACTGGTTCGAAACCGAGTTTCCGCAGTTCCTGGAAGATGCCGGCAAGCCGATCGATCCGGCCCGCCGTTCCAACGAGCATGCGAGCCATATTCTGGAAGCGCTGGAAACCGGACGCATCTATCGCGGTCACTTCAACGTCAAGAACAATGGCGTCATCACCAACCTGCCGGCAGATGCGATCATCGAATCGCCCGGCTTCGTCGATCGCTTCGGCATCAACATGGTCGCCGGCATCACCCTGCCGGAAGCCTGCGCCGCCACCTGCATTTCCTCGATCAACGTCCAGCGTATGTCGGTCCATGCCGCCGTTACCGGCGATATCGACCTCCTGAAGCTCGCCGTGCTGCATGATCCGCTGGTCGGCGCCATCTGCACGCCGGAAGAGGTCTGGCAGATGGTCGATGAAATGGTTGTGGCCCAGGCCGAGTGGCTGCCGCAATACGCCCATGCGATCCCGGCCGCCAAGGAACGCCTGGCGAAATCGACGGTCAAGACCCGCGACTGGAAGGGCGTTGCCCGCCGCGAGGTTCGCTCGATCGATGAACTGCGCGCCGAAAAGGAAGCGACGAAGCTCAAGGCCGCAAGCTGAGCTTTACGAGATCACGGATCCGGTTCGGCGAAGGAGCGCCGCGGATCCGCAGAGGCGGGCACTGCCGTGTCCGCCTCTTGAGGTGTATTGTCGTCACGGGTTGGCGATAAGGGAGGAGCAGCCGTCCCATCTCGGTTCGGCGCGACGTATGAGGGAGAGAAAACGATGAAAATCAACCGCCATATGAAGCTGGGGGCCGCGCTGATGTTCGGCGTGTCCGCCTTCGCATTGAATGCCTGGGCTTCCGAGCCGACCGTCGTGCCCGAACAGCCGCCATTCCCGGCACAGGGCAAGATCACCTATGTGCCCCGCGATTCGATCGTGGAGTTCAAGGCGCTGCCGGAATATCACGAGCCGGAATGGGTCACCGAGAAATTCGTCAAGACCGGCAAGCTGCCGCCCGTGACCGAGCGCCTGCCGAAGGAGCCGATGGTCTTCAAGACCGGCAACATGCCCGACGGCGTCGGCGTCTATGGCGATACGATGCGCCATGTCATCGGCGGCCGCCCGGAAGGCTGGAACTATTCCGCCGGCCAGACCCAGGGCTGGGGCGGCATCGACATCGGCATTTCCGAGTGCCTGACGCGCACCGCGCCCCTCTATCAGGTCGAAGCCAAGGACGTCGAGCCGCTGCCAAACCTGGCTAAGAGCTGGGAATGGTCAGAGGACGGCCACAAGCTGACCATGCACTTGATCGAAGGCGCCAAGTGGTCGGATGGCGTTCCCTTTTCCTCCGAAGACGTGATGTTCCACTGGGACGACAATATCGTCGATCCGAACGTCACGCCGCTGAACGGCGCTTCGCCGGAAACCTTCGGTGAAGGCACGACGCTTAAGGCGATCGACGCCAACACGGTGGAATGGACCTTCAAGGAAGCCTTCCCGCGCCAGTATCTCTACTCGATGGCTTACGGCACCTTCTGCCCCGGCCCGGCGCATATCCTGAAGACCAAGCATCCGAAATACGCCAAGGAATTCACCTACGACCAGTACAAGAACGGCTTTGCGCCGGAATACATGAACATTCCGGCTATGGGCGCTTGGGTGCCGGTCGAATATCGTCCGGACGATATCATCGTTCTGCGCCGCAATCCCTATTACTGGAAGGTCGACGAAAACGGCAACCAGCTGCCCTACCTGAACGAGCTGCACTACAAGCTGTCGACTTGGGCCGACCGCGACGTGCAGACGATCGCCGGTTCCGGTGACTTCTCCAACCTGGAGCAGCCGGAAAACTTCGTCGAATCGCTGAAGCGTGCTGCACAGGACACAGCTCCGGCCCGTCTCGCCTTCGGCGCCCGCCTGATCGGCTACAATCTGCACCTGAACTTCTCGGCCAATGGCTGGGGTGAGCCCGATGAACGCGGCAAGGCCGTGCGCGATCTCAACCGCAATCTCGACTTCCGCAAGGCCGTCTCGATGGCGCTCGACCGCAAGAAGATCGGCGATTCGCTCGTCAAGGGTCCGTTTACCGCCATTTATCCGGGCGGCCTCTCCTCGGGCACGAGCTTCTACGACCGTCAGTCAACCGTCTACTATCCGTTCGATCTCGATGGTGCCAAGGCGCTGCTCGAAAAGGCCGGCCTGAAGGACACCGACGGCAACGGCTTCGTCAACTTCCCGGCCGAGACGCTGGGTGGCCAGGATGTCCAGGTGGTGCTGCTCGCCAGCTCCGACTACACGACCGACCGCAACCTTGCGGAAGGTGTGATCGGCCAGATGGAACAGCTCGGCATCAAGGTCGTCTTGAACTCCATGGACGGCACCAAGCGTGACGCGGCGCGCGACGCCGGACGCTTCGACTGGATGGTGCTGCGCAACGGTTCAGAAATCGCCTCGGTGGTGCAGAACACGCCGCAGCTCGCCGCGACCGGCCCGCGCACCAGCTGGCACCATCGTGGTGGCACCGACGGCACGCTCGACCTGATGCCCTTCGAGCAGGAGATGGTCTCGCTGGTCAACAAGTTCGTCACCTCCAACGATGTGAACGAGCGCGCCGACCTGATGAAGCAGTACCAGAAGGTCTCGACCGAAAACATCGATGCCATCGGCCTGACCGAATATCCGGGCGCCCTGATGATCAACAAGCGCTTCTCGAACATCCCGGTCGGTGCGCCGATCTACATGTTCAACTGGGCTGAAGACACGATCATCCGCGAACGCGTCTTCGTCGCCGCCGACAAGCAGACCGATTACGAACTGTTCAAGGATCAGCTCCCCGGCAAGCCCGGTGAGAAGGGCCTGTCGAACTGATCCGACCGATCTGCACTTCCCTCCGGCCGTTCCCTTAAGACGGCCGGAGACGGACACCCCGAAACACACAAGAGAACCTAACAGCCATGTTCCGATTTCTACTTGTGCGCATAGCGTCCGCCATACCCGTTCTTTTCGTGCTGAGCGTCGTGACCTTCGCGATCATTCAGGCGCCGCCGGGGGACTATAGCGACTACATCCGTTCCCAGGCGATCAACCAGGGTGGCGCCAGCTTCGAGCAGGCCGACGCCCAGGCCCAGGCCTACAAGATCGCCAACGGCCTCGATAAGCCGCTTCCCGTTCAATATATCAACTGGATCACCGGCATCCTCACCCGCGGTGATTTCGGCCACAGCCTCTATTATAACAAGCCCGTCGCCGAAGTGGTTGGCGAACGCCTGCCGCGAACGCTCGCCTTGGCGCTCGTCTGCCATATCCTCGCTTCGGTCATCGGTATCACCTTCGGCGTTCTCGCCGCCACGCGGCAATACACTTGGGTCGATAGCCTTTTGTCCGGCATTTCCTTTCTCGGCATGACGGTGCCGCGCTTCCTGATGGCGCTGATCATCGTCTATGTGCTGGTGTTCCATTTCAATGTCAGCGAGATCAACAGCTTCAACTCCGCCAAATATGGCGGCGCGCCTTGGTCCTGGGACAAGTTCGTCGACCTCTTGAAACATGTCTGGCCGGTCATCGCCATCGCCACCTTCGGCGGCCTCGCCTACAATATGCGGGTGATGCGCGGTAATCTGCTGGATACGCTGAACGCCCAATATGTCGAGACTGCCCGCGCCAAGGGCCTCTCCGAAAGCGCCGTGATCATGCGCCATGCGGTGCCCAACGCGCTGCATCCGCTCATCATGTATCAGGGCGTCGTCCTGCCCTACATGCTGACCGGCGAGATCGAGACCGCCATCATCTTCGCGCTGCCGACCGTCGGCCCGGCCATCGTCGGCTCCATGTGGGTGGGTGACGTCTATGTCACCGCAACCTTCATTCTGGTCCTGTCGGCAACCCTGATCGTCGGCAACATCATCGCCGACATGCTTCTGGCGATGCTCGATCCCCGCGTCCGCCTGGGTGGAGGAGCACACGCATGAAAGCCGATGTTCAAACCGTTTCCACCGTTCCGGTTCCCGCCCCGCATCATGGCAACGAGACCTATCTGGCGCTCGTCTGGCGGCGCCTGCGCACCTCCTGGACCGGCATGGCTGGGCTGATCCTCGTCTGCCTGCTGATGCTGATGACGATCTTCGCCGAGTTCTTCTCGCCGGTGGATCCGAAGCTGACCGGCGTCGGCTTCGCCCCGCCGCAGACGATCAGCATCACCGACCAGGAAGGCAATTTCGTCTGGCCGCGCGTCTACAAGATCGGCGAAGGCACCGAGCTCGACCCGATCACCTTCCAGCCGATCGTCGGGCCGGACTATGCCAATCCGCTCAATCTCGGCTTCTTCGTCAAGGGTTTCAAGTACAACCTCTTCGGCCTGATCCCGACCGAACGGCATTTCTTCGGCGCGACCGACGGCACGCCGGTCAATTTCCTCGGCACCGACAAGTTCGGCCGTGACGTGCTGTCGCGCATCTTCTACGGCTCCCGCGTCTCGCTGATGATCGCGCTCACCGTGGTCTTCATCGTCACCGTCGTCGGCACCACGGTGGGCATGGTCTCGGGCTATTTCGGCGGCCGCTTCGATGCCTGGATGCAGCGTTTCGTCGAACTGGTCCTGGCCTTCCCGCAACTGCCGCTCTACCTGGCGCTCACCTCGCTCATTCCGGTGACGGCGCCGACCAATGTCTTCCTCGCCTTCGTCATCTTCGTCATGTCCGCACTCGGCTGGGCACAGATGTCACGCGAAGTGCGCGGCAAGACGCTGGCGCTCGCCCGCATCGATTATGTCCGCGCGGCCATGGCGATCGGCGCCACCGACCGGCGCATCATCTTCCAGCACATCTTCCCGAATGTCATGAGCCACGTCATCGTCGCCGTGACGCTGGCGATCCCGAATGTGGTGCTGCTCGAATCCTTCCTCGGCTTCCTCGGCTTCGCGGTGAAGCCGCCGCTGATGTCCTGGGGGTTGATGCTGCAGGATACCGCCACCTATTCCGTCATCGGATCCTATCCCTGGATCCTTTCCCCCGTGGCCTTCGTGCTGATCACCGTCTTTGCGTTCAATGCGCTCGGCGATGGCCTGCGCGACGCCGTCGACCCATACTGAGGAGGCGACCATGGCACTCGTGGATATCAGCACACTCGCTCCCGAACAGCGGCACGACCATGCCGCCGCCGTCGGCAAGCCCATCATCGATGCCCGCCATGTCGGAGTGAAGTTCAAGGTCGAGCATGGCACGGTCGATGCGGTGAAGGACGTCTCTTTCCAGCTCTACCGTGGCGAAACGATCGCCGTCGTCGGCGAATCCGGCTCAGGAAAGTCGGTAACCGCCCGCACCGTCATGGGCCTGCTCACCAAGCGCGCCAGGGTGTCGGATCGCTCCAGCATCGAATATGACGGCAAGAATGTCCTGAAGTTTTCCGACCGCCAGCGCCGGGCGCTGCGCGGCAACCGGATCTCGATGATCTTCCAGGAGCCGATGAGCTCGCTGAACCCGGTCTACACGATCGGTACCCAGATCATCGAGGCGATCCGCGTGCACCAGAAGATGAGCCGGGCACAGGCGACGCAGCGGACGCTGGAATTGCTGCGCCAGGTGCAGATCCCCGACCCGGAAACCCGCCTTAACCAGTATCCGCACCAGCTTTCGGGCGGCCAGCGCCAGCGCATCATGATCGCCATGGCGCTTGCCAACAATCCGGACGTACTGATCGCCGACGAGCCGACGACGGCGCTCGACGTCACCGTCCAGGCGCAGATCCTCAACCTGATCCGCGACCTGCAGAAGACAATCGGCATGGCGGTGATCCTGATCACCCACGATCTCACCGTCGTGCGCCAGTTTTCCGACTACGTTTATGTCATGCAGAACGGCGAGGTGAAGGAGCACAACACCACGACGGCGCTGTTCCAGGACCCGCAGCATCCCTATACCCGCCACCTGCTCAATTCCGAGCCGAAGGGCATGGCAAACCCCATGCCGGTCGATTCCGCCGCCATCCTCGAGGGACGCAGCGTGCGCGTGTCCTTCATGCTGAAGACAGGCGGCTTCTTCCGCCCGCAACTGAAGGAACTGGTCGCGGTCGACAGCCTCAGCCTCAAGCTCCACCGGCATGAAACGCTCGGCCTCGTCGGTGAATCCGGCTCGGGCAAGACCACGTTCGGCCAGGCACTGGTCAAGCTGCTGGCGGCAGACAGCGGCGAGATCCTGTTCGACGGCTTGCCCATCCAAGGCAAGAGCCGCGAGGAAATGCGGCCGCTACGATCGCGCATGCAGATCGTCTTCCAGGATCCGTTCTCCTCGCTCAACCCGCGCATGTCGGTCGGCCAGATCATCGAGGAAGGCCTTGTTGTCAACAAGCTCGGAGCCACCCGCAACGAGCGGCTGGAGCGGGTGAAGGAAGCGTTGAACAGCGCCGGCCTGCCCAACAATATCCTGTCGCGCTTCCCGCACGAATTTTCCGGCGGCCAGCGCCAGCGCATCGCCATTGCCCGGGCGGTCGCGCTCGAGCCCGAATTCATTCTGCTCGACGAGCCCACCTCGGCGCTCGATCTCTCCGTGCAGGCCCAGATCATCGAACTGCTGCGAAAGCTGCAGGACGAGAAAGGACTGAGCTATCTCTTCATCTCCCACGATCTGAAAGTCGTGCGCGCGCTCTGCCACCGTGTGGTGGTGATGCAGCACGGCAAGATCGTCGAAGAAGGCCCGGTCGAAGACGTTCTCACCCATCCCAAGACCGCCTACACCGAACGGCTCGTCCGCGCCGCCTTCGACGTAGCCGCCTAACCGACAGACAGAGGCATATCATGACGAGACAACCCAAGATCACCTTCATCGGCGCCGGCTCGACCGTCTTCATGAAGAACATCATCGGCGACGTGCTGCAGCGTCCGGCACTCTCAGGCGCCAAGATCGCGCTGATGGACATCAACCCGCAGCGGCTGGAGGAGAGCGAGGTCGTCGTCCGCAAGCTGATCTCGACGCTCGGCGTCAAGGCGACGATCGAGCTGCATTCCAACCAGAAAAAGGCGCTCGAAGGCGCAAACTTCGTCGTCGTGGCCTTCCAGATCGGTGGTTACGAGCCCTGCACCGTCACCGACTTCGAAGTGCCGAAGAAATACGGCCTTCGCCAGACCATCGCCGATACGCTCGGCGTCGGCGGCATCATGCGCGGCCTGCGCACCGTGCCGCATCTCTGGTCAATCTGCGAGGACATGATGCAGGTCTGCCCGGAGGCGATCCTGCTTCAATACGTTAACCCGATGGCGATCAACACCTGGGCGATCTCGGAAAAGTATCCGCTCATCAAGCAGGTCGGTCTCTGCCACTCGGTGCAGGGCACGGCGATGGAACTGGCCGCCGATCTCGACATCCCTTATGAGGAAATCCGCTATCGTTCGGCCGGCATCAACCACATGGCCTTCTACCTGAAGTTCGAGCATCGCCAGCCCGACGGCTCCTACCGCGATCTCTATCCGGATCTGGTGCGCGGCTACCGCGAAGGCCGGGCGCCGAAGCCGACATGGAACCCGCGCTGCCCCAACAAGGTGCGCTACGAGATGCTCACCCGTCTCGGCTATTTCGTCACCGAAAGCTCGGAACATTTCGCCGAATACACGCCCTATTTCATCAAGGAAGGCCGCGAGGACCTGATCGAGAAGTTTGGCATCCCGCTCGACGAATATCCCAAGCGCTGCATCGAGCAGGTCGAGCGCTGGAAGGGACAGGCCGCCGCCTTCCGCTCCGCCGAAAAGATCGAGGTCAAGCAGTCGAAGGAATACGCGTCCTCCATCATGAATTCGGTCTGGACCGGCGAACCGTCGGTCATCTACGGCAACCAGCGCAACAACGGCTGCATCACCTCGCTGCCGGACAATTGCGCCGCAGAAGTGCCGTGCCTGGTCGATGAAAACGGCATCCAGCCGACCTTCATCGGCGACCTGCCGCCGCAGCTCACCGCGCTGATCCGCACCAATATCAACGTGCAGGAACTGACAGTCGCGGCGATGATGACCGAGAACCGCGAGCATCTCTACCATGCCGCGATGATGGATCCGCACACGGCCGCCGAACTCGACCTCGACCAGATCTGGTCGCTGACCGACGACCTGCTCGCCGCGCACGGCACCTGGATCCCGGAATGGGCTCGCGTGGCCAAGAAAGTTCAAGCCGCATAACGTCTCCCTCCCCGTTATGCGACAGGAAGCCCCGGAACAACAATTCCGGGGTTTTCCTTTGTCCGCGAGTATGATCGAAAGGACGGGACGCACCATCCTTCAGGAGAATCCGATGCCCGCCAGTTCCGCCTCGCTTGCCCAACAGCTGTCGGACGCCGACAAGGCCGGAAAGCGCCTGACCTCCGCCGCGCTGACGGAACCCGCGACACCGACCGAAGCCTTTGCCGTGCAGCGCGAGACATTGGCGCTGAACAACTGGCTGACCGGTGGCTACAAGGTGGCGATCCGGCCGGATGGCAGCTCGGTCTCGGCGCCGATGGCGCATATCACCCATGTCAGCGGCTCCGGCACCGCCGGTTTCGAGCGCCCGGCCGTTGACGCGCTGGAAGTGGAAATCTGCTTCGTGCTCGGCAAGGATTTGCCACTCGCAGGCGACACGCCCTACACACGCGAAACACTGCTCGACCATGTCGCTGGCATCTATTCCGGCATCGAGTTTCTGGGACACCGGCTCGATGACGGCAGTAAGTCGCCCGCCCTGCTCTTCCTCGCCGACCGGCTCGGCAATGCCGGCTATGTGCGCGGCCAGGAACTCCCGGCCAAGCTGATCGAACCCGGCCAGTCCTATCCGCTGACTATTACCGTCAATGGCGACACCGTTTTCGAAGGCCCCGGCAAGCACCCCAACGACGACCCCGTCGCCGCCTTCCTGCTGTTTGCCAACACGCTGACCGAGACGGTCGCCAAGGGCCGAATCATCACCACAGGCAGCCTCTGCGGCGCCATCCCCACCCCACCCCGCGCCGCCATCGCCATCAGCGGGTTTACGACCCTGGCTGTCACGGCTATCTCGACGCGGGAGGTGTGACGCACAAACGCCGCCGGCCCGAAGATCGGCGGCAGTTCACGGCCGATCAACGCTGCCCATAAACCGCGACAGCATCGACACCGGCCGGCAGGAAGGCCGGGCAGGACGAATCGGTGGCGGCGCGCCAGACGGCTTCGGCAACATCGATCGCCTGTGTGATCTCGGATGACGGCTGTTCCGCCCAACCGGCAAACACGCTCTGCACCAGATCGGCATAGGCATCCGGAAAACCGCCGGCAGCAGCGATCCGGCTGCGCGCATTGTCGCCAAACCGCGTATCCGGCGCGCGGCCCGGCAGCACGACTTTCACGCGGATGTTGAAGGGTTCGAGTTCCAGCGCCAGAACCTCGGAAAACGCATTCACGGCCGACTTGCTGGCGGTATAGACGGAAAGCAGATGAAGCGGCTTCACCGTGACGGTGGACGTGACATTGATGACGATGCCGTCCTTGCGCTCCCGGAACTGCGGCAGGACGGCCTGCGTCATCGCCATGGTGCCGATCGTGTTGGTTTCGAAAACATCGCGTGCCGTTTCCATCGGCGTGCCTTCGAGCGCGTTGAGAAAGCCGACGCCGGCATTGTTGACCAGTACGTCGATCGGCCCGGCCGCCATAACGGCATCGCGGATGCTGGCCGTATCGGTGACATCCAGCGCCAGCACCCGCAGCCGGTCCGATTGCGGCAGGACGTCGGGGTTCGGCGTGCGCATGGTGGCGACGACGTTCCAATTATGATCGAGGAAATATTTCGCGATTTCCAGGCCGAAGCCGGACGAGCATCCGGTGATGAGAACGGTTTTCAAGGCAGGATCCTTTCGGCCATTTTTCGATGACGGGACAATAGACGCCGCGATCCGTACTCTCTACATTTCAAAGTCCGTAAAACATCTGCAAGAGTCCGGTTATGGTCGATCCGCTCGCTGAAGTCGTCACCCTGTTGCAGCCCAGCGCGCCGATGGCGAAGACGGTCAGCGCCGCAGGCTGCTGGCGTGTGCGGCGGTCGGAAACGGGCAGACCGTTCTACAATGTTGTCCTGCAGGGATCATGCAGCCTGACCGCGAACGGAATGGAACCGGCGCGGCTCGAGGCGGGCGATTTCGTGCTCATCCCGGCCGCCCATGACTTTACGGTCTCCAGCCACATCACCGATGGTGCCGGGGATTACGACCCGCTGCATGTCACCATGGTCGAAGGCGGTGTCCGGCTTGGCGATCCCCACAAAGAACCGGATGTCCGCATGCTGGTCGGGCATTTCAGCTTCGGCTCGCCGGATGCCGCTCTGCTCGTCTCTCTTCTTCCGGAATTGATCCATGTCGGCGGCGAACAGCGGCTGTCGACCATCGTCCAGCTTGTGGTGGAAGAGACGAGGGCAAGACGGCCCGCCCGCGAGGTCATCCTCGCGCGCCTTCTCGAAGTCCTGCTGATCGAGGCGCTTCGCTCCACGGCGGGGACAGGCGCCTCGCCGGGCCTGCTGCGCGGCCTTGCCGACGGACGTCTCGCCGCCGCCATCCGCCGCATGCATGAAGAGCCGACACGCCCCTGGACGGTGGTCGAACTGGCGAAGGAGGCGTCACTTTCGCGCTCTGCCTTCTTCGACCGCTTCAGCCGCGCCATGGGTGTCGCCCCGATGGAATATCTCCTGTCCTGGCGCATGGCGCTGGCAAAGAACCTGCTGCGCCGCAAGGAAACCGGCATTGCCGAAATCGCCGAACGCGTCGGCTACAGTTCCGCCAGCACCTTCAGCGTCGCCTTCACCCGCTTCGTCGGCCTTCCGCCGACGCATTATGCGCGGGAGGCGGGAGAGGCGGTGTAGGGAAACGCCCCTCAGAGTGGAGGCTCCTCACATTCCGAAGGTCACTGTCTGGCTCCCGCGCGTCTGCGCGGCGAAAGGAATCAACCACTCAACCATGCAAAGAGTCTTTTGGCGCGAAGGACTTCGCGCCGCTGGATCCCGGATCAAGTCCGGGATGACGGAGTGTGAGGGTACGTTCGGCGCGACACAAAAACCGGGGGCCAACAAACACCGCTCCCTACCGCAACCACACCCCATAATCCGGCACCAACAAATGCAGCGGCGCCTCATCCTCCTCGATGCCGGAAAAGCGGGCGACGGCCGGGTCTTCGAAGATATTGTCGGTATTGTCGTCGTTGACGGTCGAGACCTCGGCGACGAAGACGTCGGCGCCGTCGCCCCAGAAGGCGTGCCAGTCTCCCGGCATCAGGGTGACGCTTTCGCCGGGGGAAAGGCGCAACTTGTGGCCGGGTTCCAGAGCCCGCCAGATGCCGTCCGTCGCCACCCGCACGCCCTTGCTGCGGTCGCAGATCCCGTCGCTGTCGCCGAACAGCTCGATCACCAGCGTGCCGCCGCCGCGATTGATGATGTCTTCGGCCTTCAGCAGATGCCGGTGCATCGGCGTCATCTGATCCTTGCGGGCGATCATCGCCTTTTCGGCATAGAGCATGCCGCGTCCCCGTTGCAGGTCGGCGAAACGGCCATTGCGCACGGTGAACAGGAAAAGACCGGTGCGCTCGAAGTCGCCGAGGCCGAAATCGGTGATATCCCAGCCGAGCGCCGCCCCGGTAATACCGTCAATCTCTTGCCTGCGCGCCCGCATCTCCTCCGGCGACCAGCGCGAAAACGGCGGCAGGATATAGCCGAAGGAACGCATGAAGGCCTCGCCTTCGCGCATGATGGCATTGATGGCCGAACGTTTCATTGCTGTGGTCATGATCGCCTCCTAGCGTACCCCGATACCGGCGGTGAGGCCGCCGTCGATGCGGTGGTCCGAGCCAGTGATGAAGCCCGCCTTGTCGGAAGCAAGGAAGGCTGCCAATGCCGCCACCTCCTCCGGCTCGCCGATCCGCCCCAGCGGATGGGCGGCACCGAAGCGCTGGAAGACGCTGTCGATATCGGCGTCTTCCCCCTCGAAAGTCCGGGCGGCCAGTTCGAGGATCGGCGTGCGGACGGAGCCGGGGCTGATCGAGACGACCCGGATGCGGTCCGCGGCAAAGTCCAGCGCCATCGCCCGCGTCAGCGCATGAATGGCGCCCTTGGAGGCGACATAGGCGGAAACACCGCTCTGGCAGGCATGGCCCTGCACGCTCGACAGGTTGACGATGGCGCCGCCGCCGCGCTTTCGCATTTCCGGCACGCCATATTCCGCCGTCAGATGGATCGAGCCGACATTGACGGCGAGGCAATGCATGAACGTCTCGAACCGCGTCGATTCAGCCGTGCCATAGGGATGCACCGCCGCCGCATTGACGATGATATCGAGACCGCCATGTTGCGCGATCGCCGCTTCCATGCCGGCGCGCACGCTGTCCGGCACCGAAACATCCGTATGAAAGACGGCAAGCCGCAGGCCCTCTTGTGCGCCCAGCGCTTCCAGTTCGGTATTGGCGGCACGGTCGATACCGAGTACCGCAACCGACGCACCGCCGCGAGCGAGATGCAGCGCCACGGCACGTCCGATGCCGGTCGTTCCGGTCACTACCGCGACCTTGCCTGCAAATTCACTCATCACCGGTCTCCCTCATTTTCAGGCATCATTTCAGGCCGTGCTTCCCGTCAACAGGCGGAATGAATTCCAGCCCGGCATCCAGATGCCGGTTCATGTGAAAGGCAAAGGCGATCCGGTCGCGGTTGCGCAGCGCCTGGATGATATCGGCATGTTCCGCCGTCACCCCATCGCGGACCAGCCGCTGCGATTTCCCCGCCAGCATCAGCCGGCTGATCACAGGCTTCAGCATGCCATAGGTCTCCGACAGCGTCCGGTTTCCGGCCGCATCCACCATCGCTTTGTGGAATTGATAATCGAGCTCCGAGGCTTCCTCCGGCGTTGCCGCCTCGCTGATGCCGGCATTGAGCGCCTCCATCTCACCCAACACCGTCTCATCGATGCGCTCGGCCAGAAGATCGAACAGGTTCATTTCGGTGAGCCGTCGATAACCCTGAATGTCGCGGAAGGCATCGACGGAAATATCCATGGCGAAGGAGAAGAGGTCGCGCATCGCCGATTGATGCTGGTCGGTCAGCACCGCCCCAACCTTCTGGCGCGATTCCGCGACACCATAGGCCTTCAGCGTGCGAAAAGCCTCGCGCACCGTGTTGCGGCTGGCGTCGAACATCACGGCCAGTTCAGCCTCGCTTGGCAGCACATCGCCCACGGTCAGGCCGCGTTCGCGGATCAACCCGCGAATGCGCGCGACCATCTCATCGACCGCCGATGCGCGATTGCTGTCTTCCGGCGCAGTTCTCATCGTCATCCTCTGCCTGACGAGTACAATATGACCGACATAATCGCGCAATCAACAGGATTATCTTGTTATTTCGCAAAATTACAGCTTAATTGTCCAACATTATAACCGGAGATACAATCATGCTCGAAAGCTGGCGCTGGTTCGGACCGCAGGATCCGGTCACCCTTTCAGATGCGCGCCAGGCGGGCGCCCATGGCGTGGTCACGGCCCTCCACCACATCTATGATGGCCGCATCTGGACATCGGAGGATGTTGCCGAGCGCATGGCGCTGGTGCGCAAGGCCGGCATGATATGGGCTGTCTGCGAGTCCATCCCGATCAATTCGGCAATCAAGCGGCGCGACGGCGAATGGCGGCGTTATCTTGATGCCTGGAAGCAGAGCCTCGTCAATCTCGGCAAGGGTGGCGTGCCCGTCGTCTGCTACAATTTCATGCCCGTGGTCGATTGGACCCGCACCAACCTGATGTATCCGACCGAGGCCGGCGGTTATGCGCTGCGCTTCGACATGATCGACTTCATCGCCTACGACGTTTTCGTGTTGAAACGGCGCGCAGCAAAAGAAAGCTATGATCCTGATGTCGTCGAGACGGCCCGAAAGCGTCTCGCCGACATGAGCGAGGCCGAGATTCTGACTCTCGAAAAGAACATCATCGCCGGTCTCCCCGGCGGAGAAGACAGCCATAGCCGCGAGAAGATCCGCGCCGAGATAGCGTCGTTCGACGACATCTCGCCTGCCGACATGCGCGCCAACCTGATTGAGTTCCTCAAGGAAGTGGTACCGGTGGCGGCGGAAAACGGCGTGCGACTCGCCATCCATCCCGATGATCCGCCGTTTTCGCTGTTCGGGCTTCCGCGCGTCGTCTCGACGGAAGATGACGTCCAGACGCTGCTGGGTGCTGTTGATGAGCCGGCGAACGGCCTGACACTCTGCGCCGGCTCCTACGGTTCGCGTGATGGCAATGACGTGGTCTCGATGGCCGAACGCTTCGCCGATCGCGTTCACTTCGTCCACCTGCGCAATGTCAGTAAAGAGCCGGACGGCTCGTTCACCGAATCCGAGCATCTGGGCGGCGACGTCAACATGGTGTCGCTGATCTCGGTGTTGCGGGCAGAGGAACGGCGGCGGGTGAAGGCTGGACGCACGGACAGCGTCATGCCGATGCGGCCCGATCACGGCCATCTGCTGATCGACGACCAGAAAAAGAAGGTCAATCCCGGCTATTCCTGCATCGGCCGCCTCAAGGGATTGGCCGAACTGCGCGGCGTCATCGCTGCCGTTGATCAACTGACCTGAAGGATGATCAGACGTAGGCGACCAGCATGAAGGATGTCGCCAAGATGAGGATCAGGCTCGGGACCGCCCACATCAGCACCATATAGGCCTGTTCCTGCACGTAGGGGCCGAACATCCGGCTCACGAGATTGAACCGGGCAAACAGAATATTGATGAACAGGGCCGGGGCCAGCGTCAAATAATTTAGCGCAAACAGGCGGTTGACCGTATTGTCACCGCTCGAGAGCACCACATAGGTGCTGTAGACGGTGAAATTCAGCGCAATCACGGCAAACAGGCCGCCGATGATGATGTTGACCATTTCATGGGTATCGACCTGGAAAACACCGTCTTCCATGTGGTTCAGCCAGATCGCCAGCAGCGGAATGAGCAGCGAGGCGAAGAGCGGAATGAAGATCGACGCCACGACGACGCCGGGCTGCCGGGTCACGTCCAGCGAAGCGATCACCTGCGCATGCGTGCTGTTATACCAGCCCGGTTGCGGAATGCTGCGCAGATCGACAAGGCCGATGCTCCAGCCGGGAAGCTCCGCATTGGCCGAAGGGCGGCTGTAATCGATATCGGACTGATCGAACCGCAGCGCCACTTCCGCAACCGTCAGCCCCGCGACCGCCATATTGATGGTCAGACGCTGCCGGTCGAACGGGAACCGCGCGACATCCACATCGACGCTGAAATCGGCGGTCACGCGGTGCAGGAGTTCAACGCGACCGCTCGGATAGATACGAAGCCCATAGTCCGATAGTGCCGCCTCGCCGCTCTGGTTGGCCAGCACGACCGGCGGCACCCAGATCGCCTTCATCCGCTCCTCGGCAGCGCTGTCGCGCAGCGTCTCGGGCGGTGAACTGGCGGCGGCACCGGTTTTCGCAAGTCGCTTGTCCGTCCAGCGCAGACGGATATCCACCGTGGCGCGGAAAGTTCCGGCATTTTCATCAAAGCCTTCCAGCTTCAGGAAGGAGGCACCGGCCTGGACAATAAGAGGCAAGCCGCTGTCACGCGGCAGGTCAGGCGCGGCCATGGCCGGTGCCGACATGCTGGAGACAGCGAGAATGATGCAACCGAGAACGATTAGGAAAAAGCGGAAGACACCTCTCATGACGTCTTGTCCGACTCGCTGCGGCGCGCCCTCACCTTGTCGTAGAGGGCGACGAAGGGCTGCATCTCGCTCGGAAAGGTTTCGGCCCCTTCGATCGGCGTCAACGGCTCTCCGGCGCTGACCGCGTCGAAACGTTCGCCGAGCACCTGCAGAGGTCTCAGAAGAAAGCCGCGCAGCACGACGATGACGAAACCGGCAAGCGTCAGGATGGCGACCAGCGTGATCACGACCTGCCAGATCAACGACCGGTTCACAGCGGCCCGCGAAGCACTGAAATCCATCGTCGCGGCAATGACGCCGAGCGGCGTTCCGGACGCACTGTTGACCGGCAGCAGCAGGACCCCGCGCACCAGGCCCTGCGCCTCGCGGACATAACGGACGGGTTCGTTGACGACCGCAATATCCTGGGCGCCGGCCAGTTGCGCGATCAGTTGCGCATTCGTGGCTTCGAAACGGATGAAGCGGCCGACCCGGTTTTCCTCGCCCATACGCTCGGGATCCACGCCCTGTGCATATTGCTTGAGGACCGGCTCTTCGATGAACAATCCGAGATCGATTCCATAGGCCGTTTTCAGCGCGGCCATCAGCGGCCCATAATCTATACCCAACTCGACACTGCCGATGTGCTTTCCGGCAGCATCGAAAACAGGCGAAACGCCGAAAATCGCCGGACCGCTGCGCGCGACAGCAGCGCCCTTCATCGGCACGCGTTCACGGTTGACGGCAACGACCAGCGGACGGAAGGCCGTCAGGTCATCACCGAAGGTCGCCGGATCGTGCAGCCGTAGGAAGGATGTCGCCGGCGGCGTGTGGAACTGGACCTGATCGACGCCGTGCCGCGCCTTCTGGTTGGCAAACATGCGCGACAGCTCGGCCTCCAGCCCTGCCCTGTCTCCCGCGCCAAGCAACCGTTGCACAGTCGGCAGATCGGCGAGCAATTCTGCGCGGGCCAGCGCCTTGTTTTCCGCCTCCCGGATCGCCGTCTCGACGATCGCTCCCATCGTCCGGAACTGGTCCGCCTCGACGGCATCCGTCATGCCCGAAAACAGACGGTTGGAAATGGTGGCGGCACCGGCCACGACAAGAACGATCGCGACAATGATCGCGATAGGTGCGCTGCGCCGAAATCTCATCCTCATCCACCTGTCAGAAATCCCCTCGAAATCTTTTACAATGCCGTATTTCCAGCCGACAGGGAGGAAAATGAGTTATTTTTGGGGTGATGGCCGTGGCAGCGGCGAAGCGTGATACGAAAGATAGGTCAAGCTGCAGCCGTCTCTCCAGGCAGGGCTCGAAAGCAGACCCGGCAATGATCCGGAGATCGCCGCCGGGTCTGGTCGTGATAGACGATTAAAGGATGAAGTCGCCTGCGACCAGCGTTACGGCGCCATCCACATGGATAGAGAAATCGGCAGTCTTGTCACCGTTTGTGTCGCCGTAGATGTAGGTGTCGCTTTCAGCCTTCACGAAACGCAGTTCGCCGTCCTTGCCGGTGAATGCGGCCGTACCCTTGAAGCTGAAGGCCTGGTTGCCGGATGTGTCGCTCACCGCATCGATGGCCGACAGATCGATCCGATCGCCCGCCGCATGGCTGAAATCGAAGATCGTATCCCGCCCGGCCTCTGCTACCGTCGAATCTACCAGCGCCTTGAAGAC
This sequence comes from Rhizobium sp. Leaf453, assembly GCF_001425605.1. Classification (GTDB taxonomy): domain Bacteria; phylum Pseudomonadota; class Alphaproteobacteria; order Rhizobiales; family Rhizobiaceae; genus Pararhizobium. The sequence continues at coordinate 181,747 of NZ_LMRG01000027.1, read as the reverse complement.
GAAGGTATCGGTGCCGCCCTGACCGTAAAGCCTGTCCGCACCGCCGCCGCCCGTCAAAACGTCATTGCCGGAACCGGACATCAATATGTTGGATGCGGAGCTGCCGGTCAGCGTGTCAGCGAAGGAGGTGCCGGTCAGGTTCTCGATCGACGAATAGCTGTCGCCCTCGGCGTCGCCGCTATTGACGGACGCATCCACGAGGTTTGCGACCACGCCGGCCGCAGCTCCTGCATAGGAGGCCGTGTCCGAGCCGGACCCGCCCTTCAGCGCATCGGCGCCGCCACCGCCGGTCAGCGTATCATTGCCATCGCCCCCCGAAAGCACATTGGCCGAAGAATTGCCGAACAGCTTGTCCGCAAAGGCGGAGCCGGCCAGGTTCTCGATCGACGAATAGCTGTCACCCTTGGCATCGCCGCTATTGACGGACACATCCGCGAGGCTTCCGGTAAGGCCCTGGGCTGCGCCCGAATAAGAGGCCGTATCCGTTCCCGCGCCACCCGAAAGCCTGTCCCCACCTGCGCCGCCGGACAGGGTATCGTTACCATCGCCACCGGAAATCGCGTTGACACTCGCATTGCCGAGCAACTGGTCGCCAAAGGTGGAACCAATCAGGTTTTCGATCGACGTATAGACGTCGCCGAATGCATCGCCGCTATTGGCCGTGGCATCGGCAAGGTTCGCGATCAATCCCGCGGCCGCACCGGCGTAGGAAGCGGTGTCGTCGCCTGCTCCGCCCTGCAACTGATCGGCTCCCGCTCCACCCGTGAGGCGATCGTTTCCATCCCGGCCGGAAAGCACGTTAGCGCCCGCATCCCCCGCCAGGAGATCGGCGACTTCGCTGCCGGTGACATTCTCGAAGCTGTAAAACTGATCGCCCTGAGCGTCGCCGCCCGAAGCCGTGCCCTTGGCGAGATCGATCGTCACGCCGAGATCCGACGTCCTGTAGTCGAGCGTATCGATATTGCCCCCACCGTCGAGATGATCGCCCCCGGCGCCGCCGCGAACGAGATCATTTCCGTTATTGCCCTTCAATACATTGTAAGTTCCGTTGCCGATCAGGACATCGTCATAGCCGGAGCCGATGACATTCTCGATAAAGCCGTAGACATCGCCCGCTGCGCCCTGCGAACCGAGACCGGCCTGCAGGTCCACCGTGACCTTGTCTTGGGCGGTATTATACCTGACGAGATCCTCGCCGGCCCCGCCATTGATCACGTCCTTGCCGAGGCCTGCATTGATTTCATCGTCACCTGCCCCTGCAACAACGGTTTTCAGATCCCCGGCTTGGCCCCCCAGATAAATGACATCATCGCCGGTTCCAGCATCGAGTTCGTCATTTCCAATGCCGCTGTTGAGGATATCGTCGCTCGCGCCACCGAAGAGCTTGTCGTCTCCATCGCCTCCGAGCAACCAATCGCCGCCGTCGCCGCCGTCCAGCTTGTCATTGCCGGCACCGCCATCCAGCGTATCCGAACCGCCAAGTCCGGACAGGGTGTCGTAGCCATCCCCCCCCTCGATGTAATCGGATAGATCACCTCCACCCAGCACGTCGTGGCCTCCCAGGCCAAACATGTTATTTTGCTCGTTGACAATACCGATATGCGTGTCGCCTCCGGTCGTGCCTGTATATTTGATAGCCATTATTCATGCTCCCTTTGATGCGCGTTCAGCGCTTTTTTCAATAAAAAGAACGAGTTTCTCCGCCTGGCTTGCGCCAGGAGGAGAACCCGGAATGTCGAGATGTGGCGGAGAACCGCCGGCTTTTCAGGATGCTGCAGCCATGGGCCGCGGCTGTTCATGAGCGGCCTCGATCATGACGGCACTCACCGTGCCGTAGGCTTTCGCCCAGGCAGCATGCAGTTCGGGGGAGAAACGCGCGCCGAAGAAGAGCGAAAGCGTCTCCAGCAGGGCGGCACCAACCGTGGCATAATGCTCGTCGCGAACGCCGTAGCCATTGTGCTTGACGGCCAGTCCCCGCAAGGCGGGTACAACGGTGTCGAGCTTACGCAGGGCGCCGACGACAAGCGCCAGCGCCATCATCAACTTCTTGCCCTGATCGCGCAGGTCAGCCTTGGCGAACATCGGCTTGAGCGAGGGATCGTGGATGAAAAGCCGCTCGTAAAACAGTGCCGCGGCATCATCGCGAACTTTGAACACTTCGGAAAAGCTGCTTTCCAGCAGCGCGATTTCGGTTTCCTGCATCTCCATTCTCCTGCAGTTGTCTTGCTATGAGCAGACAATCGCAGGCGAATGTTTCAGTTGAAGTTCGCGAAATGCGCAGAAATGTTTCAATTGTTTCAGCGCGAACCTGAAACGAAGATTTTCGCAGATTTATCCATCATGCGCGGCAAGCGAGCGAATGATGCGGCGAATATCCTGAGGGGTGAACGGCTTTTCAATCACCGGACAACCGGAGCGGGCCAGGAAACGGCCTGCCGCAGGGCCAAGCATATCGCCGGTCACGAAGGCGATTCGATTCGTCAGCTCGGGATGAGCCGTCTCGAGCCACCCATAGAAGGACGGGCCATCGCCACCCGGCATGTGAATGTCGCAGAGAATGGCGGCCGGCGAGAAATCGCCACGCTCCAGCCGCGCTTTTGCGGCTTGCCCGCTCTCGGCAACAACAATGTCGAAACCCAGCTGTCCGGCCATTTCACTGAGGAGCTCGGCAATATCGGCCTCGTCGTCGATAACGAGAAGCTGTCTGTTTGCCGCGACGGGCATCAGCTCGGCTTCGGCAAGCGTGCCGTCGTCACCGGACAACACCCCCGATCCCAGCGGCAACCGAAGGACGAAACAGGCGCCATTCCCCACATTGCTTTCAAGATCGAGCGTACCACCATGCGCCTCGATCAGGCCGCGCGAGACAGCAAGCCCGATACCGGTGCCAAAACCCTGTGGCTTGGTGGTGAAATACGGATCGAAGATGCGCGAGCGGATGTCCGGCGAAATGCCTGGACCATTGTCGGCAACGCTCAGCAGCATCACGCCCTCCGCCGGCAATGATTGTGCCTTGATGCGGATACGCCGCTCTCCATCGCGCTTTTCCTCCAGCGCCTGATGGGCATTGATCACGAGATTGATGAGAACCTGATGGATCTGGTCCCGGTCGACCCAGAGCGAGGGCAAGCTCTCGGCAACGTCCGTCTCGATGATCACGGCGGAACTGTGCAGGTTGTATTTCAGGAGTTCGAGCACTTCGCCGACCAGATGCTGCAGAGACACAGCCTGCCGCTCCGTCTTGCGTTGCCGCGCCATGTCGAGAAAGCTGCGCACGATTCGCGCGCAACGATTGGCGGCATTCTCGATCTTGGCGCTCCGCTGCGCGAGTTCCTCGCCGGAAACCTGACCGGCCGTGGCTTCGGTGACCTTCTCCCGCAGCATCATGGCCTGGCCGATGACGATCGACAGCGGATTGTTCAATTCGTGTGCGACGCCGGCGAGCAATGATCCCAGCGCTGCAAGCTTGTCCTTCTGGTGCAGCGCCTCGCCCTGACGTTCGATTTCCGCTTGCGCTTCGCGAACGGCGGTCAGGTCGCGCAGATGCGCGGCGAACAATCGTTTTGTCCCCAGCGTCACGTCGGTGATGGTCAGCTCCACCGGGATCTGCGTCCCGTCGGCGCGCAGGGCCTCCAGTTCGAGGCGCTTCCCGAGAACCCGGCTCACACCGCTGTCCAGATAGGACTTCATGCCATGGCTATGGGCCGCGCGCAAAGCATGCGGAATGATCAGGTCGGCAATCTGCGATCCGACTGCCGCCTCGCGGCTATAGCCGAAGATGGACACGGCAGCCGGATTGAAATCGACGACCAGACCGGCTTCATCGATGACGACGACCGCATCGAGCGCGGTCCGGACGATGGCCGCATGATAGGCGTCGCTCGCCTTCTGCGCCTCGATCCGGTCGGCGATATCCTGCTTCTGCAGATGCAATTCGGTCTCGTCCCGCAAGACGACCATGAAGCCCGACGAAATCCCAGCCGGCAGGGCCGTCAGCGCCCGCACCAGGTAACGCGTGCCGCGCGGCCCACAATCCAGCCATCCCTCGCGCCGAACGCTCTCGCCCGGCCGGAGCTGTTCGATCATCAGTTCGCAGGCCTTGTGGACCGTATCGCCCAATATGTCGCGCACCGCGCGGCCGATCACTGCCTGCTCGGGACGCCCGACGAAATCCAGAAACGCCTGATTGACGGAGCGGTAGCGGCAGGTGCGATCGATATGGGCGGCGCAATTCAGCAGCCCAGCAAAAAGCATGGAGAGCAGTGCCGGATCGCCGGCAGAGGCGCTCTCGGACACGGTCCCCTCACTTTCCTGAATGGCCTCGGTCATAGCGTATGCTTCCCCGGCACATAGATGTATCCGGCCCCTCTGACGGTCTTGATGGTCTGGGGCTTGGCAGGATCGATCTCGATCTTCTTGCGAATGCGCGTCACCCGCACATCGATACTGCGGTCGAAAGGGTCATTGTCCCGCTTGTGGGCGAGATCAAGCAGCCGGTCACGCGTCAGCACACGATCGGGGTTCTGCAGGAAGACGTGGATGAGATCGAATTCCATCGCCGTCAAGGGTTCCTGGGTCCCGTCCGTGTGCACCAGGCAGCGCGCCTCGGTATCGAGCAGCAACTTGCCGAAAGGCTGCAATTTCACGGATCGCTCCGGTTCGGCCGATAAGATCCGCACGACCGGCGCGGCACTCTGATGGCGCCTCAGCACCGCCCGAACACGCGCCTTCAGTTCGCGCAGATCGAAAGGCTTGGTAATATAATCGTCCGCGCCCATCTCCAGGCCGACGACCTTGTCGACGGTGTCGTCAGCGGCGGTCAGCATGATGATCGGGATGCTGCTTGTGGCGCGCAGACGCCGCGTGATGGAAAACCCGTCTTCATCCGGCATATTGACATCGAGAAGCAGCAGGTCCGCCTCTTCCGCCGCCAGGAGTTGGTCGAGCGCAACGCCGCCCGATGCCGTGCGAACCGAAAAACTGCCCTTCTCCAGATATTCCGCAATCATGTCGCGCAGCTGCTCCTCATCGTCCACGACGATGAGACGCGGCAATCGCGCGGAAAGACTTTCGCTCATATGTTCGCCCGCCCAGTCCGGATCAAAACGACCCCACCTGCCGTTCCCCGGAAACCCCGATCTGCGCAATCAGACGCGGCATGATGCTGAATTATTCGAAACATCATGCCCGACACGCAGGATCGAACAAGGTTATATCAGGAAAACCGCACACACAACTTGATGTTGGTGGTTTCGTGCAGCATCCGACAATGCCGAACCAGACTCCAAAGGTGCGGCGCCGATGCGCAAAAGCGATGAATAAGGGTCCTTCCGAGACGGATCACCGGACGATCAACGACGCCAGCCGCTCCCTTGATAGGAAGCGGCTGGCGCATCTGTCATCGCTTGTCGCGCCGCTTTCTCCAGGGCGCGTTCTTCTGCCAATCGCCAGCCATGATGCTGCCGTAAGGGATGACCTCGTCCACGATCTCGGCAAGGCCGTAATGTTCGATCTGGGACCGGACATTGGCGGCATTCTTGTAGGCGCTTGGCAGTTCCGAAACATCCGGAGCACCGCAGAAGAAGCGGGCATCGAGCCCGGGTGTTTCCCTCGCCATGATATCGGCGATGTTGTTCGGGCTGAGCCCCCGGCTATCGGCACCGAATTCCTCGCTGAGACGGCGCATATGCCCCGTTCGCGAGAAGTTACGTCCTGCCCCATGCGGCGAGAAACCGAGGCCATGGGCCGCGTTCGAGCCGCGCACGATCAGGATCGATTCCGCCATGTTGAGCGGAATGATCGTCAGATCGGTCGCATCGGCGGCCCATTTGTCGAAGGCCGGCGTCGCTCCCTTGCCGTGGTAGAACAGGCCGTCGGACTTGCGGAAGACGAAATTGTGCTCGTTCCAGAAGCGGTCGCTCGCCTTGGCGCCCAGTTTCTCCGCCGCCATGTCGTGGATGGCGTAATGGTTCTCCTTCGTCCACTGACGGATCGCCTGCAGCGCCGACCAGTACATTTCCCCTTCTTCGCTCTCGGCCGGAATCCAGGCATTCTCCCGATGCGTTTCGGGTGAAAACACCTCCCTGAACCTGTTGGCGAGCCTCATACCCCGATCATAGAGCCGTGCGCCCGGTGCACGCGACCCATGATGCGTGACAAGCGCTGTCTCACCGGTGGATTTCATCTGCCCGACATAGGCAAAATGGTTGCCGTCACCCTGCGTGGCGAAGTGCTCGATGCCGACCCCCACGATCTCCTTCAGCAACGGGTTGTCCTGAAAGGCCGAGAGGGTCGCCTCGGAGGGCTTGATCTGGGCTCCGCGCGGACGTCCCCCGGGGCCGAAATGCGTGACCGCCTGCACGGCATCCAGCAAGGCCTTCGGCTCCGCACCGGGAAAGATCGAGATCGCCATCGAGCAGCAGATATCGGCCGAATGCATGCCAGGATGAATGGCCTCCGACGCCACCACGCCGCCAACCGGGATCGTGCCCACCGGCCCGGAAGGGCAGGCATCGGGCATGATCGCGGCCGCGCGAACGACCGGCGTGCGGGCAAGCTCGCGCATCGTCGCCGTCACCTTGTCGATATTATCCCGTTCGAAGGCATCTTCGGCTCTGATGTTCATATGGATCGGCACGTCGTTCGGCGCCTTGAGCGGCAGGGTCGGGCCTGGCTGATAGCCGAGCGCGATTGCCAGTGCATCGGCGGCCGAGCCGCCATCACTGAGCACCCGGTTGGCTGCTTCCAGCGCCTCACGGAACCACTTGCCCTGGCTCATGCCGGCATCGATCAAATCCTGTCCGCTCATTACTTCCGTCATTGTCTTTTCTGCGTCCGCAGTCCTTCTTTTTCGCTTTCGTTTCGTTCCATCCCCTGGGCGACAGGCATGTGCCGGAGACTTGTCTCCGGCGGCATTCGCCCAGGGTCGTCTCGTCGTCCCGGCGACGAGCTTGGCAGGACGAATTGCTGAGCTACGCGTGACCTTGCGGCAACCGGGATGATTCGAACATCCGACCTTCCCGTCAGACAATGACGGGATGCTCTTTCCGTGTAGTCCTGCCGGCATTCGCCGGGTCTTCCGTTCATTCAAGCCCCAGCAACAAGGGTGGCAGGACAGTTTTCCCTGAGCTACGCATTCCCTTCGGAGATACGGGATGATTTGAACATCCGACACACCACACCGGAAATTCGGCGGGTTGCTCTACCTGTAGTCCTGCCGGCATTTGCCGGGTCATTCCGCCCTGCGGGGCAGGGCTCGTGCAAACCATGCAGCGGCGACGAGGGTGGACGAAACCGGATGGTCCCGCTCGTGCCAGAGAGCGTATGCCAAGGAGGAGTCGAACCTGCCAGACCATCCCATGGTGGGCGCTGTAGTTCCGTCCGGCATTCGCCGCTGCAAGTCTTGCAACAGGCAAGACCGGAAACTTTCCGCCGGTCCCCCAGCGAGGGAGGTGACGGCGGAGCAGGCTTCGAACCTGCAACTCCATTCGCGGAGCACCTGTATCGTTTCCGGCCCTTGGCCTCAGTCCGTCATGACGACGAGTGATAAGGAAACATCCGCTACCAGAATGGGAACGTGACTTCCCCTGCGGGATTCGAACCCGCCGCGGCCGATGTAGTTTCCTTTGCATTCGCCATGTCATTCCATTCGTCCGTGACGACGAGGTGTGGTGAAACGTCCTGCTCTATCCGCTGAGCTACAGGGTCATAGTTGGAGACCCTGGCGGGATTTGAACCCGCGACCTGGAGGTTAACAGCCTGTAGTTTCATCCGGCATTCGTCACGGTCTCCCGCGCCGTTCACGGCGGCGCGGGGTCTTGCTTCGTCTTTCAGAACTCGATCGCCTCGATGGTCTTCACCCAGCCGTCAACTCCATTCTCGTTGGCCGCGAAGGCCGCAATCACCCCATAGACGGCATCCGAGAAACCGCCGATGTTGAGCACGTCATCCCGCGTCGGCGCCTGCGTGGTGGCATGCGGCTGGATATCGAGGCAGACCAGCTTTGCAGCCGGGTTGACCCGCTTGATCCGTTCCCATTCCGTCATCACAGCCGTCGGCTGGCCATTCCTGCCCGCATCCCTCCAGGACTCGTTGTCCGAGATGAACACGACGAGATCGACCTTCGCCTTCTCGTTGGCGAGCCGCCGCAGCGGTGCCGAGCAGTTCGTTCCGCCCCCACCGATGGCCGCCAGCTTGCCGGCATTGGTCATCACCGAGTCCCGCCGGTTGAGGCTGACATTGACCACGTCATTCTCGAACGGCAGCACCCGCGCCTTCGGATTCCGCTGCAGGAACGCCGCGGTCATCAGACCGGCGACATCGATGCAGCGCACCGCGGAGGTTGCGCCCTTGCGATAGCCGGTCACGGGCGAACCCATGGAGCCGGACACATCCGGGCAGAGCACGACATTGCCGGTCAGCGACGGTACGTTGGCGATGGCGACATCCATCGCGTCCTGCAGCGCATCGCGCACGACATCCGGAACCTGGCCATCGACCATCTTCCACGCCATCATCAGCTGATAGGGGAAGACCTTCGCCTTGCGGATTTCCTCCGGATCGGCAAGCCGCGCCGCCAGCATCCCGGCAAAACCCTCGACCTCGAACACGCCGTTACGCGCGAAGGTGTTGAGGTTCTGCCGAACCATCTGCCAGCCGCCCTTGGCACCGATTTCCGCCCAGTGTTCCGGCGTCAGCGGCAGCGAGGTCAGCATCTGGAACGGCACGTCCGGCAGCGGCCCCGACGGATCCCGCCGGAATGCGTCCAATGCCTTGACCAGTTCCGGCAATGCCGCATGGTCATACGGCTTGCCGATCGCCCAGGCATAGAGCGCCTTGCGCTCGTCCGAGGCCGGCTTCGGATGCACCATGCGGATCACGTCGGCGAGCGAAGGATCGTTGCCGACCATCGCGCGCAGGATCTGCTCGGTGCTTGCCCGTTCCAGCCAGGCCTGAACCAGCTTTTTCGGACGCGTTCCCAGCGACTTGCGGCCGGTCGCTCCCGACCGCATCACCTGGACGAAGCCGCGCAGCATCTTGCCGCTCTTCACCACACGCGGAAACGCACGGGAAAAGGCATCGCTCTGAAGGCTGGATAGCAACGCCAGAAGCATCACCGGCATATCCTTCATGTGACCTTTCTCGGCCGCATGCACGGCCACCTTGGCCAGGAATTCCGGCTCGACCTGAACGGCCAGCGCCTTGACGGCCTCCAGCTGCTCGGCAGCATCGGCATAGAAGGTTCCATTGAATGTGCCGGTCACCGCATACTGCGCCAGCGCCTCGCGCGGCGTCAGCTGGTAGGCCGGCGCACCGTGGTTGTTTTTCGTGTCTGTGCCCGGAAGCAATTTTCCGAGATAGGTTTTGAAGATCGCCTTGTTGACCATGACAACACCTTTGGGTTGGTTCATGCCAGATACATTTCAAGACGCGTGCCAGTTTGGTGAAACCACCGAAAACCGAATGATTATTTCTTCTATCTAGCTGTTATTAATAACGAAAAAGATTTCGATAGCGAAATGTTTGAGAAAATTGCCAAAGTCAAAGATCTCTCATAAATTATACGCCGATATCGTAATTTATAAATTTGGATAAGACATGAAGCGGCGTGTGGCCATCAGCATATTGGGAACCACCCTCGATATGGGCAAATGGGACAATCGCTGGAGCCGCTGGCGTCCCAATGTCGGGCTTTGCCAGCAATCCGGCCTGTTCATCGACCGGCTGGAACTGATCCACGATAACCATTCAACCGCGCTCGCCAACCGGATCACCGCCGACATCGCAACCGTGTCGCCGGCAACCGTCGTTCGCAGCAATGTCATAAACTTCCGGGATCCGTGGGATTTTTCCGAAGTCTACACCAACCTTCGGGATTTTTCCCGGAACTATCCCTTCGATCCCGATACGGAAGACTATCTCGTCAACATCACCACCGGCACCCATGTGGCCCAGATCTGCTGGTTCCTTCTCACCGAGGCGCGCATCATTCCCGGCCAGCTGCTGCAGCTCTCGCCGCCACGCGACCGCGAACCCGAGCAGGATTTTGCCGGAACGCACAGGATCATCGATCTCGACCTCTCCCGGTATGACGAGATCGCCAAGCGCTTCGCCTCCGAACGCGAAGACGCGACCTCGTTTCTGAAATCTGGCATTTCGACGCGCAATGCGGCCTTCAACCGGATGATCGACCAGATCGAGCGCGTGGTCATCCGCTCGGCGGCTCCAGTTCTCCTGACCGGCCCGACGGGAGCGGGAAAATCCCAGCTCGCCCGCAGGATCTACGAGCTCAAGAAAAGCCGGCGCAAGGTCAGCGGCGCATTCGTCGAGGTCAATTGCGCCACGCTGCGCGGCGACCAGGCCATGTCAACCTTGTTCGGCCATGTGAAGGGCGCCTTTACGGGTGCGGCGAGCGAGCGGTCCGGACTGCTGAAATCCGCCGACAAGGGCGTGCTGTTCCTGGACGAGATCGGCGAACTCGGTCTCGACGAACAGGCCATGTGTCTGCGCGCGATTGAGGAGAAGCGATTCCTTCCCGTCGGCGCCGACCGGGAATCCTCCGCCGATTTTCAGCTGCTGGCCGGCACCAACCGCGACCTCGGTGAAGACGTCCGCAAGGGAAAGTTCCGCGAGGACCTTTTTGCGCGCCTCAATCTCTGGACCTTCCAGCTGCCGCCGCTGCGTGACCGCAAGGAGGATATCGAACCCAATCTCGACTTCGAGCTCAGGCGCTACCTGGAACGCGAGGGCGAAAACATCACCTTCAACAAGGAAGCCCGCGAGCGCTACCTTGCCTTCGCAACCGGCCCGCAGGGACTATGGAACGCCAACTTCCGCGATCTCTCCGCCAGCGTCACCCGCATGGCGACGCTGGCACCGCACGGGCGCATCACGACGGATGTTGTCGATGACGAAGTCAATCGACTGAACCACTTCTGGCGCTCGTCAGCCGGCGAGGAAACGCGTGACACCATACTCGAAGATATTCTCGGCACTGAAATCGCGGCTCATCTGGACCGGTTCGACGCAGTCCAACTCGCCGCGGTTCTCCATACATGCTGCGAAAACACATCAATCAGCGCCGCCGGCCGCGCCCTGTTCGCCCATTCACGACTGGAAAAGAAAAGCAGCAACGACGCCGACCGCCTGACAAAATACCTGGCCCGCTTCGACCTCAAGTTCGACGATGTCAGGAAACGGGATTAGGGCGCCGCAGATAAGAACGCGGTTTCGCACTGACGGTGATTGTCGCGCGCTCAGCGAGGGCGCTATTCGCGGAATGGCGGAGCCGGAACCTTAGAAACGCACTGAAAGTCAAAGGGGGTGATGGCGGAGAGGGTGGGATTCGAACCCACGATACGGTTGCCCGTATGCCGCATTTCGAGTGCGGTGCTTTCGACCTCTCAGCCACCTCTCCGGGTCATCCTTGGTCGACGCTTGTTCAGCGCGACGCGGTTCATAGCGACAGTTGTCGGCGATGACAAGAGGGCATTGCAAGGAAAATCAAGAACGTCCGTGTGTTTCGCCTTGACAGTTTTCGTACCTTCCAGTAATTCGCGCAATCGAAGTGGTGTGGCATGTCCTCACCGCGCCGGGTTTCTATTGTGCCCGTTCACCGGCAAGGCCGAAAGACCTTGTCATCCCGACTGACCAAAAAGACGGCCTTGCCCTTTCGGTAAAGAGCCGGAACGAACATGAAAGGATAAAAAATGTTCGCAGTCATCAAGACCGGCGGTAAGCAGTACCGCGTGGCCGCCAACGATGTCGTCACGATCGAAAAGCTCGACGGCGTTGCAGGCGACAAGATCGAATTCACCGAGATCCTGATGGTCGGCGTCGGCGCCGACGCAACCATCGGTGCTCCGTTTGTCGAAGGTGCCGTTGTCAGCGCCGAAGTTGTGGAACAGGGCCGCGCCAAGAAGGTCATCGCCTTCAAGAAGCGTCGCCGCCAGAACTCGAAGCGCACCCGCGGTCATCGCCAGCATCAGACGACTGTCCGTATTCTGGACATCGCTGCTGCTGCAGGCAAGGCGAAGAAGGCTTCCAAGAAGTCCGACGACGCTGCCGCTGAAGCCGCAAACTGAGACAACGGATCTGAAGGTTTAAAGGAGAACACCCATGGCACACAAAAAAGCTGGCGGTTCCTCGCGTAACGGTCGCGATTCCAACTCCAAGCGCCTCGGCGTGAAGAAGTTCGGCGGCGAAGTCGTCGTCGCAGGCAACATTATCGTGCGTCAGCGCGGTACGCAGTGGCATCCGGGCGCCAATGTCGGCCTCGGCAAGGACCACACCATTTTTGCACTTACGGCCGGCAATGTTGACTACCGTACGAAGGCCAATGGCCGCGTGTACGTGTCTGTAATGCCGAAAGCCGAAGCAGCGGAATAAGCCGGTAGCGCTCTAAAACAGCCGGCGTCTCATCGACCCGGCTGACCGCATCTGGTTTTCGCCAAAGATCAAAAGGGGAGATGGGGCAATACCCAACTCCCCTTTTTCGTGTCTTTGGAGGACTTGAGATGCAAACCGAATTGTTGAGGGAAGACCAATCCCGGTCTTCGCAGGCGCCGGCGCCTGATTCCAGGCCAAGGCCTGAACGGTCAAGGACCGATTGCCCGATATTGTTATCGCCCCGGCTCGTTTTGCGCGCGCCCCATGAAGACGATATCGACGCCCTTGCCCATCTTGCCAACAACGCCAATATCGCCACCATGGTTTCGCGCATGCCGCACCCCTACACGGTGGCCGACGCCGCGGACTTCGTACGCCGTACGAAAACGGGCGCGATTGGCAAGTGCGTCTATGCGATTACCAAAGCGGATAATGGCGCATTTCTCGGTTGCTGCGGTATCGAGCCGCATCCCGATGGCAGGACGGCGGAGCTCGGCTACTGGCTGGGCGAACCGCACTGGAACAAGGGTTACGCGACGGAAGCCGCACAGGCGCTGACCGACATGGCTTTCCGGACCCGCGACATCGACCAGATCGATGCGCGCTGCCGGGTCATGAACGTCGCCTCGCGGCGGGTCATCCAGAAGTGCGGCTACCAGTTCCAGGGTTCCGGCATGGTCGACAGCCTGGCACTTGGCGGCATGATGTCGGTCGAATGGTATCGGCTCGACCGCAAGACCTGGATCTCGTTGCGCAGCTGGGGAGGCATGAGATGACCGCTCACCTCCGCGAACGGCCCAAGGCCGCTGCCCGTCCCGATCCCGGCCCCTGCCCGACGATCGAAACCGCACGTCTCGTCCTGCGTCCGCACCGGCTGTCCGATGCGGATGCGGTGGCGCAGTCGCTCAGCGATTACCAGGTCTCGCGCATGCTGGCGCGGGTCCCGGTTCCCTATCACCGGGCCGATGCGCTCGATTGGCTGATCAAGCAGGGTTCCGGCCTGTTTGCCGGCTGGACACTGGCGATCACCACCGGCGACGATGTCCATATCGGCTGCATCGGCATCGAGCTTCGTCATGGCCAATGGGATATCGGCTACTGGCTGAACCGGTTCTACTGGAACCGGGGCTATGCCAGCGAAGCGGTCCATGCGGCCATCGAGCGCTTCTTCCGGCGCATGCCCGGCACCACCCTGCATTCCGGCGTCTTCGCCGACAATGCAGGCTCGCTGAAGCTGCAGAAGAAGCTCGGTTTCGAGATCACCGGCTGCGCCCAGATCTATGCGCTGGCACGCAACGGGATGGTCAGCCATATCGAAACCCGGATCACGGAACCGATGCTGCGCAAGGCATGACAGGATCGAGGCCCGCGGTATGACCGCGGGCCTTTTCATTTCAAGACAATGACTTTTTGGTCCGGCGCACACACCCTCTGTTTGGAAGGGTGAAAATCGTCACCGCGCCGGTATTGATAGATGCCGTGGTCGGGGCAGCGGAACCCGATGCGACAAAGCAATTTTCAAACGAAACCCGGCATCGCCGGCGAAATACTGACAATCCATTTTGACAGGCCATTTTTACAGGGAGGCGCTCGTGATCATCAATGGTACGGACAATCCTGACAACCTTGAGCCCGACAAGGCGGATACCGACGACCGGATCAATGGTTTCGACGGCAATGACATCATCACCGGGCGCGGCGGCCTCGATATCCTTGATGGCGGCGCCGGCGACGACAAGATTTATGGCGGGGCGGAATATGGCCATACGTCCAAAAGGGTGCAGATCTTCGGCGATGAGGGCAACGATCTTCTCTATGGTGGCGCTGCCGGAGACCTTATCCGCGGCGGGGATGACAACGACCGCATCTTTGGCAATCAGGGTGAAGACTCCATTTCGGGAGACGGTGGCAATGATTTCATCGATGCCGGCGTTGGCGACGATGACATCGATGCCGGCTCAGGCGCGAACCTCGTCTTCGGGTTCGAGGGCGACGACAAGATCGAGGCAGGATCGGGATCCGATAAACTGTATGGTGGCGTCGGCGCGGATACGATCCGGGGCGGTGGCGGCAGCGACCTTCTGGTCGCCTATCGCCTGATCGACAACCGTACGCAGGGTTGGAAGAACCCGAAGGATGTCACCACGGAATCGGACTATGCCATGCAGTTCGCCAAGGGCGACACCTATCGTGACAAGCTTTATGGCGACGCCGGCAATGATGCGCTCTTCGGTGCGGCCGGCGACCAGCTTTATGGCGGGGCGGACCAGGACACGCTGACGTTCGATTTCGTCGATACCAGCTTTCTGACAGGCTCGGTCGTGGATGGCGGCAGCGGCATCGATTCGGCAGCGATCACTTTCTCCCTCCTGAAGATCGACATCACCACCACCGCCCGCAACGACGGCTCCGTCCGCTTTGCCGAACTTGGCCTGACCGTCAGCAATATCGAAACCCTGCAGATCAGTTCCGGTAGCGGCAATGACAGGCTGTACGGCACCAACCTTGGCGCCGACGTGATTTCCGGCGGAGCGGGCGCGGACCGCATCTACGGTCTGGCAGGCGGCGATATCCTTTTTGGTGGGCTTGGCAATGATAGTATCGAAGGCGGCAGTGGCAATGACAGGATTGTCGGCGGACTTGGCGACGATTTTCTGCTGGGCGGCACCGGCAATGACGACATAACCGGCGATGACGGCGTCGGATTTCCCGGTGGCGGCAAAGATTACATCGAGGGTGGCGACAGCGATGACAAGATCGCCGGCGGCTTCGGCGACGACAAGATTTTGGGCGGCAAGGGCAACGATACGCTTCGCGGCGGGCTAGCGGTCGGCAGCAGAAAGCTTGACGGCAACGATTATCTCGACGGCGGCGACGGCAATGACATGTTGCTCGGCGATGACGACTATATTTCGGAAAAAGGCGGCGACGACACGTTGATCGGCGGGGCCGGCAATGATGAAATCTACGGTCGTGGCGGCGACGACTTCATTGAGGGCGGACTGGGGAACGACGTCATCTACGGCTCATACGGCAACGACACGGCGACCTACGCCCATGCCAAGGGCTCGGTTGTCATTAATCTGCTGAAGGAAAAGGCGACCGGCGCCGATGGCACGGATGTTGTCAAAGGCATCAACAGCGTCATCGGCTCATCCCATGCCGATACCATCACCGGCGACAACAATCTCGGCAAATACGGCAATACGCTGAAAGCCGGCGCCGGCAATGACAAGGTCTATGGCCTTGATGGCACCGACACGCTCTATGGTGGATCAGGCTCCGATACGCTGGATGGCGGCAAGGGCGCCGATGTCCTCGTTGGTGAGAGTGGCAACGATGTTCTGACGGGCGGCCTGGACAATGACCGCTTCATTTTCGCCGGAACATTCGGCTCGGACGAAATCAGGGATTTCAAGGCCGGCAAGGGCGTTGCCGATCTCATCGAGATCAACAATGCCAAGATCGACACGTTCGCGGAACTGAAGGCGGCGGCCAGGCAGGTCGGGTCGGATGTCGTCATCGATTTCGGCCTTGCCGGCTCGATCACCATCGACAACGTCAAGATCGGCGCGCTGGTTTCCGACGACTTCTTCTTTGTATGAGATCGGCGCAGACGAATCCGCACCGATCTCAGAAAACGTCAGTCCAGTTCGAAACCGACCGGCAGATGGTCGGATCCATCAGCTGCCGTGTCGATCCACGCATCCTTCAGCCGTCCCGCAAGGCCGGCGCTGACGAAGCAATAGTCGAGATGCATGCGCTTGGCGTGATTGGCCGGGTCGATCCAGCTGTAGCTTTCCGGCGTGAGGCGCTTCAGATGCGCCAGTGCATCGACCGGATTGGCGATGCGGAGCGAACGGCCGTAAAACGCGTCCGTCGTCCCGGTCATGGCGGAATATTCCGGCGATTCCGGCACCATGTTGAAATCGCCCATCAGCACGAAGTCCTCCGGATGAGGCAGTTCTGCAAAACCGAAATCACCGCCACCGGTCATCGCCCCGCCTTCGATGCCATAGAAGACCGCGCGGTCCTTCAGATAGCAGATCTGGACAATGCGCTCGGCCGGGGAGACATGGTCGAGATGAACGGAATAAACCCGCAGCGGGCCGGACGGCGTCGAGATCAGCGCTTCGGTCGCGCCGCGCTGCAGGTTCATCGGCGAAATCGTCCGGGTGCGCGGCAGCGAAATGAGGCGGGTGGCCAAGATCGGGTAGCGCGACAGGACCATGTTGCCGAACTGGAAACGCCGCTCGACGGCACGCCCATCTTCGATCACTGAACCCGCATCGATCTCGCAGGCAGGCCAGAAGGCGGAGAAGTATTGCGGCATCAGATCGCGAAAGATCGCCACAAGATCGGCATGGCCATTGCGATGAAAGTTGCGCGTCACTTCCTGAAGCGCGATGACATCGGCGCCCTCAAGACTTGCCACGATCCGCTCCGGATCGAATTGGCCGTCGAGACCGACGCCATACTGGATATTGTAGCTCACAAACTTCACGATATTCTTTGACCTCCGGGGTAAGCGCCTATATCGATGGCGGCAAATACGGCAGGCAAATACACAAACCAGATGGCAGTGCGATGAAATTTCTCGACGAAGCAAAAGTCTTTATCCGGTCCGGCGACGGCGGTGCTGGCGCTGTGTCGTTCCGCCGCGAGAAATTCATCGAATTCGGCGGCCCGGATGGCGGCGATGGCGGCCGCGGCGGCGATGTCTGGGTCGAGGCCGTCAATGGCCTCAACACGCTTATCGATTTCCGCTTCCAGCAGCATTTCAAGGGCGGCACCGGCATTCACGGCATGGGACGCAACCGCACCGGCGCTGGCGGCGCCGATGTGACACTCAAGGTTCCCGTCGGCACCCAGATCTTCGAGGAAGACGGCGAGACGATGATCGTCGACATGATCGCCGAGGGCCAGCGGTTCCGGCTGGCCGCCGGCGGCAATGGCGGCTTCGGCAACACCCATTTCAAGTCCTCGACCAACCAGGCGCCGAACTGGGCCAATCCCGGCCTCGAAGGTGAGGAAAAAACCATCTGGCTGCGGCTGAAGCTGATCGCCGATGCCGGGCTGGTCGGGCTGCCAAATGCCGGCAAGTCCACGTTCCTCGCCACCGTCACCCGCGCGCGTCCGAAGATCGCCAACTACCCGTTCACGACGCTGCACCCGAACCTCGGCGTGGCGACGATCGATGGCCGCGAATTCATCCTTGCTGATATTCCCGGCCTGATCGAGGGCGCCCATGACGGTGTCGGCCTCGGCGACCGCTTCCTCGGACATGTCGAGCGCACCCGCGTGCTGCTCCATCTGGTCTCGGCGCAGGAAGAGAATGTCGCCAAGGCCTACAAGACGGTGAAGCACGAACTCGAGGCCTATGGCGGCGAACTGACGGACAAGCCGGAGATCGTTGCCCTCTCGCAGATCGATGTGCTGGATCCGACGGAGTTGAAAAAGAAGCAGAAGGCCTTGGCCAAGGCCTGTGGTCAGACACCGATGCTGCTCTCGGCCGCCATTGGCAGCGGCATGACCGAAACACTCCGGGCGCTGCGTGACATCATCGTCGCCGCCCAGACCGATACCGGCGAAGAAGAAGACTGACATGGCCGCGACCCGCAAACCGCTGGAAAAGTACCGCCGGATTGTGATCAAGATCGGCTCGGCGCTTCTGGTCGATCGCAAGACCGGGCTGAAGAAGCAGTGGCTGAACGCCATGTGCGCCGATATCGCCGCCTTGCGGGCAAAGGGTGTGGACGTTCTCGTCGTTTCCTCCGGCGCCATCGCACTCGGCCGGTCCGTGCTCGACCTTCCGTCGGGAGCCCTGAAGCTCGAGGAAAGCCAGGCGGCTGCGGCCGTCGGCCAGATCGCACTGGCCCGCGCCTGGTCGGAAAGCCTGTCCACCGACGAGATCGTCGCAGGCCAGATTCTGCTGACGCTCGGCGATACCGAAGAGCGCCGCCGCTATCTCAATGCTCGTGCGACGATCAACCAGCTCTTGAAGATGGGTGCGGTGCCGATCATCAACGAGAACGATACCGTTGCCACCAGTGAAATCCGCTATGGCGACAATGACCGGCTGGCCGCCCGCGTCGCCACCATGACAGGCGCAGACCTGCTGGTGCTTTTGTCGGATATCGACGGGCTCTACACGGCACCGCCACATCTCGATCCCGATGCGCGCTTCCTCGAAACCATCCTGGAAATCACGCCGCAGATCGAGGCGATGGCCGGTGGCGCCGCGTCCGAACTGTCGCGCGGCGGAATGCGCACCAAGATCGATGCCGGCAAGATCGCCACCGGTTCCGGCTGCGCCATGATCATTGCATCCGGAAAGGTCGATCATCCGCTTTCCGCCATTGGCGAAGGTGCACGATCCTCCTGGTTTGCCCCGTCCGGCTCGCCGGTCACAGCACGCAAAACCTGGATTGCCGGACAATTGCTGCCGGCCGGCAGCCTTGCCATCGACGCGGGCGCTGAGAATGCACTTCGTTCCGGAAAAAGCCTGCTGCCCGCCGGGGTGCGAGAGGTCACCGGCTCGTTCAGCCGCGGCGACACGATTGCCATCATCGGCGCCGAGGGCCGCGAGATCGCCCGCGGGCTCGCCGGTTACGATGCCGATGAGGCCCGGCAGATCGCCGGAAAGAAATCGGCGGAAATTGCCGTCATTCTCGGTTATGCCGGGCGCGCCGCCATGGTCCATCGCGACGACATGGTGATGACGTCGCTGCCCAGGCGGGAGACGGATGCGGTGAGGAGCGACGCGCATGCTTGACGACGTGAGAAAGAAAGAGATCCAGGAGATCATGGCCGTGATCGGCCGTCAGGCCCGCGCCGCCAGCCGACCGCTTGCCACAGCATCGGCCGAGCGCAAGCACGCCGCCCTCGTCAGCATGGCCGCCGCGATCGTCGCTCGCAAGGACGACATCCTCGCCGCCAATGCGCTCGATCTGGAAAATGCCCGCGAAACCGGTGTCGCCGCCTCCTTTCTCGATCGCCTGACCCTGTCGGAAACCCGTGTGCTGGATATGGCCAATGCCATCCGCGCCATTGCCGATCTGCCCGATCCCGTCGGCCACGTCATCGCCGAATGGGACCGCCCGAACGGCCTGCATATCGAGCGCGTCCGCACGCCGCTTGGCGTCATCGGCGTTATCTATGAAAGCCGCCCGAATGTGACGGCGGATGCCGGCGCGCTATGCCTCAAGGCCGGCAATGCCGTCATCCTGCGCGGCGGCTCCGATAGCCTGCATTCATCTCAGGCTATCCATGCCTGCCTGGTGCAGGGATTGAAGGATGCCGGGCTTCCAGAGCATGCGATCCAGATGGTGCCCGTCGCCGATCGCTCTGCCGTCGGCGCCATGCTGACCGGCCTGGGGGGATCGATCGACGTCATCGTGCCGCGCGGCGGCAAGAGCCTCGTTGCTCGCGTCCAGAACGAGGCCCGCGTGCCCGTCTTCGCCCATCTCGAAGGCCTCTGCCACGTCTATGTCGATGCGTCGGCCGATCTCGACATGGCTAAAAAGGTGGTTGTCAACGCCAAGATGCGCCGCACCGGCGTCTGTGGTTCGGCCGAGACCCTGCTGATCGACCGCGCTGCTGCTGACAAATTTGTGGCACCGCTGGTTGCCGTCCTGCGTGATGCCGGCTGCGAAGTCCGCGCCAGCGAGGATATCCGCGCCATCGTTCCCGGCCTGATTGCCGCAACGGAGGAAGACTGGGCGACGGAATATCTCGACGCGATCATTTCTGTGACTCTGGTCGATGGAGTCGAGGGTGCGATCGATCACATCGCCACATGGTCCTCGTCGCACACGGAAGCCGTCATTGCCGAAGACCCCGCTGTGGTCGAGCGCTTCTTCAGTGAAGTCGATTCGGCCATTCTGCTGCACAATGCCTCGACCCAGTTCGCCGATGGTGGCGAGTTCGGCATGGGCGGCGAGATCGGCATCGCAACGGGCAAGATGCATGCGCGTGGCCCCGTCGGCGTCGAACAATTGACCTCCTTCAAATACAGGGTGCGCGGCACCGGTCAGGTCCGGCCATAAGGTGCATCCGGGCGACGTCGATCCCTTCTATCTGAAGATGCCGCATGTCGAGAGCGGCATGACGGTTGGCCTGTTCGGCGGGTCGTTCAACCCGCCGCATGACGGCCACGTGCTGGTCGCCGATATCGCCTTGCGCAGGCTGGGCCTCGACCAGCTTTGGTGGATGGTCACACCCGGTAATCCCCTGAAAAGCCGCCGCCAGCTTGCCCCCCTTGCCGAACGCATTGCGCTCAGCGAGGCCATCGCCGAGGACCCCCGCATCAAGGTGACGGCATTCGAACAGTCGCTCGGCCAGAGCTACACGGCCCGCACGCTGGAGAAAATCCGCGAGCGCAACCGCGATATCCGCTTCGTCTGGATCATGGGCGCCGACAACCTGAAGAACTTCCATCAGTGGCAGGACTGGCAGAAGATCGCGCGTACATTTCCCATCGCCGTCATCGATCGTCCCGGCGATACGCTCGCCTATCTCTCGTCGAAAATGGCGAAAACATTCGATTATGCGCGTATCGATGAAGACCGCGCCGCAGCGCTCGCCTTCCGCAATGCCCCGGCCTGGACGTTTATCCACGGCCCCCGTTCGCCGCTCAGCTCGACGGCTTTGCGCCAGAAACTTAAACAGTGATTAACCGTCATTTATTTCTGATGTCTTGAAACGTTAAGGCATTGAGGACTACATTTAGGGCATCGGTTCGTCCGACATACGAATCGTGCAGTGCCTGTCGTCATTTGGAAAGGAAAAACCCTGACAACAGTACAAGCCAAGGGAAATGTCACACGCATCTTCCCTAAAAGCCCGGAACGCAGCGACGAAGCCGCTGCCCGTGCTCTTCAACTGGTCCTTGGCAGTCTCGAGGACTCGAAGGCAGAAGATATTGTCACCATCAACATCGCCGGCAAGTCAGCTCTGGGAGACTACATGGTCGTCGTCTCCGGACGGTCGAGCAGGCATGTCATGGCGATCGCCGATCACCTGATCACCGACCTCAAGGAAGGCGGCCAGGGCAATGCACGCGTCGAAGGTCTCGATACCGGCGACTGGGTGCTGATCGACAGTGGCGACATCATTGTCCACGTGTTCCGCCCGGAAATCCGCGAGTTCTACAACATCGAGAAGATGTGGGCCGCGCCGGATATGGAAGACGGCACATTGCACTGAGCGTCGCGCGTCTTCGGACGCCGGACGGGCGCTGATGGAATGGGTGGAACCTGCACCACGCAGGCGACATGAGCCGATTGTGCGCCTGAAGCCAGGCCGAAATGTCCGGGATCGACGATTTTCCCGGAAGTCCATCCCTGTGTGTTGCGGCTTTCCCGGCGGACCGGACGACAAAAATACGCTATTGCTTCCCCGAAGAAGCGAAAACGGGGTTGTTGAACATGCGGGTTGGTCTGTTTGCCGTCGGGCGCCTGAAAGCGGGGCCGGAGAAAGACCTCGCAGCCCGTTATCTCGACCGCTTCGCCAAGACCGGACCGGCCATCGGCCTCGAATTCTCACGCGTCGTCGAGGTCAACGAAAGCCGCGCCTCCAGTGCCGATACCCGCAAGCGTGAAGAGGCGGTTCTGCTCGAAAAGTCCCTGCCCGATTCCAGCCTGCTCATCCTGCTCGACGAACGCGGCAAGGCGCTGGATTCCGAAGGCTTTGCCACCCTCGTCGGTAACTTCCGCGACAGCGGCAAGCGCGACCTGATGGTAGCGATCGGCGGCGCCGACGGGCTCGATCCCGCGCTTCATGCCAAGGCCGACGCCGTCATCTGCCTGGGCAAGATGACCTGGCCGCACCAGTTGGTGCGCATCCTCATCGCCGAACAACTCTACCGCGCCGTCACCATCCTGTCCGGACATCCATATCACCGGGTTTAAGCATTCGGACGCAAGGCCTTGAGTAGCTATTTCTAGGGATGCCCCATCCGCGTAATCAGCCGTTAATCGTCCAGTCCTATCGTTTCCGACGTCACGCGTCCGGTTGCGACATCGCTTGAGCGGCGCGGACCGAAAGGACGGCAACATCTTGAAAAGCCTGCGGGAATGGATGGTCATGTGTCAAACGGCCGGCCGACAGGGGCGGCGCGGCTTTTTCAGGGCTCTTGTGCTGCTCTCGATCCTCATCGGCTTCACGACACTGTTTGCGACCCTCCTGATCGACCAACGCCAGCAGGCGTGGAAGCAGGCCGGCATCGGTGCGCGCAATCTCGACGCCTCCGTTCGCCGCGACATCCTGATGTCCTTCCACAATGCCGACCAGGCGCTGCTCTCGGTCCGCCAGATGCTACGCCACAATCCCGATTTCCGCTTCGACCAGCAGACCCGTAAGGCGCTGCTCGGCGGATCGGCCACGCAGGCCGCCCTGGGTGAAATCTACATTCTCGACGCGCGCGGCAATCTGGTGCTGAGTTCGCAGACCAATCTGCGGACCCGCACGAACTTTGCCAACGAGTCCTATTTCTATACCCACGAGAGAACGACAGGCGATGCCCTGTTCACCCCGAAAACCGTGACAGTCTCGCCGCTGGGCGAGGTCGTCGTCACGCTCAGCCGGCGCCTCACGGCAAGTGATGGCAAGTTCGCGGGCGTCGCTGTCTTCTCGCTGCGCCTCGACGCATTCAAACCACTGTTCCACTCACTGGAACTCGGCGACAAGGGCGCCGTCAGCCTGTATGCGACCGATGGCACGCTCCTGTTGCGCACGCCCGAAATCGAGGGCGTCGTCGGCAGGAACTATGTAACCTCGCCGATGTTCTGGCAGTTGGCAGCCGCCACCGAGCCATTTGCCGCCCTGTCGCCGATTGACCATATCGAGCGTTTGTTCAGCGCCAGCCATGTCGACGACCTGCCTCTCATCGTCGCCGTCGGCCGCTCCGTCGAGGAAATCTATGCCGGCTGGAACCGATTGGCGCTGACGACCGGGCTGGCCTTTACGGTGTTGGCAGCCTGCGTCATCGGGCTGTCCCTGATGCTTGGCGCGGAATTGCGCCAGCGCCGTTCCAATGAACAGCGCTACCGCACGCTGGCCCATGTCGATGGCCTCACCGGCCTCTACAATCGCCGGCGCTTCGATATCGTGCTGGAAACGGAGTTCGCCAATGCGTTCAAGCTTGGCGCGCCCCTCTCCATCATCATGATCGATGTCGATCGCTTCAAGCTCTTCAACGATCTCTACGGCCACCAGGCCGGCGACGACTGTCTGAAGACCATCGCCCAGACAATCCAGCTTCATCTGAAACGCCCGGCCGACATGGCCGCCCGCTATGGCGGCGAGGAAATCGCCATCATTCTCCCGAACACCGATGCAAACGGTGTCGAAGCGGTCGCCGAGGAGCTTCGCGCAGCGATCGAAGAACTGGCGATCCCCCATGCCCGCAGCCATACCGGCTATGTCACGGCAAGCCTCGGCGCCGCGACCTATGTTTCGCCGGCCGATGTGCCGCCGTTGACTTCGGCCGAACTGGTCGCCGCCGCCGACCAAGCGCTCTATGGCGCCAAACGCAGCGGCCGCAACCGCGTGGTGACGCATGCCTGCGTCCAGATCGGTATTCCCGCCCCTGTCCCGGCAAATGAGACGATCCGTGCTGCTCGTGTCAAAAGCGCACTTGCCCATATGACTCCAGAGGTCAATGTCGGGCTTGATCGCGTCAGCCACATGGCGGCGCAATCCTTCGGCACAAGCATGGCCTTCGTGACCTTGGTCGATACGGCGCACCAGAGTTTTGTCGGGCGCTCGGGCCTTGCCAGCGACGAGATTCCGCGCGATCTTTCCTTTTGCGCCCATGCGCTTGCAGGACCGGATGCCCTGGTCGTGCTGGATGCGACGCGCGACGTCCGCTTTGCCGGAAATGCTCTGGTCAAGGGCGATCCGGGTATCCGCTTCTATGCCGGCACGCCGCTGATCGATGCGGAAACCGGTGCGACGCTCGGAAGCCTTTGCATCGCTGACCAGTCGCCGCGTGCGTCGTTCTCCGACGATCAGCGCGAACTCCTGCGTGGCTTCGCATCTTTGGCGCTGGAACAGATCCGCGCCGTTCTAGCGCGCGGTGAAACGCCGGTCGACCGGCAGCGGGCCTCGGCATAATCACGTTTCACTGATAAACCGCGCAAACCCTGCCATCCGGATGCCGCAATTGCGGTCAAAGGCTGTTGGCGGCACGGGCCAAATCAGCATAGGGTTTGCGCGGACAGGCGGCTGACAGCGAATGGCGGAATGATTTTGGACGCAGGCAAGCGGACGGGGAAAGCGCGACCGGCAACGGCCGGATGGCTCGGCTTCCGCGCGAGCCTGTTGTCGGCATTCCTGCTGTTCGGCACGAGCGCCCTCGCCCAGACCACGGAAACGACCGAGCGCCCCTCTGCCGGACAAACCGCCCCACAGGATGATCCCGCCGCAGCCCTTCAGCTGAAGCGCGACAGCACGCGCAGCGAGCTGGAAGCCCTTTCGAAGACGATCACGCTCTCGCAGGAACGGGCCGTCGAACTGCAGGCCAGCATCGACGATCTCGAAAAAACCAGCGAATCACTGCGATCGGCGATTGTCACCTCCGCTGACAAGCGCAAGGCGCTGGAACAGGAGATTGTCGACGGCGAGGAAAAGCTGACGACCTTGCGCACCAAGGAAGATGCCGTGCACCGGTCGCTGCGCGCGCGGCGCGGTGTTCTCGCCGAGGTTCTGGCAGCGCTGCAGCGCATGGGCCGCAATCCGCCGCCCGCCCTTCTGGTCACGCCCGAGGACGCACTCGGCTCCGTGCGCAGCGCCATCCTGCTCGGCGCGGTGGTTCCCGGCATTCGCCATGAGACGGAGGACCTCGCTGCCGACCTTCTGGCACTGTCCGGCCTGCGCAAGGAAATTACGACGCAGAAACAATCTCTTGGCGACGACATGGCAGCACGGCTCGAGGAAGAGCGGCGCATGAACATGCTGATTGCCGAAAAGCAGAAGCTCAAGCAGCGCAGCGCGACCGAACTTGCATCCGAGCGCCGCAAGGCCGAGCAACTGGCAAGCCAGGCCACCAGCCTCGAAGGCCTGATCGGCTCGATCGAAGGCCAGATTGCCTCCGTTCGCGAGGCTGCGGAAGCCGCCCGGGCCGAGGAGGAAAAACGCCGGCAGATGTCGGACGCGCAACGCGAGGAAGCCCGCGAACTGGCAAAATCCGTTACGCCCGACAAAAACCGCATTGCGCCTGCATATGCCTTTTCGGACTTGCAGAAAAAGCTCGCTCTTCCGGTCGCCGGGTCGGTCCTGCGCCGGTTCGGCGATGCCGATGGCACGGGGCATTCGTTGCAGGGCATGATGCTCGAGACAAGCGCCGGGGCTTTGGTCACAGCGCCATCGGACGGCTGGATCGTCTTTGCCGGTACGTTTCGCAGTTACGGCCAGATGATCATCCTCAATCCCGGCGATGGCTATCATGTCGTCCTGTCGGGGCTGGATAGCGTCAACGTCCAGCAGGGGCAATTCGTCGTTGCCGGCGAGCCACTGGGGACCATGGGTAACAAAAGAGTGGCCAGCGCGGCCGCATTGGCGCTGGAAACAGAACGGCCGACACTTTACATTGAATTCAGGAAAGACGGAAAACCGGTTGATTCCCGACCATGGTGGACCGCAGCAGACACCGGAAAGGCACGCAATGATTCGTAGGGCTTCACTTGTTCTGGTCGGGGCACTGATGGGTGCAACCGCCATGGGCGTGGTTTATTCGTCCATCGTCCCGGCCGTCGCGGCCAATCCGTCGACATACCGCGAACTGTCGATCTTCGGCGACGTGTTCGAGCGCGTCCGCGCCCAGTATGTGACGCCACCGCAGGATGACAAGCTCATCGAGAATGCCATCAACGGCATGCTCTCCTCGCTCGATCCGCATTCCAGCTACATGAACTCCACCGATGCGGAAGACATGCGCACCCAGACCAAGGGTGAGTTCGGCGGTCTCGGCATCGAAGTGACCATGGAAGATGATCTGGTCAAGGTAACGAGCCCGATCGATGACACCCCGGCCGCCAAGGCGGGCGTTCTCGCCGGCGACTTCATTTCCAAGATCGACGGTGCCGATGTGCGCGGCCTGAAGCTCGAGGAAGCCGTCGACAAGATGCGCGGCGCCGTCGGTAAACCGATCAAACTGACCATCCTGCGCAAGGGCGCGGAAAAGCCGATCGAACTGACGATCGTTCGTGACATCATCGCCGTCCGCGCCGTCAAGTTCCGCGTCGAGGGCGATGTCGGTTACCTGCGCGTCATCTCCTTCACCGAGAAGACCTACGACGACCTGAAGAACGGTATCGAGAAGATCAAGGCCCAGGTTCCGGCCGACAAGCTGAAGGGCTATGTACTCGACCTGCGTCTGAACCCGGGCGGTCTGCTCGATCAGGCGATCAACGTCTCCGACGCCTTCCTGGAGCGTGGCGAAGTCGTCTCGACCCGCGGCCGCAATCCGGACGAGACCCGCCGATTCAACGCTACGGCCGGCGACCTGACGGACGGCAAACCGGTGATCGTGATGGTCAATGGCGGCTCGGCTTCGGCATCGGAAATCGTTGCCGGCGCCCTGCAGGACCTGAAGCGCGCCACCGTTCTCGGCACGCGTTCCTTCGGCAAGGGCTCGGTCCAGACGATCATTCCGCTCGGCGATGCCGGCGCTCTGCGCCTGACCACCGCGCTCTATTACACGCCGTCGGGCAAATCGATCCAGGGCACCGGTATCTCGCCGGATATCAAGGTCGAACAGCCGCTGCCGCCGGAACTGCTGGGCAAGGTCGAAACGACGAGCGAATCCAGCCTGCGCGGCCATATCAAAGGCCAGAACGAAAGCGAGGAAGGCTCCGGCTCGGTCGCCTACGTGCCGCCGGAAGCCAAGGACGATCTGCAGTTGAACTACGCGCTCGACCTGCTGCGCGGCAAGAAGTCCGATCCGGCTTTCCCGGCCAATCCGGAAAAGGCCGAACTGAAGCCGTAAGGCCTCGACTCGCCACCTTGGCGATCGCATGACATGATTTCGCCGCCCGGTTCCTGCCGGGCGGCGGTTTCGATTCAATCGACAGCCATTCATCGCAAACTCGATCGACAGAGGCCCTTCTTGGGAACAGATCTCAACGCTCCTCTTGGCCAGAACCGGAAGACCCCCCCATCCGGATCCAGGAGATCGGGTCTTTCCTTCGGCCGCATTCTCCTTGGTATCGGGTTCCTGTCGCTGGTTGGCGTTTCCGTTTGGGCCGCCCTCATGCCCACGGGTCTCATAACACCCCAGCCGGAACCACAAGCCGTCGCGGATGCATCGCGGACCGATGGTAAGGGAGTGGCTGACAAACCGGCCGATGACAGCAAGGCCAAGGGACAGAAGGCAAGCGGCGCCCTGTCCGGCGCCCATGTCGAAGAGACGATGAACAATGACGGCTCGATCGTCACAAAGTTCTCGCCCAAGCAGCGCGATGGCGATGGCCCGGCCATCATCAATGTCGGTCCGACAAAGGGCCAGGATCCGCGCATGGCCGCCTTTCCCAATGACGACCTGCTGGAAGACAGCCCCGAGGGCCGCCTGCCGATCGTCGGGCCGGATGGTCTGAGGCCGATGGATCAGTATGCCCGGCTCTCGTCCGGCGCACGCGGTGTCCGCATCGCCCTCGTCGTCGGTGGCCTTGGGCTGAGCCAGACGGGCACCCAGAACGCACTCGCCCAGTTGCGCCCCGAAATCACCCTTGGTTTCGCCGCAACCGGCAACAGCCTGCAGCGATGGATGCAGGAGGCGCGGCGGGGTGGGCACGAGATCGTACTGCAGGTGCCGTTCGAACCGTTCGATTATCCGGATAACAATCCCGGCCCGCATACGCTGCGCGTCGGTCTCGATACGCAGAAGAACCTGTCGGAACTGCATGCCTCAATGGCGCAGATCACCAATTATACCGGCATCATGAACTTCCTCGGTGGGCGTTTCCTGTCCGACGCCGATGCGCTGGAGCCGGTGATGCGCGATATCGGCAGGCGTGGCCTGTTGTTCCTGGACGACGGGACATCGGCGCAATCGCTGACGGGCACGCTCGCCGATACGATCGGCGTTCCCCACGGTTTTGCCGACATGGTCGTCGATGGTGAACTGGACCGGAACGCCATCCTCAAGAAGCTTGATGAGCTGGAACGCATCGCCCGGCGCAACGGCAGCGCCATCGGCGTCGCCTCCGCCTTCGACGAAAGCGTCTCGGCGATTGCCCAATGGGTGGACGAGGCGGATTCGCGCGGTATCGAGTTTGTCGGCGTGTCGGCGCTCGTCAAGGATCCGCAACAACCATAGCGTAAAACCGGCAAGGTGAGGCCGATATGGCCGTCCATTGCGCCGGATGAAGTGAGCAGGGGAACGCATGAGCAAGGACAAATCGAAACCCGTGAAGGCCGATGACCTTCCCTATCGCCCCTGCGTCGGTATCATGGTGCTGAACCGTGACGGTCTGGTCTGGGCCGGGCGGCGCATCGCCATCGGCAATTCCGAATATGACGGCTCTCCGCAACTCTGGCAAATGCCGCAGGGCGGCATCGACAGGGGTGAGGACCCCGAAAAAGCCGCCTATCGTGAACTTTACGAAGAGACGGGCATGAAGACTGTCTCGCTGCTTGCCGAAGCGCCCGGCTGGATCAACTACGACCTGCCCGCCCACCTGATCGGCATCGGCCTCAAGGGCAAGTATCGCGGCCAGACGCAACGCTGGTTTGCCTTCCGTTTCGAAGGCGACGAATCCGAGATCGCCATCAACCCACCGCCCGGCGGCCACGAGCCGGAATTCGACGAATGGGCCTGGAAGCCGATGGATGAACTGCCAGGCCTGATCGTCAGCTTCAAGCGCGATGTCTACGAAAAGGTGGTCGCGACCTTCAAGCATCTGGAAGGGTAGGGCGCCTCCGCAAGTTGGAGACAACCAATCATCGCCGGCTAATCAGGCGTTGAAATATTGCGGCTGGTCGATATCGGCGAGCAGCCCAGGCTGCGTCGGCTCCCAGCCCAACTCTTTCCGCGTTTTCACGCTGGACGCCCGGTTGTCGATCGCAGCGAAATGCGCGAACCAGCCGAAATGTACGGCCGACTCCTCCGGCGTCTTGCCGACCACCGGCACGCCCAGCCGCCGGCCGATGACCTCGGCGATCTGCCGAAACGGAATACCCTCTTCCGCCACGGCATGGTAGCGGGCACCGGGCGCTCCCTTTTCCAGCGCAAGACGATAGACCTTCGCGGCATCGAACCGATGCACCGCCGGCCAGTGGTTGAGCCCGTCGCCGGTATAGACGGACACACCCTTTTCACGCGCCATGCCAATCAGGATAGGCACGAAACCATGGTCGCCATCACCATGGGTCGACGGTGGCAGGCGGACGATGTTCACACGGACGCCATTGCCAGCGACGGACATGGCAGCCTGTTCCGAAACGCGCGGAATGGCCGAGCCTGCCGCCGGCAGGGTTTCCTCCGTTGCAAGACCGCCGCGTGTCAGCAATCCCGTGCCCGAGGTGACGATCAACGGCTTTCCCGTGCCTGCCAGTGCCGCTCCCATCGCCTCGATGGCGCGCCGGTCGGTTTCGCAGTTTTCCTTGAAGCGGGAGAAATCATGGTTGAAGCCGGTATGGATGATGCCATCGGTGGCGGTCGCGCCGCTTCTCAGGCTGTCCAGATCCTCGAGATCTCCCCGGTGCACATCGGCACCCATCTCCTTCAATGCTGCCGCTGACTTGTCCGACCGTGCCAACCCGAGCACTTCATGGCCCGACGCCTGCAATTCCCGGACGACGGCGGAGCCAACAAATCCCGTAGCACCCGTTACGAAAACACGCATCCCATTCATTCCTTCTGTGTCACCGGCCGGATACGCCCGGCCGTCTGACCGGAAGGATACGCGATTGCGCAATACGGTCCATGCTGTAAAGTCTGGATTATCTTCGCGATCGTCCGGGAAATGCCATGGATCCTCTCTCCAATGTTCTGTCGTTGCTAAAACCGCAAAATCTGCTCTCTGCCGGTTTCGAGGTGGGCGGGGACTGGTCGATCCAGTTTCCGGACCAGCAGAAGGGCATAAAGTCCGGCGCCGTCGTGTCGGGTGACTGCTGGCTGTCCGTGGATGACGTTGCCGAGCCGGTGCATCTCGAAACCGGCGACTGCTTCCTGTTGCCGAGCGGCCGCCCCTTTCGCCTGTCGAGCGACCCGAGCCTACCAGCGGTCGATGCCCGACCTATTTTCCTGGCACCACGGGAAAAGGGCATTGTCCGCATGAATGGCGGCGGTGATTTCTCGCTCGTCAGCAGCCGTTTCGCCCTGTCGGGCAATCATGCCGACATCCTGTTGCGGACACTGCCGCCGATCGTCCACATCCGCGAGGCGGAGAGCCGCGAAGCGCTGCGCTGGTCGGTGGAGCGGATGATGCAGGAACTGCGCGAGCCACAGCCGGGTGGCTTCCTTATCGTCCAGCATCTCGCCCACATGATTCTCGTTCAGGCCTTGCGGCTGCATCTGGCGGAGCGATCGCGCACCAGGGTCGGCTGGCTGTTCGCCCTTGCCGATGCCCAGCTCAGCCGCGCGATCAATGCCATGCATAGCGATCCGGCGCATCGCTGGACGCTGGAGGGCCTCGCTGCCAAGGCGGGCATGTCGCGCTCCACCTTCGCCCTGAAGTTCAAGAGCGCCGTCGGCACATCGCCAATGGATTACCTCGCCGACTGGCGCATGCTTCTGGCCGCAGACAGGCTGGAGAACTCCCGCGACCCGATCTCGGTGATCGCGCCAGCGCTCGGATATGAATCTGAAGCAGCCTTCAGCACCGCCTTCAAACGCATCATGGGCTGTTCGCCCCGCCACTATAACCGCACCCGGCCAGGCAACGATCCGCATATGGTGGAAGAGGATCGAATGATGTCGCAGGTCGGGTAAGGCGTATATGGCTGGCGCCATCCTGCCAATTATATGGGCGAGGATAGGAGTGGGGACCAAATGAAAATGCCCACCCCGGAAACCGGAACGGGCATCGGTTTTTCAAAAAGGACGAAATTATTCGGCTTCGTTGGCCGGGGCAGCGTTGAGCTGGCCGTATTTTTCCGCGCCGATCTTGTTGAAGAGCTCGAGCTGGGTTTCGAGGAAATCGATGTGGCTTTCCTCATCCGCAAGAAGTTCTTCGAACAGTTTCATCGACACGTAATCGCCGATGTCATGACAGATTTCACGGGATTTCTTGTACGCCTTGCGGGCGTCGTATTCGCCGGCGAGGTCGGCTTCCAGCACTTCCTTGACGTTCTGGCCGATGCGAAGCGGCGCCACCGTCTGGAGGTTCGGATGGCCTTCAAGGAAGATGATGCGGGCAATCAGCTTATCCGCGTGATGCATTTCCTCGATCGATTCGGCCCGCTCCTTCTTGGCGAGAAGCGTGTAGCCCCAGTCGTCGAGGAGGCGATAGTGGACCCAATACTGGTTGACCGCACCGAGTTCGAGATAAAGGGCTTCGTTAAGCCGCTCGATGACTGTTTTGTCGCCTTTCAAGATCCGCTCTCCTATTTTCTTCATGGAATTGTTTGAGGCGGGTCATGAAATCAAAAATCTTCTCATCCGTCGAGGGCCGACCGGCATGATACTGCTCGGTGGTGCGGATGATGATATCGACGACATTCGGGAAACAGCCGCAGCAACGGCCGCGCTTTTCCATCGCATGGTAGACTTTCGCGGGCACGATCAGCTGCCAACAGTCCTCATCGAGAAGCTCGATGATCGTGTTCTCGATGTCCTTGTCGGTGATGAAATTGCAGCTACAAACCAGCATCTCGCCTGCCCGTGATACGCAACGCACTGAATTCCTTCCATAAAGCAAAAGCGGATATTTACTGTCAACAAAAATGTCTTGAGCTCTATGCGCTTGCTACATTAGAGAAGTTCTAAACTTGACAAAAAACACCGTATTTTCATTGCTTTAAACTTGAGACATGTGACCTGAAAGCCATTTGTTACAGGTTTCAAGTTTTCTTGAGTGGCAAAAATATCAAACAATTTTTGTTACGAGCGAGCATTTCCACTCCGGAGAGGCCGAATTCCGGTTTAATGAAAATTGCGCCCCTTGGGCATGACACTTGCTGTTTCGATGAGATTCCTCTGATTCTGCCTGTCCTCATGGATCAGGCCGTCCTTTCCGAACAAGTGCTTCTGCCGGTGGTCATCCGTTGGCCGGAGCACCTCATCCGATCGTGCATTAACGCCGAAGCCGCGGGTTTCCTTCTGCAGGATGCCGAGTGCTGATGTCATGTCTTCCAGATGGCTTGCCACGACATGGATGACGCCGCTGGCGCTTTGCAAGCGCCCCCTGATCTTCACCAGGCGCGCGCCCATCACCACCGAGCGGTATTTGGTGAAGACATCCTTCCAGATGATCGCGTTGGAAACGCCGGTCTCGTCCTCCAACGTCATGAAGATCACGCCCTTGGCCGTTCCCGGTCGCTGGCGCACCAGAACGAGGCCGGCGACAGTGACCATGCGCCCGTTTCGCACCATGTCCAGGCTGCGATTCGTGACGATGCCCTGCCTTGAAAAATCCTGCCGCAGAAAGGAAACGGGATGCGCCTTCAGCGACAGGGTGAGATAGCGATAGTCGTTGATGACATGCTCGCCCTGCGGCATGGACGGCAGCATCACCTCCGGCTCTTTCTGCAGATCGTCCTGTCCCGCCTGCTCGAACAACGGCAGCCGCTCAGCTGCCGATTTTTCATCCAGCGATTTCACCGACCACAGGGCCGCACGCCGGTCGAGCCCGATGGAGCGAAAGGCATCCGCATCTGCAAGCCGCTCGATCGCTGCGCGGGGCAGACCAGACCGCAGCCAGAGATCGCGAACGGAAGAATAACCAGCACCGCGATGGGCAAGCAGCATCTCCATATCCTTTTGCCGCAGGCCCTTGACCAGTGAGAAACCAAGCCGGACGGCCTTTTGCGTTCGGATGACGCCGCGCATTTCCCGGTGCCGCGGCTCGATATGCATGGGATCGAACATCGCCTCTCCCTCAAGGGCTGCATCCCAATCGGATATGTTGATATCGACGGGCAGGACCTTCACGCCATGCTCGCGGGCATCCCGCACCAGTTGAGCCGGCGGATAAAATCCCATCGGCTGGGAATTGAGCATCGCGGCGCAGAAGATATCGGGATAATAGGTCTTGAACCAGGAAGAGGCATAGACGAGCAGGGCGAAGGATGCGGCATGGCTTTCCGGAAAGCCATATTCTCCGAAACCCTTGATCTGGTTGAAGCAGCGCTCCGCGAACTCACGTTCATAGCCATTCTTGAGCATGCCGTTGATCATGCGCTCCTCGAAATTCGCAACCTGCCCCGTCCGCCGGAAGGTTGCCATGGCACGGCGCAACTGATCGGCTTCGGCCGGTGTAAAGTCGGCGGCGGTAATGCGATCTGCATCGCCTGTTCCTGGAACAGCGGCACGCCGAGCGTTCGCTCCAGAACCCCTCGTAACGCTTCACTTGGATAATCCACCGCAGCAGGATTCTGCCTGCGCTTCAAATACGGATGCACCATGTTTCCCTGGATCGGCCCGGGCCGCACGATCGCGACTTCGATCACTAGATCGTAGAATTCGCGCGGTTTCAGGCGCGGCAGCATGCTCATCTGCGCCCGGCTTTCGATCTGGAAGACACCGATCGTATCGGCCCGGCAGATCATGTCATAGACGGCCGGCTGAATATCCTCGTAGACCTCCGACAGTGTTTTGGGCTCGTCGTAATGATTTTCCAGAAGCTTGAACGCCTTGGCGAGGCAGGTCAGCA
Organism: Rhizobium sp. Leaf453; assembly: GCF_001425605.1. GTDB lineage: Bacteria > Pseudomonadota > Alphaproteobacteria > Rhizobiales > Rhizobiaceae > Pararhizobium. The sequence continues at coordinate 147,545 of NZ_LMRG01000027.1, read as the reverse complement.
TGCCGAGCGCGAGGACATCGACCTTTAGGATCTTCAAAACATCCAGATCGTCCTTGTCCCATTCGATCATATAGCGATCGGGCATGGCGGTGTTCATGATCGGTACGACCTCATCGAGACGGTCCTTGGTAATGACGAAACCACCGACATGCTGCGACAGGTGGCGCGGATATTCCATCAGCAGGCCGGCATAGTTCAGGACCCTGAGTGTCGTCGGATCGGCCATGTCAAGGCCTGCGGCCTTTGCCTGATCCTGTGAAAAGGACGTGGTCCACCAGCCCCAGATCGAGCCGGACAGCGCCGATTGCACATCTTCGGATAGGCCGAAAACCTTGGCCACCTCACGGCCGGCCGAGCGGGCGCGGTAACTGATGACGGCTGCGGCGAGGCCTGCATGCTCCTTGCCGTATTCGCGATAGATATACTGGATGACCTCCTCGCGGCGGGCATGTTCGAAATCGATGTCGATATCCGGAGGCTCATCCCGATCGCGCGACAGGAAACGGTCGAACAGAAGGGTGAATCTGTCGGGATCGACCTCGGTAACACCAAGGCAATAACAGACCGACGAATTGGCGGCCGAACCTCGGCCCTGGCACAGGATATTCTGGCTTCGCGCGAAATTGACCAGCTTGTGCACTGTCAGGAAATAGGGCTCGTATTGCTTGAAATGGATCAATTCGAGTTCGTATTCGATCTTGGCCCGGACACTGTCCGGCAACCCTTTCGGATACTTATGCTTGGGGTATCTGCGGATGGCTCCTTCCTCGACCAGCCGACGCAGGCGTTGTGCGGGCGTTTCATCGCCGTCGGCCTCGGTCGGATAATTGTGCTGAAGCTCCTCCAGATTGAACGATAGCCGGCTGAAGAATTTTTCGGTGTTGGCGATGGCATCGGGATAGTTGCGGAAAATTCAGGCCATTTCCTTCGGATTTTTCAGATGCCGCTCTGCATTCGCCTGCAGGCGCAGACCGGCATTGGCAATCGTCACATGTTCGCGGATGGCGGTGACGACATCGGCAACCGGGCGGAACTCCGGAGCATGATAGAGGGCATCATTGGTTGCGATCAGCCGGGTTCCGGTCTGGGTCGCGATTGTCGCCAGACAGGCGAAATCATGGTGATCGAAACCGTCGTAATGCGGCGTCATGCCGAGATAAAGCCGCTTTCCGGCATAGTCGCGAAGCTTGAGCAGGAGCGCCGTCAGTTTTTCCGGATCGGGACGGCCCGCATCCTCCATGACGATCAGTTGGAGTTCGTCTTGCCATTCGAGCAGGTCCGACAGGAAAAGCGTGCAGCTTCCCTTTGTCGTGCGCAGGTTTCCGGCACTCAGCATACGGCAGAGATGCGCCCAACCCTTCCGGTTTCGCGGATAGGCGAGAATATCAGGTGTGCCATCGGCGAAGACCAGCCGCGCACCGGGCTGGAACCGGTATTTTTCGAGCTTCGCCTTGGCATGGGCACGCACGACGCCCGCCACCGTGTTGCGATCGGCAATGCCGATACCGCCCAAGCCGATCTTCTGGGCCGTGACCACCATGATTTCGGCCGGTGCCGAGCCCTGCAGGAAGGAATAGTTGGTCCGGGCGCCAAGTTCGTAGAAGACGGGAGCATCGGTCATGCGAAAATCCCGTGCATGAACCATTTTGGCGACACGGCCGCCTGACTGTAGAGACCATCCCGAAACAGCCAGAAACGTCGGCCATCGGCATCCTCGACGCGGAAGTAATCCCGCGTCAGCGCATCCTCTCCATCGACCCACCATTCGCCGGCGATGCGTTCCGGTCCTTCCGCCCGGGCAACCTGATAGGTGGTGCGGCGCCATTTGAAGCTGGCCGGCGCACCCTCCGGCAGTTCTGCCGCGATCGCATCGACCCGCTCGGGATGGCGGAAGAGCCTTAAGGGACGCGTTGATGGCAGGGCTGCTGATATAGGCGTTCCGGTCTTTTCCGCAGCACTCAATCGGCTCATGTCGGATACCGGCAGGAAAGCCGCCGCGCGCTCCGGCACATGGCTTTCCTGCAGGATCAACGTAGAGAGACTTTCCGGGCCAAACCGCGCCATGACACGATCGGCAAAGGCGGACAGCGAGCGTCCGGTATCCGATGCCCCGGAAAAATCCTCCTGGACGACGGCATAGTGCTCCGTCTTCAGGACGCAGAGGCGCAGGATCTCGAAACCATAGCCGACATCGAGATCGTCATGGATCGCCTGGAGACGCTCACGATAGAGCGCCGAAATCCGCTCAGGATCCCTGGACGCCGCCGAGGTTGCGGCACGGATGCGAAACACCCGTCCATCCACCCGGAACAGCACGAGCTCGAACAGCCGGCCGCCTTCCTCGCGCTCCTCAAAGCGCTGTCGCAGGCTTTTGGCCAGCTGCAGGGTCAGTTCGAGAATGTCGTCTTCGTCCTGGATGGGAGAGGCAAGGCGACGCTCCACAGACAGGCTGGCCACCGGCAGGCGCGGCGACAGGGGCTCATCCTCGAAGCCGAGCGCCTGATCGAGCCGCAGAAGCACCGACGGGCCGAAGCGGCGGGCAAGCGGCGCGCGCGGCAGTGTTATGATATCGCCGACCGTCTTCAGACCGACCCGCGCCAGCGTCTGGATCACCTCAAGCGGCAATCTCAGTGCAGCAAGGGGCAGGGGAGAGAGAACCTCTTCAGCCTCCTGCGGGGCAGCGATATCTCCTGACCGATAGTGGGCCATGGCCCAGGACAGACCGGCCGATGACGCGAGTGCGCCGCGCGCCTCGATACCCAGACCGGAAAGCCGGGACAGGATATCGTTGAGAAGCGCTTTCTCGCTGCCATGCAGGTGAACGCAGCCCGTTATATCCAGATAAAGGCCGTTTTCCCCATCGAGCGCAACAAGCGGCGTATAGCGGTCGCACCAATCGGCAAGCGAGGTCAGAAGAGCCCTGTCCGCCACCGGATCGGCCGGGATGATCTCGATATCCGGGCACATGGCGCGCGCTTCCGCCAGCCCCTGACCCCGCTTCAAGCCGCTTTTCTCGGCACGGGCATCGAGCGCGACGATCCGCATCGCATTCTGGATGCGATCGACGAAGACCAGCGGCGGATGGTCAGGACGCTTTCTGGAAAGCCAGGACGCGCCCCATTTCATCCGTGCCACCCGGTCCGCCGGCAGATGCGGGAAATTCAGCGAGAGGATACGCTGGTTCTGAGAAAGGCGCGGCTGTCTCTGGGAGGATGTGGCGGAAACGGCGGGCATGGGAATTCCACTCCATTAAGAACGCGGGGGATGCGAAAGCCCTGCTTTTTTCGACGGTGACATGAAAGACCGGATTGCCGATGCTGCCGGCCAGAACCGATCCGTCCGGAAGCGGCCGGCCGGTGGTCTGGGCAGGGGCGACGAGGAACCGGACAGCGGCGCTGCTCGCCTCTTCTGCGCCCGCCTGCCGCAACAGCAGGATCGGCACCTTGCCGGCCCGCGCCCGCAGATGCAGGCGGCGGCTTTCGTTCAGGCCGAATTGCGCAGGATTGCCGCGCACTTCCAGAATGATCGCCGTAAAGACCGGCAACGACAGGGCCGCCTCGGCGATCCACAGTGCGTCAAGCACGGTGCGCGGACTGCTGAAAAGGCAGCAGCCAGTGTTCAGGCCATAAGCCTCCAGACCGCGACCATAGGGATGGCCGGCCTCGGATGCGGCCATTCCCTGGCCGATCCAGAGAATGGGTGAGCCCAGCTGGCTTTGGCGACCACTTTGGCACAGCACCGCCAGCGCCAGCACGAAGCCCAGGGCAGCGCCGGCATCCCGGGTTTCCACTGTCCGGACTTCTGTCAGCCCACCCAGAGGCAGGCCGCCCTGCAGGATAGCGTCGAGCGCATCGATACCCAATGACAGGACGGGGCCGGAGACGCCTTCCTCTTGCTTGCTGGTTATCTGCCCAAACCCGGCTGGATTGCCCTTTCTGGCGGTCTTCAACAGTCCCGGCACGTTCTCGTTTTCGAGCCGCGAAATGGTTTCGCGGAGCGCAAAAAGCCGCTCGCGCGTCATGGTCGATTGCCCCATGACGTCACTCCAGTTCTATCTGTTCCTGTTATGTTCTTATTGATTCCAGAGCTTCAGAAAAGAGTCAACGGTGAATCTTGAGAATTTATTCCTTGACTCTGACCCTCAAAATTCAACCCTCGAAAAACGTTGGGGAAATGGCTATATCAGGGGGCAAGCAAGGAGTGCCCATGGCCCGCATAGACCAGAGCGACGATTGGCGGGACCGCCACGCGCCGACAATCAGCACATTTGAATCCCTGGCAATGGAGGCCTATAGCCATCTGCCGGAGGAATTTCGTGCGCTGGCTGCCAATCTCACCATCGAGATCGACGATTTCCCGAGCGAGGATGTTTTCGAGGACATGGCGCTGGAAACGCCGTTCGATCTCCTCGGCCTTTTCGAGGGACGGGGGATCACCGAGCGCTTCACCATGGAAACCGGGGAAATGCCGAACCGCATCACCCTCTACCGCCGGCCGATCCTCGACTACTGGGCCGAGAACGAGGAGACGCTGGGCGATATCATCACCCATGTGCTGATCCACGAGATCGGCCACCATTTCGGCCTGTCGGACGACGACATGGAGCGGATCGAGGCCAGCGTCGAGCATGTCGGCGGCTGAAACGGCATTCCGTTCCAGCCGGCCGAACGCTTCAACTCAGTGCTCGGACAGCTTGGTGTCCGGTGTGTATTCCTTGCCTTCGACATCCTTGACCACGGCCTGGCCGCACATCATCACCTTGGTTTCCTGATTGTAGGCATAGGTCGGCGAACCGTGCAGGTCCCAACCCTTGTTGAGGGCGGCGGTGACCTTGTGGCAGAAGGTAGCGTCGTCGACGGCGGTCAGGAAGCGATAGAGTTTCAAGCGTCTGTTCCTTTTCGTTGAATGGCATCGGCCCGGGCGGCAAGCCGCAGCGCCTGTTCCAGATGCAGGCGCTCGACCATCAGGCCATTGAGGTTGATGACGGCTTTATCCGCATTTTCGGCGAGAGCAAAGGCGTGGATGATGGCACGCGCCTCGCTAACCGCATCCTGTTCGACGCCGAAATGGAGATTGGCCGGACCAATTTGGGCCGGGTGGATCAGCATCTTGCCGTCGAAGCCCATGGCGCGGCCCTGCCGGCATTCCTCCTCGAAACCGGCACCGTCGCGGAAATCGTTGAACACGGCATCGATGATATCGAGGCCGCTGCCACGGGCGGCGAGCAGGATCTGCATCAGCCAGGGCACGAGATAGGTGCGGCCGGGCAGGGCCGGCACGCCGGTTTCCTTGCGCAGATCGTTCAGCCCCGGCACGAAACAATCGAGCCGGCCGCCGCGCGTGCGGCCGGTTTCCGCGATGGCTGCGGCATTCAGCACGCCGCGCGGGGTTTCGATCATCGCCCAGAGCCGCAGCCTGTCGGGTGCGTCGTTTTCCGACAGCATATCCGCGATGGCCTGGATATCCTGCGGGCTTTCGACCTTGGGTAAAAGCACGGCATCCGGCGCCATGTCGAGCACCGCTGCGAGATCCGCCTCGCCGAAACCCGAGGCCAGACTGTTGATGCGGACGACAATTTCGAGGTCGCTCCGCCGCTCTTCCGCCAGATGGGCGGCCAGTGTCTGGCGGGCCAAAGCCTTGTCGTCGGGCAAGACGGCATCTTCGAGATCGTAGATCACCGCATCGCAGGCAAGCGTCGCGACCTTGGCCAGGGCACGGACATTGTCGGCGGGAACGCAGAGTACGGAGCGACGCAGACGGGCGGGATGATGATCGCGGGGTGAATTCATGAGCGAGTTTTGCCCGCCTTTCGCCGTTTTCGCAAGGCAGACATGCGATCGGGCTCCCCCTCTTGCAATGCGAAACGGGCGGACCCACATCTGGGGCAACGAAAGGTAACGACCATGCAAAGCATCCGTAATCTCTTCCTGACTGCCGCCGGCATCGCCTTCACGGTGATGGCCTTCGTCTTCACCGCCTCGCTCGGCCTTGCCCTTCTCGGCATCGCTTCGGTGGTGATGATCGGCACGATGATTGCTGCACGGCTTGCACCCCGCCCCGTCCGCGCCACGGTGAACCGTACCGCTGGCCATCGTCCCCAGCGCGAACCGCGCATCTGGAACGACGGACGCGGCACGATCATCGACATGTGAATCGGCCAAACGGCCGGCTCAGGCCGCCGGAGAGCAAGATTTTCCTTCATTTCGGCGCAAAATTGCTCTAAACGCTGGGCGGAAATTTTCCTGTTCCGTTGAAATCGAAGGCCATATCCATGGACAAGTTCGTCAAGCTCACCGGCGTTGCCGCGCCGCTCCCCGTCGTCAATATCGACACGGACATGATCATTCCGAAGGATTACCTGAAGACGATCAAGCGCACCGGCCTTGGCAAGGGACTGTTCGCCGAAGCCCGCTACAATGATGACGGCTCGTTGAACGAAGCCTTCGTGCTGAACAAGCCCGCCTACCAGAACGCCAAGATCCTCGTTGCCGGCGATAATTTTGGCTGCGGTTCGTCGCGCGAACATGCGCCGTGGGCACTGCTCGACTTCGGCATCCGCTGCGTTATCTCAACCTCGTTCGCCGACATCTTCTACAACAACTGTTTCAAGAACGGCATTTTGCCGGTTGTCGTTTCTCCGGAAGACCTGGAAAAGCTCCTGGATGATGCCGGCCGCGGCGCCAATGCCATCCTGACGGTCGACTTGGAAAACCTGGAAATCACCGGCCCGGACGGCGGCAAGATCACGTTCGAACTGGACGCCTTCCGCCGCCACTGCATGCTGAACGGCCTCGACGATATCGGCCTGACGCTGGAAAAGGCGGCCTCGATCGACACGTTCGAAAAGGCCAATGCCGCCTCGCATCCCTGGGCATAAGCTCATATGCCAGCACCGCGAAAACTGATCTCTTCCGGCTCGCCGTTCGAAAGGACGGCGGGTTATTCGCGGGCCGTGGTGCAGGGCGACTGGTGCTTCGTTTCCGGCACGACCGGTTACGACTATGCCACGATGACCATGCCGCAGACGGTGGAAGAGCAGACCCGCAACTGCCTGAAGACCATCGAGGCCGCGCTGACCGAGGCGGGTTTTTCGCTCGGTGACGCCGTGCGCAATCACTACTATGTCACCGACGCTGCCTTTGCCGACATCGTCTTTCCGATTCTGGGCGAAGCCTTCGGCGAGATCCGCCCGGCGGCGACCATGGTGGTCTGCGACCTTATCCGCCCGGAAATGCTGATCGAGATCGAAGTCACCGCCTTCAAGGGCTGATCCGGTTCAGCCTTCGACAAAGGGCGGCCCCAGCGGCTCCGCCAGCCCGGCTCTCGCCAGCTCATCCTGATAGGACAGGAAAAAGCGGCGCCGGAAGGCGATCATCTCGCGCTCCTCCTCCGTTGTTGCCCGCGCCAGGTTTTCGGCGACCGCTTCCGGCGTTGCCATTTGCGCCGCATCGCCAAAAAACGTCAGCATCGCCTCGACTTCGGCGTGGGGCATGTTGCGGACGCATTGCGGCACGCCATGAAGAAACTCCACGCCCATGCAACGGTAATTGCGGCGGCAGCGGCGCACCCGGCAGCGAAAATGCCGGAGCCATGCGGTTGCCGCCATACGGAATGTCAGCGTCTTGAAGGGTGAAGGTTGCGGCTTGATATAGGGCATGATCTCTCCGCTGTTGGTGCGCGGCCAGACACGGGAAAACATCCCCGCGCGGTGACCGCCGTGGTTTCGACACCTCACCTACAGACCCCGACTTTAGACCCTCTGCCTCGGGATGATTGCGTTTCGCATGTCTCCGGGACCGGCATTCAGCAACACAGCCCGGTACGTCACGCATCCTTTCCCGACATGTGTGCCACACAGGCACGCCCACCCCATAAGGACGGAGGGGGTCCATGTTCCGGGGGCTCTCCTTCCGTTCCGCCTGACGTTCGAGGTCAAAAGACCCCAAGGCTTTCCGTGGAGCGCCAGCCCTGCCTCGCCGCAAACGTCTTGCGGTGTATCCGGGACAGGACGGGAATGATCATGGCATGGGATTGTAGGGCGGGGATGGACGGGGATGAGATTTTTTGTTGGGGGAGACGGCACGGCTATCGTGAGTGTAGGGAGAATATCGGCTATTGGCCCATTGCGGATATTGGCTAGAAATGCGTCTGATTTTCGCATCTCTCCGCACCCATCAAATACTGAAGTCGAACGCTATGGTTCTGTTCAATTCTGAGACCATTATTTGCGGGCCGCATGAATCAAATGTCGGGACGAGGCGCAATCCGCAATTGGCGAGGTTTGGCGATGTAGTGAAAGGCGGCACTACCTTCTTTTGTACGACTTTGCTTTGATGCCGCGACGCTCGGTTCGAAGGGGCGCAAGCGATTTTCTTGGGAGGCCGTTTCGGCTATGTTCCGCGCTGTGAACGGGAGGGTGTATGAACTTGACGAAAGTATTCCGGCCTCAGCCATCTGAGCGCTGGGCGATGTATCGACTGGTCTGCCCCGTCGTTGACGCGGCATGCGAGGTCAGCTTCCTTGAGCCCTTTTTCGAGTACCCACAACCGAACGGGCCAAACAAACGCCTGTCGGCCGACATTGCCCTCATGGCTGAAGGCCGCCAGACCCCCATATGGCTAGTCGAAGCCAAGAAGTTTGGAAAGCAGGTCCATCCAGGGATGATCGATCCCTACCTCAACCCGGGCGCTATGGGCTGCGTGACCAACGGCAACCAGTGGATATTTAAGATCGCAGGTCGCTATCTCAGTATCGGGCCACTCCTGCGTCTTGATGGGCAGATGGACGAGAGCGTCTACAGGAGGCTTGTGACGCTGATCGCAACCGTGGATGAAGGTTCGGCGCTGGTATTGTCAGACGAGTGGACAGACACTTGGACAATGAAAGCCAAAGCGGCTGCTCCGTCGATATGGAAAGTGAGCGGCGACAAAGGAACCCGCGCCTATCAAGAGAAGATCCGCTACGAAACTCTTCAGGAAGCTGCCGTTGCAGCGCGTGCGTATGCGATGTCGGGGACGCTGGTCGCTGATATGCTCGATCAGATCATAGACGCAGGACTGCAGGCGCCAGTGGGATGGTTCGAGGTCAACCAAGCGCGGATAATCTGGTGGGTAAAACACAAGATGCGAGGCGCACGACTTAAGCTGACAGGCCGACACATTGAGATGCTGGTCGACAACGTCATCCTCGACCGGATCGGCAGACAAAACGTAAAGGCCAGCATCAAGATGCACGATAAGAACATGCAGATGTCAATGCTGAAAGCAGGGCTGGCCGACGAGTTGGCGGGGTTGGTGTCGGTATTCGGCATCAATCCGCTCCGCGCCTAAGAAGGGACACGGTGGTCTCGAATTGTGATAAATCACTGCTCCTGGACGTCCGCAAGTGACAGAACTTCAACACTCTAAAACCGCACTTCTTGCTTAATACCAACTTACCGGACTTTGCAGAGCCCTCGCTAAAACAGGTTCCGGCTAATGCCAAAGCTCTAACCGCTATCGCTGTCCGCAATTGGCGCAAAGCGGCCGATCGTAGACATCGGCTATCGACCCAAACCTGTCATTCCCGAACGGAACCCTAAAGGCAGCTTTTCGCCCCCTTTCCTGCCGTTCAGGCAGGTTTTCCAGAATGCGGGCGATGGCTGGAAACGCGGTCTTATCGCCGGCAAGCAATACCCGGTTCGATCCTATCCGTCCGTCGCAGGCGTTATCCAAAACTCGCGGAAGGTCTTGGGCTCAGGTCCGCCGATTGCTCGTAGCCACCGTTATATGCTTCGCTCTTTCGGCGGATCCGGGAGTGTTCAACGATCCTTTCGCGCGCGATGCCCCGGAACTCTTCGATCGAGGCGTATCCCTTGCGCTCCAGATAATCGGTGAGATCGCTGGTCAGTTCCTGGATCAGATTGGTGCCGATGCCTCCGCTGCCCTTGTCTTCCATCGCGGCCGTGCAAACCTGCAGATTCCCTGCCCCATGCACGATGAAGTTGAAGGCCTCGCGAAAGCCTCTTATTCCACCGATGCCGGAAATCGCCCTGTCCGGGAAGGCGCGGGAAATGTCCGAGACGCGTTGCAGGGCCTGATGCAGGATCGCCAGCCCTCCCAGTCCGCCCGAGGTGACCAGACCGTCGACCTCGACTTCGAACTTCAGGGTCTCCGGGTCCATCAGCGGCAGGGACGGGAAGGTATTGCAGAGCGAGATCGAGGCGGCGCCCGCATCATACGCTGCCTGGGCTCCGGCCAGGAGCGAGGAGGACGAGGGCGTCAGCTTGACCCAGATGGGCACGCTGACCGCTTCGGTCACGGCCTTGAGGATCGACCGGATGATGGTCTCGTCATTGGCGATATGCGCCCCCATGTCCTTGCGGTCCATATGGGGGCAGGACATGTTCAGTTCGATGGCATCGCATCCGGCGTTGACGACAGCGCGCGCCAGCTTGCGCCAGTTGTCCATCTCGGCTTCGCTCCCGGCGCCGGCCATGATCGAGCCGATGAGCATGCGGTCCGGATAGGTGGTCTTGATTTCCTCAAGGTCGGGAAGCCACAGATCCAGCGGCTGGTCCGAGATCAGTTCCCAGTTCCAGGACGAATGGGAAACCGTGTCAGGCCGCTTGTAGCGCGAGACATAGGGTTTCGTTTCACTGGCACGCTGATAGATCGTTTTCGGACCGGCAACGTTCTCGACAGGGTGCAGGCCAATGGTTTTGGTCACGACACCGCCCCAGCCAGCCTCGAATGCTTTCATGATCTTGGTCTTGCTTTCCGTCGGCGGCGCCGAGGCCAGGACGAAAGGATTGACGAACGGAAGGCCAGTGAAGGTTGTCGCGAGCTTGGATGTCATGGCGTGTCCCCAGAGTTCTTACACGCAGGACCGACAATTTTTACCAAAAAGTCAATAATTTTCTGACGGCCCCGGCCAGCCTGCTCGTTCATGTGACGTATCGCCTGGCGCACAACCCGCCATCAGTTGGCCGCTACCCGGAAGGATGCAAACGCACCGCGTCTGCACCCTTCCGCAAAAATCTCACCCACCCCACATCGACAATTCCACATCCTCCGAAAACGGCGTCGAGACATAGCCGTTCGCCGGAGACCGGACGTAAGCGAGATAATCCGGGCTATCGTCGGCATTGTCGGCGATCACCAGGGCGCCTGGGCGCAGGCGAGGCTGGAGGAGGGCGAGGATATCGGGATAGAGGGCTTTTGCGCCATCGAGCAGGACGAGATCGATGACATCTGGCAGGCCGGTGGCCAGCGTTTTCAGGGCATCGCCTTCGCGGATTTCGACGAGGTCGATCAGGCCGCCTTCGGTGAGGTGCCGGCGGGCACGCGCCACTTTCGAGGGCTCGAACTCGGTGGTGATCAGCCGGCCGCCGCCATTGTCGCTACCGTTGTCCCTGAGGGCAGCGGCGAGATGCAGGGTGGAAATGCCGAAGGATGTGCCGAACTCGACGATGGTTTTCGCACCCGTGCTGCGCGCCAGCATGTAGAGAAGCTGGCCCGCCTCGCGCGAGACGGGCAGCCAGAGATCCTTCAGCCGGCCATAGAGATCGAGATACTCGGTCTTGCTGGTCAAGAGCCGCCGCTGTTCTTCCCGCGACATGCCCGAAAGGGCCGGGCTGGTCGCCGAGGCTGCCTCGGCAAAAAGACGATCGAGCAGGGGCGCGAGCGGAGCGGAAGTCAATGTCGTCATGGTGATGATCCTTGTGGGTCTTGTGTCGTGTTGGCCTTGTGTCACGGGAGAAAATACGAATAATTCGTCGCATTCGCTAATCGCATTGTGGCCCCCCCCAGATGACGAAGACTGCAAGCCCCCGGATTTCCACGCGAAAATCACCCAGCCAGGCGCGCTCGAACGACCTTGTCGGCGCGATCCTCCAGGCTGCTGTTCGCGTTTTGACGGAGGAGGGGGCCGCCCGGTTCACCACGGCGCGGGTGGCCGAGCGGGCAGGGGTGAGCGTCGGCTCGCTCTACCAGTATTTTCCCAACAAGGCCTCGATCCTGTTCCGGCTGCAGAGCGAGGAATGGCAGCGGACGACCGGCATGTTGACGCAGATCCTTGGTGACCGGTCGGTGCCGCCGTTCGACCGGCTGCGATCGATGGTGCATGCCTTCCTGCGCTCCGAATGCGAGGAGGCGGCTGTGCGGACCGCGCTGGCCGACGCGGCACCGCTCTACCGCGACGCGCCGGAAGCCGAGGCGGCGAGAAACGCAGCCGAACCGGTGATCGAGGCCTTCATGCTGGAAATCCTGCCGGATGTGCCGGATCCCGTTCGCGATGTCGCAAGCGACCTGATCATGACCACGCTCGGAACCGTCGGCCAGGATTTTTCGACGACGCCCCGGACGGAGGAAGAGATCGCGGTGTTTTCGGAGGCGATGGCGGACATGTTTTGTGCTTATTTGCGGGGGATCAAGTGTGTTCCGGCTGTCCCGGGTTTTCCTGGATAATGGGAGGCGAGGCCGGGTTTCTCTTCGCCCCATCGGGGAGAAGTGCCGAACGCAGTGAGGCGATGAGGGGTGCCGGCTCCGCCGGCAGCAAGCGGCATATTCAAAGGTGGCCTTCGGCCCCCTCATCCGGCGCTACGCGCCACCTTCTCCCCGCCGGGGAGAAGAGGGATCTGGCCGTAAATCAACAACTGCCATAGCCGGAGTTTCGAAATCTTCAGCGCGCAGTCTGGACCTTCGGCCAAGGCCATGTAGCATCCCCGCCACGACACCATGCATCCAGAGGACAAGAACGATGCTGCTCAAGATGGAAGCGAAGCTGGCTGGCGCCTGTACGCCGGTCTTTACCAGTCATCCGGCGCGGTGGCTGGGGCTTCTGGCATTGTGCTCACCGCATATCATCACCGGTGTGAACAGGCTTCTGGATTTCACTGCGGCAGCACGGGAAATGGAAGGCTATGGACTGCTGCCGGGGCGGCCGATCGCGGCCGTGGTGATCCTTTTGCAGTTGAGCGCGGTGGCGATGATCGTCAGCGGTTTCTGCCGGTGGATCGGTGCGCTGGCGTTGTGCATATTCACGGTGATGGCGACCTTCATTGCCCTGCGGTTCTGGGAGATACCGTTCGGAGCCGAGCGTTTCGCCGCGATGAACCTGTTTTTCGAGCATATGGGGCTCGCCGGCGGCTTTCTGCTTGTCGCCTGGTACGACCTGCACAAATGGCGACGCGGCGGACGGGACTGGAGCTGATCCTTCGGGGAAACTCAACCGACAGCCAAAAAGCGAAAGACCCGGCCGCAGGGACAGCCAGGTCTTTCGTGGAGGAAGTCAGAAACAAGTCGTTTGGAATTTGTCTTTTCGGGAAAACCGGTTCCCACTTTTCCCTGACAAACTCTAGTCGCAGATGCGGACCTTTTTGACGATCAGGTTGCCGTAATAATCGTAGGTGCGGATCTTCTTGATATAGCAGGTGGGTTCGCAGTCGTCCGAACGATAGCCGGCCTGCGAGGGGGCGGCAAAGGAAACGGCAGCGACGATGGCGGCGGCAGCGGTCAGAACGAACTTGCGCATGTGGGTCTCTCCTTGAAATCCCGGTCGGGAATGTTTCGGTGAATGAGCCTCCCTCATCCATGACCCGACTATCCCACGAGACCTCGGTTCGCGCTGTTCCGGACGGAACAGGATGTTCCGACATTCAAAATTTCGACCTGTTCCTGAAAAGAAGCATGTCCAGCGTCGCACGAAGCGACGCAGCGACGGAGCGGATCAATCGGCGCATGGGCGTATCAATTGGGTTCAAACGCGGGCGGCTGACCCGCACGCCCAGAGTTCCACGGGGTGGCGGGCACCACCCGTTCCGTCCGGAACTGAAAAGCCGCGCACAATTCTTTCCGGAAATGCATTTTCCTCGAACGGAAGTTGCGTTAAGAACGCGCCAACATCGAACAGCCCACCCTTCTTCAAAGGAATGCCCCATGACATCGCGCAATCTTTTCCTTCTGCCCGGCGACGGCATCGGCTCGGAAGCCATGGCGGAAGTCCGCAAGATCATCGACTACATGAACGCCGAAATGGCTGCCGGTTTCACGACGGACGAGGGTCTGGTCGGCGGATCCGCCTATGATGCGCATGGCCAGGCGATTTCCGACGCCGACATGGAAAAGGCGATGGCGGCGGATGCCGTTCTGTTCGGCGCCGTGGGCGGTCCGAAATGGGATGCGGTTCCCTACGAGGTGCGCCCTGAAGCCGGCCTGCTTCGCCTGCGCAAGGACCTGGAACTGTTTGCCAACCTGCGCCCGGCCATCTGCTATCCGGCGCTTTCGGATGCTTCCTCGCTGAAGCGTGAGCTGGTCGAAGGCCTCGACATCCTGATCGTGCGTGAACTGACCGGCGGCGTCTATTTCGGCTCGCCGAAGGAAATCATCGACCTCGGCAACGGCCAGAAGCGCGGCATCGACACGCAGGTTTATGACACCTACGAAATCGAACGCATTGCCGGCGTCGCCTTCGAACTCGCCCGCACCCGCAACAACCGCGTCTGCTCAATGGAAAAGCGCAACGTGATGAAGTCCGGCGTCCTGTGGAACCAAGTCGTCACGGCGACGCACAAGGAAAAGTATTCCGACGTGGCGCTCGATCACATGCTGGCTGACGCCGGCGGCATGCAGCTGGTCCGTGCGCCAAAACAGTTCGACGTGATCGTCACCGACAACCTGTTCGGCGACATGCTGTCCGACGTCGCCGCCATGCTGACCGGTTCGCTCGGCATGCTGCCGTCGGCCTCGCTCGGCGCACCGGATCCGAAGACCGGCCGCCGCAAGGCCATGTACGAGCCCGTTCACGGCTCGGCTCCGGACATTGCCGGCAAGGGCATCGCCAACCCGATCGCCATGATCGCCTCGTTCGCCATGTGCCTGCGCTATTCGTTCAACATGGTGAAGGAAGCCGACACGCTGGAAAAGGCGATCGCCAACGTTCTCGACCAGGGAATCCGCACCGGTGACATCATGGCCGAGGGTGCGCGCCAGGTCGGTACCGTCGAGATGGGTGACGCGATCCTGGCAGAGTTCAAGGCGCTTTCGGCCTGAGGCTCTCAGGGTTTTCATGCCCCCTCCCCAACCCCTCCCCACAAGGGGGAGGGGTTCACTGAGGCATCCGGCTGACAACACCGGGTGCCGTTTTTGTTTGGTGGGGTTGAATCATGGTAATCGGCCCACACCTAGTATGCATGGGCCAGCCTATCACCCGCCGTCATTCCTGTGCTCGTCGCAGGAACCCCACCACGCGACATCCGTCGCGTAAAATCACACCTTTCGCAGCGCAGACGCGCTGCGGCTGGGTCCCTGTGACAGGCACAGGAATGACGGCAGAGTGGGGTAGGCGGCCTTGAACTCCCATCCATCCTGAAACTCGGAATCCATGACACGCCCCTTTTCCTCATCCCTCTGGCTCCTCGTCGCGACCGCCCTGCTTGTTGCAGCACTCCTGCCGTTCGATGGGACGATCTCGCAATGGGCTCAGGGGTTGCCGGGCGGGGTGGTGACGTTCAACGAGAGGATCACGGATTTCGGCACATTCAGCTGGATGATCTACGGGTCCGGCTCGATCGTCATCATCGCCTACATCCTGAACCGGGTAGCAAGCACCGACACATGGTCATCCAAGACCAAGACCGCCTGGCGGCTGGCACTGTATTTCCTGGTGACAATCGGCAGTGCCAGTGCCGTCGTGCATCTGGCAAAACTAGTGATTGGCCGGGCGCGGCCGGAACTCTTCGCCGAATACGGGCCGCACAGCATCTCGTTCCTCTCAGGGCACGACTGGGTCTTCCAGAGTTTCCCATCGGGTCACTCCGCCGCCGTCGGCTCGTTCTTCGGGGCGTTTTCGATGCTGGCGCCACGGTTGCGCATCCTGTTTGCGCTGGGGGCACTCGTGATCGGCATCAGCCGCGTCGTGGTCGGTGCGCACTATCCGAGCGACGTCGCGGCGGGACTTCTGGTCGGCCTATGGACGGCGGTGATGACGGCCTTCCTGTTTGCCGGCAGGAACTGGCTGTTCCGGCTGGATGACAAGAGCTGGCCCCGGCCGAAATCTTCAACACCCCGCGGGGTGGGCTCGAAGGAGCCATGAGGAAAGCCCTCGCAAAACCTATGATTCTTTCGTTTGCTTGCTCGCACCCGTTCTTTGTGGAACCATGGGAGCACTGCAAACGGAGGATCTAAAATGTTGGAAACACTCGTCTCTCAGCTTCTGGATCCATTCCGCATCGGATTGATCCTGTTTCTTTTCCTGACGGCATTGCGCACACGCGCGGCAATGGGCCTCGCAACGCCCCTGGCCGTTGGCGTCCTCTTCGTGGCGATCCTGCTGCCTCTGACGACCGGGGCAAATGCCGCAACGGACAATGCAGCAAAACTCACCGCGATGGCCTGCGGGATCGTTTCCAATGCAATTATTCTTGGCTGTTTCATCTCGGCATGGGCGGTTTGGACACGGGTTCGTCAATAGAGAAGAGACGACGTTCGGGCAAAAGCGCCGGCTTCGCACGCATCCCACCACAAAAACGGAAAAAGCACTACGCTACCGCGCCGTGCTTTTTGAAAATTGCTGTCCGCTTATGTAGAAATCGAGACTTGCAGGCTGGCCCGAAGACCAGCCTGCCTGCAGGATGCTTATTTCGCGTCGTTGGCGAAAATGTCCTTCTTATGCGTGTTGCCCGGCACCAGGAGCGCCCCGATGACGACGGTCGCTGCTGCGATGACGATCGGATACCAGAGACCACCATAGACGTTGCCGGTCTGCGCCGAGATGGCGAAGGCCGTGGCCGGCATCAGGCCGCCGAACCAGCCATTACCGATGTGGTAGGGCAGGGACAGGCCGGAATAGCGGATGCGGGTCGGGAACAGTTCGACGAGCATTGCCGCGATCGGTCCATAGACCATCGTCACGAGCAGGATCAGATAGGTCAGGATCAGGATGACCGCGATCTTCTGACCGGTGAAGATGTCGAAGAAATGCTGCGCGCGCGCCACCGTCGTGTTGGCATCTGCCGAGATCGGGTAGCCTGCAGCCGTCAGCGCATCGTTGACGCTCTTGGTGAACGCGGCGGTGGCAGCCTTGAGATCGTCGCCGGTCAGAGCGGCAGCGTCATAGGCCGGGATGACCGTGTCGCCGATCTTGACCTGGGCAACGGTTGCAGCAGCATCTTCGATGCTCTCGTAATTCACCGACGTGCGGGCAAGCGTCGCTTTCGCGATATCGCAGGACGAGGTGAACTTTGCCGTTCCGGTCGGATTGAACTGGAAAGAGCAATCGTCCGGCGATGCGGTGACCGTGATCGGGGTCTGCTGCGCCGCATGAAGGGCCGGATTGGCGGTTTGGGTGAGCAGCGGGAAGACGAACTGATAGGTGACGGCAGCGATGAGGCAGCCTGCGAGGATGATCGGCTTGCGGCCGATGCGGTCGGAAAGGCTACCGAAGAAGATAAAGCCGCCGGTACCGAGAATCAGCGACCAGGCCACGAAGACGTTGGCCGAGAAGCTGTCAAC
The DNA here is from genome assembly GCF_001425605.1 of Rhizobium sp. Leaf453. Classification (GTDB taxonomy): domain Bacteria; phylum Pseudomonadota; class Alphaproteobacteria; order Rhizobiales; family Rhizobiaceae; genus Pararhizobium. The sequence goes on along the minus strand of NZ_LMRG01000027.1, from coordinate 130,056 downwards.
CTTGATCACGTTCTGCATGAAGAACAGGGCGTAGAACTGGCCGGAATACCAGACAACAGCCTGGCCGGCGACGAGGCCGAGCAGGGCGATGGTGGCGATCTTGGCGTTGCGCCAGCCCCAGATGACGGCAATGACGGCAAAAGCGATACCGAGGATCATGGCAACCGAAGAGTTCAGCGTGCCGGTCAGGATGGCGCCGACGAACAGGATCGGGACGATGAGCAGCACCAGAGCGTTGCGGCCAGGACCAAAAGCTTCGCGCAATGGCGCCTTGGAAGCGGCACCCTCTTCCTTCATCTTCTTGAAGGCTGGGGATTCATTCATCTGCATGCGGATATAGAGCGAGATCAGCAAGAGAACGATCGAGCCGAGGAACGGAATGCGCCAGCCCCAGAGGTCGAATGCCTTGATCATCTTCGGCGTGCCATCGGGATTCATGACGGCTGCACCGGCAGCATCCAGAACCGGTGACGGATCCCAGTTGCCGTTAACGTAACCCTGAACCGCCAGAATGACGATGAGGGACAAGAGCAGGCCAAGGGTTGCCGTCGTCTGAATGAAGGCCGTGAAATAGCCGCGCCTGTTGGCGGGGGCGTGTTCCGCCACATAGACTGCCGCCCCACCATATTCACCGCCCAGAGCGAGGCCCTGCAACATGCGAAGAGCGATCAGGATGATCGGCGCCGCAGCACCCCAGCTGGAGTAGCCCGGCAGGAGACCCACGAGGAAGGTCGAAAGACCCATGATCATGATCGTCATCAGGAAGGTGTATTTGCGGCCGATCAGATCGCCCAAGGCACCGAAGACCAGCGCGCCGAACGGACGGACGAGGAAACCCGCCGCGAAAGCCAGAAGCGCGAAGACATTGCGGGTCGCTTCGGGAAATGCCGTAAAGAATTGTGCCCCGATGATCGCGGCCAGCGAACCGTATAGATAAAAGTCATACCACTCGAAAATGGTTCCGGCGGACGAGGCCATGATGACCTTCCGCTCCTCTCCCGTCATCGGACGTGAGCGATCCCCAGCGTTCACCTCTGCAATTGCCATTTGAGCCTCCTCTCTGTTTGCCGACCTCGCGATCGGCGAAATAGGTGCCATTGACGAGACGATCGCTCCTCAAAGGCACACTTCCTCCACCTACACAGCAGAGTAGTTTACAGGCGTCATGTGCCAAGCCCACGAATGGTATTAAGACCAAAGTCTTATGTGCGAGGCGCTGCCGCCACCCCGGAACCAGCACCGGACAGATCTCTCGTCGCAAGACGATGATGCCTTGAAACGCGCAGCTTTCGCAGGAGGCGTCCGTGAAGACGGTTACGCCTCTCTGAAAGCGCGGCGCGCAATCCATGCTGTCTTGACTCTCTGCCAGAAACGCGTATGAGCAACAGCGGAAAAGGAACCGCTCCATGCACCGTTTTGGTTTTGCCATCGCTGCACTGATTTCCCCGGCATTCTCTGCCGGGCGGGTCCGTTCTTTCCCGATTTTTTCCAAAACAATGGCCAAAACGACGACGAAAACCGTCTGACGTCTCTGGCCACCGCTCTCTCCCCGGCACGGCCGGGGACCTGAAGCTTGGCACCTTGGCCGGCTAGCTTCTCATCCCAGCACCGCGGAGAGACAGAAAGAGAGCAAGACAATGGGTTTCAAGATTGCCGTAGCAGGCGCGACCGGAAACGTCGGACGCGAAATGCTGAACATTCTTTCCGAGCGCGGTTTCCCGGTCGATGAAGTCGTGGCGCTGGCTTCCGCCCGCAGCCAGGGTACGGAAGTCTCCTTCGGCGACAAGACGCTGAAGGTGAAGAACCTCGAGAACTACGATTTCTCCGACACCGACATTTGCCTGATGTCGGCCGGCGGCGCCGTGTCGCTGAAGTGGTCGCCGAAGATCGGCGCGCAGGGCTGCGTCGTCATCGACAACTCCTCGGCCTGGCGATACGATCAGGACGTGCCGCTGATCGTTCCGGAAGTGAACCCCGACGCCATCACGCAGTTCACCAAGCGCAATATCATCGCCAACCCGAATTGCTCGACCGCTCAGCTGGTCGTCGCGCTGAAGCCGCTGCATGACTTCGCCAAGATCAAGCGCGTCGTTGTCTCGACCTATCAGTCGGTATCCGGCGCCGGCAAGGAAGGCATGGACGAACTGTTCAACCAGACCCGCGCCGTCTTTGTCGCCGATCCGATCGAATCGAAGAAGTTCACCAAGCGCATCGCCTTCAACGTCATTCCGCATATCGATAGCTTCATGGAAGACGGCTACACGAAGGAAGAGTGGAAGGTCCTGGCCGAAACCAAGAAGATGCTCGACCCGAAGATCAAGGTGACCTGCACCGCCGTGCGCGTTCCCGTCTTCATCGGCCATTCTGAATCGGTCAACATCGAATTCGAAAACGAGATCACCGCCGACCAGGCCCGCGACATCCTGCGCGAAGCGCCGGGTTGCCTCGTCATCGACAAGCATGAGAACGGCGGCTACATCACGCCGTACGAATCGGCAGGCGAAGACGCGACCTACATTTCACGTATTCGTGAAGACGCGACCGTCGAGAACGGCCTGAACATGTGGGTCGTCTCCGACAACCTGCGCAAGGGCGCTGCCCTCAACGCCATCCAGATTGCCGAGCTTCTTGTCAATCGCGGTCTGATCAAGGCGAAGAAAAAGGCCGCCTGATCAGGAATTATAAAGTTTTAACCAATAAAAGCCTCGCATGATCCGTCACAGGATTTGCGGGGCTTCTTTCTGAGAGCCGGTCTGCGACGATTTACGCTTCATTTCGGGAGGATTCACGTGAAACACATCCTCTCCTTGCAGTGAGATCATCGTGACAGAAGCCGCAAAGACTGGCATTTTGCGGACGCAATTTTGGATTCGGGCGATTACGGGGTTTTTCATGCACAAGGCAACGTGCGTACTGGCGGGTTTCACGGCACTGATTGCGGCAGCAATCGCGCCAACGGCGGCTTCTGCCGCGCAATGCAGCAATACATCGGCAGGCTTCGACGCCTGGGTGCAGGACTTCAAGGCGGAAGCAGCCGGACGCGGCATCAGCCCCGCCGTGCTGAACAAGGCCTTCGCCAATGTGAACTACAACAAGGCGACCATCCGCGCCGACCGTGGCCAGAAGAGCTTCAAGCTGTCGCTGAACCAGTTCATGCAGAAGCGCGGTGGCCAGGCGATCATTTCCCGCGGCAAGAAGATGAAGGCGCAGAACGCCGCCCTCTTCAAGTCGATCGAAAGCCGCTACGGCGTTCCACCAGGTCCGATCATCGCCATCTGGGGCATGGAAACCGGCTTCGGCGGCTTCATGGGCAAGGAACACACGATATCCGCCGTTGCGACGCTGGCCTTCGACTGCCGCCGTTCGGACTTTTTCACCAACCAACTCTATGCGGCGCTGAACCTCGTGCAACGCGGCGACTTGAGCCCGGATGCGCGCGGTGCTGCCCACGGCGAAATCGGCCAGACGCAGTTCCTGCCGGCCAACGTCCTGAAATACGGTGTCGATGGTGACGGCAACGGCCATGTCGACATGGTCCGCTCCAAGGCCGACGCCCTGTCCTCGACCGCCAACTTCCTGCGCGGCCACGGCTGGAGCGGCGGCGGCAGCTATCAGCCGGGTTCGGGCAATTTCGGTGCGATCCAAGGCTGGAACGCCGCCAGCGTCTACCAGCAGGCAATCGCCATCATCGGCGCGGAAATCGACGGCGGCTGATCAGACGGCTTTGTTGGGATGAATTGATCCGCAGTTCGGGAGACCGGGCTGCGGATTTTTTGTTTCGTTTACAAGGGACGAGCACCGGCCTCTCGCTTCCATAAGGGAGGATCGGCGACCGGCGAAGGCGCTCAACCGCACACTCCGTCATCCTCGGGCTTGACCCGAGGATCCATCAGCCTATCGGCCGGCGATGAGGTCTTTAGATGAGATCTTTAAACGTCGCAACTGCGAGGTGGGCGCGACACAAGCAGATCCTCGGGTCAAGCCCGAGGATGACGGAGTGTGGGGAGATCCGGAGCCATAAGCCCCGAAACCCCAAACCTCACATGCCCGGGCGGCCGAAGTCACCGGTTTTGGCGTCCATGATCCAGAGTTCGCCGGTGGAGATGTCGAACCAGGCGCCGTGCAGTTGCAGCTTGCCGCGCTGTTCGAGAATCTGGACGCAGGGGAAGGTGCGCAGGTTGGAGATGGAGTTGCGGATCGAGACGCGCTCCAGCGCACGCTGGCGCTCGCCGGCGGTCATGACCTCGTTGCTCTGGATCTGCTCGGCAGCAGGTTTCAGGAGGTTCATCCAACGGCCGATGAAATCGCCGGGGGAGAGCGGCTCGGCCGACGGATCGAGCGCTGCTTTGATACCGCCACAGCGGCCATGGCCCATGACGACGATGTCGGAAACCTTGAGCGCCTGGACTGCGAACTCCAGCGCGGCCGAAGTGGAGTGATAATGGCCATCCGGCTCATAGGGCGGCATCATGTTGGCGACGTTGCGGACAACGAACAGTTCGCCCGGGCCGCTGTCGAAGATGGTCTCAGGCGCGGCGCGGCTGTCACAACAGGCGATGACGAGGGTTTTGGGCTGCTGGCCGGTTTCGGCCAAGGCCTTGTAACGCTGCTGCTGTTCGTTGTAGCGGCCGCTCATGAAGTTGTTGTAGCCGTTCAGCAATTGCTTCGGAAAACGCTGCATGGTGCTCGATCACTCCGACTATATAAGACAGTTACGATGGTCATCGCATGCCTGCGGCTTCAGCGACACAACTTTGTGCGCCGCACACATGCAAATTTCCGGCAAATTTCCGGCAAGCCAAATGACCGGTGATGCCCGTGAGATTTCGTGTCGATCCTTCAGGATCGATCCGGTTTATTCGTCAAGGCGGGGGGTGGCAAGCGGAACCTGCCCAAGTCACTATCAAGAGCGGCGTTTCTGGCCGGGATGCATAAGGCGGCGCATCTGCACCATGGCCATCGGCGTAGACAGGCTGGCCGCGTCACGCTCCAGCGTCAGCTCGTCCTCTTCGCGCTTGCGGGTACGGGCGATGACCTCGAACACACTCGCGGTCGCCAGCTGCAGCGCGCGCTCCTCGTTCATGCCTTCCAGAAGCCGTGCGACGAACAGGGCCGCGAGCAGATCACCCGTGCCGTTCGGCGGATTGTCGATCAACCGGTGTTCGGCGAGAAGCGCGGAATTGCCCGACAGATAGAGATTGCCGGTGCTGCCCTGCATCATCGGGATCGCCGAGGTGACCAGCATGCGGGACGGCCCCAGAGACAAGGCAGCCTCCAGAATGGCAGCATTGCTCTCCAGTGCCGCGCCACACAGCCAGGACAGTTCGAACCGGTTGGGCGTGGCGAGCGAGGCAAGAGGCAGCAGCCTGTCGCGCATGGCGACCGCCGTCGCCTCCGGCACATAAAGCCCGCCGGCATCGCCCATGACGGGATCGCAGGCATAGAACAGGTCGGGATTCTTCTGTCGCAGCGCCTCGACAAGACGGGCGACGCCTTCCGCCTGATGGGCACCGCCGAGATAACCGGAGAGCACGGCGCGGACCTCACCGACCCAAGGTGCGCGGATCAGATCGTCGATCAGCCGGTTGAACTCGTCCTCTCCAATGGTGACCCGCGTCGAGGGGCCGTGGCCGGGATGCCAGGGAAGGATGACAGTGGGGACGGCCCAGACCGGATAGCCCAGCGTTTCGAGTGCGAACACCGCCGCCCGGTTGCCGACGGAGCCGCGAATCACATGGCTGGAAATGACGATGACGGCGCCGGCGGGGGTCTCGGACATGCAGGAATTCCGTTGTTTCGACATCATCTGATCGCCCGACAGTCATGCCGCTGTCAACTGCACCTGCCAAAAGGCGGCGGGACGTAAAAATCAGCGATGGATAAGCAGACGCGAATACATGCATTACAACCGATTTAATTCAAAAAGCCGTCCGTTTTCGCCGAAATTTTCATGATTCCATTCCGAAATTGATCGATCAGGACCAAAAACCGCCACAAAAACAATCGCCAACAGCCATTCTTCTGTTAGTTTCGGCGAAAATGGTGATTGCGGGGAGAAACAGTCATGGGCACCAAATACAACCCGAAGAAGGACCGGCATTTCGAAGCGGTTGGTGAGGCCGGCAAGGCGCTCGGATTGAAAATCTTGTCGCCGGAGCTTCTGTTCCGCCGCGCCAGCCATGACGACCTCGACGAATATACGCCGGACATGCTGGCGCTGACGGCTGCCCATGCGCTGAAGGAAGTGGGCCGGGTGGAAAGCGCCGGGCCGGTGATCTCGGTCGAAACGATTGACGGCATCACGCCGAACGACACCGAGGTTTCGATCCTCTCGGTCACCGATCGCAACATGCCGTTCCTCTACGATTCGGTGATGGGCGAGGTGACGAGCACGCACCGTGACATTCATCTGGCCGTGCATCCCATTCTCGTTCTTGCAGCAGGAAAGCCGGCTAAACTCTTCGACCCCGAAGAGAAAAGCGATCCCGCCACTCGCTTCAGCCATATCCAGATCCACCTGTCGAAACTGACAGATGCGGAAGCCCAGGACCTGAAGGAACGGGTCGAAAACGTCCTGTCGCAGGTGCACCAGGCCGTTGGCGACTGGAGCGCGATGACGGTTCTGCTCGATCAGGCGATGAACGAACTGGAAAACCATGCGCCGACGAAAAAGAAGGGCGATCGCGACGAGGCGCTGGCCTTCCTGCGCTGGCTGCGCGCCAACAATTTCACCTTCCTCGGCATGCGCGAATACACCTATTCCGGCAAGGGCGAGAATGCTGCCGTCGAACGCGCCGATGGCCGCGGGCTGGGCATCCTCTCCAATCCCGACGTACGCGTGCTGCGCCAGGGCAAGGACGCGGTGCTGACCACGCCAGAAATCCTCGCCTTCCTCAATGGTCCGGATTTCCTTATCGTCACCAAGGCGAACGTCAAATCCGTGGTCCATCGCCGCGCCTATATGGATTATGTCGGCGTCAAGCGTTTCGACGCCGAGGGCAATGTGACCGGCGAGCTGCGTGTCGTCGGCCTGTTCACGTCCAGTGCTTATACCCGCCAGGCCGCAGAGATTCCGTTGCTGCGTCACAAGATCGAGAAGATCGTCGATCAGTTCGGCTACGATCCGCAGAGCCATTCCGGCAAGATGCTGGCCAACACACTGGAATCCTATCCGCGTGACGATCTCTTCCAGATCGATGTCGGCTTGCTCGCAACCTTCTGCGAGCAGATCAACGAACTGGGTGACAGGCCGCGCATCCGCGTGCTGCCGCGCATCGACCATTTCGACCGCTTTGTCTCTGTCATCGTCTACGTCCCGCGCGAACAGTACGATTCCGATGTGCGCGAAAAGATCGGGCTTTACCTGAAGACGGTTTATGACGGTCGTGTCTCGGCCTATTACCCGGCTTTCCCGGAAGGCGGGCTTGCGCGCGTTCATTTCATCATCGGCCGCTCCGGCGGCAAGACGCCGCGTGTGGCGCAAGCCAAGCTTGAAAATGCCGTGCGCGACATCGTCACCCGCTGGATCGACCGGTTCAACCTGCTGGCCCGCCACGATGGCGTGACGATTTCCGTCAACGAGGCCTATCAGGCGGCTTTCACCCCGACTGAAGCCCATGCCGATCTTCCCGACATCGCCGCCTGCCTGCCGGACGATCCGATCCGCATCGCCTTCTACCAGAAGCGCGGCAAGGGTCCGGAATCGCTGGAGCTCAAGATTTTCCACGCCGGTGAGCCGGTGTCGCTGTCGCATCGCGTTCCATTGCTGGAAAACCTCGGCTTCCGGGTCATCAGCGAGCAGACCCACGATATCGCCGTTTCCAGCGCCAAGGGTGGCGAGCGGCTGGTCGTGCTGCATGACATGGAACTGATCCACCGCGACGGCCATGTGCTGAACCTCGACAAGACCGGGCCGATGCTGGAAGAGGCCTATCTCGCCGCCTGGAACGGCTTGATCGAGGATGACAGCTTCAACCGGTTGATCCTGCTCTCCGGGCTCACCGCCCGGGAAGTGACGGTGCTGCGCGCCTATGCCCGCTATCTCCGCCAGACCGGCATCACCTATTCGCAGGGCTATCTCGCCGATACGCTGAACAAGTATCCGGCGATCGCCTCCGATATCTTCAAGCTGTTCGTGACCCGGACGGACCCGACGCTCGAGGACAAGCCGCGCGCCAGGCGCACCGTGAGCCTGCAGGCGGGGATCGAGCAGGCGCTGAACAATGTGCCGAGCCTCGACGAGGACCAGATTCTGAGGCGCTACGTCAACGCCGTCACCGCCACGCTGCGCACCAACTATTTCCAGCGCGACACGGATGGCAATCCGAAGCCGATGCTGGCCTTCAAGCTCGATCCGAAGGCCCTCGACGGCCTGCCGGAGCCACGGCCCTTCCGCGAAATCTTCGTCTACGGCACCGAGGTCGAAGGTGTGCACCTGCGCTTCGGCAAGGTGGCGCGCGGCGGTCTTCGCTGGTCGGATCGCGCCCAGGATTACCGCACCGAAGTGCTTGGCCTCGTCAAGGCACAGCAGGTCAAGAATGCCGTCATCGTGCCCGTTGGTGCCAAGGGGGGCTTCTACCCGAAACAGCTGCCGGTGGGCGGCACGCGCGACGAAATCTTCAAGGCCGGCACCGAGGCCTACAAGACCTATATCCGCACGCTGCTCTCGATCACCGACAATATCGTCGGCCAGGATGTCGTGCCGCCGGCCGATACGCTGCGGCTCGATGGTGACGACCCCTATTTCGTCGTCGCCGCCGACAAGGGCACGGCAACCTTCTCCGACACGGCCAACGGGCTGGCCCAGGAAGCCGGCTTCTGGCTGGACGACGCCTTTGCTTCGGGCGGTTCAGCCGGTTACGACCACAAGAAGATGGGCATCACCGCGCGCGGCGCCTGGGAAACCGTCAAGCGGCATTTCCGCGAAATGGATATCGACATCCAGACGACGCCCTTCACCGTTGCCGGCGTCGGCGACATGTCGGGTGACGTTTTCGGCAACGGCATGCTGCTCTCGGAGAAGATCCGGCTGCTGGCGGCGTTCGATCACCGCGATATCTTCATCGATCCTGATCCGGATATCGAAAAATCCTTCGCCGAGCGCAAGCGCATGTTCAACCTGCCGCGCTCCAGCTGGCAGGATTACGACAAATCCCTCTTGTCGAAGGGCGGCATGATCATTCCGCGCTCGGAAAAATCCGTGACGCTGACACCGCAGGCGATGGCGGCGATCGGCATCGAGAAGAGCCAGGCAACACCGTTCGAAATCATGACGGCGATCCTGAAAAGCCCGGTCGACCTGCTCTGGTTCGGCGGCATCGGCACCTATATTCGCGCTGCCAGCGAGACGGATGCTGATGTCGGCGACCGCGCCAATGATCCAATCCGCATCACCGCGGACGAGGTTGGCGCCAAGGTGATCGGCGAGGGTGCCAATCTCGGCGTTACCCAGCGCGGCCGTATCGGCTTTGGCCTGAAGGGTGGACGCTGCAATTCCGACGCCATCGACAATTCGGCCGGCGTCAATTCCTCCGACTTCGAGGTCAACATCAAGATCGCGCTCGCTTCCGCCATGCGCGATGATCGCCTGACGCGGGCGAAACGCAACACGCTCCTGGCCTCGATGACCGATGAAGTCGCGGCGCTCGTGCTGCGCAACAACTACGAGCAATCCCTGTCGATCTCGCTGACGGAAATGCAGGGCGCCGGCAATCGGACCGGTCTTGCCCGGCTCATGACCCGGCTGGAATCCGATGGCCATCTCAACCGCAAGGTGGAGGTGCTGCCGAACGACCAGGCACTGTCCGAACGTTACCAGAGCGGCAAGGCGCTGATGCGGCCGGAAATCGGCGTGCTGCTCTCCTACGCCAAGATCGTGCTGTTCGACGAAATCATCGCCAGCGAACTGCCTGATGATCCCTATCTCGCAACGACGCTCAGAGATTATTTCCCCGCCAAGATGCACAAGGCCCATGCCAACGACATCAACGAGCACCGTCTGCGCCGCGAGATCATCGCGACGGTCTTGGCCAACGACGTCATCAACCGCGGCGGACCGCCCTTCGTCAGCACCCTGATCGACCAGACCGGCTTCATGCCGGCCGACGTGGTCAAGGCGGCCGTGCTGACCCGCGACGGTTATGATCTCCAGCGCATCCAGGACGAGATCGACGCGCTCGACAATGTCATCAGCGGTGTCGTGCAGAACGAGCTTTACCTGGAAGTGGCGCATATCTTCGCGATCGTCACCGAACGCACGCTTCGGATCAAGGCAATGCAAGCGCCGCTCGGCGAGGCGATCCAGGAGTTGCGCGATGCGCTTCAGAAACTGAAATCGACGCTGAAGAGCGCCATTCCGGAAGATGCGACGGCGGAAGTCAGCCAGAGGGCGGCCTATTTCATCGAACGCGGCGTGCCGGCGGCACTGGCCGAGGAGATCGCTTCGCTGGCGGTCATGACCTTCGTGCCGGAAATCATCCAGATTTCCGCCGATACCGGCGTGACGCTTGCCCGCACCGCCCAGAGCTATTTCGGCGTGACGCAGAACCTGCGGATCGCCAAGCTTCTGGCAGCGGCGGAGCGGGTTTCAGCCACCGAACAGTACGAGGCGATGGCCCTGTCGCGCAGCATCAACGACATCGCCACCGCCCGCACGGACATCACCATCGCCGTGCTGACCGACAAGAAGGAGGAGCGCAATCCCGTCGGCGCTTGGCAGGATGGCGACCGAATCCGCATTTCCCGCGTCACCTACCAGCTCACCCAGCTGACGGAGAAGGGCGAAACGACGCTGGCAAAGATCACCGTCGCGGCCGGCTTGCTCAGCGATCTTGCGCAGAACCGGGGGAGGTGACACTGTCGGCACCGGGTTGAGGTGACAGTGGAGAATCGGGTGAGCAGTACCACGGCAGGGGCCGGCGACGAGCCAAACGTATCGCGCGCCGGCATCGCCGGCTGGATGCTGTTCGACTGGGCGGCCCAGCCGTTCTTCACGGTCATCATCACCTTCATCTTCGGCCCCTATTTCGTTTCCCGGCTCACGGACGATCCCGTCTACGGGCAGGCGATGTGGGGCTATACGATCACCATATCCGGCATTGTCATCGCGATCCTCTCGCCGGTCCTCGGCTCGATTGCCGACCAGACGGGCGCACGGAAACCCTGGATCGGCTTTTTCGCTGTCATCAAGATCGTGTCGCTGGCGTTTCTCTGGTTTGCCACGCCGGGATCGCCGATGATCTATCCTTTCCTTCTCATCATTCTCGCTGCGATCGCGGCGGAGTTTTCGATCGTCTTCAACGACTCGATGATGCCGCGGCTGGTGAGCGAGAAGGAGGCCGGCCGCATCTCCAACCTCGCCTGGGGGCTCGGTTACCTCGGCGGCATGATCGTGCTGATCGCCGTCGTTCTGTTCCTGGCGGGCAATCCGGAATCCGGCAAAACAATTCTGGGGCTCGATCCGCTGTTCGGGATCGATGCTGCAAGCGGGGCCGACGCCCGCGTCACCGGACCAATCTCGGCACTCTGGTATTTCGTCTTCATCCTGCCGATGTTCCTGTTTACGCCGGACGCGCCGCGATCGCGGATACCTGCCTCTGCCGCCGTCCGCAACGGCATGGCGGAGCTTCGCCACACGATCGGCGAATTGAAACATCGCCCCGGAATCCTGCGGTTTCTCGTTGCCCGGATGATCTTTCAGGATGGCGTCAACGGGCTACTGGCGCTGGGCGGAACCTTCGCTGCCGGCATGTTTGCCTGGCAAACCCTGGAACTGGGCGTTTACGGAATCATTCTCAATGTGGTGGCAATCGGTGGCTGCCTCTATGCCGCCCGTCTGGACGCGAAGCTTGGCTCCAAGGTCATCGTCACCGCCAGCCTTATCTGCCTGACGATCGCCACCATCGGCATCGTCTCCACCGGCCCCGGCTATACGCTGTTCGGCTTGCTGCAGCTATCGACGGAAGACGGCGGCGGGCTGTTCGCAACGGCAGCGGAAAAGGCCTACATCCTCTACGGCCTGCTGATCGGCCTCGCGTTTGGCCCGGTACAGGCCTCAGCGCGCTCCTATCTCGCCCGCAGCGTTACGCCCGAAGAGGCGGGCCGCTATTTTGGACTCTATGCCCTGTCCGGCCGGGCAACGAGCTTCCTCGCGCCGGCCTCCGTCTCTACCGTGACCCTGATCACCGGATCGGCGCACGCGGGGATGATGACGCTGGTGATCTTTCTCGGCGTGGGCCTGATGATCCTGCTCAAGACTCCTTATCCGGCGAATAAAGCGGTATAAGGACGCCTCCGCTCAGATTTCCCAAGGTGATATCAATTCAAGCCCTGTCGTGCAGAAATCGGAAAGATTGCGGGTCGCCAAACGTCCTCCGTTCACCCGCGCGATTGCGGCAATCATTCCATCCGGAGCAGACATGCCATGCCCTTGCCTTGAGGCCTTCCCCATGATGTCACCATAGGCCATTGCCGCTTCTTCAGTCAGGGCGAAGATTCGACCGGAAAAGCGTCTACCGTTCAATCCTTGCTCAAGCAGGATCGACCGCTGATCGGGAAAAATCTTCTGGATGCCGAAAGCGATCGCGGCGATTGCAACAGATGGAAGCGCAATCTCCGCATCGTGCCGTATCAGCCAGGAAAGAACTGCTTCCGAGGGCTCTTTTCGCAGCGTCTCCGAAATGACATTGGTGTCGAGGAAGATCAAAGCTCAGGCCCGGCATGAGGACGCCGGTTCTCGCCGATAACAGCATCGAGATCGATATCTGTGCCGTAACTACTGGACAACCGCTGGTAGAAAACGGCAGCGGGTTCACGGCCCGTTTCGCGGCTTTCATAGAATTCGAGCGCACGCTCGACGATTTCGGCGACAGAACGGTTTTCGCGACGGGCCAAGCGGTGAGCCAGATCGCGGGCTCTGGCGCTACGGACTGACAATTGCGGTTCTGCCATATTTGAAGCTCCCGAGTAGATTCAAATATGGATTGCAAAGACGCTGCCATCAAGATGGCGGTCAGTGCGCTGACAAAGTCATCTTTCCGCGATCCCGGACGTTATTTGGGACGTCTGAAGCCACCATCCTCTCCGTCATTCCTGTGCTCGTCACAGGAATCCAGTCAGCCCAAGTCCTTGGGCTGAAAGAGTCTTTTGACCCGACAGACGTCGGATCACTGGATCCCCGCCACGAGGGCGAGGATGAGGGATAGTGGGGTTGCCGCATTCTCAAACAATCGGCTTGTGAGTTTGTCAGCAGTCTGACTGCCATCAAGATGGCAGCGTCCTGAGCAGCCTTACGCAATCAATGGCGGAAGTGGCGCATGCCGGTGAAGACCATGGCGACGCCGGCTTCATCTGCGGCGGCGATGACTTCGGGGTCGCGCATCGAGCCGCCGGGCTGGATGACGGCGGTGGCGCCAGCGGCGATCATCGACAGGAGACCGTCGGCGAAGGGGAGGAAGGCTTCGGATGCGACGGCGGATCCGCGGGTGAGCGGAGCGGGGAGGCCCAGCGCGCGGGCGGCTTCCTCAGCCTTCAGGCCGGCGATGCGGGCGGAATCCACTCGGCTCATCTGGCCAGCGCCGATGCCGACGGTCTGGCCATCCTTGGCGTAGACGACGGCATTGGACTTCACATGCTTGGCGACCTTGAAGGCAAACTTCATGTCTTCCAGTTCCTGGGCCGTCGGCGCGCGCTTGGTGACGACCTTCAGTTCCAGATCCTCGACCATGCCGTTGTCCCGGGTCTGCACCAGCAGGCCGCCGGCAACGGTCTTCGCCGACAGGCCGGGAATGCGCGGATCGGGCAGGGCACCGGTGACGAGCAGACGCAGGTTCGGCTTGGCAGCGATGGCAACGCGGGCGGCTTCGCTGACCGACGGTGCGATGATGACCTCGGTGAACAGCTTGACGATTTCCTGTGCTGTCGCGCCATCCAGTTCCTGGTTCAGAGCGATGATGCCGCCAAAGGCCGAGGTGGAATCGCAGGCCAGCGCCCGTTCATAGGCTTCAAGCATGGTCGAACCGGTGGCGACGCCGCAGGGGTTGGCGTGCTTGATGATGGCGACGGCCGGCGCCTTTTCCGGCAGGAACTCGGCAACCAGCTCGAAAGCGGCGTCGGTATCGTTGATGTTGTTGTAGGAAAGTTGCTTGCCCTGCAGAAGCGTCGCGGTGGCAACGCCCGGACGGTTTTCGCCGGTGGCGTAGAATCCGGCTTTCTGATGCGGGTTTTCGCCGTAACGCATCTCTTCCTTCAGCACGCCGCCGATGGTGCGGTGAAGCTGCATCGGTGTGTCCAGCACCTCGGCGAACCAGCCGGAAATGGCGGTGTCGTAGGCGGCGGTGCGGGCATAGGCCTTGGCGGCCATCTTCTGGCGGAAGGCAAAGCCGGTGCCGGCACCATCGCCAAGCTCAGTCAGCAGGCCGGCATAGTCGGAAGCATCGGTGATGATGGTCACATAGGCGTGGTTCTTGGCGGAGGCGCGGATCATCGCCGGGCCGCCGATGTCGATGTTCTCGACTGTGGTCGGGTAATCGCCGCCCTTGGCGCGCACATCCTCGAACGGATAGAGGTTGATGACGGCGAGATCGATGCCCTTGATGCCGTGCGTCGTCATCGCCTCGACATGCTCTTCATCGTCGCGAATAGCGAGAAGCCCGCCATGCACGCCCGGATGCAGCGTCTTGACCCGGCCGTCCATGACTTCCGGAAAGCCGGTGATCTCGGACACATCGGTCACCGGCAGGCCGGCATCCGACAGAGCTTTGTGCGTACCGCCGGTCGAAACGAGGTGGATGCCCTTGTCGTGCAGCGCACGGGCGAGATCGACGATGCCGGTCTTGTCCGAGACGGACAGAAGCGCAGTGCGAATGGTGACCTGATCGGGGGCGGGAATTTTCTTGGAGGCGACAGCCATCATCAAGCTCCTTGGGGCGGCGCCGGATATCGGGAGGTCTTCCGGCAGATGTCCGCCTGCCGTTAACACAGCTTTCCCCGCGAAGAAACCGGACTCAGCCGCCCGGACGGCATCACAGAAGCAAATGTCAGCCCTCGCGGGTAAAAATCCACTGGATTTCCGGCTGCGCGGCGGCCGCAAAGGTCACGGTGATCTGTGAACTCTTGCGCACGCCGGAGGGGTCGGCGAAGAAAATGTCTTCCTCGATCACGACCTCGCTGTCGCGGCAGGTAAACAGCCAGGTCTCGCTATCCGGCGCTGTCAGGTAGATCTCGTGAGGACTGTGCTGCCGCATCGTAATTGATGGATGGATATGAAAACGCGCCACGGCGATCGCGGTGTTGGTATCGGCCGGGTCCGAACCATCCGGTTGATGCAGACGGTCGCGGCCACGCAGCATATTTCCCTGGGCACTGATGCTGAGATCGCGCTCATGCACCAGGCCGAAGGCGCGGGCGTAGCCATCATGGCTGGCAATGATCGCATCCGGCTGGCCCTCGCGCTCCTCGCGACGGGTGGAGACTTTGGACACGCCGCCGGTGACGATCGGGCCGAGGAAGCGCGATTCCGACAGTCTCGACGAGGAGCGATCGTTGATCGTCACGGTCGAATGCGCCGCCGTCAGGCGCGCCAGTTGACGGAATCGTTCGCCGGCAAACTTTGGCGATCCGGAATTGATGACGAAGCGATGGCGGCCCGACGACATTTCGAACGACAGGCAGCCGGCATGGGCCGTGCGCGACAATTCCGGCGACAGCGGCATGCCGGTATCCATGATGACGACGACATTGCCGGTGGCCAGCCGCTCATACTGGGCAAGCGGCAGCGCCTTGAACGGCGCGCCGGCGGTCTCGTCGTAGCGCAGCACCGACATCAGCTCATTGCCGAGCGTCGAGGTGGCGCCGTTGAACAAAGCCAGCTCGCCGCCCTGATGGCGGAAGAAGCGGAGCGCCGGATACATGCGATCGATGCAGGAAATCAGCCGCTGCGGTACGTCATGGCCGAGATTGACATAGGTCTGGCGCAGCGGCAGCAGGTCGAACAGCAACTCAAGGCCGGCGCGCGGATTGCGCGACGTGTGGCCCCCATCGGCCAGGATCTGGCGATCCAGTTCCTGATCGAGATTGCGGGCGGCCTTGCGGATCGTGTTTGCAGAGGCCGGCATGGCGACGGAGGCCATGGCAAGCGCGATACGCGCCCGAAGCCGCGCTTCGCCGTCGGGCGTCGTGTCGGTGATATGCTTGAGGTAACGCACCTGGAAGGCGAGGCTTTTCAGGAAGCGACGATAGAAGGGATGTTCGGCATTGCGCAGGATGATCGGCGAATGCGAGAGCCAGGAAATGATGCGCTGGGCCAGGATATCGGCTTCCCAGGCGATGCCGTTGATGTAGCGGCCATGGGTGGAGATCCAGTCGTTGACTATACTGCGCAGCTGGCCGAAGGTTTCCTCCTCCTTCACCGACCGCATGTGGCGAACCCAACCGAAGGAATGCAACCGAACGCCAAATTCGCGCGACGGCAGATCGATTTCGAAGGGGGATTCGCCGCCGGTTTCCAGCACGCGGCCGGCCAGCGGAAAGCGACCCTGCAGGATTTCCTGCGCAACGAAGGGATCGACGGCGCGCAGATCGGTGGGGGCTACGATGAGGCGGTCCGGCGATGTGCCGGCAAAACGCAACGCGGAATTTCGGCCCAAGGCAAGCCGACGCGAGAACCGGCGCCAACCCTCACGCAGATACAGATAGAGTAGCCTTTGCCGATCCGAAATCCGCATCGTAGACGCCTGCGTCTTCCCCACTCCCGGAC
This sequence comes from Rhizobium sp. Leaf453, assembly GCF_001425605.1. Taxonomy (GTDB): domain Bacteria; phylum Pseudomonadota; class Alphaproteobacteria; order Rhizobiales; family Rhizobiaceae; genus Pararhizobium. The sequence goes on along the minus strand of NZ_LMRG01000027.1, from coordinate 113,303 downwards.
GGGGTCATGCCGCAAGATGAACGGAAATGACGACTGTCCAAACCAAATACAACTAGGACGCCGATCCTGCCTGGAAAATCATTAAACTTTTATGGATCGTCGCCCTATTGTTAGGCAAACGCGAAGAACCCGTCAATTGACCGGCGAAATCTGCCTGTTGACGAACAAATTCTAAGCTGTACGCCGCAAGATCACAGCATAGAAGCCATCGAGGCCGCCGGCGTAACCATCCTTAGGCTCGATCATGGCCGGAGTCGTGCGGAATTCACCGAGCGGGGTCACGGCATTTTGGAGGCCCGGCCAATCGGCGGGATCGATCGCAACACGCTCGCAGGTTCCACTCGCAAGGACACGTTCGGTGACGTCCTCACCTTCCCGCTTGTCCAGCGAGCAGTTGGAAAACACAACTAAACCACCCGGCTTCACCAGTGTCAGCGCATGGCGCAGCAGCTTTTCCTGCAGCACCGCCAATTTCTCGATGTCTTCAGGCCCCTTGGTCCAGAGTACGTCCGGATGACGGCGGATCGTACCCGTCGACGAGCAGGGCGCGTCGAGAAGGGCCGCGTCGAACGGGTCTTCCGTGCGGAAATCGGCCATGTTGATTTCCTGCGTCGTCGCCTTCACACCCAGACGGGCAAGATTGCCCTGGAGGCGCTTCAGACGGCTGGCGGACTGATCCAGCGCCGTCACATCCGCACCGGCCAGGACCAGCTGCGCGGTCTTGCCGCCGGGAGCGGCACAGAGATCAATGACCCGCTGCCCCTCCAGGGAGCCGAAAAGTCGGGCGGGAAGGGCAGCGGCGGCATCCTGGACCCACCATTCGCCATCGTCGAACCCTTCGAGCGTTGGAACCGCTCCGGAAAACGCGGCAAGCCTTACGGAGCCGGTTGGCAACAGGCGACCGTTCAGCGTCTGCGCCCAGCCTTCGGCGTCCGATTTCACTGTCAGATCGATCGCGGCGGGGGTAAGGAGCGCTTCGGCGATCTGGGCAGCTTCCTCGACACCGTAATAGGCGACGAGCCGTTTGTGGAACCATGCCGGAATGGCCGGGATTTTCGCACCGACCGTTTCAAGTAAATCCTGCTTTTCGCGCGACAGGCGGCGCAGGACGGCGTTGACGAGACTGGCAAAACGTTTGTTGCGCGGATCGATCTGCGCCTGCTCGACAGCGAGATCGACGGCGGAATGATCGGGAATATCGAGATAGAGAATCTGCGCGGCGGCGACCGTCAGGACATGATCCAGAGCCCGCGCACCTTCCGGCAGTGGCGTCTGCAGCAGGGAGCCGATCATGGCCTCAATGCGCGGCAGCTGGCGCAGTGCGGAGTTCAGGATAGCGCGGACAAGAGCGCGGTCCGCCTCGTTCAGCTCGCGATAGACGGGATTTCCATTGTTGGCATCAAGCATGCCATCCAGCGACGTCTTGCGATCAACGACGGCCGCCAGCATTTTCGCGGCGGCTTGGCGCGCCCGGATTCCGGGCTTGTCGCTGCGCTCGATGGCCGGATTTTCCCGACCTTGATCCCCACTCTGCGGTGCGCGGCGGTTTCGTTTCGGATGCGAAGCGTTTCTGTTTTCGTCAGACGTCAAGACCAGGGACCTTTCGGTGGTTCGGAACCACCGCGACCCCAGCCTGTCGGCGGCACGGAGCGCGATTTGCGCACCGGATTATCAGCCCTGACAGGCGGCGTCGAGACCGTCTGCATTTCATGCGCCATCTGTTCCAGCGCGGCAATGCGGTTTTCAGTCGCCGGATGGGTGGAAAACAGATTGTCCATGCGCTCGCCCGACAGCGGATTGATGATGAACATATGGGCCGTGGCCGGATTGCGCTCGGCGTCATCGTTCGGTACCTGATGCGAGAAGTTCGAGATCTTGGCGAGCGCCGAGGCGAGCGCCAAGGGCTTGCCACAGATTTCGGCGCCGCGCCGGTCGGCCGAATATTCCCGTGTCCGGCTGATCGCCATCTGGACGATGGCCGCCGCAAGCGGCGCAACGATCATCGCGACAATCATACCGATGAAACCGAGCGGATTGTTGTTTTCACGGTTTCCTCCGAAGAAGAACGCGAAATTGCCGAGCATGGAGATCGCCCCTGCCAGCGTCGCTGTCAGCGTCATGGTCAGCGTGTCGCGATTCTGTACATGCGCCAGTTCATGCGCCATGACCCCCGCCACCTCGTCATAATTCAGCGCATGTAGAAGGCCGGTGGAGGCAGCGACCGCGGCGTTTTCCGGGTTGCGGCCGGTGGCGAACGCATTGGGCTGCGGGCTGTCGATTACATAGACCTTCGGCATGGGCAGGCCGGCATTGCGCGCCATATCCCGGACGATACCATAATATTCCGGCGCGGAACGCTCATCGACCTCCTGGGCGCGGTACATGCGCAGCACCATCTTGTCGGAATTCCAGTAGGAGAAGAAATTCATCGCGGCCGCAATCAACAGCGCGATCATCATGCCGGCCCTGCCGCCGATCAGGAAGCCGACCGCCATGAACAATGCGGTCATGAAGGCCAGAAGCATTGCGGTGCGCATCACATTCATTGATCGGTCTCCCAGAAATCTGCCGGTGTTTCACGTGAATCATGGTTTCGCCGGCATGCGAGTTTCCTATATGATGGTGACAGATGGCCGTTTCTTCAACTTTTTACCGGAAATTCGCATGCAGAACGACAACGACAACCAGCAGGTCGAGCCACGCAAGCCGCTGACCGCCGCCGCCAGGCGCGCACTCGCCGAGGCAGATGAGCGCCGCCGGACGCAGAAGCCGCTGGAATTGCCCGAGGAACTGGGCGGCCGCGGCGGGGCCGAACCCTCCCGCTTCGGCGATTGGGAGATCAACGGTCGGGCTATCGATTTCTAAGGAAATAATTCCTGTTGCCATTGCATTATGATCGGTTTATTTTCCTATCATAATGTTTCGCACCGGCCAATTTCTGATTCTCGTTCTCACGGCGCTTTTCCCGGCCGTCCAGGCAAGCGCGTCCGAATCCGGTCAACGCCTGGAAATTGCCGGGCCGGTGAGCGCCCAGATTATTCGGGTTATCGACGGAGACACGCTACTCGTCGCCGCTCGCCCTTGGCCGCAGCAGACGATGGAAGTCTATGTGCGCCTGCGCGGTATCGACGCGCCAGAACTGAAATCATCCTGTGCATCGACCCGCGACGCCGGCAAGCAGGCGCGCGAAGCCCTGGCGGACCTGACGCGCGACCAGACCGAAATCCAGCTTTCCCACATTTCCGGTGACAAATACTTCGGCCGGGTTCTCGCCGATATCAGCTTTGGCGACGGCCGGAATCCGGCTCAGGAAATGCTGTTGGCCGGTTATGTGGTGCCGTATGAGGGCGGACGGAAGGCGATGGGGTGTGCATCGTCGGTTTGGTAAGTTCTCTCTTCTACCCGCCGGTGAGACGTGCTGAACGCATGCGAGGCTATGAGAGGGCCGGCTAAACCGGAGCCGTTGGATTTTTGCTGAAGAGAGGCCTTCGGCTTCCCATCCGGCCCGTTGGGCCACCTCCTCCCCGGCGGGGAGGAGGGGAAGCCGCCTACTTCTTGTTCTGCCGGTTGGCGATCAGGTCATCGACCACGGCCGGATCGGCCAGGGTCGAGGTGTCACCGAGTGCGCCGAAATCGTCTTCGGCGATCTTGCGCAGGATGCGGCGCATGATCTTGCCGGAGCGGGTCTTGGGCAGACCGGGCGCGAACTGGATCTTGTCGGGCGAGGCGATCGGGCCGATTTCCTTGCGGACATGGGTGATCAGGTCCTTGCGCAACTCGTCCGTCGGCTCGACGCCGCTCATCAGCGTAACGTAGGAGTAGATGCCTTGGCCCTTGATGTCATGGGGATAGCCGACAACGGCGGCTTCCGAGACATCATGGTGGGACACCAGTGCCGACTCGACCTCCGCCGTTCCGAGGCGGTGGCCGGAGACGTTCAGCACGTCATCAACGCGGCCGGTGATCCAGTAGTAGCCATCCTCGTCACGGCGGCAGCCGTCGCCGGTGAAATATTTGCCCTTGTAGGTCGAGAAATAGGTCTGGATGAAGCGTTCGTGGTCACCATAGACCGTGCGCATCTGGCCGGGCCAACTGTCAGCGATGCAGAGATTGCCGTCAGCGGCCCCTTCCAGCACCTTGCCTTCTGCATCTACCAGTTCCGGCTTAACGCCGAAGAATGGCACGGTTGCTGAACCGGGCTTGAGGTCGATGGCGCCAGGCAGCGGTGTGATCATGTGGCCGCCGGTTTCCGTCTGCCACCAGGTATCGACGATCGGGCTGCGGGCATCGCCGACGACATGGTAATACCATTCCCAGGCTTCCGGATTGATCGGCTCACCGACCGTACCGAGCAGGCGGAGCGACGAGCGGGACGAGCGCTTCACATAATCGTCGCCGGCTCCCATCAGCGAGCGGATCGCCGTCGGCGCGGTGTAGAAGATGTTGACCTTGTGCTTGTCGACGACTTCCCAGAAGCGGCCGGCATCGGGGAAAGTCGGGATGCCCTCGAACATGACGGTGGTGGCGCAATTGGCCAGCGGGCCGTAGACGATATAGGAATGGCCGGTGACCCAGCCGACATCGGCGGTGCACCAGTAGATGTCACCGTCATGGTAGTCGAAGACATATTCGTGGGTCATCGACGCCCAGACGAGATAGCCGCCCGTCGTATGCAGCACGCCCTTCGGCTTGCCGGTCGAGCCGGACGTATAGAGGATGAACAGCGGATCCTCCGCTTTCATCTTTACAGGCTCGCAATGCGGCTTAACAGTCGCGACTTCCTGATGATACCAAAGGTCACGTCCGGTCGCCCAGCGGGTCTTGCCGCCGGTGCGACGCACGACCAGGACATTCTTGACGTTCACATGGTTGCGGGCGGCGATATCGATCGCGGCATCGGTGTTTTCCTTGAGCGGAACCGGCTTGCCGCCACGCAGGCCCTCATCGCAGGTGATGACGAAGGTCGATTCGCAATCGATGATGCGGCCGGCCAGCGCTTCCGGCGAGAAGCCGCCGAAGACAACAGAATGCACCGCACCGATACGCGAACAGGCGAGCATCGCATAGGCCGTTTCCGGGATCATCGGCATGTAGATGGTGACGCGGTCGCCCTTCTTGACGCCGTGCTTCTTCAGCACATTGGCCAGTCGGCAGACATGTTCGTAGAGCTCGTTATAGGTGATTTTCTTATCGATATAGGGATTGTCGCCTTCCCAGATGATCGCCACCTGCTCGCCGTGCTTCTTCAGATGCCGGTCGATACAGTTGTAGGAAATGTTGGTTTGGCCGTCCTCGAACCACTTGATCGACACCTTGCCCTTGAAGGAGGTGTTCTTGACCTTTGTATAGGGCTTGAACCAATCGATCCGCTTGCCGTGCTTGCCCCAGAACTTGTCGGGATCCTCGACACTGTCGCGATACCAGTTCGTGTATTTCTGTTTGTCGATGAGCGCGCGGTCCCGCGCCGATTTCAAGACCGGATATACCTTGGACGACATGATTTCCTCCCTGCGCAGGCAATCTTCAAGCGGCACATCTCCCCGTGCACGCCCTCTTCGGGCGCATTCATATCAGGTCAAGACACCGCGTCCATTAGACAAAAGGTCATTTCATCGAGAAGAATTGCATTTCTGAGACGACAAGGGTATAGAGGCGCTAATTTCCCGGAAATGAGTGGTTACACCCCACGGCCCGCGACACCGGCGCGGACGGACAGAAGGACTATATCCATGGCTCAACAACTGCTTATGCCCAAAGCGACGGCCGTATGGCTTGTTGACAATACTGCCCTGTCGTTCGAGCAGATCGCCACATTCTGCAAGCTGCATCCGCTTGAAGTGAAGGCCATCGCCGACGGCGAATCCGCGCAGGGCATCAAGGGCCTCGACCCGATCGGCACCGGCCAGCTGTCGCGCGACGAAATCGCCCGCGCCGAAGGCAATCCGAACCACAAGCTGAAGCTTTCCGAGCCGAAGGTTCGCGTTCCCGATTCGAAGCGCAAAGGCCCGCGCTACACCCCGGTTTCCAAGCGCCAGGACCGTCCGAACGCTATTCTCTGGCTGGTGCGCAACCATCCGGAACTGAAGGACGCCCAGATCTCGCGTCTCGTCGGCACCACCAAGTCGACGATCGAGCAGATCCGCGAGCGCACTCACTGGAACTCGACGAACCTGACGGCGATGGATCCGGTCACGCTTGGCCTCTGCACGCAGATCGATCTGGACCTCGAAGTCGAACGCGCTTCCAAGGGCCGCCCGCTGCCGACCGCCGCCGAACTCGGCGCGACACTCGAAGCCTCGCGCGAGACCGAAAAGCTGCCCTTCTCCTATGAGCGCGAGGAAGAGAAGGAAATCGACGCCGATGCTGTCTTCTCCAAGCTCAAGGCGCTCAAGTCCACGCGCCAGGACGAAGACGAAGACGACAATTACTGATCGGACCTTATGGCTCTGACACAAAAACCCGGATCGGCGGTCAGCTGATCCGGGTTTTTTCATGCTTGTACGGCTGGTTCAGTAAGCGGAGCCTTCGCTTCCATCCAGCCGGTGCCGCTCCGTGCCCTTGAGCGGCGGATTGAAGACACTGACAAGGATCAGATCCTCGTCCTTGCCGCCCCGCAGGTAGTGTTTGTCATTCTTGTCGAGCACATAGATGTCGCCGGGGACGATCGGGAAGACATTGCCAGCCATGTCCTCGACCTCGCCCCTGCCGGCAATGCAGTAGCAAGCTTCGAGATGATTGCGGTATTCGAGCAGCGAGCTGGTGTTGGCGCGCACGACCGTGTGGCACACCGTGAAGCCCATTCCGTCACGCTCGGTCAGCAGCCTATGGCTGGTGCCGCTGCCCCATTCGACGAAATGGCTGGTTTCCTCGACTTGGCTGAGATTGCGGATGAACATGACGATACCTTTCTTCAAGGATAATTTGACGGTTTTATCGACGAGTGCTGATGGCCTCTTCTGATCTCACTGTATCTCTTGATTTTTCTCTTCCGACAAATGATCCTTTCTCGTCTTATAGATGAGGAAAACTTTACCATGTTGCCATCGCTGAGTGCGCTCCGCGTGCTGGAGGCCGCCGCCCGTCTCAACAGCTTTTCCCGTGCCGCTGACGAACTGCATGTGACGCATGCGGCCGTCAGTCATCAGATCCGGCTGCTGGAGGACTGGTTCGGTCGGCCTCTTTTCGTGCGCGAAAAACGCACTGTCCGGCTGGTGCCGGAGGCGGCGTCGCTGGCCCAGACGCTCTCTGTCTCGCTCGCCCGGATCGAGGCCGAGGCCCAGGCTTTCCGGCAGAAGACGTCCGGGGAATTGACGGTCGCCTGCATCGCCTCGATCGCCACGCGCTGGCTGATCCCGGCACTCACAGATTTTCTCGAGATGCATCCTGATATCAATGTCCGCGTCGTTTATGCCATGGCGGAGCAGCAATTCAGCGATGCCGATTGCGACGTGCTGATCACGCTGGGTGAGGACCCGCGCGAGGGCAGGGAGTGCGTCCGGCTGTTTTCCCGTGCCAACCGGCCGGTGGCAAGCCCGATCTATCTGGAACGCCGCGGGCGGCCGAGTACGGCGCCGGAGATCGCCCGGGCTGACCTCTTGCACGATGAAACGCCGGAGCGATGGTTCAATTGGTCCCGCAAGGCCGGCCTGCAGCCGGACAAGGCCCCACGCGGGCCGGTATTCCAGGATTTCAACCTGCTCGCCACCGCCGTTATTGCCGGACACGGGATTGCGCTCTGCCCGACTGAGGTCTTCCGGCGCGAGATCGACCGGGGCGACCTCGTTATTCTTTCCGATATCGAGACCCTGAGCGACGAGGGCTATTTCCTGATCACCGCCAAGCCGGCAAGTGAGCCGGCACGGCAGTTTCGTGACTGGTTTTCCAACATTACTCGCCGCATAGAGGAATCCGGCTAAGGGATCAGACGCCGATGCCCCGTCCATGCAGGGCGGCGGTAATTTCATCGAGCACCACAGGATCGTCGATGGTCGCCGGCATCTTCCAGCTTTCCTTGTCGGCGATCTTCTGCATGGTGCCGCGCAGGATCTTGCCGGAGCGGGTCTTGGGCAGTCGCTTGACGCAGATCGCCGTCTTGAAGGCGGCAACGGGACCGATCCTTTCACGCACCATCGCAACGACTTCCCGCTCGATCTCTGTTGTTTCACGGGAAACATTGGCATTGATGACCAGAAACCCCGCCGGAATCTGGCCCTTGATCGGATCGGCAATGCCGATCACAGCACATTCGGCGACGTCGGCGTGGCTGGCGCAGACCTCTTCCATCGATCCGGTCGACAGGCGATGACCGGCGACATTGATGATATCGTCGGTGCGCGACATGATGAAGATATAGCCATCTTGATCGATATAGCCGGCATCTGCAGTCCGGTAATAGCCAGGAAATTCGGCAAGGCAGGCTTGGCGGAAACGCTCGTCCGCGTTCCAGAAGGTCGGCAGGCAGCCGGGCGGCATGGGCAGCTTGATGACGACATTGCCAAGCGTACCCGGCCCAACCGGATGGCCGGCGTCATCGAGCACTTGAACATCATAGCCGGGCAAGGGTACCGCAGCCGAACCGTGTTTTACTGGCAGCAGTTCCACCCCGATCGGGTTTCCAGCGACCGGCCAGCCCGTTTCGGTCTGCCACCAGTTATCAATGACGGGGACGCCGAGCTTTTGCTCCGCCCAGGTGAGTGTGTCGGGATCGGCCCGCTCACCAGCCAGGAACAGGGCTCGAAATTTCGACAGGTCGTATTTGCCGATCAGCGCACCTTCCGGGTCCTCCTTACGGATGGCCCGAAAAGCAGTCGGCGCGGTAAACAACGTCACGACACCGTGTTGCTCGATGACGCGCCAGTAAGCGCCCGCATCCGGTGTTCCCACCGGCTTTCCCTCGTAAAGGATCGCCGTGCTGCCGTTCAGCAACGGTCCGTAGACGATGTAGCAATGGCCGACAACCCAGCCGATATCGGACGCCGCCCAGAAGACCTCGCCCGGCTTGATGCCAAAAAAATGCTGCATCGACCATTTCAGCGCGACCATATGGCCGCCATTGTCGCGCACCACGCCCTTGGGTTGGCCGGTCGTGCCGGATGTGTAGAGGATGTAGAGTGGATCGGTCGCTAGAACCGGCGTACAGGGAACCTCTTCTCCCCGCTCTTTGGCAGACCGAACGGCGGCGGCGAAATCGATATCCCGGCCGGGGCGCATCTCGGCCTGCAGCATATCGCGCTGGAACAGCAGGCAATGCGCCGGCTTGTGGGCGCTGAGATCGATGGCCGCATCAAGCAGCGGCTTGTACGCGATGCTTTTGCCGCCCTCGATACCGCAGCTTGCCGAGACGACCAGCTTTGCCTCGCTGTCGGTGATGCGGGTGGCAAGCTCATTGGCGGCAAAACCGCCGAAGACGACGGAATGGACGGCGCCGATACGGGCAGCGGCCAGCATGGCAAACACCGCCTGCGGGATCATCGGCATGTAGATGATGATCCGGTCACCCTTGCCGACGCCGAGCTGGCGATAAACGGACGCAACGGCGACGACTTCATCGAGGATGGCGCTATAGGTCCAGTGCTGAACAGTACCGGTCACCGGGCTGTCATAGATCAACGCCGTCTGGTCAGCGCGGCCGATAGCGATCTGGCGATCGAGACAATTATAACAGGTGTTCGTCGCGCCGCCAGGAAACCAGCGGCCATAGACGCCCAGTTCAGAATCAAAGACACGTTCGAACGGCTTGAACCAGGCGATCTCCCGCGCCGCCTCGGCCCAGAAGGCTTCGGGATTCTGTTCCCACGCGCCATAGATTTCGGAATAGCTGCCCGCCATCTCCGTCTCCTCTACTCCCATACCGGACGAACCGGCCTCCAAAAGGAAACATAGGAGATTGCGCGGAAACAGAGAAGCCAGACGAAAGGCTCAACGCGCCCCGAAAATCGCCGAGCCGACACGGACGCTGGTCGCGCCGAACTGCACAGCCGTTTCGAAATCGCCCGACATGCCCATGGAGAGCTTTTCAACTCCGCAGCGCTCGGCGAGCTTGGCCAGCAGCGCGAAATGCGGACCAGGATTTTCATCCGCTGGCGGAATGCACATCAGCCCTTCGACCGGAATGACGATGTCTTCGCGGCACAGCTTCACGAAAGCGACGGTGTCGTCCGGCGCGATGCCGGCCTTCTGCGGCTCAAGACCGGTATTGACCTGCACAAAGAGCCGGACCGGCTTTCCTTGACGCGCAATCTCGGCTGCGACCGCGCGGGCGATCTTTTCCCGGTCGATCGTCTCGATGACATCGAACAGGGCCACGGCATCGGCTGCCTTGTTGGATTGCAACGGGCCGATGAGGTGAAGCTCAAGATCCGGCGTCTCCGTCTTCAATTCAGGCCACTTGCCCTGAGCCTCCTGCACCCGGTTTTCACCGAAGATGCGCTGCCCGGCTCCGATCGCAGGACGAATCGCCTCCGCATTGAACGTCTTTGACACTGCGACGAGGGAGACGCTTCCCGGTTCGCGCCGGTGATAGGTTTCGCTATCGCGAATCCGGCTCAGGACATCGCTTAACTGTTCCTGTACGCTCATCGCCATCGTCTCCGTCCGTTGCCGCATATCCGGCGCAATACCCAAACAAACTCAAGCTGCCAACCGGCAATCGGCCAAACGGCCTTCAAATGCCTAAAGTTTTGCCGCAAAGCCTTCCAAAACTTGACGCTACGCTTGTTTCATGGTGAAGGTCACGCCAAATATCGGAGGGGTTGATTTCCCCTCGCACACATTTTCCGGAACATCGATCATATGGCTACCGAACGTTACAATCCGCGCGATGCTGAACCCCGTTGGCAACAGGAATGGGATCAGAAGAACGTCTTCACGACCGACAATAACGATCCGCGCGAAAAATATTACGTGCTCGAAATGTTCCCCTATCCGTCGGGCCGGATCCATATGGGTCATGTCCGCAATTACGCCATGGGCGACGTCGTTGCCCGCTACAAGCGCGCCCGCGGCTACAATGTCCTGCATCCGATGGGCTGGGACGCCTTCGGCATGCCGGCGGAAAACGCCGCCATGGAGCGCGGCGTACATCCGGCCGCATGGACCTACCAGAACATCGCCTCGATGAAGGCGCAGCTCAAGGTGATGGGCCTGTCGCTCGACTGGTCGCGCGAATTCGCCACCTGCGATGTCGAATATTACCAGCACCAGCAGCATCTGTTCGTCGATTTCCTCGAAAAGGGTCTGGTCTACCGCAAGCAGTCGAAGGTCAACTGGGACCCGGTCGACAACACGGTTCTGGCCAACGAACAGGTGATTGACGGGCGCGGCTGGCGTTCCGGCGCGCTGGTGGAACAGCGTGAGTTGACGCAATGGTTCTTCCGCATCACCGATTTCAACCAGGATCTGCTGGATTCGCTGGACACGCTGGACCAGTGGCCGGAGAAAGTCCGGCTGATGCAGAAGAACTGGATCGGCCGCTCCGAAGGCCTGACGATCCGCTGGGAGATCGTTCCGGACACCGGTAACGTCGAAGAGACCGAAGTCGCCGTCTACACGACGCGTCCCGACACGCTGTTCGGCGCCTCCTTCCTGGCGATCGCCGCCGACCATCCGCTGGCGCGTCAGGCCGCTGCCGGCAATGCCGAGATCGAAGCCTTCTGCGAAGAGACCCGTCGCGCAGGCACATCGCTGGCAGCACTCGAAACCGCCGAGAAGAAGGGCATCGACACCGGTATCCGCGTCAGGCATCCGCTCGACTCCAGCTGGGAACTGCCGGTTTATGTCGCCAATTTCGTACTGATGGATTACGGCACGGGCGCCATCTTCGGCTGCCCGTCCGGCGACCAGCGCGACCTCGATTTCGCCCGTAAGTACGACCTGCCGGTCGTGGCCGTCGTGATGCCCAAGGATGGCGACGCGGCGAGCTTCACCATCGGCAAAGAAGCCTATGTCGGCGACGGTGTCATGATCAATTCCCGTCATCTGGACGGCCTGACGATCGAGGAAGCCTTTGAAAAGGTTGCCTCGACGCTGGAACAGACCAATCTCGGCAATGCGTCGCAGGCAGAGCGCAAGGTGAATTTCCGCCTGCGCGACTGGGGTATTTCTCGCCAGCGTTACTGGGGCTGCCCGATCCCGGTCATCCATTGCGATGATTGCGGCGTCGTTCCGGTGCCCAAGGCGGACCTGCCGGTCAAGCTTCCCGACGATGTCACCTTCGACAAGCCAGGCAACCCGCTCGACCGTCACCCGACCTGGCGCCATGTCGCCTGCCCGCAGTGCGGCAAGGATGCACGGCGCGAAACCGACACGATGGACACGTTCGTCGATTCGTCCTGGTATTTCGCGCGCTTCACAGCGCCGTGGGAAAACAAGCCAACCGACCGCAAGGCTGTCGACCACTGGCTGCCCGTTGACCAGTATATCGGCGGCATCGAGCATGCGATCCTGCACCTGCTCTATTCGCGGTTCTTTACCCGGGCAATGAAAGTTGCCGGACATGCCGGGCTGGACGAGCCGTTCAAGGGCCTGTTCACGCAGGGCATGGTCGTGCACGAGACCTACAGCCGCGGCGAGGGCGCCCAGCGCGAATGGGTAACGCCGGCGGAAATCACCATTGTCGAGATCGACGGCAAGCGGCAGGCGACCCACATCGAGACCGGCGAACACGTCGCCATCGGCTCGATCGAGAAGATGTCGAAGTCGAAGAAGAACGTCGTCGATCCCGATGACATCATCGCTTCCTATGGTGCCGATACGGCCCGCTTCTTCGTTCTGTCGGATTCGCCGCCGGATCGTGACGTCATCTGGTCGGAAGCCGGCGTCGAAGGCGCCCATCGGTTCGTGCAGCGCCTGTGGCGGCTGATTTCGGAAGCCGCACCGGCACTGAAGGGCGTCGAGGCGAAACCCGCCTCTGGCGGAGATGCCCTCGCGGTCTCTCAGGCAGCCCACAAGACGCTGAAGGCTGTTCAGGCGGATTATGACAAGCTGGCCTTCAACAAGGCCGTGGCGCGTCTCTATGAACTCGTGAACACGATTGCTGGCCCGCTGGGCCAGGTTGCTGCGGGAACGGCCGATCAGGCGACCATCGCCGCCGTCAAGGACGCGGTGACGATCCTGATCAATCTGGTGGCACCGATGATGCCGCATCTGGCCGAACAATGCTGGCAGGAAATTGGCGGAACGGGCCTCATCGCCCAGAGCGCATGGCCGGTCTATGGCGAAGCGCTGGTGGCGGAAAACGAAGTCACCATGCCAGTCCAGATCAACGGCAAGAAGCGTGCGGATTTGACAATTGCGCGCGATGCGGATCAGACTGCGATCGAGGCCGCCGTCCTGGCCCTCGACCCCGTCAAGGCTGCCTTGGGTGGCCAAAGCCCGAAGAAAATCATCGTCGTGCCGAAGAGGATCGTGAATGTCGTTGTCTGAAAAAGCCCAAAGATCCGCGCGGCTCCTGGTTCTCGGCACGCTGGCGCTCGTTGCCAGCTGCCAGGTGAAGCCTCTCTATTCCGACGGCCCCCAAGGCAAGGCTGGGACGGCGCTGGCATCGATCTCGATTTCCGAGGCAGATGACCGCGTCGAGCAACTGGCTCGCAACGATCTGATCTTCCTGACCTCGGGCGGCGCCGGCGAACCGGCCAATGCCCAGTACAAGCTGGCGCTCAACGTTACCAGCGAGGTCATGGGCGTGCTCTACGATCAGGAATCCGACACGGCTGGCGCAGGCCGGGTTGTCGTCATGGCCGATTATAACCTGACACGCGCCGATACAGGCGAAACCGTTCGTTCCGGCAACCGCACAGCCGTCGCCCTCGTCGATTTCCCGGAGCAGGAATTCGCCAAGGTTCGCGCCACGCGCGACGCCGAGAAGCGCGCTTCGAAGGAACTGGCTGAAATCGTTCGGGCCGACCTGGCAGCAGCACTCGGCCGCTGAACGGAGCGGGTTGAATGACAGAGATCAAATCGCACGAATTTGAAACCTTCCTTCAGCGCTCCGTTCGGGACAACCGTCTTTTTCTGATCTACGGGCAGGACCGCGGGCTTGTGTCCGAGCGCGCCGGCCAGATCGCCGCCAAGACCGGCGTCAGCCTCGACGACCCCTTTTCCCTGATCAAGCTGGATGGCTCGGACCTGCAGCAAAGTCCTGGCCGGCTTCTCGACGAGGTCAATACGATCGGCCTGTTCGGCGGCGAGAAGCTTGTCTGGCTGCGCGCTTCGGGGACCGAAAAGACGCTGATCGACAGTTTCACAGTCCTTTCGCAAGAGCCACCACAAGCCAGCACGGTGATTATCGAAGCCGGCGACCTGAAGAAAGGGACCGGGCTGAGGAAACTTGCTGAGACGGCGCGTTCCGTTATCGCGGTTGCCTGCTACAGCGACGATGCCCGGGCCGTTAACGCCCTGATCGATCAGGAGCTTGGCCAGGAGAACTTAAGAATTTCCCCAGCCGCACGGGAGCGGCTGAATGAGGCGCTTGGGGGAGATCGCATTGCCTCCCGCAACGAGATCCGCAAACTGGCACTCTATTGCCGTGGCATGAGCGTCATCGAGGAAGAGCATGTCATGGAGATCGTCGGCGATGCCAGCGCGGTCTCGGTCGATGATGCAATCGATGCCGTGCTGAAGGGGGACGCAGACGGGCTGCAGCATGCCATCCGCAAGATCACCGCTTCCAAGACCGCCATTTTTCTCGTCCTGCAGGCCTGTCTGAAACAATTCCAGCTGATGGACCTGATGCGGGCCGAGATGGATGACAAGCGGCAGCAGCCGGCGCAGGTCGTGGCGACACTCGGCCGTCACCTGCATTTCCGTCGCAAGCCATTGATCGAGTCAGCCTTGAAGACGTGGACCTTGCCGGCCATCCGGCGTGAGCTTGGACGTCTTCAGACCGCAATCTTTCAGAGCCGCGCCCGGCAAAGCTTGGAGGACAGCATCGCCATGCAAACTCTGCTGGCGATTACGCTTCAATCGGCGCGCAATTAAACTATTGACTTATTTGATTGAATCAAATCGTTCCGTATACGAATCGATTCACCGGCGCTCCAGCAAACGGCAAATTTCCTCAAGCTGATCGAGCGTCTTGTAGGATATCCGCAACTGACCGCCAGAGGCCTTGTGGTTCACGGTAACGTCCAGGCCCAAGCTGTCCGACAGCGTACGCTCAAGCGCCAAGGTGTCGGCATCCTTTTCTTCCTTCGGTGCCGGCTTGCCGTAGGTTGGATCGTTCTGGGCACGGATGTCGTTCTGCGCCAGACGCTCGGTGTCACGGACCGACAGGCCCTTGGCAATGATCGAGCGAGCGAGGCTGACCGGATCCGACGTTGGGATCAGTGCACGCGCATGGCCGGCAGACAGGGTACCAGCCGAAAGCATGTCGCGGACCGGTTCCGGCAGCTTCAACAGGCGAAGGCTGTTGGCCACGTGGCTACGGCTTTTGCCGATGATTTCGCCGAGATCGTTCTGGGTATAGCCGTGCTCGGCGATCAATTGGTCGTAGCCAAGTGCTTCTTCCAGCGGATTGAGGTCCGACCGCTGAACGTTTTCGACAATCGCAATTTCCAAAGCGGTACGGTCGTCAACGTCGCGAACGATGACGGGAATATCGGTGAAACCCGCCAGTTGTGCCGCGCGCCAGCGACGTTCGCCTGCGATGATTTCGTAACGCTCATCCGCGATCGTCCGGACAACGACGGGCTGAACAATACCATGTTGACGGATCGAACTCGCCAGATCCTGCAGTTCGGCTTCATCAAAGGTCCGCCGTGGGTTGCGCGGATTGCGCGTGACGAATTCGATCGGGACACGCCGGTCAGCGTTGACTGGCGCTGCCGGGCCGGACGGCTGCAGCGGTTGATCCATTTCGCCGATCAAGGCGGCGAGGCCGCGTCCCAGTCTGCGTCTCGAACTGTCATCATTCATCGCTTGTACTCACACCTATTCGTTACGATGTCGAATCGATTGCTATCAGGCGGCCTTGCGCTGCCGCTCGCGCTGGATCACTTCCGATGCCAGTTGCAGATAGGCCTGGCTACCAGCGCATTTCAGATCGTACAGGATCGCCGGCTTGCCGTAAGATGGCGCTTCGGACACCCGTACGTTGCGCGGGATCAGCGTATGATAGACCTTTTCGCCGAGATGTGTACGGACATCGTTGACGACCTGTTGCGCGAGGTTGTTGCGGGAATCGAACATGGTCAGCACAATTCCCTGGATGTCCAGCGCCGGGTTTACTGAGCGGCGCACCTGATCGACGGTTTCCAGGAGCTGGCTCAGACCTTCGAGCGCAAAGAATTCGCACTGCAGCGGCACCAGAACCGAATGCGCCGCGGCCATCGCATTCATCGTCAGAAGATTGAACGAGGGTGGGCAATCGACCAGGACATAGGAATAGGCGAGCGCATCCGCTGATGCGAGGGCCTTGCGAAGACGAAACACACGATCGGCGGCCTGAGAGATTTCCATCTCGATGCCCAGCAGATCCATTGTCGACGGGATGATCGAGAGGTTCGGTACAACCGTGTCCTGAACAATTTCCGAAACGGTATGTGATCCGACCATCAGCTCATAGGAAGATAGCTTTCGGTCACGGCGCTGGATACCGAGACCGGTGCTGGCATTTCCCTGCGGATCGAGATCAACGATCAGGACCTTCTCGCCGATCGCCGCCAAAGCGGTTGCGAGATTGATCGCCGTCGTTGTCTTGCCGACGCCACCCTTCTGGTTGGCGATGGTGATAATCCGGTTCTTCTTTTCGCCTGTCATGCCGCAGTCCGCCACTATTGAGTTTTGCGCGAAAGATTTGCGATTTCGAGAACAACGGAATCCGGCTCGATGACGCTGGTATGTTTTACCAGATCAAACTGAAAGCGGCCAACGGCTTTGTCGATCTCCTGCTGATAATCCCGGCCTTTGTGGAAGAAAGCAGGCGGTTTTCCGGGTGCCGTCATCCAAGACGCGCAATATTCCAGCAGTAAGGGGAGGTCCGCCAGCGCGCGTGCCGATATGGCATCACAGGAAGGTATCACTGCATGAGCCGATTCGATCCGAATGGGATGAACAGAGCCCCGCGCACCTGTCTCGTGCAGGGCCACCCGCAGAAAGGCTGCCTTCTTGTTATTGCTTTCGACCAGATGAACCCATCCCTCACTCAACTCAGCCAGGAATATTGCTGTAATCACGCCGGGAAATCCTCCGCCACTGCCTAGGTCAATCCATCGTTTCGGGCCCGGAAATAGCTGATAGATCTGTGCGCTATCTGCAATGTGACGCTTCCAGATATCCGTGAATGTTGAAGGAGCAACGAGATTGATCGATTTCGCCCACTTCTGGAACAGAGTTGCAAAATGTTCGAGTCGCTCCGACGTTTCACGTGAAACACGCAATCCGTTCAGGTCTCTGGAAGGACTCGCAATCATTGAACCGCCTGTCTGGCATATGCAACTTCGGCGCGGTCAGTCTTTCGAATATGCGCGAGGATCAACGATATAGCTGAGGGCGTGACGCCATCGACTTTCATCGCCTGAGCAAGATTTCTCGGGCCGGCCGCCATCAGTTTCTGTTTCAATTCATTGGACAGCCCAGAGAGGGACTGGAAGTCAAAATCATCAGGGATCGTCCGGCTTTCTTCGCGTTGAACACCAGCAATATCCGCAGCCTGCCGATCCATGTAGACAGCATAGGTGGCATCGATCTCCAACGCTTCAGCAAGCTTGGGATTAACATCAGCAAGCTCCGTCCACACGGTGCTGAGGGATTGAATGGAATGCTCCGCATAGGACAGGAGTTCAAAAGCCGATCGGCGTTGCCCATCCAGATTCAGCTTCAAGCCGAAATTCCGGCCTTCGCTCGGTGTCAGGGTCAACTCCTTTAAACGCTCACGGTGTGATTCGATATCATCGACCCATTTCCCAAACCTCTCCGCTCGCGCGGCAGAAACGCAACCGAGCTTGATAGCTTCCGGTGTCAGGCGAACGTCCGCATTGTCCGCACGAAGCGAAAGCCGGTATTCGGCACGCGATGTAAACATGCGGTACGGCTCAGCCACGCCCCTGGAGGTCAGGTCGTCAATCATCACGCCGATATAGGAATTCGTCCGGCTGAAGACATGCGGTTCATTTCCGGCGCAGAGTAGTGCAGCATTCAATCCGGCAACGAGTCCCTGAGCGCCAGCTTCTTCGTACCCCGTCGTTCCATTGATCTGGCCGGCCAAGAAGAGGCCAGGGATTTTGCGAACCTCCAGGGACATGGTGAGCTCGCGCGGATCCACATGATCATATTCGATGGCGTAACCGGGCTGGAGAATAGAGACATTCTCAAGCCCCGGAATCGTGCCGATGAACGCTTGCTGGACATCCGCCGGAAGGGACGTCGAAATGCCGTTCGGATAAACGGTGTCGTCATCCAACCCTTCGGGCTCCAGAAAAATCTGGTGACCATCACGCTCGCCGAACTTGACGATCTTGTCCTCGATCGATGGGCAATAACGCGGGCCGACGCCTTCGATCTGCCCGGAATACATCGCGGACTTGCCAAGATTGTCAGATATGATCTTGTGAGTCGCATCCGTCGTACGCGTCACACCGCACTCGATCTGCCTATTCACGATTTGATCGGTCATGAACGAAAACGGTACGGGGTCTTCATCGGCGCCCTGTCGGCCGACGGCGGACCAATCGATGGTCTTTCCATCCAGACGCGCAGGCGTGCCGGTCTTGAGGCGACCGAGTTTCAGACCAAACCGTTCGAGAGTACCGGAGAGCCCCAGTGATGGATCTTCTCCTACACGGCCCGCTGGGATTTTTCGATCGCCGATATGGATCAAGCCGCGCAAAAACGTCCCCGTGGTCAGAACGACTGAGCCGGCGGAAATTGTCCGGCCTGATGCGAGGATCACTCCAGAAACACGTCCATCCTGGAGTGCCAGGTCAAATGCATCGCCCTCAATGAGGTTCAGACCAGAAATCGAGTCAATTTCCTGCTGCATCGCAAGACGGTAGAGTTTTCGGTCCGCCTGCGTGCGCGGACCACGGACCGCCGGACCCTTCCGTCGGTTGAGTAGTCGAAACTGGATGCCGCCGGCATCGGCGACACGCCCCATCAGTCCATCCATGGCGTCAATCTCGCGGACGAGATGTCCCTTACCGAGGCCGCCGATCGCGGGATTGCAAGACATAACGCCAATGGTTTCGCGCTTGTGTGTTACGAGCGCGGTTTTCGCACCAAGTCTCGCGGAGGCACTCGCGGCCTCACAACCCGCATGCCCACCACCAATAACGATGACATCGTAGTTAAACATCCTCGACCGCTCCATCACGGTAGTTCCGTATCCGAATCGTTTCACGTGAAACAAACGGCATGACTCGCTCACGTTGTATTCTATTTTCCGATGCAAAATTCAGAGAAGATTACATCCAGAAGATTTTCAACATCCACACGGCCCGTTATGCGCCCGAGGGCATCACCCGCCTGTCGCAGATATTCAGCCTGAATATCGAGGCCACTATTAAATTGCGTCAAACTCAAAGCGATTGCGGACCGTGCTTGCTTTAAACACTCAACATGCCGCTTACGCGATGGCAGGGCCATCGCATTGCGCGCCGACAGATCAGGGAGGTAACGCTTCAGCACGTCAACGAGCTGGTCCAGACCTTCACCGGTCACCGTCGAGATGCAGACGTCGACCGCGGCCTTATCCCACAAAAGCGGTCCGCGATCAATCTTCGTTCCAATGCGAAGGACCGGCTTGGTGCCCTCATACTTGGCGAGTTGCGCAAAACCACCAGGTTCATCGGCAAGTAACAGAATGACATCGGCCTGTTCCAACGTTATATGTGCGCGCCGAATGCCTTCCTGTTCAACACGATCCTCGGTATCTCTGAGGCCGGCTGTGTCGTAAAGCCGAACGCTGAATCCGGCTAATGATAAATCGACCGAAAGAACATCGCGTGTCGTACCTGCAATGTCGGTGACGATCGCCACATCGCGACGCGCGAACCAGTTCAGGAGGCTGGATTTCCCGGCATTCGGCTCGCCGGCAATGACGATCTTCAGACCGTCGCGAATGATCTCCGCGATTTCGGCCCCGGCAAGATGCTCCGAAATTTCGGTTTTAAGAACACGCATATCAGCCCAGATCCGGTCTGCAACGGAACCTGGAACGTCATCCTCGTCGGCAAAATCAAGCTCAGCTTCGATCATGGCGCGTGCATGGGTCAACCGCTTGGCCCAACCATGATACAAAGTCGACAGATTACCGCTGGAATGTTCCTGCGCCAACCGGCGCTGCATTGCCGTCTCGGCGGAAATCAGATCTGCCAGACCTTCGATCTCAACGAGATCGAGTTTTCCGTTGTGAAACGCGCGCCGCGAGAACTCTCCCGGCTCGGCATGCCGTGAATTGGGCAGGGCGGAGAGTTCCGTCAGAATGGCATCCACGACCGCGCGGCCACCGTGAACCTGCAGTTCCGCGCAGTCTTCACCGGTAAAAGAAGCCGGGGCGTTGAAATAGATGACCAGCCCCTGATCCAGAACGTCATCATTTCGACTCCGAATCGATCTCAACACTGCCCGACGTGGCGCCGGAACCGCGCCACAGAGGGACCGCAGCATATTCCCCGTTGACGGTCCACTGATGCGGATAACGGCCACGCCGGCGGGCAGCGCGCCGGACGACAGGGCATAGATCGTATCTGTCATCGAAGTGTTCATGGTATCTTCGCGTTATCGTTGATCAAGGGACTCGCTTCGAAACCGACACGTTCGGCTCAGGCTGATGCGGGATCTGACTCCGGCTAAAAACAGAAAAGCCCAGGTTGAACCTGGGCTTCGCGTGTCTATCGAATCTTCGATCAGGTGTTCATCGAATCGAAGAAATCGCCGTTTGTCTTGGTCTGCTTCAGCTTATCGATGAGGAACTCGATTGCATCGGTTGTGCCCATTGGGGCCAGGATACGGCGCAGAACGAAGATCTTCTGCAGATCCTGACGCGGGACGAGCAGGTCTTCCTTACGCGTGCCGGACTTGAGGATATCCATCGACGGGAAGATGCGCTTGTCGGCAACCTTGCGGTCGAGCACGATTTCCGAGTTGCCGGTACCCTTGAATTCTTCGAAGATGACTTCGTCCATGCGGCTGCCGGTATCGATGAGCGCAGTCGCGATAATCGTCAGAGAGCCGCCTTCCTCAATGTTGCGTGCCGCGCCGAAGAAGCGCTTCGGGCGCTGCAGAGCATTGGCATCGACACCACCGGTCAGAACCTTGCCGGATGACGGCACGACGGTGTTGTAGGCGCGGCCGAGGCGCGTGATCGAATCCAGCAAGATGACAACGTCGCGGCCATGTTCGACGAGGCGCTTGGCCTTTTCGATGACCATTTCAGCGACCTGCACGTGACGGGTTGCCGGTTCGTCGAAGGTGGAGGAAACCACTTCGCCCTTCACCGAGCGCTGCATGTCCGTCACTTCTTCCGGACGTTCGTCGATCAGAAGAACGATCAGGTAGCATTCCGGATGATTGGCGGTAATCGAATGGGCGATGTTCTGCAGGAGAACCGTCTTACCAGTGCGCGGCGGAGCGACGATCAGGCCACGCTGGCCCTTGCCGAGCGGAGCAATGAGGTCGATGACGCGGGCGGACAGGTCCTTCGAAGTCGGAACTTCCAGTTCCATCTTGAAGCGCTCGTTCGGATAGAGCGGCGTCAGGTTGTCGAAGTGAACCTTGTGGCGGATCTTCTCCGGGTCTTCGAAATTGATCGTATTGACCTTGAGGAGAGCAAAGTAGCGTTCGCCTTCCTTGGGACCACGGATCGGGCCTTCAACGGTATCGCCGGTCTTCAGCGAGAAGCGGCGGATCTGCGAGGGCGAGATATAGATATCGTCCGGACCTGGCAGATAGTTCGCATTGGCGGAACGCAGGAAGCCGAAGCCGTCCTGCAGCACTTCCACAACGCCTTCACCGATGATCTCGACATCCTGACTCGCGAGCATTTTCAGGATCGCGAACATCAGTTCCTGCTTGCGCATGACGCTGGCGTTCTCGACCTCGACCGACTCTGCAAAGGCCAGAAGATCGGTCGCGGATTTGTTTTTAAGTTCTTGTAGCTTCATTTCAGCCATGAAGGGGGACCACATTTGCAATTCGGAATGGAAAACGGCGTGTCTGATGTAAGGAGAGCTGCAGGGGGAAGCGCAGGCTCGTAACGTTTACACATGCCACGAAAGAGGAGATGGCAGGAAAATAGCGATTCACGGGGTGCGCCGCAAGGGGTTTACGGTAATTACCGGAAGTTTCCTGCCATAACGCCTTGTCCTTAGAAAGGTTTCACCACCGCCATGACGACGATCAGGATCATCAGCAGCGTCGGCGCCTCGTTCATCAGCCGCCAGTAGCGAGCGCTGTGCGTGTTTTCATCCCGCGCGAAAGCCCGCACGGCACGGCTGAACATCACATGCACGCCGGTCAGAAGCACGACCAGAAACAGTTTCGCGTGCAGCCAGCCGCCCTGAAATCCATAAACGCTCCAGGCAAGATAAAGGCCCAGCCCCCAGGTGATCATCATCGCCGGGTTCATGATCACCTTCAGGAGGCGCATCTCCATCATCTTGAAGGTCTCGGACTGTTCGGAGCCCGGCGTCGCATCCGTGTGATAGATGAACAGGCGCGGCATGTAGAGCAGGGCCGCCATCCAGGACATGACCGCGATGATGTGCAGCGCCTTGATCCAGAGGTAGAGATTGTCCGGCTGGCGGATGAACAAGCAACCAAGAAGGCCGACAAACAGCGCAATGGCGATAAAAGCGCGACGGCGAGCCTTGTTGCCCGGTCGGACATCCGTCTGACGTTCGCTCATCGGCTGCCCCCGCGCACCCGCTCCACAAGACGTGTGACATGGGCCGGGTCCGCCTGCGGGGTGATGCCATGGCCGAGATTGAAGATCAGCGGACCGTTGCCAAGACGGTCGAGGATCGCGTCGATGCCGTCGTCCAGCGACTTGCCACCGGCGACGACCCGCATCGGGTCGAGATTACCCTGAACCGGACCGTCCTTTTGCAGCTCGGCGGCGAAGGACAGCGGGACTGACCAATCGAGGCCCATCGCGTCGGCATTCGTTCTCTGTCGGTAGTTTTTCAGCAGAATGCCGGCACCCTTGGCGAAAGCGATGATCTTCGCCTGCGGGCGACGGGCACGCACGCTGTCAATCATCCGGCGTACCGGCTTAACGGCATAACGCTCGAACTCATCCTCGCCCAGCACACCTGCCCAGGAATCGAAAATCTGAACGGCATCGGCTCCCGCATCGATCTGCTCGACGAGATAATCGGCTGAGACCTCGGCGAGGAGTGCCAACAGCCGATCAAAAGCCTCCGGATACTGATAGGCGAACAGACGGGCAGGGGCCTGGTCCGGTGTACCGTGGCCAGCAATCATATAGGTGGCAACCGTCCAGGGCGCACCGCAAAAGCCGAGCAGGGTCGTTTCCTCAGGCAACTCGCTGCGCAAACGACGGACTGTTTCGATGACTGGTTTCAGATGATCGGAGACAGGCTTCACGTTGAGCCTATCGATACCATCGACATCGATCGGGTCCATCCTCGGTCCATGCCCTTCCTCAAAGCGGACATTGCGCTTCAATGCATCAGCAATGACCAGGATATCGGAGAACAGGATGGCTGCGTCGAAGGCATAACGCCGGATCGGCTGAAGCGTCACTTCGACAGCCAGATCCGGCGAGTAACAGAGATCCAGAAAACTCCCTGCCGTCGCCCGCGTCTGGCGATATTCGGGAAGATACCGGCCTGCCTGACGCATCAACCAGACGGGGGGAGGCGAAAGGGTTTCACCCTTCAACACCTGAAGCACCTTTCGGCTTTGCGCAGTCACTGGACGTGTTCTCCCAATTTAAAAGAAATCTATATCTAAGGATTCTATTTCTTAGAGTCTGTGACTATCACGGATTAAATGCCATCCGACTCTTTTCCACATGCAGGCCCGTTCAATAGAATCCCTGAAGCGATTTTGCCATGCGACAGAGTGGAGCGGGGAAAGGTTCCCGAAGCTTCGGGGATTCAGGCGCTTGCGGCAGAACATGATTTGATGCCTTTCTGTGGACGTCCTGTGGATAATGATTCCTCGTCTCGTGACGATGAGTCTTCTCCACAAGCACCCGAATCCGCCCTCCCGAGAATCCGGATTGTGAATAACTCGCCGGTTTTCCCCTTGCCTTCGGCGTCGCTCAGTCCTTAGCTTTCGTCATCCCGGTTTATCAACAGCCCTCGGAGAATAGCGTGGAGAACCATAAAAACTATTTCCACCTGCACCTGATTTCCGACTCGACGGGGGAAACGCTGATCGCAGCGGGCCGGGCGGCGGCGGCGCAGTTCCAGTCCTCCCATGCGCTCGAGCACGTCTATCCCTTGATCCGCAATCGCAAGCAGTTGATGCAGGTGATGGAGGCCGTCGATGGCGCGCCAGGGATCGTGCTCTATACGATCGTCGATCGGGAACTGGCCGATATCATCGATGCCACCTGCAAGGAGATGGGACTGCCCTGTGTCTCCGTGCTCGATCCGATCATCGATCTCTTTCAGTCCTATCTCGGCGCAACGTCGCGGCGGCGGTCCGGCGCCCAGCATGTGATGGACGCCGATTATTTCGCGCGGATCGATGCTCTAAACTTCACCATGGATCACGACGACGGACAGTTGCCGGCGGATTTCAACGATGCGGATGTCGTGCTGATCGGTATCAGCCGGACCTCGAAGACCCCGACGAGTATCTATCTCGCCAACCGCGGCATCAAGACCGCCAATATTCCGATCGTTGTCGGTGTGCCCCTGCCGGAGCGATTGACGGAAGCGACGAAACCGCTTGTCGTCGGACTCATCGCCTCCGCCGACCGGATTTCACAGGTGCGGCAGAATCGGGTGCTGGGAACCGCAGCCCATAATTACCGCGCTGAAGATTATGTCGATCGCGCTTCGATCACGGAGGAGCTGAAATATGCGCGTTCCATCTGCGCCCGCAACAACTGGCCGATGATCGACGTGACGCGCCGCTCGATCGAGGAAACCGCAGCGGCGATCGTTGCCCTGCGCCCACGCCTGAGGTAAGGCGAGTCATCCATCGGGAATTCAAGATTATGACTGGCTCTCTTATTCTCGCCTCGGCGAGCCCGTTCCGTCGCACGCTTCTGGACAATGCCGGCATCCGCTATCAGGCCAAGGCTGCCGATATCGATGAGCGGGCAATCGAAGCGGAGGTCGAGGAACAGAAACTGTCGCCGGAAGATGTCGCCCTCGTCCTGGCCGAAGCGAAGGCCAAGAATGTCGGGCAGGACTTTCCCGGACATCTCGTCATCGGTTCGGACCAGACCATGTCGCTCGGCCCGCGCGTCTATCACAAGCCACGGGATATGGACGAAGCGCGCCGCCATCTGCTCTCGCTTTCCGGAGCCGTCCATCAACTGAACAGCGCAATCGTTCTGACGCGGGATAATGATGTCCTCTGGAAACATGTGTCTTCAGCGAAAATGTCGGTGCGGGCACTGACGGCGGATTTCATCGACCGGCATCTCGCTCGCGTTGGCGACAAGGCGCTGTCGAGCGTCGGCGCCTATCAGCTGGAGGGAGAGGGCATCCAGCTGTTCGACGGGATCGAGGGGGATTACTTCACGATCCTCGGCCTGCCGATGTTGCCGCTTCTTGCCAAGCTCCGAGAGTTGGGGGTGATCGATGCGTGATTCACGTGAAACATTTGTTAACCATGCCTTCGTTACGGGCTATCCGATCAAGCATTCGCGCTCGCCGTTGATCCATGGATACTGGCTGAAACAGCTCGGAATCGAGGGCAGCTACCGGGCGCAGGAAGTCGCGCCGGCGTCGTTTCCCGATTTCATCAATGCGTTGCGGGATGGCAGTTCCGGTTTCAGGGGCGGCAATGTCACCATCCCGCACAAGGAACTGGCTTTCTCTCTGGCCGACCGACCGGACGAACTCAGCACCGAACTCGGCGCGAGCAACACGCTGTGGGTCGAGGACGGTAAGATCAACGCGACCAACACGGATGGCCATGGTTTCACCGCCAATCTCGATGAGCGGGCACCAGGATGGGACAGCTGTTCCACCGCCGTCGTGCTCGGGGCAGGTGGCGCCAGCCGTGCCATCATCCAGGCGGTGCGGGATCGCGGCGTGAAAACCATCCATGTGGTCAATCGTACAGTGGCGCGGGCGCAGGAGCTTGGAGACCGCTTCGGGCGGCGGACCGTTCATGCGCAGCCGATGGAAGCCATTGCCGAAGTGATGCAGGACGCCGGCCTGTTCATCAACACGACGTCGCTCGGTATGGACGGGACGGACGTGCCGCAGATCGACTTCACCCGGATGCGGTTCGGCAGTGTTGTCACCGATATCGTCTATGTGCCGCTGAAGACGCCGATCCTCGCGCAGGCCGAGGCGCAGGGTTTCACCATTGTCGATGGTCTGGGGATGCTTCTGCATCAGGCGGCGCCCGGTTTCGAAAAATGGTTCGGACAGCGACCGACTGTCGATGCGACCCTTCGGCAGATCATCATCAACGACATGGCCAGCCACGCATGATTGTCCTTGGCCTCACCGGATCGATCGGCATGGGCAAGTCCACAACGGCGGCAATGTTCGCCGAGCTTGGTGTTCCCGTGAACGATGCGGATGCGGTTGTACATGCGCTCTATCAGGGAGAAGCGGTCGCACCGATCGGGGTGTCCTTTCCCGGAGCTACATCTGAAGGCAAGGTCGATAGGTCGGAACTGTCCCGCCAGCTTGCCGCCGATCCGTCGCTGTTCAAGACACTCGAAGCCATCGTGCATCCGCTGGTGCGGGAAAAAGAGAAAGCGTTTCTCGCGCATCACCAAGCCGCCGGCGCGCCGCTCGTGTTGCTCGATATCCCGCTTCTGTTCGAAACGAACGGGCAGGACCGTGTCGATGCGGTCGCCGTTGTCACCTGTGATCCGGAGATCCAGAAGGATCGGGTGATGAAAAGACCGGGGATGACGGCGGAAAAATTCGCCCTGATCCTGTCGCGCCAGGTTCCCGATGCTGAAAAACGGGCGAAAGCCGATTACATCATCGATACCGGCCATGGACTTGATTCGGCCCGCGACCAGGCGGCGGCGATCGTCCGGACATTGACACAGCAAGAGAGGTCATGATGCGCGAGATCATCTTCGATACGGAAACGACGGGCCTCGACAACAAGCAGGATCGCGTCATCGAAATTGGCGGCATCGAGCTCGACAATCACTTTCCGACTGGCCGCACCTTTCACGTCTATATCAACCCGGTCGACAAGCAGGTCCATCCGGACGCGCTTGCCGTTCACGGCATCACCGACGAGTTCCTGAAGGACAAGCCGACCTTTGCCGAGATTGTCGAGGATCTGATCGACTTTTTCGGTGATGCCCGTTGGGTGGCGCACAACGCGACCTTCGACATGGGCTTCATCAATGCCGAGTTCGCGCGTCTTGGCCGGCCGCCGGTGACCAATGACATGGTGACGGATACGCTGGCGCTTGCCCGCCGCAAGCATCCGATGGGACCGAATTCGCTCGATGCGCTCTGCCGCCGCTATGGCGTCGACAACTCGCACCGCACCAAGCACGGCGCGCTGCTCGACTCCGAGTTGCTGGCGGAAGTTTATATCGAGCTGATTGGTGGACGGCAGACGACCTTCGGCCTGCAGAGCGGCGACAGTCGGGGTCAGGCGACGGAGGCAGACGATGTCGTTGTCACGACCGGTCAGCGTCCGCGTTCACTGGCTCCGCGGTTGAGCGAGCAGGAAAGCGAGGCGCATGCCGCGCTGGTGGCCAAGATGGGTCAGAAAGCAATCTGGGCGAAATACGGTTCGCCGAAATGAAAATGCCCGGTCGAGGACCGGGCATTGAAAGGCTTGTTCTGATCGACAGGGGTCAGTTGGTGTTCGCCGAAACCTGCGAACGAACCTTTTCTTCGGCCATGCGCTGCGTGAACATCTGGGCGAAATCGATCGGGTCGATCATCAGCGGCGGGAAGCCGCCGTTGCGCGTCGCGTCGGAAACGATCTGACGGGCGAACGGGAAGAGCAGGCGCGGGCACTCGATGAAGAGCAGCGGCAGCATGTGCTCCTGCGGGAAGCCGGCAACGCGGAAGACGCCGCCATAGGCCAGCTCGACGTTGAATACGGTCTTGTCACCATCCTTGGCTTCGGCGTTCAGTGTCAGGATGACGTCGAACTCGGTTTCCGAAAGCGGATTGGCGTTGACGTTGACGTTGATATTGATCGACGGAGCCTTGTCGCGTGCCTGAAGCGAACGCGGCGCACCCGGGTTTTCAAAGGAAAGGTCCTTGATGTACTGGGCCAGGATGTTCAGGGACGGGCTTTCAGCAGCGCCGCCATTCGGTGTGGTTGCGGTATCGGTCATAAGGCCTTTTCCTTCGGACATGAATTGCTGACGCCATCTAGCATTTAGCGAAAGGCCTTACAACCCGGCCAACCCCCGTCACTTCAACCGGTCGCGCTCGTTTGGATCGGCTTTGCCGTGGCCTTCGCTGCGCGAAAACTCGTCGTCATCGAGATCGATGACCTGCGGCCCGGAAGATCGCCGCCATGCGCCCTGGTCGGGTTGCGGGCCGCGCGAGAACGGGCTGGCGCCCGTCGTCACGATGGTCAGGCGGCTCTTGATCAGCGACCAGCCGAGATCGCGGATCGCCGGAATGAAGAGCAGAAGGCCGATGATATCGCTGATGAAGCCGGGGATGATCAGCAGGAAGGCAGCAATGACGATCATGACGCCATGCACCAGTTGGCGCCCGGGATCGCCGCCGGCCTGGGATGCCTGCTGGATTTTTCTCAAGACGCCAAATCCCTGGATGCGCAGCAGCACGGCGCCAACGACGGCGCTCGCAAGGACCAGAAGAAGTGTCGTACCGACACCGACCTCGCGGCCGACGAAAATGAAGGCGGCAATCTCCGCAAGCGGCATCAGCAGGAAAAGGATGGGAATGATCAGAGCACGCATGGTTTCCATTCAGGGTGAAATGATGAGGTCCGAAGAGGACCGGCAATTGCAAAGAAGTGATATAGCCATTTGAATGATCGGGCCATGCAGACTATATGGGATGATCGCACGGCATATTAACAGCGGTTCTGGGTGGAAATGGGCTCTTTCGACTTCGTCACATTATTTTTCCTGGTCGCTGCGGTGATCATCTTTCTTCAACTGCGCAGTGTGCTGGGCAAAAGGACGGGCAACGAACGCCCGCCGATGGACCCCTATTCGCCGCGGGATGCAGCCGATGGCCCCGAAGCATCCGGCAAGGTCGTGCAATTGCCCCGACGCGACGGCGCGGGCGAAGAGATTTCGCGTTATGCGGCAATCGATGCATTCACCAAGGCGGGCACGCCGCTGAATGACGGGCTGCGTCGTCTCGTGGATGCCGATCCGGGTTTCGACCCGAAGGAATTCGTCAATGGCGCCAAGGCGGCATACGAGATGATCGTCATGGCGTTCGCCGACGGTGATCGCAAGCGGTTGAAGGATCTCCTGTCGCGCGAAGTCTATGAAGGCTTCGATGCGGCCATTTCCGAGCGGGAAAACAAGGGCGAACTGGTCAAGTCCACCTTTGTCGGCATCGAGAAGGCGGATCTGGTCCATGCCGAGGTCAAGGACAGCGAGGCGAGTATTACGGTGCGCATCGTCAGCCAGCTGATTTCGGCAACCTATGACAAGGCCGGCGCGATCGTCGACGGCGACGCCGAGGCCGTCTCCGAGGTGAACGACCTCTGGACCTTCTCCCGGGATACCCGCTCGCGCGATCCGAACTGGAAGCTGATCGCGACGGAATCGGAAAACTGATCTGACACGATTACGGGGCGCGGATACGGGACTGGCGGCGATGGATTTCGATTTGCAACGGGTCGAATTTTCCGACCTTCCCGGTTGGCATGCCGACGATCCGTCCCCGCTTCTGTCCGCGCTCGAGCGCTGTCGCCAGCAAGTGACAACCGTCAAGCCGCACAAGACTGCGTCACTGGGCATCTCATCCGCTGACCTGATGCCAGCCTATGCGGCGGCCCGTCATGTTGACCAGGGCAACGCAGCAGGTGCGATAGCTTTCTTCGAAGAGCAGTTCGTTCCCTTCAGAATCGTCCGTCACGATGGCAAGCCCGGTTTCGTCACCGCCTTCTTCGAGCCGGAAGTTCGGGTCAGCGCGACGAAGGATGAGACATTCCGCTTCCCATTCTATCGCCGACCGGACGATCTCGTCGATATCGACGACGGCAACCGGCCGGAGGGCATGGACCCCTATTTTGCCTTCGGCCAGATGACCGACGGTGTTATCGACGAATACCCCGACCGCAAGGCGATCGAGCAAGGCTATCTTGCCGGACGCGGACTGGAGATCGCTTATGCGAAATCCAAGACGGATGTCTTCTTCGCGCATGTTCAGGGCGCCGCCCGGCTGGTCTTTCCCGATGGATCGATGACGCGGGTCACCTACGCGGCCAAGACCGGGCATTACTTTTCGGCGACTGGCCGGCTGCTGATCGATCGCGGCAAGATCGATGCGGCAACGGTTTCGATGCAGACGATCAAGCAGTGGCTGGACGATCATCCGGATGAGGCCGACGAGGTTCTCTGGCACAATCGATCCTTCATCTTCTTCCGCGAGGCGGCAGTGGATGATACCGGGCTTGGACCGGTGGCCGCCGCCAAGGTCGCGCTGGAGCCCGGGCGCTCACTTGCCGTCGACCGGCTGATCCATACGTTCGGCACGCCCTTCTTCATTTCCAGCGACAGCCTGACCTCGATCGAGGGCGGCCGTCCGTTTCGCCGGCTGATGCTGGCGCTCGACACCGGCTCGGCGATCGTCGGGCCGGCGCGCGGTGATATCTTCACCGGCTCCGGCGACGAGGCCGGAAGACTGGCCGGTGCTGTCCGCAACGATGCGGACTTTTTCATTTTCATCCCGAAGGCCGCGGCGGCACGATACGGCCATGGCTAAGGGAAAAACGCTCAGCGGCGAGGACAGGATTCTCTGGGGCAAGGTCGCCCGCACCACGCGCCCGCTTCCGGGCCGGATGGAAGAGTTTGCCGACTTCGAAGAACCGAAGCCTGAACCGGTGCCGGAAAAAATGGTGATGCCGGCGATCCGTGAAGGCAAGTCGCTGCTGGAGGCTTTTGGCGAAGCGCCGGTCGAGGCCCCCAAGAAAACCGCAAAGGTTCATCATCCGCTGGAAAAGCCCGTGAAGCGCAAGCTCGCCAAGGGGCATCTGGCCATTGAGGCGCGGATCGACCTGCATGGCATGATCCAGAGCGAGGCGCATGGTTTCCTGCTGCATTTCCTGATGCGCGCCCATGATCGCGGTCTGAGACACGTATTGGTCATCACCGGAAAGGGTACCTCGCTCGGCAGTGACGGCGCGCTGAAGCGTGCGGTGCCGATGTGGTTTGCCTTGCCCGAGTTCCGCATGCTGATCTCGTCCTATGAACCGGCGGCCCGCAATCATGGTGGTGACGGCGCGCTCTATGTGCGCCTGTCGAAAAGGGGTCCGTCGCCATGACGCCGTTCGGCGAGGCGATGCATCGGCTGCGGGCCGAGAGGGGCATCTCGCAGAAACAGATGGCGGCCGCCATCGGTGTTTCCCCCGCCTATCTTTCTGCGCTCGAACATGGCAAGCGCGGCGCGCCGAGCTTCGAATTCCTGCAAAGGGTGGCCGGATATTTCCATGTCATCTGGGATGATGCCGACGAACTCTTCGGCATTGCCGCACTTTCCGACCCCAAGGCCGTGCTCGATACGTCGGGATTGTCGCCAGCGCATACGGCCTTCGCCAACCGGCTGGCAGGGCGAATTCGCGGCCTGTCCGGCGAAACCATCCGCCTTCTGGAAGATGTTTTGGAAAAAGCCCGTTTTCCTGATAAGGAAGTGTGAAATCCCCTGATTTATGCCGCTTTCGGGCGGCACGGGATTTGGAACTATCGACAAAATCCCTATATTCGGGGAAGGCCATCAAGGTCTGATTCGCACGGAATCGGACTACTCGAAATGTGGCACGAGAACCTGGAAAGACCAATATCCGTATGACCGATCTGCCTGAAACCGAAGCCGGCGCGAATGCCGAATATGGCGCCGATTCCATCAAGGTCCTGAAGGGCCTCGACGCTGTCCGCAAGCGGCCTGGCATGTATATCGGCGACACCGACGACGGTTCCGGCCTGCATCACATGGTCTACGAAGTCGTCGACAACGCGATCGACGAGGCGCTGGCCGGCCATGCCGACATCGTCACCGTGACGCTCAATGCCGATGGTTCCGTCACCGTCACCGACAACGGCCGTGGCATCCCGACCGATATCCACTCGGGCGAGGGCATTTCGGCTGCCGAAGTCATCATGACGCAGCTGCATGCCGGCGGTAAGTTCGACCAGAATTCCTACAAGGTCTCCGGTGGTCTGCACGGCGTCGGTGTCTCCGTCGTCAACGCGCTCTCGGTCAAGCTGAAGCTCAAGATCAAGCGCCAGGGCAAAGTCCACGAAATCAACTTCACCCATGGCGTTGCCGATGCACCCCTCAAGACCATCGGCGACAGCAATGGCGAGACCGGTACGGAAGTGACCTTCCTGCCGAGCAGCGAAACCTTCACGATGATCGAGTTCGATTACGGAACGCTGGAGCATCGCCTGCGCGAGCTCGCCTTCCTCAATTCGGGCGTTCGCATCCTGCTCACCGACAGGCGGCATTCCGACATTCGCGAAACCGAGATGATCTATGATGGTGGCCTCGAGGCCTTCGTCGCCTATCTCGACCGCGCCAAGAAGCCGCTGGTGACCAAGCCTGTCGCCATTCGTGGCGAAAAGGACGGCATCACCGTCGAAGTCGCGATGTGGTGGAACGACAGCTATCACGAGAACGTGCTCTGCTTCACCAACAACATCCCGCAGCGCGACGGCGGCACGCATATGGCCGGCTTTCGTGGCGCGCTGACCCGTCAGATCATTTCCTATGGTGACAGCTCCGGCATCATGAAAAAGGAAAAGGTGACGCTGACCGGCGAAGATTGCCGTGAAGGCCTGACGGCGGTTCTCTCGGTCAAGGTCCCGGACCCGAAATTCTCGTCGCAGACCAAGGACAAGCTGGTGTCCTCTGAAGTCCGTCCGGTTGTCGAAAGCCTGGTCAACGAAGCCCTCAGCGTCTGGCTGGAAGAGCATCCAGGGGACGCAAAGATCCTCGTCGGCAAGGTGGTCGAGGCCGCCGCCGCGCGCGAAGCCGCCCGCAAGGCGCGCGAACTGACGCGCCGCAAGGGTGCGCTCGACATTTCCTCGCTGCCCGGCAAGCTGGCCGACTGTTCAGAGCGCGATCCGGCGAAGTCAGAACTCTTCCTGGTGGAAGGGGACTCCGCAGGCGGCTCGGCAAAACAGGGCCGTTCGCGCGAAAACCAGGCGATCCTGCCGCTGCGCGGCAAGATCCTCAACGTTGAGCGCGCCCGCTTCGACAAGATGCTGTCGAGCCAGGAAATCGGCACGCTGATCACGGCACTCGGTACCTCGATCGGCAAGGACGAGTTCAATCCGGAAAAGCTGCGTTATCACAAGATCATCATCATGACCGATGCTGACGTCGACGGCGCCCATATCCGCACCCTGCTTCTGACCTTCTTCTTCCGGCAGATGCCGGAACTGATCGAACGCGGTCATCTCTACATTGCCCAGCCGCCGCTTTATAAGGTGGCGCGCGGCAAGTCTTCGCAATATCTGAAGAACGAGCCGGCGCTTGAGGAATACCTGATTTCGATGGGTCTTGAGGATGCAGCGCTTGAGCTTGGCTCCGGCGAGGTCCGGGTCGGGCTGGACCTGCGCGAGGTGATCGTCGATGCGCTGCGCCTGCGCACCTTGGTCGAAGGCCTGCATTCCCGTTACAGCCGCTCGGTCGTCGAGCAGGCGGCGATTGCCGGCGCTCTCAATCCGGAATTGAACAACAACCAGGTGCAATCGGAGGCAACGGCTGCCGAAGTTGCCAAGCGGCTTGATCTGATCGCCGAGGAAACCGAACGCGGCTGGACCGCGGTGGTTGCCGGTGACGGCGGATTGCGTTTCGAGCGCATGGTTCGCGGCGTCAAGGAAGTCGCCTCGCTGGATATGGCGTTGATCGGATCGTCCGATGCCCGCCATATCGACCAACTGACACCACGGCTCAAGGAAATCTATGGTGTTCCGCCGATCCTGCGGCGCAAGGACAGCGCGCTGGAAATCAGCGGCCCGCGTGCCCTGCTGGACGCCATCTTCGCCAGCGGCCGCAAGGGCCTGACGATGCAGCGATACAAGGGTCTCGGCGAAATGAATGCCGAACAACTCTGGGAAACGACGCTCGATCCGAACGTTCGCTCCCTGTTGCAGGTCAAGGTCAACGACGCGACCGATGCCGACGGACTGTTCTCGCGTCTGATGGGCGACGAGGTGGAGCCGCGCCGCGACTTCATCCAGGAAAACGCCTTGAGCGTCGCCAACCTGGACGTCTGATCGGGCGTTGCATCCGTGGAAATAGAAATGGCGCCGAAAGGCGCCATTTTGCTTTTATAAAGTTATTTCTGGAGATTTTGAAAGTCACCTCGGGCAATCTGCGGTAACCATCTCTTCCCTCATTCCTGTGCTTGTCACAGGAATCCAACAAGCTCATGTTCTTGAGCTGAAAGAGTTTTTTGACCCGACGGACGTCGGGCCGCTGGATCCCCGCCACAAGGGCGAGGATGACGGTGGGCGTGAGTGGCAGGCTTATCAGTCTGCCTTGAACGTGCCGTTGAAGGCGAGTTCGGAAAGCGCCCGGCGCGGGCTTGGCGTTTCGCGAGCCTGCAGATAGTCGGGCAGCTGGGCCTTGTCGCCGAGACGGCCAATGGCAGCGGCGGCTTCGACGCGGTAACCTTCCGGCAGGCCGAGAATTTCGATGGCCTTGTCGAAATTGAGGCCGGTCATGCCATGGGCCTGGAAGCCGAGAAGCTGGGCCTGATGGGCGATCGCACCCCAAGCGGCACCAGTGTCGAAGCTGTGGCTATGCGAAAGCTTGGCTTCATCGGAACCGGGCGCAGTAAAGTGCGTTTTCGAGATCATGATGACGAGCGCAGAGGCGGACTTCGCCCAGCCCTGATTGAACTCGACGAGGATGGGGAAGAGCTTGTCCCATTCCGGCGTATCACGCAGTGCATAGACGAAGCGCCAGGGCTGCGAATTGAACGCCGAAGGCGCCCAGCGGCCGGCTTCGAGAATGGTCAGAAGTTCGGTTTCGGAAATGGTTTCGGCGGTGAAAGCGCGCGGGGACCAACGGTTGAGAAAGCTCGGCTCGATGGGATAATCGGCCTGACGATGATTGCTGGCGGTTTTCATGGCTTGTTCCTGTCTCGGGAGATTGGACATTGAAAGTTCGTGTCCGAAAGACGGACGCAGTCCGTATATAAAGATCAGGTAGGTTCTCACTAGACCGCGTTTTGGAGATGGACTGTTTCTCTTGCGATGACAAACGGCCCGATTTCTGGAGATTGGCTTCAATTCGCCAAGATAAAGACGATTCCAAGTGATTGAAGAAACTGAAAAAACTTGTATAAGTTCTGTAGATTTTTTCCAAGCAAAGGATTGCTGCCGATGACCGTGTCCCTGAAAGACCCTTCGCTGTTCCGCCAGGCTGCTTTGATCGGGGGCGAGTGGATCGAGGCCGATCCGAAAAACGCGATCGAGGTCAACAATCCCGCGACCGGCGAGATCATCGGCCTGGTGCCGAAGCTCGGTGCTGCTGAAACGAAGGCTGCTATCGAGGCTGCCCGGATCGCGCAGAAGAGCTGGGCCACCCGCACCGCCAAGGACCGTTGCGCAATCTTGCGCAAATGGTTCGAGCTGATGATCGAGAACAAGGACGATCTCGGCCGCATCCTGACGCTGGAGCAGGGCAAGCCGCTCGCGGAAGCTACCGGCGAAATCGTCTATGGCGCGAGCTTCATCGACTGGTTTGCCGAAGAAGGCCGCCGTATCTATGGCGATATCATTCCTGGCCATCAGCCCGACAAGCGCATCCTGGTGATGAAGCAGCCGATCGGCGTCGTCGCGGCGATCACGCCGTGGAACTTCCCGAATGCGATGATCACCCGAAAGGCTGGCCCGGCCTTTGCCGCCGGTTGCGCCATGGTGCTAAAGCCGGCTTCGCAGACGCCCTATTCGGCCATCGCCATCGCCATCCTGGCGGAACGCGCCGGCCTGCCCAAGGGCCTATTCAGCGTCATCACCGGTTCGGCCGCTGCGATCGGCGCCGAAATGACCTCCAACCCGACCGTGCGCAAGCTGACCTTTACCGGCTCGACCGAAATCGGCATGGAACTCTACAAGCAGAGCGCCCCGACCATCAAGAAACTCGGTCTGGAACTGGGCGGCAACGCACCGTTCATCGTCTTTGACGATGCCGATCTCGATGCGGCCGTCGAAGGCGCGCTGATCGCCAAATACCGCAACAACGGCCAGACCTGCGTCTGCGCCAACCGCATCTACGTGCAGGATGGCGTCTATGGTGCGTTTGCGGAAAAACTGGCGGCTGCCGTCGGCAAGCTGAAGACTGGCAACGGTTTCGACGAAGGCGTCATCCTCGGCCCGCTGATCGACAAGGCGGCACTCGCCAAGGTCGAGGAGCATATCGCCGACGCCGTCGGCAAGGGTGCGCGCATTGTTCAGGGCGGCAAGAAGCATGCGCTGGGCGGCACCTTCTTCGAAGCGACGATTCTTGCCGATGTGACGAAGGATATGGCCGTCGCGCGCGAGGAAACCTTCGGCCCGCTGGCGCCGCTGTTCCGCTTCACGGATGAGGCGGATGTCATCGAACAGTCGAACGACACCGAATTCGGCCTTGCCTCCTATTTCTACGCCAAGGATCTGTCGCGCGTCTTCCGCGTCGCCGAGGCCTTGGAATACGGCATGGTCGGCGTCAATACCGGCCTGATCTCGACGGCGGAAGCACCGTTCGGTGGCGTCAAGCTCTCCGGCCTCGGCCGCGAAGGCTCGAAATACGGCATCGAGGAATTCGTCGAAGTCAAATATGTCTGCCTCGGCGGCATTGCCTGATCTGGCGATTTTTGAATTGAACGAGGCCGGCGGGGAAGTTCCGCCGGCTTTTTTTGTTTTATACGGCAGTTGTTTGGCGGAGATCCTGCCCACTCACCGTCATCCTCGCCCTCGTGGCGGGGATCCAGCGACCCGACGTCCGTCGGGTCAAAAGACTATTTCGCCCAAGGACTTGGGCGGCTGGATTCCTGTGACGCGCACAGGAATGACGGAGGATGGGGATGCATCTCGGCACACGTCTTCACTTCAGCGCTTAAAACGCTCCTCCCAAAGGGTCATAATTTGCGGGTCCGTCACGCCGGAAATAGCTTCACAGTCCGTCCCCAGCCGTCTTAAGTACACGCCTGACGACGCAGGGAGAAAAATCGATGCCAGCCCCGAAAAACACCTTCAAGGCCGCGATCCGCGAGGAGAAGTTCCAGCTTGGTCTGTGGGTGGCGCTGGCGAGTGCCTATGCGGCGGAGGTGGTTTCGGGTAGCGGGTATGACTGGCTGCTGATCGATGGCGAGCATGGGCCGAACGATCTGCCCTTGCTGTCTGCTCAGATTCAGGCGGTGTCGCGCTCGGGCAGCCATCCGATGGTGCGGCTGCCGGTCGGAGAAACCTGGATGATCAAGCAGATTCTCGATACCGGGGCGCAGACGCTGCTGATCCCGATGGTCGAAAGCGTCGAACAGGCGCAGGCTCTGGTGCGGGCCGTCCGTTATCCGCCGCATGGCGTGCGCGGTGTCGGTGCGGCACTCGGCCGGGCCTCGCAGTTCAGTCGGATCGGTGATTACCTGCAGACGGCGAATGACGAAATCTGCCTGATCGTCCAGATCGAAAGCCGCGCCGGCCTTGCGGCGCTGGATGAGATCGCGGCGCTGGATGGTATCGACGGCCTATTCATCGGCCCGTCCGATCTCGCCGCCGATATGGGCTATCTTGGCCAGCCTGGTCATCCCGAGGTGACGGCGGCGATCGTCGATGCTTTCGCGCGCATCAGGAAGGCTCGAAAGGCGCGGGGCATCATGACGCTCGATCCCGCCCAGGCCCGGAGCTACCGCGACATGGGTGCCACGTTCATGGCGATCGGCACGGATGTGACGCTGCTGGTCGCTGCCACCGAACGGTTGCGCGAGGATTTCTTGTCCGGCAGTGGCGGCTATGCCAAGCCTGTCGCCGGCTATTGATCAGCCGGCCTTGACGATGCCGGAAAGGATCGGCATCGGGACATCCGGGCTCCACGCTTGAAAATCGGCGATGCGCCGGACGATCTTCTCGGCGTGATGATTGGCGATGTCGCGGATCCGGTGTTCTAGGAACGGATTGCGGAACCGGTCCAGAGTCAGCGAGACATATTCCTTCGCCTCCGTCCCAAGACCCTTGGCGGCAAAACCCGGGATGACCTCGCTTTCATAAATCCGCATAAGCCGAGACAGGATATCCGCATCCTTGAGAATGGCCTTGACCGTTTCGTCCTGCGGCCGTCCGGTCTTCAGCCAGATATCGGCCAGCACGGTATGGCCGAGATTGAGGATGTGGAGTTTCAGTTTCTCGTAAGGCGTGAGGTCGTCGACCAGCAGCACGGACGCATGCCGGCAGGGCAGTTTCAGTCCGGGCTGGTTCTCGATCGCCCAGAGCGCATAGGGTTCGGCCACAGCGCCGGCGGGTTCGAGCGGTTCGGATACGATCCGGTCAACCAGCGTATTGGCCCAGACAACCTGCGTTGAAAGCCAATCGGCAAATCTTGTGTCGGCGATCCGTTCGTTCTGAAGGTTGAGGATGACCGCCTTGAGCGTATCGCCGTTTCGCGCGACGAGTTCGCAGGGAAGGATGGTCATCGGGCGACTGTTGGTGCGAAAGCGGGCTTCGAGCAGAAGCAGCAGCTTGCCCGGAAAGGAAGCGGGAACGGCTCCGCTCAGATCTTCATCACCTACATTGTAGCCAGTGTCGCCGGTATTGGAGATCAGAATTTCCGCTTCTTCGACAACGATCCGGCGGACTTCGTCCCAATCGGCTGTCGTCGATAGCGCTCGTCCGACACTGGTGACCTGGATCGTCCGATCCACTTCGCTGCCATTCTCTATTCCGCGCACGATGACAGGGAAGCCATTCGCCAGCGCTTTCAGCCGTCCCGCCCGTTCTGCCGAACCGGTCGTTTGCACGACCGTGATCTTGCCCACTGCTTCGCTTGTTTCGAGCGCTTCGCTGACGAAG
This sequence comes from Rhizobium sp. Leaf453, assembly GCF_001425605.1. Classification (GTDB taxonomy): domain Bacteria; phylum Pseudomonadota; class Alphaproteobacteria; order Rhizobiales; family Rhizobiaceae; genus Pararhizobium. The sequence continues at coordinate 74,008 of NZ_LMRG01000027.1, read as the reverse complement.
AGGTCGGCATGGGCTTGAAGGAATCGACTGGTTCCGAACTGGACAATGGGTGTGATCATGATGCTGTTGAATCCGGCTATTGAATGGACTGGAGCAGGGTTTCGCGGGCGGACTTCAGATGCGCCCGGCAGGCGATTTCGACGCGGGCGGGATCGCCTGAGCGAAGGGCGGCGATATAATCCAGGTGTTCCTCCAGCGCCCTGGCGTTGCGCTCGCGCGCATTCGCCTTGTTCCACTGGTAGTGATAGTGGAAGACGATGGTGATGATGTCGTAGAAATCGACGATGAAGCGGTTGCTGGAGGAGGTGTGAACCAGCAGGTGGAAGCGCTCGTCGAGTTCCGAGAACTCCTTGTAGCGATTGTCGATGTCGGCGAGGATTTCGTGGTGCAGCGCCTCGATCCGGTCAAGATCGCCCCAGGCGGGGTGGTCGGGCGGAAGCGCCACGAAGCTCGCGGCCGAGCGCAGCTCGAACATTTCGCGCACTTCCGTCAGCTCCAGCGCAAATTCGCGGGTAAATCCCTTCAGGATCCAGTGGCTGTTCGGGCGCTTCTCGATCAGGCCGAAACGGCTGAAACGGATCAGGAATTCGCGCACGCTGGTGGTGCCGGTGCCGATGTCGCGGGCCAGTTCCAGTTCGTTGATCTGCATGCCCGGCTCGGCGCCACCGGCCAGAATCCGGCGCATGAAACTGCGCTCGATGATATCCGACAGCGAATCGGTCTCGGCGACCGGGAAATAATCTTCGGGTTTCGGCTGGCGCAACACCACCTTGGTCCGCTTGTCCCAAGCGATCAACTGCAGTTCTTCCATGCGGGTCAGGATGGCGCGGATCGTTGTGCGGCTGACGCCCAGCGTCGTTCCGAGTTCCGGTTCAGAGGGCAATGTCGCGGTCTCCGCCAGGAGCTTGAGGCAGCGGTTGAAGGCGTCCTTGAAGACGGTGTTCTGTTTGGCCATGTTGGTGCCGACGGGTCTCGGGTTTCTGTCAACGAAAGCGTTAAAACGCTGGTCGCGCCGCTTCTCTAGCCGCTCCGTCCCATCCTGTCTTGGCCTGCGTGCTGTCCTGTCATGGTTGTTTCATCCCTGATTTTATTTTTCCGGACGCATTGCCATCTTGCTGCGCCCGTTGCGTCTGCATAATACCCATTGACGCGAAACTGTCTATTGTGGATAAAAGACAAAAATGGATGACCATGTTCATCCCGATAAAATCCTGACGGGAGAGACCAAGGGTGACCGCACCTTCCTTCATCGTTCTGTCGCCGGACGACAATGTCGCCGTTGCTTCACTTGCCATCGAGCCGGGCGGCGAGCTACCGGGCAGCGTCCGCGCTTCAGGCAAGATCGATCCCGGCCACAAGGTGGCCATTCAGCCGATCCATGTCGGCGAACCGGTGGTGAAATACGGGCAGGCGATCGGCCGTGCGACGGTCGAGATCGCGCCGGGTGATCACGTTCATTCCCACAATCTCGCCTTTGATCAGGACCGCCTGTCGATCGGTGCGCCCGTTCCGCCGGAAGCGGCAAGCGGTGCCGACAAGGCGCGGACCTTCATGGGTTATCGCCGTGCTGATGGACGTGCGGCGACGCGCAATTTCATCGGCATCATCGCCAGCGTCAACTGTTCCACCACGGTCTGTCGCGCCATCGCCGACGAGGCCAACAAGGTCATCCTGCCGCGCTACGAGGGTATCGACGGTTTCGTGCCGATTGTCCACGATCAGGGCTGCGGCATGAGTTCGACCGGCGACGGCATGAAAAACCTTCACAGGACGCTGGCAGGCTATACCCGCCATGTGAATTTCGGCGGAGTGCTGATGGTCGGCCTCGGCTGTGAGGTCAATCAGCTGACGCTTTACGGTCAGAGCGGTGCGGGCGCGGCAAAGCGCCATTTCAACATCCAGGATGCCGGCGGATCACGCCGCGCCGTCGCCCGGGCTCTTGGCGTGCTGGAGGAAATCGCTGCCGAAGTCGGCACGGCACGGCGGATTGCCATCCCGGTCAGCGAAATCATCGTCGGCCTGCAGTGCGGTGGCTCGGACGGGCTTTCGGGCATCACCGCCAATCCGGCGCTGGGTATCGCTGTCGATATTCTCGCCGGTGCCGGTGGGACGGCAATCCTGTCGGAAACCTCTGAAATCTATGGCGCCGAGCACCTGCTGCGCAGTCGTGCGGTCAATGACGGCGTGGCCGAAAAGCTGGACGGGCTGATTTCCTGGTGGGAAGAGTATGTCGAGATGCATGGCGCTTCGCTGGACAACAATCCGTCCCCCGGCAACAAGCGTGGCGGTTTGACGACGATCCTCGAGAAGTCGCTCGGTGCTGTCGCCAAGGGCGGCCGCTCGCCGCTGACGGCGGTCTACAACTATGCGGAACGCGTGACGGAGCATGGGCTGGTGTTCATGGATACGCCCGGTTACGACCCGGTCTCGGCCACGGGACAGGTCGCCGGCGGCGCCAATGTGATTACCTTCACCACTGGTCGCGGCAGCTGTTTCGGCTCGCGTCCGTGCCCGTCGATCAAGCTGACGAGCAACACCGCGCTCTACAACGCGATGGAAGAGGACATGGATATCGATTGCGGCACGATCGCCACGGGAGAGGCGACCATTGCCGAAAAGGGGCGCCAGATTTTCGACCTGATCATCGATACCGCATCCGGCAAGAAGACCAAGAGCGAACTGTTCGGTTACGGCGACAACGAATTCGTCCCCTGGCACCTGGGCGCGACACTCTGACGGATCCCGTCGGAGCGGAGGAGACATGTAATGCAGACCAGAAAGATCGGCCGGACGGATCTCTCCGTCACCGAATACAGTTTCGGCACCGCGCCGCTGGGCGGCATGTACCGCGCCTGCCCCTATGACGTCGCCATGGCGACGCTGGATGCGGCCTGGGAATCCGGCATCCGGTTCGTCGATACCGCACCCTGGTATGGCTTCGGCCTGGCCGAGCGGCGGGTGGGCGATTTCCTGCGGGACAAGCCGAAAGGCAGCTATGTCCTGTCGACTAAAGTCGGCCGGATCCAGCGGCCGGTGCCCGACGATCAGGTGCCGAGTTACGGCTTCGTCGATCCGCTGCCCTTCGAGACCGATTACGATTATTCCTATGACGGCATCATGCGGTCGGTGGATTTCAGCTATGCCCGGCTTGGGTTGAACCGCATCGATATCCTCTTCGTGCATGACATTGGCGTCTACACGCATGGTGCCAAGCAGAATGCCGTCTATCTGAAGCAATTGTTCGACGGCGGCTTGAAGGCACTGGACGAACTGAAATCCTCCGGTGTGATTTCCGCTTACGGGCTGGGCGTCAACGAGGTTCCGGTCTGCCTCGATGTGATGGCGCAAGCCGATCTCGACTGCATCCTGCTTGCCGGGCGGTATACGCTGCTGGATCGGTCGGCGACTGCTGAACTCCTGCCACTCTGCGAAAAGAAGAAGACGTCGCTCGTCGTGGGTGGTGTGTTCAACTCCGGGATTCTGGCGACAGGGCCGGTGCCGGGATCGCATTTCGACTATCTGCCTGCGACGCAGGACGTTCTGGACAAGGTGGCGGCGATGGAAGCGATCGCTGCGTCGCAAGGCCTGCCGCTCGCTGCACCCGCCATCCAGTTTCCGCTGCAGAATCCGATCGTGGCGTCCGTCCTGCTCGGCACCGCAAAACCGTCGAGCCTGACGCGCAACATGGAATTGACCGAAACCGCGCTCGCGCCATCCAGCTTTTCGGCCTATGAGGCACATACGCTGGTGGCGCCGGAACTCGGGGAAGAGGCCGTGCGCGTTTAGCCGGCTTTTTGATCAACAAGAGGAAGACGTGAATGCTCAAGGGAATACATCCGTTGCTCGGGCCGGAGCTGCTGCATGCGATCCGCACGATGGGTCATGGGGACGAGATCGTCGTCGTCGATGCCAATTATCCGGCGAGCACGATGGGTCCGCCGGTCGTGCGGGCCGATGGCGTCGATGCGCTTTCCATCACCGAGGCGATCCTGGCGCATATGCCACTCGATGACTTTGTCGATGAATCCGCCTGGCGGATGGAAGTGGTCGGCGATCCCACGGCGGTGCCGGAAGTTTGCGCGCAGTTTCAGGATCTGGTGAATGAGCTCGCCGGCGACTTCAAGGTCGTGCCGATCGAGCGCTTTGCCTTCTACGAGCGCTCGCGCAAGGCCGCCTATATCGTCGCCAGCACGGAATTTCGTTTGTACGGAAACATCATCCTGAAGAAGGGCGTCGTTCGTCCCGAGGAACTGTACCGCGTGCGATAAGCACGCAGGGAACTGGCCCATGGAGGTGGGCCGGTTCATATGTCTCATAAAAAACAGAGACTTGGCATTGGGAGGAAATCAGTGACCAAGGATATCGTCAACAGCTTGCAATTTCGAAAATGCTGAGATAGCTTGCCCTTGTTAAATGTTTTTTATGGATAAAAGATCGAGCCGCTCGCGTCTCACGGTCCGATCGGAGGAGAACTGAACAAGACGCTGTTGGAGGAGAACAACACCATGACCCTTATGAAGAACATCCTGTCCCGTCGCGCCTTTACCAGCCTGGCTGGCGCTGCGGTGCTTGCCACCATGATGCCGGTGACCTCGTTCGCGCAGGACGTCACCATTCCGATCATCGTCAAGGATACGACCTCGTTCTACTGGCAGATCGTTCTGGCCGGTGCCCGCGCGGCCGGCAAGGATCTCGGCGTCAACGTGCCGGAACTGGGCGCGCAGTCCGAGTCCGATATCAACGGCCAGATCAGCATTCTCGAAAACGCCGTTGCCGGCGCTCCGGCCGCCGTCGTGATCTCGCCGACCGAGTTCAAGGCGCTCGGCAAGCCGATCGACGAAGCCGCCAAGGCCGTTCCGATCATCGGCATCGATTCCGGTGCGGATTCCAAGGCGTTCGTTTCGTTCCTGACGACCGACAACGTTCAGGGCGGCCGTATCGCCGCTGACGGCCTCGCAGCTGCCATCAAGGAAGCAACCGGCAAGGAAGAGGGCGAAATCGCCATCATCACCAGCCTGCCGGGCGTCGGTTCGCTCGATCAGCGCCATGAAGGCTTCATGGAGCAGGTCGCCGCGAAATATCCGGGCCTGAAGGTTGTTGCCGACAAATATGCCGACGGCCAGGCAACCACCGGCCTCAACATGATGACCGACCTGATCACTGCCAATCCGAACCTCGTTGGCGTGTTCGCGTCCAACCTGATCATGGCGCAGGGCGTTGGCCAGGCAATCGCTGAAAACAAGCTCGGCGACAAAATCAAGGTCATCGGCTTCGACTCCGACGAAAAGACAGTCGGCTTCCTCAAGGAAGGTGTTCTGGCCGGTCTCGTCGTGCAGGATCCGTATCGCATGGGCTATGACGGCATCAAGACCGCGCTCGCCGCTTCCAAGAAGGAAAAGGTCGAGGCCAATGTCGATACCGGCGCAAACCTGGTGACAAAGGCGAACATGGCTGATCCGAAGATCGACGCCCTTCTCAACCCGAAGGTCAACTGATCCGGGCAGGGCGGCAGACGGTTCTTCCCGAAGGGAGCCGTCTGCCGCCTGTCTCCGCATAATCTGATTTCGGTCCGTTTCAGCCCGGTTTGCCGGGTTGCGACGGATTCCGAGGCGGGAGGAAATTTCCATGACAGGACTGTACGATGTCAGCCACCGCAATGAAGACGGCGCGCAGAAAGGCCCGAAGCATCCCGTGCCCAAGGGCCAGCCGATCCTGGAACTGCGCGGCCTGCAGAAGAAGTACGGTGCCGTCGAGGCGCTGAAGCCGGCCAACATCACCTTCCTGTCCGGCGAAATCCACGCGATCGTCGGCGAAAACGGTGCCGGAAAATCGACGCTGATCAAGCTTTTGACCGGTGTCATTCGCCGCACGGCCGGTGAGGTTTTCTGGTGCGGCAATCCCGTGCAGCTTGCCACGCCCAATGAGGCGATTTCGCGCGGCATCAATGCCGTGCATCAGGAAGTCGTGCTCTGCCGCCATCTGACGGTCGCGGCCAACATGTTCCTTGGCGACGAGATGAACCGGAACGGCCTCATGCGCATGCGGGCGATGACCGATGCGGCGCAGGCGGTTCTGAACGACCTCGGTTTCAACCTTCCGGCGGGCGCGGTGCTCAGCGACCTGACGATCGGCCAGCAGCAGCTGGTGGCGACGGCGCGAGCGGCGATGCGTGGCACGCAATTCCTGATTTTCGACGAGCCGACCGCCTACCTGACACGCCAGGAATCGGCGCAGCTCTTCCGGCTTATTCGCCGGCTACAGGCGGAAGGCGTGACCATCGTCTATATCAGCCATCGCATGGAGGAAGTGTTCGAGCTTGCCGACCGGGTATCGGTCCTGCGCGACGGCACGCATGTCGGCACGCGCACGATTGCCGAGACCAACGATGCCGAGTTGATCAAGATGATGATCAACCGGACGATCGAGCAGATCTACCACAAGGAAGCCCTGCCGATCGGAGCGACCATTATGGAGACACGCGGCCTGTCAGGCCCCGGTTTCGAGGATGTGTCGCTATCTGTTCGGGCCGGAGAGATTGTCGGTCTCTATGGCCTCATCGGCGCTGGCCGCAGCGAATTTGCCTTGGGTCTTTATGGCCGCCAGCCGGTTTCTGCCGGTGAAATCCTCTGGCAGGGTCAGAAGGTCGACATCCGCAACGAACGCACGGCGATGGATCTGGGGATCGCGCTGGCGCCGGAAAGCCGCCGTGATCAGGGACTCTGCCTCAATCTGCCAATCGGCCTCAATATAAACCTGCCGGTTTTTGACCGGTTGACCAGCGGGCTGACCATCAATCGCCGCCGTGAGATCGAGAATGCCGACCGGCAGATCAACGACCTGAAGATCAAGACGCCCTCCCGCCGCGTGCTGGCATCGGCCATGTCCGGCGGCAACCAGCAGAAGATCGTCATCGGCAAGTGGCTGAGCCACGGCGCCAAGCTCTTTATCTTTGACGAACCGACGGTCGGCGTCGATGTCGGCACCAAGGCGGAAATCTACCGGTTGTTTGCCCGGCTTCTGGAACAGGGCGCCGGCATCATCCTGATCTCGTCCTATCTGCCCGAAGTCTACGAACTGGCGGACCGGCTGCATGTTTTCCGGCAGGGCAGGCTGGTGGCCAGCCACACCTATCGCAGCGCGTCGCACGAGGAAGTGCTGACGCAGGCGATCGGCGTCTGACATGTTGAAAAGAAAAACTAAGAAAATACGTGGAGGAACAAGATGAGCGTAGAGACCACAACGGAAGCCGCAGCTGCGCCGAAAAAGGGCATGAATATCCTGTTCGGGCTGACCCTGCTCGGCCTGCTGCTGTTCCTGTGGCTGCTTCTCGGCCTTTCGACCAACGCCTTCTGGACATCCAACAATATCAGCAACCTGTTGCGGCAGGGGGCCATGACGGCGATCCTCGCGGTTGGGCAGACCTTCGTCATCATCACCGCCGGCATCGATCTCTCCGTCGGTGCGGTTGTCGGCTTTTCCAGCGTCACCGTTGCCTGGTTGTTGCAGCACGGCGTGCCGCTGTGGCCGGCCATGGGCATCACGTTGCTGATCGGCATGCTGATCGGTGCGTTCCATGCCTTCGGCATCGTCCGCATGGGCCTTCCGGCCTTCATCATCACGCTGGCGACCTTGACCTCGCTGCGCGGTATCGGCCTGTTGATCACCAACGGTTCGACCATCTCGATCAGCGACGAGAGTTTTACCAACTTCTCGCGCGCCGATTTCCTCGGCATTCCCAGCCTGTTCTGGATGGTCGTCGTCGTCGCGATCCCGGCCTATATCTTCCTGCATCTCAGCCGCTGGGGACGTTACCTGTTCGCCGTCGGCTCCAATAGCGAAGCCGCCCGTTTGTCCGGCGTCAATGTCAACCGGACGATATATCTCGCCTATATCCTGTCCTCGACCTGTGCAGCCTTTGTCGGCCTGCTGCTCGCCTCGCGCATCGGTATCGGCAACGCCACGCAGGCCGAAGGCTGGGAGCTACAGGCGATCGCATCGTCCGTTATCGGCGGCACCAGTCTGTTCGGCGCTGTCGGTTCAGTGCAAGGGCCGCTGCTCGGCGCGTTCATTCTCGCGACCATCAACAATGGGGCGAACCTGCTGAATATCAACGCCTTCGTTCAGCGCATCATAACCGGCCTGCTGATCATCGTGATCGTCTATTTCGACCAGTTGCGCCGCCGCGGCTCGCGCTGATCTCCCTCGAGGAAGGGCTAAACCGCCTTCCTCGCTCGTACCATCAGCCTATCAGATTGCAAGGAGTTGCCGGTCATGAAAGCGGCGATCTGCCCGGAGCCCGGGTGCCTGGAACTCATCGACAACGCTGCGCCGGGTGCGCCGCCGAAAGGCTGGGCGCGGCTGGCGGTCAGCCATGTCGGCATCTGCGGCACCGATTATCACATCTTCGAGGGCAAACATCCCTATCTCGAATATCCCCGGGTCATGGGACACGAGATTTCGGCGACGATCGTTGAATCCGGCGAAGGGGTTTCGCTGAAACCCGGCACGGCCGTCATCGTCAACCCCTATCTCTCCTGCGGAAGCTGCGTTGCCTGCGGCAAGGGAAAGCCCAATTGCTGCACGGCGATCAAGGTTCTTGGCGTGCATACCGATGGCGCCTTCTGCGAGGAAATCCTCGTGCCGGAGAGCAATCTTTATCCAGCTGGCGATCTCCCGCTGGAATCGGCTGCGACCGTCGAATTCCTGGCGATCGGCGCCCACGCCGTCCGCCGGTCGCTGGCACCCGCCGGATCGCGCGCTCTGGTCATCGGTGCCGGTCCGATCGGGCTTGGCACCGCCTTATTCTCCCGCATTGCCGGACATGAAGTGACATTGCTCGATGCCAGCGCCGAACGGCTGGAGATGGCTGCTGAACGTCTCGGGTTCGCAGATGGCATCCTCGCTGGCGATGGCGCATTCGAGGCGGTGATGTCGGCCACCCGTGGTGATGGCTTCGACGTGGTCTTCGACGCGACCGGCCATGGCGGATCGATGGAAAAATCCTTCGCCTTCGTTGCCCATGGTGGTTGCCTGGTCTTCGTCAGCGTCGTCAAGGATGACATTCGCTTCTCCGATCCGGAGTTCCACAAGCGGGAAATGATGCTGATCGGCAGCCGCAACGCGACCCGGCAGGATTTCGAGCATGTGGCAGCGTCGATCCGCGCCGGCCATGTTCCGGTCAGCGCGCTGATCAGCCACCGCACGACGCTTGATGCCGTTGTTAAAGATCTGCCGCGCTGGGCGCATGAAAAGGCTGGGTTGATCAAGGCGGTGGTTAAGATCTCGCGATGACGTCAACAGAGATGCATCAACACGATGATCGGCCTGGACGCGGGTTTTACTTCACCGGAACGTGAAGGCAGGCTCGGGCAAGCACCTTTACCTAGTATCAAGCCCTTCCGTGGCAAGATACGGATCGACCCTTGTCAAGCCGGGCATGCGGCATATTTATTGCGTTGCACAAGAAAAGTGCTAGTGTCTGGCGACTGCGGGAAAAAGAACAAGAAAGCAGTGTTGCGTCCGATGGGAGCGGCGTTGTCGTCTAGGGTAACAAGGAGAACGCTTCCAATGTTCTACCAGCTATACGAATTGAATCATGCGATGATGGCGCCTTGGCGCGCGGCGGCCGACGCGATGCGGCTTGCCTATGCCAACCCGCTCAATCCATTTGCCCATACCTATGCCGGTCGCGTGGCCGCTGCAGGTCTGGAAGTCTTCGAGCGGACGACTCGTCGCTACGGCAAGCCGGAATTCGGCCTGCCGGAAACCTTGGTCGATGGTGTTTCAGTGCCCGTGCAGGAACGTTTCGTCTGGCGCGCACCTTTCTGCAACCTCATCCATTTCGAGCGCGCCGTGCCGAAAGGCCGTGCCGCCGATCCGAAAGTGCTGATCGTCGCGCCGATGTCCGGACACTACGCGACTTTGCTGCGCGGCACCGTTGAAGCGCTGATGCCGCAGTCGGACGTCTATATCACCGACTGGATCGATGCGCGCACCGTGCCTCTGACCGAAGGCAATTTCGACCTCGATGACTATATCGATTATGTCATCCAGATGCTGCATTTCCTCGGGCCGGACACGCATGTGATCGCCGTCTGTCAGCCGGCGGTGCCGGTCTTGGCCGCCGTTGCCCTCATGGAAGCCAATGACGATCCGCTGTCGCCCTCGTCGATGACGCTGATGGGTGGACCGATCGACACGCGGATCAATCCGACGGCAGTCAACCAGCTCGCCAAGGACAAGCCGATCGAGTGGTTCCGCGACAATGTCGTCATGCCGGTGCCGTTTCCGCAGCTCGGCTTCATGCGTCCGGTCTATCCGGGCTTCCTGCAGCTTTCCGGCTTCATGTCGATGAATCTCGATCGCCACCTGACGGCGACCAAGGATTTCTTCGAACATCTCGTCAAGAACGACGGCGATGCCGCCGAAAAGCATCGCGACTTCTACGACGAATACATGGCGGTGATGGACCTGACGGCGGAATTCTACCTGCAGACCGTCGAAGTCGTGTTCATGCAGCACGCCCTGCCGAAGGGCGAGATGATGCATCGGGGCCAGAAGGTCGATACGACGGCAATCCGCAAGGTGGCGCTGCTGACGGTCGAAGGCGAGAACGATGATATTTCCGGCGTCGGCCAGACCAAGGCGGCGCAAACGATCTGCACCAACATTCCCGAAAACATGCGCCAGCATTACGTCCAGCCGGATGTCGGCCATTACGGCGTGTTCAACGGATCGCGTTTCCGCCGCGAAATCGCACCGCGCATCCTCGCATTCCACCGCGAGCATGCCCGTGGCGCCAAGCCGGTTCGCCGGGTGATCAAGGGCGGAAAGACCGCCTGATCCGCCGACTTATATCGATTTCATCAATCGATATCAGGGGCTTGACCGAATTTGCGGACAATTGTCTTGCAGAGCGGCAGGCCTCTTCCCATCTCGTAATAAGCGGGCCCGAAGGAGAGGCCCACTTAGAACGAGGACTTCTCAACATGAACCAATCTGCATTGATCCGTCCGGACTGGACGCCCGCGACCATTGCCATGATGGTGCTCGGTTTTGTGGTTTTCTGGCCGCTCGGCCTCGCCATGCTGGCCTATATCCTGTTCGGCGAACGGCTGAAGGGTTTCAAGAAGGATGCCAACGCCACGGTTGACGGCTTCTGCTCGTCCTTCAAGCGCAAGGGCCATGGTTTTGGTCGCTCTGGCTTCGGCACCGGCAATGTCGCCTTCGACGATTGGCGCGATGCCGAACTGGCACGCCTTGACGAAGAACGCCGCAAGCTCGACGAAATGCGCGAGCAGTTCGACGAATATGTCCGCGAGCTTCGCCGAGCCAAGGACCAGGAAGATTTTGACCGCTTCATGCGCGATCGCAATTCAGGTGGCTCGGTGCCGGGCTTCCCGGCCAACTGATCCGTTCGGATCAGCCCAACAACAGAACCGGTATCCTCGTGATGCCGGTTTTTCTTTTTGATGAGACTGCCGCAAACTCCTGCGGATCATGCGTTCTTCAAGCGAATCGGTTATCACATCCCTATGTTTTCCCTGCTTCGAAAGCCGCGCCAGCCCAAATCGCCGCCACCGCCGGTGAAGCGGACGATCGATGTCGCCGGAAAGGTCATGCCGCTGACCATTCGCCAGAATGCGCGGGCGACACGGATGACGCTGCGCATCGAGCCCGGTGGCCGGGCCTTGAAGATGACCATTCCGGCCGGACTGCCCGAGCGTGAGATCAAGGCCTTTCTCGATCGCCATCAGGGATGGTTGATGACGAAGCTTGCGCGCTTTTCCGGCGAGAGCGTTCTGGAGGAAGGCGGCACGATCCTGCTGCGCGGCGTCGCGCACCGGATTGAACGGACGGGAAAGCTGCGCGGCCTGACGGAAGCAGTCGTCGTCGATGACGAAGCTGTGCTGCGCGTCAGTGGCGCCGAGGAACACCTGCGCCGGCGGATCGCGGATTTCCTGAAGAAGGAAGCCCGGACGGATCTGGAGCGGCTGGTGGCCTTCCATGCTCGGAAGGTCGGCCGCAAGGTCAAGTCATTGAGTTTCAAGGATACCCGCAGCCGCTGGGGCTCCTGTGCCGCCGATGGCGCCTTGAGCTTTTCCTGGCGCATCGTCATGGCGCCGCCGAAGGTGATCGACTATCTCGCCGCCCATGAAGTCGCGCATCTGCGCGAGATGAACCACGGGCCGGATTTCTGGGATCTCTGCGAAGAGCTTTGCCCGGCCATGGAGGATGCCAAGCGCTGGCTGAAACGCAACGGCACGATGCTGCATGCTATCGATTTCGACTAATCGACATCAGCGCCGGTACTGGCTGCCCAGCGCATCTCTAATCTTTTCGTCCGTCTTGTACTGGCTGAGCGCATAGACCGACCAGATTGCAGCCGGTATCCAGCCGATCAGCGTGACCTGCAGGATGAGGCAGATGATGCCGGCAATCGGGCGGCCAATGGTGAAGAATTGCAGCCAGGGCAGGATGATGGCGAGGATCAGGCGCATGAGCGTCTCCGTGTTCTTTGAAGACGATATGGGGCCGTCGTCCCCGTCTCGCAATGGCTGAAGCTTCGTTCGCGTCAAGGTTTGCCGTGTTTTAGCTCGACTCAGACGGCATTTCGTGGCAGGTCGCTGTGCATGAAAACGGAAGTGAAAATTTGCGGGTTGAAGACCGCCGAGGCTGTCGACAAGGCGGTTGCGCTGGGCGCGAGTCATACCGGCTTCATCTTCTTCCCGAAGAGCCCGCGCAATATCGAGCCGGATGATGCCGGACGGCTCGCGGACCGCATTCGCGGCAAGGCGAAGATCGTCGCCGTCACCGTCGATGCCAACAGCGATATCCTCGACGAGATCGTCTCCGTCATGTCCCCCGACATGCTGCAGCTTCATGGCAGCGAAAGCCCGGAGCGTGTCCTGACCATCAAGGCGGTCTATGGCCTGCCGGTGATCAAGGCGCTATCGATCCGCGATGCCGATGACCTGCGCCGGATCGAACCCTTTATCGGCATTGCCGACCGCTTCCTGTTCGACGCCAAGCCGCCAAAAGGTTCGGACCTGCCGGGCGGCAACGGCGTGTCCTTCGACTGGCGGCTGCTGGAGACGCTTGACGACAGCGTGGATTACATGCTTTCCGGTGGTTTGAATGCCGACAATGTCGGTGAAGCGCTGGCGCTGACGGGCGCCACGGCGGTGGATACCTCGTCTGGCGTCGAAAGCGCGCCGGGGGTCAAGGACCTCAAGCGCATGGAAGAATTCTTCGATGCCATTGCCCGCGCCGAAGCGGACATGGCGGAGAGTGTATTGGCAGGGAGAAGCAAGTGAACGAGACACCAACCCCGAATTCGTTCAGAACGGGTCCCGACGAAGACGGCCGTTTCGGCATCTTCGGCGGCCGCTTCGTCGCCGAAACTCTGATGCCGCTGATCCTCGACCTGCAGGACGAGTGGAACAAGGCCAAGACCGATCCGGAATTCCAGGCTGAGCTGAAGGATCTCGGCGCCCATTATATCGGCCGCCCGAGCCCGCTCTATTTTGCCGAACGCCTGACCGAGCATCTCGGCGGCGCCAAGATCTATTTCAAGCGCGAAGAGCTGAACCATACCGGTTCGCACAAGATCAACAATTGCATCGGCCAGATCCTGCTGGCCAAGCGCATGGGCAAGACCCGCATCATCGCCGAGACCGGCGCCGGCCAGCATGGCGTTGCTTCCGCGACGGTCGCTGCCCGCTTCGGCCTGCCCTGCGTCGTCTACATGGGCGCCACCGACGTGCAGCGCCAGGCGCCGAACGTGTTCCGCATGAAGCTCTTGGGCGCTGAAGTGAAGCCTGTGACGGCCGGTTCCGGCACGCTGAAGGACGCGATGAACGAAGCCCTTCGCGACTGGGTCACCAATGTCGAGGACACCTATTACCTGATCGGCACCGCAGCCGGCCCGCATCCCTATCCGGAAATGGTCCGCGATTTCCAGGCTGTGATCGGCACCGAAGCGCGTGCGCAGATGCTGGAAGCCGAAGGCCGGCTGCCGGATTTGGTGATCGCTGCCGTCGGTGGCGGTTCGAACGCGATCGGCATCTTCCATCCCTTCCTGGATGACGAGTCGGTTAAGATCGTCGGCGTCGAAGCGGGCGGCAAGGGCCTCGACGGCGAAGAGCACTGCGCTTCGATCACCGCCGGCACGCCGGGCGTCCTGCATGGCAACCGCACCTACCTGCTGCAGGATGAGGACGGCCAGATCAAGGAAGGCCATTCGATTTCCGCCGGTCTCGATTATCCCGGCATCGGGCCGGAACATTCCTGGCTCGCCGATATCGGCCGGGTCGAATATGTCCCGATCATGGACCACGAAGCTCTGGAAGCCTTCCAGACACTGACCCGCCTCGAAGGCATCATCCCGGCGCTTGAAGCGGCCCACGGTATTGCCGAAGTGATCAAGCGCGCGCCTAAGATGGGCAAGGACGAGATCATCCTGATGAACCTGTCCGGCCGCGGCGACAAGGACATTTTCACGGTCGGCAAGATTCTCGGTATGGAGCTTTAAGAGCATGACCGCACGCATGGACAAACGATTTGCCGATCTGGCCGCCGAAGGCCGCCCAGCGCTTGTCACCTATTTCATGGGCGGAGACCCGGATTTCGAAACCTCGGTCGCCATCATGAAGGCGTTGCCGAAGGCCGGATCCGACGTGATCGAGCTCGGCATGCCGTTTTCCGATCCGATGGCCGACGGCCCGGCGATCCAGCTGGCTGGCCAGCGCGCGTTGAAGGGCGGACAGACTCTCGCCAAGACACTCGAAATCGCCCGTCGCTTCCGCGAGGACGACCAGGATACGCCGATCGTTCTGATGGGCTATTACAATCCGATCTACATCTACGGCGTCGAGCGGTTTCTCGATGACGCCCTGTCGTCCGGCATCGACGGCCTGATCGTCGTCGACCTGCCGCCGGAAATGGATGACGAACTGTGCATCCCGGCCCTGAAGAAGGACGTCAACTTCATCCGGCTGGCGACGCCGACGACGGATAATAGGCGCCTGCCGAAGGTGCTCGAAAATACCTCCGGATTCGTCTATTATGTCTCGATGAACGGCATTACCGGATCGGCACTTCCCGATCCGTCCTTGATCGGCGGCGCCGTGCAGCGCATCAAGGATCACACGAAGCTTCCGGTCTGCGTCGGCTTCGGCGTCAAGACCGCGGAACATGCAAAAGCCATCGGTGCATCCGCCGATGGTGTCGTCGTCGGCACCGCCATCGTCAATCAGGTGGCATCCAGTCTGACCGAAGACGGCCAGTCGACCGGAGCGACGGTGCCGGGCGTGGAAACGCTGGTTCGCGCCCTTTCCGCCGGTGTTCGTTCCGCAAGACTTGTTGCGGCCGAATAATTGCCCATTTTATAGGGCAACAGCGGTCCTAGACACTCAGGAGTTTGGATTTGAACTGGATCACCAATTACGTTCGCCCGAAGATCAACTCGATGCTCGGCCGCCGGGAAGTTCCGGAAAACCTCTGGATCAAATGCCCGGAAACCGGCGAGATGGTGTTTCACCGCGATCTCGAAGAGAACAAATGGGTCATTCCCGCATCCGGCTTTCATATGAAGATGCCGGCCAAGGCGCGGTTGAAGGACTTGTTCGACGATGGCGTCTACGAGGCCTTGCCGCAGCCGAAGGTGGCGCAGGACCCGCTGAAGTTCCGTGATTCGAAGAAATATGTCGACCGCCTGCGCGACAGCCGCGCCAAGACCGACCTGGAAGACACGATCGTTGCCGGTGTCGGCCGTTGCCGTGGTGTCAAGCTGGTCGGCGTCGTGCATGAATTCAACTTCATGGGCGGCTCGCTCGGCATTGCCGCCGGCGAGGCGATCATCAAGGCCTTCGAAAAGGCGATCGAGGAAAAATGCCCGCTGGTCATCTTCCCGGCCTCCGGCGGCGCGCGCATGCAGGAAGGCATCCTGTCGCTGATGCAGCTGCCGCGCACGACTGTCGCGGTGCAGATGCTCAAGGAAGCCGGTCTTCCCTACATCGTCGTGCTCACCAATCCGACCACCGGCGGCGTGACAGCCTCCTACGCCATGCTGGGCGACCTGCACCTGGCCGAGCCGGGCGCTGAAATCTGCTTTGCCGGAAAGCGCGTCATCGAGCAGACCATCCGCGAAAAGCTGCCGGAAGGCTTCCAGACCTCGGAATATCTGATGGAACACGGCATGGTCGACATGGTCGTGAAGCGCCATGACATTCCCGATATGCTGGCCCGCGTCCTGAAAATCCTCATGAAAAAGCCCGTCAGCGCTGCCAAGCTGAATGGTTCCACGGCGGTTACGGCTGTTCCGCTCGCGGCTGCAGCCAGCATCTGAGCCTATTCGCACCCCGTTCCTCAAGACGGGGTGCCATTCGATACAGGAACGCTCCCGGGCCGCCCGATGGGCGTTTGACCAGCGGTTTGCAGGAGCCATGATGTCGACAATCAACGTCACCGAAGCGGGGCAGGAGATCGACAAGCTCCTGGCGCTTCATCCCAAGGGTTTCGATCTCTCGCTCGACCGGATCACCCGGCTGCTCGATCGTCTCGGCAATCCGCAGGACCGGCTGCCACCCGTCATCCATGTGGCCGGCACCAACGGCAAGGGCTCCGTCACCGCCTTTTCCCGCGCGATCCTGGAAGCCGCAGGCCTCAGCGTTCACGTCCACACCTCGCCGCACCTCGTCAACTGGCATGAGCGTTATCGCCTCGGCAAGAAGGGCGGCCGTGGTGCGCTGGTGGGCGATGCGGTTCTGGCCGATGCCGTCCGGCGGGTGGCTGAGGCCAATGCCGGCGAAAAGATTACCGTCTTCGAAATCCTGACCGCCGTTACCTTCGTGCTGTTTGCTGAACATCCGGCGGATGTGGCGATCATCGAGGTCGGCCTCGGCGGTCGTTTCGATGCGACCAATGTCATCAGGAAACCGGCAGTTTCCGTCATCATGCCGATCTCGCTCGATCATCAGGCCTATCTCGGCGACCGGGTCGAACTGATTGCCGCCGAAAAGGCCGGGATCATGAAGCGCGGCTGCCCGGTGGTGATCAGTCATCAGGAAGAAGACACGGCGCGCGATGTGCTCGTTTCCATCGCCGAACGCCTGTCCTGCCCGCTGACCATCTACGGCCAGGATTTCATGGCGCATGAGGAATTCGGGCGGCTGGTATATCAGGACGAATTCGGCCTCGCCGACCTGCCGCTGCCGCGCCTGCCGGGCCGTCATCAGTATGGAAACGCCGCCGCCGCCATCCGGGCGGTGAAGGCAGCCGGTTTCGATCTGACGGACGGCGCCATCGAGGCTGGCCTCGTGAATGTCGAATGGCCAGGCCGATTGCAGCGGTTGACCGAGGGCAAACTGGCTTCGCTCGGGCCGAAGGGTGCTGAAATCTGGGTCGATGGCGGGCACAATCCCGGCGCCGGCCAGGTGATCGCGGAAACCATGGCCAATCTGGAGGAACGCGAGCCGCGGCCGTTGTTCCTGATCATAGGCATGATCAACACCAAGGATCCCGTCGGTTACTTCAACGCCTTCAAGGGGCTGGCCGAACAGGTCTTTACCGTGCCGATCCGCGCGTCGGATGCCGGGATCGATGCTGTGGCGCTTGCCGATGATGCCGCCTCGGCCGGCTTCGAGGTTGCGGCCGTGTCTACGGTCGCCGAGGCGCTTGCTGCGATCACCGAAATCTTCGCCGATGAGCCGGTGCCGCCGCGCATCCTGATCGGTGGATCGCTCTATCTGGTCGGCGATGTCCTGGCCGACAATGGCACACCGCCGAAATAACCGTCCTTCTCGCAGGCAACAAAAAAGCCCGGTCTCCCGGGCTTTTTTAATAAGATACTGATGATCGATCAGGCGGCGGCGTTGGAAATCCAGGTCGTCAGGGCCGTCTTCGGCGCTGCACCAACCTTGATGTCGGCCACTTCGCCAGCCTTGAACATGGCGAGAGTCGGGATCGAGCGCACGCCGTACTGAGCGGCGATTTCCGGGTTTTCGTCAATGTTGACCTTGGCGACCTTGACCTTGCCGGCCATTTCATTGGAAATTTCTTCCAGGCTTGGAGCGATCATCTTGCACGGGCCGCACCATTCGGCCCAGAAATCGACGATGACAGGCTCGGAGGCGTTCAGGACTTCGTCCTGAAAATTGGAAGTATCGACTTTTACGGTAGCCATAGGCTGCTCCTTGGTTTCGAAATCGGCGTTCTTCGAACGGTTGTCCATCATGTGATGGCTGAGCGTGAGCTTTTCAATGCATTCCTATCTCACTTTGTCGCGAGGTCTACAAGACTTCCGTCGAGCATCTCCTGCGGCAATGTGAGAACCGTCGGTCCTTCCGTGTAGATCAAAACGCATTGGAACCGGTGACCCTGGTAAAGCGGCGCCAGAAGCGCACGGTAGATGGCGAGCTGCGCCCGGTAGACGAAGGGCACGTCCTCGGCCGAAGCGGGAATTTCGCGGTTCGTCTTGAAGTCGGCGATGATGACGGTGTTACTGGTGACGGCCAGCCGGTCGATCCGCCCGGAGACAGCGAAATCCCGCTTTCCGAGCTTCAGCGTGCCCATCACCGACACCTCTGCGCGGCTCGTCTCGGCAAACAGATTTTGCAGATCGGCATGCCGCATGACAGTCAGCACCGAGGCGATCAACGCCTGCCGCTCCGCCTCCGGCCAGCGCGGCACGGACCGGAGCAGATAGCGTTCGGCCGCCGCGTGCCGCTCTTCCGGTGCGATCGATGGCAAAACCTGCAAGAAACGGTGCAGGATGGCGCCACGCAGCAGCGACGAACCGGGACTGATCTTGCGCGAAAACAGCGCCGAGCCGACGATCCCACCTGTTTCATCCTCGTCGATGACAGCGCCGGCGCCGGAGGGGCTCAGCGGCCGCGGCAGGTGGCGTTGGGGCGGCAAAGGGATCGACAGCGCCGAAGGCAGATCCGGGCGGCGGATGTCCGCCTGCTCCTTGCCTTCCTGCGTTTTCAGCTCGCGGCCGCTTGTCGAGACCTGCCAGCGATAGCCCGTCCATTCCTGCTCACTGGTCGCAAAGGTAATCGGCGTGCTGCGGCCGCGCTCATCGACCGACAGGCTCGCCGTTACCATGGCGTGCCAGCTGTCGGGATTGGCGCGCTTGCCCTGATAGCCACAGACGATCAGCCGGTCGGCGGCGCGCGTCATGCCGACATAGAGCAGGCGGCGATATTCCTCTTCCGCTGATGTCTTTAGCCGGTCGGTATCCGCATCGATCAGCGCATTGGAGGCCGCACCCGGCGGGCGCCAGACCGGCAGCGGGACCGTGTCGTGCTGATCGTCGCTGCGGATCATCCGCAGGCCGGACACATGCTGCGAATTGAAAGCCTTGCCGCCGCCATCGACGAGAAAGACGACAGGCGCCTCCAGACCCTTGGCCGCATGGACGGTCATGATCCGGACTTCGTTGCGCTCCTTGTCCTGCTCCCGCTTGACGGTTGGCGCTTCCATTTCGAGGCCTGAAATGAAGGCCTGAAGACCAGGCAGGCCGTTCTTTTCATGATCGAGCGCGAAGGTCAGGAATTCGTCGAGGATATCGCTGACTTCGCTCCCGAGCCGGCCGAGAAAAGCGGCGCGGCCGCCGTCATGACCAAGGATGCCGGCGTAGAAATCATGCACCGGCTGGCTGCGCGACAGGGCGCGGTATCGCCGCAATGCGGTGAGCGCGGCGTGATATCGGCTGGTTTCGTCCGTCCCGAGGTTGCCCAGCCGCTGCCAGAGGCTGACGGAGGCGGGACGTCCCGTCGCCAGTTCGGCAATGTCGTCTTCGGAAAGATTGAACAGCGGGCTTTTCAGCAGGGCCGCGAGCGACAGATCATCCTGCGGCAGGAGCACGAAGCGCCCGAGCGCCATCAGGTCCTGAACGGCGATATGGTTGGTCAGCACCAGCCGGTCGGCGCCGGCGACGGGAATGTTGCGCCGGGTTTTCAGCGCCCGCGTCAGCGCGTTGACAAAGGCATCGCGCTTGCGCACCAGCACAATCACGTCGCCCGGTTGCATCGGCCGCCGGACACCCTTTTCGATGACAGTTTCCTTGCCGATCCAGTCGGCGAGCACGGCAGCGATGCGCTGGGCGAGAATATTGGCCGGCGCATCCTCGGGCGTGGCGTCGAAGGGGGCGGTCCAGTCCCCTTCCTGAATGCTGTCGGCCGGCGCGATCGCATCCCAGACCTCGACCAGACCCGGATGACCGATGCGGTTGGAGGCATGGATGACCGCTTCGCTGCGCGCACTCAGACCCCTTGCATGAACAGGGTTTTCGAACACGATATCGACGGCCGACAGCACGTCTTCCGTGGAGCGGAAGGACAGTTGCAGGCGGATCGGGCTGAAGGCCTTGCCGCCGCTCAAGACACGCCGCTCGGTCTCGATGCTCTCGTTGGAAAACCGCTCCGGCCGGGCGCCCTGGAAGGAATAGATCGACTGCTTCTCATCACCGACGGCAAACATTGTGCGGTTGCCGCCACGCGCCGTCTCGCCGGAAAAGAAATCCTCCGCCAGCGACTGGATGATCGTCCATTGGACGGGGCTGGTATCCTGCGCTTCGTCGACGAGGATGTGGTCGATGCCCTGGTCCAGCTTGTAATGGATCCAGCGGCTGACATCGCCGCGCACCAGAAGCGTCGCCGTCCGGTTGATCAGGTCGTCGAAATCCAGCTGGCTGCGGCTTTTCTTGATGTCCTCGTAATCGCTGTTCAGCCGATCGGCGAGCACCAGCGCAGCCCTTGTCGCTTCGAACATGGCGATGACATTGAGCCGGTCGGTTGCGGCGATCATATGGTCGCGCGCGGCGAACACCAGATCCTCCAGATCCGGCGCCTTGTCGCGCATCGATTTGGACAGAAAGGCGGACTCGGCCCGTGGCTTGCCGGTTCCGGTGAAGAACAGATCGACCAGCGCATTGTAACGCTGCAGCGGATCGTGGAGTTTGGCAACAGTGCGCAGCCCCTCGGCGAATTCCGTGACCTTCACGCCACCGGCCGAAAGGGCAAGGCCGATATAGCGCTCCAGTCCCGCGCCGTTCAGTCCGGGCAGCGGCCAGAATCCGGCTAAGGTTGTGTCGTGTGTCTCATCCGGCCGCAGCCCGAGCGCCAGCCGCAGGGCGGGATCGATCCCGCCCTTGTTCGCTGCATCGTCGAGAAAGAGCTGGATCGGGGTGCGCTGGCCGACGATCGCTGACAGAAGTTTCTCCAGCCCGGTATCATCAGCGAGGTCGAGCACGGTCGCGAAGGCTTCGGTGAGTTCGCGGTCCTCCTCGCTCGCAGTCGCCGTCAGGAGCGCGCGGCGGGCGTCGGCGAGAAGCGTGGCGGAAGCGCGGTCGTCGAGGACGGAGAAATGGCCGGCGACATTGGCCTCCAGCGGAAACTGGTGAAGCAGGGCTTCGCAGAAGGCGTGAATCGTCTGGATCTTCAGTCCACCAGGTGTTTCCAGCGCACGGGCAAACAGGCGCCGCGCCTCCTGCCGCTTGATGAGATTCGGCCGTTCGCCCTCGATCGCGGCGATGCGGTCATCCAGCGTGTCGTCGTCCAGCGTCACCCATTCGGCCAGTCGCTCGAAGACGCGGTTCGACATTTCCGATGCCGCCGCCTTGGTATAGGTCAGGCACAGGATCGCGGATGGGCGGCAGCCGGACAGCAACAGCCGGATGACACGCTGGGTCAGAACATGCGTCTTGCCGGAGCCGGCATTGGCGGAGACCCAGGCCGAACGGGCGGGATCGGAGGCCAGCGCCTGCTTGGCCGAGGTCCAGCCGAGCCAGGCTTCCGGCGTCGGCTCGAGAGGGCCGAAATCATCATCCCTCATTGGCATCATCCTCCCCATCCGCCGTCGCCCATTCGGCAACCCGGGCCAGATGGTCATATTCGCCGCCGTAGTCGCGTTCCTTCTGCACGATCAATCGCGAGGCGAAACCATATTTTCCGCTCATCAAGGCGGCGAGAAGGCCGGTCAGTTCCTTCAGCGAATCCTCCGCCAGTTGGTCCGCCGATTTGGTCTCGACATTGGCACGAGCCTTGGCGTTCTCGTTGTTGACCTCCTGCACGGCAAATCGTTCGCCGGGTTTCAATCTGACGTAAAGCAGAGACTGCGGATGCCGTTTGCCGGCCTTCTCGAAGGCCCCGGCCTTGAGCGCCGCGGCCTCCAGCGCCAGTTGCGGGTCAAGAAGGGCGCGTGCTTCATTCACGGAGGGGCTCGATCCGGTCTTGTAATCGACGATCACGGCGCTGCCGTCACCGAGGATGTCGATCCGGTCGGCTATCCCGGTCAGCTTGATGTCGGAGACGCCGAGCTCCATCGATGCATAGAGTTCGGTGAAGCTTTTGCGCACGTCCTGCTGCCGGCCGGCTTCCCAGTCGATGAAGGCCTTGCCGACAGCGGCGAAGCGGGGGCGCCAGACGATATCGATATGGGCGGGCAGGGCCTGCTCATCGAAGGCTTCGCCCAGAATCCGGCTCATTTCTTTTTGAGCCTGTGGTGAAGTCGCATCCAGCTTGGCGCGGACGAAGCGCTCGACGATCTTGTGATAGAGCGTGCCGCGCTCGGCCGCACCCGGATCGCGGTTAAACGGATCGATCGGCTGCAGCCGCAGGATTCGCCGTGCATAGACGGCGTATGGGTCACGTCTGAGCCGGGTGACCTCGCTGAAGGAATAGCTGCGAGGCTGCTGCTCGGCCGGTGGCCTGGGTGCTGGCTGCTTGGCGAGAGACTGGGTCACCCCCTGATCGAGCATGCCGGCCCATTGGTGATAATCATGCCCGTTGTCTCGAAGGCGGGCGGCGAAGTCCTTGCCGCCGACGGCGAGCAGCCGCTGCAGCCAGCGGGAGGCGACGGTCGGCGTCGCGCCCTTGCGCATGGCGCGGGTGAGGATCAGCCGGCGGGTGCCGCAGGCCATCTGGAAGTCGTGAGCCAGCTGACCGATGCGACGTTCCGGCGGTTCGAGCCCGATCGTCGTCTTCATCGTGCGTGACAGGAAGGGATCGTTTGCCGATTGCCCCGGCCATGTGCCCTCGTTCAGGCCGCCGAGCACGACGAGATCGACGCTCTGCAGACGCGATTCCAGCGCGCCGAAAATGAAGACGCGGGGATGGCGCATGGCGCGCGGCTTGATCGCCTCGCTGGCCGACAGCGCCTCCACGATATCGCTCCATTGCGGACCATCGGCGGTCAGCTGGCCATCGGTATCGATGACGGCGCGCAGCAGGTTCGCCAGCGCTTCGCCGGCTTCCCCCAACCACAGCCCGGCGAGGCTGCCATTCTCGTCGACCGCCACCGCTTCCAGCGCGCGGCCGGTCTTTTCGGCCCATTCGGAGAGGGTGAGCGCGGCGGTGAGGCCGCGTCCAGACCTGTGATGGCGCACCAGCGTGCCGGCCAAGGGTTCGACCGAGGCAGCGATCCGCCGGGAAAGGTCGCGGGCCTGTTCGATCGCCTGCTCATCCAACTGGCCGCGCCATTCCGGCAGGTGCTTCTTGCCGACTTCGCGTTGCAGCGCCTCGTCAAGCAATGCTTCCAGTTCGGATATGTCGGCACTGCCGGTTCCGCCACGCAGCGCCATCAGTTCCAGCGTCGTGGCCGCTTGGTGCATCGACGCTATGTCGAGGCCGAAGCGGGCAAGGGGATGCTTGAGAAGCGCGGTGATGGCAACGGGATCGCCCGGGCGAAGGCTGGCTTCAAGCAGCAGGCGCACGAGGCTGCCGGGGCCGGTGGCCGACAATGGTGTGCCGGCGGAATCATCGGCCTCAATGCCGAAGCGTAGCAGTTCACTCGCCACACGGCGGGCGAGGTCGCGATCGGGCGTGATCAGCGCTGCCTGGCTTTCCTCGCTGCCCTGCAGGGCGAGCCTCAGCGCAATGGCGATGGCGGTCGCTTCCTCGCGCTCGTTGGCGGTTTCGATCAACGCGGCATCGGCAAAGGCATCCGTCAAACGTACAGGATCGACATCGTTGCGCAGGCTTGTCCAGCCGCTGGTCGCCTGTACCGGCAGAAGCGCATGCGAGATCAGTTCGGCGCGATAGGCGAGGTCCGAATCACCGGAACCGAGCGGCACGACGGCATGGCGGGCAATGCCCATGGTCTTCAGGAGGCGGAAGAAGCCGTATTGCGGGTGGCTTCGGCTGGCGGAATCGCCAAATCCCGTAACCGCCTCCGGCGCGATCATCACCCATTCCGCATCGCTCATCGTCTGGTCGAGGCCGGGCAGCACGATGGTTCCGTTTTCGAGCTTCTGCACGGCGGCGATCAGCTTGGCCGTGGCGGGAATGGAGCCGGTCGAGCCGGCAATGATGATCGGCCCGGGAACCTTGCCGCTGGCGATACGCTGCGCTTCCGCCTCGAGAATGGCATTGCGGTGGCGGGCCGGCGAGGATTGCTTCAATTCCTCCAGCCGGTCGGGCCAATAGGCGCTGGCGATCTGAAGGAAGGCCGACGTCAGCTCCCACCAGAGGGCATGCTCTCTATCGTCGAGCTTTTTTAGCGCATCCCAACCCAATTCCTCCGTTTCCATCGCATCGATGATCTCGGAGAGATTGCGCGCCAGCCAGATCGCATCCGCCGGACTGGCTGGCGCGATCAGCGGGCTTTCCGAATGCACGTCGAGCACGGCCTGCGGCAACCGGTTGCGCCAGGCGAGGATCAGCCGGCCAAGCTCGATCAGCCGCGCGACATTGGGCAATGGCGGGGCGAGATCGAGGATTGCCGGGATTTCTGCATCGAAGAAGCCGCTATCGTCATCGGTTTCGCCGAGCGCACGGATCATCGGCAGGATTGCCGAGCGGCCGCCGAGATAATCCACCAGTTCCGAACGCAACACGCGGGCCGATCGCCGTGTCGGCACGAAAATGGTGACACCGGCCAGAGACAGCGGATCGGCAGTGTCATAGCGAAAGCCGGGAACAAGCGCGCCAGAACACAGCTTTTCGACCAGCGTCCGCAGGAAGGGACGGCCGGGCGGAATGGTGAAGACGTTGGAGACGGCGTCCGTCATGCCCCGCTGCCAAGCCGGCGAATGGCATCCTCGGCCTCGCCGATCGCCTCCGGCGTGCCGACGGTCATCCAGTGACCGGAGAGCACGATGCCGAAAAGCCGGTTTTGCGCGATCGCCCGGTCGAAATAGATATTGAGGTTGAAGGCGTCGGTCGGGGCATCGTCGAAGAGCCGGCTATGCATGGCGATCGCGCCGGCGTAGACCACCGGGCTCGGCATGCCCTCGCGGTAACGGGACAGCCTTCCATCTTCGCCCAGCGAAAAGTCCAGCTTGCCATTATGGCCCGTCGTATCCTCGTTGCGCACGCAGAGCAGGGCCATATCCATCGTCTCTGGATCAAAGAAGGAGGCGAGACGCGATAAGTTGGATGGAACGCCCGGCTGTTCGCCGACCCAGAAGAGATCGGCGTTCATGACCAGAACCGGCCCGTCGTCCAGCAGCTTCAGCCCCTTGGCAAGGCCGCCGCCGGAATTCATCAGGGCCTCCCGCTCGTCGGAAAGGACGATCTTCGGGCTCTTCCGTTCCGAAAGATGCGCTTCCATCTGGTCGGCGAAGTGATGGACATTCACTACGGCCGTTTCCACGCCGGCAACTTGAAGAAGGTCCAGCACATAATCGATCATCGGCTTGCCCGCGATCCTGACCAGCGGTTTCGGCATGGTATCGGTGATGGGGCGCAGGCGGGTGCCGAGCCCTGCGGCAAGCACCATGGCGTTTTTGATAGGCCTTAAATGGATGGGCATGGGCAGCACGGGATCCACTGATTTCTCAACCGGTGATTCGGTTTAGAGGATTCCAGCCTTTATGCACCAATCGCGCAAGGGCGCGAGCGCGTCATGTTCGAGCGCCACCTGAAGGTAGGAGAAGGTACGCGGCATGTGCTTCATATAGAAGGGCTTGCCGTCGCGCTGCATCAGCCGTACCCAGATACCGACGAGCTTGCAATTGCGCTGGGCTGACATGAGATGCCAGTCCCGCTGGAAGGTCGCTTCGTCGAAAGCGCCGAGGGCGCTGCGTTCCGAACTGTAGAGCGAAAGCATCTGCCTGCACAGATCCGGTTCGATGGTGACGCGCGCATCCTGGGTGATCGAGGCGACGTCATAGGCCGTCGGCCCGATCATGGCATCCTGGAAATCGATGATGCCGATCCGGTCGAATCCGGACTGCTCGCCACGCCAGATGATGTTGGGCGAATGGAAATCCCGCAGCAGCAGTTTCTTTTCCGAGGTCGCCAGCAGGTCGATCAGATGGTCCCAGACATCGAAATAGGCGGTGCGTTCCGCGTCAGATGCCTTTTCGCCGCGCTTCCACGGCAGATACCAGTCGATCAGCAGGCTGGTCTCGATCTTCATCGCCGTGCGATCGAAATCAGGAATGTGATGCGTGATGGCAGGGGAAAGGAGGATATCGCGAGTGACGGGTTGGGCATGCAGATGCGCAAGCACGCGCACGCTTTCCAGATAGCGTTCGGCAATCGGCGCGCCGCTCTCATCAAGAATCCCCGTGCTGCCGAGATTTTCGATCAGCAATAGGCCGGCGTCGAGATCGCTCTCGTAGATTTCCGGTGCCCGGAACCCCTTGTCGCGGATGTCTTGGTCGACAGCAACGAAGGGAATGACGTCTTCGGCCAGATGCGCCAGCTGCTGGTAATATTTCCCGTCCTGCAGAACCGGGCCGGGCTTGATCCGGGCGGAATCCATCAGGATGCGCATCGGCTGGCCATGAAGCAGAATTCGCTCATAGGCGCGGGCGGAGGCGTCGCCACTCAAGTGCCGGCGTTTTGCTGCGCCCTGACCACGTTCCCGCAGGAAGGTGCGGATGGAAAGGCTGCGGTGAATCCGGCTCAAGGCCTGCTCGTCGCCGGTGATCGACAGCTCGCGGCCATCGCCCTGATGCGTGAATGTAATGGTCAACCGCGACTTCGGCAGGGCCGCCTCGGCATTTTCCGGCCATTCGACCAGGCAGATGCCCTGCGACAGGGCCTCGTCAAAGCCGAGTTCATCAAGTTCGGAAACATCGGCGAGGCGGTAGAGATCGAAATGCGAAACCGGGATGCGCAGGTCGTAGCTCTGGACGAGTGTGAAGGTCGGGCTTGGAACCTCCAGCCCTCCGTCATCCGCCATGGCCCTCAGCAGGGCGCGGGCCAGCGTCGACTTGCCGGCGCCGAGATCGCCTGAAAGCGCCAGGCAATCGCCAATCTTCAGGGCCAGTGCGAGGTCTTCGCCAAGCTCGATCGTCGCCGCCTCGTCCTTCAGGAAAAGGGTAATTGCCTGCATCATTCAGCCGCTTGGAATTTCGGCAGTTCGCCGGACGGAATGCGGCAGGTAACTTCCGTGCCTTCGCCCTCGCGGCTGCGGATCTCGACCTTGCCGTGATGCAGGCTGACGAAGCTTTCGACGATCGACAGGCCGAGACCGGCGCCGCCGTGCTGTCCGTGACTTTCGAAGCGGTTGAAGACGGTGTCGAGAATGTCCTGGGGAATGCCAGCGCCGCTATCGGTGACGCTGAAGACGAAGTCGCTGCCGTCGCGGCGGCATTTCAGGCCGATTGTGCTGCCATCGGGCGCGAAGTTCGCGGCATTGGTCAGCAGCTTGATGAGAATCTGCTTGAGGCGTTGATGATCGGCAACGAACAGGCCGAGCATATCAGGTGCATCGATCTGCAGCGTGACGGCGCTTTCCTGCAGCCGGTCGGCCATCTGCAGCGACACCTCGTCGAGGAAATCGGTCAGGTTGATTTCCGACAGATCCAGTTCGACAATGCCGGCATCGACGGTCGCGAGATCGAGAATGTCATTGACGATGGTCAGGAGCAGCGAGGACGAGGTCGAGATGTGATCGACATATTCGGACTGACGTTCGGTGAGCGTGCCGAAGGCCGGCGTCTTCAGGAGATCGGCGAAGCCGATGATGTTGGTCAGCGGCGAACGCAACTCGTAAGAAACGTGCTGGACGAAATCGTTCTTCAGATGATCGGCCATCTGCAGCGCGTCGTTCTTTTCCGTCAGCGCCCGCTCGACCCGCGCACTGTCGGTGATGTTAACGAAGGTCAGCATGGTCTGGGCGTTCGGCAGCGGGATAACGGCGAAATCGAGGATGAGGCCGGTCCGCAGCTCAAGGATGCCCTGGCACGACGGTCGCTCGTCGTCGAAACTGGTGATCAGGTGCGAGAACCGCTTCCAGCCGTCGGGCAGATCGTAGGACGGCGCGCAGGCCTGCTCGATGGCGCGGATATGGGTGCCGGGCATGACCTCCATTTCGCTGACGCCCCAGAGTGCGCGGAAAGCAGGATTGGAGAGCTTGATCCGGCCATCGGGTCCGAACACGGCAACACCTTCGGACAAATGGTCGATGGTTTCGCCCTGAACCTGAACCAGCGTGTTGTAGCGTGTTTCCAGATCGACCTTTTCCGTCAGGTTTTCGAAAACCCAGGTGGCGCCGCCCTGCGGACGGGCAGTTGCGAAGACACGCAGGGTCTGGCCGTTCGGCAGATGCCAGAGGTCGGATTGTGTCTCGATCGCCTGGTAGACGGCAAGCGCCGAATCCTTCCACTGCTTCCAGTTCAACTGCTCCGGCAGCTTGCCGCTGGCGCGCAGCCGGTCGAGGATCTCGCCATTATCAGGTTTGCGCTCAAGGAACGCCATGTCGAGGTCCCACAGGCTCTGGAATGCCTGATTGTAGAACTGCAGGCGCTGGCTGCCATCGAAGATCGCGACCGGGGTTGCCAGGTGATCGAGCGTTTCGGCGTGGCTTTTCAGCGTCCGGTTCAGTTCCTCGCGCACGGCTTCGACGTCGGAGACATTGATCGCCATGCCGGCCGAACCCGTCGTGCTCTTGGTGTCGACGACGTCGAAGAAGGTGCGGTTACCGCGAACGACGGTCGAGACCTTGTCGCGATAGGGCGAATCATAGGTGCTGGCGGCGCGAATCTTTTCGCGGGCGACGGTGGCCAGCAGTTCCCGGCTTTCCTTGACGGCGGCCGAAGGATTGGCCGCTTCGACCGCGTCACTATAGGCTTCGTTGACCCAAAGGATGCTTCCGTCTGTGCCGCGCTGCCAGACGGGCAAGTCGATGGCATCGAGCAGCGTATGGAGGCTGGAGAGCGAGCTGTGCAGCCGGTCCCGCTCCAGTTTGACCTCCGCCAGTTCGGCGCGCAGGTTGTTGAGTGCGACGAAACGCACGAAGGCGCGACCGCCGGAGACGCGGCCCTGCGCCTCGATGATCTCGCCGCGCGTGGTTTCAACCACCAGATCGAAGCTCTGGGCGGTAAGGCGCAGCGTCTCGATGGCTTTTTCCAGCTCGGACGAGGACTGCGGCTTGATCCAGCGGCCGAACGCCAGGAAGTCGCGATCATCCTGCGGCGCGCCCGTCTCGGGGGGCAGCTGTCCGAGGAATTCCGCCTTATCCGACAGTCCTTCCCAGACGACGATGCGGCGGTTCTTGTCCGCGATCAGCGCCTGGAAGCGGGAAATGCGGTGATTGGCGTCGGCAAGCGCCGCGGTCAGTTCGCGATTGTCGGTCTCGATATTGCCGCGCTGGCGAATCAGCCAGACGGCCGAGATCATCGCGGCCGAGATAACGCCGATGAGAACGGAAAAGGTAATCACCTCGGAAGAGCGGAAGAGGCTTACGGTGGTCAGGTCCTCGACCGCGGCAACCGCCGGGCCGGCCAGAGCCGCAAGCGCTGAGCTTGCCAGGAACCGTCGCAACAGGGACGGAATCCGGCCGCTTGCGCGTTTCGAAGGATCTCTTTCCATGGCGTGCTTCCCCGTTTGCACCACACACGATCGGTGACCCGGAAACCCGAATCACGGACGATCTGATGTGTATTCAACACCTTGAATCGTGTCCCGACCTTGTCGGTCAGGCACGGCGCAAGGCCATCGGTCCGGTTGCAAATCGCCATGCAGTATAAATCGAAATCCCGCGTGAGCAGGCCTCGTTCAATTCCGATTGCAGTCCGGCATGTCTTTGTCTGTATGCCGCCTTAACGACAAGACATCCCCGATTCCGGACGCGTCTGTTCCGCATCTTCGTCCCGAATCATTGTCCCAAAAACATACGCCTTGAGGGAATCCTCGGGAAGGGCGAGGCGAAAAAAGAGGCCGCGATCTTTTGTCAAGATCGCGGCCTCTATATGTTGTGGATTATCCGGGTAAGGATTAATAGCGGTAGTGTTCAGACTTGAACGGGCCCTGCGGCTTCACGCCGATATAGCCCGCTTGCTCTTCGGACAGTTCCGTCAACTTGGCGCCGAGCTTGGCGAGGTGAAGGCGGGCAACCTTTTCGTCGAGATGCTTCGGCAGGATGTGGACGCCCTTTTCATAAGTGTCACCCTTGGTGAACAGCTCGATCTGCGCCAGAACCTGGTTGGAGAACGAGGCCGACATGACGAAGGACGGGTGACCGGTGGCGTTGCCGAGGTTCAGGAGGCGGCCTTCCGAGAGAAGGATCATGCGGTTGCCCTTCGGGAACTCGATCAGGTCGACCTGCGGCTTGATGTTCGTCCACTTCAGGTTCCGCAGTGCCGCGACCTGAATTTCGTTGTCGAAATGGCCGATATTACCGACGATCGCCATATCCTTCATCGCGCGCATGTGGTCCATGCGAATGACGTCCTTGTTGCCGGTCGTCGTGATGAAGATGTCGGCCGAAGACACGACATCTTCCAGCTGCACGACTTCATAACCGTCCATGGCCGCCTGCAGGGCGCAGATCGGATCGACTTCCGTGACCTTGACGCGAGCACCGGCGCCGGAAAGCGAAGCAGCCGAACCCTTGCCGACATCGCCGTAACCGCAGACGACGGCGACCTTGCCTGCCATCATCACGTCGGTACCGCGACGGATGCCGTCAACCAGCGATTCCTTGCAGCCGTACTTGTTGTCGAACTTCGACTTGGTAACCGAATCGTTAACGTTGATCGCCGGGAAGGGCAGCAGGCCCTTGGCGTGCAGCTGGTAGAGACGGTTGACGCCGGTGGTGGTTTCTTCCGTCACGCCCTTGATGGCGTCGCGCTGCTTGGTGAACCAGCCCGGGGAAGCAGCCAGGCGCTTCTTGATCTGGGCAACGAGGATTTCTTCTTCCTCGGATTCAGGCTTGGAGAGAACGTCCTCGCCGGCTTCGGCGCGGGCGCCGAGCAGGATATACATGGTGGCATCGCCGCCATCATCGAGGATCATGTTGGAAACGCCGCCATCGGCCCACTGGAAGATCTGGTCGGTATAGGTCCAGTATTCCTCGAGCGTTTCGCCCTTGACGGCGAAGACCGGAACGCCGCTGGCGGCGATCGCTGCGGCAGCATGATCCTGCGTCGAGAAGATGTTGCAGGAAGCCCAGCGCACTTCGGCGCCCAGTGCAACCAGCGTCTCGATCAGGACGGCCGTCTGGATGGTCATGTGGAGCGAGCCGGTGATGCGGGCGCCCTTCAGCGGCTTGGCTGTGCCGAATTCCTCGCGGCAGGCGATCAGGCCCGGCATTTCGGTTTCGGCGATGGTGATTTCCTTGCGGCCAAAATCGGCGAGGCCGATATCGGCGACGTGATAATCGTTCTTCGTGCTCATGGCAGTCTCCGGGCTTGGTGACCATGCGGAAGGCCTGGTGGAAATCAGGCCGGGCAGGGCGCACTAAAATTCGTTCTTCCCGCCCATCGGCAGGAAGATTGTTCCCCATCTATCAGGATTCACGAACAGGAGCAACAGGACATAAAGAAGTCTTTATATCTTTATATCGCGTCAGCCATTCCCTTTTGCTCTGGAGGGAAAGCCCGCGTCAGCGCCGTTGAGCGCTTACATTTCCTCGCCGAACTTGTCGGCGACCAGCGCGTCGAGGGCATCGAGCGCTTCCTGCGCCTGGCGACCGCTGGCGGTTACGGCGACAGAGCAGCCGGTGCTGGCCGCCAGCATCATCAGGCCCATGATCGAGGTGCCGCCGACGGTCATGCCGTCCTTGGAAACATGAATTTCCGCATCATAGCCTTCGACCGTCTGGACGAACTTTGCGGAGGCTCGGGCGTGCAGGCCGCGCTTGTTGACGATCAGGAGGTCGCGGGACAGCGTCATGGCGGGTGTCTCGTTATTTGCCACTGAGGACACGGCTTGCGACATTGATATATTTCCTGCCTGCCTCGGACGCTTCCACGAGCGCCTTGTCCATGTCGCTTTCGCCGCGAACGCCCGCCAGCTTGATCAGCATCGGCAGGTTGACGCCGGCAATGACTTCCACTGTGCCGCTCTGCATCACCGAAATGGCGAGATTGGACGGCGTGCCGCCGAACATGTCGGTGAGAATGATGACACCATTGCCTTCATCGGCGGACAGGACGGCCTGGAGAATATCCTGCCGGCGCTGGTCCATGTCGTCTTCCGGGCCGATGCAGACAGTCTCGATTGACTTTTGAGGACCGACGACATGCTCCAGCGCATGACGAAACTCTTCAGCCAGCTTGCCGTGTGTGACAAGCACAAGTCCGATCATGATGTCTTTGCTCCAACTGCATCTGCAAATCTAGGGATGGTCAGATATCGCAACGCAGCAATTTCGTCCACCATCGGGGCGGCCATCTTGGCAAGGAAAAGGCGAAGTGCAAGTCAAAAATCCTCAAATGCCGGTTTTGGAGGCACGATTCTCCTTAAAATTCGGCATTTGGAGGCAAAAGACGGCGCAAATTGTCGAGCGAATTCAGGCCTTCCAGCACGGGCAAGCGAAGTAACGGTAAAAAATCGCCTGAAGGCAGCGAAAAGACCTCATTTTCGGGCGGAAGACGGGGTCCAAAAGGTGATTTTATCGGTAAAATGGCAAAATCCATGACTGCAACCGGGATGGTTTCGATCGTGACGATGCCAGCGCCTCGAATTTCGGCGAGGCCGGCAATCGATGCGGGGCGGCGGGCGATGACCCGCCCGTTTGTCACCGAAATGAAGACCTGATCGTCGGCAACAAGCGCTGAAAACAGTCCCGCCCGTCGCGCGTCCGCCATGCAGGAAAGCGCTGTCGCCGTCTTGCCGGCGCCGGATGGGCCGACAAACAGAAATCCTTTCGTACCGAGAACCACTGCGGTGGAATGGATGTTGACCGCCGCGTCCGCCGTCACGAATTGCTCTCGATCGGCAGGGAGAGAATGAAGCGGGCGCCGGTCACGTGGCCGTTCGCATCGATCATGTTCTCGGCCTTCAACGAGCCGCCATGGGCTTCGGCGATCTGGCGGGAAATGGAGAGGCCGAGGCCGGAATTCTGGCCGAAATCCTCGCCTGCCGGCCGGTCGGTGTAGAAGCGCTCGAAGATCCGGTCGATGTCTTCGGCCTGGATGCCTGGACCGTTATCCTCGACATAGATAATACAGCGGCTCTTGGTGCGCGTGAGCCGCAGGATGATACGGCCGCCTTCGTCCGGCACGAA
Organism: Rhizobium sp. Leaf453; assembly: GCF_001425605.1. Classification (GTDB taxonomy): domain Bacteria; phylum Pseudomonadota; class Alphaproteobacteria; order Rhizobiales; family Rhizobiaceae; genus Pararhizobium. Next base: position 40,600 of record NZ_LMRG01000027.1, on the reverse strand, counting down.
GGAACGGGCGTTCTCGATGAGGTTGGTGATGATCTGGCCGATGCGCAGTTCGTAGCCGCCGACATCGAAGCGTGCCTTGGGATTGTCCTTGCGCTCGACGACGAAGCTCAACTGCACCGCCTTCTTGCCGCTGCGAATCTGCCGCGAGATATCGACGAGGTCGCCGAGCAGCTTTTCGAGGTCCACGGCCTTGGCATCGCTGCGCGCCAGTTCAGCATCGAGACGCGATGCATCCGAGATATCGCTGATCAGGCGGTCGAGGCGGCGCACATCGTGCTGAATCACATCCATCAGACGCTTCTTGGAATCGTCGGTGCGGGCCAGCGGCAGCGTTTCGACGGCGCTGCGCAGCGAGGTCAGCGGGTTCTTCAGCTCATGGCTGACATCGGCGGCGAAATTCTCGATCGCCGCGATCCGGTCGTAGAGCGCGGTGGTCATTTCGCGCAGCGCGATGGACAGGTTTCCGATCTCGTCCTGGCGCGAGGAGAAGTCGGGAATTTCCTCACGTTCCTTGGCGCCACCGCGACGAACACGGACGGCAGCGGCCGCCAGACGGCGCAACGGATTGGCGATCGTGCTCGACAGGAGTAGAGACAGGATGACGTTGACCAGCGCCGCGACCCCGAAAACCCGGATGATCGCCAGCCGCTCGGCATGGACGATCTTGTCGATATCGCCGGCCTGGGTGGAGAGCAGCAACACGCCGAGAACGGCGCGGAAGCGCTGGACCGGCACGGCGACCGAGACGATCAACTCGCCCTTTTCGGTCACGCGCACGACGGCACCGCGCACACCGGTCAGCGCATTCATCACTTCCGGATAGATTGAGCCGTTACCACCCGGCGGTTCTTTGTAGAGCGGCAGGTTGCCCGGCTGCAGGATGCGGTTGAACCAGCTGTTCATCCGCTCGGAGAAGGTCACAGGCTCCGGCTCGATCGGCGGCAGGTCGAAACGGAGAACCTGGCCGCCGGTATAGAGGTGACGCGAATCGAGCAGCAGGTCGGCATCGGCATCGAAAAGCCGGGCGCGGGTGCGGGTCGGCGAGATCAGCCGCCTGAGGACGGGTGCCACGCGCTCCTGCGTGATCGGGAATTCGAGGTCTTCGTCGCTGGGGATTGGTGTGATGCTCTGGCCGGCCTGCAGCTCCAGCAGTTTTTCCGGGTCGATTGTGATGGAGTTGGTATCGACAGAAGCGGAGGCCGCGATCGCGCCGGCAATGATCTCGCCCTGGGTCAGAAGGCTCTCGACACGGGCGTCGATCAGCCCCTCGCGGAACTGGTTGAGATACATGATGCCGCCGACCAGAACGACGAGCGCAACGAGGTTGAAGAACAGGATACGGCGGGTGAGGCTGGAAAAGACGGCATTGCCGAATATCCGGCGGATCAGCGTAAACGGATGCGCCCAGGTCCGGCCTGTCTTGGCCTTCCCGTCGCTGTCATCCATTTCGATGTTTCGCAAGACTTCGACCAAGCCTTCAACTCCCGCTTTCGCGGCTCCTGCATGTCATGGCAGCACCGGTGCCGCCGCCCGAAGGCAATTTGCCCGTCATCGTCATCGCTGCGTCGCGACGCAGTCCGGCGCGGTCCCGTATCATACAGTTCCGCAAGAGGCCATGCCAGACCGCTGATGGAACGGTCCGGCGCCGGAAGTATATTTGCCGAAACTCAGGCCGATTCGCGGAAGCGGTAGCCGACGCCATAGAGCGTTTCGATCATGTCGAAATCGTTGTCGACCATCTTGAACTTCTTGCGCAGCCGCTTGATGTGGCTGTCGATGGTGCGGTCGTCGACATAGACCTGCTCGTCATAGGCGGCGTCCATCAGCGAATCGCGGCTTTTCACCACGCCGGGGCGCTGGGCCAGCGAATGCAGGATGAGGAACTCGGTCACCGTCAGCGTCACCGGCTCGTTCTTCCAGGTGCAGGTGTGGCGTTCCTGGTCCATCGACAGCTGGCCGCGTTCGAGCGAGCGGGCCTGCACGTCGGCAGCCGCCTTGGCGGCACCACCGCCGGAGGATGCCGCGGCAGCCGCTTCGCGATTGGCCGAGCGGCGCAGGATCGCCTTGACGCGCTCAACCAGAAGTCGCTGCGAGAACGGCTTGGTGATGAAGTCGTCGGCACCCATCTTCAGGCCGAACAGTTCGTCAATCTCCTCGTCCTTGGAGGTGAGGAAGATGACGGGGATATCGGATTTCTGACGCAGCCGGCGCAGGAGCTCCATGCCGTCCATGCGCGGCATCTTGATATCGAAGATGGCGAGCTGCGGCGGGCGGGCCAGCAAACCGTCGAGCGCCGATGCACCGTCGGTATAGGTCTCGACCTTGTAGCCTTCCGCCTCCAGTGCAATCGACACCGAGGTCAGGATATTCCGGTCGTCATCGACAAGTGCAATCGTCTGCATCGTGTATGGCTCCACCATTCTTTTGCGCCTCCGAGGTGAACCCCGTCGTCGGGGCTCATGCTGCGGTACGCCGCGTTTCTTGAGTATAAAGGTGGAACAAATTGTGGCGAAGGCAAACCCTAAAACAGGAGAGTGTTTCGAAGTGGCCTGTTTGGATTGAAAAAGCATGCCTCGAAAACGCTGATTTAAACCGATTAAAAAAGCGATATTTTCTTTTAAATCGATTAATATACTGAAATCATTATATTTTTTAAGACAGCAATCTTGTCTTTTCCAAGCTGTTCTTCTATGGTCGCTAAAATTCAACGTCTGTCGGTAAATCAACGGAGGATAGCCGGATCATGAAGGAACTTGGTATTCACAACCCGTCGCTTGGGCTGGAATCGATCGGTTTCACCAACCTGGACATGGTTCGGTATAACTTCGGCACCTCTGAACTCTATGAGGAAATCCTCCGTCGCGGGGAGGCGCAACTGACCGCACACGGCGCCGTTCGGGCTCTCACCGGCCAGCACACCGGCCGTTCGCCGAAGGACAAATTCGTGGTTCGCGACGAAACCACGGCCGATAAGATCTGGTGGGACAACAACAATGCGATGTCCCCGGAGCATTTCGATATCCTGCACAAGGACATGCTGGAGCATGCCAAGGGTAAGTCGCTCTACGCTCAGGATCTGATCGGCGGCGCGGACAAGGCGAACGCCCTTCCGACCCGCGTCATCACTGAATTCGCCTGGCATTCGCTGTTCATCCGCAACCTGCTGATCCGCCCGGATCGGGCGACGCTCGCCGCCTTCGTGCCGAAGTTGACGATCATCGACCTGCCGGATTTCAAGGGTAATCCTGCGCGTCACGGTTGCCGGACGGAAACGGTCATTGCCTGCAACTTCACCAAGGGCATCATCCTCATCGGCGGCACGTCCTATGCCGGCGAGATGAAGAAGGCCGTCTTCACCATGCTGAACTACCTGCTGCCGGCCAAGCGCGTCATGCCGATGCACTGCTCGGCCAATGTCGGTCCGGATGGCGATGCCGCCGTCTTCTTCGGCCTGTCGGGCACCGGCAAGACGACGCTGTCGGCCGATCCGAAGCGTACGCTGATCGGTGACGACGAGCATGGCTGGGGTGAAGACGGCATCTTCAATTTCGAAGGTGGCTGCTACGCCAAGACAATCCGCCTGTCGGCCGAAGCCGAGCCGGAAATCTTCGACACGACCCGCCGTTTCGGCACCGTGCTGGAAAACGTCATTCTCGATGAAAACCGGGTACCGGATTTCAACGACGGTTCGCTGACCGAAAACACCCGCTGCGCCTATCCGCTGGACTTCATCCCGAATGCAAGTGCTTCGGGGACAGCCGGTCATCCGAACACGATCATCATGCTGACGGCCGATGCGTTCGGCGTCATGCCGCCGATCGCCCGTCTGACGCCGGATCAGGCCATGTACCACTTCCTCTCGGGCTACACCGCCAAGGTCGCCGGCACAGAGAAGGGCGTGACAGAGCCGGAAGCGACCTTCTCGACCTGCTTCGGCGCACCGTTCATGCCGCGTCATCCGTCGGAATACGGCAATCTGCTGAAGAGCCTGATCGCCGAACACGGCGTGACCTGCTGGCTGGTCAACACCGGCTGGACCGGCGGCGCTTACGGCACCGGCAAACGCATGCCGATCAAGGCGACGCGGGCCCTGCTCGCCGCAGCCTTGGATGGCTCGCTGGCTTCGGCCGATTTCCGCACCGACGGCAATTTCGGCTTCGCGGTCCCGGTCGCCGTTCCCGGTGTCGATGCGAGCATCCTCGATCCGCGCTCCACCTGGGCCGATGGCGTTTCCTATGACGCCCAAGCCCGCAAGCTGGTCGATATGTTCGTCGCCAACTTCGCCAAGTTCGAAGATCATGTCGATGGCGGCGTGCGGGATGCAGCCCCTGGAATCAAGCTGGCTGCGGAATAAGCCGGTTCTATCGATCGTAGGCTATGATTCACGTGAAACCCGGTTCGAAAGGACCGGGTTTTGCTGTTTGGCAGCCATGTTTTCGATGCGTGAAATACTGTCGGGTACAGAGCTACCCCAAAACTCCGCCACTCCTGTGCTTGTCACAGGAGTCCAGCCAGCCCAAGTCATTGGGCTGAAAAGAGTCTTTTCGCAGCGCGGACGCGCTGCGGCTGGATCCCCGCCACAAGGGTGAGGATGACGGAGGGTGGGACGCCCGTTTTGATTAAAGCCGCTGAAACACGGACCCCTGTCGCATAATGTTTGTCTAGCAGCGTCGGGTCTTTTTCCACCTTCACCCCGCTACCGCGTTTTCAAGCAGCCGATCCTGTGAGATAGAGCGCAGGAAGGAAAACACGTCATGGCCAGCGAACCGCTCTACATCAACGACCGAATCGTCATCGCCGGCTGGGAGCTGACGGAGCAATTCGTGCTGGCCGGTGGGCCTGGCGGGCAGAACGTCAACAAGGTCTCGACCGCCGTTCAGCTGTTCTACCCGATCGCGACCTCGCCCGCACTGCCGGAGCGAGTGCGCGACAATGCCATCAAGCTGGCGGGCCGCAAGGTCTCCAAGGATGGCGTCCTGATGATCGAGGCGAGTCGCTTTCGCAGCCAGGAGCGCAACCGCGAGGATGCGCGCGAACGGCTGAAGGAGCTGATCCTGAAGGCTGCCGAACCGCCACCGCCACCGCGCCGCAAGACAAAGCCGACCAAGGGCTCGATCGAGCGGCGGCTGAAGGAAAAGACCGGCCGCGGCGAGGTCAAGAAGATGCGAAGCCGCCCGCAAGGCGATTAAAGCCTGAATTTTCCCGCAGGCCTTGTTTTTTACCTGTCACCGCACTCTGTTACGTCGGATCGAACACGCAAAAGGAGATGTGCCATGGGTCTGTTCAGCTTTATCAAGAGTGCGGGCAAGAAACTGGGTATCGGCGGGGACGATGACGCGCCGGATGCCGAAGCCGTCAAGAAGGAACTCTCGTCCCACGACCTCGGCACCGACAAGGTCGATGTGGCCGTGGAAGGCGACAAGATCGTGCTGACCGGCACGGTGAAGGATCAATCGGCGTTCGAAAAGGCCGTGGTCGCGGTCGGCAATACGCTCGGCATCTCGCAGGTCGAGGCGTCCGAACTGAAGGTCGCCGAAACACCGGCGGCAGCGCCGGTGGCGGCGAAGGAGCCCGTCTTCTACACCGTGAAGAAAGGCGACAATCTCTGGAAGATCGCCGAGGCCCAATATGGCAAGGGCAAGGGCGCGAAAAACACCGTGATCTTCGAGGCCAACAAGCCGATGCTGTCCCATCCCGACAAGATTTATCCCGGCCAGGTCCTGCGCATTCCGGATCTGGATCAGGCATAATCATGAACAAGGCCAGCGCTTTTCTTCTGGTTTTCATGGCCGTCATCCTGTCGGCTTTCAGTGGATCGGCGCTGGCCCAGACGTTTCGCGAGCCCGCCAAGGGCTCGGCGGAACGCGCCGCGATCATGGACACGCTGCGTCCCGCCGTCGAAGCGGAATTGCGTGGCCCGGTCGAGTTCGTCGTAACGACGATCCGCGTCACACCGAACTGGGCCTTCGTCCAGGTCGAGCCGCAACGGCCGGGCGGTGGTGTCATCGATCCCGAGGAAACCGGCTTTGCCGGCGAATCCGACATGATGGACGGACTGACGACCTATGCACTGATGGGGTTTCAGGCCGGACGCTGGAACCTGATCGATCACATTGTCGGCCCCACGGATGTCGGTTACGCCGCCTGGCAGCAGCGCTACGGCGTTCCGGCCGCGTTGCTTGGTATGGAATAGGCGCCTCCCATGCAGGTCCTGCCCAAGGGCATCCGCCATCTTCCGGGCTTTCTCGACCGGGACAAGCAGGAAGCGCTTGTCGAAAGCATCCGCGCAATCGTTTCGGAAGCGCCGCTGTTCGTGCCGGTCATGCCCCGCACGGGCAAGCCGATGTCCGTGCGCATAACCAATTGCGGCGTGCTGGGCTGGGTCACGGACAAGGATCGCGGCTACCGCTACCAGCCGGAGCATCCGGTCACCGGCAGACCTTGGCCCGCCATTCCCGCGGCACTTCTCGACCTCTGGCGGACGGTTTCGGGAAGTCCGAAACTGCCGGAAGCCTGCCTCGTCAATTTCTACACTGACGACGCCCGCATGGGCCTGCATCAGGATCGGGATGAACAGGACCTGGAAGCACCAGTCGTCTCCGTTTCTCTCGGCGACACCTGCCTGTTTCGCGTCGGCGGCCGCGAGCGCACGGACCGGACCCTGTCCTTCAAGCTGTCGAGCGGCGATGTCGTCGTTCTCGGCGGCGAGGGGCGCCTGGCGTTTCACGGGGTCGACAAGATTTATCCGAATACGTCGATGCTGTTGAAGAACGGCGGGCGAATCAATCTGACGCTTCGGCGGGTAACGGTTTGAATCTCCTGTGAGGTATGTTTTGGAACTGACGTTCAACGCATCCAATATCCGTCAATAACGGTCCCGAGATCTTCCAATTTACTACCTTTTACCGTGACTGACCCTCGGAGATCCGAGCCGCGCGCGAGGCAGTAAGCTTGAACGCCGATGCGTCTCCGATCAGCAGGATCAAGCCCTTCCCAGCGAGCGGTTTGAACCTTCACGACGGTGTTTTTTTCGCTGTAGGCAATACTCTCGATCACGCCCCGCGCGTGCCAGTCGGCGAGCGCTCCTGCTGGATCGCCTTTGACGCTGTCGCAAACGACCGTATCGATTGGAAGTTTGGTACTGCCGCGCAAGCAAAACGCCGACGCGCCGATGGAGACAATCGCGATAGTCATCACCAGGAGCCGAGTGATCCCCGTTTCGGTTTTCGCTGGGCGTCGAACAGCATGGTGAAAGAACTCTGCCATAGCCACGCCTCTGCCGGGTCAGTTACTGTTTTTGCGAACCCGCTTTAAAGGAAACATCGCTTCACAGCTTCCGCAGCGCCACCGTCTCGGTCAGATGGTTCTGACCCTTCTGCAGGATCAGGTCGGCGCGGGGGCGAGTGGGCAGGATGTTCTGGCGCAGGTTTTTCAGGTTGATGTTGTGCCAGAGCCCCTCGGCGATCGAGAGGGCCTCTTCTTCGCTGACTTCGGCATAGCGTTTGAAGAACGAATCCGGGTTGCGGAAGGCCGTCTCGCGCAGGCGCATGAAGCGGTTGACGTACCAGGTGTGGATCAGGCTTTCCTCGGCGTCGATATAGATCGAGAAATCGAAGAAATCAGAGACCATCGGCACGATCTTGCCATCCGCCGGCAGATTGCGCGATTGCAGGACGTTGATGCCCTCGAAGATCAGGATGTCCGGCCGGTCGATGGTCCGGAACTGATCGGGCAGGACGTCATAGGTCAGATGCGAATAGGTCGGCGCCTGGACATTCGGTTGGCCGGCCTTGATGGCCGAGAGGAAGCGCAGGAGCGCGCCGATATCGTAGCTTTCCGGAAAACCCTTCCGGTCCATCATGTTTTCGCGCAAAAGCGTCGCGTTCGGATAGAGAAAGCCGTCCGTCGTCACCAGATCGACCTTCGGGCTGGAGGGCCAGCGCGACAGGAGCTCGGCGAGAATACGGGCGGTCGTCGATTTTCCCACCGCGACGGAACCGGCAATGCCGATCACGAACGGGGTTTTCGCCTCGCCGGACATGCTGAGGAACCGCTGGCGCTGGGCAAACAGCATCTGCGAGGATTCGACATGGGCGGACAGAAGCCGCGACAACGACAGATAGATGCGCCGGACCTCGCTGAGGTCGACCGGGTCGTTCAGCGAGCGCAGGCGGTGGACCTCGTCGGCCGTCAGCGTCAACGGCGTGTCCGCACGAAACCTCGACCATTCCTCGGCGGAAAAGAACCGGTAGGGCGAATAGTCCTTGTTGTCGAAATGATCCGGAATGTCGGCTGGCACGATGTCTTTTGCGGCGATGGTCATGAACTGTTACCGGCTTGCCTTTTCCTGGAGACCCGACTGGCTGGTCCGCCGCTCGAGCTCCGCCATTACATCCTGCAACGGAATATCAGCAATTTTCAATACGACCATCAGATGATAGAGCAGATCGGCGCTTTCAGCCACGAGACCGGCGCGATCCTCGGAAATCGCCGCGATCACGGTCTCGACCGCTTCCTCGCCCAGCTTCTTCGCCGCCTTGCTCTGTCCATGGGCCACGAGTTTCGCCGTCCAGGACTCGTCCGGCGATGCCTTCGCGCGTGCGGCAACGATCGCTTCGAGGCTGGAAAGAGTGAAATCGCTCATCTGTCGTGTCCTTGCGCTCAGTCGAGCCGCATGGCGATGCCATGCTCTGCCATATAGCGCTTGGTCTCGCCGATGCTATAGGTGCCGAAGTGGAAGATCGAGGCGGCGAGAACCGCCGTCGCATGGCCATCGCGAATGCCCTCGACCATGTGATCGAGCGTGCCGACGCCGCCGGATGCGATGACCGGGACGGAAACCCGGTCGGCGATCGTGCGGGTGAGCGCGATGTCGTAACCGGTCTTGGAACCGTCGCGGTCCATCGAGGTCAGCAGCAGTTCGCCGGCGCCGAGCTTGACCATCTTTTCCGCGAAGGTGACGGCGTCGATGCCGGTCGCATTGCGGCCGCCATGGGTGAAGATCTCCCAGCGTTCTTCCTCGCCGGGCTTCGACACCTTCTTGGAATCGATGGACACGACGATGCACTGGTTGCCGAACTTGTCGGCGGCTTCAGCCACGAAATCCGGGTTGCTGACTGCCGCCGAATTGATCGACACCTTGTCGGCGCCGGCGAGCAGCAGCTTGCGGATATCGGCGACACTTCGCACGCCGCCACCGACGGTCAGCGGCATGAAGCAATGGTCGGCCGTGCGGGCAACCACGTCGAAGATCGTGTCGCGATTGTCGGAGGAGGCGGTGATGTCGAGGAAACAGAGTTCGTCTGCGCCGGCCGCGTCATAGGCCTTGGCCGATTCGACGGGGTCACCGGCATCGATCAGGTCGACGAAGCTGACGCCCTTGACGACGCGGCCGTCTTTCACGTCGAGACAGGGGATAACACGGGCCTTGAGGGTCATGCCGCTTTTCCTTTCGCGCCGCGAATGAGCGACAGCGCTTCCGCCGGATCGATGCGCCCATCATAGAGCGCGCGGCCGGAAATGGCGCCTTCGAGCTTGGCCGCATCCGGCCGGATCATCCGGCGGATATCGTCCATCGAGGCGAGACCGCCGGATGCGATGACAGGGATGGAGACGGCGTCGGCCAGTTCCAGCGTCGAATCCCAGTTGATGCCGGTCAGGATGCCGTCGCGGTCGATATCGGTATAGATGATCGCCGAAACCCCGGCGCCCTCGAATTTCTGCGCCAGTTCGATGACGCCGAGTTCGGAGGCTTCCGCCCAGCCCTCGACGGCCACCTTGCCGCCCTTGGCGTCGATGCCGACGGCGACCTTGCCGGGGAATGTCTTGCAGGCCTCGATCACCAGCGCCGGATCGCGCACCGCGACCGTGCCCAGGATGACGCGCGCCAGCCCGCGACCGAGCCAGTTCTCGATATGATCGAGCGTGCGGATGCCGCCGCCCAGTTGCACCGGGTTTTTCGTGGATTTGAGGATCGCATCGACGGCCGCGCCATTGACGGTCTCGCCGGCAAAGGCGCCGTTGAGGTCAACGACGTGCAGCCATTGGAAACCCTGGTCCTCGAAGGCCTTGGCCTGGGCGCCGGGGTCGGGATTGTAGACGGTCGCCTGGTCCATGTCGCCCAGCTTGAGGCGAACGCACTGGCCGTCCTTGAGGTCGATGGCGGGAAAAAGGATCATGTCAGGGCTTCCAGCGCAGAAAATTCGAAATGAGGGCGAGGCCGAGCGTCTGGCTCTTCTCCGGATGGAACTGCGCGCCGGCCTTGTTGCCGCTGGCAACGAAGGCGGTGACGTCGCCGCCATAGGATGTGGTGGCGATCAGGTCGTCCGGATTCTCGACGGCGAGATGATAGGAATGGACGAAATAGGCGTGCAGTCCGTCCGTACCGGTCCTGATCCCGTCGAACAGCGGATGCGCCTTCTTCAGTTCCAGCGTGTTCCAGCCGATCTGCGGGATTTTCAGGGTCGGATCGGATGGCACCATTTCCACGACATCGCCCTTGATCCAGCCGAAGCCGTTCGTCGTGGTCTTTTCGAGACCGCGCGACGACATCAGCTGCATGCCGACGCAGATGCCGAGAAACGGCCGCCCGGCCTTTTCCACGGTCTCCGCCAGGGCAGCCTGCATGCCGTCGACGGCATCGAGGCCGCGGCGACAATCGGCATAGGCGCCGACGCCGGGCAGCACGATGCGGTCGGCGCTTGCAACGCGGTCCGGCTTGTCCGTCAGGTCGATTTCCGCGTCGATGCCGGCTTCACGCGCGGCGCGCTCGAAGGCCTTGGTCGCCGAGCGCAGATTGCCCGATCCATAATCGATGATCGCAACGCGCATCAACGTTCCCCATAATTCTCGAAAAGTCCGAAAGCCGCACGGCCCTCGGTGGATTGCGTGGCAGCCGGCAGAGCCGGTGCCCGCCAGTTGTCTGTTGCCGGCACGGTCGCGGCGATCTGATGGTCGTAGATCATTTCCGCCGTCGTCAGGTCATCGGCGGTAATCACCGCCTGCAATGTCCAGCCTTGGGCTTCCAGCCGCCGGGCAATGAAGGCCGGGCCTTCGAGTGCGACGAGCATACGAAGCGCAAGCTCGATCAGGAGGCCCGCCAGCATGGCGCTGGGGTCCTGAGTCAGGAAGGTAACCAGTCCCTGGAAGATGGCGACCGCGATGCCCGCGATCCACTGGCGCTTGAACAGCAGCCAGATGGCCGGGAAAACGAAGGCGAGCCATGAAAACTTGTCGGCGATGAACCGGGCACCGTCGTCGTTTTTCGGTGCTCCGGGAGATGTCAGAACCAGATAGGAGGCCATGTCAGCCAACTTTCAAACAAGTCCGGGTCAGACCAGCGTGCCCTTTGTCGAGGGGACGCGGCCTGCCTGGCGCGGATCGATCTCTGTCGCGGTGCGCAATGCGCGGGCAACGGCCTTGAAGCAGGTCTCGGCGATATGATGGTTGTTGGCGCCGTAGATGTTCTGGATATGGAGCGTGATGCCGGCATGCTGCGACAGGGCCTGGAAAAATTCGCGCACCAGTTCGGTATCGAACGTGCCGATCTTCGGTGCCGAGAAGGCGACGTTCCAGACGAGGAAGGGACGCCCCGACACATCGACGGCCGCCTTGGTCATCGTCTCGTCCATGGCGAGATCGATCGACGCATAGCGGGTGATGCCGCGGCGGTCGCCGAGCGCCTTGGACAGCGCCTGGCCGATGACGATGCCGACATCCTCCACCGTGTGATGGTCGTCGACATGCAGGTCGCCTTCGGCCTTGATGTCCATGTCGATCAGCGAATGGCGCGAGAGATGGTCGAGCATATGGTCGAAGAAGCCCACGCCGGTCGAGATTTTCGACACGCCGGTCCCGTCGATATTGACGGATACGGTCACCGAGGTCTCGTTCGTCTTGCGCGAAACGCTGCCGGTGCGGGTTGCTTGCTGGTCGGCCATCAGGGTCTCCGGAATGGAATAGAGCCGCTCCATATCAGGCGGTGGCGCAAATATCCAGAAGTGCCGCCACGATTCTGTCATGCATGAAACGCAGGCCGTTCAATCGCGCCGGGAGCAGGCGATGCAGCCTATTTGCAATCATGAAAAGCACACTTACATAGGCTTCAACGGAGCCGGTGTTCGGCTCCTCGAAACGGCCCGGCATCCGGGCAGGCAGGGTTTTCATGACAACAATTATTACCGTCCGGAAGGACGGACAGGTGGTGATGGCCGGCGATGGCCAGGTGAGCCTCGGGCAGACGGTGATGAAGGGCAATGCCCGCAAGGTCCGCCGTCTCGGCAAGGGCGAGGTGATCGCCGGTTTCGCCGGCTCCACCGCCGATGCCTTCACGCTGATGGAGCGGCTCGAAGCCAAGCTCGAGCAATATCCCGACCAGCTGATGCGCGCCGCCGTCGAGCTTGCCAAGGACTGGCGCACCAACAAATATCTGCGCAATCTCGAAGCGATGATGCTGGTCGCCGACAAGTCCATCACCCTTGCCATCACCGGCAATGGCGACGTGCTCGAGCCCGAACATGGCACGATCGCCATCGGTTCGGGCGGCAACTATGCCTTTGCGGCGGCGCGTGCGCTGATGGATTCGGACAAGTCGGCCGAGGACATCGCCCGCAAGGCCATGCAGATCGCCGGCGATATCTGCGTCTATACCAATGGCAATGTGGTGGTCGAAACGCTCGATGCAGCCTGATCCCCGCTACCATTTCCGCGATGTGCGCCGGGAGGATTTCCCGATGCTCGGCCGCTGGCTCACCGAGCCGCATGTCGCGAAATGGTGGGGTGAGGCGGATGAAGAGCTGGAAGGCATCGAAAGCGCGATGACGAGCGTGGAAACCCGCGCGCTGATCGTCGAACTCGATGGCCGGCCGATCGCCTATCTGCAAAGCTATGATCCGCATCTGGAGCCGGGGCATCCCTATCAGGACCAGCCGCCGGGGACGCTCGGCGTCGATATCTCGATCGGCGACCCCGTGCTCATCGGCAAGGGCCACGGAAGCGCGATCATTCGCCAATTCTGCGCCGGGCTGTTTGCCGGCGGCGCATCGCGCATCGTGATCGATCCCGATCCGGACAATGCGCAAGCCATTCGTGCCTATGAGAAGGCGGGCTTCCGTTTTCTCGAACGGCGTCAATCAATCTACGGTCCGGCCCATTTCATGGCGCTGGACAAGCCTGAAGAAACGGATTTGCCATGACCACATTCTCACCCCGCGAAATCGTGTCGGAGCTGGACCGGTTCATCATCGGTCAGCACGATGCCAAGCGTGCCGTTGCCATCGCCTTGCGCAACCGCTGGCGCCGCCAGCAGCTCTCCGACGAGCTGCGCGACGAAGTCATGCCGAAAAACATCCTGATGATCGGCCCGACCGGTGTCGGCAAAACGGAGATTTCCCGCCGTCTGGCCAAGCTCGCCGGCGCGCCCTTCATCAAGGTCGAGGCGACGAAATTCACCGAAGTCGGCTATGTCGGCCGCGATGTCGAGCAGATCGTCCGCGACCTTGTCGAAGTCGGCATCGGCCTCGTGCGCGAAAAGAAGCGTGCGGACGTCAAGGCCAAGGCGCATCTCAATGCCGAGGAGCGCGTGCTCGATGCGCTGGTGGGCGCCACCGCTTCCCCGGCCACCCGCGACAGTTTCCGAAAAAAACTGCGCGCCAATGAGCTCGACGACAAGGAAATCGACATCGAGATCGCCGATACCGCGCCTCCCGGGGGCGGCTTCGAAATTCCGGGCATGCCCGGTGCCAATATCGGCGTGCTCAACCTGTCGGAAATGTTCGGCAAGGCCATGGGCCAGCGCAACAAGAAGGTTCGCACCACGGTCAAGGAAAGCTACGGTATCCTGATCAACGACGAATCCGACAAGCTGCTCGACAACGAGGAAATCCAGCGCGAGGCGGTTCGCTCGGCCGAAAACGACGGCATCGTCTTCCTCGACGAAATCGACAAGATTGCCGCCCGCGATGGCGGCATGGGCGCCGGTGTGTCCCGCGAAGGCGTGCAGCGCGACCTGCTGCCGTTGGTCGAAGGCACCACGGTCGCGACCAAGTATGGTCCGGTGAAGACCGACCATATCCTGTTCATCGCGTCGGGCGCCTTTCATGTCGCCAAGCCGTCGGACCTGCTGCCGGAGCTGCAGGGCCGCCTGCCGATCCGCGTCGAGCTGAAGGCTCTCACCAAGGAGGATTTCCGCCGCATCCTGACGGAGACCGAAGTCGGCCTGATCCGCCAGTACAAGGCACTTCTGGAGACCGAAGGCGTCGACCTCGACTTCACCGAGGACGCACTCGATGCGCTGGCCGATGTGGCGGTCAAGCTCAACACCAGCGTCGAAAACATCGGCGCCCGCCGCCTGCAGACGGTGATGGAGCGAGTTCTCGATGAAATCTCCTATGCCGCGCCCGACAAGCCCGGCGAGAAGCTGACGATCGACGCCGACTACGTGAAGAAACACGTCGGCGATCTGGCCGCCAACACGGACCTGTCGCGGTATATTCTGTAAGCAGATAGATGGGCGCGGGGTTTCTGGCTCCGCGCTACTCTCAAACTCCGTCATCCTCGGGCCTGACCCGAGGATCTGCTGGTGTCGCACCTTGCTCGCAGTCGCGATCCCCGAAAAACCCATCACAAGCCGATACGCTGATGGATCCTCGGGTCAGGCCCGAGGATGACGGAGGGTGGGGCCAAGATCGGTGCTCCATCGAAAATGGTCGCACGGCAGTCCATCGCTCAACCGCCATATCGCTTCCTGCAAACCTCGCCTTCCATGTTGTCTCCCGACCCCGCACGCGATAAGTGTTTGTCCGTGCCGGGCATGATTCCGACACGATTTTGCCGCATGCGTCCCGGCATTCAGTTCACAGGAAGACAGATCGTGCGCTCCATCCTTTCGATGCTTCTCGTTGCGACAACGCTGCTGGTCTCCGGCCCGGCCTTGGCCGAGGTTCGCGTCATGCCGGAGGGGAACCATTATCAGGAGCAGCCGAATGTTCCCGGCGCTTCGGTGCGCCGTACCAAGGCGGGCAAGACGTCGTTCGATGCGAAATACCAGAAGGTGCGCAATCTTCTCGTCAACGACCGCAAGCTGATGAGCAAGATCAAGTCGACGGCGCGGGCCTACGGCATCGATCCGATCCACATGATCGGCGCCATCGTCGGCGAGCATACCTATAATGTCGATGCCTATGACCGGCTGCAGTCCTACTACGTCAAGGCGGCCGCCTATGCCGGCGACAGCTTCCGCTTCGGCTATGAGGACGAGACGGTGGCCCAGTTCGTGGCGCGCCCGGAATTTTCCAAATGCGCCGGCAAGAAGAGTTCCTATGCGTTGTGGAGCTGCCGCGAGAGCGTCTGGGACAGCCAGTTCCGCGGCAACAATGTCGGCGGCACCTCCTATCCCAACAACCGGTTCAGCGCCGTGTTCTTCCAGCCGTTTTTCGCCGGCCAGACATTCGGCCTCGGCCAGATCAATCCGCTGACGTCGCTGATGCTGACGGACATGGTCTCGCGCGTTTCCGGCTATGAGCGGCTGGATGAGAACGATGCGAGCGCCGTCTACAAGGCGATCATGGACCCCGATCAATCGCTCGCCTATATGGCGGCCTCGATTCGCCATTCCATTGATGCCTACAAGTCGATCGCCGGCGTCGATATTTCCAACAATCCGGGCATCACGGCGACCCTCTATAATGTCGGCAATCCCGACCAGCGCGCAGCTGCATTGAAGAACAAGGGTGGCTGGCCGGAAGAGAATTATTACGGCTGGCTGGTCAACGACAAGATCGACGACCTGCGGGGTCTGCTCTGAGGGCAGGCGGGGGCGACGTTCTTTCCCTTTAAAGCCCGCCTGTCCAGTCCTATGTTTTGAAAGGTGCCGCGCCTGACGGGGCCTTGAGGACAATGTCATGGACATGAGACCCGAACCCTTCGAGCCGCCGGCACCGGTCCCGAGACCCGTGCCGCCGTCGAGGCTGCAGATCATCCGCACGGCACTGCGCAATCCGCTCGAGCTCTGGGGCGAGCCGTCCTATACGCTGCCCTGGATCGACACCAGGTTCGTCACCCAGCGCACCCTGATCGTCAACGACCCCAATCTCATCCGTTACATTCTCGTCGAGAACGCCTCGAACTACGAAATGTCAAAGGTGCGCCGCCTCATCCTGCGGCCGATCCTGCGCGATGGCCTGCTGACGGCGGAGGGCGAGGTGTGGAAGCGGTCGCGCAAGGCGATGGCGCCGGTGTTCACGCCGCGCCATGCCCGTGGCTTCGCGGCGAAGATGCTGTCGAAGACGGAGGAATACGTCGCCCGTTATGAAGAAGCGGCGGCGACTGGTGCGGTGGTCAATATCGCCAACGACATGACCGAGCTGACCTATGAAATCCTGTCGGAAACCCTGTTTTCCGGCCAGATCGCGGCGGAAAGCGAAGGCTTCACCGAAAGCGTCGAACGGCTGCTGCATCGCATGGGCCGGGTCGATCCGATGGACGTGCTGCTGGCGCCGACCTGGGTGCCGCGCCTCACCCGCATCGGCGGCAGGAAGTTGATGGCGGAGTTCCAGGCGATCGTGGCGGAGACCATGGAGGAGCGCCGCCAGATCATCCGGAACGATCCGGATGCGGCACCGCAGGATTTCCTGACGCTTCTGTTGCAGCTGGAGCGGCCCGAGGGCCTGTCGACCGATGAAATCGCCGACAATATTCTGACTTTCATCGGTGCCGGCCACGAAACCACGGCCCGTGCGCTGGCCTGGACGCTCTATTGCGTCGCCAATTCCCCGCATGTCCGCGAACAGATGGAGGCGGAGATCGATGCGGTTCTGGCAAGCGGTGCCGACCCGGTCGATTGGCTCGATCTGATGCCACATGTGCGCGCTTCGTTCGAGGAGGCGATGCGGCTCTATCCGCCGGCGCCCTCGATCAACCGTGCCGCGATCAAGGCCGATGCCTGGACCTCGCCGGAGGGCGAGCGGGTGGAGATTCCCAAGGGCATCGCCGTCCTGATCATGCCCTGGACGCTGCACCGGCATGAACTCTACTGGGATCGTCCGCGCGCCTTCATGCCGGAGCGCTTCCTGCCGGAAAACCGCGACAAGCTGCACCGCTTCCAGTACCTGCCGTTCGGCGCCGGACCGCGCATCTGTATCGGCGCCACTTTCGCGCTGCAGGAGGCGGTGATCGCGCTCGGCGTGCTGATGAAACGCTTCCGCTTCGACATGACGCCACAGACGAATCCCTGGCCGGTGCAGCGGCTGACGACGCAGCCTAGGGGCGGGCTGCCGTTGAAGGTGTCGGCTCGCTGAAGGTTTTGCCCGGCGTTTCCGCCTGCACGCCCTTGATCGGCGAATCCGTCGGCACCGGCTGCTGCGTCTGCTTCTTCGGCTTCTTGATCGTCTTGATGGCGGCGCAGGTCGCGTCGCCGACGCCCTCGCAGGGCTTGTAGACGACGATCTCGCTACCGGCGCCATCATCCCAGACCGCCTGGATCGTCACCGTCTTGGCTTCGCCGGCCGGAAGCGAGATGTAGACATACTTGCTGGTATTGTCTTCCGGCAGGTTGAACGGGATCTGCGGATTGCATTCGCCGAGCGGAAAGCGCTGGTCGAGCTCGTCGGAATTGATCGAATAGCGAATCTCCGACAACCGGCAATGCATCGTCTGCAGCGCGGTGAAATAGATCAGCTGCTTGTCGTCGTAATTGCGAAACTGGATCCAGCCGGTCGTCTTGTTGGCGTCGAGCATCGCCTTGTAGATCGCCACATCGGGCAGGATCGGCTTGTATTCCTCTTCGTCCTCGGCTTCCTGCGCAAAGCCGGTCGTGACGAAAGCGAAGCTGCCCAGCAATGCGAGCCCCAGCAAAAGCAGATGTGAAAAGCGGATCATGCGATGGTCCCCTGTTGCCTGCGCCAAGTGTTTTGACCCATTCTGCGCAGCCCGAATGTCGATGTCGGCGAGGCGATGGCCTTTCGCTGGCAGATGTCATATCACCTCATCCATATCCTTTGAAGCCGGGTTTCCGGCGCTGCCTGAATGGACCTCTCGTGACTGAACATCTTCTTCTCGGTATCGACACCGGCGGAACCTACACCGATGCGGTTCTGTTCAGCGAAACGGCCGGGGTGGTCGCCAAGGCCAAGGCGCTGACGACGCGCCACGACCTTTCCGTCGGTATTGGCGGCGCGGTGGAGGCGGTTCTGGAACAGGCCAAGGTGCCGGTCTCGGCCATCGGCCTGGTCTCGCTCTCGACGACGCTGGCAACCAATGCGCTGGTGGAAGGGCAGGGCGGCCGCGCCGGTCTTGTGATGATCGGCTTTGGTCCGGAGGACCTGAAGCGCGACGGCCTGCAGGAGGCGTTGGGTTCCGATCCGGTGATCTTCCTCCCCGGCGGCCATAATGTCCATGGCGGCGAGACCCTGCTCGACATGACCGCGCTGGACGAAGCCCTGCCGCAGCTCTCCAGCCAGGTCTCGTCCTTTGCCATTGCCGGCTATTTCGCCGTTCGGAATCCGGCTCATGAGCAGCGGGTGCGCGACCGTATCCGCGAGGTCTCGCATCTGCCGGTCACCTGCAGCCACGAACTGTCCTCCAAGCTCGGCGGGCCGCGCCGCGCCCTGACGACGCTTCTGAATGCCCGTCTTGTCTCGATGATCGATCGGCTGATCAGCGCCTGCGAGGGCTTCCTCAAGGCGCGCGGCATCGACGTGCCGATGATGGTCGTGCGCGGTGATGGCGCGCTGATTTCCGCCGCCGAGGCGCGACTGCGACCGATCGAGACGATCCTCTCCGGCCCCGCCGCCAGTCTCGTCGGCGCACGCCACCTGACCGGCCTCGACAATGCCGTGGTGTCCGATATCGGCGGCACGACGACGGATGTGGCGGTACTGGATCAGGGCCGGCCAAGGCTCGATGGCGAAGGTGCGGTGGTCGGTGGTTTCCGTACCATGGTCGAGGCGGTCGCCATGCGTACCTTCGGTCTCGGCGGTGATTCGGAAGTGCGAATCAACGATCGCGGCCTGAAAGCGACGATCGATCTCGGCCCGCGCCGGTTCCTGCCGTTGAGCCTTGCCGCCGCGCAGCATCCGGATGCGGTGATCTCGGCGCTCGAACGACAGTTGCGCACCGCCCATGTTGGTCGTCACGATGGCCGCTTCGCTGTTCGCACCGGCCTTCCCGATCATCTGGCGAGCGGCCTGCAGCCGCAGGAACAGGCCCTTTACGAGCGGATCGGTGCCGTGCCGGTTGCATTGGAAAACCTCCTGGCCAGCACGCTGCAGAAGGCGACGCTGGACAGGTTGGTCGCGCGCGGCCTCGTGCATATCTGCGGGCTGACGCCATCGGATGCCATGCATGTGCTCGGCCGCCAGGGCCAGTGGAATGCCACGGCTGCCCGGCTCGGCGCCGAACTTGCCGCCCGCACCCGCGACGGGTCCGGCCGCCCGATCGCATCGACGCCCGAAGACCTGTCGGAGATGATCGTTGCCCGGCTGACGCGGCAATCGGCCGAAGTCATCCTGTCCTCGTGCTTGGCGGAAGACGACGCTTCGATCGATCCTGCCATTTCGGTCGCGGTCGATCGGGCGCTGAAGCGGGAAAAGGGCATCGTCAATTTTTCGCTGGCGCTCGATCGTCCGCTGGTGGGCTTGGGTGCTTCGGCACCTGTCTATTATCCGGCGATCGCCGAAATGCTCGGAGCCGAATCCCGTATTCCCGAAGAGGCCGGTGTGGCCAATGCGGTGGGTGCCGTGGTCGGCCAGATCAGGACATCGGTGATCGTTTTCGTCACGGTGCCGGAGGAAGGTATCTTCATCGTCAACGGCGCCGGGCCAAGCAGCCGGTTCACTGATGAAGAGAAAGCGTTCTCCTTCGCCCGCGAACGGGCGGAAACGGCGGCTCTCCAGTCGGCGCAGGCGAATGGCGCGGAGGAGCCGGTCGTGGTGATCCGCGAGGATGTCGATGCGCCCGAGATCGAAGGCAACAGAAAGCTGGTGGAAGCCCGCTTCACCGCCGTTGCCAGCGGCCGTCCACGCGTTGCCCACGATTGATCTTTTCT
This sequence comes from Rhizobium sp. Leaf453, assembly GCF_001425605.1. Classification (GTDB taxonomy): domain Bacteria; phylum Pseudomonadota; class Alphaproteobacteria; order Rhizobiales; family Rhizobiaceae; genus Pararhizobium. The sequence continues at coordinate 20,559 of NZ_LMRG01000027.1, read as the reverse complement.
TTTTCGGAAATAATTCTTCGCATTATCGCTGCATTGACTGGGAGCGAATCCGTGAGAGACTGCGCGCCTCCCCACTTTAAGCGTTAATTCATGGAGTTGGTCATGGGCCGGATAGAAAAACACGGGTTGGCAATCGATGCGGACCTGCACGATTTCCTCGTTGCCGAGGCATTGCCGGGAACGGGCGTCGATGCCGACGGCTTTTTCGCCGCCTTCTCCGAGATCGTCCATGATCTGGCCCCGAAGAACCGCACCCTGCTTGCCAGGCGCGATGCGCTGCAGGAACAGCTGGATGCCTGGTACCGGCAGAACGGCGCACCGGTCGATATGGCCGTTTATGAAGCCCTCCTGCGCGAGATCGGTTATCTCCTGCCCGAAGGTCCGGATTTTTCCGTCTCCACCAGCCATGTCGATCCCGAGATCGCCGTCCTCGCCGGCCCGCAGCTCGTCGTTCCCGTCATGAATGCGCGTTATGCGCTGAATGCCGCCAATGCCCGCTGGGGGTCGCTCTACGACGCGCTCTACGGCACCGATGTCATCAGCGAGGAAGGCGGCGCGGAAAAGGGCAAGGCTTATAATCCGGTTCGTGGCGAGAAGGTAGTCGCCTGGGCCAAGGCCTTCCTTGACGAGGCCGCACCACTCGATGGCGCCCGTTGGGCCGATGTCACCGAGATCGAGGCCGGCGCGGCACTGCGCCTGACAGCCGGCGACCGGGCAGTTTCGCTGAAGCGGCCGGAGCAATATGCTGGTCATGCGGAACACGACGGCTGGCGCCATCTGCTGCTCAAGAACAACGGGCTCGGCATCGAGATCATCCTCAATCGCGACTGGGAGATCGGCAAGACCGATCCGGCCGGCATTGCCGGGGTCAATCTCGAGGCGGCCCTGACGACGATCATGGACTGCGAGGATTCGGTCGCCGCCGTCGATGCGCAGGACAAGATCCTCGTCTATCGCAATTGGCTCGGCCTGATGAAGGGCGATCTCAAGGAGACGTTCCGGAAAGGCAGCGAGACCGTCGAGCGCAAGCTCTACAGCGATTTTACCTATACGGCGCCGGATGGCTCGCCCTTCACGGTCAAGTGCCGCTCGCTGATGCTGGTTCGCAATGTCGGCCACCTGATGACCAATCCGGCCATCCTCGACCGTGATGGAAACGAGGTTCCGGAAGGCATCATGGATGCAATGATCACGGCCCTGATCGCGCTCTATGATATCGGCCCGAATGGCCGCCGGATGAATTCGCGCGAAGGCTCGATGTATGTCGTCAAGCCGAAGATGCATGGCCCGGACGAAGTCGCCTTCGCCTCGGAAATCTTCGGTCGCGTCGAGCAGGCGCTCGGCATGGCCCCGAATACGATGAAGATGGGCATCATGGACGAGGAGCGTCGCACGACGGTCAACCTCAAGGAATGCATCCGCGCCGCCAAGGAGCGGGTCGTCTTCATCAACACCGGCTTCCTCGATCGCACCGGCGACGAGATGCACACGTCGATGGAAGCGGGTCCGATGATTCGCAAGGGCGACATGAAGCAGGCGGCCTGGATCGGCGCTTATGAAAACTGGAATGTCGATATCGGTATAGCCTGCGGCCTGTCCGGCCATGCGCAGATCGGCAAGGGCATGTGGGCCATGCCGGACCTGATGGCGGCGATGCTGGAACAGAAGATAGCGCATCCGAAGGCCGGTGCCAATACCGCCTGGGTTCCCTCGCCGACGGCAGCGACCCTGCATGCCACCCATTATCACAAGGTCGATGTCGCTGCGGTCCAGTCCGGGTTGAAGAGCCGCGCGCGGGCAAAGCTCTCCGATATCCTGTCCGTCCCGGTCGCCTCGCGGCCGAACTGGACGCCGGAGGAAATCCAGCGCGAGCTCGACAACAATGCCCAAGGCATTCTCGGCTATGTCGTCCGCTGGATCGACCAGGGCGTCGGCTGCTCCAAGGTTCCCGACATCAACAATGTCGGCCTGATGGAAGACCGCGCCACGCTGCGCATCTCCGCCCAGCACATGGCCAACTGGCTGCACCACAAGGTCGTCACCGAAGCACAGATCGTCGAAACGATGAAGCGCATGGCAGCGGTCGTTGACGGACAGAACGCGGGTGATTCGGCCTACACGCCGATGGCCGGCAATTTCGACGGCTCCATCGCCTTCCAGGCCGCACTCGAACTGGTCCTCAAGGGACGCGAACAGCCGAACGGCTACACCGAACCGGTCTTGCATCGCCGCCGGCTGGAACTGAAGGCGAGCCAGGCGGCATAGGCGAATCAACGTTAGACGGTTGCGTTACTTGCACTTCCCTTCTCCCCGCGTGCGGGGAGAAGGTGCCCGAAGGGCGGATGAGGGGCTTCACCTTTGCGAAGGAGAGCTTTGCCCCTCACCCTAGCCCTCTCCCCGCAGGCGGGGAGAGGGGACGACGGAGCTTGCCGCCGGAGAGAAGATTCCACACCCGCAACGACGCCGTGAGCAACTGTATTCTTCACAAAAAATCATCCCCGCTCATCCCCGCCAAGAATATCCACCCCATACTGATGACGCCTCCATCGCCGGAGTGTTTCGCGAGACGGTCGCGGGCAGGTGGGAGCTGGTGCCTGTAGCGGCGGCCGTAACGTGCGGTCTTCGATGCAGGGGATGGTGTCCGAAGCGGGTAACCGCTTTAAAAATGTCTCCCCCGCTGCTTCCAGGCCGCGGTTTGGTCGAGCCATGCAAGTCCGGGCGCAAATGCCGGGATGCAGCGAGACAGGATCGCCATTCGTAGGGGCCGGAAGCCCCGAGACAAGCCAAAGGCCACGCGGAAGCGAAGCCACACTAACTTTAACTTGAGAGGTTTCGCTTTCGCGTGCGCTCTCCATGCTCTTTGAAAAACGCAGGCTGTGATCCGTCGTGTGGATGCGAACCCGTACGTATTGCCGAATCAAAAATCCCCGGACAAGCCGGGGATCTGAAAGTCTCTGCAACAAAGCGCAGCTCTTACTGCTGAACGATGACCATGGTGTTCTTGCCCGGACGGACGCGGGCGTAGAGATCGATGATGTCCTGGTTGATCATGCGGATGCAGCCCGAAGAGGCAGCCGTGCCGATCGAGGACCACTCCGGCGATCCGTGGATGCGGAACAGCGTGTCCTTGCCTTCATTGTTGAAGAGGTACATGGCGCGTGCGCCGAGCGGGTTGCGCAGGCCGGGACCCATGCCGTTTTCGACATATTGCGCGACGTCAGGCTTGCGAACAGCCATTTCCTTCGGCGGATGCCAGGTCGGCCATTCCTGCTTCCATGCGACATAGGCGCGGCCTTCCCATGCAAAGCCAGCCTTGCCGACGCCGATGCCGTAGCGAACGGCCTTGCCGCGCGGCAGCACGAAATAGAGGAAGCGATTCGGCGTGTTGACGACGATCGTGCCCGGCTTCTCGTCCGTCGCGTAATCGACGATCTGGCGATGGAAGCGCTCGTTGACCTTGTTGATCGGGATCGCCGGCAGCGCATATCCGTGATCTTCGACCGGGCCATAACCGTCTGAGAAGATTTGGTTCGTTGCGACTTTTTCACCGACGGGAGTGATCGGCGTCGTGGAGCAACCGGACACGGCGAGGGTGGCCGCGAGGCTGCACAGCAGGACTGCATTGCGGAAGCGCATGGGTGTCTCTTAAAAGGAAGTTAAGAATATCTGGGTCGTCTCGACCATCAGTGATTATGGTTTATTTTCGATTAATATCCCGATTGCAAGTGAATGCGGTGCAGCATTTCATCCGGACAGATCGAATTCCCCACGGAGTGTTTTTTTGCAACAAAAGCCCGGTTATGCCAGACTTTAATGCATGGCGATTCTCTCTATCCACAACGACAGTCCCCTGATCGACGGGCGTCAGTCGCAGCGCGCGCTGATGGTGCGTCGCGGGGTGCAGCGATTCTTGCATGAAATGCGCCATGCGGTGCTGCCGGAACTGACCCTGGCCAGCGGACGGCGGGCGGATCTGATCTCGATTTCCCCCAAGGGCGAGATCTGGATCGTCGAGATCAAGACCTCGATCGAGGATTTTCGGGTCGATCGCAAATGGCCGGACTACCGGATGCATTCCGACCGGCTGTTCTTTGCGACGCACAATGGCGTGCCGCTCGATATCTTCCCGGAGGAATGCGGGCTGTTGTTGTCGGATGGCTACGATGCGGAAATGGTCCGCGATGCGCCGGAACACCGGCTGGCCGCGCCGACACGCAAATCGGTCTCGCTGAATTTCGCCCGTGTTGCGGCACAACGCCTGATGCTGGCCGAATGGTCCGCCGATCGCGCCGGCGACACCAGCCCACGCATGCAGGAGATCGTCTCGGGCTCGCTCGACGGCGACGTTTAGCCAGTGATCCTTACTTAGGCGCGCGTTTCGCCAGGATGCGCTGCAGCGTACGGCGATGCATGTTCAGCCGGCGCGCGGTCTCGGAAACGTTGCGCTCGCACATTTCATAGACACGCTGGATATGTTCCCAGCGGACACGATCGGCTGACATCGGATTTTCCGGCGGTTCGGCGCGCTCTCCGGCGCGCTGGACGAGGGCGGCGAAAATGTCGTCGGCATCGGCCGGCTTGGCGAGATAGTCGACAGCGCCCAGTTTCACCGCGTTGACGGCGGTGGCGATATTGCCATAACCGGTCAGCATGATGATGCGGGTATCGTCGCGCCGGGCGCGGATCGCCTCGATCACATCGAGACCGCTGCCGTCACCGAGTCTGAGATCGACAACGGCATATTTCGGCGGCCGGGTCTTGGCCTTGGCGATGCCCTCGGCGACCGATTCGGCGATATCGACGGAAAAGCCGCGCGTTTCCATGGCGCGGGCCAGGCGACGCAGGAAGGGCGCATCATCATCCACGATCAGAAGCGTGGTGTCCTGACCGATCAAAGCGGCATCGGATTCGCTGAGTTTGTCCGTCATGTCGTCATCCTTGAATGCAGTCGTCCTGCTGATTCTATGTAGCGTCGCTTATTCGCGGTTCCAAACGCCGTAAAGTCATTTTCCGAGCTTAACATCCATCAGAATGCGCGGCCATTCGACGCTGACGCGCGCACCGGGCCGTTCTGGACCTCCATTTTCGAAGGTCAGCTTGGCGCCCGAACGCTCCAGCAGCGTCTTGGCGATGAAAAGGCCAAGGCCGAGGCCGCCGGCGCTGTCATCCTTCTGCCGCTTGGTCACATAGGGCTCGCCGATACGGCTCAGGATGTCGGGCGCATAGCCGTCACCATCGTCCTCGATTGTCACCGAGACGATCTCCGCCGTGTGGTTGACGGTGACCGTCACTTCCTTCTTGGCATAATCGACCGCGTTTTCCAGAAGGTTGCCCAGCCCATAGAGGATGCCGGCATTGCGGGCGCCGACCGGCTCGGTGGCGCGGTTGCCCTTTTCGACCAGTTTGATCTGGATGCCGAATTCGCGATGCGGCGCCATCACCTCCTCGATCAGCGAGGACAGCGGCAGATGGCGCATATGCGCTTCGTCCTCCGAGGACAGCGTTGTCAGCCGGCGAAGGATGTCACGGCAACGTTCGCTCTGACTGCGCAGGAGGTGGACGTCCTCGCCGAATCGCGGGTCGTTGCCGAGTTCACGCTCCATTTCCTTGGCCACGACGCTGATGGTCGCGAGCGGTGTGCCGAGTTCGTGTGCGGCGGCGGCGGCAAGGCCATCGAGCTGCGACAGGTGCTTTTCCCGTTGCAGCACCAGTTCGGTTGCTGCCAGCGCTTCCGACAGCTCGCTGGCTTCCAGCGAGACACGGTAGGTATAGAAGGCGGCAAAGACCGTAGTCGAGACGATGGCGAACCAGAAGCCGGCGGTCAGGACCGACGGCACCATCAGCACCACACCCGGATACCAGGGCAGCGGAAAGGGCGAGAAGGCGAGTGCTGTCACGCCGACCAGCGCAAGGCTGGCGAGCGCGATGCTGTGCCATTTGGGCTGTGAGGTCGAGGAAATGATCACCGGCACGCAGACGAGCGGCGCGAAGGGATTGGATAGACCGCCGGTGATGAACAGCAAGGCTGTCAGTTGGGCAAGATCAATGCCGAGCAGCGCGAAGGCGGCTGGCGGCTGCAGCCGGTGCGTCGGCGGATAGCGGATGGTGAGATAGGCATTCACCCAGGCGAGAAACGCGATCAGCGAGCAGCAGGCAATCAGCGGCAGCGGGAACCTGAGCCAGAAGGCGACGATGACCACCGCGATCGATTGTCCGCCGACCGCGAGCCAGCGCAGGCGGACAATGGTTTGCAGGCGCAGGACCCGGCTTGTGGTCGAATCGTCTGCCTCGAGTGCTGCCGTTGTCATCCGGGTTCCTGTCATGGTGCGCATTATCCTGTCATGTACCACGCGGTTTCGCCCGTGTCGTCGGAGCGGCATTGGCCGGATCTTCAGGCCAGGGATGACGCGGATAACGGCCGCGCATGTCGGCGCGCACGTCCTTCCAGGAGCCGGCCCAAAAACCCGGCAGGTCGCGTGTTGTCTGGATCGGCTTGTGGCCGGGGGATATCAGTTCCAGCAGCAGTGGCAGGCGCCCGCCGCCGATGGCCGGATGCGTCTTCAGCCCGAACAGTTCCTGCACGCGGATCGAAAGCAACGGCTCGTCGCCATCGTAGTGGATCGGGTGCCGCTGGCCGGTCGGTGCCTCGAAATGCGTCGGTGCGAGGCGAGCAAGATCACGCGAGACCTCCTGCGGCACCAGCGCCTGCAGGCCTTCGGACAGGGTGCCGGAATGGATGTCGTCGATGCCGCGCGCCTCGCCCTGGAACGGAATGAACCACTCATCCATGCGAGACAGCAGCGCGTCATCTGACATATCCGGCCAGGGCTCGCCGATCGTGCGGTGGAGAAAGCCGATCCGGTCGCGCAGCTGCGCCGCTTCCTTCGAGAAGGGGAGCACGGCAAGACCGAGCTGGCGCACGCCTTCGGCCAGCGCCCTTGCGGCTGGCTCGCCCTTCGGCTTGGGCAGCGGTGACTCTTCGAAGACGATGGCGCCGAGCCGGGTTACCCGCCGGGCACGCACCTGCCGGCTCGGCCGGTCGAAGAAGGTCTGGTCTTCGCGTACGATCGCCTGCGGCATATCCGCCTCGACATCGGAGCGGGAAATTTCGGTTGCCGCGAGAATGCGCTGGCCACCGGCGCGTCCGGTGAGATCGGCAATAACAATCATCGCACTGCCCGCCAGCCGTTCGGTGTCCGGCAATTCCGCACCGCGGCCGTTGGCCATGACGAATCGACCGCGTCCGCCCCGTTGCAGCGCAATCCGATCCGGAAAGGCTTGCATCAGCAGAACGCCCGGCTGCACGGGATCGCCGGATTGTTTTCCGGCGCTCAGGGATTTCGCCATGCGCCGGGCAAGACCACGGGAGGCTTCAGCCCGATCGCCGCGCTCCGTCTTGAAGCGGCGAAGCCGATCCTCGAGATCGATGCTGTTTCCGCCCAATCCCTGTTCGGTCAGCAGAACGGCGAGAAGGCAGGCTTCCTCCGCCTGGCCATCCCCGGCCGCGGATACGGCCATTGCGGCAAGGCGGGGCGGCAAGGCCAGTTGCCTGATCTGCTTGCCGCGCGCCGTCAACGCTCCGCTCGCATCGAGCGCCCCGAGCTGGACCAGAAGCGCCTTTGCCTCCTGCCAGGTCGTAGTTGGCGGCGGATCCAGAAAGGCAAGACCGGAGGGGTCGGTGACGCCCCAATGGGCGAGATCGAGCACCAGCCCGGAGAGATCGCTTGCGAGGATCTGCGGTGGCGTGAAGGCCGGAAGGGCTGCCGTCTGGCCCTGATGCCACAGCCGGATCGCGATGCCCAGCTCCGTTCGCCCGGCACGCCCCGCCCGCTGGTCAGCCGATGCGCGCGAAACCCGCACGGTCTCGAGCCGGGTAATGCCGGTCGATGCCTCGAAGGCCGGTAAGCGCTGCAAGCCGCTGTCGATGACGATGCGCACGCCGTCGATGGTGATCGAGGTTTCGGCGATGGAGGTCGCCAGCACGATCTTGCGGGTGCCGACTGCAGCCGGACGGATCGCCGCGTCCTGCTCCTTCTGGCTCAAGTTGCCGAACAGCGGCGTGACGATGGTTTCCGGCCCGAACCGGCCCTCCAGTCGCTCGGCGGTGCGGGCGATTTCGGCCTGTCCCGGCAGAAAAGCGAGGATCGAGCCCGTTTCCGTCCGGTGCGCCTCGACGATCGCGCGGGTCACTGCATCCTCGATCCGTTCGGTAGGCGGTCGTTCCTGATAGCGCACATCCACCGGAAAGCTGCGGCCAAGACTTTCAATGACGGGGGCATTGCCCAGCAACTGCTGGACACGGCCGACATCCAGCGTCGCCGACATGACGATCAGTTTCAGGTCGTCGCGCAACGCCTGCTGCACATCCAGCGCCAGCGCCAGCCCGAAATCCGCATCGAGCGAACGTTCGTGAAATTCGTCGAACAGCACGGCGGCCACGCCGGGCAGTTCCGGATCGTCCAGCAGCATGCGGGCAAAGACGCCCTCGGTCACCACTTCGATCCGCGTTCTGGCCGATATCCGGCTATCGAGGCGCATCCGATAGCCGACGGTTTCCCCAACGGTTTCGTCGAGCAGGCTCGCCATGCGGCCCGCGACGGCGCGAGCAGCCAGCCGGCGCGGCTCGAGCAGGATGACCCGCCCATCGCCGCGCCAGTCCTGGCTCAGGAGAAACAAAGGCACCAGGGTCGTCTTGCCGGCGCCGGGCGGTGCAGACAGGACCACGGCCGGTGATTTCGCCAGGGCTTCGCCGAGCGCAGGCAGGATGGCGCGCACCGGCAGGTCGGGCAGGGTCTCGATCGTACTCACGGTTCGCTCCCGATGGTGATCGTTTGACCGCCAGCGGCAAGCGCATCCGATCGATCATGGGTAACCAGCACGACCGGCAGCTTCAACGCCTTTGTCCGCGTGAAAACCAGATCGCGAATTTGTTGCCGGAGATCGGCGTCCAGCTTTGAAAAGGGTTCGTCGAGCAGCAGGAGGCGCGGTGCTGACAGCAAGGTCCGCTGCAGCGCCACGCGAGCCTTCTGACCACCCGAAAGCGTCGCCGGGTCCCGGTCGAAGAAATCGCCGAGCTCGATTTCGACGAGGGCCTGTTCGACCAGACGACGCCGCTCGCTCGCACCGCGAATGGTCGATGACAGGCCGAACATGAGATTGTCGCCCACCGAGAGATGCGGAAACAGCAGGGCATCCTGAAACAGCATGCCAGCCCCGCGCTTTTCGGCGGAAATCTCGGTCAGATCTCTGCCGTCAATCAGAATCTCCCCGCTGGCGGCAAAGGCAGGATCAAGAAAGCCGCCGAGATAGGAAAGCAGGGCCGACTTACCGGAGCCGGACCGCCCCATGACAGCAAGAATTTCGCCCGGGCGAACGGTTGCCGACAGACTAAGCAGGGGCTTGCCGGCGAGGCTGATCGCTATCTGCCTGAGCTGCAGGCCGTCTGTCTTGCCGTCCGGGTTCATTCAAATCCTCATTACGCGCCGGTGGCGGAATAGCAAGCGCGGCACCAGCGACGCAATCAGAAATCCGATGAAAGGCAACAGCGCCTGCAGCAATGCATAGACGCTGATGACCCGCCGGTCGCCGCCCGAGGACAGGGCGACGGCCTCGGTGGTGATGGTGGTGATCCGCCCGGCGCCGATCAAGAGCGTCGGCAGATAGAGCCCGATGGAAACCGCAAAGCCGATCGCGAAGGCCGTCAGCCAGGCGCGCGTCAGCATCGGCAGGCGAATACGCAGCAGGATCCGCCACGGACCGGCCCCGAGTGCGGCGGCCATCTGCTCGTAACGTGTGTCAAGCGCCTGCCAGGGCGCCGACAGCGAAAGAAAGACATAGGGCAGCACGAAGATCAGATGGACGAACAGCAGCAACGGAAAGGAGGCTTGCAGCCCGAGGATTAGACCGAAAATCTGGATACCGAACAGGAAACAGATCTGCGGAACGATCAGCGGCATATAGAGAACAAGCTGAAAGGCGCGACGACCCTGAAACCGATTCTGCCAGAGAAGGCCGATCACCAGCAGGACGGCGATTGCGCCCGCGCCGGCTGAAAGGGCAAGCGTCATCAGGATCGGAGTCGCAATCTGCGGCAAGGCGCGAATCCAGGGGAGCAAGGTCAGGCTTTGGGGGAGTGCGGCCGGAAACGGCCAGAGACCGGCAATCGACCACAGCAACAGAACCAGCAGACCCGAAAAGACGGTTGCCGCCGACAGCGCCATGCCGGCGCAGGCACTCCAGCGAACCAGGCGGTCGTCGGTCCCGCGACGTCCGGATTTCGACATGGACCGGAGAAGGACGCTGCCCGCCGCCTCGGCGATCCGCCACAAGACCATTGCCGCAACCGTCACGCCGAGTTGCAGCACAGCGCCGGCCGACGCCAGAAACCGCATGCCGAGATCGCTGTCCGTCATCCAGTCGGCGATGCGCACCGAAAGCGGTGCCGGCAGGCTCGGCCCGAGAATGACGGCGACATCAACCACCGACGTCGCATAGGCGATCACCGCGAAGACCGGCAGGCGGATTTGCCGGTAAACGAGCGGCCAGATTCCGACGAGAAAGCCGCGAACGCGGCCATATCCGAGGCTCGCCACCAGCTGCCGCGTCTGGGCAAGCGGCACCTGCGGCAGGGCCGCCAGCGTCACCAGGAAGAGAAACGGCATTTCCTTGGCGATGAGACCCGCCATCATCGTCAATCCGAAGGCATCCTGCGGGATGAGCCAGTCGGGTGGGCTCGTAAACCCGCTCAGCCCCGGCGAAACGAGCCGCAGCAGCAGGCCGGACGGCGCGACGAGAAAGGCAAGCCCGAATGCGGCGGCCGCATGTGGGACGGACAGAAGCGGCGACACCAGATGCTGGATGCGCGAGAATGTCCGCGTTCCCGCATAACCGGCGGTGAACAACATCACCAGAACCAATGATACCGCCGTCGTCACCAGCCCGGTCGTAAGACTGATCAGCGCGGAACGCAGAAGATGCGGTTCGGTGAGCAGCATGCGGAACGGTTCGACAGTCAGGTGATTGCCGCCGAGCGCAGGCAGGTAGCCGAAAGCCGGAGCAATCGTGCCGATTAGTCCCAACAAGACCGGAAGGCCGATGCAGACGAGAACGATATCGGAGAGCGCGGAACGTCTCATCCTGTGAGCATCTTTCCGCAGCCGAACCTGCTCAGTTTGCCGCCCCATACCGCTTGATCCATTCCGCCTCGATCCGGGTCATCCAGTCCGGATGCGGTTCGGGCAAGGCGGGACCGAGCCTGTCGGGCGACAGCGTCGCGACGCCCAGATCGAGCGCCTGGAACGCCGCCCTGTCCGCGTCCGGAAGCGCGGCCATGTCCAGAACCGTCGGATCGCCCCAGATTTTCGGATCCTGTTTGCGAAGCTGGGCTTCCGGCGACAGCAGGAAATTGGCCAGAACCAGTGCGCCGGCCTTGGCCTTGGCATTGTAGGGAATGGCCACGAAATGCGTATTCCCCAGCGTGCCGCCGGAAAAGACGAAGGACCGGACCGTATTCGGCAGTTCCCCGGCGGCGATCCCTGCCGACGCTTCTGCGGGGTTGAAGGCGAAGATGATGTCGAGTTCGCCATCGGCGAGCTTCTGCTTCATGTCCGGATAGTTTTGCGGAAAAGCCTTGCCCTTGCGCCAGAGCAGAGGATTGAGCTGATCGAGATAGGCAAACAGCGGTGCCGTATCCTGGGCGAATGTCGTTTCGTCGACCGGCTTCTGCAGCTTCGCCTTGTCGGCGATCGTCTCGCTCAGCACCTGCTTCAGGAACGTCGTGCCCATGAAATCCGGTGGCTGCGGATAGGAAAATTTCCCTGGATGTGCCTTTGCCCAGGAGAGAAGACCGGACGTCGAATCCGGCAGCTCGTTCTTCGGCGTTCGGGTTTCGTCATGAAAGAACACCAGCTTGGCCGCACCCCACGGGCTTTCCAGCCCCTCGGTCGGAATGGTGAAATCGGTGGTGATCGTCGGCTGGTTGCGGATGTCGGCAAGTGGCCAGTTTGGCAACTTCGTCGCCCAGCCTGGCGAAAACAGCAGGTCTTGCCGTTTCATAGCGGCGAAATTCTCGCCGTTGATCCAGATGAGGTCGACCGAGCCGTCCTTGTCGCGGCCGGCGGTTTTCTCGGCCAGCACTGTCGAGACCGCCTTGGCTGTGTCGTCGAGCTTGACCTGGACGACGGTGACCCCGAATCGCGCCTTCACTTCGTCGCCTGCCCAGCGGATATAGGCGTTGATGTTTTCCGATCCGCCCCAGGCATTGAAATAGACGGTTTGCCCGCGCGCTTCAGTCAGCACCTCATCCCACCTGGCTGCATCCGTGGCGCCCGCGATGCTTATATTGGAAAGCCCGGCCAAAGCGACGAGTGACGCTGCCGCCAGAAGGCGCCGGATTGACGTGACCATGATGCCTCCACCCGTGTCGAAAGACCCTCAGCCTAAGCCGGGGCACTGATCCGTCAACGGGGTACGCTGTCCGGTTTCATCACGATGCGGTGACAGCCGGCGCTTTCCCGACGCCGGCCTCATTGTACGAGACCTAGCCGCGCAAGGTCTCGAAGGCGAGGATCGCGCCGGCGAGATCTTCCAGTGCCGCGCCGACCGATTTGAACAGGGTGATTTCATCGGCGTGGCTGCGGCCCGCATGCCGGCCGCTTGCCAGTTCGGCCAGATCCGCCTGCAGGTCGCTCGCCTTGATCACGCCTGCCTTCAGCGGCTGAACGAGGTCGCCGCCCTCGCTGAGCGCTCCCTCGCGGGTATCGACGAACAATGTTGCGCGCTCGACCGCCCGGTCGTCGGATTCGCGCATGCTCGGCTTGAAGGCGCCGACGAGATCGAGATGCGCGCCGTCCTTCAGCCACTCACCCCGGATCAGCGGCTCGGACGACAGGGTAGCGCACGAAATGATATCGGCTTCGCGGGCAGCGGCCTCGATATCATCAGCGACGGAAACCGTGACGCCGGGAATCCTGATCTCGCTGGCGGTCGCTGCCGCCTTGCGCGGATCGCGCGCCCAGATCGACACCTCCTTGATGGGGCGAATGGATGCATGCGCCTCGA
>NZ_LMRG01000027.1:0-2500 GCF_001425605.1 Rhizobium sp. Leaf453 | reverse complement strand
CAGCTAAGGTCCCCAAGTCATGGCTAAGTGGGAAAGGATGTGAGGATCCCAAAACAACCAGGATGTTGGCTTAGAAGCAGCCATCATTTAAAGAAAGCGTAACAGCTCACTGGTCTAAATAAGGGTCTTTGCGCCGAAAATGTAACGGGGCTAAAGCCATGCACCGAAGCTGAGGATACGTCGCAAGACGTGTGGTAGCGGAGCGTTCCGTAAGCCTGTGAAGGGAGACCCGTGAGGGCTCCTGGAGGTATCGGAAGTGCGAATGTTGACATGAGTAACGATAAAGGGAGTGAGAGACTCCCTCGCCGAAAGACCAAGGGTTCCTGCTTAAAGTTAATCTGAGCAGGGTTAGCCGGCCCCTAAGATGAGGCAGAAATGCGTAGTCGATGGGAACCACGTTAATATTCGTGGGCCTGGTGGTAGTGACGGATTGCTTAACCTGTTCTGACTTATTGGATTGTCAGGGCGGGGACGCGGTTCCAGGAAATAGCTCCACCGTATAGACCGTACCCGAAACCGACACAGGTGGTCAGGTAGAGTATACCAAGGCGCTTGAGAGAACTATGCTGAAGGAACTCGGCAAATTGCACGCGTAACTTCGGAAGAAGCGTGACCCCACTGTACGCAAGTATGTTGGGGTGGCACAGACCAGGGGGTAGCGACTGTTTATCAAAAACACAGGGCTCTGCGAAGTTGCAAAACGACGTATAGGGCCTGACGCCTGCCCGGTGCTGGAAGGTTAAAGGGAGAGGTGCAAGCTTTGAACTGAAGCCCCAGTAAACGGCGGCCGTAACTATAACGGTCCTAAGGTAGCGAAATTCCTTGTCGGGTAAGTTCCGACCTGCACGAATGGCGTAACGACTTCCCCGCTGTCTCCAGCATAGACTCAGTGAAATTGAATTCCCCGTGAAGATGCGGGGTTCCTGCGGTCAGACGGAAAGACCCCGTGCACCTTTACTATAGCTTTACACTGGCATTCGTGTCGGCATGTGTAGGATAGGTGGTAGGCTTTGAAGCGGGGACGCCAGTTCTCGTGGAGCCATCCTTGAAATACCACCCTTATCGTCATGGATGTCTAACCGCGGTCCGTTATCCGGATCCGGGACAGTGTATGGTGGGTAGTTTGACTGGGGCGGTCGCCTCCGAAAGAGTAACGGAGGCGCGCGATGGTGGGCTCAGACCGGTCGGAAATCGGTCGTCGAGTGCAATGGCATAAGCCCGCCTGACTGCGAGACTGACAAGTCGAGCAGAGACGAAAGTCGGTCATAGTGATCCGGTGGTCCCGTGTGGAAGGGCCATCGCTCAACGGATAAAAGGTACGCCGGGGATAACAGGCTGATGACCCCCAAGAGTCCATATCGACGGGGTTGTTTGGCACCTCGATGTCGGCTCATCGCATCCTGGGGCTGGAGCAGGTCCCAAGGGTTTGGCTGTTCGCCAATTAAAGCGGTACGTGAGCTGGGTTCAGAACGTCGTGAGACAGTTCGGTCCCTATCTGCCGTGGGTGTAGGAATATTGACAGGATCTGTCCCTAGTACGAGAGGACCGGGATGGACATATCTCTGGTGGACCTGTTGTGGCGCCAGCCGCATAGCAGGGTAGCTATATATGGAATGGATAACCGCTGAAGGCATCTAAGCGGGAAACCAACCTGAAAACGAGTATTCCCTTGAGAACCGTGGAAGACTACCACGTTGATAGGCTGGGTGTGGAAGTGCGGCAACGCATGAAGCTTACCAGTACTAATCGTTCGATTGGCTTGATTGTTCTCATTGCTCATGTTCATTGAAATGAACAGAGCCATCTGTTTTGTCCTCACGCTGTCGCCGCAAAGCGGCTGCGCTGCGGACGGCGCGCCAAACGATTGGCGACGCGCTCTGCGCTTGCGGTCTTCGACCGGAAGGCAGGCAACAAGACGTGTTCTAAAAAATGAAGTCTCAGACTTCAACCAGCTTCTCATTTGGTTTGTCACCGTCGCCGGTGACATTCTTGCCCTTACTTGACCTGGTGGTTATTGCGGGGTGGCTGCACCCGTTCCCATTCCGAACACGGCCGTGAAACGCCCCTGCGCCAATGGTACTCCGTCTTAAGACGCGGGAGAGTAGGTCGCTGCCAGGTCTAGTAATGGCAAGAAAATACCAAATCGTCTTCTCGACACAAACTCCGGCCTAGCCGAAAACAACGGGCCGCCCTCAAGCGGCCTTTTTGCTTCGCTAAAATACCGGAAACGCAAATCAAACGGGACCGCCGATCGGATCAAACCGGTCCCAACGTCCCTAACTTGAGTAAATCGCCTTCGGCAATTTGCTCACGCAGGAAAGCATCACCGCAAAGCGGTGACGCAATCGCGACAAGTCCGTAGGACTTGCACAGATGCGACAAGTCCGTAGGACTTGCACAGATGGCGCGGGGTGGAGCAGCCCGGTAGCTCGTCAGGCTCATAACCTGAAGGCCGCAGGTTCAAATCCTGCCCCCGCAACCAATCAACAAAAAACCCGCC
>NZ_LMRG01000026.1 GCF_001425605.1 Rhizobium sp. Leaf453 | reverse complement strand
CGAATCAATAGATGACCACCCCCCTGATGCTTTCGCCCTTGTGCATGAGGTCGAAGCCCTTGTTGATGTCGTCGAGCGGCATCGTATGGGTGATCATCGGGTCGATCTGGATCTTGCCCTGCATGTACCAGTCGACGATTTTCGGCACGTCGGTGCGGCCGCGGGCGCCACCGAAGGCCGTGCCCATCCAGTTGCGGCCGGTCACCAGCTGGAACGGACGCGTCGAGATCTCCTGGCCCGCACCCGCGACGCCGATGATGACCGACTTGCCCCAGCCGCGATGCGAGCTTTCGAGCGCCTGGCGCATCACCTTGGTGTTGCCGGTGCAGTCGAACGTATAGTCGGCGCCGCCGATCAGGTCGTTGCCGCGCTTGGTCAGGTTGACGAGATAGGGAACGATATCGTCGCCGACCTCTTTCGGGTTGACGAAGTGCGTCATGCCGAACTTCTCGCCCCATGCCTTGCGGTCGGGATTGATGTCGACGCCGATGATCATGTCGGCGCCGGCCAGCCGCAGGCCCTGCAGCACGTTGAGGCCAATGCCGCCGAGACCGAAGACGATCGCCGTCGAACCGACTTCCACCTTGGCCGTGTTGATGACGGCGCCGATGCCGGTCGTCACGCCGCAGCCGATATAGCAGACCTTGTCGAACGGCGCGTCGGGATTGATCTTGGCGAGCGCGATCTCCGGCAGGACGGTGAAATTGGCGAAGGTCGAGCAGCCCATATAGTGATGGATCTTGTCCTTGCCGATCGAGAAGCGGCTCGTGCCATCCGGCATCACGCCCTGACCCTGGGTTGCGCGGATCGAGGTACAGAGATTGGTCTTGCGGCTCGTGCAGGAATAGCATTCGCGGCATTCCGGCGTGTAGAGCGGGATGACATGGTCGCCCTTCTTCAGCGATGTGACGCCCGGTCCGACATCGACGACCACGCCGGCGCCTTCATGGCCGAGGATCGCCGGAAACAGGCCTTCCGGATCGGCACCCGACAGGGTGAAGTCGTCGGTATGGCAGATGCCCGTCGCCTTTACCTCGACCAGCACCTCGCCCGCCTTCGGTCCGTCCAGCTGAACGGTCATGATCTCCAACGGCTTGCCAGCGGCAACCGCAACGGCGGCGCGTACGTCCATGGTGGCGCCACAATCGCAGACTAGCCGGCAGCGCTCAAGGCGAATTGGTGTGGAATCGGATGGCGATTTACTGGATGTCCTGTAGGACGCGGTTGAGCTCCATCTCAAGGGCGCAAATCGCTTTTCCTGTCTGTTCATGCAGTTTCTTCACCTGCGCCAGTTGGTCGCGAAGCTGCCCGGTGAGCGTGTTCGAGAGATCATCCTTCGGCGCTTCTCCGATTCCGGCGATCAGCCAGGCCGGGGTAACGCCGAGCACGCCGGCGAGCATGAACAGGCGGTTGGTGCGTGGTTCCGAGCGGTCGCGCTCCCAGGCGGAGACCGTGTCGGTGCGAACACCGAGCCGGTCGGCCAGGTCCTGTGCTGTCAGACCTAGAGCATCGCGCGCGCGCCAGATGCGGCCTCCGAGTGTGTCGTTATCGGCGGGCCGCCGTAGCATCGCCATCACTTGATCTGTCGACAAACGCATCTGTCTCTCCCTGTGCCGGGTGGCCGGAATGATCCTTGCATATTTTCGACCGCAAGGCGCAGCGGTCGCATTGCAAGTGTGTCAGCTTACAGGTCCGATCAGCAAGGCGGGCATCCTCCAACGGCAAAAAATGTCGCCTAAGCACCTTCGATCCACGTCGGCTTTGTGAATCAGTTTGTCGGAAAAGCCCCGCATGTGGTTGAAAGCGCTCGAATACACTCTAAAGTCCCACGTGCCCTCAGGAAAGAATCTCGTGAACAGCTCGTCATCCTCCGCCCGCGCGCCCGCCAACACGGTCCTGCAAGGTCTCGCGATCATGCTCTTCGCCATGATCATCCTGCCCTGCATGGACGCGATCGCGAAATACATGGCGGTCTACGAAGGCATGTCGCCGGGGCAGGTGACCTTCTACCGGTTCTTCTTTCAACTGGTTTCCGTGATGCCGCTGCTGCTGACGACCGGTGGCCCGCAGGCCCTGAAACCGCAGCGCCTGTGGTTCAACCTGCTCCGCGGCGTCCTTCTGGCTGCTGCCGCGCTGCTGTTCTTCGTCTCGGTGAAATACATGCCGCTGGCAGATGTCTTCGCCATCTATTTCGTCGAGCCTTTCATACTCACCTGCCTTTCGGCGCTGATCCTGCGCGAGAAGGTGGGCTGGCGGCGGTGGACGGCGATCGTCGTCGGTTTCGGCGGCGCCATGATCGTGATTCAGCCGAGTTTCGAACTATTCGGCCTGAAATCGCTGCTGCCGGTCGGCTGCGCCTTCCTGTTTGCCTGCTATCTTCTGATGAACCGGGCGCTTGGCAATGCCGATACGCCGATGACCATGCAGATCATCGCCGGTATTGGAGGCTCCCTGTTCATGGCCGTGGCGATCGCCATCGGCTACACCGCCGGCTCCGTGGATTTTGTACCATCGCTGCCCAGTTCCACGCTCGGCTGGGTTCTGGTGGTGACGCTCGGCACAATCTCCGGCTACGGGCATCTGCTCGTCGTCAAGGCCTTCCAGGCCGCACCGGTGTCGCTGCTGGCACCCTTCCACTATTTCGAGATCATCACCGGCACGGCGCTGGGCTTCCTGATCTTCAACGAGTTTCCGACCGCATCGAAATGGCTGGGGATCGCCATCATCGTCGGTTCGGGCCTGTTCATGATCTGGCGGGAAAGGCGAGCAGCACTTCTGCAGAATCCCGAAGTCGTGTAGGGCTCGCGGCGCTTAATGGTAAAAATTGAATGAATCCGGCAAGCCTCTGCTAAGACTCAATCTTTCCGGATTGGAAACGGCTTGGTCCTACCCTTATTTCCAGTTTCATGAGGAAACGGGAGGAAAAGATGGGTGAGCTTCGTCTTTCTTATCCGGCATGCGTGATCGCCGGGAAAATGCGCCTGACGGCCGAGGACATCGACATTCTTCGCGAGCATGTCTTCGTCCAGGGCCTCACCTCGTCGCAGGATGCGATGATCCTTCTCGCGATCAACACATCCTGTGGAGAGAAATGCCCGGAATGGCATCACTACTTCATCGATACGATGACCAATTTCATCGTTCGTACTTGCTATCCGCAGGGCGCCATGGACGAGTGGAACGCCGATTGGCTGATCGCGATGATCTCGACACGCGGCGTCGTCAATTCGCGCATCGAACTCGACCTGCTGTTTCATATCGTCGATATCTCCCATCATATTCCCGACAGTCTGTCGATCTTCGCGCTGGAGCAGATTCGCCTCGCGATGACAGAGGATATCGGCATTTGGGCGAGCCTTCGCGGTAGCCGGCAGCACGGCTTGCAGGTGGCGGATGTCCATCTCATCAGTTGGGTCATGAGCGCGATCGCCCGGTCGCGCGGCGCGGACCTGACCGAGCGGGAGCGGCGCATGCTGCATCAGATCGGCGTCCTGACGGGCGTGCAAGGTGATCACGCCGCCGCTGCCGCATGACCTGTCCTTGGGCCGCAAGCCGGTGACATCCGGCTACCGGCACGATTTGTTCATGCTCTGCGGGTAGCGTTCAGCCGACGACAGTGGAGAACGCATATGGCGATGCACATATCGGCAATCTTACTGCTAGTCATCAATATCGGCCTGCTCTGGCTGCTGATGGCCGCGCCGCTCGGCCTGCGCACGCTGCGTGTGCGCGCGGCATTGAATGCGCCAATGGAAAAGATATGGAGCGCCGTGTCGCCGCTGGGGCATGCCGCCGACTGGCATCATTCCGTCCTGACAAGCGAAGTGCTGCCCGGCACCGAAAATCATGTGCGGCAGACCTACACCCATCTCGACCGGCATGGTCAGCCAATCGTCAGGACTTTCGAGATCGCGATAGAGGAAATCGGTTACCGCTATCAGTCGCGCGTCCTCGATGACAGCGCCCTTGATGCCTCCTTCTGGAAGGATTTTCGCGAGGAGCGACAGCTCGACGACAATGGCGAAACGGTAGAGTTGACGATCGCGCAGACCGATCGATACCGGGGCTTCGCCTTCCTGATCTTTCGCTTCTTCGCGCTGCGGCGTGAGGTCAAGGCCCTCAGGCAATGGCTGCAGACAGGCGAGAGCCAGCCGGAGCGTGTCGGTTTCGAGCATCCCGCCGTGCAGTGTGGCCTCGCGGTCGTCTCGACCCTGTTGCTCTGGCCCTTCTTCGGGCTCAATCCGAGTGGCCTGATGCTCTCGGCGCTGCTGACGCTGGTCATCGTCCTGCATGAACTCGGCCATATGGCCGCTTACCGTGCATTCGGCCACAAGACGGTTCGGATGATCTTCGTGCCCTTGCTGGGCGGCGTCGCCATCGGAGGCAGGCCGTACAATTCACTGTTCGAGGTGGCGACCTGCGCGCTGATGGGGGCCGGCATGTCAGCCTTCTTGATCCCGGTGGCCATCGCCCTGCACGAGACGGGCGGGCAGGGCCTGTTGGGCTTTGTCTCCGGGCCGACAGTCTTGATCTTCCTGCTGATCCTCGGTGCCTTCAATCTGCTCAACCTGTTACCGATGAACCGCTTCGATGGCGGCCAGGTGCTGCGGCAGGTGTTTCGCTCCCGGCTCAGCCTGACGGCCGGCAGTTTCCTGGTGACCTTGGTCATCCTGGGGATCGGTTGGCGCATCGGCATGTCGTCGCAGGCGCTGCTGGCGGGTCTCGCCGTCTTCGCGCTGCTCAGCCTCATGGGCAAGGGCGGCATCAAGCCGCGCCACCGGCTGGAAGAGATGACCGGCGGTCAGCGCATTTTCAGCGGCTTCGGCCTCTATGCCGCCGTCCTGCTGCATGGATATGCCATCGTCTATGCGACGGACAGGTTGTTTTCCTGAACGGGCAGCACATCGTCGTCGCTCACCGTCGGGCCGAAAATCTGCTCGAAGGCCTGGCGCAGCTTGATATCCACATCGGTCATCATCACCGGCAGGCCGAGATCGACCAGGCTGGTGACACCGTAGCCGCGGATGCCACAGGGCACGATACCGCCGAAATGATCGAGATCGGGATCGACATTCAGCGACATGCCATGAAAGCTCACCCATTTGCGCAGGCGGATGCCGATGGCGGCGATCTTGTCCTCGGCGATGGACCCATCGGCAAGGGCAGGGCGTTCCGGTCGCCGAACCCAGACGCCGACGCGGTCTTCTCTGCGCTCACCCTTCACGTTCATGCTCGCGAGTGTTTCAATGGCCAGTTCCTCGATCGCCGAAACGAAGGCCCGCACATCCTGCCGCCGCCGCTTCAGGTCCAGCATGGCATAGACGACGCGCTGTCCGGGGCCATGATAGGTATATTCGCCACCGCGGCCCGTCTTGTAGACAGGGAATCGGTCCGGCATGACCAGATCGGCGGAATCGGCGCTGGTTCCAGCGGTATAGAGCGGCGGATGCTCGACCAGCCAGACGAGTTCGTCCGCTTCACCGGCCGAAATTGCCGCGACCTCGCGCTCCATGGTCTCGATGGCGTCGTCGTAATCGACCGGTGCGGTCGCGATTCTCCAGCGGACAGGCGGACAGTCGCCGTCGGCAAAGAATGTCTTTTCAAGGCTTTCGCGTTGCATCGCGTGGGAAATCCAGTTGTGTTTGTTTTCTAAATGGTACGCGTAAGCCCAAGAGTCCAGCATTCTCAACGGGTCCATGGCAGGCCTGTTGAAATAGTTCATCCGACCGACAACTTTCTGTCATCATGCCCTTGTGCGCCCCAAAACCTTTTGCTACATGCACCCCCGCCGGAGCAATTCGGCCTACCACGATGCGGTCGTGGCGGAATTGGTAGACGCGCAGCGTTGAGGTCGCTGTGGGGCAACCCGTGGAAGTTCGAGTCTTCTCGACCGCACCAAAAACCCGGCTTTAGGCCGGGTTTTTTGTTGTCTTGTCAATGATTTCCAACACTTTTTTATGCTCGTGACAGCGTCGCCGGCACTCGTTGCGCAGCAGTAGCCAGCCGCAATGTCATCGCGACCGGCCAATTGTCATGTCATTCATTTCACAGCACGAAGTCGGCCGATCCGAGCGCGATGATGCCGGAGAGAACGATCTTGAAGTCCGTGACGCCGTCACCGTTGACGTCGCCGGATATCACCGTCTGACCGCCGCTTACTCCGTAACGAAGCTCGCCGGCTTTGTTCGAGTAAGCCGCTCCTCCGATGAAGGTGAATGCCTGGTCTCCGGATATTTTCGTGTTGGCATCGATCGGGCTCAGGTTGATCCTGTCCTGTCCCTTGGCGAAGTCGAGAATGGTATCCCGGCCCGCCGCATCGACGGTTGAATCGGACAATTTCGAGTATATGAATTGATCGGGGCCAGTGCCGCCGGTCAATAGATCCGCGCCGCCGGCGCCATTGATCTTGTCGCTTCCACCCGAGCCATTGAGGCTGTTTCTGCCCGCGTTGCCCTTCACGACATTGTCGAGGCTGTTGCCTGTGCCATTGATCGCAATGGAACCGGTCAGGTATACGTTTTCGACATGATTGCCTGCGAGTGAGTAGCTGATGGACGCTTCGATGCTGTCCGTTCCCTCCGATGCCAGTTCCGTGACCTTGTCACCGGTGTTATCGACCACGTAAACGTCATCCCCCGATCCGCCGGTCATCGTGTCCGCCTCGGTACCGCCATCGATCCGGTCGTTGCCTTTGCCACCCTCCATGATGTCGTCGCCACCGTAACCCTTGATAATGTCGTCGCCGTCGAAGCCCCAAATCGTATTCGCCGTATTCGTTCCGTAAAGCTCGTCGCTAAAATACGATCCCTGCAGGCCCTCAATGGAACGATAGAAGTCATTCCGTGCATCGCCTGTGTTGTTCTCAGGATTTGCAAGATTAGCGATAACCCCGGACGTTGCGGTGCTATAACTGACAATATCAAAACCGATAAGCTGATTAGAATATTGACCGTCACCAATAAACGTGTCGCCGCCAGCCCCTCCGATGAAAGCATCATTCCCGCCGCCGCCGACGAATTCGTTTGCCTGTTCGTCGCCTTGAAAGAAGTCATCAAAGGCTGAGCCAACGATGATCTCAATGGACTGGAAAATGTCCCCCGCTGCATCGCCGCTGTTCAACGAAGGGTTTGCCAGGTTCACACTCACTCTGGAAGACGCGTCGGAATAGTCAGCATAGTCTATGCCACTCGTACCGCCGATCAATATATCGGCGCCCGGACCGCCATTCAGCATATTCACGTCGCCGCCCTTCACGATGAGCACGTCGTCGCCGTCCCCGCCGAAAAGGTGGCCGTTGTAACGGCCATTTGTTAAGCGCAGGACGTCATTGCCTCCGAGGCCGTAGAGCCAATCATCGCCACCATTGCCATTGATGATATCGTCAAGATTACTCCCCTCGAACCGGTCCTCGCGGTTGAAAGGAGAGTCGTTGCCTTCATAGGCCCATTGAAGGTCGAGGAAGTAATTGTAGAGAGGTGCGATATCGCCGGTGAGCGCCGCGAGCAGTTCATCACCCATTTCGGAAAGGTCGATCGCCAGGCCAGTGAATTCGAGTTTGGGGTAAGGGACGATGACGTTATCGTCGGAAATCAGGCCGGTGCCGCTGATTGTAATCGAGGTGAGAATGCCGGAGGCGGGCAGGTCTCCGCCATCATAGATGAAGCCAACTCCCTCGAAAACGATGCTCTTTTCTTTGACCCAGTAGTCTCCGGGGTCGCCATACGGAGTTGCCCTTCCCCAGATGAAGGCATTGGCCGATATTTCGACGAGCATACTGCCAGCTGTGGCTGCACTGGCCACGATCTGCTCGAGAGGTGTCAATACCGGGTTGTCATTGTTTGCAACTATTTGCTTAATTCTGGGCATAGAAATTCCTTCACAAAAGGAAATGTTCCTTTCGAAGAACGGACATGTCAAGCAGATAGAAACGACCGGTGAGCCGGCTACCTTAGACTATGCGTCGTTCGAGCTGTGTCGAAGCGACGCAACAAAATGCGGTTGCACCAGCCTCGCTCGTAGCCGTGGATGAGGACGGATCGGGCTGGTGTCAGCGCCGGGCGATTGCGAGTTGCTTTTGAGACGATCGAGTAGAGTACCTCGGGCATCTGGTAAATGTCGAACGGAAAGATCGATGCGAGCGGCCGGCCGTGAAAATGCTCGATGATGCGGGGGAGAAATTTGCCGTTCCCGCTGTGCTCCAGATAGGAGACGGCGGCATAGTCGAACGTGATGACGTCAGGCAAGTGGATCAGGCTGCCCATCGTAGGGACGAGCGAAGGCGTCACGAACTGGTTCATGATGATTCTCCTAGACGCAAAACAAGATTGGATTAAGAGCCGGGAGAGGGCGGCCTAGGGTGGTTGTCCACAGGCACCGAAAAGTGTGAATAACGCGCGCTGTGGGCGGAGAACAAAACGAGCCCTGGCATTGGACCACCGTTTCGTAACCCACTGAAATTTAGTGGTCGTAAAAATGCCACGTTGGACCATGAAAGGCCCGGGACATAAGGCGTTGCGGAGTTTTCCCGAGTCTTCTCGACCGCACCAAAAACCCGGCTTTAGGCCGGGTTTTTTGTTGTCTTGTCAATGATTTCCAATACTTTTTTATGCTCGTGACAGCGTCGCCGGCACTCGTTGCGCAGCAGTAGCCAGCCGCAATTTCATCGCGACCGGCCAATTGTCATGTTATTCATTTCAGAGCACGAAGTCCGCTGATCCGAGTGAGATGCTGCCGGAGAGAACGATCTTGAAGTCCGTCACACCGTCGCCGTTCACGTCGCCGGATATTATCGTCTGGTCGCCATTGATCCCATAGCGAAGCTCGCCGGCCTTGTTCGAGTAAGCAGCGCCTCCGATGAAGGTGAACGCCTGGTCTCCGGACGTTTTCGTGTTGGCATCGATCGGGCTCAGATTGACCCGGTCCTGTCCCTTGGCGAAGTCGAGAATGGTGTCCCGGCCTGACGTATCCGCGGTGGAATCGGACAAATTCGAGTAGATGAATTGATCGGGGCCGGTTCCGCCGGTCAGTATATCCGCGCCGCCGGCGCCATTGATCTTGTCGGTTCCCCCGGACCCATCGAGATTATTTCTTCCCGAATTGCCCTTGACGACGTTGTTGAGGCTGTTGCCGGTGCCATTAATCTCGGCAGAGCCGGTCAGATAGAGATTATCGACATGGATTCCACCGAGTGAGTAGCTGACGGATGCCTCGATGTTGTCGGTTCCCTGCGAGTCAAACTCGCTGACCTGGTCGCCGACATCATCGACGATGAACACATCATCCCCCAATCCGCCGACCATCGAATCCGCACCGGTACCTCCATCGAACCAGTCGTTTCCGTCGCCCCCCTCCAGGGTGTCGTCACCGCCATAACCCTTGATGGCATCGTCGCCACCCAGACTCTTGATCGTATCCGCCCCGTTCGTTCCGTAGAGTTCGTCTATAAAATTCGATCCGATCAGAACCTCTATCGATGAAAAGGTATCACCCTGCGCCTCGCCTGTATTGTATTGGGGGTTTGCAAGACTGACGACAAGGCCGGACGCCGATCCGCTGTAGTCAGCGGTATCAATACCATTGCCGCCACCCAGACCGTCGCGGCCCGCACCGCCGATGAGGACGTCATCTCCATCTCCTCCGATGAGCGAGTTTGCATTTCCATCGCCGATCAGCCTGTCGTTAAAGGCCGAGCCGGCGATGATCTCGATGGATTGGTAGACGTCACCGGCTGCATCGCCGGTATTGATCGAGGGGGTGGCGAGGCTCACGGTCAAACCGACAGCCGAGTCCGAATAATCCGCCCGATCTTCCTTGCTACCGCCACCGATCAACGTGTCGGCACCTGCGCCACCGTTGAGGAGGTTTCGGAGACCGCCCTTGACGATCAGTACGTCGTCTCCGTCTCCACCGTAAAGGTAGCCGTAGCTGGCATCATTGACGCGCAGGACATCATCACCACCCAGGCCGTAGAGTGTAGCGTTGCCGCCGTTACCATCGATGATATCGTCAAGATTGCCACCCTCGAAGAGGTCCTCGTAGGTGCCACTGTCGTTGCCTTGGAAGGCCCACTGGAGATCGAGAAAGTAGTTGTAGAGGGGCGCGATGTCGCCTGTGAGCGCGGCGAGCACTTCGTCGCCCATCTCTGAAAGGTCGATGGCCAGATCGGTGAATTCCAGCTTCAGGTCGGGGACGATGACGGTTTCGTCGGTAATCTCGCTATACCGGTTGATGCTGATCGAGGTGATGATGCCGGAAGCGGGCAGGTCACCGCCGTCATAGGTGAAGCCGACCCCCTCGAAGATGATGCTGCCGTTGTCGATGTAGTATTCTCCGGGCTCGCTGTACGGATAGACGTGCCCCCAGACGAAGGCATTCGCCGAGATTTCGTACAGGGCGCCACCGGTGGCTACCGCACTTTCGGCGACCTGTTCGAGAGGCGTGAGTGCGTCGCTGTGTGAGTATGGAAGGATTTGCCTGATGGTTGCCATTGGTGTTCCTCCTTAAAGGTAATGCCCTGTTGGCAGAGATGATTTCAGAGAACGAAATCCGATGATCCGAGCGCGATGCTGCCGGAGAGAACGATCTTGAAGTCGGTGACCCCATCTCCGTTGACGTCGCCGGATATGACCGTCTGTCCACCACTGATCCCGTAGCGAAGCTCGCCAGCCTTGTTCGAATATGCCGCACCTCCGATGAAGGTGAAAGCCTGGTCTCCCGAAACCTTCGTATTGGCATCGATCAGGCTCACGTTGATCCTGTCCTGTCCACGGGCGAAGTCGAGGATGGTATCCCGGCCGGATACATCCACGGTCGAGTCGGACAGATTCGAATAGATGAACTGGTCGGAGCCTGTCCCGCCGGTGAGAAGATCCGCGCCGCCGGCGCCATTGATCTTGTCGCTTCCACCGGCCCCGTTGAGCATGTTGCGTCCCGAATTGGCCTTGAGGACGTTGTCGAGACTGTTGCCGGTGCCGTTGATCGCAGCGGAACTAGTGAGGTAGAGGCGTTCGACATGGATGCCTGCGAGGGAATAGCTGACCGATGCCTCGATGCTGTCGGTTCCCTCCGACGCGAATTCCGTGACCTTGTCGCCGACGTCATCGACGACAAAGACATCATTTCCCAGTCCGCCGATCATGGTATCCGCCTCGGTGCCGCCATCGAGCCGGTCGTTTCCATTGCCGCCGTCGAGGGTATCCTCCCAGCTATACCCCTTGATGGTGTCGTCACCGTCCAGTCCCTTGATGCTGTTTGGCTCGCCCGTTCCATACAGAACGTCGCTGAAATTGGACGCGATCAGGTTCTCTATGAATGAAAACGTGTCACCCTGCGCATCACCTGTATTGTGGGCGGGATTGGCAAGGCTGACCGTGAGACCGGATGTCGAGTTGCTGTAATCGACGGTATCGGGATCAAGATACGAGCTGTCAGGGGTCGACTCTGGCCCGCCAACGAAAGTGTCACCGCCACCTCCACCGACAAAGACATCAGCGCCTGCGCCGCCGATGAGCTTGTTCGCCTTGTCGTCGCCTGTCAGAAAGTCACCGAAGGCCGACCCGACGATTATCTCGATCGACTGAAAGGTATCCCCGCTGGCATCGCCGGTATTCTGGGAGGGGTTTGCCAGGTTGACGGTCACTCCCGAAGATGCATCGGAATAGTCGGCATAGTCCTGTCCACTGGTGCCACCAATCAATGTGTCAGCGCCCGCGCCTCCATTGAGATAGTTCCTTCTGCCTCCCTCGGCGATGAGCACGTCGTCGCCGTCACCACCGAAAAGTCTGCCAATGGAGTAGGAATTGCTCAGACGCAGGATGTCATTACCTCCCAGACCGTAAAGCCAGTCATTGCCGCCATCGCCGCTGATGTCATCGTCCTGATTGCCGCCCTTGAACCGATCACCCGTGTCCCTGGTGCTGCCCTCATATGTCCACTGGAGGTCGAGAAAGTAATTGTAGAGCGGCGCGATATCGCCTGTGAGTGCGGCGAGCACTTCTTCGCCCAACTCGGAAAGGTCGATCGCCAGTCCGGTGAACTCCAACCTCGGCTGGGGCATGATGACGGTGTCACCAGAAATCTTGCCGTCCATATAGTTGATCGTGATTGACGTGATGATACCGGAAGCGGGCAGGGCGCCGCCGTCATAGGCGAACCCGGTCCCCTGAAAAATGATACTGTTATATGAGAGTAGGTAATCTCCGGGCACACTGGAGAAAGGAATTGCTCGCCCCCAGACGAAAGCGCTGTCCGATACTTCGGTCATGGACCAGCCTGGGGTGGTCGCCCGGGCCGCGATCTGCTCGAGAGGCGTGTCCAGCGGGTCGGACGTGTCGTGAATGATCTGCTTGATTGTCGGCATGGGCTTTCCTCCAAAGTGGCTTATGTTCCTTTTGCGGAAGGAACGTGTCAAGTCAGTAGAAAATATCGGTAAGCCGGCTACCTTTGGTTGTTCGTTATTCGGGCCCATCCAGCGTCTGCTGATCGCTTCTGATATAGGCGAGAGCAGTACCGCGAACAGGGACTCCCGCTGTCGCAGGCGCACGAGCATTCGGGTCGAGCAGCGAAGCCTCAGGCACCGTCGGCGAGAGGTCGATGTGACAGAGGAGTTCGTCGTAGAAGAACAGGTGCCCCTGTGGCAATTCCGCCAGCCGTTAGCCAGCCTTCTCCTGCTTCGCGAAACGCTTCACCGCCCGCTCCCGCTTGAGACGCGAGAGCCGCTGCAGCCAGAACATTCCGTCAAGCTGGTCGATTTCGTGCTGCAGGCAGAAGGCCAGAAGACCGTCCGCGTCTTCTTCTTTGATCTCTCCGGTAAGCGTCTGGTAGCGCACGCGCACCGCACGCGGGCGCACCACGTCCTCGGTGATACCCGGCATGGAGACGCTGCCTTCGGCATGCTCGACGATCTCGGTCGATGACCAGATGATCTCGGGGTTTACATAGGTCGGCACGCCGGAGGCGGGGTCGATCTCGATCACGGTCAGCCGCTGCAGGATGCCGATATGCGGGGCCGTGATGCCGATTCCGGGTGCTGCCCGCATCGTGTCGAGAAGGTCCGCGGCAAGGGCTGCAAGGTCTGCATCGAAGCGTTCGACGGGCGCAGCCGACGTCCTGAGCCGCGCATCGGGAAACCGGAGGATCGGTCGTATCGGCAAGGGGCAGGCTCCAGCTTCGGTCTGGCTTCAACAGCTATACAATTCACATGATTTTGCAACAGCTTGGGCAAAAGTGACGGAGGCGAAGCGCAACCGGGGAAACCGCCTGTGGACCTCACGGGCTTGTTGGGGTAGCACGGGATGGCGGCTGGCTTTTTCGGGCATGCCGCGACCACCGGTCGATCACATCGCCTTCCTGCTCCAGCCCGGCTTCCGGCCGGTCTTTCGGATGGCTGAAATATAATTGAGGGCGGGCACATGAGCGGAACCGGCGAACAGGACAATGAGCGCAAGGTCGTTGACGACGACGCCTATGACGGCTCGGACATCTATGCCGAAGACGGCTCGGTACGTTCCGATTATCTCATGCATGTCGGTGCTGCCATCGCCGACCGTGACCTTCTCTATCTGCGCCAGCATGTCGCCCGCCTGCATGCGTCTGAAATGGGCGACTTGCTGGAGGTGATCCAGCCCGACCAGCGCCGCGCGCTGGTGTCCCTGCTCGGCGAAGAGTTCGATCTCTCGGCCCTGACGGAAGTGGACGAGGCAATCCGCCTCGACATCGTCGAGCACCTGCCGAACGAGCAGATCGCCGCCGCTCTCGGCGAAATGGATTCCGACGACGCGGTCTACATTCTTGAGGATCTCGATCAGGAAGACCAGGAAGAGATTCTCTCCAAGCTGCCGTTTACCGAGCGGGTCCGCCTTCGCCGATCGCTCGATTATCCGGAAAGCACGGCCGGCCGCCGCATGCAGACGGAGTTCGTCGCGGTCCCGCCCTTCTGGACCGTCGGCCAGACGATCGATTACATGCGCGAGGACGACGACCTCCCGGAAAGCTTCACCCAGATATTCGTCATCGATCCGACCTTCAAACTGCTCGGCGCGCTCGATCTTGACCGCGTCCTGCGCACCAAGCGCTCGGTGAAGATCGAGACCATCATGCGCGAGACCAATCACCCGGTTCCCGCCGAGATGGACCAGGAGGAAGCGGCGCAACTGTTCGAGCAGTATGACCTTCTGTCTGCCGCCGTGGTCGATGAGAACAATCGGTTGGTCGGCGTGCTGACCATCGATGATGTCGTCGACGTCATCCAGGAGGAAGCGGAAGAAGACCTGATGCGCCTTGGCGGTGTCGGCGACGAAGAATTGTCCGACTCGATCATCGATGCGTCACGTTCGCGCGTCGTCTGGCTGCTGGTCAATCTGGTGACGGCATTCCTGGCAGCTTCCGTCATCAGCCTGTTCGATGCGACGATCCAGCAGATCGTAGCCCTTGCCGTGCTGATGCCGATTGTCGCCGGCATGGGTGGCAATGCCGGCTCGCAGACGATGACCGTGACCGTCCGCGCCCTTGCGACCCGAAACCTCGATATTCACAACGCATTCCGCGTTATCCGGCGCGAGGCCGGGGTAGGGCTGCTGAACGGCCTGTTGTTCGGCGTTCTCATTGGCCTGGCGGCAGGTGCCTGGTTTCAGGACATCAATATCGGCGGCATCATCGCGGTGGCCATGCTGATCAACATGATTGCTGCCGCGCTGGCCGGCATCATGATCCCGTTGCTGCTCGATCGCTTCGGCGCCGACCCGGCCGTGTCCTCGGCCGTTTTCGTGACGACGGTGACGGATGTGACTGGCTTCTTCGCCTTCCTCGGCCTTGCCACCTGGTGGTTCAGCATCAGCATGAGCTGATGTGAAAAGTTTGACTTTTACGTCAAAGTCAATCAGACTGACCTCTATGATCGCAACGGCATCGTTTTAGGCGAGTAGACCAGCGCGACATTTCAGCCGCATTTCCATCTCCGTCGTTTCGCGGCGCATGTGAGCGGGCGGCTCCAGGCGAGGCAGGCGTGAACAAGTATTATACCATTACCGAGCTGACACGGGAATTCGGCGTTTCAACCCGTACGCTGCGCTTCTATGAGGACGAGGGACTGATCCATCCGGAGCGTCGCGGCCGCACCCGGCTGTTTCGCGCCGCCGATCGCCGCCTGATCATGGAAATCCTGCGCGGTCGCCGCATCGGTTTCACCATCGCCGAAATCCGCGAGATCATTCAGGTCTATCGCGATCCGCCAGGTGAGGCCGGCCAATTGCGCCTGCTGATGAAGCGCGTCGAGGAAAAGCGCGACGAACTCAACCAGAAGCGCAAGGACATCGAGGAGACCCTTGAGGAACTCAACAATGTCGAGGAAGCCTGCCTGACGCGCCTTGCCGAAATCGGTGTCGGCACCTGATTCCTGTCGTGCGGATTCCGCGCTGATCTTCCATCTTTGCCGGGTGTAATGAATAGCCGCGAACGCGCAGCGTGTGCGTCACAGCACATTCACGGCTGCATGCAATATCGCCTTCGTCCCACAATCGGAGGCTTGCATGTCAGATCGTCAGAAAACCCGCGCCCGGCCCAATCCACGCCGCGCCTTCTCTTCTTCCTATGGTCAAATTCTCGCGGAAGGCGTCAGCCGCCGCACAGTCCTGAAGGGCTTGTTCGGCTCCGCGGCAATCGCCGCCGTCGGCCACGGCTTTTCCGCCGCGCCGGCTCACGCTGCCGAGACATCCAGCCTGACGTTCAAGGAATTGCAGCGCGTCCGCGATGCCGCCGACCACTGGCCGGAGGGCTACGGCCGGCAGATCCTCGCCCGCTGGGGCGATGCGCTGTTTCCCGACAGCCCGGCCTTCAACATTGCCAGCCTCGACGGCAAGGCTGCGGAACGTCAGTTCGGTTACAACAACGACTTCACCCAATTCCTGTCCCTGCCGCAGGGTTCGACCGCGTCGGATAGCGGCCTGATGGTTGTCAGCCACGAATATGCGACGCCCTATCTGATGTTTCCGGGGCTGACGGACGAGGATTATCGCGAGAAACTGACCGACGCTCAGATCCGCACGCTGATGAGTTGTCTTGGCGCCAGCATCTTCGAGGTCAAAAAGACCGGCAAGGACTGGCAGATCGTGCTCGACAGCAAATATAACCGCCGTATCCACATGGGCACTGAAATGGCGATTTCCGGACCGGCGGCCGGTGACGACCGGCTGAAGACCAAGGCGGACCCGACCGGCAAGCTGGTGTTCGGCACCATTTCCAACTGCAACGGCGGCATCACGCCCTGGGGAACGATGCTGTCGGGCGAGGAAGGCGCGATGGATGTGTTCGCCGGCGACTACAAGACCTTGGCCAATCAGGAATTGGTCGAGCGCCAGGGCTGGGACGAGGACGAGAACGACATCTATTCCGTCAGCCGGATCGAGCCCCGCTTCAAGTTCGAGGAGGAGCCGAACGAATGGATGCGCTTCGACTGGGTCGTCGAGATCGATCCGTTCGACCCGACTGCCAAGCCGGTCAAGCGCACGTCGCTCGGCCGCATGACGCATGAAGGCGCACAGGTGACGGTTGCCCCGGATGGCCGTGTCGTCGTGTTCATGGGCGATGATGACGATTTCGAATATCTCTACCGCTTCGTCACGCGCGATCCTTGGAACCCCAACGACAGGGCCGCCAACAAAGACCTGCTCGACAACGGTACCCTGTCCGTCGCGAAGTTCGCCAGTGACGGCACGATGACGTGGCTGCCGTTGGCAGCAGGCCAGGGGCCGCTAACGACTGAGGCCGGTTTTGCCACGCAGGCGGACGTGGTGCTGAACACGCGTGCCGCCGCTGACCTCGTCGGCGCAACGCCGATGGACGCGCCGGAGGGTTTCGTTCCGCATCACGGCACCGGCAAGCTCTACGTGGCCATGACTGAAAACGAGGACCGTCTTCCGGCCGGCGAGGGCGACGAGGACGAGCGCGTCGATGCTGCCAACCCGCGTGGCCCGAATTCGCATGGCCATCTTCTGGAACTCGTGCCTCCGGGTGCACCGGACAAGCCGGACCATGCCGGCGATACGTTCAAGTGGGATGTCTTCGTGCTTTGCGGCGATCCGTCGAAGCCTGAAGACGAGGCCATGTTCAATTCGGCCACGACGGCGTCCGGCTGGTTCACCGATCCCGACAATCTTGGTGTCGATCCCGCCGGTCATCTCTGGGTGACGACGGATGGCCCGCCGCCGGAAGGCATCGCCGATTCGATGTATGTCATGGATACGGAAGGACCGGGCAGGGCGTTGCCTAAGCTCTTCTACATTGCGCCCATCGGCTCGGAATGCTGTTCCCCGACCTTCACACCGGATGGCGCCAACCTGTTCGTTTCCGTCCAGCATCCGGGTGAACTGCGGCTGGCCGACAATGAAGATGCGACGACGATCGCGGAAGCCGGCACATCCTGGCCGGATTTTGCCGATGGCATGCCAGCGCGTCCGTCGCTGGTGGTGATCACCCGTGACGATAACGGCGTCGTCGGGAGCTGATTTTTGATAGAAGCCGCAGCCGGTGGGATCAAATCCACCGGTTGGTGGCGCGGCAATAGCGCTCGAACTCGAAGCCGTAACGCGAGAGAAGATGCAGTTCCTCGTTGCGAACCGCAAAGGCGGTAGTAACGGGGACCGCAACGCTCGCCATGATGATGAACCAGGGATTGAGATTGATGAGGCCGAAGCCGACCATCAGGATCGTATAACCCAGGTAAATCGGGTTCCGGGTATAGCGAAATGGTCCGCAGGTCACGAGATGAGACGAGCATCGATGCGGCATGACCGCCGTATGCCGTTCGATCAGGGTTTTCATCGCCCAGATATCCAGCGAAACAGCCATGGTGATTAGCGCTGCACCCGCCAGCCAGGGCGCCCAGCCATGGCTATGGGAAACCGAAATCGGTGCCCATCGCCCCAGCATGACCGCGCACAGCATCACCACCAGATAGAGGGCGGGCGGCCATGGGTATGTCATCGGCTTGGCGCGATAGGCGTTCATGTCCTATTCCTTGGCTTGTGCGTCCATGGTGCATTGGGATGCGATGCTCTGGATGCGTTCGTCCGTGTTGACATCGATCTTGCCGGTGTTGAGCGGCTCGAACAGGTTCTCTTCCATCAGCTTGTCCAGCGTGCAGCCGCAGAACTTCGTGCACATTTCGGCCGTTTCGGTCTTGGTGCAGGTCGCTACGCAACTGGCGCGAAAGCTCTCGACCGGATCCGGTTTTGCTGCCGGAAAGCCGAGCGAATAGACATAGACCAGCGCAAACAGCAGCGGCTGATGCAGAAGGTAGATCGCAAGGCTATGGCGGCCTGCGGTCGAGAGAATGCTTTTCCAGCGGGCACTTCCGTCACTCCGTATTTTGTCGAACCAGCCGAATCGCAGGGCGAGGCGCGCAACTGCGATGCCGACGAGGAACGGCGCCAGCCAGGGCAGCAGCGGCACATAGTCGTTGGAGCGTGGCAGCTTCTGTGGAAGCCCGACCCACAAGAGCGCCGGTGCATCGAAAACTGCTGAACGCAGATAGAAGGGGGCCGCGAAAACCGCCGCCGCCACGATCAGCGTCAGCAGAGGAGGCCGCCGCAGGAAGAGAAGGCCGATCAGACTGGCCGCGGCGATGGCATGCAGGATGCCGAAGAAGATGAACGCATCCGGGAAGGCGAACCAGGTGGCGATGGTGATGACAAGCGCCGCACCGGCGATCTTCGCGAAACGGATGGCGAAGGGGCGGACACGGATGACGGGATAATGCCCGAGAACGAGGCTCACACCTGCGAGGAACAGGAATGTGCCGGCAATCATGCGGGCATACATCTTGAAGGCGCCGGTACCGACCATCTGCGGATCGAGGTAGCCGAAGAAGCCAAGGTCCCACGAAAAGTGGTAGCTCGCCATGGCGATCAGGGCGACGCCGCGAAGGGCGTCGATCGCCCAGAGACGGCCGCGCGGTAAGGCCGGCGGCAGCGTCCCGTTATCGCTTTCGGTGACTGCGTTGGTAATCGACATGGCTCAATCTTTTCCAATGGTCGGGAATATACGGCGGCGAGCTTGCGCCAGGCGCGACGAATCAGCTGCCGTTACGAGGATTTCAGGCGTTTGCGTCGTCAAGAAGGGCGGCGCGCGCTTCCGAATAGAATTGCCGCCGGGTCAGGACGAAGATGACGAAGATCGTCAGCGCGATGAAGACGTAGGGGCTGACGAACCAGCCGAGATAGCCGATCGACAGGAACACGCTGCGCAGGCCGGCATTGAAATGCTTGGCGGCGAGGATGTTCATCTTGACCGCGCGGTTGGCGGCGCGCTCGGCCGCCGCTTTGTCCTGCAGCATGTCCGACATCATCGGAATGCCGCCGATCAGGATGGAGCAGTAGTTGAACAGGCGGTAGGACCAGGCGAACTTGAAGAAGGCATAGGCGAACAGGCAGGCGAGGCCACCGACCTTGAGTTCGAAACTGCTGCGGCCGCCGTGAAACACGTAGGGCAGGTCACTCATGATCGTCTGGACTTGCTCGGTGGCGCCGAGCAGGGCGAAACAGCCGCCGAGCGCGAAGATGGTGGTCGAGGCAAAAAATGCCGTGCCGGCCTGCAGTCCCGCGACGATCTGCGTATCGATCATCTTCAGGTCGCGGTTCAGCGAATTCAAGATCCAGCGCCGCCGGTTCTCCATCATCAACCGGGTGAGGCTGACGCGCTTCAACTGGACCTTGCCGTCCGTAGCCCAGTTGTAGCCGGTCCAGAGAGCCGCGAAAACCGCCAGTGCGATATAGTCTGTGAGTGTCATGCGCCGTTTTTGGCATGCTTCGCCGAAATTGCAAGGGAATGCGAAAGTTTGCCAGGCCTCTTGAAATCCTGCGCCGGGCGTGCCGACTTATGGGACGGTGTCGTGGTCCAGCCATGTCACATGCCTTCGTGTCGCATGCGCGTGACCGGATGTCGGTTGATCGCCTGATGGGGACCGCAGGATGGCCTAGTTTCGGTGTAATAGCAGCGGTTCGTCCATGGTGGACGGCTTTCAGTCCCAATCCAGTCCTCAGGGCGGAGTTCGAATGTTTCTTTCGGTTTTTGATGTCTTCAAGATCGGTATCGGCCCGTCCAGTTCGCACACGATGGGTCCGATGTCTGCGGCGAATCGTTTCCTCGACCTGATCCTGTCGAGCGACTGGCCGCGGCCCGGCAATGCCAGTGTCGCGTCGATCAAGGCGAGCCTGCACGGTTCGCTTGCCTTCACCGGGATCGGTCACGGCTCGGGCAGGGCGGTTGTTCTCGGGCTGATGGGAGAGCGGCCGGACCGCGTCGATCCTGATCGCATGGACCCGATCATCGACGAGGTCGAGCGCACCGGCCGCATCACGCCGCCGGGGCATCCGGCTTACGAATTCCAGCCGAAGACCGATCTTGTTTTCGACAAGAAGGTGCCGCTACCGGGGCATGCCAACGGCATGTCCTTCTCTGCATTCGACAAGGATGGCCGGCTTCTCTTGAGGCGCATCTATTATTCGATCGGCGGCGGCTTCGTCGTCACCGATACCGAGTTGGATGCGATGAAGAACAGCAAGGCCAAGCCCGGTGGCGTCAAGGTTCCCTATCCCTTCTCCTCCGCCAAGCAGATGCTGGAAATGGCGGACCGTTCCGGCCTGTCGATCGCCCAGATGAAGCGCGCCAATGAAGAAGTCTCGATGTCGCGCGAGGAGCTTGATGAGGGCCTCGACCGGATCTGGGACGCGATGAAGAGCTGTATTGATCGCGGTCTCAACGGCTCTGGTATCCTACCGGGTGGCCTCAAGGTTCGCCGTCGCGCCGGCATGATCCATGACAAGCTGCAGGACGAATGGCGCTCCAACAAGGTCAACCCGCTGCTCGCCAACGACTGGCTGAGCGTCTACGCCATGGCGGTCAACGAGGAGAATGCGGCCGGTGGCCGTGTCGTCACCTCGCCAACCAACGGCGCCGCCGGCGTCGTGCCGGCAACGATCCGCTATTATCTTCATTTCCATGACGACGCAGATCATCACGGTATCCGCGATTACCTGCTAACGGCCGCCGCGGTTGGCGGCATCATCAAGTTCAATGCCTCGATCTCCGGTGCTGAAGTCGGCTGTCAGGGCGAGGTCGGTTCGGCCTCGGCGATGGCAGCGGCGGGACTGGCAGCGGTGATGGGCGGCACGCCCGAACAGATCGAGAATGCGGCCGAAATCGCGCTGGAGCATCACCTCGGCATGACCTGCGATCCCATTGCCGGTCTCGTCCAGGTTCCCTGTATCGAGCGCAATGCCTTGGGCGCGGTCAAGGCCGTGACGGCGGCGTCGCTGGCCATCAAGGGCGATGGCCAGCATTTCGTGCCGCTGGATGCCTGCATCGAGACGATGCGCCAGACCGGTGTCGACATGCTGGACAAGTACAAGGAAACCTCGACCGGCGGCCTCGCCGTCAATGTCGTCGAGTGTTGAACTACTGGGATTGTGGAGTGGTCGAGAACGGACTTGACCACGACCATGCTGCGGGTGTTCAACTCCGCCCATGGCCTTGCATCTCATCAAACTCTGCGTCGGTGCGGATTCGATCGACGACCTTCGCGACTGGGTGGCTCGCCGCGCACTGACGGCCATCGCCGCCGGCCTCGAGCCGCATTCCACCCACACGACCCGCATGGTACCCAAACGTGTCGAGGAGCTGCTCGACGGCGGATCACTTTATTGGGTGATCAAGGGGCAGGTTCAGGCACGCCAGCAATTGACCGGCATCGAGACCTTCACGGACGCCGACGGGATCGGGCGCTGCAATCTCGTTCTTGGCCCCGAGGTTGTCGAGACCGCGCTTCAGCCCCGCCGGGCCTTTCAGGGCTGGCGTTACCTGCTCGACAATGAAGCGCCGCGCGATCTGACCGACCTGGGAGCAGCGGCCGACATGCCGATGGATCTCAGGCGCGAACTCGCCGAACTCGGCCTTCTCTGAAAAAGAACCTCTCAAAAGCAAAAGCCCGGCAGAACCGGGCTTTTCTCGTCGGGAATGAAACTGCTGTTTCAGCGGATTCGCATTCGGATCGGATAACGTCCCGACGGTGACGTCACGTGAACGTGTATCTGCGCTTCCGGCTGGGTCGAACGCCAGGCGCGTGCCCCATGCGTCAGAAGCAGCGTCACCAAATCCTTGGTCCTTGCCCGAGGCCGGCTGCCGAGTTCGGCAATGCGCATGGCTGCTTCGTGGAGCGGGTGCAGACCGGAACGTGGCGACTTGCGCTTCTTTTCCGGCAGGGGCGTGATGCCCGAACCATTCTCATTCATTCCCATAACTGACCTCGTTACGCACTACCAAATCCGAGGAGGATCACCGGCATACACACGCACCGGGGATCGAAACTTTACCGCAGGACATCCGGTCGCAAACAACTGCACGGGGAGAATCCTGCGTTCTTTAAAAGCTTACTGCTGGCTAGCCCAGCAGGCGAAGCCGTTGCGCTTGAGTGTCTTGCAGGCAGAGACAGCGTTGTTCTGGCTGGAGAAGCCGCCGAAACGGGCGCGGTACAGATGGCCGTCGCCGCTGGCGAACGCCACGGTGAACGGGGTGGCGCCACGCAGGGCCTTGCCGCCCTTGCTCTTGGCGTTTTCGAGCATGGTCATCGCCTGATCCTTGTCCGGCGTCGCACCGATCTGGATGACCCATCCCGACGGTGTGGCTTCGGATACCGGCTCCTCGGCAACCTTCTTCTTGGCGACCGAATTGGTGATCTGGTTATCAACATCGGCGGCCGGAACCGGGGCAGCCTTGGCGATCTTGCGGCTCTGGGCTTCCAGCGTGTTCGGCATGACGTTTTCCTTCAGGACCGGGTTGGCGCTGGCCTTGACCGGCTCGGCATAGGCCACTTCGATGCTCTTGGTGGTTTCTTCGCCATTGTAGCGGAAATCCGGAACCGGGCCGTTGTTCGGCAGGTTAAAGCTGCCGCCGGTTGCCGCCGCCGCCATTTCGGGCTGCTGTTCGACAGACTGCTGCTGCATGGTCGGCGCATCGGCCGTTTCGGCAACGAGGTTGCCACCGCCGCGGCGCGAGGCCATCGGCATGTATTTGGCAACGAGCGCACGCATCTGCGCATCGCGCGCACCGCCGGACTTGCCGCCGAGAACGACGCCGACAATGCTGCGTCCGTCAGCCTGGGCCGAGGTTACGAGATTGAAACCGGCAGCGTTGGTAAAACCGGTCTTGATGCCATCGACGCCACGCACATTGCCGAGCAAACGGTTGTGATTGCCGATCGTCTGCTTGCCGAACTTGAAGCTGCGGGTGGAGAAATAGCCGTAATACTGCGGAAAATGCTGACGCAGGGCCATGCCGAGACGGGCCTGGTCGCGTGCCGTCGTCATCTGCGCGTTGTTCGGCAGGCCGTTGGCGTTGCGATAGGTCGTGCGGGTCATGCCCAGCGCCCGCGCCTTGTTGGTCATGATGCGGGCGAAGCGGTCTTCGGAGCCACCCAGCATTTCGCCGAGCGCCGTGGAAGCATCATTCGCCGAGCGCGTCACCAGAGCCAGGATCGCCTGCTCGACAGTGATGGTCTTGCCCGCGCGCACGCCGAGTTTCGACGGCGGTTCGGCGGATGCGTTCTTGGAGAAGGGAACAGGCGTGTTCTTGGTGATCTTGCCGGCTTCGAGCGCTTCGAAGGTCAGGTAAAGCGTCATCATCTTGGTGAGAGATGCCGGATAGCGGAGGCTGTCGGCGTCTTCGCTATAGAGAACCTTGCCGGTTTTGGCATCGACGACGATGCCAGCATATTTTGCGGCCGAGGCAGCGGAGGCGAAAGCGATCGAGGCGACCATGGAGACCGCCAGAAACCGGCACGCCTTTTTGAAGAACTGGACGGGGGTGCGCTGAACGGAACCGTTGAATATTGATTTGGACACTGCACTACTCTTCATCGCATTTCTCACAAATATCGTCCGGGCGTCGCCTCCAGAAACGACCGTTCTGAAAACTCTATCGGGATAGCGTTACCAATCGGTTTATGATGAATGATTGGTTTCCATAATCGGACGCTTAATTCGAAGTCTGGGACAGGTCCCGGTGGCAATGGCGGGAGAGCGCCGGTTCCGGCGCCGTCCGTTGTCGATTTCAGGGAACCAGTTTGCTGGTCACATAATTTGCGACGGCGTTGTCGATGGCTTGCCATTGTGGCAGCAATTGGCTGGAAAAGCGGTAAAGCACAACAAGATCACGCCCGGCGTGAATATCGCGCTGGCAGTCCGCGCTCGTGGACATTTCGGGTGTCTTCGGCAGCATGCAGCGGACGGTGTAGGGCGTGGTTCCATCTCTGGCTGCCGTGAAGAACACTTCCTCGCCATAACCGGAGTTTTCCTTT
Source organism: Rhizobium sp. Leaf453 (assembly GCF_001425605.1). GTDB lineage: Bacteria > Pseudomonadota > Alphaproteobacteria > Rhizobiales > Rhizobiaceae > Pararhizobium. The sequence goes on along the minus strand of NZ_LMRG01000026.1, from coordinate 364,414 downwards.
AGCCCGTGATGCTCCAGGCCGGCGGGACCGGGCAGGGTCGTTCCGTCAAAAAGATGCTGGTAGATCGGCTCAAGCCGTCCCGACATGTCGCGCGACATAGTGCTCTGCGATATCTCCAGGAAAATCAGCGAGTCCGGCTGGTTGACATCGTTGAAGAGCGTGCGTGTCTCGTCGGTGTAGCCCTGCATGTCGGGCCAGGTCAGGTATAGGTCGGCACGTTCGACGACGCCGGTCGTGCGCTGTTCCTCGAATCGAATGACATTGGAGGGCAGGCGCAGGTGATCCTGTCCGATGAACAGGTCATTGGCTGCCGTGCTCGTTGTGTGTCCCGCCAGTGCTAGCCGTTCGCCATACCAGCGGCCGGCCACACTGATTGATGCAGTCAGCGCGGCAAGCCCGACAACCACAGCCGTCAGGCCATAGATGAAACGGGAAGAAATCAGGGGAGCATGATCTTCCGTGGCGGCGGCGAGGTTGCTTGTCATCGGCGGATCGCGTTCTTCATCCGGTTAAGAAAAGGTTTTGCCGGGCGCTTCCGTGTCTCGAATCGAAACAGCTTTTGCGGCACGCAAATTGCTCCAGCGAGGAATAACCTCAAAGCTGCTTCAACATGGTTAATTTTTGATGAATTTTATGACGCTCTTGACCCTGCTCGCCGCCGGCTTCGGTGTGTCCTTCATCGTGCTCGATGTCAGCCGGGTGGCGGCCCGTGGTCGCTGGCCGACTGCGCAGGAGGTCTGGAGCGACAATTTCCGGCCGTTCGCGGTTTTCCTGGCTGTCTTCGCCGGACCCGCTCTGTTTACCCAGTCCGTCTGGCGCATGTGGCGGGAGAGTGGGCTTGCTGCGATCGATACGGTTCTGGCTACCTTGGTGGCCATCGGTTGGGGTTGCTGCTACGGCATCGTCGTCACCCGCTGCGCCGGACTGGTCGGCTTGCAGCTTCTCTGAGCCAACCTGGCGTGACCTGCAAAAGAAAAAGGCCGGTTCCGGGGACAGCGGAACCGGCCAGCAGGGCCTTGGTCTTGGGACGGGGTTGGGGACTGACCGAAGCCCTTTTCATCCGCGAACCAGGCATCCTGAGCCGGTCCGCGTCTGTCTGCTAAACTTGTTACTGGCTGACGCTGCCGACGGCGGTCGTGCGGCCGTCCTGAAGCTTGACCCAGCGGCCGGAATTCTTTTCAGACTGCCGCTTGAGGAAGGTGTATTCCGTCTCCGACCACAGCAGCACCTTGTTGCGCATGTTGTCGAGAACGAAGTCGCCGCGATCAGTCCGGACGGTCAGCACCGCATGGCCTTCGCCATTGGGCTGCAGCACCACGGTGATCAGCAGGTTGGCGGGAGAGAAGCCTGCCTGCATCAACATCCTGCGCTTGAGGAGAACGTAGTCTTCGCAATCTCCAACCTTGTCGGGATAGGCCCAGCGTTCTTCAACGCCGAAGATTCCCTTGTCCGTCATCGGCGTGATTGCCTCGTTGACGTCGTAGTTGACCTCGAGGATTTTCTTCCAGCCGTCACGAGTGAGCACCGTCGGTTCGGTGCTGCCGGGGTTGGCGCGGCATTCCTGCGGCATGCTCTTGCAGAACTCGTAATGTCCGACGGGCGGATTGCTCGGGCCTGCGGTGGTCATGTTCGCCGGAAAGGCGAGAGCCGCTTGCGCTGCCAGTCCAGTAAAGAATGCGCCGAGCAGGCCGGCCTTCAGGAATGTTTTCGTTGTCATGTTTGTCTCCCCGTTCTGGAGATGACAATGACAGCGAGTTTTTTATCGCTCGCGAAGATCAGAAGTAAAAATAAGTACAAAAACGAGTGAAATAAGTATAAAATTAAAATTGAACTTGAATCGATATTGATGCGTTTTCGATTCAAATACGCATAAAATTTAACGAAAATTCGCTGATTTCCGCATTTTGCGGCAAATCGTTAACGATGCAAGCCCTTGTATATATTGTGCGGGGATGATGGCAGGCAGCTGATGGCTCCGGCAGCGGCGCCGTTTGCGGCCGTACGACCGGTCGATCGAACATCCGAAAGTAACGTCGAAACTGGACTTCGCATGCCGAATTCAGTGTAGATTTCACGGCAGATTTGCGTCCGATGTTGCCAAAATTATTTTCGTTCTGGCACATTTTTTTTGAACAAGCGCTGATTACAGCCGAGAAATGGCCGGATGTGCGCCAGAATGAACCACCCGAGTTCGTAAAATCGCAGGACTGCGGTGAGACGGTGTTTCGAAATGGAATGATTTCGGGTGCTGGTCGAGCCGCTAAGTGGTCACGTGGCGGACAGCATTATACCGGTTCGCTTGGTGCGACCCATTGTTTTAGCCTGCGATGAAAAGGAGCGGTGCGTCGCAGTCACGCATGGCGTGCCGGAACTGACGGACTGGATTGTTTCAGAGAAACTCGCGGAGCGCGTCGCGCGATTGAATTCCGTTGAATTCGATCGCAATGCCTTCCTGGAAGTGCCGGACGACGCGGCCCTTCATGCTGCCGAGAAGGACGGATGTGCCGAGTGGGAGACGCGTTTCCATGTCGACAGCGGCACCGGAAAGCGAAAGGTCGATGATTCGGCAGACATATTTGCTGCCGTCCTCGAGCGTGATTTCAGTCCGGACCTTGCGCGGCGCAAGGCGATCGTGCCGGCGGTCTTCCGGCAGGCCGAGTTCGTGCTTGTTGGCAATCCAGGTAAGCTGGGCCGCGAGCTTTTCGCGCTTGCGATCGGTTGCGGTGATCTGGATGACGAAGGCATTTTCAGCGAGGCGCGAAACAGTGCCCTCAAGACGACCGACGTGATCGACATAGGCGATGATGCGTTCACCGGTGCGCGGGCGCGCATCGCAGGTGAACAGAACGTCACCCGGCGACATATCGATCGCGGTGCATTCGAATTCGTCGTGGTTTGCAAGCATCAACCGGCCGGTCAGGTTCACCGAGACGCGTTGGAACGCACCTTCGTTGTGTTGCTTGGGGCCGCCGTTTTGTGCTTGTTGAAACGAATACATGACCACACGTGCGCGATGTCTATCCGACCAACAGCTTTACGCCCATCCGGTTAACAGAAGGTTTTTCTGAATGCGGATTTCCAGATCGCGTTAATCGCGGCGCCCGCCTTCGAAAACCCTGAGATGCAGAACGCGGCGAATTGCCCCGGCGAGGCTCTGGTTTGCCACGTTTGGTTGCCGTGAGGGCAGGGGAATTTCGGGACGGTTCTGCAGGAACAGACTGGTCTTTTCGACGTCGAGCACGCGAATGCCGTCGAGATCGAGGAAGTTGACCGGTGTCGCCTCCAGCCAGAGCGGCCGTGTCAGCGGCACCAGCGACCCGATGATCCGGTCGACGCCGCCATCGGGCGATCGCAGCGGCAGAAGAATGATTTCCGTTGGCAGGCGATCGGCGCTCCCCGCCAGCGCAGATGCCGACAGGACGACCGGCGACTTGTGCTGCATGACTTCGCTCGCTACCCGCCGCAATCGTCCGGTCTGTTCGCCCAGCCAAAGCGCGTCGAATGTCGAACCGCGCAATTCGCGTGCGAACAGGGCGCAGATTCGCGTGCCAGCCAGCCGGAAGCGGATGTCACCGTTTGCCGATTTCTCCAGAATGAACAGATCCGCCAGGATGTTTCGAATGTGAGCAGGTTCGATCTGGTTGCGGGAGGGCACATCACGGTGCCCCCGCAGTTCGTCCCAGTAGGCGTAGATTTCGATGGCGGTCTTGCTGCGCATGCTGTGATTCCAATTGAAACGCTCTGTGCCGGTTTGGCACGGTCGGCGAAGGGAAAATGGCCCTTGGGATCAACAGTGCGAATTTCGTGCCAGCCGGACATTAAGGTTAATGTTTGGTTTAGATTGATCGGCAAAGGCAGTGGTGGCATTGAAGGACATCACTTCACGAAGGGTTGCCTTCGGCACACAAAACTTGGGCTCGGGGTTTTTGGGGGCTCACCGGCCGTTCAGTCAGTCGACTGGACGGCCTTTTTTTCGTTCGCGGTACGAGGGCATGGTGCCCGTGCGAAAAACTGCCGCGCTTGCGCCGCTTTTGGCCTGTCCCTGAATCGTGTAGAGCGAAGCAAGGAACAGGCGGGTCTAGTCCGCGGAAAGAACCATGAGCAGCATGACAGACCAGACGGACGGCGCCTTGCCGCCGGAAAGTGCGGAGCCGGAAAAGCCGCAGAGGCCACGTGAGCCCGCATTCAACCTGCCATTCGGCCTTGTCGTCATTCTGGCCGTACTCGTTGGCATCCATGTGGTCAGGACATATTTCCTGTCCGTGGCCGCCGACAATGAACTGGTGTTCAATTTCGCCTTCCTGCCGGCGCGTTATGATCACGCCCTGTCCGACCAAAGCCTGGCCTGGCTCTGGACCCCCGTCACCTATTCCTTCCTGCATGGCTCCTGGGAGCACCTGATCTTCAACGGTTTCTGGATGGTCGCCTTCGGCGCGCCGGTGATCCGCCGGATCGGCATGGCGCGGCTGGCGGTCTTCTGGTGTCTGTCGGCGATCGCGGCCGTCGCCCTGCATACGGTCTTCCACTGGGGCGCGATGATCGTCGTGGTTGGCGCCTCCGGTGTCGTGGCAGGCCTGATGGGCGCCGCCGCCCGTTTCGTCTTTTCGCCCAGCGGCCGGATCAGCCGACAGTTTGCCCATCTCAACCGTCGTTTGCCGATTGCGGAAGCGCTGTCGAATCGCTCCGTGGTGATGTTCGCGGGCATCTGGTTCCTGACCAATCTCCTGATCGGTCTCGGCCTTTTCGCTTTCGGCGGCCCCGGCGGTATAGCCTGGGAAGCGCATATCGGCGGTTTCCTGTTCGGCTTCTTTCTGTTTGGCCTTTTCGACCCTCGGGACTGACGCTCAATATGAGCGGCATTGTGGAGAAAGCTTGATTTTCCCCGGACGGTAGCGCACCATTCTCGTCCGAAGGCGGCGTCGTCGAGGAGTTCGGTCAGCCGCCGATGGGCAGAAACGCGACAGGAATGAACTGTGTCTTGCGGATTGGTCCTTGATCGGGGGCGCGTCACCCGTGCCTCCGCTCCGCCAATGCCCCCGTCAGATTCAGGTCGCTGAAACGGGAGGGTACGAATGTCTGTAAAAGCAATCCTCAATGAAAAGGGCCGTCAGGTGGTGACGGTCGAAGCGCAGTCCGTCGTGCGCGACGCTGTCCGCCTCTTGCACGAAAACCGCATCGGCGCGGTGATTATCGTCAAGCCGGGCGACAAGATCGCCGGGATCCTGACGGAGCGGGACGTCGTGGCCGCCATGGCCAAATACGGTGCCGGATGTCTCGACAAGCCTGTCTCGAGCGTCATGTGGTCGAAGGTTCACAGCTGCAACGAAGACATGAGCATCAACGACATCATGGAAATCATGAACAACATGCGCGCCCGGCATTTGCCGGTGGAACGCAACGGCCGCCTCGTCGGCATCGTCTCGATCGGCGACGCCGTGCGCCACCATATCCGTGCCATCGAACACGAAGCCGAACAAATCAAGGCCTATATCGCCGGCTGAGATCGCCATTAGTGAATGAAAAATGCCGCGTTGCCTGGAAGCCGCGCGGCATTGTCATTTCCGGAGATGCCTTTGCTCAGCGCACCATCACGTCCTGAAGCCGCTGCAACTCCGAGAGCTTCGACTTGGTTTCGTAATAGCCGCGGTCGATGGCCTCGCCGGCGCGGTGGAATTCCGAAAGACCGATATCGTTGAGTTTCGGATGCAGCGCCAGATCCGGCGGGTCGCCGGCGAGCCGCGCGCGCGAAATTCGGTCTTGGATGATGTTGAACGCCTGCACCATGACGCCGGTCATGCCGAGCCGGGTCTGTTCTTCCGGCTGCTTCGACGGGCGCGGCTGTTCGACCGCCTGGGTGCCGGCATTATGCTTGATCACGGCGGAGCGGCCGTAGAGGTCGTAATGCAGGTTGACGGCGACGACGAGTTGCTGCTCGTGCGCACGGCAGACCGAAACCGGAACCGGATTGACGATGGCGCCGTCGATCAGCGTGCGATTGTTGCATTTCACAGGTTCGAAAATGCCAGGCAGGGCGTAGGAGGCGCGGATCGCGGTGATCAGCGATCCCTGGCCGATCCAGACCTCGTGGCCGGTATTGACCTCTGCCGCCACCGCGACGAAGGGCCGGTCGAGGCTTTCGATGGTCATGTCCTTCAGATGTTCTTGCATGCGCTTGGTTAGCCGCAATCCGCCGAACAGGCCGCCGCCGCCGATGGCGAAGTCGAGCAGGCCGGCGATGCGGCGCATGGTCAGGGAACGGGCGAAGGATTCGAGTTCGTCGAGCTTGCCGGCAAGATAACAGCCGCCGACAAGGGCACCGATCGAGGTGCCGGCGATCATGCCGACTTCGATGCCTTCTTCGTCGAGTGCCTTGAGGACGCCGATATGCGCCCAGCCGCGGGCAGCGCCGCCGCCCAGCGCGAGCGCGATCTTCGACTTCGCCGGTTTTGTCTCAAGAGGGGGAGGAGTGGTGAGAGCGTGGGATGGGCCGCCGGGCGCCGATGCGTCTGCCGTGATGCCGCTTCGATTGAATGTCCAGTTCAACATCCGGCACCTCCATGCCGCAGAACACTGTTACAGGCCGTCAACGTCTCGCATGACTGCTTTGCAAGCGCATCCGGTAAGACACATATGCTACTTCGGACTGTTCCCTGCCGGTGTTCCCGGTGGAACCTGCCCGTGATGGGATTACGCTCCCATGCTGGTTGCGAATTCGTGAATCCACGAAGAAACTGAACCAAAAAGCGTCAGATGCTTAATTTTTGCCGTAGACGTCGTGCGGATGGAAATGAATTTCGGTATCAATGATGTTAAGTGACGTCACGCCATTCTCGGCCGTCACGGTGCGGTAAAAGCAGGAGCGGCGGCCGGTATGGCACGTCGCGTCATGTCCGGCCACCCGGACCTTCAGCCACAGCGCATCCTGGTCGCAATCGGTGCGGATTTCCGTAACGGTTTGCAGATTGCCGGAGGTTTCGCCCTTTTTCCAGAGGCTTTTGCGCGAGCGGCTGTAATAATGGGCAATACCGGTCTCGATCGTCAGCGCCAGCGCTTCCGCATTCATATGCGCGACCATCAGCAGCACTCCATCACCGGCATCGGTGACGACGGCTGTGATCAGCCCGTTGCTGTCGAAGCGCGGAGTGAAGGCGGAACCGGTTTCCAGTTCCGCCTTGTCGGCTGAGGGCGGGTCGAATTGGATCTTCATCGGGAAAGCTCCGGGTGACGGAGCTTACTTGAAGCCCCGAAGCATGGTCATGAAGCGGGCCTGTTCGGCCGGCTCGGTCTTGAAGACACCGGTAAAGGTGGTCGTCAGCGTTGTCGAGCCCTGCTTCTGCACGCCGCGCATGGCCATGCACATATGCTCGGCCTCGATCATCACGGCGACGCCGCGCGGCTGCAGCGTGTCATCGATCGCCTTGGCGATCTGGGCCGTCATGGTTTCCTGTGTCTGCAGCCGGCGGCCGAAGATATCGACGACGCGGGCGATCTTCGACAGGCCAAGCACCTTGCCGTTCGGCAAGTAGGCGACATGCGCCTTGCCGATGATCGGCACCATGTGATGCTCACAGTGGGAAAAGAACGGAATGTCCTTGACGAGCACGATGTCGTCATAGCCGCCGACTTCCTCGAAGGTGCGGCCAAGCACGTCTTCGGCGGCGAGATCGTAGCCGGAAAACAGTTCTTTATATGCTTTCGCGACGCGCGCCGGCGTATCGAGCAGGCCTTCGCGCTGCGGATCGTCACCGGCCCAGCGAAGCAGCACGCGGACGGCGTCCTCGGCTTCCTTCTGGCTCGGCCGCCCGTCGGACGAGGTCGGCAGATGCGGAAAATTCTTGACTATGGCGTCCATAAAATGGCCCCTTGGCGTAACGCGGGTTACTTGACGTTTATCTTTTCGGACAACTCGCCACTGGCCATTGACCTGAGGTTTTCAGGCCTGGTTTCCGTCGGCGGGCTCCGGGGCTTTCAGATTTGCAGAGGTTAAGGGCTCTGGATCATCCGGCACGGTTTCCCAAACAACAGGCGACTGTTCGCTCTTGCGAACCTGTCGCCCCCACACGACTTAACATATAGTAGGCGGCATATCATGTGAAAGAGGCGTTCGTGGAGACACTGTGTTTTTTTATCAGATACGATAGAAAATCATCCGCCGATCATCTGAAACCGCGCAAAATGCATCGGATCGCGTCGAAATGATGGATGAAATCTACAACAGCCGGATTCTTGAGTTAGCCGGCAATATTCCCCGGAGCGGCATCCTGGCCGATGCGGATGCCGAGGCGAGCGCCCACTCCAAGCTCTGCGGCTCCAAGGTCCGCGTCTACCTGAAGATGGACGGCGACGTGGTCACTGACTTCGCCCATGAGGTCAAAGCCTGCGCGCTGGGTCAGGCCTCGTCTTCCGTGATGGCCCGTCACGTCGTCGGCGCCACCGCGCTCGAAGTGCGCAAGGCGCGCGAGGACATGCTTGGCATGCTGAAGGCGGACGGTGAGGGGCCTTCCGGGCGGTTCGAGGATATGCGGTTCCTAAAGCCCGTGAAGGACTACAAGGCCCGCCACGCCTCCACCATGCTGACCTTCGATGCCGTGGTCGATGCGATCGGCCAGATTGAGGCGGCCCGTCTCACGGGGGCCGACGCCTGACATGTGTTCCGAGCCGGGATGCACAGGGGAACATGAGCCGCAGGTCGCCCCACGTCCTTATCGCGGCCGCAACTATGCCGGACCGTTTCGCAAGACACCTGGCCGCCTGTTCGGCATGGCCTTCATCCGCCTCTATCAGCTGACCCTGTCCGGTTTTATCGGCAATTCCTGCCGCCATATCCCCACCTGTTCGGAATATGGCTATGAGGCGGTAGCCCGCCACGGCCTCTGGCCCGGCGGCTGGATGGTGTTGTTCCGCTTCCTGCGCTGTGGCCCGGGCGGCACAAGCGGCCTCGATCCGGTGCCGGAGACACTGCCTTCATCGAAGCACTGGTATACGCCCTGGCGCTACTGGCGCGTCAGCGCCGCCGGGCAATGAGGGCAGGGCCGCACTCATGACGGTTTTTGTCGCTCTCCTCCACAGCATTATCCTCGGCCCCGGCCGTCGTGTCGTCATGTCGGATCTGCGCGCCACCTGTGAGAGGATCGGCTTCCGGTCGCCCCGCACGCTCGTCGCCACCGGAAACATCGTTTTCGAAGCCGACCACGAAACCGCCGCTGATGTGGAAACCGCCCTGGAACAGGCGTTTCAAGAGGATTTCGGCAAGCATGTCGATATCATCGTTCGCACCGCCGACGACTGGCGCGCACTCGCCGCCGGAAACCCGTTTCTGCAAACCTCTGTCGACGATGCACAAAACCTTATTGTCCGGGTGATGCGCACACCTCTGGCAGATACTGCGCTGGCCGACCTGCACCGCCGTTGCGATGCCGGCGAACAGCTCCGGATCGTCGATGGTGATCTCTGGATCCATTTTCCCGGCAAGCCCAGCACCTCGAAACTCGTCTCGGGTCTCACGACGAAGAGGCTCGGTGCCGGCACCATGCGCAACTGGAACACGGTGCAGGGTCTTCTGGACATGATTGCCCCCTGATCAAGCCCGTTCTTTACTCTGCCACAAAAACGCTCTATCACCCGCGCGTCAATTTGCCGGCCTGCCGGCCATGAAGCACCACCCGCATTCGTTGGCGGGACTGGATAAGGAAGAAGAAGATGTCCGACGCTGTTTCCCTTACATTTCCCGATGGTTCCGTCCGCGGTTATGCCGCTGGCACGACGGGCCGTGAGGTTGCCGAATCGATCTCCAAGTCGCTGGCCAAGAAGGCCATTGCGATCGCGCTGGATGGCGATTTGCGCGACCTGTCCGATCCGGTCGTCACCGGCAAGCTCGAAATCGTCACCCGCGAGGATTCCCGCGCGCTTGAACTGATCCGCCACGACACGGCCCACGTCATGGCCGAGGCCGTGCAGGAGCTCTGGCCCGGCACGCAGGTCACGATCGGCCCGGTGATCGAGAACGGTTTCTATTACGATTTCGCCAAGGATGAACCCTTTACGCCAGACGATCTGCCGAAGATCGAAAAGCGGATGAAGGAGATCATCCAGCGCAACAAGCCCTTCACCAAGGAAGTCTGGCCGCGCGACAAGGCGCGTCAGGTGTTTGCCGACAAGGGCGAGAGCTACAAGGTCGAGCTGGTCGATGCGATCTCGGCCGATCAGGACCTGAAGATCTACTATCAGGGCGACTGGTTCGATCTCTGCCGCGGGCCGCACATGGCCTCGACCGGCCAGATCGGCAATGCCTTCAAGCTGATGCGCGTCGCCGGTGCCTACTGGCGCGGTGACTCGAACAATCCGATGCTGACGCGCATCTACGGCACCGCCTGGCGCACGCAGGAGGAGCTGGACCAATATCTGCACATCCTCGCCGAAGCCGAAAAGCGCGACCATCGCCGCCTCGGCCGCGAAATGGACCTGTTCCATTTCCAGGAAGAAGGCCCGGGCGTCGTCTTCTGGCATGGCAAGGGTTGGCGCATCTTCCAGACGCTGGTCGCCTATATGCGCCGCCGCCTGGCCGGCACCTATCAGGAAGTCAACGCGCCGCAGGTGCTCGACAAGTCGCTGTGGGAAACCTCCGGCCACTGGGGCTGGTACCGTGACAACATGTTCAAGGTGACCGTGGCCGGTGAGGAAACCGACGACGAGCGCGTCTTTGCGCTGAAGCCGATGAACTGCCCCGGCCATATCCAGATCTTCAAGCATGGCCTCAAGTCCTATCGCGAACTGCCGATCCGGCTCGCCGAATTCGGCAATGTCCATCGCTACGAGCCCTCGGGCGCGCTGCATGGCCTGATGCGTGTGCGCGGCTTCACGCAGGACGATGCGCACGTCTTCTGCACCGATGAGCAGATGGCGGCCGAGTGCCTGCGCATCAACGATCTCATCCTGTCGGTCTATCAGGACTTCGGCTTCAAGGAAGTCGTGGTCAAGCTGTCGACCCGCCCGGAAAAGCGTGTCGGCGACGACGCGCTCTGGGATAGGGCCGAAAGCGTCATGATGGACGTTCTGAAGACGATCGAGGAACAGTCGGAAGGCCGTATCAAGACCGGCATCCTGCCGGGCGAGGGCGCTTTCTACGGTCCGAAGTTCGAATATACGCTGAAGGACGCCATCGGCCGTGAATGGCAGTGCGGCACGACGCAGGTCGATTTCAACCTGCCGGAACGCTTCGGTGCCTTCTATATCGACTCGAACTCCGAAAAGACCCAGCCGGTCATGATCCATCGCGCCATCTGTGGTTCGATGGAGCGTTTCCTCGGCATCCTCATCGAGAACTTCGCCGGCCATATGCCGCTGTGGATCTCGCCGCTGCAGGTCGTCGTCGCCACCATCACGTCGGAAGCCGACGATTATGGCCGCGAGGTCGCCGAACTGCTGCGCGATGCCGGGCTGCAGGTCGAGACCGACTTCCGCAACGAGAAGATCAACTACAAGGTCCGCGAACACTCCGTGACCAAGGTGCCGGTGATCATCGTCTGCGGCATGCGGGAAGCGGAAGAGCGCACGGTCAATATCCGCCGCCTCGGTTCGCAGGCTCAGACGCCGATGACACTGGACGAGGCGATTTCCTCGCTGGTGCTCGAAGCAACGCCGCCGGACCAGTTGCGCAAGGCTGCTGCGCGCAAGCTGCCGACCGCCTGAAGCGTGCAAAAAAATCTGATGACAAGCTAATGAAGGGTGTGCGTAAGTGCACCCTTCAGTCCATTGTCAGAAAATTGTAACATTCGAAGACTATCCGGTTGAGATCGACGGTGACGTGTGTGCGCCACTGTTAGCCCGGCAAACGGTGCCAGCATCCGGTGTCCTCCGGGACACGCTTCTCATGAAACGGGGAACGACGTGCAGTTCAAAGAGCTGTCTTATGCCAACGAGAACGATCGACGGCTGAAACGTTGGTTCATCCGGTCCATGGAAGGGCTCTCCGGCCGCAATCGCTATGCCAAGCTTTACAACACCTGGCGTCACGATATCGTCGGCCGCAGCGACCGGATTTTCGGCGAGATGCTGGATCTCATCAATGTGCGCATGCGGGTTCAGGGCGAATGGCCGCCGCGCAATCTGCCCGATACGCCGCTGGTCCTCGTCGCCAATCACCCGTTCGGCATCGGTGACGGTATCGCCGTCCTTTCGCTTGCCGAACAGCTCGGCCGGCCGTTCCGCGTGCTGATCAACAACGAACTGCTGAAGGTGCCGGAAATGGCGCCCTATTCGTTGCCGATCTCCTTCGAGGAAACCAAGGAAGCCCTCGCTCTCAATATGCAGACGCGCAACGAAGCCGTCCGGTTGCTGAAGGAAGGCGTCACCGTCATCGTTTTCCCGGCGGGCGGCGTCGCGACGGCGAAGAAGGGGTTTGGCCGGGCCGAGGACCTGCCGTGGAAGATGTTTCCGGCCAAGCTGATCCAGGCCGCCAAGGCGAATGTCATCCCGATCTATTTCGAGGGGCAGAACGGCCCGCTCTTCCATATCGCCAGCAAGCTGTCGTTGACGCTGCGGATTTCGCTGTTGATACGGGAGTTTCGCCGCCTGTCCGGCACCACGATCTCGTCGCGCATCGGCAATCTGATCGCCTGGGAAGAACTCGCCGTCATTCCTGATCGTAAGGACATCCTGACGCGGATCTACGACGCGGTCTTTGCTATGGCGCCGCCGCGCCGACGGTTTCTCAGCCGGGCTTCGTGAATCTTAATCCTGGGCGTCGGACGTATCGCTGGCCGCATTGGATGTTGGTTGCTGTGCCGTATCCTTCAGCAGCACCTCGACATCGGTATTGACGCCCGCCTTGACGGTGAAGTCGCGTTGGAAAATCTTCTCGTTGTTGCGGGCAATTGCGGTATAGCTGCCTTCGGCCAGAACAAGCGTCGGAAAAGCCCCGACGCTTTCGCTGACGACGTCGCCGGATGAGGTCAAGATCGACCAGGCGGTGTCGGCGATCGCCTCGCCACCCGGTTCGGAAACCAGTTTCAACGTCAGCTTGGCGGCGCGGTGTTGGATCGTTGCCTCGGTCAGCTTGCCGGCCTCGATCTGGATATCGGCGCGGATCACCGCATTGACCGAGCCATAGTTCGACACGACGTGATAGGTGCCGCTGTTCAGCCGGATCACCGTATTCGGCTTGACATCGGCAACGACAAGCCCGCGCTCTCCGTCTTCCTTCACATCCGAGGAGAAGATCGAGAAGCTGAGTTCGCCTGCGGGAATGCGCACATCGCTGCCGGATACCGCGTTCAGCATGACACCGCCGGCATCGAGCACGAGCACCTGCTTGGCCGTCAGCCCTGCTTCCGTTACGCTGATCTTGCGGGTTGCGCCGGCGCGTCCGAAGGCGACGTTGACGAAATATTCGCCGGGCACCAGCTGGAAAGCCGCCGATCCGCCTTCCGACGTTGCCACCAGCGGCAGCTTGCCGTCGGAGCCTGGGATCGGGCTGAACACGCGCCAGGTCAGGCCCTGTTCGACGGCGTTGCCCTTCTCGGTCAGGTGCGCCTCGAGCTGGATGTCCTTCGCCGTCGTTCCCTGCGTCGCGTCACCCGGTATCTGAGGATTGAAGGCGTTGAGCTTCGGCATCTTCTGCGGCGAGGAAATGGTGGGGAAGCTCTTGAACGGATCGGCCTCCTGCTGGGCTTGATCCTGGGCCTGCGCTCCCGTGCCTGTCGCGAAGATCAGTGCCGCGATTGTCCCACGAAAGTGAACGGTCTTGATGCGCATGAGAGAGTTGACATCCTGAGTGTGTGGCTCCACTTGAAGCGCCGATATGGCAATTTCGTGGCTACCCCTGCGACGGCGACGTGCGGTGGCAAACTAGTGGAAATGAACAGCGATGAAAACTGAAATCAGTCTGCGTGATTATCTGACCACCCGCCGCTCCATTCCGGCCTTCCAGATGACCGGCCCGGGGCCGGGAACGGCCGAGATCGAAGAGATGCTGACGCTTGCCTCTCGCGTGCCGGATCACGGCAAGCTCGCCCCCTGGCGCTTCATCGTCTATCGCGGCGAGGAGCGGGTGCGGCTGAGCAAGGAGCTTGCCGTGATGGCGCTGGCTGCCAAGCCGGACCTGTCGGAAGAAATGATCCTGGTGGAAAACACCCGCCTGACCCGCGCGCCTGTTGTCGTTGCCGTCGTCAGCAAGGCGGCGCCGCACTTCAAGATCCCGGAATGGGAACAGGTCATGTCGGCCGGTGCCGTCTGCCTCAACCTCCTGATGGCGGCCAATGCGCTCGGCTATTGCTCGAACTGGCTCACTGAATGGTTTGCCTTCGATGAAAAGGCCTATCCGCTGCTCGGCGTCCAGCCGGGCGAGAAGATTGCCGGCTTCATCCATATCGGCACGCCGCAGGTGCCGCCGACCGAGCGCCCGCGCCCGGAACTTGCCGACATCGTCACCTGGGTTGGCGAGGACGCCTGATGTTCTATGAGACCGGTGAAAACGCCCACGGACTGAGCCACGATCCGTTCAAGGCGATCGTCTCGCCCCGGCCGATCGGCTGGATCGGGTCGAAGGGCGCCGATGGCCGTCTCAATCTCGCGCCCTATTCCTTCTTCAACGCCATCAGCGATAGCCCGAAACTGGTGATGTTCTCGTCCTCCGGCCGCAAGGATTCGGTCAGCAATATCGAGGAAACCCGCGAGTTTACCGCCAATTTCGTCAGCTATGACCTGCGAGACGCGATGAACATGACGTCGGTTCCCGCCCCCCGCGGCGAGAGCGAATTCGAGCTTGCCGGACTGACGCCGGTCAAGGGCCGACTGGTCGCCGCACCCTTCGTTGCCGAGGCCTATGCGGCACTCGAATGCAAGGTGACGGAGATGTTCCAGCCGAAGGCGCTCGACGGCACGCTCTCCAACAATTTTATGGTGATCGGCCAGGTGGTCGCCATCCATATCCGCGAGGAAGCGATCCGCGACGGCCGCTTCGACATGGCCAAGGCCCGGCCGGTCGGCCGCTTGGGCTATATGGATTACTGCGAATCCGGCGATGTCTTCGAGATGTTCCGGCCGAAGCGATAGGGCAGGTGGTCAGGCGGTGAGTTCGGTGAGTTGCGCCATCGTCCGCACAACGACACCTGCAAATCCGTCGGCGTGACCGGTCCGTTGCCAAAGGCGCAGAGAATCGCCCGAAAGTGTGCTGTCGCCGACAAGCGCATGACAGGACAGGCCAGCCTCGTGGGCCTTCAGCACGGCGGTGGCGCGAGCAAACAGCAACGGCGCGGCGACGCGACCAGCGGCTTCGTTGAATGCCTCGCTCGCCGTCGCCTCGGTCAAGGCCTGCGTGTTGAAGAGCAAGCCTTGAAGCCGCTGCGACATACCCCGCAGTGAATTCGGTGACAGGAAGAATTCGGGTTCTCCGCCAATTTCGGCAACGATCGCGATCGATCCTGCGTCGAACCCATGCTCCGCTTCCGCCACCCGCAGCATCACATCAAGCATCTGGATATCGGCCGCATTCCGGCAAGCCGAGAGAACAAAACCGGACGGGCGCAAGGCCGCCAGACGGGCGAGAGCCTCCAGTTCCGCATCATCGTCCGGTCTGCGGATACGCAACAGCGTAAGGGCCTGCGCGCCAGGCCGATTGAGGAAATCCCGCGCCGCGCTCCACGCCTTCTCTGTCATCCAGTCGCCACTGAGATCGACGATCACCCGCGATCCGTCCGCCAGACCCACTCGCATCAACGCTTCTGGCCTTGCGCAAAGCGCCGTCGAACTCATGGCGAAGCGGTTAACGGACATGGTGAACCAATCTTAAACCTTTCATCGGTAATCTTGTGGATACCATGATGTGGCTGGTTGGTGTGTAGTGAGGCGTCAGTGATCATTCAAGCATTTCTTCGCTGGGTGGAAACCGCGAAAACAAGTGACAGGGTAAAGGCCGCGCAGGCTCTGGGCCGTGCCTATGCGACAGCGGAAATGAATACGCTCGATTTCCACGCCGCCGAAATGGCCATGACTTTCCTGCTTGATGATCCCTCGCCGAAAGTTCGTCTCTCGCTCGCTGAAGCCATCGCCGATTGCTCGCGCATTCCCCGCTCGATCGTCCTGTCCCTTGCCGAAGACCAGCCCGAAATAGCCTATGCTGTCATCTCCTGTTCGCCCGTCCTGACCGACATGGATTTGGTCGATATCGCCGCCAAGGGGACGCCGGAAACCCGTGCGGTCATTGCCGCCCGCCATATGATGCCTCTCCCGGTCGCAGCGGCGATCGCTGAAATCGGCGGTGAGGAAGAAGTGCTCATCCTGCTCGAGAACGATCAGGCGCGCTTTTCCTGCCGCACACTGAAGCGGCTGAGCGATCGGCTTGGTCATCTCTGGTCCGTCCGCAACCACCTTTTGGAGCGTGACGACCTTCCCGCCGACGCTCGACAAACCCTTGTCGAAAAGGTCGGTGCGGCCTTGTCGGGCTTCGGTTTGGTCCAGTCGGCCATCGGCGAACGCCGCGTCGAGCGTATCACCCGCGAGGCCTGCGACCGCGCCGCCGTCTCCATGGCCGGCTCCACCGAAGCCGATCAAATCCCGGCGCTGGTCGAGCATCTGCGCGTCACCGGCCGCCTGACTCCAGCCTTCCTGCTGCATGCCCTTTGCTCCGGCAAGATCGACTTTTTCGCCGCAGCCATCGTCAATCTTTCTGCCATGGCCGAAAAGCGCGTCCGTTCCATCCTCTCCGATGGCCGCATCCACGCCATTCGCGCCCTGTTCGAAAGCGCTGGCCTCGGCCGCGATGTCAGCGCTCTCTTCGCCGACGCCATGCTGTTGTGGCGCCGCGAAAACCGCGTCGGCTCCCAAGGGGCGACCGCCTCGATCTCGTCGGTTCTTCTGTCAAAGCTGCGCGGTGGGTTCTCACGCCCGGAAGCATCCGGCAGCCTCGCCGAGATCATTGAAAAACTCTCGATCGCCGAACAACGCCAGACCGCCCGCGATTACGCGCTGCTGGCCGCCCGGGAAGCCGCCTGAGCCGGTTTGCCGCGATACCGTGATGGAACGGCGCGGCATTCCCGCGCCGTTTTCCGTTTCCCCGCTCGTTTCGGTCTTCCCGAAGCCCGTCCGGACTGAGAAAGTCACAGGGATAGAATCGGTGAGGGATGGCGTTCATGCAGGCTGAAACGAAAGGACTGGTCCTCGTCACCGGTATCGGCGGCTTTCTCGGCCGCCACGTCGCCGTGCAACTGCTCGCCGCCGGTTACGACGTCCGCGGCACGCTGCGCTCCCTGAAACGGACAAAGGCCGTCGAGACGGCAATCCGCTCGGCCGACGGTGCTGCCAGTGGAAAGCTCACCTTCGTCGCGGCCGATCTGTTGTCTGATAATGGCTGGGCGGCGGCTCTCTCCGGCATAACCGATGTCATCCACACGGCATCACCGTTTCCCTCCAAGGTTCCGAAGAATGAAAACGACCTGATCGCACCGGCCTGCGAAGGCACACTACGGGTACTGCGGGCTGCAAAGGATGCTGATGTGCGCCGCGTCGTCCTGACCTCGTCCACCGCCGCCGTCAGCTATGGAAGGGGCAAGCCACCGTTCACAGAGGCGGACTGGACCGACATCAACAGCCCGCTGGCAACGGCTTATTATAAATCCAAGACGCTCGCCGAGCAGGCGGCCTGGGACTTCGCCCGCGAGAGCGGGCTGCAGTTGACCGTGATCAATCCCAGCATGATCCTCGGTCCGATCCTCGGCGCTGAAAACGGAACATCGGTCGGCCTCGTCCGCGCGCTTATGACGGGTCGCTATCCGGTACTGCCTGATTTCCGCGTGCCGGTGGTCGATGTGCGCGATGTCGCCGATGCCCATGTTCGCGCACTCGAAGTCGAGGAGGCGGTGGGCGAACGCTTCATCATTGCCGGCGAGACGCTGTCGGTGAAGGATATCGCCACTGTGCTGCGGCACGATTACCCGGCCTATGCCCGTAAGATTCCGCGCTTCGTGTTGCCAAACTGGCTCGCCGGCATCGCGTCCCGTTTCGATCCCGGCCTGAAGCTGATTGTCGCAGAACTTGGCCGCGATGCGCGAGTATCCAACGACAAGGCCCGTCGCATGCTGGGCTGGAAGCCCCGGCCGGAAGCGGACGCCATTCGCGCCAGCGCAGATAGCCTGATTGCCGCCGGCTTGGTCTGAAGCGTTATCGGGTAAACTTGCGGGCCACCCAGGAATAGCCGCCCTCGATATAGTGCACCGGCTTGGTGATCGCCTGGCGTAGCTTCGACGTGTCCGGCATGGCGCCGCTGACGAGCGCCAGCGTCCGGCGGGGCAGGCTGGGCTGCTGCGCCTCGGTCTCCGGTGGCGTCGGGACGGCGTCCGCCTGCGCGTCCGGCGTCGCCATCGGTAGCGGCCCGGCAAGGGTCGAAGGAGCGGGGTCTTCTGTCTTCGCCATCTGCTTGTCGGATGTCTCGCAAACGGCGACGATCACCGGGTAGTTGCTGTTGGAGAATTTCGGCAGCTGTTTTTCGGACTCGGCATCGCAGGTGGAGATGGTCGCCCAGGTGCCGCTCACCGTCGAAACGTAGTGGCATTGGGTGACGCTGTCGTCGCATCCGAGGATCGTCATGATGACCAGGGCAGGAACCATCGGGCCTATGTCTCCGGTTGGATTGGCGGCCTTTCGTGGCGCGCTTGATGTTCCCGGGGGTAAACAGGGCTTTGTTCCGATTTAAGGCGAAGGCGTAAAACCTTCGAAACAAATTGTTTCCGAGCGTTTCGAGCGGTGAGGGCGCCGCAAAATTTGCCGTCTGTCGCCGCAGGCAATCTGCCTCTAAGATTTAAGCATCCGCATGAATCGATCTTTCAAGGACCGCTGCCAAGTGACCGTCACCATTGAGAAAGAGCCGCCCCGTCAGCCCGCCGTCTTGCGCCTGCTGGAACAATCCGACGCCTATGCGGCGTCGCTCTATCCCGCCGAGAGCAATCACCTCGTTGATGTCTCGACACTCGAAAAACCATCCGTCGCCTTCTTCGTCGCGCGCCACGACGGCGAGGTTGTCGGCTGCTGTGCGCTGGTCGATGCCGGCGACGGCACCGCCGAAATAAAACGTATGTTCGTCGATCCGCAGGCGCGCGGCCTCAAGATCGGTCGCCGGTTACTGGAGTACATCGAAACCCACGGCCGCGCTGCCGGCCTCTCGGCGATCCGCCTCGAAACCGGGATCCACCAGCCCGAAGCCATCGGCCTCTACCGCACCGCGGGCTATGCCGACATCGGCCCCTTCGGCAGCTACCAGCCGGACCCACTCAGCCTGTTCATGGAAAAGAAGATCGCCTGACGCAGAGTCAGGCTCCAATCCGGAAAACCCTTTCCGCTCCGTCAGTTGGAGCGGAAAACTGAATCAATCCAGCAGCTTGTTGATTCAAGCTGCGAAGGCCTTCGTCTAAAGCATGTCTCCCGAACGTGGTTACCGGTTTCGGGATCAAGACATGCGCAAAAAAAAAGGGCTACAGCACAGGAAGCGAATCTGAAAGATCGCGATGTGCTTTAGATATCCAGGTTTTCGGCAAACACCGCCCGTTCCTGGATGAAGCGGAAGCGGGCATCGGCCTTGGTGCCCATCAGGTTATCGACGGCTTCGCGGGTGCCTTCGAAATCGACCTCATCTATCGCGACCTTGAGCAGGGTGCGCTTGGAAGGGTCCATGGTGGTTTCCTTCAATTGCGCCGGCATCATTTCGCCCAGACCCTTGAAGCGGCCGATCTCGATCTTGCCGCGGCCGTTGAACTCGGTTTCCATCAGCTCGACGCGGTGCGCGTCATCACGGGCATAGAGCGTCTTTGCGCCCTGCGTGATGCGATAGAGCGGCGGCACGGCCAGATAGAGATGGCCGCCGCGAACGAGTTCCGGCATTTCCTGGTAGAAGAAGGTGATCAGCAGGGATGCGATATGGGCGCCGTCGACGTCGGCATCGGTCATCACGATGACGCGCTCATAGCGAAGATCCTCCTCGCGATATTTCGAGCGTGTGCCGCAACCGAGCGCCTGCACCAGGTCACTGATCTGCTGGTTGGCGCCGAGCTTCTCGCGACCGGCGCTGGCGACGTTGAGGATCTTGCCACGCAGCGGCAGTATCGCCTGGTTGGCGCGATTGCGGGCCTGCTTGGCGGAACCGCCAGCCGAATCCCCTTCGACGATGAAGAGTTCGGCGCCCTCGGCCGAGTTCTGCGAGCAGTCGGCAAGCTTGCCGGGAAGGCGCAGCTTGCGCACGGCCGACTTGCGTGAGACTTCCTTTTCCTTGCGGCGGCGGACGCGCTCGTCGGCACGCTCGATCACCCATTCCAGAAGTTTCTGCGCTTCGCCCGGATTGTCGGCGAGGAAGTGGTCGAAGGGATCGCGCAGCGCGTTCTCGACAATGCGCTGGGCTTCGACGGTTGCCAGCTTGTCCTTGGTCTGGCCGACGAATTCCGGCTCGCGGATGAAGACCGACAGCATGCCGGCGGCCGAGATCATCACGTCTTCGGTGGTGACGATCGCTGCCCGCTTGTTCTGCGTCAGGTCCGCATAGGCCTTGAGGCCCTTGGTCAGCGCGATACGCAGGCCGGCCTCGTGCGTACCGCCTTCCGGCGTCGGGATGGTGTTGCAATAGGAATGCACAACGCTGTCGCCGCCATACCAGGTGACAGCCCATTCGAGCGCGCCATGGCCGCCGGTCTTCTCCGTCTTGCCGGCGAAGATTTCGCGCGTAACGGTGAACTCCTTGCCCATCGTTGCCTGCAGATAATCCTTGAGACCGCCCGGGAAGTGGAACACAGCCTTTTCCGGAGTGTCGGTGCCCTCGACCAGTGAGGGATCGCAGGACCAGCGGATTTCGACACCGCCGAACAGATACGCCTTGGAGCGGGCCATGCGGAACAGGCGGGCCGGCTCGAACTTCATGTGCGCGCCGAAAATGTCCGGGTCCGGATGGAACTTGACCTTGGTGCCGCGCCGGTTCTGGACGTCGCCCAGTTCTTCCAGCCCACCCTGCGGAATGCCGCGCGAAAAACGCTGGCGATAGAGTTTTCGATTGCGCGCCACTTCGACTTCGAGAAGGTCCGACAGTGCGTTGACGACAGAGACGCCCACGCCGTGCAGACCGCCGGAAGTCTCGTAGACCTTACTGTCGAACTTGCCGCCCGCATGCAGGATGGTCATGATGACCTCGAGTGTGGACTTCCCCGGAAATTTCGGATGGTTCTCGACCGGGATGCCGCGACCGTTGTCGGTGACCGACAGGCAGCCTTCGGCGTCGAGATGCACGTCGATGAAGTTCGCGTGGCCAGCGACGGCTTCGTCCATCGAGTTGTCGATGACTTCGGCAAACAGATGGTGCAGCGCCTTTTCGTCGGTGCCACCGATATACATGCCCGGACGCCGGCGCACTGGCTCGAGGCCTTCGAGAACCTCGATGGCCGAGGCGTTGTAGTCGCCGGTATCCGCCTTCAGCGTCGTTGATGCGCCGCTGCGCTGTTCGGCGACGGGTGCCGCCACAGGCGCGGTGATCGGCTTGGGGACCACGGGTTCGGTCGCAGGCTTGGGCACCAGAGGCATTGCTGAAAAGAGATCGTCGCTGTCGGTCATAGTCTGTTCAGGGTACTTTCCGTGTGGCGGCCCGGTCGATATGGGGACAGGACCACATGAATATCTGCGCGAATCGGCGGAATTCTGCCAGACTCATTGTGCCAGAGTCCGGGCGTCGGAGCGACCATTGGTCATTCGGGTGCCTGCAGATGCGCCGATCAAGCCTTCAATAAGCCCAACTGTTGCGTTGCGGAAGGTCCGATGGCAAGGCTTGGATCAAAAGAGGAACATCGAGAATGCACCTGTCCACAGCTCATTTGGTTTTCCGGACCGTTCCGACGCTGATCCTGGCCGCAATGCTCTCAGGTCCGGCCACAGCCGCGCAGTTGAAGCCGTTCAAGGATGAGCTGTTCTCCTATGGCACGGTTCTGGAAACCGGCGACAACGGCGATTATCTGGTGATCGACTACGACAAGATGCGGGATCTGCACGGCCGCGACGAAATCCCCGAGCGCAAGGTGACGCGTCCCTATGTGTCGCTCGGCGTAAAAAAGGAACAATCCTTCGAAACCGTCAATGCCGGCGGACGCAATATCGATGTGGTGCGCGTCGGGCAAGAGCGGGGCGCCGCCTTCACCGTCATCTTCATCCATGGCCGGGGTGGGGACCGGCGTCTCGGCGCCAATGACTGGATCTTCGGCGGCAATTTCAACCGGCTGAAGAACCTGGCCGTCGGCAATGGCGGCGTCTATTATTCCGCAAGCGTTCCCTCATTCGATGATGTCGGCGTCGCCGATGTCGCCGCGCTGATTGGTTACGCGCAGGCGCAGTCGCCCGGCCGGCCGATCGTGCTCTCCTGCGCCTCGATGGGAAGCATCGTCTGCTGGGGCATCGCGCGGGATCCGGCGGCATCGGCGGCGTTGACGGGGATGATGATCATGGGTGGCCCCTCCGACCCGGAGTTCAAGAACAGCGCTGCCTACAAGCGCAAGCTGCCGGTCTTCTTCAGCCATGGCGGGGCCGATAACGTTTATCCCGTCCTCGGCCAGGTCAAATTCTATCGCGGCCTCAAGGCGGCAGGCTATCCGACGCGCATGGTCGTGTTTCAGACCGGAACGCATGGAACGCCGATCCGCATGACGGACTGGCGCGATACACTGAACTGGATCGGCATGGAATAATACTTTCCACGTCTCCGGGAATTGTTAACCACCGCCGCAGTTTTGCAACGGCGGCACCCGCATCGTTTGCTTTTTCGAAAGCACATCATGGGATCGTCCCGACACTTATTATCGGGATGGGATTCATGGACGCTCGAACAGAAACACGGCATATTCCGCTGTGCGTCGATCTCGACGGCACGCTGATCGCCGCTGATACGCTCTGGGAGGGCGTGGCGATCATTCTCCTGCGCAATCCGTTGATGCTGTTTGCCATGCTCTATTGGGCGGCAAAGGGCAAGGCTCGGCTGAAGCACGAGGTTGCTGCCCGCTCGGGCCGGCAGCCCGCCGATTGGCCCTATCGCGAAGCCGTGCTGAAGCGCTTGAAGCGTGAACATGCGAGTGGCCGGCGCGTCATCCTCGTCACTGGTGCTGCCGAAAGCGTGGCGCGCGGCGTTGCCGCCCATACCGGTGTCTTTTCCTCGGTTATTCACAGTTCGCCCGAACACAATCTCACCAGCCACCGCAAGCGTGACAAGCTGGTCGAAATGTTCGGGGAGGGCGGTTTCGACTATATGGGCAACAGCCGCGACGACGTGCCGGTGTTCGACGCCGCCCGCAAGGCGATTGTCGTTGCCCCGGATGCCGCCGCTGAAAAGTGGCGCCGCGCGCATGATGCCGAACGTCTCGATATTGGCAAGGTCAGCCGGCTGGCCGCGCTCAAGTCCATCCGCGTGCATCAGTGGGCGAAAAACGTCCTGATCGGCGTGCCGATGGTACTGAACCACGACATCCTGCAGATGGATGCGATGGTGAACGTCGTCCTTGCCTTCTTCGCCTTCAGCTTTCTCGCATCCGCCGTCTATGTCATCAACGACCTGTCAGACCTGACCAACGACCGCCGCCATCCGACCAAGCGCAACCGGCCGCTCGCCAGCGGCCAGATGTCGGTGCCGATGGGCCTGACGATCGCGCTCTGCCTGCTTGTCGCATCGCTGTCGCTGACTTTGGTTCTGCCTGTCGATTTCGCCCTCGTACTCGGCTTCTATGCCGTTGCGACGACGGCCTACACTTTCGTGCTGAAGCGCAAGCTGCTGGTCGACGTCTTCACGCTGGCTGGCCTCTATACGGTCCGCATCGTCGCCGGCTCGGCCGCGACCGATACTGAGCTGTCTTTCTGGCTCCTGTCCTTCTCGATCTTCTTTTTCCTCAGCCTGGCACTCGTCAAGCGCTATGTCGAACTCGATGAATACGATGGCCGCGATGGCCATCAGGTTCCGGGTCGCGGCTATATGGCTGTCGATTTCGAGATGGTCGGGCAGGCGGGCGTCTCCTCGGCCTTCGCCGCGGCGCTGGTTCTGGCGCTCTATATCCACAGCAAGGAAATGATGGAGATGTACACGCTGCCCTGGGCATTGTGGCCGCTCTGCCCGCTGGTGCTGTATATGCTGCTCCGCATCTGGATGCTGGCGCGCCGCCGCATGCTGCATGAGGACCCCGTCGTCTTCATCATGCGCGACTGGCGCAGCCTCGTGACGATGGCGATCGGAGCATCGCTCGTCCTGATCGGTGCCTTGGGTTCCCAATGACAGATAGCCAGTTTGACAGCTGGGGTCGGATCGATCGCCGCCCGCGCCAATCCGTGTCTCCCGATGCCTATGACAATCTGCTTGAAGCCGCCGCTGCCGGCGGTTTCCTGCCGTTCGGCAATGGCCGCTCCTATGGCGACAGCTGCCATAACGACGCGGGCCGCCTGATCGAAAGCCGGGTGCGCACCCGCATCCTAGGCTTCGATCCGGGCACCGGCATCATCTCCTGCGATGCCGGCGTGACGCTGCATGGCATCCTGGAAAAATCCATCCCGCACCGCTTCTTCCTGCCGGTGACGCCGGGAACCGCCGCCGTCACAGTAGCCGGCGCGGTCGCCAATGATGTGCACGGGAAGAACCATCACGCCCGCGGCACGTTCGGCCGGCATGTGCGTGCCTTCACGCTGCTGCGCTCCACCGGCGAGCTTTTCACCTGCTCGGCCACGGAAAATCCGGACCTCTTCCGCGCCACGATCGGCGGGATGGGCCTGACGGGACTCATTCTGTCGGTCGACCTGCAACTGATGAAAGTGCCGTCGGCTCATATCCAGCAGCACGCGATCCGCTTCGACAGGCTCGACGATTATTTTGCCATGGTCGAGCGGGTGGATGGAGAACACGAATATTCCGTCGCCTGGATCGACCAGCTGGCGACCGGCAAACGCGCGGGCAGGGGCGTCCTGCTGGCTGGCGACCACGCCGATGCATCCTGCGAATTTCCGGACATGCCGAGGGGCATGAAGCTTTCGGTGCCGGTCTCTCCGCCGTTCAATCTCCTGAATATCGTCACGCTGAAGGCCTTCAATGAACTGTATTTCCGCAAGGAAAAGCGCGGTGAGGCCGTGAAGACAGTGAAATGGCCGGGCTATTTCCATCCGCTTGATGCCATCGGCCACTGGAACCGGCTCTATGGCCCGAAGGGGCTCTACCAGCACCAGAGCGTCTATCCGGCCGAAGCCGCGCCGCAGCTGACCGCGAGCCTGCTCGAAACGGCCCGCAAGGCAGGGCATGCATCCTTCCTGACGGTCCTGAAGAAGTTCGGCGCGCAGCCTTCTGCGGGCCTTCTGTCCTTCGCCCGGCCGGGTTTTACCCTGACCTTGGATTTCGCCAATCAGGGTGAACGAACCCTTAAGCTTCTCGACAGGCTCGATGCGATGGTCATCGAGGCCGGTGGCGCCATCAATCCCTACAAGGATGCGCGCATGAGCCCGCAAACCTTTGATTCTTCTTATCCTCAGTGGCGGAAGCTCGAAGAGCTGCGCGATCCGGTCATGGTCTCCAACTTCTGGAACAGGACGGCATTGGCCCTGCCAAAATGAGAATAGCTAAAGTTTGAATTAAATAAACGCGGGAATTTCACGGATTATACGGCTCTTGCGTGTAGTGATCGGGATGGGAACAGGGAACATCGACATGAAATATATCGTCTTCATTCTCTTCACCGTGCTCACAAACGCGGCCGCACAGCTGATGCTCAAACAAGGCATGCTGTCGCTCGGTCCGTTGAGCTTCACGGCTGATACTTTCATTGCCCGCATCTTCCAGGTGGTCTTCAACCCTTGGGTCTTCGCCGGACTGGTTACTTTCGTCATTTCCATGGCGTCGCATCTCTTCGTCCTGTCGAAGGTCGAGCTTTCGTTTGCCTATCCATTCCTCAGCCTCGCCTATGTGGCCGTGGCCATCTTCGCCTATTTCGTTTTCCACGAGGACCTGAACGCCTGGCGCATTGCCGGCATCGGCTTCATCTGCGTGGGAACCATTCTCATTGCCCAGTCCGGAATGTCTTCCCATGGCGACGAAGCGTCGCTGGAGGCCGCCGGTGCAAAAACAGCTAAAATCGGGAGTGCATCATGAAGCATATCATTTTCGGCGGTGACGGTTTCGTCGGCCGTCATCTGGCAGAACGTCTCGTGCACGACGGTGAAGAAGTTCTCGTTGCCGATATCGCCAAGTCCGACCTGCCGCACTATGCCCGCGCCCGTTTCGTCCATTGCGACGTGACCAATCCAGATGATGTCATGAAGGTCGATATCGGCCCGGACGACATGGTCTACAATATGGCCGCCAAGATGCTGTCGCCGCTGCAGGTTCGCTCCAAGCGCTGGCAGTTCTTCTGGCCGGTCAACTATTACGGCGCCGAAAACATCATGAAGGCGACGGCGAAGTCTGGCGCCAACCGGCTGGTGCAGTTCACCACCGACATGATCTACGGCCATACCGTCATGTCGCCGCAGACCGAGGCGCATCCGGCAAAGCCGCTTGGCGAATACGGCAAGTCGAAATGGGCAACCGAGCAGCTTGCCGCCGAATGGCGCAAGCAGGGCATGAATATCTCGATCTTCCGTCCGCGCCTGATCATCGGCCCCGGCCGTCTCGGCATCCTGGAAAAGCTGTTCAAGCTCATCGACGCCAACCTGCCGGTGCCGATGATCGGTTCGGGCAAGAACCCCTACCAGTTCATCTCGGTGTTCGATTGCGCCGAAGCGGCGCGTCTCGCCTGGAAGGGCGGCGTTCCGAACGAAGCTTACAATCTCGGCTCCGACAACCCGCCGTCGGTGAAGAAGCTGCTCGGCGATCTGATCGTCCATGCCGGTTCGAAGTCTTTCCTGCTGCCGACGCCCGCGTTCGCGGTCAAGGCAACGCTCGCCGCCTTCGATTTCGTTAACCTGCCGATCATGGATCCGGAACAGTACCTGATCGCCGACGAAATGTGCATCCGCGAGACCGGCAAGCTGAAAAGCGAACTGGGCTGGAAGGCTGAATACAACGACGGCGCCATGCTGATTGCGGCTTACGACGAATACCGCGCCAAGAAAGCCGGCAAGATTTTCGCACACACATCCGCCGTTCCGGCCGAATGAACCAGGGGACAACGACAATGCTCGATAAGCCGCAACGCGTCGCCGTCGACGCGCCCGCCCTTGATGGCGGTATCAAGAAGCCGAACCTCCTGACGGTCGAACAGGCCAAGGACATGAGTGTCGCCGACATGACGACGCTGTTCAAGGATCATCTGAATCCAGGCCAGCTTCACTTCATGAAGCTGCTCGGCTTCAACAAGATCAAGGTCGAGACTGCCGAGGGCATGTATTACATCGACCAGAACGGCCGCAAGATCCTCGACTTCTTCGGCGGTTTCGGTTCGCTGGCGCTTGGCCACAATCACCAGCGCCTGATTTCTGCCCGCAAGCAGTTCCAGGACGAGAATCGCCACGAGATCGCCATCGCCTTCATGTCGCAATATGCGGCTGCTCTCGCCAAGAATCTTGCCGAGATCGCCCCGGGCGACCTCGACATGGTCTTCCTCGGCTCTTCCGGCTCCGAGGCAATGGAAGCTGCGATCAAGCTCGCCGAGCGCGTTGCCGGCCCGAAGCGTCCGCGCATCGTCTATGCCGAGAACTCGTTCCACGGAAAGACGCGCGGCGTTCTGTCGATCACCGACGGGCCGCTCTATCGCGGCGAGTTCAAGCTGCTCGAAAACAATGTGAAGGTGCCGTTCGGCGATATCGACGCGATCCGCCGCGCCTTCGAAAGCGACCCAAGCATCGGCGTTCTCGTCCTGGAAACAATCCAGGGCGGCGGCGGCATCAACATCGCCCCGCCGGAGTTCTGGCAGGACGTGCGCGCGCTTTGCAACAAGCACGGCGTCATCTGGGTGGCCGATGAAGTTCAGTGCGGCGTCGGTCGCTCCGGCCGCTTCTTCGCCTTCGAATATGCCAATGTCGTGCCGGATATCACGGCGGTTGCCAAGTCGCTCGGTGGCGGCAAGACGGCCATGGCCGCGATGATCGCCCGCCGCGAGATCTACATGAAGGCCTACGGCACGCCGAAGACGGCGATGATCCACGCCCATGCCACATTCGGCGGTATCGGCGAGGCCTGCATCACGGCAATCGAGACGCTCAACGTCCTCTACGACGAGGACCTGATCGAGAATTCCGCCGTGCAGGGCGAATACCTGCTGGAACGCCTGACGGCGCTGAAGGACAAGTATCCGAAGATCATCAAGGACGTGCGCGGCCAGGGCCTGATGATCGGCCTCGAATTCCAGGACTTCAGCCAGACCCTGCCGCTGGTGTTGCGCCCGGTGGTGGCGGTGCTGGACGACAAGCTGAAGGGTTCGCTCTCGGGCTTCATCGGTGCCCTCCTGCTGCGCGACTACGATACGCTGGTCGCCTTCACCGAATACAATCGCAATGTCATCCGCCTGCTGCCGCCGCTGATCTGCGAGCGCCAGCATGTCGATCACCTCTGCGACGCCCTCGACGACCTGCTCGGCCGGGGCATCGTCCGCATCGTCAAGGATTTCGTCGGCACCCAGTTCGGCTGATCCTCGTCAGCGATATATTTCGATGAAAGGGCGCGGCAGCGATGTCGCGCCCTTCCCATTTCAATGTTTCTGCCCGTTCACAACCATGTCGAACTGAACGATGTTCGAATAGATCGGCGTTCCCGTCGACATGTTGTAGCGGGTGCGATAGACGCCGCCCTGGATGTGGAAGCTGATGACGCGGCGGTTCCATTTCGTCAGCGTCGCGGTGAAATGCTCCGTCTTGGTCATGCCCTTGGCGGTCAGGTTGCCTTCGATCTCGGCCGTGTCGTCGCTTGTCTGCGTGATTTTCGTCGAGCGAAAAACAATCTTCGGATAGGTCTTGGTGTCGAAGATCGCGCTGGAGCGCAGGAATTTCTCGATCCGTTCCTCGCCGGTCTGGACGGACTCGGGAAAAAGCGAAAACTCGACCACCGAGCGGCGGATATCCCTGCCGTCAAGTTGGAAGGTACCGGAAAATTTTCCGAACGATCCGGAAATGCCACCGCCGCCGACCTGGTCGACGGAAAAGCTGATTTTTGACGAACCATCAATGTCGTACCGACCGGCGGCATCGTCGAGTGAGGGGGCTTTTGCTTGCGCAAACCCGGAGGCGAGCGTCAGGGTGGTAAACGTGAGGGCGGCTGCTGTGTAAGCGGGCATGCTGGGCCTCCGGGGGGCTTGAAACTGCTACCTGTCAGACGTCGCCCGCTTCCGGAATATTCCTACCGTTTTCCGAGGCTACCGCGAATCATCCTCGACAACACCCCGTCGCGGCGAATGAACTCGTGGTGAAATGCGGCCACCATATGCAGCACCACAAGACCGCCCATGCCATAGGCGAGAAGAGCATGCGTCGTCGTCCAGAAAGCTTCGGCTTCTGCCGAGGGGCGGAGCGGCAGGTGCGGGACGAGCACGCGGTTGAAGACCAGCGTCGGAATACCCAACGTCGATGTGGACGCCACCGCCCAGCCCGCCAGCGGAACCGCGATCGTCATCGCCAGCAACAGGAGGTGGACTGCGGACGCACTGCGCGCTTCCAGCGGGGAGAGCCCTTTGACCGACGCCGGGTGCCGGTTCGTGAGCCACCAGATGACCCGGATGACCGAGAGCGCCAGCACAGTCATCCCAAAGGATTTGTGCCACTGGTAGAGCGAGAATTGCAGCTCCGGATCGATATCCGGCCGCACCATGATAAAGCCGAGGACGATGAGCCCGAGGATCAGCAAAGCAATCATCCAATGGAGGATGATTGTGCCCCACCCGAAGGTTTCGTGTCCGTTCAGCAGCATCATCGTCCTCCTGTTGGCGGTCTCCGCGGACCACTATAACTCAGACGCACCCGATTGCGCTTTTAGTCCCGCACGCTTTCGAGATCGCGGCTGCACCTGCCGCTTTTCTTTGCCCGACGGATTTGCTAGGGCCTTTGCCGGGAAAAGGATAACGCCCGTGAGGAGATAGCATGACCCCCGACGTGAAGCCGCTTGTTGCCGGAAACTGGAAAATGAACGGTCTGCGCGCGTCGCTCGACCAGATCAAGGCGATGGCGGAAGGCGTCAAGGGCGGCCTGTCCGAAAAGGTCGAGACGCTGATCTGCCCGCCGGCGACCCTGCTTTACGTCGCGACCGCGCTCTGCGACGACAGCCCGCTCCTGATCGGCGCGCAGGATTGCCA
This sequence comes from Rhizobium sp. Leaf453, assembly GCF_001425605.1. Lineage (GTDB taxonomy): Bacteria > Pseudomonadota > Alphaproteobacteria > Rhizobiales > Rhizobiaceae > Pararhizobium. The sequence goes on along the minus strand of NZ_LMRG01000026.1, from coordinate 334,166 downwards.
CCAGAAGGCGTCCGGCGCCCATACCGGTGATGTATCCGCCGAGATGATTGCCGATTGCTTCGGCACCCATGTGATCGTCGGCCATTCCGAGCGCCGCACCGACCATGCCGAAAGCGATGCGCTGGTCCGGGCGAAGGCCGAAGCCGCCTATGCCGCCGATCTGGTCGCCATCATCTGCCTCGGCGAGACCGGTGACGAGCGCAAGGCCGGCCAGACGCTCGATGTCCTGAAGCGCCAGTTGGCCGGCTCGATCCCGGATACGGCCAACGCCGAAAACACGGTTATAGCCTATGAACCTGTCTGGGCGATCGGCACCGGCCTGACGCCGACGGCGGCCGATGTCGAGGAGGCGCATGCCTTCCAGCGCGCCGAACTCGTCGCCCGCTTCGGTGCCGAAGGCGGCAAGATGCGCATTCTCTACGGCGGTTCGGTCAAGCCGGGCAACGCGAAGGAATTGATGGGCGTCGCCAATGTCGATGGCGCGCTGATCGGCGGCGCGAGCTTGAAAGCCGACGACTTCCTCGCCATCTACCGGGCATATGAAGAATTGACGGCTTAACGCCCTTCAGAGACGGGTAGGGGCTTTTAATGGGCGGTGGCATGGTATATGCACCCGCCAACACTCATCTTTGCCGCGTGGAGCGGACGCTGAAACTTGCGTTGCAATGTGGCTTGCGTCTCCCGCCCGGACGATTATTCGATGACGCTCCGCTCTTTCCGACAGGAAGGCCGGGCAGGGCGGCATCCAAGGCAGGACTGGACAAAATGCAGACCGTATTGCTTGTCATCTATCTCATGGTCGTACTGGCGCTGATCGGCGTCGTGCTCATCCAGCGTTCCGAAGGCGGTGGTCTCGGAATCGGCGGCGGTTCGGGCTTCATGTCCGCGCGCGGCACCGCCAATGCGCTGACCCGCACGACGGCGATCCTTGCCACGCTGTTCTTCGTTCTGGCGCTCGGCATGGGCATCCTGTCCCGCTACCAGCCGAATGCGACCGACGTTCTCGACCGCATCCCCGGCACGACCAACAACGGCAACGGCGTCCTGAACGACCTCGGTGGCGCCACCACACCGCCGGCCGGCGAAACGCCTGCCCAGACACCGACACAGTCCGGCACCGACACACAGACCCCGGCCGCGCAGACTCCGGCAACCCAAACGCCGGCCACGACCACGACCGAAACACCTGCCACGCAGACGCCGGCTACAGAGACCAAGCCTGCGACCTCCAGCTCGGACGTTCCGAGCGGCCAGTAAGGCCTGATCGAGATAACATCGCCGGCGGAAGCCAGTCTTCCGCCGGTTTTCTTTTGTTCGAATTCCGACTGCCAAGACTTTTGAACGGAAAAATTCTGGAAGATGAATTTTTCGGTGGCGGAATCATTTTTGAAACGGTATCCGGTGAAGCCCATGGCGCGATATGTATTCATCACTGGCGGCGTGGTTTCTTCCCTTGGAAAAGGGATTGCCGCAGCCGCTCTCGGAGCGTTGCTGCAGGCCCGGGGATACCGGGTGCGGCTTCGCAAACTTGACCCCTATCTGAACGTCGATCCCGGCACGATGAGCCCGACGCAGCACGGCGAGGTGTTCGTCACCGACGACGGCGCGGAAACGGACCTCGACCTCGGTCACTATGAGCGCTTTACCGGCCGCTCGGCGACCAAGACCGACAACATCACCACAGGCCGCATCTACAAAAATATCATCGACAAGGAACGCCGCGGCGATTACCTCGGCGCCACCGTCCAGGTCATTCCGCACGTCACCAACGAGATCAAGAACTTCGTCACCGAAGGCAATGACGACTACGACTTCGTCATCTGCGAAATCGGCGGCACCGTCGGCGATATCGAGGCGATGCCCTTCATGGAAGCGATCCGTCAGTTGAAGAACGACCTGCCGCGCGGCACGTCCGTCTTCGTTCACCTGACTTTGATGCCCTATATCCCGGCCGCTGGCGAGCTGAAGACCAAGCCAACGCAGCATTCCGTCAAGGAACTGCAGGCGCTCGGCATCCATCCCGACATCCTGCTGGTGCGCGCCGATCGCGAAATCCCGGAAGCCGAGCGTCGCAAGCTGTCGCTGTTCTGCAACGTCCGCCCGTCGGCCGTCATCCAGGCACTGGATGTCGCGTCGATCTACGACGTGCCGATCGCCTATCACAAGGAAGGCCTCGACAACGAGGTTCTGGCCGCCTTCGGCATCGAGCCGGCGCCGAAGCCCCGGATCGAAAACTGGGAAGATGTCGCAAACCGCATCCGCACGCCGGAAGGCGAGGTGACCATCGCCATCGTCGGCAAGTATACCGGCCTCAAGGACGCCTATAAGTCGCTGATCGAGGCGCTGTACCACGGCGGCATCGCCAACCGGATCAAGGTCAAGCTGGAATGGATCGAATCGGAGATCTTCGAAAAGGAAGACCCGTCGCCCTATCTTGAAAAAGTCCACGGCATCCTCGTTCCCGGCGGCTTTGGCGAACGCGGTTCGGAAGGTAAGATTCAGGCGGTCCGTTTCGCCCGCGAGCGCAAGGTGCCCTATTTCGGCATCTGCTTCGGCATGCAGATGGCGGTCGTGGAAGCCGCCCGCAATCTCGCCGGCATCGAAAAGGCCTCGTCCACCGAATTTGGCCCGACCGCTGAACCCGTGGTCGGCCTGATGACCGAATGGGTGAAGGGTAACGCACTCGAAAAGCGTGCGGCGTCGGGCGATCTCGGTGGCACGATGCGTCTCGGCGCCTACAAGGCGAGCCTCAAGAAGGGCACCCGCATCGCCGATATCTACGGCTCGACCGACATTTCCGAGCGCCACCGTCATCGCTACGAAGTCAATGTCGATTACAAGGAACGCCTTGAAGCCTGCGGCCTCGATTTCTCCGGCATGTCGCCGGACGGCGTCCTGCCGGAAACCGTCGAATATCCTGATCACCCCTGGTTCATCGGCGTCCAGTACCACCCGGAACTGAAGTCCCGCCCGCTCGACCCGCACCCGTTGTTCGCCAGTTTCATCGAAGCGGCCGTGGAGCAGAGCCGGCTGGTTTGATCCATCATATAGTAGGGAGATGAAGCGATGACTGAAAAGCCTTCGGACATCACCATCTCCCGATACCGCCCGGGCGACGAGACCGGTATCGTCGCCCTGATCGTGTCGATCCAGACGCTCGAATTCGGCGTCGCCACATCGGCCGAAAAACAGCCCGATCTTTTCGATATTCCGAACTTCTACCAGACAGGCGCCGGCGAATTCTGGGTTGCCCGTCATGGCGCCGATATCGTCGGCACGATTGCGATGAAGGATATCGGCGGTGGACAGGCGGCCCTGCGCAAGATGTTCGTCGCCGCGGCGTTCCGCGGTCGCGACCATGCCGTCGCGGCACGGTTGCTCGCCACGCTTGTTCAGGCGGCCCGTGCGGCGCGCATGTCGGACATCTATCTCGGAACCATCGACATGTTCCATGCGGCGCGCCGCTTCTACGAGAAGAATGGCTTTGTCGAGGTTGCCCCGGCCGACCTTCCCCAGACCTTCCCTCGAATGGCTGTCGACAACATGTTCTACCGGTTGAAGCTCTGATCGACCGGCGCCGAAGGTAAAACACCGGCAATGCAGAATTCGTCATTTCGCTATCACGCCTTTGGACAGCCGATCGATCGGATCTCGTTGGAGATATCGCGATTGGAGCCGCCCGCCGCCGGAAAGATGCGGGTGGCGATGTCACTGGTCCCGGTCAATCCTTCCGACCTGATCCCGATCACCGGCGCCTATGCCCATCGCATCCAGCTTCCGGCCGTCGTCGGTTATGAAGGCGTAGGGCGCGTGATCAGTGCTCCCGAATCGCATGCCGTTCTTGTCGGCCGCCGTGTCCTGCCGCTTCGCGGTGCCGGAACCTGGCAGGCCTATGTGGACTGTGACCCCGACCTCGCCATACCCGTGCCTGATGATGTCGAAGACCACATTGCCGCCAGAGCCTATATCAACCCGCTGGCGGCCCTGACCATGCTCGATCGATGGCCGGTCTCGGGAAAGCGTGTGCTTCTCAGCGGCGCGGGTTCGATGTGTGCGGAGCTTCTGGGATCATGGGCAAGGCAACAGGGCGCAGTCGAGGTGCGCGGCATCTACCGGTCGGCAAGCCGCATCACGCGCCTCCTGTCAGCGGGGATCGAGCCGGTGCCGATGGACAATCCCGTCGCGGTGCGACGGGCCGCCGATGATGCGGACCTCGTCTTCGATTCGCTCGGCGGGCCGGTCGGCTCGGCGGTGCTGGAGGGTATGCGGCCCGGCTCGGTCTTCGTCGGCTACGGATTGCTGTCGGGGCAGGGCATCGCATGGTTCAACACCGCTGTCAGCTACCACCGCTTCCATCTGCGCGACACCCTCGCGACGATGTCCGCGTCGGCATGGCGGGAACAGTTTCAACGCCTTTGGCCCAAATTGAGCGAAGCGTCCCTGCCACCCGTGCAGGTGTTCCCAATCGCACATTGGAAAGAGGCTTTGCGACACGCCTCGCTCCCCGGAGCGCCGAAATCCATGCTCTCGTTTTAGGAAACTTGATGATGGCGCGGGGTGACTGTTTAAAACGTGCCCCGGATTGCGCGTCGTGCCACACAACTCTCCGTCATCCTCGCCCTTGAGGCGAGGATCCAGGGACCCGACGGGACGTCGGGTCGTATCCGGTCCTGCGAACCACGATGAGGCGGGGTTAATATCCAGTGCGATGTATCGTGATTCGAGGTTGCCCCTCGAACTCCTGACAAGACCGCACCAGTGATTGAAACGTTTATCTGCGTGTCGCGCCTCTGGATCCTCGCCTCAAGGGCGAGGATGACGGAATGGGTGGAATCTTGGGAGCAAAACCGAAACTTCCGTAGGTGCTAAAATTCAGGTAGATTCGACCAAGGGTCATTTGAACCCAGCATGGGCTTTCCCATTTTAAGCTTCAACGCCAACCATTCCTCTTCTCCCCGGCGGGGAGAAGGTGGCGCAAAGCGCCGGATGAGGGGGGCCGAAGGCCAAGTCAAAAATCCCTCCAATGATAAAAATTCATCCCCGTTCATCCCCGCCCTCAATTCCCGTGCCATGATCATGCCGTCCTGCCCCGGATACACCGCAAGACGTTTGCGGCGAGGCAGGGCTGGCGCTCCACGGAAAGCCTCGGGGGATCCCGAACGTCAGGCGGAACGGAAGGAGAGCCCCCGGAACATGGACCCCCTCCGTCCTTATGGGGTGGGCGTGCCTGTGTGGCACACATGTCGGGAGAAGATGCGTGACGTACCGGGCTGTGTTGCTGAATGCCGGTCCCGGAGACATGCGAAACGCAATCATCCCGAGGCAGAGGGTCTAAAGTCGGGGTCTGTAGGGAGGAAAGCTCCCGAGAGAACGCCAAACGGGGCGCTGGAAGGCGTCAGTCAATTTTCATTCGTTAGAGGCGATTTCCAGTGCCCCGTCCGGATGATCTGAGGTGTCGAAACCACGGCGGTCACCGCGCGGGGCGGATTTGCCGTGTCTGGCCACAGGCAAGGAAACCTTTACATCGGCCGCATCAGCACTAGGTCGGAATGGAACGCCGTCGCAGAGGCGAAAGGATGTCACGATGTTCCACAGCAATCCACCAGCAGCGAACGATGACACGCTTCGCGCTTTGAGGGCCGAGGTGCCCGTCAGTGCCACCCTGCATATCTGGCTGAAGGCGGTGACCCCGGAGGCGCCGGGGCGGATGGCTTTCCTGCTCGGCGGCGACAAGATCGGTGAGGTCGAGGTCGGCAATGCCGAGGAATATGTTTTTCGAACTTTCATCGCAACGAGCGGCGGCGATCTGGCCTGCGTCTATGACACGGCGACCACCGCCGTTTCTGTCGCCTACTTCTTCAATGCGGCTGAGGTGGTCGACAAGGGCATCACCGTGATGCACACCAGCACCGCCAATGCACCGGCGCCCGTTCCGCACGGCTATCATTTCCGTCCGCCCTTCGGCTGGATGAACGATCCTAACGGCTTCGGCCGGTTCCACGGCCGGCCGCACCTGTTCTACCAGCATTATTCCCATGGTCTGCGCTGGAACACCATGCATTGGGGCCATGCTGTGTCCGACGATTACATCCACTGGCATCACATGCCGATCTTCCTGTTTCCCTCGGAGGATCTCACCGCGCGGCCGGACAAGCGGGGCGGGGCCTTTTCCGGATCGGCCATTCCGATCGAAAACGATGGCGGCATCCGTGTGTTCTTTACCGAGCAGGTGATCGAGCGCGAGCCGGAAATCCAGATCCAGCTGACCGCCACCTCGCACAACATCATCACTGCCAGCGAAGCACAGGTGATCCTCGCCAACCGCCCGTCCGGCCTCGGCCTGACGCAGGATTTCCGTGACCCGTACGTCGTCAAGGGACCGGATGGGTTGTGGAAAATGGTGCTCGGCAGCCTGAGCACGCAGGGCGGCGTCATCCTGCTCTACGAGACAGACGATCCGACGGCGGCGAGCGGCTGGCGTTTCGTCGGCACTCTGCTGCTGGAGGAACGGTTCGGCACCGCCGTGATCGAATGTCCATTCCTGCTGCCGCTCAATGGGCCAGCAGACGATCCGAAGACCCGCTGGGCGCTGAGCTACGGGCTGGTCAACAGCACGCATGCCGATACCGGCCGCAAGAACCTGACGCTGGTCGCGGTCGGCCATTTCGATGGTGTGCGGTTCCTTGCCGATTTCGAGCAGGAACTGGATTTCGGCACCGACAATTACGCCTTCCAGGCCTTTGTCGATGGCGAAACGCCCGTCGGCATCGGCTGGCTTGCCAATTGGGCCGACGTTTCCCACGCCATCGATTTTCCGACCGCCATGACCCTGCCGCGCCAGATTCTGCTGGAGGGCGACCGGGTCCTCACACCCCCCGTGCCGGCTGTCGAAACCCTGCGCTCCCGCGTGCTCGATGAAACCTTGCTGCTGAGCGGCGAGACCGTTCTGCTCGATACCGGAGCGGCCGAAATCGTGCTCGAATTGAAGACCCCCGGGGCGCCGTTCACCCTCTATCTCGATCACCCCGGAACGGAACTCGGCGTGCGGGTGGATGGGGCGGGCCTGTCGATCCTCTACGATCGTCCGGATGCCGAAAACATCCCGCGATACCTTGCCCGAGGCGCTCGGCCGTCATCGCTGCGCATCTTCCTCGATGCCGGCTCGATCGAGGTTTTTGCCGACAATGGCCGCTGGTCCGGAACAAAGCGCCTCGAAGGGTTCGAGCCGGTGCATGCGGCCCGGCTGGAGGCAGCGAGCGGCAATGTGCGCTCCGCCATCGTTCATGCGCTGAAGCTGTAGGTGAGTGGAGGTGATCAGTCGAATTTGCCTCAAAACGTCTTTTTAACGTTTACCGGTTAGTAATCTCTCTGAAAGTGAGAGATTTGAGCGATGCGTATTGCGTTTATCGTCGCCCTTCTGCTGCTGACCGGCTGTGCGACTGCCCCCAGACAGATCCAGAACGCCTGCGCGATTTTCGAGCAGCGCGACGGCCTGTTCAACAACTGGCAGCGTGCCGCCAATCACGCAGCGCGCGAATACGGTGTCCCCGTGCCGATCCTCATGGCGACGATCTACACCGAATCCGGCTTTCGCCCCAATGCCCGGCCGCCGCGCACCAAGCTGCTTGGTTTCATTCCCTGGAAGCGGCAGTCCACGGCCTACGGCTTCTCGCAGGCGCTGAACGGTACGTGGTCGGAATACAAGCGTTCGACCGGGCACATGCTGGCACGGAGGACCAAATTCTCTGACGCCGTTCACTTTATTGCCTGGTATCACAGCCGCAATGCAAAGAAGCTGGGTATCGCGAAAACGGACGCCTACAACCTCTACCTCGCCTACTATCTCGGCGACGGCGGTTATCGCAAGGGCGCCTATCGCGGCAATACAAAACTACAGGGCGCCGCCCGCCGGGCCACCAATATCGCCAACAATTATGCCAAGCAGCTGCGCTCCTGCGATTGAGGTCGCTTAGGCCGGAAAAGTCGGATCCCAATAGGGTGGCGCACCGAAGGCGCTGCGCAGGTGGTCCGCCAGCGCGCGCAGCTTGACTGAAGGCCGTCGTCCTTCGGGATGGACGATGTGGATATATTCGAGCTCCGGCTGTACACCAATGTCGATTGTCTCCAACTGCCCTGACGCAATCGCCTCTCCGACCACGAACATCGGCACTAGTGCAATACCGAGGCCGGAAACTGCGGCATCCCGCAGCATGTCGCCATTGTTGACGCCAAATCCCATCTTCCCCCGGACAAGCACGGTTCCCGCCGATGTCGGAAAGCGCCAGTCGGCAACGCCACGATTGGTGTAGAAAATGCCCTTGTGCTGCTCGAGATCCTCGATCGAGGATGGTCTGCCGCGGTCCCGTAGATAGGCGGGGGACGCGACGAGAACGCGGCGGCTGGGGGCAAGGCGCCATGCCATCAGCCGCGAATCGGCGATCGCCCCGTTGCGAACCACGGCGTCGTAACCATCCGCCGCCGCATCGACCCTGCGGTCGTCGAGATCGAGCGTCAGCTGCAGGTTCGGGTACTCGGCCAGAAACGGGTAAAGCGCCGGTCCCAGATGCATCCGCCCGAATGTGACCGGCGCAGAGATGCGCAAGGGGCCGGAAATGGTTCCGCGCCGCTCTGCCATATCTGCGGCAGCTTCCTCGATCTCCTGCACGATTCGGCTCGCCCGCTCCAAAAATGCCGTGCCATCCTCGGTCAAGGTGAGCTTGCGTGTCGTTCGATGAAGGAGCCCGGCGCCCAGGCTGCGCTCAAGCTCGGCGAGCCGCTCGCTGACGACGGATTTGGACAGCCGCAGCCGGCGGGCGGCCTCGCTGATCGAGCCGCTTTCGGCGATTGCGACAAAACTTGTAATGCCGTCGAGCTTGATCATCGTTCGGATTTTCCGGATACGAGTTCCATGATTTGCAGACTAATCCGAACGATAAAAGAAAGCCATATTCGCCTCAAGCAAACGGCATGAAGAGGCGTCAGAACGGCACCTCAACCGCTCTGCCAAAGAGGAAAAGATCATGGAACGCCTGTCCAACAAAGTTGCAATCGTCACCGGCGCCAGCGCCGGCATTGGCCGCGCCACCGCAAAACTGTTCGCCGCGGAAGGCGCAAGGCTCGTCGTCGGTGCGCGTCGCCAGAATGAACTGGATGACCTCGTTGCGGAGATCAAGGCCGCAGGCGGCGAAGCCGTTGCGCTCGCCGGTGATGTCCGCTCGGAGGAGTACGCCAAGGCGCTGGTTACGCTCGCTGTCGAAACCTACGGCCGTCTCGATGTCGCCTTCAACAATGCCGGCACACTCGGCGAAGCCGGGCCTACGACCGGCGTTTCCGAACAGGGCTGGAACGACGCCATCGCCATCAACCTGACCGGTTCGTTCCTGGGCGCCAAGCATCAGATCGCCGAAATGGTCAAGCATGGTGGTGGCTCGGTGATCTTCACATCGACCTTCGTCGGTTACAGCTTCGCTTTCCCCGGCGTTGCAGCCTATGCCGCCTCAAAGGCCGGTCTGATCGGCCTGACGCAGGCGCTCGCCGCTGAATTCGGCCCGCAGGGTGTTCGCGTCAATTCGATCCTGCCCGGCGCTGTTGACACGGCCATGTATCGGGAGATGAATGACACGCCTGAATCCCAGTCCTTCATCACCAACCTCCACGCCCTCAAGCGCGTCGCGACCCCGGAAGAGCTTGCCAAATCGGTGCTTTACCTCGCGTCCGACGATTCGGCTTTTGTGACCGGTACCGCCTCGCTCGTCGATGGTGGCGCGACGATCACCCGCACCTGATTTTTGAACCGAACCCAAAGTCTTCACACATCATTTCCAAGGAGTTTCATCATGTCACGTCTGCAGAACAAGACAGCCCTGATCACCGGCGGCACCAGCGGCATCGGTCTTGAAACAGCCCGCCAGTTCATCGCCGAGGGCGCCAAGGTCGCCGTCACCGGCACCAACCCGAAGACGATCGAGGCTGCGCGCGGCGAACTGGGCGATTCAGCCCTCTTCATCCAGGCCGATGCCGGCGATATCGCCGGCCAGAAGGCCATCGCCGAAACGGTCGGCAAGGCGTTCGGGCATCTCGATATCCTGTTCGTCAATGCCGGTGTCGCAGATTTCCGCCCGATCGAGCAGGTGGATGAAGATGCGTTCGACCGGTCGGTCGCGATCAATGTCAAAGGCCCGTTCTTCCTTATCCAGGCACTGCTGCCCCTGTTCGCCAATCCGGCTTCCATCGTGCTCAACACTTCGATCAACGCGCATATCGGTATGCCGAACACCAGTATCTACGCGCTGACGAAGGCTGCGCTGCTGTCCTTTGCGAAGACCCTGTCGGGCGAACTGATCGGCCGCGGCATTCGCGTCAACGCCGTCAGCCCCGGCCCGGTCGCAACGCCGCTCTATGGCAAGCTTGGCATGTCAGCGGCGGATACCGATGCCATGGCGGCCGCAAAGGTCCCGGTCGGCCGTTTCGGTTACCCGAGTGAAATTGCTAAGGCGGTAGTTTTCCTCGGTTCGGATGAGTCGGCCTATACTGTCGGCAGCGAACTGGTGATCGATGGTGGCATGAGCAATCTTTGACCGATCTTCCACAAGGCCCGGCGTTCATCGCCGGGCCCTGTTGCGTTTTTCTGCCTGATGGCTCGGCAGGGCCTCCAGTTCAACATTTCCTTGATATCGTCGGCCAAAAAAGGCAAAGCACCTGCCAACGAACAGTTTCAGGGAAATTCATGAGCGCTGCCTCCCGCCACCCGCGTCTGCTCGACCATCTGGTTCTGCCGGTCATTGATCTGGCGACGGCCAGACACCGCTACGAACAGCTTGGTTTTACCGTCGCAGCCGATGCGCTTCATCCCTTCGGAACGGAAAACGCCTGTATCTTCCTCGCCGACAAGACCTATCTGGAGCCTCTGGGCATTGCCCAGCGCGAGGATTGCGAGGCAGCGGCGCTTGACGGCAACGTTTTTGTCGCCCGTGATCAAGCCTATCGCTTCCGCAATGGCCAGGATGGTTTCTCGGCGGTCGTGCTCAGCACCAGCGACGCTGCGGTTGATCATGAGCGGTTTCGCGAAAAGGGCATTTCCGGTGGCGACATGCTGGAATTCTCCCGCCCGATGAAATTGCCTGATGGTTCCGAGGGCGTCGGCAGTTTTCGGTTGTCTTTCGCCGCCGATCTGCGCTCGCCGGATTTCTTCTTTTTTACCTGTCAGCGGCTGAAATCGCTGCCGGCCGACCGCTCGGCACTTGAAACCCATGCCAACGGTGTCGTCGGCATGGCGGAAGTGGTTCTGTCCGAGCCGAACCCCACCGATTTCCAGTATCTATTGCAGGAAGCGGTCGATGAGCCGCAGGTCTCGGCCCATTCGTTCGGCATGGACATCGACACACGCAACGGCGTCAAGATTTCCGTCCTGAATCAGGCTGGAATGTCCGGCTTTTACGACCGCAAGGCGACCGGCAATTCGCGTGGTCTGGTCGGGCAGGCGGTGGTCTTCAAGGTTGCCGATCTCGAAGCGACCGGACGCCTTCTTGCCGCAAACGCGGTTTCCACCATCAGAAAAGACAATCGCCTTGTTGTTCCGGAGGCTCCGGGGCAGGGCGTCATTTTCGTATTCGGAGAATAATCATGCAGACCAATGCAAATGTCGTTGCCGGCAGCGGTGCGAACCAGGTCGTGTTTTCCAACACACAGAAGCTGTCGCTGATCGCCGGCCCCTGCCAGATGGAGAGCCGTGATCATGCCTTCATGATCGCCGGCACGATGGTCGAGCTCTGCAAGTCGCTCGGCCTCGGCCTCGTCTACAAGTCGTCCTTCGACAAGGCCAACCGCACTTCGCTCTCCGGCAAGCGCGGCATCGGCCTGGACAAGGCGATGGAAATCTTTGCCGATCTCAAGAAGGAATATGGCTTCCCGGTCCTGACCGACATCCACACGGAAGAGCAGTGCGGCCTTGTCGCCCCGACCGTCGACATTCTGCAGATTCCGGCATTTCTCAGCCGCCAGACCGACCTGTTGATCGCCGCCGCTAAGACGGACCGGGTCATCAACGTCAAGAAGGGCCAGTTCCTCGCCCCTTGGGACATGAAGAACGTGCTGGCCAAGTTTACCGAGAGCGGCAACCCGAACGTCCTGCTCTGCGAGCGCGGCGCTTCCTTCGGTTACAACACGCTGGTGTCCGACATGCGCTCGCTGCCGATCATGGCGAGCCTCGGTGCGCCTGTTGTCTTCGATGCGACCCATTCGGTTCAGCAGCCGGGCGGGCAGGGCGGTTCCTCGGGTGGACAGCGTGAATTCGTCGAAACGCTGGCGCGTGCCGCCGTTGCCGTCGGCGTCGCCGGCGTCTTCATCGAGACGCATGAGGATCCCGACAATGCGCCGTCCGATGGCCCGAACATGGTTCACCTGAAGGACATGCCGCGCCTTCTGGAAACGCTGCTGGCCTTCGACGCCGTGGCAAAGCGCTGAAGCCGGCGTTTGTGAATTTTTCTTGAAGGTACGGGTGCGGACCGCAATTGCCCGGACCTGCCATTGTAATTTCCGGTCCATGAATTATGACAGGACCATCCTCCACCACTATGTTTGAAGCAGGGAAGAGACCATGACTGCAATCATCGACATCATCGGCCGTGAAATTCTCGATAGCCGGGGCAACCCGACGGTCGAAGTCGACGTTCATCTCGAAGACGGCAGCTTTGGCCGCGCAGCCGTTCCGTCGGGTGCTTCCACTGGCGCGCATGAAGCCGTCGAACTGCGTGATGGTGGCAAGCGTTACCTTGGCAAGGGTGTCGAAAAGGCAGTCGAAGCCGTCAACGGCGAACTGTTCGAAGCGATCGGCGGCATGGACGCCGAAGACCAGCTGCACATCGACGCAACGATGATCGAACTGGACGGCACGGCGAACAAGTCGCGCCTCGGCGCCAACGCCATCCTCGGCGTCTCGCTGGCCGTTGCCAAGGCAGCCGCCGAAGCTTCCGGCCTGCCGCTTTATCGTTATGTCGGCGGCCCGAACGCCCGCCTGCTGCCGGTTCCGATGATGAACATCATCAACGGCGGCGCGCATGCCGACAATCCGATCGACTTCCAGGAATTCATGATCGTGCCGGTTGGCGCAGACACCCTGCGTGACGCCGTTCGCATGGGTTCTGAAGTGTTCCACACGCTGAAGAAGCAGCTGGCCGCCGATGGCCACAACACCAACGTTGGCGATGAAGGCGGTTTTGCCCCGGGTCTCGCTTCGGCGCCGGCCGCCCTCGACTTCATCATGAAGTCGATCGAAAAGGCCGGATACAAGCCGGGCGACGACATGCACATCGCGCTCGACTGCGCCTCGACCGAATTCTTCAAGAACGGCAAGTACCATCTGGAAGGCGAAGGCCGTACGCTCGAGCCGGAAGCAATGGCCGATTACCTCGCCGAACTCGCTGCCAAGTACCCGATCTTCTCGATCGAAGACGGCATGGCTGAAGATGACTGGGAAGGCTGGAAGTACCTGACCGACAAGATCGGCGGCAAGACGCAGCTGGTCGGTGACGATCTGTTCGTTACCAATTCCTCGCGCCTGCGCGACGGTATCAAGATGGGCGTCGCCAACTCGATCCTCGTTAAGGTCAACCAGATCGGTTCGCTGTCGGAAACGCTCGATGCTGTCGAGACCGCGCACAAGGCTCGTTACTCCGCCGTCATGTCGCACCGTTCGGGCGAGACCGAGGATTCGACCATTGCCGATCTCGCTGTTGCCACCAACTGCGGACAGATCAAGACCGGCTCGCTGGCCCGCTCCGACCGTACCGCCAAGTATAACCAACTGATCCGCATCGAGGAGCAGCTCGGCCCGCAGGCCAAGTATGCAGGCCGTTCGATCCTGCGCGGCTGATCCGGCCCATCCCTGAAATGAACGAACCCGCGTCTGGCAACAGGCGCGGGTTTTTCGTGGCCGGCGTTTATGGTCAACGGTCGGTTAATCTATGGCTGCTAGCGTGTTCAGGTATTGCGTATCAGGGCATGATCGATGTGGACCAAACACCATAAGAAACGGAAGCTGGGGCGGTTTGTCATGCCGCTCATCGCCATCGCTTTCCTCTCCTATTTCGGCTATCATTCCGTTCATGGCGAATATGGCCTCAAGGCAACCGAGAAGTTCGATCGCCAGCGAATCGTGCGTCAGGCTCGCCTTGACGAGTTGACGACGCAGCGCCAGACGCTGGAAAGGGAAGTCGCGCTCCTGAGTGACGGCTCGCTTGAACGCGACATGCTGGATGAAAAAGCCCGCTTCGGCCTGAATATGTCGCGCGGCGACGAAATCGTGATTTTTCATTAATTTGCCATATTAACCGAAAGCAGGTTAATTCAAATTTCCGATTAAATTTCATATATTTAACCGGAATATAAGCCATGCAAATATGGCATTGCTGTGATCGCATTCTTTGCCTATGGTACCTGCAAAAGCCAACCATAGGGAGGATTGAATGGCTCCGCGAAAAACCGCGTCCGTTTCCAGCCGCAAAACAGCGGCAAAGCCCGCCAAGAAGGAATTCACCGGCTCCAATATCGCTGAGTTCGATCGCGATCAGGATTTGAAGGCCTACCGTGAAATGCTTCTGATCCGCCGCTTCGAAGAGAAGGCGGGCCAGCTTTACGGGATGGGCTTCATAGGCGGCTTCTGTCACCTTTACATCGGCCAGGAAGCTGTCGTCGTCGGCATGCAGATGGCGCAGAAGGAAGGCGACCAGGTTATCACCGCTTATCGTGACCATGGTCACATGCTGGCCTGCGGTATGGAAGCCCGCGGTGTCATGGCCGAACTGACCGGCCGCCGGAACGGCTATTCCCACGGGAAAGGCGGTTCGATGCACATGTTCTCCAAGGAAAAGCACTTCTACGGCGGCCACGGCATCGTCGGTGCGCAGGTATCGCTCGGCACCGGTCTCGCCTTTGCCAATGCCTATCGTGGTAACGACAGCGTTTCCGTCGCCTATTTCGGCGATGGCGCGGCCAACCAGGGACAGGTCTACGAGAGCTTCAACATGGCCGCTCTCTGGAAGCTGCCGATCGTCTACATCATCGAGAACAACCGCTACGCCATGGGCACGTCGACTGCCCGCGCAACGGCGCAGTCGAACTACTCGCTGCGCGGTTCGGGCTTCGGCATTCCCGGCATGCAGGTCGATGGCATGGATGTGCGTGCCGTCAAGGCCGCAGCCGACGAGGCGCTCGAGCATTGCCGTTCCGGCAAGGGTCCGATCATCCTCGAAATGCTGACCTATCGCTACCGCGGCCATTCGATGTCCGATCCGGCGAAATACCGTTCCAAGGACGAAGTGCAGAAGATGCGCTCGGAATATGACCCGATCGAGCAGGTGAAGGCTCGTCTCATCGAGAAGGGCTGGGCGACCGAGGACGATCTCAAGGCCGTCGACAAGGACGTCCGCGACATCGTTGCTGACAGCGCCGATTTTGCACAGTCGGATCCGGAGCCGGATGTATCCGAGCTCTACACCGACATTCTGCTCTAAGGTTGGGGTTCGCAGAATGGGTGTCTTCCAGACTGCTTGGGACAGCTTGCCCCGACTACCGGTCGGATGGCTCAAGCAGTTTTGGATTGTCGCACTCCTTCTGATCGTTCCAGGCGTGCTGTACGGACAGCATCTGGGTAGAAAAGCCGTCGAAGAAGGTCGCGCCAGGCTTTGGTTTGGTCAGGTATCGAATTTTACGGCTTGGGGTGAGCTATTTCGACACGCATCAGCAGGCAATAAAACTGCCCGTGTCGTCTTGGCTCTACAACTATCCACGATAGTTCTGTTCGTCATATTGATGGTTTGGCCGAAAGCTGCGGCTCAATAGTTAAATTTTGGGTGAGGAAACGATGCCAATAGAAATTCTGATGCCGGCCCTGTCGCCGACGATGGAGGAGGGCACTCTCTCCAAATGGCTGAAAAACGAGGGTGACAAGGTCACTTCCGGCGACGTGATCGCCGAAATCGAAACCGACAAGGCGACCATGGAAGTGGAAGCCGTTGATGAAGGTGTGATCGGCAAAATCCTGATTGCTGCCGGCACCGAGAACGTCAAGGTCAACACGGCGATCGCCGTGCTGTTGCAGGACGGCGAGAGCGCCAGCGATATTGCCGCGCCGAAGGCTGCTGCACCTGCCGCCGAGCCGGCAAAGGCGGAAGCAGCACCTGTCAAGTCCGAAGCGGCGGCTCCCGTCGCAGCCCAGCCGAAGGCCGACATCCCGTCCGATCCGGATATTCCGGCCGGTACCGAAATGGTTTCGACCACCGTTCGCGAAGCACTTCGCGATGCGATGGCCGAAGAAATGCGCCGCGATCCCGACGTCTTCGTCATGGGCGAGGAAGTTGCCGAATACCAGGGCGCCTACAAGATCACCCAAGGGTTGCTGCAGGAATTCGGCGCACGCCGCGTCATCGATACGCCGATCACCGAACACGGCTTTGCCGGCGTCGGCGTCGGTGCTGCGATGTCGGGCCTGAAGCCGATCATCGAGTTCATGACCTTCAACTTCGCCATGCAGGCGATCGACCAGATCATCAACTCCGCCGCCAAGACGCTCTATATGTCCGGCGGTCAGATGGGCGCTCCGATCGTGTTTCGTGGTCCCAACGGTGCGGCTGCCCGCGTCGGCGCGCAGCACAGCCAGGATTACGCCACCTGGTACAGCCAGATTCCGGGCCTCAAGGTCGTCATGCCCTATACGGCAGCCGACGCCAAGGGTCTGCTGAAGGCGGCGATCCGCGATCCGAATCCGGTCGTCTTCCTTGAAAACGAAATCCTTTACGGTCAGTCGTTCGATGTGCCGAAGATGGACGATTTCGTCCTGCCGATCGGCAAGGCGCGCATTCACCGCAAGGGCAACGACGTCACCATCGTCTCCTTCGGCATCGGCATGACCTATGCGGTCAAGGCTGTCGCCGAATTAGAAAAGGAAGGTATCGACGCCGAACTGATCGATCTTCGCACGCTGCGTCCGATGGACCTGCCGACCGTCATCGAATCCGTCAAGAAGACGGGCCGTCTCGTCACGGTCGAAGAAGGCTATCCCCAGAACTCGATCGGCACCGAAATCGCCACCCGCGTCATGCAGCAGGCCTTCGACTATCTCGATGCGCCGGTCCTGACGATCGCCGGCAAGGACGTGCCGATGCCGTATGCCGCCAACCTTGAAAAGCTGGCTCTGCCAAGTGTCGCTGAAGTCGTCCAGGCGGTGAAGACCGTCTGCTACAAGTAAAGGGGAGGGTGAAGAGATGCCTATCAACATCACCATGCCGGCCCTTTCGCCCACGATGGAAGAGGGAAACCTTGCCAAGTGGCTGGTCAAGGAAGGCGACAAGGTCAAGTCCGGCGACGTTCTCTGCGAGATCGAAACTGACAAGGCGACGATGGAAGTCGAATCAGTCGACGAGGGTACCGTTGCGAAGATCGTCGTTCCGGCTGGAACAGAAGCGGTTAAGGTGAATGCCTTGATCGCCATTCTCGCCGCCGACGGCGAGGATGTTTCGGCAGCCGCCGCCGGTGGTGGCGCTGCACCCGCTGCCAAGGCGGAGCCGGCAAAGGCTGAGGCTGCCCCTGCAAAGGCAGAGGCCGCTGCGCCGGCACCTGCTGCACAGACTGCAACTCCGGCTGCGGCATCGTCGGGTGCGCGGCCGTTCTCGTCGCCGTTGGCCCGCCGTCTTGCGAAGGAAGCTGGGATCGATCTGTCTGCGGTCGCCGGCACCGGTCCGCATGGCCGCGTCGTCAAGAGTGATATCGAGAAGGCTGTCGCCGGTGGTGGCGCCAAGGCTGCTCCGGCTGCCGCTGCTGCACCGACTGCTGCCGCAGCAACGGCTCCGGCTGCCGCAAAGGGACAGTCAGACGAGGCGATCCTCAAGAACTTCGCCGACGGTTCCTACGAGCTCGTGCCGCATGACGGTATGCGCAAGACCATCGCCAAGCGCCTGCAGGAGAGCAAGCAGACCATTCCGCACTTCTACGTCTCCGTGGATTGCGAGCTGGATGCGCTGTTGGCTCTGCGTGCCCAGATCAATTCGTCCGCACCGGAAAAGGACGGCAAGCCCGTCTATAAGCTTTCGGTCAACGACATGGTCATCAAGGCGCTGGCGCTGGCGTTGCGTGACGTTCCGGACGCCAACGTGTCGTGGACAGACTCGAACATGGTCAAGCACAAGCACGCCGATGTCGGCGTTGCCGTCTCGATCCCTGGCGGCCTGATCACCCCGATCATTCGCTCGGCTGAAACCAAGAGCCTCTCGGCCATCTCCAACGAGATGAAGGACCTCGGCGCCCGCGCCAAGGGCCGCAAGCTGAAGCCCGAGGAATATCAGGGCGGCACGACGGCGGTTTCAAATATGGGCATGATGGGCGTCAAGAACTTCGCCGCCGTCGTCAACCCGCCGCATGCGACGATCCTGGCGATCGGTGCAGGCGAGGAACGCGTCGTCGTCAAGAAGGGCCAGATGGTTGTCGCCAATGTGATGACCGTGACCCTCTCGACCGACCACCGTGCCGTCGATGGCGCGCTCGGTGCCGAACTGCTCGGCGCCTTCAAGCGCTACATCGAAAACCCGATGGGTATGCTGGTCTGACGGTAAGAAGGCGTCCGACAATGTCCTGCAGGGTGGCAAAAGCAGCTGAAAAAACACCAATGTCGCGACGCTTCGGTATCGCGGCAGTGGTTGCCGGATTTTCCCTGTTGTTCGCGGCTTCATCGCAGGCCGATGATCTGAACGAGGACGTTGCCCAGCGTGTCGAGCAGATGACGGACAGGACGTTTTTGTATCGCAACGACAGCGACCGGATTCCGCAGCTCGAATATCTCCGACCTGACGGCACCGGTGTCGTCTGGTCGGCAGCGCTTCGAGACAAGGTCGTACCGGTCGTCTGGACAGCCGGCAATGGTGAAGACGGCAAGGGTTCGCTGTGTCTTTCGTTCAAGGGCGCGGATATCGGTACGTCTCAAGACCTGAAGATGTGCGACGGCTTTGACCTGATCGAGGCTGGCATTCGCGACGTCCGCGATGGCGACCCTTATGGTCTCCTCAAGGCGACGCGAATGAAGACAGATTTGCCGCAGGATTTGAATAGTCTTGCCGATGTAGACCGGTTGTTGGGACAGGATTGATCGTATGAAAACAGTCCTCTGCTACGGCGACAGTCTGACTTGGGGCTATGATGCCGGTTCGCTCGGTCGTCACGCGCTCGAAGACCGCTGGCCGTCGGTTCTGCAGGCGGCGCTGGGCGATGGCGTACAGGTTATCGCCGAAGGGCTGAATGGCCGCACGACGGTCTATGACGATCATACCGCCGATTGCGATCGCAACGGTGCGCGCATCCTGCCGACCGTTCTGCACAGCCATGGCCCGCTCGATCTGGTGATCATCATGCTTGGCGCCAACGATATGAAGCCGGTTCTGTGCGGCACGGCGTTCGGTGCGATGCAGGGCATGGAGCGGCTGATCGAGTTGGTCACGCATCATGCATGGTCGTTCGATGACGAAAAGCCGGAGATCCTGATCGTCGCGCCGCCGGCTATCTGCGAGACGGCGAATGCGGCATTTGCGGCAATGTTTGCCGGCGGCGTCGAACAATCCTCGATGTTGGCTTCGCTTTATGCGGATCTCGCCGATGAAAAGGGCTGCGGCTTCTTCGATGCGGGCTCGGTGGCGCAGACGACACCGCTCGACGGCGTGCATCTGGATGCGGAAAATACCCGTGCGATCGGACGTGGCCTCGAACCGATGGTCCGCATGATGCTCGGGCTGTAATGACGACTGCCCTGTCGCTGCGGGCCGCGGAGCCTCGGGATGCGGCGGATTTGGCCATTCTGGTCGATCTGGCGTCCCACGGTTTCGCGACATGGCTCTGGTACGGAGCGGTGATGCGCGGCGAGGCGGATACGGCGCTTGAACAGGGTCGGGCGCGCATGCTGATGGACGACGAGCCGGGCGCCTGGAAGGACGCTACGGTTGCGGAATGGAATGGTGAGATTGCCGGTGCGTCGATCGGCTACGAACTGGACGAAAGCGTGCGCGACATGGTGCCGGCCCATCCGGTAATCAAGCCGCTCCTGGACCTGCAGGTCGAGGTGATCGGCAGCCGGTTCATCGACAGTCTCTGTGTCTACCGGCATCATCGCCGCAAGGGCATCGGGCAGGCGCTGCTGGCGCTGGAAATGGTGAAGGCGCGGGGCGGGCGGGTCAGCCTGATCACCGAGAGCCACAATGAAACGGCGCTGTCGCTTTATGCGGCCAGCGGATTTGCAGAGAAGGCGAGGCTACCGGCCGTACCGCTCTTTGAGGATAGCAAAAGGCATGAATGGGTCTTGCTGGCCCGGAACATGAGCTAAAACATGTCGCGCAAAAGCGTGCAGCGGTTTTGCGGCAACGACATGCGATAAAACAAGAAGCTGAAGCGTGAGAGCGAATCTGAAGGATCGCGACACGCTTTAAGGAAGAGGCAGGAAACAGAATGGCAAATTCCTACGACGTCATCGTTATCGGCTCCGGTCCCGGCGGCTATATCGCTGCGATCCGCGCGGCCCAGTTGGGTCTCAAGACTGCCGTGGTCGAGCGCGAGCATCTGGCCGGCATCTGCTCCAACTGGGGCTGCATTCCGACCAAGGCACTGCTGCGCTCCGCCGAAGTGCTGCATCTGGCCGAGCACGCCAAGAATTACGGCCTGACGCTGGAAGGCAAGATCACGGCGGACCTCGCAGCGATCGTCAAGCGCTCGCGCGGCATTGCCGAGCGCATGAACGGCGGCGTCGGCTTCCTGATGAAGAAGAACAAGGTTGATATCATCTGGGGCGAGGCAAAGCTCACCAAGCCGAACGAGATTGTCATCGCCAAGACCACCAAGACGATCGTCCAGCCGCAGGCGCCGCTGCCGAAGAACACGCTGGGCGAGGGCACCTACACGGCCAAGCATATCATCGTTGCGACCGGCGCCCGTCCGCGCGCGTTGCCAGGCATCGAGCCGGATGGCAAGCTGATCTGGACCTATTTCGAGGCGATGAACCCGGATTCGCTGCCGAAGTCGCTGCTGGTCATGGGCTCCGGCGCCATCGGCATCGAGTTTGCTTCGTTCTACCGCACGCTCGGCGTCGAGGTCACCGTCGTGGAGGTGATGAGCCAGGTCATGCCGGTCGAGGATGCGGAAATCTCCACCTTCGCCAAGAAACAGTTCGACAAGCAGGGCATGAAGATCATCCTGGAAGCCAAGGTGACGACGGTCGAGAAGGCTGCCAACTCGGTGACCGCCCATGTCGAGAAGAAGGACGGTTCAATCGAGAAGATCACGGCCGACCGGATGATTTCGGCCGTCGGCGTGCAGGGCAATATCGAGAACCTCGGCCTTGAAACGCTGGGCGTCAAGACGGATCGCGGCTGCATCGTCATCGACGGTTACGGCAAGACCAATGTCGCCGGCGTTTACGCCATCGGTGACGTTGCCGGACCGCCGATGCTGGCCCACAAGGCCGAGCACGAGGCAGTCATCTGCGTCGAAAAGATCGCCGGCCTGCCGAATGTTCACCCGATGGACAAGCTGAAGATTCCGGGCTGCACCTATTGCAACCCGCAGGTCGCCTCCGTCGGTTTGACGGAAGCCAAGGCGAAGGCCGAAGGCCGCGACATCCGCGTCGGCCGCTTCCCCTTCGTCGCCAACGGCAAGGCCATCGCGCTCGGTGAAGACCAGGGCCTGGTCAAGACCATCTTTGACAAGAAGACCGGCGAACTGCTCGGTGCGCATCTGGTCGGTGCTGAAGTCACCGAACTGATCCAGGGCTTCGTCGTCGCGATGAACCTCGAAACGACCGAGGAAGACCTGATGCACACGATCTTCCCGCATCCGACGATTTCGGAAACGCTGAAGGAATCGGTGCTCGATGCCTATGGGCGTGCGCTGAACGCCTAAAGTGGTAAGCGTTATCCCCTCACTTGCGATTTCTAACACTTAACCTTTGGCTAAAATGTTGAAATCGCTTTCTCTCCCAAAAGGGGAGAGATATCGATGCCGCGCACTCGGCGCCGTTACCTCTCCCCTTGTGGGAGAGGACACAAAATCAAGACCTTAGCTTCAGCTAAGTCTTAGATTTTGTTGGTGAGGGGAAGCGTCTGGAACACTGGTTAATTCACACCCATATTGGGTTCTGGTGGGCAAGGAAATATCATGGACATCGGCTGGATTGCGGCAATCATCATCGGTGGACTGGCGGGCTGGCTCGCCGGAAAGCTGATGGACATTCGCTTCGGTATCTTCATGAACATCGTGATCGGCATTGTCGGCGCCTTGCTCGCCAATGCCATCTTCGATAGCGCTGGCATCCATGTTGCCAGCGGATGGCTGGGTTACCTCGTGCAGGGTTTCGTCGGCTCGTGCATTTTGCTATTCCTCGCGAAAATCGTCAGACGCTGACGTCGAAAGCAGGTTATTGATGGTCACCATTCTCGACAGAACCAATCTTGCCGAAGCCACAGATGCACCCCGCGTCCGCCATCCCGAAAAGGCGCACCGCCCCGACAACGAGGTGATGCGCAAGCCGGAATGGATCCGTGTGAAGGCGCCGGTCTCGAAGGGCTACCAGGAAACCCGCTCGATCGTGAAGGAGCACAAGCTCGTCACGGTTTGCGAGGAGGCCGGCTGCCCGAATATCGGCGAGTGCTGGGACAAGAAGCACGCCACGTTCATGATCATGGGCGAGATCTGTACCCGCGCCTGCGCCTTCTGCAACGTCTCGACCGGCAAGCCGAACGCGCTGGATTTGGCCGAACCGGAAAACGTCGCCAAGGCGGTGCGCGAGATGGGGCTGAGCCACGTCGTCATCACCTCAGTCGACCGTGACGATCTCGCCGATGGCGGCGCAGAACATTTCGAGAAGGTGATCTGGGCGATCCGCGCGGCTTCTCCGAATACGACGATCGAAATCCTGACGCCGGACTTCCTGAAGAAACCGGGCGCGCTGGAGCGTGTCGTCGCCGCGAAGCCGGACGTGTTCAACCACAACATGGAAACCGTTCCCGGCAACTACCTGACGGTTCGCCCGGGCGCGCGTTACTTCCATTCGATCCGCCTTCTGCAGAGGGTCAAGGAACTGGATCCGACCATGTTCACCAAGTCCGGCATCATGGTCGGCCTCGGTGAAGAGCGCAATGAAGTGCTCCAGCTTATGGACGACCTTCGCACGGCCGATGTCGACTTCCTGACCATCGGCCAGTATCTGCAGCCGACCCGCAAGCACCATAAGGTCGAAAAGTTCGTCACGCCGGAAGAGTTCAAGTCCTACGAGACGGTTGCCTATACCAAGGGCTTCCTGATGGTGGCTTCCAGCCCGCTGACGCGTTCCTCGCACCATGCCGGCGACGATTTCGCACGGCTCCGGGCCGCGCGTGAAAAGAAGCTGCTCGCGGCGGCGGAATAACCTCGTCGCTTTCCCTGAACGGCCGCGGTCGACAACACCGCGGCCTTTTCATTTTCGGAGACCGGAATGGCGCGATATCTGGCCGACCTTGCCGAAGCCGCTGATCTGCTGTCGTGGGCGGAACGTGTGCTGATCATCGGCTGCTCCGGAAGCGGCAAGAGCACACTGGCGCAGATGCTTTCGGCTCGCTTCGCATTGCCCTATGTCTCGATGGATCGTGACGTCTTCTGGATGCCAGGCTGGGTGCAGCGCCCACGGGCCGAGGCGCTGGCAGCCGTCGTGCAGGCTGTCGAACAGTCGCGCTGGATCATGGATGGGACCAGCCCAGGCACACTGCCGCTGCGCCTGCCGCGAACCGATCTGGTGCTGTGGATGCGGCCACCGCGCAGGGTCTCGCTCTACGGCGTGGTGACCCGCTGGCTGAAATATCGTGGCCGGACGCGCCCGGAAATGGCGGAGGGATGTCCCGAGCGGCTCTCGGTAGAGTTCCTGCGCTATATCTGGAACTTCGAGAAAACCGAAAGTCCGGAGATCGAGCAGAAGCTGGCGGATTATGGACTGGATGTGCCGGTGCTGATCGTCAGGTCCCACGCGGAGACACGGCAGTTGCTGAAGCATCTTGGCGGCTTGTGACGTGGATGCCGTAAGGTCAGGCAAGGGCTGATCTGACTGACGTAGCGTCAGTTGGTCGGGTGCTGGGCATGAGGCATCATGCCATCTTGTTTTTGATCAATGCATTGAATATCTGAACCTCATGCCACAATTCGAGACCCGCCGGCCCGTCAAGCACACACCCGACCAGATGTTCGATCTGATCGCGGACGTGGAGAAATATCCGGAATTCCTGCCGCTCTGCGAGGCCCTGACCGTTCGCTCCCGCAAAGAGCGTGATGGGAAAGAGTTGCTGGTGGCCGACATGACCGTTGGCTACAAGGCGATCCGCGAGACCTTCACGACGCAGGTGCTGCTCAACAAGGCGGAGCGGATCATCGACGTCAAATATATCGATGGGCCGTTCAAATATCTCGACAACCGCTGGCGGTTCGAGGATGTGGCCGGGAACGGCTGTTCCGTCCATTTCTTCATCGATTACGAGTTCAAGAGCCGTATCCTGGGTGCGGTGATGGGATCGATGTTCGACCGGGCCTTCCGCATGTTTTCCGAAGCCTTTGAAAAGCGCGCCGATACGATCTACGCGCCGGCCTCCTGATCAGTCGGCGCTGCCGGCCACTTCTTCCAGGATGTCCAGTGCGGTGCGCACGGTTTCCAGCCGAACGGCATCGCGGCCGATATCCCCATAGCGCATCTCGCGATGAAGCACGCCGCCGCTGCGCGCGGAGGCGGCGAGATGCACGAGGCCGACCGGTTTGTCGATCGATCCACCGCCGGGGCCGGCAATGCCGGTGACGGCGACCGCGACATCGGCGCGCGAGTGGGCAAGCGCGCCGGCGACCATTTCCAGTGCTGTCTGGCGAGACACCGCGCCATAGGCAGCCAGGGTTGCCGCGTCGACGCCGAGCATCTGCATCTTTGCGTCATTGGAATAGGTGACGAAGCCGCGATCGACGACCGAGGAGGAACCGGGGATCTCGGTCAGGGCGCCGACAATCAGGCCGCCGGTGCAGGATTCGGCTGTGGCTACATTGAGTCCGCGCTCTGAAAATGCCGAAATCAGCGCCTTTGCCTTGTCTTCTATATCACTTGGCCAGCCGCTCATGATGCCTGTCCTGCGTAAACGACCGTTGCGGTGGCAATGGCGGCGATGCCCTCGCGGCGGCCAACGAAACCGATCTTTTCGTTCGTCGTTGCCTTCACCGAGCAGCGGTCCAGCGAGATCGACAACATGCCGGCGAGGTTCTCGCGCATCGCCTGCCGATGCGGTCCGACTTTCGGTGCTTCGGCAATGAGCGAGATATCCGCATTCATGATCGTGCCGCCGTGGTCGCGTACGATCCGGGCCGCGTGTTCGAGGAAGATGCGCGAGGGAGCGCCCTTCCATTGCGGGTCGGATGGCGGGAAATGGTCGCCGATATCGCCGGCGCCGCAGGTGGCAAGCAGGGCGTCGGTCAGGGCATGCAGGGCGACATCGGCATCGGAATGGCCAAGCAGTGCCTGGTCATGCGGGATGAAGATGCCGCAGAGCGTCACGCCTGTTCCTTCGACCAGTTGGTGGACGTCATACCCGTTGCCGGTGCGGACGTCGGGAAGGGCGTTGCGGCTCAGCTTTTCATTCGCCATGGCGATATCCCGTTTGATTGTCAGCTTGACGTTGTCGGCCGATCCTTCGATCAGCGTTACCGGGATCCCGGCCCATTCCGCGATCGAGGCATCGTCGGTAAAGTCCGAGCGACCGGATGAGGCCGCATTTTTATGGGCCGTCAGGATCGGCGCGAAATTGAAGCATTGCGGCGTCTGCGCGGCGAACAGGCCGGCTCTTGGCACCGTCTCGGCGACGGTGCCATCCGGCGCGCCGCGCTTCAGCGTATCGGCAACGGCGATGGCGGGGAGGGCGGCTTCGGCACCATTGACCAAGGCTGCGTGGCAGCGATCCAGCAGCGCATGATCGACGAAAGGCCGGACAGCGTCATGAATCATCACATGGGTGATGCCGACGCCTTCCAGCGCTTTCAATCCGGCGAGAACCGAAAGTTGTCTGGTCGGGCCGCCATGGACGAAACGGATAGTCGCGGGGGTAGTCGGGACAAGGCCGAGCGCATGTTCGAACAGCGCTTCGTCGTCGGGATGAATGACGACGACGATTATCGTGTTCTGCGGCCAGGTCGTAAAAGTCTCGAGCGTATGAGTGATTACAGGGCGTCCGCCGATCGGACGATACTGCTTCGGTCCATCGGCGGGAGAGCCTGCGCGTTCGCCGCGGCCGGCAGCCACGATCACGACCCCACAGGAAAACTGTTCTTTTGCCTGCATCTTTTATATGGCTTCCTGCAATTCTGTCGCCGTTCGGATCGGATTCCGAACGAACGCAGTGCCGGCCGTTCGGTGGTGGTGCCAAAGACCGGATCACACGTGCTGCGGCGCACCGCTTCAATTCCGCTGTGATGTACCGTGAAGGTCCGGCCTTGACCAGTTGTCCATGGAATTTTGTGCGGTGCGTTTGAAAACGCTTGGCAAGCTGAATAAGTATGTCTAAAAATAGTGCAGAATAAAGATGTGCCCGAAAGATAATCATTTGCAGATACCGGATTTGTCATCCCCGTTCCGGGTTGGGCGGCTCACGTTTCGAAACCGTGTCGTGCTTGCGCCGATGTCGGGCGTGACGGACCTGCCGTTCCGGCAATTGGCCTGGCGCTACGGGGCCGGGCTGGTCGTGACCGAAATGGTAGCAAGCCGCGAACTCGTCGGCAATGCGTCGGAAAGCTGGGCGCGCCTGAAAAGCTCGGGCATCGATCCGCATATGGTCCAGCTTGCCGGACGTGAAGCCTACTGGATGGGCGAGGCGGCAAAGATCGTCGCGGATAACGGCGCTGCTGTCGTTGATATCAATATGGGATGTCCGGCCAAGAAGGTGACCGGCGGCTATTCCGGCTCTGCACTCATGCGCGACCCCGACCATGCGCTGTCGCTGATCGAGGCCACGGTCAAGGCGGTCGATGTGCCGGTGACGCTGAAGATGCGGCTGGGCTGGGATGAACATTCGATCAATGCGCCGCTGATCGCCAAGCGGGCCGAAGAAGCCGGCGTACAGATGATCACTATTCACGGCCGTACCCGCATGCAGTTCTATACCGGCAAGGCCGATTGGGATGCGATCCGCGCGGTTCGCGATGTGATTTCCGTACCGCTGGTCGCCAATGGCGATGTGGCGACCACGTCGGATGCCCACGAGATCCTGCGCTGCTCGGGCGCCGATGCCGTGATGATCGGCCGTTCCAGCCAGGGGCGTCCGTGGCATGCGGGCGTGCTGGCCGGAGCGGTTGAGCATCCGGATACGGACGCGATCGCGGAGATCGTTGCCGAGCATTACACCATGATGCTGGAGTTTTACGGGGCCGATGTCGGGCTTCGGCATGCGCGAAAACATATCGGTTGGTATCTCGGCTATTTCGCGCCGGACCTGTCGCCGCAGGACAAAGCCGCGATCATGACATCGATCGACCCGCGCGCTGTCCTTGCCGGCACGGTGGCAGCCATCAGCGCGATGCCCGGCCGACAAGAAGAAAAGGACGCCGCATGACCGACAAGATCGGTGACGACGATAAAAGGGCCATCAACTCATTGCCGATGGCGGTGCTGAACGCCATCCAGAACCCGGTCATCCTGGTGGACGAAAAAGGTTTCGTCACCTTCGCGAACTGGGAAGCGGAGGCCTTTTTCGGCGCCAGCGCCAATTATCTCGCCCGTCACGATATCAGCGCGTTCATTCCCTTTGGAAGCCCGCTTCTCACGCTGATCGAGCAGGTGCGTGAGCGACGCGCCGCCGTCAATGAATACCGTGTCGACCTGAGTTCACCGCGTCTGGGCGCCGACAAGCTCGTCGATCTCTATGTTGCGCCGGTTCTTTCCGAGCCCGGCTCGGTGGTCATCGTGTTCCAGGAACGCTCCATGGCCGACAAGATCGACCGCCAGTTGACACATAGGGCTGCCGCGCGTTCGGTGACCGGTCTTGCCTCCATGCTGGCCCATGAGATCAAGAACCCACTCTCTGGCATCCGGGGCGCCGCGCAATTGCTGGAAACCTCCGTCAATGACGACGACCGGGCGCTGACCCGGCTGATCTGCGATGAGACCGATCGCATCGTCTCGCTGGTTGACCGTATGGAAGTGTTTTCCGACGAGCGGCCGGTGGACCGGCATCCCGTCAACATCCATTCGGTGCTCGATCACGTGAAGGCGATCGCCAAGGCAGGCTTTGCGCGCAAAATCCGCATCACCGAGAATTACGATCCGTCGCTGCCGCCGGTCTACGCCAATCGTGACCAGTTGATCCAGGTTTTCCTCAACCTGATCAAGAACGCCGCCGAGGCGGTCGCGGACAAGCCGGACGGTGAAATCCAGCTTACAACGGCCTATCGGCCTGGCATCCGGCTCTCTGTCGCCGGTACGCGAGAGAAGATATCGCTGCCGTTGGAATTCTGCGTGCACGATAACGGACCAGGCGTTCCAGCCGATCTGCTGCCGCACCTGTTCGATCCCTTCATCACCACCAAGACCAACGGTTCGGGCCTCGGCCTTGCCCTCGTCGCCAAGATCATCGGCGGCCACGGCGGCATCGTCGAGTGCGACAGCCAGTCGAGCCGCACGACATTTCGCGTCCTGATGCCGGCGTCCAAGGGACCGACGGCGGAAGACAGCGAACCACCGACCATCATAAAAGGACAATCCCGATGACTGGCGCCACCATCCTCGTCGCCGACGACGACGCTGCCATCCGCACCGTGCTCAACCAGGCGCTCAGCCGCGCCGGCTATGACGTCCGCATCACCTCGAACGCGGCAACGCTGTGGCGGTGGATCTCGGCCGGCGATGGCGATCTCGTCGTAACTGACGTGGTGATGCCCGACGAAAATGCTTTCGATCTTCTGCCGCGCATCAAGAAGGCACGGCCCGATCTGCCTGTGCTGGTGATGAGCGCCCAGAACACGTTCATGACGGCGATCAAGGCATCGGAGAAGGGTGCCTATGATTACCTTCCCAAGCCTTTCGATCTGACCGAACTGATCGCCATCATCGGCCGGGCGCTGGCCGAACCGAAGCGCAAGCCGGTCAAGCAGGAAGACGACACGCAGGACGGCATGCCGCTGGTCGGCCGTTCCGCCGCCATGCAGGAAATCTACCGTGTTCTGGCGCGCCTGATGCAGACCGACCTGACGCTGATGATCACCGGCGAATCCGGCACCGGCAAGGAACTCGTTGCCCGCGCGCTGCACGACTATGGCAAGCGCCGCAATGGCCCGTTCGTGGCGATCAACATGGCGGCCATCCCGCGCGACCTGATAGAATCGGAACTGTTCGGTCACGAGAAAGGCGCCTTCACCGGCGCGCAGAACCGGTCCACCGGTCGTTTCGAGCAGGCGGAGGGCGGTACGCTGTTCCTCGATGAAATCGGCGACATGCCGATGGATGCACAAACCCGGCTGCTGCGCGTGCTACAACAGGGCGAATACACCACCGTCGGCGGTCGCACGCCGATCCGCTCCGATGTGCGTATCGTCGCGGCGACAAACAAGGACCTCAAGCAGTCGATCAACCAGGGCCTGTTCCGCGAGGACCTTTATTATCGCCTGAACGTCGTGCCTTTGCGCCTGCCGCCTCTGCGTGACCGCGCGGAAGACATTCCCGATCTCGTCCGCCACTTTGTCCAGCAGGCGGAAAAGGAAGGTTTGGACGTCAAGCGGTTCGACCAGGAGGCGCTGGAACTGATGAAGGCGCATCCCTGGCCGGGCAATGTTCGCGAACTGGAAAACGTCGTGCGCCGCCTGACGGCACTCTATCCGCAGGACGTGATCACCAAGGAGATTATCGAGAGCGAGCTTAGATCCGACATTCCCGACAGCCCGATCGAAAAGGTGTCCGGCCGGT
The DNA here is from genome assembly GCF_001425605.1 of Rhizobium sp. Leaf453. Classification (GTDB taxonomy): domain Bacteria; phylum Pseudomonadota; class Alphaproteobacteria; order Rhizobiales; family Rhizobiaceae; genus Pararhizobium. The sequence goes on along the minus strand of NZ_LMRG01000026.1, from coordinate 304,198 downwards.
CCGGCTCCATGTCGATCTCGCAGGCGGTTGAAGAGAACATGCGGCAGTATTTCGCTGGATTCGGCGATGGGCTGCCGCCTGCCGGCCTCTATGACCGGGTTTTGGCCGAGATGGAATATCCGCTGATCCTGGCTGCGCTGACGGCGACGCGCGGCAACCAGATAAAGGCCGCCGATCTGCTTGGCCTGAACCGGAACACGCTGCGCAAGAAGATCCGTGAACTGGGGGTTTCCGTTTACCGCAGCTCACGGAGTGCTTGACTTCCCGCTCAGAATCGTTGCATTTTCGCCACATTATGTTGCTTAGAAAGCACACGGACATTGGTGTGTCTTTTTGGCTTGCCAACTGTCCCATCCGGTCACGGCGCGGAAACTGCGTTTCGAGAACCGGATGCGGTGCGGTCATTTTCTTGACCACGAAGCGTAGAAAGCCTGCCATCGCCCAATACGCGATGCCGGGTCGGGGGATGCATTTCTGATGGCCGAAGGGCTGATTGTGCCGCTGGCGAAAGACGAGGTTGTTGTGTCCGGTCACGATCGGCGCGCCTCGTTCGCGCTGCCCGGGTTGTTGCTCGCAACCGGCGCTCTGGTTTGCGCGATCATTTCGCTGCTCGTCCTTCTTGGCCTGACGCCGATCAAGCCGGAAACCAACATTGTCATCGGTTCAGCGGCGATCAACGCCCTGTTCGTGATCGGGCTCCTTTTCCTGATCGGTCGCGAGATCACGCGCCTCCTGAAGGCCCGCAGCCGTGGTCGTGCGGCTGCGCGTTTGCATGTACGCATCGTCGCACTGTTTTCGATCGTCGCCATCACGCCCGCTATCCTCGTCGCGATCTTTGCCAGTATTACGCTCGATGTCGGGCTCGACCGTTGGTTTTCTCTGCGGACGCAATCGATCGTCAGCTCGTCGCTGGATGTGGCCGAAGCTTACGTATTGGAAAACGCCAGTTACCTGCAGGGCCAGACGGTCTCGATGGCCAATGACCTCGAGCGCAACCGCCAGCTCTACAGCCTTGACCGCACCGGCTTCATAGAACTGATGACCCGGCAGGCGCGCGGGCGCGGCATGCTGGGTGCGTTTCTTGTGCGCGGAGATGGGACGCCCATCCTTCAGGCGAATATTCCGACGGAACGGCCCTTGCCGGCGATCCCCAAGGACGCTCTCCTGAGCACGGTCTCCGGCCAGCCGACGCTTATTCCGCCGGGAGTGACCAACCTCGTCGGCGCGATCATTCCGATCGACAATATCCAGGGGGCCTATCTCTACACCGTGCGGACCGTCGACCCCAAGGTCATGCGCTCGATGCGGCTGATGGAGGAGAACACCGCCGAATACAAGAACCTCGAAGCCGGCCGGACATCGCTGCAGCTGGCGTTTGGCGTGCTTTATCTCGGTTTCGCGCTGATCGTGCTGTTGGCAGCAATTTGGACCGCAATCGCGGTAGCCGACCGGATCGTCCGGCCGATCCGGCTGCTGATCGGCGCGGCCGACAGCGTTGCGAGCGGCAACCTGAATGTGATCGTGCCGGTGCATGCTGTCGATGGCGACGTCGGGAGCCTGTCGCGTACCTTCAACAAGATGATCGCCGAAATCCGCACGCAGCGGGACCAGATCCTTGAGGCCAAGGATGAGATGGACAACCGCCGCCGCTTCATCGAGGCGGTGTTGTCGGGTGTGACGGCGGCCGTCATCGGCGTCGAGGACGACCAGCGGATTACGATTGCCAATCCCTCTTCGGAGCATTTCTTGTCGCGCTCGGCGCTTGAACTGGTCGGTGAACGGCTTGCCGACGTGGCGCCGGAGATCGAGCAGGTGCTGAACGAGGCCGCCAGCCGCCACCGCAACGACTATCGCAAGCAGATCAACATCATGCGTGGCGGAACCGAGCGGACGCTGAATGTCCAGGTGACGCGCGAGGAATCGCACGACGCCAAGGATTCCTACGTCATCACCGTCGATGACATTACAGATCTGGTGATCGCGCAACGCTCGACTGCCTGGGCTGACGTCGCTAGGCGCATTGCCCACGAGATCAAGAACCCGTTGACACCGATCCAGCTTTCGGCTGAACGCCTGAAACGGCGCTACGGCAAACAGATCAACCAGGACGACCGGACGGTGTTCGATCAGTGTACCGACACGATCGTGCGCCAGGTCGAGGACATCGGCCGCATGGTCGATGAATTCTCCGGTTTTGCGCGCATGCCCAAACCCACCAAGGAAAATGCGGATCTGCGCGGCATCCTGAAGGACGCTATTTTCCTGCGGGAAATGGGCAACAATCACGTCACCTTCATTCGCGATTTCGGCGACGAGCCGTTGAACGGCACATTTGATAGCCGCATGCTCGGCCAAGCCTTCGGCAATCTGATCAAGAATGCCGTCGAAGCGATCGAGGCACTGCCTGCGGATGCCGTTCGCGGCGAGCGTAAGGTGATGGTGCGCTCGCGACTGAATGAAACGAGTGGCCAGTTCGTTGTTGATGTGATCGACAACGGTCGTGGCCTGCCGACGGAAAATCGCCATCGGATTCTCGAGCCCTATATGACCATGCGGGAAAAGGGCACCGGACTTGGCCTTGCGATCGTCAAGAAGATCATCGAGGACCACGGTGGACAATTGGAACTGCATGACGCACCCGCCGATTTCGATCACGGACAGGGCGCCATGATTCGCATTCTCTTGCCGCCGGCCGGACAAAGCGGCGGCAACGAAGACAGACAGGATAAGGATACTTCCCATGGCGGCTGACATTCTGGTTGTGGACGACGAGGAGGACATCCGCGAGATCGTCTCCGGTATCCTGTCCGACGAAGGCCATGAAACGCGGACGGCATTCGACAGCGACAGCGCGCTCGCGGCGATCAGCGATCGCGTTCCACGGCTGGTCTTTCTCGATATCTGGATGCAGGGCAGCCGGCTGGACGGCCTGGCGCTGCTGGATGAGGTGAAGAGCCGCTATCCCGATCTGCCGGTGGTGATGATTTCCGGCCATGGCAATATCGAGACCGCCGTTTCCGCTATTCGCCGCGGCGCATACGATTTCATCGAGAAGCCGTTCAAGGCCGACCGCCTGATTCTCATCGCCGAGCGGGCGCTTGAAAATTCCAAGCTGAAAAAGGAAGTGTCGGAGCTGAAAAAACGCTCGGGCGATCCGGTCGAATTGATCGGCACGTCGGTCGCTGTTTCGCAGTTGCGCCAGACGATCGAGAAAGTCTCGCCGACCAACAGCCGCATCATGATCCACGGCCCGTCCGGCTCCGGCAAGGAACTCGTCGCCCGGATGATCCATCGCAAATCGTCGCGCAGTGCCGGCCCGTTCGTCGCACTGAATGCGGCGGCAATCACGCCCGAGCGGATGGAGATTGCGCTGTTCGGCACCGAGGGAACGCCAGGCCAGCCCCGCAAGACGGGTGCGTTGGAAGAAGCGCATGGCGGCATCCTCTATCTCGACGAAGTCGGCGAAATGCCGCGCGAGACGCAGAACAAGATCCTGCGCGTGCTGGTCGACCAGCAGTTCGAGCGCGTCGGTGGCTCAAAGCGCGTCAAGGTCGATGTTCGCATCATCTCGTCCACCGCCTACAACCTCGAAAGCCAGATTGCCGAAGGGGCGTTCCGGGAAGATCTCTACCATCGGCTGGCGGTGATTCCCGTCCGCGTGCCAGCACTTGCCGAGCGGCGCGAAGACATTCCGTTCCTGGTCGACATGTTCATGCGCCAGGTCAGTGAACAGGCGGGCATCCGCACGCGCAAGATCGGCGACGACGCGCTGGCCGTTCTGCAATCCCACGACTGGCCGGGCAATATTCGGCAGCTGCGCAACAACATCGAGCGGCTGATGATCCTCGCCCGCAGCGACGGTCCGGATGCGGCGATCTCGGCCGACATGCTGCCGAGCGAGGTCGGCGACAGCCTGCCGAAGATTTCGGCGCAGGGCGACCAGCACATCATGACGCTGCCTTTGCGCGAGGCGCGCGAAATGTTCGAGCGGGACTATCTAATCGCCCAGATCAACCGGTTCGGCGGCAATATTTCACGCACGGCGGAGTTTGTCGGCATGGAGCGCTCGGCGCTGCACCGCAAGTTGAAATCGCTGGGCGTCTGACCTTTTATCTGGAACACCCTATTCGATGACAAGAATTGCCTATGTGAACGGCGCCTATCAGCGCCATGCGGACGCTGGCGTCCATATCGAAGACCGCGGCTTCCAGTTTGCCGACGGAGTCTACGAGGTCTGCGAAGTGCGCCATGGTCTGATCGTTGATCTGACACGGCATCTCGACAGGTTGGACCGGTCGCTCAGTGAATTGCGTATCGACTGGCCGATGACGCGGGCCGCACTCGTGGTCGTCATCCGCGAGGTTCTGCGGCGCAATCGCGTCCGCAACGGGCTGTTCTACCTGCAGGTGACGCGCGGCACGGCGCGGCGCGACCATGTGTTCCCGAAGGACGGCACGCCCGCGACGGTGGTCGTCACCGCCAAGCGGACGGATGCCTCGGTGATCGCGGCAAAGAATGCCAACGGTATCCGCGCGATCATCGTGCCGGAAAACCGCTGGGACCGGGTGGATATCAAGTCGGTCGGCTTGCTGCCGAACGTGCTGGCGCGTCAGGCGGCCAGGGAAGAGGGCGCGCAGGAGGCGATCTTCGTCGATGCCGACGGTACGGTGAAGGAAGGGGCAGCGACGAATGTCTGGATCGTCGATCGCGACGGGCGGCTGCGCACACGCCATGCGGAGCACGGCATTCTGCGCGGCATTACCCGCACGACCTTGAAGGATGTGACGGATACGCTCGGCATGGAGATCGTCGAGGAGGCATTCACGGTCGAGGACATGCTGGAGGCCCGCGAGGTCTTCATCACGGCCGCGACGAGCATCTGTTTTCCTGTTGTCGCCGTTAACGGTAAAACCATCGCCAACGGGCACCCGGGCAGCGTGTCACAGAAAATTCGCGAAGCCTTTTTCGACATTGCGGAAAAGACCGTGATTTGATACCAAATCCGGGGGGATGCCTGCGAGAGCTCTTTTTCGCGGCGTTCAGGGTATTCAGATCGTATATTCAACCGGTTACATCGGACCGGACAATAAGAAAGAAGCGGCGCTATGGCGGAACGTTCTCAGAACTTGCAGGATCTTTTTCTCAACACCGTCCGCAAGCAGAAGATATCTCTGACAATTTTTCTTATCAATGGTGTGAAACTCACAGGCGTTGTCACGTCTTTCGACAACTTTTGTGTCCTCTTGCGGCGTGACGGGCACTCCCAGCTCGTATACAAGCACGCGATCTCGACAATTATGCCGGGACAGCCGATGCAGATGTTCGAGAGCGAAGAATCCGCATCCTGACGGGATACAGAACAGATTACCAAGCGTGATACAAAATCGGCGTCAATCATTCCGGAGCTGGAAAAGCTCCGTGATGACATGCGCGCCGTCGTCATCGTCCCGGTCCTGAAAAAGACCGGGAAACAGAGTGCCGACATCATTGCCGCGACGTCGACACGCAGCGACGAGAGCCGGCTGGAAGAAACCATCGGGCTGGCCCGCGCGATCGATCTCGACGTTGTCCATGGCATGATCGTGCCGGTCGCGCAGCCGAAGCCGGGCACATTGCTCGGCAGCGGCAAGATCGAAGAAATCGGCCATCTCCTGAGCGAGCACAATGCCGGTCTGGTGATTATCGATCATCCGCTGACGCCGGTGCAGCAGCGCAATCTGGAAAAAGAATGGAACGGCAAGGTCATCGACCGGACCGGTCTGATCCTTGAAATCTTCGGTCGCCGTGCTTCCACCAAGGAAGGCACGCTGCAGGTCGAACTGGCCCATCTCAACTATCAGAAGGGCCGGCTGGTTCGCAGCTGGACCCACCTTGAACGCCAGCGCGGTGGTGCGGGCTTCATGGGCGGTCCGGGTGAAACGCAGATCGAAGCCGACCGCCGGCTGCTGCAGGACAAGATCATCAAGCTCGAGAAGGAGCTGGAGCAGGTGCGCCGCACCCGCCAGCTTCACCGGGCAAAGCGCAAGAAGGTGCCGCACCCGATCGTGGCGCTGGTCGGCTATACCAATGCCGGCAAATCGACCCTGTTCAACCGCATCACCGGCGCCGGCGTGCTGGCAGAGGACATGCTGTTTGCCACGCTCGACCCGACGCTGCGGCGGATGAAGCTGCCGCACGGGCGCATGGTGATCCTGTCCGACACGGTCGGTTTCATCTCCGACCTGCCGATCCATCTGGTTGCCGCATTCCGTGCGACGCTGGAAGAGGTGCTGGAAGCCGACCTGATCCTGCATGTGCGCGATTTTTCGGATCCCGACAATGCGGTGCAGGCACAGGACGTCATCGGCATCCTCGACGATCTGGGGATCGACGAAAAGGCACGCTCCGAGCGCATTCTCGAAGTCTGGAACAAGATCGACCTGCTCGGCGAGGAGGCGCATATCAGCCTCGTGCAAAAGGCCGAGAACAGCGAGAGCACGGTGGCGGTTTCCGCCGTTACGGGCGAGGGCGTCGATCATCTGCTCAACGAGATCAACAAGCGCCTTTCCGGTGTCCTGACGGAAACGACAGTCGTGCTGCCGCCGAACAAGCTGCAGCTCCTGTCCTGGATCTACGAGCACACCATGGTCGATGGCCGCGAGGACATGGAAGACGGCTCCGTCAGCCTTGATTTGCGCATGACGCCGAACGAGGCGGATGAACTGGATCGTCGGCTGGGCAATGGTCCGAAGGCTGCGGCTCAGGACTGGTGAGCCGTTTCTCATAACTTTTCGCTTTTGAACCCTTTGTTAGGGAATGGACGGACATGTTCCGTATCCCACGACCTCCGCATTTCGGCAGGGGCGTGCTTCCGAATGCGGAGCGATCAAAGTCCATGGACCCGAAGAGCACGGATGAGTTTCCGCGATGGGAGTTCAAGGAGTCAGAAGCTCCGTATCGGCTCTGCGCCTACGCCGCGGGTCTGATTCTTCCTCTGATCATCATTACGTCGGTCGGCAAACTTGTCCCCGATTTTCCCGCGAGACATGCCATCGGCCTGATCGCGTGGTGTCTGCTAGCCGCCGGATGCATCGTTGTTCTGCGGCGAATGCTTTCCCGAATGGATTTCGAGAAGCCGGTCGTGATCATTGATGCGAATTCCGTGACCTTCCTGCAGCCGCGCGCCAAAATGCTGTTGTGGTCCGCTATTTCCAAGATCAGGTTCCGCGAAAGCGGTCAGTATCGGACGGTCAAGACGTTTGTTTTCGAGTTGGAAAACGGAAGTGAGATTGAATTCCAGTCAAACTGGATGGTCGGCATATCCGCGAGGCAGTTGTTTGAAATGCTAAGGGTATATCACCGCAAATATGGGCCGCCGGTTCCTGTGGTTCCCGGCTACGATTCTTCGGAATGGACAGGAGAGTGATCGTGATCAAGCGGGTAGGTTCGGTTCACGTTACGGCCTGACCCTACGTAAAGAGCCCAAGCCGTCTACTTCAATTGCCGCTCGATCGCCTTTGCGGCCTGCCACAGCTCTTCCATCCGCTCCAGCGTCGCCGCTTCCAGACTCTCGCCGTTTTCCTCCAGCGCAGTTTCGATATGGGAGAAGCGGCGGCGGAATTTGGTGTTGGTGCCGCGCAGCGCCATTTCCGGATCGGCGCCGACATGGCGGCCGATATTGACGACGGCGAAGATCAGGTCGCCGAGTTCGTCCGCCACCTTCGCCTTGTCGTTCGAGGCGAGCGCCTCGCGCAGTTCGGCGATTTCCTCCTCGATCTTGTCGAGGATCGGTTCCGGCGAGGACCAGTCGAAGCCGACCTTTGCCGCGCGTTCCTGCAGTTTCAGGGCTTCCACCAGCGCGGGAAAGCTACGCTGGACGGAGCCGAGATGGCCCTTGTCGGTCTCCTCTGGCAGGCCACGACGTACACGTCGCTCGCGACGCTCGGCCTTTTCCGCCTGCTTGATCTGGTCCCACTGCAGCTTGACCGCCTGCGGGGTGTCCGCGTCCGAGCGGGCAAAGACATGCGGATGGCGGCGGATCATTTTTTTGGTGATCGCCTCGACCACATCGCCGAAAGCGAAATCGCCGGCTTCCTCGGCCATGCGCGCATGAAAAACCACCTGCAGCAACAGGTCGCCCAGTTCGTCGCACAGGTCGTCCATGTCCTTGCGCTCGATAGCGTCGGCCACTTCATAGGCTTCTTCGAGCGTGTAGGGCTTGATGGTCTCGAAGGTCTGGACGATATCCCAGGGGCAGCCGGTTTCCGGCTGGCGCAGGGCTTCCATGATCTCGATGAGGCGGGTGATATTCTGGGAGGGCTGCATGGGGCTCAATTCAGCGGAATGGCATTGTCGTCCTTGCCGGACTGATAGGTGTCGGAAAGGCCCTGATACCGTGCGCGGATCCGGGCGTCCTGTTCTCGTAGAGCAGGTTTTGCCGTCTCATCGGATGTCGCCACCAGATCGGCGATCGACGACGAGTGCCAGAAGGCGTTGTTCTTCGCATAGCCGCCGGGCTCCAGGCGGAAGACTTCCTTGAGGATTTTCAGGTCATGCGGGATGGCAAAGGCATCGCGCGAATCTTCATGGCTGAAGAAATAGTAGAAATTGTCGAAGCCGGCCCAGGTGATGGCGGACAGGCACATCGAGCAGGGCTCGTGGGTCGAGAGGAAGATCAGATCCCTGGTGTCCGGCTTTTCGGCGCGCTCGTAGAAGCGCTTGAGCGTGTGGACCTCGCCGTGCCAGAGCGGGTTTTCTGTCTCGTTGTTGGTTTCGGCGATCACCAGGGATAGGTCGGATTTGCGCAGGATCGCGGCCCCGAACACCTTGTTTCCGGCCGCCACGCCCATTTCCGTCAGTGGCAGAATGTCGGCCTCGATGACGGAAAGAAGGCGGCGTGCGAGATCGGTATTGCTCATCTGGGGCGGCTCCGGGAACTGCAAATATCCGCATTTAACGGATAGGCGCTGCCTTGTGCAATGCCGCATCGCTTGCCGCAGAATGTGGCGGCGGCGACACGGCCGGTGATATTTGCTCAAATTGCGGCGGGTTCGAGCAAAAGAATATCCCCCTGCAAAGTCATCGGAATTTCTGTTTCTTCAATTTTCCCTCTATAAAAGGGATATTTTCCAGCACCTGTAACAGGATCACATTCCCAAACCGATGACCGAACAACTGACCGTCTTTCCGGCCTTCTTCCGCGTTGCGCAGAAATGCGTGGCGGTTTTCGGCAATGGCGACGAGGCTTTTGCCAAGGTCAGGCTGCTGATGAACACGCAGGCGCGCATCGTTGCTTATGCCGATCAGCCCGAAGCCGATTTCTCCGTGTTTCTCGCCGCCAATGACATCTCGCTTGTCAAGCAGCCCTTCGAGGCTTCTCAGGTTGTTGGCGCGACCATGGTTTTTGCCGCCACGGGTGACGCGGCGCAGGATCGTGTGATTGTCGCTGCGGCCCGGGCCGAGAAAATCCCCGCCAACGCGGTCGATCAGCCCGAATTCTGCGATTTTCTGACGCCGGCGCTGGTCAACCGTGCGCCTGTTGCCGTCGCCATCGGCACGGAAGGTGCCGGTCCCGTGCTGGCGCAGATGATCCGGGCGCAGATCGACCAGTTGCTTTCGCCGTCGCTCGGTGCCCTCGCCACGCTGGCGCAGGCCTATCGCGATGCGGTCGACCGGTTGCTGCCGCGCGGTGTATCCCGCCGCGTCTTCTGGCGCCGCTTCTTCTCCGGTGCCGTTGCCGATCAGGTCGCACTCGGTAATGTTGCGGAAGCCCGTCGCGAGGCTTCGAAGCTGCTGAATGCCAGCGGCCGCGCCCATGGTCATGTCTGGCTGGTGGGTGCGGGCCCGGGTGCCGAAGACCTGCTGACACTGCGGGCGCAGCGTGTGATGATGGAAGCCGACGTGATCGTGTACGACGCGCTGGTGCCGCAGGCGATTGTCGATATGGGCCGGCGCGATGCCGAGCGCCTGTCGGTGGGCAAGCGCAAGGGTTGCCATTCCAAGTCGCAGGATGAGATCAACCAGTTGCTGGTCCATCTTGGCCAGGACGGCAAGCGTGTCGTGCGGCTGAAGTCTGGCGATCCGCTGGTCTATGGCCGTGCCGGTGAAGAGATGGCTGCCCTGCGAGATGCGGGCGTCACCTATGAGATCGTGCCTGGAATTACCTCGGCCTTTGCCGCCGCCGCCGATTTCGAGCTTCCTTTGACACTGCGCGGTGTCGCCTCGTCGCTAATTTTCACGACCGGTCACGACCTTGCCGGCGATGTGTTGCCGGATTGGGCGCGTCTTGCCATTTCCGGCGCGACAATCGCCGTCTATATGGGCCGCACCGTGGCTGCTTCCGTCGCTGCCCGGCTGATGGAAGCGGGCCTGCCGGCGGAAACCACCGTCGCGGTGATCGAGAATGCCAGCCGCGCCGAACGCAAGCTGCTGCATGGCACGCTGAAGGATCTGCCGGACCTGCAGCATCGCGATGAACTGGACGGCCCGGTGATGGTGATCATCGGCGATGCCGTCGCCGGCGCAAATTTCGAACGTTCGCAGCCGTTGGTCACGGGCAGGGTGGTGGGCGCCTCCGTTTCGACCGATATGCCGCGCAAACTGACTGACGAAGTGAGGAATTGAAATGGCTGACAAGGTATTGACCGCAAACCGCCTGTCCGACGGCATTTCCGTCTGGCTCGATGCCTCGGGCAACTGGGTGGAATCGCTGCAGGATGCCTTTATCGCGCGCCATGCCGAGGCCGTGACGGCGCTCGAGGCAACCGGGAAAGCAGCGTTTGCCGACAACAAGGTGGTTGACGTCAACGTGATTGACATTGAAGAAGTGGACGGCGTTCTGCGGCCGCTGCGTCTGCGCGAGCGTGTTCGGGCCGAGGGGCCGACGATCGATTATGCGCCGGGATACAAGGGTCTGAACGGCCCCAATCAGGCGGCTTGAGGAAAAGAAGACCGATGTACCGTTACGACGAATTCGACCATGCCTTCGTTGCCGACCGTGTCGAGCAGTTTCGCGATCAGGTGACGCGCCGCCTTTCCGGCGAGCTTGCCGAGGATGCGTTCAAACCGCTGCGGCTGATGAATGGCGTCTACCTGCAGCTTCACGCCTACATGCTGCGCGTTGCCATTCCCTATGGCACGCTGAACAGCAAGCAGATGCGCATGCTGGCGCATATCGCCCGCAAGTATGACCGCGGTTACGGCCATTTCACCACGCGCCAGAACATCCAGTACAACTGGCCGAAGCTTTCGGATACGCCGGACATTCTGGCCGAGCTTGCCTCTGTCGAGATGCACGCACTTCAGACCTCCGGCAACTGTATCCGCAACGTCACCGCCGATCATTTCGCCGGTGCCGCAGCCGATGAAGTCGCCGATCCGCGTCCCTATGCCGAGATCCTGCGCCAGTGGTCGTCCGTCCATCCGGAATTCTCCTTCCTGCCGCGCAAGTTCAAGATCGCCGTCACCGGCGCCGAGCGCGACCGCGCGGCTATCCAGGTCCATGACATCGGCCTGCATCTGAAGAAGAACGAAGCTGGTGAAATCGGCTTTGCCGTCTATGTCGGTGGCGGGCAGGGCCGCACGCCGATGATCGCCAAGAAAATCCGCGATTTCCTGCCGGAAGAGGACCTGCTGTCCTACACGACTGCGATCATGCGCGTGTACAATCTGCACGGCCGCCGCGACAACAAGTACAAGGCGCGTATCAAGATCCTCGTCCATGAAACTGGCGTCGAGAACCTGGCCGGTCAGGTGGAGCAGGAGTTCCTGCAGCTGAAGAACACTGAACTCAAGCTGCCGGAAGCCGACGTTCAGGCAATCTCGACTTATTTTGAACTGCCGCCGCTGACCGAACGTCCGGAAGGCTGGGCCAATCTCGCCGGCTGGAAGAAGGCCGATCCGGAATTTGCCCGCTGGGTGCAGCAGAACGTGCAGCCGCACAAGAACCCCGATTATGGCATGGTGACGATCTCGCTGAAGCCGATCGGCGGCATTCCGGGCGATGCCAGCGACAGCCAGATGGATGCGATCGCTGATCTCGCGGAAGAATATGCCTTCGACGAAATCCGCATCAGCCACGAGCAGAACGTCATCTTCCCGCATGTCGCACTTGCCGATCTGGAAGCTGTCTATCGTGGTCTCGTCGCGATCGGTCTGGCGACGGCCAATGCCGGCCTGATCACGGATATCATTGCCTGTCCCGGCTTGGACTATTGCGCGCTCGCCAATGCGCGCTCGATCCCGCTGGCGCAGGAAATCTCCACCCGCTTCGGCAATCCCGATCGCCAGGCCGAAATCGGCGAGTTGAAGATCAAGATTTCCGGCTGCATCAATGCCTGTGGCCATCACCATGTCGGCCATATCGGCCTTTTGGGTGTCGAGAAGAAGGGGGCCGAGCTCTATCAGATCACGCTGGGCGGCTCCGGCGATGAAAATACGTCGATCGGCGAAATCATCGGCCGCGGCTTCGAGCCGGAAAAGGTAACGGACGCGATCGAGACGATCGTGAACGTCTATCTCGGACTTCGCAAGGATGCTTCCGAGATATTCCTCGAAGCCTATCGCCGTGTAGGACCGCAGCCGTTCAAGGATGCGCTCTATGGCGGCAATGCCCAGGAAGCGGCGTAAGGACGGACACGACACATGACCAAGATCTGGAAAGAAACCGGCTTCGTGACAGACGATCCCTGGGTTGTCGAAACCGAGGAGACCAAGGCCGGCTCCAACGAGAAGGCCATTCTCGGCATTGACACCTTCCTCGAAAGGGCTGCGTCGGGCGAAAGCGGTCTCGGCGTATTGATCACGCCGGCCGACGATGTGACGCGGCTGCAACCGTTCCTGGAGCAGGTGTCGCTGGTTGCGGTGGCGTTTCCGGCCTTCAACGATGGCCGTGCCTTCAGCCATGCCTCGCTTCTGCGTGTCCGTCTGGGCTACGACAGGGAAATCCGCGCTGTCGGTGACGTCCTGATCGATCAGGTGCCACTGATGCTGCGCTGTGGCATCGACAGCTTTGCCGTCACCAATGCAACCGCGCTGAAGCGCCTTTCAGAAGGCCGGCTGCCGGGCATCGACAATCACTATCAGCCGACGGCCAGGGCATCGACCGATGCCAAATCCTACAGCTGGCGGCGGGTCTCCTGACGGCGCGACACACTGAAGCATCGGACAATCTGCAAAAGGCGCTATAATTGGAACGGAATTGCTTCCAAATCAGCGCCTTTTGGACTATTCCGCTGTTATCTGAATATACCTGAACAAATGCCTCATCATTACAGGACCTGACGCCGAGATGAATGCTCCTGCCAAGATCGAAGAATTTGCCCCGACCGTCCCTGCCGGCGTTTTCGCCGAAACCGTCACGAAGGTCACGCATTATACGGACCGGCTGTTCAGCTTCCGCATGACGCGTCCGACCGAATTCCGGTTCCGCTCGGGCGAGTTTGCCATGATCGGCCTGATGGTCGACGGCAAGCCGATCTACCGTGCCTATTCGATCGCAAGCCCTGCCTGGGATGAAGAGCTTGAGTTCTTCTCGATCAAGGTTCCCGATGGTCCGCTGACGTCGCACCTGCAGGGCATCAAGCCCGGCGATCAAGTGCTGATGCGCAAGAAGCCGACGGGTACGCTCGTGCTCGACGCGCTGACCCCCGGCAAGCGCCTCTATATGTTCTCGACCGGCACCGGCATCGCGCCGTTTGCCAGCCTGATCCGCGATCCGGAAACCTACGAGAAGTTCGACGAGGTCATCCTGACCCACACGACTCGTGACGTGGCCGAACTGAAATACGGCTTCGACCTGATCGAGGAAATCCGCAATCACGAATTCCTGGCCGAACTGGTCGGCGACAAGCTGCGCCACTATGCGACGGTGACCCGAGAAGACTATCCGTTCAAGGGCCGCATCACCAACCTGATGCGCGACGGCAAGATGTTTGCCGACCTCGGCCTGCCTGTCTTCGATCCGGCGATCGATCGCGGCATGATTTGCGGTTCGACCGAGATGCTGAAGGAAACCAAGGAAATCCTGGAGGCCGCCGGCCTGACGGAAGGGGCCAACAACAAGCCTGGCGAGTTCGTCATCGAACGCGCCTTCGTCGGCTAAGCTTTCTTCTCCATAATGAAACGAAAACGGCGGCCCTCGGGTCGCCGTTTTCGTTTTGGGATGTTGGGGGAGGGGCGATCTACCGCTCGCCCAGATAATCCATCAGGTTTTCCATCGCCGCTGCCGCCGCCTTCGGGTCGGCCTGATGGATGGCGCGAATGACCTTGACGTGCAGGTCGACGGAGCGATCCATACGCTGCGTCGAGGCGGCGCTGAACCAGAGGCGACGGGCGTGAGTCTGCAAGGGCGCCAGCGTCGAAGTCAGGAACGCATTAGGGCAGGCGGCCTCCATGATCTCGTCGAACGCCTTGTCGGCGGCAAGAAAGCCTTCCATGTCGGCATTGATCGAGCAGGCGGTCATCGTTTGCGCGCACTCGATCATCGCGGCACGGGCCTCGGCATCGGCATGTTCGGCGACGAGAGAGGCGGCGAGGGGTTCGAGCTTGCGACGAACCTGCATCACATTGGCATGGTCTTCCGGCTTGATCAGGGTGATCTGAAGGCCGACGCGAGGGCGCACCGCGATCAGGCCCTGCCATTCCAGCTTCTGGATCGCTTCGCGCACCGGCGTGCGTCCATGGCCGGCAAGGTCGATCAATTGCTTTTCGGTGACAAGCGAGCCGGGCTTCAGCTTCAGCGTGACGATGCTGGTTTCCAGTGCGAGATAGGCGAGATGGGCCTGGGAGGATGGAGTCGTCATACGCTTTCCGGATGGTGATATATCACAATCTGCCACAGTCGGAATGCATTGGCAAGAATGCTGATATATCAGAATGTCGATTCAGCCTCACGCCCGATGAAATCATGATTCCAGAAAGTCTTTAGCTGGCAAGCAATCGCGGCGTCGGCCTGCGACCGGTGTGGCCTTGTGATGGGTGGGGGCAGAATGGAGGTTCGGCGGTCCGCACCATTTCCGGGGCGAACAGACTACAAAGAAGGCCGGGTTGAAAATTACCCAGCCTTCGTTGCGTACATATGTGGTCAGAGGATGAAATAACCCTTCTGCAGGCTGACGGCATCGTCGAGGTAAATTGCGAAGTCGATCTTCTTGTCGCCATTCACATCGCCGTAGATGGTGGTTTCGGAGGCACCTTTGACGTAGCGCAGCTCTGCTGCCTTTCCGCTGAATGCGGTCGTGCCGATGTAGTTGAAGGCCTGGTTGCCGGAAACACCGATATTGGCATCGATGCCGGACAGGTCGATCTTGTCACCCTGGGAGCCGCCAAAATCGAAGATCGTGTCGCGTCCGGAAAGCGCGACGGTGGAGTCGGAAAGGGCCTTGAACTGGAAGGTGTCGGCATCGCTGCCCCCGGTCAACTGGTCGGCGCCCGCGCCGCCATAAAGCTTGTCGGCATCGCTCATCCCCGTCAGGGTGTCGTTTCCGGAATCGCCTGAAAGAATGTTGGCGCCGGTATTGCCGATGAGCTTGTCCGCGTAACGGCTGCCCTTCAGATTTTCGATTGATGAAAACGTATCGCCGGTCGCTTCATTGGTGTTGACGGAGGAGTTGTAAAGGTGAGCATAAACGCCCCTGCCGGCCTCTGCGTAGGACGCGGTATCACTGCCCGAGCCGCCGGACAGGAAATCTGCTCCCGCCCCACCGATGAGCACGTCATTGCCGGCAACGCCTCGAAGCGTATCATTGCCGCTATTGCCCCGAAGGGTATTCGTCACATCATTGCCGATAATCTGGTCGTTCCCGGATCCGCCCTTGACGTTCTCAATCAGCGAGCGCGTATCGCCGTTATAGAGCAGCGAATTGAAGATATTGCCCCGGGCGAACCCGTCATTGGGGCCACCGCCAAGATAGGCCAGTTGGTCCTCGCTGAAGAGAGAGGCCTGGCCCGGACGTAGATCGATCTTGAGTGCGGTGTTGTAAGCGGTGAGATCGAACGTGTCCGTGCCGTCCCCATCCCAGATGGTCGCGAAAATTCGGTTGGCGCCAGGCGAAATCGCAACACCGCCATCAATGATCGTCTTGCCGTTTTGCGGCGTCCATTTGTAGACGGTATTGCTGCTATTGGCGGTGAAGTCGGCCCCGTACATCTCCTGCAGCGCTGCGATGTCCGCCATCATGAAGGTCTGAGGATTGCCGAAATCCTCGGTGGTCAGGCCATCGATATCGGCGCCGACATGGCTGCGATAGGTCATGATCGAAAATTCGAGGGAATCGTATTCTGCCGGAAGCGCCCCGAAACCGGTGGTCTCGTGTCCGTGTTTCAGGCCCAACGCATGGCCGATTTCATGGACCGTGGTGAACCAGGCATAATTGCCGGCCACCGGTTCCCTGTATTCGTATTTCGTTCCGAACCACGTGTCACCCGACCATTCGTCTTGACCGGGATAGAACGCATAGGCCGTATCCGGAAGGTTCGACTGGGCGAAGCGCAGTGTCGAGGTGCTGGCGCCGCCTTTTTCAAAGTCGAGATCGGTGAACCCCTCGACCGAAAAGCTGTCATTGGCGGCGTTGCCGAAGGATTGTTCCATGGTGAACAGCGCGGCGTTCTGCTGCTCTGCCGAGATCGCCGTGAACCCATAATATTTTTCGTCGCCGTAGCTGTAGCTACTCGTGCTTGTGGGGAAGGCATATGAGACGGTCGATCCCCAAGCATAGCCTGACAAGACGCCGTCGATGAGCGGACTTCCGGTTTCGGAAATGTAATTTACCGATTTGTTGATACCAGTCACGGAGTTTCCTTTGGTGTGTTCGATTTGATGCCGGTGTAGGCTGGTTTCATTGCGCTAAGCTTGAAGTGACCCGATTCTCGAGGTTGCGACTGTAGAAACTGACAACTGTATCGGTATTAAACCAAGTCATCCTCATGACGAAAATGATCACTCGCCGGCAATTTCTGCCTGTTTTCATCACGCTATCTGTAACGCCGGTAACAGCGTTTGCGGGCCGGAGGGGAGTAAACGAGGGCATGATGATCCTTCCTCCACCGGACAAAGATGCGGCTGTTCAATCCGAATATGACAGTGTGGTACGAAAGGGGACGCGGGAGGCCTATGAGCGCTTCATTCGCCGTCATCCAGGCCATCCGCTCGCCGACAAAGCACGCGAGGCGCTTGTTCGGGGCGGTCTTTAGTGATCCAGAGTTGCAGCTTTGCGCGATTTCAAATCGCGACAAATTTGCGAGCAAACACAAAATCTTGAGGGCTACGAATAAAGCCAGTCGCGTGTTCGTATGCTCCACAATAGCAGTTGACGAAGCTTCGGGGGCTTGCCAGTCTCGCCTCGGGGAATGCGGGAATGGTGAGGAATATTTCGTGAGCGCAGGTGCTGTTCTTGTTTGGTCGCTGATTGGACTTGCGGGGCTTTTGGCCGTGCCTGCGGTCAGCCACACCAATGCAGGGACAACCTTCTCGCTGATGGCATCCTCCATGGCTTTCACAGGCATGGGCATCGCATTGTTCATGGCGACACGCCCGCCGCTGGTGGAGCGTCTCTTCGGTGGGCTTGACCGGATCTATCAGACACATCGCCGGATCGGGATCACAGTGCTGATCCTCATTCTCGTCCACTATTTCATCACGCCCGATTTCAAGGGATTGTCGCTCACGGGTGGATTGAACAAGCTGGCCGCAGAGGCGGGCGAATATGCTTTCTATGGCCTGGTGGTTCTGCTGATCCTCAGCATCGTCAAGATCATCCCGAAGACCAAGATCGAGATTCCCTACCACTTCTGGCGGCTGACTCATCGCTTCATCGGGCTTCTGTTTATCATGGTGGCTTTCCACCAGACCTTCATCAAGCGCCCCTATGACGGCACGGCGATGCTGGCGACGTATCTCAACATCTTCGCGATGGTCGGTACGCTGAGCTACATCTACACACAGTTGTTCCCCTGGTTGCGCACTCGATCCTATGAAGTGTTCGACGTCACCCGTCATGATGGAGCGACGATCATTTCGGCGCGTCCCGTCCGTCGGCCGCTGAAGGCCAAGCCCGGTCAGTTCGGCTTCTTCCGGGTGAACAAGCCCGGCTTGCGCGAGCCGCATCCCTTCACCATTGCCGGGATCGATGACGACGGCGTGGTGCGCTTCGCCATCAAGCCGCTCGGCGACTATACCAAGGCGCTGCGGGAGGGAATCGCCGTTGGCGATCGCCTGAAGCTGGAAGGCGGCTACGGTCATTTCAACCACCGGCGCGGTGGCAAGAAGCAGATCTGGCTTGCGGGCGGCATCGGTGTGACACCGTTCCTCGCCATGGCAGGACGCCTCAAGGGCGACGAGGGCCAGGATATTCACATGGTCTATTGCGTGCGTGATCGTAGCGAGGCGATTGGCCTCGATACCTTCGAGGCGCAGGCTCAAAAGCTTCCCAATTTCAGTTTTACTTTGCATGATTCCAAGACGGACGGCCGTCTTGATGCGGCGAAACTCGCTGCGTCCAGCACGGTCGATCCGGCGGGAGCCGATCTCTGGTTCTGCGGTCCGTCGCCTTTGAGAAAAGCCATTGAAAAAGGTTTGAAGGACCTCGGCAAGAATCCCAAGCGGGTCGAGTTCGAGCAGTTCGAATTCCGGTAGCAGTGCGTCGCATATTTTTGTCGTTTGAGAAAGCAAGGAGAACAAGCCATGCGCATGTTCGGTCGATTGCCAGCAGAAATGATCAATATCCGGCGTGTGTCCCGCCATCTGATGGCGGCCGCTGCGATGGTGCTCGCCGTCGCCCACTGTCCGGATCTCGCCTCGGCGCGCGACGCCTTTTCCGATGACGCCTATGCGACCTACAAGGCAAATGCCGACAACGGCAAATATCTTTTCAACGCCGCCGGTTGCGGCGCCTGCCATGGATCCGGCAGCAACACGGAGCTTCTCTCCGGCGGGCTGGAAATGGATACGGCGATCGGCAAGTTCTATGCGCCGAACATTTCGCCGCACACCAACGGCATCGGCGGCTGGAGCAACGCGCAATTCCTCAATGCGGTGATGCAGGGCATCGACCGTGATGGCAACAATCTTTATCCCGTGATGCCGTACACGGCCTATGGCGGTATGAAGCCCGAGGACGTTCTCGACATCAAAGCATATATCGACACGCTGGTTCAGTCCGACGCGGTTTCCCAGGAACACGAGATCGCGTTCCCATATAGCCGCCAGACGACCATCACGCTGTGGAAGCGCAGCCATTTCAATGTCCCAGAATACCAGTCCCGCGAAGAAACCCAGATGGAACGCGGCCGCTATCTGGTGGAAAATGTCGGCGGGTGCGGCGATTGCCATACGCCGCGCACCACGACCTACGGTCTCGACATGGACAATGCCTATGCCGGTGAAAAGGGTCTGACCGGCGCGGTCGCTCCCGATATCACCAGGGCGAGGATGGGGGGCCTTGCCTCTCCGGAAGTCTTCACGGTCGGCCTGATCGACGAAGGCAAGAAACTGTCCGGCGCGCCATTGACCGATCCGGTCATGCAGCAAATAGCACACGGGCTTTCGGCGCTGACCGAAAAGGACCGCACGGCGATCTATGCCTTCCTCTCCGATCGCGAGGTGAAGCCGCCGCAGCCGGTTGCGCAGTCGGCAACGGCCGTCTGCAAGGAAAACATGCCCGATGCGGCGATGTCCGGCAGCAATGCGGCGCTCGCGACGCAGGCGGACGCCTTCATCGGCAAGTATTGCCGCAATTGCCATGGTCCGGGCGAAAGTTCGCAAGGCTCCTATCCGGCCGGCGATCTCGCATCGATTGCCGCGGATGCCGCCTTCGTGGTTCCCGGCGATGCATCGAAGTCGCGCCTGTTCACCTCCGTCACCAGCGGCCGCATGCCGCTCGGCAAGCGTCCGACCGCCGAAGAGGTCAAGAGCCTCGAAGACTGGATCAACTCGCTGAACCAGTCGGACCTGCCGCAGACGGCAGCCAGCAAGCCCGACCGGACGCGGCCGATGCTGTCCTATGGCGACTTTATCGAGGCCGGCCTGAAGGACATTTCCACGGTCCCCGATCTCGATCGCCAATACATGCGCTACTTCTCCTATCGCAACCAGTACAATGGCATGATGGGCTGCGAGGAAGACAAGACCTTCATGAAGCGTATGGACGTGCTGGCCGGCGGCTTCAAGAAGCTGTTGAACTCGCTGTCCTATGGTCCGCAACTGGTGCTGCCGCATGAAGTCGAAGGCACCAACGGTCTGATGGTTCGCGTCGACCTGCGCGATCTGCAATGGACCGCCGACGACTACAATTTCCTGATCTCGCAATATTTCTACGGCATCGACCCAGCCAGTGACGGCTCCTTGCTCGCCTTGACCAAGGAAACCGACACCGTCCTGCCGATCATGCGGATCGACTGGTTCATGGCGAACGCCGCCAAGCCCAAGATTTACAATCAGCTGATGCGGCTGCCGACCCATATCCGCGAGCTTGAAAAGCGCTTCCAGATTGATGTCGACGACAATATCCGTCGCCGCAACGTCCTGCGCGCCGGGTTTGCCGACGGTTCGTCCGGCGTGTCCGATCACAACCGCATGCTGGAGCGGCATAACATGCCGTTTGGCGGCTACTACTGGAAATCCTATGATTTCGGTGGGGATGTCGGGCGCCAGGTCCTGAAACGCTTCCCGCAGGGACCGAAGGAGCTCGAACCGTTCGAGAGCGGCCTGACACCCTTCGAACATGATGGCGGCGAAATGATCTTCTCGCTGCCGAACGGGCTGCAGGGCTATTACCTGTCGACGGCGGAGGGCAAGCAACTGGATGTCGGCCCGACCTCGATCGTTTCGTTCCGCAAGCGGCCGATCGGCAAGGGCGTGGAGATCGTCAATGCACGCTCGTGCTTCGATTGCCACGCGAACGGCATCCTGTCGAAACGGGACCAGTTGCGCGAGCATATCCAGACATCGACGCTGTTCACCAAGGACCAGCAGGCCGTCCTGCTCGACATGTATGTGCCGCAGGAAGAGCTTGACGCTGCCTATAACAAGGATCGCCAGCGCTTCGTCGAGGCATTGGTGAAGCTCAAGGTGACAGAGCCGACACCGGATGGCAGCGCTCAGAGCATGCAGGCTCCGGGCAATGCCGAGCTCGTGACCTATTTCGCCGACAAGTATGAGGATGAGCTCGATTTCGACGCGCTGTCAGCAGAGTTCGATATGACGCCGGATGAGTTTTCGGCAGCGATCCGGCGCGTCGAGGACGTCGATGCGCTGCGGCTCGGGATCGACTGGGTGACGACGCTCGAAGCGGGCGGCACGATCCCGCGCGCCGAGGTGGAACAGCAGTTTCCGCTGTTGCTCAGCCCGTTGATGCAATTGAAGCCGCTCGATACGACGACTGTTCATTTCGCGTCGCAGGGGCAGGTCCAGAACGTCGCCGGACAGACGGCGCAACAGGAACCCGCCAAGGCGGAGACGATCGTTGCGGCAACGCCGGCCTATCGCCAGGAAAAGCCTGCTGATTTCAACAAGCTTGAACTGGCGCTGCATGTGGCCTCGACAACGGCGATGGTTGGCGACCAGCTGACATTCGAACTCAGCACCAACAAGGCTTGCGAGTTGCAGGTGCTCTATGTCGAGGAAACCGGCAATGTCGAAGTCATTCCGGATGCGATGATCGGCAACACGACCTTGCAACCCGGCGAAAAGCGCCTGATTCCGCAGTCGGGGACCGGCAATTTGACCTTCGACACACCAGCGCCGGCGGAAACGATGATCGCCTTCTGCCGCGAAGGCGGGCTGGGTGATCAGAAGCTGACGGTAGAGCGTGCACGCCAACTGGTGGCGGAATCGCACATGCCGCCGACCCGTGGCCTGGCAATCAACCTGGCCAAACAGGCCGAAGTCGACAAGGGCGCAAGCGGCCTGCAGGTCGTGACCTTCGAGATCAAGCAGTGATGCAGCGGCCGGCCACCGAGCGGTGGCCGGCCGCATCGTTTCGTCAATGGTTTGGAATGGCATGAGGGACAGCGTGATGAAGATGAAAACCGGTCTTGCGGTGGCGTTGCTCGCGTTGATATCCGCCAGTCCCGTATCGGCTGCCTGCGATGCGCTGGCGCGGGTCGCCGAGGCGACAAACGGGGGCGATGAAGCACTCGCAAAGCAGATCGCCACCGGTGATGTGGCGGACTGCAGCGCCGAAGAAAAGGCGATGGTCAATCGCGTCGCAGCGCTCGCCTCCTTCAACCGCATTGTTGCAGCCGTCGGGCAGGGCGCCAATCTCTCCGATTTCGAAGCCGAACTCGAGACGATCCGTAAGAGCAATGCGGCGCCTTGGCAGGTCTTCGACGCGCTGGGCGATATCAACCGCGATCGCCGCGACTATGAGACGGCCGCGCGCTTCTATCAGCTTGCATTGGAAGATGCTTCGAACGAGGTGCTGACCCCGAGCTGGATGGCGCCGGATGAACAATACATCGTTCGCCTCGACCATATGGCAACCGAGATGCGGCTGGCGTCCCCCAAGCCTGTCAAACTCGGCCTGCGCGGTGCCTGCAAGGTCAGTTATCGCGGTGTGGCCCTGAAGAAGAAGGCGACGCCGGTGCGCTATGTCTTCGGCACGGCGGAGTTTACGCCGGAGGGCCTCGAATCGGCTAAGGACCTGTCGGAATGCCTGAAGTCGGTGAAGCCGAAATTCATCACGCTGATCGGGCATACGGATCCTGTCGGGACAGCGCAGGCCAACCGAACACTCTCGCTGGAGCGCGCCGAAGCCCTGGCGCAATATCTGGTGGCAGAAGGCTATGCTGGGGAATGGGAGACGGTTGGCAAGGGCGAGGACGAGCCGTTCAAGGCGGATGATGCAAACGCCTACGACGAGGAGACGCTCAACCAGATGAACCGGCGCGTCGAAGTGGATGTGGAGAACTGATGATGCTGCGCCGTCTCTTTCTTGCTCTGCTCCTGTCTTCTGCTTCCGTCAGCGTGGCCAGTGCGGAAACCTTTGCGCTTGTCGTTGGGGCCGATGTGTATCCCTACGAGGTCAGCCTGGACGGTGCCGTCAAGGACGCCAGGGATGTGGAAGGTGCGCTGAGGCGGGCCGGCGTTGAAGAGATGGCCACCTTTTTCGATGCGGCCGTGCGCAAGGACGACATTCGCGCGGCCTGGAGCCGCTTCGTCAATGGCGCTGAAAGTGGCGATACGATCATTTTCACCTATGCCGGCCACGGCGCCCAGATGCCGGAACTCGTCGCCGGCGATGAGGCCGACGGGCTGGACGAATTCCTGCAACTGCCCGGTTTCGACCGTGCGAGGGCCGAAGAAACGGACAATGAGATCATTGTCGATAATGAGCTGAACGCCTGGTTTTCGGAAGCCGAAGCCAAGGGCGTGCATGTCCTGTTCGTGTCCGACAGCTGCCATTCCGGCGGCATGAGCCGCTCTTTTTCCGGCAAGACCCGGCTTGCGCATGCGGTGACCGTCAAGTTGCCGGCGCCATCGCAGGAGGCAGTATCCGGCGCAGCGGTCAAGGAAGCCGATTTCCGGCAGGTCACCGTTCTTGCCGCATCGCTGGAGAGCCAGCCGTCGCCGGAGGTGATCATCAACGGCGAGGCGCGCGGTGCGCTGAGCTGGAGCTTTTCCCGTGCTGTCGAAGGCGCCGCCGATCGCAATGGTGACGGAAGGCTTTC
The DNA here is from genome assembly GCF_001425605.1 of Rhizobium sp. Leaf453. Taxonomy (GTDB): domain Bacteria; phylum Pseudomonadota; class Alphaproteobacteria; order Rhizobiales; family Rhizobiaceae; genus Pararhizobium. The sequence continues at coordinate 280,555 of NZ_LMRG01000026.1, read as the reverse complement.
CCGCGTGGAGCTGGAAGACTATGTCTTCGCGAACGTAAAGCATCAGTCGGAAGCATTGCAGGTTCCGAATTTCGTACCGCAACTGCCGCGATCGGAAGACGAGGTGGTGATGCCGCTGACGCGGAGCGCCGCCGTTGCAACTACCCCCGAGGCGCACAAGGTCAACAAGCCGGTGCGGGAAACCGGATGGGATGGCAAGCTGGCGCTGACAGTCAGCGGTTCGGATCATGTTCCGGACAATACCGGGGGCAGTGGCGTGCCCTATCGCTGGGATGCTGCGAGCGGCATCTTCTACACGCCGAACGGCGACGTCGCCGGTGAACATATTGATTCCGGTCTGATCCAGGGCGTGATCGACAAGTTCATCCTGCTCGATTTCCTGAAGGCGATGGCAAGCCAGAATCCGGGCGCGGTGTCTCTGACGCCGCAGAAGGACATCTATGCCGCCGGCGACCGCATGTCCTTCGATGCGCCGGAGACGGGTTACAAGAACATGGTGGTGTTCAATCTTGCCAATACCGGCCAGGTGCAATTGCTGGACGTTCAGGCGGAAGGCACAGCGAGCCAGGAATTCAAGCTGACAGACCTGCAGGTCGTGGAGCCGTTCGGTGCCGATCATCTGATCGTCATTTCGACCAACGAGCCGATCGATGCGATCGGGGCCGCGCTGGCAAGCAAGAATGTCGATGCGGCGACCGTGCTGCAGCTTCTATCGACACGGATCGATGGAACCGACACGAGCGTGGCTATCCAGCCGCTCTATACCCGGGAAAAGCTCTGATGCGTGCCTTGCGAACCGCCTTGGGATTTCTGTCTGGCCTGATACTTCTAGCGGCGCAACCGTTGACGGCAAGCGCCGAGGACAGGGCGTTGCTGATCGGCATCGGCACCTATGAAAACCTGCCGGAAGACATGTTCCTGCATGGGCCGAAGAACGATGTGAAGGCGATCCACGCGCTGCTGACGGACACGCTGTCGTTCAAGCCGGAATCTATCCGCGTCCTGACCGACGAGGCTGCGACCAAGGCGGCGATCCTCTCGTCGATGGATGAATGGCTGGTCGCTGGAACAAAGCCCGGCGACAGAATCTACGTCTTCTTTTCCGGTCATGGCCTCCAGGTCAAGGATGCCAGCGGCGACGAGGAGGACGGGATGGACGAAGCGATTTCGACCTACGATCTCAAGGCTGGCGAAACGGACTGGACCAATGTGATCCTTGACGACGAACTTGAGGCGCTTCTGGAAAAGATGAAGGGCAGGGCGGTGACGCTGGTGATCGATGCCTGCCACTCCGGCACGATTTCCCGTTCGCTGTCACCGCAGGCGGTCTCGGGATTGAAGGGCGCGCGCTACCTACCGCGCCCGTCCGCCAAGCCGGTCAAACAGATGGCGACCCGGGGTCTGAGGATCGATCTCGGTGTCGTCGATAAGCCGGCGGAACTGACAGCTGGAGGCGTGACCGCCTGGAGTGCGGCCGCGCCCTATCAGGTTGCCTGGGACGATGTCCGCCTGCCGGAAGAGGACCGTCACGGGGTGTTTACGGCAGCTTACATAGCCGGCTACAAAACGAGCGAGGCGGACGGCAATTCCAACGGCTTGATCAGCAATGCCGAGCTGTTTGAATATGTCACCACGAAATCCAAGGAATATTGCGCCTCGCAGGAAAACTGCGACAACCTCGATCCGCAGCTCGAAAGCGTGCCGGAGACCCTCGGTGTCAGCGTCGCAAAGCCGGAGCCATATGTGGCGGCGCAGACGGAAACGGCTACCGATAAGCCGGAAGAGAAGCCGCAGCAGCCAGTTTACCAGGAAGCGAAAGTCGAGGCCGGTGTTGCCGCGCCCGCTTACGTCGATGCTGATCCCGTGGTTGCCGTCGGCGATATCATCGGCAAGGCCGATAATGGCGACGTCACAGTCTCGCTGGATACGGGGCAGAACCTGAAGAAGGGGCAGGCTTTCAAGATCTCCGTGACCAGCAAGTACGACGGCAATCTCGTGCTGCTCGATGTGAACCCGGAGGGCGTGGCGACGCAGATCTTCCCGAATGAAATCGCGAAGAAGATCACGCCGCTTTCGGCCGGCTCGACGCTGAGCATCCCGGATGACTACTACGGCTTCGATTTCGAGGCTGACGGTTCCGGAGAAAACATGCTGGTGGCGATCGTCGTCGGCGATGATGTCGACCTGACGGACGTGGCAGCGCCGGCGCAAGGGCTCAATGCCGAACTCGATGCCCGCCAGACGCTGAGCGGGATCGTGGCGAAGCTGCAGAAGGCCTGGACCGGTGATGCCGAAAATCGCGGTGTGCGCTGGTCGCTCGGGACGCTGAAATACAAGATCGAATAGGTCCCGTCTGAAAACAGAACATCGCAATGCAAAACGCCCGCGACTATTTTCGCGGGCGTTTTCGATTTCACCGGAAGAGATCGCTTAGTGCAGGATCTGGCTGAGGAAGAGCTTGGTGCGCTCATGCTGCGGATTGTCGAAGAAGGCGGCCGGTTCGTTCTGTTCGACGATCTGGCCCTGGTCCATGAAGATGACGCGGTTGGCGACCTGGCGGGCAAAGCCCATTTCATGGGTCACGCAGATCATCGTCATGCCTTCTTCGGCAAGACCAACCATGGTGTCGAGCACTTCCTTGATCATTTCCGGGTCGAGCGCCGAAGTCGGCTCGTCGAACAGCATGACGCGCGGGTTCATGCACAGCGAACGGGCAATCGCCACGCGCTGTTGCTGGCCGCCGGACAGCTGGCCCGGATATTTGTGGGCCTGCTCGGGGATCTTGACGCGCTTGAGGAAGTGCATGGCGATTTCTTCCGCCTGCTTCTTCGGCATCTTGCGAACCCAGATCGGCGCCAACGTGCAGTTTTCCAGGATCGTCAGATGCGGGAAGAGGTTGAAGTGCTGGAACACCATGCCGACCTCGCGGCGCACTTCGTCGATCTTCTTCAGGTCGTTGGTCAGTTCGATACCGTCGACGACGATCTTGCCCTTCTGGTGCTCTTCCAGCCGGTTGATGCAGCGGATCATCGTCGACTTGCCGGAGCCGGACGGGCCGGCGACGACGATGCGCTCGCCACGCATGACCTTCAGGTTAATGTCGCGCAGGACGTGAAAATCGCCGTACCACTTGTTCATGCCGACGATTTCGACGGCGACATCGGTGGACGAGACGGTCAGTTTGGATGCCAGAGCTTCACTTGTCATGAAGTTTCCCCTTTTTGTTATCGTTTGTGGCCCTTGTCGAGCTTCCGTTCAATGAAACCTGAATAGCGCGACATGCCAAAGCAGAAAAGCCAGAATGTGAAACCGGCAAAGACGAGACCGGACATCGGCGTGACAGGTGTCAGCCAGTTCGGATCGCTGAACGAGTTCTTCACGACGCCGAGCAGATCGAACATGCTGATGATCGATACCAGCGACGTGTCCTTGAACATGCCGATGAAGGTGTTGACGATGCCCGGAATGACCAACTTGATCGCCTGCGGCAGGATGATCAGGCCTGTCTTCTGGAAGTAGTTCAGACCGAGCGAATCGGCACCTTCTCCCTGGCCCTTCGGGATGGCCTGCAGGCCACCGCGAATGACTTCCGCCATATAGGCCGATGAGAAGATCGAGACGCCGACCAGCGCACGCAGGAACTTGTCGATGGAATCACCGGGCTCCATGAACAACGGCAAGAGCACGCTGGCCATGAACAGGACAGTGATCAGCGGCACACCGCGGATCAGCTCGATGAAGACGACGCAGAAGGTCTTGATGATCGGCATCTTCGAGCGGCGACCCAAGGCGAGCAGGATGCCGAAGGGAAGCGAGACGGTGATACCGATGAACGAGATGATCAGCGTCACCATCAGTCCACCCCACAGGGAGGTTTCGACATGGGGCAGCCCGAACATGCCGCCGAGCAGCAGGACGTAGCCGATGATCGGCAGGGCCACGAGCAGCAGCAGGGCGTTCAATCCCTTGCGGGGAGCCGATGGCATCAGCATCGGAATGAGCAGTGCCACGAAAAGCAAGGCCACCAGGATCGGACGCCAGGCCTCACCGCGCGGATAGGAACCGATCATGAACTGCGCGAAACGGTCACCGACATAGGCCCAGCAGGCGCCGCTCCAGCCTTCCGGATGCATGCCGCCCTGGACGACCGTGGAGCAGAAGGTACGGTCCGTGCCGGTCCATTGCGCCGATACGAACAGCCAGTCGATGAGACCAGGCAGATACCACAGGATCGCGACGATCGCGATGATCGTCATGATGCTGTTGCTGATCGAGGAAAACAGGTTCTTCCGCATCCAGCCGATCATGGTGGTGTCGTCGCGGGGCGCGGCCTCAGGAGGCAGGAAGGTGTTGCGGACGTAAGCGATGTTTTCGGTCATCTCAGCGCTCCACCAGTGCCATCTTGGCGTTGAACCAGTTCATGAACAGCGACGTCGTCAGGCTGATCGTCAGGTAGACGATCATCCAGATCGCGATAATCTCGATCGAATGGCCGCTCTGGTTGAGGATCGTGTTGCCGACCTGAACGAGGTCGGCGTAGCCGGCGGCAACCGCGAGCGATGAGTTCTTGATCAGGTTGAGATATTGGGATGTCAGCGGTGGAATGATGATGCGCAGCGCCTGCGGCAGGACGATGAGGCGCATCGAGCGCGACGGACGGATGCCCAGCGCATTCGCCGCTTCGGACTGTCCTTTCGGAACACCACGGATGCCGGCGCGGACGATTTCGGCGATGAACGACGCCGTATAGAGCGACAGAGCCAGATAAAGTGACAGGAATTCCGGGCTGATATGACCGCCGCCGCTGAGGTTGAACCGCCCGAGGACCGGATAATCGAAAGAGATCGGCGCTCCCACGACGAGGAAAACGAGAAGCGGCAGGACGACGATGAGGCCGAGCGAAACGAGGAGCACAGGTGGACGCTTGCCGGTGGACATCTGCTGTCGGTTCGCCCAGATCGAAAAGGCGATCGAGGCCACGATACCGATCGCCAGAGTGAGCCAGACAGCATTGAAGCCCGGTTCGAAGATCGGGTTGGGAAAATTGATGCCGCGGTTGCTGATGATGAAGGAGGGATCGACGACACTCGGGTCGGCAGCTTTCGCGTCTTGTACCGACTGGCGGATTTGCTTGAAATCCGGCAGGATCGCCAGAACGCCCTTGTACCAGAAGAAAATGACCAGCAGCGGCGGGATATTGCGGAAGATTTCGACATAGACCGTGCACAGACGGGCGATGAGCCAGTTGTTCGACAGGCGACCGACACCAACCAGCAGGCCGACGATGGTCGCGGTGATGATGCCGAAAAAGCCGACAAGCAGCGTATTCAGGAAGCCGACGAGCAGTGCGCGCCGGTAGGTCGAGTCCGATGTGTATTCGATCAGCGACTGGCCAAGATCGAAACCGGCACGTGCGGACAAGAAACCGAAACCGGCGGTCATGTTGGACCGGGCGAGGTTTTCGGCGGCATTGCTCCAGGCCTGATAAATCAGCCAGACAACGACCAGAACCGTCAGGACCTGAAAAAAGTAGCTCCGGTATTCCGGATTATAAAGTATCGATGATGCGCGATGGCGCTCCCCATCGCTGAGGCCCAATACTGCCATACCTATCCCCTGTTTTCTCGCCCTGTTTTTCGGGCGTTATTTTTAGAATACGGAAGGCGGCGCAAACCGCCTTCCGGGTCGTCTTTACCGATTAGCGGATCGGCGGAGCGTACTGCAGGCCGCCCTTGGTCCACAGGGCGTTCAGGCCGCGCTCGATCTTCAGGTTCGAGCCCTGGCCGACATTGCGCTCGAAGGCTTCGCCATAGTTGCCGACAGCCTTGATGATCTGGACAGCCCAATCCTTCGACAGGCCGAGGTCGGCACCGATGGTCGAGCCTTCTTCTTCACCGAGGAAGCGCTTGATGTCCGGGTTGGCGGACTTCTTCATCTCTTCGACATTGGCCTGAGTGATGCCGAATTCTTCAGCGGTCACCATGGCGTAGTGTGTGAAGGAGACGATATCGAACCACTTCGAATCGCCCTGGCGAACGGCCGGGCCGAGCGGCTCCTTCGAGATGATTTCTGGAAGGATGACGTGATCGGCCGGGTTCGACAGCGACAGGCGGATCGAATAGAGGCCCGACTGGTCGGTGGTGTAAACGTCGCAACGGCCGGCGTTGTAAGCGGCGTCGACTTCTTCCTGCTTTTCGAAGACAACCGGGTTGTACTGCAGGTTGTTGGCCTTGAAGTAGTCGGCGAGGTTCAGTTCGGTCGTCGTGCCGGTCTGTACGCAGACGGCGGCGCCGGATAGTTCGAGCGCCGATTTGACGTTGAGGTCCTTGCGGGTCATGAAGCCCTGGCCGTCGTAATAGTTGACGACGCGGAAATCGAAGCCGAGCTGCGAATCACGGCTGGCGGTCCAGGTCGTGTTACGGGCCAGCAGATCGATTTCACCGGACTGGAGAGCAGGAAAGCGGTCCTTCGCCGAAAGCGCGGTGTACTTCACCTTCGTTGCATCACCGAAAACGGCTGCAGCGATGCCCTTGCAGAGGTCGATATCGAGGCCAGCGAAATTGCCGGAAGAATCCTGCGCGCCGAAACCGGCGAGGTTTGCGTTCACGCCGCACTGCAGGAAGCCCTTGGCCTTCACATCTTCGAGAGTGCCGGCGGATGCCTGGCTGCCAATCCCCATGACGGCCGCGCCGATCAGCGCTGTCAGAATTCGTTTTGCCATTTTTAGAACCTTTTTCTGTTGTCTTTGTTCTTGTCCCGCGCCTGCTGCCTGTGTCAGCGCAAGCGCGGCCCCCGCCACCCTCCTGGCGCGAGTACCGTCTATCTCATGCTCAAAACAGCGCAGGGTCAAGACACGTTGCCGATTTTCTGAGCCGTCCTGCAATAATCGTTAACTACGCCACATGTTTAGGCAGTGTTCTTGGGACGGATGCAGTTTTCTGTTTAAAAAACGGCCAGAAGCATTGTTTTTGCGATTTATCGGTTTTGATCGGACTGGCTCTTGACCCGTTGGCGCGGCGCGCCGAAAAGTGCCGGACCATGAATTCGCATAATCGGACATTCCCATGAGTGACAAGAAAGACTTCCTCGCCGGCGCCGGCGTGAACACGCGGCTGTCGCATATCGGCAATTCCCCCTCTGACTATCATGGCTTCGTCAATCCGCCCGTCGTGCATGCCTCGACGGTGTTGTTTCCAAACGCAAAAACGATGGAAACGCGGGGGCAGAAATATTCCTACGGCACGCGCGGGACGCCGACGACCGACGCTCTCGGCGAGGCGATCGATGCGCTGGAAGGATCGGCAGGAACCATCCTCGTGCCCTCGGGTCTTGCCGCCGTCACCGTGCCGTTCCTGGCCTTCCTGTCGGCGGGCGATCACGCCCTGATCGTCGATTCCGTCTATTTCCCGACCCGGCATTTCTGCGACACGATGTTGAAGCGGCTGGGCGTCACCGTCGAATATTACGATCCGATGATCGGGGCAGGTATTGAGAGCCTGATCAAGCCGAACACCAGGCTGGTGCACACGGAAGCGCCGGGGTCCAACACGTTCGAAATGCAGGATATTCGGGCGATTTCGACCGTTGCCCATCGCCACGGCTGTGTGGTGACGATGGACAATACCTGGGCGACCCCGCTCTATTTCAAGCCGCTGGATCACGGTGTCGATATCTCAATTCACGCCGCGACCAAATATCCGTCCGGACATTCCGATATTCTGATGGGCACTGTCTCCGCCAATGCCAAGCATTGGGAGCAGTTGCACGAGGCCAATATCGCGCTCGGCATCTGCGGCGCGCCCGACGACAGCTACCAGATCCTGCGGGGCCTGCGCACGATGGGCGTTCGGCTCGAGCGGCATCAGGAAAGTACGCTGAACATTGCCCGCTGGCTGGAAGAGCGCGATGATGTTGCGCGCGTTCTGCATCCGGCTTTGCCGAGTTTTCCGGGACATGATTTGTGGAAGCGGGATTTTAGCGGCTCCAGCGGCATTTTCTCCTTCGTCCTCAAGGTGGATAGTCCTGAGCAGTTCAAACCGAAGGCGCATGCCTTCCTCGATGCCCTGTCGATCTTCGGTCTCGGCTGGTCATGGGGTGGTTATGAGAGCCTCGCCGTCCATGTCGGGCTTTCCGACCGCCGCATCTGCAAGGCGCCGACGGAAGGGCCGGTGATCCGGCTTCAGATCGGTCTGGAGGACGTGGCCGACCTGCGCCAGGATATCGAGGCCGGTTTTGCGGCCGCGCGGGCGCTTTGACGGCTGTCGCTCAGTCCTGCGGCTCATAGCCGTAGAGCCAATCGAAATCGGCGGCCAAGCGTTCCGGCCGCCGCAGTGACAGCACGAGATCGCGGCCGAGCCTGACCGGGCCCCGCGCGTGGTAGGCAAAACGGTTGAAATTTCCGCGCGCGCGAACCTTCCCGATCCGCGCCTTACGGTGGGCCACATACGCTGCAAGCGGCAGGTCTCTGGAGATGAAGGAGGCAAGCTCGAAAGCATCCTCGATTGCCATCGCCGCGCCTTGGGCGGCGAACGGCATCATCGCATGGGCCGCGTCGCCAATCAGAATGATATCATCGCCTTGGTTCCAGCCGCCGTCGGTAACTTGGTAGAGTGGCCAGAGGGTCGGTGCTTCTGCCTTGCCGAGCGCCTCGATGATTTGCGGATGCCAGCCGCGAAAAGCAGCGATGCAATCGTCTCGCGTGCCTTCGGGCGCCGGCGAGACATCCCGCACTTCGCCAGTGCTGCGGCCGCTTGCAATCGCAACAATATTGAAGTTGCGCGTCCGCTGCAGCGGATAGGCGACAAGGTGGGCGCCGCCGCCGAGAAAGGCGGTCACCTTGGTGAAATCAAGGGCAGGGGGAGCCAGCGCCTCCCCTAAGGTAAAGCGCCAGGCAACATTGCCGGAAAATATTGCTTTGCCAGCACCTTGGACCTCATTGCGCAGGCGTGACCAGACGCCGTCGGCACCGACGACAAGTCTCGGTTTCGCGCCGAGCAGGCCAGAGATGGCTTCGCGTGCACCGCCTTCGATCCTGATACCAAGATGCACGCGGCAGAGTGGATTGGCTTCGACCGCATCGAGAAGAATCTTTTGAAGATCGGCCCGGTGCAGGACGCCGTAGGGCGCATTCCAGCGATCGCGCGCAAATTTGCCCGACGGCACGGAAGCGACCGTGCGTAGCGAAGCGCCATCAACGAGATTGACCGATGTCGGCTCGCTCCAAACCTGCTCAAGCCTTGATGCCAGCTCGAGCCGGTCGAGAATACGCGTCGCGTTGGGAGACAGTTGCAGACCGGCGCCGACCTCTGTCAGTGCCGGGCGCTGGTCGACGATATCGACGGCTATGCCCTTGCACGCGAAACTCAGGGCAGCCGTCAGTCCGGCGATCCCGGCTCCAACAATCGCGACCGGCCCGCTTTGCGTCATGATCGTACGTTTCGCCGGATGCGCTCAGGCAGCCTTGGTGTTGAAAGTGCAGCCATCAGGCACTGTCTGGTCGGCATGAAGCTTGGCATTGTAGCGGTAGAGTGTCGAGCAATAGGAACAGACCTTCTCGTTATCGTCGCCCATGTCGATATAGATATGCGGGTGGTCGTAGGGCACGGACGCGCCGGTGCACATGAATTCCTTCACGCCGATCTCGATCACCGCGTGACCGCCGTCGTTCTGGAAATGAGGAATACCGTGACCGGCCATATGCTGCTCCACTTGCGTCGTCTGAAAGAAGGTCGAATTCGGCGGCACCATAGAAAGTTTTGCGTCAAAAGTGTAGCTGCAAAGATGCCGCGCCCCCGCGTTTTTTGGCGCTGCGGGGTTTTCGTCGCAGGGCAGGTGTCTTAGGTTCTGCGCAAAACAGGACTGCTCGCCATGAATCTGAACCCGCCCTCTTTTTCCACCTTCCGCCATGATGGGCTGGATATCGCCTATTTCGATGAGGGGGACCCGTCCGGTGAGCCCATTCTCCTGATCCATGGCTTCGCCTCCAGCGCCAATGTCAATTGGGTCTATCCGGGCTGGTTGAAGACGCTGGGCGACGCCGGTTACCGTGTCATCGCGCTCGACAATCCCGGACATGGCGCCAGCAGCAAGCCGCATGACCCGCAGTTCTATTATATCCGGCGGATGGCGGCCAATGCGGTCGCATTGCTCGATCACCTCGGCATACCCGATACCCATCTCATGGGTTATTCGATGGGCGCGCGCATTTCGACCTATCTGACGCTCAAATATCCCGACAGGGTTCGCTCCCTCATTCTGGGTGGGCTTGGTATCGGTCTTGTCACCGGGGTCGGGGACTGGGATCCGATCGCCGATGCCCTGCTGGCGCCATCGCTGGATGTTGTGACGGATGCGCGCGGTCGCATGTTCCGCGCCTTTGCCGACCAGACAAAAAGCGACAGGCTGGCGCTTGCGGCCTGCATACAGACATCCCGTGACCTGATCTCGGCGGAAGACATCGCGAAGATCGATGTTCCCGTCTTGATCGGCGTCGGCACGAAGGACGATATTGCCGGTTCCGGCCAGGAACTGGCGGTGCTTATTCCGAATGCGATCGCGCTGGATATACCCGGCCGCGACCACATGCTGGCGGTCGGCGATAGGGTGTTCAAGAAGGCCGCCCTGGACTTCCTTGCCGGGATTGGGCACCCCTGAGATGATCAAGGGCACATTGTGTCATTTCAGCCGGGGCCATTTATATCCGGCGCGATTTGCCCTATAAGCTGACAGACCGATGAAGACGAAGGAGAGCGGCAATGGTCGCCAGGACTGATCTACGCCCGACCGAGACCGTGAAGACCATGGACCCGATCTGGGACAGTCTGCAGGAGGAGGCCCGGATCGCGGCCCAGCAGGATCCGTTGCTGGCGGCGTTTCTCTATTCGACCATCATCAACCAGCGCTCGTTGGAAGACAGCGTCATCTACCGCATCTGCGAACGTCTCGATCATCCCGATCTTCAGGCAAACCTGCTGCGCCAGACCTTCTCCGAAATGCTGGAGGACTGGCCGGAATGGGGTTCGATCCTGCGCGTCGATATCCAGGCGGTTTATGACCGTGACCCCGCTTGCACCCGTTTTCTTGAGGCGATCCTTTATTTCAAGGGTTTCCATGCGATCCAGACGCATCGTTTGGCACATTGGCTGCTGAATCGTGGCCGCCGCGATTTTGCGCTCTATCTGCAAAGCCGCTCGTCATCCGTCTTCCAGACCGACATCAATCCGGCGGCGCGGGTGGGGAAGGGCATTTTCCTTGATCACGCGACCGGTCTCGTCGTCGGCGAAACCGCCGTGATCGGCGATAACGTCTCCATCCTGCATGGCGTCACCCTCGGTGGTACCGGCAAGGAAGGCAGCGACCGTCACCCGAAGATCGGCAACGGTGTTCTCATCGGCGCCGGTGCAAAGATCCTCGGCAACATCCATATCGGTCATTGCTCGCGCGTCGCGGCTGGTTCCGTCGTGCTCAAGGAGGTGCCGCCGAAGACCACCGTTGCCGGCGTTCCCGCGCGCGTCGTGGGCGAGGCCGGGTGCTCCGAACCGTCCCGCTCCATGGATCAACTGCTCGTTTCCTTCGAAATCTGATCGTCCATCGCCGGCTGGCGGCGGACAGGGGTTTACACCGATTGAAGCTCTGTGCGAGAAGCGGCGCAAATCAAACCGCTATGGAGAAATGACTTGAAGCCCGAAGAAATCAAAAAGCTGGAAGCCTATTTCAAGCGCACGTTCAATCAGTCTATGATCGTCAAGGCGCGGCCGAAGAAGGACGAATCCGCCGAGGTTTACCTGGGCGACGAGTTTCTCGGCGTCGTTTTCCGCGACGAGGAAGATGGTGAACTCTCCTACAACTTTTCGATGGCTATTCTCGATATCGACCTTTAATTGCTTGTAAAGGTTGCGTGGTGATTTGAACCCGGTTCTGGCTTGCCAGGCCGGGTTTTTGCATAAAGTCATACTTTTGGTTTATTTTTCGGTTAAAAGTCGGCAATTTTCGTCCAGCCTTCATCAAGACGTTGCAATCATAGGGTTTTATTGCGGTGCACGTGTATATTGACTTTATTGTGCGGTGCACATAAATTGTCACAATCGTGGGCCATCAAAAAAAGGAGCACCCTGATGTTCAATTTCGAAGATGCGAACAAGAAGAACAAAGAAAACATCGACACGCTGCTGAAGAGTTACGCAGCGCTGACGAAGGCCTTCCAGGCGATCGCCACCGAAGCCGCCGACTACTCGAAGAAGGCATTCGAGGACAGCGTCGCGCACATCGAAAAGATCAGCTCGGTGAAGAGTGTCGAAGCCGCCTTCGAGCTGCAGACGAACTACGTCAAGTCCGCTTATGAGGGCTACGTTGCAGAGGCGACGAAGCTCGGCGAAATGTATGCCGACCTCGCCAAGGACACCTACAAGCCATACGAAGCCCCGGTTGCCAAGGCGACCGCCGCCGTCAAGGCTGCCGCTGCCGCCTGATATTGCCATCAGGCAATTCCGAATTTCTGAGAAACCGGTCGCGACCCTCCGCGGCCGGTTTTTCTTTGTTGGCACTCGGAAATGCCCCAAGAAAGTTGGTCACTCTCGCACCAGATCATGCAAATATGATTGCAGTGCAGAAGAACAGCCTTAAAATCCGAAAAAGAACCACTAGATTATGTGTCACGAACAGGCCGGGATTGTCGCCGAGGCATTTGCGGCTCGACAAGGGAATGAAGTAGAATGATCGCCATGCCGGTCCGGATGCAAAATGACAGCGACGGGGATGGTTCGAATACCAACCGCGGCACGTCTGTCATTACGCGGACAAAGCCGAAGACCAAGAAGCCGAGCCTGTACCGCGTTCTGCTTTTGAATGATGACTACACGCCAATGGAATTCGTGATCCACATCCTGGAGCGCTTTTTCCAGAAGGATCGCGAAGCGGCAACACTGATCATGCTGCATGTTCACAATCACGGCGTGGGGGAATGCGGCGTCTTCACCTACGAAGTTGCCGAAACCAAAGTGACGCAGGTGATGGATTTCGCGCGCGAACACCAGCATCCGCTGCAATGCGTCATGGAAAAGAAATGAGGAACTGACGTGCCAACATTTTCAACAAGTCTTGAAAAAGCCCTGCACCAGGCCCTGACGCTGGCCAATGAGCGCCATCATGAATACGCGACCCTGGAGCATCTGCTGCTGGCATTGATCGATGATGCCGACGCGGCGGCCGTCATGGGCGCGTGCAACGTCAATCTCGATACGCTGCGCAAGACGGTGTCCGATTACGTCGACAACGAACTCGGCAACCTGGTGACGGGTTACGACGAGGATTCAAAGCCGACGGCCGGATTCCAGCGCGTCATCCAGCGCGCGGTTATCCACGTACAGTCATCCGGACGCGAAGAAGTGACCGGCGCCAACGTGCTCGTCGCGATCTTTGCCGAGCGCGAAAGCCACGCGGCCTATTTCCTGCAGGAGCAGGAGATGACGCGTTACGACGCCGTCAATTTCATCTCGCACGGGATCGGCAAGCGGCCGGGTGCATCGGAGGCGCGTCCACCACGTGGCGCCGACGAGCCTGAATCCGAGCAGAAGGCCTCGCGCGGCGAGCAGGAGGAGGGCGGTCCTAAGAAGCAGCAGGACGCGCTGACCGCCTATTGCGTCAACCTCAACGAGAAGGCCAAGGTCGGCAAGATCGATCCGCTGATCGGCCGTCATGCCGAGGTGAACCGCACCATCCAGATCCTGTGCCGCCGTTCGAAGAACAACCCGCTCTATGTGGGCGACCCCGGCGTGGGCAAGACGGCGATCGCCGAAGGTCTGGCAAAGCGCATCGTCGAGAAGCGCGTGCCGGAAGCCTTGCAGGATGCGACCATCTTCTCGCTGGACATGGGCACGCTGCTCGCCGGCACCCGCTATCGAGGTGACTTCGAAGAGCGCCTGAAGCAGGTGGTCAAGGAACTCGAGGAGTTCCCGGGCGCCGTGTTGTTCATCGACGAGATCCATACGGTGATCGGCGCTGGTGCGACCTCCGGTGGCGCGATGGATGCGTCCAACCTGTTGAAGCCGGCGCTGTCGTCCGGTTCGATCCGTTGCATCGGTTCGACCACCTACAAGGAATATCGCCAGTTCTTTGAGAAGGATCGCGCGCTCGTGCGCCGGTTCCAGAAGATCGACGTCAGCGAACCGACCATCGATGACGCCATCGAGATCATGAAGGGGCTGAAGCCCTACTTCGAGGACTATCACAAGCTGAAATACTCGAACGAGGCGATCAAGTCGGCTGTCGAGCTTTCGGCGCGCTACATCAACGACCGCAAGCTGCCGGACAAGGCGATCGACGTGATCGACGAAACCGGTGCGGCCCAGATGTTGCTGCCCGTCGGCAAGCGCCGCAAGCTGATCACCGAGAAAGAGATCGAAGCGACGATCGCGACGATGGCCCGGATTCCGCCGAAGACCGTGTCCAAGGACGACGAGACCGTTCTCGCCAACCTGGAAAAGGAACTGCGGTCGGTCGTCTACGGTCAGGATCTGGCGATTGAGGCTTTGTCCTCAGCGATCAAGCTGGCGCGTGCCGGCCTGCGCGAACCGAACAAGCCGATCGGCTCCTATGTCTTCTCTGGCCCGACCGGCGTCGGCAAGACCGAAGTTGCCAAGCAGTTGGCATCGTCTCTCGGCGTCGAACTACTGCGCTTCGACATGTCGGAATATATGGAACGCCACACGGTCTCGCGGCTGCTTGGCGCACCTCCCGGCTATGTCGGTTTCGACCAGGGTGGTCTCCTGACCGATGGTGTCGATCAGCATCCGCATTGCGTGCTGCTGCTCGACGAAATCGAGAAGGCGCATCCGGACCTGTTCAACATCCTGCTGCAGGTCATGGATCATGGCTCGCTGACGGATCACAACGGCAAGAAGATCGACTTCCGCAACGTCATCCTGATCATGACGACCAATGCGGGCGCTTCGGAAATGGCCAAGGCTGCGTTCGGCTTCGGTTCGTCCAAGCGCGAAGGCGAGGATGTCGAGGCACTGAACCGTCTGTTCACGCCGGAATTCCGCAACCGTCTGGATGCAGTCATCCCGTTTGCCTCGCTGCCGACGCCGGTGATCCATCAGGTCGTGCAGAAGTTCGTCATGCAGTTGGAAACGCAGCTTGCCGAGCGCAATGTGACCTTCGACCTGCAGCCGGAAGCCATCGCCTGGCTGGCCGACAAGGGTTACGATGAAAAGATGGGTGCGCGGCCGCTGGCACGCGTCATCCAGGAAAACATCAAGAAGCCGCTTGCCGACGAAATCCTCTTCGGCAAGCTGAAGAAGGGTGGCGTCGTCAAGGTGACGGTCGGCGATAAGCCGGATGGTGGAAAGGGCCTGTTCCTCGACTACGTTCCGGAAACGGCCAAGATCAAGCCGAAGGCCGAGGTCGTCGCGCCGGTGAAGAAGGCGTCCAAGGCTGTAAAGCCGAAGGACCTGGAAACCGTCGGTGCGGAGCCGGAGGGCCGGGCGAAGCCGAAGAAGGCTTCAAAGGCCGCCGCCGTGACCGAAGAGCCGGTCGCGAAGGCGGCCGAACCGCCCCGCAAGGGCAGCACGGTGCCAAAGGTGCCGCGCAAGAAGTAGAGACGTGCAGATCAGAGACAGTGCCGGGCGGAATGGCCCGGCACTGTTTTTTTATGACATGAAGCAGCGGACGGTGTGATGGACGAGGGTGCGACGAGCGGCTCGGGGCGGGACTGGTTCCTTGTCGGCATGAGGGGCATTTTCAGCCTGCCGGCCATGATCCTGATGCTGTCCTTCGTCGGCTTCTGCGCCTTCACGGCCCAGGCGGGCTTTCCCGTCGAACAGGTGGTGTTCATGACCGGCGTGGTCTGGGCGCTGCCCGCCAAGGTCATCCTCGTTAGTTCGATCCTCGGCGGCGCCAATGTGCTGACGGCCTTTATCGCCGTCACTCTTTCCTCCATCCGTCTGATGCCGATGGTGGCAGCGCTCGTTCCGGAGATCCGTACGCAGAAGACGCCAACCTGGCTGCTGCTGTTCCTGTCGCATTTCGTCGCGATCACCGCTTGGGTCTTTGCCATGGAGCGGGTGCAAACGGTGCCGAGGGAGCATCGGATCGCGTTTTTCGCCGGCTTCGGCATCACGCTGGTTCTGGCCAATATGCTGCTGGTGGCCGTTGTCTACCAGTTCGTCGCCGAGTTTCCACCGCTGGTTTCCGGCTGCCTGTTCTTCCTGACACCGGTCTATTTCCTGGCGTCGATCTGGAGTTCCGCGCGCCATCCGGTCATCTACGTGGCGCTGGTCATCGGGCTGGTTGCAGGGCCGGTCTTCTTCTGGATTGCCCCGGAGTTCGATATTCTCCTCGCAGGCCTTGTCGGTGGAACGCTTGCCTGGCTTGCGGAGCGCGAATGGCGTGGCCGCAGGGAGGTCCGGCCATGACTGTGCTGGAAGGCTGGTGGGCTTATGTCTTCATCGCAATCGCCGGCTGGCTTGCCACCGACCTCTGGCGCTGGCTCGGTGTCTTGGCCGGCAATCGGTTGCGTGAAGATTCCGAGGCGCTGAACTGGGTGAGGGCGGTCGCGACGGCCCTGGTTGCCGCTGTCATCGCCAAGCTGATCCTGTATCCGACGGGCGTTCTGGAACATTCGCCGCTCTGGTTGCGGCTGGGCGCGGTCGGTCTCGGGGCGCTTGCCTTCTTCATCGGTGGCCGAAAGCCGGCGATCGGTATTGCCACGGCAATCGCCGTGCTGGCGATTGGCCTATGGGCATTGGGATTTTAAGAAACGCTCGGAGAATACAACTGCGCTTAGGCGAATCTTAAACGCCATGGAGTATGTGTTGCCTGATTTCGAAGGAGCAGCACATGCGCTTTTTGCCTGGAGAGTGGTTCGTCGTCAGGATTCTTTTGGCGCTGGCTGTATTGGATGCCGTGCTGCTCTATTCAAAGAATATAGGGGTTGATGCTGCCGGCTATGCCGGCATCGTTGCGGTCGGACTGTTTCTGGTTGCGACGGGCCAATATTATCGCGTCGTTCGGAATGAACGCCGCTTGGCACTCGCTCTGGTCGCAGCCGGATTGTTTGTGCTGTTCACCATTTTTGGCTCGATATTCAACTACATGTTCCTTCCCAATACCTTTGCGCCGATCGATGATTTTCTGATGCAGATCGATGACGCCATGGGATATCATTGGCCCACATTATTGATCTGGGTATCGCACTATCCTTGGTTCGGGACGGTTCTGTACCAGGTATATTTCACGTCTCTTCCGCAGCTCTTGGTCATCATTCTGGTGCTGGGCTTCATGGGGCAGGCGCAGCAATTGCACCGCTTTCTGCTGACTGGGGTCATTGGTGCCCTTATGGCGATTGTGATCTGGGCGCTGTTTCCCAATTTCGGGGCCAAAAGCTTCCACGATCTACCGCAGTCGGTTCTGGATGCATTTCCGATCGCGGTCACCCCGGCCTATGGTGACGCACTGCTGGCCCTAAGCCGCGATGGTGTGGATTACCTCTCTCCCAAGAACGTTCTTGGTTTGATCGGCTTTCCGTCGTTCCATACGGTCATGGCATGCATGTCCGTCTGTTTTGTTCCACGCCATCGCGTTTTGATGCCGGTAATTTTCTGCCTCAATGCCTTCATGGCGTTGGCCATCCTCGTCCAAGGAGGGCATCATCTGATTGACATGATCGGAGGCGTCGGCGTGTTCATGATAGCCTACGCGCTGTCAGGCGTGACAATGCGCAGGTTGAACAGTGCCTATCAAAAGATCGGTGAACCGCAGGCTGTTTGAGCGCTTTCGTCAGAGCGCGTCCCGGATTTTCGCTGCATTGGCCGCCAGCACGCCGCCGTCTTCCATCTTGCCGGAATGCGGCTTGAGCGCTGCACCCTCGTAGCGCGGGATGACGTGGAAATGCAGGTGAAAGACCGATTGTCCGGCCGGCGCTTCGTTGAACTGCATGATGGTGATTCCATCGGCGTCGAACGCTTCCTGTGCGGCAACAGCGATCTTCTGCACTACAGCAATGAGCGGTGACAAGGTCGCCGGGTCGGCGTCGAGGATGTTGCGCGACGGTGCCTTGGGGATGACCAGGACATGGCCTTCCGACTGGGGCATCACGTCCATGAAGGCGAGCGTGTTGTCATCCTCGAAAACCTTGTGGGCGGGAATCTCGCCGCGCAGGATCTTTCCGAAAATATTGTTGGTGTCATAGGCGCCGCCGGTCATCCGCGTGTCTCCTCTGCAATAATCCTGGAATTCAGTCGTCGATGTCTTGCCGTTCGCCTTTGCGAAACGGACTGTGTTCGGTGAGAATGTCACCCATCTGCTCTACATCCTGCCGTTCCCGCTCGAGGTAATCGGCCACCGCACGCCGCAGGCCCGGATGCGCGATGAAATGAGCGGAATGGGTGGTCGTCGGCAGATAGCCGCGGGCGAGTTTGTGTTCCCCCTGCGCGCCAGCCTCGACGCGGTTCAATCCCTTCGAAATCGCAAAATCGATCGCCTGATGATAGCAGACTTCGAAATGCAGGAAGGGATGATCCTCGATCGCGCCCCAGTGACGCCCATAGAGCGCATCGCTGCCGATGAAATTGATCGCACCGGCGATATACTTGCCGTTGCGCTTCGCCATGACAAGCAAGATGTCGTCCGGCATGCTCTGTGCGATCAGCGAATAGAATTTGCGGGTCAGATAGGGGCGGCCCCATTTGCGGCCTCCAGTGTCCATGTAGAAGCGGAAGAACTGGTCCCAGATGCTTTCCGTCAGATCCTTGCCGGTCAGCCAGTCGATGCTGATATGGTTTTCCAGCGCCGCCCGCCGTTCCTTCTTCAAGGCCTTGCGCTTGCGCGACGCCAGCGTTTCCAGAAAATCGTTGTGAGAGGCGTAGCCGTCATTGAGGAAATGGAACTGCTGATCGGTCCTGTGCAAGAAGCCCGCACGTTCGAATGTGGGAATTTCCTGTTCCGGAACAAAGGTTACATGGGCGGAGGACACGTTGTGGCGCCGCGCCAGTTCCTGAAGGCCGGCGGCGAGGGAGTCGCGGACCACGGATGTATCCGCGCCGATGGCTGCCAGCAGTCTCGGCCCGGTCGCCGGTGTGAAGGGGACGGAGGACTGCAGTTTCGGATAATAGCGCCCGCCGGCCCGTTCCAGCGCGTCGGCCCATCCGTGGTCGAAGACATATTCGCCCTGGCTGTGGTTCTTCAGGTAGGAAATCAGGCCGCCGGCTAGGCCGCCCTTGTCGTCTTCCATCAGCAGGTGCTGGCCAAGCCAGCCGGTCTCGGCCGTGGCAGAGCCGGATTCCTCCAGTGCTGACAGATAGGCATACGAGATGAACGGATTATAGAGACCGCCGGGCTGTCCCTTCGAGGCACCCGACAGCCCATCCCAGCTTTCCTTCGAAATATCCCGGAAGGATGTCTCGACGCGGATTTTGACTTCGCCTGTCATGCTCTAAGCGATGAGCCTTTCCTTGGGGTCGAAACCCTCGAATGTCATCTGATCCGCATATTTGAACGTGTGCTCGACAGCCTCCTGATCACGGACCGTCCAGGTAATGATGGCGCGTCCGAGCGACTGCTGCTTGGTGATGAAGGAATTTGGCAGATCGCGATAGAAATAGGAAATGAAATCAAGGCCAAGCTGCATCGCTTCTTCGTGAACGGCGAATTCGGCCTCGTTGATCCCTCCGGCCGTCAGTCCGACCGGGAAGGGGGCGCTGAGTTCCTTCAGATCCTTGAGCAGCCAATGGTCGAAGCTCATCAGCGCGATCGGGCCATCATAGCTTTCGAGCGTTTCGAGCGCGGCGGCGGCGAAGCCTTCGTCATCGCCCCGCCGGCCCTTCAGTTCCAGCACGATCGGGACCCGGCCTTTCACCAGCCGGAGAAGCTGTCCTAGCGTCGGGATCTTGTCGGCGGTGCCGCCGATGGCGATCAGGCCGAGTTCGCCGGCGGTCTTGGCGCGGACATCGCCCTTGATGCCGCACAGGCGCTGCATGTCATCATCGTGGAAGACCACGGGGACACTATCGGCGGTGTATTGCAGGTCGCATTCGATCGCGAAGCCGTTTTCGACGGCGCGGGCGAAAGCCGAGAGCGTATTTTCCCATATCGTTTTGTTGAGATCGTGATAGCCGCGATGGGCAATGGGCTGGGCCGTCAGCCAGGACAGGTCTGTCATCGTCTGTAATCCGATCAAGCGATTTCGATGACGGCGTCGATCTCGACGGCGGCATTCAGGGGCAGGGCGGCCATGCCGACAGCAGCGCGCGCGTGAATGCCGGCATCACCCAGTACCTTGGCAATCAGGTTCGAGGCACCGTTGATGACCAGGTGCTGCTCGACGAAGGTCGGCTTGGAAGCGACGAAACCGTTAAGCTTGACGATGCGGCGGATGCGCGAAAGATCGCCGCCCAGCGCTGCCTTAGCCTGGGCGAGGATGTTGATGGCGCAGAGTTCAGCGGCGCGCTGGCCGGTGGCGACATCGACATCGTCCCCGAGATGGCCGGTCACTGCGATCTTGCCGTCTTCCATGGGCAACTGGCCGGAAATGTAGAGATGCGATCCGCTGATGACGAAGGGAACATAGTTGGCGGCTGGAGCAGCGGCCTGGGGAAGAGTGATTCCCAGTTCCTTGATGCGTGCTTCTATTTCTGCGGACATGGATAACTCCGGTGATTGTTGTGTTTTGCCATCAAATGCTGCATGCAAAGCCGTGATTCATGAAGTCGTGAAATACGCTTTCGTGGTCATTCATGCCTCGCTTTTGCCGGATGTGTTCTTATAGCATCGGTGGCGAGTCCAACAGGAGGAAACGGATGTTTCGTTCAGGCTTTGCCTCTGTCGTTCTGACATGGGTCTGTTTTTCGGGCATGACAGCCGGCGGCGTTTCCGCTGCTTCGGCCAATATTCTTGTGCCGCATCGCGCCGTCTATGACCTGGAACTGAAAGACGCCTCCGAACGCTCCGGCATTTCGGGCATGTATGGCCGCATGGTCTATGAGTTCAACGGTTCTGCCTGCGAAGGCTATACCGTCAGTTTCCGCTTTGTCACCAAGGTCGATACCGGGGAAGAGATCAAGCTGACGGATCAGCAGACGACGACCTACGAAGACTTGAAGAACGGCAATTTCCGCTTCCTGACCCGCTCCTTCACCGACGAGAAGCTCGACAAGGAGGTGCGTGGCTCTGCCCATGAAGCTGAGGAAGGCGTGAAGGTAGACCTGACATCGCCGGACAAGCGCGAAGTCGATCTCGCCCAGAGCCTGTTTCCGACAGAGCATATGCTCGAGGTCATCGATCACGCCAAGAAGGGCGAAAGACTGTTTGAGTCCCGCATCTTCGACGGATCCGATTCGGGCGACAAGACGCTGATCACGACGACGATGGTGGGCAAGCTCCAGGAGCCGGCTCCAAGCGACGTCGAGACGGGCGATGCCGGCAAGGCCGGCGCGATGGCGGCCAAGCCCTATTGGCCGGTGACCATTTCCTATTTCAACGACGATGCGTCAGGGGACGCTCTGCCGATCTACCGCATGGAGTTCAAGCTCTATGAAAACGGCATCACCCGTGACCTGACGATGGATTACGGCGATTTCGTCCTGAGTGGCAAGCTTGCCAACCTTGAAATGTTCAAGGAAGGCGACTGCAAGTAGCCATCATCTGTCTGCCCGGCAGTATTTTGCGCCATCGCCCTTGATTTATCGGGCGACAGCGGGTATGGGCACCGCATTCCACACGTAAGGTTTGGGATCGTCCGGGAGAAATCCGGGCAATTCCACCCGGTGGCATCTTCTGAAGAGGGTGCTGTTTGCCTTGCGGAGGTTCAACCGGAAAAGGAGAAAAAGGCATGGCATTGCCTGATTTCAGCATGCGCCAGCTTCTGGAAGCTGGTGTTCACTTCGGTCACCAGACTCATCGCTGGAACCCGAAAATGAAGCCGTACATCTTCGGCGATCGTTCGAACGTACACATCATCGATCTCGCTCAGACCGTTCCGCTTCTGTCTCGCGCGCTGCAGACCGTCAGCGACACTGTCGCCAAGGGCGGTCGTGTTCTGTTCGTCGGCACCAAGCGCCAAGCATCGGAAATCATCGCTGATGCTGCCAAGCGTTCGGCCCAGTACTACGTCAACGCCCGCTGGCTCGGCGGCATGATGACCAACTGGAAGACGATTTCGAACTCGATCCAGCGCCTGCGCAAGCTCGACGAGATTCTGGCTTCGGAAGCTTCGGGCTATTCGAAGAAGGAGCGTCTGAACCTTGAGCGCGAACGCGAAAAGCTGAACCGCGCTCTCGGCGGCATCCGCGACATGGGCGGCGTTCCGGACCTGATGTTCATCATCGACACCAACAAGGAATCGATCGCGATCGAAGAGGCCAAGCGTCTTGGCATCCCGGTTGTCGCCATCATCGATAGCAACTGCGATCCGGACCAGATCGACTTCCCGATCCCCGGCAACGACGACGCTTCGCGTGCGATCTCACTGTATTGCGATCTGATCTCGCGTGCAGCACTTGACGGCATCGCCCGTCAGCAGAGCTCGTCGGGTCGTGACCTCGGCGCCGCTTCCGACCTGCCGCTCGAGCCGGCTCTCGAAGAAGTCGCTGCCGAAGCCTGATAAGGCAGGATGGCGGGGTACAGCGCCGCGCGTCAGATATGACGCGCAAAGGTCGCTGTAACACATTCGATATGCTGCATAATTTTATCCTTAAATCGATTCCGATTTAAGGAATTGTGCAGCAGCCCGCCATTCCATTCAGACAATCAGGACAAGGCCGTTTACGACTGAAGAAGTGAACGGCCTTGTGCTTTTGCATCGGGTGAGCCTTTTGACGCTGACCACGAAAGATGCGAATCGTCGCGATGAAACTTTCATCACGATGTCACATTCAGGGGTCATGCCCTGCCACATCCTCCTGGTAACGCGCCGGTTTTCTGGCAGCGCGCCAGCCGAACAAACGAAGAGGCAAAAAAGATGAGCACTATTACTGCAGCAATGGTGAAGGAACTGCGCGAAACGACCGGCGCAGGCATGATGGATTGCAAGAAGGCACTCAACGAAACCAACGGCGACATGGAAGCCGCGATCGACTGGCTGCGCGCCAAGGGCATCGCCAAGGCTGACAAGAAGTCCGGCCGTGCCGCTGCTGAAGGCCTGATCGGCATCGCATCCGCCGGCACCAAGGCCGTCGTCGTCGAGCTCAATTCCGAGACCGACTTCGTCGCCCGTAACGATGCCTTCCAGGATCTGGTTCGTGGCATCGCTGCCGTTGCCCTCGAAACCAATGGTACCGTCGACGCGATCTCCGCTGCCACCTATCCGGCAACCGGCAAGTCCGTCGCGGAAACCGTCACCGATGCGATCGCCACCATCGGCGAGAACATGACGCTGCGCCGTTCGGCTCTGCTGTCCGTCGAAGACGGTGTTGTCGCTACCTACATCCACAACTCGGTGGCGGACGGCCTCGGCAAGCTCGGCGTTCTCGTTGCGCTCAAGTCGACCGGCGACAAGACGGCGCTCAACGCGATCGGCCGCCAGGTTGCCATGCACATCGCTGCGACCAACCCGCTCGCCATCCGTTCGACCGAAGTCGATCCGGCTGTTGCCGAGCGCGAGCGCAACATCTTCATCGAGCAGTCCCGCGCCTCGGGCAAGCCGGACAACATCATCGAGAAGATGGTCGACGGCCGCATGCGCAAGTTCTTCGAGGAAGTCGCTCTTCTGTCGCAGGCTTTCGTCATGAACCCCGACCTGACCGTCGAGGCTGCCATCAAGGAAGCTGAAAAGACCGTCGGCGCACCGATCGAGGTTGCAGGCATGGCTCGCCTCCTGCTCGGCGAAGGCGTCGAAAAGGAAGAGACCGACTTCGCCGCTGAAGTGGCGGCTGTCGCCAAGGGTTGATTTCTTCATCCTGATTGGGAAAACCACCATCCTTGGTGGGAAACATCCGGGGCATCGCGTGACAACGCGGTGCCCTTCGTGTATCCGGCATCATCATCCAATTGCCGCAGGCTCCCCCGGAGATTATCCGGGGCGATAACGGCCGCGCAGGGATGAAAGATCAGTTTCATGCACCATCTTGCATGGGTGCCCCTTTCGACAGGAGTGACGATGCCGGCCAAACCTCTCTATAAACGCGTGCTGCTGAAGGCTTCCGGCGAAGCACTGATGGGAAACCAGGGCTTCGGTATCGACGTCGCCGTTGCTGATCGCATCGCCTCCGACATTGCCGAAGCACGCGCGATGGGAGTGGAGGTGGGCGTCGTCGTCGGCGGCGGCAACATCTTCCGCGGTGTCGCTGTTGCCTCCAAGGGCGGCGATCGCGTGACCGGCGACCATATGGGCATGCTGGCAACCGTCATCAATGCTCTGGCGCTCGCGACGTCGCTTCGCAAGCTTGACATCGATACCGTGGTTCTGTCGGCGATCGCCATGCCGGAAATCTGCGAAAGCTTCTCGCAGCGCGCCACGCTCTATCACCTGTCGCTCGGTCGCGTGGTGATCTTTGCCGGCGGTACCGGCAATCCGTTCTTCACGACGGATTCGGCCGCAGCCCTTCGCGCCGCCGAAATGGGCGCGGAAGCGATCTTCAAGGGCACGCAGGTCGATGGCATCTACACCGCCGACCCGAAGAAGGACCCGACTGCGACCCGCTACGAGCGCCTCACGCACAGCGAAGTCCTGCAGCAGGGACTCGCGGTGATGGATGTCGCCGCCGTTGCGCTGGCGCGGGAAAACAGCATTCCGATTATCGTCTTCTCCATCCACGAGAAGGGCGGATTCGCCGAAATCTTGACCGGCGGCGGCCGGGCGACCATCGTTACCGACAATTGAGCTTGAGGGCGGCTTGGTTGCCGCCATGATAAACGGGAGTTTGATCCATGAGTGAAGGTATTGACCTGAGTGATCTGAAGCGCCGCATGGATGGTGCCATCAATGCGTTCAAGAGCGATATCGCTTCGCTGCGGACCGGTCGTGCATCGGCAAACGTGCTCGATCCGGTCATGGTGGAAGCCTATGGTTCGCGTGTGCCGCTGAACCAGGTTGCCAACATTACCGTTCCCGAGGCGCGCATGCTCGGTGTTTCCATCTGGGACAAGTCGATGGTCAACGCTGTCGACCGCGCCATCCGCGAATCGAATCTCGGCCTCAATCCGATCGTCGATGGCCAGAATCTCCGCATCCCGCTGCCGGAGCTGAACGAAGAGCGCCGCCGGTCGCTGGTGAAGGTGGCTCACGACTATACCGAGAAGGCGAAGATTGCGGTGCGCAACGTTCGCCGCGACGGCATGGACAGCCTGAAAAAAGCCGAAAAGGACGGCCAGATCGGGCAGGATATCAGCCGCAGCCAGTCGGACAAGGTTCAGAAAATGACGGATGAGATGATTTCCGACATCGACCGCTTGCTCGCCGATAAGGAAAAGGAAATCATGCAGGTATAGCCTGCTGATTTCGAGTCTCTGTTTTATCGGACCATAGATGTCAAACCCATTGCTTAGAAATGTCCCTGCGCATGTTGCCATCATCATGGATGGCAATGGCCGCTGGGCCAATTCGCGTGGTCTTCCGCGCACGATGGGGCATCGCAAGGGCGTGGAGGCTGTGCGCGAGGCTGTCCGTACCGCAGGCGAGGTGGGAATCCGCTATCTGACGCTGTTTGCCTTCTCCTCGGAGAACTGGAGCCGTCCGGAGGCGGAAGTGTCCGATCTGATGGGGCTGCTCAAGGCGTTCATCCGGCGCGATCTGGCCGATCTGCATCAACAGAATGTCCGCATTCGTGTCATCGGCGACAAGACGAACCTGCGAGGCGATATCCTGCCCCTGCTTCTGGAGGCGGAGGAGACAACGCGCGGCAATACCGGGATCACGCTTGTGATCGCATTCAACTACGGTTCGCGCGACGAGATGACTCGCGCGATGCGCGCCCTGGCGATCGACGTTGCTGAAGGTCATCTGACGGCGGATCAGATCACGCCGGAGCGCATTGCAAGCAAGCTCGACACGGCTGGTATACCGGATCCGGATCTCGTGCTGCGCACCAGCGGCGAGGAGCGGCTGTCGAATTTCCTGCTGTGGCAAGCGGCCTATTCCGAACTCCTGTTCATTCCGGAACTCTGGCCGGACTTCACGCGTGAGGTCTTCCTGGCGGCGCTGAAGACGTATGCCGGACGGGAGCGCCGCTTCGGCGGACTTTCGCAGCCGACAATGGCGGTTGGTTCCTGATGCAGACGGAACTGCGATTGCGCATCATCTCCGGCATCGTGCTTGCCGTCATCGCGCTTGGCGCGACCTGGGCCGGCGGCACCGTGTTTGAGCTTCTTTCGGTGGCGATCGCGCTGCTGGTCTATTACGAGTGGTCGACCATCACGCGGCTGGCGGAAGCCGACTTTCAAGGCAATGCCTTCGGCTGGCTGTCGCAGGTCGTTATAGCAGCTCTGATTCTTCTCGATAATTCCAATCTGACGCTGCTCGCGCTTGCAGGGTTCGTTGGCGCAGCCGCAATCTGGACCGCCATCCGGCGCGGAAGCTGGTGGCTGCCTGGGGGCATCGTCTACGCGGGGCTGACCGGCATTTCCCTTTCAGCGATCCGCGGCGATAGCGACATCGGCCTGTTGGCGATGATCTTCGTTTTCGCCGTCGTCTGGGCGACAGACGTCCTGGCGTATTTTACCGGCAGGGCGATCGGCGGGCCGAAACTCGCGCCGCGCATCTCACCCGGCAAGACCTGGTCTGGCGCCATCGGGGGAACCGTTTCCGGCGTTGTCGCGGGTGTTCTGGTCTACATGAGCCACTTTTCGCTGGACGGGGCCATCATTCCGCTGCTGGCGCTTGTACTCTCTGTCTTCAGCCAGATTGGAGATTTGTTTGAATCCTATATCAAGCGCCGTTTTGGCGTGAAGGATTCAAGCAAACTCATTCCCGGTCACGGCGGTGTCATGGACCGTGTGGATGGTCTTGTTTTTGCCTGCTTTGCCGCGCTTCTGATTGCACTTGTGCAAGTCGTGTCCGCGGGCGGAATGGCTGCGCCTGTGGGGGCAATCCTGCTGGGGCCGTGAGGCCTCGCATACCTGATCGAGGGACGACATGGCTCATCTGGCCGACACGCTTCAACTGATTCTCGGCTATATCGTACCGTTCCTGCTGGTTCTGACATTGCTCGTCTTCGTGCACGAGATGGGGCACTATCTGGTCGGCCGCTGGTCAGGTATCCGCATCCTTGCCTTTTCTGTCGGATTCGGCCCGGAACTCTTCGGCTATACCGACAAGCACGGGACGCGCTGGAAGTTCTGCGCCATCCCTCTGGGGGGCTACGTGAAGTTCTTCGGCGACGAAGACGCGGCCAGCGTTCCCGATTACAGCCGTCTCGAACAATATTCCGAGGAAGATCGCGGCCGGACGTTCCTGGGAGCGAAACTCTGGAAACGCGCGGCAACGGTCGCCGCCGGTCCCATCGCCAATTTCATTCTCGCCATCGCCATCTTCGCCGTGCTGTTTTCGATCTATGGGAAGCCGGTCGCCGATCCTGTCGTTGCCGAGGTGAAGGAAAACAGCGCCGCCGCGAAGGCCGGCGTCTTGCCGGGAGATCTGCTCATTTCTATCGACGGAACGCCGGTGACGACCTTCGATGACGTCCGGCGCTATGTCAGCGTGCGGCCGGAAACGCCGATCACCATTCAGATCAAGCGGAAGGGTGAAACGCTCGACCTGCCGATGGTGCCGCAGCGCACCGAGATCACCGACCAGTTCGGCAACAAGATGGAATTGGGAATCATCGGTATCCTGACCAATCAGGAGACCGGCAATTTCCGTCTGCAGACATTCGGCCCGATTGAGGCCGTGGGGCAGGGTGCGGTCGAAAGTTGGCATATCGTCACCGGCACGTTCGACTACCTCTCCAATCTCGTTCTGGGCCGCATGAAGGCTGATCAGCTGGGCGGACCGATCCGCGTGGCGCAGGCATCCGGCCAGATGGCGACGATCGGTGTCGCTGCCGTTTTGCAATTGGCGGCGGTCCTGTCGGTTTCCATTGGACTTCTCAATCTAATGCCGGTTCCGGTACTTGATGGCGGCCATCTGATGTTTTATGCGGTTGAAGCCCTGCGGGGAAAACCCGTCGGGCCGCGCATGCAGGACATCGCTTTCCGCATCGGTTTCGCCATGGTTTTGATGCTGATGGTGTTTGCCACGTGGAACGATATCAGTTCGCTGCTGGGCTAGGAATTCGGGGTTCGCGCCGGTGGTGCGGTCTTCTTGGAGGTGATCAGCTTGTTGGGATTTCAATGGGTTGATCGAAAGGAATTGTTTACGATAATACAAATCTGTAGTGGCCGTTAGGACACGGTTTCAATTGAAGTAAACAGAAATTAACGTCCGACCTTGCTTGTATGGGAAAAGCGGTTAAAACGGCAACCGTGACCGGAGTCGGTACGAGTTCGCTGCGGGGCATTGGGAAGAAGGTAAGATTTATGAAAGCTGGTTCAAGATTTTTGAACGCGGTGTCGGCGTTTGCGCTGTCTGCTAGTGTGGTCGCATCGGGGACTGGCATTGTAACCCTTGCAAGTGCAGCTGTCGCAGAAGCAGCAACCATCAGCCGTGTCGAAGTCCGTGGCGCTACCCGCGTCAGCCCAGAGACCGTCCGCGCTAACATCACCATCGTTCCCGGCAAGAGCTTCAGCAACGCTGAAATCGACGCTTCCGTGAAGCGCCTCTACGCCACAGGCTATTTCTCTGACGTCAGCATCAATGTTTCCGGTGGCACGCTCGTCGTGACGGTTTCTGAAAACCAGCTGGTCAATCAGGTCGTCTTCAACGGCAACCGCAAGATCAAGGACGACAAGTTGCAGGCTGTCGTTCGCACCCGTTCGCTCGGTCCGTACAGCGAGGCGACGGCAGAATACGATATTCAGGCTATCAAGGATGCCTATGCAGGCATTGGTCGCGAAGACGTGACTGTCACGACGCAGGTCGTTCCAATCGCCGAAGGTCGCGTCAATCTCGCCTTCGTTATCAATGAAGGTGACCGCACCAAGATCACGGCTATCAATTTCGTCGGCAACAATGCCTACAGCAATGGCCGGCTCGAGGCCGTCATCGCGACCAAGGAATCGGGTATTTTCTCATTCCTGAGCCGCAAGGATGTTTACAACGCCGATAAGTTGCGCGCTGACGAGGAGTTGCTGCGCCAGTTCTATTACAATCGTGGTTACGCGGATTTCCGTGTCGTCTCGTCGGATGCTGTCCTCGATGAGGCCACCAACGAATACACGGTGACGATCACTGTCGAAGAGGGCGAGCGCTATGACTTTGGCGCCGTCAACGTCGAATCGACTGTCGAGGGCGTCAATGCAGACGAACTGCGTGGGCTCGTTCAGAGCTCCGAAGGTTCGATCTACAAGGCCAAGGATGTGCAGGAAAGCATTTCCGCTATCTCCAAGCGTGTCGCTGCGCAGGGTTATCCCTTCGCTCGCGTAACGCCGCGTGGCAACCGCGATTTCGGTAATCGCACGATCGCTGTTGACTATCTCGTCGACCAGGGCGAGCGCGCCTATATCGAGCGTATCGAAATTCGCGGCAATACCCGCACTCGTGACTACGTCATCCGCCGCGAATTCGACATGAGCGAAGGCGATGCGTTCAACCAGGAAATGATTGCTTCGGCAAAGCGCCGTCTTGAGGCGCTCGGCTACTTCTCCACCGTGAACATCTCGACGCAGCCCGGCTCGGCCGGCGACCGCGTCGTGGTTGTCGTCGATGTCGAAGATCAGTCGACCGGTTCGTTCGGTATCGGTGCGGGCTATTCGGCCGGTAGCGGCGGCGGCTTCCTGCTGGAAGCCTCGATCGAGGAAAAGAATTTCCTCGGCCGCGGTCAGTATATCCGTCTTGCCGCCGGTCGCGGCGAGGACAGCCGGACCTACAACGTTTCGTTCACCGAGCCCTATTTCCTCGGATATCGTCTGGCCGCCGGCTTCGACGTCTTCAAGAACGAGAACGATTACGACGACGACAACTACAGCTACGAAGATCAAGGTTTCAGCCTGCGCGTAACCGCGCCGATCACCGAGCGACTGTCGACGACGTTCCGTTACAACTACACCCAGATGGACTATCACGGCGATACGGACGATCTTTCGAGCCCGTATGACCGCGTCGTGAACAAGTCTGAATGGACGCGCTCGTCGATCTCACAGACGCTCACCTACAATTCGCTTGACGATGCGACCCTGCCGCATGAAGGCATTCTTGCCTCGGCGACCCAGGAATATGCGGGTCTCGGTGGTACGTCCGACTTCTACAAGCTGACTGCCAAGGGTAAGTGGTACTACACGCTCAACGACGACGCCGACCTCATCGCGTCTCTGGGTGCGACCGCAGGTCACGTGTTCAACACGGGCGGCAAGATGGAAGTCTTCGATCAGTTCCAGCTCGGCAGCAACGATATCCGTGGCTTCGAGCGTAATGGTATCGGTCCGCGCAGCGACAAGTACGGCGATTCCCTTGGTGGTACGACCTACTTCACGGCTTCGGCGGAAGCGACATTCCCGTTGCCATTCGTCTCGCGTGACGCTGGTTTCCGTGGCGCGATCTTCGCCGATGCCGGTACGCTGTACGGCAACGATGTCGATACGACTGCGGATGACGATGTCGTCGGCACCAAGGCCTCGCTGCGTGCCTCGGTCGGTCTCGGCCTGATCTGGGCATCGCCGTTCGGTCCGCTGCGTGTCGACTACGCGTTCCCGGTTGCCAAGGAAGACTATGACCGGATCCAGAACCTGAAGTTCGGTATCTCGTCGTCCTTCTAATCCTTGCAGTCCAGAACTGCCTGCCAAAACTGTTCTGGGGTTGAGCATGGAAAATAATTGGTTCTTCCCACCACATGATGGGGTTCGCCTGAGTGATCTGGCGGACCAGATTGGTGCGTCGCTCGAAGACAAGATGCTTGCTGACCGGCTCGCCCGGTCAGTTTCGCCCGTCTACCGGGCGAAGGAGGGCGATATATGCTATATGTTGTCCCGCAAGAGCCGCGATGAACTAGCGACCTGTCAGGCGACGGCTATCATCTGCGACAAGACGATTGCGTCGCTCGTTCCTTCCCATATCCCCGTTCTCTTGACCGCGAATGCGCATCAGGCGCATACGGCGTTTGCGCTGGCGGGGTCGATCCTGCATCCGCAGGCCATGCGTCCGGTCCAGAATCTGTCGGGTTCTTCGGGCATTTCCCCGGCGGCTTTTGTCGATCCGACCGCGCAGATCGAGGGCGATGTCGAAGTCGAGGCGACGGCTGTCATCGGTGCGGGTGCCCATATCGGTTCAGGGACGCGTATTGCGGCGGGTGCCGTCATCGGCCCGGGGGTCAGGATCGGGCGTGATTGCACTATTTCGACCGGGGCCAGCGTTCTCTATGCGCTCGTCGGCAACGAGGTCATCATTCATCCCGGTGCACGCATCGGTCAGGATGGCTTCGGGAATGCGCCGGGTCCGCGCGGCGGCATGATCAAGATTGTGCAGATCGGTCGCGTCATCCTGCAGGACCGTGTCGAGATCGGCGCCAATACAACAATCGACCGCGGCGCGATGGACGACACTGTGGTCGGTGAAGGCACGAAAATCGACAATATGGTTCAGCTTGGCCACAATGTTCGCGTCGGCCGTCATTGCGGCATTGCCGCGCAGGTCGGCATCGCCGGTAGCACGCGCATCGGCGATGGCGTCTTGATCGGCGGCGCAGCCGCGATAAATGGTCATATCACGATCGGCGACAGGGCGCAGATCGCCGCAATGAGTGGTGTCGCGGCGGACGTTCCGCCCGGAGAACGCTACGGCGGCATACCGGCGCGCCCCATGCGCGACTTTTTGAGAGACGTGGCGGAAATGACCGCACGGGCACATAACAGGCAGAAGAAATCGGGAGGCAATGATGAGTGAAGCAGGAACCGCCGTTCTCGGTACGGCCGATATCAGGGAAATCCTGAAGCTGCTTCCGCATCGCTATCCGTTCCTGCTGGTGGACCGGATCATCGAGATCGATGGCGACAACTCGGCGATCGGCATCAAGAATGTTACCGCCAACGAACCGCATTTCACCGGGCATTTCCCAGAGCAGCCGATCATGCCGGGCGTTCTCCTGATCGAGGGCATGGCGCAGACAGCGGGTGCGATCTGCGCGCGCAAGACCGGCGATGGCAGCAATCTCGTCTATTTCATGACGATCGATAACGCCCGATTCCGCAAGCCGGTCGTGCCGGGCGACCGTGTCGAGTTCCATGTCGTCAAGCAGAAGCAGCGCGGCAATATCTGGAAGTTTCATTGTGATGCAAAAGTTGACGGGCAACTTGTCGCAGAAGCTGATATCGGCGCGATGATTATCAGCAAGGAAGACGCCTGACCATGATTGCCTCCACTGCGAAGATTCATCCGCTTTCGGTCATTGAAGACGGAGCGGTGATCGGCGACAACGTCGTTGTCGGCCCCTTCTGCCATATCGGGCCGAAGGTGACACTCGCAGACAATGTCGAACTCATCAGCCATGTCGTCATTCTTGGCCGAACGACGGTCGGCAAGGGTACGAAGATCTTCCCCTCGGCCGTCATCGGCGGAGATTCGCAGAGCGTGCACCACAGCGCTGTCGATACGACCCTCGTGATCGGTGAAAACTGCACGATCCGCGAAGGTGTGACGATGAACACCGGCACGGTCGAGCATGGTGGCACGACGATCGTCGGCGACAACAACCTGTTCCTCGCCTATTCGCATGTCGCGCATGATTGCCGTCTCGGCAACAACATCATCTTGTCGAACAACGTCATGCTGGCCGGTCATGTCACGGTCGGTGATCGTGCCATTCTTGGCGGCGGTTCGGCGGTGCATCAGTTCACCCGCATCGGTCGCCAGGCCTTCATCGGCGGACTGTCCGCTGTCGCCTATGATGTCATTCCCTATGGCATGCTGAATGGCAATCCGGGCCTGCTTGGTGGTCTCAACGTCGTTGGCATGAGCCGCTCCGGCATCGAAAAACCGGTTATCCACGCCGTGCGCCGTGCCTACAAGCAGATCTTCGAGGGTTCGGAATCGATCCGCGCGAATGCTGCCGCGATCCGCGACGATTATGCCGATTGCCCGCCAGCCGTTGAAATTCTCGATTTCATCGCTGCCGAGAGTGATCGCGCCCTGTCATCACCGACACGGGGCAGCAAGGGCTGAGGCAAATGAGCTTAGACAGCCGGCCAGACACCAAAGACCGGCTGGCGATCATCGCTGGCGGCGGCCTGCTACCGTTGCACGTCGCGCAGGCGGCCAAGCTTCACGGCGAAAATCCCTTCATCATCGCGCTCGCCAATGAATCTGAGCGCGATTGGTCTTCCTTCGATCATGCGACGCTCGGGATCGGCAATTTCAAGGCGATCAGCGGCGTTTTTCGCGAGGCCGGGATCGGTCGTGTCGTGATGTCGGGGGCTGTCCGCCGCCGTCCGGACTGGCGCGATATCAAGCCGACGCTCAGGAGTCTGACGAAAGTGCCAAGCGTGCTCAGCACGCTGCTTTCAGGCGGGGACGATGCCGTTTTGAAAATGGCGATCGAACTGATTGAAACCAATGGCGCGCGTGTTATCGGCGTCCAAGAGATCGTTCCTGAGCTTCTGGCTGAGATCGGAACTCTGGGTCGTTATGCGCCCGGAACGGAAGATCTGGCGGATATCGAGGCTGCTGAGGCGGCAGCCATCGCGCTCGGTCATCTCGATGTTGGGCAGGGCGCTGTCGCCGTCGGCGGACGAGTCGTTGCGCTGGAAGGGCCAGAGGGCACCGACGCCATGCTGGAGCGCGTGGGCAAGCTGAAGGCGGATGGACGCATCTCCAGCCGTCGCAAGGGTGTTCTGGTCAAACTGTGCAAACCGCAGCAGGATCTGCGCGCCGATCTGCCATCTGTCGGGCCATCGACCATAAAGGGGGCGAAGGCTGCGGGCCTTGCCGGTATCGCCGTGGAAGCAGGCAGGGCACTGGTCCTGGAGCGTGACGAAATGATCCGGCTTGCCGACGAGGCGGGGTTGTTCATTACCGGCATCGACCGGGAACTGCTGCGGGGCGGGCGATGAGCGACCGACCGCTGAAGCTCGCTGTCATCGCCGGTGAAGTTTCCGGCGACCTTCTCGGCGCCGATCTCGTCAAGTCGCTGCGGCCGCTTGTCGATAGCGAGCTGTCCCTCGCCGGCGTCGGCGGCGAAGGGCTCGAAGCGGAAGGCCTCGTTTCCCTCTTCGACTATTCCGAACTGTCGATCATGGGTATCTCCCAAGTGCTGGGGCGCCTGCCGAAACTTATCCTGCGGATCCGCCAGACCGCTGCCGCCATCGTCGCGGCAAAGCCCGATATCCTGCTCATCATCGACAGTCCCGATTTTACGCACCGTGTTGCGCGTCTCGTGCGCAAGTCACTGCCGGAACTGCCGATCGTCAATTATGTCTGCCCTAGCGTCTGGGCGTGGAAAGAGGAACGGGCCGTCAAGATGCGGCCTTATGTCGACCATGTCCTCGCTGTCCTGCCGTTCGAGCCGGAGGTGATGAAGCGCCTCGGCGGACCGCCGACGACCTATGTCGGCCATCGGCTGGCAAGTGATGCCAATGTGCTTTCGGTGCGGAAACAACAGATCGCAAGGCAGTATGGCAATCTGACTGCGGATACAGCGACCTGTCTGCTTCTCCCGGGCTCGCGCGGCAGCGAGATCAGGCGACTTCTTCCGGATTTCGGTGAAACTGCAACGGAATTGCGGGCTCGGCATCCCGGTATTCGCTTCCTGCTTCCGACAGTTCCGAAGCAGGAAGCCCTTGTTCGGGAGATCACCGCGTCCTGGTCGGTCAAGCCGGCGATCACCGTCGGCGCCGCCGCCAAATGGCAGGCCTTTGCGGCAGCGGATGCGGCGATGGCGGCGTCCGGCACGGTGATTCTGGAACTCGGCCTGTGCGGCATCCCGGTTATCTCCACATACAAGGCCGATTGGATCATCCGATTGATGCACAAGCGGATCAAGATCTGGACAGCGGCGATACCCAATCTGGTGGCCGATTATCCGGTCGTTCCGGAATACCTGAACGAGGCCATCAAGCCAGGCGCGCTGTCACGCTGGATGGAGCGATTGACGGCGGCAACGCCGGAGCGCGAAGCGATGCTGGAGGGGTTCCGTACCGTCTGGCAGCGCATGGCGACGGAGAGGCCGCCCGGTGAGTCGGCGGCACGTATCGTCCTTCAGGTCCTCAACGAAAAAAAGCCCGGCCATTTCTGACCGGGCTTTTTCAATAGGTGATCTTCGAGCTTAACGCTTCGAAACCGGGATGTAATCGCGTTCCGTCTCGCCGATATAGAGCTGACGCGGGCGGCCGATGCGCTGATCCGGATCCTCGATCATTTCGTTCCACTGCGCAATCCAGCCGACGGTGCGGGCAAGAGCGAAGAGAACGGTGAACATGGTCGTGGGGAAGCCCAGCGCCTTCAGTGTGATGCCCGAATAGAAGTCGATGTTCGGGTAGAGCTTCTTCTCGATGAAGTAGCTGTCGGTCAGAGCGATACGCTCCAGTTCCATGGCCACTTCCAAGAGCGGATCGTCCTTGTGACCGAGTTCGGCCAAAACTTCATGCGTCGTTTTTTGCATGATCTTGGCGCGCGGGTCGTAGTTCTTGTAGACGCGGTGACCGAAGCCCATCAGGCGGAACGGATCGTTCTTGTCCTTGGCCTTGGCGACATATTCTGGGATACGGTCGACCGTGCCGATTTCGGCGAGCATGTTCAGCGCCGCTTCATTGGCGCCGCCGTGGGCAGGGCCCCAGAGGCAGGCGATCCCGGCGGCGATACAGGCAAACGGGTTGGCACCCGACGAACCGGCAAGGCGAACCGTAGAGGTCGAGGCGTTCTGCTCGTGGTCGGCGTGCAGGATGAAGATGCGGTCCATGGCGCGAGCCAGAACCGGATTGACGACATAATCTTCGCACGGCACGGCGAAGCACATGCGCAGGAAGTTCGACGCATAGTCGAGATCGTTCTTCGGGTAAACGAAGGGCTGGCCGATATGGTACTTGTAGGCCATGGCGGCGAGCGTCGGCATCTTGGCGATCATGCGCAACGACGCTACCATGCGCTGGTGCGGATCGGTGATGTCGGTCGAGTCGTGATAGAAGGCCGACAGTGCGCCGACACAGCCGCACATGACGGCCATCGGATGCGCGTCGCGGCGGAAGCCGGTGAAGAAGCGCGACATCTGCTCGTGCACCATCGTGTGATGGGTAACTCGGTGGTCGAAGTCGAGCTTCTGTGCCTTGGTGGGCAGTTCGCCGTAGAGCAGGAGATAGCAGACTTCAAGGAAGTCGCCATGCTCAGCCAACTGCTCGATCGGATAACCGCGGTGCAGCAACACGCCCTGGTCACCGTCAATATAGGTAATCTTGGATTCGCACGACGCGGTCGATGTGAAACCCGGGTCATACGTAAACTGGCCAGTCTGTTTGTAGAGCGTGCCGATATCGACGACATCCGGACCGATCGACCCCGATCGAACCGGTAAGTCCACCGATTTTCCGTCGACCGTCACAACTGCGCTTTTTCCTGTCATGGGGATCCTCCGTTTGCAGCAAATTGGCACACAATTATGCCGCAGATATTAACGCCGACCATTTGCTATCCGATTTAATGACAACTGCCAAGTTGAACCAAAGGCAAATGGTGCGACGCAAAATTAGGCATATGGCAATGCAATAATTGCACGTTCAGCCAATAAGTCCAATGCCATAATCGATGGTTCATCCGGCACTTCCATCAGGAAAATGAAAGTCTTGCCGCTTTTTTAGGCGTATAACTCGACGGTTGCATTCGCTCTCGTCGGGTTGCAAACTGACTGCGGGCAGGGGCTGATGGAACGGCATTCATGCAAGAGGGGCAGGAGCCAGTTTTGGTGTCACGCAGCCGCTTTCGCGGTGCGCTCGCGGATGCGGGGGAAGGCGCGCTGCTTATCCCCGAAACGCTGCACAAACCCCGAAAATCCGAGGTTTTCCATCGCGCCATCCTGACCCGTCAGCAGCGACTACGAACGCACTGGCGTGGTGCGATCAGCGATGCGGTGGAGCAGGAGCGGGCTTTCGGTCATCCGTTTCTCTTTGCTCCCGTGTTTCTCGGAGCGGGTGCGCTCGTCTGGTTTTCACTGCCCGAAACGCCGGGTCTTTTCAAACTTGCACTGCTGCTCTGCGTTTTTATCATGGCAGCGACCCTTCTAAGGCACTCCCCCGGCGTCTGGCGCATAGCAGCGCAAGTTTCTGCTTTGTTTGTCGGCGGGATGATGCTCGCTGCCTGGGAAACGGCGCGCATGGACACGGTGCTGCTCGATACGCCGGTCACGACCATGGTGCGTGGGACTGTCACGGGACGGGAAACGACGGACAAGGGCTATTGGCGCTATACGGTCGCTGTTTCCGGGACAGCCGATCCGAAACTGAAGAGACCACCCGAGATGGTCACGCTCCTTTCGCGCAACCGGGACGTAGCGATCCCGATCGGGGACGGTATCGAGGGCAGGGCAAGGTTGTCGCCCCCGTCGGGCGCGGCGCTCGCCGGGTTGAACGATTTTGCCTTCGACAGCTACTTCAAGGGGATTGGCGCCGTCGGCTACTTTTATGGGAAGCCAAAAGCCATCGCCGCCCCTGAAGGTTTCGACAAGGGCTGGGCTGATCGCCTGCGTGCCGAGGTGGCTGACACAATCGCCCGCTGGCGTGAAACCATCGGAGCGCGGATTCGCGGAACGATCGGCGGCGATGCCGGGGCGATTGCTGCAGCGCTGGTGACGGCAGAAGAGCGCGCCATCAGCCGTCCGACGATCGAGGCGTTGCGCGAAGCAGGACTGGCGCATGTCCTGGCGATCTCCGGGCTCAACATGGTGCTGGCGGCCGGCACCTTCCTGATCGGTGCTCGAACGCTGCTCAGCCTTGTTCCGGGGCTGGCGCACCGATTCCCGATCAAGAAGCTGGCGGCCGCCGGCGCCTTGGTCATGGTCTTCTTCTATATTCTGATCTCGGGTGGAGCCGTCTCCGCCGTGCGCTCCTGGATCATGATTTCGATCATGCTCGTTGCCGTCTTCTTCGACCGGCCATCGATCAGTCTGCGCAACGTCGCACTCTCGGCGATCATTATCCTGGTGGTGACGCCCTCGGCGGTGACAGGTCCGGGGTTTCAGATGTCCTTCGCTGCCACGCGGGCGCTGGTGGCGGGTTATGCGTATTGGCGTGAACGGCCCGACCGCGATCTCCTGCCGGCGAATCCCCGGATGAAAGGGCTGAAAATCGTC
Source organism: Rhizobium sp. Leaf453 (assembly GCF_001425605.1). Taxonomy (GTDB): domain Bacteria; phylum Pseudomonadota; class Alphaproteobacteria; order Rhizobiales; family Rhizobiaceae; genus Pararhizobium. The sequence continues at coordinate 242,270 of NZ_LMRG01000026.1, read as the reverse complement.
GGCGCATTCTTTGCCGGCCTGTTGCTCAGTTCATTCATCGGCGGCATGTCGACGATGATCTATTCTGCCGGCCATTTTCATAACCTCGCGGCGTACGGTCTGATCGGCAACGTGCTGGCCATGCCGGTCATCAGCATTCTCGTCATGCCATTCGCGCTGCTTGCCATGCTGTTGATGCCTTTCGGGCTGGATCATTATCCGCTGCTGGTGATGGGAAAGGGGATCGAATGGATGATCGCCATCGCCACAATGGTCTCGTCCTGGGGCGGACAGGTGACGACCGGCCGGGTTCCCGAGACGGCCTTCCTGCTGATTGCGGCTGGCGGAGTGCTGGCCTGTCTCCTCAGGACATGGCTTGCGGTTTCGGGCCTGTGCGTTGTCGCAATCGGGCTTGTCGTCGGCTGGGCAGGCGACGTGCCGCGACCGGTATTGGTGATTGCCGAGGACGGGCGTCTGGTTGCGATGATCGATGGAAGTGCGGCGGCAAGCACCCGCGTCCAGCCGCCGGATTTCATCTTCTCGCAATGGCAGCGTGCGCTTCATCTGGACGATCATCACAAGCCGAAGCAGCGTGCCGATCTCGCTCTCAAGGATGCGGAGGCGGGGGAGCCAGAAATGGCGCAAACCGCCGGAGCAAAAATCGATAGGCCGCCTATCGACAAGGATGCCGCGCGTGCCGCCATCCGCCAGCTTCTGGCGGCTTCCGCCCCTGGGCGTTTCGCCTGCGTGCCCAAGCAGATTTGTGCTGCAACGACCAGCCAAGGGTGGCAGATCATCACGGTGGATGATGCACGTTTTATCGGTGTTGCCTGCGACGAGGCCGACATCGTTGTCACGCCGGCGATGCTGCGCTTTTTGACCTGCCGGTCCGGTGCGACGCTGTTCAGCGGCCAAAGCCTGCGGCGTTCCGGTGCGGTTGAGATTCACGCAAAGCCGCCGACCAACACAGGTAAAGTTGGAATGTGGCTGATCTCGGCCGAGAAGCAGTTGCGTCGTCCATGGGCTCGTCACCGCATCTACGATTGGCGGAGCGGTCGATTCGATGACACCACGATCGCGGATTGAGCGATTTTTGTCTGATTCCCATGGGTAATGCAGCCGCATTCTGTTATTCTTGATTAAATAACTCCACAAATCCTTGTCTTTCGGTCATACTCGTCTTATGAAGCCGCATTTGTCGAGGCCGTTCGCTTTATGCTGGCTTTCGAATTCAGGATTTGCGTGTTCACGGTCTCTCTTCTCCCAAGGGCAGCCGGGCGATTGATAGGTAAGGACGAGGTCATGCCGAACCGGGCTATGCCGAAATTGATCATGCTTGCGGCCGTGCTGCTTGCGGTCTCGAATGCCGGAGCGCTTCACGCGCAGGAAACGCAGGCTCCTGCCGGCAGCGAAGTTCAGCAACCCGCTGCGGCTGTGACGACAGATGGCGTAACGCAGGCTGCTCCAGCCCAGACGGCCACGCAAACTGCGCCCGCCGATGCGACGACACAGGCAGCCCCTGCCGACGCGGCAACGGACGTCACGCCTGCCGCTCAGGGCGAGCAGGGCGATGGTCAAGCCGCCGCCAATCCGGTTCTGCCGCACGATCTGTCGCCGATGGGCATGTTCATGGCTGCCGATATCGTCGTGAAGGGCGTGATGACCGCGCTTGCACTGGCATCGGTCGCGACCTGGGCGATCCTGCTGGTCAAGATATTTGAACTTTCTGCCGCAAAGCGTGCGGCCCGGCGCGCCGTAAGGGCTCTCACCGACGCCGTCGTCCTGCGTGACGTGCGGGCTTCGTTTGCCGCCAAGAAGGGGCCGGCGGCACAGATGATCGAAGCCGCCAGCGACGAACTGTCCAAGTCCGAAGCTGTTCTCGATGTGGTCTCGACGCAGGGTGTCAAGGAGCGCGTTGCATCCCAGGTCTCGCGTATTGAAGCCCGCGCCGGGAAGAGCATCGCCGGCGGCACCGGCGTGCTGGCGACGATCGGCTCGATTTCCCCGTTTGTCGGTCTGTTCGGTACTGTCTGGGGGATCATGAACTCCTTCATCGGCATCAGCCAGGCGCAGACCACCAATCTGGCCATCGTCGCCCCGGGTATTGCCGAGGCGTTGTTGGCAACCGCCATCGGCCTCGTCGCGGCTATCCCCGCCGTCGTCATCTACAACTATTTCGCCCGCTCGATTGCCGGGTATCGCCTGATCCTGGCGGATGCCTCGGCCGCCGTCGAGCGTGTCGTCAGCCGCGACCTCGACTTCCGTCAGGCCCGCCGGATCGCGCCGCGCAAGGCTGATGGCCATGCGCATTCGGACGCCGGCATCGCACGGATCGGATAAGACCATGGCCAGCAAAATCAGCGAAGGTGCCGGCGATCTCGACGAAAACAGCGAAATCAACGTCACGCCTTTCATCGACGTCATGCTCGTCCTTCTGATCATCTTCATGGTGGCGGCGCCGCTTGCGACCGTCGACATGAAAGTCGATCTGCCGCAATCGGCGGCAACCCCTGCCAAGCGTGACGACAAGCCGGTTTTCGTCACCCTGAAGGCGGATTTGACGCTTGCTCTCGGCAATGATGAAACCAACCGCGACAATTTTGTCGGCGAACTCAACAAGATGACCGAAGGCAACACGCAGACTCGCATCCTGCTGCGCGCCGACAAGGCCGTCGATTACAGTGAGTTGATGACGGTCATGAATCTCATCCAGCGGGCGGGCTATACGAAAATCGGGCTGGTTGGCCTGGAGGCGGCGCCCTCAGGCTGAACAACCGGTTCAGCCTTTGGTCTTAACGATCAGGACTTTGTGCGCCTGACCGTTTTTCGTTCAGGGCATGCTATCGGAGCGGACGGAATATCCCCCGAATATTCTTGGCAACCATATTCGAACCGGTGCGACCAGCGTTGCGAAGCTTGCTTTTTTGCGAGAACTGCATTCCATAGCTTGAAACGGCTGATGCGCGGATTTATGAGCTTGGCCATATCCGGCGCAAGGCAATGCGCGCAAACCGGACGACGATCCGGATCATGAGGTCAGGCAAGATGAATTTCGAAGCAGCACGCATCAAGATGGTCGACAACCAGATTCGGACGACGGACGTCACGTCCCATACCGTCCTGTCGGCCTTCATGTCGGTTCCGCGCGAAGAGTTCGTGCCTGCGGCGATGAAGCCGCTTGCCTATATCGACACGGACGTCGAACTGTCCGGCGCGACCGAGGGCCGTCGTTACCTGATGGAGCCGTCGCCGATGGCGAAGCTGCTGCAGCTCGCGACGATTACCGGTGGCGACAGGGTGCTCGAGATCGGTGCCGGCACCGGTTACACCTCGGCGATTCTTTCTTCGCTTGCCGCTTCCGTCGTTGCCATCGAAAGCGACGCGGCACTTGCCGCCGAAGCAACCGCGACGCTTGGCCGTCTGGGCTATGGCAATGTCGAAGTGGTGACCGGCAATCTGGAAGCCGGACATGCCTCGGGTGCACCGTATGACGTGATCTTCGTCAACGGTGCCGTCGAGACTGTCCCGGCAACTCTTCTCGACCAGCTCAAGGACGGTGGTCGTCTGGTTGCTGTGGTCGGCTTCGGCAACGCATCGCGCGCCCGCGTCTATACACGCGAAGCCGGCAAGACCTCGGAACGGCTGGCGTTCAACACGGCCGTCAAGCCTCTGCCGGGCTTCCGCGTCGCGCGTGAATTCGTATTCTAAGGTCCTCCTAGTGAGGGCTCAATATTTGATTTATATCGTGTAAATTGCATTGTTGCGAAATGGCAACGTGATGTCCGTTTCTCCGGTTCATGGGCGGCAATGGGCCGCTCATCCAGTTGTCGTGGCTTGAAATACCGGCTTCAAAGAGAGGCTGCGGACGATTGAATGCGGGCCTGTGCCTGTATCGTGGAATGCACGCAGCCAGACGCGGTTTTGGAGCGCCGCGGCTTTGCCGAATTTGGGAAGGTCTGGTGATGCCGGCTTCCGTACCGGAGTAGTGATTGTGTCGATTCTGCATAAAGCGGCTGTGGCGGTCGCCCTTTCTTCAGTTCTGTGGCTGACACCTTCCGTCGTTTCTGCCGACACGATTTTCGATGCCATGGCCAAGGCTTACAAGAACAATCCGGATCTCAACGCCGTTCGCGCCGGCCTGCGGGCAACGGATGAAGGCGTGGCGATTGCGAAATCCGGCTATCGTCCGCAGATTTCTGCGGCACTGCAGGGCACGGCGACGCATCTCGGCACAGAGGCATTTCCCAACTTCGCCTTTCCGCGCCGCGGGACGCCACTCGTTGCCGAGCAGGTGCGGACCGGTCTCGCGACCATCACGATCACCCAGCAGATTTTCGATGGCTTTCAGACGCTCAACAACGTTCGGGCTGCCGAAGCGAATGTATTTTCAAGTCGCGAGACCTTGAAGGCGAACGAGATTTCCATTCTTCTTGCCGCCGCCCAATCCTATGCGAATATCGCCCGTGACCAGCGGGTCGTGTCGATCCGCAAGCGTAACCTTGCCTTCCTGAAGGAACAGCTGAACGCCGCGAAGTCGCGCCTTGACGTGGGAGAGGGGACACGCACCGACGTCAGCCAGGCCGAAGCCGAACTGGCACAGGCGCAGGCCATTCTTGCGAATGCCGTATCCCAATTGAAGCAGAGCGAAGCCGTTTACGTGCAGATCGTCGGCGACATGCCGAAGGCGGTCAAGCAGCCGGCAAACGCATCGAAAGCGATGCCCAAGAGCCTTGATCAGGCTGTTGCCTCCGGTCTGCGTGACAACCCGACGATTGCGGCCGCGCAGTACAATGTCGATGCGGCCGGTTATCGGGTGAAATCGGCCGAGGGCACGATGCTGCCCGGTGTCGTGGTGCAGGGCAGCGTGTCGCGTAATACGACAGACCGCACCGGTGGCACGGACACGGCCAGCGCCGCGATCACGGCTCGCCTGGAAATTCCGATCTATCAGGGTGGCGCCGAATACGGTCAGATTCGTCAGGCCAAGGAACGGTTGGGGCAGCAGCGCATTCTCGTGGATTCCGCCCGCGCCGAGGTTCAGCAGACGATCGTGACGGCCCATGCACAGCTGGAAGGGGCTATTGCATCAATCGCCGCCAACAAGGCGCAGGTGAGCGCCGCCAACATGGCGCTGGAGGGTGTCATTGAGGAGCGTAAGGTTGGTCAGCGGACGACGCTCGATGTGCTTGACGCACAGCAAAGCGTGCTGGTTGCGGAGGAGTCCCTCGTGACGTCGCAGCGCAATGCGGTGGTCGCCAGCTATTCGCTGCTCGCGGCAATGGGAAACCTGACGATCAAAAGCCAAGGGCTCCAAGTGGCGGAATATCGCTCGGAAGAGCACTATGAGGCCGTCAAGGATGCCTGGTTCGGCCTGCGCACCGTGGATGGCCGCTGAACCAACTCCGTTTCAGTCACATCATCGCGAAAGTGGCTCGCTACCGAGGCGGCGCCTTTGCGTTTGCAAGGGTGACGGGTGACGGATCGAACAAATCTGTGCAAGAATCCGAGTAGATGATTCGCGGCGTTTTGTTCGGCGCCGAACTCGCATACAGTCCGCATCGACTGCGCGGCAAACCTTTCGATCCAATGCGACCGCAGAAACGGGGATATTCATGGCACAGCCCAATGTAGCGCGCGAACCTTCGATGGACGAAATTCTCGCCTCCATTCGCAAGATCATCGAAAGCAACGAGCCAGGCCTTCCCGGCTTTCCGGCCAACGATCTCGGTCCTGCCCCGGAAGACGGCTATCGCAACGACCGTTCCTATGATGAGCACGCTTACGATGCCGAGGCCGCGGACGATATCCACCTGACCATCGACGACGACGCGCTTGTGGCCGAGTTCGAAGCTGAAGTCCAGCAGCACGCGCAAGCCGCGCCGATCGTGGCGCGCGAACCGCAGCCGGAGATCGAAAAGCCGGTTGTTGCCGCATCGACACCGCCGCTCTCCCTTGCTGATGTCGCAGCCCGCGTGCGCGCCGCGTCCGAACGGCATTCCCTGCCGTTGCGCGAGCCGGAAAGCGCCACCTTACAGCGCCCGAAGATCGAAAGCCCGACCGTGACGGCCCGCATGGCGCCAGCGCCAGTGTCGCAGCAGTCGGTTGCGCAGGTTGAGGTGAAGGCGGAGCCGGTTAGCACGCCGATCGCAACGGCGACGGCGCAGCCGAGTGCTGCGATCGTCGAAAAGATCGAAGCCCCTATCGCACAGCCGTCTCTTGCTCCGGAGCACGTCGAGGCGCAGAGCCAGCCGGCGGCAATCGTTGCCGGAAAGGACGTCGCTGCCATCGTTTCGCCGGCTGTCGGCGAGCAGGTTGCTCGTTCCTTCGGTGACCTCGCGCTTGCCATCGACAGCAGCGCGCGTCGCTCCTTCGACGAAATCGCCGAGGACATGCTGCGCCCGATGCTGCAGGAATGGCTTGATGATAACCTGCCGACCCTCGTCGAGCGCCTCGTGCGCGAGGAAATCGAGCGCGTTGCGCGCGGGCCACGGCGGTAGGCTGCGCATTTTCCCCTTCAAAGCCGCCAGCGACACACTGGCGGCTTTTTTGTTGTTATTGTTGACACCAATGCCTCGTTCCGATTTACAAACCACCGATATCAACCAGCAAGTTTGGCTCCAGAATGCTTGAAAAAACCTATGATTCCGCCGCTGTCGAACCGCGCATCGCCAAGATCTGGGATGACGAGGACGCCTTCCGCGCCGGCGCTGGGGCAAAACCTGGCGCAGACAGCTTCTGCATCGTCATCCCGCCGCCGAACGTTACCGGTTCGCTGCATATGGGCCACGCGCTGAACAACACGCTGCAGGACATCATGGTCCGCTTCGAGCGCATGCGCGGCAAGGATGTTCTCTGGCAGCCGGGTATGGACCATGCCGGCATCGCCACCCAGATGGTTGTCGAGCGCAAGCTGATGGAGCGCCAGCTCCCTCGCCGCGAAATGGGCCGCGAAGCCTTCATCGATCAAGTGTGGGAATGGAAGGCGGAATCCGGCGGCCTGATCTTCAACCAGCTGAAGCGTCTCGGTGCTTCCTGCGACTGGTCGCGCGAGCGCTTCACGATGGACGAGGGCCTGTCGAAGGCAGTCCTCGAAGTCTTCGTTTCGCTCTACAAGGAAGGCCTGATCTACAAGGACAAGCGTCTCGTTAACTGGGACCCGAAGCTCCTGACCGCGATTTCTGATCTCGAGGTCGAGCAGGTCGAGATGGCGGGCAACCTCTGGCACCTGCGCTATCCGCTGGAAGAGGGTGTCACCTATCAGCATCCGATCGCGTTTGACGCGGACGGCAAGGCGACGGAATGGGAAACCCGCGATTATCTCGTTGTCGCGACGACGCGCCCCGAAACCATGCTGGGCGATACCGGTGTTGCCGTTCATCCCGATGACGAACGCTACAAGGCGATCGTCGGCAAGCACGTTGTGCTGCCGCTGGTTGGCCGCCTTATTCCGATCGTTGCTGACGAATATCCGGATCCGACCGCCGGTACCGGCGCGGTCAAGATGACGCCGGCGCATGACTTCAACGACTTCGACGTCGGCAAGCGCCGTCATCTGCGCCAGGTCAACATCCTGACCATCGATGGTCATATCACACTCGCCGGCAACGAGGATTTCCTCGAAGGCCTGCCGGCAACGAACGAACTCGAATCCGTCATCTCGGCACTCGACAATCTCGAACGTTTTGCGGCCCGCAAGGCGATCGTTGCCATGTTTGAGGAGCGTGGCCTGCTCGACAAGGTCGAGCCGCACAAGCACACGGTTCCGCATGGCGACCGTGGCGGGGTCCCTATCGAGCCGCGCCTGACCGAGCAATGGTATGTCGATGCCGCGACGCTGGCCAAGCCCGCGATTGCGTCCGTTCGCGAAGGCCGGACCAATTTCGTCCCGAAGAACTGGGAAAAGACCTATTTCGAATGGATGGAAAACATCCAGCCCTGGTGCGTTTCGCGCCAGCTCTGGTGGGGTCATCAAATCCCGGCCTGGTATGGTCCCGATGGCCAGGTATTCGTCGAGAAGACCGAGGAAGACGCGTTGCACGCCGCCATCCAGCATTACATTGCCCATGAAGGGCCTTGGAAGGCCTGGGTCGAGGAGAAGCTCGAAAACTTTGCGCCGGGCGACATCCTGACGCGTGACGAGGATGTGCTCGACACCTGGTTCTCGTCGGCGCTCTGGCCGTTCTCGACGCTCGGTTGGCCGGACAAGACACCGGAACTGGACAAGTATTACCAGACCGACGTTCTCGTCACCGGCTTCGACATCATCTTCTTCTGGGTCGCCCGGATGATGATGATGGGCCTGCATTTCATGAAGGACACGGATGGGACGCCGGTCGAGCCGTTCCATACTGTCTATGTTCATGCGCTCGTTCGCGACAAGAACGGTGCCAAGATGTCGAAGTCGAAGGGCAACGTCATCGATCCGTTGGACCTGATCGATGAGTATGGCGCGGATTCGTTGCGATTCACGCTGGCGATCATGGCGGCGCAGGGCAGGGACGTGAAGCTCGATCCGGCCCGTATCGCGGGTTACCGGAATTTCGGCACCAAGCTCTGGAACGCAACGCGCTTTGCCGGCATGAACGGCGTCGCGATCGATCCGAAATTTGTCCCGGAAACTGCCTCGCTGACGATCAATCGCTGGATACTGACGGAACTGTCGCGGACCATCCGCGATGTGACGGAAGCGATTGAAGGTTATCGCTTCAATGAAGCGGCCGGTGACCTCTATCGTTTCGTCTGGAACCAGGTTTGCGATTGGTATCTGGAACTGCTGAAGCCGGTCTTCAGCGGCGAGGACGAGGCTGCCAAGACGGAATCGCGCGCTTGCGTCGCCTATATCCTCGATGAGACCTACAAGCTGCTGCACCCCTTCATGCCATTCATGACGGAGGAACTGTGGGCGCAGACGGTGGCCGAAGGTCAGGCGCGTGAGGGCTTGCTGTGCCATGCTGAATGGCCGTCTGCTTCCTACGCCGATGACACCGCGGCCAGCGAAATCAACTGGCTGATCGATCTCGTCTCCGGCATCCGCTCGGTACGTTCGGAAATGAACGTTCCGCCCGCTGCGGTCGCACCGCTCGTTGTTGTCGAGGCGAGCCACCTGACCAAGGAGAGGCTGGAACGGCATGCGGCTGCAATTCGTCGCTTGGCGCGCGTCGATGCAATTGACCTGGCTGCGACCGCGCCGAAGGGGAGCGCGCAGATCGTTGTCGGCGAGGCAACCGTGTGCCTGCCGCTCGGTGCCCTGATCGATCTGGCCGCCGAAACCTCGCGCCTTGAAAAGGCGCTCGGCAAGGTCAACCAGGAGCGGGAACGCATCCTCGGCAAGCTGTCGAACGAAAAGTTCGTGGCCAACGCGCGGCCCGATGTGGTCGAGGCAGAGCGTGAGCGTCTGGCTGAACTCGATGGCCAGAAGGCATCACTGAACGTTGCCCTCGCACGGATTTCGGAAGCCGGCTGACCCGTCAGCTTTCTCGAAAGTGTCGTAAAATGAAGAGCAATCGGCCGTTGCAGGCCGATTGCTTTTTTTGTTTGAAAATACACGCATAATCGGGTTGTTTCGCATGTCGGCGCAATGCTGAGTTTATTTCTGATTCTCTTGCGGAATCCCGATTGCCGCAGCAATTTGCCGTATCCGTCCGGTTACGTACGGAAATGCTCATTTAAAGAGGCAGGCATTGCAAAAAGCGACATTGTTGTGTCGAAGTGACACTTTGGCAGTTTTGTGGAATTTTTTTTTAATTTGTTTCTAAATTTGATCGGTGATTGAAATTAATGACCGAAATTTGGCGGATTTCTCCATTTCTTCATTTTCTTACGTAAATTTTCCGTGATCTGAGAGGCGCCATCCCCAAATCTAGGTATTTGCGTTCTTAACCGTCCCACCGATACCTTTTATTCAGTGGCCGATTTCATCGTCGGCGACCGACTGTGTTCAGGGGAGGAACGGATGGTTCACAAGAAGACAAAGACTGCCATGATGGCGGCACTGACCGTTGCATTGACCACGAGCGTGGCACATGCAGGCGGTCTGGAACGTGGCGGTTACAACATCGATCTGCTGTTCGAACCGTCCACATACGCGGCCGAAGCCGCAGCGACTTACGTCAATCCGCAGCGCGAACTCAACAATGTCACGGATATCAATCCAGCCAACGGCGATTTGAACGGGCTTCCGAACAGCGGTATTGGTGACACAGAGGGTTATTGGGTTCCGCGTGTCGGCGTGAAGGCAGGCCTTGGCGACAGCGTCGACTGCATGGCCGACTATTCGCAGCCTTGGGGCGCGCATACGAATCCGGGCGCCAACTGGGCGGGCGCCAACGACAATATCGAAACCAAGATCGAAAGCGACAATTACGCCGCGACCTGCTCCTACAAGTGGGACGTGGGCAAGGGCCAGTTCCGCGTGATCGGTGGCGGCTTTTACCAGGAAGTCGGTGGCTTCAAGGAGCGGCTCGTGTCGCCTGCGGTTCCCGCGCTCGGGATCACGGGTGTCGGCCGGATGGACCTTGAGGGCAGCGGCTGGGGCTGGCGTGCCGGTGTCGCCTACGAAATTCCTGAATATGCCCTCCGTGCAAGCCTCGTCTACAACAGCAAGGTCGATCTCGACAATCTTGAGGGTAGCATCGATCTCAGCCGTGTCATTCTCGGTGTTGGTCCGGGCGGACCGATCATCGGCTCGCGTTACGATGTCTCCAGCTTCGCTTCGATGCCCGATTCCCTGGAATTGAAGGTGCAGACGGGCGTTGCTCCCGGCTGGCTGGTATTTGGTTCGGTCAAATGGACCGACTGGAGCCAGTTGCAGATCGTCAACGTCACAGCCAACGAGCCCAGCCCGGTTCGCCCGCCGACCAGCCTTGACCTGCTTTATCGCGACGGTTGGACAGTCTCAGGCGGCGTTGGCCACAAGTTCAACGATCAGTGGAGCGGGGCGGTCAGCCTGACCTGGGATCGTGGCACAAGCCATGGTTACGGCAACCAGACGGACACGTGGACGTTGGGCACGGGTGTATCCTATCTCCCGACGGAAAATGTCGAGCTTCGGCTTGCGGGTGCGATCGGCGTGCTGACGAGCGGCAGTTCCGGACCGCAGACCTACAACGGCACGCCCGTCGGTACCAACGTCACCTACGATTTCGATACCGACATCGTCAGCGCCATTTCCACGTCGCTGAAGGTCAAGTTCTGATCGATCCAAGCATTCAAGAAAAGGCCCGGTGTTCGCATCGGGCCTTTTTTGTGCTTTCACGGATGGCAGTATGCTCGCAAACCCAACGTGAGTCACGGCTTACGCATCTGCGCAGATCTTGTGACGATATCGTTGCGAGGCGATCTCGAAATTCCCAGTATCTCCCCACCCTATTTTTGCTTTTGCGATGTCACGTTTTGTGACGATTCAGCAACACATTCTTTCTATAGTTTCGAACTGCGGGGTGGTGGGGAATTGTGTCTATTTCCCGCCACAAACTAGGAGCACCGATGCGCTTGACAAACCTGCAGATAAGTTTTGAGCATGCGGTGTTTGGAGTGAGATGAGTAATCGCGTTTTCGAAAAAATCCATGTTTACCGTGACGTTACGCGGCTTCGGAATAGCTCTCGAGCTGTTCGGCGGGTCGTTTCGGTGCGGATTGGATTGGGTGGCCCGGGGCGGGCCGCACTCTTGCCGAAAAAGCTGACTACGGTCGGGGAACTGTCGGCATGAGGAATGCGCAAGGCAGAGTTTCCATTGGCAATGGCACCGACCGGCTCTTGGGGTTGAACGGAAGATATAGACTATCATGCTGATACGCGGTTACCGGTCGTTGACGTTTCTTGTATTGAGTTTTGCGCTCGCGCTTTCCGCGCAGCCACGTACGGCCCATGCGTTCGATCCGGACGCCGGCGTCACGAAGGAATCCGGACCGTTCGCGCTCTTCAAGTTCGGCTTTTCCGCCTACAAGAACGGGCGCAAGGATGAGGCCGTCGAAGCCTATCGTTACGCCGCCGAAAAGGGCCACACGGGTTCGCGCTGGGCGCTGGCCAACATGTATGCCTACGGCGATGGTGTTGCCGAGAACGATCTCGAAGCTTTCAAGATTTACAGCGAAATCGCCGAGAAGGGTGTCGAGCCGGGTTCGGAAGACACCGGATATTTCGTTAATGCGCTGATCTCGCTGGCCGGCTACTATCGCCGCGGCATTCCAGACAGCCCGGTCAAACGCGACATGAGCCAGGCCCGCCAGCTTTATTTCCAGGCAGCCTCGACATTCGGTGTGGCCGAAGCACAGTTTCAGCTCGCCAAGATGCTGCTCTCCGGCGACGGCGGCAGCATCAATGTCCAGCAGGCGAAGAAGTGGCTCAATCGTGCCCGCAAGAACGGCCATGCCGGCGCCATGGGCGTATTCGGCAATGTCATCTTCCAGGAAGGTCAGACGGCCCGCGGACTGGCCTACATGACGGCGGCACTCGACCAGTGTACGCCCAAGGACAAGCCTTGGCTGCAATCTTTGCAGGAGCAGGCCTTCTCGCTGGCCACCGAAGAGGATCGCCGGGCGGCTGTCGCCATGTCCCAGAACATCCACCTCGACAGCGATTGATCGTCTGTCTGCGCCTTATGCCGCAAAGCTGAACTTTGCCGCCACCGGCACATGATCGGATGGCTTTTCCCAAGCACGGACATGTTTCTCGACATCGGTCGAGACGAGGCGATCGGCAGCCTCCGGCGACAGCATCAGGTGATCGATGCGAATGCCGAAATTCTTGGGCCAGCATCCGGCCTGATAATCCCAGAATGTGTAAAGTGGCGTCGTGTCGGTCGTTGAGCGAACGGCATCGGTGAAACCGAGGTTTTCCAGTTGGCGGAAGGATTGGCGTGAGCGCGGCTGATAGAGTGCATCATTCTGCCAGACCTTGACGTCCCAGCAATCATGCGGCTCCGGGATCACGTTGTAATCGCCGGCGAGGATAAGGGGCTCCTCCAGCGCAAGCCGGCTGGCTGCGAAGGCGTTGAGGCGGTCCATCCAGGAGAGCTTGTAGGGAAATTTCTCCGTCTCGACCGGGTTGCCGTTCGGCAGGTAGATCGAGCAGACGCGGATGACACCGCCGTCAACGGAGAACACGCCTTCCATGAACCGCGACTGTTCGTCCGTATCATCGCCCGGCAGCCCGCGATTGATCTCGTCCGGCTTGATCTTCGACAGGATGGCGACGCCGTTGAAGCCTTTCTGGCCATGCGTCTCGACATGATAGCCGAGTGCTTCGATCTCGCCACGCGGGAAGCCTTCATCGACCGTCTTGATCTCCTGCAGGCAGACGATATCCGGCTGTGATTCCTTCAGCCATGCCGTCAAAACCTCTATCCGAGCCCTGACGCCGTTGATGTTCCAGGTGACGATGTTCATGGCGGGGCAATCCTTCGAGATATGGCGGCAGCTTTTGTGCTGTTGTAGCGCCGCGCGATTTCTTTGACAAACCGGAAGCTGTGCAAAGCGAACGATGATCCCGCGCTGAATTGCTTCCTGAGAGCGTCCCGTTATAGTCGCGGCATGATTGATCTGTTGACGACCTATTGGCCGCATATCCTGGCGGTCCTTTCCGTCATTCTCGGTGTGCCCGCCGCCATCCATGCCACGATGACCAAGCAGGAGGTTCGTTCCGCGCTGGGTTGGGTCGGCATCATCGTGCTTTCTCCGGTGCTCGGCGCGCTTCTCTACGCCATCGCCGGAATCAACCGGATTCGCCGTTCGTCGATCGAGCAGCAGCGCTCGTTGTTTCGCGGGCGTGGGCCTGACGCCATGGCCAAATACGATGTCACGATCGCTTCCATTGCCGACCGCTTCGAGCCGCGGTTCGGCGCGATGAAATTGCTTGGGGACCGTGTCAGCCGTCATCGCATGTGTACTGGCAACCAGATTACCCTGCTGGAGGGGGGCGACGCAGCCTATGCGGCGATGCTGCAGCAGATCGATGGCGCCAGCCGCTCCATCCTGCTGGAGACCTATATCTTCGACCGTGACGAAATCGGCCTGCGGTTCGCCGATGCGTTGATATCGGCAGTGAAACGCGGTGTCGAGGTTCGTGTGCTGATCGATGCCGTTGGTGCTCGATATTCCGTTCCGAGCATTGTCGGCCATTTGCAGGCGGGTGGCGTGACGGTCAAGGTGTTCAATGGCAACATTATCATGGGGCTTCGGTTGCCCTATGCAAATCTTCGCACACACCGGAAGATTCTAGTCGTCGATGGTTCTGTAGCCTTCACCGGCGGCATGAACATCCGCTCCGGCTTCACCCAGGAGTTTGCCGGCGAGGCGCAGGCGCGCGATACGCATTTTCGCGTGTCCGGCCCTGTCGTCGCCGACCTCTTCCAAGTTGCTTCGGAAGACTGGCAGTTTGCAAGCCGCGAGGTGTTGGAGGGGGATGCCTGGCTGATTTCACCCGCGCCGCAGGCGGATGCGGCCATGCTGATGCGCGCCGTCCCGTCTGGCCCGGACCGGGCCAACGAATCCAATCACAAGATGATGATGGGCGCCTTCTCGATCGCGCGGCAGAACATCAGGATCATGTCGCCCTATTTCCTGCCGGACAGGGAACTGATCAGCGCGCTTGTGACGGCGGCGCTGCGGGGCGTCGAGGTCGATGTCGTCGTGCCGGCCGTAAACAATCTTGTCCTCGTGGACCGGGCGATGACCGCCCAGTTCGATCAGATATTGAAAGGCGGCTGCCGGATCTGGCGCTCGACCGGCGCGTTCAACCATTCGAAGCTGATGACGGTCGACGACCGCTGGGCCTATGTCGGCTCATCAAACCTTGATCCGCGTTCGCTGCGGCTGAATTTCGAGATTGATCTGGAAGTGCTCGATACCAGCTTTGCCGGAAGCCTCGGGCACCGGATCCAGTCCGTTCTGAGCGAGGCGCAACCGGTCACGCTGCCGGACCTGCGTGCCAAACCGTTTGCCACGCGCCTGCTCAACAAGGTCTTCTGGCTGGGGTCGCCGTATCTTTAACGGATGGACGACCGGCTGATGATCAGATCGAGAAACTGGTGCCGCAACCACAGCTTGCGACTGCGTTCGGGTTTTTGATCTGGAAGGACTGGCCGAGCAGGTTGTCGACAAAGTCGATTTCCGAACCGCTCATGTAGACCAGCGACATGCTGTCGATCAGCACCTTCGCTTCGCCTTTTTCAAGGACCAGGTCATCGTCGTCAGCATCGTCCACCAGATCGAACTTGTAGGAGAAGCCCGAACATCCGCCGCCTTCGACGGAGACGCGCATGGCCTTTTTCTCGGCGTCGGATTTGAGGATCACGGCGATGCGTTTTGCTGCCGAGTCGGAGAGAGTTACAGTTTCTGTCGTCATGTTTACCTCCTGCCGGGGTCAAGATCCGGAGAGATTCGCTGTTTCCATCGTCCGGCGCGTCTCGTCGCTTGTACGGGAGCCCGGTCAGTTGCGCGGCAAATCCTTGTTTTTGTTCAAGGATACGAGCGATTTCCACTCGGTGCTTTCCTGCAACGCACACTATAGGTATGAAGGCTTTAAGACCGCGTCAATGGGATGCAAAGTGGGAAATGACATTGGACAGACATGCGCTTGGTTTCGGTTCCGGTGAACGCGCGATTTTCGCCTCTGATCCGTGGGCGAGCCGGGGACGGCTTTATCCGGAAACCAGCAGTCCGACACGCTCCGATTTCCAGCGCGACCGCGACCGCATTGTCCACACCACCGCCTTTCGTCGGCTGAAGCACAAGACCCAGGTCTTCATCGCCGCCGACGGGGACCATTACCGCACGCGCCTGACCCACACGATCGAAGTGGCGCAGATCGCCCGCGCGCTGGCCCGAGCCATGCGACTTGACGAGGATCTCGCAGAGGGCGTGGCGCTGGTCCACGATTTCGGCCACACACCTTTCGGCCATACCGGCGAAGACGCGCTGCACGAGATGCTGAAACCCTATGGCGGATTCGATCACAATGCCCAGTCGCTACGCATCGTCACCAAGCTGGAACGCCGCTATGCCGAGTTCGATGGGCTCAACCTGACCTGGGAGAGCCTGGAAGGTCTGGTCAAGCACAACGGGCCATTGGTGGCGCCGAACGGCGAGGGGACTCGTGGTCCGGTTCCGCAGCCCATTCTCGACTATTGCGAGTTGCACGATCTGGAATTGTCGAGTTTTGCCAGCCTCGAAGCGCAGGTGGCGGCGATCGCGGACGATATCGCCTACAACACGCATGACATCGACGACGGTCTGCGCTCCGGCTACCTCAAATTCGAGATGCTGGAGGACATTCCGTTCCTGGCCGGGCTGATGCGCGAGGTCCGTGATCGCTATCCGGGACTGGAGGCCAATCGCTTCACCCATGAAATCATGCGCCGCCAGATCACGGCCATGGTCGAGGATGTCATCACCGTCGCCCAGAGGAACCTGCGTGAAGTCAATCCGCAGAGTGCCGCCGACGTGCGGGCCGCAGGCAGGGTGATGGCAGGCTTTTCGGCAGCGATGTTCGAAACCGACCAGCAGATCAAGAAGATGCTGATGACGCGCATCTATCGCCATCCGGAAGTGATGCGCGTGCGCGCCAATGCGGCGCTGATCGTCACCGATCTCTACAAGGCCTTCATGGCCGATCCGCGCGAGATGCAGAAGCACTACTGGATCGACCAGATTGCCGGGATGGCAGAACCCGCAAAGGCCCGCCATGTCGGCGACTATTTGGCCGGGATGACCGATACCTATGCGATCGCCGTGCACAGGCGATTGTTTGACCATACCCCTGATTTGCGGTAGTCACCGCGCCGGTTGAGGGGCAATTCGAGCTATTTCGGGCTGCCTCGATCTCGGGAAATTAACGCGGTCTCGCGCCTATTCGGGCCGAGCAGGCCGGATGGATGCAATGAACATTTTCACAGACTTCGAATCAAGAATTAAAAACGTCCTCGAAACACTTGATATCGTGCGTGAAAACCGATCCTCCGTGGAATTCGGCAGAATCAGCGTGGAATCACCGCGTGATGCAAGCCATGGTGACGTTGCGACCAATGCCGCCATGGTATTGGCAAAACCGCTCGGCACCAATCCTCGCGCTTTGGCAGAGCAGATCGTCGAAAAGTTGCAGCAGGAACCGGAAGTGGCTGCTGTCTCGGTGGCCGGTCCCGGCTTCATCAACGTCAAGCTCTCGGTCGCATATTGGCAGAAGCTGCTGGCGGTAATGGTGGGCGACGGCATCAATTACGGCAAGAGCGCCGTCGGCGCGGGCCGCAAAGTGAATGTCGAATATGTCTCGGCCAACCCGACCGGCCCGATGCATGTCGGCCATTGCCGTGGCGCCGTGGTCGGCGACACGCTGGCCAATCTTCTGGGTTTTGCCGGTTACGAGGTGACCAAGGAATACTACATCAACGATGCGGGCTCGCAGATCGATACGCTGGCTCGTTCCGCCTTCCTACGGTATCGCGAGGCGCTGGGCGAAAAGATCGGTGAAATCCCGTCCGGACTTTATCCTGGCGACTATCTCGTTCCGGTCGGCAAGGCCTTGGCGGACGAATTCGGCACCAGCCTGCGGATCATGCCGGAAGACAAGTGGATGCCGCTCGTCAAGGACCGCACCATTGACGCGATGATGGTAATGATCCGCGAGGATCTGGCAGCCCTCAACGTTCATCATGACGTGTTCTTCTCCGAACGCACATTGCATGCAGATGGTGCCGGGCGGATTCGCAACGCCATCAACGACCTGACTTTCAAGGGCCACGTCTACAAGGGGGCTTTGCCGCCGCCGAAGGGGCAGTTGCCGGAGGACTGGGAGGATCGCGAGCAGACGCTGTTCCGCTCGACCGAGGTGGGGGACGATATCGACCGACCGCTGATCAAGTCGGACGGGTCGTATACTTACTTTGCCGCTGATGTTGCCTACTTCAAGGACAAGTTCGATCGCGGCTTCAACGAGATGATCTATGTGCTCGGCGCTGATCACGGCGGTTACGTCAAGCGCCTGGAGGCCGTTGCGCGCGCGGTGTCCGGTGGTGCGTCGAAGCTGACGGTGCTGCTCTGCCAACTCGTCAAGCTTTACCGCGATGGCGAACCGGTGAAGATGTCCAAGCGCTCCGGCGATTTCGTCACCCTGCGTGACGTAGTCGAGGAGGTCGGTCGTGATTCCGTCCGGTTCATGATGATCTATCGGAAGAATTCCGAGCCGCTCGACTTCGATTTCGCTAAGGTGACAGAACAGTCGAAGGACAATCCGGTCTTCTATGTGCAATACGCCCATGCGCGCTGCATGTCTGTGTTCCGTCAGGCGAGGGAAGCCTTTCCGGGCGTGGACTTCGAAACGATCGATCTGGCTGGTGCGATCGCCGGGAACATCGTTGATTCGAATGAGTTGCAGCTGATCGCCAAGCTCGCAGAATATCCGCGCATCGTGGAGGCTGCGGCACAGTCCCAGGAGCCTCACAGGATCGCGTTTTACCTCTATGATCTTGCCAGCGCCTTCCATGCGCACTGGAATAAAGGTAAAGATGCTCCTGAATTACGTTTTGTTAACGATAAAAATAGAGAATTGACCATCGCCAGGTTAGGACTTGTGCATGCTGTCGCCTCGGTACTGAAATCGGGCCTGTCCATTACAGGCACCGCAGCGCCGGATGAGATGCGATAGTATTGTCAACATTTCCCCACAATGAACTGGCAGTGACTGGCTAGTAAGTTGTGAGTGGAGCGTATGGCAGAGAAACAATTGGTACGTGGCGAGACTGCGGAATTCGACATCCTGGCGGATGATGATCCGTTGGCCGAACTCGCGCGCATCGTCGGCTACGACAATCGGCCTGCGGTCCAGCAGCTTCAGGAGTTGGCCAGACACCGTGAACTGGTGAGCCGCGAGCCGGAGCTTGAGGTGCCGGCACACGTCGAGCCGATGCTTGATTTGGAAAGCGAACTCATGCGTGAGTTCGATGTCTATGACGCGCCGGTCGTCGAGCCTGCTGTCGCCCAGCCGACCTCTCAGATCGTCGAATTGCCGCGTGTAGCCGAGCCGGTCGTTTCCGTGCCGCCGGCTGCCGAGCCCGAATTTGCGCTCGACGACACCGTCGAGCCCGTTTGGGGCGAGTATGCCGATGAGGCATTCGTGTCGGCCCCCCAGGTGCAGGCAGTCGCGCCAGTAGTCGATGTTCAGCCGGAGCCGGTTTTCGTGCCGGTTGATGCTCCGGAAATCCATGCTGCCGAACATGTGGCGGCTGAACCGGTTGCTCATTCGCCGGAGTTTATCTCGGCGGAACCTGCCGCCGACTGGCCGGCCGAGCCACAGGACGATTTGATATTCGATGGGGTCGATCTCGAACGCGAGCTCGAGTTGTCCATCGGTTATGACGAGGCTCCGGTCGAAGCGCCGGAAGCCATTGTCTCCGCCGCGCAGCCGCAGCGTTTCGAGCCGGAACTGGATTTCGGACCGGCTGTCGCCGAAGAACTGTCGCAGGCAATCGTCGTCGAAGAGCCGGCTCCTGTCGATGTTGCCCCTGTGAACGAGGCTCCGCAGGCGGAACTGCCCGTTGCACAGCCTGCCCCTGGCGGCGATGTCGTTATCTCTCCGTCGGACTCGCATGGTATCGATGCCCTGCTGGCCGATATCGAACGATTTCCTGTCCCGCCTAAGGCTGCCGTAAAGGTTCCGCTGGCACAGGAACCCGCCCGCAAGATCAACTATCCCTTCACGCCGACCTTCAGCCGCGCGACGCCTGTTGCCTCCAATGGTGGCGCATCGTCCCAGAAGGCGTTTGCAACGCCGCTGCCCGCGGCAGTCGCTGTTGCTCCTTTGGCTGTTGTGACCGAGACGGCCTACCAGCCGGCCGAAACACCGGTCGAACCGGTGGTCGTCGAGGCTGCGGAAGCTTTGAAGCCTGCGGTCGAAAACGAGCCTGATTTCGATCTTGACACATTCGAGCTCGATCTTGCCGGTATCGATCTGGATATCGATCCGGCTGAGTTCGAGATCGCAGCGCAGGAAACAGCCTTTGCGCCCGTGGAAACCGTTGGTGCTGCTCCGGTCGTACCGGTTGCCGAGCCTGTAGTCCCCGTCGCCCGGGAACAAGCCCCGTTTGTCGATACACCCGAGTTTGAGGAGGCGATCAGCCAGGAGCCGGAGGGCGTTCTGCCGTTCGATCCGTCGCTGATCTCCGAGGCTGAAGAAAGCCTGACGGCCATGGCAGAACTGCATGTGCCGCAGCTCCCTGTCGTCGAGCAGGAGCGCCCGGTCGTTCAGCAGCCAGATTATGATCTCGATATCGATGCGGAAATGGCGCAGCTTTTCGGCACGCCGTCGCGCGGCGCCCGCAACTCGGCTCAAAACGCTCGCGATGACCAGGGTTTCGGTATCCCGCAGCAGTCGGCTGTTGCCCAGCCTGCCGGCAATGGCGCTCGTGTCGAGGAAGATTTCGACGAGTTCGAAAAGGCAATGGAGGAGGACTTCCGCCTGTCGCTCAGCCAGCGCCAACCCACGGATCCGTCTTCGGATCGCCTCGCCGTCGGTTCCGGCTATGCCGCTGATAACGACGGATACGATGAACAGCGTAGCCCGTTGAAGCGCCGCCTGACATTGCTGGCGGCCGCCGTTGCCGGCCTGGCGATCTTCGGTGGCGTTGGCGTCTACGCATTCATGGGCGGTAACGCTCCGGGTCTTTCCAGCGGCGATCCGAAGATCATTTTGGCCGACAAGTCGCCGGTCAAGATCGTGCCGGCCGAGAAGGGTGGCAAGACCGTTCCCAACCAGGACAAGGCCGTCTATGACCGCGTTGCCGGGGCACAGGACACAGCACCGCAGCAGGATGCACTCGTCTCCTCGACCGAAGAGCCGATCGATGTCGTCCAGCGCACCCTGACGCCGGAAACCCTTCCACTTGAGGGCCGCTCCGATGAAATAGCCGGTTTGACGCCGATCGATGATGAGGGCGCAGCCGACAGGCTTCTGCCTGATGATCAGCAGGCCGACAACGCACAGTCGGACGCAACACCTGCCGTTTCACCGCGCAAGGTGCGCACGATGATCGTCAAGCCTGACGGCACGCTCGTTGCCCGCGAAGAAACGGTTGCACAGCCGGAAACGCAGGTTGCTGCCAATCAGGGCGACCCACAGGTCAAGACGGTGAAGACCTCGGTCATCACGCCACAGACAGAAACGGCGAAGGCCTTGCCGGAAGCAAAGCCGGTTGCTCAGGAAAAGAGCGCCCTGGCTGAAGCCGCCGATGCAACCGTCGAGGAAACTGCACCCGTTCGCCCGGTGAAGACGACGGCTGTCGCGGATGCCGAACCGGTTCAGCAAGCCAAGCCTGTCGAGGAGCCGACAAAGGTCGTCGATACCTTCGCATCGGATATCAACAAGACGCAGCCTGCGGCGGATGAAAAGCCGATCGAGACCGCCTCGATCGCGCCCGGAAGTTATGTGATCCAGATCGCATCGCTGCCGTCCGAAGCCGAGGCCCAGAAGTCTTACAAGACGCTCTCCGGCAAGTTCGGCAGTGTCATCGGTGGCAAAGGCGTCGACATCAAGCGCGCCGAAATCGCCGGCAAGGGCACCTATTACCGCGTGCGCATTCCCGCTGGCAGCCGCGAGGCGGCCAACGCGCTCTGCGCCCAGTACAAGAGCGCTGGAGGCAGCTGCCTTGTAACGAAGTAATTGCCCGGACAAATGGACAGACGAAGGCGCGGCAAAAGTCGCGCCTTTTTCGTTGTGAAGACGATTTCCGGCCGCAATAGCTGTGAATGATGGCCTCACGTCCAGAAACAGCATTCGCCCCGCCGATGGCTGCGGTTATCATATCCGGCATGAGCGAATCAAAAGCATTCATTTCGGGCTGCAAGGGCCCGACCATCACCGCCGAGGAAAAGGCATTCTTTGCCGCGGAACGCCCTTGGGGTTTTATCCTCTTCGGCCGCAATGTCGGCGAACCCAACCAGATTTCCGATCTCGTGGCGTCATTGCGCGACAGCATCGGCAATCCCGACGCGCCCGTGCTGATCGATCAGGAAGGCGGGCGCGTGCAGCGCATCAAGCCGCCGATTGTCCAGCAATATCCGAATGGCGCCGCCATCGGCGAAATCTATCGCCGTGACCAGGAGCAGGGCCTGCGCGCCGCATGGCTGATGTCGCGCCTGCATGCGTTCGATCTCATGCGCTTCGGCATCACGGTGGATTGCCTACCGGTGCTTGACGTGCCGATCGGGGGCAGCAGTGACGTCATCGGCAACCGTGCTTACGGATACGATCCCAAGGCGGTCGCAGAGATCGGCGCTGCTGCTTCCGCGGGTCTCAAGGCCGGCGGCATGCTGCCGGTGATGAAGCACATGCCGGGTCACGGCCGAGCCTTCGTCGATTCCCATCACAAGCTACCGGTTGTCGATGTGGCCTTCGACGAACTAGCGAAAAGCGACTTTCTGCCGTTCGTTGCGATGAAGGACGAACTGATGGCGATGTCCGCGCATATCGTCTTTACGGCGATCGATCCGGAAAATCCGGCAACGACGTCACCCAAGGTCGTTCGCGAAGTCATCCGCGAGCATATCGGTTTCGATGGCCTGCTGATGTCGGACGATGTCTCGATGAACGCGCTGGCGGGTGATATCGAGCAGCGTGCGCGCGGTATTGTTGCCGCCGGGCTCGATCTGGTGTTGCATTGCCATGGCATCATGGATGAAATGCTGCAGGTGGCGCGTGTCGTGCCGGTTCTGGCCGGTGATACGCTGCGCCGCATCAAGGCGGTCGAGGCCGGGTTCGCAAAGCCGGATGGTGCGGACGAAACCGCACTCAGGGAAGAGTTCAACGGCATGTTCGCCATTTCTTGAAGGTGCGAGCTGGTTCCAAGGGCGAGACAATCGTGAACAACGCCGTCGATACACAAAAAAAATCGGCGGCCCGTGCGCCGATGGACCCGTTGTGGCAAGACGATCCCGCCGATCGCGGCTTGCACGAGGAAGAACTCGTCGTTGACATCGCCGGCTTCGAAGGGCCGCTCGACCTTCTCCTGCATCTCGCCCGCAACCAGCGCGTCGATCTGGCGCGCATTTCCGTGCTGGCGCTTGCCGAGCAATATATCGCCTTCATCGAGCGCGCACGCAGCATTCGGCTCGAGCTTGCCGCCGACTATCTGGTGATGGCCGCTTGGCTCGCCTTCCTGAAGTCTCGGTTGCTTATTCCGCAGCAGGCCAAGGATGAAGGCCCGTCCGGCGAGGAAATGGCGTCGGCGCTCGCGTTCCGCCTGAAACGGCTGGAAGCGATGCGGGAGGCCGCGACCCGTCTCATCAACCGCAACCGGCTCGGTCGCGACGTGTTTGCGCGCGGCGCGCCGGAACATATTCCGGTCGAGAAGAAATCAGCCTTCGATGCCTCCCTCTACGATCTTCTGCATGCCTATGCGTCGCTGCGCCAGCGCGAGGCGGTGATGCAGGTGACGATCGAAAAGCGGCAGGTCTGGTCGCTCGCCGATGCGCGGCTCGTATTGGCGCGCTTGATCGGAGACATGGTCGAATGGACGGCGCTCGATCATTTCCTCCTGCGTTACATGACCAGCCCGAAGGAGCGGGCGACGGCAATTGCCAGCTCATTTGCCGCCTCGCTCGAAATGGTGCGCGAAGGCCGTCTGGAGATCCGCCAGGATGGCGCATTTTCACCGATCTACCTTCGCCAAGGGCCGAACCCGATTACCCCGCAGGCGCTTGCGGATATGGAGGCGGGGCGTGACTGATCCGCAGGAGCACCTGCCAGGCGTCATCGAGCCGGAGGGCGAGGCGGACGAGACGCGTGCCGCGATCGATCCGCGAATGGAACTGGAAGCCGAGCGCATCGCCGAAGCGCTTGTCTTCGCCTCCGCCCAGCCGGTGTCAGAAGGTTATATCGCGTCCCGTCTACCACGCGGGAGTGACGTTCCACGCATCATGGCCAGGCTCAAGGCCATCTATGCGGAGCGGGGTGTCAACCTTGTTCAGGTGGCTGACCATTGGGCGTTCCGTACCGCGGCCGATCTCTCCTTCGTCGTCCAGACCGATGAAAACGAGGTGCGCAAGCTGTCGCGCGCCGCGCTCGAAGTCTTGGCGATCATTGCCTATCACCAGCCGGTGACGCGCGCCGAGATCGAGGACATTCGCGGCGTCCAGACATCGAAGGGCACGCTCGACGTACTGATGGAGGCCGGCTGGATCCGGTTTCGCGGCCGCCGCCGAACACCCGGCCGTCCGGTCACGTTCGGCACGACACGCGACTTCCTCGATCACTTCGGCCTTGAGGAACTGCGAGACCTGCCGGGTCTTGAGGAACTGAAAGGCGCAGGGTTGCTGTCTGGGCGTATCCCGTCGAATTTCCAGATCCCGGTGCCGCTCGGGGACGATGGCCTGGGCGATGACGAGGATCCGATCACCCAGCTCGATCTGGAGGAATTGGGCCTGCTCGCCCCGACCGGTGGTGACGAGGAGTAATATTCAACTCCCGCGATTTTCGTCCGGCAGGAGAGACCAGCGACTGCGCCCATTCGTCACGCTTGCGTGACATCGCACGAAATTTGGCTGGAAAGTCCGAAAAATCATACTGTTGACGGTATCTCCGCGCAACACTCCGTGCAAGGATTGCGCGACGTGCGGCTTTCCGTTAACGAGCGGAGTAGATTGCCGTTTGAAAAAGATGATTGAACATCTTAAATCGGGGTTCAAGACTTCAAGGGAGTAAGGATATGGGTTCCTTTAGTATCTGGCACTGGCTGATCGTTCTGGTCGTGGTTCTGCTGCTGTTCGGCCGTGGCAAGATCCCGGAACTGATGGGTGATGTTGCCAAGGGCATCAAGAGCTTCAAGAAGGGCATGACCGACGACGACACAGCGGCCGCTGACAAGGGGCTGGACGGCAAGACGGTCGAACACAAATCCGACGAAGTCCGCTGATCATGCATTGGGTAACAGCTCCCGCCCGCTAGTGGGCGGGGCCTGGCGCCATCCGGTTTCGTGGAGTTCTGAGAATGCTTGATGTCGGCTGGACCGAGATCGTCGTGATTGCCATCGTCCTGATCATCGTGGTGGGTCCGAAGGACCTGCCGCCGATGTTGCGGACGTTTGGCAAGATGATGACGAAGATGCGCGGCATGGCGAGCGAGTTTCGCCAGCAGTTTGACGAGGCGCTCAAGGAAGCCGACCTCGACGATGTGCGCAAGACGCTTGCCGATGCGCAAAAGCTCAATCCAGCGCACAGCATCCGCGAGGCGATGAACCCGCTTCGCCAGATGGGCAACGAGATCAAGGCCGACCTGCAGAAAGCGACGGCCGTCGAACAGAAGCCCGTCGATCAGAAGCCGGCTGAACCTGTCGCGGTGGCTCCGGTCGAACCCGCTGCCGAACCTGTTGTGGCACAGGAGCAATCAAAGCCGAGTCCTGTCGCTGCTGCTGCGATCGCGTCGGCTGCAAAGCAACTGGATCGCGCTGCCGAGGTCGAAAAGCCGAAAGCCAAGCGCGCTTCCAAGCCGAAAGTGACTGTCTCCGACGCTGCGATCGTGGCCCCGGTGAAAGCCGTTGTTTCCAAGGCGCCGGCGAAAAAATCGAAGAATACGGTCTCCGACAGCACAAAGCCCGAGACCCGCAAGGCTGCCGCCAAGGCGACCAGGAAAAAGGGTGACGCATGAGCAGCGATATCGAGGACAAGCCCCAGCCGTTGATGGCGCATCTGATCGAGTTGCGCGCGCGCTTGATGTGGGCGGTCGGTGCATTCTTCGTCGCTTTCGTCGTCTGCTTCTATTTCGCCAAGGGCATCTTCAACGTTCTCGTTCAACCGTTCAAATGGGCGGTCGAATGGGCAGGGCTCAATCATAAATCCGTCGAGCTGATCTATACCGCGCCGCAGGAATTCTTCTTCACGCAGGTGAAGGTTGCGATGTTCAGTGCGTTGGTCATCGCCTTTCCGGTCATCGCCTCGCAGGTCTACAAGTTCGTGGCACCCGGTCTTTACAAGAACGAGCGCGCCGCCTTTCTGCCGTTCCTGATCGCGTCGCCGATCCTGTTCATCATGGGCGGCTGCCTCGTCTATTTCTTCTTCACACCGATGGTGATGTGGTTCTTCCTGGCCATGCAGCAGGATGGTGGCGAGGGGCAGGTGTCGATCCAGCTTCTGCCGAAGGTTTCGGAATATCTGAGCCTGATCATGTCGCTGATCTTTGCCTTCGGACTGGTGTTCCAGCTGCCGGTGATCACGACACTGCTGGCCCGTGTCGGCTTCGTGACCTCGCAGGGGCTGAAAGAAAAGCGCAAATACGCGATCGTCATTGCGTTCATCGCAGCCGCGATCCTCACCCCGCCGGATCCGGTTTCCCAGATCGGTCTTGCCCTGCCGGCCATCCTTCTCTACGAGGTTTCCATCTACACGGCCCGACTCATCGAGCGGCAACGGGAACGCGATGCGGCGACACGCGCGGTTGCCGAGGCGGAGGAAAACGCCAGCTGACGCGATCCCGCGTCAGTGCGGTGTGTCCGGGCTCCGATTTTCGATACGACCGATCAGGACCTGAACGACCATGCTTGATATCAAATGGATTAGGGACAATGCCGAAGCCCTGGACGCGGCGCTTGCAAAGCGCGGCGCCGAGCCCCTCTCGGCGGCACTGATTTCGCTTGATGAGAAGCGTCGTTCTCTTGTCCAGTCGTTGCAGGACATGCAGTCGCGCCGAAACGCAGCGTCCAAGGAAATCGGCGCGGCGATGGCGCAGAAGAACAGCGACCTTGCCGAGACGCTGAAGGCCGAAGTGGCCGAGCTCAAGACGACGATGCCGGCGCTGGAAGAGGAAAGCCGCCAGACGGACGCCGCCCTTGCTGACGCGCTATCGACCATTCCGAATATTCCGCTCGACGACGTCCCCGTTGGCAGCGACGAGCATGGCAATGTGGTCAAGCACAGCCATGGCCAGAAGCCGGGCTGGAACCACAAGCCGAAGGAGCATTTCGAAATCGGCGAGGAGCTCGGCTGGCTGGATTTCGAAGGCGCCGCGAAGATCGCCGGTTCGCGCTTTACCATCGTCAAGGGACAATTGGCCCGGCTTGAGCGTGCGCTCGGCCAGTTCATGCTCGACCTGCACACCGGCGAGCACGGTTATCTTGAGGTCCAGCCGCCGTTGATGACGCGCGACGATGCGATGTACGGCACCGGACAACTACCGAAATTTTCGGAAGACCTGTTCAAGACCACCGACGGCCGTTGGTTGATCCCGACGGCGGAAGTTCCGTTGACCAATATGGTCCGCGAGCAAATCCTCGATGCGGAAGCCTTGCCGTTGCGCTTGACCGCGCTGACGCCGTGCTTCCGCTCGGAAGCGGGCTCTGCCGGTCGCGACACGCGCGGCATGCTGCGCCAGCACCAGTTCAACAAGGTCGAACTCGTTTCGATCACCGATGCGGAAAGCTCGATCGACGAGCACGAGCGCATGACGGCCTGTGCCGAGGAAGTGCTCAAGCGTCTCGGCCTGCATTACCGCGTCATGACGCTCTGCACCGGCGACATGGGCTTTGGCGCCCGCAAGACCTACGATCTCGAAGTCTGGTTGCCGGGGCAGGACGCGTATCGCGAAATCTCGTCCTGCTCGGTCTGCGGCGATTTCCAGGCGCGGCGGATGAATGCGCGTTACCGCGTCAAGGACGACAAGACCCTGAAGTTCGTTCACACCCTGAACGGGTCCGGTACGGCCGTCGGCCGCGCGCTGATCGCCGTCATCGAAAACTACTTGAATGAAGACGGATCGGTAACCATCCCGGACGTATTGTTGCCCTATATGGGCGGCCGGACCAAGATCGAACGGGCCAGCTAAGCCGCGTCCTGCGGCAGGGGAAGACATGCGGATTCTGCTGACAAACGACGATGGCATTCATGCCGAGGGCCTTTCCGTTCTCGAACGGATTGCGCGCACCATATCGGATGATGTCTGGGTGGTCGCGCCCGAAACCGACCAGAGCGGCTTGGCGCATTCGCTGACGCTTTCAGAACCGCTGCGTCTGCGGCAGGTCTCCGAGAAGCGTTTCGCATTGCGCGGCACGCCGACGGACTGCGTCATCATGGCGATCCGCAAGGTGCTGGATTTCAAGCCGGACCTCGTTTTGTCCGGAGTCAATGTCGGCGCTAACATGGCCGATGACGTCACCTATTCGGGAACGATCGCCGGTGCGATCGAAGGCACGCTGCAGGGCGTCCGTTCCTTCGCGCTCAGCCAGGCCTACAGCCATGTGAGCGGTGCGCCGGTGCCGTGGGATGTCGTCGAGTCGCATGCGCCAGCACTGTTGCGCAAGCTCATGTTCCTCGATTTGCCGGATGGCACGTTCCTCAACCTGAATTTCCCGAACTGTGCAGCTAATACAGTCCAGGGCACGGAAGTGACCGCGCAGGGGAAACTGGATTTCGGCCTGACGATCGATGAACGCGCAGACGGGCGCGGCCATCCCTATTTCTGGCTGCGCTTCGGAGAGCGTTTCGGCGATTTCCGGGCAGGAACCGATATTCACGCGATCCGTGAACACAAGATTTCCGTGACGCCGCTGAAGCTGGACCTGACCGATTATGCCGTTCAGGATCGGGTGGCACGCGCGCTGCTGGACGGAGAGGCCGATTGAGCCCGAGGGTCGTCGAGCAGGAAGGATTTGCCGCTCTCATGCTGCGGCTGAGGGGCGAGGGGATTTCCAGCAAGGAACTGCTCAACGCGGTGGAGCAGACGCCGCGTGCCATCTTCACGCCACCGCAATATCAGGACAGCGCTTACTCTTCCCGATTGCTGCCGCTGGAATGCGGTGCGTTTATGGAAGGGGTCGATTTCGCTGTCCGATTGCTGCACAGCTTGAATATCAAGCCGGGGCAGCGCATTCTCGAAGTTGGGACGGGCAGTGGTTTCACCGCTGGCGTCATGGGGCGCATGGCAGAGCGTGTTCTGACGATCGACCGTTACAGGACGCTCGTCACGACCGCGCAGAAAAACCTGGAAAAGGCGGGTATCCGCAACGTCATCGTTCGCCAGGCGGACGGCAGTATCGGACCGGCGGGCGAGGGTACCTTTGATCGCATCCTGATCACTTCTGCCTTTCCGAGCCTGCCGCGCGTCTTCTCCGATCATCTCGTTTCGGGCGGGGTGCTTATCGTGCCGATCATGATGAGCGAGACGGAATGTCGGATCGTTCGGCTGACCCGCACCGGCAGCCGTTTCGATCGCGAGGATCTGTTCGACGCGCCCTACCTGCCGATCCAGCCGCAGCTGGCGTCTTTCCTGTAGGCCGGATGCCCGACACAATCTACACCGATCGCGTTCTTGCTGCTCTCTATGACAGCCTCAATCCTGCGGGCGCGGATACCGACTTCTACTGCGCCCTTGCCCGAGAACCGAGCCGTATCCTCGATCTCGGCTGCGGCACGGGACTGCTGACTGTCCGGCTGGCATCGCAGGGGCATGCGGTGACAGGGCTCGATCCGGCGCAAGCCATGCTCGATATCGCCTGTCGTCGCGAAGGAGCCGATCAGGTCTCCTGGATCCTCGGCGATATCACGGCCTTGCCGCCCGACAGCCGTTTCGATCTGGCCCTTATGACCGGCCATGTATTTCAGGTTTTTCTCGATGATATCGAGACAGTGGCCGTTCTGTCTGCCGTGAAGAAATCCCTCGCGCCGGGTGGCCGTCTGGTGTTCGAAAGCCGCAATCCGCCTGCGCGTGCGTGGGAGAACTGGGAGCCGGACCGCTCCCGCCGGACGGTCGAGCATCCGGATTTCGGCCTCGTCGAAACCTGGCATGACGTCACTGATGTCAGCGACGGGCAAGTGACCTTTCGGACCCATACTCATCTGACTGCAGATGGTCGGATAGAGACGAGTGAAAGCCGTCTCGCCTTCCGCAACCGGGCTGAAATCGACGCGCTGATGCGGCTTGCTGGATTCACGGACATGGAGTGGCAGGGAAACTGGGATGGGGCACCATTTTGCGATGAAAGCCCGGAAATCATCGTCATTGCCAGCTGATTCCACCCGATATGGCTCTGCTGCAGAGGCATGAGATTGATTGGTTTGATCGCGGCATCACAATTTATTATTGCAAAATCAGAACGTTAACTTTTCATTAACGATGGTCAGTCTCGCGCAAGTTTCGAGGCCTAACCGGATATCTGCGCACAAAAGTCATATCTTTGAGCTGACCCCCTGACGTGATGCGTGTTTGTCAGTTCATTCCAGGCGTCCAAACGCAGGAGACGACAGATGCAGATCGCAAACAGATTGACCTCGACGCCGACCGGCGACGGCATGGGCAACCTTGCCGGCCGCGCCGTTGCCCAGACAACAGCAGGAAATCGTGAAGTCGGCGGTGCGGCTCCATCCTTCATTGGCGGCTATGATCCGTCCTCGCGTGTTTCGCTCTCCGCTGAGGCGATGTTGTTCCTGAGCCGCACGAAGAAAGTACAGGAGAAGCTTCCGGCCCTGACACAGGACGAATGGGCCAACAAGCTCTCGCCACAACTTGCGGCGCGTGAATATCAGGCTTTCGGGAAATACAGCGAGACGGGCGACTATAAGGCCTATTACCGCGCTTTTATCGAATATTACGACAACCTTCGCCCCGAGGACCAGAACAGCCTTCGTTACTTCGGGACGCGCGATGCCGCTATCGCAGGGGCACGCTCCGTCGAGTACAATGATGAAAGTGGCATCGATAGCGGGGCAGGCTTTCAGACGCTCGTGAGCGTTTTGCTCGATACGGAAAAGACGGCAACGGACCTGAGCCAGAGCCAGGGCGCCGGCGGCATGACCACCGGTGACATGCTCGGCTGGGATACGGGCACGATCAGCTACGAGGACGTGACGCAGACGCGTGGCACGCTCTCCGAGATCGAGAAGTTCTATCAGGAAAGTTTCTGATATTCGGGCGTTCGCCGGCCCCGTAAAAAACACAAACAGCCTGTCTTATTTGATTTGCATGTGAACCTGAGGTATTCACTGGGGCTGCAACCGGCTTTCGAGAGCAACCGCATATTCGGTGTGCCGCCCGGCCGCTTCCCCCTGATTTGCTTGGCTCCGGCAAGCGATCATGGTTATCAATTCATCAAAAATCGTAAGCCCGCATGCCGGTTTTAACCGCGCGGTAACTCTAATGCGCTTTAATCATCTTACACCGAGTTGTGTTCCAGTTGGGTAAAGCGTCATGCGTATTAGAGTTTCGTCAAGTGTAAGTAAGTCCGTCGTTCGCCTGGCTGCGGCGGTATTGCTGGCAAGTGCCGCTACAGGGTGCAGCTCGGATGCGAGCCGTTTCGGCGGGCTTTTCTCCAGGTCGGACGACCTGACGACCAACTCCATCTCTCGTAGCAGCGTTCCGATCCCGGCGACCGATGTTCAGGATGGTGGAATTGCTTCGGCGCCGGTCATGGCGACTGAAAATCGCGAGCAGGCCATGGATCAGCCATTCCCGGATCCGGTCAATACTGCGGCGACGCCTGTTTCCCGAGCTCGCGAAGTTTCGACACCCATCAACGTTCAGCGCACCGCACTTGCCGATCCGACGGTGAATGCGCGCAAAACGTCGATTGCACAGCCGATGCCGGCAGCGCGTGAGGTCGCAAAGGCCGAGAAGAAGATCAATGCCGATCCGGTCACCACCGGCACGACGAAGGGCGGCTGGTCGACGACAAATGCGCCGGCCGTGCTGATGCGCCAGGGTGATACGGTGGCGACGCTCTCCAAGCGGTTCGGTGTTCCGGAAAAGGAAATTCTCAGGGCAAACGGCATGAAGTCCGGAGCCGATGCCGAGCCCGGCCAGCGCATCCTGATCCCGACCTTTGCGGTTTCCGGCAGTGCCGCCAAGGCTTCGGCGTCTGATCAGGCTGCCAGCCTCGATATCGACAAGCAGAGGAACGCACCGCTGGAGCAGGATAACCGCGAAGTCGCGATCCTGCCCGGCCAGACGAAGCCTCGTGAAAAAGACGGCAAGAATGCCGATCTCGCCTCGGGCAAGCAGCCGGTCTCGGGTGACGGCAATGGCCAGAACGGAACCTACACGGTCAAGGCTGGCGATTCCCTTAACCGGATCGCCAAGGCGAACAATGTCTCGGTCGAAGCGCTGCGCAAGGAAAACGGTCTGAGCACGGCTGCCATCCGCGTCGGCCAGACGCTGAAGATGCCCGGGGCCAGTGCTTCCGCTCCCGATCAGGTCGTGACGGCCTCCGTCCCGGATAAGGAGGCCGAAGTGAAGGTCGCGAAGGCGGAAGCCGAGAAGCCGGCGGAATACAAGGCTCCGGTTGCCAACAAGTCAGTCGAGGTCGCATCGAAGGAAGAGGTATCCGAATCCTCGCCGAAGGGGACAGGTATCAGCAAGTATCGCTGGCCGGTCCGCGGTGCTGTCATCGCCGGATATGGTGCCAATGTCGAAGGCAACCGCAACGAGGGCATCAATATCTCCGTTCCGGAAGGCACACCGATCAAGGCTGCCGAAAACGGTGTGGTTATCTATTCCGGCAGCAGCCTGAAGGAACTTGGCAATGCCGTCCTGGTTCGCCACGACGATGGCACGGTGACCGTCTACGGCAATGCTTCGGAACTGAAGGTCCAGCGTGGCCAGAAGATCCAGCGCGGCCAGACACTGGCAGCGTCCGGCATGAGCGGTACGGCAACCCAGCCGCAGGTGCACTTCGAGGTTCGCAAGAACGCCAGCGCCGTCAACCCGGCGACCTTCCTCGAATAGTCGGCGTCAAAAACAGTCATCACAGATGTGGAAAAGCCCCGTTGAGGGGCTTTTCCGATTTCAGAGCGTGTCGATCTTCTTCTGCGATCGTCCGGCCAGATCCTGGATGAATTGCCAGGCGACGCGGCCGGAACGCGCGCCGCGCGTCGTGCTCCATTCCAGCGCATCCGCATGCAGGTGCTCCCGATCGGTCTCCAGCCCGAAATAGTCTGCATAACCGTCGATCATGGCGAGATAGTCGTCCTGGCTGCATTTGTAGAAGCCCAGCCAAAGGCCGAAACGATCGGAAAGCGACACCTTTTCTTCGACAGCTTCCGACGGGTTGATCGCCGTTGATTGCTCGTTTTCCATCATGTGACGCGGCAGAAGGTGCCGGCGATTGGATGTCGCGTAGAGAAGCACATTGCCCGGCCGTCCTTCGATGCCACCATCCAGCACTGCCTTCAGGGACTTGTAGGATGTGTCGTCATGGTCGAAAGACAGGTCGTCGCAGAAAACGATCACCGGGACTGGTGCCGTCTTCAGGATTTCCATGAGGATCGGCAAGGTCGCGATATCCTCGCGATGCACCTCGACCAGTTTCAGCCGAACGCCGGCTTGCCTCGAGACGGTTGCATGCACGGCCTTGACCAGCGAGGACTTGCCCATGCCGCGCGCCCCCCAAAGCAGCACATTATTGGCCGGGAAGCCTTGTGTGAACCGAAGTGTGTTGTCGAACAGGATATCGCGGACATGGTCGACGCCACGAATGAGTTTGAGATCGACCCGGTTCGGCCGCGCCACGGGCTGCAGATGCTGGCGCTGGGGCGACCAGACGAAGCATTCGGCTGCATCCCAGTCGTTGACGGCGGGGGCCGGACCGGCAATACGCTCAATGGCGGCAGATAGTTTGCGCATTTCAGCGATCAGAAGGTCGATTTTCGTATCCTGCATCAAAGAACATCCTGAATGATGGCATCGGTTTTGACCCGAGGTTCCGACCGAGGAGACCAAGTGTGCGGTAACATGGCTGCGGTAACGGTAAAAGGCGGGAAATCCATCAATAGGCGCTTCTCCTCCGGCTGATTTCATGTATGAGGCAGATGATACAGAAGCCGGGCAGGGCGTTGTTGCATTCATGGCAGCCTTTCCTATATTCCGGCGATCCGAAACGCGGGCAAATGCCTGCCAGAGACTATTCAAGGAGTGATTGATGTTCATTACCGAGGCATTCGCCCAAGCAGCAGCACCCGGCGCCACCGCCGGCGGCGCCGATATCCTGATGTCGATCCTGCCGTTCCTGCTGATCTTCGTGGTAATGTACTTCCTGATCATCCGTCCGCAGCGCGCCAACATGAAGCGCCGCGAGGAGTTGCTGAAGAACATTCGCCGCGGTGACCAGATCGTGACCGGTGGTGGTATCGTCGGCAAGGTGACGAAGGTTGTCGATGACACCGAACTGGAAGTCGAAATTGCTGACGGCGTGAAGATTCGTGTGGTACGCAGTGGTGTATCCGAAGTCCGTGTAAAGGGTGAACCCGTCAAGGAGTGAGCCTGCAGGGAGGCCGGAGCGTTCCGGTCGCCCTGTAACCACGTATCTTTGAGAGCTTCATGCCGTATTTTTCCAGCTGGAAAACCATCACCGTCTGGCTCGTCGTGCTTCTCAGCATCGTGGTCGCCCTGCCGAACGCAGTATCCAACAGCACGTTGGAGAGTTTGCCGGATTGGGTGCCGAACAGACAGGTGATGCTCGGCCTCGATCTTCAGGGCGGATCGCAGATCACGCTGAAGATCGAGCGGGATGATGTGATCAAGGCCCGCCTGCAGGCCACCATCGACGAGGTGGGAACACGTCTGCGGGCCGCCGATATCGGCTATTCGGGCCTGTCCGGAACCGGGCAGGCCATTCAGCTTCGCCTTCGTGATGCGGCTCAAGCGGGCGCGTCGCAGGCGGCGCTGAAACCACTTGCTGACCCGGTTAAAGAAGGCAGTCTGACCAAGGATCCAGTCAGCGAGGTCACCATTGGCGTCGCTGCAGACGGTGTGCTGACCCTCGACCTGACGAACGAAGGTATCGATTATCGTGTGTCCACGATGACCGATGGTGCGATCGCCGTGTTGCAACAGCGATTGATCGATCTCGGGGCACTTCAGCCAAAGCTGCGGCGACAGGGCGCCGACCGGATCATCGTCCAGATTCCCGGCCGGTATGACCCCGAGCAGGTCAAATATATCCTGAGCCAGGCCGGCAACTTGTCTTTCCGCAGCATTGACATGTCGATGGCGGTCGAAGACGCCGTCAACGGCCAGCCGCCGGTAACATCCGAAGTTCTTTACTCCGCTGATGATCCACCGATCGGTTATCTGGTCCGCAGGCAGCCGATCATTGCCAATGCCGACATTGTCGATGCCCAGGCGGCCATCAATGCGCAGTCGGGCAATCCGGTCGTCAATCTGAGACTTGGGTCTGAGGGAACGGAGCGTTTTGCCAAGGCGACGGCCGATAGTGCCGGAACGACGCTCGCCATCGTCCTCGATGGGGCCGTGATCGCCACGCCATTGGTGCGCAAGGCGATTACCGACGGGACGGTTCAGCTTTCTGCCGACATGAGTAGTGAAGGCGCCGGCGATCTGGCACTTCTATTGAGGGCCGGCGCGCTGCCGACGCCGCTGACTGTCGTCGAGGAGCGCTCGATCGGGGCGGGACGCGGAGCCGATTCGATTCATTCGATCCTGATGGCGGGTGCGGTCGGCGCCGTGCTTGTCGTGCTTTTCATGCTGGCGTTCTATGGGCTGTTCGGTGCTGTCGCGAGCATTGCCGTTGCCTTCAACGTCGTCATGATCATTGCAGTCCTGTCCGCGACCGGCCTGGCGCTGACGTTACCGGGCATCGCCGGCATCGTGCTGACGATCGGCATGGCCGTGGATTCCAATGTGTTGATCTACGAGCGCATCCGCGAGGAGGTGAAACACGGCCGGTCGCTTCGCGAAGCGCTCGACTTCGGATTTTCGCGCGCCTTCTCCGCGATCGTCGATGCCAATATCACCACCCTGATTGCCGCAATCATCCTGCTGTTCCTTGGAACCGGGGCCGTGCGCGGTTTTGCAGTGACGCTGGCGATCGGTATCGTGACAACGTTGTTCACGGCTTACACATTGACGCGCGTGATGCTTGAGGTCTGGCTTGCTCGCAGCCGCCCGACCGAGCTACCGGCGGGAATTCGCACAGGCATCTTCGATGGCGCGGCATTCCGGTTCATGGCGATCCGAAACTACGTTTTTTCGCTGACGACGCTGCTCTCGGTTGTCAGCATGCTGCTGTTCGGCGCGCTCGGCATCAATCTCGGTATCGATTTCTCCGGTGGCTCTGTCATCGAACTGAAGGCGCGGGAAGGGAATGCGGATATCGACGATATCACCGGGCGTCTCTACGAACTCAATCTCGGCGATGTTACCGTCAAGCCTTTCGGATCGCCGCAAGATGTTGTGGTTCGCGTCCATTCACGCGATGGCGGCGAAAATGCCGAGCAAACCTCGGTCATCCTGATCCGCAGCGAATTGGAGGATGCCTATGAATTCCGCCGCGTCGAGGTGGTCGGACCGACCATTTCTGGCGCTCTCACCAAGGCGGCGACCATTGGTGTGATGGGTTCGCTTCTGGCGATTCTTGTCTATATCTGGATCCGGTTCGAATGGCAGTTCGCGGCTGGCGCCGTCGTGGCGACGCTGCACGACGTGCTCCTGACAATCGGATTGTTCGTCGTGACAGGAATGGAGTTCAACCTGACAAGTATCGCCGCACTGCTGACCATCGTCGGCTATTCATTGAACGACACCGTCGTCGTCTATGACCGTGTGCGCGAAAACCTGAAGCGTTATCCGCGCATGCCTTTGCCGATCTTGATCGACACTTCGATCAACCAGACACTGTCCCGTACGGTATTGACCGGTGCGACAACGATGCTGGCGCTCGCCGCGCTGAGCATTTTCGGCGGCGAGGCGGTTCAGCCTTTCGCATTCGTCATGCTGTTCGGTGTCGCTGTCGGTACGTTCTCGTCGATCTACGTTGCCGGTCCTGTGCTCATCCTGTTCAAGCTGCGTCACGGGGCAGAGAAGACAGGTGGCAGCCCGCCATCAGCAAGGGGGACGCTATGATCCTGCGCGGCAAACCGATCGAGATTCGCAAGGCCCATTTCCCGGGCCGGGCGCCGATCGACAGCTATGGCAATGGCGGGTTTCGCTTTGCCGACATGTCGCATCGCGGTTCGCTGCTGATGCTGCCATCGGGGATCTACGGCTGGGACATGGCGGAAGGCGATCCATTAACGCCGGAACAGTTCGAGCGTGTCATCCAGGATGCGTCTGAGATCGAGGTGATCCTCGTCGGAACCGGCAAGGATATCCGTCCGTTGCCGGCCGCGTTGAAAACACTTTTCAAGGAGCATGCGATCTCGTCGGACCCGATGAGCACAGGAGCCGCCGTGCGGACCTACAATATCATGCTTGCCGAATCCCGTGCGGTGGCTGCGGCCCTGATCGCCGTTTAATCCCATGGCCAACTCCCAAGACCCGAAGGCGCCCAGCGAGGCTGCCTATGAATTCAGCCTGTCGGCGTTGCGCGACAGTGATCGTGACCGCTATCTTGCCTGCCTGCTTTCACCTGCAGACAAACGCGGTCCGCTATCAGCGCTCTACGCTTTCCATGCAGAAATCGCGAGGATCCGGGATCTCGTGCGTGAACCGTTGCCCGGAGAAATCCGCCTGCAATGGTGGCGCGATGTGCTTGATGATCCCAGCGGTGTGAAGGGCGAGGGACACCCGCTTGCCGAGGCCTTGCTGACCTGCATCAGGGCCTACAAGTTGCCGGTTCCTGTTTTGCAAAACATGATTGATGCCCGGATCTTCGATCTCTATGACGATCCGATGGAAAACCGGTCGTCGCTGGAAGGGTATGCCGGCGAGACGGCGTCGGCTCTGATCCAACTCGCCAGTCTCATTCTCGATCCGGCCAATGCGCAGCAATCCGCATCCGCCGCCGGTCATGCCGGTGTTGCCCAGACGATTGCAGGTCTGCTGCTGCTCTTGCCTCTGCATCGGCGCCGCGGGCAGGTCTATTTTCCGCAGGAACTGTTGGCTGCGACCGGGCTGGACCGGGAGGCCTTCCTGTCGGGCAAGGACGAGGAGGCCCTTGGTCAGGCGATTCGTGCCTTTGCAGGCCTTGGACGCGATCATCTCGCCAAGGCACGCAAAGAGGCCACGGCGATCTCGCCGCACAACCGATACGCGTTTACGCCTGTCGCTTTGGCACAGCCGGTTTTTGATCGCGCCGAGAAGGCTGGTGCACGGCTGTTCGAGACATCGATCCAGCCATCTCAGTGGCGCAGGCAATGGTGGATGTGGAAAGCCGCGCGCAGTGGTCGCTGGTAGACGAATATGAACGGAATTCAGGTTTCATCAATCGTATTTGAGGAAACCTGACGGTACATTGGCACAAGCTTGGGCTTTTAGGGTCCCCGTCGTATTATTCTGTCGATCGGCGTCAAAGGAAACCGGCATATGATTTGGCCAATCCTCCTTATGGTGGTGTTGCTTGCAGCCATTTTCTACACGCGGATGAAAGCGCGGGCGGAAAAGGATCGGCGTGAGCCGGATGCCGGTCTGGCGATTCTGGATTTTGGTCGCGCCTTCCCGGACGAAGCAATCCGGGCCATTCATGCAACTGCAGATGAGAAGGCCTATTTCGTGCGTCTGCATGACGGCAAGGCCGGCTTCATGGCGGCCCATGGCACGCATTTCGTCTGCCACCTGATCGAGGCGGGCAAGGTCAACACGACCAACGCACCGGGCGGCCGGGGCCTGGCGGTGCATTTCGCCGATTTTTCCTATCTCGACGGGACCTATGAATTTCCGAGCGCGGAAATTGCTGCCGAGGTTTCGCTCTGGCTGCTCGGCAGCTTCAATCCGCAGTCAGACTTCAAGGTCATCCCAGCAACCTGAAGACGCGTCAGACTGCTTTCAGCCAGGCGGCACAATCCTCGAGAGCCCGCGCGGCGACGAGTTGCTTCTTCATCACCGTCTTGTCCTTGCCGCGAAAGCGCTTCACGCCGTCCGGCTTGACGACTGCGCCCGGCTCCAGCAGGGGAAACAGGCCAAAATTGATGTTCATCGGCTGGAACGACCGCTTTCCCGGTTCGTCGTCGGAGACGATATGCCCGCCGGTGATGTGGTTGAGCAGCGAACCGAACGCTGTCGTCGCCGGTGGAAGCGGCAAGGTCTCGCCCTTGCGCTCGGCGGCGGCGAAGCGTCCGGCAAGCAGGCCGATGCTGGCGCTCTCGACATAACCTTCGCAGCCGGTGATCTGGCCGGCGAACCGCAGGCCCGGGCGAGACTTTAGCGTCAGCGAGCCGTCGAGAAGGACCGGCGAATTGATATAGGTGTTTCGGTGCAAACCGCCGAGACGGGCGAACTCGGCATTCTGCAGTCCCGGAATCATCCGGATCACCTCTGCCTGCGCGCCATACTTCAGCTTTGTCTGGAAACCGACCATGTTGTAGAGTGTGCCGAGCGCATTGTCCTGGCGCAGCTGGACGACAGCGTAAGGTTTCACTGTCGGATTGTGCGCGTTGGTCAAGCCCATAGGCTTCATCGGGCCGTGGCGCAGCGTTTCACGTCCGCGCTCGGCCATGACCTCGATCGGCAAGCAGCCATCGAAATAGGGTGTGCCTTCCCATTCCTTGAAACCCGTCTTGTCGCCGGCGATCAGGGCATCGACGAAGGCATTGTACTGCGCTTCATCCATCGGGCAGTTGATATAGTCCTTGCCCGTTCCGCCCGGCCCGACCTTGTCGTAGCGGGACTGGAACCAGCAGACATCCATGTCGATGCTTTCGGTATGGATGATCGGCGCGATGGCGTCGAAGAAGGCCAAGGCGTCGGCGCCGGTTTCCGCCTGGATGGCGCTTGCGAGCGACGGCGCGGTGAGCGGGCCGGTGGCGATGATGGCGAGATCCCAATCCTTCGGCGGCAGGCCGGCCACTTCCTCGCGTACGACGGTGATGAGCGGATGACTGTTGATCGCTGTGGTCACTGCATCGGAAAACCCGTCACGATCGACGGCGAGCGCACCGCCGGCCGGAACCTGGTTCTTGTCGGCGCAGGACATGATCAGCGAGCCGGCAAGGCGCATCTCGGCATGCAGGACACCGACGGCATTGCTGGTCGCGTCGTCAGAGCGGAAGGAGTTCGAGCAGACCAGTTCGGCAAGGCCGTCGGTTTTGTGGGCATCCGTGCCGCGCACGCCGCGCATTTCGTGCAGGATGACCGGGATTCCGGCGCTGGCGATCTGCCAGGCGGATTCTGAACCGGCGAGGCCGCCGCCGATGACGTGAATGGGGGAAAGGGAAGATGTGTCTGTCATGCGCCGTTCTTAGAGCAAGGCGGGCCGGAAGGAAACTGCTTCCGGATGGCATATGCATGCAGGGTAGGCCCGGAATCAAAAACGGCACCCTGTGGTGCCGTTTTTAGTCCCTCGACATTCCGAGTCCGATTAACGGAAGGAACGCGAAGCGATGTTGCGAATGTCGAAGCGGGTGATGCCGATGTCGGTCAGAGCGTGATTGGACAGGTTGCCCAACTCAGCAACGGTACGGCGATAGTTGATCCAGCTTTTTGCGATACGAATCGGGTTCATGATCTTTTCCTCAGAAAACAAATGAGCAGTGCAGTGATTTGCCTGCTTCGTTGGGATGTTTATACGCCTCACGCGGGAAAAGATGGAGTGCAAAGAAAATGCATCTGCTATGCATTTGTGCATTGCGGTGCTGTTTCCGTGGGCATCCTCGGTGTTTGATCAAAAAGACGCCAGGCATTAACGAAGCGTTATGCAGGCGATTCTTCTGTTAACTATTTAATTTTCCGACGTGGTTTGACAGCGATCGCGAGGTGATCCAAGTCACGCGTCGATCGCAACGATGGAATGGCGCTTCAACATGAATCTGCACCGAAAATGAGCAACTCTGAATGTTGCATTGCGAAGCGGAGCTTCGCTGCCTTCATGCGCGTTAAGGTCCTAACTGCTTATCTCGAATCTTGACGAAAAAAAACGCCCGCCGGAATGAACCGGAGGGCGTTTGGCAGCTACGTACCGGGCCGGACAAACCGGCCGCTACGAGACTTACTTGACTGCCTGGCGGGCAACGTACTGGATATCTCCACGGCCGATGCCGAGGTCGTTCAGTTCGCGGTCGCTCATGCGGCCGAGTTCGTTGCAGGTCTGACGATACTTGCGCCAGTTATTGAAAGAGCGTGTCAGGTTCATGATGCTGGTCCTTTCTAGGTCTGCCAGCACCGTTTGCTGGCCCTCATCTGATGATCGGAATATACGCTGCCGCCCTACGAAATTACAGAAACAATGCTGCATCGCACCCATGCGTTTAATGCAGGTCTTTCAAGGTCGATGGTCTTGTTATGACCAAATTCTATGCGCGTGGAGGTGCGGAGTGTCGTCGGCCAGGTATGCGCTGAAAACAAAAAAAACAACACCCGTCGGGGGAGGGGGTCCGACGGGCGTTGCCTGTTCCGATCGACAACTTGGGAGGAGGAGTGTCGTCGATCCCGTCGAGGCGCGTTGGGAGGAGGAGAGCGCTGTCTCGAACTTGAATTGAAGATAAGCGCTGCCTTGCGGAATGTGTAGAGCCAATCGGGAATGGCACCCATGTAACGGGCGCATGGGTTATCGGCTTCGGCTTCGGTGAGCTTCGCAGAGCTATCGCGCTTGTGCGGTAAAGATATTGAAATTGAAGAATATTTTTGAGAGCCAATAAACGAATAGCGCCCGCTGGGGGAGGAGGTCCAGCGGGCGTCATTTTAAGTGACAGGCAACCGGGAGGAGGAGTGTTGCCCATCTGATCGAAGCGGCGCTGGGAGGAGGAGTGCGCCACTCCGAATTCTATGATGCGAACCTTTCGGCGCGCTGACCTTTTCCACTTCTAAGTGGAATCGGCTGGTCTTGCCGCTGACGGCCCCGATCGCTTGCGCTGATCTCGCTCCGTCTTCTTGAAACCAAATATACGTCGGCGGCTGCGATTTGTGCAGTGCAATATCATCATGGATGATATGCGGATTCTGCATAAGCCTACCTGCCGATCCGTCCTTGCCTGTTGTTTACAGAATCCCATCAAAATCTTCATATTCCGTTAAGAATATGTGCCGTTTTTTGGGGAGGGTCTTGTTCCCGACTGATCGGCGCGGCTGGCTAGGAATTGGCCGTGCCTATGATATGTGTTGGCGACCATGCGCATTCAAGGAGGGCATTCGATGTACCGGGGGCGGATCGAAAGAGACTTCAACAGCTGGATCGCGAAGGGGTTGCTGCAGCCTGATGCCGCCAAGGCCATGCTGGCTGAATATGACGCCCGTGAAACGGTGTTCAGCGCGGGCAGGGTGCTCCTGGTCATGGCAGCCGTGCTTTTGTCAGCTGCCATCTTGTTGCTCGTCGCCGCCAACTGGGATGCGATCCCGCGTTTGGTCCGCGTCCTCGGTATCGTTGGCCTGATCTGGGTTTTCTATCTTTCTGCAGCGCTCTGCCTTGCGCGCGGTTTCCGTGGTCTGGGTGCCGCACTGCTTGTCATGGCCACCATGTCCTTCGGTGGTGCGATCGCGTTGGTCGGGCAGATGTATCATCTCTCCGGCGATGCGGTTGATGCGCTGCTCGTCTGGTTTGCCGCCGCCTGCGTGGCGACAGTCGCGTTCCGTTCGGCGGCCTTGTCCGTTTTTTCCGGATTTCTTGCCTGGGCTGTGTTCGGACAGCTTGTCATGGACAATGATTACAGTTTCGAAGGCAACGGCCTGATCTATCTCGTGCCGGCCCTGGTTGTGATCGTCATCGCGCTTGTCCGCTATGCCAATGGCGGTATGGCGCGCCATCTGGCCTATCTGCTCGCCCTGGCCTGGCTTGGCTGGCTCTATATCGAGATCAGTGAGATGTGGCTCGCTGCAGTTCTGTTCGGCCTGGGCCTTGTCGGCTTTCTGGCTGTCAGCTTGCCCATATCGCCGGTCTATCGCTTTGCTCGCGAGGCAGGCGCCGGTCCCGCATTCTACAGCTTCCTGCTGGCCGTGCTGGGGCTTGCCGCCCTGCATACGGAAATCGATGGGCTGGGTGAGGAGATCGTGCTCGGCGCAACGACGTTGGCAGTCGCGTTGGGTGGTGTCGCCATTGCCGGCCGGCTGAATGGTGCGGTGCGGTTTCTTGGCTATACCGTCTTTTCCGTAGAGACGCTTTATCTCGCCTCGGAGACGCTTGGCAGCATTCTTGGGACGTCCGGCTTCTTCCTGATTTCCGGCGTCGTCGTCGGCCTGATCGCCTGGCTGGTCATCCGACTGGAGAAACGGCTTTCGGGGAAAACGGCGTTGACCACCGCTGCAGTGGAGGGAGCGTGACATGAGCAACAATCCGTTGATCCGGCCTTTGTTCGCGGCCATTCTCGTTGCACTGCTGCAGACAGCTGTCCTTGGCTACATGATCGAAAGCCGCGCCTCCATCCTGCGCAACGGCGTCGATGTCGTGCTGAAGACCGTACCGGTCGATCCGCGTGACCTGCTGCGCGGGGATTATGTCGTTCTGTCCTATGACATTTCCAACATTCCTGCCGACAAGGTGACGGGCGGATTTCCGACCGAGGCGACGGATGCGCAGGTTTCCGTCCGGCTTGAAAAGCAGGCTGATGGTTTCTGGACGATTTCGGAAGCCTCGTTTGGAACACTGGCCCCGAAGGAAGGGACGGTGATCGCGCGCAGTTCGCCCTTCTACTTCTATCCGACGCCCGACAGCCCGGCGTCATCCGTCAATGTCGAATACGGTATCGAGCGCTATTATGTGCCGGAGGGTGAGGGGCTGGTGCTGGAAGAGGCGCGCAATGCTTCCGCCCTGTCGGTGACGGCCAGTGTCGATGGCGATGGCCGGATGCAGATCCGCTCGATCGCGATCGATGGAAAGCCGCTTTACGAGGAGCCTCTTTACTGATCTCCGGCCTATACTTGTCATCGATGTGACAAGAACCCGCGGATATCGGCATTTTTCCTTTGATCCATTGCAAACGGGTGATATAGAGACGCCGCGCTCGGGAACGCCCTGAACCCGGTGCAGGCTTGTTTGTGGCGCTTTGGCCGTGACTTTCCTGCGTCGATGCGATCAGGCGCTGCGGTTTTCTGAACGCGGGTATGGTGAAATTGGTAGACACGCCAGATTTAGGTTCTGGTGCCGCAAGGCGTGGGAGTTCAAGTCTCTCTACCCGCACCAGAATGAAGCGATGCCTTGGGCTGGCCCCTGGCGTCAACCGGAATGACGGCGCCATTTTGCTTGCAAAACGGCGACCGATTTGCGTAAAGCCACTCCCGGCAAATGGATCGGCTCAATTGCTCGTGCAGAAGAACAGCGACAGAGCCCTGTCAACGTGAAGTGAAGGTTTG
Organism: Rhizobium sp. Leaf453; assembly: GCF_001425605.1. Lineage (GTDB taxonomy): Bacteria > Pseudomonadota > Alphaproteobacteria > Rhizobiales > Rhizobiaceae > Pararhizobium. The sequence goes on along the minus strand of NZ_LMRG01000026.1, from coordinate 198,160 downwards.
AACATGCAGGTTATCGAAACGCTCGCTGAAGGGCTGAAGCGCGAACTCAAGGTCGTCATTCCGGCCAAGGACATGGAAGCTCGGATGAACGAGCGTCTTGAAGATGCCAAGGGCAAGGTCCGTATCAACGGTTTCCGCCCGGGCAAGGTGCCTTTCGCCCATCTCAAGAAAATGTACGGCAAGTCGATCATGGCTGAGCTGGTCAACGAGCTGGTTCGCGAAAAGCCGACCGAAATCTTGTCGGAGCGCGGCGAAAAGTCGGCGACCCAGCCGGAAATCGCGATGACCGAGAACGAAGCAGAAGCGGACAAAATTCTCAACGCCGAAGCCGATTTCGAATTCACGCTCGCTTACGAAGTCATCCCGGCGATCGAACTCAAGGACGTCAGCGGCATCAAGGTCACGCGCGAAGTCGTCGATATCGACGAATCCGAAGTGACCGAGCAGATCCTCAAGATCGCTGAAAACGCCCGTACCTACGAAACCAAGAAGGGCAAGGCTGCCAACGGCGACCGCGTTACCATCGATTACCTCGGCAAGGTCGACGGCATTGCCTTCGACGGCGGCAAGGACGAAGACGCTGAGCTGGTTCTCGGTTCGAACCGCTTCATCCCGGGCTTCGAAGAGCAGCTGGTCGGCCTGAAGGCTGGCGACGAGAAGGTTATCACCGTTACTTTCCCGGCTGAATACCCGGCTGCAAACCTCGCCGGCAAGGAAGCCACCTTCGACATCAACGTCAAGGATGTTGCTGCTGCTGCCGAAGTCGAAATCAACGACGACCTCGCAACGAAGCTCGGCCTCGAATCGGCCGACAAGCTGAAGGAAGTCGTTCGCGGCCAGATCGAAAGCCAGTACGGCTCGATGACCCGCCAGAAGGTCAAGCGTCAGATCCTCGACCAGCTGGACGAACTCTACCAGTTCGACACGCCTTCGCGTCTCGTCGACGCCGAGTTCGACAACATCTGGCGCCAGATCAACACCGACCTCGAGCAGGCCGGCAAGACCTTCGCTGACGAAGACACGACGGAAGAAGAAGCCCGCGGCGAATATCGCAAGCTGGCTGAACGCCGCGTTCGCCTCGGCCTCGTTCTCTCGGAAATCGGCGAAAAGGCCGGCGTTACCGTAAGCGACGAAGAAATGCAGCGCTCGCTGTTCGAACAGCTGCGCCAGTTCCCGGGCCAGGAAAAGCAGATCATCGACTACTTCCAGAAGACCCCGGGTGCCGCCGCTTCGCTGCGCGCACCGATCTTCGAAGAGAAGGTCGTCGATCATCTCCTGTCCGAAGTAAAGGTCACCGACAAGACCGTCAGCAAGGAAGAACTGCTGGCTGACGACGAGGACGACGCTTCGGAAACGAAGAAGGCTCCGAAGAAGAAGGCTGCCAAGGCTGAGGCCGCGGAAGGCGAAGAAGCCGCTGCACCGAAGAAGAAGGCTCCGGCCAAGAAGAAGGCTGCTGACGACAGCGCCGAGTAATCCGCTTTTGATCGACAATGAAAAAGCCGCCCCGAAAGAGGCGGCTTTTTTGTTTGCAGTGTCAGCCAACTTGGCGGCAACGGCACCATATTGGTAATTTATCAAATGAAACCCGCCTCGGTACGGGCCGAGGCGGATTTCATTCATCGGCGTATTCAGACAACAAGGAAGTCCGTGTTTGTCAGTGCCAGTCCTGCGGTTATCCTCGCGAACTGGATTCCGGCCGTGGCGCCGGTCCCGTCCGAATCGTAGAGGAGATCGCCGGTGTCGGTCTCATAGATGATGCGATCGCTGGCATCTGTGGCAAGCCCGCTGGTATTGGCCTTGAAAGCTGCCGCTGCCAGTACGCCGAGCGCACCGACCTGGGTGAAGATTGCATTTTCCAGAGAGATGATGTCATCGGCGACGTTGAAGTCGAGGATGCGGTCCAGATTCGTTGCGGCGTTCAAAGCCGTGTTGAAGTTGAATTCATCATCGCCCGTTCCGCCGGTCAGAACGTCATTGCCGTTGTAACCCTTGATGAGGTCGTCGCCGCCCCCGCCATTGATGTTGTTGTCGTCATTATCCGCATAGAGCTCATCGTTGAAGCCCGAGCCGATCATGTTCTCGATGGAGTTGTAGGTGTCGCCGGTGGCTTCGCCGGTATTGCCCCCCGGGCTGGACAGATTGGCGATAACACCTGACCCAGCACCGTCATAGGAGGCAGTATCCCTGCCATTGCCGCCGCTCATGTAGTCGGCGCCAATCCCACCGATCAGGATGTCATTGCCGTCGAGGCCGAGCAACTCATCGTTGCCGGAATATCCCTTGACCGTGTCGTTGCCGTCATAGGCAACGATCCGGTTGTTGCCGCCGGTTCCATACAGGAAGTCAGCGTAGTTCGATCCAGCCAGATTTTCGATCAGGCTGTAGGTATCGCCGGCTGCGTCTCCGGTGTTCGCGCCGGGGCTCGACAGGCTGGCGATAACACCGGCCGTCGCGCTCAGATAGGATGCGGTATCCGTTCCGTTGCCGCCCCAAAGGTTATCTGCTCCGGAGCCGCCATCCAGACGGTCATCACCATCTTCGCCACTCAGTGTATCGTCACCGCCAAGACCTTCGACGACGTCGTCTCCGGCGCCGGTAAACAGGCCGTTGACTTCACCGGAGCCGGTGACGAGGTCCTCGCCATCTCCGGTGACAACCCTTTCAACGCTTGAAAGCGAGATGTCGAAGAAGCCGGCCCAACCGATTTCATAGAACTCGCCATCCTGAAGATTCACGTAGACACTGAAGGGGGAAAAGATGACCGTAGACGTGTCGAACGTGTCATAGCCGGCACCGCCAAAGTAGGCTTCGCCTACGCCGCCTTGCCAGCCCTGCATGAGGTAGAATCGATCGTTGCCGTTATTGCCGTAGACGAGATCGACACCGGATCCGGCGGTAAGCGTATCGTTGCCATCCCCGCCCAGCAGTGTGTCGTTGCCGTTGCCACCGTCCAGTGTGTCGTTGCCTGCGGCTCCGCTGATGGTGTCGTTGCCTCCGTTGCCGACGAGAATATTGCCGAGAGCGTCGCCTGTAATCGTGTCGGCGACCTGGGTGCCCCGCACGTTTTCGACATTCACGATCGAATAGGGACCGCCAAAGGTTGGCGAAAAGTCGTAGGTGTTCGCGCCGAGATTAACGATCGCACCTCTCGACGTATAATTGCTGACATCCAGCACGTCGTCGCCGGAACCACCGTCGGTATTGTCGCCAAACTCGCCATCGCGGACATAGAACGTGTCGTTGCCGGCATTGCCGTTCACCGTATCGGTCGAGAAGCCGCCCTCAATCCAGTCATTGCCGTCTCCGCCATCAATGATGTCGATGCCTGAGCCGGCGAGCAGGGTATCGTTTCCGCCATTCCCCGTCAGGGTGTTGTTAGCATTGTTTCCGGTAATGCTGTCATTGCCCGAGCCACCGATGGCGTTTTCGATGAGCGAACGGCTGTCGCCGTTGAACTGGAATGCGTTGAAGACGTTGCCGCGGGCATAGCCGCCATTCGGGCCACCACCGAGATAGGCAAGCTGGGCGGTGGAGAATGTCGAGCTTTCGCCAGGACGAAGATCGAGCCGCAGATTGGTCGCGTAGTTCGACAGATCGTAGGTATCGATACCGTTGCCATCCCAGATCGTCGAGAAAATTCGGTTGGCGCCGGGGTCGATCGCCAACACTCCGGCAACGTAGGAATTGCCGTTGGTCGGATCCCAAGTATAGACAGTATTTCCGCTGTTGACGGTGAAATCCGCGCCATACATTGTCTGGAGGGCGAGGATGTCGATCATCATGTAGGTCTGTGGCGCGCCCCATTGCTCGTAGTCATAACCACCCGAATTGTCGCCGATGAAGCTGGCGTAGGTCATGACCGTGAATTCGATCGAATTGTACGCAGCCGGAACGGCAGTGTTACCCGGTCCACCGGTTTCATGGCCATGCTTCAACCCGAGCGAATGACCCAGTTCGTGAATCATCGTATGCCAGGCATAGTTGCCGGCCACGGGGTTTTTCAGGCTGTTGCTCGTCCCGTCATAGGTGTTCCCGAAGAAGGTATCGCCGCCATAGATGCTGTTGTTCGGATAGAATGCATAGGCGGTTCCGGCATCGCCGGAATTCGCGGCGCGAATTGTAGAATTGCTGGTTCCCGCACCATTGTAGTCAATGGTGAGATTGGTGAAGCCCTCGACGGAGAAGCCGCCAGAGCCGCCGAGCTGGGTGTAAATGGCTTGGTTCAACGCTGCGTGGAAAGCGATCATCTGCGCCGCGGTAAACTGCGAAAAAGCCTCATTCTGTGCGCTGATGCCGTTCGCGTTCTGGTCGGACGAATAACCGGCCTGATAGTCCCCCGAAGCATCCGTATCGCTGTAGGTGATGAAGGTTTCGTTCCAGCGCACGCCGCTGAGCACGCCATCGATCAGGGCGTTGCCTGTGGCGGCAACCGCGATTGTCACGGAAGCGTCGCCATTCTCCTGTGGGACGTTACTGGATCCGCTGTTTGCTGGCGCGGGTTCCGGAGCCCAAAGGGCGTCCGACGATGTCAGCAGTGGCAGGACGACGGATTTTGCCGGTGTCCAGATGTCCGCCACACCGGGTGCAGTATTGCCGATGGAAAAGCCTGCCAGGCTTGCGGCTCGATCAAGGCCCGAATAGCCGGTTGTACGGCCGGGTTCCGATGCCGCGGCATCGGTGAGTGACGTGATTTTCAGCTTCATTGCCATGAATGCCTCCCTAGTTGCACGACCCGCAAAAAGGTGATGCAACGCGCTCGGTGATTTGAGGTTTAGTTACGAAACTGCACTGCAATGCGCACAAATGCCCTCGCCGACGGTCGCTTCACGCGATCATCGGAACATCAACTGCAAAACTGCACTCTGCTGGCCGCGTTACCCAGATTGGGGTGAACGGTCGTTCTCTTTCAAAATGAACTTGAGGTCGTTGGGTAAGTGCCATGGAATTCGCCCCACGGTTTTATCCGACGCAAAACGCAACCCCAAAGATGAACTTAAATACCGCGTAGTTCAGGTAATATATTCGCAATGAACGGCGATCGCCGTTCAATCATGTTCGCGGCTACTTGTAATTAGTCTACGCTAAATTAATTAAACGAACAAGACTAATATCCCTCTCACTCCGTTGCGGTGTGTTTTGAGGGGCGTCGATTGCGACAAAAAATCGCTGGCGTGCCAAGGGTGAGAGATAGCTTATCGGTCTTCTGCATGTGGAGTGACATGCGATGAAAAAAACGCTTCCAGGAACGGTTGTAATTCCTGTTGTCTTTACGGCGGCTAGCCTGCTTTCAATGCCTTTAACTCTCGCAAACCAAACAGGAGAGGCCCCGGAAATGATGGATAGGCCGCCGGATCCCGAAAAAGCCGTGGCTTCGGAATATGCGGAGATAAAAAGACGAGGGACGGTCGAAGCGTTCGAGTTGTTTGTCGCGCGCCACCCCGATCATCCGCTCGCCGATGACGCTCGCAGAAACCTGAAACGGTTGCGTGGGAATTGAACGGATTCCCTGCGGATTAGGCCAATCGCTTTCATGTGGAGGGGTAAACAAGGAGTAAAACGGCCACGCGAGAGGGTCGTTTCACGGAGTCTGGAGCGGTGTGCCTGCGCCGAAACGAGACAACGGCGCATCCATCGAAAAGTTTAAATCCCGGGCGAGGGCTGCCGGAAACTGGATGCCCTAAAAAGCTAGGTCTTCGGCGTAACCTCACCCATGCGGTTGCTGGCATCGAGCCCCGCAATCTTGTAGGCCTCAGCCAGTGTCGGGTAATTGAAGGTGTTCTCGACGAAGTACTCGACTGTGCCCTTCAGGTTGAGGACGGCCTGGCCGATATGCACCAGCTCCGTCGCACCTTCGCCGACGATATGCACGCCGAGAAGGCGCCGGGTCTTCAGCGAGAAGATCAGTTTCAGCAGGCCGGAGTCGAGGCCCATGATGTGGCCGCGCGATGTCTCTCGAAAACGGGCTATGCCGCATTCGTAGGGGATACCACGTTCTTTGACTTCTTCCTCGGTCAGGCCGCAGGTCGAAATTTCCGGAACGGCATAAATGCCGTAGGGAAAGAATTTCGGCGGTTCCTTGGCGATCGCACCGACGGCGACCCGGGCGGCGATGCGGCCCTGTTCCATCGAGGTGGAGGCGAGGCTCGGGAAGCCGACGACGTCACCGGCCGCGTAGATATTCGGAACCGATGTCTGAAAGGTTTCCGGATTGACGCTGAGACGTCCACGGCTGTCGGCTTCAAGCCCGGCGGCCGGCAGGTTGAGTGTGTCGGTGGCGCCCATACGACCGGCGGCGAACAGCACCATTTCGCAATGGATGACGCGGCCGCTGTCGAGCGTGATCGAGCATTTGCCGTCCGGCGTGCGCTCGACCTTTTCGGCCTTCTGGCCCAGATGCAGCTTCATGTTGCGGTCACGCAGCTGATAGGTGAAGTCCTCGACAATCTCCTTGTCGATGAAATCGAGCATCGTCGCTTTCGGATCGATCAGTGTGACCTGTGTGTCGAGCGCGCTGAAGATCGTGGCGTATTCGATGCCGATGACTCCCGCGCCGATAACGGCCATCGAGCGCGGCAGATCCTCGATCTCGAGAAGTTCGTCGCTGTCCAGCACCGTCTTGCCGTCGAACGGAATGTAGTTCGGCCGGAAGGGTTTGGTGCCGACGGCGAGCAGGATGCTGACAGCACTAACCTGGATGATCTCTCCATCGTCCTTGACGATCTGTAATGTCTGCGGGTCGATGAAGCTTGCCTTGCCGCGCAGGTGCTGTACCCGGTTGCGGGCGAACTGGTGCTCCAGGACTTCGACTTCATGGTCCAGCGTGATCAACAGGCGGCGGCGGAGGTCGTCGGCATGGATCTCCTGCTTGACGCGGTAGGCTCGGCCATAGAAGCCGCGCTCACGCCAGCCGGTGAGGTTCAGAGCCGTTTCGCGCAATGTCTTCGACGGGATGGTGCCCGTGTGAACCGATACGCCGCCGACGCGTTTTCCCTGTTCGACGACAAGAACCTTCTTGCCCAGCTTTGCGGCCTGGATGGCGGCTCTTCGGCCTGCGGGGCCACTGCCGACAACCACGAGATCGTACTGGTTCATGACGCGTTTCCGATGATGGAGGGAGAATCATTGTGCGTTGCGGGAAATGTCGCTTGCATGCGTCTATAACGTCAATCTTACAGTTTCATAAAGCCCGATAAATGCTTGCCGGCGCCTGCTGATGTGTATTTCACGAAAAGCGATTATAATTATTCCAATATGATTGGATGTCGGTCGTCTGCGCGCGCATCTTGATGTGATCCGAGCGACGGAAGGTATCGAGCCGGTAGCGGGAGGTGACAATGGCTTTGCTGGAAACTGGAAACAGAACCGAGCAGGAAACGATCTCTTCGCGAGAGACGCCCACCAATCCCGCTCGGGAGAAACCGCGCAGCCGGCCCGGCGTTGTCGCAGCCGCCGTCTATGAGCATGGTCAGCGCACCCATGATATCGAGATTGGTCAGGCGCATGAATGGCGCGGTCGCGAAAAGGCGGTGGTCTGGATCGGTCTTCATGAACCCGACGAGGCGCTGCTGCGTGAGGTTCAAGCGGAATTCAATCTGCCGGAACTGGCGATCGAAGATGCCAATCACGCCCATCAGCGGCCGAAACTGGAAATCTACGGAGATTCGATCTTTGTTGTGGCCCGCACGGCGCATATGGGCGGCGAGGAGATCGTTTTCGGCGAAACCCATCTCTTCGTCGGCCAAGGCTATGTCGTGTCCGTTCGCCATGGACCGTCTACGTCATACAATCTCGTACGCCAGCGCTGCGAAGCCTCGCCGGCAGCCTTGGCGCACGGCGAGAATTACATCCTCTATTCCATTCTAGATTTCATCGTCGACAATTACATGCCGGTCGTCGAGGGCATTCATGCCGAGGTCGAAGAACTGGAGGAACGGGTTCTCCGGGACCGGTTGGACAAGAGGGATATCGAGAGGCTTTATTTCTTGCGCCGCAGTCTGCTTCGGCTTCGCAATGCTGTGGTGCCGCTTGTCGATGTCTGCCGTCGTCACGAACATCTGGAATTGCCGGGCATGGATGCGACGCTCCATACCCTCTTCCGGGATGTGACGGACCATGTCCGTCGCGTGCAGGAAGATATCGATACGTTGCGAGAGGTGTTGGCCTTCACCTTCGAGGCCAGCCTGATGATCGGCCAATCCGAGCAAACGGAGATTTCGCGAAAGTTGGCGTCCTGGGCGGCGATTCTGGCGGTGCCGACAGCGATCGCCGGCATCTACGGCATGAATTTCGACGACATGCCGGAGTTGAAGTTCCGATACGGTTACTTCGTTGTGCTGATGATCATCGTCTTTATCTGCAGCATGCTGTACCGGATGTTCCGCAAGGCGAAATGGCTCTGATACCAATGGCGTTCAGATCAGCCTCAGGCCCTTGAGGCTGGCATGGCCATCCTTGCCGATGATGATGTGGTCGTGGACGGTGATCCCCAGCGGCTTGGCCGTGTCGACGATCATCTTGGTCATTTCGATATCTGCCCGCGACGGTGTCGGATCGCCGGACGGGTGGTTGTGGACCAATATAAGCGCGGTGGCGGACAGTTCCAGCGCACGCTTGACGACTTCGCGTGGATAGACGGGTGTGTGATCGACCGTGCCCGTCTGCTGCACCTCGTCGGCAATCAGCGCATTGCGCTTATCGAGAAAGAGAATACGGAACTGTTCGATCGACTCGTGCGCCATGGCGGCGTGGCAATAGTCGATGACCGATGACCAGGAGGCGAGCACCTGCTTGCCCTTCAGGCCGCTCTTCAAAGTGCGATGCGCGACAGTCGAGATCAGCTTCAAGTCGAAGGCAACGGCCTCGCCGATGCCCTTGACCTCCTGCAACAGGGCCGGAGACGCGCCGAACACGCCGGCGAGCGTGCCGAAGCGTTCCAGCAGCGCCTTGGCGATCGGCTTGGTATCGCGGCGGGGGATGAGCCGGAACAACAGCAGTTCGAGGATTTCGTAGTCGGCGAGCGCCGTATCGCCATGGTCTTTGTAGCGTGTCCGAAGGCGATCACGGTGACCGTGGTAGTGCGCTTCGTCTTGTGGGACGGCCATAAGTCCCAACCCTTGGCGCTTGGGCTGCTGCTCGGCGAAAAAGCCCCTTTCGTCAGCCGGTTGCGAAATGTCGCCGTCGGAAGAAGGGGGCTTGGTCATCGAAAACCTTATGCAGGCAGCCCGGGACGGTCGAGGCCGCCCGGCGACAATGTGAAGATTTCGCAGCCGGTGGCCGTAACGCCGACGGCATGCTCATATTGCGCCGAAAGCGACCGGTCGCGCGTGACGGCCGTCCAGCCGTCGGCCAGAACCTTCACATGCGGGCGGCCGAGATTGATCATCGGCTCGATGGTAAAGATCATGCCTTCGCGCATTTCCGGGCCTTCATTGGCACGACCGTAATGCAGGATATTCGGCGCGTCATGGAAGAGGCGGCCGACGCCATGGCCGCAGAAGTCGCGAACCACGGAGCAACGCTCCGCCTCGGCATAGGTCTGGATCGCCTCGCCGATCGCGCCGGTGCGGGCGCCGGGCTTGACCGCGGCAATCCCGCGCATCAGGCATTCATGGGTAACTTCCAGCAGCCGCTGGGCGGCGCGCTTGATTTCGCCGACTGGATACATGCGGCTGGAATCGCCGTGCCAGCCATCGATGATATAGGTGACGTCGATGTTGACGATATCGCCTTCACGCAGCGGCTTGTTGTTGGGGATGCCGTGACAGACGACATGGTTGATCGAGGTGCAGGAAGACTTCGTATAGCCGCGATAGTTCAAGGTCGCGGGCAGGGCGCCATGGTCCATTCCGAAATCGAAGACGAAACGGTCGATCTCGTCGGTCGTCACGCCCGGCTTCACGCGGCTGGCCAGTTCGTCGAGGCACAGCGCCGTCACCTGGCAGGCGCGCTTGATCCCGGCGAAATCTTCCGGCGTATAGAGACGGATGACGCCTGTATTCTTTAGGGGCGCTGACGCTGCCTCGATATAGGTGACCATTACAGAACTTTCGGTTGTCTTTCTGATGTCATAGATCAGCACGGGCGGGTTCGTCTATCGGGATCAACCCGTCAGGCAAGATTTGCTGCGGCGAAACTCGGCATTTTAATGCAAAAGCTTCGACGCCGCGCTGTCTGGCCCGCTCGAACGCCTGCGCGTAGGCTGGGTCGAGGTCGTCGCAGACGCGGAATGTCGAACAATCATCGCGCTGGATCAGGTAAATCATGATGCCGCGATGGCCGGCCTCGACCATGTCGCCCAATTCCTCGAGATGCTTTGCACCCCGAACGGTCGGGCTGTCGGGAAATTCGCCAAGGCCAAGTGTTCGGCTGAAGTGAACGTTCTTCACCTCGACATAGGCGCGCTTGCGATCAGGATCGGTCAACAGCATGTCGATGCGTGAGTTGCGGCCGTATTTCTGCTCGCGCCGCAGTGTCGCGTAAAGATGAAGATTCGATACCTGTCCGGCCAGAATGGCTTCCTCCGCCAGCCTGTTGGGCAGGCCGGTATTGACGCCCACGACCGTGCCACCAACCTCCACCATTTCCAGCATATGTGGATATTTTCGCGTCGGGCTATCGTGCTCGGACAGCCAAATCCTGGAGCCCGGTGCCGTCAAGCCACGCATCGATCCGGTATTGGGACAAAACCCTGTAATCGCGCTACCGTTCTGAAGAACGGCATCGAACAGGAAGCGCTTGTAGCGCTGGACGAGAACGGCGGGCACGAGCGGCCTGTCGAAGATCATGGGCGGTGATTGTCCGGCGAACGATCAGGCGCGCGCGCGGACATAGGAGCCCGGCGCCTCTTCCAGCGAATTGAGCTTGCCGCCGGTCTTGCGCGCCGGCACGCGTTCGCCATCGAGCGTCTCGATCCAGGCCTGCCAGTGGGGCCACCAGGAGCCAGGCGTTTCCTTGGCACCTTCGACCCAATCCTCGAATGTTCCCTCGACCGGTCCGCCGGTCCAGAACTGGTATTTTCCCCTGTCCGGGGGGTTGACGACACCGGCAATATGTCCCGACCCGGCCATGACATAGGTTACGTTGCCGCTGAAGAACGTACTGCCGACGAACACCGATTTCGCAGGCGCGATGTGATCTTCCCTGGTCGCGAGATTGTAGATCGGGATGGTGACGTCGCCGAGCGAGATTTGCTTGCCCGCGAGCACCATCTTGCCCTTGGTCAGGTTGTTTTCGAGATAGCAGTTGCGCAGGTAGAAGGAATGGTTCGCCGCCGGCATGCGGGTGGAATCGGAGTTCCAGTAGAGCAGGTCGAAGGCCGACGGCTCCTGACCCTTCAGGTAGTTATTGACGAAATAGGGCCAGATGAGCTCGGAAGCACGCAGCATGTTGAAGGCCATGGCCATCTTCGAGCCGTCGAGATAACCGGTCTCCTTCATTCCCTCTTCGATCTGGGCAATCTGATCCTCATCCGCGAAAACCTTGAGATCGCCGGCATGAGTAAAATCCACCTGTGTGGTGAATAGCGTCGCTGAGCTAATGCGGCGGTCGCCTTCTTGCGCATGCAGGGCGAGCGTTGCGGCCAGCAGCGTTCCGCCGACGCAATAGCCTATCGCGTTGACTTCTTCCTCGCCGGTCGCCTGCTTGATGATATCGAGCGCGTAACCGATGCCTTCACGGGCATAGGATTCCCAATCCTTGGCCGCGTGGCGTTCGTCCGGATTGACCCAGGAGATGACGAAAACGGTATGCCCCTGATCGACGCACCATTTGATGAAGGATTTTTGCGGGTTGAGGTCGAGTACGTAGAACTTGTTGATCCAGGGCGGGCAGATCAGCAGAGGCCGCTTCAGAACGGTCTCCGTCGAGGCATCGTATTGCAGGATCTGGCAGACATCGCTCTGGCCGATCACCTTGCCGGGCGTGACGGCGATGTTTTCGCCGACGGCGAACTTGCTCGTATCCGTCTGGCGCAGTTTCAGGTCGCCCTTGCCGGCGGCAATATCCTCGGCCAGCATCTGCATGCCCTTGACCAGATTGGCGCCGCTGCTGGCGACTGTCTCACGATAGAGTTGCGGGTTTGTCGTGACGAAATTGGCGGGAGACAGCGCGCTGGAAATCTGGCGAACGTAAAATGCAGCCTTGTGTTTAGTATGCTCATCAAGCCCTTGCGCCTCATTGACCATCCGGTCCGCCCAGTTCGATGTGATGAAATAGGCCTGCCGCAGGAAATCGAAGAAGGGGTTTGCGATCCAGTCTGCGTCGGAGAAGCGTTTGTCGTTACGCGGCACCTCGGCGGGGTCGCTGACGGTCTCGCCGCTCATCCGCTGCATCGTGCGCGTCCACATGGCAAAGAAGCTGCCCATCAGATGGGTTTGCGCTTCCAGCGTGCGGCGCGGATCGGATAGCCAGTATTCGGAAACTTTAGAGAGCGTCTTGACCATGTCGACGGCCGGCGTGGCGACCATGTCGGTCTTTTCACCACTTTCGCGCGGAGCGAGCCAAGCTGAGGCGGCCTTGCCGATCTGTTCAAGTGTGCGCGCGAGATTGACTGTGAGGGCTTCCGGGTCCTTGACGATATAGGGCTCGACGGATTTCGGGTCGAAACCGGGAAAACCATCCGTGCTGCCGCCGGTCTGGCCCTCGGCCTTCCTGTCTTCTGCCACCCCGTTTCCTCCACAGATGTTTGTTTGTTTTGTCTTTTTACATTCTGCCTTAAAATGATTACAAGTGCCAGCGCATGTTGGACTCGCAAGTCTGGCCCATGGCCAGCTTCGGGCAGTGATGGCATGGTATGCGCGGGATATGGCGTGAAGATGAAGTCGGGGAAAGCAGCGATGGCGCGGATTGTGACGGCTCTTGGGGTGGCGGGTTTGATGCTGGCGTTGGCCGCCTGCAGTTCCGCCACGCGGGAAGAACAGCCATCCATCTATTCGGCGACGATGGCCAAGCCCATTTCCACGGATGTCTATCCGGTGATCGAAGGCAAATTGCCGGTGGCGAGCACCCAGATGAGCAACGAGGAGGCCGCGAACCAGTCGGCCCGGCTGACCGCACTCGGAGCCGCCCGTTCCTCCGGTAAAATTTCTGAAGCCGAATACCAACGCCGGCTGCGAGAGCTTCGCCTGCTCGCTGAGAACCACGGCAGCGATACGCTGAAAGAGATACAGAATTAGCACTTGCGTTTCGACTGATTTGGACGCAAAGCGTTTCATGGCCGCGTGGGCCTGATTGCACCGCGCATGTCTCCTTGCACGCATGATTCCTAAGGCATGGAGACCGCGCAAGACGAGGTTTAGAGATGGAAGAGTTTCACAAAGTCCGGCGTCTGCCGCCTTACGTTTTCGAACAGGTCAACCGTTTGAAAGCGAGCGCGCGAGCGGGTGGAGCTGATATCATCGACCTCGGCATGGGCAATCCGGACCTTCCGACGCCGCAGTCGATAGTCGATAAGCTGTGCGAAGCCGTCCAGGATCCGCGCACGCACCGCTATTCATCGTCGAAGGGCATTCCCGGTCTGCGCCGTGCGCAGGCTGCCTATTACGCTCGCCGCTTCAATGTGAAGCTCAATCCCGATACGCAGGTTGTGGCGACGCTGGGCTCCAAGGAAGGCTTTGCCAATATGGCGCAAGCGATCACAGCGCCCGGCGACGTGATCCTGTGCCCAAACCCGACCTATCCGATCCATGCGTTCGGATTCCTGATGACCGGCGGCGTCATCCGCTCGATCTCGGTCGAGCCGGACGAAACGTTCTTCCCGCCGCTCGAGCGTGCCGTTCGCCATTCGATCCCCAAGCCGATCGCGCTGATCATCAATTATCCGTCGAACCCGACTGCCAAGGTCGCGTCGTTGGATTTCTATAAGGACGTCGTTGCCTTTGCGAAGAAGCATGACATCGTCATTCTGTCAGACCTCGCCTATTCGGAAATCTATTTCGACGGCGCGCCGCCGCCGTCGGTTCTCGAAGTGCCGGGTGCGATGGACAACACCGTCGAGTTTACTTCGATGTCGAAGACCTTTTCGATGCCAGGCTGGCGTATGGGCTTTGCCGTCGGCAACGAGCGCCTGATCGCCGCCCTGACACGCGTCAAGTCCTACCTCGACTATGGTGCATTCACGCCGATCCAGGTTGCCGCGACCCATGCGCTGAATGGCGACGGTTCCGACATTGCCGAAGTGCGTAATGTCTACAAGCGCCGCCGCGATGTCATGGTCGAAAGCTTCGGCAAGGCGGGCTTCGAAGTGCCGCCGCCGGCAGCCACCATGTTCGCGTGGGCAAAGATTCCGGAAAAATTTCGTCATCTCGGTTCGCTGGAATTCTCCAAGCTCCTGGTCGAAAAGGCCGATGTGGCCGTGGCGCCGGGTATCGGCTTCGGCGAAATGGGCGACGACTATGTGCGTCTGGCACTCGTCGAGAACGAGCACCGCATCCGGCAGGCTGCGCGCAGCATCAAGAAGTTCCTGTCGACGGCCGACGATACGTTGCACAACGTCATCTCGCTGAACGCACATCGCTAAGCGTCGGTTTTCCGGCAATTTCTAAAATCTGCTCCGCCGTGCAGGCGGAGCGCTCTCGACATGTTAGGATTCATGTATGGCAGATGCCCTTAAAATCGGCATTGCGGGCTTGGGAACTGTTGGTGCCTCGCTCGTGCGTATTCTCCAGGAACGCCATGAGGCGCTGGCGACAACATGCGGCCGGGCTATCGAGATTACCGCCGTGACGGCACGCGACAAAAACCGTGATCGTGGCGTCGATCTGTCAGCGATCGAATGGCACGATGATGCCCTGTCGCTGGCAAGGAACGCCGATATCGACGTTTTCGTCGAACTGATGGGCGGTGCCGGTGAGCCGGCTCTGTCCGCCGTGACGGCAGCTTTGTCGCGCGGTGTGCATGTGGTGACCGCCAACAAGGCGCTGCTGGCTTCGCACGGCATCAAGTTGGCCGGCCTTGCCGAGGAGCATGGTGCTCTGCTGAACTACGAAGCCGCCGTCGCCGGCGGTATTCCCGTCATCAAGGCGCTGCGTGAATCGCTCACGGGCAACACGATTTCGCGCGTTTACGGCATCATGAACGGCACCTGCAATTACATCCTGACCAAGATGGAAAAGGAAGGGCTTTCCTTCGAAGCCTGCCTGAAGGAAGCCCAGCGCCTCGGTTACGCCGAAGCCGATCCGGCCTTCGACATTGAGGGCAATGATACCGCCCACAAGCTGTCGATCCTGACCAGCCTTGCCTTCGGGACGGCCATTGCGGCCGATGACATCTATCTCGAAGGCATTACCAATATCTCGATCGACGACATTCATGCGGCCGCCGATCTCGGCTATCGCATCAAGTTGCTCGGCGTTGCCCAGCGCACCGAGAGCGGCATCGAACAGCGCGTCCATCCGACCATGGTGCCGCTCGATTCGGTGATCGCGCAGGTGGATGGCGTGACCAATGCTGTCGCGATCGAATCCGACATTCTCGGCGAATTGCTGATGGTCGGCCCCGGTGCCGGCGGCAATGCGACGGCGTCTGCTGTGCTTGGCGATATCGCTGATATCGCCAAGAGCCGACCGGGCGCCCAGCACGTTCCGGCCTTTGGCCGTCCGGTCACTGCGCTGCTTCCCTACAAGCAGGCGCAAATCCAGAGCCACGAAGGCGGATATTTCATTCGCCTGAAGGTGCAGGACAAGACCGGTGTCTTCGCCAGCATCGCCACCCGCATGGCGGAAAACCGCATCTCGCTGGAATCGATCGTCCAGCATTCCAAGCAGCATGTCGAAACCGACGGGCCGCAGACGATCATTCTCGTCACCCATGCGACGACTGAAGATTCGGTGCGCAAGGCCGTGGCGTCGATCAAAGGCGAAGGCTACCTGGTCGGCGAACCGCAGGTCATCCGCATCGAGCGTCCGAAGACCGCCTGACATAGAAACGTGTTGATCTTCTTCTGCGGCCCCATCCGGTTTCATATCCGGGTGGGGCTGTTTTTGTTGCGGTTTGCGTGAAAAGCGAAACCCGCGTACCAACAGGCGCGTGAAGCCAAAGGTGTGCCATGATTGAATTACCGGATCCGGTCCAGCGGGCCTTTCTCAATGTCGAGCACTCGGCAACAGGACAGCGCTGGATTTCTCGGCTCGATCAGGCCGGGCAGAACCGGGCGCTTGCCATCAGTCAGGTTCATGGCTTTTCCGATCTCATTGCCCGGGTGCTGGCCGGGCGCGGTGTCACCATGGACGATGCTGTCGCCTTCCTCGATCCCACGATCCGCTCGCTGATGCCGGATCCCGATACGCTGACCGATTGCAGCAAGGCGGCCGCCCGCATCGTCAAGGCGATTGCAGCGCAAGAGAAAGTCGCCATCTTCGGCGACTATGACGTGGATGGTGCTGCGTCCTCGGCGCTGATGTTCCGTTTCCTGCGCCATTTCGGCGTCGATGCCGAGATCTACATTCCGGACCGCATCTTCGAAGGCTACGGCCCGAATCCGGCCGCGATCAACCAGTTGATCGACAACGGCGCGCAACTGATCGTCACCGTCGACTGCGGCTCGACCAGCCAGGAATCGCTTGCTGTCGCTGAATCGCGCGGCATCGATGTCGTCGTCATCGATCATCATCAGGTTGGCGCGCAGTTGCCGCCGTGTGTGGCTTTGGTCAATCCGAACCGGGAAGACGATCTGTCAGGGCAGGGGCATCTGTGCGCCGCCGGCGTCGTTTTCCTTGTCCTCGTCAACACCATGCGGCAGTTGCGCGAAAGCGGCGATCGCCGGGTTGCGTCGTTTGATCTGCTGGCGTTGCTCGATCTCGTCGCCTTGGCGACCGTCTGCGACGTTGTGCCGTTGAAGGGTTTGAACCGGGCCTATGTCGTCAAGGGCCTGGTTGCTGCCCGCCACATGCAGAACCCGGGACTATCGGCCCTGTTTCGCAAGGCTGGGCTTGGTGGGCCTGTCACGCCTTATCATTTCGGCTTCCTGATCGGCCCACGCATCAATGCCGGGGGACGAATCGGCGATGCCGCACTCGGTAGCCGCCTGCTTACGCTGGACGATGAAAACACTGCGGAGCAGATCGCCGCGCGGCTGGACGAACTCAACCGCGAACGCCAGGTGATGGAGATCGCCATGCTGGCCGAGGCTGAGGCCGAGGCGCTGGCTGAATACGGGGACGGCCAATCGGCATCGATCATCGTCACCGCGCACGAAAACTGGCATCCGGGAATCGTTGGACTGCTGGCCGCACGCCTGAAGGAGAAATTCCGCCGCCCCGCTTTCGCGGTTGCCTTCGATCCGAACGGACGGGGAACCGGGTCCGGCCGCTCCATCAGCGGGTTCGACATCGGCAAGGTCGTCCGGGCTGCGGTCGATGCCGGGCTTCTGGTCAAGGGTGGCGGTCATGCGATGGCGGCAGGTTTGACGGTCGAGCGCGCCAACCTCGGCAAGCTCAGGCATTTCTTCGACGAAAGGGCTGCAGACGCGGTCAAGGATCTCGTTTCCAATGAAACCCTGAAGATTGACGGCGCGCTTGGCGCTGCCGGTGCGAATCTCCCGCTGATCGATCAGTTGGAGCATGCCGGACCATATGGGGCAGGGCATCCGCAGCCCATCTTCGCCTTGCCGGCCCACCGGATTCGCGATTCTCGCCAGGTGGGCGCCAATCACATCAAGGTCACACTGGAAGGCCAGGACGGCTCTCGCGTCGAAGGCATAGCCTTCCGCGCGCTGGAGACGCCGCTCGGCGATCTTCTTCTGTCGGAGCGTGGGTCATCCATCCATGTCGCTGCGTCGATTTCAGCCGATATGTGGCAGGGAACGCGCCGTGTACAATTGCGCATCATCGATGCTGCCAAGGCGCTTTGATCGGCTATTGTTGAGCCGTCGCAAACATTCATCAATGTCGGGATTTGAGAACCACAATGGTACGCCCTAGGGGAGTCGAACCCCTCTTCCCAGAATAAAAATCTGGTGTCCTAACCGATAGACGAAGGGCGCAGCCGTTGTGTGGGCGTCTTATAGTCAGAGGCTTCGGATGCTGCAAGCGCTAAATCGCATTTTTTCGATGATTTTTCGCAATAAAATCAGCGCCGGAGAAAGATCGATTCCGGCGCGCAAAATCGCCCTCACACGGACGGCTTTTACCGCAAATGCCATGAATACCGATGTCGGGGAGAGGTTCACAATGGTACGCCCTAGGGGAGTCGAACCCCTCTTCCCAGAATGAAAATCTGGTGTCCTAACCGATAGACGAAGGGCGCAGCCGTTGTGTGGGCGTCTTATAGTCAGGGCTTTTGATTACCGCAAGCGGCAAATTTCATTTTCCTGTAAAAAAGTCATGCTATGGAAAAATCTTTCCGAGGACGAGAAATTTCATAGCAAAAACAGTTGTTTACGGATCATCCCCTGCGACGGCGGCAGCGCCAGTTCCAGTCGCGGGCCTCGCCCGTATCAATGTGGACGGATTCCGTATGGCAATATGTACCGACGCCACCGCGCCCCGGAATGGTGCGCAGATATTGGGCCAGATCCCACTTGCTGACGCCTGGCACTTGGATATCAGCGGCTTCGCAGGTCGTGTGTCGTGAATGCGGACGACCGCCGGCGCGGCGATTGTGCTGTACGTCCCTCAGGCCAGACGTGACCATGATCTTACGGCCGTAATGATTCTCGACCACCTTGAGGACCTGCAACAGATCCGGTTTGAAACAGCCCGTTTCGACCTTTTTCGTTTGTAACCACAGGCCGTTGGGCGCCAGACGTGCAAGGCCGGACAGTGAGGCTTGCTCGATCGCAGGGCTGTCGTCGTCATGGCCCGGCTCGGAATCATCCGTGGTCGCAAACATGGATGTCGTCTGCACGCCGGGAAGGGCAGTGAAGCCCAGCGCGGCGATCTGCGGCTGCTCCCTGCTGAACTGGGTTTTCTTGACCTGTGCCTTGGCGAAGCGGTCATTGTCGAATTGATTCTTGTTGCGGCGTTTGGCGGCGAACAATCCGGCCAGCGTCAGCGTCTTTTTCGCCTGATCGGTTGAGTCGCCCTCATTCTGTTGCTGGCTGGAGTCGGGAACGATGGCTGGCTGGGCCGGCGTTGTTTCCGCAAAAGCCGTTTGCACGGCCGGCTGCGATTCGCCGGACGCACGCATCGTGTCGCCGCTGGAAGGGACGGGAACACTCGCCGGAAGTGGGGTGCCCTCGCTATCGACCTCGGCGCTCGCGACCTGCTGACCTGGGTCGACGACGCCTTGCGTATTGCTTGCACCTTCGAGCGGAAGAGGCGTCGGGTTTGCGGCCGGCTGGCCACTGTTGAAAAGACTGTTGCTCGCCGGGTTGACGCCGGTGTTCTGGCCGGCCGCAACCGGTACGGTCGCCTGACCCGTTGTTGCCGCCTGGCCCTGAACCGGCACGGCATTAGGATTTTGCACGGAGAAAATGCTGCTCGACGTTGCTTTGAGCCCTGTGCTCTGCATCGTCAACGATCCCGGTTCACCATTGGTCGGCATCGGCATCATCGCGTTCTGCTGGGGGTAGCCGACCTGCTGTTGCTGTTGCGGCAGCATCTGCTGTTGCTGGGGATTGGAGCCGACAGCTGCGACCTGTTGGTCCTGATAGGGACCGGCCGCTGGTTGCTGCTCCGCATCGGCACCGGCAACTTCCGGGACATCCTGTTCGGCAGCCGACGCCGCCTCCGCCGTGTCCTTGGCGGCGCTGACGCAGCCGGAAAGGCTGAGCGCAGATACTGTCAGGGCGAGGGCGCAGCCTAAACTGCGGATCGTCACTGCTTTTCGCAGAAGATGACGCAACGTTGGATCCCCACTCAATAAAGACCGTGGCGACATCGCGTTGCCGTCATGGCCATTCATCAGGAAGTCACACAGACACTTGGCCCACACGCTCCCTCTGAGGGCATTCGTGCGGTTCCTTGCGGCTTGACCGGTTTTGCCGGAATAGGATGCGACAACCTCAAGCGGTCGCTGGCATCCAGATCCCCTTAACGTTTCGTTCAAACATTAGTGAACGCGCCGTTATTTGTAAACCTGCGCTGACGCAGGCGGCATTTCCTCGCCCTGCTTTCCGGGTTTTCCACCGCTGGTGGCCTTGAGGAAGAACAGGCGATATCCTCGAACCCGGCCCGCAAGAGCCGGAGGACGCGGCAGATATCGCCTGTCCGCGTTGTGCGGGGCTTACCAGGCGCCGGTATTGGACATGGAGGCCCAGGGTTCCTGCGCGGGCAGGTTCTCGCCCTTCTGCAGGATCTCTATCGAAATGCCGTCGGGTGAACGCACAAATGCCATATGGCCGTCGCGGGGAGGGCGATTGATGATGACGCCATTGTCCTGCAGGTGTTGGCAGGTCGCATAGATATCGTCGACTTCGTAGGCGAGGTGGCCGAAATTGCGCCCACCGGCGTAGTCCTCGGTGTCCCAATTATAGGTCAGTTCGAGGCAGGGAGAGAGTTCCGACTTGGCACGGTCCAGATCGCCTGGCGCTGCAAGGAAAACCAGGGTGAAACGGCCCTTTTCATTCTCGTAGCGACGGATTTCCACAAGACCGAAAAGTGTGCTCCAGAAGTGAAGTGAAGCGTCGAGATCTTTGACGCGAACCATCGTGTGCAGATAACGCATTGTAATGCCCCTGTTTTGCGGAAGATGGCTATATGTAGCTCACAGCCAGCCAGAGGCAAGGCTCGCGCGCTAGTCTCGACCAAAGTCAAATTTCATCCGAGGGCTTGCACAATTGCGGCGGGACGATGTTATTCTGACTGTCAAGAATCAGTTAACCGTAATGATTGTGACGCGTAATCGAGGGGCTGGACAGGCAATGGCGGACAGGATTTCAGCGAAGGGCGTTACGCCGGAAGACGACTTCGGCAGCGATGCGCTCGATCTGGTTGAAATCACCGGCGTGATCAAGTGGTTCGATGTTGCCAAGGGTTTCGGTTTCATCGTCCCTGACAATGGCATGCAGGATGTTCTGGTCCATGTGACCTGCCTGCGCCGCGACGGCTATCAGACGGTTCTCGAAGGTGCCCGCGTCGTCGCCCTCATCCAGAAGCGTGATCGCGGCTACCAGGCCTTCCGCATTCTTTCCATGGATCAGTCGACGGCGGTTCATCCATCCCAACTGCCTCCGGTCAAGACCCATGTGCAGGTGACGCCGACCAGTGGCCTGGAACGTTGCCTGGTGAAATGGTTCAACCGCACCAAGGGTTTTGGCTTCCTGACCCGCGGTGACGGTACCGAGGATATCTTCATCCATATGGAAACCCTGCGCCGTTTCGGTCTGACGGAACTGCGTCCGGGACAGACGGTACTGGTCCGTTTCGGAGATGGCGACAAGGGCCTGATGGCGGCGGAAATCCACCCGGATGTTCCTGCCCCGATTGGGCGGGCACACTGATGGAAGGGCGCGTCTTGCGCCGCACAGGAAGCGCCCTTGTGGCGCTTTTTTTGTGTCTTGTTCCGTTTCTGGCCAATGCCGAGGTCGTCTTTGACCGCGTCCCCCTGACGATCACTGCTGCGAATGGCAAGGTTCATACCTTTACCGTCGAGCTGGCTCTGGATAACGAGCAGCGTGCGCACGGGCTGATGTTTCGCCGCACGATGGCCAAGGACGCGGGCATGCTGTTCGATTTCGGCACGACGCGGCAGGTAATGATGTGGATGAAAAACACCTATCTGCCGCTCGACATGCTGTTCATCGCGCGTGATGGCCGGGTGATGACTGTTCGTGAAAATGCCGTACCGTTCTCCGAAACGATCATCGATTCCCGCGTACCCGTCGCGTTCGTGCTTGAATTGAATGCCGGTGTGGTCGCGCGCCTTGGCATTGCAGAGGGAGACCGTGTCGATGCACCGCGCATCGCCGCTACCGTTCCTGCATCCAAGCCATAACCCCTGAAGCAGATCGGAGGGATTGTGCAATTTAGCTGTTGCAGGGGCAGGGGGAAGCGTGTATCTCCCCGCCATCGACAGGTCACGGAGTGTAGCGCAGCCTGGTAGCGCATCTGGTTTGGGACCAGAGGGTCGGGAGTTCGAATCTCTCCACTCCGACCATTGATTTTCCCTCCTCAAATTAATTGTTGGACGTCCGCAGGCAAGGCGTGGCGGTGCCGAATGGCTGTTTCCGGTGAACGAATGGCCATGTCGCCGGAAATACGGCGTATTCGCAAAATTGCCGGGAAATGCCGGAAAGTCATTCCGTTTTAATCCATTCTGCGCTATGGCAATGCGCAGCAATCGACGGCGCAGCGCCGCCGCAACGAAAACCTGTGGAGCCCGCTCGAAACATGTCCGCGAAAATCTATCGACCCGCAAAAACCGCCATGCAGTCTGGTAAGGCCAAGACGCATTTGTGGGTGCTGGAGTTCGATCAGGAAACGCCGCGCACGATCGATCCGATCATGGGCTATACGAGTTCGGGAGACACCCGCCAGCAGGTGAAGCTGACCTTCGAGACGGCGGAGCAGGCGGTTGCCTATGCCGAGCGCAACGGTATCGAATACCGGGTCATCGCGCCGAAGGAGCCGACCCGCAAGAACGTGTCCTACAGCGACAACTTCCGCTTCACCCGCTCGCAGCCTTGGACGCATTGATCATCTGAAAACCAGCATGTCGGAGACGTGTTCTCCGCCAAACGGCCCCTTAGCTCAGCTGGATAGAGCACCTGCCTTCTAAGCAGGTTGTCGCTGGTTCGAATCCAGCAGGGGTCGCCATTTCTTCCTGAAGTTTCGACGCGGCACGTCAGAGCACGAAAAAGCCGATCACGGCCGCGATTGGCACCGGGACGCCGACCAGCCAGACCAGCAATTCTCGGATCATGAACTGCCGATATTCGATATCCGCCGTTGACATGCGGGCATTTGAGATAGGGGAACTTGGCGTGGGCACGGCAGTCTCCAGGGCTGAAACGAACATCCAACGGCAGGATGACAACGATTTGCGAAGGGCCTGTGAAACGGAACACGCACCGACGCGAAGATCGTCAATCCTTTAAGATCGCTGCTCTAACGCCGGGTTCGCATTTTCGTTCCAGTCGTGGGCCGATGAATAAACGCGGGAAAAGAAATGACGGAACCAAGCTCCACCTGTTGCGTTCGGGGGCATGGACCAGATTTTCGCCGACATGTTTCCCTCGACGCAAATTCCCTATCCCGTGATCGTCGCGCGATTTTGCGGGGCAATCTTTTTCGGTGGGCTCATCGGTTTCGAGCGAGAGGCGCAGGATAAGGCAGCCGGACTGCGCACCCATATCCTGATCAGCCTCGCTGCTGCGGTCTTTGCCATCATCTCGATCGAAAGCGTACATATGCCCGGACTGTCGGATGATCAGGTACGAATCGACCCGCTTCGGGTTGTCGAAGCCGTCACGGCCGGTGTTGCATTTCTTGCAGCTGGTACGATCGTGCTGTCGGGTGGGCAGGTTCGCGGCCTGACAACGGGGGCGGGAATGTGGCTGGCCGGCGCAATCGGCCTTGCCCTCGGTTTCGGACACTGGCTGATAGCGGCTTTCGCTCTCGCTGCGGGATTGACCGTGCTTTACGCCGTCGCCAAGGCTCAGGAGGCACTCTGGCGAAAAACACCGCAACAGAAGACCCTTACGGCAAAGAAAGCGGACAAGCACGGCAAATCCGGTGACTAAAAAAACGGGCCGATGGCATGATTGCCAATCGGCCCGTCCGGTAAAGGTCGGCTAGGGGAATTTCCAGACATCCGCAGATAGATGAGCGCTGCGAACGGGAGGTCTCTTACGGCCTCATCATGCCTGATCGAAGATAAACGATTTGACATGATGCGCAGGAAATTTGACATATATCGAATGCCAACGAAGTTGAGTGCGGACGCGCCGGTCGATGTCGTTATTGTTGTTTTGCCGGAATCATCGATCATGTCGCTGGCCTCCGTGCTCGATCCCATGCGCGCCGCCAACCGCGTGGCTGGGAGAACGTTGTTCCGCTGGACGATCCGGTCCCCAGACGGTCAGGCTGTTCCCTTGACTTGTGGACTCTCCATTGCCGTCGATGGAACATTCTCCGCGCGGGAGGGGGGCGATTTCCTGCTTGTCATCGGCGGCTTCAATCTGGAGCGTTACGCCGGCAAGGCCTTCACTGCCAGCCTACAGGCCGCAGCGCGCAATTTTGCCGTTGTGGCCGGTATCGAATCGGGTTGCTGGCTTCTGGCGCGTTCAGGCCTCGTCAATGGTCGCACCGCGACGGCGCATTGGGAGGAGCTCGAAGATTTCGCAATGGCATTTCCGGACGTTTCGGTGCGGGCGGACCGGTTTGTCACCGACGGAAAATTCTGGACCTCCGGTGGCGCGTCTCCAACATTCGACATGATGCTGCACATGATCCGGCAGCGATTCGGCTCCACAATCGCGCTGGATGTCGCCAGTATCTTTGTTTATGACGAAACACATGCCGCAACGGATGCACAGCCGCTTGTGTCACTTGGGCGTGTGGAAACACTGGATCCGGATCTGGCGCGGGCTATCCGCCTGATGGAGCGGACACTCGACCGGCCACTTTCGATTGCTGCTCTTGCGGTGCGGGCGGGCCAGTCGCAGCGCCGGCTCGAAATGCGCTTTGCCAAGACCCTGGGGATCAGCCCCGGCATCTATTATCTGCGGCTGCGCCTGCAGGCGGCACACCGCATGGTCAGCGATACCCGCCTGACCATGCGTGACATCGCTCTTCGCTGCGGCTTCGACAGTCTGTCGTCCTTTTCGCGTGCCTTCAAAAATCACTATGGCCAAAGCCCCTTGAAACTGCGCGTAGGTCACAGCCGGACAACGTGAGCCTGCCGACGCGGATTCGGCTATACGCCCCGAACGGAGGCGAATGCGCGACATCGCCACTTCGCGATTTCCAGTTCGTCGCGAATTTGCTAATGGCGTTCGAAATTTGCCACAATCTTGGTTTCAAGCCTGCGGAAGGCTGCGCGCGTTAGGATTCGGCTGTCGGTTGCACGGTGTTGCGCGGGGAGAGTTTGATTGTACTGGTTCATACAGCATGCCCGCGTTAGTGCAGCACTTGTGATTCGAGAAACAGCCGCCCGCTACGGCAGTAAGCCGGGGGGCTACATCTGGGCGCTGCTCGATCCGCTCGCGCATGTCCTGATGATGACGACGATCTATCAGACGCTGGCAAGGACACCGGCCCTGGGAACGGACTTTTCGCTGTTCTTCGCTTCGGGATATCTTCCGTTTTCTGTCTACCAGCAGATGTCCTCATTTGTCTCGAGCGCGATCCGGGCGAACAAGAACCTGTTCTCCTATCCGGTCGTTTCCCCCTTTGATGCAGTGGTTGGCCGTTACATCCTTCAACTGGTCACCTCGGTTCTGGTGATGATCGTGGTTTTTGCGATCTGCACGTCCGAACCTCAGCGTTTGGGTCAACTGGATGCAGGAAATGCAGTGCTCGTGGTTATGCTCGCATCCATGCTGGGTGTCGGCGTCGGCATGGCCAATGTCGCCCTTTTCAACGATTTTCCGCTTTACGAGAAGATTTTCACGCTTCTCAATCGGCCGATTTTCATGATGTCGGGCGTCCTCTTCCTGCCGGATATGATGCCGCGCCCCTACAGCGACATTCTCCTTTGGAATCCGCTGTCGCATGTCACAATGTGGTTCCGCACTGCCATTTATCCGGAATACACGGCCACCGGCCTCGACAAGACCTATGTCATCGAATTCGCCATCGCCCTGGTGATGATTGGGCTGACGCTGTTCACGATGTCGCGGTCGCTGCGGGAAGACAGGATCTAGGCTGCGGAAGGCTTTGCATTCGCCGAAAGAAGATCAAACGTCGTTCTGGTGAGGCAGAAACTCGGCCTCAAGGACGCGGCTGACGTATTTGGCCCTTTAGCCTCTTGCACGATATGATCTCGGATATATCGATCCGGCGGAGGAGACTTTGCAAGCCGTCGATAATCCGTTCGGCACGAGGTTGTCACCCATGTCTTAGGTACGAAATGCTACCTATGTCTAGGTATGGACAGAAGTTATGTGGTGAGAGCGCAGGGATTCGAACCCTGGACCTACTGATTAAAAGTCAGTTGCTCTACCGGCTGAGCTACGCTCTCCCAGAACCGGGTAATCTTGCCCGGCGGAAGTGGGCGGACATATGCACAGTGGTTTCGTTCCGGTCAACCCAAAAATCGGATGAAAACAGAAATTCAGCGATTGACGTGATGATCGCCAAAAGGTGATTGGTATCGGCGGATACATCGGCGCTAAGACGACGCGGCTTGGTGCAAGCTGGAGTTTTGAACGGGTGTCGATCGCTGATATTTCCATCTGGACCGCTGTCCTGGCCGGTGCCTTGTCGTTCCTGTCGCCCTGCGTTTTGCCACTTGTGCCGCCCTATCTTTGTTACATGGCGGGTATCTCGGTCGATCAGTTTCGGGGCGGCGAGGCTCAGGTTGCTGTGGCGGGAACGCGCCGCGCAGTTTTTGGAGCGGCCTTTTTCTTCACGCTTGGTTTCGCCACGGTCTTCGTAGCGCTGGGGGCGGGTGCGTCGTCCATCGGACTGGTGCTGCGCCAGCATATCGACATTCTCTCCCGCGTCGGCGGCATCATCATCATCATCATGGGGCTGCATTTCCTTGGCGTCTTCCGGATCGGCATTCTCGGCCGCGAAGCGCGGTTCCAGGGCGGCGGCAAGCCGGCGACGCTTTCGGGCGCCTACATCATGGGCCTTGCCTTTGCCTTCGGCTGGACGCCCTGCATCGGCCCGGTGCTCGGCACGATCCTCGGCGTCGCGGCAGCCCGCGATACCGTGACCGATGGCGCTCTGCTGCTTGCGGTCTATTCGCTGGGGCTCGCCATCCCCTTCTGGATCGCAGCCGGTTTCTCCGGCGCCTTCATGGCCTTCCTGTCCCGTTTCCGACGTCATCTTGGCCTTGTGGAAAAGCTGATGGGCGTTTTTCTGGTGTTGGCCGGGCTCGCTTTCGTCTTCGGTTTCATCAGTTCAATGGCGATCTGGTTTCAGGAAACCTTTCCCGTGCTGATGCAAATCGGTTAAGCACGGGCTTCATCAGAGGCTCGCGCGTAAAAAATGGCTGAAATATCCGGATTGGTGCTGCCGTTCTTCGGCCTGATCTTCCTCGGTTACCTGACGGCCCGGCTGAGGCCGCACGCGGCCGGCGAGGGCGCCGGCGATGCGATGGGCTGGCTCAATACCTTCATCATCTACCTCGCCCTGCCGGCCTTGTTCTTCAAACTGGTATCGAAGACGCCGATCGAGCAACTGACCCGATTTGATTTCGTCTTCACTTCAATGGGCGTAACCTACACGATCTTCGGTCTCGTTTTCGCAGCCGGCTATGTCATTCGCCGGAATTCATTGGCCGAGTCGACTGTGCAGGGGCTCGCCGGCGCCTATGGCAATATCGGCTATATGGGGCCTGGCCTTGCGCTTCTGGCGCTTGGCGAACCAGCGGCGGTGCCGGTGGCACTGATCTTCTGCTTTGAAAACGTGCTGCACTTCATGGTCGCGCCAGCGATGATGGCGCTTGCGGGCGGCGAGAAACGTTCACCGGGCCGGCTTGTCGTCAGCATAGGGCGAAAAATCGTGCTGCATCCGTTTATCTTGTCGACCGTCGCCGGCGTGGCGGCGGCGGCTGTCGGATTCCAGCCGCCGGTTCCGATCCAGAGGCTGATTGACTATCTGGCGCAGGCCGCGGCTCCCTGTGCGCTGTTTGCCATGGGCGTCACGCTGGCGCTCCGCCCTCTCAAGCGGATTCCGGCCGAGATCGGTTACATTGTCCCGGCAAAACTCGTCCTTCATCCGGTTCTGATGTACCTGGTATTGAGTCTGGTCGGAAATTTCGAGCCGGTCTGGGTGCAGACGGCGGTGCTTCTGGCGTCTCTCCCGACGGCCACCAACGTCTTTGTCATCGGGCAGCAGTACGGCGTCTGGCAGGAGCGGGCATCGGCGACGATCCTGATCACCACGGTCCTGTCGGTCGCGACAGTTACCATCCTGCTGTATCTGATCAGTTCAGGCGCGCTGCCGCCCGATCTTTTCCCGTAAGCTTTTGCTCAGCGACTTCAAAGCGCTGCCGGGGTTCAGCCCTTCATGCATCATGAAATTGCGCAGAGGCGGAACGCTGGCAAGCGCCTGCAGGCCGGCGGCCCGCAACATCTGCACCGGCAGGAAATCGGACAGAAGCGAGCGATTGAGCAGATCCACGCTGACGGTGCGGGTCAGAATATCGGCTCGCCGCTTGCGGTCGTACCGTTGTCCGAAATCGGCGGAAACAGGCGCTGCGCCGAGAAGCGAAATGGCTGCCATGATGTCCCGCAGGCTGAGATTCAGCCCCTGGGCGCCGATCGGCGGGAAGGCATGGGCAGCTTCGCCGATCAGGATCGTGCGGCCCCGGCCGAAAGCCTTGGCTGACATGCCTGAGAGGGGAAATGATTGCGCGGGGCCATCCACCGTGATCTTGCCGAGAATCGACTGCATCCGACGCTCGACCGCCGATGAAAGTGCATCCAGCGACAGTGCCACCGTTGCCGCGGCCGCTTCGGGCTTTTGTACCCAGACGAGGCTGGAACGGCCGCCTGGCAGGGGAACCTGCGTGAATGGGCCGTCCGGCGTGTGAAACTCGGTGGATATGTTCTGGTGAGGCACCTGATGCGCGAAGTTCAGCACAACCGCGCTTTGCGGATAGGACCAGTTGCGCACGTCGATACCGGCTGCCTGTCGGACGGCGGACTTCCGCCCATCGGCGCCGACCACGAGGTCGGCGGTCATGGTGTTTCCGTCGTCGAGCACAAGAGTTGCCCGTTCTTCGGCAAAGTTGATCTCCGAGAGGCTGGCTGTCACACGTTTCAGCGATGGCCGGCTTTCCATTGCCCGATCCAGAAGAGCCAGGAAGGGCGCATTCGGAATGTTGTAGCCGAATGCGTCAAGGCCAACTTCGGCGGCATGAAACGTGACGGTCGGTGCGCGCAGGAGACGATCGGTGCCGTCGATAATACGCATACTGGCGAGCGGCGCTACGGACGGCGCAATATCGTTCCAAAGACCGAGCTTGCGGACAAGCTCAAGCGATTGATCCATCAGCGCGGTCGTGCGTCCGTCGGCGCGACCTACGGCGGGCGCGATCAGAATGACGGTGCGCCCAGCATCGGCAAACGCTAGGGCTGCCAGAGATCCGGCCAACCCGGCACCGACAACGGCTATTTCATAGTGTCCCATCACGTCCGGTCCCTGTGCATGCATGGCGTATGGCATTGCTCTTTCATACCTGTCACGTGTCGCGAAGGGAATGGGATGAAATGGCGCAGACCAGCGTCACGGGTCCACAGATGATTGCCGCGCTTTTCGGCATGCATGTGATTTTTGCTGGCAGCCAACGGGAAAGGGTGCATATTACCGCCAACACCGCGCAGCAAGGCGGGTACGGAAGCGTGGGCCGCTGCAGCGGCTGGTTCAGCATGCTTCGGGAGAAAGCGCAGGGTAAGGACAGGGTGCGTCTGCCGATGAAGTTTTTCAATTACAAGCGCGTGCCCTACGCGGAAATCCGCGCCTTTTCCGTCCATATTCTGACTGCGTCCGGTTCATTTCTCGCATTTCTCGGCATCGTGGCGGCGGCTGAACATCGCTTCGTCGACATGTTCTGGTGGCTCGGTCTTGCTCTTCTCGTTGACGGGATCGATGGTCCGATTGCCCGCAAGGTCCGGGTCAAGGAAGTTCTGCCAAACTGGTCGGGCGAGACGCTCGACAATGTCATCGACTATGTGACGTATGTAATCATGCCGGCCTTCGCGCTCTACCAGAGCGAGATGATCGGTCAGCCCTGGTCGTTCGTCGCGGCTGGCGCGATCGTCGTTTCGAGTGCGATCTATTATGCCGATATGGGCATGAAGACGGATGAGTATTTCTTCTCCGGTTTCCCCGTCGTCTGGAACATGGTGGTCTTCACCCTGTTTGTCATCGACGCCAGCGAATTGACGGCTTCGATCGTCGTTTTCGTCTCGGTCGTGCTCACCTTCATGCCGATCAATTTCCTGCATCCGGTGCGTGTCCAGCGGCTGCGACCACTGAATCTCATCGTCTTTGCAATCTGGTCCGTCCTCGGCGGTTACGCGCTGCTGCTGCATTTCAATACGCCTGCCTGGGTGGTCGCCGGCGTGGTCGGCACGGGCATCTATCTCTACGTTATCGGCTTCGTCCTGCAGTTGTTCCCCCGGCTTGGACGGGGCTAAGGAGGTTTAATGGCACAGGCCATCATGGTGCGTTCGCTCGGCGGACCCGAGGTTCTGAAGATCGAGGGCGTGACGCTTTCCGCTCCCGGCCCGGGTGAAGTCCAGATTCGCCAGGTGGCGATCGGCGTGAACTTCATCGACGTCTATTTCCGCACCGGTCTCTATAAATCGGCTGAAGGGCTTCCATTCATTCCGGGCAAGGAAGGTGCCGGCATCGTCACCGCTGTCGGCGACAATGTCAGCACGTTTGCCGTGGGCGACCGCGTTGCCTATGCCTCCTCGGATGGCGCTTATTCCAGCGAGCGCAATATCGAGGTCTCGCAACTGGTCAAGGTGCCGGATGGCATCACGCTGGAAACGGCAGCGGCGATGATGCTCAAAGGCATGACGGCGCAGTATCTGCTCAACCAGACCTACAAGGTCGGGCCGGAGACAACCATCCTGTTTCATGCCGCCGCCGGCGGCGTGGGATTGATCGCGGGGCAGTGGGCGAAGGCGCTCGGCGCGACCGTCATCGGCACGGCCGGCTCGCAGGACAAGATCAACTTGGCGCTTGCCCATGGCTATGACCACGTCATCAATTACCGTACCGACAATTTCGTCGCCCAGGTGAAGGAAATCACCCATGGCAAGGGCGTTGATGTCGTCTACGATTCCGTCGGCAAGGACACTTATCCGGCTTCGCTCGACTGCATCAAGCCGCGCGGGCTCTGGGTCAGCTTCGGCAATTCGTCCGGGCCGGTCGAGGGCGTCAATATCGGTATCCTCGCGCAGAAAGGCTCGTTGTTTGCCACGCGACCGACGCTTTTCGCTTACGTTGCGACCCGCCCCGCGCTTGAGGCATGTGCAAACTCCCTGTTTGATATTGTGCAAAGCAACAAAGTGCGTATCAATATCAACCAGACCTATGCGCTTGCCGATGCAAGTCAGGCGCATGCGGATCTCGAAGCAAGAAAAACGAGCGGAACAACATTGCTGATTCCCTGAGACAAGCCGGAGAGGCGGCCGGGGGCGGCAGAGCATGAGAAAAGAGGGGCGGCGTGTCGGCTGAGGGACAACCCGCCAACGGGCCATTGCTGGCCGTTGGCCAATTGACGAAACTGTTCGGCACATTTGCTGCGTGCAACGGGATCAATCTCGATATCAGACCCGGTGAAATCCATGCGCTGCTGGGCGAAAACGGCGCGGGTAAGTCGACCCTTGTCAAGATGCTGTTCGGCGTGCTTGCCCCGACCAGCGGCGAGATCGTCTGGCAGGGCCAACCGGTCAGGATCACCAGCCCAAGTGCCGCGCGGAAGCTTGGCATCGGCATGGTGTTCCAGCACTTTTCCCTATTCGAGGCACTGACGGTTGCCGAGAACATCGCCCTGTCGATGGATCCAGGCGTGTCCTTGTCCAGGATTGCGAAGGAAGCCTCTGATCTTTCTCGCGCTTACGGCCTGCCGCTCGATCCGGATGCCCATGTCGCCGATCTCTCCGTCGGTGAACGTCAGCGCATCGAGATTGTCCGCGCGCTACTGCAGAACCCGAAGCTGATCATTCTCGACGAACCGACCTCGGTGCTGACCCCGCAGGAAGCCGACCGGCTCTTCGAAACCCTGAACAAATTGAAGGCTGAAGGGCGATCCGTTCTCTATATCAGCCACCGGCTGGAAGAGGTGCAGCGCATTTGTGATCGCGCCACCGTTCTTCGCCACGGCAAGGTGACCGGCGCCTGCGATCCGCGCCAGGAAACCCCCGCTTCGCTCGCCCGGATGATGGTCGGCAGCGATGTCGCGCATGTGACGGCGGAGGGAACGAACGCCAAGGGAGCCGTGAAGCTCGAGGCCCGTAATCTGTCTGCCGCCGCCCGCACGCCGTTTGCCGTTTCCCTGAAGGACATCTGTCTGAAGGTTCATGCCGGCGAAGTGCTGGCGATCGCCGGCGTTGCCGGGAACGGGCAGGGCGAATTGTTCGATGCCTTGTCGGGCGAATATCCGGCTGATCTCGATGATGCCATCCGTATTTCCGACAAGCCGGTGGGAACGCGTGGCATCAATGCACGCCGGCTGATGGGGGCAGGCTTCGTTCCTGAAGAGCGTCATGGACACGCCGCGGTGTCGGCCCTGTCGCTTTCTGACAATCTCGTGCTGGCGCGCCACAAGTCGGATCGGCGTGCCTTTCTGGGCGGCGGTTTTCTCGGGCTTATTCGGCAGGATGCCGTGAAGATGGCGGCCAAGCGCATTTCCGAGGCGATGGATGTCCGCAAGAGCGGCGAAAATCCGCCGGCCGGATCGCTTTCGGGCGGCAATCTGCAGAAATTCATTGTCGGACGCGAACTCGACCGGCAACCGACTGTGCTGGTCGTCAATCAGCCCACCTGGGGCGTAGATGCAGGAGCCGCCAGCCGCATTCGCCAAGCGCTCGTCGATCTCGCAAAATCCGGTTCTGCCGTTCTGGTGATCAGTCAGGATCTCGACGAGATTTTCGAGGTGGCGACGGAGATCGCGGTTATCAGCGACGGTCGCCTGTCCGATATCTATCCGGCCTCGGATCTGACACGCGAAAAAATCGGAATGTTGATGGGCGGGATGCACGGCAAGGCCGAGACTGCGGAGATGGCGCATGCGCATTGAACTGGAACGGCGCCCTGACGTCTCCCGGCTGTTTTCGATCCTGTCGCCCGTCATCGCGCTGGCGCTGACGATCTTCTTCGGCGGTATCATGTTCATGATGCTCGGCAAGGATCCGATCCTGGCGCTCTACAGTTTCTTCATCGAACCGCTGATGGAGGTCTGGTCGCTGCACGAACTGGCGATCAAGGCGGCGCCGCTCATCCTGATCGCCGTCGGCCTGTCGGTCTGCTATCGCTCGAACAACTGGAATATCGGTGCCGAAGGCCAGTTCATCATGGGCGCGATTGCCGGTTCGATCCTGCCGGTGGTGTTTTACGACTGGCAATCGCCGCTGGTGCTGCCGCTGATGATGATCCTCGGCATGCTCGGCGGCGCATTGTTCGCGGCCATTCCCGCCTTTCTCAAGGCGCACATGAACACCAACGAAATCCTGACCAGCCTGATGCTGGTCTATGTGGCGCAACTGTTCCTCGACTGGCTGGTGCGTGGTCCCTGGCGTAATCCCGGCGGCATGAATTTTCCCGAGACGCGCACCTTTGATCCGATCGCCGTTCTGCCTGAAATGGTCGCATCCGGCCGGGCGCATTGGGGCTTCGGTTTCGCGATTATCGCGGCCGTCCTGATCTGGTTCATGATGCGCTACACGCTGAAGGGCTTCGAGATCACTGTTCTCGGCCAATCCGCGCGGGCAGGGCGGTTCGCTGGCTTTTCATCGCGCAAGATGATCTGGTTTTCCATGCTGCTTTCCGGCGCGCTTGCAGGTCTCGCGGGCATTGCCGAAGTCAGCGGGGCGATCCAGCAGTTGCGCCCGGTGATCTCGCCCGGTTACGGTTTTACCGCCATCATTGTCGCGTTCCTCGGCAGGCTCAA
The DNA here is from genome assembly GCF_001425605.1 of Rhizobium sp. Leaf453. Taxonomy (GTDB): domain Bacteria; phylum Pseudomonadota; class Alphaproteobacteria; order Rhizobiales; family Rhizobiaceae; genus Pararhizobium. The sequence continues at coordinate 164,485 of NZ_LMRG01000026.1, read as the reverse complement.
TCCGCTCGGGATTGTCGTCGCCGGCCTTGTTCTGGCGCTCACCTATCTCGGTGGCGAAGCGGTGCAGGTGTCCATGCAGATTTCCGACAAGCCGATCCGCGTCTTCCAGGGGCTGCTCCTGTTCTTCGTGCTCTCCTGCGATACGCTTATCCACTACAAGATCAGGATGATGTGGTACGACCTGAGCGAAACAGCGGGCAAGGGGGCGCGCTGATGGGTATTGTCGAAGCAATCCTTCTGACGGTCATCACCGCAGCCACCCCGCTTGTTTTGGCAGCAATCGGGGAACTCGTGACTGAGCGCTCCGGTGTCCTGAACCTCGGCGTCGAGGGCATGATGGTCATGGGCGCGGCCTGCGCCTTCATTGCCACGCAGGCGACGGGATCGCCCTATGTCGGCATTCTCGCGGGAATCGCCGCTGCTGCACTCTTCTCGTTGCTGTTCGGTTTCCTGACGCTCACGCTGGTCGCCAATCAGGTTGCGACAGGGTTGGCTCTGACAATTCTTGGCCTGGGCATTTCCAGCATGATCGCGGAGCCCTATCTCGGGCAGTCGGGCATCAAGCTGCCGCAGATCGTCTTTCCGGTCCTGTCGGATATTCCGTTTCTCGGCCCTGTCCTGTTCAAGCAGGATCTGATCTTCTACCTGTCGATCGCGCTGGTAGCGGGCGTCAACTGGTTCCTGTTCAAAAGCCGTGCGGGTCTCAAGCTCCGCTCCGTCGGTGACAGCCATTCGTCTGCCCATGCCCTCGGCATCAACGTCATCCGCACGCGCTATCTCGCCGTGATGTTCGGTGGCGCCTGCGCTGGTCTGGCGGGCGCGCAGTTGTCGCTGGTCTACACGCCGCAATGGGTGGAAAACATGTCGGCCGGCCGTGGCTGGATCGCGCTGGCTCTGGTCGTGTTCGCCTCCTGGCGGCCCTGGCGGATCGTGGCGGGTGGTTACCTGTTCGGGGCCGTATCCATCAGCCAGCTCTATGCACAGGCCTATGGTGTTGGAATTCCTTCGCAGTTTCTTTCTGCTCTTCCCTATCTGGCGACAATTGTCGTACTGATCCTGATCTCGCACAATCGGCGCATGACGCTGATCAACACACCGGCAGCATTGGGAAAACCCTTTGTGCCCGACCGGTGACCAAAAACACTGATGGAATACTCAAACCGACAGGGGTCCAAAATGAAGAAACTTCTCCTCGCACTCGCAACCACGGCGGCCGTCATCGGCTTTTCAGCCGCGGCAAGCGCTGCCGACAAGGCAAAAATCTGCTTCGTCTACGTCGGCTCGAAGACGGACGGCGGCTGGACGCAGGCGCATGACATCGGCCGTCAGGAGCTTGAAAAAGCCCTCGCTGACAAGATCGAGACCCAGTTCCTTGAAAATGTTCCGGAAGGCCCGGACGCAGAGCGCGCCATCGAGCGTCTCGCCCGTTCCGGCTGCGGCCTGATCTTCACCACGTCGTTCGGCTTCATGGACGCGACCGTCAAGATCGCCGCGAAGTTCCCGGACGTGAAGTTCGAGCATGCGACCGGCTACAAGTCCGGTCCGAACCTTGCGACCTACAACAGCCGTTTCTATGAAGGCCGCTACATCCAGGGTCAGATTGCCGCCAAGATGTCCCAGAAGGGTGTCGCAGGCTACATCGCCTCTTTCCCGATTCCGGAAGTGGTCATGGGCATCAACTCGTTCCTGATCGGCGCGCGTTCCGTCAATCCGGAATTCAAGCTGAAGGTCGTCTGGGCCAACACCTGGTTCGATCCGGGCAAGGAAGCCGACGCCGCCAAGGCATTGATCGACCAGGGTGTCGATATCCTGACGCAGCACACCGACACCACCGCGCCGATGCAGGTTGCTGCCGAGCGCGGCATCAAGGCGTTCGGACAGGCATCCGACATGATCAAGGCCGGTCCTGAAACCCAGCTGACCGCGATCGTCGACACCTGGGGCGCCTACTACATCAAGCGCACACAGGCCTTCATCGATGGCAAGTGGGAAACCACGTCCAGCTGGGATGGCCTGAAGGACGGCATCCTGACGATGGCGCCGTATACCAACATGCCCGACGATGTAAAGGCAATGGCGGAAGAGACCCAGAAGAAGATCGAGTCGGGCGAACTGAAGCCCTTCACCGGTCCCCTGAAGAAGCAGGATGGATCAGAATGGCTCGCAGCTGGCGCTTCGTCGGATGATGGCACGTTGCTCGGCATGAACTTCTACGTCGAAGGCGTGGACGACAAGCTGCCGCAATAAGCTTTTCGCGCTATAGATTATGCAATCAGAGAGGGTGGCCGTCGGCCGCCCTCTTTTGATTCTGGCTTGAGAAAATTTGCGCACATGCTCAAAAAGCTGGTTTACATAAATAATATAGTATGATTTTTTACCGGTGCTGCGAAGCGCAGCTTTCTTTGGGAGGAAATCATGAAATTGAAGACAGCACTCGCGAGTGCCACGATTCTGGCTGCCTGCATGTTCGGTTCGGCGTCCGCTGCCGATTTGACGATCGGATTTTCGCAGATTGGCTCTGAATCCGGCTGGCGCGCGGCAGAAACCACGCTGACCAAGCAGCAGGCTGAAAAGCGCGGCATCGACCTGAAGTTCGCCGATGCGCAGCAGAAGCAGGAAAACCAGATCAAGGCTCTGCGTTCCTTTATCGCCCAGGGCGTTGATGCGATCTTGATCGCTCCGGTTGTGGCGACTGGCTGGGACGAAGTCCTGACCGAAGCCAAGGATGCCGAGATTCCGGTCATCCTGCTCGACCGTACCGTCGATTCGTCGGACGAACTCTATCTGACCGCCGTCACCTCCGACCTTGTTCACGAAGGCAATGTTGCCGGCAAGTGGCTCGTCGATACCGTCGGCACCAAGGCCTGTAACGTTGTTGAACTGCAGGGCACGACGGGTTCGTCGCCGGCCATCGACCGCAAGAAGGGCTTCGAGGAAGCGCTGAAGGGTCACGACAATCTGAAGATCATCCGCAGCCAGACCGGCGACTTCACCCGCACCAAGGGCAAGGAAGTCATGGAAAGCTTCCTGAAGGCTGAAGACGGCGGCAAGAATATCTGCGCCCTCTACGCCCACAACGACGACATGGCCGTCGGCGCGATCCAGGCCATCAAGGAAGCCGGCTTGAAGCCGGGCACGGACATTCTCGTCGTCTCGATCGACGCTGTTCCAGATATCTTCCAGGCCATGGCTGCCGGCGAAGCGAACGCCACCGTCGAACTGACCCCGAACATGGCCGGCCCGGCGCTCGACGCGCTCGACGCCTTCCTGAAGGACGGCACCAAGCCGGCCAAGTGGATCCAGACGGAATCGAAGCTCTACACGCAGGCTGACGATCCGCAGAAGGTCTACGAAGAAAAGAAGGGCCTCGGCTACTAAGAGACTGTCGGCATTGCACGATTTCCGCCCGCAATCCTGAGTTTGCGGGCGGATTCGGCGGGATGCCGGCACGTCTTCTTCGCCAGTGTCCCGCCTTCGCATTTCAATATGCGTTTCAAGGCTCAACATCTGCCACGATGTCGCTTTGCCGTGTTTCATCCGGCGCTGTAGCCCGTGGCATATTTCGCGGCAGTCCGTAAGGTTCGGGTGACCTTGCGTTTCCTCAAGAAGCCGGTTTCATGCAGAACATCACAAATGACATTCTCGTCGCATCAGGGATCGTCAAGACCTTCCCGGGTGCGATCGCGCTGAACAAGGTCAACTTCTCGCTGCGCCGCGGCGAGGTTCATGCATTGCTCGGCGAAAATGGCGCTGGCAAATCCACGCTGATCAAATGCATGACCGGCGCCTATCGCCGCGATGCGGGAACGCTGACCCTGGACGGCCAGGAGATCGATCCCCGCGATACGCTCGACGCCCAGAAACTGGGGATCGGCACGGTCTATCAGGAGGTCAATCTGCTGGGAAATCTCAGCGTCGCTGAAAACCTGTTCCTCGGGCGCCAGCCGCGCCGCTTCGGCCTGATCGATACCGGCGAAATGCGCCGGCGCGCCGAGGCGCTGCTGGCCCAATATGGCGTCGATATCAACGTGTCGGCGGCGCTCGAAAGTTACTCGGTCGCGATCCAGCAAGTGGTGGCAATTGCCCGGGCTGTCGATCTCTCGGGCAAAGTCCTGATCCTCGACGAGCCGACCGCCAGCCTTGACGCGCAGGAAGTCGAAATGCTGTTTGGCATCGTTCGCGATCTGAAGGCGAGGGGGCTTGGCATCGTGTTCATCACCCACTTCCTCGAACAGGTCTACGATCTCACCGACCGGATCACCGTTCTGCGCAACGGTCAGTTGGTTGGCACGCGCGAAACGGCATCCCTGCCGCGCCGCGAGCTGGTAACAATGATGCTCGGGCACGAGTTGCAGTCTGTCGAAAAAGCGGTAGCAGATACGGAGATTGCCAGCGGGCCGGTGCAGTTCCGCTTTTCCAACTACGGCAAGACCGGCAAGATCAAGCCGTTCGATCTGGATGTCCGCAAAGGCGAGGTGGTTGGGATTGCCGGTCTTCTGGGATCCGGCCGGACGGAGACAGCCGAACTGCTGTTCGGGGTGCAAAGCGCCGATAGCGGCACGGCGGAGATTGGTGGCAAGACAACGACCCTGTCGTCGCCCCGCGCGGCCATTGCGGAAGGCTTCGGCTTCTGTCCGGAGGACCGCAAGGTTGACGGCATCATCGGTGAACTCTCCGTACGCGAAAATATCGCGCTCGCCTTGCAGGCCCGGCGTGGCTGGGCGCGGCCGCTGTCGATGTCGGAGCAGAATGCACTGGCGGACCGATATATCAAAGCGCTCGACATCCGTACCACCGACCGTGAAAAGCCGATCCGGCTTCTGTCTGGCGGCAACCAGCAGAAGGCCATCCTGGCGCGCTGGCTGGCCACCAATCCGGAATTTCTCATTCTCGATGAGCCGACGCGCGGCATCGATGTCGGCGCCCATGCCGAAATCATCCGGCTGATCGAGGATCTCTGCGCGCAGGGCATGTCGCTGATCGTCATCTCCTCGGAGCTTGAGGAACTCGTCGCTTACAGTTCCCGCATCATCGTGCTGCGTGACCGGGCGCATGTCGCCGAACTCACGGGAAGCGAAATCACAACCGAACATATCGTTAATGCCATTGCCACGGCAAACCACGCGGGAGAAGCGCAATGATCGACAGCGCGAGACGTCTTGGTTGGCGACTGCTGCCGCAATTCATAGCCCTGGCGATCATCCTGGTGCTGATCCGAATCGTCTTTCCGGACTTCTTCTCGATCGAAATCCAGAATGGCCGGCTCTACGGCAGCCTGATCGACATTCTCAACCGCGGTGCGCCGGTCGCTTTGCTTGCCGTCGGCATGACCGTCGTCATCGCAACGAAGGGCATCGATCTTTCTGTCGGCGCGGTCATGGCGATCTGCGGGGCGGTCGCTGCCGCCTCCAGCGTGCGCGGCGATCCGCTCGTGATGACGCTGGTGCTGGCCATCGGCACAGGTCTTCTCTGCGGCGTCTGGAATGGCTTCCTCGTTTCGGTGCTCAACATCCAGCCGATCATCGCTACCCTGGTGCTGATGGTCGCCGGACGCGGCATCGCGCAGCTGGTGACCGAAGGTGCGATCCTGACCTTCAACGATCCAGGCCTGATCTTCATCGGCAGCGGCGCCTTTCTCGGTCTGCCCATGCCGGTCGTCATCTGGCTGGTCTTCGGCACGGCAGTGGCGCTTCTGGTGCGGCGTACCGCGCTCGGCATGCTGATCGAGGCCGTCGGTATCAACCGTCGCGCCTCGACCCTGTCGGGCATCCGCACACCGCTGCTGTTGATGGCGGCCTACATGCTCTCCGGTCTCTGCGCGGCGCTGGCCGGCCTGATCGTCACCGCCGATATTCGCGGCGCCGATGCCAACAATGCCGGGCTCTGGCTTGAATTGGACGCCATTCTGGCCGTCGTGGTCGGCGGGACTTCGCTGCTTGGCGGCCGGTTCAGCATCGTCGCCTCGCTGATCGGCGCGATGATCATTCAAGCCGTCAACACCGGCATTTTGTCTTCGGGCTTCCCGCCGGAGTTCAATCTGATCATCAAGGCCGCGATCATCGTCATCATCCTCGTCATCCAGTCGCCGCGCGTGCAGACCGGCTTGACGTTCCTCAGCCGCAAAACCGTCCGCGGGGACGTCGCAAAGCAGACCGTTCGATGAACCAGAAATATCTTCCCCTGATCGCCACGATCGTCATCTTCGTCGTCTCCTACGCGGCCTGCGCGGCGCAATATCCAAACATCCTGTCGACCCGCGTGATCGGCAACCTGCTGACTGACAACGCTTTCCTCGGCATCGCCGCTGTCGGAATGACCTTCGTCATCCTGTCGGGAGGCATCGATCTCTCCATCGGTTCCGTCATCGCTTTCACCGGGATTTTCCTGGCAGTCATGCTGGAGAACACCGGTATTCATCCGCTGGCGGCCTTTGTGCTGGTTCTGTTGATCACCACGCTGTTCGGCGCGATCATGGGGGCGATAATCCACTATCTGGAAATGCCGGCTTTCATCGTCACGCTCGCCGGCATGTTTCTCGCGCGTGGAATGGCCTTTGTGCTGTCGATCGACTCGATCCCGATCAAGCATCCGTTCTATGCCACGATGAAGACGTTTTACTACAAGCTGCCGGGCGGTGGTCGCATCACGCTGATCGGCGGCGTCATGCTCCTGGTCTTTGCCTTGGGCATCCTGATCGCGCAGCGGACGCGCTTTGGAACCAATGTCTATGCACTCGGCGGTGGCCCGCAGACGTCGGCGCTCATGGGTGTGCCGGTTGGCCGCACCACGATCATGATCTACGGATTATCCGGTTTTCTCGCCGGGCTTTCGGGAATCGTTTATTCGCTATACACATCAGCAGGTTATTCGCTCGCCACGGTCGGGGTCGAGTTGGATGCCATTGCCGCCGTGGTCATTGGCGGAACGCTTCTGACAGGAGGCGCCGGGTTTGTGGGAGGAACACTCGTCGGCGTCTTGATACAGGGACTGATCCAGACCTACATCACCTTCGATGGTTCGCTTTCGAGTTGGTGGACGAAGATCCTGATCGGTGCTTTGCTCTTTGCGTTCATTCTCATGCAAAAGGGCATCCTGTTTGTATCGCGGCAGAACAGAAAGTATTCCTGAGGGGGGAGTTGCTTGCGTAAGGGTATGCTCGAAACCGTCATCACCGGTGTGAACACGCGCACCAGTCATGCACAGGTGGTGGATGAACTGGGCAAGGCGATCATTGCCGGAGAGTTTCCGGTCGGCTCGATCCTGCCGGGAGATCCGGAGCTTGCCGCGCGGTTCAAGGTGTCGCGCACGGTGTTGCGCGAGGCGATGAAGACGCTTGCCGCCAAGGGGCTGATTGTGCCGCGGGCGCGGATCGGCACGCGCGTCACGCCGAAAAACCACTGGAACCTGTTCGACAGCGACGTGCTGACCTGGCATTTCCATGGCGGCGTGGACGAGGAGTTTCTGTATCACCTCAGCGAAATCCGCCTCGCCTTTGAGCCGCATGGGGCGGCTCTGGCCGCCATCAACGCGACGGAAGCGGAAATCAGCGGCATGATGCGTCTCGCTGTCGCAATGGGCGACCCAGACCATACGGCCGAAACACTCGCTATCGCCGACCTCAAGTTTCACCTGGCTGTCGTCGAGGCCTCGGGAAATCCGTTCATGCGCACCGTCGGCAGCCTGATCGAGGCGGCGCTGGTCGGTATCTTCAAGCTGAGTTCGCCGGCGTCGGGCAAGGAGCGTATCGACGATGTCGCGCGCTCGCACATCAAGATCGTCGAGCAGATCAGTAGGCGCGACGAGGCCGGTGCCAGGGCTGCGATGGAAAATGTTATCCGTGTCGGGCGCGAACGCGTTCGCGCCGCGCTCAGTGAACGGGCGGAAGCGAAACCCCGGAGCGAATAGTCCGCTTGGCGTCCGCGTCTCCGCAATCGGCAGCGCTGCGAGCCTGATAATGCAGGTCTTTCGGCAAAAGAACCGCAATTCTGCCGTTGCCGCCTTGCTGCAACTGCGTCTTCCGCCTATTTGATAGGTCGACTTTGACGCGCGCCGGTTCCGGCGGGCGGATCTCTATCAACGGTGTCCGAGGGTTATGTCCGAACTGCTTGTTATTTTCGTGCTCTTATTGATCAATGCGTTTTTCGCGCTTTCGGAAATGGCAATTGTATCGGCAAGCCGGCCACTGCTGCGGCAGATGGCAAAACAGGGCAACAGCCGCGCCGAACTGGCGCTGCGGTTGGCCGAGGATCCCGGCAAGTTTCTCTCGACAGTCCAGGTCGGTATCACGCTGGTCGGCACCTTGGCTGGCGCTTACGGCGGCGCGACGATCGCCGACAAGCTTGCGCCGACGCTCGACACCATCAGTTGGATCCATCCCTATGGCAGCACGGTCGCGGTAGCGCTGGTCGTCACTCTCATTACCTATCTTTCGGTCGTGATCGGGGAACTCATCCCCAAGCAACTGGCGCTGAAGAATTCCGAAGGCGTGGCGATGTTCGTTGCCGGCCCGATGTCGTTCCTCTCCAAGCTCGCCGCTCCGATTGTCTATCTTTTCGAAACCTCGGCCGCGCTTTTCATGCGCATTTTCGGTGTCGCCAGCGATAGCGACCAGGTGACGGAAGAAGAGGTTCAGGCGATCATGGCCGAGGGGGTCGAAAGCGGCGCGATCGAAAAGTCCGAGCATGAAATGTTGCGGCGGATCATCCGGCTGGGTGATCGCAACGTCAAATCGATCATGACGCACCGCACCGAGGTGAGCTTCATCGACATCAACGACACGCTGGAGACGATCCGGGCAAAGGTCGGCCAATCCGCCCATTCCCGTTACCCTGTGATGGATGCGAGCGGCGAGGTTCTCGGTGCTGTCCAGGTCAAGGAAATTCTCAACGCGCCGGACAAGGCAGGTTTCCAGATCCGGAATTTCATCAAGGATATCCATACCTTGCCGGAGACAGCGTCCTGCCTCAAGGCGCTGGAGGCGTTCAAGGCGTCGCACACCAACATGGCGATGATCGTCGACGAATACGGCAGTATCGAGGGCATTCTCACCATTGCCGATATTCTCGAGGCGATTGTCGGTGTGCTGCCGTCGAACTACGACGATATCGAACATGCCCTGATTCGCCAGCGCGACGATGGCTCCTATCTCGTCGACGGCCGCACCCCCATCGACGAAATCCATCTGACGATCGGTATCGACGAGATCGATTCCGATGGCAACTACGAGACGATCTCCGGTTTCCTGGTCCAGGAATTGCGAAAGAACCCGGAAGAGGGCGACGTGACGGAAGCCTACGGCTACCGCTTCGAGGTCATCGACATGGACGGCCGGCGTATCGACAAGATTCTGGTATCGCGCGCGGCATCGTGAGTTTTTCTGCCAAGGCAGGCTGAAACTTTTCAGTATGGCACCAGGGGAGCGTTTCTGCTCACGTTGCCGAACCGGCATGACTGTATGTTCACGCGGCAGGTTTGCCCGTGGTTTGTCAAAGAACATGGCCGGGGCGCTCGAAAGAGCCTCGTTTGGTAGTGGGAAAGTGGCTCTCGCCAGCGCCCCGTTCGGCGGTTTTTGCCCACGCACTTTTTCCACTACGGCCCGCTCATGTGCATGTCGTTGTCCAGAAACCGCTATACACTTTCTGGCGACATGCAGTGGACCCTCTGTGCATCGCACGCCCGCAGCAGCAACAGCCTGCGGAGGGGAAATTTCGCCTGGACCCCGGCTATGGGGACGTCCGTCCTTCCCCCAAACCCGGCGCCGGCCCCGCCTCGCTGCCACGGCTGGCAGTGTATCCGTGGCGGGACGAGGGGAATCATAGGCTGGATTTTCGGGGCGGGGATATTGTTATGTGGCTGAGATCCCCTCACCAACAAAATCTAACACTTAGCCTGCGGCTAAGATGTTGATTTTGTGTCCTCTCCCACCGGGGGAGAGGTAAGGATGCCGCACCTTTGCGGCTCGAAATCATCCACGGCTTGGCGAGAATTCGGCTCCGGGTTACCTCTCCCCCAGTGGGAGAGGAAGCAATTTCAACATCTTAGCTTTAGCTAAGTGTTAGAAATTGCAGGTGAGGGGATCTTTGCTACACTCGCAAAACAACCGGACCCCACTATGCGCCACACACCGCCGCCGATCCATCGCAGCCGCGCCCGCCATATGCGGGCCGATGCCACGCTGGCCGAGAACCTGCTTTGGCAGGCGCTGCGCAATCGCCAATTGGAAGGGTTCAAATTCAAGCGGCAGGTTCCGCTCAACGGTTACATCCTCGATCTCGTCTGCTTTGAAGCGCGGTTGATCATCGAGGTGGACGGGTTTCAACACGCGGAGAATGTGGGTGATGCTGTGCGGGATGCGCTGTTCCAGAACGAGGGTTTTCGCATCCTGCGCTTCTGGAACGAGGAAATCGTCAAGAACCTTGATGGTGTTTGCCTGACGATATCGTCTGAGCTGAGGAATAGCGGCGAATGAGGGGCTTGACCTCTCCCCTTGTGGGAGAGGACGCAAAATCTAACATTTAGCCGCAGGCTAAGTGTTAGATTTTGCTTTCTCTCTCGCAGATGGGAGAAAAGGATGGCTTACGCTCTAAGGGTTCTACCAAATTCATAAAACAGCGCTGCACAAGTTAGGTCTCTTTCCAGAGATATCTTCTCGCCCGGCCAGCGTAAATCTTCTTCTTTACTTGTTGCTAATCGTATCATCCTGCGTTCTAAAACCGTCAAATCGCTTCGCGAAACGCCAAACGCTGTACCGATTATTCTATCTATAGAGGTAGCGGATTCCGGCTGCAAAATTTCCATATTAGCATCATGATATGCCATGCCGAGGAATACTATTCTCTTACTTTCGGTTATTCTCGACCTTATATTGATCAGTGAAGTTTGATCATCGACTTGTTCGGAGAATGTCTTTATCGAATTTGAGATATCTAACAAGTTTATTGTATCCGGCACTCCAAAATTCACCCTTACCCCTGGTTTTGTTTGCCAAGGCAAGACACCTACAACCCCATAGGGGTGAGTAATACTAACGCCATTTACTAACTCAGCAGCGATGTCGTTTTCCACATTATAGTAATTTTTTATTGATTCAAAAAGGAAAAACTCAAGAGTCCTGTCGTAGTTAAACGTTACAAAACTTACATTAGAAAATAAATTACCGATGTCACTCTTCGCTCGCCCTTCAACCAGCGTCTGAAACAAACCATGATACCAAGTATCGGTTATCCGTCTCCAATCGATATTTGAACGGCCTCGTTCATCCTTGGGAAAAAGCAGTGATTTTTGTTCTGCTGACAATATCGAACGCGTGATAGCTAATTTCGCCATCGTGGAAATTCGATCATCTTCTTGATTTTCAATAAAATTATCGATCGAAATTGCTTGATCTAAAGCATCGCGGATATGCCAAGCAGCTGCGAGGTAACGATTATATTCGTTGGCCTCTTCTTGAGAACCCAGTCCAATCTTCCTTTCTAATGCCTTTGCAATGTACCGATCACCGGTTATAGGCGTCGTCGAATGATCAAATTTAATATCTAGGAGTTCTTTTATCTTCTCTTTTAAATGCACTCCAAGAGGCATTTTAACTTCATAACTAGCACCTGCACCTATAACGAAAACAGTTTCGGTCTTGTACATGTAGCACCTATGAAAATCCCCGCTGCGAACCAAATCACCGCGGGGATAAGCTTAAATTCAGCGTCAGTTGTTAGGAGGCGATCTCAACCACTTATCCCTGTATTAATTAGCTGCAACCACTCGTCGCACCATCCTAGTATTACTACATTGTGAAAAAGATCATATTTTCAAAACGTTGCGAGACCTTACTCCGCGAGCTTACTCCCACGCTGTCCTGCCTACCTGCGCAATGTCCGGGGGCATCGCTGGAACCACAAACGGGTACCGCATCTACCGCGAGCTGGAATTGAACCTACGGATCAAGCCAAGAAAGCGATTGAAGCGGGACAAGCCCGATGTGCTCGCCGTTCCGGATCAGCCAAACACGGTTGGTCAATGGACTTCATGGCAGACCGTCTGGAGGACGGCAGGCAGTTCCGGCTACTCAACATCCTAGACGACTTCAACCGCGAAGGGCTGGGCATCGAAGTGGACTTTTCACTGCCAGCTTGCCGCTGACATATTCCGGGCCGTTGTCCATTCGAATGGCGTATGGCTTGCAGCGCCATTCGATGATCTGGTTCAAGCTGCGGATCACGCGTTAAGCTCATGGAATGGGCAGAGAAACAAGGGATCGCCTTGAAGCACATCCAACCGGGCAAGCCGCAGCAGAATGCCTATGTCGAGCGCTATAACCGCACCGTCCGGCATGAATGGCTCGACCAGGCAAAGGAATTGGCCACACAGTGGCTATGGACCTACAACAACGAACGGCCCAATATGGGCCTCGGCGGCATCACACCAGCACAGAAACCGAAAAATGGCCGCGTGAATTCTACTGCAGAGCCCTGCTAAACACGGGGGGATTACCGTCGCGCTGAAACGCATGCGCGTCCTCGCGGCCGGGTTATGAAACTGTTCGCAGGCCCGTTGACTGAGCCGTTAAGGAGATGAAACGCCAAAGGGACAGGAAAACGTTCTTATAGAGTTTTCGTAGCCTCAGGCAGAGTTTTTGTTACTTTTGAGCTGCTCTAGTTGGAGACGGACTTCATATAGTTCAAGCTCTGCCTCCAGAATGGCCTGGCGAAGCTGATAGGTTTGATCACCCATATCTTTATTTAACTGCGACTCGGGCAACACCCTCGGTGTGTTGTTAATTTTTGAAAGTTCACCAAAGATGTAAGATTTTAGCTTGGCTTGGCCTGCATCGCGAGACTCATCCTCACCCTTGCGCTCAAGGTATGACGGCGAGAAACCTGATCGTCGCAGAACCTCTTGAATTCCAGGTTTGCGTTTCGCGAACGGATAGACACCGTTGTTTTGCGAAGTTTCCCTTTCAATCGAATCGAGCGCCCACTTTATGCGGTCCTCGGGGACCAGCGTTGGAGGTGCCACGGTCACGTAGACGAACACCTTGTTATCCAAATTGGCCCGAGTGTGGTGCCGTGGGGTTCTCGACCGCCTGAACGATTTACTTTCTGCCATGCCAAATTTCTGATGCAAGCGTTGATTTGGAGATGAATTCTTCTCGAACTTCGGGCCATCTGTGGAGTTCGGCTAGGATCGCTCCAGAAAGGAAGGCTACCTCAAAGTGCCTGTTTTCAACTTTCGACGATTGATACTCTGCAAGGAGGCGAGTTAGCTCAAGCTCACATTCTATGCGCTCGACTGAGAGTTCGAGCCGGTTCGCGCAGCTACTACGGCACGACCCAGGATCAGCACGCCCTCGGCTTTTAGTGCATGGGCCGAATTGATTTGGCAGCTTCGTACAGATTATCTTGCCCTTGATTCGATGGAACGCAATGCCGTTCAGCGTCAGAAGTTTTGCCGCGTCCTCAATATCGTTCGTACCTAGAGCCTCGATGCCTCTCCTCATTTTTAGCTCAGCTAAACCGTTAGCGAGAGGAACGGCAGCAGGACCTCCTGCCACCCCATTCTCAATCTCTTTCACAGCCTCAACGGCCAGGGCGTGCGCTGCTTCCCGCGCAACTTGCATTGCCCATTGCGCGATTTCCGGGTCGGAAAGCATGTAGTGAAGAGTGGTCTCTAGATCGTCATGACCTAAGACATCTTGAATGACCTGCTGCGCTTCTACCACTGTCAAGGCAATGGATCGTGCCAAGGTGTGACGCCACCGATGGAAATGGGGGCGACCGTCGGATAGCTCGTCCAACTGGAGGTGTTTAAGGCACTCCACCGTTGCTTGAGAAAGGTCATACAGCGCACTGCCTCTATCGGCTGTACTGGAGTGCCGTGTCTGAACCCAAAGATGCAGACTATCAGTTGGTCTTACAATCCTCGCGAGTCGGTCCTGCTGTAACAAAGCCCGTCGAGCGTATGGATGGAGAGGCCAATGGCGCTTCTCGCCACCTAGCGAAGGGGCATACTTATAGGTCTGCGAAGCCATGACCTCGTCATCGACATCCACCGAGGGGGACTCGGCCCCACTTATTTCGTGAATTCTAGCCCCGGTGCAGAACCCCGCTAGGCAAGCATTCGATGCTTGGACAACTGTGATACAAAGCGGCAAAGTTGCGTAATTCTTAGGGGGCCATGCATTCGTGTATTCGTACCCAAAGCGTGTACTCTGTTTTAGGTTGAAGGGAAGTTTGGTCAGAGGACGTCCATTCTTATCCTTCCATTCGAATTCATTGACTATGTGCTCCCTCGCTCTTTTTGTACGTTCATTCAATCTTCCCCGATTATTAGGGTCGCCATTATTGATTGCCTCCGTCCTCTCCCAGCACTCAAGGAGCTGATCGATTAGGTTCTCCTGAAGCCATATTGCAATGTTGAGAAAGGATACGACGAAATCATTTGGAAACGCTTGGTTTCTTTTCTCTTGTAAGGGGGAAGATACCTCCGAGCTTTCTACCGGAACGGTGTCCGAAACCGCACCTGAGGTGCGGAACGATTTCGAAATCGTCGTTCCTGTCTGTAGTCCAGCAATCTCCGAAGGGCGTGGCATTATGCCATCTTCTGCAGCGTCTTTGAGCATTTCACAGGTGCGGCGAAGATCATCCTTTGTAGCTGCACTTTTTGTAAACTCATCGTAGTTCTGATGCTCAGCCGTGAGCAGCAGTGGCCAAAAATCATGCTCCCATGGCCGCAGTTTCGTTGATAGGGCTTCGACAACACGAAGAAAGTTTTTTGTTTTTGACAGCCATGTCGACGGCCCGTACCCATCCTTTTTGACGTCGAGACGATGCGGAAGCCAAATTACGAAAAGTGCTCTTCGGACCCATTCTTCTCGCTTCGCCCCAATCGCGGTACTTGTACCCTGGGTGATCCTCCCGTCTCGGGAAGGGGATCGCGTTCGGAATGATGGGCGTCGTCTCGGCCCTGGAGGAAGATAGTTCTCAGGTACGACGATTTGCGCTGCTCCCAGCGGCGATCCAGGAAAAATCTCGATCCTCGCTAAAGTCTCCCAACTAAAGCGCGCGAGTCCTTCGATCCCGTCGTTTTTCAGCAGCAACTCATTACGAAATGCTACAAATGCATCTTCAGTATAACGGATATACATCAAAGACCTTCGCTTCGCCGGAGATTAGCTTGTTAAATCGGTCAGTGTAGTGGCCCTTAACGATCTCTGGGGAGAACTGCTTTAGGGTCGCTTTAATTGATGCCTCTTCGTCGGCGAGACTGGTGTCAGCCCAGCTTGTAAGCGGCAGGGATCGCTTAATAAAGTGAAGGTCGGCGAGTGCGTTAGAAAGGGGTTCCACGCTGTCGTCAAAGATAATTCCGTGGCAACACCCCGTGCATCTTTGGATTTTGCAGATCGTGTCCGGAACATGATCAGGTGCGATATGCCGGGGTGGGTTGGTTGGTTCGAGGCATCCCATGCCAACTCGCGTTCGTTGGCGGAAGTCCAGGAGACGCTTTTCTTGAACCAGGGTTATCTCACCACGCTCTCTCATGATGCGTATTCGGACGAAATCAATGACGTTTTTGTTCAACGCCTCGCTGATCATGAGAGATATGACTTGGTTGACCGCCTTGAAGTTCCTCTTTCGCTGTTTACCCCGCGCAAGATAGTACCGAAGTGATCTCTGCGACCCGTGCTGTGCTGCGTATTGGGCTATCATCGCGGACCCAGACCGATCATGCGCAAAATTTATCATCCCATCGCGAACCTGCGTCGTGGCCAGTCGGGCAAGCCAAGGGTGTTCGGTCTGGAGTTCCTCAGCATGTATTATGTTTCTGATGAACGTATTTAGAAGGCCAGCATCAGTGCTTTGGAATCCCTCGACGCGCCCTGCGTCGCCGATGTTGTGATAGAGCCAGGGTGACTTGATCAGGCGCTGAAGGTAAGTGATCTCTGCTTTAACCGTATTGGTAGGAAAATCGGCGTCGTGCTTCTGAAGTTCAACTAGTCTCCGTTCCAGCGTCATTCGAAGCTTTTCGGTGCGCTTTATCATGAACCGGATCAACTGGTACGGATGAAACTCAGGCTGCACTAGGGACGGAGCGAACACCCAAGTCCCTGCGCGCTCCTTAAATATAGAAATTACGACGTGCTCTGGGTCTTGAAAACTCGTTTGGAACCATTGTTCATCGCTGATGTCGATGTCGAGGGTTGTTGCAAGGTTGAACCCGGTATGAAGCATGAAGAGCCAGAGATAGACGGCAGTATCTGCTTGGGCGGGCGCAAAATATCTTAACTTCCCAACGTACCCACGGGTCGCTCTCGGTGATTGCCCCGGACTTCGGTAGCTTGGACCGCCAACGGAGCGATCTCTCAAGTTGCCAGCGCGAGCCTTCAGGATTTCGGGCTTGGTCGGGATGAAGTCAGCGGTAAGCTCGCGTACCAGCCAGACTTGGTTCACAATAGAGTTCCAGGAGGAAGTTCGCCCTCTAGGATCACGTCCTAAGTCAGCGAGTTCATTTCCTTCCCGTACCATTCTCTTTTGCTCGCGTGCTTCTCCTCTAAGTATGAGGCTGAGCCGCTGCAAACCGATGAGGTCTTGCTCTTCTGGTTCTGTTTTTGCATCGCCATCTCGGGCAGGGAGATCGGAGGGCCGATGACACTCCATCATAGAGAAGGCATCTACGATAGCTTTGATAGGCCTGTACCCACCCGATCCCAAACCGCGCTTGTGGAGCCACTGCTTGAGGGCAAGCCCATGAATTCTGGTTATATCATGGATGGAATGGACAGGGGGGAGATCGGTACGCTCCTGTATGAAACGATAAAAATTCCGCCACGAATACCGAAGTCGCTTGAAGTTTTGTTGGTCGTGTCGCAATGCCTGAACAACTCGGACGAAGTCAGCAGCGAGCCCGGGATTCCCTTGGATATCACCTTTCCATAGCCGCTGTTCTTTCTTCCCTAGGTCCCGCGCGCTGCACCCATTGAAAAACTCAGCAGTATCAGCGAGATGCCTCGGGTTCCCGTTTGCTGGGATTATCCAGAACTGGTACGGCTTTAAGGGCGGATCGCTAGTGGGCTTGTTGAGTTTCAAGGCTCTCTCCATCCAAGAAGAAATTCCATTCGTCAAAGGTGTTTACAAGCACATGATGAGTAATTATCCACCGCAGATACAATTCAGTTGTTGCTTCGGAGAGATGTCCGAGCTGACGGCGCTGCATATCCAGCCAGTATTCGCCGCGATTTCTGATCCAATTAGGCGACATATCACGTGGCGCGTGGCCCAATATTTGGGCATCATGCTGAATGCCTTTGAGCAAGGACGTGCATGCGAAGTAATGACGGCCGAGATGGGGATACCATATGAACTTGATATCCAGCTTGAAGCATTTATAGAGTTGTGATTGTGAAAGCGGTGTTCCTTCGTGACCTGGAGCGTCGGAGAGAAATAGCCGGGTAGGTTCTGGAAGACCGGTTCGAGCTTTGTAGGTCAGAGCCAGTGAAGGTCGGTCATTGTCTATCCAAGTGCGAACACGGCTACCATGTTCGACGTCGACTGCTATGACGCGTTTGACGCTTCCTTTAGTTGGTCCAAGTGGCATGGTCACCTCAGCGAGGCCAGCCGATATCGCATCATCAATTGCTTTTCGGCTCGGCCAGTAAGCGACAGGCAGCATGCATAGCTCATGCGACCGAAGACCGGTTTTGATGATGGTGCCACAGGCGTGGAATTTGCTAACGCCTCTACTTCTTCGAACCGTCGCGAGCCAGTCTTGAACCTGCCACTCCGAGGGCAGGGTCAGCATTCTGAGACTTTGTCGGCTGGCTTTTTCGCGTCCGAGCCGTATTCGGCGGACCGTTGCTTTTCGAGAGCGCGGGTGAATGATACGCGTCAGCTTCGTGGGGACAACGAACGGTGGACGAAGGTTTTTAGATGCGAGCCAACTTAGGTACGAACAGGCTTCATCGGCGCGAGGGTTCACTGTACCGGGCGAGAGGCCATCACCTTTACAGCTCCACACGCCTGCTATCATATCGCTCTGATATGATAGCACGTCATCATATTTTGCATCGGAAAGTACCAGCGCTACGCTGTCGGACCAATTGAAGAAGTTGGTTAGGCTGTATGAGCAATTTCGGATGGTCGTCTTTGCCACGGTTTCGGCAGTCGTCCCCGCTTCCTCCGCCCAATCTGGCTTCCAGTGGCCTGTGCATCGTTCTCTCAAATATTGAGATGGATGGGGTTGATACCGGTGCTGGTGGAAGATTGATGGGCAGTACGAAATGCTTTCGAAACCCGCTCTTTTCAAACGCGCCTCGTCGGGAAAGTGAATTTGCCAAACGGATTGTCTGCGCTGACGTAAACTCTGCCCCAACTGCCTCACCCTACCATCCTAGCGGACCCGACAAAGAGGCCACCTGCATTAGTGTGTATTGCTGAACAACAGCAACGGTGTCGCCGGATTCAAGTTTACGAATGTAATTTTGTCAAACATGGTCGAATTATAGTAAAAAATAATACTTTAGCATGATTCTGAAGAACTCCTTCGATCTGGCGTGTTTGAGTCGTTAGGTTTTTTATTTCCTTTTTCTATTTTGTGTTTTGGCGGTCTGTCCATCAGATAAATACGTAAATTTCGTGCGGATATATTTTTCATTTTAGCGTATAGATTTATTTTTAGTAAACAATTCTATGTTCAGAAGTTCTTTTCGGTAGCGCGTCAAATCGTGAAAAGAATTATACATAGAGCTTGTATAGCGTGACGGCTCCCAATAACGAGCAGGAATTCCTTGGCGGGGTAGGCGACAACCAAAGAACTCCTTCCTCGCGACGCGAATTGTAGGTCTCCTGCTAGGCAGAAAAAGGAATAATCCAAGACTGGATGATACTTGTTGGGCTCAGTATAACTCCATTTGGAGAAGTGATTGGAGCCAGCCCGTCGCGAAGCGTAAAGAGCCGCATCTATGCGAAGCACCCGAATCGGGGGTGGCGTGGCACGAATACTGATCAGCCCGGAGGGGCCGACGCGATCCTTAGCAAGCCGCCACGTACGTGATATGATACAGGCTTCGCTGAACCATGGGAGGTGGGAATGCGTGCTTTTGTACTCATCCTCGCCGTCGGAGTGCTGTCCGCTTTAAGCGCGGTGGCGGGAGAGCCCCTTATATTCCACACGGCGCATTTCGACGACAACACCGTTGTCAATCTTGGTCTCGTCAGTAGTCACTCAACAAAGCGAGCTGGATACGATTACGACGTCCAAATATCGCTTTCACAAGGTGACGCTACGAGCGGTTCTGCCTACATTGATCCGGGAAAGCATCGAGCATTTGTGAAATGCAGTGATCCCGCCAAAGTGTCTGTCAGAGGCATTGACTACCCGGTGCACACACTGGGCCCGGGAGGGGATGACTGGAAGGACGATCTTTGGAGGGCAGTCTGCATGACTCCTGTCTCGTAGCCTGAACTGTCCTCGGCCGGATCGAGACCCGCTTCGCGGCGCAGATACCAAACATCTATCGGGAACCGACGTCCCGGCAGCGGCACTGAGTTTTGTGGTATCCAGAGGGCAGATGGAACTGGACACAGCAGCCGGGCCATCAGCGCATTCGACACCACAAGTAGTGCGTCGAGTGATTTAGCCAAGGTCTCCAGTCGTTGGGCGACGTTTACAGCGTCGCCGATCACCGTCAACTCGCTGTGGCACCCGCTGTCCAAAACCCCTCCGACGACCGTGCCGTAGTGCAAGCCGATGCCCGCCTTGAGGGCAGGGGAGCCGTTCCGCATGCTGTGGTTTTTCCAATCGTTCAGTGCATCGACAAGGTCGAGAGCGCATGCCAAGGCTCGATCCGCATCGTCCTCTGACGGGGAAGGTTGGCCGAAGACCGCCATCACTCCGTCCCCGATGAATTTGTCAACCGTTCCGCCATGTTGGAAGATCATGCCGGAAACGAGGTGGCGGTATTCTGCCAACACCAACGCCAGTTCCCGTGCAGGCGCGGTCTCTGCGAAACTCGTGAAGTCCCTAAGATCGACGAACATGATCGCTGCGTTGCGACGTTCAAGGTCAAGGTTTGAGCTGCCTTCCTGGAGGTCCGCGACCACAAGCGGCGAGAAGAAGCGCGAGAGATTGAGACGGTGCTTGTCGGCTCGTAAGGCTTCTTTGCGGGTCCGATCATGGTCCCTCGCGAGCAAGTAGATAGCGAAAGCCGTAAAGCCGAAGCTTACTGTGAGGCCCAAGTCCTGGTTGAAGAATGCCGCAAGCAACGACATTGCGTCGGCGGTATGATGTCTGGCGGCGGTGACCGCCAACATGGCTACCCAGGAAACCAGAACGATGCCGGAGAAGACAAGCACGAGCCGACGATCTTGCTTTAAGCCGACATGATTGAGCAAGATGAACGCGACCACCAGGCTGGTCGTCGTCAGGTTGTGGTTCTCGGTAACCGGTCCGCCAAGAATGTGCGCGTACAAAATCAGGGCAACCAGCAGCGCATCGAGAACGACAAAGAGCGTCTTAAGCCAGGACAGGCTGGGCAGATACCGTGCGGTCGCCACCGAAGCGACGCTGATGATGAAGTAGCAGATCACGACGATGAAATGCGTCCTTTCAGCTCCCTCGTTGCCACCAAGTAGGAGGTTGGCAAGCAGGATGGCGAAAGCGACAAATCGCAAAAGGATTGAACGGATTTCCCGCGCGGCGTCCCACTGGGCGCTGAGTGAAGATGTCATTGCTCGTCGCTTGAAAGCGCGGGTGGGTTTCCAAGACCTTGTGGGCCGACCGAGTCCGCTTTCTCTCGGTGAAACAGGGGTGTCGCACGCGGCAGTTTAAACAGCCGCGTGCTCTTTCAGACGCTATCGGACTACTTGACTTCCGTGACTGTCAGTTTGCCGTCAACGCGCGCGGCAATGAACTCGATGTTCGCGCCTTCCTTGAGCTTTTCCAGCATCGCGTCGTCCTTAACACGGAAAACCATGGTCATCGCGGGCATTTCAAGGTCCTTCAGTTCCTCATGAATGAGGGTTACCTTCTTCGCCTTGGCATCGACCTTTTTGACCGTTCCCTTGGTGAATTCGGCAGCGAAAACACCGGAAGCCAGCGTGAGCGCGAGCATGGTCGCAGAGGCGACCTTGATAAATGAATTCATGTCGATTTCTCCTTTTCGTCGTTACTTCTTGGCAACGGTGACGTCGCCGTGCATTCCGGCGTCGTAATGGCCGGGTACCAGGCAGGCGATCTTGAACGTACCGTCGTTGGTGAACTTCCAGATGATCTCGCCAGACTTTCCGGCAGCCAGGCGGATCGCGTTCGGGTCGTCGTGTTCCATTTCCGGGAACTTCTCCATCACGGCCTTGTGCTCCATGATTTTGTCTTCCTGGTCGAGGACGAACTCGTGGTCCAACTCGCCCGCGTTCTTGATGGAGAAAACAATGGTCTGACCTTTGCGGACCTTGAAGGTGTTCGGCGTAAAGATCATCTTGCCGTCGTCCGTCTCCTTCATGGAAACGCGGATGGTCTGGGTGGCCTGCGCCTTCTTGCCGGGCTCACCGACAGCCATGGCTTCGCCGTGACCACCAGCGTGTGAACCCGAGGCAAGGGCCGGAGACGCGAGCGCCGCGAGGAACAATGCGATAATTGCAGTCTTCATGATTCAGTCCTTTGGTTGGTTGGGAGATGCGATCAGCCGTGCTTCATGGGCTTGGGCGTGATCTGGGTTTTGGCATCCTTGGCCTTGGTCGTGTCGGGAAGCTCGCCCGTCCATTCCCAGGCCTGCGTACCGGGTGGGTTTTCGTACCAGCCGGGATCGGTGTAGTCGTCGGCCGCGATTCCCTCGCGAACCTTGACAACGGAAAACATGCCGCCCATTTCGATGGGGCCATGCGGACCCCATCCGGTCATCATGGCAACGGTGTTCTCCGGAATTTCCATTTCCATCTCGCCCATGTCGGCCATGCCAGCGGTTCCCATCGGCATGTATTCCGGGCGAAGCCTCCTGATCTTTTCCGCGACTTCCTTCTTGTCGACGCCGATGAAGGTCGGGATGTCATGTCCCATGGCGTTCATCGTGTGGTGCGACTTGTGGCAATGGATTGCCCAATCGCCGACGTACTTGGCGTCGAACTCATAGGCCCGCATCGCACCGACCGGGATGTCGATGCTGACTTCCGGCCATCGGGCTTCCGGCCGCACCCAGCCCCCGTCCGTGCAGGTGACCTCAAAGTCGTAGCCGTGCATGTGGATCGGATGGTTGGTCATGGTCAGATTGCCCACCCGGACCCTGACCCTATCATCCTTGGAGACCACAAGCGGGCTGATGTCGGGGAAGATGCGGCTGTTCCAGGCCCAGAGATTGAAGTCCGTCATTTCCATGATGCGGGGAACATAGGTGCCGGGGTCGATGTCATAGGCGCTGAGCAGGAACACGAAGTCCCGGTCCACCGGCATGAACTTCTCGTCCTTCGGGTGGATGATGAACATCCCCATCATGCCCATCGCCATCTGGACCATTTCATCCGAATGCGGGTGGTACATGAAGGTGCCCGACTTCACGAGGTCGAACTCGTAGACGAAGGTTTTGCCGACGGGGATATGCGGCTGCGACAGACCGCCGACCCCATCCATGCCGGATGGCAGGATCATGCCGTGCCAGTGGATGGTGGTATGTTCCGGCAGTTTGTTGGTGACGAAGATGCGGACGCGGTCGCCTTCGACCGCCTCGATGGTCGGACCCGGCGACTGGCCGTTGTAGCCCCAGAGGTGCGCTGTCATG
The DNA here is from genome assembly GCF_001425605.1 of Rhizobium sp. Leaf453. GTDB lineage: Bacteria > Pseudomonadota > Alphaproteobacteria > Rhizobiales > Rhizobiaceae > Pararhizobium. The sequence goes on along the minus strand of NZ_LMRG01000026.1, from coordinate 141,729 downwards.
CCCTCGGCCATCTCACGCTCGACAGGCTCCGCGACAAGGTGGAATTCCTTGACGCCGTTGTTCATGCGATGCGGTAGCGTCCACCCGTTAAGGGTCACGACCGGCGTGTAGTCCGGTCCCGATGAGGGGCGGACAGGCGTCTGCGTTTCGGCGGTTTCCATGATTGCAGTCTCAGGCAGACCCATGTTTGAGGTCTTTGCCCAGGCGGCTGTCGATACTAAAGCGGCGCTCGCGCCGAGTATCTGTCTTCTGTTGAACATGTCTGTGTCCTTTCCTAGTGACCGCCGCCGCTGTCGGCAGCCGCTGCAACTTCAGTTTCACCACCTGCCGCACCCGCGCCGCCGCCATAAATGGCAGGCGCGAGATTGGCTTCGGCCAACCAGAAATCGCGTTTTGCGTTGACGGCCAGGAGGGTCGAGTTGACCTTCTCCCGGCTGTCGGCGAGCAGTTCGAACGTGTTGGTGATCATGCCGTTGTAGGTGAGGAGGGATTCTTCCTCGATCTTGGTACGCAGTGGCACGACGCTGTTGCGGTAATGACGGGCGATGTCGTAGTTCGAGCGATAAGCCTGGTAGGCGGACCGCGCCTCGGACCGAACGTTCACCGCTTTTTCCGCCAGCAAGTTCGCGGCCCGCATATAGGCCAGCTCCGATTTCCGCATCCTGGCCTTGCCGCTGTCGAAGATCGGAATAACGAATTCGAAGGCTACGTTGCCTGTCGTATCGACTTTCTTCTCGCCGTCTTCCAATTCGCGTTCGGTTTCGAATCCAGTCAGGATTTCGAGATCGGTAACGTAGCGTGTCGCTTCCGTTAGGCTGTAGGACTTGGCCGTGGCTTCGAGATCGAGCTTGGCCATCTGCAGGTCGACGCGACGTTGCAGAGCTTCGGCCTCGATCAGGTCGCGTTTGATCAGACCCTTCGGAAGCTGTGCCAGGCGATTGGGAATCTGGTAATCGGCGTCCGATCCCCAAAGTCCCATGAGCCGTGTCAGCTCTTCTTTCGCGAGCCGGGCTTCAAGCCGGGCCTTTGCCGTCTGACCCGCCAGTTCGGCATAGAATACGTGCTCGCGGGCCTGGCCACCCTTGGTCAGCGCACCCGTTTCGCCGAGTTTTTGTGCAAGGTCCGAAGCAGCGTCTGCCGCCGCCTGCGCCTGGTTAAGTTGGGCGACCGTTTCCCACGAGGCAACGGCAGTGATCCACGCACGCCGGGTATCAGCGGCGAGTTGCAAGGTCTGCAGGGCTGCATTGAGCTGGGCCTTCCGGAACCCGGTATCGGCAATCTCGACATTCCGTTTATGAGTGGCGAGCGCCAGGAGGTTGGTGGCGATCACGCCTTCGACGGTTTTGTAAGCTTCAAGTCCTGGCGTGCCGATACCGATCAGTCCGACCTCGACTGTCGGGTTCACGAGCATGGTCGACTGCCACGCATCCGCAGCAGAGTCCCCGAGATCGGCATAGGCTGCCTGGAGGCCTTTGTTGTTGAGGAGGGCGACCTGCACCGCTGTCTCGACGTCGACGTTTTTCTTGGTCAGCAACGTCTTCACCCGACCAGCGACCGCTTGGGCATCATGGCGGTTCTGAATCCAGACCGTGTCTTTTCCACTCGCTTCTGCGGTTTTGTTGGACACCGACGAGAATCCGGAATTCTTCTGGGAATACTCCGCCGCCGTGACGCACCCGCCGAGGATAAGTGGCAACGCGACAGTCGCCGCGAGCTTGAGTTTCGATACGTTCATGACGCGCCTCCGTCTGGAGCCTGCGCGTCGTTCTGATTTCGCCACGGTTTGGGATCGACCGGGACGCGGTGCGTGTAGCCCGTAACGGGGCTATGGTAGTGAACTGGGCGAACGTCGAACGGAAGGTCGGCGAGGTCGCCCGAAGCCGTGACTTCAGGAGGAAACGTGGAAGCGCAACCGCTTGCGATAAGCGGCAAGGCAACCACCAGAAATATAGGTTTCATGGTGTAATCCGAATAGGAGATGGCAGCGGCGCAGCGGGCAAAAATACCCACCTACGCACGTTCAGACCCGTAAGGACGGGCGTGTCCTATTCAGATATTCGGGGGGCGGTGCAGCGGGACGAGTTCGCCCACGACATGGTTGTCGTTGATGAATTCGTGACTGGAACGCATCACGACCGGGCCACCGTCGACCTCGGCGGTCGCGACAATTGCAAAACTCACGCAGAAGTCTTTGCAGCACTCCTGCTTCGCAATTTTTTGAATGTCGTTCGGAGAGGCGCTTTCGTCTGCATGGACGTGCTCGCCGCTTGTCATTTCGTGGTGGTCGTCAGATTGGACGGTTGTAGACGTCGACATTGGCCCGTGCATCGCTGCCGAAGCAGTGGGCAAGGAGTATCCAGCCAGTGATGCGATGATCACCAAGCGAAGTAGAACCAGCATTTTTGCTAATGTGATTCGATACATACCCATGCCCGAGGACTACCATCAGCCCGGAAGTTGTCAATTACGAGCTTCATCTATCAGATGATTCGCGTCGATTATATGGCGCTGCACAAGGGACCATTCCGCCGATTAACGATGAAGAACCTTTTGAGGCTTCCAACGATGGCAAGGTCAATAGGGTTCTAACAGGGAAGTGCCGAATCTATGTCAGATATGCGGATTACGCCCAGTGACTAACTTAATGGCCTATATCGGGCTTTTCCTGGTTGCCTTCGGCGCAGCTACGGTTCTGCCGTTTCAGTCAGAACCGGTCCTAATTGGCTTGCTCGTTTCGGGTAAATTCTCCGTGCCTGGATTGATCATTGTTGCAAGTGTCGGAAACATTCTGGGAGCAGTATGCAACTGGGTCCTCGGCCGGTTCATTCATCGCTTCCAGGACAGGACTTGGTTTCCGGTGAAGAAGCCCTCGTTAGAGAGAGCCAGTGGTTGGTATCGGCGGTATGGGCGATGGTCGTTGCTGTTGTCCTGGATGCCACTGTTCGGGGATGCGCTGACGGTTGTAGCCGGATTATTACGTGAGCCCCTGTGGTCCTTTGTCGCCCTCGTGACAGTGGCAAAGACCGGCCGCTATCTTGTCCTCGCGGCGGCGACTCTGGGCACAATGGCAGTCCTCGGGTTCTAAGTTTCCATAACCAACGGGAGGAGGCGGGTTGCTGGCCTTGCATTTGGCGCTGAAACCGCATTTTGACGACTGTGGAAAAGTGGAAATCCTGCGGTTCGCCGTGTTGTGCAAATGCAAACTGAGGGGATGGTTGCGTTCGTTGAAAAACGCATGTCACCAGGTCGATCATCAATATACGAGATGCATCACTACCGGTTAGTTCTCGACACATAGCCCATCCTTCTCACCGATTACGAGGCTGCCCCTTTGAGTGCGTTCGACGAGACCATATGGCTTGCCGTGCTATTCCTGATCGTCGCCGCACTCTACGCGGCGGTCGGCCAAGCCGGAGCGTCAGGATATCTGGCGGCAATGGGAATGTTCGGTCTCGCGCCGACGGTGATGAAACCGACAGCGCTCGCCTTGAACCTGCTCGTCGCCGGGATCGGGACGTTCCAGTTCTGGCGTTCCGGGCTGTTCTCATGGCGAACCTTCTATCCGTTCGCCGTGCTGGGTTTTCCATTCTCGCTGCCAGGCGGATCGGTGCAGTTGCCGGGACACATCTACTATCCGGTCGTGGGGATCATTCTGATTCTCTCTGGCATCCAGATGATACGCTCGGCCCTGACGAAGAGGATTGCCGTTGAAGCCGCCGAAGCCCCACCCTTCCTCCCGGCACTACTTACCGGGGCGGTGATCGGGTTCGTCTCCGGCACGACAGGAACCGGAGGCGGTATCTTCCTCGCGCCGATCATCCTCGCCATGAATTGGGTAAGCCGTCGGCGCACTGCTGCCGTCACGGCTGCATACAATCTTCTGAACTCGGCAGCAGCCCTCGCGGGAGCCTACGCGTCGATCAAGTCTATTCCCTCTGCCCTCCCGCTGTGGCTGGTAGCGGTGGGTCTCGGCGGCGTCGCTGGCAGTCTTGTCGGTAGCCGATATCTCTCCGACCGAAGCCTCAGGTTCATCCTCGCGGCAGTCCTCCTGGTGTCCGGCACAAAACTTTTATTGATCTGAAAAGCAACACTCACTCACCCAGCTTCACTGTCGAAACCGCACTCTTCGGAACATTCTTCTTAAAGGCGCGTTTGGAGGCGAAAAGGATTGCGCTTCCATGCCCGTTCTGAGAATCCTTTACCGCTTGGTCCGAATAGCGGCCCTGTGCGTCATGGTGGTGAACCTCCACGGCGCGGCGGTGGCTGGGCAATTCACCGCCAATCGCAATTGCCCGTCGGTCTCGGAGTCTGGCCATCATGCGCCAGAATCCGTTCATCATGCTGGATGCTGCTCTAACTTGCACTGCTGTCCGATTTTGGCGGAGCCGCCGTGTGCAGATGCGCAGGCAGTCGTCCCCCGACCGGTTACGCCAATCCTCAACGAACTCAGTCCGTTCCTGCTCGTGCGTACATTCCACCCGCCGCCCAAGCTTCATATCTGATTTCCTGAATCCAAATATGTGAATCCAAACAGGAGAATAGAGATGAAAACTCTCGTGAAAAATTCGCTCGCCGCAATAGGCGCTCTTTCAATGCTCGCCATTATGCCAACCGCCTCTTTCGCGGAGATGGCCTATCCGGATAAGTGCAAGTCCGAGATGGACATGTCGAAGATGGATATGATGTCCGGCGACATGGGCATGGGCGATATGATGACCGACTACCAGAAGGAATCAATGGAAGGCATGAAGTCCATGCACATGAACATGATGCAGGGCATGATGAAGAAAGACGCCGATGTCGCCTTCGTCTGCGGAATGATCGCCCATCACATGGGTGCGATCAGCATGTCGAAAGCCGAACTCAAGTTCGGCGACAACGAGGAAGCCAAGTCAAACGCCCAGAAGATCATCGACGCGCAGACCAAAGAAATCGCCGAGATGACTGAGTGGCTCAACAAGGAAGCGAAGTAGGAAGGGAGTAGGAGCATGCATCACCTTTCAGAAGAAATGAAAACGTGCATCGACAACTGCCTGGGCTGCTACAGCGAGTGCCTGTCGATGGCGATGGGCCACTGCCTAGAAATGGGCGGCAAGCACACCGAGCCGCAACATTTCAAGCTCATGATGGCCTGCGCGGAAATCTGCCGAACTTCGGCTCATTTCATGCTCATTGGTTCAGAGCATCACAAGCACGTCTGCCGAGAGTGCGCCGAAATCTGCGCTCAATGCGCCGAGGATTGTGAGCGTGTTGGGGACATGGAGTCGTGTGTCGCGGCTTGCCGTCGCTGTGCGGAGAGCTGCACTAAAATGGCGGCTTGAAAAGTCGGGGGAGAGCACTGTCATCCGTGCTCTCCCCCAACATGCAGTATCATCGAGCCTCTGCCCCTTCCAGCCAGTAGGCGATCAAACTCGCGGCCCAAAGGGCAAAGAGACCAAGCAGTGCCCACTTGAAGTCGGAGTTGATGGCGAAATTGACGGCTGTCATCGTCCCAATCGAAACCACGCCTCCAAGAATGGCACCGAACGCCGCTATGGGTTCTCGCGAGCGCAAGGCCGTAGCGGCAAGCGTGATCATAAGAATGCCCGTCGCCATCGCAAAGCCTCCAAGGACCGCAAAGACACGGCCGAGCCAATCTCTCAAGCTCGGCCCGACTACCGACAGGTCGGCTTCGGTCAACTGCATGTAACGCACGTCCTCTGGCAGCAGCGGCGGGCGAATTAGAACAAAATAGACCCCGATGCCGACTAGGACGATCCCAGTCATCGTCAGAAGCAGGGCTGAAGGTGTCCACTTACGTCTATCGAGCATCGTCTTCTCCTCAAAGCGGGCCGCTCTCGTTAATACGCTCATCGCCATCGATTGCGTTGCGTCAGCCCGGACCGAGTTTGGTCGAAAATGCTGCCGTGGCAGCCGCTGCCATCCGCTTGACGCACCATCTTGCGTAGATTGCACCTAGCAAGGTCCCAGCGATCCGGCCAACCACGGAACTTGGATAGTTGTAATCGATAAAAACGTGGAGACGGCAGAGACGCCCGCTATCCTCTATTTGGAAGCGCATCCGGTAGCTTCCGATAACGAGAAGGCGCGGCTCTCCTACCGTTTCCCATGCCTTTAGAAACGGCGGTTGCCGCTGAATGACGACCTCCTCCACATACAGTTTCACACCCGCTACTTTTCCGGTCATCTTGATGACGGAACCGACGCTTCGGCCGCGAGCGTCGTCGAACTCATATGCCATGCTACCCCACAGCATCATGGCCGACGATCTCTGCATGTGCGTGCCGGGGTTTGCCTGGTCATCCATGTAATCAAATAGACGTTCCGCCGACGTCGTCACCTCAACATCTGCCTGTGCGGAGCGTGTGTAGATCAACTTGTTTCATCCTTAACCACGCGGTCCTCGCCGTGACCACCATGGCCATGACCACCGTGGCCATGGAATAGATGCAGGAGAGGGCAGGCCAACAGGAGAATGTAGGGCGCGAGACCAAATGCATGCGCCCAGTGCTCGCGCAGGAGGAAGAAGGCGAAGATGACGACCAGCGACGCAGCAAGCAGCGCCCATTTGCGATCCCATTTCATATCCGTACGCTCCTCAATCGCAGGGCGTTGCCAATGACGCTTACCGACGAAAGCGCCATCGCGGCCGCAGCGATGATCGGAGACAGCAAAAGTCCGAACGTGGGGTAGAGCACTCCAGCGGCGATTGGGACGCCAGCCGCATTATAAATGAAGGCGAAGAACAGGTTCTGCCGGATATTGCTCATTGTCGCGTGGCTGAGTTCACGAGCCCGGACAATCCCTTGAAGATCGCCCTTCAGCAGTGTGACGCCCGCGCTTTCAATCGCGACATCAGTGCCGGTTCCCATAGCGATTCCGACATCTGCGGCAGCCAGGGCAGGGGCGTCGTTCACTCCATCTCCGGCCATGGCGACGATCCGGCCTTCTTCCCGCAAACGTTTGACGATCTTGCTCTTGTCTTCCGGCAGGATTTCGGCCTCGACCTCGGTGATCCCGAGCTTGCGAGCGACTGCGTCGGCCGTCGTCTTGTTGTCGCCAGTCAGCATGACGACCCGGACCCCTGCCTTCAGCAAAGCTTGGACTGCATCTGGCGTCGTCGTTTTGATCGGGTCGGAGATCGCCAAAAGGCCTCCAACACGGCCGTCTATCGCGACGAAGATTACCGTTGCGCCTTCACCCCTCATCGCTTCCGCCTGGCTGGTGAGAGCCGAGACATCGATATGAGCTTCCTCCATGATGCGGTGGCTGCCTATGATGAGCCTGCGTCCGTCGACACTTCCCGTGACCCCTTTGCCAACCGGGCTATCGAAATCTTCCGCGACGCCGAGAACCAACTGGCGCTCCGTCGCCGCGTTGACTATGGCAGTTGCCAGTGGATGCTCGCTCGCTCGTTCCAGTGTTGCCGCCAGTCTCAGCAGTTCGGGTTCTGTGAACCCATTTATGGCGGCCATGGACGTTACCTTGGGTTTACCCTCTGTCAGGGTTCCGGTCTTGTCGACGACCAACGTGTCGATTTTCTCGAAACGCTCCAAAGCTTCGGCATTCTTGATCAGGACACCAAGACCCGCACCCCGGCCAACGCCCACCATGATCGACATTGGGGTCGCAAGGCCCAACGCACAGGGGCATGCGATGATAAGCACCGCGACCGCAGCGACAAGACCGTGAGCAAAGCGCGGTTCTGGACCCCATATCATCCAGGCTGCGAATGCGACGATGGCAATCCCGATCACCACAGGCACGAACCAACCAGAAACCTCGTCGGCCAGGCGTTGGATGGGCGCTCGCGAGCGCTGGGCGTCCGCAACCATCCGAACGATCTGCGACAGCATTGTATCCCGGCCGACTTTTCCAGCTTCCATGACGAAGCCACCGGTCTGGTTCATCGTGCCGCCTATCAGCTTTGCACCGACTTCCTTGGTGACGGGCATCGATTCACCTGTGATCATCGATTCATCAACTGAACTGCGACCTTCGATAAGGCTGCCATCGACCGGGACCTTTTCACCGGGGCGAACCCGAAGCCGATCCCCGACGACAACCATCTCCAGGTCGATGTCTTCATCGACACCATCGCGGACGCGGCGTGCCGTCTTAGGGGCAAGGTCAAGAAGTGCGCGGATGGCTCCTCCGGTCTGTTCCCGGGCTTGCAGCTCCAGCACTTGTCCAAGCAATACCAGTACCGTGATGACGGCTGCAGCTTCGAAATAAATGGCGACCGAACCGTCTGCGGAGCGGAACGTGGCTGGAAACAGATCAGGCGCAAGGGTAGCAACGACGCTGTAAGTCCACGCGACTCCCGTCCCCATTGCTATCAATGTGAACATGTTCAGGCGCATAGTGACGAGTGACTTCCATGCTCGCTCGAAGAATGGAAAGCCTGCCCATAGGACGACAGGTGTAGCAAGCACGAGCTGAATCCAATTGGAGGTTTGGGCACCAAGCACCATGTGAAGATTGGTGAGGTGGCCACCCATCTCCAGCAGGAGCACAGGCACGGACAGAACGAGCCCGACCCAGAAACGGCGTCTCATGTCGAGATATTCGGCGCTGGGCCCGGTTTCGGCTGTGACCACTTCCGGTTCCAGTGTCATCCCGCAAATGGGGCAGTTCCCGGGTCCTAGTTGCCTTACCTGCGGATGCATTGGGCAAGTGTACATCACGCCTTCCGTCTGATCGGTCACCGGACGGCCTTCGGTTGCAAGCGTGGCCTGAGCGTGATGTTCGTGATTATGGTAATAGTGACCCTTATGGTCCTTTTGAACGTCCATTGGATTTAGTTCCCTATTGGTTCGCCTCGTTCGGAACGTCCCCTGGCTGATCCAAGACTTTGCAAGGAGACGTGGTACGGCGGTCTCGGCAATTGTCACCACATGGTCGCCGTGCGGGTATCGCAGGCAACCGACGATCATCCCGCCGTTGAGCGGAGGTGTTCAAACAATAGATCGGGGAGGGCCGAGAGCAGGTGAGGAGCTGAGGCCTGTGATGGACTGCTGAGGATCAAAATATCGCTGAGCGCCAGAACCGACGTGAAAAGCTACAGGGTTCGAAGGTGGAAGAATGACGTTGCATAGGCTGCATACGCTTTTGCAGCAGGCCTTTTGCTCGACAGGATGGAGATCACCTTGTCCAGCTACGTCACCCATGGAAGTTTCGATATGTACAGCTTGAGGTAAGTCGTTGTCGCATATTTCGGGAGCAGCCTCGGCCATCGGAGCGACGAGGAACATAATTGCGACCAAAACGGTCAGCAATTCTCTCGCGTATCTTCGAATGGTTCGGCTTACGGCGATCATGTTTTGGCTGGGACCCTATTATCGTATTCAAGCACAGTGCCGTGCCGTTGCAAGAGTTGCGTTGATCTTGATCAAGCGCGAGTACGTGTCCAGAACCCGAAGGTTGGACCTCCATCTGCCGGGATGGTCAAAAGTGGGAGGAACAGCCCCCGGGAAAATGGAGTGTAGCATGGGGATGAATGCGAGCGTGACGAAACTAGCCGTTCTTGTGCTTCCGATAGCCGTTTTCGCCACGGCGATCTCTGTGGCAACCGCCCAAACCGCCGCGCCCGGCAACGTTGTCCAAAGACAGGACGGCATGAAGGCGATGGCAAACGCCGCCAAGTCCATCAACGCCATGTTCAAGGACACGTCGCCCTACGACGCAAAAGCGTTCAAAGCGGCCGCCGAGACCATTCGGTCTCACTCTGGGGCTACCCTTTCGGCGCTGTTCGACGGTTCCGTCACCACGGCTGGCTCAAAAGCCAGCCCAAGCATTGAAACCGACCGTCAACAGTTCGACAAGCTGGCAAAAGACCTTGGCATCTACGCCTCCGCCTTGTCCGTCGCAGCGGACCGAAATCCTGACACGCTCGGCCCCGGAACGCGGATGCAAACGGGAGATGCCATGGGAGGCGGACCGCTCGCAAGAAAGGTCGATGCAGCGAGAGATGCAGTGGCAATGCCCGCAGAACATGCTTTCCACATGATGCTTCAAACTTGCACGTCGTGCCACGCGAAGTTCCGGATGGAGGTCAAGTAGCGGGAACTAGGATGCGGCCGCCTAGCGCCGACCAAGGAATGACGGGCTATGCTATGTCGACAGCGGTTTCGCCTCTTGGCAAGAAGCGCCTCTGACCGCCACCGACCAATGTCGTGTTGATTTAATGAGCTGGGATTGCCGAGAATCACCTGGCACCCCATCTTCTGTTCGAGATTGGAACGAAGGCCGATGACAAAAAAGGTGACCCATCTTGCGCGTCTAGCCGCCTACGCGGGCGTAATAATGGGTGGCGGGATGGTTGAGCAGGTCGGAGCAATCTGCTTTCGCACAGGTCTTCAAGGAAGCACCGAAGTCCTGCTTGTCACGACCCGCGAGACCGGTCGCTGGACCATTCCAAAAGGCTGGCCGATCAAAGGGCTGAAGTCGCACGAGGCCGCAGAACGAGAGGCTTGGGAAGAGGCTGGCGTAAAGGGCAAGGCAAGAAAGAGGCCCCTCGGCTATTTTACTTATCTCAAGACGCTCGATGACGGGACCAAGGTACCATCCTTAGTCGAAGTACATCTCGTTGAGGTCAAAAAAGCTTTCATTGAGTTTCCGGAATCGAAGGAGCGTCGCGTAGAGTGGCTATCGCCGGTTGCGGCTGCAGTGCGGGTTTCGGAGCCGGAATTGAAGGGATTGCTTATGAGCTTGTTGAGACGCTCGGTCGCTTAGTCAGATTTGTTCGGCCCGAAAATTTATTAAAGTCCATAGCGACTACCAGAAGTCATTTGATCGCGGTAATCCTCCGGCGTGGCTATACCGGGTTACCCTACTGGTTGTGATGTTTGCGCCATCCGTATCGGGTCATTCCACGCGGCTTGTAGACCGACAGCATCGTCGTCACGAGCAATACGACCAGGCCACCAGCGGCATGGATCACGAGCGAGCGCCTGAGACCGAGGAGACCGGCACTAGACAACGTGGTCTCGACCGCTACCGCTGCGACGTAGGAAATTCCCTCCATCTGGAGCAGCAGGACAATTAAAACCAAGGTGGTTAGCAGGAGTTTCGCCAGGACCCAATAGTGCCGGAACAAGCCCCATGTGGTGCCAAGAGACTGAGCGACGCCGATTAGCAACGAGGCGGAAACCGAAGGGACAATGACAAAACGGGCGATCACCTCCATTGCGACATAGGCGCTCCGCGTCACCTGAGCATCCTGACTGGAGAGCCCTGCGACCGCGAGGGCGAGGAAGCCCGCCACCGCACCGAGCGAGCCAACCGAGGAAACGATGTGCGCGATCAGGATGATCTTGCGCAGGCCGGGTCTCATTGTCACGGGCGATCACCTTGTGGCGTTGTCTGGCTGTCCGTGTCAGCAGGCGAAAGGTGGCGGCCAGGACCGTGAGGACCGCCAATACCGGTGGCCATCAGAATCACGGCCAGCACGATCACAACGCCGAGCATTATCCCAGAGATTTTCACCCATCGAGGCATTCCAGGGTAGGCGTCCGGATCAGCCATCTTCGTTAGCCTCGCAGAATTCGGCAGTTGCCAACAGTGTACGTCGGTATCGCCGCCAGCTGTGTATGAGCTATCGCTAAAATTAATCTCCCAACGGCGAGCATTCGGCGTACAATTGCTGGGTCAAGACGCGGATTCCTCAGATTGGCGGCATTTGATGACTGTCATACCATCAACAGCGTCCGTGATCAGCTTGGCTGTCATGTCGATGGGCCTGGTCGCGCCGAGCCACGCCCACCAGCCCAGCAGTGGCTGGACCTATCCTCCGGCCTGCTGCAAGGGCAACGACGTGGGAGGGGATTGCGATGCGATCCCCAGCTGGGATGTCAGGAAGGGCCCCCGAGGGTTTTCGGTTATCCTTCAGCCTGGCGACCATCATCTCGCCACCAGAAGCCACAATTTTTTTATTCCTTATGGAGACGAGATCCCGTCCGGAGACGGCAACTATCACCTCTGCCTTCATCCGACCGAAGACAACGTGAACTGCTTTTTCGCGCCGCCAGATAATGTTAGGCTGAAACTACCGCTTCAGCGGCGGGCTTCTATGCGTCAGAACGATAAAAAAGTCATTTCAGTGAGGCGACACCGAACCGTGCCTTGACGCCCATTTTCTCCCCTCCGAACCCGGTCGCCATTTCCTCAATTATTGGACACTCTGGTCGGTTGTCGCCGTGGCAGTTGCTCGCGAGGTGCTTGAGCGTTGTCGTCATTTCCTGGATAGCTGCTATCTTGCGCTCCAGCTCGACAACGTGTTCCAGAGCGACGGCCTTAACGTCGGAGCTAGCCCTGGACCGATCTCGCCACAGCGCAAGCAGTTCCTTGATCTGTTCCACTGAGAAACCGAGATCACGTGCCCTGCGTACAAACTGAAGAGTATGAACGTCATTGTCCCCGTAAGTCCGATAGCTGGACGCAGTCCGGTGCGCGGGGCTTATCAGCTTGATCTGCTCATAGTAGCGGATCATTTTTGTCGAAACGCCGGTCGCTTTTGAGGCTTGCCCGATATTCATTTTGGTATCCTTTTACGAGTGGACGGGCGTCCGGCCAGAACCGGACGCCCGGATTTCAAGCCGGATTTGCCCGACGAAGCCGGAGCGCATTGCCGAGTACAAACACACTCGACATTGCCATCGCAGCCGCTGCGAATATCGGCGACATAAGGGTGCCGTTCACGGGGTACAATACGCCCGCTGCGACCGGAATCAGCAGGACGTTGTAGGCGAATGCCCAAAACAAGTTCTGCTTGATGTTCAGGATCGTGGCCTTGCTGAGGGCGATGGCCTTCGGCACACCGTTCAGGTCTCCAGACATCAGCACCACGTCGGCACTTTCAATCGCGATATCGGTTCCTGTGCCTACCGCCAGGCCGACATCGGCTTCGGTCAGAGCTGGGGCATCGTTGATGCCATCACCGATGAAGGCCACCTTTCGGTTATTGTGGCGAAGTCTCTTGACCGCTTCGACCTTTCCTTCCGGCAAAACCTCGGCGATTACTTCGTCGATGCCAAGCTGCCTGGCTATTGCCTCGGCCGTACGACGGTTATCTCCGGTGATCATCGCCACCTTTAGGCCAAGGTTATGCAGGGCCTTGATCGCCTGAGGAGTGGTTTCCTTGATTGGATCGGAAACAGCGATGATGGCCGCCAGACGTCCATCGATTGCTGCATAGAGCGGAGACTTGCCACTGTCGCCGAGCCGTTCGGCTTCGCGGGCGAACCTCGAAACGTCGATCTTGTGCAGATGCAGGGCGCGGTCGGCACCAACAAGGATGTCCGATCCGTCCACTGTGCCGCTCACACCAAATCCAGGTGTCGCCTCGAAATTCGTCACGGTGGCCAAACCAACGCCCTTCGCCTTCGCGGCCGATACGATAGCTTCGGCAATCGGATGCTCGGACAAGGACTCCAGGCTTGCAATCTGAGCCAGTACCAGGTCGGCATCGAAACCGTTAGCGACGATCAGGTCCGTCAGTTCGGGGCGTCCCTTGGTCAGGGTTCCGGTCTTGTCGAGCGCAACGACATCTGCCTCACGCAGGCTTTGCAGTGCTTCACCCTTCCGGAACAGTATGCCGAGTTCAGCCGCGCGGCCCGTGCCGACCATGATCGAGGTCGGTGTTGCCAGACCCATGGCGCAGGGGCATGCAATAATGAGAACAGCGACCGCGTTCACCAGCGCGAATGTCAGCGCAGGAGAGGGGCCGAAGACGTACCAGGCAGCGAAGGTCACGATGGCCGCGAGGATCACGGCCGGAACAAACCAACCGGTAACCTTGTCGACCAGTGCCTGGATCGGCAGTTTCGAACCCTGCGCGGCCTCGACCATCTTGATGATCTGCGCGAGCAGCGTGTCGCTGCCGACCTTGGTTGCTTTGAAGGTAAACGACCCCGTCTTGTTGATGGTGCCGCCGACAACTTCGCTGTTCGCAGACTTCTGAACGGGTACAGGCTCTCCCGTAATCATGGATTCGTCGACGTACGAACTGCCGTCCACGACAGTGCCGTCGACCGGGATTTTTTCACCCGGTCTGATCCGGATGACGTCGCCGACGACAACGTCGCTTATCTGAATTTCGACGAATTCGCCGCCATGCGAGACGAAGGCGGTCTTAGGCTGCAGGCCGACAAGCCGCTTGATCGCCTGGCTGGTCCGACCCTTGGCGCGGGCTTCCAGGTAACGGCCGAGCAAGATTAGCGTGACGATAACGGCCGCAGCCTCGTAATAGACATTCGCGGTCCCTAGAGGCAGAACGCCAGGCAAAAAGGTTGCAACGACCGAATAACCCCAGGCCGCAGAAGTACCAAGGACGACAAGCGAATTCATATCAGGCGTCCAGCGTAACAGGTTTGGCACGCCCTTCTGGAAGAACCTCAGGCCCGGGCCAAACAGAACCACGGTCGCCAGCACGAACTGGAGATACAGATTGTTGCGCATCCCGATGGTGTCCATGATCAGTTCGTGGACGCCGGGAATGAAGTGGGAGCCCATTTCCAACAGGAAGAGCGGAAGTGTCAGCAACGCCGAGAAAAACAGCAGGTTCTTGAGCGTTCGTATCTCGACGCTACGATGATCCGCACCTTCATCGCTGACGTCAGCGGCGACCACCTTGCGAACGTCATAACCGGCACCCCGGACGGCTGCCTCAAGCGCGGTGATCTCAGTCGCTCCCGAGATGATGCGAACGGTCGCCTTTTCCGTAGCGAGGTTCACAGAAGCGTCGGTGACCCCGGGCACAGCCTTCAGCGCCTTTTCAACACGAGAGACGCACGAGGCGCAGGTCATGCCTTCGACACTGAATTCCTGGGTGACTATCTTGGGCTCATATCCAGCATTTTCGATTGCGCGGAGAACCCCACTGGTGTCTGGCGCTCCATCGAATTGAACGGTTGCTCGTTCCGTAGCCAAATTAACATTGGCGGAAGCCACGCCCGGCACGGCCGCAATAGCTTTTTCCACGCGCACGACACAGGAAGCGCATGTCATTCCCTCGATGCCAAAATCGGTCGCGATGGGCACTGGAGACGCTGGTGTGATCTTCGATATTGCAGTCATTGGATGGTGTCCTTTTCCTTAACTGCATAGATAGGTAAAGCTTCCAAAGATGGTAAGGTCAAGAGCGGTTTGCAAAAAATGCGGAAAGATGGAGTTGACGTGATCTACGAAGACGAGTTGCCAACATCGCTGGCCGAACGAGCAACGATGATGGAACAGTTAATGACGGCGAGGGCGACTGGCGACACAACCGCAAATTCCCGCCTGTACGAGTATCTGCGGCAGGAATTCATGCAATCCGACCAGCTGAAGGCACTCCTACCCCCATTCGTTCGAACGTCTCGCACGCTAGATGCGTTTTGGCCATTTATTCAGAGAACGGCAGGAAAGTATGCAGAACGCCGCGAGATCATCAGCCAAGCGTTCACTCCGCTCATTAATCATTTGGAGGGCAAGAACCGCGCCCCGGGCGATAAAATTGCCTCGGACACGCTGGAAAGCTTCGACACAGAAGGCGTGCATTCGGTCTGGAATAAAGCCCTGGCAAGACGCACTTCTGATCCGGAGGGTGCGATCACGGTAGCGCGCACACTACTGGAGACCGTCTGCAAGCGGGTCCTTGACGAGTTGCACGTCCCTTACACGGATAAGGAGGACCTGCCACAGTTGTACCGAATGGCGGCGAAGGAGCTGAATCTTGCGCCTGATCAGCACACGGAGGAACCGGTAAGACAGATTTTAGGAGGAGCCATGAACCTGGTGAACGGTATCGGGACCCTCCGAAATCGTTTGAGCGATGCGCACGGGCGGGGAGGTCCCTTGCCGGTCAGACCTTCGCCTCGGCACGCCAGCCTCGCTGTCAACACGGCAGGGGCAGTCGCGACATTTCTGGTGGAAACATTGGCCGCCAAAAGAGGATGATGCTGCGCTGTCTGCTCTTGATGACCATGATAAAGTCTATCGTTTAACGAGCTGCTGAGTCGTTTCCTGAAACATCACTACATTCCCCAGTTCTACCTGAAGCCTTGGCTCGGCACAGATAACAAGCTCACGGAGTACCGGCGGCTCAAATTCCCGCACGAGCAGTTTCCGAGGCTTGAGATAAAGAGGCGAGGGACCGGAGAGACCGGTTATGAAGAGAACCTCTACATCATTCCTGGTGCCACTCCTGAGACAAAGCAGAACATCGAAAAGATATTCATGGGAGCGGTCGACAAAAAGGCGGCGGATGCTCGTGACCAGCTGCTCCAGAGCAACATCCCCACTGATCCGGAGTTAAGGCATGCTTGGGCGCGTTTTCTTCTGTCCCTGATCATCCGCACTCCCGAGGAGATTCGAGCGTTCAAGGTCAAAGTTATTAGAGACATGGATGTGCCCGATCCGGCTTTCCAAGCCCGGTATGACCAGGTCCGCAAGGAAAATTGGCCTGCCACGCTGGAAGATTATATGAAGCTGGAGAGCCCCAAGATGCTGGAACGGACCGCCATTATCGTTGCGACCAAGCTCATCCAGAACGAAAACGTTCTTCGGACCTTCATGGGGGCGATGTGGTGGGTTCTGGATACTTCGACCGTTTCCAGGCGCATCCTGACCTCTGACCATCCGCTCATCATGACAAATGGGCTTGGAAGACCCGACGGGCATTTCGCACTGCCGCTCAGTCCGACGAAGGTATTCGTCGCTTTCATGAATGCCGAATTTGGTGAGGCTGTTCGGCGGATACCTGTCGGCCGCATTGTGCGAGAGGTGAATGACGGAGTGATAGGTCAGGGGCGTCGTTCTGTGTATGCGGCTGATGAGCAGAGCACGACCGAAGTGAAAAAGCGCATGGGTAAGCGAGATTATATGCTCCCGTTTCCACGCGAGATCATGAAGAACTGAAGGTCGGTGGGCATCGAGCTGCGTAAGCCGATCTATCATGGCGAATTTGGTTCCATCATGGCGCGTCGTTATGCATGGCTCCGGCTGTGGCGACTGGTTTTCAGAAGTTGCGTAGGAAGCGAATGCGGGCGAGAATGCGGTGTTGCTAGGGATCAAATCTTCGAGCGATGGAGGGCGATGTGGGGCAGCGAGAGAATTCGGCCAACTCACCGGCCACCGTTGCGTTCATAGATATTGCCGGATTCAGCGCTATTGCGGACGTTTATGGTGACGCGGCTGCGCTTGACGTGCTTGAAGTATTCGAGAGCATGGTCCGCGACGCCCTCAGCGGCTATGAGCCCCCCATCAAATGGATCGGCGATGAGGCAATGCTCTCGTTTCCTGAGCCCGATACAGCGATCAAGGTACTCGGACCGTTGTTGGAAGCATGCCGTAAAGAATCGCGGCTACCGCTCACTCGGGCGGGGCTGAACCATGGGCCGGTCATCTACAGAGCTGGTGATCTCTTTGGATCGACCGTCAACATCGCAGCACGAATCGCCGCGCTCGCATCGCCTGGGCAATTGCTTGCCACTCAACCCATTGCCGAGGCGGCTGTCACAAGAGGTATCCTGGTGCGAGACCTCGGAATGGTGGCACTTAGATCGGTAACCGGGGAAGTCCCTCTCTACGAGATCGAGCTTGCTCCGTCGGCTGACCCGGCCTGGATCGATCCCGTGTGTAAGATGCATGCGCCGTACTCATCCTATAGGCGGGCCGCCCCGGAGGGGCCGTGGTTTTGTTCGCCGCGTTGTGAGGAAGCATATCGGCGGTCGCCGCAAACCTATGAGGTGCCCCGGTGACGCGACGACGGGCGGCTCTTATGGACCCGTCATGGTCGGTCCAAGCTGCAGAGGAGCGCTAACTGCGATTGTGCCCAGTCGCGGGCGACTTGTTGCGTCTCTTCCAGCCCAGACAGGAGTGCGCCGATTTCACCGCTGATTTGGAGATCGTTGTCTCCTACGCTGCATGCAGTGGTATCAAGCGCCACGATGGCTACGATTTCGCCGTCAAGCGGAGGCATTTGGATCAGGGCATCTGAACCGAATTCGCAAGTCAGCTGTGCTCTTGCTGAAACGGTGGCAACGCTGTTTGAAACGGAGCAAAACTCGAATGACTCGACCTGTACACTGGCAGTCCCATAGGGGCCGACAGGTATTTGCTCGCACAACTGAATTGCCGCCACAGATTGGGCGATACGGGGCCACTCTGGACTGTCGAGCGCCGACCAGCAATCGGCGGAGGCGGGGGCGTAAAACCACGACGTGGCCGCAGTCAGAATGCAGGTAGCCTTTATCCTAGAAAGCCGTTCCGTCATCGACCACCTCGTCGGTTTCGACGTTCGACTCTGCGCTATTTGTAAGTCGTCATTAGGGTGGAAGCGCGGCATTTGCAGCTGTCATCAGGAAGTTTTGCCTCGCGCCAGATGCATGACCGCCTTAGTCAGTTCACCCTTACGAGCGCTCATAGTTTTGTTTCCTGTTTGTTCTGGGGCGGATTGCCAGCTACCCTGGGCGAATACAAGACCAGTATCGGCAACTTTCAATATCTCAGGGCTCGGTGGGATCGGCCGACGCCGAGTTTTCCGCCTCTTGAGGTGGTTTGGCCAAGAGAATGGTTTCGATCAGTCCCTCGGTGGTTTGTTTGCCGATTTTCAGTTTCCCGACCTGGTGAAGCTCGGCCAGGCCGCTCTCGATTGGCACGCCGTTTTCAACAAGCAGAGACTTGATCTCATCAATTGTCTGCTCCTCAGAACCTACCAGCAGCTCGGTTCCGCGTAGTCTTGTGAGCAGATAGGTAAAACGTTTGCTCATGACAATGATCTGTCAACGGACGGGGACTGACATCGGTCAGCCCCCCGTCTTTGATCAGCCTTCGGCTTTTTGGTTCACGACGGACGTGGCAATCGCGGTGAGTGCCAGATCGGTGGCTTGTTCTTCATCGAGCGTAGACTGGAGAATCTCAGCGGCTTCTTCATAGCCTAGTTCCAGCGCCCACGTGCGTAGCGTGCCGTAGCGTGACATTTCGTAATGTTCGACTGCCTGAGCAGCAGCCAGGAGACCAGCATCAAGGGCAGGGGAGCCTTCGTATTCTTCCATAATTTCGGCACCCTCATCGGTGATCCCAAGGATAGCGTCGCACGTCTTGGCCTCCGGCTCCTCGCCGATCACATTGAAGACGGCTTCGAGACGCGTCACGTGGATTTTGGTTTCATCCAGGTGCTTGCGAAATGCCGACTTCAACTGAGTATTCGTCGCCGCCTGCTCCATCTCGGGCAATGTGTCGACGATCTTCTGTTCGGCGAAATAGACGTCCTTGAGCGTGTCGAGGAACAGGTCTTCGAGTAATTTGGCCATGGCTTTGTCTCCTGAACATTGCGCTCCGACAGCCGGGGCAAGTATGGGCCGACAACTCATTGGAGGAACCAATGTTCCGTCTTGCCGAGCATCACGTGCATTGTCGCCGTCGCGCCCCTCAAGGCCCATCTACGTTTTCGGGAACTATCTCGCCTTGATCCCAGAACGGGCCCATGAGAGGCGATCACGGCCGGTAGAAAATCGGTTACGTACCTCAACCAGAATGTCACATTTTCATCTTGTGCACCTAGTACATTAGACTAAGGTCGAATGTGCTGGAGGTCGCGAGGAGGCGGCTTCTCAACAAAAAAGATGTCAATCCTTGGGAGGGAAATGATGCAGAAATCTGATATCGCAATACCACCAAAAGACCTCAATATGCTCCAGTCGGTTCTTGACGCTTGGTGCACACAGCAGCGCATTCTGCGCAAAGATGCGACTGCAGAAGCAAAGATATTGATCAACGAGTATCAGCGAGGCTGTCGTTCGCAGATCGCCCTCATTGACGCACTTATAAACAGCACCACGCACTAGCGGGCTCAACATCCGCTGAAAGTCGAGAACCCGGCCTAACCAGCCGGGTTTTTCATGCTGAAATGAATACGCCCGGGCAATCAACATAGCAGGCCTCGACTTGATCAAGTCCTCGACGTCTCATCGGTGAGGCGAATAATAAGCCTCCTGCTGCATGTATTCGACATAGTCATCGTACCGCGCCGTGGAAATTTCGTTCCGCGCGTCCCCGATGCATTCGGGGCAGACCTCGTCGTAATCCATACCGAACCGGTTAAGAACGACATATCGGCCCTCGTCAAGATCGGTGTCGAAGTCGTCGTGCAGGGAAATCATTTCCTCGGGAAAATAGGTGTAGGTGCCGCATCGGGGACATTCCACCGTCTCATGGTGATGCATACAGGTGTAGCAAGCACATTCGGCATCGAACAAAACAAATGTGGTCTCAAAACACTCGGGGCAGTCCCTAATATCCTGATCTGGAATATTTTTCTCCGCAATGCGATGCAGTGCCCGTTTGCGTAACTCTTTTCGGGCGGCATTCCACTGAATGATTTGATCCAAGTCAGCCGGACGCAAGAACTCGTTTACCGAGGTGGAGAGGTGGTGGCGGAAAAAATCGGCTACGAAGGAGAACACAAAGCAAAACGAATTTTGAGCATGATGAACATTTAGACGGCTTTCAGCATGCGTCAGTTCGTTCCGCAGCTTGATCGCCGCGTGCAGCCGTTTGTTATCCGTTTCGCTGAAATGGATGGTTCCTATTTTCGGATTGCTCAGTCGCTTGATTGCTCCTGTAATGTTGATCGTATGTTTGGGGTCATCAATGTTTTCAAAAACAAACATTGGATGGATTTCTTCGAGCTTCGCCTTGAGCGCCAACTCCAGGGATTGCACGAGGGTTGTGATCGCAAATTGCCACTGACGCGGCTCGCCATGGGCAAGCACGGCCTTCGAGACGGATTCCGCCAGAAAGGCTTGGCTGTTCGTTCGTAGGGTCAGCCGTATTTCGTCTGCCATTTCCATCCACACAGCTTTCAATTGGCAAGGATACAACGCCGAAATTCCAGCATGGTCAGGCTGGTATCAATTTGGCTGGAAGCGATCATAGGTGTCTTCGACCTCTTCCTCTCCTTGATGTTTAGGACCCGCGTTTTCGAAATGAAGTAGGGTCAGTTCCTGATCGAAGCGGTCTGATCTCATGCACATCTCTACGACAGGTTCATCGAACCAGATGCCGCTGGGCTGCCGAACGCCAGTGATAGCCTCCTGGCCAAATTGCTTGCGGACTGCAATCGCTGCAGCAGGAAGTTCTACAACCTCATTCTTCGTGCGAAAATATCGCCCGGACTTAAGTGCCGCGTCACTTGATTTCGCCCAATAAGCAAAGCCTTCATTTGATACAACAAGGAGCGCCCGCGTATCGGTGTATTCGAGCCAACGCAAAATAGCGGCGGTCAGAGAGACGCCGTAGCGGGCTGCCATATTGCCCAGTTTTTCAATATCCGGGCGCTCTTTAGGGGTGACTTTTCGCCGGAAGTCATGAAGGGGCATGAGCAGGGCGGCAGCGAACTGGTCGGCTTCCTTTTCAATCCCTTCACCCGCGCGGCGATTGACGCTGTTTTCATCACAGAAAATGCCGCCATCGAAACGGTCATCTTCTTCGATGAGACGGCGATGCAAGATGTAATGCCCAAATTCGTGGGCGACAGTAAAAGCTCTCCGGGTTTCTGGTTGGCTTTTCTCGTAGGCAATACCCCATTGCCTCGGTTTGGTTTGGCTATAGACCAGGGCTCCAACGCACCCCGGCAGATGTTTCCCTGTGACCTCGTGAATGGGACTGACCGGATTGATGTTTCGGGAATATTCCATCGCCAAACTTGTAATATCGACAGGGCGACGGTCGAACCGATCCTCCCCCAATACCAGGTCCAACATCTTGGTGATGCGGCCAGATTCAACAAGCGGCTTCGGCCCCATACGAGCGGTCATTTTTTTCCCAACTTGGCCAAGGATTCTGCCATGTCTCTCAGAACCTTCCGAGTGTCATCCGGCAATCCGCTGTACTGTCGGAAGAAGGCGATGTCCTCGGCCTGCGTGCGATTCTGCTCATCGCTTCCGATCAAATAGTCGGCGGTGACTCCCAACGCTTTTGCGATATCGGCGAGCTTTTCAGCGGAGGGGCGAGGCGGATTTTTGTTTTCCAGCTCCCAGATGTAACTCTTTGATGATCCTGACAATTCGGCAAGCTGGTCAAGAGTCAACTTTTTGTCCGTGCGCAGCGCTTTGATGCGAGCGCCGAGTTTATTCTGCATGATCCGATCTCCTTCTTTTTCTCGTTTTTCCACAGGTTCGGAGTAGCGATATTTTAGAACCCTTGACTTCGAATATCAAGACCATCATATAGAGTTCGGAGTAGCGAACTTTTTAATTAAGTTTTAGCGAACTCAGCACGACCAAAAAGGGGAGCCCACAATGATCAGCAAACTTGCGCGTCACAAACCTAAACTGGAGAGTAAACATGACAAGAGTTACGGTCGATGGAATTGACCCGTTCTTAAACCGCATCGACGCGATACTCGCAGAGATCGCTTTCAGTGTTCAGCTACCGCCGTCTTTGCACGGCAAAGCCGTTGACCGATATGAGGCGGTTAGAAATCACCTCGAAGCCACCAGTTCGATTTTTCATGACCAGATTGAACACTTCTATCCGCAGGGTTCTATGGCTATTGATGCCACGATCTCAAATCGTGGAACTGACGACGAATATGACCTGGATATCATTGCCCAGTTGGGCGAGCGGTTCCGGTCAATGTCGCCCATCGAAATTCTTACCGAACTTGAAAAAGGCCTTACTGGCTATCGCGGCCTGACCGTCGTTCGCCAGACGCGGTGCGTCACGATCTACTACGCCGACCAAATGCACTTGGATATCTCCCCGTCGCTCAGGGATGTCGGAACCTTGGAACGGCAGAGCGTGATTATGCATGCCAGGGGCGCGAAGGCTTCATTCGATGATCAAGAAGTCCCGATGAATGCCTACGGCTTCGGCGAGTGGTACATCGAGCGGACCCCGACAGAATTGAAGGTCGTCGAAGCTTTTAAACGGCGGTGGGAGGATGCCGAACGACGCCGCGTAAAAGCAGACGCGGACGTTGATGACGTGCCTCTCCAGACGGAATTCCTTGTCAAGAGCAACACAACCTTGGCGCTTCAGCTGATCAAACGGTTTCGAAATGTCCGGTATGCTGATCGTTCGGGACGGATGCCGCCATCCGTTATGTTGTCCTACTTCGCGGGCGTGGCGGCCAGGCCCGGCAGTTCGTTGACTGATGCTCTTTTCCGCATCACCAAGTGGATCATCAACGACATCGATCAGGCAACCATCCGTAACCAAAAGCTCCGGGTTGAGAACCCCGTATACAGCGATGATGTTTTTACCGACAGGTGGCCGGATACCATTGATCAACAGAAGCGCTTTGCTGCTGATCTTCGCGACCTCGTCCGGGGGATCGAAAGGGCGCTCAACGGCGAAATGTTGCCGACCGAACTGCAGGACTGGCTTCGCGAAATGTTCGGCGACCGTGTCGTCACAAAGGCTGTTGACCAAATGGCGATGCAGACGCGCCTTGCGGCAGAGCATGGCCGTCAAGGTTATACCAAACGCGGCAGCATCCTGGTACCGGCCGCTGCAGTGGTGGTCACCTCTTCGCAGAGTTCCGCGTACGCCTCGCCCGTGCAGGGTTCGCGTCACACTTACTTTGGAAGCAACTTCAAATGAGGGCAGTGTTCAAAACAATTGAGGAACAGATCACCGCCATGCGAGCCGATTGGCCGCTGTTTCGCGTACGAAAAGCAGGCCCTGAATCGGCGATCTGGACCGGCGAACTGAAGCCGCAATTCTCCGCATACCGGATCGAGGTCCGGTATGCGGTTGGGGACTCGCCTGAAGTCAGGGTCATTGCGCCTGAGTTGATCAGGATGCCTGAAAATCCGGAAGGGCCGTTGCCACATATATACGGTCCCCTTACCGACCCGACACTCTGTCTCTTCGACCCGGCAACCGACGAGTGGGACGGGTCGATGTTGCTTTCCCGCACGACGATACCTTGGACAATTGACTGGCTCACTTTTTACGAATTCTGGGTGATGACCAAGAAATGGTCCGGCGGCGGTCGGCATCCTGAGCGCTCGCCGTCAACGGAGACCCAACAATGAATTATGTAGCTCCACCGCGTTCCGATGGCACCATCCAACATACCAGGAAGAAGTTGCCGTGGCCGAAAGACCGCCTGTTCCGCATTCTATCGATTGATGGCGGCGGTATCCGAGGTATCTTCCCGGCCGCGTACCTTGCGGAGATCGAGAAGCGTTTCCTCGGGGGTGCGTCGATTGCCAATCATTTCGACATGATCGCTGGGACCTCGACTGGTGGAATTATTGCCTTGGGTCTTGCCCACGGCATGTCTGCAAAACAGGTGCTCGAAATCTATACGGAGCGCGGCGATATCATCTTCCCATCGCCGAGGGGCTTCGCTCGCGTTCGGCAGTTGGCTCGTTTCCTCTTTTGGCCCAAACATGACCAATCGGTACTGAAGGGAGAACTTCTGCGGATTTATGGCGACAAAGTCATCGATGACGCAACGACGCGCTTGGTCATTCCAAGCTTCGAAGGCGTCCACGGTGAGCCATTCATTTACAAGTCGCCCCATCATCCCGACTATCAGAAGGATCGCCATAAGAGTTTCGCCCATGTCGCATTGCACACCACTGCGGCACCTGCCTACTACCCGGCAGTCGAAAACGATGGCCATATCATGATCGATGGCGGTGTTTGGGCGAACAACCCAATCATGAACGCCTTGGTGGATGTCCTCGCGTGTTATGACGTGCCACGCGAGAACATCCGCATTCTTTCGCTCGGAACCGGCGACGAGACTTTGAAGTTGCGCAACAAGCAGTTCAACGGCGGCGTGAACGGGTGGGGAATATCTTTCGGAGTGCCACCACTGTTCAAGATCGCAGCCAGGGCACAGTCGAAGAACGCCTTGGGACAGGCCTACCTTCTCGCCGGGAAGAACAATGTTGTGCGCATTGATGTCCCAGAGCACGATCAACTGATTGCTCTGGATGATGTCCGTCGCTCAAGAACGGAACTACCGAGAGTAGCACGCGCCCAGGCGGAAGCGTCCGGGCACTACATCGAAAGTGTTTTTCTCTCGGATAAGGCGGATGCCTTTTTGCGCTGTGCAGCCAAATAGGAAAGGGTTCTGCAGAGCCAAATCGGTCGTCGCCCTGAAGTCCCTGCGAAGCTGAAAGTGCCGTCAATCAGCCTTCCTGAGCAAGGTGCCGATGTGGCCGCAACGCCTACGCTTTGACAGTTCGCGATAGAGCGCCTCCGAGGAAACTCCGAGTTCGTCTGCCAAACCTCTCCAATCGCCCCTGGCTGGGAAGGCATCATCGTTCCAGGCAATCCACGCGTCCAGGCGGGCACTGACCGTTCGGAGTGCAGCCATTTCGGACCGCTTCCTCGCGCTCAGCAGTTCCCGCGAGAGATGAGCCATCCATTCCCCTGCAAAGATCAGGTCATGTTCCAGCAGTCGCAGGACCTCGGTAACAGGTACCAGAATCGCATCGGTTGCTGTCGCTGCCACAGCGTCGCAATGATACCGGTCCGAAAACAGGGACGCCTCAGCCAAGACGGTTCCTGCCGTCGAGCGCTGCAAAAGCGCCTGGTTTCCATCCAGTTGGTAGCGGACGAGGTTTACGCACCCTCCTGTGATGAGGAACAGCGTGCGCACCGGATCGTCTCGGTGGAATAGATGCTCGCCTTTTGCGAAGGACTTTTGAGCAACGGCCTTGGGCTGCAGACATCTTATAATTTTCTCTGACATGATAGCTATCATGTCGCCAATGATCATAGGTTGGCAAGCTGCCGTTCTTGAAACAAGCCTGCCGGTGAAAATATGAAATCTCTGATTGTTGCGCTCCTTGCCGTGCTTGTGCCTTTTCTAGCTCTGGCGCAGGGGGAGCATACGCATTCTTCGCCTTATGTTGGGCAGCAGCTGCGCGAAATCAAAAGCCTGTCGGCAGAAGACATTACGGAATTGGAAGAAGGAGGAGGGTGGGGACTGGCGAAGGCTGCCGAGCTGAACGGTATACCCGGACCTTCGCATGTTCTGAAGATGAAGCATGAGCTGGGGCTGACGGCGGATCAGGAAGATTCGACACGGCGCATTTTCGCCAGGATGCGAGATGACGCCATTGAGGAGGGGAAGAAATTGATCGCTGGGGAAACGGCTCTGGAGGTCGGATTTCGCGAGCGCTCCCTTGCTTGGCGAAGTCTGCGGGAGCGAATACGCGAGATCGAAATAATCCGATCAAATCTGCGCTCCATCCATCTCGCAGCCCACTTAGAGATGATCGGCGTGCTGAATGAGGACCAGGTCAAGCTGTACAACGAACTGCGCGGATACTCCCGGTGATATGTGCAAGCCAGCTATCTGCTAGGTGAAGAGGAGTGGTTCGAGAACCTGACCCCGATGAACTCTTTTCGAAACATGGCTCGTTTGATACGATCTGTCCGTTAGCTCTCTTTCTGCATCAATCACACGCGCCGTCGAGACGGCGCGTGTTTATCTGGTTGAGCTGCGACCGACAATTCTAGGCAACGTGGCTGCAGCAGGATTTCTTAAAAGACGCGCCGTATCCGGCGCTCGCAATCGACGCAATGAATGCTTCGGATGCCACTTGCGACTCGATGGATACGGTCTTGGTGCCCAGATCGACAGCCACCGAAGCGCTCGGATCGACGGTCTTTACAGCCTTTTCTACGGTACTGACGCAGTGACCGCAGGTCATGTCGGGTATGTTGAGATGATACATTGGAAGTCTCCGATTAATGTGACTGATGCAATGTGGGGCTTCCAACGATGGGAGGGTCAAGAGCCTTCCGATTTTTTTATGGAAATCGTTTTTACCAACTTGTGGCTCGCTTGGATCGCGCGTCACTCCGCGAAACCGGCAGGACCTTCGCAATGATACCGGTTTTATGTTGAATGATCGCACGGTCGTCTTGAGGAGCCCCATTGCTCACACATCTGCGTGAACCCACTTCCCACGTCGTTCACCGCGTGCCAAAGTGCGCGCATGTCGTTTCTGAAGACCTTGCACCGGCTATTCTTCATTGCTGCGCTGCTCGGGATCATCCTTGGTCCTGTCGGCGTTGGAGCAGCCGACGGTGCTATGGCGTCATCAGTTTCGTCTGCGCCAGTCGCGATGGCTGGCATGGATATGCCGGATGAAATGCCGTGCTGCCCGGAACGAACGCCCATCAAGCTAGACTGCGGTAAAGCCTGCCCCCTGGCGTTGCTCTGCACTACAGCGATTGTTGGTCAGTCGGCCAATAATCATGAATGGGCGCTAAAACCAGGCTGGATCGCGCAACGGTTCAGCGTGATGCCCCATGCAGAATTGGCATCCACCGACATCGATCCTCCCGCTCGTCCTCCAAGAGCCTGATCTGCCGTCATTGAAGCGCGTTGTCATGTGAGCCGTGTCCGCATTCTGCGACTGGTCGTCCTGACACCGATCCCTTTTGACTAAGGACGCGGTCCAGGACCCGTCCGGATGAGACATTGAATCATGAGCAAGACACTCTTTAACGCGGGGACCGTCCTCCTCGCAGGCGCAATGATGTTCGTAACTCCAGTTGCCTCCTCGGCTGCGGCAACCGACTACGAATTTCAGGCAGTCAAGACCGACATCAAACAGGGGGCTGGGGAAACCGTATCCGTCCGCCTGGTCGACAAGAGAACCGGCAAAACAGTTCCCGATGCAGTCATCTTCACCACCCGTATGGATATGGCTCCAGAAGGCATGGAAACGATGACCACCCCCGTCGAGGCGGCTGCATCCACTGAACCCGGCGTCTATACCTTCACGACCAACCTTTCCATGGAAGGCGGATGGCGGTTCCAGATCGCCGCCAAGGTCCAGGGCGAACCGGAAACGGTTCAGGGCGAACTCGTGCTCAAGGCTATGCCGTGACGACGCCGCGCTTTATTGCCACGGTTTCCCTGGCCGCATTTGTCGGCGGGGGAGGCTATTGGGCTGGGAAAAATGATCTCGGCTCCTGGCTCAGAAACAAGCCAGCAGAAGTCGCGATGGCGGCCGATGATGACGGAAAGCCGGAGCCTACCGGTGCCATTATTTACTACAGCCACCCCGACGGGGCGGCCGAGTATTCGGCTGGGGCCAAGAATACTGACGACGGGCGGCCGTTTGTGGCCGTCCGCGAAAGCGAAGACGTGAAGTTCGACGCAAAAGGAGCGGTGCTCCCGTCTGACACCGCGTCCGCGAGTTCCGAACGAAAGTTATTGTACTACCGAAATCCGATGGGCCTTCCGGATACCTCCACGGTACCAAAGAAGGATTCCATGGGAATGGACTACCTACCTGTTTACGACGGGGAGGTAACGGATAGCTCAACGGTGAAGGTATCGCTCGGAAAACTCCAGCGGACCGGCGTCAAAACCGCTTTGGCGGAGATGACCACGGTCAGCCGGAAAATCCGCGTGCCAGGCACGGTTTCGCTCGATGAGCGGTTGGTCAGCATCATCTCCATGCGGGCGGACGCCTTCGTGGAAGATGTCGCCAACGTCACCACTGGCGACAGGATCAAGAAGGGGGAAAACCTCTTCCATTTCTACTCGAAGGAGATCGCGACCGCCGGAGCCGAATACGCGACCGAGATGCGCAATGGCGGGAAGGCTGGCCCTGACACAGGCTCCGCCCTCCGATTGAAGAACCTCGGTGTGCCGACAGCAACGATCAATAGCATCGCGACCGACCGAAAGGTGCCGCAAAGTATTTCCTACACGTCTCCGCGTGATGGCGTTGTCCTGGAGCGCATGGTGGTGAGCGGCATGATGGCAGAGGCCGGAGACATCCTGTTCCGGATCGCGGACGTCTCCAAGGTCTGGGTGATCGCTGACGTGCCCGAATACGAGTTGAGTGCCGTCCGAAAGGGCGCGGTCGTTTCCGTCAACGTCCGCAATCTTCCCGGCAAGGTTTTTACGGGCAAGGTCGACCTCATCTATCCGGAGGTCCAGATGCAGACGCGGACGACAAAGGTCCGGATCGAGCTTCCAAATCCGGACGGGCAACTGATGCCCAACATTTATGCCGAGGTCGAAATCGAGGCCGGAGCCGGAAACCGGGTCGTCGCGGTCCCCAACAATTCAGTCATCGACACGGGCGACCGCCAGATCGTGTTTCTCGACAAAGGTGAAGGGAAATTCGAACCGGTGGATGTCACCCTGGGCATCCGGGGTGAAGATGTCACCGAGGTCACCAATGGGGTCGCGGCTGGAGACCGCGTGGTTGTTTCTGCCAATTTCCTCCTCGACGCCGAAAGCAACCTAAACGCTGCACTCAGCGCCCTGACGCCAGACGAGGTGAAGCCATGATCGCGCACTTGATCGCATGGTCGGCCCGCAACTTGGTCCTTATCTTCGTGGGCGCAGCACTGTCTATCGCAGGCGGCATCTATGCCCTGAGGGCGTTACCGCTCGATGCAATCCCTGATCTGTCCGACGTCCAGGTGATCGTCTTCACCGACTATCCCGGGCAGGCACCACAGGTCGTTGAGGATCAGGTCACCTATCCCTTGACGACCTCGATGCTGACCGTGCCGAAATCGAAAGTCGTGCGCGGCTTCTCGTTCTTCGGCGTGTCGTTCGTCTACGTGATCTTCGAAGACGGAACCGATCCCTATTGGGCCCGCAGCCGCGTACTCGAATATCTAAACGCGGCCGCAGGCCGTCTCCCCGACGGCGTGTCCCCGAGCCTCGGGCCGGACGCGACGGGCGTAGGCTGGGTCTACCAGTATGCCGTGGTGGCCAAGGAACTGTCTCTGGCCGAACTTCGGTCGTTGCAGGACTGGGTCGTGCGATTTGCCGTTTCCAAATCAGAGGGTGTGGCCGAAGTCGCAAGCGTCGGCGGGTTCGTCAAGCAATATTCCATTGTCGTCGATCCCGCCCGGCTGAAGGCCCAGAATGTCTCGCTGTCGGATATCGCCGATGCCGTGCGATCCAGCAATCGCGATGTCGGCGGCCGTACCGTCGAACTCTCCGAGTTCGAATTCATGGTGCGGGGGAAGGGCTACCTGCAAGGCATCAAGGACATCGAGAGCATTGTCCTTAAAACCAACGGCGGCATCCCGCTGCGTCTTTCCGACGTCGCTAGGGTTGAGCTGGTTCCGGACGAACGCCGGGGCATCACCGAGCTGAACGGTGAGGGGGAGGTCGCGAGCGGCATCGTCCTCCAGCGCTTCGGCGCAAACGCCTTGACCGTCATCGACAACGCCAAGAAGAGTTTGGCCGCAATCAAGGACAGCTTGCCAGCAGGGACGGAAATCCTGCCGGTTTATGATCGATCTGAACTGATCAACGCCGCTATTGAGACCCTGAAAGGGACACTCATCGAGGAGTCCATCGTTGTCGCCCTCGTGACAATCGCATTCCTGCTCCACGTCCGTAGCGCCCTGGTCGCAATCATCATGCTCCCAATCGGCATTTTGATCGCCTTTACCGCGATGCGTTCACTAGGGATCGGGGCGAACATCATGAGCCTTGGCGGTATCGCCATCGCCATCGGCGCGATGATCGACGCGGCCATCGTCATGATCGAGAACGCCCACAAGCATCTAGAACGCGCTCCGCCTGACAAACCGCGAACGGAGGTTCTCATCAAAGCTGCGAGCGAAGTTGGGCCAGCCCTGTTCTTCAGCCTGCTGATCATCACCGTCTCGTTTCTCCCGATCTTCACACTGGAGTCACAGGAAGGGCGGTTGTTCGGGCCGCTCGCCTTCACGAAAACCTTCGCCATGGCGGCGGCGGCATTACTGTCGATCACGCTGGTGCCCGCGCTAATGGTGGTGTTTGTCCGGGGCAAGATCGTTCCGGAACACAAGAATCCGCTCAACCGGTTCCTGATCTGGATATACCGCCCGATCATCTCAGGTGTTCTCAAGGCAAAGACCCTGACGATCCTCGTCGCGATGGTGGCACTTGCCGTTACAATTTGGCCCGCCCGTCAGATTGGCAGCGAGTTCATGCCGAGCCTGAACGAAGGCACGCTCATGTACATGCCGACAACGCTTCCAGGCTTGTCGATCACTAAAGCTGCCGAGCTGATGCAGACGCAGGATCGGATCATCAAATCGTTCCCGGAGGTTGAAACGGTGTTCGGCAAAGCGGGAAGGGCGCTAACCGCAACTGATCCCGCACCGACGGAAATGTTTGAGACGATCATCACCTTGAAACCAAAATCTGCGTGGCGGCCGGGCGTAACCATTGACAGCTTGAAGCAGGAGATGGATTCGGCGCTTCAGTTTCCGGGCGTCTCCAATGCGTGGACTATGCCGATCCGAGCCCGCATTGACATGCTGTCAACGGGCATCAGGACGCCAGTCGGCGTCAAAGTGTACGGAACCGACCTCAAGGAAATGGAGCGGGTTGCTCGGGATATCGAGACCGTCCTGAAAACGATCCCGGGAACATCGAGCGCCTATGCCGAACGTGTAATTGGCGGCTACTATCTTGATATCATTCCGGACCGCACGGCGCTTGGCCGATATGGACTGAGCGTCGACGACGTTCAGGATGTGATCGGCATGGCGCTTGGTTCGGAAGTGGTGACGTCGACGGTCGAGGGCAGAGAGCGCTACGGCGTTGCCATCCGATATCCGAGGGCGTTCAGAAGCGATCCCCAATCGATTGCACGGGATGTCCAGGTTTCGCTACCGGGTGGCGGAACTGTACCGTTGGGGGAGGTCGCAGAGGTAAAGCTTACACGGGGTGCCACCACCATCCGGACAGAGAATGGTCAGCTTGCCGTCTACATCTTCGTGGATATCGCCAATCGTGATCTGGGCGGCTATGTCGCGGAAGCACAAAACGCCGTTGCCAGCAGTGTGACGATGCCTTCCGGATACTCGGTCGCATGGAGCGGACAGTTCGAATACCTGGAACGGGCCAAGGCACGCCTCGCCATCGTCGTGCCGCTTACACTCGCGCTGATATTCCTGCTGCTGTATCTGAACTTCAAGGCGCTCACCGAGACGCTGATCGTCATGCTCTCCCTGCCGTTCGCCTTGGTCGGCGGCATCTGGTTGATGTGGTGGTTGGGGTTCAATGCCTCCGTCGCTGTAGCGGTAGGGTTCATCGCTTTGGCAGGCGTCGCGGCAGAGACCGGTGTGATCATGCTAATCTACCTCGATCAGGCCCTGAAGGAACGACGGATCGCATGCGAGGCGGAGGAGCGCGGTTTCACGAGGCTCGATCTCCAGCAGGCGATCATGGTCGGTGCTGTCGAGCGTGTTCGGCCGAAGATGATGACCGTCGTGGCTATCATGGCCGGACTGGTGCCTATTCTTTGGAGCACAGGTGCCGGGTCAGAAATCATGCAGCGGATCGCCGTGCCGATGATCGGCGGGATGATCTCGTCGACGATCCTGACATTGGTGGTGATCCCGGCGATCTACGGGCTGGTCAAGGGTTGGCGGCTACCTGCCAGCACAGAATTCCGGATGGTCGATATGAAGCCCGGATCGGTGGTCTTGAACGAGGCGGCCGAATGAAGGGAGGACGCCATGATGAACGATATGATGGGCACCGGCATGATGTGGGGGATGGGGCTTGCAGGCCTTATCGGGCTCGCCGTCGTTGTTCTCGTAATCGCGGCGCTCGTCAAATATCTGTTCTTCCGCTGACGAGGATGTTTCTAGGCGGGAAGCAGCCAGCGCCGAAACGTGAGTGAGTGTGATTTGACTGCGGTCCGGCGCAACTCCGACAATGCCGTTAGGCACTCGAAAGCTCGGCAGTTTGGGGGGCGATTAGCTCGGTTCCCCACTGCCCACGTTTTGGGAAAGGACTATCAAAATGAAACGAAGACAATTCCTTTGCTCCATCGTCGCGGCAGGATCGATTTCCTTGCTCGGAGTGGCGCGGGCGGCCGGTGAAAGTATGACCGTCTACAAGGACCCGAACTGTGGCTGTTGTCACGCCTGGGCCGAGGCGATGAAAAACGCTGGTTTTTCCGTGCGGGCTGAAAACGTGGGCGATCTCAACATCATCAAGGAGCGGTTCGCTGTTCCTGCTGAAATGCAAGGTTGCCACACAGCCATTGTCGCCGGGTATTACTTGGAAGGTCACGTTCCCGTGGACGCAGCGAAAAGGTTGATGGCAGAACGCCCGCAGATTGCTGGGCTTGCCGTTGCCGGAATGCCAGAGGGATCACTGGGAATGGGCGACGACCCGAAAGCATCTTACGACGTCTATGCGGTGAACAAAGACGGGTCGAGCATACTTTATCAGGCGGTTAGGCCGAAAACCTGATAGTCGGTAGGTCTCCCGGCGATATGCAAAGAGCCAGCCCCGGGTCCGATATACCTGGCGCTCGGCTGCAATGTCTCGCCGGACCGCGAGACATTGCCAATATCGGATACAACCAAAACTCCCTGGGGCCGATGTGCCGGTGCGTAGTCGCGGCGTTAGTCGAGGGGCAATTTCCCACCCGCCACGCTCAGTGAACCAGAACGTACGAGGTGATTCAGCAGTGCACTAGGTCGACGGGTTCGTTGCCATCGTGTTGATCGTCACTTCATTCTGGCAGGCCCGCCTTCAAGAGGCCCTCACGATAGAGTGCACGATGTTCCAACTGCTCGATCAGCAGCACGTTTTTCAGAAACCCGTCCGTCGAAAACGCTTTGTTGAGTTGAAGTACAAAGGCGACCTCAGCGCTCGCCTCCGTCATCCTTCCTGCCTGCGCATAACACGCGGCCAATCTCGCATGTGTGTACGCCCCAGGATTCGGCAATTCCCGCAGAGTGGTCGCCGCCTCGTCATATTTGCCCGAGATGTAGAGCAGATTTCCCAGAACGGCGTGATACCAAGGAGGCGGAAACGGATTCAACCTGCATCCTTCCTCAATCCACTGCGTTGCTTCGGCAACTCTTCCGCGACGTGCGATTAGACCTCCCATTCCTACAAGGCCATTGGCGTCGTTCGGGTTGAGTTGATAGGCTTGCCGATAGTGACGTTCGGCGGCATCGAATTCGCGACGGAACGTGAGAACAAGCGCGATAATGCGCTGACAGACACTGTTCCCCTGATCCAGCGCAGCCGCCATCTGAGACGCCGCCAGGGCCTCGTCAAGCAGGGCGGGTGGAGCTGACGCGTACCCGCCGACAGCCACCCTGGAGAGTGCAAGGTACGCCCGGGTTAGCGCGAACATCGGATCGAGTTCGAGAGCGGCTTCGAACATCTTCACTGCGTCGGAATTGTCAGTGTCCTGGTACCCCCGCAGATGAACCAAACCCCGGAGATATAGATCATACGCGGCAAGGCTGGTCGTCGGCTTGCGCATCGCGTGCTGGAAATCCTGGCTTTCGATCTGGCCGACCAGGTTGGATACGATCATCCTGGTAACTTCGTCCTGGACAGTGAAGATTTCGACCAGTTCGCGGTCGAAGCGGTCCGCCCAAAGCTGCGTCCCGGTGGCAGCTTCTATGAGTTGCGAGGCGATCCTTATCATGTTGCCAGAGCGCCGAACGCTTCCCACCACGACGTATCGGACAGACAGCTTCCTGGCTATCTCGTCCAACGGCATCGACCTGGCACGGAAATGAAACGACGAGTTGGCGGCGATGACGGATAGCGATCTGAACCGCGAGAGGCCAGCGATGATGTCCTCTGTCACGCCGTCGCTGAAGTAGGTCTGGTCGCGCGCCTGGCTCAAATCTTCGAAGGGGAGGACCGCGACCGTGGTTCTGGCATGACCCTTACCGCTGACCGGAGCAGCCTGCACGGGTGCCCGGGGCCAGTGCCACACATGGATGGGTCGCGAGATGTTTTTTAAGGAGACTTCACCTGCGTCCTCGAACTCCGCTACCGCCTTGGCTGCGACCTCGCGGTGCACGGCGTCGGCTATGCAAATTCCGCCCGGTAGCGCCGACGCCTCCAGCCGCGCGGCGACGTTCACGCCGTCTCCGTAAAACTCATCACCGTCGACAACGACGTCGGCGAGATTGATGCCAATACGGACGGTAATGCGTTCCGATGCGGAAACGTCGCTTTGATCCGCCTCCAGTCGCTTCTGCATGGACAGTGCGCATTCCACCGCATCGACGGCGGAATTGAAGACAACGAGCCAGCCATCGCCCATCGTCTTGACTATGCGCCCGCTAAATTCGCAGATGGCAGGCTCGAAAATTCTCGTTTGAACTTGCTTCAATGCGGTGAGCGTTCGGGCTTCATCGTCTTCCATAAGCCGTGAATAGCCGACGACATCCGTGACCATTATGGCAGCGAGACGGTGTTCGGCACGCTCCATCATAATCGATCCTCTGTGACAGTTCTGGAGTTTACCTCGGATAAAGTGCAATCGAAAGTCCGGGAGGAGCGTGAACTCGAAGCTCCGACCCAATACCTCTTCGCGGCTGTGAGCCGTGACCACCCCATCTCGGTTAGCAGCTTGCGAGAAGATTAGGTCGGCCGTCTAGGCATTATTTCGAGAGATGTCGAAATAGCTCTTGACTGCTTTCTTCACCGACAGTAGCTTATTTCCATGATTATCGAAAAAGCAGCATCCCAGCTTGAAGCTCTCGGCAATGTCACCCGTCTTCGGATTTTCCGAATGCTGGTCCGTGCTGGTGACGAAGGCTTGCCGGTTGGCCAGTTGCAGGAAAAGCTGGACATCCCGGGTTCAACACTGTCGCACCACCTCAAGAAGCTCGTGGATACCGGCCTGGTTATCCAGGAGCGGCAGGCGACGACACTTATGTGCACCACGAACTACCGCGATATGGATGCTTTGGTCGGTTACCTCGCGAATGAATGCTGCGCGGATGCAAAGTGCGGGACAAAGTCGAAAGAGGCCGCCGCCTGATCCCTTTTTTGACTCCAAATTTCGAATATTCTGGAAATACCGAAGGAGATAAGAATGACTGCCATGAATGAACTCCCAGTTGCCGTAATAGGCGCGGGACCTGTCGGACTTGCCGCCGCCGCTCACCTTGTCTCCCGTAACATTCATCCACTCGTTTTCGAACGTGGCGAAACGGTAGGCGCGGCGCTGCTCGGTTGGGGACATGTCAGGGTTTTCTCGCCATGGAAATACAATATCGATGATGCGGCACGCACCCTTCTGGACCGTCACGGATGGGACGCACCTCAACCGGATAATCTGCCGAACGGCCAGGAGATCGTCGAAGAATATCTCGTCCCACTGGCATCCGTGCCGGAGATTGCGTCTGGCCTGAAATTGGGTGCAACAGTGACCGCGATCACCCGTCACGGCCTCGACAAGGTTTCGTCTGGCAATCGTGACAATGCTCCGTTTATTGTCCGATATACCGATCAGGCTGGAGAGCATGACGTGCTCGTCAGGGCCGTGATCGACGCCTCGGGAACGTGGACCCAACCCAATCCAATGGGAATTAACGGCCTCAGCGTTCCGGGGGAAAAGGCATCGTCCAACCGGATTTCTTACGGCATTCCTGATGTTCTCGGCACTCGCCGCAACGAATTCCTTGGCAAACGCACGCTGGTGGTCGGCAGCGGCCATTCGGCCATCAATGTCGCCATCGCTCTCATGGACCTGCAGGATATTGACCCCAGGACGCAAATCTTCTGGGCGCTGCGGCACCACGGCGTCGAGCGCCTGCTCGGCGGCGGCCTGAACGATCAGTTGCCGGAACGCGGAGCGCTGGGGCTGGCCGCGAAGAACGCCATGGATGAGGGGCGGCTGCAGATGCTGACTTCGTTCTCCGCCCAAAAGGTCCTCGTGCACGAGGAGAGGGTTCATCTGACGGCGACGGTTGGGACACAGCAGACAGAATTGGATATCGACCAGATCGTTGTCACCACCGGGTTTCGTCCAGATTTCTCCTTCCTGCGCGAACTCAGGGTCGAGGTGGACCCAGCCGTCGAAGCACCGCCAGCGCTGGCTCCACTCATTGACCCCAATTTCCATTCCTGCGGAACCGTGCCGCCTCACGGCATCGAGGAACTGAAGCATCCGGAGAAGGATTTCTACATCGTCGGTTCGAAGTCCTACGGTCGTGCGCCGACATTTCTGATGAAGACGGGTTACGAACAGGTGCGGTCGGTCGTCGCCGAAATCGCAGGTGATCATGTCGCCGCCCGTATTGTCCAATTGGTTCTCCCCGAAACCGGCGTCTGCAGCGTCGACCTCGGTAGCAAAACGGCGGTTTCGTGCTGCGGTGGACCGGCCCCTGTTGAAGTCGATGCCTGTTGTGTTGCCGATGCCACGGCAAAATCAGAAGGAAAATCTGGCTGCGGCTGCGGACCTCGGTCCAATGAGACCGAACGTCTGACTGAGAGCGCCTGAACAATGGATGATCAAAAACTGCCAGTTTCAGCTCTATGGGGACTCGGCCTTACCCAGATCATCGGGTACGGAACCCTCTACTATGCTTTCAGCATCCTCGTGCCGGACATTGCCCGGCAACTTGGATGGAGTGAACAATGGGTTTTCGGCGCGTTCTCTGGTTCGCTCCTGGCCGGAAGTTTGATCGCGCCGACTGCCGGTCATTGGGCGGATCGCATCGGGGCTGGACGGTTGATGGCGGTTGGGTCGGTCGGGGCCGCAATCTCGCTCCTTCTAACGGCAGTGGCACCAGGACCGATCACCTTCTGTCTGGCTCTCGCCCTGACGCAGATCGTCTCTGCAACCGTGCTTTACAGCACCGCCTTCGTGGCCATCGTTCAAATCGGCGGACGAAAAGCACAGAAATCGATTGTTCATCTGACCCTGATCGCTGGCTTTGCCTCAACGCTGTTCTGGCCGATGACATCCTGGCTTCACGACTGGATGTCATGGCGGCAGGTCTATCTCCTGTTTGCGCTGCTCAATATTGGCATATGCTTCCCGATCCACGTTTGGCTTGCCAGACTAACGTCGTCGAAGGTTGCAGGCGAACAACCCGCGCAATCCTCTGCACCCGCTGTGTCGTCGGCCACGCCGTTGCCAAAAGGGCAATTGATATTCGTTCTGATGCTGATCGGCTTCGCAATTGAAGGTTATGCCCTGTCGGCAGTCCTGGTTCATATGGTTCCATTGACACTGGCACTGGGCCTTGGCGCATCCGGAATCTACATTGCCTCTCTTTTTGGACCGTCACAGGTCGCGAGCCGTTTCGTCAATTTGCTGTTCGGCGGCGGACTTTCCCAGACCTGGCTTGCGGTAATCGCGACGCTCTTTCTCCCGCTCGGCCTGGCGATCCTGCTCCCTACATCGCCTTGGATTGTGGGGGCGGTCGTCTTCGCGATCTGCATGGGCCTGGGTTCAGGTTTGACGAGCATTGTCGGCGGTACACTGCCCTTGGAACTGTTCGGCCGCGAAGGTTACGGCAAGCGTTTAGGCTGGTGCACCTCGGCGAAACAATTCACGTCGGCCATTGCGCCGGTTTCCATGTCGGCATCGATGTCCGCCATAGGTGTCGTTCCCTCTTTGTGGATCGTCGCTTTAATCGGTATGGTTGGAGCACTGGCGTTCCTGGCGATTCCATTAATCGTGAGGCAGAGGATGGTCACATCACCACTGAGCGCCTGAAGTTCTCCGCCCGTGGAGGTAGCGTGCGCTTATTGCCGGACACCCCAAATGGCCTTCACGTCTTCGCGGACGGGTGTTATGAACCCAATTCCCGACAGGGGGGATGGGCATTCGTCGCCTACCGCGATGCCGTGGAAATCGCGGCCGACTTCGGTGGCGTCCTGGATTCAGCGAACAACGCGCTGGAGTTAGTCGCCCTGCTCAAGGCAGCAACCTGGCTCAATGCCAATGCTCTTGGTGAACCTGCGATTATTTGGTCCGACTCCCTGTACACAGTCAGAGGCTGCAATAGCTGGCGACACATCTGGAAGACCAACGGCTGGAAAAAAATCGTCGCGAATGCGAATGCTCGAAGTCGAACTATAGCCAGTCCAGAACTGTGGAAGGCAATCGATTTTGAGTTGTCACCCAACCCGTTGGTGACCATCGCCTGGTGCAAAGGTCATTCCGGCATCGAAGGCAACGAACGCGCGGATGAACTCGCGGGAAGCGGATGCCTTTCGCTCCGGGCGGGCGAACTTGCTTGATTTGCGAATGGCGAAACCTCGCGACGTTCCCCAAGCTGACTATTAGTTGTATTTTCCCAGTAAAGAGGGGCGCATGAAAATCGAGGTTTTTGACCGGGCCGACATCTCGCTGCACCTTAAGAAATTGTCGGGCCTGTTGGTCGACGCGGTCAATCAGGGCGCGTTGGTCGGCCATATCCTGCCATTAGACATGAACGCGGTCGAGCACTACTGGCACGATGTGGCAATCTCGGTCGTCGCTGGAGAACGCTTATTGATCTGCGCGTCGGTCGAGAATAAACTTGTCGGTACGGTCCAGCTATATTTGTCGCCGGAGCCAAACGCTCCGCATCGGGGTGAAGTCTATAAACTCATCGTCAACAGCACTCGCCGAAATCAAGGGATCGGCGAAGCTTTGATGCACGAAGTCGAACGACAGGCCACCAAATACAAGCGTTCACTTCTTTTGCTCGATACGGCGCAGGGAGGGGCGGGGGAACGCCTTTATCGACGCCTTGGATGGCAAGAGGTTGGGACAGTGCCTCGTCATTTTGTTGATCCGTGGGGCAATATGACGGCATCCGTTTATATGATGCGGTTTATCGAATGACCGGACTCCTCGCTGCATCGGTTTAACGCGCACAGGCGTGATAACTGGGCCTGCGCCATGCCAGAAGCAATCTGGACATGAACTTCGGGGGGAAGTACACGTAGGCGAGGGACCGTGCCGACCTACGCTTCTAGAAGGTTCGGCTGAACTATCAGGTGTGGGGGCCACAAGTGGGGGCGGTTAGAGCAGCGTTGGTGGACGCCTTCATTGCCGCCCTGCCGGTGGCCTTGATCTATTTCAGTGGTTGGGCCTATCTGACATCTTATCTCGGCCAGTTTGGGATTGACGCGACCCAGTTCGACGTCAGCTTCACAACTGTACTCGTCTATGCGTTTGTGCCACTTCAGTCTTGTTCTGTTATTTTCGCGATAGCCGCCATCGTCCTCCTTGGCTTTACGGGTTTTTTGCTCGAATTCAACGTGAAGGAAGATGCGAAGATATTGCGCAGCCTGGCTGCGTCACTTGGTCTTGTCGCTCTGGTTCTGGTTGTCGTCCTTCTTTTCGTTGTAAAGGCAGCGGCAACGACAGCCGCTCGTGATATGAGCGACAATGTCTGGAAAGGTGACAAATCCCAGTCGGTAGTGCCTCTACTCGACGCGCGAAAGGACGATCCGGCAGCAAAATTATATAACGCTTGCAGAGACGGCCGACGTCTTCGCCAGATAATAGGTTTGCCGAGCCAACTATTTTTGATGTGTCGCAGTGATGTCGATGAATGTAACAGGGGAACGCTTTTTGCTGTCAGCCATGAGGGAAAGATTCTTTATTCGGCAGACAAGGTCAGGGAGGAAATCAATGTTCGGAAGATTTGTCAGCCTTAGTCTGCTCGTGCTTCTCGCGGTGCCCCATCCGTCATTTGGCGACGATATTGAACTCGCCGGGAGAAGAAAAATTGTCGTTGGCGACGGACCGTATGAGATAAAGGACGAGTCAGGCGTCATCGGTTTTGTTGTAGCCACCGCCGGAAATTTCGTCACCTTCAAGCCCTGTTCCGGGGAATCGTTTTCGCTCGACCGCAACAAACTGCTTCCCACAAAAAACAAATGCAAAAATGCGCCATCTCCTGACGAGAACCCTTTGGTGGCAAACTGTGGCAATGCGTGGGATGGTTGGGACAAAACGAAGGTCGCACAGGCAATCAAAGGCAACGAGCCGGTCGGCACCACATTCTTTACCACCAGCGACAACGAGATAGTTGCGCAGGCCATGGACCCGACGCAGATGGCGGCAGTCATCGACAGCGTGGCTCAACTGAAAGATTGTGGTCAATATACTATCGGTTTTGACAAGCAAGGAGAGAGTAACTTGCGCATCATTCAGCCAATGCAGGCGATACATCTAGAGAATCAGAACTGAATGCTACCAAAGAGAAAACATCAATATTGAAATATAGGCGTAGGATCGATTTTCGGAAGAACCAAATACCTGGCGCGAGATAACGCGCGCGCGCCATACCGTGATTTGGCAGCTAGATGGATTCCAATTCGGTCGAATGCCATAGATATTCGTCGCGGCCTTGCAGGGTCGCTCGGTCAGACTTGTAGCGTAGGTCGCCTGTAGCTCCGAGGTTACGAAGCTTCGTCAGTGTCTCATTTACGTCGTTCTCCTGCGAAGTTTTGCAGTATGCACAGACGAGGTGGTGGCCGAGCTTCACATCAAGCCTAGCTGACGAAATCTTCACAGCCGCCAGATCGCCATGAGCCGCAGCTTCCGCCAATTTCCGCCATATGCCTTCAGGATCGCCAAGGGCTATGGGAACCAACCATTTGCCAGACGCCAATATGTCGTCGTCACCGCCGATTTGCGAAGTGAACCCCGACTTTGAAATCGCAGCGTGCCACATAAGGCGCATTCCTCTCGAAGTGATAAACGTTGAGAATTGGCCTTTGGCGCGGAGACCAAATAACCAAGAGCCGAGGTTAGCGGCCCGACGAGAAATCGCTTGGCCGGGTCTGTTAAACGACAAGCGGCGTATCGTGGCTGGTTGACGTCGACGAAATTCCGCCCGATCCTTTAATGGTCCGAGACTGTGCGAAATTTCAGATGATGCCCCAAAATCCTAACCTAGCTGCGTTAAGAGCGGCGATTCCTCATGAGGATGCTCAACTGGAGGCGGCAAGTGCTTGTCTCCTTCAGATGGTAGGGCAGCGGGACACTGGCTTTCCGCACATGACTTTGGATGATGCCCGTGAAATTGCGCGCGTCATCCGAGGCCGTTTTCAATCCGGTTCCAGCTGA
Organism: Rhizobium sp. Leaf453; assembly: GCF_001425605.1. Taxonomy (GTDB): domain Bacteria; phylum Pseudomonadota; class Alphaproteobacteria; order Rhizobiales; family Rhizobiaceae; genus Pararhizobium. The sequence goes on along the minus strand of NZ_LMRG01000026.1, from coordinate 99,931 downwards.
GCCTTAGATCATGGCGACGTTCCCGGTTGGACTAGGAGGCCTGGTTTGCCTTGGAAGAGTTGTTGAAATCCGGAAATTTCGTCGCTGGATAAGTGATTGAGCAGTTGTGCAAGGCGCTCACCCGCTAGGAATTTCTCGTCCCTCAGTGCGCCCGCGATTTTTATCAGCGCCTCCTGGTTCGACTCCAGTATTTCCTTCGATCTCTTGTACTCCGCATCAAGAATGAGATCGATATCAGCGCGAAGGTCAGGAATTATTGAAAACAAGGCCCCTTCCGACTGGTCAATTTCTTCGGGAAACGTCGAGAGGCGTCTGCCCAACGCGAACCTCGTGACCATTTGCGAAGCTAATTCAGTTGCTTTCGCAACGTCGCTCCTTGGTGATCCTCCAGCAGTAGTCGAGCGGTAGCCGAATATCAGCTCCTCGGCGGCCATACCGGCGAGACCCACAGCGATGTCAGCTCGGAAGTACCTCTCAGTTTTAAACGGTGTCACCGGCTCATCGATCCAAGTCGCTCCGTGAGTTTCATGTGACCGTTCGTTTTCTGATGTATGATCGAAAATCTCTATTCGTGAGACGGTCCCCACTTCCAGCACCTTCGCTACCAACGCGTGCGCTGCCTCATGAATGCATATTCGCCAGAGATCGGCTCCGACCAACTTTATGCGCTCGGAGATGTGCTCAGTAAGGTCCTCAATCATCAGACTTCTATTCGCAACGCGCGCCCGCTGACGCGCTTTCCGAGCAAGAAGTTCCAGGTCCGCTCCCGTTTTCCCAACGAGTGCTCCCGCAGCCTGCCGTATCGCTAGGAAGTCCGCTAGTTCCGGAAGATAGAACCGAAGGATTGAGGCCCGCTCCTCCGCATTGGGTGGCAAAAGTTCGATATGTTTCTCCAGCCTGCCCGACCGAATAAGGGCGGGATCAAGACGTTCCGGAAGATTCGTTGATGCCACCACTACAACGCCTTCGCGTCCGCCAGCCCCATCGAGCGCTTCTAGCAACGCGTTGACCACCTCACTGCAATACTGCTGGTTGTCCCCTGAGAATTTCCTACGGTCACCGAAAGCATCGAATTCATCGAGGAATAGGATGGACGGGGCGGATTCTCGCGCCTCATTGAAATCGAGTCTCATCGCTTTCAATAAATCGCCGAGATGCCCGTGACTTTGCCATTTTGCGAGCGAGGCTTCAACCAGGTGAGCGCCGCACTCCGACGCGAGGGATATCGCAAAACTGGTCTTTCCGGTACCAGGCGGGCCGTATAGCAGAACTCCTTTATCAACATCGGCCCAGTGAAGCGCACCGGCCCGCCAGAGTTCCAGGTCGCGTTTTAGATCGAGGCCCCATGTTCCTGCCGCGCCATACGATGTAAGCGGAAGGACACGTCGTGAACTGCTGGTTTTTGAAGTTAATTCCTTGAGCCTTGCCAGTGCAGACCGTGCCGAGCGACCTTTCCGAAAGATAGCATCGATGTACCTAGGGTCCTGTTTACAAAGAAGTGCTTTGTCTTCTTTCGACAACGGGCCGACTTCCATTTGGCGAGCGAGGCTATCTAGATGTCGGTCATCAAGGATTTCCAACTCGACGTTTGTGTCTGCGCATATTTTGAACTCAGCATGCAGCTCAGCTCCCTTCGGGAGAAAGACAACCACCTTCTGTGCGTCCAGGTATGCGCTGGGTTGGAAGTCCCAATTACCTTTTTTAGTCCTTGAGGGATGGCAAAAGGACTTAAACCGCAAGGAGCTGCGGTCTCCAGATTTGAAGCTGAGGTCTGCGACGTAGTCGAAGTCGTCCGTCGGCCAAGCCCTTGGGACTTGGACCACTATTACTGATGTCGTAGAGGTGAAGAAATGCTGCTGATTTTTCATCAGCCGCACGAATGCGCAAAATACCAGAAACCGTCTCGGGCTGCTGGCCAATGCAGTCGGGGCGGCCCTCCGGCTCAGCTCGGCAGGAAATTTGGAGATCGCGGCATTGACCTCGGCGGTTGCTGTTAAAAGGTTTCTGATTGCGGCATCGAGCATATCTTGAGATTCGTCGGGTCTCATTGGTTAGGTCCTCCATCAAGAGGACGGCCTAGGCGATACCAACGGTTGAAAGTTCTCGCGACGTTCTGGTTCTGATCCCAAAAAACGATCTCCGTCGTAAATCCCGCGTTTCCAGTTTTGATGTGCGGGTGCCCGGCGATAGTGCCCAAGAGAACGGGCACTGCGCGTTTGGCAATAACCCAGTCGGTGATGGTAGCGCTCGACGAGATGGATTTTAGACCTCGCATCGCGAATTGTTCAAGGTCGTCGGCCAGTCGACGATAGGCGGCGATCATTTCCTGGGGCGAGGGAATTTGTGGGTCTGAAGGAGAAACGGGCATGGAACCTCACGGTGATTCTAAAAACAACAGAGAGTCGGGTAGGATTTAGTGATGCACCTTGAATATTAAATGATTCATAATGTCAACTATGTAAGTCATTATGAATCTATGTTGACATTTTTTTTGAAGGCGGGTTTCTCGCCTTATGGCGATTAATCCTTCATCAGACGTTCTGCGTGCCGCCCGAGCGCTTTTGAGCTGGAGTCAGCGCCAGATTGCTGTTGCCGCGAGAGTTTCCCGTCCGACCATTAATCGCCTTGAGTCCGGAGGAAATGCGACGGTGGAGACCGTCGAAGCAATCGTGCAAGCCTATGAGCAGCAGGGGGTTGAATTCACCGGTGCGACCATGGAGCACGGTGTGGGTGTTCGGTGGCGGACCCCGGCTGGTCGAATTGGTGAGGACCCAGCCGAGGACGACGTCCGTAAAAAGGGGTAACTGTATACTTCGTTGCACGCCCTCAAAGTCCAAAAGGGTCCGTAGCGGCATACCGCGCAGGTATCAGGTGGCATACAGGCAGAATTGCCCCCTTGTTCAGCGCGAACATTTGAGGGCGGGCAGGGCAATCGCTGGACTGCTACAAGCGGATTTTGCCAAAAAGGCCGACGTAAGCCAGAGCCTGATTAGCCGGTTTGAGAGTGGAAAAACGCAATCATTTCGTCGAGCTGTTTGACGATCCTCAAAAAGGTGTTGCCGAAGTTCGATTGCGAACCGACGGTCACCTTCCGGCGAAGACGATTTGACGAAGGTCGGATTGACGAAGCCCAGGCCGAACCCTGGTTTCAAAAACGTCGCGCCACATCAGGGAGAAGCAGCTACAGTGTAATTGGAAACGCGTAGCTTCAGCCTGAAGTCAAAAGCCTGCGCCGTGCGCGGGCACTTCTCAATCAATCTGGCAATGAGCGAGAGGCAGGGCCTCATCGCTAGGATAGAGCGCGATGAGACCAAGTGCCGTTCAGAAAGCTCTGCCGGGAAACTTCATGACGCTCTCGACGACAACGGTGTGGTTGACGTCGTCATGCGAGCGAGGACAAGCGGCATAAGCGGTGATCAAGGGAAACCCGACCGAAGCGCACCGCCAAATTGTTTCGAGCACTCCGCACCGGCTACACCTCCACAGCGTGGAGCTGCGGCTCTTCTGCTTGGTTCAGCCATACTCAACATAATCGGAATCATTTGAGACAATGAGCAGGCCCAGCCTTTGGCTGGGTCCAAAAATGAGCCCTGTGCCACATCTGGCTGAAGCCGCTTCAGCGCAAATTGGCAACGCGCAGCTTCAGCCAGATCACGGAGGTCTATTCCCCAAAGATGGTCCGGACTTTCGCCCAGACTATCTTCTTCTAAGGAAGTGTCTTCGTACAGGAGCTAGCAACTACGGAGTAAACGGAGTAATCAAGAACAACCACTTGTACTTCCACATGTGTCGCACTTCTCGCACGTGCCATTCCGCACCATCGTAAAATTCTGGCACTCGGAGCACATGTTGCCGGTGTAGCCTTGCGCGATGGAGCGGATGCGGCGTTCGGCTTCGATCTTCTTGGCATCGGCCTTGGCGGCGGCGGCTTCGGCGGCGGCCTTGTCGGAGAACAGGGCGGTGACGTCGGGTTCGGCCTCGACCGTGTGCTCGTCGGCGATTTCCTCGGCCAGTTCGGCGGCGCGTTCCTCGTAATCGCGCTTGAAGGCGACGATTTCGGAGGTGGAGATCGCAACGGAGGAAACCGTTTCGATCTTGCGGGCGGCGTTGCCGGAGAAGGCTGTCACCGTGCCGGTGGAGGCGGCGCGGGCAGGGGCGGCGGTGGCGGCACCCTTCGGTTCGCCGGCGGCGCGGTCGATCTGGCCGCCGGTGACGAGCGTCGGCTTGTGGCCGCGGGTCCAGCCGGTGGAGATCAGGTTGGTCTTGCCTTCCTGGATGCCCTTGCCGAGCGCCGTGTTGCCGAAGTCGGATGTATCGACATGGGCGAGGTCATGGCGGTTGAGGTAGGAGACGGCGAGTTCGCGGAACACGTAGTCGAGGATCGACGTGGCGTTCTTGATCGCGTCATTGCCCTGAACCATGCCGGCCGGCTCGAACTTGGTGAAGGTGAAGGCCTCCACATATTCTTCCAGCGGCACGCCGTATTGCAGGCCGAGCGAGATGGCGATGGCGAAGTTGTTCATCATTGCACGGAAGGCGGCACCTTCCTTGTGCATGTCGATGAAGATCTCGCCGAGGCGGCCATCGCCGAATTCGCCGGTGCGCAGGTAGACCTTGTGGCCACCGACGATCGCCTTCTGGGTATAGCCCTGGCGGCGGTTCGGCAGCTTTTCACGCTCGCGGGTGACCCGCTCGATGACGCGCTCGATGATCTTTTCCGTGACGGTCACGGCCTGAGCGGCAACCGGCTGCTGGATGAAATCCTCCAGCGCATCCTCGTCGTCCTCGTCCTCGATCAGCGAGGCGTTGAGCGGCTGGGAGAGTTTGGAGCCATCGCGATAAAGCGCATTGGCCTTCAGCGCCAGCTTCCAGGACAGCATGTAGGCGTTCTTGCAATCCTCGACGGTCGCATCGTTCGGCATGTTGATCGTCTTGGAGATCGCACCCGAGATGAACGGCTGGGCAGCCGCCATCATGCGGATATGGCTTTCGACCGAGAGGTAACGCTTGCCGATCTTGCCGCATGGATTGGCGCAATCGAACACCGGCAGATGTTCGGCTTTCAGGAACGGCGCGCCTTCCAGCGTCATCGCACCGCAAACATGGATGTTGGCGGCCTCGATGTCCTTCTTCGAGAAACCAATATGCTCGAGCAGGTTGAAGCTCATGTCGGACAGCTGTTCGTCGGAGACTTTCAGCGTCGACTTCAGGAAGTCGGCACCGAGCGTCCACTGGTTGAAGACGAACTTGATGTCGAAGGCGGCCTTGGTGGCGGCGTTGATCGCCTCGATCTTCTCATCAGAAAAGCCCTTGGCACGCAGAGAGCCGGGGTTGATGCCGGGGGCCTGGTTGATGTTGCCGTGACCGACGGCATAGGCCTCGATCTCGGCGATCTGGCTTTCCGAATAGCCGAGCGTGCGCAGCGCTTCGGGAACAGCGCGGTTGATGATCTTGAAGTAGCCGCCGCCGGCGAGCTTCTTGAACTTCACCAGCGCAAAGTCTGGCTCAATGCCGGTCGTGTCGCAATCCATGACGAGGCCGATCGTGCCGGTCGGCGCGATGACGGAGACTTGGGCGTTGCGATAACCGTGCTGTTCGCCGAGTTCGAGCGCCTTGTCCCAGGCGGCGGTCGCATGGGCGATCAGGGCCTGATCCGGGCATTCGGCATGGATGAGCGCGACCGGGTTGACCGACAGGCTTTCATAGCCTTGCGTCTCGCCATGGGCGGCGCGGCGATGGTTGCGGATGACGCGCAGCATCGATTCGCGGTTCGGCTTGAAGCCGGGGAACGGACCGAGCTTGGCGGCTATTTCGGCCGAGGTCGCATAGGAGACGCCGGTCATGATCGCGGTGAGCGCACCGGCGATGGCGCGGCCTTCAGTCGAATCGTAGGGAATGCCCGACGACATCAAGAGACCGCCGATATTGGCGTAACCGAGGCCGAGCGTGCGGTATTCATAGGAGCGCTCGGCGATTTCCCGCGACGGGAACTGCGCCATCATCACCGAGATTTCAAGCACCAGCGTCCAGAGGCGCACGGCATGCTCGTAATCGCCGATATTGATGTTCTTGGTGGCGGCATCCTTGAACTGAAGCAGGTTCAGCGAGGCAAGGTTGCAGGCAGTGTCGTCGAGGAACATGTATTCCGAGCACGGATTGGAGGCGCGGATCGAGCCTGCGGCCGGCGAGGTGTGCCAGTCGTTCATGGTCGTGTTGAAATGCAGGCCCGGATCGGCCGATGCCCAGGCAGCGTAGGAAATCGATTCCCACAGGTCGCGCGCCTTCAGCGTCTTCATGACCTTGCCGTCCTTGCGGGCGGTGAGGTTCCAGTCACCATCCGCTTCCACGGCGCGCAAAAAATCGTCCTTCAGGGAGACGGAGTTGTTGGAGTTCTGGCCCGACACGGTGAGATAGGCTTCCGAATCCCAGTCGGTGTCGTAGGTCTTGAACTCGATGTCCTTGTAACCCTGCTTGGCGAACTGGATGACGCGCTGGATATAGTTTTCCGGCACCTGATCCTTCTTGGCGGCGCGGATTTCGCGCTTGAGGGCCGGGTTCTCGTTCGGATCGAAGCAGGCGCCGTTATCACCAGCGCAATTCACGCAGGCCTTCATGATCGCCTTCAGGTGCCTGGAGACGATCTTCGAGCCGGTGACGAGGGCGGCAACCTTCTGCTCTTCCTTGACCTTCCAGTTGATGTATTCCTCGATATCCGGGTGATCGATATCGACGACGACCATCTTGGCCGCACGTCGGGTGGTGCCGCCCGACTTGATGGCGCCGGCGGCGCGGTCGCCGATCTTGAGGAAGGACATCAGGCCCGACGACTTGCCGCCACCGGACAGCTTTTCGCCTTCGCCGCGCAGGTAGGAGAAGTTGGAGCCCGTGCCGGAGCCGTACTTGAACAGGCGGGCTTCGCGCACCCACAGGTCCATGATGCCGCCTTCGTTGACGAGGTCGTCACCGACGGACTGGATGAAGCAGGCATGCGGCTGCGGATGCTCGTAGGACGACTTCGACTTGACGAGCTTGCCGGTGAAGGGGTCGACATAAAAATGGCCCTGGCCGGGGCCGTCGATGCCATAGGCCCAGTGCAGGCCGGTGTTGAACCACTGCGGGCTGTTCGGCGCGACGCGCTGGGTGGCGAGCATGTAGGCAAGCTCGTCACGGAAGGCGAGGGCGTCTTCTTCAGAGGCGAAATAGTTGCCCTTCCAGCCCCAATAGGTCCAGGTACCGGCCAGACGATCGAAAACCTGGCGGGCGTCGGTTTCGGAACCGTACTGTTCTTCCTTCGGGAGATCCTTCATGGCGGCGAGGTCGGCCTCGGAGCGCCACAGCCAGGACGGAACGGAATTTTCCTCGACCTTTTTCAGGCGTGCGGGAACGCCGGCCTTGCGGAAATATTTCTGGGCGAGAATGTCGGCGGCAACCTGGCTGAACTGCGCGGGCACGTCGATATCGGCAAGGCGGAACACGATCGAGCCATCGGGATTCTTGATCTCGCTGATGGCCTTGCGGAACTCAATCTCGGCATAGGCCGACTGGCCTGCCTTGGTGAAACGACGTTCGATCTGCATCTGTCCCTTGTCCTTTGTTTGCCGCATGCCTGAACCGAAGGAGGCTCAAGGCACAATTATTTCCGTCCGGCCGCACGGGAGGTCGCGCAGCCAGTTCCAGTTTCCGATCTGAGTGGGAAACCCGTCTCGGGTAACCCTGTATCTTGTGCTGATTTTCGCTGCAAACACTAAATATAGTATTAACAACTTCTTTACGCCAGCGTTTTGTGACGTGTTTGGCGCCTGGGGAGATCACAAAAAATAACCGTCGCGACCGGCGGATCATCCACCAGGGCCGCCTGATACACAGACGATTTTTTCTGAAATGAACCGGCCTCGTAACTTTCCGGTCCCGCCGCCGCCGCAACGTGAAATCCATTAACGGTATCGGACCCGATTCCGTCAAGGGCTGGTTTGTGCCGTATTTATGAACACCAGATGTTGTGTGTGCTACCTGTGGAAAACGGGGACATCAGGCAAATCCAGCAAAATCAGATGCTTGCTCGCGAGGCCTCAGGGCTTGCCGCAGGGGCATGTGGAAAAAGTGAGATTTTGCGGGTGAAAAACAATAGAGAATTAACCCTCGCGAGCTTCCGCCATAGCCAAGCTACGCCAAATGTGGGCCGTGGATAAATGTGATTCGCGTTCGTTTTCAGCGTCGTGCGCCGAAGGGTTGGCACATAAGGCTGTCACTTTCGCCAGCGCGCCCGCATTTCTTCGGTTTCACAATTACAGGGCGTCGAGATTGATGCCGACAGTGATCGCACCGATGGGCTGCCCGGTCTTCGGGTCGGAAATGGTCATGCTGGCCTGTGATTGCAGCATCTGCGTCGATTCATCCTTTTCCTGCCGATCGACAAACAGGACATCCGGGCCGACAAGATAAGTCTTCTGCCACTTCAGCTCGTCGCCCTGCCAGTAATCGGAACTCACCTCGCTCTCGCCGATGCTCAGGCCCTTGGCATCGATGACGAAGATTTCGGTGATGACACCGTCAGAATCCGCCTGCTTTTCCTTGAGGAATTTCGAAAGCGCATTATTCAGGACAGAGTCGATGAGGGGGCGGTTGTTGCTTGCAAATTCGATCTTCCAGTTGGCATCCATGGTCTCGATGTCGAACTGGGTGAGATGTGCATGCAGTTCGTTCTGATCATTGATCCCGTCGATAATGACGGGGTCCTGAATCCAGCGCCGCACATTGGCCTCGACATAGGCGGTTACCGCCGCAACATGGACGTCATTTGCGGAGGATGGGGCAAGTTGGAGCGCCCAAAAGCAGGCACCGACGATGGTCGAAGCAAAAAACCTTGGCACAATGATCCACCCCCGTTCGACCCGTTCCGGCGGCGCCTGCGATCCGCCTCGGGTTCTTGTCATCGCTGCGACGATGGTTCAATTTATCAGGTGTAGCGTCTTGAAAACCAGTGAATATTCGCGAACGATGATGAAAAAAAACGCCGCTGCCGCTGTAATAAGATACCAGCGGCTCGCAATCAGCCGCGCGAACCCTTCGCGATTGGTTCCTGATAGGTAAAGCCCATGTCCCAGGGGAAATAAATCCAGGTATCCTGGCTGACTTCGGTGACAAAGGTATCCACCTGCGGACGGCCCTGCGGCTTGGCATAGACGGCCGCGAAATGCGCCTTTGGCAACATGGCACGGACGATCGCTGCCGTACGGCCGGTGTCGGTCAGATCGTCGATGATCAGGATGCCTTCGCCCTCATTGGCCTTCAGTTCCTCCGTGATACCCTTGAGCACGTACATCTCTCCCTGCGTATCATAGGTATGATAGGAGGCGACGCAAACCGTCTCGATCAGGCGGATGTTCAATTCGCGACAGACGATGGCCGCCGGAACGAGCCCGCCCCGCGTGATGCAGACGATGGCCTTCCAGGTGCGGCCATTGTCGGCGAGGCGCCATGCGAGTGCGCGCGCGTCGCGGTGGAACTGATCCCATGAAACGGGAAACGCTTTTTCGGGAAGTGACATGTGCAAGGCTCCGGTTAGACGCGGCGTCGACGGTTCGAGATCTGGTGCGGACGACGGGGATCGAACCCGTACAGATCTCTCCGAGAGATTTTAAGTCTCTTGCGTCTACCAGTTTCGCCACGTCCGCATTCCTTTTCTTTCAAACACCCGCGCGCCAAGGTCAAGTGCCTGTCTCGGAAAAGACTGGCCAGCCGGTGATTTACGGTTCGTTGGGTAACAATGCGGTTTTGCAAAAACCCCTCAAACGACAGGGTTATGCGTTAACAGCCAGAAGCCTATATTTGAGAGGAAACAAGAAGGCCAAGCTGCAGTGCTGCAAGAAATCCCATTGACGTGGAAGCCACTCCGAAACCGATCCTATATCGGCATGCTCGGCCAGAACCAGTTAGCCTTCGTGCTGCAGCATGATGGCCAGAACAACTGGAAATGGATGGTCTCCGGCTGCAACGGCACGCTGCGCTATGATTTCCAGTCCGCCGATACACTCGACGAGGCGAAAGCCGCAGTGCAGGCAAGCGTCGATGAGTGGTTCCGTCAGGCGGGATTGCTCGAAACGGCAACCTGAGTCGGTCGATTGCGACAGAGCGACGCCAGAGGCCATTAACCCTACGCGTGAAGGTTAATAAAGGGTTTCGATTGATCTGGGGCGCGAGCACAGACTAAATCGCCTTGCCGAGGGAGGGAAACTCGGCGTTTTCATCACGAAACAAATTTGCCCCTCTTCGGCGCCGGAGAGGGGCACTCGATTTCACAACAGCGACGTGCCGGACGGCTTCGCGGTCATTCAGCGATCGTCGACGACAGCTTCCGGACGATCGCCACCATCGGCATGTTCAAAATGCCAGTGCCCGTCCTGATCCTGAAAGCTGATTTCCTCATCATCGCCGCCCACCTGCTGTTCGGCGGCCGCGGCGCGGGCAGCGGCGAGCGCCATTTCCCGGGTCGGAAAGGATTCGGAGAAAACATCGGCGAGCTTGTAGGCCCACCCACCATCATGCTGAACGACTGCGTATACCACTCTCGTCATGTCCTGCTCCCTGAAAGCGCGCCGCATTCGAATGCCATCATGGCTTGCGGTCTGACCGGACGGAACGGCCGGTCGAGGCCAATCGTTCCAGATGCCGGAATGCGTGTCGCTGATTTATCGTCTCTCGTCCGGGCGAAGCAGCCTAACACGAAACGAGCGGGAATTGTATTCGGTGGCTGTTGCTGAGCCTCAGGCATTAAAAAGGGCGACCTTGCGGCCGCCCTTGAGGTCCAGCAAACCGTGTCCGGTCGCTTATGCGGAAAGCTTTGCAGCGATCTTGGCGACATGGGCGCCCTGGTAACGGGCTGCTTCCAGTTCGACTTCGGAGGGCTGGCGTGCGCCGTCCCCGCCGGTGATCGTCGAAGCGCCATAGGGCGAGCCGCCCTTGACTTCCTCAAGGCCCATCTGGCCCTGGAACGCGTAGGGCAGGCCGACAACGACCATGCCGTGATGCATGAGCGTGGGGATGAAGCCGAGGATGGTGGTTTCCTGACCGCCGTGCTGCGTGGCGGAGGACGTGAAAACCGAGCCGACCTTGCCGACCAGCGCACCCTTCATCCATAGACCACCGGTCTGGTCAACGAAGTTGCGCATCTGCGAGGCGACCGTGCCGTAACGGGTGCCGGCGCCGAAGATGACGGCGTCGTATTCGGCCAGTTCATCCGGCTTGGCGATCTCGGCCTTCTGGTCGACCTTGAAATGCGACGCCTTGGCGACATCTTCCGGAACAAGTTCCGGGACGCGCTTGACGGTGACATCGGCGCCTGCCGACTTTGCACCCTCGGCCACGGCATAGGCCATCGTTTCGATATGTCCATAAGCGGAATAGTAAAGCACCAGTACCTTAGCCATCGTCTTCTCCTTGATCTGGCAATGCTGCTTGATTGCCTCTGGAGAGCGTTTTACCAGTTCATGCAGGCTCTGTCCGAACCCATGCGGATAACAGACTGTTCGATAATAGTAGACAGCAGGATTTTTGACTGAACGATCACAGTCGCAAACCAGGGAATTTGCAATGACCAGCGAAAAAATCGTCACGGCCGCCATGCTCGCCATTGGCGACGAACTGCTTTCCGGACGCACCAAGGACAAGAATATCGGCCATCTCGCGGAAATGCTGACCATCGCCGGCATCGATCTCAAGGAAGTGCGTATCGTCGCCGATGACGAGCCGGCGATCGTGGCTGCACTCAACGCACTCAGGGGCAGTTACGACTATGTCTTCACCTCCGGCGGGATCGGGCCGACCCATGACGACATTACCGCCGACGCCATTTCGCGTGCCTTCGGCGTCGAATGTATCCATGATCCGGAAGCCATGACGCTGCTGGCTGCCATGTACGAGCGTCGCGGTATGGAATTCACGGAAGCGCGCCGGCGCATGGCGCGCATGCCGAACGGCGCGCGGCATATACCCAACGCCGTCTCGACGGCGCCGGGGTTCAGCATCGGCAATGTCCATGTGATGGCCGGTGTGCCGCAGGTTTTCCAGGCGATGCTGGATGTGCTGCTGCCGCAGCTCGAAACCGGAACGGCGGTGAAATCGCGCACGGTCAGGTCGCCGTTCGGCGAAGGCGATATCGGCGGGCCGCTCGGCGAGGTGCAGAAAGCCCATCCGCAGACCAGCATCGGTTCCTACCCGAAGTTCGACGGCAAGTCGTTCTCGACGGATCTCGTCATCCGCGCCCGAGACGAAGCGCTGCTCGACGCGGCGGAGTTTGATGTAAAGGCGATGATCGAGGCGATTGCGGCTGCGAAAGCCGCCGCGCAAAATTGAGGGCTATCTTCAGGGCTGGGCGACTGGTCCCAAGATCGTGAACTTCTGATCGACAGTGGTGGATTTGCCGTTGTTGAGATCGTTGAAACGGAAGCGGAGGATATAATCTCCGGCCGCACCGCCGCTGACATCGGTGGTCAGGGTGGCGTAGATTTCCTGGTTGGGGACGAGGCTGGCGAAGGTGTATTCGCCGATTGCCTTCTGGCTCGCCAATTGCTCGCCCGTGATGCTCAGAATGTCCATGTCGACGGAGAAGTGCGACTGTTTCTTGCTGCCGGCGGGGGCGGGTTTCCAGCTCAAGCCGATCGGTTCGATATAGGAGATGAGCTTCTCGCCCGGCTTGAAGGATGAGCCGTCGCGCAGGTCGTAGCGCGCATAACCATCCGGGCTGGCCTTCACGAACACCGCCTTGGCGATCGAGAAGGGCAGTTTGGCGGAAAAGTCGCTCGCCGCGGAGCGAAGGAGATTGTGGGCGCCGACTGTATCGCCCGCCGCGGCCAAGGCCTCGGCTTTCGCGGCTGCCTGCGCCAGCGGCCCAGCGCTTGCCGGTCCGCCTGCAAATTGCATCAGCACCGAAGCGCAGACGGCGTAAGCCAGAGCGCTGATCTTGTTGCCGGTGCACATGTTTTCCTCCACAGGACCGATCCTCGGTCGCGGATTTTCGGGATTTGCCCGACGCTGTCAAGCGGCCTCGATATGAATAAACATGATCAAACAACTCATGTTATTTTGCGAATACCGATGGCCTCAATCTGGGTGTTGTGGCATAGGCAGGGCAACAGGAACCCGAAGGAAAGACCGCATTCCATGAAGCAGGATGTTGATGATGCCGCAGAGGCTCTGCGCGCGCTGTTTCCGGCAACGCCACTGCAGCTTAACGAGCATCTGAGCGCGCGCTATGGCGCGACGATCTACCTGAAGCGCGAGGATCTCTCGCCGGTGCGCTCCTACAAGATTCGCGGAGCCTTCAACTTCTTCCGCAAGGTGATCGCGGCGGGTGGCACGGGCAAGACGTTCGTCTGCGCCTCGGCCGGCAATCACGCACAGGGCTTTGCCTTCGTCTGCCGGCATTTCGGCGTGCCGGGCGTGGTTTTCATGCCGGTGACGACACCGCAGCAGAAGATCGACAAGACGCGGATGTTCGGCGGCGAGTTCATCAGCATCAAGTTGGTCGGCGACTTCTTCGACCAGTGCTACCAGGCGGCCCGCGATCACGTCGATGCAATCGACGGCGTGATGGTGCCGCCGTTCGACCATGCCGACATCATCGAGGGGCAGGCGACGGTTGCGGCCGAAATCATGGAGCAACTTCCCGAAGGCACCGTTCCCGACCTCGTCATCATGCCGGTCGGCGGTGGCGGACTATCGGCCGGTATGACCGGATATCTAAAGGACGTCGTGTCCCCGGAAGCCTTCATCTTCTGCGAGCCAGAGGGAGCGCCAAGCCTTAGGCGCAGCATTGAAGCTGGCTCGGTGGTGACACTCGATCAGGTCGATAACTTCGTCGATGGCGCGGCGGTCGGGCGGATCGGTGATTTGAATTTCGAAGCGCTCCGGCGTTTCTCGACGGATCAGGTTCTGCTTCTGGCGGAAAACGCCATCTGCGTCACGATCACCGATATGCTCAATGTCGAGGGTGTCGTGCTTGAGCCGGCGGGGGCCTTGTCAATCACTGCGTTAGAGGCACTCGGCCGGGAGCGGATCGAAGGCAAGACGATCGTGGCGGTGGTGTCGGGTGGCAATTTCGATTTCGAGCGCCTGCCGGATGTGAAGGAACGGGCCATGCGGCATGCGGGCCTGAAGAAATATTTCATCCTGCGGATGGCGCAGCGTCCCGGTGCGTTGAAGGACTTTCTCGGCTTGCTCGGAGAAGAGGACGATATCGCGCGGTTCGAATATCTGAAGAAGTCGGCGCGCAATTTCGGCTCGATCCTGATCGGCATTGAAACCAGGAATCCGGAGAATTTCCCACGGTTGAAGGCTGCGTTCGATGGTGCCGGGCTGCGCTATCAGGATATCACAGACAACGAGATACTAGCCAATCTCGTCATTTGATATGATATCATTTTATGAAGCAATATCTGCCTTTTGAACGTCTTTCCTGAACCAATTCAGGATGATGCCGATCAGGCTTTTGGTGGTGTTCGGCGACAGTGCGTCGCCGGCAATGACATGGCCGTGCGGATCACCGATATCGCCGGGATCAAGCAGCGTCGCCTGTCCGCCCCAGCGTTCCGCGACAACCTGCGTGCGGCTGTGATCGATTACCTGGTCGCGGGACGAATGCAGGAAAAGTGCCGGCACGCGGATGTTCTCGTATGACAGCGTGCTGACGATCTTGACCAGACGTGCCATCGGCAGCAGTGCCCGCACCGGATAGCGGGTCGTCCAGTAGGCGGCGTGCAGATCGTTTCTGGGGGTGAAGGAGCGGTGAGGGCCGAGAATGAGACGGGCGGTCATCGCTGCAAGCGGTGCCGTCAGGAGAAAGGCACCGCGTCCCTTGATCCGATAGTTCGGCGCCAGAAAGACCGCGCCGGCAACGCGGGCCGACAGAACCGGGTTCGCCAAGGCCCATGTGGCGAGCGAGGCGCCGGTGGAGGTCGCGATGATCAATGTCCGTTCGCCGATCCGCGCCCCGATCGTCAGGGCTTCGGCCATGTCATTTTCCCAGTCTTCGACAGTGGGCTCCGTCATGGCATCGCCGCTGCGGGCATGGCCAGCGAGGCGGGTGTAAAACAGGTTGGCGCCCAGTGCCTCTGCAATCCGATCGGGCAGGGGCCTAACCTCGCCCTTCGAGGCGGAAAAGCCGTGGATATAGACGATGGCGAGTGGCGTGCGATTTTTCGCGGAAGGATCTGCCCAGACGATTTCCTTGGCAAGGCCCGGACGGATATCCGGAAACGCCGATTCGCGATGTGCAAGCCCGTCGTCGATATCCCGGACCGATGCGATTGCTTCGAAATCTGCTGTCATGATCGCTTTAGCGCCTGTTTCCCGAACTTGAGGATACACCGCACATCTTGCCAAAACTTAACCTTTGACAGGCCGGTTTGCCGTGGGTAAGTCTTCCGCATGGCTTCGTTTTTTTCAAAATTGTTCGGACTTTCGGGTGGCTCCAAAGAGGACGCAAATGCGTCCGGCGGAGGCAAGACCGAAGCCTATGCGGATTGCGTGATCCGCGCGACACCGAAGCGCGAAGGCGCGCAGTTCCGGCTGGCCGGCTCGGTGGAAAAGGAAGTCGATGGGGTGACGAAAGTGCGCACCTTCATTCGTGCGGACCTTTTCAGCTCGGAGCAGGACGTGATCGACGCAACGCTGCGTAAGGGCCACCAGATCATCGACCAGCACGGCCCGTCTCTATTTTCCGACGATGCCGTTTCCCGCCAAGTTTGATGGTTGCTTCGACGTCTCGATCTCAGATTGATGATCTGCCGGTCGCTAAATTTCGCCATCGACACCACTGACAATTGAGTGCGATAAGCACTCAAAGCGCATTGGACACGCGATGCGGGTAAACTCATAAACTTTTCTTCAAACTTGGTCTTTATAGAACCGGGAAGCAAATCCGGGTGAACGACTGCCGATGACCAACATAGTCCTGTTTCTCTGCGAAGGTCTCGTCTATGTCGTGATCATGCTCGCGCTGCTGCACCTGCGCCATCGTCTGGGTATCGGTGTTTTCATTGCGGCGCTCGGCGTCATGCATTTCATCGAAACATATCTTGCGGCCGTGTTTTACGTCCAACTGCCGTTCGGTGTCATCTCACCGGGCTCGGCGGTTCTGTTTTCCGGCAAGCTGTTGATGATCCTCCTTCTCTACGTGAAGGAGGATGCGGCAATGGTGCGCCAGCCGATCTATGGTCTTCTGGCGGGAAATTTCCTGACACTCGGACTTGGCTTCATCCTGCGATTGCATGATACGGTCATGATCGCGCCGGAACGCACCGCCGACCTGACGTTTATCGACGAGATGGGCTGGCTGATGCTGTGGGGCACACTGCTGCTCTATCTGGATTCGCTCATCATCATCCTGCTCTACGAGCGGATCGGGCGCTGGGTACGGAAATCCCTGACATTGCGCTTCCTGATCTGTGGCGCGGTGGTTCTGACCTTCGACCAGACCGGATTCTTTATCGCGTTGCATGCCATCAACGGCGTGCCGATGGACGTTTTCTGGGGTGGCTGGATCGCAAAGATGGGAGCGGCGGTCTTCTATTCGGTCATACTCGGAGCCTATCTGCGCCTGTCTAGCCATATTGCCCTCCCGGTTTCGCAACAACCGATTGGCGACATATTCAACACGCTGACTTTCCGTGAGCGCTACGAGGACCTTTTGTCGAAGTCGGGAAGAGACATGCTGACGGGCGTTCTCGATCGTAGCCGCTTCGAATTCGAGGCGCCGCGACTGATCCGCAGCGCAGTCACGTCAGGAAATCCTGCCAGTTTGATGATCATCGATGCCGATCACTTCAAGAGCATCAACGACCGGTTCGGACATATCGAGGGGGACCAGGTCTTGAAAGCGATCGCCGCGGCGATACAATCTGGATTAAGGCAGGGCGATCGGCTGTTTCGTTATGGGGGCGAGGAGTTCGTCGTGCTCTGCGAAGGTCTCGATCACATCAAGGCCGTTACCCGTGCAGAGGATTTGCGGCTGCGTGTCATGAGCGATGTCATGACCGCTGATCATTCAACGGTGACGATCAGTATCGGCATTGCATCGGCACCGATCGACGGTTCAACTGCGATGGACCTGCTGGCCAAGGCGGATGCGCGCCTCTACGAGGCCAAGCGCAAAGGCCGAAACTGCGTAGTCGGCAATCTCTGACCCCCGATCGTTCAGACGCCGACATTCGGGCGATCGATCACCTCTCGCAGCGAAAAGCTGGAATTGATCTTCACCACATGCGGCAGGGCCGACAGCCAGTCACGGTGGATTCGCTCATAGTCTTCGAGGTCCTTCGCCGCGACGCGCAGGATATAATCGTACTCGCCCGACATCAGGTAGCACACGAGCACATTCGGACAGAGTTTGACCGCCGCCTCGAACTCCGTCAGCGTCTTGGCGAACTGGCCCGACAGCGAGATATGGACGATCACCATGATCCGGTAGTCGAGTGCCTTGTGCGACAGGCGGGCGTGATAGCCGCTGATCACGCCGGATTTTTCGAGAATATCGACCCGGCGCGAGCAGGCGGAAGCGGACAGGCCAACGCGCTCGGCAAGCTCGGCATTCGCGATCCTGCCATTCTGTTGAAGAATCCGCAGGATCGCAGCATCAATTGCATCCATCATCGACATTCGAATATCCTGCGAACTTTCTGCCTATTTGCGCAATAACTCACGGAAGATTATCGCGAGCTCCATCGTCTTTGCAAGGACATGCGGCGCTGTTTCTGATCCCTTATGGTGTCCAACAGCAATGGCGAAAGCCGCAGAGGAGAGGAACGCGAGGATGCGTGTCGGTTGCCCGAAGGAAATCAAAAACCATGAATATCGTGTCGGGCTCACCCCCGGATCGGTCCGGGAGTATGTGGCCCATGGCCATGATGTGATCATCGAAACCAAGGCGGGGGCAGGAATTGGCGCTGAGGATGACGCCTACCGCGCTGCCGGCGCCAAGATTGTCGCATCCGCCAAGGATGTGTTTGAAAAAGCCGATATGATCGTCAAGGTCAAGGAGCCGCAGCCCGCCGAATGCGCACAGCTTCGCGACGGTCAGCTTCTCTATACCTATCTCCACCTCGCTCCCGATCCGGAGCAGACCAAGGGTCTGCTCGGCTCCGGCGTTACCGCTGTCGCCTATGAAACGGTGACGGATGATCGTGGCGGCCTGCCGTTGCTTGCACCGATGTCGGAAGTTGCCGGACGTCTGGCGATCCAGGCTGGCGCCACGTCGCTGCAGAAAGCCAATGGCGGACGCGGCATCCTGCTCGGCGGTGTGCCTGGCGTTCTGCCGGCCAAGGTCACCGTCATCGGTGGCGGCGTCGTCGGCCTGCATGCGGCCCGCATGGCCGTTGGCCTCGGCGCTGATGTGACCATTCTCGACCGATCGATCCCGCGCCTGCGCCAGCTCGACGATATCTTCGGCGGTCGTGTCCACACCCGGTTTTCGACCATCGATGCACTGGAAGAGGAAGTCTTCTCGGCCGATCTCGTCATCGGTGCCGTGCTGATTCCAGGTGCAGCCGCACCGAAGCTGGTGACGCGCGAAATGCTCTCCGGCATGAAGAAGGGCGCCGTCATCGTCGATGTCGCCATCGACCAGGGCGGCTGCTTCGAGACAT
This sequence comes from Rhizobium sp. Leaf453, assembly GCF_001425605.1. Taxonomy (GTDB): domain Bacteria; phylum Pseudomonadota; class Alphaproteobacteria; order Rhizobiales; family Rhizobiaceae; genus Pararhizobium. The sequence continues at coordinate 81,293 of NZ_LMRG01000026.1, read as the reverse complement.
CGCATGCGACGACACATTCCGACCCGACCTACGAAGTCGATGGCGTCGTGCACTATTGCGTCGCCAATATGCCGGGCGCGGTGCCCGTCACATCGGCGCATGCACTGAACAATGCGACGCTGTTCTACGGTCTGCAGCTTGCCGACCGCGGCCTGAAGGCGATTGCCGAGGACCGGCACCTGCGCGCTGGCCTCAACGTCCACAAGGGCCGCGTCACCAACAAGGCGGTGGCGGAAGCGTTGGGTTACGAGAACCACGCACCGGAAGCACTGTTGAAGATCGCCTGATCACCATCGCTTCCCGGAACATCTGCAAGGGCCGGGATTTCCGGCCCTTTTCATGCAAGCTCGATCCGGCACTGATAGCAGTTGTTACGCGCCGAGCGCACATGCACATAGGCAATATCCGCGCGCTCCAGCAGTTCACTGGCGCGCTTCGGCACATCCTCCACGGCCGTGACGGCGCCGCTGCCGTAGACGATGCGATCGTCGGCGCTATAGCCCCGCAGCAGATAATCCTTTCTGGTCCTCAGGATCGATGGAACCTCCGCGCCGCCGGCATAGGCCGGGCACTCCTCGGCATGCAGGAAGATCGGGCCGGTTTCGGCATAGGGCTGAAGCGCCGGGAAGGGGCGATAGGCGAGGATGAGATAGGAATCGCCGGCGGCGATGTTCGCCAGGCAATGGCGGCAGGGCATACCCTGTCCATCGGAGACATGCCGTTCCGGCACCATGCCATAGGCATCGGGTTCAAGGCGGCGGTAGCGAGCGGCAATATCGCTTGGCATGGGCTTATAGCGCAGGGACATCGGTTTTCCTCCGGTTTGGATGCCGGAGGACATGCCATGCGTACCAGGTCGGCGACACCCGATTCTTGCCGGTAACCGATCGTCAAAGCGTGCGCGAGAGTGCCAGAAGTTCGTCGTCGCTCAGCGGCAGGACTTTTGCGTCTCGGGTTGATACCGGGTTGAAGCCAAAGCGCTGGTAAAGCTGCAAGGCACGGGGGTGATCGAGCGTGTTGGTGGCCACACGCACCTTTTTCGGATCGGAACTCCACGCGGCATAGAGGGTCTGCAGCAGGAACCATTTGCCAAGCCCGAGGCCAAGCGCATGTTCGAACAGGCCGAAATGGGAGAGTTCGACGATATCCTTGTCCACCTGGAGCAACTCGAAGAAGCCAGCTGGCGCGCCATTGACGTAGAGCACCGTCACGGAATTGCGCTTGTCGTGCAGCGTTGCCGTCAGGTCTTCATCGCTCAGGCGCAGCCGGTCGACCCAGGTCCAGCGCCGGCCGACCTGCAGATAGAGGAAGCGATAGAAGGGCAGTGGGATTTCCGGCACGCGCATGAGGGCGGTCTGGATATTGACTGGAAAAGGAAGGCTCTGCTTCGGCGGCGCGAGCATTTCCAGTTCTGTGACGTGAACGTCCAGCGGTTCGATTCCTGCAGTCTCTGCCATGCCGTTCACTCTTTTCCGGTAACGACTGATGTATCCGCTCGGCTGCCCCATTCGGACCAGGAGCCATCATAAAGCGTGTTACTCGTATGTCCCAGCGATTGCAGCGCCAACATGATGATGGCAGCAGTGACGCCAGACCCGCACGTAGTGACAACAGGTTTGTCGAGGTCGATGCCGGCGCCCTCAATGGTTTCGCGCAAAGCGTCCAGAGACTTCAGCTTGCCGCCTGTCGAGAAGACGCCCGAGGGCAGGCTTCTGGCACCCGGCATGTGGCCGGAGCGCATGCCGGCACGTGGCTCAGCCTCCTCTCCGGTGAACCGGCCGGCACCGCGGGCATCGGCGATCTGGCGGTCGCCATTGGCAACGATCGTGGTCATCTGGTCAAAGGAAGTGACGGCGCTGGCGTTGAAGGTCGGGCGGAAGGTCGCAGGCGCGGGGTGTGGCACCTCGGTCGTTGCCGGCCGCCCTTCCGCCTTCCAGCCATCCATGCCGCCATCGAGGACGAAGACCGAGGTCGCGCCCATGGTGCGCAAAAGCCACCATACGCGGGGTGCCGTGAAAATGCCGGGGCCATCATAAACGACGATCGTGTCGGTATCGCTGAGCCCGAGCTTGCCGACGGCATCGGCAAAGGCCATGGGCGAGGGGATGGTGTGGGGCAAGCCGCTGTCGGGGTCTGCGATCAGGTCCTGATCGTAGAACACGGCACCCGGAATATGCGCGGCGGCATATTCCGCCTTCGGATCGCGATTCTGCGCCGGCAGATACCAGGAGGCATCGACGATCTTCATCGTGGGATCGCCCAGACGCTCCTGCAGCCAATCCGCGGACACGACGAATGCGCTCTTCTGTTCAGACATGATGGATCTCTCCGGTCAGAGGGCGGGGCTTGCTTCCGGCGTGCCGAAGCGGATGCGGAAACGGCGGTTTTCCTTGCCCTTCTTTTCGATCTTGGCGATGAAAATCTGGCCGACTTCCTGTGTCTCCGAAACATGCGTGCCGCCGCAGGGCTGGCTGTCGATGGAAGCATTCTCGCCGATGCAGACAAGGCTGACACGGCCGAGCCCCATCGGTGGCCGGACATTCTTGGATTTGACGATATCGGGATTGGCGGCGAGTTCCGCGTCGGTGATCCATTGCAGATAGATCGGATGATTACCCTCGACCAGCGCCATCATGTCGGCGGTCACGACATCCTTGTCGATGGTTTCGCTCATGTCGAAATCCACCCGGCTCTCGTCCTCGCCGACAGCGGCGCCGGTGATCGGATACTGGCAGACGACGGACAGGAGATGGCAGGCCGTGTGCATGCGCATCAGCTTGTAGCGGCGCGGCCAGTCGATATGCAGCACCAGCTTTTCGCCGACCTCCGGCACAGGCTGATCGGCGGCCGGCATGTGGAAAATGATGTCCTTGGTTTCGCCGTGACGGGTCGTGGCGATCTCGATTCGGCTGCCGTCGGCGCGCTCGAGGAAACCGTTATCGCCGGGCTGGCCACCCGACGTTGCATAGAAACAGGTCTGGTCGAGTTCGATCCCACCGTCTGGCCCTATCCCCGTCACGACCGCTTCTGCTGTTGAAAGGTAGAAGTCGTCACGAAAAAGGGCAGTCGTTGTCATGGGATGCTTATCCGGCAGGTTCGTATGGCACCGTGATTCCGGAGTTTCGTGTCAGCCATGCCGGGACGGGCAGGCCCTTCGACTTCAGAAACGCCGGATTGAACAGTTTCGACTGATAGCGGTTACCATAGTCGCAGAGGATCGTCACGATGGTATGTCCGGGACCCAGATCTTTTGCGAGGCGAATAGCGCCTGCGACATTGATGCCGGAGGAGCCGCCGACACAGAGGCCTTCGTTTTCGACCAGATCGAACACCACGGAAACCGCCTCCGAATCGGAGATCTGATACGAAAAATTCGGGGTGAAGCCTTCGAGATTGGCAGTGATACGCCCCTGACCGATACCCTCGGTGATCGAGCTGCCTTCAGCCTTCAGTTCACCGTTCGCATAGAAATTGTAGAGCGCGGCACCTTCCGGGTCTGCAAGGCCGATCTTGACGTCCGGGTTGAACGATCGAAGCCCTTGGGCAACGCCGGCGAGCGTGCCACCCGAGCCGACGGCGCAGATGAAACCGTCGATCTTGCCGTCAGTATCGCGCCAGATCTCCGGCGCGGTGGTTTCCACATGGGCATCACGGTTGGCGACATTGTCGAACTGGTTGGCCCAGATCGCGCCATTCGGCTCGGTCTTGGCCAGTTCGGCGGCGAGACGGCCGGAGAGCTTCACGTAGTTGTTCGGGTTCTTGTAGGGCACAGCCGGCACTTCCACCAGTTCGGCCCCAAGAAGGCGAATGGCGTCCTTCTTTTCCTCACTCTGCGTTTCCGGAATGACGATGACCGTGCGATAGCCCAGCGCCTGCGCCACCAGCGCAAGACCGATACCGGTATTGCCGGCCGTGCCTTCGACGATGACGCCGCCCGGCTTCAACTGACCGGACCGCTCCGCATTGCGGATGATCGACAGCGCCGCGCGATCCTTGACCGACTGGCCGGGATTGAGGAACTCCGCCTTGCCGAGAATGTTGCAACCCGTTGCCTCGGATGCGCCCTTCAGGCGGATCAGCGGCGTATTGCCGATGGCATCGAGAACGGATGGCAGGACGGGCATGAGAAGACCTCTTGGATTGGCGGGCAATGGTCCAGGCCGGAGCCTGGTTGAACAGGTGTTGGCACGGATCGTTCCGATCGTTGAGTGACGATCCAAACGTCCGAAATAATAGTGTCTTTTCGACCGCGCTGGCCGTCGAAGCAAGAAATAGCGTTTCAACAGGGCTACGTCACGGGCAAAAATTGACCCCGCAAACCAGAGTACGGCTTCGAACGCGGTGATCCGATTCTTGACCCTGCACGTAATGAGGCGATACGGTCCAGGGGCTCAACCAGCAAAACAGGTGCTGCAATTCATGGCTGATTTTCAGCTCGACATGGTGGATGCCTTGATGGCGCGGTATGCTGCAGGCATCCTGCCAGAGCCCGCGCGTGTGCTTGTCGAGGCGCATCTGGAAATGAAGTCCGTCAACCGCGCGAAAGTCATCGACTTTGAAACAGCCGCGGGCGATGCGCTGGAAAAGATGGAACCCGCTGCGTTGGCGTCGAGGGACGACATTCTGAACGCGATCTTCTCCGCACCTCCCATCGATGTCACTGCAAAACAGACCGAGCGTCCGACGAACGCACTTTTCCCAAAAGCCATCCGCGAGCTTGTCGGATTCGAGGGGGAGGACATGCCGTGGAAACGAAAGCTGCCCGGCTTCAAGGAATTCAATGTCGGCAAGATTGACGGTTGCGATGTCAGCTTTTTCTGGCTTCGCCCCGGACGCGCCGTACCGGCACATACCCATCAGGGTTATGAACTGCTGCTGGTGCTTGACGGCGCTTTCAACGATGTGCGCGGACGCTTCGGCAAGGGGGATATTTCGGTGGCCGACGAGAGCGTCGATCACCGGCCAAAGGCCGAAAGCGAAGTGCCGTGCATCGGGTTTGCGGTCTCGGACGCGCCGTTGAAACTGACCGGCTCCTCCCGGCAACTGATCGGCGATCTCATCGGTTGAGCCACCGCCCCGGAATGGCCAGAATATCGGAACAAACTGCATTTCAGCGCGTATTATTTCGTGATGCCCTGTTGCGGCATCGGCGCGATGTTCAGCAGGAAAGGAAGACCGATGACCGATTTTGTTGCGCACCCCGAATTGGGTCTTGCCTGGGTGACAGGAGCAAGTTCCGGCATTGGCCGGGCGCTGGCGCTGAAACTGGTCCAGGAAGGTTTTAACGTCGTCGTGACGGCGCGAGACCATGAAAAGCTCGTGCACCTGCAGCATGAATCGCCCGGTCCCGGAAAGATCATCGTGCTAGACGGAGACGTCACCGATCCGCGCGACATGGAACGTATTTTAGCTGCCATCGAATACGAACACGGCTCGATGGCTTTGGCGGTACTGAACGCCGGCGTCTACATCCCCGTCCACGGCGAGGACATGCACCGGGAGGATTTCGAAAAGACGTTTGCTGTCAATCTGCACGGCACGGTGAATTGCCTGCTGCCAGCAGTGCGTCACATGAAGGCGCGCGGCCATGGCCAGATCGCCATCGTCTCCTCGGTGACAGGCTATGGCGGCATGCCGACCAGTGCCGCCTATGGCGCGACCAAGGCAGCCCTGATCAATATGGCCGAGAGCCTGAAATTCGATCTCGACAAGGCCGGGATACGGCTGCAGATCATCAATCCGGGGTTTGTCGACACGCCTGCCACCGCACGGAACGCCTTTGCCATGCCGGCGCTGGTCAGTCCTGAGGAGGCGGCAGACAACATCGTCAGCGGGCTAAAATCCAGCGGTTTCGAGATTACTTTCCCGAAACGCTTCACCTATGCCTTGAAGTTTCTCAACCTGCTTCCGTACGGTCTCTATTTCTGGCTGATGAACAGGGCCACCGGCTGGAAGACGCGGCCGCTCGTGACCGCAAACCACGCGCCGGAAGCCGTCGCCCGTGATCCTCAGGTCGTATGACCGGCGGTTGACGTTCACATCCGACTGTTATCCGAGGATGGCGAGAAAGGTCAGCTTTGCCGGATACGCGCGCGCAATTGCTTTTGCGTGTCCTCGGCGAGTGGAAAATTCCACATGAGGGTGATCGCTGAAAGTTTGAGTACGATCGGTATCCAGGCATAGATGACGGCCAGTGCGAATAGTGCCGCCGCGTTGTTCTGTGAACCCGATGCCGGCTCGAAGTCGAAAAAGCCGAGCAATGGAAAGACGATTCCGACGCCCAAGGCCAAGGAAAGCTTGGTCGCCAATCCCCAGGCAGCAAAATAGAAACCGCTGCGCTGGTCGCCGGAAACGGCGGTATCCGTATCAATGACATCGGCTTGAATCGAGGGCGGGATGGCGAGGTCGAAACCGAGCAAGAGGCCCGTTGCAGCACAGATCAGGGCGAATGGAATGAGCGCTCCGGCCGACAGAAGCGGCGCAGCGGCAAAGATCGCGCAGGCAGCAAGCATGGCGATGGCCCAGGCGCGGTGTTTGCCGAGCCGTTTTGCCGCAACTGCCGCCAGCGGTACGCCGGCAATGGCGCTCAAGAAATAAAGGAACATCAAGGGGCCGCGCATGTCGGGCAGTTGCAGCCGTGCCGAGACGAAATAGAGAAACAGCGTGGCCGGTATGCCGTTTGCAAGGCCGTTCAGGAAGAACGCAACGATCAAGCGAAGGAAAGGCTGATTGCGGGCGAGTTGGGACAGCGCCGCCGCCAATGACAGTGGCGTTCGGGTGACATCTTCTGGTTCCGGCACGCGCCAGACAGTGAGATATCCGAAGGCCGGCAACAGGACTGCAGACCAGACCGAGCACGGCAAGACCGGAAAACCCCTTCTGCTCGAAACCGATGGCAAAGGGCAGGACAATGGCGATCAGCGTGCCCACCAGTGTCAGGCCTTCGCGCGTCGCGGTGAGCCGGGTCCGGCCATGGTAATCCGCCACCAGTTCCGCGCCCCAGGCCGAATAGGGCACGATCGCCAGCGTGAAGCCCAGTGAGACCAGCATGCCCCAGAACGTAAGCCAGCCGATGCCCACATCTGCGGGAGGCCAATACAGCATGAATGCCGACACGGCCGCGACGGGTAGGGAGATCAGGAACAGTAGGCGCCTTCGGCCGAAATCCGGACGGATGCGATCGGCGGCATAGCCAACCAGCGGATCGCTGACGGCATCGAACATGCGGACCAGCAGCAGCGCCCAGCCGACGGCGGCAATTGGGAGGCCGAGTATTTCGGTGTAGTAAGTCGGAACGAGCGAATAGAGCGGCAGGCCGAGCGCAGCCAGCGGCATGGCGGGCAGGGCATAGACGAGGAGCATCCGGCGGCTTATCGGCATCTGCACTTCGCCGCCGGTCGGCCTCTCACTCATACACGATCTGTCTCACATCGATGTTCTTCGCCCGGAAGCCTGCCTCGCAGTAGAACAGGTAGAACTCCCATAGACGCTTGAAACGGGTGTCGAAGCCGAGCGGCTCGACCTTATCCCAGACATTCCAGAAGCGCTCGCGCCATTCAGCCAATGTGCGGGCATAGTCGAGGCCGAAGCCGAAATCGCCGCTGATCTTCAATCCGACCTTGCGGCCAAGATCGATCAGGTGCTCGCGGGTCGGCAGCATGCCGCCGGGGAAGACGTATTTCTGGATGAAATCGGGATTGGCACGGTACTCGCGATAGGCTTCCGGCTTGATGGTGATGATCTGCAAACCCGCCTTTCCGCCCGGTTTCAGGCAGCGCTGCAACTGCGCAAAATAGGCGGGCCAGTATTTTTCGCCGACGGCCTCGAACATCTCGATTGAGACGATACGATCGTAAAGACCCGTTTCGTCGCGGTAATCCTGGAACTTGATGTCGACCTTGTCGGAGAGACCGGCGCGTTTCATGCGCTCTGTGGCAAACGCCAGTTGCTCGCGGCTGATCGTCAGCCCGGTGACCTTGCAGCCGATCTCGCTTGCGGCATATTCGGCAAAGCCGCCCCAACCGCAGCCGATTTCAAGCACGTGATGCCCGGCGCGGATGCCGGCCGCGTCCGCAAGCGCCTTGTACTTGGCGCGCTGCGCCGACTGAAGGTCGTTGGCGCCGGTTGAATAGAGCGCCGAGGAATAGGTCATGGTCGGGTCCAGCCATTCCTTGTAGAAGGCGTTGCCCAGATCGTAATGCGCCGAAATGTTTTTCTTCGAGCCCGAGCGCGTATTGGCGTTCATCCAGTGGCGGAATTTTTCCAAGAGCCGCATGACGCCGCGCGCGCCGTTTGAAAAATGGCTGCCGACCTCGGCATTGACGAGGAAGAGTTCGAGAAAGGCGCCGACATCCGGGCTGTCCCAATCTCCGTCCATGTAGCTTTCGGCAACCGCGATCGTGCCGCCGGTCAGCGCCCGTTGCGGCAGGTTCCAGTTGTGCAGCGTGACGGACGCGACGGGACCTTGCGTCTTGCCCTTGACCACGACGGTGCGGCGGTCGGGCAAGGTGAGCTTCAGGCAGCCCGTCTGCATGTGAACGAGCCCGCGAAGAACCATTTGTGCCTTGGCGGGAAGGCCTTTGACAATGTTCGAGAGATTTTCAGTCGAAAGACGCTCGGCGTCCTTCAAGTCACAATAACCGGTGCCTGCTGTACTCATCTACAGATCCTCAGCAATCATTGCTCTTGACACAAAATAACCTTATTCCGCCGGGTCGCCAACCTTGCTTTCATCATAAAATCCGTGCCGCAGGCGGTGGCCGTTTCTCCAGGTACTGGTAGGGGCCGGTGCTTCGGGCCGCGAGATATAACGCATGCCCTTGATCCAGAGCTTCAGCGCTTCCCAATGAATTCCGGCGATAATCTTGAATGTAAGGTGCGGGATACGGGCAACAAGCCGCAAAATCTGACCTGTTTTCAAAGGCACCTGCACGCCGGAAAAAGTGGCTGCGAGCAAGGGGCCATCGCTGTCCGTCTCCAGAATGCGCCAGCGGATTTCGCGGCCCGGCGGCAGCATGCGGAACAGATAGCGCATCGCCATCGGAATGAACGGCGAGACATGGAAAATCTTGTCGCATTGCTGCCGGATACCGGCATCGGAGAGGTCGCCGGATGCGACCGGGCAGACATAGGTGTGGCGTTCTCCGAACGTGTTTCGGACCTCGTATACCAGAGCGCACAGGCGGCCGTTCTCGCCATAGGCATAATAGACCGCCAATGGATTGAAGACGAGGCCGAGAATGCGCGGATAACAGACCAGCAGCACGCGCGCTGACCGGGTTTCGACACCGGCATCTTCCAGCATGCTGTCGACGTAGTTCCGCAAGGACACGCCGGTATCGCCCGTGTGATCCTTCTCGTGGAAGGAGAGCAGGTTGCGCCGATTGACGGAGAAGACGGCGCTCAAACGATCTGCCTCATCCAGCCGGTCGAGATCGACCATCAGGGAAAAGACCTCGTAGCTGAAACGATGGCCGACCGGCTTCATGCGCTGATGCATGACGTGGCCAGCATAGAGAAGGGCCGCCTCGTCGGGAGGCGCACCGTTTCGTGCCATGTCCGAGCCGAGCGTGGTTTGCATCTATTCGGCCGCCTCCCGGAAATCCACCGCTCCCTGTTGGCGCCAAGGGATGATTCCCCCGAGCGCTTCGGCGGCGGCGAGCCCGGAGGCGAGGCCATCCTCGTGAAAGCCGTAACCGGTCCAGGCACCCGCGAAAAACGTGTTGTTATCGCCCTGGATTGCCTTCAGCCGTTGCTGCGCCGCCATGGAGCGCGCATCGAATTGCGGGTGATCGTAGGAAAATTCTGCAAAGACGCTTTCGGGCGCCGGTTCACGCTCCGGATTCAGCGTGACGAACAGCGGGCAACGGGAATCAATCCCCTGCAGGCGGTTCATCCAGTAGCTGACAGCGACGCCCTGTGTGCCACAGGGCTTGGCCGAACGCAGATAGTTCCACGACGCCCAGACTTTCGGCCGCTTCGGCATCAGCCCGGCATCGCGATGCAGGATGACACGGTTGGCGTGATAGGGGACTGCGGAGAGCAACGACGTTTCCGCCGCCGTCGCGTCCGAAAGCATATTCAACGCCTGATCGCTATGGGCAGCGATGATCACCTTGTCGAAGACCTTGGTGACACCGTCGCCATCGACGATCACGACGCGGCCATCCTCGCGGCGGATCGAACGGATAGCGCAGCCGAGCCGGACACGATCGCCGAGCGGCCGCAGGAGTTTCTGCAGGTAATTGCGGCTGCCGCCGGTGACCGTGCGCCAGGGATGGGGCTTCGAGTAGATCAGGCGGTGATTGTCGAAGAACTGAATGAAATTTTCGGCTGGGAACTCCAACATCTTGCCGCTGGGCGTCGACCAGATCGCCGCCGCCATGGGCACGAGGTAATTGTTGGTGAAGCCCGGCGAGAAGCCGCGCCAGTTGAGATAATCGCCGATGGACATCGCCGCCAGCCGTCCGGCGCTGCGGTCTTCCAGGCAGATCCGGTTGAACCGCAGGATTTCGCGCAGCATCATCAGGAAGGATGGCCTGAGCAGATTGCGTTTCTGCGCGAACACGGTCGCAAGATTATCACCGCTCCACTCGAGCCGCCCCTGATCCAGTGACACCGAAAAGCTCATGTCGCTCTTGTGGGTCGTGACGCCCAATTCGGCAAACAGTGCCGTGAGGTTCGGATAGTTGGCCTCGTTGTAGACGATGAAGCCGGTATCGACCGAAATCGGCGTTCCATCATAATCGATATCGACCGTTGCCGTGTGGCCGCCGGGACGCGCGTCCTTCTCGTACAGGGTGACATCATGAACGGGATTGAGCGCCCAGGCTGCCGCGCTGCCGGAAATGCCGGAGCCGATCACCGCGATCGACAGGCGACGTCCGGGCGGGTTGTTTGGGCCGTGGATGAAATGGGCGTTCATGCGGCGTCCTTGATGTTGCCATAGGCAGCAAGTGCGCGGTCGCGCGCCTTTGCATGATCCACGATGGGTTTGGGATAGGTTTCACCGAGCGTGACACCGGCGGTCTTCAGCACCTGAACCGGGGCTTCGAATGGCCGGTGTACGAATTTGGCGGGCATGCCCTGAAGTTCGGGCACGAACGTTTTCACGTAAGTGCCGTCGGGATCGAATTTTTCACCCTGCGTGATCGGATTGAAGATGCGGAAGAAGGGCGAGGCATCCGCGCCGCTGCCGGCGACCCACTGCCAGCTTGCCGCATTGGAGGCGGGGTCTGCATCGACCAGCGTATCACGGAACCACGCTTCGCCCCGGCGCCAGTCGATCAGCAAATCCTTGATCAGGAAGGATGCGACGATCATGCGGACGCGATTGTGCATCGTGCCATGCCGCCAGAGTTGGCGCATGCCGGCATCGACGATCGGATAGCCGGTCTGCCCTTTGGTCCAGAGCTCGAATGCCGGCTCGTCCTTGACCCAGGCAAAGTCGTCGTAGCGACGGTTGAGATTTTCGCGCGGCAAATCCGGATTGTGGAACAGCAGATGATAGGAGAAATCGCGCCAGATCAGTTCCTTGCGAAACGTGATGACGTCCTCGGTCGGAACATCCTTCAGCTTTCGCGTCGCATGCCAGATGCGGGCTGGGGATATTTCCCCCAGAGCCAGATGCGGCGATAGCCGCGACGTTCCATCCCGGCCCGGAAGATCACGATTCGTCTTGTAGCCGTCGATTGCCTGATCGATGAAATCGTCCAGCCGTTCAAGGGCAGCGGCTTCGCCGGGCGTCCAGACTTCGTTGAAGGTCTTCGCCCAGTCGGGCTTCGCCGGCAGAAGATTCCAGTCGCCAAGTTTCTCGCTCTTCGGCCATTCACCTGGCGCAGGAATGTCTGTGGGAGCATCCAGCGGCGCATCCGGCTCGCCCGCAGCCTCCAGTGCGCGCCAGAAGGGCGTATAGACGCGGTAGGGCGTACCGGAGCCCGTCTTCACCCGCGATGGCTCATGCAGAAGCTGGCCGGCAAAACTCTTCACGGTCACGCCGGCATCGCCGAGGAGATTCTTCAGCGCGCTGTCCACGGCAATACCGTTCGAATCATAACGGCGGTTCCAGTACACGCAGGAAGCGCCGGTCTCTTTCATAAGGCGAGAGAGAATCTCCTCTGGCTCACCAGTCAGCAACAGGAGCCGGCTGTTCAGTTTGTCGAATGCCAATGAAAGGGCGCGCAGTGAGTGGTGGAGCCACCAGCCCTGCGCAGCGCCAAGTGGCCCGGTACCGCTTTCGGCTGGTTCGCGGATATACAGCGGCATGACGCTGTAGCCGGACTGCACCGCCGCATGGAGCGCATGATTGTCGTCCAGCCGCAGGTCCTTGCGAAACCAGACGAGAACGGGGCTATCGGGAGAAGAGTCACTCTTTTTCATTTTTGCCCGCACATCCTTTTGATGTTTCTTTACGCAGATACGGAAAGCGCGGATCAAAGGTTTCGCGGCGAAAGCTTTTTTATTTCATTGTTTTGCGCTGGGCATGCCGATCACAACGGCGTGAGCCGCTGACGCGTACAAAAGCGATTTGCGGCGACAGATTGTGGGAAGGTCTAAAACTGCGAAAGGCTGCATTCGCTTTCGAATGCAGCCTTTCTGAAACTGGCTCCCCGGGCCGGATTCGAACCGGCGACCTGTCGATTAACAGTCGAATGCTCTACCGCTGAGCTACCAGGGATCATCTGCGCCGCTGTGTGCTGCAGAAGTGAGGCTGCTAATACAAATGCTTTTTCGATTTGCCAAGCGGTTTTTCAAAAAAAGTGCACAATCTTGCATGACTGTGGAGAACTCCCCATGTGAGGGAGGCAACGCGATCCGTCTTGGAGGTGAACAATACCGCCAATTCCGCGTTGCTCACGATGCCGTGCCCAGCGGCGTCCCAACAGGTGGAGTTCATGGCAGCACAGCAGAAAAAATTCGGTATCGATCCGCAAACGCATGAATTGATCCTGGGCACATGGCGGTTGAGATTGCCCCAGTCACGTGGCGTCCGCATCGCCCTCGGAAGTGTGCTGATCGTCGGCGGCTGCCTCGGTTTTCTGCCAGTCCTCGGATTCTGGATGGTGCCGCTGGGATTCCTGGTCCTGTCTCATGACCTCGCCTTCGTCCGCCGCCAGAGGCGCCGAATATCCGTGTGGTGGGCACGCCGGCGCCAGCCCTCGTCCTGAGCCGGCGCGACGTGGAGCTAAGCTGAGAATCGTTCAGCCGCCCGTACCCGTTTGCGGGTTCGGATTCTTGTCCGTCGGGGCGGTCTGCATCTGGTCGCCAGCCGGAGGTGTATTATCGACGGTGCCCTGATTGGCTGGCGCTGCCTCGTCCGTTGCCGGTGCAACCTGCTGCACTTGGGTCGCCGCGTCGTTGTCGGTCGATTCTCCGAATATTTCCACCCCGGCCCAGGCAACCGCTGCGAGCGCCAACCCGCCGATCAGGACCATCAGCACGGGGCGTCCCAATAGACCTTGCCGAGCCTCTACGCCGCTGACACGAACTGTTTTGTTCGTGTCAGCCGTCGATACCCGATCACCACGTTCATCAATATAGTTTGTCATGCTTGCCTCCTGTCACGGTGCAAGACCGCACCGCTCGCTGTCGTTGTGATGACGTCGCAACGGTTAGGGTAAGACAAAAGTTCCCAAAACGCTGGGCAGGCGTGGTGAGTCTCGCCTGACGGCATTGGTCAATCTTTCTCTGTGTGGAGTGCACCCCGTTTCACCGGACAGGTCGGCTAGTTTGATTTAGCCCTGATGAACTGCCGAGGGGAAGCCATCTTGAGCGCGGAATGTGGATGGATTTCGTTGTAGTCCTCGATCCATCCGTCGATGAGCCGGAGCGCTGTTTCGGCGTCCGGAACTTGAGATATGCGGATGTAGTCCCGCTTCAAGGTTTTGACGAAGGCTTCCGACATGCCGTTCGACTGGGGGCTTGCTAGTGGCGTGAAGCAGGGCGTCAGATTGAGCGCCTGGGCAAATAGCCTCGTGTCGCGCGCTGTGTAAGCCGAGCCATTGTCCGAGAGATGCTCGATGGCATGCGGGGCCCGGGTTGCTGCGAACCGCTTCTCGATGGCCTCCAGCATCATGTCGCGCACGTCCGAACCGGAGATGCCTGCATTGGCGACCGCAGTCCAGGCGATGATCTCGCGGTCGAAGGCATCGATGATGAAGGCGAGCCGAATGACCTCACCATTCCAGCAGGAGAACTCCAGGCCATCCGAGCACCAGCGCAGGTTCGAGCGCATGACCATGACCTTGCCGTCGTGGAGACGGCCTTTGCGAACGGCCGTATGCTTCTCCAGCAGCATGGCGTGGTTGCCCATGATGCGATGAACTCGTTTGGCGTTTACGACAGGCTTGTCGGCGGCTCGCCTTTCGCGATTGAGGAGCGCGGCGATCCGCCGATAGCCATAGGTTGGCCTTTGATCCACCAGCCTACGGATGACAGGCAGAAGCTCTGCATCCTCGGCCTTATGATAGGAGCCGCGCGGTTTTGAAATGCCTTTCAGCCGCTCGACGAGGTTGGAACGGGAGACACCCAGGGTGTCTGCAACGGTCTTCATGGCGAACCGTCCTTCGGCAACAAGATCGGCCGCGATATCCGTTTTTTTGAGTCCGCTTTGGACAATGCTTCCCGGAGGATTTCCACCTCCATCGTCTTGCGGCCGAGAATGCGCTCCAGCTCGCGGACGCGGTCTTCCAGCTTCTTCACTTCCGAATTGCCGACAACCGGCTCGTCTGAATCCACGGCTGCAGCACCTCCCTCGCTCAAAAGCCTGCGCCACCGGTAAAGCAGATTGGGCGCAACGCCATGGCGGCGAGCGGTGGACGATACCGTCTCGCCTGGTTCGAAACTCTGCTCAATGATTGTCAGCTTCTGCTCGGTTGTCCACCGTCTGCGGCGAACATCACCCGTCAGCAATTCAACGTGTCGATACTCGTTAGACATAAGCCTGTCCTCAAGCCTGTGCTTGAGCCTTTCTGCTTATGCCGACTGTCCGGTCCTACGGCGGACATCACCCGTCAGCAATTCAACGTGTCGATACTCGTTAGACATAAGCCTGTCCTCAAGCCTGTGCTTGAGCCTTTCTGCTTATGCCGACTGTCCGGTCGAAATGGGGTGCAGTTCACTGTGCCCGGAACGCTGTTGAAAACATTAAAAGATTTCCAGGGGGCTTGTGGAACACATATGGAACATATAGTGTTCGTTCTTGCTTTGTTTCTCGAATCCGGAGTGATCGTTCATGCTGACCCGCAAGCAACAGGAATTGCTTCTCTTCATTCACGAAAGAATGAAGGAATCCGGCGTGCCTCCGTCCTTCGACGAAATGAAGGATGCGCTGGATCTGGCGTCGAAATCCGGTATCCACCGGCTGATCACCGCGCTCGAGGAGCGCGGCTTCATCCGCCGTTTGCCGAATCGGGCACGTGCGCTTGAGGTGATCAAGCTGCCGGAGGCCTACTCCCCCAGCCTGCAGCCCAAGAAGGGCTTCTCACCCAGCGTCATTCAGGGCAGCCTCGGTGCTCCCGCGGAAAAGCCTGCACCGGCCAAGCCGGTTGCGGTCAACAGCGACAGCGTTTCGGTGCCGGTCATGGGGCGGATTGCCGCTGGCGTACCGATTTCTGCCATTCAGAACAACACCCACGACATTTCGGTTCCGACGGAGATGGTCGGTACGGGCGATCACTATGCGCTGGAGGTCCGGGGCGATTCGATGATCGAAGCCGGCATTCTCGACGGCGATACGGTCATCATTCGCAACACCAACACGGCCAGCCCCGGCGAAATCATCGTGGCGCTCGTTGATGACGAAGAAGCGACGCTGAAGCGTTTCCGGCGCAAGGGTGCCTCCATCGCACTCGAAGCCGCCAACCCGGCCTATGAGACCCGCATTTTCGGGCCTGACCGGGTGAAGATTCAAGGCAAGCTGGTCGGCTTGATTCGGCGTTATCACTGATCGAATCGTCGAGGGCGAACACACGTTCGTCCGCGCCGGTTCTCGCGACAGCGAATGGGAGATTGGCAGCAGGCTGTCTATAAAGGTGAGTGGGGTCATTGTGATCCCGCGTCCAGCCGTTGCTGATGCTTTTAAAGACGATCCGGGTCGCCGGTGGACGAACGGCCGGGAAACATCATTTCGGAAATGAACGCGGACGATTTTCGGATTTATCCTCTTGCGATTTGTCTAGGATCATTCTAAACCGCCGCCACGGTTCGATTATTCGAGCTTGAGAGGCCTCGTGGCGGAGTGGTGACGCAGAGGACTGCAAATCCTTGTACCCCGGTTCAATTCCGGGCGAGGCCTCCAAAATTTTCCACACAGAACAATGTCTTATGTCGCCTAAGATGGTTTGATTCCGATGGTTGTGTGTTTCGATCAATTCTCGGTTTTCCAAATCGCTTGATGGTAAGCGCGAGGAGTTTCCGCTATGGAAACGAGACGTGATCGCCGCATGTCCATTCGCGTCATATCCCTCCATTCGGGCGGTAAGAGCAGACCGTCCGAGAGGGGAGCGTTCGTGTTGACAGGCAAAATGCCTGGACAATCAGAACGCTGGATCGCGCAGCATCAGAATGTCACAGGAGGTACCCGGCGCAGCCTCCGGCGCATGGGGCGGCCGGACGATCAGGCAATCGGATTGGGCGAAGACCTGCATCATCGACGAATCCTGTCGTGAAAATGGGTGTGCAATAAGGCCACCATCCGCATTGCGGGTGAGGCGGGCACGGACATAGTCCTGCCGCTTGTCGTTGGCCGCAAGCAGGTCCTCCGTCGCGGCGATCGCGGTTCGGTTACGAGTTGGCAATCGTGACAGACGGCGCACCAGCGGCTCAAGGAAGAGCAGGGCGCAGACCAGGCTGGACACCGGGTTCCCCGGCAGGCCAAGCACCTGCATGCCGCCGAGCGTGCCAACCATCAGCGGCTTTCCTGGCCGCATGGCGATCCGCCAGAAATCCAGTTCCATGCCGCTGCCAATCAGCGTCGACTGAACGAGATCGTGATCGCCCACAGAGGCGCCGCCAAGTGTAACCAGTACATCGGCGCCCGAGGCCTGTGCTTTGGCAACCGCAGCGGCAATGGCGTCCGGGTCATCCCTCACGATGCCGAGATCGATGACCTCGGCACCATTGTCGCGCGCCAAGGCAGCAACGCCGTAGGTGTTGGAGGCAATGATCTGGTCGGGGCCTGGAATGCTTCCCGGCGGCAGGAGTTCGTCGCCGGTCGCAAGGATCGCCACCTTCGGGCGAACGTAAACGGGAAGTTCAGCGACGTTCATGCCTGCCGCGACCGTCAGGCGTCCAGCGTCGAACATATCGCCGCGCCGCAGGATGCTATCGCCGGTTTTGAAATCCTGACCCTTGCGACGGATATGGCGGCCCTCGGCCGGCGCAAACGTCGTCCGGATGCGGCCATCGCCGAGCGTCTCGGCATCTTCCTGAATGAGGACGGTATCGGCGCCGGCTGGAACGGGGGCGCCGGTGAAAATCCGTACGACCTCTCCGGGTCCGACTGTGCCGGTAAAGCCATGACCTGCGGCTGACTGTCCGATCACCCGAAGTTCGCTGCCAACCGTCGCAAAATCCGCGTGACGACCGGCATAACCATCCATGGCGGAATTGTCGAAGGCGGGATGTGTCAGGTTGGCGGCCAGATCCTTTGCAAGGACGCGGCCCATTCCCTCATGCAGCCCAACGGTTTCCATTTTCTCGGTCAGCTTTGCCGCCGCGAGAAGTCTGGCAAGGGCGTCGGCCACGGGGAGAAGCGACATCAGTCCTGTTGCTCCTGTCCATGAATATAGTCACCGGAACGTCCGCCGGACTTTTGCAGCAGCCGGATACCGCCGATTTCCATTTCCCGGTCGGCCGCCTTCGCCATGTCGTAGATCGTCAGGCAGGCAACGCTCGCCGCTGTCAGCGCTTCCATTTCGACGCCGGTGCGGCCGGTCAGCTTGGCCACGGTCTGGACGCGCAGGCCCGGCAGGCTCTCGTCGGCGGTGATGTCGACAGCAATTTTCGACAGCATCAGCGGGTGGCAGAGCGGAATGAGGTTGGCGGTCTGCTTGGCCGCCATGATGCCGGCAAGCCGTGCTGTCGCGATCACATCGCCCTTCTTGGCATTGCCCTTGAGGATGAGATCCAGCGTTTCCGGCCGCATGCGGACATGGCCCTCAGCCACGGCGACACGCGTCGTTTCATCCTTGTCACCCACATCGACCATATGGGCTTCGCCGCTGGCGTTGATATGGGTGAGGGATGGGCTCGACATCACTCGGCAGCCAGAATGTCGGCAGAGCCGGTCAGGAGCGCGCGGGTGGCTGCAGTGACATCGTCCTTGCGCATCAGGCTTTCGCCGACGAGGAAGGTCGAGATTCCGGTCTTTGCGAGACGCGCGCAGTCCGCATGGGTGAAAATGCCGCTTTCTCCGACCAGCAGCCGGTCTGAAGGAACCAGTGGCGCCAGCCTCTCCGAAAGCGCGATATCGACTTCGAAGGTCTTAAGGTTGCGGTTGTTGATGCCGACGAGCGGCGAGGCGAGCTTGAGGCCGCGCTCCAGTTCCTCTTCGTCATGCACCTCGATCAGTACGTCCATGCCGAGCGAAAATGCCTCGTCTTCGAGCCGTTGCGCATCACTGTCGTTCAGGGAAGCCATGATCAACAGGATGCAATCGGCGCCCCATGCCCGGGCCTCGTGCACCTGATAGGTGTCGAACATGAAATCCTTGCGCAGCGCCGGCAGTGCGCACGCATTGCGCGCTGCAGTCAGAAATTCCGGCGCACCTTGAAAGCTCGGCGTATCGGTCAGCACCGAAAGGCAGGCCGCCCCACCGGATTCATAGGCTTTGGCGAGCGCCGGCGGGTCGAAATCCGGGCGGATGAGGCCTTTCGACGGGCTTGCCTTCTTGATCTCGGCGATCAGGCCAAAACGCCCTTCCGACTGCGTTGCTTTCAGAGCCTTGAAGAAGCCGCGTGGCGCTTCCTGCTCGGTGCTCATGGCCTTCAGGTCAGCGAGGCTGACGCGGGCCTTGGCAGCTGCGATTTCCTCGCGCTTGTATATCTCGATCTTCTGCAGAATGTCGGCCATCGAACCTGTTCCTTACGCTGCGTTGGAGACGCGCACGAGCCGTTCCAGCGTCGCATGGGCGGCGCCGCTTTCGAGTGACTGACGTGCCAGCGTCATGCCTTCCTTCAGGTCGCCCGCCTTTCCGGCGATCACCAAGGAGGCAGCCGCGTTGGCGAGCGAGATATCGCGATAGGGTGTCGCGTCGCCTTCCAGCACACCCTTGAGCGCCACGGCATTGTGCGCACCGTCTCCACCCTTCAAGTCAGCCAGTAGAACCTTTTCCAGGCCGAAATCGGCCGGCGTCAGTTCGAAGCTGCGAATTTCGCCATTCTCAAGTGCCGCGACTTGCGTGACGCCCGTCGTGGTAATCTCGTCCAGGCCTTCGCCATGCACAACCCAAACGCTCTTCGAGCCCAGATCGCGCAGAACCTCCGCGACCGGTACGACCCATTGCGGCGCAAAGACGCCGACGAGTTGTTGAGTAACGCCGGCCGGGTTGGACAGCGGCCCGAGCAGATTGAAGATCGTCCGTGTGCCGAGCTCGACACGGGTCGGGCCGACATGGCGCATCGCCGAATGGTGCTGCTGGGCAAACATGAAGCCAAGGCCTGCTTCCCTGATGCAGCGGGAAATCGCACCCGGACCGATATCGAGCTTGACGCCGAGGCAGGAGAGCGCGTCCGCAGTGCCGGATTTCGAGCTGAGCGCCCGGTTGCCGTGCTTGGCGACCGGCACGCCGGCGCCGGCGACGATCAGGGCGGCAAGCGTCGAGATATTGTAAGTGCCGGCGCCATCGCCGCCGGTTCCGACGATATCGATGGCGTCTGCAGGCGCCTCGACCGTCAGCATGCGTGCCCGCATCGCGCCGACCGCACCGACGATCTCATCCACCGTTTCGCCGCGCACGCGCAGGGCCATCAGGAAGCCACCAATCTGCGAGGGGGTTGCCTCGCCGGACATGATGATCTCGAAGGCGGCGCGCGCGTCGTCGCGGTTGAGCGCCTGACCCGCTGCGGCCTTGGCGATGAAAGGCTTCAAGTCAGGCATGCTTCACTTCCTCTTGCGTTACCGCTGCTGCGACAGAGCGAGTTCGGCGAGTTGCTGGTTGATCGCAACACCGTAGCCCTTCTGCAACTCGCTGACCATCTGATCGAGAATGTCATCGCCACTGGCCTGCGCCATGGCGTTGATCTGGCGATCGTCGTTGTCGAGCGCGTCGCCCGGGTTATCGTCATTGACCTCGGTCACCTTCAGCAGGATCTGGCCTTCGCCGCCAATGCCGGGCGCGTTGGCGACGAGGCCGTTCGCTCCGCCGAACGCGGCAGCAACTGCGGCCGGGCTCAGGGCTGCATCATCCGATGCGCGACGAAGGCCGTTCTTGGTCTCAACAGCAATACCCAGCTCCGTGGCAATCGTCGCGAGGGTCTCGCCCTTCTCAACGCGCGCCTTGAGTTCGGCGGCCTTGGCGGCCAAGGCAGTGCGCTGCTGCTCCGCAGTCCATGCCGCGACAGCCTTTTCACGGGCTTCGTCGAGCGTGCGGTCGCGCGCCGGCGTTACCTCGATGACATCAAACCAGACATAACCATCACGGCCGAGATTGACGGGCAGGGTTTCCGCGCCGACATCCGCCTTGAACGCTTCCTGGAGCAGCGACTTGGCTTCTGGAATGCCCTCGATGGGATCGCCCTGGGCATCGTTGCCACTGGCGTCAACAGCGCCGAGAACCACGAGCTTGAGGTTGGTCTGATCTGCCGCTTCCTGCATGGTGGAACCGGATACACGCGCGTCCTCGAATTTGTCGTGGATCGACATGATTTCGTTCGCGGCATTTGCAAGGGCGAGTTCCTTGCGCAATTCTTCCTTCACATCGTCGTAACTGCGGACGGTTTCGGGCTTGATGTTTGTCACGCGCAGGATGACGGGGCCGAATGCACCTTCGACGACCGGTGTCGTCTGGCCATCGGCGGTAACGGCAAACGCAGCGGCGCCGAGTTTCGGATCGGGCATGCGGTTGCGGTTGAAGTCACCGAGAAGAACATCAGCTGCGGTTTTGCCGGACGCCGTCACGAGTTCGTCGAAGCTCGTGCCGGCTGCCAGCTTTGCAGCGGCGGCATCGGCCTCGGCACGCGACGGGAAGGTCAACTGCTCGACCGTCCGCGTTTCCGGTGTTCCGAACGTGTCCTTGCGGCGGTCGTAATCGGCGCGAATTTCTTCCTCGGTTACCGATGCCGGATCGGCAATATCGGATGGTTCCAGCTTCACATAGCTGATCTTGCGGAATTCCGGCGCGCGGTATTCAGCCTTATGGCTTTCGAACCAAGGCTTGAGCACCTCGTCGGCCGGCGCCTTCACCGGATCGATATTGGCGTTCGAGAGCAGCAGATAATCGATCGTGCGCGTCTGGTTGCGATACTGCCGCAAGGCGTCGCCCAGAACCTTCGGCGGTGTATAACCATCAGAAAGCGCCTCGACGATCTGCGAGCGAACGGCGACCTGGCTGCGATTGTTGATATAATCCTGTTCGCGCAGGCCGGCATTGCGCAGCACGCTCGAGAAAGTCATGCGGTCGAATTGGCCGTTCACGCCCTTGAAGGCCGGATCTTCGCTGATCAGCGTCGCGAGGCGGTCCTGCGACAGGCCGAGGTTCATGTCTTCCGAGAGCTGGTCGAGGGTCGCACCGGCAACAAGCTGCGAATAGACCTGCGCTTCGACACCGAAAGCCTTCGCCTGCTCGCGGGTCAGCTGCGTTCCGAACTGACGGGAAAGCTGGGCGACCTGGCGTTCGTAAGCGAGACGGAAATCGCTCGGCGAGACCTTGATGTCGCCAACCGTGACGACGGAATCGGCCGTGCCAGGAACAAGCGACGTTGATACACCCCAGACACCGAAGGATAGAACAAGAAGGACCATCAACCCTTTGACAACCCAGGTCTGGGAGCCTCTTCTCAGGAATTCAAGCATGGGACTGCATACCTCGTCGCAATTCAGCGCCGCCGAATGGCGACCGGTTTCGTTGCATAGAGCAATCCGATCTGGAATTGAAGGGTTTGGACACGCAAAAAAACGCGAGAATTGTCCTTCTTCCGGCAACGGGACAGGCTTCAGGCAGAAATCACCGGTTGGGGCCGCCTGGTCGGATCGCTCATGCCCTTGTCCCGGACCACCGCTTGACGTCGCGAGACCTATCGATGTCGGAATTGTTAGCCGGCAACTGAAAAATATCTGTCACAAATGGTTTTGGCGTACGTGATTGCGCCTCTGGAATGTTAGTCTTGTTCCGCCTGAATATGCCGACTCGATCGCGGATGGCGTGGGCGAATCCCGGAGTGCTGCATGGAATCCATCATCGTCATGATCAATCTGTTCGGCGCAGTCGCGCTGCTGCTCTTTGGTCTGTCGCAGGTCAAGGACGGCGCCACGCGGGCTTTCGGCATCAAGCTCAGGACGGGACTGGCGCAGGGTACGAGCGGCCCGGTCCGATCCTTCGTCGCGGGTTTCGTGGCGACCGTCGCCTTGCAAAGTTCGACCGCAACGGCTTTGATGATTGCGTCCTTCGTTGAAAAAGGTCTCGTCCGCTCGCGCATGGCGCAGATCGTTCTGCTGGGGGCCAATGTTGGAACTGCGGTAACCGCATGGATCGTTGCGACGGGCATCGACTGGCTTTCACCGCTGCTCATTCTTGCCGGCGTCGTCCTGCACCGCGCAGGGCGGTCGAGCGCGAAACAAGGCGCAGGATCTGCCTTGGTCGGGATCGGTCTGATGCTTCTTTCCTTGCACCTGCTTGGGCTCGCGACGGAACCAATGCGGCAATCCCCGTCGCTTGGCGCCTTCCTCGCCATGCTCGATAGCGCTTGGCCGGTGGCGCTGATCTTTGCGGCGGTGCTGGCCTTCATTTCTTCGTCAAGCCTCGCGGTCGTCGTGCTGATCTTGTCATTGTCAGTGTCAGGCATCCTGTCGTCCGGCTTGACGATTGCCCTTGTGCTCGGCGCCAATCTGGGCGGTGCCATCCCGCCCGTTATTGCGACCTTGTCGGCTCCCGCTTCCGCCCGGCGGGTCACTGCGGGAAATTTGCTCGTGCGCACGATCGGCTGCCTCATCGCCTTGCCTGCCGCAAGTTTTGTTGCCGATTTCCTGCAGACGCTTTCCCTGCCGCCGGAAAAATTACCCGTCGATATCCATCTCCTGTTCAACATCGCGCTTGCCATTCTCGCCTGGCCGTTTTCCTCGCTGCTCTCGGCCGTTATGCTCCGTCTCATTCCTGACGAGCCGAAAAACGAGAGCGGCCCGCTGTATCTTGATGACCGGGCGCTCACGACACCGGTCATCGCACTATCAGGTGCCACGCGGGAGGTTCTGCGCGTCGGCGACCTGATCGAAGGCATGTTGATCGCCACCATGACCGCCTTCAATCGCAACGATCTCGCGCCGCTGAAAGGTGTCGGCAAGCTGGAGAAGCAGGTCGATCAGTTGCAGCAGGAGGTGAAACTCTATCTTTCGCGTCTGGGGCGAAACGGCCTGAGCGACGAGAACGGGCGGCGCTCGATCGTCATCATCGATTATGCGATCAATCTGGAGCATATTGGCGATATCATCGAGAAGGGGCTGACGGAGCAGGTGAAGAAGAAGATCGACAACGGCCTGAAGTTTTCAGAGGACGGCTACCAGGAACTGCAGACGCTCTTCAATTTGACCATCGATAACCTGCGCATCGCCCAGACGATCTTCGTCACCCGCAATGCCGATCTGGCGCGCCACCTGATGGAGGTGAAGGTCGATGTCCGCCACATGGAGAAGCGGTCCTCCGAGCGGCATCTGGAGCGGTTGCGCGATGGTCGCACCGACAGCCTGCAGACCAGTTCGCTCCATCTCGATATCTTGCGGGATTTGAAACGGATCAACGCGCACATCGTCTCCGTTGCACATCCGATCCTCGATGAAAGCGGGCTTCTGATCGAAAGCCGGCTGAAAATTCCCCAGTGATTTATTGAGGCAGGAAATCCCTGCGCACGAAGGCGTCGAAACACGGGGTCAACGTGATCCGGCTGTGATTCTTGGTGAGCGCCGGTTCGTAGAGGCTCAACAGTTTCAATCTTGCGGTGGTCGGCGGGCAGGTCGGGTACAGGGCGACGTCGACCGTCGAGATGGCCTCGTTGACACGTTCGCCCGGCGCGGGAACGGCGCGGTAGGGGTCGGCCCCGATGGCGATATACTTCGGCGCATGCCGATCCATTAGCCAGGGGAACGGGTTGGTGAAATCAATCGCCATGATCGTCTCGAATCGCA
The DNA here is from genome assembly GCF_001425605.1 of Rhizobium sp. Leaf453. GTDB lineage: Bacteria > Pseudomonadota > Alphaproteobacteria > Rhizobiales > Rhizobiaceae > Pararhizobium. The sequence continues at coordinate 56,960 of NZ_LMRG01000026.1, read as the reverse complement.
CCTTGCGATCGGCTTCGAACGCATGGAGCGCCGAGACTGCCTGATCGGTCGTTTCCAGCCACAGCGACTGAAACTCGAAATCGCTGTAGAGCAGGAAGGAGGGCAGTTCGCCGGCCTTTGCAATGGCTTCATAGGTTGGCCGGTCTTCGATGTAACTTTGACGAATACGCTGCGCACGCAACTCCAGAATATTCCGGATACTGACGGCACCCATGGTTTTCAGGTTGTGGGATTCAATCGGGGTATTGTTGACTGAGCCGATCCAGGCACGTGCGGCCTTTTGAGCAACGATAGCCGTGGACGGCAGAGCGGCACCCAGGGCGAGGACCGCGACGACGGCAAAGGCTGGCGAGGGGCCTTTGCGCTCCAACGTGTCGATCATGATCGCCAGCAGCAATGGCCAAAGGAAGATGAACGCCTGGCTGCCGGTGTTCTGGCTTTCGAACAGGAGGCCCGCCAGCACAAAACTGCCAAGCCAGAAAAAAGGCTGGTCTGCGAATTTACCAAAGGCAGAAAATCCGGGCTTCGCGACGAGCGCCTGCGACTTTTGCAGAAAGGTGGTGATGTTACTGCCAAGCAGCGTCAGGCAGAGAGTCCCACAGGCCAGAACAATTCCGAAATTAAGCGATGCGGCTTGCAGCAAGCGTGGCAGCAGGCTCGTGTCATTCAGAATAACGAGCGCCAGGATGTCATCGACATAAGCGGACACAATCCCGGACGAAACCTCGACGATGCCAATGATGGCAAAGAAAATCAGGCCGGAAGCGATGGCAGAGCGAAGCGGCAATCGCCCGGCCGCAAATGCCATGAGGCAGAGTAGGACGCCGGAGACGACGCCGGTGACCTTGACGAACAGGAGGCCGAGCATGGAAAGCGCAAGCACTGTCGCCAGCGTCTTCCAACCGCGTACAAAGACAAGTGCGGCAGCCAGAACGTAGAGCAGCTGGCAGATTTGCCTGTTGTAGATGCCGAAACCGTCCGAGCCCGGATAGGGGTAAAACTCGCCGGTGTTGAAAGGCAGGATCGAGAAGAGAAGGAACGGCAGCAAAAGTCCGTAGGCCATAGCCACCGAACGCTTCTGGACATCCGCAATCACCAGTGCCATCAGCGGCGCCGTGACCGTCAGCAGCGACCAACTCGACAGAAGGAGCGGGGAGCCGTTCGGAAATACCTTTTGCCAAAGGGCGAAAAGGTAATAGCCGAGCGCGCCGACAGGTGCGAAGAAATCAACTGACGGAATCTGTCCATCGGAAATGCGATTGGCAGCGTCCAGATAGATGTAATGATCCCAATACATCGGCCCGATGGGCATGGCGAGCGTGACAATCAGCGCGAATGGCAGGCAGGCAAGCAGCAAGGCGAACGGGATCAGCGGCTGGCGCAGCGCCATCATGGCCGCGCCTTTCTGCCTGCCGGAAAGCACTGTTTCTGTCGAAGCCTGCATATTCCTGTCATTTCTGGCCAGAGCAGCCGTCAAAACGGTGATATCCGCTTATGACAGGATCGGGTTTTAACCGAGTTAACATTTTGCATCCAATGCCCGGATTATGTTCCTTGCCCTGTCTTCCTGCTATGTACGAGGCAGAATCGTGCCGGAGCGACGCTTCGGCAAGCCAATCTGACGGAGAATTCGAATGCAGCGCACATGTCTGGCGATCATCTTGGCCGCAGGGGAAAGTACACGGATGAAGTCGTCCATGTCGAAGGTCCTGCATCCGGTCGCAGGACGCCCGATGATTGCCCATGTCGTGGAATCTCTGGTCAACGCCTCGATTTCGTCGGCGGCCCTCGTGCTCGGGCGCGATGCCGATCTGGTCAAGGCAGCCGCTTCCCGCGACGATATCGGCCTTACGAGTTTCATCCAGACCGAGCGGCTCGGCACCGGCCACGCCGTCCTCGCCGCAAAGGATGCGATCGCCAAGGGGTATGACGACGTCCTCGTCGTCTTTGGCGATACCCCCCTGATTACCGCTGCCCCCCTGATGGCCGCCCGCCAAGGGCTGGCAGATGGCAACGACGTCGTCGTGATCGGTTTTGAGACGGCCGACCCGACAGGCTACGGACGTCTGATCGTCAAAGATGGCCAACTTCTCGCCATTCGCGAACAGAAGGATGCGTCCGAGGACGAAAAGAAGATCACCTATTGCAACGGTGGCCTGATGGCCATCAACGGCGCCAAGGCGCTCGATCTGCTCGGCAGGATCGGCAATGCCAATGTGAAAGGTGAATATTACCTGACCGATGTCGTCGAGATCGTCCGGGATCTGGGCGGCAAGGCGATTGCCGTCGAAGCACCTGAAACCGAACTGATGGGATGCAACAATCGCGCCGAACTGGCCGCGATCGAAGCCATCTGGCAGAAGCGCCGCCGCCATGAGTTGATGGTGTCCGGCGTCTCGATGATCGCGCCGGAAACGGTTTTCCTCGCATTCGACACAAAGCTGGAACAGGACGTACTGATCGAGCCGAATGTCGTGTTTGGTCCGGGCGTAACCGTCGAAAGCGGGGCGATCATTCACGCGTTCTCGCATCTCGAAGGCGCCCATGTGAGCGCCGGTGCCACTGTCGGTCCTTATGCGCGCCTGAGGCCCGGCGCCAATCTCGGTCCGGATTCCAAGGTCGGCAATTTCTGTGAAATCAAGAAGGCGGAGATCGGCGCTGGCGCCAAGGTCAACCACCTGACCTATATCGGTGACGCGTTCATCGGCGCGAAAACCAATATCGGCGCGGGCACGATCACCTGCAATTACGACGGCTTCAACAAGCATATCACCCGCATCGGTGCCAATGCTTTCATCGGCTCCAACTCGTCGCTGGTCGCTCCCGTTACGGTGGGCGACGGTGCCCTCGTCGCATCCGGTAGCGTGATCAGCAAGGATGTCCCGCATGATGCACTGGCCTTCGGCCGCGCGCGACAGGAAATGAAGCAGGGGCGTGCGAAAACGCTGCGCGAGCGCTATCAGGCGGAAAAAGCGGATAAACAGAAGAAGTGAGCCTGTGGGCCTGCGCAGGTTAAAACCTGAAACCGAAAGTGAGCTTGCGGCTGATTGCGAATTTTGCGGAATTCGCTACCAAGGCGGCGTCTGAAACATCAACTTTGAGCGGCGACCGCGTGAACCCGGGCGCCCATTTTCAAGAGCAAATTGCGGAGAAGAACAGATATGTGCGGCATCGTTGGTATCGTCGGAAATCAGCCTGTTTCGGAACGTCTTGTCGATGCCTTGAAGCGGCTGGAATATCGCGGTTACGATTCCGCCGGCGTCGCGACGATCCGGGACGGCGTGCTGGAGCGCCGTCGTGCCGAGGGCAAACTCGTCAATCTAGAGGCTAAGCTGCGTGCCGAGCCGCTGGCGGGCACGATTGGCATTGCCCATACGCGCTGGGCGACGCATGGGGCGCCGACCGAAAACAATGCCCATCCGCATTTCACCGATGGCGTTGCCGTCGTCCACAACGGCATCATCGAGAATTTCTCCGAAATCAAGGATGAGTTGGCAGCCGCAGGAGCGGTCTTCAAGACACAGACGGATACGGAAGTCGTCGCGCAGCTGCTTGCCAAGCTGATCCGCGATGGACTGAGCCAGCGCGAGGCCATGCAGGCCATGCTTCGTCGCGTCACCGGTGCCTATGCCTTGGCGGTGATGTTCCAGGACGCGCCGGACACGATCATGGCAGCCCGCAGCGGCCCACCTTTGGCCGTCGGTTTCGGCAAGGGCGAAATGTTCCTGGGTTCGGATGCCATCGCGCTGTCGCCCTTCACCAATGAGATCACCTATCTGATCGACGGTGACTGGGCCATCCTGACCGCCGGCAGCATCGAGATCCTCGACCACGACGGCCGACCTGTAAAACGTCCGCGCCAGGTGTCTGTTGCGACCGCCTATATGGTCGACAAGGGTAACCACCGCCATTTCATGGAAAAGGAAATCTACGAGCAGCCGGAAGTCATTTCCCACGCGCTCGGGCACTACATCGATTTCATTGGTAACCGCGTCAATCCCATTGCCGCGGAGATTGATTTCGCCAAGGTGCCGAGCCTTGCGATTTCCGCCTGCGGTACGGCCTATCTCGCTGGCCTCGTCGGCAAATACTGGTTCGAGCGTTATGCCCGTCTGCCGGTCGAGATCGATGTGGCGTCGGAATTCCGCTATCGCGACATCCCGCTCTCGTCGCAATCGGCGGCCTTGTTTATTTCGCAGTCCGGTGAAACCGCCGATACGCTGGCCTCGCTGCGCTACTGCAAGGAAAACGGCCTGAAGATCGGCGCTGTTGTCAACGTCAAGGAATCGACGATTGCGCGGGAATCGGACGCGATCTTCCCGATCATGGCTGGCCCCGAAATCGGCGTCGCCTCCACCAAGGCTTTCACCTGCCAGCTGTCGGTTCTGGCATCGCTGGCTATCGGTGCCGGCCGCGCACGCGGCACGATCTCCGAAGCCGAGGAAAAGGAACTTGTCCGCCATCTCGCTGAAATGCCGCGCATCATGGGCAAGGTGCTGAACAGCATCCAGCCGGCGATCGAAAGCCTGTCGCGCGAACTGTCGAAATGCAAGGACGTGCTCTATCTCGGCCGTGGCACCAGCTATCCGCTGGCGATGGAAGGCGCGCTGAAGCTCAAGGAAATCTCCTACATTCATGCAGAAGGCTATGCCGCAGGTGAACTGAAGCACGGCCCGATCGCGCTGATCGACGAAAACATGCCGGTCATTGTCATCGCGCCGCATGACCGCTTCTTCGAAAAGACCGTTTCCAACATGCAGGAAGTCGCGGCCCGCGGCGGACGCATCATCTTCATCACCGACGAGAAGGGGGCGGCAGCCTCCAAGCTGGAAACGATGAGCACAATCGTTCTGCCGAATGTCGACGAAATCATCGCGCCGATGATCTTCTCGCTGCCGATCCAGTTGCTCGCCTATCACACCGCCGTCTTCATGGGCACCGACGTCGACCAGCCGCGTAATCTGGCAAAATCGGTGACGGTGGAGTGATCATTCGTCCGGAGACAGCGGACGATATCACGGCGATCCGCGTCCTGACGAATGCCGCCTTCGCCGGCGTACCCTACAGCGACGGCACGGAGGCGGAGATTGTCGATCGGCTCCGTTCCGATGGCGCGTTGACGGTCTCCCTCGTGGCCGAAATCGACGGTGTCGTTGTCGGTCATGTCACCTTCTCGCCGGTTGAGATTGCGGATGGAGCGCAGAATTGGTTCGGACTGGGGCCGGTTTCCGTCGATCCCGGTCGTCAGAAAGGCGGAATCGGAACAACGCTTGTCAAGGCCGGCCTCGATCAGTTGCGGAAAGCCGGCGCGAATGGCTGCGTGCTTCTGGGCGATCCCGGATACTACGGCCGCTTCGGATTTCGGCATCACGACGCCTTGACGTTTCCTGGTCCGCCGCCGGAGTATTTCCTGGCGCTGGCCTTGCGTGGCTCTCTGGCATCCGGCATTGTGCAGTACCACAAAGCGTTTTACGGCGCTGCAGCATAACGGACGGCCGAATGAACGAAAGCCCTGAAAGAATATCCTTTGCCGGGCGCGTTCGAAACAACTTCCTGACCGGCCTTATCATCTGTGCGCCGCTCGCCATCACGATCTGGCTGACCTTCACGTTCATCGACTGGGCGGATAGCTGGGTCACGCCCTATGTTCCGCAGCGCTACAACCCCGAATATTATTTCAACATCGCAATTCCGGGCACCGGCCTTCTCATAGCGCTTGTATTTATCACGCTGGTGGGTTTCCTGGGGCGAAACCTGATCGGGCGGTCGGTCGTCAGTTTCGGTGAATCGATTTTGCAGCGCATGCCGCTGGTGCGCACGATCTACAAGAGCCTGAAGCAGATTTTCGAGACCGTGCTGCGTGAACAATCCACGTCGTTCAAGAAATGCGGGCTGATAGAGTTTCCAAGCCCCGGAGTATGGGCTCTGGTTTTCATTGCCGGCGATGCGCAGGGCGAGATTGCCGCGAAATTGAACAAGGATGGCGAAGAGATGGTGGCGGTATTCCTGCCGCCAACGCCGGTTCCGACCGCCGGGTTTCTGATGTTCGTGCCGCGCAGTAAGATCGTGCCGCTCGACATGACACCGGAAGAAGGCGCCAAGCTTCTGATTTCCGGCGGTTTGATCGCACCTGACTACAAGCCGAAACAGGTAGCGCAAGCGGATCCGGTGATCGCCAGTTCGAAACAGGAGCCGGCCATCAGCCGGCCCTGAGAAACCGGATCGCCTCGTCCCGGCGGTGAAGATAAAGCAGCGTTCTGAGTGCCTCGCCCCGAGGCGAGGTCAGGTCCGGATCGCGGTCGATGATATAGGCTGCAGCCTTGCGGGCGATCTCCAGGAGATCGCCATGCGCCTCGAGCGAGGCGATGCGAAACCCGGGCGTGCCCGACTGCCGCGTGCCCAGCAATTCGCCTTCACCACGCAATTTCAAATCTTCCTCTGCAATCAGGAAGCCATCCTCGGTGTCCCGCAGGATTGACAGACGCGCCCGGCCGTTTTCGCTGAGCGGTCCCTTGTAGAGCAGAATGCAGGTCGAAGCCTCGTCTCCACGGCCGACGCGGCCGCGAAGCTGGTGCAATTGGGCAAGTCCGAACCGCTCCGCATGCTCGATAACCATGATCGTCGCATCGGGCACGTCGACGCCGACCTCGACGACGGTCGTTGCGACAAGCAGACGGATCTCGCCATTCTTGAAGGCGAGCATCACGGCATCTTTTTCCGCGCCGTTCATTCGCCCGTGGACGAGGCCGACCTTGGGGCCGAACTCTTTAACGAGGACCTGGAAACGTTCGTCCACCGACATCAGTTCGGATACATCGGACTCCTCCACCAACGGGCAGATCCAGTAGGCCTTCTTGCCTTCGGCCAAGGCTGTGCGCAGGCGCGCGACGATATCGCCGGTGCGCTCTGTCGGGATGGTCACCGTCTGGATCGGCTTGCGGCCCGCCGGTTTCTCCGTGAGTTTCGACACGTCCATGTCGCCGAAGGCGGCCAAGACCAGCGTGCGGGGGATCGGCGTTGCCGTCATCACCAGCATGTGGGGTGAAATACCCTTGGCCGTCAGCCGCAGGCGCTGGTGCACGCCGAACCGGTGCTGCTCGTCGACGACGGCGAGCAGGAGGTTGCTGTAGACGACCGTATCCTGAAACAGCGCATGCGTGCCGATGACGATCCGGGTTTCGCCGGATGCGATCCGTTCGAGGATAGCCTCGCGCTCACGGCCCTTCGTGCGCCCGGTCAGGACATCGATGGTGATCCCGGCAGGTGCAGCCATCTTCGAAAGAGTGGCGAAGTGCTGCCGGGCCAGGATTTCCGTCGGCGCCATCAGCACGGCCTGGCCGCCGGCCTCGACAGCCGCCAGCATCGACATCAGCGCCACCGCCGTCTTTCCCGAGCCGACGTCACCCTGCAGAAGCCGCAGCATGCGCTCGTCTCCTGCCATGTCCTTCAGCACGTCCGCGATCGCCGTTGTCTGGCTGCCGGTCAGGGAAAAGGGCAGGGCGGCCAGGACCGGTCTGCTCAATTCTCCCGTAGCATGGACCGGCGTGCCGGCCACCTTGCGCAGTCGCTGGCGCACCAGCGAGAGGGAAAGCTGCCCGGCCAGGAACTCGTCATAGGCGAGCCTGCGCCGTGCCGGCGCTTGCGGATCGATATCGGTCTCGTCGCGCGGATCGTGGAGCGCGAGAAAGCAGTCGTGAACGGAGGTAAAGCTTTGCTTGCGCATCAGCGTTTCATCGATCCATTCCGGAAATTCCGGAACACGGGTCAGCGCTGCCTCGACGGCCTTTCGCAGGATACGCGCCGACAGACCGGCCGTCAGCGGGTAAACGGGCTCGACCAGCTGCAGATTTTCACCTTCCGCTGCGCGCACCATGTAATCCGGATGGACCATGGACGGGCGGCCGTTGAACCAATCGACCTTGCCGCTGACGGTTACGGTCTCATCGATCGGAAGCGCCTTTTCCAGCCAGTTACCTTTGACCCGGAAAAAGGTCAGCGCCAGTTCGCCGGTGTCGTCGTGCAGGAAGACACGATAGGGCTGGTTGGTCCGTGGCGGGGCTGGCTGATGTCGATCCACGCGCCCGGTGATCGTGACGATGACACCCTGCGGCGAGCGGGCGATTCCCGGTTGGTGGCGGCGATCGACGATGGAATGCGGCGCATGAAAGACCAGATCGAGGACCCGGCAATCGTCGATGGTCTCGCGGCCGAGTAAACGTGCATAGAGTTCGCCCGCCTTTGGGCCGGTGCCGGGAAGCGAATTGAGCGGAGCAAAGAGCGGATCGAGAAGGGCCGGGCGCATGGCGCGCAGACTGAAACGAGGATTAGGTCTTTGGCAAGGCTGACATTTATCTTTTCAGTGTTTATAGAGCCATGACAAAGCGCCGCCTTGGCCTATGCGGTGGCAGGAAGGACTTCTGATGACGGGCATCACACGCACGAGCGCCGATCTCGACCCGCGCCGCAGGCGGATTCTGTTTCGCGCCTGGCACCGGGGAGTCCGGGAGATGGACCTGGTGTTTGGTCAGTTTGCCGATAACGAGCTTGCCGATCTGCCCGACGCCGATCTCGATGAGCTCGAAACGATCATGGCCGAGGAAGACACCGACCTGTTGAAATGGGTGCTCGGATCACAGCCTGTCCCCGAGCGCTATCGTACGCCGTTGTTTGACCGCCTTGTGTCCTACCGTCCGGATTTTGACGTGCTCTTTGTAGACAAGGACAAGAGCGTCCGATGATATCAGGATTTGATCCCAAGACAGTCGCCCGCGCCAGCCGCGAGTTGACAATCGGTCCGGTGCCTGCCGGTGTCGAGCCGCTCATTCTGGCCGAGCTCGCGCGCACCAATGGGCCGGTGGCCTATATCCTGTCGGACGGCCAGCGCATTGCCGATATCGAACAGATGCTGGGGTTCGTCGCGCCGGATATTCCGGTGCTGACGCTGCCTGGCTGGGACTGCCTTCCCTATGATCGCGTCTCGCCGAGTGCCGACACATCCGCGCGGCGCCTTTCGACGCTCAGCGGGCTGATCGCGCATGCCAAGAAGCCGCATCCGGCGATCGTGCTGGTCACCGTCAACGCCGCGCTTCAAAAGATCGCGCCGCAAGAGATCATCGAAAGCCTCGCTTTCTCGGCTCGTCCCGGCGCGACGATCAGGATGGATGATGTCGCCGCCCGCCTCGGCCGCAACGGCTTCGAGCGCGTCGCTACAGTTCGCGAGGTCGGAGAGTTTGCGGTTCGCGGCGGCATCCTCGATGTCTTTGTTCCGGGTAGCGATGAGCCGGTTCGCCTCGATTTCTTCGGTGATACGCTCGAAAGCATCCGCTCCTTCGATCCGGCCAGCCAGCGCACGACGGGGCAGGCTCGCTCGCTCGATCTCAATCCGATGAGCGAAGTCTCGTTGACGCCGGAAACGATCAGCCATTTTCGCACCCAATATCTGTCGATGTTTGGCGCGGCGACCCGCGATGACGCACTTTATCAGGCCGTGTCCGAAGGGCGGCGCTATGCCGGCATGGAACACTGGCTGCCACTGTTCTATGATCGGCTCGATACGGTCTTCGATTATCTCGCCGGCTTTCATATCGTCACGGACCATGTCGTCCGCGAAGCGGCGGCTGAACGCGCCAAGCTGGTTCAAGATTATTACGAGGCCCGTCAATCGTCGGCATCTCCGGGCAAATCCCAGATTTCGCAGGGAACACCCTATAAGCCTGTTCCGCCCGACAGGCTCTATCTGAACGCGGAAGAATTCGGCGCGGCACTTGCATCGCGTCATGCTGTGCGCCTGTCGCCGTTCAGCGAGCACGAAGGCGAAGCACGGCAGGTCGTCTCGATCGATGCGCGGATTGGCGTGCGCTGGGCAAAGAATTCCACGGAATCGACCAGTGATGCCGAGCGCGTCAATGTCTTTGACCTTGCCGTCAAATACATCGCCGAACGGCGTTCCAAGGGCGCCAAGGTGTTGATTTCAGCCTGGTCGGAAGGATCTCTCGACCGCCTGCTGCAGGTGCTGACCGAGCACGGACTTGGCAATATCAAGCCGGTGAAAACCCTTGCGGAGGTTTATGGCCTGAAGGCCGGGGAGGCGGCTTCCGGCGTTCTCAGCCTCGAAAGCGGGTTCGAGACCGGCAATCTCGTCGTGATCGGTGAGCAGGACATTCTCGGCGACCGCATGGTGCGCCGTGCCAAACGCCGCAAACGGGGTGCGGACTTTATCGCCGAGGTCGCCGGCCTCGACGAGGGCAGCATTGTCGTCCATGCCGAACACGGTATCGGCCGGTTCATCGGCCTACGGACCATTGAGGCCGCCGGCGCGCCGCATGCCTGCCTTGAACTCGTCTATGCTGACGAAGCCAAGCTTTTCCTGCCCGTCGAAAATATCGAACTCCTGTCCCGTTATGGCTCCGAGGGCAGCGATGCCATTCTCGACAAGCTCGGCGGTGTCGCCTGGCAGGCGCGCAAGGCAAAGCTGAAGAAACGCCTGCTGGATATGGCCGGCGGTCTTATTCGGATCGCGGCCGAACGCCTGACGCGGCATGCGCCGGTGCTGACGACGCCAGAAGGCCTCTATGACGAATTCGCGGCGCGCTTCCCCTATGATGAGACCGAGGATCAGCTGACCTCGATCGAGTCCGTGCGCGAAGATCTCGGCGCCGGCCGCCCGATGGACCGTCTCGTTTGCGGTGACGTCGGCTTCGGAAAGACAGAAGTGGCGCTGCGTGCGGCGTTCATCGCCGCCATGAACGGCGTGCAGGTGGCGGTCGTGGTGCCGACGACGCTGCTTGCTCGCCAGCATTTCAAGTCCTTTACCGAACGTTTCCGTGGGCTGCCGATCCGCATCAACCAGGCTTCGCGCCTCGTCGGTTCCAAGGAACTGGCGCTGACCAAAAAGGAAGTGGCAGACGGCAAGACCGATATTGTCGTCGGCACGCATGCACTGCTCGGTGCATCGATCAATTTCGCCAATCTCGGACTGCTGATCATCGACGAGGAACAGCATTTCGGCGTCAAGCACAAGGAACGGCTGAAGGAGCTGAAATCCGACGTGCACGTGCTGACCCTGTCGGCAACGCCGATCCCGCGCACGCTGCAGTTGGCGTTGACGGGTGTTCGCGAATTGTCGCTGATAACCACGCCGCCGGTTGATCGCATGGCCGTGCGTACCTTCATTTCGCCGTTCGACGCGTTGGTGATCCGCGAAACGCTGATGCGCGAGCATTATCGTGGCGGTCAGAGCTTCTATGTCTGTCCACGCCTTGCGGACCTCTCGGAAATCCACGATTTCCTAAAATCGGATGTTCCGGAACTGAAGGTCGCCATCGCGCATGGCCAGATGCCGGCGACGGAACTTGAAGACATCATGAACGCCTTTTACGAAGGGCGTTACGATGTGCTGCTATCGACGACTATCGTTGAATCCGGTCTCGATGTGCCGGCCGCTAACACCTTGATTGTTCACCGAGCCGACATGTTCGGCCTCGCCCAGCTTTACCAGTTGCGCGGTCGCGTCGGCCGTTCGAAGGTTCGCGCCTTCGCCCTGTTCACGCTGCCGGTCAACCGGACGCTGACGGGCACGGCCGAGCGCCGCCTGAAGGTGCTGCAGTCACTCGACACGCTCGGCGCCGGTTTCCAGCTTGCCAGCCACGATCTCGATATTCGCGGCGCCGGCAATCTCCTGGGGGACGAACAGTCCGGCCATATCAAGGAAGTCGGCTTCGAGCTTTATCAACAGATGCTGGAAGAGGCGGTCGCAGAACTCAAGGGAGACGAGGAAATTACCGACAGCGGCTGGTCGCCGCAGATTTCCGTTGGTACGCCGGTGATGATCCCCGACGATTATGTTCCGGACCTGCACCTGCGGCTTGGCCTCTATCGCAGGCTGGGCGAGATCACGGAACTCGGCGAAATCGATGCCTTCGGCGCGGAATTGATCGACCGCTTCGGGCCGCTTCCGATCGAAGTGCAGCATCTGTTGAAGATTGTCTATATCAAGTCGCTCTGCCGCACGGCCAATGTGGAAAAACTCGATGCCGGCCCGAAGGGTGTCGTGGTGCAGTTCCGCAATCGCGAATTCCCAAATCCCGCTGCCCTCGTTGGGTTCATCGCGAAACAGGGTAGTCTGGCGAAAATCCGCGCCGATCACAGCATCTTTTTCCAGCGCGACTTCCCGACGCCTGAAAAGCGACTGGCCGGATCCGCCGTGATCATGACGCAACTGGCAGGATTGGCGAAGGATTGAGACGCGAAAAGCCGCGCCGATCAGGCGCGGCTTTCGAGGTCATGGTACCGCGATCAATTGATCTGCGAAGAATTCTTCATCTTTGCGATGTCACGCAACGCATCGGTCAGCACCTCGACCGACTGCGCGCCCATCACGGCATATTTGCTGTCAATGATGAAGCAGGGAACACCGGTCACGCCCATGCCGCGGGCCATGTCGATTTCTTCCGAAACGGCATCGTTGTCGGCCTCAGATGCGAGAAGCGCCGCAATGACGGCACGGTCCAGGCCGCCTTTCTGGGCGATGTCGAGCAGAACATCGTGATCGCCGACATTGCGGCCTTCCTCGAAATTGGCCTTGAACAGCAGTCCGGCAACCTTGCTTTGTACATTGGGGCCTTCGGTCAGCGCCCAACGCACCAGACGATGCGCATCGAGCGTGTTCGGGCTGATCTTGACTGCATCGAAATCGAAGGCAATGCCGTCTTCCTTGCCAAGGTTGGTCAACATGTCATGCGCACGATCGACGGCATCCTGACCGCCGAGCTTTTCAGCGAGATGTTTCTTGTGGTCGACGCCTTCCGGCGGCAGGTCCGGATTGAGCTGGTAAGGCCGCCAGTTCACGGTCACATAGATATCGTCGGCGACATTGGCGATTGCCTGATCGAGGCGTGCCTTACCGAGATAGCACCAAGGGCAGACGACATCAGAAACAACATCGATATTCACATGGTCCATGCGCTTGCTCCTTGCGCTGAGGGTGGGTTGCCCAGCGACATAAGGGCAGGCGATTCCGCTTTCAATGCGTCACCAAAAGTATACCGACCTCAAATCGGCATTACTGCACAGATTCATCCCACCAGGCCGGCAATTGATACCCATAGAGCGGTACGGTATCCGGACGGCCGATATGCTTGTGGCGTGCCACCCACTGTGCCGAGATATGGTAGAGCGGAACAAGATAGAAATTCGACACCAGCATGCGGTCGTGAGCGCGAACGGCGGCTGTAAAATCCTCAATCGTGCGGGCCTGCAGGATGTTGTTGATCAGCGTATCAACATCCTTGTCGGCAACACCGGCGAAATTGTCGCTGCCCTGACGCTCCCGGGCAGCCGATGTCCAGCGGCCGACCTGCTCGATGCCCGGTGACAGGGAAGAGGGGAAGGATTTGACGATCACATCATAGTCAAACGACTGGCTGCGCTGCTGGTACTGGGAATCATCGACGGTCCGCACGGAGACACTGATGCCGAGTGCGGCCAGAAAGCGCTGATAGGCAAGCGCGAGTTTTTCCTGTCCCTCGTTTTGCGTCATGATTTCGAACGACAGCGCCGTGCCCTTGGCATCCAGCATCTTGCCGTCCTTGATGGAATAACCGGCCTCACGCAGCAACGTTACGGCTTCGCGCAGGACATTGCGATCCCGGCCTGTCGCATCCGTCACTGGCAGGCGATAGCTGCCATCGAGGACCTTGGGATTGATACGATTACGGATGTCACCCAGCAGGCTCAGTTCACGATCGTCCGCAGGCGTGTCGAGGTACGAGAGGTTGGAATTCTGCCAGAAGCTCTGGGTGCGGGTATAGGCGTTGTCGAACAGGTTCTTGTTCACCCATTCGAAATCGAAGGCCATGGCGAGGCCCTGACGGAGCTTGGCGTCGGCAAAGATCGGCCTGCGGGTGTTGAAGACGAAGCCAAGCATGCCGGACGGCGTCTTCGGCGTGAACTCGTCCTTGATAACTGCGCCGGATTGCACGGCCGGGAAATTATAGCTTCGCGCCCATTTGGTCGGGCTGCCTTCCGGATAGATATCGACTTCGCCCTTCTTGAACGCTTCGAACAGCGAATTGTCCTGAAGGAAATATTCGACCGATACCTGATCGTAATTGTCGAACCCGACCTTGGTCGGCAGGTCCTTCGCCCAATAGTTAGGGTTTCGCTTGTAGATGATGCGTTCGCCCGGCTTGACCTCGGCAACCTGATAGGGACCGGAACCGAGCGGGAATTTCAGCGATGTCTGATCGAAGGTCGCCATATCCGTCGCGTGTTTCGGCAGGATCGGCGTCATCGCGATCAACAGCGGAAATTCGCGGTCAGCTTCGTCGTTGAAGGTGAAGCGCACGCTGCGGTCGCCGACTTTCTCCAGCTTTGCTACCTTTGCCATGCGCGTGCTGAACGGCACGCGGCCCTTGTCGCGGAAGAGCTCGAAGGTGAAGATCACGTCTTCCGGCGTCACCGGTTGTCCATCGGCCCATTTGGCCTTCGGGTTCAGGTTGAATTGGATGAAGGTGCGGTCGTCGTCCCATTCGACGGTTTCGGCGAGCAGCGGATACAGCGAAAACGCCTCGTCGCGCGACCGCTGCATCAGCGAATCATAGATGAGGTTGCCATATTCCGGGTCGAGCATGCCGCGCGCTGTGGTGCGCATGCTTTTCAGGATGAACGGGTTCAAGCTGTCGAACGTGCCGACGACGCCATAGGCGATCTTGCCGCCCTTCTTGACGTTCGGGTTGACGTAGGGGAAACTCTTGAAATCGGCTGGCAAGGCGGGCTGGCCATGCATGGCTATGCCGTGAACCGGTTCGGCCTGTGCGGCTGTTCCGACGCTCAGCGTACCGAGCAGCGAAACCAGACCTAAAAACAATGCGCGCAAACTCGCCTCCCACGTCCTTGACTGATGTGAATCACGGCAAACTATCACGTTGACCAGCATTTCCAACCGGCGGACACTGTAAAAAACCGGAGCGAGCGAATACAAAAAGTCAAGGAAAGGCTGGATATCCGTGCGCACCCGCTGTAACAGGTGTTCCCGGAGACGAGGGTCATGCAATTGCCTTATTTGCCCAACAGGAGAGCGGGCAGCTGACCATAGATGACGAGTGGCGCGAGACCGCTCAGACACCGGAATTCAGGAGACGGATATCGTTATGATCTTCAAGTCGAACTTCACCAAAAAGGCTGCGCTTGCCGCATTTGCCGGCGCCGTTGCAGCTACTGCGATGCCCGTCGCGTCCGTTGCGCAGGATGCCGCCGCTGGCCGTCCGCCACAGGGCTGGTTCAAGGTCTGCACCAAGCAGGAAGATAACGATGTCTGCATCGTTCAGAACCTCCTGACCGCCAGCAATGGTCAGCTCATCACGGCCGTTGGCCTGATCAGCGTTCAGGGCAAGGTCAACCGCAAGGTTCTGCAGGTGTCGGTTCCTTCCGCTCGCCTCGTACCCCCGGGCATCCAGATGCAGATCGACGGCGGCAAGGGCGCCAAGCTCGATTACGCCATCTGCATGCCGGACAAGTGCGTTGCCGAAGTTCCGCTCTCCGACGCAGTTCTGGCAAGCCTGAAGAAGGGCGGCGAGGTTGTCTTCACCTCCGTCAACTTCCAGCGTGCGCCGAACCCGATCAAGATGTCGCTGAACGGCTTCACCGGCGTGTTCGACGGCGAGCCAATCGAGCAGTCGAAGCTGCAGGAGCGCCAGCGCCTTTTGCAGGAAGAAATGCAGAAGAAGGCTGACGACGCGCGCAAGAAGCTTGAAGACGCCCAGAAGGCCGCTACCGCGAACTGATCGCAGTTCAATCGACCATACAGGAAAGGCCCGGACATCGATCCGGGCCTTTCTGTTTCATGCTGCTCATAATCAGTGTTGAACGACCGTTTTCGGCCGGTACTGTCCGACTGTCTGCGGATCGAAGAATGCATTCACCTGGGAGTGGCGCATCGGCATTCCGCTGTCGTCCGAAATCAGGTTCTGCTCCGATACGTAGGCGACATATTCCGTTTCATCGTTTTCCGCGAGCAGGTGATAGAACGGCTGGTCCTTTGTCGGCCGGACCTCGGCGGGAATGGCATTCCACCATTCTTCCGTGTTGGCATATTCCGGATCGACGTCAAAGATCACGCCGCGGAACGGAAACACGCGATGGCGAACAACCTGTCCAATCTGAAATTTTGCATCTCTCTGCTTCATCATGTTAGGTTCCTTTCACCTTAAAATATGGTGGTTTTTCACCAAACATCAAGGCAGCGTGTGAGCGTGTGCACAATCCGCGCTTGAGAATACAGGCCCGGTCCGGCGTCTGGACGCCGTTGCTTGCCTCGTCCGGAAAATCGTCGTACCTCCTGTGTAGAACATTCCTTCCGTGACGGATCGCGCATGACCAACCAATGGGGCCGAAACAATCAAGTGACGCGGAGCACCGGTGGTTCATCAGCGGGTCTGCTCCTCGCCGCTCTCTTGTGTCTTGGCATGGCGGGCGGCGGCACGTATTTCTGGTTCGGCCGTCAGGCGATGCAGGCGGAAATCGCTGAACTGAAGACACAGGCGCGTTCGCTGAACGACGAAGTGGCGAAAATCACCGCCGAACGCGATATCGCCAACAAGGGCTTGGTCGAACTCAAGAAGAACTCGGGCAATTGGGCGGAGGAATTGGAAAAGGATTATGCTGATCTGAAGCTCAACGAAGTACCCAAGCTCAACCGTCTGCTTGACAAGCGCGACGCCGATATCGCGGCCCTTGAAAAATTGCTTTCGACGGAGAAGGCCGCGTCGAAATCCGCGGCCGACGATTTTACCAAGACGATTGCCCGATTGAATGAGCAGTTGACCGCGGCAAAATCCGATGCCGGCGATGCCTGGAAACAGGCTGAGGATCTCGGCAATGCCAAACTGGCGCTGGAAAAGCAGATTTCCGTTTTGAAGGCCTCCGTGGAAAAGGCAACGTCGGATGCCGTGGCTGCCCGCAAGGCGCTCGAACAGAAAACGGCCGAGGCCGAAAACAAGCCGCCGACGTTCAAGTCCGCCCTTGATCTGGCGCGTGATGTGCAGATCAAGACGCTAGAGGGGAATCTGGCCGAGGAGCGCAGCCGCGTAGAGCAACTTGAAAAGCAGTTGGCTGATCAGGCTGCAGAAATCGCGAAAAACGCAGCGGCTGCAAAGACTGAAACACCAGGAGAGACAGAAACGCCCGCAAAGGATGAAGTGGAAGCCAGGGGCGAGGAGCCGGCAGTTGACAACGGTCTTGTTCCGCGTGATCCGGTACTGGTGGAGAACGTTCTGAATTCGACCCGCGGTATCGGCGTTCTCGATGACGAGAAGACCCGTATCCTCAAGGACAAGCTGTCATCCGGCGCCTGCGTCACGGATGCGCTGGAAAGCGTGTTCGACCGGGTGCCGCTGATCGTGATGCGCAACCTGATGCGTGATTTCAAAAGTGATTGCTGACATTCGCCTGCCAGTTGGATGGCAGCTATTCTGGAAGGAGAGATGATGTTGCGACAGGCTTTCGGTATCGCCATGGCGCTGGCGGCGCTTTCAATCCATCCGCTTGCCGCCGCCGAGTTTGAAAAGAACATCATGACCGGCGGTCCGCAGGGCACCTATATCCAGATCGGGCGGGATGTGGCCGCCCTTGGCAAAAGCTGCGGCCAGACGCTCAATGTGGTGGAATCGGCGGGATCGCTGGAAAATTTCGTCGGCGTGCGCAACCGTCGCAGCACCCAGTTCGGCATCGTCCAGAGCGACGTGCTGGAATATCTGAAGACCTTCGAGGCCAACGATCCCGAAGTTCAGCAAGCGGTGCGCGGAGTGCGTATCATGTACCCGCTTTACAATGAGGAAATCCACGTCCTCGCCAAGTCGGACGTTGCAAGCATGAAGGATCTGGCCGGCAAGAAGGTGGCGGTTGGCGTCAAGGACAGCGGCACCTATCTGACCTCATCGCTGGTGCTCGATATTCTGCAGGTCAAGACTGGCGAGCGGGTTCCGCTTAATCCGGATGCCGCGCTGCCCAAGCTGCTGTCCGGCGAGATCGATGCTCTCTTCTACGTGGCGGGCGCACCGGCAGCGCTGTTCAAGAACAATCCGATCGATGGCGCCAAGTTCCATCTCGTGCCGATCACGGAAGCGCCGCTTCTGGCGACCTATACCGCTTCCAGGATCGATGCTGGAACCTATTCCTTCCAGAAGGATCCGGTCGAACTGATCGCCGTAAAGGCGGTGATGATGACCTATGACTACGACGTCAAGCGCAATGCCTATCAGCGCGAAAGCTGCAAGGCGGTCTCGGATTTTTCGAGCCTTATCCTCAACAATCTCGACAAGCTGCAGGCGACGGGACATCCGAAATGGAAGGATGTCGACCTGACGGCGCTGCCGCCGGGATGGCAGGTCGGCGTCTGCGTCAAGGCCGGCATGGCGCTGGACTACAAGCCGGCCTGCAAGGCGCCGCAGGCCGCAAGCCAGGAACCGGACGGAAACGAGGAATATCTCAATCTGCTGAAGCAACGGCTGAAGAAACAATAGCCGCAGAAAGCTTCATTGAATGAAAAAGGCCGGCTTTGCGAGAAAGCCGGCCTTTTTCTTGTGATGTGGCGGGCTTTGAGAGACCCGCCATGGCCGATCAGGCCGAGTAGTACATGTCGAATTCGACCGGATGCGGGGTCATTTCATAGCGCATGACTTCGATCATCTTCAGTTCGATATAGGCATCGATCTGATCGTCGTCGAACACGCCGCCGGCGGTGAGAAACTTGCGATCCCGATCGAGGTTTTCGAGTGCTTCGCGCAGCGATCCGGAGACCGTCGGGATCTTCTTCAGTTCCTTCGGCGGTAGGTCGTAGAGATCCTTGTCCATGGCCTTGCCGGGATGGATCTTGTTCTTGATGCCGTCGAGGCCGGCCATCAGCATCGCAGCAAAGCCGAGATACGGGTTGCCGAGCGGATCGGGGAAGCGGATTTCGACACGCTTCGACTTCGGACCCGTGCCGAACGGAATGCGGCACGATGCAGAGCGGTTACGGGCCGAGTAGGCGAGCAGGACCGGTGCTTCATAGCCCGGAACGAGACGCTTGTAGGAGTTCGTCGTCGGGTTGGTGAAGGCGTTGATCGCCTTGGCATGCTTGATGATGCCCCCGATGAAATAAAGGCACGTCTCGGACAGGCCGGCATATTCGTCGCCTGCGAACTGCGGCTTGGAGTCTTTCCAGATCGAGAGATGCACGTGCATGCCCGAACCGTTGTCGCCGAAGATCGGCTTCGGCATGAAAGTTGCCGTCTTGCCATAGGCATTGGCGACCTGGTGCACGACGTACTTGTAGATCTGAACCTTGTCGGCGCTGCGAACCAGCGTGTCGAACTTGACACCGAGTTCGTGCTGGGCGGCCGCAACCTCATGGTGCTGCTTCTCGACGGTGACGCCCATTTCGGTAAGCACCGTCAGCATTTCGGAACGCATGTCCTGGCAGCTGTCGACCGGCGGAACCGGGAAATAGCCGCCCTTGACGCGCGGACGATGGCCGAGGTTGCCGGTCTCGTAATCGGTATCGTCGTTCGATGGCAATTCCGACGAATCCAGCTTGAAGCCCGTATTGTACGGGTCGGCCTTGTACTTGACGTCGTCGAAGACGAAGAATTCCGGTTCCGGGCCGGCATAAACGGTGTCGCCGATGCCGGACGCCTTGAGGTAGGCCTCGGCCTTCTTGGCCGTGCCGCGCGGGTCGCGGTTGTAGGCTTCGCCGGATACCGGATCGAGGATGTCGCAGACGATGACCATCGTGGACTGGGCGAAGAACGGGTCCATGTGCACGGTCGCCGTGTCGGGCATCAGCACCATGTCGGATTCGTTGATCGCCTTCCAGCCGCCGATCGACGAGCCGTCGAACATGACGCCATCGGCGAACATATCTTCGTCGACAACACCAACGTCCATCGTGACGTGATGCAGCTTGCCCTTCGGGTCGGTGAAGCGCAGATCGACGAACTTGACGTCGTTTTCCCGGATCTGTTTGAGGATATCGTTTGCAGTCGTCATTTTTTGAAAGTCCCTCTTTTGAGATGACGAGGTATGCCCGGACCTGGCGGCCAGGCGGATTAGATGGCGTCGATGCCGGTCTCACCAGTACGGATGCGAATGACCTCTTCGATATTGGACACGAAAATCTTTCCGTCCCCGATACGTCCGGTCTGGGCCGCATTGCGGATTGCCTCGATCACGGCTTCCGCATTTTCGTCTGCCAGCACGACTTCGACTTTCACCTTCGGGAGAAAATCAACAACGTATTCCGCCCCACGGTAGAGTTCCGTGTGGCCCTTCTGGCGTCCAAAGCCCTTCGCTTCGGTGACGGTGATCCCCTGCAGGCCAACTTCCTGAAGGGCTTCCTTCACTTCGTCAAGCTTGAAAGGCTTTATGATCGCTTCGATCTTTTTCATGAGAAAATGTCTCTCCGCTTCTCCCGTTATGGCAGGCTCATGCCCGCTCGCCCTCGATATGCATTTTATATGCCAGATATGGCAAATGCGATGCCGTTTTGGATGAAAACTCCTCCACCGACACTGATCATAGCGGTTTCTTGCGAATAAGCAGCGCCTTTTGCCTATTTTTTATGAAATTTTCTGCGCTGATCGCAGTTGTCCGCATGTCGCTCAACGTAGGAGTTCATTAAGCATGATAATTGAGCGACAAATATGTGCAAATGCATAAAAAACATACAACATTCGCTTCTGTTTTGGGCTTGTGGCCCGGGAAGCTGCGGGGCATCTTGAGACATGCGCTTCGATCGACATCATTCCATCATCACACCCCGGGAAATGGCTGACATTGACAGTGATGCGGCGCGGTCCGGCATCGACAGTTTCGCCCTGATGATGGCCGCTGGTACAGCCGTGTCCGCCGCCGCGTTGCGGCATTATCCGGGCGCCTTGCGGTTCGTTGTGCTTTGCGGCCCCGGCAACAATGGCGGTGATGGTTATGTCGCTGCGACGGCTCTTTGCAACAGTGGCTGCGATGTTGCCGTTTACGCGTTGGGCGACAACACGGCACTGCAAGGGGATGCGGCTCGTGCATTCAGACTCTGGTCCGGCGACGTCGACCCGCTTGGTGTCTACAGGCCGCGTGCCGGTGACGTCGTCATCGACGCGTTTTTTGGCGCCGGTTTGACGCGTCCGGTTCCCACGGACGTCGCAATGCTGATGCAGACAATCGAGGCCAGGGGCGTTCCCGTCATCGCGGTCGATTTGCCATCCGGCGTCGATGGGCGGACGGGGCAGGTTCTAGGGGAGAGTTTCCGTGCCAGCCGCACCGTGACCTTCATGGCCCGCAAGCCGGGCCATCTGTTGCTGCCGGGAAGGGCACTCTGCGGCGATCTGGAGGTCGTGGATATTGGCATTCCGACGCGTATCCTTCGCAGCCATTCGAGCGGTCTGATCGAAAATGGGCCGCATCTATGGGCCGGGTTTTCTCATGTTCTCGATCCCTCGGCACATAAGTTCACCCGTGGTCACCTGGCGGTTTTCTCAGGCGGGGCTTTGGCGACCGGCGCCGCGCGGCTCTCGGCCGCAGCAGGCCTGAAGGCGGGCGCCGGGCTGGTGACACTGGCCTCCAGCGCCGCAGCGCTTGCTGCCAATTCTTCTCACCTGACCGCTGTAATGCTCAGGCATATAGAAGATGCCTCCGATCTCAAGATCTGGCTGGAAGACAGGCGTATCGGTGCCTTCGTGCTCGGCCCCGCTTTCGGCGACCTGGAAAAAGCCCGCCAGTATCTGGCACTCCTGCGCGATCGATCCGTGGTGCTCGACGCTGATGGCATCACGGCCTTCAAGGATGACCCGTCACCCTTGTTTACCGCCTTCGCGACGGGACCGACGCGCCTTGTCATGACGCCGCATGAAGGCGAATTTGCGCGGCTGTTTCCGGATATCGAGAGTAGCGAAACCTTGTCAAAAGTCGATCGGGCGCTGATGGCGGCGCGGCGCAGCCATGGCGTTATCGTCTATAAGGGCGCAGACACGGTGATAGCGGCGCCGGATGGCCGCGCCGCAATCAACACCAATGCGCCGCCTTGGCTGGCGACGGCCGGGTCCGGCGATACGCTGTGCGGCATTATCGGTGCGCATCTGGCGCAGGGCATGCCGGCCTTCGAGGCCGCGGCCGCCGGTGTCTGGCGCCACGGCCGGGCGGGAGCGAAAGCCGGCGAGGGGCTGACGGCGGAAGAGCTGGCCGCGGCAATCGAACCGCTACCGGCCTGATCAATCCACCCGTTTCTGCAGAGCGCGCGCGCCATTCGGCGCGTTGACCTTGCCCTCGGTGATGAAGAAGGCAAAGACGTCGCGCGTCTTCTTCTCCGGCTCGCGGCTCGGGTCGGCATGGTCGAGTTCGGCGACGTCGCCACCCTTAGCCCAGGTTTTCAGCCGATCCGCCCAAAGATTGAGGCGTTTTTCGTCGTAGCAGGTCTCGACATCGTCGCTACCGGTCTGAAGACGTGCATAAACGAAATCGCCGGTGACATCGGCGATCATCGGATATTCGAAATGATCGGCGCAGACGACGGCGACCTTGTGCTTGGCGAGCAGGGCCGCAAATTCCGGTGTGCGGAAGGAATCGTGGCGCACCTCGACGACATGGCGCAGCGTCAGCCCATCCTGCTTTTCCGGCAGAAGAGCAAGGAAGGCGCCGAAATCATCGGCATCGAACTTCTTGGTTGGCATGAACTGCCAGAGGATCGGTCCGAGATGATCACCGAGTTCGCTCAAGCCCTGGCCGAGGAATTTCTCGATCGAATCCCCGGCATCCGCCAGCACCTTCTTGTTGGTCGCAAACCGGCTGGCCTTGAGCGAAAAGACGAAACCATCTGGCACTTCCGAGGCCCATTTGGCAAAGGTCTCCGGCTTTTGCGAGCCGTAATAGGTGCCGTTGACCTCTATGACCTTCAACTGGCTGCTGGCATATTCGAGCTGTCGCTTCTTCGCCAGCGTGTCGGGATAGAACGTTCCCTCCCAGGGATCGAAGGTCCAGCCGCCAATGCCGCAACGGATAGTGCCGGATGTGCTCATGTCAGTTCTCCTCGACAGACAAGATGGCGGCGCGTTTCACGCCGGCGCGATGAAGGGTTGTGAAATTTCCACGAAGACAGGCAGCGCCTCCATGCGGGCACAATGGGCTGCGAGCGCTGGATAAGCGGCGGGATCGATGAGACCGGGATGTGCCTCGCTCATATGCCGCCAGGCACAGGCAACAGCGATATCCGCGTGGGTGATGCGTCCGAACCAGTATTCTCCCGGTCTTGCCGCCCGCTCTGCTTCCAAAGCAGAGAGAACTGTCAGCATCTGCGACCTGCAACGCTCGACAAAATAGTCCGAGGGCGTCCCATGCAGATGCAGTTCATAGAACAGGCTGACACCCTTGTCGGCAAAGCCGGTGGCAAAGGTCATGATCTTCAGTATCTGCCGCCGCTCATGTCCGGACTGCGGCAAAAGCCGCTTGTCCGCCGGCATCAGGCCATCAAGGAAATCGAGGATCGAATTGCTGTCGGCCACCACCTCGCCATCGTCGAGCAGCAGCGTCGGCACCCGCATCAGCGGGTTGACCGCCTGCACCTTGTCACCATCGCTGAACACCGACCAGGGCCGGTGCTCGAAGGCCAGGCCATAGAGCCGCAGAGCGATGCCGACACGGCGCAAATAGGACGAGTCGTATTGGCCGATCAGGATCATGCGCTACTCCGCCGCGACCGCCTTGCGCATCGGCCGCCGTTCCAACAGTTCCTTCAGGAAGGCGCCGGTGTGGGACCGCTTTTCCTTGACGATATCCTCCGGCGTGCCCGCCGCGATCACTTCGCCACCCCCATCGCCGCCTTCCGGGCCGAAATCGATCACCCAGTCTGCCGTCTTGATGACTTCGAGATTGTGCTCGATGACAACGACGGAGTTGCCCTGGTTGACGAGTTCATGCAGCACTTCCAGCAGTTTTGCGACATCGTGGAAATGCAGGCCGGTGGTCGGTTCGTCGAGAATGTAAAGCGTGCGGCCCGTCGAGCGCTTCGACAGTTCCTTGGCGAGCTTGACGCGCTGCGCTTCACCGCCGGAGAGCGTGTTGGCCTGCTGGCCGACCTTGATGTAACCGAGGCCGACGCCCTGCAGCGCCTGCAGCTTGTCGCGCACCGCCGGAACGGCGGCGAAGAATTCGACGCCTTCCTCGACAGTCATGTCGAGCACGTCGGCAATCGACTTGCCCTTGAAGTGCACGTCGAGCGTTTCGCGGTTGTAGCGCTTGCCGTGGCAGACGTCGCAGGTGACGTAAACATCCGGCAGGAAGTGCATCTCGATCTTGATGACGCCGTCACCCTGGCAGGCCTCGCAGCGGCCCCCCTTGACGTTGAACGAGAAGCGCCCCGGCTGATAACCGCGCGTCTTCGCCTCCGGCAGGCCGGCGAACCAGTCGCGGATCGGCGTGAAGGCGCCGGTATAGGTGGCCGGGTTGGAGCGCGGCGTGCGGCCGATCGGCGACTGGTCGATGTCGATAACCTTGTCGATGTGCTCGAAACCGTCGATCCGGTCATGCTCAGCCGGGATTTCGCGCGCGCCCATGATGCGGCGCGCGGCCGCCTTGTAGAGCGTTTCGATCAGGAAGGTCGACTTGCCGCCGCCGGAAACCCCGGTCACCGCCGTGAAAATGCCGAGCGGAATCGAGGCTGTGACGTTCTTCAAATTGTTGGCGCGGGCGCCGACGACGGTGATTTCCTTTTTCTTCTTCGCTTTGCGGCGCTCGCCGGGAATGGCAACAGCCAGTTCGCCGGAAAGATATTTGCCGGTCAGCGAGTTCGGATTGTCGATGACCTGCTGCGGCGTCCCCTCGGCCACCACCTGGCCGCCATGGATACCGGCAGCCGGGCCGATATCGACGACATAATCCGAGGTCAGGATCGCATCCTCGTCATGCTCGACGACGATGACGGTGTTGCCGATGTCGCGCAGATGCCGGAGCGTATCGAGCAGCCGCGCATTGTCGCGCTGATGCAGACCGATCGACGGCTCGTCGAGGACGTAGAGCACGCCGGTCAGGCCGGAGCCGATCTGCGAGGCAAGCCGGATGCGCTGACTTTCGCCGCCGGACAGGGTTCCGGAGTTGCGCGACAGGCTGAGATATTCAAGGCCGACATCATTCAGGAACCGCAGGCGTTCGCGGATTTCCTTGAGGATGCGCACCGCAATCTCGTTCTGCTTGGTATTCATATGCTGCGGCAGAACGTCGAACCAGTCGCGAGCGACGCGGATCGACATCTGCGTGACTTCGCCGATATGCAGCTTATTGATCTTGACGGCGAGCGCCTCCGGCTTCAGGCGGAAGCCGTTGCAGGCCGGGCAGGGGGCTGCCGACATATAGCGCTCAATGTCCTCGCGCGCCCAGGCGCTGTCGGTTTCCTTCCAGCGGCGCTCCAGGTTCGGCACGATGCCTTCGAAGTTTTTCGTCGTGTTGTAGGACCGGGCGCCGTCCTCGTAATGGAAGCTGATCTTCTCTTCCGTGCCGTGCAGGATCGCCCGCTTGGCCTCGTCCGAGAGGTCGGTCCACTTGCTCGACAGCTTGAAGCCGAAGGCCTTGCCGAGCGCTTCGAGCGTCTGGTTGTAGTAAGGAGACGAGGACTTGGCCCAGGGCGCGATGGCGCCGTTCTTCAACGTCCGGTCGGGCTCCGGCACGATCAGCGCCTCGTCGATCTTCTGCTGGCTGCCGAGGCCATCGCAGGTCGGGCAGGCGCCGAAGGGATTGTTGAACGAAAACAGCCGCGGCTCGATCTCCGAAATGGTGAAACCGGAGACGGGGCAGGCGAATTTTTCGGAAAACAAGACGCGTTCATGCGTTTCGTTCAGCGACTTGTTGGCCGATCCGCCAGCCGAAGTTTCTTCAGGCGGCAGCGGCTTGTCAGCAAATTCGGCGATGGCGAGGCCGTCGGCGAGCGTCAGGCAAGTCTCGAGGCTGTCCGCAAGGCGTGTCGTCAGATCGGCGCGCACGACGATGCGATCAACGACCACGTCGATATCGTGCTTGTATTTCTTGTCGAGCGTCGGGGCATCGGCGATCTCGTAGAACTGGCCGTCGATCTTGACGCGCTGGAAGCCCTTCTTCATCAGTTCGGCGAGTTCCTTCTTGTACTCGCCCTTGCGGCCGCGCACGACCGGCGCCAATATATATAGACGGGTGCCTTCACCGAAGCTAATGACCCGGTCGACCATCTGGCTGACGGTCTGGCTCTCGATCGGCAGGCCGGTCGCCGGCGAATAGGGAATGCCGACGCGGGCAAACAGCAGGCGCATATAGTCATAGATCTCGGTGACCGTGCCGACCGTCGAGCGCGGATTGCGCGATGTGGTCTTCTGCTCGATCGAGATCGCCGGTGAGAGGCCATCGATCTGGTCGACATCCGGCTTCTGCATCATCTCCAGGAACTGGCGCGCATAGGCCGAAAGGCTTTCGACATAGCGCCGCTGGCCTTCCGCATAGATCGTGTCGAACGCGAGCGACGACTTGCCAGAGCCGGACAGCCCGGTCATGACGATCAGCTTGTTGCGCGGCAGATCGAGGTCGATGCCTTTCAGATTGTGTTCGCGCGCACCGCGAATGGAAATGGTCTCGAGTTTGCTCATCGTGCCCAGCTTTTGATCTGCAGTGGAAAGCCCCTATTTAAGGACGCCGGAGCCCATGTCGAGGCATATGGCGAAAAACAGGTCGCTTTCCGAGTCGGTTGACAGGATAATAGGGATTTATTAGAACAAATAAAGAACGAATATCGCAATTGAACTGTGGATTGTTCATCGAGGCGGGGCGTAACGGTGGGCTCAAGCCGTTAAGATGCCCGCTCTGAATTTGATGGTCCGGATGCACTGCCGGACGGATAACGGGAAGAAGCGAGATGGCTGGTAGCGTCAACAAGGTGATTTTGATCGGGAACCTCGGGGCGGACCCGGAAATCCGGCGCACGCAGGACGGCCGTCCGATTGCGAACCTCCGTATTGCAACATCCGAGACTTGGCGCGATCGCAATTCCGGCGAACGCAAGGAAAAGACGGAATGGCACACTGTGGTGATCTTCAATGAAGGTCTTTGCAAGGTTGCCGAACAATATCTGAAGAAGGGCTCGACCGTCTATGTCGAAGGCCAGTTGCAGACCCGCAAGTGGCAGGATCAGAGCGGTCAGGACCGCTACTCGACGGAAGTCGTGCTGCAGGGCTTCAACTCGACGCTGACCATGCTCGGCGGCCGCGGTGATGGCCAGGGCGCAGGTGGCGGTCGTGGCGGCTCCGATTATGGCGGTGGCAATATGGGCGGCGGTTATGGCGACGATTACGACCGTCCGTCTTCGGCTCCGTCGGGCCGGGCCGGTGGTGGTAGCGGCAGCGGCGGTGGAAACTTTTCGCGCGACATGGATGACGATATTCCGTTCTGAACCGGCTGTGGTCAGGTGCAAAAGGCTCGGGGAACCGGGCCTTTTCTATTTTGGCGACCACGACTTTCCGATCATGAGGTTGCCATGGCCGACTTGATGCCATCGACGACGAACTGCACGGCCAGGGCGGCGAGGATGACACCCAGCAGACGAGTCAGGATGGCGCGGCCGGTAACGCCCAGGAACCGGTCGATGCGTTCAGCGATGACAAGTGCGGCAAACAGGACGGCAAGACACAGGGCAATCACAAGGATCAGCTGTGCCCGGTCTATCGTTGCGGAAAAGGATCCGGACAGCAGGATCGTGGCGGAGATCGCGCCAGGACCGGCAATCAATGGCAGCGCCAGGGGAAACACTGCGATGTTGTGAATATGATCTCGAGTGACCGCGGTCTCTCCAGTCTTCTCCTTGCGCTCGTTGCGCTTCTCGAAAATCATCTCGAACGCGATCCAGAACAGCAGCAGGCCGCCGGCGATGCGGAAGGCGCCGATCGATATGCCGAGCAGGCTAAGGATGCCATTTCCGAAGAGAGCGAAGGCGGCGAGGATGAAGAAGGCGATCAGCGTTCCGCGCCGCGCCACCAGAAAGCGCTCCTGCCGGCTCATGCCGACGGTCAGACTGAGAAAAATCGGCGCCAGGCCCGGAGGGTCGATGGTAACCAGAATGGTGGTCAGTGCGTTGATCAGAAGGTCGATATCAACCATGCCATCTTTCCCCTCGCGGCCTTGCTTATGATGACCGTCTTATGGATTGTTAGGCGACTGCCGACCGTATTGAAAGGCCTGCGCTTCACTGTTCCGCCGCTTTTGCCTTGCAAATGCTTGTGGAAGCGCCGATGAGCCTAAAAGGCTGTTCAAAACCCGGCCCCGAAATTGGCGCTCGACCATGCATTCGGCTATAAAAATCTGTCTGATTCTGAACAAAGATCGTGATCGAAATTGACTGAACAAACCACACCCGGCGGCGGCAAGAACCCACCAGGCATCGAGCCTATTTCCATCATGGAGGAAATGCAGCGGTCGTATCTCGATTACGCCATGAGCGTTATCGTCAGCCGCGCGCTTCCCGATGTCCGTGATGGTCTGAAACCGGTGCATCGCCGCATCCTGTTCGGGATGAGCGAACTCGGCATCGACTGGAACAAGAAATACGTCAAGTGCGCCCGCGTCACCGGTGACGTGATGGGTAAATACCATCCGCACGGCAATTCGGCGATCTACGACGCGCTTGCCCGCATGGCGCAGCCCTGGTCGTTGCGACTGCCGCTGATCGACGGTCAAGGCAATTTCGGCTCGATCGACGGCGATCCGCCGGCGGCCGAACGTTACACCGAATGCCGTCTGGAAAAGGCAGCGCATGCGCTGCTCGACGATCTCGACAAGGAAACGGTCGATTTCCGCGACAACTACGACGGCACGCTGAGCGAACCCGCCGTTGTCCCCGCGAAGTTCCCGAACCTTCTGGTCAACGGCGCGGGCGGTATTGCCGTCGGCATGGCGACCAACATTCCGCCGCACAATCTGATCGAAGTCATCAACGGCTGCATCGCGCTGATCGACGAACCGGCGCTGGAACTGCCGCAGCTGATGGAGATCATCCCCGGTCCGGACTTCCCGACTGGTGCTTTCATTCTCGGCCGTTCCGGCATCCGCTCGGCCTATGAAACGGGCCGCGGCTCCGTCATCATGCGCGGCCGTGCCACCATCGAGCCGATGCGCGGCGATCGCGAGCAGATCATCATTACCGAGGTTCCCTATCAGGTGAACAAGGCGACGATGATCGAGAAGATGGCCGAACTGGTCAAGGACAAGCGCATCGAGGGCATTTCCGACCTGCGCGACGAATCCGACCGCCAGGGCTACCGCGTCGTCATCGAGTTGAAGCGCGATGCCAATGCCGAGGTCATCCTCAACCAGCTCTACCGCTATACGCCGCTACAGACCTCGTTCGGCTGCAACATGGTGGCGTTGAATGGCGGCAAGCCGGAGCAGATGACCCTGCTCGACATGCTGCGCGCTTTCGTCGCCTTCCGCGAGGACGTCATCAGCCGCCGCACGAAATATCTGTTGCGCAAGGCGCGCGACCGGGCGCATGTCCTGGTCGGTCTTGCCATCGCCGTTGCCAATATCGACGAGATCATCAAGCTGATCCGCGAAGCCCCGGATCCAGCAACGGCCCGCGAGCAGTTGATGACGCGCCGCTGGCCGGCATCCGACGTCGAAAGCCTGATCCGCCTGATCGACGATCCGCGCCACCGCATCAACGAGGACCTGACCTACAATCTCTCGGAAGAGCAGGCCCGGGCGATCCTCGAGCTGCGTCTTGCTCGTCTGACGGCTCTTGGCCGTGACGAAATCGGTGACGAACTCAACAAGATCGGCGACGAAATCAAGGATTACCTCGACATTCTGTCCTCGCGCGTCCGCATCATGACCATCGTCAAGGATGAGTTGATCGCTGTTCGCGACGAATTCGGCACGCCGCGCCGCACCGAGATCGTCGAAGGCGGTCCGGACATGGACGACGAGGATCTGATTGCCCAGGAAGACATGGTGATCACCGTGTCGCATCTCGGCTATATCAAGCGCGTGCCGCTGGCGACCTATCGCGCCCAGCGCCGTGGCGGCAAGGGTCGCTCCGGCATGGCGACGCGGGACGAGGACTTTGTTACCCGGCTATTTGTTGCCAACACGCATACGCCGATGCTGTTCTTCTCGTCGCGCGGTATCGTTTACAAGGAAAAGGTCTGGCGCCTGCCGATCGGCACGCCGCAATCGCGCGGCAAGGCCCTGATCAACTTGCTGCCGCTGGAGCCCGGCGAACGCATCACCACGATCATGCCGCTACCCGAGGATGAGACGACCTGGGAAAACCTCGACGTCATGTTCTCGACCACGCGCGGCACAGTCCGGCGCAACAAGCTGTCGGACTTCGTTCAGGTCAACCGCAACGGCAAGATCGCCATGAAGCTGGAGGAAGAGGGCGATGAAATCCTCTCCGTCGAAACCTGCACAGAGCATGACGACGTCCTTTTGACGACGGCGCTTGGTCAGTGCATCCGCTTCTCCGTCGATGACGTGCGCGTCTTTGCCGGCCGCAACTCGATCGGTGTTCGCGGGATCACCATGGGCGAAGGCGATCGGATCATTTCGATGACCATCGTCAGTCATGTCGATGCGGAACCCTGGGAGCGTGCGGCCTACCTGAAGCGCGCTGCTGCCGAACGTCGCGCAACAACCGGCGAGGACGAGGAAATCGCGCTGGTCGGCGAAGAGGTTACCGAAGAGGGCGAACTCACCAACGAACGCTACGAGGAACTGAAGGCGCGCGAACAGTTCGTTCTGACGGTCTCCGTCAAGGGCTTCGGCAAGCGGTCCTCGACCTATGATTTCCGGACCTCCGGGCGCGGCGGCAAGGGCATCCGTGCCACCGATACCTCGAAGACCGGCGAAATCGGTGAGCTGGTGGCGGCATTCCCCGTCGAGGACAAGGACCAGATCATGCTCGTCTCCGATGGTGGCCAGTTGATCCGTGTTCCTGTCGGCGGTATTCGCTTGGCCAGCCGCGCCACCAAGGGCGTAACAATCTTCTCGACGGCCAAGGACGAAAAGGTCGTGTCCGTCGAGCGGATCAGCGAGCCGGAAAGTGACGAGGAAGACGAGATCGCAGGTGCCGTTGCTTCGCCGGATGGCGAGGCTTCAACGGAACCACCAGCCGAAACGGAAGAATAGGACTTTCGAAACGTCATCTGAAAAGCCGGGCGGTTGCATCGCCCGGCTTTTTCTTATGCGCACCGTTGAATTTAGCATTCTGTGAATTAAAGGTACCTCTGCGCCGTCAACCCTCTGATTCCTGTGAGGATGTCGGATCGCATGGGGGATGGAATGGGGAAGCTGACACGACGCGTCCTGCTGGCTGGAGTCTCCGCAGGTTTGGGCGTCTATGCCGGCCGCACATTGCTCGCGCCGACAAGCGCGTCCGGACCGATTTTCCCAGCTGATATCAAGCCGAATGCCGGCGGAATCCTTCTGAATGACGCCAGTGAATTGTCGCCAACCTCCGTTGCTAGGCATATGACCATCACTGCCGATCCAGCGAAGGACGCGGTGGAGACAATCCGGGCGATGATGGCGGAGGCACGAAGCGCCGGACAGCCATTCATTGCCAGCACGGCGCGACACTCCATGGGCGGCCAGAGCCTTGCGAAGGACGGCACCGTGCTGACGCTCGACCAGCAATGGCTGGAGGCCGATACGGCTGCGAAAACATACCGCGTTGCCGCCGGCACGCGCTGGTCGACAGTCATCACGAAGCTCGATACCATCGGCTTTTCGCCGGCTGTCATGCAGTCAAACAACGATTTCGGCGTCGCGAGTACCTATTCCGTCAATGCCCATGGCTGGCCGGTCCGTTTCAGCGGTTGCGGCAGCACGGTGCGATCGATGAAAATGCTGCTGGCGGACGGTACGCTGGTCACCTGTTCACGGGATGAGAATACGGAACTGTTCCAGCATGCCATGGGCGGCTACGGACTGTTCGGGGTGATCACCGAACTTGAACTCGACATGGTGCCGAACAGCCGTCTTCAACCCAGCTTCGACCATGTGCCTGGCAGCGAGTTCGGTACACGGTTCATCGACATGCTGGGCGCTGACCCGTCGATCCAGATGGCCTATGGCCGCTTGGATGTCTCGCTCGATCGTTTTTTCGAGGATGGTTTGCTGATCTCGTATCGTCCGGCCGCCGACCAGTCTGAACTTCCGGCCGCCACGGGTTCCGGCTTTGTCAGCCGGGTATCGCGGGAAATCTTCCGTCGGCAGGTTGGCTCCGATTGGGTGAAGCACAGGCGATGGTGGATCGAAACCGCAGTCGGACCGGCGATCGCGGGCGAGGCGACCCGCAACAGCCTGATGAACGAACCCGTTGTCACACTCGACGATCTGGATCCGCTGCGCACCGACATCCTGCATGAATATTTCGTCGCGCCGTCACGCTTTGCCGAATTCGTCGCGGCTTGCCGCGAGGTGATCCCGGCATCCTTCCAGCAATTGCTGAATGTCACGCTGCGTTTCGTTGATACCGATCGCGACAGTGTTCTCGCCTATGCAACCGAACCCAGGATCGCGGCAGTCATGCTGTTTTCGCAGGAAAAGACAGTGCGCGGCGAAGCGGACATGGCGCGCATGACGCGGGACTTGATCGAGCGAGTCTTGGCGATCGGTGGCACCTACTACCTGCCGTACCGGCCGCATGCCTCGCTCGACCAGTTCACTCGCGCCTATCCGCGTGCCGCTGCCTTCGCGGCTCGAAAACGCGAAATCGACAGCGGACTGCTTTTCCGCAATCATCTGTGGGACGCCTATATCGGCAAACTCTGAAGGGATTCTTCGTGGGCAAATTGCGCATCATCGCCGCCTTCTATGCTGTTGCTCTCCTGGGGGCGGCGTCGCTGAATTATATCCCCGGTCTGACGGACGATCAGGGTAGGGCGTTTGGCATCTTTGCGCTGGATATCTATGACGACAGCCTGCACGTGGCCTCTGCGGTCTGGGCGGCTATTGCAGCCTGGCTGTCGCCGCGCGCGGCCCGAAGCTTCCTGCTTTATTTCGGTGCGCTCTATTTCGCCGATGGCCTTTTGGGCCTGATCACCGGATCCGGTTATCTGGAGCTCGGCATCGTCAATTACGGCATCCAGGATTTGCCGTTCGGCTTCAAGATCCTCGCCAACCTGCCGCATCTGGCGCTCGGCGGATTTGCCCTTCTGTCGGTGGCCCTCTTCGGCAAAGAGGTCGCCTGATGCGCATCCTGTGGAAGCTCATGAAATGGAGCCTGGCGGCGATCCTGCTGCTTGTCCTCCTGCTCTTGAGTCCGGTTGCCTATGTCGAAACGTTC
Organism: Rhizobium sp. Leaf453; assembly: GCF_001425605.1. Taxonomy (GTDB): domain Bacteria; phylum Pseudomonadota; class Alphaproteobacteria; order Rhizobiales; family Rhizobiaceae; genus Pararhizobium. Next base: position 23,641 of record NZ_LMRG01000026.1, on the reverse strand, counting down.
TGCCATGGCGAGCGGAAGGACAATGCCTACAAGCCGCTGATTGCGGACGCGGCGTTCCAGCGGCAGGAGGCCAATACGTTCCTGACCTATCCGGAATGGCACATTGTCTATGCTTATGATGGTCTGGCCGAGGTGCTGAAATCGGGCGATGAATATGCCTTCGATTACTTCTCCAGCGTTCGCGGCTTCTGGTTGTCCACCTGCGCGCTGACCGAGGTTGCCGATGCCCATGGCAGCGCGGATTCCGCAACGCGCATGACCATTCATACGATCGGCGTCAGCTTCACGCTCGAAATGACCCTGAAAGCCATCTACGAGGAAACCATTGGCCACCTGACAGCACTGCTGCGCGGCCCGGAAAAGACGCCGCAGGACCAAGTCGCTGCCGGCATGGCCATCGACTATGCCGCCTTCCTGCGCCAGACGCCTTGGTACAAATATCCGTTCGAGACTCAGGTGACGAAGCTCAAGGCCGCTCCGATCACCGATCCCATCCGTGGCTGGGAGCGCCGTTTTGCCTTGGGGACCGAATGGAGCGGAAAGATCTTTTATGCCGGCATGATCGCCAATGCGGTTGCCGGAACGACAGGTGCTGCCCAGCTTGAAATTCGTAGTATCGTCAGCGGACTGCCGTCCGCCGATCTCGCCGCGATCGAAGGGGTGACGGTTATCGGCGAAAATGGCGGCAACATAGAAATCCAGACACCGCGGTATGATCTCTTCACCCGTATCCTTGTCGAGATCGCCGGGAAGGGCGGCTCCATCAAGGAGATTGCCGGCAATGACGATATCATGGTGTCAGTCACGGAAAAGGCGGACCAGCCCTTGCAGGATCTACCGGGCAGCGTGATCGCCCGGGTTCCACGCGACGGGTTCGAAAGCACGCGGCTGCTTGTTGCCTTGAAGGTCGCGGATCTTTCGACGCTGTTGCGAAAGCTGCCGATGGCCGATCCGGGACTCGAACATGTCTTTGATTACTAGGTTTGCTTCGATGGCCGTCGTCGCGGTGGCCATCCTGTGCATCTGGTTCATCGCAACGGCAGTTATCTTCCGTCTCACCGAACAGGCGCCGGGTGCGTTGGTCCTGTTTCCCGGCCGGTATCTGCAGGCCGAAAACCTGCCGCAAGGTGTGACGATCCTAAAATGGTCGGAGGAATTCGCGGTCTTGGGCAGTGGTGACGCAGGCTATGTCGCAAGGCTTTATGCCGCCGGTGTTCCCATCGTCTTTCCCGCCAGAAGCAACGGCTGCATGAGTTATCGCAATTGATCGTTTTTCCTGTAGGCAAAGAAAAACCGGACTGGCAGGGGAACCGTCCGGTTTTTGATGTCAGCTGGCACTGGAGGTTGCCGCTGTCGGGAAATTTAGTTGGGAATATCAGACGCTAAACCCGCGCGCATGACTTGCGCTGTTCTTCATTTCAGCGCGATCGCGCTGAAGTTGAAGAATGGTTTTTGCAAAGTCGACCAGGAACACGATACTGATTACGGCCGAGACGAGCATCATCGTAATTGCCATTTCGGACTTCCTTTATTTCAGCAATGGATCGCGGTTGAAACTATTGCGATCGCCGCGCGCTTCGTTTCTCAAAGCATTTGCCGTCGCGAACAGCATTGCGAAAAACATCGTCATCGAAAGAAGAAGAATTGCCATAACCGTGATCCTTTCAGCCAGATAACGGTCGCTTTTGAAAAAAGTTCCGCTCTCTACTTTGGTGCCGGCGGTTGTGCCCGGCGCTTCAGTGAATGTGGCTTCTTTTTAGTTCAGGTCAGACGGGCAGGCTGTTTCCTTTGGAACAGGGGGGCTGCGGTATGCCGGTCCCTTGCGATTGCACGCGGACCGTGACAAAAGGCTTGCGAAACGGAAACAGGCGCGATGACAACAGCTTTTTATCCCGGCTCCTTCGACCCGATGACGAACGGTCATCTCGATGTGCTGGTGCAGGCCTTGAACGTGGCATCGTCCGTGATCGTCGCCATCGGCATCCATCCGGGCAAGACGCCGCTGTTTTCCTTCGAAGAGCGCGCCGATCTTATCCGCCAGTCGCTGGGAGAGTTCTTGCCTGAACGAGCCGGAGACATCTCGGTCGTGTCCTTCGACAACCTCGTAGTCGATGCGGCCCGCAGCAATGGCGCCTCGCTTCTGGTCCGTGGCCTGCGCGATGGCACCGATCTCGATTACGAAATGCAGATGGCGGGCATGAACCGGCAGATGGCGCCCGATATCCAGACGCTATTCCTGCCTGCAGGAACGGCCTCGCGGCCCATTACCGCCACATTGGTCCGCCAGATCGCGGCCATGGGCGGCGATGTCAGTGCCTTCGTGCCCAAGGCCGTTCATCAGGCCCTCAAGACCAAACGCAAGTCCTGACACCTTTTCATTCCACGGGAGCTACCATGAAAATTCTCCAACTCGCTTTCGCAGGCGCCGTTGTCCTCGCATCCCTGACCAGCAATGCCTTTGCCCAGGCCAAGGAATACATCACGATCCAGCTGAAGGACGGCCCGGTGGTGATCGAGCTTCTGCCGGAAGTGGCGCCGAAGCACGTTGCCCGCATCAAGGAACTGGTGGAAGCCGGCGAATACAACAATGTCGCCTTCCACCGCGTCATTCCCGGCTTCATGGCCCAGACCGGCGACGTCCAGTACGGCAACATGGAAAAGGACTTCAAGCCCGAGATGGCTGGCATGGGCGGCTCCTCGAAGCCGGACGTTCAGGCCGAGTTTTCGCAGGTTCCGTTCGCGCGCGGGACGGTCGGCATGGCCCGGAGCCAGGATCCGAACTCCGCCAATTCGCAGTTCTTCATCATGTTCGCACCGGGCGATTTTCTGAACGGCCAGTACACGGTCGTCGGCCAGGTCGTCGAGGGCATGGAGAATGTCGACAAGATCAAGATGGGTGATGAAGCCAACAACGGTTCCGTCACCGATCCCGACCGCATGATCAGCGTCAAGGTCGGCAAGTAAACCATTTCAACCACGCCTGACGCATAACACGAAGGAGAAGGCCATGGCGGAGATCAAGGATCCCGAGAACACCATCATCATGGAAACCACCAAGGGGCAGGTCGTCATCCAGCTTCTGCCGGATCTGGCGCCGGGCCACGTTGCCCGCATCAAGGAACTGTGCGCCGAAGGCGCCTATGACGGCGTCGTCTTCCACCGCGTCATCGACGACTTCATGGCGCAGACCGGCGACGTGCAGTACGGCAAGAAGGGCGGCAAGGACTTCAACCCGGCCCGAGCCGGCATGGGCGGCTCCGACAAGCCGGACCTCAAGGCCGAGTTTTCCAACATGAGCCATGTTCGCGGTACCTGCTCGATGGCCCGCAGCCAGATGCCGAACTCGGCCAATTCGCAGTTCTTCATCTGCTTCACCGACGCCCCTTGGCTGAACAAGCAGTATTCCGTCTGGGGTCAGGTCATCTCCGGCATGGAAACCATCGACAACATCAAGAAGGGTGAGCCGGTCAAGGATCCCGACAGCATCGTGTCGATGAAACTTGCTGCCAACGCCTAATTCGGGCTATTGCCAAAACCCGTCCCGCCGCCTTCAAGGGCGCCGGGGCGGGTTTGTCGTTTGAAGAAGATTTTTGATGCGCGTCGAACTGTTCGATTTCGATCTCCCCGAGGATAACATTGCGCTGAGGCCGGCCAGCCCGCGAGACAGCGCGCGCCTGCTCGTCGTCAGGCCCGGCGAGGATGAGCTGCTCTCGGATCATGGCGTTCTCGATCTACCATCTTTCCTGCGCCCCGGTGATGCGCTTGTCTTCAACGATACGAAAGTGATTCCGGCGCAGCTCGAGGGCCTGCGCCGCCGCGGCGAGGATGTCGTCACGGCGGTCTCCCTGACCCTGCACATGCGCACGGCGCCCGATCGCTGGAAGGCCTTTGCCCGGCCGGCCAAGCGCCTGAAGCCGGGTGACCGCATATCCTTCGGCCATGGCTCGAATGCCTGCCTGCTCGGTACGCTGGATGCGACGGTGGAGGAAAAGGGCGAGGCTGGCGAGGTGACCCTGCGCTTCGATCTCTCCGGTCCGGCGCTGGACGAAGCGATCATGGCGGTCGGCCATATCCCGCTGCCGCCCTATATCGCGTCGAAGCGTCCGGAGGATGCGCAGGACCGGGCGGACTACCAGACGGTCTACGCCCGTGAGGAAGGCGCCGTCGCGGCGCCCACTGCCGGCCTGCATTTCACCGACCGCCTTTTCGCTGCCCTCGATGCGCTTGGTGTCGAACGCCATTTCGTGACCCTGCATGTCGGTGCCGGCACATTCCTGCCGATGAAAGCGGATGATACCGACGATCACGTCATGCACGAGGAGATCGGCTATGTCAGCGCCGAGGTTGCCGATCGCCTGAATGCGGTGAAGGCGAGGGGCGGCCGTATCGTCTGTGTCGGCACGACTTCCCTGCGGTTGATCGAGAGTGCATCGCGCGAGGACGGATCCATCCATCCGTGGTCGGGACCGACCGGCATCTTCATCACGCCGGGTTACCGATTCCGCGCGGTCGATATGCTGATGACCAATTTCCACCTGCCGAAGTCGACGCTGTTCATGCTCGTCTCGGCCTTCAGCGGTCTGGAGACGATGCGGCGGGCGTATTCCCATGCCATCGAAACCGGCTACCGCTTCTATTCCTACGGCGATTCCAGCCTGCTGTTCCGGGACACTCCCAGAAACGAGACCGTATGACCGAGACATTCCAGTTCAACATCAAGGCAACCGATGGCAAGGCGCGTCGCGGCACCGTTTCCATGCCACGCGGCGAGATCCGCACCCCGGCCTTCATGCCGGTCGGCACGGTCGGTACCGTCAAGGCGATGTATCTCGACCAGGTGCGCGACCTCGGCGCCGACATCATCCTCGGCAACACCTATCACCTGATGCTGCGGCCGGGTCCGGAGCGCGTCGCCCGCCTCGGCGGTCTGCACGAATTGATCCGCTGGCCCTATCCGATCCTGACAGACAGCGGCGGCTTCCAGGTCATGTCGCTTGCCGGCCTGCGCAAGCTCGACGAGAAGGGTGTTACCTTCAAGAGCCATGTCGATGGCGCGCTTCATCACATGTCGCCGGAACGGTCGATCGAAATCCAGGGCCTGCTCGACAGCGACATTCAGATGCAGCTCGACGAATGTGTGAGACTTCCGGCGGAACCCTCTGATATTGAACGCGCAATGGAAATGTCGCTGCGCTGGGCGGACCGCTGCAAGACGGCATTTGGCAATCAGCCGGGCAAGGCGATGTTTGGCATCGTCCAGGGTGGCGATGTGCCGGCCCTGCGTGTCCGCTCCGCTCAGGCCCTGTCCGCGCTCGACCTCAAGGGTTATGCCATTGGTGGCCTTGCTGTCGGCGAGCCGCAGGATGTCATGCTCGACATGCTCGACATCACTTGCCCGGAATTGCCTAGGGAAAAGCCGCGTTACCTGATGGGCGTCGGCACGCCGGACGATATTCTGAAGTCCGTGGCACGCGGCATCGACATGTTCGATTGCGTCATGCCGACCCGCGCCGGCCGCCATGGTCTGGCCTTCACCCGGCGCGGACGCGTGAATCTACGCAATGCCCGCCATGCTGAGGATACGCGACCGCTGGACGACCTGTCGTCTTGCCCGGCTTCGCGGGATTACTCGCGTGCCTACCTGCATCACCTTGTGCGGGCGGATGAATCGCTCGGCGGCATGCTGCTGACCTGGAATAATCTGGCCTATTATCAGGAACTGATGGCCGGCATCCGCCAGGCGATCGAGGAAGGGCGCTATAGCGCGTTCATGGAAGAGACCCAGGAGATGTGGCGCCAGGGCGATCTTGCGCCTCTGTGAGGCCGCAGGAGCGTTTTGCGGAGCAATTCCGATGTCTGGCTCAGATCTCGGGGCCGGGCGCCTGCTGCAGCATCTGCACGCCGTTGATCTTGTAGGTGCCATCTGGCTGCTTGACGAGGAAATAGAGCGCCGTCCAGTCCTTGCCGTCAGGGCCGGAGATAAGGACTTCCTGCACGAACGTATCGCCAACGATCTTGCTGCGGCCGAAGGCGAAGTTGCCGGGACGATAGACCGGCGTATAGCCACGCTTCACCATCTCGAAGAAGATGCTTTTGTCCGGAAACTTGCCCTGGATTTGCGGTGAGGCGAACGAGTAGGCGGTGGCCGCGTCTTCGTTCAAAAAGGCTTCGATCTGCTGCTGGATGATCGATTGTGCCGTATCGACGGGTTCTGCGGCGAAGGCTGCTGGGACAGGCAGCATTAGCATTGCCATACATGCAAAGGCTCTTAACGTCCGGATCATCCCCATCTCCTTGCGGTTTCATGACAATGGATATGATACGACAATCGGGCTGAAACGGTTTCGGTCTGGACGCGGAAGTCGTCACTGAATTGGACCGTTAATCACATTATTTCAATATGATGTATCATGAATCTAAAGTGATTTATTCGTATTCAACTATTCGTGATGGCTAAAATATGCCCGAATAATCCTTCGATCAGATCCCAAGCCGATCCTTCATTCGACCCCAGAGCATGGCGGCATGGGCGCCAATCGGCCAGAAAGCATGAAAACGCATCGGTTGGATATCCGTGAAAGGAAGGTCGATCGATACGGATGGCCCGCCGATCAGACGCTGCGCCAACTGCTTTCCCATGGTCGTTGCCAAGGCTACTCCACGGCCATTGCAGCCGAGATAGATCAGGACGTCGCCAGTCGGCGCGTGCAGGTGTGGCAGATGGTCCGGCGTGATCGCCAGTTGGCCGTTCCAGGCATGAGTCCAGCGGACTGCGGCAAGATCCGGCCAGAGCCTGGTGGCATAATGCTGGAGGTAGGCCAGCGCGTTGGTCGTTCCCGTGATGGGGCTCTGCGGGCCGCGGCCTCCCATCAGCAGGCGTTTCTGTCCATCGATCCGGTAGTAGATCGTAATGTGGCCGGTCTCGTAGAGAACGGGCCGATGCGGCAGGATGCGGGCCGCCACATGATCCGGCAAGGGCTCCGTGGCGACGATTGAGCTATAGATCGGCACCAGGGATTTTTTCAGGTGAGGCCATAACTGGTCGGAATAAGCATTTGTAAGAACGAGGATTTTATCTGCCGTTACCGTCGCCTTTTCGGTTTTCAATTTCCATTGTCCACCCTGCCGGCTGGCGGACAATACCCGGCTGTCTCCATGGATCGCGGCACCTGCAGTCTGCGCGGCGGCGGCGAGGCCACGGGCGTAGTTCAGGGGATGCAGATCGCCGCCGCGTGGGTCCAGCATTGCGGCGGGATAGCGGTCTGAACCGGTGGCGGACTGCATGGCATCCGCGTCCAGCAATCGCGTCGGCATGCCGTGCGCGGCGCATTGAGCGGCGGTTATGCGAAGGGCATCATTGGTGACCGCGTTTGTCGCCGCGCGCAGAGTGCCGTTCTGGCGAGCGTTGCAATCGATGCCGAGGCGGCGGATGAGGTCGAAGGTAAAGTCCGGCGCGCCCCAGGCCATGGCGATCATGCGGCGCCCGAGATCGTCGCCGAACCGGGTGAGCAGGTCGTCCGGGTTGAACTTCAGGCCGGGATTGACCTGGCCGCCATTGCGCCCCGAAGCGCCCCAGGCGGGTTCGTGGGCTTCGAGGACGCAAGTATCGACACCGGCTTCGGCCAGATGCAGGGCCGCCGACAGGCCGGCAATTCCACCGCCGACGATCGCGACGGACACGGTCCGGTCGCTGTCGATCGGCGGCGTCACGGGCGCAGGGTGAGCCGTATCGGAATAGAGGCTGGGTGGAAGGGCGGAGGGTGAAACGGCGGACATGCTGCTCTTTCAAAGGGATGGCGGCAAACCATCCCACAGCACATCACGTTTGAAAAGCGGGATCAAGGCCCGGCAGGGTCAAGCGTCCGTGTCAGCGGAAGATTGCCGGCATAGGTGATGCCGGCGGCGTTCATCGCCACCTCGATGCGCTTGTAGGCGGCAGCGCGAACCGTGAACTGGTTGCCGGGAGCGGTGCGGAAGTTGCAGCGGAAGATCTTGATGCCCGGCTCGACGCGATAAAGCTTGCCCTTCAGCGGTTGTTGGATGAGCGGGCCAAGTTCCGCGTCGTTCAACATCTCTTCGCCGACACGCTTGATCAGCTTGCGCACCTTCTCGCTATCCACCTCGATCGGAAGGGGCAGGTTGAACTTTTCGATGACCCAGTCGCGCGACGTGTTGCGGACAGTTCCGAGCGTGCCATAGGGCACGAAATGCAGGGGGCCGTTATGGTGGCGCAGCGCCACCGTGCGCAGCGTCAATCTCTCCACGGTTCCCTTGGTCGAGGTGCCGCTCTCGATATATTCGCCGACGCGGAACGTATCTTCTGCGAGATAGAAGATGCCGGTGATGACATCCTGCACCAGCGACTGCGCTCCAAAGCCGAAGGCAAGTCCGACGACGCCGGCCCCGGCCAGCAGCGGCGTGATCTCCAGACCCAGAGTCCAGAGCCCGGACAGAACCAGCATGACGGTAATGACGGTTGCGGCTGTGGTTCGCAGGATCGGCAACAGGGTGAGAAGGCGCGCACCGGGGCCGGGCTGTTCATGCTCATCCACCTTGTCGATGGTCGATAATCGATAGTCGATGGTGGTTCTGACGGTGATCCACGCGACATTCGCCAGCAACGCCAGCGCGGCGACACCCAGCAGACGGAAACTGAACCTTGCCAGCGGACTTTCGGATGTCGCGAGTGCCGTGAGAGGGACATCGACGGCCAGCGCGCAAACACCAATCCCTATAAGCGCCACGAAGAGGCGGACGGCAGGCAGGATAATTGAGGGAGCAAGGTCCTGCTGGACAGAATCATGGTGTTCTTCGCTCTCTCGTCCGTCGTGCGGAGGCTCCTCGGGAAGGATTTTGTCGCGCCAGAAATAGAAGACCACAGACCGTAGGGATGCCTGCACCGCGATGACGATGGCGAGAGCGCCGAGGATGACTGCGGCAGCCGAATAGCCGAAAAGCCAGAGGGCGTAGACGACGGTGATCACTGTCGCCGATGCCAGGGATCGCGGGAATTTCGGCAGCAGGCCACGACGTCGACCCGCCAGCACGTCTTCGCGATTGCGCCGTGTGAACAGGCAGGCCAGCAGCAGAGCGACGGCGATCAGCGTACCGAGACCGATCCGCAGCGCCTGCGCCAGATTGGGCGTCCCTGCAATGCGCGTGATCAGGGCTGGAACGAACCAGGCGACGGAGCCGACGGCGGCGAACAAGGCGACCGCGGCCATCGAAGTAAAAGCTGTCCGGTCGGGCAGGGGCACGAGGCGCAATTGCGGCGTGCCTGGCGACAGGACAATATCCGCCACAATCACGATGAAGCGAAACATCACCAGGGTAAGCGTGAGGGTTACCACCATATCGTGGACGCCCGGTGGCCAGACGAACGCTGACGTCGATCCGATCGCGGCGACCGCAAAGAGCAAAAGACCGAAGCCGGTGATCCAGAAGCGGCGGAGCCCGAACAGCAGCGACTGGCGGGGAGAGGATGGTTCGGTATTCAACAGGACGCGCAGGGATGCGTAGCTGTATGTCCAGTAAAACCATTCGAGCCCGGCACCAATCATCATCAGCAGCAGGATGTAGGTGAAACTGCGCACCCCATCCCCACTCATCATGGCGGCCGAGAAAGCGGTTCGCACCGCCTCCCATTCTTGTGGCGCGGCACCGAAACTGGCGCCGATCTCGTGGGCCTGTTCGGACAGCCGGTGGAGCAGCGCCAACGTCATTCCGGCGATGTCGCCGGATGGCACCTGCGCAAGCGCCGCTTTTGCATTGGAGGCAACTAGAAGCAGACCAAGAGCCAGGAGCGGGACGGGTTTCAGGGCGTGACCTCCTGAAGCGGCGAGGAGACCGGAGCGGGCAAAGTGTCGTCAATCTTCGAAGGGCTGTCCTTGGGCTCCCATTCTTCCGGCGTCTGGGCGGCACTGATATCGGCATAGGCGGGAAGAATCCGCGCGATCGCCACCTCGCCCTGCAAAAGGCGCGCCTGGCAGGCAAGCCGCGTAGTATCTGTGACGTGGAGTTGGGAGAGCGTCTTGATTTCCTGGTCGGTCGGTGGGGTAAGGTTCTGCCCGCCACGGAGGATATCGACCCGGCAGGTGCCGCAACGGCCGCGCCCCTGACAGATATGCGCATGGGGAATACCGCTTGTGAGGCTGATTTCCAGCAGCGACAACCCGCTTCGGCCGGTGGCGGTCGCATCTCCTTCATAGAAGACACGAACCGGACGCGATCGGCCGACATAGATGCGTACGGCCCAGCTCAGAAATGCGATAGAGACCAGTATCCAGTAGCTTGCCACCACATTGGTGTTGATTGCGTTCAGGGTCGGCGCTGCCTGACTGTAGAGGTGTTGAGCAGCGCGGATATGGTCCAACCAGGCCGCATCGTTTTCCAGCCGATACAGCACTTCCTTGCCCGCCTCGACGAAACCGAGAAGCGCGAGGATCGGCACCAGAAACAGAATGGGCAGGACGATATTTCGGATTCTTGGCCAGACGGGCCGCAGCGCGATCCAGGAATAAAAACCGATTGCCGCGTGGACCCAGACGATCATCACCACGAACAATTGCTGGAATGCATAGGCCGGAGCGAGGCTCCAGTAGACCGACAGGATCACCGCGTAGCTGGCATCGAACTCCGGAACGAAGAGGCTGGTCACGCGTAGGGTCAGGACATGGGTGATCAGGAGCGGCGGCGTCAGGACACCGAGAATGATCTGCACCACATCCACCCGACTCAGGGTCAGACTGCGGCGTTTGGAAATCGTGTAGAGGCCGATGCTTGCATGAATGAACGCCGCGAGCGCCAGAATCAGGCTGCCGGCGCCACTGCGCCATGGCGCCATCAGGATGCCGCGCCAGGCATCGATCGCTTCCAACGATACAAGGCCCAGCGCCAGATTGGCGAGATGCGTCAAGACGAACAGGCTGAGAAACAGGCCAGAAAACAGGCGGGCGGACCGGATCCACAGATCAAGCGAGCTCGTTCCGCGCTGTTTGACGCTCGACACCATCACTGCCCGACCGCCCCCCCGTAAGCCACTGCATTCTAATATTAGAATGAACGATCGCAGATTGTCACCCACGATAATTCAAAGCGACTCCGGGGGATCGCCGGGGAGTACCTTTTTAGTCTCCCTGTTCCAGCCAGCGCACATCCTCCGGCGACAGCTTGATGTCGAAGGCGGCGAGGCTGTGATTGAGTTCGCCCAGTGAACGCGGACCAATCAGCGGGATGACGCCGAACGGCTGGGCAAGTACATAGGCGAGCGCGACCTGGATCGGGTCCTTGCCGAGACGTGCGGCGAGGATCGTTGCCCGTTCGCGCCGGGCGAAATTGGCTGGGGAATACCAGCTGTTGACGAGCTCCTGATCCTCCAGCTTGTCCGGTCCGGCGCGATCGGTGAAGAAACCGCGCGCCTGGCTCGACCATGCGAAATTGGTCACCTTGCGGGAGGTCAACCATTCCTTCCAGACGTTGTCGGAGGAGGCGATGCAGCCATCCCAGACCGGGTTGACCATTTCGGCGAGCGAGAAGTTGTTCGACAGCACGCTCGGCTTGGTCTTGCCGGTCTTCTCGGCGTAGGCAATTGCCGCATCCATGCGTTCAAGTGTCCAGTTCGAACCACCGAAGGGACCGCGAATGCGCCCGGCTTTCACCTCCGCGTCCATCGCGTCGACGAACTCGCCGACAGGCACGTCCGGATTGTCGCGATGCATGAAGTAGATGTCGACGTAATCCGTCTTCATGCGATCGAGGCTGACGCTAAGCTGCTTGGCGATGACATCGGGATAGCAGAGCGGCGAGTGCGCTCCCTTGGCGATGATGACGGATTGCTGCCGCACGCCCCGGCTCTGCATCCATTCGCCGATCTGCGCCTCCGGCTTGCCGTTGCCGTAATGGAAAGCCGTGTCGAACAGGTTGCCGCCGGCCTCATAGAAGGCATCCAGCATGATCGCCACACTCGAGATGCTGCCCAGTTCCAGGAAGCCGAGCGCCGCCAGCGACATCTCCGGCGCAAGGCCAGGAATATGGCCGCGCGGGATACGGTTGTTCTTCACTTGCAGGACATCACCCCGGATCGTGTGCCGTGTCACGGACGGTTTCTCGATCTCGTATTCGAGACCGATCGCCGCGCGCCAGCGGTCCATGGTCCGGAGGTTCCCCAGCGTGTCGTTGCGGCTCATGCCGGGGAAGGTAAATTGCGTCTGCCCGGCGGCGAGCGCTGCGCCGACCGCATCGACCTCGAAACTGTAGAGATGCCGCGCTTCGGTCACGTCGATCTTGTTTCGCGAGCCGTCATTGCCGATTACATGGATCGTCGCCGTACCACCCTGCTTGCCACCGGCAAACCAAAACTGGTCGATCTCGATACGGCCCTTCGTGCCCAGGATCGTCAGGAGATTGTCCTGCGCCAGCGATACCGAGCATGAGACTTCGGCGATGATGCCGTTCGGAAAATGCAGCACGGCCGACGTCCATTCATCGACACCGGTTTCGCCGAGATGACCGGCCGCCACGACCTTGTCGGGATCAAGGAAGCCGGCTTCGGAGTTCAGGCCCGCAATCAGCCTTGCCATCGACACCGGGTAGCCGCCGACATCCAGGATACCGCCACCGGCAAGTGCGTTGGAAAACAGCCGGTGTTCAGGTTTGGGCGGCGTTACCGCAAAGCCAAAGCTCGATTTGATGAGACGAACATCACCGATGACGCCGGACTTCAGGGTTTCGATGAGCTTGGCGACCAGCGGATGAAGCCGGTACATGTAGGCTTCGCCGAGGAAAGTGCCGGCCGCCTCTGCCGCCGTGAACATGGCGTCGGCCTCGGTTGCCGAAAGCCCGATCGGTTTTTCGCAGAGCACGTGCTTGCCATGTTCGGCAGCCTTGATTGCCCATTGCGCATGGCCGGGATGCGGCACAGCGATGTAGATCGCGTCGATGTCAGGGTCTGCCAAAAGCGCATCGTATCCGTGAATGATGCGGGCGCCGGGAAAGCTGTCAGCCAGACCCGAACGGTCCGGGTTGCGGGTGCCGATCGCCGCGACAACTCCGGTCTTCGAACCGGCGACCCCGGCGAAAAAGTCCTTGGCGATCCCGCCCGGGCCGAGAATGCCCCATCTTACCTTGTCTGCCATGATCTTTGCTTTCTATATGATAGAAGAATGTGCAGTCGTCTGTGTTTCACCGGATGCGCTTTCCGCCCACGTCGAACAGGAGCGCGCGCGCCGGATCAAATTTCGCCTGGATCGTATCGCCCGTCTTGAGGTCGCGACCGTGTTTGGTCTCGATGATGACGAGATCGCCGCTGCCGTGGCGGGCATAGGCGAAGGTCTCGCCGCCGAGGTGCTCCAGCATGTCGATCGTCAGATTGAGCGCAGCCGATCCGGTGTCCTCAAAGTGTTCCGGTCGCACCCCGACAGTCACGGCCGTCCCGACGGCGATATCGGTGGCCTGCAGTCTGGTTTCGACCGACGCGCCGCCAAGATCCGGAAGCTCGACGGACACGGTGCCGTTGTTGACAGCCGAGACGACGCCCTTGAAGAAGTTCATCTTCGGCGAACCGATAAAGCCGGCGACGAACAGGTTGGCCGGATCGTCGTAAAGTTCCAACGGCGAGCCGACTTGCTCGACCAGTCCGCCGCGCAGCACGACGATCTTGTCGGCCAGTGTCATGGCTTCCACCTGATCGTGCGTGACGTAGATCATCGTGGTCGCGAGCGTCTTGTGCAGGCGGGCGATCTCGATGCGCATGTGCACACGCAGTTCCGCATCGAGATTGGACAGGGGCTCGTCGAACAGGAAGACGTTCGGATGCCGGACGATCGCCCGGCCGATCGCCACACGCTGGCGCTGGCCGCCGGAAAGCTGCTTGGGCTTGCGATCGAGCAGGGGTCCCAGTTCGAGGATGCGGGCGGCCTCGGCGACCTGCTTTTCGACTTCAGCTTTCGGTAAACCGGCAAAACGCAGCGCGAAGCCCATATTTTCGCGTACCGTCATATGCGGATAAAGCGCATAGGACTGGAAGACCATGGCGATGCCGCGTTTCGACGGATCGACATCGTTCATCCGCGTGCCGCCGATCTCCAGCGTACCGGAGGTAATCTCATCCAGCCCCGCAATCATCCGCAGCAGCGTGGACTTGCCGCAGCCGGAAGGACCGACGAAGACGACGAACTCGCCCGACTTGATGTCGAGATCGACACCCTTGATCACTTCGAGGCTGCCGAAGGCCTTCCTGATGTCATGCAGTTTTACGTCGCTCATCCGGCTCTCCGCCCGTGTCTGTTTTCGTTCGCCGTCATGCCGCGGTCAGCGAAAGGGTTTGGCTGCCGTAACGTTCGCTGGAAACCTGCAGCGTGATCGCACCAGCTTCTCCAGTGGATTCCAGCCAGAACCCCGTCGTTCCGCCGGCAAGCGTGAGGGTGTCAGGGCCGATCAGCCGGGCAGGGCCATCGACACTGACGGTGACGATGTCGTTGAGGAAAGGGACGATGGAGCCGACCTGGTCGAGCCCGCGCACGATGACGCGAACCGTATCGCGGCCCTTGGCGGCAAGCGTCTGCGTATCCGCCTCGACCTGCAATGTCGTTGGTACAGGATCGGCTACCATGTTCACTGTCGCCACCGGCTTGTCGTCGATGAAGCCGGTGAAGCTCACGTCTTCCCACTGCATGCCCCAGAGGCCGAGTTCGTCCTTGGTGAAATGGCGATGGTCAAACACGACGGGGGCATGCGGCAGATGCGGGAAGGCTTCGCGATCCGGCCCGACGCGCTTGGTGATCGTGCCGTAGCGGAGTTCGACCTCGTCGCAATTGGTGAGCACGATCAGCGGCAGCACACCACCGATATTGCGCTCACCGCGGGCCCAGAACGTCACCGGCTTCACGATCACTTCGTCGGAGGGTTTGCACTGACTGGAATAGACATAGGCCGCGAATTTCGGTTCGCGGAACATGTCCATGACGCCGTGATGGCAGATGCGGTCGCCGGAGCCGAAATCTTTGTGGGTGTTGTAGTCGAACATGCACCAGCCGATGGCCCCGGAAATGCTCGGGTCGCCATAGCTGGCATTGAGAACTTCCAGATGCCGACGGACATGCTCGGCCTGCCGCTGTTCCTGGTCGAACCGCTTGGTCGGATACATGTGTCCGCCGAACTCGGTGATCATGTAGGGCACCTTGCGGGTGAGCCCCGTGCATTCCTGCTGCGGGCGCAACGCCAGCCGGCCGCGATTGTTGCCCGGCAGTTCCTCGTTGCCGAGGATGAAGTCGTTCATCGTGTAGACGTCTTCGAGGAACTCGCTATCGGTGATGTAGCGCACGCCGCCCGTCTGGCGGCTCGTATCCAGTTCATGCGCCAGCCGGTTGGTCTCGACATAGAAGTCATGCGAGTCCTGGGACTCGTTGATGCGCACGCCCCAGATGATGATCGAGGGATGGTTCCAGTCGCGCTCGATCATGCGACGGACGTTTTCGATCGCTTCCTTCTGCCAGGTCTCGCCGCCGATATGCTGCCAGCCCGGGATTTCCTCGAACACCAGAAGGCCGATGCGATCGCAATGGTCGAGGAACCACTTCGACTGTGGATAGTGTGAGGTGCGCACCAGATTGCATTTCAGGGTATTCTTCATCAGTTCAGCATCGCGTTCCTGCGCCGAACGGCCCATGGCATAGCCGACATAGGGGAACGCCTGATGGCGGTTGAGGCCGCGGATCTTCAGCGGGCGGCCATTGAGCAGGAAACCATCGACGGTGAACTCGGCGGTCCGGAAGCCGAAGGTGGAGGTGAGAGCGTCGTCGCCCAGATCGGTCTGAAGCGTTGCGGTGATCGTGTAGAGAACTGGGCTTTCGATATCCCAGAGCGAGAGGCCTTCGAGGCCTTCCATTATTACGACAGCGCCATGTTGGGCGGCAATGTTTTCCTCGCGCACGATTGTGCCGTTGGCGTCCTTCAATGCAACCGTCAGCGTACCAGTGAAATCAGCATCCTGAGGATTTCTTATATCGCAGCGGACAGACACGGACTTTTTATCCGAAAGGACGTTCTCCGTCTCGATCTTCAGGTTGCCCACCGAAACCGGGCTTGCGACCTTCAGCCAGACGTCGCGGTAGATGCCGGCATAGGTCAGGTAGTCGATCCGGCCACCAAAGGGCGGGATTTCCGGGTTTTCGCTGCCGTCGATCTTGACCGTCAGAAGGTTGTCGCTCTCGTTGAGAAGTCCGGTCAATCGCGCCTCGAAAGGCGTGTAGCCGTCCTTGTGGGCAATCACCTGCTTGCCGTTGAGATAGACAACAGCGTCAGCCATGGCCGCGTCGAAGATGAGGGAGACTTCCTTGCCGGCGAAATCCGCGCTCCAGGCAACGCGCTTCTGGTAGGTGAAGGCGCGCTGATAGCAGGTTTCGTCGAAATAATTGAAGGCGACGTCCACGGCATTGTGTGGCAGGCTGATCGCCCTGCCACCATCCTGAAACGCTGTTGTCAGCGTGTCGGAAAAGCCTTCGTGAAACGTCCAGCCTTCGTTGAAATTGGTAATCGTACGCATCATCATTCCTATTTGACGGAGCCCAGCATTCCCTGGACGAACTGCTTTTGCATGAGAAAGAAAACGAGGAGGGTCGGCAGCGTGGCGATGACCGTGCCGACTAGGACGACGCCGTAATCGGGGTAGTAGGCCGAGGCGAGCGACGAGATCACCAGCGTGATGGTCTTGGTGTCGTTCGACTGCAGCACGATCAGCGGCCACAAATAGTTGTTCCAGCTGAGCATGAAGACGATGATGAAGGCCGCCGCATAGGTCGAGCGCATCACCGGCACATAGATGAAGAGGAAGATCTGCCATTCCTTCAGGCCATCCACCTTGGCGGCGTCACGAAGCTCGGAGGGAAAGGCTTTTGTGCTCTGGCGGAAGTAGAAGATCATGAAGGCGGACGCGATCACCGGCAGCATGACGGCTATATGGGTGTTGATCAGGCCCGCCCGGCCCATGATGATGAACAGCGGGATCATCAGTGCGGCGAACGGAATGAACAGCGTCAGCAGCATGAACTGGTAGATCCGCTCGCGGACGCGGGACCGGAACATTTCGAAGCCGTATCCGGCAAGCGAGGAGATCGCGAGCGTCAGGATCGTGCTGACGATGGCGATCTTGGCGGTGTTCCAGAAAACCAGCGGCACATCCACCTGGGTGAAAAACCCGGTAATGTTGGTCATCAGCGCCGAGCCGAAGGTCGGCTTGCCGTTGATCACGTCGATCGAGGTATTCGTCGCGCCGATCGCCATCCAGAGGAAGGGAAAGACCGAGAGGAAGGAGACGAAGCCAAGTAGCAGATAAGTGGCGATGCTCGAGAGGAGGGCGGTGGTGCGGTCGGAAAGCATCAGTCGCGCTCCCTGGTGGCATAGAATTGCAGGAAGGCGAGCAGGGCGACCATGACGACGATGACGTAGGATACTGTCGCCGCATAGCCAAAGCTCGGCATGAACTTGAAGGTGAGATTGTAGATGTAGAGCGACAGGGTCAGCGTCTCGTTCGACGGACCGCCCTTGCCTTCGGTGAAGTTGTAGACCTCGTCGAATAGCTGCAGCGTGCCGATGGTGGAGGTAACCATGGTGAACAGGATGACTGGCTTCAGCATCGGGATGGTGATGTAGAGGAACCGTCCGCGCGCCGAGATGCCGTCGATCCGCGCTGCCTCGTAGATCGACTTGTCAATGTTCTGCATGGCCGAGAGGTAGAAGATCATGTTGTAACCGGTCCAGCGCCAGGTGATGGCGATGATGATCAGGACCTTTGCCCAGAAGGGGTCAGTCAACCACGGGATGGGCGAGGAGATGATGTGCAGGGCCTGCAGCGCGCCGTTGACGACGCCGTCTGCCGCAAACATGCTCTTGAACAGGACGGAATAGGCGACAAGCGAGGTGACGCAGGGCAGGAAGATCGCCGTGCGGAAGAAACTGCGCCCCCATAGTTTGGGATTGTTCAAGGCTGCCGCGACGATCAGCGCCAGGAACAGCATGATCGGCACCTGTATGACGAAGAAGATCGTGGTATTCGACAGCGCCTTGATGAAGACCGGGTCGTTCCACAGGCGGATGATGTTGGCGAAACCGCCGAATTTCGTGGTCAGGCCCTTGCCGGTCTGGAAGGACATCCAGAGCGACCACAGGATCGGATAGACCATGAAGACGCCGATGAGACCCAGGGCAGGGGCAACGAACAGCCAACCATTGATATTGTAGTAGCGACGCACGCCGCCGCCGGCTTGCAGGACCGCCATGGTGTTCTCCGGGGATGACCTTGGGCGCTGGAGGGAGGCGCGCGCTCGCGCGGCTCCCATCAGGCAGGCAGATTAAAAGCCTGCCCGGGCGCTCTGATTTACTGGATCTGAGCCGAAACTTCGCCGTCGATCGCCTTCAGGACTTCGTCCACCGGCGTGCCCTTGGTCAGGGCCGGAAGCTGGGCGGTCACCGCTGCATCCGCCTCGTTGGTGAAGACGCCGTAGTTGACGGACGGAACCTTCGCCAGCCAGTCGGAGAAGTTCTGCCAGACCTTTTCTCCGCCGAAGAAGGCGTCCGGCGCCTCATAGGCAGCACCTCCGCGGGCTGCGAGCAGCGAGCCGACCGCACCGCGATCCTGCAGGATTTTCTGATAGAAATCGATGTCCTTGGCATAGATCTCGTTCAGCATGTCGATGGCTTCGGCCTTTTCAGCCGAGCTTTCGAGGACATACCAGCTGGAGCCGCCGAGGTTGGACGCGTTGGATGCACCCTCGATGCCGAGGCTGGGGATCGGCGCAACGCCCCACTTGTTGGATTGGTCGGCCTGCGCCTTGACCGTGCCGGTAATCCAGACGCCGGTGATGACCGAGGCGACGTCGCCTGACGTGAAAGTGCCGACCCAGTCGGCCCAGCCGGTTGCCGGCTTGGTGATCCCAGCGGCGATCAGCTTGCCCTCTGTTTCAAGCGCGGCCTTGAGCGCGGCATTGCCAACGATGTTCGGCTTGCCTTCGGCATCGAAATACCACTGGCCGCCAGACTGCATCATGATGCGGATCAGGCCGGCATCATTGGGGTCGAGACCCATCATCTTCTTGCCGGTCTTGGCCTCGATCTGCTTGCCGATTTCGATATAGCGGTCCCAGGTAATGCCCTGCATGTCTTCCGGCTTGAAGCCAGCCTGCTCGAGGTAATCCTTGCGGTAGTACATGCCGGTAACGCCGGAATCGAACGGCATGCCGTAGACCTTGCCGTCCATGGTCATCAGTTGCACCTTGTAGGGCGCAAAACCGGAATAATCGACGACATCCGACAGGGCGGCGAACGCGCCGGGGAAGGACTGCAGGTATTTCTGCGCGCCGTAATCCTCGATCAGAACGATATCCGGCAGCGCGTCCGTCACGCCGGAGGAGAGGGCGGTCTGCAGCTTTTGCTCGACGTCGAGCTTGGCAAAATCGACGATGTTCAAGGTAACATCCGGGTGCGTCTTCTGATAGCGCTCGCCGGCTTCCTTCATGATCGCGACGTTGAAATTCGGGTCCCAGCACCAGACGGTGATTTCCTTGGCCTGCGCAGCGGCAACCGCGAGAACGCTGACGCCCATAGCAAGGCCGATGACACGCGCAAGGCGTGACGTGACAGTGTAATACATTGCTTCCTCCCAGAAGGCTCCCAAAGGCGGCCTCTTCCGCCTTCAAAAAGAGTATTCCCTAAAATGCGGGCGGATGCAATATTTTCAGTAAATTTTTACTGGCGAGTTTGGAATTTTACTCAAGTCACTGTAATTTTTCATAAATATTGAATTATTCCGGAGAGCGGGTGCTGTTTCTCCACACCAATTCGGTGGCGAGAAGGACTTTTTTGGCAAGCTCCCGGCCCGAGAATCGTTCGAGCAGCATGTCCACGGCGGTCTCGCCGATCAGTTCGGCCGGCAGCTTGACGGTCGACAGGGGCGGGGAGAGGAACTGCGCGACTGGAATATCGTTGAAGCTGGCAATGGCGATGTCGTCGGGAATGCGCAGACCCAGTTCCTGCATGGCACGATAAGCGCCGATCGCCATGTTGTCGTTACAGGTGATCAGCACATCCGGCGGATTCTGCTGGTTCATGATGGCGTGGGCGAGAGTGTAGCCGCTGTCCTGGGTCAAGGGTTCCGTCAGGCAGAGGCCTTCCTCGAAAAGCCCGGCATCCTTCATCCATTTCGTATAGGCAATACAGCGCTTTTCGCCCTGCAGATGCGGGAAGCCATCGACATGTTCGGCCCAGCCGATGAACCCGATACGCCGATAGTTCATGGCCGAGAGCGCGCTGATCAGCTTGTGCATGGCCAGCGACACATTGCTCTCGACGCAATCGTCGATTTCAGACGATGTCGAAAAATCGGCGAAGACGAGATGGCGGCTGTGACTGCGAAGCCAGGCGATCTCCTCATCGCTGTGCTTGCCGACAGCGATGACGCCGGATGCACCCTGCAGAAGGCTTGGCTCGGGGAGGCTGTCGGTATGATAGACCTTCACGACCTCAATCTTCAGCGCCTGGCAGCGGTTCTCGATACCCAGGCGCACGCCGATGTAATAGGGATCGACGAGTTCCTGCGCCGGTCTCAGGAAATGGACCAGCGCGATCTTGCCGGCACCTGGCACCAGCGCATGCTGGACGCCGTTGGTCCGGTTGCGCGCCCGTGGTGTCGCATAGTTGAGCGCTTCCGCCGTCTCGATGATTGCCTGGCGCTTCTTGGCCGAAACCGCAAGCGTGGCGTCATAATTGAGAACACGGGAAACCGTGGCGGACGATACGCCAACAGCCTCGGCAATTTCCTTGATGGTCACCATACCACCTTGTTGCACCCTCAGCCGGGTTCGTATCAAGCCCCATATTCAAAATATTCGACCGCGCAAGGGGTGAAAATGCGAGGATTTTCGGTCAGGGATATCAATCGAAAATGCCCCTTGCATTTGAGCGACGGTTTTCTATTATTTTTGTGGAGTATTTGCGTAAGCTGATCCATGGAGGCGACCGCCGGCGCCTGCCAATTGACGAAGGAGAGACCTCGCCAATGACAATTCAGACCGCTGCGATTTCCACATCGCCAGACAGTTCGCATCCCGGATCGCTGACGAAGATCGCGATCGTCGGCCGAGGCTTTACAGGCATCATGAATGCCATCGCGCTGCTGAAGAGCTTCGAACGGCCGTTTCATCTGGTCATGTACGATCCCAGCCCGCGGATCAACGGCGGCGAGGGCGTCAGTCGGGCCGGCAAGACGGTGCTCAATAGCCGCGTCAAGGATCTGTCGGTCGATCCCTCGGATCGTGTCGATTTCAAGACGTGGCTGCAGGCCGACGAGGCATGGCGCAGCCACCAGGAAAATCTGGAAGTCGTCGATCATTCCTTCGTCTCGAGGGAGGTTTTCAGCGCCTATGTCTACGAGCGATTCTCGGAGGCCTTGCGGGCACGAACCGATGTCATCGTCCAGATCTGTACGCACGCTGTCTTTGCGATCGACCGCGATCCGAATGGCGGGCTCCTGATCACGGCACAGGACCAGCAGAAAACGCATTTCGACGCCGTCTTTCTGGCGACCGGTTACGGTGTCAACGGGCAGACGGACGAGGCACGAGCGACCGAGCCTGCGGAAAACGTCGTCGTGATCGGCGGCGGTGTCCACGCCGTCGACCGGGCGCTGAAGCTGCTTGAGGCGGGTGAGGCGGCCCATGTGACGTTGATCTCCTCCTCCGGATTCCTCCCGCAGCCGCATACAAGGTCGGCCGTGGGTTCGGTATCCTCCGAGAAACCGATGCCGCGCACGCTTCGCGGTGCGTTTCGCTTTCTGCGTGAGGCGGCCGAGACGGCGGAGCGTGAGGGATCCGGTTGGCAGGGGATCATGAACGATTTCCGCTCACGTGCCGGCGACCTGTGGAAAGGCCTGACGACTGCGGAGCGCCGCCGATTCAAACGCCATGTGAAGCCGATCTACGACAGCCATCGCAACCGCCTGCCTCCGGCCCATCACCGGCGCCTGCAGGATGCATTGGCCAAAGGCGCGATCACGGTCAGCAAAGGCAAGGTCGACCGGGTGGCCGTGAACGGCGTTCTGCTTTTGACGGCTGCCGGCTTGCAGGTGATCGCGGCAGAACGGACGATCGATTGCCGCATCCGTTCGCTCGATGTCGATACACCGCTGTTTCGTTCGCTGTTCTCCTCGGGCCTCGTGTTGCGTGACGAACTGGAGCTCGGCATTTTCGTCGATCGGTCCGGCCGCGCGCTCGCCGTCCAGGAAGAATTCGGCGGGATTTTCGCTGTGGGACCGCTGGGGCTCGGCAGCCTGCCGGATATCGATCTGGTGCCGGAAATCGTGCTGCAAGCTTATACAGCCTCGGCAACCTTGCAAGCTTGGCTTGGCACGGCTGTCACGGGCGAGGGGAAGGCTGCTGCGAGCGGGCAGGGATGATTTCGGGAATCATTCTGCGGCGAGTTGCGTAAGAAGCAGGTTTGTGGACCTCTCAAACCGGGCAGGATTTTCCATATTCTCAAATGGCCGACACAGAAATGGAGAAGATTTTTCTTCAATTGGCAAAGGTATAGGCGGAAATCCCGGTTTTTGCCCGCATCATGGTCCACCGTTCTTTGAACTCGCAGCGACGATGGGGCATTCTGGAGACAGTTGATGACCGGTGTTCGTACTCTCCTCCCGTATCGAACGTCATCAGCTGTTCCCCTCTGGAGGTTATTCCTTCAAAGCTAAGGGCCGTGGATCACAAGGCCCATTTTTTTGTCCATCGATTGGCGTCCTGCGCTCAGCGAAAGACTTCGGCTACTTGCTGATGGCTTTCAGAAGCGATGAATATCCTACAATCGCTTCGATTTTTGGCACCTCGAACCAAGACGCGACGACGTCGCAAGTATAGTCTATTAAAATTATAGATTATTTACGTGGAAGCCGCGAGAACCGGCATCGGGACATCATATCGAGGTGAAACCATGATCAAGCAGGAGATAGAATATCGGGGTGTGCCTGTTGGCATCGTTGTCCCAGATAGCGGTCGCCTGAAATTCCTGGCCGTCAAATTCCATGTCCACGCACTCGACGGCCAACATTTTTCGTCGGTCGCCGACGTGCTGATCGCCATCGACCAATCGGTTGCACGGGCGAACGTTCGTCAATCCTCTGTTCAGGCATCGTGACGGGAGGCAATCATGGGCGCACTTCGCTATCTGCTCAGGCTTTCGACGCGACGCAACGAAATCGAGGATCGTCTTCTGGCGCTGGAATATCGCCGTGCGCTGATCGACGATTTTGCCGATGATCTGGCTGAGCAGGATCTTCGCAGCGCCTTATGCGATTTGTCAGGCGAGATCAGCCTGGCCAGCCGCCATCATCGAGGCCGCTGGTAGAGTTTGAGATGCCGCGTCTCGCAATCAATCCCATCTGCAATCTCCCAGACATCATTCAGACCCGGGGAGTGTGACATTCCAACGTTGCAGAAACAGGACATTCTAATTTTGCGGTGTGAGTTCATGCTGAAGCGCGACTTGCGGGCTTGATCAAGCTAACCGGCATACCGCATCTGGGCGAGCAGTTTCTTGCGAAAGACCTCAAGCTAACCGGCATACCGCATCTGGGCGAGCAGTTTCTTGCGAAAGACCTCTG
>NZ_LMRG01000025.1 GCF_001425605.1 Rhizobium sp. Leaf453 | reverse complement strand
TCGACATGGGAGTAGGTGCGTTTCATTGCAGCTTCCTTGCGATTGACAACCCATCGGTATCATTCGCAAGTCGCACTTCATCATTGAACCCACCCGGCTACATTCTTGAGTTTCATAAGGATAATTATGGAACTGAAAAGCTTTACACGAACATATTTTAAGATTTCTGTGCGATAGCGCGATCGGACTTGAGCACAATCAGCGTTTCTCTAAGGGGAGCGATACGGCTCGATTGACTGCAAAAGACTTTCCTCAAGAATTGCTCGAACTCTATGATTTCTATGCTCATGGAAAAATCACTAAGCGTGAATTTCTCGACCGCGCCACGAAATTCGCAGTCGGAGGGGTAACGGCAGCAACGCTAGTTGCTACCCTTTCTCCCAATTATGCCTTGGCGCAACAAGTGGAGTTTACCGATCCAGACATTGTAGCTGAATACATCACGTATCCGTCGGCTCGAGGCCATACGCGGATACCTGGTCAAGCCGGCCAGGCTGGAGGGCAAACTCCCAAGTGTTGTTGTCGTTCACGAAAACCGTGGTCTCAACCCCTATATTGAGGATGTTGCACGCCGTCTCGCCAAAGCGGGCTTTATCGCTCTCGCTCCCGACGGACTTTCTTCAGTCGGTGGGTATCCAGGTAATGACGAAAAAGGCCGGGAACTGCAGTCGCAAGTCGATCCACAGAAGCTGATGAACGACTTCTTTGCAGCGATCGAATTAATGATGAAACACGAGCAGGCGAGTGGCAAAGTCGGCATCACCGGGTTTTGCTACGGCGGCGGTGTTTCCAACGCCCAGCAGTGGCTTATCCAGAGCTTGGAGCTGCAGTACCCTTTTACGGCCGACAGCCTCCTGCCGATGATGTTGCCCGAATAAAGGCACCGCTCTTGATACACTATGCCGAGCTGGACACCCGGATTAACGAAGGGTGGCCCGCTTACGAAGACGCTGAACTGCCCCCCATTTCGACCGGACAGTCGGCATAAGCAGAAAGGCTCAAGCACAGGCTTGAGGACAGGCTTATGTCTAACGAGTATCGACACGTT
>NZ_LMRG01000024.1 GCF_001425605.1 Rhizobium sp. Leaf453 | reverse complement strand
TTCAACGTGTCGATACTCGTTAGACATAAGCCTGTCCTCAAGCCTGTGCTTGAGCCTTTCTGCTTATGCCGACTGTCCGGTCGAAATGGGGGGCAGTTCACGTATGAACGGTCGACAGCCATCTCCACCATATACAAAAGAGGAAGAAGGTTTTCCTCGCCTTACGGTTGACGATTTTTCCCCCGGGCCTAGGATAATATTTCATGAAATATATGAAGGCCCTTTTCGTGCAAGAAACAATCGGAGAACTGATTCTTGATCTGCAGCATGCAAAGGGACCCGATCGGGCCTTGGACCTGCGAATTGCCACCGCCATCGGTTATGAGCGGACAACCATGATCGTGGACAAGGGTGGCTCAAAGCAGCGAAAGGTGGTCTGGCTATCACCGGGAACAAAATCAAGGGCAGCCGTTCCCCCATTTACTGCCCGCTTTGACCTAGCATTGAGAGTGGCGAAGACGATTGATCCCAACTGTGCGGGCGCCTTCACATGGGGCGGCACCTTCTGCACAGCGAAAATCAATGATGGGCCACGGTTTTCGGCAGCCACACCGATGCTCGCCATTATTATCGCTGCCTTGAGCGCCACATTAATGGATGCTGGGAAGCCTCCACACTGAGTGTCCCTCTGTATTCCGCCTCATCGGATCTCGTTCAGAGCGTTACCGGGTTGTCCAAAGGGGTCGGATGGCTGCCGCAATATGGCTGGCTCATGTTGTCGCCATCCTCTAAGCGATCAGGTAGCCCGTCTAGCCATGCTCTGCTGGTTGCGTCGCAACCGGCGGAGCCAAAACGGCGTTGCGACCAGATCAGACGTGGCCAAGCCGGTGCGTCGTGAGGCCGAGATTCGGATGCCCTTCTGTTCTGCCACATTGATTCGCCGATCTGATGACCTCGGAGACAAGGCGGCAGCACGGGCAGAACGCCGCGCTGAATGGATTATCTACCAGCGTTTCACGATACGAAGCTTTCCAATGCACCCTCTTCAAGTCCGGAGGAACATGAGACCCGTGGGTGGATTGTGGCTGGAAGTGAGGGCTCTACGGTTTCTGGCGTTAAGCTGGGCAAGGCCGAGGGATTCCTGACGTTTTTTTGGAATGATGGGATTTTGGTCACCATTTGCCGGCGTGGCGTGGTTGCGTAAGCGTGATGCGGGGTTCGTCGCGGCGTTATCAACAAACTCCGCCGTCGCTCCGAGGCGGGTTTTTTGTTGATTGGTTGCGGGGGCAGGATTTGAACCTGCGGCCTTCAGGTTATGAGCCTGACGAGCTACCGGGCTGCTCCACCCCGCGCCAT
>NZ_LMRG01000023.1 GCF_001425605.1 Rhizobium sp. Leaf453 | reverse complement strand
CAGACATTGCGACAGACCAGCGATCCGCAGCAGTTCATGACCGCCTTTGCCGGAAGGACATTCTAATTTTGCGGTGTGAGTTCATGCTGAAGCGCGACTTGCGGGCTTGATCAAGCTAACCGGCATACCGCATCTGGGCGAGCAGTTTCTTGCGAAAGACCTCTGCCGGCGTTCGATAGCCGAGGCATTTGCGTGGCGTGCCGTTCAGTCTGTTGCAGATCTCGATCAGGTCGGTATCCGTCACCGTCAGCGGATCGACCTCTCTCGATAGCCATTTCCGCGCTCGTCTGTTGGTATTTTCGACGGTGCCTTTTTGCCAAGGCGATTGTGGGTCGCAGAACCAGGTTTGCGTGCCGATACTGGCTTGCAGATAAGGCCAGTCGGTAAATTCCGTCCCGCGATCAAAAGTGATGGAGCGACGCGCGAGATGGGGCAGGGCTTGCAGGGCCTGGACGAGGCCATCCATGATGGGTCGGGATTGCCGATCATTGTTGCGCAGGAAGATGGCAAAGCGGCTCACTCGCTCGACGAGCGACGTCACATTGGCTTTTCCGAACTTCTTGCGAAACTGAATGAGATCGCATTCCCAATGCCCGAACTGCTTTCGGTCAGCGACAGTATCGGGGCGGCGCAGAATGTTGAGTTCCGGGCTAAACCTTTGACCATGCTTGCGTCTGGCATGACGCGGTCTGCGGCGGGCACGATGTTCAGGCAAATGTCGCCACAGTTTGATCGCCTGACCATCGGCAGAATATGCAAACTTGTAGATCGTCTCGTGGCTCACCGAGACAGGATGGCGCTCGAGCCGCATTCGGCCGGCGATCTGCTGCGGTGACCAACCGTGCGTGATCCGGTCGATGACGGACTGCCTGACATTCGAGAATCGCGCCAGCTTCCTCAACTTGGCGCGGCGCTCACACGCCATGTCATGCGCGGTGACGCAATAATAGCCATTCAGGTCCACAAACTCGGCATCGGTGAAGGTGTTGCGTCTGATCTCGCGAAATATCGTTGAACGATGCCTGCCCAGCTTTTCGGCGATCAGCTCAACACTCAGTCCGGCCGTTCTCCAACGCGCAATTTTGCGTCGTTCGTCCATGTCGACATGGGAGTAGGTGCGTTTCATTGCAGCTTCCTTGCGATTGACAACCCATCGGTATCATTCGCAAGTCGCACTTCATCATTGAACCCACCCGGCTNGTCGACATGGGAGTAGGTGCGTTTCATTGCAGCTTCCTTGCGATTGACAACCCATCGGTATCATTCGCAAGTCGCACTTCATCATTGAACCCACCCGGCCACAAACAAAGATCACATAAGATAGATTATGGAACTAATAGATACTAGGCACCGCGGTGATTTGCGCCGTTCTCTGCCACCTTGCCGCTTGACCGCTGCTACTGCCAAGGCTTAAGCGATGCCTGTCTCCATCGTCAGAGAAAGTCCGGACCCGATGAGCGATTTGCGCGTTCTTTCAGATGCTTTCATTCCAGAATTGCCAGGACGCTACAATGGCAAGGTCCGCGAGAATTACGATCTGCCGGATGGCAACCGCATCATTATCGCGACGGATCGCCTCAGCGCATTCGACGTGATCCTGACCGCGATCCCGTTCAAGGGCCAGGTCCTGACGCAGACCGCGCGTTACTGGTTCGAGGAAACGGCCGATATCTGCCCGAACCATGTCGTGTCCTATCCGGACCCCAATGTCGTCATCGGCACGCGACTCGACATCCTGCCGGTCGAGATCGTCGTGCGCGGCTATCTGGCCGGCACCACCAGCACGTCGATCTTGACCAAGTATCGCAACGGCGAGCGCGCCATGTATGGAATCACGCTTCCGGATGGCATGAAGGATAATGAGAAGCTGCCGCAGCCGATCATCACGCCGACCAGCAAGGCGTTCGATGGCGGCCATGACGAACCGTTGTCGGCCGACGAAATCCTGGCCCAGGGCCTGCTGACGCCACAGCAATGGGAAACCGTCTCTCGTTATGCACTGGCGCTGTTTGCGCGCGGCCAGCAGCGTGCAGCCGAACGCGGCCTCATTCTCGTCGATACCAAATACGAATTCGGAACCGACAAGGACGGCCGCATCGTTCTCGCCGACGAAATCCACACGCCGGACTCGAGCCGTTACTGGATCGCCGACAGCTACGAACAGAGTTTTGCCGCTGGCGCGCGGCCGAAGAGTTTCGACAAGGATTTCGTCCGCGCCTGGGTGACCGAACGCTGCGATCCCTACAAGGATACGATCCCGGAAATTCCCGCCGATCTCGTCGAGCAGACCTCCAAGGTCTATATCGAGGCGTTCGAGACGATCACCGGCAAGAAATTCGTCCCGGACCTCTCCGGCGCCACGGTGCTCGATCGTATCCGCACAAATCTGAAGCCATATTTCAGCTGATCGGAGGAATCAGACGGGCGAAATTATCGTTTAGTTCGAATTCCAGCCGCATCCCGTCATAGCCGGGCTCGATATGGTCCGGCGTCGCGCGCATCACCGTGTCGTAATCGAGCGGCGTGTGCATATGCGTCAGCACTGCGCGTTTTGGACCGAAGCGCTCGATCCAACCCAGCGATTGCTCAAGGGACAGATGGCTCGGATGGAACTTGTATTGCAGCGTGTCGATCACCAGCATGTCCAGCCCTGACAGCCGGTCGATCGTCTGTTGCGGAAAATCGCTGACATCGCTGCAATAGGCAAAATTGCCGACGCGAAAGCCGAGAGACATGATGCTGCCGTGGTGCTGCAGCAGCGGCTGGAACGGGATCGGCCCGCCGGCACCATCGATGACGACAGGCGTCAGCAATGGATCGATGATCCGTGCCTCAACGATCGGCGGATAATTGCTGCCGACGGGCGTTTCCAGGCAATAGCGAAAACCGTCGCGGATCCGGTCCATCGTCTCCTGATCAGCCCATATCGGCGTTTTGCGGCCGGAATACTGGACATAGCCGCGCAGGTCGTCGATGCCATGGATATGGTCGGCATGCGGATGCGAATAGAAGACGGCGTCGATATTCTGGACCTTGGCCGCGATCATCTGTTCGCGAAAGTCCGGGCCTGTGTCAATGACGACGGTGGTCCGTCCGCCATTTTGGCCGATCTGCTCAACGAGCAAGGCGGCGCGCGAACGGCGGTTTTTCGGGTTGGATGGATCGCAGGCGCCCCAGTCGCCGTTGATGCGCGGCACACCCGGAGACGAGCCGCAGCCGAGGATGGTGAAGACCCGCCTCACCGTCATCCTAGAGTCTCGGCATTTTAGAAAAGACGCGGAAAGCGTTGTCCGTCGTCAGTGTGGCGATCTCCTCGCGCGACACACCGATCGTCTCGGCCAGCACATCGGCCGTATGGGCGACATAGGCCGGCTCGTTGCGCTTTCCACGGAAGGGCTTCGGCGCAAGATATGGCGCGTCGGTCTCGACGATCATGCGATCATGCGGAACGGTCTTTGCGATCTCGCGCAGTTCTTCCGATTTCGGGAAGGTCAGGATGCCGGAGAAGGAGATATAACCACCGAGCTCGACGCCGACCTTGGCCAGCTCCGGGCCGGACGAAAAGCAATGCAGTAGGAAAGGGAAGGCCCCCTTCCCTGTTTCCTCGGTCAGGATGGCGGCCATGTCTTCGTCGGCCGAGCGGCTGTGGATCACCAGCGGCAGTTGGGTTTCGCGAGCGGCGGCAATGTGACGGCGAAGGCCGGTGGCCTGCGCATCGCGCGGCGCGTTGTCGTAGAAATAGTCAAGGCCGGCCTCGCCGATCGCCACGACCTTCGGGTGTGCCGACAAGCGGACGAGATCCTCGGTTTCGATGTCGAGTTCCTCGTCGGCATTGTGCGGATGGGTGCCGACCGAACAGAAGACATTCGGATAATGCTCGGCAATGCCAAGGATCGCGTTGAATTTCTTCACCCGCGTCGAGATGGTGATCATCTGGCCGACGCCGGCCGCACGGGCCCGATCGATGATCGCGTCCCGCTCTGCCTCGAAATCGGGGAAATCGAGATGGCAATGGGTATCGATGAGCATGCGGGCGTCCCTTACGCTTCCGGCGCGACGTAACGCGGGAAGACCGGCGTCGGGGCTTCGAGCGCGGTTCCGGCGACGAGACGGCCGGCCTCGCCCAGCGATGCGAATGACCGCTTGTCCGCCGGGATGGCCACAAGATCGAGCAGCTTGCCCGCCGACTCCGGCATGAACGGCTGCAACAGGATTGCGACCTGCCGCACAACATCTGCCGTCACGTAGAGCACGGTACCCATCCGGGCCGGATCGGTCTTCTTCAGCGCCCACGGTGCCTGGCCGGCGAAATAGCGGTCGGCTTCCGAGACGACGGCGATGATCGACGTCAGTGCCCGGTGGATCATCAGCGCGTTCATGTCGTCGCGTGTCGAGGCCTGAAGGGCATCGGCGGAAGCCAGCATCGCCTTGTCCTCATCCGTCAGCGGGCCACATTCGGGAATCTGCCCGTCGCAATTCTTGACGATCATCGACAGCGAGCGGCTGGCAAGATTGCCGACCCCGTTGGCAAGGTCGGAATTGATGCGCGTTGCGATCCCTTCCTCGCTATAGCTGCCATCCTGGCCGAAGGAGACTTCGCGCAGGAAGAAATAGCGGATCGGATCCAGCCCGAAATGCTCGACCAGATTGAAGGGATCGACGACATTGCCGAGCGACTTCGACATCTTCTCGCCCTTGTTGAGCAGGAAGCCGTGCGCGAACACCTTCTTGGGCAGCGGCAGTCCGGCCGACATCAGGAAGGCCGGCCAGTAGACGGCGTGGAAGCGGATGATGTCTTTGCCGATCATGTGGATATCGGCCGGCCAGAATTTCGCACGCGGACCGTTCTCATCTGTGAGGTATCCGGTCGCCGTGATGTAGTTGGTCAGGGCATCGACCCAGACATACATGACATGGCCGGGATCGTTCGGCACGGGGACACCCCAGTCGAACGTCGTGCGCGACATCGACAGGTCCTTGAGGCCCGATTTCACGAAGGAAATCACCTCGTTGCGGCGTTCCGCCGGACCGATGAAATCCGGATTGTCCTCATAGTGCTTCAGGAGCCTGTCCTGATAGGCGGAGAGCTTGAAGAAGTAGCTCGCCTCTTCCACCCATTCGACCGGCGTGCCCTGCGGCCCGTAGCGGACGCCATCGGCGCGCAGCTCGGTTTCGCCTTCCTGGTAATAGGCTTCGTCGCGCACCGAGTACCACCCGGAATAGCTGTCCTTGTAGAGATCGCCCGCATCCGCCATCCGGTTCCAGATTTCGGTTACGGCCTCGTAGTGACGCTTTTCCGTGGTGCGGATAAAATCGTCGTTCGAAGCGTTGAGCAGAGCGCCCATTTTCCGGAATTCGGCGGAGTTCCTGTCGGCAAGCTCCTGTGCCGAAATCCCTTCCTTGCGCGCCGTCTGCTGCATCTTCTGGCCGTGCTCGTCGGTACCGGTCAGAAACATCACCTCACGACCGTCCAGCCGCTGAAACCGCGCCATCGCGTCCGTCGCAATCAGTTCGTAGGCGTGGCCGATATGCGGCTTGCCGTTCGGATAGGAGATCGCGGTGGTGATATAGAAAGGGGGCTTGTCGCTCATGATCGGTTTCGGCCTGTTCGGATAATGCTTTGCTGGCCCGAGCTATTAGCGCATCCCTTGGCGGGATGAAACAGGCGCGGCCAGAAAAGGCGGCTTGTCGGCGGGAAAACAGGCCATGGATCTCATGGGATCGCGATAGGTTAGGCCGCGCCCTTGAGATCGTCGAGAATGGACAGGATCGTCTGCTTGCGGTCGAGATTATAGGCCTGCGCGACGGTCAGCCGCTCGGTGATCCCGCCGGAAAGCCGAGCGAACCGCTCAGCCCTTTCGATATCGCCCAAGCGGGCGGCAGTGCGTGCTTCTCGCATGATATGGCTGGTAACCAGCGCGGTGAAGAACTCGAAGATCGTCTCACCATCCTTGCCCGCGAGCACGTCGGCGAGCTTGTGCATGTCCTTGCGGATTGCAGGCCCCTGCCCGGCCAGAACCGTCTCGAACGCCGCCATAATGTCGAGGCCGCCATAGTTGATCAGCTTCAACGCTTCGGAGACGCTGCCATCGGCGGATGCCATGACTTTCTCGCCAGTTTCGCCGGAGAGGTCGAGCCCGAGATGTGCCATGGCCTGCCCCAGCGCATCCGGCGCCAATGGCTTCAGCTGCAAGGGCAGGCAGCGGGAGCGGATCGTCGGCAGAAGCTTGCCCGGCGCATGGGTCAACACGAGGAAAAGCGAACGCTTCGGCGGTTCTTCCAGGATTTTCAGGATGGCGTTGGCGGCGTTGCGATTGAGATCGTCGGCAGGGTCGACGATGACAATGCGCCAGTTGCCGGTGCCGGATGTCTGCGAGAAGAATTTTCCGGCGCGGCGGACTTCGTCGACCGTGATGGCGCCCTTGACCTTGCCGGTCTTTTCATCAGTCGGCCGCGTCAGATGCAGCAGATTGTGTGAGGCTCCAGATGCGATTTGCCGGCTGACAATCGATTTCGGATCGGGACCCGCCAGTTCTTCCGGCGCCAGCGTGGGCTCCGGATGGCTCAGCACGTGATTGGCGAAGCGAAAGGCCAGCGTCGCCTTGCCGATACCCTCCGGGCCTTCGATCAGAATCGCGTGATGCCCCTTCCCCGAACGGTAGCTCTGGGCCAAGAAATGCTCTGCCTCGGCATGACCGAACAGTTTCGTATTTTCGGCAGGTGGCACCGCGCCATCGAGAACATCGAACCGGTCAATGCTCATGGCGTCACGTCCGCATTTGGCCCACCGTTCGATCCGGGCAGCATAGCCACGACGATCGCGAGCACGGCTGCCGCGATATCGCTGGCGGATTGGGCGGCATCGACGACGTGGCAGCGCGTGGGATCGGCCGCCGCGATATCGAGGAAGGCCTCTCGGCGCTTCTCGTGCGTTTCAAGCTCCTCCCGCTCGAACCGGTCGAGTTCGATTTCCTGGCCTGCTTGAGCCTGCGTGTTGGTCGCGCGCCGGTGTACGCGCTCCAACCCAAGCGCGGCGGGTAGATCGAAAACGATGGTACAATCGGGAACAAGGCCGTTGATAGCGACGCGCTCCAGCGCTGCGATGAAGGACGGCTCCAGATTGCCGGTCACACCCTGGTATACTCGGGACGAATCCATGAACCGGTCGCAGATGACGACCGTGCCTTTTTGAATCGCCGGGCGGATGACCTGTTCGACGTGATCGCTGCGGGCGGCGGCAAACAGCATCGCTTCCATCCGCACGCCAAATTCCTGCGCCGCACCGGACAGGAGCACATGGCGCACAGCCTCCGCACCGGGCGAGCCGCCGGGTTCGCGTGTCGTCAGTACCGTATAGCCGCGCTCGCGAAGCGCGTCGGCGAGCAGGCGAATCTGAGTGGACTTGCCTACCCCTTCCCCACCTTCGAACGTAACGAACAAACCGTTTCCGACAGACACTCACAATTCCCGCATCAGGCCAGCGTTTTCAATGGCGCCGGCTACCTTCTTATAGATTCTGTTTAGCGGATTGTGGTTTCCAGCGAAACCGTCCGCCTCGCTCTTTCCTCAGAGCCAGAAGAACAGCAACTCCTGCAATGCATCGAGCGCGCGGCTGCTCAGCGAG
This sequence comes from Rhizobium sp. Leaf453, assembly GCF_001425605.1. GTDB lineage: Bacteria > Pseudomonadota > Alphaproteobacteria > Rhizobiales > Rhizobiaceae > Pararhizobium. The sequence continues at coordinate 708,564 of NZ_LMRG01000023.1, read as the reverse complement.
CCCTGCCCCACCGATTGCGCCGTTTCGACCGGAACCTCGCGCAACAGCCGCTCACCGCTCCAGATCTTCAGGGTGCCTGCGGCTTTGCCCGCCTCGACCGGCATGGGCAGCGGCCAGCGATAAACGACCCGCGCCGTCAGGCGGTCCGGATTGTTGACGGGAACCAGAACATCGACAGGTTCACTCGTCACCAACGGCACGTGTGAGGATTCGCCACCATAGACGCTGGCATCGCCGACCGATTCGCCACGTTCGAAAAGCCGCTTCTTTTCAAAGGCAGTCATCGCCCAGTCGAGAATTCTCCGGGTTTCCTCCAGCCGCTCCTTGTCGCTGGCAAGACCGCCCAATGCGAGGAAAACCCGTCTTCCATCCCGCTGCATCGTCGCGACCATCGCGTAGCCGTACCCCTCGGCAAAGCCGGCGGCAAAACCGTCGACGCCGATATTGGCCGCGACCAGCGGATTGCGGTTGCGCTGGCGGATTTTGTTCCACTCGAATTCCGCCTGTGCATAATAAGGAAAAAAGTCCGGATAGATCGTCTGGATGTGCCGCGCGAGTTGCGCGAGATCTCGCATGGTCATGACATTCTTGGGGTCCGGCAGTCCGGTAGCGTTGTTGAACACGGAGCCAGCCAGTCCCAGCTCCTTCGCGCGCTCGGTCATGCGCTGGGCAAAGGCGGCTTCGCTTCCGGCGATGCCTTCCGCCAGAACGATGCAGGCGTCATTGGCCAGTTGCACAGTGACACCCTGGATGAGATCGACAACCCGAGGGCTCGATTTCAGCGCTGCGAACATGGTGGATGTGCCTGATGGCGCGCCCCCGGTTCTCCAGGCGTATTCGGAAACCGGAAAGGCGGTGTCGAGCGCCAGTTCCTTCCTGGCGATCGCATCGAAGACGACCTCCATCGTCATCAACTTGGCAAGGGATGCCGGCGGTACGGGAGTATTTTCGTCCTTGGCGAACAGCACAGTGCCGGTCTCGGCATCGACCAGGTAGACCTGTTTTGCCTTTGTCTCGAAGACCTGGGCCTGCGCCGACAAAGGCATGCAGAGGGCAGCAACAAGAATGAGAAACGAAACCAGCCGTGCGCGCATTCAAAACTCCGGTGTCATTCGGCCATAGCAGCCGGTTCCCCCGGGATCAATCCGTATGCGCGGCTCAGCGTGCCGCGCCCTGGCGTTTTGCGTATGCGAGAATGGACTTGGGTGTCAGCGGGTTCTGGTCCACCAGAATGGCGTCGAACGCCGTTTCGGAATCGCTGACACGTGCTTCTACATAGGCTGCCGCATAGGCCATGTTGCCGTCCGGCAGCGGGATATATTCCGGACGCTCGCGCGGGATCGGGCCGATTTCGGGAAGCATGGCGAAGGCGTCGAGCGCAGCCGAGGCGGCCGATGGCGTTTCCGTTTCGGCGAGAGCCGTCACCGGGACGCCCGTTTCCATGTTAGACTTGGCCGGAATGGTCAGCGTGCCGAGATTGCCGACCTGCTTGTTCAACGGCTCGTTGGATGCAACCATCACGCCCGTTGCGATCTGGCCTTCAGGGAAGGCATTCGGGCTACGGTCGCCCTTCTTCACATACGAAGCCATCAGATACGGCATGTCGTTACCTTCGAGCGGTGCCTTGCCGATGTACTGGACACGGACTTTGGCGCTGCCCTTGCGCTTCATGTCGAGGAAATCGGCTGTCTTCGAGGAAACGTCGATGATGCGGCCGTATTCATAGGGACCGCGATCGTTGACGCGCACGACAACCGAGGAGCCGTTCTCCAGATTGGTGACGCGGGCATAGCTCGGTAGCGGGAATGTCGGATGGGCAGCTGAGAGATGGTACTTGTCATAGACTTCGCCGTTGGCCGTCAGGCGGCCGTGAAAGGCGGAACCATACCAGGACGACATGCCGGTCTTGTTGTAGCCGAAGTCTTCCTTCGGCTGATACCACTTGCCCTTGACCTGATAGGCCTTGCCGACTTGGTAGCGGCCGCCGCCCTTCGGAATGTTCTTGCCGTCGGCGACGCGCGGACTGGCTTTCACGCCGTAGACTGACTCGGGGAAATATTCCTTGCTGCGAGGCTTGCTCTTACTGATGCTTCCCGTACTGCCGCACGCCGTCAGGGCAACGCAAAACATCGGAATAGCCGCAAAGCGCATTCCCTTGAGGACCAAAGCCGCAGTCTTGTTGGAAGTCATGTGCCCCACATCGCCATTCGTAAAAGCCGTACTCGGAACTTTCCTGCGCGTTGCCCCCGCGAAAGAACCGGCGTCACGAAACGTAACAGTTGATTAAACATGACAACAACGTGGCGAAATTGCGAATGGTTAACGCGCGACGGCGATAACAATTGAATTTATGGTTTACAAAGAGTTAATGCATGAGTTGATCCGTTTTTATCACAGGACACTGTATCTCTGTAATCAGGATCAATGTTCCGGCTGTGCCAGATCGACACTCCGCACGTTGCAACTGTATAGCCATTGGCTGGATCTGTATCTAAACTTGATACACAAGGGAATGAGCCGGTTACTCCTGAAAACCGGAAAGGAATTTCCTCAGCAGCATTTCTGGTTGCGCCGCTGCTTGCCCCTAAATGATACATCGATTCCGACGTCAGGTAACCGGTTGACGTCCGTGATCCGCAGGCTATAAAGCGTGCGTCGTCGGATCGGTTTCAACACCATATCTCGATCCGAACAGCCAGATGGAAGAGTGTCCGAGTGGTTTAAGGAACCGGTCTTGAAAACCGGCGTGCGGGAGACCGTACCGTGGGTTCGAATCCCACCTCTTCCGCCATCTATCAACAAAATCAATAATTTATCGGGTATTTTTCCTGTATGTCATGACCCGAATTCCTGCCTTTGGATGATGGATTATCACCATTTAGGTTTTGCTTTCGACCATAAGTAGAGGCTGTTTCCTACAAGCGCGCTGTAAGTTAATGAAAGCCCGAGTTTCGTAGACACCCTCGGGTTAGATTTTCTGCTGCTTCTCGAACTCAACGGACGACAGCATTCCGTTCCTGACGTGTTTCCGTTTTGGGTTGTAGAACATCTCGATGTAATCGAATACGTCCCGACGTGCTTCACGCTTGAGCGGTAGACCCTGTGACGTATCCTCTCTCGCTTTAGAAGATTGAAGAAGCTCTCGGCCACCGCATTGTCATGGCAGTTGCCGCGTCGGCTCATCCCTTGCCCGGCAGGCGATACAAGGTATCGCTGAGAGGGGAGTGAACCAGATTGTGGTGCTTGAGGAACGAGGCCCTGAACCGCCCCTGGTTTGCCGGAGGCCGCAACTTCTGAGAAAGTGGAGCCACTATGAGCAAGACAACAAACAAGTTTTCACGCGAAGTCCGTGAGCGTGAGATCCGCAGGAAAGAAGGCGTCTACAAATCTGGGAGCTATTTAGCTGTGCATTTCCTGATCGGCTTGGCGCACTCGAAACGTAGGGCAGACCAGGATGCTATTTTCATCTGAAAAGGGCGACACAGATTTCCGACTGCAACTATGACGCTCACTACAATCTGGGAATTGTAAGTTTCAGGCAGAGACGACTTGCTGAGGCTGAGCATTGCTTCAAGATGGCAATCTTTCACCGTCCTAAGAGTTTTGCATTGTATCATTATCGACTGGGTGCGACGCAAAAGCACCTTCGCAAATTTGACGATGCCGTAAAGGCTCTTTTGGATGCGATAAATTTGGATCCGGAAATGTACGCTGCGCACAAGCACCTGAGCGAGATTTGTCGAAAGCTATCCGAGTTGGACCTTGCTGAACATCATTGGCTTCAATATGAAAAATTGGCGCCATCAGTACCAACTGGGCAAGTCGATGGCTGATTGATTCGCAAATCGCTTCGCGTGAGCGATTTCCATGCCCATCAAGGCTCTGATGCGGATTTTCGATCTTGAAAAACCGTGATATGCTCGTGTTCGAACCCACCGTATCGCTTGCGCGGCCCTCTCGCCGCAGTTCGTCGCGCTGCGCATCGGTTTTTGATGTTCGAGTTCCCCCAAATAAGCGCGGTAAAGGAGAAGGCAAATGCATTACAGCGTGCAGTTTTTCACCTGGACCCCGAAACTGGGTGTCCACCAAGTCGGCTCGGTGATTGAGATTGACGCCGTGAACCCAAAGATCGCCGCGATATCCCTGCTCGGCCTGCGGTTGGATGAAACCGGCGCAGCCAAGAAACTCGCCGTGCGCGTTTGGAGTGAACCCGACGACAGCAAGGCTGACTGCGCGTGTTTCTACTATCATTGACGCGATCATCTGCGAAGGATTGCCTTCATCTACGCCGGATGAGTCCGCCTGCCGAAAGGTGGCTGCGTGATTGACACCAGATGACGGGGCGATCCGGCCAATACAGTTCGCCCGACCGCTCATCCAATCAGTCCGCTGGTGGCCGCTGGTCGTTGATCTCGATCCAGTAAAGATCGGGATCCTGCACATAGACCTGCCGGAAGCCGAGGCGATGCACGCCGATCTTGCCGGGATTGCCGGGCCAGTCGGTGAATGTGACGCCGAGCCCGGTCAGATGTGCGACGAAGGCATCGAAATCGGCGGTCGAAACCGCAACATGCGTATCCTTGGTCACATGCGTCGCGCCGAAATCGCCCTGGATCAGATGAATGGCGTCGCCGCCGCCGATATCCAGCCATTGCACGCCGGGGCTGCCCTCGCGCGGGATCGGCACGAAACCCATGACGTCCCGGTAGAACGCGACGCTGCGCTCGACATCGCGCACCAAAAGCGCGAAATGATCGAGACCGAACCTGAAGCCCATGATGTCCTCCCCTGGCGTCCGGCTGAAAATGATGAAAGCGGATACTACTCTTTACCGGCCGGAGAAGGGATCGGCCAGAGCCGCATCGGGGCGGCTGATTGGATATTTGGTGCCGGAAATGCTGGCTGCCAGGCGCTTGGCGCCCTGCGTCTTCAACAGCGCCCGAAAACTCGGATGCATGCCGCCGTCGGAATAGGCGGTCATTGCGCTGCTTGCCGGGATCGACGCAGTCAGCGCGGTATCGAGCTTGCGCTCCTCGACCTCGACCTGCGCCATCGCCTGCGGCTCGAGCTGCGTGCTGACATCAGGGCATGCCGCCAGCGGATCGGCCGGCTCGCCGCCGTCGAATTCGCGGTTGAAGACATAGCGGCCGCTGCAGACAGATACCTTCGGCTGTCGATGCGTCAGGTTGAAAGCGTCATGGCCTTCCTTCAGCGTGCGCCAGAAAGACATGTTCGGATTGCCGCGATGCTCGGCCATGTTCTGAGCGGTCATGCGGAAGGGATAGGCCTGCACCTGGAACCGGTCCTGTCCGCTCGAAAGCGCCTTGGCCACGATCGCATAGATTTCGCCGACGCCCTGGTCGGTCATGGCATAGCAGCCGGACGATGAGCAGGCGCCATGCACCATCAGCGCCTCGCCGGTATAGCCGAGTGCCGATTCCAGCTTGTTGGGATAGCCGAGATTGAAGGAGACGTAGAATTGCGAGTTCGGGTTCAGCATGCCCGACGAGACATGGTAGAAACCTTCCGGGGCGTGTCGGTCGCCGACCTTCTTCTTCGGCCCGAGTTCGCCGGACCAACGGCAGATCGGATAGGTCTTCAAAAGCGCATATTGGCCGGACTTGTTGACCTTCCAGACTTCCAGCTGGCTCTCCTGCTTGAAGATGCGCACCAGAACCGGGCTCTCCGGCTTCATGCCCTTCTTCGACATCTCGGCGATGATCTTGCCGGACAGCTTCGGCGGTTCCTCGGAGAGATCATCGAGCCCGTTGCAACCGGCCAGCACCACCCCGACAGCGAGCACGGCGGCAGCCCGCGCCAGCATGCGGCGGGCGGACAGGAGGCGCGGCGCGGCGCGGCCAAGGGAAGAGAGTGAGACCATGAAAGCGTCTATCGCGTGCAATCGTGCCAAAGTTTTGTCAAACGGTTCAAATCGGAACATGATTCGAGCCGCCAACCGCAGAATCATCAATCGCGGTTAGCAGCCGGTTAATCACGAATCCGATCAGACCAGATCCGGCCTGCGCGAGCCTTACTGCCGCACCACAATCCGCGCCTTGTCAGGCACCCGACGATAGAGGTCAATGACATCCTGGTTCATCAGGCGCACACAGCCGGACGAAACCGCCTTGCCGATCGATTGCCATTCCGGATTGCCATGCAGGCGGTAGAGCGTGTCCTCGCCATTCTGGAAAATGTAAAGCGCGCGGGCACCCAGCGGGTTCTTCAGGCCCGGCTCCATGCCGCCGTTCTCGATCGAATATTGCGCCAGACTCGGCTGGCGTGCCACCATTTCGTTCGGCGGCTTCCAGCGTGGCCAGGCCTGACGCCAGTGGATGACGCCGTCGCCCTGCCAAGCAAAGCCCTCGCGGCCGATACCGACGCCATAGCGCATCGCCGTGCCGCCGGGCTCGACCACATAGAGGAACCGCGCCGGCGTATCGACGACCACGGTCCCCGGTGCTTCGCCTGTCGGGTCATAGACGCGCTGACGATAGAACTGCGGATCGATCTCCTGATAGGGGATCGGCGGGATCAGGAAACCGCCATCCTCTACCGGCCCGTACATCACCTGCAGTTCGGCGTCGGACGGCGGTCCGACCGGCCGGGTAACCCGCACCGGTGCCGGTGTCGGGCGTCTCTGCATCGATGTACTGCATCCGGCGAGCGTGCCTGCCGCCAGCAAGCCGATAAAGCCGCGGCGGGAAAAACTGGAGTCAATCGTCATAAGGTCCGGCAATCCGCGTTGAATATCATACCCTTCCCTTGGAAGATGTCCGGCACGCGCTTGAAGCCAAGCAAAATGCAGGTATCACCGGCCCCGGGAATCGAAGGCGTGCTAGTCTTATGACGGGAATTGCCGCGGTTTCCAACGCCTTCCCGACCATAGCAGCCACCATCGCGGTCACCATATCGTGAAGCATGTAGCAAACGGTGTGCACCGCGACGATTTCACCTTCAGGATTGGACCAGACCGATTGTCTCCGCGATCAGGAGCGTATCGACGAACTCGGTCAGGTCGACGATTTGCCCATCCTTGAAGGTGAAGCGATCGATATATTCCGTCTCCATTTCCCGTCCCGTCGGCGTGTGGCGCAATTGCCCCGCCCGGTGCGCCAGCACCGTGTCCCCGTCCACATAGAGACGTGCCGTCTTCATCCGGCTCATGTCCCACTCGGAAATCAGTGTCGTAACAACGGCATCCAGCGCGGCCGGCTCGCAGACCCGTGGCACGTTTTCGGCGAGCTTGCCGCTGCAGACAATGCCGAAGCTGAAATCAGGGCCGGCGAAGGACAAAACACCATCTTTGTCGTTGCCCTCCCGAACGTCATAGAACCTGTTGACGATGTCTTCGAGTGTTTTCCTGTCCGTCATGCTCCCCTCCCTCTGGTTGCAGCGAGTTTGCACATATTTCAGTAAGGACGCAAGTAAAACGGTTGTGGCGGAAACGCATGGCGCCGTTAAAATTGTCGGCACCATCCATGCCTCGCGGTCGATAAGATTCGACTTAAATACAAGCGCCGGATTTCACCCAAGGGAAATTTTCGTAAGCTAAAACAAGGCGATCGCTATTTTCAAAGGAGTACCCTGCAAGGGTAGATCGCCATGACCCTGGTCGTCACCATGTCAGCCACCACGGCAGCTTATGCGGCACAGGCCGTCAAGCCATCCGCGCGCGTCAGTGGCGATGGTCCGACCGACGAGGCGATCACGCTCCTGTCCGCGCGCCCGAAGGACGATGCGGTCAACACCCATGCCGCCGTGGCAGCGCTCCGCAGCCCGACATCCTTGTCGCTCATGCTGATGAATTCACAAGGCCGTCTGCCCCAGGGAACGCCCTATGAGGCCGTCCGGCGGTATCAGGAATTCGAACTGGACGAACCTGAATCGACTGGCGATAGTCCGGAACAAGGCGCGGATGAAGACGAAAAGAGGGACGATGACCAGCCCGACTGGATCCCGCGTCTGCCGTCAAGAGACGACACAATAAGCGACTGAACGACAACGCAATCTACGCTGCCGCCCTCCGTTAAAACATTCTTGATAGCAATCAATTGTGCTTGTGCGTGCCGGCAGCATTGCCAACCGGAAGCACGACATCAACCTTGCCGGCCTTCTCGAAGGTCAGCGTCACTGGAATGCCGTCGCCCTCCTTGAACGGCTTGGCGACATTCATGAACATCAGATGCAGCCCGCCGCTCTTCAGTTCGACCGTCCCGCCAGCGGGGATGGCGATGCCTGATTCCAGCTTGCGCATCTTCATCACATCGTTCCGCATGGTCATCTCATGCAATTCGACACGGCCAGCCGCCGGGCTTTCCACGGTAAGCAGCGTGTCGTCCTCGCCGCCCTCATTCTTGATGGTAAAGCCACCGCCGCCGACCTTGGCCCCCGGCAGCATGGCCTTGATGGAGCCACCGGAAATTTCGAGAGAACCAGCCTTCACCGGCGCATCGCTGGCCACCGACATGCCGGCCATCGCCGCCATGTCGTGATGATCGTGTCCTGCCGACACCGCCGGCGTCACGGTGATCGTCGGGGCCGGATGCTCAAGCGAATGCGGGTTCTGCCCCTCGGCCGCAATCTCATCCCAGACGACCTTATCCGACGCGCCGCACAACTGGGTCACGGGAAAGGCAAGCTGCGTTTCCTTGCCGAAGCCCGAAACCTTCCCGGTGATCACGAACGTGTCATAATAGTCATCCGAGAGGTTGCCGTTCTTCCAGCGGATTTCCAGCGGACCGGACGTAACCGCCTTGCCGTGATTATCATAGCTTTTCTGGTAGTCGCCCTTGATGATCTCGAGTTCCCAACCGGCCTTCGGCTGCGGCTTGGCGAAAACGAAGCCTTCCGGCAGCTTCACCTGGACTTCGGTGGTCGCCTTGCCGCCGCAGCCATGCGGGATCTGCAGGATCGCCTTGAAATTGCTCTCGGATGCGGCCGTGTCCTGTTCGAAGGATGAATGGGCGTGCGCTGTCGTGATGCCGGCGAGCGAGAATGCAAGGGCGAGGAATGTGGTCTTGGTCTGTTTCATGGATCGTCTCCTGACCGGTTGAGACCCCTGCTATGGGAAAGCCGGTCGTTCTTGTCTGAAAATAAGGCAATCGCCGAAGCGAGAAAGATCAGACGAAGACAGGCGGAGCGCGCGATTGAGGCAGGGAGCGCGGATACGCGACAAAGAGCAGCCGGAAATCCGGCCGCGCCGCGATCACTGACGGGGATCGCAGTATCAGATAGCCGTCATCCGGGGGGAGCGGAAGAAGGACAGCGGATGCCAGCCGGCAATAGTCGCAGATGGGTGCCGAGCCATCTTTAACCGGTGAGTGGGCCGCGTTATCGACACCGTCCATACCGAAGCAGATGTCGCCGATCGATCCGTCCGGCAGCACGTACTCGGCAGCCACGGCCGGCGTGATCCGCCGCGCAAACGCCGGCTGATGGGCAAAGGACAGAAGCAGCAGCGCCAGTGCCAGAAGCACGCGCACTGTCATTCGCACCTGTCGCCCGGCTCTCGCCATCCGTAATCTCCGTATCGAGAATTGCGTTACCCGCTTGTCGGAGAAAAAGCAAAGAGCCAGATGTCGCAGGACGGCGGCCTGAGCCAAGCCACGACAAAAATCTGTTCGGGCGCGACATTTTACTCTTGCCAACATATCGGGATCGCCGTTATCTGAGGCCGATCTTGTTGGGAGAATCCGGTTTGCGCCGGTGCCGAAGGAGCAACCGCCCCGGAAACTCTCAGGCCCATGGACCAGCAAGGTGCCGGTAGGACTCTGGAGAGAAGCATTTCCGCTCGCCGAAGGGATAACAATCTCAGGCAAAGGGACAGAGGGGGCTCGAGGAAACGACGCACGAGATGCGCCGTGGAGATGAGCCGGCGCGTTGCGCCAGACCTGGAGGCCGGATTTGGACGATCATTCCCCTTTGAAACAGACACCGCTGCACGCGCTGCATCTGTCGCTCGGTGCCCGCATGGTGCCGTTTGCCGGCTACGACATGCCGGTGCAATATCCCGCCGGCGTCATGAAGGAGCACCTGCATACCCGTGCCGCCGCCGGTCTGTTCGATGTCTCCCATATGGGTCAGATCATCCTCAAGCCGAAGTCCGGTCGCATCGAGGATGCGGCGCTGGCGCTGGAAACGCTGGTGCCGGTCGATGTGCTCGGCCTTGCCGAAGGCCGCCAGCGCTACGGGCTCTTCACCAATGATGCCGGCGGTATTCTCGACGACCTGATGATCGCCAATCGCGGCGATCACCTGTTCCTCGTCGTCAACGCATCCTGCAAGGACGCCGACTTCGCGCATTTACAGAAGCATCTGGGCGATACCTGTGACCTGACGTTGCTCGACGACCGGGCATTGATCGCGCTGCAGGGGCCACATGCCGTCGCTGTTCTCGCCGAACTCTGGGCCGACATCGCCACCATGCGCTTCATGGACGTGGCGGAAGCCGAACTGCACGACGTGCCCTGCATCATCTCGCGTTCGGGCTATACTGGCGAGGACGGATTTGAAATCTCCATTCCTTCGGCTTCTGCAGAAGATGTAACCCGCCGCATCCTCGAACATCCCGATGTCATGCCGATCGGCCTTGGAGCGCGCGATTCGCTACGTCTCGAAGCCGGGCTGTGTCTCTACGGGAACGACATCGACACCGGAACGACACCGGTTGAAGCCGCTTTCGAATGGGCGATGCAGAAGGCCCGGCGCACCGGTGGCGCCCGCCCGGGCGGCTTCCCCGGCGCCGAAACCATTCTCGGTCAGTTTGCCGACGGCGCCAGCCGCCGTCGTGTCGGCTTGAAGCCGGATGGCAAGGCGCCGGTACGTGCCGGCGCGGCGCTCTTCGCCGACGCTGAAGGCAAGACACCGATCGGTGCCGTAACCTCTGGCGGGTTTGGCCCAAGCGCCGATCATCCCGTCGCCATGGGTTATGTCGATATCGCCCATACCACCAACGGCACACAGATTTTCGCAGAAGTGCGCGGCAAGTACCTGCCGATGACTGTCGCCGCCCTACCCTTCATCACACCGACCTACAAACGCTGACCTGGAGCTGAACCCATGCTGAAATTTACCGACGAACACGAGTGGCTGAAAATCGAAGGTGACGTTGCGACGGTCGGCATCACCGCGCACGCGGCCGAACAGCTTGGCGATCTCGTTTTCGTTGAACTTCCCGAAGCCGGCACGGCCCTCGACAAGGGTGCGACAGCCGCAACCGTCGAATCCGTCAAGGCGGCCTCGGATGTCTATTGTCCACTCGATGGCGAAATCGTCGAATCCAACCAGGCGATCGTCGACGACCCGTCGCTGGTCAACAGCGATCCGCAGGGCGCCGGCTGGTTCTTCAAGCTGAAACTCTCGGATCCGTCCGCTGCCAACGCGCTTCTGGACGAGGCCGCCTACAAGGAGCTGATCGCCTGATGAGCATGCCGAAGGACTTCACCTTTACCGACTACAAGCCGTATGACTTCGCCAACCGGCGGCATATCGGTCCCTCGCCTGACGAGATGACCGCGATGCTGAAAGTCATCGGTTACAGCAGTCTCGATGCGATGATCGACGACACCGTGCCGCCGTCGATCCGCCAGAAGGAGCCGCTCGCCTGGGGCGTTGCGATGACCGAGCGCGAAGCACTCGACAAGATGCGCGAGACGGCCAACCGTAACAAGAAACTCGTCTCGCTCATTGGCCAAGGCTATTATGGCACGATCACGCCACCGGTCATCCAGCGTAACATTCTGGAAAACCCGGCCTGGTATACGGCCTACACACCCTATCAGCCCGAGATCAGCCAAGGCCGTCTCGAGGCGCTGCTCAACTACCAGACCATGGTCTGCGACCTGACCGGCCTCGATGTCGCCAATGCGTCGCTGCTCGATGAAGCGACCGCTGCGGCCGAGGCCATGGCGATGGCCGAGCGCGTCTCGAAGTCCAAGGCGAACGCCTTCTTCGTCGACGAAAATTGCCATCCGCAGACGATCGCCCTGTTGAAGACGCGCGCAGAACCGCTGGGTTGGTCGATCATCGTCGGCAATCCCTTCACCGATCTCGATCCCGTCGATGTCTTCGGCGCGATCTTCCAGTATCCGGGCACGTATGGCCACGTTCACGATTTCAGCGGGCTGATCGCCCGGCTGCACCAGACCGGTGCGATTGCGACCATGGCCGCCGATCCGCTTGCCTTGGCCCTGCTGAAGTCGCCGGGCGAAATGGGCGCCGATATCGCCATCGGCTGCACCCAACGCTTCGGCGTTCCCGTTGGCTACGGTGGCCCGCATGCCGCCTATATGGCGGTCAAGGATGCATACAAGCGCTCCATGCCCGGTCGCCTCGTCGGCGTGTCCGTCGATGCGCGCGGCAACCGTGCCTACCGTCTATCGCTGCAGACCCGCGAACAGCATATCCGCCGCGAAAAGGCGACATCGAACATCTGCACCGCGCAGGTGCTGCTCGCCGTCATGGCTTCGATGTATGCCGTTTTCCACGGTCCCAAGGGCATCAAGGCGATCGCCCAGAGCGTCCATCAGAAAGCCGTTCTGCTGGCCCTCGGGCTGGAAAAGCTCGGCTACACGGTCGAGCCCGACGTCTTCTTCGATACGATCACCGTCGATGTCGGCAAGCTGCAGGGCATTATCCTGAAGACGGCCGTTGCGGAAGAAGTCAACCTGCGCCGCATCGGCACCACGAAGATCGGCATCAGCCTCGACGAGCGCTCGCGCCCGGTTACACTGGAAGCCGTCTGGCGTGCCTTTGGCGGCGACTTCAAGGTCGAGGATTTCGAGGCGGGTTACCGTCTGCCCGGATCCCTGCTGCGCACCAGCGAATATCTGACGCATCCGATCTTCCACATGAACCGCGCGGAAAGCGAAATGACCCGCTATATCCGCCGGCTGTCGGATCGGGACCTCGCGCTCGATCGCTCGATGATCCCGCTCGGTTCCTGCACGATGAAGCTCAATGCGACGGCGGAAATGTTGCCGATCACCTGGCCGGAATTTTCAGAGATCCATCCCTTCGTGCCGGCGGACCAGGCGGAAGGTTACCGGCACATGATCACCGATCTCAGCGAGAAGCTCTGCCAGATCACCGGCTATGATGCCGTCTCGATGCAGCCGAACTCCGGTGCGCAGGGTGAATATGCCGGATTGCTGACGATCCGCGCCTACCATCTCGCCAATGGCGACACCCATCGTGACGTCTGCCTGATCCCGACTTCCGCGCACGGCACCAATCCGGCATCGGCCCAGATGGCCGGCATGAAGGTTGTCGTCGTCAAGGTCTCGGACAATGGCGATATCGACATGAACGATTTCCGCGCCAAGGTGGAAAGTCACGGGGCCAACCTCTCCTGCTGCATGATCACCTATCCCTCGACCCATGGCGTGTTCGAGGAGAATGTTCGCGAAGTCTGCGAGATCGTCCATCAGCATGGTGGTCAGGTCTATATGGACGGCGCCAATATGAACGCCATGGTCGGCCTCGCCCGCCCCGGCGATATCGGCGGCGATGTCAGCCATCTCAACCTGCACAAGACCTTCTGCATTCCGCATGGCGGCGGCGGTCCTGGCATGGGGCCGATCGGCGTCAAGGCGCATCTCGCCCCGCACCTTCCGAGCCATCCGGAAATCCCGGAGCTCGGCGGCACGGGTGCGGTATCGGCTGCCCCGTTCGGCTCGGCCTCGATCCTGCCGATCTCCTGGAGCTACTGCCTGATGATGGGTGGCGAAGGGCTGACGCAGGCGACGAAGGTGGCGATCCTCAACGCCAACTATATCGCCGCCCGACTGAAGGGCGCCTATGACGTGCTCTACAAGTCCGCCAAAGGCCGTGTCGCGCATGAATGCATCATCGACACTCGCCCGCTGGTCGACAGCGCCGGCGTCACCGTCGATGACGTCGCCAAGCGTCTCATCGACTGCGGGTTCCACGCCCCGACCATGAGCTGGCCGGTAGCCGGCACGCTGATGATCGAGCCGACGGAATCGGAGACCAAGGCCGAACTCGACCGTTTCTGCGACGCCATGCTGGCGATCCGCGCGGAAGCGCAGGCGATCGAGGACGGCACCATGGACCGGACGAACAATCCGCTGAAGAACGCACCCCACACGGTCGAGGACCTCGTCGGCGAATGGGATCGTCCCTATACCCGCGAACAGGCCTGCTACCCGCCGGGCGCCTTCCGGGTCGACAAGTATTGGTCGCCGGTCAACCGGGTCGACAATGTCTTCGGGGACCGCAACCTGGTCTGCACCTGCCCGCCACTTGAGGACTATGCCGAGGCGGCGGAATAAGGATCATGGTCAAGGGGCGCTTCTGGCGCCCCTTTTCACTTGCCGCGCAGAGCAACGTCAGACAGATTTGTATTCGTAAGGCTGCACGGCGACATCAAGCCAGAAGCGCGTGAACCCTTCTGCAAATGTCCTGTAACCACTGACCGATGACGGTTTCAGCGTGTAGGCATTCGCGCCGGACGCATAGGACGTAAAGACATCGGTCGGGTTCATGGACGAGGTCAGCATGATCACCGGCAAGACCGCAGTCTTGGCGTCGCTACGAATCCGCCGCAGCAGATCGATGCCGTTCATACCCGGCATGTTGATATCCAACAGCACGTAGTCGAACGTCTCGCCTGCCAGCCGCACAGAGGCAACGTCGGAATCCGAGACGTGGGTTATTTCCAGAGCTCTTCCGACATCGGCAAATGCACGCATGACAAAATGCGCGTCAATCAAATCGTCATCGACGACCAGCAGTTTCTTTACCCGGTTGCCCAATCGCCTCTGGCTTTCTGGTGGATCAACTCATCTCCGGAAGGGTCAGAATGAAACGTGCACCCTCCGAGAATGTCGTGTCAAGTTCGATCGAGCCATTGTGGCTTTCGGCAATCCGTTTTGCCAGGGCAAGGCCGATGCCTGTGCCCTGATAGACCGTTTCATCGCGATGAAGGCGTTGAAACACATCGAAAATCTTCTTCGCGAAGCGTGGATCAACACCGATGCCATTGTCCTGAAAATAGATGAGGATTTTCCCGTCATTCTTCTCGCTGTAGATACGGATGACGGGTTTGACGTCTTCCTTGCGATACTTGATGGCATTGCCAATCAGGTTCTGGCACAGGCGCTTCAAAAGCTCGGGATCGCCCTTCACCTGCGGCAGCGAATCAAACTCGAACCGGGCACCGGCTTCACGCACGAACGTCCCGAGAATGAGGATCGCGTCGGAGATGACATCGGCCATGGAAACCGTTTGCCAGTTGCCGATCTGATCGGCGATCTGCGCATATTCGAGCAGACTGTCGATCAACAGGCCCATCCGCCGCGCACTCTGGCGCAGATGCCGGGCATAGCTCGGCAACTCCTCCAGACTGCCGTTGGCTACATCGTCGCTCATCATTTCGGAGAACATAGACATGTGGCGTAGCGGCGCCTTCAGGTCATGTGAGACGGTGCCGGTAAACTGATTTAGAGCCTCGTTCTTGCGTTGCAGTTCCGCACTTTGCTGCGCGATTCGCGCCTGCTGCTGTTTCAGTTCGGTAATGTCGCGCCCGACCGTGATATACTCGACAAGCTTGCCGCCATCGAACACGGCCATGTTCGACCAGAATATCCAGAAGTCGCTGCCATCCGCCAGCACACGGTGTTGCTCGCGCGAAACCATCGGCGCATCCGGCGTGAGGCTGCGGAGAACCGAGGTCACTCTCTCCCGATCCTTCTCCGGCACCAGGTCGAGGATCGGCTTTCCGACAAGATCATCGGCAGAAATTCCAACGAACGCGGCGTAGCGATCGTTGGCGAAGGTTATGCGAAAATCGCCGGAGATGCGGGTGATGAAATCGGGAATATTCTGAACCAGCGTGTAGTATTCGAGCCTCTGACGGTCACGCGCCAGTTCCGCTTCCTTCAACTCTGTGACGTCGATGCGCAGGGCAACGGTATTTCCATCCCCGGTCCTCAGGTTTTCCACCCGGAGCCAACGTCCGCCACCATAGGGGAAAACAACGGCCTTGCCGGTCGGATTGCGAAAATCATACATCCTGCTCGCAATCCACTCGTCAGCCGCCTCGGACCCGACAGGCGCGAGCGGATAATGGCCAGCTTCGTAGACAGCCGTCATGATATCCTGCGCGGTCATGCCGACATGCAGAAGCGGACCGGCCGGCCCACAAACCTTTCGGTATGCGTCATTGTAAACGATGAGGCGCTCGTTGCGATCGAAAATCGCAAAGCCTTCCGGAATGGCTTGAAGCGCCGTGTTCAGAATGCCATCGGATTTGCGCCGTTCCTCGTCCAGGTGAAGATAATCCGAGATATCGTGCACGACGCCGATGAAGCCCTGCATCGACGAATCGTCGCCACTGACCGGTGTCACCCGCAGGCGTGCGGAGAACTCGGACCCGTCCCTACGCCGATACCGATAGACACCATCGGCAAAATCCTCGCCGGCACTTATATTCGAACCGCGGCTCAGGCACGCATCGTAATCATCCTCAGTCGCATAGAGAAGGCGCGCCGGACTGTTGACGATCTCGTTCGCCGGGTAACCGAATTGTTGCGAGGCGGCAGGATTGACGGCGCGGATCACCCGGTCGGAATCGACGATGACAACAGGATCGGGAAAACTGTCGTAGAGGGCCTGGATGAAATGTTTCTGGGCAATCGGCATCGGTGCAAGTCCAAGTTGTCGCCAACAGTTTCAAGCAGCGCATAAGAACAGAAAAAGAGACCGGCGGGAACCGGTCTATTTCTGGATTTCATTCAGTGATTTGCCGTTTTAGAGCTACTCGATCAACCGACGCGAACCACCGCATCGCCCTTGGCGGCAAGCGCTGCCAGATCGGCGGGTTTCAGCTCGACGGATTCGCCGCAGCCGCAGGCTGATGTCTGGTTCGGATTGTTGAAGGTAAAGCCGGAGCGCAACGTCGTCACTTCGAAGTCCATGCGCGTTCCCAGAAGGTAAAGCACGGCTTCGGGCGCAACCCAGACTTTGGCGCCATCATGCTCGACCAGATCATCCTTGGGATTGGCAGCCGTCACCATGTCGATGGCATATTCCATGCCGGCGCAGCCGCCCTTCTTGATCGACACGCGAATACCCTGGGCATCTCCACCGGCATTCTCGACGATCGCCTTGACGCGGCCGGCTGCCGCATCGCTCAAACTCATCACTGCAAAGCCCATCGGCCATTCTCCTTGTCGCCACCAGGTTCAAGGCCTGATGCGTTCCGAGTCCCGAATGTAATGTGCACCGGTTAAGGGATCAATATGAGATCAATACCAGCCGACGGCGACCTGTGCTTCTTCCGACATGCGGTCGGGCGTCCACGGCGGATCGAAGGTCATCGACACTTCGACACCGGACACGCCTTCCACGGCGCCGACGGCATTTTCGACCCAACCTGGCATTTCGCCCGCGACCGGGCAGCCGGGAGCCGTCAGCGTCATGGCGATCTTCACCATACGATCATCTTCGATGTCGATCTTGTAGATCAGGCCGAGTTCGAAGATATCGGCCGGGATTTCCGGATCATAGACCGTCTTCAGCGCGGCGATGACATCGTCGCTCAGGCGCGCCAGTTCATCGGCCGGAATGGCGGAGTGAACGAGGCCTTCGCGGACATCGATCTTGTCTTCGGTCGTATCAAGGCTCATCGGCTTCATGTCCTTACGCAAAGAATTTGCGGGCTTGCTCAAGTGCATCCACCAGCACATCCACTTCGGCCCGCGTATTGTAGAGGCCGAAGGATGCACGGCATGTGGAGGTCACGCCGAACCGTTTCAAGAGCGGTTGGGCGCAATGGGTCCCCGCCCGCACGGCCACGCCGGCCCGGTCGATCACCATCGAGACGTCATGGGCGTGAATGCCTTCGAGTTCGAAGGAGAATATACCACCTTTGCCGGGCGCCGTCCCGATCACGCGCAAGGAGTTGACCGATGACAGCCGTTGATGAGCATAGGCCGCCAGATCCGCCTCGTGCGCAGCGATTGCAGCGCGGCCGATGCCATCCATGTAGTCGAGCGCATAGCCGAGCCCGATCGCCTGCACGATCGGCGGCGTGCCGGCCTCGAAACGGTGCGGCGGATCGTTGTAGGTGACCTTGTCCTCGGTCACCTCGAAGATCATCTCGCCGCCGCCCATGAACGGCCGCATCTCCTTCAGGCGATCGGTCTTGCCATAGAGCACGCCAATACCGGAGGGACCGTATAGCTTGTGGCCGGTCATGACATACCAGTCGCAATCGATATCCTGGACATCGATGGGCATGTGAACCGCGCCCTGGCTGCCGTCGACAAGCACCGGAATGCCGCGCTCATGGGCAATCCGGCAGATTTCCTTGACCGGAACCACCGTTCCGAGCGCATTCGACATGTGGGTGATGGCGACCAGCCTGGTCCTGTCCGTCAGGCACTTGACGAAATCATCGAGATGGAACGCACCCTGATCGTCGACCGGCGCCCAGACCAGCTTAGCTCCCTGCCGTTCGCGGATGAAATGCCAAGGCACGATGTTGGAATGATGCTCCATGATCGAGATGACGATCTCGTCGCCATCGCCGATCTTCGGCATGCCGTAGCCATAGGCCACCGTATTAATCGCCTCGGTCGAGGACTTGGTGAAAATGATATTGTCGACCGACGGAGCGTTCAGGAAGCGGCGCACCTTTTCGCGCGCACCTTCATAGGCATCCGTCGCGGCATTGGAAAGAAAATGCAGGCCGCGATGGACGTTGGCATATTCGTTGGAATAGGCATGGGCAACGGCGTCGATCACCACCTGCGGCTTCTGGGCCGAGGCGCCGTTGTCGAGATAGACGAGCGGTTTGCCATAGACGCTGCGCGACAGGATCGGGAAATCCTTGCGTATGGCTTCGACATCATAGGCCGGGACCGGCACCGTATGTTCCATGTCAATGTTCCAATCAGGCGTGCTTTTCGAGCCAAACGGAGATGATCGTTTCCAGCGTCTCGATCAGGCCTTCATCTTCAAGCTCCTCGACGATCTCATCGACAAAGGCATTGACCAGCATGGCACGCGCCTTGTTTTCCGGAATGCCGCGAGCCCTGAGGTAATACAGATGCGTCGGGTTGATATCGATGACGGTGGCGCCATGGCCGCACTGGACGTCGTCGGCGAAGATTTCTAGTTCGGGCTTCGCTGAGAAATCGGCGTCGTCGGATAGAAGCAGCGTGTTGCACGCCATCTTCGCATCGGTCTTCTGCGCATCCGGGGCAACCCGGATCTGTCCCTGGAACACGCCTTTGGCGCGATCGAACAGGACGTTACGGATCACTTCCGTCGACGTCGTGTTCGGCACGTCGTGGCCGAGCGTGAAGGTGATATCGGTGTGCGTTTCGCCGCCGAGCAGGTTGATGCCGCGCAGCTTGAAATCCGCGCCCTCGCCCGTCGTCACGCCGTGGATTTCCTGGCGCACCAGCTTGCCGCCAGCGTTGATGACGAAGAGACGCAGCTTGGCATTCGTGCCGAGGTCGAAATTGACCTGGGCGAGATGGCTGTCGCTGGCACCCTGCTGCTGCAGGATGATCCAGGTAATATCGGCGTTGTCATCAAGGATGAGATCGCTGACAACCGTGACGAGGCTGGCGGCATCGCTGACGGAAAGATGGCGCTCGATGACGGTCGCCTTGGTACTGGCACCGAAGGTGACAGGAAAACGCGAATGGTTCTGGCCGGCGCTCTGCACCAGTTGCAGTTCCAGCGGCTGTTCCAGCACAGTGCCTTCCGGCACTTCGATCTCGAAACCGTCACGCACGAGGCTGCCATTGATCCGGCCGATCGCGTCTTCCGCATCGCGCGCGATCAGATCGGCAGCTGCGACGCCATCGATCAGGCTTTCCGCGTAGGTGCGGACGTTGACGGTCGCCGGCAGGCCCTTGGCGTCGGCCTTGCCGTTGAGGACGGCGAGCACGGCAGAGCCCGGAACCAGCGGATCGACCCGTTCGGCGAAGGCCGTCGGTTCAAGCGCTGGAACGCTGCGCAGAAGAGCGCGCAGGTCTGTGTAGTGCCAGCTTTCCAACCGGCGCGTCGGCAGCCCCTGCGTCCTCAGATCGGCCAGTAGCGCGTCGCGCGCCGGCAGGACGGCACCCTCGCCCGGCAGATCGCCGATGGCCGCGGTATAGGCATCGACAAGGGCCGTTTCGGCGGCCGTCATCGTGATTGCCGTTTGCATGTTCATCCCCTGTACTCCTCAGGCCGCCGCGTCGATAATATCGGCATAGCCATTGGCTTCGAGATCGAGTGCCAGCGACTTGTCGCCAGACTTGATGATCTGGCCCTTGTACAGCACATGCACGCTGTCCGGCACGATGTATTCCAAGAGGCGCTGATAGTGCGTGATGACGATGACGGCACGATCGGGCGAACGCAGCGCATTGACGCCGTCGGAAACGATCTTCAGCGCATCGATATCGAGGCCGCTATCCGTTTCGTCGAGAACGCACAGCTTCGGCTCCAGCAGCGCCATCTGCAGGATTTCGGCGCGCTTCTTTTCGCCGCCCGAAAAACCGACATTCAGCGGACGCTTGAGCATGTCGGGATTGATCTGCAGCTTGGCCGACGCTTCCTTGACGCGGCGGATGAAGTCCGGCGTCGACAGCTCGTCCTCGCCGCGATACTTGCGCTGCTCGTTGAGTGCCACCTTGAGGAACTGCATGGTCGCGACGCCCGGGATTTCGACCGGATACTGGAAGGCAAGGAAGATGCCCTTGGCGGCGCGCTCGGACGGATCGAGTTCGAGGATGCTCTCGCCGTTATAGAGGATGTCGCCTTCGGTCACCTCGTAGTCTTCGCGGCCCGACAGGATATAGGACAGCGTCGACTTGCCGGAGCCATTCGGCCCCATGATGGCAGCGACTTCACCAGCCTTTACGGTCAGGTTCAGGCCACGGATGATCTCGGTGCCGTCTTCGGCGATGCGGGCATGAAGGTTCTTGATTTCAAGCATCTTTGTTATTCCTAGTAATCTCTTGCATTTGGTCCAGGAGTGCGCCGTACGTTGCCTTTAGATTCCGCTCGGCTTTTCGATATCCCTGAAATTTTCCGAAGAGATAAAAAGCAAACAAGCAGACAGCAATGATCGCGGTCTTCATCCAACAGAGCCTTCCAGCGAAATCCCGATCAGCTTCTGTGCTTCGACCGCGAATTCCATCGGCAGTTCCTGGATGACTTCCTTGACGAAGCCGTTGACGATCAAGGCGATCGCGGCTTCTTCCGGAATGCCGCGCTGCAGGCAATAGAACAGCTGGTCCTCGGAAATCTTCGAGGTCGTCGCCTCGTGCTCGAACTGCGCCGTCGAGTTCTTCGCCTCGATGTAGGGCACGGTGTGCGCGCCGCACTTGTCGCCGATCAGAAGCGAGTCGCACTGCGTGAAGTTACGAGCATTCGCAGCCTTGCGGTGGGTCGAGACCTGGCCGCGATAGGTGTTCTGGGAAACGCCGGCAGCGATGCCCTTGGAGACGATGCGGCTCGACGTGTTCTTGCCGAGATGGATCATCTTCGTCCCCGAATCGATCTGCTGGTGACCGTTTGAAACGGCGATCGAATAGAACTCCCCGCGCGAATTGTCGCCACGCAGGATGCACGACGGATATTTCCAGGTGATCGCCGAACCGGTTTCAACCTGCGTCCACGAAATCTTCGAATTCCTGCCGCGGCAATCGCCACGCTTGGTGACGAAGTTGTAGATGCCGCCCTTGCCGTCCTTGTCGCCCGGATACCAGTTCTGGACGGTCGAATACTTGATTTCGGCATCATCGAGCGCAACCAGTTCGACGACGGCGGCATGCAACTGGTTTTCGTCGCGCTGCGGCGCCGTGCAGCCCTCCAGATAGGAAACGTAAGCGCCGTCTTCCGCGATGATCAGCGTGCGTTCGAACTGGCCGGTGCCCTTTTCGTTGATACGGAAATAGGTCGACAATTCCATCGGGCAACGAACGCCCTTCGGGATGAAGACGAAGGAGCCGTCGGTGAAAACAGCGGAATTCAGCGTCGCATAATAGTTGTCGGTCGTCGGAACGACGGAGCCGAGATATTTCTTCACGAGATCGGGATGCTCGCGGATGGCTTCCGAGATCGACATGAAGATCACGCCGGCCTTCTTCAGTTCTTCCTTGAACGTTGTCACGACCGATACGGAGTCGAAGACGGCATCGACCGCGATACGCGGTGTCTTCACGCCGGCCAGAATTTCCTGTTCGCGCAGCGGAATGCCGAGTTTCTCATAGACCTTCAGCAGTTCCGGATCGACTTCATCGAGCGAGGTTGGGCCAGGCGTGCTCTTCGGCGCGGCGTAGAAGGAAATCTCGTTGAAATCGATCTTCGGATAGTTGACGCGCGCCCAGGTCGGCTCTTCCAGCGTCAGCCATCGCTGATACGCTTCCAGACGCCATTCGAGCATCCAGTCGGGTTCGTTCTTCTTTGCCGAAATGAAGCGGATGATCTCCTCGGACAGGCCCTTCGGCGCCTTGTCCATTTCGATCTGTGTTTCAAATCCGTATTTGTACTGGTCCACATCGATCAGGGCGACCTGATCGATTGTTTCCTGCACGGCAGCCATGTCGTTCTCCAATCTCGCCGGGTACAAGGTCCGGCAGCTTGTCAGCACGATACTATGTTCGTTGTATCGCCTATGTAGTGGGCTTAAGAGGCATTTTCACCCCGTTTGCCAAGCGGAAAATCCAAAATTCCGCAATTTTATTCCCTTCACGCCGCAGCGCCAGAAAACCTCCGTCGTGCCGCGATCTTTGCGAAAACCTCCGCGCAGCGATCGATCTCCGCATCCGTTGTTGATGGGCCGATGGAAATCCGCAACGCGCCGTGGCGCGGATCGTGCCCCATGGCCGACAGGACATAGCTCTGGCCAACCTTGCCGGACGAGCACGCCGAACCTGCCGAGAGAGCAACGCCCTCCAGGTCGAAAGCGATCTGCCCTGTTTCCGACTTGAGGTCCGGCAGCGTAAAGAAGCAGGTATTGCCGATCCGCGCGCCATCTCGCCCGTGGATGATGACGTCGGGCGAAGCCGCCAGCATAGCAGCCTCCAAACGGTCACGCAGGCTCGAAATCGCAACCATGCGGTTTTCGAGATCGTGCAGGGCAAACCGAGCAGCCACGCCGAAACCGGCGATGGCGGCAGGGTTTTCCGTACCGGACCGATGTCCCTTTTCCTGCCCGCCGCCCCGGATGAGCGCCGCCGGCATCATGATTTCGCCGCGCGACACCAGCGCGCCTATACCTTTCGGGCCGCCGATCTTGTGAGAGGAGATGATCAGAAAATCCGCGCCGAGTTCCTCGATCCGCAACGGCAGTCGTCCGGCAGCCTGAACGGCGTCGACGACAAAGACGCCGCCTACAGCCTTCACCAATGCGGAAACTTCCGCAACCGGCTGGATGATGCCGGTCTCGTTGTTGGCGAGCATCACGGCCACCATCGGCAGGCCCGTGTTGCGGTTGTGCGATCCGAGTGCGCGTTCCAGCGCTGCAAGATCGACCGTCCCGGCTGGCGTTACGGCGATCTCCGAGACCGCGTCCTTGGCGAAACGGCCACCTTCGCGGACGGCGGGATGCTCAACCGCAGAAATGTAGAGATGACCGATCGTCAATGGCGTCTTGCCCATGCGGAAATCTGGGGTCAGCACCCAGTTGGCCGCTTCCGTGGCACCGCTGGTGAAGGTGACATTGGCCGACTGTGCGCCGCAAAGGGCAGCGACATCTCGCCGTGCATTTTCGATCAATGTGCGTATCTTGCGGCCTTCGCCATGGACAGATGACGGATTACCGGCCATGTCGAGCGCGGACAGGCAGGCTTCCCGCGCGGCCGACAGCAGGGGCGCGGTGGCATTCCAGTCCATGTAGATGCGCTGTTGCGTCATGGTCCCTTGCCAAAGCATGACCTGTTGCCAAGTTAAGGCATGCGGCCGATGCATTTTCCTTGAAATTTTC
Source organism: Rhizobium sp. Leaf453 (assembly GCF_001425605.1). Taxonomy (GTDB): domain Bacteria; phylum Pseudomonadota; class Alphaproteobacteria; order Rhizobiales; family Rhizobiaceae; genus Pararhizobium. The sequence continues at coordinate 684,608 of NZ_LMRG01000023.1, read as the reverse complement.
GCTTCGCTTGCCGTAAGAGACGACACTCGCCACGGAAATCCGTGTCTAAGTTTTGAATGGTTCTAAACTGGGTTCTAGAAAAGCTGAGTGCGGTCGTCAAGACTGCTTTGGTCCTGAACCGGTTTTTGGTGCCAGAATATGCCGGAGAGACAATGCCCGAAATCATCTTCAACGGACCGGCCGGTCGCCTCGAAGGCCGGTACCAGCCGTCCAAGCAGAAGAACGCCCCGATCGCCATCGTTTTGCATCCGCATCCGCAGTTCGGCGGCACGATGAACAACCAGATCGTCTATCAGTTGTTCTACATGTTCCAGAAGCGCGGCTTTACCACGCTCCGGTTCAATTTCCGCTCGATCGGCCGCAGCCAGGGCGAATTCGATCACGGCGCGGGCGAACTCTCCGATGCGGCTTCGGCGCTCGACTGGGTACAGAGCATGCATCCGGATTCGAAGAGCTGCTGGGTTGCCGGTTATTCCTTCGGCTCGTGGATCGGCATGCAGCTTCTCATGCGCAGGCCGGAAATCGAGGGCTTCATGTCGATCGCGCCGCAGCCGAACACCTACGACTTCTCGTTCCTGGCGCCTTGCCCTTCCTCGGGTCTGATCATCAACGGTGATCTCGACAAGGTAGCGCCGGAAAAGGACGTCAACAATCTCGTCGACAAGCTGAAGGCCCAGAAGGGCATCCTGATAACTCACAAAACCGTGCCGGGTGCCAATCACTTCTTCAACGGCCAGATCGATGCGCTGATGGCCGAATGCGAGGATTATCTTGATCGGCGCCTCAACGGCGAACTGACGCCGGAACCGGCAGCCAAGCGTATCCGCTGAAGTATCGACCAAGACGACACGAAAAAGGCCGGAGCGATCCGGCCTTTTTCGTGCGTGATATCATGCAACCTCAGGCGCGAGCCTGCCACTCTTCAAAACTGACAGCTGCCGAATGTCGGGCACGGTTGACACGGTTGCGTCCGCCCTTCTTCGCGTCGTAAAGCGCCCCGTCGGCGCGATTGATAGCGTCGGAGATCGGAACCGTTGTCGAGGCCAGCGCACAGACGCCGAAACTTGCCGTCAGGCGACGATCCTCCGGCAGCCCTGGGAAGGCAAGCGACGAGAAAGTGGTGCGCAAGCCCTGGGCAAACAGATAGCCCGTTGTTTCCCCGGTGGACGGCAGGAACACAGCGAATTCTTCCCCCCCGAACCGGGCACAGATCGCCTCCGGCGGCGCCTGGTCCTTCAGCATGCGACCCAGCGCCAGGATCACCTGGTCGCCGGCAGCGTGGCCGTATGTATCATTGACGTTCTTGAAGTGATCGAGATCGCACAGAACCACGCAATGCGGATAAGCAGCGATCGGGCGGGCCAATATCTGGTTGACGCGATCGTTGAAGCCGCGCCGATTGAACAGCCCGGACAGCGGGTCAATTTCAGAGTTTGCCTTCGCGTCATCCATGATCTCGACGACGATCACGGCAAGCAGTGTCAAACCTGTGGACACAACGAGCACGGCGCCAAGGCTCTGCGAGACCAGCGCATATGTGCTGGAAAGATAGGTTTCCGCCGTTCTGCCCCCGACGAAGATGATGGCAAAATAGACCTTGCTGGCGAAATGCGCCGCAGTGAGCAGAAACAGTGCCATGAGCGTCATGTCAGCCGTTTCGCGGCGCCCGGACTGATAGATTGCAACGGCCGACATCAGTTCGGCGACGACAAAGGGAAACTGGTAACCCAGCGAATGATAAAGCGTGCCGCGCGGCAGATCGTAGATCAGTAGATTGAGGGTCAGCGACGCTCCGAGCACCGCGGTCATGGTCACGACGCTCGATGGCACCGAGTAAAGGCGTCCGATCCCCACACGGATCATCAACAGCGCGCCGAGCAGGGACGAAAAGGCGCCGAAGCTGGCGAGCCGGTCAAAATCCGCATAACGGATTGCCACTTCAAAAATGGCACACAATGACGCGACGGCGAAGGCTCCGGCAAACCAGCGCCCGGCCGCAGGAATGCGGCTGCGCCTGGCGATCACCAGGAAAAAGACGCAAAAAAGCTGCGCGATCAGAAAATTGACTGTCAGAAGAAAAAGCGCGCCGTTCATCTATACGTCCGTTTCGGACGTGCCCTTCGCGCGCCCTCATCCCTGCGGTCCCGGTACCAAGCTCGTCGCAGATGTACGGAGCCTCGCAGATTCGCCACCAATAGTATCGGTCCGGGACAAAAGAAACGTTAACCGCGAGGGATTGGCGTTGCTTTACGGACTGTTGAAAACGCCACCGGTGACGGGCTGGCGGACCCCCGTGGTCGCAGGGAACGTCAGCGGCAAGCCAGCCAATGCGCGCACCGCCAGATAGGCCCAGGCTTCGGCCTCCATGGCGTCACCATCGAGGCCGGCCTGCTCGGCCGTCAGCACGACAGCGTCGTCAGGACGAACCTGCCCGACGAGGTCCTCCATGATGATCCGGTTGAGCCGCCCGCCGCCACAGACGATATAGGTTCCGGGTCGAGCGGGGAGATGATGGGATGACTTGAAGATCGCAGCCGCCGTGACATAGGCGAGCGTGCGTGCACCGTCTTCGAGGCTCGCTTCCCCCCCCCGGGGGGGCGCAAAGTCATTGCGGTCGAGCGAGCGGCGCTTGGCGGCATTGAAGAAGGGATTGGCGAGGTAGCGCTCGGCAAGCCCGGACAGGACCCGCCCCTCGCTGGCAATGGTGCCGCCCTGATCGTAGGGAATGCCCGCATGTTCTTCCACCCATTGATCGATCAGCGTATTGCCCGGGCCGCTGTCATACGCGACGATCGCGCCGTCTGTGCCGACAAAAGTCAAGTTGGAAATGCCGCCGATGTTGACGAAGACGACCGGTCGGGCGCCGCGAGTTTCCGCCGGCAATCCGGCCGCGAGCGCCGCGTGATAGGCCGGGATGAGCGGCGCGCCCTGCCCGCCGAACACCATGTCGTTTGCACGCATGTCATGGATCACGGCAATTCCGGTCTCGCGCGCCAGCAGGGCGCCGTCCCCAAGCTGCACGGTCAGCGCCTCATCCGGACGGTGCAGAACCGTTTGCCCGTGGAAGCCGATTACGTCAACATATTGCGGTTGAATATTGTTTTTACTGAGGAAAATCCGAATTGCGTCTGCGTGACGTAAGGTCAGCTCCTGCTCGACAGCTGCCAGATTACCGGGGCGCTCCTCACGCGCCTTGATGGATCTCGCCGCTTCCAAAGCCTGTTTCAGACGCCCACGGAACGCGGCTTCATACCCAATACCGAGCGACGGGCCACGCTCGACCCGCTCACAGCCATCCGTGCGAAGCAGTGCGACGTCGATGCCGTCCATGCTCGTGCCGCTCATCAGCCCGATCGCCGTCTTCATCTCCGCCATGGCCGAATCCCACAAACATTCCAGTGCACTTTTCGAGAAACAGTGCTAAACGCCGCGCAATTATCCAGCAAGTGTCCATTCCGTTCGAAAACAGCCCACCGAAAGAGACAGGTCATGTCCGAGTTCAAGTCCGATTTCCTTCACACTCTCCAGGAACGTGGTTTCATCCACCAAACGTCCGACGATGCCGGTCTGGACGCCCTGTTCAACAAGGAGACCGTGACGGCCTATATCGGCTATGATCCCACGGCTTCGAGCCTGCATGTTGGCCATCTCACCCAGATCATGCTGTTGCACTGGCTGCAGGCAACCGGTCACCGACCGATTTCGCTGATGGGCGGTGGCACCGGCATGGTCGGCGATCCCTCCTTCAAAGACGAAGCGCGCAAGCTGATGACGGTCGACATGATCGAGGAGAATATTGCGTCACTGAAACATGTCTTCGCCAATTATCTGAACTACGACAACGGTGCAGCCAGCGCGCTGATGATCAACAATGCCGAGTGGCTGCGTCCGCTCAACTATCTCGAGTTCCTGCGCGATGTCGGCCGTCATTTCTCGGTCAACCGGATGCTGGCCTTCGACAGCGTCAAGACGAGGCTCGACCGCGAGCACTCACTGTCCTTCCTCGAATTCAACTACATGATCCTGCAGGCATACGATTTCGTCGAACTGGCGAAGCGTTACGATTGCCGCCTGCAGATGGGCGGCTCCGACCAGTGGGGCAATATCATCAACGGCATCGATCTCGGCCACCGGATGGGAACGCCGCAGCTTTATGCGCTGACCTCGCCGCTGCTCACCACATCGTCCGGCGCCAAGATGGGCAAATCCGCGTCCGGCGCCGTCTGGCTCAATGCCGACGTGTTGTCCGTTTATGACTTCTGGCAATACTGGCGCAACACCGAGGATGCCGATGTCGGCCGGTTCCTGAAACTGTTCACGACCCTGCCCATGACTGAAATCAACCGCCTGTCGGCCATTGGTGGCGCGGAACTGAACGACGTCAAAAAGATCCTCGCGACGGAAGTCACGGCTATCCTGCATGGCCGTGCGGCCGCCGAAGAAGCAGCGGAAACTGCCCGCAAGACCTTCGAGGAAGGGGCGACCTCGGCGAACCTTCCTTCGATCGAGGTTCCGGCGGGCGAGCTCGAGGCCGGGATCGGCATCCTGTCTCTCTTCGTGCGCGCGGGCCTCGCAGAGTCCAACGGCAAGGTTCGGCAGTTTCTGAAGGACGGCGCGGTTCGCGTCAACGACATGGCGAGCAACGACGATCGCCAGATCATCGGCGCCGGCGACATCACCGCCGACGGCGTCATCAAGCTGTCGCTCGGCAAGAAAAAGCATATTCTCGTACGCCCGGCCTGAACTGGCGACCTATTCCCGAGACGTTTGAAACCGGCGGCGCCCCCGCCGGTTTTTTATTGGAATTCGAAGATGCTACGGAAGACGCCCGGTGCGATGATCGATAGCGGGTTGATCGTCAGGTTCGGCTTGGAGAACGGACCTTCCAGCTTGAAGGTAATGCCGAGCAGCCCGCGATCCCGGCCGTTGCCGAGTAGGACGCCGATGATCGGCAATTCCCCAAATAGACGATTGAGACCATAGGCAGGCATGAACGTGCCGGTCATGTCCATGTTGCCGTTCTTGTCGCGGACGGTCCCCTGGAAGGTCGCACCGACATCGACGCCCCGTACGACGCCGCCGTCGACGGCGACAATGCCGTTGTCGAGTTGCAGGTTGGCAAAACCGCGCTCGAAGCGGGCCGAGCTGACATTGATATCCTTCTTGACCGCCTGGTTGAGGCTGCGGCCGTCGGCTCCCGTCGGCGTCGACACGATGGATTTCAGTCTTTCCTCATCGATCAGGGAAAACTTGCGGATATCGACATTGCCGCGCCAGGAGCCGGCACCGCGGTCTCGCAGTTTCAGATTGAGAAGTCCGCCCCGCATGTTGCTGTAGAGATTGGCGAATCGCGCCAGAGAGCCGGCATCTCCGCTGGTCAGGTTCAACGTATTGTCGGCACCGTTCGCCTCAAGCTTGGCGACAACCGCCTGGCCGCTGTCGGTAACCGCCGACAGGTTGAGCATGTCCATGTCCCTACCCCGACCGGCATAACTCAAGCTGAAATTCGACAATGCTTCACTGTGAAATCCTGAAACCTTGTCGAGATTCGCTTCCAGCGTGATCTGCTTTCCATCCGAACCGTCCTGACTGCTGGAATTGCGCAGACTATCCAGCACCGGTCGGACATCTGCTGTGCTGCCGACAACGTTGACGGCAAAACCGGTCTTCCGCCGATTGATCCGCACCGCATAATTGTCGCCTTTCGCCAGTTGCACCGATGTGAACTGCCCCGAACTCAGGCCGGATTTATCGACAAGCAGCTTGCCCCTGGCGCCGAAATTGTCGCCATCGAGTTCAAGATCGTCGATCTCGGTAACGCCCTCGTTGGTAAGGACGGAGAACGTCGCCTTGGCATCGATGCCGGCGCCCTTCGACCAACCGATCCACGGCAGCGAAATCGTTGCATCCTCAAGATCCGCCGTGATCGCCTGCCTGTTCTCATCATCGACCGATATATCCAGCGAAACCGGGCCGCCGATGATGCCGGATAGGCCCGGGGCCAATTTGGTCAATGCGGCCTCCTGCAGCGTCCCGGATATCCTGCGTTGCCGCTTGGCAGGACTCTTAGCACCGACAGGCTCGGTCAATTCCACATCCATTGGCGTGCCATCGATCTGGGCCTTCGCCTCGAGGACCGCCTGTTGCGGATCTATCCTGAGCGTTCCCCTGATATCGGACAGCATGCGACCGCTCATCGGCTTGTTGAGCGAAACACCGTTCAACAGCATTTCAGCCTGCCATTGTGGAGGCGGCGGCTTCTGGGCCGTCACGAGCCCGAAACGCGCGCCCACCTGGGCGGTCAGGTCGCCGGAAAAGTCCTCGACCTTGAAAGGTGTTTTCTGCAGGGCAAGAAGGGGCCGGTAGCTGACGAGTTCCGCGATCGCGTCGGCCTTGCCGGCGACATCCAGCTTCATCTCGGCGATCAAGGGCTTCTGATAGGTATTCGGGATGACAAAATCGCCGCCGTTCAGGCTGACGGAACGACCGGATGGAAAATAGGCCGTTCCTCGGCTGATCGCCACATCCAGGCGCTCACCCTTCAGTGTGAAATCTCCCGAGGCATCCCGCAGGGGCGGAATGTCGCCTGCCAAGTTGACGCGCGCATCGTCGATGTGGAACCGGACATTCAATTCCTCGGCGTTCAGGTCGATCGGCCCAACCGTGCGGGTGACCCGTCCCATCGGCAGGAAGACTTCGATGCGACCGTCCGTGACTGTGCCACCATAGATATTGTTGATCACCCACCGCCGCGCGGTCTTGCCGACCCACCAGGGCCACAATTGCTTGACAGCCGCCGACTGGAGCCTGGGCGCCAGCAGTGCGAAGCTGACCTGTGGGGATGTATCACCAAAGGTCATGGCCAGCGAACCCGCCGCGTTGCCGAGAGCACTGGCGACCGTCAGTTCGTTGAAAACCAATTGGTGATTTTCTGACAGGAAACGGCCACTGGCCTTCGCGTCGAAGGTCAACGGCGTCTCGGTCACATCCGTGGGCGATGAACTCGCCGACTGGACGAGGAGGTCGAGCGAGAACCCCTTGGCGCCTGCGGCCTCCGCGGCATCCAGATCCGCGACCGCCCCTGTAAACGGGAAGGTCGAACGCCCGACCCGCACCATCGACGGCATGATCTCGATTCGGTCGCGGGTAAAGTCATAGGTAACGTTGAGTTCCGAGGGCAGCAACTGAGAGGTAAATCCGCCGGCATCGAACGTTCCGCCGCTCGATCGGCCATTAAGCCGCAACGTTGGCACGATGCCTTCGCCGGCACGTGTCGCCCTGATGCTCAGATCGGCATTGCTCCTGATCCCGAAGGCAAGTTCCGTCCCCGCCTGTGGGCGGTAGAGCAAGGCGGACAATGGCAATCCCATTGCCGCGCCGTCGATCTCGCTGACGCGACCGTTCTCCCTGTCCGTGCGCAGATGCAGTTCGGCGCTTTCCCCATCGATGTTGAACAGGCCATCGATCTGCATGGAACCGTCAGTTCCCCGCTTGAAATCGAGCGATTCGACGACGACCGGGACGACGCGCTTGCGGGGCCCGGCGAAGGACAGCTTGAGATCGGCAAGGCGCACAATCTCCGTGTTGGAGCGATCGATCAGTTTCGATATCGCATCCATCTGCTTGAAGATCGTCTCGAGTCCGTCCTCGACATGGCTGACGCGGATAGCCGTCAGATCGAGGGGCTTTCCCTGCGGCAGCAGGGCCGCATCCAGCATCGCGCCCTCGGCCTCGATACGCGAGACCGAAATGCGGCCGCTCAACAATGCCAGCGGATTGAGTTCGATGAAAACCGAATTGGTCGTCACGAGACGCTTGTCGGACGCATTTTCGACGAGCGTCACATCCTGCGCCTTGAGAGCCAGCGCGCCATTGCCCGTGAGCCGGAGGACCGTGCTGCCGACCTCAGCGTGATAGCCCGCACCGATTGCCGAATTCAGCGCTGTTTTGGCCCGCGCATTGAGCGGCCTGTCGAGGACACCGCTCTCGATCATCGTCAGAACAACGGCACCGACCAGAAAGAACAGAGCGCTGATGATAATCGCCGCGCTGAAGATCAGGCGCACCATGCCGCGTTGCACAGGCGCATGCACGATACACGGATCGTGCGCCTGCGCCGATGGCAGAGAATGCAGAGCGACAATGTCTTGCTTGCGAAACGAAACCTTTTCGCCGCGGATTTCACTCATCAGTTCAGGTATTCTCCGGAAATCTTGAAGGCAATCATGCGATCCGTATCCAATCTGCGCGCTATCGAAGCTCCCGTTTCCGAGACTTCAACCCAACGCATGCACGCTGCATGCGGCATGCATGGCTCACTTCGTTCGAGTTTCCGTTCCCTGTATGCCATTGTTGCGACACGTCGCCGCCTAGCTTTTTCGTTCGTCCACAGTAGTTAAAGACCAACGGCAGGGCAAACGATGTCTGTCCTGTAGCCCACTCGACAGGGCCGTTGTACCGTTTTGAGGTTACGCGGCGCTGGACGCGGGCCGTTCCGGCGCATAAGGCTCCGGCGGCACGGCCGCAGCGTTTGCCGCAGAAAAAAGGATTATCCATGGCAAGAATGACAGAAGGTGCGATTGCACCGGATTTTACCCTTCCGCGCGACGGCGGCGGCACTGTCTCCCTGTCGGAGTTGCGGGGAAAGGCAGTGGTTCTGTTTTTTTATCCGAAGGATGACACAAGCAGTTGTACAACCGAATCGATCGCCTTTACCGGGCTAAAGGATGAATTCGCATCCGTTGGAACCGTCATTATCGGGCTCTCGCCCGATTCGGTGAAAAAGCACGACAAGTTCGCCAGGAAATACGATCTTTCCGTCATTCTCGCCGCCGACGAGGAAAAGAGCGTCGTCAACGCCTACGGCGTCTGGGTGGAAAAGAGCCTGTATGGTCGCAAATATATGGGTGTCGAGCGTACCACGTTGTTGATCGATCGCGATGGCGTCATTCGCAGGATTTGGGAAAAGGTGAAGGTCTCCGGCCATGCCGAAGAGGTGCTGGCAGCTGCCAAAGACCTTGCCACGGCAGATATGGAACAATGACGGAACTGCCATCCATCCGCAGCCTGCGCGACGGCGCCGCCCAAGCCATCAATGCTGCCGACCTCGACCTGAAGACGTTGCTCGCACAGGAAACGGCCCGGCGATGGAACGAGCGCCGGCTGTCCTTGCGCACACCGCTCGACACGATGCCTCCGGATCGGCCGGGGCGCCCTGAAAAGCCGGAACTGATCGCACCGCAAAAGGTACCGCGGCGGGCGCTTACCAGTCTCAGGGGGCGAATCGCCCTGCTCCATGCCATCGCCCATATCGAACTGAACGCGGTCGATCTCGCGCTTGATATCGTTGCACGCTTTGCTTCCGAGCCCGTTCCGAACTCCTTCTTCGACGGCTGGATGCGGGTTGCCTTCGAGGAGGCAAAGCATTTTCGAATGGTGCGTGACCGCCTGCGGGCATTGGGCGCTGATTACGGCGACCTGCCTGCGCATGATGGTCTATGGCAGGCAGCGCACGATACACGCAACGACCTCACCGCCCGGTTGGCTGTGGTTCCCCTGATTCTCGAAGCGCGGGGCCTCGACGTCACGCCGGCGCTGCAGACGAAGATGCGCGAGACCGGCGACCACGAGAGCGCGGCCGTTCTCGACGTCATCTACGAAGACGAAAAGGGCCATGTCGCGGTTGGCGCGAAATGGTTCCGGTTCCTCTGCGCGCGCCAGAAAAAGGACCCCACGGCAGCCTTTCAAGCGCTCGTTCGGGCCAATTTTCGAGGGCCGCTCAAAGCGCCTTTCAACGATATCGCCAGAGCCGAAGCTGGCCTCACGCCCTCTTTCTACCGGTCGATGACCGCCTCGGCAAATATTTGATCTCAAGGCTTTGTTAACCTTAACAGTGTCTAATCACTCCATCAAAAAACGTGTTTTTCCGCACGCTGTGGGGTGGGTTGATGTCTACGGAAAACCGGGTCTTCGGCAAGCGCGCACAAAAGCACATCATCATTCTCGCCAGCGGCGACAAGGTCCGGCATATGACCTTACGGCCCTGGATGGCCGCATTGTCGGTTTGCTTCGTTTCCGTTTTCTCCATTGGTTACCTGGCTGCGACCTCCTACCTCGTTCTGCGCGATGACCTGATCGGCGGCACCATGGCGCGCCAGGCGCGCATGCAACACGAATATGAAGACCGGATCGCCGCGTTGCGCGCCCAAGTTGACCGCGTCACCAGCCGCCAGTTGCTCGACCAGCAGGTCGTAGAAGATAAGGTCGAAAAACTCCTGCAGCAGCAGATGGCTCTGACCTCGCGACATGGCAAGCTCGACACACTGCTCGACAGAGCCGAGGAATCAGGTGTTTCCGCAAAGGAAACGCCATCGGTCATTACCCCTCAGGCGCTCGAAAAGCGCGCCGACGCCAGTGGAGGCATTAAGGCAATCGAACGCCTGATGGGCATGGGCGACAAAAAGGCACCGGACGTTGCGTTGGCCTACGCACCGACAGGCGGCCGGGAGACCCTGTCTGACAGGGCTGACCGGATGTTTTCCAAGGTCACCCTGTCGCTGAAGGATATCGAGCAGCAGCAGAAAAGTCGCATCGAGGGACTGACCGCTGGCGCGGCGGAAGCGACCGACGCCATCGTTGGCATTCTCGCGCGAACGGGTGTCGATCTTCCAGCTGAAGCGCTTGCGCCACAAATTGGCGAGACGACGGACGTCGCGGCCGTCGGCGGCCCATTCGTTGAACCCGAAACTGCAGGGGCATTCGACAATTCATTGGTAGCTCTCGATTCCGCACTGGCGCGGCTGGAGCAGGTGCGCAGCCAGGCGAAAAAACTGCCGTTCAACAACCCCTCCCCGCAAAGCGATATTACCAGCCGGTTCGGAAACAGGCTGGACCCTTTCCTCGGTCGTCTCGCCTTGCATGCTGGTATCGATTTTCGCGCTTCCGTCGGAACACGGGTCGTCGCGACCGCACCGGGAACTGTGATCGCCGCCGGCAAGAACGGCGGTTATGGCAACATGGTCGAAATCGACCATGGCAACGGTATCACCACCCGTTACGCGCACCTGTCCACGATCCTGGTCAATGTCGGCGACAAGATCTCTTCGGGCGAAGCGATCGGCCGCTCCGGCAGCACCGGCCGCTCGACCGGCCCGCATCTTCACTACGAAGTCCGCCTCAACGGCGAAGCCGTCGATCCCATGCGGTTTCTCACTGCCGGCATCAAGCTCAGCCACTACATCAACTGACGTTACGGCAGTTCAGCTATTGCATGGCAACGATCCGCAGTTCGATTTCGTGCTATGTTGTTGTCGGGCGAAGGTTTATTGACTCTCTCCACCGTCAAACCACCGGTTTTCTTGACTTTGTCATACTATGGGACTAAGAGCCCCAGCAACGGCAATTTATGCATGCGCCGATTGACCAGAGTTCGACAGAACCGGAACGGAAACAGATTTCCAATTGACCACTTTTTCAGACCTTGGCCTGAGCCAAAAAGTTCTTACCGCAGTGACAGATGCGGGCTACAGCATCCCGACACCGATCCAGGCAGGCGCCATTCCGCCAGCTCTGCAGCGGCGTGATATCCTTGGCATCGCCCAGACGGGAACCGGCAAGACCGCGTCCTTCGTGCTGCCGATGCTGACGCTTCTGGAAAAGGGCCGCGCCCGCGCCCGCATGCCGCGCACGCTCATTCTCGAGCCGACGCGCGAACTGGCCGCCCAGGTTGCAGAGAACTTCGAAAAGTACGGCAAGAATCACAAGCTGAACGTTGCGCTGCTGATCGGTGGCGTGTCCTTCGATGAACAGGACCGCAAGCTTGAACGCGGTGCGGATGTGCTGATCTGCACGCCGGGCCGTCTGCTCGACCACTGCGAGCGCGGCAAGCTGCTGATGACCGGCGTTGAAATCCTGGTCATCGACGAAGCCGACCGCATGCTCGACATGGGCTTCATCCCCGATATCGAGCGCATTGCCAAGCTGATCCCGTTCACGCGCCAGACGCTGTTCTTCTCGGCCACCATGCCGCCCGAAATCCAGAAGCTGGCCGATCGCTTCCTGCAGAACCCGGAGCGCGTGGAAGTGTCTGCCCGTTCTTCGACGGCAACGACCGTGACGCAGCGCCTCGTAGCCACCCATTCGAAAGACTACGAGAAGCGCGCCATCCTGCGCGATCTGATCAACGCGCAGGAAGATCTGAAGAACGCCATCATCTTCTGCAATCGCAAGCTCGATGTCGCCGATCTGTTCCGCTCACTGAGCCGGCACGGCTTCTCGGTCGGCGCGCTGCATGGCGACATGGACCAGAGCTCGCGCACGAAGATGCTGGCGAGTTTCAAGGATGGCCAGATCAAGCTGCTTGTCGCGTCCGACGTCGCGGCCCGCGGCCTTGATATTCCCGATGTCAGCCACGTTTTCAATTTCGACGTGCCGATTCATGCCGAAGACTATGTCCACCGCATTGGTCGTACCGGCCGCGCGGGACGCTCGGGTGCCGCCTTCACGCTGGTGTCCAAGCGCGATACGAAGTTTTACGATGCAATCGAAAAACTGATCGACAAGAAGATCGAATGGCTGAACGGCGACCTCTCCGCCCTGCCCGCCCCGATGGAAAGCCACGACAGCGGCAAGTCCGAGCGCGGCGGCCGTGACGGCAAGCGCGGCGGACGCCGCAATGACAAGGATCGTGATCGCGCTCCCCGCCCGTCAACGGATCAGGCCGTGGCCGGTCACAAATCGGACACCAAATCAGACGATATTCCTGCAGCCCCCGAACCAGTCGTAGCAAAGGCAGAACCTGTGAGACCAGAACGCAAGGCAGACACGAAACCGCAGAATGCCGGCCGTAACAGCAATCGCCCTGCTCCTCAGCCGTATCCTGCCAACGACGACAACCGCGATCGCCGCAATCGCTACCGCCGCGACCAGGACGACGGCCCGACGCCGATCGGCTTTGGCGACGACATTCCGGCCTTCATGCTGATCGCCGGCAAGGCCTGATAATCCAGGCAGTCGCATGGCGCATCCAGGCATAGATTTCCCCGGTGTGGGCTCTGGGCTTGCCGTCTTGAATGACGGCAAGCTTTTGCTTTGCAAGCGCCTCAAGGCTCCGGAAGCGGGCCACTGGAGTATTGTCGGCGGCAAGGTCGACCACATGGAACCGGCCGCCGACGCCGCACGCCGCGAAGCGGAAGAGGAAAGCGGCCTGACGATCCATTCCGCCCGCTTTCTCTGCCTCAGCGAACAGCGCGTCGAGGCCGACCGCCAGCATTGGGTGTCGCTTATCTACGTGACAGACGACTTTTCAGGCGAAGTCCAGTTGATGGAGCCCGACAAGCTTTCGGAAATCGGTTGGTATGCGCTCGACGATCTCCCGCAACCGCTTTCGGTCTTTGCCCAGGACGCCGTCAAGGCGTTGAAGGCCCAAACGACGTCCTGAACCTATTTCCTGGCCCGCAAGGCTGCCGCGTAGGCGAGCCCGACCCAGCGCGCCATTTCATCCGGATCGTCGAATGCCTCTTCCGGTATCGACCAATAGGGCATTTTCACCGGCTTTCCCTTGCCGTCATAGGTCCATTGCACGCTGCCGGCCGCCTCGAATTCCGGCGCGCTCTTACCATCTGCTTTCAGCAGGATGTCGCCGCTTACCTCCAGCGCGAGAATCAGTCCCTCGAAATAGATACCCTTGCCGCCGAACATGCGCTTGACGGTGACGGGGCCGAGAGCGGCAAACATCTCCTCGATCGCGATATTGTCCATCAAATCAACCTTTCAGAATGCCGCCCGCCGCAAGGATTGCCTCCGGCGTGTCGAGATCGAGATGCGCGGCCGGTCCGATCTCGACATCGATCACCGGGAGGCCTGAGCTTTCGATGATATGGCGGGCGCCGATGTCGCCCTGCAATTGCCGGACCGCCTCGAAGGTCGAGCGCGGCAGAATGACCGGATTGCCGCGCTTCCCGCCGGAGACGGCCCGGATGATTGCCTGGCCGTGCTCCGCTTTGAAAACCTCGATCAGCATCCGCAAATCCTCCGCCGTCACCAAAGGCATGTCGGCGAGCATGACCAACACGCCGTCCACATCCGCAGCAATGGAAGTCAGGCCGTGGACCAGAGACGATGCCATGCCCGTCGCATAATCGGCATTTTCAACTGTGACCACATCGAGCCCGGAAAGTGCCGCGCGGATCTCGTCCTGGCGGTGACCGGTTACGACGATGGTCCGTGTGGCTTTAGCGCCCAACGCGGCCTCGGCACTTCTGCGAATAAGCGGGATACCATCGAACTCGGCGAGAAGCTTGTGCTGCCCTGCCTGCCCCATGCGGCTTGCCTTGCCGGCGGCCAACAGCACGATGGAAACCGAAATCGACTTTTCCTGAAAACCGGTCAAGGCGCGTGGCAACGGACGTGTCGGGATTTCCATCAGCAGGCCACCGACGCCGAGACCGGTAATGTCTTCCGGACTGGGCCATTCTCCGGCCAGAATACGATCCAGGATCCAGTCGAAGCCGTTTTCCTTTGGACTACGCGCACAGCCCGGTGCGCCAATGACCGGAATCTCTCCGACCTTGCCGAGAACCAGGAGATTGCCGGGATCGACGGGCATGCCGACATGATCGACCTGGCCGCCGGCAAGCCGGATCGACGCCGGGATGACGTCGTCGGCATCCGCGACCGCCGAGGCGCCGAAGACGATGATCATGTCCGCTTCCCGCTCCGCCCCGGAAATCGCTGACGCGACAGCCTCAGATGTATGGGCGACACGAATTTCGTTGATGAGCGTGCTAGCCGACAGGAGCAGGCGATCCTCGAGAATGCGGCGGGTTTTGTCCATCACCGACGGCTTCAGCGATGGCAGCATCGTGGCGATCAGCGCGACTCGGTGCGCGGCAAACGGCTTCACCCGAAAGGCTTCTTCGTCTCGCAGAACGGCGGCCGCCTGCTGGACAAACTCACCCGCAACTGCCAGCGGAATGATCTTGATCGTCGCTACCATGTCGCCGGCTCGAACTGGTACGTGATCTCCCAGACAGGCAAGCGTAATCGCCGGATCGACGCGGTTAAGGCGATCGACGACTGTACGGCTGGCGACGAACAGGCCATCCGCGGCCGCATGAATATTGATGCGGCCGGTGGCGGCCGCCGAGAAGGTGAAGTGATCGCGGTTAATCGCATCGGCGATCCGCTGGGCAGCCTCATCCTCCAGAAGATCTCCGGCTTCCAGTTGTGCGACCACGACTTCGGTCAAACCGGCCGCTTCCAGCGCGCACAGGTCGGCGGCGGACAGGAGGTGACCTTTCGCCAGGCGGCCGTCGAGCAGCTTTGCGGAATGCGCGAGGACCGTACCCTCGGCCTCAGCCACTGCGACCGGTCCGAACTTCATACGCTCCGCCCGCCCATGACATCGCGAGTACGCAGCGTCTGTATGATCTCGGCGAGGATAGAGACTGCGATTTCGGCGGGGCTGGAGGCACGAATATCGAGCCCGATCGGCGCGCGGATACGGGCGATGGCTGCCTCGTCCAGCCCGGCCTTCGACAGTCGCTCTACCCGGCGTGCATGGGTCTTGCGGCTGCCGAGTGTACCGACATAAAAACAGTCGGCGGCAAGCGCTGATATCAGCGGAAAATCGTCGATTTTCGGATCATGGGTGACGGCGACGAGCGCTGTATAAGCATCGAGCGGCGCATCTTTCAACACATCCTCCGGCCAGTCCGCGAAAAGCGCCGTCTGGCCGAATCGCTCCGGCGTCGCAAAGGCGCTGCGCGGATCGATGATGCTGAGATCGAAACCCGCAAGCGTCGCCATGCCCGCAAGCGCCTGGGATATATGAACGGCCCCGATGACGACGATACGCGGAGGCGGTAGGTAAACGTTGATGAAGAGAGGGCGGTCATCGATCTCGACAATGGCGGATTTCCCTGTCCGCAAAGCGGTTTGGACAGCGGGGACCATAACTTCATCTACGGCTTCGCCATCGAGATAGAGACTGGAGGCACCGCCATCCAGCGCCGTCACGGTGACAGCGGCAATGCGGTTTTCGCGCGCCTTGTTGATGCTTTGCAGGTGCTCCAGTCGCATTGGCGCTATCCCAGACGTTCGACGTGAACGCGGATACGGCCGCCGCAGGACAGCCCGACCTTCCAGGCCGTCTCGTCGGCAACGCCGAATTCGAGAATCCGACTCGTACCGGACGTGATGACCTCGATCGCCTCGCCGACAACGGCCCCCTCGACACACCCGCCTGAAACGGACCCATGGAAATTGCCGTCGGTATCGACAACAAGGTGACTGCCAACAGGCCGCGGCGCCGAACCCCAGGTCTCGATGACCGTGGCTATGGCCACGCCTCGACCGGATAGGCGCCATTGCTCGGCAACGGTCAGTGGATCCGGCACAAATGCCTGCCCCAGTATCATTGGTTCCTCCCCAAATGCCGCGCCATGAAGCGGCGCGGATCCGCGTCCCGCGACGACTGTCCGGTCAGAGCACCAACCAGATCCGACACCGCCGCAAGGTTATGCACCGCTCGAAATTCGTCAACATGCGGTAGCATGGCCCGCACCCCGCGTGCCCGCGCCTCGAAACCGTCGAAGCGCAGGAGCGGATTGAGCCAGATCAACCGGCGGCAGGAGCGGTGCAGCCGATCCATCTCCGCCTCCAGTTCACCGACATCGTCACGCTCAAGCCCGTCGGTGATCAGAAGAACGATCGCCCCCTGACCCAGGACGCGCCGCGACCAGAGGCGATTGAACTCGTGCAAGGTCTCGCCGATCCGTGTGCCGCCCGACCAGTCGCGAACGGCGGCCACGCATTCGTCCATCGCCTCGTCCGGATCGCGGTTGCGCATCTGCCGGGTGACATTGCTTAGCCGTGTGCCGAACAGGAACGTGTGCACCCGCCGGCGTTTTTCGGTCAGCACATGCAGGAAATGCAGGAATATCCGCGTGTACTGGCTCATCGAGCCGGAGATATCGGCGAGCACGACAAGCGGCGGATGAATGGTCTTGGGCGCGCGAAACCGGGGCACGATGAGATCGCCCCCCGTTTTCAGCGCATCGCGCATGGTCGCCCGCGGGTCGATGCGTTGCTGGCGATGCGAGGGCCGAAATCGACGCGTCCGGACTTCATCCATCGGCAGAACCATGGACGACATGGCCTTCTTCGCTTGGGCAATCTCCGCCGTCGACATCTGGGCGAAATCCGTCTGCCGAAACAATTCCCGGCCTGACGTCGTGAAGCGGGCATCCACCTCGATATCGGGTTCGTCCCGCACCGGCCGCTGTGCGTCACGATCGGCAAACAGTGCATCGCTGATCCGCGCCTCGCCTGCTCTCCGCTTTTCCTTCTCGCGATGGTCGGGCGCCACTGGCGACATCATCGCGATCATCTTGCCTATCAGATCGCGCGATCGCCAGAACAAGCGGAACGCCTCATCGAACAGCGCTTGGTCCTCATGCCGCTTGACGAAGATGGATTGCAGCGTGGCATGGAATTCCTCACGCGATCCGATACCGATCAGGCGAACGGCGTTGATGGCGTCGGCGACGGCGCCCGGGCCGATCTTCAGACCCGCCTTGCGCAGCGCCCGGGCAAAGAAGACGATGTTATCGGCGAACCGCCCGTCCCCCGGCGGGAGGAGCGGAAGAATGGCGCCATCGCTGGATTGCGCTGCCGTTGCCATGGTTAGCCCGTCGCCAGAAGTTCAGACTTGACCTCATCGAGTAGCCTGCGGCCGTCGCCGCCTTCGATGCGCGCGATATCATCCTGATACTTGAGGAGCGTGCCAAGCGTATCGGAAATGGTTTCCGGATCGAGCGCCAACCGGTCAAGCTCGGTCAAGGCGGTCGCCCAGTCGATGGTTTCGGCGACGCCGGGATTTTTGAAGAGATCGATTGCCCGAAGTTTCTGCACATAGGCGACGATCTCGCGCGACAGGCTTTCGTTGCAGCCCGGCACCTTGCGTCGGATTATCTCCAGTTCCTGCGCCGCTTTCGGATAATCGACCCAGTGATAAAGACAGCGGCGCTTCAGCGCATCATGCACCTCGCGCGTCCGGTTGGTGGTGATGATGACGATCGGCGGCTCCTTGGCCTTGATCGTTCCAAGTTCGGGAATGGTCACCTGGAAATCGGACAACACTTCCAGCAGAAAAGCCTCGAAGGCTTCGTCGGTCCGGTCGAGTTCGTCGATCAGGAAGACAGGCGCCTTCCCGGCTTCGGCTGAGATCGCCTGAAGAACGGGGCGGCGGATCAGATATTTTTCCGAAAAAATATTGCTTTCGATGGCACGCCGGTCAGCTGCTCCAGAAGCCTCCGAAAGGCGGATTTCCAGCATCTGCGCGGGGTAATTCCATTCATAGACTGCCGAGGAGACGTCCAGGCCTTCATAGCACTGCAGCCGGATCAGCGGCCTGTCGAGGGCCTTCGCCAGAACCTTGGCAATCTCGGTCTTGCCGACGCCGGCTTCGCCTTCCAGAAACAGCGGACGGTTCATCTTCAAGGAAAGGAAAAGTACGGTCGATAGGGCTGTACCAGCAAGGTAGTTGCCGGATTCCAGCATCTCCATGGTTTCCTGGATGGATGCAGGCAAGGCGCCGTTCGCGTAAGTCGTCATGGTTCCTCCGTCCCTCGGAGAAAATCTATAGCGTGCGGTAGTCCCGGTCCAGATAGACCAAGGCCGGTTTTTGCTCGCCGAGCGTCACAGCGACGACCTCGCCGAAGAGCACGATATGCGTCGCCACCGTTTTGATATCGATCAGCCGGCAATCGAACGCCGCAACAGCCTGTTGTAAGACCGGCGCTCCGGTTTCGAGTGTGCCCCAGGTACCATGCTCGAAACGCGCCGTGGGATCGACATGGTTCTTGCCGGAAAAGACGTGAGCGAGGTCCATCTGGTCGGCGCCGAGCAAGTTCAAAGCGAAGCTGCCACTGTCCGTGAATATGCCGTTCTTCGGATTTGTAGCGTTGAGGCAAACGAGAAGCGTGGCCGGATTGTCCGATACCGAGCAGGCCGCGGTGATGGTGACGCCGCGGCGCTCACCCCGATGTTCGGCAGTGACGATATGGACGTGGCCGGCCAGTCGGCTCATGGCGTGTCGGTATGTCAGCGGGTCCAGTTGGGTCTTGTCCAACACGGCAGTCTCCAGATCGGTATTTCTGTCTAACACATAGACGCTGCGATAAAATATGAAACCCGTCGCGTCATTTTTCTTGGTCAATCGCGGCAATCGCGGTCGCTCTACCGATGCCGCCATCTTTTCCTTTGACCCATGCCGCCACATCTTTAAAACATGCCCATCCTTCATCTGGAAATCAGCATGCTCCGTTCGATCGCCGCCAGCCTTCTCATTGCCGCATCGGTGCAGGCGGAGCCTGCGCTGGCAGCCGGCCTGAAAATCGCTGTCGTCGCCCCGACGGAAGGGCCGTTCGCGCTTCTGGGGCAGCAGATGATCGATGGCGCTCGCTTCCAGGCCGAGCAGCGGGACTCGGAAATCGTCGTGGTGCCGGAAACCTGCGAGCCCAAGGATGGAAGCGAACTGACGAAGGCGGTGCTCGCGACCGGTGCCGAGGCAGTCATCGGCTTTCTGTGCACGGAAAGCCTCGAAGCAACGCTTCCTGCGCTCGCCGAGGCCGACATGCCGGCAATTACGCTGAGCGTTCGCTCGGATATCCTGATGGAAGATGCGCTGAAGAAGAAATGGCCCTTCTTCCGGATGGTGCCGAGCGCCAAGGCGGAGGCTGCCAAGGTCACTGAAGTCATCCTGTCGCGCTGGAAAAACGAGCCCCTCGCTCTGATCGAGGACGGCACCATCCATGGGCGTGAACTGGTGGAGACCGTGCGCACAGCGCTGGCCGATATCGGTCTCACCCCGGTCTTTTCCGACACCTACCGGCCAGCGCAGGAACAGCAGGTCAGCCTCGTGCGACGCCTTGCCAAGAGTGGCGCAACCCACGTCTTCACCGGGGGCGACCGCGCGGATACGGCTATTATTGCGCGCGATGCCGCCTCCGAACAGGTCCCATTGACGCTACTGGGTGGCGAAACTCTCGACGCGGCCAACCAGCCAGTGCCGCTGGCAAACAGTGTTTTGGCGGTCGCCCTGCCCGATCATGCCGTCGAGCCACAAGCGAAGGCCACGGTCGACCTAATGACGGCGGCGAATCTTCTTCCGGAAGGCTATGTTCTACCCGCCTTTTCAGCCGTGACACTTCTCGAGCAGGCCAAGGATCAGGCCCTCAAGGATGAAACCAAGCTGGCAGATGCCTTGCTCAAGGGACCATACCAGACCGCAATTGGCCCGATCGGCTACAACGCCAATCATGAGCTGGCCGACAATCCCTATCAATTGCTGCAATGGCAAAATAATCGCTTCGTGCCGACACCTCCGGTCAGTGGAACGGAGTGATGCGGACCGGGCTGCGCAATGCGATCACCGACGTTGACGGCCTCAAGGTCGGCAACGCGCAGGATCACCGGATCAAATCCGGTGTTTCCGCCGTGGTCTGCGATCAGCCGGCGGTCGCTGCCGTTCAGGTTCTGGGCGGAGCGCCGGGGACACGCGAAACCGACCTGTTGGAGCCGCACAACACGGTCCAAACCGTCGATGCTGTCATCCTATCCGGCGGTTCCGCGTTTGGCCTCGACGCGGCTTCGGGCGCGCAGGCGGCTTTGCGGGAAATGGGGCGGGGCTTTCCGGTCGGCAATCTCAATATTCCGATCGTCCCGGCCGCCATCCTGTTCGACCTGATCAATGGCGGCGACAAGGACTGGGGCACTTACCCGCCCTACCGGGAACTCGGCTATCAGGCTGTCCGAACTGCTACCCTCGATTTCGCGACGGGAACGGCCGGTGCCGGTACCGGCGCGCTGACGGCAGGCTTCAAGGGCGGGCTCGGCACCGCCTCGACCGTTCTCGACAACGGCATCACGATCGGCGCACTGGTTGCTGTCAACGCATTGGGTTCGGTGACGATCGGCGATACCGGACATTTCTGGGCGGCTCCATTCGAGGAAGGTACGGAGTTTGGAGGCCTCGGCATGCCGCACCCCTTTCCCAAGGACGCCCGCGATCTGCGGATCAAATTCCGAGAAGGCCAGCGCGAAACCCAGAATACGACCATTGCCGTCATCGCAACCGATGCAGTCCTGACCAAGGCGGAAGCCAAGCGCCTGGCGATCGCAGCCCATGACGGGTTTTCACGCGCCATCTGGCCGTCGCATACGCCGCTCGACGGTGACCTCGTCTTTGCGCTGGCGACGGGAGCGAGTGGCAAGACGGTCGCCCTGCCGGACTTCATCGATCTCGGCGCGGCAGCCGCATCGACCATGGCCCGGGCGATCGCGCGGGGTGTCCACGATGCCGTGGCTGCGGAAAAAGACGTCCTGCCCTCCTGGGCGTCGTCAAACGGACGCGGATAAAGGCCAAACCACCGCCCGCCAATGTTGTTTGCCGCGACAAGCAATGCTATTGGCCCCAAAACAGTTGGAGCCCCTGATCATGCCGCTGCCGATCCGCATCGCCCCGTCCATTCTCGCCGCCGACTACGCCAAGCTGGGCCAGGAAGTGCGCGATGTCGTTGCAGCCGGAGCCGACTGGATCCATCTCGACATCATGGACGGCCATTTCGTTCCGAACATTTCGTTCGGTCCTGATGTCATCAAGTCGCTGCGACCGCATACAGACGCGTATTTCGACTGCCACCTGATGATCGCGCCGGCCGATCCCTATCTCGAAGCCTTCGCCAAGGCCGGTTGCGACAGCATCACGGTCCATGCCGAGGCAGGTCCGCATCTCGACCGGTCGGTGCAGGCGATCAAGGCGCTGGGCAAAAAAGCCGGCGTCTCGATCAATCCGGCGACGCCGGAAAGCGTGCTCGATTATCTCCTCGACAAGCTCGATCTGATCCTCGTGATGACGGTCAATCCGGGCTTCGGTGGCCAGAAATTCATACCCGCGATGGAAGAAAAGATCCGCCGCATCAAGGCCATGGTCGGCGACCGGCCGATCGATATCCAAGTCGACGGCGGTATCGCGGTTGATACGATTGCCCTTCCCGCCTCCGCCGGCGCCAATGTCTTCGTTGCGGGTTCGGCCATCTTCAGCGGCGGCCATGTTGACGCCTACCGCAAAACAATCGACATTCTGCGCAGCAATGCGATGGAGGGGTGCGGGTGAGATTATCGGGCGGACTGGCGGTTGCGCTGGTATCGGCGGCCTTGATCGCGGATACGGCCCTCGCTGCCGATATCGCCTCCTTCCGATCGATCGGATTTTCCGACGATGGCAGCGTCTACGCTTTCGAGGAATACGGTGTTCAGGACGGATCCGGTTTCCCGTTTTCCAACATCTTCTTCATCAATACGCAGAATGACACCTTCCTGCCGGGAACGCCGATCCGGGTGCGCCTGGAAGACGAAGATGCCGGCCTCTCCAAGGCAAGGGCGGAAGCGGCCACAAGGGCGACACCGCTCGTTGACAAGTTCGACCTCAACAGCCGCCCCGGACTGCTCGCCGCGTTCAACCCGATCACCGAGACGGAAAGCCCAGCCCACCGACTCGCCTATCGGGAATATGCCTCCGAACCTGCATTCGGCCGTGAGTTCGTCCTGACACTGCAGGAGAAGAATTTTCCGGCGGCCGAAAACTGTAAGGAAATGACGCCGGAATCGCCCGGGTTTCGACTGGTCTTTGTGTCGGAGAATGGCAAGCCCTCGGACCGTGAAATCTGTGCCGATAGGAAGATTCCCGACAGCCGCACCTGCCCGACCGGCTACAGGCTTGGCGGTGTCGTCGTGGACCAGCAGGACGGCAAGCCGGCCACCCATGTCGTTCTCGTCCATGTCCTGAGCGTAGGTTTCGAGGGCCATGACGGTCGCTGGATCGCCGTTCCGGTTCACGTCGCGCCATGACGTCATCAAGCAGGGCTGAAGCAGACGAGCGCGCAGGTCTTTTGCGGCGGACGATCAGGCGGCTTTGCTCCTGCCTGCCAAGCGCGCGTGAGATCCTCATTGGCGGGCCGGTCTGGGGCCTGATGATGGCCATGTCGTCCTTCTTGGCGCTCTACCTGCGCAATGGCGCCCAGACCTATCACATCTGCAGCATCCTGCTTCTGTTCTTCTGCGGCGGCATCATCGCCTGGCCCTGCGCTCTGTTTCTCGGACGCTTCGGTGCCATCGGCCGGCGCGGCGAAACCCGCTTCGCCGCCTTCTTCCTCTGCCTGACGGTCTGCACCATTGCCGCCACCGCCTTCCTCTTCGCCATGGACTACCGGATGTTCTACTCCCAATGGCACGAGCCGTTCGGCACCAGGATTTGGATGTACCAGTTTGTCTTCACCTCGGCGGCGGCGGTCTATCAATTCGTAGTCATGGGCGTTCCGCTTTTCGTGCCTTTCGGTTTTGCCGCCCTTGCACTTGCCAGCCTGTGGCTTGCCCGCCGGACGCCCGGCAGGCAGCATTGACATTGCAACGTTGAGATTGCCGGCCATCTTTGCTAGAGGCTCCTCAACTCCCTCCGTGACGAAAGCTGAAAGCCCATGATCCCGCGTTACTCCCGCCCGGAAATGGTGGCCATCTGGTCGCCTGAGACGAAATTCCGCATCTGGTTCGAGATCGAGGCCTATGCCTGCGACGCGCTGGCGGAACTGGGCGTAATCCCGAAAGAGGCGGCAAAAACGATCTGGGAAAAGGGTGGCGCTGCAACATTCGACGTGGCGCGCATTGACGAGATCGAAGCCGTCACCAAGCATGACGTCATTGCGTTTCTCACCCACCTCGCCGAGTTCATCGGCCCCGACAGCCGCTTCGTGCATCAGGGCATGACCTCGTCCGATGTGCTCGACACGACGCTGAACATCCAGCTCGTTCGCGCCGCCGACCTTCTGCTCGCGGATATGGATCGCGTTCTGAACGCGCTGAAGGCCCGTGCTTTAGAACACAAGGACACGGTTCGCATCGGCCGCAGCCACGGTATTCATGCCGAGCCGACCACGATGGGCCTGACCTTTGCCCGCTTCTATGCCGAAATGAGCCGCAACCGCGCCCGTCTCGTCGCCGCCCGGGCAGAAATCGCAACCGGCGCTATTTCCGGCGCAGTCGGGACTTTCGCGAATATCGATCCGCGCGTCGAGGAACATGTCTGCGAACAGCTGGGCCTGATCGCCGAGCCGATCTCCACCCAGGTCATTCCGCGTGACCGACATGCCATGTTCTTCGCAACGCTCGGCGTCATCGCGTCGTCGATCGAAAACGTCGCCATCGAAATCCGCCACATGCAGCGCACCGAGGTTCTGGAAGCGGAAGAATTCTTCTCGCCCGGCCAGAAGGGTTCGTCGGCCATGCCGCACAAGCGCAATCCGGTCCTGACCGAAAACCTGACCGGCCTTGCCCGGCTGGTGCGCATGTCCGTCGTGCCGGCGATGGAGAACGTTGCCCTTTGGCACGAACGCGACATCAGCCATTCCAGTGTCGAGCGCGCCATCGGCCCCGATACGACGATCACTCTAGACTTCGCCCTGAACCGTCTTGCCGGCGTTATCGAAAAGCTGGTGATCTATCCGGAAAACATGTTGAGGAACATGAACAAGTTCCGTGGCCTCGTCATGAGCCAGCGCGTTCTTCTGGCGCTGACGCAGGCCGGTGTATCGCGTGAGGACAGCTACCGCCTCGTGCAGCGCAATGCGATGAAGGTCTGGGAAAAGGACGCTGATTTCCTTGAGGAATTGCTTGCTGACGCTGAAGTGCGCGCCGCTCTCTCGGAAGCGGACATCCGCGAAAAGTTCGACCTCGGTTATCACACCAAGCATGTCGACACGATCTTCAATCGCGTATTCGGCTGATTCCTTCGGGGAGCCTGCCCGGCTCCCCCTCACCGCCGCGACGACGGTCTGTTCGATTTTGGCCCAGATGGCTCGATTCTGAACGGTTTTTCCAAGGCTTTCGTCATGTCTTCGTGCGACGCTCCGTCAAAGAACGAAAAAAGCGGGAGTGGTGGGAAATGCCTTACCAGCAGGTCATCGAACGCAAGCCGGCGCGCACGACGACGAAATTCACCGGCGAGGTCACGTGCAAGGGCGGCATGAGCCGCGGGATTGTCAAAGATCTCTCGTCGGCCGGCATCTGCTTCCAGCTCAATTTCGACATCAATGCCAAGACCGGCGAGGAAGTCTCGATCCAGAGCACCGAGTTCGGTCATCTGACCGGCGTCGTCAAATGGTATCGCGGCGACAGGATCGGCATCCGTCTTGATCCATCCTCCAAGACGGCGGCGCAGATTTCGTCCTACTACAAGTATTTCCGCTAAACGGCTGAGGCACGCTTTCAGCCGGACGCCGCCCCTCGCAGGGCGGCGTTTTGCATGGGCGCCTATTTTGCAGGCGGAGGAACAATCAGCTTGCGATACAGGTGCCATGTCGCGTGCCCGAGGATCGGCATGATCACGGCGAGACCGACAAAAACCGGGATCGAGCCCAGAACGAGGCCGCCGGCGACGATCATCCCCCAGACGGCGACCGGCAAGGGATTGGCGAGCGTGGCGCGGATGGAGGTTTCGATTGCAGCCACGGCGCCGACATCCCGGTCCAAGAGGAGCGGGAACGCGACAACGACCGTTGACAGCACGATGACCGCGAAGACAAAACCGACGGCATTACCGACGAGAATGAGGTTCCAGCCTTGCTCCGTCACGAAAACCTGACTGAAAAACGCCGACATGGAAGCCGGCGGAACCTCACCGAACATCTGCGTGTAAAGCGACTGGGCGACGAGCAACCAGGCGACGAATACGGCCAGCAGCATGGCCGCAAGACCGATGATTGATGGGAGCGCCGGCGAACGACGCACATCGAAGGCATGCCGCCAGTTGGTGTTCATGCCGAGTTCGCGCCGCCGGCTGATTTCATAAAGCCCGATCGCGGCGACCGGCCCCAGCAGCGCAAATCCGGACGCCAGTGGGTAAAGGAGCGGCAGCATGTTGGCGCCGGAACTCCAGGCGGCCAGCACGACGCCCGCGATCGGATAAATCAGGCAGAGGAAGACGTAATGCGATGGCTTCGCTCGAAAATCTTCCCATCCTAGGCGCAACGCATCGAACACGTCCGAAACCGATATCGTGCGAATGCCCGGATGCGCGAGTTCAGCCCCGGACCCCGCCATTACATGAAAGGCTGTCATGACCAATTCTCCTCCTTCGACAAGCATCGTCACTTGAAATCAAGAACAATCAGCGGTCTGGCTAACGAGAGAATAATTGGAGTTTAACGCAATTTCCGCGCTGTCGTTCATCGGCGGCAACAGCCGTCCCGGAACGTCGTGACCAGGCGACCCGTGACGCCAGCATATACCTGATCTGCTTCCGTGACACTTGACTTCCGCACCCTTCGACCTCAAATCGCCGTTACTATGAAAGCATCCGAAGCAGATATCCTGATCGTACCCGGTTATACCAATTCCGGCCCCACTCACTGGCAAAGCCGCTGGCAGAGCAAATTGGCTTCCGCTCGCCGCGTCGAACAGGCTGAATGGGCAAAGCCGGTGCGCGAAGACTGGGTCAAGCGCATGGTCGAGGAAATCAATGCCGCGACCAAGCCTGTCGTCATCGTTGCGCACTCGCTCGGTGTCGCGACCGCTGTTCACGCGCTGGAGCATGTCGACAAGAAGATCGCAGGTGCGTTTCTGGTTGCTCCACCGGAGGTCACCAATCCGAAGATCCGTCCAAAACACCTGATGACGTTCGGCCCCTACCCGCGCGACCCACTGCCCTTTCCGAGCCTGATGGTTGCCAGCCAGAATGATCCGTTCGGCTCTTATGAACATGCCGGGGACCTCGCGAATGCCTGGGGATCGATGCTCGTCGATGCCGGACAATCCGGCCATATCAATGCGGAATCCGGGCATGGTCCCTGGCCGGAAGGCACGATGGTTTTTGCCCAATTCCTCAATCGGCTACAAGGCTGATTATCTGCAATAGACTGCATTGCAACATTAAGGGGGCCTTCATTGTCGTTGTGTATCGTGCGGAAAATCCTGCGAGAACGACGGACACGTGACAACCGCCCGAACGAACCGAGACCAGTGGCGAACACCGGCAGTGAATGATCCTTCACAGGACGCCGCCGCCATTCTGGATTCGATGCCGGTCGGCTTTTGTCTGGTCGATCAGCGCGGTCTTATTCAGCGCGCGAACTCCGCATTTTCAAGCCTTTTCGGCCTTTCCCCCGACACGATCCGCGGTAGGCCGATCCTCGGGTTTCTGTATGATGAAGACGCAGCGGCGTTCGCAGAATCGCTCGCAGATATCGGCCTCGGAGGGGACAAGCCGGGTCGTCACGAGATCCGACTGATCGGCACCGACGGCAAACCATACTGGGTCTCGACGTCCCTGTCGGCCATCGACAGCGGTATCATCCTGCAGGTCCAAGTGATCGACGACATGAAGCAGGCCATCGAAACCCTGCAAAAGAGCGAGATGCGGTGGAAATACGCACTTGAAAGCGCGCATCAGGGCGTCTGGGACCACGATTTCAAATCAGGTGATCTGTTCTATTCCAAGCATTGGAAGCTGATCCGTGGCATGGCGCCGGATGCGAGCGTCGATGGATCGCTCGACGAGTGGATCGAAAGCGTGCACCCGGCCGATCGGGAGCACGTGCTCGAATATATCCGCCGACAGGACGAAGGCGAAGTCGAGTTCAACACGTTTCAGTATCGCGAACGCCACGCAGATGGCCACTGGGTGTGGATCGAAAGCCGCGGCGCCTCAATAGAATGGGGGGCGGACGGAAAACCGACCCGCATCATCGGCACGGATACCGATGTTTCCGAACGGAAAAAGGCCGAAGCACAGTTGGAGGAAGTCACGCGGCGCCTCCGCCTGGCCATGGATGTTTCCGAGATCGGCGTGTTCGAGGCCAATCTCGACACTGGCGAAGTCGTACGCGACGCGCAGTTGATGAAGATCTACGGATTGGAATTCGTACCGCCTGCCGATCAACCTGCGTTGCTCGACCGGATATTGCATCCCGATGATAGCGAGGCTGCTCTTGCGACAATCGCTGCCGGCATTGCATCGAACGTGCCCTTTACCAATGCCTTTCGCATCGTTCGGCCCGACGGCGATATCCGTCACATCCGGTCCAGTTCCGTTACGTTTGTGGACGCCGAAGGAGAGCGGAAGCTCATTGGTGCGAACTGGGATATTACCGATGATGTCGTCTTGCGCGACGAACTTGATCGTCAACGGAAGCTGGCCGAAGCCCGCAATTTGGAACTCGAGGCAGCCCGCACCCGCATCGAGTACAACGCCCTTCACGATCACCTGACGGGATTGCCGAACCGGCGTTACCTCGATCAGCAGCTTGAGGAGTGGATCAGCGAGAAGGTCGCCTATTGTGCCATCCTGCATATCGATCTCGATCGCTTCAAGCAGATCAACGACACGCTCGGTCATCAGGCTGGCGACACGATGCTTGTGCATACGGCACGCGTCCTGTCCACAATCATCAGCGAACGGGACTTCGTGGCACGAATAGGCGGTGATGAATTCCTGATCCTTTGTGACAGCGGGCACGGACAGGAACAGGTCATTTCGATGACGGACCGGATCATCGACGCCCTGCGGCAACCGGTTCCCTACGAAGGGCATCTCTGCCGGTTCGGCGCCAGCGTCGGCATCGCCTGGACACTGGACGGCACGGTGGACGCCAAGCAATCCCTGATGAACGCCGACATCGCGCTCTATCGCGCCAAGGGTCAGGGACGAAACCGCTACGAGTTCTTCACCAAGCAGCTCCAGACCCAGATCCACCACGTCAAGCGCACTGCCGACGAGATCATCAGGGGCCTTGAGGACGGCGAATTCGTGCCGGTCTACCAGCCGCAGTTCGACGCGCGCACGCTCGACATTGCCGGGGTCGAAACCCTGGTACGCTGGAAGCATCCTCAGCATGGACTGCTTGCTCCCGACTATTTCCTGAAAATTGCCGAAGACATCAACGCTCTGACGGTCATCGACCGAACCATCGCCGAACAGGCGCTGCGCGATTTCGATTGTTGGGAAAGGCAGGGCTTTTCCATTCCCCGTATTTCCGTCAACGTCTCCTCGCCGCGTCTGCGCGAGCCAGGCCTGATCGAGAGCCTGAGGACGCTCGGCATCCCGCGTGGAAAACTGTCTTTCGAACTGCTTGAATCGATCTTCCTTGATGACCTCGACGAATGTTCGTCGAAAACCTTGAGCGACCTGAAAGCGCTCGGCATCGACATCGAAATCGACGATTTCGGAACCGGCCATGCGTCGATCATTGGTCTGATGAAGCTGAGCCCCAGCCGTCTGAAGATCGATCGGGCATTAGTGAAGCCAATCACCGACACGGCCGAACAGCGCAGACTGGTCGGATCGATCATCGACATCGGTCATTCGCTGAACATCGAGGTGGTGGCGGAAGGCGTAGAGACCCGTGAGCACGCCGCTATCCTGCGCGATCTCGGCTGCGACACGCTGCAGGGCTACGCTTTTGCGCGGCCGATGTTGGAAGCCGATCTCGAGACGTTCATCCGTTCGGCAAGTTGGCGCTAGGCTGGCTTGAGCGCAAATTCCATAAGCATCGAAAAGACATAGAAAAACCGCCCGCGCGAACGGGCGGTTCAGCCATCGGCTTTGAGGATCAGCCGTTCTGTACCTGCGTGATGGCCTCGCCCAGAAGTTCAACCATCTTGATGCGAATCTGCTCGTCGCTTTGAACGATGCCAGCGGCATCGAAATCGGCGCGGATCTTGCGCACGACATCCTCGTGGCCTGCCTCTTCGAAATCGGCGGCGACGACTTCCTGCGCATAGGCAGCAGCATCGCTCTTGCCGAGCAGTCCGGCAGCCCAGAAGCCCAGAAGCTTGTTGCGGCGCGCCTCAGCCTTGAACCGCAGTTCTTCATCCAGAGCAAACTTGGCCTCGAACGCCTTCTCGCGATCTCTCATGTCGGTCATCATTCATTCTCCCAGAAAAACCTGTGCTGCGAACAGCTTTTTGCCCATAAACCAAAAGCTCGCCCAAAGTGCAATGCGAAGTTTTCGGCTTCAGTGACTTTCCGTGTTACGCTCTCGCTAATTCAGGGGATCGGATCAGACGCCGATTGTGAAATGGTTTCATTTCGGCTATGGACCGCCTTAGAAAATACCATGCGCGCGTCCCAAGAGCGCCGGAAGCAACAGAGATAGCCTTTATGAATCGTCGCCGCCGTATCTACGAGGGCAAGGCAAAGATCCTTTATGAGGGTCCCGAGCCTGGCACTCTGATCCAGTTCTTCAAAGATGACGCCACTGCCTTCAACGCGAAGAAGCACGAAGTCATCGACGGCAAGGGCGTGCTCAACAACCGTATCTCCGAATACATCTTCACGCACCTGAACCGGATCGGAATCCCCACGCATTTCATCCGCCGCTTGAACATGCGCGAGCAACTGATCAAGGAAGTGGAAATCATTCCGCTTGAGATCGTCGTGCGCAACGTCGCGGCGGGCTCCCTGGCCAAGCGCCTCGGCATCGAGGAAGGTGTCATTCTCCCACGCTCGATCATCGAATTCTACTATAAGGCCAATGCACTCGAAGACCCGATGGTCTCCGAAGAGCACATCACCGCGTTCGGCTGGGCGAGCCCGCAGGAACTCGATGACATCATGGCGCTCGCCATCCGTATCAACGACTTCCTCACCGGTCTTTTCCTCGGCGTCGGCATCCAGCTCGTCGACTTCAAGATCGAATGCGGCCGCCTCTACGAAGGCGACATGATGCGGATCATCCTGGCGGACGAGATTTCGCCGGACAGCTGCCGTCTGTGGGATGTCGAAACCAAGGAAAAGATGGACAAGGATCGGTTTCGCCGCGATCTGGGCGGCCTCGTCGAGGCTTACCAGGAAGTCGCCCGCCGCCTTGGCATCATGAACGAGAACGAACCGCCGCGCGGCACCGGCCCCGTGCTGGTGAAATAAGCAGGAAGACAACAGTGATCAACGCACGCGTAACAGTGACGCTGAAGAATGGCGTTCTTGACCCGCAGGGCAAGGCAATCGAGGGCGCTCTCGGCGCGCTCGGCTTCGACGGTATCGGTCATGTCCGCCAGGGCAAGGTCTTCGATCTCCAGATCGAAACCGCCGATAAGGCCAAGGCGGAAGCAGAGGTTAAGGCCATGTGCGAGAAACTTCTGGCCAACACGGTGATCGAGAATTACACTATCTCACTCGCCTAAGGGTTGAATGAGATAGGTCATGACCGAAATCACGAACGAATTGATGTATGAACTGCTCAAGCGTGTTCACGCAGATATCGCTGGCCTAAAAGAAGGTCAAAAAGAAATTCGGTCAGAATTGAATGCAATGCGCGGAACGATGATTTCGATGCAGCAGGACATTCACAATATATATGGAATCCTCGCTCGGCACGAGACACGCCTCGACCGCATAGAAAACCGCCTCGAATTGCGTGAACTTGCCGAGGCCCAATCCAGGTTTGAACCGCACCAATGAAATCCGCCGTCGTCCAGCTTCCAGGCCTCAACCGTGACCGCGACATGATCGCCGCCCTGACCAAGATTTCGGGCAACGCGCCGATCACCATCTGGCAGACAGAGACCGAAATTCCGGATGTCGATCTGATCGTCATTCCCGGCGGCTTCTCCTACGGCGACTATCTTCGCTGCGGTGCTATTGCTGCGCGCATGCCGGTGATGCAGGCGATCAAGGCGAAGGCCGATGCCGGCGTCAAGGTTCTCGGCGTTTGCAACGGCTTCCAGATCCTGGTGGAGGCAGGCCTGCTGCCGGGTGCCCTGATGCGCAACGCTTCGCTCAAGTTCGTCTGCAAGGAAATCAAGCTTGAAGTCGTCAACGTGGATACCGCGTTTAGCCGGGCCTACGAGCAGGGCCAGATCATCCGCTGCCCGGTTGCTCACCACGATGGCAACTATTTCGCCGACGAAGAAACGCTGAAGACGATCGAGGATAACGGTCAGGTCGTGTTCCGTTATGCCGCAGGCACCAATCCAAACGGGTCAGTCAACGACATCGCCGGTATTATTAATGCCAAGGGCAATGTGCTGGGCATGATGCCGCATCCGGAAAACCTGATCGAGGCGGCCCATGGCGGCGCCGATGGTCGCGGACTGTTCGCGTCGGCTCTCGATGTAATCGCCGCTTAACATTCGGCCTGATAGAAGGCAGCGTCAAAGACCGAATCAGAAGGCTTTTCCCATGCGCGCCGCTGCTTTCCTCCGCTTCCTGTCCGCTTTCTTCCCGGTGACGGTGCTTGCGTTCGTTGCCGGCTGCCAGTCGGCGAAACCACCGTCTCCGGGGCAAAGCACCACGGCGCTCGCGACGATGGAGAGGGTTGCGCTCGGCGCAAATGCATGTTGGTTCAAATCGGGTGACACGGCATTCAAGCCCTATCGCCTGGCGCCTGAACTCAACTCGTTCTCTGGCCGCCCGCGCATCCTGATCGTCAAGCGAAACTCGCCAGAGTCCCGTCCGCTTGCCGTCGTCCAGGCTGAAGGTCACCCCGCACAACTGCAAGCCTTCGGACCGTTGTTCAACGAGCCGGTGGGCGTGCGCATGGCCACCGATGTCAAGCGCTTTGCGGCTGGCGGAACTGGCTGCAGCTAACCTGCCGCCACAAAAAAGCATGCGGCGAGAAACGCTCCCTTTCTTGCCGCTTTTCTTTTCAAGAGATTTACTGAACAATCAATTTTCGCAAACCCTTGATTGAGTCCGGTGGGGTCCAGGCTGCATTCTCCAGCAATTTTGGCCGGATATTCGGTCTCAAACCTGTCATGAAAGCACGCTACCTCCCCGACAAGACATTTACCGCCAGACCATCCCGCCGGCATGCTCCCGCGCTAGCAGCATTACCAAAGGCATTTTCATGAGCGTTACGATCTACCATAATGACCGCAGCACCACCTCGCTCGCGGTCGTCGAAATTGTCCGCGCCGCAGGCATCGAACCCGTCATCATCGAATATATGAAAACGCCGCCATCGCACGAGGCAATGCTGGCCCTTTTGCTTGCGATGGACATGACGCCACGCGCGCTGCTCAGAACCCGTGAACGGGCCTATCTTTCACTTCAACTGGACGACGAAGGCAAAACCGACCGCCAGATCATCGACGCGATGCTCGCTCATCCCGAATTGATCGAAAGGCCTATTGTCGTCACGGAAATGGGCGTGAAGGTCTGTCGTCCAAAGACGAAAGTGCTCGAACTGCTGTAGCGCAGTCCGAAATCCTCTGACGTTGCCGCGCGAAATCAGTCCCAGTATGGGCGGGCCGCTTCCCGGCGCGCCTCGGCAACCGTGACTCCGATGTCGGCAAGTTGGTCTTCCGTCAACTCTGCCAGCGCGATCCGGCTTAACCTTTTCTTTTCCCGCGCGATCAACCATGCAAATGCCCGCCGAACCAACGACGGGCTGTTGTCGATCGTGACACGAGATACACGGATTGCCTCCAGTTCCGCCGAACATATTGCATCGTCAGTTGCGCATATTGTACTCATTGTACATCGCCCTTCTGCGGTTAGATTGTCACCCTTGATATTGCATTGTCATAATTGACACCCAAAGAGATACAATGTAGAAATTGTCACCATGACAACTTGGATGCCCGATCCTGGCCAGGGCCAAGGCCCGATCTATGCCCGTATTGCCGATCAGATTGAGGAGGCGATTGCGGGCGGCGTGCTCACTGCGGGCACGAAATTGCCGCCCCAGCGCAACCTTGCCTTCGACATCGGAGTCACAATCGGCACAATTGGTCGCGCCTATCATCTCGTTCGCGAACGCGGTCTCGTCAGCGGTGAAGTCGGCCGCGGCACCTATGTTCTCGACAACACCGAAGTGAAGCCGGCCGAGCAGGCTGACCCGATGACCGTCGCCCTTTCCGGCACGCGACCCTTGAAGGCGCCGCCGGGGAAGCTTCGGTTCGACAGCACGGCCGCCCCCGATATTGGCCAAGGTGCTTCACTGGAAAAGCTGCTCGTAGAGATCAGCCGCGAACACCATGCCGACATTGCCAGCTATGCGCTGGACTTCCCGCCGCACTGGTTCGAGGCTGGCAGTCAATGGCTCGCTAAGGGATCGTTCCGCCCCCTGCCCGATCGCATCGTACCGACGCTGGGCGCCCATGCCGGCGCAGTCGCCGTCATTGCGGCCGTCACCGCACCGGGCGACAAGATCGCTTTCGAGAATGTCACCTATTCGCAGATCAGCCGCAGTGCCGGCCTGATCGGGCGCCGCACCATTCTGCTCCGCACCGACGATTATGGCCTCGATCCCGAGGATTTCGAGCGGGTGTGCGCCCAGCAGCACCCGAAACTCGCCTTCCTGATGCCGACGGCGCAGAACCCGACGGTGGTCACCCTGTCGCTGGAGCGCCGACAGGCAATCGCCGACATTGCCCGCCGCTACGGCGTCTGGCTGCTCGAAGACGATCTCTACGGTGCGATGACCGGCGACATGACCCCGTTGCTCGCTGAACTGGCTCCCGAGCGTACCTTCCTGGTCGGTGGCCTGTCGAAATCGGTCGCAGCCGGCGTGCGCGGCGGCTGGGTCGCCTGCCCTCCCCATTTCAGCCAGCGCATTCGCATCGCCCACAAGATGGTCAGCGGCGGCATGCCCTTCCTGCTCGCCGAACTCTGCGCCCGGCTTGTGCTCAGTGGCGAAGGCGCGATCTTGCGCTCGAAGGCGATCGACGAAATCCGCGCCCGCGAACAGATGGCACGCGAAATCTTTGCCGGCATCGACTTCAATTCCCATCCGCATGTGCCGTTCCTCTGGCTGAAACTGTCCGAACCCTGGTTCTCCGGCACGTTCAAACACGCGGCTTTCGAGGAAGGCGTGCTTGTCGATGATGAGGACGAATTCAAGGCGGGGCGGACCGACAGCGTCTTCCACCGCGTGCGCATCGGCTTCTCTTCGCCTGCAGACAGAGCCGAGGTCCGACGCGGATTCCTGACGCTTCGCCGCCTGCTCGACAGCGGCCGCACCGGCTACGACAGCTTCGCCTGACCACAAGCGCGATTTCTCGGCAAAAGCACACGATCTCCTGTGCTTTTCCGGCATTTTCCTGTCGCATCGCCGGAATGCATCAGCTAAAGAAGCGCGAATACGATCTCTTTGTTTTGATGCAGCCCTCAATGCATGGCGGCCTTTCGCCGTCGGGATGCTCCAACGGACCGAACGGACCACGATGACCATTTCCAATACCCGCCCTATCACGCCGGAACTGATTGCCTCGCATGGTCTGAAGCCAGACGAGTACCAGCGGATCCTGGAACTCATCGGCCGCGAGCCGACCTTTACCGAGCTTGGCATCTTTTCGGCCATGTGGAACGAGCATTGCTCCTACAAGTCCTCGAAGAAGTGGCTGCGCACGCTGCCGACCAAGGGTCCGCGCGTCATCCAGGGCCCGGGTGAGAACGCCGGTGTCGTCGATATCGATGATGGCGATGTCGTCGTCTTCAAGATGGAGAGCCACAACCATCCGTCCTATATCGAGCCCTATCAGGGCGCTGCGACCGGCGTCGGCGGCATCCTGCGCGACGTCTTCACTATGGGCGCCCGCCCGATCGCTGCCATGAACGCACTGCGCTTCGGCGCACCGGATCATCCGAAGACCCGTCATCTCGTTTCGGGCGTCGTTGCCGGCGTCGGCGGCTATGGAAATTCCTTCGGTGTTCCCACGGTCGGCGGCGAAGTCGAATTTGATGCCCGCTATAACGGCAATATCCTCGTCAACGCCTTTGCAGCCGGCCTTGCCAAGGCCGACGGCATCTTTCTGTCCGAAGCCAAGGGCGTCGGCCTCCCGGTCGTCTATCTCGGCGCCAAGACCGGCCGCGACGGCGTCGGCGGCGCCACAATGGCATCTGCCGAGTTCGACGAGTCGATCGAGGAAAAGCGCCCGACCGTCCAGGTTGGCGACCCCTTTACCGAAAAGTGCCTGCTGGAAGCCTGCCTCGAACTGATGAAGACCGGCGCCGTTATCGCCATCCAGGACATGGGTGCGGCCGGCCTCACCTGCTCGGCGGTCGAAATGGGCGCCAAGGGCGACCTCGGCATCGAGTTGCAGCTCGATCAGGTTCCGGTGCGCGAAGAGCGCATGACCGCTTACGAAATGATGCTGTCGGAAAGCCAGGAGCGTATGCTCATGGTTCTGGAACCGGCCAAGGAAGAGGTTGCCAAGGCGATCTTCGTCAAGTGGGGTCTCGACTTCGCCATCGTCGGCAAAACCACGGACGACCTGCGCTTCCGCGTGATCCATCAGGGCGAGGAAGTCGCCAACCTCCCGATCAAGGACCTGGGCGACCAGGCGCCGGAATATGACCGCCCCTGGACCCCGGCCAAGGCCGTTGCGCTGCTCGCCGCTGACGACATTCCGCAGTCGGACGTTGCAGACGCCGTGCTGGCTCTGGTCGGATCCGCCAACAACTCGTCGCGCCGCTGGGTTTACGAACAGTACGATACCCTGATCCAGGGCAACTCGCTGCAGCTTCCGGGCGGCGACGCCGGCGTCGTGCGCGTCGAAGGACATCCGACCAAGGCGCTCGCCTTTTCGTCGGACGTAACGCCGCGTTATGTCGAAGCCGATCCGTTCGAGGGCGGCAAGCAGGCTGTCGCCGAATGCTGGCGCAACATCACCGCGACCGGCGCCCTGCCGCTGGCTGCGACCGACAACCTGAACTTCGGCAATCCTGAACGCCCAGAAATCATGAGCCAGTTCGTCCATGCCATCAAGGGCATCGGTGAGGCCTGCCGCGCGCTGGATTTCCCGATCGTTTCGGGCAATGTCTCACTCTACAACGAAACCAACGGCCAAGGCATTCTGCCGACCCCGACCATTGGCGGTGTGGGTCTGCTCGGCGACTGGTCGCAGATGGCGCGCATCCGCTTTGCCGCCGAAGGCGAACAGATTCTGCTCGTTGGCGCGCCGGAAGGACTTGGCACGCATCTGGGCCAATCCGTCTATCTGCGCGACATCCACGGTCGCACCGACGGTCCGGCACCGCATGTCGATCTCGTCCATGAACGCAAGGTCGGCGATTTCGTGCGCGAACTGATCACCGATGGCCTGACGACGGCGGTGCATGACTGCTCCTCGGGTGGTCTGGCGCTGGCGATTGCCGAAATGGCCATGGCATCGGGCATCGGCGCCAAAGTCTCCGCCGTTGCCGGCCGCGATCCGATCCCGGTCTTCTTTGGCGAGGATCAGGGCCGTTACGTCGTCACCGTTCGCCCGGAACATGCGGCTCTGGTCGCAGATAGGGCAAAGGCCGCGGGCGTCGCAGCGCCGTCGATCGGCGAGACAGGCGGTACCGAGGTCGTTCTCGGCTCGGCTAAGCCGCTTGCAATTCTGCAATTGCGCTCAGTGCATGAATCGTGGTTCCCTGACTTTATGGATGGCGAGACACAGATCGCCGCCGAGTAATTCAGGGAGTACAGACGATGCCGATGGCACCTGGCGATATTGAGGACATGATCAAGGCTGGAATTCCGGGGGCGAAGGTCGTCATCCGGGATCTGGCCGGTGACGGCGACCATTACGCGGCCGAAGTGGTGGCGGAAGCCTTCCGTGGCAAGACCCGCGTGCAGCAGCACAAGATGGTCTATGACGCGCTGAGCGGCAACATGGGTGGCGTTCTCCACGCGCTTGCGCTCCAGACCTCGATCCCCGAGTAAGCGCCGATGGCCAATCTGATCAACGAACTGGTCACCGGCGTCGTCGAAAGCGTGCTCAAGGAAGTGCTGAAGAAGTCTGGCGTCAAGACGACAACTTCGAAACGCCAGCGGCAGACCCGCTCGGCAACGACCGGACGATTCAAGAAGGCCACAAAGCCGAAGGCAGCGAAACCGGCAAAGAAGCAGGTGAGCCGCCGGCGCACGGCTGCCGCCCGCAGCAAGACGCGATAGACCCGCGAAATCTGACCTGTTGCCGTCGTGCAAGCCATCAATTTTTGTTGCGCGCGGGTGGTGAAAATCACCGGTCTGCATGCTATTTACAGGAAATCGACACACCCGGCCCTTGAAGCGGGATGAGGAAGGATTACGACATGAGCGGTATCAACGATTTCATCGACAATGAAGTGAAGAGCAACGATGTCGTTCTCTTCATGAAGGGCACGCCCCAGTTCCCCCAGTGTGGGTTCTCCGGACAGGTCGTCCAGATGCTCGACTATATCGGCGTCGATTACAAGGGCATCAACGTGCTTGCGGATGCTGACCTGCGCCAGGGTATCAAGGACTATTCGAACTGGCCGACGATCCCGCAGCTCTACATCAAGGGTGAGTTCATCGGCGGCTGCGATATCGTCCGCGAAATGTTCCAGGCTGGCGAACTCCAGTCGCATTTCGAGGAACAGGGCATCGCCGTCAAGGGCGCAGCCTGAATCGACCCTCTGTCATCGTGACACCTGAAAAGGCGGGTCACCGCCTTTTTTGATTCAAGGAACACGTACGAACATTCTAATATTTTCCGCCCTGTAACAGCCGAATCCAATATGCGGCGATGTCACAAGACGGTGCGGTTTCATGGATATGCAGACGCTGGAACATGCGTTTGCACCATTTGATCCAGATGAATCTTCTTTTGCAGCCGGCCTCCTACCGGTTGTCAGCCACTTGAGCCGGCATGCCGGCTTCCGTTTTTGAAAGCGCTTCGGAACCGTGCTTTCACAGCGCCCTCAATTCTGGTTCCATCCATTTCATCCGCGTCTGATCCTTTTCGGAACCGATCCGGTTTCCCGCTTCAGATGCCCGGCACGCCGGCAGGAATATCCCTATGACCATGACGACCCAGGCGCCGGGCATTCCGGCTCTCTCCAAACCACAATTCATTGCGCTGATGGCCATGCTGATGGCGATCAATGCGATCTCGATCGATATCATGCTGCCCGGTCTGCAGGAGATCGGCGCGAGTCTCGGCGTCGCCGACGAGAATACCCGCCAATATGTCATCACCGCCTATCTGATCGGCATGGGCTGCGCGCAGCTGTTCTTCGGACCGCTGGCCGACCGCTTCGGCCGCAAGCTGCCGCTGCTCGGCGGGCTCGGTATCTATGCGCTCTGTGCGCTTGCCATCGTCTTCGTGCCGTCCTTTGCCGGCCTTCTCGCGCTGCGCTTCATGCAGGGCATCGGCGCGGCCGCAACCCGGGTCATCACCATTTCCATCGTTCGCGATATCTACGGCGGACGCATGATGGCCGAAGTCATGTCGCTGGTGATGATGGTGTTCATGATCGTGCCGGTGATCGCCCCCAGCATCGGCCAGTTGATCATGATCTTTGCCGAGTGGCACATGATCTTCGTCGTCATCTGCCTTTTCGCCGTGCTGGTGGCGACGCTGGTGATGTTTCGTTTGCCGGAAACGCTGGCGGTCGAAAATCGCCGCCCGTTTACGATTTCCTCGATCGGCTCGGCCTTTCGTATCGTGCTCACCAACCGCGTGTCGCTCTGCTATTCGCTGGCCGCGTCGTTCCTGTTCGGCTCGCTGTTTGGCTTCATCAATTCGGCTCAGCAAATCCTGGTCGGCATCTACGGGCTCGGGCACTGGTTCCCACTCGTTTTCGCAGGCTTTGCCAGCATGATGGCTGTTGCGTCCTTCACCAATTCACGGCTGGTCAAGCGCTACGGCATGCGACGCCTGTCGCATGGCGCCCTGATCGGTTTCACCATCGGCAGCTTTATCTGGGCGATGGCGTCGATCTTCGGTACGTTGCCTTTCTGGCTGTTCGTGGTGCTCTATGCCGCGACCATGTTCCAGTTCGGCCTGATCGGCCCGAACTTTAACGCCATGGCGATGGAACCGCTCGGCCATGTCGCCGGCACGGCCTCCTCCGTGCTGGGCTTCACCCAGACGATCGGCGGCGCCAGCATCGGAGCACTGATCGGCCAGGCATTCGACGGAACCGTAACGCCGTTGGCCGTCGGCTTCCTGACGGTGTCCATCATTGGCCTCGGCTTCGTGCTCTTTGCCGAGCGGGGCAAGCTTTTCAGCCCGCACAATCCAGCCGTTTAAACAATCCGCCGCTTTTTCAAGACAGGTCTTTTCATGTCCGCCCACCATATCGAAAATCAGGGCTCCGCCCGCATCGGTCTCGGCTTCTTCGAATTTGTCATCACCATTGCCTTGATGACGGCCAGCGTCGCCATCGCGATCGACATCATGTTGCCCGCCCTGCCCGCCATCGGCCAGTCGCTCAGCGTCGCCAACACCAATGACACGCAATTGGTGATCGGCGTGTTCTTCCTCGGCTTCGGTTGCTCGCAGATCATTTTCGGCAGCCTGTCCGATACGTTCGGGCGCCGCGGCGTCCTGCTTGCCGGCCTCGCCTTCTTCACACTGACCATGTTCGGTGCGGCCGCGACACAAAGCTTCGAGATGCTGCTTGTCCTGCGCTTCGTGCAGGGAATCGGCGCCGCAGCCGTCCGCATCACGACCATGGCCGTCGTTCGCGACTGCTTCGGCGGCCGCGAGATGGCACGTGTCATGTCCTATGTGATGATCGTCTTCATGATCGTTCCGATCGTCGCTCCGTCGCTCGGCCAGGCCGTCATCTACTATGCAAACTGGCACTGGATCTTCATTCTCCTCGGCTGCGTCGGCGCTATCCTGTTCGTCTGGGCCGGATTGCAGCTGAAAGAATCGCTGCCGGTGGAAGAGCGGCTGCCTTTGTCGGTCGCGGCCGTCGCCTCCGGGTTCCGCACTGTTCTGACGAACCGAATCACCTGCGGCTACATGATCGGATTGACGCTGTTCACGGCTGTGATCTGCGCTTACATCGTGACCGTCCAGCAGATCTTTGGCGAGGTTTATGGCCTCGGTGACTGGTTGCCGATTGCCTTTGCCGGAACGGCCGGCGGCATTGCGGTTGCGAATTTTGCCAATGGTTATTTCGTGCGCAGCTTCGGCATGCGCCGCATCTCGCATGTGGCGATGATCCTGTTCACGCTGCTTTCGGGCGTCGGCCTGCTGATCGCGATCGGCGGCAAGCCGAGCTTCCTCGTCGCCTATCTGCTGTTTTCCGTTCTCCTGATGTTTTTTGCCGTGATCGCCACTAACTTCACGGCCATCAGCCTTGAGCCGATGGGCAGCCTTGCGGGAACAGCCACGGCCATCACCGGGTTCATGTCGACAACCGGTGGCGCGCTGATCGGTGGAACCGTCGGCCAGATGTTCAACGGCACGGTTCAGCCGCTGTTCGCCGGCTTCACAGTCTTTGGCGTTGTGACGATCCTTGCCGTCCTCTGGGCCGAGAAGGGCAAGCTCTTCACCCATCCGGGCGACGACCATGCCTCACTGGAAGGCGCCGGCGGACACATGTGATCCGTCGAAAGCCATGAAAAACGAAGAA
This sequence comes from Rhizobium sp. Leaf453, assembly GCF_001425605.1. Taxonomy (GTDB): domain Bacteria; phylum Pseudomonadota; class Alphaproteobacteria; order Rhizobiales; family Rhizobiaceae; genus Pararhizobium. Next base: position 643,234 of record NZ_LMRG01000023.1, on the reverse strand, counting down.
GGCCCGCTCGGTCATCCCGGCGGGCCTTCTGCTTTTCGATAATCGTCGCCGTTCAGACTGTAAACACTTCTCGGCGGAGGGTTTCCCAGCACTCCTTGTCCGACGCCAGCAGCAGGCCGCCATCGACATGTTCAGGCAGATAGGGCGAGCCGTCGAAGCGAGCGGCATAGGCGCCGGCTTCCTGGGCGATCAATGTGCCGGCCAGATGATCCCAGGGCATCAGCTTCTGGTACATCAGGAAGTGAAAATGACCGGCGGCAAACGCACGATATTCATGTGCCGCGCAGCGATAGCTGGTGGCGATGCGGACCTTGGCCATGTTGCCCATGACGATCCGGCGGTTTTCCGGCGAATAGAACCCTGTCGAGGCACATCCGACCAGCCCCTCCAGCGATGGCGCCGGCGTTACATCCAGCTTCTCCTGTGAGCCATCGGCCTTGCACAGCCAGGAGCCGGAGCCCTTTTCCGCAATCACCCAGTCATTGCCCATCGGGTCGTAGATCAGGCCGGCAACCGTTTCTCCCTTGGAGACGACAGCTGCCATGACGCCGAACAGCGGCATGCCGGCCGCATAGTTGAACGTGCCGTCGATGGGATCGACGACGACCACCAGGTCAGCCCCTGCCAAAGCTGACAGAAGATCCGGATCGGCCGCAACCGACTCCTCGCCGATGAACAGAGCCTCCGGAGCAACCTCCGCCATGCGCGCCTTGATCAACCGCTCTGCCGCCTCATCCGCTTCGGTCACGAGATCTATGGCTTCCGACTTCATCCGAACGTCACCGGCGCCGAGGTTGCGGAAGCGCGGCAGGATTTCACTGGCCGCCGCCTCCTGCAGGATATTTGCGATGGCGGCGATATCGATGGCAGATGTCATGCTTTGGGCTCCGCGAAGAGGGATTGGAAATCAAACAGTTTCGGATCGAGCAGATGCGACGGATTCACATGGCCGAGCGCCCGCAGCATCGTATCCTTGCGGCCGGGCATGCGGCGCTCGATATCCGACAGCATCGCCTTCATGGCATTGCGCTCAAGCCCGTCCTGCGAGCCGCAGAGATCGCAAGGGATGATCGGAAACTCCATGGCAGACGCGAATTTGGCGAGATCATCCTCGGCCGCATAGGCGAGCGGCCGCAGCACCATGAGATCGCCTTCGTCATTGAGGAGCTTCGCCGGCATCGTGGCCAGCCGGCCGCCGTGGAAGAAATTCATGAAAAAGGTCTCGAGGATATCCTCGCGGTGATGGCCGAGCACCAGCGCATCACAGCCCTCCTCGCGGGCGATCCGGTAGAGATTGCCGCGGCGCAGGCGCGAACAGAGCGCGCAATAGGTGCCGCCGGCCGGAACCTTTTCCTTCACGATCGAATAGGTATCCCGGTACTCGATCCGGTGCTTCACGCCGATTGACGACAGGTATTCCGGCAGGACATGTTTGGGGAAATTCGGCTGGCCCTGATCGAGATTGCAGGCAACGAGTTCGACCGGCAGCAGACCGCGCCATTGCAGATCCATCAGCAAAGCCAGCAGACTGTAACTGTCCTTGCCACCGGAAATGCCGATGAGCCAGCGCGTCTGCCCCTTCAGCATGCCGAAATCGTCAATCGCCTGGCGGACCTGGCGCAGCAGCCGCTTGCGCAACTTATTGAACGACACGGACGACGGCATCTTCGCAAAGATCGGATGCAACGCATCATCGCTCACCGAATCCGGCGCGGTTGCAAGGTCTTCAATGTCGGCCGTCGGCGATGGGATGGCAATATCCATGACAAAGTCCCGGATGGATGGCGCAAGGCACGAGGGCAATGCGCAAAAATGATGTCCTGCACTTGCCCGTCCCGGGCTGCAAGATCAAGGAAAATGCGCCGATCGCGCGGTGAAACTTCCGTGATGGTGCTCTATCAGGCCCCGAACACGGACCAGCCGGTGCGGCTGGCCAGCATCTCCAGCGCCAGCGAGCCCAAGAGCGAATTGCCGTTGTGATTGAGCCCCGGTGACCAGACAGCGACGGACGCCTTGCCGGGCGCCACGCACAGGATACCGCCGCCGACGCCGCTCTTGCCCGGCAGACCGACACGATAGGCAAAGTCGCCCGAGCCGTCATAGTGGCCGCAGGTGAGCATCAGGGCGTTGATACGACGCGCCCGCTGTTTCGAGACGACAGAGTGCTTCGTCAGCGGATTGGAGCCCGAGGCAGCAAGGAACAGCCCGGCATGGGCCAGCTGGACGCAGCTCATCGCCAGCGCGCATTGATGGAAATAGACACCGAGCACATGCTCGACAGGATGATCCAGCTTGCCGAAGGAGCGCATGAAATTGGCAAGCGCGAAGTTGCGATATCCCGTCGCCGCTTCCGATTTGGCAACATCCTGGTCGATCAGGATGTCCTCTTCGTCGGCGAGATAACGGACGAACCGGACGATCTCGCCGATCGCCTCGCGCGGCGTATGGCCGGCCAGAACCAGATCGGTGATCGCGATGGCGCCGGCATTGATGAACGGATTGCGCGGAATGCCATGCTCGTGCTCGAGCTGGACGATGGAATTGAAGGCAGAACCGGACGGCTCGCGGCCGACGCGCTTCCAGATGTTTTCGCCATGCTTGCCGAGTGCCAACGTTAGCGTGAAGACCTTGGAAATGCTCTGGATCGAAAACGGCAGCTGGGCATCACCCGCCATATACACATCGCCATCCACCGTGACGATGGCCATGCCGAACTGCTCAGGGTTTACGCGGGCAAGCTGCGGAATGTAGTCGGCAACCTTGCCCTCTCCCAGCCGCGGGGTGAGTTCGCGGTAGATATCATCGACAATCGACTGCAGGTCCAACGGGCCGGGCATCCATCATTCTCCGGATGAGACTTGGTGGGAATTGGGCAACAAAAAAGCCACCCATCTCTGAGTGGCTTTTCCAAAATCCGCAAGGCCGAAGCCTGAAGAATTAACGCGAATAGAATTCGACGACGAGGTTCGGTTCCATGATGACCGGGTACGGAACGTCGGTCAGGCCCGGAACGCGGGCGAAGGTCGCAACCATCTTGTTGTGATCGACTTCGATGTAGTCCGGAACGTCACGCTCAGCGAGCTGAACGGCTTCGAGAACCGATACGAGCTGCTTGGACTTTTCGCGAACTTCGATAACGTCGCCGGCCTTGCAGCGGTACGAGCCGATGTTGACGCGAACGCCGTTGACCTTGACGTGGCCATGGTTGACGAACTGACGGGCAGCGAAGACCGTCGGAACGAACTTGGCGCGGTACACGATCGCGTCGAGGCGCGATTCGAGCAGGCCGATCAGGTTTTCCGAGGTGTCACCCTTGCGACGGTCAGCTTCGGCGAAGATCGCACGGAACTGCTTTTCGCGGATGTCGCCGTAGTAGCCCTTCAGCTTCTGCTTGGCGCGCAACTGCACGCCGAAGTCGGAAAGCTTGGACTTGCGGCGCTGGCCGTGCTGGCCCGGGCCGTATTCGCGGCGGTTGACCGGGGACTTCGGACGGCCCCAGATGTTTTCGCCCATACGGCGGTCAATTTTGTACTTGGACGATTCGCGCTTGCTCATCGCATTTCCCTTCAAACGGTTACACCGGTTTGTTTCCAAACCGGATCAAGGAAACACGCCCTCCTCTGAACTTCTTTTGAAAGCTCTGACAGGTTTCTCACGATCACGCTGACGGAGAATCCACGGGACATGTCAAATAAAACACCGGGCATTTCGGCCCGGCGTTGGGGCGGTCTTTAGGGGGATGTCATGGAAATGTCAACGACTTTGAACGGCATTCGGCGTTTTCCAGCCGTTATTCCGCAGCGCTACGCGTGACAGCCTCATCGTGGACGGCATCGGCGGCCCCCGGCGCCGTTTCCACCTGCAGATCCGGGAAAGCGACGATGCGCTTGCCGGAGAGATCGCTGTGAACGACGATCAGGCCCTGTTCCTCGAAATAGCCGAGCAGGCGACGGGCGCGGCGGGCGGAATGGGTACCATAGGCGCGCGCGATCATGGCATCGGACGGGCATGGAAGATTGCGGACGGCGGATTGTGCTACGAGCAGGAAAACGCCCTGCAAATCGTCGGTGACGTTGCGGGACAGTTCCAGCGCGGACGCCCAGATTTCGCTCGCGGCAGTCTCCGCGTCGACGCCTGAACGCGCGACGGCCATCTTGCGGCGGAATGCGCCCAGCGACAACGGCGCACCGGGCACGCGGCGGATGCGGCAGCGCACGAGGAAATCCTGGAACAGTTCGGCATCGGCACGGAACGCTGCTTCCGGGTTTTCGAGGATTTCGGCAAGCAGGCCGTCAAGCAGCGCTTCCCGTTCCATCGCCGGCATTTCCGGCACCGGCGCCCGAGGTTCAGCCAGCGCAACCGGTTCGGGACGCGGACGGGAGAGCTCAGCCAAAATGTCGGTCGCCGGACGCGGCTGGGCGCTCGGACGTCGGATAATCGGCCGGGTCAGTTCCTCCGGGTCCGGCGTGAAGATCAGGTCCTCAACATCGGCGACAGCTTCCGGCAGCGGCGTCAGCTTCGGGCTGGTGGAGCGGGCGGATGTCTCGACATTACCGATGGTGACCGGCAGTGGACGGCGCGACAAAGCCGGGCCGAGCGCGACGAAGGAGCCGCGCTTCAGGTCACGGAACATCTCGGCCGTACGGCGGTCCATGCCCAGCAGGTCGGCGGCGCGCGCCATGTCGATATCGAGAAAGGTGCGGCCCATCAGAAAATTGGAGGCTTCGGCGGCGACGTTCTTCGCAAGCTTGGCCAAGCGTTGCGTGGCGATGACGCCCGCCAGCCCGCGCTTTCGGCCACGGCACATCAGGTTTGTCATGGCACCCAGCGAGATCTTTCGCGCTTCTTCGGAAACATCGCCGGCCACCGACGGCGCGAACATCTGCGCTTCATCGACGACGACCAGCACCGGATACCAATAATCACGGTCCGCATCGAACATGGCGTTGAGGAAGATGCCGGCACAGCGCATCTGCTGCTCGATATCCAGCCCTTCGAGCGACAGGACACAGGAAACGCGATGCTGGCGGATGCGCGTGGCGATGCCGATCAGTTCGGCCTCCGTGCGTTCGCCCTCGATCACCACATGGCCAAACTTGTCGGCCAGCGTGACGAAATCGCCTTCTGGATCGATGATGCATTGCTGCACCCAGGGGGCGGACTGTTCCAGGAGGCGGCGCAGCAGATGCGACTTGCCGGAGCCAGAATTGCCCTGTACCAGAAGTCGCGTCGCCAGAAGTTCCTCGATATCGAGCGGAACGGATGCGCCATCGGACGCCGTCCCCATATCGATGCCGACTTTCATATCCACCTCGTCAAAAATGCCATGCCGGATGCGCCGCCACGAACCCGCAAGCAAATAGCCTTACCATCGTTTCCCGTGGCTTGCGCCCCAGATCGGAAAAGAACCCACAACTAAGAAGGATTTCGTTTACCGTATCGTCAGCCCGAAACCCTGCATCAGGCGGCGGGTGGTGAAATCGGGATTTCCGGAGGTGAAAATGGCGGGGTCGATACCGATCAGTGGCTCGAAACCGTCCGACAACGGCACAAGACTGCGTGCCCGCCGGGCGATCGCCTCGGCCGGATCCAGCCAATCGACGGGCCAGGGTGCCAGGCGGCGGAAGACATTGGCCATGAAGGGATAGTGCGTGCAGGCGAGCACGACGATATCGGTCTTCCGGCCGTCCTTCTCGACGAAACACTGTTCGATCTCGGCGAGCACCGCCGCATCATCCGTCGGCTCACCGCGAATATAGGCTTCCGCCATGCGGGCAAGGTTTTCCGAGCCGACGAGCCGGACATGGCATTGCGAGGCGAAGGACTGGATGAGATCGCGGGTATAGGCGCGCCTGACCGTTCCGGGCGTTGCGAGAACCGAGACGAGGCCTGAGCGCGTGCGCTCCGCCGCTGGCTTGATCGCCGGCACCGTGCCGACAAAACGCATCTGCGGAAACGCCGCGCGCAGATCAGTGCCGACCAGCGTGAACGCGGTGTTGCAGGCGATGATGCAGATTTCCGGATCGTGTTGCGCCAGCAGGCGGCCGAAGAGGGCGATGATATGCTCGCGCAGCGCCTCTTCTTCCCAGCCGCCGTAGGGAAAGCCGGCATCGTCGGCGACATAGATGAAGTGCCGCTCCGGCATCAGCACGCGCGCCTCGCGCAGCACGGTCAGGCCGCCGATACCGCTGTCGAAAACGAGGATGGGCTTCAGCTCAGATATCGTCACCGGGGTCTTCGATCTTGTGCTCGTCGGAGCGATGGCGGGAATCGGCGGGCGCACCGGCACCGCGCGGCTGTTCGCGGGTAAACCTGTCGAGGCAGGATATGACGCCGCGGACCAGCCGGATTTCCGACGCGGTAAACGCCGGGCGTGTCAGCACGGCGCGCAGGTTGTCGACCAATTTTGGCTTTTTGGCGATTGGCCGGAAGTAACCCCGCGATTCCAGCGCCTCCTCGACGTGATCGAAAAGTCCTTGCAGGTCGTCCTTCGTCGCCGGCTGCTGCGGCAGCGCCTGGAATGCCGTCTCGTCGGTCGATTCCATCGATGTCTTCAACCATTCGTAAGACATCAGCAGCACGGCCTGCGCCAGATTGAGCGACGCGAAGGCGGGGTTGACCGGGAAGGTGACGATCTCGTCGGCGAGCGCGACCTCATCGTTGGTCAAGCCGGTACGCTCGCGGCCAAACAGGATGCCGGTCGCCTCTCCAAGCTTGAAGCGCTCGCGCAGCGTTTCCGCCGCGATGACCGGCGAACGCACAGGCTTGTAGCCATAGCGATCGCGGGCGGTCGTCGCATAGACGAAATTGAGATCGGCGATCGCTTCCGGCAGCGTCTCGTAAACCTTGGCGGCATCGATGACGTGGTCGGCACGGCTGGCGGCGGAACGGGCCTTCTCGCTCGGCCAACCGTCGCGGGGACTGACCAGTCGCAGTTCGGACAGGCCGAAATTAGCCATGGCACGCGCAACCATACCGATATTCTCGCCAAGCTGCGGATGAACCAGAATGATTGCCGGCCCTTCCTTCAGAAGAACGCGTTCGCTGTTTGTGCCTGCCATTCCATTGCCTTCTCGGATATCAGGGCGCCTCACTGGCACAAAGTGGCGAGAAAATCAAAAAAGATAATCGGCTGGCTCAATCACGGTTTCGCCTGCCGCTCCAGCCAGGCCTTCAGCGAAAACCACTCTCCCTCTTTGACGAAACGCAGCACGTCATCGATCCGGTCCGGCCCGGAAGAAGGCTTGTCCCTCTTGAGAAAGAACATCAGGCGAATGGATCGCGCGGCGGCACTGTCGCAAGTGGGAAAATCCATCGTCACCTCGAGCATATCGGGTGTGTCGCTGCGGGTGCGGTCAAAGATCCCGGTCTTGCCGATCGGGCATCTGTTGACATCGCCCGTCATCGGATCGGCCTCGAACAGGACCACGTCGCCCCGCTTGCGCGACGTCTTCAGCGCATCCGCATAGGCATTGACGAAATCGGCGCTGAAATCGTTCAGCAGCTGGATTTCGGTGAAATAGGGTTCCCGGCGATCGGGCTCGTCCAGCGAATTGACGATGATCCTGTCGACGTAACTGCGAACCAACTCCTCCCGGCCATCGGCCAGCGCCGGTGTGGCCAACAGAAGCAATGCCATCAATGCCGTCTTCATTCTCATCGGCGTTCCCGTGCTTGTTTTATCCGGACACCTTCAACGAACGCGGATACAAAGTCAGTAACGCTGGGCACAGGCCAAGCCGCCAACGCCCGGACGGAACCGGCTACTGCTGTTGCGCACCCTGGCTGGCGATCGCCTGCAGTTCGGCCTTGAGCGAGCCGGCATCACCGGCGCGGACAATGTCGTCGATCACGTCGCGACCACCTTCCTCTATGACCATGAAATGTAGTTCGCTTGGCTTCCAGTCGGGTGCGCGCTCACCGAAGCAATGGGTGTTGTCGAAGGTCACCTTCACATCGGTCTTGCCGGCCGTTTCAGGTCCCGGTGCAATGGAGAGTTCGTTGATCGAGCAGCTGTCCTGGCCGCTGACAATGACATCGTAATCGAACGGCGAATCGCCCTCGTCATAGGCGGGGAATTTTGCTGCAGCCTGATAGACCTTGTCGAAATCCGCGCTGTAGATCCGGCCAAGTCGGGCAGCCGAAAAATAGTCCTCTCCCTCACCCGGATTTTCCGACCAGCCACTGACCGCCTCGTCCATGATTTCCTTCACCGGCGCGACGGGATCGGCGGCCTGGGCAGAGAAGGCGAGCGAGAAGAACAGGGGCAGAATCAGGCGGCGTTTCATGGAAATCTCCAGGGGCGAGGCTGTGTTGCGACCCTCTTAGACCTTTCGGCAGGAAAGCGCGAGACGCCATAGGCAAGGTGACAGATGTAGTATCCCGATAATACCCGCTCCCCGGCCCTGCGTGACATTCTGCCTTCGCACGCAACGCGATGGAGGAAACGATGAGCGGCAAGAAAATCCTGATGATCTGCGGCGATTTCGCCGAAGACTATGAAACCATGGTGCCCTTCCAGGCGCTTCTGGCTGTTGGCCATACCGTTCACGCCGTCTGCCCTGGCAAGGCGGCGGGCGAGCACATTGCCACGGCAATCCATGACTTCGAAGGTGACCAGACCTATTCGGAGAAGCGCGGCCATAACTTCACATTGAATGCAACCTTCGCCGATGTGCGGGCAGCAGATTACGACGCGCTGGTGATCCCCGGCGGCCGCGCGCCGGAATATCTTCGGCTGAACGGCGATGTCATCGCCGCCGTTCGCCACTTCTTCGATGCGGGCAAGCCGGTCGCTGCGATCTGCCACGGCGCGCAGCTTCTGGCCGCCGCCGGCGTCCTCAAGGGCCGCACATGTTCGGCCTATCCGGCCTGCCGTTATGATGTCGAGCTTGGCGGCGGCACCTATGCGGAGATCGGCATCGATCAGGCTGTGACTGATGGCAATCTGGTGACCGGACCGGCATGGCCCGCCCATCCTGCCTGGATCAGCCAGTTCCTGACTGTGCTCGGCACTCGCATCAGCCACGGCGAGCCACTGCGCTCTGCAGCCTGATCCGTCTTGCCAAACCGCACCGGAGGGCGGACACTTTGCCAAATGCATCAGGCATGACACATTCTGGGAGGAATTGATGTGCAGGCTGTTTATCGGCGCCGATCCGGCGCTCTGGCAAGGCGTCACCCGTTCGGTGCGGATCCACGGGGTCGCAACCAGCATCCGGCTTGAAAGCTTCTTCTGGTCCGTCCTCGAGGATATCGCCGATCGCGATCACATGTCGGTTGGCCGCCTGATCGGAAAGCTCTACGGGGAATCAGTGGAGGAAGGCCACGCGCTCGAGAATTTCACATCCTTCCTGCGCGTTTGCTGCAGCCGCTACCTAGCCCTGCAACTTGATGGACTGGTGCCGACCGACCGCGACACCACCATCGCGTCGCTGGACGCCGAAAGCATTCTGATCCGCGAAGATCTCAAGCGTGAGAAGCGGGCGCAAGGCACCTTTCCAAGGATTGCTTCCGGTCACTGAACGCTCGCCACCGTCAAAATCTTCCATCCGCCGAAAGTTTAGCGGTGCGATTGCCGCTTTAAGCGCTGTCTGCCTTTGCCTTGCGTCAACTGGATGCTATAGGGGCGCAACCCCGGTTCGTTCACTCCCATCAAGAGGTTTTGCATATGGCAAAGATCAAGGTCGCCAATCCGGTCGTCGAACTCGACGGCGATGAAATGACCCGCATCATCTGGCAGTTCATCAAGGATAAGCTGATCCATCCTTATCTGGATATCGATCTGGAATATTACGACCTCGGCATGGAAAACCGCGACGCCACCGACGACCAGGTGACGATCGATGCGGCGAACGCCATCAAGAAGCATGGCGTCGGCGTCAAGTGCGCGACCATCACCCCGGATGAAGCCCGCGTTGAAGAGTTCAAGCTGAAGAAGATGTGGAAGTCGCCGAACGGCACGATCCGCAACATCCTCGGCGGCGTCATCTTCCGCGAGCCGATCATTTGCAAGAACGTGCCGCGCCTCGTTCCCGGCTGGACCAAGCCGATCATCGTTGGCCGTCACGCCTTCGGCGACCAGTACCGCGCCACAGACTTCAAGTTCCCGGGCAAGGGCAAGCTGACGATGAAGTTCGTCGGTGAAGACGGCAAGGAAATCGAATACGACGTGTTCGATGCACCGTCCGCCGGTGTCGCCATGGGCATGTACAACCTCGACGATTCGATCACCGAATTCGCCCGCGCCTCGCTGAACTACGGTATCCAGCGCAAGGTGCCGGTCTACCTTTCGACCAAGAACACCATCCTCAAGGTCTATGACGGCCGCTTCAAGGATATTTTCCAGAAGGTGTTCGACGAGGAATTCGCCGACAAGTTCAAGGAACTGAAGATCTGGTACGAACACCGCCTGATCGACGACATGGTTGCCTCCGCGCTCAAGTGGTCCGGCGGCTATGTCTGGGCCTGCAAGAACTATGACGGCGACGTCCAGTCCGACATTGTCGCGCAGGGTTTTGGCTCGCTCGGCCTGATGACCTCGGTTCTGATGACGCCGGATGGCAAGACGGTCGAAGCCGAAGCCGCCCACGGCACAGTGACGCGTCACTACCGCCAGCACCAGAAGGGCGAGGAAACCTCAACCAACTCGATCGCCTCGATCTTCGCCTGGACCCGGGGTCTCTCGCACCGCGCCAAGCTTGACGACAACGCCGAACTGGCCAAGTTCTCCGAAACCCTGGAAAAGGTCTGCGTCGATACCGTCGAAGCCGGCTTCATGACCAAGGACCTGGCGCTCCTCATCGGCCCGGACCAGCCGTGGCTCTCGACCACCGGTTTCCTCGACAAGATCGACGAGAACCTGCGCAAGGCCATGGCTGCCTGAAGATAATCCCGCCAAAGCTGAACATGAAAAACCCGGCTGTGCCGGGTTTTTCTTTGAGCTGGAATATTTGCTCAAAGGTTATCCGGCTTGCGGTGCCGTTCCCCGCGCATGAAACGCCTCGGCCCAGCTTCCAATGAGCCCGACCACCTCGGCTGGCGGACGCGACAAGCCTGCGCCACTCATGCACACGCCTTCAAAGCCGAGGCCTCTATTGGCTGAACGCGTCATCCGAACCGTACGCGTAAACTGCTGCGTCTTCTCTGCTTCGGGCGAGAGGAGCAGTTCGATGATCGGTTGCTTGCGGTAATCGACAAGGCGCACGGCAAGAATGTCACGCCAATGGATCGGGTTCGGCGACACGTCGCGAGCGATCAGGCCATTCTCGGTGAACTCGATGACCGGCTTGGTCTCGAACAGCCTCGGCACCAGCAGGATGCCGCAAGCGCCGAAGAACAGCGCACCGATGACGCCCATGAACAGTTCGAACGATCCGGCACCCTGTTCGGCATAACCAATCTGCGCAATCCATATACTACCGGCGACAAACAGGATGGCGCCGAGCAGCAGCATGGCGGTCTTCATTTTCGAGCGCTGGATCGTAATCGGGTGGTCGGTCATTTCCCCTCCTAGCTTCAGTGAATACGACACAGGGCAAACTATGCCCCTCGCCCATGAATTCCAGAGGCTGTATGTCGAATTTTTATCAAAAGAAATCAATACATTAAACGATCAATAGAAGAATGCGGGATTTTTTCGGAACCTTTCGCGTCTCAGTTCGTTGGCGAAATGCACCTGTCGCATGCTGCACTGCATGCAAATTTCCGAACAATCGCGAAATGGATATATGACCTCCTCCGAGAAAACATCGAACCTGCCACGCATCGCCCTGATTTCCACCCACGGATATGTCGCCGCTGAACCGCCGCTGGGAGCCGCCGATACCGGCGGACAGGTGGTTTACGTCATCGAACTGGCGCGCAAGCTGGCGTTGCTCGGCCATGAAGTCGACATCTACACCCGCCGCTTCGAGGACCAGCCGGAATTCGACGAGGTCGACGAGCGCGTGCGCGTCATCCGCATTCCCTGCGGCGGACCGGATTTCATCCCCAAGGAATATCTCTACAAGCACCTGATGGAATGGTGTGAAAATGCCGTCCGTTTCATCCGTCGCAACAACTTTACCTACACGCTGATCAACAGCCATTACTGGGATGCCGGCATTGCCGGACAGCGTGTTTCCGAAGCCCTGGGTGTCACCCATATCCACACGCCGCATTCGCTCGGCCTCTGGAAAAAGAGGCAGATGGAAACTGACTATCCGGACAAGGCGGATACGTTCGAAAAGGAGTTCAACTTTTCCGAACGGATCAAGCACGAGTTGATCATCTACCGTTCCTGCAGCATGGTCATCGCAACGACGCCGATCCAGGTCGAGGTTCTGGTCAACGACTACAATCTTCCGCGCGACCGGGTACACATGATCCCGCCCGGCTATGACGACAATCGCTTCTTCCCGGTTTCACGGGCGACGCGCGAAATGGCGCGGCAGCGTTTCGGCTTCGAGGGCAAGGTGGTGATGGCCATGGGCCGTCTGGCCACCAACAAGGGTTATGATCTGTTGATCGATGGCTTTTCCGTTCTGGCCGAACGCGAACCCGAAGCGCGGCTTCACCTTGCCGTCGGCGGTGAAAACATGGACGCCCAGGATACAGCGATATTCACACAACTGAAGGAGCGCGTTGCAACACTCGGCTTGGAGGACAAGGTGGTCTTTTCCGGCTTTGTGACAGAGGAAGACCTGCCGGACTTCTACCGCGCCGCCGACATCTTTGTGCTCTCCAGCCGTTATGAGCCTTTCGGCATGACGGCGATCGAAGCGATGGCCAGCGGCACGCCGACGGTGATCACCATTCATGGCGGCCTATTCCGCGCCATCAGCTATGGCCGCCATGCGCTGTTTGCCGATCCGTTCGACAAATACGATCTCGGCATCACCATGATGAAACCACTGAAACACGAGCGGCTCTATGGCCGGCTGTCACGCATGGGCGCCCACAAGGCGCGCAGCCTCTTCACCTGGACTGGCATTGCCCAGCAGTTGATCGGGGTCGTGGAAGGGCGGCCGATGCCGCAGGCGATGGATGACAACGAATGGGCCGAGCCGTGGACGGACGGAGATTGAGGCCCGTCCGGATCGTTTGCAGCGATATAGACGGGACGCTGGCTGGAAACCGGCCGGCTGAAGTGCGGTTTCGCGAGGCCTGGGAAAGCTTGCCGCCTGATCGTCGGCCATTGCTGGTGCTGAACAGCGGCCGGTTGATCGAGGACCAGCGTGCGTTCATCGCCACCACGGCGCTGCCGACTCCGGATATCTATATCGGAGGCGTCGGCACGATGCTGCACAATGAGGCGGAACCGTCTCACGGCGATCTCTACGCTCGGTCTATCGGTTCAGGTTTCGATCGCGATCTGATCGCGGAGACACTTCGGGATGTTTCCGATCTCCGCATCCAGTCTGACGAATACCAGCATGCGCAGAAATCCAGCTGGTATCTGCACGATGCCGACACTGCGCTCCTGACTGGTATCGAGCAACAGCTTGCCGATGTCGGTCTTGCTGCTCGTCTCGTTTATTCCAGCAACCGGGATCTCGATATCCTGCCGGCTGGAATCGACAAGGGCGCGGCTCTGTCGTGGCTCTGCCGACAGCTTGGCCTCACCCATGATGACGTAGTCGTCGCCGGCGATACCGGCAATGACCAGAGCATGTTCAAACCGCCGGGCGTGCGCGGCATCATCGTCGGCAATGCCCTGCCCGAGCTGAAATCCGTCAGCGACAACCGATCGAACGTCTACTGCTCGGACGAAATGATGGCCGACGGTGTTCTCGACGGCCTGAAACACTGGGGTCTCTTCTCCTGAAAAGCCATACCGGATGAGAATCGGAGATTTACTTAGCCGGCTCATCAGCGATTAAAGGATCCCCGAACGAACAGGCTCGATCGGGGATTCTCTTTTTATTTCAACGGCAAGTAGATATCGGTCAGCAGCTCCGTCGGCGCTGCATCGCGCGGATTGTTGATATATTCCTCGAACACCACGGTGTCGCGCACAGCCCGGCCGGAGATCGGCAGCCATTCGCCGTAGAGCCATTGATAGGCCTTGTGCATATCGGCATATGGTCCCTTGTGGCGCAGCACCGCATAGTCGCCGCCGTCGAGTTGACGGTGGACGAGCGGGGCCTTGGCCGGCACATCCACGCCGCCGGTGACGCAGGCGAAGGACCGCAGCTTGTCTTCGGGCACCAGATCGGGATCGTCGAGATAGACACCGATCATCTTCATGTCCGGCCGGAAAAGCTGCCGCGCCTGCAGTGTGCCGCCCGGGGTTTCGAAGGCGCGGCCGACCCCCATGTAGGAGCCGGTATGGCTCACCCCGATCAATTCGCGCGGGGCAATCGTTTTCATCGTGACGTCGTACATTCCACCAAGTCCCTTTCCGTTTGTCGATTGAAAGACCGTATGGCTGCCGTCCCTGCGATAAAGGGCCGGCGGCATGCCGAACACCGATTTGAAAATCCGGTTGAAGGATTGCAGGTTGGGATAGCCTGTTCGTCTTGCGATCTCCTCGACGGAAAGAGTTGTGCTGACCAGATCACCCGCCGCTCGATGCAGCCGAAGCCGCTTGACGGTCGCGGCCAGCGTCTCGCCGTGCACGGCCCGGTAAATCCGGTGCCAGTGATGCGGCGAAAGGCAGGCGATAGCGGAGAGCCGATCGAGATCAAGCTCCTCGTCCAGATGATCATGGATATAGGCAGATACGCGCCGCAAACGCTGCTCGTAAACCGCCCAGATGCTGCCTTCCTTCATGCCGATCCTCACACAAGTCGAACGGCCTGACAGAACCACATCCGGATTTGATAAATCCTGCGGACTTGGCTGCGAGCCATGAATATCAGCACTACCGGGCAAAAGAAAAACCGGACCTTTCAGCCCGGTTTCCCGATGTGTTTCAAGAGGCGCAGGCCGAATTAACCGGCCAGTGCCGCGCCGACCGCGTCGATCGCTTCCTTGGCCTTGGCACCATCCGGGCCACCGGCCTGAGCCATATCGGCCCGGCCGCCGCCGCCCTTGCCGCCCAAGGCGGCAGAGGCGATGCGGACAAGATCGACGGCGCTGAAGCGCGCGACAAGATCGTCGGTCACGGCGACAACGGCGCTTGCCTTGCCGTCTTCCGAAACGCCAACGAAGGTGACGACGCCTGAGCCGAGGCTGGTCTTGCCATCATCGGCCAAGCTCTTCAGGTCCTTCGGCTCGACGCCGGTCACCACCTTGCCGAGGAACTTGACGCCGCCGATCTCCTGAACCTGATCGGCGGAGCCACCGGCATCGCCGCCGCCCAATGCCAGCTTCTTCTTGGCCTCGTTCAGTTCGCGTTCCAGCTTGCGGCGCTCGTCCATCAACGCTTCGACGCGGCTCAGAACATCCGCCGGCTGGACCTTGAGCGTCGAGGCCAGCGTCTTCACCCGATCGTCCTGCTCGTTGAGATAGACCAGCGCCGCAGCACCGGTCAGCGCTTCGAGACGGCGAACGCCGGCGCCGACGGCGCTTTCGCCGACGATGCGCACAAGACCGATCTCACCGGTCGCGCCGACATGGGTGCCGCCGCAGAGTTCGACAGAATAGGGACGATTGGCCTTGGAGCCGTGAATGCTCTGCCCCATCGACACGACGCGAACCTCGTCGCCATACTTTTCACCGAACAACGCCATGGCGCCTTCCGCGATCGCATCATCGACGCTCATCAGGCGCGTGGACACCGCCGTGTTCTGCACGATGATCTCATTGGCCATGTCCTCGACGACCTTCAACTCGTCGGCCGACATCGGCTTCGGATGCGAGACGTCGAAACGCAGGCGCTCGGGTGCCACCAGCGAGCCCTTCTGGGCCACATGCGTGCCGAGGACTTCGCGCAGGGCTTCGTGCAGCAGATGGGTGGCCGAATGGTTGGCGCGCAGGCGTGAACGGCGGGCGTGATCGACGGTAAGAGCCGCGGCATCGCCGACCTTGACCGTGCCTTCATCGACGATGCAGGCGTGGACGAACAGGCCTTCGCCGCGCTTCTGCACGTCGGTAACGGACAGCTTCGCGCCATCGGTGGAGATCACGCCGGTATCGCCCATCTGGCCTCCGGATTCGCCGTAGAACGGCGTCTGGTTCAGAACGAGCTGGACGGTGTCGCCCTTTGCGGCGCTCTCGACGGCCTTGCCGTCGCGCACGATCGCCTGAACGACGCCCTCAGCCGTTTCCGTGTCGTAACCCAGGAACTCCGTCGCGCCGAGCTTTTCCTTCAGTTCATACCAGATCGTCTCGGTCGCCTTGTCGCCGGAGCCGGACCAGGATGCGCGGGCTTCCGCCTTCTGGCGCTGCATCGCGGCAGAAAACGCATCGGTATCGACGCCGATGCCGCGGGCGCGCAGGGCGTCCTGCGTCAGGTCGAGCGGGAAGCCATAGGTGTCATACAGCTTGAAAGCGGTTTCGCCATTCAGCTGGCCACCTTCGGAAAGATCGGCGGTCGCATCGGACAGCAGGCCAAGACCACGTTCCAGCGTCTTGCGGAAGCGGGTTTCTTCCAGCTTCAGCGTTTCGGAAATCAGCGCTTCGGCGCGGACAAGCTCCGGATAGGCACGGCCCATCTGGCCAACCAGCGCCGGGAGCAGCTTCCACATCAGCGGATCACGTGCGCCGAGCAATTGCGCATGGCGCATGGCTCGGCGCATGATGCGGCGAAGCACGTAGCCACGACCTTCGTTCGACGGCAGGACGCCATCGGCGATCAGGAAGGCAGACGAGCGAAGATGGTCGGCGATGACGCGGTGGCTGGCGCGGCGGTCGCCTTCGGCCTTGACGCCGGTTGCCTCTTCCGAGGCAGCAATCAGCGCACGGAACAGGTCGATGTCATAATTGTCGTGCTTGCCCTGCAACAGGGCGGCAACACGCTCCAGGCCCATGCCGGTATCGATCGACGGACGCGGCAGATTGATGCGCTCTTCCTTCGTCACCTGCTCGTACTGCATGAAGACGAGGTTCCAGATTTCGATAAACCGGTCACCGTCCTCTTCCTTCGAGCCGGGCGGGCCGCCCCAGATATGGTCGCCATGGTCATAGAAGATTTCCGAGCACGGGCCGCAAGGACCGGTATCGCCCATCGCCCAGAAATTGTCGCTGGTCGGGATGCGAATGATACGGTCGTCGGACAGGCCGGCGATCTTCTTCCACAGGCCGAAAGCCTCGTCATCGGTGTGATAGACAGTGACCAGAAGGCGCTTCGCATCGATGGCGAAGTCCTTGGTGATCAGGTTCCAGGCAAGCTCGATGGCGCGTTCCTTGAAATAATCGCCAAAGGAGAAGTTGCCGAGCATTTCGAAGAAAGTGTGATGGCGCGCAGTATAGCCGACATTGTCGAGGTCGTTGTGCTTGCCGCCGGCACGCACGCATTTCTGCGCTGTCGCGGCCGTCGAATAGGGGCGCTGTTCTAGGCCGGTGAAGACGTTCTTGAACTGCACCATGCCGGCATTGGTGAACATCAGGGTCGGGTCGTTGCGCGGCACCAGCGGGCTTGACGATACGACCTCGTGACCATTCTTTTTGAAGTAGTCGAGGAACGTCGACCGGATTTCATTCACGCCGCTCATATTGCGCCCTTACCTCTTGCATCGGACCGTCCGCAGCCTGCCAGGCTGAGCCGCGAACCGGAAAACTTTTGAAGACCGCAGGTCACCAGCCGTCCGCCGATCCCCTGCCATCCATTTGGAACACAGGCTTTTATCGTTCGGGCAAACCCCTGTCCAGCGGACAAAAGAAAACCGGCCGCCCTGGAAGAGAGCGACCGGCAAAGACCTTTCGAAAATCAGCGATTCTTATGCCAGAGCGGCATCGTCATCGTCTTCGCCGGCCTCAGGGCCACCGTTCTCGAGGAACTTCTCGGCAATCAGGCCGGCATTCTGGCGAAGCGCCAGTTCGATCTCGCGCGCCGTATCCGGATTGTCGCGCAGGAACAGCTTGGCGTTTTCACGGCCCTGGCCGAGGCGTTGGCTGTTATAGGAGAACCATGCACCCGACTTTTCGACGATGCCGGCCTTGACGCCGAGATCGACGAGTTCTCCGGTCTTGGAAACGCCTTCACCATACATGATGTCGAATTCGACCTGCTTGAAGGGAGGCGCCATCTTGTTCTTGACGACCTTGACCTTGGTCTGGTTGCCGACGACCTCTTCGCGGTCCTTGACAGCGCCGATGCGACGAATGTCGAGGCGGACAGAGGCATAGAACTTCAGCGCGTTGCCGCCCGTCGTGGTTTCCGGCGAGCCGAACATGACGCCGATCTTCATGCGAATCTGGTTGATGAAGATCACCATGCAGTTCGACTTGGAGATCGACGCCGTCAGCTTGCGCAGCGCCTGGCTCATCAGGCGGGCCTGAAGGCCGGGAAGACTGTCGCCCATTTCGCCTTCGATTTCAGCGCGCGGAGTCAAGGCGGCGACGGAGTCGATGACGAGAACGTCGATCGCGCCGGAGCGAACCAGCGTATCGGTGATTTCGAGCGCCTGTTCGCCTGTGTCCGGCTGCGAGATCAAAAGGTTTTCCAGGTCGACACCGAGCTTTCGGGCATAGACCGGATCGAGCGCGTGTTCAGCGTCGACGAAGGCGCAGATGCCGCCCTTCTTCTGGGCTTCGGCAACCGTCTGCAGGGCGAGCGTCGTTTTGCCCGAGCTTTCCGGGCCATAGATTTCGATGATACGGCCCTTCGGCAGGCCGCCAATGCCCAATGCGATGTCCAGGCTGAGAGAGCCCGTGGAAACGGTCTCGATCTCGACGATGCTGTCTTTTCCACCGAGCTTCATGATCGATCCCTTGCCGAACGAACGTTCGATCTGGGACAGTGCCGCTTCAAGTGCCTTGCTTTTGTCCACCGATTTATCCTCTACAAGCCGCAAAGAGTTTTGTGCCATTTGATCCACCTTTAGGTTATGGAGGCTGATGAGGCAATGAAGCCGCCGATGAAAGCTATGTACACTTTTTGTTCTCATTTCGCAAGAGTTATCTATCCATCTGAATCATAATAATAAACGATTGAGTGTTCTTTTCTTGTTCCAAACATCGCGGCACAGCGGGAAAACCATCCAGTGAACAGCCTATCCACACCCATGAAGAACGAATCGCCAGCAAACGGCACACGGGAAATCGCATGACGGGCAGACTTGTTTCCATCTTCGGCGGCGCACATATCGACCGTCGCGCGCGCATCGCCGGCACGACGGCGCCCGGTGCCAGTAATCCCGGCACATGGTTCGAGGAGGCAGGCGGCGGCGGTTTCAATGCGGCGCGAAATCTTGCCCGGCTCGGATTAGATGTCCGGATGATCAGTCCGCGCGGCGGCGATGCGGCCGGCGAAACAGTGGCGCTTGCGGCCGAACAGGCCGGCGTCATAGACAGGCCCTTCATCTTCCTCGATCGCAAGACACCGAGCTACACCGCCATTCTGGAGAACGACGGCAATCTGGTGATTGCACTCGCCGACATGGAGCTCTACCGGCTGTTTTCGCCACGCCGGCTGCAGCAGCGCGCCACGCGCGAAATCCTGTCGGAAAGCGACCTTGTCGCTACCGATGCCAACCTGCCGGCGGAAACTATCACGGCGCTGATCCGTAGGGCGAAGTCGGAATCAAAGATCACCGCCGGTATCGCGATCTCGCCAGCGAAGGTGGTGCGGTTCGATGCGTGTCTCGCCGATATCGGCTTCCTGTTCATGAACGAGGCTGAGGCGCGGGCATTGACCGGCAAGGATACGGTGGACGCGGTGCAGTGGCCCGCGATCCTGCGAACCGCCGGCCTCGATGGCGGTGTCGTTACTCGCGGCGGCAAGCCGGCCATCGCCTTCAAAGACGACCGGATCGTCACTGTTTCCCCGCCGGCACTCGAACAGCTCGGCGATGTCACCGGCGCCGGCGATGCGCTTGCCGCCGGTTTCCTGTGTGCCTTTCTCGACGGACAACCGCTCGAAACATGTCTGCGCACAGGCGTCGCGGCCGCAGTCATCACCGTGGGTTCGCCGCTCGCCGTATCGGAAAAAATGTCGCGCGAAGCGATCACCGAAGTGATTGATCTTGTGCCGCAAGCCGAAATCCTGTCATGAACGCGCCTTAAAAAGAAAAGGACATGCGATGACCAGACCAGCCTCCCCGTTCCTGCCAATGGAATATTCCAGTGAAGTCGCGGCCGCCAAGGCGCGCAATGCACCCATCGTCGCGCTCGAATCGACGATCATCACCCATGGCATGCCATTTCCTGGCAACCTGAATATGGCCCGCAGCGTCGAGGCTATCATCCGCGAGGAAGGCGCCGTTCCGGCAACGATCGCGGTGATCGATGGCGTGCTGCATATCGGTCTCGAAGCGGCTCAACTTGAAACCCTGGCGCAGACTGAAGGCGCCATGAAGCTGTCGCGCGCCGACCTCGCCTTTGCGATTGCCGAGCGCCGCACGGGCGCCACGACCGTTGCCGCCACGATGATCGCCGCCGCTCGCGCCGGTATCCGCGTTTTTGCGACCGGCGGGATCGGCGGCGTGCATCGCAAGGCGGAAGAAAGCTTCGACATCTCGGCAGACCTTGATGAACTCTCCCGCACCGGCGTCATCGTCGTCTGTGCCGGTGCCAAGGCAATTCTGGATATCCCGAAGACACTGGAAGTCCTGGAAACGCGCGGTGTTCCCGTCGTCACCTATGACAGCGAAATCTTCCCGGCTTTCTGGTCGCGCGACAGCGGCCTGAAGAGCCCGCTGATGCTCAACAGCCCGGCGGCGATCGCCAATTTCCAGAAGATGCGCGACCTGCTCGGTGTCGATGGCGGCATGCTGATCGCCAATCCGGTCCCCGAGGAAAGCGAAATCCCGCGCGAGGAAATGGAAATCTACATTACCCGCGCGCTGGACAATGCCGATCGTGACGAAATCACCGGCAAGGCCGTCACGCCCTACCTGCTCGACAATATCTTCGGCCTGACGGATGGCCGCAGCCTTGAGACCAATATCGCACTTGTTGAAAACAATGCGCGCCTGGCCGCCGAGATCGCCGTTGCCATGACGGTGGAATAGAGGATTTCAGGAGACTGCCGCAATAACGGGCGTTTCCCATCATTCACCATGACGCGCGATTGCGCGTCATGGTGACAAATTCTTAGCTGTCCAACATCTCGCGTACAGCGACAGCCAGCTGCTTCAGCGAGAATGGCTTCGGCAGGAAACCAAACTTCGCGTCGGCCGGCAGGTTCTTCGCAAACGCGTCTTCCGCGTAACCCGAGACGAAAATGAACTTCAAATCCGGATAATTCTTGCGGATTTCGCGCAGCAACGTCGGACCATCCATTTCCGGCATGACGACATCGGACACGACGATATCAACGGCGCCGTTGAGTTCATCCATGATATCCAGCGCCTCGACCCCGGAGCCGGCTTCATGCACGGTGTAGCCGCGGGTTTCCAGCATGCGCTTGCCGCCGCGGCGCACGGCTTCCTCATCCTCGACCAGAAGCACGACGGCGGAATTGCCTGTCAGATCGGCCGGTTCTTCCTGGACGGGAACCTTGGTTGCTAGCACGGGCACGGCCTGCACCTCGCCCGAATCGGCAGGCAACGATGCTTCCTCGACATAGCGCGGGAGCAGGATGCGGAACGTGGTCCCCTTGCCGACCTCGGATTCCGGATAGATGTAGCCGCCGGACTGCTTGATGATGCCGTAGACCATCGACAGGCCGAGACCGGTACCCTTGCCCACCTCTTTCGTCGTGAAGAAGGGTTCAAAAATCTTGTCGAGGATCTCGGGCGGAATGCCCGTGCCCTGATCGGATACCTCGACCAGGACAAAATCCTCCTCGGGAATTTCCCGACGGTTCAAGGCCGCGACCTCGCCGGCCGGCAGGTTTCGCGTCCGCAAGGTGATGATACCG
This sequence comes from Rhizobium sp. Leaf453, assembly GCF_001425605.1. Classification (GTDB taxonomy): domain Bacteria; phylum Pseudomonadota; class Alphaproteobacteria; order Rhizobiales; family Rhizobiaceae; genus Pararhizobium. The sequence goes on along the minus strand of NZ_LMRG01000023.1, from coordinate 621,345 downwards.
CCGTTGGGCATGGCATCCCGGGCATTGACCGCAAGGTTGAGCACGACCTGCTCGAACTGGCCTAGATCCGTGCGCACGGGCCAGAGGTCGCGACCGTAATCGACTTCAAGCTTGACGTTGGTTCCCGTCATGCGATCCACAAGCATACGCAGATCACCGACGACGTCGGTCATCGACAGCACCGTCGGGCGCATGGTCTGCTTGCGCGAGAAGGCCAGCAATTGGCGCACCAGCACTGCGGCACGATTGGCATTGCGCTTGATTTCCATCAGGTCCGCGAAGCTCGCATCCGATGGACGGGCGGAAAGCAGAAGGTGGTCGGAGGAAAGCAGGATGGCCGTCAGCACGTTGTTGAAGTCGTGCGCAATGCCGCCGGCCAGCGTACCGACGGCATTCATCTTCTGTGTCTGCGCCATCTGGGTTTCGAGCGCCTTCTGCTCAGTGATCTCGACGGCATAAACGATCGCGGCCTCTTCCGGCGCCTGGTCGCTCTGGTCGATGACGGCATTCACATAGAAGCGGAAATGGCGGGTTTCATCGGTCGGATGCAGTGAATCGATCGGCGGGATGTCGCCCTGCCGGTCCTTTGCGGCTTCAAGAGCTTCGCGCAACCGGGCGCGTTCGCCATCATGCACCACCGCCTCAAGCAGCGCCCCGTGTTCCATGTCGTCCTGGGAAACAACGGCGGAAAACAGTTTGAGGAACGGCGCGTTGGTCCTCAGGATGCGGCCATCGCCATCAACCGAGGCGATCGCCATCGGCGTATTGTTGAAGAAGCGGGTAAAGCGCATCGCGGCAATCGAGGCCGACTGGTCGCTTTCATCGTCGTTCGAGCGGGCAAGCACGATTGTCCGGCTTTCTCCTGGAGCGCCGTCGCGCGCCGAGGAGACGCGATGCACCATGCGAACGGCAAAGCTTTGGCCGTTGGACTTTCGCAGGTCGAGATCCAGCGTCTTGGTTTTTTTCAAGCCAGGTTCGGCTTGCACCGACTGCACCAGCGCCAGCCCCTCGCCCGCCACCAAATCCGCTATCGTCATCGATCCCGGCTGAAACTTCGTGAGGTCCAGACCCAGCCAGTCGGCGAGCGTTGCATTGATGTAGAAAATCTCTCCCTTTTTTCCGGCTGAGAAGAAGCCGGCCGGCGCATGATCGAGATAATCGATGGCGTTCTGCAGTTCCTTGAAAAAACGTTCCTGATCATCTCGCTCAGAGGTGATGTCGGAAATCTGCCAGATGTAGAGCGGATTGCGCGCACCGTCCTCCAGTGGAAGAACACGTGCCTTCAGACGAAACCAGTGCGCGCCCGCCCCGGCCGTGCCGCCGCTCGGGCTCAGCGGCTTGAGCAGCCGAAATTCCTCATGGCCCGCCTTGCCCTCGTGCAGACCATTGGTCAGGCGATAAATCGCCTCGGTTGCTTCGCGATTGCGCGACAGGATGGTTTCAAGCGACTGGATGTCTGTCGCCTTCGTGGCGCCGGTCAGCGCACCGTAGGCAGCATTTGCATAGATGATGCGCCCCTTGCGGTCCGTGACCAGCGTACCATCCTGATGGCCGTCGAGAAATGCCCGCGCCAATTCGTCGGGACGAGACTGCGGCATGACCTCGATGAAACCGATGACCGAGGACACAAGAAAGAAAATGCCGACCATGGCCAGAACGCCAAGAATGCCGAGGACAATCTCGTTTTCGAGCTGGCTCTTGAAGATGACAAACGACACCGCCGAGGCGGTCAGTACGATGGCAAGCAGGATGATCCGCAACACCGTTCCGGGCCGGGTTCCACGGTCTACTATAGGCATGTGGTAGTCACCCGCCTGCCGCAATTTCGTCATAAGGCCCTCGTTTGGCACCGCGCTGCACGCACCCGGAATGGATCGTGTGTTCGGTCGGTATGCTCCGCTCGGCGGCAGCCGGGTCGGATAAGCAATCCGGCCGGCGGACCGCGAGACACCAAGCAGGAATCATCTTTACCAGCCATAGGGAAGAGCAGAAAGCACTTGCATGGAAGGCATTGATGTCAATTCACAGGGAATGTCCCCAATCCCCTCGCCGAACAGGATATGGACGCTAGATTGCAGGTTTGAGAATGAAGCCGGGACAATGCGCGATGCTGCTTGCCTCGGTTTGAAAAAAGCCGTCAAATAAAGGCTGAACCCGGTTTCAAAGGAGTACAGCACATGATTGAAGATATCGTTGGCAACAACGGTACCCGTTTCATCATTGCCGCGGGCGCTGTGGCTCTGGGTCTGTTGTGCCTTGTCGTCGTGCTTCGGTTTCTGCGGAACCGGCCATCCTCTCCCTTCATTCGCGGCGGCAAGAATCGGCAGCCGCGGCTTGCAGTTCTCGATGCGGCGGCCATCGATACGCGCCGGCGCCTGGTTCTGGTACGACGCGATGATGTCGAACACCTCATCATGATCGGTGGCCCGACCGATGTCGTCATCGAAAGCCGGATCGCTGCCGCGGCCCAACCGGCAACAATACCAGCGACCGTGACGCAGGATACTGTCGTTGCTCGCGTGCAAGCCGAGCGACCGGTACCGGATCGAGCGCTGCCGGAACGCCCGGTCGAGCGCGCCGTTCCGGAGCGCCGGGTGGCGCCGCAGCCGGAAACACGTCCGACGTCGGTCTCCGCCATGGGACAGGTGCTCTACGGCGAAGGTGCAGACATTGCTCCTCAACCCGTTCGCGCCGCTCAGCCGATCTCAACGCGATCGCAGCCGGAAACGGCTGTACGTCAGCCGCAACCGGAGCGGATTGTTCCCGTCCAAAGCCAGCAGCCGCCCCCGCAGCCGGTCACCTCCACTGCCCTGCCGCAACCCGTGGCAACCGTGGCCCGCTCGCCGGAAGATATTCTGGATGCCGCTCGCAATCGCGTGCTTGCTGCCAATCAACCTGTTTCAGGCGCACAGCGTCCGCAGTCCGATCCTACACCGGTCGTAGCCGCGGCACATTCAGCCGTGTCTACCCCCGCTCAGACGCCGCCGATCGGACAAAACCAACCTGCCGTCGCAAGCCAACGGGAAACATCGGCGGCTGAATTCGAGCGGATCCTCGACGCTGAAATCACGGGTGATCTTGGAAAGCTGACCGTGGATGACATCCGGCTGGAGGCTGAACAGCGTACCAATCCGGCCAATACCACCATCCGGCAGGAGCCCCGGCTTGGCACCGCCCCCGGCGGGCGCAACGAGCCTTCGCTGGAAGATGAGATGAACCGCATGCTGAGCGAAATCGCGGTGAACAGGAAAAGCTGATCGCCACAAACAACGGGCGCGCTGATAACGCTCCTGCCACACCTTCAAACGAAAAACGGCGCGATCATCTCGCGCCGTTTTTCTGTCTATGAACCGGTCGTCGAGTACGACGTTGCTTATTCGTCCCGATAGACCTTTTCCCGGCGCTCGTGGCGCTCCTGTGCCTCGATCGACAATGTCGCTATCGGCCGTGCGTCAAGACGCTTCAGGCCAATCGGTTCACCAGTTTCCTCGCAGTAACCGTATGTGCCCTCGTCGAGACGCTGCAAGGCGGCATCGATCTTGGAAATCAGCTTGCGCTGACGGTCGCGGGCGCGAAGTTCGATGGCCCTGTCAGTTTCGGAAGATGCCCTGTCGGCAAGGTCGGGGTGGTTTGCACTTTCCTCGGCCAGGTGACCCAGCGTTTCGCGGGCTTCGCGGAGGATGTCGTTTTTCCAGGCGTTCAGTTTTGCTCTAAAATATGCACGCTGGTTGGTATTCATGAATTCCTCGGTCTCCGAAAGGACGAAGGAACTAAGATCGATCTTCTCACTCAACGCGATTCTCCTGAAGAACATCTCATATGCGGCGGTGTATAGCCCTATGCATCGGCCGTTTCAAGCCTCTGAAAAACAGCACACCGTTTTTTAAGCCTTGCTCAGGTTACAGGCTAACAGACTAATATTTCATCAAAATTACAGGTTTAGGTTCTTGCACGAAATTGTCTTGCCGAGGATGCGGGGTAAATGTCTCAAATCTGTCGCTCGCCACGCGGAGAACGGGAATTTGAACAGTCGCCCCTTTGTGCAGCGCACAAAAAACAGACATTCTCTTTTTTGCTCCATGATGAACGGAGAGATCATCCAGCCTACAAAACAGTATTGACGGTCCAAAACCGCATGCACTTGCAACTCTGGGCGCTCATTTTAGCAAAACTTCATCTTTTCGATGGAAGATGCGCCCCGGGGAACCCGGAGGCTTTTGAATGTTTCGGCGCATAAGGATTTTTTTGGCCGTCGACGCCGAAAATCCACAATTGATCAAGGCGCAGCAGGCCGCGTTCATCAAACAGGTTCCGCTCCTTTACCTGATGCTGATGACCAATGTCGTCGCATTGTCGCTGACCCATCTGTCAGCCGCGCCGCCTATGCTGACACTGTACATCCCCGGCGCCCTGTGTCTTGGATGCTGCATTCGCATCCTTGGCTGGTGGCGATCGCGACATAACATCGTCAGCCATGAAGGCGCGGTTCGCCAGTTGCAGAGCACTGTCTATGTCGGCGTCCTTCTCGGTGTCGGCTTCACCAGTTGGTCGCTGTCGTTGTTCCCTTACGGAAACGCCTATACGCAGGTGCATGTTGCATTCTTCATGGCAATTACCGTCATCGGCTGCATCTTCTGCCTGATGCATCTTCGCACCGCGGCCTTGCTAATCGCCGGCGTCGTGCTCATCCCGTTCACGCTGTTCTTCGCATCCACCGGCAATGCGGTGTTCACGGCCATCGCCATCAACATGGCGCTGGTGTCCTTGGCGATGGTCTATATCCTCTTCAAGCATTATGCCGGCTTCGTGGAACTGATCGAATCCCAAAAGGCGCTGGTCGCCAAACAGGCTGAGACACAGAAGCTGAGCGAAGAAAACCGGCGGCTGGCGGATACGGACAGTTTGACGGAATTGCCCAACCGCCGCAGCTTCCGGGCCGAGTTCGTTCAACGGCTTGCCCGGGCAACGGCCGAACAGCGCAAGCTTGCGGTAGGGATCATCGATCTCGACGGCTTCAAGGCCGTCAATGACACTTTCGGCCACGCCGCCGGCGATCACCTTCTGATCGAGGCTGCCCGTCGCCTGAGGGAATTTTCAGCCGACGGCATCTTTTGCGCACGCCTCAGCGGGGACGAATTCGGCCTGTTAATCGATGCGGCACTCGATGACCCGAATCTCCTGGACCTGACCGAGCGGATTTGCCAGTCCCTGCAGCAGCCCTACCATATCCGGGGAATCACGGCGAACGTATCCGGTTCCTGCGGCATTGCCAGGCACACCGACGGCGGCAATGCGGTCCAACTGTTCGAGCGCGCCGACTACGCACTTTATCACGCCAAACAGCACAGACGGGGGCATGCCGTCGTCTTCTCCGAGGACCATGAGCGCCAGATCGTCAATCGCAGCCGCGTCGACCAGGAACTGAAGAACGCCAATCTGGAAGCCGAGTTCTATGTGCTGTTCCAGCCTTTCGTCGATAGCGGCTCACACGCCATTCTCGGATTCGAAGCTTTGGCGCGGTGGGAAAGCCCGTCACTTGGCCGCGTCAATCCGGATGTCTTCATCCCTGCTGCCGAACGCGGGGAAATGATGGGCACCGTCACAAACATCCTTCTGCGCAAGGCCTTGGCACAGGCGTGCCAATGGCCCGCCGGCACCCGCCTGTCCTTCAATCTTTCTGCGCGAGACATCGTTTCGCGCGAAACGATCGAAATGCTACTCAAGACGATCGCGGAGAGCGGCTTCGCTCCGTCCTGCCTCGATCTCGAAGTCACCGAAACGGCAGTCATGACGAATTTCGATCTTGCCGTCAGCAACATCAACCTTTTGATGGCGCCCGGCATCGGCATTGCGCTCGATGATTTCGGAACCGGTCATTCCAGCCTCGGTTATGTTCATCGCCTGCCGCTGCGCAAAATCAAGATCGATCGCAGCTTCATCGCCGACATCGACACCAATGTGCTCAGCCGCAACATCGTCCGAACGATCGTCGACCTCTGCCGCAACATCGGTTGCGCCTGCGTCATCGAGGGCATGGAAACGGCCGAACAGGTCGTCGTTCTGCGCGCGCTCGGCTGCGGCATCATGCAGGGATATTATTTCGGCCGCCCGATGCCGTTTGCCGAAACACTGGAAAAACTCTCTGCCCAATCGCATGCGGAAAAGGACTTTACGGAAAATCGATCCGCGGTGGCTTGATCTTTCTGAGGCCCCGGCGGACAAAGCTGAACGGCCGGACACACCGGTCGGTCATGTTACAATCCGGGATTCCACTTTATGTCCGCCGCTATCGCCCCGGCTTTCCGACTGTTTCTCCTTCGGCACGCCAATGCCGGATGGCCCCTGCCCGGCCAGACCGATTTCGACAGGACGCTCGACGATACGGGATTTGCAGCCGCAGAACTCGTTGCCGACATTGCTTCCGACCGCGACCTGAAGCCGGAGCTTGTCTTGTGCTCGACAGCGGTAAGATGCCGTCAGACGGTCGATGCTTTCCGTCGGGCGACGGAAGAGGACGTGGATATCCGGTATGTCGACGCGCTCTATACAGGGACTATCGATGTTTACCGCGACTTGATTGCCGGGCAGGATACAGCGATCGGATCCGTCATGATCGTCGGCCACAATCCTGTCATTGAGGAAATCCTGCGCGAATGTATCGGCGTGGAGTCGGCATCCGAAGTCATTCCCGCAGGCTACCCGCCCGGCGCCCTCTCAACCATCGATCTTGAAACACGGCCAAATGCCGACGTCCTGCCTCCCGGCAAGCTGACAGCCTTCGTCACGCCGGACGGACATCTGCGATGAGCGCCCTAAATGCGCAGCCAAAAACCTTTTTTCGGCCCGGTACGCACCCTATATCGCAGACGACCGAGCCTGCCCGGCACCCGATCCAACGCATATCCGAGGCCAGACATTTTGCCGCCATTCCTGACCCGCTTCACCGATGACGCAAGGCTTGCGATCGATAACCTGACAGATCGCGCTTCCGGCCTCGTCAATCCGACGCTGCGGCTTGGCGTGACCGGCCTGTCGCGGGCGGGCAAGACCGTGTTCATCTCGTCGCTGGTCCACAATCTCCTGAACGGCGGCCGCCTGCCCGTTTTCGAGGCCGTCCGCTCCGGCCGTGTCTCGAAAATCCGATTGGAGCCGCAGCCGGACGATGCCGTCCCGCGCTTCCAGTACGAGGACCATATCATGGCGCTGGTGCGGGACCGGGTCTGGCCCGATTCGACGCGGGCGATCTCGCAACTGCGTATCACCCTCGATTACGAAAGCGCATCCGGTTGGAACCGGCTGTTTTCGCCCGGCAGGCTGTCGATCGACATCGTCGATTATCCCGGCGAATGGCTGCTCGATCTTCCGTTGCTGACACAGGATTTCCGTACGTTCAGCGACCGCACCGTCGAGCGCGCACAAACCGGCGTGCGGGCCGAACTGTCGGCCGAGTGGCTGTCGCTGGCATCCTCGCTCGACATCACCCAACCGGTGGAAGAGGCAGATGCGCGTCGGTTGGCCGAGGTCTTCACGCGTTATCTTCAGGCCTGCAAGTCGGATGAGCGGTCACTCTCCACCCTGCCGCCCGGCCGTTTCCTGATGCCGGGTGACCTGGAAGGGTCGCCGGCACTCACCTTCGCACCGCTCGTCGGCCTGCCGGAGGGCCGGGCGCAGAAGGGCTCGCTTTGGGCGATGATGGAACGGCGTTACGAGGCCTACAAGACGCATGTGGTCAAGCCCTTCTTCCGCGAACACTTCGCAAGGCTCGACCGCCAGATCGTGCTGATCGACGCGCTGCAGGCGATCAATCGCGGCCCGGAATCGCTGCTGGATCTGGAGGGAGCGCTGGCCGACGTTCTGGCGAGCTTCCAGCCGGGCACCAATTCCTTCCTGTCGTCTTTCCTCACCAAGCGGATCGACAAGGTGCTGATCGCGGCAACGAAGGCCGACCACCTGCATCATGAAAGCCACGACCGGCTGGAACGGATTACCGAGCGGCTCGTCCACCGCGCCATCGAGCGGATCGGCGTCAGCGGTGCGGGGCTGGAAGTGATGGCAATCGCTTCCGTCCGCGCCACCCGCGAGGCCACCGTCACCCATGACGGACATGCCTTGCCCGTCATCGTCGGTACGCCGATCGCGGGTGAAAAAATCAACGGCGAAATCTTCGACGGCGAACGGAAAACAGCTATATTTACCGGAGACTTACCACAGAATCCGGATTCACTTTTTGAAGACCTTGAATCAAAACCGGAGGAGAGCCTCGTTCCGGACCTAAGCTTCGTGCGGTTTAGGCCGCCCCATATCGAGGAAACCGGTGCCGGACTGAAATTGTCGGTGCCGCACATAAGGCTCGACCGGGTGATGCAATTCCTGTTCGGAGACCGGCTGGAATGAGCGATACGCCCAAGATTCCGCAACGAAAACCAGCCGTCTTCACGCTCGAAAGCGATCAGCCGGGCACAGCCAAAAAACCAGAACCGGCAAAACGCACGCCAGCGAGCTTCGGCGAGAACATCGTCATGACAGCGGATGTCAATGACCCCTTTGCCGCGACCACGACCGGACTGCCTGATGCGCCGGAAGCCGTGCCGCGCAAGCGCCGTTTCTCCTTCGGTAAGCTTGCCTTCGGCGCGCTCGGCGTGCTCGTATCGCTGGCCGTTGGCCTTTGGGTCGATAGCCTGATCCGCGATCTCTTAACCCGCGCCGACTGGCTGGGTTATCTCGCCATCGCCACCGCCGCCATCGGCCTTGTCGCTTTCCTTGTCGTCATCGGCCGGGAGATGGCCGGCATCATGCGGTTGAACGCAGTCCAGGCACTGAAGCAGGAGGCGATCGACGCCAGCAAGGCGCCAACGGCAAAACCGGCCCGGCAGGTCATGGCGCATCTCGTTCATCTGCTCGCAACAAAACCCGAGACGGCACGCGGACGGTCGCGCCTCAAGGAAACGGACACGGAGATCATCGACGGCCCCCATCTGCTCGATCTGACGGAGCGCGAATTGCTGACGCCGCTCGACCGGCAGGCCCGCAGCCTGATCCTGAATGCCTCCAAGCGCGTCTCGATCGTTACCGCCGTCAGCCCACGCGCGCTGGTCGATCTCGGCTATGTCATCTACGAATCCGCCCGCCTGATCCGCGCCATGGCGGACTTGTATGGCGGCAGGCCGGGCACGTTCGGGCTGTTGCGCTTGATGCGCGATGTCATCGCTCATCTTGCGGTGACCGGCTCGATCGCGGTCGGTGACAGCCTGATACAGCAGGTGCTGGGCCATGGACTTGCCTCGAAACTCTCGGCCCGGCTCGGCGAAGGCGTGATCAACGGCCTGATGACCGCCCGTATCGGCATCGCAGCCATGGACCTATGCCGGCCCATGCCCTTCAAGGCCTTGAAGCGCCCCGGCATCGGCGATTTCATCGGCGACCTGACGCCGGGCAGTTCCCGGCCGAGAATGTCCGAGGACGATGGCAAATAGGTCGTTGCACCTCGGGTGCCGGCCCTCTTTAATACGGCGAGAGAGAACGGCTGCAGCGATTCCGCTTGGAACGAACAGGGGGTATCATCATGGCCGCAACCACCAGCGGATCCTGTTTGTGCGGTACCGTCACATTCGAAATATCAGGTGGGTTCGAGAGCTTCTTCCTGTGTCACTGCTCACGTTGTCGAAAGGACACGGGGTCGGCGCATGCGGCCAATCTGTTTTCGTCGAAAGCTACGCTGAATTGGATTTCCGGTGAGGGCAGCATCAGGACCTACAAAGTACCGAATACCCGGCACGAGAAAAGCTTCTGTATCGAATGCGGGTCCGCTCTTCCGAGCGTTCAATTGAACGACGTTTTGCTGGTTGTTCCGGCCGGAAGCGTCGATAGCGCGATCGACATCAAGCCGACCGCGCATATCTGCGTCGCAAGCAGGGCGGAATGGGACGAAGGTCTGGAAAACATCCCTCGGATTGATAGCCTTCCCGGTTAAGACCAATACCGTCGGACATGATTGCAGGAGATTCACTGTCTCCGCATGACCTATCGGTTTCCCTCTCAAATGCCGCCGTACCAATCGTAACCCAGATCTTCCCAGAATCCGCCCTTGCCGCGGCCGAACGGGGCGAGTGTCGAGGTCAGTTCGATGCCCTTGATGTACTTCGCCATCTTGTAACCGAGTTGGCGCTCGACACGCACCCTGAGCGGTGCGCCGTTGGCAATGGACAGCACCTTGTCATTGTTACCATAGGCGAGAATGGTCTGCGGATGGCGTGCATCGATGAGATCGATGGATTCATAGTAGGCGACTGCGCCTGATAGACCCAGATTCATCGTATCGTAACAGTGGAAAACGACGAACCGGGCTTCCGGTTTCACCTTCACTTGGTCAAGAATCGTGGCCAGCGGCACGCCGGTCCATTTGGCGATGCAGCTCCAGCCTTCGACGCAGTCGTGCCGGGTGATCTGGGTGCGGGCCGGCATGTTGTGCAATTCGTCCAAGCTGAAACTCAGCGGCTTTTCCACCAGCCCACCGACCGTCAGACGGTAATCGGTAAACGCCTTTTCCTTCAGCGCAAGATAGGCCTTATCGGTCGGATCGGTGGAGCCATTCGGGCGTTGGCCCTGCCGGATTTCGCTCGCTGCAAATTCCGGCGCCAACGTGTCGGCGCCGATCAGCATGCGATGGGCGCGGTAACTCAGGCTGTTGGCGGAGGCGAGGAAATCGCGCACCGGGCTCTGGCCGGACAGGACGCCGTCGAGCGCATCGCAGCCTGAAAGCGGGATGGCGGACGCAGCGACACCGGCGATGGTAAGGAACTTACGACGACTGATGATGAATCGGCTCATGCCGAGTGCTCCTCGTTCTTTTCTGGATCGGTTCGGTACCAGCCGGTGATGATCGAACGCAGTTCGTTGAGCGGTCCCGCCGCCAGAACCATGACGATGTGAATGACGAAGAAGGCCACCAGCGCCACCATGCACAGGAAATGGATCGTGCGCGCCGTCTGCCGGCCACCAAAGATATCCAGAAGCCAAGGCCAGCTGGCGTTCATGCCTGGCGACATCGTCAGCCCCGTCAGGATGATCAGCGGAAAAATCAGCAGCAGGACGCCGGCATAGGCGAGCTTTTGCAGGACGTTATACCGGCCGTTGTGATGGAACCGGAAACGCAAGTGATCCGAAATGCTCCGCGGCACGGCGCGAATATCCGCCAGCGACGGAACGATATCGCGTTTCAAATGACCGCTGATCAGGCTGCTGGCGAACCAGACAAGGAACGCGGCGACGAAAAACCAGGCGAAGAAGAAATGGACGACACGGCCCGTTGCAAGATCCTGATAGGATGGCAGCGTCGCCCATGCCGGAAAGCCGCGATAGGACGGATTGTCTGCCGGACCACTCATGCCGAAGACGCCGGTGGTCTTGAAGCTGCGGCCGAACACCGTTGTGTATCCATCCACCGTACCGTCATCAGCCCGGGCCGCATGCATGGCAAAGACGCTGTTATCGAACTCGAAGCCAGATTGCTTGCCGATGTAGAGCTCCGGATGCGCATTGAATATCTGCAGACCGCTCAGAAGCAGGAAAAACAGCGCAATCGCCCAGGTCCAGTGCGTGAGACGAGTCGCCACACGGTGACGGTAGATCACCCTGCCCTTGCCCGGCGGAGAATCGGTACGCGACTCGATGTCGTCAATCGTGGTCATATCGGCCTCCCTTATATGCGCAATTACGTAACAAACCGCGATCGGGTTTCAAACGCACGTCCTCTCACCGTCTCACACATCGTGGTGAGACTTTCGTGAAAGCCCATATTTCTCAGTCATTACCGCGCCGACAGCTCGCCAGATGAAACATTTCGTGAGCATGATTGCCAATGCCCGCAACCGCGAAAGCAACGCTCCATTAACCATTTAAGTGCAAATGTAGCCTCACATTCTGGACGTTGACCATCAAGGATTGTTCATGTTTTCGCGCCCGTCTTTGATCGCTCGCGGCATTGCCGCAGCCTCGCTTGCAGCCCTCACCTGCGCTGCCTCGCCCGCTCTTGCGGGCAGCAATGACAAGGCGTTCTTCGAACAGGTTGCCGGCCAGTGGAAAGGCCCGGGCGAGATCGTCGCCGGCAAGTACAAGGGCACCAAGTTTACCTGTGATCTGACAGGCGAACCGTCGGAGGGCTCGGCAGCCGGCATCAAGCTCGATGGCTTCTGCCGCGTCGGCGTCTTCAAGCAACCCATGTCAGCGCTGATCAGCCAGGCCGGCAAAAGCTATACCGGCAAATTCCTCGATGGCGCCAATGGCAAGGGTCTGGATATCGTCTCCGGCAATGTCGCCAAGGACAAGATCGTCGTCGGTATCAACCGGAAGAAGCTCAATGGCGCGATGATCGCCCGCATGCAGGGCGACTCGACGCTGAACATCACGATTTCGGTAAAGGTCGAGGACACGATGGTGCCGGTGATCGGCGTCAGCCTCAATCGCCAGGTTGACGATATCGCCGTCGGCTCGATCAAGCCGTAACACCAAGACCTTCACACTCTTGAAAGAGCCGGCCAGTCCGGCTCTTTTGCCTTGAAGACACAATTCAGGCAGGTTTCCGCCACCAGTCGCGATCGGCGTCAGCGATCTCGATGTACGCCACATCGGCACTCTTCAGCCAATCCCTCACTGCACGTCCCGACACCACCAAATCCGGCGCGAAATCGGCGAGAGGCATCAGCACGAAGCCGCGCTCCGTCATGCGTGGATGCGGAATCTGCAGCGTCTCTGTGTGCTGGGCAAGATCGCCGAACGTCAGGATATCGATATCGATAGTGCGCGGCCCCCAGCGTTCCAGCCGCTCCCGCTTCATCTGCTTTTCAATGGAAAGACAAGCGTCCAGCAGATCGTCGGGCGACAGCGACGTTCGCACCTGCGCGCAGGCATTAAAGAACCAGGCCTGGTCCGTCTTGCCCCAGGGCGGCGTGCGATAAAGCCGGGAAACGGCCGTTACTGCGCAATCCTCCCGCGCGTCGAGCAGCGTCAGCGCGCGCGCCATCGAAACGGCGGGGTTGCCGATATTGCCACCGAGACCGAGCGTAGCATCATGTGGGATCATGTCAGGCAAAGTGCTCGACCGTGACCTCGACATAATCGAGAACACCGGGAACAGGCGCATTCGGCTTGCGGATGGAGATTTTCGCCCGGCGGATCTGCGGGAAGCGTGAACAGAGGGTCGTCGCCACTTCCAATGCCAGCGCCTCGATCAGGTACCGCCGGCGACCGGTGATGATCTTCTCGATCTCGGTAAAGGCGATGCCATAGTGAACCGTATCGTCGATGGAATCATCGACGAGCGCGGTTCCCTGCTCCACATCCAGTTCGGCATCAACGAAGAAGCGCTGTCCAAGGAACTCTTCCTCATCGTGAACGCCGTGGCGAGCGAAGAAGGCACAGTTCTTGAGCGTGATTGTGTAGGTGGCTGTCATTGGTCGATCTTCCTTCCCAAGCCCTGCCGTCATTGTCTTTTTGCTGCAATCATAGCATCCGCGACGCAAAGCGCGTCCCTGTTGATTGCGACATCGTGTACCCGGAAAACTGCAGCCCCCGCCATTCTGAGCAAGGCGGTCGTCGCGGCGGTGCCTGCGTCCCTATCTTGCGCTTCTCGCCCGGTCAGCGCACCGATGAACCGCTTGCGTGACGTTCCCGCCAACAAAGGCAACCCCAAGCCGTGCAGCTCCTCAAAACGGGTCATCAAGGCGACATTCTCGTCCGTCTCCTTGGCAAAGCCGAAGCCAGGGTCCAGCACGATCCGGTCTCGCTCCACGCCGGCGGAAGCTGCAATCTCCAGTGATCGGTCGAGGAAGTGATACTGATCGTTGATCACATCCGGCAGTTTCTCGCGGTCCCGCCCCGTATGCATGATGCAAAGCCCCGCACCTGATGCGGCCGCAACAGCGGCAATGTCCGGTTCGCGTTGCAGGCCATGAACGTCGTTGACGATATGCGCGCCGGCTTCGATCGCAAGTCTTGCTGTTTCCGCGCGATAAGTGTCGACTGAAAGGATCGCATCCGTCTGGTCGGCGAGTGCTGCGATGACGGGAAGCACACGGTCCTGCTCCTCGGCCGCCGAAACGGTCGCGGCTCCCGGCCGTGTCGATTCACCGCCGATATCCAGGATCGTCGCGCCCTCTTTCAGGCATCGCAGAGCCTGCGCGACTGCGGCATCCGTTTCCGTGTAAGCCCCGCCGTCCGAGAATGAATCCGGCGTCACGTTGATGATTGCCATCAACAGGCCGACCGGGCCAAGCGCCAGCGTTCGGCCATGCGCCAGCTTCCATTCGGTGGACTGAAAGGGATCGTTCATGCTGTCTTCGCCTCCACCGCCTGCCCTACAAACCGACCGAGATCAAAACGCGGCCTGTTGCTTCAAAGGCGCGGAATGAATTGTGTTTTCCGGTTTGCGACGGGCGTTCGGCGATTTGCTGTTGCGCTTGCGCTGGCTATGCCCCAAGCTCTATCGAAGTTCAACACCCGAGACCCGTCACATTATGCCGATCGGCCGCCTTTCCATCGCCACGCTCCTGTTTTTGAGTATCGTGGCGACAAACACGACACCGGCGCTTGCCGATACAGTCATCAACAAGTCTATCACCTATTTCTCCGTTGGCGGCCGCACGGCCGAGGAACTAGACAAGGCCCTGTCCGAACACGGGCCGATGATGAACTCGACGGGCACGCGCCATCCTGGCGCTACCAAGATCAAGTTCGGCGGCACGGTCACCTATGTGAAACATGGCGAGCGTTGCGCCGTCGGCAGTGCCAAGGTGACGCTGAGCACGAAGCTGATCCTGCCACGCTGGAAGAACCGCCATAAAGCCAATCGCGACCTGGCGCTCGTCTGGGATACGCTGGCAAGCGACATCAAGCGCCATGAGGAGCGTCACGCGGAGATCGCCCGAAACCATGCCCGCAAGCTGGAAAAGGATTTCATGGCGCTGAAGCCGGAAGCCGATTGCGAGCGCATGCAGGCACGGGTGGCGCGGTTGAGCGAAACGGCAATCCAGGACCACGACCGGGACCAGGCTCGCTTCGACCGGATGGAGGCGGCCAACTTCGACCGCCGCATGGTCCGCCTGCTGCAGTACCGGCTGGACTCGATGACGAAGCGCTGACGTTTTCGCTTCGGTTCAAATCACAAAAGCATGAAGAAATGAATCACCACACTGGTGCGAACCTTGCGCGTCAACAGTATTTTATTGGTGATTTCTAGCGATAGAACAGTCGCGCAATTTCAGGTAGATTTAAATCATAGAGTGAAGAACAGGAAAGAAATCCTTACTCGCTCCTCACCGGCACCAACGCCTTGCATCCATGATGGATGCTGTGGACCGGAAGTATTGTTTCGCGCTTGACTGTATCGGTCCGGATTGATGTTCGACCGCCCGAAACCATCGCGCTTGTTGTGTTCTCCTGGCGTATCCTTTTGCAGCAGGTGTTCCCTCCCTCATCTGTATGCGATGCGCCCTCCTGGCCCCGCCGTCGATCCTGACGGGCGGGGCTTTTTTTTGCGCAATGCTCAGACGTTGAGGTATCAGGCCTGCCGCTCGGGAACGTGTACGACCAGTCCGTCCAGACCGTCCTTCATCTTGATCTGACAGCTCAATCGCGATGTCGGCTTAACATCATAGGCAAAATCGAGCATGTCTTCTTCCATCGCTTCCGGAGCGCCGACGGTCGCCGACCAGGCGTCATCGACATAGACATGACAGGTCGCGCACGCGCAGGCCCCGCCGCATTCGGCCTCGATTCCGGGAATGGAATTGCGCACGGCGTTTTCCATGACGGTCGAGCCGTTCTGGACGTCGAGATCATGGCGCGTGCCGTCGAAGGCGATGATGGTCAGTTTGGGCATGATGGTTTCCGGATGATTGGCGTTGGTTTCGGCATGCCGCAGGAACAAGTGCGCCGCCCGTAACGGGGGCGGCGGCGGAACGCGGCAAATTCATCCGATTTCTTCCAACAATTCCCCTCGCCAGTCAACACGAGGGGTCTTTGGCGAGCAATCGACCGGCTCACGGGAGCCGTGACCGTTTGTCGCTGAGGCCGCCAAGAAAATTAGCGGCAGAGCTTCAGGATGAAGAGTTCGGCCTCAATGACGGCGGCGCTGAGCGTCGCCAGGTTGGCCGCATCCTGTGGATAAGCCTCGACTGCCTCGGCGCTCTGGGCAACCCCGAAGGCACCAACAGCAAGTGCCGCGCCCTTCAGCCGATGGGCGGTTGCAGTCCGGACATCGGCATTCTCGGATGAAAGCTCCTTCATCAGCTGCCGGGTCTGGCGCGCGAACATCTGCAGCACTTCGATTTCGAGCAGCTTGTCACCCATGGTCTGCGTCGCCAGATGAACGAGGTCGATCGGCCGCGATTTGGAAGGGCAAGCGCCCCCGAAATTGTCCGGTGCTTCGAATGCGATTTTGAGGGCCGCCATGTGCCAATATCCTTGTTATTGTTTTTTTCTGACGCAGACGGCTTGCGACCGCTTGCGTGTTTTTTTGCCCCTCGAATGTGCCGGCCCTGCCGGAAACAGTCTCGAAACGTTGGTCCCGTCGGGTATGATAGGCTGTGGAAATTGAGCGGGCATTGCGTTCGCCGTACCCTGTCCTGCCTTCATTCCGCTCTCTTGCTGGCCCTATTAGGCGTGAGCGGCGCTGCTATCTGATTAAAACGAGGCACAATCAGGGCAGCTTTCGCTCAGCATGGTTAACGCGCGTTAAACCGCCGGAATACAAGGGTTTGCAGCAAAGTTGGGCGCATTTTTCATTAAGAACTTGTTAGGATTTTAACGAATGCGGGACACCCTTAATTGTAAGAAACCGGTGAATGTGTCACTACGGTACGTTGAGGGATTTCTCCATGCCGGAAGGCGGGGTCAGTCCTGGCGGAAAACTGCATTGAATGAAGTACCTACGGGTCTCAATGCGTTGTCCGTCGATGCGTGTAGAAATGGGTGCATGTCAGGGTTCTGCGTGGATGTATTGCGCGTATCCTGCTGTTCACCGTCCGGGTTTCGGAGGTGCTTCCCAATGCAGGCGGTGTTGCGGAGTTTCCGTCCGAAAGGACAGTTTTGTAACGAGGCGTATCCGCATGGCGACAAATAAAAGCAACGAGTCGATCGACGACAAAGCGTTTCAGGCGTTGGAAGATGCCCTGAAGATCGACTTTGACGAGCTTAAGTCCGCCCTGAACGACAAGGCGTCCTCGGACAGTCCGTCGCCCCAAACCGCGAGACCTGCCGCGACGGCCAGCCAGGCGAGGAGTGTGAAACCTCAACCGGAAGCTGCTGCAGCCAAGCAGGATCGCGCCACCGATACGCCGAAGAGCCTGTCGCCCGAACCGGCTCCCAAGGCTCCTACTTTCTCTCCGGCCAATGACGATGGCCGCAAGACACCTGCTGCGGTCCTTCGCTCACTGGATGTGCGCTCCAGCCGCACGGCCACGCGCATTGCAGCCACCGTATCCCTTCTCTGGATCATCGGCGGCCTCGGCGTCGCGAACCTCCTGTATGGACCGGAAATCTGGCAGATTCGCTCGCTTGCCGACCTCTCGGCCATGCCGGGCGCCATTGGCGTCGCGATCTTCATCATCCTGCCGGTGATGCTGTTCTTCTCTTTCGCCATCATGATTTCGCGCGCCCAGGAACTGCGCAATGCAGCGCGGTCCATGGCCGAGGTCGCATTGCGCCTTGCCGAGCCGGAAACGGCCGCCTCCGAGCGCATTATGACAGTTGGCCAGGCTGTCCGCCGAGAGGTCTCGGCGATGAACGAGGGCATCGAACGCACCATTGCCCGCGCAACGGAGCTGGAGACACTTGTTCACTCGGAAGTCAACGCACTCGAGCGCAGCTATAGCGACAACGAACTGCGCGTGCGCACGCTCGTCCAAGAGCTTGGCCTCGAGCGTGAAGCGATTGTTGGCCATGCCGAGCGCATCCGCTCGTCCATTTCCGGTGCCCACACCCAGTTGAAGGACGAACTCGCCATTGCCGGCGATGATATTTCCAGCCGGATCGCCACTTCGGGGGAAGCCTTTGCCTCGATGATCGAGACGCGCGCGGCAGCTCTGATGGAACGCTCCAACAGCGCCACCCAGACGATCGGCGCCATGCTGTCTACCCGCACGGATGCACTGCTCTCCGGCCTGACATCGGCCGGCGTAGCACTGGGTAACGAGTTCGACACGCGACTGGAAACGTTGAGCCAGACACTTGCCAAGCGCGGTCATCAACTGCTCGGCCAGTTCGAAACCCGCGCCTCGACGCTTGATGCGAATACCGAAAAGCTGAATGCGGCGCTGAACGAACGCGCCCGCCAGCTTAATGAAACGCTGATTGCCCGCACGCGTGACCTCAACGAGAGCCTCAATGTTGGTCAGCAGGCCATCGTCGGCGGCCTTGACGACATCCTCAACACGCTGAACGCCACACTTGATGAAAAGGGCGCAAGCTTCCGACAGAGCCTGAAGACCACCGCAGACGACACGATCATGGATCTCGACCTGCGCTCGGGCTTCTTCGAGGAAAAGCTGACGACCACCGTTGGACAGCTGGCGACAGCTTTCGATTCGCGCTTCCACGAATTTGCCACCGCCTTCGACAAGCGTGCCGGCATGCTCGACTCCAAGCTGATGGAAAGCCTCGCCCGCATCAACCAGTCGGTCACCGGCGGTTCGGACGCGATTGGCGGCATGCTGGACAACAGCATCGAACGATTTGAATCGGCGCTCTCGGAACAGTCCCTGACGCTGGCGACGACGCTGGGCACGACCCAGGACTTTATCGAAAACACCATCAGCAGCAAGACAGCGGAACTCGGCGATGCGATCGGTAATGCGCATACGCGGATCGACGGCGTTCTTGCCGAACGGTCGGGCACGCTCATGAGAGCGCTGACAGCGGCCCAGGACCGGATCGAATCCGGCTTTGCACAGCGCGCCGGTACGCTGGAAACCGCTCTCACCGAGAGCCAGCAGCGCCTCGCCGAGACGCTCGAAGCGCGCACGAGCGCCATCGCCGCTGGCAATCAGCAGCTTGCCGACAGCATGAACGCGCGAACCAGCGGCTTTATCGACGGCCTCCAGGCGATCCACGGCCGGATCGAGGATACCCTGTCCAACCGGGCCGACGAGATTACCAGTGCGATTGCCACGAGCCAGCATCGTCTCGACAACACCCTGTCGGAACGGACGATGGAACTCTCGACCCTGATGGCGACAAGTTCGGAACTGATCGACAGCGCCTTCGAAGGAACTGCCGAGCGGATCGAAACCATCCTGTCGGAGCGTACCGGTGCGTTGACGGGTGTGCTGTCATCCTCGACGGCAGCCATCAACAGCGCTTTCGACGGAACCGCCGAGCGGATCGATGCCATCCTGTCCCAACGGACGGATGTGCTGACCGGCACACTGGCGTCCTCGACTGCAGCTATCGACAGCGCTCTAGAAGGGTCTGCCGGGAGGATCGATGCTATTCTGGCGGAGCGCACGGATGCACTCAGCGGCGCGCTGGCGTCCTCCACTGCAGCCATTGACATCGCTCTCGACGGGAGCGCCGAACGCATCGACACCATCCTGGCGCAGCGCACCGGTGCGCTCGCGAGCGTGCTGACCTCGTCCACGACCGCCATAGACAATGCCTTCGAGGGCACTGCCGAGCGGATCGACAGCATCCTGACGGAGCGGACAGGTACGCTTTCCAATGTCTTGTCATCCTCGACGGGCGCCATCGAAAACGCGATCGGCGGCACGACGGAACGCCTGGACGCAGTCCTTACCGAACGCAGCCGTATTTTGGGCGATACGCTCGCCACGCAGACGGCAGCGCTCGATACCATGCTGAGCGACCGCTCGGCCGAAATGACCGGTACGATGTCCGCTCGCGCGACGGAAATGGCAGACACCCTGAGCGCCCGCACCGAAGAGATCGCCGACAGCCTGTCCTTCCGCGTCACCGCCGTTGCCGAGGCCATGGCAGATCGCACAGGCGACATTGAGCAACAACTCTCTGGCCGCATCGCGGAGATCGCCGATAATCTTTCCAGCCGCGTTACCGACATTGCCGGCACCATGACCCATACCTCGGCCGAGATCGCCACCGTATTGTCTGGTCATGCCTCGGACATGGCGGCCGCCATGATCGGAAAAGCGTCGGATATCGAGCAAACTCTGGCCGTCCACGCCGACCAATTGAGCACCTCGCTTGCCTCGACCCACGACCAGATCCGGGCGACGCTCGACGATCGTATCAACGCCATCAACGTCGCGGTTACCCAGGGCACGTCGCAGTTGTCCAACTTGCTCGACGAACAGTCTCTCTCCATCGTGACGACGATTGCCACCAGCTCAAGCATGCTGGAAATGTCGCTGGAGGAACGCCAGGCTGCGCTGAGCGGCGTCATCGATAAGAGTACCGAAGCGCTGGAACAGCGGATGGTCGCAAGCACCAGCCATGTGGCGACACAGCTTGGCGAAACCGCGGAACAGATCAGCCGGGCCGCCGACACGCTGACGCAGCGAATGGACGCCTCGCTGTCCAACATCAACAACAGCGTTGATGATACCGGTGCGCGCATCGAAGGCAGCCTCGGCGCGCTGGAAGGCCGCATCCGCGAAAGCGTCGGCGGCGTCAGCGAATTCGTCGACAATGCCGGCCAGCGTATCGCCGATACCCTCTCGGTGAAGGTCTCCGAACTGGATCAGGTCAGCGATCGTGCTGCCGCCCGCATCACAGATGCGCTGTCATTGAAGGCGTCGGAACTTGACCAGATCAGCGATCAGGCTGCGGCCCGTATCGCCGACACGCTTTCGTCGAAGGTCTCGGAACTGGATGAGATCAGCGGTCAGGCCGCTTCCCGCATCGCAAGCAGCCTTGCAGGACGTACCGACGAAATCGATCGCATCGGCAACATCGCGGCGACCCGCATCGCGGAAGCCCTCTCCGGTCACACGGCTGAACTTGATCAGGTCAGCACCGCCGCAGCCGCGCGCATTTACGAAAGCCTGAGCGGCCGCACCGAAGAAATCGACCGCATCAGCGGTGCCGCAGCGACGCGGATCGCCGAAACGCTGGGCAGCCATACGGCCGAACTCGACCGCGTCACCTCCGCCGCGGCAACCCGGATCGAGGCAAGCATCGAAGGGGGCACAGGCCGCATCGAGGAACGCCTCGGCACCATGGACCGCGCGCTCTCCATCGGTCTCGACAATGTCAGCCGCACAATCGAAGGCAAGGCTGCCGGCCTCGTCACCAATCTGCGCGGCGCGGTCAGCGACGCCTCGCAGGGGATCGACGCCGAAGCCCAGCGTTCGGCCGACCTGCTGGCAAAGGCCGGCCAGGACTTCACGGAGGCCATGGCTGCCCGCCAGGCCGACTTCCAGTCCGCCGTCGAACAGACCGCCGCCACCGCCGCCATGCGCAGCGCCGAACTCGCCCGCTCCGTCGGAGAGGCCACTGATGGCGCGGCCGCCCGCATCGCCCAGACACAGAGCCGTGTGGCCGAACAGGCAACGTCGCTGCAGCAGAGCCTGTCCGATGTTGAAAAGGCACTCGAGGCTCGCGGCAACACGATCCGGACGACACTGGACGACAGCACGCGTGAACTCAATTCGATGCTGGCTGGCCGCTCCGCGGAACTCACCCGTCTGATCGACGAACAGGCCCGCCCGATCATCGATCAGTACGCGGCAACCGGCAAGGAAGCCGCTGACCGGATCAGCGATGCGGCCCGCGAAAGCGCCGAACGCCTGCGCGCTGAAAACGCCAGCCTGCTCGACAGCCTGACGGCCCGCACCGGCGAGACGCTGAATGCGATCTCGACTCGCGCGGAAGAAACCGCCAAGGCCATGAAGATGGTCGAGAACCGTCTGCAATCGACCGCGACGGGCCTCATCGAACAACTGTCGGCCAGCAATGCTTCCATCGCCGGCGTCATCGAACAGGCCAGCGCCAATCTCGGCGCCATGGATCAGCAGTTGGAGTCCACCACTGCCCGGTTCTCGGACTCGGCAACCCGCGCATCCGACATGCTGTCCACCTCCACCCGCCTGCTCGAAGGCAAGGTCGACAAGCTTGCGGATATTTCCGGCACGACACTCTCGCAGATCGGCGGCATCGTCGGCCGCTTCGAGGATCATTCGAAGGTTCTCAGCCAGGCATCCGATCTTCTTGCCGCCGCCCAGTCCAATCTGGTCAGCACGCTTGAAGAACGTCAGGATGCATTGCGCACCCTCTCCATCGGCCTTGTCAGCCGGTCCGAGGAAATCGAGAAGACCATGCATGCCCTCGAAGGCTTCGTCGATGGCGCCTTCCAGCGGGCAGAGGATCGCTCCGCAATGGTCGCGGGCAACCTGCGGTCCGGCATCCAATCATCCTTCGCCGACGTCGGCCGCATTCTGACCGATGCCGAGCAGCGTGCTGCAGCCGCAGCCGACGCCATGCGCAATGCCGTGGTCAAGGCTGGCGACGATGCCTCCATGTCGGTGGAATCGGTCTTCGTCCGCGCCGAGGAGCGCTCCAACGAGATCGCTTCGAACCTGCGCGCCGGTGTCCAGGCATCCTTTGCCAATGTCAGCAAGACGCTGTCGGAAGCAGAAGAGCGCGCCGCCTCGGCCAGCGAAGCCATGCGGGCGGCTGTCACCAAGGCTGGTGAAGATGCCGGCCTGCAGGTGGAAGGAGCCTTTGCCCGCGCCGAGGAGCGCTCGAAGGAAGTTGCCCAGCGTCTGCGCGGCAGCGTCGGTGCCTCACTGTCGGATATCGACCGCCTGATGAACGACGCCAGCAAGAAGTCTGACGGCGCTGCCCTGCAGATGGGTGAAGCGATCCGCCAGGCTGTCGAAGAAGCGGTCGCCCGCTTCAGCGGCGCAACCGACGAAATCCGCCGCTCGGCGAGCGAGATCCGCAAGGAACTCGACATGACCCGCGACGAGCTGAAGCGTGGCGCCTTCGACCTTCCGGAAGAAGCCAAGGAAAATGCGTCGGTCATGCGCCGCGCGGTCGCCGAGCAGATCAAGGCGCTGCAGGAACTGTCGGATATCATCGGCAAGTCCTCCAGTCAGCTGGAAATCTCCCAGCCGGTGCCGCGTCAGCAGGTTGTCCAGCAAGCGGTCGCTGCCGCTCCTGTCCGGGCGGCCGTTCAGCAGCCGGTCGCTCAACAGCCCGTTGTGCAACAGCCGGTCGTCGCGCAGCCCGTTGCCCAGCAGCAGGTGACGGAACAACCGCGCCGTCTGGATGCCGAGCCTCTGCTTCGCGGCAGCCTTGGCATCGAGCAGCCGCGCCCCCTCGCCCAGCAGCCGGCCGTCCGCCAGCCTGAGGCTGCGGCCGACACGCGCCCGCGCGGTGAGGAAGGCAGCGGCTGGATGCGGGACCTGCTGCGCGGTGCATCGCGCGAAGAAGAGCCTGTCGTCACACCACCGGTCCAGCGCGCCGCAGAGCCTCAGCCGGCTGCGCGTGCCGGTGACAACCGCAATCCGCGCCATGTCATGGAATCGCTGAATTCGCTCTCCGTCGATATCGCCCGTGCCATCGACCACGATGCCTCGGTGGATCTGTGGCGCCGCTACCAGCGTGGCGAACGCGACGTCTTCACGCGCCGTCTCTACACGCTGAAGGGCCAGCAGACCTTCGACGAGATCAAGCGCAAGTATGACCGCGAGCCGGAATTCCGCACCGCCGTCGATCGCTATATCGCCGACTTCGAAAAGCTGCTCGGTGACGTCGCCCGCAACGACCGGGACAAGGTCATGACTCAGACCTATCTCACCTCGGATACCGGCAAGGTCTATACGATGCTGGCGCACGCCGCCGGACGTTTCAGCTAAAATCCCGACATCAGGATTTTAAAAGGCCTCGCAGCCAACTGCGGGGCCTTTTTCATGTCGCATCAGCGACAAGTCCTCCCATGACCGGCGTCAGCAACACGAGTGTAGGTCACCTACGCCGGGCGCCTTCAGTATTCCTGTCTGATGCGACTGCGGGGATGATCGACCATCCTCTCGAGATAGATGTCCCCCTGCCTCGCCTTGGCGCGCCAGGGCCGCGCCTTTTGAAGCGCGACATCGTAAAGGGGATCGCAGCGATCAAGCGTCGCGATGACCATTCCGGGTGCGGACATGCTGGAGCATTGACCGATCCACCGCCCATCCGGTCCGATGATCCCGGCCGGTCCTTTCGGTGCTTTCTGGGCTGGCGTGGCCGTACCGATCCACAGGCAGTTAAGCCCTGCATGCGCGCGCAGTGCGATCTGGAAATGCTCCGGGAGGCCGTAGGAAGCGAAGATCACACCATCGACACCCATCCGCTCATATTCGCTGAATATTTCGGGAAACTGGCATTCGATGCAGAGCGCACAGCCAAAGCTGTAGCCATCGACTTCGAGGATCACAGGCGCGCGGCCGGGCGCATACCAGTCACCGACCTCGCTGTTGGATAGAAACCTCTTGTCATAGCGCGTCGTCAAAGTCCCGAGATCGGAAAATACATAAAGGCTGTTGTGCGGCAGGCAGTCGTCCGCCAACCGATGCGCCGCACCTATGACGGCGTGGATATGAAGCTCTCCGCACAAAGCAGCGATGGAGCGAAGTTCGGCTTCCTGTCCGGTCCAGTCGAACGTCGCGCAGTCCGACGGCGACAATATCTGTAATTTCGAATAGCCCGACAGAGCGCCTTCACAAAAGCCGATCAGTCTTGCGCCATCGACCGCTGCATGGCGAATCATGGCACGGATAGCAGCGCCATTGGCGGCGATATCCGAAGAAACGACCGTCTGTGCCATAGCCAGTTTCATCAGGCGTCCCGAAGGTTCGACTCACGCATTCCACCCAATGAGAGTGCAGAGAAACGAACCCCATTGAAACCCGCATATCGCGCAAGAAAAAAGGCGGCCACCCGGGCCGCCTTCTTCATTCTCCAAGGCTGAAAGCCTCAGTGTTCCTTGTTGGCGTAAACCGACTTCTTCGTCAGATACAGCAGTCCGGTAAAGATCACCAGGAACACGAGAACCATGAAGCCAGTCCGCTTGCGCTCTTCCAGATGCGGCTCTGCCGTCCACATAAGGAACGCCGAAACGTCCTGTGCGTACTGGTCGACCGTCTGCGGAGTTCCGTCGTCATAGGTGACCTGGTCGTCGGAGATCGGCTTCGCCATTGCCAGCGACATGGCGGCGTTGAAGTACGGATTGAAGTGCGTGCCTTCCGGAACTGTCACGCCTTCCGGCGCTTCGTGGTACCCCGTCAGCAGCGAGTGGATATAGTCCGGGCCGCCTTCCTGATACTGGGTGAAGATATCCACGATGAACAGCGGGAAGCCGCGCTCGACGCCGCGCGCCTTGGCGAGCAGCGAAAAGTCCGGCGGTGCCGCACCATTGTTGGCGGCGGCAGCCGCCTCGTCGTTCGGGAACGGCGACGGGAAGTGGTCGGACGGAACGGCCTTGCGGGTGAACATCTCACCCTCGCCGTTCGGGCCGTCCTGCACTTCATAGTTCGCGGCGAAGGTCTTCACCTGCGCTTCGGAGTAGCCGAGGTCTTCCAGCGTGCGGAAGGACACGAGCTTCATCGAATGGCAGGCGGAACAGACTTCCGTGTACACCTTCAGGCCACGCTGCAGCTGGCCCTTGTCGTAGTGACCGAAGGGACCGGCAAAGCTCCAGTCGATGTTCTTCGGCTTCAGGATCGGAAAGTGCGCGTTGGCAACGGCGTGCTCAGTCGCTTCCTTCAGATCGTGCCCTTCCTCGGCGGCATAGGCCGCGCCGCCCAGAAGGCCGGCTGCGAGTGCGAGCGACAGGATGCTTGTGACAAGCTTTTTCATCGGTTCAGTTCCTCTCAGCCGCACTTACTTCTTGTTCTGCTTTTCCAGAACCGCTTCCGTGATCGAATTCGGAATGCGCTTCGGGGTCTCGATCAGGCCGAGAACCGGCATGATGATGATGAAGAAGGCGAAGTAGTAGAACGTGCCAATCTGGGCCATCAGGGTGTAGAGATCGGTCGGAGCACGCGAGCCGAGCCAGCCGAGAAGGATGGCGTTGGCGACGAAGAGCCAGAAGAACAGCTTGTACCAGGGGCGGTAGACTGCCGAACGAACCTTCGACGTATCGAGCCAGGGCAGGAAGAACAGGATGATGATCGAGCCGAACATCACCAGAACGCCGCCGAGCTTCGAGTCGATCGGACCGATGTTGAACGTGATGGCGCGCAGCATCGCGTAGAACGGCAGGTAATACCATTCCGGAACGATATGGGCCGGCGTCTTCAGCGGGTTGGCCATGATGTAGTTGTCGGGATGGCCAAGGTAGTTCGGCATGTAGAAGACGAACCATGCATAGGCGATCAGGAACACCGATACGCCGAGCGCATCCTTGAGCGTCGCATAGGGCGTGAACGGAACGGTGTCGGTCTTGGTCTTGACTTCGACCCCGGTCGGGTTCGTCTGGCCGGTCACGTGCAGAGCCCAGATGTGCAGGACGACGACGCCGGCGATCATGAAGGGCAGCAGGTAATGCAACGAGAAGAAGCGGTTCAGCGTCGGCTGGTCGACGGCGAAGCCACCGAGCAGGAACTGCTGCAGCCACTCACCGACCAGCGGGAAGGCCGAGAAGAAACCGGTGATAACGGTCGCGCCCCAGAAGGACATCTGACCCCAGGGCAGAACGTAGCCCATGAAGCCGGTCGCCATCATCAGAAGGTAGATGACGACGCCGAGGATCCAGAGGATTTCGCGCGGTGCCTTGTACGAGCCGTAGTAGAGGCCGCGAGCGATGTGCAGATAGACGGCGATGAAGAAGAACGACGCGCCGTTGGCATGCATATAGCGCAGCAACCAGCCGTGGTTGACGTCACGGACGATCTTTTCGACCGACACGAAGGCAACGGTCACTTCCGCCGCATAATGCATGGCAAGCACGACGCCGGTCAGGATCTGAATGATCAGCATCACCGACAGCATGGCGCCGAATGTATAGGCGTAGTTCAGGTTACGCGGGACAGGGTAAGAAACGAAGCTGTCATGCACCATCCGCGGCAGCGGCAGGCGCGAATCGATCCACTTCTCAATACCGGTCGTCGGTGTGTAGGTTGAATGATCCCCACTCATAGTCAGTATTCCCCTCAGCCGATCTTGATGACTGTGTCAGTGGTAAAAGAAAAGGTCGGAACCGGCAGGTTTTCGGGCGCCGGGCCTTTTCGAATACGGCCGGCCGTGTCGTAGGCCGAGCCATGGCAGGGACAGAACCATCCGTTATATTCGCCGGCCTGGCCAAGCGGCACGCATCCGAGATGGGTGCAGGAACCAATCATGACGATCCAGTTTTCCTTGCCCTTGCCGGCCGAGCGGTCGAAACCGGTCGCCTGTGCGTCGGCAGGAAGGTTGGCGTTACGCGCGACCGGATCCTTCAGATCGGTCAGCGCAACTGCGTCAGCTTCCTTGACCTCCTCGTCGGTCCGGTTGCGGATAAAGACCGGCTTGCCGCGCCACTTGACGGTCAGCGACATGCCAGGCTGCAGGCTCGAGACATCGACTTCGATCGAGGCGAGCGCCAGCGTCGAGGCGTCCGGACGCATCTGGTCGATGAACGGCCAGGCCACCGCACCGGCACCAACCACACCGGCCATGCCGGTCGTCAGATACAGGAAGTCACGGCGAGTAGGCTCGCTCAGGGTTTCGCTTGATATCTCGTGTTCGCTCACGGCTAAACCATCCTCTCACGCAATGTTTGCGGAAACCGCACAATCCCCCGGCGTCCATCTGCGCCCCGTGCTGCCACTTGAGCGAAAGAACACCGCCAAATCAATAAGCCGATACACGATTCGACGAAAACTTTCGTTTTTTCGGCTCATGCATCAAAACCGGGTAAACCTCGCGCGTCAAAATAACGGCAGATTCCCCGGCAATCCGGCGGGTTCTATGCTTGATCGCATGGGATGTCCAGCCTTGAGGACAAGAGGTGAGCCACAATGTCGCGGGAAAACCGAAGCCAATGTTCGCAAACCGCTTTTCAGGGTTGCGCTCGCAGGAAGAAGGCTCTTCGCAGGGTGCAAGCGCGGCTTTTTGTCACCGCTATTCGGCGGCGGCATCCCGCGCCAGAAAACCACCCGATTGACGCAGCCAGAGGTCGGCATACAGACCACCAGCGGCGACCAACTGGTCGTGGGTTCCGTCCTCGACGATCCGCCCTTCCTCGACAACGATCAGGCGATCGAGTGCCGCGATGGTCGAAAGCCGATGGGCGATGGCAAGCACGGTTTTCCCATGCATAAGACGGTCGAGATTGGACTGGATCGCCGCTTCGACTTCCGAATCAAGCGCCGACGTCGCCTCGTCCAGCACCAGAATCGGCGCATCCTTGAGCATGACGCGGGCAATCGCGATCCGCTGGCGCTGACCGCCGGACAGCTTGACGCCGCGCTCGCCGACATGGGCGTCGAAACCGGTGCGGCCGCGCTGATCCTGCAGACGCTCAATAAACCCCAAGGCCTCAGCCTTCCTCGCGGCTTGCCGCAGCCCCTCCTCGTCCGCATCCGGCCGGCCGAAGAGGATATTGTCGCGGATCGAGCGATGCAGCAGCGACGTATCCTGGCTGACGACGCCAATCTGCGTGCGCAGCGATTCCTGCCGCACCTTGGCGATGTCCTGCCCGTCGATGAGGATACGCCCGGCTTCGAGATCGTAGAACCGGAGAAGCAGGTTGACGAGCGTGGTCTTGCCTGCGCCCGAGCGACCGACGATGCCGACCTTCTCGCCCGGCCGGATGGTGAGCGACAGATTGTCGATGACGCCTTTGCCCTTGCCATAGTGGAAGCAGATGTTCTCGAACCGGACCGAGGGGCTTTCGACGACGAGGTTGGGAGCTGCAGCCGTGTCCACCAATTGAACCGGCTGCGAGATCATCTCTGCTGCGTTCTGAATCGTGCCGATGTTGCGCATGATGCCGTTGAACTGCACCATCATCCGGCTGAGCAGAAAATTCAGCCGCAAAACAAGCGCCAGCGTGAAGGCAACGGCTCCGGAACTGATGAGGCCCTGCAGCCATAGATGGACACTGAGGCCCGCCATGGTGACGATCATGACACCGGACAGGAATGCCATGGACGCGCGAACGCCGGTGATGAACCGGGTGAAGCGGATGATGCTGTCCTGGAAGATGTCGAAGCCCTGCCGCATGTAGCGGTCATTTTCCTCGTCGCGGGCAAAGAGCTTCAGGGTCTGGATGTTGCTGTAGGCATCGACCATGCGGCCGCTGAGCATGGAGGACGCTTCGGCCGTCTCCTTCGAATGCTGGCGGATGCGCGGCACGAAATAACGGGCGAGAAACCCGAAGCCGATCAACCAGAACAGCACCACGACGGCCAGCGACAGGTCGAGCTGCCCGACCAGCACCAGCGTCGAGACGGAGTAGATGCCGACAAACCAGACACTTTCCATCAGCGACGTAACGACATCGCCGACCGCCTGCCCGCCCGACCAGACCTTGGTGACGATCCGCCCGGAAAAATCGTTCTGGAAGAAGGTCAGGGATTGCCGCGCCACATGCAGATAGGACTGCCAGCGTACCAGATTGTAGAATCCGGGCGTGATGACCTGCTGATCGACCAGCGACATCATGAGCGAAACGAGGAAGCGCACGATACCGATCAGCACCAGCATGCCGAACAGTTCGCCGCCATGGGCCGCCAGCAGCCCGTTCCAGCCGTCGCCCGGCTTGACGGTCGCCAGGATATCGACGAGCCGGCCGACGAACCAGAACAGCGTCGCCTCGATCGCCGCCGTCATGCCGCCCAGCACGAGCATGGCGATGAACGGCGCCTTGGCCTGCCGAATGTAGAACCAGATATAGGGAATAAGCCTTTCCGGCGGCTGCAGGCCATCCCGCTCAGCGAAGGGCTGAATCCAGTTTTCAAACAGGGCAAAGACGGCGCGCAACATGGCTCAGATATAGGCCTTGGGGGAAATGCGGCAATGCAAAATGTTGGCGCGCGAGATTACAAATTGGCAATGCGGATCGACGGTGATCCGTGTCAGAAAAACGCCCTCCCCGCATCTGGCAGGGAGGGCGTAAGTTTTACTCCGCAGCCTCTTCCTTTTCCTGATCATCGGCCAGGAATCCCCCGGACTGGCGTGACCAGAGATCGGCATAAAGGCCTCGGCGCGCGATCAGTTCGGCATGGCTGCCGGTCTCGACGATCTTGCCGGATTCGAGGATGACCAGCCGGTCCATTTCGGTCAGCGTCGACAGGCGGTGGGCAATGGCGATCACCGTCTTGCCTGCCATCAGCGCGAACAGGTTTTCCTGGATCGCGGCTTCCACTTCCGAATCGAGCGCCGAGGTCGCCTCGTCGAGGATCAGGATCGGCGCGTCCTTCAGGAAGACACGGGCGATCGCGATCCGCTGGCGCTGGCCGCCGGAGAGCTTGACGCCCCGTTCGCCGACCTGTGCGTCCAGCCCCCTGCGGCCCTGGTTATCCTCGAGTTGCTCGATGAAGTCCCAGGCATTGGCCCGTTTGGCGGCCGCCGTGATCTCAGCATCGGTCGCTTCTGGATGGCCGTAGGCGATGTTGTCGCGGATCGAGCGGTGGAGCAGCGACGTATCCTGCGTCACCACACCGATCTGCCCGCGCAGGCTGTCCTGCGTCACCGCAGAAATATCCTGCCCGTCGATCCGGATCGCCCCGCCTTCGAGATCGTAGAAGCGCAACAACACGTTCATCAGCGTTGTCTTGCCGGCACCGGAACGTCCGACAAGGCCGATCTTCTCGCCCGGCTTGATGGAAAGCGAGAGATTGTCGATCACGCCCTTGTTCTTGCCGTAGTGGAAGCGGATGTTTTCAAACGCGATCGCACCCTCAGACGCCTTCAGCGCCTTTGCATCATCGTTGTCGACAATGTCGTGCGCCTTGGTCATCATGCTCATGCCGTCATAGACGGTGCCGATGTTTTCGAACAAGGCCGAGACTTCCCACATCACCCATTGCGACATGCCGTTGATGCGCATGGCAAGCGATACCGCAATGGCGATCGAGCCGACCGACATGCCGCTGGTCATCCAGAAATAGATGCCGAGCGCCGAGATCGCAAAGAGCGCGATGCAGTTGTTGGCATAGACGAGCGCATGGAACATCGTCACCTTGCGCATCTGCCGGTGCACGGTCTGCAGGAAGACATCCATGCTTTCCTTGGCATAGACCTCCTCGCGGCCGGCATGCGAGAACAGCTTGACGGTCGAGATATTGGTGTAGCTGTCGACGACCCGGCCCGTCATCATCGAGCGCGCATCGGCCTGATCCTTGGAAATCTTGCGCAGGCGCGGCACGAAATAGCTGACGATCGAGACATAGATGGCGATCCAGATGACCAGCGGAGCCAGCAGCCGCCAGTCAGCGGCAGCCACGACCACCAGCATCGAGATGAAGTAGCTGACGACATAGACGAAGACGTCGAGGATCTTCATCACCGTTTCGCGCACGGCGAGCGACGTCTGCATCACCTTGGTGGCAACGCGGCCGGCAAACTCGTTGGCGAAGAAGGTCATGCCTTGGCGCAGCAGGTAACGGTGCATCTGCCAGCGCGCGATCATCGGATAATTGCCAAGCAATACCTGGTGCATGATGATCGAATCGAACGTCACCAGCGCCGGCAGGCCGATCAGGATGAGTGCCCCCATCCAGAACAGGCGCGTCCCCTCGCTCTCAAGGAAGGTTTCCTTCTGGGCCGAGGACAGCCAGTCGACGACGTTGCCGAGAAACTGGAACAGCGCCACTTCGCCGACGGCGATCAGCATGGTGCAGATCGACATGGTCAAGAGCCAGGGTGCCGCCGGCTTGGTATAGTGCCAGCAGAAGGCGAACAGTCCCTGCGGCGGAACCTTCGGTTCCTCGGTGGGATAGGGATTAAGGCGGGATTCAAACCAGCCGAACATAGTCTAGCTCCTTCAGGAAACCTTAAGAAGGAAGGCGGGCAGCCCCGCATTCATCGTATCGAAGTTTTAGCCGGGAAAACGCCATTCTTGCGCACAAGACGTATTCGGCCGGAAAGCGGTCGGTCGTGCGCGGACAAGCCAATAAAGGAAAAGCGCGAACCGGTCAGTCCATACGGACTGGGGACACAGCCTGGAGGCTGATGATCATAATGGTATCCATGCATGCCTCCGTCGGTTCGCGTTGAAGATGTGAAAGACTTAGAATCTTTTGCGCCGATATGCCAGATTGTCGCAGCCACTTTTTTCATCATTTCAGGTGGCGGACGCTTTCTGTTGCCAGAACGGCACAGATTGATTACGGGCATTGATCCTCTCCATTCGAGCCGTTGATATGTCCTTGCATCCGCTTCGCATCGCGCTTTACCAGCCCGACATTCCCGGCAATACCGGCACGATCCTGCGCCTTGCCGCCTGCCTCGGCCTCGCCGTCGACATTATCGAACCGGCGGGTTTCGATCTTTCCGACAAGAACCTGAAACGGGCTGGCATGGATTACATCGCCGCCGCCACGCTGACACGGCACGTGAACTGGGAGCGATTCGAGGAAACAAGACGCGCGGCAGGACGGCGGCTGGTGCTGGCCTCGACCAAGGCCGCCGAGCCCTACACGCGCTTTGTCTTCCAGCCTGGAGATACGCTTCTGTTCGGACGCGAAAGCGCCGGCGTACCCGACCACGTGCACGAACGGGCTGACGCACGCATCATCGTGCCGATGGTCGAGGGCCAGCGCTCGCTGAATGTCGCGATGTCCGTGGCGATGATATCCGGTGAGGCGATCCGCAAGATCACGCTCTGAAGCCGAAAGCGTCCGTCACGCGGCAACGTTTCCATAGGCGTTTTCGCCCCGGGCGGTTTTGAGCGCCCTCGCCCACCATTTCAGCCGCCGCAGCATGACCTGCAGACCGGCCTTGGCTTCCGCCGCCTTGAAAGGATTGCCGGCGCTATCGAACTGCGCCCAGACGTTGGAGAAGCTGACACTGTCGCGGATGGTGACGGCGTGCAGTTCGGCAAAGACCTGTCGCAACTGTTCGACGGCGCGCAGGCCGCCGGAGATACCACCATAGGAAATGAAGCCAACGGGCTTGGCATGCCAAGGCTCATATGTGCTGTCGATCAGTTCCTTGAGCGCTGCCGGATAGCCGTGATTGTATTCCGGTGTCACGACGATGAACGCATCGGCCTCGGCGATCCTGTCTTCCAGCGAAGCCTCGTTTTCCGCGGGGTTCTCGCTGGCGTTCTTGAGCTGCAGCGGATCGATCAGCGTCACCCGGAAGCCGCTTTCGGCCCAGAGTTCCGTCAGCGCCCAGTTGACGACGGTTTCGCAGAAGCGACCCTGGCGGGCGCTGCCGTAG
Source organism: Rhizobium sp. Leaf453 (assembly GCF_001425605.1). Classification (GTDB taxonomy): domain Bacteria; phylum Pseudomonadota; class Alphaproteobacteria; order Rhizobiales; family Rhizobiaceae; genus Pararhizobium. The sequence continues at coordinate 588,021 of NZ_LMRG01000023.1, read as the reverse complement.
ACGACGGCGATGGTCAATTTCTCGTTCATGCGTATGCGAGCTCCGTTGCTGATCCGATGGAGCCCATGTTATAAAACCTCAACTAAAGTTGAGGTCAAGCCGAGTGACGGAAAAAAATCATTCTGAAAATCTGCGCCGTGAATTGAGCGTTGGAGAAGTCGCCACCCGCAGCGGGGTCGCGGTTTCGACGCTGCATTTTTATGAAACCAAGGGGCTGATCAAAAGCATGCGCAGCCAGGGAAACCAGCGCCGCTATCCGCGCAGCGTGCTGCGCCGCATCGCCGTGATCAAGATCGCCCAGCGCACCGGCATCCCGCTCGCCGATATCCAGAAGACGCTCTCCTCCCTGCCCAGCGACCGCCCCTTGATGGCGCGCGATTGGGAGCGTCTGTCGCGGAATTGGAAGGCGGATCTCAACGAACGAATCGCCAAGCTGACGGCCCTGCGCGACCAGCTGACGTCCTGCATCGGCTGCGGCTGTCTGTCGATGAGCGACTGTCCGCTGCGCAATCCCTATGACACCCTGTCGGAAAAAGGGAACGGCGCCTACCTGATCGAACATCCGGAAGAATAGATTTCGGAGTCGTCAACGCGACGATACCGTTCCCTTATCCGCACGCGCCAGCCGGCTCAAAGCCAGCATGCTGACAAGCGTGCCGAGCGCGCAGAGCAACGCAAACGCCAGAGCGGCACGATTACCATAGGCGCTGAGCACCATCGTGAAGAAGGGTGGAGCCGCAGCAAAGGCGAGATTGAGCGGCAGGGCCAAGCGCGCAGCGACAACGGCGTAGTCCGCTGGCGCGAAAAACACCAGAGGCATCGTCGCCCGGCCGACGGACATGGCACCGCTCGACAGACCGTAGAGCAACAGGAACAGAAGGATCGACCATTCGGCGCCGCCACCGAACGCCAGAACCAGCAGACACAGCGGCATGACGGCCGCCGCTGCCAAACTGGTGGTCAGCCCGTTCCAACGATTGCCGCCGAGAAAATCGAACAGCCGGGCCGACATCTGGACTATACCGATGGCCGACCCGAAGCCGACAGCCAGATACTCGGCAACACCGAAACCGCGGAACAGGTCGATGATCACCAGCTGAAAACCCCAGGTAACGAAGCCGTTGAGCGCGATTGCCGCCGTGATGAGGAAAATGATCCGACGTCCCTGTCCGCCATGCACCGGCGCGGTTTTTTCCACTGGGTTCTCACAGGACGGACGGCCTGGTTTCGGCAAGGCGAAAAAATGCAGAGGCAAGCACACGAGCAGCATCAGGAAACCATAGATGATCGACACGCCACGCCAGCCAAACTCCGACTGCAGAAATCCGGTGACCGGCCAAGACAAGCTGGGCGCCAGCGCCATGAACAACATCTGCGCGCCGATTGCCCGCCGGGCACCCTCGCCCGCCAGTTCAGCCAGAAACACATGCGCCGATGTGGTGAGGCACGCTGCACCGGCGATGCCGAGGATAGCCCAGGCCGCGAAATACAGTTCGGCACCATTGGAAGCAGCCAATAGCAACAGACCGGGCGCCGCCAGCACTGAACCACCGGCAAGGACGAGCCGAGCGCCGTATCGCCGGTAAAGCCGTCCTGTCAACGGAGAGCAAAGGCCCATCACCACCAGCATCACCGTTGGCCCGAGGAAAATGGTGCCTCGACTGAGCCGCAGGTCTGCAGCCATCGCCTCGCCGGTCACGGAAATCGCCATGAACATCGCGCCCCAAGCGATGATCTGCGTGATCGACAGGACGACGACGGAACGCAGGATTACCGGGCGCGAAACGGTCATGCGGTGACTTTGGGAAGAGAGGCTCGAATCGAGCAGGGAATGGACGCCATCACTATGGCGCGGCCCCATGCGAAGGCAAGGCGGGAAAGCTCAATCGGCGGTTGGCAGGCGCCGCATGGTAAACTCGATCTGGTCGCCATCGAGCTGCCGCCAGCTTTCCACCTCGGTCCAGTAGGCCGCTTTCGGCCAGGCATCGAACCACTCTTTCGCCTTCTGACGCGCATCGCCGCGGTCGAGCCGAAAGGTCTCGCGCACAAACAGGCTATCGCCACCCCGCGCGGTGCCGTTGCGGTGCCGGTCGATCTGCCGCTTCAGCCCGTCCAGCGGTGGTCCTGCGGGTATTCTCGCCATGAGCTCACCTTTCATCAGTGGAGCCTCTTGCGCCAAGATAGGGAGATATTCCTGCATTTGCGAGTCGGAAATTCGGCTCCGGTTCCTGTGACACAACGACCGAACTACCAGTCGGCCGTTGCCAACGAAGGCAGAAATGTGAGAGGTCAACCCGAACGCGAAGCGCGCTGTTACGGCCGCTTCCAGCACTGAATAACAGGAATACGCCTATGGAACGACCAGACCTGCCGCAGGGATTGCCCGCGGACATAGAGGAAAAGAAATCGAAGGCGAAAGCCTGGTTTGAGACGTTGCGTACCGGCATCTGCTCCGCATTCGAGACGCTAGAGGACGAACTGACCGGCCCGCTGTCCGATCGCGAACCCGGTCGTTTCGTCGGCACGGACTGGAGCCGGGACGAAGGTGCCGGTGGCGGCGGACGCATGTCGATGATGGAAGGCCGCGTCTTCGAAAAGGTCGGCGTGCACACGTCGACTGTGTATGGCGAATTCTCGCCGGAATTCCGCGGCCAGATACCCGGCGCGAATGAAGACCCGCGCTTCTGGGCTTCCGGCATCTCGCTGATCGCCCACCCCGTCAATCCAAACGTCCCTGCCGTTCACATGAACACCCGCATGGTCGTCACCACAAGCCATTGGTTCGGCGGCGGTGCCGACCTGACGCCGGTGCTCGACCGTCGCCGCACCCAGGTCGATCCCGATACGCTTCTCTTCCACAAAGGCATGGAAATCGCCTGCCGCCGCCATCCGGTCGCCGACTATCCGCGCTTCAAGGACTGGTGCGATGAGTATTTCTTTTTGAAGCACCGCAACGAACCGCGCGGCACGGGTGGCATCTTCTTCGACTGGCAGCATTCGGGCGAGGAAAAAGGCGGTTGGGATGCCGACTTCGCCTTCACCCAAGATGTGGGCAAGGCCTTCAGCATGGTCTATCCGAAGATCGTGCGCGCCAACTTCAACAATCCTTGGACGGAAGAGGACCGCGACGAGCAGCTGGTGCGCCGTGGCCGTTATGTCGAGTTCAACCTGCTCTATGACCGGGGCACGATCTTCGGCCTGAAGACCGGTGGCAACGTCAATTCCATCCTGTCGTCAATGCCGCCGGTCGTTCGCTGGCCCTGACTGCCCTCTGCTCAAACGAAAAAACCGGCTGCGCGAACGGCCGGTTTTTTGTTTCAGGGAAATGGGAAGATCAATCGCAGATACGGATCTTCTTGATGCGCAGGTTACCCCACTTGTCCCAGCGCTTCACCTTCTTGATGTAGCAGGACGGCTCGTAGTAGCCGCCGCCGTAGTAACCGCCATCATAGAAGCCGATCGAGACGCTGCCGCCGTGATGATGGCCATGGTGGCCATGATGGCCGTGGCCGAAGCCGATGGAGAAGCCGCCGGCCTGTGAGGGAGCGGCAAACGAAACTGCTGCGATAACGGCGACAGTGGCGGAAATGATGACCTTGCGCATGATGGTTTCTCCTCTGTTGGTTGCTGATGAGTTCGTCTCATCCAGTGACCCAACAATCTCATGGCCCGCTTATCTGCGTTGTTTCGAATGGAACAAGCCCGAACAAAACGGTTTCAGACGCGTTGTGACGTGGAATTCAACGCGGGAGAACGCTGTCATGGTTTTCAAGGAACGGACATTTCACGGCAAGGCGCCGGAGGAGATTTTTCCGCAAGGCTACGCTGACCTCGAAACGAGGGTTGCAGACCGGCTAAGCCTTGTCGACGGTCTGGATGCGTCCGATATCACGGTTGTTTCCAAGGGAAATACGATCATGCTCGACGGCACAGTTCCGACAACAGAAGAGATCGAAAGAGCCTACGAGGCTGCAATCTCGGTCCAGGGCGTTGCTGAGATCGTCAACCGTGTGACGGCTGTTTAGGATTAGATCGCCTTCAACGTCCAGTGAACGATATCGGCCGACACATCGGCGAAGGCAGCGTCAAGCGCCTTGACGAAGGCCGGATTGCCGCTGCCGCTGACGGGAACTGTCGCGCGGAATGCCTTCTGGGCGCGCACCGTTCCGTTGCGGTCGTTGACGATCTTGGCGAAAATCTCGACGATCGCCGTGTCGGCACCTTCAGTGGAGATTTCGAACGAGCGGATATCGGTGATGACCTGAAAATCAATCGCCAGCCCCTCGCCCGGCTTGCCGACGCCGCCGATCTTGCCGGTATTCTCGAAGGCTTGGACGAGTTTCGACTGCACCATTTTCGGCAGACGGTCGCTCCACTGCGAATCGGCGAGATACTGGATTTCAGAACCGGAAAGACGAATCACGACCTGATCGCTGTCGAGCGCCTTCAGCGCCGTCGGTTCGGGAACGAGGATCTGCTTGGCTGTCGATGCCGGACCTTCAACAACCGGAGAAGCCGAGAGGCCATAGGTATCGTTGTTTGCCTTGCCGGCGCAGGCTGAAAGAGACGCGGCCATCAACAAAACTGTGCAGGCCCGGATCAATCCCGCCTTCGAACCAAACAGCACGTCCGGAAAATTCATTTCAAACACAATCCTTCGTCAATCAGCAGCAACTTAGACACTGATCCCGCCAAAACAAGCCCTAAAGCGGCATCTCTGTCCTAAGGTGAGGCAGAATCCGGACCGGGATTGCAGCCTTGCCACGCATGGAACCACCCGTGTGGCAAAGCCTGATTCCGGTAAAGACATCAACTGTCTCGAAACAAATCTGGCCGTCCCATCAGCGACGGGTTCGCCCGTCATACTGTTTGACGGTTTCGCCACCGAAGAGAAGCCTCTGCGGATCCTTGTCGAAGGTCGAGATCGTCGTATCGAGCGTCTTCACTGTTCGCCTTGTATCGCTGACCAGCGCCTCGATATCCCTCAAACCCGAACCGGAGAATCGCTTGAGATTGTCGGCGATCGGACCGATCTGCGCATTCAGGTTGTCGGCAACCTTGCGGAACGACGCGAGCGTGGCACGCGCATCGGCCGAGAGTGACGGCGCATCGGCATCACCAAGGAAGCCGTCGAGCTTGACCAATATACCGTCGACGCGGCTAGAAGCAGCATTGAGCTTATTCGCCATCTGCGTGACGTCGGTGATCGTCTGGTCGATGTCTTTCTGGCGCCCCTTGATGCGCTCGGCAAACTCTGCAATCGAAGCGACCGTCTTGCGCGCGTCGGCGCTGGCCGCGGAGATGTCATCGACGGTGCCGGCCACCTTGTTGCTGTCGATTGCCGCGATCAGCGTATCCACCCGGTCAAGGCTCGCCGTCGCCTTCTCGCCGAAGCGCTGATAAGTTTCGGCGGTCTTCTTGAAGCTTGCAATGGTATCGGCAACACCGCTCGAGGCAACGCTCAGATCATTGCTGATCTTTTCAACATTGCTAACGATATGGTCAATCTTGTTTGGATCGACCGACTTTACCAGCGTATCAGCGGCAGAAAGGGTCGAATCGAGCTTGCCGGCCGCTGCCGTGATCGAGGTCGACAGGGCGCTGACGCTCTTCAGGAACTTGTCGATGCCCTCGGAATTATCAGCGAGCGATTTGGTAAAGCGGTCGGCGTTGGAGATCGTATTGGTCAGTGGACCACGGACATCCTTGACGAAACCCTGGATATCGCCGATCGCGCTGTTGGCCCGATCGAGAATCTTGTCGGCGGTCGCCAGCAGACTGGTCACGCTCGACTGGTCGGCAGTAATCTGTGCGGATTTTCCGCTTTCCAGCGCCTTCTGCAGGATGTTTTCATCACCCTTGTTGCCGCCGCTGAGTTCGATATAGGCGGCGCCTGTCAGGCCCTGGATTTCCAACGTCGCCGTGGTCGATTTCAGCACCGGCGCATCCACGGAAACTTCGGTCACGGCAACGGAATAGCGCGGATCGTTGGAGTTGATGGCGAGATTGCGGACGGAGCCGACCGGAATACCATTGAAACGCACCGGCGAACCGACGCTCAGACCGTTGGCTGAGCCGGGAATGCTGACAACCAGTTCCACCATTTCGCCACTGCGGCCATATTGGGACATCCAGTAGACGAAGCCGAAGGCCGCGAAGATGACCACGACGGTGAAAAAACCGACGATGGCGTAGTTGGCTTTTGTTTCCATTGCTACCGGTACCCTTCGGAGACGCCGCGCATGCGGCTCCCTGCTTCAATCACTCTTTCGAAAACGGAGGCGGACTTCATGCCCGCAAGCCGTCACGAGGCCTTCTTGTGGTCGTCACGGACGATCGAGCGCGCGCGCTTGCCCTGGAAATAGGACGTCACCCATTCATCATCACAGGCGAGCATGTCCTCGATCGTTCCCTCGACCAGAACACGCTTTTGTCCCAGCACTGCGATCCGGTCGCAGACGGAAAACAGGCTGTCGAGGTCGTGAGTCACCATATACACGGTCAATCCCAGGGTGTCGCGCAGTTTGGCGATCAGGTTGTCGAACTCGGCCGCACCGATCGGATCGAGTCCCGAGGTCGGTTCGTCGAGGAAGACCAGATCCGGATCGAGTGCCAAAGCACGCGCCAGCGCCGCTCGCTTGATCATGCCACCAGAGAGTTCGGACGGAAACTTGTCTGCCGCCTCCGGCGCAAGACCAACCATCTCGATCTTCAGCCGCGCAAGTTCGTCCATCAGGTCCTGCGGCAGATTGAGATATTCCCGCATGGGAACCTGGATGTTCTCCCTGACCGTCAGCGAGGAAAACAGGGCGCCGTGCTGAAACAGCACGCCGAGGCGCATGTCGAGCGCCATGCGCTCTTCCTCGCTCACCGCGTCATACTCGACGCCGAGAATCTTGATCGAACCGGAACGGCGCGGCAGCAGCCTCAGAACAGTCCGCATCAGCACGGACTTGCCGGTGCCGGAGGCCCCGACAAAACCCAGGATCTCCCCGCGATAGATGTCGAGATTAAGCTTGTCGAGCACGATGTTGGAGCCGAAGCCAACCGTCAGATCCTGGACGGAGAGGATGACTTCCGCATCGTTTCGCGCGTTTTCCGCGGTCTCAGCCGCTGTTCCGTCTTCCGTGGCGTCCATCGTCCGAATCTCTTCCATCAGAAATCGATCGCCGCGTAGAACATTGCAAACAGGCCGTCGACCAGAATGACGACGAAAATCGATTTCACCACCGACTGCGTCACGTGCTTGCCGAGCGATTCGGCGCTGCCACCGACCTTCAGGCCCTCGACCGCAGCAACGACGCCGATGATCAGCGCCATGAACGGCGCCTTGATCATGCCCGCGAGCACGGAGGAAAAGTCCACGGCCTCCTGCAGGCGCGCCAGGAACGTGGCAAATGTGATGCCGGAATAGCTCCAGGTAACGACAGCCGCGCCGGTCAGCGCGGCAAAATTGGCAATGATCGTCAACAGCGGCAAGGCAACGGTCAGCGCGACAAGCCGCGGAAAGACCAGAACGCCGATCGGGCTCAGCCCCATAACCTTCAGCGCATCGATCTCCTCGCGCATCTTCATCGAGCCGATTTCGGCGGTGATCGCACTGCCCGATCGTCCTGCAATCATGATCGCAGTCAGAAGCACGCCGATTTCACGCAATTGCAGAATGCCGACGAGGTCGACGACAAACAGCTCCGCTCCGAAATAGCGAAGCTGAAACGCGCCCTGCTGTGCAATGATTGCCCCGATCAGGAAGGACATCAAGAGGATGATCGGCACTGCCTGGACGCCCATGCGGTCGATCTGATTAACGATTGCCGCCGGGGAAAGACCGCTGTGGCGGCCAAGCTTCAGCTGTGCGCCACGGACTGCCGAGCCGAGAATGAACATGGCGGCGACAGAATCTTCCCAGGCCGAAATCACGGCCTTGCCGATCGGCGCAAAGAATCGCGAGAAATTGAAGCCGCCCTTGCCCGTATCAACCGCCGGCTCAGGCAACTGCGCCGGTAGCGCACCCAGCAATTCGATATAACGGGGCGTGTCGCTGGTGAGCTTCGGATCGCCGATCTTCGTCAGGAAGCGGCGGATCACCCAGGCGCCTGCCGTATCCATGGCGGTAACGGCACTCAGATCCACTTCACTCGCCCCACCGCCCTTTGTTGCCAGTTGGTCGAGTCGCGGCATGACGGTGTGAATGGAGACGCTTCGCCAATCGCCGGTCAAGCGATAAACCCCGCTGCCATCGCTGCCAGCGTCTTCCAGCTGTATGTCAGTGTCGGTTTTGACTTGGGAACGCGTCACGTCTGTTCTTGTCTTCCGGAGATGGCTGCATTTGATAAAACGGTATCGACTCATAGCCGCTCGGGCACCATCTGTCACCGATTGAAACGTTTCCGAACCAAACGGCCGGTTGCTGAGATATGGATGCCACAGGAGAAACCATGAAACGCGTAATGACCACCGCCGTTGAACATTTCCCGATTGCAGGAAGTTTCACGATTTCCCGTGGCAGCAAGACGACGGCCTCCGTGGTCACATGCACGCTTGAACAGGACGGCTTCTCCGGCAGGGGCGAATGCGTGCCCTACGGTCGCTATGGCGAAACCATCGAGAGCGTGCTCGCGCAAATCGAAGCCGCCCGGCCATTCATCGAATCGGGCATCGGCCGCGAAACGCTGCGCGAATCCATGCCGGCCGGCGCGACCCGCAATGCCCTCGATTGTGCGCTCTGGGATCTCGAATCCAAGATCGACGGCAGACGCGCCTCCTCGATCGCCGGCATGAGCGAACCGTTATCTCTGACGACTGCCTATACGCTTTCCCTCGGTGAACCGGAGGCGATGGCCGCTCAGGCTGCGAAATACGCGCACCGCGCCTTGCTCAAGATCAAGGTCGGAACCGCGGACGATGCTTCCCGAATTCGCGCGGTGCGCGCCGCCGCACCAGATAGCGCCATCATCCTTGACGCCAACGAAGGCTGGACGGAGGACAATCTGGCCCATCATTTCGCCGCCTGCCTCGAGGCAAATATCGCGCTGATCGAACAGCCCTTGCCGGCTGGCAAAGACCGTTTTCTCGGAACGATCTCACGCCCCGTCCCGGTCTGCGCCGACGAGAGCGTGCACAAGACGGAGGATCTCCCGACACTCGCCGGGCTCTACGACGCCGTCAATATCAAGCTGGACAAGACAGGTGGCCTCACCGAAGCATTGCGCATGCGTGATGCCGCGCGCGCCCTGAACCTGAAAATCATGGTCGGCTGCATGGTCGGCACCTCGCTCGGCATGGCGCCGGCCATGCTTCTGGCGCAGGGCGCGGAATTCGTCGATCTCGACGGTCCGCTGCTTCTCGCACACGATCGACAGCCCGGCCTGCGCTACGAAGCCTCGCTGGTCTTCCCGCCACTACCCGCTCTCTGGGGCTGAAGAACCCAGGCAGCGAAGGCGGAACAGCAGCCGACGAAAGCGACCACGGACATCGTGTAGAAGCCGTCGACGCCGAGCCAAGTGTAAAAATAGCCTGAGGTGAAGGTGAAGATCGCGGAGAATATCCCGGTATAGAAGAAATACAGGCCTTGGGCCGAGGATTCCTGCTCTTCGGGCACCCGCTGCACCAGAATGTTCTGCATACCGGTGTGCATGATGGCATAGGTGAAGGCGTGGAAGCACTGCAGGACGAAATAGCCCCAAAATCCCATGTCCATCGGAAAGATGATCCAACGGACGACAGCAAGGATGCAGCCGGAGAAGATCATCGTCCACAGACTGAATCGGCGGATGACCCAACGGGCCGCGAAGAACATCGCCACCTCCGCCGCGACACCGGCGCTCCAGAGCAGCCCGATCTCGGTGCCGGTAAAGCCGATGTGCTGCCAGTAGATTGCGGAAAAGGCGAACAGCATCGCGTGACTGCCATTGACCAGCGTGACGCCGATGAGGAGCAGTTGAAGATCGAGTTTACGCAGAGCCTTCGGCGGCGGTTCGGTAAGCGTCGTCAGTGTCGACGGACGACGTGGCTTGCCGACGCGCGGTGCGATGAAGGTCATCAGGATCATCAGCAGGAAACCGCCTGCCATTGCCGGCAGCACCATAGCGCCGCCGAACCAGCCGATCATCACCCCGCCAAGCATGGTCGCGCCGATAAAGGCGACTGAGCCCCAGACGCGCATGGTCGCATAGTCGAAACCCCAGCGCCGTACGCCGGTCAGCGCGATCGCCTCGACGATCGGCACATAGGGCGAATAGACACCTCCCTGTAGCGCGTAGATGATCAGGACAAACCAGAAGCTGTGCGACACGAACAAAGCGAGCGCCGTCAGCAGAGACAGAACCGCCGACCAGATCAGGACCTTCGCCCGCTCGCCGATCCTGTCAGCAAGCAGGCCGACCAATGGCGCGGTAACAACGCGCACGAACATAGGAACGGCGAGGATGATACCGATCTCGAAATCGTTGAGCGACAGCGTGGTCAGCCAGACCGGAAAATACGGCATGGCAAAGCCATTGATGATCAGCGGCGCGCAGAACAACAAGGCAATGCGCGGCACGAAATAGGCCGGCGCTTCCTCATGAAACGGAGGCGGAGAGGAGGGAATCATGGAAAGACCTGAACAATATTCCCATGATCTATCACAGCGGCTCGGAAGGGCGCTAGAAGCTAGATTTCCCTACATCCTCAGCGCGTGTGCTTTTCAGGCCGCCTGTTGCGAAAGAGTCCGCGTCATGATCATTTCGACTTCGGACGTGTCTTCCTGAACGACCGGCACGCCACTCAGCTGCCGCCAGGTGATAAGCTCCATCGTGCCGTCATGATGCTCGGCGATCGCCGTGCAGCTTTCGACCCAGTCGCCGGTGTTGATGTAGCGGATGCCATCGATATCCTCCATCACGGCGTGATGGATATGGCCGCAGATGACACCATCCGCTTTTTCCCGGCGTGCTTCCTCGGCGACGACCTTCTGGAATTCGCCGATGAAATTCACCGCGTGTTTTACCTGCAGCTTGGCCCAGGCGGAAAACGACCAATAGGGCATCCCGAGGCGCCGGCGGATTGCCGACAGCCCGATATTGATGGCAATCGCCATGTCATAGGCCCAGTCGCCGAGATAGGCGAGCAGGCGCGCATTGCGAACCACGACATCGAACTCGTCGCCGTGCAGGACCAGATACTTCCTGCCGTCGGCGCCTTCATGCATGTGGCGCTGGGCGACCTCGATACCGCCGAAATGCACGCCTGGGAAGTCGCGCATGAACTCGTCGTGATTTCCGGGGATATAGATGATGCGGGTGCCCTTGCGCGCCTTGCGTAGCAGCTTCTGGATGACGTCGTTGCAGGGTTGCGGCCAGTACCAGCTCCGCTTCAGCCGCCATCCATCGACGATGTCGCCGACGAGAATGATGGTCTCGGCTTCGCTCACGCGCAGGAAATCGAGGAGATAGTCGGTCTTTGCCGCCTTCGATCCCAGATGGACGTCGGAAATGAACAGGGTCCTGAAGTGCCGGATGGCTGGCTCTTGCTCTTTCTTGGTCATGCTGCCTCGCAAAAGATCTCTCGGGCCTCTCTTTACCTCTCAAAAACAGACTCTTGTTTCAGGAGAATGACAGCACGACGACCCGTGGCTATATCCGGCAAAACACCTGTTCCGGAAAACCCGCCATAAACCGGCAGTCCGAAACTGTACGGACGGTTCGTTTCATGCAAAAAGAGCCGCGACAAAATGCGAGGATCATACACGATGAGCACCGGCGACAAGGCCAAGACCCCCACGGCTCCAGCAAGCGGCGACCTTGATGAACAGGCACTGTTCTTCCATCGCTATCCCCGCCCCGGCAAGCTCGAGATCCAGCCAACCAAGCCGCTCGGCAACCAGCGCGACCTCGCGCTCGCCTATTCTCCGGGCGTCGCAGCTCCGTGTCTTGCGATCCGCGACGATCCGGCGACGGCCGCCGACTACACGGCCCGCTCGAACCTCGTCGCCGTCGTCTCGAACGGCACGGCCGTGCTTGGCCTCGGCAATATCGGACCGCTCGCCTCCAAGCCGGTGATGGAAGGCAAGGCCGTCCTGTTCAAGAAATTTGCCGGCATCGACGTCTTCGACATCGAAATCGACGCGCCTGAAATCGACCAGATGGTCAGCGTCGTCTCGGCGCTGGAACCCACCTTCGGCGGCATCAACCTCGAGGACATCAAGGCTCCGGAATGTTTTGAGGTCGAGCGCCGTTTGCGTGAGAAGATGGATATCCCAGTCTTCCACGACGATCAGCACGGAACCGCCATCATAGTCGCCGCCGCCATCCTCAACGGCCTCGAACTCGCCGGCAAGGATATCGCGAAAGCAAAGATTGTCACGTCCGGTGCGGGTGCCGCAGCACTTGCCTGCCTCAACCTGCTGGTGACGCTTGGTGCAAAGCCGGAAAACATCTGGGTCCACGACCTTGAAGGCCTAGTCTATGTCGGCCGCGAAGTGCTGATGGACCAATGGAAGTCGATCTACGCGCAAGACAGCAGCAATCGCGTTCTCGCCGACAGCATTGCTGGAGCCGACGTTTTCCTCGGCCTCTCGGCGGCTGGCGTCCTCAAGCCCGAACTCCTCGCACAGATGGCAGAAAAGCCGCTGATCATGGCGCTCGCCAACCCCAATCCGGAAATCATGCCGGAAGTGGCACGCGCCGCCCGCCCGGACGCGATGATCTGCACCGGCCGCTCCGACTTCCCCAATCAGGTCAACAACGTCCTTTGCTTCCCCTACATCTTCCGCGGCGCGCTGGATTGCGGCGCCCGCACGATCAACGAGGAAATGAAGATGGCCGCCGTGCGCGCCATCGCGGCGCTTGCCCGCGAGGAGCCGTCGGATGTTGCCGCCCGTGCCTATTCCGGTGAAACGCCGATCTTCGGCCCCGATTATCTCATCCCCTCGCCGTTCGACCAGCGGCTGATCCTGCGTATCGCGCCGGCCGTTGCCAAGGCCGCCGCCGAAAGCGGTGTCGCCAACCGGCCGATCGCCGATTTCGACGCTTATCTCGACCAGTTGAACCGCTTTGTCTTCCGCTCCGGCTTCATCATGAAGCCCATCTTCGCCGCCGCCAAGAACGCCCAGAAGAACCGCGTCATCTTCGCGGAAGGCGAAGACGAGCGCGTGCTGCGTGCCGCACAGGTCCTGCTCGAAGACGGAACGGCACGCCCGATCCTGATCGGACGTCCGCACATCATCGAGACCCGCCTGAAACGTTACGGCCTGCGCATCCGGCCGGATACGGATTTCGAGGTGGTCAATCCGGAAGGCGATCCGCGCTTTCGCGATTATGTCGACGAGTATTTCTCGCTGGTCGGGCGTCTCGGTGTCATTCCGGAAGCGGCCCGTACGATCGTCCGGACCAACCAGACCGTCATCGGCGCACTCGCCGTCAGGCGCGGTGAAGCCGACGCACTGATCTGCGGCGTGGAAGGCCGCTACAGCCGCCATCTGCGCGATGTCTCACAGATTATCGGCAAGCGCGAGGGCGTTCTCGACTTCTCCGCGCTCAGCCTGTTGATCTCCCAGCGCGGCGCGACCTTCATGACCGATACCTACGTCACCTTCAATCCGACGGCCGAAGAAGTTGCGGAAAAGGCAATCCTGGCCGCTCAGGAAATTCGCCGTTTCGGCATCACGCCACGTGCCGCGCTTGTGTCTCATTCGAACTTCGGCTCGCGTGACTCCGAGAGCGCCTTCAAGATGCGCCGGGCGATCGCGATCGTCCGCGAACTTGCGCCCGACCTGGAGGCTGATGGTGAGATGCACGGGGATTCCGCCATTTCGGAATTTCTGCGCAAACGCGTCATGCCGAACAGCACGCTGTCGGGAGAGGCAAACCTTCTGGTTTTCCCGAATCTCGACGCGGCCAACATCACGCTGGGCGTGGTCAAGACAATGACTGACAGCTTGCATGTCGGTCCGATCCTGCTCGGAGCGGCCCTGCCCGCCCATATCCTGTCGCCATCGGTGACGTCACGTGGCGTGGTCAACATGGCCGCCTTGGCCGTGGTGGAAGCATCGCACCCGGCCTAAAGACAGCATGTGAGCCGGTCAACGACCGGCTCACATGCGCGATAAATGATCAAAAATACAATTTTAGGTTTATCAACGTATAAAATTTCATTGAACCGAAGATTGCGCTGGACAAAATCTGAAACCGTTACCATGCTAAAACCCGTAAAATAACAGGGTATGCGGCATGACGGACCAACAGGCGTTCTTTGACCTGCTGGACATTATGGAAAACGAGAAACTTGTTGAACCAACACGGTTTTTCGACCTGATGCGCGGCACTTTCAGCATTGCGAATTTGCTTTACCTCGACGCAGACGTGTTCCCGGCGGGCTTGGCCATTCATCGCCTGCACCATACGTTGGGGGCGAACAGCCTGCGCGCTTATATGGACGCCGGTTTCCAGCGGATCGATCCCGTCCTGAAAATGGCAATCGGCGGGGTGCGACCGGTTGACTGGGCAACGGCCCGCAAACTCCATCCTGAAAGCGAGCCACTTTTTGCAACCGCCGCCGATCTCGGCCACAAACTCGACGGCGTCACCCTTCCGCTCCCGACGCCGACGCGGCGGCTGGCCTTTCTCGCCATCCAGGCCGATATGCCGACGGAAGAATGGCCGGCCTACAAGCGCTGCCACCTGCGCGATTTCCAGATTCTGGCCAATCTCTTTCATGCCTCCCTGCTCGAAAACGACAACCGCATCCAGCTATCCGACCACTGCGGCAAGTCGTTGACCCACCGCGAGACCGAGGTTCTCAGTTGGGCAGCGGCCGGCAAGAGTTATTGGGAGATCGGGACGATTCTTGGCATTTCCGAGCGCACCGTTCGCTTCTTCATGACCAATGCCCGCCGAAAGCTCAACGTCGTTTCGAACAGCCAAGCTGTCGCCCAAGCCGTCCGGCGCGACCTCATCTCCACCCTTTAGGATCTCTGGATCCGTCCCTTGCCCGTCCACCAGTGCGTCCTTTCAGGACGCACTGGTTTCCGTATCATACTGACGTGCATTTCGAACCTGTCACTACCGACAGTTTTGCGGGCCGCCTTTCCCTGACAGCATTCGCTCCTGCCTTTCGATCACAGGAGCGAACAATGATCAGGATTTTGAATACCCACGCCGCCAAGCGTCACCCGACAGAACTCGACGCCATGTTCAAACTGCGCAAGCGGGTTTTCCACGATTTGCTGAAGTGGGACGTCTCTGTGCACGGAGATTGGGAAATCGACCATTATGACGCTGCCAACCCGATCTATGTGCTTTCCCATTCCGATGAGACCGGGAAACTGCGCGGAGCACTGCGGCTTCTGCCGACGCTCGGCCCGAACATGCTCGACGACACGTTTCCCATCCTGCTGGGCGACAATCCCGAAGTGCGCAGCGCCTCGGTCTGGGAATCCAGCCGCTTCTGCATCGATCCGACGATCTCGCAGGATCGCGCATCGAACCAGGTGACGCTGGCAGCGGCCGAACTGATGTGCGGTGTCGGCGAGCTTGGCCTGGCCTCGGGCCTGAGCCATATCGTCACCGTCACCGACGTTTTCCTGGAGCGCATGTTCCGGCGGATGGGATGCCCCGGCGAGCGGATCGGCGAGCCGCACCGCATCGGCTCCGTCTATGCCGTCGCCGTCGCCTGGGAGGTCACCCCGGACCTTCTCGACACGATGAAGGCCGTTGCGGAGATCGGCGGAACGGTGCTGGAGCGGCCGATGTCGCTTGAAATGGCCCGGGCAGCGTGAAACCGGACACGAAGAGCCGCAATCGCGGCTCTTCCGCCACATTTTCAAAGTTTTCCGCGCGCCTGTTAACGCTGGCCGACGGTCGTCATTGCACCGTTTTCGAATGAGGTTATGATGTCACTGAGCGCCTTGTTGCCGCCATGAACGGCGGCGCGCATGGCAAAAATAAAAGACGTTGATTCAGGCGAGAGAGAACAGTGATCTTCCGTTCGGTCCGCTTCGCGGCTTTTCTTGCGCCGCTTCTGCTGGTCATGACGACCACCGCCGATGCCTCGGCCGTGTGCGAACGACTGAATGCGCGCCTGTCGAGCCTGCCCAAGATCATCGCGTCAAACGCCAATCTTCGTGATTATACCGGCGCGATCTCCCGCCAGAACCTCGATCTGCGCAAGGCACGCGGCGAGCGCCGGCGCCTGGGATGCAGCACAGGCAGCGTGATCATCGTCGGCGACCCGAATGAAGAGGCCTGCGAGAACCTCAGCACCGATATTTCGCAGATGGAGATGAACCTCCAGACGCTGAAGGCGCGGCGCGAATATCTGGTTTCGGGCGGTGACAGCGAGATCAACCGCCGCCGCATCATGGCCGCGCTCGATGTCAACGGCTGCTTCGAGGAGCAGGAGGACGTTCTGAAGGCAGCAGCCGAGGAGCCGGAGACACACCGCAACATCCTGAGCGACCTGCCCCCGATGGGAGAAGACTATCCGGCGTTACGCGGCAGTTCCGGCTTGACGGACATCACCGGACTTTCCGGCGACTACGAGGGCAACCTGCGCACGCTTTGTGTGCGCACCTGCGATGGAGCCTTTTTTCCGATTTCGTCCAATGCAAGCCCTGCGGATTTCCAGCGGGATGCTGAAACCTGTCAGCGACGCTGCCCGGGAGCGGAAACCGCGCTTTATTACCACGCGCTTGCCACCGAAGAGACGGACCAGATGGTCTCTGCCGCGACCGGCGAACCGTATGCGGACATGCCGACAGCCTTTGCCTACAAGACCCGAGACTTGAGCCAGCCCGGCCAGTGCGGCTGTTCTCCGATCGGTCAGACGGCGACGAACCAGAGCACGATGGATGATGGCAGCGGTATCGTCATCATCACCACACGCAAACCGCCCGAAAAGCAGATCCCGAAGAGTATCGTGGTGGATCGACCCTATGATCCGGCCAACAGCAAGGTTCGGGTGGTCGGGCCGAGCTTCCTGCCCTCGCAGGAAAGCGCAATCGACCTGCGCCATCCGACCGGTCCCGGCTACCAGCCGCAGCAGACCAACTGATCATTCATCAGGCCGAACACCCCAGGCGTCGTTGAACACGAGCTCGTCCAGCGGCAAACGCTGACGCCAGCCCTTGACGGCCAGTTCCGGCTCCGAATAGAGCGTATCGACATAACCGAGGCACAGCCAGGCGATGATCTCGATATGATCGGGAATACCCAGCACCGCCTTGATATCCCGCTCATGGAAGATGCTGACCCAACCGACACCGACCCCTTCGGCACGCGCCGCCAGCCAGAGGTTCTGCACGGCGCATACTGTCGAGAACGCGTCCATGCGCGGATTGTGAGTGCGGCCAAGGACAACCTTGCCGGCGCGGGTCGGGTCGCAGGTCACGCAGATGCTGACCGGCGCCTTGCGGATGCCCTCGAGCTTCAGAGACCGGTAGGTGTCACGCGCCGGACCTTCGAACATCAGCGCCGCCTCCTCATTGGCACGCTGGAAGGCCCGGTGCGCAGCGGAGCGTTTTTCCTCATCGCGGACGACGATGAAATTCCAGGGCTGCATGAAGCCGACCGATGGCGCGTTGTGCGCAGCCGCCAGAAGTCTCACAATCACATCATCTGGCAGAGGTTTGGGCAGAAACTGGTCGCGCACGTCGCGGCGGGTTTCGATGGCGCGGTAGACGGCAGCACGCTCTTCCGATGAAAATGCGTCCGCCCTCACAAGGCGGTCTTGCGGTTCAGGTTGCATCGTTCGATCCCCAACAATGCGAAACCTCCCGCCGTCCGCGCGGGTTTGGTCTATCTCGTCAGGCCGGTCTTCTGACTGCGGATCACCCGACTTTGCACCCTTCCCAAATCCGTTGAGGATTCAGTGGCAGAAACCTGCAAACATTCAAGGTTCCCTTGCAAGATCGTCCCCGTTACAGCGTTGGGCACGTCCCGGATTTTCACCGGATTCCCGATTCTCCCGCTTTCGCAGGCACCTGACAGTGGAGATATGCGCATGGCGGGCTGCCGAATGCAAGACAGCCCGCCAAGGTGATGTTACATGGCCGCTTCCGGATGCGGCGAACCGTCATAGGCGCCCCAGATCGACTGGTCAAAGCAGATCACCGAGCCAGTCATCAATCCCGATTCATCCGACGACAGATAGGCGCAGGCGCGTGCCACTTCGGCTGGATCGACAAGACGTCCGAACGGCTGGCTGGCGGCGGCTTTTTCCAGCCAGTCGTTCGCCGCGCCATGGAATTCCCGCTGGATCCGGTCCTCGCCTTCCGACGCCATCCAGCCGATATTGAGACCGTTGACCCGGATGCGATTGCGCAGGACCGCATAGGCCGTGTTCTTGGTCAGCGTCTCCAGCGCCCCCTTGGAGGCACAGTAGGCGGAAATGAAAGGCTGGCCGGCCTTGGCCGACATCGAGCCGATATTGACGATCGTGCCCTCGATCTTCTCCCGGCGCATGACCTTGATCGCTTCCTGCATCAGGAAGAACGGTGCGCGGACGTTGACGGCGAACATGCGGTCGAACAGTTCCGGGCTGGTATCGATGATCGTGCCGCGATCGGTGATCGCAGCCGCGTTCACCAAGGCATCGACGCGACCAAACTCTCTGTCGCAGGCAGCAACCACCTTGGCGGCATCCGCCACCTGCTCCAAATCCGCCTGGACATAGACGACCCGGGTTCCGGTCGCCTTCTGAATCTCCGCGGCCTTGGCCTCCCCCTTAGTGGCATTGCGCCCGCAGATCACGATACCGGCGGCGCCGCGTTCTGCAAACAGGGTGGCAATTGTCGCTCCAAGCCCCTGTGTTCCACCGGTGACGATTGCGATCTTGCCGTCAAGACGGCCGTGATCCTTGCTCATTTTCAGTCCTCCATTTTCTTATCGTGACAACGCACAAAGCTTCCACCCGGTTGCCGGGCGGAAGCTTGAAATGCGGGTTGTTTTCGGGGTCAGCTCAGCTTCTTCTCGGACTGAGCCGCCCGCGCCGCGCTGAATGCAGCCGTGTCCCAGCCAGCGGCCAGCGCTTCATGCATCAGTTGCGCCTGTGTCTTCGGCGCCAGCCCGCCGAGCGGCGGATCGCGGTCGAGATTGGTCGGGAAGGAATAGCCTTCCGCGCAGGACGCGATAGCGCAGGCAGCCTCGGCTTCCGTCAGGCGTCCATCGGCCAACATCGCCTTCAGCGCCGGATACAGTGTCCCGCTCATCCGCTCGCGGTTGACCGTCTCCATTGCCCGACCGAAGGCCGAGGAGACCTGCAGAAGGTTCGCCACGCGCTTGATACCTTCAGAGCGATTGGTACCGGCAGCATGAAACAGCGCCGGATTGAAGAACACCAGATCGCCCTTCGACAGCGGCAGCTGCACATGGTTGCGGTCGAAATAATCGCGGAATTCCTGGCGTTTCAGAGCAAGGTACCCGGGCACGTAGGTCTGGCTATAGGGCAGGAACAGCGTCGGCCCGCTTTCGAGCGGCATGTCGCAATGGGCGACCGCGCCTTGCAGCGTCAGGACCGGCGACAGCCGGTGCACATGGGCCGGAAACTGCTCGATCACCGCCGAACTCTGGAAGCCGAGGTGATAGTCGCGGTGCGCCGATTGCGCCGCTCCACCCGGATTGACCCGATTGACCTGCGCCGTCATCTGGTAGCTCGGGCCGAGCCACGCTTCGCTGACAAGTGCGATCAGTGCATTGCCATAATAGGCGGCGAAGTTTTCCGGATCCTTCAGGCAATGCTTTTCCAGTGAATTCCAGATGCGGTCATTGGCACCCGGCTTGGCGAAATGGTCGCCGCCACCGCTGTTCGTCCGATGCTGCTCGTTGATGATCTCGTCGAAGATGGCGCTCGCCGCATCGATCACCGAGGTATCCTCGAACGCTTTCTTGAGCACGACGACGCCGGGACCGGTGGCGAAAGCCTCGCAGATTTCGGCGAGAACGGCGCGCCGGCCTTCGGTCGTCGCGGCCGCCTTCAGGACACTCGCACCGTCATAGATCAGCACGTTCTTCTCGACCGCCGTCGCATGCGGATAGTCGCTCAGTTGCGTCGTGCGTTCGGCTTCCGTGCGGAAGTCGTCGAGATCGCAGGCGGCCTCCGTCAGCCAGACACGATCGGCGCGCAGTTTCAGCAAATTGTCGGTTTTCATGCCGTTTTCCTCCCGGCGTTTGATATTCGATGAGAGAACTATACGCGCCGGGAAAAGCTGATATAGAGCAGAAAAACATCAAAAACACCTCAGAAAGGTGACTGCGTGGCGCACGAATTTCTGGTCAAGGACATCGCCTTTCAGGCTGGCCTCAGCATCGCCACGGTCGACCGCGTCCTCCATGGCCGCGACGGCGTGCGAAAACAGACGGCATCAAGGGTCCATGCCGCGATCCGAGAACTGGAGAAACAGCAGGCCGGCGTCGAAATCCAAGGGCGAAAATTCGGCATCGACGTGATCATGGAAGCGCCGGACCGTTTCACCGACGCGGTACGCGCCGCCTTCGAGAGTGAGAACGCGACCTTCCTGCCAACGGTCTTTCGCTGCCGCTTTCATTTTGCCGAATCCATGCGGCCGCAGGAGATCGTCCAGCTTCTCGATCGCATCCGCCTGCGCGGCACGGATGGTATCGTGCTGAAGGCGCCTGACGTACCGGACATCAGCGCCGCCGTCGCGCGGCTGGAGGCGGCCGGCATCCCGGTCGTGACGTTGGTGACCGATCTGCCGAATGCCCCACGCACCGCCTATGCCGGTGCCGACAACCGCGCTGCCGGCGAAACCGCCGCCTACCTCATCGGCGAGCGCTTTGCCGGGCAGAGTGCAACCGTGCTCGTCACCCTGTCGAGCAGCCGGTTTCGCGGTGAGGAGGAACGCGAGATCGGTTTTCGCCGCACGATCCGCGAGCGCTATCCGTCGGTCAGCCTCGTCGAAATCAGCGAGGGTCTTGGCCGTGATGCGGCGACCGGCGCCCTTGCCGCACAGGCACTCTCGGCCAATCCCGCGATCGACGCGGTCTATTCGATCGGCGGCGGCAACCGCGCTGTGCTTGCGGCCTTCGGCGCGGCCGGCCTTCGCTGCGCGGTTTTCGTTGCGCACGATCTCGACGCCACCAATCTGGACCTGCTCAAGTCACGCCAGATCCATTATGTGCTGCATCATGACCTGAAAACGGATGTCCGCACCGCGTTTCGGGCAATCATGACCAGGAAGGCAACAGGGCAGCCGAACGCGCTCGCCGCAGCCAGCATGCCATCACTTTCGGCTGTCGAAGTGATCACGCCTTATAACATTCCAGCTCACGCGGGTTGAAAGCTCAGGCAGCCTGCTCGGTAGCAGAGAGCTGCTCCAATCGAACTCTTCATCACGCCGAAATGAAAGCGATCCTTGGCCGGACGCGCACGAAATCACCGGTATCGCGTATTGCCAGTTCCAGTGCAGGTTCTTTTGCCAGCACCTTCTTCAGCGAAGCACCACCGTAGTGCTTGAGTTGAAACCCGGGTCCCGACACCCGCAAGGCAGCCCCCAGCCTGCCAAGCGAAATCCAGCCGCCCTTTACCTCGTCACCAAGCAACCGTATCGCATCCTGAACGAGCGGCAACAAAGACGTTGTTGGCGCAACAGAGGGCGGCTTTGCTGACTGGCTCTGGTTTTTCGCCTGGCTCGCGTTTGCGGACAGATTGATGACATGAAAAGCGTCGCAACTTTGCTGGAAGGATCGGGACGCGTTTTCACAGCCGAGACCAATCACCTGCTTGCCAGCACCGCGAAGATAGACCGCAAGCGGCGTAAAATCGGCATCGCCGGATACGAGACAGAAGGTATCGGCACGGCCTGCCGCGGAAATCTCGACGGCATCGATCGTCATCCGCATATCACTGGAATTTTTGCCTTTGGCCGGACTGCATACCTGCACCGTATCGACCGCATGCAGGGATGCCTTCTCGAGCCAGGTGGCTCCAGCACCTTTCGCGAAATCACCGTAAGAGCGCCGCAGGACGGACATGCCGTAGGACGCGGCAATACTGAAAATTTGCGCCGCATTCGTTGCAGCCAGGTTTTCTGCGTCGATAAGGATTGCCACACGCGATTGCATCATCTGTTCGCTCCCAAGCTCCTGGAAAGAATGGGAACGGGCAATTCGGCACGCAAGTGAGCGAACACAACTATCAGGCGATGTCGTTAATGCACCCTTCCGGGATTAGTTCGACTGCGACTTTTCCGCTTCGTAACGCACGAAGGCGAATTCCGTACCGTCGGGCGACCAGTTGGGGACGTTGATGGTGCCTTGCCCGCCGAACAGTTCGAACAGCACGCGGGCATTGCCTCCATCCGGATCCATCAGGCGCAAACGGACATCAAGGTCCCGCGGGTGATCGAAGACGTCGCCATCATAGGAGAGCACCAGCAAGCGCCGGCCGTCGGGCGATGGATGTGGAAACCAGTCGCCGAACTCGCTGTAGGTGATTCTCTCGACATTGGAACCATCCGGACGGATGCGCCAGATCTGCATGCGGCCAGTGCGGCTGGAGTTGAAATAGATCCAATGGCCATCGGGGCTGTAGTCCGGCCCATCATTGCGGCCTTCACCGAAGGTCAGTCGGGTTTCCTCGCCGCCCTCGACCGGGATCGTGTAGATGTCGAACAGCTTGTCACGGATACCGCAATAGGCAAGCGTCGCGCCGTCCGGCGACCAGCCGTGCCAGTAGGACGGCCGGTTCTGTGTCACAAGCTTCGGTGTGCCGCCGGTCGCCGGCAGCGTGTAGATGGTCGAAGCGCCGAATTCTGCCTTGTCGCTGATGACGATGGCCCGGCCATCCGGCGAAATGCCGTGGTCGTTGTTGCATTCACGCGCAAGGCCGGTGTCGATCAGCACGGGCTCTCCGCCGGAGAGCGGTAGCCGGTAAAGAAGTCCGTCGCCGTTGATCACAAGGGATTGTCCGTCCGGCGACCAATTCGGGGCTTCGACGAGTTGCTCTGTTTGCCAGACGACGCGGCTGCTGCCGGTTTCGAGCGTGTAGATTTCCACCGAACTGCGCATGCTTTCCCCCAAATTTCGAATGTCTATCGGTCGCGGAACCGGTTGGTGATCGGATAACGACGGTCGCGGCCGAAGTTCTTCTTGGTGATCTTCACACCCGGTGCCGACTGGCGGCGCTTGTATTCGGCGATATAGAGCAGGTGCTCGATCCGGTGCACGGTTACCTCGTCGTGCCCACGCCCGACAATCTCCTCCGTGCCCATCTCCTTTTCGACCAGGCATTCAAGGATATCGTCGAGCACCGGATAGGGAGGAAGCGAATCCTGGTCCGTCTGGTTGGGGCGCAGTTCTGCCGAAGGCGCCTTGTCGATGATGTTCTTCGGGATGACCTCGCCGGACGGGCCGAGCGCACCCGGCGGCACGGTCGTGTTACGCCAGCGCGACAGGCCGTAGACCTGCATCTTGTAGAGGTCCTTGATCGGATTGAAGCCGCCGTTCATGTCGCCGTAGAGCGTTGCATATCCCACAGACATTTCCGACTTGTTGCCGGTTGTCACAACCATCGAGCCGAACTTGTTGGACAGCGCCATCAGGATCGTGCCGCGCGTCCGGCTCTGCAGGTTTTCCTCGGTAATGCCGCTCTCGGTCCCCTCGAAGGTTTCCGACAGCGCGCTGAGGAAGCCCTGCACGGGCTCCTCGATCGGGATGATGTCATAGCGGCAGCCGAGCGCCTTGGCGCAATCCTCGGCGTCCTTGAACGAATCCGATGAGGTGTAACGGTAGGGTAGCATGACGGTGCGCACCCTCTCCTCACCCAGTGCATCGACCGCGAGCGCCGCGCAGATGGCCGAGTCGATACCGCCGGACAGGCCGAGCACCACATTCTTGAAGCCGTTCTTGTTGACGTAATCCCGGAAGCCCAGCATGCAGGCGCGATAGTCCGCCTCCTCCTGCTCAGGCAGCCGTGACATCAGCCCCTTCCGGCAGACCCAGCCGTCGCCGGTCCGGTGCCATTCGGAAATGGAGATGCTCTCCTCGAACTGGCTCATCTGGAAGGCGAGTGTCTTGTCGGCGTTGAAGGCGAAGCTAGCTCCGTCGAAGACAAGCTCATCCTGCCCGCCAAGCTGGTTGGCGAACAGCAGCGGCAGGCCGGTCTCGATCACCTGCCGCAGCACGACCTGATGGCGAACATCAACCTTGCCGCGATAATAGGGCGAACCATTGGGAACGAGCAGGATTTCCGCGCCGCTCTCCGCCAGCGTCTCGCAGATGCCCATGTCGTTCCAGATTTCCTCACAGATCGGGATACCGAGCCGCACGCCGCGGAAATTGACCGGACCCGGCATGGCGCCTTCGGTGAAAACACGCTTCTCGTCAAACTCGCCATAGTTCGGCAGGTCGATCTTGTCGCGGACGACGAGGACCCGGCCATCATCAAGGACAGCCACCGAATTGTGCCGCCCCGTTTCGCCTTGACGCGGATAGCCAATGATAACACCCGGCCCGCCATCGGCCGTATCGGCGGCCAGCGCATCGACCGCCTTCTGGCAGGCATTTAGGAAAGCCGGCTTTAAGACCAGATCCTCCGGCGGATAGCCTGAGATGAACAGTTCCGTCAGCAGCAGCAGGTCAGCGCCGCTGCGCGCTGCATCGGCGCGCGCGTCGCGGGCCTTGGCAAGGTTGCCGGCAACATCGCCCACAGTCGGGTTGAGCTGTGCAACGGCGATGCGGAGCGTATTGGAAATCATCTTTTGCGCGGTCATGAACAGGCCTGTGCTTAAATCTGCATTCGCGGATGCGGCGGCACCCGCAAAGCTGTTTAGCGTATTCCTCGCAAAAATACCCGTTTAGCCACTGCCGAAACAGAAAAAAATCGCCGCAACACCCCGCAGACCCTTACCCGGATTCTTTTCCGGCACACGCAAAACCCAGCCGCGGCAGGGCTTCCATGTGTTTGTTGCGCAGTGGGTAACTCGCCCTGCTTGACTTATTCATCTTGCGTTCAAGATGACATCTGTATGACACCCTTACGAAAGTTTTGTGAAAATTGGAGACGGCCTTGGCCAGTTTTGAATCGGCAGTAACCGCGGTCAGCGTTTCCGATGTCTATGTCCCGCAGATCGGCACGGGCGCGCGCTCCCGCAAGGCACTGTCCTTCGCACGCCGCCTGTCGGTCACGCTGCTCTTCTCTATAGCCATGATTTTTATTGTAGAGTGGATCGCCCGTGACTCCATTGCGGAAGTCGTGTCTTTCTTCCTCGATCCAGCCCGCCCGGCCTGGACGACGATCGGCGTCTTCTTCCTGCTCTTCATCGCGCTCGATGCAGTCTTTTCGCGTGAAAATTACGGCGTCATCCTGATCGCGCCACTGGCGCTGATCCCGGCGCTGGTCAGCCATCAGAAGCAGATCTTCCTGTCCGACCCGCTTTACCCGACCGACTTTCTGTTCGGCCGCCAGATCATGGAACTGATGCCGGTCCTCATCAAGGATCGCCCGTGGACCTTCGTGGGCGTCGTGGTCGGCATCATCATCGCACTGGTGGCGCTGGCCTGGCTCGTCCGTTTCGCCTGGCGCCGCTTCCCCGTGCTGACCCGCCGCCAGCGGCTGGCGCGGCTGGCCGTTGCCCTACCGCTTCTCGGCTTCTTCTACCACATCATGGACTACAACAATTTCTCCTGGGTGCGCGACCGCCTGCAGGTCATCCCGATCATGTGGGACCAGACGGAGAACTATCGCCACAACGGCTTCCTGATGGCCTTTGCCCTGAACCTGCCGATGGCGAACGTCACCGCGCCTGCCGGCTACATGTCGGATGCGATCGACACGATCCCGGTCAAGCCGGTTCCGGCCGGCACGACGCATCGCGGCAAGCCCGATGTCATTGTGCTGATGAGCGAATCCTTCTGGGATCCGACGCGCCTTCCCAACGTCAAGCTCTCGCCCGATCCGATGCCGACGATCCGCGCCATGCAGTCGGGTAACGTCTTCTCGCCGGAATTTGGCGGCATGACCGCCAATGTCGAGTTCGAGGCGCTGACGGGCTTCTCCAACGCATTCCTGCCCTATGGCAGCATTCCCTATCAGCAGTATATCCGCAATCCGATCCCGTCGCTGGCGACCTTCTTCCGCGGCGAAGGTTATGTCGCGCGCGCCGTGCACCCGTTCCAGAAGTGGTTCTGGAACCGCAGCGCCGTCTACAAGGCCTTCGGCTTCGAACAGTTCAAGTCGGAAGAAAACATGCCCGTCATGCAGAAGCGCGGCATCTTTGCATCCGATGAATCGCTGACCAAGGAAATCATCCGCCAAGCCGATCAACTGCGCGATCCGTTCTTCTTCTTCACGGTGACCCTGCAGGGCCATGGCCCCTATGAGGCAAACCGCTACGCCAAGAACACGATCAAGGTCGAAGGCAATCTGCCGGAGGTGGATCGCCAGGTGCTGGCCACCTATGCGCAGGGCATCAAGGAAGCCGATGACAGCCTGAAGATGCTGATGGACTGGGCCAAGGAACGCGACCGCGAGACGATCGTCGTTCTCTTCGGCGATCATCTGCCGCCGCTCAACACCGTCTATCCGAACACCGGCTTCATGAATGACGTCACGGCATCGCGGAAGGGCTCGCTGGAGCAGATGAAGGCGCAGCACGAAACGCCACTGGTCGTCTGGTCGAACAAGACCGGCCCGGTCAAGGATATCGGCACGATCAGCCCGGCCTTCCTGTCCTACCAGATCCTCAAGCAGGGCGGCTTCGAGCATCCCTACTATACCGGCTTCCTCGGCAACGTCTTCGACAAGTACCATGTCATCGACCGCTATATGCTCGTCGATGCCAAGGGCAAGGAGACCGCCGCATGGTCGCGGCAGAAGACAACACCGTCGCTGATCCGCGACTATCGTTTCCTGCAGCACGACATGATGTTCGGAAAGCGCTACGGCACGGAACGGTTCTTCGAATCCCATTCCGACCTTTTCCCGGCAGCGATGTAGAAAACGTATGAAACGCCCGCAGAGGGCGTTTCACCCACAGCATCGCATGGGCTAGAAAGAGCGACGTTCAGGACGGAGCCCATCCATGTCGCATCTCGATGAAATCGCTCATAATCTCTTTGGTAAGACCAGCGCGGAACTCGGTGCTGTCGAACAGCGCGTGCTGCATAAGGCGAAAGAGCGCAAGATCCTGTCGGAGGATACCAACGCGGCTTTCGTGGCAAGCCAGAGCTTCGGCGACCGTTTGGCCGACGGCATCGCGAGGGTCGGCGGTTCCTGGGGCTTCATCATCGGCTTCATCATCTTCCTGACCGTCTGGACGACCGCGAACACGATCCTGCTGATGCAGGATGCCTTCGACCCCTACCCGTTCATCTTCCTCAATCTGCTCCTGTCGATGATTGCCGCACTGCAGGCACCGATCATCATGATGTCGCAGAACCGGCAGGCGATGAAGGACCGGTTCGACGCGTCCAAGGATTATGAGGTCAACCTCAAGTCCGAGGTCGAGCTGATTTCCCTGCATCACAAGATTGACACCGTGCTGCTGCGCGAGATCGCGGAACTGCGCGCCGATGTCGGTCGCCTGCATGCACAGCTGGAGCGTTACAGGGGAACCGACAATCCACAGTCCTGAACCGCCTGAAACACAATCTTGTTACCCGGCATTCCCCGAGTGGGTGCTACAGCGTGCCTCCCGAAAGTGAGCACAGGTTTCGCGATGAAGACAAGCGCAAAAACAAAGGGCTAGAGCACGGGAAGCGAACCTGAAAGATTGCGACGTGCGCTTTTAGGACAATCCGTCCGATGAGTGAGCATCATCGATGCAACAAAAGATGGACAGCGGGCGTCTGCCCGGCGACATAACTTGGATCGGCATTTTACTGATTCTCGCATCCATCGGACTTTCGATACATCAATGACCGGCCCAACGCGCTCAACCATCGCAGATTCGGGACCAAACCCGGAAGCGGACGCGTTGGTTGCCAACCCGGCGTTCCTCGGCGTCCTTCAAATGGGCGCACGGCATATGATCGAACTCTATGACCGGTTTCCGCGAACCGCCCGTCTGGTTTCCGCCCAGCAAAAATGGCTGCTGACACAGGCCGCCTATGCATTGCACCTGCGGCGCGATCCGGCTGATCCGCTCTCCGGGATCACCGCAGCAAGGCTGCTCGACACGATCATCGATTTCGGCGCGGCGAGCCGCAACACGGCAACCGCCTTCCTCTCCGAATTGCTGGCCTACAAACTCGTCCGTGACGTTCCCGGCAGCACCAGCAAACGCAGTCGCCCGCTGGAGCCGACGGAAGCCAGCCACGAGGCTATGGGCCTTTGGTTTCGGGGCCAGATGCGCAGCCTCGACCTTCTGGATCGGAGCAACCGTGTCGAGATGCTCGAGGCCAATCCGGAAATTTTCCTGCGCGCTCAACCGATCGCCGCCGCGCGGCTGATCGCCGACCGGTCCTGGCGCGAACCGCCGCTTAGCATCTCCTGCTTCGTCTGGACGGAATATGGCGGGCTTATCCTCGACGATTTCGTCTCGCGGCTGGTCAACCTGACGCCGGAAGATGGCTATCACCGGGTCGAAGGCCTACGCTTCTCCGAGCTGTCCACCCACTACTCGCTGTCGCGCACCCATGTGCGAAGGCTCTTTGGCCGTGCGGAGGAGCTCGGATCAATCGTGATCCAGCAAGGTAGAGGCACACGCAAGACCGTTCTGGCGGCTGCATCGTTCATCCTGGATTACCAGCGCTGGCAGGCCGTCAAGTTCAGCGCCCTTGATCAGGCCTATAGCAACGCCGTGCAATCCATCACTGCGGAAGAGGCCTCAACGCGGTCGGTTTGACACGTCGGTTCAGCACCCGGTCAAGCTGAAGCGTTCCATTGCTCAAATCTGGGCAGGTCATCGTTGATCTCGTAGAAATCCCCTTTGTCAGCACAGAAGATGTGAACGCCGGCATCGAGACCAGTCGGGCCGTCGAATGCACCTGCCATGATCGACGTATAATCCTGGCGGTCCGCCGCCCAGAACAGCGCCGAGCCACAGATCTTGCAGAACCCCCGTCTCGCACTGGTACTCGACTGATACCAGGTGATGTTGTCCACTCCCTCTATGTCGATATCCCGGTTGAGAACGTTGGTCGCGGCATAGTAAAGCCCGGTCTGCTTGCGGCACTGCGAGCAGTGGCAGAAAAGTACCTCCCGCAATTGGCCACGCGTGCGAAAACGAACGCTTCCGCAATTGCACGATCCCGTATGTTCGTCCGCCATCTTGATCCCCGAATATTGTGTTGGCCCGGCATTCGGGCATGAAAAAACCGGGTCAGCTTCCTCAGCCGACCCGGTCCTGTCAATTTCAATCCGCTCAATCAAGCGTCAGCAAGGCTGATCAGCCGTTGACGACCATCCGCTTTTCGTCGCGGCCACCCTTCATGCGCTCGGCGAGCAGGAAGGCCAGTTCCAGAGCCTGATCGGCGTTGAGGCGCGGATCGCAATGGGTGTGGTAGCGGTCGGCCAGATCGGCGCCGGAGAGCGCACGCGCGCCACCGGTGCATTCCGTGACGTCATTGCCGGTCATCTCGATATGGATACCGCCCGGATGCGTGCCCTCGGCGCGGTGGATCTGGAAGAAGCTTTCAACTTCCGACAGAATCCGCTCAAACGGACGGGTCTTGTAGTTGTTGAGCGTGATCGTGTTGCCGTGCATCGGGTCGCAGGACCAGACGACCTTGCGGCCTTCCTTCTCGACGGCGCGGATCAGGCGCGGCAGATGCTCGGCGACCTTGTCGTGACCGAAGCGGCAGATCAGAGTCAGACGGCCGGCCTCGTTGTTCGGGTTCAGGATGTCGATAAGCTCGAGCAAGCCATCGCCGGTCAGCGAAGGACCGCACTTCAGGCCGATCGGGTTCTTGATGCCGCGGCAGTATTCGACATGGGCGTGATCCGGCTGGCGGGTGCGGTCGCCGATCCAGATCATGTGGCCCGACGTGGCGTACCAGTCGCCGGAGGTCGAGTCGACGCGGGTAAGCGCCTGCTCGTAGCCGAGCAGCAGGGCTTCGTGGCTGGTGAAGAAATCGGTCTCGCGCAGGCTCGGATTGCTCTCCGGCGTGATGCCGATCGCCTTCATGAAATCCATGGTTTCGGAGATGCGGTCGGCGAGCTTGCGATAACGTTCGGCCTGCGGGCTGTCCTTGACGAAGCCGAGCATCCACTGATGAACGTTGTCCAGATTGGCGTAGCCGCCCTGAGCGAAAGCGCGTAGCAGGTTCAGCGTCGCAGCCGACTGGCGGTAGGCCATGATCTGCCGTTCCGGATCCGGCACGCGAGCCTTCTCGGTGAATTCGATGCCGTTGATGATGTCGCCGCGATAGCTCGGCAGCTCGACGTCGCCCTGCTTTTCGATGTTGGATGAGCGCGGCTTGGCGAACTGCCCGGCGATACGGCCGATCTTGACGACCGGCTGCTGGGCGCCGAAGGTCAGGGCAACAGCCATCTGCAGGAAGGCGCGGAAGAAGTCGCGGATATTGTCGGCGCCATGCTCGGCGAAGCTTTCGGCGCAATCGCCGCCCTGCAGCAGGAAGCCGCGGCCTTCCGAAACATTGGCAAGGGCGCTCTTCAGGCGGCGCGCTTCGCCTGCGAAGACCAGCGGCGGATAGGTCGCGAGCTGCGCCTCGGTCGCGGCCAATGCTGCGCTATCCGGATAGTCCGGAACCTGCTGAATGGGCTTCTGCCGCCAGCTGTTCGGGGTCCAATTCTGTGCCATGTCGATCACCTGTTCCTTGCAACGGTTTCCGCCTCCAGTCACCTCAGCGGATTGCCGCCATCAAGTGCTGCCTGAAACCGGATTCGAGCCATCTGTCTGCGACGCTGTCGCCAATCACCACCCTTCCCCACGAAGACCGGCGATTTTGCGGATGCGGGCTTATAAACGTTAACATGGGGATTGCAAAGCCATTGTACCACCAAAGTGCGCGCGACCGCCACGGCGCTCACAGATTGCGATGGGAGACGGCTCCAGTTCGGGCGCTCAGCCCAGCCGCTGCCCGTTCTTCACCCGGTAGCTCGGGTTGTACATGGTCACCAGCTCTTCAGCGGCGGTCGGATGCACGGCCATGGTGCGATCAAAATCGTCCTTGGTGCAGCCTGCCTTGAGCGTGATGCCCAGCAACTGCGCCATCTCGCCAGCCTCGTGGCCAAGGATATGGGCGCCGACAACCTTGCGATCGGCTGCGTTGACGATCAGCTTCATGATCGTCTTTTCGGTGCGACCGGACAGCGTCGCCTTGATCGGCCGGAACTCGGCCCGGTAGACCTCCAGGTCCTCGAACTTCTTGCCCGCCTCTTCTTCCGAAAGTCCCACGGTGCCGATCTCCGGCTGGGAGAAGACGGCCGTCGCTATCGTTTCGTGATCCGGGGACGTCGGGTTGCCCTTGTATTCGGTCTCGATGAAGCACATCGCCTCGTGGATCGCCACCGGCGTCAGTTGTACGCGATCCGTGACGTCGCCCAGCGCATAGATGCCCGGCGCGCTTGTGCGGGAAAAGGCATCAACGACAATCGCGCCACGCTCGTCCATTTTGACGCCTGCGGCTTCCAGCCCCAGACCCTTCGTGTTCGGAACCCGGCCGAGCGCCAGCATGACCTGATCGACGGTTATCACCCCGTGCTTCTTCGTCTCGGCAGCCAACCGGCCATCTTCGGTCTTCGTGATCGACTGGAGAACGTCCTCGCAGAGAATCTTGATGCCCTTGTGCTCCATGGCCGCGTGCAGGCCGCGCCGCATGTCCTGGTCAAAGCGCGAGAGGATTTCCTTACCGCGATAGATCAGCGTGGTCTCGACGCCGAGGCCGTGAAAAATATTGGCGAATTCGACAGCGATGTAACCACCGCCGGCGATGATGATCGACTTCGGCAGTTCCGGCAGGTCGAAGGCCTCGTTCGAGCTGATGCAGAGTTCATGTCCCGGCAGCGCCTCGTGCGCGCTCGGATGGCCACCCGTGGCAATGACGATACGCTCGGCGGTCACCGTCTTGCCGGTGGAGAGCAGCTTGATCGTATTGGGTCCTGTCAGTTCCGCCCGCGTATGGAGGATTTCTGCGCCAGCATTGGCGAGCCCCTTCTGGTAGAGACCTTCCAGCCGGGTGATTTCCTTTTCCTTGGCTGCAACGAGTTTCTGCCAGTCGAACTTGCTTTCGCCAACCGTCCAGCCGAAACCGGCCGCGTCCTCGAAATGCTCGGGAAACTGCGAGGCGTAGACATAGAGCTTCTTCGGCACGCAGCCGCGAATGACGCAGGTGCCGCCATAGCGGAACTCCTCTGCGATCGCGACTTTCTTGCCCAGGGAGGCTGCGACACGCCCGCTGCGCACACCGCCGGAACCGCCACCAATGACGAAGAGATCATAATCGTAAGAAGACATGCTGAAAAACTCCCGGCGGGGTCATTGGCGAGGGGATGCAGAATGAAGCGACACGCAGGGCACGGTTGATATCCCTGCCCGCCGGCGAATCCCGCGATTGTGCTGCCTGATATAGGGTGGCCAGGCACAAAATGAAAAGCCCGGAATGATCCGGGCTTTGCAAATCGTCGTGATACTATCGCTTTCGCGATTGGTTTTTATTGCGCGGGCTTTTCCGTCGTCGCGCCGTCGATCGGCTGCTGACCGGCGTTGAGCGTCGCGCCGAGTTCCTTGGTCGCAGCCGCATTCAGGTCGCGGGAGACGCCGGCAGCCCAGATATCGGCAGCCTTGATCATTTCGCGCTGCGCGATCGGACCGTCGTTCAGCAGCTTCTTGCCGGCATCGGAAGTGTAGAAGGTCGTGATGGCGTTGAGCTGCTCGACCGTGAAGGTCTTGGCATAGATGGTCGCAGCCTCACGCTCCAGGTCGGCGCGACGCGCAGCCAGTTCCAGGGCCTTGTTGTCGACAGTCGTGGTGATCAGTTCCTGATAGTTCGGCGAGGACTGAATGAGGGTCGTCTTCAGGCGCTCGGCCAGATTGGGCAGGATGTTGTCGAAACCGTTGGTCGCAGCAATCGCGGCAATCGCTGCGCGGGCTGCCTTGATCTGGTCTTCGGTCACTTCCTGTGCCTTGGCCGGAGCCATGACGGCAGAAAGAATGATGGCAGTTGCGGCCACTGTACGGCCGAGACCTGCGAGATTGATCATGTCTTTAACGCTCCTGTCAGTTGACGCCGGGTCCGCGTGCGTCCAGCATCTGCGAACCCCTGCATAATTCAATTTCAAGGCCATCGCCACCGCCTGAAATACAGGCAGTACCCATTGCCGTATACTTTTCCGCGACCGGCGCCTGATCGGCTCCGGTCCAGCCTTTTCAGGCCGCTGTCATAACCCGTGCGCCAGCCGGACCGGCGATAATGGCGAGCGATGCGATGCCGATGAACAGCCCATGCTCGACCACGCCAGGAATGGCGTTCAACTCAGTTGCCAGCGCATCTGCATCAGGAATGCGGCCAAAAGATGCATCCAGAATTAGATGTCCGCCGTCCGTCATGAACGGGCCATCGCCCGAGGAACGAACGACGATTTCGCCCGACAGCCCATGACCTGCGGCAAGTTTCTCGATCGCAATTCGCGTGGCGCCCAAACCGAAGGAATTGACCTCAATCGGCAGCTTGAAGGCGCCGAGTATGTCCACGACCTTGGTTTCGTCAGCGATGACGATCATGCGTGCGGATGCACAGGCGACGATCTTCTCGCGCAGCAGAGCACCGCCGCCGCCCTTGATCAGCCGCAGCTTCGGATCGACCTCGTCGGCGCCATCGATCGTCAGGTCGAGTTCGGGAAGCTCCTCCAGCGATTTCAGCGGAATGCCGAGTTCCAGGCACAGGCGTGCCGTCCGCTCCGATGTCGGAACGCCTTCGATCCGAAAGCCGGCCGCCACCTTTTCTGCGAGCAGGCGGACAAACTCTTCCGCCGTCGATCCCGTCCCGATCCCGAGGCGCATACCATCCTCGACATAGTCGAGCGCTGCCTGGGCAGCCTTGATTTTCATTTGACGGGCGTCCATGCGCCGCGCTCTCCCCAAAATGTGCTCGCCATGCCGGCCGCAAAAGCCACCGACTTCAGTCCGATGAGACGTTTACACGGGCACAACGGCAAACAAAAGCCCAAATAGCGCACCAGACGCAAATGACGATCGCACGCTATCGCAGAAAGTCGCGATTGCTTTTTGTCCGTGCTTCCCCTACCCGGACGACTGATATTGAAAGAACGTTTAGAGGTTTTCTTGTCCGCACCCCTTGTTGTTTTTGATCTTGACGGAACCCTCGTCGATACCGCTCCCGATCTGGTTGCAAGCCTTAACCACGCTGTGGTGCAGGCTGGCCTCGCCCCTGTCACCTATCACGACTTGACGCATCTTGTGGGGCATGGTGCAAAGGCGATGATCGAGCGGACGTTCACGCTGCGGGGCAAAGAGCTGAGCGCCGCCGATCTCGACTGGCAGATGAAGGAGTTCGTGGATTTCTATCACGGATCGATGCCGGGCGAATCCATCCCCTATCCCGGCGTCATCGCCGCCATGGATCGCCTCGCCTCGGCCGGATACGCACTCGCCGTCTGCACCAACAAGCTGGAAATGCTCGCACGGGGCCTGCTGGACGGGCTGAATCTCACCTCACGCTTCGCCGCGATTACCGGCGGCGATACATTTGTGGTGCGCAAGCCGGACGCGGAACATCTCCTGTCCACCATCCGCCTTGCCGGCGGTGATCCGCGGAGGTCCGTGATGATCGGCGACAGCCTCAATGACATTCTGGTCGCAAGAAATGCCGATGTTCGCTCGATCGCCGTGCCCTTCGGCTATTCGGACGTTCCCGTCGAGAGCCTGCGCCCGGACCTCGTGATGCACCATTTTGACGACTTGACGGCTGATCTGGTGGAAAGCCTCCTCGCCCGGACATGAAAAAGGCGGCTCAAGGCCGCCTTTCCAAAATCGTTGATATTTCCGGCTATCAGCCTTCAGCCCGCCGCGCAGCCCGCGTCGCATCCATCGCGCGGTTCATGTACATATCGCGCTCGTAGACGTCGTCGAAATATTCGACCGCGCCGTCCTTGTTCGGCCAGGCGGTGAAATAGGCGACGTAGACCGGGATCTTGTGCGGCACGGACACACCCTTGTTGCGGCCGTCGGCGATTTGCTTGGCGACATCATCCACCGTCGTTCCGAGCACAGCCGCCGCCATCTTGCGCGGTTCAGCAAGACGGACGCAACCATGGCTGAGCGCACGCACATCCTTCTGGAAGAAGCTCTTCGACGGCGTATCATGCATATAGATCGCATGCGCGTTCGGGAACAGGATCTTCAGTTCGCCCAGCGCATTGTCGCTGCTCGGTGGCTGGCGGACCGCGACTGATTTCGTCGATCCGTGCCAGTTGACATCATAGGACGATACCGGCTTGCCGCCGAGCTCGACCTGATAGCCGAGGCGATCGAGGTAACCGGGATCATTGCGAAGCTTCGGCAGCATCTCGTTGATGATGATCGACTGCGGCACGCCCCAATAGGGGTTGAACTCGACGGTCTGGATCTCATCCTCGAAGAAGAACGTCTGGTGCGCCTTCGAACCGACAACGACACGCATCGAGAACTGCTCGGCGCCCTGATCGTGGTAATAGACCTTATAGGCCGGCTGGTTGATGAAGACGTAGCGGCTGCCGAGATCGACCGGCAGCCAGCGCGCCTGCTCCATCGCGACACGCACCTTATTGATTTTGTCGGCCATGCTGTCGCCGCCGGTCAGGATACGAATCGACGCCTTGCCGACAATACCGTCCGGCTTCAGGCCATGCTCCTTCTGGAATCCTTCGACCAGCGCTACGAGTTCCGGCGTGTATTCCGGCGTGCCCTGATAGGCCGAAAGCGTCAGCGAATGCTCGACCTTCAGCGCATCCGATCCCTTCTGGCGAATCGCCGCAACGACATTGGCCAGTTCCGGATTGGTGACGCCCGGCTTTAACAGCGTGTTCGGGGCAATGACGATACGCGGCGCGTCCGCCGTCGTTGCCTCCAGTGCCTGAAGTTCCTGCTTCAGCGCGGCAAACTGCGGGCCTGAGGGCGTCTGCGAATTGAGGTAGGCGGCAACATCGCGGCTGCGGGCAATGTTTTCGAGCTTCGCCGTCAGCTTGACGTCCTTGCGCTTGAAATCATGGTAGCCGGAGATCTTGTTGGGATCGATCCGCCCGCGAACGGTATCGGCGATATAGGTCAGCGTCGCGGCCGACAGGCGGATTTCGAACTCCACCAGCGCCTTCTCACGAGCCGGAAGATCGCTGCGGTCATATTCCTCCGAAGGCAAGGTCACGGCATAATCGAGCGAATCCAGGCCGACGTCTGCGGCTTGGCCAAGCACAGACAGCGCAGCCTTGGCAGCGGCATTCGGGCCGGCATTGTCGATCCACAGGAATCCCTGGTGTTCGCCATAGAATGTCTCGACGGCCTTGGCGACGTCACCGGGAGCGTAGGCGGCGACTTCCGGCAGGAACTGGCGCGCATCGGCAAGCGACGAGCCCTGTGTCGGCGGCAGAACAACAGGCTGCACGGAACCGGTCACAACCGGATCAGCCAGCTTGGCTGTCTCGATGCGGCGCATCGGTTCAGCCTTGTATGTGTAATATTGCGGAGACTTCACCTTCGGCAACGGCTTGGCGACCTGCTGTTTCTGGGCAGGCTGCCCCTGTTCGACGCCCGGCAGCGGCTGGTATTCCTCCACCGCAACAGGCTTCTTCTTGCGAAAGAGATCGAGAAGGTTCAGCGCCTCTGCCTGCTGAACACCAAAGGACGTGAACGCGCACCCGGTCAAAAGGCTCACGATCGCTGCAGTTCTGATCAATTTCATTGGTGTCTATGTCCCTGTATCGCATTGCCGCTATTCGCGGTTCGCGCCCGATGTCCTTCATGTCACCGAGCTTTCGTACTTATAAGAAAGGATGGTGAATGAAAAGCAAACGCCGCCCCTTCAGCCCGCATTCACGGCGTCACAAATCCGTGAGAAGCCAGGCAAACACGAGACGCATCAGAACCCGCAAAAATTTGAATTTCCTGCGGATTTTTTTCGAAGCCCGGAAAAATCAGTCGAACATATGGATTTGCCGCCGGAACAAGAGAGAACTATCCCGCCGATTGTGTCTCGAAAGGCACAGAAGCGCGCATGACGATCACATGCTCGAAACATGTCAATAGACCGCAAGGACACGCGGACACGACGTCCGGCATTTAAACGATTGTAGCATGGAACGAGGTGGCTCAACCCCTTTACAACCCCCCGGCACCTGGGCCAGAGAGAACGGCATCAAGGCTTAGCAGGACCGCCGAAGCGGCCCTATTCACCTTCCGGTTTCGACACCGCATGACGAAAGCAGGCAACACGATGACATCCACGCGCACGGAAACAGATACATTCGGCCCGATCGACGTCGCGAGCGACCGCTATTGGGGCGCACAGGCGCAACGCTCGCTGGGCAACTTCAAGATCGGCTGGGAAAAGCAGCCGCTCGCCATCGTGCGGGCACTCGGCATCGTCAAGCAGGCGGCCGCTCGCGCCAACATGGACCTGAAGCGCCTCGACCCGGCAATCGGCGACACCATCATCGCCGCCGCCCAGGAAGTCATCGACGGCAAGCTCAACGATCACTTTCCGCTGGTCGTCTGGCAGACCGGTTCCGGCACGCAGTCGAACATGAATGCCAATGAAGTGATCTCCAACCGCGCGATCGAAATGCTTGGCGGCGTGATGGGCTCGAAGAAGCCGGTGCATCCGAACGATCACGTCAACATGAGCCAGTCGTCGAACGACACCTACCCGACGGCCATGCACATCGCCTGCGTCGAGCAGATCATCCATCACCTCCTGCCCGCGCTGAAACACCTGCACCAAGCGCTCGAAGCCAAGGTTCAGGCCTTCGCGCACATCATCAAGATCGGCCGCACGCACACGCAGGACGCAACGCCGCTGACACTCGGCCAGGAATTTTCCGGCTATGCCGCGCAGGTCGGGTCGGCAATCGCCAATATTGAACTGACGCTGCCGGCGCTTTCCAAGCTCGCCCAGGGCGGCACGGCCGTCGGAACGGGCCTCAACGCGCCCATCGGCTTTGCCGAAAAGGTCGCGGACGAGATCGCCCGGATCACCGGCCTGCCCTTCGTCACAGCGCCGAACAAGTTCGAGGCGCTCGCTTCGCACGACTCGATGGTCTTCTCGCATGGCGCGATCAACGCAGCCGCAACCGCGCTGTTCAAGATCGCCAACGATATCCGCTTTCTCGGCTCCGGCCCGCGCGCCGGTCTCGGTGAACTGTCGCTGCCGGAAAACGAACCCGGCTCCTCGATCATGCCGGGCAAGGTCAACCCGACCCAGTCGGAAGCCCTCACCCAGGTCTGCGCCCACATCTTCGGCAACCACGCTGCCCTGACCTTTGCCGGCAGCCAAGGCCATTTCGAACTCAACGTCTACAATCCGATGATGGCCTACAACTTCCTGCAATCGGTGCAGTTGCTCGGCGATGCAGCCGTCTCCTTCACCGACAATTGCGTCGTCGGCATCGAGGCCCGCGAAGACAACATCCGCAAGGGTGTCGAAAACTCGCTCATGCTGGTCACCGCGCTCAACTCGAAGCTCGGTTACGACGCCTGCGCCAAGATCGCCAAGACCGCGCACAGGAACGGCACGACGCTGCGCGAGGAAGCTGTCGGCGGCGGCTACCTGACGAACGAGGAATTCGACCAGTTCGTCCGCCCGGAAACGATGATCAGCCCGTCCTGAGATCGTTCAGAACGATGCTTACACACGTCGGGGCAGCGGAAGCGCTGCCCCGATTGCGTTTTCGAGACAGTTACTCACGGATATATCGAATCTTATCGATCCATTTTGCCAAACGTTAAGTCTTCCAAAATGATTTACCCCTAGAACTAGCGGCTGGATATAACCAGGCAACAGGAGCTTGCCATGCAAGCGGCTTCGAACAAGGCGCAGATTCCCGACATCGCAGCACAAGTCACCTATGCGATGCGGATCATGGGGATCTCACCACTCCCGCGCAATTACGAGCTCTATTACGAAGCCTATATCGGCTCCAACCCGAAGCTGACGAAGGAATTGGCTGCACTCGGCAGCCGGGCGACCCAGGAAGAACTGGACCTGATCGGAGAGCGTTATTTCGCCCATCACCATCATGCCGCCGGGGTCGACCGGGTTCACACACATCTCGCCACCGAACTTATCAGCCTGCTGTCGCTGCTCAAGGAAGAACAGTTCGCGCTCGAAAACTACAACCGCGTTCTCGGCGAAACCTTTCAGAACATCAGCAGCAAAAGCCATTCCAGTGCGGAAATCCTGCGCCAGGCGGTGGGGATCCTGACGGAGGCCACCACTGACACGATGAACCTGGGCAAGGAACGGGCGGAAAACGTTTCGCAGAAATCCGTCGAGATGGAGGTCATTCGCCAGGAGCTCGACGAGTACAAGCGGATCGCCAACACCGATTCCCTGACCCGCCTCGCCAACCGGCGGGCTTTCGACGAGAAGCTGGCAGCTGTCTACAATTCGGAACAGCTGCGCAGCTACACCGGCCTGCTGATCGCCGACATCGACCATTTCAAGAAGATCAACGATACCTACGGTCACCCGGTCGGTGACAAGATTCTTGCCACCGTGGGCACTGTCATTCGAGCGAACCTGCGTCGCGACGCCTTCGTCGCCCGCACCGGCGGCGAGGAATTTGCCGTCATCCTCAGTGACAGCGGTGTCGAGGAAAGCATGCAGGTGGCCGAGCGTATCCGCAACGCGCTGGCAACGACGCCCTTCAAGAATTCGAAGACCGGCGTCAACTATGGCCCGATCACCCTGTCCTTCGGCGTCTGCCAGGCCACGCAGGCGGACGACCCCATCGATCTCTACAACAAGGCGGATGTCGCGCTCTATTGCGCCAAGAATGCCGGCCGCAACAGGACCATCCTGTTCGAAGAAGGCATGAAGAAGGACACCGGCAAGAACTGGCTTATCTACCGGAAATAATCCGACTGATATCCCGGGTAAATCGAGGCGCTCACGGGGCGCCTCATTTTGTTTTTGCCCCGTTCCAAAGGAAACAGCCGCGCCCGAACCGATTGTCTACAAAGGCTCCATACAAGGGAGCGCACCGGAATGACCCGGAAAATCTCCCAGATAAAACGGGAGATTAAGACCATGAAGACCATTTTCGCAGCACTGATCGCAACCGCCATCATGGGGACCGCCGCACAGGCAGCCAATGCCGACGGATCCTACGAAGTCGCCTCGCTGCAGTCGGCCACCGCCAATACAGGTGCAGCCCTGGCGCAGCCGGCCAAGGCCAAGACGGCAAAGAACAACATCAACAAGTCGCCGATCCAGCGCCAGTTGATCGCCTTCAATGAAAACGTCGCGCCCGGCACGATCATCGTCGACAATTCGGACCGCCGCCTCTACCACGTGCTCGGAAACGGTGTCGCGATGCAGTACGGCGTCAGCGTCGGCCGCGCCGGCTTCATCTGGACCGGCAGCAACACGGTCAGCCGCAAGGCCGAATGGCCGACCTGGAACCCGCCGGCACAGATGCGCGCCCGCGAAGCCAAGAAGGGCCATTTCCTGCCCGTATCCATGAAGGGCGGCATCAACAATCCGCTCGGCGCTCGCGCCATGTATCTCGGATCGACAATCTACCGCATCCACGGCACCAACCAGCCGTCCTCGATCGGCAAGGCGATGTCATCCGGCTGCATCCGCATGGCCAACGAGGATGTCGAGCATCTCTATGCCGCCGTCACCATCGGCACGAAGGTCATCGTCCGCGACTGAACGCGGCAGATCGGCAGGACTTCAGCGGCAGGCGGAAACGCCTGCCGCTTTTGCGATGGCGATAAGCTCAGGCCGGTATTCGAAATGCATGGTGTCATAGTGATACCACCGGCCGCCCCAGATGAAGCCGTGCCGCTCGAATGCGGTGACGATCTCCATCGGAAACTGATTTTTATATTTGGGTACCCTGCCCGGCTTGCCACCCGACCAGATCCAGTAATCGGCAAATTTGGTGTTGATATCGATGGCCGCACCGAAGCTGTGAACCGACATATTCGATGCTCCGGCGACCTTGCGCCAATTGAACGTGCCTGCCGACGGAGACAAGTATCGCTTGAGTGCCGGCCTCGCCACGAGTTCGTCGCGTACCTTCTCAAGCGCCGCAGCCGCACCCTGCCTTTTCGTCACCCTGAACCTCTGGCCGAACCACGCGACAGATACCAGCGAGGCCTCGACCTCCTTTGCGGAGACGCCATAAAGCCGCATCATCAACGCGTCGCTGCGAATGCGGCCGGGGTCGTCATTCACCCCTGGTCGGGTCTCGCACGCGCCGACCGGATAGATTTGCGACAGGCTGTCCTCGATGTCCCCGGTGGCGAGCTTGGCGAAATGATCTTTCTCCTTGCCATCATCGATCGGCAATGATCCGCCCTCACGGAATTGGATCACCCCATTCGCGCTGCCCGCAAGTGTCTCCGGATAGGCTGCAATCAGCAGGTCGATCTTGGCGGCGAGATCGAGTTCGGTCGCGACAGCCGGCGATACCGAAAACCATAGTGCGACCGCGATACCGCCGAACGCTTTCCGGCTAATCGACCGTGACATTGAGATAGTCGCCGTCCGGGCCGCGAAAAATCTGGACATTGATCAGCGCACCGCCGCGCACCAGGTCACGCGCCGCCTGGCGTTCGATCGTCCCGTACTGGATCATGCGTTCGGCCTTCTCGCGATTCTTCGCCGAGGAGAAAAAGCTGTCGCCCTCGTCCCCGGGCTGGGAGATCCCGTAGCGATGATAATTGGCCCGGTCCTGGCGGATCACCTGCCAGGGCGCCGTCAGGCGCTCACCATAGGAGTTGTAGAAGTCTTCCTCGCCGATATAGGCGTTGTATTCTTCGACCAGCCTGTCGGCTCGCGCGGCACCCGCCGAAAGTCCGATCACGGTCACCGCCGCGAGAAACAAGACACTGCGGAATTTCATGATCACCCTCCTCGAAACATGGACAGTCAGACCCGTCCCCAAACGTGATACATAGCGTATCCGCCGATGGAAAAAACGTTTCGGTGCAGGGTTTTATTCGGCAGGCAGGGCCTGCCTACCACATCGTCTTGGCGGCACGTTCCGGCCATTCCCGGTCATAGGTTTCCTGGTCGAAATCCGCTTTCGCAGCTTTCAGCAACGTTCCGGGTGTCGGCAGGGTTTGCGGATCGACGAATCGCCCGGCGTTCCAAAGCTGCGAGCGGATCAGTGCACGGGCGCACTGGAAATAGACTTCGCCGATGGTGACGATGATGACACTGCGCGGATGCTTGCCATCGACCGTGAAAGACGCAGTCAGGTTCGGATCAACGCTGACGACGGCGGTCCCATTGATCCGCATTGTCGTCGTCGAACCGGGAACGAGGAACATCAGCGCCACGCGCGGGTCACGGACGATGTTGGCAAGCGAATCGACCCGGTTGTTGCCGCGCCAGTCAGGCATCAGCACGGTCCGGTCATCGGCAATACGGACAACGCAGGCATCATCGCCACGCGGCGAACAGTCGAGCCCCTCCGGCCCGACCGTGGCCAGGGCCGCAAAGGGTGAGGCCTCGATCATGTCGGCATATTCCCGCGTCAGCCGGGTCGTCACCTTGACCACCGATGCCTCGCTGGTGCCGCCATAGAGTGCGTTCAGTTCCTCAACCGTGCGAATGATCGTCATGCATCTTGCTCCATCCGTTAAAGCAGTGCTTTCGACGGATAGCATGACATCCTCATGACGAGGTGCGAAAAATCCTTCAGGCCGCCGCCTGTCGGTCCTGTTCATGAACGAAAGCGTTGATGCGCTCAATCACCGGAGCGGCGGAGACGATACGGCGATGGCCGAAACCATTCGCCCAGTACAGTGACACGTTCGGACCCGCAGCAGCATAGCGTCGGGCATGACCGGCCGCGACCTCCTTATCGTCCTCCGCATGAACAACCAGCGTCGGCACGGTGAGAACGCCCAGCACGCGGGCTGCGTCAAACTCCTCGATTCGCCGACCGGACAGGCGGACAACCATGTCTTCGAGCGCTGCCTGCGCTTTTGCTGGCAGGCGAAGATATTGGCCGAAATCCGTGAAAAGCCACTTCATCTCGCTCGGCGCGCCGATCAGCACCATACGTTTGGCGCTGTGCGAAGGCACGTCGCAGACGAGTCCGCCGGCGGCACAGGCAAGACTGGCGCCGCCGAAGGAATGCCCGATCGACACATCAAAGCCGCCGAAATGCCG
Source organism: Rhizobium sp. Leaf453 (assembly GCF_001425605.1). Classification (GTDB taxonomy): domain Bacteria; phylum Pseudomonadota; class Alphaproteobacteria; order Rhizobiales; family Rhizobiaceae; genus Pararhizobium. The sequence goes on along the minus strand of NZ_LMRG01000023.1, from coordinate 544,780 downwards.
CCAGGCCGCATCGATGGCCCTCACCGCCGCCGGCATTGTCAGTGTCCGCCCCGGCGAAGCGCCATGTCCCGGCAAATCGAGCGCGATGACATCCGCGCCACCGGCCACCAGACCGTTGATCATCGTGGCGAGATAGTCGATGCGCGATCCCCATCCGTGTGCGAGCAGGATGCGCTTGGTGGCGAGCTTTCCGGGCTCCGCCTCGAAATGTCGTGCCATGGCCCAGCCACCGGAAAAGGACAGAGACACCGGTTTCCCACGCGCCATCACAGCACCTGCAGCTTCAAGCAGCGCTTTCTCCTTCGGATTCTTCGGCCTGCGCCCTGGCGTGACGCTGAACAGGCGGAACGCCAGTCGCCCCGCCGCCTCGGGAGAGAAAGCCGACAGGCTTTTGAAGACGAGACGGGTGACCTCGATCACAAAGGATGCCATAGTGGGGCTCTCTCTATAAATGTTCAATGGTGAACATTATTGTACAACGATGAACAAAAAGCAAGTTCCGATCACACATCATCACTTTCCGTGGGACCACCCGCGTTTTCGCAGCTGGATCGCCGTCGCCCGTGCCTGCCAGCTCATGCAGCAGACCCTGACGCGCGCGCTCGCCGAGCTCGACATCAAGCCGCCGCACCTGGATATCCTGGTCAATCTCTATCGCTTCGAAGGAATCACCCAGCAGGAACTGGCGCGAAAACTGCTGGTCGGCCGCTCCAACATGAGCATGCTGCTGCCGCAACTGGAAAAACGCGGCCTGATCGAGCGGCGTGGTGATGAGAAGGACAAGCGCGTCCTGCGCCTGTCGTTGACCGAGAGCGGGCGCGCACTCAGCGAACAGGCAATGGAGATCCAGACGGCGATCATCGACAAGTCGATGGAAGATTCGCCGATCGAGGAATGCATGATCGTCGCGCAGGCCATGGAACGCCTGGTCGGTATCCTGTTGAAGGATGCAGGCGACCCCGATTAGGAATGTGCGCGGTTCAGCGCGGCTTTTCCGCCTTGTCGCGGGTCATGCCCTTGTCGGCGAGATCCTTTTCATAGGCCGCAAATAGCGTCTCGCCGTTCTCGCCGAGTTCACGGAGGTAGGTCCAGGTGAAAATCCCGGTATTGTGGGTATCGTCAAAGCCGATGCGCACAGCGTAATTGCCCGTCGGCGTCATAGAGATGATGGAAACATTACGCTTCCCCGGCACGGTTAGCCCCTGTCCCGGGCCATGGCCCTGAACCTCGGCGGATGGCGAGAGCACACGCAGCATCTCGGCCGAGAGATCGAAGGAGACGCCATCGTTGAAGGTAACGGTCAGCCGGTGACGATCCTTCGACACGCGCAGTTCGGTCGGCCAGATGTCGCTCATGTTCATGCGTCTCCATTGTTTGCCGGAGCACTAGCGCAGATTTTGCTTCTAGGGAATTGCCTGCGGCATCGCGACCGCTTCCCGCGGCAAAAGGAAACTGTTTCAAGCGTGTTTCTAAAGCTTTTGAGTGCCTGCGTCTTGACGCCGCCGTCTTTGCTCACGACATTGGCAGGACAGGGAGAATTTCGTTGAATAGCGTCACCATCGACCGGACCGGCGTTCAACCGCTGGCCGATGCCAAGGCCCCGATGATCGACCCCTTCGGGCGCGCCGTTACCTATCTCAGGGTTTCGGTGACGGATCGCTGTGACTTCCGCTGCACCTATTGCATGGCGGAAAACATGACTTTCCTGCCGAAGAAGGACCTACTGACGCTTGAGGAACTCAATCGTCTCTGTTCCGCCTTCATCGCCAAGGGCGTGCGCAAGCTGCGGCTGACCGGCGGCGAGCCGCTGGTGCGCAAGAACGTCATGTTCCTGATCCGTGAACTCGGCAAGCATGTCCATTCCGGCACGCTCGACGAACTGACGCTGACCACCAACGGTTCGCAACTGTCCAAATTCGCTGCCGAACTCGCCGATTCCGGCGTTCGCCGCATCAACGTCTCGCTCGACACGCTCCATCCCGACAAGTTCAAACAGATCACCCGCTGGGGGGAACTGTCAAAGGTGATGGAAGGGATCGACGCGGCGCAGGCCGCCGGCATCCGCGTCAAGATCAACGCCGTGGCGCTCAAAGGCTTCAACGACGCAGAAATTCCCGACATGCTGCGCTGGGCGCATGGGCACAGCATGGATCTGACGCTGATCGAGACCATGCCGATGGGCGAGATCGACGAAGACCGCACCGACCATTACATGCCACTCAGCGAGATGCGAGACCGGCTGGCTGCACAGTTCACCCTGTCTGATATCGCCTACAAGACCGGCGGCCCGGCGCGCTATGTTCATGTCGCCGAGACCGGCGGCAGGCTTGGCCTGATCACGCCGATGACCCACAATTTCTGCGAAAGCTGCAACCGGGTTCGCCTCACCTGCACCGGCACGCTCTACATGTGTCTCGGCCAGAACGACGCCGCCGACCTGCGCTCCGCGCTCCGCGCCTCCGACGATGACGCCTATCTGTCTTCAGTCATCGACGAAGCCATCGGCCGCAAGCCGAAGGGCCACGACTTCATCATCGACCGCACCCGCAACAAGCCAGCCGTGGCCCGGCACATGAGCGTTACCGGCGGCTGAGAGTTTTCCGCAGCCAGGAGGCTCCGATGAAACTGCCCTCGCTCACTCTTGGCCTGTTTCTCGCCGCAACGGCTCCGGCATTGGCGCAATCCGCAAGCGTTGGCCAGGATCATATCCGGGACGCGGAAAATTTCGTGCAGGCGGCGCTCGGTGAAGATTGCGAGATGAACAGCCGGACCGACATTCCGTTGAACTCGACCGAGCCCGAAGACGTCAGCCACTTCGTCTACGAGATCAAATACCGCGCGTCCTATCAGTCTGCCGACGAGCTGGAAAAGCGGGCTGAACTCTACCAGATGTTCTGTGGCATGGGTGCCTATAACCTGCAGCACGCTTTCCTGCTGCGCGATGATGAAACCGGCCGGTTCCAGCTGGTGGCTTTCGCGCAGCCGAAGCTCGTCTACGACTATGCCGATGCGGATATGACCAGACTGAACGCCGCGCCGAAAATCTCCGGCTACACTGCAAGACATATCCTGATCAACGCGACTTACGATCCGACTCGCAAGACCGTCGCCAGTCATGGTTTCTGGCGGGGTATCGGCGATGCCTGGGACCGTGGCGAATGGACATTTTCTGACTTCGATTTCGCCCTGTCGAAATACGAAGTCGATCCCACCTTCGACGGCGCGACCGAGCCAGGCAGCCAGAAAAGCTATGTCGTCTATCCGCAACGGTAGCGCCCGAGGAACAAACCGATCCGGCTCACGTTGAGAGAAACCCGAACGCAAACGGCAAGCGGTCGTCCCCATGTTCAATTCCGTCGAAGAGATCGTGCGCGCCAGTTTTGACTGCTACCTGACCTCGGACAGGTCACGGATGGAATCGCTTCTCGCGGCGGACTTTTCCTTCACCAGTCCTTACGACGACCACATCGATCGCTTGGCCTATTTCGATCGCTGCTGGCCAGCCGCCGGCACTTTCGAAACGCTGGATCTTCTGCTTGTCGATGTCTGCGAGGAACATTGTTTCGTGCTCTACGACGCCACGTGGAAAAACGGCAAGACGGCACGCAATACCGAGCTTTTCACGATCTCGCATGGACAGATCCAGTCCGTCGAAGTGTTCTTCGGCCTGCCGCCTGGCGGCCCCGTCTCCGGTCCACCGGCCTGAAACGGCAAGACCCGCGCCGGTTTCCCGACACGGGTCTTTTTAATTTTGGCCGTCGGCTTATCAGGCGGCGTAGCTGCGGCCGTATCCATGCACGCTTCCACCGGACATCGAGCGGCTCGTACCGGTCTTGAAGCGCTCGATCTTCTCGTTGAGCACATCGACCTGATGGCGCAAGCCATGGATTTCGGCGGTGTTTTCCTCGACCATGGCTGCGTTCTGCTGGGTCAGCAATTCGACCTCGTGAACGGCCTGGTTGACTTCGTTCAGCCCGCGATACTGGTCGGCCGCAGCGGCTTCGATGTTGCTGACCAGCTGATGGATCGACGAGATGTGATCGTTGATGACGGTCAGGGCAGCCCCCGTCTCCTGCACCAGTTCGACGCCGCTGCGGACCTGCTTGGAGCTGTCGGAAATCAACCCCTTGATCTCGCGGGCGGCGCCGGCGCATCGCTGTGCCAGCTCGCGAACTTCCTGGGCGACGACGGCAAAGCCGCGACCGGCCTCGCCGGCGCGGGCAGCCTCGACGCCGGCATTCAGCGCCAGCAGATTGGTCTGGAAAGCGATCTCATCGATAACGCCGATGATCGTCGAAATCTTGTCGGAGGACTTGTTGATCGCGGCCATGGCCTCGATCGCTTTGGCGACGACCTCGCCGGAGTGCTGCGCATAGCTCTGTGTTTCATCGACGGAAACCGTGGTCTTGCGAGCGCTTTCCGCGGTCGAACGGACGATCTCGGTCAACTGGCGCAATGCGCGCGAGCTTTCCTCCAATGCCGCCGCCTGCTGCTCGGTGCGGCGGGCGAGATCATCTGCGGACGAGGCCAAGTTGCCCGTGCCGCTGGTGATCTCGTTGGTCACGCCACGAACGTCGATCAGCGTCGCGCGCAAGGCTTCGACGGCGTTGTTATAGGTCTGTGCCATCACGATGTAGTCTTCAGAGAGATTCTCGGCCATGCCCGCTTCCAGGTTGCCGTCGGCAAGCTTGGCGAGGACATCGGAAAGCGCCGTCAACGCTTCCATCTGATCGGCTTCGATGCGGGCACGTTCATGGCGGCGGCGGGCTTCTTCCTCGGCAGTCTGGGTACGCGCGGCTTCGGCCTCCTGACCCAGACGGACATTCTCGACTGCGTTGTCGCGGAAGACAGCCACCGAGCGGACCATGTCGCCGATTTCGTCGCCACGGTTGCGGCCCTCGATCGCGACTTCCAGATCGCCATTGGCAAGCCGGGTCATGGTTTCGGTGACACGCTTCAGCGGGCCACGAAGGGTCTCGATCAGCATCAGACCACCGACGATCGCGAGCAGCGTCCCGGCGACCATGGCAATGATCGACACATTGGCCGAACGCTGGCTATCCTGCTTGCCTGCTTCCTGAGCGCTGCTGACGAAGTTTTCGAGCGTCTGGCTGGAATCAGCGACCAAGGTCGAGGCCTCGGCCTTCGCGGTTTCCCAACGGGCACCAACATCGATCAGTTGCGCAGTGCCCGTATCGATGGCGGCGAGCGACGGTGTCAGCTTACCCGCGAGATCACGCAGCGCCGCATATTTGGCGCCCATTTCCGACAGCTTGGCAGCGCTTTCGCGCACGGCGGCGATATCGGCAATGACGCTGTCGCGGCGCGCCGATTCAAGCTTGCGATGTAGTTCGCTGATGTGCAGGCGGGTATCATCCAGCCCCTTGAAGGTCTCGTTCATGAAGGAAATCAGCGTCTTCAGCGTCGAAATCTCGGTATCCATGCCGACGAAACGCTTCGCGGCGGCATCCGAATTGGTGACGGCCTGCTTGGCGAAATCGGCTTCGTACTTGGAGAACTTGATGAGAGCGGTGCTCAGAAGCCCCTTCTTGACATCGTTGGTGTCGCTGCTGGCCAGGATGTCCTGAATCTTCTTGGTGTCGGCCTTCACTTCGGCGATCTGCTTTTGTACCTTGTCGGAGGCAATCTTTTCAGCTTCGGCAATCTGCTTGAGGAGATGCGGCAGAAGATTGGTCGCCTGCTGCACCTTCGCGTCCGGCGCGATCGCCATGGTCACCGGCAGGCGGAATTTCTTGATGCGCTCGGCCAACCCCTGATAGGCGGCGGCATCGAACAGCATCGCCTTGGCGAAGGCTTCCTTGTCGCCAGATTCCTTGCGGACGAAATCGATCTGCTTGTAGGCGGAGTTGCCCTGCGCGGTCATGTCGGCCATCGCAGCGTCGAGTGACGCGGTGACGCTGTCGCGCTCGGTCTTGATCGACCAAAGCTTGTCTTCCTGGCTGCGCATCGCCTCGCCGAGCGCCACGACAGCTGCAATCTTGGCCTTGTCCGCATCCGCCGTCAGAAGATCGTTCAGTGCCCGGATACCGGTTTCCTGATCGTCGATCCGGGCTTTCAGCGTATTGCGCGCCTCTTCGGTCGGGGCATCCACAAAACTCTGCAGCCCGGTTCTGAGCGCCTGGAAGTCGGACAGATTGTTGATCGTTTCGCGCGTCACGGTCATGTGGCCGTTGAGCGTGCTTGCGGTGAAATAACCAACAAGGCCGATACCGGCGATGAGGGCGACCAGCGGCACGACGAACAGCAGAACCTTGGTGACGATACGCAGACGCTGCAAAGAACGATCGATGAGGGACATTCCGAACTCCAGATGTTGAGCAAACCGGACATTCCCGCCAGACTGCCCTCCGGGGTGGAGAACGGACAAACCGGGACGCGTCATCGCATGTGTCCGGGGTGTCATCCGGTTGAGTCGAACGCGAGAACTTCACGTAACGTCAACCATAATCGCATCATGCGACGGGCAGCGGAATATCGGCACGATAGGCAGGGAAACTTAATATTTCGCCAAAAAACCGGTGGTTTAGCCGAATGTGGCGGAAATGCGCACCGACGTATTTCTATATTCGCAACAGCTGAATTGATTGCGTTTTTACCCGAAATTGCACCGAAATGTGACACCCGAAGGTTAGCAGTTGCATAAAAGAAATGCCGATGCTTTAGAGATGGGCATCATCGGCGGCGTGAACCGGTCAGGGACAGTCAATCGCCGAACTGCAAAAGCGCGCTGGCAAGAACGGACCGGAAAAAATAATGCATTCCACCGCCAATTTTCGCGGCGCAATCTTCATGTGCCTGGCTATGGCGGGCTTCACCTGCAACGACGCGCTGGTGAAATCCGTGACAGGCGTGATGAACAGCGGCCAGATCATGCTGGTGCGCGGCTTGTTCACGTCCGTCCTGGTGCTTTTGCTGGCGCGCCATTTCGGTGCGTTGCGCCCGTTCCGGCACATCTGGACGCCGGCAGTAGCGCTGCGCGTCGTGGCCGAGGTTTTTGCCTCCATCACCTACATCTTTGCGCTCGGCCAGATTCCGCTCGCCAATGCCTCCGCCATCCTGCAGGCCCTGCCCCTGGCCGTCACACTGGGCGCTGCGCTCTTTCTGCATGAGCCCGTCGGCTGGCGACGGTGGCTTGCCATCCTCATCGGTTTTCTTGGCGTTCTGATCGTGATCCGGCCCGGTCCGGAAGGATTTACCTGGGCGGCCTTGAGCGTCGTTGCTTCCGTCGTCTTTGCCGCCATCCGCGATCTGTGTACCCGCAGGATCGATCCCGCCATCCCTTCCCTGTTCATCTCTGTCATCACGGCGACCGTGATAACGCTGACCGGCGCCGTCCTGATCGTGCCGCTCGGTGGCTGGCAACCGATGTCGATGGGTTCGCTCGGGACACTTGCCGCAGCCAGCATTCTTTTGCTGGTGGGTTATCAGTTCATCGTGCTCGCCATGCGCAATAGAGAGATCGGCATCATCGCTCCCTTTCGCTACACCAGCCTGATCTGGTCCATCGGCATCGGCATTCTGTTCTTTTCCGAGGAGCCGGATGTCTGGATGATCACCGGCGTTGCAGTCATCGTCGCGTCCGGCCTTTATACATTCGCGCGCGAAAGACGCCGGCGCGCGCCTGCCCTGGCCCAGGAATCGGAGCCGGCATCGTCATGACGGCAGAAACGGACACGAACAGTTCCCTTGCTCCAGACCGGCCGCCCGTCATCGTTCTTGCCGGTGGCAGATCGACACGCATGGGTAGCGACAAGTCCGCCCGTGAATTGGGTGGCATTCCCCTGCTCCAGCATGTGATCGAGCGGCTTCAGCCGCAGACACGCGCTATCTGCGTCAACAGCAACAGCCTGACCAGTCTGGATTTCGCACCAGACATTCCGGTCTTCACCGATACAGTGCCGGGCCATGCAGGACCGCTGGCCGGTGTGCTGGCCGCGATGCGCCATGCCCACATCCAACATCCGGCGGCAACCCATGCCGCCACCGTTCCGACCGACACGCCGTTTTTCCCACGCGATCTGATCGCCCGGCTGCAAATGGCGGTCAGTGGCTTGGACGAGATCGCCGTCGCCTTTTCCGGCCAGACAATGCATCCTGTCTTTGCCCTCTGGCCTGTCGCCCTCGCCGACGAACTCGAACATTGGCTGGTGACCGACGACAAGCGAAGGGTGCGCGGCTTCATCGAACGTCATCCGATGGCAGCCGTCTCCTTCGCACCACTTGACACAAAAGACGGGCCGATCGACCCATTCTTCAACATCAATACACCGGCGGATCTGGAAACAGCCGAACGCTGGCTTCCCCTGATCCGCGAGATGGAACGATGAGCCCAGTTGATGCCTACGCGCCAAAAGTCTTCGGCATTGCAGGCTGGAAAAACTCCGGCAAGACAGGCCTTGCTGTCCGGCTCGTCACGGAATTGACGGCGCGCGGCTACCGGGTTTCGACGGTCAAGCACGCCCATCATGATTTCGATATCGACAAGGTGGGTGCCGACAGTTTTCGCCATCGTGAAGCCGGCGCCCATGAAGTGACCATCGTCTCCGGCACGCGCTACGCCATCATGCACGAGTTGCGCGGCGCGCCTGAACCGAGCTTCGAGGAAATTCTTGCCCGCCTCGCCCCTTGCGATCTGGTGCTGATCGAGGGCTACAAGCGCGAACCTATCCCCAAGATCGAGGCCCGCCGGTTGGAATCGAAGAACCGCGAGCCGCTGGCGCCCTTCGACCCTCATATTCTCGCCATTGCCGCCGATCACCCGGTCGAAGACACGGCACTGACGGTCTTCGATCTGAATGACACCAGGGCAATCGCCGACTTCATCGAATCGACGACAGGTCTCGTACGCAACGGCGCGTAATCGCACCGTCAGTTGGTCGTGTCGTCACTGCCGTCTTCCGTTGCATCGACCAGCCGGACGAATTCATAGCCCCTGGCCTTGAGGTCGAGGATACCCTTGACCACACCGGCACCGGCCTCATGGGTTGGCTGGTTGATATGGGCGATGATCACGTCGCCGTCCTTCGCTCGGGCGATATGCCGCTCGGCCTGCGCGGCGCCCAGCAGCGAGCCGCCGTCGCCGTTGATGGAGTATCCGGCCACGCGAAAACCCATCTCACGGATCTGGCCAATCGACGACAACGTATATTTCGCCGTTGCACCACGGAACCAGTGCGGCGTCAGCCCTTCGGCCGTGATCGCCTGCGCGCCGCCCGCCACCTCCACCTCGACCGCCTCCGGGCTGCCCGCCGCAGAAATCCCGTAGATCGTGGCAACACGATCGACGGCCGGCACATGCATCGCGCCGTGGTTCTCTATCTCGAACAGATCCGGCCGCGCCTTGAGCCGTACAAAGGTCTCGCCACCGCGCCGTCACGAAGATCGTCGCCGGAATGTTGTTGTCGATCAGCGTCGAAAGAATGCGTTCATCGGTCTTGCCGCTGCAGGCATCGAAGGTCAGTGCTACGCGTGGTTTAGCCCCCTCGCCGCTTTCCTGTGCCTCAAGCTTCAACTGCGGCTCCACCAGGCGGATCCTGGCGGCGGAAACCTGGCCAGCAGAAAGAGCCAGTGCGAGAACGGCAAGTGTGATTTTCATGGGTATCTCGAATACAGCACCGAAGGGTTCGGGCGGAAAAGAAAAGGATCGATGCAAAACGGCCCGGTGCTGGCTGCACCGGGCCGTTCGTCACGGGATCCCTATCAGACGCCGAATGATGGCTAATTCTGGGCCACAGGGCGGACCAGCGGCGTCACGCGACGGATTGTCACGCGGCGGTTCTGCTGCTCGGCCTCCAGCGTACGCACTTTCAGGAAGCGCTCGCCATAACCCTGGGTCACCAGGTTTTCCGCCGGAATGTCATAGACCTCCGTGAGGAGCGACGCGACCGATTCGGCGCGCTCGTCCGACAGCACCAGATTCGGCTCATTACCACCCACGGCATCCGTATGGCCTTCGATGAAGAAGGTTTCACCCGGATCCTTCTCGATCACTTCCAGCATGGCGTCGGCGACCTTGCGCAGGGTTTTTGCCTGCGACAGGGGAACTTCGGCACTGTTCGTCGCAAAGGTGATCGTATCCAGATCGATACGGCGCACCTTGTCGCGGATGCGCGCGGAGTTTTTCACCTCATCGATCGTATAGGTCCGCTCGACCTGCTCCACCGGCGGCTCGGCCAGGAAGTCGTAGTAATCGCGGTCGGGCTCGCTCGATGTGTCGATGATGTAGTCCTGCACCGGCACGCGCAGACGCATCGGCGGCAGATCCTCGCCGACGTCGAAAGCTGGAGGACGCGGACCGTCGTCGGCTTCCGGCGCATAGATCATCAGGTATTCGCGACCATCAAGGCCGATACGGGAACGCTGGATGATATCGCCATAGCGGTTGTAGATCGTCACAACCCGGATGCCATCAGCGCGTTCGATCGTCTCGCGCGACCGTCCGCCCGACAGTTCCTCGTAGTAGCTCTCACGGGCGTTCCGACGCAGGCGTGGTCGGTCGTCACCACGAACGATGATCTGGTCGCCAAAATCGAGCACCGTCCGGTTGTCGCGCGTTTCATCGATGCGCGGGCGGCGGCGATCATTGCCGGTAAACGCATCGATCAGGTCGGGAATGTTGAATTCCGGCACCTCGTCAACCCTGCGGCCTTTTTCACGGGTCGCGGCCTCAAGTTCTTCGCGGCTCGGTCGGCGATCCCTGCGGCCACGCTGCGCTTCCTCATCGCTCTTGGGAACCTCGACATTCTGGTTTTCCTCGGCCCGAGCGCGCTCGCGCTGCTTGCGCCGCTTTTCGCGCGCACTGGTGTCGCCGCTATTGTCGGCTTCCTTGTCGCTATCGAGAACCGCTGCACCATTGTCGACCGGCAGAACGACCGTGTCGTCGGTCTTCGACGGATCCCGGGCGATCTTCTGCTTTTCTTCCTTGGTGCGCTTGTCGACGACTTCCGGGATGGGCTCGCGGCGCTCACGCGGCTTGCGACCTTCCTGGGTTGCTTCGTCACCATCGACGGCCGGACGCAATCCATCCTCGTTCACCGGCTGCTCACCGTTCTGCTCCGCATCGGCACGGGCCTTCTGCTCGGCACGGATGCGCTTGCGCTCCTCGGCGGTCTTGCGCGCAGCCTCGTCATCGGCGGACGGCTGGGCCTCCTCCGTCTGCTGCTGCTCGGCCTGTTGACGCTTCTTGCGTTCGGCACGGGCCTTGGCCTTTTCCTCGGCAGCCTTCGCCGCTTCGTCGTCGGCAGACGGCTGAGCCTCTTCCTGCTGTTGCTGCTGCTCGGCTTGCTGACGCTTCTTGCGCTCGGCACGCGCCCGCGCCTTTTCTTCTGCTGCAGCCTTCGCAGCCTCGTCGTCGGCGGAGGGCTGGACTTTTTCCTGCTGTTGCTGCTGTTCAGCTTGCTGGCGCTTCCTGCGCTCGGCACGACTCGGTTGTTGCTCTTCTGCGGGCTGCGCTTCCTGCTGTTGCTGTTCGGCCTCCTGGCGTTTCTTCCGGCGCTCGGCGCGGCTCGGCTGCTCTTCCTCGGCAGGCTGGGCCTCCTGCTGCTGCTGCTCGGCCTCCTGCCGCTTCTTGCGACGCTCGGCGCGGCTCGGCTGCTCTTCCTGTGGCTGAGCCTCTTCGGCGGGCTGTTCGGCGCGCTGCTTGCGCTTCTTGCGCAGAAGTTCCTCCGCAGTCGGTTCTCCACCGCCACCCGCCTGTGCCGCGCCATCTTCCTGCGCGACCTCGAACGGCTTCATCAGGCTATCGGCAAGCGCTGGCTGAATGGCAATCGATATCGACAGCATCGGAAACGCCACGGTGGCGAAAAGTCTGGATCGGATAGTCATGTCTTCCTCCTTCAGAGGTCCCGTTTCGTCGTCTTCAACCGGCAGGACGGCCCGGCCTTGTTTTCATTCCTCTTTGGGCAGACCCAAGCGGTCAAAAAAAGGCACACCGGTTCAAATCAGCCATCAACGATTAGCGAAACCTGTATTAACTCGGGATGAATGCTCTGTTCATCTGCCAGGGGACATAGGCCGCCATTTCGTGGAAGCCAGCCCGGGACATGAAGATGTGCGGAGTTTTCATCAACAGGGCTTTGGTTTTCTGTTGATTTTTCCGATTAAAGCGTAGGAATATCCGCTCAGCCCGCCGCAACGACGGCAGGGACGAGGGCGTCCGCAAAGAAGAAAGAAACCGGGCGCCAGCCAAACAGAGAGGATCAACATGCGTATTTCAAGACGTCTCGCCATGGCCGCTTCGGCAGCCGTTTTCGCGCTCATGGCCGGCTCCGCCATGGCCGATGGCGAAAAGATCGTCATCGGAACGGAAGGCGCCTACCCGCCCTTCAACAACCTCGAAGCCGATGGAACCCTGACCGGCTTCGACATCGATATCGCCAAGGCGCTCTGCGTCGAGATGAAGGCCGAGTGCACCTTCGTGACCCAGGACTGGGACGGCATCATCCCGGCCCTGATCGCCAAGAAGTTCGACGCCATCGTTGCCTCCATGTCCATCACGCCGGAGCGCATGGAAAAGGTCGACTTTACCGAGAAGTATTACAACACCGGTCCGGCGATCGTTGTACCGAAGGATTCGACCATCACCGACGCAACGGCCGAAGGCCTTGCCGGCAAGACGCTCGGCGCGCAGTCATCGACGACACACTCCAACTATGCCGAACACTTCTTCAAGGATTCCGAGCTGAAGCTTTATCCGACCCCGGACGAGTACAAGCTTGACGTGGCAAACGGCCGCGTCGATGCCGTCATCGACGACGTCGTCGTGCTGTCGTCCTGGCTGAAGACCGAAGACGGCGCGTGCTGCAAGCTGCTCAAGGCCCTCAACCCCGATCCGGAGATCAACGGCGTGGGCGCCGGCATTGCCGTGCGCAAGGGCGACGCCGAGCTGAAGGGCAAGTTCGACGCCGCCATCAAGGCGATCCGCGCCAACGGCAAGTACAAGGAAATCAACGACAAGTATTTCGACTTCGACGTTTACGGCGGATAATCTTTACCTGTCTCTAAAATGCGATGGCGGGAGGCTTGCCCTTCCGCCATTTTTGCCGGACAACACAAAATAACAATAAACGCGCCATAAGGCCGTGCAGGGGAAATCGGACATATGCAGGCTGCTTTCGCTGCCCTCTCTACTTTTGTCTCGTGGTTCGATCCGTTCTGTGGACCTGTCGGCATTCTCCAGCTCCTGTCGCCGGATTCACTGATGTCCTGCGGCGATAAGGGCTGGGGTGACGAGATCGCCTATGGCTTCCTGATCACCGCCAGTCTCGCCATCTGCACGCTGCCGGTCGGCCTCTTCCTCGGCTTCTTCATCGCATTGGCCAAGCAGTCCGAGGAAAAGTCCCTGCGGCTGGCGACCAATATCTACACCACCATCTTCCGCGGCCTGCCGGAACTGCTGACGCTGTTCATCGTCTATTACGGTCTGCAGATCGTCGCCCAGCAGGTCATGGCAGCGTTAGGCTATGAAGGCCCTGTCGAGATCAACGCGTTCATCGCCGGCATGATAGCGCTCGGTGTCGTGTTTTCAGCCTATTGCTCCGAAGTTCTGCTATCCGCCTTCAAGGCCATTCCGCGTGGTCAATATGAGGCCGGCGATGCGCTCGGCTTTCACCGTGGCCGCACCATGCGTCTGATCATCCTTCCGCAACTGGTGCGCATCGCCCTGCCCGGCCTCGGCAATCTCTGGATGGCCTTGCTGAAGGATACGGCGCTCGTCTCCATCATCGGCCTGCCGGACATCCTGCGCCAGACGGGCGTCGCCGCGCGCGTCACCAAACACGCCTTCGAGTTCTTCTCCCTGGCCTGCCTGCTCTTCCTGGTCCTGGCGATGGTCTCGTCCGTCGTCTTTTCCACCCTCGAACGATACACCAAACGCTCGGAGGTCGGACGATGAGCCACCGTGAAGCCATGCTGCCCGCCCTGCCGCCACCACCCGGTGTAACGCGGCGTGCCTCGCTCTCCCATTATATCGGCCTCGCCGCCCTGGGATTCTGGATCGCCGCCTCCGTCGGCATCTTCCTCTTCGTTGTCGATAGCTGGAGCGTCGAGAAACTCACTAAATACGGACCAAACTTCATCTCCGGCCTTGGCGTCACGCTGACGCTGGTCAGCATCTCGGTCGTGCTCGGCGGCATCCTGTCCCTGCCAATTGCTTATGGCCGGATGAGCAAGAACAAGGTCCTGTCCTGGATCGCCTATGTCTATGTCTACTTCTTCCGTGGCACCCCGCTGATCACCCAGCTCTTCCTTGTCTATTACGGCTTCGGCAGCTTCCGCCCCTATCTCGAGGCCGTCGGTCTGTGGACCTTCTTCCGTGACGCCTGGTTCTGCGCGCTCCTGACCTTCACGCTGAACACGGCCGCCTATCAGGCCGAGATCCTGCGCGGCGCCATCCAGAGCGTGCCGCGTGGCCAGCACGAAGGCGCTGCCGCTCTCGGCCTTCCCAAGCGAATCGCCTTCTTCAAGATCATCCTGCCGCAGGCGATGATCGTGGCCCTACGGCCATACGGCAACGAGATCATCCTCATGATCAAGGGCTCAGCCATCGTCGCCATCGTCACCGTCTTCGACCTGATGGGCGAAACGCGCCGCGCCTTTTCCCGTACCTATGATTTCCAGATGTATCTCTGGGCTGCGGTCCTGTACCTCATCATGGTGGAGATGCTGCGCAATCTCTGGGCTTGGATCGAGGTCCGCCTGACACGCCACCTGAAACGATAAACGGGCTTTTAGCAGCACTCGTTCATGAATGCTGCTAACTCCTTGTAACCATGAAATATTTATGACGAAGCCACAGTCCATTATTGAATCATTAACCAATCGAGCGCTTCAATTGTAGGGACCATCATTGAGCAGAATGAGGTCCGAAATGACAAATGAAATGGAACTGCAGCTCAAAGGCTACGGGCTCACCACCGCCCAGATCCTCTACCGCATGCCCGATCATCCGAGCTTCCTGCAAACCTTCATCTGGCAGCATTATGATCTGGCACCCCATTTTCCGGAAATGAAGAGCTTCCTGAAATTCTGGGAGGAAACGCTGGAAGGCCCCCTGCATTCCGTGCGCTATGTCCACCGCAAGCTGATCTCGGCTTCCGACTGGCGGGCGCTCAAGGGCGAATTCATCATCAATTGATCGCTTGCCTATGGCAGGCCGATGAAGATCGGCCCGTCAGACATGCACCTCGCCATGCGCCAGTTCGCCCTCGCCCGGCTCCTTGTGGACGGCGGCATAGGCCATGACGGCGTAAAAGGCGGCGACCACGGCAATAACCAGCCAGCCGGGAACCGGCCCGAGTGCTGCATTGCCGACGACCTCGCGCAGCGACGACACGGCACGCGGCGCCCCGCCATCGGCCTGCAGCACCGGCGAGGAAATCTTCAGAGCCCAGGCCAGCGCCAGGATCAGATACATCCAGCAATAATTGCGCCTCAGCCGCCGGCAAACCGCCTCGCGATAGCTCATCAGAAAGGCCGGACGCCGCAGGCTGTCGGCGATCGGGGCTGCCCATGTGACGGTGAACGTCGCCTGCGGACAGAGCATCTGGGCAAAATAGCCGCGCTCGATCTGGCGTACGCGGGCGCGATAGACATCGAAAAAGCGGTAGCGCCGAGCCTCGATGAATAGCAGCAACGTGATCAGCAGCATCGCGAAGAGCAACACGCCATGATGCGATGAGGGCGTCGACAGCGACACCGACAGGAGCGCCGCGACCACCGTGATCGCCCAGTTCGACGTCCGGTCGATTCGGTCACGCCAACCGGCCATCCGTCCCATTTCGCCACGGTAATAGTGAATGAGCGCGGTGATGGTCTCCCCTGGGGTCGCGGGCAAGGGCGGGCTTTTCGGTTCGGCATTGTCCTTCAAAAGCCCGATCGGGCTGAATTCCGCAGCCATGGTCATTTCCTCCGGATTTTGTTGTTTTCATCATCATGCGCCCGATTTCACCGTTTAGGAACGATTTTCACGCCGCAAATGCCTTTGAGGGTGGGTTTTCGCATTGCCAAACGGGGACCGGAGCCGTAAAGACGCCGCCATGCAGAAGATCGATGAAGAAGCCCTCGCCGAAGCCTATAACCGCGCGCTTGCACTGGAGAAATCCGGCGATATCGATGCGGCCGTGAAAGCCTATGAAGAGGTACTCGCCATCGATCCCGACGATCATGGCGGGGCAGCCGTCCGCATCGCCTCTATGGGACGCGGCGAAACACCGGATAAGGCGCCGGACGCCTATGTGACGACCCTGTTCGACCAGCATGCCGAGGTGTTCGAGGATGTCCTTGTCGAGCAACTCGACTATCACGTGCCGCTTCTGGTTCGCCAGCGGCTGCAGGCGCTCGGCCTCGGCCCGTTCGGCCGCGTGCTCGATCTCGGCTGCGGCACGGGCCTGACCGGTGGCGCGCTGCGCGACATGTCGGAAGACATGACCGGCATCGACCTGTCGGAAAACATGGTCGAGATCGCCCATGAGAAGGACCTGTACGAAACGCTCTATGTCGCCGAAGTCGTCGATTTTCTCGAGGACAATGACGACGAACCCTTCGACCTGATCACTGCCACCGACGTTCTTCCCTATCTCGGCGCGCTGGAAGCGCTGTTCTTCGGCTGCGCTGAAAACATGAACCCGGGCGGCCTCTTTATCTTCTCCAGCGAGACCCTGCCGGACGAAACCTTTGACGGGCGCACCTTCATGGTCGGCCCGCACCAGCGATTCGCCCATGCGCAGTCCTACGTCCGCAACCGGCTCGACGCGATCGGTTTCGATGTCGTCGAATTGACCGACATCACGGTTCGCATGGAAGAAGGCCAGCCGATCGCCGGCCATCTGGTCATCGCAAAGCTGCGTTGAGGACAACCATCAGGCGTCCTGCACCTCGGGCGTTTCGTACCAGTCGCCCTTGAACTCCGTCAGGATGTTCTTGATGATCTTCTTGCCGGTATCGCCATCGATGACGCCGGCTGACACCATGAGCAGATCCGTGCCGATATTGTCCTTGAACAGCCGGCTGCCGCAGGTCGCGCAGAAACCGCGCCGCGCCTTGTCGGAATAACCCCACCATTGCAGCGTGCCATCAGCCTCGAACTGCACATCGTTGCGCGGCGCGCCGATGACGGCCATGTAGTTGCCGTGCGCCTTGCGGCAATCGCCGCAATGGCAGCAGAAGACTCCCGCCGATTCCGCCGGAATGGAAAATTTCACGCCGCCGCAGCGGCAGGAAGCGTTCAGTCGTTCAGCCATGAATTATTCCTCCGGGTCATGAAATGCAGGTTTCGAACGCCACCTTCGCCGCGCTCGTAGGGAGAGACATACGGCGGCAACACCGTGCTTCAAGCGCATCGCGGAACACAATCGACTGCATCCTCAAAATGCGAATGATAATAATTTTAGCCAAATACAATCTAAAGTAGATTTTACAACTCTTTGGTGCTGCCGATTTATGGACGCCGCCGAAGTTCCTCTCTTACGTTAAGAATACAACTTAAGGGGGAAATTTAATGAATACCTTTTTGACATGGCTCGCGAGTGCGGGAGGCATCTTCGGAATTTTGGTTACCGCGGTTGAAGATATTCTGGGGCTGGATCCGGTCGCCTTGCTGCTGACGCTGTTGACCCCGGCGCTGCTGCTTTACGCAAGGCACGAAGTCCGGCTTCGACGCCTGCGTTCGATCAAGGACTTTCTGCTCGCTTTCGGCAGCACGACGGAAAAAATCAATACAACGAGAAACAGCGGGGATGGCGCCGCCGCGGCCAACGGGGTTGCTCAACCCGCGGTGAACGCAGCATCCAACGTCACCGTCAACGCAAGATTGACCAACAATCCGTCCTTCGAATTCGTCAAATCGAAATACGTTTCCGATCTGCATGTGAAGGACCCCGCCCAGGGCAAGACCTTCAACCAGATGAACGACATCGAACAGATCGACTGGATCATCAAGAGTATCGGCCGCTTCGGCTCGCGCAACGACTGGAAGATTTTCCTGTCGGCCTTCGGCTTCGTTCTTCTCTGCTATTTCGGCTTCTCCGCCCTGCATCAGACGCTGATCTGCGGCCTGGGGGCACAGACCAGCACTTGCCTCCAGCCAGCAAACACCGTGGCTGGCGCACAGGTCGCTGAAACCTACGGCAATTGGGGTCAACTCGCGGTGATCGGCTCCCTGGCCTTTGCCGGCGCCTTCATCGCGGCCATCCGCAATTTCGTGCGCTCGGTAGCGGTTTTCGATCTGTCGCCCTACACGTTCCTGCGGCACACGGCCGAGATCGTCGCCTCGGTCATTTTCACGATCGTCCTCTTTGCGGTGTTCCGCGATCCCATGAGCCAGATCACCGACCTCGTCGCGAAAATCATTCCTGGCACGGCCGGCACTCTTCCGGCGACACCTCCCGCTGGTACCGTCGCCGCAGGGCACATCCAGCCTATCTGGTTCGGCCTTGCACCGCTTCTCGGCCTCATTCCGCAAAGCGCCACCAAATTCCTGCTGATCAAGTTCCAGTCGCTGATCAACTGGATCAAGACCACCGACGATCGGTTCATCAGCGTCACCAAGATCGTATCGCTCGATATCATCGACGGCATCGATTACGAAACCCGCTTTCGTCTTGAGGAGTGCGGAATCTACGATGTCCAGAATCTTGCGACCTACAATCCGATCATGCTGCATATCGAATCGCCCTACGGCATCTACCAGGTTTTCGACTGGATCGCCCAGGCGCAGCTTTGCCATATCCTTGGGCCTGAAAAATTCCTGATCTTCCGCGAACTGAATATCCGCACCATTTTCGATCTCGAACGCGCGATCAATAGCAAGTATTCAGTCAAGGCCTTCGATGAAATCTGCTCCGGCGTCCTGCTTGCCTCGACCAGCAGCATGCGGGAAACAGTTCGCATCAGCGTGACCAAACCAATCGCCGTCGATGATGGAAAAGCCGAGGCCTTGGAAGCAGACGCGTTTTGCGCCTGGGCTCGCAAGCGTATGATCCGTGACGATGATTCCACATCAACACAACATGTCTTGCGGTGGATTGCCGATGACCTGCACGTCCGCCGCCTTCGCCGGCTCTGGCTCGATATTTCCGAAAGCCTTGGAGAAGAGTCCGCCGCTTTGCCGGATGGTCTCGACGCAGAGGCGCTTTTGAGGGAGGCAAAGGCCCGGGAAGAGAAGAAGGCAAGGGAGCAGGAAGCACGGGAAGCGCAGGCAAACGAGAACGCCGCAGTGCAACAGGTTCAGCCCGTCCAGCAGGTCGATCCGGCAATAGCTGTCGCCCCAGCCGGTGGACAATAAGCGGCTTGGAAAGCGGCGCTGTCACGGCGCCGCTTTCACTGTCCTTTGATACCGCGAAATCCGCCGCCCAGACCCGTTCTTATCGCCAAACCCCTTCCACGCCTCTCCCCCATCGGCTAAGTCTCGGGCACAGGAATTTCAGGAGTCGGGAATGGCAAAAGTCGCATTCATCGGTCTGGGCGTCATGGGTTATCCGATGGCCGGCCATCTCAAGGTCAAGGGCGGCCACGAACTGACGGTCTACAACCGCACCGCCGCCAAGGCCGAGAAATGGGCAGCGCAGTTCGGCGGACGGGTCGCCGCGACGCCCGCGGAGGCCGCCGCCGACGCCGAGTTCGTGTTCTGCTGCGTCGGCAATGACGATGACCTGCGTTCCGTCACCACCGGCAAGGATGGCGCGTTTGAAACGCTGAAGTCAGGCGCCGTCTTCATCGACAACACCACCGCCTCGGCCGAAGTCGCCCGCGAACTGGATGCCGCCGCCACCGCGCGCGGCGCGCACTTCATCGACGCCCCCGTTTCCGGCGGTCAGGCCGGCGCCGAAAACGGCGTTCTGACGGTGATGTGCGGCGGCGATCCCGAGATCTTCGAGCGCGCCCGGCCGGTCATCGACGCCTATGCCCGCATGGTTGGCCTGATGGGTCCGGCGGGTAGCGGGCAGTTGACCAAGATGGTCAACCAGATCTGCATCGCCGGCCTCGTCCAGGGACTGGCGGAAGGCATCCATTTCGGCAAGAAGGCCGGCCTCGATATCGAAAAGGTGATCGAGGTCATTTCCAAGGGGGCCGCCGGCTCCTGGCAGATGGAAAACCGCCACAAGACCATGAATGCCGGAAAATACGATTTCGGCTTCGCCGTCGACTGGATGCGCAAGGATCTGGATATCGTGCTGACCGAAGCCCGCAACAATGGTGCGCGATTGCCGGTTACCGCACTTGTCGATCAGTTCTATGCCGACGTGCAGGCTGCCGGCGGCAATCGGCTCGACACGTCTTCGCTGCTGTCGCGGCTGGAGAAGTAATCTACCCTATTCAGATCGCGCCGCCGGAAATATGGGCGGCGCGGCCGAGGTTTCGACTATTCCTCGCTCGACTTCGCCTGTTCGATCTGCATGTAGTCGAGCGGCAGTTGCGTCGTGTACTTGATCTGCTCCATCGCGAAGGCAGACGAAACGTCACGGATTTCGATCTTGGCGATCATCCGCTTGTAGAAGGCGTCGTAAGCGGCGATATCGGGAACGACGACGCGCAGCAAATAGTCGACATCGCCGCTCATGCGGTAGAATTCGACCACTTCGGGAAACTCGCCCACGACCTCTGAAAAGCGCTTCAGCCATTCGATCGAATGGGTGTTGGTGCGGATCGACACGAAGACGGTGACCTTGGTGTTGACCTTGACCGGATCGAGCAGCGCGACGCGGCCACGGATGACGCCGTCTTCTTCCATCTTCTGGATCCGGCGCCAGCAGGGCGTCGTTGATAGGCCGACCTTCTTGGCGAGATCCGCCACTGCAAGTGTGGAATCTTCCTGCAGAAGACGCAGGATTTTGCGATCAAGACGATCCATAGAGAAGCCCCCTTCGAATAATATTCTTTCTATAGCGCGAATTCAGATGAATGAAAGAAAATTGTTTCATTTCATCAACTTTTTCACCCGATCCTGCAGCACCGGCAGAACATCCGCCTCGAACCAGGGATTCTTCTTCAACCACCCGGTGTTGCGCCAACTGGGATGCGGCAGGGCAAGCACAGCCGGTCCGGTATTCGACCCCAGATAGCTGCGCCAATTGCGGACCGTCTCGGTCATTGATGAAAGCTTGCGCTCGCGAAGATGCCAGGCCTGAGCATACTGGCCGATGGCGAGCACCAGTTCGATCTGCGGCATGGCATCGATCACGGGTTGCCGCCAATGCGGCGCGCATTCCCTTCGCGGTGGCAGGTCGCTGCCATGCGCGTCATAGCCCGGAAAGCAGAACCCCATCGGCACGATGGCAAACAGGTCCCGATCATAGAACTGGTCCCGTGTCACGCCGAGCCAGTCGCGCAGCCGGTTTCCCGACGCATCGTCGAACGGCAGGCCACTTTCATGGACCCGCAGTCCCGGCGCCTGTCCGGCAATCAGGATGCGCGCCTTGGAAGAAATCACCGCAACCGGTCGGGGTTCATGCGGCAGCCGATGCTCCGGCCCGCGTTCCGGCATGTCGCGACAGATTCGGCAGGCGGTAATGGCCGTCCGTATCGCCTCCAATCGCTCATCGCGCGCATCAGTCATCCCATAATCCCGCCAGCCAGCTTCCGATACCCGACATCATCATACCCACCGATCCAGTCGGCATATGGGGCATCTCGTCCATTCCGCCATGGGTCTGGCGCCACGTGCGCGGCGCATCGAACGTTCCCGCCCAGAGGCCCAGACGTTTGCGTCTCGCAGCCTCTTCGTCCGCCTCATAATGACCGAAGGCAACGGCAAAACCGTTGCCGACCATCGCGGCATTGAGATCGACCTCCTCGACCAGACAGACAGCCAGCAGCCGTCCGTACCGATCGCTTCCATCCGCCGAACAGGAGGCGCTTGCTTCGCCAATCAGTGCTTCCAGATGGTCCTTCGATGCCCGACCGCAAGCCCATGCCTGCCCGTCGCGCGCGCAGACCTGACGCAATTCCGGCGCATCGATACCCACCAGCCGGATGCGCTGTCCGGCCATCACCAAGGTGTCGCCATCCACGACGCGTGCCCGACCGCTTACGGCTTCCCGATCGGCATCACTCATCCGCACGATGACGAGGCCCAAAAGCAGGAAAATCAGCACCGTGAGAAGCAGATCCCGTGTGATGCGAACAAGGCGGTTCATGGGCTTTCCGGCAGCACTTAGGTGTCGGTTCACGGGGCGGAAGGGAACGGCAAAAACGAGCAAAGGCAGCAACTTCTTAAGGATTCACCCTTAAAGTTCAAGCGATTCAGTTTAAGCGTTTGAGATCATGAACAAGGGCGTCAGCACCTCGACCGACAAGATCATTGTCGACAAATCGCGCAGCCATCGCAACGCGGCTGTGTCGAAGACCGTGCGCACGACCCGCGAGCGCCTGCAGGCCGGGCCGTCCAATGGGTCTGGCTTCGCCAAGGAATTGCTCGCGCTCCACATCGATACAATGCTGAACGGCGCGATCGGCATGCCGCTCTTCCTGCTGCTCATCACCGGTCTCGGCGTCTATGTATCCCAAAGTCCAGGCCTGATCGCCTGGTGCATCATGGCGTTGTGCGTTCACGCCATCGGGATCGTCGTCGCACGCAAGGCCAAGAGTGATGATATCACCGCCGAGAAGGTTTCCTACTGGCGCCACCGTCTGCTGATCGTCCAGATTGCTCTGGGCGTTTGCTGGGCAGCCTTTGTCCTGCAGGGATGCGACACCTGCGGCGAGGTCAATTTCGAGTTTTACAAGGCAGCGGTCATCCTGATTGCTCTCGCGGGAACCGCGATGGGCACGTTCCTGCTACGCAATGCCCTGCTTTTCACATTCCTTCCTGTGGTCGTTGCCCTGGTCGGTCTGACGATCAAGGTGGCGAGCCCCGGCTACATTGCCCTCACAGCCGTCGTTACGACGTCACTGATCTTCCTGGTGTTCATGACCAACCGCATGCACCGCGCCAACGTACACATCCTGTCCGTCCAGTCGGAAAAGGACGACCTGATCGCCGAACTGGAAGTGGCCAAGTCGATGTCCGACGAAGCGCGCCGCCGCGCCGAGGAAGCCAACCTAGCGAAGTCCCGCTTCCTCGCTTCCATGTCGCATGAATTGCGCACACCGCTGAACGCTATCCTCGGCTTCTCGGAGGTCATGTCGACGGAAGTGCTCGGACCGCTGAACAACCCGATCTACAAGGAATATACCGGCGACATCCACCGGTCCGGCCAACATCTGCTCGACCTCATCAACGAAATCCTCGACCTATCTCGCATCGAGGCCGGCAAATATGACCTCAACGAGGAAGCCATTCATCTGGTCGAGATCACCGAGGATTGCATCGGCATGGTGCAGCTTCGCGCACGGACGAAGAACATCACCATTACCGAGCAGTTCGAACATGGCATGCCGGCTGTCTGGGTGGATGAGAAGTCGATGCGCCAGGTAACGCTCAATCTGCTCTCCAACGCCGTCAAGTTCACTCCGGCTGGCGGCGAGATTTCCGTGAAGTGCGGCTGGACGGCCGGCGGTGGCCAATACCTCTCCATCAAGGACAATGGCCCCGGCATTCCGGAAGACGAAATCCCGGTCGTGCTCTCAGCCTTCGGCCAGGGCTCGATCGCCATCAAGAGCGCCGAACAGGGAACCGGCCTCGGCCTGCCGATCGTTCAGGCAATCCTTGCCAAGCACAATGGCGAGTTCATCCTGCGCTCCAAGCTGCGCGAAGGCACCGAGGCCATCGCCATCCTGCCGTCGAAGCGCGTGCTCCAGAGCATCCCCGCCGTCGAGGACGCCCCGACGATCGAGCGCCGCAAGAAGAGCTTTGCCTAGGAAATCTTAGTCAGCCAAAACATGGGCAGCACCGTGCACCGATATACGCACGAAATCGCCCGGTTCCGGCAGTTCGAAACCAACGCAGCGGATCGACAGGAAATCCGGCATGGCGCGGTCCTTGCGGTCGATGCGCACCAGAACCATGCAGTTGCCGCCACCGAACTCGACATCATCGACGCGGCCAAACGGGTTTTCTGGTTTGGTGCCCTTCGGCTGCGTCGTCAGCCGGATCTGTTCCGGCCGAAGCATGACCGTCGCCTTACCCGTTCTGGCAGTGCCATTGACTTCAAGTGATCCCAGCGCGCAATCGGCACGGCCGGCATTGATGGTCGCATCGAGCAGGATCGCCTCGCCGAGGAATGTCGCCGTCTCGCGATCCGCCGGCCGCTTGTAGAGAACACGCGGCGGTCCGAACTGGATAAGCTTGCCCTGTCTCAGCACTGCCACCTGATCGGCAAATGACAGCGCCTCCGCCTGGTCGTGGGTGACGAGGATCGCAGTCGTGCCGGATGCGCGCAGAACCCGCGCCACGGTGCGCCGCATGGTGTCGCGAAGACCGGTATCGAGTGCCGAGAACGGCTCGTCGAGCAGCATCAGCCGCGGTTTCAGCGCAAGAGCGCGAGCGAGCGCCACGCGCTGCTGCTGGCCCCCGGACAATTGATGCGGCCGGCGCGCGGCCATGATACCGTCGAGTTCCACCATGTCCATCAGGTCGGCGATGCGCTTGGCGCGGTCAGTGGCATGCTTGTCCATCCCGAAGCCGATATTCTCGGCGACGGTCAGATGTGGAAACAGTGCACCATCCTGCGAAACAATGCCGATGCCGCGCTTGTGGGCCGGCACAAGCAAACCGTCGGCGGCGAGCATCTTGCCATCCAGCATCAGCGATCCGCTGTCCGGTGTCTCGAAGCCGGCGATGATACGCAAGAGCGTCGTCTTGCCCGAACCCGATGGTCCGACGATGGCTGTACGACCGCCTGCCTCGATCTGCATCCGGATGGCGTCCAGCGCCACGGTCGCGCCGTAGGATTTGCTGATGGCGTCGATCGTCAGGAAAGTCATTGTCCGGTCGCCCGTCTGGATTGCACGTAAAGGAGATAGGTAAGCGGCAGCGACAAGAGCACCATCATCACCGCATAGGGCGCCGCCGCCACATAGTCGATCTCGCTGGTCAGCGACCAGAATTTCGTTGCCAGCGTCTCGACGCCGGTCGGGGACAGCATCAGCGTGGCCGTCAGTTCATTGGTGATGCCGAGCGCAACCAGCGCGGTGCTGGCGGCAATGCCGGGTGCGGCGAGCCGCATCGTCGTCTGGCGAACGGCCTGGAACGGCGTGCGCCCGAGCGCCATCGCCGCCCGCTCCAATTCGACCGGTGCCTGCGCAATGCTGGTGCGCAGGCCAACCATCGCCCGCGGCAGGAACAGCATGATATAGGCGATGAACAGGGTCGCGAAGGTCTGATAGAGCGGCAGCACCAGCCGCACGGTAATGGTCACCAGTGCCAGCGCCACGACCACGCCCGGCAGCGACCCGACGTAATAATGGCAGGCCTCGAAAATCCGCTGCAACCGGCCCGGCGCCCGTACCGACAGCCAAGCCATGGGAGCGGCCGCGATCGTGGCCAACACGCCGCCGGCAATTGCCAGAATAATCGTCTGGATGAAGGCATTACCGACCAGATCGATCCGCCAGATATCCGTGCCGCCGATATAGAGCCAACGGGTGAGCGTCACGAAGGGCACGCCGAGGGCGAGTACCGCGACGGCGACATTCAGCGCCAGCGCCGGCAACAGAAACCAGCCGAGCGCACGCTTGTCGGCCGGACGCGCAGCCCCCGAACCGACGCGTGCATAGCGTTCGCGACCGCGCAGGACCGCCTCGACGATCAGCAGCAGCAGGCAGCAGGCCACCAGCACGCCAGCCAGCATGTTCGCGGCCGGTCCATTGAAAGCCGACTGGAACTGATCGACGATGGCGGTCGAAAACGTGTCGAAGCGGATCATGACATAGAGGCCGTATTCCGCCAGCAGATGCAGCCCGACCAGCAGCGAACCGCCGCAGATCGCCAGCCGCAATTGCGGCAGTATTGCCCGGAAAAAGACTTGCCAGGGATTGAGCCCCAGAGACGCCGCCGCATCCTCGATCGCCGGATCCAGCCGCCGAAGCTGCGCGGCAATCGGCAGATAGAGAAAGGGAAAGTAAGCCAGCACCGACACGAGCACGCCGTCGGCAAGGCCATGCAGGCCGGGCACGAGGCTGATCCACGCATAGGAGTGCACGAAGGCGGGCACCGCGAGCGGCGCGACCGCCAGCCAGGACCAGATGCGAGCGCCGGGAAGATCGGTGCGCTCGGTCAGCCAGGCCAGTGCCACGGATAAAGCGACGGTAATCGGCAGCGTGCAGATTTCCAGCAGCGCCGTATTGATCAGCAACTCGCCCACCCGGCCGCGAAAGATCAGCTTCGCGGCCGTTTCCCAGCCCGTCTGGACGGTGATGACGGCGATGAAGCCGAGCGGAACGAGACTGACAGCAGAGACCAGCGCCGCAAACACAGTGACCCACAGGTAGGGAATACGCGTCCGGCCACGGGCGGCGATCAGAAATCGGCGGGCAGCGGAAGACGATTCGACGGGAAACGCGTTGGCGCTCAAGGGGCTGCTTTCAAACGGAACGACATTCGCAACCACATTTCGAGATGGCTGCGAATGTCCTTTATAGCCTGAGATCACGACCTAAGCGGAGAATCCGGTTCAGGTTTACGATCGTTTAGAGGCTGCCTATCACAGCAGACCAGCCGCCGTCATCAGGTCTGTGACTTTTGCGCTGTTGAGCGTGGCCGGATCGACCTTCGGATAGTGCAGATCCGCCAGCGGCGTCAGGGATGCGTTGGACGCTTCGCCGTTGCCGACGGCATATTCGAACGAGGTGCCATCACGCAAAACCGCCTGCCCGCCCTTGCCCGTTACCCAGGCGAGGAATTTCTGGGCATTTTCCTTGTGCTGGCTGGCGGCAAGCACGCCACCGCCGGAAATGCTGACGAAAGCGCCCGGATCCTCGTTCTTGAAGTAGTGCAGCGCGACGTTCTGCGAGTTTTCGCCCGTCTTCGCCTGATCGCCGAAATAGTAATAGTGGTAGATCACCGCGCCTTCGACCTCACCGGCATTCACGGCCTTCATGGCTGTCGAGTTGCCCTTATAGGCGGTAAAGTTCTCCTTCATCGCCGTCAGCCAGGATGCGGTCGCCTCCTCGCCCTTCAGGGCCAGCAGCGCGCTGACGATCGCCTGGAAATCGGCGCCGGACGGCGAAGCGGCCCAACGGCCCTTCCAGCTCGGATCGGCGAGATCAAGCATCGATTTCGGCAGCTTGTCCTCGGTCAGCTTGGTCTTGTCATAGGCAAAGACGGTCGAGCGGGCGGCAACGCCGGTCCAGTGGCCGTTGGACGGACGGAAATTTTCCGGTACCTGAGCCAGCGTCTCGGCCGCGACCGGTTCGAACAGACCGGCACCATCGACCAACGCCATGGCCGGTGAATTTTCCGTCAGGAACACGTCGGCCGGGGATGCGGCCCCTTCCTGGACGATCTGGTTGGCGAATTCCATGTCGCTGCCCTTGCGCAGCGTCACCTTGATGCCGGTTTCCTTGGTGAAGGCCTCGGCCCAGGCAACGCCGAGGCTTTCGTGCTGTGCATTGTAGACCACGATGCCGATATCGTCGTCCGCATAGGCGGCGCTTGCACCCAGCGCCAGCATCGACGCACCGATGAATGTCGCCGACAGTGAGATAGCACCGACGGAACGCGGGTAGGAAATTTTCATGGCAGCCTCGCAACGTTTGCCCGGACCCTGAATGTCCGATGCAGCCGGTATATAATCATGATTTCGCCCGTCAACTTTGATCACGCGATTCCGGCTTCTCAACCCCTCACATTATTTTGAGACGGACAGATGGAATAAAATCGCGGTCCGTCTTTCACGCCTAGAGTGCGAACATATGAGACAGGAACACGACGTAAATGGCATAGCCGCCATTGGCGAGGATCAGGCACAGGCAGGCAAGCGACCCGAGATCCTTGGCGTTCTTGCCCATTTCGGAGATTTCCGGGGAAACCCGATCGACGATTTCCTCGATCGCCGTATTCAGCGCCTCGAACGCGATCATCAGCAGGAAGAGCACGAGCATCGCGACATACTGGAACAGGTTCGCACCGCTGATGACAAAGGCAATCATCGCCACGGCAAAGGCACCGAGTTCATGACGAAACGCCGCCTCGCCGAGAAGACGCTTGGCGCCTCCAAAAGAATAGATGGCGGCTGCGAAGAAATGCCGGATTCCCGTCAGCTTCTTTACCGGCTTTTCACTGCCCATGTCACGATAGTCCCTGTCCAGATACATGCTTGCTCCGTATTTCCAGCAAAGTGCCGCAGGAAACACGCGATACTGACATCAGCCTGAATGCGCCGTGAACACGGATGATGCATGCGGCAGTTGATGAACAATGCCGCACCCGAATAGGTGAGAAGACAGGACCTATCAAGCCCCGGCCGGCCCGAACCGCCTACAAACCCGGCGATTAACGGTAGCGGACACCTGATTTCCTACCGAAAGGACGGGAAATCCTGACGAGACCTCAGCTCTTGTTGCTGACGCCGGCCTGCGCGAAGGTTGCCATGCCGGAATGGCAGGCAGCGGCCGCCTTGACGATACCAGCGGCCAGCGCTGCGCCAGTACCCTCCCCAAGCCGCATGCCGAGCGCGAGCAGCGGCGTCTTGCCGAGCTTCTCGATTGCGTTCATGTGGCCGGGCTCCGCCGATACATGGCCGATCAGGCAATGATCGAGCGCGGCCGGATTGGCAGCCTTGAGGATGGCGGCGGCCGTCGTCGCGACATAACCATCGATGATGACCGGAATCTTCTGCATGCGGGCGGCCAAAATCGCGCCGGCCATGGCGGCGATCTCGCGGCCACCGAGGCGGCGCAGCACTTCGAGCGGATCGCCCAGATGATCGGCATGCAGCGCCACCGCCTTGTCGACGGCCGCGATCTTGCGGGCCAGCACCTCGCCCTGCGATCCCGTGCCCGGCCCGACCCAATCCTCGGCGGTGCCGCCATAAAGCGCGAGGTTGATCGCAGCGGCGATGGTCGTATTGCCGATACCCATCTCACCGATGCAGAGCAGATCCGTGCCGCCGGCCACCGCTTCCATGCCAAAAGCCATGGTCGCGGCACAGTCGCGCTCGGAGAGCGCCGCCTCTTCGGTGATGTCGCCGGTCGGATATTCCAGCGCCAGATCGAACACCTTGAGCCCAAGATCGTGGCTGACGCAGATCTGGTTGATGGCGGCGCCACCGGCGGCAAAATTCTCGACCATCTGCGCCGTCACCGATGGCGGAAACGGTGTCACACCCTGCTTCGTCACGCCGTGATTGCCGGCGAAAATGGCTACCAGCGGCCGGTTGACCGCAGGCGCCCTGCCCGTCCAGGCCGCCAGCCAGAAGGCAATTTCCTCGAGACGTCCAAGCGCGCCCGGTGGCTTGGTGAGTTGCGCGTCACGCTCACGCGCCGTGGCCAGAGCCGCACCGTCGGGACCCGGCAGGTTGCGCAACAGTTCCCGGAAGTCGTCGAACGGCAGGCCGCTGGCACTCATGATGGTGATCCTTGTCTCGTCTCGTCACACGCGGGCCGAAGGCACCGCAAAGGTGCTTCCTCATAGAGCGCCCGGTCAATTCCGGCAACGGCATTTGCGCCGGTTCGTGTCGCCGTCGCATGATCGTCTTGAAATCACCGATTCGCGGGGGCGAAACGGCCATGGGGGACGTTCAATGTTCGATATCCGCGACTTCATAGACGACGTGGCACGCTCGGTAGCGTTCCTTAGCCGCATCCACATGCCGCAGCGCCATTTCGTCAATTTCGACGGACGGCTCAGCCGGGCGGTGCGCGCCTTCCCGATCGCCGGCCTGCTGATCGTGCTGCCGGCGGCAGCGATCGTGTCGATCTTCACCGCGATCAACGCCTCGCCGCTGTTCACCGCCTTTGTCGCCGTGGCAATCCAGGCGCTGATCACCGGCGCCCTGCACGAGGACGGTCTCTCCGACACGGCCGATGGCCTTGGCGGCGGCAAGACCAAGGAAAGCGCGCTGCTGATCATGAAGGACAGCCGGATCGGCTCCTATGGTGCCGTCGCCCTCATCCTCTCCTTCGGCCTGCGTGTCTCCGCTCTTGCGGCCGTCCTGCCGCTGTTGACACCGAGCGGCGCCGGGCTTCTCGTGCTGGCAACGGCGGCGCTCAGCCGCACGGCCATGGTCTGGCACTGGTCGCGCCTGCCGCCCGCGCGTCGCGATGGCGTCGCGGCTTCCGCCGGTGAACCGGATGCGTCAGCCGTCACCGTGGCCCTTGTGATCGGTGTCGTTTCCGCCGCCCTCCTCCTGTTCCTGTCAGGCGCATCGCTGCTTTCCGCAGTCCTCGCGATCGCGGCCTTTGCGGCAACCGTGCCAGCCTTCAGCGAAATCGTCGACGGCAAGATCGGCGGTCATACGGGCGACACAATCGGAGCCACACAACAATTGACGGAAATCGCGGTTCTCGCCGCACTTGCACTGACCATCTGAAACGCCGATATAAGTTGAAACTGCTCCTTAGTCCGGACCCCACGCCTCCATGGAATCGCCCTGTATTCTCGTCTGTTCGATCGACATGAAAACCGGATATTGCTTCGGCTGCGGCCGGACCCGCGACGAGATCGGTGCCTGGACACTCTACACGTCCGATGAGCGCCGCAGCATCATGGCGACCTTGCCGGCCCGGCTGGAAACGGTCGAGCGCAAGCCGCGCCGCGAGACACGCCGGACCCGCATGGCACGCGAGCGGGTCGACACAGAATGAACAAGCTGACCATCCTCTTCACCATCCTCGCAGTCGGCCTTGTTTTCCTCATTCTGAACCACGACAGCGGCCGCACCTTCGGCATCGTCAACGACGATTTCGGCCACCTTGTCACGCTGAGCGCGATCGCGGCGATGTTCGGCGCGGGCATTCTTCAGAGCCGCCGGCATTTCGGCGAAAGCATGCGCCAGCTGGGGATCTGGGTGCTGATCATCCTCGTCCTTGTCTCCGGATACCTCTATCGCACCGACCTGCAATCCTTCGGTAACCGTCTGGCCGGCGGGCTCATCCCCGGTCGCGCGGCGGTGTTCACGGATAGCGAAGGCATCCAGGAAGTCGTGCTGCACAAGGTCTTGAACGGCCATTTCGAAGCCAATGTCGCGGTGAATGGCGTCAGCGTACAGATGCTCGTCGACACCGGCGCAAGCCGGGTCGCGCTGTCCTACGATGATGCCGAGAAACTGGGCCTTGCTCCCGAGACCCTTTCCTATACCCAGTCCATCCTTACCGCCAATGGCGAGGCGCGGGCGGCACCCGTGACGCTTGCGGAAGTATCGATCGGCCCGATCGTCCGCAAGGACGTCAAGGCCATGGTCACCCAACAGGGAATGCTCGACCAGAGCCTGCTCGGCATGAGCTTCCTTTCGACGCTCGATTTCCTGCAGATGCAGACCGACGAACTGCGGCTGAGGGATTGATGGGATCGTGGGGAAAATCGAGTTTCGTTGCCCTGATCACCGTTTTGATCGCCGCCCCCGCGCACGCCGATGAACTCGACTTCGCCGGCCGCTGGCAGCAGGTCTATTCCAGCGACGGTTATTGCAAATCCTGCACCATCGGCCTCGTCCAGAACGGGAGCGTGCTGACGGTAATGGCAAGCGACGACTGGTCAGCCATCCTGCAGACAGACAATCCCGGCCACGCCAGCTTCGCCACCGGTGTCGGTCGCAGACGCCAGGACAGCGACCCGATTGAAATCGGCCTGTTCCTGAAAGGAAACGACCTACACATGATGATGGTGGTCAAGGGCGGGGACGGCCCGGCCAAAACGATCAAGGCCATCTACCGGAAGCCGTCAGAAGACAGCCCGACAAACAGGATTTGAAAACCGGTCATTTCCGGTCAGCCCATGGGGCATAAACACTTTGCAGATTTCGACCAATCTCCGATCTCTTCGGGGAGGAGTGATGCGAAGCCTTCCGCAACTGTCCCCGTCTGCCGGCCTATCCCGCGTCGACAGTCGAAGGCGGAAAAATTGAGATAATCCAGCCGTCGGCCCCTCGCCGGGGACCAATTGTTCTGCCTCCAGCTTCCGGGCCAAACCCTTTTTTTTGACCTCGCCACCATTGCCGGCGGCTGTTCCGACCCTAAACCTTTCCGTGTTTCAAAGCTGTCACAGGAGCCGCTTAGGGTCATCCCGGCTTGCAATCGAGGAGGATTTCCCATGGGAAATGAGTTTCGGGTCAATAGCTATCAGAACAATTGGCAGGAAGATTCCAACGTCATCGCCTTGCGAAGCGGCGGATTCCTGGTCACCTGGTCCAGCTGCTTCAACGAGTACGACGACTCCGATGTTGTCACCACCTATGTCGCAGCGCGGTTCTACGACGCCAACGGCGATCCCACAGGCAGTGAGCTTGTCATCCGTGGCGTGAACGGCGGGCATTCCGGCACCCCGCAGGCGACCCAGCTCGCGAACGGTAATATCGTCTTCACCTGGATCGAAGCACTCGATGATCCGATCTTCACGAACGACGCCCATATCCGCGCGCAGGTCTTCACGCCCAACGGCAATGCCGTCAGCGGCGTGATCAACGTCGATACCGTCGCCTCCACGCAGGCCTACGCACCGGATGTCGTTGCGACCGGTGACGGCGGCTTCGTCGTCTCCTTCGGAGCCTCCACATCGACAGGCAATTTCGACGAGGTTTATTCCCGCGCCTACAATGCCAACGGCACGGCGCGCGGAGCCGATCGGGTTCTCAACACCCGGTCGAACGATTTCGACGAACTGGTAACGAAATCCGTTGCCCTCACGAACGGTAACAGCATCGTCATCTGGAATTCGGAAGCGGCGATCGACGACGGCTCGGACAACGGACAAAACCAGATCCGGGCGACGCTGTTCGATGAGCATGGTACAGCACTGCGATCCGATTTCGGACTGACCCCGCATTTCGGCGGAGCCGGCGGCGTCTGGAGCGACAGCGAAAACTACGGATACGCCGTCGCATCCCGCGCCGGCGGCGGTTTCGTCGTCGCCAATCTCAACTGGACCGAAGCGGATGATGATGACGGCGCCATGGCAATCTATTTCTCCGCCTATAACGAGGCGGGCACGCGCGTGACAGCAGCCACGTCGGTTTTCGACCGGGGCACGGTCGTCGGCGACCTCGATATGGCGAGGCTGGCAACGGGACATTATGTCGTCGTCTGGAACCAGCACTCGCTTTATCCCGAGGAGATCGGCGACGACGCCTATGCCATCATCCTATCGGCGGACGGCACCCCGGTCAGCCGCGTATTCACCGTTGGCATCGATGCCGACAAGTATGATGAGCAGGTGGATCTCTCCGTCGCGGCACTATCCGGCGGCGGATTTGCCGTGACTTACACATCGGACTCGATCGACGCCGACGACCGGGGCATAGCGGCAGAGACCTACGGGCGTGGCACGGGTGCCGCCGACACAATGAGGGTCGATCCGACAGGCATGTTGTCCGGTCTCGCGGGCAACGATCACCTGATCGGCGACACGCGGAACAATTTCCTGTCTGGCGACAGCGGCAATGATGGCCTCTCCGGCATGGAGGGGAATGATGTCCTGCGCGGTGGCAGCGGTGCGGATCGCCTGTCCGGCAGTTCGGGGCGCGATACCGCCACCTATGACAACGCCGCCAGGGGCGTCACCGCAAACCTCTCCGATTCCTCCGCCAACACCAATGATGCGAAGGGAGATGTCTTCGTCTCGATCGAAAACCTGAAGGGTTCCTCCCATGACGACCGGCTGATCGGCGACAGCGGCGCCAATCGCCTCGACGGCGGTTCAGGGGATGACATCCTGCTCGGCGGCGGGGGCTACGACAACCTCTATGGCGGATCGGGAAGAGACGTCTTCGTCTTCAAGTTCGGATCCGATGTGGGAACCACCCGCTCCGCGACCGACATCATCTTCGACTTCTCGCGCGCCGACGACGACATCATCAATCTCAGGAGCATGGACGCGGATGTGACAAGAGGCGGCAACCAGGCCTTCTCCTTCGTCGGCAGTGGAGGCTACAGCGGCGAGGCCGGCGAATTGCGCTATGTCAGGGAAAGCTCGGACACGTACATCTACGGTGATCGCAACGGCGACGGCAGAACGGATTTCGTCATCCGTCTCGACGACGCCATTAGTCTCGCCTCGAGCGATTTCATCCTTTGAAAAACGGGTCCGCCGCAGGCGGGGACTTTGACATCCCCGCCTGTCAGTTCCGCAACCGATAGCCCGTCCGGAAAATCCACGTCAGGAGCGTCATCAGCACCGCCAGGAAGACGATGATGATCGTGAAACTGACGACCGGGTTGACGTCGGCGATCTCGAAGAAGCTCCAGCGAAAGCCGCTGATCAGGTAAAGCACCGGGTTGAAATGGCTGACTGCCTGCCAGAAGGGCGGCAGCATGTCGATGGAATAGAAGCTGCCACCGAGGAAGACGAGCGGCGGGATGACCAGCATCGGGATGAGGTTCAACTGCTCGAAGTCCTTCGCCCAGATGCCGATGATGAAGCCGAACAGGCTGAAGGTGATGGCCGTCAGCACGAAGAACAGCAGCATGACGAAGGGATGGGCGATCGACAGGTCGACGAACAGCGCCGCCGTGCCGAGAATGATCGTGCCGATCATCAGCCCCTTGGTCGCCGCCGCCCCGACATAGCCGAGCACAATTTCTGCCATCGATACCGGCGAGGACAGGATTTCGTAGATCGTGCCGGTGAATTTCGGGAAATAGATGCCGAACGAACCGTTGCCGATGCATTGCGTCAGAAGCGTCAGCATGATCAGGCCGGGCGTGATGAAGGCGCCATAGGACACCCCTTCGATCTCTTGGATGCGCGAGCCGACGGCAGCGCCGAAGACGATGAAATAGAGCGAGGTGGAGATGACCGGAGAAACGACGCTCTGCAGGAGCGTGCGCCGGGTGCGCGCCATCTCGAAGAAATAGATCGACTTGACCGCTTCGAAGTTCATGCCTGCGCTCCCACCAGTTCCACGAAAATATCCTCGAGCGAGCTCTGCCGCGTCGAGATGTCCTTGAGACGGATGCCCGCCTCCGCCAGCGCCGTCAGCAGCGTCGTGATGCCAGTCCGCTCACCCGACGTGTCGTAGTCGTAGATCAGCGCATGCCCCTCGTCCTCGATCGTCAGGCTGTACGAGGACAAGGCGTCGGGAATGGCCGCGATCGGCTCGGCCAGATCGACGCGCAACTGCTTGCGGCCGAGCTTCTTCATCAGTTCGGTCTTCTGCTCGATGAGCAGGATCTTGCCGCCATTGATGACGCCGACACGATCGGCGATCTCCTCGGCCTCTTCGATGTAATGAGTGGTCAGGATGATGGTCACACCGGTCTCACGCAGCTTCTCGACCACCTTCCACATATCCTTGCGCAGATTAACATCGACGCCCGCCGTCGGCTCGTCGAGGAACAGCACGCGCGGCTCGTGCGACAGCGCCTTGGCGATCAGCACGCGCCGCTTCATGCCGCCGGACAGCTCGCGCAGCATGTTGTCCTTCTTGTCGTAGAGCGACAGGTCCTTCAGCACCTTCTCGATATGGGCCGGATCCGGCTTCTTGCCGTGCAGGCCGCGCGAGAACGATACCGTGTTCCAGACCGTCTCGAACTGGTCCGTCGTCAGTTCCTGCGGCACCAGCCCGATGATCGATCGTGTCGCCCGGAAATCCCTGACGACATCGTGGCCGCCGACCAGCACCGTTCCACCGGACGGGTTGACGATGCCGCAGATGATTGAGATCAGCGTCGTCTTGCCGGCGCCGTTCGGCCCGAGCAGCGCGAGAATCTCGCCCTCCTCGATATCGAGGCTGACATTCTTCAACGCCTGAAACCCGGACGCATAGGTCTTGACGAGATTGGAAACGGAAACGATGGGGGCCATGAAACGGGAATCCGGGTGGCAAGGTGCGGAAAGAGATGCCTTATATGGGGCGTCTCCTTGAAAATTTCAGCTGGAAAATGAGAGTGAGGCGAAAAAACAATTCGTACACTGAACGGACACCCGCAATTTCGCAGCTGTCATCAAACCGTGACGGTCATGTCGCATGTTCGCCGCGTGGAACGCGTTCTACGCTCGCATGATTTGCACGAACCGACCCCGCAGTCCCCCCTTCGGCTAGGTTCCATTGGGCCGGCTTCAAGCCGGCCATTTTTTAATCAGTCGCAGTGGCGATAGCCGGACTTGCGGTTCCTCAGATCGAAGTGGAAATGATCCTTGTGCTGCGGATCGCTGCCAGGGCCAAGCACGGTGTTGAAATACTTGCAGCTATCGCTGCGCACCGCCTTCAAGAGGCCCTTTTCCCGGAAGGCGAAGAAGCCGGGCTTGCGCACGTCGATCTCCTTGCCGGAATTCAGCACGAACTTGCCGACGTCGATGGCATTGCCATGGGCGTGCTCCGACATCGGATTGCCCCGCTTCGAGTTCATCGTCCGGCAGGAATAGCCACCCAGCGGCTTGATCCGCTTGATGCCGGAGAGGTAGCGATAGCGGGCGGATGGCGCCAGTTCGTTCTTCACCCATTGGGCGAAGGCCTCGGTCACCTCGCAGTTCAGCTTGACCGCAGGCTTCACCTCGATGCCGCCCGACAGGCCGGAAAGCTCGATGGGATAATCGATGCCGCATGCCTTGCCGTTGGAGATGCGTGGAATATCGGTGAACTGGACCTTGAGCTTCTTCAACCGCTGACGGCAGGCAACCTCGTCGGCCGGCATGCGACCGGTAAAGTCAGGTTCGGAAACAGGGTTTTCGGCGCGCGGCAGGAAGGCGACCTGCTGCTCTTCCTGTACCTGACGCTTCTGCAGCATGACACGCTGCTGCTGATCGAGGAATTGCGCCTTACGCGCCTCCTCGGCAGCAATCTTCTCTGGGCTGAGCGGTGGAAGGTCGGGATCGTAACCGGGATCGGCATCAACGGTACTTGCGACACGTTGCGGCCCGCCCAATTGCTGGACCGTGTCCTCACCGATGCCACCGACCACCGGCTGGCTGACATTCCCCTCAGCGATTTCGCGGTTCTGTTCCTCGGCCAGTCCGACGACGGGGTCGGATGCGGGCGCAACGCCCAGCATCGCATCCATATTGACACCTTCCGGCGGCACGGTCATCGGTTGCGTACCTGTCGCGGCCAGCGCCTGTTGCCCGCCATTGTCCGGCTCGCTGTCGATCATCGGCAGACGCTGGCTTGTTGCCTGCATATGCGTATTGACCGGCAACGCATCGCCTGAATTTTCCGATGCGGCGGCGACAGGCATATCCTGAGAAGGATAGGCGATTTCGCGCTGCGCCCGCCCCTCGCCGCGAACCTGGGGAATGGCGCTCACGCGCGACGAAGAATCGATACGGGCGGAGGGACTGAGATCATCCGTCGAACAGCCAGCGATCGACAGCGACAGCACGGCGGCCAGGGCCGGCCGACGGAAAAGGGAAACATACGCCATACTCAAGTGCCGCCTCTGCCGTTGACGATGCACCGAAATGCGCCATCAAAAATCGCCCGGTCCCCCGCACCAACCTGCAGGCCACCTTTGTCGAAAGGCGGGCACCCGTTGGCAAAGGCCGTGATTGAAGAGGATTTTATGGAGATATGGTAAACGAAGGCTTTCGAACCCATACCCGGATGTGGAGGGTGCCGGCAGGATTGCGATGACCGGACATTCACGGCCGGCCATCGCGTCCTCATGGTCTCTTTCACAGT
Source organism: Rhizobium sp. Leaf453 (assembly GCF_001425605.1). Lineage (GTDB taxonomy): Bacteria > Pseudomonadota > Alphaproteobacteria > Rhizobiales > Rhizobiaceae > Pararhizobium. Next base: position 507,116 of record NZ_LMRG01000023.1, on the reverse strand, counting down.
GTTGCGGCGATCACGCCGGCACGGCGCTCATATCCATCCAGACCAGTTCGAGGATGTGACCATCGGCATCCTCGATAGCGCGATTGTACATGAAGCCCAGTTCCTGCCGCTCGCGGATATCAGCCCGGCCACCGGCAGCAGCGCCCGCCTCGGCAAGCCTGTCCACCTCCTCGCGTCTGTCGATGGACAGGGCGAGCAACACCTCCGTCGTCGCGTGCGCATCCGCGACAGCCTTCGGTGTGTAGGTCTTGAAATAATCCGACGTCGCCAGTTGGAACGTGATCGTCTCCGACCAGACCATGCTGGCCGAACTCTGGTCGCTGAACTGCTCGTTCTTCTCGCATCCGATCGCCTGGTAGAAACGGGTGGCGGCGGCCAGATCGGCGACGGGCAGATTCACGAAAATCATCTTAGGCATTACGGGCTCTCCTTCAGGAACAATCGTCTTGCGGGCGCATGCCCGTATCCTCACGACGAACGAGTCCTCTCGAGATCGACACACAAGGCGAAAAATATTTGCAACCAGGAAGCTTAGCGCAAATCGAGCAACAGAACCCGGTGATCCGACACCTCCGGCTCAGCTACCGCATCGAACGAAGCGACCTCCACATCCGGTGTCACCAGCATGTAATCGGCATAGCGCCCCGGATTCTCGTAGTAGGATGTCCGCGTATCGGTGTGCCCCCGCGACACGACCAGGTCGGTCAATCCCACCTCCGCAAGCGCAGGAAACATCGCACTCTCCGGCAGGACGTTGAAATCGCCGCAAACCACCAGCCGCTCGTCGCCGGGCCAGATCCGCCGGATCAATTCGGTCAGCGCCTTCGTCTGCGCGTCGCGTGCCGGCGTATCGCCCTTGCCGCCCGTCTCCCGCAAGCCATGCATCTGCGCAATGGTGATCGCAGATTGCCTCTCATAGTCATACAGGCGAAGACACTGCGCATTGCGCGCCCGGGGATGCGGCCCCCAGCCGTCCGGCGAAAACGCACCATGTACAAAATCCAAAGCCTGCCCCACGACCGGCAACGACTTGCGCACGAAGACCGCCAGCCCGAATTCCGAAAGAACCGATCTTGCGCCATCGAACAGCGTCCCGCGCGCGGTTGGCGCGAAAAAGGCCTGATGATCCGGCAGGACAGCCGCTATTTCATCGAAAAGGTTGGCGCGCTGGGGGAGTTCGACACCCGCATCGCGATAGACCAGCCAGCCCGTGTTTTCTCCCGGCGTCCACACCACCTCCTGCAGGCAAAGAACATCGGCATCGGCATGAGCGAGATAGTCGATCAGCGGGTCATGAATTCTGCCGCCCCAGCAATTCAGCGAAAGAATGCGCATCACACCGCTCCGGTGAAGGTTCATAAAAACGGGCCGCCTCCCGCGCTGGAAAGCGGCCCTGTCCTGTCGAAAGCTCGGCCTTACTGGCAGGGATTGTTGTCGATCACGCGGAAGCCTTCAGCCTCAGCCGTGCAGGCATTCGGGAACGTCTGCCGCTGGCGGCCCTGACGGGCGCAGACCGGCGCGAATTCCCGCGTGCAGGCCCGCTGCGGACGGTTGTCCGGGTCACGGCCCGGCCGCACGTCCGGATCGCGGTCCGGCCGGCCCTGCGGCGGGCGCATGTCGCTGTCATCGACCGGCCGCGTATCCGCACGGCGGCATTCGCGGTTGGAGATCACCCGGAAGCCCTGGGCCTCCGCCATGCAGGCATTCGAGAATGTCTGCTCGCGACGCCCCTGCCGTGCGCAGACCGGGTCGTATTCCCGCGTGCAGACCTGCGGCCGGTCATCGCCGTAATCGGGACGCTCCGGCCGGCACTCGCCGCGTCCGACGATACGGTAGCCATCCGCCCGCGCCTGGCAGGCATTGGAGAATGTCCGGCGGCGGCCGCCGTCGCTGGCACAGACTGGGTCATATTCCATCGTGCACATCTGCGGGAAAGACGGCTCGGGACGCGGCCGCGGGCCGCCGCCGCCTTCATCGACCACCGTGCAGGCCGTAAGCCCCGCGAGCGACAGCGCAACGAATGCCCCGATCCGGATCAGGGCGCGTTGAAACGACACCATGCAATTGTCCTCCCCTTGGGTGAAGCCATTCGCGCTTTCGCGAAATCACGTGCAACACCTTGAATCACCGTGCCATTCTCGCGGCAATTGGAGCAGGGTCAAGGCGTGTGACCCGAAATCGACAGTCCGATTTCGGGGCGAAGCAGACGCAACTGCTATCCCCAACAAGAAAAAGCCCGCGTCCTTTCGAACGCGGGCAATCGGCATTTCCGTCTTTTGAATGATCAGGCGGCTCGGCTGTAGGCCTTCTGGCTTGCGCCACCGGAAAGGCGGAAGGTCTGCAGCAGGCTTTTCAGCTCGCGGCTTTCCTGTGCCAGCGTCTGGCTCGCCGCCGTGGTCTCCTCGACCATCGCGGCATTCTGCTGGGTCATCTGGTCCATGCTGTTGACGGCGGTGTTGACCTCCGCCAGCCCCGTCGCCTGCTCGCGCGCTGCCGTGGCGATCGATGCGACATGCTCGTTGACGCGGTTGACCAGACCTTCGATCTCCATCAACGCGTCGCCGGTCGAGCGCACCAGCGACACGCCGGTCTCGACTTCGGTGGCGGAGTTACGGATCAGTTCCTTGATCTCCTTGGCAGCCCCTGCCGAGCGCTGCGCCAGTTCACGCACCTCCTGTGCCACGACGGCAAAGCCTCGGCCGGCCTCACCGGCACGCGCCGCCTCGACGCCGGCGTTCAGCGCCAAAAGGTTGGTCTGGAAGGCGATCTCGTCGATCACGCCGATGATCTGGCTGATGCGGCTGGAGGAACCTTCGATCCGGCTCATGGCGGCAATCGCGTTGCGAACGATATCACCGGACTTGGCAGCACTTCCCTTGGTCTCGTTGACCATTTCGCGGGCTTCGGAAGCCCGGTCGGAAGCGCTCTTCACGGTCGAGGTGATCTCGTCGAGAGCGGCAGCGGTTTCCTCCAGAGCAGCGGCCTGCTGCTCGGTGCGGCGCGACAGGTTGTTGGCAGCTTCCGAAATATCGCCGGCGCTTTCATAGACCACTTCGGTCGACTGTGCGATCGACTGGATGACGCCACGAAGCGCTGTAACCGCGGTGTTGAAATCGTCACGCAGCTTGGAATATTCCGGCGCGATCCGGCCGATTTCCGCCGTCAGGTCGCCGCTCGCCAGTTTCTCAAGCGCACTGCCGACCGATGCCATGGCATCGGCCTGTGCCTGAGCGCCGGACTGCAGACGATGTTCATTGCTGCGGCGCTCGTCGTCCAGACGGTTCTGCTGTTCGGCCTCGCGCTCGCGCAGGCCGATGCGCTCCTTGACGGAGTCGCGCAGGACCACCAGCACACTGGCCATCTGGCCGATCTCGTCCTTGCGGTCGGTCTCGGGTACGTCGGCCGACACGTCTTCGTCGGCGATGGCGCGCATCGAGGCCTTCAGGCGCTCGACCGGACCGACAACGCTGCGGACGATCGAGAAGGCGGCGAGCAGGATGATGAGCGCGGCAACGGCGCAGATGGCCGCCACCTGGATGAGACCTTCGCGGAACATCGCCGCCAGGTCATCCGCATAGACGCCCGTGCCGACGACCCAGCCCCAGGGCTTGAAGCCGGCAACATGCGAATACTTCAGGACCGGCTCTTCGGCACCAGGCTTCGGCCAGTAATAATCGACGAAGCCCTTGCCGGACGCCTGTACCGTCTTGACGAACTCGACGAACAGATGCTTGCCGTTCGGGTCTTTGTTTTCGGTGAGATCGGTCCCGTTCATCGCCGGCTTGATCGGATGCATCACCATTTTCGGATGCATGTCGTTGATCCAGAAATAGCCGTTGCCCTGATAACGCATCGCGCTGATGGCTTCGATGGCACGTGCCTGCGCGTCCGCTTCGCTCAGCGTGCCCGCCTGCTGCTGCTTGTAATAGGCTTCGAAAACGGTCACCGCGTTCTCGTTCATGGCCTCCAGCATCGCCTTGCGCTGCGCCACGAGCTTGTCCTGCTCCTGGAACAGGCCGAGCGTCATCACGGCTGCCATCGTTACAAGCGCCAAGGCCACCAAGGCATAAAGACGCACGGAAATACGAAAATGCTTCATCAGGCCCAATCCCCCTCAAATCTTAGTAGGGAGAAAGATACGGGCGGGAATTTTCCAACTCCCTAACAAGAAACCGCTAAAATTGATGTGCTTTACTTAACCTTCTGCTAAGACTCAATCACAGGACGTATCCGTTCGAGGCCGAACAGCATCGGGAGTTGTCATGAACCGTAAAATCCTTGCCAGGGCGGTAGTTGCGCTGGTTCTCTCTTCCGCTGTCCGGGCCGCAGAGACGTGCGACAGATGGGAGAGCGGCGATTCCGGTGTGGGCACGATGATGGCCTCCATCTGCACAGGCGTCGCGGACAAACGCAGCGAACTGCTGATCGAATGCGGGGGCAAGGAAAAGATCTCGCTGCGCTACATCCCGTACCGGGACATTGAACCGGAAGGCAACAGCCGCTTCGTGGTGGACTGGATTACGCCGAATGAAACCGTCTCGCTTAAAATGCTCTACGAAGCGGATGATGGCGCGCTGGCCGCCTACCCCACCATGTCAGACCGGATCATCGAACTCCTGAAGACCGGGGACCGGATTACAGCCAGGAGCACCGATGGCAAATACGGCCCCGATGACTTCAAGCTCGCCGGTTCGTCTAAAGCCTTCGCAATCGTTCGCAAGTCCTGCCCGGAATGACCGTCGCGTCGCGGGACTGACGGATATTTCCGCAAGGGGCCTTTTCCGATGACACCGCCTCGGGTTACATCGACCCAAACGGAGACGATGGAAAATGACCAAGCCCAACGGCGACCTGACCTTGCGGACCCTCGCTATGCCGGCCGATGCCAATGCCGCCGGCGATATTTTCGGCGGCTGGGTCATGGCGCAAATGGACCTGTCCTGCGGCATCCGCGCCGCCGAGCGCGCCCGCGGCCGCGTCGTCACCGCCGCGGTGAAGGAAATGGCCTTCGAAATGCCGGTGAAGATCGGCGATACGCTCTGCATCTATACCGATGTCGTCAAGGTCGGCCGCACGTCGATGACGCTGAAGGTCGAGGCTTGGGCGCAGCGTTACCTCTCCGACCGCATGGACAAGGTCACGGACGCGCTGTTCGTCATGGTGGCGCTGGACGAGAACGGACATCCCAAGCCGGTCCCGACGGAAGCGTGAAAACAACCTGACAGCCAGGGAGCCAGGCCATGGAGCAACCGATCGATCCGCAGATATTCTCCCATATCCGCGTCGTCATGGGCATGGTCATCAGCCTTTCGATGGCACGGCTGCTGAGCGGTCTCGCCATCTTCGTCCAGCATCCCGGCAAAACCAAAATCTACTGGCTGCACCTTGGCTGGGTGCTCTTCATGTTCCTGTTCCTGATCTATTTCTGGTGGTGGGAATATCGGCTGCATTCGGTGCCGGTGATCGATTTCAGCGTCTACCTGTTCGTCATCACCTATTGCTGCATCTTCTTCTTTCTCTGCGTCCTGCTGTTTCCGACAACGATGGAGGATTACAGCGGCTACGAACACTATTTCATGTCGCGGCGGGCCTGGTTCTTCGGCTTTCTGGCACTTGCCTATGCCGTGGATCTCGTTGACACCGCCGTGAAGGGGAAAGCCTATTTTCTCTCCTACGGCCTGGAATATCCGCTGCGAAACACCGCTTACATCGCACTTTGCATCATCGCCGCGATCACCCCGAACCGCCGCTTCCACGCCGTCTTCCTGATCACCGGTCTTGCCTATCAGGTCATCTGGATCTTTCGGGCCTTCGATCTGCTGGATTGAGCGCCGCCGCAAAATGCCGGTTGCGCTCCCGTTAATTCGGTGCGGTTCCATGGGATCACGCAGCCCGTCCGGCAAAATGCCAACCCATCTGGCATTTTACCGGACGGGCTGGCAATTCTGCGGACTAATCGAAACGTTACGTAAATTTACCCCTTGAAGACGAAGGCAGCACCACCGGCGATCAGGCAAAAACCAATGGCATGGTTCCAAGTCAGAGATTCCTTCAGCCAGAAAACGGAGAAGCCGGCGAACACCACCAGCGTGATCACCTCCTGCATCGTCTTCAATTGCGCCGCCGTATAGACCTCATGACCTATCCGGTTCGCTGGCACGGCGAGGCAATATTCGAAAAAGGCGATGCCCCAGCTGGCGACGATGGCCATGTAAAGTGGCGAAGACGTGTATTTCAGATGCCCGTACCACGCGAAGGTCATGAAGACATTGGACAGGAGCAGCAGCAGGATCGGCCAGACGGCGGCCGCGTTCAGCGAAAATGGCATGGGCGAATCCCTGAGAAATGGAGTAACGCGCGCAGCATGTACAGCCGTCTTCCGCCAGTTCAAGCGCGATTGCGGGCACCGCGTGGTCATCGGCCCTCCCTGCCGACCATGCGTGAACCTTGACCTCACTGAAAACGGCGAGTGAACATCACGCACCCTGCGCCGCCCGAGGGACGGCTGGCTCATGCCGCCACAGCCCGCCAGAGATCAATCGATCAACACGGTTAGCGACAGCCATAACAAGAATGGTTGCCGTTTCATGACCGAAATCTCGTCGTTATGAATGGCTCGCTCGATCCATGTAACGAAGAGACTTCGTTCGACCTTGACGACCGTTTCGTCTCACCCCGGAGTGATTTCCGAAAGCCGTGGGTAAGCGCACCACTTTTGTCGTGTCATGCGCATCGCTTTCGTCCATGGAATTGGCAGCGCGCCTTTTCATGATGCCCGGCATCCCGAAGCCAAATCCGTCCCGAACCGGCACATCGCAACGGAGGTAACGCTCAAAAGGAGCGCAGTGGATTACCCGTGCCCGCTTATGCTACAGATGCAACATGGACGCGAAAAAAACTGCAAATTCCGTCACATCATCTGAATGGCTTTCGAGGAACATCCCCGAACGGCTTGATCCGGCCATTACAGCAGAAGTTGAGCGCCTGCTTGCGGGACGAACGCGTAACATTCGCCTCAACAGCAAATTGGCCGATCTCTTCCGCGAACGTTCCTGGCCGCAGGCCTCCAAGATCATTCGCGCGTGGTTCATGTGGGTTGCTGTTATCGATGCATTGGCTTTGGGAATCAATATGTTACTCCTTCCAGCCGACATCGTCTGGAAGATGCTGTTTCCAGCATCGATCGTTCCTCCTGTGGCCGTCACAACGGCCGTCGTCTTTGTCGAACTTCCATCCCTTTGGATGAAGAGAGTTTTGATCCTCTCCGGCCTCTTCGCAATCCTCGTATCCCTCGCCTTCTGGGGATACGATGCAGGTGCCGAATTTTACGAACGACATTTAACAATCATGCTGTTCGTCGCCGTTACCGCCATCATCATATTTCCCGTGCAGATCGAGTTTGCCGTGGCGATCGGCGCTTTTGCGATGGGGCTTTACATGACGTTTCAGCTACGGAATCCAAATATCACGATCGGCAGCGCTTTGTCGGACTTCCTGTTCTTCTCGATTGGCGTTATCGCAACCGTGGCCGCGAGAAGGACTGCGAACATCCTGGCTCACAAGACTTTCCTGCTGGAGTTGCGCGACCGCAGTCGTCTTGCGGATCTCATCGACGCAAACAAGCGACTGGAATTTCTCGCCGGCACGGACCCCCTGACTGGGGTCGCCAACCGGCGTTCCATGAGCGAGTCCCTCGACCGCTTCTGGACGGAGAGCTCAAACAAGACAAGGCAAGTAGCGATCCTGATGTGTGATATCGACCACTTCAAACGGCTGAACGACAGTCTCGGGCATGCTGAGGGGGACCGCAGCCTCGTCGAAGTCGCCAATATCATTCGCCGTTGCTTGCGGGACGGGATCGACCAGGTGTCCCGGTATGGCGGGGAGGAGTTTCTGGTCATGCTGCCCGGTTCCGGCGAACGGGATGCGGTCACGGTTGCCGAACGAATTCGCAGCGAGGTTGAAGCGGCTGCGCTTCCAAATCCGACATCCGGCGTCATTCCCTATGTGACTGTGAGTATCGGAATTGCCGTTGCGTCCCCTGACACCGAAGTCATCTCGACCGAAAAGCTTCAGCACCGAGCAGACATGGCGCTGTATCGGGCGAAAGAAAACGGACGCAATCGCTCGGTTGTCTATCGGTCGGACATTGGTGAGGGGTAACTGTCTTCTTACGAAAGAGTGCTGAATATTCACGCCGCGAAAGCGCGGCCTATGGCAAAATGCGAGCCGATGACAATAGATAGCCAAGAAGACGCTGGACTTTCATTGCAGCATGGACAGAATGAAATGCTCAGGTTGAAACAAAGGGCAAAAAAATGAAAAAGCTTGTCATTGTACTGGGAATTGTTGCCAGCCTTGCGTCCTGCACGCAGACGGAGAAAGGCGCTGCTATCGGAGCCGGAACCGGCGCGATCATCGGTGGTGTCGTGTCGGACAGCTGGGGTGGTGCAGCCATTGGCGCCGTCGCCGGCGGCACGATCGGTGCCTTGATCGGCAATTCGCGCGACCGCGCCGGCTACTGCATCTACCGCGATCGCTATGGCCGCCGCTTCGAGGCGCGCTGCCGCTGAGGCAATTCGCTTTCACCGGTTAGCGGTGGCAAAAGCGGGAGCCAGACTCCCTTGCCACCGCGACCGCCTTGGAAATTCACGCGGGCTGATACCGAATTTCTAGGTGACCCGGCAAAGGCCGTGCCGAAACCATGTTTGCTCACCTCGGCCCTGCCTCCCCGACACCAGCTGTCGCATCGGCGGTCTTCTCCACGCCAATCCGGCTGACCAGCCGCGCGGTCACCAGCAGCGTGACCAGATCGCGGATCATCGGCGCGACGTGCCTGTCGAAATCGATGTCATGGGCGATGGCAGGCAGTTCGAAGAAATTCTTCTTGGTCGGCACCAGCAGAAAGCATTCGTGGTTGGAGAGCGCGATGCGCACGACATCGTCGCGCCAGACGCTGGAGAGATAGTCGAGCGCCTTGACGAGCGGTCCCTCGATCAACGGGCGCGCGGCGGTGGTATTGTCAGTGCGGAACTCGTGCGTGCCGTCGATCATCGGATCGCCGCTGTCGATGATGCGCAGGTCACCCGTACCGAAAAGCTCCTGCGCGAATTTCTGGAAGCCGGTGGGCCGCTTGGCCGCCGCCAGGATACCGGGAAACGGGTGGTCGAGATAGAAGTGGAAGATCACTCCGTCGAACAGTGTCGTCTTGTTCTTGCCGCCGGTCTTCAGTTCCGCCTCCGACAGCATGAAATGCATGCCGTCATGCTGTCCCGAAATCGCATCGTCATGTTCGGCCACGCCGTATTTCAACAACGCCGGCTTTGGAAACTTCTCCATGAAACGCGGTTTGAGCCCCTTGCTGTACCGCATCTCGTCGACAAAGCCGAAGATCAGCGGCAGCATGCGGTTGCGCAGGTTCTGCTGAAAGTCCCAGACAGGCTTCATGCAGAGATTGTAGAGGCCCCAGCCGATGCCGAACAGGATGGCGATCACCGCGCCCAGCCCGTCACCCCAGCCGATCTCGCTGACTAGCGCGAAAAAAGCCACCACCGCGAGGACGGTATAGATGCCCATGATCAGCGTAAGCCGCCAGTGCATCGCCCGCTCCAGCCCAGGCCTGGCATCGTTGTAATCGCCGATTGCCGAGCGCACCGCCTGAAACGCCGCCTCGTCCGGCATCACGGTCTTTTCATCGAATGCCTGATCGCTCATGACAAAGCCTCCCGGTCGAAGACGTCTGTACAGCGAAATTAATTCGCGGTGCCTCATCTGGCAGCCATGCTAACACGATGGAACAGGGGTCAGAATACACGGTCAGTTCGGTGGCGGCGATTGAGCGACGGCGCCACGCAGCACCCTTGCGTCTGACAGGATATTCCTGAGATCGGCGGCAATGGGCAGCAGGTCACGCTCGACATGGACAGGCCTGCCGAGGCCCGGCAATTCGAAAAGTCCGCGAGAACACGCCAGCAGCACGAAACAGTCCTCGCCAGTGATGGCCAGGTGAACCCGCGGGTAAGCACCCGAATCCATCATGGCAACCGTCGCTTGCCGAAGCTTGGCCAAGGCCGACACATGCACGTCCGGGCGATCGCTGTAAAGAGTAACACGCTTGTCGAGTTCGGCGTCTCCGCTCTTGACCAGTTGGCCTTTCCCTCGAACGGGATCCGGCGGCAGCTGAAAGCCGTCTGGCGCATGCGAACGCAGGAGCAATGTTCCGCTGAAAGCAACCGGCGGCGGAAGACGAACGACAACGCCCTCGAAGGCGTTCATCTGCCGATTTATCCCCGCGACCTTGACGCGACCGCGAACGAGCGCGGCCCGCGTCATCACAAATGGCAAGCCTTCAAATGCGCCCGTCAGCGTTCGACTGTGCGTACTGTCGAGAAAGGTGAACAGCCGCGTGCGTGAGAGGCGTTCCATCTCCGACGGACGGCCTCCGTCATAAAATTGGAAACGCGCGACAAACGGAAACAGGCTTGGCGCGAGATCACGCCGAAACGCTATTTCCAGCAGCCGGATCGGCTCGCCAGTCAAAACCTTCAGCGATAATATGAGCAGCAGCCAAAGGGCGAAACCACCGGCCACGGTGGGAAACAGCCCGCCCGGCCCGAAACGCCGTTCAACCTCGGTGACGGCGAAGAGGCCGGCGATGCCGATCACAAGCGCGGCCGGGACGGCAATGGCAATCGTTATACGCCGCACTCGGCGCGCCAGCCCCCGCCATGCGGCATTGAAGTCGTCAGCCAACGCACGCAGCGTCTCTGCGTCGGCGGCTGACGTATTTGTCTCAGCAGCGAGTTCCGCTTGAAACGGCCGCGGATTCGGATTGGATGATTGCCCCATGAACGCATATAGGTGCGCCGCAACAGCAATGTCAAAAACTGGCAGTAGGCCGCCTCCCGTTGCCTTTTCGTACTCATCCACCCCTTCCCTTTCGGCCGGACTCTCTCCATATTCCGACCATGTCGAAAGCACCGAAAAAATCCGCCCGCCCTGCCCCTGACGGTTTCGGGGAGGCTCCGCAGGCCTCGTTCGAAGGCGCCCCTTTGTCGTCAAACGTCGCCGACTGGGCCGAAGAACTGCAGCGCATGGCCGAGGCCGAGACGATCGAGACCCGCCATGACGTCGCCTCCAAGGCCGGCAAGCACCGCAAGACGGTCGAGATCGCTGCCCAGAAGGCCAAACAGGACAAGGCCGGCAAGGACGGCGTCACCGCCAGCCGGTCGGGCCGCGGCACCTCGATGGGCGGCAGCACCGATCCGAAGACCCGCGCCGCCGCCGGCCTCAATCCGGTCTCCGGCCTCGACGTCTCGCTCGAGGATGCCGGTACGTTGGCCTCCGGCAGCGTCACCGCCACGGTCGAGGCTCTCTCCGCCCTGATCGAGAGCGGCAATCCGCTGTTCAAGGACGGCAAGCTCTGGACGCCACACCGGCCCGCCCGGCCGGAAAAGTCCGAAGGCGGCATCCAGATCGTCATGAAATCCGACTATGAGCCCGCCGGCGACCAGCCGACCGCCATCAAGGATCTCGTCGAGGGCCTGAACAATGGCGATCGCAGCCAGGTCCTGCTCGGCGTCACCGGCTCCGGCAAGACCTTCACCATGGCCAAGGTGATCGAGGCGACGCAGCGCCCGGCCGTCATTCTGGCGCCGAACAAGACGCTGGCGGCGCAGCTCTATTCCGAGTTCAAGAACTTCTTCCCCGACAACGCGGTCGAATATTTCGTCTCCTACTACGACTATTACCAGCCGGAAGCCTATGTGCCGCGCTCGGATACCTTCATCGAGAAGGAATCCTCGATCAACGAGCAGATCGACCGGATGCGCCACTCGGCCACCCGCTCGCTGATCGAGCGCGACGACGTCATCATCGTCGCCTCGGTCTCCTGCATCTACGGTATCGGCTCGGTCGAGACCTATACCGCCATGACCTTCCAGATGACGGTCGGTGACACGCTCGACCAGCGCCAGCTGCTCGCCGATCTCGTCGCCCAGCAGTACAAGCGCCGTGACATGGATTTCCAGCGCGGTTCGTTCCGCGTCAGGGGCGACACGATCGAGATCTTCCCGGCCCACCTTGAGGATGCCGCCTGGCGCATCTCGATGTTCGGCGACGAGATCGACTCGATCACCGAGTTCGATCCGCTGACCGGGCAGAAGACCGACGATCTGAAATCGGTGAAGATCTACGCCAATTCCCACTATGTCACCCCGCGCCCGACGCTTAACCAGGCGATCAAGTCGATCAAGGAAGAGCTGAAGCTCCGCCTCGCCGAATTGGAAAAGGGCGGCCGCCTGCTCGAAGCCCAGCGGCTGGAGCAGCGCACCCGCTACGATGTCGAGATGCTGGAGGCGACCGGCTCCTGCGCCGGCATCGAGAACTATTCGCGCTACCTTACCGGCCGCCAGCCCGGCGAGCCGCCGCCGACCCTGTTCGAATACATCCCCGACAATGCCCTGCTGTTCATCGACGAAAGCCACGTCTCCGTCAGCCAGATCGGCGGCATGTATCGAGGAGACTTTAGAAGAAAAGCGACGCTGGCCGAATACGGTTTCCGCCTGCCGTCGTGCATGGACAACCGGCCGCTGCGCTTCGAGGAATGGGACGCCATGCGCCCGGATACGATCGCCGTCTCCGCCACCCCGGCCGCCTGGGAGCTGGAACAGTCCGGCGGCGTCTTTGCCGAACAGGTCATCCGCCCCACGGGCCTGATCGATCCGCCGGTCGAAGTCCGCTCGGCCAAGACCCAGGTCGACGACGTCTTGGGCGAAATCCGCGAGACCGCCCAGGCCGGCTACCGCACCCTCGTCACAGTGCTCACCAAGCGCATGGCCGAAGACCTCACCGAATACCTGCACGAACAGGGTATTCGCGTCCGCTACATGCACAGCGATATCGACACGCTGGAGCGCATCGAGATCATCCGAGACCTGCGTCTCGGCGCCTTCGACGTGCTCGTCGGCATCAACCTTTTGCGCGAGGGCCTCGACATTCCCGAATGCGGCTTCGTCGCCATCCTCGATGCCGACAAGGAAGGCTTTTTGCGCTCGGAAACGTCCCTCGTTCAGACCATCGGTCGTGCCGCGCGTAACGTCGACGGCAAGGTCATCCTCTATGCCGACCAGATCACCGGCTCGATGCAGCGCGCCATGGAGGAAACCTCCCGCCGCCGCGAAAAGCAGGTGGCCTACAACGAGGCCAACGGCATCACCCCGGAATCGGTCAAGGCGAAGATTTCCGACATCCTCGATAGCGTCTACGAGAAGGACCATGTCCGCGCCGATATCGGCATCAAGGGCGTCAAGGGCGGCATCACCAGCCTGGTCGGCAACAACCTCGCCGCCCATCTGGAAGCGCTGGAAAAGCAGATGCGCAACGCCGCCGCCGACCTCGACTTCGAAACCGCCGCCCGCCTGCGCGACGAAATCAAACGCCTCAAAGCCGCCGAACTCGCCGTCATGGATGATCCGATGGCACGGCAAGAGGCGCGGACGGCCGAAGGCCGGACAGGGACGCAAAACAATGCGGCGAAGGCGATGGAAGGTTCGGGCAAAAAGGGCAAACGCGGCGACACTCACCTCCCCCTTGAGGGGGGAGGTCGCAGCGAAGCTGCGGGTGGGGGTGATCCCTTGGGTGTCGCCGAAGATCACCCCACTCCGGACCTCCGGTCCGACCCTCCCCCTCAAGGGGAGGGTAAAGCCACCCTCTTCACCAAACCCGCCCTCGACGACATGGGCCGCGACGTCGCCACGCCCGCCGGCAAATCCCTGTTCCGCAAGAACACGCTCGACGAAATGACCGTCGGCCGTACCGAAAAGCCGGTCGCCGGAACCGTGCCGTCCCGCCCGTCCGAAACCCTGTCCAGCAAGAAGCGCTTCTCCCCCCTGCTCGAAGGCCAGCCGGAACCCGGGGTCCCCGCCAGCGACGACGCAAGGAGGAGCTTAAGGGCGGGGCAGACCGACTCCGATCCCCGCCCCCTCATCCGCGGCAAGATCGGCGCCGGCTCCTACGAGGACGAAGGCGAACAGAAGCGCAAGGGCCGCACCAAGGGCAAGACGGGCCGGCCGGGACAGTGAGCGACGGCAAACTCCGGCGTATCCCCTCACCTGCAATTTCTAACACTTAGCTGAAGCTAAGAGTTGAAATTGCTTCCTCTCCCACCAAGGGAGAGGTAACCCGCCGAACACCCACATTGAAACAAGAGGCCACCACAAACGCGGAGCCCCTACCTCTCCCTTGGTGGGAGAGGATAGTTCGCCCCAAGAGGCGCAGCCGATTGGCGAGGCGAACTTGGTGAGGGGGCCTGTGCCCAACGCCTGACGTCAACGCACCCGCCCCTCATCCGCGGCAAGATCGGAGCCCGCCCCAGAAGGGCGAAGTCGAACAGAAGCGCAAGGGCCTCACCAAGGGGGCGGTCACTTGAGACGCGATCACTATATCGCCGATGGAGATCGGCCAAACGCAAATAACTTACGCCGGTTCCCACATATCAAAGATTTCTCGTGGACAACGCATCTTCGTGCCTGTCTTGCACAATTTTTCTATTCTAAATTGCTTCAATATTGTTTGGGGGAGTGAATAAGCGGTGTCGATTGAATTTCTTGCTACGCTCGGTTTCTCAAGCGACCCGTTTGCGTCTACCAACGCGGCCGACGAACCTTTGATCGGACGTTATTTCGTGCAGCCGCCTTTTTTCCCCGCAGTCGTTGGTGATCCCAAATCCCCCAAGAGTAACATCGTTTTTGCCCCTCGCGGTGGTGGCAAGACTGCTCAAAAAATTATGATTGAAGAAAAGAGCCGTAGTCAACACGATTTCCTCTGCATAACATATGATAAATTTCCGAACGCCACGTCCAGGAGCGGGACGAGCGAATATCATCTGGAAAACATCACACGCAGCTTATTGATCGCGGCGTTGTTGATGATAGAAAACAAGGAAATTAATAAGGATGATATTCCAGAACATGATAGAAAGCTTATTTTAATTTTGTGCCAAGAGATGCTTGGAAACATCTCTGCCGAAAAATTTCACGAAAGCTTGGCATCTATAAAATCTGTGCAAGATAAGTTTGCCGATATATGAAAAAAATATGGCGGTACTTTTACGGGATTGATAAATGCCATATCCGCGCGATTCAGCATTGGGAAACTTGAAATTGAAAAGGCAGAATCCAAGAAAATTGAAGAATCAATCAGGTTTAAATTTGATTCAATAGTAAATTTTCTAACAAAAACGTCATATTCGTCTATCTATATTTTGATAGACAGAGTAGACGAGCTGACATTTACAGCCAACGACGCAGAGAGAGCGTTTCAGTTTCTGGAGTCAATTCTGATTGACCTTCCATTGCTTGAAACTCAAGGCGTCGCCTTCAAATTCTTTTTATGGGATCAAACAAAGGAATATTATCAGTCTGCAGGAGGTAGACCTGATAGATTGATTGAATATTCTTTGGATTGGTCTGCGGCGGAACTTGAAAAAGTTCTTAGCAGAAGAATCGAAACATATTCCGATGGGAAAGTTAGTCGGTTTGATGAGTTATTGTCCGGAGATGCGAACTATGACGTTCATAAGATGCTCGCGCATTTCGCTCACGGATCACCTCGAGACCTTATCAGAATTAGCAAGAAGATAGTTGACGAACACACACGTGCGGGGTCATTCGGAGAAAAAATTCCATTTCGCACTGTAAAATCAGGAATCATCGCTTTTTCTGTTGAGAGGGCTCGCGAGCTTTATGGAGCGCAGATGGCGGAACTTAAAAAAGTTCACGCACTAAACTTCACCATCAGCATTTTGGCTAGCGAGATTTTCAGAATCTCAGGGCAAGCCGCTCGTGCGAAGGCCCAAAAATGGCAGAATTCTGGAGCGGTAATAAAAATTGGTGAAGTGCCAAATCCAGGCAATAGGCCACAATATCTGTATGGCATCGTCGATCCCCGTCTTGCTGTGGCGGTAATGTCGGATTCTAGCATAGAAGAGGCGCTTGAGCAGTATCTTCTTCTTTGTCCACATTGTAAAAATCTTAGAATTGCTTACGAAGGCGAAATTACTTGCCCCGATTGTCAAGGAAATTTTAACGCCGAAGATGCCACAACTCTTGGAACGTACTGTGCTGTTGAGGTAAAATAAACGCCACAATCCAGCAGATAGAGTTACTTAATATAAAGCAATTTTGGGGAATTTCATCGTATATTGCATGATAATTTATATTGTGCGGTAAGTATGTATAACTCATCCCCGCAAATCCCCGCCCCAATCCCCCATGCCATAATCCTCCCGTCCCGCCACGGATACACTGCCAGCCGTGGCAGCGAGGTGGGGCCGGCGCCGGGTTTGGGGGAAGGACGGACGTCCCCAGAGCCGGGGTCCAGGCGAAATTTCCCCTCCGCAGGCTGTTGCTGCTGCGGGCGTGCGATGCACAGAGGGCCGATCAGGCCGTAGTGGAAAAAGTGCGTGGGCAAAAACCGCCGAACGGGGCGCTGGCGAGAGCCACTTTCCCATTACCCAACGAGGCTCTCGCGAGCGCCGCGTCCGATTGCCGGCCATCCGCCGGCGAAAGGCCCCCCGAGGCTACGGCCAGAGGAGCAGAATAAGGCATGACACGGACCGCTGCGGCCGCGTGACCGCATCGTCGCGTCCACCAGACACGTCCGCCCGACAGGAGAAGCGCCATGATGTATCACCTGAACCCGAAGGTCCACGCGCAGGCACAGCTGCCGGCCCGCATCATGGAAGTGCTGCTGCCGGTCGAGCGCTGCAACCGGCCCGCCTGCCGCAGGCTCGGCCGCTGCTGCAGCGAAACGCCGCTTGCCCCGCCGTGCCTGGCAAGGCTCGACGCACCCAGGCGAAAATTCTACGATCGCCTGCTGGAGACGTGTGTGCGCTTCGAGCAGTCCAAGCTCGACATCATCTCCAAGACCGGCAAGGCGCTGTCCAATGCCTATCTGGTGCTGGTCTTCGAGCTTGTCCGCCGCGTCCAGCCGCGCGGCCACTGGCTGCATGCGGCCTTGCCAAGATGGTATCGCATCGACGGCAGCCGGGTCCCGCGGCTGCCGGACCTGCCAGCGGCCATGGAAGCATGGAAACGGCTTTGACGGTGACGCGCTCCGCCCTACTCCGCCGCCTCTTCCAGCAGTTCCAGCTCGTAGGAATAGCCTTCCAGCATCATATACGCCTGCTCGATCGCCTCGATCTGCGCTTCCGCGCTGCGGATGGCGTCGGCGATGGACTGGGAGCGGGTGCGCAGCATCGAACCGAGGATATCGGCAGACGGACGGCGACCCAGCCGGTCGATATGCTGGCGGACGCGGGCGCGGTGGCGTTCCAGTTCGAGAATATGGAAGCGGCTCTTGACGATGTCGTCGGACAGTTTTCGGCGCATGGCGGCGACCGGATCGAAGCTGCCGGGCTCGCGCTCGTCGAGGATGAAGTCGTTGACCAGCGTTTCCAGCCGCAAAATGCCCTGCAGGTCGCGCGGGTCGGCCAGCTGCGGATCATAGCCGGTATTGTCGTAGACCTTGCGGCGGACGGGGTCCTTCAGGAGGTCGTAGCAGGCCTGCAGCCGGCCGAAGGCCTCGGTATCGCCGCCGCTGTCGGGATGGGCGGTCTTGGCGGTCTTGCGCCAGGCCGCCTTGATCGCCTGCTCGTCTGCGTCGCGCCCGACACCGAGCGTTTCATAGGGATCGATCACAGCCTACCTCATTCCAGCCTTCGCACCACCCGACCTACCGCGTCGCCGGGCCGGCATCAACCCCGAAGCGGCGATGCCCACCGCTCCCTTTTCCGTCATGGTCGGGACCAAATTGTGGTCGGAACGGGACAGCGGGCGAAATCCCCGAAAATGAGCAAAAGCACGGTGTTGGTGCATGACCGGTCAGTATCGACGGGAGGTTGAAATGGCAGGATTAAACGCTTGCTATTTTCTTTTTTTGCTGCAAATATTTCGGCGTTCGGGCGTTTTCAATCCCGGAGACTGGACTGGCTGTATGGTCCCGGAGACATCCGGGCGTGTCGGTAAAACGGCACTGTAGACGTTCTTTCCCCGTTATCGTGACTCCACCGACTGGCTTTCCGAGATAAAGACACAACCGGAAAGAAAAACGTCTCCACCCTGGCAGGGGTGAGGACACATCATTTGAGGGAAAAAAGGACTTCTCCCATGGCCACCAAGGGCACCGTAAAATTCTTCAACCAGGACAAGGGTTTTGGTTTCATCACGCCGGAAGGCGGCGCCAAGGACGTGTTCGTTCACATCTCCGCGCTGCAGGCCGCTGGTCTCCAGACCCTGAAGGACGGCCAGCAGGTCACCTTCGATACCGAGCCGGATCGCATGGGCAAGGGCCCGAAGGCTGTCAACATCCAGGCTGCCTAAGCCTCGATCTGATCGCTTCGCGATAAAATTGAACGGCGTCCCTCGGGGCGCCGTTTTTTTTCTTGGGGCACGATCATCCCCGGCCTTGAGAACCATGCAATGATGGACGGGTGATGAAGATCGGAGCCGTCCGGTTTATTCCGCCGCCTGCTTTGCCTCGGCAGCCGTAAAGATGGCGTCGAAAGCTGCGGCGATCACCTCGGGTCCAGCCCCTGCCCGCGTCGCGTCGGTCGACAGGATCTGCCGGAACCGCCGCGCACCCGGCCAGCCCTGGAACAGGCCGACCATGTGGCGCGTGACATGGATGAGCCGGCCGCCCGACGCGATATGCCCGGCCGAATAGGCCATCATCGCATCGCGCACCCCGGCCCAGAAATCCAGCGACTGCCGGTGGCCATTGGCCGTGAAGGCTTCGCCGGCCGCGTTGATCGGCGCAGCCCCCGTCAGCGGATGCGAAAAATATCCATCCACCCCCGTCAACATGGCACTATCATGATAGGCAGCGCGGCCGAGCATGACGCCGTCGAGCCTGGTATCCTGATTCAGTTCCTCAACGGCCTGATTCAAAGTCCCAAGGCCGCCATTGATGCCGATGAAAAGACTGGGGTTTTCCGCTTTCAGCCGATGCACCAGCGGATAGTCCAGCGGCGGAATATCCCGGTTCTCCTTCGGAGACAGTCCCTGCAGCCAGGCCTTCCGCGCATGCACCCAGACCGCATCCGTCCCGGCCTCAATGACGCGGAAAACGAGATCCCGCAATGCCAGCTCCGGCTCCTGGTCATCGACCCCGATCCGGCACTTCACCGTCACCGGAATCGAAACCGCCGCCTTCATCGCCGCCACGCAGTCTGCCACCACAGCCGGCTCGCGCATCAGGCAGGCACCGAAAGTTCCGGATTGCACCCGGTCCGACGGACAGCCGACATTCATGTTGATCTCGGCATAGCCGAACTGTTCGCCGATCCGCGCCGCCTCCGCCATCTTCGCGGGATCATTGCCGCCCAACTGCAGCGCCACCGGATGCTCGGCATCATCGAACCCCAGCAACCGCTGCCGATCCCCCCGCAGGATCGCCTCGGACACGATCATCTCGGTGTACAGCAGCGCATGCTTCGACAGTTGCCGGGCAAAGAAACGATAATGCCGATCCGTCCAGTCGATCATGGGAGCGACCGCAAAGGCCGGTGCATGGAAATACCAGTTGTCTCTCCGTGTGGCTTCGGATGGCATCGTCATATCGCTTGTCTCGGGTGTGTTGCAGGCAGCATCAAGCCGACTTTCGCGCCGATATACAGCGCAACCAAGGAAAAAGCGAGTGGTGGGAAGGCGCGTGCGGGAGTGATAGTCCCGAGACGTTTGCAACCTGAGTTCAGATCGCCGCGTCGGGCTGCACTATCGAAATAATATAGCCACCTAGCACCGGATTCAAATTTCCCCGGTGCACCGTACGGCCTAATATGACCAACGCCGCAGAAAAGCGGTCGTCAGGTCTGGTGATATGTTTCGATCAATGCGCCTGAAGCTTTGCTTCCCTCGCAGCGGAAATGAAAACCTCCCTCGCCTCCTCAGCCGACTTGCGGCCATCGAGCGCTGCCCGGCAGAAGCTGCGTGCGGCGACATATTGGGGGCCGCGCACATCGGGCCAGGTATCCATCAGGCAGGTGAGAGCATCGAATGGCCCCTGGACCATCTGGGGGCCATCCTGGGCAAAACCAACCTCGACCGGGTTGGCCCATTTTGCAGTTGGCATGAGCATCTCCTCCGATTTTCTTGCCATCACAAACGCAGGATACCGCAAGTGGTTCCGGTTGGGCAATCGGCGAATGAAAAAAGCCTGCCGCGGGAGGAGGTGCGGCAGGCTTTCAGAAAATGATCCACGGTTGGGAGGAGGTAACCGCTGATCGATCGCAGCTTTCCGGGAGGAGGATGAATCGCTGCGATGAGATAAACATAATGCTGCATCGCGTCATATTCAAGGTGGAAATGACGCAATGCAACATTCACCAGTAACTTCTTCGTGTTGCCGCCTCACCCGATGCACTGCCTATCAGATAGCCTGCCACGAAAGCCGCCGCGCCGAACACAAGAAGGGCCGTGCTCGTGGCGGAGGGGTGGTCCTGCGCATTGCGGGCAACAGCCCCGACCTCATCGCGGACATAACCCGCCGCCTGTTTGGCCCGCGTAGCAATGCCGCTTGCATCGTCCAGTTCGCCGGTAAATCCAGTTCGTAGATTCTTGACGTTTGCCATCATGCGCTCCTTTTCCATTGCGAAGCAAAAACGCCATTGAACGAGGAAAGTTCCGGTTGAATTAGGGAATATGCCCGACGAACGAGCGCTTGCTCGAAATATGCCATGCCCGCGCGGAATAATGCTGCCGATCACGTATCATTGCGATACGAAGCCAGGCATTTGCTGAAAAACTACTGTTGCTCTTCGTTTATCTATGGCATGTTAATCAGTGAGGTGCCTCATAAAAACCAATTTCGGAGCTACTACTAAAGTCTCAGAATCAAAAAACGAAAGACGGGAGTGGAAAACATGATCGAGGAAAATCTGTACCGCATCGTCGAAGTCAGTTTGAAGCGCGGCACCGATCGCCGTGATGTCGGCATCATGACAGTGCGTCAGGCGCTGGAATTGCCGGATGTTCCCAGCCTGGAATATACGCATCCCGAACGCAATTCCCGTGCAGGCGTTCGCTTCCTGACGCGCGATCAGCTTCAGGCGTACGCCTGCAGCTAACGTTTCCGCCCGCCAAGGTTAAGCTGCCCGGCATTGATTGCCGAGCGACCGTCATGTGACGGCCATTGTCCCGCCTATGACCTTTATTTCATCCGATCCGGCCAGGCTCTGCCTGGCCGGATTTGTGTTTCTGAAATCCGAGCGTCGTCGGCCAACACGGGCGCCGCGGAAAACTGCGGGCACAGATTCGCCACGAAAACATTTCGCAACCAATCTCCGGCCCATGGGAACATGCTATCTTCGGACCGCAATCGTCGTCTGACGTCTGCGCAACGTTCTGCACAGGAGAAAGATAATCCATGCCGCTATACGCACTTGGACCCGATCGCCCCGAGACCCCAGCCGGAGGTAGTTACTGGATTGCCCCGGATGCTCACGTAATTGGCAAGGTCGTACTCGGCAAGGATACCGGCGTCTGGTTTGGCGCTGTCTTGCGCGGCGATAACGAGCCGATCAGCATCGGTGATCGCACCAATATTCAGGAAGGTGTCGTCGTGCATGTCGATCCGGGTTTTCCGGTGAGCATCGGCGAAGGCTGCACGATCGGCCACCGCGCCATCGTTCATGGATGCACGATCGGCGACAATTCACTGATCGGCATGGGCGCAACCATTCTGAACGGGGCCGTCATCGGCAACAATTGCCTGGTCGGCGCCAATGCGCTGGTGACAGAGGGCAAGGTTTTCCCGGACAACTCCCTCATCGTCGGCTCGCCGGCAAAGGCCATTCGTCAATTGGACGAGGCCGCCATCTCGGGTCTCAAGAAGTCGGCGGACAGCTATGTGAAGAAATGGCAGCTGTTTGCCACCACGCTTTCCGTCATTGAATGATCGGATCAGAGTTTTAAGCGCTTCAGACGCAATGCGTTGGCAACGACCGAAACGGAGGAGAGGCTCATCGCTGCGGCAGCAAGCATCGGAGATAGGAGAGAACCGGTAACGGGATAGAGAAGCCCAGCCGCGACAGGCACACCGATGGCGTTGTATCCGAAGGCGAACAGCAGGTTCTGACGAATGTTGGAAAGCGTTGCCTTCGACAACACACGAGCCCGAACGATCCCCGACAAGTCGCCTTTCAGGAGGGTCATGCCGGCACTTTCCAGCGCAACGTCGGCGCCCGTGCCCATGGCGATACCGACATCCGCGGCTGCCAGTGCCGGTGCGTCATTGACACCGTCTCCTGCCATGGCGACGATCCGCCCTTCCGCTCTCAAACGCTCGACCAGCGCCTTCTTGCTTTCCGGCAGTTGATCCGCGGTCACCTCCCCGATCCCCAGTGCTTGCGCCACCGCAGCGGCCGTCACCGCATTGTCGCCGGTCGCCATGATCACCCGGATGCCATCCGCCCGTAGCCCCCGGATCGCCTCGACGGCATTGAGCTTGACCTGATCGGTAAGCGCCAGCAGTCCGGCGGGCTGACCGTTGACGGCGACATAAAGTGCTGTCCGGCCGTTCCGGCGCAGCCCCTCCGCGTGGTCGGCGAAAACGGTCGTATCAATGCCGGCATTCATCATCATCACGACATTGCCTGCCAAAACCCGATCTCCATGCACCCGACCAGCGACGCCCTTGCCATTGGTGGCTTCGAAATCGGTGACAGGCATCAGCACCACCCCGCGCGCCTCTGCACCGGCAACGATAGCTTCAGCGAGCGGATGTTCCGACGCCCTTTCGAGCGACGCGGCAAGCATCAGCAGCCTGTTCTCGGGGAAGTCCGGATGCACAAGCACTTCGGTCAGGCGCGGTTTGCCCTCTGTGAGCGTGCCCGTCTTGTCGACAATCAGCGTGTCGACCGCGGCGAGCCGCTCCAGCGCAGCAGCCTCGCGAACAAGCACGCCGGACTGCGCCCCCCTGCCCGTCGCGGTCATGATCGAGATCGGCGTCGCCAGGCCGAGCGCGCATGGGCAGGCAATAATGAGGACTGAAACAGCCGCAACAAGACCGTAGATGAACGAGGGGTCCGGCCCAAGGATGAGCCAGGCAAAAAAGGACATCACGGCAATGATGACGACCGCCGGAACGAACCAGCCGGAGACCCGGTCGGCCAACTTCTGGATCGGCGCACGCGACCGCTGGGCCGCCGCTACCATGTTGACGATCTGTGACAACACGCTATCGCTTCCGACCCTGTCGGCACGAACGACCAGCGTACCGTTGCGATTGATGGTACCGCCGGTCACCCTGGAGCCAGTGGCCTTTTCGACCGGCACCGGCTCTCCGCTGATCAGGCTTTCGTCGACGCTGGACCGGCCTTCAAGAACAATACCGTCCACGGGGACGGCTTCGCCGGGACGTACGCGGACGAAATCCCCGGATAGGATGTTTTCCAGCGGCGCATCCTGCTCCGTACGGTCAGGCTGGATGCGGCGGGCCGTCTTCGGCGCCAGGTTCATCAGCGCCCGGATCGCGTCGCCGGTGCGTGCCCGCGCCCTGAGTTCGAGGATTTGACCGAGAAAGACGAGCGCGACAATGACCGTCGCGGCCTCGAAGTAGACGGCGACATCTCCGTGATGGCCTCCAAGCTCCGTCGGAAACAGATGCGGAAACCCTGTCGCAACAACGCTGTAAAGATAAGCGGCACCGACGCCGAGCATGATCAGCGTCCACATGTTGTAGTGGCCCGTCCGTACCGAAACCCAGCCGCGATGGAAAAAGGGTTTTGCCGCCCAAAGCACGACGGGTGTGGCAAGCAAAAGTTCCAACCAGGACGATACGCGGCCACCAATCCACTCGCGGATCGGCAAGCCAAGCATGGGTCCCATCGAGAGAATGACCAGCGGAACAGCGCAGGCCAGGCTCACCCAGAAGCGGCGGGTGAAGTCGAGCAGTTCATGGTTCGGACCATCCACCGGCGCCCCCATGGGCTCCAGCGCCATGCCGCAGATCGGACATGCTCCGGGCGAATCGCGGACGATTTCCGGGTCCATCGGGCAGGTGTACTGCGTCGCCTTCCTGACAACCTTCGGCTTGTTGCGGGCATGACCGGAGAGAAAGAACCACGGATCGGCACCAAAGCGGTCGTGGCAGCGCTGGCTGCAGAAGTGGTAAGTAGTACCGTTATAATCAAGGCTGGGCTTGCCAGCGTTCAGCTTGACGGTCATGCCGCAGACGGGATCAATCGCGGTCACGACCTCTTCGCGTCTTTCATCTGCGGCATCATGCCCGTGCGCGTGGGCTGAGAACAGAAAATCGGCGACCGAATCGTGATTGTTCACGGATGAACCTCAATGGCTGGAATAAAACAGCGACCGCGTCCGTCGCGCGCTACGCGCTGGTGCAGTTCTGGCAGTGGCCACGAATCTCGATCGTCGTCTTCTCGGTCTTGAAATGCTGGTTGCCGGCGAGAACGGAGAGGCGCTCCTCCATGGCTGTATCGTGCATTTCGGTCACCTGGCCGCAATCCTCGCAGATCGCAAAGGCCGTGACGCCATGATCATGGTGGTGATGATCGGGATGGGTGCAGGCGACGAAGGAATTCATACTTTCCAGCCGGTGGATCAGCCCGAATTCCAGCAGTTTGTCGAGCGCCCGGTAGACCTGCAGCGGCGCCCGAAAACCGTGGTCGCGGAGCTTGTCGAGGATCGTGTACGCGCTGAGCGGCCCATCCGCATGGTTGAGCGCATCGAGGACCAGCGACTGGTTCTTCGTCAATTGCGGCGCCATCAGTGATGTCCTCCATGCGATGAATGAACGGCTGTCTCCGTGCTACGGCCGAATGGCAGCAGACTGAGCACGAAAAGCCCCATGGCCGCAACCACGATCGACGGCCCGGATGGCGTATCGAAATGCAGCGATCCGAACAGGCCGCCGGTCACGGCCAGCACGCCGATCACGGAGGCCAGCACTGCCATGATTTCCGGCGATGTTGCGAAACGCCGCGCTGTGGCGGCCGGAATGATCAACAGCGACGTAATGAGCAGGATGCCGACGATCTTCATGGCGATCGCGATCACCAGCGCCATCAAAAGCATGAAATAGAGGCGCGCCCGCTCAGGCCGTAGCCCCTCGGCCTCGGCAAGCTCGGGATTGACGGTCGAGGCCAAGAGCGGCCGCCAGAGATAGACGATCGCCGCCAAGACCAGGATACCGCCGCCCCAGACCAGGTCGATATCCGCCTCGGACACCGCAAGAATATCGCCGAACAGGAAGCCGACCAGGTCAATCCGCACCCAGGTCATGAAGGCGACCAGGACGAGGCCGATCGAAAGCGCAGAATGGGAGAGAATGCCGAGCAACGCATCCGTAGACAGCGCACCGCGCTTCTGCAGCAGCAACAGCAGCAGAGAAACCGCGGCAGCGACGATGAAGACGGCGAGCATCAGATTGAGATCCAGCAGCAGCGAAAGCGCGACGCCGAGCAAAGCGGAATGGGCCATCGTATCACCGAAGTAGGCCATGCGGCGCCAGATGACGAAGCAGCCGAGCGGGCCGACGGTGACGGCAAGACCGATGCCGGCAATCAGTGCGCGGGTGAAGAAATCATCAAACACGGTCTTGCTCCTCGCTCACGCCGGACAGCTTGTCATCATAACCCTGCAATCGGCTTTTGAAGCCACAACCGCAATTCGGGCCATGAACGTGGTCATGATCGTGGTCGCCGTGATGATGACCGTCGCCCGGATGGCAATGCTCGGTAATGGAGCCATCGGTATGCAGCACCCGGCCATCCGGCAGATGGGTGTGATCGTGGTCATGGCTGTAGACGGCCAGCGTCTGGGCGGCACGGCTGCCGAACAGGCGCAGATATTCCGGGCTGCGGCTGACCATTTGCGGCGTGCCACGGCAGCAGACATGACCGTTGAGGCAGATCACAGTATCGGTCTCGGCCATGACGACATGCAGATCATGGGAAATCAGCAGAATGCCGCAGCCGGTCTGGTTGCGGATCGACTTGATGAGGTCATAAAGCGCGATCTCACCGGAAAAATCGACGCCCTGGACCGGCTCGTCGAGCACCAGCAGATCGGGCTTGCGGGCAACGGCGCGGGCAAGCAATGCCCGCTGGAATTCGCCGCCCGAGAGATGCTGCACCTCGGCGCGGGCGAGATGGGAAATGCCGGTCGAATGCAGCGCTTCCTCGATCTCGCGGCCCTTCAGCGGTCCGGTCAGGGTCATCAGGCGCTCGACGGTCAGCGGCAATGTCCAGTCGATCGCAAGCTTCTGCGGCACATAGCCGACCTTCAGACCGGGCTTTTTCTCGACCCAGCCTTCGTCCGGCTTCATGACGCCGATCGCGGTTTTCGCAGTCGTGGACTTGCCTGAACCGTTCGGGCCGATCAGCGTGACGATCTCGCCGCGATTGATAGAAAACTCGACGCCGCGCACCAGCCAGCGGCCATTGCGGCGCACGCCGGCATTGCTGAGCGTGACGAGTGGCGTCTGGGCCGTCTTCTGAAAATTCAGCATCGAAAAAATCCGGATGAGGAGTTGCCAGCCGCTATGCCACACGTTATAGCATAACGCAATTGATGTAATAACATTACATTGATTTACAAGACAGGAGTCCCCCCGCATGAACCTGAAAAAATTTCTCCTCCTCGCATCCTCCCTGCTGTTTGCCCCATTCCAGCTTTTGATCGCCGGCGCCGCCCATGCAGAAGCACCGAATGTGGTCGTGTCGATCAAGCCGATCCACTCCCTCGTCGCATCGATCATGCAGGGTGTCGGCAAGCCGTCGCTGATCGTCGAGGGGGCCGCCTCCCCGCACACCTACAGCATGAAGCCCTCGAATGCCTCGGCACTGGAACAGGCCAACATCGTTTTCTGGGTCGGTCACGGGCTGGAAGCTTTCCTTGAAAAGCCGCTCGAAACGCTGGGAAGCGACGCCAAGATCGTCGAACTCGACGATGCGCCGGGCCTTGAAAAGCTCAAGTTTCGCGAAGGTGGAGCGTTCGAGGCGCATGATGACGGCGATGAGCATGCACATGGCGCCGAAGATGCCCATTCCGGTGAAGAAGCTCATCATCACGATGAGGGTGAATACGACATGCACCTCTGGCTCGATCCCGCCAATGCCAGAGCGATGGCCGCCGAAATAGAGAAAACGCTGGCAGAGGCTGATTCCGGCAATGCCGCTACCTACAAGGCCAATCTCGAGGCGCTGAATGGCCGCCTGGACAAGCTCGACAAGACGATCGAGGAGACGGTTACCCCTATCAAGGACAAGCCGTTCATCGTATTCCACGACGCCTACCAGTATTTCGAGCACCGTTATCATGTGAAGGTCGCGGGTTCGATCACCGTCAGCCCCGAAACCATGCCCGGCGCGCAGCGTCTGTCGGAGATTCACGCCAAGATCGAGGAACTTGGAGCAACCTGCGTCTTCGCCGAACCGCAGTTCGAACCGAAGCTCGTCAATGTCGTTCTGGAAGGCACGCAGGCCAAGTCTGGAACCCTCGACCCCGAAGCAGGAACGCTGGATGCCGGGCCGGAGCTCTATTTCCAGATGATGGAATCGATCGGCGCATCCCTTAAATCCTGCCTGTCCTCGGGGAGCTAAGGCCAAGTCAACGGAGCGCGCGAGGCGGGCAGTTTGCCCGCCTTTTTTGGGGCGCTGAATGTAATAATATAACATTATGGATCAATCGATGTCCGACAAACTTCCCGTCACCGTGCTCTCCGGCTTTCTCGGAGCCGGCAAGACCACGGTGCTCAATCACGTTCTTCACAACCGTGACGGCTTGCGCGTCGCCGTCATCGTCAACGACATGAGCGAGGTCAACATCGACGCGGCACTGGTGCGTGACGGTGGCGCCAATCTCTCTCGCACAGAAGAACAACTCGTCGAGATGACCAATGGCTGTATTTGCTGCACATTGCGCGACGATCTCCTGAACGAGGTGCGCAATCTTGCACGGCAGGACCGGTTCGATTATCTGCTGATCGAATCGACAGGGATCGCCGAGCCTTTGCCGGTCGCCACCACCTTCGAGTTCCGCGACGAAACCGGCGCCAGCCTGTCGGATGTCGCCCGCCTCGATACGATGGTGACAGTCGTCGATGCCGCCAACCTACTTGCCGATTATGCCTCTGCGGACTTCCTAGCCGATCGTGGCGAAACGGCCGGGGATGGCGACAAGCGGACGCTGGTTGACCTGTTGGTCGAGCAGATCGAATTTGCCGATGTCGTGATCCTCAACAAGATCGCCAGCGCCTCCCCCGAGCAACTGGACGCTGCGCGAAAGATCATCGCGGGCCTGAATGCCGATGCGAGATTGATCGAGACGGATTTCGGCAAGGTCGGCCTACGGGATATTCTCGGCACCGGTCTTTTCGACATGGCAAAGGCAGAGCAGCATCCGCTGTGGTACAAGGAATTGCACGGTTTCAAGGACCATGTCCCAGAGACAGAAGAGTATGGCATCCGCTCTTTCGTCTACCGGGCAAAGAAGCCGTTCGATCCCGAGCGGTTCCACGCATTCGTCCATCGCCCATGGCCGGGCGTCGTGCGCGCCAAGGGATTCTTCTGGCTGGCAACCCGTCCGCACCATGCCGGCGAGATCAGTCAGGCCGGGCCGATGGTGAGAACGTCGAAGATGGGACTGTGGTGGTCGGCGGTGCCGAAGGCGCAATGGCCAGATGATCCTGGGTTCCTGGCAATGATGAAACCCTATCTCGACCCCGTCTGGGGTGATCGCCGTCAGGAGATCGTCTTCATCGGCGAGGATCCCATGGACCAGAAGGTTCTGGAGGCGGAACTGGATAAGTGCCTGGTCGGGGACGAGGCTTTCATGCCGCATCTTTGGCGAAACCTGCCGGACCCATTCGCCAGTTGGTCCGCCGCGGCACGACAGTAGAGAAAGTCCATCGACCCGCCGCATGGCGGGTCGACTGGCCCTGCCCGCTTAACGGATAGAGACGATCACGCCGGTCGAGTTGCTGATCAGCAGGAAATTGCTGTCGACACGAACCCAGCGCTGTCCGCGCGGCGGTGCACTCAGACGGTAACGGCGGTAGTCGTTGACGGCGGCGATATGGCGGCGCTCGGCGGGCGACAGGCGATGGCCGCGCGCCCAGCGCTTCTTCACCACCACATGCTTTTCGACGATTTTCTTGTTGCCGTGCTTGTAGACCTTCTTTTCGACGTGGCGCTCCTTCATCTGAGCGACTTCGAACGGCTTGGCCGGCTGCGCGAACGCCATCGGCGCAGCCAGGAAGGAACTGGCGACCAGAGCAATCAACAGACGTTTCATCGGGGTGTCCTTTCGTTTTTGACACCCCGAACCTAGCGCCGTAAAGATGAACGGAAACTGAAATCAAGAATTACAATATTGTAATGATATCAGTTAATTATAAGATATACCTGATAAACGACTTCGTCATTCAACCGGGAATATCAGGGCCTCGTAGCTGAAGCGGTCGAAGTCCGCCACCTGAGACCGGCCGGACGTATCGAAGGCAAACATGCCCGTGAATGCGCCGGTAAACGAGCCGTGCTCGCCGCGTCCGCCCTCGTCGGAGACGACGCCGGCATCCAGCACCGGGCCGAGCTTGCGCCAGACGCGCAAACCGTCGGGATGCCAGAAGAACTGCAGGTCGTTGCCGTGGATTTCCATCGCCAGATGCACGCGACCGAAGGGCACGGCAACGCCGCTTTCCACCGGAAACGTCATCCGGCTGTGCGGAAAATCGCCGTTGCATGAGAAGATCGTGACCACCCGGCCAAGCGTTTCGTGCAGCGTCACCGCCACGGCATGGAACTTATGGCGGTTGTAATAATGGGTCAGCCCCGCCGCCTGCTGATAGGTATCCGGCTCGAACTCGACGACAGTTTCCGCCCGGAAAGCATGATGTTCCTGCCGCCGCGCCACCAATGCCTGCTCGAACCAGCTGCCGATGCTTTCGCGGCCGAACAGGCGCAGGAAGCCTGGCCGGTCCGAGAGGGAGAAGATACGCTGCGGCACCGGCGTCCGCAGCCATTGGAATTCCACCGGCAAATCCGCTCCGTCGAACTCGGTCTCAACCTTGGAGAGCTTTTCGATCGCCTCGGCATCGCGCGGCGCTGGAACATCGACGGCAGGCACCACGCCGCCCTGTTTGAGATAGAGCCAGCCGTCGTCACGCCAGACGCATTTCTGCAGTGCCGTCTCGCGGCCGAGCGTGCAGCGCCTCTGCGGGGCAAGCGGCCGGCCGGTGAGATGCGTGTGATAGGCTTGACCGTCCGGCGTCTCGACATACTGCCCATGCCCTGCCCTCTGCAGCACCGCCTCCGGATTATCCTTGGAGGTGATCAGATGCGTTTGCGGATGCATCTCGTACGGCCCTTCGATGGCACGGGAGCGCGCCATGGTGACGACGTGATCGTAGCCCGTGCCGCCTTCGGCCGTCGTCAGGTAATGCCAGCCGTTGCGCTTGAAGAGATGCGGGCCTTCGACCAGCCCTTGCGAACTGCCGGCAAAGATATTGCGGATCGGGCCGACGAGCGACTTCGTTGCCGGATCCCATTCCTGCATCAGGATACCGTCGAAGGCCGGAGACTTCGGCGCACCGCCGAAGCTTTCGGTGCGATGGTTCCACTGCATGTTGAGGAACCATTTGCGGCCATCGTCGTCATGAAAGAGCGACGGATCGAAGCCGGAGGAATTGATATAAATCGGCTCCGACCATTCGCCCTCGATGGTCGGCGACGTCACGATGTAGTTATGGGCGTCCTTGAAGTTGCCGTCGAAACGCTTCACGTCGGTATAGACTAGCCAGAACAGCCCGTCGGCATGGGACAGGCACGGCGCCCATACGCCGCAGCTGTCCGGATTGCCGCGCATGTCGAGCTGGCTCGCCCGCTCCAGCGGTCGACGAACCAGCGTCCAGTTCACCAGATCGCGCGAATGATGGATCTGCACGCCGGGATACCATTCGAAGGTGGAGGTGGCGATGTAATAATCGTCGCCGACACGGCAGATGGACGGGTCCGGATTGAAGCCCGGCAGGATGGGATTGCGGATCATCGCGGTCATGACGAACGTACCTCATGGATTCTTGAGCGGCTATCCAGCATCAAAGCCGCAGCCATTTCAAGCCCCGCAGAGACGATTCCGTCTCCTCCCGTGACAACGAAACACATTCACGCAACAACAGCGTGAACCGTGCCTGCGTCGCGTTTTCTGCCTAAGCTTTGAGCATCGGCGACCAGCCCATATGCGACTTTGGTATGACGTTGCCAGACTATACTGGAAAATCGCCTCGCAGACTTGAATCGGGCCTTGAAATCGGCACTGTGGCTATGCTTGGCAATAAAAATCATGATCACAGCTTGGCGGGGAGGAATACATATGACCGCACTGCTCGGTATCAGCAGGCTCATCGACCGTGTCACGGAAGTTATCGGCAAATCAGTCTCCTGGCTGATCCTGGTGGCCGTGCTGGTCAGCGCCGGCAACGCCGTTATCCGCAAGATCTTCAACATGTCGTCGAATGCGTGGCTCGAAGCGCAATGGTACCTATTCGGTGCCGCCTTCATGTTCGCTGCCGCCTACACGCTCAGCCAGAACGAGCACATCCGCATCGACGTCGTCTACGGCAAGTTTTCGCGCAGGACACAGCATTGGATCGACCTGTTCGGCCATGTCTTCTTCCTGATGCCGTTCGTCCTGCTGATGCTTTATTACCTGTTCCCCTATGTCCAGATGTCGATCAGGTCCGGCGAGATGTCATCAAGTGCCGGTGGCCTGATCATCTGGCCGGCCAAGGCAATTCTGCTGTTCGGCTTCATTCTGCTGGCCGCGCAGGGGATCTCGGAGATCATCAAGAAGATCGCCATCATGACGGGCAATATGGAGGACCCTACCCCCTATGTGCCGACGCATGCACCTCTTGACGACATGACCCCGGAGGCACGGCCATGATGGAATTCATCGCTGTCAATCTCGCGCCGATCATGTTCGCGTCGCTGATTGTGTTCCTGCTGCTGGGTTACCCGGTCGCGTTTTCGCTCGCCGCCAACGGCCTGCTCTTCTTCATTATCGGCGTCGAACTCGCCCCTTTGTCAGGCGGATCGATCAATCTCTCCTGGCCGTTGCTGAACGCGCTGCCGGACCGATTCTGGGGGGTGATGTCGAACGACACGCTGCTCGCCATTCCCTTCTTTACATTCATGGGAATCGTGCTTGAGAAATCAGGCATGGCCGAGGATCTGCTCGACACTATCGGCCAGTTGTTCGGACCTATTCGCGGGGGTCTCGCCTATGCGGTAATCTTCGTTGGAGCGCTGCTCGCTGCCACCACCGGCGTCGTTGCTGCCTCCGTCATCGCCATGGGCCTGATCTCACTGCCGATCATGCTGCGATATGGCTATGACCGCCGCGTCGCATCCGGCGTCATCGCCGCGTCCGGCACGCTGGCGCAGATCATTCCGCCCTCCCTCGTCCTGATCGTTCTGGCCGACCAGCTCGGTCGTTCGGTTGGCGACATGTATGCGGGCGCGCTGATTCCGGGTCTGGTCCTGACCGGGCTCTACATGCTCTATATCCTACTCATGACCTTCATCCGTCGCGACTCGATGCCGGCCTTGCCATTGGAAGCGCGGACCTTGGGCTCGGGTATCACGTCACTCCTGATCGCGCTGATCGTCGCCGGCGCCATTGCCTATGCCGCCCATGTCTATCTCTACCCGACACAGGGTGAGAATGCAGATATTCTCGGAGGGACCGTCGGCGTCGCCTTTATCTACATTGTGGCCATCCTCGATCGGACACTGAAGATCAACGCGATGTCGCGGCTTGCGCAACAGGTCATCATCGTTCTGATCCCGCCCCTAGCGCTGATCTTCCTGGTGCTCGGCACGATCTTCCTCGGCATCGCGACGCCGACCGAAGGCGGAGCAATGGGTGCCGTCGGTGCGCTGGCCATGGCAGCCGCGAAGGGTCGCCTCAACCTGGAGGTTATCCGCTCGGCGTTGACGGCCACGACACGGCTTTCCGCCTTCGTGCTGTTCATCCTGATCGGTGCCCGCGTGTTCTCCCTGACCTTCTACGGCGTCAACGGCCATGTCTGGGTGGAGCATCTGCTGGTGGCAATGCCGGGTGGCGAAACGGGCTTCCTGATCACCGTCAACCTGCTCGTCTTCTTCCTGGCCTTCTTCCTCGATTTCTTCGAACTGGCCTTCATCATCGTGCCTCTGCTGGCACCGGCGGCCAATGCGCTTGGGATCGACCTAATCTGGTTCGGCGTGCTTCTGGGCATCAACATGCAGACGAGCTTCATGCATCCGCCGTTCGGCTTTGCACTGTTCTATCTGCGCTCCGTCGCCGCCAAGGTGCCCTATCTCGACAGGATAACCGGGAAGACGATCCAGCCGGTCACCACGGGGCAGATTTACTGGGGTGCTGTGCCATTCGTCTGTATTCAGGTCATCATGGTCGGTCTCACCATCGCCTTTCCGCAGATGGTCATGCACTACAAGGGCGATGCTGCCGTCGTCGATCCGTCCACGATCAAGATCGAGGTCCCCGGCTTCGGTGTCGGTGGTGGCGGCCTGACCCTGCCGGACAACGGCGGTGGCCTCGGCTTGCCTGGCGGCCTGCAATTGCCGGGTGGCAGCCCTCTGGATGGCAATGGCGCGAAACCGGCCGACCAGAACGGTGCCGGCCAGCAGAAGCCCGCAACGGACCTCAGCGCGCCGCCCTCGTTCAATTGACGAGACCGGCAGGTTTTTAAAGCGCACACACAAGCCGTCCGCAGCAACATGTTGCGGACGGCTTTTCTTATATCCAGTCGAAAGGGCAGCCGATGCGCTTTGTGAACCCGATCCCCTTCGTTCGCGATATCGCCCAATCGAAGGCGTTTTACGAGAAGACACTCGGCCTGACCATCCAGCAAGACTTCGGCAGTTTCGTTCTCTTCGAGGGTGGATTTGCGACCCACGAGGGTGAGGCACTGGAACAGATGATCTGGGGCAAGGCGTCAAAAGACGAACAGCCTTACGGGCGGCACAACCTGCTGCTTTATTTCGAACACGATGACGTCGATGCCGCATTCGCAGCGATTGCCCCGCATGTCGATCTTATCCACCGGTCGAACGGCAGGCATGGGGACAGCGTGTCTTCCGCTTTTACGACCCGGACGGGCATGCCGTTGAAATTGGCGAACCGCAGAATCTCTAATCAACGAGGCGCATGAAAAACCCGGGACATCGCTGCCCCGGGCCGAAGTTTGACATCATGCATGCAGGAGCGTTTACAGCTTACCGCCGCGCTGCTGGATCATCATGAACGTATCGTAGTTGTATTCGGCGATCTGGGCGTTGAGGTAATACTCGCCGCGGAACGCCTTGATCGATTCCCAGATCTTCTTAAAGGTCGGGTTCGAGGCTTCCATTTCGGCATAGACCTCGTTGGCCTTGTCGAAGCAGGCCGACAGGATTTCCGGGCTGAACGGGCTGAGCTTGGCGCCAGCACCGACAAGGCGTTTGATCGCCGCCGGGTTCAGGAAATCGTACTTCTGCAGCATGTTCGCGTCAGTCGCCTGGCAGGCGGTGCGCAGCAGCGACTGATAGTTCTTCGGCAAGCCGTCGAAGGCAGCCTTGTTGAACATGGCGTGAACCGTCGGGCCACCTTCCCACCATCCGGGATAGTAGTAATAGGGCGCCACCTTGTAGAAGCCGAGCTTCTCATCGTCGTAGGGACCGACCCATTCGGCAGCGTCGATCGTGCCTTTTTCCAGAGCCGGATAGATGTCGCCGCCGGCAATCTGCTGCGGCACGACGCCGAGTTTCTCGACAACCTTGCCGGCGAAACCACCGATACGCATCTTCAGGCCCGACATATCGGCGACGGTCTTGATTTCCTTGCGGAACCAGCCGCCCATCTGCACGCCGGTGTTGCCGCCCGGGAAGCCAACGAGGCCCTGGGTCGCCAGGAATTCGTTGAAAAGGTCGATACCGCCACCATGATAGTGCCAGGCGTTCATGCCGCGTGCGTTGAGCGCGAACGGAACAGCCGCGCCGAGAGCCCAGACCGGATCCTTGCCCCAGTAGTAGTAGGAGACGGTGTGACAAGCCTCGACGGTGCCGGCTGCTGCGGCATCCGCAGCCTGAAGACCAGGGACGATTTCACCGGCCGCGAAGACCTGAATCTGGAAATTGCCGTCCGTCGCTTCCGAAACGTACTTCGACAGGACTTCACCACCACCATAGATCGTATCGAGCGACTTGGGGAATGACGATGCCAGGCGCCAGTTGACCTTGGGGCTGCTCTGGGCAATGGCCGGGGCTGCGAGCGTCGTGGCGGCAGCGGCACCAACGCCACCGAGAGCCGCGCGCTTGATGAATAGACGGCGATCCATGTTTTTCCTCCTCCAGAATGATGTGGCAATGCAGCGATCCTCCTCGCAGCATCTCCTCCCATGCGGCACCTTACACGCTCACTCCCCCTTGTCCAGCCATGCGGCGGAACGAAATCTTCGACTTTTGTCTAAGGCATCCCTTCGCGCGGCCGGTTGCTCAAACCTTAGGCAAATCAATAAGCTGGCTGAAAATCTTTCGGCCGGCGGTCATTGTCCCGCCCGCCGAAAGCGCCTGCTTACACAAGCGTGGCAAATGCGTCAGCCGTGAAGTTCCGGAAGACGGCGCCCTCGCCCTGCCGGACCTTCGCGACCCATGCCGGATCGCTGAGCAGGGCACGACCAACGGCGATCAGGTCGAACTCGCCGCGCTCCATGCGCTCGACGAGAGTATCCAGTTTGGTTGGCGTCGAGCTTTCACCGGCAAAGGCGCCCATGACCTCGCCGGACAGGCCAGCCGAGCCCACGCTGATCGTCGCTGCACCCGTCAGTTTCTTGGCCCAGCCTGCGAAATTCAGTCCGTCTTGGCCATCCACAGAAGGAAATTCCGGCTCCCAGAAACGGCGCTGCGAGCAATGCAGGATATCGACGCCCGCCTCCACCAAAGGCACCAGCCAATCGGTCATCGCTGCGGGGGCATCGGCGAGCTTGACGGCATAATCCTGCTGCTTCCACTGGCTGACGCGCAAGATGATCGGAAAGTCGGGACCGACGGAAGCGCGGACGCTTTTGACCACTTCACCTGCGAAACGGGAACGCTCCTTCAGGGTCGCGCCGCCGAAGAGATCGGTGCGCAGGTTGGTGCCGGACCAAAAGAACTGGTCGATGAGATAACCATGCGCCCCGTGAATCTCGACCGTGTCGAAGCCGAGGCGCTTCGCATCGGCGGCGGCACGGCCGAAGGCAGCGATCGAATCGGCAATGGCTTCCTCGCTGATGGTCTCGCCACGCGGCTGACCGGGTGCCAGAAGACCCGAGGGACTTTCGATCGGCGCGCCCGGTACCCACTCCGTCATCCCGTTGGCGACCGAGCCGACATGCCAGATTTGCGGCCCCATCCGGCCACCGGCCGCATGCACGTCGTCGATGACCTGTTTCCAGCCATTCAGTGCCTTCTCCCCATAGAAATGCGGAATACCCGGATGATTGCTGGACGCTGGGCGATCGATGACCGTGCCTTCGGACAGGATCAGGCCGACCTCGTTTTCAGCGCGGCGCCGGTAATAGGCGGCAATATCAGCACCAGGAATGCCCTTCGGCGCGAAGGTTCGGGTCATCGGCGCCATGACGATCCGATTCCGGAGGGCCAGCGTCTTCAGGCGGAAGGGTTCGAAGAGAATATCGGTATTGGAATGGCTCATCATCATGCTCCTGTTTATTCGGAGCACTCTAAGTATACACTATATACCTAGCGTCAATTAGGCACTATATGTCGACCAGGTAGCAAAAAGGAAACCGGAGCCATGGCAGACCTGTCGGAAAATCGCAGAAAAGTTCTGTCGGTCGCCGATTGTCCAAGCCGACTGCTGCTCGACCAGATTGCCGACAAATGGTCCGTGCTGGTTATCGCGGCGCTGCATGACGAGCCGTTGCGCTTCAACGAAATCCGGCGGCGGCTGGAGGGCGTGACGCAAAAGGCGCTGACGCAGTGCCTCAGAAAGCTGGAAAGAAACGGCATCGTCGGCCGCAAGGTCATTCCGGTCTCGCCGATTTCCGTGGAATACAGCATCACGCCGCTGGGGCGAACGCTGCAGGAGCCGTTCAAGGTGCTTTATCGATGGACGGTGGATTACCTGCCGGCCGTGGAACAGGCCCGCCAGGATTTCGATGAGCGCAACGGCGCGTGATGAGAAATCCATGGGCCGCCGACGATGACGGCCCATGGCAGAAACAGGGTCAGTCGCGCTCTGCCGACGAAGCCCACAGGTTGATGTCGGCTTCCTTGGCGTAGATATCGATCTCGGCCAGTTCTTCCGCCGTGAACGTGTCGTTCTTCAGCGCTGCGACGCAATCGACGATCTGCGACGAGCGGCTGGCGCCGATCAGTGCCGAAGTGATGCGGCCATTGCGCAGGACCCAGGCGATCGCCATCTGCGCCAGCGTCTGGCCGCGCTTCTCGGCGATTTCGTTGAGCTTGCGGATATTGTCGATGATCGACGGGCGGATGAAATCCTTCTTGAGGAAATGATTCTGCGCCGCACGGCTGTCGGTCGGGATGCCGCCGAGATATTTTGTCGTCAGCATGCCCTGCGCCAGCGGCGAGAACACGATCGAGCCGATGCCGAGTTCTTCCAGCGTATCGACAAGGCCGTCATCCTCGACCCAGCGGTTGAGCATCGAATAGCTTGGCTGATGGATGATGCAGGGCGTGCCAAGGTCCTTCAGGATCGCAGCGGCTTCGCGGGTGCGCTGCGAATTGTAGGAAGAGATGCCGACATACAGCGCCCTGCCCGAGCGGACGATATGATCGAGCGCGCCGCATGTTTCTTCCAGCGGTGTGTCAGGATCGAAGCGGTGCGAATAGAAGATGTCGACATAGTCGAGGCCCATGCGGGCAAGGCTCTGGTCGCAGGACGCGATCAGATACTTGCGGCTGCCCCACTCGCCATACGGACCCGGCCACATGTCGTAGCCGGCCTTGGACGAGATGAGGAGTTCATCGCGCAAACCGGCGAAATCGGTGCGCATGATCTCGCCGAAGGCGGTTTCGGCCGAGCCCGGAGGCGGGCCATAATTGTTGGCGAGGTCGAAATGGGTGATGCCGAGATCGAAGGCCGTGCGGCACATATCGAGCTTGCGCTCATGCGGCGTATCGTGTCCGAAATTGTGCCAGAGGCCGAGGGAAATCGCTGGCAGCTTCAGGCCGGTCTTGCCACAGCGGTTGTATTTCATTGTCTCATAGCGGTTTTCCGCCGGTTGCCAGCTCATGCAAGATACCTCTTTGTCCATGGATTGGATCAGGAAAGCGGTATCGCAAAAAAAGCAACGAGAAACAAGGGGATAAACGGAGAACAGGCATCCCTGAAAGAATGTACGGCAACGTTGACCGAAAACAATGCATAGTATAAAAAATTATCTACTTGTTGATTTATAAAATTTTAAGGAATTTATATGGCACTCACAAATTTGACGAAGATCGATAAAAAGAACTTTCTAAAAGAAACCGCAAATTTTCTGAAGAAATGGGAAAATCCAAAGCTTATCGGAGATTCTCTGGCATCCGCCGATGGTGGAGTCCACAATGACAGCAAGGATATTCCGACGGTCGGCTATGGCCTGAATATCAAGGCCATGAGCATGGCGGATATAACCCTGGCCTTCAAACTCGCGCTGACGGGCAAGATCGACGGCAAGCTGACGGCGCTACAGGAAAGCGGCCTAAAGATCATCAAGGCCTGGAAGGATGACAAGACCGCGACGAAAGCCGATGATCTGACTCTTATTGCCAAGTCGCAGGGGACGGCCGGGACGGCTACAGAGAAGAAGGCGATGCAATCTCTCTGGCTGACGGATGCACAGGCTACCGTTCTGCTTGAAGCCAAGTTGAATGGACATCCCGGCCTGTTTTCTTCCTCCATCGAAAAGGGCCTGACGGCCGCCCTGAAGAAATATGGCGCCACCCTGCCTGCGGAATCCCAGGAGCGACTGGTTCTCTATTCGCTCTACTACAATTCTCCCTCGCTGATCGGCCCTGGCATTTCGAGTGCGATCAAGAACGATAACCACGCGAAATTCTGGTACGAGGTTCGCTACAACCACGACAATTTCAACATCAAGGGCCTCCAGAACCGCCGCGAAGAAGAATCCAACAAGGTCGGCATTCTGGCTCCGTCGGACCGCAAGGACGCCGATGCCGTGCTCAAGGCCATGGATTTCCTGTTCGACCGCGAGGGCGGCGCGACCAGCGTTTACGAAAAGATCGCAGCGCGCGACAAGGTCATCAACAAGGCGGATGCGGGCGCGATCAAGACGGAGTCCTTCGAGGCCCAGGTCAAGACCTACCTGAAAATCCTCTCCGACGAGCATGCGGAGGGCGATCAGCTACACTTCGTACAGGTCGGAGGCGCCGGAAACGACACGTTTGCTGCGGGCGTTGCAAGCTATGCCCAACTGAGCAAAACGAAGTTCCGTGACGCCAGCAATACCAACGACCTTGTCATCGCCGGTGACGGCACCAACAAGATCAAGACAGGTGGCGGTGACGACTGGGTCTATTCCGGCAAGGGAAAAGACACGATCGACCTCGGCGATGGCGACGATCACGTTGAATCCGGTGCCGGCGACGACACGATCATTGGTGGCGATGGCGCCGACATCATGAACGGCGGCAAGGGATACGACACCTATGTGATCGACGATGTCGGCGATCGTGTCATCGACAGCGACCATGGCAAGATCCGTACCGAGATCTCCCTGAAGACACTCACTAAGAACATCGACGCCTACGTCAATGACAAGCCCGGCCTTACCCATACGCTGAAGATCGACGTTGCCAAACTTCCTGCAAGCCCGGTCGCCGGGATCGACATGATCACATTCGAAGGAAGCAGCGGCGTGGACACCTACAAGCTGTCGTTCCCCGATGATCCACTGATGGTGTACTTCAAGTTCGGCGCGGGCAACGACAAGCTGATCGTGACAGGCCGCGCCAATCCCGACCAGGGAATGACGACGATTTTCGTGGAAGATGCCGCGCGCGGTGACAGGTTCGACCTGTCGGTACTGAATGCGCAACGGCTTGAAGATTATGAGGGCAGCGCCGATAACATCGGCAATTATTTCTACGAGTTCTACAGCCAGTCCGGTCTCAGCATGATGGCGATCTGGCATGCCTATGACATGGGCGATGGCACAGCCGGCCTGAACAACTCCATGGCAATCTCGTCGACCAAGACGATGACGGAAAGCATGTTTATCGTCTGACGGTACGTCGGGTTGAAGCACGGAGGCCCGGATCTAGGATGATCCGGGCCTTCGCTGTTTTTACCGTGGCGGAATCCTTACCGCAGCAGGGCCTTTGCTTCCTCGATACCGAGGGCCTGTGGCTGGGTGCAGGTGGTGGTGAGCTCGATAAACTGGCCGGTTTCGCCGGACTTCAGGATCGAGACCATGACATCGACGCCGTGCAAGGCGCGGTCCAGCGAGCAACGGGCATCGCGGCCTTCGAGGATGGCGAGCGCCATGTCGGCAAGACCGGCGGTACGATAATTCGCCATCGGCCCCTGCTTGTGCTCCTGGTTCGCAACCGAGAACGGGTGATCCCAGGTTTCCAGCGGCTGGATGTCCTTGTCGCGGCCGCTGGCCGAGACGGTGCCGCCGAAGAAGTTCGGATCCGGCACGAAGATAGAGCCCTCCGTGCCATAGAGCTCCATATTGGCGTGGTTGTGCGACCAGACATCCCAGCTGGCCGACAGGGTGATCGTCGCGCCGTTCTGGAATTCGAGCAGCGCATGGATGTTGGTCGGGGTCGCGACCGGGATGACCTCGCCGG
This sequence comes from Rhizobium sp. Leaf453, assembly GCF_001425605.1. Taxonomy (GTDB): domain Bacteria; phylum Pseudomonadota; class Alphaproteobacteria; order Rhizobiales; family Rhizobiaceae; genus Pararhizobium. The sequence goes on along the minus strand of NZ_LMRG01000023.1, from coordinate 466,228 downwards.
CACGCGGCTCGCTGGTGATCGTGCGGGTCGGATTGGCCATGGAGGTCAGGGCGGCGACGCGCTTGACCGGACCGATCAGGTTGACGAGGTTGGCGATGTAGTACGGGCCGAGATCGAGGATCGGGCCACCGCCGGGCAGGAAGAAGAAGTCCGGGTTCGGATGCCACATCTCCATGCCCGGGCTCATCACGTGGCAGGTGCCGGAGGTGATGCGTCCAACCCGGCCCTCATCGATATAATTGCGGGCCAGCTGATGCGCGCCGCCGAGGAATGTGTCCGGGGCGCAGCCGACCTTGAGGTTCTTCGCGGTCGCAATGCCGCGCAGCTGTTCGCCCTGCTCCAGCGAAAGGACCAGCGGCTTTTCGGAATAGACGTGCTTTCCAGCTTCCAGGATCATCTTGGAGACGGGGAAATGCGCGTCCGGGATCGTCAGGTTGACGACGATGTCAATCTCCGGATTGGCGAGCAACTCCTCGATCGTCTGTGCCTTGACGTCATATTCGGAGGCACGGACTTCAGCCGCCGCCGGATTGATGTCGGCGCAGGCGATAACCTTGATGCCCTTGAACAGTGGTGCAAGCTTGAAATAGGTGGTGGAAATGTTGCCGCATCCGATGATGCCGACGCCGAGTTCCTTGGTCATGACGCGTTCTTTCTATCAGTAGGTCTTGATCGAAGCGATCGAGCGCTCGGCCGTCGCCTTGTAATCCTTGGGATTGTCGTGCTCGACGACGTAATATTTTGCCGACGTCGAAGCGAGCGCCTTGAACAGCTTCGCCCATTCAACCGTGCCATGGCCAACATCGGCCCAGCCATCCTGATCGGTGTTCTCACCAGCAGGCGCGATATCCTTGACGTGGACCGCGGTCAGGCGCTTGCCATACTTTTCGACATAGGCAAACGGATCGGCGCCACCGCGGATGACCCAGGCGATATCGGCTTCCCACGAAAGGTTCGGACCGCCCTCGAAGATGTGGTCGTGCGGGATCGATCCGTCCGGCAGCGCCACGAATTCGAAGTCATGGTTGTGCCAGCCGAAATCGAGACCGGCATCCCAGAACGGCTTGCCGGCCTTTTCGAGACGCGCACCGAAGGCCTTCCAGCCGGCAGCATCGGTCGGACGCTGGTCGGCGGCGATATGGGGGCAATAGATGGCCTTGATGTCGAGCGTCTTGGCGATATGCACCGCACGGGCCGGATCGGATTCAAGCAGGTCCAGACCGAAATGGGCGGTCGGCATGGTCACGCCGCTCTTGGTCATGTCATCCTTGAGGGCGGCGAGTGCTGCATCGTCCAGCGACGCATAGAGAGCGCCGTAACCTTCGACCTGGGTGTAACCGGCGGCGCCAACCGTCTTCAGGACGTCGGAGAGCGGCGGGAAATTGCGGGCGCTGTAAAGCTGAAAGCTGACGTTCTGCATGGGGTATCCTTCCTTGGGAGTTTTATTTGAGCCAGATGCCGTGGTCGGGCACCGGGATATGGTTTGGGCGGGAATTTTCTGGAGCGTTGGAAACGCAGCGCATGATCGACATCTCCTACCCGTTGCCCTGACAGGAGTGCAGGTCGTAACCGGTGAACACCGGAGCCTGCCCTGCTGCCAGCGCCTGTTTCGGCGTGAACCGGACCGTGCGGCTTTCGCCCGCCGTCAGATCGAAGGCGTTGTCGGAATAGCGTCCCTCGATATCGGCCTCGATCATCACATGGAGAGCCAGGCCGGACGCGGCGACCGTCACATCGTAACCTCCATCGGCATCGGCAACCGTCGTAATGGCAAGACCAGACGGCTGCAGATCAAGCGCCTTGTAGGTGCCCTCGACATGATGCCCCTCGCCGCGCATGCCGTTCGACGCCTCGAAGGACCAGAACAGCAGCCTGTCCTTCGGGATGTCTGAAGCGGCAATCGTCACCAGCGTCGCGGCACGATCCGGGCTGCAGGTTCCGGCGGCCGCAGTGAGCGGCGTCTTCTTGCCATCCAGCGAAACGAGGAAGGTCTGCAATTCGACGGTGACCGGCTCGGCCGTATCGTTGACCATCGAGAAGGAGATCGTCTTGCCGTCGTTTGACGGAACGGCGGCGACTGCCACAGGCTGGAAGAACCGGCGCGCCATGTAATGCATGGCCTTCCAGTTGCCGCCATAATCAAGGCTCGCCCAGGAGGCTACCGGCCAGGTGTCGTTCAGCTGCCAATACAGGGTTCCCATGCAGTGAGGCTTGAGCGACCGCCAGTAATCGACGGCCGTGCGGATCGCCAATCCCTGCTGGATCTGACTAAGATAAACGAAGTTCGAAAAATCCTTCGGGAAACGGAAATATCGAAACATCGTGGCGGCGATGCGCTCGTTGCCGCCGGCATTCTTCTGATGCGCCTCCATCACCGGCGACGCGACGTTCAGGTCCTTTTGCTCGGCGAACTGACGCACGACCGGCATCGAGGTGTAGGACTGGAAGCCGAACTCCGAGCAGAAGCGCGGGCGCACGGTGCGGTAATTGTCGAACGACTTGTTCTCGTGCCAGACGGACCAGTAGTGCATGTCGCCCGAACCGTCCGCATGCCAGGCATCGCCGAAGTTCAACGGACCGACCGACGGGCTCGACGGCCACCAGATCGCCTCGGGCGCAGCCGCTTTAATTCCAGTCTCGATGACGCGGTTCAGGCGATCGTAGGAGACGAGGTAGCGGTCGCGATCCTTGCGGCTTTCCTCGAACCAGGTCAGCGCGCCGACGAGTTCGTTGTCACCGCACCAGAGCGCAATCGACGGATGCGATGACAGGCGCTTGACCTGGTAATCGACTTCGGCTGCGACATTCTCAAGAAAATCCGGCGTCGAAGGATAGAGGTTACAGGCGAACATGAAGTCCTGCCAGACCATCAGGCCGAGACGGTCGCACAGGTCGTAAAACCAGTCCGGCTCATAGAAGCCGCCGCCCCAGATGCGGATCATGTTCATATTGGCATCGACAGCCGACTGCAGGAGGTCCTCGACACCCTCCGGCGTGACGCGCGAGGCGAGCGCATCGGCGGGAATCCAGTTGGCACCGCGGCAGAAGATTTCGCGGCCATTGACGCGGAAGGCAAAGCGACTGCCCGCCTCGTCCGGGTCGGTCAGAAGTTCGATCGTGCGGAAGCCGATCTGCCGCGTGACGCTGTCGCCCGCCAGCGAGACGATCAGTTCGGAAAGCGCCTGTTCGCCGCTGCCGGCGGGCCACCAGAGGGACGGCTTGTCGACGGTAAAGACATGCGTGATGCGGGTTTCGCCGGCATTGACGGCGCAATCCAGATGTTCGCGCTGGCCATCGAGCGAGAAATCGAGGCCGGTGATGCCGGGCTCTTTGGCGAACAAAGTTACCGTGACCTGCAGATCAACAGCACCGTTCGCCTGCGGCACCTGGCGGGTCGTCACATGTTCGATCCGGGCGACGGCGAGCTTCTTCAGCGCGATCGTGCCGTAGATGCCGAGCGGGGCGAGTGCGATATTCCAGTCCCAGCCGAAATGGCATTGCGGCTTGCGCAGCATGTTGCCGTTGGCGATCGGTGAATTGCCGGTTGAATAAGGAATGTAGAAGGGCTGCGCCGCCTGCGCCTTTTCACCGGCGGCGATTGAAGACCGGATGACGATCCGCAAGCGGTTCTGCCCCGCCTTCAACACCGAGCCGACATCCGGACGGTAACGACGGAAGGCGTTCTCCGCATGGAGCACGGCCTCGTCGTTCAGGTAGACCTCTGCAACCGTGTCGAGGCTTTCGACATCGAGATACCAGTGACCCTGCACATCCGCCGCATCGAGCTGAAACGTCCGTTCCAGCACCCAGTCCTTGTGCGCCACCCACTGGACATCATCCTCATTGCGACCAGCATAGGGATCGGCGATGATGCCAGCCGCCTGCAGGCCGCTATGGACGTCGCCGGGCACGTTGATGGTCAGCGCATGGCTATTATCGGACGAGGCCAGTTGCCACTCGCCGGAAAGGTCGATGACCGTGTTTTGGATGCTGTTCATCATGCTTGTACCCAATATGCGTTGGTAAGCGGAGCTTTCACCCCCCTCTGTCCCTCCGGGACATCTCCCCCTCAAGGGGGAGATCAGCCGAAAGTTTTGTGCCACCCCTACGAGAGATGCACCGGTGGTCGTGATTATCTCCCCCCTTGAGGGGGAGATGTCCCGGAAGGACAGAGGGGGTAAACCCCACACAGATATTGGTTATATCCGGTTCTCCGTCACGGCATCGAAGACGGATGCCATGGACATGTCGAAGCCGATCTTCAAAGCCGTTCCCGGGGCATAGCGGCGAGAGCCGGCGATGCGGACCGACATGGTCTGGCCGGCATGTTTCAGCCACAGCAGGTTGTCGGCACCCATCGGTTCTTCGATATCGACGACAGCATCGTGGACCTCGCGGCCGGGCACAGTCTCATCGACCTTCACATGTTCGGGACGAACGCCGAGCACGACCTTGCGGCCAGCCTCCAGCGGTCCGCGCGCTGGATAGGCTTCGAGACCGAAGTCGACGCCGTTGACCTCAATGACCTTGCGGCCGCCCTTGTCCTTGATCTCGCCGCGGAAGAAATTCATCGACGGCGAACCGATGAAGCCGGCGACGAACAGGTTTTCCGGGAAGTTATAGATGGTCATGGGATCGGCAAGCTGCTGGATGACGCCGCTCTTCATCACCGCAATGCGGTCCGCCAGCGTCAGGGCCTCGATCTGGTCGTGGGTGACGTAGATCATGGTGTTCTTCAGCGACTGGTGCAGGCGCTTGATTTCGACGCGCAATTCCGAGCGCAGCTTGGCATCCAGGTTCGACAAGGGCTCATCGAACAGGAAGACATCGACATCGCGCACCAGCGCACGGCCGATCGCCACGCGCTGACGCTGGCCGCCCGACAGTTCGGACGGCTTGCGCTTCAGGAGCGGCTGGATCTGCAGGATTTCCGAAGCACGCGCGACCCGCTTGTCGATCTCCGCCTGAGGCACCTTGGCGACTTGCAGGCCGAAGGAGAGGTTCTTCTCGACCGTCATCTGCGGATAGAGCGCGTAGGACTGGAACACCATGCCGATGCCGCGGTCCTTGGGCTCTTCCCAGGTGACATTCTTGCCCTTGATGAAGATCTGGCCGTCGGAGATATCGAGCAGGCCGGCAATGCAGTTGAGCAAGGTCGACTTGCCGCAGCCGGAGGAACCGAGCAGCACGAGGAACTCACCGTCGCTGATTTCCAGGTCGAGATGTTCGAGCACGCTGACGGCGCCGAAGTTCAAAGACAGGTCCTTGATGGAAACACTTGAATTCATGTGGGATCAGCCTTTCACAGCACCGGCGGCGATGCCGCGGACGAACAGACGTCCGGAGACGAAGTAGACGATAAGCGGGACAGCGCCGGTGAGGATCGTTGCCGCCATGTTGACGTTGTATTCCTTCACACCCTGCACCGAGTTGACGATGTTGTTGAGCTGCACGGTCATCGGGTAATATTCCGGCCGGGTGAAGACGACGCCGAAGAGGAAGTCGTTCCAGATGCCGGTGACCTGCAGGATCATCGCCACGACGAAGATCGGCAGCGACATGGGAAGCATGATCCGGAAATAGATCGCCCAGAACCCTGCCCCGTCGATGCGCGCCGCCTTGAACAGTTCTTCCGGCAGCGAGGCGAAATAGTTGCGGAAGAGCAGTGTCAGGATCGGCATGCCGAAGATGCTGTGCACCAGGATCAGGCCCGTGAGCGTGCCGTAGATCCCCATTTCCCGCAGCACGATGACGATCGGATAGATCATCACCTGATAGGGAATGAAGGCGCCGATCACGAGGATCGAGAAGAACAGTTCCGATCCCTTGAACCGCCAGTTGGCGAGCGCATAGCCATTGACCGAGGCAATCGCGATGGACACGATCACCGAGGGAACGGTGATGCGCACCGAGTTCCAGAAACCGCGCGAAAGGCCGTCGCAGTTGAGGCCGGTACACGCCGTCGCCCAGGCCTTCACCCAGGGTTCGAAGGTGATTTCGACCGGCGGCGCGAAGATGTTGCCGAGACGGATTTCCGGCATGCCCTTCAGCGAGGTGACGACCATCACGTAAAGCGGCAGCAGGTAATAGGCGGCAGCGACAAACAGCGTGCCGTAGATCATGATGTTGCGGGCTGAGAGCATGGGACGGGGTTTCTTGCCCCGGGGACCAGCCATGGCGCCTGCATTGTTGATGGCGATATCAGACACGCTTGCGCCCTCCCCCGAATTCCAGATAGGCCCAAGGCACGATGATGATGGCGACCGTGATCAGCATCATGGTCGAGGCGGCAAAACCCTGCCCCAGGTTCTGCGCCTGGAACATGTAGTCGTAGACATATTTCGCCGGAACTTCCGACGCGATGCCCGGACCACCCGATGTCTGGGCGACGACGAGGTCGTAGACCTTGACGATGCCGGAGGCGATGATGACGAGCGTGGTGATGAACACCGGACGCATCATCGGGATGATGATCAGAAGATAGGTCTTCCAGGTCGGGATGCCGTCGACGCGGGCGGCTTTCCAGATATCCTCGTCGATGCCGCGCAGGCCGGCCAGCATCAGGCACATCACAAGCCCTGTACCCTGCCAAAGCGCGGCGATCAGGATGCCGTAGATGACAATGCTCGGCGTATAGAGCGGATCGAAGGTGAAGCTCGTCCAGCCGAGCGAGCGCACGACGGATTGAACGCCGAATTCCGGGTTCAGGATCCATTGCCAGACAAGGCCGGTGACGATGAAGGACAGCGCGAAGGGATAGAGGAAGATCGTCCGGAACGTGTTCTCGAAGCGGATCTTCTGGTCCATCAGGGCGGCCAGCAGGAAGCCGATGACGAGGCTGAAGATCAGCGAGAAGAAGCCGTAGATCGCCAGGTTCTGGATCGAGATGACCCAGCGCGGCGCATCCCAGAGGCGCTCATACTGGTCGAAACCGACGAAGTTGAGCCGCGGCAGCAGCTTGGAATTGGTGAAGGAATAGACGACCGTCCACAGTGTCCCGCCAAAGAAGATGACCACGGCCGTCAGGATCATCGGGATGGACGCAATCTTCGCATTCAGATTGCGGAAAAGTTGGTTTGGTCGGCCGGTTTTTGCGTGTCCCGCCATTCTGATTTCCCTCCGATATCACAAGCGCTTCGTAAAGAGCGCTTCTTGCAGGCAAGAGCCGGCGCGCGCAGGCGCAGCCTCAGATTACCCTTCTCCGACAGTCATCTTCTGGCGACTTTTACGGAAAACGAGATACCGTCACGCCCTGCTCGCCACCCATGAGGTGAACCCGAGAGGAAAGACCGGCTCCGCTTTCGCGAAGCCGGCTTGTGACAGCAAAGCCTGTGATCAATCGGCGGATGCGATGATCTCGGCGAAGCGTTTCTGCGCGTCTTCCGGCGTGATCGACGGATTGGCGAAGAATTCCGAGAACAGGTCTTCCTTCTGCTTCTGGCTATCGGCCGAAAGCAGCTGGTCGGTACCCTGGATCACATTGCCCTTGGCAAGGATTTCGAGACCCTTCTTCATGCAGTCGTTGGCGGCAGCGAGGTCAACGTCACCGCGGACCGGCAGCGAGCCCTTCTTCAAGTTGAAAGCAACCTGGGTGGCCGGTGCGAGCAGCGTAGAAGCCAGAACTTCCTGAGCCTTGGACTTTTCCTCGTCCTTCAGCAGCGGGAAGTAGAAGGCGTCACCGCCGGTCGAGATGATTTCGTTGACGCCGAGGCCGGGAAGGCAGGTGTAATCCTTGCCAGCGACCTGATTGGCGAGCGCGAATTCACCCTGCGCCCAGTCACCCATGATCTGACCGCCGGCCTTGCCGGTGATGACCAGGTTGGTGGCCTGGTTCCAGTCCTGAACGTTGCTGCCCTTCGACATCTTGCGGGCATCGTCCGCAGCCTTGAAGACCTTGGCGATCTCTGGACCGGCCGCAACTTCCTCGTCCTTGTCACCAAAGACCTTGTTGAAGGTGTCCTTGCCGGCGATGGCAACCATCAGCACGTCGAATGCACCGGCCGACTGCCAGGGCTGACCGCCAACGGCAAGCGGAACGATCCCCGCCTTTTCGAGCGCCGGCGCAGCGGCAACGAATTCATCCCAGTTCTTCGGAACCGCGACGCCTGCTTTTTCGAAAGCAGCGTTCGAAAGCCACAGCCACTGCCAGGAGTGGATATTGACCGGTGCGCAATAGATCTTGCCGTCGATCGTGCAGCTGTCGAGCAGGCTCGACGGCTTGATGATGTCCTTCCAGTTTTCCTTGGTCGCGACATCGGTCAGGTCGCGCATCAGACCGGACTGCACCAGTTCCTCGGCCTGACGGCCGTGGTTGAACTGGGTGGCGCCCATCGGGTCGCCGCCGGTGATACGGCTGATCATGATCGGACGGGCCGTACCACCGGAACCGGCAATAGCACCATCGACCCACTTGTTCCCGGTCGCATCGAATGCCTTGGCAAGCTCGGCCACGGCCGCAGCTTCACCACCCGACGTCCACCAATGGGTGACTTCGAGATCGGTCGCGTTAGCCACGCCGAGCGGAAGCACCACAGTTGCCGCCAGAGCAGCAGCCAACAAACGCAATTTCATGAGTTTTCCTCCCTCACTGTAACGTTACCGGAAAAACTTAGTTCAATCGATTTACAGACGCAACAGCCACAACGCATAATTCGTCAAAAAATATTTAATACACCTAAAAGCTGTGTTTTGCCAATTTTTCTTCCTCCAGACAGAATGCCTTGTTGCGGCGCAATCACCTCAAGAAGTTGCTTATAATGCAGATATTTCGCCGAAAAATGATGCATTACGACATTTTTGCACATCGCCGAAATTTCGCAGATGCACTCCTTACCTCTCGCAACGCATGATTCAACCCCGCCGGGAAGCATCTTCGACTGCGATAAAAAAGCTCTCGACAAGCCACCTGTATCGTTACAGATTTTCTGCAAAGGGAGAAGACGGGCAAAGGGTGCCCCTCTGTCACATTTCGTATATAAGGCGTTGAAAGACCGTGAAGGGTCTGGCTGCAGGCAAACGCCGTTCATGTGACGAGGCCGCCTGAACACGGGAAGCAATGGGCGGGGGAATGGACGAGAAGACCAAAGGCAGGCAGGCGGCAGCGCCGACCTCAGCAAACGAACGCCCGACCTTGAAGACGATTGCCTTCATGACCGGCCTCGGGATTACGACCGTTTCCAGAGCCCTGAAGAACGCACCCGATATCGGCGCGGAAACCAAGGAGCGCGTACGGCTTGTCGCGGCCCAGGTCGGTTACCACCCGAACCGCGCCGGCGTTCGGCTGCGCACGGGCAAGACGAATGTCATCAGCCTCATTCTCAGCCTCGAGGAAGAGTTCATCGGCCTGACGAGCCCAATGGTGGTGGGAATCTCGGAAATCCTCGCTGCGACCCAGTACCACTTGGTCATCACGCCCTACAGCATGAAAAGCGACCCTCTCGACCCGGTGCGCTATGTCCTGGAGACGGGAGCGGCCGACGGCGTGATCATCTCACGAACGGAGCCGAAGGATCCCCGCGTCGCATTGATGATGGAGCGCAACTTTCCCTTCGGCACCCACGGCCGCACCGACATGGGTCTCGCCCATCCCTTTCACGACTTCGACAATGAGCGGTTCGCATACGACGCCGTGCGCATGCTGGTGGAACGCGGGAGACGGCGGATCATGCTGCTCCATCCGCCGGCGGGTTTGACTTATCACATGCACATGCGAACCGGGTTCGAGCGCGGCTTGCGCGATTTCGGGGCGATCCCTGTGCCGTTCAACACCGTGGACCTCGACAACAGCCTCGATGAAATTCGGGTTGCCTGTGAGACGGCGATGCGTGCACCGGGCGCGCCTGATGGAGTGATCTCCGGAAGCGGTGGTGGCGCCGTGGCGCTGGTTGCCGGGATCGAGGCCGCTGGCCTGCAGCTTGGACGCGATGTCGACATGGTCTCGAAGCAGTCCAACGACATCATTCGCTGGCTGAGGCCGGAAGTGATTTCGGTGCGGGAAAATTTCAGGCTGGCGGGACGCGAACTGGCAAAGGCCGTTATTGCCCGCATTGACGGGCAGCCGGCAACCGAATTGCAGACTTTGAGTTACCCCGCCGACGACGTCTGAAGGATTGCGCACGGACGGGTAGAAAGCAGAACGGCCGCTGAGAGATCAGCGGCCGTTTCAATTTCAGCGATCCGGCCTCAAACCCGGTGACAGGAATCAGGCGTTCAGGCCACTGCCCCACGGGCCGTGATGCGAATCGGCACCATCGACGCGATCAAAGCCATGGGCGCCGAAGAAGTCGCGCTGAGCCTGGATGACATTGGCGGTGCCGCGGGCGCGGCGATAGCTGTCGAAATAGCCGAGCGCCGAGGCAAGAGCCGGCGCCGGAAGGCCACCGAGAACGGCAGCGGAAACGACGCGGCGCAGGGCGCCATCGGTTTCCTTGACCATCGCCGAGAAGGCCGGGGTCACGATCAGATTGGCAACGTTCGGGTCCTTGGTGAAGGCCGTGGTGATTTCATCGAGGAAGACCGAGCGGATGATGCAACCGGCGCGCCAGATCCGGGCGATGGTCGGCATCGGGAGGTTCCAGTTGAACTCACGCGAGGCCTGCGCCATGACGGCGAAGCCCTGCGCGTAGGCGCCGATCTTGGCGGCCAGCAGCGCGCTTTCCAGATCCTTCAAGAAGGCAGCCTTGTCGGCCACCTTGAACTCGCCAACCTCGGGCAGGCCCAATACCTTTTCGGCGGCTTCGCGCTCGTCCTTCACCGACGAAATGCTGCGTGCAGCGACGGCGGCCTCGATGGCGGTCGCCGGAATGCCCATGTTCTGCGCTTCGATGACGGACCATTTGCCGGTGCCCTTCTGGCCGGCCTTGTCGAGGATGAGATCGACGATCGGCTTGCCGGTAATCGGGTCAGCGGCCTTCAGAACCTTCTCGGTGATCTCGATCAGGTAGGAGTTGAGGCGGCCCTTGTTCCACTCACCGAAGACTTCGCCGATTTCGGTCGCGCTCATCTTCAGGCCGTCGCGCAGGATGCCGTAGATTTCGGCGATCATCTGCATGTCGGCATATTCGATGCCGTTGTGGATCGTCTTGACGAAGTGACCGGCGCCGTTTTCGCCGAGCCAGGCAACACACGGATCGTCATTGTACTTGGCAGCAATCGAGGTCAGGACCTTCTCGACGCGCTTCCAGGATTCTTCCTTGCCGCCGACCATGATCGACGGACCGTGGCGGGCACCTTCCTCACCGCCGGACACGCCCATGCCGATGAAGGTCAGGCCGCTGTCCTTGAGATTGTCGAAGCGGCGCATCGTGTCGCGGAAGTTGGCATTGCCGGCATCGATCATGATGTCGTTCTTTTCGAGATAGGGCTTCAGCAGTTCCATCTGCTGATCGACCGGCTCGCCGGCCTTGATCATGACGATGATCGGGCGCGGCGGGCGGATGGCCGCGACGAATTCCTCGATGGTTTCGCACGGAATGATCTGGCCCTGGAGTTCGCCGGCATCGGCGTAGAACTTCCGGGTCGCTTCCACGGTGCGATTGAAAACCGCGATCTTGTTGCCCTTTTCGGCAATATTGAGCGCCAGATTCGATCCCATAACGCCAAGACCGATAAGGCCGATTTCCGCCTGTGCCACGTATGTGCCTCCGTTAGACAGTGAAGCGGCCAGTGTCCGGCTGGACATGCGCAACAACTCCACCAGATTGAGATGCACAGGACGATTTCTTCCGGCGATCCTTGCCTGAACGCGCCCTGCAAATTCTGACGGAGTTTTGGCATTCAAATCGATTAACGACAAGTGATTGTTGTCAAAAGTGAGACTTTTCCGGATGGGCCGGATAGGCTCCAAGCGAAAGCAAGGATGGAGAATACGGCCATGCCCACGATGAAAGCCAGGATCGTGCATATCACGATCGGGAGAGACTGGCGCGAGGTCTACACCTTCGCGGCCAAGCCCGAAAACATGCCGCTGTGGGCATCAGGACTGAGTTCGGGGCTGGAACCGGATGGCACCGACTGGATCACCAGCGGCCCGCTCGGCAGTGCCCGCGTCACCTTCTCACCGCCGAACGATTTCGGTGTGCTTGATCACCTTGTGACGATGGAATCAGGGCTCAAGGTCCATAATGCATTGCGCGTCGTGCCGAACGGGGATGGCGCGGAAGTCATGTTCACACTGTTAAAATTGCCGGATATGAGCGAGGAGCACTTCGCTGCGGATGCCGACTGGGTGAAGAAGGATCTCGAATCCTTGAAAAAGATCATGGAAGAACAGGAGACGACAGATGGGACAGAAAGGCGTTGATCGGCAGATCGACAATATCGAATTCGCAGTCAGCGATATCGCGCGTTCACGCGCTTTTTACGACGCGGCGTTCGGCTGGTCGTTCACCGATTATGGTCCGGACTATTGCGAATTCACCGACGGAAGGCTGACCGGCGGGCTGACGACCGGGACACCGAAGCCAGGCGGACCGCTGGTCATTTTGTATGCCGACGATCTTGTTACCATCCAGTCGCGGCTGGAAGCGGCTGGCGCGCGCATCGTCGCTGAAACATTCGCATTCCCCGGAGGCAAGCGATTCCAGTTTCTCGATCCCGATGGATACGAACTGGCTGTCTGGTCGGATAAGTAAAGCAGGCAAGGATGCGCGAGGGCGAACTGCCCTCGCCTTTCGAATGAAGGGCTTGGATATCAGGCCGCGATCGAGCGGCGGCGATCGGCGATTTCCTGCAGGATCAGGATAGCTCCAATAACCTTGCCGGTGCTCGACATGCACGGCGTCATGCGGCAACGCACGACGACGGTGCGATTATCGACATCCTTGGCGAAGGTATAATCCACCGTCTCGCCGGCAAAGCATTTGTCGAGATTGGGCTTGACCCGCTGCTCGAACCGCTGAATGCCGACAAACTCGACGATATGCCGGCCGACGAGATCCATCGGCCGCTCTTCGAGACGCGCTGCGTTGACAGGGTTGGTGTAAAGATAGCGGTAATCCGGCGTGATGACGGCGATGCGATCCGGCATGCAATCGAGGATGGCTTCGTTGAGGAAGCCTTCGTCGACCCGCCCCCGGTGCATTGTCATAGGAACTGCGGACTGTTGCCATTTCCCATTCAGAATGTTGCCGTTCCCGGCGGCAAAGTATCGGTCGGCCAAGGATTGAAGAACGCCTTGCTGGCGCAACACGCTGGCTATGTCATCTGCTTCCCGTTGAAGCAGATCGAGAACGAACTGGAATTGCAGACGGGCATCCGCGACACAGGACGCCTCCTCCTGATAAATCGCAGTCAGAACCGGTTCAATCTCGCGATCGAGAATGGAAATCAACAGCTCGTCGCCGGATTTGACGGCGTATTGCAACTGCGAATATTTGAACCAGAAAAGGTCTATCAGTGCCTTCAATTGCCTAATCCCACTCCCCGCAGCCAATATTGCTCCTGAGCAGAACGAGCAGCTGCACTTCCGGCACTGCCGGACTTAAATCGATTGAATAGCGCTTGCTTCTGTCCCCGAAGCGCTTGCAATCCCCATGACGTAAGGTCGAGTTTACACTCTATAAAATACCGTTCAACCGCCTCGACGCGACCTGAAACGTTTCCGTTAAAATAATTGATGTCCAAAGTGAGAAAATGTATCACTTCTGAAACATGGTTATGCCATCGGACAAAGACGTTTTAGGCATCGAAAAACAGAGGCAGCAAAGAAACTAAAAGAACTATTTATGCATGAATAGTTTTAGCTGATTCCCCGAAAAAGTGCAGCTTTAAAGTCGCGACGCAAGCAGATGAGGAAGGCCTAATCCTTCAGGGTTTTCTTGATGGCCCAACGGTCATGGTACCAGAGCCACTGGCCCGGATATTCCCGCACCCAGCTTTCCACTTTGTCATTCAACAATTGTGCCGTCGCATTGACGTCAACGCTGCCATCCGCGCGACGCGGAATTTTGATTGCCGGCTCCAGTTCCAGGCGAAAACGGCCGTCGGGCAAACGGATCGAGCGCGCCGGATAGACCTCGCAATTGAACTGGCGAACCAGCTTGGCCAAAAGCGGATTGGTGCGAACGTCCCGATTGAAGAACTTCGTCGTCAGCCCCTTGCGGAACTTCTGGTCCACCAGGACGCCGACGCCGCCGCCCGCTTCCAGCTTGCGGGCAAGGGTGAAGGACGAGCCGGCATGCGACGGCACGAGATTGCCCATGCGCTGCTTGCGGAAATTGAAGACCTTGTCGGCGACATACGGATTGTTCGGCGGGCGGAACAGCACGGTGACATCGAGGCCAAATGCGTTGCTCGCGACCGGCAGCAGCTCGAAATTGCCTGTATGGGCCGTAAAAACGATGAAGGGACGCGGCTTGTCGCGCAGTTCGAGGAACAGCGGAATGCCGGAAACCTCGATGCGGCCTGGCTTCGGATCGGTCGGATCGAAATCGAAAATGTCGTCTAGGAAAACGTATTCCGCCGCCAATCGCCCAATGCTGCCCCAGCTGTCGAGCGCGATCGCCAAAATCTCGGCCTCGCTCTTTTCGGGAAAGGCATTGCGAAGATTGGTCAGCGTCAGCTTGTGGCGGCGCTTCAGTTTCGGACCGAGCCAGCGGGTGAAGCGATCGGAAAACTCGATGGCTGCATTGGCCGGAAACAGCTTCAGCGTACCGAGCAGCAGGAAAACGAATTGCGCAATCGACCACTGGCGGAAATGCTCCGCCGCCAGAACCAGTCGTGTGATCAGCATGCGCACTGTCTTCAGTCCATCCGCAGGATGATCTTGCCGAAGACCTGGCGGGTTTCCATCCGCTCCAGCGCCTTGTCGATCTCGTCGAAGCCGACTTCGGTATCGATAACGGGATAAACGAGGCCCCTCGCCATCTTCTGCATGGCATCCGCCATGTTTTCCATCCGGCAACCGAATGAGCCAAGCAGCTTCAATTGCTGCTGGAACAACATCATCAAGTTCATTTCCGTCGAAACGCCCGAGGTCGAGCCGCAGGTGACCAGGCGGCCGCCGCGCTTGAGGACAAACATCGAAGCCGCCCAGGTATCCTTGCCGACATGCTCGAAGACGACATCGACGCCCTTCTTCTTGGTCAGCTTGCGGGTTACGCCCTCGAAGCGGTCCTTGCGGTAGTTGATGACGTGGTCGGCGCCGAGCGCCTTGGCCTTCTCGATCTTGTCATCGGAGCCGACGGTGGTGATGACCGTGCAACCAATCTTCTTGGCAAGCTGGATGGCCGCCGAGCCGATGCCTGAGCCGCCAGCATGGATGAGGATGGTTTCGCCCGGCTCAAGCTTGGCATTATCGAACAGCATGTGCTCGACGGTGCCGAAAGTCACGGGCGCCACGGCTGCGCCGATGGCATCGACGCCCGGAGGGGCCGGAACCAGCAGACGGGCCGGAAGATTAACCTTTTCCTGGGCAAAACCATCGAGATGGAAGCCATGAACGCCGCCGACATGTTCGCACAGGTTGTCGCGACCTTCGCGGCAGGGTCGGCAGAGGCCGCAGGTGCGGGCGCCGTAGATGGAAACAAGCTGGCCCGGCAGAACATTGGAAACGCCGGGGCCGATCTGGTCGACCACGCCGGACGCTTCCGCGCCGATCACCAACGGCATCTTGCGCTTGGCAAAAGCCATGCCGCGCCAGCCCCAGACGTCGATGTGGTTGAGCGCAACCGCTTTGACGCGCAGCGTCACCTCGCCCGGGCCGGGTGCCTCGGGTTCGGGCAGATCGGTCATTTCCAGCTTACGGTCATCGACCAGTTGCAAAGCGCGCATATCATAAGTCCTTGAGCCCGAAGGCGTCTTATTCAAAAAGATGTCAGTGTCGATTAGGCCGGTTCTGCCGCCATGACAAGGCTGGCATTCTGGCCGCCGAAGCCGAAGGAGTTCGACAGGACGGCATTGATCTGCGCATCCCGCTTCACATTCGGCACGACATCGAGAACGATCGAGGCGTCCGGGTTCTGGTAGTTGATGGTGGGCGGCAGCGTGCCGGTGAGGATCGTCTGCAGCGAGAAGACGGCCTCGACAGCGCCAGCCGCCGTCAGCGTGTGACCGATCATCGACTTGTTCGAGGACACCGGAATGCCGGCCAGCGCTTCGCCGAACACCGACAACATCGCACCATATTCCATCTTGTCGTTTTCCGGCGTCGACGTCCCGTGGGCGTTGATATAGCCGATATCACCTTCGCTCAGACCAGCATCGGCCAGCGCCGCGCGGATCGTCGCAATCGCCGGGCCACCATCGGGCGAAGAGCGCGTGCGGTGGAACGAATCCGCCTTTTCGCCGCAGCCCTTCAGAATGCCGTAGACGCGCGCACCACGGGCGATCGCCGCCTCCAGCGATTCCAGCACGAGCGTTGCCGCGCCTTCGGCGATGACAAAACCGTCGCGATCCTTGGAGAAGGGCTTCGATGCCCGCTCCGGCGGATCGTTCTGCGTGGAGAGGGCTGAGAGGAGCGCAAAGCGGATCAGAGCTTCGGCGCTGACCGAGCCGTCAGTCGCCACAGTCAGGGCGCGGTCGGTGCGTCCCTGGCGGATCGCTTCGACGCCGAGTTGGATCGCGGTCGCGCCCGAAGCGCAGGCGGTCGACAACGTCACCGGCAGACCGCGTGTGCCGAACCGGTCAGACAGACGCTCAGAGATGGCGCCGAACAGCGCGGCTTCATGGAACACGGGGTCGGCACGATCGCGCATGGCGGCAAGGAACCGATCATAGGCGTCGGCCGGCTTCTGCGATGGGCGCGAGCGGTCGGCCAGTTCGAAACGGGCACTCCATTCCGGCTCGATGGGCGGTGCTGCCAGGAAAAGGGGACCGTTGAAATCACCGGAGATCCCGGCCTGTGCGAGAGCTTCCGCAGTCGTTTCGCGCGCGAAGGCGTAGGAACGCTCGACGGCATTTTCCGCTGGCAAATCAATAAAATCGACGGTTCCGCTGATTCGGGTCGAGAGGCCTTCGGTCGGGAAGCGTGTGATCTTGTGGATGCCGGAAACGCCAGATGTCAGGGCCTTCCAGTTATCCTCGACGCCCTGTCCGAGGGAGGTGATGACGCCCATGCCGGTGACGGCGATGAGCGGGCGGCCGAGATGATCCTTGTATGCGCTGGACATATCCGCCGCTCCTTATTCTTCTACCGACAAAACGGCGACGCCTTCGCCGCGCGCATGCCCGATCGTGGTCACGATAGCCGTCGTCGCTGCCTTTTCCATCGGCAATTCGACAGCCGGATCAAACGGCGGCACCTTGGCGCCCGCTCCCAGCGACAGGGCTGCAAATGCAATCCCGAGGGGGAATTGCGACTCCAGGGCATGGCCGGAAAGCCCGCCATAGGCTCGGATGGCGGCCTTCGGGAACTGGGCATCGAGAAATGCCTTTTCGCGCGCGGCGAGATCGGGAAAGCCGGTCGTACCGGAGAAGACGACTGTGCGCGCGGGATCGGCATCAGCCGCCGGCGCCGACAGATATTGCAGGCGCTGCTCAAGGCGATCGCCCTCACGGCTGCCACGATCACCGCCAACGGCATCGATCGTCGCATAGATGCGGGCACCACGGGCCTCGGCGTGTTCGCGCGATTCGAGAATAAGGAAAGCGCCGACCGAACCGGTCATCATGCCGCCGCCATTTTCCGGCTTGCGCGACCAGATCGGGTGGTAGCCGCCCAGCGCATGGCCCTGGATCGCTTCGATCAGCAGGATCATGTCGAGCCGCTCGGCGGAGAATGCGCCACCGACCAGCGTGTGGGTCGATTGACCGGCTTTGATACGGGCAAATGCGGTTTCGATCGCCGAGATGCCGGCGCCCTCCTCGCCCATGAAGGTCCGCGACGAGCCGGTCACCTTGTGCACGATCGAGATATTGCCGGCCATCAGGTTGGAAAGCTGCGCCAGGAAGAGTGTCGGGCGCAGTTCCGTCGTCAGCTTCTCGTTCAGGAGTTGCTCGCGGTCATTGCGCTTCAGCGCTTCGTCGACGATCAGCGAATCGACATTGATATCGCGCTCACCACCGCCGGCGGAGACGATCATATCCATGCTGCCGCAGGCTTCGAGGTCATCCTTGAAGCCGGCATCATCCAGAGCCAGGCCGGCGGCGAAGACGCCGAGGCGCTGCCAATTTTCCATCTGGCGCTGGTCACCACGCTTCGGGATCTGCTGCGACCAGTCGATTTCCGGTAGCGGATGCACCGGATAAGGCGCGAAACGTTCGGTTTCGACCCGCGGGACAGGCGACTGATCCGCAGTCAGAAGGGCCGTGTGCACCTCCGTGCCGACACCCTGGCTGGTGACGATGCCGACACCGGTGATTACAACGTCATTGGCGGCCTTCACCATCGTCACTCTCCCGTCGTGGCCGACAGCGCTAGCGCCGCCATCAACCCTACTTCTTCCGCACGCTTCTTGACGATCGGTCCGAGCGGGACCTGATCGAACGGCATGGTGCGCAGTTTCAACTGGGCATCGCAGACCTTCTTGCCTTCCGACGTGATCTTCGCCTTGACGACCGCGAAGCCGGAACCGTCATGCTCAAGAAAGGCCTCGATATCCAGGACGGCTTCCGGCTCGACGAAGGTGCGCATCTTGGCGCCATCGACGGACATCAGGAACGGCATGGCAGCGAAATCGGTGGCGGCGAGCACGAGGAAGCCGCTCGCCTGCGCCATGGTCTCGATCAGGAGAACGCCGGGAACCAGCGGGTAACCCGGAAAATGGCCTTCGAACACCGGGCTCTTGGCCGGAACGACCGAACGCGCCGTCAGCGTCTTGGCGGTAAGATCGACGGTCTCGACCCGATCGATCATCTGGAAATATTCAAGGAGCATCAGGAGCAATCCAGCTTGGCCCGAAGCGCGGCGCGAAAAGACAGCGCCAGGAATGCTCCGGATTTCAAATCATGCGATCCCGCCGGAATTAGTCCTATCCGAAAGAGGACCTGCGGCGTGATCATGCGACCGTCAAGTAAAAACGCAAATGCCGCCTGTCAAGCGCAGACCACGCGACAGGCGGCATTGGTGTCGTGCAAGCACGTGTTTCCGCGGGGGAAACGCGGAGAAAATATCAGCCCTTGGCGGCCTTCAGTTCGTCAATCTTGGCGCAGAGGTTCTTCAGAACGAAATATTCTTCCGTCGAAACCTTGCCTTCGTTGACTTCCTGGGTCCACTGCTCGAGCGGGATCTTGATGCCGAATTCCTTGTCGATCGCGAAGACGATGTCAAGGAAGTCAAGGCTGTCGATGCCCAGATCGTCGATCGTGTGGCTTTCCGGCGTGATCGTCTCGCGATCAATTTCGCTGGTTTCTGCAATAATGTCGGCAACCTTGTCGAATGTAGCTGTCACGCCATAACCTCTTTCGAATACATGTTTTGGCGAACCTATAGGTAAATGCGGCTGAAAAGCCAATGGCCTTCACGGGAAGAGTTGCATTTAGCGGCGGCGGTGTTGCGCAAACGTCGAATGCTGGGAGCGCAAAGCCCTCAAAGCGCCGTCGCCGCCGGCAGTTCGGCCGCCAGCGCGTCGATGGCAAGGCGGACGCGCAACGGCAGATGCGGCGTTTTCGGCCAGACGGCGTAACAATCGAAGGAGAGTCGCGGCTCGTTTTTGAAAAGCCGAACGAGCGCGCCCGCTTCTACCCGATCGTGCACCAGCCAACAGGGCAACCAGCACAGGCCGAGCCCGGCGCTTGTTGCATCGGCGATCATTTCCAGATCATCGAAGCGCATGCGCGAACGCGGCTGGATTTCCACATCCGGGCCGCCTTCGACCGGAAAGAGCCAAGAGCGAATGCGACCCGAGCGCGCGTACATGATCGCGGTATGATCCATCAGATCGTCGCGGGTCTCGGGGTAGCCGTGAGCTTCCAGATAAGCGGGCGACGCGCAAACCGTCATACGCTGGTGGGCGATCCGGCGTGCCATCAACCCCGGCCATTCGCCGAGGGGTCCGTTGCGGATGGCGAGATCGAAGCCGTCTTCGACAACATCGACGCGACTGTCGGTGAAATTGAGGTCGAGTTCGAGCTTTGGGTGTTCGGCGGCCAACCTGAGCAGAATCGGTGCGGCGCAGCGGCGGCCGAACAGGACCGGCATGGACACGCGCAGGCGACCCGCCACCTCCTTGCGGCCCGATTCCAGCATTGCTTCGCCAGCCCGCAACTCGTCCAGCGCCCTGAGGCAACGCTCGTAGAACGCCTGGCCATCCTCAGTCAGCATTTGGCTGCGGGTCGTGCGGTGGAACAGCCGCGCACCGAGGCGGTCCTCCAGTCGGGCAATGGTCTTGCCGACCGCCGATCGCGATAGGTTCAGCCGCTTGGCCGCTTCCGAGAAGCTATCGGCCTCTACGGCCTCGACAAAGACGGACACTCCGGTCAGACGATCATTCATAGCGTTTGTAGCCTGCGAGGAAACAATGGAAGGAAATCATATCGCCACTGGCGAATGAAACGCAATGCTAGTTTCGCCTCATCGCTTGAACTTAGCCATGCAGGAGACGAAACATGACGAAAACGATGAGGCGCTGGTCGATGTCGGCCATCGGCCGAGACAATCTGAAACTGGAAACCGTCGCCATCCCCGAACCGGGACCGGGCGAGATCCGCGTCAAGGTTTCCGCAGCCTCGCTGAACTACCGCGACAAGATGGTGATCGAGACGGGCATGGGCCTGACGCTGCCGCAACCTTTCACTCCGGTCTCCGACATGGCCGGCGTGATCGACGCGATCGGTCCCGGAGTGAGCCGCTTCACGGCGGGCGACCGGGTGATGTCGACATTCAAGCCGGACTGGATCGATGGACCGGACAATGGCAATGCCCGCACCCCCGCCTACCAGACGACGGGCGGCACCTATCAGGGCATGCTCGCCGATTATGTCGTCTTCCCCGAAGACTGGTTCGTCTGCTCCCCCGCAACTCTTGATGACGCCGAAGCGAGCACCCTGCCCGTCGCCGGCCTGACGGCCTGGTTCGCGCTGAAGGAGCGCGATGATATCAAGGCAGGCTCGACCGTCCTCGTTCAGGGCACGGGCGGTGTCGCGCTGTTCGGTCTGCAGATCGCCAAGGCCTATGGCGCGGACGTGTTCGTCACCTCTCGTAGCGACGAGAAACTGGCGCGGGTGAAAGCTCTCGGGGCCGATCATGGCATCAACAGTGCCGGGGAAGACTGGGTCGAGGCCGTCTACAAACTAACGGGCGACCGGGGTGTCGATCATATCCTGGAAATTTCCGGAGGAGCCAATCTCGGGCACTCGCTCCGCGCCATCGCGGTGCACGGCCGGATTTCCGTCATCGGCGTGCTTGAAGGTTTCGAGGTCAGCGGTCCGGTCGGCCCGCTGCTTTTGAAATCGCCAGTCATCCAGGGCATCAGCGTCGGCCATCGCCGGTCATTCGAGGATTTTGTTCGTGCGATCGATGACACCGGTATCAAGCCCGTGATCGATGCACGTTACAAGCTGGAGGACCTGCAGGCGGCACTCGATCATCTCGACCGTGGGCCTTTCGGCAAGATTGTCATTGATCTCAGTCCGGCGGCCTGAATGGGTCGTTGAGGCCGGCGCCCCCGCCGGCCTCAACATCAAGCACATGCCTCCCCGGGTTCAGCGGGTGACGACAATCTTGGTGTTCTTCAGGCCATTCTGGCTGGCGAGCGAGAAGAATGCGGCGGCATTATCGGGATGCAGACGAATGCAGCCGTGCGATGCCGGGCGGCCGAGGCGCTTGAGATCGAACGTCGCATGGACGGCATAGCCGCCATTGAAGAAGACCGCATAGGGCATCGGCGCATTGTCATACTTGCGCGAGCGGTGGTTGCGCGACAGCCACTTGGCGCTCCAGCTGCCCTGCGGCGTGACATATCCCTTGCGCGCCGTCGATACCTTCCAGCGGTATTTGACGAACCCGTTCTGCGATACTGTCATGGTTTGAGAAGAAAGGCTGACTTTGGCAATAAGATTTGCGGCGAAAGCGGACGTCGAATGAAATTGCATGAACAACAAGGCCAGAAAGGCCACGAAGATTTTACGCATGAAAGTCCTCTCCGAATTTATGCACCTTTTTACTGGTGTCCCAACACGACACAGACCTTACATTCATTGCAATGATAGACGTTTAAGACAAATGGAAAATTCGGCCTTAACGAAAACCGGAGAGTTTTTTCGGCCTCAGTAATGGTTTCATACAATACTGGCGATCGCCGCTATAAAGGCGGCCAATACAACGAGCGCGGTGCAGGCGCCGTAGAATATCGAAACACTGGATTCGACATCGCCGACGGTGGCGGTCGCGCGACCAGATCCGTTGATCATCGGTTCCGCCACCAGCGCACCGGCGTAGATCCGCGGGCCGGCAAGCTGGATGTCCAGCGCGCCCGCCATTGCCGCCTCCGGCCAGCCAGAATTTGGCGAGCGGTGCAGGCCATTGTCCCGAAGTGCAATCCCGAGCGCATTGCGGGCTGCGCGCAGGCCAGTCTTCCACCAGGCGCCGGCGGCAATCAGCAGGATCGAAAGTCGAGCGGCGGGAATATTGGCAAGATCGTCGAGACGGGCCGAGGCCCAGCCGAAATACAGATATTTCGGGCTCTTGTGGCCGATCATCGAATCCGCTGTGTTGAGCATCTTGTAGGCAAGCAGGCCCGGCAGTCCGAGCACGGCATACCAGAAAGCAGGCGCCACGACGCCATCGGAAAAATTCTCCGCCAGGCTTTCGATCGCCGCGCGGCAGACCGCCGGTTCGTCCAGTGTTTCAGGATCACGCCCGACGATCATCGAGACGGCCCTGCGCCCGCCCTCCAAACCGCCGGTACGCAATCCGGTGGCGACGCGCGAGACGTGATCTGCAAGGCTCTTCTGCGCCAAGAAGACGGCGACCAGAACAACCTCCAGCAGCCAGCCGACGATACCGAATTGCAACAGCAACCGATGGATCAGCCAGCCGCAAACAAGGCTCCACAGCAACAAGACTACAATTGTCAACGCGCCGCCGATCCGTAGCACGTCGTTCTCGAAGCGTTTGCGGTTGAAGGTGCGGTCAAACCAGCCGATCATCGTGCCGAACAGGACGACCGGATGCGGCAGACGCTGCCACAACCATTCGGGATCGCCGACAATGCGGTCGAGGACAAGCGCCGCAATCAGCACGGCAAGAATTTCAGTCGACATGGAAGGTCCGTTCAGGCGAGGTCGGCGATACGCAGGGCGTCCCTCAACCGTGTATCGCCTGCCGCATCGGGTGCAAGCCCAATCCGTAGCCATGTCGGCGCGTAGCTGAATTTTCGCGTCAGAATATGCGCGTAGCACAACTGTTCATGCAAATGTGCGGCGTGCGGATGATCGACCAGCGTGAACAGCGGCGTCCCGCCGATGATCGCAAGACCCGCCTGTCGAAGCACGGCGTCAAGGCCGGCCTTGCGCTCTGCGATAGCGGCCTGCACCGGGGCGGTATCACCCTCCATCAGCGCGCGGGATATGACCAGTGCCGGGCCGGACACCGACCAGGGACCAAGCCACTGGGCGAAATCAGACAGAATAGCATCGGTTCCAATGACGAAACCGAGCCTCAACCCAGCCAGTCCGAAGAACTTGCCGAAGGAACGAAACACGATGAGATTGCCGTGTTCGGCAGCCTCAGGCACGATGCTGAGATCCGGCTCGGTGTCGCCGAAAGCTTCATCAACGAGCAACAGACTTTCGTTTGCCGCGAGATGCTTCGCGAGCGCTGACAGTTCCGACGGAGCATAGGCTCGGCCGGTCGGATTGTTGGGATTCACGACAACGACAAGACCGTGATCCGGCGTCAGCCGATCGAAATCCGAAATCTCGTCGACCGCATATCCGGCAACAGAAAACACGCGGGCATATTCGCCATAGGTCGGGGCGAGGATGGCGATCCGCCTTCCCGGAGCCACCAAACGCGGCAGCAACTGGATGACGGATTGCGTCCCCGGAACCGGCAAGGGCTGGCCGGGGTCGCAACGATAATAGCGAGTCGCCATCTGCCGCGCTGCATCGACCAGATGTCGATCCGGCAACCGGTGCCAGGCGCTGACGGGAATCTCCGGCAGTGCGACCGGATTGGGATTGATGCCCGTCGATAGATCCAGCCAATCGCCTGGATTGCCACCGAAGAGCGCGGCCGCCTCCGTAAGGCCGCCGCCATGCACGATTGGCCTGCTCATGACGCTTTCGCCATGTCGATGACATGCATGAACGATCCGGCGACGCGGTCTCGTCTCAGGCCCGTCAAGCCAAGCGCTGCACCGGCCGCGTCCGTCGCCTCGAACAGGCGGTCGGCATCACCTTCTGAAAGGATCGAGGCATAGTGAAATTCATGCGCCATCAGCGGACCGTCAAAAAAGCTGTCATCGACCGGCTTTACCCGCCGGTAGCCCAGATGCCGCTTGCGCTCGGCGAAGCTGGTGACCAGCGGCAGGAAGCCGAGCATGGCGTAGCGTTTGCCATCCGCGGCGACAAGTCCCTCCCCGAGAGTCATGTAGCCACCGCACTCGCCAAAAATCCGCGCGCCGCGATCCCTCGCAGACACCATCCCGTCGCGAAACCGGTCAGCCTCCGCCAGTTGCCCGGCGTGAAGCTCCGGATAGCCACCCGGCAGGTAAACCGCATCCGCATTAGCGGCGGGCGCCTGATCCGCCAGCGGCGAAAAGAACGACAGTTCCGCGCCTGCCCCGCGCCAACCGGACAGAAGGTGTTCGTAGGAGAAGGCGAAGGCGGTATCGCTGGCAATCGCGATCCTTTGGCCGATTGGCTTCAGCGGCTCGGCGTCCACTGCCGCGTCTCGCGATGTTCCAAGCCGTGCCGCCATCACGATCTGATCGAGATCGCAGCCCGCCTCGACATGCGCGGCTGCGGTTTCGATGAACAGGTCGAGTTCCGCATGTTCTCCAGCCTGCACGAGACCGAGGTGCCGTTCGGGAAGTTTCAGGGCAGCGTTCTGTCGCAGGACACCGAACACCGGCATGCCGATCGCATCCAGCGCTGCACGCAACATCATCTCGTGTCGATCGCTGCCAACCTTATTGAGAATGACCCCCGCAACATGGACGTCGTCACGATGTCCCGCATAGCCGCGCACCAGTGCCGCGACCGACTGGGACATGCGGCCGCAATCCACCACCAGCACGACGTTCAATCCAAGCAAAGCGGCAAGATCGGCCGGCGATCCCTGCCCGTCAATCGCCGCATCGTACAGGCCCATCATGGCCTCGATGATCAGCGTCTCGCCAGTGCCGGTGGCCGCTGCTGCGTTGGCACGAAGTAGGTCGGGACGCATGCCCCAAGGATCATAATTCAGGCAGGCCTTGCCGCTCGCCGCCGTGTGAAAGGCCGGATCGATATAATCCGGTCCGGCCTTGCCTGGCGAAAGCGCCATGCCACGATTGCGCAGAGCCCGCAGCAGGCCGAGCGTGAAGGTCGTCTTGCCGGAGCCAGAGGATGGGGCCGCTATCAGCAGGCCGCTCATGCCGGATCCTTGAAGGCCCGGTTCAACAGGGGATCGGCTGTGAGCGTGCGGCCGTCGTGGAGCGCGCCGAGCCAATCCAGCGCCGGGCGCAGGCGCACGACCTCGCCGACGACGACGATTGCCGGCGGCTCGAGCCCGGATGCCGTCACATCCGCCTCAGCCCGCGCCAGCGTCGTTTCGAGCACCGTCTGGTCCGGCGTCGCGGCATTGCAGACGAAGGCGACGGGTTCGTCAGGCGACCGGCCGGCGGATATCAGGTTGGCGGTGATCTGACCGATATGTTTCATCGCCATGTACATGACGATGACGGGCGAGCCCTTAGCGATGCCTTCCCAATGGATGCGATCGGGCACGACACCGGACGAATCATGGCCAGTGAGGAACGTCACAGCATGATTGACCTCGCGATGGGTCACTGGAATGCCGGCATAGGCAAGCCCGCCGATGCCGGCAGTGATGCCCGGAACGATGCGGAAGGGAATGCCGTGCTCGACCAGCGTCAGCGCCTCCTCGCCACCGCGGCCGAAGACGAAGGGATCACCGCCCTTCAGCCGCAGCACGCGCTTGCCCTGTCGCGCCAGTTCGACGAGACGGAGCGAAATATCGCGCTGCTTCGGCGAAGGCTTGCCGCCGCGCTTTCCGGCAAATTCTAGCACGGCACCGGTCTTCACCATCGTCAGGCAATCGACATTGACCAGGGCATCATGAACGATGACGTCGGCCTGCCGCAGTGCATTGACGGCATGCAGCGTCAGCAGGCCGGGATCACCCGGACCGGCGCCGACCAGCCAGACGGAACCCGGCTCCAGATCCGGCAAATTCGGAAACGGCTTGTCCATCAGGCCAAAGCCTCCGCGACGACCGGCGGCATATGGCGGGCGATTGATTCGGGATGTGAAGAACCGGAATCATTCATCGAAGGAAATTCGGCAACAGTCTGATTCGATTCGACAAAGCAGCCAGCCACAGCAGCGGTCGCGTGAGCAGACTTGAGCTTCGGCACGACCAGGTCATCCGTCTCGCCGGCAGCCGCAAGAGCCGCCGCTTCGGCCACGCCATGGCAGCCGGTGATTGCGAAGACAAGGTTTGACGGTGTCTTCAAGCGCGGCGTTTCGGCCTCCAAAACGGCCACCGGAAAGACCTTCAGCGGGACGGAGAAATACAAAGCAGCAGCAACGATGGCCGGTTCGGAGAGGCGGACATCAAGGGTCGCGATACAGGCCACCGCCCGGCAATCGATGCCCGCGTACCGCAACGCCTGCTCGGCAAGCGCGATCACCTCATCAACCGGCGCGCCGCGCTCGCAGCCCAAGCCGAGTGTGAAGATTGGCGCTTCTGGCCGACTGACCCTGTCCTGCTGAATCACGAAACGGACCTCCCACGCCGCACTCTCAAGGATGCGCCGGGGCCTTCGAACGCCGGAGCGTCGAAGTGGTCTGGACAGCACCGGATGGAAGCCCCCTGAATGGGTCGGCCGCACCGGACGCTCTTTCAGCCCACCGAAGCGGGCACCGTCGCACGTTTTGTCTTTTTACCGGAGCGCGCCGAAGCGGTCAAACCGGATTGCGCCATCCGCCATGCGGACAACGGCATCACGGCGATTTCCGAACGATAATCGACGACAGCAAACCGATTTGCCCTGTTTCACCCCTCGAATGTGGTTGATTCTGACCTCCGGCTTTGCATTTCGCATCAAGCTCTGACAAACAGATTTCCGATTTGCCCTCCCGCTGCATTCCTTATTGAGTCCCCCCTTGCACGATTTTGCCCCCCAACTTCTCGCCCTGCTGTTCCTTGCTGCCTTCCTCGCCGGCTTCATCGATTCCATCGCTGGTGGCGGTGGCATGATCACCGTGCCGGCCATGCTGCTGGCAGGCATTCCGCCGCTGGAAACGCTCGGAACCAACAAGTTGCAGTCGCTGTTCGGCTCCGGTTCGGCCAGTCTTGCCTATGCCCGCAAGGGGCATGTGAACCTGCGGGAGCAATTGCCGATGGCGGTGATGTCAGCCCTCGGTGCGGCGCTGGGGGCGATGCTGGCGACTGTGGTGCCGGGCGACGTGTTGAAAGCCGTCCTCCCCTTCATGCTCGTCGCGATCGCTCTCTACTTTGCGCTGAAGCCAAGCGTCGGCGATATAGATCGGACGCAGCGGATGACACCGTTCCTGTTTACGCTGACACTGGTGCCAATGGTCGGTTTCTATGACGGCGTCTTCGGCCCCGGCACCGGTTCGTTCTTCATGATGGCCTTCATCGCGCTCGCCGGCTTCGGCGTCCTGAAGGCGACGGCGCACACGAAGTTCCTCAATTTCGGCTCCAATATCGGCGCCTTCATCGTCTTCGTGCTCTATGGCGTCGTGCTCTGGAAAGTTGGCCTGTTGATGGGGGCAGGGCAGTTCGCCGGTGCGCAGGTGGGCTCACGCTTCGCGATGAAGAACGGTGCAAAGATCATCAAGCCGCTGCTGGTCGTGACCTGCATCGCGCTGGCGATCAAGCTCTTGTCCGATCCCGCGCACCCCATTCGCCTCTGGCTCGGCGTATGAAGCGCCGTCCATTATTCAAGCGAGATCAGTCTGCGCCGGACGACCGGCGCAGACTGTGCCGAAAGCCTCAATATTCGACGCCGACCTGCGCCTTGATGCCCGAGCGGAACGGATGCTTGATCAATTCCATTTCGGTAACGAGATCGGCGGCCTCGATCAGTTCTTCCTTGGCGTTTCTGCCGGTCAGCACGACATGCGTCATGTGCGGCTTTTCTTCCTTCAGGAACCGCACGACTTCGGCAACATCGATATAATCGTAGCGCAGCGCGATGTTGATCTCATCGAGCAGGACCATGGAATTGCGCTCGTCGCGGATCAGTTCCTTAGCCTTTTCCCAAGCCTTTTCAGCCATGGCGATATCGCGTGAGCGATCCTGCGTCTCCCAGGTAAAGCCCTCGCCCAGTGTGTAGAACTGGCAGACGTCGCCGAAATGCTTCTCGATCAGGTCGCGCTCGCCGGTTTCCCAGGCACCCTTGATGAATTGGACAACAGCGGACGGCATGCCATGGGCGATGTGGCGAAAGATCATCCCGAAGCCGGCGGTCGACTTGCCCTTGCCCTTGCCGGTATTGACGATGATCAGCCCCTTCTGGTCCGTCTTCGTCGCCATGATCTTTTCACGCGCGGTCTTCTTCTTCGCCATTTTCATAGCATGGCGGGCTTCATCGTTGACCGGTCCGGTTTCCGTTGCCTGGATTTCGTCTTCGCTCATGGTGTCCCTCTTTCAAATTTCGCTTTTGCCGGCAAGTGATTGCACGGCAGTCATCGTCGTCATCGCCTATTCCGCCGCCGCCGCCAGGCCCTGAAGCTCGAACCGGGCCGAGTTGGAGCGTGGAGACCAGAATCCCCTATCGATCGCTTCCATCAGCTTGTCGGTCATTTCGCGCAGCGCCGCCGGGTTCTTGTCGGCCATGAACTGGCGCACGCGCTCATCCAGTACATAGGCCTGATAGACCGCCTCGAAATGATGATCGCGCACCGCGCCCGTCGTCGCCGCGAAGGCGAACATATAGTCGACCGTCGCCGCCATCTCGAAGGCGCCCTTGTAACCATGGCGCATCACGCCTTCGATCCATTTCGGATTGACGACACGGCCGCGCACGATTCGGCCGATCTCCTCCTCCAGCGAACGGATCACCGGCTTTTCCGGCCGGGAATGGTCGTTGTGATAGATCGCCGGACGCGCGCCTGTCGCCTGCTCCACGGCAAGGCTCATGCCGCCCTCGAACTGGTAATAGTCGTCGCTGTCGAGCAGATCGTGTTCACGATTATCCTGATTCTGGACGACCGCTTCGACCGTTTTCAGCCGGGCCTCCAGGAGCCCACGCTCTGCCTTGCCGTCTTCGCCGGCGCCATAGGCATAACTGCCCCAGGTGAGATAGGCTTCCGAGAGATCAGCCTTATTCTCCCAGCCCTTCTCGTCGATCAGCGCCTGCAGGCCGGCACCATAGGCACCCGGCTTGGCACCAAAGACGCGGTAGGAGGCGCGTCGTTGTGCTTCCTTGGCGTCGATGCCCGCAGCCACCAGCCGTGCCGTCTCCGCCCGCATCCGGGCCGCGATCATGTTGTCGGCGTCATCCTCGTCGAGCGCGCCGACCGCGCGGATCGCCGTATCGAACAGCGCGATCTGCTCGGGAAATGCATCACGGAAGAAGCCGGAGATGCGCAGTGTCACATCGACGCGCGGGCGCCCGAGCACGGCGAGCGGCACGATCTCGTATCCGGTCACCCGGCGCGAGATCATATCCCAGACCGGCTTCGTGCCGATCAGCGCCATCGCCTGGGCGATGTCGTCGCCGCCGGTGCGCATGTTCGACGTGCCCCAGGCGGTCAATCCGAAGGATGTCGGCCAGTCGCCGTGATCCTGCAGGTAGCGACGGATTAGCAGTTCGGCGGATTTCTTGCCAAGCTCGAAAGCCGCCGGCGTCGGCACGGCGCGGCTATCGACGGAATAGAAATTGCGGCCCGTAGGTAAGACATCCGGTCGTCCCCGAGTTGGTGCACCGGACGGGCCGGGGGCGACGAAGCGGCCATCGAGGCCCTTCATCAGGGCAGCGATCTCGGCCGGACCGGACTCGACGATCGATGGCTTGAGGCGGGCTTCGATATTGCCGAGAACGGCTAGCGTGGCGTTCCAGCCGGCTGGGCACGGCGTTTTGCCGGAGACAAGCTTGGTGGCCAGAAGCTCAATGCGCTCGACAGTGTCGCCCGCCGTGCGCCAAGGGGCGTCGGTGACATCGGCGAGGATTGCTGGCTTCGGGCCGGTCCATGGGGCGGAGGGGGTGGAATCGAGGGGATCAAAAACAAAAGTCCCCTCCCCAACCCCTACCCACAAGGGGGAGGGACTAACTCGCGGGACGCTCCCATTAGAAACGCCGCCCCCGGAATTTGCAGCAAGCTCGGAGGTCGGATTCACCTCGTTCGCAGACGCCGCAACGTAAAGGCCCTCCCCATTGTGGGGAGGGGTTGGGGAGGGGTTTTCCACGCGAAAAGCATCCGCCGCAATCGCCCGCTGAAGGCTCTGGTCGCCGCCCTCGCCCAGCCCGCGCGGCACCCGCGCCAGCGCCACGGTCAAGTCCGTCAGCAGCCGGCCTTCCGGCGCCAAGCCGAACACGTGCAGGCCGTCGCGGATCTGCAGTTCCTTCAAGTCGCAAAGATAGGCGTCGAGCTTTTCCAGCGCCTTGTCCTCGGCGTCCGAACCGGAAATTCCGGCATCGCGGTCGAGACCGATATCGCGGACGAGATCGAGGATCTGTTTGCTGAGCAGCCGAAGCCGTCGCGGATCGCCGCCGGCCGCGTCGTAATATTCGTCGACCAGCGCTTCGAGATCTTTGAGCGGACCATAGGATTCGGCGCGCGTCAGCGGCGGCGTCAGGTGGTCGATAATCACGGCGCTGGTGCGCCGCTTGGCCTGCGTTCCCTCGCCGGGATCATTGACGATGAAGGGATAGAGATGCGGCATCGGCCCGAAAACGGCTTCCGGATAACACGTCTGCGACAAGGCGAGCGACTTGCCCGGCAACCATTCGAGATTGCCATGCTTGCCCATATGGATGATCGCATGCGCGCCAAACTCCTGCCGCAGGAAGGCGTAGAAGGCGAGATAACCGTGCGGCGGCACGAGGTCCGGGGAATGATAGGTTTCCTTCGGATCGATATTGTAACCGCGCGCCGGCTGGATGCCGACCAGCGTCTCGCCGAAGCGGCTCAAGGGAAGCGCGAAATATCCATCGCGGAAGAACGGATCGCTTTCCGGCGCTCCCCAGCGCTCGGCAACCTGATTCTGAATCTGAACCGGAAGAGACGACAGGAAGTCCTTGTACCGATTCAGGGAAAGAGTCTCGCGAACCTCGCAATCGTTGCGCGCCGAATTGGTCGGCCCCTGCATCACATAGGCAATCAGAGCGTCGCCATTCGCAGGAATACCGCCAACCGGATAACCGGCCGTCGCCATAGCCTTCATCACCTCGATGGTGCCGGCCGGCGTATCGAGACCGACGCCATTGCCGAGCCGCCCGTCGCGGTTCGGATAGTTCGCCATGACGATCGCCACGCGCCGGTCGCGCGGTGCTGTCCGGCGCAGCCGCGCCCAGTTGGAGGCGAGTTTGGCAGTGAAGGCGACGCGATCCGGCAGCGGTTCGTGGCCGACAATATTGGCCTCGACGGCCGTGTCGTAGATCGCGGCGGCCTTGAAGGATACGGCGCGCGACAGGATGCGGCCATCGACCTCCGGCAGCGCGACATTCATCGCCAGGTCACGCGCCATCAGTCCCTGAGGCGAGGCTTCCCACGCGGCCCGCGAGGAACCCGAAAAGATCACCTGCAGCACCGGCGCATCGGTGATTTCCAGCACGGTCGGCTGGCGGTCCGCACCGGGCGCTGAGACGGCAAAACCGGTGGCGTTCATCACAACATCCGGCGGCACCTCGCCGAAGATCGCTTCCAGCGTCCCGATCGATACAGCATCCTTGAGGCTGGAAACAAAGACCGGCAGAACGGTCATCCCTTCGGATTGCAACGCCTCGATGAGGGCTTCGACCGGCTTGGTTTCACCGCTCTGGACGAGGGCGCGGTAGAAGCAGAGGGCGACCACGGGCAAAGCCGATGCAATCGCGCTTGCCGAAGCTTCACTCCCCTCTGTCCTGTCGGACATCTCTCCCTCAAGGGGGGAGATTGCTGAGGCGGCCTCACGCTCCCTCTTCTCCCCAGCGGGGAGAAGGTGGCCCGCAGGGCCGGATGAGGGGGGCACAGCCATAATGTCAGAGCCAGCCGCCCCCTCATCGCCTCGCAAGCTCGGCACTTCTCCCCGCTGGGGAGAAGAGGGAGAGCGGCGGCTCCCCGACGGCGAGACCTCCGCTAGCTTCTTCCATTCATCCACCCCGACCACACCCTGCCCCGGCCACCAGATGCCGGCCTTCATCAAGGGAGCGGCCGGTTCCGGCTTTTCCGAGCCATCGATCAGCGCCTCGCCATAGGCCAGCAGGCGAGCCATGTTGTCAGCCCCGCCCTCGGTGAAATAGGCCCACATATGGTTGCGGTCCTCGGCGGATACGGTCGAGAACGGTTCGAGCCCCGGATCGGGCTTGTCGTAGCCGGGCAACACGGCGATCTGGAACTTGTGCGTCACGGCCGCCGCATGCAGCGCCTCAAGCAAATACTGGAAATAGCTGGCGCCGCCGAGCGCGCGCACGATGATGAGTTTGGCATGACGGGCGGTGCGCTCGACATAGGTATCGACCGACATCGGATGCTTGAGTGTCAGCAGGCTCGCGACCCGCAAGCTCTTGCCGCCCCGCGTGCGATGCGCCGATGCGATCGAGGACAGTTCGGTATCGGCGGCAGAGAGGAACAGGATATCGGCCGGCGACTGACCGAGATCGATCGCCTCCTCGCCATCCGTGATTGTGCCCTTCTGGGCTAGGAGGAGATGCATGACGACCTCCGCTGCCTGCGGTACCCCCCTCTGTTCCTCCGGGACATCTCCCGCACATGGGGGGAGATTGACCGAACGCTCGGTGCGCAGCCGGTCAGGGACGCACAGCCAATCGCGGTGATCTCCCCCCTTGAGGGGGAGATGTCACGGAGTGACAGAGGGGGGTATGCCCTACGCATCATTCTTTACGGCTCAAACCGCAGCCGCGATCGCCGCCCTTACAGCCGCTTCATCCATATCATGCAGACCAATGACGACGAGGCGGGTACGGCGAACTTCGCCGGCGGCCCAGGCGCGGTCGAAATACTGGTCGATGCGGCTGCCGACACCCTGGATCAACAGGCGCATCGGCTTGCCGGGTACGTCGGCAAAGCCTTTCAGGCGCAGCACGTCGTGCTCGGCGATGATCGGCTTCAGCTTCTCGATGAAGGCTGCTGGGTCGGCGATCGCGCCGAGTTCGACGACAAAGCTGTCGAATTCATCGTGATCATGCTCCTCGCCTGCCTCGTGCTCCATCTCGTGATGGGACTTGCGGTTGGCGATATCGCTTTCGGTGCCGACGCCGAGGCCGAGCAGGACGGCGGCGGAAACTTCGCCATTCTTGGCTTCGATCATCGCCGGCTTGCGGCTGGTGCGCGAGGAGACCTCATTGCGCACGAAGGCAAGGCCGGTCGAATCCAAGAGATCGGTCTTGTTCAGGATGATGAGGTCGGCTGCGGTCAACTGATCCTCGAAAAGCTCCTCGATTGGGCTTTCATGGTCGAGATTGTCGTCCTCGACGCGCAAGGCATCGACCTTGTCGTGATCGTCGGCAAAACGGCCGGCGGCGACAGCGGCGCTATCGACGACCGTAATGACGCCATCGACGGTCACCTGGGTGCGGATATCCGGCCAGTTGAAAGCGGCGATCAGCGGCTGCGGCAGCGCAAGCCCCGATGTTTCGATGACAATGTGGTCCGGGCGGTTTTCACGATCGAGCAGCTTGGTCATTGTCGGGATGAAATCGTCGGCGACGGTGCAGCAGATGCAGCCATTGGTCAGCTCGATGATGTCGTCCTCGGTGCAAGCCTCCGCGCCGCAGCCCTTCAGCACGTCGCCATCGACGCCAAGATCGCCGAACTCGTTGATGATCAGCGCGATGCGGCGGCCTTCGGCGTTCTGCAGGATGTTGCGGATCATCGTTGTCTTGCCGGCGCCGAGAAAGCCGGTGATGACAGTTGCCGGAATCTTGCCGTGCGCGGATTTTTCGGTGGTCATGGATCAACCCTTCATTTTCAGCGGCAATCCGGCCGCGATAAAATAGACTTCAGCGGATTTCTCCGCAACGATCTGGTGCAGCCGGCCAGCATGATCGCGAAAATCACGCGCCATCCTGTTTTCCGGCACGATACCAAGCCCGACCTCGTTCGAAACGAACACCAGCCGGGCCTTTGCCTGCAGCAGGTAGGCCGCAAGCCTTTCGAATTCGGTCGCCATGTCGCGGTCTTCCATCATCAGGTTGGTCACCCACAGGGTGAGGCAATCAATGAGAACGATCCGCTCCGGCGCGTCGATCGCCGACAGGCAGGCGACGAGATCGATCGGCTCCTCGTGGGTCTGCCAGTCAGGCCCGCGCCTTTCGCGATGCTCGGCAATCCTTGCCTGCATCTCGCCGTCCCAGGCCCTCCCGGTCGCGACGTAATGCATGGCGAGACCCGACGTGACGACCAGTTTTTCGGCAAAGGTGGACTTTCCGGAGCGGGCGCCGCCAAGGACCAGCACGGGCCCTGACTGTGTCGATGTCATGATATGTCCCGCCTAGAGTAAGGCGGCATGCACGGACACAACACGCGACCACGCGATGGCCGGTTCGAAAATACGATATAAGCCGTTCGTGGAACGGGTCGGTGAAGCCATGACAACCTCCGTGCTGGCATCGAGAGTATCTCTCCCTGGATCGGGCACGATGCCCTGAGGCTGGCAGGTCTCCTGGCTCACGGCGTCACGTGCCCAAGGCACGAACGGGTTCGCCTCGCCTTCCCGGAGTCGATTTTCTTGCGAAGAGGTGGACGATTCGTAGATAATAGAGGCGTCCGGCCCCGGCTAATCGCAATGACACTCCAGTGGCTTTTCCGGTTGGACCGTTCCTCCCGCGCCCGCCCGATGCGGTCTGTCCGGAAGTCTGGTTTTCCCGGATGGCGAACCCTGACCGTTCTACAGTCGCGGGGTCGGCTGCGATAAGGATGCCCGGCTTGGGTCCATCCCGTCACATTCCCATTTACTCCCGACATGCACCGGCATATCGGGAACCATCCAATGATCGATGATTAGGCGCTTGACTGAACCCTGTCAATCGGAGCACCCCGGCAAGGGATGGTGGACATGCGCCATGCGACAATGCGTCGAACGGGATAGCCCCGTTCCTCAGGACATCAGCCCGTCAAGCCATTTCGGATCAAGAACCGCCTCCAGTTCCGCTGCGACATCGTCCAATGCCTGATCGACCGACTGCCGATAGTTCAGGCCCCCGTCCTCTATACCGAAACTTCTGAGCAGGGCCGCCCGGTAGGTGTCACTGGTAAAGAGCCCGTGCAGATAGGTGCCGCTGATCATGCCGTCGGCGGACACGGCGCCGTCGGCGCGGCCGTCGATGATCACCGCCGGGCGAGCGCAATCGGCGCCGGTCGTGCGACCGAGATGGATTTCATAACCTTCGAGTGCAACGTCGTATATGGCCGAGCGGGCGCTGCTGTTGCGCACCGTCTTTTCCGGCGCCATGACCGTCTCGACCGACAACAGCCCCAGCCCCTCAATATCGCGTACATTGCCCTCGATCCCGTCGGGATCGGTGACGCGCTCGCCCAGCATCTGGTATCCACCGCAAATGCCGATGACACGCCCGCCCCGGCGCACATGCGCCTGCAGGTCGCGGTCCCAGCCCTGCGCACGAAAATCGACGAGATCGGCGATGGTGGCCTTGGAGCCTGGAATGACCACCAGTCCGGCATCCATGGGTATGCGATCTCCGGCCCGCACGAACACCAGATCCACCTCCGGTTCGGCCGCGAGCGGATCGAGATCATCAAAATTGGCAATGCGCGACAGGACCGGCACGGCAACCTTCAACGCCTTGCCACCGCCGCGCGCCAGCTTTTCCAGAACGACGGAATCCTCGGCCGGCAGACGGCCGGCGCTTTTCAGCCAGGGAACGACACCGAAGCAGGGCCAGCCAGTGAAACCACCGACGGCGGCGATGCCGTCGTCGAAAAGCGACACGTCACCGCGAAACTTGTTGATGATGTAGCCGCTGATCATTGCCCGATCCTCGTCGGGCAGGATCGTATGGGTGCCGACCAACGAGGCGATAACGCCGCCCCGGTCGATGTCGCCGACCAGCACGACCGGTACGCCGGCGCGCGTGGCAAAGCCCATATTGGCGATGTCGCCGGCCCGAAGGTTGATCTCGGCCGGTGATCCGGCGCCTTCGACCACCACCAGATCGGTCCCGGCGCGGATCGTCTCAAAGCTCTCCATGACAGCGCCCATCAGCCTGGGTTTCAGCGCCTGGTAGTCGCGTCCCCTCGCCTGCCCGGCCACCTTCCCCTGAACGATGATCTGGCTGCCGGTTTCGGACTGCGGCTTGAGCAGGACCGGGTTCATATGAACAGACGATGGAATGCGCGCCGCCATCGATTGCAGCCACTGGGCACGGCCGATCTCGCCACCGTCATCCGACACGGCGGCGTTGTTCGACATGTTCTGCGGCTTGAACGGCGCGACTTTCAGGCCGCGATTGGATGCGACACGGCACAGCCCCGCCACGAGTACCGTTTTTCCGACATCGGAGCCGGTTCCCTGAAGCATGATCGTCTTTGTCATGGCGCCTCCTGTAGCATCGCGACCAGCACAGGAAAAGCCATATTTTGCCGCATTTATGCCGCGTTTGAACGCTGTCAATCACGCAATATTTCGCACTGCGGCAAGGCTTGTGCATCTTTGATGCCACACTATCCGAAAAGCGACATTGCGTGGCAAAAACACTTGTTGCTTTGCGCCACAGGAGGCGTATATCAGCGCCATCAAGCAAGGAGCGAAGGGTCGCTCCACTCCCAAGGTCAAAGTCCGATGTTGTTCATCTTCAGCAAGCCCAATTTCGTCCAGATCGCATGGAACTCGGTTGTTCCGGCAAACCAGTCGCGCGAGCGCAACGTCGTGATGTCGGCGCCTTTCGGCCCGCTCGGCTTTGTCCGCACGCGCAGCGTCGGCTGATAGCATCTCCCAGGAAGACCATTCAAACCGCGCCGCGCAAGTGGCGCGGTTTTTTTATGTCCACCAACGCCAAATCGCATGGCGAAATTCCTCAAACGCGAAAACCGCACCAATCCATTCAAGGACTGTGCGGCTTGCCACAAGAGACGCATGGCCACTCCGGCGAACACCCGGAGATCGCTCCAGCCCGGGACGCAGAACCTGATCCGGGCGGGCGACAGGATGCCCTGTCGCACGGACACAATTAGCGTGAGAGGGGTTACCGGATGGTTATTGAGAGCTTAACCAAAGGTGAATTCGGCTTTTTTTTCACTTTTTTTCATAACGACAAAAAAAGCTTTCGGCGGCGCATACTGAACAGAATTTGTCTACGATAAAACGGGCATCACATTACCTTTGTGAACCAGCGGTAAAATTGCGCTGCCGGACACCGGTTCTGCACAAAAAATAATCCACCCCCTTAAAATTCAACAGCTTGCGCGTGCGTTTTTCTACCGTTTCAGACGAATGTGATAGAGCCGAAGCAATTCCAGAGGTTGATTTCTCTGGTGGAACACTTACGCTGCCTCTAACGGGAAAAGGAGAGATGGCTGGCGACCACGTTGCCCGGTCAGACAAAAAAATCCGACACCGTCGCAGCGGGGACGAAAAATGGCCTTGCCTCCAAGACCCCCCGGCCTGCTTCAACCTGAGCATTGGGTTCCCAGGGCTGCAGTATCCTGGTCGGCCCCAACGATTTATGGCTGCAATAAGACTGGGAGGTCTTAAACATGAAGAAGCTCCTCGCTTCCACCATCATCGCCGCCGGCATCTACACGCTTGCCGGCTCCGCTTCGGCCGCAGAATGCGGTGAAGTCAGCATCGCAGAAATGAACTGGGCTTCTGCCGGCGTCGCCGCGCAGGTCGACAAGTTCATCCTCGAAAACGGCTACGGTTGCACCGTATCGCTCGTGACCGGCGACACCATGCCGACCTTTACCTCCATGAACGAAAAGGGCCAGCCGGACATGGCTCCGGAACTCTGGGTCAACGCCGTTCGCACGCCGCTGGATGCCGCCATCAAGGAAGGCCGCCTGATCGAGGCTGCCAAGATCCTGAATGAAGGAGGTGTCGAAGGCTGGTGGATTCCGAAGTTCCTCGCCGATGCTCACCCGGACATCAAGACCGTCCAGGACGCCCTGAAGCATCCTGAACTGTTCCCGGCGCCGGAAGATCCGTCGAAGGCTGCCGTCATCAACTGCCCGTCGGGCTGGAACTGCCAGGTTTCGACTGCCAATCTTTACAAGGCCTTGAAGGCCGAGGAAGCAGGCTTCATCTTGGTCGATACCGGCTCGGCTGCCGGCCTCGACGGTTCGATCTCGAACGCCTTCAGTTCGCAGAAGGGCTGGCTGGGTTACTACTGGGCTCCGACCGCGATCCTCGGCAAGTACGAGATGACGCGCCTGAGCTTCGGCGTCGAAAACAACAAGGCTGACTGGGATGCCTGC
This sequence comes from Rhizobium sp. Leaf453, assembly GCF_001425605.1. GTDB lineage: Bacteria > Pseudomonadota > Alphaproteobacteria > Rhizobiales > Rhizobiaceae > Pararhizobium. The sequence continues at coordinate 427,564 of NZ_LMRG01000023.1, read as the reverse complement.
ACGGCCGTTCCGGATTGCCCGGATCCGAAAGTCAACTCCTACCCGACCTCCGACGTGTTCACGGTCGTCACCAAGGCATTTTCCGAAAAGGCCGGTGTTGCCATGGACTATGTGAAGGCACGCAACTGGGACAACGGAACGGTCAACAAGGTTCTGGCCTGGATGGATGAGAACCAGGGCACCAACGAAGATGCTGCCAAGTACTTCCTGGAAACCTATCCGGACATGTGGTCGAAGTGGGTTGCCCCTGAAGTCGCCGAGAAGGTCAAGGCTGCTCTGTAAACTTTCATGACGAAGGCAGCGGGTCGGCCAAGACCCGCTGCCTTTTTGCCTTTTAGATGACGTGTGCAATGCGCAGAAGCCGGTACAGGTCGCAAACAACAAAGTGGATGCGATCGTAACCTGCGACATTTCCGCTGGGCAAAGGGAAGGAAAGCACTTTTCCCAACGGTTCATGCCTAAGCATGAACACTCGAATTGTTCGCACGTGCGTAACGCATCACCATGCCGGGGTCCGCAGAGACCAGTGAAAAGTTTGCGCTGGAACTGATCAAATCAGTTCGGTGACGCAACCGGCCTATAAAATTTCCGGTTTAAAAAGGGGAACGACATGGCGTCAGTATGCAGTTTCTTACCAGATCTGCTTTGTAAATTTCCGGCTATCGATGAAGCTACCATCCGCGTCGTACGCAAGAGCGTCGACGAGGGTTTCAAGGGACTTGTTCGCGCCTACACCAACGCGATCGACGTCCTGGTTCAGCCGCTCCAGGTGTTTTTGAACTTTCTCGAAAGCCTTTTCGTCAATTCGCCATGGATCGTCATCATGGCGCTCATGGTCGCGATCGTCTATTACGGCAGCCGCAACATGCGCATCACGGTCGGCACGGCCCTGTCGATGGTTGCGATCGGCCTTGTCGGTCTGTGGAACGACACGATGATCACGCTGGCGATGGTCACAGTCTGTACGTTGATCGCCATCCTGGTCGGCATTCCGATCGGCATTCTCATGGCGCGGTCGGAGCGGGCGCAGTCGATCATCAATCCCGTCCTCGACGTCATGCAGACGATGCCGAGCTTCGTCTACCTCATCCCTGTCGTCATGATCTTCGGCATCGGCAAGGTGCCGGGCCTGATCGCCGTCGTCATCTATGCGGTACCGCCGATGATCCGCCTGACCAACCTTGGCATCCGGCTCGTCGATAAGGAAGTATTGGAAGCTGCCGACGCCTTCGGGTCGTCGCAATGGCAGCGCCTCAAGAACGTCCAGATCCCGTTGGCGCTCCCAACCATCATGGCCGGCATCAACCAGACGATCATGATGTCGCTGGCCATGGTCGTGGTCGCATCGATGGTGGGCGTCGGCGGTCTCGGCCGCAACGTTCTCCAGGCGATCAACAACCAGTTCTTCACTGTCGGCTTCCTCAACGGCTTCGCGCTCGTTGCGATTGCCATCATTTTTGACCGGACCAGCCAGGCTTACGGCAGACGGCTGCAGAAGCATTCGGAGGTGATCCATGGCTAGTCACGCAATCGAGGTGAAGAGCCTCTACAAGATCTTCGGCCCGCGCGGCAAAGAGTTTGTCGACCAGGTCAAGGCCGGCATGGGCAAGGGTGAACTCAACGAAAAGCACGGCCATGTGCTGGGCCTGCAGGACATCAACATCTCCATGCCCGCCGGCGGCATCATGGTCGTCATGGGGCTTTCGGGCTCCGGCAAGTCGACGCTCATTCGCCATATCAACCGGCTCATTGACCCAACCTCCGGCGAAGTCCTCTACGACGGCGTCGATGTCTGCAAGATGAACGAGAACGATCTTCGCGAATTCCGCCGCCACAAGACGGCGATGGTGTTCCAGAAGTTTGCGCTCCTGCCGCACCGGACCGTGATCGAAAACACGATCTACGGCCTGGAAATCCAGGGTGTGCCGGACGACGAAAGCCGCAAGCGCGCCAAGGGCTGGATCGAGCGGGTCGGTCTGAAAGGGTTTGAAAACCACTATCCAAATCAGCTGTCCGGCGGCATGCAGCAACGCGTCGGTCTTGCCCGCGCGTTGACCAATGATGCCGATATCCTGCTGATGGACGAAGCCTATTCGGCGCTCGATCCGCTGATCCGCGTGGATATGCAGACCGTTCTGCTCGATCTGCAGAAGGAACTGAAGAAGACCGTGGTGTTCATCACCCACGACCTCGACGAAGCGCTTCGCCTTGGCGACAAAATCGCCATCCTGCGTGACGGCAAGGTGATCCAGCAGGGTACCGGCCAGGAAATCGTCCTGAAGCCGTCGGACGAGTACATCACCGCCTTCGTCAAGGAAGTGAACCGCGGCCGGGTGATCAATGTCGAAACGATCATGAAGCCGCTGTCGGGCAATCCGGAAGGCACGCCGATCGTCGTCGGCACGGTGCTCGAAAGTGCGGCACGCCTGATGACGGTGTCCAATCAGACAGTCGCTCATGTCGTTGATGGTAACGGCCGTGCGATCGGCTCCATAGATCTCGCGACGATTATCGCCGCGATGGTCACGCCGATCAGCCATGAGAAGATCCCACAGGCTGCGGAATAATTCGAGGCCATGGACATCACGAAAGCGCCCGGTGACGGGCGCTTTTTTCGTTGGCACGGCAGGATTCACGCAGGCTTAACCACGATGGGTCAGGATAGGGAAACGCCCCTTCGGCCGTCGTGCCGCAGCGCTTCCTCAATTCGGCCGGTCCCATGCAACGTCATGCCTCGACAGCCTCGCGGGATTATCACCGCCTTGCCGTTCCTCCCCTGCCCGAGGATAGCCTGCTGACGGCCCGGATCATGCCGAGCCTCGCCGCCTTCCTGTCCGGCTTCGGTCTATTGCTGATCGCGCTGACATTGATGCCGTTTCCAAGCCCCTACGACACGGACACGAGTTCCTCCAACGACGGCAACATCATCAATCAGCTGGGTTACCTCGGCCTGGGTGCCATCTACCTGTTCGCCATGCTGGCAGTCGTTGACACGCGGGTCCTGAAACGGCTGATTTCACCGAGCTGGATCATTATCTTCGCGGTGGCGTTTTTTTCCTGCCTGCAATCCTACGATCCGACGGCCTCGGCACGCGGATTGATGCTCAGCCTGATCGCCATGATCCTCGTTGCCGGTGTGTTGGTCCTGCCGCGCAGCGAGACGGATTTCGTCAATGCCGGGGCAAACGCGATCCTGTTTCTTCTGCTGGTAAACTATGCGGCGCTGGTGGTGGCGCCGGACAGGGCGATCCATATGGCGACAGGCGGAGAGCCATGGCATGCCGGTTTCTGGAAAGGCCACCTGATCCACAAGAACGTCACGGCTCCGGTCTTTTCCGTGCTCTGCATGTTCGGAATCTATTGCTGGCGCGCAGGAGCAACCGTCCGCGGGGTGCTGATCACCTTTCTGGCCTTCAATTTCGTACTGCATACCGGCTCGAAAACGACCATCGGCTTCCTGCCGTTGGCGATCATGCTGGTGATGGGCGGACGCATGGTCGGTAAGCCGGGTTTGATGGTGGTTGCTCATTTTGTCTTCACCGCACTGATCTTCTGTCTGACGCTTGGCAGCATCTATTCCCACACGTTCCTGTCGATCACATCAATGTTGCTGGAAGACGCGACATTCACCGGACGCGACGATATCTGGAAATTCGCAAGCGCCAGCATCCCCAACAATCTCTGGCTCGGGCACGGTTATGCCAGCTTCTGGCTGTCACCGGTCATTCGCGGCATGGAAGCCAATTTCGAGGCGAACTGGGACGTCCGCGGCATCGTGTCGGGGCATAACAGCTATCTCGACGCGGTCCTGACCTTTGGCCTTGCCGGCGGCGTCATCATCATCCTGATGCTTTTCGTCAAACCGTTCTACGATTACCTGCGCGCAAACCGCAGGCCGGAGAGCCGCCACTTTGCCGACTTCTGCATCATGGTGATCATCTTCATGACCTATAACGGCATGATGGAGAGCTTCCTGCTCAATCGTGCCGATCCGATGTGGCTTCTGATGGCTCTTGCCGTCTTCGGATTGGGGCTTTTGGCGCGAATGGGCGTGCGCGTGCCGCACTGATCAAGGTCAAAGTTATTGCAATCACATAAAGATATCTTTATGTGATTGTATAACTCGTTTGAATCAGGAAGTCATCATGACCGTTCACGCCAATCCGCTCTCCGACCTTCTCGCCGAAAAAGGCGTGCTTCTTGCAGATGGCGCCACCGGGACGTCGCTGTTCGCCATGGGCCTGGAGGCCGGCGAAGCGCCTGAACTCTGGAACGAGAGCAAGCCGGACAACATCACCAAGCTGCATCAGGATTTCGTCGATGCCGGCGCCGACATCATCCTCACCAATTCCTTCGGCGGCACACGCCATCGCCTGAAGCTTCACCAGGCGCAGGACCGCGTCTACAACCTCAACAAGCGCGCTGCCGAAATCGCGCGCGCAGTTGCCGACGCGGCACCACGCAAGGTGATTACCGCCGGTTCGGTCGGCCCGACCGGCGAACTGCTGATCCCGCTCGGTGCGATGAGCTATGAAGATGCCGTCGCCGCCTTCGTCGAACAGATCGAAGGTTTGAAGGCTGGCGGCGCGGAAGTCGCATGGATCGAAACGATGTCGGCCCCGGATGAAATCCGGGCAGCAGCCGAAGCAGCCGTCAAGGTCGGCCTGCCCTACGTCTACACCGGCTCGTTCGACACGGCCGGCAAGACGATGATGGGCCTGCATCCGAAGGACATGTTCGCGGTCGGCCAGGACATCGGTGACGGTCCGATCGCCACTGGCGCCAATTGCGGCGTCGGCGCCTCCGACATCCTGTCCTCGCTGCTCGACATGACCGAAGCCAATCCGGATGCGACGATCATCGTCAAGGGAAATTGCGGCATCCCGGAATTTCGCGGTTCGGAAATCTATTATTCCGGCACACCGCCGCTGATGGCCGACTATGCCCGCCTTGCCCGCGATGCCGGCGCCAAGATCATCGGTGGATGCTGCGGAACGTCGTGCGAGCATCTGGCCGCGATGCGGGTCGCGCTCGACACCTACACGCCGAACGAACGTCCGACGCTTGAGACGATCGTCGAGCGCATCGGCCCGCTGCGCAACAAGACCGCCAATGAAGGCGCAGCAGCCCCAGCCCGCGAACGCGGCAGCCGTCGTCGCTGACTACCGAAAATGTGACGTTTCGATGAGATAAAGGGCTGGAAGCGTCAAGCTTCCAGCCCTTCATGCATTTTGGGCAGCCTGGAAAAACCGGATGTAACGATCCTTGAGCCCCAGTTGAATGCAATCCGTCATCAGGACGCTCAACTGGACGATCGAATCGATATCCTGCTCCTTGGCAATAAGGCCGGCGATGTAGGTGACGGTCTTATCAAACTTTTCCGGGGACTGCCGAACCTGTCGCAGGAAATCGGATAGCAGCACCCGGCAGTTCATCATGAAGACGCGGCGCCGCTCTTCCGGTGCCAGCGGCAAGGAGCGTCGCAGGCTGAAGATATGCAGGTCGAGGAACATCAGGAAGGTGAAGAAATCAGCCGTATGTTCCGGCAGCCCGACCTTTCGATATTGTGATGCCTGCATTTCATCGAGCTCATCCGCCCAGCGGCCCAGATCGTAGCGATAAACCAGCGACGGATCATGCAGCATGCGACCGGCGGTGAATAGCGAAAGGCAGATCGCCCAGTCGCAATAGCCACCATTCGTCGGATGAGAATCGACGAAAAGGCGCATCAATGGCACGAACAGGCTGGTGCGGAATATGCTGTAATAGACGCTGTTGTTGCCCTCGGCCTTGCGATTGTATTCCGCCAATCGCTCATCCGCCGCAGGGGCATCGATGGTGAACGTTTCGGTCTTCAGGACGCTACCACTCTGGGTCCAGATCTCGGTGGTTGGCCGCACACCGGCGACGTCGTCCGGCAGACTTGCCAGATCAATCGGAACATGACCTTCGACAAAACGGATTTCATCGTCATCGCCCATGGGCAAAAGAAACGGCGTATCAGCACTTGAAAGAGCCCGCATCCAGTTCGCCGAGGCGTCCTGATCGGAAGAGGCTATGTAGCGAAGGTTAAATGAGCGGCCTTCAAGGAAGGCGCGCTTCGCAGGATCACCGGAATTGTCGGAAATGATCAGCTGCGCTCCGACGCGTTCGGCATAGGCAAGAGCGCTCTCGATGGATTTCACCGAGCGAGACAGATCACGGTTGCTGGGCATGCATATGGAGAGAAGCGGCATGATGAAATCCAGGAAAGAAGACGCATTTCGTGACGTTCGAAAGCAAACAAGACCTAATACAGATAGGCCTGTGCCAAGCTGATGAATGGACCCCACGCCAGTTTTGCTCCAGCATCGTCTTTTACAGGGACTGACAGCAAACGGCATGCAGTGGACACCCCGACATTGGGTCCGATACGCGAGCCACGAAAGCAAAGGAGCACACACATGAACGGCGCCTCCGCCACTTTCCCGGACCGCGATTCGGTCGCAGCCAAGCTGTCGACCCTCGGCGAGAGCGAGCAATCCTATCTGCTTTTACTGATGGAAAACGCCGCCCAGGACGAAAATCTGGTCGAGGGCCTTTATCGCCATCTCGATCTCGCCGCGGGCGCCCGAATGCTCAATTCGCTCAAGCTGGAACAGCTCGGTGATTGGCTGGGCTCTAATGCCCCTGCCCGGCTTCAGATTCGGCTGATGGAAGCGGCGAAATCCGGTCAGCACGCAGCTTACGTCGCCTTTCGCACCGGGCTCGTCCGATCCGGCGGACTGGAAAAGGCCTACCCGAAGGCCTGAAGCAGATTGTCTTTGCAAACGGAAACGCCCTCCGCACGAACGGAGGGCGTTTTGCGTTGACGTGATCGCCGGCTATTCGCCGCCAAGGCTCTTGGCAAGCCGGACCAGATTGAGGAACTCCGCGCGGTAGCCATAGGCATCCTCACCGCGCGCGCCGGAGGCGAGATCGAGGATCGAGCCGTAGGGATAGGCGGAGACAGCATCGGTACCGCGCAGCTTTTGCCCGAAGGCAGCGACCGCGACAGAGAAGCGGACGTCCTGGCTGGCCTTGTCGAGAGACGGTACGGCATTGGTCTCAGTCACCGGCGTCGTGATCAGCTTGCTGGTATCGCTGTCCGGCTGCTTGTAACGGATTTTCAGGAAGGCAAGCTCACCATTGGCGGCAACCGGTGCATCCGCGGTCTCGGCCGGCTTCTTACCATAGCGCAGATCGTCGTTGAGAACGGCGGGGCTGCGCTTCGGCGTGATCTCGTAAATCGCGGTCACCCGGTGGCCGGAGCCGATGTCGCCGGCATCCACCCTGTCATTGTTGAAATCCTCACGTTTCAGCGCCCGGGTCTCGTAGCCGATCAGCCGGTATTCGGCGATCTGCTGCGGATTGAACTCGACCTGGAACTTCACGTCCTTGGCGATCGGGAAAAGTGACGAACCCGCCTCCTCGACCAGAGATTTCTGTGCCTCGGCCAGCGTGTCGATATAGGCCGCCGTACCGTTGCCATTCTGCGCCAGCGTCTGCATCAGGGCGTCGTTGTAATTGCCACGGCCGAAACCGAGCACGGAGAGGAAGATACCGCTCTTGCGCTTGGCCTCCATCGTCGTCTTCAATTCCTCGTCGCTCGACGGACCTACATTGAAATCGCCGTCGGTCGCCAGCATCACCCGGTTGACGCCACCCTTGACGAAGGCGCGCTGGGCGAGATCGTAGGCTGCCTCCAACCCTTGAGCCCCGGCCGTCGATCCGCCCGGCTGCAGCGTGTCGATCGCCGACAGGATTTTCGCTTTGTCCTTGATCGCCGTCGGCTCCAGCACGATCCCGGCATTGCCGGCATAGGTGACGATGGACACGGTATCCTCCGGCTTCAATTTCTCGACCAGCAGGCGGAAGGCGCTTTTCAGGAGCGGCAGCTTGTCAGGCTCGTCCATCGAGCCGGAAACGTCGATGAGGAAAACGAGGTTGGCGCGGGGCGCGGTGGCCGGCGCGACGTCGTAGCCCTTGATACCCACATGCATCAGCCTTGTATTGGCATTCCACGGCGTCGGCAGCACGGTCACCGTCGCCTTGAACGGCTGGTCCTTGTTGTCCGGCCCCGCCCAGTCATAGGGGAAATAGTTGATCATCTCCTCGACACGGACGCTATCGCGATCCGGCAACTGCCCGGCCATCAGCGCCTTGCGCACGAAGGAATAGGAGGCCGTATCGACATCGGCCGAGAACGTGGACACGGGGTCGGTGGCGACAGACTTGACCGGATTGGTGTCGGCCTCGGTAAAGCGGTCGCGGTTTTCTTCCGGCTGGGCGATCGTGTCCTGCGGCACAGGTGACGGCATGATTTCCGCGACGGCGCCGACCATCGATTCGGTTGCAACGGCCGAAGGTGGCGCGGCGAATTGCGTGCGTCGCGCCGGGCTCGCGGCATCGTTCATTTCAGCTTCGTGCTGTACTATCTCAGGTGCCGCCTGTTTGCTTAAAGTGACATCGCCGTCCGCCCTTTCCCGGGGTGCCGGTTCCGGATACAACTGCGGATCAGACTGCTGAGCAAGTCCACCGGACGGTTGCGCCACGGGCTTGGTGTCGGCGAAAGTCTTATCGACCTCCGCATCTGCCTTCGGCTTCGACAATTCCTGCTTCTTTGTGTCGTTCGGCACATCCTTGCCGGCGACCTTGATCTGCTGTCCCCCGGTGTCCACCGGCAACCCGCCGCGCGTCAGTTCGAGCGTGAGGAAGGCGGCGGCGGGCACCACGAGAAGCGTGGCAAGTGCCGAACCTGCGAGAAATTTCCTGTTCATGACGGGGCTCCATAGCCAGTTGATTATGGAGCTTTGACGCCGGGCGCCGGTGGTTCCTTGGGTGGCATGGGAATTATTTTCAGCATCGTCGAAAGCCTGCATGGCAAGCGACAATGCGCGCTCGCGTGCCGCCTGCGACGGTGCTGGCGGGGCCATTTTGCCAAGTCTGTTCAGATCGTCTGTCATCACATCGTCTCCCTGCCGAGCAGGATTTTCAAACGTTTGCGGGCTTCATGCACATGCCAGGATACGGTCGCCTCCGAACATCCCATCACATCGGCTGCCGCGGAATGGGAAAGCCCCTCGCCGTAGACGAGAAGGACCGCGTCGCCCTGCTTGTCCGGCAATTGCCGCACCGCCTCCCAGAGTGCCTCGGTCTGATCGTGATTGTCATTGGCGGCGCTGCTTGTCGGGTCGGCGAGAAAACTCGCCGCTTTGCGCCGCTCCCGCGACTGGCTGCGCTGGTGGTCGCGCGCGGCATTTAGCGTCAGCGTGTAGAGCCAGGTGCGAAACCGGCTGGCGCCGCGAAATCCGCGAATAGCGCTGGCGAGCTTGAGGCAGACCGTCTGGGCGATATCCTCGGCGTCGCTGACATTGCCGGACCAGCGCCAGGCAACGGCATGCACGAAATCATAGTGCCTTTCCATGAGCATCCCGAAGGCGGTTCGATCGCCTTTTTGTGCCCTGTCGATCAGATCGTCGTCCAATTCATCCGCCCGGATTGATTGCAACTGATACTGAGACGTTCAATCCTGCCCGATCCTTTGGGTCCGGATCGAAATATTTTTATGTGCCCGGAATTTTTCGCGTCACGGCGATGATCGGCCCCATCGGATGGGTGCTGTCATAACGGTCGAGCGCCGGTGCGAAAAGGCTGGAGATGGAGCCATCAAGAAAGAGCGCATTGGCGCAATCGAGTTGATCGCGGAACAACGTTGCAAAGTCGTGGAAGCGCACCGGCTCAAGCGAAATGACGAACACGACCTTGCCAGCACTGTCCACGCCGACGCCATTGCGAATCTGCAGGCTGTCACTCTTCGGCAGGAATGCCGGATGGAGCATGCCGTCGACGACCAACATCGGCCCCGATTGCGTGGCGAGATCCGGGTTCGGATCGGCGTCAATGTAGGCTTCGGTTTCGAGCACACCGGCTTTCCCGCCTTTGAGGAAGAATACCCCATTGGGCTTCAGGTAGAAATTGCCCCAGCTGTGTCCCCGGTCGATCGGCTTGCGCTCGACACTATCCGTCACCAGCAGGCCGACCGAACTCAAGTCCGATTCGTACATGCCGCCATTCACGGCGAATTCGAGATATTCGCCGTCCTGCCGAAGATCGCGCGCGAGATTTTCAAATCCGCCATAGGGCAACCCGTCACGGCCACGATGGTGGATGCGGATGTCGCTGGTCGCGGGATCGAAGCTGCAGACGGCATATCCTTGAGTCAGGTGCGTCACCGTGCGGCAGACGGCTTCGGCTGAGTCAGCGAAAGGCAGAAATGCAGTCATGGCGAACCCGATGCTTAGGGAGCGAAACATACTTTACACTTCTCCATTTTCCGCTGGCTTGTCATGGGACAAAAGCGAAATCGGGGCGGAAAATCTACAAAGTCAGGGCAGCCATATGAAAGCGCAACTGTTCTGTCGAGTACCGGTAATCGATGCCGACGGGACAGGCATTGCGGGCCAGACAGCCGCTCTGCATGCACCCCTTCTCTCCAGCTTCGATTCTCAGATGCGTGCGGCAGGGCGTCAACTGAAAACCCGATGACAGCACGGCGTCGGCGGGACAGGTCAAGAGGCACGGCTTGTCCGGACAGTGATCGCAGGGATGACGATCCGGCGGCGGCGCAGGCATTGGCAGAAAATGATCGAAACCGAGCGCACCGCGATAACCGTGCCACAACCCATAGACCGGATGGATGAGGATGCCGAGCGGCGAGGCTTTCAGCCCCTCGGCCCGCATCGCCCAATGCTGAAACGGCTTCCAGGGTGGGTCAGAAGGAAAATAGGCTGTCGCGCCGAGCGTATGCGCCACAGGCTCGATCACCGCCTTCGACCAGTCGTCGAGCGGATTGTCGCTACCGGGCATCCTTGCCCACCAACGCTCGAACGCCGGCCAGATCGAGCTACCGACATTGCCCAACAGAACTACGCTGCGGGCGGACGTTCCGTCCTTCAAGGGTGGCGACGCATCATCCTTGGAAAAATTGACGACACCGCGCAAAAAAACTCCGTGCGGCGCAAGCGCGGCACGGAGTTCGTTCAAGACATCATGATGGGATGCCGCGGGACCGGTCATTTCGGCTTCGGTCCCTGCCTGTCGTAATGTTGGCGCCAGACTTCCTTCTGGATGAAGTCTGCTACTTGCGCCGCTCCGCCTTGCTCCCTGGCTTGTTCGGGCTCTCTTCAAGTGAAGGCGTCGGGCATCGAATCCTTCTTCTTGGCGATGAAGTCGAGAAGAGCTGCATCGATGTCGGCGTCGAGCGGCGGACGCTCGTAGTGCTCCAGCCAGCTGCGGGCGAGCGCATTGGCGCGCTGCTCGACCCGCTTTTCGCCCTCGATTTCCCACTGTTCGAAGGAGTTGTTGTCGGCGAGCGCAGACCGGTAGAATGCGGTCTGGAAGTTCGCCTGCGTATGGGCGCAGCCAAGATAGTGGCTGCCGGGACCGACTTCGCGGATCGCGTCGAGCGCTTGGGCGTTGACGCTGAGATCGACGCCTTCCGCCATCTTCTGCATCATGCCGAGTTGGTCCTGGTCGATCATGAACTTTTCGTAGGACGAGACGAGACCGCCTTCCAGCCACCCGGCGGCGTGCAGCACGAAATTGGTGCCGGCAAGCAGCGTCATGTTCAGCGTGTTGGCCGATTCGTGGGCTGCCTGTGCATCCGGAACCTTCGAGCCACAGAGCGAACCGCCCGTACGGAACGGCAGGCCGAGACGGCGGGCGAGCTGGGCGGCGCCATACGAGACCAGTGACGGCTCGGGCGTGCCGAAGGTCGGCGCGCCCGACTGCATCGAGATCGAGGCAGCGAAGGTTCCGAACAGGACCGGCGCGCCCTTGCGGATGAGCTGGGTGAAGGAGGCACCGGCCAGAACTTCCGCCAGGATCTGCGTCAGCGTGCCGGTAACCGTGACCGGGCTCATGGCGCCGGAGAGGATGAACGGCGAAACGACGCAAGCCTGGTTATGACGGGCATAGACCTTCAGTGCGCCGAGCATCGTCTCGTCGAAGACCATCGGCGAGTTGGCGTTAATCAGGTTTAGCGTCACGCAGTTGTTTTCGACGAAGTCATCGCCGAAGACGAGCTTGGCCATGGCGATCGTGTCTTCGGCGCGCTCGGGCGCCGTCACCGAGCCCATGAACGGCTTGTCGGAATATTTGATGTGGCTGTAGACCATGTCGAGATGGCGCTTGTTCACCGGCACGTCAACCGGTTCGCAAACCGTGCCGCCCGACGAGTGCATCGACGGCGCCATATAAGCGAGTTTCACGAAATTGCGGAAATCCTCGATCGTCGCATAACGGCGGACACCTTCGAGGTCGCGAACGAAGGGAGGGCCGTAGACGGGCGCAAAGACAGTCGCCTTGCCACCGATATGGACGTTGCGCTCCGGGTTACGGGCATGCCAGGTGAATTCCTTCGGCGCGGTCTTCAGGAGTTCGCGGCAAAGGCCCTTGGGAAAATGGACGCGCTGGCCGCGCACATCGGCGCCTGCCTGCTTCCAGAGTTCCAGCGCCTCGGCATCGTCACGGAACTCGATGCCGATCTCTTCCAGGATGATCTCGGCATTGGCTTCGATCAGCGCCAGGCCTTCCTCGTCCAGCACTTCATATTCACGAATCTTGCGGGTGATATTGGGCAAGGAAGGGGCCGCGCCACCGCCTGTGCGCGATGCGCGCCGTGCAGCAGCACCCCGGCCTTCACCACGCGAACGGCGGCCGCCGGTCTCTTCCGTCTGTTCCGTCAACTCAGTCATCTGTCTTCCTCTCCCGCGCCTTGTCTGCGCAATGCTGAACCTATGCTAGCAAGACCACGCATCCGAACGGTTCTCAATGCGCCAACGGGTGGCGCAACTCGAACACGATTGCAACGCCCATAATCGGCAGACGGCAGTTCCAAGCCAAGATATCGTCGGCAACGGCATAGTCCAGTTCAGACGCGTGTGCCTTCACGCCCTCAGATGGCGACCTGCTCGCCAATCTCCACGACGCGATTTGCCGGCAGCTTGAAATAGGATGAGGGATCGATACCGAGCCCGGCCAGTGCGATGTAGAGATTGTCCTGCCAATGCGGCAATCCCGAGTTCGGATCGCCGAGCAGGGTTCGCCGGCCGAGGTAGAACGACGTCTTCATGATCTCGAAGTTGAAATCGGTCTTCTTCTTGCAGACGGCCAGTGCCTTCGAGACATTCGGCTCGTCCATGAAGCCGAAACACAATTCCAGCCGCATGAACCTGTCGCTGATCGGCGTAAAGGTCGCGCGCTCGTCGTCGGAAATGTAGGGCTTTTCCGAGGTGATGACGGTCAGGATGACGTTCTTCTCGTGAAGGACGTGATTGTGCTTGATGTTGTGAAGCAGGACAGCCGGCGTCTTGTCGCCGACGCTGGTGAGGAACACCGCGGTTCCCGGGACCGTCGCCGGGGCATGGCTCGACTTCTCGATCGAATGAACGAATTTTTCGAGCGGAATATCGTTGCGGGCCGTCTTTTCGCGCAAGAGGCGGGATCCCTTCGTCCACGTCCACATGATCACCATGATACCAAGCGCCAGCGCCACCGGCACCCAGCCGCCATCATGAATCTTGATCAGGTTGGCGCCGAGGAAGATGGCCTCCAGGATAAACAACGGCAACAGCACGGCACCGGCCGTAATGGCCGACCATTTCCAGATGGACCGGAGGAACTGGAAGGCCATCAGCGTGGTCACGACCATCGCTCCGGTGACCGAGATCCCGTAGGCAGTCGCCAGGGATTCCGAATCGCCGAACGAGAAGATCAGGACGATGACGCCGACAAAAAGCAAAACATTGACGGCAGGTACGTAAATCTGTCCCGTGTTCGTCTCGGAGGTAAACTTGATCAGCAGACGCGGCAGGAAGCCGAGGTGAACGGCCTGGCGGGCAAGCGAGAAGGCTCCCGTGATCACCGCCTGGCTGGCAATGATGGTGGCCATGGTCGCCAGGATGACGACGGGAAGAAGCGCCCAATCCGGATACATCAGATAGAACGGATTGTCGGCGGCTTGCGGGTTTGCGAGCACGAAGGCGCCCTGCCCGAGATAATTCAGCGCCAGTGCCGGAAACACCAGAATGAACCATGCCGTCTGGATCGGCTTGCGACCGAAGTGGCCGAGATCGGCATAGAGCGCCTCGGCGCCCGTGACAGTCAGGAAGACGGCACCAAGGACGATCAAGCCGACAAATCCCGCGTGGGTGATGAACCACACGGCGTTCAGCGGATTGAGCGCCTGCAGGATCGTCGCATCGTCGCCGATGTGAAGCAGACCACCCCAGGCCATGACGAGAAACCAGACAACCGTGATCGGACCAAAGAAATTCGAGACGGCTGCCGTGCCCTTGGACTGGACCAGAAACAGAGCAACCATGATCGCGGCCGACATTGGCAGGATGTAATCTGAAAGCACGGGCGTCACCAGCTTCAGTCCCTCCAGCGCCGACATCACCGACAGGGCTGGCGTGATCATCGCATCGCCGATGAAGAGAGCAGCGCCGATGATGCCCGCAAAAAACAGGACCGGCATGTAGCTCCCGGACTTTTTCATCAGCAGCGCCAGCAGCGAAAGCGTGCCGCCCTCGCCATTATTGTCCGCCCGCAACAGGAAAAGCACATATTTGAAAGTGACGATGATGGTCAGCGTCCAGATCATCAGCGAGATCAGACCGATGACCTCGTCCGGGTGGACCCCGTCATGGGAAAAAGGACGAAGTGCCTCGCGGAACGCATAGAGCGGGCTCGTGCCGATATCGCCATAGACGACACCGATGGAGCCGAGAAGCAGGACCAGAAACTTGTTCGTATCCGACTTCGACGCGGGGTCGGCGGCCGTTGATGCTGTCATGAAGGGCTCCGGCGCCGAAGGCGCTTTGAATTGTTCGCCCTTATATGATGCAGTGCAGCGTTTCCGGCAATTGCTTATCGGTCGGCAACCTGAACATTCGCTGTTGAAAGCTCTCACGCACAAGCCGGATACCGCAGGTTAAAAATGCCCGCGGACCAAGCGCGCGCTATGACGCCCGCGCCCCACTGGCCCTGAACGCTCCGGCCATCAATCCTGCGACGATATCGACAACAAACTCCGGTGAAGCCGGACGTTTGTTGGCTTCGAATGCCAATCCGATGACAGCCGAAGATCCCGTCGCGGACGGCACGGGCCAGAGATCGAACCGCGACGCTTCGGCGGGATAGGCCCCGGCCCGCGTGGCGCTGCCGTGCTCGAGCGACAACCGCGCCGCGTCGAGTTCCCCTGCCTGTGGCTCCACGCCACCAACGGTCTTCGTCGAGACGATCTTGCCCGAATCGATCAGCATCACCGTCGAGGGCACCTGAAACAGGGAGGCGAGAGCCTGCGCGGTCAGGACGAGCGTCTTGTCCATATCCGTCGCTTTCAGCATGTCCCGGCTGTAGCCATGCAGGAGGTCCGTCTGCCTGCGAAGCAATGCCGCATCGCTTGCACGGCGACGGGACGTATGGGCAATGCTGCTGACCACCAGCCCCACCAGGAAAAGCAGGGCGATCGCCCAGACATTTGCGGGGTCATCGACCGCCAGCGAGTAGCGCGGTTCCGTCAGGAAGAAGTTATAGGACAGCGCGCCCAGCACGGCCGACAGCAAGGAAGAGCCCAAGCCGAACACGAGCCCGCAGATGATGACCGGCAGGACGAAAATCAGCGAGACATTGGGGATCGTCATGCCGTTGTCGAGGCCGACGGCAATGACGGTGGCGGCGGCCGTCATGCCGACCGAAGCGAGGCAGGCGATGAACGCGGATGGACCGGGGGCCGCGATATTCGGCTCCGGGTCGAAACCGGACCTCGGCGCCGCCGGGCCATTCATGGGGGATTCGACACTGCTCATGATCCAACTCCTTCCAGTGCGACATCGCGTTTCAGAAGACTGTGGCCAGTTCAGACGCACCCTGATGATGCACCTGAACGGTCTGGGATAAAAAAGGGGGCGCGGGTCGTTTTAGGGGGAAACACACGCCCCAAAGCATCAGGCCGCGCGGCCGGCGTAGGTGTTCAGCGGCACCGCACCGATCGTCACCCCTTCAAGTTCAACACACTTTCCCTTGGGGGCGCAGCAGATGGCGCGGGCATCGCGGTTGCTTTGCTCGCCGGCGAAATGCAGCGCTGCCGCCTCGTTTGCGAACAATCCGCCGACACGGCCGAGCCTGTCCTGCACGACCCACCAGCCATGATGATCCTGGCCCACGGTGAAACGCGCTGTTGCGGAAAGCGAATGTTGAATGGGGTATCGACTGCCCATGATCCTTTTAACCTTGTGTTGTTGACGGGATCCCCGATCGTTTCTCGATCGAAGGTCATCGCCCCTCGAAAATAGAGGTGCGGTCGTATCCGTTCCATTCGGAACGAATGGCTGTTTTCTTAAAATCTCATAGGAATTGCCGCGCTTGCCGTGTCGGTTTGCACAGCACCGGCGCAAGCGCCATCCTGATCGCGGCGGTGGTTTCTGCAGCGACCGGCGTCAATGGCAATCGAACGTCGTCACTCAGGCCTCGCAGGAGGCTCAGGCCATATTTTACCGCAGCCGGCATGGGCTCGCGCTCCAATGCGTGAAACAGCGGATTCAACCGCTCCTGCAAATGTTGCGCTGATTGCATGTTTCCGGTCGCCAGTGCCTGGTGTAGCGCAACCGTCAGGCGCGGAACGAGGTTGGCTGCCGAAGAGAAGACGCCACATCCACCTGCGATCGTGAACGGAAGAGCTGTCAGATCATTCCCCGAATAGAGGGAGAAATGCTGGCGCAAGGCATTCGGCATTGTCATGAGACGCCTGATGTCACCTGTCGCATCGACGATGCCGATGACGGAGGGCAGCGTCGCGAGCCTCTCCAGTGTCCGGGGCGCCAGGTCGATGGCCGTCCGCTGCGGCGCGAGACCGATGATGATGGGCAAATCGACACGTCCGGCAAGCGCTTCATAATGGCGATAGATGCCTTCCTGAGCGGGCTTGTTGTAGTATGGCATCACGATGTAGGCCGCTGCAGCCCCGAGATTCCTAGCTTCCGCCGTGCGCGCGACCGCCGTTTCGGTGCAGTTCGTACCGGTACCTGCCAGAACAGGAACGCGGTTCCGGGCGGTCGCAACCGCGATCCGGATCATGTTTGCCCGTTCCGTGTCCGAGAGAGCCCAGCTTTCGCCGGTCGGGCCAGCCACAAGCAACCCCGCGATACCCGTCGAAATCTGCCATTCGATCAGATCCTCTAAGGATGCTTCGTCCAGCTTGTCACCGTTGAACGGCGTAACAAGGTCGCAGATCGCGCCGTGAGGACGTGAAAATTCACTCATTGGCGAACTCCTGATGGTGACTGGCTCTCAACCGCCTCCCTGCCCTCGGTTGGCGATCTTGTGGAATTGCGCTCCGCAGCAGGGCAATCAGCATGGCGGCGGCCGGATCGTGATGATTCCCGGTTACCGGCCGGCCACGGCCCAACGCGCCTGCGACCTGAACCGTAGCATGCCAGCGGTCACCCCTTTGCTCATGGCGGGAAAACTCGCGCGATGGCCGGCAAGCCTTCGCAAGAAGGCGCAAAGCACTGCCAAACGCGTCCTTTTCCATGAGGTCGTGGAGCATGGGAGAGTGCCGGATGTCTTCCGGTAGTCCGGCAGTGTCAGGCAGGAGACGCACGGCCTCCCAAATGTAGTGTTCCCGCAGCACGCGGGCGGCGCATACCCGTGCCAGAAGGCTGGCCAACGCCGTCCGCAGAGACGTCTGTCCGGTCGCCGAAGCAACCTCCACCATCGGAGACCCGTTCATCGTCGTCATCACATGGCCTCAGGCGGTTGCGAGGATGGCCGCAACAAAAGCAAGGGAAAGCCCGATCGCGACGATATTCAGAACCGCCGTCATCCGCGCCCGCCTCTGCCGCTGAACAGAACGCTGGCGCCCGGCATGGAGGATGCCGCTTCGGGAGGCGGATTTCGCGTAACGGAATGGATCGGTCGTCGGTATCGGCATCGGTCTGCTACCTGTTTCGGATGACGGGAAACGTAGAGCCGCCATCCATAGGAATGCCATTCCGGAAGATCGGCAAAGGTATAAAGATTTCATAGCATCCCGATCGACATTCAAACGGAACGCCGATACTGCCGGGACAAGCCGCCGATCAAACACAACCAATGCCTCTGACAGCCCCTCTTTCCGTCCTGTTCCGACATTCCCTTTCGCGTGCAGAAAACCATGTTAAACAACGCCGTCGTTTTTCACGGCATGCGACGTCGCTTTCGAAAAGAGCTTTTGAAAACAACAAAGCTAAGTATAGTGGCTGCGTCGGGAGGAATGGGCCTGACAGCGCCTGGAACCGAGGAAACCTATCATGGCAGATGACGAAATCATTCTCGAGGATCTTTCCGACGACGAACTCGTGCAGCAGATGCACGACGACCTCTACGACGGCTTGAAGGAAGAGATCGAGGATGGAACGAACATCCTCTTGAAGCGCGGCTGGGCACCCTATGACGTGCTGACGCAGGCACTGGTCGAAGGCATGCGCATTGTCGGCGTCGACTTCCGCGACGGCATCCTGTTCGTTCCGGAAGTTCTTCTTTCCGCCAATGCCATGAAGGCCGGCATGGCCATCCTGCGCCCGCTGCTCGCCGCCACCGGTGCGCCGAAGCAGGGCAAGGTCGTCATCGGCACGGTCAAGGGCGACATCCACGACATCGGCAAGAACCTTGTCGGCATGATGATGGAAGGCGCGGGCTTCGACGTCATCGACCTCGGCATCAACAATCCCGTCGAGAACTATCTCGAGGCGATCGAGCGCGAGAAGCCCGATATTCTCGGCATGTCCGCCCTTCTGACCACGACCATGCCTTACATGAAGGTCGTGATCGACACGATGAAGGAAAAGGGCATGCGCGACGACTACGTCGTTCTGGTCGGCGGTGCACCGCTGAACGAGGAATTCGGCAAGGCCGTCGGCGCCGACGCCTACTGCCGTGATGCCGCTGTTGCCGTGGAAACCGCAAAGGAATTCATGAAGCGCAAGCACAATCAGCTGTCCGGCGCCTGATCAAACACGTTTGAACATGCAAAAACCGGCCGTGCTGATGAAAAGCGCGGCCGGTTTTCTTATATCAGGGCGGAATCAGTTGGCGGCGCGCTCGACGCTGCGGCCGGCATCCTGCGTCGCATCCACCGCGTTTGCCGTGTCACGGCCCATACCGCGAATGGTGTTGCCGCAAGAAGCGAGCGTCGTGAGCGAGAACAGAACGATACCGATCGTTGCGATTGTCTTTGCAGTCATGGGATGGGTTCCTTGCACTTTTGCCGGGTAGATTGACGAGGAAGAAGGATCTTCGGCTATGGAACGCGCGAAAGCGGAAAAAGTTCACGTCATTGGTTGCGGAGCCATCGCTCGCGAAATCCTGGCCGTCTGCGAGGTCAACGGGCTCGGCCATATCGATCTGACCTGTCTTCCCGCCATCTGGCACAACACACCGGAAAAAATCACGCCCGGCCTCAAGGCAGCCATCGACAAGGCGCGCGCCGAAGGATTCGGACGCATCTTTGTCGCCTATGCCGATTGCGGTACAGGCGGCCTGCTCGACACGCTCTGTGAAGACGAAAAGGTCGAGCGAATTGCCGGACCGCACTGTTTTTCCTTCTTCGCCGGCAACGAGGCGTTCCAAAACGGCTGGGATGACGATTTCACCTCGTTCTTCCTGACCGATTTCCTTGCCCGCCAGTTCGAGGCCTTCGTGATCGAGCCGCTCGGCCTCGACCGGCATCCGGAACTCCGCGACATGTATTTCGGTCATTACAGGAAACTCGTCTATCTCTCGCAGGTCGAGGACGAAAAGCTGCAGGAAAAAGCGAAGAAGGCAGCGCAAACGCTTGGTCTCGAATACGAATATCGCTTCACCGGCTACGGCGACCTGACGCCAGCACTGCTGCAGGCGTGATCATGTCGCAGGCAACCATCTGTTAGCCTTGCGCCCAGTTTATGCCCGCGCCTCGATTTGATTAAGTCCATCGTAAGGGCTCGACGCCACACTCCGTCCCACAAGCACAACAAAAGGACGACGGGGATGACGGACACTTTCGCGACGGGGCTTTCGCCGAGAACGGCGGTACATGACCATCCGCAACAGCTTTCCCAGCTTCTTCGCAACCTCGCCCTCAATGCCGGCCCGAAGATCACCCTGCGCGATCTCGCCATCGCCATGGAGGACCGCTCCTTCGGCGCCTTTCTCGTTGTCTTCGCCCTTCCCAATCTTATTCCGCTTCCGCCCGGCGCGACCTTCATTCTCGGCTTGCCGCTGATCTTTGTCGCCTGGCAGATGTTCGCCTCGCGCCGCAGCCGCATCTGGTTACCCAAGCGTATGGGCGACTATGCCTTCGAGAACGCCGCATTCTTCGTCTTCGTCAACCGCATCTCGCCCTGGCTCCAGCGCGCGGAAACCTTGGTCCGGGCGCGATTCTGGTTTCTCGGTGGCCGGATGGCCGAACGCCTGATCGGGCTCCTGGCGCTGATCCTTGCGATCGTCATCTTCCTGCCGATCCCCTTCGGCAACTGGCTGCCCGCTTTCGCGCTCGCCGTCATCGGTTTCGCCCACACAGAGCGGGATGGTTTGGGGCTTGCTGCCGGTGCCCTGATCGGTATCGTCTCGCTCGCCGTTGCAGGCGCGGTCGTACTTGCTGCCGGCGCGCTCCTGACCTTCATCTTCTGAAAACCGGAACATCGCCGAGCATGACGCCCGCCGCCAACAAAACGATCCTTGTCGTCACCGCCGGCGGCCGAAACCCGCAAATCCTGATCAATACGCTGGCATCGCGTTTTGTCGACGTCGCTGTGTTGCAGGAACAACCGGAATCCAAGTCTGTCTTCGTCAAGCGGCGCGCCCGCAAACTCGGCTGGATCACCGCCGTCGGCCAGCTTGCGACAATGATCGCCTCACGACTGGGCAAGCGGCTCACCGAGCAGCGATCCGACGACATCATTCGTAATTACGGGGTCAGCGACCGCATCGATCCGGCAATCCCGATCACATCCATGGAATCGATCAACAGCGAGCAGGCGGTCCGGCATATCCGGACACTCCAGCCAGCCGTCATCTTTCTTGTCAGCTGCCGCATGCTGTCGCCGGCAACGCTGGCAACCATCCCCTGCCCCGTCATCAATTTCCACGCGGGCATCAATCCGCAATATCGTGGACTGATGGGCGGATACTGGGCGCGGGTCGAGAACGATGAGGATAATTTCGGCGCCACGGTGCATCTGGTCGATGCCGGTGTCGATACGGGCGGCATCCTTTACCAGTCGCGCATCAAGCCGTCGAAAAGCGACACGATGCACACCTACCCGCTGTTGCAGACGGCGGCGTCCACCGACATCGTCATCCAGGCCATTGAGGACGCCTTGTCCGGCACGCTCAAACCGTTGACGGCAAACGGTCCTTCGCGACAATGGTATCATCCGCCGATCTGGACATGGCTCTGGAATGGCATCTCGCGCGGCATCTGGTAGTTATATCGCCGACAGACAAGATAGGTCGCTTTTGAGCATGACGCGCGTCGTGCCAAGGTGAGCCCCGATGCGCGTATATGCGCATTGTCAGGCCGGAGGAGATTTCGGGCATATGGCAGACCGCATTATCGTTTACTGGCGCGACATTCCCGCCCAGGTCATCATCAAGCAGGGTCGCAAGACCGCCAAGCGCGAACTCACCCTGCGCTTTACCGAGGCGATCGACATGTGCGCCATGCGCACCGGGGCGGCCGACAGCGGTGACTATCTCGCCGAATGGCGAAAGGCCGACCCGACGCCCGTTTCCGACGATCTGGAAATGGAAGCGGACAAGGCCGCAGCCGAACTCGAGGCGGCCTATGACCGGGAGCGACTGGTCGCTCTCGTGAAATCCGGTGGAAAAGACAATGGCTGACGCAAAACCCGGCAATGCCGCCCCCGCCAAGAAGGCCGCGACCGGCGCCTACACTCCTTCGGGTGTCTCGCCCAACCGCCGCGCCCGCCGAAGCTACACGATCCGTTTGTGGGCCGTGCGTCATTCCCGCTTTCTCGAATGGTTCTACCACCGTTTCGCCGATGTGTTCCTGCTGTTGCATCCGCTCTGGAAAGCCGTCGGTTACAACCGTGTTGAAGCGCCGATCACCTTCATCGAGCGCAACGTGAAGGGTCTCTTGTTCGACTGTCGCATGTGCGGCCAATGCGCGCTCTCATCGACCGGCATGTCCTGCCCGATGAACTGCCCCAAGCAGTTGCGCAACGGTCCCTGTGGCGGCGTTCGCGCCAATGGCAATTGTGAAGTCGAGCCGGACATGCCCTGTGTCTGGGTCAAGGCCTGGGAAGGCTCGCGCAACATGGTGAAGGGGGATGCGATCCTGAACGTGCAAAAACCCGTCAACCAGTCGCTGCGGGAGACGTCGTCCTGGCTGCGCGTGACCGCGCAGGCCGCTGAAGCCCGTGAAGCAGCAGCCGCTGCAAAGGACGCCTGACACCATGGCCCATATCGATGAAAATCCCCTTGGCCGCCATCTTCCGCTCGATCCCCTGCCCGGCCATTCCTCGCGTGGCCGTCTGGAGCGTGTCCTGCGCCGCGGCGAGTTTGCCGTCACGGCCGAACTGAACCCGCCCGACAGCGCCAATCCCGAGGATGTCTACGAGCGCGCGGCCATTTTCGAAGGCTGGGTCGATGGCATCAACGCGGTCGATGCCTCCGGCGCCAACTGCCACATGTCCTCGGTCGGCATCTGCGCACTGCTGACCCGCATGGGTTACGCGCCGATCATGCAGATCGCCTGCCGCGACAAGAACCGCATCGCCATCCAGGGCGATGTGCTGGGGGCTGCCGCCATGGGCGTGGCCAACATCATGTGCCTGACGGGCGACGGCGTACAGGCCGGCGATCAGCCGGGCGCAAAACCCGTCTTCGACCTCGACTGCATGTCGCTGCTCGAAACCGTGCGCGTCATGCGCGACAATTCGAAATTCCTCTCCGGCCGCAAGCTGACGACGCCGCCGCAGGTCTTTCTCGGTGCTGCAATCAATCCGTTCGCGCCGCCTTATGATTTCCGTCCCTATCGCCTGGGGAAGAAGATCGAGGCCGGCGCGCAGTTCGTTCAGAGCCAGTATTGTTTCGACGTTCCGATGTTCCGGGAATACATGAAGAAGGTGCGCGATCTCGGCTTTGACGAGAAATGCTACATCCTTTGCGGCGTCGGTCCGCTGGCATCCGCCAAGACGGCCAACTGGATCCGCAACAACGTGCCGGGCATCCATATTCCCGATGCGATCATCAAGCGGCTCGAAGGCGCGCAGGACCAGAAGAAGGAAGGCAAGCAGCTCTGCATCGACATCATCAACGAGGTGAAGGAAATCCAGGGCGTCTCCGGCGTTCACGTGATGGCCTATCGCCAGGAAGAATATGTCGCCGAGATCGTGCATGAATCCGGTGTCCTGAAGGGACGTACACCCTGGAAGCGCGAGGAAAATCCTGGCGATCACCGAGTGGCCGAGCGGATGGAATCGCTGAAGGACGGCAAGACCGAAAATCCGCAGGAAATGGCCGATGTCGCGGCCCATCGCCCGCACTGAACAAATTTGAGTACAACAGGTTCGGTCGGGAGGCCGAGCCTTTGACAATCCCTTCCGGCGCATGACAGAGATCAAGCGCCCCACCGCACCAGAGGATCAGACATGACCCGCACCATCGTTGCCTCCGCCACCCGCGAAATCATCATCGGCTTCGACCAGCCGTTCTGCGTCATCGGCGAGCGGATCAATCCGACCGGCCGCAAGAAGCTGGCCGCCGAAATGATCGAAGGCAATTTCGACACGGTCATCAAGGATGCGCTGGAGCAGGTGGCTGCGGGCGCGACCATGCTCGACGTCAACGCCGGCGTCACGTCCGTCAACCCGAACGAGACGGAGCCAGGCCTTTTGGTGCAGACGATGGAAATCGTCCAGGGCCTCGTCGACGTGCCGCTGTCGATCGACAGTTCCGTGACTGCCGCCATCGAAGCCGCCCTCAAGGTCGCCAAGGGGCGGCCGCTGGTCAATTCCGTCACCGGCGAGGAAGAAAAGCTCGAGGCCATCCTGCCGCTTTGCAAGAAATACGACGTTCCAGTCGTCGCCATCTCCAACGACGAGACCGGCATTTCGATGGATCCGGACGTTCGTTTCGCAGTTGCGAAGAAAATTGTCGAACGAGCCATGGACTATGGTATCAAGCCGCACGATATCGTTGTCGATCCGCTTGTCATGCCGATCGGCGCCTTGGGCGATGCTGGCCGTCAGGTCTTCGCGCTTCTGCACCGCCTGCGCAACGAACTGAAGGTCAACACCACCTGCGGCCTGTCGAACATCTCGTTCGGCCTGCCGCATCGCCACGGCATCAACGCCGGCTTCATCCCCATGGTCATCGGTGCGGGCATGACGTCGGCCATCATGAATCCCTGCCGCCCACAGGAAATGGAAGCCGTTCGCGCGGCCAACGTCCTGAACGGCACGGACCCGAATTGCGGCAACTGGATCATGACCTATCGTGATCACAAGCCGGCCGAAGGTGGCGCTGTTGCTGCCGCGGCATCTCCGGCCGGTGCCGGTGGCGGTCGCCGTGGCGGCCGCGCCGGACGTGCCGGAACAAGCGCTAGGGCGGAATAACCGCCCGGAAAAGAGAACTAATGTTTTTCAGTGCCGATCTGCTCACCGAGTTTGCGAGCCTCTGGTTTCAGGCTCCCATGGTCATATCCTCCCGAATGCAGGACCTTGCCGTGTCGGGCATGAGCGGATCTGCGGCCGGACCGGCGGAGATCGGCCAGATGATCACCGAAAAACTGTCTGCGGCCGCCGAAAGCGCGATGGCCGTCAATCTCGCCATGGTGAACGAAGGCATGATCGCCGCGACAGCGCTGGCGACCGGCACCTGTGCCGGTCTCTCGGGCGCGTCCGATCGCGTTGCGGTGGCTGCTCTCAAACCATACGGCAAAAGGATCCGAGCCAATGTACGGCGCCTTACCTGATAGGAATGATCTGACCGTGTCCGCCCAGGAAAACAAAAGCGATCCTCTCGTCCTGTTCATGCCGTCGGGCAAACGCGGGCGTTTTCCCGTCGGCACGCCGGTGCTTGATGCCGCCCGCTCGCTCGGCGTCTATGTCGAGAGCGTCTGCGGCGGTCGCGCGACCTGCGGGCGCTGTCAGATCGAAGTTCAGGAAGGCAATTTCGCCAAGCACAAGATCGTCTCCTCCAATGACCACATCTCGGCCCGTGGCCCGAAGGAGGAACGCTACGACAAGATCCGCGGCCTTCCGGAAAACCGCCGCCTGTCTTGCTCGGCGATGATTCAGGGCGATCTCGTCATCGACGTGCCGCAGGATACCGTCGTCAATGCCCAGGTGGTGCGCAAGGCTGCCAGCGACCGTGTCATCGAGCGCAATGCCGCCGTCCAGCTCTGCTATGTTGAGGTGGACGAGCCCGACATGCACAAGCCGCTCGGCGACCTCGATCGTCTGAAGGTCATGCTCGAAAAGGACTGGGGCTGGAAAGATCTGCTGGTGGCACCGCACCTCATCCCGCAGGTGCAGTCGATTCTTCGCAAGGGCAACTGGGGCGTCACCGCTGCAATCCATCGCGACATGGACTCATCGCGTCCCTTCATCGTCGCCCTTTATCCGGGTCTGAAGAACGAGGCCTACGGCATCGCCTGCGATATCGGCTCGACAACGATCGCCATGCATCTCGTGTCGCTGTTGTCGGGCCGCATCGTTGGCTCCTCCGGCACGTCAAATCCGCAGATTCGATTCGGCGAAGACCTGATGAGCCGTGTCTCCTATGTCATGATGAACCCCGATGGTCGGGAAGCCATGACCAAGGCGGTGCGCGAGGCCATTAATGGCCTGATCGGCAAGGTCTGCGCCGAAGGCGAGGTCGATCGGCACGACATTCTCGACATGGTATTTGTGGCTAACCCCATCATGCACCATCTGTTCCTCGGCATCGACCCGACGGAACTCGGCCAGGCGCCCTTTGCGCTCGCCGTTTCCGGCGCGCTCCAATATTGGGCGCATGAGATCGATATCGACGTCAATCGGGGCGCGCGGCTCTATACCCTGCCCTGCATCGCCGGTCATGTCGGCGCGGATGCGGCAGGTGCTACCCTTTCCGAAGGTCCCTACCGGCAGGATCGCATGATGCTGCTCGTTGACGTCGGTACCAATGCGGAAATCGTGCTCGGAAATCGCCAGCGCGTCGTCGCCGCCTCCTCGCCCACCGGTCCGGCCTTCGAAGGTGCCGAAATCTCCTCCGGCCAGCGCGCGGCTCCCGGCGCGATCGAGCGTGTCCGTATCGATCCGGTCACGCTGGAGCCGAAATTTCGCGTCATCGGTGTCGAAAAATGGTCCGATGAAGAGGGCTTTGCCGAGCAGGCCGCCAGCGTCGGCGTCACCGGCATCTGCGGCTCGGCGATCATCGAGGTCGTCGCGGAAATGTATCTTGCTGGTGTCATCTCGGAAGATGGCGTTGTCGATGGCTCGATGGCGGAGCGCAGCCCGCGCATCCTGCAGAACGGCCGAACCTTCTCCTACCTGCTGCATGACGGCGAACAGCGTATCACGGTGACGCAGAACGACATCCGCGCCATCCAACTGGCGAAGTCCGCGCTTTATGCCGGCATCAAGTTGCTGATGGAAAAGCTGGGTGTCGAGCATGTCGACACGATTCGCTTTGCCGGCGCCTTCGGTTCCTTCATCGACCCGAAATACGCCATGGTGCTAGGCCTTATCCCGGACTGCGACTTGAACGAGGTCAAGGCCGTCGGCAATGCTGCCGGCACGGGCGCGCTGATGGCACTGCTCAACCGCGACCATCGCCGGGAGATTGAAAAGACCGTCGCGCATATCGAGAAGATCGAGACCGCGCTGGAACCCAATTTTCAGCAGCTTTTCGTCAATGCGATGGCCATGCCGAACAAGGTCGATGCCTTCCCTGAACTCGCCAAGGTCGTCACCCTGCCCGAGCGCAAGGTGGTGTCCGACGACGGTGGTGATGGTGGCGGCAGACGCCGGCGCCGCAGCCGCGACTGAGCACGCAAAGTGGTGGAACCAAATGATCGACATGGCGTTCTTGCGTCACTGTGGATCAGATGCTTTCTTACACCCGCAAAACGGCGCCCGACATTGCAGTCCCTGCCAAACCGGCAGCGGCGCAGCTTGTCTATCTCTCCAACCTCGACGGCGGCATCACCCGCAAGCCCGGAAAGCGCGCCTTTCTCTATTATGACGCCGATGGCAAGCGAATCGAGAACCGGGATGAACTCGACCGGATCGCCGCGCTTGCCATTCCACCGGCCTATACCGATGTCCTGATTTCGATCGATCCGAACTCGCATCTTCAGGCCACCGGCTACGATGTGCGCGGACGCAAACAATATCGCTATCACCCGGATTGGTCGGCGGAACGTGGCAAGACCAAATTTGCGCAGCTCGCCGATTTTGCCTCCCGACTGCCGAAAATCCGCGAGCGGGTCGATACCGACCTCAGACTGCGAAAACCCGGAATGGATAAGGCGCTGGCGACCATCGTCTGGCTGCTCGACAATCTTTATATTCGCGTTGGCAATGCCACCTATGCCGAGGAAAACGGCTCCTACGGGCTGACGACGCTGCGCAACCGGCATGTGAAGATCGAAGGCTCCAGCGTCCATTTCAACTTCAAGGGCAAATCCGGCAAGGAATGGCGGCTGAGCCACAGCGACCGGCGCATCACCAAATCCATCCGTATGCTGCAGGAATTGCCGGGGCAACAGTTGTTCCAGTATCTTGACGAGGATGACAACCGGCATCCGATCCGCTCGCAGGACGTCAACGCCTATATCCGCGATGCGTCCGGGGCCGAATTCAGCTCACGGCAGTTCCGCACTTGGGGGGCAACGCGAATGGCGGCAACGGCGCTCGCAGCCATTGAGCCGGGACAGAGTGAGCGGCAACGAAAACGCCAGGTTAACGATGTTATCGACGCCGTTGCGGCACGGCTGGTCAATACCCGGGCCGTTTGCCGCTCATCCTATATCCATCCGAAGGTCTTCGACGATTTCGAAGAGGGATCGCTCGCCGGCCTTCTGAAGATGCGGCCGAGCCGGAGCGTGACATTGACGCGCTGGATGGAGGATGACGAGATCAAGGTGCTGCGCTGGCTGAAGGCGGGCGACGCCTGAACGCCGCCCGAATCATCGTTCATAGCAACCCGACAAAGGCGTCCCGGACATGTTCGGCGACCGCCAACACAGGCGCTGACGCATTGTCGATCAGTTGCAGGCCGATGCTGTAATGGCCGAGATCCGGCAAGCCTTCGGCTTCGCCCAGAGCCACCAGTTCACCCTGAACGAGATAGCGCGGCAGCGGCGCGACGGCGAGATCCGCAAGAATCGCGGCGCGCTGGCCGGTCGTATGGGCGCTGAGGAAGGCGACGCGGAACGGCTTGCCCGCTTGGTTCAACTGATCGACAGCGTTCGCCCGCCAGACGCAGCCATCTTCCCACATCGAAATCGGCAGGGGCTGGCGCGTATGGGCCGTGCCGCATTTGATGCCAGCCCAGACGAGCTTTTCGGACACGAGGATTTCTCCGCCGCCGGTATTTTCGCCAGTCATGCTGTTGAAGATGGCGATGTCCATGCGATGCTCTTCCACCCGCTTGCGCATGACGCTGCTGTTGCCGATCGTCACATCGACCGTGACATTCGGATAGGACTCGGAAAAACGCTTGAGCACTTCAGGCAGAATGCGCTCGCCGATATCCTCGGGCGCGCCGACACGCACCACGCCGTTCATATCGGGCAGCAGGAAGCGGGAAACGGCCTCATTGTTCAGCGCCAGCATGCGCCGCGCGAAGCCCAGCAGCACCTCTCCCTTCGGCGTCAGCGACACCGAGCGCGCATCGCGCAGGAAAAGAACGCAACCAAGCGTCTCTTCCAGCTTCTTGATCTGCATGGAGACAGCCGACGGTGTCCGGTAGACGGTTTCCGCCGCCGTGGTGAAATTTCCGGTTTCGGCGATCGCGACAAATGTCTTGAGGATGTCCAGTTCGAGGAGCGGAAG
The DNA here is from genome assembly GCF_001425605.1 of Rhizobium sp. Leaf453. Lineage (GTDB taxonomy): Bacteria > Pseudomonadota > Alphaproteobacteria > Rhizobiales > Rhizobiaceae > Pararhizobium. The sequence continues at coordinate 398,453 of NZ_LMRG01000023.1, read as the reverse complement.
GACATGCCGCATCATCATGTTCATGGGAACCTCACGGATCAGTTTTTCTGAAAGAAATGATCACTTCATTTCGTTTGATTGAACATCAACAGAAGCAGATAGTCAAGTTGTAAACAGGCAGACATCAGAAAGGAGCCTCCCATGTCCCTGCAACACGATACGGCGCCGATCCATTCGAACACTGCCGCAATGCATGCATCCGGTATGTCCTCTGCGGTTCACAGCCTGCTGGCCCCTCTCGTCAACGGCCATCATCGGTATCGGATCGCTCAGATTCGCAAGGCAACGACCCGCGAGATCCGGCATCTGCCCTCCAGCCTGCAGCAGGATCTCGCCTTCGCCGACGGCACGGTAATCGCGCTTTCCTGATGGATTTCGACACACACCGACCACAGTCGAAACGGCTGCCATTCCTCTCTCGCATCAACGCCCCTTGGAAAAGGGGGCGTTGATCTCTAAACTCCCGAGCGAGGGAGCAACGAGGGAGGAGCCTTGCAGTCCGTCAAAATCCGCCTTGTGGCCCTGTGCCTCGTTCCGCTCATTCTCGCCGCCGTGATCTTTCAGGGCGGTGCGCTGGCGACGCGCAGCTATATGAACGAGGCGTCGCTGCAGGCGGGCTCGGCGTTGCGCCTTGCCGCATCAGCATTAAGCGGGCACCTCAGCCGCTACGAGCCCCTGCCCGCACTGATCGCCGATCATGACGGCATCAAGGATCTCATTGCCCATCCGCAGGACAAGACGCTGCGCGACACGGCAAACATCTACCTCAAAGAGATCAACACGCTGCTGGAATCCTCCGACATCTACGTGATGACGCTGGACGGCAACACGATCGCGGCCAGCAATTACGATCAGCCGGCAAGCTTCATCGGCCAAAATTTCAGTTATCGCCCTTATTTCCAGGATGCGGCGAAGGGCAGGCAGTCGCGTTTCTATGCGCTTGGCACGACATCCCTGAAGCGGGGCTACTACTTCGCCTCGCCCGTCTACCTCGAGGAAAAAATCAGCGGCGTCATCGTCTTCAAGGTCGATATCGACTCGATCGAAACCTCCTGGCGCGGCGGCGAATACAAGATCTTCGTCTCCGATCCCGAAGGCATCATCTTCATGACCGGAAGCCCCGAATGGCTTTATTCGGGGATTCTGCCGCTGAACAGCGAACGCCTGGCACGCACACAGGCCTCACGTCGTTATGCCGAAGCAGTTTTGAAGCCCCTGCCGATCAGGCGCGGCACGCTGGACGACCATCAACTGATGACCACGACCACCGCAGATAGCCGGGAATACCTGATCCTGTCGCACTATATGCCGGAAGCCGACTGGACGGTGAACGTGCTGATGGACACCGCCTCCGTCCACGCCCAGGCGCGGACCATGATCGTCGCCATCGTGCTGTTCCTTTGCCTTGCCGCTCTTGCGCTGGCCATCGTCCTGCAACGGCGCGCCCGGCTGCAGGAGCGTATGCGCTTGCAGCTCGAAGCCCGCAACGAACTGGAACATCGGGTGGAAGAACGCACCGCCGACCTCGCCCTGGTCAACCAGCGCATTGAGCTGGAGATCGCCGAACGGCGGCTGACCGAGCAGGAACTGCGCAAGACCCAGGCAGACCTTATCCAGGCAGGAAAGCTCGCCGGTCTCGGCCAGATGTCGGCCGCCCTCTCCCATGAACTCAACCAGCCGCTGGCGGCCGCCAAGACCTATGCTGACAGCGCCGCCATGCTGATCGACCTCGAACGTGTTCCCGAAGCCCGCGACAATGTCCGGCGCATCTCCGGCCTGATCGACCGCATGGCGTCCATCAGCCGGCACTTACGCAATTTTGGCCGCAAGCCGAACGAGAAGCTTGGGCCGGTCGCGCTGGAGGCCGTGGTTGCCGATACGCTCGAAATCGTCTCGGCGCGGCTGAAGACGGCGGACGCGGATTTGCAGATCGACCTCGGTCAGCCGGGCACGATGGTCAGAGCCGGCTCCGTGCGCCTGCAGCAGGTTCTCGTCAACATCATCACCAATGCCGCCGATGCCGTCGAAGGATTGGCCGACCGGCGTATCCACCTGACTGCGGAACAACACGGCGAAAGGGTCACGCTGACGATCCGCGACCACGGCCGCGGCGTTCCCGTTGCCATCACCGAGCGTATCTTCGATCCGTTCTTCACCACCAAGGGCGTCGGCAAGGGTCTGGGTCTCGGCCTGTCAATCTCCTACAATATCATCAAGGATTTCGGCGGCAGCCTGTTGGTCTCCAATCACCCGGAGGGCGGTGCCGTCTTCCTGATCGAGCTGGAGGCCGCGACGGCGGCACAGGAGGCAGCCGAGTGAGCGAAGCGCGGATACTCCTCATTGATGACGAAGAAGAAATGCGGCGATCAACGGCGCAAGCGCTGCAACTCTTCGGGTTGGAGGTAGACACGTTTTCCAGCGCCGAGGATGTGCTGGAACTGGTCGGCTACAGCTTTGCCGGCGTGGTGATCAGTGACATCCGCATGCCCGGCATGGACGGCATGACGCTGCTGCAGCGCATCCGGGAGGTCGACGCGGAAATCCCCGTCATTCTGGTAACCGGACACGGCGATGTCCAGCTGGCCGTCAAGGCGATGCGCGAGGGTGTCTACGACTTCCTCGAAAAACCCTTCACAGCACAAAATCTGGCTGGGATCGCGCGCCGCGCGCTCGATCGCCGCAATCTCGTGCTCGAAAACCGCCGCCTGCGGGCGGTTGCCGGTAAGCGTGACGATATCGAGGCCCGGCTTCCCGGTCGCACCCAGGCCATGGTCGATCTCCGATACCGATTGCGCGCAATTGGCGCCACGGATGCCGATACGCTTGTCATCGGCGAGACCGGCGCCGGCAAGGAAGTGGTCGCCCGCGCCCTGCACGATATCAGCGCCCGAGCCGATCGCCCCTTCGTCGCCATCAATTGCGCCGCCCTTCCGGAAAACCTGATCGAAAGCGAATTGTTCGGCCATGAGGCCGGCGCCTTTCCAGGCGCACTCAGGCCACGCTATGGCAAGTTCGAGCATGGCCGCGGCGGCACCATCCTGCTCGACGAGATCGGCTCCCTGCCCTATGACCTGCAGGCCAAGTTCCTGCGCGTGCTGCAGGAACGGGTGATCACTAGGCTGGGTTCGAACGAACCCGTTCCCCTCGATGTCCGCTTCATCGCCACGAGCAAGGTCGATCTGGAAGCGGAGGTCGCCGCCGGCCGCTTTCGCGCCGACCTGCTTTATCGGCTGAATGTCGCGACCCTGCATGTACCCTCACTTGCCCAGCGGAGGTCCGATATTCCGCTCCTGTTCCTGCAGCTCGTCCGTGAAGCCGCCGCCCGTTATCTGCGGAGCGATATCGATGTGCCGCCGGACCTGATGACCGAGATCGCAGAACGCGCTTGGCCGGGCAATGTTCGAGAATTGCGCAATGCCGCCGATCGCCTCGTGCTCGGTCTCGACCTGAAACCGGACGAGGGACAGGCAGCAGTCGAACCGCAACGCCTCGCCGACAAGGTCGCGAGCTATGAGCGCGGCATCATCGCCAGCGCCCTTGCAGCCCATGGCGGCAGCCTTCGGCCGGTCTACGAGCTTTTGGGAATCTCCCGAAAGACTCTTTACGAGAAGATGCAGAAATACGGTCTCGACAAGAAACTCTCGTCCACGGACGACGACTACGCCGCCTGATGGACGCGAATGGGTGGAAATCCACCCATCATCCGGTGCATTTGTTTCCGATCCCACCCATGGTGCGCTGCACTCATCCATAAATCCTATTCGCCGGTCACAAGATCGGTTGCCCGCCGCCGCGCATGAGCCTCACAAATGGTCATCCAGAAACGGCGCGGGAGGAGCTGCGCCGGCTGGCCATACATCATCCGGGAGGACTTCGATGAACATTCTGAAAACCATGCTTGGCGCCACGGCTCTGGCCGCCATGTCGTTCATTTCCGTTTCCGCGCATGCCGAGGGTTATCCCGAACGCACCATCACCATGGTCGTGCCGTTCGCGGCCGGCGGCCCGACAGACACCGTCGCCCGCCTCGTCGCTGAATCCATGTCGAAGGATCTCGGCCAGCAGATCATTGTGGAAAATGTCGGCGGCGCCGGGGGCTCGCTCGGTGCGGGCCGTGTCGCGCAGTCCGATCCGGACGGCTACACCATTCTCCTGCATCACATCGGCATGGCGACCTCTGCCACGCTCTACCGCAAGCTCGCCTATGACACGCTCAACGCCTTCGAATATGTCGGCCTCGTCACCGACGTGCCGATGACCATCGTCGCCCGCAAGGATTTCGAGCCGACCGACCTCAAGGGCCTGATCGACTACGTCAAGGCCAACAAGGACACGGTGACGGTCGCCAATGCCGGCATCGGCGCTGCCTCGCATCTCTGCGGCATGATGTTCATGAGTGCCATCCAGACGCCATTGACGACTGTTCCCTACAAGGGCACCGGTCCGGCGATGACCGATCTGCTCGGCGGCCAGGTCGATATCATGTGCGACCAGACCACCAACACCACCAAGCAGATCCAGGGCGGAACGATCAAGGCCTATGCCGTGACCTCGCCTGCCCGCCTGCCCGTCCTGCCGGACGTCCCGACGGCTGCCGAAGGTGGCCTTGCCGATTTCCAGGTCGGCATCTGGCACGGCATCTATGCCCCAAAAGGTACGCCGACGGAAGCCACGGACCGCCTTTCGAAATCCCTTCAAGTCGCGCTGAAGGACCCGAACGTTGTCGCCCGCTTTGCCGAACTCGGCACGGTGCCTTCGTCGGACGCCGACGCGACGCCCGCCGCGCTGAAGGCCAAGCTCGAAAGCGAAATCGCCCGCTGGAAGCCGGTGATCGAAGCGGCCGGCCAGTACGCCGACTGATCCTCATTCCCGCAAAGCCAAGCCTGTCCCGCCTTCCTCTCCCATTGAGGGGAAGGCGTCCGCCCATGTATCTCGTTCAGGAGAGCACGGCGGAACGGCCGGATTTCAAGGAGGCATCATGAAATCCCTATCCTTCGATACGACCAATGCGCTGTGTGGTGCGCTCTTCATGGCGCTCGGCGGCTTCTTCATCTATCAAAGCCTGGATCTGGAACTCGGCACGGCCTTTAAGATGGGGCCTGGTTACTTCCCGCTGCTGCTTGCCGGCGTCCTCTCCCTGCTCGGCCTCGTCATCCTCATCCAATCGGCGCGTGTCGAGGGGGAACCGCTCGGCCCGATCGCCTGGCGCGGCATGCTGTTCATCCTGCCGGCGCCGATCTTTTTCGGCCTGACGGTTCGCGGGCTCGGCTTCGTGCCGTCGCTGTTCTTCACCGCCCTGATCGCCTGCTTCGCCTCGCAGCGCATGAAGCCAGTGACCGCCATCATCCTGTCGATCGCCCTGACGATCTTCTCGGTTGCCGTTTTCAGCTACGCGCTCGGCCTGCCCTTCGAGCGCTTCGGCCCCTGGGTCAGATTGTAAGGATATCGCGATGGAACTCTTCGACAATCTCGCTCTCGGCTTCACCACGGCCGGATCACCGGAAAACCTGCTTTTCTGCCTGATCGGCGTGCTGCTCGGCACGTTGATCGGCGTTCTTCCCGGCATCGGCGCCACGGCAACCATCGCCATGCTGCTGCCGATCACTTTCCAGCTGGAACCGGTCTCGTCGCTGATCATGCTGGCCGGCATCTATTACGGTGCGCAATATGGCGGCTCGACCACCGCGATCCTGATCAACATGCCCGGCGAATCCTCGTCTGCGGTCACCGCCATCGACGGCTACCAGATGGCGCGCAAAGGCCGGGCCGGCGCCGCCTTGTCCATAGCGGCTCTCGGCTCGTTCTTCGCCGGGACGGTCTCCACCTTCCTGGTGGCGATCTTCGCCATTCCACTCACTGGCATCGCGCTGCAATTCGGAGCTGCAGAATATTTCTCGCTGATGATCGTCGGCCTCGTCTCCTCGATCGCTTTGGCGCACGGCTCGATCGTCAAGGCGCTGGCCATGGTCGCGCTCGGTCTCCTGCTCGGGCTCGTTGGCACCGACATCTATACCGGTTCGCCACGCTTTACGCTCGGCATCCGTGAATATGCCGATGGGCTGAACTTCGTTGCGGTGGCGGTCGGCGTTTTCGGCATCGCCGAAATCCTGCGCAACCTCGAAGGTGAAAAGACCCGTAGCCTCCTGATGGCCAAGGTCAGCGGGCTTCTGCCGACACGCGACGATTTCAGGCGCATGTTCGGTCCTGTCCTGCGCGGTACGGCCATCGGCTCGGCGCTCGGCATCCTGCCCGGCGGCGGCGCCATCCTTGCCGCCTTCGCATCCTATACGGTCGAAAAGCGCATATCGAAGACACCGGAGGAATTCGGCCATGGCGCCATCGCCGGCGTCGCCGGTCCGGAATCGGCCAACAATGCCGGCGCGCAGACGTCGTTCATTCCGCTCCTAACGCTTGGTATTCCAGCCAATCCGGTGATGGCGCTGATGGTCGGCGCGATGATCATCCAGGGAATCGTCCCCGGCCCGAACGTGGCAGCGGAACAGCCGGCCCTGTTCTGGGGCATCATCGCCTCCATGTGGATCGGCAACCTGATGCTGGTGATCCTCAACCTGCCGCTGATCGGGCTCTGGGTGAAATTGCTCACCGTGCCCTATTACGTGCTCTTCCCGATCATTATGGCCTTCTGCTCGATCGGGGTCTACAGCGTCAATTCCAACGTCTACGACCTCTATGCTGTCGCCTTCTTCGGCCTGGCCGGCTATCTGCTCGTCAAGCTGCGTTGCGAACCAGCGCCGCTGCTGCTCGGCTTCGTTCTCGGGCCACTGCTGGAGGAAAACCTCCGCCGGGCGATGATCCTGTCGCGCGGCGATGCGACCACCTTCATCACACGGCCGATCAGTGCTGGCCTGCTGCTGGTCGCGGCTGCCATCCTGGTCATCGTCTTCCTGCCGTCGATCAAGGCAAAGCGCGAAGCAGTCTTCCAGGAAGAAGATTGATCATCTTTCGACGAGGTCGGCCTCACCTGGCCGGCCTCGTCCCTTCTCCACGGAATAATTCTTGACGATAAATAGAAACAATTCCGACAATCACAAGTTTAGCTAAAGATTAAAAATACCGACACGCATCGGATGCACTGACGCGACCACAACGTGAATCTGCTTATTTTTCGCGAAAAAGCAGAGATTTAAAGCAGAAGCGCGGGTGAGCCTGCCCTTCCAAACACTCTCCTCACCCATTTTAGCTATGTTTTGCAATTTTCTTGGGCAGATGCTCGAAGATGTTTCACTTCTTCCTAAAAAACAGATATACACATGGTAAACGAAGTCTTTCATAGTAATTTTATTGCAATGCAAAAATAATAATTTCAGTCTGTGGGGGAGCTCGGGCATGACTGACACGACGCAACTGTCGTTTTCGATCGATGATTTGCCGATGTGGGGTCCGAATAGCCCGAACATCGACCAGACCTACACTCTCGTCAATCTGAACTTCGCCGACCAGCGTGTCTTCAGCCTCGGCGGCAACGCCCTCGGCGTCAGTGTCGGGCTGGATATCGGCTTCAGTTATGCGGCCATGTTCAATCTGGCGGCTCATCTGAAATGGGATCTCGGCACGATGGGCGTCGCCTACGAGATCGATGCCGACATTCTCGATTCACCCGAATTCTCCCTGAATGACATCGTCCATTTCGACACAAGCGCCTTCAAGCAGCTCTCCGGCCAATTGGTGACGTCCGGACTGGATCCGGCGAACTTTCATTTCGATGTCACAATGTCCTATGGCGCCTTTGCGCAATTCGACACGACGACCGGCGTCAGCATCGGCTCCTTCACGGCCAATCTGCCGAGCGCCTACCAGATCTTCAACCTGCCGAACACGACCAACACGCTGTTCGAGGCCAATCTCAGCGACGTCGTCAACGGATCGATCCCCTTCAACTATCCGGGCTCGCTGATTTCCGGCCTGTTGCGCGTTCCGCTCGACCCGCTCACCACCAATGACACGGAAGAGGAACTGGAAGGTGACCTGTCCGATCTCCTCAGTGAGGGATCGACGATCGACATCGTGCAGGCGGCTCTTGATATCGACGGCCTGATTGCCGCCTTCTTCGGATTCCCTTCGCCGCTCGGTGTTTCCGTTCCCCTGTTCACCGATCCCGGTGGTGGCGTGCTGGGCTTCAACTTCGATCTGATCGACACGACGGCGTCGCTGAATTTCCGGGTCGACCAGAAGTTCGAATTCACCCCCGATCCGATCTCCGTCACCATGACCGTCGCCGAGACGGGTCAGGTGCTCAATGGCGAACTCGGTGACGATTTCGTGTTCGACACGCCTGTCGCCGGCTACGGCAACCACAACGTCCATGCCAGCTTCAACCTGACGGGCGAACTGCGCAACCTGACCAGCCTGGTCATCAACGGCCAGTTGACCCTCGATATCCTGAAAGCCTCTGTTTCCAACACCATCCTGGCACCGGGATTGGGCTTCGAATTTATCTGGGGACCGCTGATCTCCTTCTCCAAGGACTGGGATCTCGCCAAGATCACCCTGTTCGACGAAACCTTCGATGTCGATCTCGGCACGATCGAGGTGGACTATGTCATTCCGTGGGAGCGGTTCTACGTCGGCACGTCCGGTGCCGATTCCCTGACACTCACGCCGCATCAGGTGACCTATGACGGCTTTGCCGGCAATGACACCATCACCGGCAATGCGCTTGACAATACGATCAATGGCGGCGTCGATAATGACATGATCATGGGGAAGTCCGGCGCGGATATCCTCGATGGCGGCGACGGCGCCGACAGCTTGTCCTATGCCTTCGATCCCGCGCGTGTGGTCGTCAACCTCAGCAGCGTCCAACGCACCATCGACTCCATCACTGTTGATGCCGGGACCGCGATCGACGGCTATGGCTTTATCGACACTGTCAGCAATTTCGAGGAAATCTACGGCAGCGGACATGCTGATATCCTGATTGCCGGCGATGCCGGTTCGTCGATCAGCGGTGGCGAAGGTGCTGACCAACTGTTCGGCAGCGACGCTGTCGATACGCTGCTGGGCGGAAAAGGCATCGACACGCTGCATGGCGGCGGCGGCAAGGATATCGTCCAGGGCGGCGAAGGCGACGACTTCCTCTATGGTGATGGTGACGACGACATCCTCATGGGCCAGTGGGAAGACGACTATATCGATGGCGGTAGCGGCTTTGACCTCACTGACTACCAGGTCGACTACATGAATGTCGTGGTCAATCTCTCCGACAGCGGCAAGACGGCTGGCGGCAGGACGGTCGCGTCGATGCATGCCAATCACGGTGATGACGATACTGACACGTTGGTCAATATCGAAGGTGCCATCGGCTCCGACCACGACGACTATTTCTTCGGCGGCGCTGGCGACAACGCCTTCTACGGCCGCGACGGCAAGGATATCTTCTTTGCTAGCGGCGGGACAGACACCCTGGTCGGTGAACTGGGAGACGACACCTATTACGTCGACAGCCTGCAAACCGTCATCTTCGAAAACCTGCGCCTGACCGGCGGTGGCTACGACACGATCTACGCCTCGATCGATTATTCCCTTGCCGACGCAGACGGCAAGCGCGCCGATATCGAGGACCTGCACCTGACCGGCGCCGCCCGCAGCGCCACCGGCAATGCACTCAACAATCAGATCTTCGGCACCGCCGGAAACGACTATCTCGACGGCGGTGCCGGCAGCGACACGCTTTCAGGCGCGGGCGGCAACGATACATATGTCTTCGACAGTGCGGGCGACCGCGTCGTTGAGGAAGAAGACGGTGGCCACGATACGATCCTGCTGGCGACCGGCGGCTTCTCCAATATCGGCGCCATTCCAACGTTCAGCATCAACGAAAGCTGGGCCGTCGACGTCGAGGACCTGTTCCTCACCGACAATCTGAAAAACGTCCATCTGACCGGCAATGCGCTCGATAACGTCCTGTCCGGCAACCAGAATGCCCAGCTGATCGAGGGTCTCGGCGGCAATGACATGCTGATCGGCATCGGTGGCGGCGACACGCTGCGTGGCGGTGACGGCGACGATACCGGCGTCTTCAACCTTGCCGGACAGAATGCCTATAACAGTGTGTTCGAAGGCGGGGCCGATACCGATACGCTGATCATGGACTGGTCGCTGGCAACAGTCGACATCATCTATGGCGGCACCAACTACCGGACAACAATCAGCGCCGTGAACAGCGGCGACTATTCCGGCTATGCCCACATGTCCTTCACCGACGTCGAGCGGTTCCACCTGACCGGTGGCGCGGGCAACGACAACCTGATTGGCGGCGCGCTTGAGGATATCCTCGTCGGCGGCGCGGGTTATGACCGGCTGGAAGGAAAGGCCGGCAAAGGCACGTACAATGGCGGCAGCGAAGTCGATATCGTCATCGCCAGCATCGCGACGACTGTGCCTAAGAGTTTTTCGCTTGTCCTGCAGAACGCACTGGCCTCTGAAATCATTGTCAATTCCGGAACCGATATCGAAACGAAATGGCAGGGTGTCGAGGTCGTTCAGCTCGCCACCGCTGCTGGCAATGATACGCTGGATGCGCGGTTGAACACAAAGACCGCCGTCAACATTCATGGTTACCACGGCAACTGGTTCAATGCCGGTAGCGGCAACGACACATTCAAGATCAATTTCAATTCACAAGGATACGATCACGGTTTCACCGGCGGCGATGGAACCGATACACTGGTGATGGATTGGGCCGGCGCGAACAACGCCATCATTTACAACGGCACCAACTACCGCACCACCGTCAACGCCCTCGTGAGCGGTGATTACAGCGGCTACATGCACATGTCGTTCACCGACGTCGAGCGGTTCCAGCTCACCGGCGGCCTGAGCGACGACAATCTGGTCGGCGGCGCGCTGGATGACATCCTGATCGGCAATGCCGGCACGGATCGCCTGGAAGGCAAAGGCGGCAAGGGTCAATACCAGGGCGGTGACGGCACGGATATCGTCATCGCTTCGGTCGCAAGCGCCGTGGGCAAGAACTTTGTGCTCGCACTGCAGGCAACGCAATCTGCGGAAATCACCGTCAACTCCGGCACCGATGCGGAAACGAAGTGGCGGGGCGTCGAGGTCGTCCATCTGGCAACCGCTGACGGCAACGATACGCTCGATGCGCGACTGACCACCAAGACAGCGGTCAACATCTGGGGCGCTGCCGGCAACTGGTTCAATGCCGGCAATGGCGACGACACGTTCAAGATCAATTTCAATTCACAGGGCTATGAGCACGGTTTCACCGGCGGTGATGGGGTCGATACCCTGGTCATGGACTGGTCCGGCGCGAACAACGACATCATCTATAACGGCCCGAACTACCGCACCACTGTCAACGCCGCCGTCAGCGGCGACTATGGCGGCTACATGCATATGGCGTTCACCGACGTCGAACGGTTCCAGCTGACGGGTGGAGCTGGAAATGACAATCTGGTCGGCGGCGCCATCGACGACATCCTGATCGGCGGCGATGGCTTCGACCGGCTGGAAGGAAAGACCGGCAAAGGCACCTATAATGGCGGCGCGGCAACGGATATCGTTATCGCCTCGGGACTTTCCGAAGCCGGCAAGAATTTCACCCTTGCACTCCAGGCGACACAAACCGGCCCGGTCACTGCCAATAGCGGCAATGCGCTGGAAACGATCTGGCAGGGCATCGAGACCGTCTTGCTGACCTCCGGCGGCGGCGACGATACGCTGGATGCCAGCCTCACCAACAAGACCCGCCTCGACATTCACGGCGCCAACGGCAACCGTTTCGACGCCGGCGCAGGTAACGACACGTTCAAGGTCAATTTCAACGCCCAGGCTTACGACCACGCCTTTATCGCCGGTGATGGTACCGACACGCTTGTAATGAACTGGGCCGGCGCCACCAACGCCATCATCTACCAGGGCACCAATTACCGCACGACGGTCGATGCCGCCGTGAGTGGTGACTATGGCGGCTACATGCATATGAGCTTCTTGGATGTCGAGCGGTTCCATCTCACTGGCGGCCTTGGCGACGACAACCTGGTCGGTGGCGCAATCGACGACATCCTGATCGGCGGCGGCGGTTTTGACCGCCTGGAAGGCAAGACCGGCAAGGGAACCTATGACGGCGGCACCGGCACCGATATCGCAATAGCAACAATCGCAAGCGACGCGACCAACAACTTCACCCTTGCGCTTCAGTCTGCCATGACGACCATGGCGACGGTGAATGGCGGCTCGGGCGTCGAAACAAAGTGGCGCGGTATCGAGGTCGTGCAACTGGTCACCGCCAGCGGCGACGATACCCTTGACGCCCAACTGACCAACAAGACCAGTGTCGGCATCCACAGCTATAGCGGTAACCTGTTTGATGCCGGCGCCGGCAACGACACGTTCAAGATCAACTTCAATTCGCAGGGCTACGGCCACAGCTTCGCGGCCGGCGACGGTGTCGATACGCTGGTGATGGATTGGGCAGGCGCCAACAACGGCATCATCGCCGGTGACGGCTATTACCGCACCACCGTGAACGCCGTCGATTCCGGCGATTATTCCGGCTACATGCATGTCTATTATTCCAACGTCGAGCGGTTCCAGCTGACCGGCGGCGCGGGCGATGACAACCTGATCGGCGGCGCCATCGATGACATCCTGATCGGCAATGCCGGCACGGACCGTTTGGAGGGCAAGACCGGCAAGGGAACCTATGACGGCGGCACCGGCACGGATCTCGCCATCGCGAATGTCGCCAGCGACGCGACCAATGACTTCACGCTTGCGCTGCAAGCGGCCCTGACAACCACGACGACCGTCAACGCCACCACCGCCATCGAGACGAAATGGCGCGGCATCGAAGTCGTCCATCTGGTCACGGCCGGTGGCGACGATATGCTGGATGCGCAACTCGCGACCAAGACTCGCGTCGATATCTATGGCTATGGCGGCAACGTCTTCGATTCTGGTACCGGCAACGACACATTCAAGATCAACTTCAATTCACAGGGTCCCGGTCACAGTTTCGCGGCCGGCGATGATATCGATACGCTCGTGATGGACTGGGCCGACGCGACCAATGACGTCATTGCCGGTGATGGATACTTCCGGACAACCGTCAATGCCGCCGTATCGGGCGACTATTCCGGCTACATGCACGTCTATTATTCCAGCGTCGAACGCTTCCAGCTGACCGGCGGCCTCGGCAACGACAATCTCATCGGCGCCGCGCTCGACGACATCCTGATCGGCGGCGACGGGTCCGATAGGCTGGACGGCAAGGCCGGCAAGGGCACATATAACGGCGGCGCGGGAACCGACATCGCCATTGCGACCGTTGCCAGCGATACCGGAAAGAATTTTTCCTTGGCGCTACAGAGCACGCAGAATGCGGCGGTCACGTCCAACAGTGGAACGGACATTCAGACAACATGGCAGGGGCTTGAGGTCGTTCAACTGACGACCGGCGCCGGCAATGACACGCTGGATACCCGGCTGGACGCAAAAACCTTCGTCGGCATCTGGAGCTACAGCGGCAACAGTTTTGACGCCGGTGCCGGCAATGACACGTTCCGCGTCAACTTCAATTCGCAGGGTTATGGCCACGGCTTTGCCGGCGGCGACGGCACGGACACGATGCTGATCGACTGGAGTGCCGCGACCAACGGCATCATCGCCGGCGACGGCTATTACCGGACGACGGTCAACGCGGTGAATTCCGGCGACTATTCCGGCTACATGCATGTCTTCTATTCCAGCGTCGAGCGCTTCCAGTTGTACGGCGGCGCGGGCGACGACAACCTGATCGGCGGCGCGCTCGATGATACGCTCTCGGGCGGTGCCGGATACGACCGGCTGGAAGGCAAGGCCGGCAAGGGCAGCTACAATGGCGGCGCGGGTATGGACCTGGTGATCGCCGAGATTGCCTCGACGACGGCGGCGAATTTCTCGCTTGCCCTGCAGGCAACGCAGACGGCCAATGTCGTGGTCGATAGCGGCGGCGCCACGGAAACCAGCTGGCGCGGCATCGAGGTCGTGCAATTGAAGACAGGCCTTGGCAACGATGTTCTAGATGCCCGCCTGAGCACCAAGACCTCGGTCGGCTCGTGGGGCTACAGCGGCAACGGCTTCGACGCCGGCGGTGGCGACGACACGTTCAAGATCAACTTCAACTCGCAGGGCTATGGCCACGGCTTTGCCGGCGGAGACGGCACCGATACGCTGGTCATGGACTGGAGCGGCGCCAACAACGACATCATCTATGGCGGCACCTATTACCGCACGATAGTCAATGCAGTCGATAGCGGCGACTATTTCGGCTACATGCATATGAGCTTCTCGGACGTCGAACGTTTCGAGTTGACCGGCGGCTCGGGCAACGACACACTGCGCGGCAGCGATCTCAGCGATACTCTTTCGGGCGGCGCCGGTGACGACAGCCTGACCGGCGGGCTCGGAGCAGACCTGTTCATCTACAGCGGCGGCAACGACCAGATTACCGATTTCGACATCACCAAGGATACGTTGAAGAGCGCACTGTTCAGCACCTTCACCTCGTTCACCCAACTGCTGTCCAAGATCGACCAGACCAACCATACCAACACCGTCATCAACTTCGCCGCCGGCACCAGCCTTACCCTGCTGGGCCTCGACTGGATCGACCTGAAGGCGACGGCGATTGCCCATGCTGCTCCGACGATCACCTCGAATGGCGGCGCAGCCCTCGCCTTGTCGGTCGTCGAAAACACGACTGCGGTCTCAACTATCGTGGCCACGGATCCCGATGGCGGCGTCGTTAAATTCTCGCTGACGGGTGCCGATGCCTCGAAATTCCAGATCAGCGCAACCGGCGTCCTTACCTTCAAGGCCGGCCCCGACTTCGAAACCAAGGCGGATACGGGGGCGAACAACGTTTACGACGTCACTGTGAGGGTTACCGACAATTTCGGCCTGACGGACACCCAGGCTGTCGCGGTGACCGTCACCAATATCGAGGAAGGTCCATCGATCACTTCGAACGGCGGCGGAGCAACCGCGGCGGTTTCGGTGGCGGAAAACAGCACGGCCGTCACGACGGTCATTGCCGTCGACCCCGAGGGCGATGCCCGGGTCTATTCGATCTCGGGCGGCGCCGACGCGTCCAAATTCACGATCAACGCGACAACCGGCGCACTCACCTTCAAGGCGGCACCGGATTTCGAAACGAAGACGGACACTGGCACCAACAATACCTACGACGTCATCGTCAAGGCGATCTCGATCGGCGGGTCCGACACGCAGGCGCTTGCAGTGACCGTCGCTAATGTCAACGAAGCGCCACGCATCACCTCCAATGGCGGCGGCACCAGCGCCAGCATTTCCATTGCCGAGAACAGGACGGGCGTCACGACCGTCGCCTCCAGTGATGTCGATGCCGGCGCGACACGGACTTACGCGATCTCAGGCGGCGCCGATTCGGCGCTGTTTGCGATCAACGCCGCGACCGGTGCGCTGACCTTCAAGGCAGCGCCCAGCTTCGAGACAAAACTCGATGCCGGCACCAACAACATCTACGACATTATTGTCAAAGTGACCGACGATGGTGGCCTGACGGATATGCAGTCGCTTGCCGTGACGATCACCAATGTCAACGAGGCACCGACGATCACCTCGAATGGCGGCGGCGGCACGGCCAGCATTTCGCTCGCCGAAAACAAGACGGCGGTCACCACCGTTACCGCCACGGATCAGGACGCCGGAGCGACACGCACTTATACGATCTCCGGTGGCGCGGATGCAGCTCTGTTCACCATCAATGCCACGACCGGTGCCCTCGCCTTCAAGGCAGCGCCGGACTTCGAGACGAAACTGGACACCGGTGGCAACAATATCTACGACCTTGTCGTCAAGGTGACAGACGACACCGGCCTGACGGATAGCCAGGCAATCGCCGTCACGCTCACCAATGTCAACGAGGCGCCGCGTATTACCTCGAATGGCGGTAGCAGCACCGCCAGCATTTCCGTCGCGGAAAACAAGACCACCGTTACCACCGTCGCCTCCAGCGATGTCGATGCAGGCGCGACCCGAACCTATGCCATTTCGGGCGGTGCGGATGCTTCGCTGTTCACCATCAATGCCACGACCGGCGCCCTCACCTTCAAGTCGGCACCTGATTTCGAAACGAAGAAGGATGCCGGCACGAACAATATCTACGACCTCGTCGTCAAAGTCACAGACGACGGCGGCCTGACGGATACGCAGGCAATTGCCGTCACCGTGACCAATGTCAACGAAGCCCCCACCATTACGTCCAATGGCGGCGGTGCGACCGCAAGCGTCTCGATCAACGAGAACACGACAGCGGTCACGACGGTGACCTCGACTGATCCGGACACCGGAGCAACACGCACCTACGCTCTGTCCGGTGGCGCCGATGCCTCGCTGTTCACGATCAACGCGACGACCGGAGCCCTCGCCTTCAAGTCGGCACCGGATTTCGAAACGAAGAAGGATGGTGGCGCTGACAATATCTATGATGTCATCGTCAAGGTGACAGACAATGGCAGCTTGACAGATACACAGGCCATTGCCGTTACGATCAAAAACGTCAATGAAGCGCCAGGCGCAATCACCCTTTCCAAAACGACCGTTGCGGAAAACACGGCGATCGGGAAAACCGCCGGCACTTTCTCCGCCATCGATCCAGAAGGAAAGGCGCTGAGCTACAAGCTCACGGACACCGCCGGCGGGCTGTTCAAGCTGTCCGGCACCACATTGCAGGTTGCAAAGGCGATCGACTACGAAACAGTGAAGAGCGATACGATCACGGTCGAGGTGAAGGACGCCGATGGCTTCGCGGCGACGAAAACATTCACCATCACCGTCACGGATGTCGTCGAAGCCAGCAAGGGCACCGGCGGCGGCTTCCAGCCTCCGTCGGAACAGGACAGTTTCCACTTCGGCGACTCCTCCGGAAAGGTAGGCGACGCAAAGATGCTTCCGGCGTCTCTCTTCATCCCGGAAGACGACACGATCGATGTGCTTGGTCTCGCAGCCACTCAGTCTGCTCTTGACACGCATCATGCCATGGATGCCCTGGACGGAGACTGGACCACCATCTCATGGGCCTCACCAGCGACAGGATCGAATGATTTCCTGATCTAAAACTCGCAATGGTTCTCATTTTTTTCGCAAGCGCCTCCATGTGGCGCTTGCGGCAATGCCAGCAAAAAATACCAGGGAAATCTATTTGGACAGCATGTCCTTCCCTTGCTGCACAGTCAACGCGACGGAAATTCTGTCTGCGAGAAGCATCATATTCCTTGATGCATGAGATCAATTATATTCGCTTGAATGATGAATGGGTCAGGCGCATTACTCTTTCCATGGTCGCGACCTTTTGAAGCCCTCACTCCAAAAGGAACCAGGAAAATGGCATTCTTCAGCTTGGAACATTCACCGCAGACCGGACGCTCGTCCGTTGCTTCTGCCATCGTCAGCCTGCGTTCGCGCGCCGTCGCATCGTGGAAGCGCTACCGGACCGAACGCGAACTCGAAGGCCTGTCCTACGACGCCTTGAAGGATATCGGCTTTCCCTCGGCCGACATGCTCAACAAGGACGCGCCGACACGATGAACGATCCGGCACCGGCAAAAGCGGGTGACGATCCTGCCTGTCCCAAAGACGCAGACCACGCATGAAAGGGCATTTTGCCATGATGGCGGAATGCCCTTTTTGATTTTTGGAAACAGCAGCATCAACACATGACGCAGATGGCCTGTTTCCGACACAGAACGGAAATCGCAAAACGTCGCAAACTGAAAACCGGAACCGCCGAGATAAATCGCCGACAAATGTCACACGTCACACCCGCGATGTAGAATGCGACAAATTCGTCGCTTACAGCCAAAATACTGGGCGTTTTCGCAGGCATACGCCACTTTCGGCGGCAGCACCCGGTGTGTCGCAAACATTTATTTCTTCCCAGTCGCAGCCGTCCATGCGAATGTCGTAATCAGGAAAGCCAGATGACGCTTTTCCACGTGACAAATGCGACATCTGCGGTGCTGGGAACCTTCGATGAACAAGCCACTGACCAAAAAGCGATCTCTCGTCTTCTTTCTCGTGCCGAACTTTTCCATGCTGCCGTTTTCGGCTGCCATCGAAACGCTCCGCATCGCCAACCGCATGTTAGGCTATGAAGCCTATACCTGGCGTCTGTCCTCGACGGACGGCACGCAGGTCCTGTCCTCGAGCGGCATCGGCCTCGAGGTAAACACCTCGCTTGCCGACGAGCGCAAGTTTCTCGGTGGCGAAAACCGTCCGTCCATGGTGCTGGTCTGTTCCGGCATCTATGTCGAGGACTTCAACAACAAATCGGTCAATGCCTGGCTGCGCGAAGTCTACAATCGCGGCGTCTCGGTCGGCAGCCTCTGTACGGGCGCCCATGTGCTGGCCTCGGCCGGCCTCCTGACCGGTAAGCGTTGCGCGATCCACTGGGAAAACCTGCCGGGCTTCGCCGAGAGCTTCCCGCAGGTCGATGTCTATGCCGACCTCTACGAAATCGACAGCAATATCTACACCTGCGCCGGCGGCACAGCCTCGCTCGACATGATGCTCAACTTGATCGATCAGGATTTCGGCGAAAACCTCGTCAACCGCGTCTGCGAGCAGGCGCTCACCGACCGTGTCCGCGGCCCACATGACCGCCAGCGCCTGCCGCTGCGCGCCCGCCTTGGCGTACAGAATGCCAAGGTCCTGTCGATTATCGAACTGATGGAAGGCAATCTGTCCGAGCCGCTGTCTCTTCTCGAAATCGCTGACAGCGCCGGCCTGTCGCGCCGCCAAATCGAGCGCCTGTTTCGCCAGGAAATGGGCCGCTCCCCTGCCCGCTACTATCTGGAAATCCGGCTCGACCGCGCACGCCACCTTCTCGTCCAGTCGGCCATGCCGGTCGTCGAGGTCGCGGTTGCCTGCGGCTTCGTATCGGCCTCGCACTTCTCCAAGTGTTATCGCGAACTCTACAACCGTTCGCCGCAGCAGGAGCGTGCCGAGCGCAAACTGACGCTACAAACGGTTCGCTGAGCCAATTCAGGAAATAACGAAATGCGAAGGCGGCCCGATCGGTCGCCTTTTTCGCGTTCAGGACGCCATGGATTTGAGAAGCGTCAGTTCCGAGACGATCCGGTTGCGGCCGTCATATTTCGCCATGTAGAGGAACTGATCGGCGGCGTTGAGGTAGTTTTCGAAGGATTCAAGGCTTTCGATGGTCGCAAGACCGATCGAGACCGTGACCGACAGTTCCTCGTCGTCCGCAGTAATTTTCGTTCTGGCGAGATCGAGCCGCAGCGTTTCGCAATATTCATGCGCGGCGGCGGCATCAAGCCCGTTAAACAGAACACCGAACTCCTCGCCACCGAGACGCGCCAAGAGATGCTCCTCGCCGACAGTCACCTTCAGGCGCTTCGCGACAGCCTTGAGCACGAGATCGCCGACTTCATGTCCATACGTGTCATTGAGGCGCTTGAAGTGGTCGATATCGAGGATGGCAATGGACGTCGTCTCGCCACGCCGCAGACATTGCTCCACGAGCCTGGGACCAGACTGGAAGAAATAGCGCCTGTTGTAGATATCGGTCAGATAGTCGCGCGCGGCGATGCTGTGCAGAGCCTGAATGCGCTTCTGGATATTGGCGACCAGGAAAACCCGGCTGTTGAACTCTTCCACCAGAAAAGGCTTCTGGATGAATTCCGTGCCGCCGCATTGCAGGAAGCGAGCGGCGTGCTGGCGATCGTCACCAGCGGCAAGCGCGATCACACTGACAGCGTCCTCCCCATGCCGCTGGCGGATTTCGGCCAGCAGGGTGTAGGCAGACATGTCTGAGAGCGCAACATCGGTGATGACAACATCGATCGCATCGCTGCTGTCGAGTGCCTGTAGAGCCTCCGCCCCGGCGCACGCCTGTACGACGTTGAACTGCTGCTGTTCGAGCAGTGCCAGAAGGTCACCACGGGAAGCATCGTCGGAATCGACCAGAAGCACGTTGGTCCGAACATTGGTCAGCGCCCGGTCCACCACGCTAATGACGTGACCGATGGAATCGGGCTGGCTCTTGATGACGCAATCGACGACCTTGCGTGAAAGAATATCCTCGCGCGTCTGGTTGTTGAACGAGCCTGTGAAGACGATCGCCGCAATACCGTGCGCGATCACATAATCGAGGGCTTCGCAATTTGGCGCATCGGGCAAGTTGAGGTCGAGAACCGCCAGCGAATAGTCCCCGCCACTCTCGACGGCGCGCTTGAGCGCCGTCAGCGACGGGCAATGGGTGACGTCGATACCGTGCGCCGTCTCCAAGCCATGTTTGAGAACTGTCGAGAACATGCGGGAATCCTCGATCAGAAGCATTCGTTTGCCCGAATGCTTCTGCAGGTCGTTCCCCCGCCCCGGCGCTTTCCGAAAACCCACGTTCCGTTAATCCCGTAGTGAGCCTTAGGCGTTTCCTGGTCCTGGACGCTGGCTCTCAGATACTTATCTTTTTATCGGATACCGAATCTGCCCCCGCAGAACGCTATCCGTTTTCCCGTCGATGTATTCAAACGACTTGCCGTTGCGAATTGGTTAAGTCGTCAGGCAAAATGATGAATTTGGCGGCTGGATACTCAAAAATGTCACATTTCCAGCCGCCGAAGCGTATAAATTAGCAAAACAGCATGGATTTCACGCTTTTCGAGCGATTTTCGTGCTCAAAGTCTGGATTTTTGTCAGCGTATCGAGGTTTTGATTGACGCGGCAGTAGAACTCTTCATTGACGAAGGGTCGCAGCATGAAATCGTTACCGCCCGCCTTCAGGAAGCGCGCCGACAGCAAGCGGTTTGCCGAGGACGATACGCCAATGATGCGCAGTTGGTGCGGACCGTAGGCGCCGCGGATGCGGCGTGTCAGTTCGAAACCATCGATATCGGGCATGTTATAGTCGGTGATGACCAGGCCGATATCCGGGTGCTTCTTCAAGAGGTCGAGCGCGGCAGCGCCGCTTTCGGCCGAGCTTGTGCGGAAATTATAGCGCTTCAACTGCGTTGTCAGCAATGCACGCGCCGTCGGGCTGTCATCGACGATCAGCACGTGATGCTGGTGGTTGGTGAGGAAGCGGCAGACGGATTCAGCCAGCATGTCGACCGCAAAGACGCTGTCCTTGATCACGTAGTCGACCAGTTCCTTGGCAAGGATCGTCTCGCGCGTGCTTTCCTGGAATGTTCCGGTGAAGACAATTGTCGGGATGCTCATGTCGATGAGATAGGACAGAGCCTCGCCGTTTTCAGCGCCCGGCAGGTTGATGTTGGAAATAGCAAGCGTGGCCGGAAAGGATGCATTCTCGACGGCGAACTGCAGGTCGTCGTAATCGCGGCAGACGATGACGTCGATATCGAGAAGTTCCTTCAGTCTCTTGGAGACCATGGCCGAGAAAAGATTGGAATCTTCGGCAAGCACAATGCGGTGCTGCTGCAAGGATTCACCGGAATAGTACATTCCGGACACGCCAAAAAATGACATAGATCGCCTATCTGAAAAGATTGTCCCCTAGGGTCAAGCTACGCAGAAAGGTTTTCGCAGTGGTTAATCGCTTGCTGAAATAATACCGGAGCGAAACGGGCAATAACTGCCCGCTGCGACACTATTTTACGACAGGCGATCCGTTGACGATTTCCAGCGTCTCGTCACCCTGGAGACCGATACGGTCTCCACTCGGGGTGGTGATGAAACAGCCGCTCGGGCAGATCGATTCCGTGCCGCCAGCGCTGATGGCGACCTCCATGCGATTTTCGCCCTCGACAATCACGAGGACGGCCGCCTCTCCATCCTTGTTGGTCACGTTGGCGGACCAGGCCGGAAAAGCCGCGATGATTGTCAAAACGCATGCACTGACAAAAGTCTTCATTGCCATTCAGCGACGCCGCGCTGCCCCTTTTGGCGACCCGTGCATCCAGGCGACATACCCGGACAGGACGAGCCCCCTTCTGCCCGACATCAGATTATCCGACGTTGGAAGAATTGCATGCAAAATATGATGGAGCGGCTGAATAGAGGCTGAATGAGTTGAAGGCGCCCGAAAAACACAATCGGGTCGCAGCGGAGATCCGAAATGAAAAACGCGCCAGCCGATCCGGCCAGCGCGCTTTTTTTCGACTGAATGAACCTGACCGGCTTAGCTGCGCGGCTTGAGGTTTTCCGGGTCGTACAACGGCTTGTAGCCCACGCCCACCACCTCGACCGGATAGGTCTCGGCGAAATACTCGACATTCAGCTTGCGGCCTTCCTGGGCATAGGCATGCGGCAGATAGGCCAGCGCGATGTTCTTGCCGATGGTCGGGCCGTAGGCGACAGACGTCGTGTAGGAGCGGCGGCCGAGTTCATCCACCAGAACCTCGCCGGTTTCCGGATCCATGACCGGCATCGAGCCGACGGGATAGCGCTTCACGCCGTTGGCGTCGGTGTTTTCCGTCATGACCAGAGTGCAGAGCATGGCCGGCTGGTGGTCACGCGCCTTGTATTCCAGGTGCTTGGCCTTGCCGCGGAAATCGGCTTCCTTGACCTTCGGACGCGCGAGATCGGCCTCGATCAGGTTATACTGGGTGAGCAGGTCGCCGTTCTGCAGGCGAAGGCTCTTTTCCATGCGGCGCGAGTTTGCATAGGTCTCGACGCCGAACGCCATGACGCCGGTGGCGCGCAAAGCGTCCCAGACAGCCAGGCCGTCTTCGTATTTCATGTGAAGTTCCCAGCCCTGCTCGCCGACATAGGAAATGCGGAAGGCCGAAACATTCTTGCCGGCGATCTCGATTTGCTTGATCGCAGCGAAGGCGAAGTTCTCGATATCGAGACCGGCGGGATCCTTGACGACCTTCTTCAGCGTATCGCGGGCATTCGGTCCCCAGATGCCGATGGTGATGTACTTTTCCGACGTGTCGGTGATGGTGACATCGAGGCCACGATCCTGTGCGACGCGCTTCATGTAATGGAAGTCACGCGGACCGGCGTCGGCACCGTTCACCAAACGGCAGCGGTCAGCCATGCGGAAGACGGTGAAGTCGGCACGCACCATGCCCTCGTCGTCGAGGAAGTGGGTATAGATGCCCTTGCCGATATTCGCATCGCCACCGATCTTGGCGGCGCAAAGCCATTCGAGCAGCTCGACGTGATCCGGGCCTTCGATATCGACCATGTGGAAGTGGGAGAGGTTGACGATACCGCAATCCTCGCTCATCGCCAGATGCTCGGCATTCGAGACGCGCCAGAAGTGGCGACTGTCCCACTCGTTCTCACGCACCGGCACGCGGTTGCCATACTTTTCAAGCAGGTGCTCGTTGGCAGCATAGCCATGCGCACGCTCCCACCCACCAAGCTCCATGAAGTAACCGCCGAGTTCCTTTTCACGCTCGTGGAAGGGCGAGCGCTTGGCGCCACGGCCCGTCGCATAGGGTTCGCGGGTATGGACGGCCGGGAAGTAGATCTTCTGGGCGGCCTCGTAGGAGCGTCCTTCGATGAACTCTTCCGTCAGCTGGTGTGGATAAAAGCGGGAATAGTCGATCGAGTTGTGGTCGATCTCGGTGCGGCCGTCGGTCATCCAGTCAGCAATCAGCTTGCCGTAGCCAGGGCCGTCCTTGACCCAGATGGCGACGCAATACCAGAGGCCGCGCACCTTCTGGCTCTCGCCGCAGGACGGACCGCCGGCGGCAGACACCTGCAACAGGCCGTTGAACGAATGGCCTTCATTATAGCCGAGTTCGCCGAGGATCGGCGTCAGTTCCATGGCCTTTTCAAGCGGCTCGAGAATCTGTTCCATGTCGAGGTCGCGCTGCGACGGCGACAGGCGCGCCTCGTGCTTTTCGAGAATGTCGCGCGGATGGCACATGCGCGGATTGTGCTGCTCGTAATAGCCCCACTCGATTTGGCCGCCTTCGGTGGTCTTCGGGTCGCCCGTGTCACGCATATAGGCGGAGTTGCCCTGGTCGCGCAGCAACGGATAGCCGATTTCTTTGCCGGTACCTTCAAACTCGTTGTACGGGCCGAAGAAGGTCAGCGGATGGTCGACCGGCATGACCGGCAGGTCTTCACCGACCATTTCGGCGATCAGGCGGCCCCAGATGCCGGCGCAGACGATGACGTGATCGGCCATGATCGTGCCGCGATGGGTGACGACGCCCTTGATACGGCCACCTTCGACGATCAGCGATGTCGCGGGCGTGTTACCGAAGATCTGCAGCTTGCCCGACTTTTCAGCAGCATCGACCAGCTTTCCGGCGACCGTCTGCGAGCGCGGGATGACGAGGCCGGCATCCGGATCGAACATGCCGCCCATGACCTGATCTTCCTCGATCAGCGGGAACATGGCCTTGATCTCGGACGGCGAGACATAGTGTGCGCGGGTGCCGAAGGCCTTGGCGGACGACAGCTTGCGCTTGATCTCTTCCATCCAAGTGTCATCGCCGGTGCGCGCCACTTCCAGGCCGCCGATGCGAGCGTAGTGCCCCATCTTCTCGTAGAAATCGATCGAATACTGGGTGGTCCAGACAGAGAGATAGTCATGGCTGGTCGTGTAACAGAAGTCGGATGCATGTGCCGTCGATCCGATGTCCGTCGGAATGCCGGACTTGTCGATGCCGACGATATCATCCCATCCGCGCTCGATCAGGTGATGCGCGATCGACGCACCGACGATGCCGCCGAGCCCAATGATTACGACCTTCGCCTTCTGAGGAAATTCTGCCATTTCGTGGAACCCTGATTGAATATTGAACGCGAATTTAGAGCGTGCTCCGTCGCGATTAGAGCCTGTCTACGACATTCTTATCATGCTGCACGACCAGAGCCGGACAGTCCACGAATTGACGCATCGGGAAGCGGATTTTTTTGCCGACGCCGCTCACCCCTTGTCGCCTGCTGCGTCCACCGAAACCCTGCGCGGGCGGCGCTGCGTTCCGCTGCGCTTGACCGCTTCCTCGGCTGCAATCGGCTCGGGAGGCCCCGCCATTTCCGCCTGCTGCGCAAGCGCGTCCGCCTCAGGTCCCGGCGGCAGCGGCTCCGGTTCCAGCACATCCGCCGGGAATGGAGCACCAAGCCCCTCCTCCCGGAACCGCTCGTAGATGGCGAGCCGAAGATCGTTGCGCACGCCGTTGCCGTTGACGATATCGGCGAGATAGACCCGCAACTCGAATGTCATCGTCGCCTCGCCGAAAGCCGCGAAAACGGCTTGTGGCTCCGGGTTTTTCAAGACGAGCGGATGGCTGGCGGCGATCTGCAGCAGCGTATCCATGACCTGCCGCGGAACACTGTTGTAGCTGACGGTGACCGGAATGTCGGAACGGCCAAGCTTGTTCTTGTGCGTCCAGTTGCCCACCGACGCGTTGATGAATAGCGAATTCGGCACCATGATCGTCTGACGCTGGAAGGTCTCGATTTCCGTCGCGCGCACCGAAATCCGCTTGACGAAACCCTCGGTCGTCCCGGTCACCACCCAGTCCCCCACCTTGAACGGCCGCTCGACAAGAAGAATGAGGCCCGAGACGAAGTTCGAGACGATATTCTGCAGACCGAAACCGACGCCGAGGGAGAGCGCGCCGGCGACAAGCGCCAGGTTCGATAAATCGAATCCCGCTGCCGAGACACCGATAAGACCCGCGAGACCGACACCGAGATAGCCCACACCGGTTCTGACAGAATTGCGCACGCCGGCATCAATGCGGCTGCGCGCCATGACGCTGCCATCGAGCCAGCGCTGGAACCAGCGCGTTACCACATAACCGCCGGCAAACAGCAATATTCCCGCCAGGATGCCGACGATCGAAATGGTTATGCTGCCGATCTTGATCTCGGTAAAAATCCTGTAGGCCCAGGATTCGATATCGGCGATCTTGAAGCCCCATTGAAGGAGAATGAGCGGGATGAAAAATGCGACGACCATCGCATAGATGCCGAGACCTGCAGCCAGACCGACCTGGTCGAGTGCCACCTGTTCAAGTCCGAACCGCTTTTCGAGCCGTCGGCCGACCACGGTGTCGGCAAGAGCGTTCTGCTTGGCAACAGCCTTGCCCGTCAGGATGCCGATATACATCGTCACCAGGATGGCGCCGGTCATGACGATCTGAGTGGCAATGAAGCGGCCGAGACCAACATAGCCGGACAGAGTCAACAGAATGAGAGCGGCGCCCGTCAGAACGAAAAGCAGTGAAACCGCTCTTGGCCATGGCTTGCCCTGCCCATCGAGCATCTCGCCGCGCGGCACGATCGGCTTGATCAGTGCCATCGCCATCAAGATGAATCCGATGATGACTGTGGCGATCAGGCTTTTCACGACCGTAAAGACAACCGGAGAGCCCATTACTTCGCTGATCGTACCCGCCAGATAGTCGAGGCCGTTGACAACCGCCATGGCAATGATGGCTACAACCAGCAACCGGGCGCCGCGATCCGACACCCGAACCAGACGCCACCCGCTTTCCTTTGGTGCAAGGACAGCATTCGCCAGCGTCGAAACGAAGACCAGCGCAACGGAGATCGCGAGCAGAATCGAGACGATTGGCGCAATGTCCGGCCTGAGAACCTTGAAGGCCTGAAGGAAAAAGTAACTCGTCGCAGCAAAGACACCTGTCGCCAATGTCGGAATCATCGTCGACCAGAATGCCACCGACAGCCGGGTGATATAGCCCGGTTCATCGAATGAAACCTCGCGGTGGATGAGTGGGAAAAACAGTTTCCGCGTTACCGCAGCCAAAAGCAGGGCTGCACACAGCGACAGGAAGATCGCAGACAGCAGCTGGATTCGCTTGAAATTCCAGGCGAACCCCAGCCAACTCCCGACGGTGCGCACGAATGCGCGCCGCTCGGTATCGATGGCGGCAATGGCGTCGATCACCATGGACCGATCGAGTTCGGTGTGCTTGAGCAGCGTGTTGCTGAAAAGGGCGCGTCGTGTCGCGGTGATGCCATTCGACAGTTTGGTCGCCCGAATGGAAAGATCTTCCGCCGTGCCGGTCAGTGCATTGATTTCGCCCCGCTCTGCCGCCAGTCGCTTGCGCTCCTGCGCTACGACATCGGCTTCCGGTGGTGCACCTTCCGCCGGCGGATCACCCAGCTCCGTCAGGCGGCTCTTGATCTCGTCCAGTCGCGGACGAGTCGCAACAGACGTGGCGATGATCTGCTTGGCAGCCGCATCGACCTCCACCTTCAGTTCTGCCAGGCGATTGTCGTCGTCTTTCGCACGCGCCACCAGATCGGTCAGCCGCGCCACGTTCTTGCGCGCTTCTTCAAGCTGCTGGGCAGCCTGGGCCTGTGGGCTGGCCACCTCCGTTGCCGGCTGTTCGGCAGTTTTCGCAGGTGGTTGCTGTTGCTGCGCCATGACGGGCAGCGACACGGCAACCATCCACAACGACAGAAAGGCGGAGGCGATTTTAGACATCATCGGTATTCAAGTATCCTTTTCCTGCCGTCGGCCGCTCTCAAGGAATCGAAATGCCGCAAACTGCTGGCTGCTCCTTAGGACGAGGTGCCACCAGATGCAAAAGCTCGCCCCGAAACTATCAGAACGAAGACCCCGGCTGGGACAGAAAATCGATTTCCGCCCTGCTGGAAACACGTCCGAGAGCTGCATTTCTATGCGGAAAGCGACCGAACCGTCGAATGACCTCGCAATGTCTTATGGCAAAATCGAGATGCTCGGCATCCCGTAGCTCGGTAAAGAGCTTCACAGAGACAACCTGGTCGGCAAGATATTCCGAATGTTCGAACGGAAGATAGAAGAAGGGTCGTTGATCCACCGGAACGTCAAGGTCGGCTCCAGCATCCAGGGCGAACCGCGCCTCGCGAAGCGCCAGACCGTCGGTCGCGAATGCCAGGGCCGTGCCGCGATAGATGTTGCGCGGAATTTGGTCGAGAACAATGATCGCTGCCAGCCGGCCGGCCGCTGTATCACGCCAATATGGAGAAATGGCCGCCGCCAGCGCGAGATGCGTCTCACGAAATCGACGATCGCACTGCAGATCCACCTCCGCAGTCGGCTCGAACCAGTCCTGCGGACGCAATTCGTCGAACCAGAATGTGAGAACCTCATCCGGCGTACATATCTGGCGCGTATCCGCCATGATTGCCTCTCCCTTGCGCCATAAATGTCAGCGCCTCATCCGTCGAGGCCCACCCGTCGGAGACATAGGAGCATGTACGACCGTTTCCAGCATGGGAAACTGCCGCAGTTGCGGAAAGCGAGCTGTGATGCTGCCGGAACAGGCCAGGGGCCGGGCGGTCTTACCGCTCTCGCAGCAGACCCGGCAGAGCGTTGCCGCCGGGACCATATTGTTGCCTTCCCGTTTCACAGGCAAGTTCGGCATTGCCGCGCCGGATAGCCCCCTCGCGGGCATTGGCCATGGCATCGATCACGTCGTAGTCGCGGTTGGATTTTCCGATCTTCTGGCTGATAGCCATGGTCGTGACGGAGACGGTGTCCATTTCAAGCGCGGGACAGACCCGGGCAAAAGCGACCACGTCGGCAATCTTTTCCATGATATCTTCGCGCGCGCCCTTGGCGGCCGCAAAAGTCGTGTCTGCGAGAAGTACAAGAAAAATGGAGGCAAGGAGTTTACGTTTCATGGCATCAAGTCCCCGTAAAACCTCCCATATTCATTCTTGCTGATTCGCTGATATTCGCAAGGGCAACGCCGACGGCGGCGCAAGCTCGGCACAAGCAGCGGATTTCCGTCTCTGAACGATCGCGAGACTGGAAAATTTCCGCTGGCGCGCTAAATTCTGGTTGTGAGGGATATGATCGTCCCAAAGGGAGTTCGACGATGAAATTCATGGTCGTTACGGCATTTTCCGCCCTGTTTCTGACAGCCTGCGTCGCGCCGACGCCGTATAACAGCCTGGAGCCCATACCCGGCAGCATCACCTACAACGGCCAGCCCCGCACCAAGCTCAAGAAAGCGCCGGTCGGCAGCACGCTGCACAACAATTTCTACGGCCCCTTCGGCGAGCGGATTGAGGAGACCTACATGGTCATGCCGGATCGATCGCTTAAACTTGTTGCACGCTACCGTGAGCCTTGGGGATTCCGTGATTGACGCCACGCATCGCCGGAGCGGGCCGCTTATGAGCGATCCCTGTTGCAATCACTCCTGCGAGGCAAATGATTTCGGCATTGGCATCCGTCGAGGGCAGGACTTTCTCCGGCCGCGCGGCGAAAAGGAATGTTCTGCGTTATAATATCCCACCTAATGGATAGAGTATGCCTGCTAACAACGGAGGTAGACATGCGAGCGAAACAACTCACGAAATTCTTTACGGTGGCGCTTCTCGCCACGAGTATCCAGGTTGGTGGCCTGGGTTTCGCGTTTGCAGATACGACGCTGCTCAATGTCTCCTATGACCCGACGCGCGAACTCTACAAGGATTTCAACGCGGCCTTCGCTGAAAAGTGGAAGGCGGATACGGGCGAGACAGTGACGATCCAGGCGTCGCATGGGGGATCCGGCAAGCAGGCACGCGCCGTCATCGACGGGCTCGAAGCCGATGTGGTCACGCTGGCGCTCGAAGCCGATATCGACGCCATCGCCAAGGAAACCGGAAAGATTCCGGCTGACTGGAAAACGAAATTCGAAAACAACAGTGCGCCCTACACCTCGACGATCGTATTCCTTGTGCGCAAGGGCAATCCGAAGGGCATCAAGGACTGGGGCGATCTGGTCAAGGACGATATCCAGGTGATCACGCCCAACCCGAAGACCTCGGGCGGCGCGCGCTGGAACTTCCTCGCAGCCTGGGCGTGGGCACGCGCGGCCAACAACGGTGATGATGCCAAGGCACAGGAATATGTGACGCAGCTCTTCAAGCATGTCCCGGTTCTCGATACTGGCGCACGTGGCTCGACGACGACGTTCGTGCAGCGTGGCCTCGGCGACGTTCTGCTCGCCTGGGAAAACGAAGCCTATCTGTCGCTGGAAGAACTCGGCCCGGATCAGTTCGAGATCGTCACACCCTCGATCTCGATCAAGGCTGAACCGCCGGTTGCTCTCGTTGACGGCAATGTCGACGCGAAGGGCACCCGCAAGGTGGCTGAAGCCTATCTCCAGTACCTGTACTCGGATGTCGGCCAGAAAATCGCCGCCAAGCACTACTATCGCCCCTTCAAGCCTGAGGTCGCCGACCCGGAAGACATCAAGCGTTTTGCCGACGTGAAGCTGTCGACTATTGACGAATTCGGCGGATGGAAGGAAGCTCAGCCGAAATATTTCGGAGACGGTGGGCTCTTCGACCAGATCTACAAGCCGGGGCAATAAGAGACTTAATGACCGCACGCACAGCTTCGCTGTGGCAATTCAGACAGCCGAGCGTCATTCCGGGATTCGGATTGGCGCTCGGCGTTACTTTGTCATGGCTCATACTCATCATTCTCATCCCTCTTTCCGGCCTTGCCTGGCGCTCCAGCGCCTTGGGGTGGAGCACATTCTGGACGCTGGCTACCGACACCAGAACCGTCAATGCGCTACGCATCAGCTTCGGCACCGCCTTCCTCGCCGCCCTCGTCAACGTGATCTTCGGGGTGATTCTCGCCTGGGTCCTGGTTCGCTACCGCTTTCCCGGCAAGCGGATCATTGACGCCATGGTCGACCTGCCTTTCGCACTGCCGACCGCTGTCGCCGGCATCGCGCTCACCGCACTCTATGCTCCGAACGGCTGGATCGGCAGCCTGCTTACACCCTTCGGCATCAAGATCGCCTTCACGCCGATCGGCATCGTTTTCGCGCTGGTCTTCGTCGGCCTGCCTTTCGTTGTCCGGACGGTGCAGCCGATCATGGAAGAGATCGACAAGGAAGTGGAGGAAGCCGCCGCTACACTTGGCGCCAATCGTTTCCAGACGATCAGGCGGGTTCTTCTGCCGGGGCTTGCACCTGCTGTCCTCACTGGTTTCGCGCTCGCCTTCGCCCGAGGCGTCGGCGAATATGGCTCCGTCATCTTCATCGCCGGCAATCTGCCTTACGTCTCGGAAATCGCACCGCTTCTGATCGTCATCCGGCTGGAAGAATTCAACTACCCCGCAGCGACCGCCATTGCGGCTGTCATGCTGATCATTTCCTTCGCCATGCTGTTGATCATCAACACGATACAGGCCTGGAGCAGACGGAGGTACGGTTATGGCGCATGATGCCATTTCATCGCGAACCGGCAACACGGAAACTGTCCGCATCGCCACATCCGAAAGCCGTCTGGCCCGTTATGGCTTGATCGGCGTCGCGCTCTGTTTTGTCGCGCTTTTCCTGGTCCTGCCGCTGGCGGCAGTCTTCACAGAAGCCATGCGCAATGGCCCTGGAGAGTTCGCCACCGTTCTGGCCGACCCGGAAACCTTTGCGGCAATCAAACTGACCCTGCTCGTCGCGGTCATCGCGGTCCCGCTCAATCTGGTTTTCGGCATTGCTGCGGCCTGGGCGATCGCCAAGTTCGAATTCAAGGGCAAGGCGTTTCTCACAACGCTGATCGACCTGCCCTTCTCGGTTTCCCCGGTCATTTCGGGTCTCGTCTTCGTTCTGCTGTTCGGTTCGCACAGTCTGCTCGGCCCTTGGCTGCAAAGCCACGGCATTCAGATCCTGTTTGCCGTTCCCGGCATCGTGCTCGCAACCGTGTTCGTCACCTTCCCCTTCGTTGCCCGCGAACTGATCCCGCTGATGCAGGAACAGGGCACCAGCGACGAAGAGGCAGCCCTGTCACTCGGCGCAAGCGGCTGGCAGACCTTCTGGTATGTCACCCTGCCGAACATCAAATGGGGATTGCTCTACGGCGTTCTTCTCTGCAACGCCCGTGCCATGGGCGAGTTCGGTGCGGTCTCGGTCGTCTCCGGCCATATTCGCGGCCTGACGAACACCATGCCGCTGCAGGTGGAAATCCTCTACAACGAATACAATTTCGTTGCCGCCTTCGCGGTTGCAACGCTGCTCGCCCTGTTGGCCCTTGTTACGCTCGTTCTGAAATCGGTGCTTGAAATGAAGTACAGCGAACAGATCGCCGCCAGCCGCAGGCACTGAAAGGTCAAGTTTATATGGAAGTTCGCGTTCAAAACATACGCAAGGAATTCAGCCGCTTTCCGGCGCTGAACGACGTTTCTCTCGATATTCGTTCGGGCGAACTGATTGCGCTTCTTGGTCCGTCCGGCTCCGGCAAGACCACCCTCCTGCGCCTGATCGCCGGCCTCGAAAGCCCGACCGATGGCACCGTCTATTTCGGCAACGAGGATGCCTCCCGGAAGACCGTGCAGCAGCGCAATATCGGCTTTGTGTTCCAGCACTATGCCCTCTTTCGCCACATGACCGTGCTCGACAATGTTTCCTTCGGCCTGACGATCCGTCCCGCCAGCCGCCGGCCGGCCAAAGCTGAAATCCGCAAGCGCGCGCTGGAGCTACTCGATCTCGTCCAGTTGACCGGGCTGGAAAAGCGCTATCCGGCGCAACTGTCCGGTGGCCAGCGCCAGCGCGTCGCGCTCGCCCGCGCCATGGCGGTCGAACCCAACGTCCTGCTGCTCGACGAGCCCTTCGGCGCGCTGGATGCGCAGGTGCGCAAGGAACTTCGCCGCTGGCTGCGCGAAATTCATGACCGGACCGGCCATACCACTGTCTTCGTCACGCATGACCAGGACGAGGCGCTGGAACTGGCCGACCGCGTGGTCGTCATGAGCAAGGGCAAGATCGAGCAGATCGGCACGCCCGATGAAATCTACGACACCCCGAATTCGCCCTTTGTCTTCGGTTTCATCGGCCAGTCCAACATCCTGCCGGTCAAGGTGGAAAACGGCCAGCTCGTTCTCGACGGCCAGCCGATCGGCGTCAGCGCCCAAGGGGAAAAGGACGGCCCCGCCCAGCTCTATTTCCGCCCGCACGACATCGAGCTCTTGGATGGCGCCAGCGGGATTTCCGGCACCGTTACGGTGACACGCCGTGTCGCAGGCACCCGCCATGTCGAACTTGATGTCAGCGCTGCGAAGAGCAAGGTAGAAATCGAACTGCCGCCGGAAAAGGTGACGTCCGACCACTCCCGCCTGTCCTTCCGTCCCACACGCTGGAAACTGTTCCGGGAAACCGCGTAACAACCCGTACGGCCGCAGAGCAGGCGGCCGTACGCCCGTCCTTTCACGGTGGCACCCACTGATCACGCGCGATCAAATAACACGATTGTTTAGGGATTTGTCCGAAATCCCGGCTTGATCTGCGGCCGTATCCCGTTGCACCCTGTTCGGATATCGAAGGCCTTTCGATCCGAACAGGACAGGCATGAATTACAGGCGTGAAATTGACGGCCTCCGGTCCGTGGCCGTCATTCCGGTGATCCTGTTTCACGCCGGGTATCCGCTCTTCAGCGGTGGTTTCATCGGCGTCGATATCTTCTTCGTCATCAGCGGCTATCTGATCACCTCGATCATTATCTCCGAAAACAGCAACGGTAGCTTTTCGATCCTGAAATTCTACGAACGCCGGGCACGGCGCATTCTGCCCGTCCTGTTGGTGGTTATGGCCTGCTGCCTGCCCTTCGCTTGGGCGTGGATGCTGCCGGAGCAGATGGCAAGCTTCGGACGCAGTATCATCGCCGTCTGCCTGTTCGTCTCCAACGTCTTCTTCTGGCAGCAAAGCGGCGGCTATTTCGCGGCAGCATCCGAGGAGCAGCCGCTACTGCACACCTGGAGCCTCGCGGTCGAGGAACAGTTTTATCTTCTGTTTCCGCTCCTGGTGATGATTCTTTGGCGTTTCGGCAAAAAGGTTCTGATCAGCACGATCGCAGTCATCAGCCTCGCCAGCCTGGCTTTGGCGCAGTATGGCTCCGAGGCTTTCGCAACCGCGAACTTCTATCTGCCGACGACGCGAGCATGGGAGTTGCTGGTGGGCTCGCTCTGCGCTTTCCTGCTCAGCTCGGGGAAAAGCTACAGAAGCAACATCCTCTCGTTCACGGGTCTGGTGATCATCGTCATCGCGATTTTTGCCTATGACGACGCAACACCTTTTCCATCTCTCTACGCCTTGGTTCCGGTGCTCGGCGCTGTCCTCATCATCCTGTTCGGGCCCGACGGAACGTTGACGGCGCGCTTTCTGTCGGCACCGCCGATGGTCGGGATCGGACTGATCAGCTACAGCCTCTATCTCTGGCACCAGCCGGTTTTCGCCTTTGCCCGCATCCGAAGCCTTAACGAACCCTCGCTGCTGACCATGGGCATTCTTGCCCTTGTATCGGTGGCACTTGCCTACCTGTCCTGGCGCGTCGTCGAAACGCCGTTCCGCAAGGGCGGAAAAATTCAGCTTCTCCCCACCACCGCCGGTATTTTCACCGGCAGCGCGATGGGGCTCGCGGCCCTGATCGGTGTTGGCTTCGTCGGCACCTTGGACAGTGGGCTGGAATTCCGCTTGCCGCCGGAGGCCCGCGCGGCTCTGTCCGGCGAAGAACATCACGATCCGGTCATGGAATCCTGTCTGTTCGACAAGGGAGAAGCGAACCTGCCGCATCCGGTGCGAGACTGCCTGACGCCGCACTCCACCGACAGCAAAACGATCCTCATCGGCGATTCCCATGCAGGCGCCATTGCCGGCGAAGTCATGCGCATGTTCGAGACCAACGGCCTCGACCTTTACGTGATGGCGCACTCCGCTTGCGTCGGCTTCTCCGGCTTCTATGTCTCCAATCCGAAATACCGGCTGCGCTGCAATCCCTTCTTCACGGGCATCGAGGACTACATCCGGACGAGCGAGATGAAGACCGTGATCATGGCGAGCCGTTGGAGCCTTTATGTTGACGGCTCACCGTTCGACAATGGCGAAGGCGGGGTCGAGCGGCTGAAGCCGACCTATGTGGATCTGCTCGATCATATCGACGAAGATGCCGGTCAGGACGACCCTGCGCGAAAGACGCGCGTTCTCCAGCAATATGTGCGCGACATCCGCAAGCATCTCGACGCGGGTCGCAATGTGGTGCTGGTCTATCCCATTCCTGAGGCTGGCTGGAATGTCCCCGAGCGGCTGGCAAAGACAGCGATGTCGGGCTCCCATTCACTGGAGTTGAGCACCAGCTACGATCGATACCTGCTGCGGAACAAGGCGGTCATCGATGCCTTCGACACGATCGAGCATCCCAATCTTTACCGCGTGCGGCCTGCCGATGGGTTCTGCAATTCATTCCTCAAGGATCGCTGCATCAACAGCCTGAGCGCCGAAAAGGTTTTTTACTTCGATGATGACCATCCGTCGGATGCTGGAGTCGCTCTCATTTTACCGGCCATTCTGGATGCCGTCAAGACCATAGAAATGCGACAGGTCGACTGAACATCACCGGCGACCAATTCAGTGCCACGCACGCCTCAAGCCGTGCCAGCCGGAAACTGGATTTTCAGCTCGAGTTGCAGCCGGGCGACCGGTCGGTGATCACCGTTCTGCACTTCGATTTCCAGTGCCTTGATCGGATCCTGCGGCAAGCCATCCAGTGCCATTTCCGCCAGGACGACCTTTGCCTGATGGATAGCGTCGATCAGGTTCGGAAAATCAAAAGCCTCGTCTGCCGGATTTGTGCCGTCATTATCGATTACCTTGAAATAAAATGGCGCCATGACATTTTCCCGTGTCACCCGAAAAAGCGTCAGAAGGCAAAAAGTTGCCTGCAAAAAAACTTTTCCGCTGCAGACCGATCATGTCTTAGTGAATAGCGGCAATTTCAAAACGGGGTAGACTGCGATCATCGTGGCTGGCGTGACGTCCCATGCCGCAGGAAGCGGACCGCTTCCGCCAACTGGAGGATGGATTACCATGACTCTCAGCCCCTACATGGACGCCTTGTGCGCCGAGGACATCGATACGCTGCGAATGGTGTTCGACCAGTTCTGCGAAAAACATCAGAAAACCCGGTCGGATGCCGACATGGAAGTTTGCGCCAACCTCATTGTCCGGCTCTATCAAGGCGGGCAGCGCGATCCCGAAACCTTGACACGGGCATGCGAGGCAGCCCTTCGGACAGACTTGGCCATCAGCGCCTGACAGGGTCGTCACCGCGTTTCTTCAGCGGCTTTTTCTGGAGAAACCACAAGCGGATCGGGTCGCGTCGTACTTTTTGCGCTGTCGTCGGGATCGAAATACTGCACGACGAGAATGCTCAAAATCGCGCCGATCACGAGACCAAATACACCCATCATCAGCGTGCGAGCGTTCATCAATCATCTCCGTGCGGATCGGCGACATTGAGCGAAGCCGGGCGGTCGAGATGACCGCCCGGCATCAGCAACTCATTCGTACACGTAAACGATACGGCGCGACTGCGGATCGACCAGCATCGGCCGGTCGTTGATGCGGACATAGCTGTATTGGTAATCAGGAACCTGCGTGAGCACCATGTCGCCGGGCAAGGTTGCTCCGACAACAACGTCACCATCATAGGTAACCGTGTTCATCGGCGTGCGATCGATATAGGTCAGCACTTCCGGCGGTGGTGCGATCTCGCCGACCTTGCCAAGCAGTTCGTCCCCCGGAGCCGGATCCGCGGCGACACTTCCGGTCTGTTCATAGCTGACGACCGGCACCGACAGTTCGCTCCTACGTTCCTGTACGACGACCGGCGCGCCGTTGTAATCGACCATCAGTTCCTGGGCAAAGACCCAGCCACGCATGCCGTTCACGTCGATACGGCACCAGCTTTCGCTTTCCAAGCAGCCATCGAGTGCACCGGTGCTGCCGCGCGTCGCGACGCCAACGGCCGGATAGTCCTGTCCCGGACCTGAATAGACCGTAAGGTCAGTCGCCGTCGTGGCGATCATTTCCGCCTGCACCAGACCTGCTCCCGAGAGAAGCAGTGCACTCGCGAGAAATGACTTTGAAATCCACCGCATGTTCGTCTCCTTGTTGAACGATGCGGTTGAAACGCCTCACATCCCCCAAGGTTCCTTTAGTGGCTCCTTGCATGCCCGCAGATCGGTTATCCCGCCTGCAATTGGCTCAGTCGTCGGTAGAGACCGTCGCGTTTCAGAAGTTCGACGTGGCTTCCGTCCTCGACGATGCGGCCCTCGTTGACGACGAGGATGCGATCCGCCTGCGTGATAGTCGCCAGTCGGTGGGCAATCACCAGCGTCGTTCGGCCCTGCGACAGTTCCGTTAGGGATTGCTGGATGGCCCGCTCGGTTTCCGTGTCGAGCGCCGAAGTCGCTTCATCGAGAATAAGAATGGGCGGGTTCTTCAGGAAGATGCGGGCGATGGCGAGCCGCTGCTTCTGCCCGCCCGAAAGCTTCACGCCGCGCTCGCCAACAACCGTGTCCAACCCCTGCGGCAGATCGGCGATCACGCCCTCCAGCCGAGCCTTGCGCGCCGCCTCGACAATCTCGGCTTCCGTGGCATCCAGTCGCCCGTACGCGATGTTTTCACGGAATGTGCCGGCAAACAGGAAAACGTCCTGACTGACGATGCCAATCTGGTTGCGGAGCGACCGGAGGCTCATGTCGCGGATATCGATGCCATCGATGGTGATGGATCCCGATGTGACCTCATAAAAGCGCGGCAGCAGCGCGCAGATCGTCGTCTTGCCGGCGCCGGACGGGCCAACGAAGGCAATGGTTTCGCCAGCGCGGATGTCGATCGTGAGCTCGTCCAGGATCGCCCTCGACGTCTGATAGGCAAACCCGGCTTGAATATAGCGGATATCACCGTTCAGCATGGCGACGTCACGGGCGCCGGGGCGATCGGCGATATCCGGGCGTGTGTCGAGAAAGTCGATGTAGCGCCGGAAGCCAGCAATGCCCTTCGGGTAGGTTTCGATCACCGAATTGATCTTGTCGACGGGACGGAAGAAGACGCCCACCAGCAACAGGAAGCTGACGAAACCACCGGCGGTCAGTTCCCCATTCAGGACGAAATAGCTGCCGGCGACCAGAACGACCATCTGGACGAGGCGCATCGAGAGATAGCTGAGTGTGGTGGACACAGCCATGATCCGGTAGGCATCGAGCTTGGTCTTGCGATAGCGCTGGTTGTCTGCTTCGAACAGTCCGCGCTCGTGATCCTCATTGGCAAAGGCCTGGACAACGCGGATACCGCCGACATTTTCCTCGATCCGGGCGTTGAAATCGCCGACACGATTATACAGCGCCTGCCAGTTGCGCGTCATCCGGCCTCCATAGAGCGTCGTCAGCCAGGCCGTCAGCGGCAGGACCAGCGCCGTGATCAGGGCCAGCTTCGGATTGACCGACGCCATCAGCAGGAACGCGCCGATCAACGTCATGATGGCGATGAACACATCCTCGGGACCGTGATGGGCGACTTCACCGATCTCCTCCAGATCCTTCGTCAGGCGTGCCACGAGATGGCCGGTCTTCTGGTTGTCGAAATAGCCGAAAGACAGCTTCTGCAGGTGATCGAACGCCTTGCGCCGCATCTCGGTCTCGATGTTGATACCGAGCATATGCCCCCAATAGGTGACGATCGCCATCAGTCCGCCATTGATGACGTAGACCGCCATCAGTCCGGCAGACGCGAGCGCAACATATCCCCATTGCCCCGTCGGCAGCAGGACATCGATGAACAGTTTCACTGCGATGGGAAAGCCGAGCTCCAGTAGGCCGGACGCTACCGCGCAGGAGAAGTCCAGGAGAAACAACCGCCGGTGCGGCCGGTAATAGGCAAAGAAACGGCCGACGAGATCACGCATATTAGTCTGTCCTTTCGGCGTCGCATCCAAAAGACGGTCGCCGGAATCCGCGCGAAAGCTGGGTAGGCACTCGCACAGGCGCTGTATTGTAATTGCGCCCCTTTTAATCACTTCGAGGGGAACAACAAGCAGAAAGGGTCGACCAACACGGATGGAACAAGCAAGGCCTTGAGCCATGCTGACGATTGATCGAGAGTGGAACCGCACTTTGCTTTCCACGAATTCCGGAAGCACGACTGCAACCTTCAGTCATCAGGACCGCGGATGAACAAAGCGCCGACGAGGGTCACCACAGCCACGGACTATAGCAGAAACATCGGCCACTCGCTCGACATGCGCCTGTCCTCCCCTGAGACCAGCTTCAACTAGCGACTTTTTTACATAGAGCGAGAAACAAAAACGACTCCAGCGGCCTAGTGTAAAAAGGCCGCTTGGAATTTAATATGAATAAAGAGAAGAATGGTGGGTGATCACGGGCTCGAACCGTGGACCCGCTGATTAAGAGTCAGCTGCTCTACCAACTGAGCTAATCACCCGCCAAAACCGCTTCGCTGCGGCCTCAAGACCGCCGTTGCCGTGGTCTGATGGGGCGTATAATGGCCTTCGACTGGCTTGTCCAGCGCCCCAAGCGATTTTCTTTCGGATTTTTCAAAAAAATCTGTATGGGCGGTTTAAGGCCTGTTTTTCAAAGATAAAGTTCACCGGCCGCGATCCTGATCGCCTGCCCACCGATCCGGGAGGCGGCGATTTCGCCGCCGGAGACGTCGACATGAAGGTGTAGCAGAGACGGGCGCCCCATCTCGACCCCTTGCTCGATGAGGAATGGATGATGGCCGTCGATCAGCCGGTCGAAATGATGAATGGCGCCGGAGAAGGCCGCGACGGCCGAGCCTGTAGCCGGGTCCTCGCTGATCCCCATGGCAGGCGCGAACATGCGCGCATGGAACCGTGCGACATGGTTGATACCGCCCCGACAGTAGACATAGGCACTGGCGAGCCGCCCGTCTGCCATCGGCGTAAGCTGCTCCCATGCGGCTGCGTCGAATTCGACCGCACCGGCAGCTGCGACGTCATGGACAGGCACCATCACAAACGGTACGCCGGCGCTCCAGAACGAGGGAACGTGATTCTCGAAACCGATCTGGGTCGCCTTGAGGCTGAAGGCATCGGCCAACGCCTGCCGATCCAGCCTGGCATCCAGTTGCATCGATTTGCGTGGCACATCGAACTCTGCAAAGGTCGCCGATCCAGCCTTGTACCGCACCGCACAACGCACCGGCCCGACATTTTCCTCCAGCATCTGCACGAGGTCATAATCGCCATCGCTCGGCTTGCGCGCGTCCTCGGCGAGCGCGATTGCCGCTCCGACAGTCGGATGCCCGGCGAAGGGCAGTTCATATCCTGGTGTGAAAATCCTGAGGCGCGCCGTATGCGCCGGATTTTCCGGTGGCTGGATGAACACCGTCTCCGACAGGTTGAATTCACCGGCAATCGCCTGCATGGCCGTATCACTCAGCCCGTCGCCATCGAAAACGACGGCCAAAGGATTTCCCTCCAGCCTGTTGGCGGTGAAAACATCGTAGATTGCGTAGCGTCGAGCCACCATCAACTCCCTGTCTGTTTCCTTCACCAGACCTTGCACGCCTGACACCGGGCGGCAAGCGCAAAAGCATTACCGACCGCTGTGCAACACCCATTCCAGAACGGGTGGCATGAAGGGCAGATAGGTGTGCAGCCCCGGTTCGGCGCTGCGAATCGCCAGCGCCTCGTCAATCTCCGGCTCGGGATCCTCGGCGATATGGCGGCCGATTCGCTCGATCAGTTCCGCTGCAGTCTCCGCAAAGCGATAGACGCGCAGGACGGTAATGACGCCCCGGTCATGCAAGGCGTGAAACTCCGACACGTTCTCGGCATCGGCAAGCGCAACGCCCGTTTCCTCCAACACTTCGCGGGCCATGTTGC
Source organism: Rhizobium sp. Leaf453 (assembly GCF_001425605.1). Taxonomy (GTDB): domain Bacteria; phylum Pseudomonadota; class Alphaproteobacteria; order Rhizobiales; family Rhizobiaceae; genus Pararhizobium. Next base: position 357,842 of record NZ_LMRG01000023.1, on the reverse strand, counting down.
AATCCATATCGCAGATGCCATCGCGAATATCGTCAGGATCAAGCGAGCCCGCCGCGCAATAGACACGACCGGGATTTGACGTGTGCTTGCCCATGCGGATGGCAATCACGGCACCATCGGAAGAAACAATCACCGGCAGACCGAAGAGATGCAGCGCCAGGTCGACCGGACGGGTCTTGCGCCACAACAGGAACGCAGAGAATGGAACGATGTGGCTTTCACCGCGTATCACGCCGTTTTCGATTGCGATTGCCCGCGGCAGCAACATACGACCGTCATAGAGCGCGGGATTGGCGGCAAGCTCCTCAGCCCAATTGGCCGAGATCGCCACCTGTTCGGAAATGCAGTAGGGATGCGGCCCATCCATGACGCGCAGATCGATGCCGGTGACCGGGAATATCCGGCGTTCCGGCGGCCATTCGGACATGTTGCTGGTTAGCTTCGATTTGAAATCATGCATGGGAAGAATCACACGTTGAGGGAAATGACGACGGGGCAATGGTCGGATGCCTTGGGACGATCCCAGCCGGTTCTCGGATAGCGCTCGACCTCCTGCCCTTGCGGAAAGATCGTGCGATAGGGCTGACCACCGCGGATGATTTCCGGCACGGCGGCCGGATTGCGCTCAGCCAGCGCCTTCGACAACCAGATATAATCGAGTTGACAAAGATGGCGCTCCTCAGGGCCGCGGCTATGAAACAGCGTCCAGCGATCCAACTCGGGGCGGCGGCGAAGCGCGTTTTCGACGAAACCGTCATGGCTGAAGACATCGAGCGCGCTCACCGCCTCCTGCTTCGGAACGAAACTATAACCATTGCGCCGGTCGCCCAGCACATCGACACGCTCCTGATAATCGTTCATGTCGCCGCAGATCGCGAACATCTTGCCCGATAGGTTACCGGCACCGAACCGTTTTTCGACAATGCGACGGACAGCAGCCGCCTCGGCCATTCTCACCGGCATCGTCGCGGTTCGCCCGTCCTGCCCTTCCCTTGCCGGCCCCATCGACTTGAAATGGACGACAAACAGCGTGAATGGCCGGCCACCGATGCGAAAATCGAGCTCGAGGCAGTCCCGTTTGAAGATGCGGTCGCCGGGTACGTTCGTGGTCGCCAGCGCTTCGTTGAAGAGGCCGAGATCGGCGTAGGTAAGGCCGGCATGGGATTTCACCTCGACACATTCGATCTTCTGGCCGTCGCGCGTCTCCTCGCGCACCAAGACGGCAACGTCTATGCCACGGCTGTCATTGCCCTCGATCAGATATTTCTGCCGGTAGCCGTTGCCGACCATGCGGAAGAGGTAACCGTATTCGAACGCATGCAGCGCCGTCATGTTGTCGGCTTCCTGCAGGCAGAGGATATCGGCATCGCAATCGGCAATCGCCAGCGCCGACATCTGTCGTGTGTCGTCGGTATGGGCGATCGTGCGCGCCTCCTCCAGCCGCTGGTATTCGGCTTCGCTCTTCACATCGAACAGCCGCAACACGCGATCCTGCTTGAGCTGATTGCGGAAACCGGAGAAATCGAACCTGCTCATCAGGTTTTCGATATTGAAGGTGGCAAGGCGAAGCGACATCAGCGAATTCCGACTGCAATTGGCGCGACTTTAGCCAATCGGTGGGAAATGTCGAACCTCTTTCCCCCTGTCCCGATTACGCCGGCGCGACGCGCCACCCATACCAATATTGGGGCCATCTTGCTGCGACGAATAAAGGTTCTTGTCCAGCCGTTGCTGATGCACATGATCAGGCGGGAAACCATTTCAGAGCCACTCGGGGAAGAGAGCATGCGAACAGTCCAGCGCGTAACGAGAACCATTCTTGCAGCGGCCGTCTGCCTGGCCGCCGGCATTGCCGGCGCACATGCCGACAGTTTCGGGGCGATTTCCCTGTCGCCCTCCACGGGCGCGTCCGGATGGGCGCATGACTTCACGTCGCGCTGGCAGGCCGAGGATGCCGCCCAAAACTATTGCCACAGAAACGCCCGTGATTGCCGCGTTGCCATCTGGTTCAAAAACAGCTGCGGTGCGGTGGCACGCGGCCCGGATGGTGGCTGGGGCGCGGACTGGGCGGAAGACAGCCGCTCGGCGCAGCGCGCGGCACTGGCAGCCTGCTCCAGACACTCCTACAACTGCCAGGTCATTCGATGGCAATGCTCCGGCGGTTATTGAAACCGTCTTCACACCAGCCACCCTTGCCGGATGACAAACGGCTGCAGACTGCCGGGAACGACAGCAAATGGGGAATAGGCCTGCAGGGCCTGGCCGCCCGATGTGAGCAGCGACAGGACAAAACGCTCCCCCTCATAGACACATGAGCGCACCTGAAGCATGACGCCATCTGGATCGGCAACGACATGTTCCGGGCGCACAAGTATGGCGCGTCTCGGCCCGCCCATCTGCCGAAAGGCTTTTTCGATCATTGGCCAGCCCATAAGACGCGAATCGTGATCGGGCAAGACGAGCTCCAGAACAGCCCCCTGCCCGATCAACCCTCCGACGACATGCCCTTCCGGTCGCGCATAAATCTCTTCCGGTGCGGCAACCTGCAACAGCCGGCCTTCTGACATAACCGCGACATCCGTGGCCAGCGCCATCGCCTCGCTCTGGTCATGGGTCACGTAGATCATCGTTGCACCGGAACGGGCGTGAAACTCGCGAAACGTTTCCAGCATTGCCGCCTTGAGGTGACGATCGAGATTGGCCAGCGGTTCGTCGAGCAGAACCACATCCGGCGAACTGACAAGACAACGGGCAAGTGCTACGCGCTGCCGCTGGCCGCCGGAAAGTTCCGCCGGACGGCGGGAAGCGAAATCCTCCAGACGCACCACGGACAAGGCCTCCCTGACGCGGACGTCGAATGCGGCACCGGTGACGCCACGCACCTTCAGCGGATAACCGACATTCTGTGCGACGGTCATATGCGGCCAGAGCGCGTAGGACTGGAAAACCATGGCCATGTTGCGCTTTTCCGGCGGCAGACTTCCGCTGCCATCGGCCAATGTCCGTTCACCCAGAATGATTGAGCCTTCCGTCGGTTCTTCGAAGCCGGCAATCATCCGCAGCAACGTCGTCTTGCCGCAGCCGGACGCACCGAGAAGTGCGAGGAATCCACCTTCCCGCACCTTCAGCGAGACGTCACGGACGGCGGCCTGGCCGGTTCCGAAATCCTTGCTGACGTGATTGAGGATCAATTGCGCCATGGCAGCACCCCTCGGGGAAGTCTTTTCGCCAGCATTTCCAGGATGAGCATCAGCAGGACGACCATCACGACGACCAGGACGGACAACGCGGCGGCAAGATCGGAACTGCCGCTGTCGTCGAGATTGAAGATCGCCACCCCCAGCGTCTGCGTACCGGCGGACCAGAGCAGCGCGGAAACGGTAAGCTCGCTGCATGCGATCAGGAAAACGAGGATTACCGACGCACCGGCGGCGGGTGCGATGAGCGGGACCAGAATGTCACGCATGCGGCACCCGAACGAAGCTCCGGATAGCCGTGCCGCCTCTTCCAACGAGGGATCGAGTTGTAGGAACGCACTCATGACCGGTTTGAGGCTGACGGCGAAAAAACTGGAAAAATAAGCAGCTAGGATGATCCAGATCGTCCCATAGATGGAAACGTTCACAAGAGGTAACGGCGCTGCAAATAGCAGGATGAAGGCGACCGCCAAAACGATGCCAGGCAAGGCGTAGGGAATCTCGATCAGAGCGGCGAAGACATTGGCGAGCTTTCCCGAACGGCGCGCCAGGAGATAGGCCGTCAGCACGGAAAAGATCAGCAATCCGAATGCCGTCGCTCCGGCAAGGAAGAGAGAGTTCGCGAAGGCGGTCAGCGTGACCGATTGCCGGAACAGGATTTCGCGGTAGGCCTCCAGCGACATGGTGCGGAAATTCAGTGGCACCCCGTAAGCCGGGACCAGCGAGCTCGCGACAAGGGCTGCCAGTGGCGCGGCGAGCACGAAGAACAGGATGACCAGGAAGGCCGCTTCGAAAACCATCCTCCATCGCCCGAGCGAAAACACCGCGTTCCGCCCTGAGAGGCCGATAATGCGGTAGTCGGCACCTCTCAAGGCCCATTGCTGGATGGCCAGCCCAAGCCCCGCGATCACTGCGATCATCATCGATAGCTGCGCCATCTCGGCAAATGTTCCCGCCCCGAAACTCGACAGGCGGCTGTAAATCAGGGTCGGCAGCACGAAGATCGAGGCCGGAATGCCGAGGATCGCCGGGATACCGAAATTGCCGACGCCGGACACGAAGGCGAGCGCCGCACCCGCAACAAGGCCCGGTGTGGTGAGCGGCAGAATGATGTCGCGAAACACGCGCAACGGCGATGCGCCGGCCAGCCGCGCCGCCTCGACCCCATCCCGCGGCAAACAGGCAAGCCCCGCCTTCAGCGCCAGAAACACCAGTGGCGCATGTTGGACTCCCAGAAGAAGGATAATCCCACCCACCGAGTAAAGCGGCTGCGGGCTGCCAAGCGGTGGCGCGATCCCGAGTGTCTTCAGAAGTGGACTGGCCGGCCCCGACATCTGGACCCAGGCAAGAGCCGTGACCTGCGGCGGGATCATCATCGGCAGAATGAAGGCAAAGCTGAAAACGCCTTTTCCGCGAAAATCGGTGAGCGTGACGACAAAGGCGAAAACCGCGCCGAGAAGCACGGATATCAGCATGCCTCCGGATGCCGTGACCATCGTATTCCGGATGGCGGCCCAAGTCGCCGGCTCGGCGAACAAGCCGGTTGCCTCGCCCTCGAATGAAAAGCGCAAGCCGGCATAGAGCAGGCGCGCGAGGGGCAGGACACTCAGAAGGCAGACGAAGGCTATGACGAGTGGAAGCAGCCAGACGGGCTGGCTGCTTCCACGATGGGGCAATCTCGGCATCGGAACCGATCAGTTGGTGCCGAAAATGCCGGAAAGGTCTTCAGGTCGGCATCCGAATTCTTGACCGCAGCGGCGGCATCGATCGGCAGCACCTTGATGCTGTCGCGCGCAGGGAAACCCGCCGGAAGGGCAATACCGTTGCGCGCCGGGATGTAGCCGAGCTTGACCGAAACCTGCTGGCCCTGTTCGGACAGCAGGAAGTCGACGAACTTCTTGGCTGTCTCGACATTCTTCGCGGTCTTCAGGATGGCGACCGGCTCGGTCACGGCGCTGACGCCTTCAGCCGGAAAGACGAACTCGACCGGTGCGCCCTTGGCCTTTTCGCGGATCGCCATGAAATCAACGACCATGCCATAGGCCTTCTCACCGGTGGCGACGGCCTTCAGGACGCCACCATTGCCGCCAGCGGCCGTCGCGCCGTTTTCAGCGAGCGACTTGTAGTAGTCCCAGCCGAAGCCGTCGATGCCTGTCAATGTCTGCGCATGGATCAGCGCTGCGCCGGACGTCAGCGGGCTCGGCATGGTGGTCAGGCCCTTGGCTTCGGGCTTCGCCAGATCCTTCCAGCCGATCGGCTTCATCGAGGCGGAGGTGTTGTAGATGATGCCCGTGGTGATCATCTTCGTCGAATAATACGCACCGTCGGCGTCATACAGGGTCGCGTCGTAATTGGCCGCTTCGGGCGACTTGTAGTTCAGAAGCTGACCGGCCTCCTTCATGCGCTGTAGCGTCACGGTATCGGCGATGAGAAGTACATCGGCCACCGGATTGCCGGCTTCGATCTCGGCCATGAGCTTGGCCATAATCTTGGTGGTTCCATCACGAACCCATTCGACCTCGACGCCGGGATTGGCGGCCTTGAACGCATCGACGGTGGCCTGAGCGTCCTCGTTCGGCTGGCTCGTGTAGAGGACCAAGTTTTCGGCATGCGCCGAAACAGCGATCAGACTGGCGGCGGCGAGCGCGGTGAACGCGCCAAGCAACTTTTTCATCGGTGTTCATCCTTCCAAAACAGGTCAGGCGATGGATAGTCGCGGCCCTTGACAGTCATGTGACACGCTGAGGGCACAAGCCGGATTGTGCTTGGCAATTGTCGTACGGCGGCGGCCGAGACGCCGCGCGAGCCGATGTCCAGCTTATTCCCGACCTTATCTGGGCAGATCGGCGGTAATCGATCTAAACTTGTTGATTACATTAGGAATATCTGCGATTCACAGGGCGACTGCCATATTGCGGCGGCTGGGGGACAAGAATGAGTAAGGATACGGCTTGGGGCGCGCGGCTGCGCTATGCGTTCGACAAGAGCATGGCGGCCGGGCCGATCGCGCTGATCGGTTGGCTAGCGGTCATTTCGCTCATTGTCATCGTGCTCGCCGGCGCTTTCCTTGCCATCACGCAGATTGCGCCTGAAGGCGGAGAACCGGTCAGCTTCATCGAAGGCGCGTGGGAATCGCTGATGCGCACCATGGATGCCGGAGCTATGGGCGGCGACCTTGGCTGGGGTTTCCGCGGCGTTTCGCTGTTTGTCACCATCGCCGGTATCTTCGTGTTCTCAGCCTTGATCGGTGTCCTGAGCGCTGGCCTTGAAAACAAGCTGGATGAATTGCGCAAGGGCCGCTCGCTGGTGCTCGAGAACGACCAGACCATCATTCTCAACTGGTCGCCCTCGATCTTCGACGTGATTTCCGAGCTTGTGATCGCCAATACCAGCCGCAAGAAGCCGCGGATCGTCATCATGGCCAACAAGGACAAGGTGGAGATGGAAGACGAGATCGCCACCAAGGTGGCGGATCTGAGGAACACCAAGATCATTTGCCGCAGTGGCGACCCGACCGACCTTTACGATCTCAATATCGTCAACCCGCAGACTTCCCGCTCCATCATCGTTCTGTCTCCGGAAGGCGACGACCCGGATTCACAGGTGGTGAAGACGGTGCTTGCTTTGGTCAACGGCCCAACCCGGCGGGCAAAGCCTTACCAGATCGCCGCCGAAATCCGCGACAGCAGCAATGCCGATGTCGCTCGCATCGTCGGCGGCAACGAATTGCAGCTCATCCTCGCCGACGACCTGATCTCCCGCATCGTGGTTCACTCCAGCCGCCAATCGGGCCTCAGCGCCGTCTATTCCGAATTGCTCGATTTCGATGGATGCGAGATCTACACGCTGGCGCAGCCGGATATCACCGGCAAGAGCTTTGCCGCCGCCGTCATGGCCTACGAGACATCGACGCTGATCGGCCTTTGCGACGAGGAAGGCAAGGTGCATCTCAATCCAGCGCCCAGCCGCATCTTCAAGGACGGAGAGCGCGCCATTATCATCGCCGAGGACGATGCGGCGATCAAATCCGGAAGCAACGAAATCCGCATCGAAAAGGATGCCATCCTTCCCGTCGAGACACGGATACAGGCCCCGGAACGTACCCTTATTCTCGGCTGGAACCGTCGCGGGCCGATCATCACCCATGAATTGTCGCGCTATGTCGCGCCGGGCTCGCTCTTGACCATTGCCGGCGATACGCCGGAGCTGGAAGCGGAAATCGGCGCGCTCAGCGTCGCCAATGGCAATATGGCGATTGATCACCGGATCATCGACACCAGCAACCGCGCCGAACTCGATGCGCTCGATATTCCGAGCTACGACCACGTGCTGGTTCTCGGCTACAGCGACCACATGGCGCCGCAGCCAGCCGACACCCGCACCCTCGTGACGCTCCTGCAATTGCGCAAGATCGCCGAAAAGGCCGGCCGCCATATCAGCGTCGTCAGCGAGATGACCGACGTGCGCAACCGCGAACTGGCGGAAGTCACCCGCGCCGACGATTTCGTCGTCAGCAACAAGCTGGTCAGCCTGATGCTGGCTCAAGCTTCCGAGAACGAGCGCATGGCGGCGATCTTCGATGAACTGCTCGACGAGGACGGGTCGGAAATCTACATGCGGCCAGTCAGCGACTATGTCGCGATCGGCGAGCCGGTGACCTTTTATACGCTTTGCCTTGCGGCGCTGCGCCGCGGCGAAGTGGCGATTGGATACCGCCGCCAGCGCGAGGGCGATGCGGATCCGCGCCGTCTCGGCGGCGTCGTCGTCAATCCCTCGAAATCCGAGAAGCTACTCTACAGCGAAAGCGACCGCGTGATCGTGCTTGCTAAGGAGTGATCGCAGCGGGCGGGGCAAATGCCATCTTTGCCCTTCCCGTTTCGGCGGATTGCCCTAATCTATCGTGCACCCTCCCCGCCACGAACAGCAGGACATCATCATGGAATATCGTCTCCTCGGTCGCTCCGGCCTCAAGGTTTCAACGCTGACGATGGGCACGATGACGATCGGCGGCAAGGGTTGGGCGTCGATGGTCGGAACGCAGGATCTCGACGAGGCAAGCCGGCTGATCGACATCTGCCTTGATGCCGGTGTCAACCTGATCGATACCGCCGATGCCTATTCCGCCGGTGTTTCCGAAGAGATCATCGGCGACGCGTTGGGCGGCAAGCGCAAGAATGGCGTTCTCCTTGCCACCAAGGCCCGTTTTCCGATGGGCGACGGCCCGAACGATCGCGGCCTTTCGCGTCATCACCTGATCCGCGCCTGCGAAGACAGCCTGCGGCGCCTGAAAACCGATGTGATCGACCTCTACCAGGTGCATGAATGGGACGGCCAGACTCCGCTCGAGGAAACCATGGAAGCGCTCGATACGCTCGTGCGTCACGGCAAGGTCCGCTATATCGGCTGCTCGAATTTTTCCGGCTGGCACATTATGAAGGCGCTCGGCGTCAGCACGCAGGAGCACCGGCAGCGCTTCGTCAGCCAGCAGATTCATTACACACTGGAATCGCGCGATGCAGAATATGAACTGTTGCCGATCTCCATCGATCAGGGCCTCGGCGTACTCGTCTGGAGCCCGCTTGCCGGCGGTCTGTTGTCAGGCAAGCACCGGCGCGACAAGACGGCGGAGGGCTCGCGGCAACTGGCCGGCTGGGACGAGCCGCCGATCCGCAACGAGGATCGCCTCTGGGCCATCGTCGACGTTCTCGTCGATATTGCCGGCAGCCGCAGCGTCTCGGCGGCGCAGATCGCGCTTGCCTGGCTGATCGGTCGCAAGGCCGTCACTTCGGTGATCATCGGCGGCCGTACGGAGGCGCAGTTCAAGGACAACCTCGCGGCAGCCGACCTCGTGCTTTCCGCCGAAGAGCGCCAGCGCCTCGACGAAGTCAGCGCCCCACCGGTGATCTATCCTTACTGGCACCAGTTGCGCACCGCCTCCGACAGGCTGGGCGAAGCCGACCTGTCGTTGCTGGGGCCGCATATTCCAGCGTAATTTATTGCGCTTCGAACGGGTTGAGCAATTGCACCGGGAAATGCTCGAAATCCCGCACATTGCGTGTGACTACGATCCGCCCATAAACAATCGCCGTCGCAGCGATCATCGCATCAGCGATGAGATGCTGTGGACGCCTGTGCATGAGCTTTGCCCATTCGATCATGCAAGGCCCATCCAACGGCAGGACGCTGGTGCTATGCATCATCTGCCGAAGCCACGCTTCGATGATCTGCGCCCTCTGGTCGTCCTGCTCCCGGGCCGCTTCTATCCCTTGCTGAATTTCGCCGATGGTGATCGCGGAAACAGCCAGCAGCTTTTCATCCGTCGCACCGACCCACGCCAGGACAGCACCATGCGGTTTCGGTCGCCGAAGTTCGGAAATGACATTGGTATCGAGGAGGTACATCCCTATTCCTCGAATGACGCCGACCGCCAAGTCCAGCTGGCACGCGACGGAATATCGAGCTCGAACCGGGGTTCGCCGGACAACAGGACCTCCTTCAGGCTTGGCGCCGCCCGCCTGTTGAGATCATTCCACTCGTTCAGCGGAACGAGCACGGCTTTCGCCTCGCCGCGTCGCGACACCACCTGTGGCCCTTCACTCAAACATGTATCGAGAAGTTCGCTGAAATGCGCTTTCGCATCCTGCACTGGCCATTCTCGCATCTGAACCCTCCTGCTGACTAGTCAGCAATCTAGTCATTTTCTCCGATGAGTGCAATGGATGGCTATATGGTCGTCAGCAACAGGCTGGTCTCGGATTTCGATACGCCATCCAGAGCCCGGATGTGACGGAGCACGCGGTCGAACTCTCCAAGGTTTTCCGTCTGGATTTCGGCAACGAGGTCCCAGGCGCCGTTGGTCGTGTGCAGCGCCCTGATCTCGGGAATGCCGCGCAAGGTCTTGATGACCGACACCGTCTTCTGGCCAGTGATCTCGATCAGCATCACCGCACGCACGGCATGCGGGTCCTCCGCTGCGGCAATGCGGACCGTGAAGCCGGCGATGACGCCGTCAGCGGTCAGCCGGTCGATGCGGTTTTGCACCGTGCCGCGCGATATTTTCAGCATTTCAGCAAGCTTTGAAACGGAGGCGCGCCCGTCCGTCCGCAGAATCGCCAGCAATCTACGGTCTGTGCTGTCCATCGCGACCTCCTCTGCAATACGTCAATATGAGTTATCATTTTGCGTTAATTATCAATCAAATTTCTATTATTTTGCCATTTCGCCCTATCGCACCACCGACTACAGTCTGGTGATCGCTCCCGCAAGCTCCTTGCCTTCCGCACATCAGGACCCATTCCATGCCATCCAGCCCAGCCGCCCATCGCAATTCCCTGTCACGTGCCGGCGAACTGTCGGTCGAGATGACCCGATGGCCGAGCGTCACGGAAAGCGACGACGAAGCGGCTTTTTCCGGGCGACTGATCGAGCTTCTTGAGCAAACGCCCTATTTCGCCGCTCACCCAGATCAACTGCTGGCGCTCGACAGCCATGGCTCACCGGCGCGGCAGAACGTGCTGGCGCTGGTGCGCGGAAAAGGCCGCCGCTGCCTGGTGCTGGCCGGTCATTTCGACACGGTCTCTATCACCAATTATGGTTCGCTGGCATCGTTTGCCTGTGATCCGGAGCCCCTGACTCGGGCGCTAATCGAAGAGTTGTCGGTGAAGAACCGCAGCCCGTCGGAGGACAAGGCGCTTTCCGATCTGATGAGCGGCGATTTCCTCGCCGGTCGTGGCCTGCTCGACATGAAAAGCGGTCTGGCAGCGGGGATCGCAGCGCTCGAGCGCTTTGCCGAATTGGATGAGCCGCCCGGCAACATCCTGTTCGTCGCCACGCCGGACGAGGAAAACCGGTCGCGCGGCATGCGCGCCCTGCGCGACGCCCTGCCATCCATCGCAAAACAATTCGATCTCGATATCATCGGCGGCATCAATCTCGATGCCAGCGGCGATGACGGAGACGGTGAGGAAGGCCGCGCTGTCTATTTGGGTTCCGTCGGGAAATTCTCGCCCTTCGCATTCATCGCCGGCCGCCCGACCCATGCCGGATACGCCTTCGACGGCATCAGCGCCCATCTGATCGGCGCCGAGATCATGCGGGCGATGGAAACGAACAGCGCACTTTGCGACGAGGCGCACGGCGAACTTTCACCCGCCCCCGTCTGCCTCGAAGCCAAGGACGTGCGCCACGGGTATGAGGTGACGACCCCGGCCCATGTCTGGATGTCGTTCAACTGGCTGACCCACCGTCGCACGCCCGAGGAGATGCTCGGCGCGTTTCGTTCGATCGTTGCGGATGCGATGAGGACGGCGCTCGATACCCAGAGTGAAAACGCCGGGGCATTTTTTGCGCGCCAAGGCGGCGGCGAAGTGCGTCGGCATGATGGGCAAGTCCTGCTTTACGCCGAACTCCGCGCCCTCGCCTTTGATCGCGGCGGACAGGCAGCGCTCGACCGGATCGAAGAGCTTGATCGGTCTCTGTCGGATGGTCAGGACCCGCTATCGATCACCCGCCAGATCGTTGCCGCGACTCTGGCCGAAGCCGGGCTCGAAGGCCCTCTGGTCGTCATCGGATTTTCCACCCTTCACTATCCGCGCGTCCATCTGGACAGCGCCGGCGAACGGGGTGCCGATTTCGAGCGCAACATGATGGCCGCCGCCGCGCTTTGCGCCAAGCGACACGGGACGAGTATTAGGCCCAAGCAATTCTTCGCCGGCATTTCCGACATGAGCTTCTTTGGCCACCGCCCATCGAGCGAACAGACGCAGTTATTGGCGCAAAACACGCCCTGCGCCGCCTTTGTCGATGACGCACCGGATGGGCTTTTGTCCTATCCGGTGGTCAATATCGGCCCATGGGGACGCGACTATCATCAGAAATGGGAGCGCGTTCACATGCTCTACGCGTTCGACGTACTCCCGGACCTGATCTTCGAGGCCGCTCTCGCCAGCCTCGCAGAGAAGGATTAAGCGGCCAAAGCCTGCTCCCCGATCAGGCTGCCAAGGCGGGAAATACCTTCGTCGATCATCGCCTCGTTGGCGCAGGAGAAGCTGACCCGGCAGGTGTTGGCGCCCGATCCATCGGCAAAGAAGGCCTTGCCGGGCACGAAGGCGACCTTGGCCGAAACCAGCGACTTGGCGAGCAGTTCCGCTCCGTCCATGCCCACGGGCAAGGTGAGCCAGACGAACATTCCGCCTTCCGGTACGGTCCAGCTAACGTCCTTAGGCATGTACTTCGCAAGGGCGGCCAGCATGGCATCGCGGCGTTTGCTGTAGACGGCGCGAATCTTCTCGACTTGGGCATCGAAACCGCGCTCGGCGACATGGCAGATCGCCATCTGGTTGATGGTCGAGGAATGCAGGTCGGCCGCCTGCTTCATCAGCACCAGCTTGCGGATGATCGGCATGGCCGCAACGACGAAACCGACGCGCAGGCCAGGTGCCAGCGTCTTTGAGAAGCTGCCGCAATAGATCGTGCGCGTCTCGTTGATCGAGCCCTTTCGGGCGATTTCCAACGCCAGGATCGGCGGCACGGCGTCGCCGTCATAGCGCAGCGACTGATAGGCCGCGTCCTCGATAAGGGCGATATCCAGTTCCTCGGCGAGATCGAGCGCCTTTTCGCGCGCCGCCAGATCCAGCGTTTCGCCGGTCGGATTGGCGAACTCGGCCGACATATAGGCAAACTTCACCCGGCCGCCAGCTTCCGCCGCGGCATCCCGATAGGCCTGCGGCGTGCGATTGCCCGTCACGGACAGCTGGTCATAGGTCGGCTCATAGGCATTGAACGCCTGCAGGGCGCCGAGATAAGTCGGCCAGGTCACCAAAGCGGTATCGTTCGGTGAAAGGAACAGCTTGCCGAGATAATCGAGTGCCTGCTGCGAACCCGATGTAATCAGGACATTTTCCGGCTCACAGGGAATGCCGATCGCAGCCATGCGGTTGGCCAGCCACTGGCGCAATGGCAGGTAACCTTCACTGACGGAATACTGCAGCGCGGCGCTCACCGTCGGGCCACCGAAAATGTCCGAATAGGCGTCTTTGAACGCTTCGTCAGGAAACAAGGCCGGATCCGGAATGCCGCCAGCGAAGGAGATGATGTCTGGACGGTCCAGCAGTTTCAACAGTTCGCGGATTTCCGAAGCGCGCATCCGCGAAGACCGCGTTGCGAAGATGTTTTCCCAATCGAGCATGAACGTTTCCTCAGATTATGCTTTTGCCGGAGCACATCATGGACTGCCGAATAAGTCAATAATGCTGACCTATATTTGGCGTGTCGAACACATTTTGTGATCGATCTTTGAAGGTCAGTAAACCGAGGAGAATGAAAGCCATCGCTTGCCGCGCGTTGTTTGACGCTGGTACCGGCGATCAACGCGTTGACCTTGGCAGCGAGCAGAGGACTGGACATTATTTATGCCGCGAGACAGCGGTGACTGTCCGACAGGTCGAGCGTCGGCCAAATAGCCGTCTTAGCGCTTGCCGTATCAGTAGAAAACGTCGTTACGCTTCATGATGCCCGAACATACTGAGTCCAACGAGGAGCACGATGGCACCGACGATGAAAGCATCGAACATGGCGAAATGATAGAAGAACGTTGTCATGGCAGTATCCTCCTGACCGAGAGAATACAACAAAAGACCGAAAGTTCCAAATATTGACGGAACTAGACTGATCAATGTGAAAAAGGCCGGAGATTTCTCCCCGACCTTTCCAGTATTGCGCAAGCGCAACACGCTAATTTTGCTTTGCAGCAAAGATTAGTTCTTGGCCTTGTCGACCAGCTTGTTCTTGCCGATCCAGGGCATCATGGCGCGCAGCTTGGCGCCGACTTCTTCGATCTGGTGGGCGTCGTTGTTGCGGCGGATACCCTTGAAGCGGGCGCCACCGGCCTTCCATTCCTGCATCCACTCGGAGGTGAACTTGCCGGTCTGGATGTCCGTCAGGACGCGCTTCATTTCAGCCTTGGTTTCAGCCGTGATGATGCGCGGACCCGAAACGTATTCGCCCCACTCTGCGGTGTTCGAGATCGAGTAGTTCATGTTGGCGATGCCGCCTTCATAGATCAGGTCGACGATCAGCTTCACTTCGTGCAAGCACTCGAAGTAGGCCATTTCCGGCGCGTAGCCGCCTTCGACCAGCGTTTCGAAACCGGCGCGGATCAGCTCGACGAGACCGCCGCACAGAACGACCTGTTCGCCGAAGAGGTCGGTTTCGCACTCTTCCTTGAAGTTGGTTTCGATGATACCCGAACGGCCGCCGCCGACGCCGCAAGCGTAGGAGAGAGCGAGGTCGAGCGCGTTGCCCGAAGCGTTCTTGTCAACGGCAACGAGGCAGGGAACGCCGCCGCCCTTCTGGTATTCGCCGCGAACCGTGTGGCCCGGGCCTTTCGGAGCGATCATGACGACGTCGAGCGTGTCCTTCGGCTCGATCAGGCCGAAATGGACGTTGAGGCCGTGTGCGAAGGCGATGGCAGCGCCGTCACGGATGTTCGGAGCAATCTCGTTCTTGTAGATGTCGGCCTGAAGTTCGTCCGGGGTTGCCATCATCAACAGGTCGCCCCACTTGGCGGCGTCAGCAACGGTCATGACCTTGAAGCCGTCAGCTTCGGCCTTCTTGACGGTCGGCGAACCGGCCTTGAGCGCGATGGCGACGTTGGTCGCGCCGGAATCCTTCAGGTTCAGCGCATGGGCGCGGCCCTGGGAGCCGTAGCCGACGATGACGACGTTCTTGGACTTGATGAGGTTGAGATCGGCATCACGATCGTAATAGACGCGCATTTGATTTCCTTCCCTTTTGCTTGTCTCTTCAAAACTTCCGGCCGCCTCAAGGCTTGGCCGAATTCTTTTCCCTGCCATAGAGGCGCAGGAAGGCGGACACCGCCCTCTCCGCCCTGCGGCCGAAATCCTTGGTTATCCGGGCACTGTCCTCGCCGAGCAGCATGCGCAGATGCAGATCGGAAACGACGAGCCCATAAAGCGTGTCATAGGCTTCGTCGCGATCGTCGAAGACCAGCAGACTGGCCTTCCGCCCGGCTTCCAGCAGCGCGCCCGCACGCTTGCCGATCTGTCGGCGCCCGCGCTCCTGCAGCATTGAGCCGAGTTTAGAACCATCGCGGCTCGCCTGCCCGATCGCCAGCCGATTCAGCGCCAGCGACACATCGCCCGACAGAACCTCCAGCAGATCGCGCGCAAACACGACCAGGTGGTCATGCAAGGTCGCTGCGGTCAGCGCCCTGGCATCGTCATCGAAGGTCCGGACCTTGCTCGCCTGAAACCCAATCATCGCCGACAGCAGGCCGTCGCGATCACCGAACCACTTGTACAGGCTTTCCTTCGAGCAATTGGCCGCCCGCGCGACACCCGCCGTCGTCAGTGCCTTTTCGCCGCCATCGACGAGCAGCCGCAACGCGCTGTCCAGAACGGCGTTCTGGCGCGGCGAATAATCCGGCTCATGTCGGTGGGCGGCAAGCTGCAACATCGTCTCCATTGACAGTACCGTACGGTACGGTTCGCAGCTTATGCCGCAAAGCCGCGGGCCGGTCAAGCCTGCCCTGACGGAGGAGAAAGGATATTTTTTCCTCAAACACCCGATGCGAATAAACGCCAACCGCAAGACGTCTCAAGACGGGAAAAAACCAGCGAAAACGCACACTCCCCCGAAAATGGGTTGGATCGGCGAGAGATGCTTGGTTTTGTTTTCGATAGGCTTCAATTACCGTCTACATCCTGCCCGCCGCGCTGGAGTTCCCGATGATCCAACACCGTCTGTCCGCCGCTTTTCTCCTCCTGCCGCTCATACTCGCCGGGCCGGCCGCAGCCCAATCCGATGATGCCGTCTACGACCGGGTCGAACAGTTGCACGGCAACGCCGATGCCTTCGACACGGCATGGGACAAACTCACGGAAGCAATGGGCGACGGCGATGCCGCCGGCGTCGCGGCACTCGGCGAATATCCGCTGCGGGTCAACGCCAATGGCGAAAGCTACGACATCCGCGACGCCAAGGACATGCGAAAACATTTCGATGCCCTGGTGCCGGAGACGATCCGCGATGCCGTGGCCAACCAGGAATACAGCAGCATCTTCGTCAACAGCGACGGTGTGATGCTCGCCGATGGTGCCGTCTGGATGGGCGCCGTCTGCGACAATGACGATTGCAGCAAGACGCACTGGGCGATCACGAGCATCAACGCAAACGAAACAGCCGCCGAACCGGCATCAGCACAACAGGATGCGCCACCCTATATCGGCAGTTGGGATTGCGGCGTGGGCGTCTTCACGTTCACGGAGACCACTTACGATTCCGGCAGTGAATCGCAGCCGATCCGTAAGATCGAGAAGGAAGACGGCAACTACATCCTGTCCTTCGACAACAATTACCAGATCGCCCTTTCCAGCGTGACGGCAACGTCGCTGCAATGGCTCTCGATGGAGAGCGGCGACATGTTCGACTGCAAGCGCGTCAATCCCTGATCTCCCATACGACCGCCCCGAGGACCACCCGATGAAACTCCGCTTCGCTGCTCTTCTTGCCGTCACCCTCGTCGCTACACCGGTGCTATCAGCCGATACCCGCTGCGGCTGGCTGCAAAACCCGACGCCTGGCAATTGGTGGCTGGACGATGCGGAGGGAACCTGGACGATCATGTCGCAGGGGGCCGGCGAAGGTCCTCCGGGCATGGACATGATACCGGATATTTCCGAGCGCGACTATGTCGCCACCAACGGCAATTACGGCTATGCCTGCGCCTGCATGAAGGTCGAGACCGACGATGCCGATGGCAGCATCACGCAAATCCTATCGTTCAAGCAACTGGCGCTGTCGAAATGCGAAAACGACGAAAATCTTTCCGATCCGCAATGATCGTGCTCAGCCGACACGGCAACGCGCGGCAAGGAAATCCAGAAAGACCCGCACGCGGGCAGGCATATGCCCGCCCTGCCCCAGAAAGATCGCGTGGACGTCCTCGCGGTCAGACGCGGTGAATCTTTCAAGCACCGGCACCAGCGCGCCACGAGCGAAATCGGCTTTCACCTGGAAATCCGCCAGCCGCGCCAGCCCCGCGCCGGCAAGTGCCAGTTCTCGCAGAGCCTCACCATCGCTCGCCTGGATACTGCCAGATGGCTTGACCGTCAGCTCAACGTCTTCAACGACGAATGGCCAGCCGCCTGATGCGCGAACATAGTTCGGCCCGAGTAAGTCATGGCCTGCAAGTTCGTCCGGGTGCCGTGGCACGCCTCGACGCCGCAGATATGCCGGCGCTGCGGCGATATGCAGTTTCACCGTACCGAGCTTGCGCGCCATCAGTCCCGAGCTCTTCAGCGGCCCGGCGCGCACCGCGACATCCGTGCGGTCATCGAGCAGATCGACGACATGGTCGGTCAAGGACAAGTCCAGCGAGACGCCGGGAAACGCGGCGATAAAATCTGGCAGGACGGGCAGCAAGATATGCCGTGCAAACGGGATATTGCAGCTGACGCGCACGCGTCCGGTCGGCGTGTCACCTGCGGTCGCAGCTCTCTCCGCTTCCTCCAGATCGGCCAGAACCCGAACGCCATGCTCGTAGTAGCGGCAGCCCTCCGGCGTTAACTGCAACTTGCGCGTCGAGCGATTGACCAGCCGCGCATTCAGACGGTGTTCCAGTCTCATCACAAGCTTGCTGACCGCGGAAGGCGTCATCGAGAAATCGCGGGCGGCGGCGGAGAATCCGCCGAGATCCACCACCCGCACGAACACTTCCATCTCGCCGGAGCGATTGACGTCCACACGCGCCATTGTGCCCTCAAATCACAAATACTGTGCCTTATGCCTGTCTAGTTCCCAAATGAACGCGCGTCCATATCTCCTCTATCGACACATCAGGAGACTGTGATGAACAATCCGCGCAAGACCGCCCTCATTGTCGGCGCCCAAGGCGTCATCGGTGGCAATCTCGCCCGCTATCTCGAAACGCTGGAAGACTGGTCGGTCATCGGCCTTTCCCGGCGTGGCGGTCCATCGACTGAGAAGATCCGGCATATCTCCGTCGACCTTCTCGATCCGCAGGATTGCGCGAGAAAACTGAGCAATCTTACTGATGTGACTCACATATTCTACGCCGCCTATCAGGATCGTCCAACCTGGGCGGAACTGGTTGCGCCCAATCTCGCCATGCTGGTCAACGTCGTGACCACGGTCGAAAACGTGGCAACGCACCTCGAGCATGTCAGCCTGATGCAGGGTTACAAGGTCTACGGCGCCCATCTCGGCCCGTTCAAGACACCAGCCCGCGAAGACGAAGACAATCACATGCCGCCGGAATTCAACATGGACCAGCAGGCATTCCTGCAGAAGCAGCAGCGCGGGAAATCATGGACCTGGTCGGCGCTTCGCCCCTCGGTCGTCATCGGCGTCGCCACCGGCAATCCGATGAACCTTGCCATGGTGATCGGGCTCTATGCCTCGATGTCCAAGGAACTCGGGCTTCCTCTGCGCTTTCCGGGCAGACCCGGCGCCTTTGATACACTATTGGAAATGACCGATGCCGGGCTTCTGGCACGGGCAACAGTATGGGCAGCCACCAAACCCCAATGCGCCAACCAGGCCTTCAACATCACCAATGGCGACCTGTTTCGCTGGAATGACATGTGGCCGAAGATTGCCCGCTTTTTCGACATGGAAATGGCAGCGCCCCTGCCGATGTCGCTCAACGTGATCATGGCTGACAAGGCTGAACTCTGGCGGGAGATGAAGGGAAAATATGGCCTCGCCGATCATCCTTACGAAGCAGTCTCTTCCTGGGGCTTCGGCGACGCCGTGTTCAGTTGGAATTACGATTTCTTCGCCGACGGCAGCAAGGCCCGCCGGCTGGGCTTCCATGACTATGTCCAGACCGACGAGATGTTCTTCTCCGTGTTCCGGGAGATGCGCGACAAACGCATCATTCCCTGACAATACCCCGCAGGTGTACGGAACTGAAAGCGCTTACACTGTGGCTACAGTTCCTTCGCCTGCCTGGGGATTTCGGCCCCCAACACTTCCTTCTGCGTGATCAGCCGCGCCGAATGCTGACCGGTCAGATAGATCCACAACCAGCTCCAGGCGACCGCGAACCGCGTCCGTGTTCCGATCAGGAAGTAGATGTGGGCGATACCCCAGATCCACCAGGCAAGCGCACCCGTCAGCTTGATCCGGCCGAAATCGATGATCGCCGATCGCTTGCCAATCGTCGCCAGGCTGCCTTGATGCCGATAGCGAAACGGCGGCGTCGGCGTGTTGCGGGCAAGCCTGTTTCGAAGGAGCCTTGCCACGTAGGCGCCCTGCTGTTTGGCGGCGGGCGCAATGCCGGGCACCGGCTTTCCATCGTCCTGCACAAGGGATGCCGTATCGCCGATGACGAAGACATCCGGCAGGCCGGGCGCGCTCAAATCCTTTTCGATGATCACGCGGCCCGCCTTGTCGGCCGGCACCCCCAGCCATTGGGCAGCAGGCGAGGCCTGCACGCCAGCAGCCCAGACGATGGTCCGGCTGGCAATGAATTTTTCGCCGATCATCACGCCTTCAGCGGTGCAGTCGGTCACCCGCTCGCCGGTGTGGATTTCGACCCCGAGCTTTTCCAGCGACGCCTGCGCATAGGCGGACAACTCTTCGGCGAAACTCGCCAGCACGCGCGGCCCCGCCTCGACGAGCATCACCCGCGCCTTCCGCGTATCGATATTGCGGAATTCCTTCGGCAGGGTGAAATGCGCAAGCTCGGTGATCACCCCTGCAATCTCGACGCCAGTCGGCCCGGCTCCAACAATGGTGAAGGTCAAAAGCGCATCCCGCGTAGCCGGGTCGGTTTCCAGTTCCGCCTGCTCGAAGGCGAGAAGCATGCGCCGGCGGATGGTCGTGGCATCCTCCAGCGTCTTCAGCCCCGGCGCGACCGGCGCCCATTCATCACGGCCGAAATAGGCATGCGTGGCCCCGGTTGCCAGGATCAGCGTGTCATAGGCAATCGTTTCGCCACTTTCGAGCGCGATGGTCTTTGACACCGTATCGACACCACTCACTTCGCCCAGAACCGTCGTCACCTCGCTGCGATCGCGAAAGACACGCCGGATCGGCCAGGCAATTTCCGAGGTCGCCAGAAGCGTCGTTGCGACCTGATAGAGCAGCGGCTGGAACAGATGATGGTTACGCCGGTCGATCAAGGTGATTTTGACGGGCAATCCCTTCAGATCCTTCACAAACTGAAGACCACCGAACCCGCCGCCGACAACGACGACATGATGAGCGTTTTCGAGCGCCATATCGCTTCTCCTGTTTCGGAGCGCAGCCTCTACCTTTCAACTCCAATGGACAACTGCGATCTCGGCATGGCTCGTGTGCATGCAAGCTTACGTCGCATATCCCACCGGCACCGCCGTGCCGCTCTTGAGGATTTCCATCGAGATCGAGGCAGAAACGTCGAAAAGTTCGACCTTGCGGACGATCTGCTTGTAGATCACGTCATACTGCTCGACGCGGGGCAGCACGACCTTGAGGATATAGTCGTAGTTGCCGGTCAGCCGATGCGCCTCGACGATTTCGGGGATGTCGCTGATCACCCGGCGGAACGTATCGATCCAGTCGTCGGCATGGTGCGCCGTCTTGATCAGGGCGAAAACCGTGGTCGGCACGCCCATCCGCTCGCGATCGAGCACGGCGATGCGGCGGGCAACATAGCCGGTTTCCTCCAGCCGCTGGATCCGGCGCGAACAGGCCGAGATCGACAGGCTGACCTTTTCGGCGAGATCGCTGACCGACAGGCTGGCGTCCTCCTGTAGCAACGACAGAATCTTGCGGTCTCTTTCGTCCAGCACGCCTGACCTCCGTGTGAGTCTTGACCGAGGCAATAAAAATTTTCGCCTCAATCTAATATCTTGCAAAAAATACGCGACCACGGGCAAAAAGTCACGAAACAAAGCGAACACTTTCGGTGGCATCCCGGCGACAATTCCCTCATCGAAAAATTGGAGTGGAGCCCAGACAATGCGCAAGATCGGCCTTATCGGCGGAATGAGTTTCGAAAGTTCGGCTGTCTATTACCGGATGATCAACGAAGCCGTGCGCTCGCGTCTCGGCGGCCTGCACTCCGCTGAAGTCATGCTGCATTCCGTCGACTTCCAAACGATCGTCGACATGCAGAAGGCCGGACGCTGGGACGATGCGGCGAAGCGCCTGTCCAAAGTCGCGCAAGGCCTTGAGGCCGCAGGTGCTTCTTGCGTGCTGATCTGCACCAACACCATGCACCTGATCGCCGACGAAGTTCAGGCCGCGATTTCGGTACCGCTGATCAACATCATCGACGAGACGGCGTCGAGCATGAAGGCAGCCGGTATCAAGCGGCCGCTGCTTCTGGCGACTCGCTACACGATGGAGCATGGCTTCTACGTCAACCGCATGGCCCCCGATGGCGTGGATGTCATGGTTCCGAATACCGAGGACCGGACGCTGGTCCACGACATCATCTTCAACGAACTCTGCGCCGGCGTCATCCTCGACAGCTCGCGTGCGGCGCTGTTGGGGGTCATCGAACGGGCGAAGGCTGAAGGCGCGGATGCGATCATTCTCGGCTGCACCGAAATCTGCCTGATCCTCGATCCCGCCAACCTGCCGCTGCCGGGCTTCGACTCGACCGCGATCCATGCCAATGCTGCCGTCGAATTCGCACTCGACATGACCCAGCAGGCATCGCGCGCCGCTTGATCACAAGCAAAATACTTGACTTAGTCAAATAAAATTGACAGCATGGCATTTCAAGGAGAATGCCATGCTGAACCCACTTGCCGTCGCGTCTGCGGATGACGAAATCGAAACGATCCGCGCCTTCAACCGCTTCTATACCAACCGGATCGGCGTGCTCGATCGCGCCTTCATGCACACGCCTTATACGCTGACCGAAGCGCGGGTAATCTATGAACTCGCCGCCCGGGGCACCAGTACCGCCACGCATCTGACGGACGAACTGTCGCTCGATCCCGCCTATCTCAGCCGCATGCTGAAAGCCTTCACGACGGCGGGGCTGGTTGACAGCATTCGCGACCCGGACGATGGCCGCGGGCGTCTTCTCAGCCTGACCGAGAACGGGCGCGCCGTTGCCGCCGACCTCGCCCACCGCTCCCGCGAACGCATCGCCACCATGCTGGCCCCTCTCGCAGAGGCGCAGCGGCATGACCTGACAGCGGCGATGCAGTCCATCCACGCCCTGCTGTCGGATGAAGCCAACTCCCCGATCGTCATTCGCCCCCACCGGATCGGCGACATGGGCATGATCATCGCCGCCCAGAGCAAGGCCTACGCCGAGGCCTACGGATGGAACGGTGAATACGAAGCTCTTGTCTCCGAGATCTGCGCCACCTTCCTGCGCAATTTCGATCCGGCACGCGAGCAGTGCTGGATCGCCGAACGCGATGGCCGACTGCTCGGCAGCATCTTCCTCGTCAAGGCGACGGAGGAGACCGCCAAGCTGCGCCTATTGCATGTCGACAATGCCGCGCGCGGTCAGGGCCTTGGCACACGGCTGGTCGATGAATGCATTTCCTTTGCCAGACGCGCCGGCTACCGGCGGCTGGAACTCTGGACCAACGACATCCTGGTCGCAGCCCGCCGCATCTATATCGCTGCCGGCTTCACGCTGGAAAAGGAGGAGCCGCATCATTCCTTCGGCAAGGATCTGGTCGGCCAGACATGGGTGCTGGATCTGACACTCCCGGGCGTTCAGGCGGTCTGAAGCTGATCCGGATGCCAGTCGCATTCCTGAAGACCCGTTCCCTTGAACGGATCGATCAAGGTGCCGGCGACGATCGATGCGAGCAGCC
Source organism: Rhizobium sp. Leaf453 (assembly GCF_001425605.1). GTDB lineage: Bacteria > Pseudomonadota > Alphaproteobacteria > Rhizobiales > Rhizobiaceae > Pararhizobium. Next base: position 334,828 of record NZ_LMRG01000023.1, on the reverse strand, counting down.
CCGGCATCGGCGGCACCTTGGCGATCGTTGATACCAGACGGTCCCGCACCCAGGCGATCGCACTGGAATCCGACTGGTAGAAGGGTGTGAACGCCAAAGACAGGAACTGGAACAGCCGCACATGGTTGCGCCGCACCTCGGCATAGGCTGAAAGCGCCGAGGGAAGATCGGGTGACGTCGCAAGAGCGTGGCTGAGTGCCGCGGCATCGAGCAGCGCCATGTTGGCGCCCTGCCCCAGTTGCGGACTGGTCGAATGGGCGCTGTCGCCGATGAAGACCAGACGGCCATCAAAAGGCGGCCGTGCTGTCCGGTGGGCATAGCGGGCCAGTGTCAGTTGATCCCAATCCTCGATCTGGTCGAGAAAAGGAACGCAATCCGGCCAGTAATTGCGAATGATAGATTTCCAGCGCTCGAGCCCGGCCGCCTTCACAGCCTCGACATCGGCAACCTTCATGCTCCAAAAGAATGCTACCCGATCCTGTGCATCCGGCCTTGCCCGCCCGGCCGGCAAAAGGCCGATCATCACCTTCGCTTTGTCATAACGCTGCGACAGGGCGCTTCGGTCATAAACCGCCCCCGCCCCATCCAGCGTCGCCCAGAAAGCGCCATAGATCAGGTCGCGGACATTGGGCGCGGCAGTGGATTTCGCCACCAGAGCGGATCGCGCGCCCGTCGCATCGATCACCAGATCGTAATCGCCGATTTCGGTGTCATCGGTATCCTTGAGGATCGCTCGCTCGCGCAGGATACCTGAACTGGCCAGCGTCACCCCGGTGCGGATCGGGATGGCGTCGGCGATGACGGCATCGTGCAGCGTATTAAAAAGGGCTGCCCGCTGGACCGCCAGACCATAACGCCCGCCGCTGCCAGAGTCATAGCGGACATCGAGAACCATCCGTCCGCTGACAGCATCGGCCCCGTGCAGTCGGTCGATACGGTTTCCTAGCCGATGGATAGTGTCGGAGAGGCCGAGCGCGGCAAGCACGGTCAGGCCCGTCGGCTGCATCAGCAGGCCGGAACCGACGGGTGCGGGCGTGTCGAAACGTTCAAGAATTTCAATCTGGTGACCGGCGCGCGACAGAAAGAGCGCGACCGCCAGTCCCGCTGGCCCGGCCCCCGCGACGCCGATCTTGAGCTGCTTCATGAACACCTGTCCGATTGATCCCCACTGGAATCAGTAGCAGCCGTCACCACATGGCGTCCAGCCGGACCGCCCCAGTCATATAGTCACGCTGCCTCGTCATAGGCCGCACGCGCAGCCTTGATCTGATCGTGATGGATGAGCGACCAGTCCACCAGTCCGCGAACGAGCACGAGAAAGGATTGCCCGAGCGGCGTGAGGCTGTATTCGACGCTCGGCGGCTGGGTCGGGAACACCTCGCGGGCGATATAGCCGTCACGCTGCAGGTCGCGCAGCGTCTGGGTAAGCATACGCTGGGAAATATCCGGGATGAAGCGCTTGAGCGCCGAAAATCGCATCGGTCCTTCGGCCAAGCCCAGGATAAGCAGCGTGTTCCACTTGCCGCCGATATTGTCGATGACGTCGCGCACCGGGCAATTCTCGCGCGAAAACACCATGCCCATCACGAGGATTGCCTGTTCGCCTTTGATCTTGCCGGTCATCTTGTTCATGGGCCTTGGTATCCTTCAGGTAACCACCGCATTAAAAACTGCCTCCTTTACATCCGCCAGGGGATGACGAAATAAGAGAAGCTCTCTTTTTGAGACCATATCTCAAGGCGGATGTTTCGGCAACAAACCGGGCGCCGTTCGCAACCAAAGGAACAGTCATGTCCGAAACTCTTCTCGTCACCGGCGCCACCGGCAAGCTCGGCAGCCTCGTGCTCGACGAATTGCTGGCCTCCGGCAAGGTCGCCCCGTCCGACATTATCGCCACCAGCCGTGACGCCTCGAAGCTGGCGGCCTACGTTGCCAAGGGCGTCCAGACCCGCTCGGCAAGCTTCGACGATGCCGCCTCGATTGAGGCTGCCTTCCATGGCGCCGACCGCATCCTGATCATTTCCACCGATGCGCTGGACGAGCCTGGCAAGCGCCTGCGCCAACACCTCACCGCAGTGGCTGCCGCCGAGAAAGCCGGCGCAAAGCACATCCTCTACACCTCGATGCCGAACCCGGAAACATCGGTCATTCCGTTTGCGCCGGATCATCTCGGCACCGAAAACGCCATCAAGGCAACCGGCATCCCCTACACCATCCTGCGTAACGGCTGGTACATGGAAAACCTGTTCATGGGCCTGCCGCACGCCCTGTCTGAAGGTCAATGGTACAGCGCATCGGGTCAGGGCAAGCTTGCCCATATTGCCCGCGCCGATATCGCCAAGGCCACGGCTGCCGCGCTCGCGTCCGGCTCCACCGACAGCAAGACCTACACGCTGACCGGCGAAACCAAGCACACCACGGACGAAGTTGCAGCACTAGCGTCGAAGGCCACCGGCAAGCCGCTTTCCGTCGTGCATGTCACGGATGAGCAACTGGCAGGCGGGCTACAGGCAGCCGGCCTGCCCAGCTTCCTGATCCCCGTGATCGTCTCGTTCGACACCAACACGCGTGAAGGCCATATCGATCTCGTCACCGGCGATGCAAAGGCCCTCTCCGGCGCGCCACTGACGACGCTCGACGACTTCCTGACGGCCAACAAGGCTGTTCTCGCCGGCTGAGGCGGAAAAGGGCTCGGCGAAAAAGGGGGGCTCACACCGCATCGTCCAAGGCATTGCGTGAGGACGTGGCCTCCTCACACTCCCTCATCCTCGCCCTCGTGGCGGGGATCCAGTCACGCGACGTCCGTCGCGTGAAAGAACAAGCTTCCGATAAGGATAGTCCCCTCACCGCGCCGACGCGCGGTGGCTGGATTCCCGTGACGAGCACGGGAATGACGGAGAACGGGGAACTGCCTCGTCAAACCATTCGCTTTGGAGCTTGCTCGCAAACCGATGTTCAGGTTCCCCCGGAGCCCTTCCGCTTAACGAACTGCTCTCAAACATCCTGGCCGCAGGCGCGGCAGAAGCGGCGGACGGTTTCCGCCATGCCGTATTCCAGCGCATCCGCCGTCAGGCCATGGCCGATCGAGACTTCGGCGAGATTGGAGATGCGGGCAGCGAGAGCCGGCAGGTTTGCAACCGTCAGATCGTGACCGGCATTCACCTCAAGACCGAGTTCGCCTGCAAGATCGGCCGTGCGCCCAAGCTCTTCCAGCAGCACAGCGCCGCGCGCGGGATCATCGTAGCACCCGCCATAGGGGCCGGTGTAAAGCTCGATCCGGTCAGCGCCGGTTTCCTTTGCAATCGTCAGAGCCTCATGATCCGGATCGCCATCGGCAAACAGCGAGACCCGAAAGCCCTTTTTCTTCAACCGACCAACGACATTGCCGAGCAGATTATGATTCTTGCGGAAATCCCAACCGTGATCGGATGTCGCCTGGGCTGGATCATCCGGCACCAGCGTCACCTGTTCCGGCTGGTGCTGTTCGACAAGGGCCAGGAATTCTTCGTTCGGAAAGCCTTCCATGTTGAACTCAGCCTCAGGATAGAGATCGTCGATCAGCGCGCGAATCGGGGCGAGGTCGGAAAAGCGGATATGCCGCTGGTCGGGACGCGGATGGACCGTCAGGCCGCTCGCACCCGCCTTCAGCGCGATTTCGCCCAGACCCGTCACCGACGGCCAGGGAAGATCACGCCGGTTTCTCAGCATGGCAATCGCATTCAGGTTTACCGATAGTTTCGCAGGCATTTCAGCACTTTCCACCAAGACGACCGTCATTTGGCGATCTTTCTAGCGGTTCCAGCAGCCCCTCGCAATCAATCGACCCCACGGAAATCGTCACCGGCACAATAATCCGGAAAAGACGTCCAACGGGCTTATTTCAGCCAAACCTCAAGTTTAAGGGTCAGCAGACCTGACAAAACCGCAAAAGTCAGCTTTAATGAATATTCAAGCAGGCACCATGTAATCCCACATGGTAAGCGATCCTGCCAGAACCCTGCGAAACAAAGCAAACCGGAACCAATGACCTCACGTTCTTGCCTCGTCCCGACCGAATCGACCGACACCGCAGCACGCGGTGGGACGGTGTCGATCTGTTCTTCGGAGAGGACGCAGCGATGAAGCAGACCATCCGGCCCGATGACGAAACCATCCTGAAAGCTCTTGAGGCCGTGTTGTCGAGCGCACTTTTTGCGCGTTCCGAGCGGCTGCGCGCCTTCCTGAAATATGTCGTCGAAAAAGAGATGGAGGGAACCGGCCATCAGTTGAAGGGCTATACGATCGGCATCGATGTCTTTGACCGGCCGCAAGCCTTCAATGCTGACAGCGATCCGTTGGTTCGCGTCCATGCCGGTAAACTGCGCAAGCTGCTCACCGCCTATTATGCAGGCGAAGGCGCTGCTGACCCGTGGCGAATTGATATCCCAAAAGGCACCTACGTACCGGAATATCGCTGCCAGCAGATTTCGGCGACACCGTCTGCCGCATCGCCGGCCGCCGCACATTCTGCGCGCAAACCCGCCGGCCGTCGCTTGTCCTGGCTACCGGCGCCCCTGTCGTCGCCGCTCTCCGTCCTGTCGGCACTGCCGCTTCTGGTTTTTCTTCCACTGTCTTCACCGGCCCTCAGCATCAATATTCCAGCGCAATCGCGCCTCCACGATATTGTCCTTGAGCGCAAGTTTGGCGGTGACCTGCCCAGAATCACTGTGCGCGCGGGGTGGCCGCGCACCGGCACAGCCGGGCGTTTCGCCGATGCGTTGCGCAATGCGGCTTCGCACTACCGAACGGTCGCGACGGTTCCTGCCACCGTGCTGTCGCAGAAGCCTTCAGTCAAATCTGCCGATCCGCTGGCGTTTACCATCGAGGTATCGAGGAAGAAGTCACCACAGGGCCTTCGTGTGCTTGTCACCAACGACGCGTCCTCGGACGTCGTCCACGAGACGTTCATCGACGATGGCGTACTGACCGATGAAGCCGATATCCTCTATGAAAGCCTTGCGATTGCATCGCAGACCCTGTCCTCGCAGGGACATATCTTCACCTATGCCAGTGCGGCCGCGATCGACAGCCCCCTGATGCAATGCATGGTACTGACGGACAGCTATCGGCACCTCCAGACCCGGGAATCCTTTCAGGAAGCCAAGGACTGCCAGGAAAAACTATCGGGTGACCACCGCCAGAAGCTGAAATTCGTGATCAGCGCCGGCGCCCTGCCCCTCACCCTCATCCGCTGAAAATCTGGACCTGTAAGGTCTACTCATCGGGATTTGACAGGAAATTCCGTCAAAGATGGCATTTCCCCATCGATAACGCGCAAATTCCGTCAAAAAACGCCGATTTTATCCCTAATGTTACTAACTACCCATATTCTCGCATGACGTGTACCTTGATGGTGCAAGTGGGGAAAAGCCTGATCGCTCATCAGGCAGGCACAATGGTAGCGAGTATCCATCAGGTTAGGGTGGTGTGCATGGCTTAGAGGGGCAGTCTGGGGAGACAGGAACGCCGTGCCGGTTCATGCGGCAGCGACGCCCGGAATCTTCCAGCGCAAAATTCCCGCCGGCGTGACCAGCGAGGGCAATTTCACAGCATGCCAGAACAGTCCAAGACAATATCTGCAGCATCCGGCTCCCGATCCACCATGACCGGGTTTCTGCCTCATCTTCCGCTGCCCGGCACGATCCCGGACAATCAGGTCGGCATCGCCGACATGGCGGACGCCTTTGGCGTCACGCACAGAACCCTGCACTTCTATGAGGAAAAGGGACTTCTTACGGCCGACCGCATGGGTCCGATGCGAGTGTACGGTCTCGAAGATATCCGCCGGATGACGATCATCAATGCCTGTCGCGAGATCGACATGCCGATCGCCGACATCCAGGACCTGATGGAGTCGCTCAGCGCTACGGCGAACCAGCAGGAGGCGGCACAGATTTTCGAAAGCGCCCTTCACGCCCGCAAACGCGAACTGGTCGCCCAGCAATCGATCCTGCGGCGGCAGATGCAGCGGATCAGCGAATTGCTGGAATCGGCGGCTGAAGGCGATGCGCAGAACCTTGCTGTCCTGCGGCCCATTCACCTCTCCCCGATCGAGACGAAGTGCATCGAATTCATGGCGGAAGGTTACCCGGCTAACCGAATTGCTGTCATGATGGACATGGACCTGACAGCTGTGCTGACGCTGGAATCCGATATCGTGCGGAAATTCAACGGCCACAACCGCTTCCAGGCCGTCGCCAAGGCCGTGCTGATGGGCTTCATCTCCGCCGATTGAGCACGCTCAGCGCACGATGGTCAGCGTTTCCGCCGCACGTGTGATCGCGGTATAGAGCCAGCGTTCGCGCGTATCGCGGAAGGCCCAGCTTTCATCGAACAACACGACATCGTTCCACTGCGAACCCTGCGCCTTGTGCACCGTCAGCGCATAGCCGTAGTCGAATTCGTCGTAGCGCTTGCGGGTCGTCCAGGGAATTTCGCCCTCGACATCCTCGAAAGCCTGTTTCAGCAGCTTGATCTTCGCTGCGCCGCGATCCATGTCGTCGTCTTCCGGCCGGATCATCAGGTTGATGCCGGGCTTTACGGTTTCCTTCGACGACGTCATCACCTGCCAGAGCGAGCCGTTGAGCAACCCCTTGGCGGGATCGTTGCGCAGGCACACCAGCTTGTCACCGGATTGCGGATAGTCGGTGGTAAAACCTTTCAACTCGCGCAGCCGCATGTTGTAGCGCCGCCGCGTTTTGTTGGTGCCGACGAGCACCTGGTCGGCGTCCAGCACCAGGCTCTGCGTCACCTCGCTCTTGGAAATCACCCTCGCCGTCGAGCCATAATCGCCATGCATAATCTCCTTGCCTTCGCGCACATGCATGGCAAGCTGGATGATGGGATTGTCGCGGGCCTGCCGGTGAATATCCGTCAGCAGGTAGTCCGGCTCCTCGTTGGTGAAATATCCGCCACCGGACACCGGCGGCAACTGGCCGGGATCGCCCAGCACCAGGATCGGCGTGCCGAAGCTCATCAGGTCACGACCCAGTGCCTCGTCCACCATCGAGCATTCGTCGATGATGATCAGTGCCGCCTTGGCGACCGGCGACTGCCGGTTGATCGAGAACATCGGTGCGATCGAGGTCTTGCCGGTTTCCTCGTCGGACACCTCCTCCTCGCCGCGCGGCCGGTAGATCAGCGAATGGATGGTCTTGGCGTTGCTCGCCCCCTTGGAGCGCAGCACCTGCGCCGCCTTGCCGGTAAAGGCCGCAAACAGCACGTCGCCATCGACATGTTCGGCGAAATGGCGCGCAAGCGTGGTCTTGCCAGTACCGGCGTAGCCGAACAGCCGGAACAGCGGCGAGCGCCCTTCCTTCAGCCAGCGCGAAACGGCCTTCAGGGCCTCATCCTGTTGCGGTGCGAATTCCATGTTTGTTCTATTGCCCGATTCGCACGGAGCTGTCGCGCCTCGGCGCCGGCAAGCAGTCCACCGTCCCGGTTTTATAGCCCCAATTCGCTCGCTATCCGGATAGGATGGCAAGAAACCGCCACAAGACTCACGTATGAAGCGACCTCGACCCGTGTTAGAAAATCCCTTCACTCGCCTCCCAAGCGCCATCGTCCGCAGTCCGAAAGTTATGCCGTGAAGCCTGACCATTCCGAAGAGCCGCCCGTTCCCGTGGCCACGGGTATCGGCCGCCGGCACCCGGCCCTTCAATGGTTGTGCCTGCTAATCCTGTCGGTATTCTTGGCCGGAATTCTCGAACTCACTGGCATTCCGGCAGCACTTCTGATGGGGCCGATGGTGGCCGGTGCCATCATTGGTATGAACGGTGGCACGATCCGCCTGCCCCGCCTGCCCTTCCTCAGCGCCCAGGCCCTGATCGGGACGATGATCGCCGAAACGATCAGTCCCGGCATCCTAGTGACCTTCTTCGGAAACTGGCCGTTGTTCCTGGCGATCGTCTTTTCCGTCATCGCCATGAGCACGCTGAGCGGCTACATCATTAGCCGGCTTAATATTTTGCCCGGCACCACGGCAATCTGGGGCTCGTCGGCGGGCGCGGCCACCAGTATGCTGGTCATGGCCGACGCCTATGGCGCAGACACCCGCCTCGTCGCCTTCATGCAATATCTGCGCGTCGTCTTCGTCGCGGCCGCCGCGTCGCTGGTCGCACGCTTCTGGGCCGGGGTCGATGGAGTGGGACCAGCTATCGTCTGGTTCGGCCCAATCCACTTCGTGCCTTTCCTTGAGACGCTGGCCCTTGCCCTGGTCGGTGGCTGTCTCGGCAAATGGCTGCGCATTCCCGCCGGCGTCTTCCTCGTGCCTTTCCTGATCGGCTCCGCATTGAGTGTCAGCGGAATGCTGGTGATCGAGATTCCCGAATGGCTGCTCGCCATCAGCTATGCCCTGCTCGGCTGGAATATCGGCCTCGGCTTCACCCGCCCGATCCTCGCGCATGCCCGCCGTGCACTGGTTCCGACCATCGTCTCGATTCTTGTCCTAATGGCTTTTTCCGGCCTCCTCGCCTTCATTCTGGTCCGCATGCTCGGCATAGACCCGCTGACCGCCTATCTCGCCACCAGCCCCGGCGGCATGGATTCCATCGCCATCATCGCCGCCTCCAGCAATGTCGACGTGCCCTTCGTCATGGCCCTGCAGACGGCACGCCTGCTGATGGTCATGGCCGTCGGCCCGTCGCTTGCCCGCTTCGTTGCCTCGCGAACCGTTTCTCGCGACTAGAGTTTTTCAGCAGCCGGGGAATAAGTTGCCGTCTCCATCGGTCTTATGTCCGGACCGCCAGATAAAGCGGTTCTGAACATCGAGAGAGGAGACACCCGATGAGACTATTGCCACTCGTGACCGCATTCTGCGTGGTATCAGCCGCCTCCGCCTTTGCCGCGCCGGCGGTCCAGACTGTCGACACCGACAAGGGCAAGGTGATTGCAGCAGAAAATGGCATGACCCTCTACACCTTCAAGAAGGATGAAAAGGGCGAATCCTATTGCTATGATGATTGCGCCATGAAATGGCCGCCCTACCTCGCCGCCGACGGCGCTGCTGCTGACGGCGATTATACGCTGGTCGAGCGCAAGGACGGCAAGAAGCAATGGGCTCTGAAGGGCATGCCGCTTTATTTCTGGGTCAAGGACACAAAGCAGGGCGACGCCACCGGTGACGGCGTCGGAAAGGTCTGGGATGCCGCACGCCCCTGATGAGGGCTTTCGCGCGAAGGGGGCAACGCCTCCTTCCACGGATGCATTCGAAACCGAGGTCCTGTCGCTCGTGCCGTCGCTGCGCCGCTATTCCCGCAGCCTTGCCAAATCCGACACCGACGGCGAAGACCTGTTGCAGGATTGCGTCGAGAAGGTTCTCGTCCGCCGCAGCCAGTGGCGCGGCATCAACCTGCGCGCCTGGGCCTTCACCATCATGACCAACCTCTACCGCGACCGCCATCGCCGCACCAGCCAGCATCCGTCGGTCGAACTCAATGACACGCTTGGCCTCACCGCCGAAGACGCATCCGGCGATCCATTGGAAAAAACGCGGCTGCAGCGGGCGCTGAATGCTTTGACAGCCGATCACCGTACCGTCCTGATGCTCGTGGTGGTCGAGGGCTACGGATACCAGGATGTCGCCGACATGCTGTCGATCCCGATCGGCACCGTCATGTCGCGCCTGTCGCGGGCTCGCCGCCAGATGGCCGCGCAGCTCGCCCAGAACAATATCGTTACGCTGCGGAGACCGAAATGACAGACGAACGACCACCGGTCACCGAAGACGACCTGCACGCCTATGTCGACGGCTTCCTCGACGAGGATCGACGGCGCGAGGTAGAGGCTTGGCTGAAGGATCATCCCAAGGAAGCGGCAGACGTCGCGGCATGGCAGGCGCAGGCGGCGGACCTCAAGGCTGCCTTTTCACCCTACGCCCGGCTCGACGAAGCCGACAACGCCATGGTGCACCCCGCCCCCTCACCCACTACAAATACGCCGTGGCGCAAGGCGGCCATACTTGCCGCGTCGCTGGTGCTCTTCCTGTCGGGTGCCGCCGTCGGCATCTATGCTGATAGAACATTGGGCTATTCCGTTTCGGTCGAAACCGCTTCCGCGCTCGAAAGCCTGCCGGCCCAGTCGAAATCAGCCTTCCTCATCTATGCCAGCGAGAAGCGCCACCCCGTCGAGGTCGGCGCAGATCAGCAGGAGCATCTGGTGACCTGGCTCGGAAAACGCCTCGATTACAAGCTCGTCGCCCCCGATCTTCGGTCACAGGGCTATTCCCTCGTCGGCGGACGGCTGGTGCCGGTCAACGGCAAGGCGGGTGCCATGCTGATGTATGAAAACGCGGCCGGCCAGCGGCTGACCATGCTGCTCGGCAAGAATCCGGAAAACGCCGAAACCAGCTTCCGCTTCGAATCCGCCGGCCCGCTGGAAACCTTCTACTGGATCGACGGCTCAATCGGCTATGCGGTCACCGGCGAACTCGGCCGCGCCGAACTGCAGGCAATCGCCGAGGAATGTTATCGCCAGTTCGAGAGCTGAGCATGCGAACATGGCCGAGCCGACCCACTGGCGCAGCGATGCGCCGGCAGCATTGCCTTATTTAATTGGATCGTTTTCCAGCCTGATCGGCTGCCCATGCGGCGTCGCTTCCGCCGCTCGCTGCCAGCTCCGCGTCAGGTCATCGAGCGTGTCTACAGAAGTGATCGACAGTTCGGTGACGAGCCGCGACAAGGCCGCCACCCAGCAATCGAAATAGTCGCTGGCATCATCCCGGCGGCCGGGCTTGAACAGTTCGTGCGACAGGGCTTCGGCCCATTCGCTCCAGGAGAACACGCCCTTTTCATGCAGCCGCACCGTCATCGCAAAGGCTTCCGCCTGCCAAGGCTCGGCAAACACCGGATCACCGTCGTTCGACTTCGGCAGCCCCGGCGATCCCGCGAGAAGTGAAGAAGGCTCATGCGCGTTCAAGATAACTCTCCCACGCATCGATCGACACCGTGAGGGTCGGATCAGCACCCTCACCCCAGATTTCCGGGCCATCGAACACGACGGTGTAGATCCATTGCGGGTTTTCACCCTTCCCATGCGCGTTGTCATCGGGAAACACGAAGGAGCCTTGGACGGCCTCGATGATGCCGGTCTTGGCGCGTGCGTAGCGCGGCAGCCGCGTATGCGTTTCCGGATTGAAGTTTTTCGTACGCACCTGCTCGCCGACTGTAAATGCCGGCGGATCGGAAACGGGACGATCGCAAGGGCCACCCTTGGCCAGCACAGCCGGCACCATGTCAGCCTTCAGGATACGCTTTGGCTCCGCGCCCCTTTCAAGCATCTGCCCGGCGGCCAGTTCCGCCGCCGAGACGAAACCATGCCGTTTCAACAACGTTTCCAGCGCCCGCGTCCAGATCTCGTAATAGCTGGCGGAAAGGTATGTCGCCGGCGGCAAGCTCTCGCGCGCATGCCGGCTTTCATCAATCGTCCAGGCGCCAAAGGCACCGCAGGACAGCGTCACGCCCAGCGCACGCTTTTCCCATTCGGCGTGGAAATAGGGCTCGTCCTTTTCCGGCGCGACCGGCCCCATGCCATGCTGTCCGCCAAGGTCCTGCGCACCGTTCATGCGGCACCAGCCCCGGCTTTCGCCAGCCCGGTTCCGATCATGGAATCCCGCGTGACAAGGTCGGCAAGAGCGCTTTGGTCGAGGCCATCCGTCCCGGCCGGACGTTCAGGAATAACGATGTAGCGCAGCTCCGCCGTCGAATCCCAGACACGGATCTTCTGCTTATCCGGCAGCGTCAGCCCAAACTCCGCCAACACACCGCGCGGATCGATCACGGCACGCGAGCGATAGGGCGGCGCCTTGTACCAGACGGGCGGCAGGCCGAGCACGGCCCAGGGATAGCAGGAGCACAGGGTGCAAACGATGAGATTATGCGTCTCCGGCGTGTTGAAGACGGCACGCATGTGCTCGCCCTGCCGGCCCATATAGCCAAGACTGGCGATCGCCGCCGTCGCGTCCCGCTGCAGCCAGTCTGCAAAATCCGGCTCGCTCCAGGCCTTGGCGACCACGGCAGCGCCGTTGCGAGGACCGATCTTGGTCTCATAGGTCTCGACGATCGCGTCGATGGCGGCCGGATCGATCAGGCCCTTCTGGGTCAGGATTGTTTCCAGCGCCTTCACCCGCGCCTGCATGTCGGAGAAATGATTGTCGTGGTGGTGACCATCATGGTGGTCATGATCGTGATCGTGAGACGTCATTGCGTTGATCCCTCGTTCATTTCAGCATCGGCCAAAGACTGAGAACCAGCAAGACCGCCATGGTGATATTGAACCATTTCAGCCGCACCGGATGCGAAAGCCATTGCCGCAGCGCCGATCCGAATCCCGCCCAGGTCGAAACACTCGGCACATTGACCACCGCGAAGATAATGCCGACAACCATGACGCTGAACAGGTAGCTCTGCTCGCTGGTATAGGTTGCCATCGCCGTGACCGCCATGACCCAGGCCTTGGGGTTGATCCACTGGAAGGCCGCCGCCTGCAGGAAAGTCATCGGCATGGCACCTGTTCTCCCGTCTGAAAGACTGCGCGACGTGCCGATCTTCCAGGCGATCCAGATCAGATAGGCCCCGCCGGCGAATTTCAGCGCCGTGTAAAGCAAGGGCATGGAATGCAGGATCGCACCAAGACCGAGGCCGACGGCAATCAGCAGCGTCAGGAAACCGGCGCCGATCCCGAACATGTGCGGAATGGTGCGGGCAAAGCCGAAATTCACGCCCGATGCGAACAGCATCATATTGTTCGGCCCCGGCGTGATCGACGTCGTGAACGCGAAGAGAAACAACGCGAAAAGCGTGTCGGCCTGCATGGAATCCTCCCGAAATTTTAGGTCAGTTTAACTGACCTATCGACTCGGACCACCCGAAACTTGTCACGGTGACAAGAAGCGTTTCGCATTGTTTTTCACGAACAGCCCTTTGCTCCGGAACGATACGCCTTAAATGAGACATCGACCATCCATACGACGGATCGTCAGTCGTGCCGACGAGAGAGGATTCCCATGCCAGGCGCCATCCCCACCACTGCATTTCCAGATGGCAGGACTGTTCCGGTCATCGGCCAGGGCACATGGCATATGGGCGAAAACAAGAAAACTGCAGCGGATGAGGCCAAGAGCCTGCGGCACGGGCTCGATCTCGGCATGACGCTGATCGATACGGCGGAAATGTATGCCGACGGTGGTGCCGAACGGGTCGTCGCCGAAGCGATCAAGGGGCGGCGCGGTGACGCATTCCTCGTCAGCAAGGTCCTTCCCTCCAATGCCAGTCGCGAGGGCACCATTCGGGCCTGCGAGGCCAGTCTCAAACGGCTGGGCGTCGAGCAGATCGATCTCTACCTGCTCCACTGGCGCGGCCGCTATCCGCTTGCAGAAACCGTCGAGGCGTTCGAGACGCTGAAGCAGGCCGGCAAGATCGGCGCATGGGGTGTCTCAAATTTCGATCTCGACGACATGGACGAACTCTACGGCGTCCCGAACGGCGGAAACGTCGCGACCAACCAGGTCCTGTATAACCTCAACCGTCGTGGCATCGAATACGACCTCCTGAAGGACAGCCGCAAGAGCGGCATTCCGGTCATGGCTTATTCGCCGCTCGACGAAAGCCGACTTCTCCGTCATCCGGACCTGGTTCATATCGCCAAAGCGCATCAGGCAACCGTCGCCCAGGTGGCGCTGGCCGTCCTCATCCGCAATCCCGGCGTCATCGTCATCCCCAAGACCGGCATGCCCGAACGCGTCCGCGAAAACCGTGCCGCGGTGGACGTTCACCTGACACCGGATGACCTCGAAATCCTCGACCGGACTTTCCCGCCACCAAGGAAGAAGATGCCGCTGGAGATGATCTGAGACGATCAAATCCCGAATTAAAAAGGGGCGCCACAGCGCCCCTTTTGCTTTTACATTCCCTGCGGACCACGGTTCATCGCCGCGATGCCGGTGCGGCAAACTTCGATGACGCCGAGCGGCTTCATGATGGCAATGAACTGGTCGATCTTGGATGACTTGCCGGTGATTTCCAGGATGAAGTGCTCGAGAGTCGCATCGATCACCTTGGCATGGAAGGCATCGGCCAGGCGCAAGGTCTCGGCGCGGGTTTCCCCCTCGCCCGACACCTTTACAAGTGCCACCTCGCGCTCGATCGGCCGGTCATGGCCGAGTTCCGCGGCACGAACCGTCAAATCGACGACGCGGTGGACCGGAACGATGCGTTCCAGCTGTGCCTTGATCTGCTCCAACACGTGCGGCGTGCCGCGCGTCACAATGGTGATGCGCGACAGGTGCGACTGGTGTTCTGTTTCCGAGACGGTCAGGCTCTCGATATTGTAGCCACGGCCGGAAAACAGGCCGATGACGCGGGCAAGCACCCCCGGTTCGTTGTCGACGAGAACCGAAAGCGTGTGGTTCTCGGCCTTTTCCGTTTCCTTGGCGATGAAATAGGCGGAGCCGGTCGGCTGAAGATGTGCGTTCATTATCTTTGCTCTTTCTATCTCATCAAACCAGTGCGCGGCCCTTGGCGTCGATCGCGTTGGCGACCGCTTCGTCCGTGGCTTCGTCCGGCAACAGCATCTCGTTATGCGCCTTGCCCGACGGGATCATCGGGAAGCAGTTGGCGAGGTTTGCGACGCGGCAATCGAAGATCACCGGTGCCGGGCTGTCGATCATCTGCAGGATGGCAGCATCGAGATCTGCCGGCTTGTCGCAGCGGATGCCGACGCCGCCGTAGGCTTCCGCCAGTTTGACGAAATCGGGCATGGCCTCGGTATAGGAGTTCGACAGGCGGTTGCCGTGCAGCAACTGCTGCCACTGACGGACCATGCCCATATACTGGTTGTTGAGGATGAAGATCTTGACCGGCAGGTTATGCTGCACGGCGCAGGACATTTCCTGGATGCACATCTGGATCGAGGCATCGCCGGCAATGTCGATGACGAGCGCATCGGGATGGGCAACCTGGACGCCAATTGCTGCCGGGAAGCCGTAGCCCATCGTGCCGAGACCACCCGAGGTCATCCACCGGTTCGGCTGTTCGAAGCCATAGAACTGCGCCGCCCACATCTGGTGCTGGCCGACTTCCGTGGTGATGTAGGTGTCGCGATGCTTGGTCAATTCGTAGAGACGCTGGATGGCATATTGCGGCATGATGACGTCGTCGTTCATCTTGTAGGCGAGCGAATTGCGGCCGCGCCAACGAACGATGCCTGTCCACCAGTCTTCTAGGCGGTTCTTGTCGATGTCCTTGGCGGACGCACGCCACTGACGGACCATGTCCTCCAGGACGTTGCCGACATCGCCGATGATCGGAACATCGACGCGAACGGTCTTGTTGATCGAGGACGGATCGATATCGATGTGGATCTTCTTGGAATTCGGCGAAAAGGCGTTCAGACGGCCGGTGATACGGTCGTCAAAACGGGCGCCGATGCAGACCATGACGTCGCAGTCATGCATCGCCATGTTGGCTTCGAACGTGCCGTGCATGCCGAGCATGCCCAGCCAGTTCTTGCCCGATGCCGGATAGGCACCGAGCCCCATCAGCGTCGAGGTGATCGGGAAATTGGTCAGTTCGACCAGTTCGCGCAACAACTGCGAGGCTTCCGGGCCGGAGTTGATGACGCCACCACCGGAATAGATGACCGGCCGGCGGGCGGACTTCATCATTTCGACGGCTTCGGCGATCCGCCGTGCGTCGCCCTGCAGTTTCGGTTGGTAGCTCGCCTGGATCGGCGCGGCATCCGGCGGCGTATAGGTGCCGGTGGCGAACTGGACGTCCTTCGGAATATCGACGACGACCGGTCCGGGACGGCCGGACTGGGCGATGCGGAAAGCCTCATGGATGATACCGGCCAGTTCGTTGACGTCCTTGACCAGCCAGTTGTGCTTGGTGCACGGCCGCGTGATGCCGACGGTGTCACATTCCTGGAAAGCGTCCGAGCCGATCAGCGAGGTCGGGACCTGGCCCGTCAGGCAGACGAGCGGGATCGAATCCATCAGCGCATCCTGCAGCGGCGTGACGGCATTGGTAGCACCCGGACCCGAGGTGACTAGCAGAACACCGACCTTGCCGGTCGAACGGGCATAGCCTTCGGCCATGTGGCCGGCGCCCTGCTCGTGGCGAACGAGGATGTGCTGAATATCATCCTGCTGGAAGATTTCGTCGTAGATCGGCAGGACGGCGCCGCCGGGATAACCGAAGATATGCTCCACTCCATTGTCCCTCAGTGCCTGAAGAACAATCTCCGCCCCGGTCATGCGATTATCCTGGCTGCCCTGCGTCTGGTTGTCTGTGCCGCTCATTGGCCTATTTCCGTCCATGTTTCTGAGTTTTGGCTGTGATTATCGTGTTTGAAGGCATAAAAAAAGGCCCCGTCAGGGCCTCGTATGTCGCGCATGGGTGGCTATCGCCGGATGGTTACACCATCCTGCCCATGCGCGGTCCCACCACAAGAATTGCTGCGATCTTGATCATGGTCGCGAGTGATATCGGCAAAAGCCCCTCCCGTCAACGCTTTTCCTAAAATAGCCGGCGCGGGTCCAAAACGGCACACATCCACCCAAGCCCTCGAAACTACTTATTAAATCCCTTCGGATAGTGTGCAATTTCTGGACCAGAGGTTTTGTATTGCTCAATAGCGATCTACATTCATCGATCAGCGCGGGCGAGCAGGAGCGGCGTGATACCCTGAAACGGGGCAACCGCTTCCTCGGGCGCGTTGTCGCGTGCAGCGGTTCGCGTGCGACGATCGCGGCGATCGCCGAAAACGGCGAGACGACGCTCAGCGAGCTGTGGTCCGTCGGCCGCCTGATCTCGATCACTGTCGGTGAGAACCGCGTCGTCGCCCTCGTCTATTCCATGCAGACCGCCACCAATGAATGGGGCGAAGAAATCGACAACGTCTTCCGCGTCGAAGTGGAATTGATGGGCGAGGTCCATATCGGCGTGTCCGGCCGCGAGGAATTCTCCGCCGGCATCAGCGCCTATCCGCATCTCGGCGCCATTGCCCACCGCATCCGTGCGGCAGACCTTGCCCGCATTTACGACACCGGCAAATCCGAATCGTGTGTCATCGGCAAGCTGACGCAGGATGACAGCCTCGACGCGTTGATCCATGTTCCGTCCATGCTGTCGAAGCATTTCGCCATTGTCGGCACCACCGGTGTCGGCAAGTCGACCTCCGTCGCCCTGCTCCTGCGCAAGGCCATTATTTCCGATCCGAAGCTGCGCGTGCTGATCCTCGATCCGCACAACGAATTTGCGGCCGCGTTTCCGGATCTGGCCGTCGTCATCGATACGGATAATCTCGACCTGCCCTTCTGGCTGATGAAGCTTGAGGAATTCGCCGAGGTCATCTTCCGCGGCCGCCCGCCGGTGCCGGAAGAACTGGACATCCTGCGCGACGTCATTCCGGAGGCCAAGCGCGCCTTCAAGGGATCGGAATCGAGCCTCGCGCGCCGGACCAGCGAAAAAAGCTCGATGACCGCGGACACACCGGTGCCCTATCGCATGGCCGATCTGCTAGCCCTGATCGATGAACGCATCGGCCGGCTGGAAGGCCGCAACGACAAGCCGCACCTGCGCTCCCTCAAGGTGAAGGTCATCGGCGCGATCAACGACCCGCGCTACAATTTCATGTTCTCCTCGAACACGATCACCGACACGATCCTGGAGACAATCGCCAAGATCTTCCGCATTCCAGGCGACGGCAAGCCGATCACGACATTCCAGCTCGCCGGCATTCCTTCCGAAGTCGTCAACTCGGTAGCATCCGTGCTTTGCCGCATGGCGTTCGAAATCGGCCTGTGGAGCAATGGCGGCGTTCACATGCTGGTCGTCTGCGAGGAGGCGCACCGCTATGTTCCGGCCGACGCCAGCCTTGGTTTCGTACCGACGCGGCAGGCCATCGCCCGTATCGCCAAGGAAGGGCGAAAATACGGCGTGTCGCTCGGGATCATTACCCAGCGGCCCGGCGAACTGGACCCGACGATCCTGTCGCAGTGCTCGACCGTGTTCGCGATGCGTCTGTCCAACGACCGCGACCAGGAAATCATCCGCTCGGCCATTCCCAATTCGTCGGTCTCGACGACCAGCTTCATTTCCTCGATCGGCAACGGCGAGGCGATCGCCTTCGGCGAGGCCGTCGCGGTTCCCATGCGCATGCGGTTTACCCGCGTCGACGAAAAGAACCTGCCAAAAGCCAATGGTGTCGCCGTCAAGGTCACTGACGAAACCCCCGATACGGTCGATCTGCGCAACGTCGTCGCCCGGATGCGCGCCATGAACGGGCCGGACATTTCAGGGTTCCAGCAGTCCTACAACACCGTTGTCAACAGTTTGCCGCAGCCGCCATCCATTGAAGGCAGCTATATGGAAAGCGATGGCTTGGCGGAACCGACCGCGCCGGTCGCCTGGCGTGATTCCGAAGAGGGCGCATCCGAGCCCTATAATCCCGGCATGCTGCCGCGCACGGAACAGGTCAATCCGCATTTGGAGCGTTTCAACCAGATCCGCAGCCAACTGCTTTCGGAAGACCCTATGCGCCAACCGGCGCCCGAGCCTTATCGTCAGCCCGTGCGTCCCGCGCCAAGCTTCGCCCAGCCGCAGTCGGATCAGCCACGACCGTCCCTGCGCGAAAGCCTGCTGAAGAAACCGCTGAGCAGCATCATCCGGAAGTAGCATCACGCTCGACCGATTGCGGGTCCCATCGCAGCCAGTTCTCATCCAACTGATTGCGGAACCACGTCATCTGCCGCTTGGCATACTGACGCGTCGCGGCCGACGCAGTCTCGATCACCTCGTCCTTGCTCATCGCTCCCGCCAGCATCGCCGCTATCTGCGGCACACCGATCCCCTTCATCGCCGGCATGTCCGGCTTTAAATCCAGTGCCATCAATGCCTCGACCTCCTCGACCGCGCCGGTGTCGAGCATGCCGGAGAACCGTCTGTTGATCCGTTGACGCAGAAGGTCGCGCTCCGGCAGGACGACAATTTTCATGGCCCGATCCGGATCGATCGCCACTGGCCCTTGCTGCTCCTGGAAATGGCGGATCGATTGGCCGGTGGCTTCGAAAATCTCCAGTGCTCGGGCGATGCGCTGGCCGTCCCCAGGACGCAGCGTCTCGGCCATACCTGGATCCTTGGCTGTCAGAATGACATGAAGCGCCTCTGCCCCCTCCTCCTGCAACTGAAGCCGCACGGCGTCGCGAATGGACGCGGGAACGGCAGGCATGTCCGACAATCCACCCGTCAACGCCTTGAAATAAAGCCCGGTGCCGCCGACAAACACGGGAATCCGCCCCTCGCCCCGCACTCGCGCCAAGAGGTGGGTCGCGTCCCGAAACCATTCACCGGTCGAGTAATGCTGTGAGGCGGGAACATGGCCGTAGAGATGGTGGGGAATGCCCTGCATATCCGCGTCGGATGGCCGCGCCGTCAGCACGTGAAGCGTATCGTAAACCTGCATGCTGTCGGCGTTGATGACCACGCCATTGTTACGCCGCGCCAGATCGACGGCGAGAGCGGACTTGCCGCTGGCGGTCGGCCCGGTTATCAGGATGGCGTCCTGTCCAATTTCAAGGTTTTTCATCATGGCCTTCGTTGCCACGCTTGTAGCCAATCCGTCAAATCCGATCCTCACGCCGGCGCTTGCCGAGGAAGCGGCCGCCGCCGTCGATGCATCCGGGCTCTACTGGCTGGCAGATGGCGTCGCCTGCGACATCGCTCTCAAGGATGGCGCCAATCCGGACTGGCAGGAAGCCCTATTGCGCGGCGTGGTCGGAGATAAGCCGATCGACGTTGTCGTCCAGGATGCCGAGACACGCCGCAAGAAGCTGCTGATCGCCGACATGGATTCCACCATGATCGGCCAGGAATGCATCGACGAACTCGCCGCCGAGGTGGGCTTGAAAGACAAGGTCGCTGCCATCACCGCCCGCGCCATGAACGGCGAGATCGCCTTCGAGCCAGCCCTGATCGAGCGCGTGGCATTGCTCAAGGGCCTGCCGCTAAGCGTCGTCGGCGATGTGATTGCCAAGCGCATCACGCTCACGCCCGGCGGGCTCGAACTGATCGCGACCATGAAAGCAAAGGGCTATTATACTGCCTTGGTCTCCGGAGGCTTTACCGTCTTCACCGGTCCTATCGCGGCAACGCTTGGTTTCCACGAAAACCGCGCCAACATCCTGATCGAGAAGGACGGCGTGCTGAGCGGCACGGTCGCCGAACCGATCCTCGGCAAGCAGGCCAAGGTCGATGCGCTCGTCGACATCACGACGCGTCTCGGCATTTCGACCAGCGAGGCCATGGCCGTCGGTGACGGCGCCAACGACCTCGGCATGCTGCATCTGGCCGGCGCCGGCGTCGCGCTGCACGCCAAGCCGGTCGTCTCCTCGCAGGTCAAGATCCGTATCGATCATGCCGATCTGACAGCTCTGCTTTATATCCAAGGTTACCGGAAGACGGATTTCGTCCGGTGATCATCGTCGAGACGCCGAGGCTGCGCGTGCGCAACTGGCTGGAGACGGACCGACCGCTGTTTGCGGAGATCAACGCCGATCCGAAAGTCATGGAGTTCTTTCCGCGCCGGCGCAGCCGAGAGGAATCGGACGCGTTGATGGATGAGGTAAAGCGCCGCATCGACGAGACGGGGCTTGGCTTTTTCGCGTTGGCCCTGAAGGAAACGGACGAGCCGATAGGCTTTCTCGGGTTGGCCCGAACAGACCTTGAACCACACCTTCCCGACGGCACGGTCGAAATCGGCTGGCGACTTGCGGCTCGGTTCTGGCAAAAGGGTTACGTTACGGAAGCATCCGAAACGATGCTGCGACATGGATTTGAAACGCACGGGCTCGAAGAGATTGTCTCCTTCGCCGTCGAGCAAAATACCCGCTCGACGGCCGTGATGCAGCGGCTCGGCATGCGGCACGATCGGTCCCGCGATTTCGACCATCCTCGCGTACCCGACACCCTGCCCCATCTGAAACATCATGTCCTCTATGCGCTGAACCGCGAGGACTGGCAGAAACCATAAAGGCGGCCCTATCGGCCCGCCTTCCCATTTACGCGTCGAATGAAGCGAACCTTACTCGATCCGGACAGTCACAAACCGCAATTCGCCTGTCTTGTTGGCGATCATCAGCAGCGCATTGCGACGACCGTCCGCCTTGAGTTTTTCGACACGCGCCGAAACGTCCTCCGGCGTCTCCATCGCCTCCTGACCGATTTCCGCGATCACGTCACCGGCAGCGATCCGCCGTTCGGCGGCCGCCGATTGTGGGTCGACATCCGTGATGACGACACCCTGGACATCGTCGGCAATGCCGTAGGTCTTGCGGCTGGCTGCATCGAGAACGGCGAGCTTCATGCCGAGCACCACATCGGATGCAGGCAGTTCCGCAGCGGGTGGCTCAGCCTGGTCCGTGCCCTCTTCCTGGCCCTGCGGGCTCTGCGCGGCCTCCGCCACATCATCGCTGTCTTCCAGACGGCCGAGCGTCACCTTCACCGTCATCTCCTTGCCGTCGCGAATGACGACGACATCGACAGCCTTGCCGACCGGGCTTTCCGCGACAACACGCGGCAGGTCGCGCATCTCGACCACATCGCGTCCATCGAACTTGATGATCACGTCGCCAGTCTTGATTTCACCGCCGTCGACAGGCCCCCCTTCGATGATCCCGGCGACCAGCGCACCCTTCGGTGTCTCCATCTTCAGGCTTTCGGCGATATCGCCGGTCACCGGCTGGATACGCACGCCAAGCCAGCCACGATGGGTTTCGCCGAACTCCCTCAACTGGTTGATGACATTGGCCGCAAGCTCGGTCGGCACGGAAAAGCCGATGCCGATCGAGCCACCGCTCGGCGAAATGATCGCTGTGTTGATCCCGATCACTTCGCCGTACATGTTGAAGAGCGGTCCGCCGGAGTTGCCCTTGTTGATCGCCGCATCCGTCTGGATGAAGTTGTCGTAGGGACCAGCATTGATATTGCGCCCTCGCGCCGAGATGATCCCGACCGTGACGGTGCCACCGAGGCCGAAGGGATTGCCGATCGCCATCACCCAGTCACCGATCCGCATCTTGCGGGAATCCCCGAGCGGCACCGCCGTCAGCGGCTTCTTCGGCTCGACCTTCAGCACCGCCAGGTCGGTCTTGGTGTCCGTGCCGATCAGCTTCGCCTTCAGCTTGGAGCCATTGGCGAAATTGACCTCGATGTCGTCGGCACCTTCGATCACGTGATTGTTGGTGACGATGACGCCGGACGGATCGATGACGAAACCGGATCCGAGCGAATCGACCTTGCGCTGGCGATTGCCACCCTCACCGCCCTGCCCCTTGAAATATTCGTCGAAGAACTGCTGGAACGGCGAGCCATCCGGCACCTGCGGCATCGGCGTTTCGTCGTCGCTCTTGATGTTCTGGGACGTCGAGATGTTGACAACAGCATCAAGCAGCCCGGCGGCGAGATCGGCAACCGACTCCGGTCCATGCTGTGTTGTGACCGGTGGCTTTGTCTGCGCCTGAGCCTGAGCGGTGGCAACCACCGGCCAGGAATTCAAAACCAGCGCGGCGCTTGCGGCCAAGGTGACGGATCGGACGAAGGAAGCGCGGATGGACAAGCCCATGGGGTCCTCTTGGGATTGGCATGCCGAAAAGGCAGCAAATGTAGTCGTCAGGTGGCGCAAGCGCCCATGCAGCCCCAAGGTCGCATCGGCATGTCCGCTGCCCGGTATCGCTTAGAATCTATGTGAAGATAAGGCGGATTTGGGACGCGTCCAGTCATCTTTTCGTCAGCGGTGCCGACGGGCGCGGGGCATCAGGCACATCACGTCATGATCTCGTGGCCATGGGCCTTCAAGGCTGCGACGGCCTTGTCGAGATCGGAGCCGATGATGAAGATGTAATCGGTGCTGAACGTCGAATTGGCGAAGATGCCGACGCCGGCATCCGACAAGGGGTTGAGCACCGATGCCAGGACGCCCGGAACCTCGAAGTTGAAATGCTGCTCGATGCGGAAACAGCGCCAGCCACCAGAAGACTGGACATTCGAGGGGATGCGCGCCGCCCGGCAAACCAGGGTCATTTCTTCCCGCGAACTGGAAACGGCCCAGAACCCGGCACCCGGCAGCCATTCCGGCAGTTGCGACCCGATATTGAGCCGGGTGATCGCATATTCGGCATCCACCAGGCGAATGAGCAATTTGTGTGTCATGTCTATCCTCGCAAGAGCCAGACCAATACGACGCCGATGGCAACGGAAGCAAGGCCGAATAGACGCAACTGTTGCTCGGGGATTTCCGGCAATCGCTTCGCCATTTCTACCAAAAGCAAAGGGGCCAGTGCGTACACCAGCCCCTCGATGATCAGGAAAAATGCAATTCCCGTCAGAAAGTCACCCATTTTGCCGATCAGTTTCCTGTCGCAGGCTGGGTTGTCGCCGGAGCAACAGCACCGTCCGAATTGTTGAAGTAGCGGAAGAACTCCGAATCGGGTGACAACACCAGCGTCGTGTCCGGGCTGGCGATTGCCGAACCATAAGCCGCCATCGAGCGATAGAACTCGAAGAACTTCGGGTCACGGGCAAATGCATCGGCAAAGACGGCTGTCCGATCGGCTTCACCCTGACCGCGCAGGATTTCCGAATCGCGCTGGGCTTCGGCGACGAATTCGACGACCTGACGATCGGCGACGGCGCGGCGCGTCTGGCCCTTTTCGTTACCGCGGGCGCGGATCAGTTCGGCTTCTGCGAGACGCTCGGCCTTCATGCGCTCGAATGTCTGCTGCGACACTTCCTGTGTCAAGTCGGTGCGGCGGATGCGGACATCCTCGATGTTCAGGCCCAGCGATTCCGCATCACCCTTCAGGTCGGCACGGACCTCGCGCATCATCGAAGCGCGCTCTTCCGACAGCGCGGATTCGAAGCCACGAAGACCGTAGACACGGCGTAGCGAGGCGTCGAGACGCGTACGAAGGCGGGATTCAGCCGATTCACGATCGCCGGACACCGTTTCGCGGAAGCGGCGGGCATCGTCGATCCTATAGACGACGAAGGCGTCGACTTCATAGAACTTGCCGCCGGAAACCTGCACGCGGATATTGTCGAGGTCGAAACGCAAGGCCTGCTTTTCAACATACTGCACGCGGTCGGCATCCATGAAGGCGAACGGCAGCTTGAAGTACAGGCCCGGCTCGGTCTTCACGTCCTTGATCTGACCAAACCGCACGACGATTGCCTGCTGGCGCTGGTTGACGATGAAGACCGACGAATAGACCGCCATCAGCACGAGCGCCAGGCCGATCAGGATGTAGGGGAGACGATTGTTCATTACTGGGCCCCTCCCGACGTCGCGGGCTTGCCGATTTCATTCAGTGGCAGATAGGGCAGCACGCCCTGGCCGTTCTTTTCGTCGAGAATGACCTTCTTCGACTTGCCGAGAACGTTCTGCATAGTTTCCAGATAAAGCCGCTTGCGTGTCACATCCGGCGCCTTGGCATAGGCGTCATAGACGGAGATGAAGCGCTGCGCCTCACCCTGTGCTTCCTTGACGACACGATCCTTGTAGGCGTTCGCTTCTTCGCGCATCTGGGCCGCCTGTCCACGCGCCTTGCCGAGAACCTGGTTGGCGTATTGGTTGGCTTCCTCGACGAAGCGGTCTTCGTCCTGTTCGGCACGCTGAACCTCATCGAAGGCATCGGCGACTTCGCGCGGCGGTGCCGCATCCTCGATCGCCACCGTATTGACGGAAATGCCGGCGCCGTAGGTGTCCATCGTCGCCTGGATCGTCGTCTTCACATCGGCTGCGATTGCCTGACGGTTGTCGCGGAAGATGTCCTGGGCCGGACGACGACCGACGACTTCGCGCATGGCGCTTTCGGAAACCTGCTGCAATGTCTGCGACGGATTTTCGACGTTGAAGAGATAGGCCTTCGGGTCTGTGACGGAGAACAGCACCGAAAACTGCACGTTGACGATATTCTGGTCGCCCGACAGCATCAAGCCCGCCGCCGACTGATCGCCGAGGCCAGATTTCGAACCGATGTTCTGCTGCTGCTCGGTGATCTTGACCATTTCGACCGTCTCAAGCGGCCAGAAATGGTAGTGCAGACCCGGCATGGAAATCTCGTCCTTCGGCTTGCCGAAACGCATTTCGACACCGCGCTCGTCCGGCTGAACAGTGTAAATGGAATTGATCAGCACGAAGCCGATCAGCAGGAGGGCAATGATCACGAGGACACCGCCATTGAAGCCGCCGGGAACGACGCCCTTCAACTGGTCCTGACCGCGACGGAAGATTTCTTCCAGATCCGGCGGGCCACCGTTGCCACGGCCGCCACCACCGCGCGGGCGGTTCGGTCCCTGACCCCAGGGGCCTTTATTTCCGCCACCGCCGCCACTGCCGCCGCCCCATGGACCGCCGCCGCCGCCGTTCTGATTGCTCCAGGGCATTCATACCTCTTCTATAGAAAAAATTCCGAGACCCAGCCCCCGCGAACACGCCGCGGGCCGGATGTGAACTCGTTATAGGTATCTGGCGGGATGCTTTCAACGCGACGTATCCAACTTCACCGTAAATCCGGCAAAATAGTTGACGCGATTCAGTTTTTGCGACGCCAGGTCGCAAAATGCATGGTGTGGCTGTCCTTCTCGCCGCGCGTCAGCGTTTCGGCGAAGGTCTTTTCGAACACAGCAGGATCGATCTGCGGAAAGCGGGTGTCACCGTCGACCGTCGCACCAACCTCTGTGACGTTAAGAATGTCCGTCACGTCGATCGCCTGCCGATAAATCTCGCCGCCGCCGATAATGCAGACCTCGTCGACACCGAGAGCCTTCGCCTGCTGTCTGCCGAGTTGGATCGCCTCGTCCAGAGACAAAACGGTCGTTGCTCCCTCTGCCCGAAACGCCGGATCGCGGCTGATGACGATATTGGGTCGCCCCGGCAGCGGCCGGCCGATCGACGCCCAGGTCTTGCGCCCCATGATCACGGGTTTGCCGAGCGTCAATGCCTTGAAGCGCTTGAGATCGGTCGGCAGATGCCATGGCAGGCCGCCCTCGCGTCCGATCACACCGTTTTCAGCAACAGCGACAACGATGGTGGTCTTTATGTCAGTCATGAAATCCATCCGGCTTGCTGTCGATCTCGCGGGCGCGCACGAGCGCCGGGCGGGTGGTGAGCGTTTTGACGTAGTGATCGACCGCATCACTTTCCGGCAGCAGCTTGCGCATCCACGAAAGAGCGCCGCCCAGCAGCAGGTCGACGGCGCTGACCCTGTCGCCAAGCAGATAAGGTTGCCGCTCGAGCGTACCGACCACATGCTCGCACATCTCCCGATAGCCCTTTTCGAGATTGGGATTGCTTTGCGTCAGCCCGCTTATGAAGGCCGTGCCCGTCGGCTCGATCACGCCGGCATAATAAGACAGCCACGAGAGATAGGCACCGCGCTCGGCATCGCCTTGAGGACGCCCCATCTCGGACTTCGGAAACAGGTCGGTCAGGTAGAGCGTGATCGCTGCCGATTCGGTGATCAGCGCCCTGTCGTGCAGCAAGGCCGGCACCTGCTTGTGCGGATGCGGATTGTCGGCATCAGGCGCGCCCGAACCATCCCAACGGCGAATGGAGACATAGCGGATGTCGTATTCGGCACCCAGTTCCTCCAAGAGCCAGACCATCCGGCCGGACCGCGACATCGGCGCGTGAATGAGTGTCAGCATGCCGTCCTCCCTCGCCAGTCATCCACCAGCGCCCATTTGCCGCTGCACGTGAAGATTACACCGAAACCGGCGCCTTGATATGTGAATCGGCTTCGTAGCCAACCAGCTCAAAGTCTTCGAATTGAAAGGAAAACAGATCCTTCACCTTCGGGTTCAAGACCATTTTCGGCAAGGCCTTCGGTGAGCGGCCCAATTGCTGGCGCGCCTGTTCGAAATGGTTCTTGTAGATATGCGCGTCGCCGAACGTGTGGATGAAATCACCCGGCTTCAGCCCGGTCACCTGCGCCACCATCAATGTCAGCAGGGCGTAGGAAGCGATATTGAATGGTACGCCCAGGAAAATGTCCGCCGAACGCTGGTAGAGTTGGCAGGAGAGCTTGCCGTCCGCGACGTAGAACTGGAACAGGCAATGGCACGGCGGCAGCGCCATTTCGTCCACCAGCGCCGGGTTCCAGGCGGAAACGATGTGGCGGCGCGAGTTGGGATTGGTCTTCAAGCCTTCGATCAGATTGACAATCTGGTCGAGATGGCGGCCGTCATGGGTCGGCCAGGAGCGCCACTGATAGCCGTAGACTGGACCGAGATCGCCGTTCTCGTCAGCCCATTCGTCCCAGATGTTGACGCCGTTCTGCTTGAGATAGGCGATATTGGTGTCGCCTTTCAGGAACCAGAGAAGCTCATGGATAATCGAGCGCAGGTGCAGCTTCTTGGTCGTCAGGACCGGGAAACCCTCGGCCAGATCGAACCGCATCTGGTATCCGAACACGGAGCGCGTGCCGGTCCCCGTGCGATCGCCGCGGTCGGACCCGGTCTCCATCACATGCCGCAAGAGGTCGAGATACTGTTTCATGGGTCCGCCGCCGATTCGTTATCCGCCGTAAAATAGGCGCAAGTCGGCGGCGAACCAATCCTCAAATCCCGGGTGTCCCCAGGCTTGATTCTGTCTTAAAGTGTCGCCAGCTTGTCGAGATGCTTGGCCACCAAATAGTAGAAGGTCACGCGCGACTTCGATCGATCAGCAGCCATGGCCTTGGCGGCGGCGTCCACGGCAGCGTCCGCATCCGGGCCGGTGACGCCGAGCTTCTTGCCGCACCACTTTTCCTTGACGCGCTCAAGCTCCGTTGGGTCGGAGGCGGAAACGAGCGAGGAGTCCCGGTTGCGCAACGCGATTCCAAGATGCTTGACGATCTTGTTCACAACGGCCTCGTCGGCGCCGCTGTCGTATTTCTGAACGTCTGCGAGATAATCCGTCATGGTGTCTCCTCACATGGTTTGGCTTTGCGCCACCCGCCACCACTCCTGATGAATGGTGCGAACGGAAGTTTTTTCACGCTTGGCGGGCAAGTCAAGACCAATCCGTGACGCCCGGACGGTAAGTGCACACCGTATTTTTGAAAAGGCCCTTTTCTTGGAGCATTGAAACACCTATATGACAGTTGCCGTCTTCGGACGGCTATGGCGATAAACAGGCGATGAAATAAGCCTATTGGACCCGGGGGCGGTACCCGGCGCCTCCACCAAAAACCGGTCAGACATGACTTACCGACCGGCTTTTGATGGGGGCGAAATAGGATCGACAAGGGTGTAAAGATCGACTTTTTGCTCGGCATTGTACCGCCGTTATCGGGCTAAAATTGTAGTTGCAAACGACAACTATGCGGAAGCTCGTCTCGCTGCTTAATCGCAGTGTGGCACTTCAAATCAAGTCCTAAGGGGTCGCACTCTTAGGCGGGGTTCGGAGGTACCTGGCAACAGAAACCTCCACTTCCCTCCCCTTTACCTTGCCGTCATGTTCCATCGTTTGTCATTCTCCAATGCCTTGAAATGGTCTATAGATGATGCAAATGACTCGTATGTCAGGACTTTCCTGCGTACAGAGCCGATGGCATAAGACTAACAGAGTTGAGTTACAAGAAAGACGGGGATCTTATGGGCCAAGACCATATCCGCTACGACATTCTCGCGCAGGACGCCCTTCGCAGCGTCATTCGCAAGGTTCTGATCGAAGTCGCAGCGACAGGCGCCCTTCCCGGTGATCATCATTTCTTCATCACATTCCTCACCGGCGCGCCGGGTGTACGCATTTCCCAGCACCTGAAGGCCAAATATGCCGAGCAAATGACCATCGTCGTGCAGCACCAGTTCTGGGACCTGAAGGTCACCGAAACGCTGTTCGAGATCGGCCTGTCCTTCTCCGATACACCGGAAAAGCTCGTCATCCCCTTCAACGCCATTCGCGGCTTCTATGACCCGTCGGTCAATTTCGAACTCGAATTCGATGTTGCAGCCACGGAGGAAGAAGAAAGCGAAGGCGCCGAGATCACCGCTTACCCGATCACGTCCGTCGAGAAACCTTCCGAAGCCGAAACCGAAGCCAAGACCGGCGACGACGGCAAGAAGGAAGGCGGCTCGGTGATCTCGCTTGATTCCTTCCGCAAGAAGAACTGAAGCCAGTTTTAAGGATACCGTCATGTCCGGCGACGTCGTCAATCTCCGTCAATTCCGCAAGCAGAAGGCGCGGACGGAGAAAGACAAGGTTGCCGAACAGAACCGCATCTCCTTCGGCCGCACCAAGGCCGAAAAGCAACTGACCAGCGCTTTGAACGACAAGGCCGGGAAGGCGCTCGATCAGGGCCGGCGCGAAACGACGCCGGACGACGGGGAAACCTGACCACAGCGCATCATCAGCCGGCACAGATCTTCATAAAATCAAGACCTTGGGCGGAAAACCGGAATCAATCCGGTAGATAATTGAATCATTCCCTGAGGTCGATCGATGATCCGCAAGCATTCCGCAACCTTGCACGGCCATCGCACCAGCTTCACGCTGGAAGAGCCCTTCTGGATCGAATTGAAATCGATCGCGGCAGCCCGAGGGATGGCGCTGGCGCAATTGATCGCCGAAATCGACGACACACGCGACGCCGACAGCAACCTCTCGTCGGCGCTGCGGGTCTATGTGCTTGAATGGGTCAAATCGGATGGAAGCCGGTAAGACGAGTGATTTTTTTGCAGTCACTCCATACCCTAAATGTTTAGATCGTGGTCATGCATGGGACTTCGGCCTGCGGAGAAGGCATGAAAAAATCCGCCAGCGTAACCGGCGGATCGACTATTCGCAAACGGATGAGGTCCGGGCTTAGCGCAAGACTGCGGCCCACCATGCGCCCCAAGGGGACTCGACCGAACGTCCGGCGACGCAGACATCGGCGATGCCGTCCGCGCAGGGCAAAGCGCTCGCTGCGGTAGCAATGACGAGGGTGATGGCGACTGCACTCAAGACGGTCGTCAACATACGCATGTGAAGTAGTCCTTCTGTGGTTGTTCACAGTCCGATATTCACCAGCGATTGTGGCTAAAAACAGCATAACCTAATACACGATCTCGTGAAAGAATGTCAGTCCTTCTCGATGTCGGACCCCATCGGCCATGGTACCCACCGGTCACCGGTCGGTTGAAGATCCGGCCACACGGCGCCGCTATCGTCGCTGACAACTTTCTTTGCGTGAGGCCCGACGATAACCTTCGTCTTGAGCCCGTCTGGGTAGATCTCGGTAAGGAGCTGGTAGACCTGTAGTGGACCGGTGCGAAGAGGGGGAAATCGACATATTGGCCAGGCACGATGCCGGACACGTCAGCCAAAGCAAGCGCTGCAAATGGCCGGGTTTGGCCGCTCTTATAAAACTCGACTTTGTACATGCTGAATGCCTCCGCTGACCACATTCAGCATGCACCAATGGCGCGAGTGAGTCGAGGCGTGAGGTTAACGGGGCGGAAACTCCGACTTTGATACCGGCATGAGGGATTTATTCTCAACTCTTCTGCTGGAGAAACTCGTCCAAGGCGATCGTTTCCTTCCGGATCACATCGGAGGTTAAGGCAGGGAGAGGAGACAACAGAGGCTGCGGTACCGCAAATGTGACAACCTCCCCTTTCGGAAAAGATGGCCGCAGGCCGGAAGGGCTGTACAAGCCCCTAGCCTTGCATAACCTATTCCACAAGCCAGAACGTCCCCTTCGTAAATACGAATAAACTCAACCACCTTACTGTGGCGTGACACCGGGCAGCGCGTCAAAATTCAACGGCCGATTGGGCACGATATCCTGCTGCTGCCCACTCTCCCCCCCACCCTGCGGCGCCGACAGATCCTCACCCCGAGCGACGCCCTGTGAGGGATCAAACGGCTGGATATTCAGGGTTTTTTCTTCCTTCGCCTTGCGTGCGGCCTCTGCGGCCGCCCTCGCTTCCGCCGCCGCCTTCTCCGCGGCGGCAGCCTCCTCTGCAGCCTTTTTCTCGGCTGTTGCCTTGGCCTCGGCTTCCGCCTTCAGGCGAGCCGCTTCCTTCGCTGCAAGCTCACGCCGGCGCTGTTCTTCCTCTGCCCGCAGGCGCGCAGACTCGCGCTCGACCGCATTGGCCTTGTAAAGCGCCACTTCGCGGCGCAGCCGCTGCTTTTCCAGCACATTGGCCTGCAGCGTCTCGACGCGGCGGCGTTCCCGCTCGAAGGCTCGGAGTGACAGGAAGTTCGACAGGTCCGTCGCATCCAGCGTCATGCCCGGCGATTGCAGCAGCCCCGCATAGTTGAGGCTGACCTGGGCTTCCGCGCCGGTCAGCGCCTCCTCGCCCGGACGAAAATCAACGTCTATACCAGCCGTGATGCGTTCGTCGGGAAAGCTGATTTCCAGATTGCCGGCGAGACCCGCCGCATTATCGGCGGCCGTGACATTCTGCGCCCTCAGCGTGCCGCCGGCGATCGAGAAGGGAACCGTGATCGAGCCGAGCACCGTGTCCCCCGACAGGATGCTTTTTGCAGCAAACGGCTGGACCGCATCCGGCGTGATATCGCCCTGAAGACTGTCGGCGGCGGCCATCAGGTCCGGCAGCGCCGCCGTGTTCAGGCCGTGAATGGTGACGTCGCGCAGTGTCGCTGTGCCGGAGCCGCTCGTCGATTCCGCCATGGCGCGGGCCGTCTTGCCGGACGCTTCCATCGACAGTGCTAGGTCGAAGCGTCCTTCGGCAACCGCCGCACCGCCGGACTTCCAGGCTGCGGCGGCCAGATCGCCGTCCTTCAGATCGAGTTGTGTCTGAAAGAAGCCGGACCCGTCGCCATTGCCAAGCAGCAGGCGTCCCTCCGCCTTGCCGCCCAGCCAGCCGCCGGCAAGCGAGGAAAGCTCGATCTGGTCGCCCTTCCAGAGAAGCTTGCCGGTCATGTCCGAAATCGCGCCATAAACGCCCAGCCAGAACCGTTTCGCCGTCACATCGACGGCGACATCGAAGCCGGACCAGGCCGGCTGCACCACCGGCGCCGACGACAGGTCACCCGTCGCGCCGTCCTGCACGCCGCCGAGAATGCCCTCGCCGATCCAGCCCATATCCAGCGTGTCGAGCGCGATCTGCCCCGTCGCCTTGCCCGGTGCCTTGCGGTCCAGCGCGACGCTTCCGGAAAACGCATTGCCATCCGCCTTGCCTTCGATGCCCGACAATGTCACGGCATCCGGCGTGGTCGCCACATCCGCCTTCAGCGCCAGAGGCAGCCCCGCCCCCATCTGCGGCAGGCCGATGCCCTGCAACAGCAGGAAAGGCTCGAAGTCGCGGCTTTCGAGGTTGATCTTCGTCTGGCCGGACAGAAACGCATCGCGCGACAGTTCGATATCGCCGCTGGCCGAAAGCGACGTATGTTCCGTGGTAAAGGTCAGTCCGGCATTGGCCTTCTGTCCGTCCGTCCCTTCCAGCTTGATCGACAGCAGCGCGTTGGCATCCGCATCGAACGGCAGCGGATCGAAGCCCACCTGCCCGAGAAGAACCGGCGTCGCGGGATTTTCCAGCGTCGCCTCCAGCAGGATGCCCTGCCCGCTCAGAGCCTGTCCGATATTGGGCGCCTGATAATTGGCGGCGATCTTGGTGCCGTTCGATGAACCGATAATACCGAACGTCACCGGAGCCTTGCCATCCTGACTGCCGGTCGAGAGCGTCAGGTCGAGCGCCGCATCGGTATAATAGGGGCCGCTGCGAACAAGACGTTCCAGCGCCGGATGGGCTGCGGCATGGCGCTCGATCATCTTCAGGAACGGGGTCAGATCCGGTGAGGCCAGCTTCATCTTGGCCGAGATCACCGGCGCCGTGATGTCCCCGCTCATCCGGCCGGACAGCGCAAGTTGCGCCCCCGCCAGATTGCCGATCGAGACACGCTCGGCCTGCAATTGCCCGTTCTTGAGCGTCGCCACCAGCTGGACGTCACCGGCATCCTCGTCGAAGGCGGAAAACTGCTCGGCGGACAGATCGGCGGCAATGGTGTGCGCCAGAACCGTTTCGTTTGAGGAATCGCCCGCCACGAGCCCGGCCAGCGCTCTCAGCGCCTCCAGGTCGATGCGATTACCCTTCAACTGTAAAGACAGGCTCGGCGGCGCGCCATCCAGCGCCTGCCGCTCGATGCGTCCGCGCAGGACCGCCGGGCCGGCAGCGACTTCCAGCCGCTCGAATTGCTGCAGCGTGTCGGTCAGGTTGACCGTCGCCGAAAAACCGGCGGTCTTCAGCTTGCGGATCGCCGGATCGACGGAGCCGGCAAGCCAGGTCGCAAGCCCCGACGGCTGGTTGGACGCAACCAGCATTTCGCCACGAAACGCCCGCTGACCACTCAGCTGCAGCCGGCCCTTGGCCTCGAACTGCGTGCGTCCCGGCAATTGCGCGACGGCATTGTCGATCATCCAGCCGGAATTGTCGGGCCGAAGGTCGAGCCGAACCTCGCGCACCGTGGTGTCACCGACAACGATCGCCGGCAGTTTCAGGCTGGCGCGGCCGGGAACCTGCGGGATCGGAATATCGGCGGCGATCGCCATCATCGCGGCCAGCCGCTGGCGCACGGAAATCGCGGGGTCACGCCCCGTCTTTCCCGCCTCGCCGGTATTGCCGATGCGGCTGACGTCGATCTGCTGGCCATCCGCCAGAAGCAGGAATTCCTGGTCCTTGCCGGTATCCAGCGTCGCCTCGCCGGTCACCAGATACGGGTCATCCTTGGGGCCAACCTCAAGCCGGTATTCCGGCACCCGGATACGCTCGTTGGTCAGCTGGAATGCGCCTGTCACGCGAAGCGCGGAAGCCTGCGTTTCCTGCGCCTTCTGTGCTTCCGCCGGCCGGTTTTCGGTCAGCGTGAAATTACCTTGATAGACCGGCTTGAAATCGACGATCTTCAGGTCGCCATCGAGCTCGACGCCGAACGGCCGCTTGTCGGGCGTCAGGCGCGAGCGCAGGCCGAGCACGCCGGTATCGTCCGGCTCACCGCTGGAAAAGGAAAAACTACCGGACTCACCATCCAGCGCCGCGCGCCCGTCGATCTTCCACGGTCCCGCCAGCGAGCGGGCGGACAGGTCGGCCTCAAGCCCGGTGACACGCCGGGTCCGGCCTGTCTGCTCGTCGATGAAATCTATCTGCCCGCCGGTGATCTCGACATTTTCGAGCACGACATTCTTCGCCGGGATCGAAGCTTTACGGCCCCTTGCCCAGTCAAGCGTGCCGTCCGGCAGAAGCCTGATCTTCGCCTTTGGCTGTTCCAGCCGCATGTCGAAGATCAGCGCCTCGCCCGACAGGAACGGCGCCAGTTCCGCATCCATGGAGAAATGCTCGACCTGGACCAGCGGTTCGCCGGTCTCGGACTGGCCGACACGGACGTCGTTGAGGGTCACGGACGGAAATGGAATGAGCTTGGCATCGACACTGCCATGAACCACAACGGGCTTGCCCATGATGCGGCTCGCCTCACGCTCGAAATCCTTGCGAAAATCGGTCCAGTCCACGAACATTGGCGCGATCAGCGCGACAAACAGCGCCACGACCAGAAGACCACCGATGAAAGCCAGAATTCGCGAAAGCACCAGTTACAAGCCCTATCTCATCTCTCTACCGCACATAGCGCTCCGGCAGACCGTCACCACTCCTTAGCACTCGAATACCGTTTTCACATGGCAAAAATCTTGCCGGGATTGAAGATGTTACCGGGATCCATCGCGCGCTTCACCTGCCGCATCAGGTCCAGCGCATCGCCAAGTTCGGCTTCGAGGAACGGCATCTTGCCCTGCCCGATGCCGTGCTCACCGGTGCAGGTGCCGTCCATTGCCAGCGCGCGCTCGTTCAGGCGGGCAACAAAAGCCTCGGCTTTGGCGATATCCGCATCGTCCTTGTCGTCAAACAGCAGCCCGACATGAAAGTTCCCGTCGCCGGCATGGCCGACGATCGGGGCGATCAGGTTGTTGGCGAGAATGTCCTCATGCGTCGCCTCGACGCAATCGGCCAGCCGCGAGATCGGCACGCAGATATCGGTGGAGAGAATGGCCAGTCCGGGCGCCAGGCTCTTCTGCGCCCAATAGGCATTGTGCCGCGCCTTCCACAGTGCGTTGCGTTCGTCCGTATTGGCCGTCCAGCGAAATTCGGAACTGCCGAATTCGGCAGCGATTTCGGCAAACTGCTTGGATTGCAACGCAACGCTCTCCGCACTGCCGTGAAACTCGACGAACAGGGTCGGCGCCTCCGGAAACGCGAGGCCCGAATAGGCATTGCTCGCCCGCATCTGTAGCGCATCGAGCAATTCGATGCGCGCTACCGGAATGCCCGACTGGATGGTCAGGATTACCGTGTTGCAGGCGTCGCCGACCGAAGGAAACGAACAGACCCCACCCGCGATCACTTCCGGAATGCCCTGAAGCCGCAGCGTGATCGAGGTGATGATGCCAAGCGTGCCTTCGGCCCCGACGAACAGACGGGTCAAATCATAGCCCGCCGATGATTTCTTGGCGCGATGAGCCGTGCGGATTTCCTTTCCCCCGGCCGTCACGGCGGTGACCGCGAGCACATTGTCCTTCATCGTGCCATAGCGCACCGCATTCGTGCCTGAGGCCCGCGTCGAGGCCATGCCGCCGATCGAGGCATTGGCGCCGGGGTCGATCGGGAAGAACAGGCCAGTGTCGCGCAGATAGACGTTCAGTGCCTCGCGCGTAATGCCCGGCTGGACCGTGCAGTCGAAATCCGACGCGTTGACTTCGAGCACCTTGTCCATGCGGCTCATGTCGACGCTGATGCCGCCATGCGGCGCATTGATATGCCCCTCAAGCGAGGAACCTGTCCCGAACGGGATCAGCGGCACACCATGGTCTGCGGCAATTGCAACGAGTGCCTCGACCTCGGCAGCACTGTCTGGAAAAACAACGGCGTCGGGCAGTTGGGCCGGAATATAGGTGGTCGTGTGTGCATGCTGGGCGCGAATGGCCTCGCCGGTCTGAAAACGATCACCGAAACGGGCACTCAACAATGGCAGTGCGG
This sequence comes from Rhizobium sp. Leaf453, assembly GCF_001425605.1. Taxonomy (GTDB): domain Bacteria; phylum Pseudomonadota; class Alphaproteobacteria; order Rhizobiales; family Rhizobiaceae; genus Pararhizobium. Next base: position 298,784 of record NZ_LMRG01000023.1, on the reverse strand, counting down.
CGGCAATACCCGTTTCGTTGCGGACACCCGCCCTAATCGCCTTCAATGCCATCCGACCTCCCCGAACCGCCGCGCCATGCATCGCGGAAATTCTTAAATTTCAACGCGCTACTGTGCAAATCGGAATCACTTTGTCCAGAACCTCACCGGTAACATCAGGGGTTTAGCAAAGAATTGTGACGGGGTGAGACAGTCCGGACACAGGGCAGAAATCGCTACATCCTTGCAAAGAAGCTGAAGCCGACCGATGGGTCGTCAGCCGGCCCAGATTGTCGAAAAAATCAGTTTTTGGCCCGACCCTAAGGCCACCTCTAAGCCCATAATTACCATTCTCTCCGTCATGCCTGTGCTTGTCACAGGCATCCAGCCAGCTCAAGTCATTGAGCTGAAGGGATTCTTTGACCCGACAGACGTCGGGTCGCTGGATCCCCGCCACAAGGGCGGGGAAGACGGAGTGTAAGGAGATGTTTTCGCCGAATAACCGGCTCTGCCACTTATCAGCAGCCTTAACCGGCCGAAAGCTGTCGCCCCTGCCTACTCAGCCGCCTCTGCCAGTTGCAGCGTCTCGGCGTGCTGCATCTCCCGCTGCAAACGCCGTTCCTCATCGACATGCGGCTTGGTGAAGCGGGCAATGACGAGATAGGCCACCGGAGTGAGGTACAGCGTCACGACGGTCGCGAGCCCGAGACCGCCGACCAGCACCCAGCCGAGCGCCACGCGGGCCTCGGCGCCGGCACCGCTTGCCAGCACCAGCGGCACTGCGCCGACAATGGTGGCGATCATCGTCATCATCACCGGACGCAGACGGATATTGGCGGCATTTTCGATCGCCGAGCGCAGGTCCTCGCCACGGTCACGCAGCTGGTTGGCGAATTCGACGATCAGGATGCCGTTCTTCGCCATGATCCCCACCAGCAGCACCAGCCCGATCTGGCTGTAGATGTTCAGCGTGTTGCCCGTCAGCAGCATGGCGAACACGGCGCAGGCAAGCCCGAGCGGCACCGTCGACATGATGATCAGGCCGCTGATCAGGCTTTCAAACTGCGCCGCGAGCACCAGGAAGATGATGACGATGGCAAAGCCGAAGGTGACGAACATCCCGTTGGCGTTCTCGTTCAGGGTCGCCGCCTCGGCCAGCGGCACCACGCGAGATCCCGGCGGCAGAAGCGGTTCGGCCATCGTCTCGACCATGGACAGGGCATCACCAAGTGCCAGACCGGAGGTCAGACCCGCCGACAGCGAGACAGCGCGCAGCTGCGATTCCCGCGACAATTGCGGCGCAACGGCCCGTTCCTCGACACTGGCGATCGTCGACATCGGCACAATCTTGCCGTCCCCGGTCTTCAGGAAGATGTTCTGAAGGTCGGTGGGATCGTTGACCGGGTTGGTGGTCGAGAGCAGCTTGACCGGATAGGATTCGCCCTCGACATAGACATCGAGCACGCTGTTCCCATCGAGCATCGCCTGCAGCGCCGAGGACAGGCCGACAATGTCGATGCCGAGATCGGAAGCCCGTTCGCGGTCGATCGTCACGGAAAGCTGCGCCTGGTTGGCCTCATAGTTCAGACGCACATTCTCGAAGCGCCCGCTGTCTTCCATCTGCCGCACCAGCTTGCTGGCGGCATCGCCGAGTTTGGAATAATCATTGCCGACCAGCGCCACCTGCAGCCCGTTGCCGGCGCCGCGAATGCCAAGACTGTTGGGCTGCATCGGAAAGGCACGGATCGAAGGAATATTGGCCGTCATCTTGGCGATATCGGCCGAAATCTGCTGCTGTGTCCGCTCGCGGTCGGCCCATGGCGCAAGCGTCAGCACCATGAAGCCGCTATTGACGGATCCGCCCTGCCCCGAAATCGAGAAGACATTGGCGATCTCGCCATTCTCGACGAACGGTTTCAGCCCATCCTCGACCCGTCGCATCTGCTCCTGCGTATATTCGAGCGACACACCCTGCTGGGCCTGGATGCGCAGAAGGATACGCGATCGATCTTCCGTCGGCGTCAGTTCCGACTTCAGCAGCGTGAACGCACCGGCACCGGCCGCCGTCACCATGACCGCGACCATGAAGACGACCACCGGCGTGTTGAGGCAGGCCCGCAGTGTCCGCCTGTAGAATGCTGCCGCGAAATAGCCGATCCGCCCCATGAAACCCGTATGCCCATGTCCTTCCGCGTGCGGCTTGAGCATGCGCGAGGCGAGCATCGGGCACAGCGTCAACGCCACAAAAGCCGATAACATGATGGCGAAGGCCAGCACGAAACCGAACTCGCGGAAAAGCCCGCCTGTCTGGCCCGGAAGGAACGACAGCGGGACAAAGACGGCGGCGAGCGTCGCAGTCGTGGCGATGACGGCGAAGAACACCTCCAGCGTTCCGAGCACGGCGGCCGCGCGTGGTCCCATGCCCTCGCCCCGCCGGCGCACGATGTTTTCGAGCACGACGATCGCGTCATCCACCACAAGCCCCGTCGCCAGAACGATGGCGAGCAGCGTCAGGATGTTGATCGAGAACCCGGCCAGATAGATCGCCGCACAGGTGCCGACCAGCGCGATCGGCATGGTCAGCGTCGGAATGAGCGTCGCGCGCCAGTCGAGCAGGAAGAGATAGATGACGAGGGTCACGATGACCACCGAGGCGACGAGCGCGATCTCCACCTCATGGATCGCACCGTCGATAAACACGGCGTCGTCACTGGTGACCTTGAGCGTCGTTCCCTTGGGAAGAATTTCGGCAATGGTCGCGACCGTATTGGCAACGCCCCGCGAAATGTCGAGCGTATTCGACTGCGCCTGGCGGATGATTCCGAGACCGATCCCCTGCCGGCCGTCGGAGCGCAACGAGGACGTGCCGATATCCGGACCGAGCGTGACGGTCGCGACATCGCCGAGACGGACATTGTTGCTGAGAATGAGGTTTTCGAACTGATCAGGCGTCTGCAGGTCGGCGGTGGCGCGCACCGAAATGTCCTGGTCCACACTGGTGAGCGACCCTGCAGGCACGTCGAGCGAAGCGCTTGCCAGCGCCGTGCGCAGGTTGGCAATGGTAATCCCTCGCCCCGCCAGCTTGGCCTGGTTGACATCGATTCGGAAAATCTTCTCCTGGTCGCCATTGATCTGGACGTCCGCGACGCCCTCGACGGCTGCCAGCCGGTCGGTGATCTCGTTTTCGGCGAGCAGCGTCAGGTCTTCCATCGACAGCGTGTCGGAGGTCAGCGCCAGTCGCATGATCGGCTGGCTGTCGGCATCGGCCTTGACGATGCGCGGCTCGTCGGCATCTTCCGGCAACTGGCCAGTGACCCGGCCCAGCGCATCGCGAATGTCGTTCGACGCTTGGCCGATATCGGTCGTGTCGGAAAACTGCAGCGTCACCCGGCTCTGGGCATATTGCGAGGTCGAGGAAATGTTCTTGATGCCCTGGACGCGCGACACCGCGCCTTCGATCACCGACGTCAGTTCGCGGTCCACCGTTTCCGGCGAGGCGCCGTCGAAGGTCGTGTTGACGGACACGACGGGCTGGTCGACCTGCGGCAATTCGCGGATCTCGATGCCGTTCAGCGCGGCAAGACCGGCGACGATAATCAGCGTGTTGACCACCAGCGCGAAGATGGGCCGGCGGATGAAGAGAGCGGTGAAACCGGCGCTGCGGCCGGCGCCTGTATGATGCGCATCGCCGCTCATTTCGCCGTCTCCGCTTCCGAGACTTTCTGCTCGGCAGGTTGGGCCTCGGCCGGCTTCTTGCCGTTGCGCCGCTCCTGCTGCTGTTCTGCCAGCCGCACAGCGCCGCCGTCGCGCAGTCGCTGCACGCCTTCCATCACCACGGCATCGCCCTTGGCCAGTTCGGCATCGACCAGCACCTTGTCGGAATTGCGCTGGATGATCTTGACCGGCACCCTTTGGCTTTTCTCTTCCTGCACACGCCAGACATAGGAGCCATCGGCACTCCACTGCACCGCCAGTGGATTGACCGTCGGATACTGATCACCGGCAAAGCGCACCGAAACGGAGAAGGACATGCCGGCCCGAAGCGTATCATCAGGGTTCTCGATCCGCGCCCTAACCCGCAATGTACGGCTTTCCTGATCGACCCTGTTGTCGATGGCATCGATGACGCCGGACAGCTCGGACGTCGGCAGAGCGATTGCTGTCGCCGATACGTCCTGACCGACGGAAATCTTGTTGGAAAAACGCTCCGGCACCCAGAAATCGACAAGGATCTGGGACCGGTCATCGACAACCGCAATCGGCGTCGAGGTGGTGACGTAGTCGCCCGGATTGACCGTGATGATGCCGACGATGCCGGCGGACGGCGAGACGATATCGCGGCGCTTGAGATCAAGCTCGGCCGTCTTCAATGCCAGCTCCGCCGCCTGCATGGCGAACTCGGCATCGCGCAGCACGGCGACCGAAACGGCATTGCCGAGCTTGCGGTTGCGCTCGACCTTTTCCTTGGCGCTTTCCACGGCGACCTTGGCCTGGTCGGCGGCAATGGCCTGTTCATCGCTGTCAAGGCGGGCGATCACCTGCCCCTTCTCGATCCTGTCGCCGGATTTCGCCAGCACTTCGGTGAGATTGCCGGTCGCCTGCGGCGTCACGCTGACCGACAGGATCGCCGCGCCGTTGCCGATCGCGTTCAGCCGGTCATTGACCACGGCGACATCCACGGGTTGCGTCACGACCAGCGTCGCTCCGCCACCGCCACCCTGATTGCGACGGCCCTGCCCGCTCCCCTGACCTTGGCCTCCGTCCTTGGCTTCACCGGCCGGCTTGGCGACGAGCGCGATCACCTGCTGCGGCACACCGGCCTTGGCCAGCATCGCATCCGCACCCGGCACGAAATGAACCCAGACGCCGAGGGCGGCGACGAGAATGACCAGGCAGATCAAAAGCTGCTTCCAAAGCCGCATGCAGAACTCCAAATTGAATAAGGCGCGTCCCGGCCGAACGGCGCACGGGATCGTTGTTTTCTGCGACTATCTCCCCTTGCTGCACTGCAAGCAATCCTAGAATGCCATCATTACGTATTTGTAATAGAACGGTTTTAGCCAATGCGCGGATTGCGATCCGCCCCTGCCGACGAGGAGACCTTCATGAGCACCATCGCCCGAAACGCCGACGCCGAATCCGATCCCAGGGTCAAGGCCGTCTTCGACGACATCCGCACGACGCGCAAATCCGATTTCATCAACAATATGTGGCATTACCTCGCCTTCGATCCCGGCCTGCTCGAAAGCACCTGGGCCGAGGTCAAGGCGGTCATGGCGATGCCCTCGACACTCGATCCGCTCGTCAAGGAGATGCTTTATATAGCCGTCTCCGTCACCAATGGCTGCACCTATTGCGCCCACTCGCATACGGCAGCCGCGAAAGCCAAGGGCATGAGCGCCGAGCAGTATGCCGATCTCCTGCGCGTCATATCGCTCGCCGCCAAGACCAACCAGCTGGCGACGGCGCTGCAGCTTCCCGTCGATCCCGCCTTCGATGCCGATCATCAGCCCTGATCGCGGCGGAATGGCGACGCAAACGGTGAAGAAGCGGCTGCTTGCGGAATAAAAGCAGAACGGAATTCTGGCCTTTCGGCTCCGAATCACTACATTGAGCCGCATGAGCAATGGTTTTGACGATATTCCCTTCTTCGACGAGGAGCCGGCGCCGCGTCCTGCGCGTGGAGCGAGCCACCAGCCTGCCCCGCCAGCGCCCGCCGCAAGCGGCATCGCGGCGCGCGCCATGGCTGCCCGCGACCAGCATCGTGTGCCCGATTATCTCTCCGGCCTGAACCCCGAACAGCGCGACGCGGTGGAAACCCTCGATGGCCCCGTCCTCGTGCTTGCCGGTGCCGGCACCGGCAAGACGCGCGTGCTGACCACCCGCATCGCCCATATCCTCGCCTCGGCAAAAGCCTTCCCCAGCCAGATCCTCGCCGTCACCTTCACCAACAAAGCGGCCCGCGAAATGAAGGAGCGCGTCGGCGTTCTCGTCGGCGGCGCGGTCGAGGGCATGCCGTGGATGGGCACCTTCCATTCGATCGGCGTCAAGCTGATGCGCCGCCATGCCGAACTGGTCGGCCTCAAGTCCTCCTTCACCATCCTCGACACCGATGATGTCGTGCGCGTGATCAAGCAACTGATCCAGGCCGAGGGGATCGACGACAAGCGCTGGCCGGCCAAGCAGTTCGCCCAGATGATCGACGGCTGGAAGAACAAGGGCCTCGGCCCGGCCGAAATCCCCGAAGGCGACGCCCGCTCCTTTGCCAACGGAAAGGGCCGCGAGCTCTACGCCGCTTACCAGGCGCGGCTGACAACACTCAACGCCTGCGATTTCGGCGATCTGCTGCTTCATCCCATCCGCATGTTCCGCGCCCATCCGGATGTGCTGAAGGAATATCACGACAAGTTCCGCTACATCTTGGTCGACGAGTACCAGGACACCAACACCGCCCAGTATATGTGGCTGCGGCTTCTCGCCCAGCGGCCGAAGGGCACGCCGCAGAATGTCTGCTGCGTTGGTGATGACGACCAGTCGATCTATGGCTGGCGCGGCGCGGAAGTGGACAATATCCTGCGCTTCGAAAAAGATTTCCCCGGCGCCAAGGTGATCAAGCTGGAGCGCAATTACCGCTCCACCGAGCATATTCTCGGCGCCGCCGGCCATCTGATCGCCCATAATGAAGGCCGCCTCGGCAAGACGCTGTTCACCGACCGCGTCGATCCGAACGACCAGAAGGTGCAGGTCCATGCCGCCTGGGATTCGGAGGAGGAAGCCCGCGCCGTCGGCGAGGAAATCGAAAGCCTCCAGCGCAACAAGCACAATCTCAACGACATGGCGATCCTGGTGCGCGCCTCGTTCCAGATGCGCGAGTTCGAAGACCGCTTCGTCACGCTCGGCCTGAACTACCGCGTTATCGGCGGCCCGCGCTTCTATGAGCGCATGGAAATCCGCGATGCGCTGGCCTATTTCCGCCTCGTCTGCCAGCCGGCCGACGACCTCGCCTTCGAGCGCATCATCAATACGCCCAAGCGCGGCCTCGGCGACACCACCGTGCGCGCCCTGCACGACTATGCCCGAAAGCGGGATATCCCGATGCTGGCGGCCACCGCCGACATCATCGAAACCGACGAGATGAAGGCCAAGCCCCGCAAGTCGCTGTTCGACGTCGTCACCATGTTCCAGCGCTGGCAGACCCTGCTCGAAACCACGCCGCACACCGAACTCGCCGAGACCATTCTCGAGGAGTCCGGCTATACCGACATGTGGAAGAACGACAAGTCGGCGGAAGCACCGGGACGGCTGGAAAACCTGAAGGAACTGATCCGCTCGATGGAGCAGTTCGAAAGCATGCGCGGCTTCCTCGAACATATCGCGCTGGTCATGGACGCCGAGACCAACGAAAACCTCGATGCCGTCTCGATCATGACGCTGCATTCCGCCAAGGGCCTGGAATTTGAAACCGTCTTCCTGCCCGGTTGGGAGGAAGGCCTGTTTCCGCACCAGCGCGCACTCGACGAAGGCGGCCGCGCCGGCCTCGAGGAAGAGCGCCGCCTCGCCTATGTCGGCTTGACGCGCGCCAAGCGCCGCTGCCATATCTGGTTCGTCTCCAACCGCCGCATCCACGGCCTGTGGCAATCGACGCTGCCCTCGCGCTTCCTCGACGAACTGCCGGTCACCCATGTCGAAGTGTCGGAAGCCGAACAGTCCTATGGCGGCTACAACAGGGGCGGCTATGGCCAGTCCCGCTTCGACAAGCAAGAACCCTTCGCCAACACCTATTCCACCCCCGGCTGGAAACGCGCCCAAGCCAACAGGACCGACGCCACCCGCGACAACTGGGGCAACCGCTCCGGCGTCTCGATCGAACGCATCGGCTATGGCGAAAGCGGCCCCAAAGCCCGCACCATCGACGGCGAACTCGTCGCCAAATCAAAAATCGACGAACCCTCGAAATTCTCCCTCGGCGACCGCGTCTTCCACATCAAGTTCGGCAACGGCAATATCGCCGCGATCGAGGGCAACAAGCTGACGATCGACTTTGATCGCGCCGGGCAGAAGCGGGTGCTGGACGGGTTTGTGGAGAGGGTGTGAGGGAGTAAATGTGCGAGGACTTAGCGCCAGAAGCCGACGCCGATCGTTATATGGACGGCTGGTAGGCCATCTCTATTTCGGCGAGGAAGATGTCTTTGCTTCGGGACTTGCGATTTCCTTAGCGATCTCCGAGAATGAACGTCTTGTTTGATCATCATCGAACTCAATCACAATTAAGTCGTCATCGAATTCATCTCCCTTTGTTTCCAAGCGAATATCGCGAATGCAGCGCTTACCGCTTGATAGCGCCTCCCTGACACTTCCGACGAATATGGCGTTGCGATCCTTTTCAGTAATGTCACCTGTAAGCAAATCGATCAGCGTACGGGCGGAGATTTTCATTCCCCTAACTCCCTCTTTTAGGAACCAAGACGTGCCTAGCCGAGGATCCCATCTTCTTTGCCATCTTTGGTCCTGCTCCATAATTGATTTTATAGAGTAGGGTTTGCGCATTGTTGCCGGTATCTGTTTCAATGCACGGGTAAATTCTGCAATGAGGGTAGACTGCACCTTCAATGAGAGTCCGTTCCTCATAAACGCTTCAACAGACGTCGCTGGAACGTGATTTGAAAATGCGGTGAAGGCAATCAGACCGCTGGAACTCGCCGCAGCCACATCTTTGCAGCCCACTGTGAAAACAAAATCAACCTCAGACTCACTCACGATATGGTTGAACATGTCCGCCGCCGTCTCCCCAACGCCTTGATATCGGCGCGGGTCTGAAAACATTTGATTGCCGCCGTCACAGAGTATCAAGCCTATATAATGCGTAGACCGATAAGGCAGTAACTGATCACGTGCGCGCGCGATTGCATAATTGCTCTGGTTGTTTTTGATTTTTTGTAGACGGTCCGGAATAGAACAACTCCAACCGAAATATGGTCGGTTCCAAGATCGCTTTTCGAATTGAGCGGTAATTACTCCGGGCACGCGAATTAAAGCTTTTTCGACGGTGCCGTCTTGCAAAAACACCTCGAATTGACGGCGGAACGCCTCGCTCCTTGTCGGGTCATCAAGCGTGGCCGGCTGGCGGGGAATATGCTTTGAAGTAGCCCACTCGAAGTAGCGAACTTCGATCGTTCCTGTAAGCGTAGGATAGATCGCCCTCGCCAACTCTTCGATTTTTTTCGTCGCTTTATCCAAGCGCTCCTTAAATGTAAAAGTGTCTCCAGAAAGAGACTTAACATCGAACATCACGGGTTGGTCGAGATTTAGTTCAACCTCACCGTCCGGCTGCTTCTGATTTCTTATTCTTACAGGATGCGGCCTTGCTCCTATTGCGGACGACGTTGCCCATAACACCGCCAGTTCCCACGTCGCCGCGATTGACTCATTTGCGTCCCAACTATCAAGGGCTTTAGCTAACTTTCGACGTTCTTCAGCGGGCAACTTGTCTCCAAGCTCATGGAGCATGGAAATAATCTTACGGCGGGGAAACAGCATGGCTAAACCTCGTCAAGAGCGCTGATTTATATTTGGTTCTTGCCACAATGGAAATGTCACAAAGTCCCTACTCCAAGGCAACTTGTGGGAGAATCCCATTAAAACCCCACCTCCCGCTGATGCCGCACCGCCAGCACCGTGACGACCTCGCCATTGAACCGATACCGAGCCACATAGCCGCTATCTCCGAAATCGATCAGCCATTCACGAAATTCATCCGGCAACCCATCTATCGGGCGGCCGATATGCGGCTGCAGGCCCAGGATACGTGTTCCATGCAGGATCGCCTCTGCGGCCCGCCGCGCTGCCTGCGGGTTCTTCACCCGCAGAAATTCACGCAGCCTTTCGAGGTCTCGGAGCGCGGCAGGAGCAAAAATACGGCTGGCATTTCGGTGTCGGCAGCTCGTTTTCCGAACCCCAACTCGACAACCATTTCTCCACATCGTCAGCGCTGGCATGCAGACCAGTTTCCTGAAATTCCTCCCAGGCCTTGAGCGTCTCTTCACGAAACGCTTCCCGCTTCTCTTCGCGCTCGACATATTGCGCGATCGCCTCGCGCATGATCCAGTGGGACGTCCGGCGGCGTGCCGCAGCCAGGTTTTGCACGCGGGTTTTCAACTCGTCTTCAAGTTTGACGGACGTCACTGCTGTCACTTGATCACTCCGGCGCTCAGGTATTACCTCGCAATACCTTATCTCAGATCAGCACGCGTGAAAAGCAGACACTCTCCGGTGCAGTTTTCACGCTCACGACAAAATTCATCCCCGCAAATCCCCGCCCCCATCGCCCCGTGCCATACTCCCCTCGTCCTGCCATCGGATACACCGGAAAGCGTTGCCGGCGAGGTGGGGCCGGTGCTCCTGGTCTGTGTTTGAAACGCAGGCACGATCCGGAGGGCCTGCAGAAAGTGGTTTCCCTCCCGTTTGAAACACGATCGGGGCGTGCCTGTGAGGCACACAACAGACCGGATGGCGGCGNCCGGATGGGGGACAGACGTAAGCCCTTGTCCGGTGGATTGGCAGAAAGTGGTTTCCCTCCCGTTTGAAACACGATCGGGGCGTGCCTGTGAGGCACACAACAGACCGGATGGCGGCGCCAATGCCGCCAGACCCTGGTGGTCCCCCGAAAGGGGTGCCGTTCTGGCAGAGAAACCGGAGTTGCAGGTAAAAACCACCGAGACGGGACACATCGCGTGTCAATTACTTAACTACTCACTAAGGCACACGATGTGTCCCGGCCGAGTTCATATTTCAAGCCACGGGCGAAACGCGCCGCGTGAGGGTTTTCGCGTGGCTGCGGGGATGGGGAAAGGAAGGCAATAACGGTCAAGTTGCGTCGACAGAGATTGGGTGTCGCTCATGGTCGCTCGTCGAACTCAGTCCCCTTTCCCAGCCAGTTATTCAGCGGCAGCCACACCCCTCCCGCTCGCTTCGCTCGCCGCCCTCCCCACAGGTGGGAGGGCTGACACGCAGCCGGCCTCTCGCAACACAGATGGCTCATTTTCGCGGAAGAGACTGCAGGTTAAGCCCCTCCCCCTTGTGGGGAGGGGTTGGGGAGGGGTCTTGTCCAGGGGGCAAAAACCAGCCCCCTACCCTCGCCGCGCCGCCTCGATCGTCGCGACGTCGATCTTCTTCATGTCCATCATCGCATCGAAGGCGCGCTTGGCTTCGGCTCCACCGGCGGCGAGTGCGTCTGTCAAGGCGCGCGGCGTGATCTGCCAGGAAATGCCCCAGCGGTCCTTGCACCAGCCGCAGGCGCTCTCCTCGCCGCCATTGTCGACGATGGCGTTCCAGTAGCGGTCGGTCTCCTCCTGATCGTCGGTGGCGATCTGGAAGGAGAAGGCTTCGTTGTGCTTGAAGATCGGCCCGCCATTCAGCCCGAGGCAGGCGATGCCGAAGACCGTGAACTCGACAGTGAGCACGTCGCCCTCGCTGCCGGAGGGATAATCGCTCGGCGCCTTGTGCACGGCGCTGACGGCGCTGTCGGGAAACACCTCCGCATAGAAGCGGGCGGCGGCTTCCGCGTCCTTGTCATACCACAAGCAGATCGTATTCTTGGCCATCAGCCTCTCCTCCCGGTTTGCATCCCACCCCATCCGCCACGCGGTCCGGTCCGCGGCAGAGCGCGTTCCTCTGGCAAGGGTGCTGCAAAGACTATGGCCGGCGGGGCCGATTTCAAGCGGCGGCAAAACGGAAAAGGGGCCGGTGATCCCGACCCCTCTCACAAATCCATCGTACCCGGATGCTTACCCTTTGCGGGAGAACAGCGAGGCGAATGTGCGCCGTGGCGCGAACTTGCCCTTCATGCTCTTCACGATGACCATATGGCTGATCTCGCCGCGCTTGAAGGCCTTGAGGAACTTCGGATAGTCGGCAAAGGCGACGCAGCCATGGCTATCGCCGCGGTTCCGCAAGAGATAGCTGTGGGCCAGAAGACCGACACGGCCATGCGGGGCAACACCGTCCGTCGGCGTCAGGCGCACGGCGGCAACGCCATGGAACAGGGCCTCGCGCATGGTCACCTTGTAGGTGCCGGGCGGGGTCGGCCCCTTCATCTTCACATGCACATAGGCCGGGTTGTCGCGCATCTTGCCGATGCCGGAATGGGCTTCGAGCCGCTCGCCGTTCGGCATGTAGACCACGCCCGCCGAGATATCGTAATAGGCGACGCCCTTCTTGCCGCGGAAGCTCGGCTGGATGTCGTCGTCGTCATCCGCCATCGGCATGTCGGGACGCACATAGGCGAGTTCCTTGACCTTCGGCTTCTTGGCCTTGTCCGCCAATGTCTTGTCGGCCGGCGTCTCGTCCGCATCGATCTTCGCAAGGCTGCGCGGCTTGGCGAGCGGCAGCGGCCCGAGATCGGGAAGCATGCCGTTCAGCGACGAGGCAGGCTCCTGCATGACCAGGTTGAACGGCTTGTTCAGACCCTGATCCTGAAGCGAGACATTTTCCACGAGAGCATTCGCCACGACCGGCACCGAGCCGGTGACCATATTGTCGCCACGGGTAGCGGCGGCACTGGCCAGCGCCACGACGATCGACCGTTCGGCAAAATCCCTGGCGGGCTTTGCCATCGCGACCGCCACCGTGCTCTTGTGCGGCACGGCTTGCGCCGCGAGATTCATCTGCGGCTTTACGGTGAGCCGCGAGAATTTGCTGAGGCGAACCACGCGTTCCTGCTTGGGCGTGGCGCGAATGATCGGGTTGAGGCCCAGCGAGGCCTCCAGCCGCGGGTTCTGTCCGGCAGAGCCGGACGTCCCCATGTTCTGCATGACAGCGAAGGTGGCGACCATCCAGACCGAGGCGGCGATACCGACCCCGATCACGGTGGCACCGGAGAAAAACCGTCCCGCCTTTTTCGGGCGAGAAACCGCTTTCACCGAAGAGGCTGCGTGCCTGCACTTTTCGACTGCTGACGCCATGATACTCGTTACCCGAAACGCATTACTCACATTGGGGACAACGAAACGCGCCGCCGCCAAGGCCGGTCCACTGTCAGTCGGGCGCTCAATCTCGCGCTTGCCTGCACATGCCGGTTGATGGGAAGAATGACAAAGTATGGTAACCAATTCCTTTACGCTGGCTCCCCTGGAATGAAGAGGAGCATGAGTGGCACGGAAGGGGCAGCATGTGCTGCAAGCAATAAGGCGGAGAAGTCTTGCTTCCCGCCACGACGTCACCATTCACCGTCACCCATGCGACGGCGTTCTCAAAAGCCTGATACTGGAACGTAATCTCAACGCTAAGCGCCGGTGACTGGCCTCAAAACCTTACTTTTTGGCAATATTAAGGACAGCTTTAAGACAAGCGGGTTTTTGGCCGGGATATGGCGGGGTCTATCCCTAAGTCTCGGGAGACAAAACGTGGCCCGTCGCATCACTGCTCGCACGGCTGACAACTTGAAACTGTCGAGCCAATCTCTGCCTCATTCCCATTGATTCGCGGAGAGGCCACGCGAAACATGATGGAATCTGCGCGGTGTCTTCGCCGCAAACTGGCAATTTCGGCGCGGTCTCGAAACGCTGGAGACCGTCTCGATCAGCAAAGTCTCAAAGACCGGTGGAAATTGCCGGAAGGTGACCGCAGTGATTAAAATTGCAGCGAATTTCGACTGAAAAAATTAAAGCGGCACCACTTACGAATTCGGCCTTATCCGCTTGATCGGACCCAGATCATTTTCAGCGCATAAGGCAGGAATTCGCGTCCATGAGCTTTCTTTCGGCCATTGCAGTCATCTCGCTTCTGGTGATGCTTCCCGTCCTCCTGTCCCTGCGCACCATTGGTGTTCCCGGTGTTTCAAGCTTCTGCGGCGCCTGTGCGCTGGCCGCGGCGGGCACTTCTCTCGGCCTGACATCCGGCCTCGCCCCGCTCTGGGTCCATACCGTGATGGCAACGGTCCTGAACATTGCCGCAGCCCTTTTGATCCTTGCCGGCTTTCGTCAATTTCTCGGCCGCGCGCCCGTTGGACCATGGCCCTTCGCCCTCACGCTCTCCGGCACCGCCTTGATCCTGATGTTCTTCAGCTACGGGATCGACAATGCCGCCGCACGCGTCTGCCTCGGCGCTGGCTTCGCCGGATTGATCTACACATTGGTTGGGTTGACGATTGCGCGCCATTGGCAAAGGGAGCGCGGAATCATGCTCTACCTCTTGCTCTGCTGTGTCGCAGCATTTGCGGTGGCTGGTATCCATGCCATGCGGGTTGTGGTCTTCAGCACCGGCCTTCCAGGCTTTGGCGGTGTCACACCTCCCCAAGTCTGGACCGCGACGCTCATGACGGCACGGCATCTGATCATACCGCTGTTCTTCCTCGGCGTGATCCTGATGCTGCACGGCTGGATGATTGCCAATCTACGCCACATGGTCGCGCATGACGACCTCACCGGCGCCCTGTCGCGGCGCGCCTTCATGACCCAGGCCGAGCGATTGTTTTCAGCAACCGCCGGAAACCGGAGCATCTTCATGCTGCTCGATCTCGACCGGTTCAAGCAGATCAACGACCAGCACGGCCATGCCGGTGGAGATGTCGCACTCACTCACTTCAGCCGGACGGTCCGCGAAACGCTTGCCGGACGGGGCATTCTCGGGCGCCTGGGGGGAGAGGAATTCGGAGTCGTACTCACGGGAATCGACCGGGTGGAGGCGATCGAAATCGCCAAAGCGATCTGTGACTCCGTTCGTGCCATTCGCATCGGCGGTATCAACGGCACGGACATTTCGCTGACCGTCAGCATCGGATTGGCGACCGGCGAAAGCGGAGGCGCCGTCACCGATGTCATGATCCGGGCCGATGCGGCCCTTTACGAGGCCAAGGCGGCTGGACGGGACCGGTTCAGCGTGGCCGAAAGCCTCTATTCCTCGGCCAGCACCCGGGCACTGGCAGGGGCAGCAGCACAGATGCGGGCAGCAGCCGCCACCTCAGCGCCATCACTGCCGTTCTCCCATAGCGCCTGACGCTCACGGCTTGCATTGTCGGGCGGCGCGCCTATGTCAGGGAGGCCCTCAAGGAGAACCCGATGCCTTTGCCCGTCCGCCTGCTCAGTGCCCTCACCCTCGCCGCAGCCGTTTTCTGCTCCCTGCCCGCTCGCGCCGAAACGGTCGGAGAGGTCGGCGTCGACTGGCTTGGCAATGATATCAGCATCGATGCGGTCAGCGATCCCAAGGTCAAAGGCGTCACCTGCCACGTGACCTATTTCGATCGCAGCGTGATCGATCGGTTGAAGAACGGCAACTGGTTCGAAGATCCCTCCAACAATTCGATCGCATGCCGCCAGACCGGGCCGGTGATCATCGACGATATCGATCTGTCGCGCGAAGGCGAGGAAGTGTTCCGCGAGGGGTTGTCGCTGATCTGGAAGAAGCTTGTCGTCACGCGGGTCTATGACAAGAAGAACAATACGCTGATCTATCTGGCGCATTCGCGCGAACTGACCGACGGGTCGGCCAAGATGTCGATCTCCACCATTCCCCTGTTCGGTCAGAACGTCACCTGGACCGAGGGCGCTCCACAATAGGCCAGGATGGCACTATCAGGCCGCCGCGAGGATATCCTGCGATGCAAGAATGCGGATTCCCTTGGATCTCATCTCGGCAATCGCCGCCTCGACACCGGCCGCATCGATCCCGCGGCTGGCGTCGGTGATGAATCGCACCTCCGTGCCGGGCATCATCGCCTTGGCATCGATCGCGGATGCCTTCACACAATAATCGGTCGCGAGGCCACAGACATCGAGCGTATCGACGCCCTTGCCAATGAGATAATCGGACAATCCGGTTAGTGCGGCACGGTCGTTGTCGCGGAACGCCGAATAGCTGTCGACGGTGACGTTCTCGCCCTTGCGCTGAACGTGATCGACGGCGCCGGTGTTCAGAGCCGGATGAAAATCGGCGTCGCGGCTACCCTGCACGCAGTGATCCGGCCAGAGCATCTGCGGCTTGCCGCCGAGCGTACCCATTTCGAAAGGCTTGCTGCCCGGATGCTGAGAGGCAAAGCTGCCGTGGTTGGCAGGATGCCAGTCCTGCGAGGCGACGATCAGATCATATCCGCCCTCGGCGATCAACTTGTTGGCGACCGGCACGACATCCTCGCCGTTCGGGACGGCCAGGTTTCCGCCGGAGCAGAAGCCGTTCTGGATATCGACGAGCAAGAGGCATTTCATGGGCGATCTCCGTTCCGGCTTTATCTCACGGCTGGGGGGACGCCCCCAGCGTTGAGCGCGACACTAGACCGGAAGCAAGACGCGCGCCAAGCCGCTTTCACTCCATCCGACACAAACGCAAACGGACACCGCCGGCAAACCGGGCGATGTCCGTTGGATATTCAACAGAAAATGTGGCCGGCTCAGGCGGCCTGGGCAAGCTCGTCGGCGATGACCGTATCGAGGTTGAGGAAGCAGACCATGGTCTTTTCCAGGGCCACGATGCCACGGCAGAAGGCGCGCTGGGCCTCCGGAATGATTTCCGGCGCCGGCTGCAAGGCCTCGCTCTTGATGGTCATCATGTCGGAAACCTGCTCGACCAGCAGGCCGACCAGCTTGCCGGCGATGTCGGTGACGATGATGGCCGAACGTTCGGACGGCTCTGTCATCTTCATGCCGAGACGGCAGGCCATGTCGATGACCGGGATCACCGCGCCACGCAGATTGATCAGGCCGAGAACGTAGGGCGGCGTGTGCGGCATCGGCGTTACCGGAGCCCAACCGCGGATTTCGCGGATCGCCATGATATCGATACAGAATTCCTGATCACCCAGATGAAAGGACACGATTTCCAGATAGGCACCGGACTGCTTGATGGCGCTGTTGTTCATGATCAGAACTCTTCCCAGTTTTCGGCGGAGCCCGATGCTTTCGGCACGGACGACGGAATGGACAATGCGGGACCCGGACTCGATCAAAAACCGGCGACGTCATGTCAAAAAGAGGATTCGCACCCCTTCACGCCCCTAGACCATGGCAAACACAAATTAAACTTTCACTAAAATGATCACCCAATGTTAACGACACCCGATGCAGCGGCGCGGCCGCAGGCAGGCAAAACCGCCTTTTCATCCGGAGCTCGCAGCGGTATCATTGCCTCATGAACAACGATGCCCCGACATACCCGAGGACCCTGATCGCAACCGTCGCGGCCGGTTGTGTCCTGCTTCTGGCCGGCGCGGCCTTTGCCGGCTGGATCGTCCAGGGACCGGAGATGTTTCTGGCCATGGCGGAAAACGGTCTTTCCTGGTGCTTCTGACTTTCCTGGTGTTTCCGAGCGGGCCTGCCACATTTTGACGCTGGCAGCCTGAGCGTTTGCAACGCGCGTGCCGAACCGCTATCTCAACTGCCACAGTTCAGCAGATAAGCGGATGTTTCGATGAAGACCTTGCGTATTGTTCTATGGGTGGCGGTCGCCGTCGTAGCAGCCGTCCTCGGCTATGTCGCGTACTGGATGAGCAATCCCAAGGAGCAGCTGGCGGCCGGTCCGTTTGGTGTCCCGTTCGAGCTCGTTTCCCAGACAGGCCAGCCGATCACCGAAAAGGCCTTCACCGGAAAGCCGTCCGCCCTCTTCTTCGGCTTCACCCATTGCCCGGAAGTCTGCCCCACGACCCTGTTTGAGCTCAACGGCTGGCTGGAAAAGGTCGATCCTGATGGCACCAAGCTGCAGGCCTATTTTGTCAGCGTCGATCCCGAGCGCGACACGCCCGAGATCATGAACCAGTACGTCTCCAACGTTTCCAAGCGCATCACCGGCATTTCCGGTCCGGCGGACAAGGTCATGGAGATGGTCAAGGGCTTCCGCGTCTACGCCAAGAAGATCCCGCTGGACGAGGCAAAGCCGGATGGCGACTATACGATGGATCACACCGCCTCGGTCTTCCTTCTCGATGCGAAGGGCGCCTTCACCGGAACGATCGCCTATGGCGAAAATCCCGAAACGGCGGTTCAAAAGCTGGAGAACCTGACCAAGCGCTGAACGCTTTACCTTTGATCGCAGCGCATGGTAGAGCCCGCACAGCCGTCCCCCTGCCCGATCCGAAGGATAACGACCTTGAGCGACATGCGCCTTTTCATCACCACGACCGAGATCCTCTCCGAGGTCGCGATGTCACTGATGACGGACGCCTTCGAGGACGAAGGTTACGCCATCGCAACGATGGAAATGGACGAGAAGAACGATATCTGGGAAGCCTCCATCTATATCGACTTCGATGAAGAAGAAGAAATGCGCGAGCGCTTCGCCGGCGTTATCGGCGAACGTTTCCCCGATGCCGAAATCCAGCGGGAAGTCATTCCCGATGTCGACTGGATCGCCAAGTCGCTGGAAGGCCTGTCGCCGGTGCGCGCCGGCCGTTTCCTCGTGCATGGCTCGCACGACCGCAACAAGGTCGCCCTCAACGACATCGCCATCGAGATCGATGCCGGCCAGGCCTTCGGCACCGGACATCACGGCACGACAGCGGGCTGCCTCGAAGTGATCGAAACCGTGATGCGGTCCCGCAAGGTGCGCAATGCGCTCGATCTCGGCACCGGCAGCGGCGTCCTCGCGATCGCGGCAAGAAAGCTGAAGCATGTGCCCGTGCTGGCGACGGATATCGACCCCATCGCAACGCGGGTCGCCGCCGAAAACGTCAAGCGCAATGGTATCGCGACGGGTATCACCACGATCACCGCGCCCGGCTTCCATTCGCCGGCCTTCGACGCCCATGGCGCGTTCGACCTGATCATCGCCAACATCCTCGCCCGGCCCTTGATCCGCATGGCGCCGCAGTTGGCAAACCATCTGGCACCCGGTGGCTCGGTCATTCTCTCGGGAATCCTGGCCGCACAGCGCTGGAAGGTTCTGTCGGCCTACAACGCCCAGCACCTGCGCCATGTCCGCACGATCTGGCGCAACGGCTGGGTCACGATCCATCTCGATCGTGCCTGAAGCGCTTCCGCCTTCGGGCGGAAGGCATCCATTTCAAAATCTCGGAAAAGAAAAACCCGCCTGTCCGTCATGGACAAGCGGGTTTTCAATACAAAGGCGATGCCGAAGCATCGCCCGCTGACCGGCAAGCCGGCCATGTCCGCGAGCTTGAGGAGGAGGAGCGCTCAAGCGGACTCTTCACGATCTGGAATTGGCCACCCGGAGGGAGGAGGAGAAGGATGACCAACCATATTCAGACCGTGCAGCGCGTGCCCGAAGGCATTTGCGAGAACATCGGATTTGCATCCGCGTTCGTTAAGTGGATTTATAGACTATTTTTCGAACCGGTCTAGGTGCAATGCAGCATGGGTGCCATGCATGAAACGCATAAGTATGATAAATGTGACATAGCGCCGAAGGAGGATGGATGCTTGCGACAGTAATACCGCTGATCTGCCTCGGCCTCATCGCCTGGATCGTCGGGTCGATACTGCAGTCTATGCGGGGCAAGACGTCGGCGGATATGCCCGCCTGGCCGCCCTACCCTCTGATCGATGCTTCGGAGGAAGAGAGGGAGCGGCGGCATCTCGAATGCCGCGATCGCCTGAGCCATGCACCGTTCGGCGCCCGGGTGGCGCGCGATCTGTATCGCAAGCTGATAACTTGCGAACCGGGCACCGGGCTGATCCACCAGTTTCATCGCGACTATTGCGGACACGGACTGATCCGGACGGGCGACACGATTACGCTGCGTGAAATCCAGGATGGCGGACACAGTGTCGAAGAGCCGATCGCCCAATGGGACAGCGAGGCTGATTTCGTCACATTCTTTGCCCGGCAGTCGGATTTCAGCTGCAGTGGCTGGGAGCCTGCCGAACCGGTTTTCTTTACCGACGATCGCTGGGCACGCAACAATCAGCGGCTGACCTGGGAGATCATCCGGAAATTCGTCAAGGGCTAACCGGACGGGCAAGAAACACGGGCTATCACTGCCCGGCCCGTTTCCGCTAGACTATGTCCACCCTTTGAGGAATCGGCTGTAACGGTCGCCCGGCGCGATCTGTCCATCGGCTCCTCATTTTGCGAAAATATGGAAAAGCCAGATGTTCCAGTCCTTTGAAGTCACCTCCACACCGCAATTCGGCAAGGCGCGCGTCACCGCGCTGCGCGCAGCACTCGTCGATCTGAACGTCGATGGCTTCCTAGTGCCGCGCGCCGATGAATATCAGGGAGAATATGTCCCGGCATCGTCCGAGCGGTTGGCATGGCTGACCGGGTTTACCGGCTCGGCCGGCATCGCCCTCATCACGCAGAGTCAGGCAATTGTCTTCGTGGATGGCCGCTACGTGACCCAGCTCGCTGAACAGGTGGATGGCAGCGTCTTCGAAGGCGGCGACCTCGTCGGTGAATCACCGCATGTCTGGCTCGAACGTCACGGCCGCAAGGGCTTCCGCCTCGGCATCGATCCCTGGCTGCACACCGGCGCGGAAGTCCGCAAGCTGGAAAAGGCATTGCAGGGGCTTGGCGGCGCGCTGGTCTTCCTCGATCACAATCCACTGGACAAGCAGTGGGAAAACCGTCCCGACGCTCCCCTCGGCCGCGTCAAGATCCAGCCCCTCGATCATGCCGGCCTTCTCGCCAAGGACAAGCTCGCCACCATGGCGGCCGAAATCGCAAAGGCCGGTGCCGATGCCGTCGTGCTGACCGATCCCTCCTCGATCGCCTGGACCTTCAATATCCGCGGCAGTGACGTACCGCATACCCCGCATCCGCTCGCTCGCGCCATAGTCCATGCGGATGGCAAGGCGGAACTGTTTCTCGACAAGCGCAAGACCGGCATCGAGGAAGAGGCTTACCTGACGCAACTCGCCAACTTCGAGGCGCCCTCCTCGTTCGAGGAAAAGGTTGCAGCCCTTGGAGCGACCGGTGCGAAGATCATGATCGATCCGGATCATGCGGCTTTCGCGCTGGCCGAGCGCATTCGTGTGAGCGGTGGCACTGTGATCGAGGCGATCGATCCCGCCCGCCTGCCCCGCGCCCGCAAGAACACAGCCGAACTTGAAGGCTCCGCCCGCGCCCATCTGCAGGATGGTGCTGCGATGGTCGAATTCCTTGCCTGGCTGGACGGAACGACACCCGGCGAAGTCACAGAGATCGCCGCCGCCGTGAAGCTCGAAGCGTTTCGCAAGTCGGTCGGCGAGCGCATGCAGAACCCGCTGAAGGACATTTCCTTCGACACGATCTCCGGCGCCGGCGCGCATGCCGCGATCATGCATTACCGCGTGACGACGGAAAGCGATCTCGCCATTGCCGATGGCACCATGTTCCTGATCGATTCCGGTGGCCAGTACATCAACGGCACCACCGACATCACCCGCACCGTGGCGATCGGCACCGTGCCGGAAGACCAGCGGCGCTTCTTCACGCTCGTCCTGAAGGGCATGATCGCCATCAGCACCGCCCGCTTCCCCAAGGGTTCACGCGGTGTCGATCTCGACCCGCTGGCGCGCATCGCGTTGTGGAAGGCCGGCGCCGACTTCGCCCATGGCACCGGCCATGGCGTCGGCTCCTATCTCTCCGTCCATGAAGGTCCGCAGCGGATCTCCCGCGCCTCCATGCAGGAACTGCTGACCGGCATGATCCTGTCGAACGAACCCGGCTACTACCGCCCCGGCGCCTTCGGCATCCGCATCGAAAACCTGGTGCATGTGTTGGAGGCCAGCGAGATCGGTGGCGGTGAACTGCCGATGCTCGGCTTCGAGACCCTGACCTTCTGCCCGATCGACCGCCGGCTAATCGTCACGTCTCTGCTGACGGACGAGGAGCTCGACTGGATGAACAGCTATCATCAGCAGACACGCGAAAAGCTGGCGCCGCTGATTTCCGATGAGGCGGTGCTTTCCTGGCTCGATCAGGCAACGGCGGCTCTGACGCGCTGAAGCGCGTCAGAGGATGCCCGCATGCCGGATGGCCATGACGACGAGCCAGCCGGCAAGCAGCATCCAGAGCGACGAAAAACGAAGACCGACAAAGAAGGCGACGACCATCGACGCCGCGACGTCCCAGCCGCCATAGACGAAGGCGGGTGCAACCAGCGTGGACAGAACGGCCGCGGGAACGGCATTGAGCGCCGCCTCCATGCGCGGCGGGATGCGCTTCATCTGGGTGATCATCACATAACCGCCGATACGCGTCAGGAAGGTCGCAACGGCCGCCGCGAGGATGATGTAGATCAGGTGAAGGTGTTGAGCGCTGTCCATGTCAGACCTCGTTTTCCAGGGTGACGGGCTCTTCGGGCTGATCCGGCAACGGCATGCAGGCGGCAAGCGCGATACCGGTGACGGCACCGATACTCACATGCCATGGCGAGCCGACGAAATGCATGGCGGCAATCGAGGCCAGCGAACTGACCGCGACGACCGGCAACCAATGATCGCGCTTGCGGAAGCCGAGGACGAGACCGAGGAAATAGATCGGCAGCAGCACATCGAGGCCGATGGCCCGGGGATCGCCGATGAGCTGCCCGAAAATGGCGCCCAGCATCGTCATCAACTGCCAAGGCAGATAGATGATCATCGCAAAGCCGAGATACCACCAGAAGGTGATGGGTTCGCCGCGCTCCGCCCGCTTCTCGGTTTCGGCATATTGCGGATCGACCAGCAGGAAGAAGGTGAAGAACTTCTGCACGGCCGAGAAATGGCGGATATGCCGCGCCATCGATGCCGAATAGAGAATGTGGCGGAAGTTCACGGCAAAGACCGACAGGACGATCAACCAAGGCTGGACATTGTGGCCGAACAGTTCGATGCCGACCATCTGGCTGGCGCCGGCATAGACCGTGGCGCTCATGAAAACGGCGTCGAAGACCGAAAAGCCGTTGTCGACCGCCAGCGCACCGAAGAGCGCACCGAACGGAGAGGCAGACACCATCACGGGGAAACCGCCGCGAACGCCCTGCCAGAAGTCATCTTTTTTCATCGGGAAAACTTTCCGGCACAGGCGACTGACCGAAGCCGCTCTCCACCGATTGAAATATGTTTGAAATCGAATCCACAGATAGGTCGCAAGACGGCAACCGACAATTCAATAAGATTGATGCAGCGATCCGAATTTCTGATTGAAACCCGGACATCCGACAGAGCCGATGTCCGGGCATGGCTCCAAGATCAGGACTTGGGCTTCACCTGAAAGGTGTGCTCGATTCCGGGAAACGTCCGCGCCTTCACCTCGTTGGCGTAGGCCTCGAACGCGGCAGACATCTGCGGCGCGAGTTCGGCGAAATGCTTGACGAAGCGTGGCTTGAAATCGCTGAAGATGCCGAGCATGTCGTCCGATACGAGAATCTGGCCGTCACAGGCCGGCGATGCACCGATACCGATGGTCGGCGCCCGCAAGGACGCGGAAATCTCGCGCGCAAGCGGCTCGATCGTGCCTTCGACGACGATTGCAAAGGCGCCGGCATCGTCGATCGCCTTGGCATCGCGCCGGATCTTGGCGGCTTCCTTGTCGCTGCGACCGACAGAGCGGTAACCGCCCATCGTGTTGACGAGCTGCGGCATCAACCCGACATGGCCGAGCACCGGAATGCCGCGCTGGGTGAGGAAATCGACGGTCTCCGCCATCTCTGCCCCGCCCTCAAGCTTCACCGCGCTGCAGCCGGTTTCCTTCAGGATGCGGGCCGCACTGTGAAAGGCCTGCTCCTTCGATTCCTGGTAGGATCCGAACGGCAGATCAACGACGACGCAGGCCTTTTCCGAGCCGCGCATCACGGCCTGTCCATGGGCGATCATCATGTCGAGCGTGACACCGACGGTCGAATCGAGGCCATAGATCACCATGCCGAGGGAATCGCCGACCAGCATGAAGTCGACATGCGGATCGAGCAGCCGCGCGATCGGCGTCGTATAGGCCGTGAGGCTGACAATCGGCCGCTCGCCCTTCAATGCTTCGATATTCCCGGGGCTGAGGCGACGCTTCACTGCCTGTACACTCATGCTCACGCCACCTTCGCAAATTTAGCCGTTTTCGGGCTGAAAACCCGGTTATCGAGCAGCTTCGTGCTCCCGAAGCGGACAAAAAGCAACAGAAGAACCGGCTTTTCGCCAATTTCGGTCAATTCATGCAGCGTTTCCGGATCGCGGATCGCTACCACTTCGGGCTTGGCCAGCGGCTCTGAAGCGATGAAATCCGTCACGGCGCGCTCCAGTTCCACAACATTCGTCACGCCCGAGGCAACCAGCCTTTCAGCCTCGTCGAGCGCCTTCGGTACGATCGCGGCGGCGGCCCGTTCGGCCGCGCTCAGATAGACGTTGCGGGAGGAACAGGCGAGACCATCGGCTTCACGCACCGTCGCCACGCCGATCACCTCGACCGGCTGCGCGAGGTCCTGGACCAGGCGCTTGATGATCTGCAATTGCTGGAAATCCTTCTCGCCAAAATAGGCGCGGTCCGGCTGGACGATGTTGAAGAGCTTGGTCACCACCGTCGAGACACCGGCAAAATGGCCGGGGCGAACCTTGCCCTCCAACTCGCCGCCGAGTGTCGGCACATCGACGACGGTCTCCATAGGGCGCGGATACATGTCGGAGACACCCGGCGCGAAGAGAAAATCGGCGCCGCCTTGGACGAGCATGGCCTGATCGCGGGCGAGATCACGCGGATATTTCGTCAGATCCTCGTTCGCGCCAAACTGCAGCGGATTGACGAAAAGACTGACGACGACGATGTCATTTGCTGCGCGTGCGCGGGCGACCAGTTCCATATGGCCGACATGCAGGTAACCCATGGTCGGCACGAGGCCGATCGACTTGCCGGCGCGACGATGTTCCGCCAGACACGCGCGCAGGTCCGCAATGGTGGTGATTGTTTCCATCCGAGGATCCTCCAATCCGCAAGCTTGCCGTCTTGTTGCTGGCGGCTGGCTCTCTCCGGTCTACACAGTCCTATCAGTGGAAACCCGGCGCGGTTTCCTAACGTGTGCAGTGCAAAAAGACAATTCAAGAATCGAAAGGGAGAATTGTTGCGGGAAATGCGGGTTCCGGTTGTCCGGAGCCCGCAACAAGAATTATCAACGGCTTTCGACGGTTTGCTCGATAGCGCCGAAGATGGAATGGCCGGTACGATCATTCATCTCGATGCGCACGGTATCGCCAACCGCCAATGGGGAGGATGCAAGGCCCGAGCCGCTGGCGACGATGCTGCCGGAAATCAGTGAACGCTTGGCGGCGGCTGAACCAACGCTGTCGATGGCATCCTTCACGCTACCCGTTCCGCCCTGCACAGACTGGCCATTGCGGCGAACGAGAACGGAAATATCCACACCCTCGCCCAGTTCGTCCGCCGTTACTGCGACGGGAGAGAAAGACGAGCCGATGTCTGTATTGCCCTGTGCAATGTCGCTGGAGAGCAGGAACAACACGGCCGCCTCGCCAGCGGACTGCTTGCCAGCGGCGGCATCGACATCATCGACGATCACGGCGATCTGGATAGTAGCAGAAAGGTCGGAAGCTCCGGAATCAACCCGGATGGCATCGCGCGGGCCTGAAAATCCACCGGAGCCGCCAGCCCAGAAGAAGGCGCGTGGCAGGGGCGATGCCGCGTCATGCTCGTGAAAGCGAATGGTCGGCTGCGAGCCGGTTTCAAGCCCGAGCGCCACCCGCTTCAGCCGCGGAGCGACATGCGCCCAGTCGTCCAGCGCCGCCTGCAGCGTGCGGGCGATATGACCGACTTCCGAGCAGCGGGTCAGATCCTTGGAGACCACGACGAGTTTGCCGTCGCGGGTACTGTCTTTCAGAGTGGCCAGTTTCATCGCTTGCGTGTTCCTCGGGTTCTGTTGTCACCGGCAGTTCTGCGACCGCCTAACACCATAGTGACACTATTTCGCGCCGGGTGTCGCGTCGAATTTGATGAAGTGGGGCGGGACGAATGGGCAACCCTAGCCGCTTCAAATGGCAGCAGCCGCCGCCCCTTCTAAATTCACGCAATGCGAACAAGGTTCGGGAATGGCAAGGGGGCGCCGGAACGCCGGGCAAGCTTTGCGCCACCGAGGCTCACGAGGCGGCTGCCAGCAGGCTCTCCCTCGGGGCGAAGGCCGCCACCACGGATCCCCAACTGTGTTTCGAACAGGAAAACATCTTATGGGTGCATTAAATTTCACCACAATTCATTGAGAGATTGATAACCGGCCATCCCTACTCTGTTGCCGATAATCGAACTCACTTGCGGGTCCGGGATGAACGCAGCCGACAAGCCGATCGAACTGCAAGAGCATGGCGACCTTGAGCGTTGTCGTCTCGACGCGCTGTCGCGTCTATGGATTTCCGGAACCGCGCCCGAACGTCGGTTCGATGTGATTGCCGAACTCGCAGCCAGCCTGTTTGAAGCACCCATGGCGTTCATCACGCTAATGGAGCGAGATCATCAGCATTTCAAAGCCGCCATTGGCCTCGATATCCGGGAAATCCCGCGCTCGATCTCATTCTGCGACCATGCGATCCGGCAAAATGACGTACTGGTCGTTACCGATGCCCGCGAGGATGCAAGATTTTCCGGCAATCCTTTGGTCACGGGCGTGCCTTTCGTCCGGTTCTATGCAGGCATGCCGATCACCACGGCAGATGGCTTTTCCATCGGCTCGCTGTGCATCATCGATACAAAACCACGGCACGAGTTCACAGATCGCGAAAAGGAAACGCTGAAGAACCTGGCTGCGCTTGTCCTGGAGCAAATGCGCCTTCGGCAGGAGGACATGATCCGCTCCACGGCCCTGAACTTCTCGGACGCCACGGAACTTGCGTTCTTCTCGATCAACGCCTCGGGAAGGATCGAGTTCGTCAATCGCGCCGCCCTTCAACTCTTCGGATACGAGAGGGACGAAATGATCGGGCACCCGATCGACATCATCATTCCTGACCGGATGAGAGGAGCGCATCATGCTGGTCTCAAGCGTGTGCTCGCAGGAGGCCAGACACGACTGATTGGCAAGACGGTGGAAGTCGTGGCCAGCAAGCGCGACGGGAGCGAAGTCCCGATCGAAATGTCGCTATCGCTTTGGACGGACGAGCGAGGGATCGGCATGGGGGCCATCATTCGCGATATTTCGGAGCGGCGCGAACGCGATGCCCGTCTGCTGCGGATGGCAAACCACGACACCTTGACCGGCCTCGTCAACCGCCATCATTTCGAGGACTTGTTGCGAGATTCACTGTCCGGAAATTCGGGGACGGCGGTTGCGCTGCTCGATCTCGATGGGTTCAAGGATGTCAATGACAGCCTTGGCCATGCGGCCGGCGATAATCTGCTGCAAGCGATCGCAATCCGGCTGCCATCGGTCTTGCCGGTGGATTCCACAGTTGCACGGTTCGGCAGCGACGAGTTCGCCATCTTGCTGCCAGGCAACATCGGAAGTACCGAGGCCGAATTGATCATCCGCGCCGTCCTCGAGGCCTTCGAACTGCTCTTCGAGGTCGCCGGCAACGTCTTCCGGCTTCAGGCGAGCATCGGATTTGCGCTTGCCCCGCATCATGGAAAGGACGCCGACGAACTTCTCGCCAGCGCGGATTTCGCCCTCTACAAGGCCAAGCAGGTTGGCGGGGGGACGATGCTGATGTTCGATCCCGAGATGCGCAATCTGTCCATAACCCGCCGCGCCATTCAGGACGAATTGCGCCGTGCCCTGCGGGACGAGGAACTCGTGCTGCATTATCAGCCACAGGTTTCACTGTCCGATGGTCATGTTTCCGGCATGGAAGCTCTGATCCGCTGGCAGCATCCCGAGCGGGGCCTGCTGTTTCCGGGCGTATTTCTTTCCGCGCTAGAATCCAGCGCTCTGGCTCTTCCGATCGGCTGGTGGGTTCTCGACGAGGCATGCCGCCAAGCGGCTAGATGGAAGGCGACAGGCATTCCATCCGCCAAGGTCAGCGTCAATCTCTTCGCGGCCCAGTATCGTTCCACCACGCTTGTCCAGCATGTCATGGACACACTAGCCGCACATGGGCTCGATCCCTCCGAGCTCTGTCTTGAGGTGACCGAAACAATCGCCCTGCTCAACGACGACAATGCACAGGTGGCTGTGCGGACACTGCGGGATCTGGGCGTCGGCATTGCATTCGACGATTTCGGTACTGGCTATGCATCCCTGAGTTCGCTGCAACGCTTTCCCCTGACAACACTGAAGATCGATCGACGGTTCGTCAGCGATATCCAGACCAATCCGCATGATGCCGCGATCACACGGGCGATGCTGACGATGGGTAACGACCTTGGGCTGGAGACAATTGCCGAGGGTATCGAAACCGAGGAACAGGAACTGGCGCTGCGCGCGCTCGGCTGTAAAACAGGCCAGGGCTACCGTTTCGGCAAGGGACTGCCACCCGAACAGGCGACAGCATTTCTTCAATCCGCAGCCGAATCCCGCCGCGCCAGGCGCGCCTTCGGGCTATAACGGAACCGATCGTCGCGAGCGATCAGAATGCGCTCGCGATAAAATAGAACAGAACGGAGATCAGGGCCGCCGCAGGCAGCGTGACAAACCACGCGATCACGATATTGCCTGCCAATCCCCAGCGAACTGCCGACAGGCGGCGAGCCGCGCCGACCCCGATGATCGCACCAGTAATCGTGTGCGTAGTCGAGACAGGAATCCCCAGCCAAGTCGCACCGAACAGTGTAATCGCGCCACCAGTCTCGGCGCAGAACCCCTGCATCGGATTGAGCCGGGTGATCTTCGAACCCATCGTGTGAACGATGCGCCAGCCGCCGAACAACGTTCCGAGTGCCATGGCCGACTGGCAGGTGATCACCACCCAGAACGGAACGTAGAATGTGCCGCCCAGATAGCCCTGCGAAAACAGCAATACGGCGATGATGCCCATGGTTTTTTGCGCGTCATTGCCGCCATGGCCCAGCGAATAGAGCGATGCCGAAATGAACTGAAGTCCACGGAAGCTGCGATCGACCGCGAACGGTGTCTGGCGAACGCAGACCCAGGACACGATCAGCACCAGCAGAAGCGCCAGCATGAAGCCGATCATCGGTGACATGAAGATCGCGCCGACGGTCTTCAACAGGCCGCTCAGCACGATGGCGTCGCCGCCGGTGCGCGCGAGGCCCGCGCCGACGAGGCCACCCACCAGCGCATGCGACGAACTGGAGGGAATACCGAAAATCCAGGTGACGATGTTCCAGATGATGGCGCCCATCAGCGCCGCGAAGATCACCTGCGGCGTCACGATCGCCGGATCGATGATGCCCTTGCCGATCGTCTCGGCCACATGCAGGCCGAAGAACATGAAGGCGATGAAGTTGAAGAATGCGGCCCACATGACCGCATATTGCGGCCGCAGCACGCGCGTCGAGACGATCGTCGCGATCGAGTTGGCGGCGTCGTGCAGACCGTTCAGGAAATCGAAGAACAGCGCCACACCGATCAGGCACAGCAGCAGCGGAAAGGCGAGCGTCGGCTCCATCAGACGTTCTCGATCACGATGCCACTGATTTCATTGGCGACGTCCTCGAAGCGGTCGACGACCTTTTCGAGTTCACCATAGATCTCGCTGCCGATGATGTAGGCCATCGGATTGGACGCGCCGTGACGGCGGAACAGGTCCTTCAGGCCCTCGTCATGCAATTCGTCCGAGCGGCCTTCGACGCGGGTCACCTCTTCGGCGATCGCGCTGAGGCGCGGTGCGTTTGTGCCGATCTTATCCAGCAGCGGAATGGCCTCGGCGACGAGCCGGGCAGCGTCCACGACCAGAATGCCCATTTCGCGCATGCCGGGATCGAAGCTCGTCTGCTCGAACAGGCGGATGGTCTTGACGGTCTTGTGCATCATGTCGATGGCGTCGTCCATCGACTGGATCAGGTCCTTGATGTCGCCACGGTCGAACGGCGTGATGAAGCTGCGGCGGACCGCCAGCATGACATCGCGAGTGATATTGTCCGCCTGGTCTTCCAGTTCGATGATACGTCTGCAGTTGGCCTCATGATCGCCCTCGCCTGCGAGCAGCGCCTTCAGCGCATCGGCGGCGCCGACGACCGTGCGCGAATGCGCCTCGAAAAGTTCGAAGAACTTGTCCTCGCGCGGCATCAGCTTGCGGAACCAACCCAGCATTGTTCACCCTATCCGTTTTCGCCATTGTCACGAAACTGTCATAAATCTGGCAGTGCTCATAAACAAGACGAATGGCAAAGGGAAGCTTTGCAGGCGATTGAAGTGCGTTTACCCACCGATCAAGGTAAACCAGCCGTCTTCATCCGTGGTTTCAACGCCGAGTTCACGGGCTTTTTCAAGCTTCGAACCGGCGCCGGGACCGGCCACCAGAAGATCGGTCTTCTTCGACACCGAGCCCGCAACTTTTGCACCAAGCCGTTCGGCCATGGCCTTTGCCTCATCACGGGTCATCTTTTCCAGCGAACCTGTGAAGACGACGGTCTTGCCGGCCACGGGGCTGGAGCTTGCAACCGGCGCTTCCGCGTCCTGTGGCGCCACCTCATCGAGCAGACGGGAGACGACGTCGATGTTGCGCGGCTCCTTGTAGAATTCGACGATCGCACGGGCGACCACTTCACCGATGCCATCGATCGTATTCAGGTCGCTCCAGGCATCCGAGCCCGGTTCGGCTGCCGCTTTCATCGCCTCGGCAAAGGCGGCATAGCTGCCATAGGAGCGCGCCAGAAGTTTAGCCGTCGTTTCGCCGACATGACGGATGCCGAGCGCATAGATCAGCCGGTGCAGCGCGATTGCACGGCGGTCGTTGATGGCGTCGTAGAGCTTGCGCACGCTGACCTTACCGAACCCGTCGATATTTTCGAGCTTGGTGAGGGCCGAGGCCGCCTGCCGCTTTTCAAGCGTAAAGATATCGGCGGCTGTCCTGATCGACAGGGTCGGATCCTCCGCCTCGAAGAAGAAGTCGATCTGCTTTGACCCCAGACCTTCGATATCAAAGGCATTGCGCGAAACGAAGTGCTTCAGGTGCTCGACAGCCTGCGCCCGGCAAACGAAACCGCCGGTGCAGCGGGTGACAGAGTCGAGCTTGCCGGTCTTTTCGTTGCGCTCGCGCACCGCATGGCTGCCGCAGACAGGGCAGGTTTTCGGGAACTCATAACGAACAGCCTCTGCCGGGCGCTTTTCCATGACGACATCGATTACCTGCGGGATGACATCCCCTGCCCGCTGAACGATGACCGTGTCGCCGATGCGGATGTCATGCTCCTCCGCCCGGATGCGCTCGCCGCCATTGCCGAGACCTTCGATATAGTCGGCATTGTGCAGCGTCGCATTGGTGACAACCACGCCACCGACGGTAACCGGCGTCAACCGGGCAACCGGTGTCAGCGCACCAGTGCGGCCAACCTGGATGTCGATATTCTCGACGGTGGTGAACGCCTGCTCGGCCGGGAACTTATGCGCCGTCGCCCAGCGCGGCGAACGGGAGCGGAAACCGAGGCGCTGCTGCAGGTCCAGCCGGTCCACCTTGTAGACGACGCCGTCGATATCGTAGTCGAGCTCCGGACGCTTCAGGCCGATCTCGTTGTAATGCGAAAGAATGGCCTCGATCGACGACAGCCGCTGCATCAGCGGATTGACCGGGAAACCCCAGCGCTCGAAAACCTGGACCATGCCGAACTGCGTATCAGCCGGCATGTCGGAAATCTCGCCCCACGCATAGGCGAAGAATTTCAGCTTGCGGCTGGCGGTGATCGTCGGATCGAGCTGGCGGAGCGACCCGGCGGCCGTGTTGCGCGGATTGACATAGGTCTGCTTGCCCTCGGCCAGCATCTGCTCGTTCAGCGCCAGGAAATCGCTCTTGGCCATATAGACCTCGCCGCGCACCTCGACCACGGCAGGCACGCCGGCGGGCAGCGTCTGCGGAATTTCCCGGATGGTGCGGATATTGGCCGTGACGTTCTCGCCCGTCGTGCCGTCACCGCGGGTGGCGGCGCTGACGAGCCGGCCGTTTTCATAACGCAGCGACATCGACAGGCCGTCGATCTTTGGCTCGGCGGTAAAGGCGATTGAATTGTCGGGGAGTTGTCCCAGGAAGCGGTAGACGCTGGAAATGAAGTCGCTGACATCCTCGTCGGAAAAGACGTTGTCGAGCGACAGCATGGGGCGGGCATGGGTGATCTGCTGGAAGATGCCGGAGGGAGCCGCACCGACCTTGCGCGACGGGCTGTCGGCGCGGATGAGCTCCGGGAAGCGGACCTCGATCTCCTCGTTGCGCCGCTTCAGCGCATCATAATCGGCATCGGATATCTCCGGCGCGTCCTTGCCGTGATAGAGAGCGTCGTGATGCGCCAGTTCCTTGGCCAGCCGCTCCAGCTCGATGGCCGCATCTTCAAGCGTCAGGTTTTCAACGGCAACGGACAAGGTCGACATGCGGCAGACTCCATGTTTCGGCTCCGTTTTAGAGAAAATCCGACGAATGAAAAGCGGGTTGAAGAAAGCTCCTCTTAATTCCTTGCCGCTAAAATGCGCGCCAAGAGAATTGACGTCGAGGACCGGATGAACCGGCCCGATGGAGAGGAGCGGGTATGATACCCTCAACGACTTCCTATTCCCCTGACCCGCGTCCGACCGCGCAGAGGGCTACGCCGGACGGCTCGGCCTCGGCGAGCGCCGGTTCTATTTCCACCTCGATCCCCGATGATGCCGCTGCCGCAAAACAACAAAGTGCCTCGGATGCGCTGAACGCACTGCGCGACATCGCCGATAGCGGTCCGAGGGAACGCAAGGCGCAGGCGGAAGAAAAGCTGAAGCGGCTGAAGGAGGAAATGACCCAGCTGATGCGATGGGGCTTCGCGTCCGGCCCCATGGCCCAGCGCTCCCTGCAACTGGCGAAGGAACTCGGTGCCGCCGCGACCCAATTCACCGATGCCATCTCCAAGCAGGCCGGCATGGCATCCAGCTCGGCGGAGGCGCAGGCCTCCAGCACGCCTGTGGACAGCAGCACAGCTGCAGATACGGCCACCAACGAAGTGCAATCTGCCCTGCCCCAAGCCTATCGCGACATCATGAGCGACGCGCCATCCGGAAAGTCCCTGTCGGTACAGGATCAGGAAACGCTTGCGGATTTTCGCGGCGCGACACAGCAACTGACCTTCATGCTGGAAGATTCCGCCCGCAAGCTGCAGAAGGACGGCCATTCGACCGCCTTCATCGATCCCGGAAAACGGGTCTTGGCGGGAATCGATGCCCGCATGGCCGGCATGGAGGGCAAGGTCGCCATCCTCGGCCTGCCGGGCGGCGCAGACACCGCGCCGGTCAGCCTTATTCTCTAGGGCATTCGCTCAGCCGCCGCCTGCCAGAAGGCGCGCCGCAGCCGCCCTCGCCTCGTCCGTTACCGATGCGCCCGCCAGCATGCGGGCGATTTCCTCGGTGCGGGCCTTGTCGTCCATGCGGGCGACGCGGGTGGCGATGGTCTCGGATTTTTCTGCGGTTGGTCCCTTGGAAATCAGGAGATGGGTCGCCGCGCGCGCCGCCACCTGCGGTGCATGGGTGACGGAGAGAACCTGAACCGTCTTCGACAGCCGCTTCAGCCGCTGACCGATGGCATCCGCCACGGCGCCGCCCACGCCCGTATCGATTTCGTCGAAAACCAGGGTCGGTGCCGAACCGCGATCCGCAAGCGCCACCTTCAGCGCCAGCAGGAACCGCGAGAGTTCGCCACCCGAAGCGACCTTCATGATTGGACCTGGCCGCGTGCCGGGGTTTGTCTGGACGTGAAATTCGACGATATCGATGCCCTCGGCCGTGCCTGCCTCCGGATCGGAGGTCATCTCGACCATGAAGCGCGCACGCTCCAGTTTCAGCGCCGGCAGTTCCGCCATGACCGCATCCGACAGAGCCGTCGCGGTGTTGTGGCGCTTGGCCGACAAGGCGGTGGCTGCTGCATCGAAGGTCGCCTTGGTCAGTCCCAGCTGACCTTCGAGCTGCTTCAGCTTTTCCTCGCCCGCATCGAGATCGGCAAGGTCGGAGATCATCTTGACGGCAAGCGCTGGCAGGCCGGTGACAGGAACCGAATATTTGCGGGCGGCGGCACGCAGGGCGAAGAGACGCTCCTCGACACGCTCCAGCTCCTTCGGATCGTATTCCGTCTTGCGCAAGGCCCTCTCGACAGCCATCTGGGCATCGGAGAGATGATTGAGCGCGGTATCGAGAAACTCGACCGTTTCCTCCAGCAGGCCCGGCGCCTCATGGCTCTTGCGCTCCAGCCGGCGTACCAGCGATGCGATCAGCGGAACCGGCGAGGCATTGCCATTCAGGAACTCGCTCGCTTCGTTGATATCGACGGCGATGCGCTCGGCCTTCATCATCCGCGACCGGCGTTCGGCGAGATCATCTTCTTCGCCGTCTTGCGGAGACAGGCCTTCCAGTTCCTCGACGGAAGAGCGCAGGTAATCGGCCTCGCGGGCGGCGGCCTCGACCTTGTCGCGGTGCTTTTTCAGCGTCCGCTCCGCATCCTTCCAGACGCGATAGAGACCGGCAACGTTCTGCGCTTCCTCGGCAAGGCCGCCAAAGGCATCCAGCAGCGTACGGTGGGCATGGGTGTCGACGAGCGCGCGGTCGTCGTGCTGGCCGTGGATCTCGACCAGCAACTGACCGGCCTGACGCATCAACTGGACGGAAACCGGCTGGTCGTTGACATAGGCCTTGGTACGGCCGTCTGCGGACTGGACGCGTCGAAAGATCAGGTCACCATCATCATCAACGCCGTTTTCGCGGATGAGCAGTCGAGCCGGATGGCCCATGCCGAC
The DNA here is from genome assembly GCF_001425605.1 of Rhizobium sp. Leaf453. Lineage (GTDB taxonomy): Bacteria > Pseudomonadota > Alphaproteobacteria > Rhizobiales > Rhizobiaceae > Pararhizobium. The sequence goes on along the minus strand of NZ_LMRG01000023.1, from coordinate 264,122 downwards.
GTCGAACACAGCCGTCACCTGCCCCTTGTCGCCGCCATGACGCACGAGGGAACCGTCGCCTCGACCACCAAGGGCGAGCGACAGGCTGTCGAGCAGAATGGACTTTCCAGCACCCGTTTCGCCCGTCAGCACGGAGAGACCCGCATCGAAGGACAGATCAAGCCGTTCGATCAGGACGATATCGCGGATCGAAATCTGTGAGAGCATCCCGTTTCAAATCTCTTCGTCGCGGACCGTCAGGCGCCCAGAAGCTGCTTGCCTGCACGCGAAATCCATGAATTTCCGTTTTCGCGCGGCTCAAGCCCGCCAGTCTGCAGGAGCTTGTAGGCATCCGCGTACCATTGGCTGTCGGGGTAATTGTGGCCAAGAACGGCGGCGGCCGTCTGCGCTTCGCCGGTGATACCCATGGCGAAATAGGTTTCGACCAGACGCGACAGCGCCTCCTCGACCTGGTTCGTGTTCGGATACTTCTCGACCACGGAGCGGAAGCGTGTGATGGCGGCCAGATATTCCTTGCGCTCGAGATAGTAGCGCCCGACCTGCATCTCCTTGCCGGCAAGCTGGTCCTTGGCGTAGCGAATCTTCGCCTGCGCATCCTCGACATATTCCGAATCCGGATAGTTCGTGATGACAGCCTGCATCGCCTCAATGGTCTTGAAGGCAGGCTTCTGGTCCTGTGTCACGGCCGGGATCTGTTTGGAATAGGCAAGCCCCACGATGTACTGTGCATAGGCAGCATCTTCGGACTCCGGGTAGAGGTTCAGGTAGCGGCTGGCGCCGTTAATGGCGTCCTGATACTGGCCGTTGCGGTAATTGATGAAGGACCGCATGACCAGCGCTTTGCGCGCATATTCCGAGAATGGATGCTGCTTGTCGATTGCGTCGAACTTGCGCGCCGCTTCTGTCGTCTTGCCGGCATTGAGGTTGGCAAGACCCTGATTGTACAAGACTTCGGGCGGATCGGTTTCGGCGGCCAGCTTGGTGATGTCGATGTCGGGGTCGTTCTGGCAGGCAGTCACCAGCACACTGGTTGCGGATGCCGCAAGCGCGATGACGGCAATCCGTGCCATCTTCTTCAATTCAAACTGGCCTGCAAATACCATTCGTAAATCCCAACTCGTGCGGCAGTAAGAATACCGCCGCCTATGAACCGCGTTTTAGATCAAGATGCAACAAGACCGCAACGTCATGATGATTGATTAACGCAATTTTGTGGCAGCCTGATCATGAAAAAGCCGGTCAAAAGACCGGCTTCTGGCAAGTTTGGACCCGATTTCGCGCAGAGTGCGTCACGGAGCGTTGACAGCGACGACCTCGCGCGGAGCCGAACGCTGACGCTGCGGCGTGGTCTCGACGATCTCGTAAGCCGTCGGATCGCTCATCAGAGCCTTCAAGGCATTGGCGTTCATCTTGTGGCCGCCGCGATACGAACGGTAGCAACCGAGGAACGGCATGCCAGCCAGAGCGAGGTCGCCGACGGCGTCGAGCGTCTTGTGACGCACGAACTCGTCCTTGGCGTAACGCAGGCCTTCGACATTGATGACCGTGTTGTCGTCCGAGATGACAACGGAATTTTCAAGCGAGGAGCCGAGACCACGGCCGGCGGCCCACATCTTCTCGACATCACGCATGAAGCCGAAGGTGCGCGCACGCGACAGTTCGTTCTTGAACGTCGACGGCGTCATGTCGCCCTTCCAAGCCTGACGGCCGATCAGCGGGCAATCGAAATCAATCTCGACCTCGAAGCGCATGCCGCCTTCGTAAGGTAGGAATTCCGACCAGGAAGCGCCCGATTCGATACGAACCGGCTTCAGGATACGGATGTAACGGCGCTTCGTTGCCAGGGCACGGATGCCGACCTGCTCGAGCGCCTCGACGAACGGAGCGGAACTGCCGTCCATGATCGGCATCTCGGCGCCGTGAACCTCGATCAGCAGATTGTCGAGGCCAAGCGCATAGATCGCGGCCATGACATGTTCGATCGTGGCGATGAAGGTGGCCGGCGTGAAGCCGAGGATGGTGCAAAGATCGGTATTGCCGACCTGCGAAGAAACCGCCTTGTATTCTGCAACGACAGTATCGCCGTTCATGCGCTGGAAGACGATGCCGCTATCGGATTCCGCCGGATGGAACGTGATCGCTACCTCTGCGCCCGAATGAACGCCCGTGCCGGACAGAGTGACAGAACCCGCAATCGTCGTCTGAAACCCAAGCTGTCCAATTCCAAGTCCCATGCTTCTCGCCTTCAAAATTCACCGTGGCGTTGCCGCCGAATTGTCTTAAGGGACAGAGCCGAGCATCGTTAAAAACGCCGCAGACCACACGTTCGGAAAGCGGCGCCGCGCGCCACCTGCCGGTCCAACATGCAAGCTAGCGATGTATCGAATCGCAATGCTGCCCCATCAGTCCCATCGTGAAGATAGTTGCAGCGGGACGTCATTCCAAATCACTGTTTCTTTCGCTTTGTTACGCTTTTGCGAAGGGCTCATTAGCATCTGAAAACAAAGCATAATTCATAAAAAATGCCCGGGCGCAAACCCGGGCATTTCGGCAAGGTGGAAGGCGGGTGTCAGATCAGTTCGACTGACGGCGCAGGAACGCCGGAATTTCGAGCTGATCGTCTTCATGAGCACGCGGCTGCGAGGCGACGCGGGCACGGTCTTCGAGCGGAGCAGCGCGACGCGGAGCGTAGACGCTGGCTTCCGGCGACAGCGGACGACGCTGCTGCGAGGCTGCGGCCGGAGCACCGGCCGTCATGTCGGCAGCCACATCGTGGGCTTCTTCTTCGCGGCGGCCGAGCGAATTGGTGATTCGCTTGAGTAGACCCATCGGGCCGCGTTCTTCCTGGGCGACCGGCTGAGCGCGATGCTCGGCTTCGGCCTTTACCATCGGCGGAAAGTCTTCGACCTTCGGCATGCGAACCGGTTCGGCCTGCTGGCGGATCACCGGAGCGATCGGCTCCTGGCGAACCTGGGCAACCGGAGCCGGAGCAACCGGCTGCGGCTGATAGGCCGGCATTTCGACGGCACGCTGGACCGGGGCGGCAGCCTGCATCACAGGCTGTTCGACCGGAGCGGCGCCAAACAGCTTGCTCTGCGGACGGAAGTCGTCCTGAACCTGCTGGATCGGAGCCTGCTGCACCGGAGCGGTGGCACCGCCACGCGGCATGGAGAGGAACAGTTCACGTTCCAGTTCGGCTGCACGGATGGCTTCAGCGATCGAATCGGCAGTCTGCTGCTGCTGAACCGGCTGGGCGATCGGCTGCTGCTGAACGACCGGCTGCTGGGCAACAGGCTGTTGAGCGATCGGGGCCGGCTGCTGGATGGCAACAGGCTGCTGAACCGAGGCGGCCGGGATGGCGATGGACGGACGAACGATCGGCTTTGCTGCTACCGGACGAAAGTCAGCAGAACGACCGGCCACCTCCGCGGCCGTACGATCGATACCCGTTGCCACGACCGATACGCGGATGAGGCCTTCGAGTTCTTCGTCGAACGTTGCGCCGAGAATGATGTTTGCGTCCGGATCCACTTCCTCGCGGATGCGGGTTGCGGCTTCGTCGACTTCGAACAGGGTGAGGTCACGACCGCCGGTGATGGAGATCAAGAGGCCCTGGGCGCCCTTCATCGAGGTTTCGTCGAGCAGCGGGTTGGCGATCGCGGCTTCGGCGGCGGCCATTGCACGGCCTTCGCCCGAAGCTTCACCGGTACCCATCATGGCGCGGCCCATTTCGCGCATCACGGAGCGAACGTCCGCGAAGTCGAGGTTGATCAGGCCTTCCTTGACCATCAGGTCGGTGATGCAGGCAACGCCGGAATAGAGAACCTGGTCAGCCATCGCGAAAGCATCGGCGAAGGTGGTCTTGTCATTGGCGATCCGGAACAGGTTCTGGTTCGGGATGACAATCAGGGTGTCGACCGACTTCTGCAGTTCCTGGATACCCTGGTCGGCGAGGCGCATGCGGCGCTGGCCTTCGAAGTGGAACGGCTTGGTCACGACGCCGACCGTCAGGATGCCCTTGTTGCGGGCGGCCTGGGCGACGACCGGAGCAGCGCCGGTGCCGGTGCCACCACCCATGCCGGCGGTGACGAAGCACATGTGAGTGCCGTTCAGGTGATCGATGATCTCATCGATGCATTCTTCGGCAGCCGCGCGGCCGACTTCAGGCTGCGAGCCGGCGCCGAGGCCCTCGGTAACGGCAACACCCATCTGGATGATGCGTTCGGCCTTCGTCATGGTCAGCGCCTGAGCGTCGGTGTTGGCGACGACGAAATCGACGCCTTCGAGGCCTGCGGTGATCATGTTGTTGACAGCGTTGCCGCCGCCGCCGCCGACACCGAATACGGTGATGCGGGGCTTCAGCTCGGTGATATCCGGCTTTTGCAAGTTGATCGTCATGTTACCCGTTCCTTCCTGGTTTCTGGCCGCCTTGCCGAGCCGGCCAAATCTCTAAAACTCTTCACGCTTCCGTCGGCTGAAATCAGTTTCCTGTCCTGATTCCGGCCTCAAAAACTTTCCTTCAGCCATTGGCCCATGCGGGCGATCCGGCTGTTGTTTCCTGCCAGCGACGAGAGCAGGCCGCTCTGCGTCGCGTGGGTTTCCATGTCCGCGACCTGCGGATAGATCATCAGGCCGACGGCCGTCGAAAAGGCTGGACCCTTGGCCGCTGCCGGCAGCCCTGACACGCCGAGCGGGCGACCGATGCGGACGTTGCGGGCCAGAATACGGCGCGCCGATTCCGGCAGGCCGGTGAGCTGGCTGGCGCCGCCCGTCAGCACGACACGCTTGCCGACGATCGGCGAAAAGCCCGAGCGCTGGATACGGTCGCGAATGAGTTCGAGGGTTTCCTCGATACGTGCCCGCACGATGCGCGAGACGAGCGCACGTGGCACATGGGTCGGCTGGTCGCGGTCGTCCTCGCCGATCGGCGGAACGGAGACGATATCGCGCTCATCGACGCTGTTGGGCAGCGCGGAGCCGTGAACGACCTTGAGGCGCTCGGCATCTTCGATGCGGGTCGACAGGCCGCGCGCAAGGTCCGTCGTGACATGATGGCCGCCGAGGCTGATCGCATCGGCATGAACCAGCTTGCCTTCGGCAAAGACCGAGATCGTCGTCGTGCCGCCGCCCATGTCGATGGCGGCGCAACCGAGTTCGACTTCGTCATCGACCAGCGCAGCCAAACCGCTGGCATAAGGCGTCGCGACAATGCCTTCGACCGACAGGTGAGCGCGGTTGATGCAAAGCTCGAGATTCTTCAGCGCAGCACGTTCGGCCGTCAGCACATGCATGTCGACACCCAGCGAATCGCCGAACATGGCCAGCGGATCGCGGATGCCGCGTTCGCCATCGAGCGAGAAGCCCGTCGGCAGCGAATGCAGGATGACGCGGTCCTGGCGCAGCGACTGCTGGCCGGCAGCCGCCAGAACCTTCTTCAGGTCGGCCGCGTCGACCTCCTGGCCACCGAGATCGATGGAGGCGGTGTAGATATCGCTCTGCAGGCGACCTGCGGAAATATTGACGATCAGGCTATCGATGGTGAGGCCAGCCATACGCTCGGCGGCATCCACCGCCAAACGGACAACGCTTTCGCAGGCATCGAGATCGGCGATGACCCCGTTCTTCATGCCACGCGACTTGTGATGACCAAGCCCAATAATTTCGATCGAATGGGTCCGGCCCGGCAGGATCTGGCTCTCCGCCTTCGGCGTCAGACGACCGATCATGCAGACGACCTTGGTGGAGCCGATATCCAGCACCGAAACGACATGAGACCGCTTCGACGAGAGCGGCTTCAAGCGCGGCAGACCAATATGCGAGGAACCGAAAATGCTCATGTCCGGCTCTCCTGCTCCAACTTCTTCAATTTCTTCGTCCGGGCTTCCAGGGCAACATCGCGGCGGGCGGCGGCTTCCTTGGTCAGCTGGATCGTGGTGCGATCCTCAAGCCGCAGATCGACGGCGGCGATATCGCGCTCCAGCAGCTGCTGCCCCTCTTCCATGGTCGAGAGAACCTGCATGGCGCGGTCGATATCGTGCTCGGGCAGCTTGATGGTGATGCCGTTGTCGAGCATCAGGTCCCAGCGGCGGCCGGCGACGCGAACATAGGCCTTCACGCGCTTGGAGATTTCGGGCCACTGCGAAAAGCCTGCGTAAAATTCCGCAGCCGATGTCTCGGCGTCACGGCCGACGAACAGCGGCAATTCGGAAAACTTGTTGTCGCGCAGCGGCGCGATGACGCTACCGCTTTCCTCGATCAGCGACAGATCGGAGCCGTGCTGCCAGATGCCGAAAGCCCTGCGCTCCTTCAGCGTCACCTCGATCGTGCCCGGATAGACCTTGCGCACGGCAACGTCCTGGACCCAGGGCATTTCGCTGATCAGCTTGCGGGCAACGTCGATATCGAGGGCCACGAGCGACGTCGTACCGTCGAGGCCGAGCTGCTGCAGGATGTCGATCTCGGAGGTCTGGTCGTTGCCGGAAACCTTAACGTCTTCGATCGCAAAGCCGACGGCCGATGTCGTCGCCTGCGCGACGTTCTGGCTGTGGCCACCGAGCGACATGCCGTAGAAGCCGGTTGCAGCCAGAAAGGCGGCAGCGGAAATGGTGCCGGTATGCGGCATGAAGTGGATGCGGCCGGTTCCAAGGCTGACCAGGAAACGCACGACGCGGCGAAGCGGCCGCGGCAGGACACGCTGACCGTCCAGGTCAGCTGCTTCCAGCGGCGCACGAAGCCTTGTCTTCCTGCCTCTCAACGCAAACACGACGCATCCTCCACAATCCAGCTAAGGAACTCACCAAAGGTATGGCCGGCATGAACGGCCATTTCGGGCACCAGAGAGGTTGGAGTCATTCCGGGCTGAGTGTTGATTTCCAGCCAGATGAGGTCTCCGTCTTCCGAGAAGCGGTCGTCGAAGCGGAAGTCGGAGCGGCTTACGCCGCGGCATCCAATCGCCTGATGCGCCGTGAGGGAGAGTGTTTGTATTTTTTGGTAAATATTCGGTAAAACTTCCGCCGGAATGACGTGTTTTGAACCGCCTTTTACATACTTGGAATCATAATCGTAGAAGGCGTGCCCTTGAGGGATCACTTCGGTCACCCCCAGCGCCCGACCACCCATCACACCACAGGTAAATTCACGGCCGGCGATGTAGCGCTCGACCATGACGCGGTCGCCGTAGCGCCATTCGCTGGAGGTTACGATCTGCGGTGGATGCGACTGATCTTCCTTGACCATAACCACGCCGAAGCTCGAGCCTTCGCGCACCGGCTTGACCACGTAAGGCGGCTTCAGCGGATGCTGCACACCGAAATCGTGGCGATCCATGACCCGCGCTTCGGCTGTCGGAATGCCGGCAGCAGCGGCAATGATCTTGGCCTGAGCCTTGTCCATGGCAAGCGCGGAGGCCAGCACACCCGAATGCGTATAGGGAATTTCAAGATATTCGAGGATACCCTGAATGGTTCCGTCCTCGCCGAAAGGACCGTGCAGGGCATTGAAGGCGACATCAGGACGCAGGTCGGCGAGTACGGACGCGATGTCGTGACTGACATCGACGCGGGTGACGCGATAGCCTTCAGCCTCCAGAGCATCGGCGCACGCAGTCCCGGACGACAGGCTCACCGGCCGCTCCGAAGAAAATCCGCCCATCAGGACAGCGACGTGCTTTCCACTCATAAAAACCCCCGACATTACGCCAGCCTTACTCATTCCTGCTTGCGCCTGGCTGGCTCGCCCACACGAGTCGCAGCCTTAGGCACAACGCCACTAGAGCGTCATTATGGTTAATGAACCGTTTACTTTGGTTAACCTCACCTTGGGTGAAGGTGAAATATTTCGCATCGAATTAATGCCATGCTTCGATTCATCGCTTGGAATCAGAGAGTTACTTTCAGGGCAAGCAAGAATCCGCATCGATCGGCACACGAAACCAGATGCAGTTCTGGGCAATCTGAAGCCCTGACGGTGCACCACCAGGAGAAGCGAATGTTAAGGGATCAGGCAGAATCAGAACCAGCGCCGATCCGCGAAGGGTGTGAAATTTTCGAGACGCGCGACCCCAGAAATCTTGCCGTTTATTGCGCTTGATGGTTTTCCTGACGGCCCATCTGCTTTACTAGCCGCCGGAGCTGCCTCCCAAGACGGCCATCAAACTTCCAAGATATGGATAAAATGACCATGAGCGACACAACATCCACGTTGTCGCCGACAGCAAAGCCATTGAACAAGGGCGCGCTCAATTCCCCTGCCCGCGTTCTTCTGGCAAGCCTCATCGGCACAACTATCGAATTCTTCGACTTCTACGTCTATGCCACTGCCGCCGTGCTGGTGTTTCCGACGTTGTTCTTCCCCAATTCCGATCCGACGACAGCGCTGCTCGCCTCTTTCGCGACGTTCTCGATCGCCTTCTTTGCACGCCCGCTCGGCGCCGTCGTGTTCGGCCACTTCGGCGACCGGATCGGCCGCAAGACCACGCTGGTGGCAGCATTGCTGACCATGGGCATTTCGACCGTCGTCATCGGCCTGCTGCCCTCCTACGACCAGATCGGCGTCATCGCGCCGCTGCTTCTGGCATTGTGCCGCTTCGGCCAGGGTTTCGGTCTCGGTGGCGAATGGGGTGGCGCGGTGCTGCTGGCAACCGAGAATGCGCCGGAAGGCAAGCGCAGCTGGTACGGCATGTTCCCGCAGCTCGGCGCACCCGTCGGCCTGTTTCTCTCCTCCGGCGCCTTCTGGCTGCTGCTTCACCTGATGACTCAGGAACAGCTGTTGAGCTGGGGCTGGCGCATTCCCTTCATCGCCTCGATCCTGCTGATCGCGGTCGGCCTCTGGGTTCGCCTGTCGATCACCGAGACACCGGCCTTCCAGAAGGCGATCGACAGCCACGAACGTGTCGAAGTGCCGGTGGCTGAGCTGTTCCGTAACCACAAGCGCAGCCTCGTGCTCGGCACCTTCGTGGCACTCGCCACCTTCGTGCTGTTCTACATCGGCTCGGCCTATCTCTTGTCCTACAACGTCAAGGTCCTGAAGATCCCCTTCCTCGACGCACTGGAAATCCAGATCCTCGGCTCGGTCCTGTTCGGCATCTTCATCCCGATCGTGGCCAAACTTGCCGAACGCTTCGGGCGCCGCGAGGTGCTGATCCTGACCACAATCCTGATCGGCATCTTCTCGTTCTTCCTGCCCGGCCTGATGACGTCGGGTGAGGCGAACATCGTCGTCTTTGTGGTGATTGCCATGGGCCTGATGGGCATGACCTACGGCCTGATCGGCACGGCGCTCGCCGCGCCCTTCCCGACGAGCGTGCGCTATACCGGCTCGTCCATCACCTTCAACTTCGCCGGCATCTTCGGTGCCTCGCTGGCGCCCTATATCGCCACCTATCTGCAGGCGAACTACGGCATGACCTATGTCGGCTACTACCTGGGTGTCGCGGCTCTCGTGACGCTCGGCTGCATCCTACTCTCGGGCAAGGACGAAGTCTGAGGTAATATAGCTGAAACAAAAAAGCCGCCGCGGAGCGAATCCACGGCGGCTTTTTTTTGTAATCTGATCGAGGCTCAGGCCGTCAGTTCGCCGAGAAATTCCTTGACCTCGTAACCCGGCATGAAATTGCCGATGCGCTTGATTTCCCACTCCAGCCGGATGCCGGAGGTCTCGTAGACGCGCTGGCGCACGGTTTCGCCGAGATATTCCAGCTCGTAGCCGCTCGCTTGGCCCGTGTTGATCATGAAGTTGCAGTGCATCGGCGACATCTGGGCGCCGCCGATCATCATGCCGCGGCAACCGGCCTCGTCGATCAATTTCCAGGCGGAATGGCCTTCGGGGTTCTTGAAGGTCGAACCGCCGGTCTTCTCACGAATCGGCTGCACGGTTTCCCGATGCTGGCGCACGGCATCCATATCGGCACGAATCTTCGCCTTGTCTTCCGGATAGCCTTCGAAGACGGCGTGCGTGAAGATCAGGTCCTTCGGCGCACCGGAATGCCGGTAGGTATAGCCCATGTCGGCATTGGAAAGAACGTGCTGGTTACCCTTGCGATCGACGGCATGCACCTCGACAACGCGCTCGCGCGTCTCGCCGCCATTGGCGCCGGCGTTCATGCGCAGCGCGCCGCCGATCGAGCCAGGAATGCCGTAATAGAAATGGAAGCCGCCGATGCCGTGATCGAGCGTCATGGCGGCGAGATTCTTGTCCGGGCAGATGGCACCGGCCTTGACCCGTGTTTCCGACAGAAGCTCGACATCGCCGAAGCCCTTGGCCGACAGACGGATGACGACACCCTTGATGCCACCGTCGCGCACAAGCAAATTCGAGCCGACACCGGCGACCATGACCGGAACCTCTTCCGGGACCAGCTTCAGGAAGGTGACGAGATCATCCGTATCGTGCGGCTGGAACATCAGTTCGGCGAGACCGCCGGCGCGGAACCAGGTGACACGCTCCATCGGCGCGTCCGGCGTCAGACGCCCGCGCACATCCTTGATTCCGTCTCCAAGAGACGCCAGAAGCTTTTCACCGTTTACCTGTTTCATGCGGAATTTCCTGAAATGCCTGCGAGTTCCTTCGGGAGCGCGGCAGCCCAATATGTGATGCTGCCAGCCCCCAAGAGAACCACAAAGTCACCGGGTTGTGCAATGGCAGATACAATCGGCGCGATTGCTTCCGGGCCTTCGATGAACCGCGCATCGCGGTGACCGCCGGCCTTGATGCGAGAGACGAGCTCCTGTGAGTTGATACCTTCAATCGGCTCCTCGCCGGCGGAATAGACCGGCGCCAGGAGAATCGTGTCGGCATCGTTGAAGCAGGCGGAAAAATCCTCGAACAGGCTTTGCAGGCGGGAGAAGCGGTGCGGCTGGTGAACGGCGATCACGCGGCCCTGGCAGGCCTCGCGGGCCGCCTTGAGCACGGCCTTGATCTCCACCGGGTGATGGCCGTAGTCGTCATAGACGCGAACATTGTTCCATTCACCGGTGAAGGTGAAGCGGCGCTTGACGCCGGCAAAGGAAGCGAGACCCTTGGCGATATCTTCCGGCGAAATGCCGAGGCGCTGGGCGACGGCGATGGCGGCCGTGGCATTCGACACGTTGTGGCGGCCCGGCATCGGCAGGCGCAGATCCTGCATCTGGATGACCTGACCGGTGCGGCGGCGGCGAATCTCGACGTCGAACACCGATGTCGCGCCGTCCATGCGGATATTGGAGAAGCGCACGTCGGCCTGCGGGTTTTCGCCATAGGTGATGACCTTGCGATCCTCGATCTTCGAGACCATCGTCTGCACTTCGGGGTGATCGAGGCACATGACGCCGAAACCGTAGAACGGCACATTTTCGACGAACTGACGGAACGCCGCACGGACCGCGTCGAAATTGCCGTAGTGATCGAGATGTTCCGGATCGATATTGGTGACGACAGCGACGTCGGCCGGAAGTTTCAGGAAGGTACCGTCCGATTCGTCGGCCTCCACCACCATCCACTCGCCCTCACCCATGCGGGCATTGGTGCCATAGGCGTTGATGATGCCGCCATTGATGACGGTCGGATCGAGCCCGCCGGCTTCCAGCAGGGTCGCGACCATCGAGGTGGTCGTGGTCTTGCCATGGGTTCCGCCGATGGCGATGGCATTTCGGAAGCGCATCAGTTCCGCCAGCATTTCGGCGCGGCGGACCACCGGCAGCAGCTTTTCGCGCGCGGCGATCAGTTCCGGATTGTTCTTCTTGATCGCGGTCGAAACGACGACCACTTCGGCGTCGCCGATATTCTCCGCCTTGTGGCCGACGAAGACCTCGATGCCCTTGTCACGCAGACGCTGCACATTGGCGCTGTCGGACTGGTCGGATCCCTGTACGCGGTGGCCAAGATTGTGCAGCACCTCGGCAATGCCGCTCATGCCGATACCACCGATACCGATGAAATGAACGAGGCCGATCGTCTGCGGCATTTTCATGAGCGTGTTTCCTTGAACTTGGCAATCGTCGAACCGCTGGCAATAGCTTCAACCATGGCGGCAAGCAAGCGGGCGGCATCGGGCTTGCCGGCCTTGCGGGCGTTTTCCGCCATGCCGGCGAGTTTCTCCGGGTTGTTCATTGCATCGGTGAGGATGCGGCTGAGTTTTTCCGCCGAAAGCTCGGCCTGCACAATGACCTTGGCACCACCGGTCGCCGCGAGCGTCGCGGCATTGGCGGCCTGATCGTGATCCAGCGCATAGGGATAGGGAACGAGAATCGCCGGGCGGCCGATGACGGAGATTTCCGAGACGGTCGAGGCACCGGAGCGGCAGATGACCAGATGCGCGCGTGCGATTCGATCGGCCATGTCGGTAAAGAAGGGGGCAAGTTCCGCGTTCATCTCCAGCTTGGCGACACAGCCCTGCACCATCGGCAGATCCTCGGCGCGCGCCTGCTGGGTCACCTTCAGCCGCTTTCTCAGATTGTCATCGAGCAGGCTGATGGCCGTCGGCACGGTCTTGGAGAAATACTGCGCGCCCTGGCTGCCGCCGAACACGACCAGACGGAACTCCTCACCCTCGCCCGAAGCCTGATACGGCACCTTGGCCGCTTCCAGAACTGCCGGACGAACAGGATTGCCGGTCGTCACCGTTTTCGCCGCATAGGGTCCATTGGTCTCCGGCAGGAAACCGCCGGCGATCGCCATGACGCGTTTGGCGAGCGCCTTGTTGGCGCGGCCCATCACCGCATTCTGCTCGTGGATCATCGAGGGGATGCCCATGCCGGTGGCGGCGAGCAGCGGCGGAATGGTCGGATAACCGCCGAAGCCAACGACGACCTTCGGCCGAACCTTGGCCATCAGCCTGCGGGCGATGCGGATGCCGGACCAGAGCGTCCAGAGGGAAGACGCGACCTTGAGAGGATTCTTCGAGCCGATCGTCGCCGAGGGTACGACGTGGATCTCGTCGGCCGGGAACTTGCCGGCATAGCGTTCGGCGCGGCTGTCGGTGACCAGATGGACGGAATAGCCCAGCGCCTTCAGTTCGAAAGCCAGCGCTTCCGCCGGAAACAGATGACCGCCGGTCCCGCCGGCGGCCAGCATGATGATGCCTTTGCTCATGATCAATCCTTATTCGGCGGGAACACCCACGCCGGAGCGGAACAGGCTGCGCTCGACCGCGCGCTTTTCCGGACGATGGCGCGTCAACGCCAGAATGAAGCCGGCCGTGACGCAGATCGCCACCATGGACGAACCACCGTAGGAGATCAACGGCAGGGTCATGCCCTTGGCCGGCAGCAGTTCCAGGTTCACGCCGACATTGATCATCGACTGGATGCCGATCTGCAGCACGAGGCCGGCCACGGCAAAGCGGTTGAAGTCGTTGCGCTCGCGGAAGGCATGTGACAGGCCGCGCATGACGAGGAAGGCAAAGATCGCCACGATGACCATGCAGAAGATGATGCCGAACTCCTCGGCGGCGACGGAGAAGATGAAGTCGGTGTGGCTGTCCGGGATGATACGCTTGATGACGCCCTCGCCCGGTCCCTGGCCCAGCCAGTCACCACGGATGATGGCCTCGCGGGCGGTGTCCACCTGGAACGTATCGCCTTCCCCGGTCATGAACCGGTCGATACGACCGGCAACGTGCGGCAGAACCGTATACGCGACCACGAGACCACCGACACCGGCGCCACCGAGCAGGATGATCCAGATCCAGGGCATGCCGGCCATGAAGAACATGCCGCCCCAGACGGTGGTGGTCAGGATGGTCTGGCCAAGGTCGGGCTGGGCGACGAGAAGCGCCGCCACCATGCCATAAAGCAGGATGGCGAAGAGATTGCCGGGGATTTCGGGCTGACGGGCATGTTCTGAAAACAGCCAGGCACAGACGACGACAAAGGCTGGCTTCATGAACTCGGACGGCTGGATCGACAGTCCGGCGAGCGAGATCCAGCGTCGAGAGCCCTTGACCTCGGCGCCGAAGAACAGCGCCAGCACCATCATGCCGAGCGACACGATCAGCAGGATCATCGCCATGCGCCGGACCTGCCGGGGCGAGAGAAACGAGATCGCGATCATCACGCCGAGCGACGGCAGCAGGAATGCCGCGTGCCGCTTGACGAAGTGGAAGCTGTCGAGGTTGAGGCGTTCCGCTACCGCAGGGCTCGCCGCGAAGGACAGCATGAAGCCGATACCCATCAACAGAATGAAGGTCGCCAGGAAGAACCTGTCGATCGTCCAGAACCAGTCGGCCACAGGGCCACGTTCAGCACGGCTTACCATCTCTTCGTCCCCTTCAACGGCGCGGTGCGCCAGTATCCTTTTCGCCGGGGCTCATCGCCCCATCAGCCGCCAGGCGGCTATATCAGCATCGTCACGCCATCGATCGCAGCAACATGGCTGACGAACGCATCGCCGCGAACCTCGAAATTCTTGTACTGGTCGAAGCTTGCGCAAGCCGGTGAGAGCATCACGGCCAACGGACCGCTCTTGTCCCTCGCTGCATCCGCCGCCGCGTGCGCGACCGCCTGCTCCAGCGTGCCGGAAATTTCGAACGGGACGGCATCCCCCAGCGTCGCCGCAAAGGCGGGCGCCGCCTCGCCGATCAGATAGGCCTTGGCGATCTTCGGGAAGAATGGCGCGAGCGTCGTGATGCCGCCCTCCTTGGGCAGACCGCCGGCAATCCAGTAAATCCGGTCATAACTCGACAGCGCCGGGGCTGCCGCGTCGGCATTGGTCGCCTTGCTGTCATTGACGAAGACGACGTCGCCCTTGCGGCCGACCGGCTGCATGCGATGCTTGAGGCCCGGGAACGAGGCAAGGCCGTCGCGGATCTCGCTTTCGGACACGCCGACAGCCAGGCAGGCCGCGATGGCGGCCGCCGCATTCTGGGCGTTGTGATTGCCACGCAGTGTTGCGATGCCATCGAGATCGGCGAAAACCGTGGCCAGTCCGCCCTCGGCGCGCATGACCCGCGTGCCATCGGCATAGAAGCCCTCGCCCAGCGGGCGATGACGGGCAATGCGGATGACGCGACGGCCGGCAAGCGCAACGCGGTCGGCGATGGCTTCGGTATAGACATCGTCGACGCCGACAATCGCCGTATCGCTTCCCGCGATCAGCCGTTCCTTGATCTCGGCATAGTGTTCCATGCTGCCGTGACGGTCGAGGTGATCGGGCGTCAGGTTGAGCAGGATACCGGCCGTCGGGTTGATCGTCGGGGCAAGATCGATCTGGTAGGACGAGCATTCGACCACGAAGAACCGGCCTGCAGCCGGCGGGTCGAGCGTCAGCACTGCGGTGCCGATATTGCCCCCGAGTTGTGTGTCACGACCGCTCGACTTGAGGATATGGGCGATCAGCGCCGTGGTGGTGGATTTGCCGTTGGTGCCGGTGATAGCGATGAACGGGCAATCGGGCGCCACAGCGGCCCGTTCGCGCACGAACAGTTCGACATCACCGATGACCTCGATCCCGGCTGCGTGGGCGAGATCGACGGTCCAGTGCGGTTTCGGATGCGTCAGCGGCACGCCGGGCGACAGGACGAACGCGGCAAAGGCAGACCAGTCGGCCTGACGCAGATCACCGGTGCCGATGCCCGCGGCAGCAGCCTTCGCGGTGCTGTCGGGATTGTCGTCCCAGGCAGTGACCACAGCACCGCCGGCGACCAGCGCCTGCGCGGTTGCGAGACCCGAGCCGCCGAGACCGAAAAGCGCGACCTGCTTGCCGTTGAATGTCGTGACGGGAATCATCGGATTACCGCAGCTTCAGGGTCGAGAGGCCGACCATGGCGAGGATGACCGCGATGATCCAGAATCGGATCACGACCTGGCTTTCGGTCCAGCCCTTCTTTTCAAAATGGTGATGGATCGGCGCCATGAGGAAAACACGACGGCCGGTGCGCTTGAACCAGAAGACCTGGATGATGACCGACAGGGTTTCCATGACGAACAGGCCACCGATGATGACCATGACGATCTCGTGCTTGGTGGCGACAGCCACCGTGCCGATCAGGCCGCCGAGCGCCAGCGAACCGGTATCGCCCATGAAGATCGCCGCCGGCGGGGCGTTGAACCACAGGAAGCCGAGGCCGGCGCCGATGACGGCGCCGAGGATAACGGCCAGTTCGCCGGTACCGGGAACGAAATGGATCTGCAGGTAATTGGCGAAAACCGCGTTACCGGCGAGATAGGCGATGACGCCGAAGGAGGCGGCCGCGATCATCACCGGAACGATGGCGAGACCATCGAGGCCATCTGTCAGGTTGACGGCATTACCGGCGCCGACGATGACGAAGCCGCCGAACAGGATGAAGAAATAGCCGAGATTGAGGGTGAAATCCTTGAGGAAGGGGAAGGTCAGCGAGGAGCCGAAGGTCGAACCGGCGACACCGGCCGACAGCGCCGTCCGCATCATGAAGAAAACGGCGATGGCGGCGATGACGAACTCCAGGCCGAGGCGCGCCTTGCCGGAGAAGCCCTTGTCCGACTGCTTAGTGACCTTCAGGTAGTCATCATAGAAGCCGATGGCGCCAAAGCCGAGTGTCACCAGTAGCGTCGAGACGACATAAACACTGGAAAGATCGGCCCAGAGTAGCGAACTGCCGACGATGCCGGCAAGAATCATCAGGCCACCCATGGTCGGCGTGCCGGCCTTCTTGAAATGGGTCTGCGGCCCGTCGGCCCGGATCGGCTGGCCCTTGCCCTGGCGAACGCGCAACGACGAGATCATGCGCGGTCCGAACAGAAAGACGATCAGTGCGGAGGTGAACAGCGAGGCGCCGGTACGGAAGGTGATGTACCGGAACAGATTGAAAAACTGAAAATGGTCCGCCAGTTCGACAAGCCAGATGAGCATGAGGGACCTTTCCCCAAAGGTTCGTTGCAGATTCCATCCATCAGAATCACCGAATGGAAGAATAACTGCGTGGTATCAAAAGTGTTAGCACCGGACATCGGCTCGAAAGCTATTGTCCTATGCCTATTGTGTCTGTTCTGCTCCGGATAATTCCGGATATGCATCGAGAAGAGCCGTGACGATCCTGCCGCAGCCGGTTCCCTTCGAGGACTTGATCATCACCGCGTCCCCCACAGCGATCGACGCCATCGCGAATTCCTTCAGCGCATCGACGGTCTCGCGATAGACAACATTGATGTCGCCAGGCAGTGCATCGCGCAGATGCGCCATTTCCGGTCCGGCGAGCCAAACGTCGCGGATGCAGGCCTCGATCAGCGGAGCCGCCAGTTCGGCGTGAACCCGGCCAGAGAACTCGCCCATTTCCAGCATGTCGCCGAGCACGGCGATCCGCCGTCCCTCGCCCGAAACCTCGGCATCCCTGAGCAGTGCGATCGCAGCCCGCATGGAGGCCGGATTGGCGTTGTAGCTTTCGTCGATCAGCGTGAACGAGCCTGAGCCGATGGAAAGGTGATGGCGTGCGCCGCGTCCCTTCTCCGGGTGAAGAGTGGCAAGCGCCGTCAGTACCGCTTCCATGTCAGCACCGACCAAGCTCGCAGCACCGATGGCGGCCAAAGCATTTTCAGCAATATGACGCCCGGGCGCTCCCATCAGGATTTCCAGCGTCTTGCCGTCGATGACAGCCCAAAGCACCGCACCTTCCGATCCACCGGTAAACTCGACCATGCGGAAATCGGCTTTCGGGCTGCTGCCGAAACTGTGCACATGGGCGATCCCCTGCGCTTGAGCGGTCTTTTCTAGTAGGTCGAACTGGTCGTTGTCGCGATTGAGGATCAGGTGGCCGTCATCGACGAGGCCTTCCATGATCTCGGCCTTGGCGGCCGCGATCTCGCCGAGATCCTTGAAATTGCCGAGATGGGCTGCGGCGATCGTGGTGATGATTGCCACATGCGGGCGTACCATCTTGACCAGCGGCCGGATTTCGTCGGCATGGTTCATGCCGATTTCGAAAATGCCGAAATCGGTGTTTTCCGGCATGCGCGACAGGGTCAGCGGCACGCCCCAGTGATTGTTGAAGGACGCGACCGACGCATGCACGCGGCCCGACGGCTCGAGCACATGGCGCAGCATTTCCTTCGTCGTCGTCTTGCCGACCGAACCGGTGACGGCGATGATTTTGGCAGCGCTACGGTCGCGTGCGGCGCAACCGAGGCGGACCATGGCATCGAGTACGTCATCGACGACGATCATCGGCGCATTCAGTCGGCCGAGCGCCGGCAGCTTTGCTTCGCTGACAACCAGCAGTGCCGCGCCATTGGCCATCGCGACACCGGCATAGTCATGACCATCGACGCGGTCGCCCTTGATGGCGAAGAAGGCCTCGCCCTTGCCGAGAGAGCGACTGTCGATAGAGATGCCGGTAATGCCCTCGGGGAGACTGCCCATGGGGCGGCCATGCATGGCTGCCATCAGGTCGCTTGTTGTCCAGAGAAAGCTCAAATCAATGCCCTCCCAGTGCATTTCGAAGTTCGGCATGATCGGAGAATGGCAGCGTCACCGTACCGACCGTCTGGCCTTCCTCGTGCCCCTTGCCGGCGACGATCAACGTGTCGCCTGATTTCAGCATGTCGACGGCGGCCTTGATCGCCTCGGCACGATCGCCGATCTCAATGGCACCCTTGGCGGCTCCCATGATTTCACTGCGGATGGTGGCAGGCACTTCCGAACGCGGATTGTCGTCCGTGACGATCACGACGTCGGCAAGCCTTGTCGCGATCTCGCCCATGATCGGGCGCTTGCCCTTGTCGCGGTCGCCACCGCAGCCGAAAACCACGATGATACGGCCTGTAGTAAAAGGGCGAACCGAGGTCAGCACGTTTTCCAGCGCATCGGGCTTGTGCGCGTAATCGACATAGGCCAGCGCGCCATCATCGGTATGACCGACCAGTTCGAGGCGGCCGGAGGCGCCCTGAAGCTTTTCGAGCGCGGCCATCGTCGCCTTGGTACCGACGCCGGTCGACATGGCCAGCCCGGCAGCGACCAGCGCATTGGCAATCTGGAAATCACCGGCCAGCGGCAGGTGAACCTCGAAGATTGCGTCGCCGACATGGATTTCGGCAATCTGCTTGTGGCGGAAATGTTCGACCCGCTTGAGTGTCAGATATTCGCCCTTGCGGCCGACGGTCAGGACCTCCTGGCCGGCCGCCTCGGCTGCGGCAATCGCCTGCCCCGACCAGGCATCATCCGCGAAGATCACCGCCGGCGATCCCTTCGGCAAGACACCGTCGAAAAGCCGCGTTTTGGCGGCCATGTAGTCCTCGATGGTCGGATGGTAATCCATGTGGTCGCGCCCGAGATTGGTGAAACCGGCCGCAGCAAGGCGAACGCCATCCAGGCGATACTGGTCCAGCCCATGGCTGGACGCTTCCATTGCCGCGTGGGTCACGCCGGATTCGGCGAGTTCGGCGAGAAGCTTGTGCAGCGATACCGGATCCGGCGTCGTCAACGAGCCGTAATCGTTGCGGCCGGGTGCGATGACACCGGTCGTGCCGATCATCGCAGCCGCAAAGCCTGCATGAGCCCAGATCTGGCGGGTGAAGGATGCGACCGAGGTCTTGCCGGCCGTTCCGGTGACGGCAACCATCGTGTGCGGCTGCAGTCCGTAGAAATTGGCGGCGGCCAGAGCCAGAACCCGTCGCGGCATCTCGGCAACCAGCACCGGCACCGCCGTTTCGCCAGCCGGCTTTGCGCCGGCAACCACCGCCGCTGCACCGCGCGCGATCGCATCGGCGATGAAGGCGCTGCCATCGGCCCTGGTACCGGACAATGCGACGAACAGGGAGCCCGGACCAACATGCCGGCTATCGGCGGTGATTGAGGAAATGTCGATATTGCCGGTTTCAGGGTTCAGCTGCGCGGCAATTTCCGGGAAATCGTTCCCGATCAGGTCCTGGATCTTCATGGAAGCACTTTTCAAAAACAAACCGATGCGCCGGGCGGCGAATCCTCCAGATTGTCATTCCATGGTCAATAAGACACAAGCAAGGCAGAACCGTCTTCACCGAACTTGGGCTCGACACCGAGCAGCGGCGCAGAGCGGCTGATGATATCACGCACCATGGGAGCGGCCGTATTACCGGCGAGTGCCGCACCATTGCCCTTGTCGGTTTTCGGCTCGTCGATGAAGGTCAGGACGACATAACGCGGATTGTCGATCGGGAAGCCGGCGAGGAAGGCATTGAAGTTGGCGTCACTCGAATAGCGGCCATTCTTGACCTTGTCCGCCGTTCCAGTCTTGCCGCCGACATTGTAGCCGGGCACGCGCGCATTCTTGCCGGAACCGTTGACGCCGTTCCAGCGGAACAGGAAGCGCATGTCATCGCTCGTCGATTTCTTGATGACGGGCGTCGAGACCGCCGCGGCCTGTTCTTCCGTGCGCGGCAGGAAAGTCGGCTCGATCAGGTTACCGCCGTTTATCAGTGCAGCGCCGGCAACCGCCGTCTGCAGCGGGGTCGTCGAAACACCGTGACCGAACGAAATGGTGATCGAGTTGATCTTCTTCCATTCCCGCGGCTGGCTCGGCATCTTGATTTCCGGCAGTTCCGTCGGGATCTTTGTCAGCAGGCCGAGCCGTGTCAGGAATTCCTTGTGTCCGGCGATGCCGACGATATCGGCCATCTTGGCCGTTCCGATGTTGGACGAATACTGGAAGATTTCCGGCACACTGAGCACGCGATGCTTGCCGTGGAAATCCTTGATGGTGAAACCTCCGATGCGGATCGGGAAGCGGGCATCGAAACTGTCGGTGAGCTTCACCTTGCCGGAATCGAGCGCCATCGCCGTTGTAAAGGACTTGAAGGTCGAACCCATTTCGAACGTGCCGTTCGACATGCGGTTCATCCACCCTTCCTTGGCGCCATCGGCCGGCTTGTTGGGATCATAATCCGGATAGGAGACCATGGCGAGAATTTCGCCGGTCTTGACGTCCATCACCACGCCGCCAGCGGCCAGAGACTTGAACTTCCCCATCGCATCGACGACGACGTCGCGCAGGATGTTCTGCACGCGCAGGTCGATAGACAGCCTTACCGGCTCCAGCTTGGCATCGCTGGTCATGCCGATGGCGGCAAGATCGGCGAGCCCCTGGCTGTCGATATAGCGCTCCATGCCGGCGACGCCACGGTTGTCGACATTGACATGGCCGACGATGTGCGACGCGGTCGCCCCACCAGGGTAGAATCGGCGCTTTTCCGGACGGAAACCGATGCCGGGAATACCAAGTGCGAGAATTTCGCTCTGCTGCTTCGGCGTCAGCTGGCGACGCAGCCACTGGAAGCGCGATTGCGATTTCAGCTTGTTGTAGATGTCGGCGACATTGAGATTGGGCAGGACGGTTGCGAGCTGCTCGACGGCATCATCGGCATCGACGATCTTGTGCGGCTCGGCGTAGAGCGAGACGGTCCGGATGTCGGTCGCGAGAATTTCACCGTTGCGGTCCAGGATGTCCGGGCGCGACGCCATCAAATTGTCGCCACGGCCGATGCTCGAAACGGTTTCCGGCTTCGCCAGACCATATTGGACGAGACGTCCGCCAATCACGCAATAGACGGCGGTAAAACTGATGATGACGATCGCAACGCGGCTTCTCGCCTGACTGTTGTTGCGCTTGCGTGTACCTTCGAAAGGACGACCGAGATCGCCGGGATGGTTGTTGCCACCGGCGGAGAAGTGCGCCTTGCTCTTGACGACCATGATACGAGACAGAAAAGACATCAGCGCGCCACCGAACCCGTTTCAAGGTCGTCCGTATCGTCGATCTTGATCGGCGCCTTCTTCGACTTGCCCTTGCTCTTGGCCATGCCCATTGCCTCCAGAACATCCTCTGGCGGCGGCAGATCGGCCCTGAGCATCGGAAGCTCTTCCGGACGTGCGATCTGGGTCGATGCAGTCGGCACCAGCTGCAGATCCTGCTGATAGATACCCACCAGCTTTTCCAGCCGGTTCGGCTGCGTCAGGAGCGCCCAGTCGGCCCGCAGAAGATCGATCGTGTCTTCCTCGAGCTTGATCTCGGCTTCCAGCTTGCGCACCTCTTCCAGCTTGTTCTCGGCCTGGTGCTTGATCGTATAGGTAACCGTCGCGGCGGCCGTCATGACGACGATCAGGACGATGTCCAAAGTACGCAACATGTCTCAGCTCCCCATCTTTCCAAGGCTCGCAAGGTTGGGCAAATCGAATATGGACAGATCATCTGCCTCGTGCGGGGCATTGGTCCGGGCACCGACGCGCATTTTTGCGGATCGGGCACGCGGATTGCGGGACGCTTCTTCTTCGCTGGCCGCCACCATGGACTTTCCAACTGGTGCGAAAGTTGCCGCGCGTTCATGTGCGATGGGAAGATGACGGGAACCGGACGCCTTGCCGGCCCGATCCAGGAAGAATTTCTTGACGATGCGATCTTCGAGCGAATGGAATGTCACAACGGTCAGTCGGCCGCCGGGCTTCAGCACACGCTCGGCGGCAAACAGCGCACGGGCAAGCTCGCCCAGTTCGTCGTTGACGAAGATGCGCAGCGCCTGGAAGACGCGTGTGGCGGGGTGAATCTTGTCCTTGGCCTTGCGCGGCGTGACGAGTTCGATCAGGCCGGCGAGATCGCGCGTGGTGACAAAGGGCTCCTCAAGGCGGCGCTTTTCGATGGCACGGGCGATACGGCCGGATTGCGGCTCCTCGCCCAGAAACCCGAAGATGCGGGTGAGATTCGAAACCTTGGCGCGATTGACGACATCGGCGGCGGAAACGCCGTCTGACGACATGCGCATGTCGAGCGGTCCCTTGCGCTGGAAGGAAAAGCCGCGATCCGCTTCATCGATCTGCATCGAGGAGACGCCGATATCGAGCACGATCCCGTCGAGCCCACCTTCCGGCGCATGCTGCGCCAGATCGGAAAACCGGGAATGAATGAGCTTGAGACGGCCGCCACTCGCTTCGACCAAAGACTGACCGCCCGCGATGGCCGCCGGATCGCGATCGAGCGCGATCACATCGGCGCCGGTCGCCAAAATGGCGGATGTATAGCCGCCTGCCCCGAAGGTGCCATCGAGAATGACTTTTCCGGCAGCCAGATCGAGACTGGCCAGAACCTCGGGGAGAAGAACCGGAATGTGACGGACCGGTCCGCCATCGGCATCAGTAGAACCTCCGCCTTGATCCGCCATCATTCCGCTTCTCCACTCTAGTCCGAACGCAGACCTCGCAACCTGCGCTCTTCCCGCGCCGCCGCCTGCGTCTCGAGAAACACGTGCGGCGCCCACAACTGAAAATGATCCGCCCGCCCCACGAAGGTGACCTCCGTAGTGATTCCGGCGAAATCGCGGATAAAATCCGTAACCATCAACCGGCCTTCCTGATCGAGCTTCATGAAGACCCCGCCCCCATGAACCAGGAGCGACATCTGATTGGCCTGAGGCGAGAAGGGATCCTCGCCAATGATTTGCCTTTCGAAACGATCCAGCAAATCCGGACCGCCGGCGCTGATAGCCGGAAAAACAAAATCCTGGAAGCAGTAAAGCTCCCGAATATCGAGCGCCGACAGAACTGAACGAAACATCGAGGGAACAGACACCCGCCCCTTCGTATCGATCCGATTTGTCGCATGCGATAGGAAGCGGTTCATGACGCAATACAGCCGTTTCCGGTAGACATGCCGGCCCCAACAGCCCGCGCGCACCCTCAAAACAATACACAGCACTCCAACGACGGACGACATGTCCGCGCGAAAACCCCTGGCAGGGCGATCCCGAAACTTGCGGTGAATGGGCCTTAATCAGCCCTTGTGCAGTGCATGATTGGGATAGCATGGGACCATATGGGCGTCAATGGGATTTGCTCTATTTCAGCATGCGCGTCGAGCAAATATTGATAGTCTGTTAAGTTTAACAAATGGTTACGATTGGAGTGCCAAGACATTGGATTCATAGCCGAATCCACAAGACAAAAAATCAACACATTAAATTTTAGTAAAATCTAAAAAGAACGGGCATTCAAACGGATACGCGATTTGTAAAATCGTCCGTCGAAGGCTTTGACGAAGAGAGAATTTGCCAGTTGGCCTGTAAGCCGGGTTCTGTATGGCTCCGGCCCGAAAGCCGAAACGTGGCAGCCATTCATCTGGGACAACGCTTGCGCGCTGCCTCCTGCAACCCACCCGGATGACTGGCCCGGAAAAGGCCGGTCCGCTTGCGCGAACCGCGTCATCCCTATTCGGTCTTGCTCCCGGTGGGGTTTGCCTTGCCACCCATGTTGCCATGCGCGCGGTGGGCTCTTACCCCACCCTTTCACCCTTACCTACACGGATGCAGGCGGTATTCTCTCTGTGGCACTTTCCCTGAGGTCGCCCCCGCCGGACGTTATCCGGCACCGTTTTTCCGTGGAGCCCGGACTTTCCTCCCCCCGCAACCTTTCGGTCCTAGCGGAGCGCGGCTGCCCGGCCAACTGGCAGGCGCTGCATAACCGAGCCTCCGACCAATTGCCAGCGCCAAAAGCAAAAAGGTTGAAAGACTGGCGCTGCGAGAGCAGCGTTCCCTGAATACGACGCATTCAGGGAACGCTGCTTTAGCGGAAGCAGACGGCGAAATCCGTCTCGTATTCCGGCGCGTCGAGTACGCCGTCCTGAAGCAGAAGCGCCCCCAGCCTGCCGATCTCGTCCGAACTCTTGGCGGCTGCACCGTTGCCACCGGTCAGCACGGCGATGCGCCCCGAATCGGCAAAGCCGATATAGGGATAGCCATGCCGGGTGAACGTGGTGACACACGGCTTCCAGGTCAGCGATGCCGGCTGCAGGGATGGCATGGCGCGCGCGAGAAGACCCTGCATGTGATCGGCAGCAGCCTTGTTCGCTTTGCCACGGAACCAAGCGCGGACATCCGGCTCGCTGCCGATGTTGATGTCGCTCGGGTCACCACCGATCTTGATGTAGAATTTTCCGTCGGGATAACGGATGGGCGGCAGGAGATAGTAGCTCTGGTCCTGCTCGGGAGCCGCCTCGATCAGGGACGGCATGCCGGCAAACCGCTCAAGATCGGCCTCGGCGATCTCGGCGAACAATACCGTGCGCGCCTTGACCGTCAGATCCAGCGGTCGCGGCAGCAATTGCCCCGCGATCGAGAAGCCACCAGCGGCAATCAGAGCCCGGCCGGCAGAAAAGACCTTGGCGTCGATTGTCCGGACATTGACGACGCCGCCGACGCGAACCACCGCCGAAACCTCTGAGCGCACCACCGTCACGCCAGCCTTCTCCGCCAGGGTGACCTGCGCTTCGACCAGTTTGCGGGGATTGATGTACCCGGCATCGCGCGACTCGAAAACACCGCAATACCCTTGCGGAAACTGGAACCAGGGAAACCGGGCGGGAATATCGCGCGCCTCGAAGAACGGTGCATCGACACCCAACCGGTCACGCGCGGCGATGACCTGCTCCAGATAGGGATCCGAACCACCCGGCGCGGGGCCGGTGATCAGGCACCCCGCTTCGCTATAGAAGCCGATGCCGCTTTCGGATTCGATCTTGCCGTAACGCTCGATCGAACGGCGGGCCAGAAGAGCCCAGACCGGATCCGGATCGATCGTCCGGGTGATCCGGCCATTGTCGTAATGGCTGGAGTAGACGCCTTGATGATTTCCCCAGTCCTGCGGCTCATCCGGCCCGATCAGCGCGATCCGGGCGCCGCTTGATGCCAGATGCCGGGCGGCGGCCGCCCCCATCATGCCTTTGCCGACAATGATAAAATCGAATGTTTCCGCCATGATCCGCACTCCTCGCAAAGATCAGGCGGGGATATCACGAGGCGACACGGCTGACACCCTCGGATCGGAAAAATGCCGGGCAGGACGCGTTACCATCAGGCCGGCATCATCAGCATCAATTGATGATTGCCTGCACCTTGCCGCAATAGCGGCGCGAGACCGGGTTCATCTTCCGGGCGCCGTGGCCCGCATTGTAGCGCAGGATGGTACCGCAAGTGAAACCGCCCGAAAGCTCATGCGCTTCGGCGAGATATTTCAAGCCGAACTTGATATTGGTCTCGGGATCGAACAGGCCGGCCTTGCCGCCGGAATAGCCCATCATCCGCGCCGTGGCGGGCTTGATCTGCATCAGGCCGATTTCGCCGGCGCTCCCGCGGGCCTTCGGGTTGAAATTGCTTTCGACCTTGATCACCGCATGGGCGAGATCGACGGGGACGCCGTATTGCTTGGCATAGGTCTGGATCAGATCGGCATAGGCTGAATGCTTGAAGGAAACATCCGGAACCGGATATCCCGTCGTTCGCGTGAAGGATGGAATGGCGGATGTGATGGTATCGTCCTTGCCCCCGGCATACGACGTCTCAATCCCGGAAAACAGCATGCAGAAGCATGCCGCCGCCGCAGCAAATTTCGATAGTCTCATGTAAATTGAAGTCTCCAAATTTCAGGCGGATGACGTTGAGGGCGCACCCTGCCCTGCCGTCAAACGTCCCGATTCTCATCGTCAACAGGAGAAGGCCGAAGCCGTGCAAATCACCTGCGGTTTGGTATGACCGCAAAAAACCTGCGCATCATGGTGATGATGTGGCAGCGCACAAAACTAGTGAGACGACGCGAATTCGGGACAGCCGGCGGGCATGTCTCCGTAGGTGTTCAGACGCTGAAATTCGGCAGCGCGGACAGGAGCCGGTGCAGCGTATCGAGTGTTGAGATATCGGCGATACCATCGACCTGAGCGGGGCGGAAATGGCGCTGGAACGCGGCCACCGCGCCCTCCGTCTTCTCGCAAAAAACGCCTGTGACTTCAATTCCGTAGCCGTAGAGCGACAGCATGCTCTGCACCGCCTCGACGGGCTGGCCCTGATCGCCACGCTGGAAGAAGCGGCCGCCACCGATCGGAGCCGGTGCAACCCAGTGCCCTACTCCACCCGCAGCGAGCGTCGCCCAAGGGAATTTTTCGCCCGGATCGACCTTGCGAATGGGGGCGACATCGCTGTGCGCGAGCACCCGTTCGGGAGCGATCGACCAGCGTTCGCCACAGTTTCGACACAGTTCGACGACGGCAACGATTTGCTCCGGCGGGAAATCCGGCAGCCCGCCGGGGTGGCCGGCATTGGCGATCTCGATGCCGATCGAACGGGAGTTGATATCGGTTTCGCCCTTCCAGATGCTCTTGCCCGCATGCCAGGCACGACGGTTCTCGGCGACCAATTGATCGACGCGACCGTCCTCATGGACGAAGTAATGGCTGGAAACCTGGCTCTCCTCACGACACAGCCAGTCGAGCGCGGCTGCCGCCGTCTCCATGCCGGTATAATGAAGGATGATCATGTCCGGCGCCTCGACGCCGACCCGCTCGCCATGGTTGGGCGACGGCACGACACGCGCGGCCGGGTAGTCGCAGGCGAAATCCGTCATGCGGCGCGGCGTTCTTTCTCGATGGCCTCATAGGCGGCATTGAGCGCGGCCATGCGGTCATTGGCAAGCGCATGGAGTTCCTGCGGAACGCCGCGAGCCACCAGCATGTCCGGATGATTTTCCGAGACCAGCACACGGTACCGCTTGCGGATATCCGCGAAATCGTCCTTCGGCGAGACACCCAGCACCTTGTAGGGATCGACACCGGCATGGACATGCCGCGCCATGATTTCCTGGAAACGCTCTTCTTTCATATGAAAGATTTCGGCGACGCGCGTCAGGAACGCCAGTTCCTTTTCATGGACCGCGCCATCGGACTTGGCGATGTGGAACAGGCCATCGATGATGTCTTCCAGCACCGGGCAGTTCTGCTCGCAGGACACGCAAAGCGACGCGAGCTTCTCAGCATAGGCCTCGTAACCGGCAACGTCCTGTCGGGCGAGATTGTAGAGCCGCGCGACGTTCTGGGCCTGATCGTCCGGAAACTTGAAGATATCGCGGAAAGCCGAAACCTCGGCCTCGCTCACAATGCCATCGGCTTTCGCCATCTTCGCCGATAGGGCGATCATGGCGACGGAAAAGGCCACCTTGCGGCGGGTTTCCGGATCACCTTCGAACAGCGTCCGGATTGCCTCGACCACGCCGGCGAGCGCATTGCCCGTCGCGTTGACGATGCTGAGAATGCTGTCCCAGAGCGATATGGCTACGTGCTTTCCCATGATCTCTTCATAAACAAAGGTTGGGGCGAACCGCCGGGACCGTATGTCGGAGCGGATATACCAGTCTGGCCAGACGGCCTATCGTCATCTGAAAATGCACCCACTGGTCTTCAGCATGACCAGAATTCAGGACATATTGCAAGGCAGCAATCCCGACCTCGAGGGCCAAATGACGAATTTGTGATGGCACCTCACTATTTTTACATTCATGCCAGCGATCGTCCGATAAGGCAAATGAATTTCGCGGGAAACGGTTCCCGGCGAGAGCGGGATGTTCAGCATCGATGATAACTCGGGCAGCGCACCATGCCCTGTCGACCCAAGTTCAGGTCCGGGATCGGTTCCGCCTGTGCCATCACCCTGATCACCTTGCTCGGAAGGAAGGCGCGCATCGGATGATGTCCCCTCCTGTATGTCATTTAACTTCCATGGGAATTGCGATAGAGAAGCGACGAACGATACCGCCGACATCCCTGAGGAGGAACCATGCCCAAACAGAAAGTTGCAATGCTGACCGCAGGCGGGCTCGCGCCCTGCCTGTCTTCCGCTGTCGGTGGTTTGATCGAGCGCTACACGGATGTTGCCCCGGACATCGAACTGGTCGCCTATCGCTCAGGCTATCAAGGCCTGTTGCTTGCCGATCGAATCGAAGTCACCCGCGACATGCGGGAAAAGGCGCACATTCTTCATCGCCATGGCGGCTCGCCGATCGGCAACAGCCGCGTCAAGCTGACCAACACCGCAGACTGCGTCAAACGCGGTCTCGTCAAGGAAGGCCAGAACCCGCTGCGCGTGGCTGCCGAACGGCTGGCCGCCGACGGCATCACTATCCTGCACACGATCGGCGGCGATGACACCAATACGACCGCGGCAGACCTTGCCGCCTATCTCGGCGCGAACGGCTACAATCTGACCGTGGTCGGCCTGCCGAAGACTGTCGACAACGACGTCGTGCCGATCCGCCAGTCGCTCGGCGCGTGGACGGCCGCCGAGTACGGTGCGAAGTTCTTCGACAATGTCAGCAACGAACAGAGCGCGGCACCTCGCACTCTGGTCGTGCATGAAGTCATGGGCCGCCATTGCGGCTGGCTGACCGCCGCCACCGCGCGCGCCTATTGCCAGCACATCGATGACCGGGAATTCGTCGACGGCTTCATGATGAACCGCCAGATGAAGAATATCGACGGCCTCTACCTGCCCGAGACGGCCTTCAACCTCGAAGAGGAAGCCGAACGTCTGCGCCAGATCATGGACAAGACCGGATTCGTCACCCTATTCATCTCGGAAGGCGCCTGCCTCGACGCCGTGGTCGCCGAGCGCGAAGCGTCCGGCGAAGCTGTCAAGCGCGACGCCTTCGGCCATGTGAAAATCGACACGATCAATGTCGGCGGCTGGTTCCAGAAGCAATTCGCTGCCCTGCTCGGCGCGGAGCGCTCGATGGTGCAGAAATCCGGCTATTATGCCCGCTCGGCGCCCGCCAATGCCGACGACCTGCGCCTCATTCAGGGCATGGTCGATCTCGCGGTCGAAAGCGCGCTGAACAAGGTTTCCGGCGTTACCGGCCATGACGAAGACCAGAACGGCAAGCTGCGGACGATCGAATTCCCGCGCATCAAGGGCGGCAAGCATTTCGACACGTCGATCAAGTGGTTCGGCGAAGTGATGGATGCCATCGGCCAGAAGTGGAAAAACGCTCACTGATTCTTTCAGGTCAACTGTTGAGACAGCCCCGAATTTCCTTCGGGGAATCACACTTGACGGCTCCTTTTGCGCATGGCTTCTTCGATGGAAGACCACGTTCAAACGGAGCCGTTTTCATGTCGATCGAACACTGGCTGGCCTTCGTCGCCGCCTCCGCCATTATGCTGGCCATTCCCGGTCCGACCATCCTGCTCGTCATCTCCTACGCGCTCGGCCATGGCCGCAAGACGACCGGCGCTACCGTCGCCGGTGTTGCGCTCGGCGATTTCACCGCAATGACCGCCTCCATGCTCGGCCTCGGCGCCCTGCTCGCCACATCTGCCGCGATCTTTACCGTCCTCAAATGGGTCGGCGCCGCCTATCTGATCTGGCTCGGCATCAAGCTTTGGCGGGCGCCCATCGCCCAGGAATCAGCCGACGGCACCATGGCCGTCCCGGTTGAACGGCCCATGCGGATTTTCCTGCACACCTATATCGTCACGGCGCTGAACCCGAAGAGCATCGTCTTCTTCGTGGCCTTCCTGCCGCAATTCCTCGATCTCAGCCGCCCGCTGTTCAATCAGATGCTGATCTTCGAGACGACATTTCTGGTCCTCGCCACCGTCAACGCGACCACCTATGCGCTGATGGCATCAGCCGCGCGCAAGACCATCCGCAAGCCGAACGTTCAGCGGATCGTCAACCGGACGGGAGGCACTTTGCTTGTCGGCGCAGGGCTTCTGACGGCCGGTCTGAGGCGGGCCGCGACCTGAAACGTCGCCCCCTGCTTGCGGTTCGCAGCCCTATAGGTTAATGAAGTTTCGCGCATGGCGGTTTTTGACCGCTGATTTGCAGGCTCTGATTTGCCTGCCAGCATGAAAGCGACAGCATGGCAAAACCCCGATTTTCCGTTAATAAACCGGCCGTTACGGCCTGCGCCCTGATCTCGGCGACGCTGCTTGGCGGTTGTTCGAGTGTCGAGCGGACGCCGATGGAACAGCTGATGGCGGTGCAGACGGTGACCCCGCTGCCGAAGCCCGGAACGGAAATGACGGCTTACGCTCTACCGACACCGGATGGCGCGACAACCGCGACAGCCGCCGCTCTTGCTGCGGAAACAGCGATGATGAAGCCCGGCGAAACGGCAACTGCGCAAGTCGCGGCAACCACGCCGTTAACTGCGAACACAGCTGTAGCAACGCCGTCCGCCGCCAACGCGTTGGTGACACCCCAGCAGGCTTCCGCGAGCGTTCAGGCACTGAATGCCGCGGCCGTGCCGCAAACCGCCAATGCACTGGTGCCGGCCACCACCGAAACCGCACCGCAGATTCCGCAGGGCATGGTCATGATGGCCGCCATGGAATCGGATTTCGATACGGGCGAGCCGGTCGGCCTTGAGACGCTCGTTGCCAAGCGCATGATCGTACCGATGCCCAAGCCCTCCCTTGGCCAGAGCGCCATCGCAATGGCAAAGGCTATTCCGGACACTTTGGGAATCACAGAGAAGCCGACAAGCTCTCGCCCCGAACTCGACCGTCTGATCGCCTATTACGCCAAGCTCAACAATATTCCGGAAGAATTGGTTCATCGCGTCGTCAAGCGCGAAAGCACCTACAATCCGCGCGCCTATCACGCAGGCAATTACGGCCTGATGCAGATCCGCTACAACACGGCCAAGGGCTTGGGCTACGAAGGGCCGGCTGAAGGCCTGTTCGACGCCGAAACCAACTTGAAATACGCGACGAAATACCTGGCCGGCGCCTGGATGGTGGCCGACAACCAGAACGATGGCGCGGTCAAGCTTTATGCCAGCGGCTACTACTATCACGCCAAACGCAAGGGCCTGCTCGACACGCTCGGCATGCGATAAAACCGGCGATATCGTCCGACGAAACTACTTACCAGAGGCGGTCACTTGACCGCCTCTATTATTTTGGCCTCCAGCACGCGGACGTCATAACCGCTGCGCGAGGGTGTCAGCCCCATGCGCACAACCGCCAGCCCAAGCGACGGCACCAGCATCACCGTCTGGCCGTCATGCCCCTGCAGCCAATAAGCATCGGGCGGCAGCGCTGGGCCGCCATCACGACCGTACTTCGTCCAGACCTGCCCTGCCCCGTATCGCCCGTCGGACGCCTTGGTCGGCGTGCGCATGAAGTCGACGAAACCCTCCGGTAGCAGTTGCTCGCCATTCCAGGCACCGTTCTGCAGAAGAAACAGGCCGAAACGCCCCCAGTCCCGTGCGGTGGCATACATGTAGGAGGAGCCGACAAAGGTGCCGTGCGCATCCGGTTCCAGCACGGCGCTGTTCATGCCGAGCGGCCGGAAGAGCGCCGCACGTGGAAAGGTCAGGGCCTCGCGCACGCTGCCGAACGTATCCATCCAGAGGCGTGAGAGAATTGTCGTGGTGCCGCTCGAATAGTTGAAGCGCTCACCCGGCTTGGCTTCCAGAGACTTGTCCGCGGCGAAATCGGCCATGTCGCCTTCGAGATACAGCATGCGGGTAACGTCGGTGACGTCACCATAATCCTCATTGAACTGCAGGCCGCTCTGCATGCCCATCAGGTCGGCCAGCTTGATCTGACTGCGCGGATCATTGCGCCATTGCGGGAGAAGTTCGGTGCGATCCAGCGCCATTTGCCCGTCACGAATCCGAAGCCCGATCAGCGCCGCCGTTACCGACTTGGTCATCGACCAGCCGAGCAGCGGCGTTGCGTTGTTGAAACCGTCCGCATAGGTCTCGGCGAGGATTCGGCCGTTCTTGATCACGAGGATGGCGCGCATGCCAGGACCAGCGAGTTGGCTATCCATCACCAATGTCTGCACCGCCGGATTGATCGTCGTGCCGCTACCATCCGGCCAGGGCTTGGCATCGTCGGCCTGCGGCGCGCGACGGCGAAGCTGGCGATTGCCCGGGAATGCGGCAAATTCGCCTTCTGTCACATTGGTGCAGCCCAGCCCTTCGCGATAGATGGCGTGACCGGGGGCGGCAAAACCGAACATGCGGGCCGTCACGGTCTTGCGGGTTTCGTCAACGGAGATGCGCACAAGGCGCAGCAGCGGATGCCCCGGTGCCTGCACATCGTCAGCAAGAACGGCCTGCGAATCCCGCCCGGCGACGAAGACATTGGAGCAGACGATCTTGGCGGCATAACCATCGCCGACACGCAGGAGCTCCGGCGGCATCACGACAAGCCAGGTCGCCACTGCTGCAAGAGCGGCGGGGATCGAGCCGGCGAGCCACAACCATTTTTTGCGCATACGCAATGCCCCTGCTTCGCCCCCGCACTATTCTTTGGATCAGGATCGATCCAAGATTAAATATGGGGCGTCTTTCACGTCTTACAGCGACCTTGCGCATGATATTTGACGCACGCCCCTGCATGGCCACAAAAACAGGATTCCATGGATTTAGGAAGGCTTTATGGCAATCACTTTGGTGCGAGAAATGTTTCTAACCCGTTGATCGCGCCGCCTGCTTCGTCGATTCACGCTGCAGGATGGTCAGCGCGTCGTTGGCGGAAACCGGTCGCGATATCAGGAATCCCTGCGCCTCCGAAGCGCCGAGGGCACGGACGAATTCCATCTGCCCCTCGGTCTCGATACCTTCGATGGTTGTGGAAACCTGAAACGTGTTGCCGAGTTGCAGGATGATATCGACCAGTTCCGCATCGCGCTGATTGCCGAGCATCGAGCGCGTGAAGGAGCGGTCGACTTTTAACTGATCGAGCGGAAAACGCCGGAGATTGTTGATCGACGAGAAGCCGATGCCGAAATCATCGAGCGCGATGCGCACGCCATGGGCACGAAGTTCCTCGAGGCTCTTGCTGATAACCTCGGCATCAACGTGGAAGATCGATTCGGTAACCTCGATCGTCAGGCGACCGGGAGCGAGCCCGGCTTCGGCGAGGCAGGCCTTCACATGCGAGACGAAGGCGCGGTCCTTGAATTGATCGCCGGCGACATTGACCGCAACCCCTGTCGGCGCCGGCCAGCGGATAGCCTCCAGACATGCCGTCCGAATGACCCAATTGCCAATCGGCAATATCAGGCCGGTCTTTTCGGCCGAGGCGATGAACTGGTCCGGCGGAATGATGCCCTTTTCTGGATGGCGCCAGCGGATCAGCGCCTCGAACGAACGGATGGCGCGGCTTTCGATGCCGACGATCGGCTGATATTCCAGAAAGAACTCGCCGGCAGCGAGCGCCCGGGAAAGATCGTACTCCATCTCACCTTTTCGGAATGCTTCCGCTGCCATGTCCGGCTCGTAGAGCATATGGCTGTTACCAGCGATTTCCTTGGCCTTGTACAGGGCGAGGTCGGCGCGCTTCAGCACTGCCGACATGGTCTCGTCGCCCGTCTCGACATAGGCGACGCCGATGCTGCCGCCCGTCCAGAACTGTGCTCCGGAAAGGTCGAAGGGCTCGATGAACAGGCTTTTGATCATCGCGCAGATATCGTTGATCTTGCCGTCCGATGGAGCGCCGGCGACGACGATGACAAATTCATCGCCGCCCAGACGATAAACCTTCGCCGTATCCGACAGCGCCCGAATTAGCCGTTTGCTGAGCGCGACGAGCAGCTCATCTCCAACATCATGGCCCATGGAATCGTTGACGAACTTGAAGCGGTCGAGATCAAGCAGCAGCAGGGCAATGCGGTCGTGTGCCTTCGCTTGCGCGGATAGCCGCTCGCGAATGTCGCGCTCAAGGGCGAATCGGTTGGCAATACCGGTCAACTGATCGGTGTGCACGACACGCTGCAGGTCTTCCTCGGTGATCCGGCGCTGCTGAAGTTCCGCGATCAGGCGATTGCGCAAGCGGCCCCATTGGTGAAACAGGATGCCACACACAACCGGCATTAGAGTGACGGCGATCGACGCCGAGGTCGGTGCACCGTTTCCCCAGAATCCATAGCTGCTGTCTGTAAGGCTGTCATAAAAAACGCAGATTGCCGGAAAGAGCGCCCCGATCGCCGCGCCCATTGCGGCGTAGCGCTGCTCCGATTTCGGCAGAAAAGACTTTAACATCATGTTAGCGCCCCGAAAAAGACGAGGCCTGTCTAACACAGACAAACTTAATCAAATCTTATGGATGAGAATTTGTATAAGCGGGCCGTCATCAAAGTGTAGCGGACTCGTCTTAGAAGCGCGGCATCGTCAACGGATGGCAGGCTGACATGACCGATCTCGCACCAGATGCAGGCTACGGCAAGAAGAACCAGAAGCTCAAAACAGCACTGATCCAGCACAAGGCCTTGAGCTTTGATGGCCTGTCTGAGCGACTTTTCGGGCTTCTCTTCACCGGCCTCGTCTATCCGCAGATCTGGGAAGACCCGGCCGTCGATATGGCCGCAATGCAGATTCGACCGGAGCATCATATCGTCACGATCGGCTCCGGCGGTTGCAACATGCTGGCCTACCTTTCGGCAGCTCCCGAACGCATCGACGTCGTTGATCTCAATCCGCACCATGTGGCGCTGAACCGGCTGAAGCTCGCCGCCTTCCGTCACCTGCCCGGCCATCAGGACATCGTCCGCTTCCTGGCGCGCCACGATCACGCCAGCAACGTCCAGGCCTACGATCTCTTCATCGCGCCGAAGCTCGACAATGCGACCCGGAAATACTGGAACAGCCGCGGCCTGACCGGCCAGCGCCGTATCCGGGTGTTCGGCAAGAATATCTATCGCACCGGCCTTCTCGGCCGCTTCATCGGCCTTGGCCATCTGCTTGCCCGCCTGCACGGTGTCGATCCCAGTGAACTCGCCAATGCCCGCTCGATGCGCGAACAGCGCCAGTTCTTCGACGAGCGCCTGGCCCCGCTGTTCGACCGTCCGGTCATCCGCTGGATCACCAGCCGCAAGAGTTCGCTGTTCGGGCTCGGCATCCCGCCGCAGCAATTCGACGAACTGGCAAGCCTGAGCGACGAGAAGTCGCTGGCCGGCGTTCTGCGCCAGCGGCTGGAAAAGCTCTGCTGTCACTTCCCGTTGCGGGAAAACTACTTTGCCTGGCAGGCTTTCGCCCGCCGCTATCCTATGCCGCACGAAGGTGAACTGCCGGTCTATCTGCAGGCAAGCCGCCACGAGACGATCCGCAACAATGCCGAACGCGTGCATGTCCATCACGAGAGCTTCACTGTTCTCCTATCGAAAAAAGCGGCCGGCTCCGTCGATCGTTACGTCCTGCTCGATGCGCAGGACTGGATGACCGACAAGCAACTCAACGACCTTTGGACGGAAATCACCCGCACCGCAGCCGATGGCGCCGTTGTCATCTTCCGCACCGCCGCCGAAGCCAGCATTCTCGAAGGCCGTGTGTCGCAGACACTGCTGGGCCAGTGGTCCTATGACGCGGAGCAATCGCAGGCGCTGAACATCAAGGACCGCTCGGCCATCTATGGCGGCTTCCATATCTACCGGAAGACGGCATGACCGCAATCGACACCGTGGGCGACAGCCACGCCCGGCGCATGGACCGGATGTACCGCACGCAGCGGCACTTCTACGATCTGACGCGGAAATACTACTTGTTCGGCCGCGACACGATGATCCACGGGCTGGACGTGCCAGCCAGCGGCAGCGTGCTCGAAGTGGGCTGCGGCACAGGCCGCAACCTCGCGATGATCGGCAAACACTTTCCCAAGGCGCAGCTGTTCGGCCTCGACATCTCAGCCGAAATGCTGATTTCGGCCGAGGCGAAGCTGCGCAAGGCCGGTTTTCACCAGACGGTTTTGCGCGTTGCAGATGCCACGGATTTCACGCCGTCGGAATTTGGCCAGACCGGTTTCGATCGCATCGTCATCTCCTATGCCCTGTCGATGATTCCGGACTGGGAAAAGGCGATCGATGCCGCGATCGCGGCCCTTAACCCCGGTGGCTCGCTGCATATTGCCGATTTTGGTCAGCAGGAACGCCTGCCCGGTCTGTTCCGGCGCGGGCTGCAGGCGTGGCTGACGCGCTTTCACGTCACCCCGCGCGATGCGCTTGTTTCGGTGCTGAAAGACAAGGCCGCACGCGCCGGCCACTCGGTCGAATTCCGGCCGCTCGGCCGCGGCTATGCCTGGCTTTTCGTCTACCGTCGCCCGTCATAAGCCGCCTCACAAGCTCCGCATAATGATCCCTTGCCATTATGATCACCGCTGCCACTCGATTGCCTCGGGGGTAGCGGAGGTGTTTCGGCGATTATGCTTGAAACTAACCCATTTTTTACGATGATATGGTGAAGATGAGGTTCACGCCTCCTGGGGGATGATCACATTAGCGGATATCATCGTGTGAGGCAGCATCGTCGATCGATTCAGAACGGATACCTCATGCGCCGGCTTCTCCTGGCTCTGCTGCCCATTGTGACGCTTCTGTCCGCCTGTTCGACGACGGATTACGATCTCGTTTCGACGGCGTCGATCCCGCCCAAATTCCATGACAAGGACCCGCAGGATTTCGGCGAGCGCACACCGCACCACCACAATATCCACGGCATCGACGTGTCGAAATGGCAGGGTGATGTCGACTGGACGAAGGTCAAGGCATCCGGCGTTTCCTTCGCCTTCATCAAGGCAACCGAAGGCAAGGACCGGATCGACGCCAAGTTCAACGAGTACTGGCAGCGCGCCCGCGCCGTTGGCCTGCCCTATGCGCCCTATCACTTCTACTATTTCTGCTCGACGGCCGACCAGCAGGCCGACTGGTTCATCGCCAATGTTCCGAAGAGCGCGGTCTACCTGCCGCCGGTTCTCGACGTCGAATGGAACGGCGAATCCAAGACCTGCACCTACCGCCCGTCGCCGCTGACGGTGCAGACGGAAATGAAGCGCTTCATGGATCGCCTGGAAGCCCACTACGGCAAGCGCCCGATCATCTATACGTCGGTCGATTTCCACCGCGACAATCTCGTCGGCCAGTTCAACGACTACCATTTCTGGGTCCGCTCGGTCGCCGCGCACCCGACGAAAATCTATGAGGAGCGCCGCTGGGCCTTCTGGCAATATACCAGCACCGGCGTCATTCCCGGCATCGAAGGCAATACCGATATCAACGTCTTTGCCGGATCGCCGAAGAACTGGAAGAATTGGGTCGCAGCCGTTTCGAAACCGCGTCCAACACCGTAAATTTCCCCGCGGCACACGGTAATTCTTCTTTCAGCCCCATTGCCGTGCGACAGCGGCTCTCATACCTTGCCGCGACGGCATCGGCCCTGTCTTTTCGGCCGAGCCCGGCCGGATTCGACCTGACAACCCCGCCCTGCCAAACAAGGACTTGCGATGACACGCGGCACACTGCGCTCCGTTCTTTCGATCGGTTTCCTCACCCTTTTGACGTCGACTGCACTCGCTCAGGAAGCCGCCCCTCCGGCCGCACCTTGCGGAGGTGATCTGGCAACCTTTCTGGAAGGGGTGAAGGCAGAGGCTGTCGGCAAGGGCATTCCGGCCGATGTGGTCGATCGCGCGCTCGCAGGCTCCGCCATTTCCGAGAAGGTGCTGGGCCGCGACCGCGCACAGGGCGTGTTCAAGCAGAGCTTCACCGAATTTTCGCAGCGCACCGTCAGCAAGGCGCGCCTCGATATCGGCGCCAAGAAGATGAAGGAATATGCCGCCGTCTTCGATCGCGCCGAGAAGGAGTTCGGCGTCCCCGCCCCGGTCATTACCGCGTTTTGGGCGATGGAAACTGATTTCGGCGCCGTGCAGGGTGACTTCAACACCCGCAACGCACTGGTGACGCTGGCGCATGACTGCCGCCGTCCGGAAATGTTCCGGCCGCAGCTGATTGCCGCAATCGAGATGGTCCAGCACGGCGACCTCGACCCGGCGACGACGACCGGCGCATGGGCCGGCGAAATCGGCCAGGTGCAGATGCTGCCGGAGGATATCATTGCCCAGGGCATGGATGGTGATGGCGACGGACATGTGAACCTCAAGGAAAGCTCCCCGGATGCGATCCTGACGGCTGCCAAGTTCATCAAGAGCCTTGGCTACACCGCCGGCCAGCCCTGGATCCAGGAAGTGAACCTGCCGGAAAACCTGCCTTGGGAGAAAACCGGCCTGCAGACTGGCATGACCGCCGGCGACTGGTTCAAGCTCGGAGTAGCTCCGCGCGACGGTAACACGGCCTTCCCGCAGCTTGCTGCCTCGCTGGTCATTCCGCAGGGCCGCCATGGCGTTGCCTTCCTGACCTATCCGAATTTCAACATCTATCTCGAATGGAACCAGTCGTTCATCTACACGACCTCGGCCGCCTATTTCGCGACCCGCCTTGCCGGTGCACCTGCATATGACACGCATCATCCGGAGCCGGGCCTGAACGACGAGGGCATGAAGGCGCTGCAGACCAAACTGCAGGGCATGGGGCATGATGTCGGCAAGATCGACGGCATTCTCGGCTCGGGTACGCGTGCAGCCCTGCAGAAGGAGCAGCAGCGTCTGGGACTCCCCGCGGATGGCTGGGCGACCCAAGCCGTTCTCGACGCGCTCTAATCGTCCTTTTTAATATCAGACGGCATCTTTGCCCGCCGCCGGTGGTGGCGGGCAAGGCGGAAGGCGCGATAGCGCACCCTCAGCGACCAGCGCGCACCATCGAGCGCAGCACCCCGCTTCGACAGTTCCGCCAGCTCCCGAGCATAGGCGACCGCAAAGGCCTCCCGATAGGTCTGCAGGTGATCGGAGGCGATGTTTTCCAGTCGGTGCATCATGCTGACCCAAAGCGGCGAGACGAGCAGCGACAGCGCGGTAACGGCGATCGCTACCTTGTAGGTCTCGAACCGCAGCACGCCGGCGCCAAGGCCGGCCGCGGCCAGCACGAAGGAAAATTCGCCGATCTGCGCCATGGACAGACCCGCGACCAATGCGACCTGCGGTGACGAACCGGTCTTGCGCAGCAGGAAGATGTTCAGAGCCGTCTTTGCCGCGACAACAAGCAGCGCTCCAAGCAGGACCGACCAGACATTCGCCGCGATAAAATCAAGATCGATCAACAGCCCGATCGACAGGAAGAAAACGACAAGCAACACGCTCTGGATCGGCTCGATCACCGGAATGACGCGGCTGCGCAGAGTGGAATTGCCAATAACGATGCCGGCGAGAAACGCCCCGTAAGCCGGTGACATGCCGGCAAGACCCGAGATCGCCGCAGCCCCGAAACAGACCGCCAGCGCACCGAGCGCCAGGATCTCGACCTTGTCCTCCATCTCGGCGCTGAAGGGGATTTTCAGTTTCCCCCGATGCCCGAACCACCATAGCAGTGCCGCCAGGATGGAAATGGCGATGATCATCTTCGCGATGATGGTCGGCACATGCTGTTCCTCGCCGCCGAGACTGGAGACGAGAATCAGCATCGGCACGACGGCGATGTCCTGTGCGATCAGCACGCCAACCGCGATTCGACCGGTTTCGCTGCGCAATTCCCCCATA
Organism: Rhizobium sp. Leaf453; assembly: GCF_001425605.1. Lineage (GTDB taxonomy): Bacteria > Pseudomonadota > Alphaproteobacteria > Rhizobiales > Rhizobiaceae > Pararhizobium. Next base: position 224,026 of record NZ_LMRG01000023.1, on the reverse strand, counting down.
TCCTCCAGCATCTTCATGGCAACGACCGTGGAGGACATGGCGATGACGAAACCAAGGATAAGCCCTTCGGCAAGGCTTGCCCCGGTGATCAGCGGAATGAGGGCTGCCGCGGCTATGGCAGCCACGACCTGGCCACCGGCCACCATAACCGACTGCCGCAGGCTGAGAACGAAGGCCTTGATCGACAATTCCATGCCGATGAAGAACAGAAGGACGACGACGCCCATTTCGGCCAGCAGCGTGACATTGCCGCTCGATGAGATGAAGCCGAACCCGGTCGGCCCCAGCGCCACCCCGGCAAGGATGAAGCCGACCAATGGCGGCTGGCGCAAACGCAGGAAGCCGAGGCCCAGAAAAGCGGCCACAGCAACGACGATCGCGATGGAAATGAGCCCCTGCCCCTCATGCGCGGCTGCGGTCATGGCGTGTGTCGCGGCGGACTCCAGCAGATTGTCCTTCATGTTCACCCCACCCCAAGAATCGGGTGGCAAATTTCAACGTCAGGCCTTAACCCTCACCATGATCCGAAGGCGACAAGGCAAGGTCAAGTCGAATGCAGGCAAATACAAGCGATACCCAAAATCGAATGACACTGGCTACCTGGGGGCTGCTGGCACTGCTCGGGCTGATCTGGGGCGGATCCTTCTTCTTCGCGCGCATCGCGATCCAGCATGTTCCGGCCTTCACGCTCGTTCTCCTGCGCGTCGCGCTTGCTGCACTGGCGCTGCACATCTACATCTTCGGACGCTTCGACATCTATCGGGAACTGGCCGCGCGCTGGCCGCAATTCCTGCTGTTGGGGCTGATCAACAACGCCATCCCGCACACGTTCATCTTTCTCGGACAGACGCAGATCGGCGCCGGTCTCGCCGCGATCCTGAACGCGACCACGCCAGTCTGGACCGTGCTGATCGCCAACGCTATGACCCAGGACGAGAAACTCAGCCTTGCCAAGATCGCCGGCTGCCTGCTCGGCCTTGCAGGCACGGCCGTGCTGATCGGACCGAGCGCCCTGCCCGGCCTCACCGCATCCGGCAGCGATATTCCGCTCTGGGCCTTGCTCTTTCCGGTTGTTGCCGCCGTGAGCTACGGCTTTGCCGCGACCTACGGCAAACGCTTCCGCGGACTGGCGCCGCCGGTCACGGCTGCCGGGCAACTGACGGCCTCGTCGCTGATCATGCTGCCGTTGTCCCTGATCATCGACAAGCCCTGGACACTGGCCATGCCGCCGATGACCTCCGTGCTGGCCGTTCTGGCGCTCGCGCTCATTTCGACCGCCTATGGCTATATCCTGTTCTTCCGGATCATGAGCCGCGCAGGCGCCACGAATACATCGCTGGTCACGCTGCTGGTTCCGCCCAGCGCCATCTTGCTCGGGTTCCTGTTTCTTGGCGAAACACTGGAAGCGACCGATATCGCCGGCATGCTGTTGATTGCCGCCGGGCTTGTGGTTCTCGACGGTCGCATCCTTCGGCGTCGCCAAGGGTAACGGCGAAATCGCACACGCGGGAATGTGTCCAATTGGTCACTCACGGCGCATTTCAGCGCGTTACATTAACCAGAATGAAGAGATTGTGAAAAAATTGTGGCGGCCAATAAATGTCATTTTAATCATTGATTTAGGCCTGTGAATAACCGTCCGCGACACGTGCCATCCCGCAACGCAGCATAACTTTTCCTTTCACGCGTGACATTTTCACCCTATCTTCCGAGGGTCAACGCAAGGAGGGCCGGTTATGGGACTTACACATTCGTTGAATGTCCTCATGATAAGTGCAGCGTTCGTATTCGTAGCCACCATGCTCTTCATCTGAAGGGCATCAGTCCAGTCGGTAAAAAAGGGACTTTAATACCGTAAATCCATTGCAGCATGATCGAGCAAGGTGACACGCTCTAAGGATCACCGCCAAGCCACAGCTGCCTCAAAAACAAAGCCCTTGAGACCGTGACGTCTCAAGGGCTTTTTTCTGCAAATCCGAAAGATGGGCGACCGTCAGGCTGCCGCTCCGGTCGCCTGGACAGCGGCAGGCTTGACTCTCTCGAAGCCGACGAGATCGCACACGGCCGAAACCAGCGGTGAGCGGTTCATCGTGTAGACATGGAAATCCCGCAGGCCCCGGCGTGCCAGGTCGACGATCTGCTCAGCGGCGATCAGCGTGGCTTCCTTGAAGCGCTCTTCCGGCGCCTCGTCGAGATGGATCAGCCGGGTGACGATCGCATCGGGAACCGTCGCACCGCAGAGGCCGGCAAATTTGCGGACCTGGGCCAGATTGTTGATCGGCAGAATGCCCGGCACCACCGGTATATTGATCCCGGCGCGGCGCACCCGCTCCAGGTAGCGCTCGAAATCGTTGTTGTCGAAGAAGAATTGCGTCAGTGCGCGAGTCGCACCATCGTCGACCTTGCGCTTCAGCATGTCGATATCGGCATCAACATTCGGGCTCTCTGGATGCTTTTCCGGATAGGCGGAGACGGAAATCTCGAAATCGCCTCGTGCACGGATGGACGCGACAAGGGCGGCCGCATTCTCATAACCACCGGGGAACGGCTCGTAGCGCGAGCCGATGCCCCCCTGCGGATCGCCGCGCAGGGCCACGAAATGACGAACACCGCTCTCGATGAATTCGCCGACGATCTCGTCCACTTCGGCGCGCGGCGCGCCGACACAGGTCAGATGCGCTGCCGTATTGGCAAAGCCCTCCTCGTTTATCATCCGTCGAACGGCTGTCAGCGAACGGGCCTTGGTGGAGCCACCGGCACCATACGTCATCGTCACGAAGGCGGGGTTAAAGGCCGCAAGCTCGGAAACAGTCTGGAAGAGCTGGGCTTCCATCTCGTCGTTCTTCGGCGGGAAATATTCGAACGAAAGTCGCAGGTTGCCGCGTTCAGCCGGGTAAAGGGTGTGTATTGCCATGTCATGTCCTCCCGGCATGGGCCAGCGCGCGCTTGCCCGCCGGTGTCTCGGATGCGGCGGCCTGCCGCTTGTCGCGGGCAAGCCAGATGGTGACCGTCAATTGCCGGTCGCGGTCGGTATCGGGCGTCAGATCGACGGTTTGTTCGACGGTGAGACCGGCCTTCTCGAGCCATTCCGCCATCGTCTGACGGGAAAATCCGAGGCGCACATGGGCATGATCGTCGCGGAGGTATTCCAGCGCATGCGGCGCGAGATCAATGATCACCAGCCGGCCGCCGGGTGCCAGCATACGCGCCGCTTCGGCGATCGCCGCCTCAGGCTGCTGCAGGAAGTGCAGGACCTGATGAATGGTGACGAGATCGAACTGACGGCCGTCGAGCGGCAAGTTGAAGATGTCGCCATGGCGGATCGAGGCTTTTGTGATGCCTGCCCGGTCGAGATTGGCACGGGCAACCGCAAGCATGTCGCGGCTGGCATCGACGCCGACGCCGCGCTGATAGAGGCCTTCGAAGAGCTGCAGGATACGGCCGGTGCCGGTGCCAAGATCGAGCAGACCATCGACAGGCTCCGGCCCGACCATGGACTTCAGTGCCGCCTCGACATCCGCCTCGCTGACATGCAGGCGGCGCAGTTCATCCCACTCTGCTGCGTTGCGGCTAAAATAGGCCTGTGCCTTCTCCGATCGCGCCAGCTTCAGCGCCGCCAGCCGTTCGCCATCCCGCGCAAGGACCGCGTCGTCTGCCTCGGCGGCGGACAGGAGGCCGCGCACGAGCGCCACGCCCGCTCCCTCGCCCCTCAGGCGAAAATAGGCCCAGGCCCCTTCCTGATAGCGATCAATCAGCGAGACCTCCGCCAGCAGTTTCAGGTGACGGGAGATTCGGGGCTGCGACTGGCCGAGAATTTCGGTAAGATCGGTGACCGTCAGGTCGCCTGCCGCCAACAGCGCGAGAAGACGCATGCGCGTCGGCTCTCCCGCCGCCTTCAGCACGTCGACCAACGCATCCAAACCAAGTCCCTGCTCTTGCGCCATGCAAAACCCCATCAACACATAAAGATATGTTTATGTGATTTTCGAGATTGCCGCAAGTTGAAATGTGGCAAGTGCGGTTCGCACAACTGAAAAAGGCGATCCAAATGGACCGCCTTGATCATTCATCGCGACACTGTCGAAGATGCATCCGAAACCGGATGCGTGCCTTTACCGGTAAACCCGGTTAGCGGGTCAGACGCTTGTAGCTGACGCGGCTCGGATTGACCGATTCAGCGCCGAGACGGCGGATCTTGTCCTGCTCGTAATCCTCGAAGTTGCCTTCGAACCATTCGACATGGCTGTCACCTTCGAAGGCCAGGATATGCGTGGCGAGACGGTCGAGGAACATGCGATCGTGGCTGATAATGACGGCGCAGCCGGCGAAGTTTTCGAGCGCCACTTCCAGCGCACCGAGCGTTTCGGTGTCGAGGTCGTTGGTCGGTTCGTCGAGCAGCAGGACGTTGCCGCCGGACTTCAGCATCTTGGCAAGGTGAACGCGGTTGCGCTGGCCACCCGAGAGGTTGCCGACCTTCTGCTGCTGGTCGGTGCCCTTGAAGTTGAAGGCGCCGCAATAGGCACGCGAATTCATTTCGAACTTGCCGAGCTTGATGACTTCGGCACCACCGGACACTTCCTCCCAGACGGTCTTGTTCGGATCGAGCGCGTCGCGGCTCTGGTCGACATAGCTGAGCTGGACGGAATTGCCGACGCGGAACGTGCCGCTGTCCGGCTGCTCCTGCCCGGTGATCATGCGAAACAGCGTCGTCTTGCCGGCGCCGTTCGGGCCGATGACGCCGACGATGCCGCCCGGCGGCAGCTTCAGGGTCAGGTCCTCGATCAGAACGCGGTCGCCGTAACCCTTGGTGATGCCTTCCATCTCGATGACGACCTGTCCCAGGCGCTCGGCGACCGGGATAATGATCTGCGCATCGCCGGGCCGGACGTTCTCGGCCGCCTCGACCAGTTGGTCATAGGCCTTGATACGTGCCTTCGACTTGGACTGGCGGGCCTTGGGGCTGGAGGCGATCCACTCCTGCTCGCGGCTGATGGCCTTCTGGCGGGACGCATCTTCGCGCGATTCCTGCTGCATGCGCTTGGCCTTGGCGAGCAGATAGGCCGAATAGTTGCCCTCGTAGGGAATGCCGCGGCCGCGGTCGAGCTCGAGGATCCAGCCGGTGACGTTGTCGAGGAAGTAGCGGTCGTGGGTAATCATGATGACCGAACCGGTATACTGGCGCAGATGGTTTTCCAGCCAGCCGATGGTCTCTGCGTCGAGATGGTTGGTCGGTTCGTCGAGCAGCAGCAGATCGGGCTTCGACAACAGCAGCTTGCAAAGCGCGATACGGCGGCGCTCACCGCCCGACAGCGACGTCACGTCGGCGTCTGCCGGCGGGCACCGCAGGGCTTCCATTGCCATCTCGACCTGACTATCGAGGTCCCAGAGGTTCTGGCCGTCAATGATGTCCTGCAGACGCGCGCCCTCGTCGGCCGTCTCGTCGGAATAGTTCATCATCAGTTCATTGTAGCGCTCGAGGATCGCCGTCTTGTCGGCAACGCCTTCCATGACGTTTTCCTTGGCGGTCTTCGTCGGGTCGAGCTTCGGCTCCTGCTCGAGATAACCAACCTTCGCGCCTTCAGCCACCCAGGCTTCGCCGGTATATTCGGTGTCGAGCCCAGCCATGATCTTCAGGACGGTCGACTTACCCGCGCCGTTCGGGCCGAGGATACCAATCTTGGCGTCCGGGTAGAACGAGAGGTGGACATTCTCCAGCACCTTCTTGGTGCCGTAGGACTTGTTCAGTCCTGACATATGATAAATGAATTGACGTGCCATAGACTGACTGCTCCGACGGAATGGGATTTTGCCCGCTATGTAGGCGAATTATCCCGCCGGAGCAATGAAGAAACCGGCTTTAAGAGCGCCATTCACTGAATGCCGGCCGTATCGACAATGCCCCTGCCGCATTTGAAATCGGTCTCCCCAGCGGCAAGGATCAGGGTCGAGAGGCCGGACCCGGTTGAAACATCGCCCGAAAGTCCGATCGTTAGTCCGGTGATAACGCTGCGCGCCCCTGCCTTCTGGCACCGCATCCGCACTCGCTCTCCGGCGCCTATACCGAAGCTCGTGTCGAAAGCCTGCTTGATCTCGCTTTCCGTCACCTCCTTGCCGATCCGGCCGGCAAACAAAGTGCGTACGGCAGAGCCATTGAGCTCATCCAGAAACTTCAGCTGAAGCGAAAAGTAATCCTGCGCCGTGCCGCCCTGGCAGGTACCGCTGCGCAGCCACTGGTGCCGGTCCAGCCCCGATTGCGTTCCCGGCATGGCGACGAGCAGACGGGCGACCGTGTCTTCCGCCATTGCCAGTTGCGGCAGATCCAGCCAGCTACCCTTCTTGTCGCGGGCGCGGATATCGGCGGCGACGCCGCAGTAGCTCTTCTTCATCGGCCAGAGGCCATGCAATGAAAAGTGCGTCGCGTCGAACCGATCCGCCGTCTGGCCAGCGCATTCCTTGCGGTTCGGCCGCGTCTCGCAAAAACCGGGCTGCCAGCTGACGGCAAGGATATACTGCGTTTTCGCCGGTGGAGGCGATGCCTTTTCCGCCGCAAAGGCAGCAGACGCCAGGATCGCGCCGATCCAGACGAGGCCCAAGCGACGCAGCAATGCGAGCGCGAGATACTTCACATTTCCGTTCATGACCGCCTCCTGTACAATAAGAACAAAAAAAGATCATATGAGGACTAAAACGGGAAAAATGCAACCAGGAATCTTTATCACGCGGATATTTTATGACGTGATGCGAAACCAGCACCACGCGGTGATTGCCTTTGCCTGATAAATCAATTTGATACCTGTCGGAACTGGAATTGCACCGAGGAGGATTCGGGGGTGTTCGCCAAGGTCGAGACATTGCGAAGCCCCAGCGGAGCGGCCCTCGCTTGGCGCTGTCAGCAAGCAATCTCGCCGGAGCGCGGCGTGCTGATGATCAGTCACGGCCTTGCGGAACATTCCGCCCGCTATGCGCGCTTTGCCGCCTTCATGGCCGCCCGGGGATTTCACGTCTATGCCCACGACCATCGCGGCCATGGCGCTACCCACGCCAGCGATGCACCGCTCGGCCGTTATGCCGGCAGGCAAGGCGTTGCCAAGGTCTTGGCCGATGTCCGGGCCATGCGCGACATGGTCGGTGCCCATCATTCCGGCCTGCCAGTCATCCTGTTTGGTCATTCGATGGGCGGGCTGATCGCGCTCAACGCAGCGGAAGACGACCCTCATCGCTATGCCGGGCTGGCCGTCTGGAACTCCAATTTCAACCCCGGCCTTGCCGGTCGCGCCGCTCAGGCCATTCTTGCCCTTGAAAAGATGCTGAAGGGCTCGGACGTACCGAGCGGTGTGCTGCCGAAGCTCACCTTCGGCGCCTGGGGCAAATCGATCGCCGGCCATAAAACCGATTTCGACTGGCTCTCGCATGATCCGGCGGAAGTCGCACTCTATATCAACGATCCGCTTTGCGGCTTCGATGCCAGCGTGTCGATGTGGATCGACCTTTTCGAGCTGACCTTTGCCGGTGCCCGGTACGACCGCCTGCGGAAATTGCCTGTGGATCTGCCCATTCACCTCGCGGGCGGCGGCGAGGATCCGGCGACGAATGGCGGGCGCGAAGTCAGCTGGCTTGCAAAGCGCATGAACGGGATCGGTCTGAAGAGCGTGACAACGACCATCTATCCAACGATGCGCCACGAGACGCTGAACGAAACCGAACGCGATCGTGCGATGCAGGACTTTGCCGACTGGTCGCTGGCGGTTATCGCGGACAAGCGGATCTGACGAAAGCATGACATGAGCAATAGCCCCACTTCATCATCACTGACCAGAAGCCGTGACGTTTCCTTCGGGCTCACGCTGATGGTCATCGCCGTCCTGATCTCGCCGCTGATCGATATTTTCGCCAAGCTCGCAATCACCACCGTCCCGTCCGCACAGATCACCGCCGTCCGGTTCGTGTTGCAGGTGATCTTCATCCTGCCGGTCGTGCTGATCAGGGGTACGCTGCTTGACCTGACCTGGAAGAAGACCGGCCTGCACATGTTGCGCGGCGGCCTTCTGGTCGTCACCATGCTGTCCTTCATCACGACGTTGAAGGCAATGGAAGTCGCCGATGCCATTGCGATTTTCTTCGTCGAGCCGATTATCCTCACCATCCTTGGCAGTATCTTTCTCAAGGAAACCATCGGCTGGCGCCGCTATACGGCCTGTGCGGTCGGCTTTTTCGGTGCGCTACTGGTCATCCAGCCGAGCATGCAAGAGGTCGGCTGGATCGCGCTGCTGCCGATCGTTTCCGCCTTCGGATTGGCCGTGTTCCTTCTGGTAACGCGCCTCGTCGCCCAGAATGAGGACCCTTGGTCGATGCAATTCCACGCAGGCATCTGGGGAGCGATATTCTGCGGCATATTGCTCTTTTTTGGTGAAGGGACCGGTTCGCAGATTTTCGATCCCGTCATCCCGGACATGACCGCCAGCCTTTATCTACTCGGGGTCGGCGTCACCGCGACGATTTCCGGCGTGCTCGGCGTCTATGCCTATCGCGCGGCACCGGCCTCGGTGCTCGCGCCGCTGCAATATCTGGAGATCGTCTCGGCGACGATCTTCGGCTGGCTGGTGTTCGGCGACCTGCCGGATGCCCTCAAATGGCTGGGCATCGCGATCATCATCGCTTCCGGCCTCTACATCATCTGGCGCGAACGCAAGATCAACAAGAGCGCCAGCGTCGCGCCGGTGTCGCCGGCGATTTAAGACAGGGTTTTCGAGCAGCTTTGGGAGGAGCGGACATGAAGACAGGCGGAGAACTGATCGTCGAGGCGTTGAAGGCGAACGGCGTCAAGCGGGTGTCCTGCGTGCCGGGAGAGAGCTATCTTGCCGTGCTCGATGCGCTCTACGATACTGATATCGACGTCTTGATCTGCCGCCAGGAAGGTGGCGCCGCGATGATGGCCGATACCTGGGGCCGACTGACAGGAGAACCCGGCATTTGCATGGTCACGCGCGGCCCCGGCGCGATGAATGCTTCGGCGGGCTTGCATATTTCGAGGCAGGATTCGATCCCGATGATCCTGTTCATCGGCCAGGTGCAGCGCGACGCGCGCGAACGCGAAGCATTCCAGGAAGTCGAATATCGCCGCGCCTTTACCGAAATCGCCAAATGGGTCGGCGAGATCGACGACCCCGCCCGCATTCCGGAATTCGTCACCCGCGCCTTCGCGGTCGCGACCTCGGGTCGCCCCGGCCCGGTGGTCCTGACCCTGCCCGAAGACATGCTGACGCAGAAGACGGAGGCCGTTGCGGCACGTCCCTACCAGCCGGTGGAAAGCCATCCCAGCCCCGGCCAGATGAAGGCGCTCGAAGCCCTGCTGGCCAAGGCCGAGGGGCCGATCGCGATCCTCGGCGGCACGCGGTGGACCGAGCAGGCTATTCGCCAGTTCCAGGCTTTTGCGGAGCGGTTTGACCTCCCGGTCGGCTGCTCCTTCCGGCGCCAGATGCTGTTCGATCATCTGCATCCCAATTATGCAGGCGATGTCGGCATCGGCATCAATCCGGCGCTGGCCAAGGAAATCCGAGAGGCGGACCTCGTGCTCCTCATCGGCGGTCGCTTTTCCGAAATGCCGTCGTCGGGCTATTCGCTGATCGATATCCCCTATCCCCGCCAGACGCTGGTGCATGTTTACCCGGATCCAAGCGAACTTGGCCGCGTCTATCGCCCCGATCTCGCGATCGTCGCGTCACCCGCCGATTTCGCCGCGGCGCTGGAGACATTGAGCCCGCCCGCAAAACCGGTGATAAGCGACCGCACAGCGGCAATGCACCAAGCCTATCTCACATGGTCGACGCCGCCGGAAACAGGACCCGGCGATGTGCAGATGGGGCCGATCATGCGGTTCATCGAGGAGAACACCGCCGAGGATGCAATTTTCACCAACGGCGCCGGCAACTACGCGACCTGGCTGCATCGTTTCCATCGTTTTCGCCGGTTCAACACGCAGGCCGCCCCGACATCCGGCTCGATGGGCTACGGCCTGCCCGCAGCGGTCGCGGCCAAGCACCTGTTTCCGGATCGCGAGGTGATCTGCTTTGCCGGCGACGGCTGCTTCATGATGCACGGCCAGGAATTCGCGACCGCTGTGCGCTACAACCTCCCGATCATCACACTGGTGATCAACAACGGCATCTACGGTACGATCCGCATGCATCAGGAGCGTGAATACCCGGGCCGGGTCAGCGGCACAGACCTCACCAACCCCGATTTTGCCGCCTTCGCCCGCGCCTATGGCGGTCATGGCGAACGGGTGGAGAAGACGGCCGATTTTGCCGAAGCCTTCTTGCGTGCGCGGGCAAGCGGGAAACCGTCGATCATTGAAATCCGGCTCGATCCGGAAGCGATCACACCGACGCGGACACTGACGCAGATCAGGAATGGTTAGCGGAGAGAGGTTGGTGGCGCTTCGGTCGAGGCATGGCATCAAGGCTCTTGAGTGCTCAATGAAGGCGACGGCGATAGGCTTTTATTTGAGAGAGACGTCCACATTCCATCATCCTCGCCCTTGAGGCGAGGATCGAGGCGCCACGCACTTACAGCGCGAGGTCTGTTAAGCCGCACCGTCGAACGATGCCGATCCGCTGGTAGATCCTCGGGTCAGAGCCCGAGGATGACGGAGAGTGGGGAGCGCCTGAGCCTCAACAATTCACCGGAGACAGCAAACAGAACCGACTGACTCCGGCGGAAAGTCCCATCCTTCGACAATCTTTACCCGCGCAGATGCTGGGTCTGCTGGTACACGTTGGTCGAGCGGGCGCCGGAGCGGCAGTAGCCGAGCATGGGGCGCTCGAACGTATCCAGGGCATCGACCATTCCGCTCACGGCTTCCGGCGTCACGCCCATCGGGCCGACCGGAATATGGGTGATGTCGAGGCCGAGTTCGCGGGCGCGGGCGGCGATGGTTTCAAATTGCGGCTGGTCGGGCTGCTCGAAATCCGGGCGGTGGCAGACGATGGACTTGAAACCCAGGGCCTTGATCGTGTCGAGGTCCTCGACCGAAATCTGTCCGGTAACCGAATATTCATCGTTGATCTGGCGAATGTCCATGGGAAAGCCTTCCTCGAAAATGATGCCCGGACTGATGTAAGACCGACGGCCTGATGCGTCAATTGGAAAGCGGCTCAGCGAATCCGGAACGCCAGCGCATAATCGACGCTCTTCCCCGGATCAAGCATTGGCATTTCACCGGCGGTGGCCAGTTCCGTCCGCTTGGCAATACGGTGCGACACGGGCTCGATGCTCACCACATCAGCCGATCCGCGCTGGCATCGCCACATCTGCAGATAGGGCAAGGTGTCGGTCGAAAACCGGACAGTCAGAGACCGTCCGGAGAGCGCTTCGAACGGACCGAGCGTCACGCTCGCCCAGCCGCCCTCGGCGGATGCTGCGGCGGGCAGGCAGAAATGCGCGCTTTCCCCCTCGCCGAAGCGCCATGGGCGCGCGCCCTCAGGCAACATGGCGCCAGAAATCCGTGTTTGCTCGCCCATCAGCCAGCCGCCGATATTCATGTGGTACATCAACATCGGAGCGAACGGCTGTTTACCGATATTGGTGACGCGGTCGGCCAGCACGACTTCGGATGTTTCGCCATTGATCGACCAGTGCCGTGAGACCAGAGCCGCGCCTCCATTGGCAAGCAGGACCTCCGTTTCCGCCGAACAGCCGGGCGCCTCGCCCACCTCCGACATCCGGGTTTGCCCAACCGGTGTCGCGCAGAGCGATCCGTGCAGCGGAAACGCTCGTCCTTCGACATGGCCCTCGATCGGCTCCGGGTGGCGGATGTGATCCGGGCCGCAGGTGAAAAAGAAGCCCTGCAGCGCATGGTCGATACGACGGTCGCCGTCCGACGGGATAGCGATGCCGGGCGAGATATCGACGCCATCGACGACGAACGCGCCGATATCCAGCGCCGATTGACGATCGAGCAGAATCTGGAATTCCCCCTCGCCGCCACTGGATATCCTGATGGGCATGCGCACCCCTCCGCCGGTTTTCGTCCGGCGGGAATCGCCGCGAAATGCTTTGAGAAAGCTACCGCAGACCGGTCCGCAGTTCACCAGCCGAAAGTAGTCAAGCTATCGAAATTCATGGATTTTAGGGAACTGTTCATAATGAATTCAGTTTCTTCATATTACCGTCCCATTTGATTTGTACGCCCCGTGCTCAACTGCCAGACAACAGGTTTCTCCGTGACGTTCGCATTCAGATCCAGCATTGCTCTTCTTGCCTGCGCCAGCGCACTTGCGCTTGCCTCGACAGCCCGGGCGCAGGATGGTTTCGGCCGGTTGCCCCCCAATGCCGTGCTTGTAACGCCACAGGGAGAGATTCTCGACTATATCCCCGAATCAGGCGAAGTGCAGATGATGCGCGATCATCGCGGCCGCACCGTTCTGGTCGACAGCTGGGGCAATATTGTCGCGACCGTCATGGGAACGGGCCGCCGGCGTGATGCGCTGCGCCGCCAGGACATGAACCGCGAAGCCTATAACAATCAGGGATTCGGATTTTCCGATCAGGGCTATCCCAACCAGAACTTCTCCGAGCCCGGCGACGTGACTGGCTCGATCCCCGATTATCGCGACGTCACCCCAGACAGCGTCGAGCGCGAACCGCTGCCATCGCAGCCAGACGAGAACGATATGGTCGCCCTGCCGGCCGAGCCGACCGACGAAGCCCAGCCGCAGCGCCAGACACTGCCGGCCGCCACGCGTATCGACAAGAAATCGAGCGCCGAGATCACCGCGCTGCAGGTCTTCCTTGATCGCGAAGGCTTTTCGCCGGGCGTAATCGACGGCAAGACGGGCTCGAACGTCACCAAGGCGATCGAGGCCTGGCAGCAGGCGACCGGAGAGACGCTCGATCCGAACAATACCGATGATATCCTGGAGCGCCTGCGCTTCACCGGGGGGCTTCCGATCACCACATATACGATCACAGCGGCCGATGCCGCCGGTCCCTATGTCGCCTCCATTCCGGAAGATTATGCCCATAAGGCCGCACTGCCGCACCTTTCCTTCACCTCGACGACGGAGATGCTGGGCGAAAAATTCCACATGGACGAGGCCTATCTGCGCGAGTTGAACCCGGGCGTCGATTTCACCGTTCCCGGCACGATCATCAAGGTGATCAACCCCGGCGAAGTCAAGAAGGGCAAGGTCGCGCGTATCGTTGCCGACAAGTATCGCAAGCAGGTGTTTGCCTATGACGATGCCGGCACGCTGATTTCGGCCTATCCGGCGTCGATCGGTTCGTCGGACACCCCGTCGCCGTCCGGCACGGTACAGGTTGATCGGATCGCGTTCGATCCCGGCTATACCTACAATCCGAAGATCAACTTCAAGCAGGGCGAAAACGATAAGGTCCTGACGCTGCAGCCTGGCCCGAACGGCCCGGTCGGCACCGTGTGGATCGCCCTTTCGAAGCCGACCTATGGTATTCACGGGACACCTGAACCGTCGAAGATCGGCAAGACCCAGAGCCATGGCTGCGTGCGCCTCACCAACTGGGACGCGACGGAGCTTGCCAAGATGGTCAGCGTCGGGACCACGGTGGAATTTCTCGACTGAGGAAAAATTTCGCACCTCCCCTATTTGGGGGAGTGACGTCGCCCGGATGACGGCGAAAATGAAGACATCAGGCCTGCGATCAAACCGCAACCTGATGACCTTCAGCACGAATGCATTCGCCGGATCGCACCACGGTTCGGAAACATCGATATTGGGTTACTATTTCGCGAAGAATGGACATCAAGGTCGTGGCGTCAAGCTTGGTAGCGCGCCACGACCTTTCCGTTTGTGCGCCGCTTTTCCGCCGAGGCGCCAGCATTGGCCGGGATCATGACTTGATCAGATATTGTCATTAAAAAACATTGCCGCGATGCGTTATCTGTCGGAGAAATCGAAGACCTGATCCGACAGACGAGGAACGCCTTTATGGCCGCCGAACGCACCCTTCCAAACCTATGGCATGCAACGGCGCCCGCCGCTCCCGAAACACGGTCGCTTTCAACGGACATCACCGTCGATGTCGCGATCATCGGCGGTGGCTTTACGGGTCTTTCAGCAGCCCTCCACCTCGCTGAAAAAGGCGTGAAGGCTGCAATCGTCGAAGCGAAGATGATCGGTTTTGGCGGCTCGGGCCGCAACGTCGGCCTCGTCAATGCCGGCATGTGGACGAAGCCGGAGGACCTGATCGCCACGCTCGGCAAGGACGTCGGGACCCGCCTGCTGCGCGAGCTCGGCGACGGCCCGTCGCTCGTCTATCAGCTCGTCGAGAAGCATGGCATGCCCTGCGAAGCCGTCCGCAACGGCACGCTGCATCTGGCTGTCGGCGCCGAGGGCGTCAAGGATATCCAGGATCGCGAGCGCCAGTGGAAGACGTTCGGCGCACCGGTGGAGGTGCTCGACGCGAGCCGTGCAACCACGTTGACAGGTGCTGAAGGTTTTGCAGGCGCTCTTCTCGACCGGCGCGCTGGCACGATCCAGCCGCTGGCTTATGCCCGCGGTCTTGCCCGTGCCGCCCTTGCCGCAGGCACACAGATTTACACCGACACGCCGCTGCGCTCGGCAACCCGCGTCGGCGACCTGTGGAAACTGTCGGCCGGCAACGGCACGGTGACAGCCAAATCGGTGATCGTCGCCACCAATGCCTATGGCGACATGCTGAGCCAGACACCCTGGACCAACTATACGCAGGAACTGACGATTCTTCCCTATTTCCAGTTCGCCACCACGCCGCTGTCGGACAATCTTGCCCGTTCAATCCTGCCGGAACGGCAGGGCTGCTGGGACACCGGCCTCGTCATGACCTCCTTCCGCATGGACCAGCAGAACCGGTTGATCTTCGGCAGCGTCGGCCGGCTCGATGCCATGGCTGAGGGTACGCACCGGGCCTTCGCCGAACGGTCGCTGCACAAGCTGTTTCCGGCGCTCGGCGATATCCGCTTCGAATACTGGTGGGACGGCCGCATCGGCATGACCACCAACCATCTGCCGCAGATGCATGTCATGGCGCCGAACGTGTTTTCCGTCAGCGGTTATAACGGCCGCGGCATCGCGCCGGGCACCGTCTTCGGCCGAGCGCTCGCCAACCACGTCACCGGCGAACCGGCCGCCCTGCCCATCCTCGAAACGCCCGTAACGCCAGACCCCTGGCGTAGCATGAAGTCCGCCTTCTACCATGTTGGCGCGCAGGCCAAGCATTTCATTGATCGGCGTTTCTGATCGTCATTCAAACAAACGGGCCGCGCAATCCATGCGCGGCCCGTTTTCATTCGAGAGAATTATCGTTCAGGCGGCCCGGCGCATGCCAGCGTAGAGACGGACCGGCAGCAGCTTGCGCACTTCATCACCGAAGGCGCGGGCGTTTTCGCAGGCCTTGTCGAGATTGCTGACCCGGTGCGGGTCCATCGTCTGGAGCGTGCCACCACAGTCGAAGATATCGCGGAAAGCCGAACGCTCGATAATCGGCGTTTCGAGGACGTGGACTGCGCGTTGGGCGAGCAATTGCTTGACGACCTGCAGAGCGCGGGTAGTAACCAGCGAATTGACGCGGGTAAGCACGACCGAATGCGGGATATCGACGCCGGCCTTTTCCTTGAGATAGCCGAGCAGTTCAAGGACCTGGGCGCCGCCCTTGGCATCCATCGCACAGCCCTGGATCGGGATCATGACGTGATCAGACAGGCCGATCGCCGTTGCCATCAGCGTGTTCCGTGCTCCGGCGAGATCGATGATGAAATAGTCGGTCTTCGCCTTGTTCTCGTTGATGTGCCCCTGGATGGAGGCCATGGTCACATAGGAGATGACGTCTACGTTCGGGATCTTGCCCGAAATATCATGCCAGTGGGAAATCCAGTGCTGCGGGTCAGCGTCGAGAATGGTGACGCGGGCGCCGTGGCGCGCGAGTTCGGTTGCCAGGATGAGTGCGGCGGTCGTCTTGCCCGCGCCGCCCTTGGTATTCGCGAATGTAATGACTGGCATGTCTGTTCCTGTCTGAAAGAAGTCCGAGCCCCGGCATGGCTCCCGTCTAACGCTCGAAAACCATCGCGTTTCGGTTAATCAAATCTTTCAGAACGTAATTAACAAAGTCTGAATGCGCCCCTCCCGAGAATTAACGATTGCTGAACGCCGACAAACGGAATTCATGGCAGTCTCGGGCGAGTCTCTTGATAAAATGGAGAAAAGTTCGACGTCAGAGAACAATATGGAAGACGTCGGGATCGGTCGGTCCGGCCGCGCGCTTCCAGGGCGGCGAAACTTCGGCCGGAGCCTTGTAGCCGATACGAGCCAGGCTGCAATTCGACTGCAGATGCAGTGGCCCGACGATGCAGCGCTCGACCTCAAGCGCCAGTGCCTGCATGTTGGCGAGCGCCTTGGCGAGATTGCTCACCCGCCCCTCGTTCATCGCGTAAAGCGAACCACCCTGTTCGAACATGTCGCGATAGGCGCTGCGCTCCATGATGGGGACATCCAGGAAGGCAACACCACGGCTGGCAAGCAGCGCCTTGACGCTGCGCATGGCGCGCGTGGTGACGAAGGAATTGACGCGGGTCAGAACCACTGCGTGATTGATGTGGCCGCGCGCATTGCTCTGGACCTGTCCGACGAGATCGAGCACATGGGCAGCGCCCTGCGCATCCATGGCGCATCCCTGAACCGGAATGAGAACGAGGTCGGACAGACCGGCGGCGAGCGCGACGAGTGCATCGCGGGCGCAGGACAAGTCGATGATGATATGCGAGACCTGCCCCTGGAGCATGCGCAGGTTGCTGCCGAGATTGGCGAAGGTAACGCCCGTCACGACGGAAATTGTCTCGATCGTCCGGGGCAGGCCGTGCCATTTGGCGGCGAAAGCCAACGGATCGCAATCGAGGATGACAACCTTGCCGCCCTTCCGGGCAAACTCCATGGCAAGCAGCACGGCCGCCGTTGTCTTGCCGGTGCCGCCCTTTGCATTCGCAATTGAAATGATAGCCATTTTGCTTCCGGAACTGCACCGCACGCACCCGATCCGCATCGAAGGTCGTGCCTCTACACGTACAGGGTTACAAAACAGGGTTAAGAAACGGCAAACAATCCTTAGCCGGAAAACAAAAAAGGGCCAGCGCAGACGCTGGCCCTCCGGGATTCTTGATGCTGCGATGCGGCATAAGCCGAACGTTTTGCTTAGATGCAGTCCTTGAACAACTGCTTGGCGGCATCGAGCGTCAGTTCGACCGGATTGCCGCCGGCTGTTGGATCGACGATCGCCATCTCGGCCATTTCGTCGATGCGATCGGTGCCCACACCCAGCGCCGACAACTTGTCGGGAACACCGAGTTCCTCACGCAGCTTCAGAACATAATCATAGAAGCCGTCGAAACCGCCGGAGATGCCGAGGTAGGCGGCGGCCTGGGCGATCTTGCCTTCGATGGCCGGGCGGTTGAAGCGCAGCACCGGTGGCATGACGACGGCATTGGTCATGCCGTGATGGGTGTTGTAGATCGCGCCGACCGGATGCGACAGCGAATGGATTGCACCCAGCCCCTTCTGGAACGCGACGGCCCCCATCGCAGCCGCCGACATCATATGGGCGCGGGCTTCGATATCCGTGCCGTCCTTGTAGGCACGCGGCAGGTATTCCTTGACGAGCCTCAGGCCTTCCAGCGCGATGCCGGCCGACATCGGATGGTAGAAGGGCGAGGAATAAGCTTCCAGGCAATGGGCGAACGCATCCATGCCAGTGCCTGCGGTGATGACCTTCGGCATGCCGACCGTCAGTTCCGGATCGCAGATCGTCACTGCAGGCAGGAACTTCGGATGGAAGATGACCTTCTTGGTGTGGGTCTGCGAATTGGTGATGACCGAGGCGCGGCCGACTTCCGAACCGGTGCCGGCTGTCGTCGGCACGGCGATAATCGGGGCGATGCCCCCGACGCTGGCGCGCGTCCACCAGTCGCCGACATCCTCAAAGTCCCAAACCGGACGCGTCTGGCCAGCCATGAAGGCGACGGCCTTGCCGAGATCGAGGCCCGAGCCGCCGCCGAAGGCGATGACGCCGTCATGGCCACCGGCCTTGAACACCTTGACGCCGGCGTCAAGATTGACGTCGGTTGGATTGCTATCGACATCGGCAAAGATCGCACGGCCGAGACCGGCGGCATCGAGGATATCGAGCGCATTCTGGGTGATCGGCATGGTCGCCAGACCACGGTCGGTAATCAGCAGCGGCTTCTTGATGCCGACGGCCTTGCAGTGATCGGCGAGTTCCTTGATGCGCCCTGCCCCGAACTTGATGGATGTCGGGTAGCTCCAGTTGGCAGTGATGGTCATGGGTCAGGCTTTCTTGAGGTGGTAGGATTTCGGGCGGGTCAGGTTCTGGAAACCAATGACCGACAGCGAACCGCCGCGACCGGTTTCCTTGACGCCGGTCCAGCAAAGCGCGGGATCGAGATAGTCGGCGCGGTTCATGAAGACGGTTCCGGTTTCGATTCCGGCCCCGATGCGGGCGGCGCGCTCGGCGTCCTTGGTCCAGAGCGAGGCCGTCAGGCCGTATTTGCTGTCGTTCATCAGGGAGAGCGCTTCCGCGTCGTTCTTCACCTTCATGATGCCGACAGCCGGACCGAAGGTTTCCTCGCGCATGAATTCCATCGAGTGGTCGACATCGACGAGAATCTGCGGCGCGACATAGGCGCCGCCGTCATCGGCCGGGAACAGCTTGGGATCGACCAAGGCCTTGGCACCCTTAGCAACAGCATCGGCAATCTGCGCACGCACGGTCGCGGCAAAGCGTTTGTGAGCCATCGGGCCAAGCGACGTATCCTTGTCCAGAGGGTTACCGAGCTTGTAATTCGAGACCCAGGCGACGGATTTCTCGACGAAGGAATCGTAGAGGCTTTCGTGCACATAGATGCGCTCTATGCCGCAGCAGCACTGCCCCGAATTGAAGGTCGCGCCGTCCATCAGCGTATCGACGGCGGCATCGAGATCTGCGTCTTCCATCACATAGCCCGGATCCTTGCCACCCAGTTCCAGACCCAACGGTGTAAAGGTGCCGGCGGCAGCTCGCTCGATCGAACGCCCGCCTTCGACCGAGCCGGTAAAGTTGACGAAATCGAAGCTCTTCTCGGCAATCAAGGCAGAGGTGGTGTTGTGATCGAGGAAGATATTCTGGAAAACATCTTCCGGCACGCCGGCCTCGTTGAAGGCGCGGACCATGCGCTCGCCGACGAGGATCGTCTGGCTGGCATGCTTGATGATGACGGTATTGCCGGCCATCAGCGCCGGCGCGACCGTGTTAATCGCCGTCATGTAAGGATAGTTCCACGGCGCGATGACGAAAACGACGCCATGCGGCTCGCGCGCGATGCGGCGCTCGAAACTGGCGCTTTCTTCGATCACTAGCGGCGCCAGCGCATCGGCGGCAATGGTCGCAACGTAATTGGAGCGCTCGTTGAAGCCCCGGAACTCGCCGCCGTAACGCACCGGCCGTCCCATCTGCCAGGCAAGCTCCGGCACAACCTCATCGACCATTTCATTGAGACGGGCGACGCCCTTCAGGACGAGTTGAACGCGCTCTTCCAGCGGCCGCTTCGCCCAGCTCTTTTGCGCCTTCTTCGCCCGGGCGACGACGTCACGTGCCGCGTCGAGAGGCAGCGCCGGACGCTCGGCGTAAACCGAACCGTCGATGGGGGAGATGCATTGGATCATTGTCATTCCGTTTTACTCCAGAAGCCTAACAGGCAAGTGTCTTGACGTGACCGGCGGCGCCATAGGCGAGGATCGCTCGGTCACGGGTGATAATGGTAAGGTCACGCTCCCGAGCGGTGGCGATCAGGATGCGGTCGATTGGATCCTTGTGAGCAAGCTGCGGCAGAAAGCAGGATGCGATAAAAATATCGGAACATACGGACAGTTCCACAACATGAGATTCCTCCTTGAAGCTCTCGTACCAGAGCTTTGGAGGCTTGGTTTCCGTCAGTCTGCCCCGCGCCAACAACATACCCATTTCCCATGCCGTGACGGTAGAAACGTAGAGCGAGGCCTTCTGCCATGCCGAACTGATCGCGTTGGCGGCTTCATCGGATATCTTCTCATGCCTGGACAGCCAGATCACGGCGCAGGTATCGAGCAAAAAAACCTCACTCATTATAAAGCTTGTCGCTCCACTCGACATCCATGGGTTCAGTCAGATCGACACCGGGCATTATCGTAATCGTCCCCTCCATGCATCCAAAAATCGGATGCAACTCCAGGAGCTGGCCGTCCTGCGTTTCCATATAGCGTTTGCCGTCCTTGTAGATGACGTCGTCCTTCGTAAACATCTTCACCGGTTCCGGAACATAAGCCTCCTGCTTCGGCTCGGCAAAACCCGAAACGTCGCCACGGCGATGGGCGGCGACATCCTGAAGGGTCGCGCCTATGAAGGCCGCAATGTCATCCTGCTCCTCTGCGCTCATCTTACGTTCGCCGTTCAGCATGCGTGAAACGGCACTCGGATCGAGCTCCATGAAACGAGCCAGATCGCGCAGCGAAGCGCCTTTCCGAGCCAGTTGTTCATGGAACCATGCACTGTCGATCACACTCATCACGAAACCCTCGCGACACCGTGAATACCCATAGCACATTGCGAAGAAAGCAACAACCCGAACGCCGCGTTGTGATTATCTCAAGCCCGCTCGAACCCTCTCGCCACCTCCCAGTCGGTAATGCGTCGGTCGTACTCCTCCTGCTCCCATTCGGCGGCCCGGGTATAATGTTCGATCACATCTTCCCCGAAGGCATCAAGGAGCATTTTCGAGCCGTTCAGTGCCGCGGCCGCATCACGCAAGGTGCGCGGAATTTCGCGGATATTCTTGCCGCCGTAGGCGTCCCCGACGAAAGGAGCTTCCAGTTCCAGCTTGTTCTCGATACCGGCGATACCGGCCGCGATCAGGGCCGCCATGGCGAGATAGGGATTGAGATCGGAACCGCCAACACGGCATTCGATGCGGATCGCCTTGCTGCCTTCGCCGCACAGACGATAGCCGGCCGTGCGGTTGTCCTTGCTCCAGACCGCCTTGGTCGGCGCAAACGTGCCAGCGACGAAACGCTTGTAGGAATTGATGTAGGGCGCCAGGAAATAGGTGATTTCGCCGGCATGGGTGAGAAGACCTGCCACGTAGTGGCGCATCAGGTCAGACATGCCGTATCGGGCATCCTTGTCGAAGAATTTCGGCGTCTTGCCATCAGCGCTCCAGAGCGACTGGTGGATATGCGACGACGAGCCGGCCGCATCGTAATTCCACTTGGCGAGGAAGGTGATCGCCTTGCCGCGTGACCAGGCGATTTCCTTGCAGCCATTCTTGATGATGACGTGCCGGTCGGCCATGGTCAGCGCGTCGGCGTAGCGGACGTTGACTTCTTCCTGGCCGGCGGAGGCTTCGCCCTTGGTATTTTCGACCGGAATACCGGCGCCCTGCAGGCCGTTGCGGATCGCCCGCATCACGTCTTCTTCCTTGGTGGTCTGGAAGATATGATAATCCTCGTTGTAGCCGCTGACGAGCTTCAGGTCGCGATAACCGCTTTCACGCGCATCATCATAGGACTGGTCGAACAGGAAAAATTCCAGTTCCGTCGCCATGAAGGCCTGGAGACCCATGGCTTCGAGCCGGGCGACCTGCTTCTTCAGGATGGCGCGCGGCGAATGCGGAACTTCCTTGTGGGTGTGATGGTCGAGCACGTCGCAGAGAACCAGCGCCGTGCCTTCGAGCCAGGGAATGCGGCGAAGCGTCGAGAGGTCCGGCTTCATCGTATAGTCGCCGTAGCCGGCTTCCCAGCTTGTCGACTTGTAGCCGGAGACGGTGTCCATCTCCATGTCGGTTGCCAGCAGGTAGTTGCAGCTATGTGTTTCTTCCCAGGCGCCATCGACGAAGAACTGCGCATGGAAGCGCTTGCCCATCAGGCGACCCTGCATATCGACCTGGCAGGCCAGGACCGTATCGATGCGGCCCTCGGCAACATCCTTCTTCAACTCTTCGAATGAATAGCTGGCGCTCATTTGCAAAATATCCCGTGATTTGGCTGGGCCGGCGCATCATGGCGCGGCCACTGAACGTGGTGCGGAAGCCGCCGGCAAGCGGCTTCCGTTTCGTTTTGGCGGATCAGATCTGGCCGACGGCCTTTTCTGCGGCAGCAATCTCGGCTGCACGGCGCTCGACCTCGGCACCGATCGGCGGGCCGCGGAAACGGCGCTTTTCAAAGCCGAACCAAACGATTCCGGTCAGGATCAGGAAGCCGACAGTCACGTAGAGAGCCGGATCGTTCGGCGGCTGCACGCCGAGAACGAAAATCAGGATCATGGCGAGGATCGTCAGCACGGCAAACAGCTTGAAGACGCCTTCGCCGAGGTTCCACGGACCCATCTTGTCCCACTTCGACGTACCCCAGGCAAACAGACCAAGCGTGATCGGGATCGCGAAGGAGAAGAACAGGAAGATGACCGTGCAGGAAACGACGATCGTATAAACCGGCGTCTCGCCGATGGTCACGAGCGAGGAACCCCAGACGAACAGGACAGACAGGATGGAGCCCGTCCAGATGGCTGCAACCGGGGTACGGTAGGTCGGGCTGACCTTAGCCAGAGCCTTCGAAGCCGGCAGGCCCCCGTCACGGGAAAAGGCGAAGATCATGCGCGAAACGGAGGTGACCGTCGCGAGGCCGCACAGCCACTGGCTGACGAGAATGGCGAGATACAGGATATCCTTGACCAGCGGATTGACCTGGCTATCCATGCCCCAGAAGAAGACGTTCCAGCCCTGCTTTGCAGCTTCGTCCATGTTGGGGAGCATCAGAACGAAGCTGCACAGCATAATGTAGCCGAACAGTGCAGACCAGAGAACCGAGGAGACCATGCCGCGCGGAACGGATGTTGCCGCCTTGACGGTTTCTTCGGAGGTGTGCGCGGAGGCGTCATAGCCGGTGATCGTATAGATCGGCAGGAGCAGGCCGAGCAGGAACACCCAGGTGCCCGACGTCGCCGGCCAAACATTGCCGCCGGCTTCGCCGGAATAGTTGGAGAACGTGAACAGGCGGCCGAATTCATAGGTATCGGCGGCAGCCAGGCACACAACCGAAAGCAGGATCGCCGTCGCGAAGATCAGATAGCCTGAGAAGTCCGTGAGCTTGGCCGTCAGGCCGATTCCCATGTGGTTCACGAGCGCCTGCAGCCCGGTGATGACGACCAGGAAGAGAATGCGAACCGTGGTGGAGTCTTCGAGACCAAAATAGGGCGTTCCGAACGAGCCCATGAAGAAGTAATAGGTGCCAACGTTGATGGCACCGAGAACGGTCACGAGACCGAGAAGGTTGAACCACGCAGTCACCCAGCCGGTGAAGCGGTTGCCAAGGATCGAACCCCAGTGATAGAGGCCGCCCGCGGTCGGGTAGGCCGAACTGATCTGCGCCATGGCGACAGCAAAGACGAGCGAAACGAAGCAACCGACCGGCCAGCCGATACCGATCGCTGCGCCGCCCGCACCGGACGTTGCCTGTGCCAGCGAGTTGATACCGCCGGAAAGAATGCAGATGATCGAGAACGATACGGCGAAGTTCGAAAAGGAACTCATTCGCCGTTCTAGCTCTTGGGCATAGCCCATCGAATGGAGAACCTTCAGGTCCTCATGCTTGTCTGTATCTGTATAGTCTGACATTTTTTTCCCCTGTATCGACCCACCTCCGGCGGTATTGCCGGACGGCTCAAGTGCCAGTGCCCATGGATATCCATGGGGCAGTCTCCGCGGACATGCCGCTCCCCAGGTCTTTTTATAGTGACAGTGCCACCAGGCTTTCGCCGAGCAGGCCCGTCAGATAATCGGCCATGACCTTCTGGCCGATTTCGTTTTTGACGAGATCGTTGCGGATCTCGATCATGACGTTGGGCAGGCCATTTTTCAGGCCATGCTCAATTAATGTATGCGTGACGCCATCGGCCGGTCCATAGGGCTCGTTGCGTCGGACCGCGTAGCGTGGCGTTTTTTCCGCTGCTGCCAGCATCGCATCTGCAAACCGGCTATCCCGGTCATGCAGAATGCCGATTTCAACATCGCGTTGCTTGCCGTGATAGACCGGCGTGAACGTGTGCATGGTGACGAGAACGGGCAGCCTTCCATTGGCTTTTCGTGCGGCAATGAAGTCAGACAGCTCGTCACGAAACGGGAAATACAGCGCCTGCGTGCGCGCCAGCCGCTCGGCGGGCGAAATCGCCGCATTACCGGGGATCTGAAAGATTTCGCTGACAGCCGGCATGGCCGCGTCGGCTTCGGGCGGGCGATTGCAATCGTAGATAAGACGGGAAAAGCGCTGGTGGATCAGTGCCGCATCCAAGCTCTCGACCAACAGCTTCGACACGGCGAGCGCGCCAGGATCCCAAGCGATATGGCTGGCAAGCGCCTCTTCGGACAGGCCGAGGGAACCCATCTTTTCAGGCAGAAGTCGCGATGCGTGTTCGCAGACCAGCAGGAGCTGTCCCGACGCATCCGCATTTTCCACTGCCACGGGCGAACCATCCGCCTCTGTCAAAAGTCCCGTCAACTCCGGTCCCCTTCCGGTTGCTTGTCCGGCGGCTCCTATCGAAAAAAGACGATTTCGGGAAAGCGCGCAAAAACAAGACTTCAACAATCGATGCCAGCCGCTCGATGGCGGCATCAGTTGCCAATGAAAAGAATTCTTCACGTTCTCGCCGGTGTCAATCGGAATCTGAAACGATCTTTTCAAAAAATCCATTGACTCGAATTGTGACAGCGATGTTTACTCTGTCACAAAGTCGGCAGAGACCGGCTCAGGGGATCAAATGACAAACACAACGGACACCATTACGGTGTCGGATGTGATCAATGCCCACTTCACCGTGCTCACCCGCGCGGAGAAGCAGCTGGCGGAGACGCTTCTCGACAATTACCCGGTATCCGGGCTCGGCAGCATCACGACTGTCGCCGAGAATGCGGGCGTATCCACGCCCACCGTTGCCCGCATGGTTCAGAAGCTGGGCTTCCGCGGATTTCCGGATTTCCAGGCACGGCTCCACCAGGAGCTGGAAGCAACGATTTCAAACCCGATCAACAAACATGACCGCTGGGCTGCCAACGCGCCGGGCACGCATATTCTCAATCGCTTCGCCGATGCGACGATGAACAATATGCGCACCACCCTCGCCCAGCTGGAAACCGCCGAATTCGACGGCGCGGCCGCGCTGATCGCCGACCGCAAGCGCAATGTCTATCTGGTCGGCGGCCGCATCACCCGCGCCTTGGCAGACTATTTCTTTACCCATCTGCAGGTGATCCGCTCCGGCGTGACGCAGATCGCTGCCAATTCCAGTTCCTGGCCGCACTACGTGCTCGACATGAAAAAGGGCGACGTCCTGATCATGTTCGACATTCGCCGCTACGAACAGGAGATGGAAACACTCGCCCGCATCGCCCGCGAACGCGGCATCGAGATCATCCTGTTCACGGACCAGTGGAGTTCGCCTGTCGCCAAGACGGCGCGCCACGTCTTCCGAATCCAGATTGAGGCGCCGTCCGCCTGGGACAGTTCAGTCGTCATTCTGTTCGCTGTCGAGGCACTGATCGAGGCAGTACAGAGCTCCATCTGGGACGAAACCCGCGAACGCATGAAAACGTTGGAGGGCCTGTTTGACTCAACCAGGCTTTTTCGCAAGCCGCTTTAGGAGGAGCCATACAAAGGACGCGATGCAGGACGGACGGCATCTGATTTCGTGATCCGGCGTTCACGCCTGTCATAAACCGCCCTTAATCGGGCGAGCTAATTTGAAAATAAAATGAATGTGTTCCGTCTGCGAACCGTCGGTCGCAAAGCGGACATCGCCTGTCACATAAGCTTCATCGGACCCCAGTATCAGCTTCGCCGAAGTTGACTGACACACAAAAGGAGAACACCCGTGATGTCACATACGAGACGCCTGCTTTCGCTCACGACAGCCATCGTCATGACCTCGTCCGCTCTGGCTTACGCAGAGCCGAGCGCTGAACTGATCGCTGCTGCCAAGGCCGAAGGCGCGCTGACCACCATCGCCCTGCCCCACAGCTGGTGCGGTTACGGCGACGTCATCGCCGGCTTCAAGGCCAAGTATCCGGAAATCCAGGTCAACGAACTGAACCCCGACGCCGGCTCGGCCGACGAAGTCGAAGCCATCAAGGCGAACAAGGACAACAAGGGCCCGCAGGCTCCTGATGTCGTCGACGTCGGTCTCGCCTTCGGTCCGCAGATGAAGGCCGACGGCCTGCTGCAGCCGTACAAGGTCTCGACCTGGGACGAAATCCCGGAAGGTGTCAAGGACGCAGAAGGCTACTGGTACGGCGACTATTACGGCGTTCTCTCGTTCGTCGTGAACAAGGACCTCGTGCCGAACGTTCCGACCGACTGGGCTGACCTTGCCAAGCCGGAATATGCCGGTCAGGTCGCTCTCGCCGGTGATCCGCGCGCTTCCAACCAGGCAATCCTCGCTGTTCTCGCTGCCGGCCTCCACAAGGGCGCCAAGGCTGGTGAAGAAAGCGGCAAGGCTGGTCTCGATTACTTCGCCGAGCTGAACAAGGCCGGCAACTTCGTTCCAGTTATCGCCAAGGCCGGCACCATCGCTCAGGGCGCGACCCCGATCGCCATTGCCTGGGACTACAACGTCCTTGCATGGCGCGACGAACTGAAGGGCAACCCGCCGGTTGAAGTCGTCGTTCCGAAGACGGGCGTTCTCGCCGGCGTCTACGTTCAGGGTATCTCGGCTTACGCTCCGCACCCGAACGCTGCCAAGCTCTGGATGGAATATCTCTATTCCGACGAAGGCCAGAACCTGTGGCTGAAGGGCTATTGCCACCCGGCTCGCTTTAACGCCATGGTCAAGGCCGGCAAGGTTCCGCAGAACCTGATCGACGCCCTGCCGCCGGCAGCAGCCTATGAAGCCGCCGTCTTCCCAAGCGTTGAAGAGCAGAATGCCAACAAGGCTGCCGTGACCGGCGGCTGGGACAGCGTCGTCGGCGCCAACGTCCAGTAAGGTGCTGAATTTCTGAAAAGAGCCCCGGTCCGTTTCACACGGATCGGGGCTTGTCACACGCGGAATTCCCACATTATTTTAGCCATACATAATCCACGAAACGCGTATTGCGAAGATCCGACAACATGAACCAGGCTCCCCCCGCACGCCGATTTCGCCTGCCCCTGACATGGATAGGCATCATGCCCTTCGTGATCTTCGTCACGATGTTCCTGATCCTGCCGACGATGAACATCATTGTCGGCGCCTTCCAGACCAGCGATGGCTCCTTCACCCTGCAGAACATCATCGACCTGCAGAACGGTACCATCCCGTCCAGCTACTGGATTTCGGTCAAGATATCGGTCGCCTCGGCTGCTCTCGGCTGCCTCATCGGTTTCGCCATGGCGGCGGCGGTGGTCTTTGGCGCCGTGCCCGCCTGGGTAAAGTCGCCGCTGATGACCTTTTCGGGCGTCGCCTCGAATTTTGCCGGCGTGCCGCTGGCCTTCGCCTTTCTCGCGACATTCGGTCCTGTTGGTCTGGTCACGCTTTTCCTGCGTAATAACTTCGGCATCGTGCTCCAGCGTGACCTCGGCTTCAACATCCTGAGCTTCTGGGGCCTGACGGTCACCTACCTCTTTTTCCAGATCCCGTTGATGATCCTGATCATCGCGCCGGCGCTCGAAGGACTGAAGAAGGAATGGCGTGAGGCGGCCGAAGTTCTTGGCGCTACAGCCTTCCAATACTGGCGCATGGTCGCCTTTCCGATCCTGTTTCCGTCTCTGCTCGGCACGTTCGCTCTTCTGTTCGCCAACGCCTTCGGCGCGGTGGCAACCGCGATCGCGCTGACGGGTTCGAGCCTGAACATCGTGCCGATCCAGCTCTATGCGCAGATCCGCGGCGACGTGCTTGGCAATCCGCATCTGGGCTACGCCATGGCCTTCGGCATGATCGTCGTCACCGCCGTGGCAAACGTGATTTATATCTGGCTGCGGATTCGCGCCGAAAGGTGGCTGAAATGAGTATCTGGGCGCGCATTGCCGGCTGGGCCGCACTGATCTTTGGCCTGCTCTATTTCTTCGTGCCGCTCGGCGGCCTGTTCGAATTCTCGATGAAGGCACGGCGCGGAGTCTACAGCTTCGACGCCTATGCCAGCGTCTTTTCCGATCCGCAGTTCCAGCAGACGTTCGGTTACTCGGTCATCATGGCGCTGGTCACCATCGTCATCGGCATATTGATCGTCGTTCCCACCGCCTATTGGGTACGTCTCAAGATGCCTTGGGCGCGGCCTTACGTTGAATTCCTGACGCTGATGCCGCTGGTCATCCCGGCGATCGTCATCGTGTTCGGCTACATCCGTCTCTACAATACGTCGAGCTGGCTGCCACTTACCGGCTCGGTGATGGGAACGAATGTGCTGCTGGCCTTCGGCTATACCATCCTTGCCCTGCCCTACATGTACCGCGCGGTCGATACAGGCCTTAGAACCGTGGATGTCGCGACGCTGACCGAAGCAGCCCAGAGCCTCGGTGCCGGATGGGCCACCATTCTTGGCCGCGTCATCCTGCCGAATGTCATTCCCGCCGTGCTTTCCGGTGCGTTCCTGACATTCGCGATCGTCATCGGAGAATTCACGCTGGCCGCCCTGCTCGACCGACCGGCTTTCGGTCCGTATCTCCAGCGCGTCGGCGCGAACAAGGCCTATGAGCCCTTCGCACTCTCTGTGATCGCCTTCGGTATCACCTGGGGTTGCCTGGCCTTGATCCAACTCGTCAGCCGCTTCTCCAAATCCGCCCCCCGCAAGGCTTGAGGATATTTTCCGTATGTCGTTTCTTACCCTGACCAGTATCCAGAAATCCTTCGGCCCGGTGCAAGTCGTCAAAGACTTCAACATGGACATCGAAAAGGGAGAGTTCGTCTCCTTCCTTGGGCCGTCCGGCTGCGGCAAGACGACGATCCTGCGCATGATCGCGGGTTTCGAAACCCCAACCGGCGGCAACATCGAGATCGGCGGCAAGAGCCAGCAAAACCTGAAGCCGAACCAGCGCAATATCGGCATGGTTTTCCAGGCCTACGCGCTGTTCCCGAACATGAACGTCGCCGACAATGTCGCTTTCGGCCTGAAGATCGCCGGCATGCCCAAGGCACAGATCGATGCCCGGGTGAAGGAAATGCTGGGCCTGATCCATCTGGGTCATCTGGCCGACCGTTTCCCCTACCAGATGTCGGGTGGCCAGCAGCAGCGCGTGGCGCTTGCCCGTGCGCTTGCCCCCAAGCCACAGGTCCTGCTGCTCGACGAACCGCTGTCCGCGCTCGACGCCAAGATCCGCGTGTCACTGCGCGAAGAAATCCGGATGATCCAGCAGCAGCTTGGCATCACGACGGTGTTCGTCACCCATGACCAGGAAGAGGCGCTGTCGATCTCCGATCGCATCGTCGTCATGAATGCCGGCCGGGCGGACCAGATCGGTACCCCGTTCGAAATCTACAACAAGCCGGCGACACGCTTCGTCGCCTCCTTTGTCGGAACACTGAACCTGATCGAGGCCAAGGTTGTCGATCCCGCCAGCAACCGGATTTCGATCGGAGACCAGGGCATCACCCTTCGCGAGCCGCTTGGTTCCGTAAAGGCCGGCGACACGGTATCGCTGGCGCTGCGTCCGGAAGCCGGCTCGATTGCCGAAGGCGCCAAGGGCGATACGGCGCTGACCGGCGAGGTTGTATCGAGCAACTTCCTTGGCTCCGTCATCCGCACGCGCATGAAGGTGGGCAATGCCGTGATTTCCTTCGACATGTTCAACGCCCCGGGCCTCACGCCGCCTGCGGTCGGCGAAACGGTGACGCTGCGCTTTACCGCCAGCGACCTGTTGATCATCCGCGAATAAGCCTTCAAGTTTCTGCGGAAAAATATGTTTCGGGCGACAGGTTTTTAAGAAAAAATCTGTCGCCTTTTCCATGTCCAGTGTCGCTTGCCGCGTTTGATCTCGAGGGCACAGCCTTTATAGTCGTCAGCGTACGTTCTCAGGGCGGGGTGAAATTCCCCACCGGCGGTAACGGGGATATCCCGGAGCCCGCGAGCGCTTCCGGTTAACTGCCGGAAGGTCAGCAGATCCGGTTGAATTCCGGAGCCGACGGTTAAAGTCCGGAAGGAAGAGAGCAAGCAGACGAGGCAGCGCCCGCCAAGGGTGTTCCGCGCCTGTGCGTTCGCCCAAGGGGATCATTGAAAAATGGCAACCTTGAAAGGCCAGACTGACATGACAATCGCTTCGAACCCCACCCAGAAAATCGCCATCATCCGCGCCCGCTGGCATGCCGATATCGTCGACCAGTGCGTCAACGCCTTCGTCGCCCATTGGGAAAAGCTTGGCGGCAAGGCAGCCGATGTCGAGATCTTCGACGTTCCCGGCGCACTGGAAATCCCGCTGCACGCACAGACACTGGCCAAGACTGGCCGCTTCTCCGCCATCATCGGCACCGCCTTTGTTGTCGATGGCGGCATCTATCGCCATGACTTCGTCGCCGGCACCGTGCTCGACGCCATGATGCGCGTCCAGCTCGACACCGGCGTTCCCGTGCTCTCGACCGTGCTGACGCCGCACAATTTCCAGGAATCGGAAGCGCATATCCGCTTCTTCCGCGACCATTTCGTCATCAAGGGCACCGAAGCCGCCAACGCGACCTCGCAGATCCTGCAGGCCCGTGCCCAACTGGCGCTGGTGACCGTCTGATGCTTTCGGCGGGGCGCCGACGACAGGCGCCTCGCCTCCCCTTGCTACTGGCCAAGATTTTTCAGGTAGATCGACAGAAGCTGCGTCTGCGATGAAATCCCGAGCTTGCGGTAGACGTTGCGGCGATGAACCTTCACCGTTCCGGTCGAAATGCCGAGCCGCAGACCGATCGATTCGGACGAATGGCCCTGCAGAACAAGCTCGATGATCGATGCCTCTCGCTCCGTCAGGTTGAGATTGCGCCATACCCGGTCGGCGGCCGGATGTGCGGACTTGCGTCCGCCCCTGGTGCTCTTGGCGAGTGCTGCATCGAAGCGCCGCCCAAGGTCGGACCAGGCATGATGCACGAGGCCGGCGACCATCGGTTCGGCCTTTTTCAAAAGCGCAAACTCTGCACCTGAAAAGACACCGGAGCCTTCCCGCCGCATCAGCGACAGCACGACGGTGATGCCCTCCTCCAGCACGATGAAGAAACCGATCTCCTCCGCCAGACCCGTCTGCGTATAGTAACTGCGGAAATATTCGCTGGAGAAGAAGCGGTCCGGCGCCAGTTCGCGCATGCGCCAGACGCCCGGCTTCGGCTCCCGGGCTGCGTGATAGAATGGGTCGAGCAGGAACGGCCCAGCCTGATAGAGGCTGACGAAGACGACATGTTCTTCCGGCGTGAACGTGCTGTACAGATCGATCGGCCGCTCCTTCTCGCGATAGGCAAAGATCACGGCATAATCGAAGGTCACCAACGAGCGCATCAGCGAGCAGAATACGCCGCCCGCCTCGTCGTCGCCGGTGCCGCCGCCCCCGATCATCGGCCCGATCGTCCTGAACAAT
Organism: Rhizobium sp. Leaf453; assembly: GCF_001425605.1. Lineage (GTDB taxonomy): Bacteria > Pseudomonadota > Alphaproteobacteria > Rhizobiales > Rhizobiaceae > Pararhizobium. Next base: position 192,434 of record NZ_LMRG01000023.1, on the reverse strand, counting down.
GCTTCGAGATCAATGCCCATGCACCCAAGCCCGGATTCTGCGAAAAAGAATGGCAACTGCCTGCGAGGTATACACCTTCCACAGCGGCAAACATCTTGAAATACCTCTTTCGGGGTATATACCGCAAACGGCTGGCTTGAATAGGTTGATGCTAGACGGTGAGAAACGGGGCGATCGCAGGATAGCTCGGTATTCTGAAAAACAGCCGCGGGGAATTTTAGACGTGACAGCCGCTTCAGCGAACGACATCGAGTTCCATTCGGTCACCAAGCGCTATGGCGCCGTGACTGCCGTGACGGACATCAATCTGGCCATACCGAAGGGCGCTTTTGTGGCCCTGCTCGGCCCTTCCGGCTGCGGCAAGACCACGTGCCTCAGGATGATCGGCGGTTTCGAACAGCCGAGCGAAGGCACCGTGCTGATCGACGGGCGCGAGATGAACGGCGTTCCGCCCTACCGCCGCCCCGTCAACATGGTGTTCCAGCACTATGCACTGTTTCCGCATTTCGATGTCGAGCAGAACGTTGCCTATGGTCTGAAACAGGCCCGGCCGAAGCTGGCAGCATCCGAGATCTCCGCGCGGGCTCGGCAAGCCCTGGAAATGGTTCGCCTCGGCGGCTTCGAGAAGCGCCGCATCCATGAGATGTCCGGCGGCCAGCAGCAGCGCGTGGCGCTCGCCCGCGCCATCGTCAACAAACCGTCCGTGCTTCTGCTCGACGAGCCGCTGGCAGCGCTGGACAAGAAGCTGCGCACCGCCATGCAGATCGAGCTCCAGACCCTGCAGCGCGAGCTTGGCATCACCTTCGTTCTCGTTACCCATGACCAGGAAGAGGCCCTGTCGATGAGCGACATGGTCTGCGTCATGAATGCCGGTCGCATCGTTCAGATGGCCAAGCCGCAGGATGTCTACGACAGTCCCGCCGACCTCTTCGTTGCCGATTTCGTCGGCAAGACCAACCGCGTCCTTGCGACCGTCGAAGCGGATGGCGCGACCCTGCGCCTGCCGAACGGCACGGCGCTGGCCTTGCGGCCCGGCCAGAAACCGGGGGCCGCCACCGTGGCGCTGCGCCCGGAAGCGATCGAGCTTGCGCGTCAGCCGGTCGGCAACGCTGGTGCGCTCACCGGTACCGTTACCCACCGCATCTTTCTCGGCTCGACCGCCGAATACCAGATCAGCGTCGATGGACTTGGCGATTTCCTCGTCACGGCCGACCGGCGCAGCATGCAGGAAAGCGACCTCGTCGAACCGGGCGAACGGGTCGTGCTCACTTTCGACCCCGGCAAAGTGCATGTTTTCCCGGCCTGAGGAAAAGGCCGTACACGTCAAGACAAAAAAGGGAACAGCGTCATGACAAAGTGGTACAGAGAAAATGCCCCGATCACAGCCGAAAACCTCAGCGATGAATGGATGCGCCTGAAGCGCGGTTCCGTCACCCGCCGCCACTTCCTCGGTGTCACCGGCCTCGGCCTCGCGGCCGCGGTCCTCGCCCGTCAGCCCGGCGTGTTCAATTCCACCGCCTATGCCCAGGATCTCGGCTCCACCATGTCGCTTGCCACCTGGCCGAACTATCATGACCCGGCGACTTTCGAAGCCTTCACGGCCGCGACCGGCGTGGCCGTCGAGGTCAATGTCTTCGGCTCGAACGAGGAAATGCTCGCCAAGCTCCAGGCCGGCGGCATCGGATGGGACCTCTTCGTTCCGACCAACTACACGATCTCGACTTATGTGAAGCTCGGCCTGATCGACCCGCTCGACATGTCGAAGCTGCCGAATTTCTCGCAGGCTTCGCAATCCGCCCGTTTCACCGCCGAAGGTGCTGTCGATGGCACGACCTATGCCCTGCCGAAGAACTGGGGCACGACCGGCATAGCGGTCAACACGTCCAAGATCAAGACCAAGGTAACCTCCTGGAAGGAGTTCTTCGAGGTCGCCATGACCGAGGCCGACGGGCGCGCCATGGTTCACGACTATCAGCTGACCACGATCGGTAGCGCGCTCGTTTCCCTCGGTTATTCCTTCAACTCGATCAAGCAGGAAGAACTGGCCAAGGCCGAGGAATTGCTGATCAAGGTCAAGCCGCATCTCTACGGCATCAACAGCGACTACCAGCCAGGCATGCGTGCCACCGATGCCTGGATGACCATGTGCTGGACCAATGACGGTGCCCAGTTGAACCGCGACATGCCGGAAATCGCCTATATCCTCGGCACCGATGGCGGCGAGATCTGGACGGACTTCTACGCCATCCCGAAGAGCGCCGCCAACAAGCCGGCCGGCTACGCCCTGCTCGACTACCTGATGGCCCCGGAACATGCCGTCAAGGAGCACATCGCCAATGGCGCACCGACGACCGACAGCCGCGTGCTCGCGCTGCTTCCGGCAGACGTCACGTCCAACAAGATCGTCTATCCGGACGAGGCATCGCTGACCAAGCTGGAATTCGGCGCCGCCGTGACGCTGACCGACCCGGCCCGCGCCGAACTGATGGCACGCTTCAAGTCGGCTTGAGGCTGCGGTTTATCTCCCCCTTGAGGGGGAGATGTCACGAAATGACAGAGGGGGGTGAGCCAACCCCAAATTCGAGGCAACTTAACCCCCTCTGTCGGCAACGCCGACATCTCCCCCTCAAGGGGGGAGATTACATCCGCAGCCTGCTGCACCAACAGGACACCACCTCCATGCCTCTCACCCCGGACAGAAAACGACAGCTGACGACCGCCGCGCTGGTTGCGCCGGCCGGCATCTGGCTGTTCGTTTTCCTCGTCCTGCCGTTCATGGCCATGGTGGTCTTCGCCTTTGGCGAGCGTGCGCCTGAAGGCGGTTATCAGGCAGCATTCACCTTTGCCCAGTTCGCCAATCTCCCCTCTCGAGCGGCGGCATTCTGGAACACGCTGATGATCGCGCCGGTCGGCGCCTTTCTCTGCCTGATCGTCGCCTATCCCGTGGCCTATTACCTGGCGATCAAGTCCAATCCGAAATACCGGCTGATGCTGGTCTCGCTGGTTGTCGTGCCGTTCTGGACTAGCCTGCTCGTACGTACTTATGCTTGGATGTACATCTTGGGCTCGCGCGGCATTCCCAATCTGCTCGGCATGATCGGCATCGAGGATATCAGGCTGCTCAATACGCCCGGCGCGGTGCTGCTCGGCATCGTCTACGGCTACCTGCCGCTGATGATCATGCCGATCTATGTCAGCCTCGAAAAGCTCGACCGCCGGCTGCTCGAAGCCTCCGCCGATCTCGGCGCCAAGCCGGTCTCGACCTTCTTCGGCATCACCCTGCCGCTGTCGCTGCCGGGCGTCATGACAGGCGTCGCGCTCGTCACCATCCTGCTGCTCGGCGAATACCTGATCCCGCAACTGCTTGGCGGCGGCAAGGTGTTCTTCATCGGCAATGCGCTGGTCGATCTCTTCCTGCAGTCGCGCAATTGGCCGTTCGGCTCGGCGATCGCCGTGACGCTGGTCGTCGTCGTGGTCATCGTGCTCAGCGTCGCCATGCGGATCGCCTGGAAGGTCTCCGGCTCCAGACAGGTGGATCTCGTCTGATGCGCGCGCTCGTTACCTTCGTTTACCTCTTCCTCTACGCGCCGATCGCGCTGGTCGTGCTGTTCTCGTTCAACGCGGGACGCAATGCCAGCGAGTTCACAGGCTTCTCGACCATGTGGTACGGCAAGGCGCTCGGAAACACGTTCCTGATCACCGCGCTGCAGAACAGCCTGATGATTGCCTTCACCAGCGCCGCGCTGGCAGCAATCTTCGGCACGATGGCAGCGCTCGGCATGCAGCGGCTGAGCAGCCGCGGCCGCGCCATCTTCGACGGACTGTTTGCCGCCGCCATCGTCGTTCCCGGCGTCGTCATCGGCATCGCCACGCTGGTGGCGCTTGTCGAGGTCTTCTCTTTTCTCAATCCGGCGCTCGCCTCGATCTGGCCAGGCGACAAGCCGCCGCAGCTTGGCCTCGGCTATGGCTCGATCATCGCCGCCCATGGCCTGTTTTCGCTGGCGCTGGTGACGATGATCGTCAAGGCGCGCATTGCCAGCCTTGGGCGCGATATCGTCGAAGCCTCGAGCGATCTCTACGCGACGCCGTTCACGACCTTCCGCCAGATCGTCCTGCCGCAAATCCTGCCATCGATTCTCGCCGGCTTCCTGCTCGCCTTCACCTTCTCGTTCGACGATTTCATCGTCGCCTTCTTCGTCGCCGGCTCGAAGACGACGCTGCCGATCTATGTCTTCGCGTCGATCCGCCGTGGCGTAACGCCGGAAATCAACGCGATTGCTACCATGGTGCTGGTCGCCTCACTTCTGCTCATCCTCATCGCCCGCGTGCTGATGCGGGACAAGACAACAAAAGCGCAGGCGGGAGAGTAGGCCATGATCCTGAAAGACCGGATCGCAATCGTGACGGGCGCCGGGTCCGGCATCGGCCGGGCGGGTGCTAAGATCATGGCGCGCGAAGGCGCCCATGTGGCCGTCGCCGACCGCAATACCGCAGGTGCCGCCGAAACCGTGGAGATTATTCGTAACGCCGGAGGCAGCGCCGAAAGCCTGATCCTTGACGTCACCGACGACATCTCGCTGGAGGCGGGCATAGCTTCAGTTCTCAAGCGTCACGGTCGTATCGATATCCTTCACAATCACGCCGGGGCGCAGATCGCTGGTGATCTCGAACAGGTGGAGGTCGAGGGGTTCGATCTCTCCTGGAGCCTTAACGTCCGCGCCCATTTCATGGCGGCGCGTTTCGCCATGCCAGCGATGAAGGCCGCCGGTCGCGGCGTCATCCTCAACACCTCGTCCTCCTCCGGCGTGCTCTACGACCGCGAAATGATCGCCTACACCACCACCAAACATGCCGTCATCGCCATGACGCGACAGATGGCCGGCGACTACGCCCGTTTCGGCATTCGCGTCAACGCGCTCTGCCCGGGCTGGGTCGATACGCCCTTCAACGCCCCCTTCATCACCCAGATGGGCGGGCGCGAGGCGATCGAGACCTATGTGCGGGACAAGGTGCCGATGGGCCGCTGGGCGCAGGTCGAGGAGATCGCCGAGTCCATCCTCTTCCTCGTCTCCGACCGGTCAAGCTACATGACCGGCCAGATCCTTGTGGTCGATGGCGGCGAATCCGTCGTTTGAGCGTCAGACCGGAATTTCGACCGAAAACGCATAGCGCGCGGTCTTGCCCGGCTGCAGGGTTGTTGTTGACGGACGCTCGGCCAGCGCGTTCGAGCCACCTGCGATGGCGGCCATTCCATGCCAGGGCTCGACGCAGAGGAAAGGCGCTCCGGGTTTCGTCCAGAGCGCGAGATTGGGCAGCTTGTCGAATTTGAACGTCAGCGCCGGTCCACCCTCGACGCCAAAGCGCAGGCCGTCGCCGGCACCGTCCGGGAAGATCATCGCATCAGCCTCGAACATCGAGGCGTCCGGCACCAATTTGCCGGCGCTGAAGGGCGACGGCAGGCGCGTGGGATCGATCAGGCCGCCGTGGACGCGCAACATCTGCGGCTCGCCACCGTTGTCGAGCGTCACCACATGCGACTGGCCATCCGCTCCCGGTAAAGGCCAGCGGAAGGCTGGATGGAATCCGACACCGAAGGGCATCGGTCGTGTGTCGAGGTTGGTGACCTCAGCGGAAACTGTCAAAATCGGGCCGTCCAGCGCGTGCTCGACAGCCAGCAGAAATTCGAACGGATAGACAGCACGTGTTGCATCCGATGCCTTCAGCACGTAGCGACACATGGTCGGAGTGGACGCGGCGGCTATGAATTCGTTTCGGCGCGCAAAGCCGTGCTGAGCCATCGGATAGGCTACGCCATCGATCGAGATCGTGTCATCCGGCGCTCTTCCGACAATCGGGAAAAGAACAGGTGACCGTCCGCCCCAGAAGGCAGCATCGCCGTTCCATAGCCAGGACCGGCCATCGTGGCTGCTCAGCGACTGCATCTCCGCCCCCAGTGACGAGACCTCGACGGTCAGGTGATCATTGCCGATCCGTATCAATGACATGCGTGTCTCTCCGCGTTGTTCGCGGATGCACCATAGTGCCCTCGCCGCGGAAACGAAACCGTCGGCCCGGAATTTCATGGCTGGTTTGGCGGCAGCATTTCAGGCCGGTCGGCCCAGCGCATCGGTCTTGTAGGCCTGTGTCTTGAACTTGTTGAGAAAGGCCGTGAACGTGCCGTTGCTGCTTTCGATGATGGTCGCGCCATCCTGCCAGATGGCATTCTCGGTCTCATGACCCGAGCCGATGGGATCGCCCTGGTTCTGGTGAACGTTGTGGACACCCAGCCCTTGATCGAACGGCTCGCCAAAAACGTAGCAGCGCGAGGCATCGGCAAGAACGGCCTCAAGATCGGTCAATGCCTGAAAACCGGTGCCCTTCTTCCATGGCGGGTTCCAGCGAATGAATTCCAGGAACCGCGACAGACAGCTATCATACCGGACGAACACGACACCCAAAGGTGGATGGAGAACGGAAGACCGAATATAGTCGAGCGCGACGGATGCCTCGTTTGAGGCCAGTGAATGCCATCCGTTGGGCAACTGCTTGAACTGGTTCATCGCCGCCGGCTTCAGCGTCACGATGCGCCACTCGATGCCATCAGGCATGTTCTTCGGATCGACATCAATGGCGCAGCGATAGGAACCCTGCGGCGTGCCAACGATCAGGTTGCCATGGTAATAGCGACCGAAATCATCGGGATTGTCGCGAAAATAGTTGAGTTTGGTCCCGATCACGAGACCATATCCATGCTTCAGTCCCATGGCCGTTCCTCTCGCTGAAGCAAGAAGAATACGCCCGAAAGACGAAACTGAAAAGTTGAATCAGAACGGAACTTCGCGCCAAGATTGGATGAAGACAAACGGCGATTTACTTCCCTTCAAGAAGCGCACCAAACGTCTTCAGATCGACATTGCCGCCGCTGAGAACCATGCCGACACGTTTCCCCTTGCAGGCAAGAACCCCTTGCAGCACAGCGGCGGCGGCAAGGCATCCGGTCGGCTCGACGATGATCTTCATCCGTTCGGCGAAGAAGCGCATGGTTTCGATCAACTGCGTATCGCTCACCGTCAGGATGTCGTCGACGTCCTGTTTCAGGATCGGAAAATTGTGCCGTCCGATAGCGGTGGTGAGAGCCCCATCTGCGATCGATTTCGGCACGGGAATGGTAACGATCTCGCCCTTTTGCAGCGATTGCCGTCCATCGTCGCCAGCCTCCGGCTCGACGCCGATGACCTTGCAGCCGGGTGCGAGCGCCCGGGCGCTGAGTGCGCTGCCCGCGAGTAATCCGCCGCCACCGAGCGGAACGACGAGATAGTCGAGTGCACCGAGCTCCTCGATCAGTTCCAGCGCGGCAGTTCCCTGCCCCGCAATGACCTCCGCATGGTCGAAGGGCGGAATGATCGTGGCATTGCGCTCCCTGGCAATCCGCTGCGTGATTTCTTCGCGATCCTCGGTATAGCGATCATAGAACACAACCTCGGCGCCGTAGCCGCGCGTTGCCGCCACCTTCATAGCAGGTGCATCCTTCGGCATTACGATGAAAGAGGAAATCCCGTGCAGACGGGCGGCGTAGGCCAGCGCCTGCGCGTGGTTGCCGGACGAGAAGGCGACGACGCCGTTGGCGCGTGCGGCCGGGTCGAGCGCGGCGACCGAATTATAAGCACCCCGGAACTTGAAGGCTCCGGCCCGCTGCAGGTTTTCCGCTTTGAAGAACAGGCTGGCTCCCGCCATTGCATCCGCAGTTCTGGAGGTCAGAACCGGCGTCACATGGGCAACGCCATCGATACGATGCCGGGCGAGCTTGACGTCCTCGAACGTTGGAATACGCAGATCGCGTTCGACTGTGGACATGTCCATCTCTTGCCTCCGGTTATCGCCGCCATTGATGTCAGGCCATCAATTCATGCGGTTGCGGCATCCGGCGCAAGGAAACAATTGTCACCGTGACGCATCAGTCGAGGGCGACGTAGCCGATCCCCTTTTTGCCGATCTCGTCCATCGACTCCTCGTAACCGGCATCGGCATAGCGGATGACTCCGAGCGAAGTATCGTTGGTCAGCGCGTGGCTCAGTCGCTCCGCCCCCGCTTCGGTGCCATCGGCAACGACGGTAACGCCGCAACTGGTCATGTAGCCAGCATAACCGCCGCCGCCCGAATGGACGACGACGAGATCGGCCATGGACGAGCAGAGCAGCATGGCATCGAGCAGCGGCCAGTCGGCAATGGCATCCGACCCATCCTTCATCCGCTCGGTCATGATGTTGGGATGGGCCATGGCGCCGGCATCGAGATGATCGCGGGAAAAGGCAATCGGCCCCTTCAGTTCGCCGGAGGCAACCAGAGCATTGACGGCGACGGCAAGCTGCGTGCGCTCGCCATGGCCAAGCCAGGCGATACGCGCCGGCAGACCCTCGAACGGCACGTTCTCGCGCGCCAGCCGGATCCAGTTGGTGATGATCTTGTTGTCCGGGAACATGTCGAGCAACAGGTCGTCGATCCGGGCGATATCGCTTTCCTCACCGGACAGGGCCATCCAGCGGAACGGACCGATGGCACGGGCAAACAACGGTCTAAGATAGGCTTCGGTGAAGATGCGGATATCGAAGGCGTTGGTAACGCCACCTTCGCGTGCCTGGGTACGGATCAAGTTGCCGTTGTCAAAGACTTCCGCGCCTTGGGCCTGGAATTCCAGCATCGCCTTGACATGATCGACGATCGAGGCGCGGCTGGCGGCCATCAACTGCCCCTGCCCGTCGACCCGCAAGCGTTTCACCTCATCGAGGCTCATGCCCTTCGGCACATAGCCGTAGACGAGGTCGTGAGCGGATGTCTGGTCGGTGACGATATCCGGCACGATGCCGCGTCGGGCAATTTCCGGATAGAGAGCCGCAGCATTGCCAACGAGGCCGATCGAGGTCGCCCGCTTTTCCTTCACCGCCTGGTCGATCATCGCCAAAGCGGTATCGAGATCGGGAGCAATCTCCTCGAGGTAACCGATCGCCTTGCGTTTTTCCGCGCGCACCGGGTCGATGTCGATGCACAGGATCGCTGCACCCGCCATGCGCCCCGCCAGCGGCTGCGCGCCGCCCATGCCACCAAGACCGGCCGTCAGGATGAAACGGCCGGCCAGATCGCCGCCGAACCGGTTTTCGGCGATCCGCATGAAGATTTCGTAGGTACCCTGGATGACACCCTGGCTGCCGATATATTGCCATGCGCCGGCCGTCAGCCCGCCCCAGCAGATCAGCCCCTGTTTTTCCAACTCGTAGAACACCTCGGCCTTCGCCCACTGGCCGACAATGTTGCAATTGGCCATGATCACCAGCGGCGCTCTGGAATGGGTCTTGAGCAGACCGACTGGCTTGCCGGACTGGATGACCAGCGTCTGGTCCTCATCCATCTCCAGCAGCGTCTTGACGATCGCCCGGTGCGACGCCCAGTTGCGCGCCGCCTTTCCGAGTGCGGCGTAAACGATCAGGTTGTCCGGATCCTCGCCGACAGACAGCACATTCTCCATCAGCCGCAACAAGGCCTCCTGCCGCCACCCCTTGGCGCGCAGTTCCGGCCCGCCGGGGATTGGAAAATTGGGATGACGGGGATTGGGTTTGGGCATTGTGTTCTCCTGTCGAATTTATATCTTGGGGAGAGGCAAAGCTCTCCCTCGTTCTTTTGGAGCGTTTCCGGCCCACCGCTCCGTCATCCGCGGCCCTGAGCCGAGGATCCATACCCAGGGTCATGGATGGTCGGGTCAAGCCCGACCATGACGGAGAGGAGGAAGCGGCGGCATGCCGCCCACTCGCTCCTCAAAGGGGAAGCGTCCGAGAAACACGCACTTCGCTACTCCCGAGGCAAAGTCCTGACGAAAGCAATCGCGCCGTTCAGCAATCTCTGCCGCAAAGCGTCGTCGCCATAGGCATCCGGCCCGGCCCGCACCCAGCCTTCCATCCTGCGACCGCTCATGATCATCGCGGCGACGCCGTCGATCTCGAGCGCCCAGCCGTCATTACCCTTGCCAAGCCGGAGGAGCATGCCGCGGTCACTGGCCCCGCAGAGCAGATGGCCGTCCAGCATCCATGCCAGTCCGCCGAACATGCGCTTTCGCACAAGCCCTTGAAGGTCCTCCAGTTCAGCCTCGATCAGCTCTTCCAGCCCTTGATCGCGCGCCACGACCTACCTCCGTCACTTGGCCAGCGCATACTTCGCCAACTCGATCCCCATCGCCTTTTCCACCGATGGATAGACGCTCGGATCGAGCACGCTCGATGCGAGAGGGATGACCGTCTTCGGCACGTGCAGCACGAAGATCGTCATGCCGACCTGCAACTGGCCGACGCTGAGTGGCTCGCCATCGGTCGAAAGCGTTGTGATGACGTCCGGGAAGGTCGCCAGCCGCGTGCCGCCGGCATCCTCGACGGCCATGTATTCGTTCATGACGTGGAGTACCGTAGAGTCATCGCCCTTCCCCAGAGTCACGATTCCTATGTCGAAGGCTTCCTTCGTGTAGACGACAGATTTGTCGGTGATGACGCCTTCCGCCAAGATCGTCCCATTGGTGGTTTTGGCGATCGTATCGATGACGGCGCTGCCGCCCCTGCCTTCCGTGGCGATGATCGCCTCACCCAGAGTCAGGGCGAGCGAAATGCCCCCAAGGGCTGCGTTCTTGCGGACATAGGATGCCCTGAGCGGATTGCGGCAGGAAGCGATGAAGCCGCCGGACATGTCGGAGGCGGTGCGCAGGATCGGCGAGACCTTGGCGGTCGCTCCGCGCACGACGAGTTCGATGTAGCGGTTTTCGTCCCGATTGCCGCCGACTGCCGTCTGGATCATCTGCTCGGGCGAACCGGCCATGCCGATCGATCCCATGTCGCCAGTCGGATGCGCCCGCATGTCGCCGACGGCATCAAGCACTTTCGTGCCAAGAATGGCCGATGGCAGCCAGCCGTTGAGCGTCGAGGACTTGCCGTTCTGGCCGACCATCAGGGCCGACACTTTCTCGCCCAGCGCGTCCTGCAGCAGTTGCACCGCCTTGACATAATCGACGCCGCGCATTTCCCAGGGCGTGGTCGAAGCCGGCGCGCCGATGGCAGCTGCGGTCGCCACCCAGTCGTCGTCGGACAATTCGTCGATCGAGACCAGTTCCGGCTTGCCGATCGAGACGGCGGCATAGCCCAGCATGCGCCCGTGATCGGCCCAGCCGCCGCCGCCGGCCGCATAGACCGAGCCGCCCTTGACCGCCGCTTCGACGTCTTTTTCAGTCAATATCCGGCCCATCAGAGCTCTCCCTGCAAATCACTATCCAGTTTCCGCACGGCCTCGAACAAGACGGCTGCGCCCAGCGCAATATCGTCATTCTCGGCCCATTCGTCCGGCGTGTGCGAGCGCCCTTCCCGGCAGGCGACGAAGATCATCGCCGCCTTTGAAATGCGCGCCATCCAGGCCGTGTCGTGACCGGCGCCGGATGCCATCCGGCGATGCTTGGCGCCAACGCGCCCGCAGGCCTCTTCGAGATTGCGCAGGACCAGCGGATCAGCCGGCGTCGGAAAATTGTCCGAAATCATTTTCGGCGAAGCAATGGTCACACCGGTGTCGCGCTGGATATCGACGGCCAGTTGGTCGATCTCGCCGATGAAGCGCTCCATGTCCGGGCGCAGTTCGGCACGCGCGTCGATCAGGATACGGGCGCGTGACGGCACGACATTGGCGGCGTTCGGCTCGATGGAGAATTCGCCGACGGTGGCGGTGAAATGCCCTTCGCCCTTCGAAAACTCCGTACCCAGCCGCTCGACCTCGGCGACCATACGCGCCGCCGCCGTCAAGGCATCGCGACGGCGTCCCATCGGCGTCGTGCCGGCATGATCGGCCTGGCCTTCAAGCAGGATTTCGATGCGGGTGATCCCGGCAATGGCGGTGACAACTCCGACATCGCAGCGCTCAGCCTCCAATACCGGCCCCTGCTCGATATGCAGTTCCAGAAACGCCTTGATGTCCGAGCGCTTCTGCCGGGCAAGCCGCGAGGGATCGCCGCCGGCGTCAATCATGCCCTGACGCAGAGTGAGTTCCCCTTGCGTTCTGTTCAACCACCCATCCGGGATGAGACCCGCCAAACCCCGGCTGCCGATACACGAGACGCCGAAGATCGACACTTCTTCGGCGAGAAAGTCCACCACCTCAAGATCGTGGTCCAGCCGGCTGCCCGCGTCGTTCAGCGCCTGCGCGACCTCAAGTGCGGCCGCAACACCGGCGATACCGTCGAACCGGCCGCCTTCAGGTACAGTGTCGGAATGCGAACCGAGCATGATCGTGCCAAGCCCACTCTTGCGGCCCTTGCGGCGGCCGATGAGATTGCCCGACGCGTCGATCCGGGTTTCGAGACCAGCCGCCTTGAACCGTTGTTCCAGAAAAGCGCGGCCTTCGAGAAAGATCGGCGTGAAGGCGCGTCGCGTATAGGGCCGGTCAGGCTCGGTGATGCGGGCGAGGCCCTTGATGATATCGGCGATGCGCGTCGCATCGACGGGAAGGTTGCTCTCGACAGCCGCCATCAAACGGCCTCGCGCAACGGCAGGCTGGCGAGCGGTCGCACGAATTGGCCGGCACCGGGCGCGGCGATAACCGTATTGCCGTCGAACACCCGATTGCCGCGATTGTAGGTCGAGGCCACGCGCCAAGGCAGGCGGATGCCATTGTAGGGCGACCAGCCGACGACATTGTTGCCGCTTTCCGCTGCGTCGTATGTATAGGGCTCGGGCGTCAACACCGCGATATCCGCATCCTTGCCGACTTCCAGCGCGCCTTTCTGGTGATCGAGCCGGAAATGCCGGGCTGGATTGAGCGCCATCAACTCCGCCGCGCGCGTCAGCGGAATGCCGCGCTCCAGCGCACCCTTGACGAACAGCGGCACCATGACCTCGAGCCCTGGCACGCCGGAGGCATTGGCGAGCATGTCCGGATTGGTCTTGCGGTTTTCCGACCAGCTGACGTGATCTGTGGAAACCAGCGTCACCGTGCCGTCGGCCACATGCCGCCAGAGCTTTTCCACCTCGGCGCGCGGCCGGATCGGCGGATTGATCTTCGCCTTGCCCCCAAGTCGGCGCACGTCGTTCTCTTCGTCAAGGACGAGATAATGGATGCAGCACTCGATCGTAGCTCGAAAACCCTGCGCTCGATAGGCGGCGGCGATGTCATAGCCACGGCCGACAGAGCAGTGGACCACATGCGCCGGGCAGCCCGTGGCGACGCCCGTCTCATAGATCTGGTTGGTCGCTAGAAGTTCGGTCAGCGGTGGCCGCGACAGGCCATGGGCGCGGTAATCGGTGATGCCGGCAGCCTTCACCTTGTCGATCGCGGCCCGCACCGCCTCGTCATCCTCGTTATGCACGCCAGCCGTCAGCCCGGTTGGCGCGATGGCGGCAAAACACTCTTCCAGCAGAGCGGCGGGAATGCGCGGAAAGCGCTTGGGATCGGTGCCAAAGGTCGAGAACTTGAAGGCAGCAACACCGGCCTCGACCATTTCGCCAATACGCGCCGGCCCCTCCTCCGGATCGACCGTGCCATAGAGGGCAAAATCGACGCGGGCCTGTGGTCCTGCCTGATCAATCTTGCGCTGCACCGCCTCGGCCGAGCAGACGAGATTGCCCTCGTCATAGGGCATGTCGACGATCGTCGTCACACCACCGGCAGCGGCCGAGCGCGTCGACCAGATAAAGTCCTCCTGATCCTTCTGGCTCAGCGAATGCACCTGCGCATCGATCGCGCCAGGCAGGATCAGCGCCTTGCCGAGATCGTGACGCTCGCGCGCCGCCGGCATGGCACCCTGGCCGACAAGAGAGATCTTGCCGTCGCGCACAGCCACGTGGCCGCTCTCGACGATGCGATCCGGCAAAACCACGGTACCCTTCAAAACCAGGTCGAAATCAGACATCCGCGTATCCTTGATTATTTGCCGGGGGATTATTTGCCGAGCGCAAAGAAATCGTCGAATTCAGGCATGGGGGCTGCCGCGATCAGCGTCGCAAGCAGCTTCTCGCAGGCGAAATCGTGATGGAGCGCCTCGATCTCCTTCGATAGCGGCCGATCCTTGAGATAGATCGGGCTGACGGCACGCACCCGCTCATAGGCGATCTGCGTCACACCCTGCGGCTTATCGCCGAGAAGATCGATCGCCTGAGCCGACAGCATGGCCTCGATCGCCGCCATCTGGCGCAGGTCGCGCACCTGCGTTTCCATGCGTTCGACAATCAGCGGCAGGAAGGTCGCCTCTTCCTCCAGTCCGCCGGCGACGACGATCGACTGGGCCGAGAGCGGCACGGCCAGCGACTGGACGCGCATGTAGAGTTCCACGGCGAGCTTCATCAGTGGCCCGAGGCCGCTTGCCACTTCGCCCGGTGCCACGAGATTGACCGGCAGATTGCGCCGCACGCCGTTGGACAAGAGAACGCAGCGGTTGAGCACGTTGCGCGCCACATGCGAGAAGGCGATTTGCGCGGTCTCGATATAGAGCGTCGTCGTCAGCGGCAGCGATGCGCCCGAGGCATGCACCTGGCCGCCGAGAACCACAGGATTATCATCGGAGAGATAGGTCGCATCGACCAGCCGCTCGGCGGCCACCAGCAGCGTATCGACGACGGCGCCGAAGACCTGCGCGGTCATGCGCAGGCTGAGTGGATCGTGGATCGCCGTCGGCAGGGGCCAATCGACACAATCGGATTGACCGTAAAGCCACGACCCGACCAGCGCTTCGCCGCGCGTTCCGAGTGTCGCAGCAACTCGCCAAGGATCGGCTGAGGCTCCGAGCGCCAGCGATGACATCAGTCCGGTGGTCATCAGCACACGAATGGCGGAGGCCGCCTCGCGCATGACATCGGCAGCGGCAGCAAAGGCTGTCGCGTTGACGCTAAGAGCCGCCAAGGCATCGCGCGGCTGCATCTGGAACGGCTCGAGGCCGGCGCGGCGAAGTGCTTCGCCGGCATCCAGCAACTCTTCCTCGAAAAAGGCCTCACCGGTGCCGGTCAGCACGGAGGCCACCTGCCCCATCAGGCCGATATCGGCACAACCGATCGAGCCATGCCGGTGCACAGCCGGCACGACGCCGCGCTCCAGAAGAGCGAGGAAGGCCTTTACCAGATCGACGCTGCAGCCCGTGCGGCCGCCGAGCGCCGTGTTGATGCGGATCGCGATCGCCTTGCGCACGATGGCCTTGGAAAACAATGGCCCGGTGCCAAAATGATGGGCCTTGACCAGCGCCGTGTTGAACTCGCCGAGGTCATCGACCGTCCAGAGCCGGTCCTTCATCGAGCCGACGCCGGTGTTCGCGCCGTAAACTGGCAGGCCCATGGCTATGCGGTCAGCGATAACGGTGTGAGCAGCATCGACACGTGCATAGGAATGATCGGAAACGACCGGAACGACTTGACCCGAGCCGATCTTTTCCAAGGCGGAAAAATCCAGCGGGTTGCCTGTCAGAAAAATGGTTTTCACCGATGCATGCATGCTTTGACTCACCTTGTTGACCGCCATGCTATGCCCAATCCCGCCGCTTGTGATATATCCCAAAATCGAAACGCAAGATGTACATATCCGGACATGCCGGATCGTGAAGGACCTGATGGATATCGCCACCCTTTCCCTCGTTCACGCGGTCCTTGAAGAACGCGGCATTCGCAGGGTTGCCAAAGTCAGCGGCCGGCCGGCCTCTAGCGTCAGCGCGGCACTCAAGCGCTTCGAGGCGGCGATTGCCGTGCCGCTCGTTCGCCGTGAGGGCGGAACGCTGGTGCCGACGCTGGAAGCGCAAAGCCGGATGGCGGATCTGGCGGCGGCGAACCGCGCCATTCGTTCCCTGCTTTCGCTCGGAAGCGCTCCACTTTCCAGTGCTACACCGTCTGTTAGCCTTGCCGCGCTCGATCGTTTTGTCACCGTGGCGCGCAGCGGCAGCATCCGTGGCGCGTCACGAATCTCTGGCACCGGCCAGCCTCAATTGACCCGGCAGATGAGCGAACTGGAGCGCGATCTCGGCTACGATCTTCTCATCCGTTCACAGTCGGGCATCTCCTGCACGCCGCATGGTCTTGCCGCCATCGCCATCGCTGAAGAGCTCCTGGACGTCTGGCGGCGGCTGTCGCGGGCGTCAAGCGACCGGTTCCGTCGCGCCGCCGCGACCTGGCGGTTCGGCGCGGTGATGCCGCTCGGTCCGGAAAGCGAGATCGCCCGCATGCTGGCGGCACTGACCGCCGAATGGCACCTCGCCCGTCCGCGCCAGCCGCTGTTCGTCTCCAGCACCACCGCCGACGAACTCATTGCGGGATTGAAAAACCGCCGCTTCGATGTCGTTTTGCTCGATCTCGAAACCTTCCCCTCGGAGTTCGAGGGCACACTGATCTCACGCACACCGCTGGCCTTGGCCGGCCATGCCTCCCTGTTCGCCCGTCATGGCGACGATGTCCGAGGACTGCTGCAATCCCATCCTATCGCGGTGCCAAGCCTGAAGAGCGGCCTGCGACAACAGGCGACCCGGTTCATCGAGGCGACGCTGACCGATCAGGAGCGCAACCGGCTGACGTTGACCGAGGTTGATTCCATCCCGGTCATCCTCAATCTGGTGATGGATCACGGCTATCTCTCGGTCCTTCCGGAAAGCTCGGCCGCCCGTGTGCGCAATGCTCCCGCGATGCTGCGGCTCGGTCCCGGCTATATGCAGAGCCTGTCGTTGGTCTGGCAGAAGAACGCACTTTCAAGGCAGGTGGCAGAGGAGATGCTCATGATGATGACAGAGGACCGGACGATCAGGCTTGAGCCGAAGGCCGAGTGATTCTTTCTCTCCACAACACACGGCAAACTTCTGATTCGATTCGCGGATCCGCCTCCGCTTGAATCAGCGCTTGAAACCGTTGAATCAGTTCTTGAGCTTCAAACGCTTGCGGGTCTCGCTCGGGCTTTCGCGATAGTGCGCGCGGTAACTGCGAGAAAAGGCCGAGGACGAATTGAAGCCGGTGGCCGCAGCAATATCTGCGAAATCGGCGCGCGTCTCGATCACCTTGCGCCGGGCGGCATTGAGCCGGAGCGCGAGGTAATGCGCATGCGGCGCCACACCCATCGTCTCCTGAAACAGGTCCTGCAGATGGCGGGCGCTGACGCCGATGCGGCGGGCCAGACGCGTGAGCGTCAGCGGCGCATCCACCGTCTCCTCCATCAGCTTGACGGCCGTATCCACCCGCGCGTCGAGGATGCGCATATTGCCGATCGTCGGCACCTGCAGCAGGTCCCCACTCGTCCGCTCCTGCTCGTAGATGAACAGCCGCGACACTTCGAGCGCCAGCGAATAGCTATGCTGGCGGCGGATCAGTTCCAGCATCAGGTCGAGCGTCGGCAGCGAACCACCCGTCGTTATGCGCTTGCCGTCGATGACGAAACGTTCGCGCACCATGGTGATCTGCGGATAGGCGGCCGCAAAATCCTCGAAATCCTCCCAGTGGTTGGTGGCCGAGAAATTGTCGAGCAGACTGGTCTCGGCCAGCATCCAGGAGCCGGCCTCGATCCCGGCCATGACCTCGCGATGCCGGGCGGTGCGTGACAGTTGCATCTTCAGCTGCGTCGTCGCATAGGCCCGCCAGTTGTAGCTCGACAGCACGAACAGGGGCGCAGTCTCATTTTGCGGCCGGAACGGGCCGGCGACGGGAATCGGAATGCCGCTCTTCGTCTCGATCGACTGGCCGTCCGGGCTGAAAATGGTCCAGCTGTAGAGCGTTTTTCCAGCGATCCTGTTGGCGGCGCGCAGGGGCTCGATCACCGATGCAACCAGAATCAGGTTGGTCTCCGGCACCACCAGCAGATCGATATGCTGGGTTTCCTCCTTCGGCACGAGCAAGACGATCTCTCCACCTCATAATTCCGAGAATGTATAATAAACATCCGGAAATGAAAAGCAGAACGGAAATTCTTGGATCGTAATGGGGACAAGAACAAGGGGAGGCTTTTATGCCACTGAGCATGAACCGCGACGTTTTCATCACCTGTGCCGTTACCGGATCCGGCGATACCGCCGGCAAGTCGCCGCATGTGCCGAGGTCGCCGAAGGAAATCGCGGCATCCGCCATCGACGCCGCCAAGGCTGGTGCCGCCATCGTGCATTGTCACGTCCGCGATCCGGAAACCGGCGCGCCGAGCCGCCGCAACGACCTCTACAAGGAAGTCACCGACCTCATCCGCTCCGCCGATGTCGACGTCGTCCTGAACCTGACCGCCGGCATGGGCGGCGACCTGATTTTCGGAAATGTCGAGAGCCCGCTGCCGCTCAATCCGAATGGTACCGACATGGCCGGCGCCACCGAACGCGTGTCGCACGTTGCCGAATGCCTGCCGGAAATCTGCACGCTCGATTGCGGCACGATGAACTTCTCGCTCGGCGACTATGTGATGACCAACACGCCGTCGATGCTGCGCGCCATGGCCAAGATGATGACCAATCTCGGTATTCGCCCGGAAATCGAAGCCTTCGATACCGGCCATCTCTGGTTCGCCAAGCAGCTTGTCGAGGAAGGCCTGATCGAGGATCCGGTGCTGATCCAGCTCTGCATGGGCATTCCGTGGGGTGCGCCTGATGACCTCAACACGTTCATGGCCATGGTCAACAATGTCCCGAATAACTGGACTTTCTCCGCCTTCTCGATCGGCCGCAACGCGCTCGCCTACCCGGCAGCGGCGGTGCTTGCCGGCGGCAATGTCCGCGTCGGCCTGGAAGACAATCTCTATGTCGGCAAGGGCCAGCTCGCCACCAATGCCCAGCTCGTCGAAAAGGCAGTCAGCGTCATCGAGGGCATGGGCGCCAAGATCATCGGGCCAGCTGAAGTGCGTGAGAAGCTGAAGCTGGTGAAGCGGTAGGACATTAGCGCCTGGGGCAAGTCTCCCCCCTCACCAAGTGCGCCCAGCGTTCGACTGCGTCTCACGCGGGCTTACTATCCTCTCCCACAAGGGGAGAGGTAGGGGTGCCACGATCACCGCCCCCCGAATGAGGCGAGATGGTGCCGGGAGTCTACCTCTCCCCTTGCGGGAGAGGATACGAAGGCCGGGTGAGACGCAGTCGAACCCTTGGCCGAAGTTGGTGAGGGGTAATCGCCGCTCACACGATGCCAAAGATAAAAATGACGAGATGGGAACAACCATGACCAAAATCACCAAGGCGGCCTGTATCGGTGGCGGCGTTATCGGCGGGGCCTGGGCGGCACGCTTCCTGCTCGCCGGCATTGATGTCGCCATGTACGATCCACATCCGGAAGCTGAACGTATCGTCGGCGAAGTGCTTGCCAATGCCGAGCGCGCCTATGCCATGTTGACCATGGCGCCGTTGCCTCCGAAGGGCAAACTCACCTTCGTCAAGAGCATCAAGGAAGCAGCGCAAGGCGCTGACTGGATTCAGGAAAGCGTGCCTGAGCGGGTCGACCTGAAGCGCAATGTCATCACCCAGATCGACGCCGCCGCCGATCCGAAGGCGCTGATCGGCTCCTCCACGTCAGGCATCATGCCGACCGATCTGCAGCGCGACATGAAGCATCCCGAGCGCATGTTCGTCGCCCATCCTTACAACCCGGTCTATCTGTTGCCACTCGCCGAACTCGTCGGTGGCGAAAAGACGGCGCCCGAAACACTGGAACTCGCCAAGGCACGTCTCGCACCGATCGGCATGAAGGGCGTCATCCTCAAGAAGGAAATCGAAGCCTTTGTTGGCGACCGGCTGCTGGAAGCCATCTGGCGCGAAGGTCTCTGGCTGATCAAGGATGACATCTGCGACACCGAGACGCTCGACGACGTGATCCGCTATTCCTTCGGCATGCGCTGGGCGCAGATGGGCATGTTCGAGACCTATCGCATCGCCGGTGGTGAAGCCGGCATGCGCCACTTCATCGCCCAGTTCGGCCCCTGCCTCTCCTGGCCCTGGACCAAGTTGATGGATGTTGTCGATCTCGATGACGAACTGGTCGACAAGATCGCCAGCCAGTCCGACGCCCAGTCGGGTGCCTACGGCTTCCGCGAACTCGAGCGCATCCGCGACGAAAACCTCGTCGGCATCATGCAGACGCTGAAGGGCTCCAACGGCGGCAAGGGCTGGGGCGCCGGCAAGCTGCTGGCCGATTTCGAGGCGCATCTCTGGGACAACGCGCCGAAGCCGGACGCGAAGCCGAGCGCCGAGCCGCTCAAGCTGCTGGAGCCGAAGGTTCATCCGTCCTGGGTCGATTACAACGGCCACATGACCGAGTTCCGCTACAGCCAATGCTTCGCCGATGCCGCCGACGCGCTGCTGCGCCTGATCGGGGTCGATATGGATTATGTCGCGGCCGGCCACAGCTATTACACCGTCGAATCCCACAATCAGTGGCTGGATGAGGCCAAGCTCGGCGATACGCTTGAGGTCACCGCCCAGATCCTGCCCTCCGATGGCAAGAAGCTCCACACTTACATGTGGCTGCGTCGCCCGTCCGACGGCGCTCTGTTGGCAACCTGCGAGCACCTCATGCTGCATGTGTCTTCCAAGGAAGGAAAAGCGGTACCGCCGCTGCCCGAGGTGCTGGCGAAGTTCAAGCCACTGGCGGACGCCCATGCGGGCCTGCCGGTGCCGGCGAATGCCGGGCGCGTTGTTGGGCAGAAGCGGTAACGCGCTTTTCAGAGTTTGCCCCTCATCCGGCCTTTCGGCCACATTCTCCCCGTTGAAACGGGGAGAAGGGACAAGCGGCAAACTCCGTCATTCCGTCTCCCCGCATGCGGGAGAGGGCCAGGGTGAGGGGCAGACCTGAGGAGAGGTCGAAGCCCAATAATACGAGGGAACGAACCATGGATTTCGCACTGACCGAGGAACAGCAGATGATCGTCGATACCGTTCGCGGTTTCGTCGAGACCGAAATCTATCCGCATGAGAACGAGGTCGAGCGGATCGGGATCGTGCCGAAGGAACTCGGCCAGGAGATTGCGCAGAAGTGCAAGGATCTCGGCTTCTTCGCCTGCAACATGCCGGAGGAAGTCGGTGGCGCCGGGCTCGATCACCAGACGTTTACGCTGGTCGAGCGCGAACTCGGCCGTGGCTCGATGGGCCTGACCGTCTTCTTCGGCCGCCCCTCCGGCATCCTGATGGCCTGCAACGCGGAACAGCGCGAGCGCTACCTGATCCCCGCCGTCAAGGGTGAGAAGTTCGACGCGCTCGCCATGACCGAGCCGGATGCCGGCTCGGATGTGCGCGGCATGAAGTGTTTCGCCAAACAGGATGGCGAAGACTGGATCGTCAACGGCACCAAGCATTTCATCAGCCATGCCAATATCGCCGATTTCGTCATCGTCTTTATCGCCACCGGCGAGGAAGAGACACCCCGCGGCCCGAAGAAGAAGATCACCTGTTTCCTCGTCGATCGCGGCACGCCCGGCTTCGAAATCCGCAACGGCTATGACAGCGTGTCACATCGTGGCTACAAGAATTGCATCCTCAGTTTCGACGATTGCCGCCTGCCCTCCTCCGCCATTCTCGGCGAAGTCCACAAGGGTTTCGACATCGCCAATGACTGGCTCTACGCCACCCGCATCACGGTTGCCGCCACCTGTGTCGGCCGCGCGCGCCGGGTGTTCGATTATGCCCTGCCCTATGCGGCCGAACGGAAGCAGTTCGGCAAACCGATCGGCGCCAACCAGGGCGTCTCTTTCAAGCTCGCCGACATGATCACCGAAATCGACGCCGCCGATTACCTGACGCTCGCTGCCGCTTGGCGGCTTGACCAGAAGCTTCCCGCCAACCGCGAGATTGCCTCTGCGAAGCTCTACGCGTCGGAGATGCTCGCGCGCGTCACCGATCAGGCGATCCAGATCTATGGCGGCATGGGCCTCATGGACGACTTGCCGCTCGCCCGTTTCTGGCGCGATGCCCGCGTCGAGCGCATCTGGGACGGCACATCGGAAATCCAGCGCCACATCATCAGCCGCGACCTGCTGCGGCCGCTGGGGGCGTGAGGATAATGATGTTTGTGAAGCAAAACACCCCTCCCCAACCCCTCCCCACAAGCGGGAGGGACTTAACATGCCGGAACCTCCCGCATATCAGCACCGCCTGCGCAAGCCGAGCTTATGAGTTGCGCGCGACAGGTGCGGCATCCAAGCCCCTCCCCCTTGTGGGGAGGGGTTGGGGAGGGGGTTTCTCGTCAGGAGCCCAATCATGACCCGCTCCCTCGACCGTCTCATCCGCCCCAAATCCATCGCCGTCTTCGGTGGCAAGGAAGCGCGCCGGGTGATCGAGCAGTGTGGCAAGATGGGCTTCAAGGGCGATATATGGCCCGTCCATCCGAAACTCGACGACGTCCTCGGCCACAAATGCTACCGATCGGTGGCCGACCTGCCGGCAGCGCCGGACGCATCCTTCGTCGGCGTCAATCGCCAGCTAACGATCGATATCATCCGCGACCTGTCTGCCCGCGGTGCAGGCGGCGCGATCTGCTATGCCTCTGGTTTCCGCGAAGCCGTCAGCGAACTCGCCGATGGCAACGATCTGCAGGAAGCGCTGGTGGCAGCAGCCGGCGACATGCCGATCGTCGGGCCGAATTGCTACGGCTTCATCAATGCGCTGGATGGCGCCCTGCTCTGGCCCGACCAGCACGGCATGCTGCGCGTGGACAAGGGCGTTGCGGTTCTGACGCAATCGTCCAACATCGCCTGCAACATTTCCATGCAGATGCGCGGCCTGCCGCTCGCCTATATCATGACCGCCGGCAACCAGGCGCAGACCGGCCTTTCGGAACTCGCCATCGCTGCGCTCGAAGATCCGCGCGTCACCGCCGTCGGCCTGCATATCGAAGGATTCGACAGTATCGAAGCCCTGCAGCGACTGGCGGTGCGCGCCCGTGAACTGAAAAAGCCCGTCGTAACGCTGAAGGTCGGCAAGTCGGAGGCAGCCCAGCTTGCCACCGTCTCGCACACCGCGTCGCTCGCCGGCAATGACGCCGTCTCCAGTGCGGTTCTCGAACGCCTCGGCATCGGCCGGGTGGAGACCCTGCCCGAACTCCTGGAAACGCTGAAGCTGCTGCACCTGCATCCGCCGCTGAAGAGCTTCGACATCTCCTCGATGAGTTGCTCTGGCGGCGAGGCGTCGCTGATGGCCGATTCCGGCGTCAAACGAAAAACTGTGTTCCGCGCCCTGAAGGAGAGCCAGCGCCAGCCGTTGCGCGAAACGCTCGGCGACATGGTCACCATCGCCAATCCGCTGGATTATCACACCTTCGTCTGGGGCAATCTCGAAAAGCAGACGATCGCCTTCACCGAAATGATGAAGGGCGACTACGCGCTGAACCTTATCGTTCTCGATTTCCCGCGCCAAGATCGCTGCGACGCTGCCGACTGGAACACGACCTGCGACGCTGTCATCGCCGCCGCCAAGGCGACCGGCGCGGTTGCCGGCGTCGTCGCCAGCCTCGGCGAAAACATGCCGGAGGAAACGGCGCTGTCGCTGATGGCATCCGGTGTCGTTGCTTTCTCGGGCATCGACGAGGCTCTGGCCGCCGCCGAAATCTCGGCTGGCATCGGCGCCAGCTGGGCAAAGCCAGCGCCGCAGCCGCTGCTGTCGGCCAGCCCGGACAGCAGCGACATCGTGACGATCAGTGAGAGCGAGGCAAAAGCCGAACTCGCCAAATTCGGCCTCGTCGTGCCGATGGGCAAGGTGGCGCTGACGGCAAGCGAAGCGGCGGATGTCGCCGAAACACTCGGCTTCCCGGTCGTCCTGAAAGGTCTCGGCATCGCGCACAAGACCGAGGCCGGCGCCGTCAAACTGAACCTGCCCGACCGACAGGCCGTTCTGGACGCAGCAGATACCATGAGAGGTGTCGCCTCTGGATTTCTGGTCGAAAAGATGATCGCTAAACCGGTCGCCGAGATCATCGTCGGCGCCATACGTGATCCCGTCGCCGGTCTGGTCCTGACCATCGGCGCCGGCGGAATCCTCGTGGAACTGCTGGACGATTCAGCCATTCTGACACTGCCGACCACGCCGGACGCCATCGGCACCGCAATCAATGGCCTCAAGATCAGGAAGCTCCTGGATGGCTATCGCGGCGGTCCGAAAGGCGATGTCGCGGCGCTCAACGCGGCTGTCGCTGCTGTTGCATCCTATGTCGCTGCAAACGCTTCAAAGCTCGAAGAACTGGATATCAATCCTATCATGGTCTTGCCGCAAGGGTCTGGAATCGTTGCGGCCGATGCCCTGATCCGTCGAAGGAAATGACGCCTATGACCGGACCTATCGGAACCCGCCGCGAAGGCGCCATTCTCGAAGTCACCATCGACCGGCCGAAGGCCAATGCGATCGATCTGGTGACCAGCCGGATCATGGGCAAGATCTTTGCCGACTTCCGCGACGACGACACGCTGCGGGTGGCGATCATAACCGGCGCGGGAGAAAAATTCTTCTGTCCCGGATGGGACCTGAAAGCTGCGGCCGACGGCGATGCCGTCGATGGCGACTACGGGATCGGCGGTTTCGGCGGCATGCAGGAACTGCGTGATCTCAACAAGCCGATCATCGCGGCCATCAACGGCATCTGCTGCGGAGGCGGGCTTGAAATCGCGCTCTCCACCGACATGATCCTCGCCGCCGAGCACGCCACCTTCGCCCTGCCGGAAATCCGCTCCGGCACCGTCGCTGATGCTGCCTCGATCAAGCTGCCGAAACGCATTCCCTATCACATTGCCATGGACATGCTGCTCACCGGCCGCTGGCTGGACGCGGTCGAGGCCAATCGCTGGGGTTTCGTCAACGAGATCCTGCCCGCCGACAAGTTGATGGAGCGTGCCTGGGAACTCGCCCGCCTGCTCGAAAGCGGCCCGCCCCTCGTCTACGCCGCCATCAAGGAAGTGGTGCGCGCCGCCGAAGGCGAGGACTTCCAGACCACGATGAACAAGATCACCAAGCGCCAGTTCAAGACGGTCGATATCCTCTATTCGAGCGAAGACCAGTTGGAAGGTGCGAGGGCATTTTCGGAAAAACGCGATCCGGTGTGGAAGGGGAAATAGCCGCAAGATCGTGGAAAGCAGCCAGTTCCGTGTCATCGATCTTCTGTGGCACGTTATCATAAGTTCAACTTATGAAAAATGCCGAATTTTTATATGAATACAGGGTGTCATTTGAGCG
This sequence comes from Rhizobium sp. Leaf453, assembly GCF_001425605.1. Classification (GTDB taxonomy): domain Bacteria; phylum Pseudomonadota; class Alphaproteobacteria; order Rhizobiales; family Rhizobiaceae; genus Pararhizobium. The sequence goes on along the minus strand of NZ_LMRG01000023.1, from coordinate 167,293 downwards.
ATACCATTAAATTTAACGGGGATTTCCGCTGAGCAGGAACATCCGCTTCACGAAAGGCAGACGGGCGGCGAAACAATCCGCAAATGTTACTGGCCTACCTGCCCTCGGGCATGCATTCTAGCGACAACCCGATCACCAACGATCGAGAACAATAATGAAAAACGGCGAAAAGCCATCAAACACAAGGGAACAGGGGAATGAGCGATTACAAGAACTACCTCGCCAATCAGGTCATGCTGGGCAAGATGAACCGCCGCGAATTCATGGGCCGCACCTTGGCCGCCGGCGTGGCGCTGTCGAGCGCCAGCACGCTGTTTGCGACCAGCGCCGCCGCGCAGGAACCCAAGAAGGGCGGCCACCTGAAACTCGGCCTCGAAGGCGGCTCCGCCACTGATTCAAACGATCCGGCAAAGTTCCTGTCGCAGGTGATGTTCTGCATCGGCCGCTGCTGGGGTGACATGCTGGTTGAATCCGAGCCGCTGACAGGCGCTCCGGTTCCGGCATTGGCCGAATCCTGGGAGCCGTCCGCCGACGCCGCCACCTGGACCTTCAAGATCCGCAAGGGCGTCAAGTTCCACGACGGCAAGGACCTGACGATCGACGACGTCATCAAGACCCTGCAGCGCCACACCGACGAAAAGTCGGAATCCGGTGCGCTCGGCGTCATGAAGTCGATCAAGGAAATCAAGGCCGACGGCGAGAACCTCGTGCTCGTTCTCACCGAGGGCAACGCCGACCTGCCGCTACTGCTGACCGACTACCATCTCGTCATCCAGCCGGGCGGCGGTTACGACAATCCCGGCGCCGGCATCGGTACCGGCCCCTACAAACTGTCGAGCTTCGAGCCCGGCGTACGCTGCACGCTCGAAAAGAACGCCGACGACTGGCGCACGGATCGCGGTTTCGTCGACTCGATCGAAATCATCAACATGAACGACGCAACGGCCCGCATCGCCGCCCTGTCGTCCGGTCAGGTTCACTACATCAACCGCGTCGATCCGAAGACCGTGTCGCTGCTGAAGCGCGCGCCGAATGTCGAAATCCTCTCGACCTCGGGCCGTGGCCACTACGTCTTCATCATGCATTGCAACACCGCGCCGTTCGACAACAACGATCTGCGTCTGGCGCTGAAATACGCGATGGACCGCGAAAACATGGTGCAGACCATCCTCGGCGGTTACGGCAAGGTCGGCAACGACTTCCCGATAAACTCGACCTATGCCCTCTTCCCGGAAGGCATCGAACAGCGCACATACGATCCGGACAAGGCGGCCTTCCACTACAAGAAGTCCGGCCATAGCGGCTCGGTCCTCCTGCGCACCTCCGACGTTGCATTCCCGGGTGCTGTGGATGCGGCCGTGCTCTACCAGGAAAGCGCCAAGAAGGCCGGTATCGAGATCGAAGTGAAGCGCGAACCGGGTGACGGCTACTGGTCCAACGTCTGGAACGTCCAGCCCTTCTCGACATCCTACTGGGGCGGCCGCCCGACCCAGGACCAAATGTACTCGACGGCTTACCTGTCGACGGCCGACTGGAACGATACCCGCTTCCTGCGGCCGGACTTCGACAAGCTTCTGCTTGAGGCTCGTTCCGAACTCGACGAGAACAAGCGCAAGGACATGTACCGCACCATGGCCACGATGGTTCGCGACGAAGGCGGCCTGATCCTGCCAATGTTCAACGACTTCGTGAACGCCTCCACCAAGCAGGTGAAGGGCTATGTCCACGATATCGGTAACGACATGTCGAATGGCTACGTCGCGACCCGCGTCTGGCTCGACGCCTGATGGCTGCGCTCGGACCTGACACGGGTCCGGCGCTGACAACGGGAACGGCTGCGGGGGGCGAAGGCCTTCCGCAGACCGCTGTCCTGTCCGGGACAATCACCTTGCCGCCCGGCGGCAAGGTCACCGGAACATTCTGGCGCCGTTTCACCCTGCGCCGTCCCCTGGCGGCCCTCATCATCCAACGCCTCGGTCTGAGCGTTGGTCTCCTCTTTGCCGTGTCGCTGATGATCTTCGGCGGCGTGGAAGCCCTGCCCGGCGACTTCGCCACGACCTATCTCGGTCAATCTGCAACGCCGCAGGCAGTTGAAAACATCCGCAAGGATCTAGGCCTCGACCGGCCGATGACCGAGCGCTACGTCACCTGGCTCGGCGGAGCCATCAAAGGTGATTTCGGCACATCCTGGGCCAGCAAGAATTCCGTCAGCGAGCAGATCGGCAAGCGGCTCGGAAACTCCCTGTTCCTCGCTTTCTTCGCCGCGATCATCTCGATACCACTCGCGGTCGGGCTCGGCATGCTGGCGGTGCAATACCGAAACCGATTGCCGGACAAGATCATCAACGTCGTCTCGCTTGCGGCGATCTCGCTGCCCGAGTTCTTTGTCGGCTACCTGCTGATCCTGTTTTTCGCGGTGCAGATGGGCGTCGCAACCTTTCCATCCACGGTCTATGACAGCATGGGCTTCGGCGAGCGGCTGTCGGCGATCGCTCTGCCGGTGGCAACCCTCGTTCTCGTCGTGCTTGCCCATATGATGCGCATGACCCGCGCCGCCATCCTCAATGTCATGTCGTCTGCCTATGTCGAGACGGCGGAACTGAAGGGTCTCGGAGCTTTCCGGATCATCGCCCGCCATGCCGCTCCCAATGCGGTGGCGCCGGTCATCAATGTCATCGCCCTCAACCTCGCCTATCTCGTGGTCGGCGTCGTCGTCGTGGAAGTGGTGTTCGTCTATCCGGGCATGGGCCAGTATATGGTCGATGCGGTTACAGTGCGCGATATGCCGGTGGTGCAGGCCTGCGGCCTGATCTTCGCCGCCTTCTACATCTTCCTCAACATGGCGGCTGACATTCTGGCCATCCTCGCCAACCCGAGATTGAGGCATCCGCGATGAGATTGAGCTCCATTCCCCTCAGTGCATGGGTCGGCATCGCCGGCATCGTGCTCGCGCTGTTCTGCGCCATTTTCGCCCCGTGGATCGCTCCCTTTGGTGAACGCGATGTCGTCGGCGACATCTGGCTGCCGATGGGCGGCGACTTCCTTCTCGGCACCGACAATCTCGGTCGCGACCTGCTTTCGCGACTGATCTACGGCGCACGGACAACGATCTTCGTGGCGCTCGCCGCAACGATTATTTCGTTCTCGCTCGGTATGCTCCTGTCGTTCACGGCGGCGGTCACCGGCGGCTTCATCGATCAGTTGTTCTCGCGCTTCAACGACCTGATGATGGCGATCCCGACCCTGATCTTCGCCCTCGTCGTTCTCGCCGTCCTGCCGCAGCAGCTTTGGATCCTGATCCTCGTCATGGCGATGCTCGATTCGACCCGCGTCTTCCGCATCGGCCGGGCCGTCGCGCTCGACGTCGCGGTGATGGAGTTTGTCGAGGCGGCGCGGCTGCGCGGGGAAGGCACGCGCTGGATCATCTTCCGGGAGATTCTGCCCAACACGCTGTCGCCGCTGCTGGCCGAATTCGGCCTGCGGTTTGCCTTCTCCATCCTGTTCCTGTCCACCCTCTCCTTCCTCGGTCTCGGCATCCAGCCGCCGGCGGCCGACTGGGGCGGCATGGTCAAGGACAACAAGGACGGCATCATCTTCGGCATCTCGGCTGCCCTTGTTCCAGGCGGCGCGATTGCCGGCCTGGCGATCTGCGTCAACCTCGTTGTCGACTGGCTGATGAAACGGACCTCGAGCCTCAAGGGAGGGCGCGGCGATGCCTGATCTTCTTTCCGTGAAAAATCTGAAGATCGAGGCGACGAGTTATCCGCCGGGAGAACCGCCGAAAACGGTGACCCTGGTCGAGAACGTCTCGTTCGACGTACAGAAGGGCAAGGTTCTCGGCCTGATCGGCGAAAGCGGCGCCGGCAAGTCGACCATCGGCCTCTCCGCCCTCGCCTATGGCCGTGGCGGTGCGAAAATCACCGGCGGCCAGGTCCTGCTCAACGGCAAGGACATCCTGACACTCGGCCGTGATGGTGTTCGCACCATCCGAGGCTGCAAGGTCTGTTATGTCGCGCAATCGGCCGCCGCCGCCTTCAACCCGGCCCACAAGCTCGGCGAACAGGTGATCGAAGCGGCGCTCCGCCACAAGATCATGAGCCGGGAGGAAGCGGAAAAGCGCGCACTATACCTGTTCAAGGTGCTGGGGCTTCCGAGCCCGGAGACTTTCGGCCAGCGCTATCCGCACCAGGTTTCGGGCGGACAGTTGCAGCGCGCCATGACCGCCATGGCGCTCTGCCCGAACCCGGAACTCATCGTCTTCGACGAACCGACGACGGCGCTTGACGTCACCACCCAGATCGACGTGCTGGCGGCGATCAAGCATGCGATCGAGGAAACGCATACCGCCGCCCTCTACATCACCCATGACCTCGCCGTCGTTGCCCAGATCTCCGACGACATCATGGTGCTGCGTCACGGCAAGACGATCGAATACGGCACGACCCAGCAGATCATCGAGGCGCCTCGCGAAGATTACACCCGAGCCCTCGTCAGCGTTCGCCAGACCAAGCGCGAGGAAGCGACTGACCAGAGCAACACGCTCCTGAAGATCGACCGCATCAGCGCCGGTTATGCCAACGGCTTCAAGGTGCTGCATGACGTCACCATGCATCTGCCGAAAGGCCAGACCCTGGCGATCGTCGGCGAAAGCGGCTCGGGCAAGTCGACGCTGGCACGCGTCATCACCGGCCTGCTGCCGCCATCCGAAGGCACGATCACCTTCGACGGCAAGGAGCTTCCGAAGGCACTGAGCTCGCGCAACAAAGACCAGTTGCGCCGCGTGCAGATGATCTACCAGATGGCGGATACCGCGATGAACCCGCGCCAGACGGTGCGCGACATCATTGGCCGCCCGATCACCTTCTATTACGGCGTTCACGGCGCCAAGAAGACGGAACGGGTCAAGGAACTGCTGGAGCAGATCGAACTCGGCGATCGTTTCCTCGATCGTTATCCGGCTGAACTGTCGGGCGGCCAGAAGCAGCGCGTCGCGATCGCCCGGGCGCTTGCGGCCAAGCCGGAACTGATCCTGTGCGACGAACCGACCTCGGCGCTCGATCCGCTGGTGGCCGAAGGCATCCTGAATCTGCTTTTGAAGCTTCAGGAGGAAACCGCTGTTTCCTATGTCTTTATCACCCACGACATCGCCATCGTCCGCGCGATCGCCGACTCGGTCGCCGTCATGCACAGAGGCAAGCTCGTTCGCTTCGGGCCGAAGTCGAAAGTGCTGTCGCCGCCGTTCGACGACTATACCGACCTGCTCCTGAAATCGGTGCCGGAAATGGAACTTGGCTGGCTGGAAAAGGTGCTCAAGACCCGGCGCATGGAAAGTGCGGGGAATTGACCCCGTATCGCCGATACGTAGCCCGGCACTTCAATAGCCGGGCTGCGAATTCAATTGCTCTTGCAGGCAACATCCCCCGTCCGCTGAGCAGCCTCGCCTTCCATCGTCACCGAGGCCTCGCCCTTGGACGTGCAGTTGCCCTTCTCGGTCGCACCGGAGCGGAAATGGACGATCGGTTGGCCTTCGATGAAGATGCTCGGCACGATCTCGTAGAGTTCGGGCGGGCAATTGACGACATCGGACAGGCGCAGCGCCGGCTGTCCGCCGATCATGACGCTGGTGGCGCCGGAGAGCGCGCAGGCCGGCAGTGGTTGGGCGTCCTCGGCGGAAACCGGAGAAGCACAACATGCCAGAATCCAGAAGCTGGCAAACACGCGTCTCGCTGACATCATCATCCTCCCGCATGTGCGGCTTACAGGCCGAAGCGGGAACAGCATGCAGAAAAGTACAGGACATGACCACAGGCAATTTCACCGTCATCGAAAACGAATGGATCATCCTCAAGGACGGAACCCGGCTCGCCGCCCGCATCTGGATGCCGGAGGGAGCCGACACCAAACCGGTCCCGACGGTGTTTGAATATCTGCCCTATCGTAAGGGTGACGGAACGAGCCCCCGCGACGAATCCACCTATCCGGTCTTTGCAGCCGCCGGAATCGCCGGCGTCCGGGTCGATATCCGTGGCTGCGGCGAATCCGACGGTGTGATTGATGGGGAATATACCCCGCGCGAACTGGCTGACGGCTGCGAACTGGTCGCCTGGATCGCTGCCCAAACCTGGTCGAACGGCAATGTCGGCATGATGGGGATCTCCTGGGGCGGCTTCAACTGCCTGCAGGTCGCGGCCCTGAAACCGCCGGCTCTCAAGGCTGTCATCTCGATCGCCTCCACCGTCGATCGCTACAATGACGACATCCACTACAAGAACGGCACGCATCTGTCGGCGCAACTGTCCTGGGCGGCGACCATGCTCGCCTACTCGTCCCGTTCGCCCGACCCGGCCATCGTCGGCGACAAGTGGAAGGCAATGTGGCTGGAGCGGCTGGAAAACGAACCCTTCTTCATGGAGGAATGGCTGGAGCACCAGCGTCGTGACGCCTTCTGGGAACACGGGTCGATCTGCGAGGATTTCGATGGTTTTCCAGTTCCTGCCATGGTGATCGCCGGCTGGGCCGATGGCTATCGCAACACGCCGATGAAGGCGATCGAAGGACTGGGGGACAAGGCCAAGGCGCTGATCGGCCCCTGGGTGCACAAATATCCGCATTTCGCCTGGCCGAAACCGCGCGTCGATTTCCACGGCGAGGCCATCGCCTGGTGGAATCGCTGGCTGCGGGATGAAGACACCGGCGTCGAGGCACTACCGCAGATGCGCGCCTTCATTCTCAATGGCCCGAAACCGGCGCTCCGCCGCAATGTCGAGCCCGGCTTCTGGATCGCCAAGGATGCCTGGACCGCACCGGACATGCAGTGCTTCTATATCGACCAGTTCGGTAGCCTGAACGAAGGCATGCCGATCGCCGGCGCCCATGATCACAATGCTGTCCTCAAATCGCCGCTCGATACCGGCACGGCCGCAGGGGAATGGTTCACCCTGAAACCGGACGCGGAAATGGCGGGAGACCAGCGCGTCGACGATGCCGGCTCGCTGACCTTCCAGACTGCACCGCTTACGGAAGCCATCGACTATCTCGGACAGCCTGTCCTCACCGTCGAACTCGCCTGCGATGCGGACTGGGCCAATCTCGTTGCGCGGCTCGTCGATATCCACCCCGATGGCACGGCGACCCGCGTCACCTTTGGCGTCCTCAACCTCGCCCATCGCGATGGCAATGCCGACCCGAAGCCGATGGCGAAGGGTGAGAAGACGCAGATCCGCCTGGTCCTCGATGCCTGCGGTTATCGTTTTGGCGCCGGCCACCGTATCCGGCTGTCGCTCTCCACGGCCTATTGGCCGATGGTCCTGCCGGCACCGTTCGATCCCGAACTGACGCTGGATCTTGCCTCGCTCGGCCTTGCGATGCCGAAGCTTGGAGACCATCAGGTCATCGCCCTGCCGGAACCGGCCAATCCCGATCCGCTGCCGAAATATATCGAGCACACACCGGGCGAGACCAGCCGCCGTGTCGAGCGCGACATGACGACGGGCAAGACCCACTATCACATCTACGAGGATGGCGGCCTGTTCGAACATCCGGATACCGGCTTTGCCACGCGCGACATTCGCGACGAGACATGGACGATCACTGAGCATGACCCGCTGTCGATGACCGGCATTTCGACATGGACCTGCTTCGCCAAGCGCGAAAACTGGTCGGTCAAGACCGTCGCCATCTCGCGCATCGCCTGCACAGCGACCGAATGGTTGATTTCGGCATCCGTAACTGCCTTCGAGGATGATGCGCAGATTTTCGAGAAGACGTTCGAGAAGAGCGTCCCGCGTGACTTCATGTGAGGCGCTCAGACAGGCACGGCTTCCTTCAAGGCGAGCAGTGCCCGCTCGGCATCACCAACCGGCACGAAGATGTGGTCGTGGTGATAGGCTGCGACCACATTGGCGCTGATGCCATGCCGTGTCAGCGCGGCGGACACCGCCGCCGTCAGCCCGACGGCCTCCAGCGCCGAATGAACCGTCAGCGTGATGCAGCGCAGGACCGGGCCATAGGCAAGACCGGCGGCATCGGCCGTCGCCCGGTCAAGAATTAGCGTCAACCCCTCGTCTTCCCGGAAGAAACCAAGCGGCGAAAGCGCGAGAGAGGCCGCCGGATCGCTGTCTGCTGCCAGGCAATATACATACTCCCCTGGCCGCAAGGCGGGCTGCATCTGCTGCAGCAAGGTCGCGAGATCGGTAATGCCTGTCATCCTGTTTCCTCCCATCCTGGCTGGACACGCGGCCATCACGCCGATGTGCATACTGGCCAGCCAGCCTGTCACTTTGACGTGACGCACGCTTTTGCGATTTGACCGAAGCAGCGGCTTTGACCACATTTTGCTCATAAAGCACGAGCGAATGTCGCTGCAATGCTGACGATCTAAACTATCCGCACGGTTCATATCCGAGCCTCAGACCATTCCCAAGGAGGAAATACCATGCCTGCACTGACAACGATCCGATCCTCGGCCGGTCGCCGCCTCGGCCTTCTCGCCGGTGCGGCAGCGCTCGCCGTCGTCACGTTCGGCCTCTCGTCCACTTTCGGCAATGCAGCGGAGGAAGCTGTCGTCATTCCCCCGCCGGCCGTGGATGAGGCAGCGACGGCCACGACCGAGAAGGCGGTTTTCGCCGGTGGATGCTTCTGGGGGGTTCAAGGCGTTTTCCAGCATGTGAAGGGCGTCAAGAACGCGGTTTCCGGCTATTCCGGCGGCACGAAGGATACGGCCGTCTACGAAACCGTCAGCGGCGGCAACACAGGCCATGCGGAAGCCGTCGAGATCACCTACAATCCGCAGATGGTCACCTACGGCCAGTTGTTGCAGATCTATTTCTCGGTCGCGCACAACCCGACCCAGCTGAACTATCAGGGACCGGATCACGGCACGCAGTACCGGTCGGAGGTTTTCGCCGTCAACGGCGAGCAAAAGAAGATCGCACAAAGCTACATCGCCCAGCTCGACAAGGCGAAGGTTTATGGCGAACCGGTCGTGACAAAGGTCTCCGATATCACCGAATTCTACCCGGCCGAGGACTATCATCAGGATTTCCTGACGCTCAACCCGACCTATCCCTACATCGTCTACAACGACATGCCGAAGATCGAGAATCTGAAGGCGCTGTTCCCGACGAAGTTCAGTTCCGAACCGGTTCTCGTCATGAAAGCCAAAGGCTGATCAGAGCGTCCCGGCTAAAGCGCTGACGCCTCTGCACAGATGCAGGAAACCTTCGCGCGCGCCCTCGCTCATGTGACGGGCGCGCAGCCACGCATGAATCATCTGCGGCTCGGCGCGATAGGTGACATTGACGCCATCAGCGATCAGCCGCTGCGCATAATCGGCAGCGTCATCGCGCAAGGGATCGAAATGCGCTGATGTGATATAGGCCGGGGGCAAGTCCGCAAAACCCTCTGCCTTTAGCGGATGCGCAAAGGCATTGCCGGACGGAGCCTTCACCACCTCGCGATAATAGGCGACATCCGCCGTCGAAAGCCCCGGCGCTTGCGCCATCTCGACATAGGAACCGGAAACCAGATCGCCGCCAAGACCCGGATAGATCAACACCTGTCCGACGATCCCATCCAGCCCTTCCGCCCGCGCCTTCAGCACCACGCCCGCCGCCAGATTGCCGCCGGCGCTGTCGCCCGCCACGATCAGTGGCCGACCATCGGCGAGCAGCGATTGCAGCACCTCGAAACAATCATCGAAGGCGGCCGGCCAGACATGTTCCGGCGCCAGCCGGTAATCGACAGAAACCAGTTCAACCTTCGCCGCATGCGCAAGCTCGGCGCAGATCGCATCATGACTCTCAAGCGAGCCAACGACGAAGCCACCGCCATGAATGTAGAAAACACGAGTCTGCGTGGCAATTTCGGCTGGGCGATAGCGCCGAATGGGAATGCGCCCACCAACCGTCTCATCCTGCCGCGTCAATCCCGGTGGTGACGGCGCATCGAACTCGGCGCACAGGGCATCATACCAAGCCCGCTGCTGCGCAATCGGGGCATCGACAGCATCGTCGGGATAGAAATCCTCGCAGCGTTTGTGGAAGGCGAGAATGCCGGGCTCGGTGGGGATACGGCGCTGGTCGCTCATGGATAGATCTCGCTTTTCATTCCTCACCCTAGCCTGAAATTTTACATGGTTCTGCCCTTGATCCGACATTGTCACCAAACATCCCACGCCAAAGAGCGGCGATTTCCTTTGGCTTGCCAGCCCCCCCTGCCACCGTGCTAGCTAGGCCATGGCCTTCACACTCCGTCAGCTCCAGTATTTCATCGCCGTCGCCGAACAGGGGTCCGTCACCCGGGCGGCGCAGAACCTGTCGATCTCGCAATCTTCGATCACCGAGGCAGTCAAGGAACTGGAGACCGATCTCGGGGTCGAGCTGTTCGAGCGCCATCCGCGCGGGCTGCATATCACCCACAACGGCCATCAGTTCCTGCGTCATGCCACCAAGATTCTGGCCGGCGTGTCCGATGCCCGCCGGGCGTTTTCTCAGGAGCGACAGGAGCGCACCGGCGGCAAGCTCAATCTCGGGGTGACGTCGCTGGTCGCAGGTTACGTGCTGTCGGACCTGTTGGCGCGTTATCGCCGCGCCTGCCCCGGCGTCGAGGTCAGCGCCATCGAGGACAACGGCTCCTATCTCGAACATCTGCTGGTCGGTGGCGAACTCGATGTCGCCGTCATGGTCATTTCCAACCTGCGCGACCGCATGGCGCTGCAGGCGGAAATCATCGAGACCTCGCCCTACCGCCTCTGGCTGCCACTCGGCCATCCTCTGGTCTCGGCCGACATTATCTCCGTCGCCGATATCACCAAGGAGCCGCTGATCATGCTGACGGTGGATGAAATCGAGGAGAATACCGGCAAGCTTTTGACGGCGCTGGGCGCCCGCCCGCACGTTGCCTTCCGCACGCGATCCGTCGAAGCGGTCCGCAGCCTCGTCGCCACCGGCGCCGGCATCGCGCTGCTGCCTGATCTTGTCTATCGCCCCTGGTCGCTGGAAGGCGACCGCATCGAAAGCCGCGACGTCTCCGGCGCCCTGCCCGTCGTCCAGGTCGGCATGGTCTGGCGCAAAGGCTCCGGCCTACCGCAATCGGCGAAGGATTTTATCGGTGTTGCCGAAGCGCTCAGGAGTGGGCGATCACGTTAAAATAGCCTGATATCGGAAAAATCGATACCATCTTTCTGAATATTGAATTTGCGAAAGCGGCAAAATCGCGGCACCTTTCCTCCCGGGAACAAGACCGAAAAATTCGGACACCAAACGGGAGACTGACGATGAAGCAGATTCTGAAATCCTGCACCGCGCTTACCCTTTCGCTCGCTTTCGCCACCCATGCCTTTGCTCAGGAGCCGTTGAAGGAGCTCGGCAAGGGAGAAGGCGAACTGTCGATCGTCGCCTGGGCCGGCTATATCGAGCGCGGCGAGACGGACAAGGCCTATGACTGGGTCACCGGCTTCGAAAAGGACACGGGCTGCAAGGTCAGCGTCAAGACGGCCGCCACCTCCGACGAAATGGTCGCCCTGATGAACGAAGGCGGCTTCGATCTCGTGACCGCATCCGGCGATGCCTCGCTGCGCCTCGTCGCGGGCAAGCGCGTCCAGCCGATCAACACTGCGCTCATCCCGAGCTGGTCGACCATCGACGAGCGCCTGCAGAACGCCAAATGGCATACGGTCAATGGCACCCATTACGGCACGCCCTATGTCTGGGGTCCGAACGTCCTGATGTACAACACCGAAGCCTTCAAGGGCGAGGCGCCGAAGAGCTGGAAGGTCGTCTTCGAGGAAATGAACCTGCCGGACGGCAAGTCCAACAAGGGCCGCATCCAGGCCTATGACGGCCCGATCCACGTGGCGGATGCCGCCAACTACCTGATGTTCCACAAGCCGGAACTCGGCATCAAGGATCCCTACGAACTGAACGAAGACCAGTACAAGGCCGCCCTCGATGTACTGCGCGTCCAGCGCACGCTGGCCAGCCGCTACTGGCACGACGCGATGATCCAGATCGACGACTTCAAGAACGAAGGTGTCGTCGCCTCCGGCTCCTGGCCATTCCAGGTCAACCTGCTGAAGGCTGAAAAGCAGCCGATCGCCTCGGTCTTCCCGGAAGAAGGTGCGACCGGCTGGGCCGATACGACCATGCTGCATGCGGAAAGCGAGCACCCCAACTGCGCCTATATGTGGATGGAACACACGCTGTCGCCCAAGGTTCAGGGTGACGTGTCCGCTTGGTTCGGCACCGTTCCCTCGGTCCCGGCCGCCTGCAAGGGCAATGAACTGCTGACCGACGAAGGTTGCGCCGCCAACGGCTACAACGACTTCGAGAAGATCAAGTTCTGGAAGACACCGACCAGCAAGTGCGAAAGCCAGGGAGAGTGCGTACCCTACCACCGCTGGGTCTCCGACTATATCGGCGTCATCGGCGGGCGGTAAGCACCGTTCTTTCCCTCCCCCTTGTGGGGAGGGTGGCCCGAAGGGCCGGGAGGGGTTTCTCGCTTGAAAGAAAATCCCCTCCCCAACCCTCCCCACAACGGGGAGGGAGTTATCCGAACCAGCCGCCACCAACTTTGCTCTTCATCGATGATGAGGAATGATTGCCGTTATCTTCCGGAGTCCCCATGACCGCCGCCGTCCTGTTTGAAAACGTCTCGCGCCATTTCGGCGCCGTCAAAGCCGTCGACGCGGTCAATCTCGAAATTGCCGAAGGCGAATTCTTCGCCATGCTCGGCCCGTCCGGCTCCGGCAAGACGACATGCCTGCGGCTCATGGCTGGCTTCGAGCAGCCGACGGGCGGGCATATCGAGATTTTCGGCGAGACGGCCGAAGGCGTTCCGCCCTATCGCCGCAGCGTCAACACCGTGTTCCAGGACTATGCCCTGTTCCCGCATCTCTCCATTCTCGACAATGTCGCCTATGGGCTGATGGTCAAAGGGGTAGGCAAGGACGAGCGGCGCAAAGCGGCCGAAGATGCACTCGCCATGGTCAAGCTGCCGGGTTACGGCCAGCGCCGGCCGGGCCAGCTGTCCGGCGGCCAGCGGCAGCGCGTGGCGCTCGCCCGCGCCCTCGTCAACAAGCCGAAGGTCCTGCTGCTCGACGAGCCGCTCGGCGCGCTCGACCTGAAACTGCGTGAGCAGATGCAGGAGGAACTGAAGAGCCTGCAGAAATCCCTCGGCATCACCTTCGTCTTCGTCACCCACGATCAGGGCGAGGCTCTGTCGATGGCCGACCGGATCGCCGTCTTCAACGATGGCAAGATCCAGCAGCTCGGCAGCCCGGAAGACATTTACAAGCGGCCGCAAACCCGTTTCGTCGCCGATTTCGTCGGCTCTTCGAATGTCCTGTCGAGTGCGCTCTGCGCCAAGCTCGGTCTTTCGGCGAAAGCCGCGAGCCTGCGGCCCGAAGCCATCGCCATTGGCGCCTCGTCAGTCGAACAGCTGAGCCTCACCGGCAGAGTAACGGCACGCAGCTTCCTCGGTGCGGTCAACCGCGTCACCGTCGATTGCGACGGTGAAAAGATCATCGTCGCCTACCCGGCCGCCTTGCCCGTTCCCGACACCAGCGCCACCGTTACGCTCGCCTTTTCGCGCAACGACCTTCACCTGATGGAGGAAGCATGAGCGCGCTGGCGACACAATCGACCATCCTGCCGAAGCGGCCGGGTCTGGCTGGGCGGCTGTCGGACTTCCTGTGGAAGCATCCGCAACTCCTGCTGCTGATCCTGCTCGGTCCGCCGGTCCTGTGGCTCGGCATCATCTATCTCGGCTCGCTCTTCGCGCTTCTCTTGCAAAGCTTCTTCTCGATCGACGACTTCTCCGGCCTGATCAATTACGAGTTCACGCTGGCGACCTACAGGCAACTGCTGTCGGACGCCAATTTCGACATCATCGTCCGCACGGTCGCAATGGCAGCGGTCGTGACGCTGTTTTCGGCGCTGATCGCCTTTCCGATCGCCTATTATGCCGCGCGCTACGCCAAGGGCAAATGGAAGGCTGTCTTCTATCTCGGCGTCATGCTGCCGCTCTGGTCGAGCTATCTCGTCAAGATCTACGCCTGGAAGCTCATCCTTGCCAAGGAGGGCATCCTGACCTGGGCCTTCGAAAAGCTGCATCTCCTGTGGCTCTTGGAGGGATGGCTGTCACTGCCGATCATCGGCGGCAACTCGCTCTCGGTCAGCTATACCGGAACATTCATCGTCTTCGTCTATGTCTGGATGCCGTTCATGATCCTGCCGATCCAGGCAGCACTCGAGCGTGTCCCCGGCAATCTGATCGAGGCATCGTCAGATCTGGGCGGCACGCCGCAGCAGACCTTCCGCCACGTCCTGTTTCCGCTGGCTCTGCCGGGCATCGTCGCCGGCTCGATCTTCACCTTCTCGCTGACGCTGGGTGATTACATCATTCCGCAGATCGTCGGCTCCTCGCGCCTGTTCATCGGCCAGGCGGTCTATGCCCAGCAGGGTACGGCCGGCAACATCCCGCTCGCGGCCGCCTTCACCGTCGTGCCGATCGTCATCATGGGCCTCTATCTCTGGATGGCCAAACGCATGGGAGCCTTCGATGCGCTCTGACCGCTCCACATCCGCGCCGCTCGGGCTGAAGATCGCCGCCATCGGCGGGCTCGCTTTCCTGCATATCCCGATCCTGCTGATCTTTCTCTATGCCTTCACGACGGAGGAAAAGAGCTACCAGTTCCCGCCGCCCGGACTGACTCTGCAATGGTTCGCCGTCACCTGGAACCGGCCGGACGTGTGGGAAGCGCTGACCCTGTCGGTCAAGGTCGCGACGATCGCGACCGGCATTGCTCTCGTGCTAGGCACGCTCTGCGCCGCCGCCGTCAGCCAGACCCAGTTCTTCGGCCGTGAAACAATCTCGCTGCTGGTCATCCTGCCGATCGCCCTGCCCGGCATCATCACCGGCATTGCGCTGCGCTCCGCCTTCTCGATGGCCGACATCCCCTTTTCCTTCTGGACCATCGTGCTCGGCCACGCGACCTTCTGCATCGTCGTCGTCTATAACAATGCAGTCGCCCGCTTCCGCCGGGTGTCGGGATCGCTGATCGAGGCATCGATGGATCTCGGCGCCGACGGCTTCCAGACATTTCGCTATGTTATCCTGCCGAATATCGGGACAGCGCTTCTCGCCGGCGGCATGCTCGCCTTCGCCCTGTCCTTCGATGAGGTCATCGTCACCACATTCACCGGCGGCCAGCAATCGACGCTGCCGATCTGGATGCTGGAAGAACTGATCCGCCCCCGCCAGCGGCCGGTCACCAATGTCGTCGCCATGGTGGTGATGCTGGTCACCTTCCTGCCGATCCTGGCCGCCTACTACCTCACCCGCGACGGCGACCAGATCGCCGGTGCCGGTAAATAATCCGAACTTCAAGGGAGAACTTCTATGGACACGCAATTGCTGATCGGATCGACATTCGAAGCCGGGACAGAGGCCGAGGAACTGATCCTCAACCCGCGCACCGGCGGCAAGATCATCGATCTCGCGGAAGCCTCGCAGTCGCAGATCGAGCGTGCTGTCGATGCCGCCGAAAAGGCCTTCGGCAGCTGGTCAGTGACCACGCCAGCGGAGCGCTCCGGTTACCTCCTGCGGATCGCCGATGCCATCGAGAAGGACGCCGACGCCTTTGCCGCCCTGGAAGCTCTGAACTGCGGCAAGCCGATCAATGCGGTGCGCAATGACGAACTGCCGGCGATCGTCGACTGCTGGCGCTTCTTCGCCGGCGCCATCCGCTGCCTGCATGCCACCGTCGCCGGTGAATACCTGCCCGGCCATACCTCGATGATCCGCCGCGACCCGGTCGGCATCATCGGTTCGATCGCACCGTGGAACTATCCGCTGATGATGATGGCCTGGAAGCTGGCACCGGCGATTGCCGGCGGCAACACCGTTGTATTCAAGCCCTCCGAACAGACGCCGCTGACAGCGCTGAAGATGGCGCGGTTGCTCGCCGACATCCTGCCGGAAGGCGTCGTCAACATCATCCTCGGCCGTGGCGAAACCGTCGGCAACACGCTGATCAACCATCCGAAGATCGGCATGGTCTCGATCACCGGCGATATCGCCACCGGCAAGAAGGTGCTGCAGGCGGCCGCCAAGACCGTCAAGCGCACCCATCTCGAACTCGGCGGCAAGGCGCCGGTCATCGTCTATGACGACGCCGATATCGACGCCGTCGTCGCGGGCATCCGTACTTTCGGCTATTACAATGCTGGCCAGGACTGCACCGCCGCCTGCCGCATCTATGCTCAGGACGGCATATACGAAAAGCTGGTCGCCGACCTCACCTCCGCCGTTTCAACCATCAAGTACAACCTCGCAGACGATACCGAAAACGAGATCGGCCCGCTGATCTCCAAGCGTCAGCGCGACCGTGTGGCAAGCTTCGTCGAGCGCGCCACCGAGCAAAAGCATATCGAAGTGACGACCGGCGGCGCGCTGGGCAGCAAGGACGGCTTCTTCTTCCAGCCAACTGTCGTTGCCGGCGCCACCCAGGAAGACGAGATCGTGCGCCGCGAAGTGTTCGGCCCCGTCGTCTCCGTCACTCGCTTCACGGAAAACGACCAGGCCGTGAAATGGGCCAATGACAGCGATTATGGCCTCGCCTCCTCCGTCTGGACCAAGGATATCTCCAAAGCGATGAAGGCCGCGTCCCGCCTGCAATATGGCTGCACCTGGATCAACACGCATTTCATGCTGACCAATGAAATGCCCCATGGTGGCGTCAAGCAGTCCGGCTATGGCAAGGACATGTCGATCTACGCGCTGGAGGATTACACAGCCGTGCGCCACGTGATGATCAATCACGGCTGACAATCGAAGCTGCCGGCAGCGCTTGAATCAAAATGCTCGCCGGCAGCTTTAACCCTTTAAAACAACGGGACTTTCCCGGAACCAAAAAGCCCCTCGCGCGTTACCACCGAAGTTGAACCACGGAGGTTATGCCATGTTGAAATGGGCGCTGATTTTCTTTGTTATTTCCCTGATTACCGGCTTTCTCGGCTTTTCCGGCGTCTCCGCTGCGACGGCCTCGATTGCCAAGATTCTCTTCTACATCGCGCTGATCATCTTCCTGGTCTTCCTTGTCCTCGCCTTCGTGGTCGGTAGCGCCGTCGTATAAAGATACCCCAGATTGCAACGGGCCGCGCAGATTCAATCTGTGCGGCTTTTCTGCGAGATTTCGCGACAAAACATGAGTTAAAAAGTCATAAATCACTTTTCGGCCTGAAAATAATCATGATAAGGACACTCACCTTATCACTCATGCCGAAGTTTATGACATGCCAATCATCCGCCAGACCTCCCGCCGCCTTAGCGCTCGTGTTTCCCTCCTTGCCCTTGTGCCCGTTCTCGTCGGGCTGACGGCTCCGGTCCGTGCGCAGGACAGCACCACCCCAACCGAACTCGAGACATTGACGGTCACCGGCGGCAGCGGCGGCACGATCACGGCGGAAGGCTATGTCGGCACCAGCAGCGCCACCGGCGCCAAGGTCGATACGCCTTTCCTGCAAACCCCGCAGTCGATCTCGTCGGTCACCGAACAGCAGCTGAAGGACCGCAATCCGCAGACGCTTCTGGATACGTTCGCCTACACGCCTGGCTCCCGCGTCGGCGGCTTCGGTTTCGACCCACGTTTCGATTCCTTCTCAGTGCGCGGATTCGACGTCACCTATACCGGCATGTTCCGCGACAACCTGCGCCAGCCGGGCGCCAGCTCCTCGCTGTTCAAGAACGAGCCCTATGGCCTTGAAGGCGTGTCGATCCTGCGCGGCCCCTCCTCGGCACTCTACGGTGCATCCGGCGCCGGCGGCCTGTTCAACCTGATCACCAAGCGCCCGACCGAAGAACCGTTGCGCGAACTGCAGCTCCAGTATGGCACCGACAACCGCTATCAGGGCCAGTTCGACTTTTCCGGTCCCATCAACGATACCGATCCGCTCTACTACCGCATGACCGGCCTGCTGCGCGACGCCGATACCGAAGTCGTCGGTCTTGAAGACGATCGCGCCTATATCGCCCCGGCTTTCACCTGGAAGCCGGATGAAGACACCAAGCTGACCATCCTCGGCGAATATTCCCGCACCAAGACCGGTGGCACGGCCGCCTACTACAACGACCCGCTGACAGGAGAAGTCACCGACATTTTCGGCGGCAACCCGGATTTCAACGATTCCATCCAGAAGCAGGCCCGTCTCGGCTACGAGTTCGAACACCGGTTCAACGAGGTCTTCACCTTCCGCCAGAACATGCGCGTCTCGACCCTGAACACGGTTGCCGACTGGGCCTTCGCCTATGCACCCAATGCCGTCGACCCGCGATATTTGGACAGCAGCGCTGGCAGCTTCGATGAACGTCTGACGGCCGTTACCCTCGATAACCAGCTGGCAGCGGAATTCGATACCGGCGCGCTCGACCATACGCTCCTCGTCGGCGTCGACTACACGAAGCTGCACTTCAAGTCGCTGAACGGCTATGGCCTTACGCCGCCGCTCGACACCGAGAACCCGACCAAGGGCCGCCCCACCGATCCGATCGAGTTCACCGATCGGGTCGTTCAGGATCAGTGGATGATGGGCACCTATCTGCAGGATCAGATCCGCTACGACGCCTGGACGTTCACCGCCGGCGGCCGCTACGACTGGGTTTCGACCGACACCGACACGGCAAACCTGCCGACCAATGCGACGACCTCGGTCTATCAGAAGGACAAGGCCTTCTCCGGCCGCGTCGGTCTGAGCTACGAGACCGATTTCGGCCTCGCGCCCTATATCAGCTATTCCACCGCCTTTTCTCCGAATGCCGGCATCAACCGCGAAACCAATGCGCCGTTCAAGCCGACTGAGAGCGAGCAGGAAGAAGTCGGCGTCAAGTACCTGATGCCGAACAGCAATACGCTGATCACCGCCGCCCTGTTCAACATCGACCAGAAGAACAGCCTCTATTATGAGGTTATCGATCTGGGCAGTGGCCCGGAAAACGTCCAGGTCCAGCGCGGCAAGGTGCGTTCGCGCGGCCTTGAACTCGAAGCGAATACCAGCCTCGACAACGGCCTCTCGCTGATTGCATCCTACACCTATACCGACGCCAAGATCACCGAAGGCCCGGCCGACACGGTCGGCAAGTCGGTCTCCTCCGTGCCGCGCCACATGGCGTCGGTCTGGGCCGACTACACGCTGCCGGAAGACGGTTTCGGTTATGGCCTCGGCTTCGGTGCTGGTGCGCGCTTCCTCGGCGAAAGCTATGGCAATGACCAGAACACCACCAAGAACTCGTCGCGCGTTCTATTCGATGCGTCGGCGCACTACGACTTTGCCGCGATCGATCCGAAATTCGATGGCTTGCGTTTGCAGGTCAATGCCACCAACCTGTTCAACAAGCGCGAAGCGGTCTGCTCACAGGGCTTCTGCTACCGCGACCAGGGCCGCACCGTGATCGGCTCCCTGAAATACAACTGGTGAGCCTTTGACGACGTCCCCCACCCAAGATGCCGAAACCGCGTTCGGGCCCTCCAGCCTGAAGGCGGTTTTCGTCGGTGAGCATGCCTGGTGCGGCGAGAAGATGATGCTGTCGAGAGAGCTCGAAGACGGCATGCCGCTGGAAGACTTCTTCCGCTCGGGCGCGTTTTCCGCCGCGCTGGACAGATATGCCGCCGCCCATGGCGGCACTGACCGACGCGCGGTCGCCTCGATGTGGTCGCTCTACTATTTCTCGTTCCTGACCATCCCCTACATCGTCGCGCGCCGGGCGGACCAACTGCTTCCGATCAACCCGGCGGACATGACGATCGCTCTTGCGGATGATGGCCTGCCGCGTGCACTCGGGTTGCCCGGAGAAGGCGACTGGAGCGATAGCGGTCAGCGGGACCTGCTCTCCTATGTCCTGCCGCTGGCGAAGCAGCACCTACCGGCGGTCGTCGCGCAGCTGAAGGCATTGGGTAGCATCGCCCCCAAGCTTGCCTGGAACAATGCCGCCGTCTATATCGACTACGCATTCAATGCCACCGAACATTTGGCAGAAGGCAGCAGCTGGGCGTCCCGTCCACTGTTCGATCAAACCCATCTGCCGGATGGCACCAGCAATCCGTTCCACGGCTGCCTGCGCCATGAAGCCGACGGCGAGCAGACGGTCTGTCGCCGAAAGGTCTGCTGCTTGCGCTACCTGCTGCCCGGCATTCCGAGTTGCGGCGAGCTCTGCGCTCTCCCTGCCCAACGAAAGCAATGATGTGAAGCGTCTTTTTCTTCTCGCCCTTGGCCTCTTCATGGCCTTTGCTCCGATGGCAATTGCTCAAACGCAGTGGCCATTGACGATCACCGACGGTATCGGCCGGCAGGTGACGATCAAGGAGAAGCCGAAGGCGATCCTGCTCGGCAGCGGCTTCAACCTCGTCGCCCTCTCGCTGATCGATCCCGACCCCGTCAGCCTGCTCGCCGGCTGGTCGGACGACATGAAGGGCGACAATCCAGAGATTTACAAGGATTTCGTCGCGAAGTTTCCCAAGCTCGCCGATGTGCCGATCATCGGTGACGGTACCGGTGACGGCCTGTCCTTCGAGACGATTTTATCGCTGAATGCCGACCTCGCGATCATGGCCAACTGGCAGGCCGATACCGAGCTTGGCAAGCGGGCGATCGAATATCTCGAAACCACCGGCGTGCCGGTCTTCGTCGTCGATTTCAACAGCGATCCCCTGAAGAACACGCCCGGCAACATGCGCCTGCTCGGTCAGATCCTCGATCGCGAGGAACAGGCTAACGCATTTGCGGATTTCTACGAAGAGCGTTTGAAGCGCATTACCGACCGCGTGGCCGCAACTCCGGAACCGGGGCCGAGCGTGCTGATGGACGCCTTCCCGAACCCCGACCGCTGTTGCTTCGCTTATGGCACCGGCGGCCTCGGCGAATTCATCGGCATTACCGGCAGCCGCAATATCGCGACCGACAACCTGCCGCGCCAGGGCGGTATCGTCAGCAGCGAATACCTGATCGAAGCCGATCCGCAGGTCTATATCGCCACAGCTTCGCCCGGCGGCACCTACAGCATCTTCTCCGTCGGCCCCGGCGTCCCCGCCGAGGAAGCCCGCCGCACGCTGGGAGAAGCCGTGAAAAATCCGATCCTCGCCAACCTCTCGGGCGTCCAGAAAGGCCGGGTTCACGGATTGTGGAATTTCTTCAATGCCGTACCGCTGAACATTCTCGCGGCGGAAGCCTTCGCGCACTGGCTGCGCCCGGAGATGTTCGCCGATATCAACCCGGACCAGACGCTCAAGGAAATCAACGAGCGCTTTGCGGCCGTCCCCTTCCAGGGCTCCTACTGGATCAGCCTGAAATAGCAAAAGGGCCGGATTTGAGTTCCGGCCCTTTTGGCGACTGGCTTACGCAGCCTTCTTCATCGCCGTGGCATTGACCGATGCCTCGGCAAGCGCCGTCAGGGCGTGATCGGTATCGCCTTCCTGCTGCAAGGTCTCGTCGAGCAGTTTCACGGCATCCTTGAGGCCGAGCATGCCGGCCCAGGTGCGCAGCGTGCCATAGCGCGCCATTTCATAGTGCTCGACGGCCTGGGCGGTCGCCAGAAGGCCGGCGTCGAGGGCATGCGAGCCCTTGAATTCCTCGATGATCTCCTCGCCCTCCTCGACGATGCCGTCGATGGCGGTACAGGTCTTGCCGACGGCGCGCTTGCCGAAGATTTCGAAGACTTCCTGCAGCCGTTCGATCTGGCCTTCGGTTTCCTCGCGATGCTTCTCGAAGGCCGCCTTGAGCTTCGGGCTCTGCGCCGCCTTCGCCATTTTCGGCAGCGTGCGCAGAATCTTGCGTTCGGCGTAATAGACGTCCTTCAGCATGTCATAGAACAGGTCTTCCAGGGCTTTCTCGGCCATTGGTTTTTTCCTTTGAGCAATTGGATTGTGTCGGAAGCGACGAGCAGACAACGGACCCGTCGAGACATTGTTCCGCAGTCGGGGACAATTGGCAGATTGCAGTCTGCGGCGCTTCCATCGCCGCATTGCGCCGCCTATATAAAAGGTCGGAGGACTTTGATGATCTGGATTCTTCCTGCGCTGGCAGGCCTGCTGATCGTGTATTTCGCCATGCGCTCGTCGCGCTTCCGGCGTTTTGCCGAACCGGTCCTCAGCATTCTCGTCGCCCTGCTGCTGCTCTCCGCATTCCTGGTCTGGTTCCGCGAAGGCGGCTCCTCGACGAACGAGGCCGATCCACCCCCCTTCGCGCAGAACCGTCCGGTTATCCAGCCGGAAGAGATCGTTCTCGAGAACCTGCAGTTCACCCGCAATCGCCCGGACACGAGCTACCGCGTCACCGGCACGATCCTCAACAACAGCCCGGCAGACCTGACTAATTTCAATCTGACGGTAACCTTGGAGGATTGCCCGGGCGGCAAGTGCAAGACGGTCGGCGACGACACCGCGCTGATCCTGGCCCGCATCCGCGCCGGCCAGAGCCAGACATTCGAAACCTTCTTCACTTTCCCGAACCCTTACGGGGTCGATCCGGCCGCCCCCAAATGGTCCTATCGGGTGAGCGACATTCGAGGGCGAATGCCGTAATGTCCGGGACAAAAACACCGAACGTCTAGGATGAGCAAAGCATGTCCGAGCATCATTTTGGCATTCGAAACGAGACGCCGGTGGTCGCCTGGGTCTTCTGTATCGGCTGGATCGCGATGATCTTGCTCGTCACCGTCGCAGTCGTCATGGAAGGCGGTCTTCAGCAGTCCGATATCATCGCACTCGCGGGAACGTGGTCCCTTAGCATCGTGGTCATTTTGGTCATTCTTAAGACCGAAGTCTATCTCACGGTCGAAAATGACATGGTGACGGTTCGTGAGTTCTGGTTATGGAAATTCAGAAAGGAGCAATTTCCGGCGACCGCCATTCGCGCCGTTGGAGTGGTTCTTAAGGAGGATGGGGACGGCGGTGTCACATACTGCTGCATCGTCCAGACTCCGTCGGGTCGAAAGGTGACCGTCAGCGAAGGGATAAGCTTCGCGAAAATCGAAAAGGTTCAAAGCGACCTGGCCGCAGCCATCGCTCGTGCGAAACGCTACAGCGAAGACGATGGTAAAGCTGAAATCGAGCCTGCCGGTTGATCTCAAACCCTACCGGCTGGTCGCTTGCCGGCGCCACGGACCTGATGCTTCTGGTGGAATGGGGATCAAACGGCGATCTCGACACGATCCGCCGGCAGATCGCGACAATCCCGGGCGTGGTGACCGTCCAGACCAGCGTTGCCTTGCGAACCCACTTGGATCGTCGCGGCTGATGATTTGCCGAATGCGACATTTCGAACGAATCTCTTAAACACGTCCAAACGCCTCCCGGATATTCTGGCGGCAATGGAAGACATTGGCTTACCCGAGGGAGTGGTGCCGACAGAACGGTTCATCCTGCGCAACAACATCGCCATCGCCGTCTGGATCTTCGGCGCGATCTGGATCGGCATGCTGTGCCTGTTCACTTGGCTTTTCATCCGGGATGGCGGCTTTCATCAGTTCGATCCGCCGATCGAGACGGCCATCATGCTGATCTTCTGGGTTTTCGGGTTTGGCTGCTATCACCACATCGCAGGTCTCTCACGAACGTCTCTGATCGTGGAAAACGGCCGCGTCACGGTGAGCGAGCGCTGGCCTTTTCGCGCTCGCACGGAACAGTTCGATCCGAGCGAGATCGGCCCGCCGGCCATCGAAACCGACAGGGATTCCGAGGGTGACCCCTATTTCCGCTGTGTTCTAACAACTCCTGCGGGAAATGCCGTCTCCGTTGCCGAAGGCCATGATCGCGACACCGTCGATGCCGCGCGTCGAAGATTGATGGCAGCTCTCGGCCTGTCAACAGTCTGGAAAAGACTGTCAACCGGCCCGGCTGATCTCGTCGAGATACCAGTTGATATAGCGCAACTCGTTCTGCTCCATCGGCGCGATCGGTCCGGGCACGAAATAGTGCGAACGCACCCCGCGCGACGTGTGCTCGATGATCGACTTGTCTTCGTCGGTCGTCACCGTCCAGAGCCATTTCAGCTTGTCGAGATCGTAATCGGCACCTTCCTGCGCCTCGCCGTTGACCAACCAGATCAACTCCATCTCGCAGGCCTCTGGCCCCTTGGGAATGAAGCGGTAGATCATCCCGTGATCGGGGTAGCAGACCAGGAAGGACGTGCCGCCGAGATGAATGGAGGTGACACCGCCATCGAATTCGGTAAACCGCCCCATCAGCGGCGCGAGCGGCGAGCCGTCCTCGCTGCCGGTCTTGACGCCGTCATAGAGGGCATACCGGAAGGCATGGATGGTTTCCCGGCCGTTTTCCGACGTCTGCCAGTGATCGCCTGAGCCGACCTGAATGCCCAGAGCGCAGGTCCGCTCCTCCATCGCCGCATTCAGCGCCTCGATCATGTGCAGCGGCTGTTCCAGAGCATGGGTCTGCGAATATTCCGGATGCGCCGGGCCGCAATGATAGCATTCGACATAGTTCTCGACCGCCAGCTTCCAGTTGGCGTCGACCGGATAGCTCTGCCGATAGGCAACCTTCGCCTGCCCCCAGCCATATTGGCCGCAAGTCGCATGCAGCAGGTTCTCGACCACGGTGAAGTCCAGCGGGTTTTCGGCAAACGAAATGAACACCAGCCCTTCGACGACGCGGACATGCAGCTTCTTCAGCCCGTGATCCTCCCGCTTGAAATCCTTCGGCATCAACCGTGCAGCCTTCAGCGCACCGTCATTGCCATAGGTCCAGGCATGATAGGGACAGACGAACATGCGGGCATTGCCCTTGTCCTTGGTGCAGACCTCTGCGCCGCGATGGCGGCAGATGTTGAGGATCGCATGGATCGTGCCATCGGCATGCCGCGTCAGGATCACCTGCTCGGACGCCATCCGGAAGACTTCGAAATCATTGACGTTCGGTATGGCGCTTTCATGCGCGATACAGTGCCAATGGCGGCGGAACACCCGCTCCAGATCCCGCTCGTAGATTTCCGGATCGATATAGAACGGCCGCGTCAGGCCATGACCGGGCTTGTGGGCCGCGACGAGCTGGTCGATGCGGTCGCCCTTGGGGCTCTCCTGTTTGAATTCCGGCGCGAGCATGTGACATCTCCAAGAAATCACCGGAAAATCCGCGTTCCGGCGCGCGCATTTCGTTTTGGGCGGTGCAGCCGCACTCCCTCTTCTCCCCAGCGGGGAGAAGAGACTTCTAAGCCCTCACCCGCTCCGCCTTCGGATCATACATCGGCGCAAGCGACGCCTCCGCCTTCACCCGCACCCCGGCAATCTCAATCTCGTAGTTCGACCCCAGCACATCCGCCTCGCTTTCGCCGGCGCAGGGCACGTAACCCATCCCGATGGCGCCGCCGAGGAAGTGGCCGTAATTGCCGGACGTGATGGTCGAGACGATCTTGCCGTCGCGCACCAGCGCCTCGTTGTGGAAGAGCAGCGGCTCGGCGTCCGTGAGCCTGAACTGCAGCATGCGCCGCTTCAGCCCCTCTTCCTCTTTCCGCAACACCGCATCGCGGCCGATGAAAGCGCCCTTCCTAGTGCGTACGGCAAAGCCGAGGCCGGCTTCCAGCACATGATCTTCATCGGTGATGTCGTGGCCGAAATGGCGGAACGCCTTTTCGATGCGGCAGCTGTCGAGCGTGTGCAGGCCGCAGAGTTTCAGGCCGACATCGGCACCGGCCGCTTCCAGAGCCTCGAACACATGGGCCGTCTGGTCCGTGGAGACGTAAAGCTCCCAGCCCAACTCGCCGACATAGGTGACTCGGTGGGCGCGGGCCAGCCCCATGCCGATCTCGATTTCCCGCGCCGTGGCAAATGGATGATGCGCATTGGAAAAGTCGTTCGGGCTCACCTTCTGCATCAGCTCACGCGCCTTCGGCCCCATTACGCAAAGCACACTTTCGGCCGGCGTGACATCGGTGATCACGACGAACTCGTCCTTCAAATGCTTGCGCAGCCAGGCAAGATCGCGCTGCAGCGTCGCGCCAGGCACGACGAGGAAGAAGGCCTTCTCCGAAAGCCGTGTCACCGTCAGATCGCTTTCGATGCCGCCGCGATCGTTGAGCATCTGGGTGTAGACGATACGACCAGGCGCGACATCCATCTGGTTGGCGCAGAGGCGTTGCAGGAAGGCCAAAGCATCACGGCCCTCGACGCGGATCTTGCCGAAGGAGGTCATGTCGAACAGGCCGACACGCTCACGCACCGCAAGGTGCTCTTCCTTCTGGTTTTCGAACCAGTTCTGCCGCTTCCAGCTATAACGGTATTCCCGCTCCTGCCCCTCTTTCGCAAACCAGTTGGCGCGCTCCCAGCCGGCCACTTCACCAAATACCGCGCCGCGCGCTTTCAGATGCTCATGCAGCGGCGAACGGCGCACACCGCGGGCGGTCGCCATCTGGCGATAGGGGAAATGGTCGGCATAGAGCAGGCCAAGGGTTTCCGACACACGATCCTTGAGATAGGCCCGGTTCCTCTGAAACGGCTGGGCGCGGCGGATATCCACTTCCCAAAGATCGAAGGGCGCTTCGCCGTCGTTCATCCATTGCGCCAAGGCCATGCCGGCCCCGCCGGAAGAGACGATGCCGATGGAATTATAGCCAGCGGCGACCCAATAGCCCTTAATCTGCGGCGCTTCGCCGAGATAGTAGCGGTCGTCGGGCGTAAAGCTCTCGGGACCGTTGAAGAAGGTGTGGATGCCGGCGGTCTCCAGCATCGGCATGCGGTTGATGGCGTTTTCGAGGATCGGCTGGAAGTGATCGAAATCTTCCGGCAGCTGGTCGAAGCAAAAATCTTCCGAGATGCCATCCATGCCCCAGGGCTTGGCCTTCAGCTCGAAGGCGCCGATCAGCATCTTGCCGGCGTCCTCCTTGTAATAGGTGCACTCATCCGGTACGCGCAGAACCGGCAGGCGCGTGAGGTTCGGTATCGGTTCGGTGACAATGTAGAAATGCTCGCAGGCATGCAGCGGCAGGGTGACGCCAGACATATCCGCCAGCGTGCGTCCCCACATGCCGGCGGCATTGACGACGTTTTCCGTCTCAATGGTGAAGGTCTCGCCGTTCTGCTCGCAGGTGACGCCCGTGACACGACCGTCCTTGGTGAGAACGGAGGTGACCTTGACGTTTTCAAGGATCGTCGCGCCATTCTGCCGCGCGCCCTTGGCCAATGCCATGGCGATATTGGCCGGGTCGCACTGGCCGTCGAGCGGCAGGTGCACGGCCGCCTTCACATCCGCCGTGTTGAGGTGGGGATACATGCCCTTCACCTCGTCGACGGTGATCTCGCGCACATCGACGCCGAAGGCGCGAGCGAGCGAGGCCTGCCGATAGATTTCTTCCTTGCGCTCGTCCGTCAGCGCCACGGTCATCGAGCCGCATTGGCGCATGCCGGTGCCGATGCCGGTTTCGGCCTCAAGCTTGGTGTAGAGATCGGCGGAATATTTGGCGAGCCGCGTCATGTTCTGCGACGCCCTGAGCTGGCCAATCAGGCCGGCCGCATGCCAGGTGGTGCCTGAGGTTAGCTGCTTGCGCTCAAGCAAAACAACATCCGTCCAGCCGAGCTTCGCCAAGTGGTACGCAACGGAACAGCCGGAAACGCCGCCGCCTATGATGACGGCTCTCGCCTTCGAGGGGATAGGCTTGGCACTCATGCGCGCAGTCTTTCATTGTTGGGGTCGAACAGCGGGCCATCCGGCTGGACAGTCGCCTTGAAACGGTCGCCGTAGATTTCAACCTCGATTTCCGTGCCGGGCGCGGTGAGATCGGCGCGCAGCATGCCGAGCGCAATGGACTTGCCGACGCGGTACCCCCAGTTGCCCGAGGTTGTCTCGCCGACGACTTTGCCGTCGTGCCAGAGCGTCGACATGTAGGGTGCATCGCATTCGCCGGCCTCGACCGTCAGCGTCACGAAGCGCTTGGAAACGTCCTGCTGCTTCTCCCGCTCCAGCGCCGCCTTGCCCTTGAAGTCAGGCTTGGTCCAGTCGACGAAGCGGTCGAGGCCGCCCTGCAGGATGGTGTAGTCGGTCGAAAGGTCGCCCTTCCACGCGCGATAGCTCTTTTCGATGCGCAGCGAATCCAGCGCTTCCATGCCGAAAGGCTTGAGCCCGTGCTTCTGCCCCGCCTCCCAGACGGCATCGAAGATCGTGGCCGTGTCCTCGACCTTGGTGTGGATTTCCCAGCCGAGTTCCCCGGCAAACGAGACGCGCACGAGCTGGCACCAGCGACCGGCGATCTGGCAGCTCTGGTGGGTGAGCCAGCCCTTCTGGAGGTCCGCATCCGTCACTTCCGCAAGGATGGCCCGGGAGTTCGGGCCGGAAAGGATTTGGCAGGAAAAACTCTCCGTCACGTCGTCGATGGTGAAGACGGCATCCTTGGGCAGGTGCTTTTGCAGCCACTCGAAATCATGCCACTGCGCGGTTGCGGCGGTAATGAGGAAGAAGAAATCCTCATCCAGCATCATGACCGACATTTCCGTGACAATGCGGCCCTTGTCATCGGAGAAATAGGCAAGGCCGATGCGGCCCGGCTTCGGCACCTTGCCGGTGATGAGGGAGGAAAGCCAAGCCGTCGCCCCCTCGCCCTTCACGCGGAAGCGCGAGAAGCCGGGAAGGTCGAGAATGCCCGCCGCCTCGGTGACTGCGCGGCACTCCGCCTCAATGCGCGAGCGCCAAGGCCCCTCGCGGTTCCAGGTCTGGGTCGACTGTTCCGAGAGATCATCGCCCGGCGCGGCATACCAGTTGGCGCGTTCCCAACCGTTATAGGGCTTGAACTGCGCACCGAGCGCCTTGATGCGATCGTGGATCGGCGAGAGCTTCTGGTCACGTCCCGCCGGCCAGGCGTGTTTCGGAAAGTGCATGGCATATTCATGGCCGTAGATTTCCATGCCCTTGGCGATGCAATAATCCTTGTCCGCCGCGAAGGACGTATAGCGGCGTGGATCGCAGGACCACATGTCCCACTCCGTCTCGCCTTCCGTCACCCATTCCGCCAGCACCTTCCCGGCGCCGCCGGCCTGGCAGATGCCGAAGGTGAAGACACAGGCCTCGAAGGCATTCGGCACGCCCGGCATCGGGCCGATCAGCGGGTTGCCATCAGGCGCGTACGGGATCGGGCCGTTGATCATGCGCGACAGGCCGGCGGTGCCGAGGATCGGCACACGCTCGACGGCGTCGTTCAGGTACCATTCGAGACGGTCGAGATCGTCGGGGAAAAGCTGGAACGAGAAATCGTCCGGCATCGGGTCATCCGGCGTCACCCAGTGCGCCTTGCAGTTGCGCTCATAGGGGCCGAGATTCATGCCGGTCTTTTCCTGCCGCAGATAGTAGGAGCTATCGACGTCGCGCAGCAGCGGCAGCTTGTGCCCGGCTTCGCGCGACCAGGCGGCGAGTTCGGGGATTTCCTCGAACAGCATGTATTGATGGCTCATCACCATCATCGGGACGTCGCGGCCGAACCATTTGCCGACCTCGCGGGCATAATAGCCGGCGGCGTTGACGACCTTTTCGCAGCGGATCTCACCCTGCGGCGTCGAAATCACCCACTCTTCGCCCTCCCGGCGTGCGCCGGTGGCGGGACAGAAGCGGAAGATTTTCGCGCCCATGTCGCGCGCGCCCTTGGCGAGCGCCTGCGTCAGCTGCGCCGGGTCGATGTCGCCGTCATAGGGGTCGTAAAGCGCACCGGTCAGGTCGTGGGTTTCGAGGAAGGGATATTTGCCCCGCATTTCGTCAGGCGACAGGATATCAAGGTCCATGCCCTGATATCTGCCCATGCCGACGACGCGCTTGAACTCCTGCAGCCGCTCCTTCGAATGGCCGAGCCGGATCGAGCCGGTGACGTGATAGTTCATGGGATAATCGACGAGATCACCCAATTCGCGATAGAGCGAGGCCGAATAGCGCTGCATGTTCATGATCGACCAGGAGGACGAAAACGTCGGCACATTGCCCGCCGCATGCCAGGTCGATCCGGCCGTCAGCTCGTTCTTTTCCAGAAGCACGCAATCGGTCCATCCGGCCTTGGCCAGATGGTAGAGCGCGGAAGCACCAACGGCACCTCCCCCGATAATCACGACGCGCGCATGAGACGGCAAATTCGACATATCTGTTCCCTTGTTTGGGAGCAGTTTTGGCAATGATGCGCGCGGCCATCAAGCGGCCGGATTTCGCTTTATTGATCGAAGAATTCGATTAGATTGAAAAAATGTGAAAAGCCCCCTCCCCAACCCTCCCCACAAGGGAGGAGAGGGCGGACCGTGCCGCCCGCTCATCCGCATTCTAAAACGATGGGTTAGGCTTGCTCGGTAAAACTCCCTCCCCCTTGTGGCGAGGGTTAGGGAGGGGATGGAGCCGCAGACACCGAGGCCAGCCCCATGCAGATCGAACTCATCGAAACCTTCCTCGACCTGATGGAGACCCGTAGCTTCAATCGAACGGCCGAGCGGCTGAACATCACCCAGTCCACCGTCTCCCACCGTGTGAAGGCGCTGGAAGCGCAGTTCGACCGCAAGCTCTTTACCCGCAACAAGGGTGGCACGGCCCCGACGGCCTCCGGCTTGCGTTTCCTCGATCATGCCCGGGCGCTGCAGCGTCAATGGCACGAGGCCACACGCGCGGTCGAGAATGCCGGCACCTACGAACGCTCGATGCGCCTCGGCATTCAGCACGACCTCGCAGAAGCCTTCGCCGGGCGCTGGCTGGCTGCGGTCCGGACCGATCTTCCGGCAATCTCTATCTACATGGAAGCCGATTATTCCATCCAGATGAACCGCGATCTGGCTGCCGGCGACCTCGATCTCGCCATCCTATACACGCCGCACTACCTACCCGATCTGTATTACGAACGGATCGGCGAAGTCAGCTATATGCTGGTCAGCACGTCCGCCCGCACGGTCGCAGAGCTGAGATCGGAAACCTATATCCAGGCGGTCTACTCGCCGGCCTTCGACCGGGCGCATCGCTTGGCGCTGCCGCAACTTTCCGCCGCGCCCCTGGCATCGGGCCAGAATATGGCGATCACCGACCTTTTGAAGACATTGGGGGGCGCGGCCTATCTGCGCGGCGATACTGCCAGACGATTGTCGCAGGAGGGAAGCGTCTTCCATGTCGAGGATGCGCCACCTATTGCGCAGGCGGTCTATGCCGCAACCAGCGTCAGAACGCGCCACGCTCACCAGCATCGGCGGATCATCGGGATCATGGAAGAATTGCTGACATCCTGACGGACGACGATCGCCGATCGACTGGGCACCGCGTTACAGCGACCTTGTCAACACCTCGGTCTGTGCTTCGGAAAGGCGCGCCAGCATGTCATCGGCAGCAACGGGATACGCGATGGCATAGCCCTGCAGGATATCGCAGCCGAGGCGGGTCAAAAGCTTTGCATGTTCCATCGTTTCGACACCTTCCGCGACCACTTCGATGTGAAGCGACTTGGCAATATCGACAATCGAGCGCAACAGGCGCTTCTGTTCGCGTGACGTGGTGATCGGCATGACCAGTTGCCGGTCGATCTTCAGCCGGCTCGGCTTCAGCTTCATCAACCCGATGATCGAGGCATGGCCGGAGCCGAAATCGTCGATCTCGATATCAATCCCGAGTTCCTTTAGTGCCTCGACATTGGTGAAGACGCCGTCTTCGGTGTCATCGAGGAAGATCGTTTCCAGCAGTTCGAACGACACCGTGTCAGGCTCGACCTCCAGCCGGTGCAATTCATCGATCAGAAGCGGATCGGACAAGCGGGCGGCCGAAACGTTCACCGCGATTCGAGGCGCCCGCACCCCCTGACGCAACCAGGTCTTCCGATCCTTCAATGCCGCCCTCAGGATTGCCGCATCGAGGTCATCGAGCATGCCGAGCGAACTGGCAACTCCTAGGAATTCGCCCGGAAGCAACAATCCGCGTTTGGGATGATTCCATCGGGCCAGAACCTCCAACCCCACGATACGGCGGTCCCGCGCATCGACCTGAGCCTGATAAAAGGGAACGAACTCTCCCTTCTCCAGGCCGCGCACGAATTGCTTGGCAAGTCGCCGCTCGTTGTTCAACTGCGCGTTCATCTGAGCCGAGAATATCTCCACCCTGCCCCGGCCGAGCTTCTTGGCACGATGGAGCGCAATATCGGCCTCGGCCAGCAACTCGGAAACGTTGCCGCCCTGGGCGGTCGCAAGGCCGATTGATGCACTTGTGCGCAAAACCTCGTCCTTGTACCAGACGGACTGTTTCAGTTGCTGCGCCAGACGTTCGGCAATCGTCTTCAGGTCGCCGACCGAACTGAAATTGGATATCAGCGCGGCAAACTCGTCGCCGCCCATGCGGGCGATGAAGGCACCTTTCGGCAGGGCGGCGACAATTCGCGTTGCCGCGGACTTCAGGACATCGTCGCCCACCGCGTGTCCGGCCGTGTCATTGATCTGCTTGAACCGATCGAGGCCGATATGCAGAATCGCCAGCTTCTCGCCCCCGCCCCCGCCCCCGGAAAGCTCAACCAATCTGCGATCGAAAAAGCGGCGATTGGGAAGCCCGGTCAGATAATCGTGCTCGGCCGCAAATTCGATCCTCTGGCTGCTTGCCTCGAGTTCGATCGCCCGCAGTTCGGCAATCGCCTTTTGCCGCTGCAACTCCCTGTTCAGGAGAACGTCCGCCGTCACGTCCCATTCAGCGCCGATATAGGTGATATTGCCGTTTTCCTCGAAACAATGTCCACGCGAACGCAGATAACGCACCTCGCCGCTCGGCAAAATGATGCGGTACTCCGACTGGTAAACGTCCTTCGCGGCGATCGCCCTGTCGAAATCGGCTTGGGCATGTTCCAGGTCGTCCGGATGGATGGCCTGCGTCCAGACTTCGGCGCCGACATGCTTCTCGGTGCTGCCGGTGCCATAGAGGCGATGCATCTGCAAATCCCAGACAACTTTTTCCGCCTGGGTGTCATGCTCCCAGACACCGATCTGCGATGCATCAAGGGCAAGACCCAATCGGCGAAGAATATTCTGGAATTCCTGTTCGGACCTCACCGCTTTCATACTTGTTCTCTGAGAGTGATCCATCGCGGACAGGCGCGCGATGCATTCTGCATCAAGGTTCCTAATGAACTATTGTTCCGTGAAACGGGAAATGTATACAGCAATACAAGCAACCATTCATTGTTATTTCAAGGCAGGGCTTTCTGCAATCGGCTCGCTTTCGCCGAAGCATGCTGCCGGCGTGCGGCGAATCGAACCGGCGGCAAGCACACATCCCAAAGCGGCAGATCGCGTCGCAGCCTCGAATTGACATCCGTCAGGCGACGTCATAATCATCATCGGATCAACTGGTTCCCTAGAGGCGAGGCGCCTTCGGGGAGTAAATGGGAACGTGAAGGATGGACCCACTCTGGGCATCTTCATCACGGCCGACCCCGCGACTGTAGAGCGGTGAGAACCTGCCATGCCGGACCTCCGGCAAAAGCCACTGAGGCGAAGGGCGATGAGCCCATGTCTTGGGAAGGTGAGACAGGTTCCTTGATGCGAAGGCATCTGACGCCGCGAGCCAGGAAACCTGCCTGTTGATGAGGGGCATGGTGCCCAACTGGTGGGAGAAATCCCACGCGCCATCACGGAGGTTGTCATGGCTACGACTACAGTTTCGAATGTTTCGCTTTCCCTCAACGACCGCATCACGGCCGGCATTTTCGCGCTGCTGATCGGCGGCTTTCTGGTTTTCGGCGCCGGCTTGGCCAATTCCGCCGTCCTGCATGATACCGCGCACGACGTTCGTCACTCCTATGGTTTCCCCTGCCACTGATCGTGTGACGGGAGAAGCTAGCCTTTTCCCGGAGATCGCAAAAACAGCATCGCCTGAATTTCGTGGAAATCGGGTGACGGCTAGATGACGTCCGTGCCGCGGCATCGGGCGATATTTGCCGTGGGGATTTCAAACATCAAAGCGTGCACACGGTGAAAGACAGCCGGCCGCTTGAACCTGGGGATATCGATATGATCGTCAAAACACTTCTGGCCGCGCTTGTGGCCGGACTGATTGCAGGTGCCTTCATGACAGCCGCGCAGGAGCTTCGCGTAACGCCGCTGATCCTGCACGCCGAGGAATTTGAAAGCAAGGGACCCGCCGCCGAACAGCCAGCAACAGAACAACCCGCGACCACCGAACAGCAGCATTCGCACCTGAAGCAGCAATCCACCCTGGACTACGCGCTATCAGCTCTTTCGCCGATCACACCTGCCTACGCGCATGAAGACGGCGAACACGAGGAAGGCGGCATCATGTTTGGCATGAGCCGTTTCTCGGGAACATTGATGGCCAACCTCGTCGCAGGCGCCGGATTCGGCCTGCTTCTGGCCGGTGTCAGCCTCGTCATCGGCTACCCGATCACGCTGAGCAACGGTGCACTCTGGGGCGGCTGCGGCTGGCTCGCCGTCCACATGCTCCCTGCTATCGGCCTGCCTCCGGAATTGCCGGGCTTCCCGGCTGCCGACCTGCAGGACCGGCAGATCTGGTGGATCGCAACCGTCGTGCTATCAGCGGCAGGCCTCTATCTGATCGTGTTGCGCGGTGAAATCGTCGCCAAGGCGGCCGGTCTTCTGGTGCTAGTCGCTCCGCATCTCTACGGCGCGCCGCAGCCGGTAGATATTTCGAGCGCAGTTCCGGCAGTCCTCGGCGCGGAGTTCGCGGTGGCCGCTCTGGCAACAACGCTGGCCTTCTGGATCGTGCTTGGCGTTATCTCCGGTTTCATCAACGATCGCTTTCTGAAATCGGCCTGACACTTGTCGCGTGCTGTCTCGAAAGACAGACGGCACGCCAAACAATCAGGAACCGCCTGAACGCATCAGACGATCGCGCAGGCGGTTTCTTTGAACATCCGGCTCAAGAAGCACGCAGACATCACAGAAGTCACCACCATCTGTCCGGTAATACAGGCAACACCCGCTCCGCAGGCGAAAAACCTGCTCGACCGGAATGCCATCCCGTGTCGTCTCGATCCGTTCATAATGAAGTTCACTGGACAGCAACGGTGATCCCGGAATCTTGACGATATCAAGAGCCGAAGCCATCGCCCCCGCCTCCTCGCCACCCGCCAGGCCGATCTCCAGAAACGCCCCGGTGATACCATCGGCCGCGAGCCGCCATTGGGCGGCAGCCGACAGGCCGGTGCGCGCCTGCAAAGCCTCCACAACGGGCGTCAGGCTGGCAACGAAGGCATCGTGAAAGCTCTGCGCACTTCCTTCAGGCAAAAATCGGCCGAACATAAAATGGAGGCGCTTTATCGCAGGCTGGAAAGAAGAAGCGGCAGAATCGTGATTTTCGAACCGAACCGCCAGACGTTGCGGATCAAGATCCGGAACGAGGCCGGTCGTCAGGTAGACCGCCCCTGCGGCAATACTCAGGTGATGGCAGTAAAAGGCAATCAGATGGGCGCCACGGGTTCGCTCATCCATCCCAACAGCAAAATGGTTCTGGTACCGCAGACAATCTTCGAGCCACTCGCTGCCTTGGCTCCAGGCCTCGATGACACTGAAAAATCCCGTGCCATCATCGTCAAGCGAAGCCGCAACCTGCGGAAAGTTCTCGGCCTGCCAAGTGATTGCGGCCCCGGCGGCAAGGTTGCACGAAGCGGACGAACTGCTTGTCTGTCGGATTTCGTTCAAGGGCGGCGGCCTGATTGACTTCTGGCTGCCGGTTTACCTCAAAGCCATCCGCCGGAAAAGCCCGCCCGCTTCAGGCCACGCCGGATGACCGGAGAGTCCCGCAACATGTCCCACACGAGACCGGTTCGATGGTTCTCGATCATCATCACCAGAATGCCCTGATCGAGCCCCACGCACCGATTGTTGAGCCAACCTTCCGCTGTCTTGCCGGGAACACTCGGGTTGAAACTGCCGACAAACCGGTCATTTTCGATGACACCGGGATAGGTGGAAACGATGTTTCGCGTGGCCGACATCGCTGCCTTCGGCTCGAATGGCAGGCAGGCCAATGGTGCCCATGGCGCAATCGTCCCATCATCGGGTCCGTTTGGCGCACCGCGTGCCGCATAACCGGAAAAGGCCTGTTGACGACCGTCCACAAGCCGGCGCGGTCTCGGCGGGCCATCGCAGGACGTCAGTCCCCACATATCCGCACCGTAACCGACGAAGTTCTCCGGATTTTCGGCAGCATAGTCCCGCTGCACGGCGATCGCACGGCGGGTGTTTTCGAAATAGTCGGTCTCTTCGCCGGCCACGGCTGCGTCCTGGATACCGCGAAAGTCGATCCAGGCATGTGAAAACAGATGAATGAACAGCGGCCCTGCATGGAGAAACGGCTTGCCCTTCACGGTCGTCCAGTCACATTGACGGCAGAAAGAATCGTAGCTTTCCTTCCCGATCGGATAGGAAGGAGACGCCAACGCAAGAACGTAGAGAATGAGCGCTTCACTGTATCCCTCCCATCGGAACGGAAGGAAACCGGTCCGCGGCTTCCAGCCGAGCCAGAGAGCCTCCTGGCCATCGAGGGCCCAGGCCCAATTGGCCCGCGCATACAGCATCGCCGCCAACGACCGGATTTCGTTCTCGACCGGGTTTTCCCGCGTGAAATAGGCGGAACCGGTCAGCACGCCGGCGATCAACAGCGCACTGTCGATCAGCGAAAGCTCGCTGCGCCATGTGCGGCGCCCCGTTTCCATGTCGAGAAAATGATAATACAGCCCTTTATAGCCGGTCGCGTCCTTCTCCCGGTTCTGCGGGCTTTCTGCCAGAAAACGGAACGTGGTCAGTGTACGCTCGGCCGCGTCCTCTCGGCTCATCCACCCTCTCTCGACACCGATGGGATAGGAGGAAAGGCCGAAACCAGTGGCCGCAATACTCGACGGTGCGCCAGGCGATGAGCTATCGGCAATCAGACCGTTCCGAGGGTTGACGAACTCGAGGAAATAACTGAACGCCGCCTGCTGGAATCGATCAACAAGAACCGTGTCAGTATCGTTTTTCAGAAGCATTGCGCCAGTCACTCCGTCAGTCTTCCATTACTACATAGACACATGGTGAAAAAAATCACCGAATATTGAACGCCATCGCAGCCAAGAAGGCCTTGCCGACAACGCGTTGTGGTACATTTTAGTTTCATACGACCGGCAGCAGTGATTGGATGACATAATGATCACGACACTTGCCATACTTTTGGGCCTCTCCGGCGGTATTGCCGCCACGACTGTTGCGAGCGACACACAGGTGGATGTCGCGCTTGTTCTCGCAGTAGATATGTCAGGCTCGATGGATATCGAGGAGGCGCAGGTACAGCGTTTGGGATACGTGGAAGCCTTGCGTCATCCAGAATTCCTCAATGCCGTCAAGGGTGGCCTTATCGGACGCATCACGATCAGCTATTTCGAATGGGCCGGCAGCGTCAATGAAACCTCGGTGGTCGACTGGCACCTGATCGAGGACGCCGACGATGCCGCTGCCTTTGCCGATCAACTGGCATCGCGTCCCGTCTTCACCCGTCGTGGCACCTCGATTTCCAACGCGATCTTTTTTGCCTCGAAATTGCTGGCGGCCAATCCCTACCAGGGCATGCGGCGCGTGATCGACGTGTCCGGTGACGGACCGAACAATCTCGGGCCGCCGGTCGATCCTGCTCGTAATACTGCGGTCGCCGACGGCATCATCATCAACGGCCTTGCCATCCTCATCCGCCCGTCCGGCAGCGCGGTGGCGCTCGATCGGTATTACGCAGACTGCGTCATCGGCGGCCCCGGCTCTTTCGTGCTGCCCGTTCACAAACCAGAGGATTTCTCGATTGCGATCCGACAGAAACTGGTGATGGAAGTCAGCCAATACCGCCAGCCGGAGCGCGCGATCCCGGCTCAGGCGACACCAGCGTCGGATTGCCTGATCGGCGAGAAACTGCGCCCCGGCTTCCTCGACCGGGTCTACCCCGAACTGGAAAAGTAGTTTTCAGTCGATTGCGCCGCTTCAAATCGAAATCTGCCGGCTCCGCTGAGGGCAGCACCGCGATCCCCTGCCTACAAAAAATGCATAAATCGGATTTTCAATTTTCATATCATTTTCCAACCTATTCCATTTTATAGGAAAATATGATTATATTGAATGAACGTTCAGCAAAATATGGGGAACTTCATGAACGAAATGACCCGCAACATCAACATTCCCAATGACTGGGACCGTCGTGGACTGCCCGGTTGGTGCTATCACAGCAACGCCCTGCTCGAACTCGAAAAACAGCATGTTTTTCGTGAGCACTGGCAGATCGCCTGTCATATCTCCGATGTTCCCGAGCCCGGCAATTACGTCACGATGGACGTGGTCGGCGAGCGGGCGCTGATCCTGCGCGGCCAGGACGGCGAACTGCGCGGTTTCCACAATATCTGCCGCCATCGCGGTTCGCGGCTTGTTACGGAAGACAAGGGAAGCTGCCGCAATGCGCTGGTCTGTCCGTTTCACGGCTGGGTCTACAATCTCGACGGCACGTTGCGTGGCGCGGCCCGCCCCCGCTCTTTCCCTCCGCTCGACAAGCAGGAGTTCGGCCTCGTTCCGCTCGATCTGGAAGTCTGGATGGGCTTCGTCTTCATCCGCTTCGCACCCGGCCCACAGCCGTCCGTCGCCGAACTGATGCAGCCGTTCGCTGCCGAACTCGGCGAATACCGGATCGACGAGATGCTGCCCGCCGGGCAGATCTGGACCCAGCCCTCGCCGGTCAACTGGAAATCCGTCCGCGATGTCGACAATGAGGGCTATCACGTTGCGATGGCGCATCCGGCATTGCAGGATCTCTACGGCTCGACCTATTACGACGAACCCTTTGTCGATGGGCTCTGCCGGTCGTTCGCGACCTACAATCCGCATGCCGGCCGCCGCTGGAGCGTGCGCAACTATGTCAAGATCGCCCCCGAGGCGACGCATCTGCCGGAGTATCTGCGCAAGGCCTGGATCTATTACGGCATCTTCGCCAATGCGGTGATCGCGGTGACGCCCGAGGCTGTGCAGTTCTATCAGGAATTTCCGCTTTCAACGGGCGAAACGCTGTTGCGCGGCGGCATCTACCGCTATCGCGACGAGACGCGTCAGCAACGCGCCGCCCGCTACCTCGCCCACCGGATCGACCGCGACACGCAGGCCGAGGACGTGCAACTGACCATCTGGTCGAATGAATCCATGACCTCCAAGGCGTTCAACGGCTTCTACCTGTCCGATCTCGAATATGGCGTGCGTACCCATCACGACCATCTGCGCGCCATCCTGCCGGTGATGAACCTTGCTGAAGCGCCGGACGAGCGGGAAATGACCGCACTGAACAGCCGGTTACGCAACACCCTGCCCTGACACCCAAAGCAGAAGACAAAAAGAGAGGGCCGGCAAAACCGGCCCTTTAAAATTGAGCGCCACGGGGAATGAATGCGGCACCCAAAGGAAATCCTGCATCATCCGCGCCAGAGGCCTTCGCGCACCAGTTCGTCCATCGTGCGGCGGATGCTGGTGCGCAGGATCGAGGTCATTTCATCGATCTGCGGCGTGGTGATCGTCAAGGGCGGCGACATCACGCACATATGGATCAGAGGCCGCACGAGCAGGCCGAGTTCCTGGCAATGCCGATCGATGCGCTTGCCGACCTCGAGATCCAGCGTCAGCGGATTGTTATGGACGCGATCGGCGACGCATTCGACGCAGGCCATCAGGCCGAGGCCGCGCACCTCCCCCACCAGCGGCAGGTCTTCCAGCGCCTTCAGGCTCGCCTGGAAATGCGCCGAGACGCCGCGCGCGTGATCCAAAAGCCCCTCCTCCAGAATATCGAGATTCTTCAGCGCCACGGCGCAGCCGATCGGATGGCTGGAATAGGTCAGCCCATGCGCAAACATCGCGTCGAGATGATTGGAGCGGCGCAGTTCCTCGAACAGCCGCGACGAGATCATCACGCCACCGAGCGGGAAATAACCCGACGTCACCCCCTTGGCGAAGGTGATCATGTCCGGCTCAATGCCGAACACGTCCTTCGAGGCGAAGACATGACCGAGCCGCCCGAAGGCCGTCACCACCTCGTCGGCGATGAACGGGATATCGTTGTCACGACAAAGCTGGCGCATCCGCTTGAGATACCCCTCCGGCGGCACGATGACGCCACCGGACGCCATGACGGGTTCGGCAATGAACGCACCGATTCTTTCCGCTCCGGTCCGTTCGATCACGCCGCGGAATTCTTCGACAAGGAAATCGCAGAATGCCGCCTCGCCCATGCCTTCCGGCCGGCGGAAGGGATTGGGGCATGTCAGCTTGATCACCTGATCGGACGCGCTGTCCATCCAGTCATGATCGCGCGGACGACCGTTGAGCGAGGCCGATAGATAGGTGGAGCCATGATAACCGCCCTGACGCGAAACGATCAGTTTCTTCTCGGGCCGCCCCTTCACATTGTTGGCGAACTGCATGAAGCGCAGCGCCGTCTCGACGGCCGAGGAACCGCCTGTCGTGTAGAAGACATGGTTGAGATCGCCGGGCGCGTGGCCCGCAAGCCGCGCCGATAGCGTCACCGACGGTTCGTTCATCGTGTACCAGGGCGAATTGTAGGACAGCGCCATCGCCTGCTCGTAGAGCACGTCGGCAAGGTCCTTGCGGCGGTGGCCGGCGTTGACGCACCACATTCCGGCGGGTCCGTCGATCAGCCGCCGCCCCTCGCTGTCGATGACATAGATGCCGTCGCCGCTGACGATGCCGCCCCGGGCCTCCGCGCCGATTTCGCCGGCCGTCGGCCAGGGCTGCACGAGGTGATTTTTGGCCAGCGCCGTCATGCGATCGGGCAACTCATAGGAGCCGATCTGGTCGTCACGCTTTGCTGCCATCTTCCCTCTCCACAAATAATTTCATTACAAAAATTCAAAATAACGCACTGATAAAAATTATCAATTCCAGTTATTTTGAATGTCCGTTCAATCAATATTGGCAGAAAAAACACTTGCGTTCAATCCCGTTTTGCGCTCATTCTGCAATCGGGAACAAGAACAGGCGGAAAACCGCCCGGGACGGATGACATGATACGATCCCTGAATTTTCACTGTCGCAGCAACTCCGCAGCTGTCTGGCCGCGCTGATGGTGGCCCTGCCCGGCTCCGTCGAAACGGAGGTCATGCCGAAAGCCAATGCCCGCCGCTGGACCTCCAGCGACGAAGCCAAGGGGCTGGCCCTGATCTCGCCGACGCTGCTCTATGCGCTCGCCCTGCTCTTCCTGCCGGTCCTGATCGTCATCGCCTACAGTTTCTGGTCTCAGGACTACCTGACCATCGACCGCAGCTTCACACTAGAAAACTACCGCATCGCCCTGACCGAGCCGATCTACCGCGACCTGCTCTGGCGATCCCTCACCATCTCGCTGGTCGTCAGCATCATCACCGTGACATTTTCCTACCCGGTCGCCTGGTTCATTTCCTTCCATGGCGGCGTGCACAAGAATCTCTGGCTGTTCCTCATCACCGTGCCCTGCTGGACCAGCTATCTGCTGCGCGTCATGTCGTGGAAGGTGATCCTCGGCTATCAGGGCGTGCTGAACACGGGGCTGATGTCGACCGGCCTGATCGACAAGCCAGTGACGACGCTGCTCTACAATTCCAACGCCGTCGTCATCACGCTGGTTCACAGCTGGGCCGCCTTCGCCATCCTGCCGATCTATGTATCGCTGGAAAAGATCGACCGCTCACTGATCGAGGCAGCACACGACCTCGGCGACAACAAAGTGTGGAGCTTCCTGCGCGTCACCCTGCCGCTGTCGCTGCCGGGTGTCATTTCGGCCTTCCTGATTGTCATGATCCCGACGGTTGGTGATTACGTGACGCCGAAGCTCGTCGGCGGCAAGGATGGCGTAATGATTGCCAC
This sequence comes from Rhizobium sp. Leaf453, assembly GCF_001425605.1. Classification (GTDB taxonomy): domain Bacteria; phylum Pseudomonadota; class Alphaproteobacteria; order Rhizobiales; family Rhizobiaceae; genus Pararhizobium. The sequence goes on along the minus strand of NZ_LMRG01000023.1, from coordinate 125,434 downwards.
CGCCATCCAGGCGCAGTTCGGCAAGGGCGCGAACTGGCCGCTCGGCGCCGCCCTCTCCGTCACCACCATGGTCATCGTCTCGCTGATGGCCGGCTGCGCCGTGCTGGCGCTGAAATTCTTCGTGAGGCGTATCCGATGAGCGGACGTCATGGAATTCAGAAATCCCGCTGGCTGCCCGCCTATGTGACGGTCTACCTCGCGTTCCTTTACCTGCCGATCCTGCTGCTGCCGATCTTCTCGTTCAACAATGCCGCCTCCACGACCTTCCCGCTCGCCGGCTTCACCACCAAATGGTACGCCTCTCTCTGGGGCAATTCGGCCATGCTGGATGCCGCCCGCAACAGCCTGATCGTCGGCGTCACCGTTTCCATCCTCTCGACCGGCCTTGCCATCTGCGCTGCCCGCGCCATCACCCGCTATCGCTTCCGTGGTCAGCAGGCGGCCACCGGCCTGCTGATGGCGCCACTGTTCCTGCCCGAAATCATCGTCGCAGTCTCGCTGTTGATGATCGTGCTGCAGATCGGCATCGAACTGTCGCTGGCAACCGTCATTCTCGGCCAGACGGTGTTCTGCCTGCCCTATGCGCTCTCCGTGCTGATCTCCGGTTTCGAGGGCTTCGACCGCTCGCTGGAAGAGGCATCGCTCGATCTCGGTGAAACCGCCTTCGGAACCTTCCGGCGCGTCACGCTGCCGGTAGTGGCACCGGCGATCATTTCCAGTCTGCTGGTCTCCTTCACCATTTCGCTGGATGAATTCATCCTCGCCTTCTTCCTCTCCGGCACCGAACCGACGCTGCCGGTCTATATCTGGGGCCAGTTGCGCTTTGCCGCCAAGCTGCCGAGCGTGCTGGCGCTGGGCAGCCTGATGATCGCACTGTCCGTCATCCTGCTCACTACAGCCGAAATCCTGCGCCGCCGCGCCGAACGCCGCATGCAAGCCCAAGGAGCCGTCCATGGCTGACAAACCCATGATCGAAATTGATGCGGTCAGCCGCTATTACGGGATCTACAAGGCGCTCGACGATGTCAGCCTCGATATCAGCGCCGGCGAATTCTTCTCGCTGCTCGGCCCTTCCGGCTGCGGCAAGACCACGCTTCTGCGATCGATCGCCGGCTTCGACACGCCGACCGCGGGCGATATCCGCATCGACGGCCAGTCGGCGATCGGTGTGCCGCCAAACCGGCGGCCGACCAACATGGTGTTCCAGAACTACGCGATCTTCCCGCATCTCAACGTCGAGGAAAACGTCGCTTATGGCCTGAAACGCCTGAAACTTGGCGCCGAAGAGGAGCGCCAGCGCGTGGGCAAGGCGCTGGAACAGGTACGTCTCTCGGCCCTTGGCAAGCGAAAGGCGCATGAACTGTCGGGCGGCCAGCGGCAGCGTGTCGCGCTGGCACGGGCACTGGTCATGCGGCCGAAGGTTCTGCTGCTCGACGAACCCCTGTCTGCCCTCGACAAGAAGCTGCGCGAGGAAATGCAGGTCGAACTGCGCTCGCTGCAAAAGGCCGTCGGCATCACCTTCGTTCTCGTCACGCATGATCAGTATGAAGCGCTCGCCATGTCCGACCGCATCGCCGTCATGTTCGGCGGCAGGATTGCCCAGGTGGCCACACCAAAGGAGATCTACCAGCATCCGCTGACCCGGCAGGTGGCGGACTTCCTCGGCGGCATGAATTTCATGACGGCAAAGATCACCGGCGAAAACGGTATTAACCTCTCCGTCGAAACAGCCCGTTTCGGCAAGGTAACCCTCACCAAACCGCGCGGATTCACCGCCAGCAACGGCCAAGCGACCATCGGCATTCGCCCGGAACGGCTGCGGGTACTCTGGGACGATGCGAAAGCCGAATGCGAGGTTCAGGGGCAGGTGGTCGACCGGCATTATTTCGGCGAGATTACTCACCTGATCGTCGATGTGCCCGGCCTTGAAAAACCGCTCTCGGTGTCGGAAACCAACAATTTCGGCGCAGACGACATTCCCGTCGGCGCCCCAATCCGGCTGGCCTACGATCCCGATGCGCTGGTGGCGCTGGCGGACTGATCAGGCCTCTTGCAAAGACGCCAGAAGACGCGCGGCCGCCTCCCGGCCAGCAACGATCGCGCCCTCGACATAGGCGGGGAAGGAGGATGCGAGTTCCGACGAGGCGAAATGCACCGGCGGCGCACCGGCCCTTATAACGGTCTCGGCGTCATAGGCCGACAGGTCGGTGATGACATCGCTATATCCACCACCACTCCAGCGATCGCCGACCCAATTGCGCATCCGGAAATCGATCGGTGTTTTCGCCGCATCGCCGAAAGCGGCCGCCAGCCGCCGAAGCATCTCGGCGCGAACGAAATCCTCCCCCTTGCCGCTCCAGTCGACCGCCAGCGGCCCGCCCGCAAACACTACGAGTGCAGACGCATGATGGCTGCTGACATCGCAGGCGAAAAGGCCAAGCACGTCGCGCCACATCACCATGCCGCTCAGCCCGGCATCGCGCCAGAACGGCCGCTCATATTCGACCAAGGCCTTGATCACCGTTCCGCTTTTCCAAGCGCCGAGTGCTTCGGCAAGAGTTGCCGGCAACGCCGGTTCGTGCTCGATGCGCGACGCCATCACCGGCGGTATGGCGACGATGACCTGTCGTGCCCGGAAAGTCTCGCCAGTGCCGGTCGTCACCGCGACGGAACCGTCCCCGCGCGCGATGCGCGCAACGGGCATGCCGAGGCGCACGCGCAGCCCAAGTGACGCCGCCAGCGCTTCCGCGACGGCGTGGATCGTGCCACCGACGGAATACTGCAACTCGTTGCCATTGCTTGTCGTGCGCCGGTCATTGTCGATGACATACCAGAGTGGAATTTCACTGATGGAGCGGCACCACAATCCCTCGACCATCGCCTGATAACCGGCCTTGGCGCCCGGCGGATCGGTCTGCCGCGCAAGCCAGGCTTCGACCGTCAAACCGGCAATGGCGGGATCGCGCGGATTGATCCGGTTGGCCCGCGCCCGGATACGGCCGGATTCCGCAAAGCTGTAGCCTGTCTCCGCGGCACCGGCCGGCTGAACCTGGAAGGCGCCTTCCGTCGGGGTTTCCAGAAAAGAGAAACCGAGCCTTCGGATCAAAGCCATGACCTCCGGCATCTCGTCGCAGACGAATTGCCCGCCCGTATCGAAACGGACACCGTTGGAAAATGCGTCCGAGGCCACCCGTCCGCCAACACGGCTACGCGCCTCGAGCACGAGGACATCGCGCCCGGCAAAAACCAGCGCTTCAGCCGCCGAAAGGCCGGCAAAGCCGGCCCCGACGACAATCACATCCGCATCGTATTCGCTCAATAGCCCGCCTTGATCTTCTCGAATTCGGCAATCATCTTCTGGTGCAACTCCGTTGGAACCGGCGACTGGAATAGCGTCTTATCGACGAACTTGTCGACATCGGCATAGCCCTTCTCGGCCAATATCTTGGGATCGACGAAGGCCATCCCCTTGGCATTGGCGTGGCCATACCCCCAGTCGTTGACGAGATAGCCGGTAATCGCGGGATCGCTGATCGCATTCAGGAAGTCGTATTGCTGGTCCTGCGAACCCTCGCCCCCTTTCAGCCGGACATAACCGCAAACCCAGGTCGAGAGGCCCTCCGTCGTATCCCGCTTGACGTCGGCGGGCACGCCATCCTTCTGCAGCGTCGTCACCGTCTCGTTCCAGGCCCAGGCGAGATCGACCTCGCCGCTCGCCATCGCCTGGCTGACCTCGGTATTGTCGGTCCAGTAGAGCCTTACATTCTTGTGGACTTCGCGCAGGAAGGCGGAGGCCTCGGCAAACTGGGCGTCCGTCATTTTCGTCCAGTCCTTGACGCCGACAGCAAGGCTGGCCAGCGCATAGGCGTCGTCCACATTGTCACCGATCGAGACCCGATCCTTGAATTTCGGATCGGCGAAGGCCTTCAGCGACTGGACCTCCTCGGGCTTCACCGTATCGGTGCGATAGGTCAGGACAGTGTTGCCCCATTCGAACGGCAGGAACCAGGCCGTACCGTCGTCGGAGGTCATCAGCCCCTTCATGGATTTGATGCCCGGTAGCGTATCATTCCACGCCGTCAGCTTCGACGTGTCGAGCGGCTCCAGCATGCCGGCCTCGCGCCACTTGTTAACGCTCTGCGAACAGGGATGGGCGAGATCCGCCTTGAAGGCGGACCGTAGCTTTTGAAATGCCTCTTCCTCGTCGCCGAAGAAGCTGAAGTCAGGCTCGGTTCCGTATTTGGCGGTATAGGCGGGATGGAAGGCCGGGTCTTCGTAGCCCGACCAGTCGAAAATGGTGATATTGTCGGCGGCAAGCACCGGAAGGGTCGCACCCGACATCAACGAAGCAACCAGCGCAGCCGCGCCGCAATTCCGGACCAATCTCATTACCGGCATGCCAGTCTCCTTCCCCGTTTTTTTGGTGTTCCCTATTTCGGCCCGTGATGGGTCATGTGGCCCGGAAAGACCGAGACCAGATATTCGATCGATGCGGCATGTGCCTTTTCGCGCGTCAGTCCGTCGCCCATCATCAGGCGAAACCACAGCCCTTCCATCATGGCGCCGAGCGACAACGCGATGGTTTCGGCGTCGTAGCCGTAACCAGCTTCCGCCTTGAGTTCGGCGCAAAGGGAAATGAACGTGTCCTGGTACTTGACGTCGCGCGCACCGCAGAGCGCCTGATAGGTCGGCCGCGACTTCGCCTCGCCCCAGAAGGCGCACCAGGCGGCCAGCTTGCGCTTGGTGCAAATCTTGCGATCGAAATCGGCGGCCACCAGCGCCCAGAGCCGCGAGGCGGCGCTCTCGCCCGCCTTTTCCAACGCGGCACTCCAATGGGCGCCATATTCGTCCGCCATGAATTGCAGCGTGGCGATCAGCAGGTTTTCCTTGCTCTCGAAATGGAAATTGACGATGCCGCGTGACAGGCCGGCGCCATCGGCGACATCGGCAAGGGTGGTCTCGGCATAGCCGCGCTTGGCGAGCGAATCGATGGTTGCTTCGATCAGTTGCTGGCGGCGTGTTTCCTTGGAAGCCTTGCGGCCACGCCCGCCTTTTTCACCGGCTTCCACCGCCGCAGATACTGCCTTCATTCTCAGCGCAACCTTCTTGCCCTTGAGGCTGAGAACAACGGTCATGCTGCGCTCCCGCCCGGTTTTTGACCGCGCAGATGAGTGGGACAATGCTCCCCGGTGTCAAGCACCTTCTGCATGGCGGACCAGGTGCGAATGTTCTTGTCGACATAGGCCTCGCCGACTTCGGCGACAGCGGCGGCGCGCAGCGGCCCCTGCAGGCGATGAAGCTCGCCCCGTGCCACCTCCCGGTACCATTCGTTGCGGTTTGTCGACGTAGCACCGTGAAAACCGGCAGCCCGCATCTCCGACAGATACCGCGCCGACGACGCCATGCCGAAGCTCAATCCCTCGGCATCCAGATAATCCCGCATCTCCGCCGACGGCTCACCATCATGCCCGATCATCCAGTCGGATGCAGCAAACACACCGCCGGGCTTCAGCACCCGGAAGATATCGCGAAAGATCGCCTCCTTGTCGGCTACATGCACCAGCGCATCCTTGGAAAAAATGATGTCGAAACTGTCATCGACAAAGGGAAGCTTGCCGGGCGCCGCCTGCACAAAGGAGACCTTATGAGAAAGTCCGGCCAGATCAGCCGCGCGACGCGCCACCTCGATCACCGGCAGCTCGACATCGAACCCGGTAATCTCGGCCGGATGATGCGTGCGAGCGATATGCAACGTGATGCCGCCCGCCCCACAGCCCAGATCCAGAACGCGCTTTCCGGACAGATCGAGCCCGGCCAGAACGCGGTCGACCTCTTCCGGCCCGCCCGGCGAGAGGTAGCCCTCACCCCAAAGCACGGCGAGAAAGCGGATGGCCGCATCGTCATATTCCGGATCCTGCGTCGGCGTCTCGATCATGTCGGTCTTTCAATCCGCTCAGCCTCTGACACGAAATCCTATCGCATAATCAGAGGATTGCAACATACTTGCTGAATATTCATTCAATATATCTGGACAACTTTCTGCTTTTCATGCCAGATTTTTTACATCGAGGGAGAAACCCGACATGAAAAAATACGATGTGGTGATGATCGGAGGCGGCCATAACGGCCTCGTCGCAGCCTGCTACCTGCAGCGCGCCGGGCTCGATGTGCTCGTGCTCGAAAAGAACGACTGGGTGGGCGGCGCCGCAACCAGCCGCGAACTGACGCCGGGCTTCCTTTATTCCAACTGTTCCTATGTCTGCTCGCTGTTTCGCCCCGAGATCATGCGCGACCTCGAACTGCCGAAACACGGCCTGCAGGTCATCGCATACGAAGGTGGAGCCGTCTTCACACGCGACGGCGACTACATCGCCTCCTACCGCGACCATGACAGCCATCGCCGCGAATTCGCCCGCTATTCGAAGCGCGATGCCGAGGCCTATGACCGTTACGCCCGCGATGTCACCCGCCAGTGCCGGTTCATCCAGCCACTCCTGATGCGCACCGCGCCTGACCCCTTCTCGTTCAAGCCGCGCGACATTTCCGAACTGCTCTATCTCGGCAAGAAATTCGGCGAATTCTCCCCGCACGACATGGCGCAGACGCTGCGCTTCTGGACCATGTCGATCTCGGATTTTCTCGACGAATATTTCGAGACCGACGTCATCAAGGCTTACCTCGCGCTCTCCGGCATCATCGGCACCGCCCTTGGCCCGATGTCCCCCGGCACGGCCTACGTCCTGCTGCATCACTATATGGGCGAGGTCGACGGCTCGGTCGGCGCCTGGGGTTATGCGCGCGGCGGCATGGGCGCCGTCACGCAGGCGCTCGCCTCCTCCTTCAAGGCGTCCGGCGGCACGATCCGCACGGGCGCCGATATTGCAAAGGTCATGACCCGCAGCGGCCGCGCGACCGGTGTGATCCTGGCCGACGGTGAAGAGGTGCGCGGCAACCTCGTCGTCTCCAATGCCGACGTCAAGCGCACCTTCCTGAAGCTCGTCGAGGAAGACGCCCTGCCCGAAACCTTCGTGCATCGGGTCAAGCACTTCAAGATGCGCGGCTCGTCCGGCAAGCTCAACATCGCGCTCGACAGCCTGCCGGAATTTCCAGCTCTTCCCAAGGGCTCGTCCTGCATTCGCGGCGACCTGCATTTCACCGATTCGATGGAGCGCATGGAGCGCGCCTATGACGACTGGAAAGCGGGCCGCTATTCCGCCGATCCCTTCGTCGACATGGTGATCCCGACAACACTTGATCCGACCATGGCGCCGCCGGGAAAACATTTCATGAGCTGTTTCGTGCAATATTGTCCACCGCAGCTCACCGGACGGGACTGGACGGATGCCGACCGCGATGCGTTTGCCGACACCGTCGTCAGCCAGATCGCCGACTATTCGCCCGGCTTCCGCGATCGAATCCTGCATATGGAAGTCAGAACCCCGCGCGAGATCGAGGCCGAAGTTGGCCTGACGGAAGGCAATATCTTCCAGGGCGAACTAACCTTCGACCAGCTTCTCTTCAACCGCCCGGTGCCTGGTTATGCACAGTACCGCACGCCGGTCCCCGGCCTCTATCTCTGCGGCTCCTCCACCCATCCCGGCGGCGGCGTCATGGGCGCACCCGGCCGCAATGCTGCCGCCGAAATCCTGCGCGACCTCAAGATGAAACCCGCTGAAATGAGCCCGGCCCATGACGTCATCTGATCCTGCCCGCAACATCTCAGGCGCTTTCGACGCCATCGTCATCGGCGGCGGCCATAACGGGATGACGGCCGCAACCGTGCTTGCGAAGGGTGGCCGCAAGGTCCTCCTGCTGGAAGCGGCCGAACGCACCGGTGGCGCGATGCGCGGCTACGAATTCCACTCCGGCTACCGTGCCGCCGCTCTCGCCCACATCGTCAACCGTCTTGATCCGGAGGTCGCGGAACTTCTGGGTCTGGAGACGAGAACAACCGAAGCACTGCCGACCATCGCGCTATCCCTTGATGGCAAGCACGCGGTGTTGCGCGGCGCCTATGGCGAAACCATCGATGGCGTCAGTACAGCGGAAGCAAAGGCTTTTGCGGCCATGCGCAAGAAGCTGATTTTCCAGGCCGGCATCCTCAAGCGCTTCCTCAAGCGGCGCCCGCCGGAAATCGGCAATGTCAGGATGAACGACCTCGGTGCATTCGCCGGTGCGGGCCTGAGCCTCCTCACCAGGGGCCGCGAGGAAGGCCGTGATTTCCTGCGCATGCTGCTGATGAATGTCGCCGATGTCGCCGACGAATATCTGAGCGACGACCGGCTGAAGGGGCTTGTCGCCTTCGACGCCACGCTCGGCATCCACCTCGGCCCGCGCTCGCCGACCTCGCTGCTCGGGCTATACTACCGCCTGACCGGCGAGGCCAACGGCCGGACCGGCATGCAATATGTTCCCAAGGGGGGCATGGGTGCACTTGCTCCGGCTTTTGAGAAGGTAGCGAGAAGCGCCGGCGTCACGACCCGAACCGGAGAATCCGTCACCCGCATTCTCGCCGATCGCGGCGCGGCAAACGGTGTCGTTCTCGCCAGCGGCGAACAACTCAGCGCACCCGTCATCGTGTCGGCGGCGCATCCGAAGGCAACATTCCTCGCTCTCTGCGATACCGCCGACCTCGATACCGGTTTCGTCCGTGCCGTCGGTAATATCCGCTCGAAGGGCAATGTCGCCAAGCTCGATCTCGCGCTTGATCGCCTGCCCTCCTTCACCGGCGTTTCCACCGACGATCTTCGCGGACGGCTGGTCATCGCCCGCTCGATCACCCATGTCGAAGACGCCTTCAACCCGGCAAAATATGGCGAGTTCTCCCCCGATCCCGTGATGGAAATCACCATCCCCAGCCTTGCCGACCCGACACTCGCACCATCCAAGGGCGCAACGCTGTCGGCATTGGTGGAATTTGCCCCTTACGACCTCAAATGTGGCTGGGATAACGGCAAACCGGCTTTCGAAAAGATCATCCTCGATAAGCTGGAACACTATGCGCCGGGCCTTTCCCAAAACATCGTCGCCAGCAATCTGATGACCCCGGCCGATATGGAAATGCATTACAACCTGCCCGGCGGCCACTGGCATCATGGCGAACTGCAGGCCGACCAGCTTCTGGTCAATCGCCCGGTCAACGCCGCCGCCGGTTATGCGACGCCACTCTCCGGCCTCTATCTCGCCAGCGCCGGCTCGCATCCGGGCGGCGGCATATCCGGCCTGCCGGGGCTGCTTGCGGCCAAACGCATCCTCTCGGAGACAAGACCATGATGCCGGACCTTGCCACCCGTCTCGCCCAACAGAAGCACATCACAACGCCGCGCCTTGAAACACCGTTTCATCCGCGTATCGCCGCACTCAGCGAGACAAACGACTGGTACACCTGGGCAGGCTACAAGGCGCCGCATTCCGTGTTCGACGAGGAACTGGAATATTTCGCCATCCGCTCGATGGCCGCCCTGTTCGATATCTCGCCGATGGTGAAATACCGCATCGCCGGCCCGGATGCGGAGCGGTACCTCAACCGGTTGACCGTGCGCAATGTCGCCAAGCTCGCCGCTGGCCGGGTGCATTATACGGCCTGGTGCGACGATCACGGCCATGTTCTCGACGACGGCACGCTGTTCCAGTTGTCGGCCGACACCTTCCGCCTCTGCTGCCAGGAACGCCACCTGCCGTGGCTCCTTGATAGCGCGATCGGTTTCGATGTCGGGATCGAGGAGGAAACCACGGAAATCGCCGGCGTCGCGCTGCAGGGGCCGACCTCGTTTGCCGTCCTCTCCAAGGCTGGCTTCGAAGGCATCGAACGGCTCAAGCCTTTCCAACTTGCGGACTTCGCGCATGACGGCGGCACGGTCACGATTTCCCGCACCGGCTTTACCGGCGATCTCGGCTACGAACTCTTCGTGCCCGCCGCCCAGGCGCTCAGCCTCTGGGACCGGCTTTGGACGGCGGGGCGGCTTCACGGCATCCGCGCCATCGGATACGCGGCGCTGAACCGTGCCCGCATCGAAGCCGGCTTCATCGTTTCCAACGCCGACTTCATGACGGCCGAAACCACGCTCCGCGCCGATCGCGCCCGTATGCCGGATGAAATCGGACTGGACTGGCTGGTGGATATGGAGAAGGTGAATTTCAACGGACGTAAAGCGATACTTGAAGCGCGGCGGAATCAAACTCTGAAGCATGTGCTCGTCGGCCTTGAAATCGAAGGGAATATTCCGGCCGACGGCGCGATCGTCTATCATCGGAGAAAGCAGGAAGCAGGCCTCGTGACGGCCGCTATCTGGTCGCCGCTCGCCAAACGCAACATCGCCATCGCCAGTCTCGCGCGGCCCTACGGCACGCGGCTGACGGAGGATTTCTGGGTGGAGATCTATGCGATGCGTGAGTTGCAGTACCAGAAGATGATGAAGCGCGCCCGCATCGTGCCCCGCCCCTTCATCAAGCTCGACCGCCGCGCCGCCAATCCGCCCGGCCTGTTCTGAACCCCGCGCTATGGATGACGAGACCCGCCTCAACTGGGATCTGATCCGCACCCCGCTCGGCATCGAATGGTCCGGTCGCACCCGCTACGCCGCCGCGACCTTCTTCTACCATCGCGGCGAAATGAGCGCCGAGGTGCTGGAGGTCTACCGCATCTGTTCACGCATCGACGCGGAAGACCCGGTGGACGTGCTGGAGCGGTGGCAGGTCGGCGCGGAATGGGTGGAGCGGATAAAGGCAGCCCGCGCATGATCTCCGGCGATATGGCCGGACGGCCCTTACCGAGCCATCAAATCACACCATCCACCGTCATCGTCTGAGCTGGGCGCAAGTCGCGAGAAGCCTGCCGATCTCGTCTTCCGTATTGTAATAGTGCGGGGAGGCGCGGACGAGGACGGGCAAATCCCGGGCCATTGCATCCAGCAATGTGCTGGATGGGCTGGATGCGCTGACGTTGATGCCGGCGGCATGAAGCGCCGATTTCACGTCATTCGCGGCGATACCATCGACGGAAAAGGTCACGATGGCCGACGGTCGCGAACCTAGATCGTAGGTCCGGACGCCGGGCAGATCGGAAAGCCCCGCGCGCAGGTGATCTGCCAACGTCCGGCTTCGCGCCTCGATGTTCTCAAGGCCGAGGTCGAGCGCATAATCGACTGCGGCGCCGAGCCCGAGACGCGTCGCGTAATTGTTTTCCCAGCTTTCAAAACGACGGGCATCCGCTCGCAGTTCGTACCGGTCGGGAGCCACCCATGGCGCGGCAAAATGGTCGATCAGCGGCGGGTGCAGGCTTTCGAGCATGCTGCGGCGTACATACAGGAAGCCCGTCCCGCGCGGCCCCCGCAGGAATTTTCGCCCCGTGGCCGAAAGCATGTCGCAGCCGATATCCGCGACATCGACAGGCAGTTGGCCGACCGCCTGGCACGCATCCAGCAGATATGGGATTCCATGTTTGCAAGCGATGGCGCCCACGGCGGCGGCCGGGTTCACCAGACCGCCATTCGTCGGTACCCAGGTGATCGCGATGAGGCGTACGCGGGGATCGATCATCCGTTCCAGGGCAATGGGATCGAGCGCACCGGTCTCATCGTCGGGAATAACCTCGACGGATGCACCCGTCTTCCGGGCGACGTGCAGCAGCGCAACGAAATTGGCCGCATATTCGGCGCGCGCCGTCAGGATGCGGTCACCCGACTTGAAGGACAGCGCATAGAATGTCATCTGCCAGGCAACGGTGGCGTTTTCCGTCAGCGCGATTTCATCCGGCGATGCACCGATAAGCCGTGCAACGCTGTCATAGACTGCATCGACCCTGGCCTTGACCTCGTCGGCCGCCTCGTAACCGCCGATTTCCGCCTCCCGATGCAGATGCCCCACCGTTGCATCGATGACCACGGACGGCATCAGGCCAGCCCCGGCATTGTTCAAATGAACACATTTGCTGGCACCAGGGGTGTCAGCACGGACCTTTGCAATATCGATCATGGTGGACCTCTTCAGCGGGGAGACACCTATGTAGAGCGATCACGAATGTTCGACAATCGGCCGCATGACGGCGATGCAGGAAGGTCAAGTGGCTATCAGCAAATCACGCCAATCGGCTGCGCCATTCTTCTATCACCTCAGCGAGATGAGCCCCGAGGTGCGGGAGGTCCGCGGGTCGACGCTGTCGCCTCTGTGGCAGGTTGGTGGGCGAAGAAGGTGCAGACGCAATAAGCGCCTGCCAATCAGCGCGAAGATCGACATTTTTATACCTATAATTGTACAAAACCGTTAGAAATCTAATATTTAAATCAACCGCGAATTGAGCAGGTGCCATTAAGAAGCCAGTATGAACGATGCCGCACTCAACCTTTCCGTATCAGCGAAACGCTTTCGCTCGTTGCTCAGCTTCGGGCCGTATCTCGTGGTGGAAGCGACACCTTGGCTGTTGATTGCAACAATCGTTCGGCTGCGTAGTCATGCAACCCTTGGCACTCTGATTGTCGGTACGCAGCTCGTGCAACTTCTTGTGTTCATGGCGTTTCTGCTGATGAGCCAGCGAATGATCAACCTTTCCGGCGGCGGCACCAGCCTCGCCAAGCTTCCTTTCAGGGATCAAGTCGCTTTGGGCCGCGCCATTCTCTGGCGCCTACTTGGTTTGTCGGTCATCGTTTCGGTTGCCGCCAAGTATGCCAGCGCAAGCGCGATCCCATTCGTTTACTGGCTCGGAATCGACGGGGTCGTCTTCCCCTGGTATGGCCTTTCCCTACCGGTCTGGAGCGCACTCATGGCGGCGCTGGCATTCCTGATGGTTGTCGAAAAAGGGCTTGATCGAAAACCATCCTTTCGCGGCGTGCTTTCGCAAATCAAACGACGATGGATATACCTGCTTCCGGCCATGGTCTGTGTTGGTCTTTTCCTGACCGGCGCTAACGCGGTGCAGAAAGTCGTCACCGTTGCGCTGGAGCCCGTCTACGCGGCCTATGCTGGTCCCTTTCAGCGTTATTTCTATACCGGCTATTTCCTCGGCTGGTCCTATGCACGGCTCTGGATCGTGGTTGTGATCCTGACCTTTGCGCTGCGCGAATCCTATCGCCGGCAAACGGCCGGCCTTGTTACGAGCGAAACGAACTGACTTTAGCGCTCAAGGCTGGGGCGCAAACCCCGCCATTGCTCCCATATAGGTCTTCGCCAGAGGCGTGGCATAGGACCCGCGCTTGCTGGTCGCCAGCCGCTGCGCGATCAGCGCTTCCGCCTGCTTGACCGCCGCCGAGACACCGTCGATCACGGGCACGCCGTACTCCTCCTGCAGCGCATAGGCGAGATCGGCCATCCCTGCACAGCCCAGCACGATGGCTTCGGCGCCGTCTTCGTTTAGCGCCAGTTCGATCTGATGGCGCAGCTTGCCGATGGCGCCGGAGGCCGGGTCTTCCAGTTCGAGGACGGGAATATCAGCGGCGCGCACCCTGGCGCGGCCACCGAAGCCGTAATGGCGGGAGAGGTTTTCGAGCAGGATGCGCGAGCGCTCCAGGGTCGTGACAACGGTGAAGCGCTGGGCCAGGAAGCCGGCCGTTACCAGTGCCGATTCACAGAGGCCGAGAACGGGAAAGCCAGCAAGCGAGCGGGCGGCATCCAGCCCCGTATCGTCGAAACAGGCGATCACTGCAGCCTGCGCGCCCTCTGCTTCCGCCTTGCGGATTTCGGCCAACAGACCCGGCAAGGCCAGCGCCCCGTCGTAATGGCCCTCGATCGAGACCGGCCCCATCTGAGAGGTGGCGGCGATGATCTCGGTACCAGTGGCGGCGACGGCACGGGCTGCCTCGGCCGCCTTTTCCGTCATGGATCGGGTGGTGTTGGGATTGACGACGAGAATGCGCATGCGGGATCAGGCCACTTTCGCCTGCCGGCGGCGCAGACCGAGGATGATCGCGAGCGCCAGCAGGATGATGGAGAAGGAAAAGACGGTGGTGACGGTGCCGAGCGCATAGAGCACCGGCGTCGTGACATTGGTGGTCATGCCGTAGATTTCGAGCGGCAGCGTGTTGTAGGTGCCCGATGTCATCAGCGTACGGGCAAACTCGTCATAGGAGAGCGTGAAGCCGAACAGGCCGACACCGATCAGGCTGGGCGCGATCATCGGCAGCACGACATGACGGAAGGTCTGCCGGGACGTCGCGCCGAGATCGCGCGCGGCCTCCTCGTAAGCCGGTGAAAACCGGTTGAAGACGGCGAACATGATCAGCACGCCGAATGGCAGCGTCCAGGTGAGATGCGCACCGAAGCCGGACGAATACCAGGCAGGCTTCAACCCGAACTGCTGGAAGACGACGCCGATGCCGAGCGAAATGATGATCGACGGCACGACGAGGCTGGCGACAGTCAGGTAGAACAGCACGGTCGATCCGCGAAACTTCCGGCGGAACGCGAGGCCTGCCAGCAGCGACACGGCGACATTGACGACCATCACCATCAGACCCAGCGTGAACGATCGCCGGAACGATGCTCCGAAATCGCCCACCGCCTGCTGTTCGAACAGATTGAAGAACCAGTGAACGGAAACGCCGTTGAGCGGGAAGGTCAGGCCACCCTCCGGTCCCTGGAAGGACAGGATGAACACGGCGGACAGTGGCCCGTAGAGAAACAGCACGAACAGCGCGAAGAAGGCCGAAAGAACGTAGAATTCGAGGGTGCGTTTTTCGTGGTTCATCTCAAAGCTCCTTGCGGATATCGACGACACGCAGGATGGCGGCAACCATGAGCAACACGACGATCAGAAGCACGACGGCATTGGCCGCCGCCGCCGGATACTGCAACAACGACATCTGGTTCTTCATCATCAGCGCGACGGAGGCGCTCTGCCCGCCGGACATGACCTGCACGGTCGAAAAATCCGCCATGACCAGCGTCACGACGAAGATCGAACCGATGGCGATACCGGGCTTGGCAAGCGGTAGGATGACATTCCAGAGGATCTGCCAGCCATTGGCGCCGGCATCGCGCGCGGCCTCGATCAGCGAACGATCGATGCGCATCAGCGTGTTGAAGATCGGCGTCACCATGAACAGCGTGTTGAGATGAACCATGGCCAGCACCACGGCGAAATCAGAGTAAAGCAGCCATTCGATCGGGCTCGGAATGATGCCCATCTCGATCAGCGTCGTGTTCACCAGGCCGTTACGGCCGAGAACCGGAATCCAGGAGATCATCCGAATGATGTTGGACGTCAGGAATGGCACGGTGCAGACGAGGAACAGCACCATCTGCATGGTCGTCGTGCGGATATGGAAGGCCAGGAAATAGGCGACCCAGAAGCCGATCAGCAGTGTCAGCCCCCAGACCAGCGCCGTATATTTCAGCGTGTTCAGATAGGTCTTCCAGGTGACCCACGAGCCCAGCGTATCTGTGTAGTTCATGGTCAGGAAATCGGGATAGAGCCCGGCGAAATCATAATCCCAGAAGCTCACCACCGCGATCATCAGGATCGGCAGCAGGAAGAAGAAGCCGAGGATCAGGACGAGAGGAATGGACTGGAGATAGGAGGCGATGGACGCGGCAATGGCGCCGATATCCCTGGAGAATGCCGGCTTCGGCTGTGCCGTGCTCTCGTTTTCCGCTGTCATGGCTGCCACGGTATCGTCTCCGTTCTGACATTTGCTCTTTGAGGGAAAGCCCCTCATCCGCCCCTCGGTGTTAAGGAAGAAGGGCGGGCACCTTCTCCCCGCAGGCAGGGAGAAGTAGTTTTCAGCGCCCTCAACCTCTCCCGCTCGCTTCGCTCGCCGCCCTCCCCACAGGTGGGAGGGCTGACACGCGGCTGACCTCTCGCGACACAGATGGTCCGGTTTTCGCGGAAGGCGCGTCAGGTTAAGCCCCTCCCCCTTGTGGGGAGGGGGTGGGGTGGGGTCTTTCCTTACGCGGCGATGAATTCGTTCCAGCGCTTCACCATGTAGCGGTCTTCGTCCATCACCGAGTTCCAGCAAGCGACCTTGCCCATGCGTTCCTCGAACGAGCCGCCGTCGCGCACCGCACCGGCCTTCTCCATGACCTTGCCTTCCGGGGACATGATGTCGCCGGTCGCGGGCTTGCCTTCGATCCAGTAGCCCCATTCGTCGGCCGACATGAATTCCTTCGCCGTGTCCATGGCGGCAGAGTAGTAGCCTTGACGGTTGAGGTAGCCGCCGACCCAGCCGGACGTGTACCAGTTGATGTATTCATAGGCCGCGTCGAGCTGCGCGCCGGAAAGGTGCGCGGCAAGACCCAGACCACCGCCCCACGAGCGATAACCTTCCTTGAGCGGCTGGTACTTGCAGGCGATGCCCTTGGAGCGGACGGCGGCAACGGCCGGCGACCACATGGACTGGATGACGACTTCGCCCGAAGCCATCAGGTTGACCGACTCGTCGAACGACTTCCAGAAGGCGCGGAACTGACCGTCCTGCTTGGCCTTGATCAGGAATTCGATCGTCGCATCGATCTCTTCCTTGGTCATGTTGCCCTTGTCGGCATATTTGATGTTGCCAAGCGCTTCCATGATCATCGCGGCATCCATGATGCCGATCGACGGGATATTGAGGATTGAGGTCTTGCCCTTGAAGGCCGGGTCCATGATATCGGCCCAGGACGTGATGTCGCGGCCGACGAGGTCCGGACGGATGCCCAGCGTGTCGGCATTGTAGATGGTCGGAACCATGGTGAAGAACTGGGTTTCGCCCTTGGCGAACGTCTTGTCGCCGATCGCTTCGACATACCCGACCGTATGTGGTGCCGTGCCCTGCGCGATGACGCTGTCCGGCTTCAGCTTGCCGGTTTTGAACAGCGGCACGATCTTGTCGTAATATTTCAGCTTCTTGATATCCATCGGCTGGATGACGCCGGCCGGGAAGACCTTTTTCAGGATCCAGTATTCGATATCGGCGATGTCGTACGAGTCCGGCTGCGTGACGGCACGCTGGGCGGCAGCGTCGGAATCCGTGGCCGTCATTTCCAGCGTGATGCCGAGGTCGGCCTTGCACTTCTCGGCGATGGCATTGATGTTCGAGACGCCGGTGCCGAACTGGCGCAGCGTGATCGGGTTCTGCGCCCAGATGGTCGGGAAGCCGGTGATGGCGCCCGAGCCGACGATCGCGCCGGCAGCGGCGGCACCCGTTTTCAGAAGCGAGCGGCGGGAAATACCCGTCACAGCCTTGGTCGTCTTGTTTTCAGTGGTCATTCTCTTGTTCCCTCTTTTGATGTTTAGAGATTGATCAGGCAGCCATGCGGCCGAGCAGGACAGCGTCCTCCAGGCCCCAACTCAGGGACACCGCATCGCCGACCGATACGGGTTTTTCGAAATAATCGGCGTCGCTGGCGATGACGGTGAAATCGTCGCTACCGGCGCCATTGACGGTGATCTTCACGGAGGCGCCGCGATATTCGACATTGGAAACGACGCCGTTGAAGCCGAGCGTCTTGTCGGATGCAGCAGCGAGGCGGACGCGATCGGTGCGCACGCCGATATCGATCGGTGCGCCCGGCGCCTGGTCGGGACCGGCGACAGTGAAGGTCTGCCCTTCCGCCACTTCCAGCGTCACCCTACCCTCGCCGCTTTCGACGACGCGGCCGGTGAGCACATTGTGATCACCCATGAAGCGGGCAACGAAGGCGGTGGCCGGGCGTTCGAATACTTCGCGCGGATGGGCTGCCTGCTCGATCTTGCCGTCGTTCATGATGACGATGATATCGGCGAGCGCCATCGCCTCTTCCTGGCTGTGGGTGACGTGGACGAAGGTGATCCCGAGGCTCTTCTGCAGCTTCTTCAGTTCCGCCCGCATGCGAATTTTCAGGAACGGGTCGAGCGCCGACAGCGGCTCGTCCAGAAGCAGCGCTTCCGGGTCGGTGATCAGCGCGCGGGCGAGCGCCACGCGCTGCTGCTGACCACCGGAAAGCTGGGCCGGGCGCCGGTTGGCATAGGGCTCCATCTGCATCAGCTTGAGCATTTCCAGCGCCTTGGCGCGGCGCACCTCCTTGTCTACGCCCTTCATCTTCAGGCTGAAGGCGACGTTGTCGACGAGGTCTAGATGGGGAAACAGCGCATAGGACTGGAACATCATCGCCGTGCCGCGCTTGGCCGGCGGAAAGTCGGTTACGACAGTGTTCCCCAGCCGAATGTCTCCGGACGAAATACTCTCGTGACCGGCGATCATCCGCAGCGTCGAGGTCTTGCCGCAACCCGACGGACCGAGGAAGCAGCAATAGCTGCCGGAGGGTATTTTCAGACTGATGGAATGGACGGCAGTCGTGCTGCCATAGACCTTGGAAACGGATACGATATCGATTTCAGCCGCTTTGGACATCATGTCTCCCCTGTGACGGGGACTGCGATGCATCTAGCGTGCCAAGTCGAAATCAGAGCGATAACTATTTGAAATATAAAAGATATTCTGAATATGGAATTTGCCTGGATTTTACGCAGATTACGAAATGCTTAAAATATATGCCGTTGTGCGCAATACGATCACAAGATCGTATACAATTTGATCATCGCATTGACGACAGATTCCGGATTAACTTCGAATAGAAAGCACGATAGGATAGGTTGTAGAACCCGGAATGAGACTTCATGACCATAGCAGCCCGCCCGAGCGAAGATCCGACCGACGTCAGCACGCAATATATCCGTGACGCCATTCGCGATGCGATCGTCGATCGCCGGCTCGCGCCCGGGACCAAGCTGTCGGAAGCCGATGTCGGCAGACTGTTCAATGTCAGCCGAACGCTGGTGCGCGGCGCGCTGCAGGCCTTGTCTTATGAAGGCTTGGTCAATGTCGAGAAAAACCGCGGCGCTTTTGTCGCCTACCCGTCCCCGGAAGAGGCCCGGCAAATCTTCGCGACGCGGCGATTGATCGAGCCCGGCATCCTGCGCGAAGCCGCCAAGAACATGGGACCCTCCCACTTCCAGCATCTGCGGCAGTTGCTGATGGAGGAAGGCCGATTGATGGGCGAACGTGGCCAAACGGCCCGGCGGGCGGAAATCAAGGCATCGGGCGATTTCCACCTGATGCTGGCATCCATGACCGGCAATGCGGTGATGCAGCGCTTCATGGACGAACTTGTCGCCAGGTCATCTCTAGTCATCGCGCTCTATGGCCAATCGGCCATTTCCAGCTGCGGCCATCAGGAACATCAGGATATCGTGACTTCGATGGAGCGCGGCGATCTCGACCGCGCCTGCCATCTGATGCTCCACCATATCGACCATATCGAGAAGGATCTCGATATGCGCGAAAACAAAGGCAGCGATCTCAAGGAAGCTTTTCGGCTCTGACGGCTATTTTTCCGGCGGCGGCGCTGCGCGCAGCATCTGGACGCCGGCGATAATGGCGCAAAGATAAAGCCCGATGCCGATCAGGAAGCGCAACGGCGCGGCCTGGAATGTCATCGGCATATCCGGATTGTAGCCCAGCGACGCCAGCCCGCCCATGTCATTGGTGGCGATCCCGGACAGAAGATAGAATCCGCCGACGATGATGAGAAACCAGGCCAAGAACCTGTTCTGCTTCATGCCCCTCTCCTCGCAACACGTGCTGTTCGTCCTGCGGCATCGATAAAGATACGCCGTAGCCGGCGGTCTTATTCAGACTATCCTTTCGAAAGCAGATTCCGAAATGAATTCCACCCGGGAACCTTCGTGCGCGCCGGACGTTGAGCGCGGCAATTCATAACAAGAAGCATGAGGACGAGTTGAGTTACAAGCGCTTTCCAACCCCCGTCAGAGTGATCATCAAACAGAGCCACGAAAATATAATAGCCTCCGCGTGGGATGCCGTGGAGTTCCTGCGCCGCTGGCCCGGCCGCCGCGGCACTGCCTATCGCCGCGCGCTCCAGCATTGCCTTGATGCGCTCGACGGAATCCGCAGTCCGCGCAAGGCCTGGGCTTCGTTTGTCGCCGCCGTGAAGGAAGAAGGAATTCTCGCCTGAAATCGGCCGAATGCCGATGCAAAGCCCGGCCGGTGGTCCGGGCTTTTCTGTTTCAAGGGGGCTAATCGAGCAGTTGCGCCTCAATCGCGGGCTTGTCGATCACCGACCAGACCTGCACGATCTTGGCCTGTCGAAACTCATAAAAAACGTTTTCCGTGAAAGAGACCGTCCTGCCGTGCAATGGCAGCCCGAGAAACACTCCCCTCGGCGTGCAGTCGAAGGCCAGTCGGCTGGCAATATAGGGCGGATCGGCAATCAGCATCTGGATGTTGAAGCGAAGGTCGGGAATGTCGTCGAAATCCTTTTCCAGCATGGCGCGATAACCGGCCAAACCGATCAGCCTGCCGTTGTGAACAGCATTGTCGTCGACAAACTCACCAAGCACCGCCCAGTCCTGCCGGTTGAGGCAATTGATGTAAGCGCTATAGATTTCGGACAGGCTGCTTTCGGTTCCGGTCAATGGCCAATCCTCTCCGGTTTGCCGGCGGTAAAGCCGGTCATATCAAGGTGATATGGCCGCCGAGAGAGAGAAATCCAGTCCTCCCGCGCCCTTTGTCATTCACCTTGCACCCAACGCAGCGGCAGCTTACCCTTGCGAAATATAGTCTCCAAATTTCCCTTTAGAAATCGATTTGACGGCTTGCCGTTCCCAAAAACGCGCATATACTCAGGAATAATTATTTCCACAGAGTGAAATAAATAAGGGAACAGAACATGGCACTTAGCTGGCGTTTTTCCGCCTTGGGCGACCGACATCGGGCATTGGGATCCAACCTTGAGGACTGGAGCGGCATGGGAACCGCCTGGACCTATGACAAGGACATCTACGAAGAACACATCGCGGTTCGCACCAAGGCCGGCATCATGGATGTGTCGGGTCTCAAGAAGGTTCACCTCGTCGGACCGCACGCCATTGCCATCCTGGAATACATCACCACCCGCGACAT
Source organism: Rhizobium sp. Leaf453 (assembly GCF_001425605.1). Taxonomy (GTDB): domain Bacteria; phylum Pseudomonadota; class Alphaproteobacteria; order Rhizobiales; family Rhizobiaceae; genus Pararhizobium. The sequence goes on along the minus strand of NZ_LMRG01000023.1, from coordinate 104,564 downwards.
GACCAAGATTTATCCCGGCAAGTCGGTCTATGCCTGCATGCTCAATGATCGCGGCCATTTCACCGATGACTGCATCGTCTACCGCACAGGCCCGAATTCCTGGATGCTGGTGCATGGCTCGGGTTCCGGCTTCGAAGAGATCGTCAAGCAGGCCCAAGGCCGCAATTGCGCCGTGCTGTTCGACGACGACCTGCACGACCTGTCGCTTCAGGGGCCGCTGGCCGTCGATTATCTCGAAAAATACGTACCGGGCATCCGCGATCTCAAATATTTCCATCACATGCAGACGACGCTGTTCGGCGCGCCGGTGATGATCTCGCGCACCGGCTATACCGGTGAGCGCGGCTATGAAATCTTCGTGCGCGGCCAAGATGCCGGCATGGTCTGGGACCGCATCGTCGAGGAAGGCAAGGAGATGGGCATCATCCCCGTCTGCTTCAGCGTTCTCGACATGCTGCGCGTCGAAAGCTACCTGCTGTTCTACCCCTATGACAATTCGCAGATGTATCCTTTCGCCGACGAGCAACCCGGCGACAGCCTGTGGGAACTCGGCCTCGACTTCACCGTCAGTCCCGGCAAGACCGGCTTCCGTGGCGCCGAGGAACATGCGCGCCTGAAGGGCAAGGAACGCTTCAAGATCTTCGGCCTGCTGGTCGATGCCGATGGTCCGACTGATCTTGGCGATGAGGTCTGGGCCGATGGCAAGAAGGTCGGCGTCATCACCTGCCCGTCCTATTCGAAGCTGACGAACCGCTCGATGGCGATCATGCGCGTCGATGTCCCCTATGCCGTGCAGGGCACCAAGCTCGAGGTGAAGGGCAAGAACGTCAACGCCCCGGCGATCGCCCACACGATCACCTTCGATGACCCGAAGAAGACGAAACGGACCACGCAGGGCTGACGCGCCATGCTTGTTCAGGGAATCAAGAGCAGACCGGAATATAAGGGGCTCAATGTCGAGCCCCATGCGAAGCGCCACCTCTTCGTCATCGAGGGCGAAGGGGCGGCAGCCCTGACCGATCAGGTCGAAGCCAAGGGCCGCGATTTCCTCGACCGGTCGGAGATCCTCTACCTTGCAGGCGGAGCGGCGCCGAAAGCCTATGATGTCGCGCTGACAGCGCTTTCGCCGGATGTCTTCTGGCAGGCGCCAACCCTTCAACCCCTGCTGTTTCGCCTCAGGGCCTGTCTTGAGCAGGCCCGGATGGGAACACGGCTCTATATCGCCGGCACGGAGGGCTTCATCGGCCAGGTCATGCAAGTGGCACTGGAATTCGGCATCGATTTCAACTCGATCCATACCGAACATCGCGGCTCGACGGCACGCCGGGTGCAATGCGTTCACTGCAAGGGCATCACCGACAATGTGACGACAAGCTCGTTTGCCTGCACCCATTGCGGTTTGCCGCTCCTCGTGCGGGATCACTATTCCCGCCGCCTCGGCGCCTTCCAGGGCGTCAACATTGATGCCGAAGAACCGGGTACCGCACCTGCCCCCGAGGAGATATTCCCGTGAGCCTCAACACAGACATGCCCGTGCGGGTGGCGGCCGTGACGCAGGTCACCGATAGCGTCAAGCGGTTCCGTTTCGAACGGCTCGACGGCCAACCCATGCCGTTCTTTTCCGGCGGCGCTCATGTCGTCGTCTCGATGCACGACAACGGCCTGTTGCGCCGCAATCCCTATTCGCTGATGTCCAATCCTGACGACAACAGCGCCTTTGAAATCAGCGTCCTGAAAGTTCCGAATTCGCGCGGCGGCTCGGTCTTCATGCACGAGCAGGTGAAGCCGGGCGACCAATTGGTTGTCAGTCAGCCGGTCAACCTGTTCCCTGCCGACCATCGCGGCCGCAAGCACATCCTTATCGCCGGCGGCATCGGCATAACGCCGTTCATCGCCATGATGGAGCAGTTCACCCGCGACAATGCCGTCTTCGAACTGCACTATGCCATCCGCTCGCGCGAACACGGCGCCTATTGGCAGCAATTGCTCGATCGATACGGCTCGCGCCGCGTGAAGATCTATTGCGACAGCGAGAAGACCTTCATCCCGCTGAAGGCACTGGTCGAAAACCAGCCGCTCGGCACGCATCTCTACGTCTGCGGCCCCGCCGGCATGATCGACGCCGTTTTGCTGTCGGGATTGGAAGCCGGATGGCCGAAGGAAAACCTGCATTCGGAGCGCTTTCTTGCGCCGCCGGCGGGCCAGCCCTTCCAGGTGTTCCTGGAGAAATCCAATATCCACATGACGGTCGGCGAACACCAGAGCATTCTGGAGGCGGCCGAAGCCCATGGCTGCGACGCGCCTTATATGTGTCGTGGCGGTGCCTGCGGTCAGTGCGAGACGGAGGTCTCGTCCTGCGACGGCACGCTGGAGCACAACGACATCTACCTGTCGGACGAAGAAAAGGCGTCCGGCAAGAAGGTCATGATCTGCGTCTCGCGGTTCAAGGGCCAGCAACTCGTTCTTCAACTCTAGCCGGGAGGGCCGGACAGATGACCATCACGTTCAGGAGCGAAACGTTCCGTGAAGATTTCACCTTCCGCAACAGCCTCTACAATATCAGGCGCTTTCCCTTCCCATTCGATCGCGACGAATACATGTATTCGGTCAACATGGAGCCGCATGTCCGGGCAAGGAAGGACTCGGTCTTTGAAAACCTGATCGATGTCGACGAGCACTATGTCGCCGAGATGCAGGATCGGGCCATGGTGCTCAAGGAAGATCCGTTGCGCTGCCAGGCGCTGCCCCACATGATGGCGGCGCAATGGGATACGCTGGAACTGCTGATGGAGCATCAGGCGCAGGATTATCCCGAGCACTTCACCCTGGAAAAGAACGGCGACCGCTGGCGCTGGATCAACCGGCCGATGGGCATCGACGACACCTTCACCTTCGGCGATGCGGCAACGCTGCCCTACCCGCCGATGGAATACATCACCCGCCAGGCCCAGGGCGATTTCTGCATCGTCGACCAGCGCGACAACAATCTCTGGATGGATGCCGGCATGGTCACCACCCAGGCAGACTGGTCGCTGGATTTCGATATCGGCATGAACTTCATGGAGTGGCATGGCCCGGTCCCGCTCGCCCACCAGATCGGCGTGTTCGACCGCGCACTCAAATTCCTGCTCAACCTGCAGCAGGGCAAGCCGACCCGCCGGCTGAACTGGACCATGACCGTCAATCCGCGGCTCGATACGTCCCCGGAAAACTATCACAAGTGGGGTCCCGACCGCACGACGGTGACGCCGGAGAATGTCGGCCAGAAGATGCATCTGCGCGTCGAGTTGCAGAGCCTGTGGCGCCTGCCCCGCTCCAACGCCATCCTGTTCGTCATCCGCTGCTATCTGATCAGCCTCGAGGAACTCGTCACCGTGCCGAAATGGGCGCGCCGTCTGCCGCGCGTGCTCGCCAGCCTGCCGCCGGAGATCGTCGACTACAAGGGCCTGACCCGCAACCGCCCGATCATGATCGACTGGCTTTCGAAATACGACGACGGATCTCCGACCAGCGCGGGGATTTATCCGGATTGAGAGGTTTAAGACCCCTCCCCAACCCTCCCCACAAGGGGGAGGGAGTGACCTCTTCCTGCAATTCTCCGGGATGTTTTCCGGCCGTCGCTGGTAAAAACGTGTTGCCGGAATGTGCTGGCGAGAGGGTTCAACGGGTTAAGCCCTCCCCCTTGTGGGGAGGGTTGGGAGGGGTCTTCTCCGCAAAAAGCATACGTACGAACAAAAATTAAAAAGGGAACTGACACACATGACCAGAGTAGCCGTCATCGGCGCAGGGCCTTCGGGCCTCGCTCAATTGAGAGCCTTCCAGTCCGCGGCCCAGAAGGGTGCTGAAATACCTGAAGTGGTGTGCTTTGAAAAACAGGACGACTGGGGCGGACTGTGGAACTACACGTGGCGTACCGGCCTGGATGAACATGGCGAGCCGGTTCATGGCAGCATGTATCGCTATCTCTGGTCGAACGGCCCCAAGGAATGCCTGGAATTTGCCGACTATTCCTTCGAGGAGCATTTCGGCAAGCCGATCGGCTCATACCCGCCCCGCGCCGTACTCTGGGACTACATCAAGGGCCGCGTCGAAAAGGCCGACGTGCGCAAGTGGGTGCGCTTCTCGACGCCGGTGCGCATGGTTCGTTTCGACGAGGAATCGAAGACGTTTACCGTCACGGCGCACGACCGCGTCAACGATGTCATGTATGATGAGATCTTCGACTATGTCGTCGTCGCCTCCGGCCATTTCTCGACACCGAACGTCCCTTATTTCGAAGGCGTGAAGACTTTCGGCGGCCGCGTGCTGCACGCCCACGATTTCCGCGATGCGCTGGAATTCAAGGACAAGAACGTGCTGATCGTCGGCCGTTCCTATTCGGCCGAGGACATCGGCTCGCAATGCTGGAAGTATGGCGCGAAGTCCGTCACCACCAGCTACCGTTCCAAGCCGATGGGCTTCAAATGGCCGGAGCGCTTCGAGGAGCGGCCGCTGCTACAGAAATTGGTCAACAAGACCGCCCATTTCGCCGACGGTTCGACCAAGGAAGTCGATGCGCTGATCCTGTGCACCGGTTACCTTCACCACTTCCCGTTCCTGCCGGACGACCTGCGCCTGAAGACGGCCAACCGCCTGTGGTCCGACAATCTCTACAAGGGCGTTGTCTACGAGGACAATCCGCAGCTGATGTATATCGGCATGCAGGACCAGTTCTATACGTTCAACATGTTCGACGCCCAGGCCTGGTATGCCCGCGACGTCATCATGGGCCGCATCAAGCTGCCGGGCAAGGACGAGATGAAAGCCCATTTCGACAAATGGCGCGCCCGCGAGGAGACGCTCGAGGATGCCGAGCAGATGATCTGGTTCCAGGGCGACTATGTCATCGAACTGCTGGATGACACCGATTATCCGAAGTTCGACATTGAAGGCACCAACAAGACCTTCATGGAATGGGAGCACCACAAGGCCGAGAACATCATGGGCTTCCGCGACAATGCCTACAAGTCGCTGATGACCGGCACGATGGCACCCAAGCATCACACGCCCTGGCTGGAAGCCATGGATGATACGCTGGAAGTCTACCTGAAGAACTGATCCGCGATAAAAGCGACTTCCGATCGGAAGGCGTGCTTGCAGCCTTCCGATCATGATTTCCAAAATAACGAAATATTATCCGTAAACATCGATACTCTTTCCATCCGCCCTCCAGCCACAGCCGGATTCGACATGGACTTTCAGAGCAGCGTTCTCGGTCGCATGAATGGATTTCTCTACCGGTGCCGGGCCGACGAGCACTATACGATGCTCGACATGACCGACGGCATCCAGCGGATCTTCGGCTACCCCACCGACGAAATCGTCGGCAATCGCGTGCGGACCTTCACCTCGATCATGTGCGAGGAAGACGTACCGATGATGGACGAAGTCGTCGGCAAGGCGCTCGAAAACAAGACCGACTGGACGCTCGAATATCGCATCCGCCACAACCGGGGTCATCTTCTCTGGGTGACGGAAACCGGCGGCGGTGTCTGGGACAAAAGCGGCGACCTGCTTTATCTCGAAGGCAGCATTGTCAACATCGAGTCGCTCTACCAGCGGATCGACGACCAGACAGCCGACATGCGGGCGACGGCATCGCGCACCGCCGAGATCCTGCACTCGCTGCGCTACCTGAAACTGCTCGCCGTCAATGCCGGCATCGAGGCAGCCCGCGCAGGAACAGCCGGTGCCGGCTTCGCCGTGCTCGCCACGGAAATGCGCACCCTCGCCAACGATTCGGAAGCCGTCGCCCGCGAAATCGCCAGCGTGCAGCGCAAGTCTGGTTGAACAAGTAGACTGCTCAAAATAAGAAATTTTGTGATTTTTTCTTATCGGTGATAAAATGACCGAAAGGAGTATCACGCAATGGCAACCATGACGATTTCCCTGCCCGATCCCATGAAGGAATGGATCGAGACCCAGATCAGCAAGGGCGAATATGCCAGCGCAAGCGATTATGTGCGTGATCTCGTTCGCCGCGATCGGTCGCGCCGCGACCAGGAAATGACCATGGACGAATTGCGCCAGCTTGTTGCGGAATCCCGGGCAAGCGGCACCGGAAAGCAAAGTCTCGATGACATCTTCGGGAACGCCGAACGCATAGCCAGGGCAAGAGGCGCCGTGCGTGAATAACTATGCGCTGACCGAACGCGCCGAGGACGATTTGCTAACCGTGTTCCTCGACGGCATCGAACTGTTTGGTCTCAATCAGGCGCGACGATACAAGGACGAGTTGGATCGTTGTTTTCAGCTGATGGCTTCCCATCCGCAGATGGGCCGCCCCGCTCCCTTGATCGGCGAAGGCGTTCGCCGTCACGAACACAAGAGCCACATCATTCTCTATGAAGAAAAGGCAGGTGGCATCCTCATCCTTGCCGTCGTGCCAGCGAAAAGTGTTCGCTTGTTGAAGCTTTAACGTTGCCTACCCCTCAAGACCGGGGTTTCAGCTTCTCTGGGTCGTAATGCGCAAACGGGACGATCCGCGCCGGCAGCCGCTTCTGCTGGCCGTCCAGCTTGCCGATCTCAACCTCGGTTCCGATAGCCGAATGCAGCACATCCAGCCGCGCCAGCGCGATTGTCTTCTTTAGCAGCGGCGAACGGGTGGCGCTGGTGACGACGCCGACCTGCGCGCGACCAATATGCACGGTATCGCCATGCCCAACCGCATCGTTGGAATCGATATCGAGACCGACGAGCTTGTAGCGCGGGTTTTCCTTGCGCTTGATCAGGGCCTCCCGGCCGATGAAATCCTCGGTCTTCGACTTCAGCGGCACGGTAAAGCCGATGCCCGCCTCGAATGGATCGGTCTGGTCCGTGAATTCGTAATGGGCGAATATCAGTCCGGCCTCGATGCGCACCATGTCGAGTGCTTCCAGCCCCATCGGCTTCAGACCATGCTTCTGGCCGGCGTCCCAGACTGCATCGAAAACCGCGGTCGCATCCTTCGGATGACAGAAGATTTCGTAACCGAGTTCGCCGGTATAGCCGGTACGCGAAACAACGACCGGAGCGCCTTCGAAATGGCCGATGCGGCCGACCGCGAAACGGAACCACTCCAGCTCGCCGATCGACGGCTGCGACGGTGCCGTCCAGATAATCTCCTCGATGATCTCACGGCTGTTCGGCCCCTGAACAGCGAGATTATGCATCTGGTCGGTAGACGAGCGGACCCAGGCCTTGTAGCCCATCTTCTCGGCCTGCTCGCGCAGCCAGATGCCGCTGATGTCATCGCCGCCGATCCAGCGGAAATTGTTCTGCCCGAGCCGGAAGACCGTGCCGTCATCGATCATGCCGCCGTTTTCGTAGCACATGGCGGTGTAGACCACCTGCCCCGGTGACAGCTTGCGAATATCGCGCGTACAGCAATATTGCAGCAGCGCCTCGGCATCCGGCCCCGTGACTTCGAACTTGCGCAGCGGCGACAGGTCCATCACCACCGCCTTTTCGCGGCAGGCCCAGTATTCCTCGATCGGCCCTTCATTGTTGAAGCGGTTGGGCAGCCAGAAGCCCCGATATTCGGTGTGATTGCGCGTGAGCGCCGACAGGCGGGGATGGAACGCTGTTTCCTGGGTCATTTCGGGCTCTGCATCGGGGGTCATTCGGATCGCGACTGCGCGCGAGAATTTCTGCGTGTCGGAATAGGTCCGAACGTGGATATCGGTCGGGTTCCAGGCATTGGCCGCGTCGATATCGTCGGGACAGGACGAAGAGACGCAGACCAGATCGGTCAGCGCGCGCATCAGCACATAATCGCCCGGCCGCGACCAGGGTTCGTCGAGATAGAGCTGGTTCTGGTGATCGACATTGGTGTTGTAGAAGTAGTTGAGCGCTTCCCAGCCCTTACGCGGCGCGATGCCATAGGGCGCCAAGGCATGGTTGAAGTTGTCGGTGCAATTGACATGCCCCGGATACCCCATGTCGTCATAGTAGCGTGAGTTGCAGGCGGTGGCGAAAGCATCGTGGCGCCCGACCGTATCCTGCACGATTTCCACCAGCGGCTCGAAATCGCGGTCGAACGCCTTCGACGGCAGGCCGGGCGTCGGATAGCTGCGACCGAGCAGCGTGCGCGTCACTGTCGCATCCAGCGCCAGATCCAGCCCCTTGTCGACCTTGCGGGCGGAAAACGCCTGGAAATCCGTGCACTGCCGGCCGCTCACATCGATCACCTGGATGAATTCGCCGGCTCTGACGAAATAGGCCGAGGCCCGCGCGGCCGGAATGCGCAGGTCCTGCACCGGATCCGCCATCGGCTCGGGCAGCATGTCCTCATAGGTTCGCTCGATCCTGGCGCGGGTGATGCGCAGTTCCAGCGCCGTTGCCGTATTCTGCAGTTCCGCATCCATGAGCGGCGCCGGCGCGCCGACGATCAGCAAACCGTCAAGCGCGATCGTCAATTCGGCCGAAGCGCCCGGAGACGAGCTTTCGCCGAAAAGTAACAGTGCCTGCGCATCCGCCGGATCGACCGAACGGCGTTTGAGGGCGGACAGAACGCGCCGGGCACTTTCTTCGTCCCGCGACAGGATATCCTGCAAACCCGTTGCCACGCCTGAAAACGCGACGCCCAGCCCGGCGGCGTTGAACCGGCCCCTGGCATCGACGAAGCTGACCTCGCACAGTTGGCCGCCCTCGACATCCTTGATCGTCACGCGGTCACCGGCGGCAACTTTCACCACCGTCGTGCCGCGTCCCTTGACTCGGTAACGCTCCACGCCGGCAGGCAGCGCCGGGATTCCCGGCCGCAGAATCGTGCTCGGGCGCGGCGGTGCCAGCATGCTCGCAAATCGTCCGGAATTCGTCATGTCAGCTCCCACCCGGCGGCACGGCCGTTCAACGCTCTCAAGGCGCCGCTTATGCACCGGCAATATGGCCAAACTATCCTACGGGACCCCTTGAAAAGTAAAGAGAGACTTGACCCAGAGGAAAAAAAATTCACTATGAGGATAAGCTTTGGCCAAAAAATAAAACGGGAACGGAGTGATGACACTGCAGAATGCAGGCTCCTCCACAGCGAAGACCAAAGCCCAAAACCATCCATACGGGGACGCGCGAAACGCGCTCAATAAACTGGTCGAGGAGACTGCTTATGGCATCAATTGTTGAGACCGAGGGGTCAGCGGCAACCGCTTCAGACGCCGGTCTGATTCGTGCGCTGGACTGGAAAGGGGCATTCTGGGTCGCCGCAGGCGTACCGCCGCTGGTGCTCTTCTCCATCGGCGGCATCGCGGGAACGACGGGCAAGCTTGCCTTCGTCGTCTGGATCATTTCGATGATCATGGGTTTCCTGCAATCCTTCACCTATGCCGAGATCGCGGGCATGTTCGGCAACAAGTCGGGCGGCGCATCCATCTACGGCGCCACCGCCTGGCTGAGGTATTCGAAATTCATCGCGCCGCTGTCAGTGTGGTGCAACTGGTTCGCCTGGTCGCCTGTGCTGTCGCTCGGCTGCGCCATCGCGGCAGGCTATATCCTCAACGCCCTCTTCCCGATCCCGGGCGCCGACTCGCCGGCGGTCATGGAATGGATCAACGCCAACATGGCAACCCTGACGGCAGACAGCCCGCGTGTTGCCGAATGGCTGGCCGCCAATGCCGGCAAGACGCCCCAGGATGCCATTTCGGCCCTTCTGTCGACCGATGCCGTCACAGCCCTGACACCGGCCATCCGCAGCTGGTCGCTGTTCAGCTTCGACATTCCGTTCCTCGCCAATGCCAACCTGAACGCCACCTTCTTCATCGGCGGCTTCCTGATGCTGGTCATCTTCGCGATCCAGCATCGCGGCATTCATGGAACGGCCGCCGTCCAGAAATGGCTCGCCATCATCGTGCTGCTGCCGCTTTTGATCATCGGCCTCTACCCGATCTTCTCGGGTCAGATCGATACCCTCAACGTCACAGGCCTCGTGCCGCCAACCGCCGCCTATTCCGGTGTCAATGGCACCTGGTCGAATGGTGGCTGGACGCTCTTCCTCGGCGGCCTCTACATCGCGGCCTGGTCGACCTACGGCTTTGAAACCGCCGTCTGCTATACCCGCGAATTGAAGAACCCGAAGACGGACACGTTCAAGGCGATCTTCTATTCCGGCCTTCTGTGCTGCCTGTTCTTCTTCCTGATCCCGTTCACCTTCCAGGGTGTCATTGGTCAGAGCGGTCTGCTTGGAGCGGGCGTCGTCGATGGAACCGGTATCGCCGAAGCCTTGGCCGGCCTCGTTCACGGTGGCCGGATCATCACGCAGATTCTCGTCATCCTGATGATCATGGCCCTGTTCCTTGCCATCATGACGGCCATGGCCGGTTCGTCGCGCACCCTCTACCAGGGTTCGAAAGACGGCTGGCTGCCGAAATATCTCGACCACGTCAACGAGCATGGCGCCCCGACCCGCGCCATGTGGACCGACTTCGCCTTTAACCTCATCCTGCTTGCCATTGCATCCGACGTCGCCGGCTATTTCTTCGTGCTCGCCGTCTCCAATGTCGGATACATCATCTTCAACTTCCTCAACCTGAACGCCGGCTGGATTCACCGGATGGATTCCAGCCATGTCGAACGCCCCTGGAAGGCACCGACCTGGCTGATCGGCCTCAATACCGTTCTCGCCTTCGTCAACGCGCTTTTCCTCGGCGCCGGCGCCAAGGTCTGGGGCTATTCTAACGCGCTTTGGGTCGGCTTCATCTTCGCCGCGCTCATCCTGCCGGTCTTTGCCTATCGTCACTATGTGCGTGACGGTGGCCGTTTCCCGGCGGGCGCGATGGACGATCTCGGCCTGACCGGCCAAGATCTCGGCATCAAGAAGGCCGGCCTCCTGCCCTATGTCGCGCTTGCCGCCGGCCTGACCGTGGTGCTTGTCGCAAACTGGTATTTCCAGCTGCCTGCCTGATACATCAAGTTGGGTGACAACGAGCCGGGCGTTGCGAAACGTCCGGCTTTTTCATGCCTCCGCGAGGCCGCCACGCACCCGGTTGACGACAGTCAGCACAAGCGCGGCGCATAACAGCGGTTGCAGCCAGAACAGCCAGCCCGGAAGCACACCTGCAACCGAAATCCAGGCGCCAAGGATGCCAAAAACTACCGCCCGATCGCTCTTGCCCATCGGACCGTCGTAACGGCGCGTCCGGCCATTGGCGGCACCGGTCACGCCGGCAAATTCCGTTAGCGTTGCCAGAAAGACGACCGCCGCTATCCAGCCCAGACTGAAGGGGGCGACCAGCGCAAACGGCATGTAAAGGGCTGCGTCCGAAACCACATCGGTCATTTCGTTGAGATAGGCACCCAGCAGGCTCTTCTGCCCATGCTCGCGCGCCAGCATGCCATCGATCGCGTTGAGCGCCATGCGCAGGAAAAACCAGATCGGCACCAATGCAAACCAGCCGGGGCTTTGCATCAAAACGAGGAACACCCCGAGCGACACCGAAACGGCCGCCGCCGCCACGGTCACCTGGTTGGCTGTCACGCCCGATGCGGCAAGACGTGTCACCAACGGGCGCAGGAGGTTCTGGAAGCGGGATTTCAGCTGGTAGACGGACATGACCAAATCTCACGGGACAGACGAAGGCGGAAAGTCGGGCAACAGGACCGCATGTCGGCACCACGGGCGTTCACCGGCAGATTCATTTCCGAACTCCCCCGTTTACTTCGTCCCGGCAGTGAATATCCTTGTGCGTTCAAGCGTTTCATTCCACTGATTGAATGAAGTTGCAACGGTGGCGGGGGCCGCCGGTGTCATGAGGGAGATGAATATGCATCAAAGCGTGCAGCAATCGCAGGGCCTTGCGCCCCGCGCGCCGATCGAAGGCGAATTCAAGACCCATGATGGCACCACGCTCTTCTATCGCCACTGGCCCGCGATGACGCCGGAAACAAAGGGCACGATCATCCTGCTGCACCGGGGGCATGAACACAGCGGCCGTGTCGCCCATATCGTCGATGAACTCGGCCTGGACGATTGCGCGTTCTACGCCTGGGATGCCCGCGGCCATGGCCGTTCGCCCGGCGCGCGTGGCTTCTCCCCCTCCTTCGCCGCCTCCGTGCGCGATCTCGATACCTTCGTCGGCCATATCCGGGAAACCAGTGGCGCAAGGATCGAGGATATCGCCGTGATCGCCCAGAGCGTCGGCGCGGTGCTGGCGGCGACGTGGGTGCACGACTATGCCCCCAAGGTTCGCGCACTCGTGCTCGCCTCGCCCGCCTTCGATATCAAGCTCTACGTGCCGCTCGCCAAGCCCGGCATTGCGCTGTGGCAGAAGCTGAAGGGCAGCTTCTTCGTCAATTCCTATGTGAAAGCGAAGTTCCTGACACATGATCCGGTCCGCGTCGCATCCTACGAAAACGACCCGCTGATCACTCGCCCGATCGCCTCGCATATCCTGCTGGAACTGCATGAGGCGGCCAAACGCGTGGTGGACGATGCACGAGCCATCACCGTGCCCGTCCAGTTGCTGATTTCCGGCAGCGACTGGGTGGTTCATCACGGACCGCAACATCGCTTTTTCGAGAACCTCGGAAGCCGGATCAAGGAGCGCCATGTGCTCGACGGCTTCTATCACGACACGCTCGGCGAGCGCGATCGTGCCCGGGCGATGACAAAGATCAAGGCCTTCATTACCGAACGCTTCGCAAGCCCTCCCGCCGTCGCCGAACTGCGCGACGCCCATATCCACGGCTACACCCGTGATGAGGCCGACCGTCTGGCGACCCCGTTATCACTTGCTTCGCCGCGCGGCCTTTACTGGCTGATCAACAAGGCCTCCATCCAGTTCGGCGGCCTGTTCTCGGAGGGCATCAAGACCGGCATCAAGACCGGCTTCGATTCCGGATCGGCACTCGACTACGTCTACGAAAACGAGCCGCGCGGCCTTGGCCCCGGCGGCAAGCTGATCGACAAGCAGTTTCTTGAAGCGATCGGCTGGCGCGGCATCCGCCAGCGAAAGGTTCATCTGGAGGAAATGATCGGCACGGCACTCGCCCGCCTCAAGGCGGCGGGCCGCTCGACGAACATGCTCGACATCGCCTCCGGTCATGGCCGCTATATTCTCGACGCTATCGCCCGTTCCGACATCAAGCCGGACCATGTGCAACTGCGCGACTATTCGCCGATCAACGTCTCCGCCGGCCGGAAACTGATCGCTGACCGGGGCGTTGAAGGCACCGCCCGCTTCGACGAAGTGGACGCCTTCGATGGTGACGGACTGGCCGCAATCACACCTGCACCGGACCTCGCGGTGGTCTCCGGCCTCTACGAACTTTTCCCCGACAACGCGCTGATCGAGCGATCGCTTGGCGGTCTCGCCCGCGCCATGCAGCCGGGTGCTCTCCTGATCTACACCAACCAGCCCTGGCACCCGCAACTGGAAATGATCGCCCGCGCCCTCACCTCCCACCGCGGCGGTGAGGCCTGGGTCATGCGGCGGCGCACGCAGGGCGAGATGGACCAGCTTGTCGAAGCCGCCGGTTTCCGCAAGCTCGACCAGCGCATCGACCAATGGGGCATCTTCACGGTCTCGATGGCTGAGCGCGTCGCGGAGCCTCAGGAGTGACAATCGACGCCGTTCCCTCTCCGCCGGTCTCCGCTTTGCCCGTCATCCGCCGCGCAGCCGCCTGGCTGTGCCTTCTCGCCCCGTTCTTCTATCTCACCTATGGCATCGCAAACTGGCTCGCCTCGCAGCGCGCCCATGTGCCGAACCTCGCCTTCGGTTGGGAAAGCGCCATTCCCTTCTATGCCTGGACGATCGTGCCCTACTGGTCGATCAATGCATTCTACGCGCTGTCGCTGTTCATCAACGATACGCCGACATCAGTCGATCGGCTGGCGAAGCGTTATCTCACCGCGCAGATCGTCGCCGTCACCTGCTTCATCGCCTTTCCGCTGACCGCCACCTTCGCACGGCCGGAAACCATCGGCCTACCGGGCTTCATGTTCGATGTGCTCGGCGGTTTCGACAAGCCGTTCAACCAGGCGCCGTCGCTGCACATCGCTCTCCTGGTCATCATCTGGGATCACCTGCGACGCAAGCTGCCGGGCGGCGTGCGGCAGGTCTGGCATGTCTGGTGTTTCTTGATCGGCGCATCGGTGCTGACAACCTACCAGCACCATTTCATAGATATCCCGACCGGCGCCCTTCTCGGCCTGTTCGCCCTGTGGGTGTTCCCGCACGCGGCACCCTCGCCGCTCGCCGGTTTCCGTGTCACGACGAGCGAGAAAGCCGGTCGTCTCGGACGCTACTATGCCGGCGGCGCGATCGTCTTCCTCATCCTCGCCGCCTCCGGCGTCTTCCTCACCGGCTATGCGCTGCTTCTGCTCTGGCCGGCTCTCGCGCTCGCCATCGTCTCCGTCGGCTATTTCGGCGCCGGTCGGGAGATTTTCCAGAAGACGGCCGATGGCAGTGTGTCGCTCGCCGGCCATTGGCTTTTGATGCCCTATCGTTTCGGCGCCAGACTCAACATCCGCTATTGGACAGGCGCATTACCGGCACGCACGGAAATCACCGAAAAGGTGTTCCTCGGCCGTTTCCCGAACGCGGGAGAACTGTCGGATATCGCCACCGTCATCGATCTCACCGGAGAACTGACAGCTCCGCGCCACGATGCGAAAACCACTTGGAAAAGCTTTCCCTCGCTCGATCTGATGACGACGCCCGATGAAACGCTGGCGGCCGCCTCCGACGCCATCGAAACGTCGCGTCCGAATGGGCCGGTTCTTGTCTGCTGCGCGCTCGGTTTTCAGCGTAGCGCCGCCACGGTGGTTCATTGGCTTGTCACCACCGGCCGCGCCGCGAGCCGGGACGCCGCCATCGATCTCCTCAAGAGCAAGGGGCGCCCCGTCCACCTTCCCGCTTCCGAACCGAAGAGAACCGCATGATCAGCACGCCACTCGAAATCGCTGCTCATCTGCGCCGCAATGCGCTCTGGGGTGGCGTTCCAATCCCGATCCTGTTGGCCGTCGCGCCATTCCTGCGCGAAACCCACGGTCCGCTGTTTTTCATCCTGTGGACCGCTCTTCTGGTGTGCGGCCTTCTGGCGCTGGTGACGTCGGCACATCTGCTGCTCGACGCCGCCCTCTTCAAGATGATCGCGGCGACACCCGATCAACTCAAGGCACTGCAAGAAGTCGATACGGTTCTGTCGCGGGCCGGCCTGCGTGCACTCGCCGAAACCACGCGCTCCCTGCCTGAACGGATCGCCGGTTCGCTGCGCCTCGTCAACCGGCAGCGCCTCGTGCTCGTTGTCTGCGTCCTTCTTTTCCTGGCCCTCGCCCTCCTGCCCGGCACCATCCTGCACGGGGGCCAGTTCTGAATGGCGGCCATCGACTACAGGCGGTATCTGCAATCGTTTTCCGGTTCTGTTCTCGCCATTCTCGCCCGCGCCATCACCGGCGTGCGGCCGATCTGGAGCGGCAGCAGCCCGTCCTACCGGCAACGAATCTATTTCGCCAATCATACCAGTCACGGCGATTTCATCTTGCTTTCCTCCTGCCTCAGCCAGGAAGCGCGCGCCCACACCTGTGCCGTCGCCGGCGCCGATTACTGGCGATCGAACCGCATTCGGAAGTTCATGGCCGAGGTTCTCTTGCGCACAGTTCTGGTCGAGCGCAACTGGGTGGAGCGCAGCCAGGACCCGATGGTTGTCATGCTGGATGCCATGAGCAAGGGGCAATCGCTGATCATCTTTCCCGAAGGCACCCGCAACATGACGGACGAACCGCTGCTGCGCTTTCGCTCCGGCCTCTACAATCTGGCGATCGCCCGGCCCGACGTGGAACTCATTCCATGCTGGATCGAAAACATGTCTCGCGTCCTGCCCAAGGGGGCCGTCCTACCGGTTCCTCTGCTCTGCCGCGTCATCTTCGGCGCGCCGGTCGCCGTCAAAGAAGGCGAAGCCCACAAGGATTTCCTGCATCGCGCGCGAGAGGCTTTGCTGAACATGAACCCCGATGCCAAGGGTGAACGGCCATGACCGAAACCACGCAGCTTTTCCTCGGCCTGATGGGCGTGCTCGTCACCGCCAGCGTCGTCGCCGGCATCCTGTCCTTCCGCAGCGAGAAACCGCTCTCCTCCACGCTGGTCAACCTCAATGCCCGCATCAAGGCCTGGTGGATCATGGTTGCAGCGATGTGCGTCGCCTTCCTGTTCGGCAAGGCCGGCATCATCGTGCTTTTCGCACTCATCTCGTTTGCCGCGCTCAGGGAGTATGTGACGCTGACCCATACCCGCCGCAGCGATCACTGGATCCTGCTCGGCATGTTCGCCATCATCATTCCGGTGCAATATTACCTGATCTGGATCGACTGGTACGGCCTCTACTCCATCTTCATCCCGGTCTATTGCTTCCTCGCCATGCCGGCCTTGACGGCGCTCTCCGGCGATACCTCGCGGTTCCTTGAGCGCATCAGCGAGCAGCAATGGGGCATCATGCTGTCGGTCTATTGCATCAGTCACGTGCCTGCCCTCATCACGCTGGAAATTCCTGGCTACGAGGGCAAGAAGCTGCTGCTGATCGCCTTCCTGATCGCGACCGTGCAGGGCAGCGATGTCCTGCAATACATTTTCGGCAAGCTGTTCGGCAAACACCGCATTTCGCCCAGCGTGTCACCGTCGAAAACCTGGGAGGGCCTGATCGGCGGCATTGTTAGCGCCTCGCTTCTGGGCGCTGGCCTCTCCTGGCTGACACCGTTTCCGCCGTTGCAGGCCGGAATCCTCGCAGCGCTTGCCTGTATCATGGGCTTCTTCGGCGGCCTCGTCGCCTCCGCCATCAAGCGGGACCGCGGCGTCAAGGATTGGGGGCAGATGATCGAGGGACATGGCGGTATGCTCGACCGGGCCGACAGCCTCGTCTTCGCCGCCCCCGTCTTCTTCCACATTGTCCGCTACACCTGGACCTGACGCATCTGCCCTCCTTGACAGGCGACCGCATAAAACCTGACATTCGCTGCATTGCACCAATCCCGACAGCAGCGAGCGCCAATCATGACCGACGAGATACCGGAAACGAAACTGACGCTTTCCAAGCGCCGTTGGGCGGAGGAAGGAAAGTTCCTCACCGGCCGGATCACCCGCGCCGAAACCGATCGCCTGCCGCCCGGCCAGCATCTGGTGAAGAACTGGCCGGTCCTTGATCTCGGCCAGCAGCCGCAGATTTCGGTGTCGGACTGGAGCCTGCAGATCGTAGGCGCGGTCGAAAATCCGGTGAAGCTTGACTGGCACGCCTTCCACCAATTGCCGCAGACCAACACGCTGTCGGACATTCACTGCGTGACGACATGGTCGCGCTATGACAACCGCTGGCAGGGCGTCTCGACCCACGATCTGCTAGATATGGTGATGCCGCGACCGGAAGCCAATTTCGTCCTGCTGACCAGCTATGATGGCTATACGACCAACCTGCCGCTCGCCGATTTCGCCTCAGAGGACGGCATTCTGGCCACGGCCTGGGAAAGCGAACCGCTGACACGCGATCACGGCGGCCCGATGCGCCTCGTCATTCCCCATCTCTATTTCTGGAAAAGCGCCAAATGGCTCCGCCGCATCGAATTCCTGGTCGGCGACCAGGCGGGTTTCTGGGAAAAGAACGGCTATCATATGCTCGGCGATCCCTGGCGCGAGCAACGCTATTCGGAAGATTGATCGTCAGGACCGCACAGCGCCGAGAAGCTCACTCTTCTCCGTCGATGGAGAAAGTTGCACCGCTTCCTCTCGCTCCCCGATAACCTCATAGAGCAGCAGCGCCGTCGCTCTCCCCTTGACCTGCGCCTCACCAAGCGGCCGAAACACGATACGGTCAGCGCATTGCGCAACAACGGCGCTGCTGGCGAGGATTGTTGTGCCGTAGACCTTGTTCGTGCCCTCGAGGCGCGAAGCGACGTTCACCGTATCGCCCATGGCCGTATATTGCAGGCGCTCCTTCGCCCCGACGCTGCCGACAACCGCCGTGCCGGTGTGAATACCGAACCGGGTGCGCAGTTCCGGCAGGCCCCGGGCCTTCAGGTCCGCATTGAACACGTCGAGTTTCCGCTCGACCGCGAGCGCGCACCGACAGGCATTCAGCGCGTGATGCTCGTCGGCTGTCGGCGCGTTCCACATGGCAAACACCGAGTCCCCGAGAAACTGGATGATCTCGCCGCCATGGGCGCTGACCGTCTCGTTGAAGATGTCGAAGTAATCAGACAGGAGCGCCACCACCTCCTCCGGTGAATGCTGCTCGCTGATCGTGGTGAAATCGTAGATATCGGTGAACCAGGCCGTCACCTCCTGTCGCCGCGCGCCACGGCCTGCGAACTGCCCGGACTCGATGCCCTTGCGCACCAGTTCCTTCGGCACATAGAGCGCGAAGGTGAAGATCGCGTCGCGCGCCCGGTTCATCGCCCTGCCAAGCGACGAAATCTCAGTGACATGCGAGTTGACCTCGCTTGGCGCGGCGAAATCCAGATCCTGCAGCCGGTTGGCGCTTTCGGTGAGTTCGCCGAGTGATCGGGTGATTGCGCGCGCGAGAAACAGGGCACTGAGCAATCCAAGAAAAACCACCGCAGCCGAAATTGAAAGACCCTGAAACAGGTTCCGCTGAGCCGTCTCGGTCAGTTCAGCGAGCGGTGCCGCGACCACCGTCCTGTGCCCCGCGAGCAGCAGAGCCGATTTCACCGATGTCGCCATCACCACATAGACCCGACCGTCCACCGTGACGAAGCTGACGCCATCGTCTTTCGGAAGGTTGGCACGTATGCCGTCCACAAGTGGATTCGACACGCGCGCCCCGTCCCGCTCCCCCTTTTCCTTCGTGGCAAGCATGCGCGCCATCAATGCCCGGTCGGAATGGATGATCGGCTTGTTGGTGGAGTCCATGATGAAGGCGATCGTTCCGGCCGTCAGCCGCTCCCGCGCCAGAAAGTCGGTAACCGTCGCGAGATCGATATCGGCGCCGATGACGATACCGCCATCAACTCGATGCGCCTGCGAGATCGTCATGCCCGGCGTACCCGTCGTCACCATCGTATAGGGGCCGATCGCCGCCGGTTTCGTGCCATTCACCGCCACCTGATACCAGGGCCGCCGGCGCGGATTGAAGCCGGTGGGACGAAGACGCCGCTCCAGAATCTGATTGCCATCCCTGTCGAGGAAAATGAGGCGATTGCTCGGCTCGCCCCCGGGGTCGCTGTGCATCGATCGTATCGCCACCACCGCCGCATCCGGCGCATCCAGCGCCTTGCGCCACGCCTGTGCCTTCAGCGCCACCGCCTGAATGAAGGCGCCGTCGGGATAGCCGGCGTAAATGCCGTCGAGATTAGGCGCCTGAACGACGATCTCGCGCAACAGCCTGATCTTGTCGTTCATCCGCTCCGGCGGCGCGACGGTAATGGAATTGGCGATCGACGCGGTAAAGCCGACCAGCGCCGTCGTGCTGCCTGAAAGAATGCCCAATCGATCGACTAGGCGGTCGGCAAAAGCCCGCATGTCCGCCTCGGCATCGACGATGGCCGCATCCCGCGCCCGCCAGTAGTCGAGCCCCACCAGCGCACCGGAGACGATGATCAGCAGGGCCGCCATCGCAAGCCCGAGCAGGGACCGAAGCGGCTTCGTCCAGACGCTGGGCGGGTTTTTCGCTTGAAGATCCTGCCCTGCTGCCGACATGCACTCTGAACTCCGGATAATCGACGAAAAATCAAAACCTATCGTTGATATCAGAATATCAATGAGTTGCATGAACGTACAGAAAACAATGCACCGCCACTCATTTTGACCACCTTAAAGTCTTGATCCACCTCCTGCACGGCGATGTAAAACCGATTGCAAAACGAAATCGGTTTATCTAGCCTCAACCAATTGCATTCCGCAATCGGAATTGCGGTAATATCCGGGGAGGATGAGAACATGGCCAAGCTCGTTTTCGGAATGATGATGTCGCTCGACGGCTATGTCGACCACATGGAGTTCACGCCCACCGCAAAACTCTTCCGCCACTTCATCGAGGAAGCCCGCGGCCAGACCGGTAGCCTCTATGGTCGCCGCATCTACGAGATCATGAGCTACTGGGACGACGAACATCCAGAGTGGGATGACGCGGAACGCGAATTCGCCGAAGCCTGGCGCAAACAACCGAAATGGGTGGCATCAAGCACGTTGAAAACCGCCGGGCCGAACACCACGATACTCGGGCAGGACCTGGAAGCAGAGGTGCGCAGCCTGAAAACCCGGCTCGACGGTGAAATCGAAGTCGCCGGGACAAAGCTGGCGAAGAGCCTGACCGATCTCGGCCTCATCGACGAATACCGGATGTATCTCTGCCCCACCGTTCTCGGCCGCGGAACACCCTATTTCGCAGGGCCGCGCCCGCCGCTCCGTCTGGTTGCCAACGATGTGATCGACGGCGAAGTGATCCGCCTGACTTATGTTCCGGCCTGAGGCTGACTTTGCGCTTTATGCCGCGCTGACGGCCATCGTCTCCGGATTGAAAAGCCTGAACCCGTTTCGGCCATGCGCCTTGACCGCGTACAAGGCGTTATCGGCCCGCGAAAAAATGTCTTTTGCCGCCATGTCGCCGGCAATCACCGCTCCGCCGACGGATGCGCTGATCTTCAGCTTCTTCGGATAGGAACCGACCCAGCATTCCAGCGCCTTGACGATCCGGCTTCCGGTTTCCTGAAGATGCGTCAGGGAATGACAGGCGTGAATGACGGCAAATTCGTCACCACCGAGACGGGCGACCAGCACGGCATCCGGAATGGCGGAAACGAGCCGTCTGGCAGCATCCTTCAGGCACTCGTCACCCGCCTGGTGCCCCAGCGTATCGTTGACCGCCTTGAACCCGTCCAGATCGACAAGAAGGAGGGTATGCGCCTGTCCGGATGCCTTGCCGCAAATCTGATTGTAGGTGACTTCGAATTTCGCGCGGCTGGCAAGGCCGGTCAGCGCGTCGGTTTCCATCAACCGGCTGATATGGTCGAACATCGTCTTCTCGGCGGTGATGTCCTGCTTCATCCCGAAAATGCGGAAGGGTTCGCCGCCCACCCGTTCGACGATTGCGGTAATCCTGATCCACCGCGGAACGCCTTTCGCCGTCACGATCTCGGCGTCGAGCGTAAAGCCCTCCCCGTCCCGGATCACGGCGCTGCGAACCTCGGAAAGCTTCTTGCGCGATTCTGGCGTATAGAGCGCGACGATGTCGTCCCGATTCAAGGGGCATTGCGGGGCAAGGTCGAAAAGTTCGTAGACTGTATCCGTCCAGGTCAGTGTCTGATCCGGCAGGCTGCATTCCCAGATACCGACCCGCGCCGCCTTGAACGACTTGTCGAACAGTTCCTGCAGATGCTCGAAACGCGCCGAAGCCTGCTTCCTGTGCGCACGCTCCGTTCGGGCTTTATCCGGTTGAGTTCGCACCGCAACTGAAGATGACGCCATGCCCGGATACCCGCTGCTTGCCACCGACATGATGTCGATGCTAAATGGCACGAATATGCGCAGTAAAGGTTGCTTTTGGGTTTCCTTCTGCCTCTTTGGGCGCAAGAACGCTTGAGTTTCGATGAAGTGATGCCCGCCGTTACATGCCGGGTGCGTATAAAGACTGGCCGCAGCAAGGGTTACAGGTTACTGATCGCCCATGAATATCGTCAGTCTGCCAGGCTTGGATGGAACCGGAGAACTCCCGTCGGACGTCGAGGACATCCTTACATCGAGACACTCTGTTTCAGTCGTCCAATACCCGCCGGAACTCCACCGCTACATGGATCTTCAGGCTTGGCTTGAGAACATCCTGCCGAAGGACGATTTCATCATCGTGGCGGAATCCTTCTCCGGACCACTTGCCATCATGCTTGCTTCCGCGGACACGGCCGGTTTGAAAGGCATCGTTTTCGTGGCAACGTTTGCAAAGACGTCGGTGCGAGTGCCTCTCTTCCTGACCCATACCGTTGAGATCATGCCGATCAAGTCCCGTCTTCTGACGGGGGTGGCACAGCCGCTCCTCATGGGCCGATGGTCAAGGAGAGATTTCACCGAAAAATTCAGGCGGGCGATGAAGCTGGTTCCCGCGAAAACGATTGCGGGAAGGCTGAGAGAAGCTCTTAACGCCGATGCAGTCGAGCAACTGCGCCGATTGTCGCTTCCCAGCATCTATCTTCAGGCAACGCAGGATCGACTGGTACCGCCGGAAATGTCGCTGGATTTTGGACGTGCTGCCTGCGAGATCTTGAAAATTGACGGGCGGCATTTCCTCTTGCAGGCAAAACCCAGCCAGTCGGCAGATCAGATTATGGATTTTGCAGCCCGTTTTGACTGATTATCGTTTGAAGTATCGAAGGATTAGGGCTGACCTCTCCGCACTCGGCGAGAAATATCGCTGAACCCTCCATGTCCCCAAACTGTCTGAGTTACTGTAGATCGGACCCGTCCACCGAATCCGACCTACACATCAGCTGTTTTCTCAATTCGCCTTGTTCTTGAACGGCTTGCGCTTCGTTCCCTCGGCGCCGCCCTTGTCGAACTTCGGCTTGTCAAACTTCGGCTTGTCGAAGCCCGGCTTGCCCTTCTTCGTCCAAGGCTTTCCATCCGCCTTTTCCGCCGAACGGTTGTCGGCGCCGGCAAAATCTGGCTTGCCTTCGAACTTGCGCTTCGGCTTGCCCTCGCCCTTCCAGTCACCCTGCTTGGCAGGATACGGCTTCTTGCCGGCAAAGCCACCACGCGGGCCGGAAAGGTCCGGCGCGCCATCCAACTGGGTCACGACGATGCCCTTTTCGAGCGCCCGCTTCGGGCCGACAGCCTCGACGAAACGATCGGACCATTCGCGGGCGATCTCGACATAGGTTTCCTCGGTCTGCATCTTGATCGCGCCGATTTCCTGCTTGGTGATCTTACCGATGCGGCAGAGCATCGGGATCAGCCAGCGCGGCTCGACATTCTGCTTGCGGCCAGCCGACAGCGAGAACCAGACGCTATCGCCGAAATCACCACGCGGCGCACGCGGTTCGCCACGCTCCCGACGGTCGCCACGGGGAGCGCGCTCGCCCGATGGCGTGTAGGCCGGCGTATCCATCAGGTCTTCCGGCGCCGAGCGCCCGGCGCGCACCTGACGAAGGAAAGCGGCGGCCACCTGTTCGGGGCCATGTTTTTCCAGGAGTTCGCGGATGAAGTCTGCTTCATCGGCCGTGATCGGGTCGGTCAGCGCCGGATCGGCAAGAACCCGCTCATCGTCGCGGCGATTGACGTCATCGGCCGACGGCGGACGTGCCCAGTCGGCATTGATGTTGGCGTCGCGCAGCAGGCGTTCGGCCTTGCGGCGGGCGCTGTTAGGCACGATCAGCGCGCTGACGCCCTTGCGCCCGGCGCGACCCGTACGGCCGCTGCGGTGCAGGAGGGTTTCCGGATTGGTCGGCAGGTCGGCATGGATCACCAGTTCAAGTCCCGGCAGATCGATGCCGCGCGCGGCGACGTCGGTGGCAATGCAAACCCGGGCACGACCGTCACGCATGGCCTGCAGCGCATGCGTCCGCTCGTTCTGGCTGAGTTCGCCGGACATGGCGACGACCGAGAAACCGCGGTTGTTGAAGCGCGCGGTCAGGTGATTGACGGCCGCTCTGGTTGAGCAGAATACCAGCGCATTCTTCGCCTCGTAGAAGCGCAAAACATTGATGATCGCGTTTTCGCGGTCGGCCGGGGCAACGGTCAGAGCCCGGTATTCGATATCGAGATGCTGCTTCTGTTCGGCTTGCGTGGTGATGCGCACGGCATCGCGCTGGTAGCTCTTGGCCAGGTTGGCGATCGAACGCGGCACGGTCGCCGAGAACATCAGGGTGCGCCGCTCGGATGGCGCTTCCTCGAGAATGAACTCGAGATCTTCACGGAAACCGAGGTCCAGCATCTCATCGGCTTCGTCAAGCACGACGGCCTTCAGAGCCGACATGTCGAGGCCGCTGCGGCGGATATGGTCGCAAAGACGGCCCGGGGTTCCAACGACGATATGGGCGCCGCGATCGAGCGCGCGCCGTTCACTACGCATGTCCATGCCGCCGACGCAGGAGGCAACGGTCGCGCCGGTCAGTTCATAGAGCCATTCCAGCTCGCGCTTGACCTGCAGCGCCAGTTCGCGGGTCGGTGCGACAGCAAGCGCCAGCGGCGCGCCGACCGCACCGAAGCGATCCTTGCCCTCAAGCAGGGTCGATGCCAGCGCGAGACCGAAAGCGACAGTCTTGCCGGATCCGGTCTGCGCCGAAACCAGCGCGTCCCTGCCCTCGAGTTCCGGCCCGAGAACAGCCTTCTGAACCGGCGTCAACTCTGAATAACCGCGCTTGCTCAACGCCTGAGCGATCGCCGGAGCGATGCCGTCTAACTCTGTCATATGCTTATCTTTCGGAATTCGGATGTCGTGCGCGCCCTGGTCGAAGAAGGCAGGCGCAGTCCCCGCGGCCGGCACGTCGCCAGCCAATACATGCGCGATCTCTTAATGCGGCTGAGGGAAATTGTACAGTGTGCAATGCAGCAACCCTTTTAAAAACACTGCGCGTCGGCGCCGGAAACGACGGAACCGCGCGTCGTTTCCGGCGCGCGGCTCTTGATCATTCACAGGCAGTGGCGTCTCGACGAACTCAACTTGCCAGACGCGGGGTGCGAACCACCTTGTTGAAGAGGGCCTTCATCGCCGTCTCGATGCCTTCCGTCGGGCTGACTTCGAAATAGAAGCCCGGCGATGCGCATTCCTGCATCTTGCTGCCGATCGTCGCCTGGAACGGCTTGATCCAGGTGTTGTACCAGCTGTTGTTCGGCAATGGCAGATAGGTGGTGTAGAGCACCGCGATCTTGATACCGCGGTTCTTCAGCGTGGTGCAGTAGGTCGGATCGATCGGCTCCTGGCAACGCGTGCTGCCGCTGAGCTTCTGCGTGCAGCCCTTCGGCTTGTTGCTGTCGCCGACACCGTCGGCGACGAAAAAGACAATCTTTTCCGGGCTGGTGGAACTGGCGCCGTTGCCAGGCGTGTCGATTTCAGCGTTGATCTTCGTCATGGCGTTGTCGAAGCTGGTCTGCTGGTCGTTGTTGTATCCCTGGTAGGGGATGCTCATCAGCTTGATGTCCTTGGTGCCGGCCTTCACCTTGGTCAGGTCAGCGGTCAGTGCCGCGACTTTCAGAAGTTTCACGTCCTGTGCGGTTTCGCCGAACGTATAAGCCGCCATGCGAAACTGGTTGGAATAGCTCTGGGTGCGCTCTGCTTCCATCGTCAACGCCGCCACGGCCTTGGCAACCACGTCGATGCGAATGGTAATTCCCTTGTTGCGGGCAACGAAATAATTGCTTGTCGTGTCGATCACACCCTTTTCAGAGACGATATGACAGGCGAACGCGCAGTTCCGGGAGCCGCTATCCTTTACGCTTGCAGTTGCCAGGATCATGTTGGTGACATCCGTCGGCGTTGCCGCAACGCCCATCGACGGGGTGTTGTCCAGCAGCATGTAGAAGTCCATGAACGACTGCGACTGGTAAACGGCTGTTGCCGTTCCGGAAACGGTGATGGTTTCCTTTCCGATGGCGCGCAGGAAGGAGGTTTTCATCGTCGACTTGTAGGACAGTTCGGCCTTGATGTCCTTGCCGTTCTTGACAACGGAGACCTTGATCTGGTCCTTCATGTTTTCATCTTCGCTCTGCTGATCTTCCGAAGATCCCGCCGCTTCGCGCTGCGCCTTGAAAAGAGCTTCGGCCTCCGCCTCGCTGAGCGGAATCGGACCGTCCTGCGCCATGTTAATCGCCTGTCCGACGCCAGCGGATTTTTCCGAGATCGCGCCGATGACGGCCGCATCGGCGGCGTTCTGCAATTCCGCCTTGAGTTCCATCGCGCGTGTGAAATCGATCGCCATGCCGGCGCAGCCGAGGATAGGAACGATGGCCAGCGCCCCCATGATGGCGAAATTACCAGCCCTATCCGCAAGAAGCTTGTTCAATATGCGCACTATCGCCACCCTGTGTTCCGGCGCGGCTGAACGCAGCGCGCATGGTTTGACTATGACGGAGACAGTAATCGAGATTTTCTAAACGTCGGTAAATCGCAATAGTTAACCGAACGGAAATTCAATAAAAATCATTGCGTTAGGCGAGATTTACATAAATCATATAATTGAATTATCAAGACAATATTGATTTTTTACTGTTCAAATTCTGGAATTTTCGAATTTAAATATGCCACATGATACAGAATTCAGTATTATAAAGATATTTTGAATATTTCATCAGAATATACTGTATAGCAATCGAACAATCACCGAATCCCGATCATTGTGTTGGATCCTGCTCCACAGCGATTGCCTCGCTCCACAGCTCCCCGAATTACCGAATGTGGTTGCACGGATGAAAAAACAACCATCTTGCCGCGTTCAAATCACAATCATGAATAGTCACTTTTCGGCAGTTGCACCCTTAATAACCCGTCACGCAAACGTAAAACGGTCTCCGGAAAAGGATGACAAATCATTCGGGGCGCGTCATCACTGTCGCCGCATGCAGGGAGGGAATCATGCAACGAGTTGGTATTGGCATTATTGGCTGCGGCAATATTTCGGACGCCTATCTGAAAGCGGCACCGAAATTTCCCGTGCTCGAGATTATCGGGGTCGCGGACATCAACATGGCGGCGGCAGAAGCAAAAGCATCGGCCTACAGCGTATCTGCGATGACGATCGACGCTCTCCTGTCCGATCCGCGCATCGAGATCGTCCTGAACCTCACCACGCCACAGCATCATGTGCCCGTCGGGCTACAGGCGGTAGCGCATGGCAAGCATGTCTATTCGGAAAAGCCGCTGGCGACGACACTTGCCGATGCAGAGCGACTGGTGACGGCCGCAAGCGAGAAAGGCGTCCGGGTCGGCTGCGCGCCAGACACGTTCCTCGGCGGATCACACCAGACCGCCCGCAGGATTGTCGATGCAGGAACGATCGGCACCGTCGTCGCCGGCGCTGCCTTCATGCAGGTTCCCGGTCATGAACTCTGGCACCCGAATCCCGATTTCTATTACCAGCCCGGCGGCGGGCCTATGCTCGACATGGGGCCATATTACCTCACCTGCCTCGTCAATCCGCTTGGGCCGGTGAAATCCGTGACAGGCCAGGCCAAGGCCTCCTACCCGACCCGTACCATCGGTTCCGGTCCGCGCGAGGGCCAGACGGTTCAGGTCGAAGTTCCCACACATATTTCCGGCCTGCTCGATTTCGAGAGCGGTGCGGCGATCTCCATCACTACCAGCTTCGATGTCTGGAAACACGAGCACAATCACATCGAACTCTACGGCACGGCCGGTTCGATGATCGTGTCAGATCCCAACCAGTTCGAAGGCGAGATCCGCACCAGCAGACACAAGGGCGACTGGACGGTTGCCGATCAGGTCCATTCCTACGGCGACGGCAACTACCGT
This sequence comes from Rhizobium sp. Leaf453, assembly GCF_001425605.1. Taxonomy (GTDB): domain Bacteria; phylum Pseudomonadota; class Alphaproteobacteria; order Rhizobiales; family Rhizobiaceae; genus Pararhizobium. The sequence continues at coordinate 77,156 of NZ_LMRG01000023.1, read as the reverse complement.
ATCCTTGGCCTTGCCGACATGGCGCAAGCGATCGTCTCCAAGCGCGAACACCGGGCCAATCACAGCCTATCCCTGCATGTGCTGGAAATCATGGAATCGATCATCCGTTCGGCCGAAACCGGCACGCGCATCGACCTGAAACACAGCTGCCCGCGGCCCGCGCCGATGCGCGCCGACCTGCCCTTTGGAATTCTGGAATAGGAACGACAGAATGAGCAAGACAGCACTGATCTTCTGGGGTGGCTGGGACGGCCACACCCCCGACCGCAGCGCCGGGATCGTCAGGGACATCCTCACAGGCCACGGGTTCGATGTCCGGCTGGAACAGGGAACCTCGGTGCTTGCCGACCCGCAGATTTCGCAACTGGACCTGATCGTCCCGGTGATCACCATGTCGACGATCGAAAAGCCGGAACTCGAGAATCTCGTGGTGGCGGTTCGCGGCGGTACCGGTCTTGCCGGCTTCCATGGGACCATGGGCGACAGTTTCCGCAACGAACCGGATTACCAGTTCATGACCGGCGGCCAGTGGGTTTCGCATCCCGGCAACATCATCGATTACCGGATCGATATCACGTCGGAAACCGATCCGATCGTCGCCGGCATCGGCAGCTTCGCCTATCGCTCCGAGCAATATTACATGCACGTCGATCCCAGCAATGAAGTGCTGGCGACCACCACCTTCACCGGTGAACATCTCGACTTCATCGACGGCGTCATGATGCCCGTCGTCTGGAAGCGGCGTTTCGGCAAGGGGCGCGTGTTCTACAGTGCCTTGGGCCACACCGCCGACGAGTTCGACGTGCCGCAGATGCGCACCATCTTCGAGCGCGGCGCGCTCTGGGCCGGAGGCGTCTGACACTTTGAAAAACAGCAGCGGCGGAATGGATATCAGCCATTCCGCCGCTCATGTCGTTTCAGACATCTGGATCGTTGCCTTTTCCAAGGCGGCGATCCGACAAGGTGATTTGCGCCCGGGTGCGCCGGATATGTCATCCGTTGCTGAACTGACCGCACAATTCTGAGATGTTCGAACTCGTACAGCCGAGGACGGCGCGGCCGGGACCGCGCCGTTCGCTGTTACGGCTCCATGTAGGCTGCGATAACAGCCGCGACCTGGGCGTCGTTCATGGCCTGCAGCTGCTTCTCGGTGAAGGATTCGAGCTGGTCTTCACTCAGATTGCCGATGTCATCGGCCGACAGTCCTGCAAGGCCGGTCGTGCTGATGGCGGCGATGTCGGTGGTCGAGAAACCATCCAGATCTTCCGTCTCCATCGCCGCAATCTGTACCGCCGTCAGGGCAGCCACCTGCGTTTCGCTGAGGGCTTCCGTCTGGTCGGCTGTCATCGCGGTGATCTGCGCTGCCGTCAGGCCCGGGATCGCCTTGGCGCTGATAGCGGTAACCTGAGCTTCGCTCAGCGCACCGATCTGTGCCGTCGTCAGGGCTGCGACCTGCGTCGAGGTCAGAGCGCCGATCTGGTCGGTCGACAAGTCTTCGATCTGGTCCGTTGTCAGGGCTGCGATCTGGGTGGCCTTCAGGCCGGCGATCTGTGCCTTGCTGATGCCGCCGAGTTGGTCGGTGCTGAGAGCAGCGACAGCTGCCGTGCTCATGCCACCAATGGCCGCGACGCTGAGAGCGCCGACACCAGCAGCAGAGAGTTCTTCGACGTCATCGGCACCGAGCGCGCCAACCTGTGTGGCGCTGAGCGCTGCGAGCTGGGTCGTGCTGAGGGCACCAACCTGATCGGTGCTGAGATCACCAACTTGGGCAGCAGTCAGGCCCGTTATGGCCTTGGCACTGATGGCGGTGACCTGAGCTTCACTCAGCTCTGCGATCTGTGCCGTCAGCAGAGCAGCAATCTGGGTCGAAGTCAAAGCGCCGACCTGGTCGGTCGAGAGATCACCAATCTGATCCGTCGTCAGGGCCGCGATCTGCGTCGCCTTCAGCGCGGCAATCTGCGCCTTGCTGATGCCGCCGATCTGATCGGTGCTCAGCGCGGCAACGGCAGCCGTTGTCATGCCGCCAATGGCTGTGACGCTCAGAGCGCCGACGCCGGCTGCGGAGAGTTCTTCGATGTCATCGGCACCGAGCGCGCCAACCTGTGTGGCGCTGAGCGCCGCGAGCTGCGTCGTGCTGAGCGCACCGACCTGATCGGTGGTCAGAGCCCCCATCTGGGCGACAGTCAGGCCGACAACACCCTTGGCGCTGATGGCCGTGATCTGAGCTTCGCTCATGGCGCCGATCTGGCCGGTCGTCAGGGCGGCGACCTGCGTCGAGGTCAGGGCGCCGATCTGGTCGGTCGAGAGGTCTTCGATCTGGTCCGTCGTCAGGGCTGCGATCTGCGTAGCCTTCAGGGCGGCAATCTGCGCCTTCGTTACGGCCGCCAGCTGTTCGGTGCTGAGGGCTGCGACAGCCGCGGTGGACAGGCCACCGATGGCGCCGACGGTGATGGCAGCGATTTCCGCGTCCGAGAACTCGGCGATGTCATCAGCGCCGAGAGCGCCAACCTGCGTTGCCGAGAGGGCAGCGGTCTGCGTGCCACCCAGAGCCTCGACCTGATCCGTGGTCATCGCGCCGATCTGGGCGGCGGTGAGACCCGTGACAGCCTTGGCGCTGATGGCAGCAACCTGCGCTTCGCTCAGCGCACCGATCTGGTCGGTCGTCAGAGCCGCAACCTGGGTCGAGGTCAGGGCACCGATCTGGTCGGTCGTCAGGTCCTCGATCTGGTCGGTCGTCAGCGCTGCGATCTGGGTGGCCTTCAGGGCGACGATCTGCGCCTTGCTGATGGCACCAAGCTGGTCTGTGCTCAGGGCAGCGACAGCCGCCGTGGACAACCCACCAATGGCGCCGATACCGATGGCACCGATTTCAGCTGCCGAGAACTCCTCGATATCGTCGGCACCGAGCGCGCCGATCTGCGTTGCCGAAAGAGCGCCGGTCTGCGTGTTGCTGAGGGCCTCGATCTGGTCCGTTGTCATTGCGCCGATCTGAGCTGCCGTCAGGCCGGTCACACCCTTGGCGCTGATGGCGGTAACCTGTGCTTCGCTCAGTGCACCGATCTGGCCCGTGGTGAGGGCTGCAACCTGAACGGCGGTCAAGGCACCGATCTGGTCGGTCGACAGGTCTTCGATCTGGTCCGTCGTGAGGGCCGCGATCTGCGTCGCCTTCAGCGCGGCAAACTGTGCCTTGCTGATACCACCGAGCTGGTCGGTGCTCAGGGCAGCAACAGCCGCCGTGCTCATGCCACCGATGGCTGCGACGCTGAGGGCGCCGACGCCGGCTGCGGAGAGTTCTTCGATATCGTCTGCACCGAGTGCACCAACCTGGGCGGCGCTGAGCGCTGCCAGCTGCGTCGTGCTGAGCGCACCGACCTGGTCGGTCGTCAGCGCACCCATCTGGGCAACCGTCAGACCGGCGACACCCTTGCCGCTGATGGCGGTAACCTGCGCTTCGCTCATGGCACCGATCTGGCCGGTGGTGAGGGCTGCGACCTGGGTTGAGGTCAGGGCGCCGATCTGGTCGGTCGAGAGGTCTTCGATCTGGTCCGTCGTCAGAGCTGCGATCTGGGTCGCCTTCAGGCCAGCGATCTGCGCCTTGCTGATGCCGCCGAGCTGGTCGGTGCTGAGGGCAGCAACGGCAGCGGTCGAGAGGCCGCCAATGGCCGCGACGCTGAGAGCGCCAACACCGGCTGCAGAAAGTTCTTCGATATCGTCGGCACCGAGCGCACCAACCTGTGTGGCGCTGAGCGCTGCAAGCTGCGTCGTGCTAAGTGCGCCGACCTGATCCGTGGTCAAGGCACCGACCTGTGCGACGGTCAGGCCAACAACACCCTTGGCGCTGATGGCCGTGATCTGGGCTTCGCTCATGGCACCGATCTGACCGGTCGTCAGAGCAGCAACCTGGGTCGAGGTGAGCGCACCGATCTGGTCGGTCGAAAGATCTTCGATCTGGTCCGTCGTCAGGGCCGCGATCTGCGTCGCCTTCAGGCCGGCGGCCGCGACAGCCGCCGTGCTCATCCCACCGATGGCTGTGACGCTGAGGGCGCCAACACCAGCCGCGGAAAGCTCTTCGATATCGTCAGCGCCGAGCGCACCAACCTGGGCGGCGCTGAGCGCTGCCAGTTGCGTCGTGCTGAGTGCAGCGACCTGATCCGTGCTGAGCGCACCCATCTGGGCAACCGTCAGGCCAACAACGGCCTTCGCGCTGATGGCCGTGATCTGGGCTTCACTCATGGCACCGATCTGGCCGGTTGTCAGGGCAGCAACCTGCGTCGAGGTCAAGGCACCGATCTGGTCGGTCGAGAGGTCTTCGATCTGGTCCGTCGTCAGCGCTGCGATCTGGGTCGCCTTAAGCGCCGCAAACTGTGCCTTGCTGATTCCACCGAGCTGATCGGTGCTCAGAGCCGCCACAGCCGCAGTGCTCATGCCGCCGATGGCTGTGATGCTCAGAGCGCCGACGCCGGCTGCGGAGAGTTCTTCAATGTCGTCGGCACCGAGAGCACCGACCTGGGCGGCGCTCAGCGCTGCAAGCTGCGTGTTGCTCAGGGCGGCAACCTGATCGCTCGTCAGCGCGCCCATCTGGGCAACCGTCAGACCGGCGACACCCTTGCCGCTGATGGCGGTAACCTGCGCTTCGCTCATGGCACCGATCTGGCCGGTGGTGAGAGCCGCAACCTGGGTTGAGGTCAGGGCACCGATCTGGTCGGTCGAGAGGTCTTCGATCTGGTCCGTCGTCAGRGCYGCGATCTGCGTGGCCTTCAGGCCGGCGATCTGKGCCTTGCTGACACCACCGAGCTGGTCGGTGCTSAGAGCTGCAACGGCAGCGGTCGAGAGGCCGCCAATGGCTGCAACGCTCAGGGCGCCAACACCGGCTGCGGAGAGTTCTTCGATATCGTCGGCACCGAGGGCACCGGCCTGGGCAGCACTGAAGGCTGCAAGCTGGGTCGTGCTGAGCGCGCCAACCTGATCAGTCGTCAAGGCACCAACCTGTGCGACGGTCAGGCCAACAACACCCTTGGCGCTGATGGCAGTAATCTGAGCTTCGCTCATGGCACCGATCTGACCGGTCGTGAGGGCAGCAACCTGCGTCGAGGTCAGCGCACCGATCTGGTCGGTCGAGAGGTCTTCGATCTGGTCCGTCGTCAGGGCCGCGGCCGCGACAGCCGCCGTGCTCATCCCACCGATGGCTGTGACGCTGAGGGCGCCAACACCAGCCGCGGAAAGCTCTTCGATATCGTCAGCGCCGAGCGCGCCAACCTGGGCGGCGCTGAGCGCTGCAAGCTGCGTCGTGCTGAATGCGGCAACCTGATCAGTCGTCAACGCGCCCATCTGGGCAACCGTCAGACCCGGGATCGCCTTGGCGCTGATCGCGGTGATCTGGGCTTCGCTCATGGCGCCAAGCTGTCCGGTCGTCAGGGCCGCAACCTGGGTCGAGGTCAGGGCGCCGATCTGGTCCGTCGTCAGGTCTTCGATCTGGTCCGTTGTAAAGGCTGCGATCTGCGTGGCCTTCAGAGCGGCCATCTGCGTCTTGCTCAGCGCACCCAGCTGATCGGTGTCGAGAGCGGCAATGACGGCGGTTGTCAGTCCGGCGATACCCGTCAGGCTGATCGCACCGACTTCGGCAGCGGAGAATTCTGCGATGTCATCTGCACCAAGGGCGCCAAGCTGCGCGGCGGTCATGGCGGCGATCTGGGTGCCGGTAAGGTCACCGACCTGATCCGTCGTCAGGGCACCGATCTGGGTTGTGGTGAGGGCTGCAACCTGGGTTGCGGCCAGACCGGCGATCTTCGCACTGTCGAGTGCCGCAATGTGATCGAGGGACAAACCCTTCATGGAAGCGGCGGAAATGGCGCCGATCTGGTCGGTGCTCAGCGCCTCGATATCTTCGGCTTCCAGAGCCGCGATCTGGGTTGCACTGAGAACCTTGACCTGCGCGGTGCTCATCGCGGCGACGTCATCAGCACTCAGCGAGGTGATGGTCGCGGCCGAGAGCGACTTAATCTGGTTCACGGAAAAAGAAGAGATGATCGAAGTCATTGGATGATACCTTTGGCGTTAACCGGATTGCAGATCAAATTCCCCCGTCATCGGCCACGTGAAGGCTCCCCTGAGCTTTCACCGGCATCCTGGGGCGCATCCTGCGCCTCCTGACGGCATTCAACCGCACTGGTCGAAACCTCCATCGGCATCGACCATTCGGGTGTCCTTCGGACACGAAATTTTACGAGGAACATGGCTGGCAATAGCCAAGGCGAAGGGAGATCGTCATGCGTCCGGAGCAACGGCCCCGGTCCCCAACCTGTGTTTGCGGCACATCCGCCGCAGCAGCTTCTTCGAAATCCGATCCGGCACATCCAGCGCCTTGGTCTTTCGGCAGAAGCCTTATCACAAGGTTTAGGCCGGAATTTCTAATTTAGTCTTAACAGCATGCTAACCATAAGCGCTTTCGATACAGAAAAGTAACCATGTTCTCCCTTGCCCTCTTTGAATCAAAATAAACATCAGGGTTTATACAGGTTCACAGGGCGCAACCCAAGCGTGCATCATCGCACGGGGCGCTTCCATGACGAGTTCGTCACTGGTGAATGATTCGATATTTCACCGGCCAGATCGAGCTAAGCGCGCCCGGTAATCAGATCGGCCGCCCTTTCCGCAATCATGATGACCGGCGAATTGGTGTTGCCCGAAACAATCGAAGGCATGATCGAGGCGTCCACCACCCGCAGATTCGAAAGACCGTGGACTCGCAATTGCGGATCGACCACCGCCGCACTGTCCTGACCCATCTTGCACGTCCCGACCGGGTGAAAGATCGTCGTAGCGATATCGCCGACCCGGCGGATCAGGTCCTCGTCGCTCTGGAATTCCGTTCCCGGCAACATCTCCTGCGGCCGATATCGGCGGATAGCATCGGCCTGCATCAGCCGTCGCGCATGACGCACCGACTTCGTCGCAACGATCCGGTCCCCTGCCGTCGAAAGATAATTCGGCCGGATCTGCGGCGGCGCGGAAACATCAGGTGTGGCCACGTGCACCGTTCCCCGGCTTTCCGGCCTGAGATTACAAACCGAAACCGTGACCGCAGGATATTTGTGAAGGGGCTCACCGAGCCGGTCGGTGCTCAGCGGCTGCACGTGATATTCCAGATCGGCGGTCGCCACGGCCGGATCGCTCTTGGCGAAAATGCCGAGCTGGCTCGGCGCCATCGACAAGGGGCCTGAGCGACGCAGCATATATTCGAGCCCCATGCCCGCCCGGGTGAACAGGTTGTGATAGAGCTGGTTCAGCGTTTTTGCCCCTTCGATGCGGAAGACGGTGCGGATCTGTAGATGATCCTGCAAGTTCTCGCCAACACCCGGCAGAGCATGGGTCACGTCGATCCCGGCTTCCGACAACACCTCCGGCCGCCCGACTCCTGAAAGCTCCAGAATTTTCGGCGAGTTGATCGCCCCGGCGGAAAGGATGACCTCGCACCTAGCTCGGGCGACTTGCGCCTGACCGTTCAGCCGGAACCGGACGCCGGTCGCAACCTTGCCATCGAACACCAGCCGCTCCGTTTCGGCGCCGGTGAGAACGTGCAGATTCGGCCGCTTCATCGCCGGGCGCAGGAATGCCTTGGTGGTGTTCCAGCGCAAGCCACCCCGTTGGTTGACCTCGAAATAGCCCGAGCCCTCGTTGTCGCCATCATTGAAATCGTCGGTTTTCGGAATGCCGAGTTCTTCAGCCGCATCGCGGAAAGCATCGAGGATCGGCCAGGACAGGCGCTGACGCTCCACGCGCCATTCGCCGCCCGCACCGTGCATGTCCGACTTGCCACGATAATTGTCCTCGGATTTGAGGAAATAGGGAAGCACGTCATCCCAGCCCCAGCCGGTATTGCCCGCCTGCCGCCAGCCGTCATAGTCGGCCGCCTGCCCGCGCATGTAGATCATGCCGTTAATCGACGAACATCCGCCCAAAACCTTGCCGCGCGGATAGTTGAGCGAGCGGCCGTTCAGGCCCGCCTCCGCCGCCGTCTTCATCATCCAGTCGGTGCGCGGATTGCCCATGCAGTAGAGATAGCCGATCGGCACATGCACCCAGTGATACCGGTCGCTGCCGCCCGCCTCGAGAAGAAGCACGCGCGTCCTCGGATCGGCCGACAGACGGTTCGCCAAAACGCACCCCGCCGAACCTGCCCCAACGATGATGAAATCGTAGCTGCCTGAGTCGATCGCCTGGTCATTCACATGCATATTCACGCCGCCACTCCCGATACGGTCGGCTCGACTGCCGTCAGACGACGCCACAGCGGCGCCATCACTTCAGCGATATCCCGGTAAAGAGCGTAACGCCGCGCATAATGGCCCTCAAGCGCGACATTCGGACGATAATGCCGCTCCGTCCGCACCATCGCCGCCGCTCCATCAATGAAATCCTTGAAAATTCCGACACCTGTGCCGGCCGCAATGGCTGCCCCGAGTGCCCCCGTCTCGCGCGAGCGCGCCACCGTCACCGGCACCCCGAGCACATCGGCAAAAATCTGCGGCCAGATCAGGCTACGCGACCCGCCGCCCGACAGAACGGCTTCGCTGAAAGTGGCCCCCGCCCCGCGCATCGTCTCGATATGCGCGCGATGACCGAAGGCCACGCCTTCGAGAAGCGCGCGCACCAGATGTCCCTTCGTATGCCAGCCGGCAATCCCATAAAAGCCGGCGCGGGCACGGCCGTCCTGTTGGGACCCATAGAGATAGGGATGATAGAGTGGATCGTCCGGTGCCGGTTCAATCGCGCCTGCCAGTGCGCAGCAGGCATCGAATGGCGAGACACCCTCCTCATGCTCTCCCTCGAAGAACTCCCTCACCAGCCATTCGAGATTGGCCGCCGAGGTGGCGCTGTTTTCCATCGCCATATAGCGGGACCGGTCGAAGGTCGAGGACATGAACACCGGCCCGTCGAGATTGGGGCCATCAATGATGACCTGGTTGATGCTCCAGGTCCCGGCGATGATCGAGGCGCTGCCGGTGCGCGACACGCCCGAGCCGAGTGCCGATGCCACGACATCGAACAGGCCACCGACGACAGGCGTGCCGGCCGCAAGCCCCGTTTCCCTCGCAACCTCTTCCGTTACCATTCCAGCGATATCCGCGCTTTCGATGAGCGCCGGCAACAGGTCCATGCAATCGCCAAGGCCATAGGCGTCCATCAGAGCCTTGTCATAGCGACGCGCGGCGAGATCGAGCAAGCCGGCGCCGGACATGTCCGACACCTCGCTGACGCGGCCGCCGGTCAGGCGGTTGACGACGAAATCCTTGGAAAAGAACACCGTGCCGATGCGATTGAACAGGTCCGCCCGGTGACGCTTCAGCCAGGCGAGCAGCGTCGGCGTCTGCGACGGCCAGGGACGCTGCCTCGCGATCGGATAGGTCCGTTCGCCGACCCCGGACGCCCGCCATTCCTCGACAAGGCCGGAGGCACGCGTGTCGAGCGACTGGATACCAAGCAAGGGGTTCCCGGCGCGATCCAGCGCATAAAGCCCGTTGCCATGCCCGGCGCAGCCGATCGCCGCGATCTCGTCCGGCTGGATGCGGGCCTGATCGATGCAGGCGCGGATGACCTGCCGCGCATTCGTCCACAATTCGTCCAGCCCGCGCTCGACATGACCGGGGCACGGCATGCGGCTGTGCCCCTCCCGTGCAGCCGCCGCGATCTCGTTGCCCGCCCTGTCGAAAATCACCGCCTTGATCACGGTATTTCCGGCGTCGAGCCCCAGAAGATAATCACCCATGCAGAACCCCTCCCAAGGTTCGAAAACCGCAGTTATACCAAGGATCGATGATGGAAACCCATAGGATGGCTCATACTGGCCTTTCGGCTAGGCGCGTTCCGAAGAGCGATGCCTTCGCATCGGTCAAGGGACGCAACACCGCCGAAAGGCCAGTATGAGCCACCTTCGGTCGGCTTCTCTTCGTCTCCGGCGGCGTCGAGGCTCTTGCACGATGCGAAGGCATCGTGGCTGCGAACCTCTCCTGGCCGGAAACGAAGACCGAGCCGATCCTATGGGTGTCCATCATCCATCCTTGGTATTAGCCCTGCTGATACAGTGCGAAGGCCTGCTCGCCGCTCGCATCATCGTGAATGATGGCCCTCAGGCCGCGCACCACCGCACCCGGATTGGCATGCTGGTAGATATTGCGTCCATAGACCATGCCCATTGCACCCTGCCGCATCAAGGCCGCCGACTTGTCAAAGACAGCCCGCAGATCCTCCTTGCCGCCGCCACGCACCAGAACCGGGCATCGCGCTGCCTCCACGACCCTGTGGAAATCCTCCGGATTGTCCGTGGGATCGGCCTTGACGATATCGGCGCCCATCTCGCGCGCAAGCCGCGTCAGGGTCACGATCTTCTCGGCATTGCCGTCGACCATGTAGCCGCCGCGTTCGGTCACCGGTTGCATCACCAGCGGCTCGATCATCAGCGGCATGCCGTACTTGTCGCAATCGGCCCGCACGCGGGATATGTTTGCCACGCACTGGCGAAACAGGTCCGGCTCATCCGGCAGCATGAACAGGTTGACGACGACGCAGGCCGCGTCCATCTGCAAGGCGCCGATCAGCGGCTCCGCCTCATTCTGCAGCACCGCCCACATGTCGCGGTGGCGGATGCGGTTATAGGGATTGCCCATGTCGAGGCGCATGACGAGCGCCGGCTTATCCTTGCCGGGCAAATCCTGCAACAGGTCCGCCTGGCCGAAATTCATCTGGATCGCATCCGGACCGGCAGCAACCAGCGAGTTGACGACCGCCTGGATATCCTCCAGCCCGTCGAGGAAGGACGGTTCGTTGCAGACGCCATGATCGATCGCCACGTCGAGGCAGCGACCGCCGCCGAACAGCCGGTTCATCCGGACTTTGCTGTTGTGTCGCATTCTGTGCTCCTTGGTTCGTTGCGTGCGGCCAGCATGGGTTCATCGACACCGTGCCGTTCGCTGAAAAGGGTGAGAAATCGGATGCGCTCGCTGGCGCATCGTGCTGGCGTCCAACGCTTTTCCCGCGCCAGGACGTCGAGGCATGCATCGACCATGTCGAGCGAGAGTTCGCCGGAAATGGCGAGCGTCGTGCGCCGCAACAACAGATCGTCCAGATGTTCGACGGCTTCGGTCTCGATCAAGAACTGCAACTCGCGCGTCGAGTAATCACGGTGCGGCATCGGCGTCTCTGCGCCGGCCACGATGAAGTCGGTGACCGCCGCAGCATCCGTGCCGTAGCGAGAGAACAGCGCGACCATGCGCTCGCTGGAAAGGCCTGTCCTTGCAGAAAGTTGCGACAGCCAGATGGTCGCATTCTCCGGAAATCCTCGCCCGCCACCGATCGGCCGCTCCGTTGTCGCCACGCGACGCACCTTGCCGAGCTTCTCCAGCGCCATATCGGCAGCCATTTCGCCGAAAGACCGAAACGTCGTCCACTTGCCGCCGATCATGCAGAGCACCGGAGGACCGCCATCGCCGGGCTCCAGCACCGTGCAGAAATGGTCGCGCGGGATACGGCCGGTAAAACTGTCATTGCTGGCCGGCAGCGGCCGCACGCCGGAAAACTGGAAAACAATCTCCTCGCGCCGGATGGCGATATCCGGCAACACGAAGGCGAGCGATTGCAGGATATAGTCCCGCTCGTCCGCCTCGCAGCGCACGGTTTCCGGATCATCGACGCGAATATCCGTTGAGCCGATCAGCACTTTACCGAGATAGGGAAAGAGGATGCAGATGCGCCCATCCTCGTTCTCGTAATAGATCATGTGGCCGGCCAGCGCGTCGTAAAGCTGGGCGTTGTCGACGATCAGATGCGACCCCTTGGTGCCCCCCATCAGCGGTGCCGGTCGCGTTTGTGGCGAAAACAGCGTCTCATTGGCCAAGTCGATCCAGCCGCCGGTGGCGTTGATGATCAGGCCGGGCTGAATAACAAGAGATGCACCACCAATCCGATCCTCCAGCACATAACCGCCGCCGGCTTCCCGTCGCAGTTCCGTATAATTCAGGGCGAGCGCCGCACCGTTCGAGGCGATACCGTCCTGCAACAGTTCGATCCCCAATCTCTCCGGATGGCTGACCCAGGCGTCGAAATAGGTGGCGGAACTTTTGATACCCGGATTGAGCGCCGGCCATTTTTCCAGCGTCGTGCGCCGGCCGCGAAACTGATGACGGGGCATAAGGGCACGCTTGCGCGTGAGGAAATCATAGATGCCGAGCCCCGCCTTGATGGCGATTGCGCCGCGCCGGCTCGGCCGGCGGCTTAGCCCCAGGAACCGGACAATGCCATTACCGAGACCGGAGAAGATATCGAATACCGGCACCGTCGTCGGTAGCGGCGCGACATAGTGTGGAGCGTTGCGCAACAGCCGGTCGCGCTCGACAAGCGATTCCTTCACCAGGCTGAACTCGCCGTTTTCCAGATAACGCAGGCCGCCATGGACCATGCGCGACAGGGCGGAACTCGCGCCGGAGCAATAGTCGTGTTTCTCGACCAGCAGCACGCTCAGCCCCTGAAGCGCCAGTTCCCGAAAGACGCTGATGCCGTTGATGCCGCCGCCGATGACGCACACGTCCACCTTCGGGCCTTCGCGGAGCCCGTTCAATATCTCTTCACGTTTCATCTTGGTGATCCGCTACCTGTCCATATCGGTCAGTTTTGCCGCTATGGCCGCATCGATGGCCGAAAGCTCGGCCGCATCCAGTCTGATCGTCCCCGCCCGCGCATTGTCGAGCGCCTGGGCCGGATTGCGCGCACCGCACAGCGCAAAGGTCACGCCGGGCTGTGCCAGCGTCCAGGCAATGACCACCTGCGCGATGCTCGCCCCATGCTTGTCCGCCACCGGCCGGATCGCTTCCGCAAAGGCCGCGGCCTTCTGCCGGTTGCCGACGGAAAAGCGCGGATTGGTCTTGCGCTGGTCGTCGCCGGAAAAGACGCGATCCGGGCCGACCGTTCCGGAGAGCAATCCAAGCGCCAGCGACGAATAACTGAGCGTCGCAATGCTGTTCGCCTTGGTGAGCGGCAGCAATTCCCCTTCGATCTCGCGATCGATCATGCTGAACCGCTCCTGGATCGCGTCGAGACCACTCGTTTCGATATAGGCCTCGAGATCGGCGCGGCTGACATTGCTGGCGCCGATCGCGCGAATCTTGCCGGCTGTCCGCAGGTCTTCCAGCGCCCGCATCGTCTCCTCGACGGGTGTCGTCGGATCCTGCCAATGGGTAATGTAGAGATCGATGTAATCGGTGCCGAGCCGCTTCAGGCTCTGCTCGACCTCATGCAGGATCGCATCTCGGCCGAGATAACGGTGAACCGGCTTGCCGTCCTGATCGAAGAAATGCCGCCCCTTCTGCGTGTGCCAGACCAGCCCGCATTTCGTTGCGATCACCGCCTTGTCACGCCGCCCGGCAATCGCCTTGCCGACGATCTCCTCAGAGCGCCCCAATCCATAGGCCGGCGCGGTGTCGATCAGCGTGACGCCGGCATCGAGCGAAGCCTGGATCGCGGCGATGGATTCGGCCTCATCGGTCCCGCCCCACATCCAGCCGCCGATCGCCCAGGTGCCGAGTCCGACCGCCGAAGCCTGGACGCCGGATTTGCCGATCTCGCGTGTGAGTTGCTCACCGCTCTGGTGCTGCCCGCCTTGATGCTGAATGTTCATGCCCATTTCCCTTCGCCTGCCAGTTCCAGTACCCGTGCCCCCGTCGCCTCGTCCGTCACCAGCGTATCGAGATGGTGGCCACGGATGACACTGAGGATCGGGCTCGCCTTGTTCGGGCCGCTCGCCACGCCGATCTTCATCGGGATCGACGCGAATTCCGGCAAGGTCAGCGACACCAGCGACCGGTTGAGGCTGTAGTCGCAGACCTGGCCACGCTCATCGAGCAGATGCGCCAGGAGCTCGCAGGATGCGCCCGAGCGCTCGATCGCGGCACGGTCGGTGCTCGATGACGGATGCAGGTCGTAATAGCTGGAATCGTCCGACAGGATCGAACCGATGCCGACGATCGCCACTTTCGCATCCCGCGCACGCTGGAAGACATCGGCGACGGAACGCATGTTCATCAGCATGCCGCGCTCGGCGGCGCTGTCGGCAAACAGCGGCGCATGGATCTGGTAGGAGCGTCCGCCCAGCCGGTCCGCCATCAGCGTCGAGACGTGATTGACGTCGGTATAGTGCTTGCCCTGGACACAGCCGGTGGCCGGGATCACCTCGACATCGAAGCGGCGCGGCGGTTGCAGGCCGGCGACAACAGCGCCGACACCCTTGCCGCCGGTGATGCAGATCGTATCGCCATCGGAAATTTCCTCCAGCAGCAGACGGGCCGCTGCCTCGCCGACTGCCTGAAGCGCCGTCTGCGGATTATCGGAAACGGTGGGCACGACAACCGCGCGGCTGATGCCGCCCAGCGCCAGAAGCTGCTCTTCCATGTCCACCAGCGGCTCGACCGGCGACTTGATCTTGATTTCGACGAGGCCAAGCTGGCGACCGCGCTTGATCAGCCGGTTGACGGTGGGCTGCGATATACCGAGCTGGTCGGCGATCTGCGCCTGCGTCAGGCCTTCGAGGAAGTGCAGGACCAGTGCCTGGTGCATCTGCCGGGCGATAACGATTTCCTCGCGCGGTGCCGTTGCGGTCTTGAGTTTGGCGATGGGCCGGTTGGGCGACATGTCAGGCAGCCTTCCGCTTGTGCAGGAAATGGTCGATGGAAACAGCCGCAAGAAGGATGCAGCCTTTGATCATATCCTGCCAGTAGACCGAGACATCAAGCAAGATCAGCGAGCTTGTCACGACCGAAAGCAGTGCGATACCGAGAATTGCGCCGAGGATGGTGCCCGAGCCGCCATTGAGCGACGCCCCGCCGATCACCGCCGCGGCGATGATGTTGAGTTCCATGCCGACGCCGAAGGTGGGCGTCGCCGCGCCGAAGCGGGACATGTAGATCACACCGGCAACACCGGAAAGCGTGGCGCAGAGAACAGTCACCCAGAACTTCACCTGGTTGGTCTTGATGCCGGAATAGAGCGCCGCCTTCTCGTTGCTGCCAGTATAGAAGACCTTGCGGAAGGCGGTCGCCTTGCGCAGCAGGAAATCGAAGAGGACGACGACGGCGACAAAGATCAGGATGACGTAGGGAACACCGTAGAACGTACCCTGCCCGATCGCCTTGAACGATGGCGGCAGCGTGAACAGCGACAGCGGCGTGCCCTTGGTGATGATCAGGCAGACCCCGCGCACGATCACCATGGCGGCGAGCGAGGTGATGAAGTGGTTGAGCCCCACCACCGTCACGAAGAAGCCCATGATGCAGCCGATCAGCCCGCTTGCGATAATGCCGGCCAGTGAAGCGCTCCACGGATCCATCCCCATCAGGAACAAGGATCCGGACACCACCATGGAGAAGCAGACGACCGAGCCGACCGACAGGTCGATGCCGCCGACGATCAGCAGGATGGTCATGCCGACGACGACGATCCCCTCCACCGAAAAGGACATCAGCATCGCCCGCAGGTTGCCGAGCGTCAGGAAGTGCGGCGAGGCAAAGGTCATGATGACGCACAGGGTCAGAATGATCGCGATCAACCCCGCTTCCCGCATGGTCCCCAGCCGCTTCCAGCCGGGCGCGCGCGCCTGCTGTGCCGTTGTCAAAGTTGCGTTCGCCATGGTCCTGTCTCCTGCCCCTGCTTTTTCTTCACGCGGCATGCTCTGATGCCTTTGAATTCATCTCAGTGCCGATGCCGGAGGCGAGCCGCATGATGGCCTCCTCGGTCATCTCTCCCTCCCCGACTTCGCCGGCGATCTCCCCTTCGCGGATCACCAGCACCCGGTCGCAAAGCCCGAGCAGTTCCGGCAGCTCCGAGGAAATGACGACGATGCCGATGCCCGAGCGCGCGAGATCGCGCAGCAGCCGATGGATTTCGGATTTCGCGCCGACATCGATGCCGCGCGTCGGTTCGTCCATCAGGATGACCTTGGGATTGACCGCCAGTTGCTTGGCGATCGCCACCTTCTGCTGGTTGCCGCCCGAGAGCGACGAGACCGGCATGCCGATGCCGCCCATGCGCACGCCAAGCCGCCGGACGAGGTCCGTGGCGCGATCGGCCTCCGCCCTCGAATTCAACAATCCGAGCGGCCCCGTCAGCGATTTCAGATCGAGCACTGCGATGTTCTGTGCAATCGACAGATCGAGAAAGACGCCGCTGCCCTTGCGATCCTCGGAAAGATAGACCAACCCATCGCGCACGGCTTGCGCATAGGACCGGGCCTGCAGCCGCTTGCCGTTTATCGATACCTCACCCTGCGTGACCGGACGCAACCCGCAGATACCCTCGGCGATCTCCGTCCGGCCCGAGCCGATCAGACCGCCGATCCCGAGGATTTCACCCTTGCGCAGCTCAAAGCTCACCTCGCGGAAGCGCTCGCCATCGCCAAGCTGGCGCACATCGAGAATGATTTCCGCAGAGCGCTCGTTCGCCGTCTGCTTTTCCGGATAAAGCTGCGTGATTTCGCGGCCGACCATGCGACGCACCACATCGTCAGGCGTGATATCGGCCACCCTCTCGGTCGAGACATAGCGCCCGTCGCGGAACACGGTGACCCGGTCGCAGAGGCTGAAAATCTCCGCCATGCGATGGCTGATATAGATGATAGAAATGCCCTGCGCCTTCAGGTCGCGAATGATGCCGAACAGCACCTGCGCCTCGGCCTCCGTCAGCGCCGCCGTCGGCTCGTCGAAGATCAGCACACGGCAATCGAGCGTCAGCGCCTTGGCGATCTCGACCAGTTGCTGGCTGGAAATCGACAGGTCGGCCACCTTGCGGCGCACGTCGATCGGCGCCAGCCGGTTCATCACGGCCTGGGCATCCCGCTCCAGCCTGCGGTAATTCATGAAGGGCGAACGGCGCCGGTTGGTCGCGGCCATGAACATATTTTCAGCCACCGTCGCATCCGGGCAGAGCGCGATTTCCTGATGCACAAGCCCAAGCCCGAGCGATTGCGCCACGGCGGGCGACGTCACCCTGACGACCGCGCCATCCACCAGAACCTCGCCTTCGCTCGGCTGCAGCACGCCCGCGATGATGTTCATCAGAGTCGACTTGCCTGCGCCGTTTTCGCCGCACAGCGCATGGACCTCGCCGCGATCGAGGCTGAAGCTAACATCCGTCAGGGCCTTCACCGCACCGAAGTGCTTACTGACATTTCGGATTTCCAGAACCGGCTGGGACGCCATCAGATGATCCTCATCAAGACTTGTGGTGGCTGCCCGGGACAAACCCGGACAGCCGGCAGCAAAAGGGGTTACTCGTCGATCCCCTTCGTGCCCCGCCGCTTGAGGTACTTGTCCCAGTAGAAGTCGTCGGCATTGTCGGCCGTGACGATCGACAGGCCGTTATCGACGAAGGGAATGCTCATCGGGTTGAAGCCGGCGCGCTTGGCGTCGTTCATCGGGTCGATCAATTCCGGATGTTTGGCGAGCCACAGCAGCATGAAGCCCATGTAACCCTGCATGCCCTGGTTCGGGTTGATCGAACCGAAGACCTTGCCGGCCTTGATCATGTCGAGAATGTTGGCGTTAACGTCGGCGCACATGACGAGGATCTTGCCACCGGTTTCCTGGTTTGCCTGCGAGGCGCCGATCGCCGAGTTGGCTTCCGGCATGAAGACGGCACCGAGATCCGGATGAGCCTGCTTGAGGCTCATCAGGCCCTGATAGGCCTTGTTCGGATCCTGGTTGGAGGCAGCACGGCCGACCAGCTTCATGTCCGGATATTTTTCCTCCATGCGGGCAATGAAGGCGGCGATGCGCTTGTCGTGATTGTCCTGGCCGGGATTTTCCAGAACCGCATATTCACCCTTGCCGCCGAGCTTTTCGGCAATCGCATCGGCTGCATAGGTGCCTTCGCGGGTATTGTCGGACGTGATGAAGGAAATGCGCTTCGAGAGTGGCGCATCAGCGGCGAAGGTGACGACCGCCGTGCCCTGGTCGATCGCCCGGTTGATCGGCTCGATGAACGGGTCCGAGTTCATCGGATGGACGAGGATGCCGGCAGGGTTCTGAGCCAGCGCCTGGTCGAACGTGGCGATCTGCTTGTTGACGTCATATTCCGGCGTGCCGGTATAGGCCGTCTCGCAACCGAGCTGCTGGCCGGCCTGCTTGAACATTTCATAGACCGGGAACCAGTATTCGACACCCGAAACCATGACGTTCATCACGTATTTTTCGCCGGGCTTGCAGCGGAACGGATTTTCCGTTTCGGCGCTGGCGGCGCCAGCGAAAAGCGTGGATGCGAGGACCGCCAATGCGGTCGTGCCTAGAAATTTGCGCAAGATTCCTCCTCGAGGCCGAAGCCCCTCCAAAATGTCCCGTGGCGCCACTTCGAGCGTCCGATGGTCCAGTGAAATCCGGAGTTCCTCCTCGAAGTCCGGTATGGGCACCTAACCGCAACGGAAAACGAATGTCAATTTAATTCATGCAATGAATTATAATTCATATCGACTACCATTTCCCCGGGAAATGCCCGGCCGGCCCACCAGTCTCGAGGGTTTCACGGCGGGATTTTCATGATCGTAAACAGCGCCAAGACGGTATTTCCACTATCATCCCAGACCGCCAGCGCTAGGATCACGCTGTCTTTCAGACTGTCGACGTTGTTGAACAATCGAATTTTACCGAGAAATTACAGCATGTTGCCTTCGGCATTCCCTTGAAACGCATCCCGCTTCACCGGAATGACTGACATTCTGGTGGAACGGCTTTGGACGCCTGACGTTCTTGCTCCCGTGAATTACGAAAAGGAGCTTGTTATGAAAACGAAACTCATTCTCGCAGCGGCACTTGTTTCGGGTACGCTTGGTTCAGTCGCGTTCGCCCAGGACAGCACCGTGACCGGCGCCGCAGGTGGCGCAGTGACCGGCGCAATCGTCGGCGGCCCTGTGGGAGCAGCAGTCGGCGGTGTCGTCGGCGCAGTTGCCGGCACAGCCATCGATCCGCCGCCGCAGCGCGTGGTGACCTATGTTCAGCAGCAGCCTGTCCAGCAATCGGTTGTCGTTAAGCAGCCGATCGTGGTCGGAAAGCCGGTGCCCCAGGAAGTGGTTTTGACTCCCATCGCCGATGACCCGCGCTATTCTTATACCGTGGTCAACGAGCAGCGCGTGATCGTCGATCCCCAGACCCGCACCGTCGTTCAGGTCATCCAGTAAACCGTCGATAGCGTGCCCGGTGCACTT
Source organism: Rhizobium sp. Leaf453 (assembly GCF_001425605.1). GTDB lineage: Bacteria > Pseudomonadota > Alphaproteobacteria > Rhizobiales > Rhizobiaceae > Pararhizobium. The sequence goes on along the minus strand of NZ_LMRG01000023.1, from coordinate 57,922 downwards.
GACGCCAACGAGGAGAAAAACGGATCGCCCGATCCTTCTCGTTGGCGCCATTGTCATCATCGGCACGTGGGAATGACGTAGGCTATTTCTGAAAGGGTGGCGCCGCGTCGTCGCCCCGACATAGCGGCTGGAACAGCAATCGATGAACGGGAAACGACAATGCCCTATGAAAACAAAACGCGACCGTCATCCTCGCTCGGAGGCATGATCCTGTTCCTGTTTCTCGTCATGATCGGAATAACGGCTGCCATCGTGTCAACAGGCGCGGTCGGCGGTCAGGATCGGCAGGCCAAAGTGTTTGTTCCGATCACCAGCCAAACGATTTCTCTAACGAAATAGTCCAAGGCGCGACTGACCGATCGCCATGCCACGTCCTAATCTCCGCCCGCTCAGGCAGCGCGAGACTCCTCGTCCTCCATGAGCTCCGCCATCGCCGCGAATGTTTCGGTGAGCGCCGCACCCAATGCATCGACCAAGGTTTCCTGCGGAGACTGGCCGGCCACCAACATCATCTCGATCTTCTGGCAGATCGCCATGCCTCTCGCCGCTCCGGCACTTGAGCAGTTTGATTTCAAGGCATGAACGAGCCGCCTTGCATCCTCGCTTCCCGCACGCACTTCAGTGACTGCAACCTCGTACGCGGAAAAGGCACTTTCACGGAAGAGCCCGAAAATCTTTGCCCTTAGGTCGGTCCCCGTGCTCGCCCGGATCGCCTCGAACATCTCCAGCGTTTCCGGCGAGAGCAAAGGCTGTTCCAGCAGATCGTCGCCTGGCGTCGGCGCGTCCACGGTCTCCACCACAGCGGTTGCCAAGTCGACAACACCGAGATCGCGGAAAACCTGCAAAAGCTGTGCAATGTTGAACGGCTTTGCCAGATAGCCGTCCATTCCAGCTTCCTTCCAGCGGCCGGCATCCTTGCCCATGACATGCCCGGTGAGCGCGACGACACGGCTCGGGTGCCGCCCCATGCCCGCTTCCAGTTTCCGGATTTCCCGTGTCGCCTCGAAACCATCCATGTCCGGCATCGAACAATCCATGAAGACGACATCATAGGCGACGTCGCCGAGCGCACCCAAGGCGGCCGGGCCGCTGTCGGCGACATCACAATCGATGTTGAAGGTCCTCAGCGCCTCGCCCAGCACCTCCCGGTTGACAGCAACATCATCCACCGCAAGCACACGAAGAGTCCGGAGATCTGGAACCTCGGATGCCTTGGCCTGTTCGGCGTTCTGCCTCAGCGACGAAAGCTGCCCGCGATCCAGCTCCTCACAGAACCGGTCGAAGAACCCTCTAGAAACCGGCATCGGCACATCGGCAAGCGGTGACCTGCCGCCCGGCAAGGCCACTGAATTCGCCGCGAATGAGCGCACCAGGATGATCGGCTTGTCCGTCTTGTCCAGTTCGGTGCAGGCCGCATCCCCGGCGCGAACGAAGACCGCATCGTGCGCGCCATCGACATCCTCGATCACGCGCACCCCGCGATCGAGCAGCGCACCGGCGATCGCCCGACGTGAAATCCCGTCGCCATCCAGAACGGCGACCGTCAGTTCTCGCGCGAGATGCTGCGGTACGGCTCGTTCCGTGACAGCAAAAGGAATCGTCACGATGAATTTCGATCCGACCCCGACACGGCTTTCCACCTCTACGCGCCCGCCCATCAATTCGGTCAGCTGCCTGGAAATCGACAAACCAAGACCTGTGCCCCCGAACTTGCGCGTGATGCTGGAATCGGCCTGGCTGAACTTGGTGAAAATCCGCCCCAGGTTTTCTTCTGCAATGCCGACGCCTGTGTCCTCGACGGTCAAGCGGATCTCATCGGGGCGGCCGGTGGCGAGATCGACGGAAATCGTTACCCCGCCCCTTTCGGTGAATTTGAGCCCGTTGTTGACGAGGTTGCTGATAATCTGCGTCAGCCGGACAGGGTCCCCGATCACTTTCAGCGGAACCGCGGGCGAAACATGGATCGCCATCGACAGGTTCTTCTCCCTTGCCCGTTCTGCAAACAGGCAGGTGACATCCTCGACGATCGCATCAGGTGAAAACTCGATCTCCTCAAGCTCGATCTTGCCGGACTCGATCTTCGAGAAATCGAGGATGTCGTTGATGATGTGGAGCAGGTTCTTGCCCGAGCGGGTAATGATCTCCGCATAGCGCTGGTGGCGCGGCGCGAGATGGGCCGCCGCAAGCATTTCCGCCATAACCATCATGCCATTCATCGGCGTGCGGATTTCATGGCTCATCGTCGCAAGAAAGGTCGACTTGGCCTGATTGGCATTTTCCGCCTCATCCTTTGCCAGGCGCAGCTCTGCCGTCCGATGTTCGACGGTCTCCTCCAGCGTTTCGCTGTGCTTGCGCAACAGCCTGTCTCGCTCATCGATATGACCGAACATCTCGTTGAAGGCTTCGACCAGCACGCCCACTTCGTCGTTTCGCTCCTTTGGCAGCCGCCGCGTCAGGTCCGATCGGGCGCCGATGTCGAGGAATTCATCGGCCAGCGATTGCAAGGGGCGCACCACGCGCGACACATGAACACGTGCCGCGAACGACGTCGCGATCACCAGCACCAGGCCGATCAGGCCGGAAAGAGCGAAGGCCTGGAGGTAGCGCTCCCACAGGCTCGCCACCTCGGCATGCATCTCGATCGCACCGATCGCCTTGCCGGCCTTTCGGACCTCGGCCCGGACTTGAATCGAACTCGGCAGGATGGAGCTTGCTGCGGGATCGTTGTTGACGAGGCTTGCTCCAGCCCCAATTTCGGCGATCACCGCCCCCTTGCTGTCCAGTGCGGCAACGTAGACGACGTCAGGCAATTCCCGCACGCCCCGGATAACCTCAAGCACCTGGCGCTGACTGTGATCCGAAACACCGTCGCTGGCCGCGGCGGCGAAAGCATAAGCCGCGCTCTGATAGCGCAGGGTCTCTGCCTTCATCGCCTGCCGGAAATCCGAAAGCAGGAACAACCCGACGCTGGTCGCCATGCCGAAGCCGACGGCGGAGATGACAATCCGCGAGATGCGGGTGGAAATGGGTGTGTCCAGATACATGCGAAATCCTCTTGGCTCCCAAGGATCGCACGAATGTCTTAATCAACCGACCTGCAGAGAATGGTTAACCTTGTGCCCATAATACTAGGTTCAGGGTGCCTTTTTGTAAGGGAATATTAGCCGTTCCGTCGTCTCCTGAATGCTAGGAGAGCCCTGCATGCTGCATCAGTTGAACTGCCTCATCGTTGACGACGACCCCATGTACACCATGGTCGCCGACAGTATCCTGTCGTCGCTGACCTCGGGGTCGGTCGCCAAGGCGTGCAATGGCAGCAGGGGGCTCGAAGCCATGCGTGCCGGCGGCTCGACGATCGATGTCGTCCTGCTCGATCTCAACATGCCCGATATCGACGGCCTGGGGTTCATGCGTGCGGCCTCCGAATCCGGCTTTGACGGCAATATCATCATCTCCAGTGGCGAAACGCCTGCGGTGCTGAGATCCGCAGAAGCCATGGGCAAGATGCTGGGCATTTCGGTCCTCGGCGCACTTCCAAAGCCATTGAAAATTGACGCTGTCGCGTCAGCGCTCCAGCAAGCGGCACAGCGCGGGCGGCGGTCGAACCTTCGCCTTGCCGGCAATCCGGCCAGCGATGATGTCGAGCTGACGCCATATTACCAGCCGCAATACGACCTTCGCTCCGGCAAGGTGGTCGGGCTGGAATCGCTTGTCCGGCTGACCGCGAAGGACGGCCTGGTCCATGGCCCGCAAATGCTTTTTGCATCACTTACCTCCCCGGCCGATCTCGCCGACATGTCGCGGACGATCGCCAGGGCCGTCCTGTCTGACGCCAGGGTCTGGAGCGGCCGCCCCGACAGACCCACCGTCTCGATCAATCTGGATGCCTGCGTCCTGGAGCAGCCGGAAATCGTCACCTCCATTCAGTCGATGACGGATGACTTTCGCATCGACCCCACCATGATCTGCCTGGAGGTCACGGAGAAGTCGCTGCCGAAGGAAGCCTCGCGACTGGTCGAGGCACTGATCAGGTTGAGAATGATCGGCTTCCGATTGTCGCTTGACGATTACGGCATGGGGGCTTCCAGCTTCGAGCTCCTACGGCTTTGTCCATTCTCGGAAATCAAGGTCGACCGATCGATCGTGCAGGGCTGCACCACCGATCATGTCACCCGCAAATTCCTGCACGCCTTTGCGCATCTCGCACGCGACCTTGAGCTGACATCCGTTGCGGAGGGCATCGAGACGGAACAGGAACTCGCCGAAGTCCGGGCCGCCGGCGTCGATCTGGTCCAGGGTTTTCTGTTCTCCCGTCCTCTGCCGCCTTCCGGCGTTCCCGCCATTCTCGACCAGCCATGGACGGGCGGACAATGACATTCTGCCTGCGTGCCCTGCTGCGGCGCCTGAACGATCTGATGAACTGCTGCAAAGGCAATTTCGCCCTGGCCGCAGCGATCGTCGCTCCGGTGTTCATCGGGCTCGCGGGCGCCGCCGTCGACTTCAATTCCCTGATCGCACACAAGACCAATCTCCAGGACATCGCCGATGCGTCGGCGCTGGCGTCTGCGAAGGAAGCCTCCCTCAACGGATGGTCCGTCAAGGCCGCAAACGCGATCGTCGAGGGTTTTCTGGAAGCGCACAAGGGAACCGGCATCAACGGCACCGTGGATGCCAAGGTTGAGGTCGATCCTGTCCGCCGGCAGGTGACGGTAACGCTGGCCGAAGACAATCATCCCTATTTTGTCGCCGGCTATTTCGTCGGCAGTCCGCAGATCGTCGTTTCCGCCACGGCGCGCACCAACAACAGCTCCAACATCTGCGTGATCGGCCTCGACGAATCGGATGCAGGCACCGTCTCCCTGGAAACGAAAGCTGTCATCTCGGCGCCGAAATGCGCTGTCTATTCCAATTCGGACAGCACGTCTGGCCTGATCGCGACCGACAATTCCAACCTGATCGCGCAACTGACCTGCACGGCGGGTGGCTATGACGGAGCACCGAAGAATTTTGACCAGGAAATCCCGCTGACGGATTGTCCCGCCGTCGTCGATCCCCTTGCTTCGCGCCCGGCGCCGGTTGTCGGGTCCTGCAAGGAAAAGGATGCCGCCTATAGTCATTTCATTGGCTCGCTTCAGCCCGGTGTCTATTGCGGCGGGCTGACGATCAAGGCCTCGTCGGAAGTGACCTTGAAGCCCGGCGTCTACATCATCAAGGACGGCCCGCTGGTGATCGAGTCAAGCTCGATCGTGGAGGCAAAGGGCGTTGGCTTCTATTTCACCGGGCCGAACGCAAGCTTCCTGTTCGAAAGCAGCAGCCAGGTCGATATTGAAGCGCCGGTCTCCGGTCCTTTGGCCGGCCTTGTCGCATTTCAGGACAGGGAATCCGACGAAGCTGATTTCGTCATCACCAGCAACAAGGCAAGAAAACTGATCGGCACGATCTACCTGCCGAACGGCAACCTGATCGTCGCGGCCAACAACAAGGTGGCCGACGGTTCCGCCTACACGGCGATCGTCGTGCGCCGCCTGCACCTGTCGAAGGCCCCGAACCTCGTTCTCAACACCAATTACGACGAGACCATGGTCCCCGTCCCCGAGGGCGTCGGTCCGCAGATCTCGGCGCCGCAATTGGTCAACTGACGAGGGGAACGTTGACTGACGCCGGGAACGCTGACTGAAGAAGGATGATGGGCCTGTAGTGCATCGCGGAAATCACCAATATCAATTGGCTATCGGACAGTTATTGGCGGTAGAGGCTGCAATGGTCGATCCGTTTCCGGCCGCACTCTGATTTCCGCGCCATATGACCAAACCCAACGAGCCGGAAGCTCTGACCCTGATTTGGTCTTGTGCCTCTCCTTTGGCACGGAACTTAAATTGGATACCGGTGTTCACTGTGGCCGATGTCGGCACGCCCCAGGTGAACAATGACCGCTCGCACTATCCTCTTTCTCATGGTCGCAGCGTTTTTCGCCGCCTCTCTGCTTTTAATCTACAATGCCTATTACAAACCCGTTTCCAACAGCGGCGTCGGTCTGCCGGCGGTTGTGGATCAGTGATCCAATTGGTGGCAGCTCAAGACAAGCAATTGGCGGGCGCCGACAAGCAGGCCGTTTAATCGGCTCCTATCTTGTGGGAACTCCAATGGCCCACGATGTGGCTTTGTCCTTCATCTGAACATCATCAAAGCTGATCGCCGGGGTGGATATCGACGGCAATTTCGCCTTCGAAAACAGGGAACGGAAACCTTGATGCGCTTTTTCATGCCACTGACGGCAATCCTTGTCGTCGGCGTCGTGTTGGGGGCCTGTCTGCGATGAGAGTGTTCCTGCTTTTGATAACCGGTACGATGTGGCTGCTGATCTTCAAAGGGGTCAGACGCTGGGCCTTCAAGGACGACTACCCAGCACCGACAAATGCACCCACAGAAGCGCCGAAGCGCTGAACAGCGTGACGATTGGCGACGTAAGCGTGCCGCGAATTTGCATGTCGTTGATGAAGGTCCACGATCCTTCGAGGGTGACGGGAGCATGAGAGTTGCTGCAAGAGCAGATTGGAATGTGAAATGGCCCGGGGTGACTTTCCCAGCGCAAAACAAGATCAGTTCGTGCTGCGCTTTCCAGACAGGATGCGCGGCGAGTTGAAAGACGAGGCTAAAAAGAACAGCCGCTCACTGAACGCGGAGATCATCAGCCGGTTACAACGGACACTCGTTTCCGACGCTGGCGGTGATCAAAACGAACATAATGTCACAAGGTTTGAACCGATCAGCGAGCCGATAGTCGAACTGCTTCGCGAAATCAGGCAGTTGCGCGCCGAAATGGCGAAGGCCGGCAAGGGAAAGTAGTGCTTTCCCGGATCCTTGGGCTGGATATCGAACAGAATTCCCAACCCCATCTCTCGCGGCGAATAGTCTGCCGTCCCCACTCCAACTGAGAAAACTTGTCATGCATGAGCATCTTGCGAATTATCTCACGTGCGATGTTGAACTCAATTTTGCCGGCCCCACCCGAGCGGTCCTTAATAAGTGGGCCGCCGACGTGCTGCGAGCCTTGGCTGATCGGCTTGAGAAACACGAATTCGATGACGGGTACCACGAGGTCACGGACCGAGTTGGAAAGCCTGTTGGGACAATCTACGTCGATTACAGTGAAAGCGACTAGACATAAGTTTTTGGTGGGCCCGGAGGGAGGACGACCAAATTATTTTTTATAAACAAATTCAACGGCATATATTAAGATGTTGGAAGCAATGTTGGAACCATGCCGGCTTCTTTTTTGCAACGCGTTGCAAACGCACGGTACGCCGAGGGTTCTAGAGTTCAAAACTCGCACCCCACCCCTTAAGAGGCCATTGGCTGTCGCTTTGGGGGAGTACCGAAAAATGAAAATCTTTGAGCAGCTTTTCCCTAAACAACCAGCAGATGTCAGAGTACTGATTTCTCGTAATTTCGAAGCTCAGGTTTAGAGATGGCAGGTCATGCGATTTAAACATGGATCCAACGTCATTGCAGGGCGGCTTCAGTATTGTCGGCACCCAGAAGGCGACAATCGCTGGCCATCGGAATTTTGATACCGGCGAGACGACCGACGCGCCGACGATGAGGTAGGTAAACTCGATGGTTGTGAGGGGCGGACCGGGCTGCACATTCTGCCCGATGCTTCCTGACGGAGATCCAGCAAACTCCCCCGACCAGTCGCCTATCTCTATGTCAGGCCATATAAGCCTCGGTCGTTGCCTGCGGTTTCCCTTTGGCATAATACACCTCAGTTTACGTGTGAGCAGCGGGCTGTCATGCTTTTTCGGTTATCTGCCGCCGGACAATCAGCTTTGGTCGTGCTGTGGCTTATGAGCGTCACAACCATCAGCGCTAAACCCGTTAGCTTTGCAAAGCTCTTTGAATGGCCCCGAGTTTCGTAGACACCCCCGGGTTAGATTTTCTGCTGCTTCTCGAACTCTACGGGCGACAGCATCCCGTTCCTGACGTGTTTGCGTTTCGGGTTGTAGAACATTTCGATGTAGTCGAACACGTCCTGGCGAGCTTCATCGCGTGAACGGTAGACCCTGCGACGTATCCGCTCCCGCTTCAGAAGATTGAAGAAGCTCTCGGCCACCGCATTGTCATGGCAGTTGCCGCGTCGGCTCATCGAGTGAACCAGATTGTGGTGCTTCAGGAACGAGGCCCAGTCCATGCTGGTGAACTGTGAGCCCTGGTCCGAGTGGATCAGCACCTTTTCCTTCGGCTTGCGTCGCCACACGGCCATAAGCAGAGCCTGTAGAACGACATCGGTGGTTTGGCGGCTCCGCAGTGCCCAACCGATCACACGACGCGAATAGAGGTCGATGATGACGGCGAGATAGGCGAAGCCCTCGCAGGTTCGAATGTAGGTGATGTCCGTCACCCAGGCAGTGTCTGGAGCCGTCACGTCGAATTGCCGGTCGAGCGTATTATCGACGACGACAGACGGTCTGCCACCATAGATGCCAGGACGGCGCTTATAACCGATCTGTGCCGTGATCCCAGCAAGACGGGTCAGACGCGCAACCCGGTTCGGGCAGCACATCTCGCCCTGGTCGAGAAGGTCGTCGTGCAGCTTGCGATAACCGTAGACCTTGCCGCTCTCTTCCCACGCCTTCAGGAGCAGATCGGTCTGTCGCTTGTCCTCGTTGGCTCGCCTGCTCAGCGGGTTCTTCAACCAAGCGTAAAATCCACTGGGATGAACCCGCAGAAGGCGGCACATCGTCCGCACCGAAAACTGCAAGCGATGCAGAGCAATGAACGCGTACTTCACTTTGCATCCCTGGCGAAATACGCGGCCGCTTTTTTTAGGATGTCTCGCTCCTCGGTGACGCGAGCCAATTCCTTCTTCAGCCGCCTAATCTCCTCGGCCTCGTCGTTGCCCTTGGCGTTCGACGCGGCAAACTTCTTCTTCCATTCGTAGAGCGAATGCTGGCTAACGCCGAGACGCTGCGAAACCTCCGCAACCGGGTCACGCTTAAATTCTTCGGTGAAATTCGATTTGCTCATGATGCTCTTCCTGCCTCAAAATTAGGAAAGAAGGCGTCTACAAATCTCGGGGCCATTCAGTCCTGGTAAAGTGACCTCGGAATAGAAATCATATAACTGGCAAGTCGCTTCGACCTGCGTGAGGAGCAACACGGCTGTCTAGCCGAGCCCAAGGCGGCCTCATTCGGCATGTTTCGCTCAACATACGACAGAAAGTTTTGCCAAGACGTGGTTGCAACTAGGCGGAATTGCCGAGCCAACCGGAAGGTGCTTTTAAGGATCGATACAAGACACCGCCGGTAGTCTGCGACCGCGAGCATCATCGGCGACAGCTTGGACTTCACTCGGACCAGCATCTCCCGGAAAATCTCTTTTCCTATAGCTCGTCCAGCAGCTCGGTTCTCGGTTAAGTAGAAAGTGATATGCCGCTGCTCCTCAGCAACGAACTCTCGTAAGGCTGTTACTCGCGCAGACGGCGCGCGTATTCTAAATTCAGCGGCCCGACGCTGAAGCCGATAGCCCAAGAAATCAATTCCACGAGAGAGGGGACGCACATCGGCTTTCATTACTAGCGTCAATTCCGCTGACACATCGCTCCTCAAGAGCGATAGAAGGGATGAAAAAGCCTCTTCCAACTCTGCCTTCGATTGGCCCAACAACAGGAAATTGTCGTTGTTGTTCACAACGGCAACCCGGTCACCATACCGATCTCGGAAGCGCTCCATGGTTCGCCTCAGTAGACCGTATGCCAATAAAGGAGAGACGACAGACCCCTGAGTCAGGTGGCGCACCTTGCCTTGTATGTCTTCACTCGTGTGCTCATTTGTATATCTGCCCTGATATACGACTTTCTTCCTGTTCTCCTTTCCTTCTAGGGTGACAATCTCTCTTTGTACCCATTCTGGGATTGCATAGTGTCGGGCAATTACGTCTCCCGTAACACTGCCAAAGAAATCTTTGATGTCGCATTCACATGCGACCTTGTATTTCGGATCTTTGATAAGTTCGTCCGCTCGCCGTATGGCATCAAGCGCCGACCGGCCTCGTTGTCCTGTCTGCACATCATGGAAGCGAGCGAGAGGCCCGAAGGCAAGACGCACAAGCCATTGCCTTGCCCGATCGACGATGTTGAAGGCGTATGTCGCACGGTAGCCCGCCCCCTTGGTATTGAGTTTCTGACGAACTTGAGGATCTATAGCAGGCGACAATATCAAGTGGGCCAGTGTTTGGAGACCGGGAGCGGGATGGCCTGGGCGCCCTCTCAGCGGCCGTTTTGCTTTAGACGCAGCCAACAGCGCCGTTCCTTTTGCGAAGAGCAGCCGGAAGCATTTGTCTGACGCCCTTCGGTAGTCACCCTCTTCCACAAGCCGGGCGATGACTTTGGCCGCCTTCCGATAATTCTTGGCTGCAAGTGCGATCTGCTGACTTTCCGACAGCGCGCAGTTCCGCTGTATCGCCAAGGGCTGCCCCGAGTGCCCAGCACCCCTTGCCTGATGTTCATCCTGATATCTCCTAAGCCACGATGGGATAATCGGACCCGGATAGAGGTTGTGTTCAAAAGCAAATTTTGCGCGCAGTTGTTCATTGCGCGTTGAGCGTCGGGACATGTCGGATACCATTGATTTTGGCTTGGGTTGCAGTTGTTACTGCGATGTCCGAAATGTAGTTCGGGCACACTTCTGGGTCAACCAGAATATCAAAAAATTTCTATAAAAATCATATGCTTACAGAGAACCTACAAATGTAGGTTACAAAACAGAGGAGGCCGCGGTCTCGCACCAAACTCCCGTTCATCCTTATGAATTCAACATTGGGAGTCGCACCTAGTTTGCAACCGGTTGCAACGAGGCCAAGGGAAACGAGCTGAAAAACGGATGAGCAACCCCAACACCCATACCACTATCGGTACGCGCGCAAATAGTGTCGTGAGGCTCTGGGACTTAGTCCACAACGTTCACGAACCGCGCCCAGTCAATTTCAGGGTATTCAATCTTTGCCATCCATCCGGCGAGCACGGATGCTCTAGTCCCTTGCCCATATCGATCTTCAATACCCGAGCCGCGTCCCCATCCCCCGAGCGCCTTGGTAACATCAATGGGAATACCGGCATGGCGGATCGCGTCTCTGAAATTGTGACGGAACGAATGGAACGAGACCCCCTTCCGAACCTTCACATCCGTCTTAAGAAAGTAGCTAAACCTCTTTTGGAAAAGGTCCACAGCATGCCGCTGATCATGCCCCGGAAGGTCGGCAAATATTCTGCCCCGCTCATCACCACCGCGTTCTGTGGCGTCTAGGAAGCCGAATTGCACGAGGCTTGGATGCACGGGGACCACGCGAGCCGAACCCTTAGTTTTCAAGCTGCGGTCCTCTGTGGGCTCAAGCACGAAACAGGTAGCGCCATCAACTTGCCGGATATCGCAATGCCGCAGCCAGATAACTTCGCCCAGCCGCATCCCGGAGAATAGAGCAATGAGCGGGAGCCAAAACCGACCACGGCTCCCCTCGCTCCACTCCGGCAGATGTGAGATGAGCCTCTTGAGTTCTTCGGCATCAAACGGGAAGCGTTGAGCGGGCTGCGAGCCTCCCGCCACCATCAGCCGCGTTGCCGGGTTCGTTTCGATGACGCCTTTGTCGATTGCATAGTTGAAGAATGCCGAGAGGTGATGTGCGTAAACTTCCACGGTGCCCCGGACTAGCTTCGTACCGCCTCGCTTGCCATTGATCTCGCCAATTTCTCGCAACGACTTTCCATCGAATGCCCTGTTCTTTCGATAGTTTGGCGGCAACGCGGCTATGGCCTCGATCATATCGGCGCACATGGCTCGATCTATTTCGCGGACTGGAAAATTTCGCCCCGCCACTTCGCGTAGCGCCTCGAATGGAATGAGGTACTTTTTGCCCGCACTTTCCGATAACCCGGCCCGCAAAGGGTCGCTCTCGAAGCGAGTTATCAGCTCATCAACGGTCAGACCTTTGTTACCTACAAGTTTAGGCGCTGGCGCTGTCGCAAACACTTCCGAGAAGAGCCTATCATGCCCCGAAACGCTAAAGATGTGAGCCGCGCGATCTAAAGAGCGACGGCAATGCTCAATCTCCGCCCGATGGACAAGGCCGATAAACTCAAGCCAATGATGGTCGCCCGGCTTTACCTTGACACGGAACCGGCTCGCGATTTCAAGAGCCTTCCTGTAAATATCGCCTGCCCATACCTCGTAGGGCGACTCCAAGATTTCCATCCATTCATTCAGGTAATCACGATTGCGGTCCGCGACAGCAGCACTCTCTGCGTCCCGTTCTATCTCGTACAGGTAGACGCGCACCGCTTGCTCCAACTGGTGACGGGACGCTTTATTCTCGCGATCTTCAGGTGTGGAAATACCTAAACGGGCATCCTGAAACTGCCTGTCGGTCTCGGTCGCCTTCAAGCGAGCCCGCTCAGACGCGACTCGGTAGTCTGTCGTGTTGAGGGAAATGGTAATCTGCTGCCGATTTCCGAACAAAGCCGCGATATCCGCAGGAATGCGGCGAACATAAAAATAGGCGCTCTTTTTGCGCTGAAGGCCGGGAATTTTTGCCACGGGAACCACCTGCAAGACCCACCATGTTGGAACCAATGTTGGAACCGAAGCACGGTACAAAGTCTTTTTTTACAGGTATTTGCAGGGAAATCAAACAGGTAGAAAGTCGATGGTGGGCCCGGAGGGCCAAGACGAACGCAATGGAATCAATGGGCTAGTTAAACGGTTAGCCAGAATGTTTCGCCATATGTTCCGCAGCCTTGGCTAACCCTTACTTTCCGTGACAGCTACCGCATTGGAGATCGGGTCATATCTGACTTAATTATTGGCTTATCAAATTGTGCAGCTTTACAGAAGGCGCGAACGGCCGCTTCAAACCAAGGCTCTGCAGTCGGCGCGATCCTCACTTCTTTGATCAAGATATCTAGATCGCATTGAAACGTTTTTCCGGCCGGCGGATCAATCTTTGCATGGTCATCATGAGATTTTGGCATCCACATGACTCGCGGCTCACCACCCCAAAGCATTGCGACTTGCTCCTCCCCTAGGGTGTGGTCCCAATAAAGTAGCCGCACTTCTCTTTCGTGCGAGAAGCTCAATCGTTTTGTTATAGTCGGCGTAAAGGCATTCCCCAAATCCAAAGTCTCTGTATCGTAGTCAATGTAATCGACCATACCGCATTGGATTGACAGGGGGCTTCCGGCAAGAGCCCTTGTGATTCGGTCGACATCGCTCACGATAGCAATGCCAAAGCTGTCTTCTGCATACATCTTCCACATTGCGACTGACTCGTGATTGGAACTGTGCCAGCAATTTATAAAATACTCTTTGGTTGTCCGTAGGACGTGCCTGACCATGTCCTCCTCATGTTCGATGTATAGGCGTAGCTTCTCCTCAAGAGTATCGTTCGGGTTGGAGCTGAACCGGCCACGCTCAAGCCTGTCTCGTACGGAGGCCGGTATCGTGTCCAGCGACCAAGTGCGGTGGGCAAAATTCCCTACCGGCAACGCACCCTCAAAAGGGTCTTCCCTACTCAAATGGTACATGTTGGAGAACCAAAGGGATTTTGTTGTAATTAGGGAGACGAACTTTGCGAAATTTGTATAGCGCCAAAGTGGGCCATCTGCTGGAGGTGTTTTGAAGATTGGATGTGGCTCGACTGGCACTCATCTCTCCTGTGCATTTTTGTGTATAACGACATTAAGCTGACCAACGGAGCGACTGCAAGTCGAGGATTTGTGGCAACTTAAACGATATATACTTTAGCGACTGCCTTATATTGGCCGTCGCCATGGTTGCGAGAATCTCGAAATTCAGGCAGCTTTTTGTCGATTGAGGAGAAAGATATGATCACTAACAAGACAGCAATGGAAGTCCAGAATATCGTGAGAGCGGGAGGGAGTGTCGAAGTCGATGGAGGTCGGTTCACTGCGATGGAGCTTCAGAATATTGCTCGGTCTCTTCTGCCAGGAGCTTTTTTGAAGGTCCATAACTCTGATAGATATACAGCAATGGAACTACAGAACACAGCTAGAGCCAAGCCCGGACAGGTGGTTTTGGGATAAGACCTCGCAACTCGCCTGAGCGCTATGGATGCCCCCCAATTCAATCTGAACAAAAGCCACCGGCCCGTGGTCGTCATTCACTGAATTTCCAATGGCACCCGGTCTAACAGCCCGCCGTCGAGCGGCTGGCCGTCCTCGTAACGCACCTCCTGGAGCTCCCTGAGGAGAGCCGCGCGCGTTGCGCGGCTCATCTGGCTCCTGCCGGCGTACTCGCTCCTGGCGATGATGCCACCGACCTGAGAGCGCTTCAGGTGCAGGACCTTGCCAATCGTCCCGTAGGAGTGCCCGATCAGCCAGAGCACGTAGGCGACATACTTCTCACGGTCGAGGTGCCGCCGTCGGCCTGGCTGGTCGAGCATCAGGCCATCCGGCGCTTTGCGGCGCGCCGCTCTTTCCTGTTGGGAAGGCGGGTGACGTTGGTGTTGCGATATGGATTGATCTTCTCCCCGATTGGATCATCCCAGACCTTTAGCATCCGGCTGGTGACGCCCGTTTTCGTCACGGTCGTGAGTGCGCAGTGACCGCCGACGCAACTCCATTCCTTGGGGCCGTCCTCGAACTTGATCTTGGCATCGGTCATGTCGAGGCGCATGAATTCCATCATCTGCAATCCGCGCCTTGGCAGGAAGGTCGAATCGGTCTCCGGAAACTCACCAGCGAACGCGAGCATCTGCGAATAGGTCAGATCAGGCGCGGCTGAAAAAACCTTGCCCTGGTCATGAAGTTCGAAAGGCGTGTAATTGCCGAGGGCGTGAGAGAACAAAGCTTTTTGGACGAAACCAGATCGCTCCGAGTAGCCGTGAGCGTAAACCTCGAAATGCTTGTTCCCGATATCCTCGATGCGGTCTCCGATGCGGCGCGCAGCGTGCTCCAGCCAGTCAAAGGCGAGATCGACCGATCCCTCCTCGTCGCAGAACTCGGTGACAGCCTTCGCGATATGCTCGACCATGTGCTGGTTGCCACGGCCGGTGACGACGAACGGCTTTGTGCGGGCCGGGTGATACTTCTTCACGACGGCCTCAAGGATCCCGTCACGGTAGGCTGCGCCATCCGTCATGATCTGGATGCAGTCGTCATAGATGATCGATACCACGGCGCTCATGCTGCCTCCTCAGCCCACAGGCTGTTCTTGAGCTTGGTTTTGATGGGTGCTTCCCAGATGAAGCTCTGGAGCGCCTTAGCGGCCTCTCCGATCGCGCCCTTGAAGTCACCGCTGGTGAGCTTGTCGAGAACGCCGTCGATCGCGTCTTCGCCGGCAGACTGGAACATTCCCCAGGCCTCCGACTGCCTGCGGAGCGATTCTTCCATTTCGGACAGAGCGGACGCGTTCTCGCGAATGAGCTTTGCTTCCGCGCTGTAGGTTTCCAGCCCCATCTGTCGGATCTGCTGTTCGGCCTGGAGCGCGGCCGTCGCGCTGCGCCGCACGCTCTCAGATTGGCCGATCAGGGACATCTCAAGTCGGACAGCCTCGATTCGCTCTGTCTGAGACTGGAAGAACCGGGCGGACGCGCTGTCCTGCCGAGCGTCGCCTTCGAGTTCTCGGTTCGGCCTGGCTGTCGGCACCGGGCCGATAATGGGGAGATCGCCGGTACCGTACGGCTTAGTGTCGAAGGATTTGGCGAGCGCTTCCCGGAGCTTCTCCGCGCCGATCTCGGTCAGTTCGAGGTTCGCCTGGAGTTCTTTGATCTTGTCGGTCAGCGCGTTGCTGGCGAGCAGCTGCCGGGTCTTTTCCAGGCCGGTGATTTCATCCGGCAGGGCGACAAAGCGACCGATCCGCGGATCTGCGAAACCCTGCCGTTCAAGATCGAGGCGCGTATTCACCTGCTGTGAGAGATCCGCCTTCAGACGCGCCTGCGCAATGGCGATCTCCGACTTCTGCACCTCGATAGAAGCCGCAAGCCGGCGCTCCTCGAGCTCGAGCAGCGAGCGCTTCGCATTGTACTCCCGTTCGGTGTTGTCGAGGATAATGGACGTTGCCGCCGCGCTCGCGCTGGCACTGTCGCGGACCGCCTGATTATAGGTCTGCTGAAGGCTGGTGAGCTCCCCGATCTGGCCTTGTAGCGACCCGAGCGGCGCGGCCTGCGCTGCGAGCGCCTTTGTCGTCTCGCTGACAGCAAGGCCCGCCTCGACGGAATAGGACTCGAGGAGCTTGTACCCGGCATACCCCCCGGCAAGGATAGCAACCAGTGGGCCGACGGCGCGCGCAGCGCCGCCGACGATCGACGTGAAATCCTTGATCGCCGCGTTGACGCCGCCCTGGCCCGCGTAGATCTGAATAAGCTGCGGTCCCTGCTGTGCAAGGATCATCGCCGGGTTCATGCCGAGCGAGAGGGACTGCGCAACGTCGAAATACTGATATCCGGCGTTCTGCCGGCGAAACTGAGCGGAATTGTCGTTGGCGCCGGCCGGATGAAGTGGCGACATGCCGTTGGCGGGCATACTCGCCTGAAGCCGCCGCTGCTCCGTAAGCCGGCCGTTCACATTGTCGATCGCCTTCGCAAGATCGGTGTAACCGCGTACCTGGAGCGCGCTCGCATCGGCCTGCAGGCCGAACCGGCGCTGCATGCCGGCGTAGACTTGTTCCAAGTGAGCGACCGAAGTCGCCTGGACGTCCTGCGATTTCGCGAGGCGTAGGATTTCACTGTTGAACTTCGCAGCCGTACCGTAACCGTCCACATAGGTCCGGCTAAGCTTTTCCAGCATCGGGACGGCCGAACCGACTTTCTGTTTCTGGTCCTCGACTGCTTCCCCTGCGGCCTTGCTGGACGCTATGCCGGCACGGTCGGCCGCGACCTTTTCATTCATGCCGGCGACGTAGGATCGCGCGTCAAAGTCGCTGGTGATCCGGAGGGATTTGAGCTCAACGACCATTTACGCCTCCAACTCGGTTGCGAGATTTAACAGTCTCTCCACCCCTTGCTCCCAAACCTCTATATTTCGGTTCACCACCTCAAACCACGAGGAAAGCTTCGCGATTTCAGCTACGAGGGCATCGACTTCGGCTTCCAACTCTGTGACAGCGGCCGTTAGAATTCCGATGGCTATCGGGTCCGTTACTGTGCCGCCCTCGATCGTGCCGCGAACATGCGCGATTTCTGCCAACTTTTCGGTCCGGAGACTTTGAGCGGCCGAAACTTTCGAGGGCAGATTTGTTTGTGAAGGCCGGTATCTTTCCACTTGTTCCGACCAGTGGGACGCTTGCTCTCTCAGGATCGATGCAAATCGGTTGGCCATGCTCGATCCTCCCCTTACTCGCTCAACTCATCGTGGAGCGTGAGAAGCGCCTCGGATCCCCGCTCATAGACCTCAATGCGCTGATCCATGTCGTTGAGCTGTTGCGTTACCACCTGGCGCTCACCAAGCCATTTCGTGGTTTCGGCGTAGGCTTCATCGGCTTCACGGTAAAGGACATCAAGCGTCACGGGATCGGTAACGGTGCCTCCGGTTATGATGCTTTGAATCTCGGCGTGACGAGCCACCTTTTCAGCACGAGCTTCGTCGATTAATTCGCCTCTTCGGCTCAGAAGCGCCCGCTGTTTGAGAATGCTCCTCACTTCATGGCCCCAGTCATGAGCCACATTTTCCAGGTCGATGACGCCTCGATAACCCATAACAAGAATCTCAGTGCAAACCGAGGCGGGCTTCTTTCTCCCGGCTCTCGATTTCGGCGATGTAGGCGACAACGGTAAGGCGAGCGAGATATTCGTAGCGGATGGCCGTTTGCTTCATCTCGTCGGTGACGACTGCCGGCGACAACTTCGCAAGCCCCTCGATCGACATGATCGACTGAGCGTGATTGTTCAGCGCCTCGACGACTTCCTCGCGCAGCGTGCTGAGCTCGTCTAGCTTGAGCAACGCCGGCAGGCCATCGATGAGCGTGAGCGCCTGGTCGCTGCAAAGCGACCGGGCGAACTCATCGTGTTTCTCAATATCGACCATTTCAAATCCTCTATGATCGGGCGGCGGATGGTCCAACCCACTAGACCAGCCGCCGCCGTCAAGCGCGCAGCCTCACGCCGGCGCTATGCTTCAACTCGGATGAATTTGACGGCTTCGAAGTTCCGGACATCGCCGCCGGTACGGCGATACGTGTAGAACAACACGAAAGGCTTGTCGGTATAAGGATCCTGGAGGAGCTTGTAGCCAGCCTTATCGACGATGACGTACGCCTTTTTGAAGTTGCCGAAAGCAACAGGCAGCGCGCCAGCACCGACGTTCGGCATGTTTTCGTCGATTTCGACGGGGTAGCCGAGAAGTGACGGTTGAGAGCCGGCCGTGAGGCCGTCGCGCCAAATATAGTCGCCGTTGCCGTTCTTCAGCTTATCGATCGAGCCGGCGGTGTTGGAATTCATCAGCCAACATGCGCCTGGCCGATACGGAGCCCGCAATGCCCATACAGCATCTTTCAGACTGTCTGCGGTCAGAACGGTGGCGTTACCAGATGCGACATATTGGATAGTTTTCCAAGGCCGCGCAGCGTCAGAAGAGAGCGAGATCGGATAAGTGAGCAAACCGCGCGGCTTCTTGATGCCGTCACCGAGCAGCGCAGCATGCCCCTCTGTCCGGCCGAACTTGTCGGCAATTTTATCCTCTAGCCAATTCCCAATTTTCCAGGAGGAATCGTCGATCATCCGTTGAGACACTTTCGGCTTCGCGTAGATCTCGTGTACAGGAACTCGCAGCATGCCGACCTGAGGAGTGGAGGTTTCCGGCCGTCCCTCTGTCTCCCCGACCCAGGTCGCACCGAGGTCGTCTCGGTCGACAGGCTCCTCCCAAGCATCCCCTTCCGTAATCGTCTGGACGTCAGACAGCCGACGCAATGGGGACTGGTCATGCATTTTCTTGTTGATCGACGTCGCGAGAACCGGAAAGACCGTGTAGCCACCGTCGGGGTCGCTCGCTACGGTCATCGTTTTCATCTCATCGACTGTAAGATGCTGGCTGGGCGTGAAGTTGCGAACACCGGACTTCAGAAACGAGTGAATCGCCTTGCTCTCGACGGCCGCGACCTCTGCGTTTTCGTCATTAGACGCGCCAAAAATCGCACCCGGACGATTGAGCTTTTTCTCGATGTTGGTGACGCTGTCGATAAACGGTGCCAGTGCGGTCTGGATGAGCTTGGACACCTTCTTTTCAGTTCGCTCCTCAACGGACTTCGCGACCTGTTCAAGGGCGTCGTCGAGATCGTCGTTGTCGTCGGCTGCCTTTGTTTCGAGGCCATAACGGTTGCGCATTGTCAGTCCTTCCGCGCTAGTTTTTCGGCGGCAGCGAGCAGCTTCTGAGCGAGCTCGGTGCGATCGGATTTCGTGGTTGAGGTGAAAAGGCCGGCTGAGGCCACGGCTTCAGACGCGCGCTTGGCAAACCTCTTGGGAAAGCCAAGGCCGGCAAGCATGCGGTCGAAATCTTGGACGGTCTTGATCTCGCCCGCATCGACCTGCGCCTTAGCGTTTGAAATCAGAGCTCGGTCATTGGAACCCCAGGTAACGATGCTGATTTCGCGAAGATCGATTTCGTCAAGCCAGCGAGCGGGATCTTGAGGCTTGCTGCCAACCCGGTATTTCTTCGTTCGGAAGCCGATTGAGAGGCCGTCGAGCTCCCCGCTGGTCAATCCCTCATAGATCAGCGCGCCGCGGTCGGTTTCCAATCCGAACAGCCGACCCTCGACCTTCAGGCCCTTGGCATCCTCCTCCATTGAAGTCCACTGGCCGATCGGGAGCATGTCGTCGACAGGGCCGACGAAACCGCCGTGCTGCAGCAGCATTTTGGGAAGTCTTCCCTTTGCCTGCCATTCTTGAAGGCTTTTGGAGAAAGCGCCTTTGACGATTACGTCCCCATGGGAGTCGACATTCCCGAATACGGCACCGTAGCCTGAGAACGTTCCGGCAGTGCTTCCTGCCTTGAACTTGAACTCATGTTCGGAGTTTGTGACGGTTGCCCGCTTGATTTCGAGATTGGTGCTCAAAGGACACCCCCACAGCTGTTCGGTTGCGCAAATTGCGCGATCACTTCAATCGTGACCATCCGACCGAGCGTCCGCCCGCGAAGCATGGGGGCAAGTGAGGCGCGACCGAGCATCCGCCCGCGCCGCAAATCACCGCTACCGTCTAAAATCAGTGATGCGGCGGATTTCGTCAAGCCCCACCAAAAGACGCCGGGAAAAACGCCGCAACCGCGTGGTGCATAGGGGTTTAATCGCACTTTCGCTCGAAGGGGGGGTCGATTAATTTGCTCCCACTGCGAACGAAGGCCCCGGGCGGTGAGGCCCCCAAGGGCTCCAGACATTGACCCGCCCCCGGGCGGGTCCGAACGATGGGTCAAAACGGGCAATCGTCTTCCTCCTCATCATCTAATGGACCGGGCGCATCGCGCGCGCGGTCCTGTTCAAAGTGATGAAGCTCGTCATATGATGGGACAGCCCCTGGAGGGGGCTGTCCATCTGACCTCTTACCTCTAACATCTAACTTCTTAGATGCGCTCGCATTCTCGGCCCGTTGATTTCGTTGGGTTTCTTCCCATCGTATGCGTGCGTTTTGTTGCGCATTCTTTGAGTTTGTATCGCGATGATTTGTTTCTCTTTCAGAGGTGGTCGACCACAGTAGATCGCCGCTGGATCGATCAATTAGACCCGTCTCGACGAGCACTTCTATCGCGCCAAAAACCGCTTTTACGGTCGTATTGGTGCGGCGAGCGAGTCGCTTATAATCGGCCTGGATGGGCTCGCCTCGCTCGTGCATGGCGCATAGCAGTACGATGTAAACGCCCGTCTCGATGGCCTTCAACTGTCCCACCTGGGACAGAAACTCGGCAGGAAAAAGCCGAAACCACGGTGCAATTTTCGTCTTCTGTGGTTTCTCGGCCATGCCCTTAGGTGCGCTCCACCACAATGAGCGAGCGGAGAAAAAGCTTGATTTCCTCGCGCTCGCTCATGAACTCGCGGCTGTCTTCATTGAAGAGGTAGAAGCGAGCCTTCATCCTCACCTCCGATGCGTGTCGGCATGGATAACGAAGCAAAGCGCGCTGGGCTTGCTCACTGGCTTCCCCAAGAGGTTCGTCCAGATCGTAATCGTCCGGATGCTCGCGCAGGTAATCTTTCCACAGTTGTTGCGCGGCCTTTAAATCGTCAATCAGCTTCTGAAGCCCGGGCGATTCCAGCGCGTCGGTTTGTTCGTTCATGCTCGCATCCTCGAAGTTGATGCGCCGGCCGTGAAGCCGGCGCGCGTCAGGCGACCGGTCCGCTCCAGATCCCGCGCCATGTGTGTGTAGTTCGCCGCCCTAAGATCGGGCCGAATGCCGCGGTCTGTTCGTCCACCTCGAGGACGTGCACAGTGCTGATCTCCTCGAAGCGCGTTCCCTCGTGGATTATCTCTCTCATGAGTATCTGGAAGCCGCTCGGGGCGTTCTCGCGCAGCAGCGATGCGGCGGCTTCCAGATGAAAGACCACCTCTCGCAGGGCGGGGAAAGCATCGATGTCGGCTGGCGCCGGAGCGGCGGCAGTGGTATTAATTTCCGTGTTCATTTCCAAATCCTTCCCTGGACGGTGTGAACGCGGTCCGGCGGCGGGTGCGACCTCTGCCGGACCTTTCATTTTCGGCCTCATGCCGATCTCCTTGCGAAAAGCTGATCAATCTTGTTTCCGCCGTCCTCAGGCAGATCCGTGAAGGCCGCATCGAGGGCGATGCGATCCCAGATGGTGCGGCCGTCAACGCGCTTGGGCTTTGGCATGCGACGGGCTGCGACGAGCTCGTCGAACTTCGTGGTACCGACACCGACATAGCGGGCGGCTTCGTCGCGGCTCAGGCCGCGAGGTGCGTACGCAATGCTGTCATGCGCTCTCGACAACGGACGCCCCCTCCTCCGAATTGGCAACCGCCTTTTCCAGGCACACAATGATCTCCGAGTTCATCGAACGTCGGTTATTGGTTGCTCGAACGCGGATCGAATCCCGCAGTTTTGCGGGCAGTCTCACAGCCACCGGCTTGCCGAACTTCTCCTCATTCATTTTCATCTTCCTTGTTAATGAGTTATTCATGGCTAATAGCCATAATCACAAAGTGGCTAATAGCCACTATTGTGTCAATCATATTTTTGTGGCTAGTAGCCACTATGCCCGAGAAAAAAGTGATCCAGCCTCAAGACAAATACGTGTTGCGCCTGCCTGACGGCCTTCGTGCAAGGATCAAAGCTGCTGCCGACGCTAGCGGGCGCTCTATGAACTCTGAGATTGTCCGGTTGCTGGAAGATGCTTTTGGCGACGTCGGGTACGACGAGACCTTGGAAAGATATGCCGTAGAGCTGCAGCACCTTTTTCGAGAAAAGCAGGGCGCTTCTGTTGAAAAACGACTGTCCAGCATTGAATCAAAGCTTGACCAACTCCTCCAAGAAAAGGTCAGCAAATGACGGACGAGCCCCGCCCCTATCTGTCAAGCTTCGAGGACCGTCACGGCCGCACGCGCTGGCGCTACAGACGGTCAGGCAAGACGATCTCGATAGCCGGCCAGCCTGGAGAGCCGGATTTCGAGGAAGCCTATCTAGCGGCCGTTGAAGGCCGTCCAGCGCGTAAGGCGATTGTCATCGCCCACCCGGGCGCTACAGTGCCTAAAAGCTTCAAGGACGCGTGGAAGCGCGTGCTGCGGACACCTGAGTGGATCCGGCACGATCTCGCCACCAAGGCGAAGAATACGAAGCTGGCAGAGGACTTCCTTTTGATGAGAGTCGTCGAGGAGGTGACGGACGTGTGGGGCGATATGCTGGTGTCAGATTTCCGTCGCCGGCATGCAAAGGATCTGATCGCCCGCCTATCGGCAACGCCGCACAAGGCGAAGCATATGCTGGTTGCGATCCGGAAGATGATCCTGGTCGCCCTGGATGAGGAATGGATCGATACCGACCCAACTTACAAGCTCTCCTATCGGCCGGCGTCGAAGGGTTGGCGCGCCTGGACGGAAGCCGAGCGCGAAGCGTACGAGGCAACGTATCCGATCGGCACCGCGCCGCGGACTTGCTACGCCCTGGCTCTCTGGCTTGGAAACCGCCGCTCCGACGTCGCAACGCTCCGGTGGGATATGTTCGACTGGAAACGCAACGTCGTCCGCGTCGAGCAGGAAAAGGGCGGCAAGGTCCTCCTCCTCCCGATTACGCCGATGCTCCGTGACGCCCTCGCGCCGGTGGAGCGGAAGGGCGATACGGTGCTGTTGACTGCCTACGGCAAGCCGTTCTCTGCCAAGTCCCTCACGGGCACGATGGCGAAATGGACGTTCAAGGCTGGCTTGCCGGCGGGCTGCACCATGCACGGGCTGAGGAAATCACTCGGCAAGCTGCTCGCCGAAGGCGGCGCCAGCACTCGCCAGCTGATGGAAACGCTCGGTCATGACGATATCGAGCATGCAGAACTTTATAGCCGGGAGGCCTCTCAGGCGATTCTCGCGAAAGATGGGATGAGCAAAGTCACCCGCCTCGTGCAGGGCAAAAAGAAGCGTGGCTAACCGGCTGGCTAACCACTATGGCTAACCGCCCCACAACATATTGAATTCGCTTAAATTTTGGTGGGCCCGGAGGGACTCGAACCCCCAACCAAGCGGTTATGAGCCGCTCAACCGGAGTTGAATTGAGATCAACTGGCCTCAACAAAGTCACCAGAAACGTTGATTTTGTGGCGATACACGTATTGACTTTAACAATAGGAAGCAAGTCATATCAAGCCTGAAATGTTGCCCCATGTTGCCCGGAACTCGCCATGCCCACACCGCGAAAGCGTCTCACTGATAACCTAATCGCAGCTCTTAAGCCGGCGCCCCCTGGAACTCGGAGTGAAACCCGTGACGATCTGGTGTCTGGGCTATCCGTTAGAGTTTCCGAAAAGGGAAAAAAAACCTTCGTATTGGTGGCCCGGTTTCCAGGAAGCCAAAACCCGACGAGACGAGCTATCGGCGAATATCCCGCCATGAGTCTCCATACTGCGCGGGAGGAAGCAAAAAACTGGTTGTTGCTGTTGAAGCGAGGCATTGACCCGCGGGAGGAAACGGAACGCGCGAAAACCGAACAGGCCCGAAAGCGGGCCAATACGTTTTGCAGCGTGGTCGAGGACTATTTGAAGGATATCCCAACTCGGCAACGCAATCGTCACGCTGGGCAGGACGAAAGAGAAATTCGCCGGGAGATCCTCGATCCAAAGCGAAATAAGTGGCTCTCGAAGCCAATAGTCGATGTCACCGACGCTGACATTGCGGAACTAATTGGCTCCATCCGCGATCGGCCGGCGCCTGGCATGGCTTACAATGTTTGGGGGCACATCAAGGCAATTTTCGCATGGGCAATGTGGCCGGAGCGCCGACAGGGTTACGGCCTCATCAACAATCCAACGCAACATCTGCAGCCGAAACATTTCAAGCTCTCAAAATCGGTCAGCGTTCGCGTTCTCACCGATGAGGAGATCAAGGCTTACTGGAAAGCGGCCGATGCCACACCATACCCCTTAGGCCCCTTCTACAAGCTGCTTATGCTCACTGGGCAGAGGAAGTCTGAGGTTTCTGATGCACAGTGGCCGGAGTTTGATCTTGCCGGCCGCAAGCTGTGGACCGTCCCGGAAGAAAGGTTCAAGTCCGGCCAGTCGCACATTATTCCACTTTCGCCAGACGCTCTGTCGACGATCGAAACATTGGAGAGGTTTGCCGGGGACGATGCAGGGGATTTCCTGTTCAGCACGACAAAGGGTCAAAAACCTATCAACGGTTTCAGTCGAGCCAAGGCTGCACTAGACAAGGCGATGCTCGAGATTTTGAGGACCGACAACCCGACCGCCACGCTCCCGGATTGGGTTTTCCATGACGTCCGGCGGACAGTCAGAACTCGCTTGTCAGGTCTGCGTGTAAACGCGGACATCGCGGAACTGATTATCGGCCACGGTAAGACCGGCCTACGGCGCGTGTATGACCACTACGAGTTCGAACCCGAGATGCGCGATGCCCTTGAGCGCTGGGGTGCCGCCCTCAAGCTCTTGGTAGATCCGCCTTCAGATAACAACGTTGTAAAATTCTCCAAAGAAACCGCTTGACGGAATCGGGCTTCTTGGGAGACATCAGTAGTAGTTGTAATTAGCAACTGTTGGATTCAATAGAACTTGGAGACGCCATCGATACTGCCTCTGACCAAACGGTCCAAAGTCATCGCCAGCTACCCACGGCAAAATAAGTAAGTCCGAGAATCCTGCGCGCGACTAGGAATTTCTTGCTCAACGCGAGCGAGAGGTCCTGCGCGTCTATTCGAGGTCATACGGCGATGGTAACGCAAAAGAGGTAAGCTATGCGTCTACTTTATTTCAAAGACCTCAATTCCAGAGGCATACCCTACTCTCGACAGTGGCTCGACCATCTCATCAAGAACGGCAAGTTCCCCCGTCCGGTAAAGGTCGGCGCGCGTCGGATTGCGTGGGTTGAAACCGAAATTGAACAGCACCTTCGAGCCTGCGTCGAACAGCGCGATGGGGCTGTGCAATGACCGGCGCCGACCACGAGCACAGCGATTCCGTTGTCGTCGCCGCACAATGGCTGGCCGATCAGTGCGCCCCTCCTCGTCCGATCGTTCCCGCACTGAGACAGCGTTTCGGCCTCGCACCTCTGCAGGCCTGCGAGGCGATCGCCAGGGCTCGGGATATGAAGATTTGCCGGGCGGCATTCGGGTGACCCGGCGGGACTGGAGCAAGATCCGCCGGCGGGACATGCTGCGGACGCGCCCGCATGAAAGCAGCGATGGAGAAAATCTGCTTTTTGACGCGCCACGTCGGCGCAAGACGAAGGCAGAGATGAGAGCGGAGGCGGCAGCATTACTGTCGCCGACGAGCTGGATAACCAAGTCAATCAGCTGCATTTGCGGCCACAGTGGGAAAGTCCGCGTGAGGTTGGAACAGGCGCGAGGGCCGTTCCGATGCGTCACGTGCGGACACTCCCAGCGGTGGTGATATGATTGCGCTGCCGGAAAGGGCAAGGCGTTGAAAAAGAAACCGGAGACCAAAATCAATTTCGCTCCGATACCAGCCAGAGCGATGGGCGACGAGACGCTTACCGCACTCGATTTGCGGGTGCTGATCGTCGTCGCTGCGCACGATCGGTTCGGCGGAAACGGGATCGGCTGCTACGCAGGTCACAAACGATTGGCGGCGCTTGCCCAATGCCACCTCAAGAGCCTCTCTCGGTCATTGGCGGCTCTCGCGCAGGCCGGCTACATCACCGGTCGGGAAAACCCGCTTAACCGAAAGACCCGCATCTATCAGGTTGTATATTCTGAACAGGATACCCTCTACATGAAAAGTTGCGAGGCTCCGAAAGGTAACAAGATCGCTACCGATGTGACGGAAATAGGTAACGAACCTGCTACCGATCACGACATGATAGGTAACGAGCTCGCTACCCAAACAGCCTTCACAGGTAACCAAACCGCTCCCAAAACCAGCCGCATAGGTAACCATTCAAATAGCAAAACCGTGTCAAATCATGAGGATGCGGAGGGTAATATATCTTGCGAAGCAGTAATAAATCACCGCGAAGCTGATGAAAGATATCCCGCAGAAGCGGCGCGTCCTTCGGAGCGCGACATTTCGGATGGAGAAACCCTATCCAAGATTGAGCGGATCATGAGGACAAAGAAGCTCATCCCCCAGGACAACATCACCCTGAACGATCTCCTAGCCGAGATAAACGAGCGAGCCGAGCCCTCCAGCCAAGAGTGGGGACGGAGCAACCGGCTGATGGAAGAGTTGAACCACTTGATGCACGACGATGACCAGGCATAGCGAGACCGAACGCGAAGCAGAACGAACCACGAGGGTTGAAACTGAAAAACCCGTCGCAAGTCATTTCGATACCGAAACAATTCCCCCTTTGCGATCCGATGAAGCCAGATGATGGGATTACGTCTCGATGAGAGCTCAATGTGGTGTTGAGAGCAGCGTGTAACCCCGCGCACACGAGCAATGAGCCTGCAAGCGACAAAACACCGGAAAGATGCGCACAAACGGCTATTAACCGCTTGGTAATTCCGGACGATGTTTGCAGAAACACTCGATTTCAGGCATATTTGCGAGGCGATTCCTGTCGCCTTGAAGCAATATCCGCGTCGTGGGCAACAATCGGGCAACATGGCGCGGCCTTCCCCCACTTTCAAAGCAATGAAGGAACGACAATGCCTGAACCGAAGCTGCGTCAGCATCAGGGCTACAGCCAATACGAAATCCACCGCATCAACGGCGAAAGTGTCTGGCAGGCTGCGATCGATGCCCGCCGATGCGTTCGCGAACATCCGGGCGAGTGGGCATTCCAGCCTTGGCCGGAGGATGTGCAGAAGAAGGCGCGAGAAGATATGCCGCTCAGCGACATGTCCAAGCTGGTCCCGTCGAATGGTTCAGGTCCGTTCGTCTAGGGGCAAACTGGGAGGTGGCGGCACCGCTTACCAGCGCCCTGCGCTCTACCGCTGCGGCGGGTACGGCGCCCCCTCCCCCCCTTTCTTCCGCTGCGCCGCCTAGCGCAGGGGGGTGGGGGCAAATTTTGCGCGCAATTTTTGCAGTCCACCCTGCCCCGCAAGTCGCACACCCTGGAAGTCGAGAACCAGAATTTTTTCAACTATTGGAGACGCCTCATGTCTTACATGCCCCTTGATCGAGGGCGCAACCTGCTCGGGCGAGAACAGGTGGTGATTTTCCGGGCCACCGGCGGCGAGAGCGTGTGGATGAATGTCATCGACGCGAAAGAGACTGTCGCACGATTGCCGCTTGAATGGTCAAAGGAACCCTTCCCGGGCCAATCTTACGGCGCGCCGGCGGATGGCAACAAGGTCGAAGCAGCTCGGGGTGGAGTGGCGCCGATCGAACGGCCCTGGGGCTGGTAGTGCAATGAGTGTCCGCTCCAGAGATCTCGAATTACCCTCCACGTTGAAACAGCTCGTCGTGGCTTCAAAGGTGTTCGTCGACCTCGGAGACGGAATGGGTCCTCGGCTGCTTTCCGAGATCATGAGCGAGGCCGATTACGAGATTTCCGCCGCAGCGCAAATGCAGGCCTACGTTGAACAGGGGCGATTGAAGTGAGCATTCAGAACTGCCTTGCTCGCCTTGTTCAGGCGAAACGCATAACGCAAAAGCAGGCTGACGACGCGCTCGCCATCAAGCAAGGCGCGCAGGGGCGTCTCTATCCGACGATGGGGCCAGCGTCCGCCGAAGCTGCTGGAGCGCTTGAGGCGGCGCGTGTGATGGCAGAGGCGGCACAACGGCGCAAGCTGATGGCAGCGAAACAGGCCATCGCCTACACGCAATCGCTCGACCGCATGCAGAAGCACCCGAACGGCATGACCGTGGGCCTGCAGAGCATGCTTGTGCGCGACAACCTCGAAGGTGGGGAAACGGTCGGCAATGCCATCCACATCGACGGGCACAGCGAGAACGTGACGAAGCGGCTGTTGGGCATGATGAACGGCGCGATGGAGCCCTATGCCTCGCGGCTGGCCGGGCTGTCGCAGGACACCGAATCCATCTGGAACGTGGTGCGGGAACTGTTCGGCAAAGACACCGGCGATCAGGCGGCGAAGGCCGCGGCGAAAGGATGGACGGACACCACGGCCTATGCTGTCGATCGCGTGAAGCGTGCAGGCAAGCCGTTGTCGGTTCTGGAAGACTGGCGCCTGCCGCAAAGCTGGGAAGCCTCGCGCGTGCGGAAGTTCTCCCAAACTGAGTTTGTCAACGACCTGATGACCGAGTTCGAGGCGGGCAACATGCGCGTATTCGACAAGTCCGGACAAGGTGACGCGCCGCGTGCGGCTGTCGGCGGGATCATCGCCAATGCCTACAATGACATTACGCTCGGCCGGAAAGCCGGTGGCGCTGGCGGCTTCTCGAACCAGTTGCGCGTGTTCCGTTTCCAGAACCCGGAATCCTATATCCGGATGATGAAGAAATACGGGACCGGCGACGGCGGGCTCTACAATCAGATGATGGGGCACTTCGGCGCGATGGGCCGGGAGATCGCGACCACGGAAATCCTCGGGCCGAATTACGAGGACAATTTCAAGCGCCTGCTCGACCTCGCCACGAAGGATGACGCCGTTCGTAACAACACGCTCGGCAAGAAGCTGGCGCGCTCGATCTCGATGAACAGCCCGGCGGCAGTCCAG
The DNA here is from genome assembly GCF_001425605.1 of Rhizobium sp. Leaf453. GTDB lineage: Bacteria > Pseudomonadota > Alphaproteobacteria > Rhizobiales > Rhizobiaceae > Pararhizobium. The sequence goes on along the minus strand of NZ_LMRG01000023.1, from coordinate 28,680 downwards.
CGCACCTACGACGCTGCGACCGGCAAGCTCGGTGTGGCGCAAAGCGACCTCATCGCTGGCATTGGTGGCGGGATGCGCAACCTGCAGACAGCGGCACGCCTCGGCTCGGCAACTGTCGCCGCTTTGCCCGGTGACAGCTTCACGGCGGCACTGGCAGCAAACCACAACGGCATTCCGGCCACTGCTGTTCTCGGCCGGCTGGTGAAAGACCTGACCACAAACCGCGAGGGCGCCGAACAGATCGCCCGTCAGATCAACCTCACCGCCGCATCCGTGATGGATCATGCGCTCGGCTCGAAACGCTTCGCCGACGAGGTTGTCGGTCAGGGGCTCACCGGCCGGGTCGCCGATACTGCGATGCGGCTCAGCGGGATAAACGTGTGGACGGAAGGTCTCAAGCGTGCCTGGGGGATGGAGTTCAACGGCTTCATCGCCCGTCAGGCCGATCTTCCATTCGAGAAGCTGGAACCTGCTTTTGCCAACTTCCTCAAGCGCTATGGTTTCACACCGGCGCAGTGGGACAAGCTGCGCGTGACACCGCAGATCGAGGCCGATGGCGCGAAGTTCTTCGATGTGAACGCAGTCGAGGATCAGGCACTAGCTGATCGGCTCATGTCGGCCATCCTGGATGAGCGGCGGTTCGCTGTGCTGGAGCCTGACGCGCGAGTCCGCGGTGCGACAGCTTGGGGCCATACGCGCGGAACCTTCACTGGCGAGATTGCAAGATCGGCGATGCAGTTCAAAAGCTTCCCGATGACGTTCATGATGACACACATGATGCGCTCTGCGATCCAAGATGGCGCGTGGGGCAAGACCTCGGCCGCTATCAAGTTGGTGAGCCTCATGACAATCGCTGGCGCTGTCACCGCGCAAATGCAGTCGATAATCGCGGGACGCGATCCCCAGGATATGAGCTCTCCCAAGTTCTGGGGGCAGGCTTTCATCCGTGGCGGTGGCGGCGGGATGCTCGGTGACTTGATCTATAGCTCGACCACACGCGGCGATGACGGCCTCAAAGAATACGCGATGGGACCGGGGCCGGGCGCGGTGTTTTCCGCCACGGGTGACCTGATGCAGACACTATTCGGCGATAAAGAGCTTAGCGGTAAAACACTGGCGCAGCACATCAAGGCATGGACTCCTGGCTCATCGCTTTGGTTCTCGAAGATCGCAACGGATCGACTGCTCTTCGACAACATTCAGACGATGATCGACCCGAATTACAGGCAGTCGTTCTCGCGCTACGAAAAGCGGATGAAAAAGGACTTCGGCCAGTCGTTCTGGTGGGGGCCTGGTGACGCCCTTCCCTCGCGCGCGCCGGACCTAAGTAAGGGTTTCGAAAAATAGCTGTTTCGGCGTAATCACCCAAATAGCTGCCTTCCAAAATTCCCCCTTCTCCTGCTGAGGCATTTGTTTTTCGGTTTTGGATCGGTAATCATCCTCTGGGTCGCTTTATAAAGCGCTCAGAACCAATTTCCGGGAGATCCACGGTGCCAGACAGAGAAGCAAAGAAGGTTGATGTGAAGAAAACGTGTTTTGTCGTCGGTCCAATCGGCGGCGATGGCACCGACACTCGCGATCATGCCGATTTTCTGTTGGAGATGATAATCAAACCAACGTTCGATGAGCACTTCAGCGACTTCAATGTTGTGAGGTCGGATACGATCTCCGAGCCTGGAATGATCGACTCGCAGATGATCAACCACCTGCTCGATGCTGAACTGGTTATCGCGGACATGAGCGAACGAAATCCAAATGCATTTTATGAGATGGGCATTCGGCATATGACAAATTTGCCGATTGTACACATGTTCGCGGTAGGCACTGAAATACCCTTCGATGTGAAACCCTACCGGGCAATAGATTTTTCAATTCGAAACCCGGCCAGCATCTTTGCTGCACAGAGGCGATTGAAGGAAGCCGTAGCAGCTACCCAAAATTCTGATTACGCCGTCGTGAACCCTGTCACGCGGGCGCGCGGCGTTCTGAATTTCCACGTTGAGTCCACGCCTGCAATGGACCTCATGAAAGAAGAACTAGAAGAACTTAAACGAACGATGCGGACACTCGTGCCGCATCTCGCTCCACCCGTTTACTGGGATGCGACACACTCTTCTCAGGTGGAGGACATGGCCGCCCGTGTAGATGCAGCGCTTCATAGGGTGTTACGCCCGACTCAGATTGAATTCAAGGTGATCGACGGACTCGGGCGCCGCGTGGCGCTAAATACTGCTTTAGAGATTTGGGCGGGGATGGGAGGCATCGCTCAACCGCGCTACAGGCTTGCCGAACATAGTGTGTTTCTCACGTTTGACAGCACGATACCAATCGACATTATCCGCGAGTTCATAGACAAGTTAGCGAAGTTGCCGGGTATCAGCGACATCCGCCTCCGTTCAACTTGAATTGGATCTTGTACGCCGAGACCGTTTGGGGCATCGATTTACATGCCGCGGGACGCGGCGGTCTAAAGCCGTTTTTGATACGAAACTCAGTTCCACGTAAAATTGTGCGCCACATAGCCCGCCCCACGTCGGCGCACATCGCCACGCATGGCAATAAAAAATGCCGGGTGGCGACCCCGCGACGAGGAGCCTGTCCGCGAACGGACAACTTGACCCGAGATTGCAAGGGTCGCCTGGCGATGGAATAGCACGAATCGTGTGTTATCGATACTGCTTCGAGAAGAGAGGCATTCTTCGACAGCTGGTGCAGCTACAATCTGAAAAACTGAATTAATTCAGCTGCCTGCGCGAAACCGCCTTGTGCTTTGCGAAGCTCGTTTCCTACAAGCATCGTGCTTGCATGTCTATCACCTCGCCCGATGATCGCCTCAGCTCTTATAGCCCCGTTGTTGCGACAACGGAGTTCGCGGCTCAATTCCCCGTTTTCGATAACAGCGATATCGCCGTATACCACAACGGCAGTCCGCGCGACGATTTCACCGTTTCGGCAACGTATGTCGATGGCGTATCGATTGACGCGATAGTCGTCTTTTCGCCTGGCATCGTTGGGCGAATTGATGTGGTAGGAGCTCGCGCATCACGCAGGGCCAATCAGTTTACCAACGGCGCTCCACTTCTCATTCGCGATCAAAACATCGCTTTCAATACCGTGCAGAGTGAGGTGCAGGAAGTCTCCCGCGAAACTCGTCGGGCACTGAAAGCGAAGTTCGGCGACCCCGCGCAAGACCTGCCGTCGCCACAGGAATCAAGCTATCTCGGCTGGCGTGATGGCGTGCTGGTGAACCGGCCGGACACCGAAACGTCGATCGCAGCGGCCGAGGCTGCAGCGCTTGCCGCCCAAGCCGCTGCGGTCAGCATCAACCTCAAACGGGTTCCGGATAAGGCCGGGCTAGCTGCTTTGAATCCGGATGTCACCAAGCTTGCCTTTGAACCCGATGACACGGGCTGGGACCTGAAAGAGCAAGACTTTTCAGCGGCTGCGGGTTTCGATGTCAATCAGCACATGGTTTATCCGGCAACCGGTAAGCTGATCACACAGGCCGCATGGTATCGCCGACAGAAGGGCGACAGGCCAAGCCTACGCGATGCCTTCAAGGCGAAGGGCGATAACGTCGCCGACGACATGGCAGCGCTGCAGGATGCCATCTATTGGATGGAGTTTTATCCGCTTCGCTCGCGCGTGTTGACTGTCGATCCCGGCCTGTTTCGCGCCGACTATCTCGAGATTCCCAACGAGATCACCGGCATTCAGCTTGTCGGCAATCATTGGAATTCCAACATCGTCTGCGGCGACCCTGGCACGGCGCCAACGCTGGCAGAGCCGGTGCCGGTCTCTATCCCGGCCATCTTGAACAAGAGCCAGGAATTCAAGATGGACGGCGTGGCGCTGATTTCGTCAGTTGCGAATTCGACGAACTGGACGAACCGCAAGAACGGTCTCGTCAACATGAAGGACCCTGGGCTTTCGACGACGGCCGACATCGACTGCATTATCAACGAATGCCGGATTGCCGGATTCTATCGCGGAATCTACAACAAGGGGCGCTCTATCGTCGTTCGTGGCGGTCATTTTGCGAGCTGTGATTATGCGATCGAGCTCGACTGGCCCGATTATTTCGGCGTTGGCGATCCGCTCAACGAGTATCTGCCGGGCACCAATCAACTGACGGACGATCTGGGAAACCGGGGCGTCATCATCGAGGACGTGCGCATCCACTCGCCCAACGGCGGTGCTGTACTCAATGCCCGCAAGAATGCGCACAAGCTACGTAACCTGCGCATGTCGAATATCACCTTGGATATCGGTCGTCGCCTGTTCTACGGTCACCTCGGGCGGGGCTCGAAGATCCACGACTGCGTATCGGACATGTCACCGCTCGAAGTCTTGGCGCTAACCGGCGGTGAAGATTTTATCATCAGCGATATCATCGGCAAGGGCAGCGGGAAGGCGGGCGTCTACACGCCGCAAAACCTCGTGCATTTCCTGCCTGGCGCGGCGGCTGAGTCCGGCTATCCAGATGCAGACGGTCGCGTGTCAGACCCGTACAACAGCGGAACCGGCCTTGGGACGACGGGCCGGTTCCGCAATGGTTTGATCACCGATTGCGAGTTCGCCTATTCGGAACAGCACGCGATCCGCGACACGTCGAGCCAGATGGACGATGTGACTTTCGCCAACATCAAGTTCCGCGATGTGGGGTTCTCTGCGCCGGCGAGCTATCGGTGCTTCAGCTTCGGCTCGCAGAATTCCGATATCAGGGTGATCAATTCCGAGTTCATGGGCACCGACACGCTCAACGGCGTCGTCGGCAACAACTTCGGCAATAACCGGATCAAGGTATCGGGCCCGGAAAAATCGATCGGCAATAACACGCCCTGGATCGCTGGCTCGCCGATCATCCTGATTGGAAAGAGGCAGACCTATCAGCCTGTCATCGTCACTGGCGCTGGCACTGTGCCCGATCCGTATGTGGTCACCGGCACAAACATTGCCACCTCTCCCCTGCCGACAGTCTCGGTTCTTGATTGGGCCTATGAGGACGATGACTGGATCGTTCTCGGTGGTCGCTTCACTGCTGCGGTCATCAGCGCCGCCAGTGACGGTGAAATTGACCTGGCGCTGCCGGTGCCTTCTACCTTCACCCAGCCATACCAGGCGTACGGCTCGTTTATCTGCTCGACTGCAGGCCAGAATATCGCTGGCTCGGTCACCGCAAGCGGTTCGCGTCTCAAGCTACGCTGGAAGGCTCCGAACACGAGCAATTACAGCTTCAGTTTCAGCGCCCGCTATCGCAAGCTCTAAGGAAAATCCCATGTTCGGATGGTTCTACTACCACACGGAAGCGCACTACAACGGCCCCTACCCAACGCGCGCGGACGCAGTCGCCGCTGGACAGGCCATGACCGATCCAACCTTGCCATTCTGGGTAGTGGAGGGCAAAAAGCCGCCTTTCGCGTTCCCCAATGCTGATCAAGTCCTGGCGCTGTTCATAGAAATCAATGCAGATCTCGGCACAGAAGCGGAGCCGTTTGACGTCGATAATGCAACGCTTTCGGATGAGCAGAAGCAGGCTCTTGCGATCGGCGTTGGTGACATGATCTCCGGCTGGATCGCTTCGAGCGGAGCCCGGTTCAAGGTCAGCACATTCGCCACCATGCAGAACGTCGAACAGATTGAGCCATCCGCTGCCGGCTGATCGGCGGCAGGATAACGCCACAACCCTTTGGAGCCCTGTCGAATGACCAGAGAGAAGCTGAACGATCTGCTCGATAAGCGAGCAAAACTCGAGGCAGACATCAACTCGAAAATCGAGAGTGACGCTGATGCTGTTCTCTGCGGCGGAGACCCTGTTCACAGCGGGGCAGTAAATCGCCTAGTACAGGATCGAAACATCTTGGACCTAGCGATCGAGAAAGCGCGGTCGCTGCTCTAAGCAGCGCGACGGAGGCGGTCCCATGACGGATGAAAGAAGCAGACCGGGGCGCCTGCTCTTTCGTGGCCCGATTTCGATCTTAGTCTCAGGGCGAGGTGAAGAGTATTTCCCCAATTTTCCTGAAATGCGCTTTGATGGCAAGCGGTGGGTCGATGTCAGCCGCCCCGACCGGCCTTTTGTTCCCGTTCACATCCCGCCACCACCTCGGGAGCCAGACATGTTCGGCGGGACTGGGGATGAAAGCCAGCGCCTTCGCTATCCCAAGAACACGCCCGGAAAAGTGACCAGGTCTCGCCGTCGAGGGCCGGCTTAGTCCGCACATCAAAATGCAAACGCTGTGCTTTTGACCACGGAAATTTCTATTACAAATCATAGCTTTATCGCGGAATGGGCCTGTGCTTTGTGCGCGCGCTTACGCGGTGCTACGCCGTGCAACATCTCAAATTCAAGCGGAGAGCACAAAAATGCCAGCAATGAAATCCCCCATTACGTCCACCGCACTCCGGTCCCAGCAGAGAGAAACCAAGGCGAGGCTTGAAGCGCTGCGGCAGGCGCAGGTCGAGGCCCTGGAAGAGGGACGGACGTTCGAGCACAACAATGAAATCCTCGTCGAGATGGAAAAGTTGGCGGCATTCGAAAAGGCGATCGCGCGAGCCGAAGAACGTGAAGAGCTGCAGCGGAACAAGCTTGCCCGTCAGGCTTCCCGATCCGAAGCCGCCGCCACAATCGAATTGATCAAGGAGACCGAGGCGGCCCGGCTGACCGCTCTCAGCGGGGTCGAGACGGCAATGAACTCGCTTATCGATGCTATCGCTCAATTCGAGGCGCAATCCGAGCGAGCACGGTTGGCGTATAGCCGCGGCCTTTCGTTCTGCAGCCGCCAGCCGGCGGAACTGCGTAGGTTGCCCCACCTGCAATACAGCCCACATGATCTCGAAGTGCAACCATTGACCCGCACCCGTCTCCGCGACCGCCTCGGCGGCTATATGTCTTCCACATTCGGCGCCCTGACTGTCGGTGATTTCGGCCACGGGCAATTCGGACCGATCACCTGGCAGCATTCGATCAAACTTGAAAAGCCATGGGTCGAGGTCGAGCGTGCCGTAATGGACGGCATGATCAGGAACGACATCACGCCCAACCTCGCCTATGTCATCAAGAACATTCCCGAGGACGCCGCACATGCGTAAGCTGCCACGTCATGGCCGCTTCCTGTCGTCGCAGGACGTGAGTGAGCGTTTTGGAATTTCGCGATTCACACTCCGCCGGTGGGTAGCAGATCCGGCCCTGGACTTTCCGCAGCCGACGATGGTGAACCGCCGGTACTATTACCGGGAGATCGAGGTTTTCCGATGGGAGATGCGGAAGGCCGGATACGATCCGGACATGCCGCCCACCTTGGCGACAATGGAGCCTGTGTCGGGTGTCGTAACCGACTACGAGCAATTCGTCGACGCCCTCACCAAACGGCGCAGCGCCATGAAGATGTCATGCATCGAGCTCGATGCCCTATCTGGGATGCAGGAAGGTTACTCGAACAAGCTGGAAAACTATGGCCGGCCAAACGGTCGGGGTATGGGGCCGGAGGTGTTTCCATTGTGGCTGGGCGGGCTGCGCGTGGGCATCGTCTTCGTCGATCTCCCGCGCCGGCCACGGCGCCTGAAAAATCAGGTCGCGACGGCGGTAAAAATTGACTTCGATGCGATCGCCTAAAATGATCGATCGGCGTCCCCTGGACGTGGGGCGAGTTTAAAATCGAAGGACTATGGCCATGACTGCAAAGAAAGACATCCTGTTCGTCACTGACGCCGAATGTGCCGATCGCATCGGCCTCACTACTGAGCAATTCAGAGGCGTGCTTCCTGTGGCGAATAAGGAAGGATTTCCGATGAAGGATCCGCTTTTCGCCAACCGCTACTACTGGCCGGCAGTCCGAGCCTGGCTGGATCGGCGATACGGCATCGATGGAACCGACGGACCTTACGTGCCGGACGGGCTCGATGGCGAAGAAAACTGGAAATAGGAGTTCTACCATGCCAGCTCGAAGCAAACGAACGACACAGGCGCTTTCGAGAGCTGGGCAGAGCGCTGCGGCAACTTTGAGGCGGCAGGACAAGCAGATCGTTCTGTCGCCGGCCGTAAAGGCAGCAGTCGAAATGATGGTCTTTCAGGGCAAGCAGCGGCCCGAGGCGGCGGAAAACGCGGGGCTAAAAGACGACAGCCTCCGTAGCGCACTGACGAAACCCCACGTCCTCGCCTACCTCAACGAATGCATGGAAATGCTGCGAACCAGCCTCCGCCCCCGTGCGCTGCATACGATGGGTGAACTGCTCGACGCCAAGACCGACACCATCAAGTTCAAGGCCGCTGAGTATCTGGACGGGCAGAACCGTGGGCAACACACGATCGGTGCAGCACAGGTGAACGTGCAGGTGAACAACACGGTGAACGTGACGCCTGGCTACGTCATCGACCTGCGGGCAGACGAGCCTGACGGTCTTCCAAAGGAAGTCTCTTGATCAGCAAAGGTTTGTTTAGGGCGGTCGCTGCAATAGAAAGGCCCGAAATTAATCGGGCCTTCGACAGCACTAAGCCGCGCTGGCGCATTTTTGGGGCGCCCATCCTCTTTCAGTCTCACAGAAACGAACGTTGACGCGATCAACTTGGTCGAGCGATGCCAGCCGGTCGACCATGCGTCGAACGGATCCGTCACCGCTTAGATATTCGCTGTACAGCGCCCGTAGAAGCCGGTCTGCAGGCCCACTCAGGGCTTTGTCGCGTTGCTTCTCCCAGCGACGCACCGACTGCTCTTCCGCGCCGAGGATGCCAGCGAGATCCCGTTGTGTTAGCTCCATTTCAAGGCGAACGAACCGAAGTTCTGCGCCGTTTAGTGGCATTGGTCTCTCAATCAACCATTCACCGATCGCCCGATGTAGACCGGCAGTATCCTGGATAGATACGCCGTCCCCATAAGGCGTATGGTGAATTGTATAGCCGTTTTCGAGCCATACGTTGTCGAGACCGCTCTCTTGGTAGTGGTAAGCCATCTCTTTTGCCCTTTCAAAATACCGTCACAACAATAAGCCGAGTGGCCCATTCTATTGCGACGGTGCACGTCATTTCCTCTCCCGCTGCGTGTCGAAAAACGTTCACCTGCCAATTCCCGTGTTGGTTCAGGAATGGTCCCTCGGTGATCGAGCCTCGCTGCACACAAAGTTCAATCTGGCGGCGCGTGATTCTACGCTGCCTCCCTCGCGCTTTCGCATGCTCAATAATTACGATATTGTCCGTATCAGCGGCGAGCTGACGGATCATTTCGTGAGCTTGCTTCGTAGTTAGCGCGAACGGAACGATTTCTGCCATACACCTATCATTATGATAGGTCACCTTAACAGTCAATGAACGCGCAGTTACTTTTATGGTTCCATAGTGAAGTGCGTCAGTTTGACGCCAGCTAGGACGGGCTCAAGATAGGTCGTTCGCCGTCAGTCGCAGCCTTGAGATGTATCTTACGAACCCAAACACTTACCGATGCCGCGCCCGCCGACTTTGCAGCGCTAGCGAGCATTGCATTCTCCTCGTCGGTCAGCATCACCACGAGACGTTGTCACGCCTCAAGTGCGCCGGAACTGCTGTACGGCCCGTGACTATTTCTGCTTTTCATCGGCATAGCTGAGCCGGATTCGATTTCGCTCGCTGAGCCATTCTCTGAGAGATCGGACCTGCTTTTGGTCCATACGCATGTAGGGAGCGAAACGGTCCGCGCCCCGCTCATAAAACTCATCAATAGCTCTCATCAAAACCCCTTGATCTTCTGCAGGAAGACTTACGCACAATGACCACAGATCAACCAAATACGATCGAATTTCTTCGCCAAAAAGGAAGGTTGCCTTATCTTCCGCTTCGAAGAGTAATTCCAAGGATTGGTCTGTCACCCCCTCGCTGGTAATCATAGTCAGGGCACTTCGAACGTTGGAGTAAACGTTGAGCCGGCGATCAAAGAGGTCGAGCATAATTTTCTGGTGTGCGGTATGCCATTGCCTGTAGCCAATGTAGCCAGCGACGATTGCTAACAGCGGCGTCATCAACGCTTGTAGAATTTGTATCCATGCCGGCACCAGGTTCACAGCTTCCCCTCCGCACGTCCAAGCAGAACTTCCCTCACCCAGTCGCTGACTGACGCCGCGCCTGCGTTCTTCGCTGCTTCGGCCAGCATCAAGCTTTCGTCATCGGTAAGCATAACCACAAGACGCTTATCGCGCTTAAGGTGCGTTGGAACGGGTGGTCTGCCCATAATGATTGCCTCCAATTTCTCTCAGAATATCAATCGCGCTTAACATTGCAATAATTATGTACATAGTTATTGACACATGGTTAATTACGGCAATAATTATACCCATAGAAATCAAATCAGGAGCACTTCAATGCCGAACATACCTGTTCCGGCCGCCGCCGAAGGCATGCCATCAATTCGAGATCCACTTTTCGACACGATTCGCGCGTACCGAGACGGCCTCGCTGACTTTGAGCTCAACCATCCTCGCGATGACGATGTAGGCACAAACCTCTACGCTGATCAGTCCTATGGCCCGCATCTCGCCAGGCTAAACCAATGGCGGGGACCTGCTGGCACCATGGCCGGCGCGATTGAAGCTCTGCGCTTAGCCTCGGAAGACGAAGGCGGCGTGAAGGACAGCGATGCAGGAGATCGCATGGTCGAAGCGGCGCTCGCCTTCCTCGAAAACCGTTATGATGCTGCTCGCGGCGAAACAACGCTGGTCGATGCTGAAGACATCGTCCACGAATGCGCCCACCTGTCGATGCTCATTTCAATGGGAATTGATTCTCTCAACCTTGATGCTGAGATGCAGGCGCTTTCTGCAGGCATGAATGTCGTGAGGTGCAAGCTCATTGAGGCAGCGAGAGTGATGAGCGAGTTCAACAGAGCGAATGTCTGACAGCGAAGTGTTGCCCGAATTGTTGCCCCGGATTTCGCATTTAATCGACGTAGGGCAATAAAATCGCCCAGAAACCCTGGTAAATATGGTGGGCCCGGAGGGACTCGAACCCCCAACCAAGCGGTTATGAGCCGCCGGCTCTAACCATTGAGCTACAGGCCCGCCGCGGAACATGTCCGGTGCCTGCCGGCCAATGGCAGACGGCAGGTGGAACTGGCTCTAGCGGAAAACTGTTTTTCCCACAAGACGCCGCCGTAATCCCTACACAATCAATGCCCAAGAAGGGAGCTAGGGACGAAACACAATCGGAGAGAACCCATCCATGAAATCGAAATCCCTTTCCCGCAGCCTCAGGACAGCCGTTCTTGCGGCCGCTTTTGCGGGTATGGCCGGCGCCTCGGCATTCGCGCAGGACAACACGCCCCGTGAAGCCGTGATCACCGTTTCGGGCGAAGGCCGCTCCAGCATTGCGCCGGACATGGCGATCCTGTCGTTCAGCGTCGTGAAGGACGCAAAGACTGCCAAGGAAGCGCTGGATGCCAACAACAAGGCCATGGCGGATGTGCTGAACGCGCTGAAGAGCGGCGGCATTGCCGATCGCGACCTGCAGACCTCGGGCTTTGCGGTCAACCCGCAATACCAGTATCCGGACAACAGCGACGGCGGCAATCGCCCGGCCGTGCTGACCGGCTACCAGGTAGCCAATTCGCTGACGATCACCGTGCGTGATCTGGCCAAGCTCGGCGAGATCATCGACCAGTCGGTGACGCTCGGCGTCAACCAGGGCGGCTCGATCCAGTTTTCGAATGACAAGCCCGAGGCAACGATCACCGAAGCCCGCAAATCGGCTGTGACGGACGCTGTCGCCAAGGCCAAGGTGCTGTCGGAGGCCGCCGGCGTTTCGGTCGGGCGTATCGTCGAGATTTCAGAGAACTCATCCCGGCCCGAACCGATGCCGATGATGCGCACCATGGCAAAGGAATATGCCGGTGATGCCGTACCAATCGCGACGGGAGAGAACAGCTACAACGTCACTGTCAACGTGACCTTCGCGATCAAGCAATAATAGCAGGACGCGGATCACCGTGGATGTTGCTTCATGAAAAAGGGGACCCGCTTCGGCGGGTTTTCTTTTGGCTTGTTTTTTTGGCGCAGCACGATTTCGTAACCGATCGGCATTGCCACATGCGAAACGCCCCCCGTGACAGGGTCACGAGGGGCGATACATTCCGCCGGCCGGGGGAGACAAGACGGAAGGTATTCGAGTGGGAGAAACCCGATCAGCCGCCGATGAACGGGCAACCACGGACATTGGCGAAAACGGCCCGGCGATATTCACCCCAGCGGCGACCTTCGACCACGACACGGCGCGGCGAGACATCGACGACGCGAGCGCGGCGCATGCCGTGGGCGCGGGCCTTGTCCTGGGCGAGCCACGGATCACAACGGCCGCGGCGCTCATGGCCCCAGCCGCCATGGCGACGACCGGAATGGTAATTGGGTTCGCGGCCCCAGTCGCGTTCGTCGCCATAGCGCGGTCCATCGCGGTACTGTGCATCGACGATGCCGCCGGAATAGATGCCGAGGGTCAGGGTGTCGGCGGCGGCCGGTGCCAACGTAGCGCCGAATCCGGTGAGGCCGATGAAGCCGGCCAGCATCAGTTTGGAAAGGGTCTGTCTCATGACTGTTTCTCCCGTTGATCTCATCTTACGCCCGCTCAGGTCTTCTGGGGCATTGAGATCAGGTTAGAGCCGGGAGGCTGAACGGAAACGGAATCCGTCGTTCATCCAGGGTTCACGGGGAGAGCGGATCGAGACAGGAAGGTTGTGCCCGCGATTTCGAATCTGGATCAGTGGGCGAGTGCCTTTTCGAAGACGCGGATGTTGCGGTAGTGGCTGAGCCTAGTGATCGAGCCGTTTTCGAACTCGAAGACGAAGACGCTGGGGATCGAATAGGATTGGCCGCTGGCCTCGGGAAAGCCGGGCATGGTCTCGCGGTACTGGCCGCGTGCGGTGACATCGACGGCGACGCGCTGGCCGAAGGCATCGTGCATGATCACCATGTCGCTGAAGCGCTCGTCGAAATGGCGAAAGTAGCTCATGACGTTCATGCGCAGGGGATCGGCACCGATGGTACGCTGGCCGGTGAGCGTATCGAGCGCTACGTCCTCATCGAGAAAGGAGCCGATCGTCTGGAAATCACGTTCGTTCAGGGCTTCGATGAAGCGGCTGGCGATGGTCTGCGCGTCAGTCAATGATCTTTCCTCGCTCTTCGGCCGGCCTCACGAAACAGACCGGCAATTCCTAACGCCAAAGCTCTGATTTTGTTCCCGGAATGGCAACCGAAGCAGATGCAAGCAACCACGTGCAAGAGACTGCACCCGGCAATGCCCGCTTGTCCAGAACAAACGTTTTGCTCCAATCAACCTCCCAAATGCAGGACGATCTCGCGGCGATGCGGGCGGTCGCGATGTTCAAACAGGTAAAGCCCCTGCCAGGTTCCGAGCATCAACCGACCGTCGCCGACGGGAATGCCGATCGAGACCTGTGTCAGCGCCGCCTTGATATGGGCGGGCATGTCATCCGCCCCTTCCGCCGTGTGGACGATCCAGCGCATCGACGGATCGTCCGAGCGCGGCACGAGGCGCTTGAAGAACTGGTCAAGATCACGCCGGACATCCGGATCTGCATTTTCCTGGATCAGCAGCGAACAGGATGTGTGGCGGACGAAGACGGTCAGCAGCCCCTCCTCCACGCCGGTTCTCGCGACGAAATGCTCGGCCTGATCGGTGAATTCATAGAGGCCGGCACCACGGGTGGACAGGCTGATGATCGTCTGGGGCATGGGGTTCCTTCAGCGATGACTGCCGCCCGACCATGTCACAATTCGAGGAAGCTTTTGAAGCCTCCATAGATCATCCGCTTGCCATCGAACGGCATGTTCCAGTTGTCCATGCTGAGGCGCGGATCGGCCATGACCTTGGCATTGATCGCATCGCGCTCCTCGCGGGAGGGATAGGTGATCCAGGAGAAGATCACCAGTTCGTCGTCCGTCGCCTTGACGGCGCGCGGAAAGGAGGTGAGCTCGCCATAGGGCACGTCGTCGCCGATGCATTCGACATAGGAGAGCGCGCCATATTCCTTCCAGACCGCGCCGGCCGCACGGGCCATGTCCTTGTAGGCTTCGATATTGTCCTTCGGGACGGCAACGATAAAACCATCGACATAGGGCATGTCAGTCTCCTCCACGATAACCGATGGCCGAGAAGATGGCGCGGCGGCGGGAGGCGTCAAGCCGTGGGTTTGAGAAAAGCCGGTAACCTTTAGAGCGATCATTGATCGGCATGGGGCCATTCCTCGTCCCTTGCCGGGAGGGAGGCTTCCGCCTCCGGAGGGCGAATGGGGCGATCGAAATACATGTCGCGGTAGCACCCCCAGTAGATGATGAAGGCCCCCAGCCAATCATCGTCGGTACTGGCGATGCACAGCGGCAGCCAGACCGAAAATGTCTTGCCGGTACGGAGCTCACTTGGAATTTCGCGTTGCTTCAACTTGCCGATGCAGTGCCCGGCCCGCGCGCATCGGCGCAGACGGCAGAACGACGGCATTTCCAAGCCCGCGGCCGCTTTGCGCGAAAGGGCGACAAACACGTCGAACGGCATCGGCGGTTTGGGAGACGGAGATCTGGCAACCGGTTCCTGTTCGGCAACGGATTCTGGCTCGAGAGTCGGCTCTGGCATGGAAACGCACCTTTCCCTTCACGCGGCGGCATCCGCCCGTGGCTTGAGACATTTTCAGTCTGCCGGTCAAAGACGCGGCAGGATCGGCCGGGACACATCGAGTGCCTCAGGGTATAGTAGTAGGTGACACGCGATGTGCCCCGTTTCGGTGTCTTTTGCCGCGCTTCTCAAGTTCTTCTGCGCCTCCCGTTTGACGGAGAGGCCTCCAATGCCCCGGCCCGCTGCTTATCCGCAGAGCCTTTCAATGAGGCGGGGTTCAGCCCTGGACCCTTGGACGGCAGAACCGTCCGACGGCGTGAGCCGCCCGTGGCGTGGCTACCCGGCACGCCCGGTTCATTCGCGAACCGGAGGAGAACCGCCTTTCACGCGGCCCCGGATATCTGACGCGCGTTCCGCCAGACCACCCGGGCACCGGCCCCGCCTCGCCGGCAACGCAAACCGGTGTATCCGTGACGGGACGAGGAGATTGTGGCACGGGTGATGGAGGCGGGGATTTTGACATGTGGTGGAGATCCCCTCACCAACAAAATCTAACACCTAGCCTTTGGCTAAGATGTTGATTTTGTGTCCTCTCCCACTGGGGAAGAAGTAAATATGCCGTACCTGCAAGCGAAGATGTATCCCCGTATGAAGCAGACTTGACGTGTTCTGGCGACGATTGCGCGGCATATGTGACACGCGGTGCTGTGTGGTCCGGCACTACCCTCCTCCGTCATTCCTGTGCTCGTCACAGGAATCCAGCCACCGCGCGTCCGCGCGGTGAGAGAACGCCTTTCTGGGCGTCCATTCCAAGAGTCCTGCGCGCCGCAGACGCGGCGCACTGGATTCCTGTGACGAGCACAGGAATGACGGTGAGCCTGTATGCTACGGAACCGGCCAGCAACCTTTCAGCGATCTGAAGAGAAATGTGTCGGCAAGCCGGCTTGGCTCCTACCAGACGTCTGGATTTTGCACTTTCCCGCGGGCAATGGAAAACATTCATCCAAATGGTTGACTATTGAAAATTCACCCGTATATTCACCCGTACGGTTGAATTATCGAAATACCCAAACAGCATCACCAACCAGACCGAAAATCGAACCCGACAAAAGGAGACAACCATGACAGATCAAAGCTTCACCACGGCCTTTACCGTCGAGCAGACGCCGGACGCGGCCTTCGCGGCCATCAACAATGTGCGCGGCTGGTGGTCGGAGGATATCAGCCGGCCGACGGACCAGGCGGGACAGGCATTCAAGTATCGCTTCCACGATATCCATCGCTGCGAAATCCGGGTGACGGAACTGGTGCCCGGCAAAAGGGTCGCCTGGCTGGTGCTCGACAACTATTTCAACTTCACCCGGGACGACACCGAATGGACGGGCACGCAGATCGTCTTCGACATCACGCGCAAGGACGGGTTGACGGAAGTGCGCGTCACGCATCTCGGCCTCGTGCCCGAATATGAATGCTACGACGCCTGCACCAATGGCTGGACCACTTATGTCAACGGCAGCCTGCGCGACCTGATCATGACCGGCAAGGGACAGCCGAATGTCGGCGAACCGATGAACGAGACCGAGCGGGCGCTCGCCTCCTGATCCTTTCGGCAGTCACCGCCAACAGCCCGGCCGCGCGGCCGGGCGCACACGACGAACGGATGGAGGATGGCATGCGCAGACTGATCGCCGGCATGAAGATCTCGATCGATGGCATGATGGAAGGACCGGAGGGAACGGCCGACTGGGTGGATGCCTGGTCGGAGGACTATGGCCTGACGCAGGAGATCGACGCCTGCCTGCTGGGTGCCGGCATGTATCCCGGCTACGAGCGATACTGGACGGCGATCCGCGATGAGCCGGACAGGCCGGTGTGGATCACCGGCAATCCGCCGAGCGCCGCTGAGATCGAATGGTCGAAGTTTGCGGAAAAGACACCGCATTACGTGCTGTCGAGCACGCTGACCACGGCGAACTGGCCGCAGACACGGTTCCTGCAGACAGTGGACGATGTCGCGGCGCTGAAACGACAGAACGGCAAGGCGATCTATCTCATGGGCGGCGCGCAGCTGACGGCCAGCCTGATCGATGCCGGACTGGTGGATGAGATCCGGCTGCTCGTCTATCCGCTGGTCGCCGGTCATGGCCGCGCACTTTTCGCCGGGATGGGGCGACGCCATCGCTTCGAACCGCAAAAGGCGGAGACCCTTCCCGACGGACGCCTCAGCCTGATTTATGCGACACGGCCACAAGCTGCCGCGCCGGCGTTTGCGGCTTGAATGAAAAGCATCGCAGGGCCGGTATCGTTTCAGTTGAAAACGGCCGGTGTTCGTGGAAGCTTAGGCCGGTGTTCTTGGAAGCTTATGTCGCGGAGACGAGGGTCATCGCATCTGGGAAAGATCCCCTCCCCAACCCCTCCCCACAAGGGGGAGGGGTTAGACTGCCGCTACCGCCGAGTTTGAAGGCACAGGGTAGCGGCAGGGTCTCTCCCCCTTGTGGGGGAGATGGCCGGCAGGCCAGAGGGGGTCTTTTCCGGATGCGATACTTCTGAGGCGGAGCGGGCCGCAGGGCCAAAGAATAGACAGCATGATTTCCTGACACTGCGTGTTTACCGACGGCGTTGCCGTCATTGTGGAGTTGCAGCATGTCCAATTCGTCCTATCGTTGGGTGATCGTTGCCGCGGGCGGCCTGTTGGGTTGCCTGGCCATCGGCGCGATGTTTTCTCTGCCGGTGTTTCTGCTGCCGATTTCGCGCGATACCGGCTGGTCGGTGACCGGCGTCTCCAGTGCGATGACCATCGGCTTTCTGGCGATGGCGGCGGGCAGCATGGTCTGGGGCAGCCTGTCGGACCGCTGGGGTGCCCGGCCGATCGCGGTCACCGGCTCGGTGATCCTTGCCCTCGGCCTGTTCCTGACCAGCCGGGCGACATCACTCCTCGAATTCCAGCTGATGTTCGGGCTCGTGGTCGGCGGTGCGACAGCGGCCATCTTCGCACCGCTGATGGCCTGCGTCACCGGCTGGTTCGACACCCACCGGAGCCTTGCCGTTTCGCTGGTCTCAGCCGGCATGGGCATGGCGCCGATCACCATGTCGCCGCTGGCCGCCTGGCTCGTCACCATCCATGACTGGCGCACATCGCTGCAGATCATCGCCGTTCTCGTCGCCGCCGTGATGATCCCGGTGTCACTGCTGGTGCGTCCGGCACCGGCGTTGCAGAACGCAACGGAGGCGGTATCGGACACAGGCGGGCCGCAATCGTCGATGACGGTCGGACAGGTGGTGCGCACGCCGCAATTCATCATCCTGCTTTTGACGAACTTCTTCTGCTGCGCCACCCATTCCGGGCCAATCTTTCATACGGTGAGCTATGCCATCAGCTGCGGCATCCCGATGATCGCGGCCGTGACCATCTACAGCGTCGAGGGGCTGGCCGGCATGGGCGGGCGCATCGCCTTCGGCCTGCTTGGCGACAGGTTCGGCGCCAAGCGCATCCTCGTTCTCGGGCTGCTGGCGCAGGCTTTCGGGGCGCTCGCCTATTTCTTCGTCCGTGAACTCAGCGCCTTCTATGCGGTGGCCGCCCTGTTCGGCTTCATCTATGCCGGCGTCATGCCGCTCTATGCCGTGCTGGCGCGCGAAAACTTTCCGCTGAGGATGATGGGGACGGTGATCGGCGGCACGGCGATGGCCGGCAGCCTCGGCATGGCGACGGGACCGGTGGCGGGCGGGCTGATCTACGATACGTTCGCAAGCTATGGCTGGCTCTATATCAGCGCCTGGGCGATCGGCATCGGCGCCTTCCTGATCGCCATGACCTTCCGCCCCTTCCCGCAGACGCAGGCGGAGCCCGAACTGGCGCCGGCGCGCGGATAGGCGAGAGATTCAGCGGAAGGCCACTTCCAGGTTCTGCCGGTCCTGCGCAATGACCTGGCAGCGGGTCTCGAAGCCCTCGCCCTTGATCGACAGGACGAACTCCGAGGGAATGCCGGCGGAACTGGAGACGGAGAGCCCGGCGCTATCGGTGCCGAGCGAGCGCACCGTGCAGTCGATGGTCGAGCGCCGGTCGTTGAACAGGATAGAGCCTGCCTTCAGCACCCGGCGGCGGGACCCTGTCGTATCGACGGCCTGAAGGGAACTCCAGGCGATGCAGCGATTGCGGCCGCGATGTTTTGCCTGGTACATCGCCGCATCGGCTTGAGCGAGCAGGGTGTCGATATCCTTGCTGACGATCGACAGCGTCGACACGCCGAAGCTGGCGGTGACGGTCAACTCGCCGAACGCGCCGCTGACCGGCTGGGCCGAAATCGCCGTCCGGAGTTTCTCGGCAACCGCCATCGCTCCATCCCGATCGACATGCGGCAGGAGGACCACGAACTCCTCCCCGCCAAGGCGGCCGAAGAGATCGCCAACCCGCAGGCCCGCCTTGCAGATCGAAGCCACGGCTTTCAGGACCTCATCACCTGCGGCATGGCCATGGGTATCGTTGACCCGCTTGAAATGATCGATATCGAGCGCGATACACGACAGATCATGCTGGTGGCGCACCGCCAGCGAAATGAGCTGTTCGGCCTCACTGCGAAAGGCACGGCGGGTCAGAACCTCGGTCAGACCATCCGTCGCCGCCGATTGCAGGAGCGTGATCCGGTCCATCGCAACGCCGGCAAGTTCAGTCAGGATCGACAGGTCCTTCGCGCTGAACGATCGCGTCCGGCGATCGATGGCACAGACCGTGCCGATCACATGGCCTTCCTTCGTCTTCAGCGGCACGCCGGCATAGAAGCGGATATGGCTATCGCCGGTGACGGCGGGATTGTTGGCGAAGCGGGGATCCCGGGTGGCGTCCTCGACGATGATCGGCTGCTCGATATCGAGCACATAGCGGCAGAACGTATCCTCGCGCGGAACCTCGTCGACGGGCATGCCGATGCAGGATTTGTACCATTGCCGGTGCGCATCGATCAGCGAGACAATACCAATATCGACAGTGAAGATGTCCTTGATCAGACGGACAACACGATCGAGGCCTTCGTCACGGGGCGTATCCAGGAGATCGAGGCTTTCCAGCGCTGCCAGCCGTTCGGCCTCGCGCTGCGCCATGTCCGCCGACGATTTCCCGAAAGCTCTTACAACGGCCATTCAGACATTCTCCCGCAAGGAACCGGCGCAATGATGCTTTTCATACCTTAATGAAAGCTTGATTGCAGGTCACGCGAACTGACCATTGGCGGCAAAGGACAACCACAGATATCAAGGACATCCGTGGTCGATCATGCCTGCAACTTGCGGAAGGCTGTTTCAACCTTCGTTGTGGTTTTCGTGGAAGCCGGCGCTGCCCTTGCGCCAATAGCCAGCGGCCTTGATCCAGGCGCGGTTATGGCCGCGCTCTTCGACGAGATGTTTGCGCAGCAGCTTGACCGTCTCGTTATCGCCGGCAATCCAGATATAGCCGTCGCCTTCCGGCAGCGGCAGTGCCCTGACGGCATCCAGCAGGTGAGCGGAGTTGCTGGCGTCCGTGAGCGGACGGTGGACCCAGTGGGTTTCGAGCGTGGTTCTCGTGTCGAACACCTGCTCTTCTTCGGAGTTCGCGACGGTAGCAATGGCGATGCTCCGAACGCCCGGCCGCAGTTCTTCGAGGCGGCGGCCGATAGCAGGGAGTGCCGTTTCGTCACCGATCAACAGGTACCAGTCGAAATCGTCGGTGACGACGAAGGAGCCGCGCGGGCCGCCGACGCCGAGCACGCTGCCGGGCTTGGCGGCGGACGCCCATTCGGTGGCGGGGCCGGCTTCGTGGATGGCGAAATCGACCACCAGTTCGCCTTGCGCGGCATCATGGCGGCGCGGGGTGAAATCGCGTATCGGCGAGATCACCGTACCTTCCGGCAAGGCCGGCGCGTCGGGGCCAACGGGCCAAACGGGGGCCGCCTGCCCGGCCAGCGGCAGGCACAGCTTGACGTGATCGTCATAACCGGCGCTGACGAAACCGGTGAGATCCTCGCCGGTCAGGGTGATGCGGACCATCTGCGGGGTCAGCCGCTCGGCGGTTTTCACCGTCAGCAAGCGGCGGCGCAGCTCGTGGCGGACGCGAGCGACAGCGTGTCTTTCAGTCATGAACTTTCCCTTCGGCGCGGCCTCAGCCGCGATTGATCTCATCGACGGCGCGGCGGAGGATGTCCGCGAGCCGTGCCGCCTCTTGCGGCGAACAGCCCCGTTTGTGGAACAGCGCCGACTTGATGGCCTGGCGGGCGATTTCGAGCGCGTGATAGCCATGCGCCTCCGGGTCTTCGCCCGGCTCCTGCCCCCTGCCCTCGAAGACGTCGCGGACGGCATCCATCTTTGCGCCGATGCGGCCGAGGCCTTCGATGATACGGTCAGCCTTAGCGCGATCGGCGTCCAGCGCAACCCGGCCTTCATCCGTGATGCGGAACAGCTTCTTGTTTCCATCGGCCTCGGCCACCGCATGGCCGATCTCGTCGAGATAGGTCAGCGCCGGGTAGATCATGCCGGGGCTCGGCACATAGAAGCCGCCGGAGATTTCCTCGATCGTGCGGATGAGCTCATAGCCATGGGCGGGATCGCGCGCCAGCAAGGCGAGGATCAGCAGCTGCAGATCACCGGACGAGAGCTTGCGCCCCGAGCGGAAACCGCCCGAACCGAAACCGCCCTCGAACCGGCCGGGACCGCCATGGCGTCCATGCCGGTCATGGCCATGGCGATCATGCGCATGCCGTTCGCGTTCCTTGCAGTCGCGATTGTTGTGGCCGCGATGGCCCCAGTGACGCCCAAACATGGAGTTTCCTTTCTTAAGACATAACATGAGATATATCGTAAGATATATTTTCTGAAAGACAAGAGGCCAGTCCGGATTTTTATAGGCGTTCGTCCATTGTCGCGCGAACGGGGCACATGATCGGAGCATCGGGGTGCAGAAAAAAATGCCGCATCCTGTCGAATTGGCGACGGCTTGTTCGTCGTAAGAGGCAACATCCCGCACAGGAGGAAATTTCATGCAGAAAATCACGCCGTTTCTCTGGTTCGACGACAATCTCGACGAGGCGCTCGACCTCTATCTCTCGATCTTCAAGCAGGCGAAGGTGACCTACCGGCAGCAAGGCCCGGACGGGAAAACCTTCACCGCCGCCTTCCAACTGGAAGGACAGGCCTTTATGGGGCTGAACGGCGGCCCGCATTACCGGTTTACGCCCGCCATCTCCTTCTTCGTCGGCTGCAAGGACCAGGCCGAGGTCGATTATTATTGGGACAGACTGCTGGAGGGCGGCAAGCCTCAGCAATGCGGATGGCTCACCGACCGGTTCGGCGTCAGCTGGCAGATCATTCCGAACGCGCTGATGGACCTGATGAGCGATCCCGACCGGGCCAAGGCCGGCCGCGTTCAGGCCGCCATGATGCAGATGGTGAAGCTCGATGTCGCGGGATTGGAAAAAGCGGCGGCCGGGGGCTGATCAGCCCTCCAGATCACCTTTCAGGCGGGCGAGCATCTCGACCGCCTGTGCCGCATAGGGTCCGATCCAGCGGTCGTGAATATCCTTGATCGGCAGCGGATTGAGATGGTTCCAGCGCTCGCGCCCTTCACGCCGGACGATGATCAGGTCCGCCTCCTCCAGAACCTTCAGGTGCTGCATCACCGTGCAGCGATCGAGCGCCGGGAAGTGCTGGCACAGCTCCCCGGTCGTCTGCGGCCGGTCCTTCAGCCTGTCCAGAAGCGAGCGCCGGCTGGAGGCGGCCAAGGCCTTGAAGATCCTGTCGTTTTGCTCATCGATTGACATGTTATATTTTTATAACATAATGGCGTCATCGACAAGCGGGAAAACAGGAGGAATGATCATGGATCTGAAGTTCAGAGTTGCCGGTCGGATCGCCAAGCCGGTTTCACAGGTGTTCGAGGCGGTGGTGAACCCCGACCAGCTGTCGCGCTATTTCACCACAGGCGGCGCCAAAGGAAGACTGGAGACCGGCGCCACCGTGACTTGGGATTTTCACGATTTTCCGGGCGCCTTCCCCGTCCATGTGGTCGAGGTGGTGAAGAACAAAAAGATCGTGTTCCGATGGGCGGGCAACGAGGGAAGCCCTGAGCCGGTCGGCTACGACACGACCGTGACGATGACCTTCGAGCCGCTCGAAGACAACCGCACGCTCGTCTCGATCAGCGAGGAAGGCTGGCCGACGACGACGGGCGGGCTGAAAGGCTCCTTTGGCAATTGCGAGGGTTGGACGGGCGCGCTCTGCGCCATGAAGGTCTGGCTGGAGCATGGGCTGAACCTGCGCGAGGGGTTTTATAAGTAGCATGAGCCCCGCCTTTCGACGGAGAGGCGGGGCAATTCCCGGTGGAGGCGCTTGAATCAAGGCGCGTGACCAAATAGGAATCGGGCGGCAAATTGCTCCCGACGAAAAGGAGCGGCGCGTGTCCTTTTCAAGTGAGTGATCGAGATTGAGAATTCTTCTGCTGGGCGATCATTCGTCCTACCATTGCGGTTCCGATGCGGTCTGGCAAACGATCCGGCGCCTGCTGTCCCGCGACGCGACGCTCGTCGAACCCTGGCAGGAACATGATGCTGTCGTCATGAACGGCGAAGGCACCATGCATCATGGCTCGACAGGATTTCACGCCAAGATGCGGCGCCTCAATCAGGCCCAGATCACGGGCCGCCGCAGCTATCTGATCAACACGCTCTGGCATGAAAATCCCCTGGAATATGATCCGGTCCTCGCCCGGCTGGACGGCCTGATGACGCGGGGCGAGGCAAGCAGGGCCGATCTGATGCTCCGCCACAATGAAGCGGCCAACGCAACGCTCGACCTTTCCTATTTCGAACCGATCGATGAAAGCGCGCTGTCCTATGACTGGACCGGACGGATCGTCACCACCGACTTCTGGGTGGAAAACTTTGAATTCGCCTGGCTTTCCGCCGATTTCGCCCGGGACTGGCTCCGGGTCGACCTGCGTGAAATCTCCTGGTCGTCCCTCGTGAAATCGCTCAGAACCGCCGACCTTCTGGTCACTGGGCGCCATCATGCGATGTATGCGGCGGCCCGTGCGCGCCTGCCCTTTGTTCTCCTGCGCGGCAACTCCCACAAGTTTCTCGACCTGCTGTCGGCGATCCCCACCCCGATCCCGGTTGCACTGAAGCAGGCCGAAATTCTGCCCATGATCAAATGGGCGCAGGACAATCGCACAGTTTACAATCAACTGTTCGACGCGATCGAAAAGTGCCCAGAACCTGACCTGCTCGCACCGCGCCCTACCGGAGGCGTTCCCATCACCAAGTTCTACGAAGCCGAAGCGCTCGCGAAGGTGGCAGACGCGCGGCGGAATTATCTGGAGGCTGGCAAGCACTGGATTGAGGCGGCGCAGACGGGCGACAATCCCGCCACCCCGCTGCGACAGGCGGCATTGTCCTATCTGCGGGCGGGACGGATCGAAGACGGAATGCGCGCGCTCGTCGAGGCGCGCGCCGCCCTTCCCGGCAAGTTGAACCTGGTGCATTTCTTTCCGAAATGCCCGCAGACCATTTCGGGTGGCTCGGCCGAGAAGGCGCTGCTTTTCACCACACGCTTCTGGACCGCCCCCACCCCTCACCTCCATGAGAAAGGCGGCTGGGGTGAAGCGGCCCTGTCCGCCGCGGCTGCGATATTGCTCAAGGACGACGACCGGTTCCGGGCGGAAGCTGCACGCATGATGGCTATCGCCGAAGCGCGCTCGCCCGTCGATGCCGTCGCGGCGCGCCTCGCCCTGACATTCTATCTCATCCATCAAACCCGCAACCTGCTGGCCGAAGAGTTCTGGGACGCACATGCACCGGCCGGACGGCCGGAATGGGAGACAGTCGAGGATAATTTCCATGTCCTCACCCGGACCCTTCCCTTTTCGGAGAGGACGCGAGGTGCGCGAGACAGGCTCGCGGCTGAACTTGCGAAACCGGCGATGTCCAAGCGAACGGACTTGCGGTTTGCGCTGCTGGAACACGACTGGTGGACACGCGCGCCGGACCGGTCTCGCGCCGAAGACGCCGTCGCGCATGCTCGGGCGGCGCCAAGCGACGCAGCGATCTTCGAATGCGCCCTGTCAAGCTGCATCGAGGCCACAGAAACCGGTCTTGCGGCCGATCTGGCGCGAAATGCCAAGCCCCCGTTGCTGGCGGCCGTTGCCCAGAAGAACGCCGCGATTGCAGCATTCCTGCGTGAGACGGGGCTCGGGCCCAAAGACGAAACAATCGATGACATCGCCGGCTTCATGGCGCGGTCCCGGCAGGTGGAGCAGGAACTGATCGAACGCCTGTCCGATCCGCAACGCAGTCTCGCGATCGTCGGCAATGCCCCTTCCGAACTCGGGCGCGGTTCCGGCGCCGGGATTGACGGGCGAGACGAAGTCGTGCGCTTCAATCGCTTCCGCATCGGTGGCGAATGGGCCGCGGATTATGGTTCGCGCGTCACCGTGGTCTTCAGCGTTCTCGCCGCGAAGGATGCGTTCGTTTATTATGGCGATCTTCCGCCGGGAACGATCATCTGCTTCATGCCATGCAAACGGCGCTTCATCGAGCGCAACTGGCAGCGTGTGGCGGAACTCGAAGCCGCAGGCTTTCGTATCTGTTTTCCATTCATGAATGTTCTCGGAGACCTCGGACGAGCATTGGGCGCCTGGCCGACCACGGGTCTCATGATCCTTCACCGGCTGAAGGCGATAAGAACGAGCCTTCGGCGCTCCGATCTTTTCGGCTTTGCCGGTGGTCCGGACGAAACCGGGCGCTATGCCTATGACAGTGGGCGTCAGGGCAACGATATGCACGATTGGGCCGGCGAACGGGCCGCCCTGGAAGCGATGATGCAGGACTGAATGAACGTCCAACCTCGCCGGTCTGCCCGCGAGGACAAACGGCGGAAAGGCTCACATGAAATACGGCGTTCTGGTTTTCAGCTATAGCGGGTCGGTGGTTCTCGACGAGCAGTTGAAGAATAACGGGCATATCTCCATCAACCTCGGCGACTACATGCAGACGCTCGCGGTGCGCAATTTCTACAAGAAGGCCGGAATAGCCGACGAGGATGTCGTCACCGTCGATCGGGACACGCTTTCAAGCTATGCGGGAGAACCGCTCGTGCTGATCATGAACGGCTGTTTCTTCCGCCGCTGCTTTCCTCTGCCTGATAACATCACACCGGTCTTCATCGGCTTCCAGGCCAAGGAACCGATCATCGTCGAGTTTCTCGACTTTTTCAAACGCCATGAGCCGATCGGCTGCCGCGACACGACGGTCGAGGCTCTCTTTCACAAATATGGCGTGAAAGCCTATACAACCGGCTGCCTGACGATGACCTTCGATCCGCGCCCATCGCCGCCGGAACGCGAAAAGATAATGCTGGTCTACGGCTCCGGCGTCGGCGATATTCCGCTGGAAGCCCTTCAGTCCATGCGGCCTTCCATGAAACGCAAGGTCGAACTGGTGTTCCAGAGAAAGATCATCCACAGCTTTCCGGTCAGCGCCCAAGACATGCACGATGCGGAAAACTACGCCAGTTACCTGCTGAACTATTATCGGGACAACGCATCGATGGTGATCACGCCGCTGCACCACGCCGCGACGCCGTGCATGGCTTCGGGGATTCCCGTCTCGATCCTGCGCCGCAAGGACGACAACAGGTTCAGCTATCTGCGCAGCCTGCTGCCGGTCCTGACCGCACCGGATTTTTCGGCCGCCAACTGGAGCCCGGAAGCCGTCGATATGACGGCTATCCGCCGGACGCTGCTGGAACGGACCGAAACCGCACTGGACGCCGCCCTCAGGCAACCGCGCTGACGGCGAGCCTTGACCTCCCGTCAATCCGGCTCTGCGCCGGCGGTTTCGCAAGGCGGCGCATAGTCCCGGACCAAGAGCCAGCCATGCGCCCCTGCCAGTTCTTCGCAGAAGCGTTCTTCCGCCTCATAGCTGTGAGGGCCGATGTGCTGTTTCGGCTCATACCAGGTCAGCGTTCGCTTGAAATCATAGCCGAAGACACCGACGGCCGCCGGATTGAAGCTCGATACCAGATCCAGCACCATCGCGCCCACGCTCGGCCGCGCACCGAGCCTGGCCTCAAGCGCCTCCCACCGGTCGATATTGTAGAAAGAGAGATTTTCCGGCACCTCGGCGAACTGGCCGATATCCGCCCTCAGCTTGGGTGACATCCAGATATGCTCCCCCGCATGGAAGCGGCGAAAGACGGCCTTGACGACCGCAAGCGTCGAGAACGCCAGAATATCCGTGCGGCGGCCCTGATCCTCCGGGTTGGTCGGAAGACCGCAATTCATCCGGATCACGACGTCATAGGCGTCGATCTCGGCGCCATGACCGCTTTCCATCAAGGATTGGGCGTTTCCGACGATCGCAACTGTTTTTCCTGCTAGCTCCAAAAATCTGCCGTCCCATGCTTGCCGGGCAACAAAAGCGCGGCTGAACCAAAGCTTTCCGTCCGGATACGTCCAGCGCGAGGTCATGAATAGCGTCCTTGCGAAAACGGTAAAGAGGAATCGATGACGACGAGACAGAATCTAAGGGGAATTGACCGCGATGTGCCTACCGCCGAAACCTTAGTTCTTCGGAAAGCGCCGCGCCTGCCACTGGCTTTTCGGCACGGAACCGCCGACGGCGAAGCTGAAGGCGGTGATGCCGTCGGCATCGGCATTGACGGTGCATTTGAAATCAACATCGATCCATCCGCCTGATATCTTGTAGGCGGCGCCCATGGCCGTCATGACCTGGCCGGAGATCGGCGAACCGTCACGGGGATCGAAGAACAGGCCTTGCGGCACGGTGTCCGGCCGGGTGCGGCGAACCTGTTCCAAGGTCTCGATCATGCACATCTGCACGATGCGCCGCTCCCTTGGCAGTTGGCCCAGAGCCTGGCGGATGCGCGGGTCCGAAAGCGTGTTCTCGGAATAGAGTTCGCGCGCCTTCTTCAACTCGGATGGTGGGCGGCTTGAGCGCGCATCGGAGGCGGGAACGTTGGCGGCGGCAAGCTCCTGAACCGTCGCCTGGCTGACTGCCGGAATATCCTTCGGTCGCGCCTGTGGTGTCGGGACGTTCTCGATCAGCGCCTCCCCTTCATTCAGGGTGTCGGACGGATTGACGGATTCGGGCAGTTCGAGTTCAGGCAGCTTGGCGACATCCCGTGTTTCCACTGGCTTGTCCTGCGGCTTGGCGAGATCCGGCTCGATCTTCTGCGGCATCTGCTGCCCGGCGGGCGGAAGGGCGCGATCGGCTTGCGGCTCCGTGTCGGGCTTCTTGACCGGTTCCGACGGGCGATCGCCACCCGCCTCCTTGCCGCCATCCTTTGCGGCCGACTCGAAGGCCTGCGGCAGGGAGCGCCCGGCTGGCGCCCTCGCCTCCTCCGCCTGTTTCTGGTCGGGTTGCTGCTTCGCCGGCTGCTCTTCGGATTTCGCCGGAGTTTTTTCCTCGGCCTTTTCCGCCGGCTTTTCGGCGGGCTTGGCTTCCTCGCCCTTCGGCTGCGGTTCCGGCTTTTCCTCCGGCTTGGTTTCCGGCGCAGGTTTCACCACCGGTTCCACCTTCTTTTCCGGCTCAGGCTTTTTCTCCGGTTCCGGTTTCATCTCGGGCTCAGGCTTTTTCTCAGGCTCCTGAACCATCTCGACCTTCACCGTCTCTTCCTTTTCCGGCTCCGGCTGGCTGACTGGCCACTGGAACAGGAGCGCAGCGGCAAAGCCGACATGCAGGATCGCGGAGGCAAGAACCCCCGTTCCGAATGTTCCCCGCTGCTTTTCGGAATTCTGCTGCATGTCAGGTGAATAAAGCCGGATACTGACCGGATCGTGACCGGCGGCAAGACGAAAAAGAAGACCCGCACCTTCCGGGCGGCTGCCCATTTCCTAGCATGCGTACGGTAGCGTTCCTAGCGCCGGACATGGCTCAGGCCGAATGCTCCACGATCTCGAAACGATCGGCATAGAAAGCCAGCCGGTCCTTGATCTTGGCCACCGCGTCATGGGGCGCTTCATAGGACCTGAACTGCCCCCCATTTCGACCGGACAGTCGGCATAAGCAGAAAGGCTCAAGCACAGGCTTGAGGACAGGCTTATGTCTAACGAGTATCGACACGTTGAA
>NZ_LMRG01000022.1 GCF_001425605.1 Rhizobium sp. Leaf453 | reverse complement strand
ACGCTGGCCGAAGTCGAAGGCGAAGACGGCCTGCAGTTGATCTGGTCGCGCCCCAACCGCGACTGAGGTCCTCGAGGCTCCGCCCATCCGGCGGGGCCGATTGGCAGCAGTACACAGCATTTGCAGCAATGCTGTAAATGCTGTAAATGCTGTATTTATATCGAGACAGCGATGGCCGACTCGACGCGGATACAACGGAGATAAGCATGACCCGTACCATTGGCTCATATTCAACGAGCGATCTTTCCCGAAAATCCGGAGATATCATCGCGGAAGCTCTGCGGCATCCCGTAACGATTACACAGCGCAACAAACCGCGCCTCGTGCTCCTCAACATCGATGACTACGAACGGCTGATGCGGCAATCCGATGCTCGTACCGTCGGCACGCTCGAAACCATGCCGCGCGAACTGTTCGACGAATTCGAGGCCGCGGTCGATACCTATGCGGAGACCGACGGGGTTAACCGATGAGCGGCTATGACGCCATCCAGACCGCGACGGTCATCCGTTATCCCTATCTTTGGGCGAGAGAGGCAGGCAGGTGCGAAACTGAAGGCCGCAAGGATCGGCCGGTCACCGTTGGCGTAAGGCTCCCACGACCCGATGGAGATTTGCTGGTGTTTTTCCCGATCACCACGAAGCAGCCAGAAAAGGCCCGCTTTGCGGCGGAAATCCCCGCCATCGAGAAACGGCGGGCCGGGCTCGATGCAGATCTGCGGCTCTGGATCATCCTCGATGAGTTCAACAGCGACGTCGTCGGCCGCTCTTTTTACCTTGAGCCTGAACCACCGCTCGGCCGGTTCAGCAAGGTCTTCTTCCTTCCCCTTCTCCGGGAGTTTATCGCCCGTCGCAAATCGTCTACCGAAATCAGCCGGTCCAAATAGTCCACGAAGGGTTTCCCAGCCGGATTGCGGGGTTCGGCTGGATTTTGCGCTCGGCCGACAAAAACCAAGTGAAGGAGTGGTGGAGCGACCTGCCAAATTTTTCCGATGAGGCCGTGGCACTCGAAGCCGTTTGACGGTGGATCGCGGCGTGATCGTGCCGATCACCGGCCGGAGGGCCGCTCGGAAGTCTGCCGGCGATTATCGCCTCGCCTTGTTCCTCCGATCGCTGTCACAAGCCACGTCCTCCGCAGGCTCCAGCTGATCTGTTCCGCCCCACCCCCGACTGAGGCCCTCGGGGCTTCGCCCATCGGGCGGGCCTCCCGCTCTGACTTTTGCCCTCCATCATCCATTCCATTCGGATGGAAACGGATGGGAGAATGGATGACGGCTCTTGATCTCGAGAAATTACGCATAACGCCTGAGATCCTATCGGTAATGGCCGAGATCGACGAATTCAAGGGTGCGTGGCGAACGCTTGGTCGTATTGCGCTCGACCGGCTGTCCAGCTTGCCGACCTCGCGCTTCGTCGAACGCCGGGCACAATCCGGACAGACCAACAGGACTGGAATCCCTGGGTCGAGTTTTTCCTCCGGAGCCTGCAGCGCCAGAAGCAGCGGCTCGAGCGCAAGATCGAGCATGGACGCATCCTTCTCGGCGACCTGCCGGAGTTGTCAGTCGTGATCCTCGAACGGGCGCGTGAGCGCGTGAGCGTCACCGTGATAGACGCTGCCAGGGCCACGGACACAAGCCGTAGCACCGTCAAGGATCATCTTCGCGCGTCGACGGAGCAGGGACATCTGACCCTTCATGGAGCGGGTCGTGGACCTGGTACGGCCTGAACTAAAGCCGGAGTGATTGGTCCGCCGAGGCGCCGGGATCGGAGCTAAGGCCCAACTGCGCGCGGCCGCCATTGTCACGTGCCTTTGCCTGACGTCAACGGCGCTCCATTTGCGGGCTCGATGAGGCATGTCTGACCGGAGAGCGGCTTCGCCTCGATCGTCCTCCCGCAACGGCCATCCGAAACTTCTTCCCCTGCCGGCTCCGCCGCCATTCCTCGCGCAGCAACAAAGTTCCTCCC
>NZ_LMRG01000021.1 GCF_001425605.1 Rhizobium sp. Leaf453 | reverse complement strand
TCCATCCTCATTCCGCGCTCAAGATGGCTTCCCCTCGGCAGTTCATCAGGGCTAAATCAAACTAGCCGACATGTCCGGTGAAACGGGGTGCACTTCAGTTTGGAAATTGTCCGGCTGAGGTATTCCGGGCGGATTGCCGCCTCGATCTCGGATGATAAGATCGCATCCTTCGATGATTGGATGATCTCGCGGATAGTGAGGTAACCCCAGAAGACCCCAGCCAGCGCTGGAATGAAGACAATCCCGCCGATGAGTTGCACGGGTCTTCCGCGAGTCCAGAAATAGAGAAGGCCGAAAACAACAGGTAGTCCGATCGGCAGAATATAAAGGCCGACACCAAGAAGCGCGATGAAAGCCATGCCCATACCGACTGCGCAATCATTGCGACAGTCGCTACCGCCGACCAAAGACAAGAGAGCCAACCAAACAGGAGTCAGGATCGCCGCCAGCTTGAGGCACCCGATCACGATATCGAGCGATATCCAATCAAGTTCCCCTATTTCCTCTTTGTCATCGCTCATGGACGGCCTCCCAAACGGCGATTGAGAGGCTATGTGCAGTTGCAAAAGAAAAGCTTAATGCGAGGATGCAGAGTGTGATCAAGCGTAGTGCCGCGCAACTGCGCAGATCAGCCGAACTTGATGATCGCGACCTCGCCGTTGAGCGCGCCCTGGTAAGCGGAGGCATGCGGCTCTTCATCCGGTTCGCCTTCGAGCGTTCCGATCTGGTCGAGATCTGCCTCGAGGAAGCCTTCTTCAGCTAGGGCATTGAGTGCCTCACGCACGGCGCTATCGTCATCAGGTGCGCGCAGCATCACGTGAATGTCCACGCCTTCCTTGTCGCCATTCTGCTCATAGGCCTTGCCAATGATGATGAAGATCATCGGTCCGTCGAGCTTGTTGTCGTTGTCCGGAATGGCAGTCATGGCAATGTCCTCTTTCGAATGATGTACGTTTTCACCCTATAGCGTATTGCATCGCAGCACATGGGAAAAAGCGGCCGATCGTGACGAATCGTGAATGGCAGGGCGCGATTCCTGAAAATTGCGCTGGATTGTGGAAATGCTTTATGATTCTTTAAGTTGAACGCAGTGCCTGTTCGATTCATGCGAGCGGCGCGGGCAGGGACCCCGGCACCGCCCGCCAAAGCCTTGTTTTGCAGGCTTGTCAGTCCTGTGCGGACAAGATTATTTGTTAATTCCCCTTGACGGGACACCCCGAAATCAGTACACCCCGCCGCATCGGAGCCTATGTGAGGCTGGCTGGTTCGGGACGTCATGTTCTGGAGTTCGCCTCAAACAAGGTTCGAAACGCACGCTGAAGACCACAATGCTGTACGCAAGACGCTGAAACTATTGCGTCCTCTGCTCTTTACGGGCCATCTGCCGAAAGGCGGATTGGTCCTCGTTTTGCGCATTTGAAAGCGTTCGAAACCGCCGGCGACGGCATTGATCCGCCCGCAAGGGTAATGAGACATTTGTAAGGGATGGTTATATGCCTACCGTAAACCAGCTGATCCGTAAGCCGCGTCAGGCACAGGTAAAGCGCAATAAGGTTCCTGCCCTGCAGGAAAACCCGCAGAAGCGTGGCGTTTGCACCCGCGTTTACACGACGACCCCGAAGAAGCCGAACTCGGCTCTGCGTAAGGTTGCCAAGATCCGTCTGACCAATGGCTTCGAAGTCATCGGCTACATTCCGGGCGAAGGTCACAACCTTCAGGAGCACTCCGTGGTCATGATCCGCGGCGGCCGCGTCAAGGACTTGCCGGGCGTTCGTTACCACATCATCCGTGGCGTTCTCGATACCCAGGGTGTCAAGAACCGCAAGCAGCGCCGCTCCAAGTACGGTGCGAAGCGTCCGAAGTAATTCGGGTTTCACAATTTAAGGTGCTGCGCGAGGTTCTCCGCGTGTTAAGGCGCCAGTTCTAGTTTGAGAGACAAAATCAATGTCACGTCGTCACAGTGCAGAAAAGCGCGAGATCAATCCGGACCCGAAGTTCGGCGATCTGGTCGTCACCAAGTTCATGAACGCAATCATGCTTCATGGTAAGAAGTCGGTCGCGGAAAGCATCGTTTACGGTGCCTTCGATGCGGTTCAGGCGAAGCTGAAGCAGGAGCCGGTTACCGTGTTCCATTCCGCTCTCGACAACATCGCTCCGCACGTTGAAGTGCGTTCGCGCCGCGTCGGTGGTGCCACCTACCAGGTTCCGGTCGATGTTCGTCCCGAGCGCCGCCAGGCTCTTGCCATCCGCTGGCTGATCATTGCTGCCCGCAAGCGCAACGAAACCACCATGATCGATCGCCTCTGCGGCGAACTCATGGATGCTGCGAACAACCGTGGTAGCGCCGTCAAGAAGCGCGAAGACACCCACAAGATGGCTGACGCCAACCGTGCATTCTCGCATTATCGCTGGTAATCGACGTACAATTTCGAAAGGCAGTCACTATGGCTCGCGAATATAAAATCGAAGACTACCGCAATTTCGGTATCATGGCGCACATCGACGCCGGCAAGACCACGACGACCGAGCGGATTCTGTATTACACGGGCAAGTCGCACAAGATTGGCGAAGTTCATGACGGCGCCGCCACCATGGACTGGATGGAGCAGGAGCAGGAGCGTGGCATCACGATCACGTCCGCTGCGACCACGACCTTCTGGAAGGGCCGTGACGGCAAGATGCGCCGCTTCAACATCATCGACACCCCCGGCCACGTCGACTTCACCATCGAAGTCGAGCGTTCGCTGCGCGTTCTCGATGGTGCTGTCGCTCTTCTCGATGCAAACGCCGGCGTAGAGCCGCAGACGGAAACCGTCTGGCGTCAGGCTGAGAAGTACAACGTTCCGCGCATGATCTTCTGCAACAAGATGGACAAGACGGGCGCTGACTTCTACCGCTCTGTCGAGATGATCAAGACCCGTCTCGGCGCGACGGCTGTCGTCATGCAGCTGCCGATCGGCGCTGAAACGGAATTCAAGGGCGTTGTCGACCTGATCGAGATGAATGCTCTGATCTGGCGTGACGAGTCGCTCGGCGCCCAGTGGGACGTCGTCGAAATCCCAGAAGACATGAAGGCCAAGGCTGAAGAATATCGCGAAAAGCTGATCGAGACCGTTGTCGAGATCGACGAAGCCGCGACCGAAGCCTATCTGGAAGGCAATCTGCCGGACAACGATCAGATCCGTGCGCTCGTTCGCCGCGGCACGATCGACGTCAAGTTCCACCCGATGTTCTGCGGTACCGCCTTCAAGAACAAGGGCGTTCAGCCGCTGCTCGACGCCGTCGTCGATTACCTGCCGTCGCCGCTCGACATTCCGGCGATCAAGGGCATCGATGCCAAGACCGAAGCCGAGATCGAGCGTCATGCTGACGACGCCGAGCCGCTTTCGATGCTTGCGTTCAAGATCATGAACGACCCCTTCGTCGGTTCGCTGACCTTCGCCCGCATCTATTCGGGCAAGCTCGAAAAGGGCTCGTCGGTCATGAACACGGTCAAGGACAAGCGCGAGCGCGTCGGCCGCATGCTGCAGATGCACTCGAACTCCCGTGAAGACATCGAAGAAGCCTTTGCAGGCGACATCGTTGCGCTCGCTGGCCTTAAGGAAACCACCACCGGTGACACGCTTTGCGACCCGCTGAAGCAGGTTATCCTTGAGCGCATGGAATTCCCGGAGCCGGTCATCCAGATCGCGATCGAGCCGAAGTCGAAGGGCGACCAGGAAAAGATGGGCCTCGCGCTCAATCGCCTCGCTGCCGAAGACCCGTCGTTCCGCGTCAAGACCGACCAGGAATCCGGCCAGACGATCATCGCCGGCATGGGCGAACTCCACCTCGACATTCTCGTTGACCGCATGCGTCGCGAGTTCAAGGTTGAAGCCAACGTCGGTGCTCCGCAGGTTGCCTACCGCGAAACCATCACGCGCCAGCACGAAGAAGACTACACGCACAAGAAGCAGTCCGGTGGTACCGGTCAGTTCGCGCGCGTCAAGCTCGTCTTCGAACCGAACCCGGATGGCGAAGACTTCAAGTTCGAATCCAAGATCGTCGGCGGTGCTGTTCCGAAGGAATACATCCCGGGCGTTCAGAAGGGTATCGAAAGCGTTCTGTCCTCCGGTCCGCTGGCTGGCTTCCCGATGCTCGGCGTCAAGGCGACGCTCATCGACGGTGCCTTCCACGATGTTGACTCCTCGGTCCTCGCGTTCGAAATCGCCTCCCGCGCTTGCTTCCGTGAAGCTGCAAAGAAGGCCGGCGCCCAGCTGCTTGAGCCGATGATGAAGGTCGAAGTGGTAACGCCGGAAGATTACGTCGGTGACGTTATCGGTGACCTCAATTCCCGCCGTGGTCAGATCCAGGGTCAGGAAAGCCGTGGTATCGCCGTGGTCATCAGCGCAAACGTTCCGCTGGCCAACATGTTCAAGTACGTCGACAACCTGCGCTCCATGTCGCAGGGCCGCGCCCAGTACACGATGACCTTCGATCACTACGCGCCGGTCCCGTCGAACGTCGCGACTGAAATTCAGGCAAAGTATTCCGGTCAGAAGTGACCGGAACGACTGCCATCTGACAGAAACAAGAGAATTATCCCCTGATGGGGATCAAAAAACGGAGAGCCGGAAATGGCAAAGAGCAAATTTGAGCGCAACAAGCCGCACGTCAACATTGGCACGATCGGCCACGTTGACCATGGCAAGACGTCGCTGACGGCAGCGATCACG
>NZ_LMRG01000020.1 GCF_001425605.1 Rhizobium sp. Leaf453 | reverse complement strand
CATGGAGGTAATCGTCGGGACCGTATCCCCCACCGTGATCTCGGCGCTGCAGCCGTAACCCTCGTTCAGGATGATCTTGTCGAGGTTGGAGATCACCTCCGCACTCTGCCAGTTCATGCTGGCGATCGTCATGCTGCCGCACTCCGCATGCGCCAATGACACACCCGAAACACTCCCCAACAACAATCCACTCAATGCCAATAGTCTACGCATGTCCGTTCCCTTTATCTTGTGCGGCTGGTTGGTGCCGGGCGGGACACCGCAAACCCCGCCCTTGATCCAGTCAGACGGGTTCCCCCATCCGTACCGATTTCTCGAAGGCGGCGGTCAGCCCGCGCGCGACGGCGGCATCGAAGCCTGCCGTTCTCATCGTCTCGATCGCGGCCGCCGTGGTGCCGCGATAATCCAGGAAGGTCTTGACTGTGTCGGCCGGACAGTCGTCACGCTGTTCAAGCAGCCTGCCCGTGCCGACAAGGACCGTATTGACGGCGCGCCGTGCAACGTCACGGTCGAGGCCATGCGCGATCGCATCCATCATCATCGCTGCGGCCAACAGCGCCGGAAACGCCGGGCCGGAGCCGGTGAGGCCGGTCAGGTAGTCGATGTCGGCCTCGCTGCGCACTTCATCCTGAACGCCGCAGGCATCGAAAATCATTCGAACCGTCGCCCGCTCGGCCTCGCCCGTGTCGCGGGTGGCGATCCACGGTGTATAGGATTTGCGCGCTTCGACGGCCGCATTCGGCAGGGTGCGGACAGCGCGGCGGGTGTTGTGCTGCGCGCAGAGCGCTTCGAGGCGGATACCGGCCATGACGGAGACGACAAGCTTGTCGGCGGCGTCGATCTTCAGAGAAGCCCAGTCGGCCGGACGAACGGAAAGGATGATGATATCGGAGCGGTCGGCCAAGGCCTGGTTGTCGGTGGTCCAGAAGGCGCCGGGGAAACGGTCCGGGCGTTGGCTGCGATAGGAGAGAGCTAGATCTTCCGGCGATGCAACGCTGGCGTCCAGCACAGCTTCGGCGATTGCTCCGCCCAGCCAGCCGGCCCCCCCGATCACGCCAATTCTCAGCCCCTTGCCTGCCACCCTGTCGTCACTCCGGTTTGTACCCATGCCGTGAGAAGAAGCGGTCGAGTTCCCGCTTCTGTGGAATCTCGCCGGTATAGATCGCGATGTATTCCGGGATGCGCTTCATGCGCAGCGCCGTGTCCTCCTTGGACTGCATCGATATGTAGCCGATCTGGACCAGATAGGTCGTGCGCGCCCGAACGTCCGCTTGCCCTTCATCGTAACCGAACCGCATGAACATGCGGCCGATCGCTTCCATTCTCGTCTGGTCGGCCTTCTGCACCTCGGCCAGGATGTCCGGCGATTGCAGGGCCCAGCTGCGCACCGCGAATTCGAACTGGGAATCGAACAGGTCCTTGTTCACCCAGCAATCGAAGACATTCAGCATCGCCTCGGCCAGTGTGTCCGCATAGGCCTCCGACTGCTTCACCAGATTGCCCGTATTCTTGTCTCGCCAGCGCGCGATCAGTGCGCTCAGCAATTCCTCGCGGTCCTTGAAGAACCAATAGAAGCTGGTTCGCGAAAGATTCAGCCGCTTTGCGAGCGGCAAAATCTTCACCGAGTCCACGCCGGATTCGAGCAGGGCATCATAGGCAGCCTCCAGCCATCCCTCCTGGGAGCCTCGCCAGCCGCTGTCGTTGATCGCCTGTTCCATGATGTCCTCCTAACAAATCCATTTAGGCCTGACAAGCAAAATGTACATGAGTGTCAATATTCCGGACTCCATTGTTTTTGGCCGTTGACACAAGTGTACATTTCCGATTAGCCTTCATCACAAAGTCCCATAAACCGGAGCCCGGCGCATGTCGAACGACCCCCTGCTGCAGCCCTTTCAGCTGAAGCATCTGACCCTCCGCAACCGCATCATCGTGACGTCGCACGAGCCTGCCTATCCCGAGGAGGGCATGCCGAAGGGGCGCTACCGCGCCTATACGGTCGAACGGGCAAAGGGTGGCGTTGCGTTGACGATGACGGCCGGCTCGGCCGCCGTCTCCAAGGACAGTCCGCCGGTTTTCAACAACCTGCTCGCCTACAAGGACGAGATCGTTCCGTGGGTGCGGGAAATGACCGATGCCGTGCATGAGCAGGGCTCGGCGATCATGATCCAGCTCACCCATCTCGGCCGCCGCACGCGCTGGGACAAGGGCGACTGGCTGCCGGTCGTTGCTCCGTCGCATCACCGCGAGGCGGCGCATCGCGCCTTCCCGAAGAAGCTGGAAGACTGGGATATCGAGCGCATCATTAAGGATTTCGCCGATGCGGCCGAGCGCATGAAGGCCGGCGGCATGGATGGCGTTGAACTGGAGGCCTATGGTCACCTGATCGACCAGTTTACCTCGCCGCTGACCAACGAGCTTGAAGGTCCCTATGGCGGCTCGCTCGACAATCGCCTGCGCTTTTGTTTCGACGTCTTCCGGGCGATGCGCAAGCGCGTCGGCGACGATTTCATCCTCGGCGTGCGCTACACGGCCGACGAATGTCTGCCCGGCGGGACGGACAAGGCCGATGGCCTGGAAATCTCCCGCCGCCTCAAGGAAAGCGGCTTGATCGACTACCTCAACGTCATCCGCGGCCATATCGACACCGACCCCGGCCTGACAGATGTCATACCGATCCAGGGCATGGCCAGCGCGCCGCATCTGGACTTTGCCGGCGATATCCGCGCCGCGACCAAGTTCCCGACCTTTCATGCCGCGAAAATCCAGGACGTGGCGACCGCACGCCATGCGATCGCGGCCGGCAAGGTCGACATGATCGGCATGACCCGTGCGCACATGACCGACCCGCATATCGTGCGGAAAATCATCGAAAAGCGTGAAGACGATATCCGCCCCTGTGTTGGCGCCAATTACTGTCTTGACCGCATCTATCAGGGCGGCCTCGCCTTCTGTATCCACAATGCGGCGACCGGCCGCGAAGAGACCATGCCGCACAAGATTCCGAAGGCGGATGTGCGCAGGAAGGTGGTCATCGTCGGCGCCGGTCCGGCCGGTTTGGAGGCGGCGCGTGTTTCCGCAGAGCGCGGTCATGAGGTTGTGGTCTTCGAGGCGGCAAACAATCCGGGCGGCCAAATCCGCCTGACGGCGCAGAGCGAACGCCGCCGCGAAATGATCGGTATCATCGACTGGCGCATGAGCCAGTGCGAAAAGCTTGGCGTCACCTTCCATTTCAACACCTGGGCGGAAGCCGGCACGATCAATGCCGAAAAGCCGGATGTCGTCATCATCGCGACGGGGGGGCTGCCGCATACCGAGGTCCTGACCAAGGGTAACGAACTGGTCGTATCCTCATGGGATATTATTTCCGGTGACGTGAAGCCCGGCACCAATGTGCTAGTCTTCGACGATGCCGGCGATCACGCCGGGCTGCAGGCGGCCGAGGTCATTGCCAAGGCGGGCGGCAAGGTTGAGATCATGACGCCGGACCGCTCGTTTGCCCCGGAGGTCATGGCGATGAACCTCGTGCCCTACATGCGCTCGCTGCAGAAGCTCGATACGACGTTCACCGTCACCTACCGGCTGGAATCGGCGGAAAAGAGCGGCAACCAGCTGATCGCCCATATAGGCAGCGAGTATGGTGGCGTGGCGAAGCAGCAGACGGTTGACCAGATCGTCGTCAATCACGGCACCATTCCGCTCGACGATCTCTATTTCGAGCTGAAGCCCGGGTCGAAGAACTTCGGGGAGGTCGCCTATGACGCACTGATTGCCGGTGCGCCGCAGACGGTCGAGCGCAATCCGGAGGGTGCCTACCAGCTCTTCCGGATCGGCGACGCCGTCGCTGCCCGTAACACCCATGCCGCGATCTATGACGCGCTGCGTCTCGCCAAGAATCTTTGACCATGACGCGCAGCGAGGCCTTGCAGGGATTTCTGGATGCGGCACTGGCCGCATTCGGCGAGCGAGCGCAAGCCTCTGAGGCCCGCGTTTCGTTGGCACGGATCGTGGCGCTTCTGGGGACCGCAAGGCCGGAACGTCCGGACATTGGAAAGCGGCTTCCGGTCTGTGGCCGGCATCTCGGAGATGCATTGGAGGTTGTGAGCGGCGATCCGATGCTCGACAGGGTGGTCGAGCGCTTCAAAGCGCTGGAACCGTCGCTCGAATGGAAGCGGCGATCGACCCATGACGGGACTGCGAGCGAAAATTTCCTGGAAGGCCACGCCAATACGATGATCGTCGGGCCGGCCGCGCTGGAAGATCGACGGGATGTCTGGATTGGCGCGACGCTGATGGCGCCGAACGTGCGCTATCCCGATCACGATCATGCGCCGGAAGAGACCTATCTGGTCCTCTCCGAGGGTGAGTTCATGCACGGCGATTCCGGCTGGTTTTCACCGGGCGTTGGCGGCTCGTTCTACAACGTTCCCGGCATCCGTCATGCCATGCGTTCCGGCGACAAGCCGCTTTTTGCCTTCTGGGCCTTGCTGCCCGACCCCTCCAAGCACTGAGGAAATTGATCCATGAAAATCCTGGTCACCGTCAAGCGTGTGGTTGATTACAATGTGAAGATCCGCGTGAAGTCGGATGGTTCTGGTGTCGAGCTTGCGAATGTGAAGATGTCGATGAATCCGTTCGACGAGATTTCGGTCGAGGAGGCGCTGCGGCTGAAGGAAGCCGGCAAGGCTGAGGAAGTCGTTGTGGTTTCGGTCGGTCCGGCCAAGGCGGAGGAGACGCTGAGGACGGCGCTGGCCATGGGTGCCGACCGGGCGATCCTGGTCGAGACGGACGATGCGGTCGAGCCGCTCGCCGTTGCCAAGATTATCAAGGGTGTGGCCGAGGCCGAGCA
>NZ_LMRG01000019.1:915-6713 GCF_001425605.1 Rhizobium sp. Leaf453 | reverse complement strand
AACGTCATCGCCAAAGGCACGATCATCCAGATCAACAGCAACCCAACCGACGGCGCCATCATCAATCGCGCCAGACCACGAGTGTTCGTTGTCGCCATGAGTAGTCCCTCCCTTTCGTCAGCCGGTCTCATCGCCCGCCACGCCGGGAGGACAGCACGCCAGCTTTTTCATTCTTTCTTGAAAAGACCTGACGTCAACCGGTGCGGTTCGGAAAGCTGGCAACGGCCAACGTCAGGCTAAAATTGGCGACCCGGGTTGAGGTCCGGGTCGCCCGTCCTTGGGAAGGAACCTTACTTGATGTAACCGCCGCGCGTCATTTCGCGGGTGGCGGCCGTCTGTGCCTGTGCAAGTGCATCGTCAACCGACATTTGACCGGCAAGCGCTGCCGAGAACAGCTGGCCGACCGTCGTGCCAAGACCCTG
The DNA here is from genome assembly GCF_001425605.1 of Rhizobium sp. Leaf453. GTDB lineage: Bacteria > Pseudomonadota > Alphaproteobacteria > Rhizobiales > Rhizobiaceae > Pararhizobium. The sequence goes on along the minus strand of NZ_LMRG01000019.1, from coordinate 6,291 downwards.
GAATTCCGGGATGGCGACGAACTGGACGCCGACATACGGAACCGGCTTGACCGACGGGTTCTTCGGGTCGGCGGCATTGATCGAGTCGAGCGTCATCTTGGCGAACGGAGCCGCCTTCTGGTACTCGGGGTTGTTGTAGAGCGAGGTGCGCGTGCCCGGAGGAACGTTTGCCCAGCCTTCCTTGGCCGCGACGATGTCGAGATAGTGCTTCGAGGTTGCCCAGGAAACGAACTTCTCTGCAGCCGCTGCCTTCTGCGTGCCGGCCGGGATGGCAAGGTTCCATGCCCACAGCCAGTTGCCGCGCTTGCCGAGACCGGTGTCAGGCGCCAGAGCGAAACCGACCTTGTCGGCAACGGTGGAGTCCTTCGGGTTGGTCACGAACGAGGCTGCAACCGTGGCGTCGATCCACATGCCGCACTTGCCCTGCTGGAACAGCGCCAGGTTTTCGTTGAAGCCGTTCGACGAAGCGCCCTGCGGGCCGGCATCGTTCATCAGCTTGACATACATGTCGAGCGTCGCCTTCCACTCCGGCTGATCGAACTGGGGCTTCCAGTTTTCATCGAACCAGCGTGCGCCGAAAGCGTTGGACGTGGCGGTCAGGAACGCCATGTTCTCGCCCCAGCCGGCCTTGCCGCGAAGGCAAATGCCGTTGATGTCGGCGCTACGGTCCGTCATCTTGCGGGCTGCTTCGTTGATGAACTCCCAGGTCGGGGCGTCGGGCATGGTCAGCCCGGCCTTTTCCATCAGGTCCTTGCGGTACATGACCATCGAGCTTTCGCCGTAGAACGGCGCTGCGTACAGCTTGTTGTCGGCGGTCAGGCCCGAACGGATGGCCGGAAGCAGATCGTCGACGTCATAATCGGCGCCGAGATTGTCCAGCGGAAGGAGCCAACCCTGCTTTGCCCAGATCGGAACTTCGTAGGTGCCGATCGTCAGAACGTCGTACTGGCCGCCCTTGGTGGCGATGTCCGTGGTGACGCGTTCGCGCAGCACGTTCTCTTCCAGGGTGACCCATTCGAGCTGGATATCAGGATTTGCCTTGGTGAAGTCGTCCGTCAGCGTCTGCATGCGGACCATGTCGCCATTGTTCACCGTGGCAATGGTGAGGGTTTCAGCCTGTGCAAAACCCGCGATGACGACTGCCGAGCACGTGCCCAGCAAAAAAGTTTTCAAGTTCATATATCTTCCTCCCAGAAGAGTTATGAGCATTTGCCTTGCTCGTGGGCAATTACTCACAGAAATGCAAAAAATGTCAATCGGCATTCGTTGCTGCACTGCAGAAACGAATCCCTAAAGGATTGAAATCACTTTGGATTATTTATGAACATTCGCTCATTGAGCGAGCAGAAACTCGGCCGTCGCCTCGTCCGTGATCAGACCGTTGATCACGTGCCCCTTCAGCGCGGCGCTCAGGGCCGCGTGTTTGCGCTTGCCCTTGGCGATACCGATGACCACGGCCGAATCGCGCGACGGCAAGGGCACGCTGGCGACGCGTTCGTTGATGCTGCCGGACAGCAATTCACCGTCACGATCGAACATCCAGCCGCAGATTTCGCCGACGGCCCCCTCGCTCATCAGCCGCGCCATCTCGTCCCGGCCGAGGAACCCGTCCTCGCAGAGCGGCGCATCCTGCCCGAGTTCACCGACGCCCACGAAAGCGACATTGGCTTCGGCGCCGAGTTTCAGCGCCGAGCGAACCAGAACCTGGTTGTGCAGCACTTCCCGCTCCTCGGGCGAGGAAACGAGAACCGGCAGCGGCATCGGAAAATGCCGCGCCTTGACCGCGTCCGCCATCGAGAAGATGACGTTGTAATAGGCCGCCGAACCGTCGAGACCGATATTGCCGGTGAGCGACACGATCCGGTGCTGCGGACATTCCATCGCCGGCAGCTGGTCGATCGCCGCCTTCAGCGTTCGTCCCGTGCCGATGGCCAGCACGATCGGGTCGGCCGATTTCAGCCAGCGCTCGATCTCCGCCGCCCCCGCCTCGGCAATACCGACGGTGGTGGACGAGGAACCTGGATCGCTCGGTACGATATCGACCAGCTTCAGCCCGAATTTTTCCTTGAGCTGCAACCCGAGTTCGAGACAGGCGGCAATCGGGTGGTCCAGCCGCACCTTGATCAGCCGCTCGGCCATGGCGAGCGACACCAGCCGCTGCGCCGATTGCCGGGAGATCCCCATGGCCGACGCGATCTCGTCCTGCGTGCGCCCGGCCACATAGTAGAGCCAGCCCGCACGCGCGGCATCGTCAAGCCTGTTGTTCGCTTCCGGTTTACGCGCCATCGTCCTGATACTCCCTGCGAAAATGTGCTGACACCTTTTCCGCTCGCCTGTCAAACGCAGAGCATGATTACCCCCGACAGACCAGTCCGCAAAGCCCTGTATCCCGGCGATTCCAGCGTTTTCTTTTTTGAAATTTTACCATTTGATAAAAAAATAAAGCGTGTTACCGTTTCATCATCCTGAGGCAAGACATTTGGGAGCAAAAAAATGGGAACGACTGAAACTGGATTGCGGAGCGGCCGCCTGTCGCCCGCCCAATACGAGACGAATTTTTCCGATCTGCATCCGCCGCTCGACGAGCATGAGGCGCTGGTCGCATCCGATCGATGCTACTTCTGTTATGACGCGCCCTGCATGACGGCCTGTCCCACCTCCATCGATATCCCGCTGTTCATCCGGCAGATATCGACTGGAAACCCGATCGGCTCGGCCAACACCATCTTCGACCAGAACATTCTCGGCGGCATGTGCGCCCGCGTCTGTCCCACCGAAACCCTGTGCGAGCAGGCTTGCGTGCGCAACGCGGCCGAGCACCGGCCTGTCGAGATCGGCCGCCTGCAGCGTTACGCCACCGACATCGCCATGCGCGAAAATCGGCAGTTCTATACGCGCGCCGAATCATCGGGCAAAACGGTCGCCATCGTCGGCGCCGGCCCGGCTGGTCTCGCCTGCGCCCATCGTCTGGCCGTGAAGGGCCATGACGTCGTGATCTACGATGCCCGCAAGAAGGCGGGCGGCCTCAATGAATATGGCATCGCCACCTACAAGGCTGTCGATGATTTTGCCCAGGCGGAAGTCGACTATGTGCTGTCGATCGGCGGCATCGATATCCGCAACGGCCAGATGCTCGGGCGCGATTTTTCGCTGTCTGATCTCCTGTCGCGCCATGATGCCGTCTTCCTCGGCCTCGGCCTTGCCGGCGTCAATGCGCTGAAGACGGAGGGCGAAACGGCAGAAGGCGTCGAGGATGCCGTCGATTTCATCGCCGCCCTTCGCCAATCCGAAACGAAGGACGATATTCCCGTCGGCCGCCGCGTCGTCGTCCTCGGCGGCGGCATGACGGCCGTCGATGCCGCCGTCCAGGCCAAGCTGCTCGGCGCCGAAGAGGTGACGATCTGTTACCGCCGCGGCAAGGAAAACATGAACGCCTCCGAGTTCGAGCAGGATCTCGCCGCCGCCAAGGGTGTGACGATCCGTCACTGGCTGCAGCCGAAGCGCATCATCGCCCGCGACGGCAAGGTGGCCGGCATCGAACTCGATTACACGACGATGACGGACGGACGGCTTGTCACGACAGGCGAGACCGGCGTCATCACCGCCGATCATATCCTCAAAGCGATCGGCCAGACCTTCGAGGCCGATGGTCTCGGCACCATCGCCCTGCAATCCGGCCGCATCGTCATCGACGATGAGGGCCGCACCTCGCTCGATCGCGTCTGGGCCGGTGGCGACTGTGTTCTCGGCGGCGAAGACCTGACGGTTTCGGCCGTCGCCATGGGCCGCGATGCGGCCGAATCGATCAACCTTGCACTGGCCGCTGCGCGTCAGCCGGCTGTTGCCGTCGCTTGAAGGGAGAATGAGCCATGGCTGATCTGCGCAACAATTTCGTCGGCATCAAATCTCCGAACCCTTTCTGGCTGGCGTCGGCGCCGCCGACCGACAAGGCCTACAATGTCGAGCGCGCCTTCAAGGCAGGCTGGGGCGGCGTGGTCTGGAAAACGCTTGGGGAGGAAGGCCCCCCCGTCGTCAACGTCAACGGCCCGCGCTACGGCGCCATCTGGGGCGCCGACCGCCGTCTGCTCGGTCTCAACAACATCGAACTGATCACCGACCGTGACCTCTACACCAACCTGCGCGAAATGAAGCAGGTGAAGATGAACTGGCCGGACCGGGCGCTGATCGCCTCGATCATGGTGCCCTGCGAGGAAAACGCCTGGAAAGCGATCCTGCCGCTGGTCGAGGAAACCGGCGCCGATGGCATCGAGCTCAACTTCGGCTGTCCGCACGGCATGTCGGAGCGCGGCATGGGGGCCGCGGTCGGACAGGTGCCGGAATATATCGAAATGGTCGTGCGCTGGTGCAAGCAATATACCCGCATGCCGGTCATCACCAAGCTGACGCCTAATATCACCGACATCCGCAAGCCGGCCCGCGCCGCGAAGTCCGGTGGTACCGATGCCGTATCGCTGATCAACACGATCAACTCGATCACCTCGGTCAATCTCGACACGTTCTCGCCGGAACCGTCGATCGACGGCAAGGGCAGCCATGGCGGCTATTGCGGCCCGGCGGTCAAGCCGATCGCGCTCAACATGGTCGCCGAGATCGCCCGCGATCCGGAAACCTACGGCCTGCCGATCTCCGGCATCGGCGGCATCACCACCTGGCGCGACGCCGCCGAATTCCTGGTTCTCGGCGCCGGCAATGTGCAGGTCTGCACCGCGGCGATGACCTATGGCTTCAAGATCGTCCAGGAAATGATTTCCGGCCTGTCCGCCTGGATGGATACCAAGGGCCACCGCACGCTCGACGACATCACCGGCCGCGCCGTCCCCAACGTCTCCGACTGGCAGTATCTCAACCTCAACTATATCGCCAAGGCCCGCATCGACCAGGATGCCTGCATCAAGTGCGGCCGCTGCCACATCGCCTGCGAGGACACCTCGCACCAGGCGATCACGCAGTACGTCAATGGCATCAGGCATTTCGAGGTCATGGAAGACGAATGCGTCGGCTGCAATCTCTGCGTCAATGTCTGCCCGGTCCAGGACTGCATCACCATGGTCGGCCTCGAACCCGGCACCCTCGACGAACGCACCGGCAAGACCGTCGACCCCAACTACGCCAACTGGACCACCCACCCGAACAACCCCATGGCCCGCCAGGCTGCGGAGTGATTTGGGGGCAACCTTGTGCTTTCTCCCCTCAACTGGGGAGAAAGCAATTTCAGCATCCTGGCTTCAGTTAGGTGCTAAGAAATTGCAAGAAAGTGGGCAGGTATAGCGGCAGAAGAACAAGCCCCTCACCAACAAAATCTAACACTTAGCCTGCGGCTAAGATGTTGATTTTGTGTCCTCTCCCGCAAGGGGA
>NZ_LMRG01000019.1:0-879 GCF_001425605.1 Rhizobium sp. Leaf453 | reverse complement strand
AATCTTTCGTTCCGAAACAGCGCGTCACGAACCAGATCGCGGGTATTCTCCGCATGCTGAAACCCATCCACCTCGATGATCAGCCGGGCGTCGAAGCAGACAAAATCAAGAATGTACCCGTCGAGCGGAACCTGCCGTTTGAATTTGAACCCTTCCAACTGACGATTACGCAGCGCCTGCCACAACAGGTTCTCCGCCAGCGTTGCATCCGCTCGCATTGTTTTCGCAAAATGACGGTGCTCGTCAGGGACCTTACGATGCATGAGGCTTTTCCGAAGAATTGAAGCGGTGCGGCAAATTTATCTCCCCCTCGGCGGGGGAGAAAGCAATTTCAGCTCTTAGCTTCAGCTAAGTGCTAGAAATTGCAAGAGAGGGGGTAGGCATGGACGCATGAACCGCCCCCTCAATTGAAGCAAGCCGCTCGCGAAACCGGGGACGATATTGACTCGCAACGTTACAGCATCTTTACCTCTACCCCAGTGGGAGAGGACACAAAATCAACATCTTAGCCTGAAGTGCACCCCGTTTCACCGGACATGTCGGCTAGTTTGATTTAGCCCTGATGAACTGCCGAGGGGAAGCCATCTTGAGCGCGGACTGAGGATGGATTTCGTTGTAGTCCTCGATCCAYCCGTCGATRAGCCGGAGCGCTGTTTCGGTGTCCGGCAGTGCTGCGATGCGGATGTAATCCCGCTTCAAGGTTTTGACGAAGGCTTCCGACATACCATTCGACTGGGGACTAGCTAGCGGCGTGAAGCARGGCGTCAGATTGAGCGCCTGGGCGAATAGCCTCGTGTCCCTCGCGGTGTAAGCAGATCCATTGTCCGAGAGATGCTCGATTGCGTGCGGGGCTCTCGTTGCTGTGAACCGCTTCTCGAC
>NZ_LMRG01000018.1 GCF_001425605.1 Rhizobium sp. Leaf453 | reverse complement strand
GCTGATCGTTCCGATCGCGATGGAAGAAAAGCTGCGCTTCGCGATCCGCGAAGGCGGCCGCACCGTCGGCGCCGGCATCGTCGCAAGCATCGTCGAGTAAGCTTGGCGATAGGCGGTCCGGCTTCGGCCCACTGATCCTTTAAAAGGGCCTCGCTGGAAACGGCGGGGCCTTTCGCGTGAAGAGGAGGTGTTTCTTGGATAATTTGCTGCCACTTTCGTATCGATGGTTCATTGCGAAGGGGCTGACGAAATGGCAGCCTTGGTATTTCATGGACACGATAGAGACGATCAAGCGCGAGCCGAACCTTCGCGCAAGCGATCTTTTCAAGCAATTTTTCTTGGATGAGACGGGTGCAGACTTCGATGTCTACCTTTTCGCGCGGCGGCAAGATTGCGACGATTTCGCTTTTTTCGTCGTCAGGGACGGGAAAGTCGAAGACAAGATCGTCAGTCTTGATTTGGATTTATGGGGCGGGGCACGCCTTAATCCGCCCCTACGCTATGTAAACATCGAGCAAACCTTCCTGAACTGGATACGGGAAGTTGTGATGATAGATATTGAGTGGGACTGGATGATGGAGGCGGATCTTTTCGAAGATTGAGCCTCACATGCCGTGGGCGAGGCGTCGCATACGGTTCTATTCACAGCGCGACAAAACTTGACTGCCAAGAGATTGAATAAAGCGGCGGCTCCAATTAGCCTTGGTGCTGTAGATTCTGCTCGACGGGATGAGTGGAACATTATCAATGAGTTCGAGTTTTTGCCACGCATGGCTGAAATGCTGTGCGCTTATTGTTTTTTGGAGGAGAAATGGCTGATAATGCACGGGTTTACATCGGTTTCGACAGCAAGGAAGTCGTGGCCTATCATGTCTTTTGCCAGAGTATCCTGGAAAAGAGCTCGATCCCGGTGGAGTTTCTGCCGATCTACCTGAACAATCTCGGCGGCGTCTTTACCCGCGAACGCAATCAGTTGCAGTCCACCGAATTTTCCTTCTCTCGCTTCCTCGTTCCCTATCTCAGCAATTACGAAGGCTGGAGCCTTTTCGCCGATTGCGACATGCTGATGCGCACGGATATCGCCAAGCTCTGGGAACTGCGCGACGACCGCTATGCCGCCATGTGCGTCAAGCACGACTACACGCCGAAGGTGGAGACCAAGTTCCTGGGCCAAACCCAGACCAAATATGAGAAGAAGAACTGGTCGAGCGTCATCCTGTTCAACAATGCGAAGTGCAAGACACTGACGCCAGATTTCGTCAACACCGCGACCGGCCTGCAGTTGCATCAGTTCAAGTGGCTAGAATCAGAAGACCTGATCGGCGCGCTGCCGCAGACTTGGAACTGGCTGGTCAACGAATACGACTATAACGAAGCGGCCGATCTCGTGCACTTCACCGATGGTGGACCGTATTTCGAGGAATACAAGAACGACGACTATGCCGAGGAATGGTTCGCGGCCCGCGAGCGCGTTCTCTCCGTCGCCCAGCGCCAAATATGATCGCCTGACGGCCGCTGGGGAAAGCCTCAGTGGCCAAACGTCTTGAAGCGCTTGAAGAAGCCGCCGATCTTGCGCTGGATCTTGGCCTTCGACCAGAGCTTGGCCACCTGGCGCTCCATGCCGGTGAAGCGATTGGCAAGCACGTTGGTCGCCACCAGCGCGATCGTTCCCTCGCTGAATTCCGGAAAGCGGTCATGAATGCGGGCGAACATGCCTGTCGGCTCGCTGAGATTGTCCTCGAAGCGACTGATCCTTCCGTTCTTGACGAACAACTGGAGCATGATCTGCTCGAAGGTCCAGTCATGTTCCGTATACATGGCGAACTGCAGGCCTGCGACGCCTGTGAAACCACACAGGCAGACATTGGCATGCGGCATCTTCTCGACCAGCCAGATGGCAATGGCAAAGCCGGTGGTCGGCATGCGGCCGGTCGGATAAAGCGGCCCGAACGCATGGTCGAAATCCAGCGTGTAGGGCACTAGGTCGCTCTGACGAGGTAAAGTAAGGGGTGGCGTGCCAGTTGGAACCCCGCGTTCGGCGAGAACGCCGACCTCCGCCTTGAGGCCGTTTGCAAACAGGCTGTAGGCCTTGTCGAAATGCTTCTGCGATTTCAGGAAACGTTCCCCGCCGGCAACTAGCCGGTGGCAGAGCATGGCGTCCTTCTCGAAAGGCTTGGGCAGAACCTTGGCGCAGCCTGTAAAGAAGACATAGAGTGTCTTTTCCGGCAGAGCCCGCGTGATGGCGTCGATATCGACGCTCTCGCTGTTGGCGATCAGCGCCACCATCTCGTATCCGGAAAGAAGCGTCTCGAAATCTTCGGCTCGCAGTGACATGTTCTCGATCGTCCAGTCTGATGTGCAGTTTCCGTACGCAATAGAGGACGCGGGCGCTGCCGTCATCCCTTGTTCATCAGAAATACTATTGCGACCATCGGGAGGGCAGGGCATATCGATGGGTGAGGAGACCGCACGTCGATGCGGCAAAGATGGAGGATGGTCATGGGAAAGCGCATTCTGGTCACGGGTGGTGCGGGCAAGGCGGGTCGTCATGCGGTGCCCTATCTGGTCGAGGCCGGCTACGAAGTCCACAATGTCGATCTCGTGCCGCTCGACAGCCCCGGCGTCACCAACCTGATCGCTGATATCACCGACAGCGGCCAGATGTTCAACGTCATGTCCATGCACCGCGACTTTCCGGACATGGAGGGTGGGCAAGGGCCACAGCCCTTCGACGCGGTCGTGCATTTCGCAGCCGTGCCGCGCATTCTGATCAAGCCTGATAACGAGACGTTCCGCATCAACACCATGGGGACCTACAATGTCATCGAGGCGGCGGTGAAGATGGGTATCCGCAAGATCATCGTTGCCTCGAGCGAAACGACCTATGGCGTCTGCTTTGCCGAAGGACACCGGGATTTCCACCAGTTTCCGCTGGATGAGAACTATGATGTCAATCCGATGGACAGCTATGGCCTGTCCAAGGTGATCAACGAGAAGACGGCGCGGGCTTTTGCCGAGCGTTCCGGCTTCGACATTTATGCGCTGCGAATCGGCAATGTGATCGAGCCGCATGAATATGAGCGGTTCCCGGCCTATTTCGCCAATCCGGATATCCGCAAGCGAATCGCCTGGAGCTATATCGACGCGCGGGACCTCGGCCAGATCGTCAAGCTTTGCCTTGAAAAGGACGGGCTTGGCTATGAAGTCTTCAACGCCGCGAACGACACCGTTTCCGCGAACACGCCCTCGCGTGAGCTTGCCGCGCGCTATTATCCGAACGTGCCGTTTACCCGCGAAATCGGCGAATTCGAGGGCCTGCTGTCGAATCGGAAGATTCGCGAGGTGCTCGGCTTCAAGGAGGATCACGACTGGCGAAAATATGTGAAGGTGTGATCGGGCCGGTTTGGCCCCGTCGAAAAGAGTCGGGGATCGCCGGATTCTTTTCATTTTTTCCGGCAAAGGCGCTTGTCATCCTGCGGCAAACTGAATAATAACCCGCATACTTCTTGCGGCGCCCCGCTTTCGGGCCACTGGCGCAGCGGGTCTAGGGGTATAGCTCAGTTGGTAGAGCGGCGGTCTCCAAAACCGCAGGTCGCAGGTTCGAGCCCTGCTGCCCCTGCCATTCGACACAGCGCACAACTTGCCGCGGCGATCAGGCACACGACACAGGGAAGGGGCTTGCTTCTTCCGGCTAATTTCGTAAAAAGACCGTTGACCTCTTGTGATTTTCGGAATCGGTCTTTATGTAGGGTTCAAACAGACACGCGGCGCGTGGGGCTGATCGTCAGCTTTACGGGCCGTTAAGGCGTGAGCATTCAATGGCATCCAAGACAAATCCATTTACGTTTCTGCAGCAGGTGCGCGCTGAGACGGCGAAAGTGACATGGCCGACCCGGCGCGAGACGATGATCTCGACGCTGATGGTTTTCGTCATGGTCTTCTTTGCGGCTGTTTTCTTTTTCACTGCGGACCAACTGATGGGCTGGCTGATCGGCCTCGTCCTGAACGCTCGCGTTTGAACGATTGGGGATGAATATGGCAGCGCGTTGGTACATCGTTCACGCATACTCGAATTTCGAGAAGAAGGTCGCTGAGGACATCGAGAACAAGGCTCGCCAGAAGGGGCTTGAGCATCTGTTCGAAAAGATTCTCGTGCCGACCGAAAAGGTCGTGGAAGTTCGTCGCGGCCGCAAGGTCGATGCCGAGCGCAAGTTCTTCCCGGGCTACGTCCTGGTGCGTGCCAACCTGACGGATGAGGCCTATCACCTCATCAAGAACACGCCTAAGGTCACGGGTTTCCTCGGTTCCGACAACAAGCCGGTTCCGATTCCGGATTTCGAGGCCGAGCGTATCCTTGGTCAGGTTCAGGACGGTGTCGATCGTCCGAAGCCTTCGATCTCGTTCGAGATCGGCGAGCAGGTTCGCGTCTCCGACGGTCCGTTCGCCTCGTTCAACGGCATCGTTCAGGATGTCGACGAAGAGCGTTCGCGCCTCAAGGTCGAGGTTTCGATCTTCGGTCGCGCCACGCCGGTGGACCTCGAGTACGCTCAGGTCGAAAAAGTCTGATTTCAGAATGCCGCAGCGCCGGTTCGTCTGGCTGCGCGGCATTCTATTGTTTCCGGATTTCGATCCGGCAGGTGGGGAAACCCGCACCCCGCGTGGAAGGATGACCGTCTTAGCCGGACCTTAATCCGCACCACGCAACCGCAGCCGCCGTGCTCATCGGGCGCGGCATGAAAGGGCCGGGAGACCGGCCGGAACATTTCCGGTTCCGATCCGCAGGTGCGGGGAGGCAGTTCGGAAAACCATAAAGGCAGAGAGATATGGCTAAGAAAGTTGCAGGCCAGCTCAAGCTTCAGGTCAAGGCAGGATCGGCAAACCCGTCCCCGCCGATCGGCCCGGCGCTTGGTCAGCGTGGCATTAATATCATGGAATTCTGCAAGTCGTTCAACGCGGCTACGCAGGAAATGGAAAAGGGCATGCCGATCCCGGTCGTCATCACCTACTACCAGGACAAGTCTTTCACCTTCGTCATGAAGCAGCCGCCGGTCAGCTACTTCCTGAAGAAGGAAGCAAAGCTCACCTCGGGTTCGAAGACCCCGGGCAAGGGCGCTGCTGCAGGCAAGCTCACCAAGGCTCAGATCAAGTCGATCGCCGAAGCCAAGATGAAGGACCTGAACGCAGCCGATATCGAAGGCGCAATGACCATGATCGAGGGCTCCGCCCGCGCGATGGGTCTGGAAGTGGTGGCGTAACATGGCAAAGCTTGCAAAGCGTGTACAGAAGACCCGCGAAGGCATCGACCCGACGAAGCTCGTCGCCCTGCCGGAAGCCATCGCTCTGGTGAAGGCTCGCGCCATCGCCAAGTTCGACGAAACGATCGAAGTCGCCATGAACCTGGGTGTTGACCCGCGTCACGCCGACCAGATGGTTCGCGGCGTTGTCAACCTGCCGAACGGCACCGGCCGCGACGTTCGCGTTGCCGTGTTCGCTCGTGGCGCCAAGGCTGACGAAGCCAAGGCAGCCGGTGCCGACATCGTCGGCGCGGAAGACCTGGTTGAAATCGTCCAGGGCGGCAAGATCGACTTCGATCGTTGCATCGCGACCCCGGACATGATGCCGCTCGTCGGCCGCCTCGGTAAGGTTCTCGGCCCGCGCGGCATGATGCCGAACCCGAAGGTCGGAACGGTCACCATGGACGTCGCCGGTGCTGTCAAGGCATCGAAGGGCGGCGCTGTCGAGTTCCGCGTCGAAAAGGCTGGTATCGTCCACGCCGGCATCGGCAAGGCCTCGTTCACGGCTTCTGCTCTTGAAGAAAACATCCGCGCGTTTGCTGATGCAGTCATCAAGGCAAAGCCGGCTGGTGCCAAGGGCAACTACGTCAAGCGCGTTGCGATCTCCTCGACCATGGGTCCGGGCGTCAAGATCGAGCCGTCGACGGTCGCCGTCGCCTGATCATTCATTCCGGGCTTCGGCCCGGTCACAGATTTCCGGCCCTTCGGGGCCGGGAATTCCGGGATCAAACCCGGAACTCCTGTCCGAGATTGCAGGTGGTTATCCCTTAATCACTTTGGCCTGCATGAGACGGGTGAGTCCCGAATTTCATTTGACGCGCTTTAAGCGTGGAAATTCGGTTCGAACCTCGGCTTGCCTTGTGAACGCTGCGAAGCGTCCGCAGGGGACAGGATCCTCGAGCGTCGCTTGGGATCATCTTGATCTCTCGCGGCAAAGGCAAACCCGATGGAACTGCATTTCGTAGTTCCGTCAACTGGAGATAGGCAGTGGAAAGAGCGGAAAAACGCGAATTCGTCACGGAGCTGAACGACGCCTTCAAGGGCGCTGGTTCGGTTGTCGTGGCCCACTATGCTGGTGTCACAGTCGCACAGATGAACGACTTCCGTTCGAAGATGCGCGCTGCTGGCGGCACCGTCAAAGTCGCGAAGAACCGCCTGGCCAAGATCGCCCTTCAGGGTACCGAGTCGGAAGGGATGTCCAATCTCTTCAAGGGACAGACGCTGGTAGCATTCAGCGCCGACCCGATCACGGCTCCTAAGGTTGTCATGGATTTCGCCAAGACCAACGACAAGATCGTTGTTCTGGGCGGCGCCATGGGTTCAACGACACTCAATGCGGATGCAGTCAAGTCGCTTGCGACCCTGCCTTCGCTTGACGAACTGCGCGCGAAGCTGCTGGGCATGATCCAGACACCGGCTACCCGCATCGCAGGCGTTGTCGCAGCACCGGCAAGCCAGCTTGCCCGCGTGTTCGCAGCCTATGCCAAGAAGGACGAAGAAGCCGCATAAGGCGGTTTTTCGTTGTTTATATCTAACCAAGTTCGAACCGAACAAAAGGAACTGTAAAATGGCTGATCTCGCAAAGATCGTAGACGACCTCTCCTCGCTGACCGTTCTGGAAGCTGCAGAACTGTCGAAGCTTCTCGAAGAAAAGTGGGGCGTTTCCGCTGCTGCTCCGGTAGCCGTTGCTGCTGCTGGCGGTGGCGCTGCTCCGGCTGCTGCTGAAGAAGAAAAGACCGAGTTCGACGTTATCCTGGCTGACGCCGGCGCTAACAAGATCAACGTCATCAAGGAAGTTCGCGCTATCACCGGCCTCGGCCTCAAGGAAGCCAAGGACCTCGTTGAAGCCGCTCCGAAGGCTGTCAAGGAAGCCGTTTCCAAGGCTGAAGCTGCTGACCTCAAGAAGAAGCTCGAAGACGCTGGCGCCAAGGTTGACGTCAAGTAATTGAGTCTACTTTAAAGGAGGGGTGGCCTGAAAATGGCCGCCTCTCTTTGACCGCTTTCTGAACGTATTACCCAAAAGCCACCTGAAAACGGCTTTTGGGTAATGGGTTCTCAAGAGGATGGTCTCGAACCAGGACGCCGCAGCAATCCGGCTCAGCGTTTTGGGGGAAGACGAGATTGAGAAATCCATTGATTGACGGAGCCGACTGGCCAGCGGTCACCGTCTGTTGCAGGCCCGGGTGCAATTTTTAAAGGAGCGACGATGGCTCAGACCCTTTCGTTTAACGGTCGCAGGCGCGTACGCAAGTTTTTCGGTAAAATTCCAGAAGTCGCAGAAATGCCGAACCTCATCGAGGTTCAGAAGGCATCCTATGATCAGTTCCTCATGGTCGACGAGCCGCAGGGCGGTCGTCCGGACGAGGGGCTTCAGTCCGTATTCAAGTCCGTTTTCCCGATCACGGATTTCTCCGGCGCCTCGATGCTCGAATTCGTTTCCTACGAGTTCGAACAGCCGAAGTTCGACGTCGAGGAATGCCGTCAGCGCGACCTGACCTATGCAGCGCCCCTCAAGGTGACGCTCCGCCTCATCGTGTTCGATATCGACGAGGATACAGGCGCGAAGTCCATCAAGGACATCAAGGAACAGAACGTCTACATGGGCGACATGCCGCTCATGACCAACAACGGTACGTTCATCGTCAACGGTACCGAACGCGTCATCGTCTCCCAGATGCACCGTTCGCCGGGCGTGTTCTTCGACCATGACAAGGGCAAGAGCCATTCGTCGGGCAAGCTGCTTTTCGCTGCCCGCGTTATCCCGTATCGTGGTTCCTGGCTCGATATCGAATTCGACGCCAAAGACGTTGTTCACGCCCGTATCGACCGTCGCCGCAAGATCCCCGTCACGTCGCTGCTCATGGCACTCGGCATGGACGGTGAGGAAATCCTCGACACGTTCTACACCAAGTCGCTCTATCAGCGTGACGGCAAGGGCTGGCGGATTCCGTTCCAGCCGGAGGTCCTCAAGGGCCAGAAGGCTCTGTCCGACCTGATTGACGCCGACACCGGCGAAGTGGTCGTGGAATCCGGCAAGAAGCTCACGCCGCGCCTGCTGCGCCAGCTGACCGAGAGGGGCCTCAAAGCCATCAAGGCGACCGACGACGAACTCTACGGCAACTTCCTTGCCGAAGACCTCGTCAACATGGAAACGGGCGAAATCTTCCTCGAAGCCGGTGACGAAATCGACGAGAAGACACTCGGTGTCATCCTCGGCGCCGGTTTCGACGAAATCCCGGTTCTCGACATCGACCATATCAACGTCGGTGCCTACATCCGCAACACGCTGGCCGTGGACAAGAACGAGAACCGTCAGGACGCTCTGTTCGACATCTACCGCGTCATGCGTCCGGGCGAGCCGCCGACCATGGATTCGGCCGAAGCCATGTTCAACACGCTGTTCTTCGATGCGGAGCGTTACGACCTCTCCGCTGTCGGTCGCGTCAAGATGAACATGCGCCTTGACCTCGATGCCGCCGACACCGTCCGTATCCTTCGCAAGGAAGACATCCTGGCCGTGGTCAAGATGCTGGTCGACCTGCGCGACGGCAAGGGCGAAATCGACGATATCGACAACCTCGGCAACCGTCGTGTCCGCTCCGTCGGCGAGCTGATGGAAAACCAGTATCGTCTCGGCCTGCTGCGCATGGAGCGTGCGATCAAGGAACGCATGTCGTCGATCGAGATCGACACCGTCATGCCGCAGGACCTGATCAACGCCAAGCCGGCTGCTGCTGCTGTTCGCGAGTTCTTCGGTTCCTCGCAGCTGTCGCAGTTCATGGACCAGGTCAACCCGCTGTCGGAAATCACCCACAAGCGCCGTCTCTCGGCTCTTGGCCCGGGCGGTCTGACGCGCGAACGCGCCGGCTTCGAAGTCCGCGACGTTCATCCGACCCACTATGGCCGTATCTGCCCGATCGAGACGCCGGAAGGCCCGAACATCGGTCTGATCAACTCGCTCGCAACCTTCGCCCGCGTCAACAAGTACGGCTTCATTGAATCGCCGTACCGCAAGATCGTTGACGGCAAGGTGACGAAGGACGTCGTCTATCTCTCGGCGATGGAGGAAGCCAAGTACCACGTGGCCCAGGCCAACTCCGAGCTGAACGCCGACCAGTCGTTCGTTGAAGAGTTCGTCGTCTGCCGTCATGCCGGCGACGTCATGCTCGCGCCGCGCGATATCGTGAACCTGATGGACGTTTCGCCGAAGCAGCTCGTGTCTGTCGCGGCAGCTCTCATCCCGTTCCTGGAAAACGACGACGCCAACCGCGCGCTCATGGGCTCGAACATGCAGCGTCAGGCAGTGCCTTTGCTGCGTGCTGAAGCTCCGTTCGTCGGAACCGGCATGGAGCCGATCGTTGCTCGTGACTCTGGCGCTGCCATCGCGGCCCGCCGTGGCGGCGTGGTCGACCAGGTCGATGCGACGCGTATCGTTATCCGTGCGACGGAAGACCTCGAAGCCGGCAAGTCCGGTGTCGATATCTACCGCCTGCAGAAGTTCCAGCGCTCCAACCAGAACACCTGCGTCAACCAGCGTCCGCTGGTCACCGTCGGTGACATACTGAACAAGGGCGACATCATCGCTGACGGTCCGTCGACCGATCTCGGCGATCTGGCGCTCGGCCGCAACGCGCTCGTCGCGTTCATGCCTTGGAACGGCTACAACTACGAAGACTCGATCCTGATGTCGGAACGCATCGTCGCTGACGACGTGTTCACGTCCATCCACATCGAGGAATTCGAAGTGATGGCCCGCGACACCAAGCTTGGTCCGGAAGAAATCACGCGCGACATTCCGAACGTCTCGGAAGAAGCGCTGAAGAACCTCGACGAAGCCGGCATCGTTTACATCGGTGCGGAAGTTGCTCCTGGCGACATCCTCGTCGGCAAGATCACCCCGAAGGGCGAAAGCCCAATGACGCCGGAAGAAAAGCTCCTGCGCGCCATCTTCGGTGAAAAGGCCTCCGACGTTCGTGACACGTCCATGCGCATGCCTCCGGGCACCTTCGGCACGATCGTCGAAGTTCGCGTCTTCAACCGCCACGGCGTTGAGAAGGACGAACGCGCGATGGCGATCGAGCGTGAAGAAATCGAGCGTCTGGCAAAGGACCGCGACGACGAACAGGCGATCCTCGATCGCAACGTCTACGCACGTCTGGTCGACATGCTGCGCGGTCACGTTGCCGTTGCCGGCCCGAAGGGCTTCAAGAAGGGCACCGAGCTTTCGAACGCCGTCATCTCCGAATATCCCCGCTCGCAGTGGTGGATGTTCGCCGTTGAGGACGAAAAGGCTCAGGGCGAAGTCGAAGCACTGCGTGGCCAGTACGACGAATCCAAGTCGCTGCTTGAGCATCGCTTCATGGACAAGGTCGAAAAGGTCCAGCGCGGCGACGAAATGCCTCCGGGCGTCATGAAGATGGTCAAGGTCTTCGTCGCTGTGAAGCGCAAGATCCAGCCGGGCGACAAGATGGCCGGCCGTCACGGTAACAAGGGCGTCGTCTCGCGTATCGTTCCGGTCGAAGACATGCCGTTCCTGGAAGACGGCACGCATGTCGATATCTGCTTGAACCCGCTGGGCGTTCCCTCTCGCATGAATGTCGGTCAGATCCTTGAAACCCATCTTGCATGGGCGTGCGCAGGCATGGGTAAGAAGATCGGCGAATTGCTCGACGAATACCGCAAGACTATGGACATAACCGACCTGAAGACGGAGTTGACGGAAGTCTACGCGTCGCAGGCAAAGGACGAAGTTTCGAACTTCGATGATCCTTCGTTGGTCAAGCTTGCCGAGCAGTCCCGCAAGGGCGTCTCGATCGCAACGCCGGTCTTCGACGGTGCACATGAGCCGGACGTCGCATCGATGCTGAAGAGGGCTGGCCTGCACGAGAGCGGTCAGTCGGTTCTTTACGATGGCCGTACTGGCGAGCCGTTCGACCGCAAGGTCACTGTCGGCTACATGTACATGATCAAGCTGAACCACCTTGTCGACGATAAGATTCACGCTCGTTCGATCGGTCCTTACTCGCTCGTCACCCAGCAGCCGCTCGGTGGTAAGGCGCAGTTCGGCGGTCAGCGCTTCGGGGAAATGGAAGTCTGGGCTCTGGAAGCCTACGGCGCCGCCTACACCCTGCAGGAAATGCTGACGGTGAAGTCCGACGACGTAGCCGGCCGTACCAAGGTCTACGAGGCGATCGTCCGTGGCGACGACACGTTCGAAGCCGGTATTCCGGAAAGCTTCAACGTTCTCGTCAAGGAAATGCGTTCGCTGGGTCTCAGCGTCGAACTGGAGAATTCCAAGCTCGACGAACTGGCGACGGCGACGCAACTGCCCGACGCGGCCGAGTAACGATATCGAGGTGCGTGCCGCTTCCCCGGCGGCGCGCACCGTTTCCACCGGATCCCGCGCTGATGGGATCGGTAGGAAATACGGCCGCATTTTATGCGGTTATATCCGTTTCAAGCATCGGGCCGGCGCCCGGGAATTGCCGGCACCCTTGCCAAGCTTAGGGCGTTTCCGCCCACAAAGGAGATAGGCATGAACCAAGAGGTCATGAATCTTTTCAATCCGCAGGTGCCTGCACAGACATTCGATTCCATCCGGATTTCGATTGCCTCGCCGGAGAAGATTCTCTCCTGGTCTTACGGTGAAATCAAAAAGCCGGAGACAATCAACTACCGTACCTTCAAGCCGGAGCGCGACGGTCTGTTCTGCGCGCGCATCTTCGGGCCGATCAAGGACTACGAGTGCCTGTGCGGCAAGTACAAGCGCATGAAGTACAAGGGCATCATCTGCGAAAAGTGCGGCGTCGAAGTTACGCTGTCGCGCGTTCGCCGTGAGCGCATGGGCCATATCGAGCTCGCCGCTCCCGTCGCCCATATCTGGTTCCTGAAGTCCCTGCCGAGCCGCATCGCGACGCTGCTCGACATGACGCTGAAGGATATCGAGCGCGTTCTCTACTTCGAAAACTACATCGTCACCGAACCGGGCCTGACTTCCCTCAAGGAAAACCAGCTCCTGTCCGAAGAAGAATACATGATCGCCGTCGACGAGTTCGGCGAAGATCAGTTCACGGCGATGATCGGTGCTGAAGCCATCTATGAGATGCTCGCTTCGATGAACCTCGACAAGATCGCAGGCGATCTGCGCTCGGATCTGGCGGACACCACGTCGGAACTGAAGCAGAAGAAGCTGATGAAGCGCCTGAAGATCGTTGAGAACTTCATGGAATCCGGCAACCGTCCGGAATGGATGATCATGAAGGTCGTTCCGGTGATCCCGCCGGACCTGCGTCCGCTGGTTCCCCTGGATGGCGGTCGTTTCGCGACGTCTGATCTCAACGATCTCTATCGCCGCGTCATCAACCGTAACAACCGCCTGAAGCGCCTGATCGAGCTTCGTGCGCCCGGCATCATCATCCGTAACGAAAAGCGCATGCTGCAGGAATCTGTAGACGCGCTGTTCGACAACGGCCGCCGTGGCCGCGTCATCACCGGCGCCAACAAGCGTCCGCTGAAGTCGCTGTCCGACATGCTCAAGGGCAAGCAGGGCCGCTTCCGCCAGAACCTGCTCGGCAAGCGCGTCGACTATTCCGGCCGTTCGGTCATCGTGACCGGTCCGGAGCTGAAGCTGCACCAGTGCGGCCTGCCGAAGAAGATGGCGCTCGAACTGTTCAAGCCGTTCATCTATGCCCGCCTCGACGCCAAGGGTTATTCCTCGACCGTCAAGCAGGCCAAGAAGCTGGTTGAAAAGGAAAAGCCGGAAGTCTGGGATATCCTCGACGAGGTCATCCGCGAGCATCCGGTTCTGCTGAACCGCGCACCGACGCTGCACCGCCTGGGCATCCAGGCCTTCGAACCGACCCTGGTCGAAGGCAAGGCGATCCAGCTGCACCCGCTCGTCTGCACGGCCTTCAACGCCGACTTCGACGGCGACCAGATGGCCGTTCACGTTCCGCTGTCGCTGGAAGCCCAGCTGGAAGCGCGCGTGCTGATGATGTCGACGAACAACATCCTGCATCCGGCAAACGGTGCGCCGATCATCGTTCCCTCGCAGGACATGGTTCTCGGCCTCTACTATTTGTCGATCATGAACCAGAACGAGCCGGGCGAAGGCATGGCCTTCTCCGATCTCGGCGAACTGCATCACGCGCTTGAAACCAAGGCCGTGACGCTGCACGCCAAGATCCGCGGACGTTTCAAGACCGTCGATGCCGAAGGCAAGCCCGTTTCGAAGATCTTCGAAACGACGCCTGGCCGTATGCTCATCGGCGAACTTCTGCCGAAGAACGTCAACGTTCCGTTCGACGTCTGCAACCAGGAACTGACCAAGAAGAACATCTCCAAGATGATCGACACGGTCTACCGTCATTGCGGCCAGAAGGACACGGTCATCTTCTGCGACCGGATCATGCAGCTCGGCTTTACCCACGCCTGCCGCGCCGGCATTTCGTTCGGCAAGGACGACATGGTCATTCCGGACAGCAAGGCAAAGATCGTTGGCGATACGGAAAACCTCGTCAAGGAATACGAGCAGCAGTACAATGACGGCCTGATCACCCAGGGCGAGAAGTACAACAAGGTCGTCGACGCCTGGGGCAAGGCAACCGAAAAGGTCGCGGAAGACATGATGGCCCGCATCAAGGCCGTCGAGTTCGATCCGGAGACCGGTCGCCAGAAGCCGATGAACGCGATCTACATGATGTCCCACTCGGGCGCTCGTGGTTCTCCGAACCAGATGCGCCAACTGGGCGGCATGCGCGGCCTGATGGCAAAGCCGTCGGGTGAAATCATCGAAACGCCGATCATCTCGAACTTCAAGGAAGGCCTGACCGTTAACGAGTACTTCAACTCGACCCACGGCGCCCGTAAGGGTCTCGCGGACACCGCGTTGAAGACCGCGAACTCCGGTTACCTGACCCGCCGTCTCGTCGACGTCGCGCAGGATTGCATCGTCAACTCGGCGGATTGCGGTACCGAAACCGGCCTCACCATGACGGCCATCGTCGATGCCGGTCAGGTCGTTGCCTCGCTCGGCGCCCGCGTTCTCGGCCGTACGGCTCTGGATGATATCGATCATCCGGTCACAGGCGAACGCATCGTCGATGCCGGCAGGATGATCCTCGAAGCCGACGTCGTCGAAATCGAGAAGGCTGGTATCCAGTCGATCCGCATTCGTTCGGCGCTGACCTGCGAAATCCAGACCGGCGTTTGCGGCGTCTGCTACGGTCGCGACCTTGCACGCGGTACGCCCGTGAACATGGGTGAAGCCGTTGGCGTTATCGCCGCTCAGTCGATCGGCGAGCCGGGCACCCAGCTGACCATGCGTACGTTCCACCTTGGTGGTACGGCAAACGTGGTCGACCAGTCGTTCCTGGAAGCATCGTACGAAGGCACGGTCCAGATCAAGAACCGCAACATGCTGCGCAACTCCGACAACGTTCTCGTTGCCATGGGCCGCAACATGGCGATCCAGATCCTGGACGAGCGTGGCGTCGAGCGTTCGACGCAGCGCGTTGCCTACGGTTCGAAGATCTATGTCGACGACGGCGACAAGGTGAAGCGCGGCCAGCGTCTCGCCGAGTGGGATCCCTATACCCGCCCGATGATGACGGAAGTCGAAGGTACGGTTCATTTCGAGGATATCGTCGACGGTATCTCCGTTCTGGAAGCGACCGACGAAGCGACCGGCATCACCAAGCGTCAGGTTATCGACTGGCGTTCGACGCCGCGCGGTATCGACCTGAAGCCGGCCATCGTCATCAAGGACAAGAACGGCGCCGTGATGAAGCTATCGCGTGGTGGTGACGCCCGCTTCATGCTCTCGGTCGATGCCATTCTGTCGGTCGAGCCGGGTACCAAGGTCTCCCAGGGTGACGTGCTTGCACGTTCGCCGCTGGAAAGCGCCAAGACGAAGGACATCACCGGCGGTCTGCCGCGCGTTGCCGAACTCTTCGAAGCGCGCCGCCCGAAGGATCACGCGATCATCGCCGAAATCGATGGTACGATCCGCTTCGGCCGTGACTACAAGAACAAGCGTCGCGTGCTGATCGAGCCTGCGGAGGACGGTGTCGAGCCGGTCGAATACCTGATCCCGAAGGGCAAGCCCTTCCATCTTCAGGATGGCGACTACATCGAAAAGGGTGACTACATCCTCGACGGTAACCCGGCACCGCATGACATTCTGGCGATCAAGGGCGTGGAGGCACTCGCTTCCTACCTCGTGAACGAAATCCAGGAAGTCTATCGTCTGCAGGGCGTTGTGATCAACGACAAGCACATCGAGGTGATCGTTCGCCAGATGCTGCAGAAGGTGGAAGTGACCGATGCCGGTGACTCGACCTACATCGTTGGCGACAGCGTCGACCGCATCGAACTGGAAGATGTCAACGATCAGCTGATCGAACAGGGCAAGAAGCCGGCTTACGGCGAACCGGTCCTGCTCGGCATCACCAAGGCATCGCTGCAGACGCCGTCCTTCATCTCGGCCGCTTCCTTCCAGGAAACCACGAAGGTGCTGACGGAAGCTGCGATCGCCGGCAAGACCGACGGTCTGCAGGGTCTGAAGGAAAACGTCATCGTCGGCCGTCTCATCCCGGCAGGCACTGGCGGCACCATGACCCAGATCCGCCGTATCGCCACCGCGCGCGACGAGATGATCCTCGAAGAGCGCCGCAAAGGTACGGGTGCGGACATCGCAACGCCGATGCTCGCCGATCTGGCCAAGGAAGAAGCCGCGGCCGAATAAGGCCGCAGAAAAGGGAAGGGCGGTTCACCGTCCTTCCGGCGGAAATGAAAAAGCCGCCCGGAGCGATCCGGGCGGCTTTTTGTTCAAGCTGGGGCGCTTTATCACCGTGCATCAAGTATCAGGGCGTCTGCCTGTCCTGGATATTGGGATCGGACGAATTGATTATAAGCGGTTACACAATCCTCCGATTTCGCTCCATATGCGTCTCTTCTGACGACAGGTGTGGCCATGCAAATTCGATTGCCGATGGCTTTTAACTTTGTGATGTCGTCACCCGACATCTTTTGTGGGTTGGAATTCGCCTTGAATAGCCTAAATCGATGTGCATCCGGCGCTTGTCGCAAGTAGTCAAAAACCGGGTGAAATCGCAAAAAGCTGGACTTACTCAAAAACACCCTCTCTACTCGTTGGCTATGTCCGAGTTTTTTGGCGTCGGAGAACCGGTCCTTTGATATGCCGGTATAGGCACGGATAAGGTCCTGCCATAGGAACGGCGAGCCAAGAACAATTCGAGACCCAGGCAAGGACCCAGATTCCCAACGCAGTAATTCCGTACCGAGCATTCCGCCGTTAACCGCTTGGATCACCATGACCCTACCCAAGCCGAACGGACGTGCCAGAACATTGTTGTCATAGTTGAAACCGCGAAGCACCGTGGCAGCCAGCGGCTCATCTGCTTGCGCATTTAAGACGCAGACATCGAATATTCCTCGTTGCTGCAAATTTTCGATCGACCAGGACGTCGTTTCTGTCTTGGCGGTGCAGTCGTCGCCGCTTCCAAGGCGATATACTCTTTCAAGTATATCCTGGCTTCCCCCGTTCTTGCTCAAATACCCTTCTGAATATTTTGAAGCGATTCCGCTCACCAGCACCTCATAGCAGGGTTCCAGGCAGAATCCGCCAGTACCCGCAAAGACGAGGTGCGGAAGCTTGCCAATGGGTTTGTGAACTGCCCCCCATTTCGACCGGACAGTCGGCATAAGCAGAAAGGCTCAAGCACAGGCTTGAGGACAGGCTTATGTCTAACGAGTATCGACACGTTGAA
>NZ_LMRG01000017.1 GCF_001425605.1 Rhizobium sp. Leaf453 | reverse complement strand
GATTTTCGGATCAGGGACAGTATCCACGCGAACGTCACCCTTTCCGTGCCAGCAAAGTGCGCGCATATCGAAACCTCCGTTGATGATGTCGCCCAACTGCGTAGAGCAGTAGATGTTCCCAGTACGGAGACGGATTCTCATTTGTCTGAAATACGTCTTCTAGAGGGACAATGCCGCTGGATCGGGGTTTTATTTAAGAAACTGTGTCGAACGCTGTTCGGGGAGCGCCTGCCGTTTGGGCTTTGGGGACAGGAAAACCAACCTCGGATGCTCGCCGGAATTCGAGGTGGCAGACGCTTATCCCGCAACCTCGTTATTGAATGTATTGATTTTCGATTTGCTAATACCTCCGCCGTATATTGGATTTTGGTACCAAGGCCAGAGGGTTTGGAGTCGCAATGACAAATCGGGCGGATATCGACCAGCGTGCTGCGATGACGATAGATGGCGCAGCACATTCTACCCAGTCGGCGAATGATACCACGATCGCGGTCAGCTTTGCACGCGCTACGAATCTGGCGCTCATTTCCATCGACGGCACGGGTTCAATTCGTTTCGTTAACCCGTCAGCCGCCAAATTGTTTGGGTACGAACGAGCCGAAATGATCGGGTGCCCAGTCACGATCATTATTCCCGAACGTATGCGCGGCGCGCATACGGGCGGCTTCAACCGCGTGGCGGGCGGCCAGAAGCCGAGTCTCGGTGGCAAAACGGTCGAAGTCTCGGCCATTAAGAAGGACGGCACGGAATTTCCGATTGAGATCACGTTATCCGTATGGCGTGACGAAAACGGCATGGGCGCGGGTGCCATTATCAAAGATATATCCGAACGAAGAGAGCGGGACAGCAAGCTTCTTAGGATGGCGAACCAAGATACGCTCACGGGCTTGCCGAACCGCCACAGGTTTATCGATTTGATAAGGGACGAACTCCAGGCCGAACGCCCTTTAACTGTCGTCATGCTAGACCTCGACGGCTTCAAGGACGTCAACGATACCCACGGACATTCGGCTGGCGATTGCGTTTTGCAGGCAGTCGCTGTCAGGCTCCCCTATCTGTTGCGCGGCGATGCCCAGGTAGCCCGGTTCGGTGGCGACGAGTTCGCGATTTTGCTTCCCAACGTCGGCGATCCTATTGCCGCCCAGTCGGAGGCGAAAGCCATCGTCGACGCGTTCGCGACCCCGTTCGACGTTGCCGGCCACGTGCTCGATCTTGGAGCCAGCGTAGGTTTCGCGATCGCACCGGCGCACGGTAGCGACGAGGAAGAACTGATCGCATGCGCCGACTACGCGCTTTATAAAGCCAAGGCCTCTGGGGGTCGAGCGTGCCGGATGTTCGACCACTCGATGAAGAGCGAAACCCTTACTCGGCGGTTGATGAGGGACGAGTTGCTTCATGCCCTCAGAAATGGCCAGTTAGAATTGTACTATCAGCCTCAGATCAATCTTGAAGATGGCCGAGTATTCGGCGTTGAGGCGCTGATCCGCTGGAACCACCCAGTCCGGGGCCTCCTTCTTCCCGGTGCGTTTCTGCCTGCATTGGATCAAAGCGCGCTCGCGTTGGAAATCGGTTGGTGGACCCTTGATCAAGCGTCAAGCGAGGCAGCCCGACTATGGGCCATTGGCCGTCCCGACATCAAGGTCGGAGTGAACCTGTTCCCGGCCCAACTACGGGCTCCGAATCTCTGTGAAAAGGTCGCCGGTTCGATCAACCGACACGGTATCAGCGCAAACGCGCTCGAACTGGAGGTGACTGAAACCATCGCGCTACACGACAATGACAAGTCTTTGGAGGTTTTGACGGCTCTACGCCAAACCGGTGTCGGAATAGCTTTCGATGATTTTGGGACCGGTTTTGCTTCCTTGAGTTCTCTTCAGAGATACCCTTTGACGACATTGAAGATTGACCGCTCATTTATCGCCAACATCATAAACAGGCCCGGAGACGCCGCGATTACAAAAGCGTTGATTATCATGAGCAAGGAGCTTGGCCTCGATACAATCGCCGAGGGAGTTGAGACAGAAGAACAGGAGCAGGCGCTTCGGTTGCTAGGTTGTCCATCCGCTCAGGGCTATCTGTATGGTCGACCAGTGCCAGCGGCTAACCTCGAGCAGATGCTGGTTGCGCAGCCGTTGGCCAAGCTTGCGAATATGTGACCCCGCACCAGCAACCATAGTCTTGTTTCCACCCGCCAACGCAGGACCGACTCTCAAAACCAGGTGGCAGGACATTAGCGGTCCAACCCTCGTAGAAGCAAGCGGGATGCCCCTAGCCGCGCCGCATTGTGGCTGATCACACCGCGGATCGCTATAAGGTGTCTCGTCCTCTCCATTGCACTCGAAGACGCCCTGCCGGATTTAGGACAAGCGACATAAAAGCCAGTTTAGCAAAACTCAAACCGCCCAAAAATGCCCCCCTTTGCAAGCGCGCCAATGCAGTTTGGTCACTCCCGGGGTTCCTTGGCGAAAGCCCGCAAATGCCACACTCCACCTAAGGTCAACGTGCGCCATTGATAAGGACACGGAGGGCAAAACATTCGCAAGCTGAGGATGGCAAAAATGACGCCGAAACAAGCATTTTCGAGAAGTTCACCTGAAATTCGGCACCGGGAGAACCGCTTGGATTACTGATGAGAGGCATAATGGACATTACAAAAGGTTGCGGGCTACGATCAAACCACAGACCAACTAGGTCGAACAGGCCGGTTGGAACCGCGCTCCCACCAGGTACGAGCGGGGAAGAGCACTTCCTGGAGAGCATGCTTTTTCGGAACAACAGGGCAGATCCACACTTCGAGGTGTGATGGTCGCCCTTGTCGCCCTCCCCCGGCTTAGCCCTCGCCTTGCCTTTGGTCCCGCGATCTGCCACCAGCGACTTGCCGACGTCAACAGATTCCTTAAAGCGACCAATTCGTTGCAGCGCACGTAGAGCTTGTCAGTTCCGGAAATCACTTCCCGCTCTGCATGGCCATAATCTTCTTGGGATCCGCTGAAACGCACGAGCTTTGAAAAAATACAAAGAACGATATCTTGCGCAGCACCACATCTATCCAGCTAACATATCCGGGCCTGTTTATCGCGACCACGCGCTGCATGTCGACGCACAGGGGGCACAATTGGCCCGGTGTGTCACGTCACGGCCTCCCGCACTGACATTAGCTGAAAGGCTGGCGATTTGATGGGGAACAATTTTTCGCAACCGTGGTTGAGTCGCGCAATTCAATTCACCCCGCCAATTGGAGAATCACAATGGCTGAGAAGACACTCGACGATCTGTTCCTCGACACGCTCAAAGACATTTACTTCGCCGAAAAACAGATCCTTAAGGCACTCCCGAAAATGGCTCGCGCCGCGCAATCGGATGAAGGCAAGGCGGCGTTTTTGAAGCATCGCGATGAAACCGACGGCCAGATCGAGCGCCTGCAGCAGGTGTTCGAAATCATTGGCAAGGCTGCGCGCGGCAAAACCTGCGAGGCGATTCAGGGCATCATCGCCGAAGGCGAGGAGATCATCGAAGAATACAAGGGCTCCGTCGCGCTCGATGCTGGCCTGATTTCTTCGGCCCAAGCTGTGGAGCACTATGAGATCGCGCGCTACGGCACGTTAAAATCCTGGGCAGAGCAACTTGGTTACACCGAGGCCGTTGCCCTTATCGACGCCAATCTTCAGGAAGAAATCGCCACCGACGAACTGCTCACCCGGCTTGGCGAAGCTTCGGCGAATCCAAAGGGTGCGAAGAAGAAGGTTGCTTGATAAGCTAACCAGATTCGAAGCAAGAGGCCCGCTCCGGCGGGCCTCTTCGTGTAAGAGGTATTTATGAGCATTGAAAGCCGGCGCGCCACGGTCCAGCGGTTGATTGTCAGTGAGGGCATCGCGGGTCGCTCAATAGGCAGTGACATGGACTTCCTCTCACTGGCGGAGCAATGGGTCAGTCGCGAGATCGACATGCCGGAGATGCGTCGGCTTTACCAGGCCGTTCGCGAAGAACGGCGAAAGCAAAAACTCAATCCAAACCCAACGCCCAGTACGGAACTGTTCGCGGAGGAACCACAAACTTCGTCGGACGAACAGTCGGCGGAAATCGCTCGATTTGCTCAATCAGACTTCAACGAATGAAGATTTGTACCGACGCTTTGTTCAGATCGACAGCATCGATGCCGCTTTCCGGAAAAACCCGCTTTCCCAAGCCAGTTGGCAAGGCAACGTCGGCGTCGGAAAAGTTCGCTCTCAACTGGAGTGATTGTCTACCGAGTTCCCAGTCGACATAGACGCAGCGCTCGGGTGCATCTATAACCCGTCCGGCGAAACCGCGCGCATTGGCCAGAAGCGGGATGATTTTTTGCTGCCGCAATCCGATCAGATAGCGAACATGCTCCGCCCATGCGCGTCCACCTTCGCTTTCTGCGTCGCCCCAGTCGAGCGTGCTCTCCAAGAAAGTGTTCAGATCGTTCGGATCAGGAATGTCCGCTTCCGATGAGCCTTCTGGGAAGCCGCCGAAGTTCGCCGCTTCCTTGGGCCGATTTGTTCGAATTGCCTCGGCTATATCCCCACGGTAGTCTGCGAAGAAATGAAATGGACGCAACGAGAGATGGTCGTCTCCCATAAAGACCAACGGTATTTGTGGAGCCAACAGCAGCATCTCCGTTAGCGCGCGATAGAGGTGCCGATCGATATTGAGGTGCAACCTGTCGCCCAAGGCACGGTTACCAACCTGATCGTGGTTTTGCAGGAAATGGATGAACGCGGTTGGTGGCAACGCTTCGGTCGGCGGCGGATCGTGACTGACGATCGCTTTGCCTCGGGTCAGGTATCCATAGGCCATACTGTGTCGCAACTTGTCCCAGGTGCCGTCCTTGAACGGCTCGTAGTAGCCGACAGCCTCACCCGTCACGGCAACATGAAGGGCGTGATGGAAGTCGTCGTTCCAATCAGCCTTGAAGTATCGGCCGCCGGGTTGATCGACCATTAGATCCGTTCCGTTTGCCGGGTTTTCGGTAATAAGATGAACGTGCCTGTCGATGATTTCCTTACGGACCGTTTGTGCGATCTCTTCAAGGATATGGACAATGCTGCCGTCTTCGATCTGATCGATGGCATCAAATCTTAGGCCATCGAGCCGAAAATCGCGCAACCAGTAGAGCACGTTCTCGATAAAATAGGCGCGGACTTCCGGCTTTTCGTAAGCTATGGCATCGCCCCAGGGCGTATACGCACCTTGTCGAAAGAAACCGGGAGCATACTGTCCAAGGTAGTTTCCCTCAGGGCCAAAGTGATTGTAGACGACATCGAGAAACACCATCATACCGAGCCCATGGGCGGCATCTATAAGGGCTTTGAAGTCGTCAGGTGAGCCGTACGCACTGTGCGGCGCAAACTGAAGGACGCCGTCGTAACCCCAACCACGTTTTCCAGGAAAATGCGCCAACGGCATGATCTCAACAGCGGTGAAGCCCATTTCCGCGATGCGCCGCAATTTCTCTACGGCAGCCAAGAATGTCCCTTGCTGCGTAAACGTACCAACATGAATTTCGTAGATGACCGTCTCTTCCCAGGCGCGTCCTGACCAGGCCCTATTGAGCCACGCGTAGCTACCGGGATCTGTGAGAATGGACAGACCATCAAGGGGACCAACCTGTTGTCTTGACGCTGGATCACCGACAATACGCCCGTCTTCAAGGGCGAAGGCGTATGTGTCCCCAAAATGAGCGATTATGTCGGCTCGATGCCAGCCGTCCTGACTTTTTTCCATGGGAACGTCTGTTCCATTGAGAACGAGAACGACTTCCCTCTCCGCAGGTGCCCACAGCTGAAAACGTTGACGCCCCCCCGGAAGCGTCTGTGGCCCCCAATGCGGTGCGGACGTTGTTGTTGGAAACCGAATGATGTCGGCGCTCATCGAAGTAACCCCTGTCCGCTGTCGACCAAAATCGGTGATCTGATGATGTGGCGAGCCTTTTCTGCCGCAAGAAACGTTATGAGTTCGGCGACGTCTTCGCTTCGACCTGGGCGGCCCTCGGTGATCGCCACCTGTCCGTCAAGCCAGATCACTGGGATCGCCGTTTGATCCTCCTGCCTCAACGAGGTGTTGGCCTCCATGGTTGTGTGAGTCTCCCCAGTGCGGACGGCGATGATGCCAATATGATAGCGCGCAACTTCGAGGGTGAGTTGCTGCACCATCGCGATCTGGCCGGCCGTCGTCGTAGTGCATGCGGTTGCACCTGGTGTCGCGAATGTTCTCGTCCCGTTGATCGAGGACACAACAATGATGGAGCCCCCTCCCGATGCCTTCAACAATGGAAAGTCGGCAGCAATCGTCGGGAAAGCTCTAGTGAGATTCACCGAGGACGTCTTGTTCCACTCCTCAAGGCTGAGGTCATCGATTGGTGCCCAAGCGCCGTTGATACCCGCGTTCGTAACCACCACATCGATGCGATCATCGCATTCGGCGACTGCGGCAATAACCGTCCACATCTCCTTTTCGCCCGAAATATCGGAATTGAGCATGATTGCATCATGCCCGCATTCCTTGATATTCCCGACTGTATCAGTGAGTTCGTCCACGCTGTGCCAGAGGGCTCCGATGGCGTGGCTGTTTGCCGCGAGTAACAAGGCAGCGGCCCGTCCAGTTCCAGATTCTGCCCCTGTAATCAACGCGACGCGCTTCACGTGCGTGCCTCTCCAGCTTTATAACAAGCGCCCAACTAGCTTAGACTGGAATGGTTCCTGCAAAAATGTGGAGCCATCCCCCCATCGCTGTGAGGCGCTGCAACCGACTTGGGCCGGGCGAGCCTTCGGAGCATAGAAAAATCGACAACACGATAATACGGCGCTCGACAGGAATTCGCTCTGCCAGTTCTGGAGGGATCGAATCACAACTGCGCGATGCCTGTATAATCTTTCATCGACATTGCAGACCCGCCATCTATCAGTGGTTTACTTTCTACGTGTCCGCACTGCACCGTAGGTGAAAGACAGAAGTGATAAGGAAGAGCGACAGCAACGCGGCTCCCAGTGATGGACTGCCCCACGTCCATCCGCCGATTCTGACTGGCCAGGGTGCTTTTAGAACGCCGGCCTTCGCAGCAGCGTCTTTCTTTTGTTCCGACTGTTCGTCCGGATCCTTAGCTTCCGCCGACCCGCTGGACCAGAAAGGCTGTCCGCATCATGTAGGCTGACATTGAAGGCACTCGGATTTCCGGTTTTCACAGAAAGTGTCCGGATGCAACGTATGTCGCCGTGGTCTGCGTCGCTCCTGCTCGGTGAGCTCTGATTTTAAACCGACCTACCCGTTAAATGCATCCCGCCGATCGTGAACGCCGAAAGCAACATCGCCCATGAAACAGAATTGAATTAAACGAGAAGAGAGATTTTTGGCTCAACGTAGCTCCCTCACGAGAAGCGCAAATGAGACAAAGATCCGGTAGCAGAAACCGGCGACCGAACAGGCAATCAAGGACATTCGCACGCCAGGCAAGCACCATTCCGCGGAAGGAAAAGTCCGCGGCGTGCAAGACGGTTTGGGGGGCGAGGACAGCATTGTTGCGATCTGCGGCCCTGAAGGGATCGCTGAGAGCCTGTATTGTAGCTGGTCGATGCAATTCCTCTGAGCGGGCAAGAAACGCCCTTCGGGCGACACCACCTCTGCTCTGTGACAACCGACGAGCAGGGGTGGTGCGCCGTGAAAGTCACGACCTGAAGGAAGCGCGGGCCGACGTTTTCCTGGAAAGCCGCGTGCTCAAAAATGCATGATCGGGCATGGGGGACTTGAGATCATCCGCCTTGTCAAGCAGTCCCATCTGCCAGCTAGGCAACCACTTGAAGGTTGGTATCCCCCGGCCGACCTTCTATCGCTGGCATGATCGTTTCCTGAAGATCGAACAGGTCTATGGCGCTCCCGGCCACCCCCAGACGAAAGGCAAGATCGAACGCTGGCATCAGAGGCTCAAGAATCGCATCCTTCTTGAGAGCTACTTCTTCCAGGAAGACCTTGAAGCTCAGGTCGCAGCCTTCATCGAGCATTTACCATCATCACTACCACCCCGACCCAGGTCCACGTCGGGCGCGGCCAGACCATCCTGCTCGAACGCGAAAGGATCAAACCACAGATCATCAAACAGAGCGCTTGAACCATCAGAGAACTGCAGCGCAACTTGACCCGCAGACGGAGCCGGATAGTCCAATTTTCGATAGTCCAATAAGTCCCAAACCATTCGATGACGGACAGATCGACCTATTTGTTTTGTGATTCCGGTACACCAATCAGAATGCGATCCGGTGCGTCGACAGTTCACATAATCTCCGCTTTCCTCTTTGCCAAACTTGCTGCCTGCATATTCACGTTCCCTCGCCCGGATATTGAGAATGCTTCAGAAGGCCGGCGAGATGCGCGGTGTTGCGGGCCAGCATGGCTATCATCTTCTCGACCTCTTTAGGCGTCTCAACGAGGTCGACGAAGTTTGTCGAGCCCATCGCTTCCCCGACCCAATACGCGACGGCATTGGCGGGGATAGTGAAGCCGACATCATTGAGGGCTTGATAGACTTCGGCCGAGACATGATGGGCGCCATCCTCGTTGCCGACAATCGCGACCGCCGCGATCTTGCCGTAGGAAACCATGCGCCCCTGATCGTCGGTTTCTTCCAAAAACGCGTCCATGCGTTCGAGCGCCCGCTTGCAGACGCTCGATGGCTGTCCCAACCAGATCGGCGTTCCTATCACCAAAATATCGGCCTCAAGCACTTTCTCACGGATCTTTGGCCACGCATCCCCGTCACCTTCGTCCGAGGTTACGCCCGGTTTGATGTCGTGATCGGCGAGCCGGAGCGTTTCGGTTTCAACGTCGTATTGCATAAATTCCTCAGCGATCAGTTCAAGCAGCTTGCCTGTCGACGACTGATCCGAGGACGCGGAAGATTTCAGAGTGCTATTAAAAGCCAAAGCCTTGAGCGTCACAGAGTTTCCTTTCAAAATATGCGTTCACAGATGTCAACCTGGACACCCTCATCGAGCCGGTGGCTCGCGGCCGAGTGCCTCCGAATAAAGCCAAACGTCCCGCCAGTTCCTTAGCGCGACGACGACGTTCCTCAATCTTCATAACATGCAGCTGAATTGAGAAACGATCGCCGAGCAAATCGACGGCAGCGTCGCTGGTCTCGTCCCCGCAACCATAAGCTGGGCATCGAAATAGATATGTTGCCAATTGCCAGCTTCCTTCACCCTCGCCTTCTCCGGGAAATCAATGAACCACGGTGGGATCAGGAAGTTCCGTGCGCTCACTCTGGGGCATTCTCCAGCAGTTCCATGAGCCATATCCGCGCATTGCCATCCGACGGCACGCGCGCTGCTCTGTTTCCCTAGATCGCCCACCTTGCTGGCAATAGCCGGTAGGACTGGATTTTGCCTTCGATCGAACGCATCCCGACACCTACCAGCATGACTTCACCCGACGCGAGGCGTTCGCTGCGGAAGCGTGGTCGCTCTTTGGCCGAAAAATCTCAAAAACACGATTGAGCAGTAATATCTTCGAGACAGCCTGCTCATCGGTAGAGCGGCCTACAGCCGAAGACGCCGTCGCGATCAGTATGTTCCGCGCGATTGTTGGCCAGGCGCGAGGCCTGATCCTTGAACGCAACCGGATCGAGAAATCCCTCAGTCGCTGCTGTATGCGCACGATCCTCAAAGAAGTCGTAGAACCAGACATGGTTGGGTACGCCGGCCGAACCGGATACACGACCTGTCGTTCAACCACAGCTGACGCGCCTGCGTTACCTGTGAAGAACATTTAGCCTCCCGTCGTCAGATGCGCTCGACCTGCTTGACGTTCACGATCCAGTAGCGTGGTGCAGCATCCCGCAGCCATACTGGAGGGCGAGCGCCGTGATGTCGGCGGGTCAGCGCCTCTTAATCGTCCGCGGTCTTGTCGATCGTGCGCTGGACGGAACGATGCTGACCTAAGACCCGGCACTCCCATCTCTCCGACGCAATCATTTCAATGCTCCTCTGAGGCTCAAAAACCATATTTCAAGAGGATCACTCTTCAGGGGCAGACCGGCTAGCCGCGATAGATGGCACAAATCCAAGACTCATCCGGTCAGTCCTTTCAAAAGCGGCATTGTCACTTCAGACACCGCGTCGACCTTGGTTTTCATCTTTCGTCCAGGTTGTCTGCGTTTTCTGCTTGGGGGATTCGGATCTAAGGTCAAGATCAAGGTACTGGAAGGATGAGTGACGATTTCATTCGATCCCACCTTTTGCTGGCACGCAATCTCGAGGGCAGATTCATTAAAACGCCCATCGGCATGCGTATCCGTAATAGCAACTTGGACAACCTTTGGTCGCTTTCCCTGCGGTTCTGACTGATCTGACTCAATATGCTGTCGATAGCGTATCATTGAGATCTCCTTTTCAATGTTCATCGTTTGTTCTCACCATGGTTAAGAATATTTGTCAAGGAGATGGAAATCTCACCTGAAAATTAAGACGAAAACACCTTCTGGCTGTGGCGTGGATAAAGCGTCGGCGCAGATGGGCGATCTTTAACATCGGACTGCCTTAAGTGATGTGACTGGAGTAGCCTGCAACAACCCATGGGGGAAAGACCTCGCAATTTGGCCCGGAGTTTATGGTCACACCATAGCTTGAAATCTTTGCTCTACAGCCATTTACAGTGAGCTCTACCGACTCGAGAAAGGCTCGTTAATACGTTCGGTTTCGGCTGCATAATCGCATCCTTGGCCGACGTTCAACAGGCGCGGTCGCCTCCGTCCACCCTCGCGCAAGCTACTTGGGCGACTTTGAAGCGGATGGAAGCATCGTTAACCACTTGTTAACGATTTCCTCGCTACAGCCATGTAACCCGAAATTAACAAAGTTGAACGATGTGTTAACACAGCCCCGCCCGGTTCGTCTCAAGGGAAGGTCCTTCCTCGCACTTGCTTTGAGCCCTGAACTTCCCCTCGATGATTGGTTGGTGCAGCTGGATAATCTTGCCGCGAGATCCGCAGGCTTCTTCCTGCGGCGGCCGATCGTACTCGACCTGGCCAATCTGGAGATCGGGCTGGACGAGCTCCGCGAGCTTGTGAACAACCTCGCGCTTCGCAAGGTACGGATCATCGGAATCGAGGGTGCGAAGGGTTCGATGCTCGCCCCCGATCTCCCACCGCCCTTACTGGATGGACGTGCGGCCTCCGACATTGAAGTTCCAGCGGTCGATGAGACATCGGCTCCGACCGTGGCCGCCCATTCCGTCACAACAGTATCAGCAGCGCCAAAAGCGTGGGGGTCTATTTTCGTCAACCAGCCGGTTCGCTCCGGTCAATCGCTTCACTATGCCGAGGGGGACGTCACCATCATCGGTTCGGTCGCATCGGGCTCTGAGGTGATTGCTGGCGGTTCGATCCATGTGTATGGGGCGTTGCGCGGCCGCGCGATGGCAGGAACGATGGGGAACTCCACAGCGCGGATCTTCTGCAGGAAGCTCGACGCCGAACTCATCGCGATCGACGGTTTTTATCTGACGGCCGAAGATCTGGAGCCGAGTTTGCGCGGGAAGCCGGTCCAGATCTGGCTTGAACGCGAAACAATTAAAGTAGCCGAGATCGTTTGAACGCAATGGTTTTAGAAACGAATGGAGATGTTATGGGCAAGGTCATAGTCGTCACCTCTGGCAAAGGTGGTGTTGGCAAAACGACGTCAACGGCCGCGCTGGGTGCCGCGCTCGCACAAAATGGCGCGAAGGTCGTGGTTGTCGATTTCGATGTTGGCCTTCGCAATCTCGATCTCGTTATGGGTGCCGAAAGGCGCGTGGTTTACGATCTCGTGAACGTCATCCAAGGTGAAGCGAAGCTGACGCAGGCTTTGATCCGTGACAAGCGTGTCGAGACGTTGTTCTTGCTCCCCGCGTCTCAAACTCGCGATAAGGATAACCTGACACCAGAAGGCGTCGAAAAGGTCATCACTGCACTTAAAAGTGCGTTTGACTGGGTTATCTGCGACAGCCCCGCCGGCATCGAGCGCGGTGCGACATTGGCCATGCGTCACGCCGATATGGCTATCGTCGTCACCAATCCGGAAGTTTCTTCAGTCCGCGATTCCGATCGAATCATTGGGCTCCTTGATTCCAAGACGTTACGGGCGGAAAACGGCGAGACGATCGAAAAGCATCTCCTTCTGACTCGATACGATTCCGCCCGTGCCGAACGCGGTGATATGCTGAAGGTCGACGATGTGCTGGAAATACTTTCCATTCCACTGCTCGGAATTATCCCCGAAAGTACGGACGTATTGCGCGCTTCCAATGTGGGCTCTCCCGTTACCTTGGCTGACGGCCGCAGTGCCCCGGCTATCGCATACTTTGAAGCTGCTCGGCGGCTTAAGGGTGAAGCGTTGCCGATCGTTATTCCGGGCGACAAGAGAGGGCTTTTCGGCAAGATCTTCGGAAGGAGAGCTGCATGAATTTGCTTCGGATGTTTACACGCCAGCAGTCCGGCGCAGCGGCACGTGAGCGGCTTCAGGTTCTGCTAGCCCATGACCGTGCCTCGACAGGCGATTCTGAGCTGGTAACGAAGTTGCGCGATGAAATTTTGCGCGCGATCTCCAAGCATATGGAAGTCGACGCTGAAAAAGTCAGCGTTAAATTGGAACGGGGTATCCCCGTGTCCACCCTGTTCGTTGATGTGGAAATTCCACACGACGCGGAACGGAAGGCGGCCTGAGGGCCGCCGTCACTGATGTTCTTTCGACTAATCGGGCTCTCGATCTATGAGCGGGCTAGCGAGGGTACCCACGTAGATCACAGTCGGCGGCGGCCAACCAGTAGAGGTAGATATCGCCGTCGTCAAAAAGGTCTGGGAGCTGGTCGTTGGCAACCGCTCTGACCAGCCGTGACACCCTTGAGCTTGTGGAAATGCTTGGAAATACCATTCGCTCTCGAACAACCCTGCAATACGATGGAAGAGTTCAGGGCGATCCGCGGTGACAGCTTCATCATGCTGTCTATCTTGACAAGATGGCAAGGATCTTAACACGGCGCTGCGCCGTGGGCGACGGCACATGCGACGTTTCGGGATGAAGGTTACTCGCATTGGCGGCCTGCATGCTATGACAACATTCCGTGAGACCTGTGAAACGCGCTCAAGCCGGACCGCTGTGATGACTCCTTGGAAAGGTTCAGTCTTGTAAGCTGCCTCGCGTTTGACCTCGGTACCGAAACCGACATTCCTTTGATGGACGAATTTGATCTTGAGCCAATCGGTTTCCATGACTGACGTCAGCAAATCCGCGAGATAACCGACGCGGCCTTCTTATCGGGTTTGCTCGTCGCGTGGTGCGTCGGGCTTCAAGTTTGTCATGATCCGCAGGGTAAAAAACGTCATGACGGACAAAACCACTGCTATGTCGTACGAGCCCAGGCCAACCGCGGTGCCAACCGCTCCGGTCGCCCAAAGACTTGCGGCAGTTGCGGTACCTTTGACGTTGTTTTTCACAACAAGGATTGCGCCGCCGCCGATGAACCCCATCCCCGTGATCAGGCCCTCGACGATCCGGGCGGTGGCCTCCGGGCTGCCGGCAGTAAGGTGTTCGGTGGCTTGAATGAAGCCACAGCTCGCAATGGCGACAAGCGGGAAGGTGCGAAGTCCGGCGCTCCGTTCGCTCTTTTCACGATCCCAACCGATGGGCAAAGCTAGCAGATAGGCCGCAACAAGAGCCCCAAGGTGGGGAACAACGTTAAACGACAGTCCAATTGCCGCCAATTGATCGATCATGAGATTCCCTTTGCCAACATTACTCCTTAGCGGGATATAGATGCACATCCCCAAACGGCGAGGGCCGATATGTTGGATGCATCGAATGAACAGATGTACGGGCGATTTTTTATCTCTCTTTGAGACAATTTGGAAATAAGCCAGACGTTGAGTATCAATCTAACCCGGATTATCTCTTTCTGATGGCGCCAAATAAAACAGACCAAAAGTCAGATCGCAGTAAATCAAAGCCACTCCTGCAGCAGCTCGCGGCCAACCCCGCAAAGCTGTTTTCAGGCTCCTTTCGGCAGCAGTACGGAGCTCTTTGCTTCCGGTACAAAAATCAAGGGCCAGAGTTTGAAGTGCTGCTCGTCACCTCGCGTGACAGTCAACGATGGATTATCCCCAAAGGCTGGCCGATAAAAGGGAAAAAGCCTCATCAAGCCGCTGCGGTTGAAGCGTGGGAGGAAGCCGGTGTGCGTGGCCGTGGACCAAAGACCGCGGCCGGGAGATACACTTATCTCAAGATTCTTGATGACGGAGATGTTGCCCCGTGCATCGTCGACATATTTGAAATCGAGGTCTTGAAAACCAGCGACAAATTCAAGGAGCGCGGCGAACGGCGACTGGACTGGATGAGC
This sequence comes from Rhizobium sp. Leaf453, assembly GCF_001425605.1. Lineage (GTDB taxonomy): Bacteria > Pseudomonadota > Alphaproteobacteria > Rhizobiales > Rhizobiaceae > Pararhizobium. Next base: position 9,372 of record NZ_LMRG01000017.1, on the reverse strand, counting down.
CCAGATGAAGCCGCCAGGCGTGTTCGCGAGATCGAGCTCAAGTCATTCCTGGTTGAATTCAAACCATCCAAATGAAGAAGATGGGCTCGCGACGGTAAGCGCGTAAGCTTCATCTGTGGGCAATGCACTTGGTCCGGGAGTAGTTGGCGCCATACGCTGAAGCGGCAAGCCATGAAGAATATATCAAGCACCGAAGGCGGCGCACACCACCCGTGGCCCTTCGCACGTGTCCTCTGCTCGTCACTTCGCTCTGCGTGAATCGCTCGTACGTCGCAAGTGCGCATTCGCCAGCATATATAATTTCGATTCCTGTTGAACACTGGATCTACCGCGCCACGCGTGCGCAGTGGCCCAGAGACCAGCCCCTTCTTAATCTTCGAAGCGCTCCAACATTTTTTTCAATTGGGCATTCTGCAGCCTCAGTTTACCTATCAGTTCAATTCGAAGCATCTTGATCTCTTGATCCAGTCTGATCTCGCCAGAAATTTTGGGGGCGGCTTCAGCTCGTTGCGAGCGCCCGCCAACCGTGGCAATCTTCTTGGCAAGACCTCTTCTCTGGCGCAGCGCAGCTTTAGCACTCCGTTTTCCCCTAGGAGGGGCGGGCGCGATTGTGGCGCTGATACCGTGTGTCGCAGGCTCAGAGGTTCCCGCATCACTATTACTTTGCGCCGCGTCACGGCCGGCGCCGCCAGTTTGTAACGGCGGCTCGGGCTCTACCGCCCCGTCTGTTTCGACAAAGCGCGTCGGATTTTCGCGCATTGGCTGATCGACGCTCTCCCCGACAGGGGTGCCCGTCTGCTCCGCGATCGCCGCGGCGTCCGGCTCGACGCCGATCGCGGCACCATCCTGCTCTCGCTGCCGTCGCGGTGAGACAAGCCGGGTAAGAAACTTCCAGGGTGACGCCATCACTTCGACCTCGCGTTACTTTCCGCATGTGGTTTGAGTGCTTATGGTCCGACAGAAGTCACGGCTGTCGCCAAAACACTGTCTTGCTTAACACACAAATACGGTCGGCGATTGGCCGCGTACTCTTTCAGTCGAGCTTCAGCCGCTTGCGCAGGTCGGCGTTTTCGGCCCGAAGTCTTTCTGCCAGTTGTTTGCGGAGCCGTTGGTTTTCCTCTTCCAGCTGCAAGATGTCTGTCATCTCATCGCCTGCAGCCTCAGCAGGCGTCGGCTCGCCCGGCGCTGATTCAACGGCCTTTGGAGAGCGTTTCACAGCCGCACGCTTTCCAATCCCAACGGTGTCAACGGACTTCACTTTTCGTCCGCGCTTCTGCTTGCCAGATACAATGGACGGATCCGTTACAACGTCAACCGATACTGCTTCCGGGGGTACCTTTGCCGCTCGAGGTTTGCGTTGCTTTTTTGGTGCAACAGACGTCTCTGCTACGGCCGGCGCTTCCGTCGTGATTGTATCGATTTCGTCAGCCATTGTCGTCTCCTTTATCACTGCCGCAGTTTTGTTCTGCCCAATCGGCGGTGTCAAGACAGACACTGCTGGCCCAGCGCTTGAGAGAGAAATTTCGCCATCGAATGGTCTCTCAAGCTGGTTATTCGGCAGGAGCATCGTCTCTTCCTCCAACGCGAGGGCCACAGACTTGAGATCCATATTTCCCCAAATAGAGGTTGACCTCGCATCTGATTTTCGCCGACCGTTTTTATATTCAACGGCGAAACTGCGTTGGACTTTTTTCAATTTTAACGACCCTAGGTGACGACAGGATGCTCATCGACAGTCCGCCGTCGAGAGAAGGTTCGGAAATATGCGATACCGGTGTTTCAGTCCAGCCCTTTGTGAGACATAATCTCAATAGCGATACCGCATTGTATGACGCATTTCTAGACGCTTATACTTATAACCGGCCCGTCATGGAAACGCGACGCACCTCATGTGCTGAACGCTAACTAGTGAAAAACTGCCTTTCAGTATATGCCGACATGCATGTTCGCGCGACAAAATGCGATTGGATCACACCGAATCCTCGACCCGCTTAGACATATCGCGAGAAAATTTTCGGTGGCTTACTCAGGTGATTGCCGCTGACCAATCATTTGCCGGCTCTTCAACAGTGTCATCCGAGGCATGGTCTGCCGGGTCGGGATCATGTTCATTCGCAATCCGCAAACGCTCGTTTTCTTCGATCGCGACCTTGAAACATCGGCGTGCTTGGCTCCGAAAATGATCGCCTGACACAGCATGCCTTCCAAGCCACCGCGCGGTTCGTCCCGTTAGGTAATGCTCTTTCCGTTTTCTCCGTTTGATCTGCTTGTCGGATAGCTCAATCCACGCCAGAGCGTGATCGCTGGCGTGCTCCCAGCCGCGCACACGCTTGTCGACCTCAGCCTTTTTCAATCGCTTGACAACGTCGGGCTGAGGAGGAAATGGTCGAGCCTCAAGCCCGCATCGCGCCCAAGGCGTTCCGGAAACAGTCCCAGAACGTGCCGATACGGTCTCCGGCATCTCGCGCAGTGCATCCGTCTAGCCTCGATCAACTAGGTCTCGGAAGGCGTCGTGCACCTTCGTGCGATACAGGGGGTCATCCGTCCACCGCTCAGGCTTGGCGACGTATGTTGCTGATGACCTTTACCGTCGGGCCGCGTCGGAAATGGCCCGTCGCGTCGAACGTATCTGCGGCCAGGGGCTCGACGCCAAGTCCGGAATCATGACGGATGCGCTGGCATGGTCTGGAACATTTCATGGCATCGGCGCGCGGCTGCTTCGGATGTATGCCGAGCAGATTGGACTCAATGTCGATTTCACCATTCACGACCGCGAGGACACTGCCGACCTGATGAATCTCGTTCGGCATGAGCTTGGGTTTTCAGAAGCCGACAGGCGCTTTCCGACCAAGGGGACATGTCTCGCAATCCATTCGCGCGCCGTGAACTCACAGACCTCTTTGAACGACGTACTGCGCCACAATTTTGCGTGGGTCAACGCTGGGAGGAACAGCTGAAGACCCTGTTTTCCGCCTATGTCGACGCCAAGCAAGCCCAAAACGTTCTCGATTACGATGACCTCCTGCTCTATTGGGCGCAGATGGTTAGCCATCCCGACGTTGCCGATGATATCGGCAACCGGTTCGACCATATTCTGGTCGAAGAGTATCAGGATACCAATCGACTGCAGTCATCGGTGCTGATGGCGTTGAAACTGGGCGGGCCCGGCCTTACCGTGGTTCATGACGATGCCCAGTCGATTTATTCATTCCGCGTTGCGACCATCCACAACATTCTCGACTTTCCGAACGAGTTCAGTCCCGCAGCCGATGTGATCACACTCGATCGCAACTATACTATCTGCGGCCAACGGCGTCATTGATTTCGCCCGTGAGCGCTTTACCAAAAACCCGTGACGGATCGGCAGTCGGCCGAACGACCTAAGCTTCTCACCGTGAGGGACGAAGCCGAACAGACTAACGATATCGTCGAACATGTGCTGGAAAACCGCGAAAACGGCATGACACTCAAGCAACAGGTCGTGCGGTTTCGAACGTTGAGCCACAACGGCCCTTTGGAAGTCAAACTCACGCGCCGCAATATTTGACTCGCAAACAGCGGGTCGGATTCTCGACACCATCGCTGTTGATCCGGAGCCGCTTGTTGCCCCTCACTGAAATTCCGGCGCCACCAAAGTCAGGCGACGATAGGTCCTTCCTCCTGAAGCTCGGGCCTTGGTCTTCCAGGCGGCCGCCGGTCCTGTCTTGCTTCGCAGCTTCGGCCCTAACCTTCCGGGCGGTTTGGTGTTAGCGGTGATTATCATTGCGTTCGGTAGCGGAAGCCATCATGTCCCGCCGATGTTTGCACACTCTCCACGCCCGCATCATGCGAACCACACGCATCCCATCCGCGATGGAGATTGGCATCTTTGTTCTGGATTTCAAAAAGTCCTGTTCGAAAACAATATCCCGTTCGAATCTCGTCAGCCAATTCGAGCAGGATAGTCATCAGCTGGTGATGCATGTCTTTGATGCGCGGCAAAACCGACTCCAGACCCGCGACAAAACCAAACGGTACGGAGAGGAACTCACCAATTGTTTTGAGTTGCATCCGCTGCTACGCAATCGTCCGCGCAGCGCGCTCGGTCAGATGATGGTGTTCAAGAATCGAGACCGTCGAAATCTCGTTGGCCGACCTGTACAACTCGCTGACAGGCGGCACAGAAGATGTCATGGGCTGGAACTCCAAAACCGGAAGCATAGTGTGGTCGCCAAGGCGAACACCGATCAATATTGCCCGGACGCTTCCTTGCGTCCATATAGACGCGATGACGCATGATTCGAAAATATTCGTCGGGCTTCGATCTGCTCGCAGGAAGTCCGCTCCCGCGAGCCAACCCAACGGCCCGAGATGCCAATGGGACGGATGCGAAGACAAAGGCGCGCATCGCGCACCTGTGGGGCCTGGCGCCGAGGGCCTCTACCTCTTGTTCTGTCTTGAGCATGTGAAAGAATACAACAAGGGTTACAGCTTTACGGCGGCACCGTCCAATGCTGACGTTGCCCGTTATCAGAAAGAGGCAATAATCGGTGCTCGCCCGACCTGGGGAACTAGGGTGAGTGAGAAAACAGAGATTCCCATGCCGTCCGCAGTTCGTTCAGGTACGGCAAAGACGCTGAACGCTCGCAGAGCCGCCATGCCAAGACAGCCAAAGGACGCGTTTTCGCAGGCAAGAAAACTGAAGGTGCTCGAAGCAAAGGCGTTCGAGACTCTGGGTCTTTCTCCGGAGGCGACAGCCACGGAAATCAGGAGCCGCTACAAGGACAGGCTCAAGATGCACCACCCTGATGCCAATGACGGGAGCCGCAGTTCCGAGGATGAACTCCGAGCGTCTATCGACGCGTACAAGATACTGAAACTCAACGGATTTTGCTGATCCTCTTTAGTAATCTTCGAGTCTGATTTTCTTTAAAAAAAACAAGACGTCGTTTGCGCGGCGTTTACACAGTTGACCTGCAGTGGGTAGGCGCCAATCACCACTTCATGGCCTGCGCAGCTTTTCGATTTCGCCCAGGTCTCCGAGCGGCCGGACTGACAAGGCGCGTCGGCCTCCTTCGAAACGATGCCTTCTAGCGATAGGCGACAATCGGATTTCGGAACCGCGTCACCTGGTGTCGGAGTGCTCAGCAAACCGCCGGCGCCGATCGTCACCTGCCTCTGAAAGTGAAGTCTGCTTCGCTGCTCGGCTCGGACGTCTAGTCGAAATCACGCTTGGAACGATCGGGGGATAGAGTGTCAGCCATGTACGACCTACGCAAACTCAACCTGAGGCCGCATTGAGGGCCGCCTTCTAAGGTCAATGACCCGAGACGAGAGTGGCGCCGACCCCGTGAAAGGTCCGTTGGGCGGGCGAGATCTGACTGGCAGAAAAGTCAGGCCCCTATTTCTATGGCATTGCCCACGGCATTGACGAGTGGCAACCGCGGCTCTCAGGAGAAAGCAGAGAGGCGGCCCCAGGAGTGGACGCGCGTAGCTCATGCGAATTTCGAAAACTGTGCGTCATGCATAGAGATGCCTGATCGTCAGCCCGATCCGACTGCGGTTCGTTAACGGGCTAGGACGATTTAAACGTCGATAGGCTCCTTTGATAGTTCAAACGCGCCAACATGTACGGATGATCTGTCACTGAGGAACTTTATGTGTCGCCGTGGCGTTTTCAGCCTTTCCATGGAGGCCCATATGACACTTGCCTTACCCGTCCGCTATTCCCCTGATGTCGAAGACATCAGGCCAGACGAGCAGGAGACGGTATCCGGGCTCATCGACCAATTTGATATTATCCTGGAAAAGACGTCCAAAGATTACGGCCACGCCGTACGATCCGTCCATGCGAAGGCTCATGGCATCATCGAGGCCCTCATGACGGTCAAGGATGGACTGCCTCCAGAACTGGCCCAAGGGCTGTTTGAAAAACCGGGTCAACACGCAGTCTACATGCGCCTCTCCACCAATGCTGGGGATATTCTGCCGGACGCTATCGCCCTTCCCAGAGGGCTCGCCATCAAGATCGTTGGTGCGGAGGGACCCCGCCTGCCGGATGCGGATGGCGACACGCAGGACTTCGTGATGGTCAACGGCCCGGTTTTTCAGTCACCAAACCCGGAAAAATTCCTTTCTAGCGTCAAGCTTCTCGCGCGAACCACCGACAAGATGGAAGGGACGAAGGAAGTCTTGTCGAGCGTGCTTCAGACCGTCAACAAGGGGCTCGAAGCCGTCGGCATCTCCAGCCCGACGATACAGGGACTGGGCGGCGCTCCAAATGTCGATCCGTTGGGAGAGACCTATTTCAGCGTTACGCCGTTCCGCTATGGCGATCACATCGCCAAGTTCAGGGTGAAGCCCGTCTCGCCGGATTTGACCAAGCGGACAGGGACACAGATCGATGCCAGCGTCCGCGACGACGCGATCCGGGAGACTGTGCGGGCCGAGATGCAGGATACCCGCGCCGAGTGGGAATTCCAGGTTCAGCTCTGTCGCGACGTCGAGGCGCAGCCGATCGAAGACCCGACCGTGGAGTGGAAGGAAGATGACGCACCGTTCATGACGGTTGCGACGATTTCCGCTGCACCGCAGGACAGCTGGAGCGATGCCAAGGTCCAGAAGGTCGACGAGGAGATGCGCTTCAGCGTCTGGACAGGTCTGGCGGCTCACCGGCCTCTTGGCGGAATCAACCGCGCCCGCAAACAGACCTACCAGCACTCCGCCGAGTTCAGGGCAAAGTTCAACGGCTGTCCGTTCCACGAGCCGCGGCAATAGCCCGCCATCGATCAAGAGCCTGATGAGGTGCCCGATCTGTGGCACCTTTTTCCGTGATGCATATTGTTGAGGGAGCACCTTGCCATGGCTGACATTATCGAGAACCCGGAATCCGAGGGGCCCGCCGGCGGCTGGGGCTCGGTCCAGTCGATCGCGCACATGTTCGGTGACAACAAACCGTCGCCGGCGGTGATGGAAACACTCTTTCGCCAGAACAAGCCCGGCGGGCTCATGTGCGTCTCCTGCGCCTGGCCAAAGCCGGTCAACTACCATCCGTTCGAGTTTTGCGAGAACGGGGCGAAGGCGACGATCTCGGACCTGACCAGCGCACGTTGCACGCCGGACTTCTGGAACGATCATACCGTCACCGAACTGAAGGGTTGGAAAGACTACGATCTCGAACAGACGGGACGTCTGACGCATCCGCTTCGATACGACGCTGGCACGGATCGTTATGTCGAGGTCACGTGGGAAGACGCATTCGAAGACATCGGCGCAAGGCTGAAGAGCCTTCCGACGGAAAGCGTTGTCTTTTATTCGTCCGGCCATGCTGGGCTTGAAGCATCCTATCTGTACGCATTGCTGGCACGGGTATACGGGAACAACAATCTGCCGCAAAGCTCCAACATGTGCCACGAGACGACGTCCGTCGGCCTACAGAAGGTCATCGGTTCCCCCGTGGGCACGATCGTCTGGGACGATCTGGAAAAGGCTGACGCATTTTTCTTCTTCGGCCAAAACCCGGGATCGAACAGCCCGCGTTTCCTGCATCCGCTTCAGGAAGCCAAGAAGCGCGGAGCACGCATCGTCACCTTCAATCCCATCGTTGAGCAGGGATTGGTCTCCTTCATCAACCCGCAGAGCCCGGTCGATATGCTGACGGGCCACGAGACGCAGATATCCGACGAGTATCTTCAGGTTCAGGCCGGCGGCGACATTGCCGCCATCCTCGGGCTCTGCAAGGTTGTCGTCGAAGCAGACGACAGGGCACGCGCCGAAGGATCGACGCGGGTCATCGACGTTGCATTCATCGACAAGCACACGGCCGGCTTCGATACGTTCATCGCTCTTGTCAAAGCCACAGGTTGGGCCGAGATCGAACGAGAAAGCGGCTTGACCCAGGACGCCATTCGACGCGCCGGAGAGATTTATATCGGTGCGGAACGGGTCATCGGCGTCTATGGAATGGGCTTGACCCAGCATTCTCAGGGTGCACTGAATGTCGGCATGCTGGTCAACCTCCTGCTGCTGCGCGGCAACATCGGCCGCGAAGGCGCTGGCTGCTGCCCGGTGCGCGGGCATTCCAACGTTCAGGGTCAGCGCACGGTCGGTATCGCCGAAAAGACGAAACTGATCCCGATGGACAAGTTAAAGGAATTGTTCGACTTCGATCCCCCAATGGAAGACGGGACGACGATCGTCGATGCGGTAAAGGGCCTGATGGCCGGAAAGATCAAGGCATTCATCTCGCTCGGCGGTAATCTGGTCCGGGCCGTCCCGGACCAGAAAGACATGGAGCGGGCCTGGGCGAGCCAGGATCTGACCGTCATCGTCTCCACCAAGCTCAATCGCAGTCATCTGTTTCCCGGCAAGCAGGCCTATATCTTGCCGTGCCTCTCGCGTGCCGAGATCGATGCTCAGGCATCGGGGCCGCAGTCGGTCTCCACGGAAGACAGCTTCTCGCATATCTCCGGATCGATCGGCAAAAGAACGCCGGCCTCGAAACATCTGAAAAGTGAACTCGCCATTGTTGTGGGCATTGCGAAGGCAACGCTTGCCGCAAACCCGAAACTGAAATGGGACGAGTGGCTCGGCGACTATAGCCTTGTGCGTGAGCTGATCCAGAAGACCTACCCAGAGGACTTCAAGGACTACAACGCCCGCATGTTTGAGCCAGGTGGATTTTACCGGGGGAATGACGCCCACAACCGCATCTGGAAGACGGAGGCAAGAAAAGCAGTTTTTACAACACCCAAACAGTTAAACGCTTTGTCCTTCGGCAATGCCGATGGTCGTTTCCGCCTGGTCACGATCCGTTCCAACGACCAGTTCAACACGACGATCTATGGATATTCCGACCGTTTTCGGGGAATCGAAGGCACGCGCGACGTTGTTTTAATGAGCCAATCGGACATCGACATGGCGGGTCTGGTCGAAGGTCAGGTTGTCAAGCTGGTTAGCGATTTCGAGGACGGAGTGCGCCGGGAGCTCCGGGGGCTTGTGGTGACCCCGCACAATCTGCCAACGGGCACGATCGCGGCCTATTATCCCGAGGCGAACCTCCTCAATGCCATACATCATCATGACGAGATGTCGAAAACACCGGCCTCAAAGGCCATTCCGGTGAGAATTGAAGTGTGACGAACCCGCAGTCGAATATTGTTTAGATCGCGAAGCCATTCAAGATAATCAAAAATAATCGGATGAACTCATCGCGACACCGCCATCGCACATGCTTACCGCTATATTACAAAAACGGGGCCACGCTGGCCCCGTTCGTTATCGTTGAGTTGATCTGTTAAACGGACGATGCACGGCCCGCATAACGCGCCCGCTCGGCATCGATCTCGGCCTGCGAATAAGGATCGGCCTTATTGTCGAAGGAGGTCCAGCCCT
>NZ_LMRG01000016.1 GCF_001425605.1 Rhizobium sp. Leaf453 | reverse complement strand
ACCCGATGATCACCCATACGATGCCGCTCGACGACATCAACAAGGGCTTCGACCTCATGCACAAGGGCGAAAGCATCAGGGGGGTGGTCATCTATTGATTCCCCCAAAAATCGGCGTCGATTTCGGGCGTTCCAAGGCCTAAAAATCATGACAGCGCCGCACCTGCAAAGGGTGTGGGGATCATCCCGATCAAGGAGACCTGTTATGTTGAGACGTTGCCTGACTGCAGCAGTTTTGTTGGCCCTGACGCCGATGGCCGCGATGGCCGATCCGGTGGGGATTTATGACGTCGTCGGCACCAATCCCGACAATGGCGGCGAATACAAGGGAACCGCCGAGGTCAAGCGCACGGGTGACACCTACAGCGTCACCTGGTCCATCGGCGGCAGCGATTTTGTCGGCACCGGCCTTGGCGCGAAATTCGTCAGCGAAACGCGTTTCGAGACAGGCCTCGCGACACCGGATGACATCGCCATCTCCGTGGGCTACGTAGCAAACAACACGTTCGGTGTTGCGATGTATTTCGAGCAGCCGGACGGCCAATGGGAAGGCGTCTGGACCTATGGCGGCTCGACCAAGGCGACGACCGAAAAGTGGTTCCGGAAAAAATGACGATGCGAGGGATGGAATGACGGCAAGACACTATGGCTTCCCCGGCGTTGTCCTGACGCTTGCCCTTTCCGCTCCGGCATTCTCCACTCCGGCTCTGGCCGATCCCGTCGGCACCTACGACCTGGTTGGCATCAACCCGGACAATGGCGGAGAATATTCCGGCACTGTAACCGTCAGCCGCAATGGTGAGACCTACACTGTCGTCTGGACGATCGGCGGCGCCGAATCGACCGGCGTCGGGCTCGGGTCAAAGCGTGGCAGTTCCACCACGGGTGCGGCCTCGACCGAGGATGACACACTTGCCATCGGCTATGGCAATGGCGACGGTTTCGGGATCGCGACCTATGAATTGCAGCCGGACGGCTCGTGGAAGGGCTATTGGGCCTATAGCGGCGGGGAAAAGGTCTCTACCGAAACCTGGACACGCCCCGGCGGTGCAAAGACACGCTCGCTGGAACTGCCGGCGACGCCGACCAGCAATGCCATGAAGCCGATGAGCAATTCGGCAGCGCGGCCGTGACGGGAGCGGATCGCAACTGCCTCAAAAAACGATTGATCGGCTATCAGAAGAGCAATCAAGAAACGGCCTAATTGAATGATGGTGAGGAGATGTTCGTTATGGGAAATATCGTACTTGAAGCTATCAAATCGCTCGGCCCGATCTCAGCTAAGGATTTATCTTCCAAATTAGCGCTTGATGAAAAATCCGTCCGCGGACGAATTGACCGTCTGCGTGAGGCAGGCACAGTAATTTGGCACGATCCGGAACTCGGCGCTTTCTGGTTCAGAGACGACCAAGAACCGGGCACAGTCCCACATGAGCGTTGGAAACGCCGCTACACTGCGGAAAAGTAAATGATCTATGTCGATGCCGACGCTTGCCCGGTCAAGCCGGAGATCTTGAAGGTCGCCGAACGCCATGGCCTGCCCGTTGTGCTGGTCGCCAATTCGGGCCTGCGTCCGTCGCGCGATCCGATGGTGCGCAATGTCATTGTTTCCGCCGGCTTCGACGCGGCCGACAACTGGATCGCCGAGCGGGCACATGAGGGCGATATCGTCATCACCGCCGATGTCCCGCTCGCCGGGCGGTGCGTTGCCGCCGGTGCGCAGGTGACCGGACCGACCGGTCGCGTCTTCGACAAATCCAATATCGGCATGGCGACGGCCATGCGCGATCTCGGCGCTCATCTGCGCGAGACCGGCGAAAGCAAGGGCTATAACGCCGCCTTTTCGCCGCGCGACCGATCCGCCTTCCTGGAAACGCTCGACCGGCTCTGCCGCCGCGTCAAGCAGCGTTAGACGGGGAACCGGTACTGTCATGACCAGCCACGAGAGGATAAGCGCCCATCATCGCCACGCGCCGGTCTATGCCGCAGGCATCTGCGCGGTCGTGGTCCTGATCGTCAGTCTCCTGGTCAAGCCCGCATTGACCCTCAACCTGACGGCCGTGGTGTTCTTCTTCGTCTATCTGATCCTGATCGCCCGCCGCGTACCGCACCTGACGGGCGCCTATCTCAAGCGCAACGCGGCCGGCACCGACGAGCCTGCCATCATCATTTTCGCCGTGACGCTGATCGCCGTCGCGGTTTCGATCGTATCCCTGTTCATGGCGCTCAATGGCGGCGATGAAGAGACCAGCTTCGGCCTGCTTCTCGCCTTTGCGTCCGTCGCCCTGGGCTGGCTGACCATCCATACGATGGCGGCGATGCATTATGCGCATCGCTACTGGAGCCCGCAGATGGGACACGCCGAAGCGGACACGCACGGGCTCGATTTTCCCGGCACCAGCGAACCCGGCGGTTATGATTTTCTCTACTTCGCCTTCGTCATCGGTATGACGGCGCAAACGTCCGACATCGCCATCACCTCGACCGGCATGCGCAAGATCAACCTGCTGCATGCGATCGCATCCTTCTTCTTCAACACCGTTCTGGTGGCGGCCGCGGTCAATGCGGCCGTTTCGCTTGCCTGACGGTGCTATCCAGCTTCAAAGGAGTACAGCTTGAAAGTCCTTTCCCAGAACACCGCCTTTGGCGGCATGCAGGGCGTGTTTGCCCACGATTCCGCCGCCTGCAAGACGGAGATGACCTTTGCGGTCTTCGTCCCGCCACAGGCGATCACCACGCCCTGCCCGGTCGTCTGGTATCTGTCGGGCCTGACCTGTACGCACGCCAACGTCATGGAAAAGGGCGAATACCGCCGGATGGCGGCCGAACTCGGCCTGATCATCGTCTGCCCGGACACGAGCCCGCGCGGCAATGATGTTCCCGACGAACTGACCAACTGGCAGATGGGCAAGGGCGCCGGCTTCTACCTGGACGCCACCGAGGAGCCGTGGGCCGAACACTTCCAGATGTACACGTACATCACCGAGGAACTACCCGCCTTCATCGCCCAGCATTTCCGCGTCGATATGGCGCGACAGGGCATTTTCGGTCACTCCATGGGCGGACACGGCGCGATGACGATCGCGCTGAAGAATCCGGACCGTTTCAGGAGCTGCTCGGCCTTCGCGCCGATCGTCGAGCCGTCAACCGCCGACTGGTCGGTCGGCGCGTTCGAAAAATATCTCGGCGCCGACAAGACGACCTGGCGCCAATACGACGCCTGCGCCCTCGTCGAGGACGGTGCGCGTTTCCCGGAATTCCTGATCGATCAGGGCAAGGCGGACAGTTTTCTGGAAAAGGGCCTGCGGCCCTGGCTGTTCGAAGAGGCCGTCAAAGGAACTGGCATCGACGTGACGCTGCGCATGCACGAGCGCTATGATCATTCCTACTATTTCATCTCGACCTTTATGGACGATCACCTGAAATGGCATGCCGAGCGGCTCGGCTGAACATCAAGCTCTTGGAATGGTGGAAACCGCGTCGTGCATACGGCGCGGTTTTCGCTTATCTTAGGAAGCCGACTGGAAGCGCGGCGCGGCTGCCGGTTCGACAATGCGAATGCTCGATTCGCACTGGCCGTGGTGGCCTTCCATATCGACGATGACATGCCAGTGGCCATTTTGCGGAATGACGAGGCGGATCGGCGACTTGCGGGCAACGCCACCAACGAACTGATGCTTCATGGCCTGCTTGTAGAGCGTGAAATTGCTGTCGGACATCAGCCTGACATTGGCAACCACGGAAAGCGCGATCTCGATAGTGACCCCGGCGCGCTGTGCCTTGAGGTCGTAATGGGTAAAACTGATCTTGTGCTTTGTCATTCGTGGTCCGTTGAAGGATAGTCGTTCAATAGGCCTATATTAGCTGTCTGCTGTTAAGGAATCGTTGTTCATCCGGCCTGCCCGCGTTCAAAAACGGACGCCCGTTGTCCCAAAGTGGCCTTCGACTTTTCAGCGGGCGCCGTTTCGGCTATGCCCCTTCCATGATCCATATTCTTCTCGTTGCCGCCGGCGGTGCGCTCGGTTCCGTGCTCCGCTATCTCGTCGGGCTCTGGACCCTGCGCAGTTTCGGACCCTCCTTTCCCTGGGGCACGTTGACCGTCAACATCACGGGCTCCTTGCTCATCGGCGTGTTTGCCGAGGCGATCGCCCGCAAGTTCGGCGCTTCACCGGAGATGCGCGTGTTCCTGATCACCGGCATTCTCGGCGGCTACACGACCTTTTCCGCCTTCTCTCTGGACGCCATCACGCTGGTAGAACGCGGCCAAGCGGTCACGGCGGCAATTTATGTGGGCTCCAGCGTGGCTCTTTCGGCAATCGCCGTGGTCGCCGGGCTGGCTCTTATGCGCACAATGCTCTAAAGGGACGTTTTCAGAGCGCTGTGCGTCCTTCCGACCGGCCAGCTCTGTCATATCAGTTTGCGCACGGGTTTCCTGTCGGCACCATTGTCGAGGCGCGATGACAATTGGATGCGGGTAAAGCAAAATGGCAGGCATTGAACACAAGCAGGTCGAAACCGACGAAGCGGGCATGCGGCTCGATCGCTGGTTCAAGGTGCATTATCCGGGCCTGGGCTTCGGCGCGCTGCAGAAGCTCTTGCGCTCCGGCCAGGTCCGCGTCGATGGCGGACGGGTGAAATCCGATGCTCGCGTCCAGCCGGGCCAAGTCGTGCGCATCCCACCGATGGATGTGGACCCGAAGACCAAGACCGGCCCGATCGCCGGGCGCGACCTTCGCCATGCATCCGACCACGAGCTTCTGTCGCGCATGCTGCTGCATGAGGACGCCAAGGTGATCGTGCTCAACAAGCCGCCGGGCATCGCCGTTCAGGGCGGCTCCGGCATCAATCGCCATATCGACGACATGCTCGAGGCCTGGACCAGCCCCAAGGGCGAAAAGCCGCGCCTCGTCCACCGCCTCGACCGCGACACGTCGGGCGTCCTGGTGATCGCCCGCACGCGCGGTGCGGCGCAGAAGCTGACGGCAGCGTTTCGTGAACGCGACACGAAGAAGACCTATTGGGCATTGGTGAAGGGTGTGCCGCGCAAGCGCGAGGACAAGATCTCCACCTGGCTCGTCAAGGAACAGACCCCGGATGGTGACCGCATGCGCATCGCCAAGCATGGCGACGACGGCGCCGACCATGCGGTCTCCTACTATCGGATCATCGAGCAGGCCGGCCAGAACCTGACTTGGCTGGAAATGGAGCCCTATACCGGCCGTACCCACCAGCTGCGCGTGCATGCCGCCCATATCGGTCACCCGATCATCGGCGATCCAAAATATTTCGACGCCGAATACAACTGGGCCTTCCCGGGCGGTGTGCAGAACAAGCTGCATCTGCATGCCCGGCGCATCGACATCCCGCATCCAGACGGTGGCCGCCTGATCATCACAGCGCCGATGCCGCAGCATATGGTGCAGAGCTGGAACCTGATCGGATTCGACATGGACAGCGCTGAGGAAGCCGACGACTAAGTCCTTTCCTGGCAGGAGGTAATTTTGAACGCTTTCGGTTCGAACGAAATTCTGATGTGCGGGTTGCTCGGCGGCCTCATTGGATTTCTGATTTTTTCCAGCTATTGCCGAAGAAAAGGTTTGAAGACGCAAAGCGATATGCTGAAGGTGGGCATGGACAACACGGCTGCCGTCGAGCAGAACACCGCTGCCATGCGGGAGCACTCGGAGTTGCTGCGTGAATATCTGAAAATGCAGAAGCCTGAAGAAAAATGAAACTTGCCCTTTTCGATTGCGATGGAACGCTGGTCGACAGCGCTGGCCTGATCCATGCGGTGATGGCGCGCACGTTCGAGGATTTCGGGCTTGCACGCATCACGCTCGACGCCACCAAGAGCATTATCGGCCTGACGCTGGACATCGCCATTGCCCGGCTGATGCACCAGCCGCATGTCGACGATCGCGCGTTGGAAATGACAGCGCACTACAAGAAAATCTATGGCGGCATCCGTACCGAGATGGATTTCCGCGAGCCGCTTTTCCCGGGCATCGCCGAAATGATCGCGACCCTTTCGACGCGTGAGGAGCTGCTCTTGGGTGCCGTAACGGGAAAGTCGCGGCGCGGACTTGATCAGATCTGTGCAAGCCACGGTTATGAAAAAACATTCTTCGTTTCGAGGACGGCCGATGACTGCCCCTCGAAACCGCATCCGGCGATGGTGACGGAGTGTTGTTCGGAAGCGGGCACCGACGCGAAGGATACGGTTGTGATCGGCGATGCGATCTACGACATGCAGATGGCCAAGAGTGCCGGCGCATCGGCGATCGGCGTCGCGTGGGGCTATGCGTCTGTCTCCGATCTCATCGAGGCCGGGGCCGACCACATCGCCCGCACGCCGCAGGATATTCTGGATTGGATGGAGACGCATCATGGCTGACATTCGCGACGATCTGTCGAACGCGCTGAGTGACCCGGATCCGGTACGCCGGGCGCAGATCCAGATGCTGAAGCCGCTGCCGAAGCGCTTCTACAAGACTGTCAGCGTCGGCCCGGCCGAAAACGGCAACGGCCACACGATCCTGCTCGATGGACGCGCGGTCCGCACACCGGCGAAGCAACCTCTGATGGTGCCGACCGCAGCAGTCGCCGCCCTGCTCGCGGCCGAGTGGGATGCACAGAAGGAAGAGATCAATCCGGCGACCATGCCGATCACCCGACTGACCAATACGGCGATCGACGGCATTTCGAAGGACATCCGCGCAGTTTTCGACGACATCCTCAATTTCGCCGG
Organism: Rhizobium sp. Leaf453; assembly: GCF_001425605.1. GTDB lineage: Bacteria > Pseudomonadota > Alphaproteobacteria > Rhizobiales > Rhizobiaceae > Pararhizobium. Next base: position 19,788 of record NZ_LMRG01000016.1, on the reverse strand, counting down.
AACCGATCTCCTGTGCTATCGCGCCAGCGAGCCCGAGGGCCTTGTCGCGCGGCAGGCGGAGTGCTGGGATCCGGTGATCACCTGGGCGGCAGACACGCTGGGCGCGCGGTTCATTCTCGCCGAAGGCATTGTCCATCAGACACAGCCGCGCGCCGCCATCAACGGCGTTGCCGAGGCCTTGCGCGCCTTTGCGACGCCGCTTGGCCTCGCCTGCCTGCACACGATCACTACGCTGACCGGCTCCGCCCTGCTCGCCATCGCCTTTGCCGAACAGCGGCTATCGGCCAAGGAGGCCTGGGCGCTGGCGCATGTCGATGAGGATTGGCAGATCGAGCATTGGGGCACGGACGACGAAGCCTTCCAGCGCCGCGAAAATCGCTGGAAGGAGATGCAGGCGGCAACGGCGACGCTCGACGCCCTGCGCTGATTCAACTGTCTCCCGAATGCACAAAAGACCGCGTCGTCACCGGCGCGGTCTTTTTTCTTTGAGAAAACGAAATTCAGGCTGTCAGCTTCAGACCGGCAATGCCGGCGATGATCAGCGCGATACAGCCGAGACGCACGGCCGTCGCCGGCTCGTGAAACAGGATGATGCCAAGGATCACGGTGCCGACGGTGCCGATGCCGGTCCAGATCGCGTAAGCAGTGCCAAGCGGCAGGGTGCGTACGGCAATTCCGAGCAAGACGACGCTGGCAACGATCGAAATGCCTGTCAGGATCGTCGGGAGCGGCTTGGTGAAGCCTTCGGTGTATTTCAGGCCGATCGCCCAACCCACTTCGAGAAGTCCCGCGAGAAACAGAATAATCCAGGCCATTTACAACTCCGTTTAAAGGAGCGAGGCCGTCCTCGCGGTTGTTCGGGTCAAACGATATTCGATCCCGTGCAGCCGTCTGCATTCCCCTCTATGCCATTGCCGCCCGCCTATGACAAGTGCCCGCTCCGCATGGCTGCCATGCCCGCCCTTGCCGCGCCCGCGCGCTCGAAACAAAATCGCCTGATCCAGCATGCGCGTCCGCTTTGGGCTTGTGTACGGGATTTCGAACAGGGAAGATGGTGCCGAAAACGGGAGAATTCCGCAATGTTCGATCACGTCTCGATTGGCGTCAAAGACCTCGACAGATCACTTCGCTTTTATGACGCGGCGCTCGCACCGCTTGGCTATGAGCGGCTTTCGAAGACGGATAAAGCCATAGGTTACGGATCAGACCGAATCAGCCTTTGGGTCACGCAGGTGGAAACGCCGGTACCGGCGGACAAGGGATCCGGCCTGCACTTCTGTTTTGTTGCACCGAATTCGAAAGCCGTCGATGCTTTCCATGCGGCCGGGCTTGCCCATGGCGGCGAGGATAACGGCCTGCCGGGACTGCGGCCGGAATACAGCCAGTTCTACTATGCCGGCTTCATCGTCGACCCCGACGGCTACCGTCTCGAGGCATTTTTCAAGCTGGACGAGTAAGCCGCCACCAGACGCGGCAAAGCTCACGGCTTCTGGCCGCGCTCGCGCTTGAGCCGCTGCCAGAACTCCAGGCGCTTCAATGTTTCGCGCTCGAAGCCGCGCTCCTGCGGCTTGTAGAACCGCGTGTCCTTGCTGCGCAGTTCTTCCGGGAAAAATTCCTGGCCGGAAAAGGCGTCGGGATAATCGTGATCGTATCTGTAGCCCTCGTGGTAACCGAGGTCCTTCATCAGCTTGGTCGGCGCATTGAGGATGTTTTTCGGCGGCGGGATCGAGCCGGTCTGCCGGGCCATTTCGAGCGCCGCGTCGAAGGATCGATAGCTGGCATTGGATTTCGGCGCGGTGGCGACATAAACGATCGCCTGGGCAATGAAGAGGCGGCCCTCCGGCCAGCCGATTCGCTCAAACGCGGTCCAGGCGGCGATGACTTGCGGCATGGCATTGGGATCGGCCATGCCGACATCTTCGCTGGCGGCACAGGCCAGACGCCGGAACAGCGTCGTCGGGTCCTCGCCGGCATCCACCATGCGCGCGCCCCAATAGAGTGCAGCATCGACATCGCTGCCGCGCAGGCTCTTGTGGAAGCAGCTCAGCAGATTGTAGTGGCCGTCCTGCGCCTTGTCGTAGACCGGCATGCGCTTCTGCAACGCCTTTGACAGGCGGGCAATATCGAGATCCTCGCTGTCGTTCAACGCCAGCACATCATCCGCCAGACCGACCAGATAGCGCCCGTCCCCATCCGCCATATTGATCAGCGACGCACGCGCGTCATCGGTCAACGGCAGTCGGCGCCCGATGAAGTTCTCGACGCGTGCCAGAAGTAGTTCCGACGATTCGGCATCGAACGGGTTGAGCGTGAAAACCTTCATCCGCGACAGAAGCGCCGCGACCAGGCTGAAGCTCGGATTTTCCGTCGTGGCGCCGATCAGGATGACCGTGCCGTTTTCGACATGCGGCAGCAGCGCATCCTGCGTGCTTCGGTTGAAGCGATGCAGTTCGTCGATGAACAGGATGGTCTGGCGGCCAATGGTGCGATTGCTCTTTGCCGTATCGAAGACCTTGCGCAGGTCGGCAATGCCGGACATGACGGCCGAGAGCTGGACAAATTCCATCTTGGCCGACTGCGCCACCAGCCGCGCGATCGTGGTCTTGCCGACGCCGGGCGGTCCCCAGAGGATGAAGGAGCCGACGCTGCCGCTCGCCACCATGCGGGCGATCGGACCGTTTTCGCCCAGCAGATGCTGCTGGCCGATCACCTCGTCCAACGATTCCGGGCGGAGCGTGTCGGCAAGCGGCCGATGCGTCGTTTCGTCGAACAGCGTTACCATCCGGTCCTCTGAACAAGCATGAACACGCGGCATGAAGACCCACCACGCGCAGCAAAGGCCCCATGCTTATGCTCTTCAATTCGGTCAGGCAAATCGTTCACCGGAAGAACTGGCGGATGCGCTGACCATCGCGCTCGATCTCGACCCGCCAGAAGGACGGGTCGTCTTTTGCGATCGTTTCCAGCGTAGCGGTCTTGTCTATCGGTTCGCCATTGACGGCAATGATGATGTCCTTTGGCTGGAAGCCGACACGGGCGGCGGGCGATCCGCGGTTGATCTCGGTGATGACGACACCCTGCGAAGAGGTCGGCATATGCAGTTCGTCCGCAAGGCGCGGCGAGAGATTGCCGACGACAGCGCCGGCGAAAGGATTGCGTCCCTCGATCAGGCGTTCGTCGCGCGGCGATGTTTCCGGCGCCTCGGCCAGCGTCAGTTCGAGATCGCGGGTCTTGCCGTTTTCGCTGACGGTCACCTTCGCCTGATGGCCGATGCCGACAGTGGTCAGGCGATAGCCCAGCGCGTCCGGATGCTCCACGGGGATACCGTTGACGGCGGTGATCACCTGCCCCGGCTTCATGCCGGCCTTTTCCGCCGGCCCGCCCTCGACCACCGAACTCACCAGCGCACCGCGTGCCCGGTCGAGTCCGAGCGCCTCAGCGACCTCCGATGTCACCGGTTCGAAACGGGCGCCGATAAACGGTCGTGTGAAGCTGCCATTGCCGCCTTCTGCAGCCGCGACAAAGACCTTCACGAGATTGGCCGGAATGGCAAAGCCAACGCCGTTCGAGCCGCCGCCGCGCGAAAAGATGGCGGTGTTGATGCCGATCAACTGGCCATTCATGTTGATCAGGCCACCACCGGAATTGCCGGGGTTGATCGCGGCATCAGTCTGGATGAAGAAGCCGAAATCGCCGGTGATGACTTGGTTACGCGCCAGCGCGGAAACGATGCCGCTTGTTACGGTCTGGCCGACGCCGAAGGGATTGCCGATCGCCAGAACGAGATCGCCGACCTCGACCGCATCGGAATCACCGAGCGGAACGGTATCGAACGGACCATCCGACTTGATCTTCAGAACAGCGAGATCCATCCGATCGTCCTTGAGGATGACCTTGCTTTCGAACTCGCGGCCATCGGCAAGCGCAACGCGGATGTCGTCGGCATCGGCGATGACGTGATTGTTGGTGACCACGATGCCGTTCTTGCCGACGATCACGCCGGAGCCAAGCGAAGACTGCTTCTGCGACCGGTTCGGCATCTGCTGGCCGAAGAACTGCTCAAAGAACGGATCATCCGCAAAGGGCGATCGCCTCTCGACGGTTTTCTCGGCATAGACGTTGACCACGGCATTCGCCGTTTGCTTGACCAACGGCGCGAAGGAGAGTTGCATTTCCGTGCGGCTCTGCGGCAATGTCTTCTGCGGCTGTTCCTGGGCCTGGGCGACGGTCGCGCCTGTATGGATGACGTCGATACTGTCGGCTTGTGTCGTACGGGCAAACCCGAAATGCACAACACCGGCAAGAAGTGCCAGCCCGGCCATGGTGGACAGGACGAGAGTACGGGGCGAACGGATCATGCGGGATACCTGCCGAAAGGAAATGTGGGAAACACAGATAGGATGTCAGGGATAGAAAGCAAAGACGGCGGAAACGTGAAAATGCACCGGCAGGTGTTCAAACGCAAAACAGCCGGGCTTTGGCCCGGCTGTCCTGAAAATTCCGAAGATCGGAACGATTAAGCGGCTTCGGCAGCTTCTGCTTCGGCAGCAACGCGGGCGATGTCCTTGGCGCCCTTTGCCGACGTGTCGCGGTCAACGAATTCGATGACGGCGAGAGCGGCGTTGTCGCCGTGACGGTAGCCGGCCTTCATGATGCGCAGGTAGCCGCCGTTGCGGGTGGCGTAACGCGAGGCAATGGCATCGAACAGCTTCGAAACGACGGCAACGTCGCGGATCTGCGAGATGGCCTGACGACGCGCGTGCAGGTCACCGCGCTTGCCGAGCGTGACGAGCTTCTCGACAATCGGACGGATTTCCTTTGCCTTCGGCAGGGTGGTGATGATCTGCTCATGTTCGATGAGCGAAGCAGCCATGTTGGCGAACATTGCCTTGCGGTGGCTGGCGGTTCTGTTCAGCTTGCGGCCGGCTTTTTGATGGCGCATTGCTATTCTCCTTCAATGCAGGTTCCCCTCAATCTTTCCGGGGCCTGCCGTTTCCTGGCACATACAGGTTCGAAACCTGCTGTTTGACGGGGAAAGGCAGAGGGTTAGACCTGCCTTTTTATGGGTTAATACTGGTCTTCGTAACGCTTGGCGAGATCTTCGATGTTCTCGGGCGGCCATGCCGGCACTTCCATGCCGAGGTGCAGGCCCATGGAAGCGAGAACTTCCTTGATTTCGTTCAGCGACTTGCGACCAAAGTTCGGAGTGCGAAGCATTTCGGCTTCGGTCTTCTGGATGAGATCGCCGATGTAAACGATGTTGTCGTTCTTCAGGCAGTTGGCCGAACGGACCGAGAGTTCCAGTTCGTCGACCTTCTTGAGCAGTGCCGGGTTGAACGCCAGTTCGGTGACGGCTTCTTCTTCGGCTTCCTTCTGCGGTTCGTCGAAGTTGACGAAAACGCCGAGCTGGTCCTGAAGGATGCGGGCCGCAAAAGCGACTGCATCTTCACCCGTTACCGAGCCATCGGTTTCGATCTGCATCGACAGCTTGTCGTAGTCGAGAACCTGGCCTTCGCGGGTGTTTTCCACCTTGTAGGACACTTTCTTGACCGGCGAGTAGAGGCTGTCGACCGGGATGAGGCCGATCGGTGCATCTTCCGAACGGTTGCGGTCAGCAGGAACGTAGCCCTTGCCGTTGTTGACGGTGAATTCCATGCGGATTTCAGCGCCCTCGTCGAGGGTGCAGATCACATGGTTCGGGTTGAGGATTTCGATATCGCCAACCGTCTGAATGTCACCGGCGGTTACAACGCCCGGACCCTGCTTGCGCACAACCATGCGCTTTGCGTCGTCGCCATCCATCTTGATGGCGATTTCCTTGATGTTGAGCACGATGTCCGTCACATCTTCCCGAACGCCCGGGATGGAGGAGAACTCGTGCAGGACGCCGTCGATCTGCACTGCGGTAACAGCAGCACCGCGTAGCGACGACAGAAGAACGCGGCGAAGCGCGTTGCCGAGGGTCAGGCCGAAGCCCCGTTCCAGCGGCTCGGCAACAAGGCTGACCTTGGTGCGGCCGGAGGACGAGAACTCCACCTTGTTCGGCTTGATCAGTTCCTGCCAGTTTTTCTGAATCATATGTTTTGCCTTCCGTTCGTTGCCACCATCCAATCGTGGCAACCGAGCCTTGAAGCGCCGGGAGAGGTCACCCCCTCACCGGCTTGATGAATGCGTAAAATTAAACGCGGCGCTTCTTGCGCGGGCGGCAGCCATTGTGCGGGATCGGGGTCACGTCACGGATCGAGGTGATCATGAAGCCGGCGGCCTGCAGGGCGCGCAGAGCCGATTCACGGCCGGAACCCGGACCGCAAACTTCGACTTCGAGCGTCTTCATGCCGTGTTCCTGGGCCTTCTTGGCAGCATCTTCAGCAGCCATCTGGGCTGCGAACGGGGTCGACTTGCGCGAGCCCTTGAAGCCCTTCGAACCAGCAGACGACCAGGCAATGGCGTTGCCCTGTGCATCGGTGATGGTGATCATCGTGTTGTTGAACGACGAGTTGACGTGCGCGACGCCCGTGGAAATGTTCTTCCGCTCGCGACGGCGAACGCGTGTGGCTTCCTTGGCCATGGTATACCTTTCGTTGATCTCTGCACCGCCGTAGCACCAGCGGCTCCACCGGGCGAAGGAAAAGATCCCTGCCCTGAATTTTCAGTCATGCGCAGCGGGCAAGCCCAACCTGCGCGGCGATATCGTCACTGCCGTAACACCAGCAGCTCCACCGGAGGGACGCGGAGAGCGCCCTTCCGAAACTACAAAAGAGGCCGGCGTCGAACGCCAGCCTCTGAATTTCCCAATTCAGGGAAATTACTTCTTCTTGCCGGCAATCGCCTTTGCCGGACCCTTGCGGGTGCGGGCATTGGTGTGCGTGCGCTGGCCGCGAACCGGCAGCGAGCGGCGATGACGCAGACCGCGGTAGCAGCCGAGGTCCATCAGACGCTTGATGTTCATCGAAGTCTCGCGACGCAGGTCGCCTTCAACCTGGTAGTCGCGGTCGATGGTTTCGCGGATTGCCAGAACTTCGGCATCCGTCAATTGGTGCACACGACGTTCAGCCGGAATACCGACCTTCTCGACGATTTCCTGTGCGAACTTCGCTCCGATCCCGTGAATGTAACGAAGCGCGATTACTACGCGCTTGCTCGTCGGGATGTTGACGCCAGCGATACGTGCCACGCCTGTTCTCCTTGCTTCCAGTTGCCGTCCGGCAATAGGTACTTCGTTATCCAGCCCTCGAAGGGACTGACCGTTAAGTTGATGTTCGGAACACGTCAAAAAGATCGCACCCGGACTTCGTCTCGAAATCCGCGCCGATCCCTGCATGTTGCGAGTTAGCGCGGTCTTTGAAGGAATCGACTGCAAAAGTCAACTCCCCAGCAGTCATTTTCAGGCGTCAGCGGAAACCGAAGCCAAGATTCTGTTGATTTCGGAGGTGACGGTATCGACCGGAGCCATTCCATCAATCGTCTTCAACTCGCCAGTCACAGAATAGTGCTGCGACAGCGGTGCCGTCTTTTCGCGATATTCGACAAGACGCTTCTTGAAAGCTTCCGGATTGTCGTCCGAGCGAACCTTGCCGCCAGCGGCAATGGTCTCTGCTACGCGATTCTCGATCCGGCGCACAAGCGCATCTTCATCGACTTTCAGTTCGATGACGGAATCGAGCCGCAAGCCCTTGCCTTCCAGCATCTTGCCGAGCGCAACCGCCTGTGGAACCGTACGCGGGTAGCCATCGAGGATGAAGCCCTTCGCACAGTCCGGAGAATCGATCCGGTCCGAAACGATCTCGTTGACAATTTCGTCCGACACCAGCTGGCCGGCGTCCATGACGGCCTTGGCGCGCTTGCCGACATCGGTTTCCGCCTGGACTGCCGCCCGGAGCATGTCACCGGTGGACAGTTGCGGAATACCGTACTTTTCCGTCAGCAGCTTGGCCTGTGTACCCTTGCCTGCTCCCGGCGGTCCCAAGAATATCAGTCTCATCGGCCCCTCTTCCCTCCACGCAGCTTCGACTTCTTGATCAACCCCTCATACTGCTGGGCAATCAGGTGACCCTGTATCTGTGCTACAGTATCAAGGGTGACGCTGACAACAATCAAAAGCGACGTACCACCAAGGTAGAACGGCACGCCGGTCTGCGCGATCATGACTTCAGGCAGAATGCAGACGAACGTGAGATAAATCGCACCGATGACGGTGATGCGGGTCAGGACGTAATCGATATATTCGGCGGTGCGTTCACCCGGACGAATGCCCAGGATGAAACCGCCATGCTTTTTCAGATTGTCGGCGGTATCCTTCGGATTGAACACGATCGCCGTATAGAAGAACGCGAAGAACACGATCATTACCGCCTGCAGCACCATGTAGAGCGGCTGGCCATGCCCCAAGGCCGCAATGATGGTGGTGACCCATCCGGGCGTAGAAGACGTGTTGGCAAAGCCTGCGATGGTCGCCGGCAGCAGCAGCAGCGAAGACGCGAAGATCGCCGGGATAACGCCGGAGGTGTTGAGCTTCAGCGGCAGGTGCGACGTATCGCCCTGGAACATCTTGTTGCCCACTTGGCGCTTCGGATACTGGATCAGAAGCCTTCTCTGGGCACGTTCCACGAAGACGATCAGCGCGATGACGGCAACGACCATGACGATGATCATCAGAATCAGCGGCGTCGACAGAGCGCCGGTGCGGCCGAGTTCGAGCGTGCTGGCCATGGCGGTCGGCAAATGCGCGACGATGCCGGCGAAAATGATCAGCGAAATACCGTTGCCGATACCGCGCGATGTGATCTGCTCACCGAGCCACATCAGGAACATCGTACCGCCGAGCAGCGAAATAACCGTGGAAATGCGGAAGAACCAGCCAGGGTCGACGACTAGGCCGTTGCCGCTCTCGAGGCCGACCGCAATGCCGTAGGCCTGCAGCGTGCCGAGCAGCACCGTGCCGTAACGCGTATACTGGTTGATGACCTTACGGCCCTGCTCGCCTTCCTTCTTCAACTGCTCAAGCGACGGAACCACGGAAGTCATCAGCTGAACAATGATGGAGGCGGAAATGTAAGGCATGATGCCGAGGGCGAAGATCGCCATGCGCTCGACAGCACCGCCGGAAAACATGTTGAAGAGACCCAGGATACCGCCGCTCTGGCCGGCAAAAGCCTGCGCGAATGCCTCGGGATTGAGGCCTGGCAGCGGGATATAGGTACCGAGTCGATAAACCAGAAGCGCGCCCAGGGTGAACCAGAGGCGGCGTTTCAAATCTTCCGCTTTAGCGAAAGTCGCAAAATTCAGGTTGGAGGCGAGCTGTTCCGCTGCAGAAGCCATGCAATACTCCGCGTAGCCAGTTCGGAACCCGCGGGATAACCCGGTCAGCTCCGGAAAAAGCTATCTTCTTTTTATGAAAACCGGCTTGGAAAAGACTGCATCCGCAATCATGCGCCTCGCCGTGGTTCCCGTTCAATGTTCCGCGCCGTATAAGCCGGCGCGTATTCCCGTGACGTCATATGGGCGCAAAACCGCCCGGTGTGAAGCAACCCGGGCGGTTCATGAGCAACAATTTATTCAGCAGCGCCCGAAAGCAGCTTGATCGAACCGCCAGCCTTCTCGATCTTTTCGATCGCGGCCTTGGATGCGCCGGCAACTTCTACCGTTACCTTTGCCTTCAGTTCACCGTCAGCGAGAACGCGAACGCCGTCCTTGGCGCGGCGGATAACGCCGGCAGCCGTCAGGGCAGCAGCATCGATGGCGCTCGAAGCGTCGAGCTTCTTGGCATCGATGGCGGTCTGGATACGGCCGAGCGACACGACAACAAAGTCCGAACGGAAGATGTTGTTGAAGCCGCGCTTCGGCAGACGACGGTAGATGGGCATCTGGCCGCCTTCGAAGCCGTTGATGGCAACGCCCGAACGAGCCTTCTGACCCTTGACACCACGGCCACCGGTCTTGCCCGAGCCCGAGCCGATACCACGGCCGAGGCGCTTGCGGTTCTTGGTGGAACCTTCGTTGTCCTTGATTTCATTCAGTTTCATGATGGTATCCCCCTCACTTCTCGTCGACGACGCGAACGAGGTGCTGGACGGCACGGATCATGCCACGAACGGAAGGTGTATCTTCCAGAACGCTAACCCGGTGCATCTTGTTGAGGCCGAGACCGATCAGCGTCTGACGCTGAATGGCAGGCCGGCGAATGGGGCTTCCGATCTGCTCGACCGAAACCGTCTTCTTTGCAACTTCTTTCTTAGCCATTGTTCAGGCTCCCTTATTCTTCGGAAGCGACGCCGGCGGACGCACGACGGGCCTGGAGCGTGGCATATTTCAGGCCGCGCTGTGCCGCGACATCCTTCGGATGCGCCTGATTCTTCAGAGCGTCGAACGTGGCGCGAATCATGTTGTACGGGTTCGACGAACCGGTCGACTTTGCAACAACGTCGTGCATGCCGAGCGTTTCGAAGACAGCGCGCATCGGACCACCGGCGATGATACCGGTACCGGCCTTGGCGGAGCGGAGCAGAACCTTGCCTGCGCCGTGACGGCCATGGACGTCGTGATGAAGCGTGCGGCCCGAACGCAGCGGAACGAAGATCAGTTCGCGCTTGGCGGCTTCGGTGGCCTTGCGGATGGCTTCCGGCACTTCACGTGCCTTGCCATGGCCGAAGCCAACGCGGCCCTTCTGGTCGCCGACGACGACGAGAGCAGCAAAGCCGAAACGACGGCCGCCCTTCACGACTTTTGCGACGCGGTTGATGGCGACGAGCTTATCGACGAATTCGCTGTCGCGCTCCTCGCGGTTCTGGCGATCTTCGCGAGAACCTCTTTTTTCCTGTGCCATTGTCCTTTTCCTTTTTCTTTTCCGGGTGCAATCGGCAGATTGACAAAAGTCGCTTCGGTTTCATTGAACCGAAGCGACCGGGTAGTATCCGTGCAACTTGTTCAAGTCCAGACACGAATGCCTGGAAAATTGCATCAGAAGTTCAGGCCACCCTCGCGGGCTGCCTCGGCGAGCGCCTTGACGCGGCCGTGATAGATGAAGGCGCCGCGATCAAAGACAACGTCCTTGATGCCAGCCTTCGAGGCGCGCTCTGCAAGGAGCTTGCCAACAGCAGCGGCTGCTGCCGTGTCAGCGCCCGTCTTGAGCGACGAACGCAGATCGGTGTCGAGGGTCGAGGCAGACGCGAGCGTCTTGCCAGCGACATCATCGATAACCTGTGCGTAGATGTTCTTGGAAGAACGATGAACGGACAGGCGCAGACGGCCATTGGCCACTGCCTTGACTTGACGGCGCACGCGAGCGGCGCGACGCACAAGTACATCTTTTCTTGTAGCCATTTCGCGTGATCCTTACTTCTTCTTGCCTTCTTTGCGGACGATCCGCTCGCCGGCATACTTGACACCCTTGCCCTTGTAGGGCTCGGGGCCACGGTATTCGCGGATTTCCGCGGCAACCTGGCCGACCTGCTGCTTGTTGATGCCGGTGACGACGATTTCCGTCGGCTTGGGCACAGCAATCGTGATGCCTTCAGGAGTCTGATAGACCACGTCGTGGCTGAAACCGAGAGCCAACTGCAGGTTCTTGCCCTGAAGCGACGCACGATAACCGACGCCGTTGATTTCGAGCTTCTTTTCGTAGCCGTCCTTGACGCCCTTGAAGATGTTCTCGATCATCGTGCGGGACATGCCCCACTTCGAGCGAGCATCCTTCGACTGGCTGACCGGAGCAACGGCAACAGCGTTGTTTTCCAGCGTTACGAGAACTTCGTCGTTAGCAACGAAGAAGAGTTCGCCCTTCGGGCCCTTTGCAGTCACCGTCTGGCCATTAACCGTGGCCGTGACGCCTGCCGGAACCGGAACGGGCTTCTTACCGATACGAGACATTGTTGTACCCTGTCTGTCCGTTATGGAGATCCTTGCGCCGTATTAGAATACGGAGCAAAGAACCTCGCCGCCTACGTTCTGTTCGCGTGCCTGGTGATCAGCCATCACACCCTTCGGAGTCGAAAGGATGGTGATGCCGAGACCGTTCGCGACCTGCGGAATGGACTTGACCGAGACATAAACCCGGCGGCCCGGCTTCGATACACGGCCGATCTCGCGGATGACCGATGCACCTTCATAGTATTTCAGTTCGATGTTCAGCTCGGCCTTGCCGTTGCCGAATTCAGTTTCCGAGTAACCGCGGATGTAGCCTTCAGCCTGAAGGACGTCCAGAACGCGTGCGCGCAGCTTCGAAGCCGGAGTGGAAACACTCGACTTGCGGCGTGCTGCACCGTTACGGATACGGGTGAGCATATCGCCCAGCGGATCTGTCATTGCCATGTGTCCGTCTCCTTACCAGCTCGACTTAACAATGCCCGGCACCTTGCCGAAATTGCCAAGTTCACGAAGCGCAATACGCGACATCTTGAGTTTGCGATAATATGCGCGCGGGCGACCGGTCACTTCGCAACGGTTGCGAATGCGGGTCTTGGAACCGTCACGCGGCAGGCTCGCCAACTTCAGAGTCGCCTTGAAGCGCTCTTCGATCGGAAGGGACTGGTTCATGATGATTGCCTTCAGGGCTGCCCGCTTGGAGGCATCCTGGGCAACCGACTTACGGCGGCGATTGTTCTTTTCAATTGCGCTCGTCTTCGCCATTCAACTTATCCTTCTGCTTGTCGTTACGGCTTACTGGCGAAACGGGAAGTTGAACTCTGTGAGCAGAGCGCGCGCTTCGTCGTCGTTCGTTGCCGTCGTGCAAACGATGATGTCCATGCCCCACATCTGATCAACCTTGTCGTAGTTGATCTCCGGGAACACAATGTGTTCCTTGATGCCCATGGCGAAGTTGCCACGGCCGTCAAAGCTTTTCGCATTCAGGCCGCGGAAATCTCGAACGCGCGGCAGCGCGATGTTGATCAGGCGATCCAGGAATTCATACATGCGAACGCCGCGCAGGGTAACCTTTGCGCCGATCGGCATGCCTTCGCGCAGCTTGAAGCCGGCGATGGAGTTGCGGGCACGGGTGATGACCGGCTTCTGGCCAGCGATGGCAGCGAGATCGGCTGCCGCAACGCTCGGCTTCTTCGAATCAGCGGTCGATTCGCCAACGCCCATGTTGATGACGATCTTGTCGAGGCGCGGGATCTGCATGACGTTTGCGTAGGAGAACTTCTCCTGCATCGCCTTGCTGATACGCTCAACGTATTCCGTCTTCAGACGGGGCTCGTACTTCTTGGTGTCAGCCATCGATCGACACTCCCGAACGCTTCGAAACGCGAACCTTCTTGTCACCTTCGATCTTGAAACCAACGCGGGTCGGCTTGCCGTCCTGCGGGTCAACGATCGCGATGTTCGACAGATGGATCGATGCTTCCTTGTTGATGATGCCGGCTTCCTGACTCTGGGTCTGGCGCTGGTGACGCTTCACCATGTTCACGCCACGCACTACAGCCCGATCTTCCTTAGGCAGAACCTGGAGAACTTCTCCGGAGCGGCCTTTGTCCTTGCCGGTCAATACGACGACCTTGTCGCCCTTGCGAATCTTTTGCATCTCTATCGCTCCTTACAGCACTTCTGGAGCCAGCGAGATGATCTTCATGTGGTTCTTGGCGCGGAGTTCGCGCGGAACCGGTCCGAAGATACGGGTGCCGATCGGCTCTTTCTTGTTGTCGATAAGAACAGCTGCGTTGTTATCGAACCGGATGACGCTGCCGTCCGGACGACGGATGTCCTTGGCGGTGCGAACGACAACCGCCTTCATCACATCACCCTTCTTGACGCGGCCGCGCGGAATAGCTTCCTTGATCGAAACGACGATAATGTCGCCGACCGAAGCGTATTTGCGCTTGGAGCCGCCCAGCACCTTGATGCACATGACACGACGTGCGCCGGAATTATCCGCCACGTCGAGGTTTGTTTGCATCTGAATCATGTCAGGTCGCCTTCTTGTTGTGACCGGACCGGTTGGGCCAACCTCTCAGACGGAGGGCCCCCTGTTCCAGCTTGTAAATTTCTGTTCTCGCGCGGGATCGATCGTTGCCAGGGTGGTTTCCGAAAACGGACCTTCCGTGCGCTCAAAGCAAAAGAACGCTCGTAGCCGAGCGTCCTTGCGCTGCTTCATACAGATTTTCTCGCCAGACGCAAGGGCCTGACGAGAAAGTCTTAAGAATTAAGACTGGGCGGAAACGACCGTCCAGGTCTTGTCCTTGGAGATCGGCGCGCATTCCTCGATGGAAACCTGATCGCCGACCTTGTACTGGTTGTTCTCGTCATGCGCCTTGTACTTCTTGGACCGACGAACGGTCTTCTGGAAGATCGGGTGCGCGAAGCGACGCTCGACACGGACCACAACGGTCTTGTCGTTCTTGTCGCTGACGACTGTGCCCTGCAGAATGCGTTTTGGCATATTGTTCTGGTCCTTAGGCCTTGGCTTCTGCCGCCTTCTGGCGGGCAATGGTTTTGACGCGCGCAATGTCCTTGCGGACTTCGTTGATGCGCGACGACTTTTCGAGCTGGCCGGTGGCCTTCTGGAAGCGCAGGTTGAACTGCTCCTTCTTCAGCTTGGCAAGCTCTTCGTTGAGCTGGTCGGCGCTGAGCGCGCGAACGGTATCGGCTTTCATGGGCTTTACTCCTTACTCTGCAATGCGCTGTACGAAGCGCGTCTTGACAGAGAGTTTCGCAGCACCAAGGCGAAGTGCCTCGCGGGCAAGTTCTTCGCTGACGCCGTCGATTTCAAACATCATTCGGCCGGGCTTGACCTTTGCTGCCCAGTATTCGACCGAACCCTTACCTTTACCCATGCGGACTTCGGTCGGCTTTGCCGTGACCGGTACGTCTGGGAATACGCGGATCCATACACGACCCGCACGCTTCATGTGACGGGTGATCGCGCGGCGGGCCGCTTCGATTTCACGAGCGTTCACACGGTTCGGCTCCTGAGACTTCAGGCCGAATTCACCGAAAGCCAGGTCGGAACCGCCCTTGGCGACGCCCTTGATGCGTCCCTTGAACTGCTTGCGGTACTTAGTACGCTTTGGCTGCAACATTTTTTTACTTCTCCGATATTAGCTGCCAGGAACGACTGTTACGCGTTTTCGCGACGACGGTTGTTGCTGCTCGGACCCTGGGCATCAGCCTCGGACGAACGACGCTCGGAAGCCATCGGATCGTGCTCGAGAATTTCGCCCTTGAAGATCCAGACCTTGATGCCGCAGATACCGAAAGCGGTCTGGGCTTCAGCCACACCGTAGTCGATGTCCGCACGCAGCGTGTGCAACGGCACGCGACCTTCGCGGTACCATTCCGTACGCGCGATTTCAGCACCGCCGAGACGGCCGCCGCAGGTGATCTTGATGCCTTCGGCGCCAAGACGCATGGCCGACTGAACGGCACGCTTCATGGCACGACGGAAAGCCACGCGGCGTTCCAGCTGCTGGGCGATCGACTGGGCGACGAGTGTCGAGTCGACTTCCGGCTTACGAACTTCAACGATGTTGAGGTGCGTTTCCGACTTGGTCATTTCGGCGATCTTCTTGCGCAGCTTTTCGATGTCTGCGCCCTTCTTGCCGATGATGAGGCCCGGGCGGGCCGAGTGGATCGTGACGCGGCACTTCTTGTGCGGACGCTCGATGACCACCTTGGCAATGCCGGCCTGCTTCAGTTCTTCCATAACGAAAGCACGGATCTTCAGGTCTTCGTGAAGAAGCTGACCGTATTCTGCGTTATCGGCGAACCAGCGGCTGTCCCAGGTACGGTTGATGCCGAGGCGGAAGCCGATTGGATTGATCTTCTGACCCATTATGCGGCCTCCCCTTTAGCTTCGACTTCGCGAACAACGATCGTCAGGTGCGCGAAAGGCTTTTCGATACGCGATGCACGGCCACGGCCACGAGCGTGGAAACGCTTCATGACGATGGACTTGCCGACGTAAGCCTCGGCAACGACGAGCGAGTCGACGTCGAGATCATGGTTGTTTTCCGCGTTGGCGATTGCGGATTCCAGCGTCTTCTTGACGGTGTCCGAAATGCGCTTGCGCGAAAATTCGAGTTCAGCCAGAGCCCGGTCGACCTTCTTGCCGCGGATCATCGCGGCAACCAGGTTGAGCTTCTGGGGGCTGACGCGGATCGTGCGCGCAACTGCCTGCGCTTCATTATCCTTCAGCCGGCGTTCGGCTTTTGCCTTGCCCATAATTACTTCCTCTTTGCCTTCTTGTCCGCACCGTGACCGTAATAGGTCCGGGTCGGAGAGAATTCACCGAACTTGTGACCGACCATGTCTTCGTTGACACTGACCGGCACATGCTTGCTGCCGTTGTAGACGCCGAACGTGAGACCGACGAACTGCGGCAGGATGGTGGAGCGACGGCTCCACATCTTGATCACTTCGTTGCGACCGCCTTCACGAACCTTCTCAGCCTTCTTGAGAAGATAGCCGTCAACAAACGGACCTTTCCATACTGAACGAGCCATTGGAGACTTCCTCTCTTACTTCTTACGCTGATGACGCGAGCGCATGATGAACTTGTCGGTCGACTTGTTCGAGCGCGTGCGCTTGCCCTTGGTGGGCTTGCCCCAGGGCGATACCGGATGACGGCCACCCGAGGTGCGGCCTTCACCACCGCCGTGCGGATGGTCAACAGGGTTCATGACGACGCCGCGAACGTGCGGACGCTTGCCACGCCATACCGAACGACCGGCCTTGCCGTCGTTGATGTTGCCGTGGTCGGGGTTCGAAACCGCACCGATCGTGCCGAGGCAAGAGCCATGCACGAGGCGCTGTTCGCCCGAGTTCAGGCGAAGGATCGCCATACCCTGGTCGCGGCCAACGAGCTGGACGTAGGCGCCAGCCGAACGAGCGATCTGACCACCCTTGCCCGGCTTCATCTCCACATTGTGGATGATCGAGCCAACCGGCATGTACTGCAGGGGCATGGTGTTGCCCGGCTTGACGTCGACAGCCTTTTCCGAAGCGATGACCTTGTCGCCGGCAGCGAGGCGCTGCGGAGCGAGGATGTAGGCCTGTTCGCCATCGGCGTAGTTGATCAGCGCGATGAACGCGGTGCGGTTCGGATCGTATTCGATACGCTCGACCGTACCCTCAACGTCGAACTTGCGACGCTTGAAGTCGACCAGGCGGTAGGACCGCTTGTGACCGCCGCCCTGGAAGCGAACGGTGATGCGACCGGTGTTGTTACGACCGCCCTTGGAGGTCAGACCTTCGGTCAGAGCCTTGACCGGCTTGCCCTTCCAGAGGCCGGACCGGTCGACGATGACCAGCTGGCGCTGGCTCGGGGTCGTCGGATTGAAACTTTTCAATGCCATTGTTCTATTCCTCAGAGTCCGGTGGAGACGTCGATGGTCTGACCGTCAGCAAGCGTGACGATAGCCTTCTTGACGTCCTTCTGCCGGCCCGCGAAACCGCGGAAGCGCTTCAGCTTGCCCTTGCGGACCAGCGTGTTCACAGCAGTGACCTTGACGCCGAACAGCGCTTCGATCGCAGCCTTGATTTCCGGCTTCGACGCGCCCTTGGCGACGTTGAAGATGATCTGGTTCTGTTCAGAAACCAGCGTCGACTTTTCGGTGATCGAGGGAGCCAGGATCACATCGTAGTGGCGAAGGTCAGTCATTTGAACCGCTCCTCGAGAGCTTCAACTGCGGCCTTGGACAAGACCAGCTTGCCGCGACGCAGAATATCGTAAACATTGATGCCCTGAACCGGCAGAACGTCCACATTCGGGATGTTCTGGGCTGCGAGCTTGAAGTTGCTGTCGAGCTCGGCGCCGCCGATGAACAGCACGTTGGTCAGGCCGAGCGTCGCGAACGCGCCGGTCAGCACCTTCGTCTTGGCTTCGGCAGCAACCAAGCTGTCAACGATGATCAGCTCTTCGGCGCGCAGCTTGGCCGACAGCGCATGGCGCAGGCCGAGAGCACGAACCTTCTTCGGCAGGTCATGGGCGTGGCTGCGAACAACCGGGCCGTGAGCCTTGCCACCGCCGCGGAACTGCGGAGCGCGAGCCGAATGGTGACGAGCGCGGCCCGTACCCTTCTGCTTGAACATTTTGGCGCCGGTGCGTGCGACTTCTGCACGACCCTTGGCCTTATGCGTACCCTGCTGCTTCTTGGCGAGCTGCCAGCGAACGACGCGGGCAATGATATCTTCGCGCGGCTCAAGGCCGAAAATCGCGTCGGACAGCGAAACCGTACCGGCTTCCTTGCCCTCGAGTGTGGTGACGTTGAGATCCATGATCTGGCCCCCTTACTTGGCTGCGCGCACGGCGGCAGGACGCGGAGCGTCAGCCGGAGTGCCGGACTTGATGGCGTCGCGAACGACGATCCATGCGCCCTTGGAGCCGGGTACGGCGCCCTTGACGAGGATCAGGCCGCGGTCTTCATCGGTGGAGACCACTTCGAGGTTCTGGGTGGTGATGCGCGTCTGGCCCATGTGACCAGCCATGCGCTTGCCCTTCCAGACCTTACCCGGATCCTGGTTGTTACCCGTCGAACCATGCGAACGATGCGATACGGAAACGCCGTGCGTTGCACGCAGACCGCCGAAGTTGTGACGCTTCATGGCACCCGCGAAACCCTTACCGACCGAGGTACCGGTCACGTCGACCAGCTGGCCGGCGATGAAGTGGTTTGCGGTGAGCTCGGCGCCGATCTCGATCAGGTTGTCCGACGAAACGCGGAACTCGACGACCTTTGCCTTCGGCTCGACGCTTGCGGCAGCAAACTGACCGCGCAACGGCTTGCTCGTATTCTTGACCTTCGACTGGCCGGCACCCAGCTGTACTGCGGTGTAGCCGTTCTTGTCTTCCGTGCGGTGGGCAACTACCTGGCAGTTCTCCAGCCGCAATACTGTAACCGGGACATGCTCACCAGCGTCGTTATAGACGCGGGTCATCCCAACTTTCTGTGCAATCACACCTGAACGCATTGGTTCATTCCTCTTGAGAGTTAGCTCCGGGGCAAGCCCCTCGGCACCTCTGGTTTAAGGTTTCCCTCGAGATCATCCGATCGGAAGGGTCGCCCGTTTTTGGAAGCCGTTGGACCGAAGTCCACGTACCTTCCTTGTTCTTAAAGCTTGATTTCGACGTCTACGCCGGCAGCGAGGTCGAGCTTCATCAGCGCGTCAACGGTCTGCGGAGTCGGGTCAACGATGTCGAGGAGGCGCTTGTGGGTGCGCATCTCGAACTGTTCACGGCTCTTCTTGTCCACGTGGGGCGAACGGTTGACCGTAAACTTTTCAATGCGCGTGGGAAGCGGCACCGGACCACGAACCGAAGCGCCTGTGCGCTTGGCCGTCGAAACGATTTCCCGCGTGGAGGCATCAAGAATCCGGTGATCAAACGCCTTGAGGCGGATACGGATATTCTGGCCGTTCATTCGAGTTATCCTTATTGTTTGTTACGCGAACGCCCCAATCGAGGCATTTCGTCATTCGTTTCCGGGTGCTGATGCTTCAAAGAGCCCAAAGAGCAAATCGCTCTCTGTCCGTTTCTGCAATTCGACCCGCCACATATACGGAATCGGCGTCCGATACAATGACCGAACGCCTACGGAAGCACGATTTTTTTCGCGCTCCCGCCAATTCGAGAGGCATACGGGAAAACCGCATGCTTCGACCAAAAAATGATCGGGAAACGGCACCTATGGCGTGCCGTTTCCAACCGTCGGCCAAGACCGACGAAACCGTTCGTCGAGATTACCCGACGAGCGAAGTATTACTCGACGATGCTTGCGACGATGCCGGCGCCGACGGTGCGGCCGCCTTCGCGGATCGCGAAGCGCAGCTTTTCTTCCATCGCGATCGGAACGATCA
>NZ_LMRG01000015.1 GCF_001425605.1 Rhizobium sp. Leaf453 | reverse complement strand
CAGGGCTGGACCTCCTTCGACAATAAGGCCGATCCTTATTCGCAGGCCGAGATCGATGCCGAGCGGGCGCGTTATGCGGGCCGTGCATCGTCCGTTTAAAGGGAAAATGCTTATCACGAAGACGCGGTCTTGAAAGACCCCCTGAGACTGATGCCAACCCCGCCATTTTGGGCGGGGTTTTGTTTATGGACTATTTTGGGATTTGCAGATCGCCTCTGAATGGTGCTGCGTGTTGGTTTGCACTCAGGACTGAGCGGGTAATTGGCGAGCCTAATTCCACCGATGGGTTGGATGCCCCTCCCACCGGCATTGCCATGTACCAAGATGGTGATGCGTAAAGTGACCAACAAAGGAGGCATTTATGAAGGAAGTTAGTATCGTCAGCGTCCACGTTGCAAAGCAGGTCTTTCAAATATAGGGCGCGACTGCCGATGGCCGGGTTTTGTTTCGCAAGAAACTGTCGCGGTCGCCTCTTTGGGGTTTATGGCCGGACTTCGACTGTGTGTGGTGCGATGGAGGCGTGGCATCCCTGGGATCGGGCCTATTTGCGCGATGGCAATCACCGCCTTCGCGCCGCCTATGAAAGGATTCCGAAGTGGTCGCGATTTTGCAGCACGGCTTGGCCTTGTTCCGCGATAGCACTCGAGCGGAGGCAAGCAAAAGCTTAGCCGCACCATCGAGGATGGGCCAACGAGATATCAGAAGGCTTTTGATTATATGCGCGATGTCTGTTGTGCGTTGGAAGGGCCGAGGCGGTGGAAGATCGGGTCCCTGGCTCTCAAATATGCTGGGCCGAAAGCCGCGCATGCTGGTGGCGATCGCTATGGCAAACAAGCTATCACGGATCGTCTGGGCAATGCTCGCGCGCAATCAAGAATACCGAGATTTAAGCGGAGCGGCCGGCTGAGAGTAGACGTTCTAATTGGAGTGCCGGCTCTGTGAGGAGGTCACAATCCACATGGGCAAATCATCGAACAGATCGGGATTGGATAAACCAGTAGTTCTCAGGGAGTTCCGAGCTTGTTCCACTGATACGGAATCCAATCCGCGTATCACTATACCGGCCTGCGGCATGTCATGGCCGCAACAGGAGGTCTAAAACATTTACGCACCCGATCCTTCGCTCGGCGGTGAAAAAAGTCCTTGGGTCGAAAGGGGCATCCAAACATGGAAATTGAGCCATGCGGACTTTCCCCCGACGCGGAGAGCGACGGGACACAAGAATGATCTACATGGGACTTTGGACATCATTCGTCGGATCGCAGTGACGCAGTCATCCGCTCGATTTCGAGAAGCAGGTCATCAGGCTCGGGCACTTCCTCCAAATCGCGCGATGCTGCTATCGGTACCGTCTTTGAAGATTGGTTTGCAGGCAAACGCCCTTTTCGGATCGCTCTATAGCGGTTTCGAAATGCTGGCATGTCGATATCACCTCGGATCCAAAGCCCTATCAGGCTGGTAAACTCCGGCGCGTCATCGACAACATAGCCGGCGGCAGCCTGACGTTCGAAAAGTTGCTGGACGAATAGGCGGCGGCGTTCTGCGGTCATGGGGATCTCTCTTCAACACAGCATGGGGCGCGAACAGCGGCTGTGAACATCATGGACACGCCCTTCTTCGGACGGAGCCCGATACTTGACATTCTGGACTAGATCCAAAGTTGCTAGGTTTTCGGTGTCTTTCCAGCAAGTTCAACGACACAGCAGTCCGGCCTCTTTTGCGGCCGCTTGGAAGGCTTTCGATGCTGCGGCTGGCTCAGCACGGCCTTCTATCGCGTCGAGACATGCTTTTTTAGCGACAGCGAAAGCCTTTCCGCTGCGATTTGGCCAGCACGTCATCAGACAGGCAAGAGCCTCGCGACTGTTGTTGACTCGTTTGAAATGGTCTCCGCGATCGATGGTGATCTCCATCGCCTCCCAAAGTTCTGTTGGCATTCTTTTGGCCTATTGCTCGTTTCGATTGTTATCAGTAACGCCGCGCATAGATTGAACGTTCCGTCATAGGGCTTAGGTCCTAGCCTGTCGGTGGACGGCCGAAGGCGCCCGTTACGCAAAGTGTGGATGACTGGAGTGGTCGTCGCGGTCTACCCGTCGAATTTGACAATTGTGCTACCAAGATATGGATGCAGACGGGCACATGTCGCCCGATGTTCACCTCTCGCAGATGCGTCGTTCGCCGGAATACGGCTGGTAGGTGCAGTCGGAGGGACGGAACGATCTGTAGGCGCGCGAGCAGGCACTGACATTGCACGAGCGGGGAGAGTTGTCTTTACCAGCAATTGAGTCATCTGACATTGTGTCTGGACCGGGGTTTCTCAGCGCCTGGCGCATGAAGTCGCGCCAGATGCGGGCGGGAATTGCTCCTCCCGTGACGCCCTTCATCGGTGTGTCGTCATCATTGCCAACCCATACGCCAACAACCAGCGGCTCCGTGAACCCAATGAACCAGGCGTCGCGGTTGTTCTGGCTGGTGCCCGTCTTGCCAGCAGCGAATACACCGGGATCAGCCCCGCGTCCCGTCCTTTTTTCAACGACAAGCCGAAGCAAATCGACAAGGTCTGACTGGTATGGTGAAAGATCGACCGGCTGAGGGCTTTGCTGTCCCACTCGGAACGCTTCAGGTTGATCAGCTGCCTTGAAATCGATGATGCCCCAAGGTTCCACCGGCGCCTTCCCGAGCCGAACAGACGCATAGGCGGCAGTCAGATCAAGCAGATTGACCTCCGATGTGCCAAGCGCAAGAGAGGGCGTATTCGTAAGCTCGGCATCGATCCCGAGCTCCCGTGCGGCCGCAATGACGTTGTCCAGTCCCACTTCCTGCGCAAGTGCGACGCTCGCTGCGTTCAGGGATCGCGCGAATGCCTCAGCCAACGTCACCCAGCCGCGATAGCGGCCGCCTGAGTTCTCGGGAGACCAGCCTTTAATGTCCAACGGCGCATCCAGGACACGATCTGACAAAGTCAGCCCGGCTTTCAGCGCTGCATAAAAGACGAAAAGTTTGAAGGTGGAGCCGGGTTGACGCATTGCCGTCACGGCACGGTTGAACTGACTGGCCTTGTAGTCTCGTCCACCAACCATGGCGACAACCGCACCTTCGGGTGTCATGGCGACAAGCGCGGCCTGAGATACACTCGCCGCCTCACCTGATTTTTCCAAGGTATCCGCTATAGTCTTTTCCGCGATCTCCTGAAGCCGCGGCACAAGGGTGGTCCGGACTGTGGTAGATCCTGGGGACGAGCCTGAGACTTCGCTCGCCTGAGGCGCTACCCAGTCCGCAAACCAGCTTCCCGAGCGTGGCGTCGGCCTTGTCGGGTTGACCTTTGCGAAGGCTGATTTGGCAGCCCCCGCCTGGAGGTGGGTGATCTTTCCGTTATCCACCATAGCGTCCAGGACGACCTCGGTCCGCTGCCTGGCACCCTCGCGGTTGACAATCGGGTTCCATTGGCTCGGCGCTCTCAGCAGTCCTGCCAATAGCGCCGTTTCGGGAAGGTTGAGGTCTTCCACGTCCTTGTCGAAATAGATGCGGGCAGCCGCAGACATGCCGGTCGCGCCAGCGCCGAGATAGGCGCTGTTGAGGTAACGCGTGAGGATTTCCTCCTTGCCGAGCTTCCCTTCGAGCCAGAAGGCGATGACCAGTTCCTGAATTTTCCGCTTCAGGGTGCGGTCGCTGTCGAGATATTGGAGCTTGATAAGCTGCTGGGTGATGGTACTGCCGCCTTGGACGACCGAACCTGCCTGAATGTTCCTGAACAGCGCTCGGACGATGCCTTGCGGATCGACACCTATATGATCCATGAAGCGCCGGTCTTCGATGGACAGGACAGCGTTGATGAGCGTGTCGGGGAACTGCTCATAGGAAATATAGGGACCCTGGTATGGCCCCTGGCGAACAAGCGGCGTGCCGTTGGCATTTTCCAAGACGACGATGGGCTTGAGCGAACCGTCGGCGATTTGTCGCCATGGAACATCCTTGAGTGCCCAGGTCAGGATGACAAATGTGACGACCAGACATGTTGCCGCGGAGGCGGCGACCATCCCACGCCAGGAGCGTAACTTCAACCGCCTCCTTCGTCCGATCGCTTCGGTTATGGAGCCGGCCATGACCACTGCTCGTCCCTGCAGCCTGGGCCAGAGAGAACCGCTTGGATTTCTGTTTTCGATCGATGCCGACCTGTCCAGGTTCTTCTTCCGTATCAGACGGGATCTTGTTTTGAGGATTAATAACCGGGATACGGTACCGGCTCTAGTCGCTGTAACCGCCACGTCGTTTCGCAGCGCCAGGCAAAGTGCTGACAAAGCCGAACGAGTCTCGGAGAACCTTGAGTCTTCTCTCTTCTGACCGAGCGCGCTCATCGAAGCTGCCGTTTCCTTCGCGGCACTTGGTGCGGCGTCCGGCGAGGCTTGGGCGGCGTCATTTGAATCATTGGATGGAGGCAAGGAAATGGCCGGAACTCCACTTGAGGATAAGTGCCAAAACTAGAGCGCCGCCGCGAGCGGAGAAGGGGTAGCTAAAGCACGCGAACTAAGCAGCGGCCAATTCCAGTCTTTGACCTCATGACAATGAACCTGTCGTTCACCTCCCAGCGGCGGCACACGCCGATAAGCCCCGGTCCCGATCTCGTTTTCGTCGCGGGGGAGTTGCTGCAGACCCGGTTCCCGAAGGTGTCCAAAGCTTACACGGATCTGGGCTGAGTAGCGAAGGCGCTGGCTGATCACTTGGATCTAAACAGCCCTGACCCTGCCTAAATGTTGCTAGCTTCCAGCCGAACCTGGTCAATCGGAGGATCGCAGCGGCGACGCGGCCCGTCATAAGGCTGATAGGTATTATCCTCTGCCCGATACGATCGGTATCTTGCAGCGCACCAAGCACCTCGCAGGTTGTCCACTCCATATCCTACAAAGCGTGGGTCGACGGCATCTCTGTTTGAGGCGATGGGCTGCCGAGTCGCATAAGGAGATTGACACGTCCGTTGTTGCCCAATGTAGGAACGATACGTGTTGCTTGCTGGATCATAAGACCGGTAACGGTCTGCGCACCATTCGAGATGGGCTGTCGACATTGCCACTTGAAGCGTGGGCGCCTTCCGTGCCGGTGGACGTCTGTTGCTGGCAATTTTCACCGGCGTTGGATTTGTAACGTAGCTAGAGAGGCGCGCTGGGATTCGCTCGAAATTCTGCTGGCCGACATCAACAGAAATGGGCTTCGTAGTCCATAAATCTGGTCCAGTAGCTGTCTCGAAAGGCCGGCTTTCGGCGGGTTCGGCCAGTAGGAGCGATGCGAGGGATGTGGCGCCAATGCAAGCGCCGATGGACGACGCAATAGCAAATGCCAACGAAGCGATCGTTTTCATGATTGTGTTCCGCTGTTTCGTGCAAAGAATGTCTCGTCGCCGACTGAGCTTGGAGGCGGGCCCGACAGCTATAAGCCCGCCGGGGCCGGCCGAGCCGCTAGTTTGCCGGGGTTGCAGGCGTCGCGGCAGTCTTGTCTGTTGCTGGCGTCTCGACAGCAGGCACATTGACGTTCACGTCGGTACTGCCATTGCTACCGCCGATTTCAATGATCCCTGTAAACATCAGCAGTGCAACGAGGGCGACGAGAGCGATAAAAAGCGCAATAGCCCATCCGCCGTTACCGCTGCGATCCGTATTAACGATTGTTGGTCCACGATCAGCCATCGGGGAACTCCTTTGTGCAAAGCCTGGAAAGATCAGAACGGGTGTCTGACGGCGCAGGTTCGCCGTCAGACCCGGAAACAGACCCGGCAAGCGAGGGTCGGTTTCCACTACTGAATTCCGATTCAGTCGATGATCTGGATAACCTTTCGGGAGGAAGGTTCGACGATGATGCGTTCCTCATTGACGATGGCGTATGCGTATTTCGGATCGTCCGGAATAGGCGTCACGACGACAGTGCTCGGCAAGGCCTGACCGACAACAATCTTTTCCTTGATGATGACAGGTTCAGCGGTCGGTACTTCCCGAACATAGGTAACGACCTTTTCCGGCGGCGGGTCGATTGCTGTACCGACGATCGCGCCAGCGACACCACCGACAGCTGCGCCAACAGGACCTCCGACGATCGCGCCGGTGACTGCACCGCCAGCAGCGCCATTGACGGTCGACTCTTGAGCGATAGCGACGCCCGACATCACGCTCGCGACAAGCGTGGCTCCAATGAAGAGTTTGTGAAACATGTTGATCTCCTTCAATAATCGCGACCTTTGTGATCGTCGATAATCAAATTCGGAAGCTGTGCATTGGTTCCCGGTACCGGGCCTTGGTCGGAGCTACCCTAGACCTAAGACCTATTCTTTTAGGTACTTCGGGGGGAGGGGAACCGAACTGAGACTTGCATTAGCAAATCACATCATGGCACGCGGTGTGTTCACCGCTTACATCTGGCAGCGATAGCCGTTGACCTGGATCGTTCGGTGTTTAACCGATACCGCCGCAAGGGCCTGGCAATACAGCAACCGCGCTGCGCGCCCGCTGCGCCGGGTCGTGCTGTTGTATTAGTCGGACGCCTGTTGGACCGACCGATGGCGTGACTGTCCCATGGCCCCGGGCAGGGGAATGCCGCAGTTGGCAGCCTCCGTCAGATAACCGGACCGCAGACCGTGCGCGGAAAACTCGCTCGGATCAAGCCCTGCCATCCGGGCGCGCAGCGTGACGATGTATTGACCGCCTTCGGGTCCAGTGCCCGGCGGGAGACCATTGCCCCAGCGATCGATCGCCCGGAAAATACTGCCATCGCCAATCCTTGCCGCAGTGAGCCAGGCATTGAGCGCCTCGACCGGGCGGCCCGTCTGATAGACCACGTCGTCATGCTCGATGCCTCTGGTCTTGGTTCGCCCGAGGTGAATGGACAGGAGGGCAGGGAGGGCCGCCGCCGGCCAGGGCAGGGCGTGATGGGTGGCGGCTAACGACCAGGCCTAAAGGTAGGCAAGGTCCGAGGTGAGCGCGCGCAGGGTGTTGTCGCCCATGCCCTCGTTGACGAGATGCCGCAGCGTTTCGATATCCTGATCGGTCAGCAACTCCGCGAGTTCGTCGCGGCGCTCGATCGGCAGCACAGCTGCAACCTTATCAAGCGTACTGGCGCGTTGATCGACGCCCGATTTCGGGTTCTGCGGCATTGCGTTTCTGCCCTCATCCTTCATCGCGAAGCATCCGGCCGGCGGCCCAGAGCGGCATGGCGGTGACCTCATTTTTCATAGGAAACGTTTCTGTCCCCGGGTAGACGACGATACGCCGCTCCGGCTGAATGTCCTCACAAGCAAGATAGAACCCTTTCTCGACCTTCGGCGCGAGAGAGCGCTTGATTTCGATTGCCCAGGGCTTTCTCCCCGGCGGCGTGATGAGGAGATCAATCTCAGCCCCGGCGGCAGTGCGGTAGAAATTCGCAGTGGTGCCGTGTGGGCTGGCGGCAATCAGCGTCTCGACGACAAACCCTTCCCAACTGGCACCGACGATGGGGTGGCCGAGCAGGTGATCGGCAGTGCCAAGCCCCAGCAGTGCATGGGTAATGCCGCTATCTCGCACATACACTTTCGGCGACTTCACCAGACGTTTGCCCAGATTGGCATGCCACGGCTCCAGCCGCCGCACCAGAAGAAGATCGACAAGCAGATCGAGGTAGGAGGCGACAGTCTTGCCATCGACACCAAGCGAGCGCGCAAGCTCTGCGGCATTGAGCAGCCCGGACTGGTGATGTGCCAGCATGGTCCAGAACCGACGCAGCGTCTCGGCTGGAATTCTGGGGCCGAGCTGGGGGATGTCGCGCTCCAGATAGGTACGGATGAAATCCTGCCGCCAGCGCAGGCTGGCACGGTCGGTCGCGGCGAGCAGACTGTCCGGGAAACCCCCGCGGAGCCAAAGCGCCTGAAGGTTATTAGGCACCACTTCCAGCCCGTCGATCGGTTGCATTTCAAGGTAGGTGATGCGGCCGGCCAGGCTTTCGCCGGATTGTTTCAGAAGATCGATCGATGCAGAGCCGAGCAACAGGAACTGGCCACTGCGTCGGCCCGCCCGGCGGCCGCTGTCGATTAGCCCGCGCAGGATCTGGAACAGGTCCGGCAATCGGTGGACCTCATCGAGAATGACGAGCTTGTCTGCATACTGGGCCAGATAGAGTTCCGGCTCCGAAAGCTTTGCCCGGGCGGCATCCGATTCCAAGTCTAGATAGAGGGAGGGTCGGGTCTTGCCGATATCGATCGCAAGCGTGGTCTTGCCGACCTGGCGAGGACCGAGCAGGGCAACTGCCGGGCTGGAATCGATGCATTCTTCGAGTTCTGAGGCAATTCTTCGCTCAATCATCCTTGCATTTGTGGATATTTGATCCGAAATTGCAAGGATAAATTGGCTGAGTTGGTCATCGACGCACCAATCTGTCGACTGCTTCCTGCTCTTTCGATTGGGTGCAGCTCCGTTATTCTCGGCCAGACGAGACCCGTATCTTGGCCGGTCAGGCGGTTCAGCGACCGACATCAGCGATTTGACCCCCGAAATCTATCACTTCCGATAATGGTTACCCATGCCGCTGGCTTCAAGATTTCAGCGCCTTATCTGTTGTGGAGATGCATGGGTCGCAAGTTCGCATCCCATCAAGCAAGAGATCGGTGGTTAGACAGCATGCGTCATGGACCTCATAAACCAGCTCTATCTTTTTGCACCTGCGATTGGTTCGCCGATGTCATCAAAATCGACCAGGTTCCATTTCAGGCCCGAATTGCGATAAACCCGCTTTCCCAGCCGAGGATAGTCGCCGACATCGTGTGCGAGACGCTCGCCGACGACGATACAACGCAGCGTTTCGGACCCAGTGTTTTTAATCGAGTGTGCTTTACCGCCTTTTCGATAGCCCAGAAAATCGCCCGCCTCGACGCTCACGACGTCATCACCGATCATCGCCGCCCCCTCGCCGTCGAGAATATAAACGCACTCGTCCTCATGGTAATGAACGTGGTGCTCTGTCGTTTCTCTCCCCGGCTCAACTTCAATAATATGAAAACCAATCCCGGTCAGACCTGTTGCATCCCCCAGTGACTTGTTGACCCTCTTGGCATTGGGGTTCAGAAAATGGGTCTTATCCAAACCCTCCATCGCCGCGATTTCGTTTCTCTTGATCAGATATCTGTCATTGGACATCGGTGCCTCCTTTGCCTGCACGTGCACGACCTCGTAATTGTTGAAGCTTGCAGCCGCGGGCGTGCCAGTCAATGATAGCGTGACGAAGTTTAGCTTAAGTTGAGCAGCTTGCATGCGCTGACGTTGCCCGTCCGCCGACGACGCAATCGACCAAGCCCTAGCCGTTTCATCAAGTTCATGCGAGCTGGAGAACCTCAAACGAATAGAGTAACAACAGGATCGACGGTTCTGACACCTTCAAGGCGTAAGAAACTCGTCCCGCCTCGTTTCATCAAAACAGATCAGCGAATTGGTCCGAGAGGTCCGCCTCAGGCTCGTTCGGTTTAGTCGACAGAAATTCGTGCAACTCTTTAGCTTGGCCAAGAGTTCGTAGAACGTGAAGGGTTTTCTGTTCGGACGTCCTGAGATCGTGGAGCGGAAAATTTCCGTCCCAGGGCACGCGCAGAGCGCCGCAAATACACCGCAGCCGGCGTTTCCGCTTCGGTAACCATGATCCGCAACCTTGGCTAAGATAAATGCATGCCTCGCCGCTATCACGCCGGAAACTGTTCAGCCTTGAATGGGGATACCTGACCCCGGCGGACATCGAGACGAAGGGCGTATTCCTAACTCTCCTGGAAGTGTTCTACGCCGACTACGCTGGGAACGACTCGATCTCCCGGAGCGGCTGGGCCACTTACACCGTCGTGGCGGTTGATGACCAGGATGAAACATGAGATCGCGGTAGGGCTAACAAAGCCAATGCGGCCGGGTGGTCAACTGACGATCACCAAACCCATCGACGGAGCGCCGGCAGCCGTTGGTAACGCTGGAACGACCGGTATTGAGCCCACAGGCTCGATCATGTTCTAGCCTCACACGAAGCCGGCATTGCGCACGGTGACAATGCGATCGAGAGCCGCCAGTGCGACGTCCGAACGGGGCCTGCCTCGCTAATCTTCGCGATCCTGACGGACACAAACTCACCGTACGGACCCAACCGGCGGGATAAGATGGCGCGAGCGCTCACCCGTCGCCCCGGCAGCGCAGGATCGTCTTGTGGCTGTGTTCTGTCTGATGCCTCCTGGTCGTCGTCACCGATCTGTACAATCCGGTGACAATGGTTAGCGCGATCGCTGACAGTAGTTTACGGCGCTGGCTACCTGCCGGCCTCGTTGCGGCAATTTCTCTCCAGACATGCAGCACTGACTTGTCTTGGGCAGCATCCTGTCTACACTAGTCAGTCAATCTCTGATCTCGGCGCTCGTCTTTCGGTGTCTGCATGGGCAACGACTTGGTTACGTCCCTGAACCTTGGCGGAGTAGAGAGCCTCATCCGCCTGGCGCTGAAGGTGTGCGGCAGAAATACTTTGACATTGCTCTGTCGCCGCGAGACCAATGCTCAACGTGATATTGGGCATGACGCGCGACAACGGGTTGGGGAGTGATGCAGCCTCGACCCGTTTGCGGATGGTTTCACCAACAGCACAGGCTGCATGCTTGTCGGCGTTCGGGAGAAGGACCAGAAACTCCTCGCCTCCGTAACGGGCCACTTGATCACGATCATCTCTCAGGCTGCTCTGGATAATGCCAGCGACCTTTACCAGGCCGCGGTCACCCTCGGCATGCCCTAGACTATCATTGAGACATTTGAAATCGTCGATATCGCACATCAAAATTGCAGCGCCGCCCGAATCTCCCGCTTCTTGCCAACAGGCGTCGAGGGTTTCCATCATCGAGCGTCGGTTCGCAACGCCCGTCAACGGATCGGTTCGGGCAAGCAGTTCGAGGCGCGCGTTTGCGTCGGATAGGTCGGCGAGGCGACTGCGGTCCCGCAACTCCAACAGGAAGGTTTTATGCGCCAGGATCGTCGCGGTCCGCCGCGCAACCAGCGTCGCACCAATGCCGCTGGCGAAGAAGAGCGTTCCTGCCAACGCACTTCCTGGCTCAATGTCTGGGTTCGTGAGTTGAAACACCAGATAAATGCCGATGGCATAGGCGCCGATAACCATCGCCCAGCGAAGAGGGACCGGAAAAATGACGATAGCGGTGACGGCGACGAAAAGCATGATAGTCAAATGCCGCTCGTAAAATTCGCCGCCTGTCGCAACGCCCACCAACGCAACAGACACCAGAATAAAGAAGACGCCAACTAGGAGAACTGTTGCCTGCAGCCACGCGGCCCTTTGCTCGCGAAAAACGACTGCAACGGTTACGGCCGCAGGTGGAAGGATCGAGGCCGGCAGCAGCATCGACATAACGGTACCGGCCGGGAGGAGGAGCGTATTGAGGCACAACGTCAAGACGTCGAGGACGATCACCCAGATCATCCAAGCCCTGATGATCTTGGACATCTGCGGCCATGTGCGCTCGCTGAAAAGGCGCGAAAGCTCTCCATTCAGGCGGATGTCGCGAGTTCGGCCGCCAAGTTGGCGCTCCACTTCTTCGTTCGTGACTGCGCTGAGCCGTGCAGTCTTCGGTGGCACTGAGCCTGCCGATTTTCCAGAAGTTGGTATCCGATGTTCCTCCATCTCATCGACTTAGGACGCACAACAGAAGAAACAAGGCTACGATCCGATCCTTACTGGTGGGGATCTGTCAGTGAAGCAAATTTGCTTCCTTCGCAGCTATAACAAAAATTTCCCGGGCTTCCTCGGCATCTCTGCGCCCGGCAACCGCAGCGCGGCAAAGACTTCGTGCTCTGACATATCCGGCGCCCCGGAGGTCCGGCCATTCATCCATCAAAAACACAAGAGCGGCAAACGGTCCATCGACGCGGACGTCGCCGCTCAATGGGGCGGTGATCTTCACAGGCTCCTTCCATCGTGCCGGCATTATCAACTCCCTGAAAACAAAAAAATCGTGTATTCCGAGAACTTGGACATCGTACTTTTGTTCCTCGTGGGAATGATCACTTCACTCAGCACCGGGTCGGGATGACCAAGGCAAGCTCTTGAGCACGAAGGCGACGCCCGGGCCGCAGTTCTCTAACGCCAGCGACATCGGGACAGTGGAATGCGCTTGGTGACTACGTCGTCGAGAATTTTTGCGTCTGCTCGACACGTTCCCCCGGCCGCCGGTGCCCAAGCAAGGCGTGGTGATTCCAGCACGGGATACAAGATCGTGCATTTTGTCACGGCACGCGTCTGGCGTATCTGAAAACGTGGCGATTTCTTGGCGAAGTTAAGAAACGATATTGCGTGGTCGCCTTTCTCGGAGAGATGGATAACTATTCCGGCACCCAACTTATTTGCGCTACCCCTTTAGCATGCTGATGATTGCGTCATGCGAGTAGGGCTTCGGAATAAAAGAGATGCCGCTTGCGAGATCGAATCCACCTAGTCTCACGTGACCTGACGTGACGATAACTCTTGTCTTTGGAGCGCGGGCGCGAACAAGTTTGGCAAGAGCAAGACCATCGGTCGATCCGGGCATATTTACGTCAGTGAATACGGCATCAATGTCGGCATTCTGCAGCATAATTAACGCTTCGTAGGCATTGGCGGCCTCCAGTACATGGAAACCAGCCTCTTCGAGCGCATCCAGCGTGGCGAACCTGACTAGCGGTTCGTCGTCGACGACGAGAACCTTGTGAATTTCTGCGGGTACATATGCCTTCAATGCGGGTTGCCCTGTTTCCCATTCCGTTACAGCTTGCGACCAGTGTTCCCGGTCCCGTCCTTGCGGCTGCCCCTCGTTCTGCCAAAGTTCATGAGCCCGACGGCTGACCCAGTTGTATGCTTCCTGATCCATATGGTACCTCCTGCAGCGCAGAACGTCCTTCCACTATTTGAGTTCCGCCAAATCGCACGGATAGCAAAGGTGAAGCATTGGCTAACTCGCTTGCCGCCCAACTCTCAAACTGCGCGTGCTATCACATCGCCGTAGCTTTGGCGCACGGATCGTTTAGCTATCTGAGTTGGACATGACGGAACCGTAAGAGCCGTTGTCGTTTAGTCATTCCTTTCAAACACAATAATGCCGGCGGTGATCGCATCGAGAAGATGAAAATTCAGGGTGGTGAACTGGCCGGAGTATAAGGCGGGACTTCGTTGGAGTGGCAGTCCGACCGTTTGAAAGGCAGATCAAAGCCACGCCGGTTTTATCGCAAGGCCGAGGACGCGAAGCGTCTGCCGATCATTCGCAAGCTGGCGGGCCAAAGGCCAACCTATGGCTATCTTGGGATCGCCGCGCTCCTTGATCGCAAAAGGCGAGCCGCCGATATGCCTGTCGTCAACGCCAAACGGGTCCGCCGCATCATGAAGGGTAATCACGCGATGTTGCTGGAGAAGCACACGGCCGTTCGCAAGGCGGCACCAATGGCGGCAAGGTCATGGTGATACGCTCCAACCTGCGCTGCACATTTTCATTTCGCGTTAGCCCGCCAATCCGACCTAGCGATTGTTTGTAAATAGCTTTATTCGCCCTGAATTGATTACAACGCAGCGGAAATTGGCTGAAACTAGTGCTGATAATGAACAGTTGGGCGACTGTTCCAGTTGCTCGCGAAGCGTCGCGTGCGCGCGGCCGACCCATGCCTGACGGTGATGACATAGTGCCTTCCAACGAAGACGCACGTTTTGCCGTAAGCGATCTTGTCGCCTTCGAAGGTGTGCGGTCTTGGCGATGACGAACAGTTGATCCCCATAGACGTTGACCTTGGGCTCCTGCCTCCCGTTCAGCGCATCCTCGATGGCCAGTGGATTCAGGCCAACATCGTTTTAATTTTCCATCTCCTCGGGCGTCGGATCCACCAGGTCAATCCAAATGAACTCGCCGTCGCGCGGTTGGATGGGCCAGTCAGCCTGGGAAACGTTTTCGGCGCGTTTGCCTTCGCGATAGGTAAAGGAGGCTTTGACGGTCATGGAAGTCCCGATCGGCAGTGCACAGAAGCGAGCGATATATACATTTATCAGCGATGCGCACTTCGACCCCGCGTTTTTATTTTTCGGAAGTGAGCCTGGAAAGAACGGCGTCCTCGAGCGACACCATCGCAACCACAGATCCTGACGGGTCTGTAATCTCGATCCCAGAAATGTCAATATGTTGAGCCGCCCTGAGGTTTTCTGCGACCAGGTCTCTTAACGTGTCCGATGCATTCGACCTTGCGTCATCGAGCGTATCGAAGGAAATGCCCTTCAGATCTTCATCGATACTTTCGAAGTGCTTTAGGTGGAAGAAGTAGACGGGCATGGAATCCACGTTTTCTCTCTCGTTCTCGGTGAAAAGGCGGCCGGGCGTCCGGCCGCCTCTAGGCGGATCAGGTGCGCCTGAAACCCTGTGACTGGCTGAAACCGTCCTGCTTTTGCGTTTCGACGCGCTGGTCGTCGATTTCGACTTCCGTCTTGCGGACGCTGTCGCTCACTGTTTCGGTGCGCTCAGTCGTCGTCTTGTTGATGCCGATCTCCTCGACGACGCGGGCCTCCTTCGAGACGACCGCTTCTTCATGGCGCTCTTCCGCTGAAATCGTGCGATCATGGAACGCAGTATCGGCATCGGTCAGCGGACGGTCGACGGTACGACGTTCGATAGTGACGTTCTCGTCCCGCAGCGAGATGTCCTCGCTCACTGGCGTTTCGATCGTGTAGGCACGAACCTTCACGCTGCCACTGTTGACGTCGCGCTTGCCGACGCGGAGATTTTCCTCGACCACTTTGATCGTTTCGTCGCCGGATTCATCAGAAACGAATGTATCTTCGCTTGCGGTTCCAAGCGATGCGCGATTGGCGTCGTATGTTGAAGCGGGCGCGGACGAAGTTGGGGTAGTGTCGTTCCAGCCCTCGTTGCGCCAAAGGTCGGCACGCTCGTCGATATCGATGCTTCCCTCTTCGTCGAGGATTTCATGTGCGGCGTCATACAGCGCGTCGCTGACGGACGTCACTGAAACCAAGAACCCGCCACGGCGCAAGCCTTCGGAATAGACGAGGCGATCTTCGTCGGGGAAGAAGAAGTCGCCGAGTGATTCCCAAAAACCCTTACGATCGTCGGCGGCAGTACCGGCGCTATCTTCGTCGGCCTCGTAACCAGGCACCAGACGGATCGCACCAGAGGAAATCCCGGCTTGCTTCAGGCGCTCGATGGCACTCTCCGCATCGGAGCGGCTGTCAAAAAAGGCGGTGAGGGCGCTGGATGTGCCCGAGGCTGTCGAATAGCCGTTTTCAGTTTCGTTGTAAGCCATTTCAGTTCTCCTTGTTTTCTGCGTTTTGTTCGATCAAGACCGTTTGTTTGCGAAGGCTGACCGGGACGTTGACCGGCTCGGACGTGATATGCTGTCGGATGTGGACTTCCTCGACGAGGAACAGCCTCGTTACCAGGCGCTCTTCCAGGACAGGGACGATCATGACGTCGCCTTCCTTGCGAACGTCCGGCGCGTGCGCGACTTCGATGTTCATTGCAATTCGGGTTACCTCGACGGTCTGACGCTCAAGTTGGGCTTCGGCGATCTCATCTAAGACTTCCGTCCGGGTGCTGACCGTGACAGCGCCGTCAATGACGGTTTCCTTATCGACCGACAGACGCTCCTCGACGCGTGGAATGACAGTGTCGGCCGTGCCCATCGTGTCTTGCTCTCCTCTAGCCGTTGTTAACTGTGATGACTCCTGAATGTTCCGGCCTTCAGGCGGTTGGTGAACCCCGGTCGTAGACCTTCGTTCCATCCGCACATACAAAAAATTCTGGAGATTCAGCGGTCGCGCCGAGATCCGTATCCGTCCGCGCGCGATCGCGTGTAGCGCGCCTCACGCGGCAGACCATCTGATATCTCGACGAACGGAAGGCGTTGTTGCCAGTATCCATGGGCGGCCGGATCGAACTTCTCCGGCGTGTCCATAAACCCGATGCACAAGTAGATTTTGGAAGGGAGGTCCTCATCTTTATAGGCGATGAATGTTCCGCATTCGTCGCAAAAGGAGCGGATTATACCCGGTGTTTTTGAAAAGGTCTTAGGAGTTCCCGTGACTGAGCCTCGCGGTGTCCGATCGAGATCGTCATCGGACCACAAATCGCTTTGCGCCAATCATCGTCGTCCCAGTTGATCCAGAACGGTTCGCCGACTGCGTCGATTTCAATCGCTCCGCCGAAGCACGAACCGCGTTCAATCCTTGACATGGCCGATCCGCCCCAACGCGCTCGCTCACTCTACCTTGGCGTCCGGATGGTCCGTGCGACCGCTCGGAATGGTGCTGGTCGTCGCCGACACAGGATCACTGGCGGGGAACGAAGACTCGAGACCCTCGTCGAGATGTTCTTCTAACGTCCCTGTATCCTGGGCGGCGCGCGCACTTCTGAGAGAAGCGACAGCAGGGGAAAGATTGGTTTCGCCTGCATCAACTGCGGGCGCAGTTTCGAACGACGACGGTTCCTTGTCAGTGACCGCGTCGGCTGAGGTGTCGTCGGTTTCCTCGACGTCCGTACCGAACGTCGCGATCTGAACCATGACCGCCTTGGCTTTTTCTTCGGCGTTGAGACGGTTCAGATTTCCGTCCTCATCCTTCTTCATGTGAACAGAGACAACGTCCCCGCCTTCACCAACGAACTCTACTGTCACGCCCGACTTTTCCTCATGAACCTGCTTGCCAATAATTTCCATGTCATCCTCCAAAGTTGAGGGATCCACCGCTTGCGCCGTGGATCCTGGGAGCGTTCTGTTCAGCCTTCGGCCTTCTGATTGACGACAGACGTCGCAATCGATGTCAGGGCCAGATCGGTCGCCTGTTCCTCGTCAAGCGTCGTCTGCAGCAGCCCCGCGGCATCGGTCAGCCCAAGCTCCAGCGCCCATGTGCGCAACGTGCCGTAGCGCGACATCTCGTAATGCTCGACCGCCTGCGCTGCCGCGAGAAGTCCGGCATCGAGGGCAGGGGAGCCTTCATATTCTTCCATGATCTCGGCAGCCTCGTCGGTGATCCCAAGGATAGCGTCGCAGGTCTTGGCCTCCGGCTCCTCGCCGATGATCTCGAACACCTGTTCGAGGCGCTCAACGTGAACCTTGGTTTCGGCGAGATGCTTGGTAAAGGCGTCCTTGAGTTGGACGCTCGTCGCTGCTTCTTCCATCTCCGGAAGGGTCTCGACAATCTTCTGCTCCGCGAAATACACGTCCTTCAAGGTGTCGAGGAACAGGTCTTGGAGCTTCTTGGTTTCGGCCATAGGTATTTCCATTCTTGTGTTGGGAGAGCCCGCCGGCACGATGCCAGCGAGTAGTGATTAGGAGATGCGACGATCCGACACGTCGATGATCAGCGCGCGCTTGGTGCCATAGACACCGCCAAACCAGGCAGCGATTGCACCCAGAACAAGGGCGAAGAAGCCGAGAATGGCTCCGGCGGAGACAGCCGCGGTTGCAGCCTGAGCGGTATCAAGCGCCTTCTGCTGGGCGGCCGCCACGTTGTCGCGGTACGTCTTCTCATACTGATCGACCTGGGTGCGCGCCTGATCGACAGGAATGCTCTGCGCCTTTGCAATGGCGTCGGCCGCGCGATTGCGGGCGTCTTCAGCGGTTGCTTCGTCGCCCATAACGACTGCCTGCATCGCTGACACTGCAGCGTTCTGCAGAGCCTGCGGATCGTTGCCCGTGGTCGACCGGATTTGCTGCTCAATCCCTCCCATGGGATTGGTCGAGTTGGCAATCGCCGGCGCTGCTGCCGCTACTGCGGTAGCGGCTGTGGAGCCGACGCCACTGACAATCGACGAAAGCCCGCTGAACGCGCCACCGACGAGCGCACCGACCGATGTGGTCAGCAGGTAGAGAACGATGAGCGTGGTGACTGCCCAGGAGGTCACACCCTGATAGCCGCCCGTCGAGTTGCTGGGACGGCCTGATAGACGGCTGGCGACGTAACCGCCAGCAAAGGAGGCGATGATGCCGGCGATCACAAACCAGATGCCACCAGCGATGGAAAAGGTGCTGGCTTCAGGATTGTCGTATGTCGCCGGATCAAGGACTGCGGCTCCTATACCGACCCCGAGCAGGTTCAGGAGAAACTGGGTGCTGAGGGCGATCGCGACACCCGCGAAGATCGCTCCCCATGATACCTTGTTGAGCGCGGCGCTTGCCGACGAGGAGACCCCGTGCGCCGTGTCGTGAGGAAGACTCGTGGAGATCGGAGTGGTCATTGCTTTGGTCCTTTTCGCAGTCACATGCTTGTGATGCCGGGTGAACCGAAAGTTGCCGCATTTGTTCCAGTCGGAATCGAATTCCGACGGTGTCTCTGGCAAAAGGGTTGCGAGCGGGAAGTCGACTATTCCACCTCCAGCAAAAAACATGCTCTTTCCTAGGGATGCTAAGGCCCAACGGAATCAGGTCTTGCCTGTTCCGGGAGCAGCCATTTTGGCGTGCTGTTCGGCGAGGATTCCTGCCGGTGTCACATTGGCCATGACCGTCTGAAGCTTGTTCTTCCAGCCGGCGACGACATCGCCTTCGCCCTTCATCAGAGCGGTAAAGCCGACCCTTGCGACATCGGCCGGGTCGTCCTTGTCCGCTTGACCAACCTCGGTGTCCAACATGTCGGCTCGCTCGAAGAACCGTGTTTCCGTCGCGCCTGGCATCAGGCAGGTCACCGACACGCCGCTATCCTTGAGTTCGTGGCGCAGCGCGAACGAGAAGGAATTCAGGAACGCCTTGGTCGCATTATACACCGCCTGGTAGGTGCCGGGGATGAAGCCGGCGATCGATCCGGTGATCAAAATCTTGCCGTTGCCACGCGCGCGCATATCGTTGCCGATCGTGTGGATGAGTGCGACAGTTCCGGTCACATTGGTGTCGATTACGTGCAGGGCCTCATCGAGCTCCTGATCAAGAAAGCCTTTTCCAAGGCCCCGTCCGGCATTAGCCAGCAGTATATCGACGGGTTTTCCCTTGTCGGCGACGAACCGACCAAAATCAGCCACCCCTTGCTTGGTCGAAAGATCGACTCGCATGGCATCGACCGACACGCCAATCGAGCGCAGAATATCGGCGGCGATATCGATGTCGTCTTCATCGGCCGCAACAACCAGATCATAGCCGTTGCTCGCGGCGATCTTTGCCAGTTCAAGACCGATACCCGAAGAGGCTCCGGTCACGACGGCGAGCGGATTTTGTGGATTTCCCATGATCATCTCCAGTCTCTTTACGGTTTGAGAACGACCTTGACGCAGCCGTCCTTCTTGGCGAGGAACGTCTTGTAGAGGTCCGGCCCGTCTTCCAAGCTCCCCGTATGGGTGATGATAAACGACGGATCGATCTCGCCGTTCTGAATGCGATCCATCAGGATCGGCAGGTAATGCTGGACAGGGGTCTGGGCCATCCTGAAGGTCAGGCCACGATTGATTGCGGAACCCATCGGGATCTTGTCGAGAAACCCGCCATAAACACCGACGATCGAGACCGTGCCGAAGTTGCGGCAGCATTGGATTGCTTGGCGCAGAACATGCGGCCGGTCGGTACCCATGAAGGTCGCGACCTTGATACGATCGAGGCGGGCATCCCAGCTGGCGGACGGATCGGACTCTGTACCGACGGCGTCGATGCAGGCATCCGCCCCGCGATCATTGGTCAATTCCATGATCCGGTCGTAGATGTCCTTGTCCATGTAATCGAGGGTAATAGCGCCCGACTTTTCAGCAAGCGCCAGCCGTTCCGGAACGGTGTCGATTGCGATCACCCGTTCTGCACCGAGAATGAAGGCGGACTTGATCGCCATCTGGCCGACGGGGCCGCAGCCCCAGATGGCGGTCGTGTCGCCCGGCTGGATGTTGCAGAAATCAGCGGCCATGTAGCCCGTCGGGAAAATGTCAGACAGGAACAGCATCTGCTCGTCGCTCAGACCCTCCGGCACCTTGATCGGTCCGACATCGGCATAGGGCACGCGGAGATATTCGGCTTGGCCGCCGCTGAAGCCACCGAGCAAATGGGTATAGCCGAACAGTCCGGCCGGCGAATTACCCCACATCTTTTTGACTTTTTCCGGCTTGGGATTTGACCGTTCGCAACCGGAAAAGAAGCCCCGTTTGCAGAAGAAGCATTCGCCACAAGCGATCGTGAACGGCACGACCACTCTGTCGCCGACCTTCAGCTTCTTGTTGTCCTTGCCGACTTCGACGACCTCGCCCATGGTTTCGTGGCCCATGATATCGCCGCTGTGCATGTCGGGCATGATGCCATTATAAAGATGGAGGTCGGAGCCGCAGATCGCACACGCCGTCACCTTGATGATGGCGTCACGCCCGTCTTCGATCGTCGGGTCGGGAACGCTATCGCAGCGGATGTCATGCTTGCCGTGCCAGGTCAGTGCTTTCACGTCCGATCCTCCTATTTCGATGTCAGCTCGCGTTCGAATGTGCCCATAATCTGACCCTCGGCGAGCACGTGGCCCTCCATTGCCTTCAGCACCGCGTCGCGTTTTGCTCCGGGCTCCAGGCCGAGCGTTTCGACGTCGAGCGCGAAGACCTGGAAATGATAGTGATGAGCGGGATCGCCGACCGGCGGTTTCGGTCCCGTGTAGCCAAGGGACCCCATGCTGTTGGCACCCTGCTTCATGTCCTTCGGCTCCTGGAGGACCGGCGTGCCGGGCATGCCTTCACGCAGCTTCATGGTTGCCGCCGGGACGTCATAGGCGACCCAGTGCGTGAACGGCTTCGGCTTGGCGGCATCGGGATCGTCGCAGATGATCACGAATGACTTTGAGCCTTCTGGTGCGCCACTCCACTCGATCGCCGGCGATGCATTGTCGCCATCAGCGGCATATTGCAACGGGATCGGGCCGTCCTTTTCGAACGCGGACTTTACGGCAATAGCATTGGTGCTCTTTGCTTCGACCAGATCAATCGCGATCTTGGATGCCGGCATGTCGGTGACGACATTGGGAATGGTGCCGGCTTCCGCCGCCTGTGTCGTCGCACTGCCGCTATAGGAGACCTTGTAGATCGTGCCGTTGCTGTCATCGGCGACGAACAGCGACCCATCCTTGCCGACGGCGACGCCCGTCAGGCGTCCGAGATAACCGTATTTGGCGTTTTCCTGCTGTAGCAAAAAGCCTTCAAGAAACTTTACGAAGGCGACAGGTTTGCCATTTTCGAAATTGACCCGGACGATTTCGTAGCCACTTGGCGGACGGCGGTTCCAAGATCCCCGCATGGCGATGAAGGCATCGCCATGATAGTCCGCCGGAAAGGTATTGCCGTCGTAGAACGCCATCTGCATCGGCGCGCTGTGGGCGGTGTAGCCGAGGACCGGCTCGGTCGATTGTTTGGCCCAATCCTCCAGTGTGACGCCTTCTGGCGGATCCATGCGGGGGTTCAGCCCGCTCATGCCGTAGACAAAGGGCCAGCCGTATTTCTTGCCCTGTTCGATCCGGTTGAGCTCCTCAACCTGCACCTCGTCGCCGAGCCAGTCGATGCCGTGATCCATGCCGTAGAGCGCACCGGTGGTCGGCTCCCAATCGAAACCAATCGTGTTGCGCAGGCCGCTGGCGAAGATCGACCGCGATGCCCCGTCCTTGCTTGCACGCAGGACCGTGGCGCTTTCCGGATTGTCGTCCTGGCATTCGTTGCAGGTGCTGCCCGAGCCGATATAGAGCATGCCGTCTGGGCCAATGCCGAGCGTGCGGTTGGCATGCTGTCCCGCATCGGGAAGATCGTTGATGATGCGTTTCAGCGGGCCGAATGTCCCGTCTTCCATGACATCCGCGGTGTAGACATCGTGGATTGTCACTAGGAAAACCGAGTTCCTGTCGAATGCTATGCCATGCATGCCGGGACGGCTCGCCACGGTCACCGCGTCATCCGCCTTGCCATCGCCATCGGCATCCTTGAGCATGATGACATCTCCGACGGATCGGCGCGTAGCGTAGACAATGCCCTTGTCGGAGACCGCCAGCATGCGCGGGTTGATCAGGTCGCGGGCGAAGACCTCGACCTTGAAGCCTTCGGGCGCCCTGATCAGCGCCGTGAGCTTGGCGTCGTCTTTTACTTGAAGCTTTTCCGGCTCAAGGATCGAACCCTGGACAACGACATCGGAGGCGCGGCCGGCCTCACCATTGACCTGTGCGGAGGATATCGACGGCAGCGACAAGGCCAAGGCGGAGATAGATAGTAAAAGTGCGGACAAACGGATGTTCATGGGACCTCACGGACCATTGGGACAAAAAGGAAAAGCCCGGTCGATGAAACCGCGCTTCGTCGTGAAGTGTCGAATCAATGAGCCGCGACCAGATGCATCACATGCATCTTGTGATTTTCGAGCTTGGTTAGCGTCTTGGCCGCAAAGGCGTTCGCTGACTCGTCGTCACCACCCTTGGCATAAGTAGCAAACAGCGTGACTGCCTCCATATGCGCCGTCGTCTGCATCTCGATGTAGAGCGGCTGGAAATCCTGTACAGACGCGCCTTTAAAAAGGTGCAGAATGGCTGCGTGCTTGGGGGACAGCTTGGCCAGCATATCGTCAAGCTTGGCGACCTTTTTCAACTCTTCTGCCGCCATGATTTGATCCTTGATCATCGCGGCTGAGAATTCCTTGACATCGGCGTCCTTCGCCATCCGCTCGGCCAGCTTGCTCGACTCCATCTCGAAGGCATTTGAACTGGTGACGACCTTGACAAAGGAGGCCTTGTCGACATTCATCGGAGCGTCGGCACTTGCCGGCATGGCGGCGAGGCTCGGCGTGGTCATCAGGAAGAGCGACAGGAGCGAGGCGGATATCATCTTGTTCATTTGCGCTCTCCTTACTTGGCTTTGGCAAAGGCTGTGGCGGGGCCGGCGACGGCGAGATCAAGCGCCTGCTTGGCCTCCGGCACCACCTTGCCCATGCCGAAGAACTCATGCGTGATACTGTTGAACGTCTTCAGGTCCACCGCGACGCCAGCATCCTTCAGCTTGCCGGCATAGATTTCGCCGTCGGGGCGCAATGGATCGATCTGAACCAGGATGATAGTGGCGGGCGCGACACCGGCCAGATCGGAGCGACCGTTGAGGTTGATCCTTGAGTCCTTGGTTTCGTCCATCGACGAGACCGTATTCTTCACGAACCATTCCATATCGGCCTTGCCGAGCGGCTTGGCGTTGGCGATTTCCTTGTAGGACGGCGTCTTCATGTCGTTGCCTGCAACCGGATAGACCAGAAGCTGGTGAACAGGCTGCGTGGTTTTCATCGTATTGGCCATCAGCGCGACATTGGCTGCCAGATTGCCGCCGGCGCTTTCACCGGCGACGATTATTCTGTCGGAATTGCCGTTCAGCTCGTGGACATTCTCTACCACCCAGGCATAGGCCGCCCAGGCGCCTTCATGGGCTGCCGGAAACTTGTGTTCGGACGCATGTCGGTATTCGACCGAAACGACGATGGTCTTTGCGCCGATGGACAGCGCACGGGGCGCGCCGTCATAGACATTGATGTCCGTGACGACCCAGCCGCCGCCGTGATAGTAGACGACCACGGGGAATGGTCCCCTTGGGATGTAGACATGAGCGGCAAGGGTGCCAGCCTTGCTCGGAATGACGATGTCCTTCGTCGTCAACTGTGCTTCCGGATTGGACGAAATCGGCTTCTCCCACTGCACGGCATTGGCGGTATCGGCCTGGCTTGCTTGGGTCCGTGCCTCGGGTACGACCAGCGTCGAAAACGGCTTTGCGTCGAGCGCGCCGAGGTTGTTGAGAACCGCCTGCTTTTCGGATGGGGGCTTGGCCATTTCCTGAGCGCTGCTCATCGAGGCAACGCTGGGAGGAAAAGAGAAAATCAATGCAATTACAGAATGCCTAAAAGTGTTTTGCGTCACCGGGCAGGACCTCTGTTAGAACCGGCCGAGTAACCAGCATGAACAGAGTTTGTTCCGTTATCGTCTTGACGCATATCAGGGTTCGTGTTGCTTTCGGTCCTCGTCATACTGCTCGCATCCTTCAAGCGGCTGCAACCAGGTCTGTCTTCGCTTAGTCCATAATTCATAGGATGGTCGAACGTCGAAGGGGGCGTCATCCAGGATGCCGAGCTTGATTTCAGCTTCCTCGTTCGTGATCGCAAACAGTCGAGATCCGCAGGTCGGGCAAAAGCTACGTCCTTCATACGTCGCATAGCTACCCTCGCACGCAAATGCGCTTCGTGGCCAGACCCCGAAAGTTGCGAACACCGAGCCTGTCTCTCTTCGACAATCATGGCAATGGCAGAGGCCCGCCCGTAATGGAGTGCCAATCACGTTGAACTTGATG
Source organism: Rhizobium sp. Leaf453 (assembly GCF_001425605.1). Taxonomy (GTDB): domain Bacteria; phylum Pseudomonadota; class Alphaproteobacteria; order Rhizobiales; family Rhizobiaceae; genus Pararhizobium. Next base: position 3,814 of record NZ_LMRG01000015.1, on the reverse strand, counting down.
GCACGGCAACGGCATGCGCCAGTTCTGGTGTCCATGAAAGGGTCCCTTCTGTGAAATGCAGGTAACTGGGCGTCTATGATCGAAGTTCACGACCAGCCGGTTTGAGAGTTCAAGGTGAGGGCTACTGATCACGTCAATTTGCCCGAAATGAAAGGACACCCTTCGTAACAACAGTGTCTTCTAGGTCTCTGACCGTGACCTCCGCAGTGAACGGGTCGATTCCATTTAGTTCATCCTCGGCGACATCCAGGAGAATGCTCGCGAGTTCTTTTTGTATCGCAGCATCATCGGGAAGGTTGCGTCCGTCGTTATCCTTCAGAAAGCCTCCGCCGTTCTCAAGATCAAAAAAATATTGTGGCATTTCGGCATCTCCATTTGCTGGTCAATGAGCCGCGCAATAGTTTGTTCCTCGGGAACACACTTTCATCCAGTCTATTTGAAAAGGTGCAGTATGATCGAGCTTCTCATCCGCAACCTGAACGCCCGCGACGTGCTGGATGCTGACGAAATCGCGAGTTTGGAACGCTTGGTAAAACGGGAACGGACGGTGGGAGTTGATGAGGATATCGTCAAGGAAGGATCGCGCCCGAATGAGAGTACGCTTCTCCTCGACGGAATCGCCGCTCGCTATCGCGTTCTAGAGGATGGGAAGCGACAGATTACAGCGCTCCACGTGCCGGGCGACTTCGTCGATCTCCATGCCTTCATGCTCAAGACAATGGATCACGGTGTCGTTGCTTTGTCGCCCTGCAGGGTCGCTGCCGCAAGCCATCGCGATCTGACGGAGGTGACGCAGACTAGTCCTCACCTGACCCGAATGCTTTGGCTGTCGACCGTGATCGATGGCGCGATCCACCGGGAATGGATCGTCGCCATGGGTCGGCGATCCAAGAAGGCACACTTGGCGCATCTCATATGCGAATTGTTCACCCGGCTAGGTATCGTCGGCCTGGTCAACCATCGAAGTTTCCATTTTCCGTTGTCTCAAGCGGAAGCGGCCGACGTCCTTGGGCTTTCGCTCGTGCATCTAAACAAAACCCTCCAGGGCCTACGGTCCGACGGCCTGGTACGGTGGGAAGACGGCGTCATCACGATTCTGGACTGGAATCGACTGGCGGAGATAGCGGAGTTCGATACCGTATACCTAAACATCATCAAAGAACCTAGATAAGTCGACGTCTCCGAACGCCAGTCTCGCGCGTTTCGGTATGTCTGCCATTTCGAGTTCGACATTAAAGTAATTGAATGAAACTGCCGTCCGTTGACCGCAAGCTTCGCTTGAAGTTGGAGGATTGCAATATGGATGAAAAAGCGAGCCGACGCCCACGCGGGCCGTCGGCGTTCGGGAATTTTGAACAGTCGAAACGTTCAGCGATGGAAAGTACAGCGCAGGAGGAAGCCGCTCAGCGCGCGAAATCGGCACGACTGAGATCGCTGCGAGAGGCACAAGCCGGACATTTCGAGCCTGAAAACTCGGGGAAGGGAAAGGCCGACCTGTAATTAGAAAGGGGGCTGGGCAACTTCCGCCCGCCTGGTCCCCATATACGGACTCTATGCGGTCAGTAGGTCTGGTTAAGCGGACGCGCAGGGAGATCAACCGATGAAATTCTTTCGGGACAATGGCCTCACAATCGTGCTTGTTATTTTTTCAGCGCTCACGATTGGCGGCATGATTGTCACGGGGTGGTTCGTGTTTGACCATGAACTGACTGAACTTGGAACGAGCGAGGTGGACTCGGCGATATATGCCCTATCGGGGAATTTCCTTTCGTCACTTTTCGAAAACTGGGAACTCGAGTTCCTAAAAATGTCGGCCTACCTCATGTTGACGGCGTTCCTGTTCCAGCGTGGATCGGCGGAATCCAACGACCCAGACGAGCCGTCCGAGATTGATGAAGACCTTTCGAACAAACCAAGCGACACGCAGGCACCATGGCCGGCCCGCGTTGGTGGGTGGGTGGGCCCGTGTGAGCAGATCAGGCTGGTGATAGATTCGCACGCGTCGCATCATCGCAAGCAAACGAGGAAATCGATAGCCAAAGTCTCGTCGCGATCTTGAAACCAGAACTGAATTCCGCACATCGCATTGTTTCGCTGCCCGTGCCTTTTGACGAGATTCCGTCTTTCGAGCGAAAGACCGGCAGCATCAAGAGATCCGCGCCGAAGATTGATACAAATCCGACGTTCCGGCGGAACAACTCGGCTCTCGTGATTGTTTATGGTCGTTCAACGGAGAAACCTCATGAAACGCATAACCTGGCAGCCCGTTAAGGTGAAGCCTCACAATGGTGGCGCACGCATCATCACCGGCCCGGATGAGGCCCTGAATTTTCTCGATCATGATTGGGACGGCGCCGAAGGCGAGTTCTATCACGAGGCCAAGCGGAATTGCCGCCGCGCGCTGCAGAAGGCCATCAATCCCGAGCGGGCACGCCAGGCATTTGTCGGCGCCTTCCTTGACGCAACCCTGCCTATTGCCTGAGGAGCCGTGACCATGAGCATTCCACCCGTCATGCCTGTTCCCGGCGCCGATCCCATTCCCGGTATCGGAGAGCCGCCGCCGATCCCGGTCAGCGAACCCGAGCCCGACCGACTTCCCGACGAACAGCCCATTCCAAATCCGGATGAGAACCCGCAACCGCCCCAGCAGGCGCATGCATCTGCCTACGAGCAATCCCCGACTTGGGGAATGCTGTGCTACGGCGTCCGAATTCATTCCACGCATTGATTTCACGCAGAAACTCTTTCATCGCGAGAATATTCGGTCATTCGTGAAAAGGTGGAAATTTTAACAACACTCCCGAAAATGGATCTGCGCACAAAAAGCCTCGGTGAGGTCAACCGGCAGAAAACAGCAAGGCATTACAAAAGCTCTCGTGCTTTATATCGCCGGGTAGCCAAAACAAAGTTTCGACGCGCATATTTGACCCAGTGGACCGTTTCCTCCGCATCGCGACGCTCGTAAGGTATGATAGCAGTATTTCGGCTCCCGCTCGCACGAACGTTATCGCGAGGGCTCGGCCAATCCCGGGGATTGCAGACAAATGCAGCCCCAATCCAAAGACATTGTTCCCGCAATGTCGGCACGGTCACGTCCGTGACGATCTTACTCGAAACAGACACTTTGGTTGATGAAATCAAGCAGAACCGCCCGGCGCATACGTGGTTCGGTCGGGTATAGATTAACGTTCCGTCATCACCAGCGAGAGCGAGACGCATGATATCTTGCCATCCTCACATGATTGCATATACCGCTTAAAATCCGAGACTTCTTCCTCGCTCAGCGCATCGTGTGACGGAAATTGGTCGTTAAACAGAGAGCTGGCTTTTAGGTTTGGCTGCATCGTCAAACGGCATTTATCCCTTTCGGGCTAGTAGAAAGCATGCACTGGCCCAGCTTAACGATCGCGTTTTTTTCCACCCCAGCCAGCTCAAATTGGAAACTCCGTGAGCGCGCAGTGCTGCGCCGCCAGCAGAAGTATGTCGGATGTCAGTTGTTTCAACACCAGTGATTTTTCGTCCTAGACATAGGGAGCCGCAAGTCGCGACTGCCCTGATGTAAGTGACTCTTCGCTCAAAAACGTAGCGTATCCAGACCCCAACTTGAATCTGCCTTAAGAGGAAGCTGTGGATTATCTGGGAACTTATTCCTTCACAGGGAATTGTGTCTTTGTGGGCCACCAACGGCCCGGCAGGAGATTCCCATGAAAAAAATGCTTATCGCAGCGGCGGCCGTCGCTTTTTCCGCAACCTCGGTCTTCGCACAGGAAACCAAGCCGGCGGCAAACCCGGACGGCGATACGCCAGCAGTCGC
>NZ_LMRG01000014.1 GCF_001425605.1 Rhizobium sp. Leaf453 | reverse complement strand
CCGTTTTGCTGTGATGTCGGCTAATGTAGCGCAAGCGATCCGCTTGAACGCCGACGAACTTGCGCGCGACAATCCTGAGACGACCGAGCGGGTTCTGCAGCAAGCGTGCGCGATGCTTGCGCAGTTCAAGGCGGCATACCCACACCGGGTGATCAGCAGGTCTGTCCATTGACGAGGGCACGCTGGGGGCGGCAAATATTTTTTCCATCAGATCTTGAATCAGAAAATCGCAAAACCAAATCGTTTCCCGCCAGCCGCTGAGACAGGGCTGGCTTCGCCGGGAACGCCGCTTTTGGCACTCCCGTACCCATGTTGCTTCAAGGAGGATATGGCTATGGCAACATCTTATGACTACGCACCCCTCTACCGCTCGAGCGTTGGTTTCGACCGGATTTTCAATCTTTTGGAAAACGCCCAGCGCGCCAGGTCGACCAATGACTGGCCGCCTTACGACATCGTCAAAACGGATGATGATACATACCGGATTTCGATCGCGGTGGCCGGCTTTAGCCAGGACGATCTTGATATCACCTTCCAGTCCAATCTTCTGACGGTCACTGGCAAGAAGCAGGAAGTGCCCGCAGATGGCTACCTGCACCGCGGCATCGCCGGACGCCCATTCGAACACCGTTTCGAGCTTGCCGATCATGTCCGCGTGAACGGAGCGGAATTGAACAACGGTCTCCTGTCGATCGAGCTAGTCCGTGAGATCCCGGAGGCCATGAAACCGCGGAAGATTTCAATCGAGGCCACGTCTGGATTGACGTCGGTCGCTCCAGCACGGATCGAGGCGCAGAAGGCGGCTTGATCTTTGAGTTCATTCAGTCAGCCAAGGGCGCCATCGCGATGGCGCCCGTCAGCATTCCGGGTTGGGAGGAGAGAGCGAGGAAACCCGATATGTTCAGAAAACCAGTCACCATTCTTGTCGGTCTGGGATCCCCGCCCAAGTTCGCTGCGTCATGGACGCTTACCGACACCTTGCTGAGTGGCCGACATCGTTCAGCGACACGGCACACTCGGTTGCCCTGAAGGCGTGTCAGGCGGCTCTTCACGGGGACATCGAAGCAGAGACGGCACCCGGCCTCTTCGCAGCATTTGCGGCGATGCATGATCTGCTGGCTCCCGAAACACCAGCGATTGCTGCCTTTCGCATGCGACGCGACCGCGATCCCCACGTCCAATGAGGCGATGTCATGGAAAACGCCATCTTGCAGCAGGCGATCGAATATGCAGTTACCATCGGCCCGTCGTATTGATGCGAGGCATGCAACTCCGGCGGCCGATCGATGTCGTGATATCGCCTTCTCTGTCAGTCGATGAAAAGCGGGCCATCCGTGGCGCGTGGGCATCTGACTTTTATGCGGTCGATTCAAAGCCGGCTTTTCGACAATTACCAGGGAAGGATGAGCGTGTCTCAATCGACCAGATTCAGTCTGCGCTTAAAGAACGGGACGGGCTGTTCATTCGTAGAGGTTCCCCTTCTGGTGGGCCCGGTCGCGGACGTGTTAGGTAATGCCGAGCGACCCACGTCCGTTCTTCCTGTTGTGGTTTGAAAAAAAACGCTTAATGCATCCGGCACATGGCCGTTCCCGTTTACTTCTACATTGAGGGGTATGCAACCCATGAGAGCATTCGATGGCTGTCAAAAACTAATCGTTGACTGAGCATTACAACTCGCGTATTGATGCATCATCGATCTTTTGCTTGCCGAGCTTTGTCTACCGCGCGATTGGCACCGCGCTCTAAGCGAACTTCTCTTTCAAAAATAGTCGGTTTTTATCTGCGAGGCACCCGCTCCGCAGTCCCTCACTCTATGCTTTGAAAGGGTTCATCATGACCACTGGCACAGTAAAATGGTTCAATTCCACCAAGGGCTTTGGCTTCATCCAGCCTGACAACGGCGGCGCTGACGCCTTCGTTCATATTTCTGCCGTCGAGCGCGCCGGAATGCGCGAGCTGGTCGAAGGCCAGAAGATCGGCTTTGAACTCGAGCGCGACAGCAAGTCGGGCAAGATGTCGGCCTGCAATCTGCAGAACGCTTAATAGATATCTGCTTCCCTTTGACCACGGATGTACTGGCATCGCCGGGAGCAATTATCAGTTTGAGGCCAGGCAATTCGCCTGGCCTTTTTCGTTTCGGCGTCATAGCCAGCATCGAGGAAATTCAATGACAGAGACATATAGTAAATCTCGCCAGCAGGCCGAGACGGCCTTCGGCAATCTCCAGACAGAGTTCTTCGCCAAGAACAATGCGGAAGAGGTCAAACCCATGGCCCAGGCGCGCGCTGCCAAAACTGTCAGGCTGCGCGAGGCACGGCTCGCCAAGGAGCAAGCCGACCGGATTTCGGTAACATCTGCGCTGCTTGCCAAACGATCAAAATCCAACTGATCAACGCACCGCAAAAATCAGGATTAAATATTTGAGACACGCCAGGAACAACGAACTTACCGACCGACGCTCTGCTGCTGCGGAGGCCAAGGCTTTTCTTTTCACGGCCTATCGAGCTGCAAAGACGGCGGCCGAGCCGGCACAAGCCGCAAGACAGGCCGAGCGGATCTCACTAATTGAAGCCCGCGAGGGGCGCCGTGCGGAACGGGAGCGACTGAAGGTCGAGAACCGCATCCGAGCTGAGACAGTCGCCGCTCAAGTATAGGCAGCCATCGAGGCAGCAGCCGCGGCCGAGATAGAGGCACGAAAGTCGACCGACAATGCCCGGATATCACGGGTTGTTCAAGATGAGGCCGCTCGCAAGGCTGAGCGCGACAGGCGCTATGCCGCCCGCAAGGCTCGGCAGGCTTGACGTTCAGGCACCCACCCTCGGCCGGATGGGTCCGTAAAATCAGGGCATGACCTAGCCATGCCCACACTTACTCATTCCTCAGGAACCAACCATGGCACCGAATACGAACGAGCTTCAGGCAATCAACACGGCCTGGCAAATTGCAATCCAGGAAATCCTGCGCATGGTCATTAGAGACATGTATCATGCCGGCGGTGAGGCGTCCTTTAACACGCATATCAAGCGGATCGAAGAAGCTGCCGTGGACAGCATTTACACCGATTTAAGACTTCGTGGCACCGACGAGTGGACGGAGGTACTGGTCAAGGAAAGGGCCAGCAACTTCGTCACCACCCTCTTAACGTCCTTTACATACGACCGAGCCTGACGACAATAGACGCTGAGGATGATCAGCGGTATCATGCATTGCACAGCATTGCTGAGGTCGCTCGTCTGCGAGTTCCATCAATATGCCTATCCCGCCGGCTTAATAATTTCAATCTGCCGAGGTGCCGGTCGCCAGTTCATATCCGTTCAAGGCGAGTATGCCGCATCAATGCTTTACCAAGAGAGAGTCAAAGCCTTGAAACGGGCGGACAATGTGCTGGCGATCTTAAATCAAGCCTAACGTGCGCAGTCTCGTGGCCAATTCTCAGCGACGTCGGCCACGCTTCTCTGCTTCATCATCGAAGCCAGGTGGTTTTGTTTTTACCCAATTGACGAACTTCTGAATCTCGGGGTCGTCGAGAATAGCTGAGACCGTGGAGAATTTCTTCGCCAACTGGGCGTCCGTGAAGGCTGCATGTATGTGGCTATGGCATATCCGGTGCAATGGTACCTTGATCTTGCCACCTTTACTCCTGGGAACAAGATGGTGGTCCTCGATCTGGTCATCAGGTATTACCCGCTCGCAGAGCGGGCAGATAACGGGTTCCGACGCGGCATCTTGCGAAGCAAAATCGTCTCTGTACTTGCGTGCCATTGTTAGTGTCTCTCTATTGGCTGCCATACTGCGCCCGCGCCGCTTCGATAGACTATCCCGGACATGCCGACAACGCCAAGCCGGTTTCAACAAGGCACTTGCGTTCGCATCGGAGCAACAAACGGAAGTAAAGAGGATCAGCCCCATTAGTCGATCCTTGAAAAAAGGCGATTGGGATTGATAAAATATTGCCTATGAGTTGCGGTCTCGCTTTGGCAGGTCGTCGGTTCAAATGTGTCAAGAGAGGCAAGGCAGGTGTTAGCTAAATTGCGAGTCGACCTCGCACCGCCGATGAGATCGCCGAGACGGCAGACGAGCTGTATCCATTACGGATATTCGCGGGCGGCGGCAGAAGCATTCAGGAGACTATGGGGCTGAGGGATTGTTTAAAAGCTTCGCGCTGACAAGAACCTCGCGCGGTGCTTGTTTGCGCCAAACTTTCTGGAAACTCTCGACAACGTTAGCGCTGGAGACGGCAAGGCCCGGAAGGGCTATCCAGTCCGGTGTCTGCTTTCCCAGAAGAGCCAGAACGCAGGTCTGCGCCACGGCGACACCCTGCAAATAGGGTTGTTGGGCGCCAACGCCGCAAATCATGCCATTCGAGGCCAGGCTGATGGCGGCTTCGCGACCAAGATCGACCGTCGTCACCGGCAGGTGGCGTCCGGCCCGTTCCAGCGCCTTGACCACTTCCATGGCAGGCGTATCCCAGACCACGAAGAAGCCCGCAAGGTCATCATGATCCGATAGCAGGGTCAAAGCATCCAAACCGGCTGTTTGTATGCTATCGAATTTACGCACAACCAGCCGGATGTCCGGGCGGTTCATCAGCATCCATTTGTTAAAGGCGATTTCACGCTCGTTGGTGGCGAAGAATTCGGAATGGTAGGACAGCACACCCACAGCAGCGCCATGGACAAGCTGATCGGCCAAGAATGCAGCGGCGATCGTGCCAAGACCGAAATTGTCGGCGGAAATCAGTGCGACGTAATCCGAGCCCGGAAGAAGGCCAGTCGGCACATTGTCGAGGAGAAGCAGCCGGATGCCGGCTCGGGAAACGCGCCGGTGCGCATCGGCAACGGTGGAATTGGCAACAGGGATCGAAATGATCGCGTCCGGCTTTTCCCCTCGCAAGCGATCGAGCGCCGCGACCTGGCCTTCGGGAGCAAACCCGCAATCGACGACCTCGATGACTGCGGTTTCGCAGTCGCCGAAGGTCGCCATGATGCCAGCTATCTGTTGTTTCGCCCAATCGCTGGACAGAGTGTGCAGCACGATCGCAACGCGAAAGCGACGCGCACGGGCAGCGGTGATGTCATCGGGAAACAAAGCAATGCGCTCAGGAGGCGCTGCACGTTCACCATGGGGCCCCAATCCGGATATGGTCATTGGTTGGGTCTCGTTGTTGATCGGAGGGCGGTGAAGGGCATCAGGGTGCAATCGCCTGTCGGTCTCGCCCGGCAGCGCTACCGGCCCGCCGTTCAGCGCAGGCCTTGCGCACCGCCTGGAATACGGGGTGGGCGAGCGGAGTGCCATGGACAATCCAGTCTTTCAGGCATCCCGGCTCGAACAGGCTTTCCACGACCACCATGGCCGCACCAACGAGACCCGCGGAACTGCCCATCTGCGACTTCGCGATGATCAGGTCGCGCGTGACCAGGGGGTGGCTCTCTCCATAGACCGTTTCGCGAACGGCGGCGAGGAGGAGGTCGTTGGTCTGTGCCATGGTGCCAGATAGAATGATCAGGTCAGGGTTGAGCATGTTGGCGAGCATCGCGACAGAGTGGCCGATCAAGCGTCCGCTGATCCCAAGGATCTCCATGGACACCGGATCGCCGGATTGTGCGGCCTGGCTGACCTCGATTGCGCCGACATCGCCGCCGCGGCGCAAGGTATCGGCAAGCAACGGGCTCTTGCCGGATTGCGCGGCGGCCAGCCCCTCGCGCGCGATCATGTCGCTGCCGGCGAGTGCGTCGAGTGTTGAGGTACGGTCGCCGGCCTGCACCGGCATCTGACCGATCAGGCCCGAGGCCCCTTGGGCGCCTCGATAGAGCCGCCCGTCGAAGATCAACCCGGCACCGATCCGTTTGCCGACCTTGATGAACAGCATGTTGAGGGCGGTTTGCCCAGCCCCGGCAAAGCGCTCGCCCATCGTCATAGTCTCGATGCTTGAGCGTAGCCAGACCGGCGCACCAAATCGATCGACAAGGGTTTCCACGAAAGGAAATCCCTCCCACGCCGGCAGGAAGGATGGCGTCTGTTCCATGAAGGGCATTCCGTCGCCCTCTGTGACGGGCCCGGGGACCGACACCGCTATGCCCCAGACCGGCATATCCGGCGCGTGCTTGGCGATCAGCCAGTCGAACAGCGACAGGATGCGTTGCGAGGTCGAAGCGGCGTCTGCGCCCAGATCGATAGCTTCGTGGTGCTCGGTGAATAGCCGGCCCGAAAGATCGGCAATGCCAACACCCAAAGCGGATTGGTCGAGCGTAGCAACGAGGATACAGCCAAGATCCGTCCTGAACCGGGTAAGGCGGGGCGCCCGCCCGCCGCTGGCGATGCCAAGCTCGCTTTCCACGATCAGACCGATCTCCGAAAGGGTGGCCAGGCGGTCTGCCACAACGGCACGTCCCAACTCGCTTTCCCGTTCCAGTTCCTGTCGCGTCGTCGCCTTGCCTGAGCGGATGAGGTTGAAGATCGCGCCAAGGCTCGCAGCAGCCGATTCGCGGGTCGTCGGCCGACCTTTACCACGTATTCGGGATGTCGAGGCAATGGGCATGCTGCCGTATTTCCTTTGGCCGTTTGCGTTCGAGGCTTTCTACGTAGGCGTCACCAGCCTCTTTCATTGGATAAATCGATTGCATGTGCGGAGCAAGCGCAAACTTATGTCGTAAATCTGCAAAAGTCTGGACGCTTATGCATAAATAATATTGACTTCCAAATTAAACCCTCATAACTTCGCGGTTGGAGATCGGCGGTGTTGCGGAGAATGCGGACTGCGCGAGGAGTGATCCGGTTCGCAGTGGAGGGATTAAAGATGTCAGACTGGAAGCTGGCGTATCACGCCAATTGCTGGGGCATGCTCGGCGGCAATGCACAGGGGGTGACCTCAATCACTGAGCTCAGCTATCGCACGTTCGGCGACATGGACCGCGCCTTCGCCGATATTGCTGCTGCAGGATACGAAGGCGTCGAACTCTTTGACGGCAATCTGCTCGACTACAGTGCCGTCGATTTTCGCAATGTCTTGGCCAATAGCGGTTTGACGCTCGTCGCGGCCTATGCCGGCGGCAATTTCATTTTCGACGATATCCTGCCGGAAGAACTCGCACGGGTCGCCCGCGCTGCCGACCGCGCCGCGGAACTCGGCGCGCCGCATCTGGTTGTGGGCGGTGGGGCCAAACGTTTCGACGGCATCCGCGACGAGGACTATGTGAAACTCGGCGCGGCCCTGGACAAGGTCAAGGCGATCGCAGAGGACCGGGGCTTGCGCGCCCACTATCATCCGCATCTGTCGACAATCGTCGAGGGGCCGGAGACGGTGGACCGGATATTCCGCCTTACGTCGATCGATTTCTGCCCGGATACGGCGCATCTGGCTGCTGCCGGCGGCGATCCGGCTCAGCTCATCCGCGATCACGCCGCGCGCATTTCCTACGTCCATCTGAAGGGCTTCCAGAGGGAACCTTTCGCTTTCACGCCGCTCGATCGCGGCGACGTGCCTACCGGCCCCATCCTCGCCGCCCTGCGCGACACGGGGTTCAAAGGCTGGGTGTGCACCGAGCTCGATGCCTGGTCCGATCCCGCCGAAGGCGCCCGTATCAGCATGGACTATCTAAAACAGGCCTGACGGCCTGGTTGACCTGAAACAGGCCTGACAGCCGGCAATCTTCGAGGCAATGACGCCCCGACTTCTTGGGAGGAGAAGAACCATGATAACCAGACGAACCCTGCTTGCAACCAGCGCGGCTTTTGCGTTGACCCTTTCCATCGCCGCACCGGCCTTCGCCGATCCGGATGCAGCTCTTGCCAAGCTGCAGGAAACCGTTCTGTCCAAGGGACCGAACGGCGAAGAACCTGCGGCCGCGTCCTCGGTTACACTGACGGATGAGGAACTGACTAAGATCAAGGGCATGAACGCCACTGCAGCCATCGTGATGCACTATGGCGGCAACGACTGGAGCCAGGCGCAAATCAACGGACTGCAGACGCAGTTCGCAGCCATGGGCATCAAGGTGATCGCCGTCACCGACGCCGGCTTCAAGCCGGAAAAACAGGTTGCCGACCTTGAAACCATCATGGCGCAGAAACCGAGCATCATCGTGTCGATCCCGACCGATCCCGTTGCAACTGCTGTTGCCTACAAGGCGGCTGCGGACGCCGGTGTGAAGCTGGTGTTCATGGACAATGTTCCGGCAGGCTTCACCGCCGGCAAGGAATACGTCTCCTCCGTCTCGGCGGACAATTACGGCAATGGCGTCGCCTCTGCCCATCTGATGGCCAAGGCGCTCAGTGGCAAGGGTGAAATCGGCCTCGTCTTCCATGCGGCGGACTTCTTCGTCACCAAGCAGCGCTATGAGGCTTTCAAGGCGACAATCGCATCGGATTATCCCGACATCAAGATCGTTGCTGAACAGGGTATCGGCGGTCCGGACTTTTCCGGTGATGCCGACAAGGCGGCCAGCGCCATCCTGACCTCCAACCCCAATCTGAACGGAATCTGGGCTGTCTGGGATGTTCCGGCCGAAGGTGTTATTTCAGCCGCTCGCACCGCCGGCCGCGACGACCTCGTCATCACCACCATCGATCTTGGCGAGAACGTCGCGATCTCCATGGCGCAAGGCGGTTTCATCAAGGGCCTTGGCGCACAGCGTCCCTATTCGCAGGGTGTGACCGAGGCGATGTTGGCGGGTTACGGCCTTCTCGGCAAAGAGGCGCCGGCTTTCGTGGCGCTCCCGGCTCTTCCTGTCACCAAGGAAACCTTGGTCGAGGGATGGAAGGCGGTCTACAACACCGAGCCGACCGCCAACGTGAAAACCAGTCTCGGACAGTAAGCCTGTCCCACGAGCGTTCTTGCGGGTGGCGTTTGCGCCACCCGCCCTTGGAGGGCGGAGAGCCTTTCAAATCAGACCGGGCCAGGGCCCGCCCCTTCATTGACGGAGAAAGACGATGACCAAAGTGATGAACGTCGCCATGATCGGTGGCGGCTTCATGGGCAAGGCGCATGCCATGGCCTATGCTTCCATGCCGATGTTCTTCTGGCCGGCGCCCGCCATTCCGCACCGCAAGGTCGTGGTCGATGTGACGGATGCGATGGCGGAGACCGCCCGCGACCGCTACGGATTCGACGAAGCCTCAAGCGACTGGCGCGCAGTTGTCGCGCGGCCAGATATCGATGTCATCGATATCTGCACCCCGAACAATGTCCACGCGGAGATCGCCATCGCGGCGGCGGGGGCCGGCAAGCACATCATCTGCGAAAAGCCGCTTGCCCGCACGGTGGAGGAAGCGCGCGCCATGGCTGCTGCCGTCAAGAAGGCCGGCGTCATCCACATGGTTGCCTTCAACTATCGCCGCACGCCGGCAGTGGCGCTCGCCAGGAAATACATCGAGGAAGGCCGCATCGGCAAAATTCTCAATTTTCGCGGCACCTATCTGCAGGATTGGTCCGCCGATCCGGACGGTCCGTTATCCTGGCGCTTCCAGAAGAAGATCGCTGGTTCCGGCACGGTCGGCGACATCGCCACCCATGTAGTCGATCTCGCGCATTATCTGGTCGGGGCGATCGAGGCTGTTAATGCGATCACCACCACCTACAACAAGACGCGGCCCTTGCAGCAGGGTGGCGTCGACAAGCTGGGCGCGTCGGAAAAGGCCTCCGGCGACGTCGAGCGGGGCGAGGTGGATGTGGATGATGAAGTCATCAGCATGCTGCGTTTCGAAAACGGCGCCATCGGCAGCCTCGAGGCGACACGCAACGCTTATGGCCGCAACAATTTCATCACGCTGGAAATCCACGGCACCAAAGGCTCGATCCACTTCAACTACGAGCGCCGCGACGAACTGCAGGTGATGTTTGCCGACGATCCGGTCGACAGCCGCGGTTTTCGCACGATCTATACTGGTCCCGCACATCCCTACGGAAATGGCCTTTGGCCAATCCCAGGTCTCGGAATCGGCTACTCCGAGACCAAGATCGTCGAGTGCTTCGACTTCTTCACGGCGATCAAGACCGGAAAGCAGCCGTCGCCGAATTTCGACGACGGTCTGTTGACGGAACTGGTCGCGGATGCCCTCATCCGCTCGGGAGAAACCGGAGCATGGGAGCGGGTGGGCAGATGAACTCCGAAGCCGCAGCCGGCAGCATGCCCCTCTCTTCAAACGTGCCCTTGGCCGTCAGCATGAAAGGGATATCCAAGTCCTTTGGCGGTGTGCGGGCTTTGAGCGACGTCAGTCTCGACATTTGGCAGGGCGAAGTTCACGCCCTTCTGGGCGGCAACGGCGCGGGAAAATCAACGATCCTCAAAGTGCTGAACGGCGTTCATAAGCCTGATTCGGGCACGATCACGGTCTGCGGCAAACTGTTGGAAGACGTCACGCCGGAGGCGGCGCGCGCCGCCGGCGTTGCCATGAATTTTCAGGAATTGAGCCTGATACCGACGCTGACCGTGGCGCAGAACGTGTTTCTCACGCGCGAAGCCAAAGGCGGTCTGGGTCTCATCGACGACCAGACGGCGGAGCGCCGCGCGGCCGAACTATTTTCGATGCTGGAGGTCGACGTCGATCCGAAAGCGCTGGTCGGCGATCTCGGGGCCGGACAAAAGCAACTCACCGAAATCGTCAAGGCGATCTCGCAGGATGCCCGCGTACTTGTTCTGGATGAACCCTCGACGGCGCTCGCCGTCAGCGACGTCGATCGATTGTTCGCCTTCCTGCAGAAGCTGAAAGCGAAAGGCGTCGCGATCATCTACGTCTCGCACCGTATGGACGAGATCGCCCGCATTAGCGACCGGGCGACTATCCTGCGCGACGGCGCCCATGTCATCACGGCGCCTCTATCGGAACTGCCGATCGACACGATGATCGAGCACATCGTTGGTAAGCGCTCCAAGGGGCTTTCCGACGTGGCGCGCGGCGATGCCGTCAAGGGAGACGTCCTGCTGGAACTGCGAAGTGTTTCCGGCAAGTACAAGCCGGAAAACATATCCTTTGCGGTCCATCGCGGCGAAGTCGTCGGCCTTGCCGGCCTGCTTGGCTCCGGCCGGTCGGCGCTCGCACGGGTGATCGCCGGTATCGAGCCGGCAAAATCCGGCCAGATTCTGATCAACGGCAAACCGACGGCGATCCACAAGCCCGGCGATGCGATCGCGGCCAGTGTGGCGCTTGTGCCGGAGGCGCGGGCAACGCAAGGCATCATTCCCGCCCATTCCGTGGCATCCAACATGACGCTTGCGGTTCTCGACAGCATTTCGGCTGCGGGCTTCGTCGATGCGGAAAAGGTCAGGTCGGTTACGGACGCGATGATCAAGAGACTATCGGTGAAGACGGCCAGCCGCGACCATGCGGTTTCGGCGCTCTCGGGCGGCAACCAGCAGAAGGTGGTCATAGGCAAATGGCTCGCGACCGACCCGGATATCCTTGTTCTCGACGAGCCGACTGCCGGCATCGACATCGGTTCGAAATCCGAAATCATCAAGCTGGTGCGTGATCTGGCGGCGGCCGGCAAGGCGATCGTTTTCATTTCGTCGGAATTGAGCGAACTGCTGACCGCCTGCGACCGCATCGTCGTCTTGTCGGAAGGGCGCATGTTCGCCGATATTCCGCGTGACCGTCTCGATGATCCGGCCATTGATGCAAACGACACGGCCCACCGTCTTCAAGCGGCCGAGCAACGCCTGCAGATCGAAATACAGGATGCCCTGAAGCAAGGGGGAGAAGGTTTGATATGACAACGCCAAATCCAACGCTCGCTGGGAGCTTCAAGACCAACTGGCGGCAGTACATCATCTATATCGGCTTCGCGGTGATCTTCGTGATCTTCGCTCTGACGCTGGCCGACAAGGGCTTTCTCAACCCCAACAACCTGCTTAACATCGTTCGCCAGACGGCTATGATCGCCGTCATGGCGATTGCCATGACCTTCGTGCTATCGGCCGGCGAGATCGATCTTTCGGTCGGCGCGGTCGCGGGGCTAGCAACGGTCACCGTGGCCATGGCCATCGCCGTGGCGGGCCCGGTTGCCGGGGTCATCGCGGGTCTTGCGACCGGCATCGCCGTCGGCATGTTCAACGGCTGGCTGACGACGCGCGTCGGCATACCGTCGTTTCTGACGACGCTGGCGATGATGGGCATCGCCAAGGGCGTGGCCATGTGGATTTCCAACACAGCTGCCGTGCCGATCCTCAGCCCCGGCTATTCCTGGCTGTTCGGCGGCGGCTCGCTCCTCAAGATTCCTGTCCTGTTGTTCTGGATGGTCGTCTTCGGCGCAATCGGTCATGTCGTCCTGCGCCGCACCGGCTTCGGCCGGCGGGTTCTCGCGACCGGCGGCGGCGAAACGGCGGCGCGCTATTCGGGCATAGATACCAAGGCGATCAAGTTCCGCGTTCTCGTCCTATCTTCGACGGCCGCCGCCTTTGCCGGCATGCTCTATGCAGGACGGCTTCAGTCCGGCCGGTTCCAGCTAGGTGAGGGGGACGAGCTGTCCGTGATCGCCGCTGCCGTTCTCGGTGGCACAAGCCTGTTCGGCGGTAAGGGCACTATCATTGGCACCATCGTCGGCGCCCTGATGATCGGCATGATCAACAACGGGTTGATCCTGATGGGGCTGGAATTTTCCCAGCAGCTCATCGCGCGCGGCGGCATTATCATCCTCGCCGTCGCCTTGTCGCAGAAGCGGAGCTAAGTTATGTCCAATGTCACGATTATTGGCACAGTCACCGCAAAGCCGGAAACGCGCGAGGAATTGCAAAAGCTCCTCGCAGCCCAGGTGGCGCCGACACGCGCTGAGCCCGGTTGCATCAACTACGACTTCCACGTGGATGCGGACCATCCGTGTGTCTTTGTGTTTTACGAGAACTGGCGCAGCCAAACCGACCTCGATGCGCACATGAAGATGTCCCATCTGCTGCCGCTTGTGAGCGAGATCCACAGGCTCTTGTCCAGCCCCGTTGAAATCCGCCACCTGACGATGTTGAGCACAATCATATATGCGCACTAACGGGCGCCCAGGGCCGGAAATCCGTCAGCCGCTATTTTGGTTAACGAACTGATGGTTGCTGGCCCCCGTCGATCGACAGATTATCCCCGATTGGTCGCGTTTGACACAATTCCTGGCATCCGCAAGCGTGTAGTTAAAAGCACGTCGTACGTCGCGGCGTATGCAACTACCCAAACAGCGGTCGACGTTATTTGTGTCCCCCATGTCTTGCGGGTGTGGCCAGACACTTTTCCAGTGGGCTGAGTTTTATTCTCATGCCGATATCTACAGGTCAGTGGTTTGAATCTACTCAAGAGCTTAGAAACCGCCGGCGTCATCGGCTTTGAGCATCATTACCTCGATCGCCACTCGCAAAATCGCGGGCAGCCTGAATAAAAGCACTGAAGGCAGCCGGCGGATTTTTCCTGCCAGGGTAATAGAGCGCGAGCGGTGCCAGGGAAGGGGTCCAATCCTTAAGAACGCGTACTAGTCGACCGGCCGCGATGTCATCACGCACGTCCGCTTCCATGACGTATCCAAGCCCAACTCCATTTTGTGCCGCAATTTTGACAAGGCTTGACTCGTCGAGGGTGATCGAGCCTTGCACATCGATCTGGACAGCGTCCCCGCCCTTTTCGAATTTCCACCGAAACAGGGCGTTATTTGGAAGGCGTGCACGGATGCACCGAAATCGGTATAGGTCTGCCGGGACGTTTGGCGTGCCATGCGTGCGAAGGAAGTCGGGCGATGCCACGACGGCATTGGAGCGCTTCAGACCGAGTGGCACCGCAATCATGTCGGTCGGTACCAGATCGGCCGGCCTCAAGCCCAGGTCAAAACCCGCCGCAACGATGTCGACGATCCGGCCCTCCGTAACCAGATCGATATGCACCTGCGGATAGCGCCGCATGAACGACAGGATGAGCGGCTCGATGACCTCTCGGGCTGCCGTCGCAAAGGCATTGATACGCAATGTGCCCTTTGGGATTTCCTGAAGCGATTGGACGGTCAGCATAGCATCGTGGATGTCTGCCATCGCCGGCCCTACGCGTTCGACGAACGTCCTCCCCGCATCAGTGAGCGAGACGCTTCTCGTTGTGCGGTTGAACAGACGAACGGCGAGGCGCTGCTCAAGCTTCGCGATGGCATTGCTCAGAGCTGTCGTGGACATGCCGAGCTCTAGCGCGGCCGCTCGAAACGAACCCAGGCGAGCGATGCTGAGAACGGCATCCAGGTCGGTGAGAATGGATCGCATTATTATCCCTGGTTTCGCAATTCCACATCCTGCTTTGTCCCGATTATCAAGTCAATTGCCGGACCTTAGATTGTCCTTGTCGGCCTCCAGAGGGTCGCAGCCCACAACCGGCAAAGTTTGAAACTAATTGGAGGAACCAATGACAATCAAACTAACCAAGGCGATTGAAGCGTATTTCGAGGCCGACCGGACAGGCAGTCCGGAAGCGATCGCTGCGACATTCACGGAAAACGGCATCGTAAAGGATAAGGGCCTAACCCACCGAGGCCGCGATGCCATTCGCGCCTGGATGGCTGATGAAGCTCAGCAATACAATTACACGGTAGAACCCTTCTTCACTGCCACCGAAAACGGGAAAACCCAGGTAACGGCCCATGCCGCCGGCGACTTTCCGGGCAGCCCCGTTGATCTGCGCTTCTTCTTCGTCCTCGAGAGTGACAAGGTCGCCGAACTGGAGATCACCGTATGACACAGTTCCTCACATTGCAGGGGCGCCGCGCCCTCATCACTGGCGGCACCTCGGGCGCCGGCGCTGCAACCGTGGCGCTGTTCAAGGAGCTCGGTGCCAGCGTAGTGACCACCGCTCGTAAGAAGCCAGCCGACTTCTCGGGAGCGGCGTTCGCCGAAGCCGACCTAACCACCACGGCGGGGGTAAATACCGTCGTTGACGCTGTGCAGAGAGAACTCGGCGGCCTCGATATTCTTGTGAACGTGCTAGGCGGCTCTTCGGCCCCTTCAGGCGGCTTTGCCGCCCTCACGGATGAGGAATGGGAGAAAGAGTTCAACCTAAACTTTTTCCCGGCGGTCAGGCTAGATCGGGCTCTCATCCCCGGAATGATCGCTCAGGGAAGCGGCGTGGTCATCCATGTGACGTCTATTCAAAGAAACCTTCCGCTACCGGAGGCGACCACCGGCTATGCTTCGGCGAAGGGAGCCCTTAACACCTACAGCAAAAGCATCTCCAAAGAGGTTGCTCCGAAGGGTGTGCGGGTGTTGCGGGTCTCTCCCGGTTGGATCGCCGATCCGGGGGCCAACGGCTTGGCCCTGCGTATCGCCGAGCAAGCCGGCATCGAATACGAAGCCGCGGTGCAGGTGATCATGAACTCGCTCGGCGGCATACCGCTGGGACGGCCGGCAAAGCCGGAAGAGGTCGCTGATCTGATTGCATTTCTCGCATCGGATCGGGCATCGTCGATTACCGGAACCGAGCACGTGATTGATGGCGGGACCGTTCCGACTGCTTAAGCCGGCATCGACTACTCTTGCAGATCAGGCGGGTGCGTCCCATCCGCCGATCTGGGAGTAGATCGCGTCCCGCAGGTGCCGCACGTCTTGGTTCAAGGCAGCAAGTTCCGGTGGTGTCTGCGTCGAGGCTGCAAGCAAGGTGTCGCTAAGGCAGCCTGCCCTGTGCTGTAAGGTGCGTCCCTGATCTGTCAGCGCCACCAGAACCTGACGCTCGTTGCTAGCGTTGCGCGTCCGACGAAGGTGACCGGCGGCTTCCAGACGCTTTAACAGAGGCGTCAACGTACTGGATTCGAGAGCAAGCCGATCCGCGATGGAGACGACAGTCTGTTCATCCTCCGCCCAGAGGACGTTGAGGACGAGATATTGCGGATAGGTAAGGCCAAGTTCGTCAAGAAGTGGTTTGTAGGCGCGCTGGATGGCAATGCCAGCGGTATAGATCGCGTAGCAGAGCTGGTCGCGCAGGGGCGGTGGATCGTTATGGCGTTCGGTCATTCTGAACTCCTGAAGCCATCAATATAATCCAACTTATCACGAAAACCAATATCGCGATAAGAATCATGTTGACGTCGATTTGAAGATATGAAAGCTTACAGTTATCGCGATAATAGTTATTGCAGTTACCAAGAGGGAGAAAGCCATGACACGCAAGTCCATCACCACTATATCCGCAATTGCAGCTGCAGCCTCACTGTCGGTTGCGCTACCGGCAGCAAATGCCGCCGACGTCATTCCTAAAGATCAGGCTATAAGAAACGTCGTTCTGGTTCACGGTGCCTTTGCGGACGGGTCCGGCTGGAAGGGTGTTTACGACAATCTGATCAAGCGCGGTTATCGCGTCACCATCGTCCAGAACCCACTGACCTCTCTCGCAGATGACGTCGCCGCCACCAAGCGTGCGCTGGAAAGGCAGGATGGTCCGGTCATTCTCGTCGGGCATTCCTGGGGCGGCACGGTCATCACGGAAGCTGGCATCGATGCCAAGGTTGCGGGTCTCGTCTACGTCTCCGCTCTCTCCCCCGATGCCGGCGAGACGACGGCCCAGCAGTATCAGGGGTTTGCTCCTGCATCTGAGTTCGTCATCGAGACCACCAAGGATGGTTTTGGATATGTAAGCCCGGCAAAGTTCAAGGCCGGTTTCGCGCATGACGTCAGCGATGCCGAGGCAGCGTTCATGAGCGCTTCGCAGGTGCCAATCAACATGTCGGCGTTCGGCACCAAGCTCGAAAATGCTGCGTGGCGCACCAAGCCGAGCTGGGCCGTGATCGCCACCGAGGACAAGGCCTTTGACCAAGCCATGCTGGTCCACATGGCGGAGCGCATCAAGGCGAAGATCACTAAGGTATCAGCAAGCCATGCTCTGTTCATGACCCAGCCCACGGTCGTGGCAGATACCATTGATGCTGCTGCCAAGACCGTCTCGGCAAAAAAGCAATGAACGACTAAGCGTCATCGGGACGGTCGAGACCCTCTCGATGACGCTCAGACACATCGGTTAACGAGACCGCGGGCTTGAGCGAGATGCCGGCGGGTCGGATCCTCCCAGGATCCATGAGGATTCACTCGTCTCTCGCGACCCGGACTTCAGCAAATTTAACAAAATTAATTCACGGAGGAACTCACGTGAAACTGCATATCCATGGCATTTATGGACCCGCGAATACGTACATCCCGCATAATGCCGCAGGCGATGTCTTCGACTTCATCGTCTGCGGCGCCGGATCCAGCGGCTCGGTCGTCGCAGCGCGACTGGCCGAGGATGGCAATGCGAGCGTATTGCTGCTTGAAGCGGGCGGAGATGATCAATCCGAAACGGTATCGAACCCGGCGCAGTGGCCCCTCAATCTCGGCTCGGGCCGGGACTGGGGATTTGTAGGGCAACCGGCACCTGGTCTGGATGGCCGGCGCCTTCCTCTGAGCATGGGCAAAGGACTTGGTGGCGGCTCAAGCATCAACGTCATGGTCTGGGCGAGAGGGCATAGGGAAGACTGGAATCATTTCGCTGCAGAGACAGGCGATGACGCATGGGGCTATGAGTCGATCCTCCGCTATTATCGCCGGATCGAGGATTGGCGGGGCGTTCCGGACGCGGTTCGTCGCGGCGTAGGCGGGCCTGTATATGTTGCCCAGCCCCAGTCTCCCCAGCCTGTGGCGGAGGCATTGTTGAGTGCTGCGTCAGCTATCGGCGTTCCGGTCTTCGCTTCGACGAACGGCGAGATGATGGAGGCTGCCGGGGGCGCATCGATCGCTGAACTACGGATCCGTGATGGCAAGCGGGAATCAGTATTCGGCTCCTACGTTCGTCCATTGCTGTCGCGCCCAAACCTCACGGTGATGACCGATGCCTTGGTCACGCGTCTCATCCTTGATGGGAAGAGGGTGCGAGGCGTTGAAGTTCTCATCGACGGTCGTCAGCACCGGTTCATGGCGTATTGCGAAACAGTGCTGTCGCTTGGGGCGATCAATACGCCGAAGGTCCTGATGCAGTCCGGTATCGGCCCGGAAGAAGAGCTGCAATTTCATGGCATTCCAGTCGTCCAACATCTGCCGGGCGTTGGTCGCAATCACCAGGACCATCTCGCCTTCGGCTGCACGTGGGCCTACCGAAAGCCGGAATCCGTCGGCGGTAGCGGCTGCGAGGTCAATATCTACTGGAAGAGTCATGCGCGTCTCTTACAGCCGGACATCCTGCAGTGCCAATTGGAGTTCGCCGTTCCATCGCCGCCCGAGACGGGTCTCGAAACACCGGAGCATGGCTGGACGATGTTCAATGGTCTTGCCCAGCCGAAAAGCCGTGGTCGTTTGCGTCTCTCCGGTCCTGACACAAACGATCCTATCCTGATCGAGCCGAACTCCCTCAGCGAGCCGGAAGACATGGCTGCCGCCTTAGCCGCAGTCGAGTTGTGTCGTGAACTCGGAAACAGCGAAGGTTTTTCCCCGTTGGTTACAGGAGAAACAGCTCCAGGGGCGCGCGACAGATCAGGCATGATCGATTTCCTCCGACACTCGGCTGTCACCTACTGGCATCAAACCTCCACCGCCAAGATGGGACGCGACAGCATGTCGGTCGTTGACAATGAGCTCAAGGTGTATGGCATCGAAGGTCTTCGCATTGCGGACGCTTCGATTATGCCGCGGATTACCACCGGCAATACGATGGCGCCCTGTATTGTCATCGGTGAGCGGGCGGCCGATCTGATCGGGAAATCATATGGTCTGAGTGATCAGCGCAAACCTGCAGTCCAGTCCGTCTGATCCGAAGAGCCGGCGACTTAGCGCTCTGTTGTTCATGGCGCTAAGTTTCCGGACTGGACCATAATAAAATTCAGCACGTCATGACCCTGGGGCGCCTGGTTTTAGATCTATGATATGGGATCTTATCATGGACATCCAGTGTGTTGAGCTCCTTGACCATCGATAGGTCGAGACTTCGTATCCGTTCAAGGCGTCAGAGACATTGTTCTCGAGTTTGGCCATACCATGAATGGTTATTCTCCTAGTAGCGCTTTAGCAAGAAAGTCTCGGGCCGCCGAATAAGGGGACGGCCAGGAGTATTTAGAAAATCTAACATGTTTCTCTATCTTTCTAAATTGAGCTAATTTCTCGCGTGACGTACGGTTTGGGTCAGAGCTGCTCGGGAGGCAGCTGGGAGTGGCGGAAACCTCGCGCTTCCCCGGAGGAAAGTAGTGTGCATTCAAGCAACCGCGAACCAGCTCGGCCAGACGCCTTGCTGCGGCGAGCCCTTGTGCACGGACGTTTGCGGGGCACTCCTCATATTCATTCCCT
The DNA here is from genome assembly GCF_001425605.1 of Rhizobium sp. Leaf453. Lineage (GTDB taxonomy): Bacteria > Pseudomonadota > Alphaproteobacteria > Rhizobiales > Rhizobiaceae > Pararhizobium. The sequence continues at coordinate 15,120 of NZ_LMRG01000014.1, read as the reverse complement.
AGTCGAGGACGCTGTCTTATGAATCTCTATTCTCTTCTTTCGTTGCGTGCTGCCAACGGTAAACCCGTGCGGGTCGGGCTGATCGGCGCCGGCAAGTTCGGGTCGATGGTGCTGGCTCAGGCGCAGCGCATCGACGGTCTCCATATGGTTGCTGTGGCCGATCTCGACGTGGGCAAGGCGAAGGAATCGATGCACCGCGTCGGTTGGCCGAAGGAGCGCTATTCCGCCACAAGCAGCGGTGATGCGATCAAGAACGGCACCACCTTCGTAACCGACGACGTCAACGCATTGTTCGAATGCAGCGAAATCGAATGCATCATCGAAGCAACCGGCCACCCGATTGCCGGCACCCGTCATGCGCTCGGCGCGATCGAACACAACAAGCATGTCGTCATGGTCAATGTCGAAGCCGACGTGATGGTCGGTCCGATCCTCGCGGAAAAAGCCCGTGCCAAGGGCCTGATCTATTCCATGGCCTATGGCGACCAGCCGGCACTCATCTGTGAACTGGTCGATTGGGCCAGAGCCACGGGCTTCGAAATCACATCCGCCGGCAAGGGCATGAATTTCGAGCCGCGCTACCGCTATTCCACGCCGGATACGGTTTGGGGGCTGTTCGGCTGGACCGAGGAGCAGGTGGCTGCCGACAATCTCAATCCGAAGCTCTATAACTCCTTCACCGACGGCACGAAGGCCGCGATCGAGATGGCGGCGGTTGCCAATGGTACTGGCCTCGATTGCCCGGATGATGGTCTTGCCTTCCCACCGGCGGGTCTGCATGATCTGGCTCGTGTCTTCCGCCCCGTTGCCGATGGCGGCCGCATGGCGCGCTCGGGTCTGGTCGACATCGCGGCCAGCCAGGAGCCGGACGGCCGCGAGGTGTTCAACAACATTCGTTACGGCGTCTTCGTCACATTCAAGGCGCATAACGAATATGCGCGCGCCTGCTTCAAGCAGTACGGCCTTCTGACAGATCCGTCCGGTTGGTATGCCTCGATGTGGCGCCCCTTCCACATCATTGGCCTCGAAACGTCGATCAGCGTCTTGTCTGCGGTCCTCCGCAACGAGCCGACCGGATGCTCCAAGGAGTTCCGTGGCGATGCCGTCGCGACCGCAAAGAAGGACATGCAGCCCGGAGAGATGCTGGACGGCGAGGGCGGTTACGCGGTCTGGGCCAACGCCATTCCTGCAAATCGCAGCCTTGATCTCAAGGCATTGCCGATCGGTCTTGCACACAATGTCAAACTGAAGCGCGCCATCAAGAAAGATCAGATCGTGTCATTCGATGATGTCGAAATCGTCAAGGATCTGGACGTCGTCACACTTCGCCGCGAGATGGAAGATCGTTTCCGCCCCGCCAAGATCGCGGCGGAGTGAGTGTGGTGACAACGCTGAACAGCAAGGCCTTCGTCGTGATTGCGGAGTTCCAGGTCAAGCCCGGCAAGCTTGCCACGTTTCTGGAGGCGGCACGCGACGACGCGAAACATTCGGTCGCCGATGAGCCGGGTTGCCGACAGTTCGATGTCATCTGCACGGAAGGCACGGACGATGTGGTCGTTTTCTACGAAGTCTATGACAGCCGCGCGGCGTTCGACGCCCATCTGGAAACGCCTCACCTGGGGCGTTTTCGGGAGGCTTTCCCGCCGCTGATCGTGGAAGAGCGGCCGGTTCGCTTCTCTGCGCGGCAATATCCTTGACAGGCGGGACATACAGTCATGACCAGCAAGATCAATCGCATCGCTGTCATCGGTACCGGCATCATGGGTGCGCCGATGGCCGGTCGCCTGGCTGATGCAGGCTTTCAGGTTCAGGTCTGGAACCGGACACCGGAAAAGGCCGCTGTACTTCAGTCGAAAGGTATTTCGATCGTGGAGCGGCCGAACGCGGCAGCGAAAGATGCGGATGTGGTCATCGGCATGCTGAGCTCCGGCCCGGTTTGCGAAGCGGTGTTGCTTGGCGACAGCGGCGTTGCCCGGGCAATGCGGCCGGGGTCGATACTGGTCGTGATGAGTTCCATCCCCGTGGAAACGGCCATCGCGATAGGCGAGGCGGCAGCAGCACGCGGCATCGCCTGTCTCGATGCACCCGTTTCGGGCGGGGAAAAGGGGGCCAAGGAAGGCACGTTGGCGATCATGGCCGGCGGTGAGCAGACCGTGGTTGACCGTCTCGATCCGGTCTTTGCCTGTCTTGGCCGTGTCACGCATGTCGGCCCGCCTGGCAGTGGCGCGCTGACGAAGCTTGCAAACCAGCTGATCGTCGCATCGACGATCTGCGCTGTCGCCGAAGCGCTGACACTTGCTGCGCGTGGCGGTGCGAACCCCGCGAAGGTCCGCGAAGCTCTGCTCGGCGGGTTCGCCGACTCGACGGTCTTTCGCCAACACGGGCTGCGCATGGTCGAGGGCAATTTCGCGCCCGGCGGCCCCGCGAAATATCAGGTTAAAGACACATCCACGGCGCTGGCTTTTGCGCGAAGCCGTGGCTTGACACTACCGGTCGGCGAGGAGGTTGACCGGCTCTTCCAGGCTATGGTCGATAATGGCGATGGCGATCTGGACCACAGCGGAATCATCCGCCAACTGCAACGCATGAATCAAAATGAACATGCCGAGCGCATGCTAGTTTGACCATCAACGGGAGGAATGACCATGAGACACTACACCCTTCGCAGCCTGATCGCTGCAGCGGCTTTGATGACCGCCTCGATCGCCCACGCGGAAACCCTGACGCTGTCCACGCCGGACGCGGACACATCGGAGATCACGCTGGCTGCAAAGAAATTTGCCGAAATCGTATCCACCAAGACCAATGGCGAACTGACCATCAAGGTCTTCCCGAACGGCACGCTCTATGGCGGTGATCCCTCGGCCGGCGTGAAGCAGCTGGCCGGCGGCTCGCTGGATATGCTGCTCAATTCGACATCGCTCTACGCGACCTTCAATCCCAAGTTCACGGCCATCGCGATACCCTACCAGTTCCGCGATATCGAGCAGTTGCGGGCCTATCTCGACAGCGATCTCGGTCAGGAACTGCAGTCGGATCTCGGCAATATAGGCATCAAGGGTGTCGATCTCTGGTCGCGTCCGCTGCGCCAGATCACCAATTCCAAGCTCCCGATCACGTCCCCCGCCGATATGAAGGGCATGAAGCTCCGCGTCCCGAACAACCCGCTGTGGGTCGAGTTTTTCGGCGCCATGGGTGCCGCCCCGACACCGATGGCTTTCGCGGAAGTTTATAACGCTCTGCAGCTGAAAGTCGTCGATGGTCAGGAGAATCCGATCAACGTGCCGGTCAGCGCCAAGCTCTACGAAGTCCAGACTTACGCAACGATTAGCAACCACATTGCCGATGCCTGGGTTCTTGGCATGAACCCGGCACGCTATGATGGCTTGAGCGATGCCTTCAAGGCGGCACTGAACGATGCGGCGAAGGAGACGGAAGCCTGGAAGGCCGAGAATGATGCCGCGGATATCGAAAAGTCGCTCGCGACGCTGAAGGCGAATGGCATGGAGGTCAACGAGCTGACCGACGATCAGCGCAAGGCCTTCGTTGATATTGCGGCCAGTCTCGAGGAGAAGTTCTCCGCACTCGTGAAGGACCAGTCCTTCTTCGACCGCACGCGCGCCTTCGCCACCACGAACTGATGCCTCGCCGGCACTTTGCCTGAAGACAAGGTGCCGGCTATCCATCCGTCCATGCACTCCTGTGAAGGGCATTCGTATGCGTAGTTCCATGAGTTCACTGCTGGGTACCGTGGTCAGGATCATCGCCGATGTTGCGGCGGGTGCTGCCTGTGCCGGCGTCCTGATCGTTGTCCTTCTGCAGGTTGTCGGCCGGTTGACGGGGCACCCGTTGCCCTGGACCGAGGAGGCCACTCGCTTTCTCTTTATATGGATGGTCTTTCTCGGCCTTGCGGCAGGTTTTCGGACGGTGGAAAGCGCCCGCGTCGTTGTCTTCCTCGTCATGGGCCGTCGGTTGTTCCAGCACCTGGCAGTACCGATTTATGTCGGGTCATCCGTTCTCTTCTTCGGGCTGATGGGCTGGACCGGGTTCACGCTCATGCGCCAGCAGATCATGATGAACGAAACGGCCGCGACCCTGCCCATTCCCATGTGGCTCATCGGCATGGTCATGCCGGTCTCGGCAGTCATAGCGATCTTGGCGATCATCGATTCGCTGCACAGCCGTCGTGATCTGATCGCCCTTCCCGAACTCGGACTTCCGGCGGGCGAGATTGCCCATGCCGATGTGTCCATCACATCAGGACATTGATCCATGTCGGTCTTTCTTCTCGTCGCGTTCTTCGGGCTCAGCATGCTCGGCATTCCGCTTGCTGTCGCCTTGGCGCTGGCCAGCGTCGCCACCTTGTGGCTGTTCACCTCCATGCCGCTCGATCTGTTGTCACAGACGATGTTCTCCTCGATGAACTCGTTTCTGCTGGTTGCGGTACCTCTGTTCATTCTGGTTGGTACGGTGATGGAGCGCGGGCGAGTGGCCGAGCGCATCTTCGATTTCGCTGAAGCCATCGTCGGCTGGCTGCCGGGCGGCCTGGGCCACGTCAACGTGATCTCATCGGTGATCTTCTCCGGCGTATCCGGCTCTTCCGTCGCCGATATCGCCTCGGTTGGCGCCATCGAGATCAAGGCCATGGAGCGCCACGGCTTTCCAAAGGGTTATGCGGTCGGCATGACACTCTGTACCGCGACACTGTCGTCGATCATTCCGCCATCGATCCTCGTCGTCATTGCCGGCTCGATCGCGAATGTTTCCATCGGAACGCTGCTGGTGGCCGGTCTGGTGCCAGGCCTCTTCATCGCCTTCGCCTTCATGGTCTTCAACCACTTTTATTCCGTTTACTACGGTTACAATCCTCCTTCACCCTTCAATCTGCGCATGGTTGTCATCAGCGGTCTTCGCGCCATTCTGCCGATGCTGACGCCGCTGATCCTGATCATCGGGATCGCCAGCGGCCTGTTCACGCCGACCGAAGCAGCCGCGATCGCTGTGGTCTATGTCGGCATACTCGGGGTTCTGGTCTACCGCACGCTTCCGGTTAGCGAATTGCCGGAAATCCTGATCTCGACGGCGCGTATTTCCGGGACGATCCTGTTCATCGCGGCGACATCGCAGATTGCCGCCTGGGTGTTCACCTATGACGGCTTGCCGGAAAAGGTTGCCGATCTGCTGCAGGCAATGCACCTCGGTCCGTTGACGGGCATGTTGGTCATCTTCGTCTTCCTGCTGATCATCGGTATCTTCATGGAGGCCATTCCGGCCATGTTCATCCTCATTCCGGTGCTGATGCCGCCGGTGGAGGCGCTCGGCATCGATCCCATCCACTTTCTGATCGTCACGGTGATGACGCTGACACTCGGTCTCGTGACGCCACCGGTCGGCGTTTGCCTGTTCGCCGCGGCACAGGTGGCCAATATGAGGGTCGAGGACGTCATTCGTGGTTCGCTTGCGCCGATGGCGGTGTTGACGCTGGCAATCTTCGCTCTTGTGCTCTTCCCGATCCTGACACTCGGTCCGATCCGTCTGCTGGGGATGTATTGACATGGGAGGTCGGCAAGTCTCCCCCATCCAGAGTGGCAAATACCCCGGATTTATCGTGGTCATGGGTGTCGCCGGGACTGGGAAATCAGAGATAGGCCGGCGTCTTGCCGGCCTTCTCGACTGCGCCTTCATCGAGGCGGACGACTTGCATTCTCCCGAAAACGTCGAGCGAATGCGCAACGGCCATCCCCTGACGGATGAACTTCGCATGCCTTGGCTAAACAGCGTGTGCGATAGTGCGTTGGCGATCGACGAATCGCCCGTTGTCATCGCCTGTTCAGTCCTGAAGCGCAGCTATCGGGAGTTGTTTCGAGAGCGGCTACCAGGGGTCCGCTTCCTGTTCTTAAATGGTGCCCCGGAATTGATCTCAGCGCGGTTGGAAGCGAGGGAGGGGCACTTCGCCACCGGTTCATTGCTGGAGAGCCAGCTTGCCACATTGGAGGTACCCGGCGGCGTCGAAGAGGCAATCTGGCTGGGAATTACGCTGCCGCCAGATTTGATTGCCGAGAGGGCGGCTGTCGAGTTGCTTGATCCCGCTCACTCAACCTGACAGAGAGCCCGATGGATAGGTTTTCTGCCAAGTCTCCCTTTCCAGTCGCAGCCAATCGAGAAATATGCGCACCTTTTTCTGCCGAAGATGATCACGCGGACAAACGATCCATTGTGTCGTGATCCTGACGACTGGTGGAGACGCCACCGGGCAGACGAGACGCCCATTTTCGATCTCGTCTCCCATCATGAGTGTGCTCTCGAGGGCGATGCCCATACCCCGGATCGCAGCGTCAATGGCCATGTGACTGCGGTCGAACAGGATACGGCGCCAACGTTCTTTTGGTGCAATTCCGGCTAAGGGAAACCAGCCGTTCCATTGTGCTTGCGATTTTGCAGAATGGATAAGGCGATGATCGAGCAGGTCTTCAGGCTTCATGCTGCCAGCCGGCGCATAATTTGGAGAGCAGACCGGATAGAACTGCTCGTCTGCGACACCCTCGACGAAAAGGCCGGGCCAGCGGCCGTCCCCATGCCGGATCTCGATATCGACGGCTTCCTGGTTGAAGTCTGTCGGTTCGTTGGTGCCATCGAGGCGAAGCTCGAGGTCAGGATGCTTGTCGAGCAGGGTGCTCAGTCGCGGCAGCAGCCATTTGTTGGACAGGGTTGGGGTAGCGCGCACGGTCAATGTCGTCACTGACCTGAAACCACGGATTGTGCCGGTGGCGTCTTCGATACGCTCGATCTGGTCGGCGATCATCGAGAAATATCGCTCACCCGCCTCCGTTAATACGATCCCGCGGCCGGCCTTCGCCAAAAGCGTGACGCCGAGTTGGCCTTCCAGCAACTGAATCTGCTGGCTGACGGCGGATGGCGTTACTCGCAGCTCTTCTGCGGCACGCGAAATGCTTCCTGCGCGACCGGCGGCGTGAAAAACCAGGATCGACTTGATGGGGAGTTGCATGGTTGTCCTGAACTCTCTTGGTCGAGCTAATCTATTGCAAGTGCTTCTGAAACGAAACTCTCATCTTGCGCTGGTGCCGCGCCCCGAGAGCGCCCAGCAATGCGGAAATGCATTGCTGCAATGCAAGCTCTCTGCTGCAACTCGCCGCCCCTTTCCTCTATAAGATTTTTAAGAGATTAACCAGAAAGCGATCCAATGACCCACGGTTCAGAACATACACGTTGGCATGTCGGCCAGAAGCTCTGGGACGCCCTAGTCTGCGCACGGACGCGTGAGGCTCAACGTATGCTGTCGCAGAGCCAAAAGCGTATCGAACGCTGAAGAGATTCAGTAATTATGTTTGCCCTGCTCTTTATCTGCAGTCGTCCAGTTGGCTGTAGTCCAAACCGCGCGTTCCGAGGGTTGCTTGCAAACTCAGCATGAAATGTGAGCGAAGCGCTTGAGCGTGGACGCTATGCAGTGAATGGATGCCCACTCTTCATAAATGTTTCCCGACGCAAAAATACTTCACCTAAAGTTCGGAAGCTCCGTGATAGCAGTCGCGACGCCAGCTCGAAAATTCCAATGCACTAGCGTTCCTTAGGGTGGCGGTCGCCCGCACGAAACGATGCCGGCACGGTAAAAATCCGCGGACACACTTAGCCTTCATCGCCGGGACCGTAGGCTACCTTCGTCCAGACCACCGACCACTCATTCGAGCTGCCTTCATTGAAGACGTAACAGCCATCGGAAGGCAATTCGTCTCGCCAGGGATCCATGGTCAACCACGCCGGCGGCGCTATCCCTGGCAGCTTCAACATTTGCAGCACGTCATAGAGCTCCGGCAACGTCGTGACCTTCTGGACGTCGTGCTGCCCGCCGGCTTTGATCGTCCAGGCGTAATGGGTCACGGGGCCGTTTCCTCCACATCGACGACGATCCCAATCGGCTCCATGGCCTCCACGAACCTTTCCACCACGTTACCGTGATCATTCAGGATGTCGAGTATCGCGTCTACAGGCAAGCGGCGCAGTTGAACCCGGTAAATTCCGGTTCGCTCGGGAACGTGTCGGTTTGGATCTTCGCGCAAGAAGCGGCGATGACTGCGAGCGTCATGATACGCGCGCGTTTCGTCCGACACATAGGACAGCGAACTTCCGTTCCCCAAAGTGTAGGCGTAGATCGTGAACCCGTCCGTCATACCAATTACCTCCACTGTGATGCGCCTGCGCGACGTCTCGCCGCGCCGGGTCGTTCAATCTGTCAACGATCATAGCGCATGTGCTCTCACCAAGGCATCCGACTTCAGTCTTCCATGAGACCTAGACTTTTGACGTCTTGGCCGGGCAGGCGCGTGCTCAAGGCCGGATTTCTCTGCGGTGTGGCGCTTTCAACGACCCGGTCACAGGACCTTAGTATCACTTGGGGCGGGCGAAAGGTCCCACTTTCCACGAAAGCCAAGGCTTAGCATTGACGATCCAGACGGGCGCAACCAGAGTATAAGTTGAGATGCGGCCCGCGCCATCTCAACCCGCCGTTCGGCCGCTTCGCTGGTGATGCCGGATAGTATGCAATTTTGCATTCAGGGAGTGAGTCGTGCCAACGCGCCAAAAGAACGTCCAGCTTCAGCTTTCGATTGTCCTCAGTGCGCTCATCGCCGCCGCTCCTTGTTCGGTGAGCGTGTCGGACTACCCAAACGGCTTTATGCTTCAGACCGCACTGGCAAAAAACGGCAACAACGGAAATGGAGGTAGCAATAATAACGGCGGAGGGAACGGAAACGGCGGCGGAAACAAGGGCGGCAAGAGCGAGACGCCAGGAAACTCGAACTCTCAGGGAGCGAAGGACAAGGGTGTGACCAGCAAGGGTAGCTCCGCATCGCTTTCGGTTCGCCACGATGATGGAATGAGCGAAGTCGTTCGCAATGGCAGATACATCATGAAAGACTCCAAGGGTCGCACCATCGTCAACCGCCGTGCCACCTTGGGAGACGAGATCCGGCTGCGGCTTTTTCGCCGCTGAACGCTGCGGGTCAAACCGACTTTTGGGCCGCCAACTGTTCGAGTTTGGACTGGATGAACGCCAGCGGCTCCTTCACCATTATTGGGCCGGCGGGCGTCAGGACTCTTGTGAGCTTGTTCTCATTGACCGGATAGATAACGACGAACTGGTCGGCATTCACGTACAATTTCTCATCGCTCTCAGACGTCAGCTCAAGCCACATGGCCACGTGTCCTTTAAAATTAGAGCCATGATACCGGTTGCATGCTTAAGACCGGCTGACCACAGCGCGTTGCGGGCGACGGGACAAACCGCAACTATTTCTTCGCAGCGAGCGTATCGCCGGCGACGGGAATAAAGACCTTCGCCTGTCGCTCCGAGGTGTTAATCATGCCTGTCGAAACAATGGTGGCCGAAATTCCGATCATGACGAGCAGCAGAAAGAAGATCATACCCCCGAGAGAGGAGGATGGCTTAACGGTATTGTCGTAGGACATTGTCGTATCTCGTGTGTATGTTGGTATTGTTCGGTCTCGGGATGATCGGGGCGGCGCTTCCGCGTCGCCCCTCCTGGGGCAGCTCATGCGAGCCTTACGTGCCGATGATGACAATCACGCTAACGAGGCAGATCAGGCGGTTCAGTTGTCATCTTCCCCGTTGTCTGCCGCGTCCAAAAACGCGGAAGCTGTTGTCTTACTGGATGACCTGCACGACCGTGCGTGTCTGCGGGTCGACGATGACGCGCTGTTCGTTAACGACGGTATACGAGTAGCGCGGATCCTCCGCGATGGGCGTCAGTACGACCTCCTGCGGCACGGGTTTTCCCACCACGATCGGCTGTTTGACGACAATGGAGTTCTGCACGGGCTGTTGCTGGACATAGGTGACGACGCGTTCCGGCGGCGGGTCGATGGCAGCACCTGCGATGAGGCCGACAGCACCACCGACGGCAGCACCGACCGGGCCGCCGACGATCGCACCTGTGACCGCGCCACCAGCGGCTCCTGTGACCGCGCTATTGGCGTCATCAGCACAGGCAGAACCGCCCAGGGCAACCGTTACAAAGGCTGATGCGAGAATGAGTTTCGTGTTCATGGCAGTCTCCAATGTTTTTTCACAGGAGCTGAACGTCATGAAACTAAACCTGTTCCCGGCCACGACCTATGCCGTGATCATGCAGGACTTAAGTCCTGGAAATCTCTCAAGTGCGGGTCGTTGCGTCCCTTAAAGTCATGGCCGCTTCCGTTCGATTGCTGATCCCCAGCTTTGCGAAGATGTGGGTCATGTGCTGCTTGATCGTCTTCTCATGCACGCCGAGCCGCAGGGCTATCCGCTTGTTGCTCAAGCCCTCGGCCACAAGGTTGAGGACTTCCTGCTCGCGATTTGTTAGATTGTCGATCGGGTTTCGCCGCTTTGCCAAGGCTTCGGATGATGACATGTCGGACAGCAGCCGTGCCGACAACGACGGCGAGACATACGTGTCACCCGCGTCCACCGATCTCACGATGTCAGCCAGGATCCGTGACCCGACGCCTTTCAGTACGTAGGCTTTCGCACCTTTTGACAACGCACTCATCACGTCATCGCCCGTTTCCGATACCGTCAGCATGATGATCTTCTGCGCAGGGTTAGCCTGCAGGATGGGCTCGATTGCATTCAACCCGCCGCCCGGCATCGAAATATCCATGAGCAGGATACTCGGCTTGAGGGTGGTGCTCAACGAAAGAGCCTCATCGGAGGTAGATCCTTCGCCAACGATCCGGAAGCCTGGGATTTCCGCTAGGATACGCATGACGCCTTCGCGAAACAGCGGATGATCGTCGACGACGCCTATCGTTATCTCTTTGCTCATGCTGGCTCCATCTCATGCAGGTTCAGGGACATGCGCAGCACAGTCCCCTGGGTCGATGTTTTCAAGTCGAAATATCCGCCGAGGCTCTCGACCCGCTCGCGCAGGCCCGACAGTCCAAGACTCGACGGTTTGATGTCCGCCGGCTCGAAGCCCGGACCGATGTCACCGACAGTTATGGACACGTTCTGACCGTCAAAGGTCTGCACGACATATTGTCCAGCTCCGCCGCCGTGCCGGAACCCGTTGTTGAGCGCCTCCTGCAGGAAACGGTAGACGCAGATTTTTACGGACAACGAGACGGTCGAGAGCAGCGGTGAAATGGGAGACATCGACAACCTCACCGCTGTGCCCGTGCGCTGCGTATGCGCTTTGATTGCCCGTTCTATGATCTCCCTGAGATCGGCTCCTTCGATCTGCGGCAGGACAAGGCCACTGCAAATGGTCCGGATTTCCTGCATCGCATCATCCAGACTGGATTTGATCGATGAGATCTCGCCGTCCCTTACCTTCCGCGGCGTGCGGGGATTGCTGATGGCATCGCTGTCGACCTTTAGTGCCGCAAGAGCCACAAGCTGGGCCGGTCCATCGTGCAGTTCGGCGCCCAACCGCCGCAGATATCGCTCGTTCAACGCCGTCGTGCGTTGGCTCGCACGCTGGAGCTTCGCGCTGAGTTCGCCGTTCTGCGTGAGAAGGTCTGAGAGGTCTTGGATCCGCGTCTTCAACGCCTCACGCTGGCTGTCGATCATCCTGCTCCCTTTGAACACGAGGGCAGACAAAATGGCGAAGAATGTCATGGTGAACGCCACCACAGCAATCCAGCTCTGCAGCCGGGCATGGGTCAGGCTGCGCTGGAAATCAGTCGCAACCTCATAGAACTCAAGAACCGCCACGACATCGCCAGACCAAGGCTGAAGCACCGGATTGTAGACCTCGAGGAGCGGCATGCCGCTTTCGCGTTCGCTCTCGCTCCCGACATCGTCGACGTTGTCATACTCAGCAACCATCTTTCCGGTGAGCGCTGCCTGCAGGCCGTCGCTGAGTGGCAACTTCTGGCCGATCTGCTCTTTGTCGTTGGAATACAGAATTACGCCGTCGGGTCGCCAGAGTTTGAACGACATTAGCCGTTTTCCAAGCGCTCCCTGGCCCAGAGTCTCGTCAAGCGCCTGTTTCACGGAGTCGCTCAGGTTGGTGCTGGCCTGCATGTCCGGCAGCAGAGGTGCGATGACGCTATCGACGTAGAGAGCAGTCGCAGCCCCGGAATTCCTGGTGACCGTATCTTCAATGAGCCTGCTGACGAACGCTCCGACGATCATGGTCGCGACGAGCGACACCAAGCCTCCCACGAGAAGAAACTGCTGGGCCAGCGAAGGTGCTTTCCAGTAATCGCCTTTGGAGAAAGCGTGCATCCCTGTCAGATACTCCCAACGCAGCATTGTCAGCCTGCGAACTGTTTGTCACAAACTATGGCGGGGAGGCGGTTCGTCAACGAGCGGGAGCGGGAAAGCCGACGAATTCATACATCGCCTCACCGTCAAATATAAGGAGACACGCAGGAGCGGATTTCGCCGCTAAACGCCCGGTAGGTGTTGTTGCCGGGGTCGTAGGAGCGGTAGCGCGCGAAGCACCACTGGACATGGCTATCACCGGAATAGCCGATCGCACCGATGTTGGATGCTTCCTGGACGACGTCGGCGGTCTCCGAGCCATTGACCGACGCCGTGAACGGCGGTTCGCATTGTCGACGCGCACCGCTGTACGGTTGATATGTGTTGTCCGAAACGCGATAGGACCTATAACGATCGGCGCACCATGCCGCCATTTCCGTATCTACCTGATAATTTAAGATCTGGCCGCCGCCCGCCTTTTCGCCATCGATGGAGAGGTCATGTCGGGCAACCTGCCTCGAAGGTTGGATCGCACTTATGACGATGTTGTCAACGCCGGGGTTCATCTCTGCTGATTTAGGCAGCTCGACGACCAGAGCGGGAAGGCGCTCAAAATTCTGCTTGCCGGGATCGACCGACACCGGACGGGAAGTCCAGAGCGATGTGATGTCTATGTTGCCCAGCTTTTTGACTTCACGCTCGGGAAGGTAATTGGGGATCGCCATGACACTCCCCGCTATCGCGGTGAGAGAGAGTGTAATGCCCAGAACGGGCAGGATAGGACAGGTCATCGATGGCTCCTGCGTTCCGACCGCTCCTGAGAGGCAAGCGAGACCGGTCATTTTGGGAAGGGTTCAGAATGAACTCGAAACGACCTGCCGCATCCCGATAGCGTTATCATTGAGCCACCGAACGCAACCGCTGGAACAGGGTTCCATTTTGGAGCGTCGATACCGCGCCTCTTGGTCTATTGCTGCGAGAAAGCAAGACGAAAGTCCCACGTGTCAAAGCAAAGGTCGCAGAAGGCTGTCAGCGGGGAACCACATAGCGAGGGGATCATTCAGTAGACGAAGCGTGAGATGGCCTCACCGCTCAATCAGGAGATAAAGATGAACCTCTCAGCTTTAAGAGTAGCACCGCTGGCGCTTTCCGCCATCATGTTCGCAACGTCGTTCGGTCCGGTACACGCTCTCGTCGCCCCTCAACAGCCGCATATTAGTTTGCCTGCCCAAGATGTCGAGACCGTGCAGCACCGTCGGCGTCACCACGATGATATCCGCCGCCACGGCTTCCACCGTCGTGGCGACGCAGCCTACTATAATGGCCACCGCGGTTATCACGAGCGCCGCCGCGGCTATCGTCAGTACAATGGAATGTGGTTTCCTCTCGCCGCGTTTGCCACCGGGGCAATTATCGGTGGAGTCGTGGCTGACCGACCAGTTCGGTACGCTGGCAGCCATGTCGAATGGTGTATGAACAGGTATCGCAGCTATCGCGCCTATGACAACACCTATCAGCCGAACTATGGACCAAGGCGCCAGTGTAATTCCCCATACTGAAAAACGGAAATTGCTCAAACAAGCACGGCCGGGTCTTCCTCGCCGTGCTTTTTGCATTTTTGCTCCAAATGTAAAGGTTTGAGCACCACGCTGCGACGGACAAATTTCCATCTGGCGTTGGTCCAGCAGTCGCACGGCATGAGACTTTAGTCTGGGACGGATCCGGCAAAGGTCTAGGGCGTGATTGGCGGCCCCGGTCCTCGGAACCATTTGATTCTTTGAGTGTTCTGTCGTCGAGGATCATTCAACGATCCCGCAAGGAGAACACCATGCAGAAACTTCTTATCGCAGCGGCGGCCGTCGCTTTTTCCGCAACCTCGGTCTTCGCACAGGAAACCAAGCCGGCGGCAAACCCGGACGGCGATACGCCAGCAGTCGCNCTTATCGCAGCGGCGGCCGTCGCTTTTTCCGCAACCTCGGTCTTCGCACAGGAAACCAAGCCGGCGGCAAACCCGGACGGCGATACGCCAGCAGTCGCGACGCCTTCCGACCAGAACGCAACCGCGCCAGTCGAGGGCGCAAACAGCTTTACCGAAGGTCAGGCCAAGGATCGCATCACCGAAGCGGGTTATGCCGAGGTCACCGACCTGAAGCTCGACGACAAGGGCGTGTGGCAGGCCAAGGCGACCAAGGACGGCAAGTCCGTGACGGTGTCGATGGACTACCAGGGCAACATCGTCGCCAAGTAAGCGCGTCTCAAGAACAACAACGAGGAGAAACACCATGACAAAGACCGTAACCGGCCTTTTCGACCATTATTCCGATGCAACTTCGGCCGTCGACCAGCTCAAAGCCGCAGGTATTTCGGACAACGATATCAGCATCGTCTCCAACAACTCGGACGGACGCTTCAAGGACAACGACAATGATGTGGCCGAAGATGCAGGCACCGGCGCCGGCATCGGTGCTGCGGTCGGCGGCGTCGGCGGTCTGCTGACGGGCCTTGGCATCATGGCGATCCCGGGTGTCGGACCGGTTGTTGCCGCAGGCTGGCTGGCGGCCACCGCTGCCGGTGCTGTTGCCGGCGCGGTTGTCGGTGGTGCGGCAGGTGGTATTGTCGGAGCTCTGACGGATTCTGGTGTCGATGAGCGTGATGCTCACGTCTACGCCGAAGGTGTGCGCCGAGGCGGTACCCTGGTGACCGCCAAGGTCGATGACGCCCGTGCCCCGGAAGCCGAAGCTATCCTCCAGCGCTCCAACTGGGTCGATCTGCCGGCTCGCCGAACGGCGTACGAGGGGCAGGGCTGGACCTCCTTCGACAATAAGGCCGATCCTTATTCGCAGGCCGAGATCGATGCCGAGCGGGCGCGTTATGCGGGCCGTGCATCGTCCGTTTAA
>NZ_LMRG01000013.1 GCF_001425605.1 Rhizobium sp. Leaf453 | reverse complement strand
AAAGATGGCTGCTCTGGCGTCGCGTTTCCCACCTCGGCCGCCAAGCGCTGCCTGAAGCGCGCCGAAATCAGGTCGGCCTTGGTCATCAAGCACGACCGCTTCCCCATCGAGGATCATCGTTGCCGCGCCAAGATTCCTCGCGGCGTTGGCGATACCGGTGAAACGTGACGTCCAGTCATGCCCGCCTCGTGTCAGGATCCGGACCTTTGTCGGCTCGACGTGCACCGCCAGCCGGTATCCATCCCACTTGATTTCGAAAGCCCAGTCGTCACCCTTCGGCGGCTTGCCGGTCAGCAGCGCAAGGCACGGCTCTATCCTGTCCGGCATCGGGTCGAAGGGCAGGGCGGGTTGGCGAGGGTCGCGAGGGCGGCTTGCCGGTCAGCAGCGCAAGGCACGGCTCTATCCTGTCCGGCATCGGGTCGAAGGGCAGGGCGGGTTGGCGAGGGTCGCGAGCAGCCGGAGCGCGGCTTTTCAGTGGCGCGTCAGCCTCGGTACGAAGGCCGATGGTTTTTGGGGGACGTTTTGCCATCCGCCCATTGCGCCATAGAAGGATTAAGGATTGCTTGCCGTTCCAGCACCCTTAAGCCCGTAGCAGGCGAAGCAAGCGGTGAGCCGCTCGCCACATAAGTTGGTTCCTACGGACTATACGTCCGGGCTTAGCAGGCTTTTCTCGTTATCGCGGGCACGATAAAGCGCTTCAAGCGCGTTCTGATATCGAATGATGTTGTCGATAGCCTTGTCTCCGCCATCACGCGTGCCAACTGCTGCCATGAGATTGCGACGAGCATTCACCGTACGTTCGATCGCCGCTTCAACCGCATCAACATACTCATTTCCCATCTGTGCTACCTCATTCTCTAATCCCATTCCTAAAATCCCGAATCCGGCCGGAATGCGCGGGATGGGTTAAACAAATGGTCCGCTGGTCCTGAGGTGGCTGCTAAGCGCTCATGCGGCCAGACGAACTGGATCCAGTGCGTTGCCACGCGGGAGAGACAGCCTGGATTGGCAGGCCGGCTTCAAGGCAGGCTGCCACGAAGGCCTCACGGGCGATAGAGACAGGGGTCCGCCTCGCGAGCGCGGCCCGGCACTTTTCGCAGGCGCGCTTATACCGTTCGCCATGTCGAAGCGGCCATTCATTTTCGAGAAAATCGACCGTGTCGTTCAAGCTCTCGAACGTACGCGTCATCCCGTTGGGAAAAGCAACGTTCAAAGGCACTGAAAAATACACGTCAGCAAGCATTGCGATCCTCCTTGTCACGGTGTTGGGGTAGATCTGATATTGGTGCGGCTCAAACGGTTTCAAGATTTGATTGACCAAATTTTCACCATACGCTTTTACGTGGCCAAGCAGACCCCCGTTCCCCAAACTCTACGGGCGTTAGCTTTCAAACACCGATCCACCCTCGTCGGCCCATCGGTCGACGGCTTCAAGGCGCACCTGCCGAGGGGTGTCGCCCCCATCTACGCTGCTTCTTCCACGCGCATCGAGTGCCGCGACAAGGTCGTCTTCAGCGTCGATGCCGGTTTGAAACAGTTTCAAGAGGAATTTTGCAGCGTCCCTACTAATATCAGCATCGACCTGAGACTTCGTACCGTAATAGCCGGCGCGCTCGAGCACGCGCCAGATCATTTGCATTTCCACCGTTTCGAGAAAGTCGCGGGGAATGTTGGAAGACATCATAGTCCTCCTTTTGTTGGGGCGAAGGTATTCAACCTCTACGCAATGGCGCCCGCTTCAAATGCCATCGACATTAAAATCCTGCGCGTTATCCACTCACTAAGCAAGACAATTATCGTTGAGGAGACGTTATGCTGGCCACAAGGTTGGGTGAGGCGGGGTAGTAATCCCGCCACTCTATCACCATATAAGCTCCAAAGGCACCCATCATGGACTTACCGCGTGTGCCGAAATCAGGAGAGATGCTATGACAGACAAGGTCCATGCGGCAACGCCGCTGGCGGAGGCCACGGTGTTTGCGAAGAAGCACCGGATCGACATCGAAGACGCACGGAAGATACTCGAAGAGCACGGTGACAACCGCAAGGCTGCTGACAAGGCTGCTCGCAGGATCGCTGCCTAATAGTTTGACGCCACACCGTACCTCTCGGTCTGGTGCAGCTAAAATAATCATGAGTGCGGGCCACTCTCGCTCGTGTATCGGTGCCAGTGCCGCATTTGGCGCCGATTTCGAGAGCCTGCCGCCTTCCCCCAAGGCAGCTGGCTTTTTCGTGTCTATCGGTCGCAAGACCTGTCTCCAACGCCACAGCCCCGGCTGGCTATTGAGCAAACCAAGATTTGATTCTTTGGATCACAGACAGGTTGGGCGGCAAGCCAGCCGCCTCCCATCCCTTGGTTGTCAGGTTGAACCGTAAGCGGTCGCCAGCCTCCGGCGTTTCTTCTAGAAGACGCGTGCGAATTGCCTCGTGCACAGGGTAACGATTAAAAAAATTTTCGCATTCGGAACCGTCGATCACGATGAATTTCCTGTCGGCTACCATCGTCAACAGTCCTTGGACTCGCAAATCCAGATTTGTCATTTCGTCGCGTCCATTTGTAAACTGTTCCCGTAGTACGTTTTAGACGGTCGCGCCAGTCACCTTCGTCCACGTCATAGACCAGTCGAACCCATCCTCAACATCGACATGCCGAAACTTGCCGCTGTCAGCGACCCCGCCATAAACGCTGACGGTAATATCCTGAGCATATTGCAGGCCCGGTAGATCCAGCACGCCCATCACGGTGTGAAGCTGCTCGATTTCAGTAACGCGCATGATCGGCTGGCGGTTCGGTACTCGGATAGTCCAAGCGTAGAACGCCATTTCTGCCTCACTGAATCTCGACCGCCGGCAGCCCTACGCCGCTGTCGGAGCCAGGCTGATAATTGACACCGTAGATCAGAAGCGACGCGACAACGAAGAACAGGCAATGATTAGAAGCAGCGTGACTCGCCCTGTCATGGCTTTTCCCGGCCATGGATGAACGCTTTCACCAGGCCCTCGGCAGACGGGAATTCACCGAAGTCGTTGCTGTCACCGGAATCTTTTACGGCAGGGTCGTCGGCCGGATGAGGATCGATTTCATAAGTTATGCGATAGTTGCGAACCAGTGCGTCCAAGGCGTTTAGCGCTTCGGCGGTATCCCATCCCGCTGTTGCCGCCTCATCAACGAGGTTGCGAAACGGCTCGTCCAACATCTCTTCGAGCTCTAGCGGGCGATGTTTGTCGCCGACGACGTGTGATGGTGCGCGTATCATCCAGATCTCCGATTTTGGTCTATAACATTAGGAACTCAGGAATGTTCCTGACTGTTAACCTTGGGCGCAACAACAGACAATTATGGGGTTGCCTTAGAACTTTCGCGAAGTTCAACCGTTTCCCGCCGCACAGCAGGGCGATTATTGAGGTCGGCACATGGGCGTAATAAGTGATTTTCCCGAGGATATATGGCAAGCGGCGGTAGCGGCGCGTGCTGGGGTCACCGACGAGTATTTCGATGACCATTGCGCGCTCGTGATCGCAAGGGCACTTCTGGCAGAAAGGAACCGGACCATCACGATGATGCTGGCGCGAAGCAACAAGCTCCGGGGCGCCACGCTCCGGCTACGTCGCGATGCTTTGACCAACCGCATCGAAACAGAAAAAGCCCGGTTTTGAGCCGGGCTTTCCTTAGCCAACTGCCAACGATAACAAGGAGAAATCACGACAGTCCACTGCGACAACCATCACATGTTCAAATAGTTCCGACATCCGCCGGACGGGGGTACTACGACCGAAATTACGCCCGGGAATTTTCCTGTTCACGCTGGAGGCGCGCCATTCGCAATGCCTCTGACTTGCGTTTATCAGCGGCGACACGTGCGTCTTCACTGGCGGTTGCAAAACTCTTTGCTGCTTCGAACTCGCCGCGCGGTGATGCGCCACGACGCCGGCGCTTTTCGGGCTTAACTTCCGTCATGCGCTCGCCTCCATCTGCTGATGAAAGTCGCGCGCATCAAGAGCGCCCCGGATGGCGCGTAGTAACTCGCCCTCGGTGAACGGCTTGCGGACCCAGGCTGCAGCTTGAAAATCTGCGGGGAGATCTGCTGGGCTTCCCCCTGAGCAAAAGATGATGGGCACACCTCGATCCTGCAGGATCAAGGCTATCTCCGTGCCGTCTCCATCCTTCAAATGAACATCTAAAATTGCGACCGACGGACTATTCGAAGCGAGCCAGCGCGTTGCGTCCGATCTTGACGATCGCGTTTCTACTGGATATCCGGCAGCCGACAGCGTTTCCGCCATATCGATCGCGATAAAGGGTTCGTCCTCCACCAAAAGAACAACGTTTGTTTCGGGTGAAGTTTCGGAAAACGAAAAGGGAAGAGACATAGCTCTGCTCCATCAAAGTTGGGCAAGAGCAGATTGGTCTCTCAAACAGTCGCAGCCGAGGAAAAGGATAGGTGCAGTGGGACTGGTGCACCGATTGTACACCTCCGCAGCACAATAGATATAAACTAATTTAAAATCGAAATTCTAAAATACAACCCTGTCCGGGAGGATGATCTTATGGCTTCTGTTCGAAATTGACTTTCGCTACAAGCTTGCCCGCCTCATCACAGATATCGATCGAAAGCGCGTCAGGTTTCTTTCCGCGAGCGAGTGCTTCCGAGGCCATCTCGAACAGACTGGCCTCGGCATCAACTCTTGCCTCTTCCAAAGTTTTGAATTCTATCCCCTCTACGTCCCGCTCGACGTTTCCATTCGTCGACATGTGAAAGTAGAAATGTGGCATGAGACTTATCCCAGGTTTGATCTTCCCAAACCTCTTCGGTTGCCTCGTGTTCCGCAGAGCTGGAATTAAATCGACGCAAGCGCAATGTGTTAGCGCCCTTCAACTACCGTGTCACTTTGCCACGTGGCCATGCAGCGAACACTTCCCCATCTGTTTAAGTGAACGAGCCGTGGTCGGACTGCTGCTTCTCAACGGTGAAGAATTGTCCCGGAATTTAACCAGGCAAAGCGAGAAGCCGCCTATACTTATCAAAGGCGGGCCAGGGCGTCGCCCTTGCTGTGTCCTTGTGTCCTGGTACTTTGATCGTCCACGAACATCATCACAGCATGCCGCGAGCACAGAGAACTTTCAGCCTTTTCGCTCTGAGACCGAGGCAACATCTCGCCCAGACTTATCCTCCGGTTGGCCAAGCCGGTTCAATCGATCATCTGCCAAATGAAAACCCCGGTCGCTGGGAGGGACCGGGGCGTCTTCAATACCTGATTGCGGCAAAGAGCCGTCAGTATCGCGCAACGCTTACGTTCTAAACCGCGAGCGTCCTACTCCATCTGGGGACTATCGGAGGCCGGATCGTATACTTGGGTTGGATCCGGAGCCAAGATTATATGCGATTTGTCCGAGCGACGGAGTGTCCTTGATGTTAGAACCGAGGACGGAACTGTCGATTTTCATTTTCGTCATCCGGGCAGCGAGGTCCTCTGCAACGGCGGTTGTCCGGTCGATCGCGATCACCATCGCGGTCATTGCGTACGGTCTCACGAGTGTGACGTCGATCCCGTTCGTGACCCATCCTAATGTCCCGATCTTCCCGATCGAAGCCTTGGCGGCGATGCGGGCGGCGGTCATCGTCAGTCTCGATAATCACACGCTCCCGATATGCCACCGCAGAGCGAGGTTCATACGAACCACCGTCGCCGACACAACCGGAAATGATGATGGTGGAAAGTCCAACTGTAAATAAACTGAGGGCTGATTTCTTGTTCATTTTCTCTCCATTCAAATGGGGATATGGCCCCCAGTGTGCCAAAGGCAAGGGGAGGGGATCCTTACCGCTGATCACCAACTGGCAGTCGCAGCTTGCCGGGCACCACCCGTAATGAGTTCTCTGGTAGCAATTTGATTGCACCGTCGCTCACCAGATCGAACAGGGCGTTGACGATAGTGTTCTGATCGTACCCGCCGCTGACCAAAGGCACGCCCACGTCGTAAAGGCTCCGCGGCTCGGTGCCAAAGGCGCCCAGTAGGTCGGCAACAGCAGCTTTGGTTTCGTCGTGACGCTTAATCGGTCGAGCGACTGCTGGAATGCCAATCGGCGGGTCTCCAAAGCATCTTCAAGCGCCGACAACGCGCAGTGGTCATCGAAACCGCTGGACTTCAGTACCTCGATTGCCTGTGACACCAGTTCGGCAGCAACTGCACGCGCTTTCCATTGTTTGTCGTCTGCGAAGCCATCCATTATTGCACACTTTCCGAGACCGGTCGCCAGCCCCGCGTATAGCCTATACCCATGTTACCTCCGGCCAATGCCAGTTGTTCGTTAAGGTGGCGGCAGTCACTCAACAGTGTGCGAATGGTCGCTCGAACATTACCATCATGCCAAGCAATAGCCGCCGCGACCTCGTCGACCGTTCCGCAATACTGGATGTTATGTGCGGCTTTGCCGATCGTAGGCATAGGTTCTCCTTCCCCTGACAAGGCAGGGTCTGCGGCCAGACAGATTCTCAGGCTGCCGCGAAAGTGATCGGAACCAATCTGTGTTCTCATCGTTCATCCCGCATCACATCAACGGGGGTTCACATGGGCCAGGCTTACAACTTCAACAGAGAAAACGACGACCTCCTTCTGGAGGCAGAATTGGCATTCGATTTGAGCGCTCGACGCACAGCGTTGATGAAGAGCGCTCCATTTTTTGAGGAGGCGTCGCGGCATTCGGCTAGGCCCTTGGCCGGACTGCTATCCCTCTTTGGCAGCCGCAAGGGAGAAACACATGTCGGATCCTGAAATCGCAGACACGGAAAATCTTGCGCCTCGGCCTCCGGAAATGGACCTTGAGCCAATTCCTCTACCGGATGTTGCCGGAACAGGCGAGCAGGACGTGCCGCCTGCAAGAACCGGCCAGTCCGAGAAAAAGAAAGACCCGGTTGAGGCCGGTGGGCCGGATAATCCCGTACATCATACGGGCGAGCAGCCGCTAAGTCCGCTTTCGAAATAAGACCGCGTGGCCCGGCACCGCGCCAAGGCAAGCGGCACCGAAATGTTTCCGCGCATACGGTGCCGCCCGCAACCGCCAAAGTAGCTCAAAAGTGCAACTTTACCGGCCCGTTTTCAGATATACCCGCTTCGGCAGTCTTTGACTTCATTTTTTGTAGCGTTGTTTCGGAGACGGCCTTGATTTCCTCCGTTCCTATTGAGAAATTTACTGCGGATTTTATCCCGAACACATGTCTCGCTCGCGCCGCAACCGCTTGGTCGCGGCGTTTTTTGGCTTTCGGTGTGGCCGTCTTTCGACATTGGATAGAAAAGGAGCGCCAGCGGGCAACTGTCGATCAAGGGCGCCGCATCGCCGCTATCAAAACCGGCCAACACCACCAGACAGCCGTGGCGTTCATCGCGAATGCAGCAAGGCACGCCCACACGGTCGGCCGCAAGAAGGCCAAGCCGCCCGAGACGATGGCGAGGGTTGAGATTAGGTAGCCGGTAGCCATTTGCGGGGATGCTCCAACGGAAGGAAGTCATCGTCGTATCGCTCGTGGGCGAACGAATAAAGCGTACGCTGGCCGCCCGGTGAATCAAAGTCAGGATGTTCTCCATCAGGCCGAGCAAGAAGAGCGCCGATGACCTGATACGCTTGGCCAATTTTAACTTCGAGTTGTTCAACGCGTTCTGCGTCGGTCATGGCGGGATCCTCGCGTTGCAACGAGAGTGCCGCACCCTTCATGAAAGCCAATAAAAAAACCGCCGCGCTCTTCAACACGACGGCCTCAGTGCTGGTTGGCCGAAAATCAGTGGACCGACAGATTGTCATCCATCAGGGCAGCGAGAAACGCTGCGCGAGCCTGTGCGGGTGTCTGCTTGCGCTCTACCGCTTCAATACACAGCTTGGTAGCGTGCGCTTGTAGGTTCGACGGCTGCGGCCAGATCGCCCTCATAAGGCTGATCGCCTCTAATGGTGTCTCAACGCGGCGCTGGTCAAGCGGGCCGCGGTTAACGATGACGGGTGACCATTTGATCTCGCTACATTTCGGACGTTCATTTGGATGCATTGCGCGAATCTCCTCCCTGATGCGCGCAAGGAACTAACCAAGCGAGATTTTGTTCCATGAGAAAACCCGCCGGCCGGAGATACGCACGGCGGCCGTGCGCTAAAGTATGAAGAACGCCTTGTAGATATCCACTGCATCGTCGAGGTGGATGGCGAAGTCGGCTTTCTTGTCGCCATTCACATCGCCGTAGATGTCGGTATCCGATGCCTGCTTTTCGAAACGAAGCTCGCCGGCGGCGCGGTGGAAGGCCGCCTTGCCGATATAGGTGAAGGCCTGATTGGCGCTGACCTTTTGATTGGCGTCGATGTGTGCAAGATCGATTTTGTCTTGGCTGGAGAAGTCGTAGATCGTATCGCACCCTGTAGACGAGTAAGTCGAATCCGAGATACTACGATATGTGAACGTGTCTAATCCCGCGCCGCCATTAAAAGAGTCGTGGCCAGCGCGAAGATGTCGGAGAACTTCGCCATCGGCAGTCTGTTCATTTCGGCATGGTCGAGGCCCTCGAACGTCACCGATAGCGACTCCTCGCGCAGCCGCTTGCCCTCGCACAGCGGACAGGCGCTGCTGATCATGTAGCGGGCAGCCCGCTTCTTCATCATCGCACTCTGCGTCGTCGCGAATGCTATGGGTGACATGTCGTCGGGCGCTGGAGAAGGTACCCATGTAGGAGGGCTCGTCCACGAACGACACGGAATGGAAGAAGTGTCCCGGCAACGGCCGGACGTCAACGATTGGCCTAAGGGCGTCCGAAAAATCGGGATTGATGAACTGGATTGCCTGGGCATCGACAAGCACGGCGGATTTTATTGGCAGGGAAAGCAAGTCAACGTCAAGCGTATCGTCTTAACATTCGGGCAGAAGGTGTACGCGTTTGTTGGGATAACAGCCGCCGCATTGGTGACTATGAGTGCTATTGTTCAAGAGTAGTTACTTACAATCAGTGGGCGTGCACAGTCCACTGGTTGGCAATATGCCCTCGATGATAAAACATTATTTTGGAACGCAGGATTTCCAGGTCGAACGGCACCCACGTCCGACCCGACACTCAGCCGGTTACCCGGCAGGCTTGCAGAACTCGACGTCGCGACTTGCGCCATCAAGGCGATCCGGGGCGTCAGCTATCGCTTTTCGCACAAGCAGCTACCTCCGTCCCATCCCAAACTCGGACGGCCTGGCTTCCTCCGCCTTCAGCGCGCCCCGCGGCAACGGTTGCAATAACTCAGCCGGGGACCTTTCAAGATCAAGCCATGCCTTCCAATCACTCGGTCGCAGGACCACGACTTGTCGATTATGGAAAGGCTCCACATCAAACCCGGGGTATGTAGTTAACATCGCGAACGCCGAAGGCTGGCTTTTCCGGCCGCGCCGCCAGATCGCGGCGATCGCCATAAATGGCGCGTCAACGAGCTCAAAGCGATATTTGCCCTTCGAATGCTTTCTTCCGGTAGACTACAAGAATGCGCTAGCCGGAACGAGACACCGGTGACAATCGCTGAAACTTTTTCCTTGCGATCGAATGTTAAATACCGGACCGTGCTTTCTGGCCGGCGGAAAGCCGAACTTCATCTGTGCTAGCTCGACAGTATTGTCGCCCACACAGCGTATTACGGGAGCCATATCGCCAATCTTAATTAAGGCATGCGGCGCCAAGTCCAGTTCCGATTGTTGTGTCGGGATCCCAAGCGCCAGATCTAGCATTACATTGCTGTATTCGGCATAGCAGATGCGTTGTTCGTATTCGCTGCACATCGTCAAACCTGATCATTTAGGATTCTTCACGGAGTATCTCCGTGAGAATCGGGCAAAACTGTGCTGACGCTCAGTCGTGTTTGGCAACTTCGACGTCCGCCGTCAGCAGGCGACGCTGCTTCTCCGCACGCTGACACTCGATCTAGGACAACCGGTACCCTGTGGCCGGTCCGACACATCGGACGATTCTTCCGGCGCGGCCAAAGAGCCGTACGGATCACGCCGAGCGCGCTCGATCCCTGCATGGTGTTTTCGAGAAGGCTCGACTGATCAACGCATGTCGCGACACGTGCTGTCGGGTTGCCGTTTCGGGCCGGACCCGGAAAGAGATCTTCACACACTATCGCCACAACGTGAAGGACATGAGCCTTGTTGCATACCACTGAAATTCAGGGCTGCACTGACGTCTGTCAGCATTAGGGAGATAATCAGGTCGGTAGATTAAGGGATTTCGCCCAGATCGCTGACAGCTTGGAACAATTAAGGATCTGCTCCTAAGCCGCATTTCAATGGAAGATAAATCGGGGAGACCAAGATGAAATCGACCACACAGCCCATTCCGTTCGCCGGAACTATGCTGCGAGAGGATCGGCATGTCTGTGCGTTCTTCAACTCCGCGGCTGAAGAATACGACACTTTGCTTCCATTGATCGTCTGTGACGGTATCAATTGTGGCCAGCGAGCTTATCACGTCCGACCTGATCATCATAAGGAGGATCAGTTTCAGCGGTTGCGCGACGTCGGGATCGACGTGAGAGGGCACTGAAAAGCCGCCAACTCGAAGTCGCTGTTCCGAAGGACACAGTTTTTTCACGCGCCCACAGGAATTCATTCGAGAGGTCCAGTCGCGAACCGAACCAAGCCGATCCTACCGGGGTTGGGCCGGCGCCCGCACCAAGGCCGCAGTGGTAAGCCGATCGACTAACGTCGGAAGGTGAGTGTGATAACTTCCTGTGATATCGCTCGATACTCGCCACAGCCGGGCCACATAGACCTGAGCTGGGTTGAGGTTGGCGAAGCGCGCCGAGATCAAGCCTGATTATGTACACGTCCAGAACGCGCATATAATGTTCAACGACCTCAACGTCGTAATCCGAAAGCTGACTGTGCCAAACCCGGCGCTTGAGATCGAAAGCACGAACGGCGTCTTCGCACCCAAAGACTACTGGCAATCGATCTCGCAGGGTCTGGGGCGGGCTTGTAGCCCTAGTGATACTCTCAACTAAACGTCTACACGTTTCGCGGATGAGATGCCCTTGGCACCCCTCTCGGCGGAAGTAATTTCCGCATAGAGGGGGCAGACGACGCAATCCGAGCCAATGAGCGCTGCTATTCCAAGACGCGTTCCGCTGCCTCTCAACCCAACTGAAACTGTTTCTCCGATTCTGACTTGCGTATCCACGGAGAAAGGCGCAAGAAGAATGCTTCGGCAGCATTGGATGCGGGCGCTGCCGCTTGAGGGTTTAACACCCTAGCCTCAATAAAAGGAGGACGTTATGTCTTCCGCTATTATCCTAAACAAGGCAATTTCTTTCCTGCTGCTTCAGGGTGTTCCTGCTGTGCTTATCCTCTGCGCCTTTCTTACTTTGATGTGAGGGCGGAGCATATGAGTTTGATGTTTCCGAATGCAGCTCGAAGCTATGACGATGCGAAAAGCCGCATCCGCTTCCTCGGCCACGACGGCATGTTCGAGGTCAAATTCTTCGTCGACGCCGACGTGATCATTCGCGGGTTACCACATCAGGTCACCGATGAGCGCGAGCTTCTGGTGGCATTCGATCGGATGCTCGACAAAATCCACGTCGTGGCAGCACGCCTGTACAAAAAGAACGCGCGAGCATCCATCACGATAGGCCGTTCGGACTTCTGATCTAAGGGTATTGGTTCGGCATTTCCCATGGGAGAGTTTGCATGCTGCCCGCAAATTTCCGTCTGACAAGATTCGAAAACGGAAAGGCAGTAAGCACCGCAGCCTTGACTGAACTGGATTTGAACGAAGCGTTGATGACCGCGTGTGACTACGATCATCAACGTGCTGGAATAATCATGGCTGGTGCCCATGAAAACAAGAGCTTTGAGTTGAGAGACGGCGACAGAATTATCTTCGCGATCGACAAAATCTTTCGATCTTGACCGTAACGCGACTCGATTAAGATTCCGAGCATAAGCGTGATAATGAAGAGACATTCAAAGGTCCCGCATTTTGAATGCAACTGCTTTTAAGGCCGTATTTTATGATGTTTGCCCCGGTCTGTTCCTGACCGACAGACCGGGGGATCTCCGTTGTCAAACTTGGGCAGCGCGAAACTGCAAGGATCGCACCTGAATCGTAGAATGTGGAATGGAACCAGGTATTTAATGCGCAGCATGCTCGAAATGACCTTAATTGATTTCTTGCTAAAGGGTGGCTGAACGCGCACGATGAAATCTTCGGCAGCCTACGTAACGGGCGCTGCTGTTTGAGGGCTTGCTACCCTGGCCCCAAAACCGAAGGAGGACACAATGTCCTCGCTTTCTTATCACCGACACAATCGAAACTATTTGTGCACGCTCGGCTTCCAATGCGCCGTGGTCACGGGAGTGGCCATGGTTTCGTACATCATGATGCAGGGTTTGGTATGGTGAACCTTACCTTGCGTAACTGGATGTCCGCGAGAGTGCGAAAAGCATTCTATTGTACCGCGACGTCGGCTGCGACCTGCAACGACATTTCCCGCCAGCTGGCCGATCAAAAAGTGAGCGAAACACTCTCGAGGTATTTTCCGATGAGAACAAGCGAGTCTGAAATTACCTTCATCCAACCGTTCACCTTGGAATCGCTGATGGTACAGCAAAAGGCAGGAACCTATCGAGTGGTCGTGGATGAGGAGCCTATCGATGGCTTGAGCTTCGCAGCATACAGGAGAGTTGCTACGTACATCGAAATTCCAGCGGTCACGGTCACAACTGGGAAGCGGCAATTACTTCAAGTTTCGCATGAGGAAATTACCCACGCGCTGGAGCGAGACGGTGAACTGGCAAATCTCTCTGCACATTGTGACAAGCCGACAATTACTTGAACTGGGCGCCAACGTCCAATGGTCAATGAGGAGAGCCCATGTCCTATATCGTTAGAAATACCGAGTTCAACCCTGCCAGCAACCGAATCCTCAATCAGATGCTGCGCCGAGCCGGTTATGTCACCGGCAGAATGGTGCCGTTAAGCGGCCCCTTAGCCGGCCAATCCATCTCCATCCTCAGCCGTTTCATGAATGGCGTTATACAGGCGGCGGATGGTATCAACCCACCGGGGCCGAGACCCAGGCACGCATTCGGTCAGCCATAGTTTGCGGTTTGACGCACTGGTTACGGCACGGAAAACTTGTTGGTATCAGCAAGTTCTGCCTTACGATCTTGGAACTGCGGGAGAAAAGGAAGTCTTGGCGCGCTTCCTGTCTGAGCCACAGTGACCGCTCATGTGCCAGGGCGACGACGATATCGATGAGCCAACTGCTACGCACGAGGGGCCGCGCGGCAAATGGCGAGCCGTCCGGCCTGCCGTCCGCTGCATTTTTTGCGTCCTGCGCGCCCACGTGGCAGCGATATTTCGCCAGATGTGTGCCCAGATGGGCGGAAGCGTCCTCCATTAGCTCGATAGGAGTTCAGTCAATGCTCAAATATGCTGCAACAGCGCGTACGTACGAGGCGGCAGTAAGGGACAAGGGCCGCGCACAGATGGACGAGCCGACCCAGAACAAGAATCGGCTGCGTTCGCTGACCCAAATGCGCCCGCATCAGTGCAAATGGCCCGTCTCCGAGGATCGCGCGCAAATCGGCCACTTTCTGTTTTGTTGCCTGCCGGTGGATGAAACGTCGTCCTATTGCGCCCACCATCACCAGAAGGCTGTAGCGACCCCGTCGAAAAACGCGTATCGCCGTCCGGGGTTGGCACGGGGTTAAGGGAGATACAGGGGTCCTTGAACGCAGTAATCGTCGTGGCATTCGTATTCCTCGTCGCTGATACCTGCTGACCCGTCCGCTGCCATCACCAGCGATGTGGGGACATTGGAAAGTCCGCGACGTCTCAACCATGACTGTAAAACCATTGCAGCCAAAAAGCAGTGCCCGATGCATTGGTCCGTCCCCCGGATTCACTGCGGGCGAACTTGCTCAATCGTAGCACGCAACTGGAGGGAATTCTCATCACCCACGGGGATGAGACCCAGGCTAGACTCATAAATCCATCGGTTGCTCGACGCTGGGAAGACCACAATGACCGGGTCGGTGGTTATTCAATTCAGCGGCAAGTCCGGAAGCGCGAACAGCGA
The DNA here is from genome assembly GCF_001425605.1 of Rhizobium sp. Leaf453. GTDB lineage: Bacteria > Pseudomonadota > Alphaproteobacteria > Rhizobiales > Rhizobiaceae > Pararhizobium. The sequence goes on along the minus strand of NZ_LMRG01000013.1, from coordinate 31,385 downwards.
GCCCACAGTGTGAGGGCAGACCATCCCGCGTTCAAACGCAGGGCCGTAGTACGGTGCCTTTTGCATCTCACAACCATTTCCTGGTGGTCAATTTCCACGTCGTTCCAGATTGCATATGCAAATGTCTGGAGGCGCGCGAATTCATGCGAGGAAATCGTGCTGTTATGATACTAATGAACCTCCGGTAGGCAACCTTGCCAAGACCGCCATCCTTGAATTGGATAGACCCTTGAATATTCCCATCTGGACGAAACCTGCACTGAACGGTGCGGTCGTCGGTGCACTTGCAATGGCAGTGGTCGGTTTTACTTGGGGTGGCTGGGTCACTAGCGGCACTTCGCGTAAGAATTCGGCATTCGAGACATCCCTCGGTGTCGCGACGGCATTGACGCCCTACTGCCTTGAAAAATCCAAGGCGGATCCGCTGGCCGCCGCGGTGCTGACCGAATTCAAAGCGGCCGGCAACTATGCCCGAAGTGGGATCGTTGAAAAGGCCGGCTGGGCGACGCCTCTCGGAGCTGACAAACCGAATATTGAACTGGCAAAATCGTGCCAATTGGAAATAGGCAAAACACTTTGACGCGGAAGCGGCGGCGGCCGTCTCCCGGCCGTTGCCGCAGGGCCGCACCGACGAGCGCGCACCGCGCTTAAGCGTCATGTCAAAGGATGATCTGTGTCAAAATCAATTGATGAACGCCTCAACAAGCTTCTTGCTTTGGGGTGCCGTATTGAGGGCGAAGCAAAGCGGAAGCAGCATGAGGCTGACGTAACCAAGTCTAAAAAGGCGGAGAGAAGGCAGTGGGTGGAGACGAGCTGGATCAACACCTTCCGGCCAAAGATCGAGAGCGCGATCGAGACTCTCAATCAAAAGCTTCAGATGGCCGACATGCCGAAAATGCGCCTGACCGAGCCGGCGCCGGGGACATCGGCAAGGGTTGAAATGGAACTCGCAAGCGAGGTTTCCGGGCGGTCGATCCGAAGCGCGGTGAGCCTGACCGACGATCACATTCAGTTCCAACACTATCGGCTTTCGTCTGCACAAAGTGTTTCGGTTGGACACAACGTGATTGGTCTGAATGACTTCACCTTGGAAAAGGTGAACGAGGTGCTCATCGACGTACTCGACGCTTTCACCAGAGATTTTCCAAAATAGGAAATCCTGGCCAAGGCTCCTTGACCGGGTCATGGGCGGCCAACGGTGGCCGCCATTTCCAGCACAAAGCCAAACCCTGTCGACTTGCCGCCCCAACTTACTACTCTCATGCCTTAGCGATGCGCGAGGGTTCGCTGCTTGACGTGCGCCTGCCACGCTGCTGTTGCATCCAGCGCTGCCTGCTTATTGTGAAACGCAAAGGTATGATGTCCGCTGGCGCGGCTTGCAGGGCTGAATGGAACGGCGTCGTAAGCGTCGCCTTCATTGATCCCGACTGAATGAAGGACAGCCTTGATCTCTCGTACAAAGCGACCTGAGATATCGAAGTCAATGTTCATTGATTTTTCCTCTTGAGTTGCAGCGGTCGGCAAGTTCGGTTGCGAAAAGCCCATTATGGTTTCGAGCTGCTTGAAACCTTCTTGGTTTCTGCAGCCGCCGTTGGTGCTGGAGTGCAGGGTGGCGCGGCTAGTGCCTCCTTAAGCTCTTCTTCGGTCTTAGGACGAAATCTGATCATTTTTTGCTCCGTGGCTTCGTGTCCGGAAATTCCGTGCGCCTTTAGACGTGATCGGAAAGAGATGATATTTTCCGAATATTGAAATGATATGATTAGATTTTAGAAAGAAACAGATTTGAGCGAGATCAGTTATCATGATCAAGTGCCTATCGGTCTTTTTGAGTATTTTTCTCCGGCGACGCAGCAAATATTATTTTCGACTACCCGATGAATGATAGCATGCTGACTTGTGGTTATGGTGATAATGTTACTACGGTCCGATATTATTATTTTTGAACTTTCGACAATCAATTATGGCACTCCTTGCGTGAGAGGGCTACCGACGTTCCCACGAGAGCCCTTCGGCTGTGATCTCATCAAGGAACCCCAAAATGGCTACTTGCCTAATAAGGGGTGGTCGTCAGTGCCGCGGCCACCGGCCAACGAGACGTCCAATTTTCCGTCTAGATCGGCAAATCGTCGATTGAGGCATAGTAATAAGTCATCCGCACCGTATCCGAAAAGCTTGAATCCCGAGAAAGCGACTTCACGCTTTGACATGATCCGTCACCGAAAATGAGTTCCCATTGTGTGCAAGTGCGGGCATGTCATGGTCAAAGCACATCCGAGCCATCGCTCGAGGTCGCGAATCAAGAGCTGGCACCATGGAAAATCCGATTCCTCTGAAACGCCTTTCCGAGAACACGATCTTCCGCAAGGGGGACGTATTCGTTCTCTTCGGCGAATTGTTCGGTCGCGGATATGCCACCGGCCTCCTCGACGAGGCCAGACGCGTCGGAATGGAGATCGTAGGTATCACCGTGGGACGGCGCGATGAAGGTAATGTCTTGCGGCCGCTGAATGCCGACGAACTGGCTGCCGCCGAAGATCGGCTTGGCGGCAGGATCATCAATATTCCCCTCATGGCCGGTTTCGATCTCGATGCGCCTGCGGGAGGTCCCACTCCAACAGATCTCTTGGCAAAGATGACGCTTGAAAGCTGGCAACACGACAGGCTCGACTGGGGCTACATCGAGCAATGCCGTGCCATCGCCACAGCGCGTTTTTCAGAAGCCCTTTCGCAGGTCATGGCCATTCTCGACCGAATGATCCCCGCCGGTCGCAATGTTTTCTTTGCCCACACAATGGCCGGGGGGATTGCGAAGGCCAAGGTATTCCTGGTCGTCGCCAATCGGATATACAAGGGAACCGGAACCCGCCACATGTCGTCGCAAACACTGCTCGACAGCGACATGGGCAAGCTCATCCTGCAGAACTTTGATGACGTCTCGGCGAACACCTTCGGTCATCTCCTCCATTTCAGCGCGGCGATTCGTGAGCGGGTTGAAGCGTCGGGCGGTCAGGTCCGTTACACGGCCTATGGCTACCATGGGTCGGCAATCCTGATTGATGGAGGCTACCGTTGGCAGACCTACACCAACTACACCCAGGGTTTTGCCAAGATGCGGCTTGAGAGGATCGCTGAGCAGGCTTGGGCTGCGGGCGTAAAGGCAACCGTATACAATTGCCCTGAGATCCGGACCAATTCTTCCGACGTGTTCACGGGCATAGAGCTGCCCCTGATCCCGCTTCTGCTCGCGTTGAAGAAGGAAAACGGTGGCCAATGGGCAGACGAGCAGTGGCAGGCTTGTCAGGCACTGCTGGCAGATGGCCTGACGATGACGGATGTGTTGCGCAAGATCACCGACATGCAGGCCAGCGAAGTCATGCGTCCGTTCTACGACTTCTCGGCCTGGCCAATGGCGAACAGCCAGGCCCAAGCCGATCTGACGATCGGAACATCAAACGAAATCACCCAGATGCACAGGGACAACAAGGTGATGATCAGCGATCTCCTGAGCGGGCTTGTTGTAGAGGCGACTGGGCAGATTATATTCGGCGAGACCTCCGATCCTTCCGGTCCGGTGCAGTGGCTCAACCATGATATCGTTGCTCGGCAACTGAATGCATCCCACCCGCGTTCTTACGTTCCCGCGTCGGCGATCCGGCAGGGGACGGAGCCATCGCGCCATGAAATGGCGTAACAGCTTGCCAGCTAATCGTCGAAGCTTTGTGCGCTGGACATGCGCCGAAGATCATGTCGTAAGCGTGCATTAAAGCGCATTATTGGGTGCCGCTGACGCTCGATGGCCTCAAGGCCTGCAAGAACCTGACCTCGGACGGCCACAAGACCAATGTGACGCTGTGCTTCTCGGCCAACCAGGCCCTGCTCGCCGCCAAGGCCGGCGCGACCTTCGTCTCGCCCTTCATCGGCCGCCTCGACGATATCGCCATCAACGGCATGGACCTGATCCGCGACATTCGCCAGATCTTCGACAATTACGGCTTCGAGACCGAAATCCTGGCGGCTTCGGCCCGCACGGTCAACCACATCAAGGAAGCAGCCCTGATCGGCGCCGACGTCGTCACCGCCCCGCCGGCCACGCTGAAGGCGCTCGTCAAGCACCCGCTGACCGATGCCGACCTCGCCACCTTCCTCGCCGATTGGGCGAAGACCGGCCAGAAGATCGCCTGAGGACCCTATGACCGGAATAGAATATATCGCCTCTGACCTCCTTCTCAGAGGTACTTTGAAACAGCGCTATCTGGTGGCCGTCGCCGGCCCACCCGGGGCCGGCAAGTCCACGTTCTCGCAGGCACTTTGCGCAGCTTTACCCATGGGCGATGCCGCTGTCTTCCAGATGGGATGCCTTGCATTTGCGAAGTCGAAAAGGATCGCCCGAAACGTTCGATCTTGCGGGCTTTAAGATAATGCTAAGGGGCATTCAATCTGGAAACGGCGCCGTGACTGTGCCGATTTTCGACCGGTCTCTCGATCTTGCGCGAGCAGGCGCCGCTACGATCGCGGAAACGGCGAAATTCGTCATCGTCGAAGGGAATTATCTTCTTTTAGGTGAAGAGCCTTGGTCTTAACTGTTCAACGTTTTTGATGACAGGATGCTCCTCGATGTGAGTTCAGACGAACTGCAGAGGAGACTGTGGCGCGGTGGGTTTACCTCGATACTGACGTTGCCAAGGCGAGGCAACGGGTGACCGACAATGACATGCAAAATGTTGACCGCGTTCTCACTCGCTCCGCCCGCGCCGACATCGTTGTGGGAAATTGAGATACGGAAATGGATTTTTTTGCCGACCTGCTGCTAAACCGTGTGCAGATTGCTGCGGCAGACGAAGCAGTGTTGTTCGGAATTGCCGGGCATCGGGAGCTAGTCGGATTTATTGCCAACTCAACAGCTTATTGGTTTGACTTTGCAGGTTGAAGGTTCGTATCCGCTCAAGAGCATGCGCGTTCATGCATCAAGACAAGATTTCAGAGTTCCTTCCGTATGCAGAGGTAGACAAGGGACATTACGGGCTTACGTGACAGCTGGCTGCTTAGCTGTGGTGCCCGTGCAGGATAAACCTCATTTGGCGCAGATGCACTGATCAGCTGGAACAAGCTGGCGGCTCAAAGCTTTTGTTGAATAAGCCGCACGACAAAGGTCATTCATGTGCTCTGCAAACTGCGCATACGGATTGGAACGGGTAATACTGCTCACCCGCGGCTCCAATTAGAAAGGCGACATCGGGGCTCCGCGCCTCGCGTGGCCAGTTATTAGCCAGGAGATCGAGATGCCAACGCTAATCCAGATGGAACTTTCGCGACGAGAACTACTTGCGTCGTCGGCCACAACGGTAGCGGTCGCAGGGGTCGCAAAAGAAGTCCGGGCGGCAGGCGCAAGAGGGAAAGAATTGCAAAATACAACGGAAGTCACTTTCAAGGTCAATGGCGACCCGCAGCGCTTGACGCTGGATAACCGTACCACATTGCTCGACGCGCTACGCGAGCACTTGCATTTGACGGGGACGAAGAAGGGCTGCGATCACGGACAGTGTGGGGCATGTACCGTCATCGTGGACGGCCGCCGCATCAACTCGTGTCTGTCCCTTGCTGTGATGCACGACGGCAACAAAATCACCACAATCGAAGGGCTGGGGCAGCCTGGCAATCTTCACCCGATGCAGGCCGCCTTTATTAAGCATGATGGATTTCAGTGCGGCTACTGTACGCCGGGACAAATCTGTTCCTCGGTGGCGGTACTCGAGGAGATCACGGCAAACATCCCGAGCCACGTCACCGAAAATCTCATGCAGCAGGCCACCGTTACCGCGGAAGAAATTCGCGAGCGCATGAGCGGCAACATCTGTCGATGCGGGGCCTACTCCAACATTCTGGATGCCATCCACGAAGTCGCGGGAGTTCCGGCATGAGAGCGTTTTTCTATGAAAAGGCAGCCACTGTAGAGGCTGCGGCAAAAGCGGCGGCCCGGAATCCGGAGGCAAAATTCATTGCTGGCGGTACCAATCTTCTCGACTTGATGAAGCTCGAGATCGAACGGCCGTCGCATCTGATCGATGTGAATGGCCTCGGTTTTGACACGGTCGAGAAGACAGCTGAAGGCGGCATCCGCATTGGAGCACTGGTGCGCAACACCGACCTCGCGGCAGATGAAATGGTTCGGCGGGACTACGGGCTCCTCTCGCGCGCGCTGGTAGCAGGCGCATCTGGACAGTTGCGCAACAAGGCGACGACCGCGGGCAATCTCCTGCAGCGGACACGCTGTCCGTACTTCTACGATACGAACCAACGCTGCAACAAGCGGCAGCCGGGCAGTGGCTGTTCCGCCATTGGCGGTTTCACTCGTCAGCTTGGCGTTGTCGGTGTCAGCGACGCCTGTATCGCTACCCACCCGAGCGACATGGCTGTGGCGTTGCGGACACTGGATGCAGTAGTGGAAACCGTTAAACCCGACGGCGAAAAGCGGGCAATTCCGATCGCCGACTTTCATCGTCTACCGGGAGATACGCCGCATATCGAGACGGCGCTGGAACATGGTGAGTTCATAACAAGCGTCGTCTTGCCGGCGCCGGTCGGCGGGAAGCAAATCTATCGCAAGGTTCGTGACCGTGCATCCTATGCATTTGCACTGGTGTCTGTCGCGGCCGTGATCCGGCCCGACGGCAGTGGACAGATAGCCGTTGGCGGGGTCGCTCCCAAGCCGTGGCGTGTTGAAGCCGCGGAAGCGGAATTGTCGAAGGGCGCTCGCGCCATGGCACTGGCGCTCCTGGCCGATGCCCGACCGACCGAGCAGAACAAGTTCAAGATCAGCCTGACGGAGCGCACGCTTGGCGCCATCCTATCAGAGGCGAGGGGATAAGCCATGCAGTTCGATACTCCAGCAACGACCAATCCGATCGACCAGCTCAAAGTCGTCGGTAAGCCCATTCACCGGATCGACGGCGAGCTGAAAACCACGGGCCGTGCCATGTATGCCTATGAGTGGCGCGATCCCAACACGCGCTATGCCTATGGCTATCCGGTCGGCTCTGCCATCGCCAAAGGGCAGATCACGGCGATCGATAGCGCGGCGGCAAAAAAAGCACCCGGCGTTCTCGCCGTTGTGACCACGCTCGACGTGGGAAACCTGCAAAAAGGCAAGCTGAACACCGCCAAGTTATTCGGCGGTAGCGAGATCCAGCACTATCATCAGGCCGTTGCTGTTGTGGTCGCCGAGACGTTTGAGCAGGCGCGCGCCGCCGCTGCAATGATCAAGGTCGATTACGCGCCACAAAAGGGTGCGTTCGATCTCAGGGCCGAGTTAGCAACCGCCCAGTCGCCCGACCCCTCGACAGAACCGGACAGCTCGTCCGGAGATTTCCAGGCGGCTTTTTCAACGGCCGAGGTGACGCTGGATGCCGAATACACGACGCCTGATCAGTCGCATGCGATGATGGAGCCCCATGCATCGATCGCAGCTTGGAACGGCGAAGAGGTCACAATTTGGACATCCAGCCAGATGATCGACTGGTGGCGTACCGATCTGGCAACTACGCTCGGCGTCGACAAGGAGAAGGTGCATCTGATGTCGCCGTTCATCGGTGGCGGCTTTGGCGGCAAGCTGTTTCTGCGCGCTGATGCGGTGCTTGCGGCATTCGCCGCCAAGACCGTCGGGCGACCGGTCAAGGTGGCGCTTCCCCGCACGATGATTTCCAACAATACGACTCATCGCCCGGCTACGATACAGCGCATCCGGATCGGTGCAGACCGGGATGGCAGGATCACCGCTATTGGCCACGAAAGCTGGTCGGGCGATCTGGCGGGTGGAGGGCCTGAGACAGCAGTGATGCAGACGCGTCTTCTCTATGCCGGTGAGAACCGGATGACCGCAATGAAGCTTGCGACGCTCGATCTGCCGGAAGGCAATGCCATGCGGGCACCCGGTGAAGCTCCGGGTTTGATGGCGCTTGAGATCGCGGTCGATGAGATAGCGGAAAAGCTTGGTATGGACCCGATCGAGTTCCGCATCAAGAACGACACCCAGGTCGATCCCGAGAACCCCGAGCGTCCGTTCTCCCACCGCGATCTTGTCGGTTGTCTGAAACTTGGTGCTGAGAAGTTTGGGTGGGATAAACGCGCCAGCGCAGGCTCGCGTCGTGAAGGCAAATTGATGATCGGCATGGGCGTTGCTGCAGCCTTTCGAAACAATCTCGTTATGCCGTCGGGCGCGCGTGTCAAACTCGACAAGGAGGGGATTGTTACCGTTGAGACCGATATGACCGATATAGGGACCGGCAGCTACACGATCGTCGCCCAGACCACGGCCGAAATGATGGGCGTCGGTATCGATAAAGTCGCTGTCCAACTCGGTGACTCTCGCTTTCCTGTCTCAGCAGGCTCCGGCGGTCAGTTTGGCGCCAACTCCGCCACCTCGGGCGTTTATGCGGCTTGCGTCAAGCTGCGTGAAGCCGTGGCCAGCAAGCTCGGCTTTAACTCAAAGGATGTGATTTTCGAGAACGAAGAAGTCCGCTCGGGCAACCGCGCCGTTGGTCTGGCGGTAGCCGCCGGACCCGATGGTCTTGTCGGAGAGGACACGATGGAGTGGGGGGATCTCACCAAGACCCACCAGCAGTCCACCTTTGGCGGACATTTCGTCGAGGTTGGCGTTGATATCGCAACCGGTGAGACGCGCATCCGCCGCATGCTCGCCGTCTGTGCCGCCGGACGCATCCTCAATCCGATCACCGCCCGCAGTCAGGTGATCGGTGCGATGACAATGGGCGTCGGTGGTGCTCTCTCGGAAGAGCTTGCTGTCGACACCCGTCATGGCTTCTTCGTCAATCACGATCTTGCTGGCTACGAGGTGCCCGTCCACGCCGATATACCGCATCAAGAAGTCATCTTCATGGACGAGACGGATCCGTACTCATCACCTATGAAGGCGAAGGGCGTGGGCGAACTCGGCCTTTGCGGAGTCTCAGCGGCGATCGCCAACGCGATCTACAATGCAACTGGCGTGCGCGTTCGGCACTACCCGATCACACTCGACAAGCTCATCGGCGAATTGCCCGACGTAGCCTGATCACGGTGGTGGCCATAAACGGTTGCCGCCTTGGTTCCCAAATATAGATGCTGAACCAATTGCACGCGATCCGGTTTACGTCGCACACCCTGACTCTCATCTTGCAGCAGGGACCAGGGCGGGTTCGTTCGATTATTGTGGTGACGTGCCCCCGTCAAATTTGGCCACTTGGGACTGGAATTTCCACTTATGATTCCGGTTGGGAAGAAGAGGAGAATTCCATAAAGGCCTCGAAGTTTTCAGAAGCGCAGATCGCGTTCGCTTTGAAACAGGCAGAGGACGGAACGCCGATCGGTGAAGTCTGCCGCGAGGCAGGAATTTCGGACGCGACCTTCTACAACTGGCGCAAAAAATATGCGGAGCTGATGCCCTGGGAGATGAAACGTCTGCGGCAGCTCGAAGAGGAGAATGCCAAGGTGAAGCGGATCCTCGCGGACCTGTCATTGGACAAGGCCATGCTCCAGGACGTGCTGTCAAAAAAGCTCTGGGCCCGCCGGCAAGCGCAAGCTTGTCGACACGGTCAAGGCGGACTGGAAGGTCTCGATCCGGCGCGGATGTTCGGTGTTGAAGATTGACCAGTCGCTTCGCTTTATGTCTACAAGTCCAGGCGTGGCGAGCAGGGCGAGTTGGCTGAAGATCGGGGACATCTGCCAGACGCGGGTGCGCTACGGCTATCGCCTTGTTTATGTCCTTCTAGACGGGACGGATGGCCTGTCAATCCGAAGCGAATCTGTCGCCTTTACAAGGAGATGGACCTCCAGCTCGGCAACAAGGTTCCCAAACGACGGGTCAAAGCGAAGCTGCTGGGCGATGGATTTCGTTCACAACCAGTTGGCTACAGGCCGCAACATCAGGGTTTTGACAGTCGTCGATACTTTCTCGCGCTTCTCGCCGGCAGTCGACACCCGCTTCAGCTACAAAGGCGAAGAGGCGGGGTGCAGACGCTTGAGCGGGTATGCCGCCAAGTCGGATATCCAGCGTCGATCCGTGTCGAAAACGGCAGCAAATTCATCTCGCGCGACCTCGACCTAAGGGCTGGCCTACCACAAGGACGTGGTGCTCGACTTCTCGCGGGCTGGCAAGCCAACCGACAACAGCTACATCGAGAGTTTCAAAGGCAAATCCGGGCTGAGTGCCTGAACGCCCAGTGGTTCATAAGCCTTGACGACGCGCGCTTGAAGATGGATTGGCGTAGAGACTATAATGAGTTCCGGCCACGCAGCGCGATCAGCAACAAGGTGTCGATTTCGCTCATCAACGGCTCATCGGCAGCCCCGCCGGACTGAGACTTAACCCGGAAGATTCCGGCTCCCGCTGGCCCAAAATCGGGGAGCACTTCAAAAAACCGCTGGAGCAACTCAAAACTGGATAAAACTTAGGGGCAAGGTCAGGGGCTATGCCGCCGGCTTAAAGACCGAAGGTCTTACCTGTTTTGGACGAGCATGGCTCGCAAGTTCGCATCTCCTCAAAACCCTTGGACACAGCCAAATCGCTTAGCGCTAAGAGCGCCTTGCCAACGCCTTAACTCGAATTCGGCTGAGTCAGCGCATTAAGATAGATCACCAATGATCTTGACCAGATCAGCGACTGACGTCGCCTTCATCTTACGCATCATGTGACCCCTATGAAGTTTCACCGTTGGCTCCGCGAGTTCTAGCTCAGCCGCAATCTGCTTGTTTAGCTTGCCAGCGACGACGTGGGTCAAGATCTGACGTTCACGTGCAGTGAGCGATATATATCTTAACTGAATCGCGGCTTTTGAGGTTCTTTCCTCGCGGCGAGCGGCATCATTGGCAATTGCCCGGTTAACGGCCTCCAGCAGATCCTGCTCACGGACTGGTTTCGTCAGTACGTCAATGGCACCAGCCTTCATTGCCCGCACGGCCATGGGCACATCGACGTGAGCGCTTATTAGGACAACGGACCTTTGTAGTTCGCTTTGAGCCAAGGCTTCCTGGAACTCAAGTCCGCTTTGCCCGGGAAGGCGGATGTCGAGGACGATGCATCCCGCCTTTTCAGGATCGTCTGCGGCGATGAACTCCTTGACGGAGCCGTGTGTCTCGGCGCTCAGTCCAACAGACTCAAACAGTCCCTTCAGAGCTTCGCGGACACTGTGATCATCATCGATGACTATAACCGTGGGGCGCCTGTTCTTTCTGTCGTCAATCAACGGCTGTCTCCTCGAAGCTGGACAACGTGAAGATAAATGACGCGCCCTTGGCGTGGTTGTTAGTAGCCCGGATTTGACCGCCATGCGCTTCGACGATCGATCGGCAAATAGAAAGCCCCATCCCTATTCCATCCACTTTCGTCGTGTAAAACGCTTCGAATACATGATCGAGCTGATCTGGCGCTATCCCTCGTCCCGTGTCGGAGACACTGATTTCGATATTGCGATCCTGACTGCGCTTACAGCTGACAGTAACGGTCGCCGCTTCGTCAGAGTGCATGGCTTCAGCACTATTCATTATGAGATTGAGAAGCACCTGTTGTAGCTGGGTGCGATCACCCAGAACGAAGAGGGCATCGGGAGACGTTTCCGTAGCGACCTGCAAGCCTCGTGAATGCAACTCCTTCCGCAATAGGAACAAGACATCATGCAGCACCTTGTTAACGTCGGTTCTCTCCATCCGCACTGGAGATCGTTGAGCCATGGCGCGAATGCTGGCGACAATCTCGCCGGCGCGGTGCCCGTCGTGAACAACTCGCTCCGCGGCTGATTGGGCGTGTCTAAGGTCTGTATGCCCGTCCTGCAGCCAGCGAAGGCAGGTCGCCGCATTGGTCACGATTGCCATAAGGGGCTGATTGATCTCATGGGCGATCGAGACAGCCAATTCGCCGATTGTGGTTAACCGGGTGACGTGAGCGAGGTCGCTCTGGCTCCGATGAAGGGATTCTTCAGCTCGTTTTCGATCCTCGATGTCTACAACAACGCCATACCACCGCACTACATTCCCATCCGCATCCAGAAGCGGATTTTGCTGCAGGTTGAACCACCGGTATTCGCCATTGAAGCTTCTGATGCGTGCGTCTACAGGGCGAGGTTGTTTCGTAACGATGATCTCGTCCCACGTCTCCCGCATTCTTTCTGTGTCGTCTTCGTGGAACATCTTATAGAAACCGAAGCCGACAAGTTCTTCGAATGGCAGGCCGACGTAATCGGTAAGATTGCGATTGAAGTAGTCAAGACGGCCGTCAGGTGTGCAAGACCAAGCCATCGCCGGTATCGTATTCAGCACTAGGTTGAGCCGCCTTTCGCTTTCCCGCAAGGCAGCTTCACCTTCTCGAAGCGCGTTCTCTGCTAATTGAAGGTCCTCAATGTCGATATTTACCCCGAACCAGCGCTCTTCGCCTCTCGCGTCAGTGAGCTTCCGGCCCGAGAAATAAAACCAGCGGTACTTGCCATCTTCACCGCGGATGCGACCCTTCAGCTGTGTATGGTCCGAAATCTCTAGATCCCTCTTCCAGATATCGACCATTTCAGGGACGTCATCGGGGTGGTAGAGGTTCAAGAAGCCCCACTCTAGGATCCGCTCAGCCGGTAGCCCAGCATAATCCAGCCAGCTTTTGTTGACGAAGTCCGCGCTTCCGTCTGGTCGTGCCGACCAGACGAGAACTGGAAGTGAGTCAATGATGAGCCGGAGATTCTGCTCGCTCGCTGCAAGCGCGGCCTCAGTTTCTCTGAGAGCATCCTCAGCTTGCTTGCGGTCCTCTATGTCGAGGACCACGCCGTACCATCTGACGACATTTCCTTGCAGGTCGTGCCGCGGCTTTTGCCGAAGACTGCACCACCGAAACACGCCATCCGCACGCTTGATTCGCCCTTCGACTTCCTTGGCAGTCTTGGAAGTCATGATGTTTCGCCATTCATTGGCGAGATGCTTGAGATCGTCAGAGTGGAAGAGACGGTAAAAATTCTCGCCGGCAATGTCAGCAAGCGACAAGCCGACATATTCGAGGAAATGCTGATTGGCGAAATCCAGCATTCCGTCCGATGTAGTAGACCAAGCCATTGCCGGGATCATGTCAATGATCTCGTCTGTGTGTGTTGGGTGTTCCAAGTCGATCCCTCGGCAGCAGGTAACGGTTATGCAGGGCTGAAAATACGCTGTTCCGCCCCGCTGCGTTAGCTGAGATTGATAGACCTTGGTCTATTTTTGCAGTCCCTTCGTCTAGTCGGAGAGGACCAATGTCTCAATTGAGAGCTAGCCTTATCACCCCTACACATGTCTACCAAGGAAGTGGGGTGAGCCTGCCTTGGCAGCGCATCATCACACTCTTCAAAAGGACGGATGTGCGCCAAAAAACTCAACGCTATTGAGCTTTCCCGGGCAGATCAGTCAAACCGGGAGCTTGCGGAATGACCTTAGCTACTTCTCGTCCTTTATCCGAGCCCGTTTCAGTTGTGCTCGTGCACGGTGCGTTTGTGGATGCCTCAGGTTGGCGAAAGGTTTATGACACCCTGTCGGAGGAAGGCTTTGAGGTTCTCGTTGTTCAGAACTCTGCTGTAGGCTTCCATCAGGATGTTGCGCGCACCAAAAGCGTCATCGCCCAGGCGAAACATCCTGTTGTGCTCGTCGGACATTCGTATGGTGGCGCAGTGATTACGGAAGCCGGGAGCGAAGAGAATATCCTCAGTCTCGTTTATCTGGCAGCTTTCGTTCCCGACGTCGGGGAATCCGTTTTCGACCTGGCCTCGCAAGAGGTCCCTGGTGCGGAGAAAGCTCCACTCCTTGCGCCGAAGGATGGCTTCATCAAGATCGATCCGCAGAAGTTCGCGGCAGCATTCTCGGCCGACATAAATCCGGCCGAAGCGCAGTTCATGGCTGCCGCCCAGAGGCCGTGGGGCGTTGAAGCTCTCCAGGGCAAAATCACCTCGGCAGCATGGAAAGCCAAGCCGTCTTTCTACCTGCTCGCAACGGAAGATCGAATGATACCCGTTCAAGCGCAAACCGCGATGGCGGCGCGCGCAGGAGCCGCGGTGGTTGAGGTCAGCAGCAGCCATGCGGTAATGCTGGCGCACCCTGACGAAGTCGCGGCGCTTATCAGAACAGCAGCAGAGCCGTACCAGCGAAACTGATGCAGGGCGTCAGGTGCTGCCCAAATCAATCACCGACAGGGGGATACCATGCGCAACGTTCTTATGCCGACACGTTTAAAGGCGCCACAAATAGCACTCACTAAACCCGAGGAAAATTGCATGCCCCAGCTCTCACGCCGCGCTTTCACAAGCGCTCTACCTCTTGGCCTTGTTGGAGGAACTCTTTTCGGCGGAAGTCTGCTCGGCGACCTCACCGCCCAGGCTGCAACATCCAAGGCTGCCGACACACCGGTCGCAACAACGCCGTTTGCCCAGATACATGTCGGCCGTTTTACGGTAACGGCGCTGACGGACGGGTATGCTGATATGCCCTACAACTACTTTCCGGGACGCTCGGCCCCCGAAGTGGAAAAGGCTGCAAACGCTCAGTTTACGTCCAGACCAAGCGGCGTTCGTTTTCTGTTTAATCAATACCTCGTTGAAGACGGCAAGCAACGCATCCTGATCGATGCCGGCGCTGCAGGTTCTATCGGGGAAACCGGGCATCTCCCGCAGGCGCTTTCTACCCTCGGTCTTGAGCCGAGCCAGATCGATGCCGTTATCGTGACCCACATGCACCAGGACCACATGGGCGGTTTGGTTCTCGGCGGTAAGAACAATTACCCGCATGCCGAGGTCTTTATAGACCGTCGCGACGTCAAGCATTGGACCGACCGAGCAAAGCGAAATGGCGCGCCTGACTTCCTGCAGCCGAGCTTCAAGATGGCCGAAGAGGTGGTGCGTCTCTATCCGAAACTGCAGGCGATCGACGGAGAGCGTGAAATCGTTCCCGGCGTCTCGATTGTCGACCTGACCGGCCATACACCAGGTCATATCGGCGTCCGCATCGAGGATGGCGGCAAGAGCATGATCATGGTTTCCGACATGATCTTCCCGGTCGTCCATCCTTCGGCAACGGATGTTTTTTTTCTGTTCGAACAGGATCAGGCTGCCGCGAAGGCGATGCGCGATCGCTTCTTCCCACAAGCTGCCTCGGAAGGTGCCCTGATCGCTGCGACACACATGCCGTTTCCAGGTCTTGGACGAGTGGTTTCCGATCGTGGCCAGATGCGCTGGCAGGTCGCCGACTGGGCCTTGCAGGACTGATGCTTCAGCCGAAGTATTCGGCCACTTGAAGATAGATCAAGGCCCGCGTTGTCCCTGATGCGGGCCAGCTCGAGTATGGAAACTCGGTATGCCGTACCACTTTCTGGAAGTCGCAGTGACGCCAAGTGTCCGAGCCGCGCAGGCGGACATGGGGGTGGACCAGATATGGATGGGCGAGCACGATCGTCCTGCGGATACTTTAACGGATAACGAGATCAATTTTATCGCGACCCGCGACAGCTTCTATATCGCTTCCGCCTCAGAAACAGGTTGGCCGTATGTTCAACATCGTGGGGGGGAAATCGGATTCCTCAAGGTTGTTGATCGTCAAACGATGGCATTTGCCGACTATCGTGGAAACCGCCAGTACATCAGCGCAGGGAATTTCGCATCCAACGACCGCGCCTGTCTGTTCCTAATGGACTATGTCCGACGGACCCGACTCAAAGTCTATGCACACGTCGAACGACTGACTCTCGACGCCGACCAATCGCTTACGGACCTTGTATCCGATCCGACGTATAGGGGCCGCGCAGAGCGAATATTTAAGCTCCGGCTCGAAGCATACGACTGGAATTGTCCCCAGCACATCATCCCCCGCTACACCGAACAGCAGGTCGAGCAAGCAGTTGCTCCGCTCCATCAGAGGCTGCAGCAGCTGGAAGCCGACAATGCAGCATTGCGGGCACGATTAGAAGGAAGATCCCTATGAACGACGCTCAAAGACAGCCTCTGCCGCCGTTTACACAAGAAACTGCTGCCGAAAAGGTGCAGCTTGCCGAAAATGCCTGGAACAGCCGGGATCCGAGCAAGGTCGCGTTAGCTTACACGGTTGATAGTCAGTGGCGTAACCGCGCCGAGTTCGTTAACCGCCGGGAGGCTATTGTCGCTTTTCTCACCAGAAAATGGCAGCAAGAGCTCGACTACCGTCTGATCAAGGAGCTTTGGGCGTTCAGCGGCGACAGGATTGCCGTCAGGTTTGCATATGAGTGGCATGACGACAGCGGCAATTGGTTTCGATCTTTTGGCAACGAGAACTGGGAGTTCAATGATGGTGGCCTGATGCATAAAAGATACGCCTGCATCAACGACCTGCCGATCTGCGTCGACGACCGTCGCTTTCACTGGCCGCTCGGTCGTCGGCCCGACGACCACCCGGGGCTCAGCGCTCTCGATTTCTGATCAACCTCGTTTCTATCTTCATCAGTCAAAGACCGCGGCAGGCCGTTTTGAATTCGCACGTTTCGCAACGCTTATCTCCAGTAGAAGAGGAGACTACCGAGGTCTAAGCCACTGTCGATCCGTACAATGCCTCACCGGCAACAATCAAGGCCGAAGGGCATTCTCTGAATGCCTGCCAATCAACCTTCTGCGCGATGCTGTCTCCTTCATCCCAGCATCACCATATGGGCCGCCACCTGCTCTTCGAAAAACTTCGAAAACGACGCAATCCTTGGCGGAAGCGCCTGATACGGCGGATAATAGAGCGTCAGCCACAGATCAGGCGGCGCCCATCCCTGCAGCACATGAACCAAGCGTCCCGTTCTCAAATGTTCCGAAATATGAAAACCAGGCAGCATGGCAACGCCTGCCCCGTCGGCGGCCATATCGGCGAGCACTTCGCCGTTATTGGCGCTGAACGCGCGACCGGCCGAGATCGTTATCGTCGATCCTCCATCCGAGAGTACCCAGTTCTCCCGCCGGCTTTCGCCGCTGTAGGCCAGGCAATCGTCGGACGTCAATTCGCCCGGATGCTGCATCTGCGTGAAACGGCTTCCGGGGGCCGCCACGAGAACGCGCGGAACAACACGAATCTTGCGCCAGATCGTGAACTTGTCCGATGGCTGGGCCGAAATGCGGATTGCCAGATCGTAATCGTCATCGACGATATTCACGAGTCCATCCGACAGCGAAATCTCGAAACTCATCTTCGGGTAAAGCTCTCGAAATCCGGACAGGATCGGCGGCAGCACCGCCTTGCCAAACCAGGTCGGCGCGCTTATGCGCAAGCGACCCTGGTCGGCTTTATGGGCGTTTCGAACATCCTTTCGCGCTGTCTCAAGGGCCTGAACCGCTGGCTGGATCTGGGCCGCGAAGACCGCACCGTCGGTCGTCAGCGACACCTGACGCGTGGTGCGCACGAACAATTGCACACCAAGATCATCCTCCAGCGCGGCGATCGAACGGGTCACGGCCGCCGGCGTCATGTCGAGTTCACGCGCCACTTGCGCGAAATTCCGCTTCTCCGCGGCCAGCAGGAAGGTTTTCAGGGCTTTGTAGTCATTCATCTCGATTATTTCAAAAATCGCAATTCATTCGAGAGGAATATTGCAATTCCGCATGGCAATCAACCTGGTTAAATCTGTTTTAAACGGAACGGACAAAGCCAGCGCAGAAAGGCACGGGCCATGATCAAGGATATCAAGGGATTGCATCACATCACCTCGATGGCATCGGATGCACGGCAAATCAACAGGTTCTTCACCGACACGCTCGGTTTGCGGCGCGTGAAGAAGACCGTCAACTTTGATGATCCGAGTGTCTATCACCTCTATTACGGCGACGAAAACGGTACCCCCGGTACGGTCATGACGTACTTCCCATTTCCCAACATGATGCTTGGTCGTCCCGGCGTGGGCGAAGTCGGAGAAACCCAGTTTTCTGTTCCGAAAGGTGCGTTGTCCTTCTGGGCGGACCGTTTCGCCGCCCAGGGCGTGGGCGGTGTCGAGACACATACAGTCTTCGGTGTCAATCGCCTGCGCTTTATCGGCCCGGATGGCGATGGTTTCGCCCTGATAGAGACTGCCGACGATGGGCGCGCCGCATGGGCCGGGGAGGGCGTATCGGACGATGTTGCGATCCGGGGCTTCTCGGGAGCGCGCTTCAACCTTCACGACACGGCCGCAACCGAGGAACTTCTTCTGTTCATGGGATATGAGCGCGCCGAAGTGGAAGGCGACGTCACCCGGCTAGTTATTCACGGCGGCAATGGAGCAGACACGATCGATCTGGTTTCGCTCCCGAAAACGCCCTTTGCCCGCCAGGGTGCCGGTTCGGTGCACCACATCGCCTTTGCAGTCGAGAACCGGGAAAAACAGCTCGAAGTGCGCAGGGCGCTGATGGAGACCGGTTATCAGGTCACGCCAGTCATTGACCGGGATTACTTCTGGGCGATCTACTTTCGAACTCCTGGCGGCATCCTGTTCGAGATTGCCACCAACGCGCCTGGCTTCAATCGTGATGAGGATACTGCTCATCTCGGAGAAGCACTGAAACTGCCGGGTCGCTACGAAAACTTCCGCGACCGGATCGAAGCAAATCTGGTTCCGCTTGCTGCGTAGCCGCAGGCTGAATTCGATCGACTGACTGAAACAATCTTGCCGAATGGAGTTGGCTGTCCGAACCGGGCAGGCGATTCAAGAAAACTTCCGGAATTCCAACTGCCGTGAAACGGCATTCAACATCAAAAACGGAGAACGAAAATGTCGAAGCTCGAAGTCCTCACCCCTGCAAACAGCCAGCTCATTTTCATCGACCAGCAGCCGCAGATGGCTTTCGGCGTTCAGTCGATTGACCGCCAAGCGTTGAAGAATAACGTCGTCGGCCTTGCCAAGGCAGCCAGGATCTTCAACATTCCGACAACGATTACCACGGTCGAAACCGAATCCTTCTCCGGCAACACTTTCCCCGAACTGCTTGCCGTATTTCCGGAAAACGACATTCTCGAGCGCACGTCCATGAACTCCTGGGACGACCAGAACGTTCGTGATGCGCTGGCCAGGAATTCGACGGGTGGCCGCAAGAAGATTGTCGTCTCCGGGCTTTGGACCGAAGTCTGCAACACCACCTTCGCGCTTTCGGCTCTCCACGACGTGCCGGATTATGAGATTTATATGGTTGCCGATGCCTCCGGCGGCACCTCATCGGACGCTCACAAATATGCCATGGACCGTATGGTTCAGGCCGGCGTCATCCCGGTCACCTGGCAGCAGGTTCTGCTTGAATGGCAGCGCGACTGGGCGCGCAAGGAAACCTACGACGCCGTCACCTCGCTGGTGAAGGAGCACTCCGGTGCCTACGGCATGGGCATCGATTACGCAGTCACGCATGTTCATGGTGGTGCAGAGCGCGTCAAGCACGGCAAGCGCATCGGCCCGAACCCGGCCAAGTAAGGCAAACGGCAAAGCCGCTCTGAGAC
Organism: Rhizobium sp. Leaf453; assembly: GCF_001425605.1. GTDB lineage: Bacteria > Pseudomonadota > Alphaproteobacteria > Rhizobiales > Rhizobiaceae > Pararhizobium. The sequence goes on along the minus strand of NZ_LMRG01000013.1, from coordinate 11,933 downwards.
GACAGTTTTTCCAGAGCGGCGTCTCCATTAATCGAGGATAACCCCATGAAGCTCTATCTCATGTCGTTGTGTGCCGGACTGCTGGTCGGCATCGTCTACAGTCTTCTCAATGTTCGCTCGCCGGCTCCGCCGGTCATAGCTTTGGTCGGTCTCTTCGGCATTCTCGTCGGCGAGCAGATCGTTCCATTCGCAAAAACCTTGTGGAGCAAGGAGCCCGCCGCGATTTCCTGGATTCATCAGATCAAGCCGCACATGTTCGGCCACATGCCGAAGGGTCGTGAGGGTGTGGATGTTGTCCGTCACCAGCAACCGCATGTAGAGGAGCACGGCTGATGACCACGCGCCGAACCTTCCTTGGAGGAGCGTCGAGCGTGGCGCTTTCAAACCTCTTTTCAACGGCAAAAGCCGCTGAGCCCAACCAGACCGGAGTAGACCACGTGCATCCCGACCTGATCCTTCACAACGGTCTCATCACCACGCTTGACCGCAGCAATCCGACGGCAAGCGCTGTCGCGATCAAGGATGGCGCCTTTCTCGAAGTAGGCACCGATGCCGAGATCATGGCGCTGGCTGGACCGGAAACGAAGATCATCGACCTCAAAGGCAAGCGCGTATTACCCGGCCTGATCGACAACCACACCCACGTCGTGCGCGGCGGGTTGAACTTCAACATGGAACTGCGCTGGGATGGCGTGCGCTCGCTCGCCGATGCCATGGATATGCTCAAGCGCCAAGTGGCGATTACACCGGCGCCGCAATGGGTGCGCGTCGTCGGCGGCTTTACCGAACACCAGTTCGCCGAAAAGCGCCTGCCAACCATCGAGGAGATCAACGCGATCGCTCCTGATACCCCGGTCTTCCTGCTGCATCTCTATGACCGCGCGCTGCTCAATGGTGCCGCCCTTCGTGCTGTCGGCTATACGCGCGATACGCCCAACCCGCCCGGCGGCGAGATCACTCGCGATGGCAATGGCAACCCGACGGGCATGCTGCTGGCCAAGCCGAACGCCGGCATTCTCTATTCGACGTTGGCCAAGGGCCCGAAGCTGCCGCTCGACTATCAGGTCAACTCTACGCGGCATTTCATGCGCGAACTGAACCGCCTGGGCGTGACCGGTGTCATCGATGCCGGCGGCGGCTTCCAGAACTATCCCGACGATTACCAGGTCATCCAGAAGCTCTCCGACGAAAACCAGATGACCGTGCGTCTGGCCTATAACCTCTTCACCCAGAAGCCGAAGCAGGAAAAGGAGGATTTCATCAACTGGACGTCTTCGGTCAAATACAAGCAGGGCACCGATTACTTCCGCCACAACGGCGCCGGCGAGATGCTGGTCTTCTCCGCCGCCGATTTCGAGGATTTCCGCCAGCCGCGCCCGGAGATGGCGCCGGAGATGGAAGGCGAACTCGAGGAAGTTGTGCGCGTTCTCGCTGAAAACCGCTGGCCCTGGCGCCTGCACGCCACCTATGACGAAACGATCTCGCGAGCGCTCGACGTCTTCGAGAAGGTCAACAAGGATATTCCGCTCGAAGGCCTCAACTGGTTCTTCGACCATGCCGAGACCATTTCCGAGCGCTCGATCGACCGCATCGCGGCGCTTGGCGGCGGTATCGCCACGCAGCATCGCATGGCCTATCAGGGCGAATATTTCGTGGAGCGCTACGGCCATGGCGTGGCGGAGGCGACGCCGCCAATCAAGCGCATGCTGGACAAGGGCGTGAACGTATCTGCCGGCACCGACGCCACCCGCGTTGCCTCCTACAATCCTTGGGTATCACTCTCCTGGATGGTGACAGGCAAGACCGTGGGCGGCATGCAACTCTATCCGCGCGCCAATTGCCTCGATCGCGAGACTGCCCTTCGCATGTGGACGGAGAAGGTCACGTGGTTTTCCAATGAGGAAGGCAAGAAGGGCCGGATCGAGAAGGGGCAGTTCGCCGATCTCGTGGTGCCGAGCAAGGACTTCTTTGCATGTGCCGAGGACGAGATCTCCTTCCTCACCTCCGATCTCACCATGGTTGGCGGCAAGATCGTTTACGGTTCTGGTGATTTCGCCAGGTTTGACGAGAGCGACATTCCGCCGGCCATGCCGGACTGGTCGCCTGTTCGCACGTTCGGCGGTTACGCCGCCTGGGGCGAGCCTGATGGCGCCGGCGCCCGCTCGCTGCGCCGCACGGCGATCTCCACCTGCGGCTGCGCCAGCGATTGTGGAGTCCACGGCCATGACCACGCCGGCGCCTGGACCTCGAAGCTGCCGATCGCCGACCTCAAGGGCTTCTTCGGCGCGCTCGGCTGCTCCTGCTGGGCCGCCTGAGAGCCGACAATCACATGACAGTGAGGGGCGGGTGGCGCTGACCGCCGCCCGCCCTCCTTTTCGGCGTCGCCTGGGCGTCGATAGATAATTGCAAATTATGCAATTAAATCGAAACCATTGATGCAATTGTTGGAGTCAATGGTTCCGGTCAATATCGCTCCATCGAACGACGCAGTGCCGCTCGTACAAAACGGCCCAGATCGAAGGAGCACCAATGACCACTCACCCACGTTCAACAGCCCGTCGCGGGTTTCTCCTTGAGGTCGCTGCCGCACCCGCGACACGGACGGTCGCACTTCTCGCGCTCTGCGCGGCCTATATTCAGGGGCCGCTCACCAAGATCGTCGACTTCGACGGCGCGATCGCCGAGATGAACCACTTCGGCCTTCACCCGGCCCCTGCTTTCGCTATCGCCGTCATCGCCTTCGAACTCACGGCCTCCGCCATGGTGGTCTCCGGCTTCCTGCGCTGGGTAGGCGCCTCTGCTCTTGCGGGCTTCACTATCCTCGCCACCTTCATCGCGCTTCGCTTCTGGGAACTACCTGACGGAATGGAGCGGATGATGGCGACAAATGCCTTCTTCGAACATCTCGGTCTCGCAGGCGCCTTTGTCCTCGTCGCCATCCTCGATATCACCAAGGGAGCCAAAAAATGAGCGCCGCAAAATCCACGGGGAGCAGTTTTGCTCCGCTCGCCCAACCCGTTTTCGCCGTTCTTTGGGGGGCAACCGTTCTCGGTAATACCGGCAGCTTCATGCGCGACGTCGCAAGCTCCTGGCTGATGACGGATCTTTCCGCGTCTCCAGCCGCCGTTGCCATGGTTCAGGCGGCCGGCACCCTGCCGATCTTCCTGCTTGCCATCCCGGCCGGCGTGCTGACCGACATTCTGGACCGCCGCAAATTCCTGATCGCCGTCCAGCTTCTGCTTGCCTCCGTCAGCATCAGCCTGATGGCGCTCGCCCACACCGGAATGTTGTCTGTGAGTGCGTTGATCGGGCTGACATTCCTCGGTGGCATCGGCGCTGCCCTTATGGGGCCGACCTGGCAGGCAATCGTGCCTGAACTCGTCAAGCGCGAGGATGTCAAAAGCGCAGTGGCACTCAACTCACTCGGTATCAATATCGCCCGTTCGATCGGCCCGGCCGCTGGCGGCCTGCTGCTCGCAGCCTTCGGCGCGGGCCTCACCTACGGCGCAGACGTCGCCAGCTACATCATCGTCATCGCCGCGCTGGTTTGGTGGCCGCGCGCCAAGAATGCCAATGATGTGCTTCAGGAGAACTTCTTCGGTGCCTTCCGTGCTGGTCTCCGTTACACCCGCGCCAGCCAGCCGTTGCATGTCGTCCTGCTGCGCGCTGCAATCTTCTTCGCCTTTGCGAGCGCTGTCTGGGCTCTTCTGCCGCTCGTCGCCCGCCAGCTTCTCGGTGGTGACGCCAGCTTTTACGGCATCCTGCTTGGTGCGGTTGGCGCTGGCGCGATCGGTGGTGCGCTTGTCATGCCGAAGCTGCGTGACCGCTTGAGCGCCGACGGTCTTCTGCTGGGTGCCGCGATCATCACGGCAGGCGTCATGGGCGTCCTTTCGCTCGCTCCGCCGAAGTTCGTTGCCATCATCGTGCTGCTCTTCCTTGGCGGCGCCTGGATCACCGCGTTGACGACGCTGAACGGCGCGGCGCAGGCTGTCCTTCCGAACTGGGTGCGTGGCCGCGGCCTGGCCGTCTACCTCACCGTCTTCAACGGTGCGATGACAGCCGGTAGCCTTGGCTGGGGCGCAATCGGCGAAGCCGTGGGTGTGCCGGGTGCATTGCTGATCGGCATGGCCGGACTGCTGGTTGCAGGCTTCATCATGCATCGCCTGAAACTGCCCGCCGGCGACGAGGATATGGTACCTTCGAACCACTGGCCGGAACCCCTCGTCGCCGAACCGGTCGCCCATGACCGCGGTCCGGTCCTCATCCTGATCGAGTACCATGTCGAAAAGCAGCACCGCGAAGCCTTCTTGCATGCGCTGGGTACGCTCTCCCAGGAGCGTCGCCGCGATGGTGCCTATGGCTGGGGCGTGACGGAAGACGCAGCAGATCCTGAAAAGATGGTCGAATGGTTCATGGTGGAATCTTGGGCCGAGCATCTTCGCCAGCACAAGCGTGTCTCCCATGCGGATGCCGACCTGCAGGGCAAAGTGCTCGCCTATCACTCAGGCCCAGAAAAGCCTGTCGTTCACCACTTCGTGACGATCAACAGACCGGGCGTAGCGTGATCAAACGCCGATGGGCGGCCTCTACGGTCGCCCATCGTTTCATTTGTGGCAATTGGTTCGAAAATGTAAACGCCATTGTTGTGTCGAGCGTTTCCACCGACCATGGTGTAGTCGGATGGAATTGAAGCATTTCGATATCAACGCCGCCAATTGTGTTTCGGCGTACCGCCCCTCCCTATAGTTCAGTGTTTTCAGTTGATTATGGAAATGAACAGAAACATGGACGGTTCGAAATCTCTTCAAGAGCGCAATGCCAACTCGCCAAGATCGGCAAGACCGCAATGTAGGGACATGGCAGTGTCCAATTCCTGCCTGGTGTTATGTCCCTCGCGATACAGGTTTATGATGATCGCAGCGGCAAGCTCAGCCTCTGCGCTGTTCTTGGTCAAGTGGTGAGTTTCCAGCCAGTCTTTGAATGATTGGTCGATAACCGACAATTCGTTCGGACCGAATGACGTTTCCAAAAATGCGCGCATACCCTCTCCCTTCTCGCGGCGCACATATGGGAAATCAGCCAGAAGGGGTCAAGTCAGCTGCTTTGGTTAGCGAGAAATTATTGGCGGCCTGTCGGACTTGACGCTGATTTCATTGCGAAAAGACCTTGCTGCGACCATTTCACGCTATACATTGAGCACTGGGACGAACGTTTGCGACATCGCAACGATTTAGAGTGGGCGCCGATGCCGAACGAAACGGGGACAATGTTCTCAGGGCAGGACGAAATTTCTCGGATGATTGAGCGCGGAGACTGGGACCAGTCCATGCTTGGCCCGCCGTTGCTGTGGCCTCCGTGCCTGAGATCTGCTATCGACATTATGCTGCCTTCCATGGCGCAGATCGTTTTGTTCTGGGGGCCGGACTTCGTCGCCGTGTACAACGCACCCTATGCACCTTCGATCGGACAACGGCACCCGAAGGCGTTCGGTCGCCCGGCACGAGAAAACTGGAGCGAGCTATGGGACGACCTCGAACCGCTCCTGCGTCAAGTCTTGGACAAAGGCGAGACGGTCGCCGCCAAGGACCGCCCATTTTATATCGAGCGGCACGGCTACCCGGAAACTGTGTATTTTGACATTTCTTATTCCCCGATCCGCGATGAAAACGGCACCGTTCGCGGCGTCTTCTGCATTGTTAACGAGACGACGGATCGCGTTCGCGCCGATCGGGCGCTCCAGGCAAGCGAAGAACGGCTGCGCGCTGTAATATCGCAGTCCGCGGCCGGGATCGGCCAAGCAAGCCTCAATGGCGAGATCCTGCACGTCAACAAGCGGTTTTGCGAGATTGTCGGCTATGAGGAACAGGAGCTGCTCGGCAAGAACATCCGCGACATTACCTATGCCGACGATATGCCCGAGCAGACCCGATTGTACCAGCGCCTTGCACAGACCGGCGAGAGCTTCGATCTCGAAAAGCGATATGTCCGAAAAGATGGCAGTCCCGTCTGGGTGAACAATACCGTCTCACCGCTTCGAGACTATAGCGGCAGGATTCGCCAGGTTGCGGTCATCTCGATCGATATCAGCGAACGCAAAAAAGGGCAGGAGGTCGAGCGCCAGCTGGCGTCAATCATCGCATCTTCCAATGATGCCATCCTAGGCATCGATCTCGATATGACTATCACGTCTTGGAACGCCTCGGCGGAGAGGCTATACGGTTATAAGGCGGAGGAGATCATCGGTCAGTCCGTACTGACCCTTGTCCCTGCTGATCGGATCGACGAGGAGCCGACGCTGTTGAGCCGCGTCAGGGCCGGATCGACGGTGGAGCCTTACGAAACCAGACGCCGTCACAAAGATGGCCAACTCGTCGATGTTCTCCTCAGCGTCTCGCCAATCTACGACAGTGCCGGCGGAATTATCGGCGCATCCAAGATCGCTCACGATATTTCTGCGAAAAAGGAAGCGGATCGGCTTCAGGCAGTGCTAATCGGCGAGTTGCACCACCGGGTGAAGAATGTCTTTGCGACGGTCATGGCGATTGCCCGTCAGACCCTGGCAAAAGATGGTGGGGCCAGCGGTGCTGTTACCGCCTTCGAGGCTCGCCTTTCGGCCATGGCACATGCCCACGACCTTCTTGCAGAGGGGCATTGGCAGAGTGCCGATCTCAAGGCTGTGGTAGAGCAGGCTATCGCTCCATATCCTTCAGAGCGGTTTGATGTTTCTGGTGATCTCGTCTTGCTGCCGCAAAAGGTCGTTGCGTCACTCTCGCTTGCTCTCCATGAACTCGGCACAAATGCTGCCAAATATGGTGCACTCTTCAATGCGACAGGCAGAATTGCCATCAGCTGGAGCTTCGCTAAAGAGACCGGAGATCTTCGCCTCGTTTGGAGGGAGATGGGCGGACCGGAGGTTCGCCCTCCGACCCGCAAGGGCTTCGGGTCCCGCCTCGTCGAACGCTTGTTGGCCGCGGAGCTGAACGGCAAATCGACAATCACGTATGATCCGTCCGGTGTGATTTGCGAGATTGAAGCGACGACAACGTCTTTGCCCTGACAAAAACCGGAACCAATTCCCCAGCCGCGGCATTTGTTGCGGACAATACGATTAGGACCCCCATGCAAGAAAAGGATCAATATCGGACCGATGCCCGCAACGCCGGCGACCGTCTCGTCGCCGGACATGTAAGCGAGGATCCATTTGCGGCCGCGTTCAAGGCGACCCGGATGCCAATGATCGTCACCGATCCGAACCAGTCCGACAATCCGATCATCTTCTGCAACGAAGCCTTCCGAAGGCTCACGGGCTACAGAGATGACGAGATAATCGGGCGCAATTGCCGTTTCCTGCAGGGTCCAGAGACTGACAAAGCAACGATCGCGAAGATCCGAGAGGGCATCGCGGCCGGCCACGATGTTGCTGTCGATATCCTTAATTACCGGAAAGACGGCACCACGTTTTGGAACGCGGTATTCATCAGCCCCGTCCGGGACGAGGCCGGGACAATCATCTATTTCTTTGCGTCACAGCTCGATTTCACAACGGTCAAAAGCCGGGAAGCAGACCTGGCGGCTGCGCGCCATGAGGCAGAGGCGGAGGTGGCAAAAAACACCGCCAACCTTAAGGCAGCACTGGAGGCGCGCACGCTGCTGGTCCACGAGGTGGACCATCGGGTGAAAAATAACCTGCTGACGATGGCTTCCATCGTAAAAATGCAGGTACGCATCACCGCCGATTACCGGCAAAGGCAGACACTCATGTCGGTCCTCAACCGAATAGAGGCCCTCAGCACGGTTCAGCGAAAGCTGTTCACGCTCGACGACGTGTCGAAGTTCGATGTCTCAGAGTTCACAAAGGAATTGGTGACAGATCTTGTCGATGCCACTGGCCGAAACGACATCCGTCTGTCTTTGGATCTTTCGCCGCTGCTCGTGCCCGCTGTCAAAGCCACGCCTTTGTCCCTGATCGTCAATGAGTTGGTCGGCGATGCAGTTCGACGGGGCCTCATGGACGGCGGCGGCGACATCCACGTGCTGGTCAAACGCCTCAACGGTCATTTTCTGATCCGTGTCGAGGACACATCCGAACCAGTTGAGCCTGATATTGAAAGCACCGAGCTTGGACGCATGTTGATCGAGGCGTCTGCTTTGCAGCTCGGCGCTGAAATCGAACGTAAACAGGATGGCCGAAAGACGGTTGTCGATGTGGTGCTGCTTGTCGGCGACCATCAGGAGAATACACATTGAAAGTTATGATCGTCGAAGACGAAATGCTGCTCGCCATGGAGCTCGAGGCTGAGGTGGAGATGGCGGGCCATCAGGTCACAGGCATAGCCATGAGCAGCAGCCAGGCGCTTAAGCAGATCAACGCGTCCAAGCCGGATTTCGCATTCGTCGACATCCACCTCATGGATGGCCCAACCGGGATCGACGTGGGTCGTGAACTAGCAGCGGCGGGCATTCCCTATATCTTCGTGAGCGGTAATATTAAAAGGATCCCCGAAGGCTTTGCCGGCGCCCTTGGTGCAATTGAAAAGCCTTACACGATGAATGGAATGAAAAATGCCCTGACTTACATTTGCGCAATCGTCGAAGGCGACGAGAGTGGGTCGCCGCCCGCAAGTCTGGTTCTGGCGGAAGATGCGCATGTCGCGAAGCGGTTTGGCTAAGACGCAAGGAGGAGCGTCGGCCTAACTTCAGCAGAAATGCAGGAATCGATGAGTGACAACCAAAATGTTCTGAAAGAGGTCAAACCGAGGCTGCACGCGTTGATCGACGAGCCCTTGAACGATCGGCCGCCGGCGACCAAAGCCCGGTAGGTCCCACCTAAGTTGCATTTTCCGTCGTCGTATGGGCCAACGCGGTATCAGCAAGAGCACGTGCTTTTAAAAATCCGCAGCTTCTCGCATGAATGTAATGTCTAGTGCGAAACAGATGGGCTTTTTCGGTTGGTGGAATAGAAGCGACAGGCGACGTCGTAGCGGGGGTTTAGATTGGTGCTGATCAGAGGTCCAATACTCTCCGCACCTTCTCACCAAGCTGATCAAGGCTGAACGGCTTTTGAAGAAGCTGTGTCTCTCTGCCGAGAACTCCGTTGTGGACGACGGCATTTCGGGTATAGCCGGTCGTATATAGGACCTTCACAGTAGGTAACAGCCCCGTTACGGCATCGGCAAGCTCACGGCCCGTCATTCCAGGCATAACGATATCGGTGAACAAAAGGTCTGGCTTAAGCCCTGCATTTACCAAAGCGAGCGCTTGGGCACCGGAGCCGGCTTCAACGACGGTGTACCCCAATTCTCGAAGCGCTTCTGTTGAGAAAGCGCGAACTCTCTGGTCATCTTCGACGACGAGTATGGTTTCGGAAAGGCTGCCACGACCTGACGACACTAAGACCACATGATTATCTTTGGGTCCGATTTCGCCATCATATCGTGGAAGATAAATTCTGACGGAAGATCCAACTCCTTCCTCCGAATAAATCTTGACGTGTCCGTTAGACTGACGAACAAAACCGAAAATCTGGCTGAGTCCGAGGCCCGACCCCTTGCCAACCTCCTTTGTCGTGAAGAAGGGATCGAACGCCTTCGCCATAACCTCTGGGGTCATACCTGTGCCAGTGTCGGATACCGCGATCATCACATACTGGCCGGCCGCAACCGCATTGTCGTAGGCGTATTCCTCCGACAGGTACGAGTTGGCAGTCTCTACAGTCAGCTTACCGCCGACCGGCATGGCGTCGCGGCCGTTTACCGCGAGGTTGAGGATGGCATTTTCAAGCTGACTGTTATCGGCATGGACTTTCCAAAGGCCGGTGGCGAGAACCGTTTCCACGGAAACGAGCTCGCCGAGTGTGCGCGTCAGCAGCTCCGACATTCCGGCAATCATCCGATTTGCGTCAATCACCTCCGGCTGGAGTGGCTGCCGTCTTGAAAAAGCAAGCAGGCGTTGTGTCAGAGAAGCGGCGCGATTGGCGCCATCCTTCGCTGCCTCGATAAAGCGCGCCAGATCTGTTTCGCCGCGAGCCAACCTCTTTTCCAGAAGGTTGACCGAACCAATGATCACTGCGAGCATATTGTTGAAGTCGTGGGCGATACCTCCGGTCAGCTGTCCGACTGCTTCCATCTTCTGTGCCTGCCTTAGCTGATCCTGAGCCTCGACGAGCTTGGCCGTACGTTTTTCGATCTCTCTTGTCAGCTCCTCGCGCGATTTTGCTAGGACCTCGCGTGCGTCTACGATTTCCTGGATGTCGGTACAGGTGCCGAACCAACGGGTGATTTCGCCAGCTTCATTCCTGACCGGCTGAGCCCGTCCAAGAACCCAGCGGTAGTCGCCACTGCGATGACGGAGGCGGTATTCGATATGGTAAGTGTCGCCCGTCGAGAGGCAGTGCAGCCAGGTTGTCCAAGCGCGATCCTGATCCTCTGGATGGAACATGCCATTCCACGCTTCTCCATCCGTGGACCCAGGCGGTACACCGGTAAAATCGTACCAGCGCTGATTGTAGTAATCGTGATGTCCATCGGGACGCGTTGACCAGATCATCTGGTCGATCGAATTTGTAATCGCGCGGAAACGTTCTTCGCTTTCGCGCAACGCATTTTCCGCCACACGCCTGTCGGTCACGTCAAACGAAACACCAGGGAATCGGAGTGGCGTCGCGTCCGGTGCACGCGTCACCCGCCCTTGCGCCGAAACCCAACGGATCGATCCATCGCGGTTAATCAGACGGTATTCCTGGGAAAATGGGGCTCCAGTTTCGAGCGCTTCAGCAATAGTAGCTTTCAATCGAGCCAAATCATCAGGATGAACCAAAGTAAAGTACTGCGCGATCGGGGCGCCGCCGGCTGCCACTTCTCTCTCAACGCCGTAAATCCTTGCGAAGCGAGCATCCGCAACCAAGCGATCATTCGGGATGTCCCAATCCCAGGTGCCGACCGTCTCGGAGGCGCCGAGCGCATATTCCAGCCGCTCCTCACTTGCTCGGAGAGCCCGCTCCGCGGAAAGCCGCGCGGTCGTCTCGGTGCCCTGATTGAAAATCCCGACAACGCGCCCGCCTGCTGCGAAGATAGGAGCAAAGCTGTAATCCCAGTGCGTATTCTGAACCCGTCCTCCGCGGAGCATCGGCAACATCTGGTCAGCCACCCGAAAGCCTTTGCGACGCTCGATCACCGAGTTCAGCTGAGGCTCAATGATGTGCCAGATATCCGACCACACTTCCGAGGCAGGCCGTCCGAGAGCCCAAGGATGCTTCTCTCCGGCGATCGGTGCCCAAGCGTCGTTATAAAGCAGCCGGAAATCTTTGCCCCAATAAATTGCGGTGGGAAGGTCGGTGCTCAGGCAAAGCGCAAGTGTTGTCTGCAACTCGAGTGGCCAATCGGCGATCGGATCAAGATTTGATCCCCGCCAGTCGAACATACGAATTCGCTCGGCCATTTCTCCATCTGCGGCCGAAAGCGCGTGCATCATGTAAGGGCCTCTAATATCGTTCGCGCAATAGCGCATTCTTCTATAAATAATGCAGGCTTTTGGTGATAGGGGCACCAGCGGCGCTCGACCACATTTGACGAGGATAGCCGTAAAATCAGGAAATTATAAAGCGAAAAAAGGGCGCGTCTGTTCCACCTCTGCATACCACTGCTGCAATGGTGTCGTCACTAATCCTTGAGTATATTGCTCCCGCATTCCAGCGGAGCCTCCTGTTTGGTGCTAAGAGGCAGGAATGGATAAGCCTAGTCCGAGGTGAGACTTTCCGTCAGGAGTTGGTCGCGATCGCGCATGCCTCTGTTGTAAAGCCTGGCGACTAATGCTGTCAGGCTTCCGATCGCGCCCGGGTCGTTCACGAGACCTTTTGCTCGAGCGATCTCCTTGACGACGCCAGCACACAGACGCGCATCTTCCTGCGCCAGCACACAGACGCGCATCTTCCTGCG
>NZ_LMRG01000012.1:395505-741451 GCF_001425605.1 Rhizobium sp. Leaf453 | reverse complement strand
CCGGCTTATCGACCGGTGGATCGAGGACTACAACGAAATCCATCCCCATTCCGCGCTCAAGATGGCTTCCCCTCGGCAGTTCATCAGGGCAAAATCAATCTAGCCGACCTGTCCAGTGAAACGGGGTGCACTTCAGATGGCGACGCCTTCTTCCAAATTTACTCGGGCGGCATCTTTGCTGCCGAACACAGCGATAATGCCTGGTACATTCAACCCGTCTTGGATGATGGACATCCTTGTGCAAAAGGCTTTATGTCAACGGCGACGCTGAGGTCCTTTTTCAGGCAGCAAGGCTTCATATTTATCGCGTTCCACCGGATCGGGTGGTTCAAAGGTCAGTACCATTCTAGTTGGTGTCCCTTCATCCCCGGTCAAACAAATCACATGCAGGGATCGGCCGATCTTTGGAGCAATGTGGCAGGAAATCTATCACGAGAACGAACTGCAAGTGACTTCGCCGCGTTGGTTCAGCCCACTCATAAACAGATCGCCGCACTTCTCGATAACCGCTCTGAGGCTGAGCGCCTTGCCAGTTCCATCAGCCTCAGCCTCCGCAATATGGACATTTGCGTAGAGCAAATTGCGGAGTTCTATAACGAGCAGCTGGTCAACCATATGGCGTCTGGCACATTGGAAGGAAAACTTTCATCCTCGCCCTTGGATCAAGCGCTGTTCGCTCACGTACAATCCTTTTTCATGCATCTCGGCGCCGCACGAGATTATCTCGCGGCTTTTTGTGCACTACGGATTGGTAAAGACCCACAAAAAATCGATTCATTCACACGGCTTACAGATGTAGTCCGGCCAGAGCATTTTGCAGCAGACGATCTACTTCGGCTTTTCCAACAAAAGGGCTATTTTCGGCAAAAGCCGAGTAGCTCCGTGAAGGTTGAAGTAGGTGGCTGGATGGAAGAAGTCACAGATCTGCGAAATGAATTTGTGCACAGACGCCCATACGGCGACCGCTTTGTAGAGTATATGGGCTTCGCGAAGCCTATTGACCGTGAAATTGGCCTATACCGTTACGTTAGACCTATTGTGCTCAAAAGCGCCGAGGAAGATGTACAAGAGGTGATCTTGCGCCACTACCGCGAAATGACTGGTCTATGTCACACTGCCGCTACACTATCGGGAAGCAAATTTTCCATGCCCACGTTAACCGACGATGATATTATCTCAGTCGAATTCGAGGCCAGATAGAGCGACTCACTACCCTTACCTCACGCGCGAGACCCTGGACGCGCTCGAGTTGATGGCTAGGCGAATCCCAAACTCTTAAGCGCTATGGCAGAATACGAGTTCTTCGCCACGCGCCAGCATGGCCGGAAAACGTATATCGCTGGTGCAGCTCCGATGACAGATCAAGCCAATCTAGTCTCTCCACGGTGACGGAGACCAACGCGAACTTTTCATAAGGACCGGCTGAGCCATCGTCGTCCGGCATCGGCGCCAGCGGGTTCCCCTCACCATCAATCGGCGTCCCCGGAGCAAACGGTGCATCGAAGAGAACAAGCGTCCTGTGACGAAGCCTGTCCCACATGGACTTCCGCGCCACGTCATCCGCCACGACCGAGGCAATCCCCGACAGCCGAAGCTGGACGGACTTTTCGCCGTCGAACCCCACCAGCGACACACGCGGATCGCGCAGGATTTCCGCGACCTTCGGCGAACGCATGTCAGTCACAAATGAGACCGTCGCCTTGTCCCGGTCGCATCCCCGCAAAACGATGGTGCGTAGTTGCGGCGATCCATCCAGCCCGATCGTCGCCAACTGCAGGAAATTGAACGGCGACCGGCTGGTCGCCGCGGCATGCAGCACATCCCAAACCTGGGCGATATCGGTCATCGATCCTCCGGATTTTTGCAGGCCACCCCGGATCATCTTCGGGGCAGCGACATCAACACCCACTCAGATCGAGCGGGTAACACCGCCATCGACGCGGATGTTCTGGCCGGTAATATAGGCCGCGCCCTCCGAGGCAAGAAACGCGACGGTCGCCGCGATCTCGGCGCTCGTGCCATAGCGCTGCATCGGTACGCCCTGGCGGCGCTCGTCGGTCGCCGGCAGGCTGTCGATCCAGCCCGGCAGGACGTTATTCATGCGGATATTCTCGGCCGCATAGGTGTCGGCGAAAATCTTGGTGAAGGAGGCGAGACCGGCACGCGCCACCGCAGACGTCGGGAACATCGCCGAGGGCTCGAAGGCCCAAGCGGTCGAAATGTTGATGATGACGCCGGATTTCTGCTTCTGCATGATCGGGGTAACGAGACGGGTCGGCCGTACAACGTTCAGGAAGTAGACATCCAGACCCGTCTTCCAGTCGTCGTCGGTCAGTTCGAGGATTTGCTTGCGCGGGCCGTGGCCGGCGCTGTTGACCAGCACATCGACCCGGCCCCATTTCTTCACCGTCGCATCCACCAGACGCTGCAGGTCGTCATTCGACTGGTTCGAGCCAGTGATGCCGATGCCGCCGAGTTCCTGCGCCAGCGCCTCGCCCTTGCCGGAGGAGGACAGGATGGCCACCTTGAAACCATCGGCCGCCAAGCGCCGCGCGCTTTCCGCGCCCATGCCGCTGCCGCCCGCCGTTACGATCGCTACCTTTTCTACTGCCATCATCCTGTCCTTTCCCTGGTCACGGCCCCAAACGGCCATTCCTTGTATGGCTTGAAATATCACCGAAACCGTCCAATATCGAAATAGTTCTCATATCATCTGCCAGTAGAAATTCTTTCGGATATTGCGTCATGCTCTGCAAGCTTCCTTCTCTCAACGGCCTGAAGGCCTTCGAGGCCGCCGCGCGCCATCTCAACTTTCGCCTGGCGGCGGAAGAACTCGGCGTTACGCAGGCCGCCGTGGCCCAGCAGGTGCGCGGGCTGGAGGCGGAACTCGGCGTACAGCTCTTCGAGCGGCTGCCGCGCACCCTTGCGCTGACCGGTGCAGGACGCGGTTACGGTGCCGATATCCGCCGCGCCTTCGAGATCCTGTCGTCGGCCACCGAAAACCTGAAACCGCAACCCGTCAAGCTCACCGTCAGCACGACGCCGACTTTCGCCTCGAAATGGCTGATCCCCCGCCTGCCGGAGCTGACACGCCGCTATCCCGAACTCGATCTGCATATCCAGGCAACCGAGCGCATGTCGAATTTCCAGGCCGATGGCGTCGATCTAGCCGTTCGCTACGGCCGCCCTCCCTTCGGCCCGGGGCTCGCTGCCGAACTGCTGTTCGAACAGGAGATCATCGCCGTCTGCAGTCCGCTGCTGCTCGAACAGCGCGACCGACCACGCACACCGCAGCAACTGGAAGACTATACGCTGCTCCACGACGCCCACAATTTCTGGCCGGAATTCATCGAGCAGCACATCGGCAAGACCGAAGCCGCCTTCAAGGGCATCAGCTTCAACCAGACCTCCCACGCCATCGAAGCCGCCATCGCCGGACAGGGCATTACGCTCGCCAACCGCGACTTCGTCTCCCGCGACCTTCAGGACGGCCGCCTGATCCAGGCCATCGACGGCTCACTCCGCGGCCGCTCCGACTTCTACCTCGTCTGGCCGCGCTACCGGAAATCGGCCGAACTCGAAACGTTGGTCGGGTGGATCTTGAGCGAGGCGCGGGCCTTTGCTGCAGAGGATGTGCGGCGATAACGTTCACCCATCCAGCCAGGCGGCGAGGCCATCCAGCGTCTGCAGCCCGTATTCCACCGCACCGAAGCCGATGACGACCTGACGCCGTTCGCGGCTCGGGTGAAGCTGACGGAGCGTCAGCACCGTCTTGCCGTCGGACTGTTCGTCGAAGGTCACCGTGGTTCGGAAGCGATCGGGATCGTCGGGGTCCGGCGTGCCGTAGTCCATGACGATGCGCTCGTTCGGCACGATCTTCAGAAAGCGCATGAGATTGGGAAAGCGCTGCTCGCTCCCGTCGAACACGCCCACCATGTCGAACCGCCAGGTTCCACCCTCGCGGATATCCGCCTCATGGCTTTCGATCCGGAACCCAGCCGGACCGTACCAGGCGGCCAAGGCCTTCGGGTCCATCCAGGCGGCGAACACCTTGTGGCGCGGGTGGTTCAGCAGCTTGACCAGGACGATTTCCCGGTCGAGCGACCAGGTGTCAAACGGATTTGTCATGGGCTTCCGCATCCTCCTGCGCAGTGTCGAGATAGACTTCCAGCTGGTGCAGCCGCTGCGTCCAGCGCAGGCGCTCGGCCGCCATCCAGTCGGCCGCCTCGTCGAAACGCGCCTGAACCAGCCGGCACCAGCGGCTGCGTCCACGCTTCTCGCTGGTGATCAGCCCGCAGTCCTCCAGCACCTTCAGATGCTGGGCAAAGGACGGCAGCGCCATGTCGAAGGGCTCGGCAAGCACACTCACCGGCACCTCGCCAAGCGCCAGCCGCGACACGACCGCCCGGCGGGTGGGGTCGCTGAGCGCGTGAAAGGCGAGATCGAGTGGCGTCGAATGATGAGGCATGGGACTTTTTAGGACGGACGGTGCGGCCGGTCAAGAAAAGAAAGGTACTTGCCTTACTGTTTTTTCTTGATACAAAGGCAACGACCTTACTATTTCGCGAAACAACCAAAGGAGAACAGCAATGGCCGTCCGTATCGATCTCATGGTCTCGCTCGATGGTTTCGCCACCACGACGGACCAGACGCCGGAAAACCCGTTCGGCGATGACTGGCCCCGCCTCGTCGCCGCCTATGCCGCGACCCGGACGTTTCGCGAGCGTGTGTTCAAGGATACCAGCGGCGCCGGCACCGCGGATCTCGATGACGACTATGCCAGGGCCTATTTCGAGAATGTCGGTGCCGAGATCATGGGGGCTGGCATGTTCGGCCTTCACAATTTCCCCGACGATCCCGATTGGCAGGGATGGTGGGGTGACGAGCCGCCCTTCCGCTGCCCGGTCTTCGTCCTCACCCACAAGCCGAAGCCATCGCTCGCGATGGCCGGAGGAACCACCTTTCATTTCATCGACACCACGCCGGCCGAAGCCCTGCAACGAGCCGTGGATGTCGCCGGCGGCAAGGATGTGCGCGTCGGCGGCGGCCCGACCGTTGCCCGCGATTTCCTCAAGGCCGGTCTCGTCGACCATCTCCACGTCGCTATCACCCCGATCCTGCTCGGCCGCGGCATCCGCCTCTGGGACGATTTGCGCGGTCTGGAATCCGGCTACACGATCCAGTCGGAAACCGCCCCGAGCGGCATCATCCACCTCACTTTTCGACGCGAGAGCTGATCACGGCAGGGCGACCGACATATTGCCACACGACAAATCGGGGATGAGATTTGACGCGACAGGTTCGGCATCGTTACCTCTCCCCAAGTGGGAGAGGACACAAAATCAACATCTTAGCCAAAGGCTAAGTGTTAGATTTTGTTGGTGAGGGGATCTCGGCCACACGACAAAATCCCCGCCTCCATAACCCGTGCCACACTCCTCTCGTCCCGTCACGGATACACCGGTTTGCGTTGCCGGCGAGGCGGGGCCGGTGCCCGGATGGTCTGGCGGAACGCGCGCCGGATATCCGGGGCCGCGTGAAAGGCGGTTCTCCTCCGGTTCGCGAATGAACCGGGCGTGCCGGGTAGCCACGCCACGGGCGGNAATTCATCCCCATTCATCCCCGCCCCCATCACCTGTGCCACAATCCACTCGTCCCGTCACGGATACACCGGTTTGCGTTGCCGGCGAGGCGGGGCCGGTGCCCGGATGGTCTGGCGGAACGCGCGCCGGATATCCGGGGCCGCGTGAAAGGCGGTTCTCCTCCGGTTCGCGAATGAACCGGGCGTGCCGGGTAGCCACGCCACGGGCGGCTCACGCCGCCGGACGGTTTTCCGTCCAAGGGTCCAGGGCTGAACCCCGCCTCATTGAAAGGCCTTGCGGATAAGCAGCGGGCCGGGGCATTGGAGGCCTCTCCGTCAAACGGGAGGCGCAGAAGAACCTGAGAAGCGCGGCAAAAGACACCGAAACGGGGCACATCGCGTGTCATTACTTACTACTCTATGAGCGCTCGCCGAGAANAAAGGCCCAGCGGATAAGCAGCGGGCCGGGGCATTGGAGGCCTCTCCGTCAAACGGGAGGCGCAGAAGAACCTGAGAAGCGCGGCAAAAGACACCGAAACGGGGCACATCGCGTGTCATTACTTACTACTCTATGAGGCACACGATGTGTCCCGGCCGAGTTCATCCCTCAAACCACGGGCGCACCGCGTCGCGTGAACACCGCCGCCTGCCGTCAAACCTCCAGGGAAAAATCGTTCCGCATTTCGCGCGCAGGGCGGATAGAAATCTGTAGGCTCCCGCCCACCCGGTTGCTATACAACGGCCTGCCTACCATGCGCCCACGATCAACAGGAAATCACCCATGGCGAAGATCACCAATGTCGCGGTCCAGATGGACCATGTCTCCGGCATCAACATTTCCGGCGACTCGACCTTCGCCATGAGCCTCGAAGCGCAGGCCCGCGGATACAACCTCTTCCATTATACGCCGAACCAGCTGTCGCTGCGTGATGGCAAGGTCTATGCCACCGTCCAGCCGATGACGCTGCGCGACGTCAAGGGCGACCACTACACGCTTGGCGATGCCGAACGCATCGATCTGTCGACCATGGATGTCGTGCTGCTGCGTCAGGATCCGCCCTTCGACATGGCCTATATCACCTCGACGCATCTGCTCGAGCGTATCCACCCCAAGACCCTTGTGGTCAACGATCCCGCCTGGGTGCGCAATTCGCCGGAAAAGATCTTCGTCACCGAATTTCCCGACCTGATGCCGAAGACGCTGATCACCCGCGATCCCGCCGAGATCGCCTCGTTCCGCGCCGAGATGGGCGATATAATCCTGAAGCCGCTCTACGGCAATGGCGGCGCCGGCGTATTCCATTCGACGCGCGACGACCGCAACATGTCGTCCCTGCTCGAGATGTTCGGCCAGATGTTCCGCGAACCGTTCATCGCCCAGGAATACCTGCCGGCGGTACGCAAGGGCGACAAGCGCATCATCCTCGTCGATGGCGAGCCGGTCGGCGCGATCAACCGCGTCCCCGCCGAACATGACGCCCGTTCCAACATGCATGCCGGCGGAACGCCCATGCCGACGGAACTGACCCCGCGCGAAAAGGAAATCTGCGCCCGCATCGGCCCTGCCTTGCGTGAACGCGGTTTCCTGCTCGTCGGCATCGACGTGATCGGCGATGTCATGACCGAGATCAACGTCACCTCGCCCACCGGCATCCGCGAAGTGAAGAAATTCGGCGGCGCCGATATCGCAGCCCTGCTCTGGGATGCGATCGAACGCAAGCGCGCCTGACCAACGCCTCCTCTCCCGAAGCGTGATACAACCCGTTTCGCGCTCCGGATGTTCACGGTTGTTCCGCTTCGTTCGCACAATACAACCGGCCTCAACCAGGACGATTGCATTCATCGATTCTGTTCGATGATTGTTCTTGTTTTATTCCGATATTCGTGCCAGATTTCCCGCCACAACCGATGAAGGTTGTGGCGGCGGGTTGTTCATCCGTCGCGCGGCAAGAGGGGCAATCATGGTCGCGCGTGTCAGTACGGTTGCATTTCAGGGCATAGAAGGCGTGCCGGTCGATGTTCAGGTCATGGTCGCGCCGGGCAAGGTCGGCATGCAGATCGTCGGCCTGCCGGACAAGGCGGTGGCCGAGAGCCGCGAGCGGGTCCAGGCAGCCCTGCACGCCTCCGGCCTGTCGCTGCCAGCCAAGAAAGTCACCGTCAATCTTGCCCCGGCCGATCTTCCCAAAGAGGGCTCTCATTTCGATCTGCCCATCGCACTCGGCCTGATGGCAGCGCTTGGCGCTATCCCCGGCGATGCACTGGATGGCTATGTCGTCATCGGCGAACTCAATCTTGACGGCACGATCGCCGCCGTCGCTGGCGCCCTGCCTGCCGCCATCGGCGCCAACGGTCTCGGCAAGGGCCTGATCTGCCCGTCCGACAGCGGCGCGGAAGCCGCCTGGGCCGGTTCCGAGATCGATATTCTCGCACCCCGCAGCCTGATCGCGCTCGCCAATCATTTTCGCGGCACGCAGGTCCTGTCGCGGCCGGAAGCTTCCGTGCGCGCCACTGCCGCCAATATGCCGGATCTTGCCGATATCAAGGGTCAGGAAAGCGCCAAGCGCGCGCTGGAAGTCGCCGCCGCCGGCAATCATAATCTCCTCACGTTGTCAACATTAGACCCCACATCATCCCCTGTCCGGCGGCCATTCGCTAAGCCCCGCCCCGAAGCGAATGCACTATGCGCCCCTAGTAGGCGGCACGGGGGGAAACGCTTAGCCGCCGCCACGTTCTTCCATGTCTCGCGTGTGTGACCCCTCTCAACGCCCCTCCGGAAGTTGCCTCCGGCCCACTGATAGATGTCACAAGGGGGCCTTGAAGCCACAAGGGTGGAGGAGACACCCCATCCCCCTCCCTCCCATAGGGGAGAGCACAGGGAGGCCCTTCATGGTCCGGTTGAGCACAGACCTAAAGCATGTGCTCAGAGCATGATGGTGGGGGAGAGGTGTCTCTCACTACCAAGGGGAAGGCTGGGGGATATACCTGGAGGGGGCATAAGGTTATACCTTATTCGAAGGATATTTTTTGTGCTCCAAAAGGCCCTATTTAGGAATGACATTTCGAAATCAGCAAAGAAAGGGGAGTCATGGAGCAAAATATCCCAATATCAGCCTAAGCTAATGGATAAACGCCCTGGGCTCCCCGGAGGGAATTAATCGTCATCCCCCTCGTTCGCTACGTAATCCGCCATCTGGTCGGCCGCATGGAACCGCGCTATCGCCTGTTGCTGCCACCCGGCGATGTCTACCTCGGGATTTCGGTGCTTCGCGAATGCCGCACAGCAATGCACAAAGCTCGTTCGCGTATCGGCCGACGCAGGGCCGCCGACCTTCCGGAGAGCCTGCCGTCGATAGTCTAAGGTCCGACTCTGCCCCACCGGCCGCACCACTTCCCCGACCCCTGCATCAAACAAGAGACGGGAGAATTGAAACACCTTTCCCGACCACCCCGTAAGCGAACCCAGCTTTGTAGGATCGCTCGTCATCTTGAAACGTAGCCAGCCTAACCGGCTCCCGCTGCTCTGGAGCTTTGGATCATTTGCGTGTGCTCCCCAAAGGTCTGCGCTCGGGAATATGCACCACGCGAGAGCCTCGGCATCCATCCAATCGAGCCTAAAGGCCGCGCCCTCCTCTGTCTCAATGAAGCATTCCCCTGACGGCATCGACTCTTCGGGGAGCCGGTAGCGCAGCGTCAATGGGCCGATCTTGTGGGTATTACCGTCTCGCCAGCGCAAGATTTCTTCGGATGTAGGTATCATGCTCATTTCCTTTCTGGGTTGATGGGGAAGGCGGCAAAGCCACCTATCGCCACACTGCTCTCCCCGCCATGTAGCCACCGAACGTCCATGCTTGCGGCTTCCATGTGCTCGGGCATGTCGGGATGGATGATGATGGCGGAGACGTTCTCCCTCAGATGCCGATTGACGGTAGCAGCATCCGCATCGCCGTCTTCAAGCACCGCACCGAGGGCTGCTAGGCGTCGTTTGACGCTGTGGGGGGTCTCAGCCAACATGCGTTGTTCCACCGCCCTCTCCTGCTCATTGAGGGCCTTTAGGGACCGCTCAGCGGCGGATATCTGGGGGCCTAGCACAGAGGCGGAGACGCCATCCCGGATAGCGTTTGCGAGGTTGGAAAGCTGGACCTCTGCGCCCATGCGTTCCCTCCGAATGGCCTCCCACTGCTCGCGGCTCTTGTCGCTGCCCGTGGGAGCGTCCGCCGAAAGCATCGGATCACGAAGCGCCGCCCAGATGTCTTCCGTGGGGATGCTGCGATAGCTGCAACCGGCCCCCACCTTGGCACGAGAGCACACGAGGCGGGGCTTAGCGCGGTTCCCCTTGGCGACCTGCGTCATGCTCGCACCGCAGAGGCCGCATCTGGCGATACCTGCGAGGGGATTGGTGATGGCGTGGGTGATGCGCCTGTAAGGAGCCCGCTTACCGTCTAGCCCCGCCTGGAGCCGCGCATAGTCTTCCTCTGAGATCACCGGCGGATAGTAGCCAGCCACGAGGGGGCCATCGGGCTCTCGCTGCCTCACCCCGTCCTCGCCATAAGCCATCTTGTGGGGCTGGTAGAAGCCTGCGAGGGCTGGCGAACGTAGGAGCTTGCCGATGGTGCTCTTATACCACCGCTCGCCCCGCCCAAACGTCTTCACGCCCTCTTCATTGAGTTGCCTTGCGATGCGCTCTTGGCCCTGCCCTTCAAGGGCCTCTTGAACGATGCGACGAACTATCTCCGCCCTCTCCTCTATCACTACAAAGGCCTTCCGCGTGGGCTTGAGGTGCAGCCAATAGGGGCAGATTGCGGTCAGCTTCTCGCTATCCGCCCGGCCTCGCTTGGCGGCCCAAGCCTCGGCAACCCGACGACCCTTTCTCAAGCTCTCCTCATTGGCACGGATCGCGACCATGTAGACGACCATGAAGGCATAGGGCTCCTTATCCAGCCGCGCCTCCGTGTAGACCTGCCCGTCATCTAGGGTGACCACCGTGAGGCCCGCCTCGCACAGCGCCTCTAGGGTCTTCACCGCCTTGCGGGGGATGGTGCGGCTGAGCCTGTCCATGCTCTCCACGATGAGGTAGCTTCCCGCTGGAATGTCTCCATCCTCGGCCTGCCTGAGCAGCGCCCGCAGAGCCCCCATCTTTGCGTTCTTGCCCCTGAACGCGGAAACCCCATGGTCCCGAAACGTCCGCGTGTCGAGCTCAAGGCCGTGCTGGTCGGCATAACGCTGAGCGGCATCGATCTGGCGGCGCTCGCTGTCCCCTAGCGCTTGCTCTGGGGTGGAAAAGCGGATGTAGGAAAAAGCAGTTGGCTTTGGTATGTTCATGAAGCGGCTCCTCAAACAGCCCACGATGTAATAATTAGGGGTCCAATATACAAGACATGCTTATGGTCGGGCCGCCCGGCTCCGGCAAATCCATGCTCGCCGCCCGCCTGCCCTCGATCCTGCCGCCGCTCTCACCGTCCGAACTGCTCGAAGTCTCGATGATCCACTCGATCGCCGGGCAACTTGCCGGTGGCAAGCTGTCGGATCGCCGCCCCTTCCGCACCCCACACCACTCTGCCACCATGGCCGCGATGATTGGCGGTGGCCTGCGGGCCAAGCCGGGCGAGGCGTCACTGGCGCACAATGGCGTTCTGTTTCTCGACGAGTTCCCGGAATTCACGCCGCAGGTTCTCGACGCACTGCGCCAGCCGCTGGAAACGGCCGAATGCATCATCGCCCGGGCCAACCACCGCGTCACCTATCCCGCCGCGATCCAGCTGGTCGCTGCCATGAACCCCTGCCGCTGCGGCATGGCGGGGGAGCCCGGCCATAGCTGCGCCCGGGGACCGCGCTGCGTCTCCGACTATCAGGGCCGCATTTCCGGCCCGCTGATGGACCGGATCGATATCCGCATCGATGTGCCCGCCGTCACAGCCGCCGACCTCATCCGCCCGGCACCGGCCGAAACCAGCGCCGTCGTCGCTCGCCGGGTGGCCAAGGCCCGCGAACTGCAGATGGACCGTTTCATTGCCTTCGGCACGCCACAGGTCTTCTCCAACGCCCGATGCTCCACGGCAATGATCGAGAAGATGGCCGAACCCGATGCCGGGGGCCTGCAATTGCTGCGCGACGCCGCCGAAAAGATGAAATTCTCGGCGCGCGGCTATCACCGCGTCCTGAAAGTCGCCCGTACGCTGGCCGATCTCGACGAAAAACCGACCGTCGGCCGCATCCACCTCGCCGAAGCCATTTCCTACCGCATCGCCGGCGAAAGGCTCACCGCTGCAGCATGACATTTTCCCCGGTACTGCCGGGGAGGTTATAATGCCGGAAGCACTTTGATGGATGCACTTCCGGTTCTTTGACAGGATTTTGGGACATTTCGGTTTCGGCGGCATCGATCGTCTGCAATACACCGCTTTTGCAGCGAACGGATTTAGAGTTTCCGCCCCCGCCCGCCGTGTCATCGCAAGACGCGATGCCTGCAAAGTCCATGTGGACCGCGAACCGAGGGTTCTCTTCCGAAAAACCAGCTCTGTTGCATATCGAGCAACCCGCTGGCCTATCGGCTGTCTCCCCCAAAAGGTCGGCTTAGACCATGCCCGCTTTCGACCACGGAGCGCGCGGCAGGTTAAGCCCCTCCCTCTTGTGGGGAGGGGTTGGGGAGGGGATCTTTTCGGAGGCCATTCACGACTGCGATTGATGCGAGAGAGACGCCGGTTACTGCCTAGGAATCAAGCCTTCAAGCGTTACGCTCAAGTCGACGACATCCACCCAAGCAGGTTGTGTGACGAAGCGAAATCTACACCCTCCGTCATCCTCGCCCTCGTGGCGGGATCCAGCGACCCGACGTCCGTCGGGTCAAAAGACTTTCTCACCGCGCAGACGCGCGGTGACTGGATTCCCGTGACAAGCACGGGAATGACGGAGTGTGGCGTTTGGCAATCGCCTTGTTTCCGGAACACACTGCCGGCGCCAAAAACGTCACCTTGCCAACAGTGCAAAGCCCGAGAACAGCCCGAAGCCGGCCCCACCCCCCCAAGAAAACCTTACCCGCCAAGCCCCTCGAACAGGGCCGTCGACAGATACCGCTCGGCAAAGGACGGAATGATCACGACAATCGTCTTTCCTTCGTTTTCCGGGCGCTGGCCGACCTTGATCGCCGCCGTCAGCGCCGCACCCGAGGAAATACCGACCGGCACCCCTTCCAGACGGGCCACATGGCGGGCGGTCTCGATCGCCTCGGCGCTGGAGACGGTGACGACCTCGTCATAGATCTTGGTGTCGAGAATGGCGGGGGCAAAGCCTGCGCCGATACCCTGAATCTTGTGCGGGCCGGGCGCGCCGCCGGACAGGACCGGGGATTCGGCCGGCTCCACGGCCACGACCTTGATCGACGGCTTCTTGCCCTTCAGCACCTGGCCGGCGCCGGTGATCGTGCCGCCCGTGCCGATGCCCGAAACAAGGATATCGACACTGCCGTCGGTGTCGTTCCAGATTTCCTCGGCTGTGGTCTTGCGGTGAATTTCCGGATTGGCCGGGTTTTCGAACTGCTGCGGAATGATCGCGTCGGGAAGCGAAGCCGCCAGTTCCTCGGCCTTGGCGATCGCGCCCTTCATACCCTTCGGGCCTTCCGTCAGCACCAGTTCGGCGCCGAGCAGAGCCAACATCTTGCGCCGCTCGACCGACATGGTCTCCGGCATGGTCAGGATGAGCTTGTAACCCTTGGCGGCGGCGGCAAAGGCAAGCGCGATGCCTGTATTGCCCGAGGTCGGCTCGACCAACGTCGTCTTGCCGGCGGTGATCTTGCCCTGGGCTTCCAGCGATTCGATCATCGCCACACCGATACGGTCCTTGACGGAGGCGATGGGATTGAAGAACTCGAGCTTGGCGAGGAGATTGGCCTTCACGCCGTTCTCCTGGGCCAGCTTGTCGAGGCGCACGATCGGGGTATCGCCGATCGTCTCGGTGATTGAGGAATAGATGCGGCCGCGGCCGGGTTTGCGCTGTTCTGACATGGTGTTCTCCCTTTTCGTTCAGTTGCGTGAACAATAGGGGCAAAGCAGCCGACTTGCCAGAGTGATGCCGATAACGGGCCTTATTCCATTGGAAAAAACTGCCGCTGAGCGCCTAAGCGCAGGATGATTTTTTCAGGCCGCGCGGACAGCGATATAGGCAGCCGTCGCACCTAGAATGCTGGCGGCGGTCCGGTTCAGCGATTTCAGCGCGCGGGGCTGCTTGAGTAGCAGGCGAGCGCGTGACGCAAGTAGGATATAGGGGATCAGAACCGACATCAGCACGATGAAGGTGGCGCCGACCAGCAGCGCATAATCGTTGAGGCCGATTGCGTGCAGATCGATCAGCGTCGGCACCAGCGCCACGTAGAACAGCATGGTCTTCGGATTGCCGAGCGTGATCAGCAGGCCGGACAGGAAGGACATGCCGAGACTGGTGCTCTTGCGCGCCTGGATATCCTGCGGCAGCAGACCGGCGGTCCAGAGCTTCCAGGCGATATAGCAGAGATAGAGCGCGCCGAGGATCTTGATGACCAGGAAAGCGGTGGTGAATGTCTGCGCGACAAACGCAAGGCCGAGGATGACGGCTGTCAGGTAAACGAGATCGCCGAGCACGAGGCCAAGCCCCATGAAAAAGGTTTCGCGAAAGCCGGAACCGAGCGCACGAGCGACGATCGCCGTCATTCCAGGCCCCGGTATAGCAGCCGCAATGAAAAGCGCCGTGGAATAGGCAAGAAGGGTGGCGAGTGTCATGGAAAGCTCCGGATTTTGCGCCGCCGACATGTATCGGCTTTTTCTGATGAACGCAATTTACCCGGCATTGATCAGCCGCACCGAAGGGTCTAATCAGACGCGGAAGCCGGGTCCGCTGCGTCGATAGCCGCACGGTTCCGCATCACCCCACAAGAGGGCACCCCGCCCTCGCCCCGTCGAGACATTCGTTCTCTTCGAAACACTGATCAGAGACCACCATGACCACTGCCCTCATCATCATCGACGTCCAGAATGCCATCGTGGAAGGTGCGGGGACGCCGGAACGCCAGTCTGCCATCGACGCGGCACTCACAGAGACCGTCGGCCGCATCCAGTCAATCCAGGCCCGTGCCCGTGCCAGCCATATCCCGGTGATCCTGGTGCAGCACGATGGCGGCCCCGGCGACCGGCTGGCGCGTTCGTCGAACGGCTGGGGCCTGCGCCACGAGATCGCGCCGGTTCCCGGCGAGACCGTCGTCCACAAGAAGGCCTGCGACAGCTTCTTTCAGACCAACCTGCAGGACGAACTGGACAGGCTCTCCATCACCCATCTGGTTATCGGCGGCTGCATGACGCAATTCTGCGTCGATACCACGGTCCGCCGTGCCGTCTCGCTCGGCTACGATGTAACCCTGCTTTCGGACGGACACGCGACCGGCGACATGGGCGACCTGACCTTCCCGCAGATCATCGCCCATCACAACCGGCTGCTGGGTGGGTTCGATGCCGGCGCCCATCACGTCGAATTGCGCCGCTGCGACGAAATCAGCTTCTGAGCCTATTCGAATATCCTATTCGAACACTGGCCGCATGAAGCTCCGCTCATAGCTGAGGATGCAGCGTGTGCGTTCGGCAAGCGCAAAGGCCGCCTGGCATTCCGGGTCCTTGGCCATGCGCTCACGATAGGTCTCGTAGGCCGCAAGGCTCGGAAAGCTGAACAGCGCCAGCGCGATATTGTTTGCCCCTTCATGCGGCATGAAATAGCCGTGATGCGTGCCGCCCAGCCGGTTGACCAGCGGGATCCAGAGCCGGGCATACTCCTCGAATTCCGCCAGCTTGTAGGGGTCGATGACGTAACGAAGGGTGCAGGTGATCATGCGGGTCTCCTTGGATGTTTTCAGCTCGCCTGATGCCGCACCGGACGTGACCATGTCCAGCCGAATGTCATGCCGGCCGCCGCTATCAGGATCGCCACTGAGCCGACGAGTTGCATCGCTTGCAGCTGATGGCCGAAGGCAATGCGGTCAACGGCGAGGGCGGCGACCGGGTAGATGAACGACAGGGCGCCGGTCAGATGCGTCGGCAGCTTCTGGATCGCGCCATAGAGGAGCACATACATCAGCCCTGTATGAATGGCGCCCATGGCGATCAGCAGAGCCCACTGAACAGGCTCCGCCGGCAGTCCGGATCCACCGGCGAGCGGCGCCAGCATCAGCAGACCGGTAACGACCTGGATGAGCGCGATCAGATGCGGCGGCACGCCCTTCAGCTGCTTGGCGACCATGGCCGCCAGCGCATAGAAGAAGGCGGCGGCGAGCGCCATGGCGATGCCCGTCAGATAATCGCCGCCGGTGAAATCACCAGGCGGCTTGGCCTCGACGATCGCGATCATGCCGGCGAAGGCGACACCGAGCCAGAAGAGCTTCGTCGCGGTGATCTTCTCCTTGAAGAACAGCCCGCCGATCGCCAGCAGCATGAAGGGCTGGGTGTTGTAGACCATGGTCGAAATGGAGATCGAGGCGCGGGAATAGGCGCCGAACAGCAGCAGCCAGTTGACGACGATCGCGACACCGCCGAGCACGGCGAGCCCCAGCAGACGCCGAGTGATAATGCCACGGCGGAAATGCCCAAGCGCGCCGCAGATGGCGAGCAGTGTCAGTGCGCCGAACAGGCAGCGCCAGAACACGACATTGACCACCGGCTGCCCTGACATCAACACGAACCAGCCGACAGTGCCGGAAATCAGCATTGCCGCGGTCATTTCGAGACTGCCGGTCTTGATATCCTTGTCCATGTCCATCCACTCCATTGAACGTGACCGGAGAATATCGCGACGACCAATGCGAAAATATGGATTATCAGAGGCAATTGCCGTACATTGCCTGATCATCGAAGGCATTATCGCAATTTCACCTAACGGAGATTCCCATGCTCGACGATCTCGACCGCCGGCTTCTCGACATCCTCTCCGTCAATGCCCGGATCTCGCTGAAGGAACTGGCACAGGAGGCGGGCCTGTCCTCACCCAGCACCGCCGACCGGCTGCGGCGGCTGGAAGATCGCTGCGTGATCACCGGCTTTACCGTCGGCATTAATCCGACGGCACTCGGTTATGCCCTGCAGGCGGTCGTGCGTGTCCGGCCCATGCCGGGCATGCTGCACATCGTCGAAAAGCTCATTCAGGACACGCCGGAATTCGTCGAATGTGACAAGGTAACGGGCGACGACTGCTTCATCGCCAAGCTGCTGGTGCGCGACATGGAACAGCTCGACGCGATCCTCGACAAGGTCGCCGAACGCGCCCAGACCAATACCTCGATCGTCAAGTCGACCCCGGTGAAACGGCGCCTGCCGCCGCTGGCCGGGAAGTAGACCTTAGAACTCCGCCATTGGGGAGAGCATAACGGGATCGACCAAGCTTTCCGCCGGCAATCCCCGGATCATCAGGCTTGTGCCGGAGGCATGGACTTCCGGCATGCCCTGCCAGCCCAGCTTATCCGGCGGGAAGCAGACCTCGACATCCTCATGCGTCACGCCGAGTGCCGCTAGGATATCGCCAAGCAGCGGGATCGCCCGCCCAGCAATATCGAGCAGTTGGACCGTCCCAGCATCTTCTTTCCAGGCCGCGACCGCATCGAATGCCTCAAGATAATCGAGCCTGACATCGCCATCGAAAAAGCTGTTCAGCAGGAACATCTCCGCCTGCGACGCAACCGCGAACCGCTCGGAAACCGGTACCCTGTTAAGGAAAAGCAGATTCTTGAGCAGATCGATATCGTCGGCATTTTCCAGCGAAAGACGCCGTGCCGAGGTCCAAGGCTGGATTGGCGGTGGGCTGCCCACGAATTTGTGCTGGGGCACGACTCGGAAACCATAGGGCTCATAAAGCGCCGGCTTGTCCGTGAGGAGCAAGCCAAGCTCGAAACCCTGCGCATCGCACCGGGAGAAGGCACGATTCATCAGGTCGCGATAGAGCCCCCTGCCCCGCCACTGCGGCCGGACCGCGCCGGACTGGAAGCCGGCGGCCTTCACCGGGCGTCCTTCAATGATGACCGACATGGAAAATGCGCTGAAATTGGCGATGCAGGTGCCATCGGCATCGAAATAGCCGAACGGCATGCTGGTCGGGTCCGGGCCACCAAAACGATCCTGAATGCCGACATCGATATCGAACGTATCGTGCAACAAGGCCACCAGCGCCGACCATGCGGCGGGATCACCAAAATAATCCTGACGAAAAACCGGATGGCCGGGACCGGTGGTCACCTAGACGCCCGTCGAGCCGAACCCGCCGGCGCCGCGCGCCGTCTCGCTCGTTTCCTGGACCTCATGGACCGAAACCTGCGTGACAGGAGCGATCACCATCTGGGCGATCCGCATGCCGCGCTCGATAACGAGATCCTCGTCGCCGAGATTGATAAGCAGCACCTTCACCTCGCCGCGGTAATCACTGTCGATCGTGCCTGGTGTGTTGAGGCAGGTGATGCCATGCTTGAAGGCAAGCCCGGAGCGTGGGCGGATCTGGGCCTCATACCCGGCAGGAATCTCGAAGATGAAACCGGTCGGCACCAACGTGCGCTTGCCCGGCGAGAGGATCGTCGGCTGATCGGCGCTTACAGCGGCGCGCAGGTCCATGCCCGCTGCACCTGCGGTTTCGTAAGCCGGCAGGTCGATCTCCGCTCCATGCGGCAGGCGGAGAAGGCTGAGCGACGGTCGGGTCTGTGCGTGAAGGGTCATGGCGGCATTAGCCGTCCCATGCCCGGCGCGGTCAATTGCATATTCTCGCCCGAGCCTGTAGAAGACGCCGCAATTCACAGGATTCACATCATGGCCGAAAGTCTTGCCGAGGCGGTCTCCCGCCGCCGCACCTTTGCTATTATCGCGCACCCGGATGCCGGTAAAACCACGCTGACCGAAAAGCTGCTGCTGTTCGGCGGCGCCATCCAGCTCGCCGGCGAAGTCAAGGCGAAGAAGGACCGTATCCAGACGCGGTCCGACTGGATGAAGATCGAACGCGAGCGCGGCATTTCCGTCGTCACCTCGGTGATGACGTTCGAGTATCATGGCAATGTCTTCAACATTCTCGATACGCCCGGTCACGAAGATTTCGCCGACGACACCTATCGGACGCTGACGGCGGTCGATGCCGCCGTGATGGTGATCGACGCCGCCAAGGGTATCGAGCCGCGGACACTGAAGCTGTTCGAAGTCTGCCGCATGCGCGACATTCCGATCATCACCTTCATCAACAAGATGGACCGCGAAAGCCGCGACCCCTTCGAAATCCTGGATGAGGTCGAGGAAAAGCTGGCGCTGGACTGCGCGCCGGTGACCTGGCCGATCGGCCGGTCGAAGACCTTCTGCGGCTCCTATCATCTGGCCGACAACACAGTACGCGCCGCCGATACGCAGGAAATCCCGACCAAGGTCAACGGTCCCGAAGCGGTCGCCAACCGGCTGCCGGAAAACGAGCGCGAGACCTTCATCGACGAATTGTCGCTGGCGATCGAGGCCTGCAAGCCGTTCGACAAGAAGGCCTTCCTCGAAGGCCATCTGACGCCGGTCTTCTTCGGCTCGGCGCTGCGCAATTTCGGTGTCCGCGATCTTATCCATGCGCTGGGCGATTTCGCCCCGCCACCGCGCGACCAGGTCGCCGATGTTCGGACCGTGCATGCGACCGACGAGAAGATGACGGCCTTCGTCTTCAAGATCCAGGCGAACATGGACCCGAACCACCGCGACCGCATCGCCTTTGCCCGCATCTGCTCCGGCAAGCTGGAACGCGGCATGAAGGCGCGACTGGCGCGAACCGGCAAGCAACTCGGCCTCACCGCACCGCAATTCTTCTTCGCCTCGCAACGGCAGCTGGCCGACACGGCTTACGCCGGCGACGTGGTCGGCATTCCCAACCACGGGACGCTGCGCATCGGCGATACGCTGACCGAGGGCGAACAGCTGGTGTTCCAGGGCGTGCCGAACTTCTCGCCGGAAATCCTGCGCCGCGTGCGGCTGGAAGATGCGATGAAGGCGAAGAAGCTGAAGGAAGCGCTGCAGCAGATGGCCGAGGAAGGCGTCGTGCAGCTGTTTTCGCCCGAGGACGGCTCGCCGGCGATCGTCGGCGTCGTCGGCGCACTGCAGCTCGACGTGCTGAAGGAACGGCTAAGCTCGGAATACGGCCTGCCGGTCTCCTTCGATGTCGCCCGGTTTTCCGTCTGCCGCTGGATCTCTGCCGACAATCCGGTGGATCTCGACAAGTTCATCACCGCGCGGCGCGGCGACATTGCCCGCGACCTCGACGGCGACCCGGTGTTTCTGGCGCAGGATTCGTTCTCTCTGCGCTACGAGGCAGAACGTTACCCGGCTATCAAGATGATCGCCATCAAGGAATATCACGTCGCCAAGGCGGCGTGATAACGGCTTGCCTTCTCTTCTCCCCGGCGGGGAGAAGGTGCCCGAAGGGCGGATGAGGGGGCCGAAGGCCACCATTGGAGCACGCCGCTCGCGCCGGCTCAAGCCGGCGCCCCCTCATCGCCTCGCTGTGCTCGGCACTTCTCCCCGCTGGGGAGAAGAGGGAGTGTGCCGCATTCGAACCGCATCACTTTTCAAGACCAGCCTGATTTTCCGTCTGGTTCCGAACCGGTGGCATTGCTACTAACGCTTCATCATTTGAAAGCGCAGTGGAGGAGATGTCATGGAACACGCCGTGCAGGATACGGGCCTTTCGGCGCATTTCCGTAACATCTGCATTTTCGGGGCCGGTGCAATCGGCGGGGCTCTTGCAGTGCGTCTGGCCACGAGGCTGACTGGCGCGACAATATCGGCCATTGCTCGCGGCGCGCATCTGCAGGCCATCCGGGAGCATGGGCTTCACCTGCATGAACACGGCGGCTCCGAGCCGCTGGTCGCCAATATTACGGCAACCGATACCGCCGCCGACCTGCCGCCACAGGATCTGGTGATCGTGACGCTGAAAGGCCACCAGCTTTCCGCGGCAAGTGCCGATATTGCCCGGCTGCTGAAGCCGGAGGGACGCGTGGTGATGATCCAGAACGGTATTCCCTGGTGGTATTTCCACGGCGACACGGCAAGCGGACTGGAAGGGCGGCAGATCGAGGCGCTCGATCCGGGCGGCCTCGTCTGGCAGCGGATCGGCCCCGAACGGGTGATCGGCGGCGTCATTTATCAGGGCGCGCAGATGATCGAGCCCGGCCATATCCGCCTGACCAGCAACGGCCTGCTTCATCTCGGCGAGCCTTCCGGCACGCTGTCGCCGACGCTGGCAGCCATTGCCGATCTGTTCAAGGCGAGCGGCTGGACCATCAGGCAGACTGGCCGGATCCGCGACGAACTCTGGCTGAAGTTGCTCGGCAATGCGGCGCTCAACCCGATCAGCGCGCTGACCCGCGCCCGGATCGACGAGATCGTCAACGGACCGCTGGAACCGCTGGTGCGTGAGATCATGGCGGAGACGAAGGCCGTCGCCGAACGGCTGGGCTGCCAGATACCCACGACGATCGACCAGAGGATGGAGCATACCCGCACCCTCGGCAGCGCCAAGACTTCCATGCTGCAGGATCTCGAACAGGGGCGACCGATGGAGATCGTGCCGCTCACCGGCGCCATCACCCAGCTTGCCCGCATGGCCGGCGTGCCGACGCCGGCAAACGATATGCTTTTGCTGCTGATTTCACAGCTCGATCAGTCGATGGCGCAGGCGCGCTCCAGGGAGGTTTGCGCAATGGCCGTTCGCCGCATCGTCGCCAATCTGCACGCGCCGGAGCCCAAGGCCGCCCACGCCTTCTACGGTGATCTGCTCGGGCTTGATCTTGCGATGGATCACGGCTGGATCGTCACCTTTGCCTCGGATAAGCGTGCTGTCGCACAGGTTTCGATTGCCAGCGAGGGCGGCTCCGGCACGCCGGTGCCGCAGCTTTCGATTGAGGTCGACGATGTCGACGCGGTCTATGCAAAGGCCAGAACGATGGGCTTCGCTATAATCTACGACATCACCGACGAGCCATGGGGCGTGCGCCGCTTCCATGTGCGTGACCCGTTTGGCACGGTCGTCAACATCCTGTCGCACGGACCGGACTGACGAGCGTCCCGCTCCTCAGCGCCGATCCGTCAGCATGAGATCGCCGTTTTCATCCACCGACACCTCGATGCCGATATAGCCGGGAATCGTCTGGTGCGCCGTCTCAAACGGGTGTGTGTGGGTGGCGGTGATGACCATCACGTCGGCACCGGCCGATTCACCGGCGATGACGCCTGCGGCGACGTCTTCGAACACGAGGCAATCCTTGGCATCGAAACCGACGCGCATGGCGCCCAGCAGGTAGCATTCCGGGCTCGGCTTGCCGCGCGAGACATCCTCGGCGATGACGATGAACTTCGGTTCCGGCAGGCCGGCGGCGGCGATGCGGACCTTGGCGAGTTCACGCGGCGAGGAGGTGACGATCGCCCAGCGCTCCGGCGGCAGGCTCTTCAGGAATTCGATGGCGCCCGGCAGCGGCTTCACGCCTTCGACATCGTCGATTTCGGCCTGGGTGATCTTGTCAGCTTCGCTCTGCGGATCGACGCCCGGCAGGCCAAGTTGGCGTATCGTATCGACGCCGCGCTTGCCGTGCATGGTCGGCAGGAAGGTCGCAACGTCGAGGCCATGGCTTTCCGCCCAGCTGCCCCAGACGCGTTCCGCGGCTTCGATGGAACTCAGCAGCGTTCCGTCCATGTCGAACAGGAAGGCGGCGTATTTCTTTCCGAAGACGGACGACGAGGCGGAAGACAAGGGCGGCTCCTTTGATGATCGGGCGGCCGCCTGTCCGGCAGCCTTTGAGGGTCCCCGTTCGAATAGGCGGATTCCCTGTTCAGATCAAACGGATATCCGCCCGGCCATACCGTAAATCCTGCCTTTCACCGGGCCGAGAGGGCGAGACGCAGCCCCATCAGCCCGAAGGCGCCGGCAAAGCCGCGACGCAACCATGTCGTCACGCCGGGCCGCGCGATCACATAGCGCCGGGCGGCGGACGCGAAGATGCCGTAAAAGACGAAGACGAGAAAAGTCAGGACCATGAAGACGACAGCAAGACCGAGCATGAAGGACGTCGGCGATTGCGTCTCGGCCGGCACGAACTGGGGCAGGAAGGCGAGGAAGAACAGCGACAGTTTGGGATTGAAGCTGTTGAGCAGGATGGCCGTACCGATGATCCGCAGCGCCGACATTGGCTTGGGATCCTCGGAGATGCGCAGGCTTTCGGTATCTTTCAGGACACTCCAGGCCATGTAGAGCAGATAGACTACACCGACATATTTAATGACCTCGAAGGCCATGGCGCTGGTGTGCAGAAGAGCCGCCAGACCGGCGACGCTGGCGATGACGTGCGGCAGGATGCCGAGCGTGCAGCCGAAGGCGGCCACCACGCTGGCACGGGCGCCGGAATTCAGGCCGATTGCCAGCGTGTAGAGGACGCCGGGTCCCGGCAGCAGAATGACGACGATGGATGTCAGCAGATATTCGAGGGTCAAGACACGGCTCCGTTTCAACGAGGAAAGCCGCAGCAAAGCGGATTGCGCGGTCCGGGTCTTGAACGAAATTGCAGGATGTCAGCTGAAGGCCAGCGCATAGGCACCCGGCGTCACACCATGGGCACGCACGAAATGCCGGGTCATATGGCTCTGATCGGCAAAGCCGCTGGCAGCGGCCGCCTCAGCGAGCGGCATGCCCCTGGCGATCATCCGGCGGGCGACCCCGATACGGCACTGGACGAGATAGGCATGTGGCGTCATGCCCGTCGACTGCGCGAAACTGCGGACCAGTTGGAAACGGCTGAGCCCGCTTGCCTCAGCAAGCGCGGTGAGCGTTATCTCCGATGTGGGATCGTCGTCGATCAAGCTTTTGGCGCGGGAAATGGAGGGTGGCGTGGCGTTAGAGGCACGCGCGCTGAGCAGCGAGGCGATAAGGCCAAGCAGTCCCGTTTCCGCCATCAGCG
The DNA here is from genome assembly GCF_001425605.1 of Rhizobium sp. Leaf453. GTDB lineage: Bacteria > Pseudomonadota > Alphaproteobacteria > Rhizobiales > Rhizobiaceae > Pararhizobium. The sequence continues at coordinate 717,917 of NZ_LMRG01000012.1, read as the reverse complement.
TTTCCCCGCCCTCCGGCGACAGCATGGCGGAATAGACAGCTTGAAGCCGGCGGGCCATCGCGGCATCGGCCATCACAGGATGGGAGAAGACGAAATCGGCCGAGCGGCCTTCGCTGATATCAAGGCTGGCGCCTGCGATCAGTGCGGGATCGAGGTAGAGCATGCGCCAGGCGCGGCCGGCATCGTCGATCGGGTGGCCGTCATGGACCTCGCCGGGATTGACGGTGATCACATCGCCGGCACCCGCCTCGACCGGTCCCCGTCCGCTTGCGGATTTCTGGGCGCCGCGGATGATGATGCCGATGCCGAACTGGTCATGAGTGTGCCGGCCGAAGCTGTGGGCGCTGTCGGCCTCCACCGCCTCGACGCCCGGCATCGCACATAACCGCATCCGGAATTGCCCGGCTCCCATGCTTCCTAATCCCGCTCCAACCCAGGCAAAGCTTTGCGCTCGCCAAACCAGTCCATCGCCGAAGAACACCAGATCTGGTGTTTCGGCGCAAGCGCGGCACGCTGGCTGATATTGCCCCAGCGGATGCCGATCACGTCTGCGTCCTCGTCGGTGCCGGTCGTATAGATCGGCGAACCGCAGGTGCCGCAGAACATCTGGAAACGCGTCCGGCCATTGTCGCCGGTCTTGATATAGGTTTTCGGCTCGCCGGCCGTGATCCGGAAATCCGCCTTCGCGACTGCGACGGTGACCCGATAGACCGAGCCGGTCAGGTGCTGGCAGTCGGTACAGTGGCAGATGCCCACCTGTTCCGGATCGATCTCGGCCTCAAAGCGGATCGCCCCGCAATGGCAATGTCCGTCGATATGCATGGCTCACACCTCATATGCTTTGAGGCGAGTATATATGGGTCAGGAGCATTTCGGCAGCCTCCCTCTTCTCCCCGGCGGGGAGAAGAGCCGAGCTTAGTGAGGCGATGAGGGGGCGGCGGCGAAGCCGGCGCGGGCGGCATATCTTGAATGTGGCCTTCGGCCCCCCTCATCCGGCGCTACGCGCCACCTCTCCCCGCTGGGGAGAAGGGGAACTGCTCAAGTGTTCAACAGCCAGGCATGTTCCTTGGCATTGTTGAATTTCCAGACGCGCGACGGGCCTGCCATGACGTTGAGGTAATAGAGATCGTAGCCGTGGATGGTGGCGCAGGGGTGATATCCCTTCGGCACCAGCGTGACGTCGCGATCCTCGACCGCCATGGCCTCGTCCAGGGACCGGTCGTCGGTATAGACGCGCTGGAACGCAAAACCCTGCGGCGGGTTCAGACGGTGGTAATAGGTTTCTTCGAGGAAGCTCTCGTCCGGCAGATTGTCCTGGTCGTGCTTGTGCGAAGGATAGGACGACGTGTTGCCATTCGGCGTGATCACCTCGACCACCAGCAGTGAATGGGCGGAATTGTCGTCTTCCGGCATGATATTGGTGACATGGCGGACATTCGAGCCCTTGCCGCGGGTGAACTGCGGATGGGTGCCGGGCGCAATGAGCTTCGTCTTGTAAGCACCACCGCCAGGCGCCGAGCAAACGGCGAGTTCGAGGTCCGTCTCGGCCGTCACCGACCAGTTGGCACCGGCCCGCACATAAAGTGAATGCGGCGCGCCTTCGAACGGCGTCATGCGCTCGCCGACCACACCGAAATCCTGTCCGTCAGCGCTCGTCTTACCCTTGCCGGAAATCCAGACGAGGCAGACCTCGCGATCGCCGGGCTCGCCCGACGCCGTCTCGCCGGCCTTCAGCCGGTGCATGTCGAAGCCGACGTAGGTCCAGCCGGCATTCTCCGGCGTCACATGGGTGACGCGGCCATGGGCGCCATTGGGCTTCACGAGCAGGTTGGGCATGGTGGGTCTCCTGTTGCATGGTCTGTGACGGGAGTGATTACCCCTCACCAACTTCGGCCAAGGGTTCACTGGCGTTCACCCGGCCTGCGTATCCTCTCCCACAAGGGGAGAGGAAAAACTCGCGGTACCGTCCTCACCAGATGGAAAAGGACGGAGATTGAGGCACCTCTTCCTCTCCCCTTGTGGGAGAGGATAGCAAGTCCGAACGAGACAATGTCGAGTTCATGGACGCGCTTGGTGAGGGGTACTCCCCAAAACATCACCCCTTCGGAAAGCCTTCCGTCTCGACCGTATAGCCCGCTGCCGTCATGACGCGCATCAGTTCGGCATAGCCGATCTCGGCCATTTTCTGCGGCGGCGCCTTGCGGGGATCCTGTTCCGCTTCGACGACGAACCAGCCTTCATAACCGTAATCGGCGAAGCGCTTGACGATAGCGCCGAAATCGAGCGAGCCGTCGCCCGGCACGGTGAACGCGCCGAGGGCCACGGCATCGAGGAAGGACTGTTTCGAGCGGTCCAGCCCGTCGATGACCGACTGGCGGATGTCCTTCACATGCACGTGGTTGATGCGGGCATGGTGATTGTCGATGGCGCGCAGCACGTCGCCGCCGGCGAATTTGAGATGGCCGGCATCGAGCAACAGCGGAATGCCCTCGCCCGAATTCTTCATGAAGGCGTCGAGTTCCGGCTCGGTTTCGACGACGGCGGCCATGTGGTGATGGTAGGACAGCGGCATGCCCTGATCGGCGCACCATTCGCCGAAGTCCGTGACGCGGCGGGCATAGGCCTTCATCTCGTCATCGGAAAGCTTCGGCTTGGTGGCGAGCGGCTTGGAGCGGTCGCCCTGGATCGAGCGAGCGACTTCGCCATAGACGATGCAGGGCGCGTTGACGGCCTTGAACAGTTCGATCATCGGCAGGATGCGGTCCTTGTTGGCCGACAGATCCTCGTTGACCAGCGTGCCGGAGAACCAGCCGCCGCACAGCGTCACATCGGCGGCGCGCAGGATCGGCAGCATCTCTTCCGGATTGCTCGGGAAGCGGCGGCCCTGTTCCATGCCGGTGAAGCCGGCGCCGCGCGACTGGCGCAGGCATTCCTCGAGCGACACGTCGTCGCTGAGTTCGGGAAGATCGTCGTTCCACCAGGCGATGGGCGACATGCCGAGTTTGGCTTTCATGAAAGTCTCCTTGGAGGAAGGCAGGTGGCCTTCCTGTTCTTGTTTTCCCTTCCTCTCCGACATGCCGGTGGGGGTGAATCCTCGGGTCAAGCCCGAGGATGACGGAGAGGAGGAGAGCCGTGTTTTCTGTTTAGCCGATGACCTGGGCGGAAAGCGCCTTGATATAGGCCTCGCGGGCCTTGTTGACTTCCGGGCGGGCGCTCACTTCCGGCACGGCGACATCCCACCAGTGACCACCTTCCTTCGTGGTAATCAACGGATCCGTGTCGATGACGATGACGGTCGTGCGGCCATTGTCGCGCGTGTCCTTCAGCGCCTGTTCCAGTTCGGCGATCGATTCGACCTTCAGCGCGACGGCACCCATCGCTTCGGCATGCTTGCGGAAATCGATATCCGGCATCACCTCGTGATAGCTGTCCTTCAGCAGATTGTTGAAGTTGGCGCCGCCGGTGCCCATCTGCAGCCGGTTGATGCAGCCGTAGCCGCGATTGTCGAGCAGGACGACGGTGATCTTCTTGCCCATCATCACCGAGGTCGAAAGCTCGGAATTGAGCATCATGTAGGAGCCATCGCCGACCATGACGACGACATCGGCATCCGGCCGCGCCATCTTGACGCCGAGGCCGCCGGCCACTTCGTAACCCATGCAGGAAAAGCCGTATTCCATGTGATAGCTGCCCGGCGAGGTCGCCGGCCAGAGCTTGTGCAATTCGCCCGGCAGGCCGCCGGCGGCGCAGAGAAGCACGGTGTTTTCGCCGGAATGGTTGCTGGCCGTGGCGCCGATGACCTGCGCATCCGACGGCAAGGCGACATTGGTCGGCGCCATCGCCTTTTCGGCAGCGGCCATCCATTCGGCCTTGAGCTTGACGGCCTGGTCCTTCAACCCGGCCGGAGCGGCCCAGCCACCGAGTGCCTTCGACAGGGCTTCGATGGTTACCCGGGCATCGCCGACCACGGGCAGCGCATTGTGCTTGGCGGCATCGAAGCTTGCGGTGTTGATGCCGACGAACTTGACGTCCGGGTTCTTGAAGATCGCCCAGGAACCGGTGGTGAAGTCCTGCAGGCGCGTACCAATGGCGAGCACCAGATCGGCCTGGTCGATGATCGCATTGGCCGCCGAGGTGCCGGTGACGCCGACCGAGCCCAGGGAGAGCGGGTGACGCTCGTCGATCGAGGATTTTCCGGCCTGGGTGACCACGACAGGGATGCCATGCCTTTCGGCAAAGGCTGTCAGTTCCTTGGTGGCGAGGGAATAGAGCACGCCGCCACCGGAAATGATCGCCGGCTTGGTCGAGGCCTTCAGCGCCGCCACGGCGGCGGCCAGCTCGTTGTCATCGGCATGCTGGCGGCGGAACGACCAGACCTTTTCGTCGAAGAAGCTTTCCGGATAATCGAAGGCTTCCGCCTGCACGTCCTGGCACAGCGACAGGCAGACCGGGCCGCAATCGACGGGATCGGTCATCACCTGCATGGCGCGCTTCAAGGCCGAAATGATCTGTTCGGGCCGCGTGATACGATCGAAATAGCGAACGACCGGACGGAAGGCATCGTTGGCCGACAGCGTGCCATCGCCATAGCTTTCGATCTGCTGCAGCACCGGATCGGGCGCACGGTTGGCGAAGATATCGCCGGGCAAGAAGAGGACCGGGATGCGATTGACATGGGCGACGCCGGCGGCGGTCACCATGTTGAGGGCGCCGGGACCGATCGAGGTGGTGCAGGCCATGAAGCGCTGGCGGAACGAGGCCTTGGCATAAGCGATGGCCGCATGCGCCATGCCCTGCTCGTTGTGCGCGCGGTAGGTCGGCAGCGTGTCCTTGATGCCATAGAGCGCCTCGCCGATGCCGGCGACATTGCCATGGCCGAAAATGGCAAAGATGCCGCCGAAAATCGGCAGCTTCTCACCTTCCACGATCGTCATCTGCTTGGTCAGGAACCGCGCGACGGCTTGCGCCATGGTCAGGCGCACTGTTTTCGGGCTCATTGTTTCCTCCTCGAACGAGGCCCGGGCCTCGCTTATTGATCTCTGTCTATGAGGAAAGTTTTACCCCCCTCTGTCACTCCGTGACATCTCCCCCTCAAGGGGGAGATTGTTCTATTGCCTCTCGACCGGGCTCGCCCCTCTTCTCCCCAGCGGGGAGAAGGTGGCCCGAAGGGCCGGATGAGGGGGGCCGAAGGCCACCTTTGGATATGCCGCTCGCGTCGGCTTTGCCGCCGCCCCCTCATCGCCTCGCATACGCTCAGCACTTCTCCCCGCTGGGGAGAAGAGGGAAGTCTAATCAAGCCGCCTTCGTTTCCGCCAGACCCAGCCACAGTTCCACCAGCGCGCCGAACCTGGCGGCCATGTCGGCGATGGCCTGCTCGTCGGTCATGTCGCCGGCGAGCCATGCCTTGCTGGCCTCGGCGAAGATGGTGCGGCCGACAGCAAAACCCTTGACGGTGCGGGACGTGCGGGCGGCCGCAAAGCCTTCCTTCAAAGCTTCGTACGGGGCTTCGAGGCCGAGCAGGACCACGCCGCGGCAGAGCGGATCGCGTTTCTCTATGACGGCATCGATCCCGGCCCAGGCGGCGCGGCTTGCCTGCGGCTCCAGTTTCCACCAGTCGGGCTTCAGGCCGGCATCGTAGAGTTCTGTGAGCGCACGCGGGATCGTCTGGTCGTCGAGCGTGCCGTGCTTGCCGGCGATGATCTCGATCAGGATTTCGCGGCCGACCTTGCGGGCGGCTTCGAAGGCGGCGCGCAGCTTGGCGATCTGCGTGGCCTTCAGTTCGGCCGGATCGTCCGGATGGAAGAAGCTCAGGACCTTGATGCAATGGTCCACTGGCCAGTCGATCAGCCGGCTGCCGAGATCCTGGCTGAATTCGAACTGCAGCGGACGGGAGCCCGGAAGCTCGATCGGCTTGCCGATCCAGAAGTTCTTGTTGACCGCAAACAATGCATCGCGGCCGTACTTGTCGTCGAGCAGCATGCCGAAACCGGGACGGCCATTGGCGATGCGCTCGGCGGCCTTGACGGCCAGTACCTTGAGGGCGGGGATGCGGGCGAGAAGCTCGGGCTTGCCGTCGGCGAGATCCTCGAGTTGGCTGCGGTGATCGATGGCCAGCGCCATCAGTTGCGGAATATCGCGGCGCCGCGTGGTTGCCCAGTGGACGTGGTTGATCGCCTCGTCCTTGCGCAGCGCCTTTTCCTTGCTGCCGTTTTCGAGGAAGAACTGCAGCTCGGTCCAGGTCGGGATTTCGGGCGCGCAGAGCAGGCGCGACACGGCAAAGGCACCGCAGGCATTCGCCCAGGTGGCCGACGTCGCATGGGGTTCGCCGCGCAGCCAGCCGCGCAGGAAGCCGGACATGAAGGCGTCGCCGGCACCGAGCACGTTATAGACCTCGATCGGGAAGCCCTTGCCGACGATACCGTCTTCGAGATTGTCGGAAATGTCGCCGTCATAGACGATGCAGCCCATCGGGCCGCGCTTCAGCACGATCGTCGCCTTGGAATTGGCGCGGATGGTCTTGAGAGCGGCCAGGAGGTCGCTATCGCCGGAGGCGATCAGCACTTCCTCCTCGGTACCAACGATCAGGTCGCAATCGGCCAGAACCGTCCGCAGATGGGCGGAAACCTTGTCAGAGGCGATATAGCGGTTGTCGCCGGCGTCATGACCGGCCAGACCCCAGAGGTTGGGGCGATAGTCGATGTCGAACACGACCTTGGCGCCGTTTTCCTTGGCGATGCGGATCGCCTTGCGCTGTGCGGCATCCGTGTGCGGCTTGGCGAAATGGGTGCCGGTGACCAGTACGGCGCGGGCGGAGCGAATGAAGTCTTCGGAAACATCGTCCTCGCAGAGCGCACTATCGGCGCAGTTGTCGCGATAGAACAGCAGCGGGAAGGAATGATCGCTTTCGACCGAGAGGATGGCGAGCGCAGTCAGCCGCTCCGGATCGGTGACGATGCCTTTGGTCTCAACACCCTCGCGCTCCAGCTGCTCACGGATGAAGCGACCCATCTGCTCCTTGCCGACGCGGGTCAGAAGCGCCGATTTCAGGCCGAGGCGGGCCGTGCCGACGGAGATATTGGTGGGGCAGCCGCCGACGGACTTCGCGAAGGAGGCGACGTCTTCCAGCCGCGTTCCGATCTGCTGGCCATAGAGATCGACCGAGGCGCGGCCGATGGTGATGAGGTCAAGCGGCTTGTCGGCCTGCGTCCTGTTGGTCTGGCTCACTGCATCCTCCCGGCGGGCGCTTTCGTCGCGCCGACATTTTTATTGGCTGGTGGGGTATTGATGTCAATGAAACATAAATTCCGCCGATTAGTCAATATGGAATTTTCATTCTATAACGCGTTCTTCGCTGATCCGGCGCCTTTTTTCCGCGACCGCAACGGTCAGCGCCATGGCAAAGGCCATGCTGGCGGAGAGGGACCGGAAGCCGGCGTGATCGGCCTCGACGAGTTCGAACCAGACCTTCGAAGATTCCGCCAGCGGCGAGAAGGCCGAATCGGTCAGCGACACGACAGGCACATTGCGATTGGCGAGCAGCTTGGCCTGGTTGACGCTTTCGGAGGCATAGGGCGAGAAGCTGACGGCGAAGGCCGCGTCCTTCGGCCCGGCCATGGCGAGAATATCGTCGTCGATCCCGGCGGCCGTGCCGACCATCTGGTAGCGGACCTTCAGCTTGCCGAACGCATAGGCCATGTAGCCGGAGATCGGATAGGACCGGCGCTTGGCGACAAGATAGATGGTTTCGGCACCGGCGAGGATGTTGACCGCGCGCTCGAACGCCTCCGGTTCGACAGAGGTGGCGATATTGTCGAGCGAGCGGTGCGCGGCGGCGACGAAGCCGTTGAAGATCGAGCCGCTTTCGAGCTTGCTGTGTTCGTTGTCGCTCAGCGCCTTCAGCCGTTCGTCATAACCGGGCGTGCGCTCACGCAGCCGTGCGCGGAAAATCTGCTGCAGGCTGGAAAAGCCTTCGAAACCGAAATGCTGCGCGAAACGCACCAGTGTCGACGGCTGGACGTCCGCCGAGGTGGCAATGCTTGCCGCCGTACCGAAGGCGATTTCATCCGGGTTATCCAGGGCATAGGCCGCAACCTGGCGCAGGCGCTTGGGCAACTGCGCCTTGCGTTCCAGAATGATCGCCTTCAAGCCGTCGAAATCCTGCGGAAGAGCGATGCTGTTGTCGGTTTCTGCCATGACGTCCGGTCTTCCTGCGTTTTCGATGCCTCAAGACCTTATGCAAAGAAGGGAACGAGGAATAGAATATTTATTCCGTCGTTCCGATTTTTCCACCCCGTTCATCAGTCCTTGCCGATATGCACCCATTCATTGGTCTTGGCGGACTGGTAGGTGGCCGAGACGACCTTCTGGACCTCGAAGCCCTCACGGAAATCCGTGCCCGGAGCCTTGCCGCTGGCGATCGCTTCCAGGAATTCGTTAGCTTCGATCGCCTTCAGGTCGTTGAAGCCAATCTGGTGGCCGGGCGCGACGCAGAAGGCGCCGTAGGGCTTGTGCTCCGGTCCGGCCCAGATGGTGCGATAGCCACGGGTGCGGATGTCGTCGCCAGCGAACCAAACCTTGATCTCGTTCAGGCGCTCCTGGGTAAAGACGATGCTGCCCTTGGAGCCGTAGATCTCGAAATCATGCTGCATCTTGCGGCCGCTGGCGCTCCAGTTGGCCTCGAAGCTACCGGTGGCGCCGCCCTCGAAGCGGACGAAGGCGCGGGTGATGTCATCGACCTCGACGGCGCGCATCTCGCTCGACCCGCGCGCGACCGGACGTTCCGGCACCTGGATAATGGTTTCGGCCAGAACCGAGGTGATCGGGCCGACCAGATGGCGCAGCGAAGCGATGATATGGCTGCCGATATCGGCGAGCGCGCCGCCGCCGCTCTTAGGATCGAGACGCCAGCCCCAGGGAGCGGATGCGTCCATCATGAAATCCTCGGCATGGATGCCGCGCACCGAGCGGATCTCGCCGATCTCGCCGCTTTCGATCAGGTCCTTGGCGAGGAAGATCATCGGGTTTTTCAGGTAGTTGAAGCCGACCTGCGTGATGACGCCGGCTTTTTCAGTCGCTGCGACCATTTCGGCGCATTCGGAGACCGTCGGGGCCAGCGGCTTTTCGCAATAGACATGCTTGCCATGGGCGATGGCCGCGAGCGCCATTTCCTTGTGCAGGAGGTTGGGCGTGGTGATGTCGATAATGTCGATATCGGGATCGGTCAGAAGCTCACGCCAGTCTGTGGTCGCCTTGCGGAAACCGAGCCCCCGGCGGGCCTTTTCGGCGCCATCGAGCGAAACATCGGCGACCGTGACCAGATCCAGCTCATAGGGTTGATCGAAGACCCGCGCCGCAATCGTGAAGCCCAAGGCATGGGCCTTGCCCATGAAACCCGTTCCGATCAAGCCGACGCCGATCCTGCGTTTGCCGCTCATGCCTGCACTCCTCCCGAAACCGCACTGCGCGGCATTTGCGGGCGAATGAAATGAATTTTACAAACTTTGTCAATATGGAATATTTGTTCGAAACTCATGTCGCCTGTTCCGACTGAAACAGATAGCCAAGCTAAAAGGGGGCTAGATTGACCGTGAAAATGTAGAAAAGCGCCTTTCGTTAACGCATTTTTACCATGTTGCGCCGAATGATCGGTTCCATCATGGTTAACGAACCATCAAGGCGGGCCATCCCCGCGATCCGGAGTATGCTTCATGTGCCGCTGGGCAGCCTATCGCGGAGAGCCGCTTTATCTGGAAGAACTGGTCTCGTCGCCGGCGCATTCGTTGATCGAGCAATCCCATTGCGCGACCCGCGCCAAGACCGCGACGAATGGTGACGGATTCGGCATCGCCTGGTATGGCGACCATCCGGAACCCGGCCGTTACCGCGACATCCTTCCCGCCTGGTCCGATTGCAACCTGAAAAGCATTGCCCGGCAGATCCGTTCCCCGCTGTTTCTCGCCCATGTCCGCGCCGCGACCGGCGGCGGCACGCGGCGGGACAATTGCCATCCCTTCGTGCATGGCCGCTGGTCCTTCATGCACAACGGCCAGATCGGAGATTTCGACCATCTGCGTCGCCCGATGGAGGCGATGCTCGACAACGACCTCTACACGTCACGCACCGGCTCGACAGACAGCGAACTGCTGTTCCTGCTGGCGCTGCAATTCGGGCTGGAGCATGATCCGCTCGGCGCGCTTGCCGAAACGATCGCCTTTGTCGAACGGCTGGCCGAGCATCTGGAACGCAAGGTCCTCGTCCGCTTCACCGCCGCCCTGTCCGACGGGCACGATCTCTATGCCGTGCGCTATGCCTCCGACTGGAAGGCGCCGACACTCTACGCTGCGCCGATGGGGCCGAGCGGCGGCTATTGCCTCGTTTCCGAACCTCTGAACGACGACGACAATGCCTGGGTCGAAATACCCGATGGCACGGCTGTCATCGTTGGAGAAAACGGCGTCGATGTCCGGCTGTTCGGAACGCAGGGTGTATCGCCCGCAGCGGTTCCGATGGGCCGGATGTCATCCCGCAAAATGTGAGGAGATCAGCAGAGCGAGCTTTTCGGCGACCGCCTGCTTATCCATATCCGGCCAGTCCTCGTCGCCGGATTTTCCGATGATCTTCACCGTATTGCGGTCTCCGCCCATGATGCCGGTCTGCGGAGAGACATCGTTGGCGACGATGTAATCCGCGCCCTTGCGCTCCAGTTTCGCGCGGCCGTTTTCGGCGACATCCTGGGTTTCGGCGGCAAAGCCAACGACCAGCGCCGGGCGCTGGGCATGATGGCCGACAGTTTTCAGGATATCCGGATTTTCGGTGAGTTGAAGCGGCGGTGGGGCTTCGCCGGGCTGCTTCTTGATCTTGTTGCCGGCGGCGCTCGCGACGCGCCAGTCAGCGACGGCCGCCACCATGACGGCTATATCGGCCGGAAGGGCGGCGAGAACCGCATCCCGCATTTCCTCGGCCCGCTCCACGCGGACGACACGCACACCCTTCGGATCGGGGATGGTGACCGGGCCGGAGACCAGCGTGACATCGGCACCGAGCCGGGCAAGTTCGCCGGCAATCGCATGGCCCTGCTTGCCGCTCGAGCGATTGGCGATGTAGCGCACGGGATCGATGGGCTCGTGGGTCGGGCCGGAGGTGACGATGGCCTTGCGGCCGAGCAGCGGCTTCGATGATGGGTCGAGCACATCCTCGACGGCGGCGACGATATCGAGCGGCTCGGCCATTCGGCCTTCACCCTTTTCGCCGCTTTCGGCCATTTCGCCGGAAGCCGGGCCGACGAAGCGGATGCCATCGGCGACAAGCGTTGCGTGATTGCGGCAAGTGGCCGGATGCCACCACATTTTCGGATTCATGGCGGGCGCGACCAGCACCGGACGGTCGGTCGCCAGCAGGATGGTGGAGGCGAGATCGTCAGCCAGGCCGTTTGCCATCTTGGCCATGAGGTCGGCGGTTGCCGGTGCGATCAGCACCAGATCGCAATCGCGCGCCAGCCGGATATGGCCGACATCCTGCTCGTCCTCGCGGGAAAACAGGTCGGTAAAGACCTTGTCAGCGGCCAGCGCGCCGACGGCAAGCGGCGTGACGAAGGCCTGAGCGCCCGCCGTCATCACCGGGCGCACCGAGGCGCCGCGCTCCCGCAAACGGCGGATGAGATCGAGGCTCTTGTAGGCCGCGATGCCGCCGGAAATGATGAGGAGAATGCGTTTTCCCTGAAGTATCATGTCAATTCCGTCCCGGCAGGCGTCCGCCCAATCGGCCGGACCCTACTTGACCGACAGCGACGAGGCAATCGGCCCATCGAACCCAGTCGTCTCATGCAGGGCTGCCGCCCTCGCCCACGAGCTTCCTCATGGTCGAGACCAGGGATGAGGCATCATAGGGTTTGCGGATGACCGGCACCGAGGCGAAGTCCGGCGGGATCATCTCGCTCTTGCCGTAGCCGGTGGCAAAGAGGAAGGGCACGCCGCGTATTGTCAGCTCCCGTGCGACGATCAGCGAGGTTCCATCTCCAAGATTGACGTCGAGGATCGCGACGTCGGGCGTGAAATCCGCAAGCCGGGCGAGCGCATCGGCCGCGGAAGCCGACGTAATGACATCGGAAATTCCATGATCGGCAAGCATGCTTTCGACATCGAGCGCAATCAGCATCTGGTCCTCGACCAGCAATACCTTCAGATCTTCCGACAAGGCGCGGCCGGATGATTCCATGGTGCCGGCAAGGCCCAATACCACCGGCGATTCCTGCTCGGCCAGCGAGATATGCTTGGCGGGCAGCAGGAACCGGGCGGTGACTCCTTCGCGGCCATAGCTCACTTCGCTGCGACCATCGAGATCATAGGGCACACTGCGATCAATCAGTGCCGTGCCGAAACCGGTTCGCGACGGCGGAAATACGTGGGGACCGCCCGTTTCCCGCCACGAGAGGTCACAGTCGCCAACCGGGGTCAGCGACCAGGAGACGTCGAGACGGCCGCCGGGACGCGAGAGCGCGCCATATTTCGCGGCGTTGGTCGCCAGTTCATGAAGCACGAGAGCCATCACCGAGAAGGCACGCGAGTTCAGCAGGACCGGCGGGCCGGAAAAGGCGATCGACACGGCCGGTTGCCGGTAGGGGCTCAGTTCCGCCTCCAGCAGATCGCGCAGCAGACCGCCGCCATCGCCGCGCACGACCTGATCATGGGCAAAGGACAGGGCCTGGATACGGCCTTTCAGCGAGGCGACATAGTCGGTCAGATTGCGGCCATCCTGCAGCGGTTGGCCGACGAGGGACTTGATCAGCGCCAGGATGTTTTTCACCCGGTGGTTCAGTTCCTCGTTAAGCATGCGCTGGCGGACATCGGCGCGGCTGCGCTCCTCCGCCATCAATTCGCTGTGGCGCAAGCCGACCTCGACGAGCGCTGCCCGCGTGACCTCGGCGATCTCCCGGTCCGCGTCCGTCCAGGGCTGGGCCTGCTGATGGACGATCTGCTTCCAGATGGCGAAGCTTTCGCGTGGTGTCAGACGGTCACCCAAGGGGCCGCTGGTATAGGTCTTGTCGGGATTTCCCGCCCAATTGAGGGTCTGCACAAGTTCCTTGCGGAAGAAGAACAGATATTCGTTTCGCGTCTGCGCCAATGGAATGGCCAGTACCCCGGCGGTAACCGCGTAGAACGCCTCCGCCTCCGGCAGGCGCTGGGACAGGGCATGGGTTGCCCATATCCCGCCTTCGGTCATGGAACCGACAAGACGCACCAGCCCGGGAATGGCCGAGGCAGGCGGCACCGAGCCGACGGCGCTCCACGAATCGTTCATCCAGAGACCGATCCCGTCACAGGGCATCAGGGAGGTGAAATCCTGCAGGTGCTCCGTCAGCAACTGGGCGATATCGGCATGATGGGCGGCGAGGCGCAGGAAGCGGTCAAGCGATTCGCGCGCCCGTGTGGCGGCTTCCAGTTTCCGCTTCTGCTTCAACGAGGCCATGTGCAGCGAGAAGAACTCACCGAACATTTCGGCGGCGATGCGCTCGGCCATGGAGAGAATACGCGGCTGATAGTGGTGGCAGGCGATCAGGCCCCAGAGCGCGCCATCGACGATCACCGAAATCGACATGGAGGCCGCGACGCCCATGTTGCGCAGGTATTCGCAATGGATCGGCGAGACGCTGCGCAGATGCGCCAGCGACAGGTCCAGCGCCTCCCCGGATACATCGAAGACCGGCACGATCGGAATGCGCTCGCCGCTGGCATCGCCGATGATGCGGATGGTATTCTTGAGGTAGAGGATGCGGGCCTGCTGCGGGATGTCGCTCGCCGGAAAATACTGGCCGAGGAAGCTTTCCAGATCGGCGCGCTTGGCCTCTGCCACGACCTTGCCGGATCCATCCTGTTCGAACCGGTAGACCATGACGCGGTCGTATTCCAACATTCCGCGGATCAACCGGGCGGACTGGCGCACCAGCTTGTCGGTATCGTCGATATCGCTGATCCGGCCGATCAGACTGCGGGCAAGCTGTAGCGGCTGCCCACTGACGGCCGCTTCGAACTCGATGATGACGATGGAGCGGAAGATATGGATGGAAACGTCGAATGTTCCCGCTGGCAACTGCAACCCGGGAAGAAGCGCCGGCCGCATCCCTTCGCCGATGGTCGCGAGCGCATTGCGCAGCGTGTGCACAGCCTCCGCCCCGACCACAGCCTCCAGAGACAGGCCGTTGATCTCGCCCGCCAAGTCGAGAATGGCGGCCGCATTGGCGGAATGGCGCAGGACGGTCGCGGCACGCGCGTCGCACGCGATCATGCATCCGTGCGACTGGATGCTGCCGGGAATATGGATGGGTTCGCGGTCGCAGTTGGTCAGGTTGACCGCGCCCGCCTGATTGACCTCACGCTGGTTCATGAGAAACCTGACGGAACGCCTGCTCGGCCTTCTCGAATGTGACCCGCGAGGCGCTGGCGACCCGATCCATGTCGATCGCTTCGGCATTTTCCAGAAGTGCCAGGAAATCCTGCCAGCGGTCGCTGCGGCGGGACTGGACGGCCAGATGCCGGGCACCGAAATCCGCGTCGAACCCGAGCGCCTGGGCACGCTTGTAGAGCACACGAGATCCCAGCGCCGAGCCTTCCAGCACATAGAGCATGCCGAGAAACTCCTCCGGTCCACTCTCGATATCCGGCGGGTCGAGCGGCGCCTGCGGCGTCACCTCCAGATCCTGCAGGTCATCGGCGATCAGACCGGAAAACATCTCCGCCTGCCAGGCGGCGAAGGGCGATGGCCAGGCGGTGGAACCGAGCTTGCGTTCGACGGCTTCACGAAAGGTCGCAATGCCCTGCAGATATCGGCCATAACTCGCCGGACTGTCGAAGGACCCGACCATGCGGTCGAGGGAGGCATGCGCTTCAGACGTGCTTTCGCGCAGGAGAGTTCGGCGGGACCGATCGGGCATAGAGGGTTTCCGGATACGCAAGAAATCAACAGTCAGGTTTGCAGATAAGGCGCGAAACGCGCCCAAAAGCAGAAAGTTCCGGCAGTTGATAATTTTTCATGCGAAAAGACAAGGCGGATGGACGTCCCAAGGGAACCAAACGTTTAACCCTGCATATGCTTCCAGAGTTCGTAGATATCCTCTTCTTCCGCCGGCCGCACCGGCTGGTAGGTAAAGGTCATCTGCTGTTCGGCGAGCGGCTTCCTGAGATCGGCATAGAGCGGCGCCGAGGTCAGGCCATAGGGCGTGCCATCCTCGTTGGAATAGGCATAGGCGATGTCGGTAATCCCGGCGATGCGCATGGCGGCAAGGCACATGGGACAGGGATGGCCGCTCGCATACATTTTCGCACCCTTGAGGATCGGCGACTGTCGCTTGTGGGAGGCGATCCGCACGGCCACCAGTTCGGCATGCGACGTCGGATCATGAGTTTCCATCACGCCGTTCACGCCGGTTGCGACGACCTCGCCATCCATCACCAGCACAGCGCCGAACGGCCGGCCACCGTGACGGACATTCTCGCGCGCCAGCGCAATGGCCTGCGTCATGAAACGATCATCGTCTGACATGGGTTGTTCTCCTATTTTTCCGGAGAGTGTGGACCCGAGGGGTTTGCGGCGTCAACTTTGGTTTGCCCCTCATCCGGCCTGTCGGCCACCTTCTCCCCGTTTGACGGGGAGAAGGACCGTGCCGCAAGCTCTGTCATCCCCTCTCCCGCAAGCAGGGAGAGGTTAGGGTGAAGGGCAATCACGGGCAGCATGGCTTTCGCAAACCCACCGATCACGTCGATGCCAGCGCCACAGCCGGCTGCAGGCGGGAGGCGTTGTAGGCAGGCAGGTAGCCGAAGACGAGGCCGGTGAGGAAGGCGCTGCCGAAGGCGAGGATGACGGGGCCTGGGGCGAAGCTGACGGCGATGCCGAAGGCCTTGGCGATGCCGCCGATACTCAACCCCAGCCCGACACCGATCAGGCCGCCGAGGGCGGAGACGACCAGAGCCTCGACAATAAACTGGGTGAGGATATCGCGGCTGCGCGCGCCGGTCGCCATGCGAATGCCGATCTCGCGCGTGCGTTCGGTGACGGAGACCAGCATGATGTTCATCACCCCGATGCCGCCGACCAATAGCGAGATGGCTGCGATCGAGCCTAGGAAGATTTTCAGGAT
This sequence comes from Rhizobium sp. Leaf453, assembly GCF_001425605.1. Classification (GTDB taxonomy): domain Bacteria; phylum Pseudomonadota; class Alphaproteobacteria; order Rhizobiales; family Rhizobiaceae; genus Pararhizobium. Next base: position 701,788 of record NZ_LMRG01000012.1, on the reverse strand, counting down.
GTTGGAAGTCTCGGTAAACGTCTCGCGGATGGCGGCTAGATTGGTGATCTGCGTGTCCTGCCGCTTGTGGCGCGTGTCGAGCAGGGCCTGAATCTGGTCCTGCGTCAGGTTGATGGCGCTGTCATCCTTGACCTGCACGGTGATGGAACGGACGTTTCTCGCGCCGAACAGGCGCAGGTTTCCGGTGGAGAGCGGCACCAGCACCGTATCGTCCTGATCGTTGCCGCCGGCCGTCGCCCCCTTCTTCGCCATGACGCCGATCACCTGGAACGGGATGTTCTTGATCAAGATATACTGGCCGAGCGGATCGGCGCCATCCGGAAACAGGGTGTCGGCGACCGTGCGGCCGAGGACCGCCACGCTGGCATAGGCGTCCATGTCGTCCTTGCCGAGAAAAGCGCCCTCTTCCACAGCCCAGGACTTGGCTTGAGGGAATTGCGGCACCGTGCCGTTGACGGTCGTCTGCGTGTCGAGATTGCCGGCCCGCGCCGTCAGCGAACTCGACATTTCCGGAACCGCGAAGCTGATATTCGGCAATTCGAGGATGGCGTCCGCATCGGAGGGAATGAGCGAGACGATGCTACCCCCTTCCCCGCCGCGGAAATTGGCCATGTTTGGCCGCACGACAAGAAGGTCCGAGCCCATGGCGGCGATGCGGCTCAGGACCGAATCCTGCGCGCCCGTGCCGATCGCCAGCATGGCGACGACGGAACTGACACCGATGACGATGCCGAGCAGGGTCAGGATCGTGCGGAAGAGATTGGCCCGCAGCGCCCGGAAAGACATGCGTACGGCTTCCGCGACATCGGTGACGATAGCCGCCTTGCCATCGGCCCTTGCCGGCAGCGCCGGCTTTGCCCGGCCGATCCGCCTGACGTTGCCGGGAATGCGATCGGCGACGATCAGGCCGTCGCTGATCTCGATGACGCGATCGGCCGATTCCGCCAGTTCCGGCGCATGGGTGATGATGATGACAGTGTGGCCGCGCTCGTTCATCTCGCGCAGGGTCGCCATGACCTCCTTGCCGCTCTGGCTGTCGAGCGCGCCGGTCGGTTCGTCGGCGAGGATGATCTGGCCGCCATTCATCAGGGCGCGGGCGATGGAGACACGCTGCTGCTGGCCGCCGGAGAGCTGGTTGGGCAGATGGTCGAGCCGGTCGCCGAGCCTGAGCGAACGCAGCAGCATTTCGGCCCGCTCCTCCCGCTCCCGCGCCGGCATACCGGCATAAATGGCGGGGATTTCGACATTTTCCTGGGCGCTGGCCGTCGGCACCAGATTGTAGCTCTGGAAGACGAAGCCGAACAATTGGCGGCGGCGGGCGGCGAGTTCATCCGGATCGAGATCCGAGACATTCTCGCCTTCGAGCAGGTACTGGCCGCCGGTCGGCGTGTCGAGGCAGCCGAGAATGTTCATCAGCGTCGACTTGCCGGAGCCGGAGGCGCCGACGATGGCGACGAATTCACCCGGCTGGATATCCAGCGACACGCCGCGCAGAACCTCGACGGCGACATCGCCGTTGACGAAGGTCTTGCGGATATCCTTCAGCGAAATGAGCGGGGTCATCGGCCGCCTCAGAACATCGGCGGCGGCATGCCGCGACGCGAATTGTTGCGGCTGGACGACGCGGCCTTGTCGGCCGAACCCGTTCCGACCACGACGGCGTCCTTTTCGTCGAGCCCACTGGTGATCTCGACGCGGACACGGTTGCGCACGCCGGTGTCCACGGTGCGGGTTTCGCGCGCGCCGGATGCCGTGACCACCGTTACCTCGCCGGACTTGCCATCCGCACCGAAGTGAACGGCCGCCGCCGGGACGGTCAGGACGTTTTCAGCCGAAGACTGTACGAAGAAGACCTGGGCCGTCATGTTCATCATCAGGTTGCCGTCGGGATTGGGCACATCGAACAGGGCGTAATAGAGCACGACATTGTTTTCGGTCGATGGCGTCGGCTTGATCTGGCGGAGCGTGCCGGGATAGCGCTTGCCCGGCTGACCGAGCAGCGTGAAATAGGCGTTCATGCCGATCTTCAGCTTGCCGACATCGGCCTCGGACACCTCGGCCTCGACGGTCATGGTCGAGAGATCGCCGATGGTGACGATGGTCGGGGCCGTCTGGTTGGCATTCAGCGTCTGGCCCTCCTTGGCGGAGGTCTCGACGATGGTGCCGGTCATAGGCGCATAGATCTTGGTATAGCCGAGGCTGATGCGGGCGTCCTTGAGGGTCGCCTGCTGCTTCCGAATCTGGGCCTTCAGCGCATCGACATTGGCTTCCGCCGTGGCAAGGGCGGCCACAGCCTCGTCCAGCGCCGACTGGGCGGCGCCATTGCTGGCGACGAGTGCGCGCTGGCGGATGAGATTGGCGGAGGACAGGACGACCTGCGCTTCCTTGTCGATCATCTGCGCCTGTAGATTGGCAAGTTCGGCCTCGGCGATCTCGATCTGCGTCTCGATAGAGGCACTGTCGATCTCGGCGATCAACTGTCCCTGCTTGACGCTGTCGCCGATCTCGACCTTGAGGCTTTTCAACTGGCCCGAGACCTGGGCGCCGACATCGACATCCTTGATCGGGCTCAAGAGGCCGGACGCGGTCACGCTGTTTTCGATATCGCCCCGCACCGGGTTTTCGGTGACGATCGTTTCGGCGGCGGTTTCCTTGCCATAGGTCGACCAGCCGTACCAGCCGGCCGCACCCGCAAGGATCAGGACCAGTGGCACCAGCCAGCGTGCTTTCGACCGCCGGCGCTTTCGCGGCACGAAGGCGGGTTCAGGCGTTGCGGCCGCCGTGGCCTCGACCGGGGCAATGATCTTACGGGTGGCATCCGCCATCTCAAGCATCTCTCAAACAAAGGCGGTCAACGGGCCGCGTGGTTCAGGATCTAGCTAGGATGCAACTACGCCAGAATGAAGTCCGGCGGCATGAAATGTTTGTAATCTTTCCACTTTCTGGTTTCGAAATGTTTCCGCAGCGCTCGCGATATTTCCGGCGTTGCTGAAACAACGAAAAAACCGGCGGGAGAGCCGCCGGTTTTCGCGAGGGTTTGCATCCGGGGAGGCCGGATCAATCGCAGACCCTGATACGCTTGACGACCAGGTTGCCGTAGTAATCGTACTTGCGGACCTTCTTGATCCAGCAATTCTGGACGTAGTGGCGCTTCTTGTAATAGTGGCGCTTGTGACCGTAGTAGTGATCGACGTTGTCGTAGCCGCCGTAATAGCTGCCGCCGCCGTAATAACCACCAGCCTGCGACGGTGCTGCGAACGAAAGAGCCGCGCCAACGGCAACGATGGAAGCAATGATCAGTTTACGCATGGTCGTCTCTCCTCAGATTGGCTGGATGAGCCCGCCTCATCCTTGAGACAGACAATCCCACAATCCGGAGAGTTGCGAAGTTCCAAAAGGAACAATGCAGACGGCGAGACGTATCGCTGGCTTAGCCCCGTCAGAACAGCTTCCACGCGATGGTGACCAGCGCCAACGCGATGACCCACAGCGCCACCCGGCCGGAGCGGCCGTGGCGGGCTTCCGAGCGGCCGATCGCCTCGGCGGTTTCGGCATCGAAGCGCAGGCCGTTTTCCGCCATGGCGGTGATCTCGCGGGAAAACTTCTCGGTCTTGGCGGCGATCTCGGGGGCTGCTTCCGCGAGGCGGACGGCAGCGTGGAAGGCTTCCTTCACATCGCCGACAATGCGCTTCGGTCCGAGATTATCGCGAATCCAGCCACCGACCACCGGCTCCGACGCCTTCCACATGTTGAAGCGCGGATTGAGCGTACGGGCAACGCCCTCGACGACGACCATGGTCTTCTGCAGCATGACCAGTTCCGGCCGCGTTTCCATTTCAAACAGCTGCGTCACCTCGAACAGCAGCGTCAGGAGCTTGGCCATGGAAATGGTTTCAGCCGGCTGTCCGTGGATCGGCTCGCCGATGGCGCGGATCGCCTGGGCGAAGCTCGCGGCATCGTGATGGGCGGGCACGTAACCGGCTTCGAAATGCACATCGGCCACGCGGCGATAATCGCGGGTGATGAAGCCATAGAGGATTTCGGCCAGGAACCGCCGCTCCTTTTTTCCGAGACGGCCGACAATGCCGAAATCGACGGCGACGATCATGCCCCTGGGATCAACGAAGAGATTGCCCTGGTGCATGTCGGCGTGGAAGAAGCCGTCGCGCAGCGTATGGCGCAGAAAGGACTGGATCAGCGTATCGGCGAGCGCATTCAGATCGTGACCGGCGCGGCGCAGGCCCTCGACGTCGGACATCTTGACGCCGTCGATCCACTCCATCGTCACGACATCGCGGCCGGTGCGTTCCCAATCGACCGTCGGCACCCGGAAGCCGGGATCATCCGCTGAGTTTTCACCGAGTTCGGACAGAGCGGCGGCCTCGAGGCGCAGGTCCATCTCGATCTTGGTGGTCTGCTCCAGCGTCTTGGTCACCTCGACAGGGCGCAGGCGGCGGGTATGCGGCAGGAAACGCTCCTGCAGCCGCGACACAAGGAACATCGCCTCCAGATCATGGGCGAAACGCTGGCGCACGCCGGGGCGGATAACCTTGACGGCGACCTTTGTGTCGATGCCGTCTTTGCGCACCACGGCCGGATGAACTTGGGCGATCGAGGCGGCGGCGATCGGTTCCCCGAACTGGACATAGAGGTCCGAGACGGGCCGGCCGAGCGAGCCTTCGACAGTCGCACGCGCCTCCTCGACCGGGAAGGTCGCCATGCGATCCTGCAGGAAGGACAGGTCATCCGCAAATTCAGCGCCGACCACGTCGGGCCGGGTGGCGAGGAATTGGCCGATCTTCACATAGGATGGGCCGAGGCGCTCGATGGCACGGGCCAGCCGGTCGCTGCGATCTTCATTCTTGGCGCGTCGGCGGGCAAACAGGCCGGCAAGGGACTGCGCGGCGCGCGGCAGCATCGGCAGGTTTTCCGACGGCAGTGCGGAGACCACGCCTTCGCGCACCAGCACCCACCCGATCCGGATCAGGCGCGCATAGGCGCCGGGCGTGCTCACGAGGCCCTGCCTAAGCACGGGGTTGGGCCTGAGCGCGGGGCAAGCCCCTCACAGCACTTCACGAGAATGGGCATCATGCGTCAGATCTTCCAGCCGGAATGGAGGGCCGCGATGCCGCCAGTGTAATTGGTGAAATTGACGCGAGAGAAGCCGGCCTTGGTGATCATGGCGGCGAAATCGCGCTGGTTGGGGAATTTGCGGATCGATTCCACCAGATACTGGTAGGGCTCCGCATCGCCCGTGACCATCTTGCCGAATTGCGGGATCGCGTTGAACGACCAGGCGTCGTAGACCTTGTCAAGCAGCGGCATGTCGACCTCGGAGAATTCCAAGACCAGGAGGCGGCCGCCACGCTTCAGTACGCGTAAGGCTTCGGAAAGCGCCACATCGATGCGCGGAACGTTGCGGATGCCGAAAGCGATCGTATAGGCGTCGAAGGAATTGGCCTCGAACGGAAGCTCCTCGGCATTGGCCTCGACGAAGGTGAGATTGGGCGAGAGGCCCTTCTTCTCGGCGCGCTCGGCGCCGACGGCGAGCATCGAACCGTTGATATCGAGCACGGTCGCGTGCGCCTTGCGGTCCGACGCCTCGACAATTCGGAAAGCGATATCGCCGGTGCCGCCGGCGACGTCGAGGACCTTGTAGTCCTCCGAGCGGCGCGGGTTGAGCGCCGCGATCATCGCATCCTTCCAGGCCCGGTGCAGGCCCATGGACATGACGTCGTTCATGATGTCGTAGCGCTTGGCGACCTTGTGGAAGACATCGTTGACGAGCGCCTGCTTTTCACCCTGGCCAACTTGGCGAAAACCGTAGGAGGTTTCCATGCCGCCATCGGCAGACGTCCGCTCACCTGTCATCAACACATACTCCGGTTCGATCTCATTTCGGCCGACCATAGCGAATTCGCCTGATCCACGCTATCTCTGCGGCGGGACTGGCCTGCGACATTGACGCCCGCCGGCCACCGCTGGAAAGTTTGCCCGCTGGAAAGCTGGCCCTCCTATAGGATATGTGCGCGACCAAGGGAATTGCCAAATGGCGCATGCCATCCGGCCGATGAAAAGGATATGAGACATGCCGGAACTTCCGGAAGTGGAAACCGTCAGGCGCGGCCTGACGCCGGCGATGGAGGGCTCGCTGCTGGTGCGGGCTGAGCTGCGCCGGCCGGACCTGCGCTTTCCCTTTCCCGCCGATTTTTCGGCGCTGGTCTCCGGTCGCCGTATTCTCTCGCTCGGTCGGCGGGCAAAATATCTGCTGATTGATCTCGAAGGCGGTGACGTGATCATCGCCCATCTCGGCATGTCGGGTTCGTTCCGTGTCGAGGAAGGCGCTGGCAGCGAGATACCGGGAGACTTCCATCATCCGCGTGGCAAGGACGAGAAGCATGACCATGTCATCTTCCACCTCGACACCGCAAACGGTCCGGCGCGTGTGATCTACAACGATCCGCGCCGCTTCGGCTTCATGGACGTGACCCGGCGCGAGGCACTGGCGAGCCATGCCTTCTTCCGCGAACTCGGCGAGGAGCCAACCGGCAACGTTCTCGACTCCGATTATCTCGCCCGGCGTTTTACCGGCAAGGCGCAGCCACTCAAATCCGCCCTGCTCGACCAGAAGAACATTGCCGGGCTCGGCAATATCTATGTCTGCGAGGCGCTCTGGCGCTCCGGCCTCTCGCCGATGCGCGCGGCCGGCACGCTGGTCGATGCGAAGGGAAAGCCCAAGACATCGCTGAAGCGCCTGACTGATGACATTCGCGCCGTGATCGCGGATGCGATTGCAGCCGGCGGCTCCTCGCTGCGCGATCATATCCAGACCGATGGCACGCTCGGCTATTTCCAGCATTCCTTCTCGGTCTATGACCGCGAGGGCGAGCCGTGCCGCACGCCGGGCTGCAGCGGCACTGTCGCGCGCGTCGTGCAGGCGGGGCGCTCGACCTTCTATTGCCCGGAATGCCAGAAATAGCTTAGCCGACAGCCGACTCCCGCCGCCCAGTTTTGCAAAATAGCGCGTTGACGGGAGCCATGTTTAAGGCTATATGCCGCCCACAGTTTGGAAAGCCGCTCCAAGGTTTTCCGATATTGCTCCCTACTTGCACGGACGACAGGTCGCAGTGACCCGGCACGGCGGTAGAGAGTTTTTGTCAGATTTCGAAGAGAGACACCAAATGGCCAATACAACTTCGGCGAAAAAAGCGACCCGCAAGATCGCCCGCCGCACGGAAGTCAACAAGTCCCGCCGTTCGCGCGTTCGCGGCTTTATCCGCAAGGTCGAAGAAGCCATCGCTTCGGGCGATCAGGCACTGGCCCAGGCAGCCCTGAAGGCAGCCCAGCCGGAACTGATGCGCGCCGCCACCAAGGGCGTGCTGCATGCCAACACGGCATCGCGCAAGGTGTCCCGCCTGGCCGGCCGCGTAAAGGCCCTGTCGGCTTAATCCGGCTCACTAAATTTTCGTTAATCGATAGCCCGGCCTTACAGCCGGGCTTTTCGGATTCAAGCTTCAGGCGTCCGGCATGGTTAACCGGTCGTCCGTGATTATGTCACCGCAATGACATAAATTTTGACGTGAAAACAATGACTTGTCGGAGGAGCCCAGCGAGTGCGGTGCACAAGCAGGGGCCTGTTAAGGTGTGTGGCGAGTCAAGGGAATTTTTATTTTTTTTGTTTTTCGCCAGCTAACTTCTGTCCCAAAATTGAAAGCCCTTGATTCAAAAGCGATTCTCTCCGGGCGACCTTTCGCCCATGCAGGACACGCTATGAGAGTCAACGCCCGACCTCTCGCAAACCGTAAAATTCGCGATTGATCTTGTGTCACGATCCTGCCTAAATGCCTCCCACAGAAGGCGCGGGATAATCCTGTGGACGAATGAAAAGGCCACCTTTCAACGGGCGGTGCAGTTTCACTTCAACCTTCTGTGACGGGGTGGTTCCACAACGTTCCATCAATCAGAATTGGATGTTTTCAGCCGCGCAGGCCTCCTGCCCGGAATGCGTCATTGCATTTTCTGGTTGCAGGAAAGGAAGCCCCCTTCGAGATGCTATCCGGACGCCCGCCATGGCTCTTGCCGTACGGTGCCCGGATGTCCGCCGAATACGGATGAGGACGTATTGCGGCGGATTGGTCTGACCATCTGTAACGAGGGTTGGGAGGGCCGGGTGAAAAGTGCAGTCGGACGCGCGGGTTTTCGCAAGGGAACCCAACCGTCCCGGATGTGAAACCGTACAAGCGGGACAAGCGTTTGGCTGGCAGCCGGACGGTTTTGTACGGAAACCATGCCGGAGAGGGAAATGAGGATCCTTCGGCGACATGGGGAGCGTTTGAACCCGGCGGCATGCCTTGAAAGGGCCGTGCGGAACGAACATTAAGAGTTGATGCCGGCAGCAATGGCGGTATCGCGCATGATATTGGAAGGCGGCAATATGCTTGGTAATTCGGTGACGGCGGCGATCGTATTCGAGAATAGGGAGAATGCGCGTCAGATGGCTCAGCAATCTGACGCTTCCGCGGGGGACAACGGCGACATGAAGCAGAACGCGCTTTTCGAACGGGTCAGTGCGCGTCTGAAAGCCCAGGTCGGTCCCGATGTCTTTGCCAGCTGGTTTGGCCGGCTGAAGCTTCATTCAGTTTCCAAGAGCGTCGTGCGGCTGTCCGTGCCGACGACCTTCCTCAAATCCTGGATCAACAACCGTTATCTCGATCTGATCACCAGCATCGTGCAGCAGGAAGATCCCGAGGTTCTCAAGGTTGAGATCCTGGTTCGTACCGCGACACGCAGCAGCGCCCGCCCAGGCCTGCAGGACGATGCGCCGCAGATCAGCCATGCCGGCGAGACGGCAACGCCGGCCTCGGCGCGCAAATCCGCGCCGCAGAGCGTTGCCCATCATGCCGCCGCGACCGTCAACAATCTGCAGAAAGCCCAGCCGGCAGCCGGTCCTCTGTTCGGCTCGCCGCTTGACCCACGCTATACATTCGAAAGCTTCGTCGAGGGTTCGTCCAACCGCGTCGCGCTCGCTGCCGCCAAGACGATCGCCGAAGCCGGTGCCGGCGCCGTGCGCTTCAATCCGCTGTTCATTCACTCGACCGTCGGTCTCGGCAAGACGCATCTGTTGCAGGCGATCGCCACGGCTGCCATCCAGAGCCCGCGCGCTCCGCGCGTCGTTTATCTGACAGCTGAATATTTCATGTGGCGCTTTGCGACCGCAATCCGCGACAATGACGCGCTGTCGCTGAAGGAAACCCTGCGCAACATCGACCTTCTGGTCATCGACGACATGCAGTTCCTGCAGGGCAAGTCGATCCAGCACGAATTCTGTCACCTTCTCAACATGCTGCTCGACAGCGCCAAGCAGGTCGTCGTTGCCGCCGACCGTGCGCCCTGGGAGCTGGAATCGCTCGATCCGCGGGTCCGCTCGCGCCTCCAGGGTGGCGTCGCCATCGAGATGGAAGGCCCAGACTACGAGATGCGTCTCGAAATCCTCAAGCGCCGTCTGGACGTCGCGCGCCAGGATGACCCGTCGCTCGATATTCCGGCCAATATCCTGAGCCATGTTGCCCGCAACATCACCGCGAGCGGCCGCGAACTCGAAGGCGCCTTCAACCAGCTGCTGTTCCGGCTGTCGTTCGAGCCGCATCTGTCAGTCGAGCGCGTCGACGAACTGCTCGGTCATCTCGTCAATGCCGGCGAACCGCGCCGGGTGCGCATCGAAGACATCCAGCGGGTCGTCGCTAAGCATTACAACGTCTCGCGACAGGAGCTCGTGTCGAACCGCCGTACCCGCGTCATCGTCAAGCCACGCCAGATCGCCATGTATCTGGCCAAGACCCTGACGCCGCGCTCCTTCCCGGAAATCGGCCGCCGGTTCGGCGGACGCGATCACACCACGGTGCTGCACGCCGTGCGCAAGATCGAAGATTTGATCACCGGCGACACCAAGCTCAGCCACGAGATCGAACTTCTGAAGCGGTTGATCAACGAGTAGACTTGGCTTTTTCTCCCCGCCGGGGAGAAGTGTCGAGTAAAACGAGGCGATGAGGGGCAACGGCATAAGCCGGCGCAAGCGCCACACTGAAATGGTGGCCTTCGGCCCCCCTCATCCGGCCTTCGGCCACCTTCTCCCCGCTGGGGAGAAGAGAGAAGTCGATGCCCCTCCCCTACTTCTTCCCCTTCGCGATCAGATGATAGAGCGCGCGGATCGCCTGTGCCTCACCGCCCAGCGGCGAGTGCGGGCGTTCGGATGGGGTCCAGCCGAAAATGTCGAAATGCGCCCAGCTCTTTGCCTTGGTGACGAAGCGCTTCAGGAACAATGCGGCGGTGATGGAGCCCGCCATGCCACCTGAGGGCGCATTGGTGAGGTCGGCGATCCGGGCGTTGATATCCTTTTCATAACCCTTGTAGAGCGGCATGCGCCACATCGGGTCATCGACGGTCAGGCTTGCCTCGGTCAGGTCATGCGCGAAATCCTCCTCGTCGGTGTAGAATGGCGGCAGGTCTGGGCCAAGTGCGACACGAGCGGCGCCGGTCAACGTCGCCATATCGATCAAGAGGTCGGTTTCGTCCTCGTCCGCATAGGCGAGCGCATCAGCAAGGATCAGGCGTCCTTCGGCATCGGTGTTGTCGATCTGCACCGTGAGGCCCTTGCGGCTGCGGTAGATGTCGCCCGGACGGAAGGCGTTCGCCGAGATCGAATTCTCGACGACCGGCACGATGACGCGCAGGTCGACCTTGAGCTTGGCGTCCATGATCATCAGGGCGAGGCCCATGACATTTGCCGCACCGCCCATGTCCTTCTTCATCAGGAGCATGGAGGCCGACGGCTTGATATCGAGGCCGCCGGTATCGAAGCAGACGCCCTTGCCGACCAACGTTACCTTGCGGTGCCCCTTCTTGCCCCAGCGCATTTCAAGCAGGCGTGGTGCCTCGGCGCTGGCGCGGCCAACGGTGTGGACGAGCGGGAAATTCTGTTTCAAGAGGTCATCGCCGGTGATGACCGACACGGTTGCCTTGTAATACTCGCCGAGTGCGCGAAACGCCTGTTCCAGCGCGTTCGGCCCCATGTCGTTGGTCGGCGTATTGATCAGGTCGCGAGCGAGGAAGACGCCGGCGATCTGGCGCTTGATATCGGCAGCATCCGCATCGGCCGGGATCATCAGCGTCGGCGCTTCCTTACCGGCTGCCTTGTAGCGCTCGAACGTATAGGAGCCAAGGCCGTAGCCGAGAGCCAGGCGATTGGCTGTCAGCGGCGCGGTTTCGACATGCCATTTTCCAGCGGGCAGCGTGCGTGCCAGCTTACCGGTGAGGAACGGCGCCTCCGATGGATTGGCACCGAGCCCGAACAGCGCTCCGCCGAGTTGCCCGTCTTCCGACGGCACCAGGAGAACCACACCTGATTCCGCCTTGAAGCCGGCCTTGCGAGCCCAATCCAGTGCGATCGGATCGATCGCGCCGAGCTCGATATGGGCCGGCGTCACCGCAAAGATCGGCAGGGTCTTACCGCCGCTTGTGTTGAACGGAGACGGGCGATCAATGAATTGATACGGGGCCATGGAAATCCTTGCAAAGAAAGCGGTGTAGAATCACCCGATTAACGCTCTGTTAGGGTTAACAGATTATTGCTGGAGTGAAGATTGCGCCGAATCTGTTGGGGAATGCTGCGGCGCTTGAACAAATGCTTAGGGGCATTGATCATGACGGCACGCAGACATCGGTCCTTTTCGACACATGGTATCCTCAAGGGAGCTTCGCTTGCGATTATCATTCTGGCGATCGCGGGATGCTCGACCCAGAAGAAGGAACTGACGACCGGATCGATCCCGCAGCCGCATTTTTCCAAGCCCGTCCAGTCGATGAACTCGACCGAACTTGCAGCGGCAGCCGAGAGCATTGGCAAGGCCTATGAACGTAATCCCAAGGATCGCGCAGCCGGCCTGAACTATGCCAACATGCTGCGGATGACCGGCCGCAACGATCAGGCGCTGGCCGTCATGCAACAGGTCGCCATCAACTTCCCCAGCGACCGCGAAGTGCTGGCGGCCTATGGCAAGTCGCAGGCCGCCGCCGGCCAACTCGAGCAGGCGCTGAACACGATCACGCGCGCACAGACCCCCGACCGTCCGGACTGGCGGCTGAAATCGGCAGAAGGGGCGATCCTCGACCAGCTCGGCCGCGCCGGCGAAGCGCGCCAGCGCTACCGCGATGCCCTCGATATCCAGCCGAACGAGCCGACCGTGCTGTCCAACCTCGGCATGTCCTATCTGCTCAACAAGGACCTGAAGACGGCCGAAACCTATCTGCGGCAGGCCGTCGAACAGCCCGGCGCCGACAGCAGCGTGCGCCAGAACCTGGCGCTTGCCGTCGGCCTGCAGGGCCGCTTCCAGGAAGCGGAAAAGATCGCCAGCGCCGAGCTTTCGCCCGCCCAGGCCGAGGCGAACGTCAAATATCTGCGCTCGATCATGTCGCAGCAGAATGCCTGGCAGAAGCTCTCCAAGGAAGACAACGGCACGAACTGAGCAGCGCCTTATCGGCTTGCCCTGACAAAATCGAGAAAGGCTCGCAGCGGACCCGGCAACTGCCGGCGGCTCGGGTAATAGAGAAAGAAGCCCGGATAATAGGGGCACCAGTCCTGCAGCACGCTGACGAGCTTTCCCTCGGCGATCGCGTCCGTCGCCTGGCTTTCGAAGACATAGGCGAGCCCTGCCCCCTCCAGCGCTGCATCGAGCATCATGTCCTGATCCCCCAATGTCAGCGGCCCCTGTACGTCGATATCCAGCCCGACGCCGCCACGCTCGAATTCCCAGCGATAGAATGAACCGCCGGCGAACCGGTAGCGAATGCAGGGATGATCCTTGAGGTCATGGGGCGTGACGGGGATTCCATGGCGCAGAATGTGCTCCGGTGATCCGACCACTGCGAACCGGTGACGTGGACCGATCGCCAGCGCGATCATGTCGGCCGCGATGCTCTCGCCGAAGCGCACGCCGGCATCGAAGCCACCCGACACCATATCGACCAGCGCATCATCGACGACGATCTCGACCTCGATATTGGGATGGGCCTGCAGAAACCGGGAGACCATCGGCAGGAGCACCAGCTTTGCTGCGGCGCGCGGTGCATTGAGCCTCAGCTTTCCCATCGGCTGGCCGCGAAAGGTGTCGAGTTCATCAAGCGCTGCATCGATGTCGAGAAAGGCGGGGCGGATGCGCTCCAGCAGCCGCTCGCCGGCCTCGGTCAGGCCGACCCCGCGCGTGGTCCGGTTTACCAGACGGACATCGAGCCTCTCCTCGATGGATCTCAGGGAATGACTGAGAGCGGAGGCCGTCACGCCGAGTTCGACAGCTGCCTTGCGGAAGCTTCGATGTTCGGCAATCGCCAGAAAAACGGCGAGATCGGCAGAACGTATCCGGCGCATTGATGAATTTTCCTCACTGAAACATGGAAGAGATATCGGCTTACCTCACTTATCATATGGTCCTACCTTGTTCCTGCAAGCACATTTCAACGACGAAAGGAAAACGTCATGCGTGTATGGTTCATCACCGGTGCCTCCCGCGGGTTCGGCGCCCTTATCACTCGCGAAGCTCTCGATGCCGGCGACGCCGTCGTCGCGACGGCCCGCAATCCCCAGACGATCATCGACCGGTTCGGCGAGCATCCCAACCTTCTGCCGGTGGCGCTGGATGTAACCAGCGAGGCGCAGGCCCATGCGGCCGCCGAAAGCGCGGTCAAGCGCTTCGGCAGGATCGACATTCTGCTCAACAATGCCGGCTACGGGCTGCTCGGCGCCGTCGAGGAAGCGACTGCCGAGGAGATCGAAAAGATCTATGCGACCAATGTCTTCGGGCTGCTGAAGGTCACCCGCGCCGTGCTGCCGCACATGCGCCGCCAGCGTTCCGGCCATGTCATGAACATCTCGTCGATCGGCGGTTATGTCGGCTTCCCCGGATGGGGCGTCTATGGCTCGACCAAGTTCGCGATCGAAGGCCTGTCGGAATCGCTCGCGATCGAGGTCAAGCCGCTGGGGATCGACGTCACAGTCATTGAACCCGGTTTCTTCCGCACCGACTTCCTCGATGAGGCCTCGCTGTCGATCAGCCCGAGTTCGATTGCCGATTATGCCGAAACCCCGGCCGGTGCCATGCGTGACTTCGCCGCCGGCAAGAACCACGGCCAGCCCGGCGATCCGCTGCGCCTCGCCAAGGCGATGATCACGCTGTCCAAGGCTGAAAACCCGCCGCTGCGCATGCTGTTCGGTACGGATACGGTCGCGGCAATCGAGGCGAAGAATGCCAGCGTTGCCGCGGAACTGGCGACCTGGCGCGAACTGGCCACTTCGACGGACTTCCCACCGGAATCCGCAGCAGCATAAAACGCAAAAGGCACTGCCGCTTCGCGTGGCAGTGTCTTTCTCCTTGTTCGGCCCTTTAACTTTAAAACTTGTCCGATACCTGAATGCCGGCCGGTCCGAGAATGACGGCGATCAGCACCGGCAGGAAGAACAGGATCATCGGCACGGTCAGCTTCGGCGGCAGGGCGGCGGCTTTCTTTTCTGCCTCGTTCATGCGCTGGTCGCGGCTTTCCTGGGCGAGAACGCGGAGCGCCTGGGCGATCGGCGTGCCGTAGCGATCCGCCTGGATCAGCGCCTGCATGACCGACTTGACTTCATCCAGGCCGGTTCGGGTACCGAGATTTTCCAGTGCGACACGACGATCCGGCAGGAAGGAGAGTTCCGCCACCGTCAACACCAGTTCCTCGGCAAGTGCCGGCGATTGGGCGGCGATTTCATCGGCCACGCGCCGCAGGGCAAGCTCCATGGAGATACCGGATTCCACGCAGATCAGCAGGAGATCGAGCGAGTCCGGCCAGGCCCTGCGGATGGAGAACTGGCGCTTGGAGACGGCGTTAGAAATGAAGATGTTGGGCGCATAGAAACCGGCATAACCAATCCCGATCACCGCCAGGATTCGCATCGGAAGCGGCTTTTCGCCGAGATAGCCGAGGAAGAAAATGTAGAAGGCGCCGACTGCGAGAAACAGGAACGGCAGGCAGAAGCGGGCAACAAGGAACATGTTGAGCGCGTTTTGCGAGCGGTAACCCGCCGATTTCAGCCGGTTGACGGTGTTGTCGTCGACCAGCGCCTTGCGCAAGTTGAGGCGGTCGACGATCTGGCGGACGGACGTATTGTTCTGTGCACGCAGCGAGGCCTTGCTGGCGGACGCCTCGGCATTCAGGCGTGCGCGTTCGCGCGCCCGGATCTGCTCGCGTTCCGTAGCGACCGACTTCATTCGCTTGTCGAGATTTCCGCGTTCAAAGAAGGGGATCGCCAGCGAATAGAATGTCGCCAGAACCGCCACGGACACGAGAAATGCCACAATAACGGTCGGATCGGTCAGGGTATTGATCATGCCCTCGCTCATGCCGGACCCTTTCCTAGATATCAAAATTGATCATGTTGCGCATCATCCAGATACCGATGCTCATCCACACGCCCGAGCAGCCCATGATGATGTGGCCGCGCGGATCGGTGAACAGGATCATCATGTACTCCGGCGAGGTCATGTAGACCATGAAGGCAACGATGAAGGGCAAGGCGCCGATGATACAGGCCGATGCCTTGGCTTCCATGGAGAGCGCCTGCACCTTAGCCTTCATCTTCTTGCGTTCGCGCAGCACCTTGCCGAGGTTGCCCAAAGCTTCGGACAGGTTACCACCGGCCTGCGCCTGAATGGCGATGACGATGGCGAAGAAATTCACTTCCGGCAGCGGGATGCTGTTGATCATGCGGGCGCAGGCTTCGGGAATGTTGAGACCCACCTGCTGCGCCTCGATGATGCGCTTGAACTCCGTCTTGACCGGCTCCTGGCCGTCATTGGCGATCAGCCGGACGGCATCGTTGAGCGGCAGGCCGGACTTGATCGAGCGCACCATGACATCGAGCGCGTTCGGAAATTCGTTGAGGAAGGCCTTGCAGCGCCGCTTGATCATGAAGCCAACGAACCAGCGCGGGAAACCGGCAGCACCGATCAGCACGATACCGGCAACGATGGGCAGCATGGCACCGGCGATCAAAGCCATCAGGCCAGCCACAACCCCGAAGACAACGCTGAAAATATAGAATTGCGTGATCGAGATCTTCAAACCGGCCTGCATCAGCCGGATCTTCATCGTCGGCTTCGCCTTGGCGGTCTTTTCCTGCTGCTTCTTCTCGAGGTCTTTCAGCGAGTCGGCCACGGATTTGCGCCGCTTCGACATTTCGTTCATGCGGTCGCGCGCGGCCTTGACCTGAACGCGATCGGTTTCAGCGGATTTGACCTTGCGGACGCGGCTTTCGGCCTTCTTCTCGGTCTCGATACGCGTGAACAGGACGCCATAGGCAAGACCGGCCGTCGCAAGAGCGGCAAGACCGGCAATGGCCAGAACGATGATATCGATCCCGAACAACAAAGCGATCAGTCCTTTTCCATCGCGTCGAGCGTCGCAGCCAACCGCTTGTCTTCGTTGAAGTAACGGGCGCGATCCCAGAAATGAGGACGGCCAATACCGGTGGACTTGTGACGGCCGATGATCCGGCCATTGGCGTCTTCGCCCTCGATCTCGTAGCGCAGGAGGTCCTGCGTGATAATCACGTCGCCTTCCATGCCGATCACCTCGGTAATGTGGGTGATACGGCGTGAACCGTCGCGAAGGCGCGAGGCCTGGACGATGATATCGATCGAGCCGGAGATGATTTCGCGCACGGTCTTGGCCGGCAGCGTGAAGCCGCCCATGGCGATCATCGATTCCATACGCGACAGGCATTCGCGCGGGGTATTGGCGTGAATCGTACCCATCGAGCCGTCGTGACCGGTGTTCATCGCCTGAAGCAGGTCGAAGACTTCCGGTCCGCGCACTTCGCCGACGATGATGCGCTCCGGCCGCATACGCAGGCAGTTCTTGATGAGATCGCGCATGGTGATCTCGCCTTCGCCTTCGATGTTCGGCGGACGGGTTTCGAGACGCACGACATGCGGCTGCTGCAACTGCAGTTCGGCCGTATCCTCGCAGGTGATGACGCGTTCCTGCTCATCGATATAGCCGGTGAGGCAGTTCAAAAGTGTCGTCTTGCCGGAACCGGTACCGCCGGAGATGACGAGATTGCAGCGGACGCGGCCGATGATCTGCAGGAGGACTGCGCCCTCCGGCGTGATCGAGCCGAACTTGACCAACTGATCAAGCTTCAGCTTGTCCTTCTTGAACTTACGAATGGTGAGCGCCGTACCGTCGATGGCGAGCGGCGGCGCGATGACGTTGACACGCGAACCGTCGGGCAGACGGGCGTCGCAGATCGGCGACGATTCGTCGACGCGGCGGCCGACCTGGGAAACGATGCGCTGGCAGATCGACAGAAGCTGGGCGTTGTCGCGGAAGCGGACTTCCGACTCGATGGTCTTGCCGCCGACTTCGATGAAGGTTTGGCCCGCACCGTTGACCATGATGTCGGCGATGTCGTCGCGCGCCAGAAGCGGCTCGAGCGGACCGTAACCCAGAACGTCGTTGCAGATATCCTCGAGCAGTTCTTCCTGCTCGGAGATCGACATCGCAAAGTTCTTGATCGTGATGATATCGTTGACGATATCGCGGATTTCCTCGCGCGCGCTCTCCGTGTCGAGCTTGGCGAGCTGCGACAGGTCGATCGTGTCGATCAGCGCCGAGAAGACCTGGCTTTTCGTATCGTAATAATCCTCGGTGCGGGCCGCCTTCTTGCGGACCGGTGGAGGACTGGGCTGCGCGCGGGTGACCGGCGTTGCTTCACGCGCCGGCTCGGCAAGCACAGGCGTGGCGGGCCGCTCGGCCACTGCCACGGTTGCGGCGGCACTGGCAGGCACGGGCTGTTGCACGGGAGGGCTGATGGAGCCGCTCTTGCCGAAGCCTTCGTTTCCTTTTTTACCAAACATGCGCTCAATCCGGTCTTTGCTTCGATATCAGTTATTTGCGTCCGAGCATTCCAAGCATCTTGCCAAGTCCGCCCTTCTTTGCCTTCTTGGCCGTCACCCGGCCGGTGACGAGATGCGCGAGCTGCGCCAGGGTTTCGGCCGTTGGTGCCTTCTTGTCGATCTCGGCAATCATCCGACCGCTGTTGGCGGCATTGCCGAAGAGGATCGTGTCGAACGGAATGATCGCCACCGGCTCGATTTCGAGAGAATCGCAGAAATCGTTCGGCGAAATCTCGGGCCGCTTCGGCATGCCGACCTGATTGAGGACCAGATGCGGCGCCTTGTCATTCGGACGGATCTTTTTCAGAGAATCCAGCAGGTTCTTGGCGTTGCGCAGGTTGGCGAGATCCGGCACGGCGGTGATTACCACCTCATCGGCATCGGCCAGCACCGAGCGTGTCCAGTCAGCCCACATATGTGGCACGTCGAGCACCGAAACCGGCGCGTTGCGCTGCAGGATTTCCATCAACGGCTGGAAGGCCGTGGCGTCGAAATCGTAGGGGCGATCGAGCATCGAGGGCGCTGCAAGCAGCGACAGCCGCTCCGAGCACTTGGTCAGCAAGCGATCGAGGAAGACTTCGTCGAGGCGTTCCGGCGAAAATACGGCTTCGGAAATGCCCTGTGGCGGATCCTGGTCGAAGTTGATGTTGGCGGTGCCATAGGGCAGATCGAGGTCGGCAAGCACGACTTCGGTCGAAAACAGGTTGGAAATGCCCCAGGCGCAATTGTGTGCGAGTGTCGAGGAGCCGACGCCGCCCTTTGCGCCGATGAAGGCGATGCTGCGACCGAGTGGTTCGGCTTCCGGGTCGACGAAGATCGAGGCGATGGCCGCCAACACATCCGGCATGGTGACCGGCGCGACGATATATTCGGAAATGCCGTTGCGGATTAGTTCGCGGTAGAGCGGAATATCGTTGTAGCGGCCGATGATCACCACCTTGGTGGAGGGATCGCAGACGGAAGCCAGCGGCTCCAGTTCCGCCATCAGGAAACGCGGCTCGGTCGATGTTTCCAGAATGATCAGGTTCGGCGTCGGCGCGGTCGCGAACATATTGGCAGCGGCCGCAATCGTGCCGCTGTTGATACGCAGGCTGACCTTGCTCATCCGCCGGTCCTGGCCGCACCGCTCCATGACCCGCTGCAGCGCTTCGGTTTCGCAAAAGGCGTGTACCGAAATGCGCGGAAGCGGCCGCAAATGGTCGATGTCGCTGGGGCGAACAGCGTCATATGCACTGTCGGCTTCACCGCTTCCGGTTTCGATCTTGTAGTCAATCGCGCTCATGTTGCTATCCCGTCAAAGCGTCCGGATTCGTCAATTGTTGATGTTGATAGTCGTTTCCGTGCCAGTCTCTATCCCGCGATAATCGCTGATGACCTGACCGCGCTGGACGGCATCGATCGGCGACATTTCACGCGGACCGAGGAGATCCAGCGGGCTGGCGACCTGGGCCGCGAGATTGGCCTGGCTGGCGCAACCGAAGTTCTCGTAATTCTTGTTCTCGAACGTGTTCATGGCAAGATCCGACGGCCAGTTGCCGCAGGGCGCCGTCTTCGCCGTGATGGCGCTATAGGTCAGTCGGATCGGGGCCGCGTCACCGTTGGGATCGGCCTGATAGCTTACTTCGATCATGCGCGTGGCCGGAATGCCGGCGCCAACCAGAACACCGCGGACTTCCTTGCGGACAACCGACGCCGCCTGGGCGTTGACCGATCCCTGCGGCAGCATGATCTGCACCGCTCCGCTGGCATCGTTCTTGTAGTTCGATGCAAAGCCGCGGATGTAATCGCGGGCACCCTTTGTCAGATGCCGGTCACCGGATGCGACCGGTATATCGATCGAACGTTCGGCCTCGGCGATGACGATCGGGTGACGTGTGCGGTAATCATCCGGCAGCGCGCCTGTCGTGTTGGGGTCGCGGGCGCAACCGGCAAGCGTTGTGCCAGTGACGAGGACGGCACCGATGGTCAGCATACGCAGGAGACGAACCGGACCGTTAAAGGTGTTTGGCCGCATGATCGAGTGCCTTTTCAGATTGCGGTTCAGGATGAGCTTCGCTGTCATGACCGGTTCCGCCTATTTGTAGATGAAGCCGACACTGCCATGATACTGCCCGACGGGGGCGGCCTGGCGGTTGCCGTAGATTCGATTGACCTCACCGAGGAATGCGCTGGACAGATCGTCGGTCGGGTTGAAATTGTCATCCGGACGCGAGAGTTCTCCGCGCGCCACCGGCTTGACCAGATACGGCGTTGCGATGATGACCAGTTCGGTTTCGTTGCGGATGAAGTCCTTCGAGCGGAAGAGCGTGCCGAGGACGGGAATCTTCTGCGCGCCCGGAAGACCCGACAGTGCCTGACGGACATTGTCCTGCACCAGACCGCCGATCACGATCGAACCACCCGAGGGAAGCTCGACGCTGGTGGCCGCCTTGCGCCGACGGATCGACATGTAGGTCTGGCCGGGGGCATCGATGGCATTCGCATTGACGACCGAGCCTTCGAATGTCGGCTCGGAAACTTCGGTAGCGATTTCCAGGGCGATGCGGCCGGGACCGAGCACGACCGGCGTGAAGTCCAGTCCGATCCCATATTCGACGGTCTCGACCGTGCGTGACAATCCGTCCTCGCCGATTTCCTGCTCAGACGGCAGGCGATACTCGCCGCCGACGGAGAAGCTCGCCTTCTTGCCGGAGATAGCCGTCAGGCTGGGTTCGGCCAGGGTGCGCATGACACCCGCCTGCTCCATGGCGTTGAAATAGCTCGCGAACAGACCAGAGCCGGAGCCGATCGACGCGGTGATCTTCGACGAGAATGCGTTCACGGCGTTGCCGAGGTTGGCCGGGTTGCGGAAGGAAATCCCTTCGCCGCTGGTGCTGCCGATGAAGCCGCTGAAACCAAGCTGCTTCAGCACCTGTCGCGACACTTCCGCAACGGTGACCTTGAGCATGACCTGGTCTTCGCCATCGATCCTCAACAGGTTGACGATCTGAGATTCCTGGCGGTCTTCGGCGAATATGTCCGCATCGCCATTGTTACCCTGGGCCGTGATGTTGCGGGTTGTCGCTTCACCACCCTTGAGGAAGGCTCTCGCAAGATCTTCGACGCGGGTCGAATCAAGGGGTGTGCGGACCGTTCCGGTCAGCACGATGTTGTCCGAAACGATTTCAACCTTGATATCGGAATCAGGCAGGAAACGCCGCAGATTGGCTTCGAGGTTGGAGATATCGCGTTCGATCTCGAGGTCCAGGCTGACGATTTCCTCGCCGTTCGGACCGAAGACGAAGATGTTCGTCTGCCCGACCGTCTTGCCGAAAAGGTAGATGCGCCGCGAAGTGCGCGTGACCGCGTCGGCCAGCGTCGGGTCGGCGACCAGGATGTCATGGGCGTCTGCCGGCAGATCGACGACGACGGCCTTGTTCAGCCCCAGCTTGATGGTCTTCTTGACGCCCGGCCCGCTATCGACGATGCGCACTACCGACGTGTTCGCCGCTTCCGCGGTAGAGGTCAGGGCGGGCATGCCGGAGAAGGCGAGGCAAAATGCCAGGCCGCCTGCGACGGAGCTACGAAATTTCTTGCCGATCCGGTTCACGTTCCGCTCCCGCTCAAACATTATTGCGCTTCGTTCATGGAAGAGCCTTCTTCGCTCTTCACGATCGAACCCGACTTGATGATCTGGATTGCCGGGCGGCCATCTCCGCTCAGCAGGTAGTCCGCCGCAGCGGTATCCGGTTCCTGTGCATCCGCCACGCTGCGAAGCGCGAGCGACAGGCGCTCGGCCATCTGCTGGGCGACGGTCATGACCTTTGTCTGGTCCGGGGTAAGTTCCAGCGTCGCGGTCGTGCCGACCACCGACTTGCTGCCGTCTTCTTTTTCCTCGATCTGCTGGTCGATCGCGAGAACGCGGACGTTGCTCAGCACGGTTTCGGTCAGGAAGGAGCCTTCCGGCGTCTTGCGCACCATGATCACGTCGACGCGGTCGTTCGGCAGGATGAAGCCGCCCGCGCCGGTCGCGACAGTAATTTCGGTGGCGACCGCACGCTTGCCGGCCGGCAGCAGCGCGGACATGACCCGGCTCGACGAATCGGCGATCTTTTCGGCGCGTACCGGTTCACCATTGAAGATCGGCAGGCGAACGACGACACCCTGGAGGTCAGCGACGGCGTTGGGACGGAGCTCTTCGGTGATCAGGCCATCGACGACGCCGTCCTTTGGCCAGGACATCCAGTGGATTGCATCGGGATCGAGGCGCGATCCGACCGGCAGGCTCTTGCTGGCGACCAGCACGTTAACGGTGGGCTCGCGCTCGATGACGGGCTCGGCCGATGTCATCGGCGCCCTGCCACTGGTGAGCTTGAGTGCCAAAAATCCGGCCAGTCCTGCCGAGACGACAGCAACCGCCAAAATAATAACGCGCACCGGTTTCATGATCTTTCCCTGCAGTCGGAGACTATGCTTGGAACAGATTGATCAGGAATTGGTGTAATTATAGTTAACGGACTGCTTACAATCGTGGTTAACAAATGATTTGCACCGCAAAGGCACATAAAAAATGCGGCACGCGTGCCGCATTCGTATCGCTTGGGTCAGGCTGGCACGCAAAAATTAATGCAGTTGCGCCAATGCGGCCTGCATCAGGGGCGACGAGGGATAGGCAATGAAGCCACCCAGACCGATGGCGATTCCATAGGGAATCTTCTTGGCGGTGAACAGCAGCGGCGGCACCGGGATGCCCGAGGCGAGGATTGCATTTTCCTGCTTGCGCATGATGAGAATCAGAATCGTCAACAGACCGCCAAAGATCGAGACATAGATCAGGAACTCGAACAGCGAACTGTTGAATCCGAACCAGACAGCGCTGGCCGTCAGGAGCTTGGCGTCGCCCCCGCCCATGACATTGAGCGCAAACAGCGTGAAGCAGCCGGCGAACACGATCACTCCGGCCAGTAAATGCATGCCGATCAAAGGAAGCGCTAGGCCGGCGAGCGGCGCGACCAGGAAAAAAGAGCCGAGCAGAATGGCCGATACCCGATTGGGGATGGTCATGGTGAACAGGTCGGAGAAGGCCGCGATCGCCAGGCACAGCGGAAAAATGACAAAAATGGCTGCTTCGATCACTCGCATACCTCCGATTTGCATGTCCACAAGGCGATCAAGGCCGGTCGATGCCGATCGCGGACGCTAGAGAGGTTACCCCTCTCGATTTAACGAAACGCCAATCCTGCTGCTAAAACTGGTCCCGAAAAAGAAAAACCGCCCAAACGGGCGGTTTCCCTTTCGAAATGACACCGAAATCAGAACTTGTCGGCGGTCGTCATCTTCGTGCTCAGGTCCTGGAACTGTGTGTCCAGAGCCGAGCCGAGGGTCGTTGCACCGGTGATGAGTGCGACGGAGATGAGAGCAGCGATGAGGCCGTACTCGATAGCGGTGGCGCCGGACTCATCCTTCATGAAGCGTGCGAAAATCTTGGTCATATCATTTCTCCTGGTTCTGGTTGCCGCTCCAGTCAACCGCCAACGTTCATCTGTAATGAGTGGCCGGTCCCGGGCGGATATTATTGAAAAACAGCGACGGGTACTGTTGCCCGCCTCATCGGCGGGACTTGGGCGCATCCGGTCGGAAACCGATCCGGCTGCGCCCCATTTCAAGCGACTACGGAAATTAGAACTTGTCGGCAGTCGTCATCTTCGTGCTCAGGTCCTGGAACTGCGTGTCCAGGGCAGAGCCGAGCGTCGTTGCACCAGTGATCAGAGCCACCGAGATGAGCGCGGCGATGAGGCCGTATTCGATCGCGGTTGCACCAGATTCGTCCTTCATGAAACGTGCGAAAATCTTGGTCATGGTCATACTCCTACTTCACTTGTTGTTCAGCACTACCGCCAACTGTTTCCGTTGATCGGATGGAGCGAACCTACACACGGTGAATTGCAAACCGCTTAAGGAAAACAGTTACCGAGATGTTAACGGCCGACACCGCGTTTCTTGGTAAAAATATCAGTAACCGATAGTATAAAATTCTATCTATCAGTATTGCCTGGCAACGGCAGGAAGCCGGATGTCTGCCCGGGGGATGCCCGCCCGGAATTTGGTGGCGGATTTAACGCTTCATTCACCAAAACCGCGCATGTTGGATCATCTGCATCATCAGGACACGGCCATGAACATGTTCCATACAGCCATCGGCGCCCGGTTGCTGGCGCCTGCCTTCGCAAGCCTGACGCTGGCCGCCGTTCTCTTCGCCAATCCGGCGGGCGCTTCGGAAGACATGTTGCGCGTCTATATGGACCATGCACGCGTCCTGAAGCTCGATCGCCCCGTAAGCAAGGTCATCATTGGCAATTCCGACGTGGCCGACGCCACCGTCGCCGATGCCAAGACCATCGTGCTGACAGGCCGTTCATTCGGAACGACGAACCTGGTCATCCTGGACAGTGCTGGTAATGCGATCGTCGACGAACGCATCCTGGTTTCGATCGACGAGGGCAACACGTTGCGCGTCTATCGCCAGACCTCACGCTCCGTGCTGTCGTGCACGCCGACCTGCGAAGCGCACGCCGTACAGAAGGCGGCCGCCGCCAACTAGGGCGTCCATACCCTGAACGGTAATGGCAACGATCAATCGTTGCCATTTCGTGAATCAGTCCGTTCAAATTACCCCGGTTCCTGCATACGAAATATCAACAGTCATTTCCTAATGTACGTCATCGTGTTGTGGCTTGGCGGAATGACGGATGTTGAACAACCAGAATGAAAATCCTGTGACCGACTGCACTGGAGACACGCGCCCCAAAGTGCGGCGTGGCTTGTTGCGGCGATTCTGCAAGGAAAAGTCGGGCACATCGACGATCGAGTTCGCCCTCCTGGCCCTGCCTTTCCTCATCGTCCTCTTCGCATCGCTGGAAACCTTCGCGGCATTTACGGCCGAACAGCTGCTGTCCAACGCCACGGACACAATGGCGCGCAAGGTGCGCACCGGCGAAATCACCTTCGGTCTCAATCCGGCGACGGACATGTCCGAAGAGCAGTTCCGCAAGGCCTTCTGCAACGAGATCTCGATCATCATGAAATGTTCGGAAACCGAAGCGAAGAAGCCGTCGCGGCTGTTCATCGACGTTCGCAGCTTTGCGGATTTCTCGAAAATTCCGGTCGCGATCCCACGCAAGGGCGGCTCCAGCGGCGATCTCGACACCAGCGGATTCAAGTTCTCACCCGGCGGCCCGACCACGATCAATATC
Organism: Rhizobium sp. Leaf453; assembly: GCF_001425605.1. GTDB lineage: Bacteria > Pseudomonadota > Alphaproteobacteria > Rhizobiales > Rhizobiaceae > Pararhizobium. Next base: position 676,575 of record NZ_LMRG01000012.1, on the reverse strand, counting down.
GTGCGCGCCTATTACCGCTGGGAGGTGATTACCGACCTGGTCCGCCCCTATATCACCAACCTGCGCCCCGCCGGAAGCAGCATGCCAAACGACTACCTGATGGTATCGACGGCCGCATTCCGCAACGAAAACTATTGAGGTGCACGCGATGAAAAACGTCCTCCGCTACCACATGGCCGTGCTCTCCGACAAAACCGAGGCCTTCCGCAGATTCTGGCGCGACAGGAAAGGTACCGGAGCGATCGAGTTCGCGATCATCGCGCCACTGCTGATCATGGCCTATATCGGCTCGTTCGAGGTGTCGCTGGGCTTCAGCATCTCGCGCAAGGTCGCCCGCGCTTCCAGCACTGTCGCCGACGTCCTGACCCAACAGACCGATGTCAGCAAGGCGACCCTGGACGGCATGAAAGACGTGGCCAAGAGCGTCATGGCGCCTTACGAGATGAACACGTATACGCTGAAGATGACCGGCATTACCGTCACGGCCGCCGGCGTCGGAACTGTCGCGTGGTCACGCGACCAGGCCGGTGGCACACCCTACAAGGCCGGCTCCGTCGTGACCCTGCCTTCGGATATTTCCGCTGTGAATGCCTTCGTCGTGCGGTCTGAACTGGTCGTACCCCACCATCTCCTGCTGTTCGCGCCGGGTCTGGCCGACAATACGCTGAAGACGATCAACCTTTCCAAGACCTACTATTTCCGCCAGCGCGTCGGCGACAAGATCACCTGCAGCGACTGCTGATCGAAAACCAGCCCCTGGGAGCGAGGTCCGCGATTTGCAATCCGGCCCGCACCGGGGTATTTCTTCGCGCCTTCGTCCCGGTGGCAGGTGAGCGCCCTGAGACGAGCAATAGCAGTTTTGTCGGGCGCGGCCTCCCTTCAGGATACCGCGCTTTTGACAGCTTTCGGGTGATCCATGGCGCGTGCCTTTCTCTTCGTTCTTGACTCCTTCGGTATCGGTGGAGCACCGGATGCCGCCGAGTTCGGCGATCTTGGCGCTGATACGCTCGGCCATATCGCCGAGTTCTGCGCGGCGGGTGCCGGCGACCGTGAAGGCTTGCGCGAAGGACCGCTGAACCTGCCGAACATGTCTGCGCTCGGGCTATTGCATGCCGCCAAATTGGCCAATGGCCGCACGCCGGCCGGAATGCCGCTGCCGGAACGGATCTTCGGTCTCTATGGCGCGGCAAGCGAAGTCTCGCGCGGCAAGGACACACCGTCCGGCCACTGGGAGATCGCCGGCACGCCGGTGCAGTTCGACTGGGGCTATTTCACCGCCGAGGGTGACGCGTTTCCGCCCGAACTCGTCGAGGCGATCTGCCGCGAGGGCGAAGTTCCTGGCATTCTCGGCAATTGCCATGCGTCGGGCACAGACATCATCGCCCGCTATGGCGAAGAGCACATGCGGACCGGCAAGCCGATCTGCTACACCTCGTCGGATTCCGTCTTCCAGATCGCCGCGCATGAGCATTCCTTCGGTCTCGACCGGCTGCTCGGCTTCTGCCAGACGGTGCGCCGCCTGCTGGATGACTACAATATCGGCCGCGTCATCGCCCGCCCGTTTATCGGCACCACACCGAAGGATTTTGTCCGAACCGGAAATCGCCGCGACTATTCCGTCCTGCCGCCCGAACCGACATTGCTGGATCGCCTGACGAAAGCGGGTCGCACCGTTCATGCCGTCGGCAAAATCGCCGATATCTTTGCCCATCAGGGCATCGGTCGTGTCATCAAGGCGAACGGCAACATGGATCTGTTCGACGCGACGCTGAAGGCCGTGGACGAGGCCGAGGACGGCGATCTCGTCTTCACCAATTTCGTCGACTTCGACATGCTCTATGGCCATCGCCGCGACGTGCCCGGCTATGCCGCCGCGCTCGAAGCCTTCGACCAGCGCCTGCCCGATCTCGACCGCAAGCTGAAGCCGGGCGATATCGTCATCCTGACTGCCGACCACGGCTGTGATCCGACCTGGCGCGGCACCGACCATACGCGCGAGCGCGTGCCGATCCTTGTTTTCGGTCCAAACGTCCGCACCCGCTCTATTGGCGTCCTGCCGGGCTTTGCCGGGATCGGTGAGAGCGTTGCCAAACATCTTGGCCTTGAACCGGGCCTGCATGGGAGAAGTTTTCTGTGACCGCATATCTGAAAAAGGCCGAGTTGCACTGCCACATCGAGGGTGCGGCCCCGCCGGCCCTCGCGCTGGAAATGGCCCGCAAATATAATGTCGATGTCAGCGGCATCATCCAGGACGGTGCCTATGTCTCGGCCGATTTCAGCCATTTCCTGAAATGCTATGATGCCGTGGCCGAACTCTTCCGCACCGAGGAAGACTATGCGCTGCTGGCCGAGGCTTATCTGACGGAACTTGCAGAGGCCGGCACGATCTATAGCGAAATCATCGTTTCCCCCGACCATGGCAACACGATCGGCATCGGCAGCGACGCCTATATTCGCGGCCTTGCCGCCGGCATCGAGGCGGCGAAGGCCAGGACCGGTATCGAAGGCCGGATGATCATCACCATCATCCGCCATATGGGGCCGGAAGCGGCCGTTCGTACCGCGCTTTATGCGGCCAAGCGAGAGCATCCGCTGGTGACCGGCTTCAATCTTGCCGGCGAGGAACGGATGCACCGGGTCGCCGACTTCACCCGCGCCTTTGATATTGCGCGTGATTGCGGCCTCGGCATCACCATCCATGCTGGCGAGATGGCGGGTGCCTTCAGCGTGCGCGATGCGCTCGACCATGTGCGTCCGTCGCGCATCAGCCACGGCGTGCGCGCCATCGAGGACGCCGATCTCGTCAAGCGGATTGCCGACGAGGGCGTGGTGCTGGAAACCTGCCCGGGTTCCAATGTCTCGCTGCAGGTGTTTCGGGATTTCGCCTCGCATCCGCTGCGCGCGCTCTATGAGGCCGGTTGCCGCGTGACGCTCAATTCCGACGATCCGCCCTTCTTTCACACCTCGCTGAAACAGGAATACGAAATCGCCTCACAGGTCATGGGCTTCACCGACACCGAGATTAACGGCATGACCCGGACCGCGATCGAAGCCGCCTTCGTGGACGAGCCGACCCGCCAGAAGCTGCTCGCTGCGTTTTGAGGGCTTGTGGGCTGTTGATGACGGGGCAAAGCACTGCTCAGGCCTTGCGGCCCCGCGCCTTTCCGTGAAAAAAAGAGTTTAAATTCGGGTTTCCGCAGGAGGGCTTGGCCATGGACGGCGTTACAGTCATCAATCATCCGCTGGTGCAGCACAAGCTGACCATCATGCGCAAGAAGGAGACCTCGACGGCTGGTTTCCGTCGGCTGCTGCGTGAGATTTCCACCCTGCTCTGCTACGAGGTCACCCGCGATCTCGAACTGACGGAAGAGACCATCGAAACACCGATGCAGACCATCCAGGCGCCGGTGCTTGAGGGCAAAAAGCTGGTTTTCGCCTCGATCCTGCGCGCCGGCAACGGCCTGCTCGAGGGCATGCTAGAACTGGTGCCTTCGGCCCGCGTCTCGCATGTCGGTGTCTACCGCGACCATGAAACGCTGGAAGCCGTCGAATATTACTTCAAGGCGCCGGAGAGCATGGCCGAACGCCTCGTGATCGTCGTCGACCCGATGCTCGCCACCGGCAATTCCTCGATCGCTGCCATCGACAAGCTGAAGGAGCGCGGTGCGGTGAACCTGCGTTTCGTCTGCCTTCTGGCAGCGCCGGAAGGCATCAAGAACTTTCAGGCTGCCCATCCGGACGTTACAATCTTCACAGCCTCGATCGACAGCCATCTCAATGAGCACGGTTACATCGTTCCCGGCCTCGGCGATGCGGGTGACCGGATGTACGGGACGAAGTAATCCTTCGGATTTTTTCGATTTCTTAACCTGATTTTCAGTTGGAAAGCCGCCGCGGATAAAAACCGGCGGCTTTTTGCATCCTGTTAGACAGGATCATGCTTAGCTCGTCGCTGTTTCTGACGTCGCGGAGTGTGGCTCGAATGCTGGTACGAATGGCTGTTTTTGCCGGGGGAATGGTTGCGGCGGCTATGGTGCTGCCGGGGCTTGCCACTTCCTATCTCGACCAGCCAATGGCCGAGGAAACAGACGCCAAGCCGCAGCCGGTGAGCACAGCGAAATATGCGGGCGGGCGCGGGGTGCTGCTGCAACCAGGCGCAGGCGGACATTTCTTCGGTACATTCGCCATCAACGGCCGCAAGGAAAACGGGCTTGTCGATACCGGAGCAAGCACCGTCGCCATCAATGTCTCGGCCGCCAGGCGCCTTGGGATTTCCACCGGTTCACTCTCCTTCACCGTACCGGTCGGCACAGCGAACGGCACCGTGAAGGCGGCGCGTGTCTCGCTCGACCGGATGGAGATCGGCACCATATCGGTCAAGGATGTGGACGCACTGGTGCTGCCGGACAAATCGCTCTCCGGCATGCTGGTCGGCATGAGCTTTCTCGGCAAGCTGTCGTCCTACAGCGTCGAAGGCGGGGCCTTGCGCCTTATTCGCTGATCCGGGACACGATCACGGGACGCTCGGCGGCGGTTGCGTCACCTACCTCGTAAATCTCCAGCAGTCGGGCGCGAGACGCCAACGCCTTGTCCTCGTTGGATGCGTGGACGAAAGCGAAAGGTTCGCCCTTACCAACCTTGGCGCCCAGCGGTTTCAACCCACTGAAACCAACGCTGTGATCGATCGGTTCGTTCGGGCGGGTACGACCGCCGCCAAGCGCGATCACTTCCATACCGATGTCGCGGGCGTTGCAGCGTGAGAGATAGCCATCGCGCGGCGCTTCGACCGGCAGGATGACCGCCGCCTTCGGCAGGTAGCCTTGCGGATGATCAGCGAAATCGGCGGGGCCGCCCAGGAGATGAACCATGCGGCCGAACCGCTCGAGGGCAGCACCGCTCTGCAGGGCGCGGCTGGCAAGATCGGTTGCCTTGGTTGGACTTGCGGCAACACCGGCTGTCATCAGCATTTCCGCGGCGAAGGACATGACCACGGCTTCCAGCCGCGTCCCGGCTTTTTCGCCACGCAGGAAGGCCATGCAGTTGACGATCTCAAGCGCATTGCCGGCAGCATCCGCCAAGGGCTCGTTCATGTCGGTGATGAGCGCCGTGGTCCGGACCCCTGCGCCATTGGCAACGCCGACCAGCGAGCGGGCCAGCGTCTCGGCTTCGTCCAGCCCAACCATGAAGGCGCCATTGCCGATCTTGACATCAAGCACCAGCGACTGAAGCCCGGCGGCGAGCTTCTTCGACAGGATCGACGCGGTGATCAGCGGCACGGAATCGACCGTCGCGGTGACGTCGCGGATCGCGTAGAGCCGCCGGTCAGCGGGGGCGAGTTCGGCGGTCTGGCCGATGATGGCGCAACCGGCCTCTGCCACCGTCTGCCGGAACAATGCCTCCGACGGCATGATGTCATAGCCGGGGATCGATTCCAGCTTGTCGAGCGTCCCGCCGGTATGGCCAAGCCCTCGCCCGGAAATCATCGGCACGGCAAGGCCGCAGGCAGCCACGATGGGGGCAAGCATCAGGGAGACATTATCGCCGACGCCACCGGTCGAATGCTTGTCGGCGACAGGATGACCGATATCAGCCCAGGACAGAACATCGCCGCTGTCGCGCATGGCGAGCGTCAGCGCGACGGTTTCATCGAGGTTCATGCCGGAAAACCAGACGGCCATGGCGAAAGCCGCCACCTGCCCCTCGGAAATCGATCCGTCGGCAAGACCGCGGATGAAGGCGGCGATTTCCGCCTTGTCCAGCGCCGCGCCATCCCGCTTTCTGCGGATGATTTCCTGCGGGATCATCAATAGGCCGCCGCGCCGGCGACAGGCTCGCGGCCTTCGAAGACCGACAGGATATCGCCGAGCAGACCCGACGCGCCGAACCGGAAAGTCGAAGGCATCGGCCAGTCCGGGCTATGAATGGTAGCGGCGAGATTGAGATAAAGCCGGGCATCGCCGACCGTGCGCACCCCACCGGCCGGCTTGAAACCGACCTTGCGGCCGCTTTCGCGGATGCAGGTGAGCATGATGTCGGCGGCTTCAAGCGTCGCGTTGACGGCGACTTTGCCGGTTGACGTCTTGATGAAATCGGCGCCTTCCTGAATGGCGATGTGGGAGGCGCTGCGGATGAGATCGCGGTCCTTCAATTCGCCGGTTTCGAGGATGATCTTGAGCAGGACAGGTGCTGCGCATTCAGCCTTGACGGCGGAGATCATGGTGCGGACGGCCTGTTCGTCACCGGCCATGAAGGCGCGGTAAGGAATGACCAGATCGATCTCGTCGGCGCCATCGGCGATTGCCTGGCGGGTTTCCTTGACGACCGTTTCCACCGGCAGATCGCCGGACGGGAAATTCACGACAGTCGCAATCTTCACAGCGCTGTTCGGTCCAAGGATCGCCCGTGCCTGGGCGACAAAGCGCGGCCAGATGCAGATGGCGGCGGTGTGGCCGAACGGCGTGCGGGCTTGGGCGCAGAGCTTTTCGATGGCTTCCGGCGTGCAATTGTCGGTGAGGTCGGTCAGGTCAAGCAGCGACAGGGCAAGCGACGCGATCTGGCGATTGTTGGCTTCGAGCATCATGGGTTCCGTCCATTTTCTGAGATGACACTACACGACCGAAGCAGCGGCCACGAGCGCATGTTCTATACGCTTGAGCGCGCCGCGCAAACCGTCATGCGCGCTACGGCCGGCATGAAATGCCGATCGAGCTTCATCCGGAGATCATTTGCGTCAGGATGGAGGCCAGACGCCGGCCGCCGATCGGGGCCATGTCCTTGGTCTCGTGATGGCTGAGTTCGCCACCGGTCATGCCGGCCCCATAATTGGTAATGACGGAAGCGGCCGCGACCTTCAGGCCGAAGAACCGGGCGAGGATGACCTCCGGCACGGTCGACATGCCCACCGCATCGGCGCCGAGAATGCGCGCCATGCGGATTTCCGCTGGCGTCTCGAAGTTGGGGCCGGAGAACCACATGTACACGCCGGCTCCCAAGGGAATATCGAGCTTGATCGCGGCGGCGCGCATGCGCTCGGCAAGCTCCGCGTCATAGGCGGAGGTCAGGCCGACGAAGCGATCGTCGCTATCGACGCCGATCAGCGGGCTGACACCGGAGAAATTGATATGGTCGGCGATCTGCATCACCGAACCCGGCGGCAAGTCCTCCCGCAGGGAACCGGCGGAATTGGTCAGAATCAGCGTTTCGACGCCCAGCGCCTTTAGCGTCTCGATCGGTCCGCGCATGGCATTGGCATCGCCGCGCTCATAGAAGTGGACACGGCCTGACAGCACAATGACAGGCACGCCACCGATCGTTCCGCCCACCAGTTCGCCGGCATGGCCGGAGACGGCGCTGACGGGAAAACCCGGAATATCCGCATAGGAAATCCGCACCGGATTTGCCACCGCCTCGACCAGCGAACCGAGGCCGGAACCGAGCACGATCCCGTAGCGCGGTGAAAGCCCAGCAAGCTTCCCCTTCAGCATGTCGGCGGCGGCGGTCATCCGAGGATTTCGGTTTCGAAGGAATGCGGCAGCAGGTCGGAGAGCGACAGCGTCTTTTTCACGCCGGCCTCATCGCATAGATAGATCTGTGTCGAGGCGCCGGAAAATTCGGCGAGGCGTTGGCGGCAGCCGCCGCAGGGCGGGCAGAGCGCCAGCTTTTCGGCGATAACAGCGACTTCGAGGATCTTGCGCTGGCCGGCCATGACCATATGGCTGATCGCGGTCGTCTCGGCGCACCAGCCCTCCGGGAAAGACAGGTTCTCGATATTGGCGCCGGTATAAATCTTGCCGTCCTCGGCGCGAATGGCGGCACCGACCGGAAACTTGGAATAGGGTGCATGCGCCTTGGCCATCGCCTCGCGGGCGGCTTCGAACAGATCATTTGCCATAATCAACGCTCCTTCACATAGGGTATGCCGCCGGCCTTGGGCGGGATCGCCTTGCCGATGAAGCCGGCGAGCAAGACGACGGTCAGAATATAGGGCAGAGCCTGCATCAGTTGCACCGGCACCTGACCGATCAGCGGCAGCGGATTGCCCTGCAGGCGGATCGCCAGTGCGTCGAGGAAGCCGAACAGCAGACAGGCCAGCATGATGTTGAACGGCCGCCACTTGGCGAAGATCAGCGCGGCGAGCGCGATATAGCCCTTGCCCGCCGTCATGCCCTTGACGAAGCCGGCATTCATGGCAAGCGACAGGTAGGCGCCGGCAAAGCCGCACAGGATACCGGCGCAGATGACCGCGCGATAACGCAGCCAGATGACCGAAATGCCGGCCGTATCGACGGCGCCGGGGTTTTCACCCACGGCCCTCAGCCGCAGGCCGAAACGGGTGCGATAGAGGATCCACCAACTGATCGGCACCATGGCGAAGGCCAGATAGGTCAGCGCGAAATGGCCGGACAACAGATTGGAATAGATCGGCCCGAGGATGGGCACGTCCTTCACCGCATCGGCGAAGGGGAAGGTGATCGTCTGGAAACGCGCGTCGCCGGCCAAAGCGGGTGTACGGCCGCCCTGGCGGAACCAGGCTTCGCCGAGAATGACGGTGGAGCCGGCAACGACGAAGTTGATGGCGACACCGGAGACGATCTGACTGCCACGCTGGGTGATCGAGGCATAGCCATGGACCAGTGCCAGAAGCACCGAGATGAGGATGGCGCAGAGCAGCCCGATGATGACCGAGCCGGACACGGCTGCGACGGCGCCGGCGGCAAAGGCGGCACCCAGCATCTTGCCCTCAAGCCCGATATCGAAGACGCCTGCTCGCTCGGTGAAGAGACCGGCAAGCGCCGCGAAGATCAGCGGCACGGAAACGCGGATGGTGGATTCGAGAAGAGCGATGATGGTGTGGAAAAGGTCCATGGATCAGGCTCCTCGTGTCTGTGCGGCGGCAGAGGAGCGGCTGCCGATCGCCGCAAAGGCACGCCCGATCGCCGGGCGGAACATGTTTTCCAACGCGCCTGCAAACAGGATTACGAGACCCTGGATGATGACGATCATGTCGCGCGAGATGGACGGCATCTCGAAGGCGATTTCCGCGCCGCCCTGATAGAGCATGCCGAACAGGATCGCCGCCGGAATGATACCGGCCGGATGCGACCGGCCCATCAAGGCCACGGCGATGCCGACGAAGCCCGCGCCCTGCACGAAATCGAGCTGCATTCGGAACTGCTCGCCCATGATCGGGTTGAGCGCCATCAGGCCCGCCAGACCACCCGAAATCATCATGACGATGATGGTGATGCGGGTTTCGCTGATGCCGGCATAGCGCGCTGCCGACGGGCTATGGCCCATGGTGCGCATTTCGAAGCCGAACCGCGTGCGCCAGATCAAAACCCAGACGGCGAATGCAGCAAAAAGGGCGAGCAGGAAAGATACGTTGAACGGCGCATTGCCGACATTGAGCCCGAAGATGCCGAGCAGCCAATCCAGCTTCGGCAACTGACCGCCAGCCTCGAAGGTGCGGGTCTGTGTCGCCATCGAGCCGAGCGGCTTCATCACCTTGGTCAGCAGATAGACCATGATGCTGGAGGCGATGAAATTGAACATGATGGTGGTGATGACGATATGGCTGCCACGCTTAGCCTGCAGCCAGCCGGGCAGGAAGGCCCAGAGCGCGCCGAAAGCAGCCGAACCGATGATCGCCACCGGGAAGACGATGAACCAAGGCATGGTCTTGTCGAGCCACAGGCAGGCCAGTGCCACGCCAATGCCGCCGATATAGGCCTGGCCTTCGCTGCCGATATTGAACAGGCCGGCATGGAAGGCGACGGCGACCGAAAGGCCGGTGAAGATGAAGGTCGTCGCATAGTAAAGCGTGAAGCCGATATATTCGCCACGGCCGAAGGCGCCGTTGATCATGTGATAGGCCGCCTTCAGCGGGTTCTCACCGACCAGCAGAACGACCAGTCCGGCAACGAGGAAGGCGACGACGAGATTGATCAGCGGGATCAGGCCGTATTCTGCCCAGGCCGGCAGTTTTGCATATGGATTGCTCATTCGGCGGCCTCCTTGCGGCCTTCGACCCCGGCCATCAGCAGGCCGAGTTCCCCTTCGGTCGCATCCGGATCCCGCTCGCCGACGACGCGGCCGGCGAACATGACGATGATACGATCGGACAGGGCGCGGATTTCATCGAGTTCGACCGAGACAAGCAGAACCGCCTTGCCCTGGTCGCGCATCTCGATGATCCGCTTGTGGATGAATTCGATGGCGCCAACATCGACGCCGCGCGTCGGCTGGCCGATGATCAGCACGTCCGGCCCGCGCTCCATCTCGCGCGCCAACACGATCTTCTGCTGGTTGCCGCCGGAGAAATTGGCCGTCTTCAGCCGCGGATTGGGCGGCCTGATATCGTATTTCTTGATCTTTTCCTCGGCATCCGCCTGGATCGCCTTGGTGTTCAAGAAGACGCCGTTCAGGTAGCGCTTGTCATGGTGATAGCCGAGAATACCGTTCTCGGCTTCCTCGAATTTCAAGACGAGGCCGACATGGTGGCGGTCCTCCGGGACATGCGCGAGGCCACGATCACGCAGGTCGCGCGGATCGGCGTGGCCGGTGACATCGATCGGCTTGCCGTTCAGCAGGACCGAGCCGCTGACCGCCTTGCGAATGCCGGAGATCGCCTCCAGCAGTTCGGACTGGCCGTTGCCCGCCACGCCCGCAATGCCGAGGATTTCGCCAGCGCGCAGGTTGAAGGAGACATTGTCGACCATGGTGACGCCACGGCCGTCGCGCACCGTCAGGTTTTCGACCGACAGCTTCACGTCGCCGGGATTGGCCTCGCCCTTGTCGACCCGCAGCAGAACGCGGCGGCCGACCATCAGTTCGGCCAATTCCTCGACCGAGGTTTCGTTGGTCTTGCGCGTCGCCACCATCTCGCCGCGGCGCATGACCGAGACCTCGTCGGTGATCGCCATGATTTCGCGCAGCTTGTGGGTGATGAAGATGATCGTCTTGCCCTGGTCCTTCAACTGGCCAAGGATACGGAACAGGTGATCGGCTTCGGCCGGGGTCAGAACGCCGGTCGGCTCGTCGAGAATGAGGATATCGGCCTTGCGATAAAGGGCTTTCAGGATTTCGACGCGCTGCTGCAGGCCGACGGGCAACTCCTCGATCAGCGCATCCGGATTGACCTCCAGCGCATATTCCTTTTCCAGCCGCTTCAGCTCGACGCGGGCCTTGGAAATGCTGGTATTGAGAATCTGGCTGTCTTCAGCCCCGAGCATGACATTTTCGAGCACGGTGAAATTTTCGACCAGCATGAAATGCTGATGCACCATGCCGATGCCATGCGCGATCGCCGCATTCGGATCCTTGATCGTCACGACATTCCCATCGACGACGATATCGCCGCTGTCGGCCTGGTAGAAGCCGTAGAGAATCGACATCAGCGTCGACTTGCCGGCACCGTTCTCACCGATGATCCCGTGGATGGTGCCCTTGCGGACGGTCAGGTTTATGTTCCTGTTTGCATGGACAAGACCGAAACTCTTGTCGATGCCACGCAATTCGATGGCAATATCGCTCATATTGACCCACGTTCCCCAAGTCGGCCCGGTTTCATCCGTGTTGACCACGGGCGCCCAGGCATCGATTTTTTTACCAATTGGTATAAGTTTAGCATCGAATTTCGCGCATGGTAGCCCAAAAATCGAAGACGGACCTACTCTTCCCAGTTCATTCGAGAGAGTCCAGCGGGATTTGCATCGCTTGCACAAGCACAAGACGGAAATGCCGCCATGTCCCTGCACAACCACAATCCATGTGATACTGGAGGGCAGCGCGAGCGCCGAACGCAGGCTTGGCCACAGGAGACAGACATGAGCGAAGCACGCATTACCCAGCTCGAAGAGACCATCGCCCATCAGGCCAAGACCATCGAGGAACTGTCCGATCAGCTAACGGAACAGTGGAAGGTCGTGGAACAGGTCCGCGCCAAGCTCGACCGGCTGACCGAACGCTTCCTCAATCTGGAAGAACAGAGCCTCGAGGTCCCGGCAATCACGCGGCCGCCGCATTATTGAAGGCTTTTGCCGTCTTCCTGCCCATGACGATTGAACCAGACTTTGGTCCCGTGCCGGCAAGCATTAGTCCAGGAAGGCTTGCAGCCGCCTAATTGCCGCAATGTACTGGCATGATATATCCGCGCACCAGCACGGGTGAAGCCAGGAGAGAACCATGCCAGTCAAGACCATTGCCACCTCGGTCCTGATCACTTTCGCCGTCTCGCTCACCGCGCCAATCGGCAGCGCCTCTGCCAAGAACGGCGACCATGGTGGCGGCAACGGTGGCAGCCACGGAAGCAATTCCGGACGCGACAAGTCCAACAGCGGCCATTCCCGAGCCGCAAAGAGTGATGATCGCTCCGGCGAACGGAAAAACAAGGTCCATATCGCCCGAAAGGCCGAAAAGACCGAGGTCGCGGAACGAGCAAAGCTCAGCTCGCTGAACCGCAATTATCATGCCTACCTCAACTCAAACGATCCGCGCTTTTCGGATGTCTTTGCCTATGCCCGCGCCTATGCCGAATATGAGCTGAAATACGGGACCGATACGCTTCCATCCGATCCGGCCCTCTCGGACGAGGCCTTGCGGGATGCATTGGCAAGCGCTGCCGGAACGACGACCGTGTCAGATGCGACACTGGATCGGGCCAAACATATTCTCGGCGTCGGCGATGATTTCGGCAAGATTGACCAGATCAGAAGGGCGCTGGCGACGTCGGCCGAAAACAACGACTGATCACCATGCAACGAGCATAAAAAGCCGCCGATCTGCAGAGACCGGCGGCTTTTTTTATTCACATAACGATCGATCAGTAGGGGCAGGCTTCGTCCGACATGTAGTCGTGAACCTGGACCGTGCCGGCAATGATGTCGGCCTTGGCCTTGTCGACGGCGGCAGCCATTTCCGGGGTGATCAGGGCCTTGTTGTTGTCGTCGAGCGCATAGCCGACGCCATCTTCCTTGAGGCCGAGGTTGGAAATGCCGAACGCGAACTTGTCGTCCTTGGCTGAGGTGAAGGCGTCGTAGACGGCGACGTCGACGCGCTTGAGCATCGAGGTCAGGACCTTGCCCGGCTGCATGCCGTTCTGGTTGGAATCGACGCCGATGCCGAGCTTGCCCGCATCAGCGGCAGCCTGCAGAACGCCGACGCCGGTGCCGCCGGCAGCGTGATAGACGACATCAGAACCCTGGTCGAACTGCGACTTGGCGATTTCGCCGCCCTTGACCGGGTCGTTCCAGGCGTCTGGCGTGGTGCCCGTATAGGCTTCCAGAACCTTGACGTCAGCGCCGGTGGACTTGGCACCGCCGACATAACCACAGGCGAACTTGTGGATCAGCGGGATATCCATGCCGCCGATGAAGCTGACGGTCTTGGACTTCGAAGCGAGGCCGGCGAGAACGCCGACGAGGTAGGAGCCTTCCTGTTCCTTGAAGACGACCGACTTCACGTTCGGCTTGTCGACGACCATGTCGATGATGGCGAACTTGATGTCCGGATATTCGACGGCAACCTTTTCGAGGGCAGCAGCCCAGGAAAAGCCGGCCATGACGATCGGGTTGTTGCCGTCGCCGGCAAAGCGGCGAAGCGCCTGTTCGCGCTGCGCATCGTTGGCGATTTCGAACTCGCGATATTCGATACCGGTTTCAGTCTTGAACTTCTCGGCGCCGTTAAAGGCCGCTTCGTTGAAGGATTTGTCGAACTTGCCGCCGAGATCGTAGATGATCGCCGGCTTGATGTCGGCGGCGAGCGCCGTGGCCGACATCATCGAGAAAGCAAGGAGACCGAGGAGGGGTTTTTTCATTGTGCAGCCCTGTTGTTGCTATTGATCTTGTTGGGTCCTCCCGCAAGCTCCTCTGCGGGAGCATGTCTGCGGAACCACCACTCCCTTTCAAGGGTATGTCTGGCTGGGGCGCATCCTTGCATGCCTCAAATCAAAATTCACCCGAAATTTTTCAATTGGTAAAAAAAGGTAAATTGCCCAAAAAGGCGGCGAAATCAGTGTGTTTTGGGAAAAGCATGCCCAAAAATGCTGCCAGTGGGGACGCTCGCCACCCTTGGGACACACCCCCTCAAAAGAACAAAAGGCCGCCGGGCTTTCGCGCGGCGGCCTTTCGAAATCGGGGTGGAACAGCTTACCAGGACTTGCTGAGCTTCAGCGTGATCGTCCGCTGGTCGCCGTAGCCGCAGGTGAACTCGCCTTGGCAACCCTTGACGTATTCCTTGTCGAACAGGTTGGTGACGTTCAGTGCAGCACCCCAGCCGTTCTTTTCGTAACGGATCGCCGCATCGGCAACCACGGCATCCGGCACCGTGAGGGTATTTGTGTTGTTGGCGTAGGATTCGCCCTGGTAGCGAAGGCCGCCTCCAACGCTCACGCCTTCGATCGGGCCGTCCGTCACGAGATACTCGACCCACAGAGACGCCTGCTGTTCCGGTATGAGGTACGGGCGATTGCCGACGAGCGCCGGGTTCAGGTCTTCGGTGATTTCGAGATCATTGTAGGTATATGTCGCCAGCAGCTTCCACTTTTCATTCAGGTTGACCTTGCCTTCCAGTTCGAGGCCGGTCGAGGTCACCTCGCCAAGCTGCTCCTGCAGGAAATCAGGACGCGTCAGCGCAACGTTCTTCTTGACGATCTGGTAGACGGAGGCGGTCAACGAACCGTCGAAGAACGTCGGATCGTATTTCACGCCGCCTTCGATCTGATGGCCCTCTTCCGGCTTCAGTCCACCCCCGAGATAAGAGGTGCCGATCAGCGGATTGAAGAAGGTCGCGACCGATACATACGGGGTCAGGCCGTTATCGAACTCGTAGGCAATACCGGCACGACCGCTGAGCGCGCTGTCGTCGAACGTGTAGGAACCGGTCGTCAGGCGCGAATCATTGTCGATATCCACATAGTCGTAGCGACCGTTCAGTGTCACCAACCAGCCATCGCCGAAACGAACCTGATCCTGGGCATAAACGCCAATTTGGTTCAATCTGGTAATGCCGTCGAGATACGTGTTGTAAGCCGGCAGAGGGTTCCCATATTCCGGATTGGTGGGGTCGATGTCCAGATCATCATTAAAGATGAAGGCAGAAGCCTGCGTTTGATCGATCTTGTAGTTCTTGTAGTCCAGTCCTGCCAGGAACTTGTGTTCCAGAGCGCCAGTCTGGAACTCCTTTTCAACACGGGTATCGACCGAGAAATTGTCGACAGAGGTATCGTGCTTGAAGCCAAGACGAGCCAACTCGTTCGGGTTAAAGGCGCTATACGCGTATGGATAGACCAGTTCCTCCCGCTTATCCAAGTGCGCGAAACGTAGGTTCTGCGAGACTTTCCAGCCATTGTCGAATTCATGGCTGAGTTCGTAGCCAATGATTTCCTGGTCATAGCGGCCGAAGTCATGATCGGGTTCGCCAAAGAAGAAATCACGGTCGATCTTGCCGCCGAACGGTCCATCGGTCACCGTACCGGCATACGGCAGGAAGCCATTGCCGACATGGGTCTGGTCGAGCGAGGAAGCGATGGCGTAGACGGTCAGCGATGTCGCGTCATCCGGCGAATAGGTAACCTGCGGCATCAGGAAACCGCGCAGGTCTTCCGAATAATCCGAATAATTGTCGCCGCCCGCGACCTTGCCGGTCACGCGGTAGGTCCAGGTGCCGTCGGCGCTCAACTTGTCATTGGCATCGAAGCCGAAGAAGGCGTTGCCGAAATTGTTGATGCCGATTTCGGTCGAATAGGCGGTCTCGTCCTGCGGGCGCTTGCGCATCAGGTTGACGATACCGCCCGGGCTCGACCCCCCGTAGAGAACGGAGGCCGGCCCCTTCAGCACTTCAACGCGCTCCAGCATGTAGGCGTCCGTCTGGAAGCCCCCGAAACCATAGGAGAAGAGATTGAGGCCATCGAGGAAGACGCCGGTCTGGGTCGCGTCGAAGCCGCGGATGTAGAACCAGTCCGTGTCCGGATCGCTGCCAAAAGGCTCGGTCGACACGCCGGCTGTGTAACGCAGCGCCTCGTCGATCTTGGTGACGACACCGCGGTCGTCGAGTTCTTCGCGGCCAATGACCGAAACCGACTGCGGGATCTCGGAAACCGGCGTCGCGGCCTTGGCGCCGGTGCCAGTGGCCTTGGCTACATAGCCATCGACAGGGCCTGTAGCATCCTTGTCGGTTACGTCCTGCCCGCTTTCGACCGTCAGGCGCTCCAACTGGGTGGCTCCACCCGCCGCATCCTGCGCCATGGCCGCCTGCGGCAATGTTACAACAGCGATCGCCGCGCTTGCCATCAGCACGCGATAAAGACCAGTCCCCTTGATCTGCATATATTGGTCACCCCAGCTGATACCGGACCGCACCTGCCCCCGTCGGCCCTGCGAAATCCGGCAATGTCATGAATATAAGCTGAGTATTTATCTCAACTATGCGGCGGCGGGATTGTCTCTGGCTGCGGTAATTGAACGATTCTGGCGCATATTCCGCATCGCACACAGACAATGGGACAACCTAAGCCCTCTGGCTTTTTGCCCAGCTGGCCGGCGTGGCGCCCACCATCTTACGGAAGACGCGGGTGAAATGCGCCTGGTCGGCAAAACCGGTCTCGGCAGCCACCACGCTCATCGGTAGATCGGCGTTCAGCATCAACTGCTTGGCGCGCTCAATGCGCGCTTTCATCTGCCACTGATGCGGCGGCAGGCCGGTGGAGGCCTTGAAGGCATGGCTGAAATAGGATTGCGACAGGCCGGTGAGTGTAGCCAACTCCTCCAGCCGGATACCACGCAGGCAATTGTCCTCGATATAATCGATCGACCGGCGCAGCTGCCATGTCGCCAGCTCGCTGCGCTTGCGGGTCTTGACCGGCGCGAGCTTCATCACGTCGATCAACAGCGCTACAGCCAGGCCATCGCCATAGAGATCGTGCAGCGGCTGCGGATTGATACATTCGGCGGCGATCAGTTCGGCAAGCGCGAGGAAGCGCGGCTCCGAAAACATCAGCCGCGGAATGTCCAGCTGTCCGCGATCGAGGTCCTCGCCCAAGCGACGGCTGAGGGTTTCGATGTTGAAATGCAGGTCGAGATGGCGAACATAGTCTGTATCGACCATTTCCGCCCAGAGCTCCATGCCGGCGGGAATATAGGAAATCACCTGCCGCCGGCTGTCCTCGGCAACGGGCTGATGCGTCTGGCGCAGGCGCAGATTGCGCCGCCCGCCGCCCTTGGCGTCGAGGACGATGAACAGACGCGGATCATCGGCAACATAGAACCCACCTGCCGCAGGTGCGCATTCGACATCCCAGAGATCGGCGACGATACCATTCCACTCGCGCCGGTTCAGACCGCCGATGACGGAGAAGCCGGAAATCCTGTTGTTCATGCGCGGTTGAAAGGTCATCGGGGTCTCAAGGCTGCAGGCATGGATAAAACCTGCTTTTAATAGTCATGTTTTTGACTAATCCAGAACCCGAATCTTTGCAATTGCTCAAACACAGCGCAAACGCCCGTTTCCCGGCGGTTGTGACCTTTTCGCCATGAAATTTTCGCCCAATGGGCGCAGGCAAGTTCCGCCTGCATGTTATACGCGCGGAAAAGGCCTCCCCTGTATTTGCAGGTCGTAGAGGAAGAATGACGGGACGCGGTCTTATCGCCGAGACCAAACCGCGTATACGGCACGCTTCAGGCTGAAAACCGGCCTGCCACCGGCGGACGCCTGTAGGCGACCATCCAGAGCACCAGAGAGATCAGGAGAAGAAAGGCAAAGGCGGGCTGCTGCAGCGACCAGCGGATCAGGGGATCGAACATGGCAATGCCGGCATGCGGTCTTTCCAGCGACTGCACCAGAGCCGTTGTCGACGGGCCGCCGGCGGCCAGGGCCGTCGCGAGCGGCGTCAGAACCGGCTGGGATGCCGAGACAGACTGGATGGCATCCACCGACGCCACCAGGACACCGAGGACAAGAGACAGAAAACTCGCAAATCGCAGCAAGAAACGCATTTACCCCTCCCCGCATTGCCGTCCGCCGTCTCAACCGCAGACCGGTGTCAACCAGAAATAGGCATGTCGCCCGCAAAGGGCAATGGTGCGGTTTGGTGGCAGCATGTTGGAAGAAGTCAAAAAACTGTCAGAAACCAGTTGATCCCATGGAGCGCATCGGTATATACGGCGGCGGTTCGCTGGTTTGCGCTGGCGAGCACCCGATCGGTTAAGCCGAGCGGACGCCAAGAGAAAGCAATCGCTTGTCTCTGATCCACCGGACCCAACCGCCGGTGCGATTGAAAAACGGACAGGTGGCCGAGTGGTTGAAGGCGCACGCCTGGAAAGTGTGTATACGTGAGAGCGTATCGCGGGTTCGAATCCCGCTCTGTCCGCCATTCTCTTCTTGATCCAGCTCAATGATCACCTAATCCCCAGTGGATGCGTTCTCTTTCCCTGATCCCCGAAATGCGGCCGATGCGCTACCCCAGCGTCGCTGGGAAGACTATCGATAATAGGGATCTTCCCTATAGGTCGTACCGACATAGCAGTTGGTCTCGAAGCAGCGCGGGCTTCTGTGGGCCGCCAGCCCGGAAGAGATGGGCGGTGGCATCTTGCGATGACGATAGTCGACCTTCGGAACAGCGTAATATTCGCTCCGTCCGAGGACGACCCGCTCACTATAAACACCGTCCGGGGCGGCCGCGTAGTAATCGTAACTATCGCTGGTGCAACCGGACAATGTTGCGACGGACAATCCAAGGGCGCCGAAAATAGAGAACAGCGTACGGCTCATGTCGACCTCCAGACGAGAAACTGGCGGCAGGTTAACACAGGCTAAGTTAACACAAGGCAAGCTTCGTCCGCGTGATCCCTTCCCGTGGAAGGCGGATCAGCCGAGACGCGGAAGCATCTTTTCCAGTTCTTCCCAATTTTCGTCCATGGCATAGGCGGGCGACAGAAGCGGGATGGCCAGATGACCAAAGGCGATCGAAAGCTGCCTTTCGGCCGTTTCCTCACTCTTGCCCGCGATCTGGTTGAGATAAATGACCGAGGCGAGACCGGTCCGGTCGGCGCCGGACTTGCAATGGATCAGGATCGGTTTTGGAGCGTCCCGCAGAAGAGCGATCAACTGGTGCGCCTCGTCAAGCGTGAGCGCACGGTACGCCGACATCCTGAAATCGATATGACGCATGCCGAGCGTGGCGGCCGTCGCAACCTCTTCGCGGTACCAGGGCGCATCGACCGCGCTGCCGCGCAGGTTGACGATCGTCCTGATACCATAACGCTTGGCATAGTCGGCGACATCGGCGGCGGTCGGCTGGCTGGAGCGGTAGAGTTCACCCGGCAAAACCTCGTGGAAATTGCCGGTCATCTGCATGCCCAGCAGGTAAACGCCGATTGCGAGGCCAGCCACACCGGTTACCGCCCCACCCCATTTGAAAAGTCTCTTGCCCATTGTGCGACATCCTTGTTTCGGATGTCTTGGGCTCTGTCGCTGACAATGAACTGAACGAAACCGCCATCATGTCGCGGTCTCAGCGGTCAAGCGCTTTATTTTCGCGTGCGCGCCAATGTGTCAAAAATACAATATGAAGCTGTGCGATGAAGACTTCGGTTCCGGTGAGTTGCGCTGTGCGGGCTTGACGTGTACCGCGGACTATGGGCGGAGTTGCCTCCACCAGAATAAGCATTTTTCAATTCTCGTATTTTTGCCGGAAGCGCCATCATGACCATGTCGCATAAGAAGCCTGCAGTATTCGGTTCCGTGAAACGGTTTGGGCGAATGGCGCTCATCATCCCGCTGATCCTGACGCTGAGCGCCTGTGGCGGCCACATCAAGGGCGTCATGCAACCTGTTACCCTTGCGGCCGAGCCGCAGGGAGGCGCGGTTGTCGACATGCTCGTGGCGACCAGCCGGCGGCCGTCCGACGATCCGGCAACGCTTTTTTCCGGCGAGCGCAGCATACAGCCGTCCATCACGGACGTTGCGGTCTCGATTCCGCCGGCGCGCGCGTCGGGTACCGTTCAATGGCCGAAGAAACTGCCACCCAATCCGCAAACCGATTTCACGGTTGTCCGCGTGAAGCCGCTGACAACCGTGGCTGACGGGCACGAATGGGTGCGCCGCCACTCTCGCGGCGGCCATGCGATGGTCTTTATCCACGGCTTTAACAATACTTACGAGGATTCGGTTTTCCGCTTTGCGCAGATCGTTCACGATTCAGGCGGTGACGTCACCCCGGTCCTTTTCACCTGGCCATCACGCGCAAAAGTGTTTGACTATAACTACGACAAGGAAAGCACGAACTATTCGCGAACCACCCTCGAACGAACGCTGAAGGCGTTGATCGAGGACAAGAACATCAAGGACATCACCATCCTCGCTCACTCGATGGGAACATGGCTGGCGATGGAATCGATCCGCCAGATGGCGATCCGCGACGGCGGCCTGCCGAAGAAGATCGAAAACGTCATCCTCGCCTCGCCCGATATCGATGTCGATGTGTTTGCTCGCCAATGGACCGAACTTGGGGAACACAAGCCGAACTTTACCATCTTCGTCTCGCAGGATGACCGCGCCCTTGCCCTGTCGCGCTACATTTCGGGCGATGTCCAGCGCTTGGGGCAGATTAATCCGGCGGAAGAACCCTACAAGACCAAGCTGGAGGCGGCTGGCATTACTGTCGTCGACCTGACCACGGTGAAATCGGCAGACAGCCTCAACCACGGCAAATTTGCCGAAAGCCCGGCGATCGTGCAATTGATCGGTCAGAGGCTTGTGACGGGACAAACACTGACAGACTCCACGATCGGCGTTGGCGACGGCATCACCGCAATCGTTGCCGGAACAGTTGGCACCGTCGGCAAGGTTGCTGCCACCACAGTCGCGGCACCGGTCGATCTTGTCTCCGGCAATCTGAAGACCCCGCCGAAGAAGAAGCCAGAGCATATCGATGGAACGCTTCAGGCCGAGCCTGCACTGTTAAACTGACACGATTTGTCGGGGCGCTTGGCCCCGACCGTTCCGCGCGACTGAAATCTCCGCAGCCGTCAGCAACGGCTGCGGAAATCTCCTCGGAACCATAAGGCCCTGCGCGTCGTTTTGCTCGAAAGGAGTAAGACCATGCCGACAACCATTCCCGTTCCAGACGACGAAAACCCGCGCGGCCCCCAGGTTACGCCCGGCATTCCAGACCGCTCGCAGGAGAAGCCCGCGAAGCCGCCGGTGATCGACAAGGGCGACAACAAGAACCCGAACGATCCGGTGCTCGACCCGGCTCTGCTGCCGATCGGCGATCCTGCGGGAATGGCGTGAGGAGACGATGATGTCGACGGACGATACCAATGTGACTCCAGAACAGAAGAAGCCAAAGGATGTACACCGCCCGCCCGGCCAACTCTCGCACGCCGATGAAAAGTCGAAGGCGCCGCCGATGGTTCAACCCATCGGCGGAAAGGATGAGAGTGAGCGGCCCGTGGTGAATCCCGTCACCGGCGGAGCGCTTTGAGGAAGAACGCAAATGATTATCTCAGAAACTCAGAGAATGGCTGCGCACCGGGAGTATCGCCAGCTGATGTTTAGACAGCTGCTGATGTGGCTGATTGGCGTACCACTGCCAATTCTCCTCGTCATCGCGTTGTTCGTGTTCTGAGCCACAAGACAATGGGCACCCAAGGGGCGCCCATATAGCTTCACAGCGAGACCGGGAAAACTCCCGTGCGATGCTGCAAGTCCAGACCATTCCGGCAACTTGCCTCAATGCCTGATCACCTCGACCCTGTTTTCGATGAGATGGACGCCGATAACAGCGGCGGCCGCCTCCTCGACACAACCGATTTCTGCCTCACAGGACACAAACCCGCTCAAGATCACCGTTCTGCCCAACGCCGTCACGGACAGGTTTGACGTGTCGATCAACGAGACATACTGGATGTATCGTAGGACCTTGCCGGCGAGTTCATCGTCCGTCAGGTCCGGATGGTCGTCTTGATGAATGTAGATCTGCTTGTGCATCGCGGTGGTGTCCTTCATGGGAACAACGCGAGCTTTTCCTGAATGTTCCGCAATTCCGCCAATGTGTTTTCAAGGCAAACAACATGCACTTCAGGCGGCATGCAATCCGGCGACGAGACATCGGTGCGTTACAGATCAGGCGCCGGCCTGAGGACCGGCCTGGACATGGATATAGGCTTCCACGGCGGCGGCGATGAAATCCTGCCGCGCGTAGTCGACGGGCTGTTCGCCGCGCAGGACGTGGCCACACATGCGGATCGCGGCCTTGTAGGCTGTCCCGTCATGCACGGGCCACTTGTCGAGCAGGCATTCCGCCGCCTCGCGCGTGTTGCGGATGATGCGGTAATGTCCAATGCCGTCGAGTTCCAGGACGACGGGTTCCTGCCACCATTTTTCGATCATAGGGCAACCTCCAGTCATTATCCTGTCATATGAGCCTTGCGTGAAATGTACGCAGCGAAGGCAATCAGGGCCGGCTCGGGTTGCGGCGTGGCGCACAAAGGGTCTATGGCGGAAGCCTGATCGCCAAGAGGCTATATCCATATGTCTGATGTCTTCCTGAATGTCGTCCCGATCTTCGTGCTCATCCTGCTCGGCTGGCTGATCGTGCGGATGGGTTATCTGAAGGCAACGGTTGGAGATGCGCTTGGCGATTTCGTGTTCCGTGTCGCCGTTCCCGTTCTCCTCTTCCGGACCATTGCCGAGGCCGATTTCAAGGATGGCTCGCCCTGGCCTCTCTGGGTGGCCTACTTCTCCGGGGTCGCCGTGACCTGGACGCTCGGGCATTTCGCAGCAACCCTGTTTTTCGGGAAGGATGCACGGATCGGCGTTCTCGCCGGCGTCTCGTCCGCCTTTGCCAACACGGTCTTTATCGGTCTGCCACTCGTCTCACGCAATGTCGGCGAAGGCGGTGTGGTGGCCCTGTCCATCCTGCTCTCCGTCCACCTGCCGGTGATGATGATTGCCGGCACGATCCTGATGGAGCGCGCCGAGCGCAAGACCAGCGGCAAGCCTGGACAAAGCCCACTACGGCTGATCAGGGGCATCCTGCGCAACCTCGTTCGCAATCCGCTGGTCATCGGCCTGGTGCTGGGTGCCGTCGTGCACCTGATCGGGATGCCGATTGGCGGCCCGGTGAAGATCATTGTCGATCAACTCGCCGGGGTGGCCGCGCCGGCGGCGCTGATCTCGATCGGAATGGCGCTCGACAAATACGGCCTCACCGGCAATACGGGCATTGCGTCCGTCACCAGCGCCCTGAAACTGATCGTGCTGCCCGCGACCGTCTACGGGGCCTGCCAGGTGCTTGGTCTCAACAGTGACTGGACCGCGGCACTGGTGCTGACCTCCTCGGTCCCGACGGGTGTCAACGCCTGGCTGATCGCCAACCATTTCAATGTCGGTCATGGGCTCGCCTCGTCAACGATCACCCTGACAACAGCGCTGGGCGTCATCTCGGTTTCCGCCTGGGCCTATATCCTGCTGTAGAGACCGGTTTACGGAAATTCAGGCATGAAAAAGCCCGACGCGATGGCCGGGCTATTCCTCAATCTTATTTTGTCGGCATTCGAACAGCGTCTGATTATTGTGCCGGAGCCGTCTCGGTTGCCGGCTTTTCAGCGCCGCCTTCGGCAGCGGGCGTCGCAGCGGCGGACGCATCCGGCAGAGCCACCGGAGTATCAGCCTGCTCACGCAGCCAGGCGATCAGGTTGGCGCGCTCGTCCGGCTTCTTGACGCCGGCAAAACCCATTGCTGTGCCCGGAACGTGCTTCTTCGGTGCTTCGATGAAGAAGCTCAGGTGATCATAGGTCCAGGTCTTGTTGGCTTCGGCGAAGGTCTTCATGCCAGCGGAGTAGCTGAAACCCTCATGCGATGCGATCGGGCGATCGACGACCCCCCACAGGTTCGGGCCGACCTTGTTCGGCCCTCCCTTCTCGGAGGTGTGACAGCTTGCGCATTTCTTGAAGACGGTCGCGCCGGCGGCGGCATCTGCGCCTGCCAGGAGCGGCTTGATATCGACTTCCACTTCCTCGGCCGCACCACCGGCAGCTTCAGACGAGCCTTCCTCGGCGATGATGGCGAAGCCTTCCTTCTCGGGAACTTCCGAATGGAAGATGCCTTCCGATGCAATCGATACGGACATCAAAACAAAGACCGTACCCAGGAAGGCACCCACGCCCATGTTCACATATGAGTTCATCCGCCAATGCTCCCCTTGCACCCGGCGCAAACAATGCGCCAGCCTATCTTGAAATCGCGCGGAACCTATGTCTTTTGGCTTTGTGTTGCAACAGACATTATCGCGCAGGACTGAGACCTTTTGACACTATTCCCGCGTCTTTTGAAGGCCTAAGCATGAAGAACGACAATTTGGACAAAACCCTCATCCTCATTCCCGCGCGCATGGCCTCGACACGTCTTCCGGGCAAGCCGCTTGCCGATATCTGCGGCCTGCCGATGATCATCCAGGTGGCGCTTCGTGCCCGCGATGCGCAAGCTGGTCGGATTGTCGTCGCCGTCGATCATCAGGATACGTTCGACGCAGTCGTAAACGCCGGTTTCGAAGCCGTCATGACACGAACCGATCACCAGTCCGGCTCCGACCGTATCCATGAGGCGCTCCAGAAGAGCGATCCGGAAGGCAAGGCCGAAATCGTCATCAACGTTCAGGGCGACCTGCCGACCATCGAACCGGAAACCATCCGCGCGGCTCTCCGGCCGCTGGAAAACCCTGAGGTCGATATCGCCACGCTGACCGTGGAGATCGAGGACGAGGAAGAAAAGACCAATCCGAACGTCGTCAAGGTCGTCGGCTCGCCGCTCTCTGATACGCGGCTGAAGGCGCTGTACTTCACGCGCACCACTGCGCCGCACGGCAAGGGACCACTTTATCATCATATCGGCCTTTACGCTTATCGGCGCGCCGCCCTGGAGAAATTCGTCTCGTTGCCGCCATCGGTGCTGGAAAAGCGCGAGTCGCTCGAACAACTGCGCGCGCTCGAAGCCGGCATGCGCATCGACGTGGAAATCGTCAAATCCATTCCGCTGGGCGTCGATACCCCGGCCGACCTTGAAAAAGCCCGGCGTCTGCTCGCCGCGAAAGCCTGATCGGAAGCCCGCATGATCACGAAGACCAACCGCATCTCGTTCCAAGGGGACTTTGGCGCCAATTCCGACATGGCCTGCCGCGACATGTTCCCGGAGATGGAGCCGCTACCGTGCCAGACTTTCGAGGATGCGTTCCTGGCCGTCGAAAACGGCGAAGCGGACCTGGCGATGATCCCGATCGAAAACACGATCGCGGGGCGCGTTGCCGATATCCATCACCTTCTGCCGGATTCGCGGCTGCATATCATCGGCGAATATTTCATGCCGATCCGCTTCCAGTTGATGGTCCTGCCAGGCGTGACTCGGGACGAGATCCGCACCGTTCACAGCCACATCCATGCGCTTGGCCAATGCCGCAAGATCGTTCGCGCCAATGGCTGGAAGCCGGTTGTCGCCGGTGATACGGCCGGCGCTGCCAAGCTCGTCTCGGAAATGGGCGACCGGTCGATGGCGGCCCTCGCCCCCCGGCTTGCTGCCGATCTCTACAATCTCGATATCGTCGCCGAGAATGTCGAGGACACCGAGAACAACGTGACTCGTTTCGTCGTTCTCGCGCGTGATCCGAAGATCATCCGGCGCACGGCCGATTCGGATGTCATCGTCACGACCTTCGTGTTCAACGTGCGCAATATCCCGGCCGCCCTCTACAAGGCGCTGGGCGGTTTTGCCACCAATGGCATCAATATGACCAAGCTCGAGAGCTATCAGCTTGGCGGCAAATTCATCGCCACCCAGTTCTACGCCGACATCGAGGGGCATCCGGACGACGCCCATGTTCGCCAGGCTCTGGACGAACTGCGATACTTCTCGGAGAAGGTCCGCATCCTCGGCTCCTATGCCGCGCACCCGATGCGGCTCGTGTTGTAAAGAAGCCAGCCACGCCAACTCTCGCTAGAATTAGGGGGTAAGGACTCTCGAAAAAGAGTGGAAATCATCAAAAAAAAGTGATTGCCTAGCCATGAGCAGCTTTGATTTGCTCATGCGTTGGGCCGTTCTCGGGGGCAGCGCCAACCATTTCGGTAACGACAGCACCTGCGGGCCTTATAGACGCGGGCGCAAGCGAGGGTGATCATGGCCATCAGAACTTTTCTTCTCAGCTCGACTGCGGCACTCATGGCCGCGAGCGCAACCCACGCCGCAGACGCGATCGTGGCGGCCGAGCCGGAACCGATGGAATATGTGCGCGTCTGCGACGCCTACGGCGAAGGCTTTTTCTATATTCCGGGAACCGAGACCTGCCTGAAGATCGGCGGCTATGTTCGCTTCGATTCGAATTACGGCGAGAGCCCCTATGACGGCACAAGCAACGGCTGGGATGCCTTCACGCGCGGTACGATGACGTTCGACGCGAGAAACGACACGGAATTCGGCACTCTTGGCAGCTTCATCGAACTGCGCAGCGACGCCAACAACATCACCGATACCGACACCTATCTGAACGCCGCCTTCATCACACTGTCCGGATTTCGCGCCGGATATGGCGACTCCCGATTCGATATCTGGCTGAATTCGGCCGGCAATATCATCAATGACGACGTGATCGACTATACCGGCGATCGCACCAATCAGATCAGCTATACCTTCGGCGATGAGGAAAAGGGATTTTCGGCTCTGATCGGACTTGAAGAGGGTTCAGGCAGCTACGATACCGGCTTTGCACCCGTGCCGACCGTCAATTATGACGGCGCCGACGTTCCGCATATCATTGGCGGCGTGAAATATGCCGGCGACTGGGGCAGCATCGCGGCGGTGGGCGGCTATGACACGGAAGCCGAATCGTTCGGCGGCAAGGCCCGTCTCGACGTGATCTTCAACAGTGTCTTTTCCGCCTGGATCATGGGCGGTTACCAGTCTGACTGGGACAACGACAATGGCCCCGGTGGCACGCGCCGTCTGAGCTATTATGGTCCCTGGTTCGGCGACTGGGCTGCGTGGGGCGGCGTTGCCATCCAGGTCAACGAAAAGGCCTCGATCAATGCACAGGCAGCATACGAAGAAGACGGCACGTTCGCTGCCGCCCTCAATCTCGACTATGCGGTTGTGGAGGGCCTGAAGTTCCAGCCGGAATTGAACTACACCGATTTCGACGGATTGCGTGGGACCGGCGATGCGATTGGCGGCACGATCCGATTCCAGCGCGACTTCTGATCCGGATTCTCAGTATACAGCTTTGCATGCGAAACCGGCGCCTTCCATCGGAGGGCGCCGGTTTCGTTTCAGCGCGGCCAATCGAGCCAGTCGCGCATGAGCTGGTGCGCAATCGCGCCTTTGGGCGGCGATCCTATTTCACCATTGGTCAAGGACACGCCGGTATTGCGCGCCAGCATAGCTGCCGTTTCCTCGCGGTTGAACCAGCGGCAATCCTCCAGTTCCTGATCGTTGCGATGAATGTTGCGAGATTTCGCCTCTGAATAACACCCGATCATCAGCGTATGCGGCATGGGCCATGGCTGGGACGCATGATAGCGGACGCGGCCGACGCGTATGCCGGATTCCTCCAGCGTTTCGCGCCGCACGGCGTTTTCGATCGTTTCGCCCGGTTCCAGGAAGCCGGCGAGGCAGGAAAACATGCCTTCCGGAAAATGCGGACTGCGTCCGAGCAGGCAGAGGTCACGTTCCAGATCGATCGTCAGCATGATGACAACGGGATCGGTGCGCGGGAAGATCATGTGGCCGCAGGCGGAGCAGACGCGGCGATAGCCGCCGGCCTTGCCTTCCATCGCCGATCCGCACTTGCCGCAAAACCGGTTTGTGGCATTCCAGCTCAACAGGCTGGAGGCCTGCGCGAACTGGCCGAGAAGCTCATCCGTCAGCATCTGCTGGCGATAGAGCGTGCGGCCATCGGCGAGCTTGAAGGGCTCGGGAAGCGTCTCTTCAATTAGCCCAATCGGCACCGCCAGGCGTGGCTCCCCATTGGGCAGAAAGCCGAGCAGGATCGCTTCGTCTAGATCTGGCTCGAGCCCAGCCAGCTCGTAGGGCGCAAACAGCGGGTCGATGATCTTCTCGTCGTGCTTGACCACAAGCTTGCCGGCTGAAAAAGCAAACGCGTGCGCGCCTTCCTTGCGGAAAGCCGTCTCGACACAATCGTCGGCTCGATGTTCGGACTGACGGTCCAGATGATTTTCGGCAAAGGCGACGAGGGTGCTGGGTTCCGGATGCGGGCTGTGCAGGTCGAAGATCGATTTCGTCATGTCAGAGGTTTTCCAGTATCCTTGCTGCGAATGCCTTGCGCTCGTTTTCGTCCCAGGGTTCCACGGTGCCGAAACCCCAGACCGGCCCCGGCCAGTTGGCATCGCCCTCGTTGCGGGCGATGACATGGACGTGGAGTTGGCGGACGATGTTGCCAAGCGCGCCGACATTGATCTTCGTCGCCCCCGTCGCCTTTTTCAATGCCAGGCCAACCATATTCGTCTCGAATGTCAGCATCGCCTGATCGAGTGGCGTGAGGTCGAACACTTCCGACATGCCGTTGCGCTGCGGGATCAGCACCAGCCAAGGCCAGCGGCGATCATTGTTGATGCGCAACTGGCAAAGACCGAGCGTCGCAATATGCAATCCGTCACGCTGAAGGCGTTCATCGATATTAAAGGCACGCAAGCGGCTCTCCCTGAGCGGTGATTTTTCTTTTGTTTCAAGATCGATAGCAGTTTTTTGAAGGCTTGGCTTGCATTTGGTTTCGATATTGCCGATATGAGAGCCGGGAGGTTGGTGGTGGACGAGCCACTCGCCAACCGGGTCAGGTCCGGAAGGAAGCAGCCCCAACGAGCCAGGCACGGGTCATCGTGCCAGCCTCCCACCCTTTTTCTTCTGTCCGTCAGGACGCGATTTGCAGCCAAGCGGCCCCGTCTTGGGGAAAAAAGGGCGATGAGCGAAGACACGTTGATCCCGACATCCGAAAAGCCCGCCGCCTACCGCGTCCTTGCGCGCAAATACCGGCCGAAGGATTTCTCCGACCTGATGGTCGGGCAGGAGCCGATGGTCCGCACGCTCACCAACGCGTTCGAGACCGGCCGCATCGCGCAGGCCTATATGCTGACCGGCGTTCGCGGCGTCGGCAAGACGACCACCGCCCGCATCCTTGCCCGCGCGCTCAATTATAAGACGCCCGAGATCGACAAGCCGACGATCGACCTCCGTGTGCCCGGCGAGCATTGTCAGGCGATCATGGAAGGCCGCCATGTCGATGTCATCGAGATGGACGCAGCCTCCCATACCGGTATCGACGACATCCGCGAGATCATCGAGCAGGTGCGCTACCGCCCGGTTTCAGCGCGCTACAAGGTCTATATCATCGACGAAGTGCACATGCTCTCGACGCAGGCCTTCAACGGCCTGTTGAAGACGCTCGAAGAGCCGCCGGAGCATGTGAAATTCATCTTCGCGACCACCGAAATCCGCAAGGTGCCGATCACGGTCCTGTCGCGCTGCCAGCGCTTCGACCTGCGCCGCATCGGCGCATCGGACCTCGTCGGCCTGTTCACCACCATTCTCGGCAAGGAAGGCATTTCCGCCGATCCGGATGCGCTTGCCATGATCGCGCGCGCGGCCGAAGGTTCGGCCCGTGACGGCCTGTCGCTGCTCGACCAGGCCATCGCCCATGGCGGCGGCGTGGTCGAGGTCGAGGCGGTGCGCTCGATGCTCGGCCTTGCCGACCGCGCCCGCATCGTCGATCTCTTCCAGCGTATCGTCAAAGGCGATGTGGCGGCGGCTCTCGAGGAGTTTGGCGGGCAATATGAAGCCGGCGCAAGCCCGTCGGTCGTGCTCACGGATCTTGCCGACTTCACCCATCTGGTAACCCGGCTGAAATTCGTTCCCGACGCTGCCAACGACCAGTCGCTGAGCGAAATCGAACGGACCCGTGGCGCCGAATTCGCCTCATCCGTGGCGGTGACGACTCTGTCGCGCATCTGGCAGATGCTCTTGAAGGGCATTCCGGAAACGGAAAGCTCGTCACGCCCGGCGGGTGCCGCCGAAATGGTACTGATCCGGTTGGCGCATGCGGCCCATCTCCCCTCCCCGGAAGACGCAGCGCGGCGATTGCTCGACCTGTCCAATGGCGACGCACAGCAACGCCCATCGCCCGCCCCGAACGGCGGCAACGGCGGTGGCGCGCAGGCATCGCAGGCATTTTCCAGCGGATCGACCCAAGCGCGCGGCAGCGACATGCAGCCCGCCCAGCGGACGACCGGAAACGGCGCCACCATGCTGCGCGCGGTTCCCGATGTCGCGCCACCGCAGCCGGTGGCTGTCGGCATGACGGAGACCCGACCGGTCGAAGCACCTGCGGCGAAGCCCGAACCCAAGGTTTCCGTCCGGTCCGTCAGCGATATCGCCGATCTCTGCGGCACAAACCGCGACATCAAGCTGAAGACGCTGGTGCGTGGTTTCGTGCGGCTGGTCAGCCTCGAGCCCGGACGGCTGGAACTCAATCTGCCGGACGACGCGCCGAAGACCTTGGTCGCGGAACTGCAGAAGAAGCTGGAAGACTGGACCGGCATCCGCTGGATGGTCATCCTCAGCCGCGAACCCGGTCAGCCCACGCTGATCGAGGCGGAAACGCAGGCGCAGGAGAAGCGTGTCAGTGACGCCCGCCAGGATCCGGATGTCGCTGCCATCCTCGCCCGCTTTCCCGGCGCCAAGATCACCGACGTCAGGATCAAGGGGCCGGAGCCTGAAGAAGAGAGCGAAACCCTTGTGGTGGCCGCCGCTGAATCCGCTGACGGCGATATCCTGCCCGGCGACGATATCGAGCACTGATTCCAGAGACTTCACGAGACAAAGAAGAGGACATGACGATGCGTGACATCATGGGAATGATGGGCAAGGTCAAGGAAATGCAGGCCAAGATGGAGAAGATGCAGGAAGAGATTTCCGCTCTCGAAGTCGACGGCTCCTCCGGCGGCGGCCTTGTGACCGTGCGCATGGACGGCAAGGGCAATCTCAAGGGCATCAAGATCGACCCGTCGCTGTTCAAGGAAGACGATGTCGAAATCCTTGAAGACCTCATCGTCGCCGCCCACAAGGACGGCAAGGACAAGGCCGAGGCCATCACCGCCGAGAAGACCAAGGCACTGACCGCAGGCCTGCCGATCCCGCCCGGCATGAAATTTCCGTTCTAAGTAATCTCAGTTGAACGGCAGGTAGGCGGCGCCGACGACGCGCACCTTGCGGGCCGGCGGCGGAACTAAGCTGGTGGAGCCACGCAGGCCGACATCACCGAGCAAAACCTGATCGATGGCAGCCACAGCCGTCTCCCCGGTTTCAACGCCGGCAATCTCCATATTTTCGCCGGCTGTAGCCGGCGTTTTTGCCAGCACCGTCTTGTAGAACCGCGCCATGTCGCAGGTCTTGAGCGGTGAGGCGGCGCGATAGGCGCCGGCATTGGGGAGGTCGGCATAACGCAGGCCAGTTGTTACCGACACCATGTCATCGGCATTGCGGTCGGTGCCCGTCATCCGGAAGACGTCCATCGACGGATCGTCGCAGATGAACTTGCACTGCCCGGCAATCGCCTGCATGTCGTCGGCCGTGTTGTAGCCTGAGTTGGGGGTCGGGAAATAGTAACCATCGGAAAGACGGACGCAGCGTGTCTCGATCTTGGTCTTGTTGCGCGGCAGGGCATAGGCGGCGGCCATGGTGCGCGCGCTGATATGGCCGCTGTTCTGGCGTTTCACCGGCGTGCGCTCGGCCACGACCGGGCGCGGTTCACTCTCAGGGCGAGCCGCAGCCGAGAGGCTTGCAAGGCGGGCGCTGGTCTGTGCAATACGGCCGGCGATTTCCCGGCAGGCGAAGGTGGAACGCGTGGCACAGCTGTACTTGGTTTCAAACGCGCGGTTTGCGGCGATCTGGCGCTGCAAGCGAGCGATTTCCGCATTGCCGGCGGCTTGCGCTGTATGGCCATGAAATACCACACCGATCATCGTAACGATCAGCAGCATTCCGAGCCGTCCGCTCCAACACGCCAATTGCTTCAATCCGGCCATGATCCGCCCTAGCCCAGTTGCGCGGACAAAACACAGCCGGCGGCATTCTTGCGCTCGCAAGCCCGCTCGAGTTTCTTTGTATCCGCATGATGATCGATGTGTCGCAAAAGGCGGGAATGCAATGAAGGCCTTGGCGACACCTGCTTCATAGATTGCACGCAGTGTGAAATAAAGCAGAAGTTAAACAAATGGTTAAAACCGGCGATCTGTAAAATGCCGCACATTTCGAGCCAACTCACGCGCCGGTGAGCTTTGCACGCAGTCGATCGTTGATGGGCGCGGTGAGATAGCGGGACCTGTCCTCATCCGGAATGTTCTTTCCATAGGTCCGCAGCAACTCCGGCATGGTCACCGGGTCGCCGGAATAGGCGTGGTAGCTGACAGCATCGCCCACCTGAATCACACCATCCATCAAGACCCGGCAATAGAAACCAGGCCGCCCCGCCCTGACGAAGCGTCTGGCAAAATCCGGATCGCCCATTCTTGCGGTGAGGGTAGCGCAAGGGATGCGTGCGGAGGTCACCTCCAGCGCGACCGTTTCGGTTTCGAACCGATCGCCGACGGAAATGGTACGGCTGTCCGCGCCCTCGAGCACTAGGTTTTCTCCGAACGTGCCCGGGGGCAGATCGCGCTCCAATTCCTTCGACCACCAGTCGAGATCGACGGAACCCATTACATAGACCGCCTGATCAGTGCCGCCATGGTGTTTCCGGTTGCAGATGGCATCGCCGATCAGGCCCTCGCGATCCACCATTACGGCGGCCTCCACGGGATGCTTGAAGATGCCGGTCTTGTAGGATTTTCCGGCCAGCGCTTCGGCGCTACCGGTACAGACGGCCAGGATTTTCATGCGGGACACCTTCTTTTCAGCGATTCCGTTCCCGTTGGATATGGGGTAGAACCGCCGCATGGCAAAGCGAGTCACCGGCCCCGAAATCGAAAAACTCATCCAGCTCCTGGCAAAGGTGCCCGGACTCGGGCCGCGCTCGGCGCGGCGCGCGGCGCTGCATCTGGTCAAGAAGAAGGACCAGCTGCTCGGCCCGCTGGCCGATGCGATGGGCCAGGCGCATGCGAAAGTGCGCATTTGCTCCCGTTGCGGCAATGTCGATACGATCGACCCCTGCAGCGTCTGTTCCGACGACCGGCGCGACAATTCCGTCATCATCGTGGTGGAGGATGTCTCCGATCTCTGGGCATTGGAGCGGGCGAGCGCGATGAACACGGCCTATCACGTGCTCGGCGGAACACTCTCGCCGCTCGACGGCGTCGGGCCTGAGGATCTCAACATCAAGGGCTTGGTGGAACGCGTCGCCAAGGGTGGCGTGCGTGAACTGATCATCGCCGTCAACGCCACTGTCGAGGGCCAGACGACGGCGCATTACATCACCGACCAGTTGGATGGACTCGGCGTCAAGATCACCCGGTTGGCGCATGGTGTCCCCGTCGGCGGCGAGTTGGATTATCTGGACGAGGGTACGCTGACGGCAGCGCTGAGGGCGAGGACGGCGATTTGAGGAAGACAACGCATCTCGCTACCGCCGCCTCTCTCGCGGCAAATACGGAATTGGCTGGCAAAGCCATTACACCATCTTCCGTCATTCCTGTGCTTGTCACAGGAGTCCAGTCACGCGACGTCCGTCGCGTGAAAGAGTCTAAGGCGCCATGGACATGGCGCCGCTGGATCCCCGCCACAAGGGCGAGGATGACGGAGTGTATGGATGCACCGTCAGGTAAAGGGCGGCGCATTCTACCCCTCCTAGTAGGCATCCTCCTTGCTCTGAGTCCCCTGCCCGCCCTCGCTGCTTCCAAGGCCGAGACCGAGGCGCAGTTCCGCCAATGGCTGCAAACCGACCTCTGGCCGGAGGCGAAGAAATCCGGCATCTCGGAACAATCGTTCAAGGCAGCCTTTGCCGATGTGAAGCTGAACTGGGACTTGCCGGACCTCGTTCCGCCCGGCAGCAAACCGCCGAGCACGCAGAAGCAGAACCAGGCGGAGTTTGCCTCGCCGGGCGCCTATTTTTCCGAAAAGCGGTTGCAGGGACTGGCCGCGACCGGCCGGGCACTGGCGCAGGAAAATGCCGCGACGCTCAAGCGGATCGAGAAGACCTATGGTGTTCCCGGGCAGATCGTCGTTGCCATCTGGGGCAGGGAATCCGGTTTCGGCAAGGCGAAAATTCCGCATCCAATCATGGACGTGCTGACGACCAAGGCCTTCATGTCGACGCGCGGTGACCTGTTCCGGCGCGAACTGATCGCGGCGCTGCACATTCTCGACAGCGGCGACGTACGCGAGGCGGAAATGAAGGGGTCTTGGGCGGGCGCCATGGGCCAGCCGCAGTTCCTGCCGACCAGCTTCCTCAAATATGCCGTCGATTTCGATGGTGACGGACGACGGGATATTTGGAAGTCGACGCCCGACACGCTGGCCTCGATCGCCAATTACCTGGCGGAGAAGGGCTGGCAGCGGGGTCGTGACTGGGGTTTCGAAGTCAAGATTCCCGCCAACGTATCCTGTGCGCAGGAAGGGCCGGACCTTGCCAAGCCCATCGGCCAATGGGCGGCAAGCGGCATCACGCGGATTTCCGGCAAGGCATTTCCATCCAGCGAATCGAAGGCAGACGGCATGATGCTGGTGCCGGCGGGCCGGCATGGGCCGGAATTCATCGTCACGCCGAATTTCTACGTTATCAAGGAATACAACAACTCCGACCTATATGCGCTGTTCATCGGCAACCTCGCCGACCGGATTTCAACGGGTGGCGGGGCGTTCAAGGGCGCTTTTGGCGATGTCGGCAAGATGCTGCGCTCCGATGTCCTGCGCATGCAGAAATCGTTGGAAGCGCAGGGACATGATGTCGGCAAGGCAGACGGCCTGCCTGGTTTCAAGACCCGCCGCTCGATCGGCCGCTGGCAGGCGGACAATGGCATGACGCCGACCTGCTATCCGGAAGAAAACATGCTGGGCAAGCTCTAAGCCAGCAGGTCTTCCAGAAGGACCATGATCGAGGTCCAACCCTTCTCATGACCGTCGCGCGCCTCCTCGCTCCGGAACTTCACCTGCTTGAGCGTGATCTCGGTCGTCGTGGCATCCACCTCGGCAAGATCGATGGTGACGACGCTGTCATCCAGCGAATAGGGCGACTCCCAGGTGAAGGCGAGACGCGAATACGGGTCGATTTCCAGATAGGTGCCGGCATGGGGAATGTCCTTGTCCGGCGTCACCATGACGATCGAGAAGCGACCGCCCTTCACCGGGTCGTTGGTGACCCTGCTCGGCTCGGAACTGCCAAAGGGCGGCGCCATGAACTTCGACAGCATCGCGGGCGAGAGCCAGGCGTTGAAGACCTTTTCGCGTGGCGCGGCGATCTTGCGGTTCACTGTCAGTTCAAGCTCGGTCATCGTTCTCATCCTTTGAAACGAACAGGTTTTCCAGCGCCGTCAGACGCAATTCCCAGATGGACTTCAACTGCGCGAACCAATCTTCTGTCACCTTCAACGGTTCGAGTTCGGCCGCGATGAAGTGCTCGCGTCCCATGGTCCGGCGGGTGACGAGACCCGCCTCCTCCAGCACCTTGATGTGCTTGGAGACAGAATTTAGCGACATGTCGAAATGGGCGGCAAGCGCGGTGACCCGCAGCGCCCCTTCCTGCACCAGCAGTGTCAGGATGCGTCGCCGCGTGGTATCGCCCGCAGCTTTCAATATCCGTGACAGAGCATCGTCGTCCATTTATTCACCTTAATGGTTGAATATCGAAATAATCGAAATCAGTCAACCATGCGGGTGAGCATTTTCAAACGCGGAAAAGCCGTCCTCCCCTGAAAGTTCGCGGCTACAGAGATGGATCAGTGCATGTCCATCTGCTGCTTGTAGCGCTCGTAATCGTAGGGAAGGATCGTCTGGCGTTCGATCATCCGGTGCACGCGCGGCGCGGCATCGCCCTTGTGCAGCGCCAGCAACCGGTCGCCGATGGCAGCATCGGCCTGCGTGCGGCGCTGGTTGTGGCGGACATATTCCACCCAGGTCGGCACGTGATAGGTTTCGGTCCAGACCGTCGGATTTTCCAGGTCGCGCATCAGGCCCCATTGACCCGCCCCGTCGCGGATGCGGATGCGGCGGCGCTCGGCCATGGCAGTCAGGAACTCCTGCACATCCTCGTCGGCGATTTCATAATCGATCATCACCACAATCGGACCGCTGCGGGGTTTCAGGTCAAGCTTCAGGAGCGGCTCAGAGAACCGGTTGAGCGGATCGAGATTGAGCGACTGGAATTCAGGTAGCGGCAGCCGAAGCCCGATGGCGGCACCAACGATCATCAGCAATGCCGAGATGATGAGAGCGTTGGCCGGACCATGCATGTCGGCCAGTTGCCCCCACATCCAGCTGCCGGCCGCGATGCCACCGAACGTGGTTGTCTGGTAGAGCGACAGCGCCCGGCCAACGACCCAGCGCGGCGTCGACAGTTGCACGGTGGTATTGAACAACGACAGGGCCAGCACCCAGCCGGCGCCGGACAAAAGCAGGGAAAGGCTCGTCAGCCAGCCGTAAGGGCTGAAGGCCGTCACCAGCGCACTGATGGCAAAGCCGGCAAAGGCGATCCGCACGACCCATTCACTCGACATGTGCTCGCGCAGCCGTGCGCTGAGCAGCGCGCCACCGATCGCACCAAGCCCGAAGGCGCCGAGCATGATACCGTAGGTCAGCGGCCCGCCGGCGACGAGATCGCGGGCGACCAGCGGCAGAAGCGCCAGGATGGCACTGGCGGACAGGCCGAAGACGAAGCCGCGCACCAGCACCTTGCCGATATTGGGCGACATCGCGACATAGCGCAGGCCCGCCGAAATGGCCCGCCCCATCGATTCGCGCGGCAGCGGTGACAGCGTCACCTCACGCCGCCAGCGCACGAGCGCATAGAGAATGGCAAAATAGCTGAGCGTGTTGGCGGCAAAGGCGGCCGCCGCGCCCGCCGCCGCAACGATGACACCGCCGACGGCGGGACCGACCGAGCGGGTGATATTGAAGCCCATGCTGTTCAGCGCGACAGCAGCCGGCAGCACATCGCGCGGCACCATGTCGCCCACCGAGGCCTGCCAGGATGGATTGTTCAGCGCCGTGCCGCAGCCGATGAGGAAGGTGAATGTCAACAGCAGCCACGGCGTGATGAAGCCGTAATAGGCGCACACGGTCAGCAATGCCGAGACCACCAGCATGAAACACTGCGCCACCAGCATGATCCGCCGCCGGTCGAAATTGTCGGCGAGCGCGCCTGAAACCAGCGAAAACAGCATGATCGGCAGCGAGGTCGATGCCTGCACCAAGGCGACCATGTTGGCCGAGGACGTGATCGATGTCATCATCCAGGCCGCACCCACAGCTTGGATGAGGCCGCCGAAATTGGACGCGAGGCTTGCCACCCAGATGACGCGGAACGTGTCATGCCTGAACGGCGCCAATGGCGATAGTCGATGCGGCAACGCTGTCCCCACCCTGTCTGTCTTTGATTGTTGTTGTCAGCCCAATCTAGGCCAGATGATCCGCCGGGCAAGCAAAAGCGCCAAGCCCGGCAGGATTTTGCCACTTGGCCTTATCGTCCGGCATTTTGGATGCGATTCCGGCATATCTTGCATTTGCGGATAATCGAGCGTATATGACCCTCAAATTCTTGATCGGTTGATGAAGAGTGGGCCCGTCAGGACCCGCTCTTTTTTATTACCGATGTTTTGGGAGAGCATCGTTTGTCCGATACGACAGCGGCAGAAAATACACAGGAACCGCGCCTGGTCACCGAGACCGGTATCGACCAGCGCATCGCCGATATCATCGAACCGGTGATCGTTCCGATGGGATACCAGCTGGTTCGCGTCCGCCTGTCCTCGCAGAACGGCGCCACACTGCAGATCATGGCCGAGCGCCTTGACGGTACGATGACGGTGCAAGACTGCGAGACGATCTCGACCGCCATTTCGCCGGTTCTCGATGTGGAAGATCCGGTCGATCGGGAGTATCATCTCGAAGTATCGTCGCCCGGCATCGACCGGCCGATGGTGCGAAAGTCGGATTTCAGCCGCTGGGCCGGACACCTCATCAAGTGCGAAACGTCTGTACTGGTCGACGGCCGCAAGCGTTTTCGCGGCAAGATTCTGTCGGCCGACGGCGAAGGTTTCACCATCGAACGCGACCAGCCCGCCTATGGCGAAGAGCCGCGCGTGGTTATTCCGTTCACGGCCTTCGCCGAGGGCAGGCTGATCCTGACGGACGACCTGATCCGCGATGCGCTGACGGCAGACAAGAAGGCGAAGGCGGCGCAGGCTGCCAACGAAAACTTCGAAGACGAAGATTCGCCGATCAATTGAGTTCATGGGCGCGGGAAGCCTCGATGAAGGCCCCGGCAATCAGACGGAGACTTTAATATGGCAGTGAGTGCTAACCGGCTCGAACTTCTGCAGATCGCGGATGCCGTCGCGCGCGAAAAGGTGATCGACCGCGAAATCGTTCTGGCCGCCATGGCCGACGCGATCCAGAAGGCAGCCCGCTCGCGTTACGGTTCGGAAAGCAACATCCGCGCCGACATCAATTCCAAGACCGGCGAAATCCGGCTGCAGCGCCTTCTCGAAGTGGTCGAGCACGCCGAGGATTACTCGACGCAGATCCCGCTCGAACTGGCCCGCGACCGCAACCCGGATGCCGTTCTCGGCGACTTCATCGCCGATCCGCTGCCACCGATGGATTTCGGCCGTATCGCCGCCCAGTCGGCCAAGCAGGTCATCGTCCAGAAAGTTCGCGAAGCCGAGCGTGACCGCCAGTTCGACGAATTCAAGGATCGCATCGGCGAAATCGTCAACGGCACGGTCAAGCGCGTCGAATACGGCAACGTCATCGTCGATCTCGGCCGTGGCGAAGGCATTATCCGCCGCGACGAAATGATCCCGCGCGAAAACATGCGTTATGGTGATCGCGTCCGCTCTTACGTCTATGACGTCCGTCGCGAACAGCGTGGCCCGCAGATTTTCCTGTCGCGTACGCATCCGCAGTTCATGGTGAAGCTCTTCACCATGGAAGTTCCGGAAATCTACGACGGCATCATCCAGATCCGCTCGGTTGCTCGTGACCCGGGCTCCCGCGCCAAGATCGCCGTGATCTCGAACGACAGTTCGATCGATCCGGTCGGCGCCTGCGTCGGTATGCGCGGTTCGCGCGTCCAGGCGGTTGTCGGCGAACTGCAGGGCGAAAAGATCGACATCATTCCGTGGTCCCAGGATCCGGCGTCGTTCATCGTCAACGCGCTACAACCGGCTGAAGTCACCAAGGTCGTTCTCGACGAGGATGCGGAGCGCATCGAAGTCGTGGTTCCCGATGAGCAGCTGTCGCTCGCCATCGGCCGTCGCGGCCAGAACGTCCGCCTCGCGTCGCAGCTGACCGGCTGGGACATCGATATCATGACGGAAGCCGAGGAATCGGAGCGCCGCCAGAAGGAATTCAACGAGCGCACCAACCTGTTCATGGAAGCACTCGACGTCGACGAGATGGTCGGCCAGGTTCTCGCGTCGGAAGGCTTTGCAGCCGTCGAAGAGCTTGCCTATGTCGAACTCGACGAAATCGCCGGTATCGAAGGCTTCGACGAAGACACCGCCAACGAGCTGCAGACCCGCGCACGCGAGTATCTCGAGCGCCTGGAAGCCGAAATGGATGCCAAGCGCGTTGCGCTCGGCGTTTCCGACGAACTGCGCGCGATCAATGGCATGACCGGCCAGATGCTGGTCGCGCTGGGCGAAGACGGCATCAAGACGATGGAAGACTTCGCGGGCTGCGCCGCCGACGATCTCGTCGGCTGGTCGGAGCGCAAGGATGGCGAGACCAAGAAGTTCGAAGGCTTGTTCTCAAAGCTGGAAGTCTCGCGCGTCGAAGCCGAACGCATGGTCCTGCAGGCGCGTCTCGCGGCCGGCTGGATCACCGAAGAGGATCTGGCACGCGAGGAAGAGGCACTTGAAGTCGTGGAAGGCGCGGAACAGGACGCCTGAGAAGGCGTTGCTGATCGTGATCGGGCTGATGATGCTGCTTGAAAACCGCCATGCTGGTTGAGGACAACGACCCTGACGGGGACATTGATGGTGAAGCAGTGAACGGCCGCATGTGCATCGTGACACGGCAGGGCGGGACGCCGGAAACGCTGATCCGCTTTGTCGCCGGTCCGGATGGTCGCGTGGTCGCCGACCTCAAGAAGCAGCTGCCGGGTCGCGGCTGCTGGGTGAGCGCGGAACGGGCGGTGCTGGAAAAGGCGATCGCCAAGAAGCTGTTCGCGCGCGGCCTGAAACGGGCCGATGTGACAGCCGGACCGGAGCTTGCCGACGATGTCGATCGTCTCCTGGCGATGCAACTCGCCGGCATGATGAACATGGCGCGGAAGGCGGCCCAGTTCGTCAGCGGCGCCTCGAAAGTGGAACAGGCCGTGCGGGGAATGGCAGCACTTGCCACCTTCCACGCGGTGGATGCCGCCCCCGACGGGGTGCGGAAAATTGACCAGGCGCGCAAGGCCATGAGCTTTGTCGCCGATGATGGAGAAGAAATACCCTCCTTCCGCTTCTTCACCGAGGCGGAAATGGAAGGGCTTTTGGGCCAGAATGCTTTTATCCATGCTTGCGCGCTTGCAGGGCAGGCGGGTGAGGGTGTAGTGAAGCGCGCAAACATGCTCGAACGATATCGGGGAACCGTCCCCGCTCGAGCCGTTGGCGCCGAATCTGGCTTGCCGACACAATGACGCGGGTCACCGGCGCAGGCCGGCAATACCGCGATTGCAGAAAAGAAATCGAACGGCGGGGTCTGGTGATACGCATCCGGCCCTGATCTTAGGAACGGAACGGAATGACCGACAACAACGACGACAAGACATTCGGCGGAGCCAAGAAGACGCTGACCCTGAAGCCCTCCGGGGTCAGTCAGGGAACTGTTCGGCAGGACATGGGTCGCGGCCGGACGAAAGCAGTCGTGGTCGAAACACGCAAACGGCGCCCGATGCGGCCGGAAGACGAAAAGCCGGTCACGCCGATCGTTGCAGCGCCGGCCCCTGTCGTACGCGCTCCCGAGCCGCGCCCGGCGCCGGTCCAGCAGCATCAGCCGTCGCGCCCTGCCCCGCAGCAGCAACAGCCGCGCCAGCAGGATAATCGCCAGGACAACAACAATCGCCCGCGTGTGGGCGTGGTTCTCAACCAGCTTTCCGCTGGCGAGATCGACGCCCGCCGTCGTGCGCTGGCCGAAGCCCAGATCCGTGACGCCGAAGACGCCAAGCGCCGCGCTGCCGAAGAGGCACGCCGCGCAGCTGAAGAAGCCGAGCGCCTGAAGGCAGAGCAGGCCGAAGCCGCCCGCCTCGCAGCCGAAGAAGCAGCGCGCACGCCGGCCGAACGCGAAGCCGAAAAGGCAGCAGCTGAAGCCGCACAGGCCGCTGAAGCCCAGGCCGCCGCCGTCGCAGCCCGCAAGGCTGAAGATCAGGCACGCGCGCAACAGACTGCAAAGCCTGCAACCACCACGACGGCAGTGCCGCCGGCAGGCCTTCGCCGCAAGACAGAGACCGAGGAAGAAGACGCCCGTCCGAACCGTGGCGGTGCTGCGGCTCCGGCACGTGGCAAGGTCGTTCGTCCTGAACCGGCCAAGGTTCCGGCTCGTCCGAAGACGGAAGAAGAACGTCGCAAGGGCAAGCTGACCCTGACAGCCGCTCTCGATGACGAAGGTAGCTCGCGTGGCCGTTCCATGGCCGCCATACGCCGCCGTCAGGAGAAGTTCCGCCGCAGCCAGATGCAGGAAACGCGCGAAAAGGTCATGCGCGAAGTCATCCTGCCGGAAACCATCACCATTCAGGAACTGTCGCAGCGTATGGCCGAACGGGCCGTCGACGTGATCAAATACCTGATGAAGGAAGGCCAGATGATGAAGCCGGGCGACGTCATCGACGCCGACCTCGCGGAACTCATCGCCAGCGAATTTGGCCACACAGTGAAGCGCGTTTCGGAATCGGACGTTGAAGAAGGCCTCTTCAGCAAGTCCGACGACGACAACGCCATGGTATCGCGTCCGCCGATCGTCACGATCATGGGTCACGTCGACCACGGCAAGACCTCGCTGCTCGACGCCATTCGTCAGACGAGCGTCGTCTCGGGCGAAGCCGGCGGTATTACGCAGCATATAGGCGCCTATCAGGTCGAGCAGAACGGCAACAAGATCACCTTCATCGACACCCCCGGCCACGCGGCGTTTACTGCAATGCGTGCCCGTGGTGCGCAGGCGACCGACATTGCCGTCCTCGTCGTCGCGGCCGATGACAGCGTCATGCCGCAGACGATCGAATCCATCAGCCATGCCAAGGCTGCCGGCGTTCCGATCATCGTGGCGATCAACAAGATCGACAAGCATGAGGCAAACCCGGACAAGGTGCGCCAGCAGTTGCTTCAGCACGAAGTCTTCGTGGAATCCATGGGCGGTGAAGTTCTTGACGTCGAGGTTTCGGCCAAGACCCGCAAGAACCTGGACAAGCTGCTCGAAGCCATCCTGCTGCAGGCGGAAATCCTCGACCTCAAGGCCGATCCGGATCGTTCCGCTGAAGGTACCGTTGTCGAAGCCCAGCTCGACCGTGGTCGCGGCTCGGTTGCGACCGTGCTCGTCCAGAAGGGTACGCTGACGCCTGGCCAGATCATCGTTGCCGGCGATCAGTGGGGCCGCGTGCGGGCTCTGGTCAACGACAAGGGCGAGCATGTGAAGTCCGCAGGCCCGGCCACTCCGGTCGAAGTCCTCGGTCTTTCCGGAACGCCGCAGGCGGGTGACCGCTTCGCCGTCGTCGAGAACGAAAGCCGTGCTCGCGAAATCTCCGAGTATCGTCAGCGCCTGACCCGTGACAAGGCCGTTGCCCGTGCATCGGGCCAGCGCGGTTCGCTCGAGCAGATGATGATGACGCTGCAGAATACCGGCCTCAAGGAATTCCCGCTGGTCATCAAGGGCGACGTGCAGGGCTCGATCGAAGCCATTGCCGGCGCACTCGACAAGCTGGGAACCGACGAAGTCCGGGCGCGCATCGTGCATTCGGGTGCCGGTGGGATCACCGAATCCGACATCTCGCTGGCGGAAGCCTCGAACGCGGCCATCATCGGCTTCAACGTTCGTGCCAACGCACAGGCCCGCACGGCTGCCGAGCGCGCCGGGATCGAGATCCGCTACTACAACATCATCTACGATCTGGTGGATGACGTGAAGGCAGCGATGTCGGGCCTGCTCTCGCCGGAGCGTCGCGAAACCTTCCTCGGCAATGCCGAAATCCTGGAAGTGTTCAACATCACCAAGACCGGCAAGGTTGCGGGTTGCCGCGTCATCGAAGGCAAGGTCGAGCGTGGTGCAGGTGTTCGCCTCGTGCGAGACAACGTCGTCATCCACGAAGGCAAGCTCAAGACCCTCAAGCGCTTCAAGGACGAAGTCTCCGAAGTGCCGATGGGCCAGGAATGCGGCATGGCCTTCGAGAATTACGAAGACATCCGCGCCGGCGACACGATCGAGTGCTTCCGCGTCGAGCATATCACTCGCACGCTGTAAAAAGCTTCGATGGACTTTCCGTTGGAAAAATTGCTGTCCGCTGCAAGAGCGGGCGGCAATTGGCGGCTGGAATTTCGAGCCAACGGTTTGGATACGTTTATCGCAACGGAAGTCGTTCGCGAAATATCCGCAAATAGAGACCGGGATTATTTAGATCGATTATTTCTGCGTATTCGCAACACGTTCCAATATTCTTATTACGTTCTATTTCTCTGCTTCGTGTCGCTAATGACCATGCTGGTCCTCTATTCGGTTTCCCCGAATGTCGGAAAGATGGATTTCAGTCTTCGCTTTGGGATTTTTGCGCTGATTGCCGTCATCGCGCATTTCGTGCTGAAAATCTATTTCAA
The DNA here is from genome assembly GCF_001425605.1 of Rhizobium sp. Leaf453. GTDB lineage: Bacteria > Pseudomonadota > Alphaproteobacteria > Rhizobiales > Rhizobiaceae > Pararhizobium. Next base: position 632,584 of record NZ_LMRG01000012.1, on the reverse strand, counting down.
GATTTCCCTTCGGCGTTTTACCAAAGGGAGCGATGTCACATGTGACGTCGACTTTCAGTCCCTGACCTACGATGGTGGAGGACGAAAAATCGAGATACCGTGGCAGGAGGTCACCGAAATCCGGGAGACCGAAAACTACCTCATGATATTTGGGGGCTCGGAGGCAGAAATCGCCTTGCCGAAACGAATTTTTGGCAGCGAGAAAAAGCTTCTCAAGTTCAAGATGTTTTGCTTGCAAGCGCTGGAAAATGCGCAAGGTGTATATGCGGAATAGGGCCACGGCATCACAGCCGCAGCCCTGAATTTACGCTCTTAGATCTGCCGGCCGAGCTTGGCGTCAACCGACAGCGAATTCGAGCCGCGGATGGCGAAGAACAGGAAGATCGCTGCCCAGAGGATGGATTTTTCAGCGCCGCCGAGGCCTTCGCCCTGCACGATGCCGTGGAAATAGACCGTCACCAGCAGCACGATCATCGCGGCGAACGAGGCCGGGCGGGTGAATAGGCCGATGGCGACGAGGATGCCACCGAAGAACTCTGTGGCTGACAGCAGCGGCGACCAGAAGACGCCCGGATAGAAGCCGAGGCCTTCCACCATGCCGACGGCGCCGAACGGGTTGATGATCTTGACATAACCATGGGTGACGAGCAGGACGCCGGCGACCACGCGCAGCAGCGTCTCGGCGGTGGTGTCGAACGGCAGATAGAGTCGCTGGAGAGCGGGGACCATCGCCGGCGGGCGTGTGGAGGTGATGTCGGTCATGTCGTGTCCTTTGAAATTTCGCAACGCAACATTTTCTTGCCGCGAAAATCCGCCGGGGCAAGTTGCCGCACCCGAAAACCTGATAAATTTAGTTGACATTTTCGTGAGGCCGCCTTGCTGTATCGGGGTTGCGGCAATTCTGGCGGACGACTAACGTCCGCCTCGTTCGGAAACCACGGAAATACCCATGAGCGACAAGCCGCGCGTCACCATCCTTTATTGCACCCAATGTAACTGGTTGCTGCGCGCGGCCTGGATGGCACAGGAACTGCTTTCAACATTCGGTGACAGTCTCGGCGAAGTGGCGCTCATTCCCGGCACCGGCGGCAATTTCGAGATCCAGGTGAACGGCGCCCTGATCTGGGAGCGCAAGCGGGATGGCGGCTTTCCGGGACCGAAGGAATTGAAACAGCGCGTGCGCGACATCATCGAGCCGGACCGCGATCTCGGCCATACGGACCGGACCTGACTTGACCGCCAGTGTGCTGTTCGGCGTCTTCAGTGCCGCGTTCCTGTCGGCAACCCTCCTCGTCGGCATATCGGAAGCGGCTCTGCTTGCCGCTGCAAGCCTGCCTCAAGCATCGCTGTTCCTGCTGTTTCTTGCAGCGACGCTGGGGAACGTGCTTGGCGCGGTGGTCAACTATGCGCTCGGCCGCTTTCTCACGCGCTTCGAGGATCGCCGCTGGTTTCCCGTCAGTCCCGCAAGCCGCCAGAAGGCCGAAAGGCTGTTTGCCCGCTTCGGCCGCCCCATACTGCTGTTCTCATGGCTTCCGGTCGTCGGCGATCCGCTGACCCTGGCGGCAGGGCTGCTGCGCACGCCAATACCCATCTTCCTCGTCTACGTAACGGTCGGCAAGGCGACACGTTACGCTGTGATACTGTGGCTCTGGGATACCGCCACGAGCTGAGGCAAAAACGGCGGAAAATCTGCCGTTTCCACCCCTCACGGTTCATCGATACGGCGAGATGCAGACTTTGGCGACCCCGCCATAGGTGATGAAACTGTCCGTCGCCGGATCATACGAACGATACCGGGCCAGGCACCAGTCCACATGCGAATTGCCGTAGGACTGATTGCCGTAATAGGAATCGTTATAGTAAGGCCGCGGGGTGACATAGACGTTGACACCCGGGCGATAATACGGCCGGTATCCATAATATGGCCTATACCCACCATAGTAGGGGCGGTTGTAGTAGGGTCGGTAGCCATGGCCCGGACGATAGCCGTAATAGGGCCGGTGGCTGGGCCGGTAATTATATCCGGGCCGATAGTGGCGATTGTATCCGCCACGATATTCCGGGACGCCGCCGCCGCGGCGGGCGATGGTCTGAACGTCCGTCTGACGTGCGACCGTCACGTCACCGGCTGGCAATGGAAAGGCCTGTGTCTGTACCACAGGCATCATAATGGAGGCTGCACTGAGCACGCATCCGATAATGAAATGTCGAAATCCCGTCATTTGTGTCCTCACTTCTCCCAAAAGGGTTTGCTTCGGCTGCTGTCCCTGTTTGATATAAGGATCATCATTTCTGCATTATTCGTGTTTCAGATTTTGCCTCGCCTGTCATTTCCGCGTCCGCCGACGCCCAGTCCTTACTGAAAATCCAGAATGCTCCACTATTTCGATTGAGTCACGTGAATCCACGCCTGAAAACTGTCAGCCTGACGGAGAATCCCTTGAGCTTGAAATTCGGAACCAGCGGCCTGCGCGGCCTGTCCACGGACCTGAACGGTCCTGCCGCCGCTCTCTACGCCACCGCCTTTGCGCAGTATCTTCTGTCCTCCGGCCAGGCCAAGCCCGGTGATCCCGTTCTGCTCGGCCGCGACTTTCGCGATTCAAGCCCATCGATTTCGGCTATCTGCGCCGGCGCGCTCGGTCGCGCCGGCTTGACGGTTCTCGATTGCGGCACCGTTCCGACGCCGGCGCTGGCGCTCTACGGCCTTGAAAAGAGTGCCGCCGGCCTGATGATCACCGGCTCGCATATTCCGGCCGATCGCAACGGCATCAAGTTCTACCGTCCGGATGGCGAGATCGCCAAAAGCGACGAGCAGGCCATTGGCGCAGCCGCGCAGGCCATCCGATTGCAAACCTCGCCCATCGACGCGACGCCGGGAAGCGCCGAGGATCACGCTCCCCAGGCCGAGAGCCTGTTTGCCTCTCGCAACAAGGCGATCTTGCCGGCGGGAGCCTTGGCCGGCCTGAAGGTCGGCGTCTACCAGCACAGCACCGTGGCGCGCGACATGTTCGTTGACGTGCTGTCGCATTACGGCGCCAATGTCGTTCCCCTCGGGCGCTCCGTCGATTTTATTCCGGTCGACACGGAGGCGGTTTCGCCTGACACGATTGACCTGCTCAAGGGATGGGCCAGAGAACACCGCCTCGACGCCATCGTATCGGCCGATGGCGACGGCGATCGCCCCTTGGTCAGCGACGAGACCGGCCTGCCGCTGCGGGGCGACCTTCTGGGCCTGATCGCCGCGCAATTCGTCGATGCCACGGTTGCCGTGACGCCAATCACCTCCAATTCGGGCCTGGAGCGCCAGGAAGGACTCACGGTGCTTCGAACGCGGGTCGGCTCACCCTTTGTCATCGAAGCGATGCAGGACGCCGTGAACAGCGGCGAAACAGGCGTCGTCGGTTTCGAGGCGAACGGTGGCACACTGACCGCGACGGACTTCGCGCTCAATGGTGGGATCCTGAAGGCACTGCCGACGCGCGACAGCTTCCTGCCGGTGTTGGCCGTGCTCTCCCTCGCCGTTCAGCGCCGTACGTCGCTCTCTGAACTCTCACGGGCCTATGCCCTGCCCATCGCTCTCGCCGACCGCATCGAGAATTTCCCGCTGGAGACGAGCGGCGCGCTGATGACCTACCTTCGTGGGGGCAACGACAATCTCTCCGACTTCCTCGAGCCGATCGGCACGCCGCAATCGGTCAGCGACATCGACGGATTGCGTGTCACGCTCTCCGATATGAGCATCATCCACTTCCGCCCATCCGGAAATGCGCCGGAAATGCGTTGCTATGTGGAGGCAGAAACAGAGGAGAAAGCCGAGTCATTACTTGAACGGGGTCTCGGCCGGATTCGCGCCTTCGATTCGCAACGGGGAAGATGACAGTTCGGTGTCTTTCCAGTGGAATTGATTCCATCGGAAAACCCTTGCAAACCAAGTGCTTGATGCACTTATTGCAGGAGTTTTCAAGAAAAGTTCAAAAACCCTGTTGACACCTGCGCGTCAGCCCCGTACATCCCCCTCCGTCGCCCAGATGGCGGAATTGGTAGACGCGCCAGCTTCAGGTGCTGGTACTCGAAAGGGTGTGGAGGTTCGAGTCCTCTTCTGGGCACCAAATTCCCGTTTTAGACCGTCCTAGATGGTCCAGAAACACTAAAGAAAGCTCGGTTTTCCGGGCTTTTTTGTTGTCTGGCGTCCAGTAGCATCCTGTTGCATCCGAGAATTTTGTTGGTAGCATCGTTGGTGCTTGGCAGAAAATGCCAACAGCGGCTTGGCCCGATGCCAACAAATTTCTGTCTGGATACCAACATGGCGCTCACTGACACCGCCTTAAAGGCGCTGAAGCCGACAGGACGCCCAACGAAGTATAGTGACGGCGGCGGGCTGCATATCCTGCTTTCTCCGCAAGGCTCAAAGCTATGGCGGCTGTCCTATCGGTTCGCTGGCAAACAGAAGACCATGGCTTTTGGAGCCTATCCGTCGGTTTCTCTTGCTGATGCCCGTCGTCAGCGGGACAGCGCCAAAGTTTTGCTGGCCAAAGGAATCGATCCTTCACAGCACACGAAGCTTGCGCGCATCGCCAAACAGGTCAGCAATGCGGTGACGTTCAAGGTGGTGGCGGACGAATACCTTATGAAGATCGCGAAAGAGGGCAAGGCTGATACGACACAGAACAAGAAGGAATGGCTGCTAAGTCTTGCCATGTCTGATATCGGGTCGCGGGCCATATCGGAAATTACTGCTGCCGAAATCCTTGTCCCGCTGCGAAGGATCGAAGCCAAGGGCAATTACGAAACGGCCCGTCGCGTCCGTTCGACCATCGGGCAAATATTCCGCTATGCCATCGCGACGGCGCGGACCAACAACGATCCCACGTTCGGTTTGAAGGGTGCTCTAACGGTGCCCACAGTCTCGCATCGTGCGGCGATAACGGAAAGAAAAGCATATGGGGGGCTGCTTCGCGCTATCTGGGACTATGAGGGTATGCCTGAAACGCGGGCGGCACTTCAGCTGATGGCCCTGCTGTACCCGCGACCGGGTGAGCTTCGCCAAGCCGAATGGAAGGAAATCGATTTTGAACAGGCGATTTGGACCATCCCGACATCGCGCATGAAAATGCGGCGAGAACATCGTAAACCGCTTTCTGCAGAATCCTTGGCGATTCTGAAGAACCTTTACGAGTTGACCGGCGACGGCAGGCAGTTGTTTCCAGCTGTTACGTCCCGCACCCGCAGCATGAGCGAGAACACCATGAATAGCGCCTTGCGGCGCATGGGCTTCGCTCAACACGAAGCCACCTCCCACGGCTTCAGAGCAAGCGCTTCGTCGCTTTTGAACGAAAGCGGCAACTGGTCGCCGGACGCGATAGAAGCGGAATTGGCACATATTGGGGCGGATGAAGTTCGCAAGGCCTATCACCGCGCGCTCTATTGGGAAGAGCGGACGAAGATGGCGGAATGGTGGGCTTCCGAGATCATTGCGCTTCGCGGATAGTGGAAATAGCGCTTGCCACACTGCCGCGTAATAGTTTTTTGACGTACGATATTGTCCGATTAAACAAGCGAATCGGATAGGTCGTGGCCACAATTCCAGCGCATCTGTACAAAGCCGACCCAATTCACTTTCTGTTGAGCGCACGTTTCCCTGAACTGAACCAGTTGAATCTTCCTCCCTCAATATCGCGGATGAAATCGCCATCAAAACCAACTCTCGACGGTGAGGCCATAAAACGATACCGGAAGGAACTTATGGCGCTTTCAGATGAGGCTCGCGCAAAGCTGGTCGAAGAGACGCGGGCTAAACAGCTTGAGGATTTACGGCTTGCACAAGAAGAGCGTGATCGGCAGTTGTTTTTCAATCGCCCGGAGGCCATGGCGGACTTCACGTATTGGGCGAAAATGCCCTATTGGACTCTTGAAGAGGCGACCGCGCTTAGCTTTGGCAGAGACCCACGTATCGTCAACGCTGGCCGGTTTGTAAGACAGAACCCGCAGCCCCATTTTGTGGCGCTCTATGGCGAAAGGCACTCGTTGTTCGTTCGCGCAAAGACGATGGGGCAGCTTTGGGATTCGACTATACCATCACTGGTCCTTGCCTGGGCCGCTAGGATTAAAATCGCTTTTCCAAGTGACCTTGTCGATGAAGTTAAGGCCCTCGGCATTCAGATATGCGACTGGAAAACACTTTACGACGCCCAGTCAGAAACATCCGCTGCCCTGAGGCTTAAACTTGAGGAGGCGCGACAGTCCTATGCGACGGACATGCAGGAACGGCTGGATTTCACGTCGGAACTGTTAGCTAGTCACAAGCAACAAGAGGCCGACTATCGAGAAATAATTGGCCAATACAAAGAGGCGAATGACGAGCTATCTGCAAAAGTTGCAAAGTTCCAAACCGAATCGAACGGACGTCCTGACAAGGTTTTTGGAAGCCGCGAACGGGAAAGTTTGCTGAAGCTTGCAATCGGTATGGCTATGGGGGGCTATGGTTATAATCCCAAATCCGCGAAGAATGCGGCGACGTCTGAAATTGAAACCGATCTGGCAACACGCGGCATTTCTCTAGACGCGGATACGATCAGAAAATATTTGAACGAGGCAAAGGGCCTGCTTGACGGCAGCGAAACCGAATAGTCGTCCTCAAAATCGAATTCGGTTTCGCCTAAACCGAATTCGGCCAAAGCCCTTATCGGCCAATCTAGAACCACCTCACTTTCAACAAGACGAGGTGGCACCATGCCGAACACATCAAACTTCCCGACTACCGGCTTCGTCCGGCTTTCCTCAATCATCGCTCCCAGTGGCCCCATTCCTGTCAGCAAGTCCACATGGTGGGCGGGCATTAAGGACGGGCGGTTTCCCAAGCCGGTGAAACTTGGGCCGCGCATCACCGCGTGGCGGGTTGAAGACATCCGCGCGCTGATTGACAACGGGGGCCGATAAATGGCCCGGCACCGCCCAAACCGGCGCGCTATCAAGCAGCATCGCAACTACACGGTCGAAGAGGCGGCGCTCACCCTCAACGTTGCAAAGGGAAGTGTTCGCCGATGGCTCAAACACGGCTTGCCGCATATCTCGGAACAAAGGCCCTTCCTGATTTTGGGGGGGGACCTGATCGATTTCTTCGACAAGCAGCGCAAACCGAAACAGCGGTGTCAGCCTCACGAACTCTATTGCTTCCGTTGCCGCGCGCCGAGAACCGCTGCCGGCGGCTTGATGGATTACGTCCCTAGAACCGTGTTCAGCGGGCAGCTTAGCGCGATCTGCGAGGATTGCGGAACTATCATGCACAAGAACGTCAGCGCGTCGAAACTACCAGTGCTGGAGCGGCAAGCGGAGGTTTCGTTTCCCCACGGTGATCCACGCCTAACCGATATGGGCAAGCCTAGTGGAAATGATCACTTCGAGAAGGAACTGACAGCATGAGAAAACATCATCCGAAAAACGAGCGGATAAAGCGCCGCTACTTCGATTATCTGAAGGAAGCAAAGCGCATGGACGTCAGCAGCGTTGATATCGCCGCCGCAGCGATTTCCGGCTTCGAGCGATGGTCGAACCACCGCGACTTCGCCAGCTTCCATATAGAGCTGGCCAAGGGCTTCAAGGCCTTTATTGCAAAACAGCGAAACGATAAGACCGGCAAACCGCTTGCCAAAGCCACAATCCATTCGCGGCTGATGCAGCTCAAGAATTTCGTTCACTGGCTAGCCGGGCAGCCGGGATACAGGTCGCGTATTGCCTATGCAGATTCTGATTATTTCAATCCATCAGCCAATGACAGCCGTATTGCCACAGCGCGCCGCGAAAAGCGGGTGCCGACGGTCGAACAGGTCAAGCTTGTGCTTTCGAAAATGCCTGTTGGCAGCGACGTTGAAAAGCGGGACCGGGCCATTGTCGCCTTCACGCTGCTGACAGGTGCACGGGACAGCGCGATTGCTTCCTTCAAGCTCAAGCATATCGAACTTCTTGAAAGAAGGGTCGATCAGGATGCGCGCGAGGTGCGGACCAAAAACCGCAAAACTTTCACCACGGTCTTCTTTCCCGTTGGCGACGAGGTGGAAGCGATCTTTGCCGATTGGATGGGGCATTTGAAAAGCGCGCTGTTGTTCGGGCCGGACGATCCGCTGTTTCCGGCAACGAAAGTTGCGCTCAGCAATAGCGGACTGTTCGGTGCCGCAGGCCTTTCCCGTGAACATTGGAAAGATGCCGGCGCGATCCGACGCATTTTCAAATCCGCTTTCGAGGCGGCTGGCTTGCCTTACAGCAATCCGCATTGCCTGCGCGATACGCTGGCGGCGCTGGGCATGAGGATTTGCCCCAATACCGAAGCAATGAAGGCGTGGAGCCAGAACCTGGGCCATGAAAGCATGTTGACCACGCTATCCAGCTACGGGATGGTCGCCACCAATCGGCAGGCGGAGATCATTGCGGCGCTCAAGGACGAACCAGAAGGGCGCACCGGCAACGAAATTGAACAGATTGCGGCGCTTGTGGAGAGCCTGCGCAAGAGGGCGTGACAGGGCGATAGGGGGTGTCTACAAAGCTTGTCATTGAACCAATGATAGATTGCAGGAAATTCCATGCCCACACTCGACTGGATCGGCAAAAAGGCGGTGGTGAACCATCATCGCGAGGTACCCTATCGGCTCATCCATTGCGACAAGGACAAAAGCCACGGTGATCCCGATGCCGGCAATCTTCTGGTGCAGGGCGACAATCTCGAAGCGCTAAAAGCCCTGCTGCCCTACTACGCCGGCAAGGTGAAGTGCATATATATCGATCCGCCGTATAACACCGGCAATGAAAGCTGGGTATATAACGACAATGTGAACTCGCCGGAAATCCGAGCATGGCTTGGCAGCGTCGTAGGTAAGGAAGCGGAAGACCTGTCCCGCCATGATAAATGGCTTTGCATGATGTATCCGCGCTTGCGGCTGCTGAAGGAGTTTTTAAGTGATGATGGTGTTTTTCTTGTCTCCTGCGATCATAATGAATTTCATAATCTTAAAATAATATGTGACGCAATATTTGGTAAGCCAAACCATGTTGCCGACTTTGTGTGGAACACCGAAGGAAATACCGACAACCAACTCCAAATTAAAGTGAATCATGAGTACGTTATTTGTTATTGCGCGAATAAAAAATTTAGGAAATACGCTTTCGGGTCTGTTGTAGACCCCAACACGCCAGAAGGCAGCAATTTGCTGGCTGGTTACGCCGACAACAACATTACAAAGAACGGACCAAAAAACCCTCCTTCTATAGTCACCCTTCCGATTGGTTTTCCTGCTTCAATCGATAATTTGAATCTTGAGAAGGAGCGTGTAGACGATCAATTTTTGAATATTGCATATACCGAGAAAGAGATTAGCCGTGATCTTCAGAAACGTTATTCTATCTCCAACGTTCCTGTCCGCCTAGACGATTTGGAGATCATCGATGGGAAGCTAACTAGGGAGGTTCGCCTCTTCTCGGGGTGGGCTAATTCAAAGAAGCTTGGTGAATTCATTTCCAATAGCTTTGAGCCAGTTAAAGAGGGCGAGGATGAAATCCAATTCTATATAAACCGTAACGGCTGCATTCGATATCGTAAAACTCGTGTCGCCGCGCGAAATATATTGTCCGTATTGCGTGGGCTTGGCACTACAGAACGTAGCAAAAATGAACTGCGGAAAATGGGTGTTGAGTTCGATTATCCAAAGCCGGTAGACCTCATCGCTTACTTGCTTAAGATTGGCGCCGAACCGGAAGATTCAATTGTTTTAGATTCCTTCTCCGGATCAGGTACTACAGCGCACTCTTTGTTGGCAAACAACTCCGAGCTTGGGGGAAACCGAAATTTTATTCTGGTGGAACTCGACGCAGAAATTGCCGTGGGGAAAACTAGCTCCAGATTGAAGGCAGCGATAGGAGGCTACCAGTTTGCAGATAAAAGCGGTAAAATTTGCAACGTGCTCGGATTGGGCGGCGGCTTCCGTTTCTGCACCCTCGGCGAACCGCTGTTCGATTCCGATGGCAATGTATCGCCGGCCGTAACCTTTGCCGATCTGGCCGCGCATGTGTTCTTCTGCGAAACTGGATCGCCGATTCCAAAGCGCGCCGATGGCGCCTCACCGCTCATCGGCACCTTCCAGAACCGGGCGATCTATCTGCTGCTTTCGTCAGAAAGCGTTGGCGTGGCATATGAGAAATTCGGCAATGTGCTAACAGGCGCCATGCTCGAAAATCTGCCCTTGCCGGATCCGGGATTCGACGGCGCGCGCATCGTTTATGCCGAGGGTTGCACGGTGCCGGATAGCAGGCTGGCCAGCCTTGGCGTTACCTTCAAGCAGATTCCTTATCAGATTGAAGGGATTTGAGGAGATGACGCTCCCCCTCTTTTCGCTCAAGAACTATCAGCTTCAGACGCTTTCAAGCCTTCGCCGATATCTCGAAAAAGCCGTCGAACTGAACGATGCCGACACCGCCTTTTATGCGTTGACGAAACGTCAATTCTTTCAGCCGCCGGGATTGCCGGGTCTCCCCTATATCTGCCTGCGCGTACCAACCGGCGGCGGCAAGACTATTCTTGCGGCTCACAGCATCGGCGTTGCCGCCGATAGTTTTCTTCGGTGCGACAATCCAACCGTGCTTTGGTTGGTGCCTTCAGACGCAATTCGTGAGCAGACGTTGGCAACGCTTTCGGACCGCGCGCATTCCAACCGCCGGGCGCTAGCTGACCGCTTCGGCGAGAATGTCCAGGTCATGACCATTCAGGATGCCCTTTATGCCAAGCGAGCGGATTATGACGGTGGCGCGGTTATCATCGTCGCCACCATTCAGGCTTTTCGCGTGGAAAAGACAGAAGGCCGCAAGGTATATGAGGCCAATGGCGAACTGATGGACCATTTTAGCGGCATCGCCAATGAACAGCGGGCCATTCTTGAAGCCGGCCCTTCCGGTGATCCTCTGCCGTCGCTCGCCAATGTGCTGCGCATGCGCCGGCCGATGGTAATCGTCGACGAAGCGCATAACGCCCGAACAGATCTTTCATTCGATACGCTGGGGCGGCTTTCTCCCTCGTTGATTGTGGAATTCACGGCGACCCCCGTCACGCCGGAAGAGCACAATTCTGAAGGGGGCATCTACGCCTCGAATGTGCTGCATCATGTTTCTGCGGCAGAACTCAAAGCCGAAGAGATGATCAAGCTTCCAGTGATCCTTCGCGGGCGTTCCGATCCGCGCGATACGATCGGCGATGCGATGGCATGGCTTGACGAGCTTTCAGCGACGGCACGGTCGGAAGAGGCGGTGACGGGCGAATTTGTCCGCCCAGTGATGCTGCTGCAGGCCGAACCGCGTTCCAAGGACAGGCCGACGCTGCATGCTGACGAGGTGAAGAAGCTGCTCATCGAAGACTTCCGCGTGCCGGAAGAGCATATCGTGATCGCAACCGGCGACAGCAAAGGGCTTGATGGCGTCGATCTGTTCAACCGCGACTGCAAAGTACGCTTCATTATCACACAGCAGGCGCTGAAAGAGGGCTGGGATTGCTCCTTCGCCTATGTGCTGTGTTCGGTCGCCGAACAGAAGTCGGCGCGCGCCGTGGAACAGATATTGGGTCGCGTTCTTCGCCTCCCATACGCCAAGCGAAAGCTTAACGAGGATCTGAACCGCGCCTATGCCTTCGCCACGACGACGAGCTTTCAGAATGCCGCGAACACCTTGCGCGACGGATTGGTGAACAACGGCTTCGAGCGCGTAGAAGCGCGAGCGCTGGTGCGGGCGGTAGCGGAGCCGCTGCATGGAATGGAAGATGGCGGGGCCGCGTATATTCACGAAGAGGCCGTACCCTTTGCGTTGAACTTCCAAGCCTTCGAGAAAAATGTTCTGGCACTGACCGGCGGGCGAGTCGAATTCGACGCCGCAAAGCAGGTGATCCGCGCACGCGGCGCACTCACCGACTACGACAAGACGGCCTTGCTACTGGCCCTACCCGATGCCGCCGCCGGCATGGTGGAAGCGCTTGTCCATAAATCGCGAGGCGCACGGCTGAAATCGATCGGCGAAGAACGGGAAGTTACCCGCTTCGCTGTTCCGCGCCTTGCCGTAAACACCGCGCACGGCTTGCAGCTTTTCGACCGTGGACACTTCCTCGATATACCTTGGAAGCTGGAGAACGACGATCCGGTGCAAATCATGGAGTATTTCGTGCCGCCTAAAGAGGCGCGCGACGAAGCCCACGTGGACGTGGATCAGTCCGGCCATGTGAATGTGGCGTTTGTCACCGAGCTGCACGAGCAGCTTATGTTCAATCTTCAGGAACGCGGCTGGACGAGAAACGCGCTAGTGAATTGGCTTGACCGCCGGCTTCCGTACTCGGCACGGCGCGACATTACCCGCGTCTCTTCGACGCTTTTCATTTCAAAAGCGCTCGACGTGATTGCTACGCGAACCGGCATGTCGCTCGAAGCCTTGGCGCGGGCGAAGTTCCGGCTTGTGGAGGCCATTGTGAAGGTGATCGCCAAGCATCGCGACGGAAGGGAGACACAGGCCTTTCAGCATGCCCTCATTCCGCAAAGCGGCTTGGACTTCAGAACGAGCGGCGACCTAGAGCTTGTCTTCGAGGAAAATCGGTATGCCTACCGGCAGCCTTACAAGGGTCGGACCGACTTCAAGAACCATTTGTTCCGGGTGATCGGCGATCTGGAGCCTTCCGGCGAGGAACACGAATGCGCGGTCTATCTGGAGCGGATGCCAGAGGTTAAGGCTTGGGTGCGGAATACATCACAGCAGCCCAACTCGTTTTGGCTGCAAACGGCAACGGACAAGTTCTATCCCGATTTCGTGGCGCTGCTTAACGATGGGCGCTATCTCGTGTTAGAATACAAAGGTTCGCATATCGCGACAGCTGACGATGCCAAAGAAAAGCGGCTTGTCGGCGAGTTATGGGCGGATAGGTCCGGCGGTTCCTGCCTGTTCCAGATGATTGAGGGCAAGGAATTCAGCCGGATTGATGCGGCTGTTCGCAAAGGCGCCTGACTTTGTTGTGGACAGCCTAGAATTGCTTTCGGCAAGACTGCCATTCGAAACACGGATTTCGGTTTGTTGGTATTTTTGTTGGTACGAAAGCGAATTGCTCCAGATATATCCTAATAAATTCAGATAATTAATGAAAATATTCGAGTCCTCTTCTGGCACCAAATTCCCAAAAAGCTCTGCAATCCCAAAAGGATGCAGAGCTTTTTCGTTTCTGGCGATGGCTCTTGCAAACTCCGCACAGCTCCTCGAAACGAGCCCTTCCCACTCTGAGCGTCTGGCCTCCTTTGCGGCCCGCTTCCGCTCTGGCGAAGCAATTGCTCTTCTTCCCGCGCGAGAAACATAAAATTACAAACGGTCCCTCAATATGAGGATTATCCCCATTGAAACCGACCAAGGAAAACTCCATATCAAAGTCGAGTTTCATCTTGCAGGTTTTGCGCTGAAACCCAAGTGGCAGGGCTCGACGGCCCTGTTCTACCGATGATTGTCATCTCTGGCAAAAAATTGCCGGAGAGTTTCACTATGTCCGCATGGACCGTCTGGCATTTTCAAAAGTCTTGATTAGTATGTTCATCCATGATGGACACGCGCTTCTCGTCGGCCCTGCAGATCATTATGACAGTGGCCGTCAACGAAAGGAACAAGGCTCGCTCGACGAGCGATACGCTGGCAGCGAAGCTCGATGCCAAGCCTAGCCTCGTGCGCAAGCTCGTGGCCCCACTCATGCAGCAGAATATCCTGACGTCATCGGAAGGCTATCAGGGGGGATACCGCCTGGGACGCCCCGCAGAGAAGATCTACCTGAGCGAAATCTATCTTGCCGTGACACCGGGCAAGAAAATATGGGCGACGCGCGAAGACATTCCGGCGGAGTGCTTCATTTCCAGCAATATCAACGAATGGTCGACAAAGCTGAGCAAGGAGGCCGAACAGGCGCTGCTCGTCCTGCTGGGTGAAAAGTCCGTGGAGGATGCAATTTCGGAACTCGCGACCATCGACGCCGAAAAATGCCCGCAGGCAAGGACACTGGCCTCCTGATACGTCTCAGGCCAGGCTCCGGACGTGTGGGACGGCCGGTGGGAAACGGCCGCCCCCGTCACTGATCGGAGGTCAATCAAATCCGTGACGAACCGGTGGCCGGCCGCGAATGGACGCGGCAGGCCTTGTTCCGATGCGCTTCTTAGAAATCGCGCTGCAGGCGGAGGAAGCCGAAGACTTCGTCGTCAGCACCATCTTCGTCATGATACTGGACGCTCAGCTTGCTACGCAGGCCTTCCGTGATGGCGTAGTCCACGGTCACGCCGCCGGTCCAGGCGTCGCCTCCGGTGAAGCCTTCACCGTTGCGGCTGAGTGCGATCTTGTCGAAATACTGGGCGCCGGGGGTGATCGCCCACTTGTCGTTGATCTTCAGTTCGTACTGGGCACCGACAGTCCACTCGGACTCTTCGTAATAGTAGTTGGCGCCCGTAGCATACGCACCGTAGACGCCGAGCTGACCCGGGCCGAGATCGGCATAGATGATGGCGCGAACAGCGCCTTCTTCCGTATCGACGTCATAGCCGCCGAGCAGGTATGCGGAGAAGATACCGGCAGTGCCGGAGATCTGACCGGTAATGCCGACATTGTTGGCATTTTCGCCCGGCTTTGTGTCGTAGGAATCTTCCAGCTCTTCGATCGCGATACCGGCCTTGAAGGTGTCCGCTTCGTACTGGTAGCGAATCGCGTTGTGGCGCGTCTCGTTGCTGGCGATCGCGTCGGTCTCGCCGCTCAGGTCGTCATCCCACCAGCTGTACTGCATGCCGACACGGAAGCCGGCGATGTCGATGTAGCCTTCGTCAAGGAAGGTGTTGTTGCTCGACGAGTCGGAGTCGTTGGTGTTGGTCCGCAGCGTGATCTTGCTGCCCAGCGTGCCGAATTCGGTGTCGTTCTTGGCTTCGAACTCGAGTTGTGCACGGGTGTGGAAGTTCCAGTCGGACGTGCCAGACAGATCGCGGCCGAAGCGGTATTCCGTACGGATGTAACCGCCGATGTTCAGGCAGGTTTCCGTGCCCGGGATGTAGAAGTAGCCAGTACCGAACGCGTCGCAGACGCGAACGTATTCCATCGGCTCCGGCTCGGCGGCGACGATGGCATCGGCAGCAAACACGCTGCTTGCCGAGCTCAAGGCCGCGGCAGATGCAAAAAGAATAGCTCTGATAGTCATTTCGGATCCAATCAAGTTTCGACTGGGCACAGGTCCGCGTGGCTGATTTGTCAGCGTTCCAAGCCCAAAATGTCGATTCAAGCCCCAATGGCAGCGGTCGAAACCGCATGCTGAAATTACATGTGTACAGAACTGTAACAATCAAAATTACAGTTCTCGCTGCCGATTTTTTGAGGTTGGGATTTTTACTGTTGCCGAAACGCAACGACCGAAGATGCAGGGTTGCGGCCCGTTTATCCATCGCAACAATGTCACCGAATCGTCACACACAGGGACAGGGTGTGACCGGTAACATCTGATGATCAAATAGGAGCGATGGAATGAAAGTGCAAGGCGGGCCAGTGCACGTTTTTGTGATGCAGCACGATTGATTCTGCATCGCACACCGATAATGCACGTCAGAGCAATGCGCGAGCCGCGATTATTCGCACTGCCCGGCGCTGCGCAAAACGGGGAATACGATCATCCGGCGCGATGGGACAGGAACGTCGATCCTTGTAGGCGGTATCCGCGGCATATGCCGGTGGAGGCGCGACAATCATCGGCCAAAAAATGTGGCCCCGTCAATGCTGACGGGGCTCCACCTGGGGTTACCCGGCGCCGTTTCTCAGTGAAGGAAAGACGACAGGAAATAGCTTCCGCAGATCATGGCGGAAACCACGTACATACCGATCATGGTGTAGTTTGGTGCAGCGCTCATTGCTGTCCTCGTGGTTATCGACGCTTTGACTTCAGCAGCAGATGGCGGAGCTGTAAAGCGATACCCGAAGATGGCGTTTATAGTGTGTTACCGAGAATGCTCGGATATTCGCACAGCTTACCGAGGCCGACGAGGCAACGGTCACTTCGCGCTGAAGACCATCCTCGGCCGATAACGCTTTTCATCTGGTCGGAGCCGTTTCCCCGGTTCGGGCCAACGAACCCCGTTCGATGAGATTGCAATCCATCTTGGTCAACGGGTAGGTCTGCGCCGTGCGCGGCATCATAGTTTCCAGCTGACCGATCGCCCACGCTCCCATCGCCCGATGCGGCAGAATCAGGGTTGAGAGCTGCGGACGCACATGCCTGCAAAGCTCGTCATCGTCATAACCGATCACCGAGACATCCTCAGGAATCCGTAGCCCGGCATCGCGCAGCGCGTTGTAACAACCGGACGCCATCTTGTCGTTCTGGCAGAAAAAGGCTGTCGGCCGCTCCTTCAGCGCCAGAAACCGCTGCGTCGCCTCGAAGCCAGAGGTCGGCGACCAGTTTCCTTCCGCCACCAGATCGGCATCATAGGCGATGTTGGCCTTGGCGAGCGCCTTTTTGTATCCCTTCAACCGATCCTGCGCCGCCGACATGAAGGGTTCGCCGATGATCGTGGCGATCCGGCGATGACCGAGGCGGATCAGGGCGCTGGTCGCATCGAACCCGCCGGCGGTTTCATCCGGGATGACGGAGGGAAAGGCGTGGTCCTGCGAGAAGCAGTTGAGCAGGGCGATCGGCACCGGCAGGTCGTAGAGAAAGTCCGGCGGGGTGACCTGGCGGGTGAAGATGGTCATGTAGATCAGCCCGTCAATACCACTGCGCAGCATCTTCTCGACAGCCTTTTTCTCCATCTCCGGATTGCCCATGGTCTGGGCCACCAAGATGGTTACCCCCTCCTCCCAGCAGGCCTGCCGTGCGCCTTCAATCGCGTTGACCGTCTCGGGGCTGGTGGCAAGCTGATCGCACAGGAAACCGATGGCGCCGCTGCGGATATTCTTCAGGAGCGGCCGATGGATGAGCGATGCGGCACCATAGCCGAGGCTGCGGGCAGCCTCGATCACCTTGCCGCGGGTCTCGGCCGAAATCTTCACGCCGGTCACGTTGTTGAGGACAAAAGAGACGGTCGCCTGCGAGCATCCTGCAAGCCGTGCGACGTCGGTCATCGTTACGCGGCGTGGTGGTTTTTCATGCTTCGTCTTGGTCAAAGCCTGCTCCCGGGTTCAGGCTCAACTTAGCTGGTTAATTCTCATAAGCATATTGACTAATAATTATTAATTGAACTACCTTCTGGCTACAAAGGGAGGATCAACATGAACATCGCCGCACCAGCACCATTCGATATCGAAGCCAATCTGAAGACCCTGCAGACAGACGGAATCACGGCCCTGAAGGGCGCCTTCAAGACCGAATGGGCGGACGCAATGAAGGAGGACATGATGACCGCCTTCTGGTCGGCCATTCAGCGTCCAGGCAGCGCTGTCGGGCGTGGGCCACGTCGGTGGTATGTCGAAATCCATCCGCAGGATTTCCGCGGCTTTGTCGACCTGATCATGCATCCTTGGGTGATTGCCATGTGCGAGAACGCACTGGGACCGGATTACCAGATCGTCGAAATCGGCCTCGACGTACCCTTCGAAGGCGCCCGCTACCAGCCGTGGCATCGCGACTTCCCCTCACCGCCGGATACTTATCAGGATCGACGCATCACCTCGCTCGCCTTTAACCTGACCGGCGTCGATGTCACGCCCGACATGGGGCCGTTCGAGGTCGCGCCGGGCACGCAGTGGGATGACGGACGCGAGTGGAAACACGAAATGTTTCCCGACAAGGCCCTCTGGGGCCGCTACCAGGAGCGGGCTGTGCGCAAGTATCCGCAGCGAGGCGACATCTCCTGCCGTTCGGCGCTGACGATGCATCGCGGCACCGAACATCTGTCACCGATCGCCCGACCGGTCATGGTTCTCGGCGTCGATGCGCCGGGTGCCGGCCACGCCGCCATGCACGACATGATGGTGACGCAGGACTATTACGACGCACTGCCGGAAAAGGCGCGCAAGCACCTCGTCTGCCGCGTGGTGGAGAAACTCGAGCCGATCGTCCAGAAGCACGATATCGAAGGCCTCGTCATGGGCGCGGACCCAGCCTAATCGTGTCAGAGCAAGAGAGCTGGAGCCTCCCCTCTTTGCTCCGGCAGCCAAGGCATCGTTGGGTAAATGACAAAACATCAGGTTGTGATACCTAAAGACAGGAATAGCCAACTCAATATCAGAAGCGCCGAGAAATTTCCTACAAAATATTGATTTAAAATGAGATTATTGACTCGCTTCGACGGAGGCGACTCCTGAAACGAGCACCGTTTCGGGCTTTAACATTACGGAAACCACAACCCAGAATAAACACTTCGGACATCTTCTTGATCGTCGGATGCACGTGTATTGATACGCGTATCGATGGCAACATCCCGTTTTACGAGTATCTAATTTATGAAAATCGCATTTCAGATTTTTACCGTCCTGATATTCCTTTGCATCATCACGGTCTGGCTCGGCGGATTGCGACTGGTGGTCGTTCCTCCGGCTTCAATCCTGATGCATGCGGCAACCACGGTTGTCGCCGATAGCCATACTTACCGCATGATCGACAGCCCACAGGCCATGTGCGGCCGAACATACCGTCCCGCGGTGGATTGTGAGCAAGTGGCCATCCGTAAACTGTCGAGAGAGGTGCTGGTCCACCTTCCGTTCAGCCAATGGCTCTACGAATTCACGGAGCCCAAGCGCCCGATGAACAATGCCTTGATCGGCGAAGCAACACTTCGGGACTCGATCCAAGAAAAGTTCCAGTAGACGTCGGCGCCGGGTCAACCCGGCGGCACGACACTGTCATTGTCGTCATTTCATACCAAAGTTTTCGCCGATCACGCTTGCGCGCGCGATCGGCGATTTCCTTCATTCCCGTTTCCGGCTAAGCAAGATGCAAAGACGACGGGAGGCAGCATGCACAACATCATCGAGACCGTGGAAGCCCGGCGCGCCGAAGCCCGGCTTGGCGGCGGGCAGAAGCGCATCGATGCCCAGCACGCCAAGGGCAAGCTGACGGCGCGCGAGCGCATCGACGTTCTGCTCGATGAAGGCTCCTTCGAAGAATACGACATGTATGTCACCCACCGCGCCGTCGATTTCGGCATGGCGGAACAGAAGGTGGCGGGCGATGGCGTTGTCACCGGTTGGGGTACGATCAACGGCCGGCAGGTCTATGTGTTCTCCCAGGATTTTACCGTTCTCGGCGGCTCATTGTCGGAAACCCATGCGCAGAAAATCTGCAAGATTATGGACATGGCCGTGCGCAACGGCGCTCCGCTGATCGGGCTCAACGATTCCGGCGGCGCCCGCATCCAGGAGGGCGTGGCTTCGCTTGCTGGTTATGCCGAAGTTTTCCGCCGCAATGCAGAGGCGTCCGGCGTCATCCCGCAGATTTCCGTCATCATGGGCCCCTGCGCCGGCGGTGCGGTCTATTCGCCTGCCATGACCGACTTCATCTTCATGGTGCGCGATTCCTCTTACATGTTCGTCACCGGCCCCGATGTGGTGAAGACCGTGACCAACGAGATCGTCACGGCGGAAGAGCTTGGCGGCGCTGGTACCCATACGCGCAAATCCTCGGTCGCCGACGCGGCTTACGAGAATGACATCGAGACGCTGGAGCAGGTTCGGCTGCTGTTCGATTTCCTGCCCTTGAACAACCGCGAGAAACCGCCGGTCCGCCCGTTCCACGATGATCCCGCCCGCATCGAAAACCGGCTGGACACGCTGATCCCTGACAGTTCCACCAAACCCTACGACATGAAAGAACTGATCCTCGCCATCGCCGACGAGGGTGACTTCTTCGAGCTTCAGGAAGCCTTCGCCAGGAACATCATCACCGGTTTCATCCGGCTCGAGGGCCAGACAGTCGGCGTCGTCGCCAACCAGCCGATGGTGCTGGCCGGCTGCCTTGATATCGACTCGTCCCGCAAGGCGGCTCGCTTCGTGCGCTTCTGCGATGCCTTCTCGATCCCGATCCTGACGCTGGTCGATGTTCCGGGCTTCCTGCCGGGCGTCGCGCAGGAATATGGCGGCGTCATCAAGCACGGCGCCAAGCTTCTGTTTGCCTATAGCCAGGCGACCGTGTCGATGGTGACGCTCATCACCCGCAAGGCCTATGGCGGCGCTTATGACGTCATGGCCTCGAAACATATCGGCGCCGACATCAACTATGCCTGGCCGACGGCCGAGATCGCCGTGATGGGCGCCAAGGGCGCCACCGAAATCCTCTATCGCTCGGAACTCGGAGACCCGGAAAAGATCGCTGCCCGGACGAAGGAATATGAGGAACGTTTTGCCAATCCCTTCGTCGCCGCCGAGCGCGGCTTCATTGATGAGGTGATCATGCCGCATTCCTCCCGCCGTCGCATCGCCCGCGCCTTTGCCTCGCTCCGCAACAAGCGCAAGGAACAGCTGTGGCGCAAGCACGATACGATCCCGTTGTGATTGCATCGACAGGAGACAACTGATGTCGGTACAGACAAGCAAATTCCTGAGCTACGTTTTGCGCCATAAGCCTGAGACCATTGGCCTGACACTGGACGTGCAGGGCTGGGCTGAGATTGACGAACTGATCGACAAGGCCAATGCCTCCGGCCAGACGCTCGATCTCGCCGCTCTTCAGGCCGTCGTTGCCGAAAGCGACAAAAAGCGCTTCACGATTTCCGAGGACGGCAAGCGCATCCGCGCGGCACAGGGCCATTCGCTGACCGTGGATCTCGGCCACGCGGCCATCGAGCCGCCGCCCGTCCTCTATCATGGCACGGCGACACGCTTTATCGACAGTATCCGCGAGAAAGGCCTGCTTGCCGGCAATCGCCAACAGGTGCACCTGTCGTCCGACACCGACACGGCCCGCAAGGTCGGCGAACGCCACGGCAAGCCGGCGATCCTGACGATCGATACCGGGCGCATGTTCAAGGATGGCATCCGGTTCTTCCGTGCGGACAATGGCGTCTGGCTTACCGACACGGTGCCCTCGACCTACATCGCCTTCGATCCGTAAATGTTGAAAACAGCCACCGACTGACAGGAAATGCCAACGACCCCTCCCTATATGCCCTTCGTTGCATTTCCAAACCCGCCACATTCAAGGACCCGCTCATGACCGAAAAATCCCCCGCCGACAATTTTCCCGCCGGTTACGAACCTCCCAAGGTCTGGACCTGGGACAAGGGCAATGGTGGCGCCTTCGCCAATATCAACCGGCCGATCGCCGGTCCGACCCATGACAAGGAACTGCCTATCGGTAAGCATCCGCTGCAGCTCTATTCGCTGGGAACACCGAATGGCGTGAAGGTGACGATCATGCTGGAGGAGCTTCTGGCCGCCGGACACATGGGCGCGGAATACGATGCCTGGCTGATCAAAATCGGCGATGGCGACCAGTTCGGTTCCGGCTTTGTCGACGTCAATCCGAATTCGAAAATTCCGGCGCTTTCCGACCATGCGCCGAAGGATGGCGGCGAGCCGGTGCGCGTGTTCGAATCCGCCTCGATCCTCGTCTATCTCGCCGAGAAATTCGGCGCCTTCCTGCCGGCCGAACTGCGCGCCCGGACAGAGACATTGAACTGGCTGTTCTGGCAGATGGGTTCTGCTCCCTTCCTCGGCGGCGGTTTCGGGCATTTCTATGCCTATGCCCCGGTGAAGATCAAATATGCGATCGACCGTTATGCCATGGAAGTGAAGCGCCAGCTCGACGTGCTCGACCGCCATCTCGCCGATCATCAATTCCTGGCGGGATCCGAATACACGATCGCCGACATGGCCATCTGGCCTTGGTACGGCAATCTGGCGCTCAACCAGTCCTATGGCGATGCCGGCAACTTCCTGGATGTCCAGACCTACACGAACCTTCAGCGCTGGACGGCCGAGATTGCCACCCGTCCGGCCGTCAAACGCGGCCGCATGGTCAACAGAATGAGCGGAGACCTGTCCGAACAGCTGCATGAGCGCCACGACGCCTCCGACTTCGACACGAAGACGCAGGACAAGATCGCCTCGGCCGATACGGCCAAGGCGTAAGGAGACAGCGATGGCCAACCTGCCCGACATGACCAAACACCGCGGATTTCCCGGCGGCATGCCGGGCACCGGCATCCAGTTCACCATCCGCCGCGCCAATCCGCGCGGCGTGACGCCGATCAAGGCCATTCCCCGGCGCGGCCGGCCGGGCACGGCCGAACACCGCATCGACGCGGCCTTCCTGCATGCGCTCTGGCACCATTTCGGACCGGAGCCGTTCGAACGCGGCAATCTCGACGCCGCCCGCCTCAACCTCCTTTTCGGCCGCGAGGTCATCGCCGCCGAAAAGGAGTTCGATCCGCTGTCCTATGAGGCCATGCTGGTCATCGACGAGACCGTGGCGCGCAAGAATTTTCCGGAATCATTCGATGATGTGTTTGAGGTGTGACCTGTGACCGGCAAGCAAATGCGATCCGCTGTCGCCCAACACTTCGTCATCCTCGGGCTTGACCCGAGGATCCACAGACACAAGCGCCGTACGAGTTTCGGGCATGGATCCTCGGGTCAAGCCCGAGGATGACGGATTAAAATGGGCGGAGTGGGTACGGATAGCATGATCAAGAAAATCCTCATTGCCAATCGCGGTGAAATCGCCTGCCGGGTCATCCGTACAGCGAAGAAGATGGGCATTGCGACCGTCGCCGTCTATTCGGATGCCGATGCAGATGCGTTGCATGTGACGCTGGCGGATGAGGCGGTGCATATCGGGCCGGCGCCGTCGTCGCAGTCCTATATCGTCATCGAGAAAATCCTCGATGCGATCCGCAAGACCGGCGCGGATGCAGTGCATCCGGGCTACGGTTTCCTGTCGGAAAACGCTGCTTTTGCCGAGGCGCTGGAGAAGGAAGGCGTCGTCTTCATCGGCCCGCCGGTCGGCGCGATCCAGGCCATGGGCGACAAGATCACCTCGAAGAAGCTCGCGGCAGAGGCTGGTGTCTCCACCGTACCCGGACATATGGGCCTGATCGCCGATGCCGATGAGGCGGTGAAGATTTCCTCTTCCATCGGCTACCCCGTGATGATCAAGGCCTCTGCCGGCGGCGGCGGCAAGGGCATGCGCATTGCCTGGAATGATCAGGAAGCGCGCGAGGGCTTCCAGTCGTCGAAGAATGAGGCGAAATCCTCCTTCGGCGACGACCGCATCTTCATCGAGAAATTCGTCACCCAGCCGCGCCATATCGAAATCCAGGTGCTGGGCGACAAGCATGGCACAGTGCTGTACCTCGGCGAACGCGAATGCTCGATCCAGCGGCGCAACCAGAAGGTCATCGAGGAAGCGCCCTCGCCCTTTCTGGACGAGAAGACCCGCCGCGCCATGGGCGAACAGGCTGTCGCGCTCTCGAAGGCTGTCGGCTATCACTCCGCCGGCACCGTCGAATTCATCGTCGATGGCGACAGAAATTTCTACTTCCTTGAGATGAACACCCGCCTGCAGGTCGAACATCCTGTGACGGAACTGATCACCGGCATCGACCTTGTCGAACAGATGATCCGGGTCGCGGCGGGCGAAAAACTATCCTTCGGTCAGGAGGACATCAAGCTCAACGGCTGGGCGATTGAAAGCCGGCTCTATGCAGAAGACCCCTATCGCAACTTCCTGCCGTCGATCGGCCGCCTGACGCGCTACCGGCCACCGGTCGAGGGCACAAAGACCAACGGCACCATCGTGCGCAACGATACCGGCGTGTTCGAGGGTGGTGAAATTTCGATGTATTACGATCCGATGGTCGCCAAGCTCTGCAGCTGGGCGCCGGATCGCCTGAAGGCCATCGACGCCATGTCCGCGGCACTTGACGATTTCGAGGTTGAAGGCATCGGCCACAACCTGCCCTTCCTATCGGCCGTCATGCAGCACGAGCGGTTTCGCGCCGGAAGGCTGACCACGGCTTTCATTGCCGAGGAATTTCCCGAAGGCTTCCATGGCGTTGAGCCGGATGAGACCTCGGCGGCCAAGCTGGCCGCTGTCGCGGCGCTCATTCATCAGACGCTGCAGAACCGGGCCACACAGATTTCCGGCACGATCGGCAATCATCGCCGCGTCATCGGCAAGGACTGGGTCGTCACCTTCGGCGGCCGCACCTTTGCCGCGACGCTCGATGCCTCGGCCGATGGCGGTTATGTCCGCCTCGATAGCGGCAAGCCGATTGCTGTCGCCGGCGACTGGACTCCGGGTCGCAGCCACGCGGCATTCAATATCGACGGCACCGCCATGGGTGTGAAAATCGACATGATCGGCGCTGCCATCCGCCTGCGCTGGCGAGGCATGGACGTGAAGGCCCATGTTCGCAGTCCGCGCGTCGCCGAACTTGCCCGTCTGATGCCCGTCAAACTGCCGCCGGATACATCGAAGATGCTGCTCTGCCCGATGCCGGGTGTCATTACCACCCTTGCGGTCACAGCCGGGGAGACGGTGGAGGCCGGTCAGGCGCTGGCGACCGTCGAGGCGATGAAGATGGAAAACATCCTGCGCGCGGAACGCCGTGGCGTGGTCAAGCGGGTGGCCGTCGCCGCCGGCGCGAGCCTGGCGGTGGACGAACTGATCATGGAGTTCGAGTGATGTCCGACAAGACCATAGCCGATTGGGAAGCGCTCGCCGAAAAGGAGCTGAAAGCTTCGCCGGAAACGCTGACCTGGCAGACGCCTGAAGGCATTGCCGTCAAGCCGCTGTACACGGAAGCCGACCTTGAAAAGGCGAATCATCTCGGCTCGCTGCCCGGCCTTGCGCCGTTCACGCGCGGACCGCGCGCCACCATGTATGCCGGCCGCCCCTGGACGATCCGGCAATATGCGGGCTTCTCGACGGCGGAAGCCTCGAACGCGTTTTATCGCAAGGCCTTGGCCGGCGGCCAGCAGGGCGTTTCGGTCGCTTTCGATCTCGCCACCCATCGCGGCTATGACAGCGACCATCCGCGCGTCGAGGGCGATGTCGGCAAGGCCGGCGTGGCGATCGATTCGGTCGAGGACATGAAGATCCTGTTCGATGGCATTCCGCTCGAAAAAATCTCGGTATCAATGACCATGAACGGGGCGGTGATCCCGATCCTCGCCAGTTTCATTGTCGCCGGCGAGGAACAGGGCGTTCCCCGCGCTCAGTTGTCGGGTACGATCCAGAACGACATCCTCAAGGAGTTCATGGTCCGCAATACCTATATCTATCCGCCGGAACCTTCGATGCGGATCGTGGCTGATATTATCGATTACACCGCCCGCGAGATGCCGAAGTTCAATTCGATCTCGATTTCCGGTTATCACATGCAGGAAGCCGGCGCGACGCTGGTGCAGGAACTGGCCTTCACGCTGGCGGACGGCCGCGAATATGTCCGCGCCGCCCTCGCCAAGGGCCTGAATGTCGATGACTTCGCCGGCCGCCTGTCCTTCTTCTTCGCCATCGGCATGAATTTCTTCATGGAAGCCGCCAAGCTGCGCGCCGCCCGCCTGCTCTGGACGCGGATCATGCAGGAGTTCCAGCCGAAGAAGCAATCGTCGCTGATGCTGCGCACCCATAGCCAGACATCGGGCGTCTCGTTGGCTGAACAGGACCCTTACAACAACATCGTCCGCACCGCTTTCGAGGCCATGTCGGCCGTGCTGGGCGGCACTCAATCGCTGCACACGAACTCCTTCGACGAGGCAATTGCGCTGCCGACCGAGTTTTCCGCACGCATTGCCCGCAACACCCAGTTGATCCTGCAACACGAAACCGGCGTGACCAAGGTCGTCGATCCCTTAGCCGGCTCATATTATGTCGAATCGCTGACGTCGGAACTCGCCGAAAAGGCCTGGGCGCTGATCGAAGAGGTCGAAGCGCTTGGCGGCATGACCAAGGCCGTCGCCGATGGCCTGCCCAAGCGGCTGATCGAGGAAGCGGCGACACGGCGTCAGGCTGCGGTGGACAAGGGTGAGGAGGTCATCGTCGGCGTGAACAAATACCGGCTGGAGAGCGAGGACGCGCTCGACATTCTCGATATCGACAATGCCGCCGTCCGCATCGCCCAGATCAAGCGCATCGAGGAGACAAGGCGCCGCCGCAGCGCAAACGATGTGACAGCAGCACTTGCCGCGCTCACCGAAGTCGCCCGAAGCGGCCGGGGCAATATTCTCGAGGCTGCCGTCACCGCCGCCCGCGCCCGCGCCACTGTCGGCGAGATTTCCGATGCCCTGCGCGCGGTGTTCGGCGATCATAGTGCCGTGCCGGAAGTGGTAAGCGACATCTACGGCGACGCCTACAGGGACGAGCCGGAACTGGAAACGCTTGCAGTCCGTCTGAAGGACGTCGCGAAGACGATCGGCCGCAAGCCGAAGATCATGGTTGCGAAACTGGGACAGGACGGCCACGACCGCGGTGCCAAGATTATCGCATCGGCCTTCGGCGACATGGGTTTTGACGTGCTTGCAGGACCGTTGTTCCAGACCCCTGACGAGGCGGCCGACACGGCTATGGAAGCCAATGTCCATGTAGTCGGCGTCTCTTCCCTGGCCGCCGGCCACAAGACGCTGCTACCGCAGCTCGTGCAGTCGCTGAAGAAGAAGGGGGGCGGCGATGTCGTTGTCGTCTGTGGCGGCGTCGTGCCGCGGCAGGATTACCAGTTCCTGCTCGATCATGGCGTCGCGGCGGTGTTCGGACCGGGCACCAATGTCATGGAAGCGGGCCGCGCCGTGCTGGATCTGCTTGAAGGCAAGTTGCGCAACGCCTGAGCGATACCACCCCTAGAAATCACCGTGGAAAAGTTGTGGTTCCCAAATATTGGAATTGTCGCATTCTGATGTCGTGCTCAGGTGATTCGCCCCATGTGCCGAAGTTCAGGCCGAATAGAGAGCACGACGCTAAATGATTTAGCTGGGGGATAGCGCAATGCGGAAGCGCGACGACGTTGAAAACTGGGCAGTCAACAGGGCACAACAAATTCTGATGCGTGAGGGGATGGATCTCGCGCTTTCGGCACGTGAATTCGACAGTGGAATGGTACGCGCCAAGGGCAAACAGCTTGCCATGGCGATTGCCGCGTCACTGGTCGAGGCCTCTGCCGTTCGGGTCGATTGAGGCGAGAGACCGCGATGTGACAGCTGTGTGGGCGGCTGGTCATGATCGCACCCCTAGATCTGGGAATTGCACCCGTATTGGGCGACCTTAGACTGTCGTCTCAAATCATCAGATGCCTTCTCGTAAATGGGGTGAAATAGTGTCGTTCATATCGGACATGGCCCTTCAGCAGGGCGAAATCGAAGTCGTGTGCGGCGCGCTGGAAGCCTGGTGCGCCGAAACCAGCACGACGCTCGACAGCCCGGACGGCCGCGATGCCGCCACCGTGATGCTGGGTCTCTACAAGACTGGCCACGACACTAAAGTATCCATTCTCGAAGCGATGCGCCGGGTTAACGGCAACTGAACAAGCGCCCGGCACGCATGTTCGCTTCGCAGGTGACTTGCATAGTGCAAGTTCGAGTCCTAATTCTAGGATATGCAGCGCAAGAATTTTGACGAGATGAACTGCCCCATCGCTCGCACCCTCGACCGGGTTGGCGAATGGTGGAGCATTCTCATCCTGCGCGACGCCTTCTTCGGGCGGACGAAATTCGATGAATTCCAGCGAAGCACAGGCATCGCGCCGAACATCCTGACACGAAGGTTGAAGTCGCTGGTGGAAGCGGGCTTGCTCGAAAAGCGAGCCTATCAGGACAGGCCCGTCCGCCATGAATATTTGCTGACTGAGATGGGCCGCGACCTGCAACCATTGCTGATTGCACTTTCTATGTTCGGCAATCGCCATTTCGCCGATCGTGGCGTGACCATGCGGATCACCGATCTCGACACCGGCGTCGCCGCCCTGCCCGTCTATGTCGACAGTCTCACCGGCAAGCCGATCGACGCGGATACGTTTTCGCTGCGATCGATCAAGCAGCGCTGATTCTTTCCGCCTGCGTTTTGCTTCGGTGGCGGCTTGTGACGCCCCTCTTCTCCCCAGCGGGGAGAAGGTGCCCGAAGGGCGAATGAGGGGGGTCGCAGGCCACTTTCAAAGTTTGTCGCTCGCGCCGGCTTCGCCGCCGCCCCCTCATCGCCTCGTTTTACTCGGCACTTCTCCCCGGCGGGGAGAAGAGGGAGTTTGCCGCACGCTCTTCCCCACTCAACACCCTACATTCCGGGTTCGCGCCTTAACCGCAAACAACCCGATCAAGCAAACCCAATTCGCCTGAAACCATCATCCCGTCGACTGACTTGCATAATGAAAGCTTTTGATCTAGTGACTATCATATTGATAGTCACTGACGCGACCTCCCCATGGACGCCGCTCTCATCGAGAAGACAGATCATGCTTTCAACGACACTTTCCCGACGGCTTGAGCAGCGCGACATCCACTATGGGTGGGTCGTGGCCGCCACGGCATTTCTCACCATGCTGGTCACGGCCGGCACGATCGGCGCTCCCTCCGTCCTGCTGCTTCCGCTGCAAAAGGAATTCGGCTGGGAGGCATCGGAAATCTCTGCAGGCCTTGCCATGCGTTTCTTCCTGTTCGGGCTGATGGCCCCCTTCGCCGCCGCGCTGATGAACCGGTTCGGGCTGCGGGGCATGGCGCTGACGGCGCTCAGCGTCATCCTCACCGGCATGACGTTCTCCCTTTTCATGCGGGAAATCTGGCATCTGATCGCGCTCTGGGGTTTCGTCGTCGGCATCGGCACCGGACTGACCGCGATGGTGATGGGCGCAACGATCGCCACGCGCTGGTTTACCGCCCGGCGCGGCTTTGTCGTCGGCCTGCTGACCGCCAGTTCCGCCACAGGCCAACTGGTCTTCATGCCGGTGATCGCGGCACTGACGGAAGCCTATGGCTGGCGCACCGCCATCGTCTTCATCATTTCGATGCTTGCCGTCTGCATGGTGACGATGATCCTTTTCATGCGCGATCGCCCGTCCGATCTCGGCCTCAAGGCCTATGGCCATGTCGGCGAAGACCCACCGGTCCCGGCATCGATCTCGGGCAATTCGCCGATCGATACGCTGATTTCGGCTTCCAGAACCCGCATCTTCTGGATCCTGTTCTTGTCCTTTTTCGTCTGTGGGGCCTCGACCAACGGGCTGATCCAGACGCATTTCGTCTCGCTCTGCGCCGACTATGACATGACGGCCGTGACTGCGACCGGCATCCTTGCCATCATCGGCATCTTCGATTTCATCGGCACCGTCGGCTCGGGCTGGCTTTCCGACCGCTACGACAATCGCTGGCTGCTGTTCTGGTATTATGGCCTGCGCGGCCTGGCGCTGCTTTGGCTGCCCTTCACCGGCTTCGATTTTCTCGGCCTGTCGATCTTCGCCGTCTTCTACGGTCTCGACTGGATCGCAACCGTGCCGCCGACCGTGAAGCTGACGGCACAGCATTTCGGCCGGGAGAAGGCCAACATGGTGTTCGGCTGGGTGTTCTTCGGCCACCAGATCGGCGCTGCCACCGCAGCCTTCGGCGGCGGCTTCATCCGCGACAACTATGCCAGCTACCTGCCGGCATTGACGATCGCCGGCATCCTCTGCCTGATGGCAGCGCCGCTGGTGCTTTCGGGCGGCTCAAAGACGATGAAGGCGGCCCCAGCTAATTAGGACGGGTCAGTTAACGCTGACAGGCTTGGAGCGCATGCGGGACACCGTTTCGCGCTCCGCCCGCTTGCAACGCATCGGCGGCAGGCTGCGGTCCATCAGGTCCATGTCTTCCAGCACCATGTCGCCCATCTTCCTGAAGGCGCTGTCGAGCGCGCCGGCCCGGTGGGCGGAACGCAGGAAGCCCTTGAGCCCTCGGACCGGATGATCGAGCGCAAGAGGTTCATCGGGATAGACATCACTGGCGGCCACGATATGACCGCTCGCCACCGCCGCCATCAATGCATCAAAATCGACGACATTGGCGCGACTGAGCAGGATGAAGGCGGCGCCCGGCCGCATCTTCGCAAAGGCATCCGCGCCAAGGAAATGCTGGTTCTCGCTCGTGACGGCCGCGACGACGAAGATAAAATCGCTTTGCGTGAGGACATCATCGAGACTGGCGGGTTTGACGCCGTTGTCGATGAGGATCGAGGCCGGCATCCAGGGGTCGTAGACGCGGGTATTGGTACGAAAGCCGGTGAGCACGCGGTTCAGCGCCTTGCCGAGATCACCGAAGCCGATGATGCCGACATCGGCGCCCGAAAGAAGCCGGGCCTTCGCATTGCCCTCGCCACCCCACAACTCCCTACCCTCGCGGAAATCGAGATCCGCATCGACGATGCCGCGCGCGATGTTGAGCGCCATGGCGAGACCGAGTTCGGCGACCGGCTCGGCAAAGACCTGTCCCGTCGTCACCACATGGATGCCGCGCGCAAACAGGATCTCATAGGGCATGTTGTTGAGCAGATTGCTCTCGACATTGAGGATGCAGCGCAATTGCGGCATGCGCGCCAGCGTCTCGGCGCTGAGCGGCGGCTGGCCGATAATATAGCGCGCCTCACCGAGGATATCGTCGCCAAGCCCGGCAATATCGTCCGGATCGGCTTCGACGATGCGATATTTCGCATGCAGCGTCTCAAGCGCCCTCGGGGTGAAAATCAGGTTCAGCGTACGCGGTTCCGGCGCGCTGATGACCAGTGGTCTTTCAGAAACAGACATGATGCTCACTCCCATGCCGGGCCTTGGCGGCCCGCTTCCTCATGGGGCGAAGTTGTATTGATGATCCGTCAATTTGCAAGGACGCGATCAGTAATTGAAACCACGCAACTGCCGCTCGATCGAGCGCGGCGTATTACGCGACTGGAAGGTCGGACCATCGCCCTTGTGGCAATTGTTGACCGTCTCATACTCATCCCCGAAGGTCGGGTGGTTTTCGTGGTGAATGACGGTCTGTTCGCAGACGACAACCTTGGCCTGTTCGGCCTCTTCAGGCGTCTTCACGCCCGGCAGATCGAAATAGGGTTGCGACGGTTGCGCTTGCTGCGCCCATGCTGCCGGTGTGACGACCAACGGCGAAGCCAGGGCAAGGGTCAAAAGCAGGGTTTGTCGTGCCAGCATATCATGTCCATCCTTGACCCCTTTGCCAGATCGTCGCGCACCGCAGGGTCGGGAGACGGTATCGCTTCCGGCAAACATGCGCTATAGCCCAGACCAATGAACAACGCGCGGCGCCTGCCCGGTTGATGTGGGGACTTCCATGGCAAATACAATACGGGTTCACGAAGGTGATATCGCGCGTGAAGACGCGGCCCGCTACCGGGGTGCAATCGCTGTCGATACCGAGACGCTGGGCCTCATTCCCCGCCGCGACCGGCTCTGCGTCGTCCAGCTTTCGCCGGGCGACGGCACAGCCGACGTCATCCGCATCGCCCGGGGCCAGACGCAAGCGCCGAATCTCGTCGCCATGCTCGAAGACCCGGCACGCCAGAAGATCTTTCATTATGGCCGCTTCGACATCGCCGTGCTGTTTCACACCTTCGGCGTCACGACGACACCCGTGTTCTGTACCAAGATCGCCTCGCGCCTGACCCGGACCTATACCGACCGCCACGGCCTGAAGGACAATCTGAAGGAGCTGCTGGAGGTGGATATTTCCAAGCAGCAGCAATCGTCGGACTGGGCAGCGGAAAAGCTGTCGCAGGCACAGCTCGAATATGCGGCCTCCGATGTGCTGCACCTGCATGCACTGCGCGACCGGCTGACCGAGCGCCTCATTCGTGACGGCCGCGCCGATCACGCCGATGCCTGCTTCGCCTTTCTGCCAACCCGCTCCAAACTGGACCTGATGGGCTGGGAAGAGACCGACATTTTCGCCCATAGCTAAGCGGCTGGTCCGGCTGAAAATGGCACACGGTTAAGGTCGAGTTAACGGTTGCGGCCTATCGTTGGGCTACAGCCCCGACGATCATGGACCAGACCGATGATGCTGCCTCCCGCCCAACAGGCCTCCGCCACGCTTGTCACCTCGATGGTGCAATCGATCGTCGACGACATCGAAAAGCGCCGGATCGAGGAAGAAGAAAAGGCCAAAGGCAAGAAGGAAGACAAGGTCGCCAAGGCGCAGATGCGCTCCGACGATGTCTCAAAGGCGGCCAATGCCAAGATCAACGAGCACTTCTTCGGCGCGCTGAAACGCGACGAGAACCCGCTGGCGACACTGATTGCCCGATTTACCAGTGCGGTCGGCATCGCGCAGGAAGCCGGGGAGAGCAACGACGACTTCGCCACCCGACTCACGGATTCGCTTGTTTTCGTCCAGATGATCAGCAAGGACGCGGTCTCGGGCAAGACGGCAGAGTCAGTATCCTTGGCGCGCTTCGGCGTGTCCGCCGCGGAGATCGCCGAGATCAATGCGGGTACGGCCGAAAACCCGAGCGACATGGCGCTGACGCTGGCGCGTTTCGCTAGGGAAAAAGGGCTGGAACAGGCCGGCGACGAATCGGACGATGATTTCAGCAACCGGATCGGCGAATCGCTCAGTGCGTATCGAAAGACGCTCGCGGAGAGCATTCCGGCGTTGGAGAAGAAGAGCGGCCTGGCCGAACTCGGCATCACCGCCGAGCAGATGATCGAGGCCATTCGTCGGCCCTATGGCACACAGGCGGAAGCGATCGAGACGATCCTCGACGACAAGGCGACCGAGGAAAAGACCTTGACCGCCGATGTCAGCAAGGTGCTGCAGCGGCTGGAAGATATCGCCGATCCTAAGACCATCGAGGAACTGAAGGCCGAGCGGCTGGAGAAGGACCCGACCAAGGTCGAGGATGCGGAAACCCGCAAGGAGCGCGAGGAAACGATCGACGCGCTGGAGGCCGGCGAAAAACTGGAGGACGTGCAGGACCTGCACGAAGCCGTGCGGAAAGGAAACGAGGCCACCGCGAAAAACGGCGACGCCAAGGATCCCGTGACGGGTGAGAAAGCGCAGGCTATCGCGATCGAAGCGATCCAGGTTTTTGCAGCCGGCGCCGAGATCGTGCAGGCACAGGCCGAAGCCCCGACGGGGAAGGATGAGACGTCATCGTCGGCAGAAGGCGAAGACACGGGCGAAGTCGAGCCTCCGAGCGACGAGGAACAGGCCGTCATGCTGGCCCGCGCCGGACAGGCTGACGAAGCGCAACGTCTCGAAGATGCCCAGAAGGACATCTTCTCGGTCGCAGTCGACGAGAACGGCATCTACGATCTGCTGGCGAAGAAGGAAGCGGCCTGATCAGGCCTTGCGCCGAACAATGCCCAACCGCGCCATGACTTCCTTCGGGATACCATAACGCTGGACGGCATCGCGGTTTGACCGCAGGCCGCAGATTTCCCGCTGGATGAAGAAGGCCCAGACTGCATCGGCGGCATCGTCGAGCAGTTGTTCGCGCCGCTCGGGCGGCGTGGCGGGATCCTGCAGCACCGACAGGGCCGCGATCGCCTTTTCCACCTTCAACCCGTGGCGGCCGAGCGAATCGGCCCGCTCCGACATCAGTTCGTATTCGAGCAGGTTGAGGCCTGTATCCTTTGTGAAGGACGGGGCGAGGGCTTGGGGCGGACGGACCGTCATGTTCTGGCTCCAACGACAATCGCATTCAAGATGGGATAGTCTGCGCGTCGGAACAACATACTATTTGGCGCGGGCGCGAATTTCCTCGAAGCTCCAGTCCCGCAGAAGATCGCCGTTCTTCCAGATCATCTCCAGGTGATTGTGGCGATCCTTCAACTCGTCGAGGCGCGCCGCTTCAAGACCACCGAGGCCGTTGACGACTGCCTGTCGTCCAGCCTTCGACGCTTTCACGTTCATGGTCGCGGGACGCTTGAAGACATCGTGCCAGCGACCGCTATCGTCCTGACGGGCATTGGTCTTCATGGCGAAGGAATAGGTATCGCGGTTGACCTTCTGCAACAGGCCGCCGCCAACGCCGAAGGCGATGTTTTCAGCGGAGAAACCGAAGGCCTCCAGCCGACCGAGGATCTGGCTGATATCGGCATTGGACAGGCCGTCGCCCTGGATGACGCGGACGGACTTGTCGAGCACCTTGTAACCCTTGCCGTTCAGCGTCGAGCCGAAGTGATAATCGAGTTGCTTGACTACGTGGACCGGCGTCTCGATCGGATCGCCGCTGTCCGGCCGGATGACCACCGTGCCACCGCTGGCCTTGACCTTTTCGCGCAACTGCTTGCCCCAGATTTCGGAGACGGCATAGTTGATATCGTAGCTGTCGGACACGACGGCAAACATGCCGCCGCCGGCGAAACGATCAATCATGTTGGTATAGGCCTCCGCCTCCCGCTCGACGCCCCAGGCGGTCATGGTCGAATGTTCCGACGCGGGGATCGAGAAACCGGCCATGTCGGCACCGTAATAGCGCCGGGCATGGAGGATGCCGGTCACCGTATCCGTTCCCATGAAATGAACGAGATGAGCAGCACCGCCGATACCGGCCTGCTCAAGCGCGCCGACACCGCGGGCGCCAAAATCGTGCAGGCGGAAAGGCAGGACCGCTGCCGGATCGTCGCAGGTCTTTTCCAGCACCGGCCGGATGATCTCGCGGATCTTGCGGGCATTGCTGGCGACAGAGGACGGATACCATACGGCACGCAGCAGCGCGGTCTCGATATAGGAGGTCAGCCAGAAGCAATGCGGATCGGTATTGACCACCTGCACCATCGGCACGCCGCGCCGGAGCAGCGTGCCCTCCGGCAGTGCCTGGATTTCGAGTGGAAGATAGCCGCCGAAATGTTCGACCACACGCATCCAGCCGGCGCGATTGAACGGCAGGCCATGGGCAATCACGATCGCCTCGGCCTCATCGACATCGGCTGATGTCACCGGCTTGCCAAGATATTCCTTCAGAAACATCTGCAGGCCGAAGAACACCACGTCCGGCTGGTCCTGATGGCCGCGCGTCTCGATATAGGCCGAGATTGCCCGCGTTCCCGGCGGATACTGGAGGAAATGGCTGAACTTGTAGCTATCGGTATTGAGGATCAGATTGGCCGGATTCATCGCATTCCCCCGAAAGCAACCCGCCTCTGTAAATAGCGACGGCACAGCAGCCAAGATGTACGCGACCGGCAAAAAAGCAGCAAGCGCAAAGACATGCGGATTTGGAGTCATTCGCGGCATCGAAAGTATGGTTAATATTCTGTCAATCTTTCCCACCTAATATCGGGATATCAAGGCTCGGCTATTTGTGTTTCCGCAGCAGCCTTCGCAGTCTGGTTTGGCCGTGAACGAGCCGTCGGGCATGCGCATGAAGCGCCTCATTCATTCGAGACATCTGCTTGATCTGGCCTGCTCCCTGAATGGAGGGCCGCGAACTGAACCGTGTTTCCAGTCTCAACCCTTTATGACGGAGAATTGCGATGCTGATGCCCATTCTCACAGTCAAGGCGGTCACTGCCCCGACGGCGCACGCGGCAGCCGTGGTCGAGACCACGACTCCGAAGGACCGGGCCCCTACCCTGCCTCCCATTCGGATTTCCGGCCGGCAATCGGAAGCCATGCTGAAGATCCTGGAGACGCTGAACCGTCATCTGGTCGGCAGCGAACCCCTCCCCCGGGAAGCGCTGGTCCGGTTGCTCGACACGCTGGCGAAGGTCTTGAAATTCCCACCTCTGCCGCAGGAAAGCCTGCGCGATTTCAGCAAGCGGCTGGCCGTCTTTCTTGAAACTCTACCACCAGCAGTGCGCCAGGCTGTCGAAAAACAGTTGGGCCAGCGCAATCTGGCGGTCTCGATCCGCATCCTCACGGAAGCGCTGAAGATGCCATCACTCCTCGACACGCCACGGCAGCCCGGTCAAGCCTTCACGCCGCTGACACCCGCTCGCGCTCTTCTCGCTCAGCCGGACCGCCATGCACAGACGCTGCCGGTACAGCAATCTTCGGCGCGGCAACAGCCGGTCCAGCAGCAGTCTATGCCGCCGGCGCAGCCCCTGCCCCATGCCGGTTCGAATCCGATACTTGCCAGCGCCGCCTTTGTGCCGGACCCCGGCATCCTGCAGGCAGCCTTGAAGAAGGCCTTTGGCGACGACGAAGAACCGGCTGCGATTCCGGTGATCGTCCTGGAGGAGCATGAAGACGATCTTGAAGCCATGCCCAGCGTCGACCGACGGAACGATGGCGCGAAAGCACAAACACCCCGCAGCGCTGATAGCGCGGCAGCGGGGGCCTCAGCCAGAATGCCCGTCAAGGCGAACGACGAAACGATCCCGCTCCTTCGCGCCGCTGCAGCCTTCCTCGCAGCCGATCCGGAAGCCCTGTCGCAAGTCAGCGCGATCGCCAGTGGCGAGATCGATAGCCAGGTAATGACCGATCTTCAGGAGGAGCTGAACCTGCCTCTTCCCGAAACAATGGATTTGGCGGATCAGACCACGCAGCCTGGACAGCCAGAGCCACAAAAGGCCTGGGAACAGCCGAATCTGGCACCGCAAACGGCACTTTCTGAACCGGCGGTGCAGACCGAGCCGGCCGAACAGGAGCGCGCCCCACAGCCGCAAGCCGAACAGCCAGCGCAGCATTTCGAAGAGCCTGCACAGAAGCCATCTATCCGCGCCGAGGCTGAAACCAGGTTTGAGCGGCCACTCCTCCAGCCCGTCAGGGATAGACAGACAGCCACAGGCCAATTTCAGTCTGCGCTGCGGCAGGAATTGTCGACGCAGCATCTCGATCCGCAACCGGCGACCACGCGCGTTGCCACCAAACAGGAAGCATTCCTGAAGCCACCGGTTCAAGCCGAGGCTGAGACTCGGTTCGAGCAGTCGTCCGAGCCCGTCAAGGAAAGGCAGACGACCACAACCTCATTCAGAGATACGCTCCGTCAGGAGCTGCCAACGCCGCGTCTCGATCCGCAACCGGCGGCAAATCAAGTCGTCGCGAAATCGGAAGCGTTCCCGCAGAATGCGACGCCGCTGCAACAGCCTGCCTTTGCCAAAAACCATGAGGAAGTCGCGGGCTTCCGTGGCCATGATCTCGGCGAATGGGAACTGGACATCGAATCGCCGGCACAGCTTCTGGCGTCGAGTGAGGATTCCCCGCCGGCTCAATTCGAGCCGGAAGACAGTGCGGATGAAAAGGTATTCTCCCAAGCCTTGAAGGCATTGGTTGAGGCGAGCATCCCCCTGCCCGAGGGGACGGCCGAATGGAATGCGTCGGACACCCTGTTTTCAGCCCTTGCCGGAGAAACGGCCGATATGGACGCCGGGCTCCTGTTCGCCGAGCTTGAGGCCACCGGTGACACTGTCATCCTGCCGGACGCCACTCTGTTGACCGGAGATATCGGCAGCGGCGAAAACTCCCTTTTCGAAGCCGACACGTTGAGCACTTTGCTGGAAACGCCCGACGATGGCGCCACCAACCGCGCGCCACTCAGCCACGCCGCGATCACGGACGAGTCCCCACGCGACGCCCAGCCCCAGAGGGCGCCGGAAACCGTTGTTGCAAGGGATGCGATCCCCTTCGCCATGATCCCCTATCTGCCCGCCAAGACCGAAGGCATGAAATCCGTGAAGGAAGAGGATGACGAACAGCCATCCTTTGCTGGCCATGATGAGCATGAACAGGGCGAGAATCATGACGCGCGCGATGAGCAGGAGCGCGAATCGGGCTCGGAGACATCAATGGAATCGGGTGGTGACGAGAATGAGGCCGGTGATGCCTATGACCTCTATCGCCGCATGGGCGGGCTTGGATAAGCAAGCCATCAAATTTGAAGACAAACAAAAAAAGCCCGCGGAAATCGCTTTCCGCGGGCTCTTTCATTCAAGAAGCAGAGGCTTATTCGCCGCCGCGGTTCTTCAGGGCTGCGCCCAGGATGTCGCCGAGCGAAGCGCCGGAGTCGGACGAACCGAACTGTGCGACGGCTTCCTTCTCTTCAGCGATTTCCAGTGCCTTGATCGACAGCATGACCTTGCGGTCCTTCTTGGAGAAGTTGGTGACGCGGGCGTCGACAACCTGACCAACGGAGAAACGCTCCGGACGCTGTTCGTCGCGGTCACGCGACAGATCGGCACGGCGGATGAACGAGGTGAGGTCTTCGTGGTTGACGAGCTTCACTTCGATGCCGCCGTCGTTGATCGCGATGACTTCAGCCGAAACGACGGCGTTCTTGCGCAGGTCGCCGGAAGCGGCGGCATCGCCAACCGAGTCCTTGCCGAGCTGCTTGATGCCGAGCGAGATGCGTTCCTTTTCGACGTCTACATCGAGAACGACAGCCTTGACGACGTCGCCCTTGTTGTATTCCTCGATGACCTGCTCGCCCGGGCGGTTCCAGTCGAGATCCGACAGGTGCACCATGCCGTCGACATCGCCGTCGAGGCCGATGAACAGGCCGAATTCGGTCTTGTTCTTGACTTCGCCCTCAACTTCGGTGCCAGCCGGATGGCTGTGCGCGAAGGCCTGCCACGGGTTCTCGAGCGTCTGCTTGAGGCCGAGCGAGATGCGGCGCTTGGTCGGATCGACTTCGAGAACGACAACGTCGACTTCCTGCGTCGTGGACAGGATCTTGCCGGGATGTACGTTCTTCTTGGTCCAGGACATTTCGGAGATGTGGATCAGGCCTTCGATGCCCGGTTCCAGCTCTACGAATGCACCGTAGTCTGTGATGTTGGTGACGGTACCGGAGATCTTCTTGCCGACCGGGTACTTGGCACCGATGCCATCCCACGGATCCGACTCGAGCTGCTTCATGCCGAGCGAGATGCGGTGGGTTTCCTGGTTGATGCGGATGATCTGAACCTTGACCTGCTGGCCGATGTTCAGGATTTCCGACGGATGGTTAACGCGGCGCCATGCCATGTCGGTGACGTGCAGCAGGCCGTCGATGCCGCCGAGGTCAACGAACGCACCGTAATCGGTGATGTTCTTGACGACGCCGTCAACAACCTGGCCTTCTTCGAGGTTCTGGACGATTTCCGAACGCTGTTCAGCACGCGACTCTTCAAGAACCGTACGACGCGAAACGACGATATTGCCGCGACGCTTGTCCATCTTGAGGATTTCGAAGGGCTGCGGGTTGTGCATCAGCGGGGTAACGTCGCGGATCGGACGGATGTCGACCTGGGAGCGCGGAAGGAAGGCAACGGCACCATCCAGATCGACGGTGAAACCACCCTTGACCTG
Organism: Rhizobium sp. Leaf453; assembly: GCF_001425605.1. Lineage (GTDB taxonomy): Bacteria > Pseudomonadota > Alphaproteobacteria > Rhizobiales > Rhizobiaceae > Pararhizobium. Next base: position 593,449 of record NZ_LMRG01000012.1, on the reverse strand, counting down.
GTTGAAGATGACGCCTTCGACGCGTTCGCCGGCTTCGAACTTGACTTCGAGGCGGACCCAGCTCTCTTCGCGGCGAGCCTTTTCGCGCGACAGAACAGCTTCGCCCATCGCATTTTCGATGCGCTCGACGTAAACTTCGACTTCATCGCCGACCTTCAGCGTGCCGTCCTTGGCCTTCGCGCCGAATTCCTTCAGAGCGATGCGGCCTTCGACCTTGAGGCCGACGTCAACGATGGCGACGTCCTTCTCGATGGCCGTAACAATACCCTTGGTGACGTAGCCTTCGGCAAGATCCTGCGAGGCAAAGGATTCCTGCAACAGCGCGGCAAAATCGTCGCGGGTGGGGTTAGCTTGAGACATGAATACTCCTGATGTGCCACGGATGGGGCACAGGCGCCGGGGGTTAGCGTTGACACGTCCGAAAACCATCCGCTCTCTCAGGGAGAGCAAATCCGGCGCGGGATGGTTGCTCGGACTATTTGTTCAGGGCAGCGTCGATGATGCTCTTCGCCGCCTGGAAAGCGGCCTCTATACTCATTTCGGACGTATCTAGCAAGTGCGCATCCGCAGCCGGCCGCAGCGGGCTATCAGCCCGGCCCATGTCACGCTCGTCACGCTTGGTGATATCTGCGAGAATCTCTAGGAAATCGGCGGGGACGCCATTGCCGACGATCTCGTCGAACCGGCGGTGCGCCCGAACTTCGGCCGAGGCCGTCACATACAGCTTCACCGGCGCATTCGGGCAGACGACAGTACCGATATCGCGTCCGTCAAGCACGGTTCCGGGCTCGCGGACGGAAAAGGCGCGCTGCGCCTCGACCAGCGCCTGGCGCACCAGCGGCATCACGGCGATTTTGGAAGCCGCCTCGCCGATCGCATGGGCCGACAGGACCGAACGATCGAGCCCGGCAAGCTCAACATTGCGCGCAACGCCTTCCGCCAGCGTCTCGTCATCCAGCGGCAGGCCACCATCGACAAGCGCCTTGGCGGTGGCGCGATATGTCAGGCCGGTATCGAGATGGTGGAAGCCATAGACCTCGGCGATCCGGCGCGAGAGGGTACCCTTGCCGGCAGCGGCCGGTCCGTCGATGGCGATAGTGAAAGTCATTGAGATACCTGAAAATGAATGTGATCGTCGTGACGGGCCGCCCGACAGCCCTGAAATCTCACACTATCATTCGTGACGGCAAGCCTTTTTGCGAGATGCGAGAAGACGATATGGCGATCATTGCGAACGCGAACCAAGCTGCGGATGGAAAAGTATGCCCAACACCCACAAAAGTTAGGCTTTGACAGAACAGGCCAAGACCAGTATGGGGACCGGCTAATTCATTCACCTTCAACGCCGGTTTTCCGGCAAAAGCCGGTTCGTCCGGTCACTCAAGAGGCTTTGACAGTGGCAAAAGCGGAACTTGGAACAAAGCGCATCGATCCGGAGACAGGCCGTAAGTTCTACGACCTGAACAAGGATCCGATCGTTTCCCCTTACACCGGCAAATCCTACCCCTTGTCCTTCTTCGAAGAGACATCGGTCGCCAAGGTGATGGAAAAGGCTGCCGAGGAGGACGAAATCCAGGAAGTCGACGCCGAGAACACGGAAGTCGAACTGGTCTCGCTCGAGGATGCCGATGGCGAAGCAGCCGGCGGCGACGATCTTCCGGATCTGGGCGACGACGATGTCGAAATCGAAGGCGATGACGACGACACCTTCCTGGAAGCCGACGACGAAGACGAAGACGGCCTCTCCGACCTGATCGGCGTCTCCGACGACGACGACGAGGTCTAAACCTCTCATATTTCTGAGAAATGCGTCCGCGTGCGATCAGACCCAAACGCGGACGCCGAGGTTTCGGAGTTCATTTCAGAAAATCTCGGAACTTTGTCTTTTTCGGCTTGCCATCTTCAAAAAGCAGAAGTATGAAGCCGCCACCCCACCGAACGAATGGTTCGACGGGGTTCCCGGAACCGGCATCGCCGGACCCAATATGGGGCTATAGCTCAGCTGGGAGAGCGCTTGCATGGCATGCAAGAGGTCAGCGGTTCGATCCCGCTTAGCTCCACCAAATTTTCCCAGACAGATAGAATTCCGAGTTCTTCACGATGAAGAATTACGCCGCTAGAGCGTTTCATCTTTTGACGGAACCATAGCCTGCATTTCTGAGATAGTTGGCGCATTCGTCGGGTTTGATCGTTTCAACGAGCCTGCCAATATGCCGCCATGTATCTTCGGTGGTCCGCTGCTGTGCGTTGCGCATCCAGTGCTTTATCTTCGAGAAGGCCTGCTCGATCGGATTGAGGTCTGGCGAATAGGGTGGCAGGAACCAAAGCCGGGCACCTGCGGCCTTGATCAGCTGTCGGATTGTCACCGCCTTGTGGCTGCCGAGATTATCCATGACGACAATGTCGCCTGGTTTGAGCACTGGCACCAACTGCTGCTCGACATAGGCGCGAAAGCACTCGCCATTGATCGGTCCGTCGAAGACACAGGGCGCTGTTAGCCGGTCGGCCCTCAAAGCCCCGAGGAATGTCAGCGCGCGCCAATGACCGTGTGGTGCAAACGCCCGCAGACGCTTGCCTTTTGGTCCCCAGCCTCTGATCGGCGTCATATTGGTCTTGATCCAGGTCTCATCGATGAAGACCAATCGCTCGGGATCGAGATGATGTTGCAAGGCTTTCCACCGCTCTCGTCTGCGGGCGATATCGGCACGAGCCTGTTCAAGGGCGAACAGCGTTTTTTTTGAAGCGCAGCCCCTCCTTACGGATGAACTCCCAGATCGTGTTATGTGAGACGGCGAGGCCTCGCGAGGCGAGTTCGGCCTTCAGGCCATGCAGTGTCAGATGTGGATTTTGAGCCAACCGCTCGGCAATGAAATCCCGATATGGCTCCAGAATACGCTTGCGATAACCACCCATCTTGCCGGGACGAACCGATCCCGTCGCACGATGGCGCTGCGACCACTTCACCACCGAAGATGCGGCAACTTCGAACCGTGCAGCAACGGCTCGGACACTCTCGCCGCTCAACACTGCGGCAACAACGCGCTCACGAAGATCATTCGATATCGGTGCGGTCATGGGATGCTGGCCTCCGTCCAGCCAGCATCGGTGAATCAGAATAGAGCTGATTTGGGAATCTAAGCCGATTCAGAAAAACGCGGAAACGCTCTAGTCATCTTTATGCTTTGCAAGCCAGATCTCTCCCATTGACTGGGCCATCCTCCCACGCTTCAACCATTGCCGAACGAAGCAGGAAGGACGCCAACCATGGATTTCGGCATCAAGGACAAACGCGCGCTCGTGCTCGGCGGCAGCAAGGGGCTTGGGCGAGGAATTGCCGAGGCGCTGGCTGGTGAAGGGGTTGCGGTTGCGCTGACGGGGCGCGATGAGGACAAGGCTGCAAGCGTGGCGGCGGAGATCGGCGAATCGGCGCGTGGGTTCGGGCTCGACCTTTCCGACCCGGATACGATCGATCCGTTTCTCGACCGGCTCGCCGACGATTTCGGGTCAATCGATATCCTTGTGCTGAACGGTGGCGGACCGCCGCCGAGCGATGCGGCCACGATCGATCCGGCCTTCTGGCGCAAGCAGTTCGACACGATGGTGCTGGCCGGCATGCGGATGACAGACAGGCTGCTGCCATCGATGCGGCAGCGTGGCTGGGGACGAATCATGGCGGTTGCCTCGACCAGCATTCGCGAACCGATCCCCGGCCTCACCGCCTCCAATGCGCTGCGCAGCGCCGTTGCCGGATGGATGAAGACGCTGGCTGGCGAAGTGGCGGCGGAAGGCGTGACCGTCAACATGCTGCTGCCCGGCCGGCTGGCAACGGACAGGACGCTGAGCTTCGACCGCATGGACGCGGAGGCGGAAGGCTTGAGCCTCGAGACGGTGGCGGCCCGCAGCCAGTCGGACATTCCGCTGAAGCGCTATGGCACAGCGGCGGAATTTGGCGCGGCGGCGGCTTTCCTAGCGAGCCGTCAGGCCGGCTATATCACCGGCATCGCGCTGCCCATCGACGGCGGTCTCAGCCGATCGATGCTCTAACCGACGGCTCATTCATCCTGGCACCGGACGAGCTATCTATCTCGGCGCGACATCGTCCAGCCAGAGATTGCTGAACGTCAGATTCGCTACCGAGACAGCCCTGCCATTGTCATCGCGAACAACGATCGAGGCCGTGCCACGTGGCTGCTCGGGAATCTCGTCACGTGCAATATCCAGGAGGATCCGACCAACCTCGCGTGTGATCTCCGCCCGCGAATCAAGCTCCAGCCCGCTATCGTCGCGAACCGGGCCGTCGCCGTTCTGCAAATCGAAAAAATATCGGCTCATCTGCTATGTCCTTCTGAACGAACAGGAATTCGCCGCATCTAAAATAGTTCCTGAAAGCCGACAGATTCGTCACTTATGTGTCAATGTTAAATGAGCCCCGGCCGTTTGTGGGATAGTTGGAATGTCCAACCCACTGATGGCATGCCGCAAATTGATCGATTCCCTGCTCCTCAACCTCCAAAGCCATGACGTGGTGACGCCGCACGAGGTGTCGCTGCTCAGAAGCTTGATCTGGCGCGACCGGCGCTTCAAGGTGGACGAGGAAATCGTGGTCGAAGGGTCACGGCCGGGCTACAGCACCTTGCTGATCGATGGTTTTGCCGCCCGCTACAAGTTTCTCGCGGATGGTACAAGGCAGATCACCGCGCTGCATATCGCCGGAGACTTCGTCGACCTACACGCCTTTCTTTTGAAAACCATGGATCACGGCATCGTCGCGATGTCGCCCTGCCACGTTGCCTTCGTGGAGCACAGCGATCTCAAGACAATCTCCGAAACCCAACCGCATCTCAGCCGACTGTTCTGGCTGGACACACTGGTGGACGGCGCCATTCATCGCGAGTGGATCGTGGCGATGGGAAGACGGTCGAAGAAGGCCCATCTTGCCCACCTCGTTTGCGAACTGTTCATGCGGTTGCAGGTCGTCGGTCGCACGACCGGCTACAGCTTTCATTTTCCGCTGACCCAGGTGGAGCTGGCCGATGTGCTCGGCATTTCGCTGGTCCATCTCAACAAGACCCTGCAGATACTGCGCAAGGCAGAGCTTCTGACCTGGATCGGCCAGATGATCACCATTCTCGACTGGGGACGTTTGCAGGAACTGGCACAGTTCGACCCCACCTATCTCAGCCAGACCGTGGAACCGCGCTAGCGTGAGGTTGCATCCGGCGACCAAACGCTCCATCTCTTGGCTTTCAAGCCAGATATGGGGATCGAAATGGCGGAGCAGACGACGAAGGTAAGGCCAACCGGCGCCAGCGCGGTTCTCCGCCGACATGGGTTTCCGCTTGTGACCTCGGCAACCGGCGGTGAAATCCAGATCGTCACCGGCGCTTCGCAGCCCGGTTTTAATCCGATCGACTTGCTCTATGCCTCGCTGTCAGCCTGCATGGCCATGAGCGCCCGCATCGCCGCCAACCAGATGGGGCTGCTCGACAGGTTGACGGATATTCGCGCGGACGTGACCGGCGAAAAGGCGAGCGAAGGCCTGTCCCGCGTCAAGCGCTTCAATATCATGCTGACAATCCGCGGCGACATTGATGATGAATCACGCCATGCGATTGCCAAGGCTGCCGAAGAAGAAATCTGCACGGTCAGCAACACGCTGCGCGGCGGCGCGGATTTTTCACTCAAAGTCTCGGACTAACCGCCTAATCCCCGTCGTGAAGGGACCTCCTGATCGGTTCGCCGACGGTAATATCACGGAATGTCGCTTCAAAACCTTCCCGTTCCGGCGAACAGGCCGTGACGCCGATCTCGGCATCGGCGGATGAGAACGGGCAGAGCCGCGCCATCTGCCATGGGGCATCAGCATCGAACCGGAACTGCACCCGCACGGCATCACCGTGGCGGGTCAACCGGACGAACAGCGGAGCGGATGGAGCGATCCCGTGCAGCGGAATGACCGACCAATCGGAAACCTCGCGCGTCACCACCACGCTGAAATGCATCAGGCCATCGGTATATTCGATGCCACACTTGATCCAGTTGCTCTCATCCAGCCGCAGCATCAGCCCGGCCTGATCGTAGAGGGTCTCGTATTGTCCGAGAATCGTCGCTGAGGCGGTGAAATCGCCCGAGACCGGGCGCAGATAGGCATGGCCACTATCGCGGATGAAGCCGTAAAAGGTTGAGCGCCAGAAGTCGGTTTTGGCATCCGTCTTCAGCGTCAGCGACGCCGCCTCATCGCTCCACCGGGAGGGCTCGTTGTGCCAGCGAAAAGCCTTGTCCACGCGAAACTCCTCACCCTTTCGGTCTTCAACGAACCGCGAATCTAGCCACGGCTTGCCTGGTGGCAAGCCCCTACCCGAGGCGCGCGTTCACATGCGCCATTGGCAAGGCGCGTCTGTTTGACTATGGATTGCCGCCACGCGTGGCCAACGCCCCCTTCCGGCCGACTGCGCGTCCGCGATGTTATTCTGGAGTTTGTCATGAAAATCACGATGATCGGTGCCGGGTATGTCGGGCTTGTTTCCGGCGTCTGCTTTGCCGATTTCGGTCACGAGGTCACCTGCCTGGACAAGGACGCGGCCAAGATCGACGCGCTTCTGGCGGGCCGCATCCCGATCTTCGAACCGGGACTTGAGCAACTGGTGGCAGACAATGTCAAGGATGGCCGTCTCAACTTCTCGACCGACCTCGCATCAAGCGTCTCCCAGAGCGACGTGATCTTCATCGCCGTTGGAACACCCTCGCGGCGCGGCGACGGTCATGCCGACCTCTCCTATGTCTATGATGCCGCCCGCGAGATCGCCGCCCACGTAACGGGCTTCACTGTCATCGTCACCAAGTCGACCGTGCCGGTCGGCACCGGTGACGAGGTCGAGCGGATCATGCGCGAGACTAATCCGGACGCGGATATCGCCGTCGTCTCGAACCCTGAATTTTTGCGCGAAGGTGCCGCGATCGACGATTTCAAGCGGCCCGACCGCATCGTCATCGGCTTGGATGACGAGCGCGCCCGCGCCGTCATGACCGAGGTCTACCGCCCGCTCTATCTCAACCAGTCGCCGCTCCTGTTTACCACGCGGCGCACCTCCGAACTGATCAAATATGCCGGCAATGCCTTCCTTGCTATGAAGATCACCTTCATCAACGAAATGGCGGATCTCTGCGAAAAGGTCGGCGCCAACGTGCAGGAAGTGGCACGCGGTATCGGGCTCGATGGCCGCATCGGCGGAAAATTCCTGCATGCCGGTCCGGGTTATGGCGGCTCCTGCTTCCCCAAGGACACGTTGGCACTGGTCAAGACCGCCCAGGATCACGACAGCCCGGTGCGGCTGATCGAGACCGTCGTCTCCGTCAATGACAACCGCAAGCGCGCCATGGGCCGCAAGGTCATTGCCGCCGCCGGCGGCGAGGTGCGTGGCAAGAAGGTCGCGGTGCTCGGCCTCACCTTCAAGCCCAACACCGACGACATGCGTGACAGCCCGGCGATCGCGGTCATCCAGGCCTTGACCGATGCCGGCGCCATCGTCACCGGCTATGATCCCGAGGGCATGGATAATGCACGCCATGTCATCGACGGCATCGCCTATGCCGACAGCCCCTACAAAGCGGCCGAAGGTGCAGACGTGCTAGTGATCGTCACAGAATGGAACGAGTTCCGGGCGCTGAACCTGCCGCGACTGAAGTCGCTGATGAACACGCCGGTTCTGGTCGATCTCCGCAATATCTATCAGGCCGGCGAGGTCACGAAGCACGGGTTCAGCTACACCAGCGTCGGGCGACCGCAATAACGGACGACATCTTTCGAATGTAGACGGACTGAGGGGGCGGGCATGCGCTATCTGATCACGGGAACGGCAGGTTTCATCGGGTTTCATCTCGCCAAGAGACTGCTCGACGACGGCCATTTCGTCACCGGCTTCGATGGCATGACGCCTTATTACGATGTCCGCCTGAAGGAGCGACGCCACTCCATCCTGTCGCGCTCCAACGGTTTTCGGCCAGTTGTCGGCATGCTTGAGGATCGGAATGCGCTGGACAAGGCGGCGGAAGTCGGCGAACCCGACGTGGTCGTCCATCTCGCCGCCCAGGCCGGCGTCCGCTATAGCCTCGAAAACCCCAAGGCCTATGTCGATTCCAACCTGATCGGCTCGTGGAACATTCTTGAACTGGCAAAGGCCGTGCAGCCGAAGCACCTGCTTTTGGCCTCCACCTCGTCTATCTACGGCGCCAACGAGAAGATTCCCTTTGCCGAAACAGACCGCGCAGACGAGCCCATGACGCTCTATGCAGCCACCAAGAAGTCCGGCGAACTGATGGCGCACAGCTATGCCCATCTCTATGGCATTCCGACCACCGCCTTCCGCTTCTTCACGGTCTATGGTCCGTGGGGCCGGCCTGACATGGCGCTGTTCAAGTTCGTCGACAGCATCCTCAATGACCGGCCGATCGAGATTTACGGCGAAGGCAAGATGAGCCGGGACTTCACCTATATCGACGACCTCGTTGAAGGGATCGTCCGACTGATGGTGTCGGTTCCGACGGAGGCCAACCGCGTCGCCGACATCGACACCCTCTCCCACCATGCCCCGTTCCGCATCGTCAATGTCGGCGGCGGCCAGCCGGTGGAACTGATGCAGTTCGTGGAAACCGTGGAAGCCGCCGTCGGCAAGCCGGCGGTCCGCACGATGCTGCCGATGCAGCAGGGCGACGTGCCCCGTACCTTCGCGGCACCCGATCTCCTGAATGCCTTGACGGGTTTCAAGCCCTCGATTTCCGTCGAGGAAGGCGTCAAACGTTTTGTCGATTGGTATCGCGCAGAGATGGTGATCTCCTGAACCAGGGCCTCGCGGAGCCGTCTTAAGTATATCCGCTAATCATAGCTTGTATCTCTATTTGACGCAGTCACACACTCATGGCATTTGCTTGCCATACCACCTTTCGGTGCATTGCAGTGAAAACTGTTGCTGCAATGCACCAAATACGGGATTTCAGAGGCGTTTCACCAGCCAAATCCGGTTGTTATCCGGATTCAGACTTGACATTCGCCATTCCTAAATTCTAACGTGGTTATTATAAGTTTAATGAGGAGAGGGTTTCAGGGTCCACTCCAATTTCAAAGGGGTATATTATGTTTAAGCGGGCTTTGTTGATTTCCGCCCTGACGATCGGGGCATCACTTTCCTTTACACCCTCGTTTGCCGCACCGTCAGGTCGTACAGTTGACGCTCTTGGAAGCTGCACGAGCGACTGCGTCAACCAAGCACAGAGCCTCGCCGCAGAAATCGCGGCCATGCCGGCTGGCCCTGCGAAGGACAAGCTGCTCATCGCTCTGGTGAAGGCGATCGGTAAGGTTGCTATCGCCAATCCCGAACTTTCCGTCTCCCTTGCCAGCGTTGCCGAAAGTGCAGCGGCAGGCCTTAGCGAAGCTGCGGCAGCGCAAGTTCCGTTTGTCCGGGACGTTGTTGCTGCTCTCTCGCAAAATGCACCTGGCGATGCAACGGCGACTATCGACAACCCGAACTTCGGCGAACCGGCCAGCGGCTGATTTTCACGATTTCCTCGAAAAAGCGCCCTTCGGGGCGCTTTTTTGTTTGCGTTGTTCGATGCGACAAATCGTATCCGCACGCCGGCCAAGCTGTTGTGATTGATTTAACGGRCGCTTGATATTCTCCAAGCCGATTTATGAAATGCCGCAGCAGCGCATGGAGCCGATTCGGAAATGTCCTCATACCTTGCAGCTGTCCGCCTCGTCAGCAGCACTCTCGCTTCCCGTGAATGCAGAGCGGTAACTGATGGCGCGAATTTTCGGGATACGACGCCCCGCTCTCCCCGCACGCCGAAGCCGAGACAGGTATGAATACTTTGAATATATTGCATGAACCGCAACCGGCGTTTGCGTGGCGTGGAAAAAATGTCAGAGCACACACGCCATGGTAAAGCAGCGAAAATGGATTGCCATGTTCTGCTGCTTGCTCATGGCACTTGCCAGCGGATATGGCCTGTGGCGAGAGCTGGCACCATTCACCGCCAAACCCTATGAACAGGCCTTGGTCGCGGATAACTTCGCCGACGAGGAGTTCGGGTTCGGGTTGTCCTCCTATTCCAAGACGCTGGTCATGCGGGATTGCTACCGCATCGTTCTCGGCTATCATGATTTTGATCTAGTCGATGACGCGGTCCGCAACGTTATCGCGATATGTGGCGAGCGTGCCGCTCGGATCGTTGCTGTCACCCCGACAGATTCGTTCGCCTGGCTGGTACGCGCGGCTGCGTCGGTTCGACTGAAACAGCAGGATGAGTTCAACGCCGCCTTGCAGAAATCGCAACTGACCGGTCCGAACGAAATGTGGATCGCACTCCTGCGGACAAATCTTGCGGAAACCCACTTATCAAAACTTAGCGCGGAATCGGTCAGAGCCGAAAACGCCGATCTGACACTTCTAGCCAGCAGCTGGAAAGGCGTGCAGCTCATCGCCAAGCGCTATGTTTCAGACCCGGATTTCCGTGTCCGCATAACGGCGATTGTCGAGAAGATGCCACAGGATCGGCAGCGTGCATTTCTGAACTCCGTCCGGAAATCGTTGCCCGAAGGATGACCCGGTCTGTTCGCCCACCAGTTTCGACGCTGAAGGCCGCGCCTGCTCTTGAATTTGCAGCCGCGATATGGCGCAGCTATCTCTCTCCGATGCCAGGACGGCAGGCTTGAGCCAATGAGAAAAACCACACGCTACCATTCGGATCGCTTTCGGCTGAACAATCAGTTGATGTGGCCAATCCTGTCAGTGATTTTTCTGTCGCCCTTCGCCTTCGGCAGCACCAAGCCGTCGCTCTGGCTGCTGTGGTCAATGCTGATATCGTTCTGCGGGGCTGTGTTGTTTGCCCGCATGGCTTTGTCGGGGGCCCGGTTCCGGATCGCTCCACGCAACCTGCTCGTGCTGTTCGGGCTTTTCACCTGCCTTGGCTTCTATATGGCGATTCAGGCCCTGCCGGTCGGCGGTCTCGCACCCGCTGTTTTCTCGATCGCAGATCCGTCCACCGCTATCACCCTCAACACGATCAGCCTGACACCGCATGACACCATTCTCGCGCTTGTGCGCTGGGCAAACTATGGCCTGCTGTTCTTTCTGGTTCTGCAGGTGACCAGCAATCCGCAGCGCGCGCGCATCTTCATCAATCTGGTGTATTGGATCATCGTCATCCATGCCGTCGTCGGCTTGCTGTTTCTGCTGCAGTTCGGCGATACGATCCTCGGTATCCCGAAATGGAAGTATTTCGGCTCCGCCATAGGCGGTTTCACCAACCGAAACTCCTATGCGACATTTCTCGCCTTCGGCAGCGTCCTCGGTATCAATCTGATGGTCGAGCGCTTGACTGAAACCCTGCCTGGCAAGAGTGATAATTCCGTGTTGGGGCGCTATCTCGGCAAGGGTGGCGTCATCATAATCGGTCTTGGCTGGCTCATTCTCGTTATCACGCTCATTGCAACCAATTCCCGCATGGGCCTGTTCGCCGCCTGCTGCGGCATGATCACGTCGATTCTGCTGGTGCTGGCCAAACGAACAGTCGGGACGAACAGGGCCGCCATCTGGATCTTTCTCCTGCTCATCCCCGTGATCGTGGGCACGGGCATGATCGGCTATGGCGCTGCCTTCGTGGAACGGGTCGGAGAAGTTGCCGACGCATCCGAAATCCGGATGCAACTGTATCATCAGGTCTTGGGAATGATCGAGACGCGCCCCCTCCTCGGATTCGGCGGCAACAGTTTCGAATATGCCTATCCGCTGTTCCATCAGGCTCCTGTGAGCTTCGATCTCGTCTGGGACAGGGCGCACTCCACATATCTCGCCTTATGGGCGGAATATGGCGTCATCTTCGGGACGATCCCCATGCTCATGGTCGCCATCATCCTGTTTCAATTGTGCGCGGCCTATGTGAAAGCGCCTGGGCAGGAGATGCTGCTCAGATCCGGGATTAGTGTCATATTGATCGGCGCAGTCCATTCCCTCGTGGATTTCAGCCTTGAAATCGAGGCTGTGACTTTCGCATTCGTCGTCATCGCTGGAGCGGCCTGGGCCAGACGTTTCGAACTCGTCAACGCCGGCGAGAAGGGGGCAGCATGATCGGCGAGTTTCTTAATTTCCTGCGCGGGAAAAGCGCGCCTGCCGTCGCGTCACAACGACGGAAACTGTTTTTCGATGAAGCTCCCGACCACATCTACGCCATCGGCGACGTGCACGGTTGTGACGACATGCTGGGGCGACTGGAAGATCTCATTTTCGAAGACAGCCGCAATCGGCAGGGAGCCAAGTGGCTGATCATGCTCGGTGACTATGTCGACCGGGGACCGAAATCCGCCTCGGTAATGGACCGGCTGACAAGCCGCCCGCGTGCCGACATCAAGCGCATCTGCCTTGCCGGAAACCATGAAGATGTCATGCTCGACTTCTTCCACAATCCATCGGCCGATCACCGCTGGCTGGATTTCGGAGGTCTGGAAACACTCTATTCCTATGGTCTTCACAAGATTCCGTCCAACAGGCATGCGCTGAAAAATGCCCTGTTGGCGCGTTTTCCCGATGAGCATCTGACCTTCCTGGAGACATTGCCTTCCCTTGTGAGCGTCCCCGGATATTGTTTTGTCCATGCTGGAATACGCGACGGCGTTCGGCTTGCCGAGCAAGACGATGCCGACCTGTTGTGGCTACGCCCCGGTGCCGACGAAAAACGTGTGGCTACAAATGATTTCGTTATAGTTCACGGACACACGCCGGTGAGCAATGTCGAAATCGGAGCGGATCGTATCAACCTCGACACCGGTGCTTTCATGAGCGGAGTTCTGTCGGCGGTGCGTCTTTCAGGTCGCAATGCTCCAGAGATCATCCAATGCAGTTAATGATGTTTGAATTTCGCAATTGCCGAGTGGCGTTAATCTGGTAGAACTTGAGACATCATGCTGCACAGCAGCAATCAGTTATATAAAATATTTACAATAACGACACACGTCGTGCAATGATGGTTACAAACTAATGGATGCAGAAATTGACCTCCGAGGCATTCTTGGATTAATTCGCCGGCAGCTTTGGTTGATCCTGTCCACTATAGCCACAATATTAGTTTTAACTATTGTATTCACCTACTCTCTGACACCAAGATATACTGCCAATTCACTCGTCTTTGTCGATACGAGCGTCAAGAATCTCCTGACATCCGTGAACGGGATGTCGAATCCGAATGCCGACAATTCTCGAATTGAAAGCGAAGTCGCCATATTGAAATCGGACAGCGTCCTTCTGAACGTTGTTCGGGAGAACAATCTGGTTACCGACAGCGAATTTGGCATCAAGGTGTCCCTGAAGGACAAGATCCTGTCCTGGCTGCGCATACCGTTACCGCCGGCACCGACTGGCGATGAAGCGCTTGCCCGCGTCCTCGATGCGTTCAAGTCGGCCGTTCGAGTCAACCGCGAAGGGCTGACCTATGTCATCAATGTGGGCGTGGTCTCTACCGATCCGGTCAAGGCTGCGACGCTCGCCAACTCGCTCGGCGAAATCTACATCAGTGAACAACTCAACGCGAAAGTCGCATCGACGCTGACAAATCGCGACACCATCCAAAAGCAGGTCGAAGCGGCCAATGCCGCCATGGTCGCCAGCGAGAACGACTTCGATTCCTACATTTCGGAGAACATCGAGCGCCTCGAAAAACAATCCAACGCCGTCGGCCTGACCGACCTGAAGGCCGAACTGTCCAAGATCAACGATGATCGCACATCGGAACTTCGCCGTATCACGACATTGCAAGCTTCTCTGCAGTCGCAGGATTTTTCGAGCCTGGTGAATGAACTTGGCTCGCAAGCGCTCGCCGAATTGCAGAGCCAGCGCGAAGACCTCGCCAAACGCATTGCATCCACGACATCCGATAGTCCAGAATCGATCAACCTGCGCGCAGAACTGGCCAAGGTCGATAATTCGCTCTCAAGCGCCGCGACGCAGGAAGTCGACAATCTGCAGAAAGCTGTCGAAAATTATCAGAAGCAAGCCGACGATGTCCGCAAGAAGATCCGCAGCACTGTATTGGACAGCAATCTGCCCATGGAAGTGTTGGCCCAGATGTTCAGCATGCAGAAGTCGTCGGAAATCGCACGCCAGCAATATCAGACACTTCTATCGCGCAAGACCGAGCTGGAGTCGCAAGCCTCGCTGCAGCTGCCCGACAGCCGGGTGGTTTCCGCCGCACTGGTTCCGACATCGCCATCCTTCCCCAACAACAAGGTCATCCTCGGGATGTCGCTGCTGTTCGCGATTGGCTTCGGCACCGGTCTTGCGATCCTGCGGGAATACTTCATCGGCGGCTTCGTCAGTGAAAACCAGATCGAAGCGGTTCTGAAGGTTCCTCTATCGGCCATTGCGCCACGCCAGGCGACCGGTGACGAACATCACAAGCTTGCCAGCCCCACATCCAGTCTCGCCGACCTCATGGTGACAGCTCCCCTGTCCCTGTTCAGCGAGAGCGTGCGCCGGCTGCGGCTGACACTCGACCAACAGGAACGCAAGCATACCGGCGTGAAGTCCCAGGACGCCGACGAGGGTGCCATCATCATGGTTTCCTCGGCCCTGCCGAACGAGGGCAAATCGACGATGGCGCTGTCGCTTGCCCGCGCCTATGCCTTGACCGGCAAGCGAACGCTGCTGATCGACTGCGACCTGCGCAAGCCAAGCGTGAACAAGCAACTCAACCTGGAACCCAACCACGACTTCATCGACTATCTCCGTCAGGATCGCAGTTCGGCAACGCTGACATCGCTGATCATGCGGGACCCGCTGTCGAACCTGACGGTATTGCTGGGTGGACGCCGTAGCGACATCGCCACCGACGAACTGGTGATGAGCGAGAAGATGGGCCGCATCCTGTCCAGCGCCCGCAAACATTTCGATTACGTCATTCTCGATACGCCGCCGGTGGAGCCGGTCGTCGACGGCCTTTACCTAGCCCGTCACGCCGACATGATCGTCTTCGTCATCAAATGGGCCAGCACGCCCCAATCCAGCGCCAAGCGTGCCGTTGCGGCCCTCAAGGAAAACAAGAACCCCGATGCCGGTATCGTCACGCTGCTCAATCAGCAGGATCGGGCCAAGATGTCGGGCAATTACAGCTATTCCGGCTACTATACCGAATGACCGGACCGGGAATCGATTTTGGAAAAGGAGGCCCCGGCCTCCTTTTTTTATGCCCGGAAACCGCGCAAGCACTGCGCAACAAGCGATAGTGCAGAAAAAAGCGAATTGCGTAAAATTGTATCTTTCCATTTAAGCGGCTCGAAAACCGCCCTGTGTATCGTGATGATACAGGTGGATGAAACGGATGTGTTCCGCTTCGCAGCATGATGCTCCCAACCTGATCCGAAATGAATTCGGTCAACAAAAAGGCCTTGGACAGAAGGCCATAGAAACAGGGACACGGATCATGTTTAACAAAATCATCATCGCACTTGCGACCGTCGCAGCTCTCGGCGCCACCACGATCTCTTCGGCAAACGCCATCAATCTCGGCTCGGCGCGCGGCGCCTACAAGGCTCAGGGCCAGACCAAGGTCGCGCCCATCGCATTTTCGCTCTATTGCCTCGATCATGTCGAAGAATGCACCAAGAGCGCCAAGTCGGAAGTCGCCTACACCGCAAAGACACGCAACCTGCTCGCCTCGGTCAACCGCGCGGTCAACCGCAGCATCCGTCCGCTGAACGAGCGCGTCGATGTATGGTCGCTCAACCCGCTCTATGGCGATTGCGATGATTATGTCATGACCAAGCGCAGCCGCCTCATCAAGGCCGGCATCCCGACGAGCGCCCTGCGCGTTGCCGTCGTTCGCACGCCGCGCGGCGAAAGCCACGCCATCCTGCTCGTCAAGACGTCCGCCGGCGAGTTTGCCCTCGACAACCTGCGCAAGACCATCGTCAAGCGCAACCAGACCGGCTATCGCTTCGTCAGCGTTGCATCCGCCAACCCGAGCCGCTGGTCGCGCTGATCCGCCTGCTTAGATTTGAGATATTAGACGGGGAAGCCAACGGCTTCCCCGTTTTCGTTGACGGGACATATCGCGTCGAAGAGCGAAAAGGCAAAAAGCCCCCAAAGAGTGTTCACTCGAACTCTGCAGGAGTATATTTAATTTTGCTGATTTTCTGATAGCACCTGTATCGGCGAATAAGCGTGCGGAACCAACCGTCAAGGACGGCAAGCACCAGCAGAGGGACGAGGGGCATGAGCTTTACCGAAACAACAACGACATCGTGGTTTTCGCGACTGAAAAGCGGCCTTGTCGGCCTGGTGATCGGCCCGCTGCTCGTGCTTGGGATGATCTGGCTTCTGTCCTGGAACGAGGGCCGCTCCGTGCAGACCTATCGTGCGCTGGTCGAAGGCGCCGGCCTGGTGGTTTCCGTCGATAGCGGCAGCATCGACGCCGCCAATGAAGGCAAGCTCATCCATGTTTCCGGACCCGTGAAACCGGACGGCACGCCGGAGGATGCAGCACTCGGCGTTGTCGCCGAAGGTGCGGCGGGGCTCAGCCGCAAGGTCGAGATGTATCAGTGGGTGGAGGATTCGAGCAGCGAGACCAAGAAGACGCTCGGCGGCGGCGAAGAAACTGTCACGACCTACACCTACAAGAAGGAGTGGCGGCCGCGTCGCGTGGATTCCTCCGATTTCAAGCAGCCGGACCAGCACCAGAACCCCGACATGCCGCTTGAAGGGGATCGCTTCACGGTGGCAACCGCAACACTCGGCGCTTTCACGGTCGATGGCGAGACGGTCGCCAATCTCGGCGCCGACAGCCCGGTCAAGCTCACCCCGGATGTCGCCGGACGGGTGGCATCGGCGCTCGGCACCGCAAAGCCGGTGAAGGCGGATGGAACGACGCTTTATGTCGGCAACAGCCGTCAGAGCCCAGCGGTCGGCGACCTGCGTATCAGCTTTACCCGCGCCGATATCTCCGAGGCCAGCTTCGTGGGCGCGCAAAAGGGCACGTCAATCACCGCATACAAGGCGTCGAACGGCCGCGAAATTCTCCTGAGCGGCGCCGGTCGTGAAACCCCGGCGGAAATGTTCGACGCAGCGCAGAGTGAAAACACGTTGATCACCTGGCTCATCCGCTTCGGCGGGCTGTTCGGCATGTTCATCGGTTTCGTGATGCTGCTCTCGATCCTCGGCATCATCGCCGACGTCATCCCCTTCGTCGGTTCGATCGTCGGCTTCGGCACCACCGTCATCGCCGTCATCCTCACCCTGCTGCTGGGGCCGCTGGTAATGGCGATTGCCTGGATCGCCTACAGGCCGGTGCTCGCCATCGCCATCATCGCCATTGGCGTCCTGATTGCGGCTGCGATCATCTACCTCAGACGCGGCAAGGTGCCGGCAGTTCAGACCCAGCCACACCTCGGCCGGCCGGCCTGACGCCAGAGAGGCGCGCGGTTTCGGCGCGCCTTTCATCTGCCAGTTCCCTGAAGGACAGGTGCCCCTTTGCCACCTTCACATTTGACTGTTACGGTCGCCGCGCACCATCCCGCAGTCACCGCTGGACGATTCGATAACAGGACCACATGTTTCTCGCGTCAAAACTGTTCTGGCTATTGGCCCAGCCGCTTTCCCTGATCTTCATCCTTCTGATTGTCAGCTTCATCTTCGGTGCCTCGGGCTTTCAGCGGGTCTATGGCTTCCTCTCCGGGCTCGCTGTCACCCTGTTCTTCTTCACCCTCTTCACCAGTACCGGCGCGGTCATGCTCCAGGGTCTGGAAAATCGCATTGCGAGGCCGGCAAGCCTGCCCGCCGATCTCTCCTGCATCATCATCCTCGGTGGCGCCTTCGAAAACGAAGTCATCGCATCGCGCGGCGGCATCGAATTCAACCAGGCGGCCGACAGGTTCGTCGAAGGACTGAAACTCGCGCAGGCCTATCCGGCGGCCCGCCTCCTCGTATCCGGCGGCGATGGCTCTTTCAGCGGTCGATATGATGGAGACGCGCAAAGCTCGGCCGTCTTCTTCTCGACATTCGGCATTGCACCGGATCGGCTGATCCGCGAGGATCAATCGCGCACGACATTCGAAAACGCCACCAATACGAAGCAGTTGCTCGAGGCGAACGGACTTTCCGACTGTGCTCTCGTCACATCCGCCTTCCACATGCCGCGATCCGTCGGTCTGTTCCGCAAACTCGGAATTACTGTGACCCCTTGGCCGGTGGATTACCGCACCAGCGGCAAGCTGGCTCTTGGCCTGGATTTCAGCCAGCCGTCGCTGAATGCGCAACTGACCACCACGGCGCTTCGCGAATGGGCCGGGCTGACTACCTATTACATCAGCGGCCGGACGCACGCGCTGTTTCCGCGATAGCCGTCCTCACCCGCACCGTTGACGCGGCGGCACGTGTATGATCCTTCTCAGGTCTCTGGCGGAGGGGACAACATGCCGATCCTGGAAATTCTCGATTATGCCGGGGTGGCAGTCTTCGCGGCCACCGGTGCCTTGTCCGCCTCACGTAAGCAGCTCGACATCATCGGTTATATCTTCCTCGCCTCCGTCACCGGCATTGGAGGCGGTACCCTGCGCGATGTCATCCTTGGCGCAACACCTGTCTTCTGGGTGGTCAACCCGATCTATCTGGTCGTCTGCGGCTGCGCCGGCCTTCTCGTCTTCTTCTCTGCCCATCTGATGGAATCGCGCTACAAATTCCTGGTCTGGCTGGATGCCGTTGGGCTCTCTGCATACAGCGTCATGGGCGCTGCCAAGGGACTTGCCGCAACCGGCTCACCGATCGTGGCGCTGGTCACCGGCATGCTGACAGCAACCTTCGGCGGAATCCTGCGCGATATCCTCGCCGGCGAACCATCGGTACTGCTACGGCCGGAAATCTATGTAACAGCCGCCTTGGCCGGCGCCGGCGTTTTCACGGCAGCAACCTCTTTCGGCGCCCCCCTGCTCATCGCTTCGAGCCTTGGCGTCGTGACGGCCTTTGCCGTGCGCGGCGGCGCGCTGAAATATGGCTGGACGCTGCCGACGGGCGATCCGCGCCCCGGCCGTGACCCCAACGATGTGATGTAATGGGAAAAAGAAGCGTCAGTCCCGCTTCTGACGCAGACGGATTACCACATCGACATGGGAGATTTCCATGCCGTCCGGTGGTTCCGGCAGATTACCGATCGTGATGCTGTTGATCGGAATATCGAGGACTTCGTTGTGGCCTTCGACGAAGAAGTGATGATGATCGGAAACGTTCGTATCGAAGTAGGTCTTGGCACTTTCGACAGCCAGAACCCGGATCATTCCGGCTTCGGTGAACTGGTGCAGCGTATTGTAGACCGTTGCAAGCGAGACCGGGACACCGGCCGAGACAGCTTCCTCGTGCAGTTCTTCCACGGTCAGATGGCGGTCGCCCTTGGCGAAGATCAGGTCGGCGAGCGCCATACGCTGCCGCGTCGGCCGAAGGCCGGAGCGGCGCAAGCGTTCTTCTGAACGAATCTCGATGGCTGTCGTCATGCGGACGGATCCATGCTTTCAAGCTATTGCAGAACAGTTTTCCAGTGCCGATATAACTTTAGCTGGGAATGCTTTCAATAGTAAGCAGCCGGTTCGGGCGGCCAAGCCATGAAAAACGGTCCGATTCCTGGGGCAAAAACCAATTATCACTGGCTGTTGCTGCGCCCATCATGTATGCGACGGCGGAAATTAACCTTGGTCACGGCAAGACAACAACACGTGCGAAGAACCGGGAACGTCATCCCAGCGCTTCAAATTGCACCAATCTTGCTCTAAACCAAGACAACGAAAACAGATGTAGCGGGGAAACGACAGTTCCATGACGACCAGACAATCCAGCTTCAACTATGAAGAGATCCTGACCTGTGGTCGCGGCGAACTGTTTGGCCCGGGCAATGCCCAGCTTCCCCTGCCCCCGATGCTGATGGTTCATCGCATCACCGACATTTCCGAAACCGGCGGCGCCTTCGACAAGGGCTATATCCGCGCCGAATACGACGTGAAGCCGGACGACTGGTATTTCCCCTGCCATTTCCAGGGTAACCCGATCATGCCGGGCTGCCTTGGTCTCGACGGCATGTGGCAGCTGACGGGCTTCTTCCTCGGTTGGCTCGGCGAGCCGGGCCGCGGCATGGCGCTGTCCACCGGCGAAGTGAAGTTCAAGGGCATGGTTCGCCCCGAAACCAAGCTTCTCGAATATGGCATCGATTTCAAGCGCGTCATGCGCGGACGCCTCGTTCTCGGTACGGCCGACGGCTGGCTGAAGGCGGACGGCGAGACCATTTACCAGGCAACTGACCTGCGCGTCGGCTTGTCGAAGGAAAAAACAGCCTGAACCGCAGTTTGAAACTGTATTCAGAGTAAAAAAGAAGAGGTCATCGACATGAGACGGGTTGTTGTCACGGGTCTGGGTATCGTTTCCTCCATCGGAAATGACGCACAGGAAGTCACGGCGTCGCTGCGCGAGGCAAAGTCCGGCATTTCGTTTTCCAACGATTTCGCCGAACACGGCTTCAAGTGCCAGGTCTGGGGCGCACCCAACATCGATACGACCGAACTCGTCGATCGCCGCGCCGCACGCTTCCTGTCGCAGGGCGGCATGTGGAACCACGTCGCGATGAAGCAGGCGATTGCCGACTCCGGTCTTGAGGACAAGGACGTTGGCGGCAACGAGCGCACCGGCATCATCATGGGTTCGGGCGGCCCGTCCACCCGCACGCTGATCGACGCGGCCGAGATCACTATCAAGAACAATTCGCCCAAGCGCATCGGCCCGTTTGCCGTACCGAAGGCGATGTCCTCGACGGCATCGGCGACGCTTGCCACCTGGTTCAAGATCCACGGCGTCAACTATTCGATCTCGTCAGCCTGCTCCACGTCGGCGCACTGCATCGGCAATGCCATGGAAATGATCCAGTGGGGCAAGCAGGACGTCATGTTCGCCGGCGGCCATGAAGACCTCGACTGGACCATGTCGAACCTGTTCGACGCCATGGGCGCCATGTCCTCCAAGTACAACGACACGCCCTCGACCGCCTCGCGCGCCTACGACGTTTCGCGTGACGGTTTCGTTATTGCCGGCGGCGCCGGTGTTCTGGTTCTGGAAGAACTGGAACACGCCAAGGCGCGCGGCGCCAAGATCTACGCCGAAATCACCGGCTATGGCGCGACTTCCGATGGCTACGACATGGTCGCTCCCTCGGGCGAAGGCGCCATCCGCTGCATGCGCCAGGCACTCTCGACGGTGAAGGGCGAAGTCGACTACGTCAACACCCACGGCACATCGACGCCGGTTGGCGATTCGAAGGAAATCGGCGCCATCCGCGAAGTCTTCGGCGACAAGATCCCGCATATCCAGTCGACCAAGTCGCTGACCGGTCACTCGCTGGGGGCAGCCGGCGTGCAGGAATCGATCTACTCGCTCCTGATGATGCAGGCCGGTTTCATCGGCGAAAGCGCCCATATCACCGAACTCGATCCGGAATTCGACGGCGTGCCGATCGTTCGCAAGCGCATCGACAATGCGACGATCAATACCGCGCTTTCCAACTCGTTCGGCTTCGGCGGCACCAACGCGACGCTCGTGTTCCAGCGCTACAACGGATAATACCATGACCGGCATCATGAACGGAAAACGCGGTCTCATCATGGGGGTCGCCAACAGCCACTCGATCGCATGGGGCATCGCCCAGGCGGTCGCGGCACAGGGTGCGGAACTGGCCTTCACCTACCAGGGCGAGGCGCTCGGCAAGCGCGTCAAGCCGCTGGCTGCAGAGGTCGGCTCCGATATTCTTCTGCCCTGCGATGTCGAGGATATCGCCTCCGTCGATGCCGTCATCGACACGCTCAAGGAAAAGTGGGGCAAGCTCGACTTCATCGTTCACGCCATCGGCTTTTCCGACAAGAATGAGCTGAAGGGTCTTTACGCCGATACCTCGCGTGACAATTTCAGCCGGACCATGGTCATTTCCTGCTTCTCCTTCACGGAGATAGCCAAGCGGGCGGCCGACCTGATGACAGACGGCGGCACGATGCTGACGCTGACCTATGGCGGCTCCGTGCGCGTCATGCCGAACTACAATGTCATGGGCGTTGCCAAGGCAGCGCTCGAGGCTTCTGTGCGCTATCTCGCTTCCGACTACGGTTCGCGCGGTATCCGCGTCAACGCGATCTCGGCCGGGCCGATCCGCACGCTTGCCGGCGCCGGCATTTCCGATGCGCGCGCCATGCTGTCCTGGCAGCAGAAGAATTCTCCGATGCGCCGCACCGTGACAATCGAGGACGTCGGCAGCTCGGCACTCTATCTGCTCTCCGGCCTGTCGCGCGGCGTCACCGGCGAAATCCATTATGTCGATTCCGGCTACAATATCACCTCGATGCCGGCACTCGACACCCTGCGCTCGGCGGATTCGGAGTAAGCTCCGACCCGCCTGCCCTTTCGTGCCTCTTGAATTTTGCATCTGTGCTTGCCAGTTCAGAGCGCGCAAACCATCCAGATTCACGTTGAGGCCCGATCCGTATGAGCAATGCCGCTGAAAAACCCGTCGAAAATCATGTTTTCGAAGCCGATGTCGCGCGGCTGCTGCACCTCATGGTGCACTCGGTCTATTCCGATAAGGATGTGTTTCTCCGCGAACTGATCTCCAACGCGGCCGATGCCTGCGAAAAGCTGCGCTACGAGGCGATCGCGACGCCTGAGCTTCTGGCCAACGATCCGACGCCGTTGATCACGGTCACGCTGGACTCCGATGCGAACCGGCTTGTCATCGCCGACAACGGTATGGGCATGAGCCGCGAGGACATGGTCGAGGCACTCGGCACGATCGCTCGCTCCGGCACACGCGCCTTCATGGAGCGCGTCGAGGCGGCAAAGGCGGGCGAAGGCGCCCAGTTGATCGGCCAGTTCGGCGTCGGCTTCTATTCCGCCTTCATGGTGGCCGAGACAGTCGATGTCGTCTCGCGTCGCGCCGGCAGCCAGGAGGCCTGGACCTGGTCGTCGGACGGCAAGGGAAGCTACACGGTCTCGGAAGCCGATCTCACTGATGCCCCGGCGCGCGGCACCCGCATCACCTTGCACCTGATGGAGGATGCCAAGGACTATACGTCTAAATGGGACGTCTCGCGCATCGTCAAGGATCAGTCCGGCCATGTTCCCGTGCCGATCGACCTGATCGAGAAGCCCGGCGCGGAGCCTGAGCGCATCGGCGACGGCACGGCACTCTGGACCAAATCCCGCAACGAGATCACCAAGGATGAATACGCCGATTTCTACCGTGGCGTTTCCGGTCATTACGACGAGCCGGCGGTGACGGTGCATTTCCGCGCCGAAGGACGACATGAATATACCGGTCTCGCCTTCGTGCCGGAATCGAAGCCGCTGGATATGTTCGACCCGAGCGGCAAGGGTCGTATGAAGCTCTATGTGAAGCGCGTCTTCATAACCGATGACGCCGAGCTTCTGCCGCGCTACCTGCGCTTCGTGCGCGGCCTCGTCGACACATCCGACCTGCCGCTCAACGTCTCGCGCGAGATGATCCAGGAAAGCCCGATCCTTGCCGCCATCCGCAAGGGCCTGACCAACCGCATCCTGACTGCCATCGAGAAGCTCGCCGACAGCGACGCGGATGCATTCGCCAAGCTCTGGGACGCCTTTGGCGCAGTGCTGAAGGAAGGCATCTACGACGATGTCGAGCGCCGGTCGCAGTTGATGTCGCTGTCGCGCTTCCGCACGACCGCATCCGACACAGCCACCCGCACGCTGGCCGACTATGTCAAGGACATGAAGGACGCGCAGGCGGCGATCTACTATCTCGCCGGCGACGACCTCGATCGGCTGAAGGCCTCGCCGCAGCTCGAAGGTTTTCGCGCGCGCGGGATTGAAGTCCTGTTGCTGACGGATTCCGTCGACAGTTTCTGGGTGACGGCCGCGTCCGACTTCGAAGGCAAGCCGTTCAAGTCGATCACCCAAGGCGCTGCCGACCTTGCCCAGGTGCCAAAGACCGACGGCGAAACCGCGGCGACACCGGAAACCACACAGGTCGTCAGCGATTTCATTGCCTTTGCCAAGACGACGCTTGGCGACACCGTCTCAGACGTGCGCGCCTCCGACCGCCTGACAGAAAGCGCCGTCTGCCTGGTGGCGCCGGAACGCGGCTACGATCGCCAGCTCGAAAAGCTGCTGCAGGGCTCCGGCCGGCTGGATATGGTGGCAAAACCGGTGCTGGAGATCAATCCAGGCCATAGTCTGATCGCGGCACTGGCCGCCGGCGGCAACGAAGCCTTCCGCACGGACGCCGTCCAACTCCTGCTCGACCAGGCCCGTGTCCTCGACGGCGACAAGCCGGAGGATCCCCGCGCCTTTGCCGACCGGCTGTCGCGGTTGTTCGAGCGGGCTTTGAACGCTTAAAACCTGTCTCTGCGCTGAGATTGCACTAACGCTAAATGCGTATTATATTGCGCACTGGACGCTCTAGTTATGGATGCAATTTTATGGAGCGGGATAGCAAGGCCATCATAAAGCGGCTCAAAACGTAAGGCTTTGAGATTGTCTCGATCAGTGGCTCTCACCACAAGCTGCGCAAGGGCACAAAGACAATCATCGTGCCTCATCCGAAAAAGGATCTGCCGACTGGAACCGCACGCGCTATTGCAAAGCAGGCAGGATGGATTTGACCATGAAGCATTTCATCGCTCTCGTTCACAAGGACAGCGACAGCGCCTACGGCGTCACTTTCCCCGATCTTCCCGATGTCTTCTCGGCTGCGGATGTCGAAGAGGATTTAACCGCCAATGCGGTCGAAGCCATACGCCTCTGGGCTGAGGACCGGCCCATGCCGGTACCCTCGTCCCATGACATCGTCATGCAACGCGCGGATGTTCGCGAAGAACTGGCGAATGGTGCTTTCATGATGCGGGTTCCCTTCATAGAGGACGATACCCGGATCGTGCGAGCGAATGTCACCTTTGAAAAGGGCATGCTGGACGCCATCGATACGGCCGCGCGTGAGCGCGGGCTGACGCGTTCCGCCTTTCTTGCCAGTTGCGCCCGCAAGGAAATCGAAGCGGCCTGAAACGCCCTAGGCAGCCCACCAGACCACCAGCAGGACCAGCAGCACCCCAACGGCAAAGGTGCCGAACAGGGTCATCTGCTTGCGGGTATTGTTGATCGCTACGGGATCGACGGGTGGACGGCCGGCACCGGTCTGGAAGGCCAGAGGCACTTCCGACGTCGGCGTCTTGCCCTCACTGCTCTTGATATCCTTGATCATCGCCTCGGCGACGTCCTCGGTCACGGGCGGGCGGTGTCCAGAGCTTGAAACCATCGGCACACTCCATTGACGCGCCCCCAACGGCGCGCAGCTGCGAGAGCCTCAGCGTGTACCTGTTTCACCGATAAAGCAATTGCAAAAGCAGCGGCTCAGCGCTTGCCCCAGAGCACCTTGAAACGGGCGTTGCGGCAGGTCTCGCCCCATTCCTTGAAGGTCTCGGTCATAACCGGCTCATAGGGCAGGCCGCGATTGGCGACGAGCATCAAGCGACCGCCGATCTTCAACGCCTTCGCCGCCGCCTTGATCATCGCAGCACCCAGCGCCGGATCGGCAGCCTGCGTTTCATGGAACGGCGGGTTCATGATGATCAGGTCGTATTTGTCGCGGGTTTCTTCCGATGTCAGGTCCTGCCAGAAGAAGCGGGTCGGGACATTGGGACAATTGGCCTTGAGGTTGCCACGAGCGGCCTCAAGCGCGTGATAGTCTGCCTCGAACAGATCGATACCCTTCAGGCGCGGCGACTTTTCGGCCAGCATCACCGACAGATAGCCCCAGCCGGCACCAAAATCAGCGGCATGGCCGCTGAAATCGTCGGGAAGGCGCGAGGCCAGCAGTTCAGAACCGGCATCGATCCGGTCATGCGAGAACATGCCGGGTGCCGCGTCGAACCGGCCCTCGACGCGAACGGGCTTCTTCGAATATTTGGCGATCACGTCGGACGCATCTTCCGGTCGGCCGAACCAGAATGCGATGCCGTGATATTTCGGCATGCTGTCGCCGCCCCAACCAAGCTGGTTGACGCGCTTGCGCAGCGACTGGATGCCGTCGTCCTTGCCACCGGCGACAACGATCAGGCCGCCGATCTTGACGCGCTTGAGCGCCTCGGCAATCCGGTCCTCGTTCTCGCCCTTATGCTTGCCGCAAAGGATCAGCGCCGCGTCGTAGTCGTCGCCTTCGACTGTGGGTGATACCGGGGCCTTGGCGGCCTCCAGAGCCTTGTGTAGCGGCCTTGCAGCCTGGACGGCGGCAATGGAACCCAGAAACTCCGCCGGCAGCCTGTAGCCAGCCTCGGCGCCAAGGAACAGCACGCGCTCGCCTTCGGCCGGAGCCGGGATCACGCCGGTTTCGAAAGGATGGAACAGGGTCTTCAGCGTGTCGCGGCTCATCGTCGTGGTCCTAGCGGGAAATAAGAAAGGGCGCGGAACGATCCGCTCCGCGCCCGTAGTCGGTTAAACGGCCGAGCGCTTACTCAGCAGCTTCGCCTTCGCCCTTGGCGAGTTCCTTGCCGGTGGCCTGATCGACAACCTTCATGGAGAGGCGAACCTTGCCGCGCTCATCGAAGCCCATCAGCTTGACCCAGACCTTGTCGCCTTCCTTGACGACATCGGAGGTCTTGGCAACGCGCTCGGAAGCGAGCTGCGAGATGTGGACGAGACCGTCACGCGGGCCGAAGAAGTTGACGAAAGCGCCGAAGTCAGCGGTCTTGACGACCGTGCCTTCGTAGATCTGGCCGACTTCAGGCTCTGCAACGATCGAGTGGATCCACTTGCGGGCCGCCTCGATTTCCTTGCCGGAGGACGACGCGATCTTGATCGTGCCATCGTCTTCGATGTTGATCTTGGCGCCGGTCTTTTCAACGATTTCGCGGATGACCTTGCCGCCCGAGCCGATGACTTCACGGATCTTGTCGACCGGAATGTTCATGACTTCGATGCGCGGAGCAAATTCGCCGAGCTGCGAGCGGCCTTCGGTGATGGCATTGGCCATTTCGCCGAGGATGTGCTTGCGGCCACCCTGTGCCTGGCTGAGAGCGACCTTCATGATCTCTTCGGTGATACCGGCGATCTTGATGTCCATCTGCAGCGAGGTGATGCCGTCGGCGGTGCCGGCGACCTTGAAGTCCATGTCGCCAAGGTGGTCTTCGTCGCCGAGGATGTCGGACAGAACGGCGAAGCGTTCACCTTCGAGGATCAGGCCCATGGCAATACCGGCAACCGGCTTTGCCAGCGGAACGCCGGCGTCCATCAGAGCGAGCGAGGTGCCGCAAACCGTGGCCATCGAGGACGAGCCGTTCGACTCGGTGATCTCGGAGACGACGCGCAGCGTGTAGGGGAACTGTTCGGCCGACGGCAGCATCGGACGGATGGCGCGCCAGGCGAGCTTGCCATGACCGATTTCGCGGCGGCCCGGGGAGCCCATACGACCGGTTTCACCGACCGAGTAGGGCGGGAAGTTGTAATGCAGCAGGAAGCGTTCCTTGTACATGCCGGTCAGGCTGTCGACATACTGCTCGTCTTCGCCGGTGCCCAGCGTGGCAACGACGATCGCCTGCGTTTCGCCGCGGGTGAAGAGCGCCGAACCATGGGTGCGCGGCAGGATGCCGACTTCCGATACGATCTTGCGGACCGTCTCGAGGTCGCGGCCGTCGATACGGCTCTTGGTGTCGAGGATGTTCCAGCGGACGATCTTGGCCTGCAGGTGCTTGAAGACGGCGCCGATGACTTCGGCAGTGTGCTTCGGCTCTGCGCCTTCCGGGAAGAAGTGTGCCTTCACCTTGGCCTTGACGGCGTCGACGGCGGCGTAGCGGTCAGCCTTCTGGGTGATCTTGTAGGCAGCGCGCAGTTCGGTTTCGGCGATGCCGAGCATTTCGGCTTCGAGTTCCGAGTGGTCTTCCGGCTGGAAGTCGCGCGGCTCCTTTGCAGCCACTTCAGCGAGCTTGATGATCGCGTCGATGACCGGCTGGAAGCCCTTGTGGCCGAACATGACGGCGCCGAGCATGACTTCTTCGTTGAGTTCCTTGGCTTCCGATTCAACCATCAGGACGGCGTCCTGGGTGCCGGCGACAACGAGGTCGAGAACCGACTCATCCATCTCGTCGAGATGCGGGTTGAGAACGTATTCGCCGTTGATGTAGCCGACGCGCGCTGCACCGACCGGGCCCATGAAGGGAACGCCGGAGATCGTCAGCGCAGCCGAAGCGGCAACCATCGACAGGATGTCCGGATCGTTTTCGAGGTCATGCTGGACAACGGTGACGACGACCTGCGTGTCGTTCTTGTAGCCTTCCGGGAACAGCGGGCGGATCGGACGGTCGATCAGGCGGGAAACCAGCGTTTCCTTTTCCGACGGACGGCCTTCGCGCTTGAAATAGCCACCCGGGATCTTGCCGGCGGCGTAGGTCTTTTCCTGGTAGTTGACGGTCAGCGGGAAGAAGTCCTGGCCCGGCTTCGGAGCCTTGGCCGAAACGACGGTGGCGAGAACGACGGTTTCGCCGTAGGTCGCGAGAACGGCGCCGTCAGCCTGACGGGCGATCTTGCCGGTTTCGAGCTTGAGCGGGCGGCCTGCCCATTCAATTTCGACTGTGTGGGTATCGAACATGTTTTGTCCTTCGTGTGCGGCGATGCCGCGCCGCAGCCAGTGTGGCGCGGGCGGCAATCTATCCGCGGATATGACACATCACGGGCAAGACAACGGGAGGCTTCCATAATCGGCCGGCGGTCGCTGCGCATCCTGAAAGCCGGGTGCTTTCGGTGCGTGGAACGCGCAAGCGCCGAAGCATCCTGCAATCCTGCCCCATGACAGGTCATCGGTTGGTTCTGCAGAGCCGGCCCATCCGGTCTGCTAGAGTATTCGCCTGCGGGAGCCTGACTGGCTCATCCGGAAGCGCATGGGCGGTGTGACCCGCAAATAACAAGCCGGCGGGTTCTCGATCGAGAAACCCGCCGGGTTAAGGCTTTAGCGGCGAATGCCGAGAGCAGTGATCAGCTTGGTGTAGCGCGCTTCTTCTTTCTTCTTAAGATAGTCAAGAAGCGAACGGCGGCTGGAAACCATTGCCAGAAGGCCACGACGCGAGTGGTTGTCCTTCTTGTGGCCCTTGAAGTGTTCGGTCAGGTTGTTGATCCGCTCGGTGAGGATCGCAACCTGGACTTCCGGAGAACCGGTGTCGCCTTCGACGGTTGCGTATTCCTTGATAAGCGCAGCCTTGCGCTCTGCAGTGATCGACATCGTGTCATCCTTTCAATGTTTAGGATTTCGGGTCGCCAGCAGCCGGGATGTCGTCTAGCTGCGGCCATGAAGGCAAAAGTCCGCACTGAGCGGGGTCTGATGCTGGCGCTGCCTATAAACCATCCATCATCAAAAGGAAAGAGGGCGTCTTGAGCCGCTCCGAACGGTCACTGCGGAGCCATACGCGGGCGCATCGGCGCTGATTTCTGCAAATTTTCCATCGTTACACAATCTAGGTAGTCCGCAAAGACCCAGCCCCGCGTGCTGTCATCGGCGGAAACCCGGACCCAGCGCTTGCCGCCAATCCAGGTCTCGTCCGTCACCTGAACCTCGATCCCGTTTTCAAGCACGGACAGGATGCGCCCCTTGGGTTCGGCGCGGACATTGAGCGGCGTGCCCGTCGGATCAGCGACGGTGCAATCGGCGGCTTGGGCCTGCCCTCCTGCCGCGACCGCCATCAACAGGACGGTTGCCAGCATTCCTATGCGTGAACGCATCAGCATTCCTCCATGTCACGACCCGTGCTGGTCGCTTCGGGGTCGCTAGGCCGAAAGGTTGGCATTCAGCTTCTCCTCCGAAATCCTCACCCGCCATTCGATCCCGTCGGGGTGCATGATCCGCTCCAGCTTGGCGTCCAGCGCCATCCCCAGCATACGCTCCAGCACCATCGTGCCAAACCCCTTTCGCGGCGCCGGCGCATCCGCGGCAATATCCGCGCCGGTTTCCTTCCAGACAATGAGAAAAGCGCCCTCGGAGATCGACCAGCGAAGATCGACGACGCCCCGGCCGTTTGCCAGCGCACCATATTTTGTCGCGTTGGTGGCCAGTTCGTGCAGCGCCATGCCGAGTGTCTGCGAAACCTGCGCATCCAGGCGCACGGGCGGGCCGGACAGGCGCACCCGCTCAGGATCGTCGGGCACGAACGGCTGCAACTGGTTCTGCGCCAATTCGTGAAAATCGACGCCCTGGGCCGCGTTGGCGATCATCAGATCGGTGGATCGGGCGAGGCCGGCGATGCGCTTGCGGAAGGTCTCGGCGAAATCCACCCGGCTTTCGGCCGCCCCGAACGACTGGTTGAGCATCGACTGGATGACGGTCAGCTGGTTTTTCGAACGGTGTGCCACCTCGCGCATCAGGAAGCGGATCTCGTTTTCGGCCTTGCGGCGCGCCTGCGAAGCATCGGACAATGCGGTGGAAACGGTCTCGATCTCGGCGATGATGTGCTTGCGTGGCGCGATCGGCCGCCCTTGCCCCAGAAGATGCGCATCCTTTGCAAGCAGCTTGACGCCTTGCGCAAGGAAGCGTGCGATCGCGGCGGATCCGGCAATCGCTATGCCGGCAAACAACAGCCCACCCAGCGACAGCCAGACATAAGACCACAGCGCCGGCGCATCGACATCGGAACTCTTGGCCCAGGCGATGACCTTCCAGCCGGTCAGCAGCGAGAATTCCGTTACGGTCCGATATTCGACGCCATCGTGAACCGCCTCGCCGATGCCGACGCGCAGCGCCGGCACGATGCTCATGAAAAACGGCTTGCCCACCGGCATGTCCGCAACGGACGAGGCGATGACATTACCCGCCCCATCGATGAGCGCTGCATTCCAGCCCGGCGACAGGACATCCCGATTGACGGCCTTGGTCATGCTGCTGGCATCCTGTGTCAGCGTCAGCAGGTAATCGTTGTTGCCCTGCGGGGTCAGGATGGGAAGATAGACGTTATAGACCCATTTCTGCGCGGTCTTTCCAAAGAACACGTTCGAAATCAGAGGCTCGCCTTTCGTGAAGGCTCCCTCGATCGATGTCGGGTCCGAGGCCTTCGCAAGCTGGGCTCCGAAGGGGACACGGGTATTGAAGAGTTGATTGTGAGCGCGGTCGATCACGAGCAGGTTGGAATCGGTGCCGGCAAGCGCCGAGGACGCCCGCTGGTAGAACGCCTCCAGTCGCGACGCTTCGACCGTGCTGTCCGTCGATAGCACTTTTAGCGTGGTCAGCATGCCGTCGATATCGCGCTCGACGACCCGAGTCACCGATCCTGTCGATGCTTTGAGCAGGGATGTGACAACACGTTCCTGCTCGTCGGTACTACGCTTCAGGATGATGACCGAGAAGATGAAGGAGGGTACAATAGCAGCAGACAGCAGGGCAGTCAGATAGAAAGACAGGGGGCGCCGCAACCGGGCGCGCAGCCGCAATCTCCAGGGAGTGACCGACCTGGTGTGTTTCTCGATTCCTTCGCTCAAGCGTCCCTCATCCATTACCCCCGACCCGGGCATCCGGACACAATGCAGCCCGGATATTGGCGCGAATCCCGATGATGGACCCGAACATGCGCCAGCGGTTTCGGTAAGGCAACCGATGCCGTGAGCAGGAACCTATGGGAGTCCGGCCGGATTTCAACCGGTGGCGAAGACCCGCTTGGGACGGAACTCACCTTCGCCGATCTCGCCGATGGCGATCAGCTTGCCACGCGAGGTCGCATAGGCTTCCGGCTCGGAAGCCGGCGCGTCACGGCCGCGCAGGATGATCGGATTGCCCATTTTCAGGCGGTGCGCCTGGTCGTCGGTGATCGCGATATGCGGCAGGTTGGACAGCGCCTCGCCGGTATCGATCAGGAAAGCGTCAAGCGCCTCCAGACGCTCCTCATCGCTCTCGATCTTCTCCAGTGCCACGAGATCAGCGAGCGGCACCATAGCCTCTTCCGCAAAAGGCGCCACGAAGCTGCGGCGCAGCGAAGCGATATGACCGAAACAGCCGAGATCACGGCCGAAATCGCGGGCGAGCGAGCGCACATAGGTTCCCTTGCCGCACTCGATCTCGAAATGCGCCATGTTGGGCGTGCAGCCGAGCAGCGACAGTCGGAAGACCTCGACCTCGCGGGCCGGGATTTCGACGGTCTCGCCTTCGCGGGCCAGATCATAGGCGCGGTTGCCATCGATCTTGATCGCCGAGAACTGCGGCGGCACCTGGCTGATCACGCCGGTATATCTTGGCAAGAGCGCGCGGATATCCTCTTCCGTCGGGCGGATATCGGAGGACTGCACGACTTCGCCTTCGAGGTCGTCGGTCGAGCGCTCCTCGCCCCAGGCGACGGTGAATTCATAAATCTTGCGGCCGTCCATCACGTAAGGCACGGTCTTGGTCGCATCGCCCAGCGCGATCGGCAGCATGCCGGAGGCGAGCGGATCGAGCGTGCCGGCATGCCCGGCCTTCTGTGCCTTGAACAGCCACTTGATCTTCGACACGGCTTCCGTCGAGCCGAAATCCAGCGGCTTGTCGAGGATCAGCCAGCCGGAAATCGGACGGCCCTTGGGCTTGCGGGGTTTTGACATGTCTCAGGCTCTTTTTTTGCGAAACGTCGCGGCTGTCTTCGCCACGCTGCCATCCGGCATTTTCTGGCTGTTGCCCTTCTCGAACCCGAGCGCGTAAAGCCGCCGGGCGATGAGATATCCGGCCGCAATCGTCGCGCCATTGTCGATGCGGTAATCCTCACCGAGCTCCTCGACCATGAGGGGCTCGATGACGCCGAGCGGCGGCTTGCCGGAGGCCGCGGCCTCAAGCAGCAGCTTTTCATTATAGGGCGAATAGACGATGGCTTCGAGCGCCTTCATCTCGCGGTCGCCATGGGCGACCTCCTTGCCGCGACGAAACGGCAGGCCGGACGCGACCATCATCTCGACCAGCCGCACGGCCTCGGCATTGTCGAAGCGCGCCAGTCCGTTGCGATAGAAGGTCTGGCGCTGCTCGAACGGCCAGCCGTTCATTTCATCCAGGGAAATATGCTTGGCCATTAGGTGTCGCCGTCTTCGTCCTTCAGGTCGCGCATGACCTCGGGCGACCGCAGCAACTCGTCGATCTTCTTGTAATTGTCGAAGCTGGTATCATCCTTGAAACGGATCTCCGGCATATACTTCAGCTGGCGCAAATGCGGGCCGAGCCGGCCGCGAATGAACTTGGCATTGCGGTTCAATGCCTCGATCGTCGCCGAATGATCCGCCACGCCGAGCGGTGTCACGAAGGCCGTGGCGACCCTGAGATCGGTCGACATGCGCACTTCAGAAATCGAGATCACCGTCTTCTCGATCACCGGGTCGCGCACTTCTCCGCGCTGCAGAACCTGGGTCAGGCCTGCACGTACCTGTTCGCCGACCCTCAGCATACGCTGCGAGGGGGCAGAGGATGTCACTTTGCTCATGGTTTTTCCGCTGTCTGGCGTTTCATCGAACGCGACCAAGGCGGTCCAATGCTACTTTCAGGCCCAAAGGTCAAGACTTGCGGGCTTTTGGAGCGGCAAAGCAGCGCCTAAAGTGCCGAAAAACCCTTGAAAGCACCCCGCTGGCATGATCAATTCCCGGGAATCGGTAAAGCGGACGGAGGGCATATGCGGGTTCTGGTGGTGGAAAACATGCTCCATTCCGACCTCGGGCAGGTTGGCGTGGCGCTTGAGGAGGCCGGGGCGGAGATCGACCTGCGCCGGCCGTTCAGCGGCGACGCACTCCCTTCCGATGCCGGCGACCACGATGCGCTGGTCGTGCTCGGCGGCGAGCAGAGTGCCGTCGATGACCATATCCATCCCTATCTACCGCATCTTGCCAAACTGATGCACGCCTTCACGCAGACCGACAAGTCGGTGCTCGGTATCTGCCTCGGCAGCCAGCTTCTGGCCCGGGCGCATGGCGGAGACAATCTTCTGGGCAAAACCCGCGAATTCGGCTGGCACGGCGTCGAGCTGACAGAAGAAGGCCGGGCCGACCCCGTGTTGAGCGCAGCGGGCGAAGCGTTCCCGAGCTTCGAATGGCATTCCGACAGCTTCACCCTGCCGCCCAGTGCCGTCCATCTCGCTGCGAATCCAGCTGTCGCCAACCAGGCATTTCGCGTCGGTCGCGCGGCCTATGGCATGCAGTTTCATTTCGAGGCCGGCACGCAGGTGGTCGAAAACTGGAAGCGCATTTTCGAGGACCAGATCAACGGGATCGATCCGCACTGGCTGGAGCGCTATCCGGAGCATGCAGCGAAACACGCCGAAAAGTCCGATGCGACCGGCCTGACGCTGGCGCGCGCCTGGGTCCGGACGATCCGCAACGAAAAAGCAGTCGAAAGCGACTCTCGCGCGATCGCCGGGGCAAGCGCCTGACATATAAATGTGTCAGAGCCATTTGCGCCCGGCATCAACCATCCTATGTATCGAGAGAGCTGGGCGTTACAGGAACAACGCGAAGAGGAACCTGCCGGAATGAGGCGGGCCAGCTGGAGGCGGAGCAAACGGATGACGATCCATTCTGACAGGCGCAATGGCCAACCGACACTACGGCACCGGGCAGCATCCCGGTTTCTCGCGCTCGGCCTGTTTTCGGCTTTCGCATTTACCCTGTCCTCGCCGGTCATGGCAGCGTCCTGCGGCAGCACGCCTGAACCTGCGCTCGACTGGAGCGAATGCAGCAAGAAGAACCTGATGCTGTCGGCGAGCGAACTCGAAGGCGCCAATCTCGCTGGCACCGATTTTTCGCTGACCGATCTCAGCGGCTCCAACCTTGCCTCGGCGAACTTGGAAAAGGCTACCCTCGTCAGGGCATGGCTCGCCGGCGCCAAGGCGGAAAAGGCGAATTTCGGCCATGTCGAGGCCTATCGCTCGAGCTTTGCCAATATCATCGCCAATGGCGCCTCATTCGTTGGCGCCGAGCTTCAGCGGACGGACATGAGCGGCGCCCAACTGTCAGGCGCGGATTTCTCCAAGGCAGAACTCGGCCGGGTCAATTTCAAGGGCGCGGTCCTCACCGGCGCCAAGTTTTCCGTCGCCAACCTCTCCCGCGCCAATTTCAACGGCGTGACCTTCGAAGGCCCGATCGACTTCGAGGAGGCCTTCATGTTCCTCACCCATATCGAGGGCGTCGATCTTTCCGCCGCCACCGGCCTGCATCAGACCCAGATCGATCTCACCTGCGGCGACGAGAGCACCAAGCTGCCCGAAGGCCTGAAGACGCCGACCACCTGGCCCTGCGCCTCTGATTGAACCAATCCTGCCGCTTCTTTCGGTCGGCCCGCGCGATGAAACACCGCATTGGATATCGGTGGCGACTTCGCTAGGTTTGACCGAAAAATCGGGAGGATCGAATCATGAGCGTCTTGAACACACCCATGGAAGGCGGCTGCCGTTGCGGCCAGGTGCGGCTGAAGGTCAGCGCGCCACCGATCCTGACCATGGCCTGCCATTGCACCGGCTGCCAGAAGATGTCCTCCAGCGCCTATTCGCTGAGCGCCGCCATTCCTGCCGAGGGCTTCGAGGTTACGGCCGGAGAGCCGGTGATCGGCGGCCTGCACGGCGCCACCCGGCATTATTTCTGCCCGCATTGCCTGACCTGGATGTTCACCCGCCCCGAAGGCATGGACTGGTTCGTCAACCTGCGCCCCACCATGCTGGACGATGCCAGCTGGTTCTCGCCCTTCATCGAGACCTTCACCAGCGAGAGACTGCCCTGGGCGACGACCGCAGCCGTGCATTCCTACGAAAGCTTCCCGCCGATGGAAGCCTATGAAGGACTGGTCAACGAATTTGCTGCGCAATCGGCGCGATAAGCCGGAACCGGACGGAGTTTGAGCAGGATCAAGGCGGGTATTGCCGTCGGATCATAGGGGTGGACGCGACCCTTCGGAGAACACAGTGACCATTCCCGCCTTCATTGCCGCCGTGCTCGCGCTTCTGCTGACACCCGGCCCGACGAACACACTGCTTGCGGTTGGCGGCGCATCGGCCGGTTTCCGCCGGTCCCTGCCGCTCATTCTGGCGGAAGCTTCCGGTTATCTCCTGACGATCACGCCGCTTGTCACGTTCGCCGGTCCCTATCTCGCCGCCCATCCACTGGCCGCATCGGCGATCAAGCTCTGCTCGGCCGTCTGGGTCCTGCTGCTCGCAATCCGGCTCTGGACGACGCCACCGGCCACAGCCGGAACCTCCCCTTCGCTGGTTACCTTTCGCCAGGTTTTCATCACCACGGTGCTGAATCCCAAGGCCCTGATTTTCGGCTTGGTTCTGGTGCCGCACGGCACGCTTGCCAACGTCGTGCCCTGGCTCGGCCTCTTCGTCATCCTGGTCGTTTCAGCCGCCAGCATCTGGCTCAGCGCCGGGGCCGCCATCCTCTATCGCCAGCGTGATGCCGGTTTCCCACCCCTCCTCAGCCGCATCGCCGCCAGCGTTATGCTGCTGTTTGCGGCAAGCCTGGCGGGGAGTTCGTTGGGGTTGATTTGAGGGCGGATTTCTGGAGGACGTAAGAGTTTGGAAGCTAACCCGCCATTCAGAATTGACGATACTTCGCCAAGGGCAGGCCATTCTGTTCGACATATTCGTTGCAGGCAGCGATCGCGTCGGCATTCTCTATACGCCAAAGGCGCTCACGCTCTGCCTTGACGGCCTGCCTGATCCCCTCCTCCGCCGCCAGCGTCAGGTTGATCTTCAATTCGTCCGCCAAGGAGAGGAGTTCATCGTCCAGCCGAAGTTTGACAGATTCGCGGGCAGGCTGGGACATGGGCATCTCCAGAGATTACGAGCAAACCATACGCCCGCAATCTCTGGAAACAAAGGCCCCACGGTAGCTTGTTCACCCCTTCGGCGGGAACGGGTCAGTGCCGTAAGAGTCACGGGCGCGAATGCGGCCGTTTTCGCCATGGATCAGCAGTTCGCTTTGCTGATTACGGGCGATACCGCGCGCAATGCCGATTGCTTCGGTTTGCGTGGAAACGACCTTTGTCGCCCGTTCCGAACCGGCACCTTTCACTGCCCAACCATTTTCATGCGGGACCACATGCTGATTACGTTTGGTCATTTGAAAATTCCTATTGAGTTGAGAGAAAACCAGCGTCATCGTTGACGCTGGTCACCTGCCGCTATGCGGCTCGCTTTTTAAGCGCTTCGATCCGACTGCCGATGTGTTTGCGTTCCTTCAGAACGTCATTCACGCGGCCCGGATTGACGTCAAAGTTGGCAGCAATCCGGTTTTGGAACTCACCATTCCAGTGCCGGAGCCAGATTTCGACGGCGTCTTCAAAAGTGAGCTGATAGCTTGGCTGTCCATTATCGTTCATGAGAACGATCCTTTCGTTTCAAGAAGCCCTCTTGAAACGGAGACTCAGACATGCGACTCTGAATATGCAAATGGTTCAGATATCGGCATTCCGAGTACATCCGTCCAACGGATTCGGGCTTGTCCGCTGACACCACGGGTCACAATATCTATCGACTGGTACTCGATAGTTTTGTGGCCCTTTTTGTTATAGCCGACCACGACGGCGCTCAATGGCGCAGTCGGCTAACTCTCTTCTGCTTTTATACCTCACAATTTTTCTCCTATTTTACTTGAGCTTATTGGCCCAAGATTTCTTGACTGAAGCTTTCCCAATTTCCGTTAAGACATAACTTCCTCTCACGAGGGATTCTCCAGTTCTGTATGTAGCGAGCCCCTTCTTCTCAAGCGTCCGATGACTGACCAAGTTACGAATAACCTGACTTAGACGATCATCTTTGCGTCCCTTGAGTGGCAACAAATCTGCTGCGGTTGGATTTACCAGTTCGCGTAATTTTCGCGCGAGAATTGATATCTCCAACCCTAGATCTTCATCTCCGTATTTCGCGATCAAGGCCAACGCCGGATCTACAAGATCCGTCTCCCTCGTTCTATTCTGGTTAACCATCTAAAGCACTGCTAATTCTTGTTCTTCACTCAAGATAATTGGACGAATCCGAATCGTCAAGGATTCCTTTACCAACTTGATTAATCATTTGATCTGCAAATGTTCCGAAATTTGACAAAAAAAGAGAGCCTATTGGCCCTCTTTCAAAAACCGTTTGAGCTACAGGATCACTCGTCGCCCATCTTCAGCGCGGCAATAAACGCTTCCTGCGGGATTTCCACCTTGCCGAACTGACGCATGCGCTTCTTGCCGGCCTTCTGCTTGTCGAGCAGCTTGCGCTTGCGGCTTGCGTCGCCGCCGTAGCACTTGGCGGTGACATCCTTGCGGAGCGCAGAGATGGTTTCGCGGGCGATCACGTTGCCGCCGATGGCGGCCTGGATCGGGATCTTGAACATGTGCTTCGGGATCAGCTCCTTGAGCTTTTCGCACATTTCGCGGCCGCGCTTTTCCGCCGCCATGCGGTGAACCATCATCGACAGGGCATCGACCGGCTCGCCATTGACGAGGATCGACATCTTGACCAGATGGCCTTCCTGATGCGCGGTGATGCTGTAATCGAAGGAGGCATAGCCCTTCGAGATCGACTTCAGACGGTCGTAGAAGTCGAAGACGACTTCGTTGAGCGGCAGGTCGTAGGTCAGCATGGCGCGGCTGCCGACATAGGTCAGCTCGACCTGGACGCCACGGCGGTCCTGGCAAAGCTTCAGGATGCCGCCGAGATAATCGTCCGGGGTCAGGATCGTGGCGCGGATCCACGGCTCGTGGATTTCCGAAATCTTGACGACATCGGGCATGTCGGCCGGATTGTGCAGCTCGCGCGTCGTGCCATCGGTCATGTAGAGCTGATAAACGACGGACGGGGCTGTTGCGATCAGGTCGAGATCAAATTCGCGCTCGAGACGCTCCTGGATGATTTCCAGATGCAGCAGGCCGAGGAAACCGCAGCGGAAACCGAAGCCGAGTGCTGCCGAGCTTTCCATCTCGAAGGAGAAGGAGGCATCGTTGAGGCGCAGCTTGCCCATGGCGGCGCGCAGGTCCTCGAAATCGGCGGCATCGACCGGGAACAGGCCACAGAACACCACTGGCTGGGCCGGCTTGAAGCCCGGCAGCATGTTGGCGGTCGGACGCTTGTCCTCGGTGATGGTATCGCCGACGCGGGTGTCGGCCACTTCCTTGATCGAGGCTGTGATGAAGCCGATCTCGCCGGGGCCGAGTTCATCGACGGTGACCATCTTCGGCGTGATGACGCCGACGCGCTCGACCTGGTATTTCGCGTCCGTACCCATCATGCGCACGGTCTGCCCCTTCTTCAGGACACCGTCGAGAATGCGCACGAGAACGATGACGCCGAGATAGGTGTCGTACCAGCTGTCGACCAGCAGCGCCTTCAACGGCGCGGTTTCGCCGCCCTCGCTCTTCGGCGCGGGAAGCTGGTGAACGATGGCTTCGAGCACATCGGGAATGCCGAGACCGGTCTTGGCCGAGATCAGTACCGCCTGCGATGCATCGATGCCGATGACTTCCTCGATCTGCTCGCGGATCCGGTCGGGCTCGGCGGCCGGCAGGTCGATCTTGTTGAGGACGGTGACGAGTTCGTGGTTGTTGTCGATCGCCTGATAGACATTGGCGAGCGTCTGGGCTTCCACGCCCTGCGATGCATCGACTACCAGCAACGAGCCCTCGCACGCCGACAGCGAACGCGAGACTTCATAGGCGAAGTCGACATGGCCGGGCGTGTCGATCAGGTTCAGGACATAGGTGTCGCCGTCATTCGCCTTGTAGTGCAGGCGCACGGTCTGCGCCTTGATGGTGATGCCGCGCTCCTTCTCGATGTCCATGTTGTCGAGAACCTGTTCCGACATTTCACGGTCGGCGAGGCCGCCGGTGCTCTGGATCAGGCGATCGGCAAGGGTCGATTTACCGTGGTCGATATGCGCCACGATCGAGAAATTGCGGATATGCGACAGGGGTGTGCGGGTCGAATTTGTGCTCATGCGCCCGCATACAATGGAACCTCCCAAACTGCAAAGAATTTTACCGATCGCCCCGCGTCAAAAGCATTTGAGCCCGTTTACTGTCACAAAACCGAGCTCAAGGGAGGATTTTTCCGGCCATTCAGAAGATCAGGAAATCATCCGCCACCAGCTTCAGATGGGCATCGAGCGTCGCGAACTGGACGGCCACGAGCTTGCCGGTGCCATCGGCGTCGTAGAACAGCTTGCCGGTCTTGTCGTCGTAAATGATGCGGTCGCTGCTGTCGGCGGCTTTGGTTCCGATGACGAAGGCGGACGGTTTCAGCGTGCCGATCGGGAGCTTCGAAAAGACATCGTGATCGAGATCCAGCCGGTCGCTGACCACGCTGAAGTCGGTCACGGTATCGATATTGCCGGCAGACGGCTTTGTGTCGAAGACGAAATGATCTTTGCCGGCGCCACCGGTCAGCACATCCTTGCCTAAACCACCGGACAGTTTGTCGTTGCCGGCACTACCGGACAGGCGGTCATTCCCGTCACCGCCCTTCAAGGTATCGTTACCCTCGCGGCCGTTGATCGTGTCGTTTCCGGCGAGGCCATCGATCGTATCGGCAAGCTTCGAGCCGCGCAGCGTATCGGCCCCGGCGGTAGGCTTGATATAGGCGGGATCACCGTCATAGGTGCCGACAAGCCTGTCGAGATCGCGCTCGGGGGCTGCGAAGGGAATGAAGCC
The DNA here is from genome assembly GCF_001425605.1 of Rhizobium sp. Leaf453. Taxonomy (GTDB): domain Bacteria; phylum Pseudomonadota; class Alphaproteobacteria; order Rhizobiales; family Rhizobiaceae; genus Pararhizobium. The sequence goes on along the minus strand of NZ_LMRG01000012.1, from coordinate 552,766 downwards.
GTCCGCCAGCACCATCTTGTTGAACGCATCGACCCGCGCGCTGCCGCTGATATAGTCGACCACGAAGACCGGGATTCCCTTGTCGAGGAAATCGCGCTTGAGCACGGCGATCGTTTCCTCGTCCGGCTTCAGCGGATTATTCTCGTCCTTGTCGCCGCGATAATAGAGATCTTCCACCGCGATCCCGCCAATGACATCGAGATAGGCCTTCTTGCGCGCCGCATCCGAGCCGAGATCGTCGAGGATCCAGGCGCCGTTCTGCGGGATGACGAAGAAGTCCGGATTGGTTTTTCGCGCATGCTCCGTCAGTTCGACGACAAAATCGACCATGCGCTGGGCGGCCTGCTTCGCGTTCGCTGGATCGCCTGCCTTGCGGTCAGCTTTCGCGACCTCGGCGCCCCAGAAATAATAGGCATCGATAATGTCGAGATAGGCCGCGTCGAAGCCGGCCTTGACGATGGCGTCGAGGTCGCCGGTCTTCCTGTCGTTGAACATGGTGTTCTGCCAGTCCTCGTCCCAGAACCGGACCTTGCGCGATTCCGGCCAGTCGGGATTGACCGGGCCGAGCCAATCGGGAGCATCCTTGGTCAGTTTGCCCGTCGCCTTGCCGGTCGTCGTCCAGTCCTTGTCCCAGTAATCGCGGAAATCCGAGGCCTCGCCGATGGAAATATAGGAGACGACGACGGAGCGTCCGCCCATGCCATCCTTCATCCGCGTGACTTCGTCCACGGTGAAGCGGCCGCTGTTTGTCCCGTCGCGCGAGGAATCGATAACGAGCAGGTCATGCGTGGCCGAGGTAAGCAGTCCGACATCCTGAGGATTGCCGTTCAACCCTTGCAACTGATAGCCCCAATTGTCGACCGAGACGGTGCCGGTAGACGTCTTGAACTTGAGCATGGCACACATCCCGCTTGCTGTTTTAGCGGAGCATTAAGTGATTTCCGCCGGGTCTGGATAGTCGCAACAGCCAAACAAGGTCAACGAAACCTTCGTATCATGCGCTCTATCGAGCGTCCTTCACGCCCTCGACCAGAGCGCCGGCATTGGGCATCTGGGCGCTTTTCATCTCGAAATTTTCCCGCAGATGCGGCGGCACCGTCTCGCGGAATTTCAGCCGGACCGCAACAAAGGCGGCATAGGCGAGTGCCGTGCCCATCGCCGCGTAGATGAAGGTTTTCGGCCCGAACACCGGCGTCAGGAGGGTGATCGACAGCGGAATGATCGTCGCCGCGATCGACCAGCACATCAAAAGCGTCGAGGCGAGCGGCACGAAATCGGCCGGCGCCGTGCGATCATTGGCATGGGCGTTGGCGATCGAATAGACGGTCTCGACAGCACCTGCGAACACGGCAAAGACCAGCATCAGCAGCATGAGATTGGCAAAGGAGACGGCGAGCGACACGACGGCCGCGGCCGAGATCAGCAGGCAGACGAGAATGAGAACGATGCGCCTGTCGATGCGATCGGACAGCGCGCCCATCGGATACTGGATGAAGATCAGGCCGAACTGCATCACCAGCATCAACAGCGCCACGTCACCCTGGCTCACCTGGTTGGCAGCGGCATAGATCGGCGTGAAACCCTGCACCGACATGGACAGCCCGCCGGCGGCGAGAACACCGACAAAGGCGACCGGCGAATTGCGCCAGACCATCGGCACATCGACGCTGACCTTGGCCGGCGGCGGCGGATTGGGCAGGCGCGTCAACCCGATCGGCAGGATCGCCATGGTGGTGAAGAAGATCGTCAGGAGTGGCGCCAGATTGCCCTCCGCAGGAACCTGACCGAACAGCCAGGCGCCGAAACCGAGCGCAATGACATAGGTCATGTAGAACACCGACATCGCCTTGCCGCGCCAGCTGTTGGCGCTGGCATGGTTGAGCCAACTCAGCGAAATGATGAAATTGATATTGCCTGCGGCCCCATAGAGCCCGCGCGCGAACACCCAGAGTAGGGGGTTGAAGCCAAGCGCAATGAAGAAGGCCGAGAGAAGCACCAGCGCCATGGAGCACAAAAACGCTCGCGCATGACCGACGCGGCGGATGACCGGGCCGGCAACAACACAGCCCGCAAGCCCGCCGAAAGCCAACGCTGTAACGGCCGCTCCCGCAAACCAGGACGCGCTGTCGCCGCTCGCCAGCAGGTACGGCACGTAGGCGAACATGATGCCATTGCCGATCCCGACACAGGCCATGGACAGGACGATGCTGGCGATCGACAGCACGGAAGCCCTCGGCTCTTCTGCCCTTGTCTCCGATACCGACGCCATCCGCCCTCACAGTCGAACCAGCAGTTTCTGCCGTTCAAGCATTATCTAACATATTGATCGCAGGGCGGTTTCTCGCGCCATGCGGATGATCCGGACCATACAGATATTGCCGCCGAGATGGTGTCGTCAAAGCGGCATGTGACAGATTTTTTGGAGGGATGCCACTCTTCGATTGACTCCACTATAAGATCATTTAATTCTCATATCATGGAAATTGTTCAAGAGAATTCCGACAGGGCGCTTGGTGAACGCATGAAGGCGCTGCGAACGACTCAAGCGATGACGCTCGACGACCTTGCGCAACGCGCCAGCGTGAGCCGGGCAATGATCTCCCGCATCGAGCGCGGCGAAGCGAGTCCTACGGCCCAGCTTCTGGCGCGGCTGTGCAGCGCGCTCGGCACGACGCTATCGCGGTTTTTCGCGCCGGACGAACAGGCAAGCCAACCACTGCTGCGCCGCGAAGACCAGCGCATCTGGCGCGATCCGGGAACCGGATATCTGCGCCGCTCCGTCTCCCCCGATGGCATGGGATCACCGGTCGATATCGTCGAGGTGGAATTTCCGCCGGGCGCCACGGTCGTGTTCGGGCCGCAGCAGTTCGATGACGGGCAGACACAGCATCTCTGGTTGCTCGAAGGCAGGCTGACGATGACGACGGACGCAACCACGCATCTTCTGGAGCCCGGCGATTGCCTCTTCATGCGGCTTGCCGATGCCCATTCCTTCCACAACCCCCACGGCGAGCGGGCGCGCTACGCCGTCATCCTCCACCGCAGCAAAGTCTGATCCAATGTCCGAAATCATCCGCACCCTCTCTCCCTCTGAAATCGCCGCCGCCCTGCCGGCCCTTGCGGAGGTTCTGTCCGACTGCGTCGAGGGCGGCGCATCCGTCGGCTTCATGTCGCCATATCTGCCTGCGGACGCAATGCCTTATTGGGAGGGCGTTTCCCAAGCCGTCGCGGATGGCAACACGGTCCTCATCGTCGCCGAGCGCGATGGCGAGATCGTCGGCACGGTCCAGTTGGGCATCGGCATGATGCCGAACCAGCCGCACCGGGCCGACCTGAAGAAACTGCTCGTCCACCGCAAGGCGCGCGGTCTTGGGCTTTCCCGCGCCCTGATGGATGCCGCCGACGTTGAAGCGAGGAAGCATGGCCGCCATATCCTGGTGCTCGACACCGCAACCGGCAGCCCCGCTGAATTCATCTACGAGAAACTTGGCTGGCAACGCGTCGGGGTCATTCCACAATATGCGCTGATGCCCGACGGCAGCTATTGCGGCTCGACATTCTTCTACAAGGCGCTCTCGGCCGGCTGATCCGGCCGGCAACGCGTAAAGGCTCGCAGAATTCCACCTATCCTTGTGACCAGAAATGGCTGATTTTCCTCGCAAAAATTCATACCTTCCGGACTTTCCAATCGTTTCGCCTTGCCAATGTTCGTGCTAGCTGAAATGCGGCTGAAAAGCCTGCTATCAGAGGGGAATCCATGAAAACCATTCGTCACCGCGCGGGCCTGGCCGCGCTGTCCGTGCTGCTCGCTTTCGGCGCCATTTCCGCCGTCTCAGCCGCGGATGTTACTTTCCAGATGCGCAACAGCCACCCGAATGCCGTCGAACTGGAGCTTTACAGCCAGGACCGCGATCATGTCTGGCCCGGCAACGACCAGGTCTATCTGCTCAATGACGGCGAAACCAAGCAGATCCCGCTCTCCTGCGACGAAGGCGAGAAGATCTGCTACGGCGCCTGGGTTTCCGGCGACAAGTCGACCTACTGGGGCACCGGCCCGGACAATGCCGACACCTGCTCGGATTGCTGCTACACCTGCCAGGGCGGCAGCACGGAGGAAATCGACCTGACGGAATAGGCAGTCGCCCACTGTACTGAAAGATGGAAAGCCGGTGGTTTCGCTGCCGGCTTTTTCTGTTGGGCAGCAGTGACTGGGGGAAAAGTCAGAGAGATCACCGGCGCAAGATTTTCATCGCCAGCTATGCATGTCATTAGATATCCACAACCCCGACCATCCAGCCAAAACCGTGGCAAGCGGGACAAGCCCTCTTCATCTTCCTGCCGCAATCATTAGTATGAAACGGAGCAACACCATTGGGGACCTCTGATTCCATGATCAAGAAACTCGCCGTCCTGGCCATCGCCGCGGTTTACCTTTCCGGCTGCACCACGACCGACCCGTATACGGGCCAGCAGAAGATGTCGAACACCGCCGGCGGCGCGCTGATCGGGGCGGGCCTTGGCGCTGCGACCGGTCTTCTGGTTGGCGGCAGTGCGGCAGGCCGGCGTGATGCGGCGCTCGTTGGTGCCGGCATCGGCGCGCTCGGCGGCGGCCTGATCGGCAATTATATGGACAGCCAGGAATCCGAACTGCGCGCCCAGTTGCAGAGCACCGGCGTCTCGGTCACCCGCGTCGGCGACCGCATTGTTCTCAATATGCCGGAAAACATCACCTTCGGCACCGACCAGGACCAGTTGAACCCGAATGCCTATGCTACGCTTGATTCCGTCGCAGCCGTGTTCCGCAAATTCAACAAGACGCTGATCGACGTCGACGGCCATACCGATTCGACCGGCAGCGCAAGCCACAACCAGGACCTTTCGCAGCGTCGCGCCATCACCGTTGCCAACTATCTCGGCTCGCGCGGCGTCGACCAGCGCCGCATGTCGGCCGTCGGCTACGGCCCGGATCGTCCGATCGCTTCGAACGCCAGCCCGGCTGGCCGCGCCCAGAACCGCCGCGTGGAAATCTCGATCGCCCCGATCAAGGAAGGCTGATCGGACGTTTGAATATAGTGCGGCGTGATCCGGCAACGTGCCGGGTTGCGCCTCATTGTACGACTGTCTTAAAACGTGGTGCCATCGGCTTGCTTCCTCTTCTCCCCGGCGGGGAGAAGGTAGCCTGGAAGGCCGGATGAGGGGGCCGAAGGCCACCTTCAGAGTGCGCCGTTCGCGCCGGCTTGCGCCGTCGCCCCCTCATCGCGCAAGCGATCAGCTTTCCGCGAAGCCCCATTCAGATCACCGCGACACGTAATCGTGCCCCTCGCCTCTGAAATCCGTGACGGTGAAACACCCGCCATCATTGCCATCAATGGTCCAGACGCTGATCACGGCCTGGCCGTGGCTACCGGGGATGTCGAGAATGTATGTCGGCTGGCAGAGGCCGGAGACGCGGCTGCGAATGGACGCAACGCTTCAAGCCCAGCTCGCTTTCACTGCATGTTGCCCCATCAATCCGACGGCCTGCAGCCCAGCTTTTCGATATTTACCTTAACAACAGGTTGACGGGGGATGCGCTTGCGAAAGCGCAAGACATCCCAATACTACACGTTGAATTAAGATTATTTTCTATTTATTGTTTGAGGCAATCATGACGTATATTCAATGCTTTGATACGGGCGAAGGCGTGAACTTCGCGACTTTCGATTTCGGTTTTCTTCAATCCTACACATACGTTTATGGTCCGAACGGCATTACCGGATCGAATGGCAAAGGCGACAGCGTGTCGTTCAAGGGCTTGAATCTGTCCTATCGCACCGCTGACGGAAAGACTGTCTCCGACCCTCAAGGCAAAGAGATTGTCGAAATCGTTGGAGGTGGCCTGCGCGACATGCAGTTCGTGCATCAGGGAAAGCCAGTCTTCAAAGCGGACTTCACCCTCTCCGACCTGCCGGGCCATATCAACCCAGGTGGCATTGTTTCCGCGAAGGACTTCTACAATGCTGTCGTTGCCGGCAACAGCAACGCGATCAAGGATCTGATGCTTGGCGGCCGCGACATGGTCATCGGCACAAATTACGACGATGTCATCGATACACGGGGTGGAGAAGACACTGTCTACGGCATGGCAGGCAACGACCGCATCTATGGCGGTAGCGGCAACGACCGGATCAATGGTGGCCAGGGAGCAGACAAGCTGTGGGGCGGCAGTGGTGTCGATACCTTCGCCTACATGGGCACCAGCGAGTCGACCGTACTGGCGAAAGGCCGCGACACGATCTACGACTTCACGCCGGGGGATCGCGTCGATCTCAGCGCGATGGATGCCAACACAAAGATCACTGGCGATCAGGCCTTCGCATTTATCGCCACCAAGGCGTTTTCCGGCAAAGGCGGCGAACTGCGCTACGAAAAGAGAGCGTCAGACACCTACATCTATGCGGATACCAACGGTGACAGGAAAGCCGATTTCGCTGTCCATCTCGATCATGCCGTGATCCTGAAAAGCGACGACTTCATACTTTGAAGTGCTGCTCATCTGCAGTCAACGAACTGCAGATGAGCCCAATCACTTCGACACGTAATCGTGCCCCTCACCCCTGAAATCCGTCACAGTGAAACAGCCGCCGCCATTGTCCTCGATGGTCGAGGCACTGATGACGGCCTTGCCGTGGCCGCCGGGGATGTCGAGGATGTAGGTGGGCTGGCAGAGGCCGGAAACGCGGCCGTGCAGGGACGCAACCAGGGCCTGCCCCTCCTCGATGGTCAGCCGGAAATGGCTGGTGCCGGGCGCTAGGTCCGGATGGTGCAGGTAATAGGGTTTGATGCGGTTTTCGACGAATGCACGCATCAGGGCAGCCAGCGTATCGGCGTCGTCGTTGACGCCCTTCAGCAGAACGGACTGGCTGATCATCACAACGCCGCTATCCACCAGAAGCGCACAAGCCTTTCTCGCCGACGCCGTCAGTTCGCGCGGGTGATTGGCGTGCAAAGCGAGATAGGTGGTCTTGCCGCTGGCCTTCAGCGCATCGATCAGGGCCGCATCGACACGTTCGGGCTCGACGACGGGCACGCGGGTGTGGAACCGGACGATCTTGACGTGATCGATCGCCGACAGCCGTTCCATGATCGAGGCGAGACGACGCGGTGACAGCACCAGCGGATCGCCACCCGTCAGGATGACTTCCCAGATTTCCGGATGATCGGCGATATAGGCGAAGGCAGCATCCATCGCCTGCGATGCAAGTGTTCCAAGCCCTTGCGGCCCGACCATTTCGCGGCGGAAACAGAAGCGGCAATAGACCGGACAGACATGCACGGCTTTCAGCAGCACGCGATCCGGATACCGATGGACGATGCCCTCGACCGGGCTATGGGCGGCGTCGCCGATCGGGTCCTCGCGCTCCTCCGGCAGGCGGAGAAGCTCGGCGGCATCAGGCACGAACTGGCGGGCAATGGGATCTGTAGGGTCGTTCCGGTCGATCAGCGCGGCGATGGCCGGCGTCACGGCAACGGCATAGCGATCGGCGACCGGCTCAAGCGCCGGCCGCTGTTCGGCCGAAACCAGCCCGGCTTGTTCCAGATCGGCGATGGTCTTCAGCGGGCGAAGGGCTGTCATGCACGGCCTCCATCGCGAGGGTCTGTTTCTGCAACCGGCGCCCAGATGACCTGATCGATACGCGGCGCGCCGGTTGCCAGCATGACCAGCCTATCAAAACCCAGCGCGCTGCCGCTCGCCTGCGGCATGATCGCAAGGGCCGAGAGGAAATCCTCGTCCAGCGGATAGGTCTCGCCGTAGACGCGGGCCTTCTCGACCATCTCGATCTCGAAACGGCGGCGCTGTTCGGCGGGATCGGTCAATTCTCCGAAGGCATTGGCGAGCTCGACGCCGCAGGCATAGAGCTCAAACCGTTCGGCAACGCGCGGATCATGCTGCGTCGGGCGCGCCAGAGCTGCCTCGGCGACGGGATATTCATAGAGGATCGTCGCACGCCCATGGCCGAGATTGGGCTCGACCTTCTCGACGATCACGCGGCTGAACAGATCCGCCCAAGTATCGTCACCCGCCACCCGCAATCCGGCGGTGCGCAGGGCTTCGGCGAAACGATCCCGGTCAGTTTCTCCCGTCTTGTCGATGTATGCGAGGAGATCGATGCCGGCAAAGCGGGCGAAGGCTTCGGCAACCGTGATGCGCTCCGGCTCCGCAAACGGATCGGCCTGTCGATCGCGGTAAGTGAGTTGGCGGGCACCAGTGGTTTCAGCCGCAAGCGCCAGAATCGCGGCGCAATCAACCATCAGCGCTTCATATGTCTCGCCGGCCCGGTACCATTCCAGCATGGTGAATTCCGGATGATGCAGCGGCCCGCGCTCGCGGTTGCGATAGACATGGGCGAAACACGCAATGCGTTGTTCGCCGGCAGCCAGCAGCTTCTTGCAGGCAAATTCCGGCGAAGTGTGCAGGTAAAGCGGCGCAGTGCTGCCGTCATGGTTGATGGCAGACGTCGCGAAAGCGTGCAGATGCGCCTCGTTGCCCGGCGAAATCTGCAGCGTGGCCGTATCAACCTCGATGAAATCCCGCTCAGCGAAAAAACCGCGCAGAGCCGCCTGGATCCGGTTGCGGCCGAGAAGGAAGCCGCGGCGGTCGGCATGGACATCGGGCGTCCACCAGGGAGATGCGGCTGGCATAAAGAGTGGTTCCGTCTTGTCGGTCAGGCTCGAATTTTACGGCAATTGTCGGTTTCTTCCGGGTCTATCCACCGTCACACTGGCAATTTGCCCCGATATAGGGTAGGTGCGGCCCGAAAACGCATTCTGGCGTCTTTGACGCGCATTTCCTGCGCTCCTCTACGACGCATCAAGCTCAGTTACAAGGAAGACTTATGGTCAAGGTAATCGCCTCCACGGTCCGCAAGGGCAATGTTCTCGAAGTCGACGGCAAGCTCTATGCCGTTTTGACCGCACAGAACTTCCACCCCGGCAAGGGCACCCCGGTCACGCAGGTCGACATGCGCCGCATTTCCGACGGCGTGAAGGTGTCGGAGCGTTGGCGCACGACCGAGCAAGTCGAGCGCGCTTTCGTCGAGGATCGCGATCACACCTTCCTCTATGAAGATGGCGAAGGCTTCCACTTCATGAACCCGGAAAGCTACGACCAGGTCGCGGTCAGCCCGGATGTCATTGGCGACGACAAGGCCTATCTGCAGGAAGGCATGGTCGTTCAGCTGAAAATGTTCGAAGGCCAGGCGCTCGCCATCGAACTGCCGACCCGCATGACGCTTGAGATCACCGAGACCGAGCCGGTCGTCAAGGGCCAGACGGCGTCTTCGTCCTACAAGCCGGCTATCCTGTCGAACGGCGTGCGCACCATGGTTCCGCCACATATCGGCGTCGGCACCCGCGTTGTCATCCTGACGGAAGATGCGTCTTACGTCGAACGCGCCAAGGATTGATTTCCCCAAGGGAACGATCGTCAGACATATGAAAACGGGCGCGACCTCGCATCGCGCCCGTTTCCGTTTCCGCCGCAAACTTTCCTGAAGCTAATGCTTCAATTCGGGGTACGCGTCAGACACCTCTCCTTCGTCGGATCGGCTGTCGTCATAGCCTTCCAGCGTCACCGAGACAGCATCGTCCACATCAACGCCGCCCTCGCGGCGTACCGCGATGCGCGCGCCATTGTTGCGCACAAGCACGGCTTCGCCGCTGAATCCCTGCTTCATCAGCCAGTCCCTCGGCGCATGGAGCCGGATGCGAACCTGACGGCTGTCATCGTCTTCCCGTGCCTCGACGAGTTCATAGGACACAGGTTGTGATTGACCATTGATTTCCAGCTTGCCCTGTCCATTGCCTTCAGCTGCGAATGTCAGCATCGGTTTTCTCCTTCACTGTTATCGCCGCACCGCACGGCCGACGGCAATGAGGATGCAGGCACCGAGGAAGCCGATGATCAAGTAAGCCAGCCAGCCCGTGAAGCCGAGCCCGGCAAAGGCGAGGATGGCGTTGAGCACGACCGCGCCGATGATGCCGAGAATGATGTTCATGAACACGCCCATGTTGGACTTCATGAACTGTTCCGCCAGCCACCCGGCGAGACCGCCGATGATGATCGCCGCAATCCAGCCGACACCGTTTACATCCATGTCTTCCACCTCACTCAAACGCGATTTCTGGCAGGCATAACGGCCGGGGAGCCCGAATGTTCCCCACATTCATCGCATCCATTAGAAGTCGAGCATCAAATGCCCTTATGCTCACCCCATAAATATGAATTTGAACGCGGTGCCCGCCTTCGCTAGAGCCAGGGAAGGCGGAACGTCTTGCCGCCCTGAGGATGACATCATGGATCAGTCTGCAGACACGACAGTACCGTCGGCCCCGGCGCCGCTGACCGCCGGAACCACGGCTGCCCTGACCGGCGGCCTGATGTGCCTTCTGTCCATGTCCAGCGTGCAGTTCGGCTCGGCCTTTTCGGCCTCGGCCATATCAGCCTATGGCCCGTCCGGCACCACCTGGCTGCGCCTGCTCTGGGCCGCCGCGCTGCTGGCCATCGTCGTGCGGCCTCCCGTCTTCCGTTATACACGCGCGCAGTGGCAGACCGCCGGTGTGCTGGGCGCATCGATGGCCGGCATGACCCTGTGTTTCTTTGCTGCCATCGAGCGTATTCCGCTCGGCTTGGCCGTGGCCATCGATTTCCTCGGGCCGCTCACCGTCGCAACCTTCGCCTTCGGTCTCGGCTGGCGGCTCGTCTGGCCGTTGATCGCCGGTGCCGGCGTGCTGTTGCTGGCCCATGACGGCCACGGCTGGATCGGCGATCCCATCGGCGTTCTCTTCGCCTTCGGCGCTGCCACGGGCTGGGGCCTCTATATCATCCTGATGAAGAAGGCCGGCAGCGCCTTCGAAGGGCTGCAGGGCCTGTCCATGTCGCTGATCGTCGCCGCCGTCGTCGCCACCCCCTTCGGGCTGTTCGACGCTCACCGCATGACGATGGAAGGCGTGTTTACCGTCGCCTGGCTGGCGCTGCTGGTGCCGCTCATTCCCTATGCGCTGGAGATGATCGCGCTGCGCCGGATGAGCACATCCTCCTTCGGCATCCTGATGAGCCTGGAGCCTGCGCTCGGTGCCATTGCCGGTTTTCTCGTGCTGAGCCAGCCGATGACCGCGCTGCAGATCACGGGAACCCTGCTCGTGGTGGCCGCAAGTGCCGGCGCCACTGCCACCGGCCGTTGAATTTTCACGAAATTGGGACGCGCATTTTGAAAACCCGGTGATAGAGTGCCGCTTCGAAAGCGTCACTTGTTCTCATTGAGGTGTGCATGTTTCCACTGTCGCATATGATGAAAGCCTTCATCCGCAAGGGCCAGCTGACGGTCATCGACGCGGATGGCAAGTCGCATGTCTTCTCCGGCGAACCCGGCCCGGAAGTCACCATGCGGCTGACGGACCCGAAACTCTACCGCACCCTCGTCTTCAATTCCGAACTGGCCGCCGGCGAAGCCTATATGGATGGCACACTGCTGTTCGAAAATGGCTCGACGCTGAAGGATTTCCTCACGCTGTTCTCGATCAACCGGCTGTCGCTTGGCTCTTATCCGATCCAGAAGGTGCTGCGCGCCATCAAGATGCGCTTTCGCAACCGCCAGCAGTCCAACATCAAGGGCGAGGCGCAGCGCAATGTCGCCCACCATTACGATGTCGGCAATGAATTCTACAAGCTCTTCCTCGATGCCAACATGCTCTATTCCTGCGCCTATTTCCGCGATCCGGAGGAAACGCTCGAACAGGCGCAGCGCAACAAGCTGCGGCTGCTGGCCTCCAAGCTGTGCCTGCGGCCGGGCATGAAGGTACTGGATATCGGTTGCGGCTGGGGGGATCTCGCACTCTATCTCGCCCAACTGGAAGATGTCGAAGTTCTCGGCGTGACGCTGTCGAAAGAGCAGCAGGCGCTGGCGACGCAGCGCGCCAAGGATGCCGGACTTGAAGGCCGTGTCCGGTTCGAGCTGCGCGACTACCGCGATGTCACTGAGACCTTCGACCGGATCGTCTCCGTCGGCATGTTCGAACATGTCGGCGTCAGCCATTACGACGAATTTTTCAAAAAGCTGAATGCGCTGATGCCGGATGATGGCGTCGCCGTGCTGCATTCGATCGGCCATATGAGCCCGCCCGGCATGGCGAGCGCCTGGCTGCGGAAATACATCTTCCCCGGCGCCTATTCGCCGGCGCTTTCCGAGGTTTTCCAAGTCGTCGAGCAGAACAGCCTCTGGGTGACCGATCTCGAATTCCTGCGCGTCCATTACGCCACGACGCTCAAGCATTGGGTCGAACGCTTCGAGAAGAACCGCGACAAGGTCGTCGAAATGTACGACGAACGCTTTGCCCGCATGTGGGAATTCTACCTGATCAGTTGCGAGATGATGTTCCGCACCGGCAGCCAGCTCGTGTTCCACATGCAGCTGTCGCGTACGCGCGATGCTGCCCCGATCGTGCGCGATTACATCACCGACCGGCAGAAAGCCTATATCGTCCGGGAGCAGACGCTGAACATTACCCTGTAGCCGGCGGTTCGCCCCCCCATTCCAGCCGCTTGTAGTCGAAGCCGTATTCCAGCGTCGGTTTGACGATGGCGAAATAGGGCGAGAGGTCGAAGTCGCGCGGCGTATAGAGCGAGTGGTGGCGGATGTGCAGGATCTCGGCCCGTGAAAAGGTCGAGGTCGCCGATGCGCGGCCCGGTGCGCGGGTGATTTCCGGCAGGATGGGATAGCGGATCTGCTCGAAGGCCTGCGCGATCAGCGTCGAACAGATTGCCCGCGTGGGATCCCCCGAGCCGAAGGCCAGCATCCGGCGACGCAAACGCACCGGAACCGGCGGCGCCGGCATGAAATAGCGCAGCATGTCGAAAATGTTCTTCATGTCGTATTTCAGCCCGAGCCGCGACACCATGAAGGACACGACCGCATCGCGATCCTCCGGTGTCAGACCGATCGGCCGGCAGATGCGCGTATTGTAGGTGGAATATTTGCTGAGCGGCACCGCGACGCAGCCTTCGCCCAGATTGACTTCGACAAGTTGCGGGCGATCGATGATCGGGCGGGCCGCCTGATCCAGCGTCAGCGGAATCTCGTCGCCGGCAAAGAAGGCGGCATGTGACCAGGTTGATTGCGTCAGATATTTGATCGCCGCCGAAACCTTGTGATTGCCCTCGATCAGCAGGATGTCGCCAGGCCTCAGCGTCCGCGCCAAGGTCTCCGGATCGGACGGCGTATAAGGCTCGTAACCGGACGTCTGGGTGGTCAACCGTTCGGCCAGCGCCCTGCCGATGCGGTCGAGCACGGTATCCTTGCCTTTCAGGAGCGGGTTCATGGCAAACGGCTTTCGGGGCAGGTCATCATAACCCGCATTTAGGAAGTTCTCCTGCTTTCTGTCGAGTCTTCCTCCTTGGCGGCTTGACCTCGACGCAGCACCAACTTATTTTTAGAATAATTCTAAACTAGGTATTTCGCGTCATGTTTTCCCGCCTTCTGTCCCGCTTTAAGCGACCACTTTCATCCTTGTCCGAGCAGGAAATCCTGGCGCTGGCTATCTCGTCCGAAGAAGATGACGGACGCATCTATCTTGCCTATGCGCAAAAGTTGAAAACCAACTTCCCGGATTCCGCTAAGGTTTTCGAGGACATGGCGGAAGTGGAAAACACCCACAAGAACATGCTGATCGATATGCATCGCCGCCGTTTCGGCGAGCTTATCCCGCTGATCCGACGCGAACATGTCAGCGGTTTTCTCGCCCGCAAACCGGACTGGCTGCGGCAGAACCAGACGTTGGATGCGATGCGCCGCGAAGCGGTGATGATGGAAACGCAGGCCTACAATTTCTATGTCGAAGCGGCCCGCAATACATCCGATGCCTCGACCCGTCAGTTGCTCGGCGATCTGGCACTGGCCGAACAGGGCCACGAGGATATCGCCCGCATGCTGACCGACCGGCATGTGCCGGAGGATGTGCAAACCGCAGAGGACGAAACGGCGCGCCGGCAATTTGTCCTGACCTATGTGCAGCCCGGTCTTGCCGGCTTGATGGATGGCTCCGTCTCGACGCTTGCCCCGATCTTCGCCGCCGCCTTCGCGACGCAGGATACCTGGCAGACCTTCCTCGTCGGCCTGTCGGCCTCCGTCGGCGCTGGCATTTCGATGGGTTTCACGGAAGCAGCCCATGACGACGGTAAGATTTCCGGCCGTGGCTCACCGATCAAGCGGGGCCTCGCCTGCGGCATCATGACGACCGTCGGCGGGCTTGGGCATGCGCTGCCCTACCTCATCCCGCATTTTTGGACAGCCACCATCACCGCCGGCATCATCGTCTTCTTCGAACTCTGGGCGATCGCCTTCATCCAGAACAAATATATGGAAACCCCCTTCCTGCGCGCCGCCTTCCAGGTGGTCATCGGCGGCAGTCTGGTTCTGGCGGCGGGTGTTCTGATCGGGAATGCGTGAGGGCTTGTGCGTGACAACGCCCCCGGGCTCCTCATGCCCGCCCCTGTGGCGGGCATCCAGCCACCGCGCGTCTGCGCGGTGAGAGACTGATGTCTTGATAAAAAACGGGCCTTCCAAGCGACGAAAGTCGCGTGAATGGATTCCTGTGACAAGCACAGGAACGACGGTGGAGATGGAAGACTTTCAACCCAACGAATTGGCGGAAGCAGGAGTCAGATCAGTTCCCAACCGAGCCAACCAGCACTTCGTCGCCATTTTCGATGGTGACCCAGCGGCCGGTGTTAAACGAGGCTTGACGTTTCAGGAAGCGGTAGGGGGTCTTGGTCCACAGCTTCACGTCGTTGTCGAGATTGTCGAGGATGAAATCGCCTTGGGCAGTGCGGACGGTCAGCACGGCATGGCCTTCGCCATCAGGTTTGCGGACGACGGTAATCAGCAGATCGGCCGGCGAGAAACCTTTCTCCATCAGGCGCTTGCGCTTGAGGAGAACAAAGTCCTCGCAGTCACCGGCAGCGTCCGGATAGGACCAGACTTCGTCCTTGCCGAACTGATCCATGTCGGTCATCGGGGTGATCTTGTTGTTGACGGCGACATTGACCTCGCGAATGACAGACCAGCCGAAATCGGTGACGCGCGGCGCGGTCGTCGATTTGGTCTTGATCTCGCATTCGGCGCGATACTTCTGGCAGAATTCGTAATGGCCGATCGGCTGGGAGGTGATGGCGCCCGTCTGCATGGAGAGGGCTGTTACATTCGGCGCCGGAATTGCCGCGCTCGCCGATACGAAAACAGCCGCCAAAGCAACGACCATCTTCTTGATCCCAGTCAACTGCGCCATACACGTCCCCTGTGGCGCGGCATCTCTCCGAGAATCATTCCCGGAGCACCCCGCGAAATCTGAAGTCCGACTGTCGGCTTGTGTGTGGGCCGTCCCTTGCCCGCGCCGCTCTAATCGTTAACAAAGAGTTAACAGCGCGCCCGAAACGAAGTCAATCTGCAGAGTTAGGGATTGCGAGATATGGTTAAAATGCGCGGCAAATCAGCATCACAGCTGATTTGCCGTTGATTCGACTATCTTTTTTAGCCGCCGGACATGGCCGTTACTGCAGCCAGGATGCGTTCGATATCCTCGGGTCGGGACAGGCGGTGGTCGCCGTCGCGGATCAGGGTCATGACCACGTCGTCGGACGGCAGATGCTCCATCAATTTCAGCGAATGTTTGTAAGGAACGTCCGGATCCTGCATGCCCTGGAGGATGTGAACCGGGCAGCCGGTTTCGATAAGACCGTCCAGCACCCGATTGCGCCGGCCGTCGTCGAGCAGCCGGGCGGTGAAGATGTTCGGATCCGGCCCATACGGCGTCGGCTCCTCGAAATAGCCGCGCTCGGCAAGCGATGTCCGCTCCGCATCCGTCAGGTTCGGCTCGATCAGCTCGGATGTGAAGTCCGGTGCCGGCGCGATCAGCACGAGACCGGCGATCCTGCCGCCCTCGCCGCGCGCACGCAGTTCGGCGATCAGCCGCAGCGCCACCCAGCCGCCCATCGACGAGCCGACAAGCACCATGCGCTTCGGCGCAACATGATCGATCACCGCCAGGCTTTCCTCCAGCCAGCGCGAAATCGTGCCGTCGGCAAAGGCGCCGCCGGAAACGCCATGGCCGGAATAGTCGAAGCGGATGCAGGCGGCACCCGTCGCATGGGCGTGGCGCTCCAACTCGACAGCCTTGGTGCCGGCCATGTCCGAACGGTATCCTCCAAGCCAGACGAGCGTCGGCAGGCCGTTGTCACTTGCGGCAGGCAGGACGCGCATGGCAATGCGTCGCGATTCCCCGTCCGCGCCGACATCGAGATGGGTGAGTTGCGTCTCCGGATCAGGCAATGACATCCGTTTTTCTCCAATTTTTAGCGTTTATCGCTGTTTTTCTTTCTAAAACAGATTCGCCAGAGGGCCGACAGGTGGTGATTTTCGCAAAGACCTGTGTTATTGACTTTCGCGCAGCAATTCACACATGACGATCAAGCGGCATCTGATCGGCATTTCGCCGGTAGATCGCGCTATCATCAAACACAATTGAATCGTAACAGCTCGAGGAGAGTACGACCATTCGCAGACCGTTCAAAACGGACGCCCCTACCAAGGACGGCCCCCGCTCTAACAAGGAAATCCGGGTACCACGGGTTCAGCTCATCGACGCCGAAGGTGTAAACCACGGCAGCGTTCCCACCGATCAGGCACTCCGCATGGCGGAGGAGCAAGGTCTCGACCTCGTCGAGATCTCGCCGAACGCCGAGCCGCCGGTGTGCAAGATCCTTGACCTGGGCAAGCTGAAATACGCCACCCAGAAGAAGGCGGCGGAAGCCCGCAAGAAGCAGAAGATCATCGAGATCAAGGAGATCAAGATGCGTCCGAACATCGACACGCACGACTACGACGTCAAGATGCGTGCGATGAACCGCTTCTTCGAAGAGGGCGACAAGGTCAAGGTGACGCTGAAGTTCCGCGGCCGCGAAATGGCTCACCAGGAACTCGGCATGAAGCTCCTGCTTCAGGTCAAGGAAGACACCACGGCGATCGCCAAGGTGGAAGCCGAGCCGAAGCTCGAAGGCCGCCAGATGATGATGGTCCTGGCGCCGAGATAAGCACCGGCCTCTAAAACACCGCATCTGACAAAAGCCGCCGGACTGGCGGCTTTTTCACATTTTGGGATGCGTGACCGGAAATATCGGGCCTCGTCTCGAATCCCATTGCACTTTGGGGGCGCTTCGGTTACAAGCCCCCGTCCGAACGGTCCGGCAGGGCATGCCGTGGCCGTTCTTTACGCTGGAGACGACCTCGTCAGTCGATCTCGATATCAAGAAAAATGGAGTAGCAAAATGCCCAAGATGAAGACGAAATCTGCTGCCAAGAAGCGGTTCAAGATCACCGCAACTGGCAAGGTCCTGGCTGCTGCCGCTGGCAAGCGTCACGGCATGATCAAGCGTTCCAACAAGTTCATTCGCGATGCACGCGGCACGATGGTGCTTGCAGAGCCTGATGGCAAGAAGGTCATCAAGAACTACCTGCCCAACGGTCTCTGAGACTCAGGCATTTTGGATCGATAAGGAGATCATGACATGGCACGTGTAAAACGCGGCGTAGCAGCTCACGCCAAGCACAAGAAGACACTCAAGGCAGCCAAGGGTTTCTACGGCCGCCGCAAGAACACCAT
Organism: Rhizobium sp. Leaf453; assembly: GCF_001425605.1. Classification (GTDB taxonomy): domain Bacteria; phylum Pseudomonadota; class Alphaproteobacteria; order Rhizobiales; family Rhizobiaceae; genus Pararhizobium. The sequence continues at coordinate 535,075 of NZ_LMRG01000012.1, read as the reverse complement.
CCGCGCCGCCAAGGCAGCCGTGGATCGTTCGAAGCAGTTCGCCTACAAGGACCGCAAGATCAACAAGCGCAACTTCCGCGCTCTGTGGATCCAGCGTATCAACGCGGCTGTCCGCGAACATGGCCTGACCTACGGCCGCTTCATCGATGGTCTGGCCAAGGCCGGCATCGAAGTCGACCGCAAGGTTCTGTCCGACATGGCTATCCATGAGCCGGCAGCATTCGGCGCACTCGTCGCTGCCGCCAAGAAGGCACTTGAGTACCTCAAGACCGCTGGCACCACCAACGAGTTTGAAAGCGCGGTCAAGTAAACCAGCGCTTCCCAAGCCTTTTGGAATTTGAATTGGGAAACCCGCGCTGGCACGGCTGGCGCGGGTTTTTCTTTGACCGATCACGGCAAATGAACCGGGAAATAAACGATGTCCGATCTGGAAGCACTGAAAGAGAATCTGCTGGCCGAGGTGACCGGCGCCGGCGATGAGGCGGCCATCGAAGCCGTGCGCGTCAATGCGCTGGGCAAGAAGGGCTCGATCTCCGAGCTCCTGAAGACGCTCGGCACCATGTCGCCGGAAGAACGCCAGACCAGGGGCGCGGCGATCAATGCGCTCAAGAACGACGTCTTTGCCGCCATCGCAGCCCGCAAGTCCGATCTCAAGGATGCCGCGATCGCCGAGCGTCTCGCCCGCGAGACCGTCGATATCTCGCTGCCTGTCCGTTCGTCCCCGGCCGAGCGCGGCCGCATCCATCCGATCAGCCAGATCATCGACGAGATCACCGCAATCTTCGCCGACATGGGCTTCTCGATCGCCGAAGGTCCCGATATCGAGACCGACTATTACAACTTCACCGCGCTGAACTTCCCCGAAGGCCATCCGGCACGCGAAATGCACGACACGTTCTTCTTCAATCCGGACGCAAACGGCGAGCGCAAGGTGCTGCGCACCCATACGTCGCCGGTACAGGTGCGCACGATGGAGGCACAGAAGCCGCCGATCCGCATCATCATCCCCGGCAAGACCTATCGACAGGACTCGGACGCCACCCATTCGCCGATGTTCCACCAGGTCGAGGGCCTCGTCGTCGACACCAAGTCGAACGTCGCCAACATGCGCTGGATCCTGGAAGAATTCTGCAAGACCTTCTTCGAGGTCGATGATGTGACGATGCGCTTCCGCCCGTCCTTCTTCCCCTTCACCGAGCCGTCCTTCGAGGTCGACATCCAGTGCGACCGCTCCTCCGGCCCGATCGTCAAGTTCGGCGAAGGCACCGACTGGATGGAAATCCTCGGCTGCGGCATGGTGCACCCGAACGTTTTGCGCGCCGGCGGTCTCGATCCCGATGTCTACCAGGGCTTCGCCTGGGGCATGGGCCTCGACCGCATCGCCATGCTGAAATACGGCATGCCGGACCTCAGAAACTTCTTCGATGCCGATGTCCGCTGGATGAGCCATTACGGTTTTCGCCCGCTGGATATGCCGACTTTGTTCGGCGGTTTGAGCGCCTGATCGAGATTGACCCTTTTCCGCAGGCGCCTGCTTGTCAGGCCGCCTTTGCAAAGACATTAGGACACGAGTGAAATCATGAAATTCACACTCTCCTGGCTGAAAGACCATCTGGAAACGGATGCCACCCTCGAACAGATCTGCGAGCGCCTGACGGCGATCGGGCTGGAGGTCGAGGACGTCGACGACAAGGCGTCGTTCAAGCCCTTCGTCATCGCCAAGGTCGTCTCGGCCGAAAAGCATCCGCAAGCCGACAAGCTGAAGGTGCTGATGGTCGATACTGGCGCGGGCAGCCCCGTGCAGGTCGTCTGCGGTGCGCCGAATGCACGCGCCGGCCTCGTCGGCGCCTTTGCCGCCCCCGGCTCCTACGTTCCCGGCATCGACGTGACGCTCGCCGTCGGCACCATTCGCGGTGTCGAAAGCCGCGGCATGATGTGCTCGGAAAAAGAGTTGCAGATGTCGGACAATCACGACGGCATCATCGACCTGCCCGAAGATGCGCCTGTCGGCACCAGCTTCGCGACGTATGCCGGCCTCGACGATCCGATGATCGAGATCAACCTGACGCCGAACCGTCCGGACTGCACCTCGATCCACGGCATCGCCCGCGACCTCGCGGCTTCCGGGCTCGGCACATTGAAGGCGCAGCCGCAGCCGACGTTCAAGGTCGAAGGCGAAACGACCACCAAGGTTTCGCTCGACCTCGGCACTGACACGCATCTGTGCCCGGGCTTCGCCCTTCGCCTCGTGCGCGGCGTCAAGAACGGCCCGAGCCCGAAATGGATGCAGCAGCGCCTGCTCGCCATCGGCCTTCGTCCGATCAACGCACTGGTCGATGTCACCAATTACATGACCTTCGACCAGGGCCGCCCGCTGCACGTCTTCGATGCTGCCAAGGTCAAGGGCAACCTGACCGTCCGCCGCGCCGTCGAAGGCGAAAAGGTTCTGGCGCTCGATACCCGCGAATATACGCTGTCTCCGGCAAACGTCGTCATCGCCGATGACAACGGGCTGGAATCGATCGGCGGCATCATGGGCGGCGAGCATTCCGGCTGCGATGAGAACACCGTCGATGTGCTGGTCGAATCGGCGCTGTGGGATCCGATGAACATCGCCAAGTCCGGCCGCACGCTCGGCATCATCACTGATGCACGCTATCGCTTCGAGCGCGGCGTCGATCCGGAATACATGGTCGCCGGCCTTGAGCGCGCCACCCAGTTGATCGTCGATATCTGCGGCGGCACGCCAGCCAAGACCGATGTCGTCGGCTATACCGGCTACACCGCCAAGACCGTCGATTTCCCGGTCTCAGAGGTCAAGCGCCTCACCGGCCTCGAGGTCAGTTCGGAAGAAAGCGTTGCGATCCTCAAGGGCCTCGGCTTCGGCGTCGAAGGCTCCGGCAGCCAAGTCTCCGTCTCCGTTCCCTCGTGGCGTCCCGATGTCGATGGCAAGGCCGATCTGGTCGAGGAAGTCATGCGCATCCATGGCGTCGACAATATCAAGCCGCAGCCGATCGAAAGCCTCGGCGCCGTCAATGGCAAGATCCTGACCACGCTGCAGATTCGCACGCGCCTAGCCAAGCGGGCGCTCGCCTCGCGCGGCATGCTGGAGGCCGTCACCTGGTCCTTCATCTCGAAGGCGCAGGCCGAGCTGTTCGGCGGCGGCGCACTGTCCCTGTCGCTGGCAAACCCGATCGCCGCTGACATGTCCGACATGCGCCCCTCGCTGCTGCCGGGCCTGCTCACCGCCGCCCAGCGCAATGCCGACAAGGGTTTTGGCGACGTGGCGATCTTCGAAGTCTCCGGCACTTATGAAAACGACACGCCGGCAGGCCAGCGGCGCGTCGCCGGCGGCATCCGTCGCGGCACCGCCTCGCTGGCAGGTGCTAGCCGTTCCTGGTCGAATGCGGTGAAGGGCGGCGGCAAGCCGGTCGATGTGTTCGACGCCAAGGCCGACGCCATTGCGGTTCTGGAAGCCTGCGGCGTGCCGATGGGCAATGTCCAGTTCGAGGCCGGTGGCCCGTCCTGGTATCATCCCGGCCGCTCCGGCACGATCAAGCTCGGCCCGAAGATCGTTCTCGGCACCTTCGGTGAGTTCCACCCCAAAACGCTCGAAGCGCTTGACGTCTCCGGCGCATTGGCCGGCTTCGAAATCTATGTCGACGCCATGCCCGAGCCGAAGAAGAAGGCCACCCGCACCAAGGCCGCGCTGGAACTCTCACCCTTCCAGGCCGTCAAGCGCGACTTCGCCTTCGTGGTCGACAAGTCGGTCGAAGCCGGCGCCATCCTGAAGGCCGCCGGCAGCGCCGACCGCAAACTGGTCACCGGCGTCAACGTCTTCGACATTTTCGAAGGCGCCGCGCTCGGCGAAGGCAAGAAATCCATCGCCATCGAAGTCGTCATCCAGCCCGCCGACCGCACGCTGACCGACGAAGACTTCGAAGCTTTGACCGCCAAGATCATCGCCAATGTGGCGAAGAACACCGGCGGGGTTTTGCGGGCGTAATGGTGTGAGCATCGGGAGAGGGGCGATTGGCCTCTCTCGGTGGCTGCAAGATCAACCTCTGGTATTTTGGGGCCATCAGCGGACTGACCGCAGTTGTCAAAGTTCAGGCAAAAGTCGCCGTTCGGCCATCGACAACATGGACGCAGTACCGCGCGCGCTCCAAACGCATGGGGGTGGGAGCGCCTCTGCCATTTGCTATTCGGCCTGACAGACAACCTCAATGTTATTGCCATCAGGATCGAGCACGTAGGCTGCATAGTAGGACGGGTGATATCGGGTCCGTATGCCGGGTGGGCCGTTGTCTCGTCCTCCGGCAGCCACAGCAACCGCGTGGAAGGCATCGACGGTAGCCCGATCGTTTGCGGCAAACGCAATGTGCAGTCCCCCACGTACAGCTTCACCTGCATGGAGCCAAAGACACGGATATCCGGCACGGCCCAACCCATACCGCGCCGTTCCGCTGGCCGAGCGCTCGGCGGGGATCAATAGCACGCATGCTATGCCAAGGGGTGCGAGTGCCATCTCATAAAATTTTCCGGCAGTATCAGGGTCGGTCACCGGGAATTCGATGTGGTCAAGCAACATGCTGTTTCTCCTGGCTGTTTATGATTCGTGTATCGGCGATCGTTTCAGCAAAGCCATGACCGAACAGCCCTACGGGTGTCTGGAAGCCCACCCGAAACTCACCGTCGATCACACGCCGGGCTGCTTCAGCGGCGGCCATCGCGGTGAAAGTGTAGCCGTTCACCGAATCAAGCACCGAATGCACCACCGTTCCGTCCGCATCGGTGACTTCGACAGCTGCACGATATCGACTTGCTTCGCGCTCTTCGAAACTCGGTCCAACAGGCAGGTCCTCAATCTTTCCCGTTGGGAAAGCGCCGGCGCTGATGTGAACGAAAGTCTCAATTTCGGGAACGCCGGTCGCGTGGCTGATTGTCAGGAGGTCGGGCAGCGTCACGGGAAACGACGATTGCAAGCCAAATCCGAAGTCGAAGTCGCGTATCTCGTTTGTGCTGCGCATGACGAGTTCGCCATTGACGAGACGCAGTGTAGCCGGGGCGATACTCTGGCTCGCGCTGATCGCTGATCCTCTCGACATCGCTCCTGCCACATGAAGCGCGATGCTGATTTTCCGAGCATTCTTTACGCGCGCGACCGCATGTCCGGCCAGACTTCCGAGCATGGCGACGCTTCCACCACTGCCCGGTAGAAGCATCGTCCCTGCCGCACGGGCTCGGGCATCCAGCGCCAACGCTTCGCGGTAAGTGTCGAGTTCGGCGGAAAAGTCGAGATAATGGACACCGGCGCCGATCGCAGCAGACATGAGGGGCTCGGCCGTATCCGCGAAGGGACCTGCGGCGTTGAGCAAAACGGACACGCCTGCAAGGCCGGTCGCGATGCCATCGGGATCGTCCAGCGAAAAGAGCTTCACACCCGCGCCGAGACGATCTGCCAGAGCTTCAAGTTTCATCCGGTCTTGTTCACGACCTGCGAGAACGAGGTCGAGTCCGGCAGACGCGCTGTGCTCCGCAGCCATGCCGCCGGTATAGCCGGCGGCTCCATAGATCATGAAAGTGTTCATTGGGGTATTCTTTCCCTGTAATTATTCCAGATCGGCGTCGATGCGCATGATCAGTCCGTCAGCGTTGACGGAGATATCAAGGAGACCGATCTCGTGACCGAAGTCTCCGGTGAAGTCGACGCGCACGCGGGCACGGGTCTCACCCATCGCCTTGAGCGAGAGGAAGCGGGTCACCGTGTGATAGCCAATGAAATACCGCTCGATGTAATCGCGGATGCCGGCATAACCGTCGAAACGGTGGCCGGTCGACGGGTCGTCGATCACGGCATCGGAAGTGAACACCGACAAAGCTTTATCGACATCGAAGGCATTGAGAGCGGCGATCAGCGCATCTGCCGTCCCGCGCACTGTCTTGGTGGGCATTAAATCAGCTCCCATGCTGCCAGCTCTTGAAAACGAACTCGAGGCTATAGCCGTCCGGGTCACGGACTTGCGCCGCATAATAGCGGGGATCGTAGTGAAGCTGCGGCGCTGGTGCATGGATCTCAGTCGCCCCGGCTGCCAAAGCCTCAAGGTGAGCGGCCTCTACGACTGCCTCGGACTCCGCGACAAAGCCGATATGCACTGCGCCGGGCGCAGCCGTGCCCTGCCTCAGCCAGAAAAACACTCTGCTCTTGGCACCAAAGCCCGCGAGGTCGTCATGCCTCGCCGGGCCTTGGCTGCCGTCATAGTCATGGCGGGCGGTGATCCCGAGTATCGGGAGCACCCTCTCGTAAAAGGCGATCGCGCGCCCGATATGACTGACTGTCAGGAAGATGTGATCGAGCATGTAAGCCTCCTCAGATGATGTAGCCGCCAGTAATCTCTATATTCTGGGCATTGATCCAGCGGTTGTCGTCCGACAGCAGGCTGGCGACCATACAACCGACATCGTTGGGTTCACCGACGCGGCCGAGCGCCGTCTGCCCGGCAAGCAGCATCTCGAATTCTCGCGAGAGGCCCCCGCCGAGTTCGGTGCGGATCGGTCCCGGTGCGATGGAGTTGGCGCGGATACGACGCTCGCCGAACTCCTTGGCCATGTAGCGGGTCAGCACTTCGAGCCCACCCTTGAAGGAGGCATAGGGCGCAACGCCGGCAGTTGCCACGCGGCTGGTCGCGCTTGTTACGTTCACAATCTGACCGCCATCGGCCATCAAGGGAAGCAGTGCCTGCGTGAGGAAGAACGGCCCCTTCAGATGCACGCGAAACAGCCCATCGAACTGTTCTTCGGTCACGGCAGCGATCGGGTTGTAGAGCCCGTAACCCGCATTGTTGACGAGGAAATCGAAAGTCGTTGTGTTCCAAATCTTTGCCAATACTTCGCCGACAACGTCGCGAAACGCCGGGAAGGTCGCACTGTTGCCGACGTCCAGCTCCAAAGCGACCGCCTTACCACCGTTAGCCTCAATTGCACCGACGACGCTGTCGGCAGCTTGCCGGTTGCTGTTATAGGTAAGGATGACGCCCATACCGCGCCTGGCGCACTGGGTTGCGATGCTCGCGCCGAGGCCACGGCTTCCACCGGTGATAATGACGATGCTCATTTGGTGCTCCTTCGATTGGATAGCCAATGGATAGCCTCGGCACCTGCAGCCCGCTCTCACGATTCTCTTCGAATCTTGCCTATTTCTGCTTTCTCGTTGAACCTTGACCGCTCGTGTGAAACAACAGATCCATGAACACGCAGCTTCAGGAACTCAGGCAATTGGCGTCACGGGCGGAGAACCGCCGCACGGAGACGGGTATTCCGCGCATCGCGATGGTGCAGGGAGAAATTCCGGAGCATCAGCTTGCAGCCGTATACGATCCTATGGTCAATGTGATCCTGACGGGGTCGAAGACCATGTCTGTTGGCGACCGCACGTTCCGCTATGATCCAGCGACATATTTCGTCATGTCGGTCGATCTGCCTGCGATCGGTTCAGTGCATGCGTCTGATGATGGTGACCCGTATCTTGCAATCAGCCTGACGCTCAAGCCTGCAATCGTTGCAAACCTGCTGGCAGACATGCCCAAACCTGCCAGAGGTGAGCTCTACAGCCCCGGATTTTCGGTCGCTCCTGTTACACCCGATTTACTCGATGCCTGGTTGCGCATGCTGCGCCTTATACTGCGCCCGGACGAAGTCAGCGCTCTTGCCCCGGCCTACGAGCGTGAAATCCTGTTCCGGGTGCTGCAGGGGCCGTTAGGCTGGATGTTGCGAGATATCGCGACACCGGATTCCGCTCTTTCACGGATCAACATCGCCATCCAATGGGTCAGGGAAAACTTTGCCAAGCCGCTACGAGTCGAGTCTTTGGCAGAGATGGCGGCGCTCAGTGTCTCGGCCTTCCATCGACACTTCAAGGCTGTGACGGCCCTCAGTCCGCTCCAGTACCAGAAGCATGTCCGCCTGCTACACGCGCGATCTCTTCTTATCGCCGGCGAAGGCAACGCCACATCCATTGCGTTCGGAGTGGGTTATGAGAGCCCGACACAGTTCAGCCGGGAATATGCTCGGCAATTCGGCCTGCCGCCTTCCCGAGATGCCGCACGGCTGCGCGGAGGATATTTTGGACGGTAGAATTGCTCGGCGGACCATTCGCCCCGATAAGGCTGTGAAGCGACTGACTGCATTCCGGACTAGCAAGTCCTGAATGTCCGAAATGACGGCGCAAAGTTGCCTCTAGGTAAGTGACGGAATCTCTGATTTGGTCAGGAAAATGACAATCGGGAATCACGCCTCTTTCGCCTCCCGTTTTATTGCGGCTAATTTTGGTCACCTCGCAAAGACCACCACCTTCAAAAAAATTTCATCCCCGTCCATCCCCGCCCCAAAATCACAGCGCATACTGATCCCGTTTCCACCGCCGGAGTGTTTCGCGAGACGGTCGCGGGCAGGTGGGGGCCGGCGCCCTGTGCTTCCTGTCGTAACGTGCGGCAAAAGGCAGGGTGATGCACACCGGGCGGATCGCCAATGGTCCGTCACAACGTCTCCCCCGGGTGTCCAAGCCCGGTTTGGTTGAGCCATGCAAGCCGCCCCATAAGGCGGTGCAGCGAGACGTGGTTGGCATTTGAAGGGGCTGGACGCCCCGAAGAACGCCGAAGGTCACGCAAATGCGGAGCCATATACTCAAATACCCCGAGGTTTCGCATTTGCGTGCGCCCTCCAGCGATATCCCACCGTGCCGTATCCCCGGCGCGATGCCTTGGCGTGTTTCTTGATAGACCGGATCGTCATCCCGCCAGCCTTTGGCACAGCGCTTGCCCATTTGCCCCGTCTGCGGTATGAACAGCCATCGCGAAAAGCGACCGCTTCCCTTGAGCCGCCTCCCGGCGGAGTAAACAGGTGGACGAATTGTCGTCCAGGTGGTCAAGCACACGCCATCCCCGCGCATTTCCGCCGGGATCGGCCAGCGTTCCCCTGAAACCACATGCCTGATGTTTGTCAGGCTCATTCGCACGCATCGGGGCGAACAGCGTCCGCATGCCTGCGTCGATCGGATCGCGCCATGAACAGGCCTCTTCTTGTCATTTTCACCGCCATCGTGCTGGATGCCGTCGGCATCGGCCTCATCTTCCCCATCCTGCCCTCGCTGTTGCAGGACGTCACCCACACCACCAATGTCGCGCCCTATATCGGCACGATGACCGCGCTCTACGCCGTCATGCAGTTCATCTTCGCCCCGGTGCTCGGCGCGCTCAGCGACCGGATCGGCCGTCGCCCCGTCCTCCTGATTTCGCTCGCCGGTGCTGCCGTCAACTATCTCGTGCTCGCCTTCGCCTCCAGTCTCTGGATGCTGTTTCTCGGCCGCGCCATTGCCGGCCTGACCAGCGCCAATATTGCCGTGGCCATGGCCTATCTCACCGACATTTCCACGCCGGACCAGCGCGCCCGCCGCTTCGGTCTCTTCAACGCCATGTTCGGCATCGGCTTCATCATCGGCCCCGTCCTTGGTGGCGTGCTCGGCGATCACTGGCTGCGCCTGCCCTTCATTGCCGCCGCGGTGCTAAACGGCTGCAACCTGCTGCTGGCCCTTTTCATCCTGCCGGAATCCCGCACACCAACCCGCGAAAAGCTCGATCTCGGCGCGCTCAATCCGCTCCGCCCCCTGCGCTGGGTCTTCTCGCTGAAGGGCGTGACGCCCTACATTTTCCTGTTCTTCATCTTCAGCGCCACCGGCGAGGCCTATGGCACCTGCTGGGCGCTCTGGGGCAGCGACACGTTTCACTGGAACGGCTTGTGGATCGGCCTGTCGCTCGGCGCCTTCGGCATCTGCCAGACGCTCGCCCAGGCGTTTCTTCCAGGCCCGGCAGTCAAGTTGCTCGGCGAACGCGCCGCCATCCTGACCGGCGTTGCCGGAGTCTGCGTCGCACTCACCGTCATGGCGCTCGCGACGGAGGGCTGGATGGTCTTCGCGATCATGCCCATCTTCGCCCTCGGCGGCATCGGCGTGCCCGCGCTGCAATCGCTCGCCACCCGCCAGGTCGACGATGCCGCCCAAGGCCAGTTCCAGGGCGTCCTCGCCTCCACCGTCAGCCTCGCATCGATCATCGCACCGCTTGCCTTTTCCAGCGCGTATTTCCTCGTCCGGCAGGAATGGCCCGGCGCGATCTGGCTGTCGGTCGTTTTGGTCTATGCAATGAGTGTGCCGCTGGTGCTTGGCCTGCGGCTGAAAACAGCCGAGGCGTAGGGGTTGGCGGCATGTAAGAGCTTACCGGTGCAGGTGATACAGCTTGTTTACGATCACCCAGCGGCCGTCGATCTTGAGCAGCGACAGGTAATCGGTGAACCGCATGCCGGCGAATTCGTCGGCGACCTTGACGAAGGCGGCGTCGCCTTCAATGTCGATGATCTCGATGTCCATCATCGGTTGGGTTCCGGGCGGTGCCGGAGGCTCGGCGAGAATTGCGGCAATGAAGTCGTCGCGCGACATCCATTCCACCGCGCCTTCGTAGTTGCCGATGATCTTCGCATCCGGGTGAAAGGCCTTGCGCAAGGCCGCCTCGTTGCAGAACGCCATGCCCTCGACATAGAGGTGGACGACGGTGCCTACTGCCTGCCTGTCGGACATTCGCGAACCTCCCTTGCTGCACCCAGCAAGTCTATCACGACTGTCAAAAGCGGCAAGGATCGGGGCGTGCGGGACAGGTTCAGGAAACGGGTGGCACAGGAGGCAGTGAGAGCTTAGCCTTGGCCGAAACGGGAGGTTTTCGAATGAAGAAACCGGGATCGATGCGGGGGCTGGAGGATATGGGCCGGGCGCGTCTGTCCGAGAATTTCTTCCTGCGCGATTTCCTCTATTCGGAGATCGCCGACTTCTACGGCATGCCGAACATTCCTGACGATCCACAGCTTGCGATCGAAGCCGGAACGAAGCTTTGCACCGAACTGCTGGAGCCGTTGCAGCGCACGTTCGGGCGCCTGCATATCCGCTCCGGCTACCGCTCGCGCTCGGTCAACGATTTCGGCAACCGGAACAAGCTGAATTGCTCCACCAATGCGGCAACCGCCGCCGATCATATCTGGGACATGCGCGACGCCGATGGCTGCATGGGGGCGACGGCCTGTATTGTCGTTCCCTGGGTCTGGGATCGGCGGGCGACCGTTCTGGGTTGGCAATCACTCGCTTGGTGGATCCATGACCACCTGCCCTATGCCTCGCTCTGCTTCTTTCCGAAACTCTGGGCGTTCAACATCCAATGGCATGAACGCCCAATCCGGCGCATCCGCAGTTATGTCGCGCCCGCCGGCTTGCTGACCAAGCCCGGTATGGCGAACCATGCCGGCAGCCATGCGAAATTCTATGAAGGCTTTCCCGAACTCAAGGCTTGAAGCTCATGCGATAGCGCACATGGCCATCCGCCTCGGTATATTGGTCATAAAGCTTGCGGGCGGTCTCGTTGCCTTCATCGGTATGCCAGTAAAGCCGCGCCCAGCGATTGGTCCTCGCCTTCTCGACGAGATCGTCCAGCAGCGCCTTGCCGATGCCCCTGCCGCGCGCTGCCTCGTCGAGGAACAGGTCTTCCAGATAGCAGACCGGCTCCTTCACCCATGTCGCCTCATGCAGCAGGCAGATGGCGAAACCAACCACATGGCCATCAAGCACGGCAACGCGCATGAACAGCGGCGTGGAAGGATCGATGATCCGCGCCCAGGTCGTGGACGTTACATCGGGGGAAACGGCCACCCGGTAGAAGGTGACATAACCAGCCCAGAGGCGGCGCCAATCGGCTTCGTCACCCGGCAGGGCATCGCGGATTTCAACTGTCATTGCCGCCCCCGGATTATTCGCTGGCTTCATTCAGCAGTCTGCACGCTTCGTCGGACAGGTTGACGGACGCGGATTTGATCAGGCTGTCGAGTTGGGCGAGGCTAGTGGCGCTGGCGATCGGCGCCGTCACTCCCTTGCGGGCCATGATCCAGGCGAGGGCGATCTCCGCCTGCGTGCTGCCGGTCGCCGCCGCCACCTCGTCCAGGGCGCCGAGGATGCGCATACCGCGCCCGTCGAGATATTTTTCGATGCCGCCGCCGCGCACCGATGCGCCAAGATCCTTGTGCGAACGATATTTGCCGGACAGGAAACCGGAGGCAAGGCTGTAATAGGTGATGACGCCGATGTCTTCGGCAATGCAGAGGTTGCGCAGTGCCCCATCGAAGGAGGCGCGGTCATAGAGATTGTATTCCGGCTGCAGGACGTCATAGCGCGGCAACCCGTTGGCTGCGGAAATGTCGAGCGCGGTCCGCAACTGCGAGGCATTGAGGTTGGACGCGCCAACATGGCGAACCTTGCCCTGGCTGAGCAACTTGTCATAAGCGCCGAGCGTCTCCTCATAGGGAGTCTCGGCATCCGGCCAGTGCGAGAGATAGAGATCGATGTGATCGGTCTGCAACCGCCGCAGCGAATCCTCGACCGCCTGCAGAATCCAGCGCTCCGAGAGACCCTTTCGGCCTTCGCCCAGGTCCGAACCGACCTTGGTGATGATGACGACCTCGTCGCGGGCGCGGCCGGACTGTTTCAGCCACTTGCCGACGATCGTCTCGGATTCGCCACCCGAATTGCCCGGCGCCCAGGACGAGTAGACATCGGCGGTATCGATGGCGTTGAAACCGACACCGGCAAACCTGTCTAGCAACTGGAACGACGTCTTTTCATCCGCGGTCCAGCCAAAGACATTGCCACCGAAAACCAGCGGCGCGATGGACAGGCCGGTGCGGCCGAGGGTTCGCTTTTCCATGGGGTCGCTCCAAGATGATGGGAGATTGCTGCAAAGGGAGGGTAAAGTCTGCCCCATCGACATAGGCGCCGTACAGCGTTTTTACATGGTCCTCGAAAACTTTATTCGCTACCCGCCGCTTGATGGGCACGTACCTCACGGCTAGTGTGCGGCCAACAAAACGGGAGGACACATCATGTTGCGTTTCGGTATTCTGTCGACGGCCAAGATCGGCCGCGAACTCGTCGTTCCTGCCATTCAGGACGCGGAAAACTGCGTCGTGACGGCGATTGCCAGCCGCGATCTTTCCAAGGCTCGCGCCATGGCCGATCGCTTCTCGGTGCCGCATGCCTTCGGCTCCTATGAGGAGATGCTGGCGTCCGACGTCATCGATGCCGTCTATATCCCGCTGCCGACCTCGCAGCATGTGGAATGGACCATCAAGGCGGCCGATGCCGGCAAGCACGTGCTCTGCGAAAAGCCGATCGCGCTGAAAGCCTCTGAAATCGATGCGCTGATCGAGGCTCGCGACCGCAACAAGGTGCTGGTCTCCGAAGCTTACATGGTCACCTATAGCCCCGTCTGGCGGAAAGTCCGCTCGCTGCTGCAGGAAGGTGCGATCGGCCGGCTGCGCCATGTGCAGGGTGCCTTCACCTATTTCAACCGCGATGCTTCCAACATGCGCAATATGCCGGAACTCGGCGGCGGTGGCCTGCCGGATATCGGCGTCTACCCGACGATCTCGACCCGGTTCGTCACCGGCAAGGAGCCGGTTCGTGTTCAGGCCAATACCGATCGCGATCCGGATTTCGGCACCGATATCTATTCAAGCGTGCGTGCGGATTTCGGTGATTTTGAATTGAGCTTCTACATCTCCACACAGCTTGCCGCCCGGCAAGTCATGGTCTTCCATGGAGACAAGGGCTTCATCGAGGTCAAGTCTCCCTTCAACGCCGATCGTTATGGCGCCGAGGAACTGGAACTCACCAATCAGAACCATTCGCAATCGCAGCTGTTCCGCTTCCAGGATGCCCGTCAGTATAAGCTCGAGGCCGAGGCGTTTTCGCGCGCGGCGAAGGGAGAGGCGGAGGAAGTGGTGACGCTGGAAAGCTCGGTGAACAACCAGAAACTGATCGATGCGATCTACCGCGCCAGCGAGAAGGATGGCTGGGAGCCGGTTTGAGCCAATGATCGAGAGCCCGCCGGCGCAAATCCGGCGGGTATGATCGCTCGTCCGATGATGGGTTGGCGGCTTATGCCTGGCGCCGTGTCGTAACGGCCAAGGCGGCTCCGATTGCAGCCGCGATTCCAGCATTATAGCCCAGCAGGGCCAGCATCAGCATGGTCAGCGAAACCGTGCCCGCCGACATCAGCGCCGCAACGATAAAACTTGCGCCGATCATCAGGGCAATCAGCACATAGCAAGCCACCGACCGCATTACCGTCGCCAGCAGTCCGATTGAAAATGCGGTCAAGATGATCATCCGACCCCCTCCCAGTCACCAGCCTAGTCCGGAAACTTTGCACCAGGCTCGCTAAATTTGGTTTAATCCTCTAAGGATTTCAAACGGCATACCCCCCGAAAAGTTGCAGGTGTTCTATTCACAGTCGCGTGAAGCCGGCTGTCGCATGCGAAACCGGCTCACACATAGGCAACCGCTTTGGCCTGGATAGAAGCATTCGTGGCGCGGAATGGCCAAATCACCAGACTGTCATATCTGCCGGATGCGAACAGCCCGGACTGGTTGCGCCCGAGGTAGACCTGTCCCGTTGTGACCGGCACGGCCGAATCCGATGCTACCGCCAAACCGTTGTAACTGCCGCTCCGTCCCGTACCGCTCCATGCAAGGCCGGCGCCGAAGGCCGGTAGCGGCGATGTGATCGCGGTGAGAACGAGGGTGCTGCCACTCAGAATGTTCGTCTGTGCCGTGTTCAGCCCCAGAAGGTCGTCTCCGGAACCCGCGCCGAAAAGACGAGCCAGCGAGCCGGAAAGTCCCTGCGCCTTCAAGGTCAGCGTTGCGGCGCTTCTCTGGACGAGTGCTTCGCCCGCAGCCGAAAGCCGGCAACTGTCGGCACTTCTCGAAGCCGTCGTGCCGGTTGTCTGTACGAAGGAGCTGGCAACCGCCCCCGTTTCCACCTGCGCGCGGCTGAGGCTGCCCGACACCGTGAGGATCAGGCTGGTTGATGATGCCGTGAAGGTCACAGACGTCGCTTGGGTGACCGTTCCACTTGTAGCGCCCGACAAGCCCAGCGAACCGCTGCCGCGACAGGAAACCGTGTACTGGCTGCCATTGGTCACCGAAACCGTCTGGGTTGCCGTGGCAAAGGAGTTCAGGAACAGGTTTGTCGCAGGACCTTCGAGCAACAATTGCCTCTGGCCGGTCCGGTAGTCGAAGCGTGGCATGTCGACCGCGGCCTGCTGGGCTGCGCCGGCTGCATCGATATATTCGGCTACCGAACCGCGCGTGAAGGCAAACAGGTCGGCGAAGGCGACCGACTGTGGCACGATCAGCGCATCGACCGTGGCCGCTGCAATGCCGGCGGCAGCGACAGAAGTCAGCGCATGGCGATCCCTGCGGAAATCCGCGATAAAGGCCGGGGATTTCGATAGGCTGTCGGTGGTATCGACGATGGTAAAAGCGGAGCCGGAAAACCAGGCATTTGCGGTCGCCGCAAGCCCAAGGCCGGAACTGAAGCCGAGAGATGCCATCAGACCAGCCCCACAACGCTGCCGGCGGTGGTTCCGGTGGCCAGAACGCGGTCGGCGCGCAACGGCAGGATCGTGCCCGCCGCAACACCGGCAAACGTCACCGTCTGGCCGGAGAGCAGCCGCACGGCGAGCGCGCCGCCCGCGCCGACGTAGATTGCCCGCGTTGTCTCGGAGAGATCGAGCGTGTCGTTGGGCGTGACAGCGAAACCATGTGTGGCGGGGCTGGTCAGAGAGGGAATGTTGCTGGCGAAACGGTCAGGCATCGGTTTGTCCTCGGCTTTGGTTGACGTTGCCGACATGATGCGCACGGTTTGGCAGGGCGGGGATAAACGGGGATGAAGAATGGCCTGTTGAGGGGCGGACGAGATGGCTGGCCATTGGCGGCGCGGCACTGCAAAATGGTCCCATGAGCGCCTTCTTCGAATCCGATTCGCCTTCCAATCTCGCCGAATACTCGGTCTCGGAACTGTCCGGCTCCATCAAGCGGACCGTCGAGCAAGCCTTTGATCATGTGCGCGTGCGCGGTGAAATTTCCGGTTACCGCGGCCCGCATTCCTCGGGGCATGCCTATTTCGCCTTGAAGGATGACAAAGCGCGCATCGACGCCGTCATCTGGAAAGGCACGATGAGCCGGCTGAAGTTCCGGCCGGAAGAGGGCATGGAAGTTATCGCCACCGGCAAGGTGACGACCTTCCCCGGATCCTCCAAATACCAGATCGTCATCGAGACCCTGGAGCCGGCTGGCGCCGGCGCATTGATGGCGCTGATCGAGGAGCGCAAGCGCAAGCTCGCCGCCGAAGGCCTGTTCGATCCCCAGCGCAAGCGGCCTCTGCCCTACATGCCCCGCGTCATCGGCGTCGTGACCTCGCCGACCGGCGCTGTCATCCGCGATATCCTGCACCGGATTTCCGATCGCTTCCCCGTTCATGTCATCGTCTGGCCCGTGAAAGTCCAGGGCGAGGGATCGGGCAACGAGGTGGCCGCCGCCATCGAAGGCTTCAATGCGTTTCCTCTCGGCGGCCCGATCGCCCGGCCGGAAGTGCTGATCGTGGCGCGTGGCGGCGGTAGCCTGGAGGATCTCTGGAGCTTCAATGACGAGGCGGTGGTGCGGGCAGCCGCGAACTCGCAGATCCCACTAATCTCCGCCGTCGGCCACGAGACCGACTGGACGCTGATCGATTATGCCAGCGACCAGCGTGCCCCGACCCCGACCGGGGCCGCCGAAATGGCCGTGCCAGTGAAGGCCGACCTCGAAGCTGCAGTCGCCGCCCTGTCCGCCCGGTTGAAATCAGCGGTCGGACGTCAGATGGACAATCGGCGCCAGAACGTGCGTGCCCTGACGCGGGCGCTGCCGTCCCTCGACCAGCTTCTTGCGTTGCCCCGTCGCCGTTTCGACGAAGCGGCCGGGGGGCTGGGGCGCGGTCTGCAGATGAACACCGCCAACAAACGCCGCCTGTTCGAACGCACGGCCGCGCATCTGCGGCCGGATGTCCTATCGAACCGCATCAACGAGCGGCGGCAGAAAATCGCCGAGCGCATGACCCGGGCCGAACGCATCGTCGAGCGACTGATCCAGCGTTCCGCCTCCCGCGTATCCTCGGCCGATGCTGCGCTCCGGACGCTGCCGGCGCGACTGCTGAGCCAGATTCACCGATCCCAGGATCGGCTGAAAGGTCTCGCGGGCCGGGCCGACAGCGCCCTTGCCGCCGATCTGCGGCGACGGCGCAGCGAGGTTTCGGCCCATGATCGTATCCTGCAGTCCTTGTCTTACCGCAACGTGCTGAAACGCGGATACGCACTGGTCCGCGACGATGCCGGCCTGCCGGCCAAGACCGCTGCTGCACTGTCGCTGAACCAGGCGATTTCGCTTCAATTCGCCGATGGCTCGATCAATGCAGTCACGACCGAAGGTGGCCCGCCGCCAGCGAAGCCTGTAAAAAAACAGGCCGAAAAGTCTGGACCGGCGACGCCACCCCGACAGGGTAGCCTGTTCTAGGATGCGCATCCTCCTCGTTCTCGCCCATCCCCTGTCCGACAGTTTCGCGGCCGCCGTTGCCAATACGGCGAAGACCGCGCTGGAAGCAAAGGGCCACGAGATCGACCTGCTCGATCTCTGCAACGAGAATTTCGATCCACGGCTGAGCGAAGCGGAACGGCGCGGTTATTTCGATACGCCCTACGACACGGCTGGCGTCGACGGTATCGTTGTTCGGCTAAGGGACGCCGACGGTCTGATCCTGGTTTTTCCGCAATGGTGGTTCAATTTCCCGGCCATCCTCAAAGGTTTCTTCGACCGTGTCTTCGCGCCCGGTGTCGCCTTCGATCATGACAAGGCCGGTGGCCGTATCATTCCACGCCTGACGAATATCAAGCTTCTCTGGGCACTGACGACGACCGGATCGCCCTGGTGGATCGTTTGGCTTTACATGGGCAATCCCATTCGCCGATTGCTCAAGCGCGGAATCGGGGCTTTCTGTGCCAAAGGTGTCAAGTTCAACATGTTGTCTCTGCATGACATGGACCGTGTGACGCCGGCACAGCGGGCAGCACATCTGGAGCGGGTGAAAAAGGCAATCTCCCGCATTTGAGACTGGACGGAAAGAAACGGTTCCGTAACGATCATGGCGCTAAAATACGCTTTGATTGAACCGAGGGCGCCCGGATGCCAGTCGAATTGTCAGCGTCGCAAGCCCTGAATCTCTGGCACAGCGTCTCGCTTGAACAGGTGCGGATCGACAACCGTGACCTGACGCTTCGCCAGATTTCCATTCTCCTGCACATCTACCTGGTCCCGCCGCCGCATACGGTGCGCGGATTGGCCACCATTCTCGGCGTCACCAAGCCGGTCATCACCCGTGCACTGGATACGATGGGCGATCTCGGCCTTGTCACCCGGACCCGCGACGAGCGCGACAGGCGTAATGTGATTATCAAGCGAACCGTCGATGGTGCGCTCTATCTTGAAAAACTTGGCGATCTGATCATTGATCAGGGACGCAAACTGTCTATCTGAGAAACCATGTCCGATCTTCCCGACCGCCGGCTGAATGCCTATCGTCCCGATCTTGCCGAAGAGCGCCTGCGCGGCATCGTCGAAGCGCCCGCCTATGTCACAGGCTCCGCCGGCGTGATCTGTGTTCCCGTCATGCAGATGCGGGCAAGGCCTGAACTGGAGTGCGGCACAGATACCGAGCTGCTGCTGGGCGAGACGGTGCATGTTTTCGATACAAGCGGCGGCTGGGCCTGGGTGAAGGCGGATTTCGACGGCTATGTCGGCTATATCGCGGATTATGCCGTGTCGCCGGTGGTGCGCAGCCTGACCCACATCATCACCGCGCCGCGTACCTTCATCTATTCCGGACCTGACCTGAAATTCCCGACCGTCCAGGCGCTCTCGATGGGTAACCGCATCGCCGTCATCGACGAGCGGGAAACGCGGGGAACGCGGTATTTCCTGCTGGAGGGCGGACAGGCCGTCATTGCCAATCATTGCGCCGAGGCGACGCAACCTCTGGCGGGGGATTACGTTTCCATCGCCGCGCGTTTCCTGGAGACGCCCTATCTCTGGGGCGGCCGCTCCGGCTTCGGCATCGATTGCTCCGGTCTCGTGCAACTCTCCATGATGATGACCGGTCGAACTGCCCCGCGCGACACGGACATGCAGGCGAAGCAGCTCGGCACGGCGATCGAGCGCGAGGAGTTGCGCCGCGGCGACCTCGTTTTCTGGAAGGGCCATGTCGCCATCATGGAGGACGACCGGACCCTGCTCCATGCCAACGGCCATACGATGACCGTCTCGCACGAGGGGCTGGAGGATTCGATCCAGCGCATCGGCTGGCTCTACAACAAGCCCACGGGTTACCGCCGGCCCTGATCAGTAGCCGGCTTTGCGATCAACGACGTTTTCGAGCGGCAGGCCGCCTTCGAAGCGGTCGATCTGTCGTTCGACGGCCACGAACAGCGCCTTGACGTCCGAGGATGCCGCCACATGCGGCGTGACATAAACATTGTCCATGTCCCAGAACGGGCTATCGCTGGACAACGGCTCCTGCTCGAACACATCGAGCGAGGCGCCGCCGAGCACGCCGGATTTCAATGCGGCAAGAACATCTGCCTCGACCTGACTTCCGCCACGGCCGCCATTGATGAAGACTGGCGCGCCGAATACGCCTTTGCGGCTCAGCCTTGAGAACAGCGATGCGTTGAAGATGCCCTTCGTGTCCGGCGTCAGCGGCAGCAGACCGACCAGGAAATCAGTCTTGCCGAGGAAGGAATCGAGTTGAGCTTCGTCAAAGGTCTCGACGCCGTCGATCACCTTTTTCGAGCGTGACCAGCCGACGGTCTTGAAGCCCATGACGCGGAGCTTGGCGATCGCGTCCTGGCCGAGCACGCCGAGGCCCATGACGCCGACGGTGATCTCGGCGGCTTCCGGCTGGCTGAGGTCTTCCCAGACATGGGCCTTAGCACGGGCCTCGTAGGCGCGGTGCTGGCGCAGGTGCAGGAGGCAGTTCATCACCACCCATTCGCTCATTCGGGTCGTCAGGCTGCGATCGACGAAACGGACCAGCGGCACATCGGGAAGACCCGGCAGCTTCAGCACATGATCGACGCCGGCGCCGCCGGAAAAGACGACCTTCAAATCGGTGGCACGCGCAAACAGGTCCGGATCGGATTTCCAGACGACGGCATAGTCGATGCCGGTGAGATCGCGGCCCTTGTGGATAGGATCGGCGAGGTTGATGATCTCGCGGCCGGAAAACGCGCCCTTCAGCCCATCCTCCACTTCCTGCGGAATGAACTTCAGGTCGACAATGACAGGGCTTCTGGATGGCATGAACGGAACTCTATTGACGGATGGATGGCACCTTGACCGCCTTCATATCGAAGGCGGCGGCCATCAACGCCTTTGTATAATCTTCCTGCGGCGCGGTGAAGATGCGCTCGGACGGTCCCTGCTCCACCACTTTGCCCTGGCGCATGACGATCATATCGTTGGCGAGCGCCCGCACGACCTTGAGGTCGTGGCTGATGAAGAGATAGGCCAGTTCGTGCTTGGCCTGCAGGTCGCGCAGGAGATCGACCACCTGCGCCTGCACGCTCATGTCCAGAGCGGACGTCGGCTCGTCCAGCATCACGAATTGCGGCTTGAGCACCATGGCACGGGCAATGGCGATGCGCTGGCGCTGGCCGCCGGAAAACTCGTGCGGATACCGCCAGCGGGTGGAGGCATCGAGCCCGACTTCTTCGAGTGCCCCCGCCACGCGGGCGTCGCGTTCGTTGTCCGAGAGCGACGGCTCGTGCACCTTCAGACCCTCGGCAACAATGTCGCTGACGGCCATGCGGGGGCTGAGAGAACCGAACGGGTCCTGGAAGACGATCTGCATGCGGTTGCGCAACGGACGCATCTGCTTGAACGAATAGCCGGCTATGTCATTGCCGATGAAGCTGATGCGGCCCTGCGAGGAAATGAGCCGGGTGAGCGCCAGGCCGAGCGTCGTCTTGCCCGATCCCGATTCGCCGACGACGCCGAGCGTCTGGCCGGCGCGCAGCGTCAGGTCGATGCCATCGACGGCTTTGACATGATCGACGACCTTGCGCAGGAAACCGGCCTTGATCGGGAACCAGACCTTCATGTCCTTGCCTTCCATCACCACCGGCTTCGACGGATCGGAGACCGGTGGCATGCCTCTCGGCTCGGATGCCAGGAGGTGGCGCGTATAGGTGTGCTGCGGATTGGCAAAGATTTCGGCCGTGGGGCCGGTCTCGACGATCTTGCCCTTGGTCATGACGCAGACGCGGTCGGCGATCTTGCGGACGATGCCGAGGTCATGGGTGATGAACAGCATCGACATGCCGTGCTCGTCCTTGAGCTTCTTCAGAAGTTCGAGGATCTGGGCCTGGACGGTGACATCGAGCGCGGTCGTCGGCTCGTCGGCGATCAAAAGTTCGGGCCGGTTGGCGAGCGCCATGGCGATCATCACGCGCTGGCGCTGGCCGCCGGACAATTCGTGCGGATAGGCGGCAAGGCGCTTT
This sequence comes from Rhizobium sp. Leaf453, assembly GCF_001425605.1. Taxonomy (GTDB): domain Bacteria; phylum Pseudomonadota; class Alphaproteobacteria; order Rhizobiales; family Rhizobiaceae; genus Pararhizobium. Next base: position 513,565 of record NZ_LMRG01000012.1, on the reverse strand, counting down.
TCCGGCTCGCGAATGCCGACTTGGTTGAGCAGTTCCAACACACGCGTGCGCGCGGCCGTCCCGGTCACATTCTGGTGCAATTCAAGGATTTCAGCGATCTGCCGCTCGATCGAATGCAACGGATTGAGTGAGGTCATCGGCTCCTGGAAGATCATCGTGATGTCGTTGCCGCGCACATGGCGCAGCTCCGCATCGGATGCCTTCATCAGGTCCTTGCCGTTGAAGACGATCTCACCGCCCGGATGGCTTGCGGCCGGATAGGGCAGAAGCTTCAGGATCGAATTGGCCGAGACGGATTTTCCCGAGCCGGATTCGCCGACCAGCGCGACGACTTCGCCGCGCTTGATGTCGAAGGAAATATCGTCCACCGCCGTCGAGGTCTTGCCCCCCTGATGGAAGGCGACAGACAGGTTGCGCACGGAAAGGAGGGTATCTGTCATCTGTGTGCTCACCGGAACGTCTTCCTCGGGTCAAACGCGTCGCGGGCCGCCTCGCCGATGAAGATCAAGAGCGACAGCATAACCGACATGACGACGAAGGCGGTAAGACCGAGCCAGGGCGCCTGCAGGTTCGACTTGCCCTGGCTGATCAGTTCGCCCAGCGACGGAGAGCCCGGCGGCATGCCGAAACCGAGAAAGTCGAGCGAGGTCAGCGTGGTGATCGAACCAGACAGGATAAACGGCAGGAAGGTCAGCGTCGCCACCATGGCATTGGGCAATAGATGGCGGAACATGATCGTCCGGTTGTTGACGCCGAGCGCCCGGGCAGCGCGGACATATTCGAAATTGCGTGCCCTCAGGAATTCCGCCCGTACGATGCCGACGAAACCGACCCAGGAAAACAAGAGCATGATGCTAAGCAGGACGAAGAAGCCCGGCGGCAGGATCGCGGCGATGATCAGCAGGATATAGAGCACCGGCATCGACGACCAGATCTCGATGAAGCGCTGCATCAGCAGGTCCGTCCAGCCGCCGAAATAACCCTGAACGGCACCGGCCGTCACACCGACGACGGCGGATGCGATGGTGAGCGCAAGCCCGAACAGGACAGAGATGCGGAAACCGTAGATCATGCGCGCAGCAACATCGCGCGCCTGATCGTCCGTGCCCAGCCAGTTGAGATTGCCGAGCGTACAGCCGGGATCATCCTTGCCCTGCGGATAGGCCGAGCAGCGTTCGGTGTCATCCATCAGCCAAAAGGGCGGCGTCGGTGCCGAATGCGGAATGTTCGAATTGGCCGTCTGATAGGAATAGCGAACCGGCGGCCAGATCATCCAGCCGTTGGCGTTGATTTCGTCGCGAATGAAGTCGGAGCGATAGTCGGTTTCGGCAAGGAACCCGCCGAATTTTTCCTCTGGATAATTGACCAGAACCGGAACCAGGATTTCGCCCTTGTAAGAAGCGAGAACAGGCTTGTCGTTGGCGATGAACTCGGCGCAAAGGCTCAAGCCGAACAGCACCAAGAAGATCCAGAAGGACCAGTAACCGCGGCGATTGGCCTTGAAGTTTTCCCAGCGGCGGCGATTGACCGGCGACAGGCGGCCGGGCGCGCTGGTGACGAGCGGCGGATTGGAGGTCATATCGACCATCAGACATCCCTCCGGTCGAAATCGATACGCGGATCGACCCAGGTATAAATCAGGTCCGAGAGAAGACCGACCAGCAAGCCCATCAGCGAGAAGATGTAGAGCGTCGCGAACACGATCGGATAGTCCCGCTTGACGACAGCGTCATAGCCGAGGCGGCCCAGGCCATCGAGCGAGAAGATGTATTCCGTCAGCAGCGAACCGGTGAAGAAGGCTGTAATGAACGCCGCCGGAAAGCCGGCAATGATGATCAGCATGGCGTTGCGAAACACATGGCCATAAAGCACCTGCCGTTCGTTCAGTCCCTTGGCCCGCGCCGTCGTGACATACTGCTTCTTGATCTCGTCAATGAAGGAGTTCTTGGTCAGCAGCGTCGTCGTCGCGAAGGCGGACATCAGCAGCGTGATCAGCGGCAGCGTCATGTGCCAGAAATAATCGAGAATCTTCTGCCACCAGTTCAGCTGGTAGAAATTGTCCGAGACGATGCCACGCAGCGGAAACCAGTCGAAGAACGATCCGCCGGCAAAGAGCACGATCAGCAGGATACCGAACAGGAATCCAGGAACCGCATAGCCGACGATGATGATGCCGGATGTCCAGACATCGAAGGTCGAGCCGTCCGATATGGCCTTCTTGATCCCCAGCGGGATGGAAATGGCGTATGAAAAAAGCAGAATCCAGAGGCCCAGCGAAATCGACACGGGCATCTTGTCGAGGATCAGGTCGATGACCGAGGTGTTGCGGAAGAAGCTTTCGCCGAAATCGAAGCGGATATAGTTCCACATCATCTGACCGAAACGCTCAAGCGGCGGCTTGTCGAAGCCGAACTGCTTTTCGAGCTTGGCGATGAACTCCGGATCAAGGCCCTGTGCGCCTCGATACTTTCCGGAGGATTCCTCGCCACCGAACTGCTGGCCGGCGAGATCATTGCTACCACCCGACAAGCGATCACCGCCCTGGTTCTGGCCAGTGAGATCGGCAATCACCTGCTCGACGGGGCCGCCGGGCGCGAACTGGATGACAGCGAAAGAGATGGCCATGATCCCGACGATCGTCGGGATCATCAGCAGGAGCCGGCGCAGGATATAGGCGCCCATCAGCTTTGCTCCCCGGCCTGTCCGGCAATCCAATCCGATCCGCTGCTAGCGGCAACCCGCCTCATCGTCGTCAATCCGCTGATCTCCTTCAGGGCGCCAGAGGAAACCGGCACCCGCATTGATTCGCATATCCGCATTTGGAGTACGCATTGAGCCCTGCGCAAGGCTTTCATTGCGGCTGGGCGTTCTTCGACCACCAGATGGTCGGGAAACCGACCGAATATTTCGGCAAGTCGGCAGGGCGGATGAGATTGGCCGAATAGGCAATACGGGAATATCGGCCGGTATAGCTGGGGATGACATAATGATGCGCCAGAAGCACCCGGTCGAGCACCTTGGTCGTTGCAATCAGTTCGTCACGATCCTTGGCGAAGATGATCCGGCGAATGAGCGCGTCAATGCCCGGATCGCTGATGCCGGCATAGTTTTGCGAACCGTCGCGCTTGGCCGAATCCGATCCCCAATATTCCGCCTGTTCGTTGCCAGGATTGAGGGACTGGCCCCAGCCCAGATAGATCATGTCGAAATCGCGCGAACGCCAGCGATTGGTATACTGCGAGGAATCGACCGTGCGCACCGTCGCGGTGATCCCGATCTTCTTCAGGTTCTGGGCAAAAGGCAGCGCAACGATCTCGATCGTCGGACCATCGAGCAGGATTTCGAAACTGAAGGGCTCACCGGTCTTCGAATTGACCATGCGGTTGCCCTTGAGTTCGTATCCTGCTGCCTTGAACAGGGCGATGGCCTTGCGCAGATTGTCCCGCAGCTTCGTCTGGTCGCCGCCGACCGGGTTCTTGTACTCGGTGGTGAAGACTTGCGGAGGGACCTGGTCCTTCAACTCGTTGAGGATTTCGAGTTCTCGGCCCTGCGGCAAACCGCTGGAAGCAAGCTCCGATCCGAAGAAGTAGCTGTTGATGCGGTCATACTGGTTATAGAAGATCGTCCGTTTCAACTCCTCGAAATCGAAGGCATAATTCAGGGCTTCGCGGACCCGCTCGTCCTGGAATTTTTCGCGGCGAAGATTGGGAATGAAGCCGACAAGGATGCCGCTGTTGCGGTAATCGTTGTCGAGTACCTCCCGTTTGATGCGGCCGTCGTTAACGGCTGGAAAATCATAGGAGGTCGCCCAGCGCTTGGCGGAATTCTCCCACCAGTAATCCGCATTGCCGGAGCGGAACGCCTCGAAGGACACGCCGAGGTCGGCATAATAGGCGTAATTGATCGACCCGAAATTGTTCTGGCCGATGTTTACGTTGAGGTTCTTGCCCCAATAATCATCCCGCAACTCATAACGGATGGTCGCGCCAGGCGTCATGGACGTGATCTTGTAGGGACCTGATCCCATTGGAATTTCCAACGAGGTTTTCGAAATATCGCGCTGGACGCCCTTGGGGTCCTTGCTTTCCCACCAATGCTTCGGGACGATCACCAGCTCTCCGACGATCTTGGGGAGTTCGCGATTGTTCTTCTCGTCGAAGGAAAAGGTTACCTCCCGATCACCGGTCTTCTCGGCCTTTGTGACGTGCTTGTAGTAAAACTCTTTCTGCGGATCGTTGGCTTTCACCTGATCGAAACTGAAGACCACATCTTCCGGCGTGACAGGCTGGCCATCCTCCCATTTTGCCTCCGGCCGCAGCCGGAATTTGACGTAGGCGAAATCATCGGGATAGGCGATGGCCTCGGCGAGAAGGCCATAGTCGGAGGCGATCTCGTCCATGGACGGCTTCATCAGTGTTTCGAACGCCAATGCCGCCACGCCAGCGCCTTGCTCTCCCTTGGCAAGCAGCGGGTTCAACGTGTCAAACGTACCTGCTGCGGTGAGATTGAGATTGCCGCCCTTCGGTGCGTCGGGGTTAACGTAATCGAAGCGGGCAAAACCATCCGGGTATTTCAGATCGCCCACCGTTGCCGTGCCTTGATGCCATGCCAGCTCCTGTGCCATCGACGGCACAGACGACAACGCCGCCAGTACCAATGCCGCCACGCCCAGCGCGCTTCTGAAATTCATGCCAATACCCCGCATTCGGTTTTCCTTTTGCCCCTGCTTGGCGGACAGAATAGGCAAAATCCGGGCAATTGACAGAAGCTGCCTCAAATCGGGCATTTTTTTTGGATCACGGTCGCGTGTCCCACAAGGCTGACACAAAGAGAGTGTGTCAATGCAGCCTGGGATAACCGGCGCTTCGGCTTCGCCGCAGGTTTCGGATTGCTTTTATTAGCGGGAATGGACGGACAATGGTGGGCATGCAGGCAGGTTTCATTCGGCATCTGGGAACGATCGCACTTGCGGCTCTCTGCGGCCTGAGCCTCATCGCCGGCGATGCGGCAGCGGCCGAATCGACACCCGCCAAGCAGATCTTCGGCAAGGTCAAATTGCCGAGCCTTGCCGCACCCAGCCCGATCGGCTTCTATGCCAAGGGCTGCATGGCCGGCGCGGTGGCTATCCCCACCGATGGACCGACCTGGCAGGCCATGCGCCTGTCGCGCAACCGGCGCTGGGGCAATCCGGCCATGATCCAGCTTCTCGAAAAATTCTCGCAGGACGCCGTCAAGCTCGGCTGGGGTTCCGGCATCCTCATCGGCGACATTTCGCAGCCGCGCGGCGGACCGATGCTGACCGGCCATGCCTCCCACCAGATCGGGCTTGATGCCGATATCTGGTTCCAGCCCAAGCCCTCCCAACCGCTCTCCGCGCAGGCACGCGAGGACATGCCGTTCGTGTCCATGCTCGACAAGAGCAAGTTTCTCACTGTCAATCCGGCTCGCTGGACGCCCACCCATGCGAACCTCGTCATGCAGGCGGCAAGCTATCCGCAGGTAGAACGCGTCTTCGTCAACCCGGCGATCAAGAAGAAGCTATGCGAAACCTGGACCGGTGATCGTGACCTCTTGGGGAAGGTGCGCCCGGTCTATGGCCATGACGAGCACTTCCATATCCGAATGCACTGCCCGCCCGGCGCTGCCGGCTGCAAGGCGCAGGCGCCGGTCGCCAGCGGCGATGGCTGCGACAAGTCGCTGGCCTGGTGGTTCACCAAGGAGCCATGGGCCAAGCCGAAGAAGGATCCGAATGCCAAGCCGGTGAAGCCGAGATTCACGATGCTTTCGGATCTGCCCAAAGCCTGCACCGCCGTTCTTGCGGCGCCCGCCAACGCCGAACAGGCGGCGACCTATGGCAATGCCTATGTCACGCCCGAGCCGCAGCCCGGCAATACGGCGATCGAACAGATGATCAATGCCGCCGGCGACCTGCCCGACAGTGATATTCCCGTGCCACTCGCCCGGCCCGTGCAATAAGCCGGGACGTCCACGCGTTACCCGGTCTTTTCAAGTGTCCGCCTGTCATGTAGAGGAAATCAAATCGATTTAAAGCATCGATGAAGCTGACGGATGCCGGGGGGATCACATGGCAAAATGCGTGGCGCTGATTGCGCATGACCAGAAGAAGGACGATCTGGCGGTCTTCGCCCGGGCCAATGAAGCCGAGCTTGCCAAATGGAAGATCGTCGCGACCGGAACCACAGGCGGCCGGGTTCAGGAGGCCTGTCCGAGCCTCGACGTTATTCGCCTGAAGAGCGGCCCGCTCGGCGGCGACCAGCAGATCGGCGCGATGATCGCCACAGGCGACGTCCACATGCTGATCTTCTTCACCGATCCCCTGACCGCGATGCCGCATGACGTTGACGTCAAGGCACTGATGCGGCTTGCCACCGTCTACGATATTCCGATGGCGCTCAACCGGGCGACTGCTGAACGGTTGATCGACTTCAATCATCCCTGATAAAGCTTTTTCATCCAGCCTATCGTCCGCTCGATCCAACGGAACATCCCATGCCCTCGTTCACCGACACCGATAGCAATCTCACATTCCCGATCCTGATCGGGGATATCGGCGGAACCAATGCGCGCTTCGGCCTGGTGCTCGACGCCTTCGCCGAACCGAAGATGTTCCCGATCATTCCGACGACACGTTATGCCAGCATCGAGGAAGCGCTGCAGACCAGCATTCTCGACAAGACGTCCGTGCAGCCGCGTTCGGCCATCATTGCGGTCGCCGGCCCGGTCAAGGGCGACGACATTCCGCTCACCAATGCCGGCTGGGTGATCAAGCCGAAGGACATGCTGAAGGCGCTGTCGCTGGAAGACGTGATCATCATCAACGACTTCGAGGCGCAAGCGCTCGCCATCGCCTCAATCGGCGAGGATGGCCGCGAACAGATCGGTCCCGGCTCGATTCTCGAATCCGCCTCCTGCGCCGTTCTCGGCCCCGGCACAGGTCTCGGCGTCGCTGGTCTCGTGCATGCCCAGCACGCCTGGATCCCGGTTCCTGGTGAAGGCGGCCATGTCGATGTCGGGCCGCGTTCCGAGCGCGACTGCCAGATCTGGCCCTTCCTCGAACCGATTGAGGGGCGCATTTCCGCCGAACAGCTGCTTTGTGGCCGCGGCATCATGAACATCTACCGCGCCGTCTGCGAATCGAACGTGCAGGACCCGCACCTGGCCGATCCGGCGGCAGTGACAACCGCCGCGTTGGCCGGCAGCGATGAAGCCGCTGTCGAGACCGTCTCGCTGTTTTCGACCTATCTCGGCCGTGTGGCGGGAGACATGGCGATGATCTTCATGGCGCGTGGCGGCGTGTTCCTGGCTGGCGGCATTTCGCAGAAAATCCTGCCCGCGCTGAAGAAGCCGGAGTTTCGTCAAGCCTTCGAGGACAAGGCCCCGCATTCAGCACTTCTCAGGACAATCCCGACTTTCGTGGTGACCCATCCGACGGCAGCTCTCTCCGGTCTCGCCGCCTATGCACGCACGCCGTCGCGCTTTGGTGTGGCAACTGAGGGACGGCGCTGGAGAACTTGAGGCACCAAGGGTTGCCCGGACTCGCCAAACCGGGAGCAAGGGACTATAGAGCGCGGGAAAACGGGGTGCTCACGGGCACGCGCCGGGCTTTAAGGAAAGACGCTTGAAACAAGCCAAGACAAAGCTGCCAGCCGTCGATCGCGAGACGATCACCAGCGTGCTGAAGCGGGTCATCGCCGAAAATGGCCGTGCGCACCTGCGTGGATATATCTTCGCCATCATGTGCCTCGGCGTGATCGCCGCTTCGACGGCCTTCACCGCCTGGATCATGGAATCGGTGGTCAACGAGGCCTTCGCCAACAAGCGGGCGGATATCGTCGTCTATATCTGCGGCGCGATTTTCATCGCCTTCGTGCTGCGCGGCTTCGCCACCTATGGGCAGGCCGTCGCCCTGTCGAAGATCGGCAACAGCATCGTCGCCAGTTACCAGCGCCGGCTCTATTCGCACCTCATGGCACTGAGCGTCGGCTATTTCAGCGACACCCGCTCGGCGCGGATTTCGGCGCAGATCAGCCAGAACGTTTCGGGCATCCGCGACGTCCTGAACATGACCGTCACCTCGCTCGCCCGCGATTTCCTGACCCTGATCGCGCTCATCGGCGTCATGATCAGTAAGGACTGGCTGCTGACAGTGATCGTCTTCGTCATCGCGCCACCGCTGCTGATCGGCCTGCGCTACATTTCGCGGCGGCTGAAACAGGCGACGCGCGAATCCGTCGAGATCAACAGCCATGTTCTCGGCGCCATGCAGGAAACCATCCAGGGCATCACCATTGTGAAGGCCTTCACAATGGAAAGGCAGCTGAAGTCCAAGGTCGAGTCAATCATCGACCGCGCCGAAAATCGCGCCAACCGCATCGCACGCCTCAGCGAACGCACCGCGCCGATGACGGAAACCTTTGCCGGCTTCGCGATTTCCAGTGTGCTCGCCTATGCCGCTTTCCGCTCGATCTACAACGGTATCCAGCCTGGCGCCTTCTTCGCCTTCGTCACCGCGCTGCTGATGGCCTATGATCCGGCGCGGCGCCTCGCCAAGCTGCAGATTTCGCTGGAACGCGCCGTCGTCAATGCGCGGATGATCTACGAAATTCTCGATACGGTTCCGCACCAGCGCGACCTGCCAGATGCCACCGATCTGAAGCTCGATCAGGCCTCGATCGAGTTCCGCAACGTCCGCTTCGGCTACACTCAGACCGACGAGATCCTGAAGGGTGTGAGCTTCGTGGCCGAGGGCGGCAAAACAACGGCACTAGTCGGGCCGTCCGGCGCCGGCAAATCGACCGTCATCAGCCTCATTCCACGCTTTTACGATCCGTCCGGTGGCGAAATCCTCATCGATGGGCAGGATATCGCCCATATCACCAAGCAATCGCTGCGCAACGGCCTCGCCTATGTCTCGCAGCAACCGTACCTGTTCGAGGGCTCGATCCGCGACAACATTCGTTACGGCCGACCGGAGGCGACGGACGCCGAGGTCGAGGAAGCGGCAAAGCTCGCCTACGCCCATGATTTCATTCTCGCCCAGCCACAGGGCTACGACACCGCCGTCGGCGAAAACGGCGTGACACTGTCCGGCGGCCAGCGGCAGCGCCTGTCGATCGCCCGCGCGCTGGTGCGCCAGGCGCCGATCCTGCTGCTCGACGAAGCCACTTCCGCGCTCGATACCGAGTCGGAAGCTGCCGTGCAGAAGGCGCTCGACCATGCCATGAGCGGCCGCACCGTCGTCGTCATCGCCCATCGCCTGTCCACTGTCGTCAATGCCGACAAGATCATCGTCATGAAGGATGGCCTGGTGGTCGAGGAAGGCACCCATGAGGCGCTTGCGCAGCGCAGCGACGGTCTTTACGCTCGCCTGCACAATCTGCAGGGCACGACAGCGACGCAACCAACGGCGGAAGCCGAACCACTGATTTGATGGAATGAGGCAGGCATGAGCGGGACGGATATGAAACTCGTGGTGGTTGGCGCGGCCGGCCGAATGGGACAGACGCTGATCCGCACCATCCATGCGATGCAGGGCGTGACCGTGTTTGCAGCCGTCGAGCGGTCCGGCTCTCCTTTCATCGGCCGTGATGCCGGTGAAGTCGCAGGTCTCGGCCCGACGGGTGTCATCATCAGCGACAAGCCGCTGGAAGCCTTTGTCGAGGCGGAAGGCGTGCTCGATTTCACCTCGCCTGCAGCCTCGGTCGAATTTTCCGTTCTCGCTGCCCAGGCCCGTATCGTCCATGTCATCGGCACCACAGGCTGCTCGACCGAAGACGAGGATAAGTTCAAGGCGGCGGCGCGCCATGCCCGGGTCGTCAAGTCCGGCAACATGAGCCTCGGCGTCAACCTGCTCGGCGTTCTCACGCAGCAGGCGGCCCGCGCGCTCGGTCCGGCCAACTGGGATATCGAAGTCCTCGAAATGCATCACAAGCACAAGGTCGATGCGCCGTCAGGCACCGCCCTGCTTCTCGGCGAAGCCGCTGCGAAGGGTCGCGAGATCGGCCTTGCCGACCATTCCGTGCGGGTGCGCGATGGCCATACCGGCGCTCGTGTCGCCGGCACGATCGGCTTTGCCACGCTGCGCGGTGGCTCGGTGATCGGCGAACATTCCGTCATCCTTGCCGGCGAAGGCGAGCAGGTGACGCTCTCCCACAGCGCCACCGACCGGTCGATCTTTGCCCGCGGCGCCATTACGGCGGCCCTCTGGGCGCGCGACCAGAAACCCGGCTTCTATTCCATGCTCGACGTGCTCGGGCTGTCCTGAACCTTTCAATCCCCCGGAGGAATACCATCATGAGCGGCACCCTCGTCCTTGTGCGTCACGGCCAGAGCGACTGGAACCTGAAAAACCTGTTCACCGGCTGGAAGGATCCAGACCTGACCCCGTTGGGTATCGAGGAAGCCAATACCGGCGGCAAGGCGCTAGCCGACTATGGCATCAAGTACGACATCGCCTTCACGTCTGCCCTGACGCGCGCCCAGCACACGCTGAAGCTGATCCTCGACAATATCGGCCAGCCCGACCTCGAAACCATCCGCGACCAGGCCCTGAACGAGCGCGACTACGGCGATCTTTCCGGCCTCAACAAGGACGATGCCCGCGCCAAGTGGGGCGAGGAGCAAGTGCATATCTGGCGCCGTTCCTACGACGTACCGCCGCCGGGCGGCGAAAGCCTGCGTGACACCGGCGCCCGCGTCTGGCCCTATTACCTCACGGAAATCCTGCCGCGCGTTCTCCGGGGCGAGAACGTTCTGATCGCAGCCCACGGCAACTCGCTGCGCTCGCTGGTCATGGTGCTCGATCGCCTGACCAAGGAACAGATCCTGGCCCTCAACCTCGCGACCGGCGTGCCGATGGTCTACAAGCTGAACGCGGATTCCACCGTTGCTTCGAAGGAAGTGCTGGGGGATATGTCGGGCGCGCATTGAGGCGCTGGCTTTTGCCTTTTGTCAGCGGAGGCGTTCCTCGTTCTCCGTCATGCCTGTGCTCGTCACAGGCATCCAGCGACCCGACGTCGGTCGGGTCAAAGGACTCTCTGAAAATTGATTGGTTCTCTCACCGCGCAGACGCGCGGTGACTGGATGCCTGTGACGAGCACAGGCATGACGGAATGTGAGGAAAGCCTCCCCTTCCAAAAATCAAACCTTCCCCGCCTCCCAGCCGAGCATCGCCCGCTTGCGGGTTAGCCCCCAGTGATAGCCCGTCAGCGCTCCGCTCTTGCCGAGCGCCCGATGGCAGGGCACCACGAAAGAAAGGGGGTTGCGGCCGACGGCGGCGCCGACGGCGCGGGATGCGGTGGGCTGGCCGATATCGCAGGCAATGTCGGAATAGGTGACGGCCTTGCCCATCGGGATCTTCAAGAGCGATTCCCAGACCCGGACCTGGAAGTCCGAGCCGATCAGCACGACGCGCAACGGTTCTTCCGCGCTCCACTGGCGTGAATCGAAGATGCGGGCGGCGTAGCCAGCCGTGGCGGCGCTGTCCTCAACAAATTCGGCATTCGGCCAGCGACTGGCCATATCCTCGAAACTCGCCTTCTCGGCACCGGCATCGTTGAACGCCAGGCCCGCGAGGCCCCGATCGGTCACCATAACCAGCGCCACGCCAAACGGGCATGGATGGAAGGCATACCGGATCGTCAGACCACCACCCCGCAACTTCCATTCGCCCGGCGACATCGCCTCATGGGTGACGAACAGGTCGTGCAGACGTCCTGGGCCGGACAGGCCGAGTTCGTAGCTAGTTTCGAGCAATGGCAACTCTTCCTGCCGCAACAGCCGCTTGGCATGATCGAGCGTCACGGCCTGCAGGAAGGCCTTGGGCGACAGGCCCGCCCAGCGCGTGAAGGTCTTCTGCAACTGGGTCGGCGACTCGCCAAGCTCTCCGGCAATGCTTTCGAGCGAGGGCTGGTCACGATAGGTCTCGGTCAACAGTTCGACGACACGGCAAACGGTCTCGTAATCGCTACCCTGCGGCGTGATGTCGGTTGGGATGGATGTGGTGATATTCATCGCTTATCTCCTTGGACAGAGAGATAATCATTCGGACCGGATGTCCGCCACCCGATTCTTGTTTAGCGGCGCTTGACGGTCGCCAGCGCCCGGGAAAACGCAACAGCGAAGGTCTCGCGATCGTCCCGGTTGAGGAAGGAGCCGATATCGGTCGCTCGGCGCCGGTCGCTGATCTGCATCGAGACGATGCCAATTTCCTCATGGCGGGCGATGTTGAACCGCGCCCAGAACGGATTGAACCGGTGCTCGGTCATCCTGCCGGCCGGCGTGAACTTCCGCACTGACACATTCAGGCGCGAGACGTTGATTTCCTCGCGGGCGCGGGCTGCCCGATTGTTCAGCCAGAAGGCACCGAACAGCAGCAGGAAATCCAGTCCGAAGAAGAAAACGATCGGCCAGGCGCCGATCACCACGAAGACGAAGATGTGAACAAGACTCATCAGGCCGGCAATCGCGAAAAAGACCTTGAGGCCCTTCATCCCCAGCGAACGATACGGTGTCAGCTCGGCGGAAAACACCGGCTGATCGAGACCAGATATCTGAGCGTTGCCATCATTCATGGCACATGACTATAGATGCAGGATGAAAAACGTGAAGCCAAAATCAGCGATGAAACCGGGGAAAGCGAAATCCGCGACAACCGGACGCGCCAAAACAAAGTCGAAATCCGTCTACAGCCCGGCGGAGATCGAGGAGATATTCCGCCGGTTCTCGATCCAGCGGCCGGAGCCGAAGGGCGAACTGGAACACGTCAATCCCTTCACACTGGTCGTTGCTGTGGCGCTGTCGGCGCAGGCGACCGATGCCGGCGTCAACAAGGCGACGCGAGCGCTGTTTGCGGTGGCGGACACGCCGGAAAAGATGGTCGCGCTCGGCGAAGAGCAAGTGCGGGAGTATATCAAGACGATCGGGCTTTACCGCAACAAGGCGAAGAACGTCATCGCGCTCAGCGAAAAGCTGATTGCCGAGTTCGGCAGCGAGGTTCCGCGCACGCGAGAAGAGCTGATCACCCTGCCCGGCGTCGGCCGCAAGACCGCCAATGTCGTGCTCTCCATGGCTTTCGGACAATCGACCATGGCGGTGGACACCCATATCTTCCGCATAGCCAACCGGCTCTGTCTGGCACCGGGCAAGACCCCGGACGAGGTGGAAGACCAGCTGATGCGGATCATTCCCGACCACTATCTCTACCACGCCCATCATTGGCTAATCCTGCACGGGCGCTATTGCTGCAAGGCGCGCAAGCCGGAATGCGAGCGCTGCGTCATCGCCGATATCTGCCAGGCGGCGGAAAAGACCAATACGATCCCGGCACCGCTGGTCGAACTACCTGCCCAGATCATCTGACCCGAACTATCGGACGAGGCCGTCAATCATTTCGTCTATCGCCTGTTCATAATCCCGACGATCGCCGCCGGCGGCAATCGCCAGCACGGCCCGGTCGAAAGCCGCGCCGAGAAGATCGGTCAGGGCATCCAGCCGGTTTTCCGGCTTTCCGCTGGCGGTAAACAGCGCGCGCAAACCTGCTTTCAGACTGGCCTCCGATGTCTCCCCGTTCAATTGCTGCATGGCATCGATGCCGAGCGTGGACGGACCATCCAATAGCAGGAGGCGGATACGGCCGGGCACGGCAAGGGCATCGAAATAGGCTCGCGTTCCCTCCATCAGACCGTCCCGCGCCGTCAGCGATGCCACCGTCGCGGCTTCGATTTCCTCGGAAACCGCCCTCGCCTCTTCCGATACAACAGCGGCAAACAGCGCCTTCTTGTCCTCGAAATGATGATAGAGCGCACCGCGTGTCACGCCGGCCGCCGCGACAATCTCGGGGGTTGCCGTTTCGGCATAGCCTTTTTCGATAAAGAGCGTACGGGCTGCCGCGATCAGGGTCGCCCGCATGGTCTCCGTGCGCTCGCTGTTACTGCGTCTCACATTTCCACCTTTACATACAGTCTGTATGTATGTTATTTCAAAGATACATACAGACTGTATCTAAATATCAGAGGAGACGGAAGCCATGAAAATCACCTCCTACTACCCGGTCATCATGACGAACGACGTCCAAGCGACTGCGGACTTCTATCAACGCCATCTGCGCTTCGAAGCCCTGTTCACCGCCGACTGGTATGTCCACCTGCAATCGACGCTGGACGAGCGCGTCACGCTCGCCATTCTCGACGGCAGCCACCACACGATCCCCGAGAGCGGACGCGGTACGGTTTCGGGGCTGCTCTTGAACTTCGAGGTTGAGGATCCCGACGCGCTCCATGCGGAATTCCAGGCTGCAGGGCTGCCGATCCTGCTGCCGCTGCGGGACGAAGATTTCGGCCAGCGGCATTTCATCACCGCCGATCCGAATGGCGTCCTGATCGACGTGATCAAGCCGATCCCGCCGACCGGAGAATATGCCGCGCAATATGGCGCCTCGGCGCTACCGGCCTGAACGCCTCAGGCGCGCCGACGCTCGGTCAGCGAATAGAACAAGGCGCTCGCCGGAAGGGTCAGGCCCAGCATGGAGGCGGCCCACCAACCGCCTTCGGCATAAAGCCAGCCGCCAAGCGCCGAACCGATGGCGCCACCGGCAAAGAAGGTCGCCATATAGAGGCCATTGAGGCGGCTGCGGTATTCGGCACCGAGCACGAAGATGCCACGCTGACCGAGAACCAGATTGGTGGTGACACCGAAATCGAGAAGAATCGCGGCGAAGGTCAACAGGGCCAAAGCCGGCAGCGAGCCTGCCGGCGCAATATGAGTGATGAGGAAGGCGGCGGCGACGGACAGCATGGCGAGCCGCGTTGCCAGATAGCTCCAGCCACGATCCGCCAGCCGTCCGGCAATCGGCGCGGCGATCGCGCCGGCGGCTCCAGCGAGCGCGAACAGTGCGATCTGGCCCTGCGACAGGCCGAATTCCGGGCCTGACAGTAGCAGAGGCGTCGTCGTCCAAAACAGGCTGAAGGCTGCAAAGAGGAAGGCTTGATAGAGCGAGCGGCGGCGCAGGATCGGTGTCGTCCTGACCAGCCGCGCCATCGACGCCAACAGACCGCCATAGCTCAGGCCCGTCTGCGGGATACGCGGCGGCAGGGCGCGGGACAGGATCATTGCGAGAAGGACCAGAACGCCCGCCGAAATGAAGAAGACCATATGCCAGGGCAGGAATTCGGCGATAAAACTTGAAGCCGGTCGCGCCAGCATGATGCCGACCATCAGCCCGCTCATGACATTGCCGACCGCCTGACCACGATGGGCCTCCGGCGCCATATGCGCGGCATAGGGCACGATGATCTGGATCGCGACCGAACCGAGGCCGATGAAAAACGCGGAAGCAAGGAATGGCAGCGGCGTCGAGGCCAGCCCCGCGCCGATGACGGCGAGCGTTCCAAGCCCCATGACAGACAGGATCAGCTTGCGGTTTTCGAAGAGATCGCCGAGCGGAACGATGAACAGCAAGCCGAGCCCATAACCGACCTGCGTCAATGTGACGATCAGGCCGGCCGCCCCCGGCGACAGGCCAAGCGAGGTGCTGATCGGTCCGATCAGCGGCTGTGCGTAATAAAGATTGGCAGCGATCAGGCCGCAGGCGGCGGCGAGCAGGAAGGTCATTGCCGACGACATGGGTTTCGGGTCGGAAGCAAGATCGCCGGGGGCAGCAATTATGGTCACGGTCGTCTCCAATGCAGAAATCGGATTGTTTTGTTCAGATTGTCTTGTTCGGATTGTCTGGGGATCAGTCGAGAAGTTTCATTGCCACGCCGGCCACCGCCAGCATCTGGTCGCGACTACGTCCGGTCTTGCCAAGGACGCGCATCCCCTGCAGCAGGCAGAGCATGGCGCGCGATGTATCGTCGGCATCGATACCCGCCGGGATTGATCCATCCGCCTGACCGAGCAAAATGCACTCACGCACCACGGCTTGGTTGGTCGCATGCGCCTTTTCCACGCGCTCTGCGGCAATCGGATCGTAGGCCGCCAGTTCGGTCGCGGTGGTGATAACAAGGCAACCGCACTGTCCGTGCTCGCCGTGGGCAGCCTCGGCGTAGAATTGCAGCGCGGCGCGGACCTTCTCACGACCAAGCGGATGCGGATCGATGGCCGCTCTCAACTTGGCGCTACGGACAGCGCGGTATCGATCGAACGCAGCCAACAGGATGCCGCGCTTATCGGTAAAGGCCTTGTAGATGCTGCCCGGGGTCAACTCCATGGCCGCCGTCAGGTCGTTGATCGAGGTTCCATGATAGCCACGGGCCGAAAACACCGCGATGGCCCTGTCCAGCGCGCGATCGACGTCGAATTCGCGGGGGCGGCCACGGGTTCGTGATTCTTGCAGGGTGGTTGTGTTTTCCATGCCACCATATAGGAAACGTTCATTTCCTATATCAAGTAAAATCGGCGTGAGCCGTCTTCTTTTTCGTTCTCCCCTTCCAAACCGGCTAGAATCCGCTATTACCGGACACCGGCTGAAGCAAACATTCCAGGCGGTTCCGGATGACGAAATTCGATGTGCTCACAATCGGCAATGCGATCGTGGATATCATTGCGCGGTGTGACGACGCGTTTCTCGTTCACAATGGCATCATCAAGAGCGCGATGAACCTGATCGACGCGAACCGCGCCGAACTGCTTTATTCGCGCATGGGACCGGCTCTCGAAGCCTCCGGTGGCAGCGCCGGCAATACGGCGGCGGGCGTCGCGAGCCTGGGCGGACGGGCCGCCTATTTCGGCAAGGTCGCCAACGACCAACTCGGCGAGATCTTCGCCCACGACATTCGCGCCCAGGGCGTTCATTTCGAAACGAAGCCGCTCGAAAAGGAGCCGCCGACCGCCCGCTCGATGATCTTCGTCACCGAGGATGGCGAGCGCTCGATGAACACTTATCTCGGCGCCTGCGTCGAGCTTGGTCCCGACGATGTCGAACCGGCTGTTGTCGCCGATGCGGCCGTCACCTATTTCGAAGGTTATCTCTGGGATCCGCCCCTTGCCAAGGATGCGATCCGCGAATGCGCCCGCATCGCCCATGAGAACGGTCGCCAAGTAGCGATGACACTCTCCGATAGCTTCTGCGTCAACCGCTACCGCGCCGAATTCCTCGACCTGATGCGTTCCGGAACGGTCGATATCGTATTCGCCAACCGCGCCGAAGCGCTGGCTCTCTACGAAACCGAGGATTTCGAAAAAGCGCTGTCGATGATTGCCAAGGATTGCAAGCTAGCGGCGGTGACGCTGAGCGAGGAGGGCTCGATCATCGTGCGCAGCGACGAGCGGGTGAAGGTCGAGGCGACCACGATCAGCCGCGTCGTCGATACGACCGGTGCGGGCGATCTCTATGCCGCCGGCTTCCTGCATGGCTATACGACAGGCAGAACGCTTGCCGATTGTGGCAAGCTGGGCAGTCTGGCTGCCGGCATCGTCATCGAGCAGGTCGGCCCGCGTCCGATGATCTCGCTGAAGACGGCGGCGACGGAAGCCGGCCTTCTCTGAGGGCTTTCGAGGGCGTGAGTCTTACTTGAAGGCTTCGCCCGGATAGGCGCCCCAGATTTCGCCCTGCGAAATCCAGCCAACGGTGCCCTGCGCCTCAGCATGGCACCAGTCGCCGTTGCATTCGCCGACCTGAACGACAACACCGGGCTCGATACGGGCAACGATCGTGGCGTTCGCCATCGGCTCGCGACGCATGTTGACGAAGATGCCGTCGCCCTTGCCGCGCATCCAGGGGGCGGTCAGCGCCGTGCGTTCGCCGGAGAGCAATGCCTGATTGACCCAGCCTTCCGTGCCATCGGCATCGCGAATCTTGCGCCAATTGTCATATTCCTGAGTGATTTCGACCGGCATGCCGGCTCGCATGTAGCGCCAGGCAATCGCGTAATCGACACTCGGCCCGACACGCAGGTTGATGCTCTTGGATTTGAGGCTGACGAAACGCGGCAGCGGCAAGCCGCTCGCGCCCTTGGCTGCCTGCGCATGGGCAGGCATCACGTCGGCCGCTGCAATGGACAGTGTCGCTGCGACGACAAAAGCGAGCCTGGAAAGGAACTGACGCATGACGAAATCCGTTTTCCAAAAAGATTCAGGAGCTTGCAGCGAAATCTCTCACCGGTCCCGTTGAAGCCAGGCAAATCGTCTGGGAACATCTAGAGTTTTGTTTGTCTTCCACACCGGGTCTGGTAGAAAATGGAACTGCAGGGAGAACGATCACTCATCTTGGTTAAAAACCCGTCAACAAGGGCAAGCAGGCAGCATGACCGCGAAGAAAAAACCCAAGGTCTACATCACCCGCAAACTGCCTGACGTCGTTGAGACGCGCATGCGGGAACTGTTCGATGCCGAGCTGAATATCGATGACACGCCCCGCACGCAGCCGGAACTGGTGGCCGCTGTCAAGCGCGCCGACGTGCTGGTGCCGACCGTCACCGACCGGATCGACGCTGCCCTGATCGAACAGGCCGGGCCTCAGCTGAAACTGATCGCCAGTTTTTCCAACGGTACGGACAATATCGATATCGACGCAGCCGCGCGTCACGGCATCACCGTTACCAACACGCCGAACGTGCTGACCGAGGATACCGCCGACATGACCATGGCGCTTATTCTCGCCGTGCCGCGCCGTCTGGCGGAAGGTGCCACGATCCTGACCGACCGCAAGGGCGAATGGGCCGGCTGGTCGCCGACCTGGATGCTCGGGCGCCGCATTTCCGGCAAGCGCATCGGCATTGTCGGCATGGGCCGGATCGGCACCGCCGTCGCCCGCCGCGCCAAGGCCTTCGGCCTGTCGATCCACTATCACAACCGCAACCGCGTCAGCACCGAGACCGAGGAAAAGCTGGAGGCGACCTATTGGGACAGTCTCGACCAGATGCTCGCCCGTGTCGACATCGTCTCGGTCAACTGCCCGTCGACACCTGCCACCTATCACCTGCTCTCGGCCCGTCGGCTCGCGCTGATGCAGCCGACCAGCTACATCGTCAACACCGCACGTGGCGGCATCATTGACGAGACGGCTCTGATCAAATGCCTGCGTGAAGGCAAGATTGCCGGCGCGGGCCTCGACGTGTTCGAGAACGAGCCCGCGGTCAATCCGAAGCTCGTCAAGCTCGCCAGCGAAGGCCGGGTCGTGCTTTTGCCGCATATGAGTTCCGCCACGCTCGAAGGCCGCATCGACATGGGCGACAAGGTGGTCATCAACATCCGCACCTTCTTCGACGGCCACCGCCCCCCGGACCGCGTCCTGCCCGGCCGGGCGTGAGCCATCAGATCGGTTTCCGCATCTCGATGAAAGTGGTGCGCGAAAAGCCGGGATGTACGCCGTCCGCCGAACGGACAAAGCCCCAGCGGGCGAAGACGCCGTGATTTTCGGTCAGTTCGATCCGTGTTTCCAGTCGCAGGCACGACAACCCTTGTGCAACCGCATAATCAGTCGCGACTTCCAGTAACAGCCGCCCGACACCCTTGCGCTGGGCCTCAGGCGCGATGGCGAGCTTGCCGATGTAGAGGCAATCCGGTGGCTCCGGCTTGCAGAAGATGCAGCCGAGCAAGCGGGCATCCTCGACTGCCGCAAAGGCCTTCTCGACTCTGGCCTTTTCCTTCAGGGAATCCAGCGTCAGTCGCAAGGCCGATGACGGCGGCTCGATGCGCGAATGCATGTAGGCGAAGGATTCGAGGATCAGCGCCAGCAGCGCATCCCAATCCGCAAAAGCCTCATCGATCGCCAGAAGCTGCATCGGGTGCTTTCTTGCGGCTGTATTTGATCGTCTCGAACCGGGCGGCAAGGGCATCGTACATCAGCAGACGCCCGACCAACGGTTCGCCGGCGCCGGTGATGATCTTGATCACTTCCATAGCCTGCAATGTACCGAGTACGCCTGTCAGCGCACCGACGATCCCGGCCTCGGCGCAGGTGGGCACCACGCCCGGCGGTGGCGCTTCGGGAAACAGATCGCGGTAGCGCGGGTTCTGTCGCCCGTCATGCGCGGTCTTCCAAGGCTGCAGCACGGTGAGCGAGCCATCGAAACGGCCGACGGCGGCGCTGACCAGCGTGACCTCCAGCCGCTCGGCAGCATCGGCGGCAAGATAACGGGTGTCGAAATTGTCGGAACCATCGACGACGATATCGTAGCCGCCGAACAGGCGTTCGACATTGTCGGTATTGAGCCGCCCGGCATGCCGGATGACGGTCACATGCGGATTGATCTGCCCGATGGTCTCCGCTGCGCTGTCGATCTTCGGCCGGCCGATATCCGGCGTGCCGTGGATCACCTGGCGCTGCAGGTTCGAGAGCGAGACCGTATCGTCATCGACGACGCCCAGCGTGCCGATACCGGCGGCTGCGAGATACTGCAGGACCGGCGCGCCGAGACCACCGGCGCCGATGACCAGAACGCGCGCCGCCTTCAGCGCCTGCTGACCGGTGCCACCGATCTCCGGCAGCAGGATATGGCGCGCGTAGCGCTGGATTTCTTCGGAATTGAGTGTGCTCATCTTGGAATGTCACCCCGAAACGCTGCCATTGGCAACCGTCAGATAACGCGCCCGCTCGCCGAGCGCTGAAAACATCGACTGGTCCGTGCCGGTCATGAAGGCCTGACCGCCGAGATCGTCGACCAGATCGAACAGGGCGGCGCGGCGGCCCTCGTCGAGATGGGCGGCGATTTCATCGAGCAGCAGGATCGGCGCATGGCCGGTCATGTTGCCGACGAGGCGGGCATGGGCGAGCACGAGCCCGACGAGAAGCGCCTTCTGCTCGCCGGTCGAACAGCGCGCGGCTTCCATGTCCTTGGCGCGGTGGCGGATGAGGAGATCGCTGCGATGCGGGCCGTCGAGCGTGCGCCCGGCGGCGGCATCGCGGTAACGTCCGGCCTTCATCATGTCCAGATACTCTTCTTCCAGATCAAAGGCCGGGCGGTGCCATTCGCCGTCGAGGAAGCCGGAGAGCGCCAGATCGGCAGCTGGAAACACGCCGCCTTCATGGTTGCGCTCGACCAGACCGGCCAGCAGGCCCAGCATTTCCTGCCGCGCCAGCGCCATTGAAATCCCAAGCTCCGCCATCTGCCGCTCCAGCCCGGTCAGCCAGACCGGATCAGGCCTGCCCTCGGACAGGAGCTTGTTGCGACTGCGCATGGCGCGCTCGTAATCGGTGGCGCGGCGGCCGTGTTCGGGATCGAGCGACAGGACGAGGCGATCAAGGAAGCGTCGGCGATCGCTGGATCCGCCGGTGAACAGGCCGTCCATGGCCGGTGTCAGCCAGAGCACGCGGACATGATCGAGCAACTCGTCCACCGTCTTTGCAGTGGTGCCGTTCAGCCGCAGGCGCCGCACCTGTCCATCGTCTGTTCCAGCCGTGCCGGTGCCGATCTCGACCGGCCCATCCATGCCTTCCAGCTCGACAAAGACCGAGAACCCGGATTCTGCGCCGACCCGCGCGACATCGGCATAGGCAGCTCGGCGGAGGCCCCGGCCAGGAGACAGGAAGGAGACCGCCTCCATCAGGTTGGTCTTTCCCGCGCCATTGTCCCCGGTCAGCACGACATGGCGCGCATCAAGGTCCAGCGACAGCGCCGCGTAATTGCGGAAATCGCCAAGCTTCAGGCGGGAGAGGGAAACCTTGTGCGGCATGAAGAATCCGGTTGCGTGTCGCCCCGAGAGCTAAGCGCGCGGAAGGCCAATGGCAAGGCGGAACATGACCTTTTCGATGAACAAGGCCCGAAGTCGCGGTGTCCTGCAGAATTGCCGCATCGCACACGCAGTTATTGCGCATCTGCGAAAATTCAAATAAGAATGCTTATCTTATGCATGCTTACTATATGGCACCCTTCCCATGAACCTTGCCCCCACTGTCGGCTTCCTGTTGCACGACGTCGCGCGCCTGCTGCGCAAGCGTTTCGAACAGCGGGCGAAGCATATGGGCCTGACCCGCTCGCAGTGGCAGACGATCGCCTATCTCGCCCGCAACGAAGGCATCCATCAGAGCGGCTTGGCGGAACTTCTGGAAATCGAGCCGATCACCCTGATGCGCGTTCTGGACAAACTGGCCGAACGCGGCTTTATCGAACGCCGGCGGCATGAGACGGACCGCCGGATCTCGCTGCTCTACACCACCGAACTCGCACGCGGCCTGTTGACCGACATGCGCGCCATCGGCGACGCCACACGCAGCGAAGCGCTGCAGGGCATTTCCGACGAGGACCGCGATCGGCTTCTCGCCATTCTCGACACGATGAAATCCAACCTCCTGCAGGCCTGCCGCGCGCCGGCCGACAAAGAAACGCACCATGGCTGACACATCTCCCCTCCGCGTCCCCGCAAATGCCAATGTCACCGCCCTTGAAACGTCCGAGAACAACACGGCCGAAGCCAAGATCAATGCCGTTCCTGCCGCTGACCCCGCGCCTGCTGCCGGGGCGACCAAGCGTCGCCGCAGTTTGAAGCGGCCCATCCTGTTTGCCCTGCTGCCGATAGCGCTCGTTGCAGGCGGCTACTACTACGTCACCGGCGGTCAGATTATGGAGACGGACAATGCCTATTTGCAAGCCGATATGGTGGGCGTAACCACCGATGTCGCTGGCATTGTCGCCTCCGTCGATGTGCATGAAAATGAAGACGTGAAGGCGGGACAGGTGCTGTTCCGGCTGAAGCCGGATTCGTTCCGAATTGCGCTGGAAGGCGCAGAAGCCAAACTTGCCTCTGCCCGCAACCAGCTATTGAACCTCAAGGCGAGCTACGCCCAGACGCTGGCGCAGATCGCGCAGGTCGAAGCTGATATCCCTTATTACCAGACCGTTTTCGACCGGCAGCAGACGCTGATCTCCAACTCCGCCGCCTCCCATGCCACCTATGACGACGCCAAACACAATCTCGAAGCGGCGAAACAGAAGGTCTCCGTCGCACAGGCGCAGGCTGCAACCACGCTGGCGGAACTCGGCGGCGATGCCAACCAGCCGATCGAGAAGAACCCGCTTTATCTCGAAGCGAAGTCGGCAGTCGATGATGCCCAGCGCGAACTCGACCATGCGACGGTGCGGGCTCCATTCGATGGCGTCGTTACCAATGTGAACGCGCTGCAAACCGGCAGCTATCTCGATGCCGCGCAGCAGGCTTTCTCGCTGGTCTCGACGAAGAACATGTGGATCGCGGCCAATCCGAAGGAAACGGAACTGACCTATGTAAAGCCCGGCCAGCCGGTCAGCATCACCGTCGATACCTATCCGGGCGTCGAGTGGAAGGGCAAGGTTGCCAGCGTCAGCCCCGCCTCCGGCGCGAGCTTCGCGCTGCTTCCGGCACAGAACACCTCCGGCAACTGGGTCAAGGTGGTCCAGCGCATTCCGATGCGGGTAACCATCGACGGCACCGATGGCAAGCCGCCGCTGCGCGTCGGCATGAGCACGCTGATCGCGGTCGATACCGGCCATGCCCGCGGCCTGCCGGATTCGGTTCGCAAGCTCATCGAATACTCGACCGCACACGCACACGAGTAAACCCGTCATGAGCAGCACCCCGTCCGTGGCCTCGACGCCGGTCGCCAATCGCGGCGCGATCACGGCTTGCATCATCCTGGCCGTCATCATGCAGGCGCTCGACACGACGATCGCGAACGTGGCGCTTCCCTACATTCAGGGCAGCGTCGCGGCGAGCGCCGACCAGATCAACTGGGTACTGACATCCTATATCGTCGCGGCCGCGATCATGACGCCGCCGTCGGGGTTTCTCTCGGCGAAATTCGGCCGCAAGCGCGTACTCCTGACGGCCATCGTTGGCTTCGTCGCCGCGTCTGTCCTGTGCGGTCTTGCCCAGTCGCTGCCCCAGATCGTCGGCTTCCGGCTTTTGCAGGGCCTGTTTGGCGCGGCACTCGTGCCGCTGTCGCAGGGCATCCTGCTCGATATCTATTCGGCCGAAGAGCGAGGCTCGGCCATGGCGCTGTTCGGGGTCTCGGTCATGGTCGGCCCGGTACTCGGGCCGGTGATCGGCGGCTGGCTGACGGAAAACATCAGCTGGCGCTGGGTGTTCTACATCAACGTGCCGATCGGTGCGCTCGCCTTTGCCGGCATCAGCGTCTTCGTCAAGGAAACCAAGATCGACGCCCAGGCGAAACTCGACTGGTTCGGTTTCGGCATGCTCAGCCTCGGCATCGCCTCGCTGCAGCTTTTCCTCGACCGCGGCGGCCAGCTCGACTGGTTTTCCTCCGGCGAGATCATCGTCGAGGCGATCGTCTGCGCCAGCGCCTTCTATCTCCTCTTGATCCACACCTTGACGACCGAAAAATCCTTCATCAATCCACGCCTGTTCCTTGACCAGAACTTCACCGTCAGCATGCTGTTCATCTTCGTCATCGGCGTCACCTATCTGGCGTCACTGGCGCTGATGACGCCCTATCTCCAGTCGCTGATGGGCTATCCGGTCATCACGGCCGGCATCGTCATGGGGCCGCGCGGTCTTGGTACGATGGTCTGCATGTTCGTCGTCGGCCGGCTGATCGGCAAGGTCGATACGCGCATTCTGCTGTTCACCGGCCTCGCGATCACCGCCTGGGCGATGTACGACATGATGAGTTGGACGCCGGATGTCTCGCAGTGGACGATCATTTCGGTCGGTTTCGTGCAGGGCGCCGGTCTCGGCTTCCTGTTCGTACCGCTGACGACGATCGCCTTCGCAACCCTGCCGGCGGAAATGCGCGGCGATGGCACCGGGCTCTACAATCTCTCCCGCAATATCGGCTCCAGCGTCGGTATCGCCGTCGTCGCAGCCCTATTGGTGGAGAACACGCAGGCCAACCATGAAGCGATCGCCGGCTACGTGACGCCGTTCAACCACGCCTTCCAGGCGCCGGCAGCCGCCGGGCTCGATCCTATGACCGCCGTTGGCCGCGCTTCGCTCGACAGCATCGTCACGCTGCAGGCGACGATCATCGCCTATATGGACGATTTCAAGCTCTTGATGCTGATGTCGCTCGCCGTCATGCCGCTGGTCTTCCTGCTGCGCAAGCCGAAGGCCCCACCCGCCGTGGACCATAGTGCCGTCATGGAATAGCCGCGGGCGGAGGAACTCACCGGACAGGTGCGGCTGACCGGATCCTGAAAAGATATTCCGGCAACGTTGCAGTCCTCCCCTTGCAGACCGTCGCTGCGCGTTGTTTTATCGCGTTGCCGCCTCCAGCGAAGCGGTGCTCTGGGGGGAGATATGAAAATCATTCGTCGTTTTGCAGGCATGATCCTGCTTGTGCTGGTGGCTGGGTTCATCCAGCCCGCTTTCGCGGTCGCGCAGCCGGATTCGAGGCAGGCCGAACAGGTCATGCGGACCTGGTACAAACTGGTTCTGGAACTTGTCCGGCACACGCCGACCTATTCGCCGCCCGTCGCCAGCCGGTCCTTCGCCTATCTCGGCGTCACCGGCTTCGAAGCACTGGCAACCGGGAACGATGGCCTCAAGTCTCTGGCGGGACAACTGAACGCGCTGCAGCCCGGGCCGCAGCGGGAAGCCGGCAAGGTCTATGACGACGCGCTCGTTGTCGATGCCGCCCTGTCCTTCGCCGTCCAGAATTTCTTTTCCAATACCGGCCCGACCGGCCAAAGGGCCTTGAAGGCCATGCAGGCAAAGATGCGCGAACGCGCCGTGTCCGGCTTGCCGGACGACGTGATCAGCCGGAGCGAGGCCCATGGCCGTGCCGTCGGCGAGCACATCCTCTCATGGTCGAAGGAGGATGGCGGCGCCGTGATCGAAAACATGGGCTTTCCTTTGGAATACACGCTGACGGAGGGGCCGGCGCACTGGGTGCCGACCAGCCTTATCGCCCAGCAGCAATTGCCGCTCCTGCCCAACTGGGGCAAGAACCGCACCTTCGCCATGGCGAACGGCGCGACCTGCGGCCTGCCGGCGCCGCTCGAATACAGCGAGGACAAGAACTCGACGTTCTACAAGGATGCCTTCGAGGTCTATACGGCCGTCAAGGACCTGACGCCGGAACATCGCGTCATCGCCCGTTTCTGGTCGGATGACCCGATGCTGTCGCCAACGCCGCCGGGCCACTGGATTTCGATCGCGCTTCAGGTGCTTGAACATGAAAAGGCCGGACCCGAACAGACCGCCGACGTGCTGGCACGGCTGGGCGTGGTGCTGGCCGATTCCTTCATCGGCTGCTGGGACGCCAAGTTCCGCTACGATCTCGTCCGGCCGCTCACCTATATCCGTCGGGTGATCGATCCGAAATGGGAAGCCATCCTCAACACACCGCCCTTCCCGGAATATCCGAGCGGCCACAGCACGCAGTCGGGCGCCGCCGCCGACGTTCTGACCAAGGCTTTCGGCGACAATTTCGCCTTCGAGGACGCGACCCATGCAGCCGATGGGCTGAAACCACGTCCGTTCCCGAGCTTCTGGGCAGCGGCGGAAGAGGCAGGCATTTCCCGCCTCTACGGCGGCATTCATTTCCGTGCCGCAATCGAGCGGGGTCTGGACCAAGGAAGATGCATTGCCGGCTATGTGAATGCTTTGAAGACGAGGAAGTAGGTCATGCGCGCACTCGTTCTTACCCTTGCAGCATCCACCTCGCTGATTGCAGTTCCCATCGCGGCACCCGCAGCCGACGCACCGCTCCTCATCCCGCGTTATAGCGAGGAGACCAAGACATCCGGCATCAACAGTATCTATGCGGGAGACTGGCAATATATGGTTGGCGGCGGGGTCGCTACCTTCGATTGCGACGGCAACGGTTATGCCGACATGTTTCTGGCCGGTGGCGAGGCCCCGGCCAAATTCTACCGCAACACCAGCAAGCATGCCGGTCCGTTGACGTTCAAGGCGGAGACGAGCGGCCTTGAACTCGAGAGCGTCACCGGGGCCTATCCGCTCGATATCGATAGTGACGGCAATGTCGATCTTGTGCTGCTGCGTGTCGGGGAAAATGTCGTGATGCGCGGTCTTGGTGGCTGCCGGTTCAAGAGGGCGAACGAGGATTGGGGCTTTGACGGCGGTGATGCCTGGTCGACGGCGCTCGCTGCCACCTGGGAGCACGGATCGGACTGGCCGACCATCGCCATCGGCAACTATATCGACCGCCGCGAGGAGATGTTTCCATGGGGCTCCTGCACCGAAAACTGGCTGCACCGGCCAGTCGCCGACCAGGGGCAGCGGCGCTTCGCACCGCCAATCGCGCTGAAGCCGAGCTTCTGTCCGCTCTCCATGCTGTTCACCGACTGGAACCGGTCCGGCACGCCGAGCCTGCGGGTGTCCAACGACCGCGAATATTACAAGGGCGGCCAGGAACAGCTCTGGCATGTCGAACCCGGCAAGGAGCCGGCGCTCTACACGCCGCAGGAAGGGTGGAAGAACCTGCGCATCTGGGGCATGGGCATTGCCGGCTATGACCTCAATCTCGACGGCTATCCAGAATATTTCCTGACCAGCATGGCCGACAACAAGCTTCAGACGCTGGCCAAGCCCGTCGAGGGTGGCAAGAGCGAGCCTGGCTACAGCGACGTCGCCTTCGCGAAGGGGATTACCGCGCACCGACCCTATGCC
The DNA here is from genome assembly GCF_001425605.1 of Rhizobium sp. Leaf453. Taxonomy (GTDB): domain Bacteria; phylum Pseudomonadota; class Alphaproteobacteria; order Rhizobiales; family Rhizobiaceae; genus Pararhizobium. The sequence continues at coordinate 486,037 of NZ_LMRG01000012.1, read as the reverse complement.
GGCGGCGATGTTCGCCCAAGCACGGCCTGGCATGCGCAGTTCGAGGACGTCAACAATGACGGCCGCGCCGATCTCTTTGTTGCCAAGGGCAACGTCGCCGATATGCCGGACTTCGCGGCCAAGGATCCCGACAACCTGCTGCTGCAGAAGCCGGACGGCAAGTTCGAGGAAGCGGGCGACAAGGCCGGCGTCGAGAATTACGCGACTGCCCGGGGCGCGGCGCTGGCCGATTTCAATCTCGACGGCCTGCTCGATCTCGTCGTCGTCAACCGCTGGGAGACGGCCAAGGTTTGGCGCAACACGACGGAAAAAGCCGGGAACTGGATCGAAATCCAGCTGAAGCAGGACGTAACCAATCGCGACGCGATCGGCAGCTGGCTGGAACTGAGACGCGGCGACACGATCCTTCGCCGGGAAATCACCGTCGGCGGTGGCCATGTCAGCGGCCAGCTTGGCTGGCGTCATTTCGGGATCGGCGAAGCTGAGGGCGCCGATCTTCGGGTTATCTGGCCGGATGGCAGGGCCAGCGACTGGCAGCCGGTCGCAGGCAATGGCTTCTACATCCTGGAGCGCGACAAGCCGGTCAAAACCTGGCGGCCGGGTTGATCCTACGCCGAAAGGGCGTGGCTTAAGCTTGGTCCAACTCCGGATAATGGCGGAAGATGCCCTGTTCGTTGAAGGCGAGCCGACGCGGTGAGGCCAGATAGGCCTTGACGCGCAGCAGCGCCTTGACCTGCGCATTGAGGGTGACGAGCAGCGGATAATCCGGTTCGGCCGCCGTCATGGCCTTCGGAAAGGCATAGCGCAGACCCTCCACGACGTGGAACAACGACAGGTCCACATAGCTGAGCGTCTCGCCGACAGCGTGGATTTCGCCCTGCCCGCTCTTGCCGAGTTGTCCTTCGAAATAATCGAGAAATTTCGGCAGGCGTTCATCGCGAAAATCCTCGGCCCGCCGCAGCGCCTCGTCCTTCTGATCCTCGTAGTAAAGCGAAACGCCGATCGGATGATGGACGTCATGAATCTCCGAGACAAAATCGGTGATGCTCAATTGCAATCCATTGGCCTCGATCCGGCCGGCCTCATCCTTCGGGGAAAGACCGAGCTTGCCGCCGAGGTGCAGCAGGATATTGGCGACATGAGAAATTAGGAGGTCGCCATCTTTCAGGAACGGCGGAGCGAACGGCACGAAGCCTTTGCCACGCCCCTTCAGTACGGACATCATGCGCGCCATACCGCCTTCCTCACGCGCCACATCGACATAATCGGCGCCGGCCTGCTCCAATGCCAGCCGGACGAATTCGCCACGGCCGGGGATACCGTCCCAGTAATAGAGCTCGTAGGTCATCTGGCACCTCTCTCGATATCAGCTTCGCTCGGTCACCATGCCATCCGCATTTAATGGTTGGCGCAAATGAAAAGGCCGGAAGCATTGCTGCTCCCGGCCCGGATATATGGCGAACTGTCGTTTCGGCCAGTCGCGCTCTGCGCAGATTACTCGATATCGAAGAAATCCTTCATGCGGGAGAAGAAGCCCGCCGATTCCGGATTGTTCTCCTTCGAGGACAGTTCCTCGAATTCCTTCAGCAATTCGCGCTGGCGCTTGGTCAGCTTCTGCGGCGTCTCGATCTGAATCTGGATATAGAGATCGCCGACCTGGCTGGAGCGCAGTACCGGCATGCCCTTGCCCTTGAGGCGGAACTGCTTGCCCGCCTGGGTACCTTCCGGCACGGAGACGCGCGACTTGGTGCCGTCGAGCGTCGCCACGTCGAACTTGCCGCCGAGCGCTGCCGTCGTCATCGAGATCGGCACGCTGCAATAGAGGTCCGCGCCGTCGCGCTGATAGAATTCATGCGGTTTCACCGACAGGAAGATATAGAGGTCGCCCGCCGGCCCACCCCGCACACCAGCCTCGCCCTCGCCCGACAGACGAATGCGGGTGCCGTCCTCGATACCGGCCGGGATGTTGACCGAGAGCGAGCGCTCTTCGGTGATACGGCCATGACCGTGGCACTTGGTGCAGGGATCGGCGATCGTCTGACCACGGCCCTGACAGGTCGGGCAGGTGCGTTCGATCGAGAAGAAGCCTTGCGCCGCGCGAACGCGGCCGGAACCCTGACAGGTGGCGCAGGTCGTCGGCTTGGTGCCGGGCTTGGCACCCGTGCCGGTGCAGACATCGCAGGTGATCGACGTCGGTACGCGAATCTGCGCGGTCTTGCCCGTATAGGCCTCCTCCAGCGAGATTTCCATGTTGTAGCGCAGATCACCACCGCGCTCGCGACCACCAGCGGACCGGCGCTGACGCCCGCCGCCCATCATCTCGCCAAAGATGTCCTCGAAGATGTCGGAGAAGCCGCCGGCGCCGCCCATGCCTGCGCCACCGGCGCCCATGCCGCCCTGCTCGAAGGCCGCATGACCGTAGCGATCGTAGGCTGCCCGCTTCTGGGGATCCTTCAGCGTCTCATAGGCCTGGTTGATTTCCTTGAAGGTCTTTTCGGCCTCGGCATCCCCGGGATTCTTGTCGGGATGATATTTCATTGCCAGTTTGCGGAAGGCGCTCTTCAGCTCCTTTTCATCCGCTGTTTTCGCAACGCCGAGCGTTTCGTAAAGATCACGTTTCATACTTGCAGGTTGTCCCGTTGAATAGGCGCGTCAAAACCGGCTGCCCGGTGGTCGCCAAACTTCCTTGCACAGGATTTAGTGAACCTTGTCGCGCGATACCATAGGCAATACAGCATCACTGCCGATTTTTATTGGAAAAGCCCGGTTTCGCGCGGCTTTCAGGTCGCTGCCGCCTCTGCACGCGGCTTGCGCGCATTTCGATCCCAGCCGAACAGACGGTTGATGAGATCACTCACCGGTTTTTCGAAGTAGCGATCGGAGCCCATGGCAACGAGAACGGCGATGATCATCGGCACGATCAGGAACTGATAGAAGCTGATGATGCCAAGCGGCTCGATGCCGTGGCGCCAGACGATAGCGAGCACGATCGTTTCCACCACCGGGTGCCAGAGATAGATGCCGAACGAAACCTTGCCGGCTGGCGACAGAAGCGACAGGACCTTGGCACCATCCGGATTGTTGCGCTCCACCACGGCGGCGGCGAACATCGCGACCCCCAGCAGGCCGACGATCACATAGGCCGGCCACAGCATCATCATGCCCATCATCGCGAAGGCGAACAGCCCCCAAGCGAGCGTGTGAGAGCGCCATTGCAGGCGGCTGTCGCGGGCAAGGAGCATGACCACCCCGCCAATGGCAAAGTCGGCAAAGGCGCGATAGGCACCCCAGGTGTCGGCGAGCAGCCAGCTCTTGAACGGAATGATCCCGGCACGCGTCGCGACCTCCAGCAGGATGACGCTGACGACAGCAAGCGCGGCCAGCCCCTTCACACCACCTCGACAGATGATGAAGACATAGATTGGCAGCAACAAATAGCAGAACCATTCGGCCGACAGCGACCAGGACACATAATTGAAGCTCAACTCCTTCGTCGTGCCCCAGGCCTGCAAGAGCAGGATGTTCTGCGGCAGGATGCTGTAATCGTAGCGATCTGGCACAGTTGATGAGACGACACCGAGATGCAGCATCAATCCGACGAAGACGAAGAAGGCGAGCGTCAGGAGATAAAGCGGATAGAAGCGCGCCAGACGGCGCACGAGGAAGGACTTGTAGCTCGGCCAATCCTTCAGCTTATCGCCGTAACGCAACAGGATAAGGAAGCCGGAGATCATGAAGAACATGTCCATCAGCGGCAGCAGGCGTTCGAGAATATGGCTCAGATCATACTGAAAGGCATCGCCGGGTCCGAAGCGCAGGAAATGATAGGTCATCACCAGAATGGCCGCCATGAGCCGCCAGGATTCGAAAATTCTGAAATGCATGACTCAAATCCCTGCCGGCAGTGTCGCAATGCTGCCTCTTCGCATGAATCTTATATCAGCGTCTTGCAAATCATCCGTTAAGGTGAATCCGGCTCATCAAAAAACCCGGGATGCTGGGCATCCCGGGTTCGATTGTGGGCCTTCGAGAAAGGCTTAGGCAGACTTCTTGCGGTCGTCCTCGTCGTTGACTTCCTCGTAGTCGGCATCGACGATATCGCCATCGCGGGCCGCATCAGCCTGCGCATCAGCATTGGCGGCGTCAGCCTGCTGGGCCTCGTACATCGCCTGGCCCAGCTTCATCGAAGCTTCGAGAAGCGTCTGGGTCTTGGCCTTGATGTCTTCGGCGTCCGGCTCGGAGGCTTCGACGGCCGTCTTCAGCGCTGCGATCGCATCGGAGATCGCGGTACGCTCGACTTCCGTCACCTTGTCACCGAATTCCTTCAGCGACTTTTCCGACGAATGAATCAGGCTTTCGGCCTGGTTCTTGGCTTCGACGGCTTCGCGGCGCTTCTTGTCGGCTTCGGCGTTTGCTTCAGCGTCCTTGACCATCTTCTCGATATCCGCGTCGGACAGACCGCCCGATGCCTGGATCCGGATCTGATGCTCCTTGCCGGTGCCCTTGTCCTTGGCGGACACCTGCACGATGCCGTTGGCGTCGATATCGAAGGTCACTTCGATCTGCGGAATGCCACGCGGTGCCGGCGGGATGCCGACCAGGTCGAACTGGCCGAGCAGCTTGTTATCCTGCGCCATTTCGCGCTCGCCCTGCGAAACGCGGATGGTCACGGCATTCTGGCTGTCTTCGGCCGTCGAGAAGGTCTGGCTCTTCTTCGTCGGGATCGTCGTGTTGCGTTCGATCAGGCGGGTGAAGACGCCACCGAGCGTTTCGATGCCGAGCGACAGCGGGGTCACGTCGAGCAGCAGAACGTCCTTGACGTCGCCCTGCAGAACGCCGGCCTGGATGGCGGCGCCGAGAGCGACGACTTCATCCGGGTTGACGCCCTTGTGCGGCTCCTTGCCGAACAGCTGCTTGACGACTTCCTGCACCTTCGGCATGCGGCTCATGCCACCGACCAGAACGACTTCGTCGATCTCGGCCGCAGTGACGCCGGCATCCTTGAGTGCTGCCTTGCACGGTGCGACGGTGCGCTGGACGAGATCGTCGACCAGGCTTTCGAACTTGGCACGCGACAGCTTCATCGTCAGGTGCTTCGGACCCGAAGCATCAGCGGTGATGAACGGCAGGTTGATTTCGGTCTGCTGCGAGGACGAAAGCTCGATCTTGGCCTTTTCAGCAGCTTCCTTGAGGCGCTGCAGGGCCAGCTTGTCGTTCTTCAGGTCGATGCCCTGATCCTTCTTGAACTCGCCTGCGAGATATTCGACCAGACGCATGTCGAAGTCTTCACCGCCGAGGAAGGTGTCGCCGTTGGTCGACTTCACTTCGAAGACGCCATCGCCGATTTCCAGAACCGAGATATCGAAGGTACCGCCGCCAAGGTCGTAAACCGCGATGGTCTTGCCGTCCTTCTTGTCGAGGCCGTAAGCCAGGGCAGCCGCGGTCGGCTCGTTGATGATGCGCAGGACTTCGAGACCGGCGATGCGGCCGGCGTCCTTGGTTGCCTGGCGCTGGGCGTCGTTGAAGTAGGCCGGAACGGTGATGACCGCCTGCGTGACCTTTTCGCCGAGATAGGATTCAGCGGTTTCCTTCATCTTCTGAAGGATCATGGCGGAGACCTGCGACGGCGAATATTTTTCGCTGTGGGCTTCGACCCATGCGTCGCCATTGTCGCCCTTGACGATCTTGTAGGGAACGAGGCCCTTGTCCTTTTCAACCAGCTTGTCGTCATAACGGCGGCCGATGAGGCGCTTGACGGCAAACAGGGTGTTTTCCGGGTTGGTGACGGCCTGACGCTTGGCCGGCTGGCCGATCAGACGCTCGCCGTCGTCGTTGAAGGCAACGATCGAAGGGGTCGTGCGCGCACCTTCCGCATTTTCAATGACCTTCGCGTCCTTGCCGTCCATGACGGCGACGCAGGAATTGGTCGTTCCCAAGTCGATACCGATTACTTTAGCCATGTCATTCTCTCCTTGAAGCGGACTGTCAGAACCCGGTCAGGCATTCATTTGACAGCCCCTAACGGGATGGGTCTGTGGAATATTCGCAGCGATAGCTACGGTGATGGGGCGTATATAAGGACCAGTGTTTCGGACTGCAAGGCATCTTGCGGGCCGAAAACGCGCAAAAACAGAGCCGCTGGCCGCAAAAACAACGAAAATTCAGCCTTGCGCAAGAGGCGATATTTCACCGTCCGCCCGCCTTGCTTCAATAGTCAGGCCCGGCAGGAGCCGATGCTGTCCTTGCGAGCCGAAAATGTGGACGAAAGGATGGATTTCAACCGCCTGTCAGGATGTCGAACAGGGTCGTGCGCCGGGTGGCGCCGGTGGTCTCGCCGACATCGGCCGGCGGCAGGAGACCGGAATTGGCGGTATCGGCCGGTTGCCCCTGATTGGCGATCTGGCCATCGGTGACCGGCGCCTGCGGGAACTCGTCGACCGAACCGCCCGAAATGACGTTTTCGATGCTCTCGGGCGATGCCTGATCGCCGCCGAAGCTCGGCTGGATGCCTGTCGTGCCAAAGATCGGCGCGGGCGACAGGCCCTCGTGCGCGGCGGTCATGTAATCGTGCCAGGCTTTTGCCGGAAGACCGCCGCCCGTCACCTTCTTCATCGACTTGCCATCGTCGTTGCCGAACCAGATGCCGGTGGTCAGGTTGCTGGTGAAGCCGACGAACAGCGCATCGCGGAAGGACTGTGTGGTGCCGGATTTGCCGGCCGCCTGCCAGTCCTTGAGCTTGGCGGACTTGCCGGTGCCGTGATCGATGACGCCGACCATCATCTGGTTCATTTCACTGACAACGGCGGGATCGAGAACGCGCGGCGGGCTGTCATAGGTGTTTTCGTAGAGCACCTTGCCATCCGCCGTCGAAATGCGCTTGATGACATGCGGCGTTGCCTTGAAGCCGCCGTTCATGAACGGCGCATAGGCCGATGTCAGCTCGACGAGGCTGACCTCGGAAGTACCCAGCGCGATCGAGGCGTTGGATTGCATCTCCGATTCGATGCCGAGCCGGTGGGCAAGCTTGATGACGTTCTGCGGGCCGACCTCCATCACCAGTTGGGCGGCGATGGTATTGAGCGAATTGGCAAGCGCTGTCGCAAGCGAGACTTCGCCGCGATATTTCTGGTCATAGTTTTCCGGCGTCCAGTTGCCGATGCGCACAGGTCCGTCATTGCGAATCGACATCGGCGTGCGGCCGATCTCCATGGCGGCGGCATAGACGAAAGGCTTGAAGGCGGAGCCCGGCTGGCGCCTCGCCTTGACGGCACGGTCGAACTGGCTGTCGGCGTAATCACGGCCGCCGACCAGAGCGCGGATCGCGCCCGTACCATCGATCGAGACCAGCGCAGCTTGGCTGACATTCAGTTTCTGCCCGGATTCGTCGAGGCTGGAGGCCAGTGTCTGTTCGGCCTTCTTTTCGAGATCGAGATCGAGCGTGGTATCGACGATCAGGTCCTGTTTGATCTCGCCGACCATGCCCGGCAGCTGGTCCATGACCATGTCGGCGACATAATATTGCGCGCCGGACCAGAAGCTCTTCGCTTTGGTCGGTGGCTGCGACATCGCCGTCTTGATCTCGGCGTCGGTGATGAAACCCTCCTCGCGCATGGTGCCCAGCACGACCTGCGCCCGCTCCTCCGCCGCCTTCGGATCGCGCGCCGGCGACAGGCGCGAAGGGGCTTTCAGCAGACCGGCGAGAAGTGCTGCCTCGCCGAGGTTCACGTCGCGCGCGGACTTGTTGAAATAACGACGCGACGCCGCCTCGACACCATAGGCGTTCGAGCCGAAGAACACCCGGTTCAGGTACATCGCAAGGATCTGGTCCTTGGTGTATTTCTGCTCCAGCCAGATCGAGAGGAGAACCTCCTGCACCTTGCGCTCCAGCGTGCGCTCCGGCGACAGGAACAGGTTCTTGGCAAGCTGCTGGGTCAGCGTCGAACCGCCCTGCACCATGCGGCCGGTGGTGATGTTGGTCAGCATGGCGCGCGCCAGGCCGAGCGGATCGACGCCGAAATGCGAATAGAAGCGCCGGTCCTCGATGGCGATGACGGCCTGCGGGATATAGGGCGACATGTTTTCGAGCGACAGCGCCTCGCCGCCGGTCGCGCCGCGATTGGCGATGATCTCGCCGTTGACGGCCAGGATCTTGACGTTCGGCGGCCGGTCGGGGATTGCCCAACTGGTGGCGCTCGGCATGCGGGCGCCGTAATAGAGCACCAGCCCCCCGGCGCCGATGGCGCCCCAGATGCCGAGGACGACGCACCAATAGACCAGTGAACGGATCAGGCCGGTAAAACCTCTACCGCCGCCACGCGAACCGCGGCTGCGGCTCTTCGATTTGGTTTTCCGTGCCGGCGGCTTCGAGCCACCGGAACCGCTCGACTTCCTGCCACCACCGCCGACGCGATCGCGGGCATCGGCGCGCAGTCCCCCGTCATCACGCTCGCCACGCCCGCCTTCGAACGAAGGCTCGATCCTTTGCGATGATGTACGTTTTCCTGCCATGTCGGGATAAGCTGGCTCCGGATGAGCGTTTCGGGAGCGCAAGCCAGAGCCGCGCCGATTTCAATCGGTGCGATGGAGTGTAAATGCGGCGATTTAAGGGGACGTAAAGACGCGCCGCTATCCGCTTGCGTTTTCAGCATGATCCGATCGCCCGCCGGAGCGATCTTCTCATTGTCGGTCCCGGGCAGGCGAAACCGTCAGATGACGAAGAAATCGGCCGACGTTACCGCCAGCCCGATGGCAAGTTTGGCGAACTGGATCGGAGACGCGGAACCTGTCCCGTCCCTGTCAAAGAGCAGCCTGCCGGTATCATATTCATAGATGACGCGGTCGCTCGCATCCGCCGCCCTGCCGCTCTGGTTGGCAATAAACGCCGAGGACGGGAGTGCCCCAGCGGCAAGGCCGACGTAGAAGGCGTTGTCGAGATGGATCGTATCATCCGCGATATCGAAGCCCGAGATCTGGTCGTAATTGGTCGATGCGCTGAGCGCCGTGTTGAAGACGAAAATGTCCTGGCCGGGACCGCCGGAGAGGATGTCGTTGCCGGCCAATCCATAGAGCCGATCATTGCCGGCGCTGCCGCTCAGGGAGTTGGCGCCGGAGTCTCCGTAGAGCCTGTCGCCATAGGCCGAACCGACCAGGTTTTCCACGCTGACATAGATGTCGCCGAAGGCATCGCCTGTATTGAGGCCGGAATCCTGGAGGCTGGCGATCACGGCGCCCGGGGCGAATATATAGGTGACGGTATCCGTGTTGCTGCCACCGTCCAGCCTGTCGGCGCCGCCACCACCGGACAGGACATCGGTTCCCGATTCCCCATAAATCTGGTCATTGGCGCTGCCGCCATAGAGATTGTCAGCACCGCTGCCTCCATTGACGATGCCATCGACCCGCCCTTCCCGTCCGTCATAGCGGTCGTTATTGTCGCCAAGAAGGATGTCACCGACCATCAGGCCCTTGTTGGTGATTTTTTCGGCCGCATTGCCCGCCGAATAACTGAAACTGTAGCTTCCGCCGGAAATCGTACCGTAATTGGTGATGTTCAACGTTTCTCGCACATCCGAATTCTGCCTGCCTATGCCCGTGTGTTCACCATGAATGATGCCGTAGTTGAGGATGGAGGACTCGGTCGTGGTTGAAATCGTGTACATGGTAATACCGGAACTACCGGTAATCTGGCCGTAGTTGGCGATGATGTGACCGCCGCCGCTCATATAGATGCCGCTGTGAAACGATGCCCCGACCGTTCCGGTTTTTCCGACGGTTATGTGATTGTTCCGCGCCGTATCCTCGTTGTTCAGAATCCCCATGTAACCGCCGAAGACATCACCATGGATCGTGAACTCGTGATCGCTGGTCGTCCCATAGAGCGCCGCATTGTCGACTGATCCCACGGCCACGCCTGTTTTCACATAGGCATTCTCGCCGGCGAGCAATGTCTGCCGGGGGTCATCGATCGAATCCGCGAAGAACAATTTTGTCGGCATGGTCATCCCCGATCATCAGGTTAGCGTAGCGTCGATTGTATCCCAGATCGATCTGACGGCGAAACGAAAGTGACGTTTGCATTGTCGAACCACAACGGCACTTTTTTCAGTACTCAAGCAAAGCAACTTATCAATTTAAAGATGAGTCATACATAATGAAAGAATCATCTAATCTATTGTAATGTTTACATAAATTACATATTTTAAGGAATTGTTTACCATTGAGACGGTTTACTGTTTGCAACCCGCCGGCCCATGATGGGCAATCAATCCAATTTTTCAGTGTGCCATTTTGACCAGCATCCATACAAATGCGGGCGCAATTGCTGCGCTCCAGACTCTGCGCTCGATCGACAGCGACATGACCGCCACGCAAGGGCGGGTTTCCTCTGGCTTGCGCGTGCAGACAGCGGCCGACAACGCTGCATACTGGTCGATCGGCACGACCATGCGGTCGGACAATCGCGCGATGTCGGCGGTCGCTGATGCGCTCGGATTTGCGGCAGCCAAGGTGGACACGGCCTATACAGGACTGAACGCGGTCGTCGACATTCTCGGCGACTTCAAGGCCAAACTGGTCGCCGCGAAAGAACCCGGCGTCGACAAGCAGAAAATCCAAAAGGAACTCAGCGAATACAAGCAGCAGGTCTGGAGTGTCGCCCAATCCGCCAGTTTTAACGGCCAGAACTGGCTCGTCACCGATATTGCAAACATCTACGACTACGATCTTAACGCAGCCACGAGCGCAGCCTCCTTTACGCGAAACGCCTCAGGCGGTGTCTCCGTGAAGACGATGAACGTCCACCTGTCAGACGTCTCGCTCTTCAACAGCACCGGCGGCGGATTGTTGCAGGCTGACGCGCGCGACCTCGAAACGCTGGGCGGCATGCGCAATCTGACCACCAGCATCAACCCGCCGACGACCATCGATTCCACGCCCTATGATGGAAACCAGGGTTCGGGCTGGATGTACCCGAGTGGATCAATCGGTGTGGCGGGCAGCTTCAGATTGAACGACTTTCCCGTCGGATCATCGCTGGATTTCAATACGCCCGGGGCCCAGATCAGCTTCGACATCATCCTGGACAAGGAAGACACCAATCCGCACGGCTATACCGGCACGCAGGCAGATCTCAATGAACTTCCCGGCCCATATTATCCCGGATATTCAAAGACTATCACCATCGATAAGGCCGTGATCGACGCCTATGACGCCGCATTAGGTGGAGTCATCACGACGAACACGCAGTTCGCCGGCGTTCTCAACTCCGTGCTGAATGCTGAGGGCGCGTATGTATCCGCTAACAGCATCGTGCAGGATCCTCCAGGCTCAGGCCCCTGGGTTCATGATAAAAAGACGATGATCATCAGCACGAACCAGATTCACGGCGACGGTTCCTATGTCGAGATCGCCAACCTCACCAGCGTTGCCGTCGGCACCGGCGGCCTCACCAACGGCTTCGACTACGGCACGAGAGGCTCAGGGATGGAGTTGAACTTCCAGCAGTTCATTGTTCACCAGGATGGCGACAATGAAGACGGCGTGGATATCCATTTCTCATTCTCGCTGAACGGTGCTCCGCCCAAGTCATACTCGTTCGACAGAACCTATGTGAACACGCTCTTCGGAAAGGATAGCGGCAAGGTCGAGACTTCGGCGGAGATGGCGACACTGCTCAATTCCCTCCTTGCACCGGATTGGCCCGGTCTCATCATCGCGGCAAACTCCGCAACGACCGTCATGATGAAGTCCGATCACGCTTTGGACCGGACATGGGGCAGCGGAACCAGAATCGCTTTCGACCAGATCCGTGTCAGCATCGAGCCGATCCCGACGATCAACTTCCTCGAGATCGACATCGCGCAGAACCCAGCCAAGCTCGACAGCTACATCGATTACATCGACATCGTCAGCGAGAGAATCATCGATGGTGCGACGGCGCTAGGGGCCTTTCAGAGCCGGATCGACATGCAGTCCGACTTTGCGGCGGAGCTCATGTCGATCATCGACAAGGGCATCGGCCGTCTTGTCGACGCCGACATGAATGAGGAATCGACCCGTCTCAAGGCGCTGCAGACACAGGAACAACTCGGCATCCAGGCGCTGCAGATCGCCAATTCGAATTCCGAGAACATCATGGCTCTGTTCCGCTAGAACGCCGCGACACGAATGCCGGTCGTCAACGCACTCCCTTTGGCAGATCCGCGTCAATCAGGGCCGCAAGACGCCCTCAATTGGTATTTGCGCGGGCGATCCGGTGCGTGGCGTCGTCCAGCGCATGACTTGTCTGCGCACCGTCCTTCTGCATTCCGCGGACGGTGTTGCCGCAGCCGGACAGCACAAGCACGGAAAGACAGGCTAAAGCGATTATGACCTTCGGCATCGCGGTTCCTCCAACAGAACAGCCGATCGATCGGCTGGCAAGATATCGGAGATGACGCAGGAGCAGCACAAATCAATATCGCAGGCCACAAATCTCTAGAATGAGCTTACCGATTCTAGGACGGTCACGCATTCTCAGAACGACTGCGGGAGAAAATACATCTGAAATTTTTCCGCTGCGCCCCCGGTAAAATCGAGCGAAAACAACGGCAACGACGAAATAAAAATAATAAAACTTGACGCCAGCGCTCAAGCAACCTATCTGAGCCTTGGTCGATATTTGTTAGATGACTTTGGTTTTTGCGACTTTGCGCGCAATTGGACGAACTTTCCTTCAGATTCGAACATCAAGCCTCGCTGTAATACCACGGCTTGGTTCACTATAATTTGCTAGAGAAAGGGATCGTTATGGCCACTGGCACAGTAAAATGGTTTAACTCGACAAAGGGCTTCGGCTTCATTCAGCCGGACGACGGCAGCCAGGACGTTTTCGTCCACATCTCGGCTGTAGAGCGCGCTGGCATGCGCGGCCTCAACGACGGCCAGAAGATCAGCTTCGAGCTGGTCAAGGACCGCAAGTCGGGCAAGATGTCTGCTGACAACCTGCAGGCTGCCTAATACCAAATCTGGCGCGATGATACGCGCCGGTGAAATGCGCTTCCGCGGTTGACCACGGATGTACTGGCAGGTGTGTTGAAACGCATTGTGAAAGGTCGGGATTTCCCGGCCTTTTTGTTTTTTGCGGGATTATTGTCCCCAAGACTGTCTCCCAATCTTCAAATTGCCCCATCGGCGTTGAACGGTGCGCACTCACACACGGGAGCGACACGCATGAAGACGATTTTCATTTCCACCACATTGCTGGCAGCGCTTTGCGCAACCGCCCTTCCCGCCCGCGCGCAGGACATTCCCTATGTCGACGATCGCTCCGACGGCGCGGCACTGGTCAAGTCGCTTTACAACGCCATCAACCGCAAGGAATTTTCCCGCGCCTACAGCTATTTCAGTAAGCCGTTCGACGATTACCAATCCTTCGTGAAGGGCTATGCCAAGACCGTCGGCGTCGAGGTGATCACCGGCAAGGTAACCACCGAGGGGGCGGCGGGCAGCATCTATGCGCCAGTGCCGGTCGCGATCAAATCGATCGAGGAAGGCGGAAAGGAGCACGTGTTCGCCGGATGTTATGTCACCCGCATCGTCAATGCGGCGATCCAGGAACCACCGTTCACGCCGCTGCATATCGAGAGTGCCGAACTGAAAGAGGTGGATGGGCCGCTGGAGAAAGTCCTGCCGAAGGTCTGCCACTCGCCTTCGTGACGGGTGATCTACCGCAAATCCCTAATTCTATCCTGCTCGGCCCTGCGCCCGGCCAGGAACTGCCCGCGCTCGAAAATGACGACGACGATCAGTGCCATCAGGAAGGGAATGACGAGATAGAACAACCGGAAGATCACCAGCCCGGCCAGCACGCCGGCGGGGTCCATTTCCGGCAGGGCAGCGATGAACATCAGTTCCAGAACGCCGAGTCCACCCGGCGCATGGGACAACAGGGCCGCCGAAAACGAGGCGAGGAAAACGCCGAGGATGACCATGTAACCCGGATTTCCGGCCTCCGGCAGCGCGAAATAGATGATGGCCGCCGCCGCGATCAGCTCGACTGGCGCGATCAGCAATTGCCGCAGGGCGAGTGAAGGCTTGGGATATTCCAGCTTGAACCAGCGGGTCTTGAGCGGCCTGAAGCCGACAAGGCTGCCGACGACATAGAGCGCGATCAGCGCCAGAATGATCAGCCCCGTGGAGATCGACGCGCCGACCGGCAGGAATTTCGCAAAGCGCGCAGTGATATCGGGTTCAAGCAGAAGCACGATCGCCGACAACATCAGCGTGCCCAGCGCGAAGGTGAAGGAACAGAAAGCGACGAGAACACCGGTTTCAGCCGCCGTCAGCCCTTTCGATCCATAGGCCCGGTATCGGACCACTGCGCCGGAGAAGACGGAAGCGCCGACCGTATGCGACAGGGCATAGGCGGTGAAGGAACAGACGGTGATGAACCACAGGGAAATCCGGTGCCCCAGATGTTCCAACGCCAGATGATCATAAGCCGCGAGCGCGGCATAGGCAGCGAGCGTGGCGCATCCGGCCAGCAGCCAGCCCTTCAGCGGCACGGCATAGACACTCGACAGAAAATCCGCAGCCGAGAGGCCATGCAACTCATGATACAGGCCGTAGAGCGAAAACAGGATCGCGGCCAGTCCGATGACCGGCCAGGCAAATTTGCGGACCGTTTTCATGGGGCGCGGCTTCTCGGGAAATGTAGGCACAACGTCATCTTGGCGATGAGAACACCCCCGACCGGCAGGGTCAAGGGTGCTAACCGTTAACAACGAGCCGTTCAGGCCGCCAGCGCGTCGAGAATACGGATCCAGGAGCGGATGCCCTTGTGGAAGGACTGCAGCTCGTATTTCTCGTTTGGCGAATGGATACGGTCGTCGGACAGGCCGAAACCGACCAGCAGGGATTCCATGCCCAGCATCTTCTGGAAGTCACCGACGATCGGGATCGATCCGCCCATGCCGATGACCACGGCAGGCTTTGGCCATTCGTCCGACAGTGCCGATTTCGCGGTGTTGAGCAATGGCGAATCGTAGGGCAGCTGAATGGCCGGTGAGCCGCCATGCTTGTGGAACTCGACCGAGCAATCCGCCGGGATCTGCGATGTCACATAGGCGCGGAAAGCCTCGCGAACCTTGTCCGGGTTCTGGGCGCCGACGAGGCGGAAGGACACTTTCGCTGAAGCCTGCGCCGCGATCACGGTCTTGAAGCCCTCCCCCGTATAGCCACCCCAGATGCCGTTGACCTCAGCCGTCGGACGCGCCCAGGTCAATTCCAGCACGGAGCGTCCCTTTTCGCCCGACGGAATGGACAGGCCGATTTCACCGAGGAACTTCTCGGATGTCTGGCCAAGCGTTTCCCAGGCCGCCTTGATCTGTGTCGGGGTCTCCTCGACGCCTTCGTAAAAGCCATCGAGCGTAACGCGGCTGGTCTCGTCATGCAGGCCGGCCAAAATCTTTGTCAGGATATGGATCGGATTGGCAGCAGCACCGCCGAAATAGCCGGAATGCAGATCGCGATCGGCGGCGGTGATGACGACTTCCTCACCAACAAGACCACGCAATCCCGCCGAGATGGCCGGTGTGTCGCGGTCCCACATGCTGGTATCGCAGACGAGAGCGTAGTCCGCTTTCAGTTCCCTGGAATTGGCTTCCAGGAACGGCTTCAGTGACGGCGAACCGGATTCTTCCTCGCCCTCGAACAGGATGGTCACCTCGCAGGGCAGCGTCCCCCTGGTTTCCTTGTAGGCCCGGCAGGCCTCGACGAAGGTCATCAACTGCCCCTTGTCGTCGGCGGTGCCGCGGCCGGTGATGACCTTGCGGCCACCATCCAGCTCCTTGATCGACGGTTCGAACGGCGCCGTGTCCCAAAGATTGAGCGGGTCGACCGGCTGGACATCGTAATGACCGTAGAACAGGACATGCGGCGCGCCGGCCTTTTCGGCGGCGTGATGGGCAACGACCATCGGATGGCCGGGCGTATCGCGCACCGAGGCCTCGAAACCGAGGCTCGTCAACTCCGCCACCAGCCATTCCGCCGCCTTGCGGCACTCGGCCTTGTAAGCCGGATCCGTCGAGATCGACTGGATGCGCACGAGTTCGAAAAGCCGGTCGAGGCTCTTGGGCAGGTTATCATCCGCGCGGGTGAGAATGCTGGTCGTCTCTGTCATGTCCGAATCCTTCTTGAGTGGGTCGGAACCTAGACAAAGATGACGGCAGCTTTAAGCAAAATCTTTTGATCGGTCGACCTTTGCCGCTTTAATTGCGCGTGCCGTTGGCGATTGCCATGCGCATGTATTCGAGCAGGAGTTCGCGCTCGAAATGCCGGAAGCCTGAAAAATGCGATTGATCGGCGGCCAGAGCCGCCTCCTTCGCTTCCGCTTCCATCTGCTTCGCCTTGTCCGTCAGGAAAATCTGCTGGGCACGTTTGTCGGTCGGATGCTTGCGCCGGACGATCAGGCCGTCACGCTCCATGCGCGCCAAGGTATTGGCCATGGTCGCCTGTTCGATATCCATGCGGTCGAGAAGCTGCTTCTGGGTCAGCCCCTCCTCGCTCCACAACTCCAGGAGGACGGGAAACTGCCCCGGCGCAAAGCCGAGTTTCTGGCCTCTCTCCTGCAGGGCGCGGGAGAAACTCTTCGCCAGAAGACTAGCCAGGTATGTCGCAGATTCCATACGATCGAAGGCCATGTCTATGGGTAACTCCCGGCCGCCACGAACACAAGTTGCATTGCAGGCGATGGACCATGCGGAAACAAAATTTCACGCTGATGTGATGGCTCCGCCCGGACAAACAAAAACCGCCGTGGCGGAGGCGGAGCCACGGCGGTCTTGTGAGAATTGGACAAAGGCCCGGAGAGGGGGGATAGGCCTTTGTCCTCACATCTGGCTTCGGCGGGGGACAGGCCTTTGACCAGACGACGGCGTGTTCAGGTGCCGTTGGTTATGATTTGTGGTTCCAAATGTGGCTTTTCAAGGGAGGGGGACAATCAGGCGGCATTACAAATTGGTAACGTTCCCGTGAGGGCCCTCCGTTCTTTACGGTTTGCACAAAAGTGGCCGCGCCTTGAATGAAATATGGACGCCCATCGCGGCCCGCGCTATCCCTTGTCGCCATGAAAAAAGGTGATCATCTCTTCCTCGTCGACGGCTCCGGATTCATCTTCCGGGCGTTCCACGCCATCCCGCCGCTGAACCGGAAATCGGACGGCCTGCCGGTCAATGCCGTCTCCGGTTTCTGCAACATGCTGTGGAAGCTGCTCACCGATGCGCGCGACACGTCGGTCGGGGTGACGCCGACCCATTTCGCCGTCATCTTCGACTATTCGTCCAAGACCTTCCGCAACGAGCTTTACGACCAGTACAAGGCCAACCGCACGGCGCCGCCGGAAGACCTGATCCCGCAATTCGGCCTGATCCGCCATGCTACCCGGGCCTTCAACCTGCCCTGCATCGAGAAGGAAGGCTTCGAGGCTGACGACCTCATTGCCACCTATGCCCGGATGGCGGAAGCCGCCGGCGCCGATGTGACCATCGTCTCGTCCGACAAGGACCTGATGCAGCTCGTGAGCGCCAATGTCTCCATGTATGACAGCATGAAGGACAAGCAGATCTCGATCCCGGAAGTGATCGAGAAATGGGGTGTGCCACCGGAAAAGATGATCGACCTGCAGGCGATGACCGGCGATTCCACTGACAACGTGCCGGGCATTCCCGGCATCGGCCCGAAGACGGCGGCGCAATTGCTGGAGGAGTTCGGCGATCTCGACACGCTGCTTTCCCGCGCCGGCGAGATCAAGCAGCAGAAGCGCCGCGAAAACATCATCGCCAACGCCGATCTGGCCCGCCTGTCGCGCCAGCTGGTAATGCTGAAAACCGATACGCCGATCGACGTGCCGATAGAGGATTTCGAACTTCACCCGCAGGATGGCCCGAAGCTCGTCGCCTTCCTGAAGGCGATGGAATTCACGACGCTGACGCGCCGCGTTGCAGCCGCCACCGACACGAACGCAGATGCGGTCGAAGTCGCCAACGTTCCTGTCGAATGGGGTGCCGCCGCCCACGGGCCGGACCTCGACAAGGGCGAACTCGCCTCCCCACCACCACCTTCCGCGCTGTCCTCGGCGAAATCCGCAGCGCTCGGCAGTGCCGAAGACGCGGCAGAAGCTTTGGCAAGCTTGGCCGATGCCGGACCACCGGCTGCGACGCCCTCAGGCCTTGCCCAGGCACGCGCCGAACTGTTCGCCAATGCCAAGATCGATCGCAGCACCTACGTAACCATCCGTGACGTCGCGACGCTCGATTCCTGGATCGCCGCCGCCCGCGAAACCGGTCTTGTCGCCTTCGACACCGAAACGACCTCGCTCGACGCCATGCAGGCCGATCTCGTCGGCTTCTCGCTGGCGATCGCCGACAACAGCAAAAACCCGTCCGGCACCGACATCCGCGCGGCTTACGTGCCGCTGATCCACAAGACCGGTGGCAATGACCTGTTCAGTGATGGATTGAAGCTCGCGGAAAACCAGATCCCGGCTCCGGTGGCGCTCGAGCGTCTGAAGGACCTGCTTGAGGATCCGTCGATCCTGAAGGTCGCGCAAAACCTCAAATACGACTATCTCGTCATGCGGCGCCACGGCATCACCATTGCCAGCTTCGATGATACGATGCTGATGTCGTATGTGGTTGATGCCGGCGCCGGCACGCATGGCATGGATACGCTCTCGGAAAAGTGGCTCGGCCACCAGCCGATTCCTTACAAAGACGTCGCCGGCACCGGCAAATCCTCCGTCACGTTCGATTATGTCGATATCGACAAGGCAACGGCCTATGCGGCGGAGGATGCGGATGTCACCCTGCGGCTCTGGCAGGTGCTGAAACCACGCCTGGCAGCCAAGAACCTCAACACCGTCTATGAGCGGCTGGAACGGCCGCTGGTTCCGGTGCTGGCCCGTATGGAAGAGCGCGGCATCACCATCGACCGGCAGATCCTGTCGCGCCTGTCGGGCGAACTGGCGCAGGGTGCCGCCGCCCACGAACACGAGATTTATGCGCTGGTCGGCGAGAGCTTCAACATCGGCTCGCCGAAGCAGCTGGGCGACATCCTGTTCGGCCGCCTCGGTCTTCCCGGCGGTGCAAAAACCAAGACCGGCCAGTGGTCGACCTCGGCACAGGTACTGGAGGAACTGGCCGTCGAAGGCCATGAATTGCCGCGGAAGATCGTCGATTGGCGGCAGCTGACCAAGCTGAAATCCACCTATACCGACGCCCTTCCCGGCTTCGTTCACCCCGAAACGAAGCGCGTCCATACCTCCTATGCGCTCGCAGCAACCACGACGGGGCGGCTTTCATCATCCGATCCGAACCTGCAGAACATTCCGGTGCGCACCGCCGAAGGCCGCAAAATCCGCACGGCTTTCATCTCGACGCCCGGCCACAAGCTGGTTTCAGCCGACTACAGCCAGATCGAACTGCGGGTGCTTGCCCATGTGGCTGAGATTCCGCAGCTGAAACAGGCCTTCTCGGATGGCATCGACATTCACGCCATGACAGCGTCAGAAATGTTCGGCGTGCCTGTCGAAGGCATGCCGAGTGAAATCCGCAGGCGCGCCAAGGCGATCAACTTCGGTATCATCTACGGCATCTCGGCTTTCGGCCTTGCCAACCAGCTGTCGATCGAGCGCTCCGAGGCCGGCGATTATATCAAGAAGTATTTCGAGCGCTTCCCCGGCATCCGCGACTATATGGACAGCACCAAGGCGTTCGCTCGCGAGAACGGTTATGTCGAAACCATCTTCGGCCGGCGTGCGCACTATCCGGACATCCGTTCGTCAAACCCCTCGCATCGCGCCTTCAACGAACGCGCCGCGATCAACGCCCCGATCCAGGGCTCGGCCGCCGACATCATCCGCCGCGCCATGGTGAAGATGGAGCCGGCCCTCGAACAGGCAGGCCTTGCGCAGCGCGTCCGCATGCTCCTGCAGGTGCATGACGAACTGATCTTCGAGGTTGAGGATGCCGATGTCGAGCGCGCGATCCCGCTGATCGTCGAGGTCATGGAAAATGCCGCCATGCCGGCGCTCGACATGAAAGTGCCGCTGAAGGTCGATGCTCGCGCCGCCCACAACTGGGACGAAGCACACTAACGATCAAGGCAAGAAGCCGCGACTTGCATTGCGGCTTCCCGGCTGCATGATGGACGGGATTTCATCTTATCCGGAGCCAATGCATGACCGATCGCACCTTTCCCGTTTTCGACCTCGGTGCCTTCGAGAAAGCTGACGGGGCCACGAAACGGGCACTCGGCGACCGGGTCGATGCGATCTGCCGCGAGACGGGATTTCTTGCCATCTCCAATCACGGCGTGCCGCAGGCGGTGATCGATGCCGTCTGGGAAAAGGCACACGCGTTCTTCGATCTGTCCCCGCAGGACAAGCAAAAGGCCCGCGCGCCCTACAAGGGTTATCCCTACGGCTATCTCGGCCCGGAACTGGAGGCGCTGGCAAAATCGCGCGATGTCGATAGCCCACCCGATCTCAAGGAAAGCTTCAACGGCGGTCCGCTCCGCCAGCCCGCCTCGATCACCGATCCGGAGGCCTTGGCCTTCTGCTATGCGCCGACGATCTGGCCGAATGAGCCCGATGGGTTCGTCGAGGCATGGAAGACCTATTACGCCGCGCTGGAAGATCTCGCCGCCCGCGTGATGCGGCTCTTTGCCGTAGCGCTGCGCTTGCCGGAAGACTATTTCGAAGGTTTCATCGACGCGCCGATCAGCGCCCTGCGTGCACTCAATTATCCGGAACAGCATGTGCCGCCGAAGCCCGGCCAACTGCGCGCCGGTGCCCACACAGACTATGGCAGCCTGACGATCCTTCTGCCGCAGGAAGGTTCCAAAGGGCTGGAGATCATCACGCCGGATGGGCAATGGACACCGGTCCCGCCGGTTCCCGGCGCCTTCGTCATCAATATCGGCGACCTGATGGCGCGCTGGACCAATGACCGCTGGGTCTCCACCCTCCACCGTGTCGTCAATCCGTCACCCGAAGACGGTGGCATGGCGCGCCGGCAGTCGCTGGCCTTCTTCCACCAGCCGAACTGGGATGCCGAGATCACCGTGCTCGATGCCTGCCTTACCGATGGGGAAACGCCGAAATACGGTCCGGCCCTGTCCGGCCCCTACCTGATGAGCAAGTTCAAGGCAACCTCGGCCTGATTCAAAGACCTCTGCAATATTCCGTCATGGCACCGCCATGCAAAGCGGCGATTCTTGCATTTGCCATGCCGTTTTCCCCTCCTGACGGATTCAGTCCGTCAGGATGATAGAAAGGGATGCGCGCTCCGGGCAAACCCCTTGCCGCCGTGGTGTCCCGTCGATACCGGGCATGCGTCGGCCAGATGGAATCGTGATCCTCCGGCCACACATCTTCTGGGAGGACATCATGGCATTGCAGACTTTCATCCTCGTCCTGTCCTGCGACGACAAGCCCGGCATCGTCGCAGCGGTCACGACGGAACTCGCCGCAGCCGGCGCCAACATCGCCGAAAGCAACCAGTATCGCGACATGCAGTCGAACCAGTTCTTCATGCGCATCGCCTTCCAGGTTCCCCCGGGGACGTCACGCGACGATCTGGAGCGGGCGCTGAAAGCCCCGGTCGATCGTTTTGGCATGAAGATCAGCATCACCGATGGCGGCCGCAAGCCGCGCATCCTCATCCTCGTCTCGAAATTCGACCATGCCCTGCTGCATCTGATCTACCAGACCCGTGTCGGCTGGCTGAATGCCGAGGTCGTGGCAATCGTCTCCAACCACAATGACAGCCAGCGCACCGCGGAACTGGAGGGCATCCCTTATTACTGTTGGCCGGTGAACAAGGAGAACAAGGCGGAGAAGGAAGAAAAGCTGTTACAGCTTGTCCAGGAAACCGGCGCCGACCTGGTGATCCTTGCCCGCTACATGCAGGTTCTTTCCGACAATCTGTCGAAGCGGCTGTACGGCAAGGCGATCAACATCCACCATTCCTTCCTGCCGAGCTTCAAGGGCGCCAAGCCCTATCACCAAGCCTATGAACGCGGCGTCAAGCTGATCGGCGCGACCGCCCATTATGTCACGCCGGATCTGGATGAAGGCCCGATCATCGAGCAGGAAACCGAGCGCGTGACCCATGCGATGACGGCCGAGGATTTTGTCGCCACAGGGCGCGACATCGAAAGCCGGGTGCTTGCCCGCGCCGTCAAGCTGCATCTGGAAAACCGCGTCATGATGAACGGCCATAAGACCATCGTCTTCCAGTAGGCTCAAGCCGAAGCGATGGCGACTGGAGCCGGGCGGAAACTGTCGAACAGCCGCTTCAGTCCTTCCTTGCCCTCGGCCGCCAGATCGAAGCGGCGGCCGAACAGCAGCCATTCGCTGCACAGCCCTTCCATCATCCAGCGTAACGCCTTTGTCGCCGATTGCGGCGTCCAGTTGCCGCTGAGGAAGCCTTCGTTTCTCGCCCGGTCAAAGGCATTGTCGAGCATGACCGTGTGACGGTCATCGACCTCCCGCTGCTTGTCCAGCACCGGCATGAGATCCTCGTCATAGGGGCAACGCAGGAGAATGGTGAAGATGCGCTGCCGGTGCTCGTCCGCTGCAAGATCGTCCAGCCAGTTGCCGGCAGATGCCTCGATGACCCCGAGCACTTCGGAGGCCGGTTGCTCGGTATCACGAACGACCATGTCCTCCAGCGGCAGCGAGACGGTGTTGTAGAGTTCGAGGAAGAGATCGGTCTTGTTAGAGAAATGCCAGTAGATGGCACCACGCGTGACGCCGGCTGCCTTGGCGACATCGTCGAGCGACGCATTGGAAACGCCCTTTTCGAAGAATACCCGCTCGGCAGCATGGAGGATGCTGCTGCGTGTCTCTTCCGCCTCGGCCTTTGTCCTGCGCATGGCGCTCTCCCCTTTTGAAAAAGGCCCGCCTTTCGGCGGGCCGCTTTCCTTATTCAGCCGGTGTCGGCGCGGCTTCCTCTGCCCCGATCGGCTTCAGCGTCGTCCGGCGGAAAAGCTTCATGATGAAGACGAAGAACACCGGAACGAAGAAGATCGCGAGGATCGTCGCCGAAATCATGCCGCCCATGACGCCGGTACCGATGGCGCGCTGGCTGCCCGAGCTTGCGCCGGTGGCGATCGCCAACGGCAGCACGCCCAGGGTAAAGGCGAGCGAGGTCATCAGGATCGGCCGGAAGCGCAGATGCGCCGCTTCGATGGTCGCGTCCAGAAGCGGCTTTCCGGCCTCCATCTGCTCCTTGGCGAACTCGATGATCAGGATGGCGTTCTTGGCCGACAGGCCGATAATCGCGATCAGGCCGACCTTGAAGTACACGTCGTTCGGCATGTCTCGCAACGTGACGGCGAGAACCGCACCGATGACGCCGAGCGGCACCACCATCATCACTGCAACCGGAATGCTCCAGCTTTCGTAGAGGGCGGCAAGGCACAGGAAGATCAATAGGCAGGAGAGCGCCACCAGCAGCGGTGCCTGGGTGCCCGAAGCGATTTCCTCGCGTGACTGGCCCGTCCATTCATAGCCGAAGCCGGGGGGCAGTTGCGAGAAGAGACGCTCCATTTCCGTGATCGCTTCACCGGAAGAATAGCCCGCATTGGCCTGGCCGCTGATCGGCACGGACGGGTAACCGTTATAGCCAACCGTCTGGGTCGGGCCACTTGTCCATTCGACGCTGGCGAAAGCCGACAACGGAACCATGCCGCCATTCGAGTTGCGCACGTTCAGCTTCAAGAGATCGGCTGTCTGCATGCGCCGGTTCTCGTCGGCCTGAACCGTCACGCGCTGCAGGCGTCCGGCATTCGGGAAGTCGTTGACATAGGACGAGCCGAGATTGGTCGAGATCGTCGAGTTGATATCCGCGAAGGCAACGCCGAATGTGTTGGCCTTTTCACGATCGATGATCAGGTTGACCTGCGCCGCATCCGGCAGGCCGTCGACGCGAACACCCGAAATGACCTGGCTCTGCGCCGCAAGGCCCAGAAGCTGATCACGCGCCGCCGCAAGGGCTGCAGACCCCTGGCCGCCGCGATCCTGCAGGCGGAATTCGAACCCGTTCGAGGTGCCAAGACCCTGGATCGGCGGCGGCGACAGCGCAAAGCTGATCGCATCCTTGATCTGGGACATGGCGCCCGATGCCCGGCCGGCGATAACAGAGGCAACATCACTCGGTCCGCGCTCGGCCCAGTCCTTCAACGTCACGAAGGCGAGGCCGGCATTCTGGCCGGTACCGGAGAACGAGAAACCGCTGATGGCGATGATGCGTTCGACGGCCGGTTCCTTGCTGAAGATGGCTTCCGTCTGCTCGATGACCTCGGTGGTACGGTTGCCGGTCGCTTCCGACGGCAGCTGCATCGAGACGATGACGAAACCCTGGTCTTCGTCAGGCAAGAAGGACGACGGCAGCTGCAGGAACAGGTAGCCAAGGCCGCCGAGCAGCACGACATAGATCAGCATGAAGCGCCAGGTGCGCGTCACCATGCCGGAGACCCAGCCGCTATATCCATGCGACGCCTTGTCGAAGCCGCGGTTGAACAGGCCGAAGAAGCCGCGCTTGGCGTGGTGATGGCCCTTCGGAACCTGCTTCAGGAAGCTGGCGCACAGCGCCGGGGTCAACGTCAGAGCCAAAAGCGCCGAGAACAGGATCGACACGACCATGGTCAGCGAAAACTGCTGGTAGATGACGCCGACCGCACCTGGGAAGAAGGCCATTGGGATGAACACCGCCGACAGAACCAGCGTGATGCCGATGACAGCACCGGTGATCTGCTTCATAGCCTTCTTGGTGGCAGCCTTCGGCGTGATGCCTTCCTCGGACATGATGCGCTCGACGTTTTCGACGACGATGATCGCATCGTCGACGAGAATGCCGATGGCCAGAACCATGCCGAACATGGTCAGAACGTTGATGGAGAAGCCCATGGCGAGCATGGCCGCGCAGGTGCCGAGCAGCGCCACCGGCACGACCAGCGTGGGAATGATCGTATAGCGGATGTTCTGTAGGAACAGGAACATCACCAGGAACACCAGCGCCACGGCTTCGAGCAGGGTATGGAGAACCTTCTCGATCGAGATCGCCACGAAGGGCGACGTATCGTAGGGAACCGAATATTCGACGCCTGCCGGGAAGAAGGCGGCCAGTTCGTCCATGCGCGCCTTGATGGCCGTGGACGTGGCCAGCGCGTTGCCGGTCGGTGTCAGCTGCACACCGATAGCGGCGGATGGCTTGCCGTTCAGTCGGGTGGAGAAGCTGTAATCCTGGCCACCGATCTCGATGCGCGCGACGTCGCGCAGGCGCACCGTCGATCCGTCGAGATTGGCACGCAGGATGATCGCCCCAAACTCTTCGGCCGAGGTCAGCTGTCCCTTGATCAGCACGGGCGCGCTGATCTGCTGCGTGATCGGGTTCGGCTGGGCGCCGATGCTGCCGGATGCAACCTGGGCATTCTGCGCGGTGATCGCCGAATTGATGTCGCCGGCCGTCAGGTTGAGACCACGCATCTTGTCCGGATCGAGCCAGATGCGCATGGCGCGCTCTGTCGCGAACATCTGCGCCCGGCCGACGCCTTCGACACGCTGGATCTCGTTGAGCACGTTGCGGCTGAGATAATCTCCCAGCGAAACCGCGTCCATGGAACCGTCCGTAGACGTCAACGCGACGATCATCAGGAAGCCGGAACCGGCCTCCTCGACCTCGATGCCCTGCTGGCGCACGGCATCGGGAAGGCGCGCCTCGACGCGGCGAACGCGGTTCTGGACGTCGATCGACGCATCGCCGGAATCCGTGCCGGGAGAGAAAGTCACGTTGATCGAGACACTTCCCGCCGCACTCGACGTGGAAGAGAAATACTGCATGCCTTCGATGCCGTTCAGCTCATTTTCGATGAGCCGCGTGACGCTCTGATAGGTCTCTTCCGATGAGGCGCCGGGATAGCTGGTGTTGATCGAGATCTGCGGCGGCGCGACGTTCGGATATTGCGAAATCGGCAGCAATGGCAGTGCGATGATGCCGGCGATCATGATGAAAAGCGCGACGACCCACGCAAAGATCGGCCGGTCGATAAAGAAACTGGGCATCGATCAGGTCCTCACTTCGCCTGTTCGGCGGGCTTGGCGTCAGCAGGCTTTGCTTCCTCGGCCGGCTTGGCGGCGCCATCCGCGGGCTTGTCTGCGCCGGTTGCCTCAGCCGCCGGCTTCGCACCGCCTTCCTTGGCTTCCGCCGGCTTTCCGTCAGCCGGCTGCGCTGCCCCGGCCTTCCAGTCCGTCGGCTCGACAGGCGCGCCGGGCCGTACCTTCTGGAACCCTTCGACTATGACCTTCTCGCCAGCCTTCAGGCCGTCGCGAATCACCCACTGATCGCCGAGCACCTGGCCGGCCGAGACCGTGCGCAATTCGGCCGTCTTGTCGTCCTTGACGACGTAGACCTGCGCAACACCCGACGTGTCGCGCTGGACGGCCTGCGTCGGCACGGCAATGGCGTTCTTTTCGATACCCTGCTCGATCAGCACGCGCACATACATGCCCGGCAGAAGATCGCCGTCCGGATTGGGGAATTCGCCGCGCAGGGTCACCTGACCGGTGGTTTCATCAACGGCCGCTTCCGAAAACAGCAGTTTTCCGGCATGCGCATAGGCACTGCCGTCGTCCATGATCAGGTTGACCTTGGCTTCCTTCTTGCCATCCGCCAAAGCGCTGGCCTGCAGCGACTTGCGCAGACGGATGAGATCCGTCGCAGACTGGGTGAAGTCGGCGTAGACGGGATCGAGCTGCTGGATCGTCGCGAGGTTTTCCGAGCCGTTGGCGCTGACAAGCGCACCTTCGGTGATCAGAGCACGACCGATGCGGCCGTTAATCGGCGCGGTTACGTTGGTGTATTGCAGATTGAGCTTGGCCGTTGCGAGACCAGCCTCTGCGATCGCGACATCCGCATCCGCCTGCGCCAGCTGGGCCACGGCATCATCGAAATTCTGGCCCGTGGCCACGCCGGACTTGCGCAGCTGTTCCTGGCGCTCAGCCGCCTGACGCGCCTGTAGCTGGACGGCCTGCGCGCGACGCAGCGTGCCTTCGGCACTCTCGACCTGAACCTGGAAGGAGGCTGGATCGATGCGGTAGAGCACGTCGCCCTCCTTGACGATCGAGCCCTGCTCGAA
Source organism: Rhizobium sp. Leaf453 (assembly GCF_001425605.1). GTDB lineage: Bacteria > Pseudomonadota > Alphaproteobacteria > Rhizobiales > Rhizobiaceae > Pararhizobium. The sequence goes on along the minus strand of NZ_LMRG01000012.1, from coordinate 458,860 downwards.
CACACGCTCGATGACGATGCCGGTCGCACGCGGGCGGACCTCGGAGATCCGCGTCGGGGCGATACGGCCCGGCAGGTCGTTGGTGATCGGGATATCTTCGGTCTTGGTGGTAATCACTGAGACCTGCGGCGGCGGATAGGACGGCGCGGCCTGCTTTTCGCCCTCGCCTTCCTGGCAGCCGGAGAGAACAAGCAGGGCAGCCACGGTTGCAGCCAGTATCGGTCGGTTCATCCGCATTTTCGGTTCCACGCGCAAAGGCCAGCCTCAAGGCGATCGTCCTGGGAAGAGACGTCAGCCACGGCTGGAAATTCGGAAAAATCAATATGATGCGACAGGTCGTTGTTGCCATCCGGCTTGCCGCATCAATTATACAAACACAGTCGTATGTTAATTTTTCCGGGCGTGCAAGTCGATGATGCGCTGCACAATAAAACGTTACCAAACGACAACGAGCATCAACGTTCGGTTATAAATCAGGTCCCAAACCTATCGCAGAACCCGATCGTCGGCACCGAAACGGTGCATCGCCGCCTTGTTGGGCGTTGAATAAACGACATCGTCGACTTCGTATTTGTGCTCGCCGAACAGACGCACCGTCAGGAGCCCGGTTACTTCGGTTTCGAGGTAGAGGATCGTATCGGCACCCAGATGCTCGACATGGATGACCTTGCCCTTCCAGTCGCCGCTTTCGCGCGACAGGGTAATGTGCTCCGGGCGGATACCGATTGTCTTGGCTTCCGTGTCGCCCAGCTTGCCTGCCTCGATGAAGTTCATCTGCGGCGAACCGATGAAACCGGCGACGAAGGTGTTGGCCGGCTTGTTGTAAAGTTCCATCGGCGAACCGACCTGCTCGATCTGACCGGCATTGAGCACGACGATTTTGTCGGCGAGCGTCATCGCCTCGACCTGGTCATGGGTAACATAGATCATCGTTGCCTTGAGACTGCGGTGCAGCCGGGCGATTTCCAGGCGGGTGTTGACGCGCAGTGCCGCATCGAGGTTGGACAGCGGCTCATCGAACAGGAACAGTTTCGGTTCACGCACGATGGCGCGGCCGATGGCAACGCGCTGACGCTGGCCGCCGGACAGTTCGGCCGGCCGCCGGGCGAGATAGGGTTCCAGCGACAGCATGTTCGATGCCTTGGCGACCTTGGCATCGACCTCGGCCTTGGGCGCGCCCATCTGCTTGAGACCCAGACCCATATTGTCCTTCACTGTCAGGTGCGGATAGAGCGCATAGGACTGGAAGACCATGGCGATACCGCGCTTGGCGGGCGGCGTGGTGATGACTTCCTGCCCGTCGATCTGGACGCTGCCGGAGGTCGCATCCTCAAGGCCGGCGATGACGCGCAGCAGTGTCGACTTGCCGCAACCGGACGGCCCGACGAAGATGACGAACTCGCCGTCCTTCACCTCGAGATCGATGCCCTTCAGGACTTCGTGATTGCCAAAGGCCTTGCGAATGGATTTCAGATTCAGTGATCCCACGAGAGGCCCCTTACTGTCGTTGTCGTTCGTGCCCCACCCTGTTTCGGGAGGGCAGTCATCGGATTAAAACTTGACCGGCTGGCCCGTCCGCACGCTCTCATCGGCCGCAAGGCAGATGCGCAGCGACTGGACGGCGTCGTTCATATGCCGTTCGAGGTCGAGATTTTCGGTGATGGCCTTCAGCACATAGGCCTGTTCCCGGTCGCAGAGTTCTTGGTGGCCCGGCTCTCCGTCCATCTTCAGGTCTTCGTCCTTGTGCACGAACTTGCCGTCCGCGCCGGTTTCGGCCCTGTGCACGCGGATGACGGCCGTCTTCGTATGGGTGTCGATATCGTCAGATTTCGCGTTTGGATCCATGACGATCGAGACCGCGCCGTTCGGCGACATCACGTCCTTCACGAAGAAGGCGGTTTCCGAAATCATCGGTCCCCAGCCTGCCTCATACCAGCCGACCGAGCCGTCCTCGTAGATCACCTGCAGGTGACCGTAATTGTACATGTCCGCAGCGATTTCATTCGACAGGCGCAGGCCCATGCCGCGCACCTCGACGGCCTTCGCATCGGTGATCTGGCACATGACGTCGACATAATGAACACCGCAATCGACGATCGGCGGCGTGGTTTCCATCAGCGACTTGTGCGTCATCCAGGTTGGACCGGAGGACTGCTGATTGAGGTTCATGCGGAAAACATAGGGACCGCCGAGCTTGCGCGCTTCGGCGATCAGGCGCACCCAGGATGGATGATGGCGCAGGATATAGCCGACGACGAGCTTTTTGTCCGCTTTCTTCGCTGCGGCCACGACACGCTCGGCATCGGCAACCGTTGTCGCCAACGGCTTTTCGATGAACACGTCACAGCCGGCCTCGAACGCCATGACGGCATAATCGGCATGGCTGTCGGAATAGGTGCAGATCGAGCAGAGATCCGGCTTCAGCGCCTTCAGCGCCGCCTCGAAATCCGGATGGATTTCGTAGCCGCCGAGTTCCGGCGCCAGTGTCGGCTTGGAGCGATTGACGAGGCCGACGATCTCGAAACCGGGATTGTTGTGATAGGCGAGCGCATGGCTGCGACCCATGTTTCCGAGGCCGGCGACGAGGACACGAACGGGCTTTTCCATTACTTGACGGCTCCTGCGGTGATGCCGCGGATCAATTGCCGCGAGAAGATGACGTAGAGGATGAGAACCGGGAAGATTGCCAGCGACAGGGCGGCAAGCACCGCGTTCCAGTTGGTGACGAACTGGCCGATGAACACCTGGCTGCCGAGCGTGACCGTCTTGGTGGCTTCGCCGGGCGCCAGGATCAGCGGAAACCAGAGGTCGTTCCAGATCGGGATCATGGTGAAGACGGCGACCGTCGCCATGGCCGGGCGGACCAGCGGCAGCACGAGGCGGAAGAAGATGGCATATTCCGACAGGCCATCGATGCGCCCGGCATTCTTCAGATCGTCGGATACCGTTCGCATGAACTCCGACAGGATGAAGATCGCCAGCGGCAGGCCTTGCGCGGTATACACGAGGATCAGCGCCGTCAGCGTATTGACGAGACCGGTCGCAACCATGCCCTGCAGGATGGCGACCGTGCCGAGCCGGATCGGGATCATGATGCCGATCGCCAGATACAGTCCCATCAGCGTATTGCCACGGAAACGATATTCCGAAAGCGCGAAGGCGGCCATGGCGCCGAACAGCAGCGCGAAGAAGATCGAGATGACGGTGACAATCAGGCTGTTCTGGAAATAGCCGATGAAATCACCCTGCTTCAGCACGGTCGTGTAACCGATCAGGCTGAAGGTCTCGGCCGTCGGCGGCTGCAGCGGCGTGCGGAAGATCGCGTTCTTGTCCTTCAGCGAATTGAGGATGGTCAGGACGACCGGGAACAGTGCCACCACAGTATAGCCGGCAAGGGCCAGGTGGACGAAGCTGGAGCGCAGCGGCGAAATACGTGCCTTTGACATGGTGCGTCCTCCGTTAGAACTGGTAGCGGCGGACGCGCCGCTGGATGCCGAAAAGATAAAGCGAGACGCCGGCGAGGATGATCAGGAACATCACGGTGGCGATGGTCGCGCCCATGGAGCGGTCACCCAGCTGCAATTGGAAGCCGAAGAAGGTGCGGTAAAGCAGCGTGCCGAGGATATCAGTCGATCCGTCCGGCCCCGCCAGGGCGCCCTGCACCGTGTAGATCAGGTCGAAGGCATTGAAATTTCCGACGAAGGTGAGGATCGAGACCATGCCGATGGCCGGCAGCACCAGCGGCAGCTTGATCTTCCAGAACTGGCTCCAGCCGGTGATCCCGTCGCATTCGGCCGCCTCGATGACCTCATCGGGGATGTTGAGAAGGGCTGCATAGATCAGCATCATGGGAATGCCGACATTCTGCCAGACGGAGATCAGCGACACCGCGATCAGCGCCGAGCCGGGTTTTCCAAGCCATGGGCCGAAGAAGGCTTTCAGGCCAACGAGATCCATGAAGAACGGCGTGATGCCCCAGATCGGCGACAGGATCAGCTTCCAGATGAAGCCGACAATGACGAAGGACAGGATCGTCGGCATGAAGATCGCCGTGCGGTAGAAGGCCGCGAGCCTGAGTTTCGGGATCGACAACATGGCGGCAAGCGCGATGCCGAGCGGATTCTGAACCAGCATGTGAATGGCAAAGAAGATGAAGTTGTTCTTCAGCGCCCGCCAGAAGTCGGCGGCCCAGCGCTCGTCCCCGAACAGGACCTGGAAATTGTGAAGACCGACAAAGGTCGATTGTCCGTCCACCGTGTTGAACAGCGACAAGCGCAGCGTTTCGATCAGCGGCAGGATCATCACGGCCGAATAGACGATGAAGGCCGGCAACAGGAAGACAAGGATATGCCAGCGTTTCGGCCGCGCCGGAATTCCGATTGTGTCCTCAGACGATATGGCGCTGCTCATGGCTTCTGCCGCTCCGACCCGTTCTTCGTCGATTGCCGCCTATGCGGCAAGGCTCTGCGCCGCCGGTCCCCGCCGCGCATGCCATTGCCAGCAGGCCCAGAGGCGCTGGCAGGATGTGATTTCAGATTACATGTTTTCGGCTGGATGCCCTGCTTTTTCGCATTGGAACATCCTGCGCCGAGTGCCGCCCCTCATCCGACCCTCCCTCACTATCAAGGGGCGGGCACCTTCTCCCCGTCGGAACGGGCAGAAGGGAGGAGCCACAAACTCTGTTAGTCCCCTCTCCCCGCAAGCGGGGAGAGGGCTAGGGTGAGGGGCAAACCCCAACCTGTTAGCAGACCAAACTTACTTCGCCGGCTTGTACCAGCTGTCGAGGCCCTTCTGCAGCTTCTCGCCAGCAACTTCCGGCGTATCGGTGCCGTTGATCACGTTGGCCGATTCAACCCAGGTCTCGTTTTCGAGGTTCGGGGTGCCGCGCGACAGGATCTGGTAGGTCGAGCGGATCGTCGGCTTGCACTTTTCGCGCCAGGAAACGAATTCCTGGGCGAGCGGGTCCTTCATCGCGACCGGCGTCGAGTTCAGGCTGAAGAAGCCCGGCAGCGAGTTGGCATAGATGTCGGCGAATTCGGGCGAAGCGATCCAGGAGAGAAGCTTCTTGGCTTCTTCCGGATGCGCGCTCTTGGCATTCAGGCCGACGCCGATGTCGTTGTGGTCCGAGATGTAGCAAGCGTCGCCAGCAGCTTTGACCGGCGGCGGGAAGGCGCCCATCTTGAACTGGGCCTGCGTATTGAACAGGCCGATTTCCCACGAGCCGGCCGGATAGATGGCGGCGCGGCCGAGCGTGAAGAGGTTCTGGCTGTCCGGATAGGTCTGGGCTTCGAAACCGTCGCCGAGATAGTCCTTCCACTTGGCGAGAACCTTGTAGGGCTCGACCCAATCGGCATCGGTCAGCTTCTGCTCGCCCTTGATCAGGGCTGCGCGGCCTTCTTCACCCTTCCAGTAGGTCGGGCCGATGTTCTGGTAGCCCATGGTGGCGGCTTCCCAGAGATCCTTCGTGCCCATGGCGAGCGGGATATAGGTGCCGTCAGCCTTGATCTTGTCGAGGGCCGCAAAGAAGTCGGCTTCGGTTGCCGGGATCGCGATGCCGAGCTTGTCGAAGGCATCCTTGTTGTAGATGAAACCGTGGATAACCGACGCCATCGGAACGCAGAACGTGGCTGCGCCATCGTCCGTCGTCCAGGCGGCCTTGGCCACCGGCGAGAAGTTTTCCATACCGGCAAGACCGGTCAGGTCGGCCAGATGCTTCTTGTTGTAGAGTTCGAGCGAAGCGTCGAACGGACGGCAGGTAACGAGATCGCCTGCAGAGCCGGCATCAAGCTTGGCATTGAGCGCTGCGTTGTACTCGGTCGGCGCGGTCGGGGCGAAGACGACCTTGATACCCGGGTTCTTCGCTTCGAAGGCCGGGATCAGTTTTTCCTGCCAGATGGTCAAGTCGTCGTTGCGCCAGCTTTCGATCGTCAGCGTGACGTCCTCCGCATGCGCCAGCCCGGCGGAGCCGAGGATGCTGGATGCAAGCAGCAAGCCTTTCAAGGTAGTGCGGGTCATTACGTTCTCCCTTTTATATGCGCCGGTCTGGCGCGGTTTTGGAACCCTTGGACATCAATGCGGCGCGACCAGAGACAGGGCGCGACGCAAGTTTTGACCGGCTTCGGTGAGCGCGGCTTCCGCCGCGGCCACATCTTTTGCCCCAGCAGCAAGAAGAATGGCGATCTTGACCGAACCCGATGACGTGTTGAGATAACGACCAGCCTCGGCGGCACCGATCCCGGCAATATCCGAGACGATGCGGACGGCGCGGCCGCGCAGTTTCGCATTGTCGGCCTTCAGGTTGACCATATGCCCGTCATGGACATGGCCCAAATGAATGCCGACCAGCGTCGAAAACATGTTGAAGGCGATCTTCTGGGCGGTCGCGGCGCCCATGCGGGTCGATCCGGAGATGACCTCGGGCGGCGTCTGCAAGAGGATCGAGACTTCGGCATTCTGGAAAAGGACCGCGCCGGGATTGTTGGCCATCGCGATGACCCTTGCACCGCGCTCACGCGCCTCGTCGGCGGCCGCAAGCGCATAGGGCGTCGAACCGCTGGCGGAGACCGCGATCAGACAATCACCCTTGCCGATACCGGCGTCGCGCACATCCTTGCGCGCCAGTTCCATATCGTCCTCATAGCCGCCCGCGAGATCGGTCAGGCTTGCGGCACCACCGGCCAGCAGAACCACGACCTTGTCGAGCGCGATACCATAGGTGCCCGGCAATTCCAGAGCGTCTGCCATGGCCATCAGGCCGGAGCTACCGGCTCCGGCATAGGCCAGGCGCCCTCCGCCGGCGAGTGCATCGGCGGCGATTGCGGCAGCAGCGGACAGGGGTTCGATTGCCGCATCCACCGCCTTCGAGGCGGCCTGCTGACCCGATGCGAGCAGACGAAGCGCGAGCGCTGGATGCATCACATCCAGTCCCATTGCCTTGTCGTGGCGCTCTTCGGTCTTCGCTGACGGCATTCGCTCAATCTCCCTCGCCGCAAATTAATGCCAAAAAAATACCAATTGTCTAGGAAAAATTAACTTCCGAATAAAGAAAAATTCTATTTTCTAAAATAATCAATTTATATCATATACTTAAACGATAATTCCAATTAAAGACCAAATGCCCCTTGGTTAATGGTATTTTTTTGGTATCATTTTTTCCGGAGGTATTCATGCCACATTACATTCTGGGAATCGACGGCGGCGGCACGAGCTGCCGCGCAGCAGTTGCGGACGCGACGGGACGGATCCTCGGACGCGGCAAGAGCGGCGCGGCCAATATCCTGAGCGATCCTGACAATGCGCTGATCCATATCATCGGCGCATCAAAGGCCGCATTCGAGGAAGCGGGGCTTGAACCGTCGCAGATCAGCTCGGCTGCGGCACTCGTCGGCGTAGCTGGCAGCAATGTCGGCGTTGCCGTCCATTATGTGAAAGAGCGCCTTCCCTTCGCGAAAGCCGATATCGAATCCGACGGGCTGATAGCGCTCCAGGGGGCGCTCGGCGATAGCGATGGCGCTGTGGCGATCCTTGGAACCGGCTCGATCTATATCTCCCGGCGCGACGACGAGATCAGCTATATCGGCGGCTGGGGCTTCCAGATCGGCGATCTCGGCAGCGGCGCCCGTCTGGGCCATGCCCTTCTGCAGGAAAGCGTGCTCGCCTTCGACCGCATCCACCCCTCCTCGCCGCTGACCGATGCCGTGATGGTGGAATTCAATTCCGATCCACGAGAAGTGGTCGAGTTTGCCCGCGCCGCGCAACCCGGCGATTTCGGCCGTCATGCGCCCAAGGTTTTCGACTATGCCGGCCGCAACGATCCGGTTGCCATCGCGCTATTGAAAGCATCAGCGCAGACGATCGACGAGGCGCTCGATGCCGTCGTGGCGCGGGGCAGCCGTAAGCTCTGCCTGCTGGGCGGCCTTGCGCCCCTTTATCGCCCCTGGCTGGCGGAGCGGCATCAGCCGCTGTTCGTTGACAGTGCTGCCGACGCCCTGACCGGCTCGGTTGCGCTCGCCGCAAAGCGATTCGGCGCGCATTCGGGAGGTGAGGCATGACCCAGCATCTCGAAGCTATCCTGCCGCTGGAAGGCTTGCAGGCCGGTGGATCCGGGCCGCTTTATCTGAAACTCCGGCAATCGCTGGAAGAGGCGATCCACTCGGGCAAGCTCAATCACGGCGACGCCCTGCCGCCAGAGCGGGATCTGGCCGATTATGCCAGCATCAGCCGCGTGACGGTGCGCAAGGCCGTCGATGATCTTGTCAAGGACGGACTGTTGGTGCGCCGGCATGGATCGGGCACCTTTGTCGTCAAGCCCGTCCACAAGGTGCAGCAATCGCTGTCGCGGCTGACCTCCTTCACCGAAGACATGCAGCGCCGAGGCCTCACCACCACGGCGCAATGGATCGAGCGCGGCCTCTTCCATCCCTCACCGGATGAAATGATGGTGTTGGGTTTGCAGGCCGACACGCTTGTCGCCCGCCTCGGTCGCCTGCGTATCGCCGACGACATGCCGCTTGCCATCGAGCGAGCAAGCATATCGGCCGAATTCCTGCCCGACCCCATTCGCATCGGCTCGTCGCTCTATGCCGAACTCGACAAGACCAAATCCCGGCCGGTGCGCGCCGTCCAGCGGATTTCCGCCTGCAGCCTCAAGGATCCCGATGCGGCGATGCTCGGGGTGAAGGCAGGGGCGGCCAGCCTTTCCATCGAACGCATTTCCTACCTCGCCTCCGGGCGGGTGGTGGAATTCACCCGCTCGCTCTACCGGGGCGATGCCTATGACTTTGTCGCGGAACTGACCCTGTCGGATTCCTGAACAGCGCCCAAAGAAGAAAGACACGACCATGCAGACGAATATGCGCCGCGAAATCGACGAAATCCCGGAAGCGGCAGCCCGCCTTCTCGAACAGTCACGCGAGGCCGTAAAGGCAACCGGCGCGGCCCTGCGCGAAAAGGACCCGGCCTTCTTCGTGACCATCGCGCGCGGCTCGTCCGACCATGCGGCGCTGTTCCTGAAATATGCGATCGAACTGACCACCGGCCGCCCGGTCGCCTCGCTCGGCCCGTCGCTGGCCTCGATCTACGGCGCGAAGATGCACCTGCAGGGGGCTGCCTCGATCGCGGTTTCGCAGTCCGGCAAAAGCCCTGATATCGTCGCCATGGCGGAAGCCGCGACCAAGGCCGGGGCCGTGACGATTGCGCTCACCAACACCCTGCCCTCGCCGATCGCCGAGGCCAGCACCCATCCGCTCGACATTCAGGCCGGCCCGGAAATCGCCGTCGCCGCCACCAAATCCTACGTCAACTCGATCGTCGCCGGCCTTGCCGTTCTCGGGGAATGGACGGGCGACGCAGCCCTGCAGCGCGCCGTCGCGGACCTGCCGGCACAGTTTGCCAAGGCGGTGAAACTCGACTGGCAGATGCTGGCAGACGAACTCGGCGATGCCGAATCCCTCTTCGTGCTCGGCCGTGGCCCGGCGCTCGCCATCGCCAGTGAAGCGGCGCTGAAGTTCAAGGAGACTTCCGGCATGCATGCGGAAGCCTATTCGGCCGCCGAAGTGCTGCATGGCCCGGTCGCCCTGGTCGAAAAGCGCTTCCCCGTCATCGGCCTCGCCGCCCGCGATGCCGCACAGGCCTCCGTCACCGGCATACTCGATGGCCTGAGCGCCAAGGGCGCACTCGCCTTCGTGACCTCGTCGGAAGCAAAATCGGCCAAGATCCTGCCTTTCGTCGAGACCGGGCATCCGATCACCGACGCACTTACGCTGATCCTGCCGTTCTATGGCTTCGTCGAATCCTGGTCGCGGTCGCGCGGCCTCAATCCCGACGCGCCCGTCGCCCTCAAGAAGGTCACGGAAACACGATGAGTACACGCACAGCAATCACCGGCGCCCGCATCTTCGACAGCCAGTTCTGGTATGACGATCAGGCATTGCTGCTGGATGGCGGCACGGTCACCGGTATTTTGCCGGAAAAAGACCTGCCGCCTGAAACCACGTTGATCGACGTCAAGGGACATCTGCTGGTTCCTGGCTTCATCGACCTGCAGGTCAACGGCGGCGGTGGCGTGATGCTGAACGACCATCAGGACGTCGAGGCCATCCGCACCATCTGCGCCGCGCATGCCAAATTCGGCACCACAGCGCTGCTGCCGACGCTGATCACCGATACGTTCGAGATCCGCCGCAAGACGATCGAAGCTGGCCTTCAGGCAAAGGCCGAGGGCGTACCCGGTTTCCTCGGCCTGCATATCGAAGGCCCGCATCTCTCGGTTGCCCGCAAGGGCGCCCATGATCCGGCGCTGATCCGGCCGATGGACCAGGCTGACCTTGAGGCGATGCTGGGCTGCGCCGACCAATTCGATGCCATGATGGTCACCGTTGCGCCGGAAAACACCACGGTCGATCAGGTCAGGGCAATTGCGGAGGCAGGGCTGATCGTCAGCATCGGCCATACCGATGCCGGCTATGCGACGGTTGCGGCCTATGCTGAAGCCGGCGCACGCACGGTTACGCATCTGTTTAACGCCATGAGCCCGCTCGGCCATCGCGAACCGGGTGTGGTCGGGGCGGCGCTCGATATCGGCAGCCTGCATGCCGGGCTGATCGTCGACGGCTTCCATGTCGATCCGGTTTCGATGCGGCTGGCACTGCGCGCCAAGAACGGTCCCGGCCGCATCTTCATCGTCACCGACGCCATGTCGACGATCGGATCCGACCAGACGGGTTTCCTGCTCAATGGCCGGGAAATCTTCCGCAAGGACGGCCGCCTGACGCTGGCCGATGGCACGCTGGCCGGCGCCGATATCGACATGCTGTCCTCGGTACGCTTCGCCCATGAGAAGCTGGACCTGCCGCTCGATGAAGCCATCCGAATGGCATCCGCCTATCCCGCCGACGCCGCCGGTATTTCCACCCGCAAGGGCCGGCTGATGCCGGGGCTAGGTGCGGATTTCGTGCTGCTGACGGACAATCTGGACATGGTCTCGACCTGGATCGGCGGACAGCGCGTCTTTCAGGCCTGACCTATCGCGCGGAGCCGAGCCGCGCTTTCAAGGCTCGAACCAGCCCTTCATCGGTCATCCTCGCGCTCGGCGGCACAAAGCCGAGCGACACGAGCCTGTCATCCTTCGCCGGCTCACTGCGCGAGCAGGACGAATGGACCTCGCTGATCGTCAGCCGCTCCAGAAGATCACTGACGCTATCGACCGTCACTCCGGAACCCGGCATTATCGAAATACGACCCTCGGCAATCCCGATGATTTCCGACAAGGTATCAATGCCATCAGGCGCGGTTCTGGCACCGCCGGAGGTCAGGATTCGCTCGAACCCGAGATCGACAGCGGTTTCTACCGCTTCTGCAAAATCCGGCACCAGATCGAAGGCCCGATGCAGCGTCTTGCCTAGCCCGGCTGCATGGCGCGACAGCTGTTCGAGGATCCCAATGTCGAGACGACCGTCCGCGCGGTTGGCGCCCAGCACCACCCCGGCAAGCCCGGCCGCGCGCGCCGCGTCGATATCGTCCCGCATGATTGCAAGTTCATCCGGCCCGAAGACGAAGTCGCCGGCGCGCGGACGGATCATCGCATAGACGGGAATATCGGCCTTTGCCGCCAGAGCCATGAGGCCGGCGGATGGCGTCAGCCCGCCGACGGAGAGTGCCGAACACAGTTCGATCCGGTCGGCGCCGCCGGCAACGGCAGCGGCCAATCCCGCCGCGTCCTCGACGCAGACTTCCAGCAGGACTTTCGTCATGTGCGCTCTCCGCCAAGGCCGAGGATCGCCGCACCGATAAGACCGGGCTCGACATGGCATTCGCCGGGCACGACGAGCGGCCGGTCGAACTTGCGCAGGATGCGGGAACGGACAGCCTTGTCGATCGCTGAGATCAGCGGCGTCACGTTCGACAGCCCGCCGCCGACCGGCACGATGGTTGCACCGGTAATGTTGATGGTCAGCGCCAGTGGAGAACTGACGAGATCGACCAGCACGTCGATGGTGCGGGCCGCCTCGGCGTCACCTTCCTGCCAGAGCCGGGTAATCTCAAGGCTCGGCAAAGCTTTGCCGTGCAGTGTCTGGTGCAGCCGCTCCATGCCGCGCGCACCGCCGATCGTATCGACGCAGCCGCGCTGGCCGCAGCCGCAATCGAAGAGTGGAATGGCGACGGGCGGCGTTCCGGCCATGGTTGCGACGGCCGGGCCATGGCCCCACTCGCCGGCGAACCCGCCTTCCGCATTGATGAGCCGGCCATCGACCACGAGACCACCGCCGACACCCGTGCCGATGATGGCACCGAGCACGATCCGATATCCCCGCCCGGCACCGGCGCCAGCCTCCGCCAGGGCGAAACAATCCGCGTCATTGGCAATCAACACCGGCAGATTCAGCCGTTCCGTCAGCTCCGCCGCCAGCTTTCGGCCGTCGATGCAGGGAATATTGGCGCATTTGATCGCCTGCGTCTCGGGATCGACGACGCCGGTGATGGAGATGGCGATGCAATCCGGCTTGCCGCCGGCCTCCGCGATAACAGCGCGAAGCGCCTCGACAAAGGCATCGAAATCATCGAGCGGCGTGACCCGCCGTTCCATCGGCTCGATACGTTCGGCCGAATAAGCAACCGCCCCCTTGATCGCCGAGCCACCAATATCGAAACAGACGATCATGCCTCACCCCGAACAAGGGATTCGAGGCTCAGTGCCGCAGAAAGCAGCCGCTCGTCTTCACCGGTCTGGCCAGAGAGCAGCAGCCCGACCGGCATGCCGGCATCACCGGTGCCGCAGGGAATGGAAACACCGCAGCCGTCGAGGAAATTGCCGATCAGCGTGTTGCGCAGGGTCTTGCCGTTGATCTTGAAGAACAAATCGTCATCGGCAACGAGCGGCGCAATCGCCGGCGCCACATGTGGCAGAGTTGGATGCACGATCAGTTCGCCGGGGTTCAGGCTTTCCTTGAACTGCCCGATCAGGCGACGACGAGCTTCCAGAATCGCGATGTAATCGGTCATGGCGATCTTTTCACCGAGCCGGGCACGAGCAACAACCCGCTGGTCCATGCGCGCTGCGGCATCGCCGAAGAGGCGTTCCTTGTGCAGGGCAAATGCTTCCGCCGTCACAAGCGCCCCGTGCCGGGCCATGAGTTCGAAGACCTCGGCGAAAACCGGAAAGGCGCGGCGCTCAACGGTGACGCCGGCTGCCTGCAGCCGCCTGATCGCCTGCTCGAATGCTTCAACGACGCCGGCTTCGGCATCTTCGAAGACGATCGTTTCGGCAACCACGAGCTTGATGCCACGAACGTCCGCGCGGGCGATTTCCGGAGCGGTACGGCCGCGCATCGCGGCATCGACCCAGATCGCGTCCTGTACGGTGCGGCAGAGCGGGCCGAGCGAATCAAGGCTGCTTGCCAGCGGAAAGATGCCATCCATCGCATAACGGCCACGCGTCGCCTTGTAGCCGACGATGCCGTTGAAGGCGACGGGAATACGGATCGACCCGCCAGTGTCAGTCCCCATCGCAACCGGCACCAATCCAGCCGCAACCGCGACGGCCGATCCCGACGAGGAGCCACCGGGAATACGCGGTTCATCCTTTGACATCGGATTATGCGGCGTCCCGTAATGCGGGTTGATGCCGAGGCCCGAAAAGGCGAACTCGCTGAGATTGGTGCGCCCGACACTGACCATGCCGGCATTTGCCAGCACCTTGACCACCGGCGCATCCTGCTTCGCGGGAGCCTGATCCGACAGGACCACGGAGCCAGCCTTCGTCACGGAACCCTGCGTGTCAAACAGGTCCTTCCAGGCGATGGGAATGCCGTCCAGCAGACCCAGCGAGCGGCCGGAGCGGATACGGTTCGAAGCGGCTCTCGCTTCATACAGGGCACGCTCACCGAGCACCTCGGTGAAGATCGACTGATCCTTGTAGCCGGCTATCTTGTCGAGCACGGTCTGAGCCAGCTCGACTGGATCGAGTGCGCTGGATTGCAACAGGACCGACAGGCCCGCAACCGACATGTTTCCGTCCACTTCAGCCATCGTTCCGTATCTCCATGCCATTTTGTCTTGCCGGTAGCATATCGGCGCGGCCGCCGCCATGGCAGCATCTTGCAACGGCTGCGCATATGATTTTCCAAGCATACAGGGCACTCATCGACCTTGCTCGTCCGCCATGGCCTGCCTACATGCCAAGGCAGCGGCAAACATGCCGCCAGCATGGAGACCGGAATGATATTCGATGCCGCGCGGCTTGCCTTTGCCAATCTCTTTGCGCCGGAAACGCGCTCCGTGTTCTGGAAGGTTCTGGGACTGACAATCTTGGTGCTGGTCGGACTCTGGCTGGCGCTGCGCGAAACCTTCATCTATTTCACTCTGCCATGGATCGACCAGCTTATTCCCGGAACGGCGGGCTGGGAGGGCTGGCTGACCTTCGTCATCGGCATTTTTGCAAGCCTTGGCCTCGCCCTGGTGCTGGCCTTGCTACTCGCCCCCGTCACCGCGCTGATCGCTGGCTTCTTCCTCGATGATGTCGCCGAGGTGGTCGAGCGGCGCGATTATCCGCAAGACGCAGCGGGACGCCCCTTGCCGCTTGGCGAGGCGATTTCCGGAACGCTGAAATTCCTCGGCGTCATCATCGTCGGTAATATTATCGCGCTGTTCCTGCTGCTCATTCCCGGCATCAACCTGATCGCCTTCTTCCTGGTCAATGGCTATCTTCTCGGCCGCGAATTCTTCGAATTCGCCGCCATGCGCCATCGCCCGCCGGCCGAAGCGCGGCTGTTCCGGGCAAAACATGCCGGCACCGTCTTTCTTGCTGGCCTCGTCCTCGCCGCCTTCCTTGCCGTCCCCCTGCTCAACCTGCTGACACCGCTCTTTGCGGCCGGGATGATGGTGCATCTCCACAAGAAACTGTCGCACCGCGACCCGGCCTTCAGCCAGTAGCTGGGTGCCGCAACATCGCGCTAAGTTATTCAATACGTCCATATTGACAAAATGTCTAATTCAATGGATAAGGCGGCATGCCTCATCCATTGACCCCGTTCATTCCCGTTTGCGATGCGATCGCCACGCTGTTTTCACCGCATGTGGAAGCTGTCCTGCATGATCTCGAAACCGGCCTGATCTTCCATCTCTCGACCGCCTTTTCCAAACGGCGGCCGGGCGACAGTTCGCTCAACGAGGACGGTCTCACCGCCTCGCTGGAGGACAATGTCATCGGCCCTTATCCCAAATCCAACTGGGACGGGCGCAAGCTGAAGGCGATCACGGCCGTGCTGCGCGACGATAGCGGCAAGCCGATCGGCCTTCTCTGCATCAATCACGATATCCAGGCCTTTGCCGGTCTCTTCGACCAGTTGAAATCCATGATGGATTTTGCGGAGACGACCCCGAAGACATCCGCCCTGATGGCCGACGACTGGCGAGAAGCGGTCAATGCGGTGATCGGTGATTTCCTCGCCACCCGCCGGACGACGCTCGCAGGCCTGACGGGAGCCGACATGGACGGCCTCATCGGCATGCTCGATGCGCGCGGCGTCTTCGCGATTCGCAAGGCCGTTCCCTATGTGGCCGAAATCCTCAAGCTTTCGCGCGCGACGATCTACAATCGCCTCGGCACTATACGACAAAAACAGGACTCCGAAGGAGACGACAGATGACGGTTTCCATGCGCCCGATGCGGGATTTCGCCCTTGAAGCCTATATGTCCAAGTGGGAATTCGTCGCCAAATACAACATGACCGGCTCCGATGCGGAAAGCCTGCGCCTGCCGGCTCTTCTCGACATGGCCAGCGAGGCTGAACGCGCAGATTTTGAAAACCTGAGCCTCGGCTACACCGAAACCTTTGGCGCGCCCGCGCTCCGGCAAGAGATCGCCGCAACCTATGACAGGGTCACGCCGGAAAACCTGCTGTGCTTCGCCGGCGCCGAAGAGGCGATCTATATCGCCATGAAGGTGCTGCTGACGGCAGATGATCACGCCATCGTCGTTACGCCGAATTATCAGGCCGCCGAAACCATCCCGCTCAGCATTTGCGAGGTTACCGGCGTTGCACTGGAGATCGACAATCACTGGAACCTCGATATCGGCCAGATCGAGGCCGCGATCCGTCCGAACACCAAGCTGATCTCGATCAACTTTCCCAACAATCCGACCGGCAAGATCATTTCGCAGGATACTTTCAACGCCCTTGTCGCGCTTTGCCGCAAGCATGGCATCTGGCTGTTCAGCGACGAGGTCTACCGTCTGATTGAAAAGGACGAGACGCTCCGGCTGCCGCAGGCGGTGGATGTCTACGAGCGCGGCATTTCGCTCAACGTCATGTCGAAAGCCTATGGCCTGCCGGGCCTGCGCATCGGCTGGCTCGCCTGCAAGGATCGCGATTTTCTCGTGCGCTGCGAGCGCTACAAGCACTTCCTGTCGATCTGCAATTCGGCGCCGTCCGAGGTGCTTGCGCGGATCGCGCTGAAGAACCGTGACCGGATCCTCTCCCGCACCCGCGCCATCGTGCGCGACAATATCGGCCAGTTGAATGCGTTCTTCGCCGAATTCCCGCATCTGTTCGACTGGCGTGAGCCCGATGGCGGCTGCGTCGCCTTCATCCGCTACAAGGGTGCCGATGGTGTCGAGGCGTTTACCCGAAGACTGGTCGAGGAAGCCGGCGTCTTCTTCCTGCCCTCCAGTGTCTATCGGTCCGACCTGACCCCCGTCCCGCAAGACTGCCTGCGCGTCGGCTTCGGCCGCCTGCACGTGCCGGAGGGCATCACCGCGCTGCGCAACTGGCTGACGCGCAATGGCGCCTGAAAAGCAAATGTGCAATCTGATGGGATCGGTTCCGTCGGAGAGAGCAGCGTGTACAATTTCAATCACCTGGAACGCCGTGCCAAGGATCTGATCGCGACCGGAAACATCGCGGATGCCATCAAGATTTACCTGTTCATGGCGGACGGCGACCAGTCCCTGGATGGCGGGTACCTTGGGGAGCGGCTTGGCGCTTGCTACGAGACGCTAGGCGATCTTCACGCCGCAAAATACTGGTATGGGCGCGCAATCGAGGAAAACCCCGAGGTCAGGCTGAACGCCATCAAGGCGCGTGAAAGGCTCAGCGAGATCAGCATCGACACCCTTCTGTAACCAGCTAGATATCCGCCTCGCGCAAGCGATATCCGACACCGGTTTCCGTGGTGATGTATTGCGGCTGATCGGGTATCGCCTCGATCTTCTGGCGCAGCTGACGGACATAGACGCGCAGGTACTGCACGTCGTCTGCATGGCCCCAGACCTGCTTCAACAGGAACTGATGCGTCAGCACCTTGCCGGCATATTGCACGAGAATGCGCAGGATATCGTATTCCTTGGGCGATAGTTTCACCTCGCGCTCATCGACCCGGACGATACGTTTGACCAGATCGACGGAAAGCCCGCCGGTGTGGAACACCGGCTTTTCGCCCTGTTGCTGCAGCCGGTGGCGCAGCGCAACGCGGATGCGGGCGACCAGTTCGTTCATCCCGAACGGTTTCGCCACATAGTCGTCTGCGCCCAACTCCAGCGCCTTGACGATGCCGGCTTCGTCGGTGCGGCTCGACAGGATGACGATCGGGACCGTCAGCCCCTCCGCCCGCCAGCCCTGCAAGAGGTCGTGCCCCGGGATATCCGGCAGCCCGAGATCGAGCAGGATGAGGTCCGGTGGGTCGTCTGTGACCATGGCCCGCGCGGCCTTGCCGTTCCCTGCCTCAATGACGGCATAATCCTGCGTCGCCAGCCCGACGCGGAGCAGCCGCCGGATCGGCGGTTCGTCATCGACGACGAGAATCTTGACGGCCGACTGGCTCATGTCATGTCCTTCAAGTTGGGCGCGTCCGGCAGGAGTGGCAGGCTGATGGTGAAGATCGCGCCGGAACGATCCTTGCGATTATCGGCCGATATGGTTCCGCCCATGGCTTCGATGAAACCGCGGCAGATCGACAGGCCGAGCCCGGTTCCGGCCCGCACATGGTCGCCCTTGCGCACACGGTAGAACGTATCGAAGACCCGCTCGAGATCGGCTGCCGGAATGCCCGGCCCCTCGTCAAAAAGCCGGATCAATACGGTCGCGCCATCCACGTCCGCCTGCAGATTGACGGTCGATCCCTCCGGCGCGTATTTCGCGGCATTGTCGAGAAGATTGAACAGCACCTGCTCGAACAGCACGGGATCGACCTTAACCATCGGCAGGTCGCTCGGCACGCGCACATCGACATGGTGATGGATCATGATCTTGCGGGCGCGCCTCAGCGTACTGCCGACGATATCCCCGATATAGTGGAAGCCTGTCTTCGGCTCCATCGCGCCTGCCTCGATCCGCGTCATGTCGAGCAGATTGGCGATGAAGCGGTTCAGCCGCTCGGACTCGTCCGTCACCGTCGTCAAAAGTTCGGAGCGATCCTCTTCCGGCAGGGCGGAATGATAGTCGCGCAGTGTTCCGGCGGCCCCCATGATGGCGGCAAGCGGTGTCTTCAGGTCATGCGAGATCGATGTCAAAAGCGCCGAGCGCAGCCGCCCCGCCTCCTCCGCCAGGCGCGCCGCATCGATATCGGCAACCAGCTGCACTCGCTCGATGGCGAGCGCTGCCTGGTCGGCGAGCGCGTCCAGCAGGCGTTGCTGTTCCGGTGTCAGCAGTGGTCCCTGCCGGTCCCCGTCCAAACCGATGACGCCGATGGCGGCGCGGCCGGTGCGCAAGGGCACATAGAGACGTTTGGCACCGGGAAGCGTATCGGCGCCCCGGCCGGCGGCGCGATTGTGCTCCCAGGCCCAGCGAGCTGCCGCGATATCCGCGTCATCAAGCGTATCATCCGGCGGATAGCCGGCCTTGACCGCGATTGCTCCATCCTCCGGCAAGAGCAGGACCACCCGAAGCTTCAACATCGACGCCAGCTGAAAGGCCGTTGCCCAGAGCACGTCGTCCAGCGTCCCGGTGCCCGCAAGCTTCTTGCTGAACAGATAGAGGTCTTCCGTCGTTCGGGTTCGCCGGCGGGCGGCGGCCGCCTGCCGTTGCACGCTGGCCGTCAGGTTGCTGGCGATAACGGCCACGACGAAAAACAGGATAAAGGCAACGACGCTGTCGGGATCGCTTATATCGAGCGTATAGAGCGGCTGCAGAAAAAAGAAATTCAAACATACAGCGCTGACGACACTGGCGAAGAGCGCCGGCTTCAAGCCTTCCGTTACCGCTGAGGTCAGCACCGCCATCAGGAAGACGAGCGCGATATTGCGCACGTCCAGCGACTGATCGAGCAGAAAGCCGACGACAAGCGCACACCCGACGTAAAGCGTCGATAGCACATAGGGCTGAAAGCTGAACGGCACGGACACGGGGGCTGTCTTCACGCCCGTTGCCACGGCAGACGCGTCGCGGTCGTCGCCGGCGATCACATCAACGCTGATCGCGCCGGCAGAGCGGATCAGGTTCGCGGTCACCGAGCCCTGCAGCCACTCGCGCCATTGAGGTTTTCTCGGGCTACCGACGACAATATGCGTCACATTGGCGGAGGCCGCATGCCGCATGACCTCTTCCGCGACATCGGAACCGGGCAGGCTCAGGGCCTCGCCACCGAGATGCTCCGCCAACCGAAGCGTCGCGGCAATCCTGTCGCGCGCGGCCTCCGACAGATGCACCGATCGGGCCGTCTCCACATGCAGCGCAACGAGCGGGGCGCGCAACCGGTCGGCAAGACGAACGGCATGGCGCACCAGCGAGGCGCTGCGGGCGTCCTCATCGACGCAGACGAGCACGCGGTCCCCGGCCGCCCAAGGCCCGGAAATCGCATGCGCCTGCATGTGGGTCAGCAATTGCGCATCGACTCGCTGCGCCGTCCGCCTAAGCGCCAGTTCGCGCAGCGCCGTCAGATTACCCGGGGAAAAATAGTTCTCCAGCGCCCGATGCGCGGTTTTTCGAACGTAGACCTTGCCTTCATTCAGACGTTTGATCAGGTCGTCCGGTGTCAGGTCGATGATCTCGATATCGTCAGCCCGGTCGATGATCGAGTCCGGCACCGTTTCGCGCACGCGGATCCGGGTGATCTGCGCCACGACATCGTTCAGGCTTTCGACATGCTGGATGTTGAGCGTCGTATAGACGTCGATACCGCGCGATAAAAGTTCCTGCACATCGAGATAGCGTTTCGGATGACGGCTGCCGGGGGCATTGGTATGGGCGAGTTCGTCAACGAGCACGAGGCTGGGACGGCGTGCCAGGATTGCGTCCAGGTCCATCTCGTCAAGCTGTCTGCCCTTGTAGTCGATAAAGGCGCGCGGCATGACCTCGAGACCGGCGGCCAATGCTTCGGTCTCGCGGCGGCCATGGGTTTCGACGACCCCCACAATGACGTCGACGCCCTCTGCCTTTCGGGCATGGGCGGCGGTGAGCATTTCATAAGTCTTGCCGACGCCGGGCGCGGCGCCAAGGAAAATCTTCAGGCGGCCGCGCGTTTCCCGCTCGGCCCGCTGCAGCAGGGCGTTAGGGGACGGTCTTGTATCCGGATCACGGTTGTCGTCTCGCATTGATCTTTCAGTCTTCCTCCGTCATCGACGGAAAGCGGTCGATGCCACTTTCCGTCACGGGCGCGATCGGCGTCAGACAGCTTTATCAAGCGCAATGTTGAGCGCCAAGACATTGACGACGGGTTCGCCGAGAATACCAAGTTCGCGAGGCTGGATCGCCTGATCGACCAGCGCGCGCACCTTGGCCTCGTCCATGCCCCGGGCCTTGGCGACACGCGGCACCTGGAAATAGGCCGCATCCGGCGAGATATGCGGATCGAGACCGCTTCCCGACGTCGTCACCAATTCCATCGGCACGGCGGCACTCGGATTTTCCGCCTTCAGGGCTTCGGCCTCGGCCTTGATACGATCCAGCAACTTCGGATTGGTTGGCCCCAGATTGGAGCCGCTGGAGGCGGCGGCATTATAGCCGTCGCCAGCAGCCGAGGGGCGGCCGTGGAAATAGCTGTCTCCGGCAAAGACCTGGCCAATCAGGGAGGAGCCGACGACGGTGCCGTCCTTCTCGACAAGGCTGCCATTGGCCTGATGCGGGAACAGGGCCTGGGCAATGCCGGTCATACCCAGCGGATAAGCAAGGCCAGTGATCAGCGTGATGGCGGCTATCATGACCAGTGCGGGTCTAACTTGTTTCAACATATCCAAAACTCCTTAAACGAGACCGAGGGCGGAGATGGCCAGATCGATGGCTTTGATGCCGATGAAGGGCACGATCACGCCGCCAAGGCCGTAGATCAAAAGATTGCGCGACAGCAGCGCACCGGCGCCGACGGCGCGATAGGTGACGCCCTTCAGCGATAGCGGGATCAGCGCGACGATGACCAGCGCGTTGAAGATGATCGCCGACAGGATGGCGCTTTGCGGCGAGGCGAGCCCCATGATGTTGAGCGCCGAAAGCTGCGGGTAGAAGGCCAGGAACATCGCCGGGATGATGGCGAAATACTTGGCGATGTCGTTGGCGATCGAGAATGTCGTCAGCGCGCCACGGGTCATCAGCAATTGCTTGCCGATCTCGACGATCTCGATCAGCTTCGTCGGATCACTGTCGAGATCGACCATGTTGCCGGCCTCGCGGGCGGCAACCGTGCCGGTGTTCATCGCGACGCCAACATCGGCCTGCGCCAGCGCCGGCGCATCATTGGTGCCGTCGCCGCACATGGCGACGAGCTTGCCCTTGGCCTGCTCCTCGCGGATCAGCGACAGCTTGTTTTCCGGCGTTGCCTGGGCGAGGAAATCGTCCACTCCGGCTTCGGCTGCGATGGCGGCTGCCGTCATCGGGTTGTCGCCGGTGATCATCACCGTGCGGATGCCCATGCGGCGCAGTTCGGCGAAGCGTTCGCGAATGCCGCCCTTGACGATATCCTTGAGGTGGACGACGCCCATCAGCCTGTTATCGCGGACAACGGCGAGCGGCGTGCCGCCGGACTTGGCGATTTCGTCGGCAATCGCCTGGATTTCCCGCACAGTTTCCTGACGCGCCGAGGCGCTCTGACTGTTGACGTAATTCAGGACCGCTTCGACAGCGCCCTTGCGGATGGACGACCCGTCCAGATCGACACCGCTCATGCGGCTCTGCGCCGTGAAGGGCACGAAGGTGGCATGCAACTCTGCCATGTCGCGGGCACGAATGCCGTATTTTTCCTTGGCAAGCACGACGATCGAGCGGCCTTCCGGCGTCTCGTCGGCAAGCGAGGCCAATTGCGCGGCATCGGCCAGTTCTTGCTGCGAGACACCGGAAACAGGGCGAAGCTCGGTCGCCTGGCGATTGCCGAGCGTGATCGTGCCGGTCTTGTCGAGGAGCAGCGTATCGATATCGCCGGCCGCCTCGACGGCGCGGCCGGACATGGCGAGCACGTTGAACCGAACGAGGCGGTCCATGCCGGCAATACCGATCGCCGACAGAAGCGCGCCGATCGTCGTCGGGATCAGCGTCACGAACAGGGCGACGAGAACGATGACCGGGATCGAGCCGCCGGCATAGGTGGCAAAGCTCGGAACGGTCGCCACGGCCAGCACGAAGATCAGCGTCATACCGGCAAGCAGGATGTTCAGCGCGATCTCGTTCGGCGTCTTCTGGCGTTCGGCGCCTTCGACCAGCGAAATCATCCGGTCGATGAAGGTGGAGCCGGCAGCGGCACTGATGCGCACCCGGATCCAGTCCGAAAGGACCTGCGTGCCGCCCGTGACGGCCGAGCGGTCGCCGCCGGATTCGCGGATGACGGGCGCCGATTCACCGGTAATCGCGGCCTCGTTGACCGAAGCAACACCTTCGATCACCTCGCCGTCGGAGGGAATGATCTCGCCGGCCTCGACCAGCACGATATCATCCACCTTGAGGCTGGTGCCCGAGACCATCTTGAAGTTTTTCAGGTCCGGGCCGGTGAGCAGCTTGGCCTGCGTTTCGGTGCGGGTCTTGCGCAGCGATTCCGCCTGCGCCTTGCCGCGGCCTTCCGCTACGGCTTCGGCAAAATTGGCAAAAAGCACCGTGAACCACAGCCAGATATTCAGCTGCAGCGAAAAGCCGAGGCCTTCGCCACCGGTGACGAGATCGCGCAGAAACAGGATCGCGGTCAGCGACGAGACGACGGCGACGACGAACATCACCGGATTGCGGGCGAGCGTGCGCGGGTCGAGCTTGGTGAAGGCCGAGCCGATGGCGGGAAGCAGGATGCGAGAGTCCAGAAGATTTGCAGATTTGGACTGGCTCATGGAGAACTCCAGTTTCTTTTGTTTTGTGACGGCCAGACGGAGCGCGTCTCAGCCGTTGAACAATGCGGTGAAGACATGGG
Source organism: Rhizobium sp. Leaf453 (assembly GCF_001425605.1). Lineage (GTDB taxonomy): Bacteria > Pseudomonadota > Alphaproteobacteria > Rhizobiales > Rhizobiaceae > Pararhizobium. The sequence goes on along the minus strand of NZ_LMRG01000012.1, from coordinate 435,550 downwards.
CGAGGCCGCCGATCACGAGGAACACGGCCATCAGGGAAATGACGATGCTGCTGGCCTGGGGTAAAACTCCCCGCGGCGGAGAGCCGCGAGGGTTGAGGAGCTTTCCGAATTTCTGTCGAAACAGCCGGTTCATGACGACACCTAGAATGTTTGGCCTGATATCATCGCCAGATGCTCGACGATCGGACCAAGCGCCAGCGCCGGGAAGAAGGTGAGGCCACCGACGATGAGGATGACACCGCAGAGCAAGCCGACGAACAGCGGACCGTGCGTCGGGAAGGTACCGGCAGAGGCGGGGACCGTCTTCTTCATTACCAGCGATCCGGCGATGGCGAGCGCCGGGATGATCACCAGGAAGCGGCCCATCAACATGGCGATACCCAGGGTGATGTTGTACCAGGACGTATTGCCGGTCAGTCCACCGAAGGCCGAGCCGTTGTTGGCGGCGGCCGAGGTATAGGCATAGAGGATTTCCGAGAAGCCGTGCGGGCCTGCATTGCCGATCGAGGCGACGCCCGTCGGCAGGATGACGGCGATGGCGGTGAAGCCGAGCATGGCGACCGGCAGGATGAGAATGGCGAGAACGGCCATCTTCACTTCCTTCGCCTCGATCTTCTTGCCGAGATATTCCGGCGTGCGGCCGACCATCAGGCCGGCGACGAAGACCGTCAGGATGACGAACATCAGGATGCCGTAGAATCCGGCGCCGACGCCGCCGACGATGACCTCGCCCAGTTCCATGTTGATCATCGGAATGAGCCCGCCAAGTGCGGTGAACGAGCCATGCATGGCATTGACCGCGCCGCAGGAGGCCGCTGTGGTGATCACGGCAAACAGCGAGGAAAGGACGATGCCGAAACGGACTTCCTTGCCTTCCATATTGCCGCCTTCGATGCCCATGGCGTGGACCAGCGGGTTGCCCGCGGCTTCCGCCCAATAGGTGAAGATCACGCCGGCGACGAACAGCACACCCATGGTCGCGAAGATCGCCCAGCCCTGGCGCTGGTTGCCGACCATCCGGCCGAAGACATTGGTGAAGCCGGCGCCGATGGCAAAGATCGCCACCATCTGGATGAGGTTGGAGATCGCATCCGGATTTTCGAACGGATGGGCTGAATTGACGTTGAAGAAGCCGCCGCCGTTGGTACCGAGCATCTTGATGGCCAGCTGCGAAGCAACCGGACCGAGCGCGATCACCTGCTGAGCGCCCTCGATGGTCGTTGCCGTGACATAGTTCCCAAGGGTCTGGGGCACGCCGAGGGCGACGAAAACAAGGGTAAGCACGAGGCAAAGCGGAAGCAGGATGTAGAGCGTGGCGCGGGTCATATCGACCCAGAAATTGCCGATCGACTTGCCGGAAGCGCGAGCAAAGCCACGGATCAGCGCAATTGCGATCGCCATGCCGGTGGCGGCTGAGGCAAAGTTCTGCACCGTCAGGCCCGCCATCTGCACGAGATAGGACATCGTGCTTTCGCCGCCATAGTTCTGCCAATTGGTGTTGGTCACGAAGCTGGTGGCGGTGTTGAAGGCCAGTTCGGGGCCGACAGCGCCCATGCTTGCCGGGTTATAGGGCAACACACCCTGGAACCTCTGCAGCAGGTAAAGGACAAGGACGCCTGCAAGATTGAACAGGAGCATGGCAAACACATAGCTCGTCCAGTGCTGCTCTTCCTTTTCACCGGTCCCGGCAATGCGATAGAGCCCACGCTCCAGCGGGCCAAAGAGGGGCGACAGCAGAGTGCGCTCGCCCGTGAAGACGCGGGTCATATAGCCGCCGAGCGGCTTGACCAGCAGAATGACGATCCCGCAGAAAATGAGGATCTGAATCCATCCGTTGAGTGTCATGGTTATAACTTTCCAACCCCGCGATCAAAAGCGCTCGGGGCGAACGAGGGCGTAGGTCAGATAGACGAGGAGGAACACGGTGACCGCGCCTCCGAGCATGTAGTCGATCAGCATCTTTCCGATCCTTCGCTAAAGGCGATCGCAGGCTTTCGTGTAGGCGAACGAAAGCGCGAAGAACAAAATGCCGATCCCGATCAAGACGATGTCCAGCATGGGTTCGAGTTCCTTTGTGAAATTTCTGTTGCTGCCCGCCATCGGCGGGAGGTGACGCGAAACAGGCCACCGCACGCCGCCGGAGCGGAATGCGGAGCCTGAATTCCACACACATTCTGCCGCCGAACCGCATCAAGGTTCGAGACGGGGGAAAGAGGAGAGATATAAAAATCCTATAGGGATTTTGGGCATCGAAGGGTGCCGACGGGTGATCGCACCTCATCCGCAGAGAACTCGCTCATCCGTCACAAGCGATGAGCTTATCTATGATGGATTTCTTATATTCGTGTGGAAGTCTGCTGTCGGCGCGGCTTCTGTATCGACGGGAACAGCGGCGATCGAATCTCTGTGTTTCCCTATTAATACACTCGGCCGCAAAGCAACGCGGACGGGGTCGTTCCGCTTGACTTTTCGCCGGCTGAAATTCAGTGATCGGGCGTGCATTTATCGGGGTTTCTGCATGAAATACGCATCCGTGGGGGTTGTGTATACATTGGCCGCGTTGTCTCTGGTTGCTCCAGCCCGGGCAGACCCCTTGCCGCGCTCGTCTCCAGCCGCCGGATCGGTCATCGCCCGCAAGTCAGGTGAGGAGGTCCGCTTCGTCGATATTTCCGGCTGGCGCTATGTCGATCTGCAGCAGGATCTTTTGAGCGGCGACGTGCTGCGCACCAACGCGACCGGCCAACTTGCCGTTCTCTTTTCCGACCGCACCCAGGTTCGCCTCGGCCGCAACACCTCACTGCTCGTCAAGCAGATGGACGGCACGGGCGATACCGGCCTCGAACTCCAGTCCGGCACGATCTGGGCGCGCGCCGAGCGTGGCGGCCAGGGCGTGACCATCGACACCCCTGCCGCTGCCGCCGCCATCCGCGGCACCGACTGGACCATGACCGTCGCCGACGGCAAGACCTCGCTGATCGTGCTGGAAGGTCTGGTCGAGCTCAAGAACGAGTTCGGCAGCGTGGAGGTGGCGCAGGGCGAAGGTGCTGTCGCGGCGATCGGCAAGGCGCCGTCGAAGATCATCATCGCCAAGCCAAAAGAGCGCGAGCAGATGCTGTTCAACCTTTCGCTGCGCGACTCCTTCCGCTGGATACCGCCGACAGGTCTGACGGCGCAGGAGCAACGCCGGCTTCGAGACCAGGTAGAAGCCAAACCAGTCCAGAATCGAACGGCGGAAGAATGGCTGGGGCTTGCCGAAAGCTCGGTATCTCTCGAAGGCCGGCAGAAAACCCGCGCGGCCATGGAGGCCGCACGAGCCAAGGGGCTCGATCGTCGCCAGCAGGCCCGCGCGACGCTCATCGAGGCCATGCTCACCGGCACGGAAAACCGTTACGCCGATGCGGCGAAACTGTTTGCCAAGGCTCAAGGCGAGCTCGATCCGCGCCGCGCCAACATTGCGCGCTACGGCGGCTATATCGCCCGCTCCCTTGCCGATCCAAACCATGTCGAAACCCCGCCCCGAACGGTCGACAGCGTGTCATCGGCAATCGGTGCCGCATGGATCGCGGGTTTCCGCGAGGACGTGCGCGCCGCACTCGATATCGTCAAGAAAGCTGAGCGGTCGCATCCCGACGACGCCATGCTGCCTGCCGCGCGGGCGCAACTTGCTATCCTGCTTGCCGACGAGGCCGAGGCGAAGGATGCGATCGACCGGGCGCTCGCGCTCGATCCCGACAATCCGAATGCGCTTGACGCGCGGGCCACCTACAAGATGGGGATTGCCTACGATCGCAAGGGCGCGGTGGATGACCTCCTGCATGCCGTCACCGTCGCGCCGGGTGACAGCAATATCTGGAACACGCTCGGCCTTGCCCATTCCGACCGCGACGACAACAGGCGGGCCGAAGACGCCTATAAGCGGGCGATCGCACTCGATCCGCTCGACCCGCTTCCCCACGCCAATCTGGCCATCCTCTATCTCGATGAAATGCGCATGGAGGAAGCCAAGCGCGAAATCGATCTTGCGATGCAAGTCGATCCGAGTTTCGACATGGTGCTCCTGGCGCGCGGGCGGTACCACATGCAGACGGGCGACCTTGAGAAGGGCGTGCAAGATCTGCTCGCAGCCTCGGCGTCCAACCCCGGCGTCTCAAACACCCAGCTTCTGCTGGCGGCTGCCCACTATGCGAAGAAGGAACGTGATCCGACCGCGCAGGCGCTCGACAACGCCCAGCGACTCGACCCCTACGATCCTCTCGTCGCCGTGGTGCGAACGGCAATCGCCATCGACGAGTATGATGCCGACACCGCGATCAAGAATGCCCAGGAGATCATGCGCCTGACACGGGCGCGCGGCGGCGACTATGCCTCCCTCGGCGCCAACCAGACGGCCGGCTCCACCCTGAACGATGCCTTCCGGCTGCAGGGGCTGGATGCCTGGGGGCAATATTACGGGGATGCGGTCTTCGACCCGTTTACCGCAACCAGCTATTTCGACCAGGCCGTGCGCGGCAGCGTCAGCCCGTTCCTCAACACCTATTCCACCGCGCTGGCCCCTTGGTCTCCGCTCGGCAACCAGGACAGCTATTCCGCCTACATTCAGGGTCTATTGCTTGGACCGCACATGCTGGCCAGTCGCGAGCGCACGACCAACCTTCTCGACGAGCCGTTTTTCGAAACGGAACTGACGGGTGGTTTCCTAACGGGCGGACGCGAAACGACTTATACCGGCGGTGCTGAAATCAGCGGCTTCACCTACAGTCCCTTCCCCATCAGCATCAATGCCGACTTCAGTTGGAGCCGGCCGAGAAATGATATTACTCTTAATGGTGGCGCGAGTTCCAATCGGGATATCAATATCATTGGCGGCAACGGTTACATTACGATGTCGCCAACGCCCGACGACAGAATCGTGGCTTTCACGACCTATTCCGAAGTGGAAGATTGGCAGGACTTTCTCAACGTGCCCTTCTACACGGGTGCCGACAGTGGCGTCGAAGGCTCCGAACTTTCAAGCGGCATCGCATGGAGTCACACGCTCGGGTATCAAAACGTCTTGAACGCAGGACTGTTTTATTCAGAGCGCAAGGGGGGAACATCCGAAAGTCTCACCGGCATTGAGAACGTCGGCGGCGTGCCAACGGTCATAAAGATAACAGATGCTGCGGAGGGACTGTCCAAAAGCTACATCGCCGCGATCAGCCATACGGTCGGAGGAGAGGATCTTGTCTGGCGTTACGGCGTGGAAGGAGGCATCGTCAACAGCGAGTTGTTGAAAACAGCGACGGTCGATGTTGTTGGCTGGCCTGACCTATCTGGCGAGGTGAAGACATTCGACAGCGACAATACCACGCTGGGGCGCGCGTATGTCGATCTGCGTTATGAAGCAGCACCCGATCTAACGTTGGAAGCGGCATTGTTTGGCCGGATTCTCGACTCGGAAGCAGGCCGTACCGACCGCCTTGAGCCAAGGGTCGGCATCGCCTGGAGTCCTGTCGACAATCACTGGCTGCGCTTCGGATATTTGCGTGAGGGCGACAATTTCTCCTCTCCGACCTTGGCGCCTGTTGGCGTTGTCGGGCTGCAGAGCAACCAAATCGGTCTATCCGATGACGGTTATATCGACACCTTCGCTTTCCGTTGGGATGCACAATGGTCTGATCGGTTCTTTACAGCGTTTGATTATCAGCATCAGGAGGCAAAAAACGTTTCACTGGCCCAACCGATTCTCGCGGCCACGCTCGATTTCGAAGACGTAAGGGTCGACCGCGCGGCCCTGACAGCCAATCTTGTGCTCGGTCACGGCTTCGGCCTGTCGGCGACATACGCTCATCTCGATTCAGAAAACCGCGATCCAATGTCATTCGGCTACGGCGATTCCCTTGTTTTCGTGCCGGACCAAACGGGCCAGATCGCTCTGACCTGGGTCAATACCGCCGACATCAAGATGACGCTGGCGGGAAACTATGTTGGCGAGCGTGTGGGAAATGGCGACGGCGTGACACTGGACGACTACTGGACGCTCGATGCCGGCCTCGTCTGGGAACCCTTCGACAAGCGGACAGAGCTGGAACTTTCAGCCTACAATCTGCTGGACGAGGATTTCGAGCTGGCGCCCGGCGTCAAGGGCTGGGGACCGACAGTCAAGGGCACGCTGTCGGTGCGGTTCTGATGCAACCGGTGAGAAAGAAGCAGCCACAAGCCAGCAGATCGCCACAGCAGAAGGCGCGCGCGCGGCAAATGCGCCTCGCGCTGCTTGCCGCCACAGTGACCGTTATCCTTTCCCTCGCCTCGCTCACCGCCCCCTTCTCCCTGATCGAACTGCGCAGCTTCGACTATCTCTCGACACTCACGCCTCCGCCGGTGCCCGCCGACAGTCCTATCGTGGTGGCGATCGACGAGCCTTCGATGGCGGAGATCGGCAGCCAGTGGCCCTGGCCGCGCGCCTTGCATGCGCGGCTGACCGAGGCGTTGCGGGCTGCAGGCGCCAAGGCGATCGCCTTCGATGTCATCTTTGCGGAACCGGCGGCCGACCCAGCGAATGATGCGGCCTTGGCGGCGGCGCTGGGTCCTGACGTCGTGCTCGCCGGTGACGAGACGCTGATCAAGACGCCACAGGCCGACCAGTTCGTGCGCACCGAGCCGCTGCCCGAATTCATCGCGCAGGGCGCACGCACCGGGATAGCGTCCGTCCATCTGAGCGGCGATGGCACGCTCCGGCAACTGCCGCTTTATACCGATGGTTTTGCGGCGCAGCTAGCAGAGACGGCGGGCCGGACGCATCCGCTGCCGACGGAACCCGCGCTTCTCCAGATGCTCGGCCCGGCGCGCACCTATCAGACTGTCTCCTATTACCAGGCGCTCGATCCTGCCCAGTTCCTGCCGCCCGGCTTTTTCCGGGATCGCGTGGTTATCGTTGGCCTGAGCCTGCAGAATGCGCCCACCTTGGCTGCCGGCGGGGCGGATGCCTTTGCCACCGCCTTCACCGTGCATACCGGGCATCTGGTAGCCGGCGCCGAAATCCAGGCGACCATCTTCGACAATATCGTCCACGGCCTGTTCATCCTCCGGGCCGGACATCCTGCCGTCATCGCGGCCACCATTCTCGGCGCGCTGCTCGCGGTGGCCCTGGTTTTCCGGGCGACCGGCTGGCAGACGGCAGCGCTCGGCCTTCCCGCTTTGCTGCTGTTCGTGGCGGCGAGTTATGCGCTGCTGCGGTATGGCCAGGTCTTCGTCTCGCCCGTCGGCCCGGCGCTCTCGTTCCTGTTCGTCGTCTCTGGACAGGCGGCGCTCGATTATGCCGCCGAACGCCGCAGCCGGCGCGATATCACCCGTGCCTTTTCGCGCTACCTTTCGCCGGCGTTGGTGGAGCGGCTCGCCCATGACCCGTCGCAACTGAAACTGGGTGGCGAGCGCCGGACGCTGACCATCCTGTTCTGCGACGTGCGCGGGTTCACCACCATTTCCGAAGCGCTGAAGGACGACCCAGAGCAATTGACGACGCTGATCAACCGGCTGCTGACGCCGCTGTCGGAAATCGTGCTCGAAAGCGGCGGCACCATCGACAAATATATCGGCGACTGCCTGATGGCCTTCTGGAATGCGCCGCTCGACGATCCCCACCACGCGAGCAATGCCGTCGGCGCGGCGCTCAAGATGCTGGAGGCGATGGATGTTCTGAATGCGGAACTGCGCGCGGAGGCGGAAGCGCGCTCGACCAAGCCGCAAACCCTGCGCATCGGCATCGGCATCAATACCGGCGATTGCGTCGTCGGCAACATGGGCTCGTCGCGCCGGTTCGATTATTCGGTGCTGGGCGATTCCGTCAATCTCGCCTCACGCCTCGAGGGCGAATCGAAGAATTACGGCGTGCCGCTACTGATCGGCGAGCAGACCGCACAGATGAGCGGCGCGGACTTCGCCATCGCCGAGCTGGACAGCATCACCGTAAAAGGCCGCACGACGCTGTCCCCCGTGTTTACCGTACTGCGCCCCGTGCCGGCCGAAGCGCTAGCGCGCCATGCCGCGCTTGTGCAGACCAAATATGCAGGCGCGCTGTCGGCTGACGACCCAGCATTTGCCGCGCTCGAAGGCGATATTCCCCAGCTTCAGCCCTATTATCAGGCGATCCGATCCCGTCTCAAATAACGCCTCAACGATCTTGCACTGGTGATGGAAAAGGCGTCTTGTCGCTCAAAGAATGAGCAAGTGCATACACTTTTTCAAATACTACAAAACGCTGCTGTAATTTCATTGTGAAAACAATGGATTATCATTTGGCACGCACCTTGCTCGGATTCTGCCTGATGGCCGCTGCGCCATCGATATCATGGCGATTCCCTTCGGGAGCCGTCCGGAATCAGCGGGAGACCGTTGATTTCGCCCATCATTCTGGAGACTGACGACATGCTGCAGACTATCCTCGACCTTTCCAGCCTTCGCGCCGCCTATCAGTCCGGCCTGACGCCGCTCGATGTAGTCGAGGAAGTGATCCGCCGCCGCGCCGCCTCCAAGGATCCGGCCATCTTCATAACGCCGACACCGGACGAAGACCTGCGCCAGGCGGCACGGGACCTGATGGCGCGTGCGCCGGATGCCAACAGCCTGCCGCTCTGGGGTGTGCCCTTCGCGGTCAAGGACAATATCGATGCCGCCGGCCTGCCCACCACGGCCGCCTGCCCGGCCTTCGCCTATCAGCCGGCAGCAGATTCGACCGTCGTTGCCCGGCTGAAGGCGGCCGGGGCGCTGGTCATCGGCAAGACCAATCTCGACCAGTTCGCGACCGGCCTCAACGGCACGCGCTCGCCCTATGGCGCGCCGCGCTCCGTCTTCAATCCGGACTATGTTTCCGGCGGATCGAGTTCCGGCTCCGCCGTCGCGGTCGCGGCCGGGCTTGCCGCCTTCGCGCTCGGGACGGACACAGCGGGTTCCGGCCGGGTTCCGGCTGCGTTCAACAATCTCGTCGGCATCAAGCCCACGCCCGGGCTGGTGCCCAATGTCGGCGTCGTTCCCGCCTGCCGCAGCATCGACGTCGTCACCGTCTTTGCCGCCACGGTCGGCGATGGCGTCGCCATTCGCAAGGTCATGGAAGGTTACGATGCCGCCGATCCCTTTTCACGCGAGGCAACGCCGGCCCGCCTACCCTCATCCGGCCTGCGGGTCGGGGTGCTGGAGGGCGCAGAGCGCGAGTTCTTTGGAAACGCTGATGTCGAAGCGCTCTACGACGCCGCGATCGAGCGGGCGAAATCGCTGGGAGTGACCATCGTGCCCTTCGATTACGCCCCCTTCCGGCAGGCTGCCGAACTGCTCTACAACGGCCCCTGGGTCGCCGAGCGGATGGCAGCGGTTAAGGATTTCATAGCCGGCAATGCAGAGGATTTCGACCCGACGGTGCGGACCATCATCGAGGGCGCGAAAGCCTATGACGCCGTCGCCGCCTTCGAGGGCAAGTACAGGCTGGAAGCTCTGCGCCAGAAGACCAGGGCGGAATGGCACAAGCTCGACATCCTGATGCTGCCGACATCGCCGACCACATACACGGTGGAAGAGATGCTGGCCGATCCGATCGTCAAGAACGGTCATTTCGGTCGCTACACCAATTTCGTCAATCTCTACGACCATGCCGCTATCGCCATTCCCGCCGGCTTCGGCGCAAACGGCCTACCCGCCGGAGTAACGCTGATCGGCCCGACCTTCACCGACGACGCGCTCGCTCCCTTCGCTGACGCCATGCACCGGGCTCTCGCCGCCGGCATGGGCAAGGACCGATCCGCCGCACTTCCCGAGGCAAGCCGGGTCACGCCATTGACTGACGGCCTCATTCCGATCGTCGTCGTCGGCGCGCATCTGACCGGCATGCCGCTCAACCACGAACTGACCGGACCGGGGGGCGTGCTGGTCAAGACGTGCCGAACAGCGGCAGATTACCGCCTCTTCGTCCTGCCCGATACCGTTCCGCCGAAACCGGGCCTGATTCGCGAACCCGGCTTTGCCGGTGCAGGCCTTGAAGTCGAGGTCTGGGCCTTGCCGCCCGCCGCATTCGGTCAGTTCCTCCAGAAAATTCCCGCCCCGCTCGGCATCGGCAAGGTGGAACTCGACGACGGGACGGTCGTGTCCGGTTTTCTCTGCGAGGCGCATGCGATCACCGGCGCCCACGAAGTGACGGACATGGGCGGTTGGCGGGCCTATATCCGCAGCAAAACGGCATCATAAGCCGGCTCACAAAACCCGGACATACGGCGCCCGCGTTGCCATTTTGTATGGTCGCGAGCGCCCTTTGCGACCAGACGATGATGGACAAAATTATCGTTCACCGATCGAGGGCGAAAATCTTTCACCCGAAAACCACCCTTGACGCTTGCCGGAAATCTGTGCCTAACTTGGCGCATTCACCAGGGGGGTCCCGACAAGGGGCTGAGATTCTGCTGGCTTTTGCAGCGCAGTGACCCGTTGAACCTGATCCAGTTCATACTGGCGTAGGGACGGTGCAAGCGCTGTGATGACTCGGATTCCGCGTGCGGAGCCGCGTCGGCGTCTTTTCATCATTCCGGCTCTGATGACTGGGTCTCCAACCTTTGGAGCCTCAACCATGACTATTGCCGCCAAGCCTCTCACCCCAACCGTTACCACCGGGCCGCTGCCCGCCTCCCGCAAGATCAATATCTCCGGTGAGCTTCATCCGCAGATCCGGGTGCCGATGCGCGAAATCTCGGTGCATCCGACATCGGGCGAACCGCCGGTTACCGTCTACGACCCCTCCGGCCCCTATACCGATCCCACGCATATCGTTTCGATCGAATCGGGCCTGCCGCGCCATCGTGCGCAGTGGCTCACCGCGCGCGGCGATGTCGAGGATTACGAGGGCCGGCACGTCAAGCCGGAGGACAACGGTTTTGCCACCGGCGACCGGCTGACGCCGGAATTTCCGATCCGCAACCGCCCACTGAAGGCCCGCAATGGCAAGGCAGTGACGCAGCTTGCCTATGCCCGCGCCGGCATCATCACGCCGGAAATGGAATACATTGCCATCCGCGAAAACCTCGGCCGCAAGGCGGCGAAGGACGCCCTGATCCGCGATGGCGAGAGCTTCGGCGCCAGCATTCCCGATCACGTCACCGCCGAGTTTGTTCGACAGGAGATCGCACGCGGCCGGGCGGTCATCCCTGCCAATATCAATCATCCGGAATCCGAACCGATGATCATCGGGCGAAATTTCCTGGTGAAGATCAATGCCAATATCGGCAATTCAGCCGTCACATCGTCGATGGCCGAGGAAGTCGAGAAGATGGTCTGGGCAACCCGCTGGGGCGCCGATACGGTCATGGATCTTTCGACCGGCCGCAACATCCACAATATCCGCGAATGGATCATCCGCAATTCGCCGGTTCCGATCGGCACCGTGCCGCTCTATCAGGCGCTGGAAAAGGTCAACGGCATTGCCGAGGACCTGACCTGGGCGGTCTATCGCGATACGCTGATCGAGCAGGCCGAACAGGGTGTCGATTATTTCACCATCCATGCCGGCGTCCGGCTCGCCTATATCCCGCTCACCGTCAACCGCGTCACCGGCATCGTTTCGCGCGGCGGCTCGATCATGGCCAAGTGGTGTCTGCATCACCACAAGGAGAGTTTCCTCTACGAGCATTTCGACGAGATCTGCGATATCGCCCGGGCCTATGACGTCACCTTCTCGCTGGGTGACGGTCTGCGTCCGGGCTCGATCGCTGACGCCAATGATGCCGCGCAGTTCGCCGAACTGGAAACGCTGGGCGAACTGACCCAGATCGCCTGGGCGAAGGACTGCCAGGTCATGATCGAAGGCCCCGGCCATGTGCCGATGCACAAGATCAAGGAAAACATGGACAAGCAGCTCGAAGTCTGCGGCGAGGCTCCATTCTACACGCTCGGGCCGCTTACCACCGATATCGCCCCGGGTTACGATCACATCACCTCCGGCATCGGCGCCGCGATGATCGGCTGGTTCGGCACGGCCATGCTTTGCTATGTCACGCCGAAGGAACATCTCGGCCTGCCCGATCGCAACGACGTCAAGGTCGGCGTCATCACCTATAAGATCGCCGCCCATGCCGCCGACCTCGCCAAGGGCCATCCGGCGGCGCAGGTGCGCGACGACGCCCTGTCGCGCGCCCGTTTCGAGTTCCGCTGGGAGGATCAGTTCAACCTGTCGCTCGACCCGGAAACGGCGCGGTCCTTCCACGACGAAACCCTGCCGAAGGAAGCCCACAAGGTCGCGCATTTCTGCTCGATGTGCGGGCCGAAATTCTGCTCGATGCGGATTTCCCACGATATCCGGGCGGAGGCGCAGAAAGAGGGGCTTGAGGCGATGGCCGCAAAATTTCAGGCGGGTGGTGATCTATACATGCCGCTCGGTCCGGACGGGACCGTTATTCCTGCGGGAGAATGACCATGCGCGTGCTGATCCGGGGGGCCGGCGTTGCCGGCCTCACCCTCGCTCACGAACTGGCCTCGAGCAGCATCAACGTCGTCGTCACGGAGAAAGCCAATCGGGCCGGCGGCGGCGCTTCCTGGTTTGCCGGGGGTATGCTGGCGCCCTGGTGCGAACGGGAAAATGCGCCGGGAGCGGTTTTGCAACTCGGTCAGACAGCCGCCGACTGGTGGGACGCCGTCCTCCCCGGCCATGTGAAACGCAAGGGAACACTGGTCGTGGCGCCGCCGCGCGACACGGCGGACCTCGTCCGCTTTGCCAGCCGAACTTCCGGTTTCGACTGGCTGAAAGCAGAGGAAATCGACGCCCTGGAGCCTTCGCTTGCCGGGCGTTTCGGCAAGGCACTGTATTTCGCACACGAGGCGCATCTCGATCCGCGTCGCGCCATCAATGCCCTGCATGAAAAGCTTGTCGGCATGGGGGTGTGCTTTCGTTTCGACGCACCCGATTTTCCCGAAAAGGGGTTCGATCGCGTCATCGATTGTACCGGGGCGCGAGCCATCGGCAACGATCCCCGGCTGCGGGGCGTGCGCGGCGAAATGCTGGTGCTGGAAACGCTGGATGTGCAGTTCTCCCGTCCCGTCCGGCTGCTGCATCCGCGCATCCCGCTCTACATCGTGCCGCGAACGAACAACCGCTTCATGGTCGGTGCGACAATGATCGAGAGCGATGACAGTGGCCCCGTCAGCGCCCGCTCGCTGATGGAACTGCTGAATGCCGCATATGCGCTGCATCCGGCCTTCGGCGAAGCGCGCGTGATCGAGACCGGCTCCGGCGTGCGGCCCGCCTATCCGGACAATCTTCCGGCCTTTTCCGAGCAAGACGGCATGTTGCGTGTGAATGGCTTCTACCGCCACGGCTTCCTGCTCGCGCCCGCAATCGCGCGAATGGCGGCGGAACGCCTTCTCTCATCCCGCGCCGGAAAATCCGAAGGGCATACCACCTTTGCCCCACCGGTTCATAGACAGCCCGATTCTTCCTACATTGGAGCAAGCCAATGAAACTGACGATCAATGGCGAAGACCACCAGACGGACATTTCCGTCCTTTCCGACCTTCTGGTCTCGCTTGACTACGAAGGCGACTGGCTGGCGACGGCCGTGAATGGCGAACTGGTGCATCGCGAGGAGCGTCCCGGCTTCACCCTGTCCGACCGCGACCGGATCGAAATCCTCTCGCCGATGCAGGGAGGCTGACCGTGCTGACGCTCTATGGAACACCCGTCACATCCCGCCTTCTGCTCGGCACGTCGCGTTATCCCTCGCCTTCTATCCTCGGCGACGCCATCCGCCGGTCGAAGACCGAGATCGTCACGGTCTCGCTCCGCCGCGAAACGGCGGGCGGCAAGACCGGTGGCGCCTTCTTCGAGCTGATCCGCTCGCTCGACGTAAGGGTCCTGCCCAACACCGCCGGCTGCCACACCGCGAAGGAGGCTGTGCTGACCGCGAAAATGGCACGCGAGGTTTTCGCTACCAACTGGATCAAGCTCGAGGTCATCGGCAATCAAGACACGCTGCAGCCGGATGTCTTTGCCTTGGTCGAAGCGGCCAAAATCCTGAGCGAGGACGGGTTCGAGGTCTTTCCCTACACGACCGATGATCTCGTCGTCGCGGAGCGGCTTCTGGATGCGGGCTGCAAGGTGCTGATGCCCTGGTGCGCGCCGATCGGCTCGGCCATGGGGCCGGTCAACCTGCAAGCTTTGCGCAGCATGCGTGGGCATTTTCCCGATATTCCACTGATCGTCGACGCAGGCATTGGCCGGCCGTCCCATGCAGCGACGGTGATGGAACTCGGCTTCGATGCCGTCCTGCTCAACACGGCGGTGGCGGGCGCAAGTGACCCCGCAGCCATGGCCGAAGCCTTTGCAAAGGCCATCGATGCCGGCCACATGGCTTATGAAGCAGGCATGCTGGAACCGCGCGACATGGCCGTACCCTCGACGCCGGTGATTGGCAAGGCGGTGTTCGCATGAAGCTCGACCCCTTCTACCTGATCGTTGATAGCGCCGACTGGATCGAGCGGCTGGTGCCGCTGGGCGTCAAGCTGGTGCAGTTGCGCAAGAAGGACGGCACGCAGGCGGAACTGCGTGCGGAAATCCGCCGCGCCAAGGCAATCTGCGCGGATCATGCCTGCCAGTTGATCGTCAACGATCACTGGCGGCTGGCGATCGACGAGGGATGCGATTTTATCCATCTCGGCCAAGAGAATCTGGCCATTGCCGATCTCCCGGCCATCCGCGCCGCCGGGCTGAAACTCGGACTCTCGACCCATGACGAGACGGAACTCGAAACCGCGCTTGCCGCTTCGCCGGACTATGTGGCCCTGGGGCCGGTTTGGCCGACAATATTGAAAAAGATGAAATGGGCGCCGCAGGGGCTCGACCGGCTTCGCGACTGGAAGGCCCGGATCGGCGATCTGCCGCTCGTGGGCATTGGCGGTATCAATATCGACCGGATCGACGGCGTTTTCGCCCATAGGGCAAATTCCGCCGCTGTCGTTACCGACATTACGCTGAACGCCGATCCGGAAACCCACACCCGGAAATGGATCGAGAAGACGGCGCAATGGCGATGAAACCGCATGTCCTTGTCGTCGCCGGCTCGGATTCGTCCGGCGGCGCCGGGATCGTTCGCGATATCGAGACGCTTGCTGCTTTCGGGGTCAAGGCGTCGGTAGCGATCACCGCCGTCACCGTCCAGACCCACGGCAGCGTTCAGCATGTCGAGGTCGTCAGCCCGGATATCGTTGCAGCACAGATGCGGGCATCGCTTGCGGCAAACACGGTCGCGGCCGTCAAGATCGGCATGCTGGGAACAGCGGATACCGTGGCAGCCGTTGCCGGTGTACTTGCGGATTACCCGGAGATCCCCGTCGTGCTCGATCCCGTTCTGGTATCGACCTCCGGCACCGCCCTGCTGCCGGCTGAAGCCAAGCCCCGGCTGCTGGATCTTTTCCGCCGGTGCACGCTGGCAACGCCGAACCTGCCGGAGCTTTCCTGGTTGGCATCACGTCCGTCTGACGAGGTGACTGTTCAAGCCGGCATTCTGATCAAGTCCGGAGCGCAAGCCGTGCTGGTCAAGGGCGGTCACGGTGCGGGGGAGCAATCGATCGATCTCCTCGCCCGCCCTGATCTTCCGGATCATCCTTTTGCATCGCCCCGCCTCGCCGCCACGATGCGCGGCACCGGCTGCATGCTGGCCAGCGCCATTGCGGCGCGGCTGGCTTATGGCGACGAACTATCCATCGCTGTTCTTGCCGCGAAATCCCATGTTCACGGCAAGCTGTCGGAGCACATCCAGCCCTCTTAGCCGCCGTCGCCCGCTACAGGCCGGCGTGCCAGCTTGCCCTCTTCGGCCTTGTAGAAATACTGGCTGGCAACCAGCCAGCCCTTCAGCGGCCGGAGCGGCGGAATACACGTCGCCAGCATGAAGGGGCCGGTCACCAGCAAATGCACCCAGAGGGGCGCGCTGAACTGGACCTCGAGCCAGACACCGAGCAGAACGCTCGGAACGCAAGCGAAGCAGATGACGAAAAAGGCCGGGCCATCGGCGGGATCGGCAAAACCATAATCCAGACCACAGACTTCGCATTCGGGCCTGAGCTTCAGGAAGCCGTTGAAAATATGGCCCTGGCCGCAACGTGGGCAGCGGCCCTTGAGGCCTGTCGTGGTCGGCGGGATCGGCGGCCATTCCGTTTGCATGACGAATGCTCCTATGATCTACAATCAATCTCATTATTGACTGCATTCAATATAGCATCATTACTTCAATTGACCCTATATGTCATTGTGACGCAGAGCGTCCCTCGTCCCCGAGAGCGACACACGATAAATCAGTAATTGATCTATTTTAGAAGAAGGACGCAGAACGTTCCGGCGAGCCTTCGAGCGCATGCCCCATAAACTCCAGCGCGCTTTGGAGCTTTTCCCGGTCGATGGGGCCGCCAAGGCAAACACGCACCGCTTCCGGTGCAGCGCCTTCGACCGTAAAGGCGTCACTGGCGACCACACCAATACCGGCCGAGCGCATGTGGGCGGCAAAGATCGATCGGGTCCATCCGTTGGTCAGCGGCAGCCAGATGTTGAAGCTGATCGGGTCACTGCGATAACTGCCGGCAGGCAGGATAGCAGCGACCATGTCCTGCCGCGCCGATGCCTCATCGCGCAGGAAGCGCAGGATCGCATCGGCCGTGCCATCCTCGATCCAGCGGGTTGAGAGCGCCATGGTCACTGGGGAGGCCATCACATTGGCGGCCCGCATCGCGCCGGCGAACGGCCAGATCGACTTGCTGTCGGGTGCAACCACATAGGCAAGACGCAGGCCAGCACCGAGGCATTTCGCCAGCCCGCCAATGTGCCAGGTCAGGTCGGGAGCCAGGGCCGAAAATGGCGGTGGCGCCTGTAACGGAATAAAGCCATAGGCATCATCCTCGATGATCGGCACGCGGTATTTCCGGGCCACGGCACAGATGTCTTCGCGGCGTTGTTTGGAGATGGTCAGAGTCAGCGGGTTCTGCAGGGTGGGATTGAGATAGAGCGCCTTGGGTTTCAGCCGTTCGCAGGCATCGGCGAAAGCATCCGGCAGAATGCCTTCATCATCCATCGGTAAGCCTGACAGAGTGAGGCCCAGTTGCGCCGCGATCGAGCGAATGCCGGGATAGGTGATGATTTCCGAGAGGATGGTTTCGCCCGGCTTAACCAGCAGTCCGCATATGGCCAGAAGTGCCGGATGAGCGCCGGGCGTCACAAAAATTCGTTCGTGCGGTGTCTCCATCCCTCGACGGGCGAGCCAGATCGCGGCAGCCTCTTTATCCATCGGCGAGCCACCGAACCCCTGATAGCGCAGAAGCGAAAGAAGATTGGATGAAACGGCCGCCATGCCGTCTCGCATCCGCGCGATCAGGACAGGGTCGGGCGGTTCTGGCGGCAGGTTCATCGACAGGTCTATGGCTGCTTCCCGGCGTGGATCAGCAGCAATATCGGATGTTGTCGCAACGCCTCCCGTGGGTCCGCCCGTGACGAAGGTCCCACGCCCGACATGGGACTCCACCAGCCCGCGCTTCTGCGCTTCGACATAGCCACGGGCGACGGTGGTGAAATCCACCCCCAGATGCCCGGCCAGTTCGCGCTGCGGCGGCAGCCGGTCACCGACAGCCAGCACGCCGTTGCGTAAATCCATTTCGATCAGATCGGCAATCGCCATATAGCGCGGGCTGCTGCTGCGGCTGAGATCGGGACGCCAGTCTTTCATGATACCTTGCCAATATCGTATCGCGGATATTGACTGTATATTGTTGCAATCCTTCCCTGTCACCTGTCTTGTAATATGCAAAGTGCAGAAGGAGATGCGGCTAAGCGCCCTGTTGCCGTCATGGGGCCGGATGCGCCTTGAGATAGGCGATGACATTAGCGATATCGGTCTCGGATTTCAGCCCGGCAAACATCATCTTCGTGCCGGGCACCGCCGTCTTCGGGGTAGCAAGATAATGGGCCAGCGTTTTCTCATCCCAGACCATGCCATCCATGCCGGCCTTCTTCATGCCGGGAGAGTATTTCGTGTAATCGCCAACCGCTGCCGCAGGCCTGCCGACGACGCCCATGAGGGTGGGACCGACACGGTTCTTCGGTTGATCTGCGGTGTGGCAGGCCATGCATTTGCCGAACACTGCCTTGCCGGCAACCGCATCCCCATCCGCCAGGGCCGGCGATGCAAGCAGAACGGTCATGGCAGAAAACGTGATGGCAAATCGCATGGGCACTCCGGATCGTCATGAAAGGGGATGGCCGGCGGACCGGCCGGCCATCAAGGTGCGCGGGAGGAACCCGCGTGGCGGTCGCCGGCCGGATGCGGCGGCCGGTGGGAAGATCAGATCGTGCCGGAGGCCATTTCGCCGGCAATGTGTTCGGCCTGCCGGATCGCCAGCGTCACGATTGTCAGCGTCGGATTTTCCGCCGCTCCCGTGGTGAACTGGCTGCCGTCGGAGACGAAAAGGTTCTTGATGTCGTGCGTCTGGCCCCATTTGTTGACGACGCCGTCCTGCGCCTTCTCGCTCATGCGATTGGTGCCGAGATTATGGGTCGAGGGATAGGGTGGCGTCGGGAAGGACCGGGTGGCACCGACAGCCGCATAGAGCGCCATGCCCTGCTTGTAGGCATGGTTGCGCATGGCGATGTCGTTCGGATGGTCGGTGAACGAGACGTCGGGAATCGGCATGCCGTACTTGTCCTTCAGCTCCCCATGAAGGGCGACACGGTTCTGCTCCTGCGGCATGTCCTCCCCGACGATCCAGAGGCCGGCCATATTGGCATATTGGTCCATCGCCGAGGTGAAGGACCGGCCCCAGCCGCCGGGATCGAGGAAGGCCGCCATGAACGGCACCCCGAGCGCCAGCGTTTCCAGTTCATAGCCGCCGACAAAGCCGCGCGACGGATCGTGTTTCGCCTCATCCCGAATGATACCGGCCATGGTCGTGCCGCGGTAGAAATGCACCGGCTTTTCGAACACCGCATAGACCGAGCCCGTGGTGTGGCGCATGTAGTTCTTGCCGACCTGACCGGACGAATTGGCAAGCCCGTCGGGGAACATCGACGAGGCGGAATTGAGCAGGAGGCGGGGGCTTTCGATCGAATTGCCAGCAACGGCGACGATACGGGCTTTCTGACTGTGCAGCTTGCCGTCCTTGTCGGCATACACAACAGCCGTCACCTTGCCGGTCTTGTCATGCTCGATCTTGACGACGTGGGAGTTCGGCCGCACTTCCAGCTTGCCGGTCGCCTCACCCTTCGGGATTTCGGTATAGAGCGTCGACCATTTCGCACCCCATTTGCAGCCTTGGAAACAGAACCCTGTCTGCTGACAGCTCATCCGGTCGTCGCGGTCGGCGGAATTGATCGCCATATTGCCGGTGTGACAGTCCTTGTAGCCCAGCTTGTCGGCGCCGGCTTTCAGGATCTTGAAATTGTTGTTGCCGGGCAGACCTTCAATGCCATTGGTGCGGGTGACGCCCATTTTGTCCTCGGCCTTGGCGTAATAGGGCTCGAGGTCGACGAGCGTAATCGGCCAGTCGAGCAGATTGGCGCCTTCGATCTTGCCGTAATGGGTCAGGTCCTTGAATTCATGTTCCTGGAACCGGAGCGATGCGCCTGCCCAGTGGGTGGTCGTGCCGCCGACAGCCTTGACGATCCAGGCCGGCAGGTTGGGAAAGTCCTTGTGAACACGCCAGCCACCGCCGGTGGTGCGATTGTCCAGCCAGGCCAGTTGCGCGAAGCTGTCCCATTCGTCGTTGATGAAGTCTTCGTGCTCGATGCGCGCACCCGCTTCCAGAATGACGACATCGACACCCTTCTGTGCCAGTTCGTTGCCGAGCGTCCCGCCGCCCGCACCGGAACCGATGATGACGACCACGCTGTCGTCGTTGAGATCGTATGGAGCTGCCATGATTCCCTCCCAGAAATTCCCGATAGGCGCCCGAGGCGCCATGCCCTCGACGTCAGGCGTTCAGCACGCCCGGCGGCTTCTCCTCAAAGCCATTCGATGTCGTTGAAACCGCGCTCGATATAGCCGCCCTTGGAATAGGACTCGCCCTCGTAGCCGAAGACCGGCCAGATCTCCTTCTGGTTATAGAGGCTGACGACGAGACCGCCGCGCACCGCCTGAAAGAAAGGCGTCGTCTCGATGGCATGCAGGATGGCGACGCGATCGTCTTCCCAGCCGAGGCCACGGTAACCGCCGGCACCGGCGCGCTTGTCGAGATCGGCGATACCGTCCTCGATCAGCGTCTTGTGGGCCGCATCCTTGCCGGCCTGCTCGTCGTGACCCTTGACGGCGATGGCGTAATATTTGTCGGCCAGCTGATCATGCGGATAGATATCGCGGGCGAGCTGGATCAGCGTTGCCATGGTTTCCGGCTTGAGATTGGTCGTCTCCAGCCCCCAGGCATGTTTGGGGCTGAGCACCGCCGTCCCGCTGATCACCAGCATGGCGCCGATACCGCCACGCTTCAGGAGATCGCGGCGGGAAAGCCCGGCCTCCGTGCCTGCGGGTTTCCTGTCGTAAACTGTTACCATCTCCGTCTCCTCCCGTTGTCACTCGATGCCTGCCGTCCCACCCTCCCTGGCGGACGACCGGCCTTTGTTCACTTGTATCGACCGTGCCGCTGCAGAACCTCGATCTTGTATCCGTCCGGATCCGTGATGAAGAAAAACCGGGCGAGCAGCGCGCCGTCGCGGTTGAAATCGACGATCTTGCCCGGGTTGAGCCCAGCCCCTGTCAGCCGCGCATGCTCACTTTCGAGGTCACCGACGGACAGCGCGAGATGGCCGTAACCGTCACCGAGTGCATAGGCCTCTTCACGACCCTTGTTGATCGTCAACTCCAGCTCGAACTCGCTTTCGGCATTGCTGAGATAGACCAGCGTGAAGGTTTCGAAATCCAGCCGCTCGGCGATATCGAGCCCGAATGCCTGCCGGTAGAACTCCACGGAACGGGCCTCATCCAGAACCCGGATCATCGAATGAATTGCCTTTGCCAACGGCGACCCCTGTCTCACACATCACAACTATCGTGCCGAGACTGTGAGCCCGAGCCGAACGCAATGGGTAGCAGCCCATTACCGCATCGGAAATTTATTGCCGCGAACGGCGGAATCCGGGAATTCCGCTTTGAATTTTCAAACGAAAGGAGAAATTGACCGCGCTTTTTCAGCGCCGCATAATGCGGACATAAAAAAAGTCGGAGGAATACCATGTGTGAAGTTTTCGCAGGCCAGGACCCCGATCGCTACCGCCCCCTGAACAGGTCCGTGCGGATCGGTGGCCATTCCACCAGTATCCAGATCGAGGCCGCCTTCTGGGACCTGATCGACGAGATCGCCCACGGCCAGAGCATGTCGACGCCGCGCTTCCTGTCGACGCTCTATGACGAAGCACTTAATATCAACGGCTCGGTCTCCAATTTCGCCTCGCTACTGCGCACGAGCTGTCTGATCTATCTGATGGGCAGTGCCCGAAAACCAGACGAACGGCAGGAATTCCACATCATCGCTGCGGAATAGGATTCCTCGTTTCAGCGCATGCACGCTTCCGGCGGGTCAAAGCTCCGCCGGAAATCCCGGTGCGCGCAGATCCGTGCCGACGGCGTCCTCCAGAAGTTTCACCACCTTGGATGACCAGGCGTCGCCGCCATAGGTGGAGCGGGCGCGAATGAAGGTTTGCAGCGTATGGGAGGCGAGATCGAGCGGCACGCCGAAGGCCTTGCCGAAGCCGAGTGCGAAACCGAGATCCTTGCAGGCCAGATCCATGGTGAAGTTGATATTGTAGCTGCCGTTCAGGATCACCTGGCCCTCGGTCTCGTGGACGAAGCTGTTTCCCGAGCTTGCCTTGATGATGTTGAAGGCGTCGGTGAGGTCGATGCCGCCCTTCTTCGCCAGCATCAGCGCTTCGCCGGTGGCGAGCAGGTGGATGAAGGCCAGCATGTTGGTGATGACCTTGATCACCGCCGCCTTGCCGAGCGGCCCGGCGTGAAAGATCTGGCCGCCCATCGCCTGCAGCGCCGGCAGATGCGTTTCGAAGAGGTCGCGGTCTCCACCGGCGATCACCGTGATATCGCCCGCCGCCGCCCGGTGAACGCCACCGGTCACCGGCGCTTCCAGCATGCGGACACCCTTTTGCGCGGCAATTGCGGCCAGACGCTCGATATCGGTCTGGTCGAGCGTGCTCATTTCGATCCATGTGCCGCCGGTCTTCAGCCCGGACAGAATGCCGTCCGTCCCCGTCAGAACGGCCTCGGAAATCGCCGGTGACGGCAGGCAGGTGATGACGGCGTCGACCTCGCTTGCCAGCGCCCGCGCACTGTCCGCCAATGTCGCGCCATGTTCCATGAGAGGTTCTGCGCGCCCACGATCCCGATCATGGACCATGACGGTAAATCCCTCGCGCACGAGGCTGCCCGCCAGATGCTGGCCGAGATGCCCAAGTCCGATAAAACCGTATCGCATGTCCAAACCCCTATTGCGGTTAGGCCGGACAGCCGGTCAGAACCGTTGTCTATCCGGCCAAGATCATCTGGCTTTCAATTCGCATCCTCAAGGATCATTGCCGCCCCCTTTTCCGCGACCATCATCGTCGGAGCATTGATATTGCCGGCCGTGACATTCGGAAAGACCGAGGCATCGACGATGCGCAGGCCCTCGACACCATGGACCCTGAGCCGGTTATCTACCACGGAAGTTCGCGCATCCTGCCCCATCGTGCAACTGCCACAGAGATGATAGATCGAGCCGGCATTGGCACGGAAATAAGCGAGCAGGGCCTCGTCGCTATCCGCCTCAGGTGAAGGCGAAACCTCGGCCTCAATGATGGATGCCAGCGACGGCGCCGAGGAGATGCGGCGCACCAGCCGGCTACCCTGGATCACCTCGTCGATATCCCGATCCGTGGACAGATAGTTCGGCTGGATCAGCGCGGTATCGGACGGATTGGGCGAGGCGAGCCGGATATGGCCACGGCTGGTTGGCCGGCAGGAATTGAAGGCGATCAGGAAGCCGGCATAAGGTTCTGGCACCATGGACGCACTCTTGTTCACCGGAATACGATAGGACAGCGGATTAAAATAGAGCTGGATGTTAGGCCGCGCCTCATCCGGCCTGCCCCGGAAGAAGCCTCCGGCTTGATTGACGCTCATGGCGAACGGTCCCTTGCGGGTGAGCATATATTGCAGCCCCAGCCGCGCCTGGCCGAAAAGACTGCCGAACGTGCCGTTCAGGGTCGGCTGGTTGGCGCGATAATAGAAGCTGGCGGCCAGATGGTCCTGCAGGTTCTCGCCGACGGCCGGCAAGTTGACCATGGTTTCAATGCCCTTTGCGGCCAAGGCTTCGCCATCGCCAAGACCGGACAACTGCAGCAGTTTGGGCGTATCGACGGCACCGGCGGCGACGATTACTTCGCGCCGCGCCAGGAAGGTCCGGCGCTGCCCATCCTGCACTGCCTCGACACCGGTAACACGACCATCTTCCGCAAACACCAGCTTTTCCGCCACCGCGCGGCGTTCGATGGCGAGGTTTGCCCGCTTCAGCGCCGGGCGGAGATATTCGGCGCTGGAATGGGAGCGGCGGCCGTTGCGGGTGTTGATGTCATAGACCCCTGCTCCTTCGATCGATGCGCCGTTGAAATCCGGCGTCGAGGGCAGTTGCAGTTCTTCGCAGCCCTTCAAGTAGGCATCGGTGACCGGATGGGTCATGCCGCGCATCGGCGTCACATGGATCGGGCCCTTGTCGCCATGCCAGTGCGATGCGCCTTTCTCATGGGTTTCCAGCTTGCGGAAATAGGGCAGCACGTCGGCGGCTCCCCATCCCGGATTGCCGGCGGCGGCCCAGTCATCGAAATCATCGGCGGCGCCGCGCACGAAGACCATGGCGTTGATCGATCCGGAGCCGCCCTGGACCTTGCCGCGCGGCACATAGATGCGGCGGCCGTCGAGTTCCATCTCGGGCTCGGTCGAGTACATCCAGTTGACCTTGGGATTGTAATAGCTCTTGGCGTAACCGATCGGGATCTTGAACCAGACCGAACTGTCCCGCCCGCCCGCTTCGAGGAGCAGGACGCTGTAGCGGCCGTTCTCGCTGAGCCGGCTTGCCAGGATGCAGCCGGCCGAACCTGCGCCGACGATGACGAAATCGTGGATCATGAAGGGTCCCTACTCAGCCCTTGGCGGGCATGAACTCCTTGACGTCAGCGGGGCTGGCGGCCATCTGCAGATGCAGGCGCTCGCCGGTATAGGGCGAATGTCTCGCGATGACGTCGTGGTTCAGCTCGATGCCGAGACCAGGTTCGCGCGAGGGGATGAGATAGCCGTCGTCGACCTGCAACTTGGTTTTCAGCACCTCGGCATGGAAGCCTCCGAAATCCATGATCGCTTCGTGGATGAGGAAATTCGGCGTGGCGGCCGATAGCTGGATGCTCGCGGCGGCACCGACCGGACCATTGTAGAGATGCGGCGCGATCTGGGCGTAGAAGGCTTCCGCCATGCCGGCGATCTTCTTGGCTTCCAGCAAACCGCCGACACGGGCAACATTCATCTGCAGGATCGAAGCGGCGCCGAGCTGCAGTACGCGCTGGAACTCGTATTTGGTCGTCAGCCGTTCGCCGGTCGAGACGGGAATCGATGTGCCACGCGCCACCTCGGCCATGGCCGCTTCCTGTCCCGGCGGCACCGGCTCCTCGAACCAGAGCGGATCGTATTTTTCCAGCCGCTTCGCCAGCCGGATCGCGGAGGACGGCACCATCTGGCCATGCGTCCCGAACAGGATATCGGCCCGGCTACCGATCGCCTCGCGAATCCTGGCGCAGAACAGTTCACAGCGATCAAGCACACCGAGAGACAGCTGGTGTCCGGAATAATTGGTGTAGGGGCCGGCGGGATCGAACTTGACGGCGGTAAAGCCCATCTCGACCACGCGGATGGCTTCTTCCGCCGCGAGATCTGGATCGTTGTAGTCGTACTCGCCAGCAGCGTTCTTCGGATAGAGATAGGTGTAGGCGCGCAGCTTTTCGTTCACCGTGCCACCGAGCAGATCGGAGACCGGCCGGCCCGCCGCCTTGCCGATAATGTCCCAGCAGGCGATTTCGAGACCCGAGACAATACCCATCATCGTCGTATCCGGACGCTGGGTGAAGCCGCTCGAATAGGCCGCGCGCCAGAAGCGCTCGATCTGGTGCGGGTCATAATCAAGCAGATAACGCTGAAAGACATCCTCGATCAGCGGAACCATGGCCGAGGGATGGAAGGAAGTCGCATAGATCTCGCCGACGCCGGAAATACCGCAGGCCGTCTCAAGCTCGACGAAAATCCAATACATGCCGCCGACATGCGGCGGGGGAACGGCAACCACATGGGTTTTCAGTGCGGCGATCTTCATGGGCTGTTCCTCCGGTATTTCTGACTGACTTTATGATTTCCGAGCACGCTGTTGTTCTAAAGGCCCTCATCCGCCCTGTCGTCCCCTTTCCCCGCAAGCGGGGGAGAAGGCTAGGGTGAGGGGCAATCACAAACGCCCAACTCAATGTTTCAGAATCACCAGCCGGGTCTGGGTGAATTCCAGCATGCCATGCTTGCCGTCATCGCCGCCGAGGCCGGATTTCTTCCAACCGGCGTGATAGCCCTGGTAGGGATCGGCCGGAAAACGATTGATGTAGAGTTCGCCCGCCTCGATCTCACTCGCGGCCTGCATGACCTTGCGATAGTTTTCCGAGAACAGCACCGAGGCGAGGCCGAACTGGTGGTCGCTGGCAAGCGAAAGCGCCTGTTCGAACGTGTCGTAGGAAATGACAGCGAGAACCGGGCCGAATACTTCCTCGCGGACGATCTCCATGTCCTGCCGGCAACCGGACAGCAGGGTCGGCGGATAAAAGTAGCCGGCTCCGTCCGGAACCACGCCACCTGCTTCGACCGTGGCGCCTTCGGTCTTTGCGCGTTCGACCATGGCATGGATGCGATCGCGCGCCGCCGCATTGGCAAGCGGCCCCATCAGGTCAGGATCGCCGGAACGGTCGCCGAAGCGGCGGGCGGCAAAGCCGGCGCGCAATTTCTCGACAAGCGCATCATGCACCGAGGCATGCACATAGAGCCGCTCCGCCGAGGTACAGACCTGTCCGCAGTGCGCCGTCTTGGCCGCGATGATCGAGCGCGCCACCAGATCGAGATCGGCATCCGGCTCGACGATGACGGGCGTCTTGCCGCCCAGTTCCAGCGAGGGCTTGGCGATATTGACCTTGCAATAGTCCAGAACCGTCTGCCCCGCACTGAGGCTGCCGGTCAGCGTGATCATGCCGACGGAAGGCTGCGTGCACATGGTCCGCGCCGTCTCATGCGACATGGTCATGATGTTGATCAGCCCGGCCGGCAGATCCGCCTCCAGCACGGCTTGCGCGAAGGCGAAGGCGGAGGTCGGCGTCGTGTTGCTTGGCCGCACGACCACGGCATTGCCGGTTATCAGGGCCGGCGCGATCTTGCGCACCAGCGTGTAGATCGGGAAATTGAAGGGAATCAGGCAGGCGACGACGCCGATCGGCTCGCGCTTCAGCATCAGCGTTTCGTTCGGCGTATCGCTTTCGATGACCTCGCCGTCGATCCGGCGCGCCCATTCGGCGTGGTAGCGCATCAGTTCGACACCGTAGATCGCTTCCGCCGTCGCATCCGCAAGACTTTTGCCGGATTCCTGTGCGAGTGCTTCGCCGATCGCGGGCGCATGCCGCTCCAGTGCGTTGGCCAGACGCCGCAGCGCGTCGCCGCGCTCTATCGCAGGCAGCCGCCCCCAGCTCTTTTGCGCTTTCTTCGCTGCCGCTACGGCCAGGATCACATCCGCATCGCTGGCGGCCGGAACGGTGGCAAATATCTCACCCGTTGCCGGATTGCGGACGTCGATCCCGGTCGAGATCGACGGATAGACGAATCCGCCACCGATGAAATTGCGATGCTGCGCCATGATATCCACCCGAACCACCTGCTGGTTCAGCGAGTAGAGGGGTGATCATGCCATTTTCGCAAGCGACTTATTCTCGGTCAAAGCATTCCGAAATCGAATGCTGGTCAAAACGAATACAGGATTGTCAGATCGCCGTGGCGCGATCGAGCGCAAGTTCACTCAGCAGCCATGCATGAAATTCGCGCACATTCGCAGGCTCCCGCTGACCCGACCGGGTTACCAGCCAGTAGGATTCATGGCCCTCGACGCTGACGTCGAGAACGGGCACAAGTTCGCCGCTTTCCAGCTGCGGCCCGACCATGAAGCGATCCACCACCGCCACGCCAAGCCCGTTGCGGGCGGCCTCGATGACTAGGTCGAGCAGGTCGAATTCCATGCCGCCACGGAAATCGATATCGCCAAGTCCGGCAGCATCCAGCCAATGCTGCCAGGTCAGGTAGCGCTGATCGGCGGAAGCCAGAACATGCAGGAAGGTGAAGGCGGAAAAGTCGATCCGGCCGCCGCGCGTCGCGCCCTCAAGCAATTCCGGCGCGCAAACGGCGATATGGCGCTCGGTCATCAGGATGCGCGATTGCAGCATCGGCCATTCGCCATCGCCGAACCGGATGGCGCAATCCAGCAGACCGCGCTCGGCCAGACTGTCCTTGAGATCAGTGCTCAAGCTGATTTCGATATCCGGCAATGCCTGGCGCAGCCGCGACAGCCGCGGCATCAGCCAGCGCCTGGCGAAGGTCGGCGGCACGTTGATGCGCAGCCGATTGCGATTGCTGGCTTCGGCGATGGAGCGCACGGTCTGCTCGATCGTGTGAAAAGCCTGCTGCAGGGTCGCCATCAATTCCGTGCCGGCGCGTGTCAGTTCCAAATCGTGATGGCGGCGGATCAGGAGATCTTCGCCCAGCTGTTTTTCGAGATTCCGCACCTGCCGGCTGACAGCGCTCTGCGTCAGGTTCAGCACTTCGGCTGCCCGCGTAAAACTCCGGGTCTGGCCGACAACCTCGAACACCTTCATTGCCGACAGTGCCGGTAGTTTTCGCATGCGATCATTTCCAACGTGAAGCTAAATACCGGCGGCAGAGCGGTGCGCAGCCGGCGCATCGCTTGATAACACCTCGAGCGTCGACGCTAGCGTGGCCCCGGGGACGAATCAACAGGATGGTCCACTGCCTTGTTTGGCCGGCTTCGGCGCGGTCCGATGGCGACGACCTTGAAAGATGCTTCCGGAGCTTTATTCTGTCGTGATCTTGCGGCTTTTCTCAACCAAAGCGATATGTTTGTCGTACGATGCAGCCGGTACGCAGAATGGAGGCCAGTCCTCCTTTGAACGAGATGAGGCATTCCATGATCGACTGGTTCATCGACCGGCTCCGCACCTATCCGGAAATCGCGATCTTCATGTCACTGGGTTTCGGCTATTATTTCGGTTCGTTCAGCTACCGGGGCATCGGGCTCGGTCCGGTCACCGCCACCCTGATTACCGCGGTGTTGATCGGGCAATTGGACATCACGATTTCTCCCCCGATCAAACCGTTTTTCTTCCTACTGTTCCTGTTTTCCATTGGTTATGGGGTCGGTCCGCAATTTGTCCGGGGCATTGCAAAGGACGGAATCCCGCAGGCGGTTTTTGCCGTTGTGATGTGCATCTTTTGCCTCGTATCCGCCTATGTAGGCGCAAGGATCTCGGGATTCGATCTCGGCTCCGCCTTGGGCCTCTATGCCGGCTCACAAACCATCTCCGCCTCTCTCGGGCTTGCAACGGACGCCATCAACCGCCTCGGCCTGCCGCCACAGGAGAGCCAGGCCATACTGGACGCAATGCCCGTCGCCTATGCCGTCACATACATCTTTGGAACGATCGGCGCAGCCATCATCCTTGCCCTGCTTGGGCCCGCCATGCTCGGGATCGATCTGGAAGCAGAGTGCAGGCGATATGAAGAGGAACAGGGCGGCAAGACGGCACCGGGCGGCCACGGAACCGCCTGGCACAACTTTGAACTGCGCGCCTATCGGGTAAGGGAGGGCGCAAGGATTGTCGGCCTGACCGCGCTTCAGGCCGAAAGCCTGTTGCCCACCGAGCGGGTTTTCCTCGAGCGCATTCGCCAGGCCGGTGTTGTCAATGATGTGACATTCGAAACCGTGATCGCGGCTGGCGATGTCGTCGCCGTTGCAGGGCGTCGCGAAGTCCTCGTCGATCTCCTTGGAAGTCTGACGGAAGAAATTGATGACCGGGAACTGCTTGCCGTACCGACAGATGGCATCGATGTCTTCGTCACCAACAAGGAAATCGACGGCAAGACGCTGGCAGAGATTGCCACACGCCCATCGGCCCGTGGCGTTTTCCTGCGCAAGATCGTCCGTGGCGCTACCGCAACCGAAATACCGATCCTGCCGAAAACGAAGTTGTACCGTGGTGATATCCTGACGATCGTCGGACGCACGCAAGGAATGGCCATGGTCGCCAAGGACCTTGGCCGCGCCGATACGAAGACAGATGTCGCCGATGTGGCGTTCCTCGGCGGAGCGATTGCGATCGGGGCGCTGGCCGGCTCCCTTGCAATCCAGGTCGGAAACGTCCCGCTCACGGTCTCGACGTCAGGAGGAACGCTAATTGCCGGACTGTTCTTTGGCTGGCTGCGGTCGGTACGACCAACATTCGGCCATATTCCGTCTCCAACGCTCTGGTTCATCAATTCCATTGGGCTCAACGTCTTCATAGCCGTCGTCGGGATATCGTCCGGCCCAAGCTTCGTCACCGGTCTGGAGCAGCTCGGTTTAAGCCTCTTCCTGTGGGGCATCGTCGTGACAACGGTGCCGTTGATCCTTGCCATGTATGTCGGCAGATACATCTTCCGCTTCCATCCGGCCATTCTGCTCGGTTGCTGCGCCGGCGCCAGAACCACGACTGCAGCCCTCGGCATGCTCAACGGACAGGCGAAAAGCCAGATTCCCGCCCTCGGTTACACCGTACCCTATGCTGTCGGTAGCACATTGATGACCCTCTGGGGCATGGTCCTGGTTCTGTTGCTCGCGTGAACGCAGCCGCAGCCAAGGTTCAGCCCGTGCTTCGCTTGGCGATCCTGCGCATGTAGCACCTGAACGCCACGCGCATCTCCGGAAAATTCTCATATCCGCAATAGCGGACGAGGCGGAGGAATGTCGAGTTCGACACGTCGCATGAGGCCGCGACGGATTTCGCCGTTCCGAAGGCGACGATGTCAGGGTGATGAAGGAGCATGCGCATGATGTGCTCGAACACGCCGGGAAAGGTAAGCTCCCGCCTGAGGATTTTTTCCTTCAAGGCCTCGATACTGGGTGCCGCAGCGCCCTCTCGCCACATTGACCGCTCCCCCTCCTGCCTCGATTCCATTGTCCCGAACCTCCTGGATCATTAGCCGACGAATATCTTCACCCCATTCGCTCCGATGCAAAGCTGCCCGGCGACGGTGGAAAGACGACCGTCCTGTTTCCGTTCAGGAAGACGCGGCCGTGAATGTGGGCGTGGATGGCACGGGCCAGCACCTGGGTTTCCACGTCGCGGCCGAGGCTGACATAATCGTCGTTGGACTGGGCATGCGTAACGCGAATGATGCCCTGCTCGATGATCGGGCCTTCGTCGAGATCGGCCGTAACGTAGTGCGAGGTGGCGCCGATGAGTTTTACGCCGCGCTCGAGCGCCTGCTTATAGGGATTTGCGCCCTTGAAGGAGGGCAGGAAAGAGTGATGGATGTTGATGATCCGGCCCGACATTTCCGCACACATGCGATCCGAGAGCACCTGCATATAGCGCGCAAGCACGATCAGTTCTGCCCCTGTCTCCTCGACGATGCGCATTTGCTCGGCCTCGGCCTCGGCCTTGTTTTCCTTCGTCACGCGGATGCAGTGAAACGGGATATCGTGGTTGACGACGACCTTCTGGTAATCGAGATGGTTGGAGATCACCCCGACGATATCGATCGGCAGCGCGCCGATCTTCCAGCGGTAGAGCAGATCGTTCAGACAATGGCCAAAGCGGGAGACCATGATCACGACCTTGCGTTTCACCCGCTCGTCGAAGAACTCGAAGTCCATGTCGAAAGGCGCCGCGACAGAGGCAAAGCCTGCCCTTAGTGCTTCAAGACTTCGCTCGCCTTCCGATCGAAAGCTGATCCGCGTGAAGAAACGGCCGGTCTGGGTATCGTCGAACTGCGCACTGTCCGTAATATTGCAGTCCTCGTCAGCCAGAAACGAGGATATGGCGGCGACGATGCCACGGGTGGATGCGCAGTGAACGCGCAGGGCGAAATTGGACATGGGATACCTTTCCACCAGTCAGCGCCGATGGTGCCTGTGATTCGTCATTGGCGTCCCCAATGATGGAGACGCGCCCTTTTGAGTTATGCCTTCCCTCGTTTCAACTCAGCACGGAGGCGAGCGAAACCGGTGAGCCCGTCTTGACCGAAAGTGTGGCGGCTTCAGCCATGGCAAGGGCGGCGACGCCGTCATCCAACGTCACCGGCAGCGCTTTGTCACCGTTCACCGCATCGACAAAGGCAGCCCATTCGGCGACATAGGCAGGCATGTAGCGTTCGAGGAAGAAATAGGTCGGCTTGGCGCCGGTGACGCCCTGCGTGGTCGACTTCACCACAGTGTTTTCCAGCATGTTTTGCGCTTGTAGAAGCCCTTCCGAGCCCAGCAATTCCACCCGCTGATCATAGCCATAGACGGCACGACGGCTGTTCTTGATGACGGCGATGCGGCCATCGGCATAGGTGAGTGTTACCACGGCGGTATCGACATCGCCGGCCCCGCCGATCTCCGGATCGACGATCGATGAACCGACGGCCGTAACGTTTGCCGGCGCAGCGCCCATGATGAAATTCGCCATATCGAAATCGTGGATCATCATGTCCCGGAACAGGCCGCCTGACACCTTGATATAGGCGACCGGCGGCGGAGCCGGATCGAAGGAGGTGATCGACAGTAACTCCGTCTTGCCGATCTCGCCGGCATCCACCGCCTTCTTCAGCGTCGAGAAATTCGGATCGAAGCGCCGGTTGAAGCCGATCATGACCGGGCGACCGGTCGCGGCAACCGCCGTCTGGCAGGCCTGCGCCCGGGCAAGGCTGAGATCAACCGGCTTTTCGCAGAGCACCGCCTTGCCGGCCGCCGTCGCGCGCTCGATCAGGTCGGAATGGGTGTCGGTAGAGGTGGCGATCAGGACGGCATCGATCGACCCGTCATTGAGGATGGCATCGGTCGCGCGCGCTTCGGCACCATATTGGGCTGCGATCTTTTCGGCGGCTGCGCTGTTGATATCGGAGACCGCGACAAGCGTGCTGCCGGGATGACTGGAAATGGCGGTCGCGTGGACGCCGGCAATGCGGCCGGCGCCGAGAAGGCCAACTTTGAGCATGGGATTTTCCTTTGTGTCAGAGACCGAGTTCGGCCTTGAGAGCGTTGAATTCCTGGTCGCCGATCGCGACATTGTGCTGGGGCTGCGGATAGGCGCCGGAGTTCACGTCGGCGATGAATTCGCGGAAGGCCTCGATGCGTTCCTTCTGCAGCCGGTCGAACTCGGCGGCAAAATTGCGGTAGGTCTTGGCATGGCGCGGCCGATGACCGTCGGTATGGCCGAGAACGTCCTCGGCAAACAGATATTGCGCATCCGCCCCCGGCCCGGCACCCATGCCGAGCATGATCATCGAAGTGTTCTTCGAAATCAGTTCGCCGACGCGATCCGGCACGACCTCAAGTTCGGCACCGAAGCAGCCGATCGCCTCCAGTTGCTTCACCTGCCGGAAGACCTCGGCTGCCTCGACGGCTGTCTTGCCCACTGCGCGGAACCCGGTCCAGGTGATATAGGACGGAATGAGACCGACATGGGCCACGATCGGAACATGGTTGTCGCAGAGCACCTTCTGGATATCGAGCGAAGCGGCGCAATAGAAGCAATCACCTCCCATGGCGGAAAAATGATAGGCGGCACGCAGATAATCCTCGGCCGTCGCCAGCGGCCGGCCCTCGAATTTGCCCCAGCCGCCATAAGGGAGGCCCACCTGGACGAAGCAGCGTCCGGCCGCCGCCCGCATTTCCGGCGAAAAGAAGCGTCCCTCGATCGACAGCATATGGATACCGGCGGCATCGGCGGCGGCGGCTTCCTCCGGCGTCGTGACGTAGAGCATGGAAATCTTCTCGCCGCGCGCCTTCATGGCGCGGATATCGGCAACGGTCGGGCGGGTGTTCCTGTGAACCATCTGATTACACCGTGAATGCGTTGCGGAAGGCTTCGAGTGCCGTTTCCGGATCACCGGACGCAAAAGCCTCCATGCCGACCGGGCCGGTATAACCCATCGCCTTCAGTGCTTTGGCGATGCCGTGCCAGTTGACTTCTCCGGTTCCGGGCTCGAAACGGCCGGGTACATCCGCCACCTGTATCTCGCCGATCCACGGCAGGCACTTCCGGCACAGTTCGATCAGGTTTCCCTCACCGATCTGCGCATGGTAGAGGTCGAGATTGAGCCGCAGCCGTGGATGGTCGATGCTGGAAACCAGCGCCAGCGTATCCTCGGCCCGGCCGAAGGGAACGCCGGGGTGATCGACCGGCAGGTTGAGGTTTTCCAGCGTGAAGATGACGTTTTCTTCGTCGGCCATATCGGCGATGCGGGCAAGCGTGTCACGCGCCTTCAGCCACATCGCACCGGTGACCACTTCGATCGGCTGGACCGGAAGCCCGCCCTCGCCCAGCCCCGTGCCGTGCAGGTTGAGCCGCTGAACGCCGAGGCGTTTTCCCACCTGCGCCGTCTCACGCGCCGTGCGCAGCAGTTCGTCCGCACCTTCGTCATCGGTCAGGCGGCCAGTCAGATAGCCGTTCATGATGGTGAAGGTTGCGCCCGTTGCCTCCAGCTTGGCCAGATCATGTTCCGGCCAGTTCCAGAGGCCGACGCCGAAGCCCATCTCCTTGAGGCGGGAAGCGCGCCATTCGATAGGCTTGTCGCGCCAGATCATTTCGGCACAGGCCGCCAGTGCAAATTGGGTCATGTCATCAGATCTCTATGAATACGTTGCCGTTCTCGACCTTCACAGGGAAGGTCCTCAAATTGATGCAGGCCGGGGCGCGGGTCGCTTCGCCGGTCTTGTAATCGAACTGGGCACTGTGCTTCGGGCATTCAATCATGCCGTCCATGACGAGCCCGTCTGCCAGATGCACGTGCTCATGGGTGCAGATGCCATCGATGCAGAAAAATTCGTCCTCGGGACTTCTGACCACCAGAAAGGTACGGCCACCCTGATCGAAACGGATCAGTTCGTCGAGTTCGACATCCTCGGTGGCACAGGCGCGGGTCCAGTTACCCATTCTCTCTTCCTTCTGTCATTCTGTCGGTGTGAAACGCCGGCCTAAACCGCCGCGTTTGCAAGCTGTGGCGGATGGCCGTCATGCGTCTGCCTATAGCCATCGATCTGGGCTTCGAGATCGGCCATGGTCTCGCCGCCTGCCATCAGGTCGGTGATCTCCTCACGGGTCTTCTCGCCCTTGCGGAAATCTGCGGCGATCGCGCCCCGGATCAGCACGGCGAAATGATCGCCGACGGCCATGGCATGCATCACCTGATGGGTAATGAAGACGACTGCCAACCCCCGGCGCTTGGCCTCGTTGACGATCCTGAGAACATGCGTCGCCTGCTTGACGCCGAGCGCAGCCGTCGGCTCGTCGAGGATCAGCACCTTGGCGCCGAAATGCACTGCGCGAGCAATGGCAAGCGACTGCCGCTCGCCGCCTGAGAGCCCGCCGACCAGCCGGTCGCCGTCATCGATGCGGGTAATGCCGAAGTCGCGGATCGCCTTGACGGCAATCTCGTTCGCGCGCTTGCGGTCGAACACCTTGAATGGCCCCCAACCCTTGGTCGGCTCGACTCCGACGAAGAAGCTGCGGCCGATCGTCATCAGTGGAAACGTGCCACCGAACTGGTGGACTGTGGCGATGCCGCGATTGCTGGCGTCACGCGGGCCGGTGAAGGCGACAGGCGCGCCGTCCATCTCCATCGTGCCCGAGGTTGGCGTGTAGACGCCGGACAGCGTCTTGATCAGCGTCGACTTGCCGGCGCCGTTATCGCCCAGCAGGCAGAGCACTTCGCCGGGGCGAATATCGAGCGAGATGTCATTCAGCACATCGATCGGGCCGAAGGACTTGCAGATGTTTCTGAGCTTGAGAATGGGTGTCGACATGATCGGCCTCACTTCTTCTTCGGCGAATAGGACAGCGCCATGGTGCGGAAGGTGTTGTTCATCAAGACAGCAAGCAGCAGCATCACGCCGATGATCAGGCTCGACCAGTTGCGGTCGAAGGTAGTGAAGTAGATGCCCTGATTGACGACGGCGAAGGTGATCGTGCCGAAGAAGATACCGATGATCGAACCGAAACCACCGGTCAGCAGCACGCCGCCCACGACCACCGAGATGATCGAGTTGAAGATGAAGGACATGCCTGCCGAGACCTGCGCGGAATTGAACAGGATCGCCTGGCACATGCCGACGAAGGCGGCGCTGGTCGAGGAAAGCACGAACAGACAGATGGTCAGCCGGGCTGTCGGGATGCCGGCATTGCGGGCACTGACCTTGTCACCGCCCATGGCGAAGATCCAGTTGCCATAGGGCGAATAATGGATGACGAAGATGTAGAGCGCCGTCAGCGCCAGCCACCAGAAGATGATGACCTGAAACGTATTGCCGACGAACTGGCCGAACAGGAACTTGGCCAGTTCCGGCGCTTTCAGCGCGACGCTTGTGGTTCCGGTCAATAGCACCGAAAGGCCAAGCACGAGGCCGGCAACGGCGAAAAGCGTGCCGAGCGTGACGATCAGCGAGGGCACATTGGTGCGAACCACGAGAAACCCGTTTACCAGCCCGACAAACACACCGAGCCCGAGTGAAGCCGCGATACCGATCCAGATGGGCAAGCCATAGTAACCCGAGATGATAGCAACCGTCATCGAACCGGCGGGTATCATCGAGCCGATGGAGATGTCGAGTTCGCCAGCGATCATCAAGAGGCCGATCGGAAAGGCGATGATGCCGAGATTGGCCGCGACATTCAGCCAGCTCGCAGCCCCCGCCGGCTTCAGGAAATCGATGCTTCCGAAGACCAGGAAAAAGACGAAGACGCCGAACAGGCCGAGAAAGGCCCCGGCTTCGGGTCTGCGGAACAATCCACCGATGGAAAAGCCGGATGCATCCGGTGCGGACGGCGTCTTGGCTATGGTGAGCGGTTGGCTTGCGGTTTTCGAGTTCATGATGGTTCCCCTTCCCGGGCTGTGCCGTTTGTGGCGATGGCCGCTCTCCTGGAGGGTTGGAGAGCGGCCGGCGAGCGCGCGGTTTAGCGAGCGCCCTTCGAGACACCGGAGAGTGTCGAGTCGATGTTGGAAGCATCGACAATGCCCGGTCCCGTCAGGACCGGTGCCACGGGCAGGTCCGTTCCGAAGTCGATATGCGATGCGAGCAGGGAAACGGACAGCAGCGACTGGAGATAGGGCTGCTGATCGACGGCGAAGAGCTGTGCTCCACCCTTGATGCGATCGAGGCTCGCCTCGTTGAAGTCGAAGGAACCGAGCTTGACGGTCTCGACCTTGCCGGCCTGCTGGATACCGCTTGCGGCAGCGTCCGCATCGCCAGCACCGATGGTGATGACGCCATCGATCGTACCATCCTGCGTCAGCGTCGCCTTGACGGCTTCGGCAATCGCTGTCGGATCTCCGAAACTCGTTGCCGGAAGCGGTAGCTGCTTGCCGGCACCACCAGCCTTGCCGATGCCATCGATCACGCCCTTGCAGCGGGCTTCCTGGTTGGCGCTGCCCGGCAGGGTGTTGACGCAGAGCACGTTCTTCTGGCCGCTCTTGCCGAAATATTCACCGCCCGCGACACCGGCCAGATACTCATCCGAACCGACATAGTTGATCGCGCCGAGTTCCTTCGCCTTTTCAAGCGAACCGGCATTCATCAGCATGACCTTGATGCCGGCGCTGACGGCGGCCTTGATTGCCTCATCCTCGGCTTCCGGCACCCAATCCGGAACGACGATGCCGGTTACGCCCTGGCTGATGGCGGTACGCACCAGGCCAGCGGCATCAGGGCCGAGATTGTCATAGGTCTGAAGCTGGAGATAGGTCACCTTGCCGCCGTTCGCCTCGACGACGAAGCGGCTGTCATCGACACCCTTCTTGATCTTGCTCCAGAAGGCGTCATCGGTCTTGCCGCCAACGACGGCGATATCGGCGGCCAGCGCCAAGCTCGCAGTCAGACAGACGGCGACCGACGTCGCGAGGATCGTGGTCATGGTGGTCAGCATTTTCATCGGGTTTCCTCCCCCAGTTTCCGCCGGTTGGCGGGGTCCAAAAAAGCATGATATTGCGGGTCGCCGTGACCCATTGCCCAACGGCGCACCCTCCTCGTGAGCGCCGCTGGAATGCCGTGAATTCAAGTATTTGCGCGCGCTGCCCGGGCGTTCATCCGTTCCTTCTTGCGGGTGAAGCGGGCCTGCATCTGGACGTCGCCGTCCTTGGTGCCGTCGTGCCAGGTGCCGCACCACTTATCGAGCGGGATCAGGCCATCGCCGCCATAGTTCACCTCGAAATACTTGTGGTGCAGGTAATGGGCGTAGGCGTGGGTATCGAGCGGTGTGTCCTCGGTGATCTCCAGCTTGTCGAAACCGACATGGCCATTGACCGCGCCGAAGCCGGCAATGTGGAGCTGGAACATTGCAACTATCGGGTTCGACGGAATGACCAGATGCCAGAGCGCTACGGCATGATAGAGAAAGCCTTCGACCGGATGCATGGAGAGCGACGACCAAGGCGACGGATTGACCGAATTGTGGTGGACCGAATGGATCCAGCGATAGAGCGGTCCCCAATGGATCAGCCGGTGAATGATGAAGAAATGCATCTCGTGGATCATGGGCGCGACGGCAACAAGGAAGGCCAGATACCAGCCATTGTCGGCCCAGTTCAGCCACGGCACCCAGCCATTGGCGAAGACCCAGAGGAAACCGACTTCAACGACCGTCCAGAGCGGGATGGACAGGAAGAAGGAGCGCAGAAAATTGTCGATGTTCTGGCTCTTGAACCAGAAGACATCCGACGGCTGCTCGCCGGGGAATTTCGCGTTGTACTTGAAGCGGTTGCCCTGCCGGCGCCGGACATAGAAGAACAACTCGACCGAGCCGTAGAAGACGAAGATCGCCGACGCGTTCACTGCGTAGAGCCAGAGCGCCCAGCCCCAGCTCAGCGTCTTCATCACCTCGACATCCGGCACGACATAGAACCAGTAGAGAAGCGCCGTCGCCATGTGAAAGGCATTCCACGGCCAGATATATTCCGGCAACCATTTCAACACCGCCGGCAGGCGCGGCGGCCAGGCCCAGAAGGGCGCAATCTCGATCCGTCCGTTCGGAGCCCAGTCACCGCGCTTGTTGCGGGTTCCATGTTTGAGATCATCCATCGTCGTGCCTCCCGGACACCGCGTGTCCTGCTGTTCATCTTGTCAGGAGGAGAGCGAGGCTCGGATGCAGACAAAGCTCGGCCGTCTTCGGGCAAGCGCCCAAAGTACAACAGCCAGCTATGTCGATTGCATTCCTCCCGAAGCGGTCGAACAGCGTTTCCGTTCCACCGCATAATCTTATGGAACGAATATTCCGCCTTGACGCCGAGCAAATCAAGGCGCATCTCTGACTTAAGAGATTATCGTATCATTCGTCTCACAGAACCGATGAAATGATACATTTCGTATCACGAAGGTAGTGATGAAGAGGCCGACCATTCGAGACCTTGCCAAATCGGCGGGAATATCGATCGCCACCGCGAACCGGGTCCTCTCCGGAGCGGAGAATGTGCGGGGCGAGACGCGGGAGAAAGTCCGGGCAGCGGCGGAAAACATTTGCTTCTATGGCCTCGGCGCGATCGAGGCACGCAATGCGGCGGCCCGGCCGAAATACCGGTTCGGCATCCTGCTCCTCCAGCCGCACCGCCCCTTCTATCAGCTTGTCGCGCGCGCCCTGAGAGAAGCTGCTGAAGACTCCTCGGCCTTTGAGGTGGCATTGAGAATCGAACACCTGGAGGACCTGTCGCCGCAGAACACAGCGGAACGGGCGCTGGCCCTTGCCGACGAATGCGATGCGCTCTGCATCACCACGGCGGTGCATCCTGTCGTCAACCAGGCTCTCGAGGAGATTCAGGCGCGCGGCATTCCCGTCTTCGCGCTGATCTCGCAACTCGCCGCAACCGGCCAGATTCATTATATCGGCCTCGACAACTGGAAAGTCGGGCGAACGGCGGCCTGGGCCTTCGACAATATCTGCAAGACCCCCGGCAAGATCGGGCTGTTGATGGGCAATCCGCGTTATCGCAATCAAGAAATGAACGAGACCGGCTTCCGCTCCTATTTCCGGGAACATGCCCGCGACTTCGTCCTGCTTGAGCCGCTATCGACCTTCGAATCGTCCGCTGTCGCCCAGGAGATGACGGAGCGGCTTCTTGCCGAACATGCCGATCTTGCCGGCCTCTATGTCGCCGGCGGCGGCATCAGCGGCGTGCTCGCTGCTCTCCGTACCACCGGCCGGGCCGGCACCCTTGTTGTCGTAGGCTACGAACTGATGGACAACGTCAAGACGGCTCTGCTCGAAGGTACGATAACTCTGTCTATCGCCCATCCGCTGGCGAAGCTTGCCGAGGAGACGGTCACAGGAATGGTGCGGACTACCGCCTCCAAGGGGGACAAGACCAGCCACACCCGGATCGTCCCTTTCGAGATCTATACGCGCGAAAATCTCTAGACCTGCTTGCGCATCGAACGGACGTGCCCTGCGCCGAAAAACAGGCAAGACATGGCCCATCCAGTTACCGCTTCTGCCAAAGGTTCAGCGCCGATTGATGTCCCCCGGCCGAGTGAACCAATTGCCTATGGAAACCTCCGCTTCGGCATGAACCAATTGACGGATATCCAAAGCGTCGGCCCTTTTTGGCAGTTTGCAAACATGGTCGTATTGAAGTGCACCCCGTTTCACCGGACATGTCGGCTAGTTTGATTTAGCCCTGATGAACTGCCGAGGGGAAGCCATCTTGAGCGCGGAMTGAGGATGGAT
>NZ_LMRG01000012.1:394964-395379 GCF_001425605.1 Rhizobium sp. Leaf453 | reverse complement strand
TCCATTGTCCGAGAGATGCTCGATTGCGTGCGGGGCTCTCGTTGCTGTGAACCGCTTCTCGACCGCCTCCAGCATCATGTCGCGCACGTCCGAGCCGGAGATGCCCGCGTTGGCGACCGCCGTCCAGGCGATGATCTCCCGGTCGAAGGCGTCGATGATGAAGGCGAGACGGATGACCTCGCCGTTCCAGCAGGTGAACTCCAGACCGTCGGAGCACCAGCGCAAGTTCGAGCGCATGACCATCACCTTGCCGTCGTGGAGGCGGCCCTTGCGAACGGCCGTATGCTTCTCCAGCAACATGGCGTGGTTGCCCATGATGCGATGAACCCGCTTGGCGTTGACGACAGGCTTGTCGGCGGCTCGCCTTTCGCGATTGAGGAGCGCGGCGATCCGCCGATAGCCATAGGTTGGCCTT
>NZ_LMRG01000012.1:888-394892 GCF_001425605.1 Rhizobium sp. Leaf453 | reverse complement strand
GGCGAACCGTCCTTCGGCAACAAGATCGGCCGCGATATCCGTTTTTTTGAGTCTGCTTTGGAAAGGGCTTCGCGGAGGATTTCGACCTCCATCGTCTTGCGGCCGAGCATGCGCTCCAGCTCGCGAACGCGATCCTCCAGCTTCTTCACTTCCGAATTGCCGACAACCGGCTCGTCAGAATCCACGGCTGCAGCACCTCCCTCGCTCAACAGCCTGCGCCACCGATAAAGCAGATTGGGCGCAACGCCATGGCGGCGAGCGGTCGAAGACACCGTCTCGCCTGGTTCGAAACTCTGCTCAATGATCGTCAGCTTCTGCTCGGTTGTCCCAACGTGTCGATACTCGTTAGACATAAGCCTGTCCTCAAGCCTGTGCTTGAGCCTTTCTGCTTATGCCGACTGTCCGGTCGAAATGGGGGGCAGTTCATACGTCAATTCCGAACATCGGATCGGTAATGATTAAGACGGACTCAACCGGAAAGATCGCTTCAGTTTACATGGGTAAATCGACAGGGAGTGCTGGGGCTGACCGCCGCCTTATTCAGTATGCGCGGACCACCTTTCTCATGCGTGTTCCGCATCCCCTACCGAATCATCGCTACGCCCACATCGTCGCAGGTGATGTAGCGGATCTCCGTGAATCCAAATCGTTTGGCATCAAGGTATCAAGACCACCAAAGACTTAACTGCAGCTGACCTAGTGAGCTGATTAAACATCATCACTCCAAAGAGTGGGCCGGATTTAAGCAAAGTACCTGTTTCGCTTCCTACCTCATGGTGAAGAA
Organism: Rhizobium sp. Leaf453; assembly: GCF_001425605.1. Lineage (GTDB taxonomy): Bacteria > Pseudomonadota > Alphaproteobacteria > Rhizobiales > Rhizobiaceae > Pararhizobium. The sequence continues at coordinate 394,108 of NZ_LMRG01000012.1, read as the reverse complement.
ACACAGGGCTTGCTCAAGCCCCTACCCTGCGCCCGACGACCCGGCCCGAAAAAATGCAGCCGCCGAGAAAACTCCCCTCCAGCGCGTTATAGCCATGCATACCGCCGCCGCCGAATCCGGCGACTTCGCCGGCCGCATAGAGACCCGGTACCGGTTCACCGGACAATTCCAGCACCCTTCCGTCGAGATCCGTCTGCAGTCCGCCGAGGGTCTTGCGGGTGAGGATATTGAGGCGCACCGCGATCAGCGGCCCAGCCTTCGGATCGAGCAGCCGGTGCGGTTTCGCCGTCCGCATCAGGCGGTCACCCAGATAGTTGCGCGCGCCACGAATGGCCGTGACCTGCGCATCCTTGGAGAACGGGTTGGCGATTTCGCGGTCCCGCGCCTCGATTTGATGGCGCAGATGATCCAGCGACAGGCGCCCCTCGCCGGTCAGCGCGTTCATGCCGTCGACCAGATCCTCCAGCCGGTCGCGAACGACAAAATCCTCCCCCTTGTCCATGAAGGCCTGGACAGGTCCCGGCGGGTTCTTGCCCAGCCGCCTGAGCAGCAGCGGGATGTCCTTGCCGGTCAGGTCGGGATTCTGCTCCGAGCCCGAAAGCGCGAATTCCTTCTTGATGATGGCCTTTGTCAGGATGAACCAGCTGTAATCGGCGCCGCTGCGGCCGATAGCCTTCAGTGTTCCCAGCGTGTCGAAGCCCGGCATCGCGGGTGCTGCAAACCGGTTGCCATTGGCGTCGCACCAGAAGGACGATGGTCCCGGCAGGATGCGGATGCCATGGTTCGGCCAGATCGGATCGAAATTCCTCAAGCCCTCGGTGTAGTGCCACATCCGGTCCTTGTTGATGACCGAGCCGCGCGCATGACCGGCGATCTCGATCATGCGGCCATCGACATGCTGTGGAACGCCGCTGATCATGCGCCCCGGCGCCGGCCCCAAGCGGTCGACCGGCCATTGCCGGCGGACCATGTCATGATTGCCGCCAATACCGCCGGAAGAGACGACCACGGCGCCGGCCTCGAACCAGAACTCATCGACCACCTCGCGCGAACTGCGCTGACCGCGCAACACGCCATCATTGCGCAGCACCGAACCGCGCGCGCCAATCACCGCGCCATTGCTGACCATCAGTTCATCGACCTGATGACGAAAGCGGAACCGAATGCGTCCCCTCGCCTCCGCCGCCCTCGCGCGCGCAATGAACGGTGCCAGCACACCCGGCCCAGTCCCCCAGGTGACATGGAAACGCGGCACGGAATTGCCATGACCATCGGCGAGCCCGCCGCCCCGCTCAGCCCAGCCGACGACCGGAAACCAGCGCATGCCCTGCGCATGCAGCCAACTGCGTTTTTCACCGGCGGCAAAATCGAGATAGGCCTCCGCCCAGCGGCGCGGCCAGAAATCCTCCGGCCGGTCGAACTGTGCCGATCCCATCCAGTCCTGACGGGCCAGATCGAGTGTGTCGCGGATGCGCATGCGCCGCTGCTCGGGACTATCGACGAACAGCAGCCCACCCAGCGACCAGAACGCCTGTCCGCCGAGATTCTGCTCGCCTTCCTGATCGAGAACGATAACCCGCAGGCCTCGGTCGGCGGCTTCCACCGCCGCAACGAGACCGGCAAGCCCAGCGCCGATCACCAGCACATCGCAATCCATATGCCCCTCCAAAGCCGCTTCCGAGGACAGCTTACGAACACGTAAAGGTCAGGGCAACGATGAAGTCAGCCGGATTTTGTCCAGCATGACCAAACACCGGAAAAGACTGCTATTTTTCCGTCAGCTTCAGCTCGATGCGGCGGTTTTGCGAACGAGCCTCCGGCGTGTCGCCTTCGGCGATCGGCTGGAACTCACCAAAACCGGCAGCCACCAGACGATCCGCCGGAACGCCCTTCGAAATCAGGAATTTGACCACCGAGGTCGCGCGGGCCGAAGAAAGCTCCCAGTTATCGGCGTAACGACCCGTGCCGGAGAGCGGCACATTGTCGGTATGTCCATCGACACGGAGAACCCAGTTGATCTCGGCCGGGATTTCTTTTGCGAGATCGAGCAGCGCATTGGCAAGCTTGGCCATTTCTTCCTGACCCGCCGGGTTCAGCTCGTTTCCCCCGGAGGGAAAGAGAACTTCCGACTGGAAAACGAAACGGTCGCCGACGATGCGGATATTCTCACGATCCGAAAGGATTTCGCGCAAGCGACCGAAGAAGTCTGAACGGTAGCGATTGAGTTCCTGCACGCGCTGTGCCAGCGCCACATTCAGGCGGCGGCCGAGATCGGCGATCTTCGTCTGCGATGCCTCGTCTTTGGCTTCGGAGGCCTGCAGAGCGCCTTCAATGGCGGCAATCTGGCTGCGCAGGGCGGCAATCTGCTGGTTCAACAGATCGATCTGGCTCATCGCGCGGGCGCTCGCCTGCTTTTCCGCATCCAGCTTGCCCGTCAGGTCACCGATCTGCTGGTTAGCACTGTCCGAACTGCCGGCGCCCTGCTGCAAGAGCGCCTGCAGACGGGAGCGCTCGTCTTCCGACGTCGCCAGCGAGGCCTGAAGGTTCGCCAGCGAATCCTCGAGATCCTGCTTGCCGCCTTTTTCCAGCGCCAGCAGTTGCGTCAATTCGTTGATCTGGCTGTTCAGCCGGTTCAGCACGTCGTCCTTGCCGCTGATTTCACGGCTGAGCAGGAATTGCGCCAGCACGAACACGGAGAGCAGGAACATGATGGACAGAAGCAGGGTCGACAGCGCATCGACGAAGCCCGGCCAGTAGTCGACGGTCCTCTGGCTGCGGCCCTTGCGCGCAAGTGCCATCGATCATTCCCCCCCGGCGTCTTCGAAGCGGGCAAGCTTCGGCGGCGAACGGTCGGGGTGCGCAGGCGCCTTATCGGTGTGGCCGATGCGGGCGGATAGCTTGTCGAGCGTCTTGCGCATCGATTTCGCCTCTTCCTGCTGCGCCTCGATCCAATCACGCAGCATCTGTTGCTCGCCGCGCATGTTCTTGACCAGCCCCTGAATGCCTTCCGCCAGGCTTGCCATGGCTGCGGTCGTGCGCTGGCTCATGCCGCCATCCTGATTGAGCCGCGCGAGTTGCTCCGTCAGCTGACGAAGTTCATCAACCGGCGCGGTACCGGGCCTGGAAGATGTTACCGTGAGGTCGGAACTAACATCGGTGACCGATGACAGCCAATTTTCCAGCTCCGTGTAAAACCGGTTCTGCGCGCGGCCGGCCTGCAGATCGAGAAAACCGAGAATGAGGGAGCCGGACAGGCCAAAAAGCGAGGTGGAGAAGGCTGTTCCCATGCCGGTCAGCGGCGCGGAAAGGCCGGTTTTCAGGGCCGCCAGCACATCCTGCGTGCTTCCCGTTCCGGCATCGAGCGATTGGATGACAGTGTTGATCGATCCGATCGTACCGAGCAGACCCCAGAACGTACCGAGCAAGCCTAGGAAGACCAGAAGACCGATCAGGTATCGCGACGTGTCGCGCGACTCGTCCAGACGAGTGGCGATCGAATCGAGAATGGAGCGCAATGCCGTGGTTGAAATCGCCATCGAATGGCGCTGGCCAATCAGCGCGCGCATCGGCGCCAAAAGCACCGGATCGCGACCAACCTTTTCAGCACTTCCGGCAGCGCGGAAGGAATTGAACCAACGCACTTCAGGCCGAAGCCCCAGCACATGATTGAAAACGAGAAGAATGCCGATCAGCAACACACCGAGGATCAGCCCGTTCAGGCCGGGATTGCTCATGAAGGCGGCGTGCGCTTGGCGAAACAGGATTGCGCCGACAAAGCCGACAATAATCAGGAAGAACACCATGATCCAGAAGAAGACCATCGGGCTCGTCAGCTTGTTGGGATTATACCCCTCGTTCAACTCTCCGCCGGCATCCCATCCCGACAGTTCCAATTTCGCCATGAGGCTCATTTCTCCGGTTTTCCAGGGCCGCAACCCGCCCGCATCTGCGGGCGCGACGATGATGGTCCGGAGACTAGAGGAACTTTGTGCCAAATTGAAGGGGAAACAACAGACTGCGGCGACTGCACACAATAGCCGCCGTTTCAGTCATTTCCGGGCTTACTTGCCCGGAATCGGCCGGTGCAGGACCTCATGCAGGGCCTTGCGGATATATTCGTTGCCGGCAACGATCGTGCCGTCCTCGATCGGCTTGTTGCCGCCGTCGATATCGGCGACCCAGCCGCCGGCTTCGCGAATCAGGAGAATGCCTGCGGCGAGATCCCACGGCATCAGGCCGCGCTCCCAGAAACCATCGAAACGACCGGCCGCGACATAGGCGAGATCGAGCGACGCAGCGCCCATGCGGCGCACGCCGGCGACTTCGCCCATGACGTGGCGCAACTCGACCAGATAAGTGCCGTGATTGCCGGCGCCCAGATGCGGCGTACCTGTGCCGATGACGGCATCAGACAGACTCTTGCGGGCAGCAACACGCAGGCGGCGATCGTTGAGGAAGGCGCCGCCGCCACGTTCGGCAGTATAGAGCTCGTCGGTCGCCGGGTTGAGGACGACAGAAGCAACCACTTCACCCTGCCGTTCGAGCGCGATCGAGATGGCAAAATGCGGAATGCCGTGCAGGAAGTTGGTGGTGCCATCCAGCGGATCGACGATCCAGCGATGTGCGCCGTCGGTGCCGATAATCTCTTCGCTTTCCTCACCGAGGAAGCCATAGGTCGGGCGAGCCTTCAGGAGTTCCTCGCGGATCAGCTTTTCCGCCTTGCGATCAGCCTGCGAGACATAGTCGCCGGGGCCTTTCAGCGATACCTGCAGATTCTGCACTTCGCCGAAGTCGCGCGCCAGGGACTTTCCGGCCTTGAACGCGGCCTGAACCATGACATTGAGAAGAGCTGAGCGTGCCATCGTGGCTTCCTTCGAACAGAAACCGGCCGCATCAACGACCGGAGAATTTTAAACGTGCCGCTGCGGATCAGTCCGCGCGGCGGAGATAGACGATTTCATTGGTATCGACCAGAATGCGCTCGCCGGTCTCGATGAAAGGCGGAACCATGACGCGCACACCGTTTTCCAGGATCGCCGGCTTGTAGGATGACGCTGCCGTCTGCCCCCTCACCACCGGATCGGCCTGCTCGATCGTCAGCACCACCTGATCGGGCAGCGAGATGCCGATCGGCTTGTCGTCATAGAGCTTGACCGTCACCATCATGCCGTCCTGCAGGAAGGTGGCACGGTCGCCGACGAAATCCTTCTGCAGTTCCAGCTGTTCATAGCTCTCATTGTCCATGAACACCAGCGCGTCGCCCTGCTCGTAGAGAAACTGGAAATCCTTCATTTCGAGGCTGACGAGTTCGACAGTCTCCGACGAGCGAAATCGCTCGTTGAGCTTGGTGCCATCGATCAGATTCTTGAGTTCGACCTGATTGAAGGCGCCGCCCTTGCCCGGCTTCACCGTATTGCATTTCACCGCAGCCCAGAGACCGCCATTGTGTTCCACCACGCTGCCGGGGCGAATTTCATTGCCATTGATTTTCATGGGGAGCAGACCCTACAGAATTCCGTATGGCCTCAACGGCCAGTCAATCCGGCGCTTCAAGACCACAAAAGCCCCGAAAGTTCAAGTCTTGCGAGAAAACAGTGTTACGATGAGCGGTATTTGTTGGCAGCGCTCAATGCGGCTTTCTGCTGTTCGTCGTTGAGACCGAGATAGAAATCCTCAAGCGCAAGGTCCTTCAAGCCTGCCCGGCGCGACAGGACATACCACTTGGCGGCCTCCACCGGATCCGGCCGGGTGCCGATGGCATTGATATAGAGATGCGACAGCTTGTTCTGGGCAACGACATTGCCGCCGCGCGCCGCGCGCAACATCCACTTGAAACCTTCTTCAAGATTGCGCTCGCCGCCGATGCCATCGACCATCCATATCGCCAGATCGAGCTGCGCCGTGTCGAACCCGGCCTTCGCCGCGCGCATAAGCCAGTTGCGGGCCATAGAACGCTTGTTCTCGTCGATCCCGTCGACGTTCAGATAAATCTGCGCCACCGCATATTGCGCATCCGCGATGCCCTGCTCGGCCGACTTCTCATAATAGGGCAAGGCCGCCTTCAGACCCTTTTCACCGGGCATATCAGCGACAAGCAACTGGCCGTAGTTGAACTGCGCCGAGGAATTGCCGAGATCGGCGGCTTTCTTCATCAGTTCTTCGGATCGCTTCTTGTCGCGGGGAACATCGCGACCTTCCATCAGCATTAGCGCGTATTTGAACATGGCGCCGGGATCACCGGCATTGGCTGCCTGACCATACCAGAAAGCCGCATCCTTGGTGTTGCGGGCGACACCGAGTCCTTGCGAGAAAATCTCGGCAACCAGCGTCTGGGCCGCCGCATCGCCCAACTGCGCGCGCGGCAGAGCCAGTTCCATCGCCGTCAGGTAATAGCCGCGCTGGAACGCGCCATAGGCATCGTCGGCCTTGCCGGTAAAGGGTTTTTCCTGCGGCAGGGCCGGCAAGGCTGCGCCCATGCGCTCCAGCACACTGACGCCGTTTGAGGGCTGCTGAGCCTGTTCGTCCGCCTTCTTGGCATCCTCGGGCGTCTGCAGCTTCGGAATCTCACCCTCCGGCATGGCCGCACCGTTGAACGGCGTGATCCGCCCGCGCTTGGCTGTTGCACCTTCATCGACTGCGCCTTGTTCCGCCGCCGGCTGATCGCCGGTCGCAACCGGCACCGGTTCATCCACGCCAGGCAGCCCCGTCTGCGCGTGAAGGCCGGCCGGCGCCGCAAACACGGCAGCGCAGAGCAAAAACAGCCGGAATCGGCGCAGCGAGGAAGAAGGACGGATCACCATGAAAATGTCTTAAGCTTCAAACCGTGGCGCTTTTTCGTCAAGAAGTGCGTTGATTGCGGCAACAATAGAAGGCGCCTGTTCCGGTTCGGAAAAAACCGCCAGACGAAGGGCCACGAACTCGGCACCGCTCTCGGCCACGGTCAACGCCGAATCCGGGTCAGTTCCGCCCATGACGATGCAGGGAATTTCGATCATCGACGCCCACCATTCGGCCAGCGCCACGTTCTTCGGATGCGCTTCCGGCTTGATATCGCCATCGATCTTGCCGAAGAACACGTAGTCCGGACGGATTTCGCCCATTTCCAGCGCGTGATGGCGATCCGCGGCATTGCCGCCGCCGACGATCAGCTTCGGAGAGAGTTTTTCGACAGCCTCGGCGAGATCAGCCGCATTGCCGGTGATGTGCAGGCCATCCGCCTTGGCCCGGCCCGCGACCCGCGTATCGCCTGCAACCAGCGCGGCGGCACCCGCTTCCTGAATGACCGGGACCAGGGCTTCGGCATGTTTCTGGAACGTGTGATCGTCCAGGTCATATTGCGGAACGATGACGGATGCTACATCACCGCCACGCAGCGCGCCGGCCAGGATCCGCGCGCGGCTCTCGATATCGGCAATATCCGGCGCGATGAGGACCAGGCGGCAGCGATTGTCTTGATTGCTCATAATGTCTCTGTTTCCGATGAAATGCGCGTCCGCGCTTATCATCCCTACTCGATTTCGATCCGCAAAAGCGATAGACCCTGCGGGCAAAAGGATCAACCGATACCCATGCTTCCCGATTTTCATTTCTATGCCATCGCCATCCCCGCGGTCCTGCTCGTCGGTTTCAGCAAGGGCGGCATGGGCGAAGCCCTTTCCATGATGGGTGTGCCGATCCTGTCGCTGGTTGTGTCGCCGGTCCAGGCGGCGGCGCTCCTGCTGCCGATCCTGATCGCCATGGATGCCGTCGCGCTCTGGACCTGGCGGCACAATGGCGACCGGAAGACGCTGACCATCCTGCTGCCCGGCGCCCTTGTCGGCATCGGTATCGGCTGGGCGACATCGGCTTATGTTTCCCGCGATGTGCTGCGGCTGATCATCGGCCTGATCACCGTCCTGTTCGTGCTGCGCTATGCCTACAATACATGGCGCGCGCGGCAAGGCATCGTCATCCCGGCCAAACCGCACCGGACAGTGCCGGCGATGTTTTTCGGCTCTTTTGCCGGTTATGGCAGCTTCGTCGCCCATTCCGGCGGCCCGCCCTTCCAGATCTACGCGCTGCCGCTGAAATTGCCGCCACGCGATTACACAGGGACAATGGTCCGCTTCTTTGCCATCCTCAACGCCGTCAAGCTGATCCCCTATTTCGCGCTCGGACAACTGGATACGAGCAATCTGGCAACGTCGGTGACGCTCTTCCCGTTGGCAATGCTCGCGACGATGGCCGGCGCCTGGGTGGTGAAGCGCATGCAGCCGCAGGTGTTCTACCCCTTCATGTACACGATGGCGTTTCTTGCCGGCATGAAGCTGGTCTATGACGGTGCGGTTGCGCTGGCGACTGCTTACTGAAGCATTCGCGCCGGTTGAAGTGGTCGAAGCCATACCCCGGGAAAACTAACGGCATAATTGCCGGATTATGCACGGATCACTTGCATACTGCACGGCAAAATTCTAATGCCGCACTGCACAATTCACTTGCCGAGCGCTTTGAATTCTCCTAGCTTTTGCCCATGTCACACGCTGATCCATTCGATGCAATTTCGGACCCGAACCGGCGCTACCTGCTGGAGGAGTTGCGGCGCGCGCCCCGCACTGTGAACGAACTGGCGGAAGGCCTGCCCATCAGCCGGCCTGCGGTGTCACAGCATCTGAAAGCTTTGTTGGATTCGAACTTAGTCTCCGTCTCGGCAAGCGGCACGAAACGGATTTACGCCATCAACAAGCCGGGCTTCGACCGCGTCAATCTGTGGCTGGATCAGTTCTGGTCTTGAGGGATATGGCCCGACAAGGGCCAGACACCGGGAAACTCACTACCTGCGGGCTCTGACGGACATCATGTCCGCATTGGATGAGCCCGCTTATCGACAACGCTTGAAGCCGCTTCGGGAGTGTTCTTCCCTCTTCCGGTCATCAATTCACGCTGGAACAAAAGTCTCCCGATGAATGAGATTGCTTTACCTAATCAGTGAGATGAAGAGCGAATCTTCTCGATTTCGTCCTTCAAGCGCAGCTTCCGACGCTTGATGTCGGCGATGTGCTGATCCTGAATCGAGGGCTGGGTCAGCGCTGAATGGAGCTCCTGCTCCAGAACACCATGTTTTTTCTCAAGCGTTGCAAGATGAGCCTCAATGGTCATGTGGCAGTCCCTTCCTTTTGCTTGCACCCGGCTTTGAAATGCCGGATGTTCCACGTTGTAACCGGGGTAGTGTGCCACGCTATTTTTCATTTGTCGAAGGCGAAATCGTGGCTGACGCGGAATCCGGCTCACGAGATTTGGTATTGGGATAACTTCCCGTTACCAACAATTCTGTGCTAGAGCGACGACGATTTGATACGGATGGCAGACCGACTTCTGCCGGCGCCGACGGGGAACATGCATGCCAGATCAGGATCAGGCCGAACTCAGACTGGGCGTAGCTCGACTGAGGCAGGAACACGAAGATTATGACGTCGCGATCAATGCAATGATCCAGACCGGCTGTGATGCCCTGCGCATCCAGCGGATGAAAAAGAAGAAGCTGATCATTAAGGACAAGATCACCAAGATCGAAGACCAGATCATCCCTGATATCATTGCCTGATACGGCCTCGACCAAGATACGGAATGAAGACGTGACGAAAGCAGCCACTCCGCCCGTCGCCATCATTATGGGAAGCCAGTCCGACTGGGAGACCATGAAGAATGCCGCCGATATGCTCGACGCACTCGATGTGGCCTATGAGGCGCGTATCGTTTCCGCGCACCGCACCGTGGATCGGCTGATCAATTTTGCGAGAGGCGCGCGCGACGAGGGCTTCAAGGTCATCATTGCCGGCGCCGGCGGTGCGGCCCACCTGCCCGGCATGACGGCAGCCATGACGCCGCTGCCGGTGTTCGGCGTTCCCGTCCAGTCCAAGGCGCTGTCCGGCCAGGATAGCCTGTTGTCGATCGTGCAGATGCCCGCCGGCATTCCTGTCGGCACGTTGGCGATCGGCCGCGCGGGCGCCGTCAATGCAGCCCTTCTTGCCGCTGCAGTCCTCGCACTCAGCGACCCAGATCTCGCCGACCGCCTCGACGACTGGCGCGAACAGCAGAGCGTATCTGTGGCCGAGTACCCCGTGGATCAGGCATGAGAACGATCGGCATCATTGGCGGCGGCCAGCTCGGCCGCATGCTCGCCATGGCGGCGGCTCGTCTCAATTTCCGCACCATCATTCTGGAACCGCAGGCCGATTGTCCGGCGGCTCAGGTTGCCAATGGCCAGATCGTTGCCGCCTATGACGACGAAGCAGCGTTGCGCCAACTCGCAGACTCTTGCGACGTCATCACCTACGAATTCGAAAACGTTCCGGTCAAGGCAGCCGAATTGCTCGCGCAGACCCGCCCGGTCTGTCCGCCAGCCAAGGCACTGGAAGTCTCCCAGGACCGCGTCACAGAGAAACGGTTCCTCAACGGCTGCGGCATCGAGACCGCCCGTTTCCATGCCATCGACAGCCAGGAGCAGGTGGAACAGGCGCTTGTCGATTTCTCCGGTCAGGGCGTGCTGAAAACCCGCCGCTTCGGCTATGACGGCAAGGGCCAACGCGTGTTCAAAAGCGCCTCGGACGATCCCGCCGGTGCCTTTGCCGCACTCGGAAGCGTGCCGATGATTCTCGAAAGCTTCGTGCCCTTCGAGCGGGAGATGTCGATCATTGCCGCGCGCGGCACCGATGGCACGATCGCCTGCTACGATCCGGCCGAAAACATCCATCGCAACGGCATTCTCCATACGTCGACCGTTCCGGCCTCCGTGAACGAGACGGCGGCGGAGGCTGCCCGACTGGCCGCAACCGCGATCCTGTCCGCGCTCAACTATGTCGGCGTCATCGGCGTTGAGTTCTTCATCCTTGCCGATGGCACGCTGGTTTGCAACGAGATCGCACCGCGCGTCCATAACTCCGGCCACTGGACGGAAGCCGCCTGCGCGGTCTCCCAGTTCGAACAGCATATCCGCGCCGTCACCGGCCTGCCGCTGTCAGACGGTGCGCGACATTCCGATTGCGTGATGCAGAACCTGATCGGTGACGACATCGACGACGTGCCCTCGTGGCTCGCCAAACCCCAGACGCTGGTGCACCTTTACGGCAAGACGGAAGCGCGTCCGGGACGCAAGATGGGGCACGTCACCTGGCTGAAATAGGGCGTTAACCCACAGAAAAGCCGAAAGCCCCTGCGAAAACCGGCTCTCTATGGTTGACACTTTTATGATGCCGGGTTATTTGCCTGCCACCCTAAGAGCGCGCTCGACTTTAACGGTCTGCCAGCGCGCTTTTGATTGTTAAAGACCGGCGAACATGGATTCGCCTAAACTGCGGATCAGAAAAATGAAGATCAAAAATTCGCTCAAGTCGCTGAAGGCCCGTCACCGCGAAAACCGTCTGGTTCGCCGCAAGGGTCGCATCTACATCATCAACAAGCTGAACCCGCGCTTCAAGGCTCGTCAGGGCTGATTCATTCCGCGAGCCGGAAAGCTTGGCTTTCTGGATAATCGTGAATGGACTGTGTGCGTCTCTGCGCCTGTTCTCCGGGAGAAAACAGGCGCTCGGCGGTTCATCATCTTGATGTCACAAATTTGATTTGATCTTCGGCCATGGCGGACTACCTTATCTGCCATGGCTAAACTCATGTCATCATTTCTGATTCTCGGCTCCCTCCTCGCAGTATCCATTGCGGCCGTGCCTGCTCTTCAGGCCGCGGATGCGTCACAAGCGTCCGTGACATCGGAGCTGACGACACCCAAGCAGCGACTCGATACGCTTTTTGCGGAGTTGAAGCGGGAACGCACGCCGGACAAGGCCCGTGAGATTTCCGACCGAATCCGCATCGAATGGCAGGATTCCGGCAGCGCCTCCGTCAATCTCCTGATGCAATGGGCGGCCAAGGCGATGGAAGCCAACCGTCAGGCCACGGCGCTCGACGTGCTCGACCAGGTCATCGCCCTTTCCCCGCAGTATGTCGAAGGCTGGAACCAGCGTGCCACGCTGCACTACCAGATGGGCAACTTCCGCAAATCCATGTCCGACATCAATCGCGTGCTCGCCATCGAGCCACGCCATTTCGGCGCACTGGCCGGCATGGCGGCGATCCTGACCGCCGCCGGCAAGGATGAACTGGCGCTTCGGGCCTGGGAGCAGTTCCTCGATATCTATCCGGCCGACCGAAAGGCACAGGAACAACTGGGCGAGCTTGAAGAAAAACTGGCCGGCAATCGCACCTAAACCGCCTTTCCGCGAAACCAAGCATCTCCTTTCACCGTATCGGCATAACAATATCCATCCGGCCGGTTGCGCATGTCCTCAGTGCGCGAGAAAGTGATCGATGAATTTCGCCTCCAGGAAAATCATGCTGTTTATCGCCTTCGTCTTTTTCGCCGTTCTCGCCACGGGATTCGGCTTCAGCTCCTATCAGGCAGCGGCCTTCGAAAAGAACAATCCGAACCAGGGCGAATTGATCGACGTCGGCGGCTATCGCATGAACAGTGTTTATGTTCCCCGTCCGAAAACGGCGGACCTGCCGACGCTAGTCTTCATCCACGGCGCCAGCGCCAACCTGCGCGACCTGATGACCGCCTTCCGGGCGAAGCTCGACGGCCGCGCCGATATGCTGTTCGTGGATCGCCCAGGTCTCGGATTCTCAGAGCGAGGCGGGCCACAGAATGCCTTTCCGGACGGCCAGGCGGATGCGATCGCTGCCCTGATGAAGAAGCGCGGCATCCGCAAGGCGATCATCGTCAGCCATTCCTTCGGCGGCGCCATCGCGGCAACCTTCGCGCTCAATCACAAGGATATGGTCGAGGGGCTGGTCTTCCTCTCCCCCGCCACACATCCCTGGCCCGGTGGTATCGAATGGTACTATTCCGCCGCCAGGACGCCCGTCCTCGGCTGGCTGTTCTCGACGCTGATTGCTCCGCCTGCCGGTCTTGCCGCGATCGACAAGGCAACAAAGTCGGTCTTTGCTCCCAATCCCCGGCCTGACGATTATATCGAAAACACCGCCGCCTATCTTGCCCTGCGCCCCCGCGCCTTCCGCAACAATGCCATCGATGTCGCCAACCTGCTGGAATACGTAAAGCGCGTCTCACCGCGTTACCGGGAGATCAAGGCGCCGACCGTGATTATCACCGGCGATGCCGACAATGTCGTCTATCCGCACATCCATTCCCGGCAGCTACACGCAGCCATCGCCGGCTCGACGCTGCTTACCATTCACAATCTCGGGCACAAGCCGGACTATATCGTCACCGACCTCGCGATCTCCGCGATCGAGAGCGTGGCTGGAAAGAAGCGTAACCTGAAGAAGTTGGCGGCTGAGGCGGAAGCGCGGATCACCGTGGTTCAATAGCTGACCCGGTCGATGGGAAAAGCCCGCACAGCCTGAAATGCAAAAAGCCGCCGGATCGCTCCGACGGCTTTCATGTTCACAGAGAACCGGGGTCAGACGCCGCTGAGGCCGTCGGAGCCGATATAGGCGATGCGCAGCATGTTGGTGGCGCCTGGCGTTCCCAGCGGCACGCCGGCCGAAATGATCACCCGGTCGCCCGGCTTTCCGAAGCCTTCCGTCGCAACGATGCGGCAGGCGCGGTTGACCATGTCGTCAAGGTCGGTCGCGTCGCTGGTGACGACGCAGTGCAAGCCCCAGACCACGGCGAGGCGGCGCGCCGTCTGGATCACCGGCGAAAGAGCCAGGATCGGAACCTGCGGGCGCTCGCGCGCGGTGCGCAGGCCCGTCGTGCCCGATGACGTATAACAGACGATGGCCGACAGCTTCAGCGTCTCGGCGATCTGGTGAGCAGCGAGCGAAATGGCGTCGGCGCCGGTTGCTTCCGGCGGCGTGCGCTGGGCATAGATGATGCCCGAATAGTGCGGGTCAAGCTCCACCTTGCTGGCGATCGACGCCATCGTCGAAACGGCCTCGACCGGGTAATCGCCGGAGGCGGACTCGGCCGACAGCATCACTGCATCGGCGCCTTCGAAGACGGCGGTGGCAACGTCGGACACTTCAGCGCGGGTCGGAACCGGCGCCGAAATCATCGATTCCAGCATCTGGGTCGCGACGACGACCGGCTTGCCGGCACGGCGGCAGGCGCGGATCAACTGCTTCTGCAGGCCGGGAACCGCTTCGAGCGGCATTTCGACGCCGAGGTCGCCACGGGCAACCATCAGCGCGTCGGAAAGCTCGATAATCTCGTCGATCCGCTCGATCGCCTGCGGCTTTTCGATCTTTGACATCAGACCGACGCGGCCGCGCGAAATCTTGCGAACCTCTGACAGGTCTTCCGGCCGCTGGATGAACGACAGGGCAACCCAATCGACATCCTCGGTCTGGAGCACGGCATCGAGGTCGGCCCGGTCCTTCTCGGTCAGGGCGCCGACGCCGAGCAACGTATCGGGCAGGCTGACGCCCTTGCGGTCGGAAATCTTGGTGCCGGAAACCACGGTGCAGACGATGGACTTGCCGTCGCACTTTTCAGCGCGCAGATGCAACTTGCCGTCGTCGATCAGCAGGCGATGGCCAGGCTTGACGGATTCGAGGATTTCCGGATGCGGCAGGTGGACGCGCTTGGTGTCACCCAGAGCGTCGTTGTTGTCGAGCGTGAAGGTCTGGCCGGGAACCAAATCCACCTTGCCATCGGCGAACTTGCCGACGCGCAGCTTCGGTCCCTGCAGGTCAGCGAGAATGCCGATCGGGCGGCCACAGCGCGCTTCGACGCTGCGGATGCGCTTGATCAGCGTACGCATCATGTCATGGCTGGCATGGCTCATGTTGATGCGGAAGAGATCAGCGCCTGCTTCGTGCAGCTTCTGGATCATCTCTTCTTCATTCGACGCCGGGCCAAGCGTGGCGAGGATTTTGACTTTTCTATTCCGCTTCATCAGTTGTGGCTTTCTTGTGTCCCTGGGGTATCGGACAACTGAACCATCCAGCTTCCCTGACGCCCCGTGTCGTATTCCTTGAATCCCACCCGCTGGAACCCGCGCGCGAAGCAATCCTGCACGCCGGTAATCTTGAACTCGTTTTCAGCGAGGCACATGTTGACCTCACCCGTCCAGCGGCCGCCGCGGGCCGCATCCTCAGCGTAGAGATAATAGTAGCGTGATTGCAGTTCGCCCTCGATCAGGGTCGCGCAGGTGGTCGCAGGAACCTGCCACCACCCTTCCGTAATCCAGCCTTCCTTGGCCCGGTAGCCGATAGCCACGCCAACGAGGTTCTGCGTGCCATTGCACACACGAAACTCCGCGTGGGCCTCGCTTGTCACCAGAACCGGCGAAAATACTGCCAGACCCGTAATGACGGCGGCGCCAAGCGCCAAGTTCCGCATATTCAGTCTGGAAAAAGCATATCTAGACACGGTTTCCAATGGATCTCCATTGTGATTTGTCGTGGCACTTTCTTGCGACGGTGGGGCTTGAATGTCAACGCGACTCTAATCGATTACATCCGGCTTTTTGTTGACCGAAACCGGAGAAATCGACCATTGCCTTGCGATATCGGCCCCATCATGCCATCAAATTTCGTCAAGCATGAAACGAGTTGATACTGTATGCCGCAATCATCACCATTCGAGATCATTGAAGGGGACAGGACGGCTGGTCTGGTCCTTCTCGCTGATCACGCAACGAACAGGTTACCGCCGGAATATGGGCGTCTAGGACTGCCGGAAAGCGCCTTCGAACGGCATATCGCCTATGATATCGGTGTCGAGGCGCTGACGCGTCGGCTTGCGGCCCGGCTTGGCGTTCCCGCCGTTATGAGCTGCTTTTCGCGCCTGCTGATCGACCCCAACCGTGGCGAGGATGACCCGACGCTGATCATGAAAATTTCAGACGGTGCCATCATTCCCGGCAACCATCCGATCACGCCGGAAGAGTGGAACGCGCGTCTCGACCGGTTTCACCGGCCTTACCACCGGGCCATCTCTCAGATGCTTGCTGAAGTCAGCGCTGCAAGCGGCAAGGCGCCACTGGTCATCTCGCTGCATTCCTATACGCCCGCCTGGAAAGGCGTCGCCCGCCCCTGGCATGCCGCCGTTCTCTGGGACAGTGACCCGCGCGCCGTTGAACCGCTGATCACCGGACTCGAGGCATCCGGCAACATTATTGTCGGCAACAACGAGCCCTATGACGGCGCACTGCGCGGCGATACGATGTTTCGCCATTGCATGGAGACCGGTATCGCCCATGCCCTGATAGAGGTGCGGCAGGATCTGATTGGGGACGATGTCGGCGTTGCCGAATGGGACGAACGGCTGGGGCCGATCCTTGAAAGATTGAACGCGCGCCCCGAAATGCACGAGATCAAGCGCTATCCGTCCCGCACCGGGCCGTACGCCTTCTGACAAGACCGAAAAGAGATCGACGATGAGCGACCTGACGCCACAGCAACAGCTTGAATTCGAGGCGGCCGCATTCCGCCGGCTCGCCGCCCACCTGCGCGAACGCAGCGATGTCCAGAACATCGACCTGATGAATCTTGCCGGATTCTGCCGCAACTGCCTGTCCAACTGGTACCGTGACGCGGCCAATGCGGCCGGCGTCCCGATGGACAAGGAAGCGTCGCGTGAAATCGTCTATGGCATGCCCTATGAAGAATGGCGAGCAAAGCACCAACGCGAGGCAAGCGTCGAGCAGAAGGCCGCATTCGAGGTGAACAAGCCGAAAGAATAAGGCCGATACGGCCCCGCCTGCCGCGAAATCGTCGCCAATATGCGCAATGTCACTTGACCTTGACCGCGCTTCACGTCAGGTCACAGCCTCACAAATTCAGTCCCCAATAAGGAGAAGACCATGTCGGATGCCCATGGCGTCGCCCGCGACCAGCTTCGCTCTTTCATCGAGCGGATCGAGCGGCTGGAAGAAGAAAAGAAGACCATCGCCGACGACATCAAGGATGTCTATGGCGAGGCAAAGGGAACCGGCTTTGATACGAAGATCCTCAAGAAGGTCATCGCCATCCGCAAGCAGGACAAGGACGAGCGCATGGAACAGGAAGCCATCCTCGACACCTATCTCGCCGCCCTCGGCATGATCGACGCGCCGGACGCCGAGTAATTCAGACGAAAGTCGTAACTTTCGGCTCAGTTAAATTTTGAAAGGGTCGGATTTTTTCCGGCCCTTTATCATGACGCCATGTCCCGTCGGCGGGTCTCCCTCGCGGCAGTATCTGCGTTATCCTTCCAGGGTTGCTTCACTTTAAAAACTCAACCTTTGATTTTTTATTTATGACACTTTCCTGCAAATAAACTTGCCAGCACGTGTGAAACGGTGGCACGATCATGAACCAAACCATTCATGAGCGCTCCTTGACGCGCGTACCGTCTGCAACCGGAGGAACACCCGATGTGGGTCCTGATGTACGTGTTCTCCTATTCCGTCAATCCGGCCGCGACAGATGACCGAACAGAATGGAGGCTCCGCCCAAACGTCGTGTTTCAGGAATTTTCGAGTGAAGAGCGCTGCATGGCGGCGAAATCAAAGCTCGAGGCGAGTTTGAAAGAAGCTGGAACCAAGTTGAGAAGTGGCCTGGAAAGCTTGCAGGCCTTAGGCGCCGCTGGCCCGGAGCAGATCATCATAGCCTATGATGTCGAGTGCCTTCCAAAATAGAACGGCCGCCCCACCCAAACTCTGCCGCCGATTTGCTGCGAAATGCAGGCTGAACAAAGACCGTGATCGGCGAGGGCAGCCCATTGGTGAGCAGCCAACACCATAGCTCTCATGCAAGACCGATGCACATGCCTCGACCTGCGACGATCCCGCAGCAGATGGGAAGGAACTGGCAAACGCAACCGCTTCTGCCAGTTCAAGTCTTATGGACCTCAGGCGACCGAAACCCGTTGCTCACGGCGCGGCAGCTTCCAGCCCGGGCGGACGAAGTGGCAGGTATAGCCGTTCGGAATCCGCTCCAGATAATCCTGGTGCTCCGGCTCCGCTTCCCAGAATGCACCGGCCGGCTCCACTTCCGTCACCACCTTGCCCGGCCATAGACCGGAGGCATCGACATCGGCGATCGTGTCGATGGCGACACGCTTCTGCTCGTCACTGGTATAGTAGATCGCGGACCGATAGCTCGTTCCCCGGTCATTGCCCTGCCGATTGAGTGTCGACGGATCATGGATCTGGAAAAAGAACTCCAGCAGTTCACGGTAGCTGATGCGGGCTGGATCGAAGATGATCTCGATGCCCTCGGCATGGCTACCGTGATTGCGGTAGGTCGCATTCTCGACATCTCCGCCGGTATAGCCGACGCGGGTGTCGAGCACGCCATTGTAGCGGCGGATCAGATCCTGCATGCCCCAGAAGCAACCGCCGGCCAGCACTGCGCGTTCAGTCGTCATCAGATTTCCTCCACCTGAGATACATAGTCACCATAACCTTCCGCTTCCATCTTCTCGCGCGGGACGAAACGGAGCGAGGCGGAATTGATGCAATAGCGCAGCCCGCCACGATCCCTTGGACCATCGGTAAAGACATGGCCGAGATGGCTGTCGCCATGGGTCGAGCGAACTTCCGTGCGGATCATTCCATGGGACACGTCGCGCAGTTCGGCGACATAGTGAGCATCGATCGGCTTGGTGAAGCTCGGCCAACCGCAACCGGACTCGTATTTGTCCGACGATGCGAACAGCGGCTCGCCCGAGACGATGTCGACATAGATGCCCGGCTTCCTGTTGCCGAGATATTCCCCGGTGCCGGGCCGCTCCGTGCCGCTTTCCTGCGTCACCCGATACTGTTCCGGAGACAGCTTTGAAATTGCTTCCACGCTCTTCGAATATTTGGACATCCAAAACTCCTTGTCCGTTCCAACGTGATCGTCTTCGCGGTCGTCGCACAAACCGTTACCTCCTGCATCGAACCACAGCGAGGGATGGACGCGCAACCGGCGAGAGAGATGACCCGTATATAGGAAGGCAATTGGCCTTCCGCCATATTTGCCGGGCGCGATATGGCGCACTGACTTTCACATCCGCCACACATTGCCGTGAGCCCAAACGCATGAGGCCCGCTGTCACCAGCGGGCCTCATGCAAATCCGATCATGAAAAATCAGTTGGTACTGAACTTCTTCACTTCGAGGAAGTTCACCGCATTGCCGCTGAACCTTGCCGTATCGATCGCGACGGCAGAGTTCGAGAAGCCTGCCGAATAGACGGTCGTCGGCGAAGCCCGAAGAGTCTTGCTGACGAAACGCGGTGCCTTGACCGGCTTGGAGAGCGTCGCCATGCGGCCATTCGTCAGCGCCCATTCGGAAATGATCTGCTGCGTCAGCTTCGGCTCGGTGCGAACCGACGACCGCGTCGCGGCATCGGCTTCCTGCTTGTTCGGGCGCTTGCCCTTGGCCGGAGCCTCGGCAGTCGCATCGGGATTGAAGGCATCGTCAAACACCAGACCACGGGTCTTGGGTTTTGTTGCCGGTGCGAACGCCGCCATTTCGACAGGCTCTTCCCGCTTGGTCGGCTGCGCCAGGGCAACACGCGTCTGCGCCTCGGCTACCGCATCGACAGGCTCTTCAGCCAGCGCGACAGCCTGCGGCTGCTGCTCCGGAACAGTCGTCTGCGCCTGCTGGCTGCGATCTGCGAAAGACGGCACGACGACATTGGCGTCGGCAACGGCCAGCATGGCATCCTCGCCGGCCGGACGCATGCCCGGCACCGGCACGTAACCGAGCGCGGCCACATCCTCGGGCACGACGGCAGCGTTCGGGTCGGTCGACGCCATCAGCGTATCACTGTTGGCATCACCGTTTGCTCCACGCTTGCCCAGCATCTGCGGCACGGGAATCTTGTAGGCCGTCAGGTCAGCATATTCGCTCTGCAGCTCGGTCGGGGTCGTACCACCGGGCAAAGCTGCCGCCCAGGCTTCCTGGGACGTGTCCTTGGCAGGCGCAACGAGCGCCGTCTGAACGCCCGCATCGGCATCCTTGAAGGCCGGCCGGACGCCCGGAACCGGAGCCGCAACGTCCTTGGCCTGATCCGCGGCCTTGGCCACCGAGTTATCGACGCCGGGCAGCGGTTCTTCAACTGCGGCAACCTCGGTCACCTTGGCCTTGGACTTGGCAGCCGGCTGCTCGTCAGCGCCTTCAAGTTCGGCACTGGCGATTGCATTCGGTTCTTCATCCTCGTCGCCACCGCCGCCAAACAGCATGGCAAAGAGATTACCCTTGCGCTTCGTGGTGTCCTTGTCGCCCGGCCCCTTGGCGCCGCCACCGGCCACTTCGATCGTGCTTTCGCCGACGCGGCGCTTGTAGTCGGCAACCGCCATCTGGTAGCCCGGCAACGGCTTGCCATCAGCCGGTACGTGCAAGGTCTTGCCGTCGGGGAAGAGCCGGACGAGTTCGTTGCGGCTCATGCGCGGCCATGCGCGAACGCCACCAACGTCCATATGAACGAAAGGCGAGCCGGATGTCGGGTAATAGCCGACGCCACCCACCTGGAATTTCATGCCGATTTCGCGCAACGTCTTCAGCTTCACGTCGGGCAGGTAGAAGTCCATCGCCTTGCCGAGCATGTGCTGGCTCTTCTTGGCAACGCCCTTCGAGCGTGAGCGCAGCATGCCGTTGGTTGCCGGCGAGCGGTAGGCGGAAACGACGTGGATATAATCGCGCGAACCGCTCTTCTGGTAGACTTCCCAGACGAGGTCCAGCAGGCGCGGATCCATCCGGGTCGGCTCGTTGCGACGCCAGTCACGCAGGAAACGGTTGATCTGCTGCAGGCCCTTCTGATCATAGCGACCATTGCGCTTGAAGGTGATCGAAGCCTTTTCCTGCGTATGAATGAAATAGAGCTTCAGCGTCCGCGTCTGGCCGGCCGCTTCAACGGGCGGTGTGAAGCCCGGCGTGACCAGAGACGCAGCAATGATAAGCGATGCAAGGACGCGCGGCATCTTACCGGCTATCGCGGCGCAAAAGCGGGTTATCACGGAGCCGTTAGGCTTCTTGAATCCGAACAAATTTTGCAAACTCAATCCCCGTCCGACGGACAATGCGTCCCGTGGCTGCTCTGATGACTGTCAATTGCGGTGACAGCATGGCAAATATGCCACAGTCATCGGTTATCCTTATAATATAGTGAACAGTTCACTAACAAGGTCTAAACGACAACGAGTGAATACGACGGATCGGGGTTGATTGTTATCCCTAATTTTATGCGGCCTCGCTGAACGGATCGTCTGGATTAATGCCATAATCCTTGAGTTTACGGTACAGTGTCGACCGTCCGATGCCGAGTTTGCGCGCCACTTGGCTCATCTGGCCACGGTAGAATTTCAGCGCAAACCGAATCAACTCCTCCTCGACATCGGCCAGTTTTCGAACATTGCCGCCGTCATCGACACTTGCGATCGCGTTGTCCGGCTGGTGATGATGGTCGGCGGAGCGGGCATCATGCCGTTCGGGCGAGCCGAATTGCGGATAGACGGACGGCAGGTGATCGGCCTCGACGATCGGCATTCTCGCCGGCCCCGTTTCCTCCCAAGTAAAGCCGGTCTTCTCGGCGACGACATAGCCCGGGATCTGCGTGGCGATCTGCGGGAAATCCTTGACCGTCAGTTCCGTGCCTTCGGCGAGAACCACGGCGCGGAAAATGGCGTTTTCCAACTGGCGGATGTTTCCGGGCCAGTCATATGCGGTCAGCAGCGCCATCGCGCCGCTTGAGACCGTCAGTGGAGTAGCAAGCCTCTGCTCGATGGCGAAGCGCTCGACGAAAGTTCGCACCAAAACCGGAATATCCTCCTTGCGCTTGCGCAGCGCCGGGATGGCGATCGGGAAGACATTCAGACGGTAATAGAGATCCTCGCGGAAGCGGCCTTCGCGGACTTCGTTGATCAGGTCCTTGTTGGTCGCGGAAATCAGCCGGACGTTGACCTTTTGCGGATGGCGCGCACCGATCGTCTCAATCTCGCCCTGCTGCACCGCGCGCAGCAGCTTCACTTGGACTTCGAGCGGCAGGTCGCCGATCTCGTCGAGGAACAGCGTACCGCCATCGGCATCGGCAAACTTGCCGGAATGCTTTTCGTTGGCGCCGGTAAACGCCCCCTTCTCATGGCCGAAAAGAATGCTCTCGACCAGATTGTGCGGGATGGCGCCGCAATTGACGGTGATGAACGGCTTGCCGGCGCGTTCGCTGGCATGCTGGATCGAGCGCGCCACCATTTCCTTGCCGACACCGGATTCGCCTTCGAGCACGATCGGGATATTCGATTGCGCGGCGCGGCGTGCGAGATCGAGCACGCGGATCATTGCAGGGCTTGCCGAGACGACGTCGTCGAACCCGACCGAGCCGCTGCGAGAACGCTTCGGCGCGCGGCCCTTGCCCTCGCGATGCTCCAGCTTCAGGGCATTGCCGATCGCAACCGACAGCCGCTCCGGCGAGACCGGCTTGACGACGAAATCGAAGGCGCCGGCCTGCATGGCGAGTACGACCGTTTCGATGCCGCCCTGCCCCGTCTGCACGATGACGGGCGTATCGATACCGCGTTCGGCAATCGCCTCGAGGAAGCCGTGGCCGTTCATTTCCGGCATCATCAGGTCGAGCAGAATGACGCTGATCAGGCCGCGCTTGCGTTCAAGAAGTTCGAGGCCGCTGCGGCCGTTATCGGCCAGATGGGCAATATGGCCAAGCCGCTCGATCATATTGGTGAGCAGCCGGCGTTGAACCGGATCGTCATCGATGACGAGAATTTGGGATGTCATGAAGGCCTCCTGCTTTCTGCGTAGATCCGGGTCGTCACGTCATGTGCCGCATCGTGAGAAGCATTCCTCCCACAAAGGCCTGAAAATCCTCTTTTGAGAAATGCTTGCATTTTAACCATTGCCGACGTTAGGTCATGGCCCCATATCCGCCCCTGCTTCGCGACCCGAAACCGGGCCGGCACCCGATCAAAAGAGTGAGCCTCCCATGCATCGTCTCGCCGCTTTCCAGCCTCTTTCCCGCATCGTCCGCGCCGCGACATCGGCTGCGGCAGACACATCCGGACTCGGCGACCTGCCCTCCTGGAAGCTGGAAGATCTCTACCCGTCCTCGACGTCTCGGGAATATCTCGACGACCTTGCAAGGGCCGAAACGCTGTCCCTGACCTTCGAGGGAAAATGGAAGGGCAAGCTCGCCGAAGCGGCCACCCGTTCGGGCGACGACGGCATCGGCGCAGCCGTTCGGGAATATGAGGTCTTGGAAGACCTGATGGGCAAGATCGGCTCCTTTGCCGGCCTCACCTATTTCTCCGACACGTCCAGCCCGGCCAACGGCAAGCTGTATGGCGATGCCCAGGCAAAACTCACGGACATGGCGAGCCACCTCCTGTTCTTCGCTCTGGAACTGAACCGGATCGACGACGCCATCATCGACGCGGCACTCATTAACGATCCGCTCGCCGCCCACTACAAGCCCTGGATTGTCGATCTGCGCCTGGACAAGCCCTACCAGCTGGATGACAAGATCGAGCAACTCTTCCTTGAAAAGTCCATGACCGGCGCCGGCGCCTTCAACCGCCTGTTCGACGAGACGATGGCGGCGCTGAAATTCACCATCGACGGCGAGGAACTGCCGCTCGAAGTGACGCTCAGCATGCTGCAGGAATCCGATCCGGCCACCCGCAAGAAGGCGGCCCAGGCGCTGACGGAAACCTTCAGGGCCAATCTGCGCATCTTCACGCTGATTACCAACACGCTCGCCAAGGACAAGGACATCTCCGACCGCTGGCGCGGCTTCACCGATATCGCCGATAGCCGGCATCTGGCCAACCGGGTCGAGCGCGAGGTGGTCGATGCACTGGCCGCTGCCGTAAAAGAGGCTTATCCGCGCCTGTCGCACCGCTATTATGCGATGAAGGCGAAATGGCTCGGCATGGAGCAGATGGAGTTCTGGGATCGCAACGCGCCGCTGCCGGAAACGCCGACATCGCTGATTTCATGGGACGAGGCCAAGGAAACCGTGCTCTCAGCCTATGGCAATTTCGAGCCGGAAATGGCCGATATCGCACGCCGTTTTTTCGATGGCGGCTGGATCGACGCGCCGGTTCGTCCGGGCAAGGCGCCGGGCGCCTTCGCCCATCCGACAGTCCCCTCGGCGCACCCCTATGTCCTCGTCAACTACATGGGCAAGCCGCGCGACGTGATGACACTCGCCCACGAACTCGGCCATGGCGTCCATCAGGTTCTGGCCGGCGGCCAGGGTGCACTGATGGCCTCGACGCCGCTGACGCTGGCTGAAACCGCCTCGGTCTTCGGCGAGATGCTGACGTTCCGGGCGCTGCTCGACAAGACCCGCGACAAGCGTGAACGCAAGGCCATGCTTGCCCAGAAGGTCGAGGACATGATCAACACGGTCGTGCGCCAGATCGCCTTCTATGAGTTCGAACGCAAGGTCCACACCGCCCGCAAGGACGGCGAGCTGACGGCCGATGCCATCGGCGAACTCTGGCTGTCGGTCCAGTCCGAAAGCCTCGGACCGGCGATCCGGATTTCCGAGGGTTACGAGACCTACTGGACCTATATCCCGCACTTCATCCATTCGCCGTTCTACGTCTACGCCTATGCGTTCGGCGATTGCCTGGTGAATTCGCTCTACGCCGTCTACAGACAAGCCGAAACGGGCTTCCAGCAGAAGTATTTCGAGCTCCTGAAGGCCGGCGGCACCAAGCATCATTCCGAACTTCTCGCCCCCTTCGGCCTCGATGCCACCGATCCGTCGTTCTGGGCACAGGGCCTGTCGATGCTGGAAGGGCTGATCGACGAACTGGAAGCGCTTGATAAGCAGGCGTAAGGTTCTGAGCAGGTAAGTCGGATGGAAGCGAGCTTCGTGAATGGCGGCATGGATCCTCGGGTCAGGCCCGAGGATGACGGTCCACGGGCTTGGTTCAAGGTTGACGTTTCGCGGATAGTGGCCAAGGACGATGCTTCTCAAGCTCGGTCCGCTGAACAGCCAGCGGTTCACCTCTACCGGCAACCCCAAACTCCGTCATCCTCGGGCTTGACCCGAGGATCCATGCGGACACCGACGTGAGCAGCATGACCGACACCGGCCCCTATGTCCTCTTTAGGGACGACAGCGAAGACAGGACGACCGTCTTCGCGGAGCCTTCCCGTGTCATCACCGCCCGCACACAAGCCGAGTTCTGGCGGGGGCTCGCCGAGATGGAAGCGGCCCACGCTGACGGCAAATGGCTGGCCGGCTTCATGAGCTACGAGGCAGGCCATCTCTTCGAGAAGAAGCTCGCCCCCTTTGCCGAGGAAAACCGGCCGACGCCGCTGATGTCCTTCGGCGTGTTCGATGCGCCGGCGCAAGACCACCCGCTTGCCGAGCCTCGACGCCGCACCGAAAACGAGCCCTTCATCACCGAACCCCGCGCCAGTTGGAACCTCGACGCCTACCGCCGACGCTTCGACCGCCTGCACCAGCATCTGCGCCAGGGCGATTGTTACCAGGCCAATCTCACCATGCCGGTCGCCGCCCGCTGGAATGGCGATCCGCTCGCCGCCTTCTGGTCGCTGATCGAGCGCCAGCCGGTGAAATACGGCGCGCTCGTCGCGCTCGAGGGGCCGATCCTGCTTTCCCGCTCGCCGGAACTCTTCTTCCGGGTGGATACGGACGGCTGGATCGAGACGCATCCGATGAAGGGCACCGTCAGGCGCGGCACCACCCCCGCCGAGGACAAGGCGCTGATCGAGGAAATGCGGGCCGACCCGAAATCGCAGGCGGAAAACCGGATGATCGTCGATCTCCTGCGCAACGACGTTTCCCGCATCGCCGAAGTCGGCACGCTCGACGTCCCCCGCCTGTTCGACATCGAGACCTATCCAACCGTGCACCAGATGGTCAGCCATGTGCGGGCGAAGCTCCTGCCCGGAACGACCATCACCCGGATCTTCGAAGCCCTGTTCCCCTGCGGCTCCGTCACCGGCGCGCCGAAAATGCGGGCGATGGAAATCCTGCACGATCTGGAGGAAGGCCCGCGCGATGCCTATTGCGGCTCGATCGGCTTCATCGCGCCGGACGGAACGATGCGCTTCAACGTCGCAATCCGCACGCTCTCGCTGTTTCCGGATGGCCAGGCCATCTTCAATGTCGGTGGCGGCATCGTCTATGATTCCACGGCGGAAGCGGAATACGAGGAATGCCTTTTGAAGGCGCGCTTCGCCGTCGGCGACGCGTGGATCGAGCGATGAACGATTTCTCCCTGATCGAAACCATGCGCTGGGA
Organism: Rhizobium sp. Leaf453; assembly: GCF_001425605.1. Classification (GTDB taxonomy): domain Bacteria; phylum Pseudomonadota; class Alphaproteobacteria; order Rhizobiales; family Rhizobiaceae; genus Pararhizobium. The sequence goes on along the minus strand of NZ_LMRG01000012.1, from coordinate 367,903 downwards.
ACCCGGTCACGGCATTATCCGCCTGCGGCTGCACTTGGCTCGGCTGAAGCGCTCTGCGGGGCGATTGGGGTTTATTGGTGCGGAGAAAGCTGAAGAAGCTTTGGCGAAGGTTCATGGAGAACGTTCTCCCCTCCGCGTCCGCCTCACCCTCAGCCCCATCGGCGAAATCGCCGTGACCACAGCCCCGTTCTCTCCCTTGCCGGACAACACAGTCTGGCGCGTCGCCATCGCCAAGGCTCGTCTCGATTCCACCGACAAGCTCCTGCGCCACAAGACAACCCGCCGTGATCTCTATGAGGCCGCACGCCGGGAATATCCGGCGGACATCGCTGACGAGGTGCTGCTGCTCAACGAAATGGGCGAGCCCTGCGAAGGAACGATCACCTCGATCTTTCTCGATGACGGCTCCGGGCAATTGAAGACACCACCGATCAGCTGCGGCCTGCTGGCGGGTGTACTGCGAACCGAACTGATCTGCGCCCGACGGGCGCGCGCCCAGCGCCTGTCTCTCGACGACGTGAATGCCGGGACGCTGTATGTGGGCAATTCATTGCGCGGCCTGATCCGCGCTCAACTGACAACCGGGGACTGATCATGTTCATCCTGTCACTGACCTACACGGCCGACCTCACCGAGGTGGATCGTCATATCGAGCCGCACATGGACTGGGTGAAGGACGGATACGATCGCGGCATCTTTCTCGCGTCCGGCCGCAAGAACCCGCGCACCGGCGGCGTTATCCTGGCGCATGGAACGCGCAGCGAGATCGATGCGATCGTCGCCGCCGATCCGTTCACGATCCACGGCGTTGCCGATTACGAAGTGACCGAAGTCATGGTCACCCGGACGGCGGCAGGTCTTGAGGGTTTGAAACAATAGCTCAGCGCAGGCTGACCGCGATCCTGTCCCGGCCGGAATGCTTCGCCTCATAAAGTGCGGCGTCGGCGCGCGAATAAAGCGCGCGTGCCGTGTCGCCCCGCTCTAGCGCGGCGATGCCGGCCGAACAGGTGTAGGAAAACATCGGCACCATCTGCAGCGGCCGTGCAGTGCGGACCCTGTCCAGCACTCGGTCAACAATCTTTCGGCCTTCCGGAAGGGTCGTCTCCGGAAAGATCAGCATGAATTCCTCGCCGCCGATCCGTCCGAAACAATCGTGGCGGCGCACGAGCGGATGAACGCGTCGGGCGAAATCGAGCAGGATATCGTCACCGGTCTGGTGGCCGTAGCGATCGTTGATGCCCTTGAAGAAGTCGATATCGAGAATGCAGACGCAACCGCTGACATCCCCCCATAGCGGCTGACTGGCAATCATCTCCTCAAGCTTGGTCATCATGTAGCGGCGATTGGAAATGCCCGTCAGTTCGTCGGTCTGCGATGCCTTGAGCGCGAAATCGCGATCCTGGCGCAGGGTGCGCTCATCGGCGCGCAGATGCGTGATGTCATTGGCGATACACAGCATCCAGCCGCTGCGATCGACACTTTCCGTCATCCACAGCCAGCGGCCGTCGGCCAGATCCGTTTCGAAAGCGCGAAACGGCACCTTGCCCCGCCGCGATTGCGCCGAAACCACCCAAGCGTCGAAATCGGCAACGCTGATGATGGTGCCAAGGCCGGCCGCATGATTGCGGCGCATCAAGTCTGGCCAGAGCGGGGTTTCGCTGTCATCGAGAGAGAACGCGGCGCGAAATGCCCTGTTGGCATATCGGAGCCGATCATCATGATCGTAAAGCGCAATCAGGACTGATGTATCGTCCCTCAACGCGGCAAGCCTGGCCGCTATGTCATCCATCGCACACTATCCGAGTTGCAGCTTTCACGGCGAATCGGCCACGAAGCGATACCGTCTCACGATAGTACGGAACGCAAAGTGTTCCCTGCCCATGTCGGCCGGATGGTTAATGTAGCGTGAATGCATGTCCCGATATAGGGCAAGAAAAGCCCCGCCGACCACGGCCAGCGGGGTGATGAATGCCGGGTGCGTATTCTATTCGGCGGCAACCGCTGGGGCGATGACGCCGCGGCGGATCTGGTCGGCTTCGATGGACTCGAACAAAGCGCGGAAATTGCCTTCGCCAAACCCCTCGTCGCCCTTGCGCTGGATGAATTCGAAGAAGATCGGGCCGATCACGGTCTTCGAGAAAATCTGCAGCAGAATGCGGGTCATGCCGCCATCCACCACGCCCTCGCCGTCGATCAGGATGCCGTGCTGCTTCATCCGCTCGATCGGCTCGTCATGGCCGTTCACCCGGTCATGCGAGAGGTCGTAATAGGTGTCCGGCGGTCCTGGCATGAACTTCAAGCCGTTGCTCGCCAGCCTGTCGGTCGCCTCGTAGATGCCGTCGGTGCCGACAGCGATGTGCTGGATGCCTTCGCCCTTGTACTTGCGCAGATATTCCTCGATCTGGCTGGTATCGTCCTTGGACTCGTTCAGCGGAATGCGGATCTTGCCGCAAGGCGAGGTGATCGCCCGGCTCGTGAGCCCGGTGATACGGCCGTCGATATTGAAGAAATGGATCTGCTTGAAGCCGAACAGTTCGCGGTAGAAATCCCACCAGGTGTCCATGTTGCCGCGATAGACATTGTGGGTGAGGTGATCGAGATAATAGAAGCCGACGCCTCGCGGGCTCGGATCGCGCGCACCGAGCCATTCGAATTCGGCATCATAGGCCGAACCCTTGGCACCATACTTGTCGATGAAATAGAGCAGCGATCCGCCAATGCCGACGATGGCCGGCACGTCGAGCGCCTTGTCGGTACCCTCGTAGGGTTTCGCGCCCTTCGAGACAGCATGCTTGAAGGCGTGCTCGGCATCAACGACCCGCCAGGCCATGGACGGCGCGCAGGGGCCGTGATCGTCGACGAAGCGCATGGCATGGCTGTTTGGCTCGGCATTGACGAGATAGTTGATATCGCCCTGCCGCCAGACCGTGATGTCCTTACTGCGGTGGCGCGCGACCGGCTGGTATCCCATGCGCGTGAAGAGTTCGGCCAGCTTTTCCGGCTCCGGATGCGCGAACTCCACGAACTCGAAACCATCCGTACCGGCGGGGTTGTCCAGCGTAATGCCAGTCGGTGCTGCGTCATGCGGGAACGGGCCCATCGTCTTCTCCTCAAGAAATCCAAACTCCGAGACGGATGATGCCGCAAAACCCGTGCATTGGGCTTGCATTCTTGCGAAGTGCAGCCAAATTTATGCACGGATCATGCACGATTTACAGATTGGATGCACAGATGGAGCAGATGGATGGATATGACATCAAGATCCTTGCCGAACTGCAGAACGACGGGCGTCTGACCAACAACGAATTGTCGGAACGGATCGCGCTTTCGCCATCGCAATGTTCACGGCGGCGGGCGCGGCTGGAGGCGGAGGGGTTCATTCAGACCTACCGCGCCATTCTCGATCGCGGCCGGCTCGGGCTTGATCTGCTGATCGTCATCGCCGTGACGCTGGCGACCCACAACCGCGACAATGCCAAGCGTTTCGCCGCACTGATCGCCGACCTGCCGGAAGTGCTGGAATGTTACGCCCTGACGGGAGAGATGGATTATCACCTCAAGGTCGTGACGCCCGATTTGGCCGGGCTGGCGCATTTCGTCAACGACGTGCTCCTGCCACATGACAGCGTCCAGCATGTGAAGACGTCTATCGTGCTCTCGACGCTCAAGGATTTTCAGGGATTACCGGTGCGGACGCGCCGGGCATGATTCGCGCCTACCGACGCCGGCGAACCATGGCTTTCTCGACGGCGTCCAGTCCGGATGCCAAGGCCCGCAGCCCCTCGCTGCCAAGTAGATCAGTCAGCTCGGCCGAATAGTCGCCTGCCAGCCGGGTGAGTTCGCGATAGGCATTTTGCCCCGCAGCCGTCAGTTCCAGATGCTCGACGCGGCGGTCGTCCTCGTCCTGCGTCCGTTTCAGCCAGCGGCGCTCCTCCAGCGCGAAGACCGCGCGGCTGACCTTGGTCTTGTGCATGGTGGAATGGGTGCCGACCGCCGTCGCCGTCATGCGTCCGGAACTGCCAAGCGCTGCCAGCGTGCGCCATTCCGGCCGGGTCAGGCCATATTCGGCCTTGTAGGTGGCGGCAAACCGCAGGGCGATGAACTCGGCAGCGCGGTTGAGGCGAAATGGCAGGAAGGTTTCGAGATCGAAGTCGCTGTAGTCCATGTCCTCCTCCGGTCTCCTTGATAGTTACAAAATCGACAGTTACGTTTGAAACCATATTCGAGGAGGAGGTTCAAGCCATGTCCGATGCAGGCGGGAATGCCGATACCGTCGCCAACAGCCCGCGATACATGCCGGGTTTCGGCAATGATTTCGAGACGGAATCGCTGCCGGGCGCGCTGCCACAGGGGCAGAACAGCCCGCAGAAATGTGAATACGGCCTCTATGCCGAGCAGCTTTCCGGCTCGCCCTTCACCGCGCCGCGCGGCACCAACGAGCGTTCCTGGCTTTACCGTATCCGCCCAAGTGTCCGGCATACGCGCCGCTTTTCCCATGGCAGCTATCCGCTTTGGAAATCGGCGCCCTGCATCGACGATCATTCCCTGCCGCTCGGCCAGCTTCGCTGGAACCCGCTGCCTTCCCCAAGCGAGAAACTGAATTTCCTCGCCGGCATCCGCACCATGACCGCCGCAGGCGATGTCATGACCCAGGTCGGCATGGCGGCGCATGCCTATGTTTTCAACGAGGACATGGTCGACGACTATTTCTTCGATGCCGATGGCGAACTGCTGGTCGTGCCGCAGCTTGGCGCCATCCGCGTCTTCACCGAAATGGGTATCATGGATGTAGAGCCCTCGGAAATCTGCCTGATCCCGCGTGGCATGATGTTCAAGGTTTCGCGGCTCGGCGAAGGGTCGGACTGGCGCGGCTATATCTGCGAGAACTACGGCGCCAAGTTCACGCTGCCCGATCGCGGCCCGATCGGCGCGAACTGCCTGGCCAATCCGCGCGATTTCAAGACTCCGGTCGCTGCCTACGAGGACAAGGAGACGCCCTGCCGCGTCCATGTCAAATGGTGCGGCAAGTTCTATGTCACCGAGATCGGCCATTCGCCGCTCGACGTCGTCGCCTGGCACGGCAATTACGCGCCGTTCAAATACGATCTGCGCACTTTCTCGCCGGTCGGCGCCATCCTGTTCGACCACCCTGATCCGTCGATCTTCACCGTGCTCACGGCGCCGACGGAGGAATCGGGCACGGCCAATGTCGATTTCGTCATCTTCCCGCCGCGCTGGATGGTGGCCGAACACACGTTCCGGCCACCCTGGTATCATCGCAACATCATGAGTGAGTTCATGGGCCTGATCCACGGTCAGTACGACGCCAAGGAAGAGGGCTTCGTGCCGGGCGGCATGAGCCTGCACAACATGATGCTGCCGCACGGGCCGGATACGACCGGTTTCGAAAAGGCCTCCAATGCGGAGCTCAAACCTGTGAAGCTCGACCACACCATGGCCTTCATGTTCGAGACCCGCTACCCGCAGCAACTGACCCGCTATGCGGCGGAGCTGGAAACGCTGCAGGACAATTATCTCGAATGCTGGGACGGACTGGAGCGCCGGTTCGATGGCACGCCGGGGGTGAAGTGAGGGCATGAGACAATAGCCCCTCACCCTAGCCCTCTCCCCGCGAGCGGGGAGAGGGCTAGGGTGAGGGGCAAAGCAGCGAAACACCAAATCGCGTTGAGCACGGTAAAGACAAAAGAAAGCCAAGACCATGAAACTTGCCACCCTGAAGGATAGCACCCGTGACGGCCGCCTTGTCGTCGTCTCGAAGGACCTGACCCGCTGCTCCGAAGTCGGCCATATCGCCCGCACGCTGCAGGCGGCGCTCGATGATTGGGAGCATGTCGGACCGAGGCTCGAGGCGGTTGCTGAGGGGCTGGAAACGGGATCGCAGCCATCGATCCGGTTCCACGAGCATGACGCAGCCTCGCCGCTGCCGCGCGCTTATCAATGGGCGGATGGTTCGGCCTATGTGAACCACGTCGAACTGGTCCGCAAGGCCCGCAACGCCGAGATGCCGGCCTCGTTCTGGACGGAGCCGCTGATGTATCAGGGCGGCTCGGATTCCTTTCTCGGTCCTCGTGATCCGATCGTCATGGCCGATGAGGCCTATGGCATCGACATGGAAGCGGAGATCGCCGTGATCGTCGATGATGTGCCTATGGCCGCGACGGCGAATGAGGCACGGGCCGCCATTCGGCTCGTGATGCTCGTCAACGATGTTTCCCTGCGCGGGCTGATCCCCGGCGAACTGGCCAAGGGCTTCGGCTTCTTCCAGTCGAAACCATCCTCCGCTTTTTCGCCGGTCGCCGTCAGCCCAGATGAACTGGGCGAGGCCTGGGACGGCGGGCGCCTGCATCTGCCGCTTCTCGTCGATCTCAACGGCAAGCCGTTCGGCTGTGCGAATGCCGGCATCGACATGACCTTCGATTTCGGACAGCTCGTCGCGCATGCCGCCAAGACCCGGCCGCTCTCAGCCGGCACGATTATCGGTTCCGGCACTGTCTCCAACAAAATGGATGGCGGGCCGGGCAAGCCGGTCACTCAGGGCGGCGTCGGCTATTCCTGCATCGCTGAAATCCGCATGATCGAAACGATCGAGACGGGAACCGCTAAAACGCCGTTCATGCACTTTGGCGATACCGTGCGCATTGAGATGAAGGACAAGGCCGGACATTCGATCTTCGGCGCCATCGAGCAGACCGTCACGCACTATGAAAACCGCTGAGGCCCGCCGATGAGCGATACAGTCCTGTTCGACTATTGGCGCTCCTCGGCCAGCTACCGGGTGCGGATCGCCCTCAATCTCCTTGATATCCCTTATCGCTCCGTCCCGATCGATCTTCTCGCCGGGCAGCACAAGCAACCGGATCATCTGGCCCGCAATCCGCAGGGGCTGGTGCCGGCGCTCGACATTGACGGTCACATGCTGACGCAATCGCTGGCGATCATCGAATATCTTTCCGAGACACGCCCGCAATCCGGCCTGCTGCCGGCCGATCCGCTCGGCCGTCATCGCGTCCGCGCGCTCTCCTATGCCATTGCCATGGACATCCACCCCGTCTGCAATCTGGGAGTCGTCTTTCATGTCATGCAACAATCGACCGATCCGGAGGCGGCGCGCGCCGCCTGGATGCGCAAGTTCATCGGCGAAGGGTTGGCGGCTTTCGAGAAGATGCTCGACAACCCGCTGACCGGTGCGTTCTGCCATGGCGAACAGCCCACCATGGCGGATATCTGCCTCGTGCCGCAGGTCTATAATGCTGAGCGGTGGGGTGCCGATCTCTCGGGTTGTCCGCGTCTCGTCGCGATCGCGGAGCGTTGCCGCAAGATCCCGGCCTTTGAAGCCGCCCAGCCGACGGCACCGGCTTAACTTTCGGACATGGCTTTTCCCGTTGATCACTGTAAAACAGCGGCATCTTTCCTGGTGAGCGCGGGATGACCATGCATCCAGACTTTCTCGTTGATGGCGCTGAAAACGCCGAGGTGACCATCCTGCTGGCGCATGGCGCCGGCGCGCCGATGGATTCGGCCTCGATGACGGCTGCAACGAAAGCACTGGTCGCTGTCGGCTTTCGCGTTGCGCGTTTCGAATTTGCCTATATGGCCGCCCGCCGAACCTCCGACACGCGGAAACCGCCGCCGCGCGCCGAAACCTTGATCCCGGAATATCAGACCGCCGTCAGAGCGCTGGGCGTCGCTGGTCCCCTGATTATCGGCGGCAAGTCGATGGGCGGCCGGGTCGCCAGCATGATTGCCGACGAACTATTTTCCGCTGGCACGATCTGCGGCCTGCTTTGCCTCGGCTATCCCTTCCATCCGCCGGGCAAGCCGGAAAGCCTGCGGACCGCGCATCTGATCGATCTGAAGACGCCGACATTGATCTGCCAGGGAACGCGCGACGAATTCGGGACGATCGATGAGGTCGGCATCTACGGCCTCTCCGGCCGGGTTGAAATCCTGTGGCTGGAAGACGGCGATCACGACCTGAAACCCCGTAAGACGATTTCGGGATTTCGGCTGCTGATCATCTCGGGACCATGGCGAATACCGTCAAAACCTGGTCCGCCCGGATCACCTCGAAAATCTGAAAAGTGCCAGGTTTGGGGGGCGCAACGGCGGCTTGACTTGCCGCCGCGCTCTTTATTGTGACAGAAATCTGTGATCTAGGGCCTTCCAAGCCAAAAATTGGCAGGCTATGGCTGAACAAGCCAAAAAAACCCGTCCGCAGGAGAGAAAGCAAAATGGCAGAAACAACCTACCCGGTTTACGGCGAAATCACCGGCCCGATCGTGATGATCGGCTTTGGCTCCATCGGCCGCGGCACGCTGCCGCTGATCGAGCGCCACTTCAAGTTCGACAAGAGCCGACTGGTTGTCATCGACCCGCGCGAAAATGCCAGCGATATGGAAATCCTCGCCAAGCACGGCGTCCGGCATATCAAGGAATATGTCACCAAGGACAACTACAAGGACCTGCTGAAGCCGCTTCTGACCGAAGGTGAAGGCCAGGGCTTCTGCGTCAACCTCTCGGTCGATACCGGCTCGGTCGATCTCATGAAGCTCTGCCGCAAGCTCGACGTGCTCTATATCGACACCGTCATCGAGCCCTGGCTCGGTTTCTACTTCGACAAGAGCCTGAAGAATTCCGACCGGACCAACTACGCGCTGCGCGAAACGCTGCGCAAGGAAAAGGCGAAGAACCCGGGTGGCGCGACCGCCGTTTCGACCTGCGGCGCAAACCCGGGCATGGTTTCCTGGTTCGTCAAGCAGGCGCTGGTCAATCTCGCCAACGATCTCGACCTGAAGTTCGACGAGCCGGACCAGCATGACCGCGAAGGCTGGGCCAAGCTGATGAAAAAGGTCGGCGTCAAGGGTATTCACATCGCCGAGCGCGACACACAGCTGACCAAGAATCCGAAGCCGCTCAACGTCTTCTGGAACACCTGGTCGGTCGAAGGCTTCATCTCGGAAGGTCTGCAGCCGGCCGAACTCGGCTGGGGCACCCATGAAAACTGGATGCCGAAGAACGCCAAGAAGCACAAGAAGGGCTGCAAGGCGGCCATCTACCTCGAGCAGCCGGGCGCCAACACCCGCGTTCGGACCTGGTGCCCGACGCCGGGCCCGCAGTACGGCTTCCTCGTCACCCACAACGAAGCCATCTCCATCGCCGACTACTACACGGTTCGCGACAAGGATGATGAAGTGACGTTCCGTCCGACCTGCCATTATGCCTATCATCCGGCCAACGATGCCGTCCTGTCCCTGCATGAAATGTTCGGCAACGGTGGAAACTCGCAGCCCGTTCACCACGTGCTCGACGAGCATGAACTGGTCGAAGGCCTCGACGAACTCGGCGTGCTGCTCTACGGCCATGACAAGAATGCCTACTGGTATGGTTCGCGCCTGTCGCTGGAAGAAACCCGCCGCATCGCGCCTTACCAGAACGCGACCGGCATGCAGGTGACATCGGCTGTTCTCGCCGGCATGGTCTATGCGCTGGAAAACCCGAAGGCCGGCATCGTCGAAGCCGACGAGATCGACTACAAGCGCTGCCTCGAAGTGCAGTCGCCCTATCTCGGCCCGGTCGAAGGCCACTACACCGACTGGACTCCGCTCGACGGTCGCCCGGGCCTGTTCCCGGAAGATCTCGACGGGAAGGATCCCTGGCAGTTCAAGAACATCCTCGTTCGCTGAACCGACTGATTAGGTTCGAATTTTTAACGCCCGGGGAACGATCCCCGGGCGTTTTTCGTTGATGATGGAATAATACCCGCCCCGCTCATGCCCCACTCTTGCATTCAACTCCTGATCACGGCATGGTTTTTTCCAATCGAACGACAGCTTTCCGCATCATCCGGGAGACATATATGAAGCCGATCGCCATCCTGACCGTCCTGTCCGCCGCCGCGGCGCTGGCGTCCTGCCAATCCTCGCCGCGCGAAGTGCGCCAGTTGCCCACGACACAGGTTCAGCCGGCCGGGGTCGAAGGTTCCTGGGTCGATCCGAACGGCATCGTCTCAACATTCACGGCCGGTACGTTCACGACGCGCACCACCGACACAAATCAGGTTCTGGCATCCGGCAATTACGTCAACCTCTCGCCCAAGCTGGTCGAGATCAACATGACGTCGCATGTTCGCAACACCCAGTCCAAGGTCAATTGCGCCATGGTAACGACGGCCCAGCTCAACTGCACGACGGATTCCGGAGCGCAATTCTCGCTCGCCCGCAGAGGCTGAGCCCTTCGGGATCGACCGTCAAAAGCCTCCGTTCGCGGAGGCTTTTTTGTTGGATCGCGGCGATCTTAACCTTGCCGAGCGTGGAGCGGGCCATAGATCGATTTACTGCTTGATGTTGGCGTCCGCAGGTGAAACCATCGGCAGGCACGCACTCGTCGTCATAGTTTGAGCGTAACGAAAGCGCACGCCTTCAACGGCCTGACTACACCCGCCAAAAACAGGAGACATCCATGATCAGACATCTGCGAACCGGGCTGATAACAGCCTCGATCCTTGCACTTTCGTCGGGCGCGGCCTTCGCCGATTATGAACTGAACATCCTGCACATCAACGACCTGCATTCGCGCATCGAATCCATCAACAAGTACGATTCCACCTGCTCGGCCGAGGAAGAAGGCAAGAACGAATGCTTCGGCGGCGTCGCGCGCCTCAAGGTGGCAATCGATCAGAAGCGCCAGGAATTGACCGGCAAGAACACACTCCTGCTGAATGCCGGCGACAATTTCCAAGGCTCGCTGTTTTTCACCACCTACAACGGGGCTGCGGAAGCGGAATTCCTCAACCTGATGAAATTCGATGCCATGACCGTTGGCAATCATGAGTTCGACGAGGGCGAGGATGGGCTGAAGACCTTCCTCGACAAGGTGACATTCCCCGTCATCAGTTCCAATGTCCTGCCCGGGTTCAAGTCGAAGCTGAAGGATCGCATCAAGCCGTCCATCGTGCTCGATGTCGGCGGCCAGAAGATCGGCGTGGTCGGCGCCGTCACCAATGACACAGCCGAAATCTCGGCGCCGGGCGACGAGGTGCTGATCGGGCTGGATGTCGATACGATCACGACGGCCGTGCAGGAATTGAAGGCACAGGGCATCAACAAGATCATCGCGCTGACCCATGTCGGCTATCCGCGCGATCTGGCCGTGATCGCGAAAATACCGGATGTGGACGTCGTCGTCGGCGGTCATTCGCACAGCCTGTTGTCCAATACGGACGAGAAGGCCGAAGGCCCTTACCCGACCATGGTGGACAATCCCGGCGGCTACAAGGTTCCCGTCGTGCAGGCGGGCTCCTACAGCAAGTATCTCGGCGATCTCGTCGTCACTTTCGATGACAATGGCGTCGTGAAGGCGGCCAAAGGCGATCCGATCCTGATCGATTCCAAATTCAAGCCGGATGAGGCCGTTCTGGCCCGCATCAAGGAACTGGCCAAGCCGATCGAGGAACTGAAGGCCAAGGTCATCGGCAAGACCGAAAAACCGATCGATGGAACGCGCGAATCCTGCAGGGCCAAGGAATGCGAGATGGGCGATCTCGTCGCCGACGCCATGCTCGACAGGGTCAAGGATCAGGGTGTGACGATCGCTATCACCAATGGCGGCGGCCTGCGTGCCTCGATCGATGCCGGCGATGTTTCGATGGGCGAAGCCGTGACAGTCCTGCCGTTCCAGAACACCGTCGCGACGTTCCAGTTGAAGGGGTCGGACATTCTGGTCGCTCTTGAAAACGGCCTGAGCCAGATCGAGGAAGGCGGCGGCCGTTTCCCGCAGGTTGCCGGCATGAAGTTTTCGTTCGACAAGTCGAAGCCGGTCGGAAGCCGCGTGTCGGTCGTCGAGGTGAAGGAAGGCGAGGCCTATGCGCCGCTGGACGCAGCCAAGACCTATACGCTCGTTTCCAACAATTTCATGCGCAACGGCGGTGACGGCTACAGCGTCTTCAAGACCAACGCCATCAATGCCTATGACTACGGTCCGGGCCTCGAGACGGTTCTGGCCGACTATCTGGCGGCCAACAATCCCTACACGCCGAAAACCGATGGCCGCATCACCGAAATCGCGGCTGCCACGCCGGCCGAACCATCGACGCAGACGAGCACCGATCCGGCCGCCAATACCGATACGGCTGCAAAGACCGTGACGCCGGATGCCAAGCCGGCCGAACCGGCAACCACGACGACGACCAGCACCACGGAAACAGCCAATCCGGAAACCAAGCCGGCGGCTGAGACGCCTGCAACAACAACGCCGGCGGCCGCCGAAACCAAGCATGTCATCGTGCGCGGCGATACGCTCTGGGACCTTGCCAAGGCGGTCTATGGTAATGCCGAACTCTGGAAGAAGATCGCCGAGGCCAACGGCAATCCGGTGCCGGAAAAGCTGACGATCGGCGCTGAACTGACGATTCCAGCCAAGTAAGACAATATGTCCCGAGTCAATCGGCCGGTCCGGGGTTTCCCGGGCCGGTTTTTCTTTTTATGTACGCATGAACCGTGGGATCGCCCCGCCGTATAACGGGCGTGCCCCCAGCCGCAGGATGATTTGAATGATGACGACCGACGCGACCACTCCGAACCACCCGCCCGTGAAATTCGGTAAGGTCGGCGTGCTGCTGGTCAATCTCGGCACGCCGGATGGAACCGACAAGGTTTCGATGCGGCGTTATCTGAAGGAATTCCTGATGGACCGGCGGGTGATCGAATGGTCGCCCTGGTTCTGGTATCCGATCCTTTTCGGTATCGTGCTGAACCGCCGTCCCGCCAAGGTGGGCGAGGCCTACAAGACGATCTGGAACAACGATCTGAACGAAAGTTATCTGCGCACCTACACCCGCAATCAGGCAGAGACGATGGCGAAATCCTTTGCCGATCTGCCGAATGTGCGGGTCGATTGGGCCATGCGCTACGGCCAGCCGTCGATCCGCTCGAAGATCGAGGAACTACAGAAGGATGGCTGCGAGAAGATCCTGCTGTTCCCGCTCTATCCGCAATATGCAGCGGCGACCACGGCGACCGTCAACGACGAGGCGTTCAAGGCGCTTCTGAAAATGCGGTGGCAGCCGGCCTTGCGCACCGTTCCGCCCTATCATGATGACCCGGTCTATATCGACGCGCTGGCCAATTCGATCACCAGCCATCTCGCGACGCTCGACTGGGAGCCGGAGGTCGTGCTGACCTCGTTCCATGGCATCCCGAAATCCTATTTCGACAAGGGCGACCCCTATTACTGCCAGTGTCAGAAGACCGCACGCCTGCTGCGCGAAAAGCTCGGCTGGTCGAAGGATAGGCTGCAGGTCACCTTCCAGTCTCGCTTCGGCCCGGAGGAATGGCTACAGCCCTATACCGACAAGACCGTCGAAAAGCTCGGCAAGGACGGCGTCAAGCGCGTTGCGGTGATCAATCCCGGCTTCGTCTCGGATTGCCTGGAAACGCTCGAGGAAATCGCCGTCGCAGCCGGGGAGATTTTCCACCATGCCGGTGGCGAGAAATTCACGCATATCCCTTGCTTGAACGACGGCGCCGACGGGATGCAGGTGCTGGAGCATGTGGTGCGGCGGGAGCTGGCGGGCTGGGTGGATCGCTGATTTGAAGACGTTTATTTCGGTGTGACAGTCAGCAAAAAATAAATACAGGCGATCAGGATCGGCAGGTAAGGCAGAACGATAAAGGGTTGAACGAACCGTTTGGCGATCGACCGCGGGTATTTCATCTTCTGCTGCCACGCTTGGCGCCATGCCGAGTAAATCTGAAACGGTACCAGGGGCTCAGACTGCGGATCGACAAACCATGCCTCGATCAAATTGATGCGCGCGACATAACAATCCTGAAAACTTTTCCAGAAGGCTTCCAGCAGCCACAAGCTGAATGCGGCAACGGCAACCATGGCGATGAAATCGAGCGATTCTTCCTTGACGCCAAAGCCGACGCCTCCAGCCAAGAGTGGCGTCGCCCAGGATTTGATCGTCAGCGCTTTCGCGTCAAAACTCTCCAGATGACCTTGGAGAAGAGTATATTCTGCTTTCAACTCATCGCGCAGATCACCCATAATTCACCTCATGATTGAGGTTGAAATTAAAACACACGTTAGTTTTCTTGTCCATATTCGGACTTTGACCGACTGAGAAGCTGTCGCTTCAAACTGCGGCTCTTGCAAATAAAACGGGTAACTGCCACGTCTTGTCCTGGAGTGGTGTTGAACGCTACGCACCAAGCGGGAGGAACCCTATGCCCTTGGCCGGACTGGATATCGTCGTCATTGCCTTTGTGGTGCTTGTTGTCCTTGTGCTCTTTGCAGGCATCAAGACGGTGCCTCAGGGGTTTCGCTATACGGTAGAACGTTTTGGTCGTTACACCCGGACGCTGGAACCGGGCCTCAACCTCATCATTCCCTTTATCGACCGGATCGGCGCGAAGATGAATGTGATGGAGCAGGTTCTGGACGTCCCGACGCAGGAAGTCATCACCAAGGACAATGCCAGCTGCGCTGCCGACGCTGTCGCCTTCTATCAGGTGCTGAATGCCGCCGAGGCCGCCTATCAGGTGTCCAATCTCGAGAGCGCCATCCTCAATCTCACCATGACCAATATCCGATCCGTCATGGGCTCGATGGACCTCGATGAGCTTCTGTCCAACCGCGAAGCCATCAACGACAAGCTGCTGCACGTCGTCGATGAAGCTGTCGGTCCCTGGGGCATCAAGGTCACCCGCGTCGAGATCAAGGATATTCAGCCGCCGAAAGACCTTGTCGATGCGATGGCGCGGCAGATGAAGGCGGAGCGCGAGAAGCGCGCGCAGGTCCTGGAAGCCGAGGGCGCCCGCAACGCGCAGATCCTGCGGGCGGAAGGCGCCAAGCAATCGGCCATCCTGCAGGCGGAAGGCCAGCGCGAGGCCGCGTTCCGCGATGCCGAAGCCCGCGAACGCCTCGCCGAGGCCGAAGCCAAGGCGACGCGGATGGTCTCGGAAGCCATTGCCGCCGGTGACGTGCAGGCCATCAACTACTTCGTCGCTCAGAAATATACCGAGGCGATGGCGTCGATCGGCACCGCATCCAACTCGAAGATCGTGCTGATGCCGATGGAAGCCTCGTCGCTGATCGGCTCGCTCGGCGGCATCGGTGCGATCGCGCGGGAAGTGTTCGGCGATGGCGGCAATTCGCCCTCGCCGGTCCGGCAGACGACACCGCGCACCGTGCCGACCCGCAATCCCTTCGATACCGGCAGGCAGGATGGCTGATCGATGATCGAGCGCATCATTCTCGAACTCGGCCCCTGGAGCTGGTGGGTTCTGGGCCTCGTGCTCTTGGCGGCGGAAGTCGTCGCCCCCGGCGTCTTTCTCGTCTGGATCGGCATCGCCGCTATTCTGACCGGCGTCGTTTCGCTGCTTTTATGGGAGGCCGGCTTTTGGGTCTGGCAGCTGCAACTGGTGTTCTTCGCTGCGCTCTCCATCGCCGCCGTGTTCGCCGGGCGTCGGTTGCTGGCCCGTTCCGGCAATGTCTCGGATGAACCGCTTCTCAACCAGCGCGGTGCGAGCCTGATCGGTCGCACAGCCGTGTTGACACAACCGATTGCCGAAGGCAGGGGCCGCATCCGGCTGGGCGACACGACCTGGTCGGTGGAAGGGCCGGATCTCCCTGCGGGCACCCGCGTGAAGGTGATCGGCGCCAATGGCGGCCGCCTGACGGTCGAAAGCGCCTGAAATCGCTGAAATTGAAGCCGAAAACCATTTCGGAAACGAATGGTTAACCACATCCGTTTACGGTTGCTCAACACTCGTAAACGGATTCCCGGGCATTCGGCATATGACGCAATTCCATTCAGCCACGAAAAGGACCCGCGTCTTGCGCACAGCGGCATGGCTCCTTGCCGGCTGCGCGCTGTTTTCGCCGAACACCTCTCTTGCCCAGGCGCTTCTCGCGCCGACCGACGACACGGCATCCACGACCGCGGCAACCACCACGGTGGGAACTGTTGCCGCTCCGGCCGTCGTGCCGTCTGCAGAAACTACAGGCTCCATTAGCACCGAGGCCGGCGAGCCTCTGTTCACCGACCCGACCGTCGATGAGGATATGGCGCGGACCAACCTGCGCGAGAATAGCGTCGATGGCCTGAGGCAGCAGCTCAATATCGCGGAGGATGCCGCTACCGGCATTCGCCTCGGAAGTTTTGTCCTCAAGCCGACGCTCGGGCAGACGTTCAATTTCGAAAAGACCAAGACTGGCGACGATACGGAAAGCCGCAGCTATCTTGAAACCGGCCTCAAGGGCACGCTGACATCCGACTGGTCGCGTCATGAGCTTTCGATCACCGGCGAAGGCACATGGCAGCGCAATGTGTCCGGCTCCGGCGAGACCGAACCGACAGCTGACTTGCAAGCTGTCCTTCGTCTCGACATCAGCCGTGAAACGACGGGAACGCTGAAGGCCGGTTACCATTTCGAGCGCGAAGACGCCGACGATCCGAATGCGATCGCCAATGCGACCTCGCAATCCGACGTCAACCAGTACACGCTGGGCGCCGGGATAGAGCACGATTTCGGCATCCTGCGCGGATCGGCGAAGGTGGATTTCGACCGCTACACCTATGGCGATGTCGATCTCGACAATGGCACGACCCTGTCGCGGGACGATCGTGACCGCAACGAGGGCGCGCTGACCCTGCGCGTCGGTTACGAACTGTCACCCGCGCTGATCCCCTTCCTGGAAGGCTCCGCCGGCCGGTCGATCTACGACCTGCGGCAGGATACGCTGGGCTTCGAGCGCTCCTATGACAATTATGGCCTGAGGGCCGGTATCGAGGCCGACCTCGGCGAGAAGCTGAGCGGTGAGATCGCCCTGGGCTATGAGACCTACCGCTTCGATGACAGCCGCCTCGATGAACTCGGCGGCGTGACCATCGATGGCCTCGTCAACTGGTCGCCGCAGCGCGGCACGAACATCACCTATGGTGTTTCGACAGGGCTGGAGCCCTCGACCACGCCGGGTGAAAGCGGCGCCTTGACCTACACGCTGTCCAGCAATGGGACGCATGAACTGCGTTCAAATCTCCTGGCGCGGTGGTCGAACAGCCTGACCTTCCGCAACTATCCGTCCGGCAGTTTCTCAGGCGATGAAAAGGTCTGGATGACCGGCGCTGGTCTTACCTGGGACGTCAACCGTACGTTGGCGCTCACCGGTGATGTCAGCTACGAACGCACGAACCGCGATCTCGGCCCATCGACGGACACCGCCCGCATCGGCGTCGGCTTGACCCTGCGGCGGTGAGATAGGCAATATACACACGCAGAAAGGCCCGCTCGCGTGTACGCAAGCGGGCCTTTCTCTTCGATCGATTTTCTTAGTTCAGGCTCTTCAGCAGGTCCTTGAGGGCACCCTCGACGCCCGGACGGATATCGGCGCGTTCCAGCGCAAACGCAACGTTTGCCAGGATGAAGCCTTCTTTCATGCCGCAGTCATAGGTCGTGCCACGGAAGTGGTATCCGGCGAAATCTTGGGCTTGGGCGAGCTTCAGCATGCCATCGGTCAACTGGATCTCGTTGCCGGCCCCCCGTTCCTGGGTTTCCAGGATCGAGAAGATTTCCGGCTGCAGGATGTAGCGGCCGTTTATGAAGAAGTTCGACGGGGCCGTGCCCTTGGCCGGCTTTTCGACCATCTTGGTGATCTTGAAACCGCCGCCGACCGGGTCGCCCTTGCCGACGATGCCGTATTTGTGCGCCTGATCCGGATCGCACTCCTCGACAGCCAGCACGTTGCCGCCGGTCTCGTTGTAGAGTTCGACCATGCCCTTGAGGCAGCCCTTTTCCGACGACATGATCATGTCGGGAAGCAGGACCGCAAAGGGCTCGTCGCCCACCAGTTCGCGTGCACACCAGACCGCGTGGCCAAGACCGAGCGGCGACTGCTGGCGGGTAAAGCTGGTGCTGCCGGCGACCGGCAGGATGCTTTCGAGCAGCGTCAGTTCAGCCTTCTTGTTACGCTCGCGCAGCGTCTGTTCCAGTTCGACCTGGATGTCGAAATAGTCTTCGATGACAGCCTTGCTGCGGCCGGTGACGAAGATCAGGTGTTCGATGCCGGCATCGAGTGCCTCATCGACAACGTACTGGATCACCGGCTTGTCGACGACGGTCAACATTTCCTTGGGAACAGCCTTGGTGGCGGGAAGGAATCGTGTTCCAAGACCGGCGACGGGGAATACGGCCTTACGAACTTTACGCTTGTCAGTCATTGACATCTCCAAGATCACAACAGCGTGATTTAAATCGGTACAAGTGGCTATCAATAGGGCATAAATGGGAAATTGCTATTTTTTTGCAAAGGAGGACGGCGCAAGGCTTTCATGGTAAAGAATTTGTTGACTTCATTCTCGTAGGATCCTGATTCTGGCGGTTGCCTTCAAGGCAAACCGGCTCGAAGATGGGACCACATGCATGTAGTTGATGCATGAGGCTGGCTCTTAGACTGTAAATTTGCGCTTTTCCAGTGCAGCACGGCTGCGGAGAGGCGCCGAGCAACGGAAACGACAGCTGATGACAAAGACCTCGAAAAAACTCCTTTGCCGTGCCGCAGCCGCGTTCATGACAGCCGCAACCTTGTTTGCCGCTGCGCCTGCCTCTGCCGATGAAGGTTTTACCACCTGGATCAACAGCTTCTATGCCACTGCCGCCAAGAGCGGGATCACCAAGGCGACGTATCGACAGGCCTTTGCCGGCGTCAAGACGCCTGATCCGGACGTGCTGCAGAAGGCCGCCTATCAGCCGGAATTCAAGCACAAGATCTGGGAATATATCGATAGCCGGGTGAACCCCTATACGCGCAAGATCGGCCAGGAAATGGCGGTCAAGCATGGCCGCACGCTGGCTGCGCTCGAAAAGCATTTCGGCGTCGACAGGAACATTCTTCTGGCCATCTGGTCGATGGAATCCAATTACGGTGCCGTGCTGGAGAAGGATGACCGCCTTCACTATGTTCCCCGCGCGCTGGCGACGCTTGCCTATGCTGACCCGAAACGAGCCAAGTATGCCAAGACGCAGCTGATCGCGGCGCTGAAAATCCTGCAGAACGGCGATGTCGGGCCGCGCGAGTTGAACGGCTCCTGGGCCGGCGCCATGGGCCACACCCAGTTCATTCCGAGCAGCTACCTGCTCTATGCGATCGACGCGGATGGGAATGGCCACAAGGATATCTGGAACTCGGTGCCGGATGCACTGGCGACGGCCGCCAACCTGTTGAAGAAGAACGGCTGGCAACCGGGACAGACCTGGGGCTTCGAAGTCTCGCCGCCGCGCGGTGGTAGCGACTATGGCGGCCAGACGAAGACGCTTTCCGAGTGGGAATCGCTCGGCTTCACGCGGCCGAACGGCAAGGGTTTCCGCAATGGCAGCCAGCGGGCCGAGCTGAAGATGCCTGGCGGTGCCGGTAGCCCGGGCTTCCTGATGACCAAGAATTTCTTCGTCATCAAGCGCTACAATGCGTCGGATTCCTATGCGCTCGGTGTCGGTCTTCTGGCCGATGAAATTGCCGGTTATGGCGGCATGCAACAGGCCTGGAGCCGTCCGGACGGCTCGCTCGATATCAAGCAGAAGTTCGAGCTGCAGAACCGGCTGAAGGAACTCGGCTATTACGATGGCGAGGTCGATGGCAATTTCGGCTCCGGTTCGAAGGCCGCGATCCAGGCTTTCCAGAGCCGCAACGGCATGGCGGCGGACGGCGAGCCGACGCAGCATCTGCTGAAGGCCCTGCGGAAATAACCGCAGGCGATCCTTGCCTTCTCAATTGCGGCACAATCCGCATTCATCCTGAACGCAACGCCTTTCGAAAGGGAGGCGTTGTATGTTTGCGGGGAAACGCAGTAAGCTCCGGGCAGACCATTGCGGAACAGACAGATGAGCGGCAGATTCAACAGGACCGGTCTTCGATGGCTGATCAATGCCTTGATCGTGCTGTCGATCGGGTTGACGGCACTGGTGATCGAGCCGCCGCGTCAGGCCGGTGCTCAGGAACGCCGCACCATCCTCGACATGCTGTTTGGATTCGGCCGCCGGCGTCCGCCACCGGTTTATGAGGATGTGCCAGTCTACGACACGCGTCAGCGCCAGCCACAACAGCAGCAGCGCCCGAAGACAAAGAAGGTCAAACAGAAAGCAAAACCCACACCGGCCGAGCCGCCAGTGGTTATCGTTGAAAAACTGCCAGATGCGAAAAAGGTGCTGGTCGTCGGCGATTTCGTCGCCGCAAGCCTGGGCGATGGCCTGCAGACTGCATTCGAGACGACACCCGGCATCGTGATCGAAACGCGCGCCAACGGTTCTTCCGGCCTGGTACGCGACGACTATTTCAACTGGCCCGAAAGCCTGCCTGCCTATATCGGCGAGGTGAAACCTTCCGTGATTATCGTCAGTCTCGGCGCCAACGAGCGGCAGCAGATGTCGATCAATGGCTCCAAGGAGAAATTCCGGACGGATGCCTGGCTTGCCGAATATACCAAGCGTGTGGGCGCCTTCGCGGTGCTTGCCCGCAAGGACAATATTCCGCTCCTCTGGGTCGGCATGCCGCCTTTCCAGTCGAGTTCGATGATGGCCGACATGGTGACGTTCAACGGCATCTTCCGTGCCGAGGCGGAAAAGGTGGGCGGCAATTTCATCGATATCTGGGACGGTTTTGTCGATGAGGGCGGCAAGTTCGTCATGACCGGTTCCGACATCAACGGCCAGCAGGTCCGCCTGCGTGGCTCCGACGGCATCAACCTGACCAAGGCCGGCAAGCGCAAGCTCGCTTTCTATGTCGAGAAGGATATCCGCAAGCTGCTCGGTGATGCGGCAGCCTCCGGACAGGACGTTCCCGGCGCCGACGGTTTGAAGGACCTCGTCGTCACCGCGCCGCTCGCCAACGAAGACATCATCCAGACCCAACCGATTAGTCTCGACGATCCCGATCTTGATGGCGGAACAGCGCTGCTTGGCGGAACAACAGCCCTTGCCGGCAACGGCAAGAGCCCGCGCGACAAACTGGTGGAGAAGGGCGAAGTCGCTGCCGCCCCGGCCGGCCGGGTGGACGATTTCCGGCTGGCAAAGCCGGAAACCGTCATCAGCAACCCGGTTATTAGGAACTAGGCCGGAGACTGCAATCAGGATTTCGAAGGGATGCGGGCGATGACCTTGATCTCGAAATCGAAGCCGGCGAGCCAGTTCACGCCGATTGCCGTCCAGTTCGGATAGGGCGGCTTTTCGAAAATCTCTTGCTTGACCGCCATGATCGTCCCGAACTGGTTTTCGGGATCGGTGTGGAATGTGGTCACATCGACCAGATCATCGAACGTGGCGCCGGCAGCCGCGAGCGTGGCCTTCAGATTGTCGAAGGCCAAACGCACCTGCTTTTCGAAATCTGGCTCGGGCGTTCCATCGGGACGGCTGCCGACCTGCCCGGAGACAAACAGGAGATCGCCGGATTGGATGGCGGCCGAATAGCCATGTTCTTCGTAAAGGGCGTGGCGATCAGCGGGGAAAATGACCTGTCGTTCAGTCATATCAAATCTTTCTTTCTGGGGCGACCGTGGGCAGGAGTGCGCTTCACGGATGCCTGATTTTCAGATACGGTGCGTATGTAATATGGTGGCATACGGTGCGTATGTCAAATTAATATACGAAACGTATGTGAGATTCGAGATGGCGAAGCGTGCCGAAACGATGGAGCAGAACCGGGCCAAGCTGATTGCAGCCGGGCGCAAGGCCTTCGCGGAAAAAGGATATTCCGCCGCGTCGATGGACGACCTGACGGCCGATGTCGGCCTCACGCGGGGGGCGCTCTATCACAATTTCGGAGACAAGCGCGGCCTTCTGGCGGCCGTGGTCGACCAGATCGACACGGAAATGGCCTCACGCGCGCAGGAGATCGGCGCATGCGCGGGGGATGATTGGCAGAGCCTGCTCGCCGAGGGGGCTGCCTATATCGAGATGGCGCTGGATCCGGAAGTGCAGCGTATCGTCCTGCTTGACGGACCCGCCGTTCTGGGTGACCCGTCGCAATGGCCGAGCCAGAACAGCTGTCTGCAGGTGACCAGACGAGCGGTGGAAAAGCTGATCGCGGATGGTGTAGTCAAGCCGGTCGATGCCGAGGCTGCAGCTCGGCTGCTGAGCGGCGCGGCGCTCAATGCGGCGCTATGGATCGCGGCGAGCGAAAATCCGCAGGAGGTACTGCCGAAAGCCGTCGAGGCGTTTCAGGCTCTGGCTTCGGGTTTTCTGGTGGAGGCGCGGTAGGCCTCATCGCGGAGGATTGAAGGAGCCGCCTACCCGTCGCAGCCTTGGGACCTCCCATCGCATGGGATATTACCCGGAATCCAAATGGCCACTTGCGTAGATTTTATGCGCAAGTGGCCCTTCAAGTTGTCAATGGCCGCCCCGGCGGCGGACATGGTGTTTACCGTGGCAGGACCGTCGAGCCCATCAGGGCTTCGTCGATCGCACGCGCAGCCTGGCGGCCTTCGCGGATGGCCCAGACGACGAGCGACTGGCCACGGCGGACGTCGCCGGCGACCCAGAGCTTGTCGACCGAAGTCCTGTAGTCCTTGTCGTTCGCGACGACATTGGTCGAGCCGCGGCGGTCGGTGTTGATCGTCAGCTTGTCGCCGAGATCCTTCAGGACGCCATTGGTGAACGGACCGTTGAAGCCGATGGCGATAAAGGCGAGGTCGGCCTTGATGACGAATTCCGTGCCGGCGATCGGCTTGCGGCGCTCGTCGACCTGGCAGCACTTGACGCCGGTCAGCATGCCGTCTTCGCCGACGAATTCGAGCGTCGCCACCTGGAACTCGCGCACGGCGCCTTCGGCCTGCGACGACGAAGTGCGCATCTTGGTGGCCCAGAACGGCCAGACGGCGAGCTTGTCTTCCTTTTCCGGCGGCTGCGGGCGGATGTCGAGCTGGGTCACCTTGACGGCCCCCTGGCGGAAAGCGGTGCCGACGCAGTCAGACGCGGTATCACCACCGCCGACGACGACAATGTGCTTGCCACCGGCCAGGATCGGGTCCGATGGCCAGCCGACGCTGTCGATATTTTCGCGGCCGACGCGGCGGTTCTGCTGGACGAGATAGGGCATCGCGTCGTGTACGCCGGCGAACTCGACACCGGGAATACCTGCATCGCGCGGGGTTTCCGATCCGCCGCAGTAAAGAACCGCATCATGCTCTTCGGTCAGGCTTTCGACGGTCCGGTCGACGCCGACATTGACGCCGCAGTGGAAGGTCACGCCTTCGCCGCGCATCTGATCGACGCGACGGTCGATGAAGTTCTTCTCCATCTTGAAGTCCGGAATACCATAGCGCAGCAGGCCGCCTGGCTTGCTCTCGCGCTCGTAGACATGAACTTCATGACCGGCACGGGCAAGCTGCTGGGCAGCGGCCATGCCAGAAGGTCCCGAGCCGATGATCGCGACCTTCTTGCCGGTCTTGGTGAAGGCCGGCTGCGGCACGATATAGCCCATCTCATAGGCCTTGTCGGCGATGGCCTGCTCGACGGTCTTGATGGCGACGGGTGCATCTTCCAGGTTCAGCGTGCAGGCTTCCTCGCAGGGGGCGGGGCAGATGCGGCCGGTGAACTCCGGGAAATTGTTGGTCGAGTGCAGGTTGCGGATCGCCTCGTCCCAGTTTCCATTGTAGACCAGATCGTTCCAGTCGGGAATCTGGTTGTGCACCGGGCAGCCGGTCGGTCCGTGGCAATAGGGGATGCCACAGTCCATGCAGCGCGCCGCCTGTTTCTGCACTTCCGGGTCCGACATCGGGATTGTGAATTCGCGGAAATGCCGAATGCGATCCGACGCCGGCTGATACTTTGCCAGCTGGCGGTCGATTTCCATGAAGCCCGTAACCTTGCCCATCGTAAGTTCCTGATATCTCTTATCCAAGGAAGCGCTCGTTCGAGCGCGCCAGATGCACCCCCGCGCTGTCGCTACAGGGGTGCGTTGTCACAGATCGACGGTTACTCCGCCGCGATGCCCATGCGCATGCGTTCCATCTCCTCCAGCGCACGCCGGTATTCAACCGGCATGACCTTGCGGAATTTCGGCCGGAACTCGACCCAATGGTCGAGGATTTCCTTGGCGCGCGGCGAGCCGGTGTAGTGCAGGTGGTTCGAGATCAGCTGGTAGAGCCGCTCGTCATCATGGCGGGTCATGTCGCCCGACACATCCACCATGCCCTTGTGCATGAGGTCGCCACCGTGATGGTGCAGCTTCTCCAACATGTCGTCCTCTTCCGGAACCGGCTCGAGTTCGACCATCGCCATGTTGCAGCGCTTCGGGAAATCGTCGCTTTCATCCAGCACATAGGCGACACCGCCCGACATGCCGGCTGCGAAGTTGCGACCGGTTTCGCCGAGAACGACGACGACACCGCCGGTCATGTATTCGCAGCCATGGTCGCCCACACCCTCGACAACCGCGATGGCGCCGGAGTTGCGCACCGCGAAACGCTCACCAGCGACGCCGTTGAAGTAGCACTCGCCGGAGATCGCACCGTAAAGAACCGTATTGCCAACGATGATCGACTTTGCAGCGACGATCTTGGAGTTTTCCGGCGGACGCACGACGATCCGGCCACCCGACAGGCCCTTGCCGACATAGTCGTTGCCGTCGCCGATCAGCTCGAAGCTGATACCACGCGCGAGGAACGCGCCGAACGACTGGCCGGCCGTGCCGCGCAGCTTGACGGAGATCGTATCGTCCTTCAGGCCCTTGTGCTTGTAGCGTTTGGCGACTTCACCCGACAGCATGGCGCCGGCCGAACGGTCGACGTTCTTGATATCGACCTCGATCGAGACCGGGGTCTTGGATTCAAGCGCGGGCTTGGCCGCCTCGATCAGCTTGCGGTCGAGGATGTCGTGGATCGGATGGTTCTGCTTTTCGGTCCAGTAGGTCTTTTCCTTCGGCGCATCGATCTTGTGGAAGATGCGCGAGAAGTCGAGGCCATTGGCCTTCCAGTGCGAGATCATCGCATCCTTTTCGAGCAGCTCGGACAGGCCGATAATGTCGTCGAACTTGGCGAAGCCCAGCGAGGCCAGGATTTCGCGCACTTCCTCGGCAACGAAGAAGAAGTAGTTGACGACATGCTCGGGCGCACCCTTGAAGCGCTTGCGCAGGACCGGGTCCTGCGTCGCCACGCCCACCGGACAGGTGTTGAGGTGGCACTTGCGCATCATGATGCAGCCGGCGGCAATCAGCGGCGCGGTGGCGAAGCCAAACTCGTCGGCGCCGAGAAGCGCCCCGATGATGACGTCGCGGCCGGTTTTCAGGCCGCCATCGACCTGAAGCGCGATGCGCGAGCGAAGGCCGTTCAGCACCAGCGTCTGGTGGGTTTCGGCAAGGCCGATTTCCCAAGGGCTGCCGGCATGCTTGAGCGAGGTCAGCGGCGAGGCGCCGGTGCCGCCGTCATAGCCGGAAACGGTGATATGATCGGCGCGCGCCTTTGCGACGCCGGCGGCAACCGTGCCGACGCCGACTTCGGAGACGAGCTTGACCGAGATATCCGCCGCGGGATTGACGTTCTTCAGGTCGTAGATCAGCTGCGCCAGATCCTCGATCGAATAGATGTCATGGTGCGGCGGTGGCGAGATCAGGCCGACACCGGGGGTCGAATGCCGGGTCTTGGCGACCGTCGCATCGACCTTGTGGCCGGGCAGCTGGCCGCCTTCGCCGGGCTTGGCGCCCTGCGCGACCTTGATCTGCAGCATGTCGGCATTGACCAGATACTCGGTGGTGACGCCGAAGCGGCCGGAGGCAACCTGCTTGATGGCTGATCGTTCGGGGTTCGGCGAACCGTCATAGAGCGGGAAGTAACGGTCGGACTCTTCGCCGCCCTCACCGGTGTTGGACTTGCCGCCAATGCTGTTCATGGCGATGGCAAGCGTCGTATGCGCCTCGCGGCTGATCGAGCCGAAGGACATGGCGCCTGTCGAGAAGCGCTTGACGATGTTGGTGGCCGGCTCGACCTCGTCGATCGAAATCGGCTTGCGGCCGAGCGCTTCGACACCCTTGATCGAGAACAGGCCGCGGATGGTGTTCATGCGCAGCGAGGCGCCGTTCACCATCTCGGCGAATTCGCGGTAGCGATCCACGGCATTGCCGCGAACGGCGTGCTGCAGCGATGCAATCGCGTCCGGCGACCAGGCATGGCCTTCGCCCCGCATGCGGTAGGCATATTCGCCGCCGATCTCCAGCGTCGTCTTCAACAGCGGATCCGAGCCGAAGGCCGACTGGTGACGCTTGAAGGTTTCCTCGGCGATCTCGGTCAGGCCGATGCCTTCGATCTGCGTTGCCGTGCCGAAGAAGTAGCGGTCGATCAATTCCGAGTTCAGGCCAACAGCGTCGAAGATCTGGCCGCCGCAATAGGACTGGTAGGTCGAGATGCCCATCTTGGACATGACCTTGAGGATGCCCTTGCCGACCGCCTTGATGTAGCGATAGACGACCTCGCTGCCATCGACCTCCTTGGGGAACTCGCCACGCTTGTGCATGTCGGTCAGCGTATCGAAGGCGAGATAGGGATTGATCGCCTCGGCGCCATAGCCGGCAAGAAGGCAGAAATGATGCACTTCACGCGGCTCGCCGGTTTCGACGACGAGACCGACGGAGGTGCGAAGCCCCTTGCGGATCAGATGATGGTGCACGGCAGCCGTTGCCAGCAATGCCGGGATCGCCACGCGGTCCGGACCGATCTGGCGGTCGGAGAGCACGATGATGTTGTAGCCGCCCTTGACGGCCGCTTCCGCCCGCTCGCAGAGACGGTCGAGAATTTCCGGCATGCCTTCGGCGCCACGCGCGACATCATAGGTGAAGTCGAGCGTCTTGGTGTCGAACCGGTCTTCCGTGTGACCGATGGAACGGATCTTTTCCAGATCGCCATTGGTCAGGATCGGCTGGCGCACTTCAAGGCGCTTGGCATGCGACGCGCCCACATGGTCCAGAATGTTCGGACGCGGGCCGATGAAGGAGACGAGGCTCATCACCAGTTCTTCGCGGATCGGATCGATCGGCGGGTTCGTCACCTGCGCGAAGTTCTGCTTGAAATAGGTGTAGAGCAGCTTGGTCTTGTCCGACATTGCCGAAATCGGCGTATCGGTGCCCATCGAACCAATGGCTTCCTGTCCGGTCGTCGCCATCGGAGACATCAGGATCTTGGTGTCTTCCAGGCTGTAGCCGAAAGCCTGCTGGCGATCGAGCAGCGACACGTCGCGGCGCAGGGCGCGTGGCTCGACCGGCTTCAGGTCTTCGAGGATGAGCTGGGTGTTATCCAGCCACTGGCGATAGGGATGCTGGGTCGCCAGCGAAGACTTCACGTCCTCGTCGGAGATGATGGAGCCCTTCTCCATGTCGATGAGCAGCATCTTGCCCGGCTGAAGGCGCCACTTCTTGACGATGCTTTCCTCCTTGACCGGAAGCGTGCCCGCTTCGGAAGCAAGGATGATGCGGTCGTCGTCGGTGACGAGGTAGCGGGCCGGACGCAGGCCGTTGCGGTCGAGCGTCGCGCCGATCTGCTTGCCATCGGTAAAGCAGACGGCGGCCGGACCGTCCCACGGCTCCATCAGGGCAGCGTGATATTCGTAGAACGCCTTGCGCTCGGGGTTCATCAGCTGGTTTCCGGCCCAGGCTTCCGGGATCAGCATCATCACTGCATGCGCGAGCGAGTAGCCACCCTGGACGAGGAATTCCAGCGCGTTATCGAAACAGGCCGTGTCCGACTGGCCTTCATAGGAGATCGGCCATAGCTTGGAGATATCGGCTCCGAACAGCGGCGAGGAGACCGAAGCCTGGCGCGCAGCCATCCAGTTGACGTTGGCGCGCAGCGTGTTGATTTCGCCGTTATGCGCCACCATGCGATAGGGATGCGCCAACTTCCAGGATGGGAAGGTGTTGGTCGAGAACCGCTGGTGCACGAGGGCAACGGCGGATTCGAAGCGCGGGTCGGCCAGGTCCTTGAAATAGGCCGCAACCTGATAAGCCAGGAACATGCCCTTGTAGACGATGGTCTTCGACGACAGCGAGACCGGGTAGAAGCCGGTTTCGGCGCCCTTGAACGCGTCGTAGATGCGGTTGGAAATCACCTTGCGCAGCGTGAACAGGCGGCGCTCGAACTCAGCGTTGGTCGCGGCATCACGGCCGGCACCGATGAAGACCTGGATATGGCGCGGTTCGGTCGCGGCAATATCCGGCGCCTTCGACAGCGAAGAGTTGTCGACTGGAACGTCACGGAAGCCGAGCAGGGTCTGGCCTTCCTCGGCCACGACGTCGGTGATCACCTGCTTGAAATGGACGATCTGGTCTTCATCCTGCGGCATGAACATGTAGCCGACGGCATAATCGCCGGCCTTGGGCAGGGTGACGCCCTGCGCCGCCATTTCCTCACGGAAGAAGCGGTCCGGAATCTGGACGAGGATGCCCGCGCCGTCGCCCATCAGGGGATCAGCGCCAACGGCACCGCGATGCGTCAGGTTTTCGAGGATGAACAGGCCATCCTTGACGATCTGATGCGACTTCTGGCCCTTCATATGCGCGACGAAGCCGACGCCGCAGGCATCATGTTCGTTGGCGGGATCATAGAGCCCCTGTTTTTTCGGCAGGCCCGGAAATGCGGTATTTTTCTCAACTGTCGCCAATTGGCGCGCATCGTTGAGCCCAGTCATGGTGGATGGCGTAAAGTCCGTCATCGTCGTCCCTCCTGTTAACCCGGATTTACCGGGTATGTCCGCAGTCCAGGCAGGCTTTCGCGGGCAAGAGTCCCGTTGAAGCCGGCACCGGCATTATCGTCGCATGATCCTGATCCGGTCGCAAATGAAGCATTTACTGCATCAGGCAGAGAAAGGTCCGCGACCATCGCGACTGCTCCGGCGGCAAGGACATAGTATGTCCAGCGCGGCTTGCAGTCGTCCGCCGGGAGCCGCGTTTCGCGAGCTTTCCAGCTTCTTTCCGGTCTTGGGACCGAAATAGGACAGCAAGACTGTCCTATTTCATGAGTCCTATGCCAGAAAGCGTATAGGACTGCAAGACCACTAATACAAAATAATCGGGGAGATTTTGCCGAACATTGCGGTTAATTGCGTATTTTTGTAATTTTCTTTCAAGAACCTCTCGTTTTCTTCGATTTGGTTTCAAACTGGTCTGGAATTGTCCTTATATGCGGCCTTGAGCATTGATTGCCGCAGCATCATCCGTATGGTCGGTTCAAAGATCAGGAAAGGGCGTTTCGCCCGCCAAACCACAGGACCGCATCGATGATTTTCTCCTCCGACAATTGGGCGGGCGCCCATCCCGTGATCGCCGAAAGCCTGGTCAAGGCCGCTGGCGGCTTTGCCTCCGCCTATGGCACCAGCGATCTCGACAAGAAGGTCGGAAGCGCATTGTCCGAGGTGTTCGAGCGCGAGGTCGCAGTCTTCTTCGTTGCCACCGGAACGGCGGCCAATTCTCTGGCCCTTGCCAGCGCCAATCGCCCGGGCGGCCACGTGTTCTGCCACCGGGAAGCGCATGTCTATGTCGATGAATGCGGCGCGCCGGAATTCTTCTCCCACGGTGCCAAGCTTTCCGCCATCGATGGGACGCTCGGCAAGATGCGGCCCGATCTTCTCGAAAAACAGATTCGCCATTCGCGTGGCGGCGGCGTGCATGGCGGCCAGCCGATGGCGATCACGCTGACCCAGGCGACCGAGGCCGGCACCGTCTACAGCCTCGACGAGATCGAAGCGATCTCCGCCATCGCCAAGGCCGAAAAGCTGCCGCTCCATATGGACGGCGCCCGCTTCGCCAACGCGCTCGTCACGCTCGGCGCGACACCGGCGGAGATGACGTGGAAGCGCGGCATCGACCTGCTTTCTTTCGGCGGCACCAAGAACGGCTGCTGGTGCGCCGAGGCGCTGATCCTGTTCGACACGTCGAAGGCCGAGGAAATGGGCTATCTGCGCAAGCGCTCCGCCCAGCTCTTCTCCAAATCACGCTTCATCGCCGCCCAGTTCGACGCCTATCTCGAAGGCAGCCTCTGGCTCGATCTCGCCCGCCACGCCAATGGCATGGCCAACGAACTGGCCAAGGGTATTGAATCATCCGAGAGCGCGCGCCTCGCCTGGCCGACCGGCTCCAACGAACTGTTCGTCATCCTCAAGAAGTCTGTGGCTGAGAATCTCAAGGCACAGGGCGCCGTCTTCTATGACTGGCCGGTGCCGCAGACCCTGACGGATGTCGCCGAAGACGAGGGGCTTTACCGCCTCGTTACCAGCTTTGCGACGACAGCGGATGACGTCAGGCAATTTATTGCGGCTTGCTAAGCGCGGCCGACGGGTAAAGGATTGCGGCGCCTGACAAGACAAAGAGACACCATGCGCCGTTTTCTACCCGATACGTTTACGATCCTTCTCGTCCTTACTGTTGTCCTCGCTTCCTTACTGCCGATTTCCGGCGAGCCGGCGGAATGGTTCGGGCTGGCGACGAAGATCGCCATCGGGCTTCTGTTCTTTCTTCATGGTGCCCGTCTGTCGCGCGACGTCGTCCTCGCCGGCTTGCTGCACTGGCGGCTACATCTCGTCATTCTCGGCTCGACTTTCGTGCTGTTCCCGCTGCTCGGGCTGGCGGCCGGTCTGTTGCCGTCTTCGCTTCTGCCGCCGGCGCTCTATACTGGCATCCTGTTTCTTTGCGTCCTTCCATCCACAGTTCAGTCGTCGATTGCCTTTACCTCGATGGCTGGCGGCAATGTGCCCGCCGCCATCTGCGCCGCGTCGGCCTCCAACATTTTCGGCATGTTCCTGACGCCACTTCTCGTCGGCCTGCTGTTTGCCGCCGGCGGCCATGGGGGATTCTCCTTCGATGCGTTGGAGCAGATTTTGCTGCAACTGCTGGCGCCCTTCCTGCTCGGTCAGATCCTTCAGCCCTGGATCGGCGACTTCATCCGCGCCCGCAAGAAACTGCTGATGCCGGTTGATCGCGGCTCGATCCTGATGGTGGTCTATCTCGCCTTCAGCGAGGCGGTGACCGAGGGGCTCTGGCACACCTTCTCCGTCCGCGACCTCGCCGTCGTTGTCATCCTCGACATCGTGCTTCTCGTGATCGTGCTGCTCGCCACCATGCATGGCAGCCGGCTGCTCGGTTTCTCGAAGGAAGACGAGATCGCCATCACTTTCTGCGGCTCGAAGAAGAGCCTTGCGAGCGGCGTACCGATGGCCAATGTCATCTTCGCTGGCCAGAGCATCGGCAGCATTGTCCTGCCGCTGATGCTGTTCCACCAGATCCAACTGATGGCCTGCGCCGTGATTGCGCAGAAATATGCGGAGCGCGGCCGCAGGCGTGAAGCCGAGGCGGCAGCCGCAACTGTTGCATAAAGGCTCCTGCTGCATCGGATCGCGGTCAGGGCCGCCGCAAAGATAGATAGAATTTTTTCTTTTATGCAACCATGCGATGTGCTACATTCCTCCCGAATTGTTGGGGGAGAAAGGTCATGGCAGACAAAACTCTGAAGATAATGGGCTTCCACGGTCTCGGTGATCACCGGGCATCCGACTGGGAAGCGGAGTGGGAGGCGGCCGTCAGGGCGGCTTTTCCCGGCAAGGATATCACCCTGGAATTTCAGATGGTGAACTACGACGATATCTTTGAAACGACGAAGATATCCGCCCTAGAAAGCGCGACCGCTCTATGGAAACTGGCGAAAAGCGGCGTTTCCGAAATCACCCGTCGCCAGCGCGGCATCCTCACCGACATCTCCGACAAGATCAAATGGACCGCCGGCTATGTCGTCGCGTGGGTCGAAGACGAGGAGTTCAAGCGCAAGACCCGCCAGCGGGTTCTGGACTCGATCCGGGACTACCAGCCCGATATCATCCTTGCGCACAGCCTCGGATCGCTGATCACGTATAATGCCTTCACCCATCCCGACGCAACGGTCGGCGATTTGCCGGGCATCCTGGCGAAGGCTCGTTATGTCACCTTCGGGTCCCAGATCGCCAATCCGTTTGTCATCCGCAACCTGACGAATGGCCGGGTGCAACTGCCTGATGTCCGCTTCTGGTATCATCTCTACAACGTCAACGACGACGTTTTCACTGCTCCTATCCGTCTGTTCGACACGAAGAAATTCAGCCAGACCGACACGCCGTTCGACGACGAAGGCTATGGCGACCATTCCGCGCCCAGTTATCTCGGCCACAGTGCGACCATACAGAATGTCTGGCTGTCGATCTCAACGGAGACGGTCGGCGCAAAAGCATTGGCGCCCGCCATCGTCGCCGGCCCGCGTGGTGGCAAGAAGCAGAAGGCGCTACTCGTCGGTATCAACGACTATCCCAATCCCGAACAACGGCTGGAGGGTTGCATCAACGACGTCTTCACCATGAGCGCGGTGCTACAGGATTGCGGATTTCCACCGGAATCGATCCGCACCTGCCTCGACAGCCGCGCGACTGCAGACGGTATCCTCAGCCGGCTGAAATGGCTGCTGGACGACCCCAAGCCCGGTGACGAACTGATCTTCTACTACAGCGGCCACGGCGCGCAGGTCCCGGAATATGGCGAGAATTTCGAGCCTGACCATTATGTCGAAACGCTGGTTCCATGGGATTTCGACTGGACGCCGGAAAAATTCATCGCCGATGACCAGATCTACGGCCTCTACAGCCAGCTACCCTATGATTGCCGGCTCGTGTTGATCTTCGATTGCTGCCATTCCGGTGGAATTCATCGGGCCGGCGGTGCCAGACCACGCGGCATCACCCCACCGGATGATATCAGGCACCGGGAATTGAAGTGGGACAGCAAGACCCAGATGTGGGTCCAGCGAGACTTCGCCCGCATCAACAAGGATTTCACACCGAAAAAGGCACTGGCCGCCGAATATTTCGGCCAGAAGGGGGCAACCGAGCGTATCGGGCGCGCCTCGATGCTGCGCGGCCTCTCATCAACGCAGTATGCAAGACTGAAAAGGGAGAACGAGGCAATTTCACCCGGCCCCTATCTGCCTGTCATCATCGAAGCCTGCGGCGAAGGACAGTTTTCCTACGAATATCGCCACGGCGCGACCAGTCACGGTGCATTCACCTATGTCCTCGCCAAGCTCTTGCGGGAGCAGAAGAAAATTTCCTTCGAGGGGCTGATTGCCAAGACGCGCGAACAGCTTGCCGATCTTCAATACGATCAGGAACCGGCGATCCTCGGCCCGACGTCCATCCTGCTATACGATATCCCATGGACGGCTGGCTGATCGCCGCCGAACGGAAATCGAGCAACAAAAAACGACGCCCCGCCGGGACGCCGTTTCTTCAAGTCCAATCGATGCCGAACGTTTAGTTGGCGTTGCCTTCGATCTGGGTGGCTTCGATCTGCTTCGGTGCCGACTGCGCGGCGGCGATCTCGATGCGGCGCGGCTTGGCGGCTTCCGGGATCTCGCGCAGGAGGTCGATATGAAGCAGGCCGTTCTTCAGCGAAGCGGACTGGATTTCCACGTGATCGGCGAGCTGGAAGCGGCGCTCGAAGGCGCGCTTGGCAATGCCGCGATACAGGAACTGGCTGTCGGTGCCCTTGTCTTCGCCCTTTTCACCCTTGACGGTCAGCGTGTGCTCGCGTGCTTCGATCGAAAGTTCGGTTTCGTCGAAACCGGCAACGGCCATGGTGATCCGGTAAGTACTCTCGCCGGTCCGCTCGATATTGTAGGGCGGATAGGTCTGCGACTGGTCGGGCTGGCCGAGACTGTCGAGCATGGTGAAGAGGCGGTCGAAACCGACGGTGGAACGGTAAAGGGGGGAAAAATCAACGTGACGCATGGTGTCCTCTTGTGAGCAACTGTTGTGCGATCTTGGTCCTGTCATCCCGTCAGCGGCGATGGCAGAACCGGTGAACGAGCCCGTCTTCGGCGCCCGTGAGGATGAGATGGGAATTGCCTTTCGCGCCTTCAAGACCCTCGCAAGACAAGTTTCGGCATCCCGATTTTCTAAACGCAGGATGAACAGGTGGTTCCGGATGCGTTCAGCTTGGTGGGCGTAAAACAGCACCGTCGGACAAAGGCAAAAGTCCCGGCGGTGAACGTCCCTTCTCCCGTCCGTTATGCCTTGTCGCCGACCGACTGTCTCTGGCCGGAAGCGGAACTATCCAGTCCCCCGCCGCTTCCGGCCCCTTTTTCTTTGACGCACGGGAATGGTGGGCCTATTCTCGACCGCAGGTTCGGTCTTGCACGGTTCCTTAAGAGGAATGGAGCAACGATAAACGTTCGACAGCCCGGTGTCTCCTCTCGGCGGACCTGCGCCGCTTGCGCGCCGAGGCAATTCCTGCCGAACACGGACCCCGCACCCGCACACGGACCTAGCCAATGACGCCGATCCTCCACGCGACCCCGGACAATCCGATCCCCGGCAATCATGTTGTCGGTTTTTTCGAGGGTGCGCGGGGAACGAAGCTGCGCTACGCGATCTTCAAATCCGCATCGACGGTCTCGAAGGGTACGGTCGTTCTGCTCCAGGGACGCAACGAGTCGATCGAGAAATATGCCGAGACCATCGGCGAACTGACTGCCAGAGGGCTTTGGGTCGCCACCTTCGACTGGCGCGGCCAGGCTGGCTCGCACCGTCTGCACAAACATGCCCGTCGCGGGCATGTCAGACGGTTTGCAGATTACGAGCAGGATCTTACCATCTTTCTCGACCAGATCGTGCTGCCCGATACGCGCCTGCCCTTCTTCATGCTGGCTCACTCGATGGGCGCGCTGGTTGCCTTGTCTCAGGCCCCTATGCTGGCAAGCCGCATCGACAGGCTGGCGATTACCGCTCCCTTCGTCGCTCTCGGTGGCCAGAAGCTCGGCCACCGCATGATCGGCATTCTCGCCACCACGTTCACCCTTCTCGGGCTTGGCTCGCTGCCGCTGATGCGCGACAAAGGCCCCCTGCCCTTTTCGGAAAACCTGCTGACCTCCGATGCCCGTCGCTTTGCCCGCAACAAGGCGCTGACCGACGCGCATCC
Source organism: Rhizobium sp. Leaf453 (assembly GCF_001425605.1). Lineage (GTDB taxonomy): Bacteria > Pseudomonadota > Alphaproteobacteria > Rhizobiales > Rhizobiaceae > Pararhizobium. The sequence continues at coordinate 332,920 of NZ_LMRG01000012.1, read as the reverse complement.
GGAACTGGCGCTCGGCCCGCCCAGCGCCCGCTGGCTGCACGAAACCTTCAAGGCGATCCGGCGCATTGCCAGCCATGATCACCTGACCCAGATCCGGGTTCCGACGATCGTGCTCGCGCCGACACAGGACCGTCTCGTCCCCCATCTCGCCGTCGAGGCGCTTGCCCGCAATTTCCGAGCCGGCCACATGATCCCGATCGATGGCGCCAGGCATGAGCTTTTTCAAGAAGCCGACCACTATCGCGCACAGGCAATCGCGGCGGTAGAGGCCTTCATCCCCGGCAGCGATGGCGAAGCTCCCGAAGCGGTACGGGAAACGGCACTCGTAGACTGAAGGCGCGGATGCTCCGCCCCTTCAACCTTTCAGCAATTCCAAGGCCTGCGCGTGAAGTTCGGCGCTGCCAGCGGCGATGACATTGCCGCCCATTTCCGCCGGCCCGCCATTCCAGTCGGTGAAGACACCGCCAGCCTGTTCGACGAGCGGAATGAGACTGCCGACGTCATAGGCCTTGACGCCCGCCTCAAGCACGAGGTCGACATGCCCGGCTGCCAGCAGCGCGAAGGCATAGCAATCGACGCCATAGCGGGACAGCCGGACCGTGTTCTGTAGGGTCTCGAACCGGGTCTTCGCCTCGCCGAAATACATGTGCGGCGTGGTGGTGAACATGATGGCATCCGCGAGATTGACGCCGGTCCGCGTCCTGATCTGTCTGTCGCCGTCAGGGCCGCGATAGGACGCTGCTTTTCCATCCGCGTAATAGCGCTCGCCTGTAAAGGGCTGGTCCATGATACCCATGACCGCATCGCCCTTGTGATAGAGGCCGATCAGCGTGCCCCAGACCGGCAGACCGGAAATGAAAGCGCGTGTGCCGTCGATCGGATCGATCACCCAGACATAGTCGCGGTCGAGCCCGACATTGCCGAATTCCTCGCCGAGAATGCCATGCTCGGGGAATTCCCGCTCGATCAGCGCGCGGATGGCCGCTTCCGCCGCCCGATCGCCTTCGGTCACCGGATCGAAACCGCCAGCCTCCTTGTTGACGACACTGGTGCCTGTGCGAAAGCGCGGCAGGGTTTCGGCCTTCGCCGCATCGGCAAGGCGGTCGAAAAATTCACGGTCCGGCAGCATGAAACCTCACGAAAATCGGGAAAATGAGAGTTGAATCTGCTTATGGCACATTTTTTTGAAAATGAAGTCTCGACCGCGAAAATTGACGAAAATCGTCCGGATTCGCATCCGCAATACAGGGCGAGCCTGAAAATCCCGAAGAACGTGCCTCAAAACTCGAAAAACCGCTCAAAACCGCGCATTTCAGGGATTTCCGATAAAGCCCATCCATGGCGCAATGCAGCAATGTGGCCAAATTAAGCTTGACATTTGTGCGCTGCAATATTAGCTTTTCCCTACAGTCACTTGTGACTGTAAATACCCTCCTTGGGTGTTTCCTCCCTAGACTTAGCCGCGCCACAAGCGCGGTTTTTTTTGACCGGGGAATGGAAGAAGCGCAGCGCTGGATGATTATTCGGCGGCGAGCGGCGTGGGCATCACCACATATTTCTGAACATGCGCAGCAAGACCGGTCAGGAACAGCCTGATGGCGTCGGCAAGCCTCTCGAATTCCGGCTTCTTTTGAAGCGTGGTTTCATCCACGTAGAGACCGCGATTGATCTCGATCTGCAGCGCATGCAGGCCGCGCGCCGGTCGGCCGTAATGCTCGGTGATGAAGCCGCCGGCATAGGGCTTGTTGCGGGCGACGGAGAAGCCGAGATCTTCGAGAAGCGAGACGGCCGCGCGCGACAGGTCGGCGCCCGCGCTGGTCCCATACCGGTCTCCGACAATGAAGTCCGGGCGTTGGCCGCTGCCGGCGATGCGGATATTGCCCGGCATCGAATGGCAGTCGATCAGCACCGCCAGACCGAAGCGGACATGCGTGCGGGCGATCAGCTTGCGCAGGCAGGCATGATAGGGCTTGTAGATGGTCTCGATCCGCTCCAGCGCCTCGGCGACGGGGAAGCGTCGGCCATAGATTTCCATGTTTTCCGCGACCAGCCGCGGCACGGTGCCGAGCCCGCCGGCGACACGCATCGAGCTTATATTGGCATGTGGCGGCAGTGGCCCGTCGAACATGCGCGGGTCGAGTTCGTAAGGTTCGCGGTTGACGTCGAGAAAGGCCCGTGGGAAATGCGCCATCAGCATCGGCGCGCCGAGGCCTGTCACACTCTGGAACAGTTCATCAACGAAATGATCTTCCGACCGGCGGATCGTGACATCGTCGAGTTTCGTCTGGTTGAGAAAGGCTTGTGTATAGATCCGCCCGCTATGCGGGGAATTGAAGACAAAGGGAATGCGCTGCATTTCCGGTTCGCGAACTTCGAACGGTTCGGTTTCGCTGACGTTCTGCGTCATCGCAGCCCTTTTTTACCATGTCATGATCTTGCTGTTTCGTGTATGTTGCCAGTTGGCGGCATCTGTGTCCATAGTCGCGTCCCGCCAGTGACCGGGCTTGACCCCGTGTCTTCACCGGATATTTACCCACGTGCGGTTTCATGACGATACCGCAATTCCCTACATCGACACGTAAGGTGCAAACGGCTTAATCCATGAGTCCAAAAATTCTCCTCGCCGAAGACGATAACGACATGCGCCGCTTCCTGGTGAAAGCCCTGGAAAAGGCCGGCTACAAGGTGTTGTCCTTCGACAATGGCGCCAGCGCCTATGACCGGCTGCGCGAAGAACCGTTCTCGCTCCTCCTCACCGATATCGTCATGCCCGAAATGGACGGCATCGAGCTTGCCCGCCGGGCGACCGAACTCGATCCCGACCTCAAGGTCATGTTCATCACCGGCTTCGCCGCCGTCGCGCTCAACCCTGATTCGAAGGCGCCGAAGGATGCAAAGGTCCTGTCGAAGCCCTTCCATCTGCGCGATCTTGTGGATGAAGTGAACAAGATGCTGGCCGCATAGGCCGCGCCGCAAGGGCCGCAAAACTTCCTGTCAAAAAGCCGAAAAAAGCCTATTGACGCTCCGGAGGGTTTGTGGTCTATGCGCCGACATCGGATGGGCGTGTAGCTCAGCGGGAGAGCACTACGTTGACATCGTAGGGGTCACAGGTTCAATCCCTGTCACGCCCACCATCCAGTTTCAAAAGGCTTTTCGGGAAACCGGAAAGCCTTTTTCGTTTTGGCCTTTGCTGCGACAAGCGCTGCTGCAGGGTTAACCGTAAGTAAAGATGATTCGCCCGACCGCTTGTCCGTGATGATGGCACTGTCTTAGATGCCCGGATTGTAAAATCCATTTCACGGGCATGATCATGGCGAAAATCTCTTTTGGTGACGATGGCAGCGGCGCGAATATTGCCGGCTTTTCCTTCGACTTCCTGCAGGCGTACAACAGCTACGCCTATCACTTTTCCAGCATTTCGGGTTACACGGACGACAACAACCGCGTCTCGTTCACCGGCGACAAGCTGATCTACAAGGGCACGGACGGTGGCATCCTGCTCGATCCGACACAACAGGGCAAGGAAATGGCCGATATTGTCGGCGGCGCCATCACCTCGTTCACCCTCATTCAGGACGGCGTGCAGATTTTCAACATGCGCGACCTGCGCGTCTCGGCCGCCGAACTCTATGACGCGGTGATGGCCGGACAGAACGAACGGATCAAGGACATCCTGCTCTCCGGCAACGACACGATCGACGGAACCAAGTATGATGACGTGCTGCAGGGTCGGGGCGGAAACGATGTGCTCAACGGTCTTGCCGCCAACGACAAGCTCGAAGGCGGCCTCGGCGCGGACATCCTGACCGGCGGCGCGGGGCGCGACACGTTTATCTATCGCAGCATCGCCGAATCGACCCTCGAGAAGGCTGGCCAGGACACGATCACGGATTTCCGCGCCAGCAAGACCGGCGACAAGATCAGCCTGTCGGCCATCGACGCCAATAGCACGACAGCGAAGAACGACGCGTTCCACTTCATCGGCACCAAGGCTTTCGGCGGCCACGCCGGCGAACTGCGTTACGAGAAGACCGCCGCCAACACCTATGTCTATGCCGACGTCAACGGGGACAAGGTCGCGGATTTCGCTGTTCATCTCGACGGAGCGCTGACGCTCGACAAGGGCTATTTCGTTCTTTAGGACGCGCCATTCTCAAGTTCGGCCACAAGCCCGTCGAACCGTCTCCTGGCCGCCGCAAGCACGGCGGCCTTGGCGATAGGCTTGTCGATGACATGATGCAGGATCTTCACGACCCGGCGGGCCGCCCGCCGGTGCCGCTGGGATGCAGCGGAACTCATGGCGACGTCATAGGCCAGCCGATACATCTGGCGTGCATTGCATGCGCGGGCGCTGGCCTGAAGCCAATCCAAACGGATCTGTTCCATATCCATCCCTGAAGTCTGACGGGTCACTCCGGCCACAACGCGGCAAAACGGGAAAAGTGCGATCGCTTGTGTGGCCGTGGTTAAGACATCATTAACCAATACCAGCAGTGCGCGAACTCCCTTTCCGATGAGAATCTGAACGCGCATTTTGTGGCGAACGGCATACCGAAACATTGTCAAACGGCTCTGCATTCCTATTTGCAGAATATCGCAAACGCCGATGCCAACGGCATCCGCTCAAAAGAAAACCCAAATGACAATCAAGGGCCGCCTGTTGTGAATGAACCGCGCTATGGCCTCAGGCAGGAAAGGAACGGGAGCTGGACGATCGTGGACCTGATCACCCGCGTTCCGGCCGCCTCCGACGGCCGCGATCTCGCAGGCCTCGACCGGGAGGATGCTCAGGATATCATGGATGTTCTCAACCGGGATTACCTGGCGCGACGCAAGAGCCCGCTGGTGTGAACGAAAAAGCCCCCCGCCGTTGCCGGAGAGGGGACTTTTAAGAATGTTTACGTGATGAAATTGCTGACAGTGCAAAGTGTCCAGCGCGAGCCAATAGAATGCGAAACGCCGAATCGCGCATCCCCCAAATGGGGTAGATGAGCGCTAACAGTCCCCAAATTCCGACGTTTGATAAACAAATCCTGTTCGCTCCACCAAAATGCCTCGGCATCCTAGCCACCCCTACCGGACTCGAAAAAACACGAAATATTGTTACGAAAATCGTGACGCGGACGCAGTTTTGGAGTAGGACCGCTGCAATTGCGATACCTGTTGCCCATATCTGCTGTTTAGCCGACAAAGTTCAAGGAACACGTCCATGCCTGCCTATCGCTCCCGCACCACCACCCACGGCCGCAACATGGCCGGCGCTCGCGGCCTCTGGCGCGCGACGGGCATGAAGGACAGCGACTTCGGCAAGCCCATTATCGCGGTGGTGAATTCGTTCACGCAGTTCGTTCCCGGCCATGTCCATCTCAAGGATCTTGGACAGCTGGTCGCCCGCGAAATCGAGGCCAATGGCGGCGTCGCCAAGGAATTCAACACGATCGCCGTCGATGACGGCATCGCCATGGGCCATGACGGCATGCTCTATTCGCTGCCGTCGCGCGAACTCATCGCCGATAGCGTCGAATACATGGTCAACGCACACTGCGCCGACGCCATGGTCTGCATCTCCAACTGCGATAAGATCACCCCCGGCATGCTGATGGCGTCGCTGCGCCTCAACATCCCCGTCATCTTCGTATCCGGCGGCCCGATGGAAGCCGGCAAGGTCGTGCTGTCCGACGGCAAGACCCATGCGCTCGACCTGGTCGACGCCATGGTCGCCGCCGCCGACGACAAGGTCTCCGACGAGGACGTCAAGGTCATCGAACGCTCGGCCTGCCCGACTTGCGGCTCGTGCTCGGGCATGTTCACGGCGAACTCGATGAACTGTCTGACGGAAGCACTGGGCCTGTCATTACCGGGCAATGGCTCGACGCTCGCCACCCATTCGGACCGCGAAAAGCTGTTCCTGCGTGCCGGCCGCGAGATCGTCGGTCTGGCCAAGCGCTATTACGAAGCGGAAGACGTCACCGCCCTGCCCCGCACCATCGCTTCGAAGAAGGCCTTCGAAAATGCGATGGCGCTCGACATCGCCATGGGCGGCTCGACCAACACCGTGCTGCACATCCTGGCCGCCGCCCATGAAGGCGAAGTCGATTTCACCATGGACGATATCGACCGGCTTTCCCGCAAGGTGCCCTGCCTGTCGAAAGTCGCGCCGGCCAAGTCCGACGTTCACATGGAAGACGTTCACCGCGCCGGCGGCATCATGGCGATCCTCGGCGAACTCGACCGTGCCGGTCTCCTGAACACCGATCTGCCGACCGTCCACTCGAAGACCATGGCCGATGCGCTGGCGCAGTGGGATATCGCCGTCACCGACAATCCGGCAGCGCTTGAACTGTTCAGCGCCGCTCCCGGCGGCATCCCGACCCAGGTTGCCTTCAGCCAGAGCGCCCGCTGGAAGGAACTCGACTTCGACCGTGAGAAGGGCGTCATCCGCGATGCCCAGCACCCGTTCTCCAAGGACGGCGGCCTTGCTGTGCTCAAGGGCAATATCGCGATCAACGGCTGCATCGTGAAGACGGCCGGCGTCGATGAATCGATCCTGAAATTCTCCGGTCCGGCTCGCGTCTTTGAAAGCCAGGATGCATCCGTCAAGGCGATCCTTGCCAACGAAGTCAAGGCCGGCGACGTCGTCGTCATCCGCTATGAAGGACCGAAGGGCGGCCCGGGCATGCAGGAAATGCTCTACCCGACCAGCTACCTGAAGTCGAAGGGCCTTGGAAAGGCCTGCGCGCTAATCACCGACGGCCGTTTCTCGGGCGGCACGTCCGGCTTGTCCATCGGCCACGTTTCGCCGGAAGCGGCGAACGGCGGCATCATCGGCCTGGTGCGCGAAGGCGACATGATCGACATCGACATTCCGAACCGGACGATCTCGCTGCGCGTCGACGATGCCGAAATCGCCCTCCGCCGTGAGGAGCAGGAAGCCAAGGGCTGGAAGCCGGTCGAGCAGCGCAAGCGCAAGGTGACCACGGCGCTCAAGGCCTATGCTGCCTTTGCGACATCCGCCGACCGTGGCGCGGTGCGCGATCTCGGCGAATAAGACTATCCATCAAGCCATTTTCCAAAAGCACGCCGGCAAAAAACCGGCGTGCTTTTTTATGCGGTCCGTGGCCAATCGTCCGGCAAGGGACTATAATTCTTCTGGGGCCGATTAGCGCGGCGGGGCAATGTCTTTGAAAGTGGCGGTGCGGCATGGCGCAAGGACTGGAGCAGGTCGAGGCGGCACACTGGAAAGGTGCGTCCGAAGGGACCGACGACGAGGATATCATTCCCCGCGACATTCGCTTCGGCATTGTCGAAAATCCGGTCCGCCACTGGTTCGGTGGCGACTTCCAGAAGACGGTTCTGCTCGACGGCCTGTCTATCTTCCTGCCCGAAGGCGAGCGCTATTTCATTCGCGCGCTGCGGCACTACGCGCCGAAACTTGGCGACAAGGAACTGGCCGCCGAAATCAACGGCTACGCGGTGCAGGAGGCGTTCCACACCCGTGAGCACATGGATTACAACCGTGCCCTGACCAAACTCGGCTATGACGTCGACAAGATGGAGCGCCCTGTTCGCGCTGGCATGGCGCGCGACACGTCGCCGATCCTGCGGCTCGTCGTCACCTGCGCGATCGAGCATCTGACGGCCACCTTGTCGACCGTGACGTTGCGGTATCCGGAATTGCTTGCTGATGCGGCGCCCGCCTATCGGCGCCTGTGGATGTGGCATGCCCTGGAAGAACTGGAACACAAGGCGGTCGCGCTGGATGTCTTGAAGAAGGCGACGCCGAACATGCCGGGATGGAAGCGCTATTTCATCCGCGTGATGGCGATGAACGCGACGCTCGTGCCCTTTATCTTCATCACGGTGCGCAACATCAAGATTTTCGCCGCTGGCGACGGGATCAAGACAGGGCCGCGCTTCTGGTTGCGTTTGGTCCGGCTGACAGTCATATCACCGGGATACTGGCGTCGATGCTGGCCATTGATCCTGAAATACTACCTGCCCTGGTTCAATCCCCTCAACAAGGACGATGCCGAACTGATCCGCAAGGGCCGAACCTGGCTCTATGGCGAGTTCAAGACGATCGAGACCGCCGCCGCGGCGCCAATGGAATCCCCCCGACATGAGTAGCAGTCGCCTCTTCTCCCGCGTTCTCGACGTTGCTTCGACCGGCAAGTTTCCGCGCGTGCAGAAATGGGTCTGGAGACGTATCTACAACCTCCTGTCCCTCTCCTGGCACGATCAGGATTGGCGCTTCATGAACTATGGCTTTGTGCCGGCCGGCCCAGCCTTTGCTCTGAATGCAGAAGACGAAGCGGAACGCGCATTCATCGGATTGTACCAGCAGGCTGTCGAAGGCCTTCCAGTCGAGGGCAAGCGCGTGCTGGAGATCGGCTCTGGACGCGGCGGCGGATCACGCTACATCGCCCGCTACCACGCACCGGCGTCCATCGTCGGGCTCGACTATTCGCCCGATACCGTGCGACGCGCCAGACGCATCAACAAGGATACCCCGGTCCTGACCTTCGAGACCGGTGATGCGGAAAACCTGCCCTTTGCCGATGGCTCCTTCGATATCGTCGTCAATATCGAGTCATCGCATTGCTACGGCAACGTGCCGGCCTTTGCCCACGAGGTTTCACGCGTACTCGCGCCAGGCGGATGGTTCACCTTTGCCGACATGCGATCGAAGAAACAGCTCACCGCCCTCAATGGGCAACTCGGGGCACCCGGCCTTGATCTGGTTCAGGACCGTAACATCTCGAAAGGCGTCGTCGCCGCCCTCAACGCCGCCGAGGCCCGCAAGCGCGAGCGGATCGGCAAGTCCTGGCTGTTGCAGCGCTTCATGACGGAATTCTCCGGCTCGAAAGGCTCTGCCCTCTACAAGGGGCTTTCGCGCGGAGACATCGTCTATGTCGCCCGCCGCTACCGCAAGGCGGGATGACACAGTCGGTGACGGCTACAAATGCCGCGTCTCCGCCGGCGTATTCCACCAGGCATTGTTGCGGCCGTCCGAATAGGTGACCGGTGCCTCCGCCAGAACCGATGGATCGAGATCGTCAAGGCAGGCGAGGCTGACCGACACAAAGGCACCGCCGATCTGCTCGATATAACCATCGCTGAACGGCATGATGCCGCAGGTTCGGCAGAAGCGGTAATGTCCGCTCATCGTGCCGAACTGGTATTCCCCCATCTCGTCGGCACCCGACAGAAGACGAAAATCCTCGGGCTTGATCAACGCACTCCAGGCGCGGCGCTTGGTGCAGATAGAGCAGTTGCACTTGCCCGTCCCCGCATCGAGATCGATATCCGCCTCGAAACGCACTTTGCCGCAGTGGCAGCTTCCCATATAGGTCATCTTCATGCCGGCTCTCCCTTGCCTGCCACATCAAAATATGACAACATATTGTCATATCCGCATCCTACAGAATGACAATATGTTGTCAATATGAAAAAACCAACCCGCACCGCCGCAGGCGACGCCTTCTCGCACTTCTCGATTTCGGTCATCCGGCTTGCCGCCCACCTCACGGCAGCAGGCGATATGCTTGCCAAGCCGTCGGGCCAGACCAGTGCCCGCTGGCAGGTTCTGGCTGCCGCCAGCCATGCCAGCATGTCGGTCGCCGAAATCGGCCGCGTGCTCGGTTTGGCGCGTCAGGGCGTGCAGCGCATCGCTGATCTTCTCGAAAAGGAAGGCCTTGTGCGATACGAGGAAAACCCCGCCCACCAGCGCGCCAAGCTGCTGATGCTGACGCTGGAAGGCGAGACGGTTTTGCGCGATATCCAAATCCGCCAAGCCTCTTGGGCAGACTCGCTCGGAGCGGCGGTGAACGCACAGGACCTGCGCCTGACCACCGAAACCCTCACCCGGCTGCTTGAGCAGCTGTCCGCGCCAAAGCCGCTGGGCGGCTGAACTCAATCGGCCTGCTGCGGCTCCATATAGGCCAGTTCCCAGACGTGGCCATCCGGATCCTGGAAGCTGCAGCCATACATGAAGCCATAGTCCATGATCGGCCGCCACTCCTTGCCACCGAGCGCCAGCGCCTTGGCGAGCGTGTCGTCCACCTCGGCGCGACTGCTGGCCGAAAGCGCGGTCAGCACTTCTGTCACCTTGGTCGTATCTGCGATGTCGCGGATGATGAATTCCTTGAACCGTGCCTCATTCATCAGCATGCAGAAGATGTTTTCCTCGATGATCATGCACAGCGTGTCATCGCTGGAATATTCGGGATTGAACGTGAACCCGAGCCCGCCGAAAAACGCCTTGGAACGCACCACGTCCTTTACCGGCAGGTTCACGAAAATCATCCTCATCGACCGTCTCTCCTCTGGCTTGCGGATGTCCTCCCCTCCGGCTGGAAGGGTCTCACGCTTAAGCTAGGGCGAGAAGATCGGATCGCAAGCGGTCGGGCCGCCCCTCGCCGAGCGCCGCATCGACCTCGGCATGCGTGCTTGTCCAGACGGGCAGCGCCTGAAACAGCAGCGCGTGTCCCGCAGGGGTCAACTTCATCCGCCGCAGCCGACGATCCTTGACGTCGGTCATGGTCACAACGAGTCCCCGCTTTTCCAGCGGCTTGAGTGCTGCCGTCAGGGTGGTGCGGTCCATGGCCAGCAGATGCGCAACCGGCCCCATGCCCGGCGGCTCCGGCCGATTGAGCGACATCAGCAGAGAGAATTGCCCATTCGTGAGGTCGAACGGGCGCAACGCATCGTCGAATTTCCGCGCCAAGGCCCGCGCCGCACGCTGCACATGCAGACACAGGCAGGTGTCCTTCACATGCAGGGTCGTTTCGAAAGGAATCACGATGGGCTTTGACATGACCGAATAATGTTGATATCAACCTATTTAGTCAACGGGAACGAAACGCGATTTCTTGAGGAGGAATGAACGATGTTGAGCAATCCGGTTGTATCGCGCGAGGAATGGCTCGAAGCCCGCAGGGCGCTGCTCGCCACCGAAAAGGAAGAGACGAAACTGCGCGACAAGATCCGCGCCGACCGGCAGGCCATGCCCTGGGTCAAGGTCGACAAGAGCTACACATTCGACACGCCCACTGGCAAGAAGACACTGGCAGACCTGTTCGATGGCCGCAGCCAGTTGATGATCTATCACTTCATGTTCGGCCCCGACTGGGACGCCGGCTGCCCGGGCTGCTCGTTCCTTGCCGATCATATCGACGGCACGCTTGCCCATCTCAATAATCACGACGTCACCTATGTCAACGTTTCGCGTGCGCCGCTCGACAAGATCGAGGCCTACAAGAAGCGCATGGGCTGGAAAGCTCCCTGGGTTTCCTCGTTCAACAGCGACTTCAATTTCGACTACCACGTCTCCTTCACCAAGGAAGAACTCGACAGCGGCTCGGTGTTCTACAATTTCCGCGAAACGCCGCGCGATCAGGCGCATGACGAGCTTCCCGGCATGAGCGCCTTCATTCGCGACGAGGCCGGCAATATCTACCACACCTATTCCGACTATGCCCGTGGCGGCGAGGAAATCCTCACCACGCTGATGATCCTCGACCGGGCGCCGAAGGGCCGCAACGAGACGGGCACGCTGAGCTTCGTCAAACGCCACGACGAATATGAAGAAGCGCCGAAAGCGCATTCCTGCTGCGCCTGATCCAGCCTGACCGGCAATCGCTTCAGAGAGGAGACCGTAGCGATGAAGGCAGACCTTGCGGAAGAACACCGCTGGCTGGAGCAGCTCGTGGGGAAATGGCGTCTCGTCTTCCATATGCCGGAAGGCAGCGATCACAGCGATTCGGGTGGCGACTGGCAGGAGACGGCGCGCTCGCTGAACGGAACCTGGGTCGTCTGTGAAACCACGGGCACTATGCCGGATGGCAGCTCGGCGACCAATATCCTGTCGCTGGGCTACGATCCGCTGAAAAAGCGCTACGTCGGATCCTTCGTCAGTTCCGCCATGACGAATCTCTGGGTTTACGAAGGCACGCTCGATGAGACCGGCAAGGTCTTGACACTCGACTGCGATGGCCCAGATTTCGGCAATACCGGGCGCACGGCCCGCTATCAGGACATCATGACCATCCGGGATGCGGACACGCGAAACTTTTCGTCCCGCGTCCAGACTGCTGACGGAACTTGGCAGCCAATCATGTCATGCGATTATCACCGGGTGTCGGCAGTCTGACGGTCTGTTTCCACGGCTGAACGTTTCAGCTGGGCGACCCCGGAAAAACACAAATGGAGGAATGACAATGAGCAAGGGACACGGCGCGTTCGTCTGGTACGAACTGATGACCACCGACACCGAGGCAGCCGAGGCATTCTATGATGACGTGGTCGGCTGGACCTCCGTCGATTCCGGAATGCCCGGCGCGAACTACACGCTGTTCAAGGCAGGCGACGCCCGCATTGCCGGGCTGATGACCATGCCGGAAAATGCCCTGAAAATGGACGTACCGCCGGCCTGGCTCGGCTATATCGGCGTCGATGATGTCGATGCCGCCGCCAAGAAGCTCGCCGAACTTGGCGGCACGGTACATCGCGAACCCGAGGACATCCCCGGCGTGGGACGCTTCGCCGTTGTCACGGACCCGCACGGCGCGGTCTTCGCGCTGTTTAAGGGCGATGGCGACGGCGAAATGCCGGAAATCTCGCAGATGGCGGACGGCAATGTCGGCTGGCACGAACTGATGGCCGGCGACCTCGACACCGATCTGGCCTTCTACCAGAAAATGTTCGGCTGGACGAAAGACCAGACCATTCCGATGGGCGAGATGGGGGACTACCAGTTGTTCGCCCATGATGGCGCACAGATCGGCGGCATGATGACCAAGTCTGCGGACATGCCCATGCCGCCATACTGGGGCTTCTATTTCAACGTCGCTGCGCTCGACGCCTCGATCGAACGGTCCAATGCCAAGGGCGGCAAGGTCGTCAACGGCCCGATGGAAGTGCCGGGTGGCGCCTGGGTCGTCAATTGTGTCGATCCGCAAGGCGCCTATTTCAATCTCGTCTCGATGAAACGCTGATCCGCCACGGCGCATCGGGACGGGCGCCGCCGTTTCGACGGCGGCGCTTTTTCTTGCCCTCCACATATCCCCGCCGCCGCGGTGCGGCTGGCTTGACGGGGTTGCGACGCGCGCTAGATTTCTCTTTCGAGTGCATGCCGGTTGATGAAAGCCAGCGGCGGGCGCGCCCCTTCCCTATTTGTATCGCAGAGATTTCGTTGTTCCCGCTGTTCGACGCCGCCGACATAGACCACCAAAAACGCCTGGAAGCCCTCGAGGCCTACGACATTCTCGACACGCAACCGGAGCCGGAATTCGACGATATCGTTCTTGTCGCGTCCGTGCTCTGCAAGACGCCGGTCGCGCTCGTCAGCCTGGTCGAGGTCGGGCGCCAGTGGTTCAAGGCCCGCATCGGTTTTGAAGCCTGCGAAACGCCAATCGGACAATCCGTCTGCGCGAATGCCCTCGGCAATCCCGACATCCTGGTTATCCCGGACCTGACGCAGGACGCGCGCACGCGCACCAATACCTTGGTGACCGACGCCCCGCATATCCGCTTCTATGCCGGTGCGCCCCTGATCGTGCCGGATGGCACCATCATCGGCACGCTCTGTGTCATCGATACGGTGACACGGCCGCAAGGCCTGGATGAAGCACAGACGAAAGCGCTGGAAGCCCTGGCGCGGCAGGTCGTTCTATTGCTTGAGGCGCGTCGCGTGTCCCGCCGCAAGGACGAACTGTTCAAGCGACAGAAATCGATCGCCGCCAGCATCCGCTCCAGCGCCAGCAAAACGCTGGCGGCCCAGGAGGCCGGCCGCATCGGGACTTTCGAGGTGGATATCGCGACCGGTAACCTGAAGGGATCGGCCGAATTCTACCGCATCTTCAACGTACCATCTGCGGAATCCTATCCGGCAAAGACGTTCGAGGCCATGGTCCTGCCGGAAGACCAGGCGTTGCGCTCGAACACGGCGAACCGCGAAGAGGGCAATGCCGATCCGGATGTGGAGTACCGTATCCTGACACCACAACACGGGGTCCGATGGATCGCCCGCCACGCCACCTTTGAACATGACGACGATGGCAAGCCCGTTCGCATGCTCGGCACGGTCCAGGACATCACCGCGCAGAAGCGCTCGCTTGCCCGCACCGGAGCCCTGCTCGATCTCGAAGACCGGTTGCGGGACCTCGATGAAATCGAATCCATCGCGCTCGTCGCCTCCGATCTCATGGCCAAGGCGCTGGATGCCACCCGGGCCGGTTTCGGCATCGTCGATATCGTGGCCGAAACAGTCATGATGCAGCCGGAATGGCGGGCACCGGACATCCAAAGCCTCGCCGGCCTCCACCATTTCCGCGCCTATGGCACGTTCATCGAGGACCTGAAGCAAGGAAAACCGGTGATCATCACCGACGTTCTGACGGACCCGCGCACCCAAGCCAATGCCAAGGCGCTCATCGATATCGGCATTCGGGTCCTCGTCAACCTGCCGATCTTCGACCATGGCAAGTTCAGCCTCGTCGTCTTCGTCCATCACAACCGTCCCTATGAATGGAGCGATGAAGAGATTTCCTTCATCCGCAGCTTCGGCAACCGCATCCAGAGCGCGCTTGCCCGCCTGCAGGCGGAATCGGACCAGCATCTTCTCAACCACGAAATCGGCCATCGCCTGAAGAACACGTTCGCCATGGTCCAGGCGATCGCATCGCAGACGCTCAGGCATGTGACCGAACGCGATCATGTCTCCAATTTCGAAAAGAGGCTGCAGGCGCTGAGCACGGCCCATGACGCCCTGCTCGTTCAAAACTGGACCGGCGCGGATGTCGCGGCACTTGTGGCCAGCAGTATCGAGACACTCGGCATGTCCGAACGGTTCGATATCTCCGGCCCGGCCTTCACCTTCGGCCCGAGGAGCAGCCTCTCGCTTTCGCTTGTCCTGCATGAGCTGGCAACCAACGCGGTGAAATACGGGTCGCTATCCAGCCCCACCGGTCGCGTGTCGATCGATTGGTCGATCGATGGCGTGGGCAACGAGGGCAACTTCCGTCTCCGGTGGACAGAAGAAGGCGGCCCGCCCGCCACCGAACCGGCGCGCAAGGGCTTCGGCTCGCGCCTGATAAATATGGGTCTGACCGGAACCGGCGACGTTGTCGCGAGTTACCGGCATTCAGGGTTCATGGTGGAAATGACTGCCGTTCTCTCCCAGCTCCAGCAGGCGAAGTAAATCATGGCGCAGTCCACACCCATCAACAAACGTATCGTCCTCGTCGTCGAGGACGAACCGTTGCTGCGCATGATGGCGGTCGACCTTGTCGAGGATGCGGGCTTCGAGGTGGTTGAGGCCGCCAACGCCGATGAGGCCGTCAAGATTCTGGAAGCGCGCACCGATATCCGCATCGTCTTCACTGATATCGACATGCCCGGCAGCATCGACGGCATGATGCTCGCCGCGGCCGTGCGCGACCGCTGGCCGCCGATCGAGATCATCATCACATCAGGGCACCGGCAGATCTCCGATCTGGACCTACCGGAACGAAGCGTCTTCTTTCCCAAACCCTACGACAGCAGCAAGGTGGCCGCCACCCTGCAGAGGATGGCGCGGCACTGACTGGAAAACATGGGAGACTAATCGTGCCGCAACTCAACACCATCGAAGTCATCACCCTGTTCGTCGATGATATCGGCACGTCAAAGAGCTTCTACCAAAATATCTTTGAGCCCGAGATCGTCTATGAAGACCCCGTCTCCGCCGTCATGACATTCGGCGGTATCATGGTGAACCTGCTTCAGGCGACCGAAGCGCCCGAACTGGTGACCCCGCTATCGGTCGCGCCATCGTCTTCGGGCTCCCGCATCCTGTTGACCATCCGGGTCGAGGATGTGAACGCCACCCACGCCGACCTGATCGAGCGAGGCGTGACCTTCCTGAACGGCCCGATCGACCGCCCGTGGGGCCGCCGTACTGCCGCCTTTGCCGATCCGTCTGGGCATGCCTGGGAAATTGCCCAGGAATTGAGCTAGGCGATTGAACTTTCAGCAGAGTGAGCATGCTGCAACATAGCGACGGGAAATGAATCTTCCCGTCGGGAATTCCGCCTTGCAATCTCCCTTTGCATTGCACAAAATCTTCCCAAGGATGGCAAAGACCCATCATCGAGGGGAAAAAGATCCGCATGGCGATCAAGGCAAGTATCTATCATCTGACGCATTACAAGTATGACAAGCCCGTTCGACTCGGCCCCCAGATCATCCGGCTGAAGCCCGCCGCCCATTCCAAGACCAAGGTGATCAGCCACTCGCTGAAAGTGACGCCGGCAAACCATTTCGTCACGCTGCAGCAGGATCCCTACGGCAACTACCTCTCCCGCTACGTCTTCCCCGATCCCGTCACCGAACTGAAGATCGAGGTCGATCTCGTCGCGGACATGACGGTCTACAATCCCTTCGACTTCTTCATCGAGGAGGAAGCCGAGACATTCCCGTTCAAATATCCGGAAGACATCCGCGACGACCTGAAGATCTACATGCAGCCGGAGCCGATGAGCCCGGCGCTGAAGGCCTATATCGACACGATCGACCTGACGCCGACCCGCACGATCGATTTCATCGTCGGCCTCAATGCCCGCCTGCAGCAGAAGGTCAATTACGTCATCCGTATGGAGCCCGGCGTCCAGACGCCGGAGGAGACCCTGCAACTGGCCCTCGGCTCCTGCCGCGATTCCAGCTGGCTGCTGGTGCAGATCCTGCGCAATCTCGGCCTCGCTGCCCGCTTCGTCTCTGGTTACCTCATCCAACTCGCCCCTGACCTGAAGGCGCTTGATGGCCCCTCCGGCACCGAGGTGGATTTCACCGACCTGCATGCCTGGTGCGAGGTTTACATCCCCGGCGCCGGCTGGGTCGGGCTTGATCCAACGTCCGGGCTTCTGACCGGCGAAAGTCATATCCCGCTCGCCGCCACGCCGCATTATCGCAACGCCGCCCCGATCTCGGGTGGCCTCTACGGCGATGCCAACACGACCTTCGACTTCGAGATGAAGGTGTCGCGGGTTGCCGAACATCCGCGCATCACCAAGCCGTTTTCGGAAGAAAGCTGGGAAGCGCTGAACGCGCTCGGCGAACACGTCGACACGGTGCTGAACGGCGCAGACGTGCGCCTGACAATGGGCGGCGAGCCGACCTTCGTTTCCATCGACGATTTCGAATCGGAGGAATGGAATACCGGCGCCGTCGGCCCGACCAAGCGCGACAAGGCTGACGAACTGATCCGTCGGCTGCGCGAGCGCTTCGCCCCCGGCGGCTTCCTGCATTACGGCCAGGGCAAGTGGTATCCGGGCGAAAGCCTGCCGCGCTGGACCTTCTCGCTCTACTGGCGCAAGGACGGCAAGCCGATCTGGCATGATCCGGCCCTGATCGCCGCCGAGGGCCAGGATACCAAGGTCACTGACAAGGAAGCCGACGCGCTTCTGACCGGCATCGCCACGGAACTCGGCATCGAGCCCGACATGATCATCCCTGCCTTCGAGGATCCAGCCGAATGGATCATCAAGGAAGGCAGCCTGCCGGAAAACGTCGACCCCTCCAACTCCAAGCTCGAAAGCCCGGAAGAACGCGCCCGCATTGCCAAGGTGTTTGAGCGCGGCCTGACGACGCCGACCGGTTACATCCTCCCGGTTCAGGCCTGGAATGCCAAGGCTGACGGTCGCCGCTGGGTCAGCGAGCGCTGGCGCACGCGCCGCGGCAAGATATTTCTCATCCCGGGCGACAGCCCGATCGGCTTCCGCATGCCGCTGGGCACTCTTCCCTATGTGCCGCCGTCGCAATATCCCTATATCCATCAGGCCGACCCCTCCATTCCGCGCGAACCGCTGCCGGATTACAGCGCGCCGGCAAGGGCGATGGCGGAGGCCTCGCGCAAGGCGAGCGAACCGCAACAGGATCGCAACGAACAAAACATTTCGGGTTCCGCCGGTGACATCCGTGGCGCCGTGCGCACAGCCATGAGCGTCGAGCCGCGCGACGGCCGCCTCTGCGTCTTCATGCCGCCCGTCGAACGCATCGAGGATTATCTCGACCTGATCGCCGCCGCCGAGCAGGCTGCCGCCAATCTCGGCCTGCCCATCCATATCGAGGGTTACTCCCCGCCACAGGACGAGCGCATCAACGTCATGCGCGTCGCGCCCGATCCAGGCGTCATCGAGGTCAACATCCATCCGGCCTCCAATTGGGCCGATTGCGTTGCCATTACCACGGCGATCTACGAGGAAGCCCGCTTCACCCGCCTCGGCGCCGACAAGTTCATGATCGACGGACGCCACACCGGCACCGGCGGCGGCAACCATGTCGTGGTCGGCGGCCAGAACCCCAACAACAGCCCATTCCTGCGCCGGCCGGACCTCTTGAAGAGCCTTGTGCTTCACTGGCAGCGGCATCCGTCGATGTCCTACCTGTTCTCCGGCATGTTCATCGGCCCGACCAGCCAGGCGCCGCGCGTCGACGAGGCGCGGCATGACACGCTGTACGAACTCGAAATCGCCATGGCGCAGGTGCCACTGCCCGGCATGGCGCAGGCGCCCCTGCCCTGGATGGTCGACCGCCTGTTCCGCAATCTTTTGACCGACGTCACAGGCAACACGCACCGCTCGGAAATCTGTATCGACAAGCTGTTTTCGCCGGATGGCCCGACAGGGCGGCTGGGGCTTGTCGAGTTCCGCGGCTTCGAAATGCCGCCGAATGCCCGCATGAGCCTGGCCCAGCAGGTGCTGGTCCGCGCCATCATCGCCCGCTATTGGCAAAACCCGGCCGAAGGCAAGCTGGTGCGCTGGGGCACGACGCTGCATGATCGCTTCATGCTGCCGCATTTCCTCTGGCAGGATTTCCTCGACCTCCTGAACGACCTGCGCGCCAATGGCTTCGACCTGAAACCGGAATGGTTCGAGGCACAGCTCGAATTCCGCTTCCCGTTCTGCGGCGAGGTCGAATACGAGGGTGCCAAGCTGGAACTGCGACAGGCGCTCGAACCCTGGCATGTCATGGGCGAGGAAGGCGCGCCCGGCGGCACGGTGCGTTATGTCGACAGCTCCGTGGAGCGCTTGCAGGTCAAGCTCGAAACTGCCAATCCGGAGCGCTACACCGTCGCCTGCAACGGCCGTGCGCTGCCGCTGACCAAGACCGGTGTCAACGGTGTTTCCGTTGCCGGTATCCGCTACAAAGCCTGGCAGCCGGTGTCGGGTTTGCATCCCAGTTTGCCGGTTAACACACCGCTTACATTCGACATTTATGATACATGGTCGAAGCGTTCGATCGGCGGGTGCATCTATCATGTTGCCCACCCCGGCGGGCGCAGCTACGACACTTTCCCGGTGAACGGCAATGAGGCGGAAGCCCGCAGACTGGCACGCTTCGAACCGTGGGGTCACACTGCAGGCGCTTACGCTCTTGTTGCGGAAACACCATCAGCAGAATTTCCGCTGACGCTCGACCTTCGGCGTCCGCCAGGAGTGTAAAGACGTAAATGTCCAAGAAGCAGACGGCGGAAGCGACGCGCAGGGAAAACCGGACCGGAAACGATCCGGTTTTTGGCTATCGTGCGCTTCCCGGCATTGCCGATGAAATGCTGGATACGCACGGCAATGTCCGGCCGGTCTGGCAGCATTTTCTCTCCGCCATCGGCCGTATGGACGAAACGGAGCTTTCCAACCGCTTCGCCCGCGCCGACCGTTACCTGCGCGATGCCGGCGTCTTCTACCGCGCCTATGGCACGAAGGAGAATTCGGAACGCAGCTGGCCGCTCTCCCATGTCCCCGTCCTGATCGACGACAATGAATGGCAGGCCGTTTCCAAAGGCCTCGTCCAGCGCGCCGAACTCTTGGAGCGCATCGCCGCCGACATCTATGGGCCGAACCGGCTGGTCGCCGAAGGTTTCCTGCCGCCCTCGTTGGTCGCCTCCAATCCCGAATTCTTGCGCCCTATGGTCGGCGTCCTGCCGGCTGACGGTCATTTCCTGCATTTCATTTCCTTCGAGATCGGTCGCGGGCCGGATGGCAACTGGTGGGTCCTGTCCGATCGCACGGAAGCGCCCTCCGGCGCCGGCTTTGCGCTGGAAAACCGAGTCGCCACGACCCGCGCCTTTTCGGACCTTTATGCGGAAACCCATGTCCATCGCCTTGCCGGCTTCTTCGGCGCCTTCCGCGATACGCTGCAGGCGCGCAAGAAGCATCCCGATGACCGCATCGCCGTCCTGACACCGGGTGTTGCCAACGAAACCTATTTCGAGCACGCCTATATCGCTCGTTACCTCGGCTTCATGCTGCTGGAGGGCGAGGATCTGACCGTCGTCGATGGTCGGGTGATGGTGCGCACCGTCGCCGGCCTCAAGCCTGTCGGCGTCCTGTGGCGCCGTCTCGATGCCGCCTTCGCCGATCCGCTGGAACTCAACCAGGGTTCGCATATCGGCACGCCTGGTATCGTCGAGGCACTGCGGTCGGGGTCCGTGTCGATCGTCAATTCGCTCGGCTCCGGCATTCTGGAAACCCGCGCCTTCCTCGCCTTCTTACCGAACATCTGCCGACATCTTCTGGGCGAGGATCAACTGCTGCCGAGCATCGCCACCTGGTGGTGCGGCCAGCAGCCGGAGCGCGATCAGGTCGCCGGCAATATCGAGAAGATGGTCATCGGCCCCGCCTATTCCACCCGCCCTTTCTTCGACGACAACGGCCAGTCCGTTCTCGGCTCGTCGCTGCGCGAGACGGCCAAGACCTCGGTCGCCGACTGGCTCCTGACCGATGGCCCGAAACTCGTCGGCCAGGAAGTCGTGACGCTGTCCACCACGCCGGCCTGGGTCAATGGCAAGCTGACGCCGCGGCCGATGAGCCTGCGGGTCTATGCGGCCCGCACCCGTGACGGCTGGCAGGTCATGCCCGGCGGTTTCGCCCGCATCGGCTCCGGCGCCGACGCAGCGGCGATCGCCATGCAGGCGGGCGGCTCGGCCGCCGATGTCTGGATCGTCAGCCAAAAGCCCGTCGAACGCTCGACGCTGCTTCCCGCCGAAGAAAGCTTCATCCGCATCATGCCTGGCAGCCTGCCGAGCCGTGCGGCCGACAATCTTTTCTGGCTTGGCCGCTATATCGAGCGGGCCGAAGGCGCGCTTCGCATCCTGCGCGCCTGGCACGGCCGTTACGCCGAATCCGCCAACCGCAAAAATCCGCTGCTGAAGGATATCAGCGACTATCTGGCCAATCTCGATATCGATACGAAGCAGGCCGTTCCGGACAGCCTGATCCAGAACATCAACAGCGCGCTGTTTTCCGCCAGCAATATCCGCGACCGCTTCTCCGCCGATGGTTGGCTGGCGCTGAACGACCTCGCCAAGACCGCCCGGAAATTCCAGTCGACGGTGCAGGCCGGTGACGACGCCACTCATGCCATGACCATTCTACTGCGCAAGCTCGCGGGCTTCGCCGGTCTGGTCCATGAAAACATGTATCGCTTCACCGGCTGGCGCTTCCTGTCGATCGGCCGTTATCTTGAACGCGGCCTGCACATGACCCGCCTGCTCGGCCATCTCTCCGGCGAGAACGCCCCCGACGGTGCCTATGACATGCTGCTCGAAATCGGCGACAGCGTCATGACCCACCGCCGTCGCTACAACGTCAACACCGCCTCGCTGACCGTCACCGACCTGCTGGCGCTCGACCCGCTCAACCCCCGCTCGGTTCTCTACCAGCTGAACGAGATCAAGACGGAAGTGGAGCAACTGCCGAAGGCCTTCAACAACGGCCAGATGTCACCGTTCTATCGGGAGGCCATGCGCCTGCATGCCGGCCTTGCGGTCATGACGCCCGAGGCCATGGACGCATCGGTCTACAACCGTCTGGAGCAGGAGCTTGGACGGTTCTCGGATATCCTCGCGCAAACCTATCTCGGATAAGATATGCCGAATCGCCTGCGCCGGATGTGAGAGACCATGCTCTACGATATCAATCTGCGGATCACCTATACATACGAAGTTCCGGTTTCCGGCGGTCGGCACATCGTCCGCGTATTGCCGGTCTCGCTTCCCGAGCGCCAGCGGCTGGTCGCCGGTACGGTCACGTGCACACCGACGCCGGAAGAGCGAACCGACGCCGTCGACTTCTTCGCCAATCCATCGACCTCGATCCTGTTCCGCAAACCGCATGAAAAATTGGTCATCCGCATGCAGGCGCGTATCCAGCTCGACGCGCAGGCCCTGACGGCGGATTTTTCGCCGGATCTTGACGGCTTTCCCGCCGATATTGCCAGTGTCTGGTCACTCGATGCCAATTCGCCGCATCATTTCCTGGGCGCCAGCCCGCGCCTGCCGGACGACCCAGCCATCGCTGCCTATGCCCGCTCGATCGCCAAGCCAGACATGACCGTCCGCCAGATCGCCACCGCCATCTGCGAGCGCATCCACAAAGATTTCACCTACGATCCGAAGGCAACGACAGTCGATACGACGCCGCGCGAGGCCTTCAAGCTGAAACGGGGCGTCTGCCAGGACTTTACCCATGTGATGATAACAGCCCTGCGCAGCCTCGGCATTCCCGCCGGCTATGTCAGCGGCTTCCTCCGGACCATCCCGCCGCCGGGCAAGGAGCGCCTCGAAGGCGCCGACGCCATGCATGCCTGGGTGCGTTTCTGGTGCGGATCGACCTCCGGCTGGCTGGAACTCGACCCCACCAACAATATTTTTGCCGGTCTCGATCATATCGTCGTCGGCCATGGCCGCGACTACAGCGATGTCGCACCCGTCATCGGCGTCCTGAAAAGCTACGGATCGCACAAGACGGAACAGGCCGTGGACGTCATTCCGCTGCAGTGACCCAAAACGGGACCACTGGAGTCCCCCTTTCGAACAACTTTTTCATCGCCAGACGTCCGATCAGCGAACGCGGCCTTCACGCGTATGGCTGGAGGCTTCGAAAAGCGCATGAAATGGCGAACGGGCATGCCATCAGCCATCGAATGCTCCAGAAAGAAACAGCATGCCTCCCTCTCGACATCGAGAAAACGCCGACAAACCGGGCCGATTCCTTCCGTAATTCCGCGATTACATAAAATCCGACATATCGTCAAAACCGACTGGTAAGACTCGTCGCGTAAGAATGATCTCATTGGAAAATGACTTTCTAGAGTAGATCAAATGGCAACTCGTTCGACCTTCTTTCAGCTTTGTGACAAACTCCTCGCAGACCGCTCCGGCAATTTCGCGATCATGACTGCGATCGCCCTTCCCGTCGTGATTGTGGCGGCAGGTTCCGCCGTCGATTACACGGTTGCCACCACCGAGAAAACCAGACTTCAGGAAGTGGCCGACTCGGCCGTTCTCGCCGGCGGCGCCGTCTTTGACGGAACCAATTTTGCCGCGGCTGAAGCCGTCACGGTCCACTATATCAAGGGCCAGGTTAATACCGCGACCGATGAGGAAATCACGGAAGACAAGGCTCTGGCCAACAAGGTGAAATACAAGGTCACGGCAAGCGATAAGACGTTGAAGGTCGTATTGCAGAAGTCGGTGCCGACAAGCCTGATGCAGATCGCCAATATCGATACCGTGGATGTCGGAGTCACGGCATCGGCTCTCTCCCCGATGAAACCGGAAAAGATCACGTTTACGCCGACCAAGGCACAAGGCTGGTACTTCAAGAAAATCTCCGTACTCGTCCTGCGCAAGGGCGCAACGACGGAAGAACTGCTCGGAACCGTCATCTATCAGCCGACCACTCAGACCAATGGCGGCCAGGGCACCTATGTCGCCAATCCCGCCGGAACGATCGATCTCGGCAAGTACACCAATCTCGCGCTACGCATGGATATCAAGAATGATGGTTGCGATATCGGCTACAAGGCGACGGTCAAGAACAGCGCCGTGAGTTGCGCGAAAAACAACGGCGCTTCCTACAAGAGCTACAACGCCGTCCTGCGCACGGACGATCCGAACACCAGCAATCATCTGTTCGTCGATGGCAAGCAGGTTCCGGTTGGCGTGAAGGCGTCGCTGGAAAAATACTTCGGTTGCGCCAAGAAGCAGGAGCATGCCTGGGAAGACGGCGGCGGCTGGGACCGCCAGGACTTCTTCTACACGGTCACCGCCACATGCGGTGCCGACGGTAGCTTTGTCCGCCTGACAAAGTAGCCTGACCAAATCGGAACACTGATTCAAAGCCGCTCCCGTCCGTCTGGTGGGTGCGGCTTTGCCAATTGCGCGATCGCAAGTTCGGGCGATGAGATCGCGTTGCGAAAACGATTACGGAATCAATGGCATCGCCACGCATTTAAGCGTAAAGACATATACTGCCGGGCATTGCCGTCAGTGCCGCGCGGTACCCTCGCCGATTGTCCCTTTCGGATTTGAAACCGCAATGACCATGCGGCCCCGCGGCAATTTTCATCTTATTGAAAACACTATTGCAAGCGCTTCGTATCGGTGCATAAATCGCTCATATGCCCCGTTGGTGTTCGGCCTCCGGTCTCCCAAACCGATAGAAGGTAACCCAGATTCTATGATCGATCGTTTGTCCAACGAAAGTATCCCGAGCGCGGCGCCACGCGCCTCAAACTCCGAAACCCTGGCCAAGGAAATCATCGAACGCCTCACCTACCGCATCGGCAAGGACCCCAAGGTCGCCAAGCCGCACGACTGGCTGACGGCTGCCATTCTGGTCGTTCGCGACCGGATCACCGACAACTGGATGGAATCGACGCGCAAGACCTACGCGACCGATGCCAAGCGCGTCTATTATCTATCGCTCGAATTCCTGATCGGCCGCCTGATGCGTGACGCCGTCACCAATATCGGCCTGATGGATGAGTTGCGGGAAGCTCTCAACTCCTTCGGCGTCGACATCGACGTCATCGCCACGCTGGAGCCGGACGCAGCACTCGGCAACGGTGGCCTTGGCCGTCTTGCCGCCTGTTTCATGGAATCGATGGCCACGGTCGACATCCCCGCCTATGGCTACGGCATCCGCTACGTCCACGGTCTCTTCCGCCAGCAGATGGCCGACGGCTGGCAGGTGGAACTGCCGGAGACTTGGCTTGCCCACGGCAATCCGTGGGAATTCGAACGCCGCGAAAGCTCCTACGAGATCGGCTTCGGCGGCTCTGTCGAAACCGTCAATGTCGATGAAGAGGTGACCCGCTACGTCTGGAAGCCGGCCGAGCGCGTCATCGCCACGGCCTGCGATACGCCGGTGGTCGGCTGGCGTGCCAAGCGCGTCAACACGCTGCGCCTGTGGACCGCCCATCCGATCGATCCGATCCTGCTCGACGCCTTCAACGCCGGGGACCATATCGGCGCGTTGCGCGAAAGCAACAAGGCCGAAAGCCTTGCCCGCGTCCTCTATCCGGCCGATGCAACGCCGGCCGGCCAGGAATTGCGCCTGCGCCAGGAGTTCTTCTTCTCCTCGGCCTCGCTACAGGACATCCTTCGCCGCCACCTGCAGCAATATCCGGACTTCACCTCGCTGCCGGACAAGGTCGCGATCCAGCTCAACGACACCCATCCGGCGGTTTCCGTCGCCGAACTGGTGCGCCTGCTGACCGACGTCCATGGCATCGATTTTGAAGGCGCCTGGGACATCGCGCGCCGGACCTTCTCCTATACCAACCATACGCTTCTGCCCGAAGCGCTCGAAACATGGCCGGTTCCGCTGTTCGAACGACTGCTGCCGCGTCACATGCAGATCGTCTATGCGATCAACGCCAAGATTCTGCTCGAAGCCCGCAAGCAGAAGGCACACACTGACGAGGAAGTCCGCAACATTTCCCTGATCGACGAGAGCGGCGACCGCCGTGTTCGTATGGGCAATCTGGCTTTTGTCGGATCGCACTCGATCAACGGCGTTTCCGCCCTACATACCGAACTCATGAAGGAAACCGTGTTTGCCGACCTGCATCGGCTCTACCCGAACCGGATCAACAACAAGACCAACGGCATTACCCCGCGCCGCTGGCTGATGCAATGCAATCCGGATCTTGTCACGCTGATCCGCGGCGCCATCGGCGACGAATTCATGGACAATACCGAGGCGCTGCAGGCCCTCGATACCTTTGCCGACAAGCCGGATTTCCAGGAACAGTTCGCCGCCATCAAGCGCGCCAACAAGGTGAAGCTCGCCCAACTGGTCCAGAGCCGGATGGGCATCCGCCTCGATCCGTCGGCAATGTTCGACATCCAGATCAAGCGCATCCACGAATACAAGCGCCAGCTCCTCAACATCATCGAGGCGATTTCGCTGTATGACCAGATCCGCTCGCGTCCCGAGCTGGATTGGGTTCCGCGTGTCAAACTGTTCGCCGGCAAGGCGGCGCCGAGCTATCACAACGCCAAGCTGATCATCAAGCTCGCCAATGACGTCGCCAAGGTCATCAACAATGACCCCTCCGTCCACGGCCTGCTGAAGATCGTCTTCATCCCCAACTACAACGTCTCGCTTGCCGAAATCATGGTTCCGGCGGCCGACCTGTCGGAACAGATTTCGACCGCCGGCATGGAAGCGTCGGGAACCGGGAACATGAAGTTCGCGTTGAACGGTGCGCTTACCATCGGTACGCTGGATGGCGCGAACGTGGAAATGCGCGACTGGGTCGGCGAGGAAAACATAAAAATCTTCGGAATGACGGCGGAGGAAGTCACCAAGGTGCGCGCCGAGGGTCACAATCCCCGCGCCATCATCGAGCAGTCGAAGGAATTGTCCCAGGCGCTCGCGGCCATCTCCTCCGGTGTTTTCTCGCCCGACGATCGAAACCGCTTCACCGGCCTGGTGGACGGCCTGTATAATCATGACTGGTTCATGGTCGCTGCCGACTTCGATGCCTATAGCAAGGCACAACGCGAAGTCGACGCGCTCTGGACCGATACGGCCAGCTGGTATTCCAAGACCATCCGCAACACCGCGCGCATGGGCTGGTTCTCCTCCGACCGTACAATCCGGCAATATGCCGGGGAAATCTGGAGAGCCGGATGACATTAGTGCCGAAAGACGCCACGCCTACCGTTCCGCCAGCCAGTCTGTCGGCGGAAGAGATTGCGGCGATCCTCGCTGGCACTCATACCAATCCGTTTGCCGCCCTCGGCGTTCATGCCGCAGGCAAGGAGTTCGTCGCCCGCTGCTTCATTCCGGGCGCCGAAGCCGTCATCGCCGAAACATTGACTGGCAAGGACATCGGCACGCTGACACGGCGTGACGATGCCGGCTTCTTCGAAGGCCCGGTCGCGCTCAAGAAGATCCAGCCGGTTCGCTACCGCGCCAGCAATGGCGGCGGCGAGTGGACCGTTACCGATCCCTACAGCTTCGGCCCGGTCCTCGGGCCGATGGATGATTATTACATCCGCGAGGGCTCGCATCTCAGGCTCTTCGACAAGATGGGCGCGCATCCGCTCAAGCATGATGGCGCCGACGGTTTCCATTTTGCCGTCTGGGCACCGAATGCCAAGCGCGTCTCGGTGGTCGGCGATTTCAACAACTGGGATGGACGCCGCCATGTGATGCGGCTGCGCCAGGATACCGGCATCTGGGAAATCTTCCTGCCGGACATCCAGCCGGGTGCGATCTACAAATACGAGGTCGTCGGCAAGAACGGCGAGGTTCTGCCACTCAAGGCCGACCCCTTTGCCCGCCGTTCGGAACTGCGCCCGAAAAACGCCTCGATGACGACAGGTGAAATCGAGCAGGTCTGGCAGGACGATGCGCATCGCGCCCATTGGGCCAGCGTCGATGCCCGCCGCCAACCGATCTCGATTTACGAGGTGCATGCCGCGTCCTGGCAGTTGCGCGATGACGGTACCATGCTGTCCTGGGACGAACTGGCCGAACGCCTGATCCCCTACTGCGTCGACATGGGCTTCACCCATATCGAGTTCCTGCCGATCACCGAATATCCGTTCGATCCGTCCTGGGGCTACCAGACGACCGGCCTCTATTCGCCGACCGCCCGCTTCGGCGAGCCGGAAGGTTTTGCCCGCTTCGTCAACGGCGCCCACAAGGTCGGTATCGGCGTCATCCTCGATTGGGTGCCGGCCCATTTCCCGACCGATGCCCACGGCCTGCGTTGGTTCGACGGCACCGCACTTTACGAGCATGAGGATCCCCGTCAGGGCTATCACCCCGACTGGAACACCGCGATCTACAATTTCGGCCGGGCCGAAGTGTTCTCCTACCTCGTCAACAATGCGCTCTACTGGGCGGAAAAATTCCATCTGGACGGTTTGCGCGTCGATGCCGTCGCCTCGATGCTCTACCTCGACTATTCGCGCAAGCATGGCGAATGGGTGCCGAACGAATATGGCGGCAACGAGAACCTGGACACCGTCCGCTTCCTGCAGACGATGAACAAGGAAGTCTATGGCAGCCATCCCGGCATCATCACGATCGCCGAGGAATCCACCTCCTGGCCGAAGGTCTCGCATCCGGTTCATGCCGGCGGCCTCGGCTTCGGCTTCAAGTGGAACATGGGCTTCATGCATGACACGCTGCAATATTTCCAGCGCGAGCCGATCCACCGCAAGCACCACCACAACGACCTGACCTTCGGCCTGCTCTATGCCTTCAGCGAGAATTTCGTACTTCCGCTGTCCCATGACGAAGTGGTCCACGGCAAGGGTGCTCTGATCGCCAAGATGTCCGGCGACGACTGGCAGAAGTTCGCCAATCTCCGAGCCTATTACGGCTTCATGTGGGGTTATCCCGGCAAGAAGCTGCTGTTCATGGGCCAGGAATTCGCCCAGTGGCGCGAATGGTCGGAAGATCGCTCGCTCGACTGGAACCTGCTCGAATATCCCATGCACGAAGGCATGCGCCGGCTGGTGCGTGATCTCAACGGCACCTACCGCAGCAAGGCTGCCCTGCATGCCCGCGACTGTGAAGGCGAAGGCTTCGAATGGCTGATCGCCGACGACCGTGAAAACTCCGTCTTTGCTTGGCTGCGCAAGGCACCGGGCGAGAAGACGGTTGCCGTCATCAGCAATTTCACGCCGGTCTACCGCGAAAACTACACGATACCGCTGCCCGTGGAGGGACGGTGGAAGGAAATCTTGAACAGCGACGCCGAGATTTATGGCGGCAGTGGAAAGGGCAACGGCGGCGCCGTGCAGGCGACAAAAAACAGCTCGGGTGTGATTACGGCAACCATCACCTTGCCGCCTCTGGCGACATTGATGCTGGAGCAGGATTAGCGCACTTTTGGGCGGTCCGGAGGGTCCGCCCAAATGTACGTCAGAAAAAATATTGGGAGCGGAGGCCATCGGAAGATGCCGGTCAAGCCGCTCCGGGGAACCATACTATCGGGAGGAAAAATCAATGGAAAAACGCTCGCAACCCCTCGCCCGTGACGCAATGGCCTATGTCCTTGCGGGCGGACGCGGAAGCCGCCTCAAGGAACTGACAGACCGTCGCGCCAAGCCCGCGGTCTATTTCGGCGGCAAGGCCCGCATCATCGATTTCGCACTGTCGAACGCGCTGAATTCCGGTATCCGCCGCATCGGCGTCGCCACTCAATACAAGGCGCACTCGCTGATCCGCCACCTGCAGCGCGGCTGGAACTTCTTCCGCCCGGAACGAAACGAAAGCTTCGACATCCTGCCCGCCTCCCAGCGCGTCTCGGAGACGCAATGGTATGAAGGCACGGCCGACGCCGTCTACCAGAACATCGACATCATCGAGGATCATGGCGTCGAATACATGGTCATCCTCGCCGGCGACCACATCTACAAGATGGACTATGAACTCATGCTCCAGCAGCATGTGGATTCCGGCGCCGACGTTACCATCGGCTGCCTGGAAGTGCCGCGCATGGAAGCGACCGGCTTCGGCGTCATGCATGTCGACGAAAAGGACCAGATCATCGCCTTCGTCGAAAAGCCCGCCGATCCGCCGGGCATTCCCGGTAATCCGGAAATGGCCTTGGCGTCGATGGGCATCTACGTGTTCCACACCAAGTTCCTCATGGACATCCTGCGCAAGGATGCCGCCGACCCATCGTCCTCGCGCGACTTCGGCAAGGACATCATTCCCTATATCGTCCAGCACGGCAAAGCCGTCGCCCACCGGTTCAATCAGTCCTGCGTCCGTTCCGATTTCGAGAGTGAAGCCTACTGGCGCGACGTCGGCACGATCGATGCCTACTGGCAGGCCAATATCGACTTGACCCATGTGACGCCGGAACTCGACATTTACGACAGCACATGGCCGATCTGGACGTTCGCGGAAATCAAGCCGCCGGCAAAATTCGTCCATGACGACGAAAACCGCCGTGGTTCCGCCATCTCGTCCCTCGTCTCGGGCGATTGCATCATCTCCGGCGCGACGCTCAACAGGAGCATGCTGTTCACCGGCGTCCGTGTGAACTCCTACTCCCGTCTCGAAGGCGCGGTGATCCTGCCGAACGTCAAGATCGAGCGGCACGCACAGTTGAAGAATGTCGTCATCGACAGCCGTGTCGTCATCCCCGAAGGCCTTGTTGTTGGTGAAGATCCGGAAATGGACGCCAAGCGCTTCCGCCGCTCGGAAAATGGCATCTGCCTGATCACCCAGGCGATGATCGACAAGCTGGGCATGTAAGATGGAAGTGCTGTCCGTCGCATCGGAAGTCTTTCCGCTGATCAAGACAGGGGGTCTCGCCGACGTGGCGGGCGCCCTGCCGGCGGCATTGAAGCCGCACGGCATCCGCATGCGCACGCTTATGCCGGGTTATCCGGTGGTGATGCAGAAGATCAAGAAGCCGGAGAAAATCGGCAGCTTCGAAAACCTGTTCGGCCACCCCGCCTCCATCCTTTCGGCCGTTCATGACGGCATCGACATTCTCGTGCTCGATGCGCCGGAACTATTCGACCGTGACGGCGGCCCGTATGTCGATCGCGCCGGCATCGACTATCCCGACAATTTCCGCCGGTTCGCGGCCCTGTCGCTGACAGCAGCCGAGATTGCCGGCGGCATGCTGCCAAGCTGGAAACCGGACCTCGTCCATGTCCATGACTGGCAGGCAGCGCTCACCCCGGTCTACATGCGCTTTGGCCCAGCCCATGCCATGCCGGTGGTGCTGACCATTCACAACATCGCCTTCCAGGGCCAGTTCGGCCCGCAGGTCTTCCCGGAACTGGCGCTGCCGCGCGAAGCCTTCTCGGTGAACTATGTTGAGTATTTCGGCGATGTCGGCTTCCTGAAAGGCGGGTTGCAGACGGCCAATGCCATTACCACCGTCAGCCCCTCCTATGCCCAGGAAATCCTCACACCTGAATTTGGCATGGGCTTCGAAGGCCTGCTCAATGCCCGCATCACCAACCTGTCGGGCATCGTCAACGGCATTGACGCCGCCGTCTGGGATCCGCAGACCGATACCAACATCGCTGCCAACTACAGTGCAAGTTCGCTGAAGAAGCGCGAGGTCAACCGCAAGGCGCTGTCCGAGCATTTCGGCTTCGATGAAGCGCCCGGCCCGATCTTCTGCGTCGTCAGCCGCCTGACCTGGCAAAAGGGCATGGACGTTCTGGCCGAGGTGATCGACGACATCGTCGACAATGGCGGCAAACTCGCCGTGCTCGGCTCCGGCGATCCGGCACTGGAATCCGCCTTCCGCACCGCCGCCGCCCGCCATCCCGGCCGTGTCGGCCTAGTCGTCGGCTACAACGAACCCCTGTCGCACCTGATGCAGGCCGGCTCCGACGCCATCCTCATCCCCTCCCGCTTCGAGCCCTGCGGCCTCACTCAGCTCTACGGCCTGCGCTATGGCTGCGTGCCGATCGTCGCCCATACCGGCGGCCTCGCCGATACCATCATCGATGCCAATGAGGCGGCACTCGCCGCCAAGGTCGCCACCGGCTTCCAGTTCTCGCCGGTCTCCGCCGCCAGCCTGCGCCAGGCGCTCAGGCGGGCGTTCAATGTTTACCGGCAACCGAAAGTCTGGGCTCGCCTGCAGGCCCAGGGCATGAAATCAGACGTTTCCTGGGATATGAGCGCGCAGCGTTATGCCGATCTCTATTCCAGTCTTCTTGCGAAAGGCTAAGGACCATGATCAGAACCGTTCAGACCACCCCCTATATGGACCAGAAGCCGGGCACATCCGGCCTGCGCAAGAAGGTGCCGGTCTTCCAGCAGAAGAACTATGCCGAAAACTTCATCCAGTCGATCTTCAACAGCCTGGACGGGTTCAAGGGCGATACGCTGGTGATCGGCGGCGACGGCCGCTATTACAATCGCGAAGTCATCCAGATCGCCATCAAGATGGCGGCCGCCAACGGTTTCGGCCGCGTGCTGGTTGGCCGTGGCGGCATCCTCTCGACGCCGGCCGCCTCCAATGTCATCCGCAAGTACAAGGCCTTCGGCGGCATCGTGCTGTCGGCCAGCCACAATCCCGGCGGCCCGACCGAAGACTTCGGCATCAAGTACAATATCGCCAATGGCGGCCCGGCGCCTGAAAAGGTCACCGACGCCATCTATGCCGGAACCCGCACGATCGAGACCTACAAGATCGCCGAGGTCGCCGACGTCAATCTCGACAGCGAAGGCAGCCAGACCGTCGCCGGCATGGAGGTCGTGGTCATCGATCCCGTCGCCGATTATGCCGAACTGATGGAAAAGCTGTTCGACTTCAAGGCGATCCGCAACCTGATCGGCGGCGGCTTCCGCATCGTCTTCGACGCCATGAGCGCGGTCACCGGCCCCTATGCCAAGGAAATCCTCGAAAACCGCCTGGGCGCTGCCAAGGGCTCGGTGCTTAACTTCATTCCGCTGCCCGATTTCGGCGGTCACCATCCCGACCCGAACCTCGTCCATGCCCGCGCGCTCTATGAAGAGATGATGGGCGACGACGCGCCGGATTTCGGCGCCGCCTCCGATGGCGATGGCGACCGCAACCTGATCATCGGCAAGGGCATCTTCATCACCCCCTCCGACAGTCTCGCCATGCTCGCCGCCAATGCGACGCTGGCGCCGGGTTACTCCAAGGGTCTTGCCGGCATCGCCCGCTCGATGCCGACCAGTGCCGCCGCCGACAAGGTCGCCGAAAAACTCGGCATCGGCATGTACGAAACCCCGACCGGCTGGAAGTTCTTCGGCAACCTGATGGATGACGGCCGCGTCACCATCTGCGGCGAGGAAAGTGCCGGCACCGGCTCCAACCATGTCCGCGAAAAAGACGGCCTCTGGGCGGTCCTGCTCTGGCTCAACATCCTCGCCGTGCGCATGGAAAGCGTCCAGGATATCGCCCGCCAGCACTGGACGACCTTCGGCCGCAACTACTATTCGCGCCACGATTATGAAGAGGTCGATTCCGACGCCGCCAACGGCCTGATGAGCGCGCTGCGCGACCAGCTCGCCACCCTGCCGGGCAAGAGCTTCGGCAAACTCAAGGTCGCCACCGCGGACGACTTCTCCTATAACGACCCGGTCGACAAGTCGGTCAGCAACAACCAGGGCATCCGCATCCTGTTCGAAGGCGGCTCCCGCGTCGTCTTCCGCCTGTCTGGCACCGGCACATCCGGCGCAACGCTGCGCGTCTATATCGAACGCTACGAGCCCGACGCCTCAAAGCACGATACCGAAACACAGGAAGCGCTCGCCGACCTCATCGCCGTCGCCGACGAGATCGCCGGCATCAAGTCCCGCACCGGCCGCACGGAGCCGAGCGTTATTACCTGAGCGAACGGGTACCGGCAGAAAAAAAAGCAAGGGGCGCGGCGCCGCCGCGCCTCAGCTTTCAGACAAACCGGGAAGCCGGTTGTTTGACGCCAGCCGCTCCCCACTCTCCGTCATCCTCGGGCTCGACCCGAGGATCCATCGACCCGGCGCCTGTTGGGTCAAAAGACTCTTTGAAATCAGGAATTTGAACTGTCTGATTTCCTGTAACGAGCACAGGAGTATAGGACGGATGGTAACAAGGAACGTCTCGGGTAACCTGAAAAGCCGGCAAGGTGAAGTAACATGCTGACATTTTCAAAAGCGCGCCGGCTGGCTGAGACATGGGTTGAAGTGACCTGCGGTAAGGAAGTCGAGCTCATTCGAGACGCGGCGATTGCCAAGCCGTATGGATGGGTTTTCTTCTATCAATCCAGCGCCCATCTGCGCGATCCCGACGACTTTTCCAGCGCACTGATCGGAAATTCTCCGTTTCTGATCGACCGTGACAGCGGAGAAATCAAGGTCTTCGGGATGGCGCGCGATACAGCCTTCTACCTGAAGGAATTCGAATCCACCCTCCCACCCGGGCAGATTTACAGGAAGCCCGAGCAACCAATCTGGTCCTGACCCGCCATAATCAACCCGCCTTCCCCACCGGCCAGGTCGACAGCGCCTGCTCGGCGACCGCCGTCAGCGTCTCGCGGCTGAAGCCCGCCTTCGCCTGAACCGCGATGCCATGCGTCACGGCGAGCACGAAAGCGGCAAGCGTCGCAGGGCTGGCGGTCTCGTCCAAGTCACCCTCGGCCTTGGCCCGCTCAAGCCGCTCACGAAGCTGCATCTCGGCTTCCGCCCGCGCCTCGATTAGGGCCTGGCGTATTGATTCCGCATCGTCCGATCCCGCCAGCACGCCGTTGATGATGAAACAACCCGTATGTTCGGGAAACCGCGTGTTGAGATCGACGGCGTTGGTCAGGATATGCGCGACGACATCGCGCGCCACCGACATTTCCAGCGCCTCCGGCAGATAATGCAGATGCCGCTCGTAATAGCGGGCAAGGGCCTTGCGGAACAAGGCTTCCTTGTTGCCAAAGGCGGAATAGAGCGCCGGCCGCTCGACGCCGGCCGCCTCCGTCAGGTCGGCATAGGACGTGCCCTCATAGCCCTTGCGCCAGAACACGCAGAGCACTCCGTCGAGTGCTTTTTCCACGTCGAATTCACGATGGCGTCCCATCAGCTTGCTCCGAAATTTTTCATAACGACCGTTATTAAACCACTTGACAGCAAATGTCCATATTCATAACGTTCGTTACAGTAACGATCGTTACAAAATTGACGTCCGCCAAAACCGGCGGATTGCGCACGTTTTTGAAAGGAAAATCCCATGTCAGATATGCTCAAGGGCAAGGTCGCCCTCGTCACCGGCGGTTCGCGCGGCTTGGGTGCTGCCACCGCGCACGCACTCGCCGCCCACGGCGCCGATGTGGCAATCAGCTACGCAGCTTCTGCCGAAAAGGCGGACGCGGTCGTGAAGTCGCTGAAGGCCAAGGGCGTTCGCGCCATCGCCATCAAGAGCGACCAAGCCGACCTTTCCACCGCCAAGCCGCTGATCGACAAAGTCATCGCCGAATTCGGCAAGCTCGATATCCTCGTCAACAATGCCGGCATCGCCATCCAGGGACATCTGGTGGATGATCCCAATCTCGATCACGAGGCCTATAACCGCCAGTGGCAGGTCAACGTCCTCGGCTCGATCGCCAACACGCGCGCCGCAGCCCCGAAGCTGACGGATGGCGGCCGGATCATCTTCGTCGGCTCTTTGCTCGGCTCCTACGTCCCCTTCCCCGGCGTCGCCGACTACACCGGCACGAAATGGGCGCTGGCCGGCTATGCCAAGGGCATCGCCCGCGATCTCGGACCGCGCAACATCACCGTCAACATCGTCCAGCCGGGCATCATGCCGACGGACATGGCTGCCGAAGTCTCCGGCGAACTGCCGAACCGCGACGCCATCCTCGACATGCACCCGATCCGCCGCATCGCGACGCTTGAGGAAGTGGCCGAAACCATCTCGTTCCTTGCCGGTCCGCATGCCGGCTACATCAACGGCGAAGCCATCAACATCGCCGGCGGGCTGGGCATCTGAGCGTGAACACCGCGATCCCGCAGGCAATGACAGGAAAAGACATGACCCAAGGATTTGGTGCGGAATCCACCGCCGACGATGTGCTTGACAGCGTCGATCTCCGGGGAAAACGCTTCCTCGTCACAGGAGCGGCATCGGGCATCGGGCTCGAAACCGCCCGCGCGCTGGTAGCCCACGGCGCCAGCGTCATCGGCGCCGTACGCGATCCTGCCAAAGCCGAAGAAACCACCGCACAAGTGCGCGCCGCTGCCTGGGATGGTGGCGGCAGCTTCGACCTGATCGCGCTCGATCTGGCATCCCTCAAAAGCGTCCACGCCAGTGCCGACAGGCTGCTGGCCGATGGCCGCCGGTTCGATGCCGTCATTGCCAATGCCGGCGTCATGGCGACCCCGTTCGGCAAGACGGAGGATGGTTTCGAAACCCAGTTCGGAACCAACCATCTCGGCCATTTCGCGCTTGTGAACCGGATCGAGCCGCTCATCGCCGACAACGGACGCCTGATTGTCCTGGCATCGCAGGCGCATCGCGTCGCCGATGTCGATCTGGGCGACCCCAATTTCGAGCAGCAGGCCTATGATCCCTGGGTGGCCTATGGCCGCTCGAAGACGGCCAATGCCCTCTTCGCCGTCGAGTTCGACCGCCGGCATCGCGGTCGCGGCGTGCGCGCCGCCTCCGTCATGCCCGGCAACAGCCTTACGGCTCTTCCCCGCCATCTGGCGCAGGAAGATCTGCAAGGCCTGTTCGAAACCGTCGGCAAGGCCCGCGCTGAGGCCGGCCTGCCGCCAGCGGAACTGAAGGATATTGCCCAGGCCGCCGCAACCTCCGTCTGGGCCGCCGTCGTTGCGAACGCGGACGTTATCGGCGGCAAATATCTCGAAGACTGTGCCGTCGCCGAGATCAACGACACGCAAAACCCCTTCGCCGACGGCGTCCGTTGCTACGCGCTCGATGCCGACAGGGCGAAGCAGTTGTGGGCGAAAAGCGAGCAGATGCTCGGGGCTGCCTGACAAGGTGGCCTTATCTCCCCCTCGGTGGGGGAGAAAGCAATTTCAACTCTTAGCTTCAGCTAAGTGTTAGAAATTGCAAGAGAGGGGGTCGGCATGGACGCACGGACGGCTTCCAGAAAAGAAACGATCCCCTCACCTGAAAAATCTGGCACTTGGCTGAAGCCAAGAGCCGATTTTTCTTCCTCTCCCACAAGGGGAGAGGCCAACCCTCAGCCAACTCCCTGCCAAACCGGGGATGGCCTTGAGCCACGAAGGTACGGCAATTTTACCTCTCCCCCAGTGGGAGAGCTGCCAGGCGTGGCAGTGAGGTGGGGCCGGTGCCGGGTGGGGGACAGACGTAAGCCCTTGTCCGGTGGATTGGCAGAAAGTGGTTTCCCTCCCGTTTGAAACAGGATCGGGGCGTGCCTGTGAGGCACACAACAGACCNCCGGATGGGGGACAGACGTAAGCCCTTGTCCGGTGGATTGGCAGAAAGTGGTTTCCCTCCCGTTTGAAACAGGATCGGGGCGTGCCTGTGAGGCACACAACAGACCGGATGGTGGCGCAAATGCCGCCAGACCCTGGTGGTCCCCCGAAAGGGGTGCCGTTCTGGCAGAGAAACCGGAGTTGCCCGTCGACCAACACTGAACGGGGCGCTGGAAGGCGTCATATACNCCGCCAGACCCTGGTGGTCCCCCGAAAGGGGTGCCGTTCTGGCAGAGAAACCGGAGTTGCCCGTCGACCAACACTGAACGGGGCGCTGGAAGGCGTCATATATAATTACTTCGTCAGCGGCACTTTCCAACGCCCCGGCCAAGGAGAATGGACTTGACCAAACCACGACGGACTTCCGGGCGTGGGTGATGGTGTTGCAATCCATCCTTTGAGGGCAAGGCTACCCATGTGGAGCCCCCCTCTGGCCTGCTGGCCATCTCCCCCACAAGGGGGGAGAGACCCAGCCGCCGAACTCGCGGTCCAGAAAACGGACAGAGCGGCAGTTTAAGCCCCTCCCCCTTGTGGGGAGGGGACTTTGAGGGATCCATGTCTGCCACTCAAGGAGAGATGCATTTACCCCTTGCAACATCCCCCAAAGCAGAGACAAATCACTGTCAAACCAATCCGATACGAAGCACGTCCCGCCCACCTCCTCCTCCCAAGGTGATCCCATGAGCCAAGCAAACGTCTCCCCCCCCCTTGGCGCCGTGCCCGGCCCAGATGGCACGACCTTCGCCGTCTGGTCGGGCGCCGCCTCCGGCATCGAGCTTTGCCTGTTCGACGAGACCGGCGAGCGTGAATTGCGACGGCTGCCGATGCAGCGGGGCGAGGATGGCGTTCACAGTCTGTTGGTCGCGGATGCGCCGGTCGGGACGCGATACGGCTTTCGCGCCTGGGGAACCTATGCCCCCGATGATGGCCTGTGGTTCGATCCGGCCAAGCTGCTGGTCGATCCCTATGCAACCGAACTCGACCGCCCCTTCCGCCATGATCCCCGCCTGTCCCTGTTCGGCGACGACACCGCCGATCTCGTGCCAAAGGCGATCGTCCGCGTCCATCCGTCCGTGCCGCCGCAACCGCCGCAGGTCAAGACCGGCGGCCTGATCTACGAAATCGCGGTGCGCCCCTTCACCATGCTGCATCCGGATATTCCGGACAGCGTGCGCGGCACCCTCGGCGCGCTTGCTCACCCCTCCATCATTGCCCACCTCAAGCAGATCGGCGTTTCGGCGGTCGAGCTGATGCCGATCACCGCCTGGATCGACGAGCGCCACTTGCCACCGCTCGGACTGACCAATGGCTGGGGCTATAATCCCATCGCCTTCATGGCGCTCGATCCGCGCCTCGTTCCTGGTGGCGTCGCCGAACTCAGGGACACCGTGACAGCGCTGCATGACGCGGGCATCGGCACTATTCTCGATCTCGTCTTCAACCATTCCGGCGAAAGCGACAGGCTTGGCGCAACGCTCTCGATGCGCGGCCTCGACAACCACACCTATTACCGCCACGCGACCGGCCGTCCCGGCGAGCTGATCAACGACACCGGCACCGGCAACACCATCGCCTGCGATCATCCCGTGGTCCGCCAGTTGATCCTCGACAGTCTCCGGCATTTCGTGCGCGCCGCCGGCATCGATGGATTCCGCTTCGATCTCGGCTCCATCCTCGGCCGCGACAGGAATGGTTTCCGCAACGATGCCGCGCTGCTGACGGAAATGCTGGCCGATCCGGTGCTGAAAGACCGCGTGCTAATCGCTGAACCCTGGGATATCGGCCCGGGCGGTTACCAGCTCGGCAACTTCCCCGCCCCCTTCCTCGAATGGAACGACCGCGCCCGCGATGACCTGCGCCGTGTCTGGCGGGGCGATCGCCATATCGTCGGCGATCTCGCAACGGCGCTGGCCGGTTCATCAAACATCTTTTCCCGCCATGGGGGCGAGCAGACCCGCAGCGTCAACTTCATCGCCGCCCATGACGGCTTCACGCTGATGGACCTCGTCTCCTATGCCGGCAAGCACAATGAGGCGAATGGCGAGGACAATCGCGACGGCCACAGTGACAACCAGTCCTGGAACAACGGCGTGGAAGGCGCGACGGACGATCCGGAAGTCCAGGCCTTCCGCAGGCGAGACGTCATGGCCCTGCTCTCGACCCTGTTTGCCACCCGCGGTACGGTCATGCTGACCGCCGGCGACGAGGCCGGGCGCAGCCAGCGCGGCAACAACAATGCCTATTGCCAGGACAACGCAATCACCTGGGTCGACTGGCGGGCGCTCGACCCCACCCTGATCGCCCATACCGCGCTGCTCAGCCAGATCCGCGCGCGCTTCGATGTCTTCCGCGAGACCGCCTTCTTCACCGGCAACGGAGACGTCCAATGGCTACGGCTCGATGGCCAGCCGATGACAACGGGCGACTGGGAAAGCCCGTCAACCGACAATCTGATCATGCTGCTGACCACCGGTGATGCGGTCCAGAACAGAAGCACAAGGCTCGCCGTCGTCATCAACCGCAGCCACGCACCGCACCCGTTCCATCTGCCCACGCAGCAGGGAATGGGCTGGCAGAGCCTGCTACCCTCTGCCAGCGCCGGCGTCAGCATGGTCGCCGCCCGCAGCGTCGGCTTCCACGTTGAAATTTCATGAACCAACCCGCCAGCCTGTTTGCCGTTCGTCGCAAGATCGGCCTATAGAGAGCGGGGGGATATTTTTGATCGGGAAAGACAATGCCGCAGGAAATTTCACTGTCTGACGTCAAGGATCTGGTCGGCAAGGAAATCGGGATTTCCGACTGGATCACGGTGACGCAAAAGGTCATCGACGGTTTCGCCGATGCCACCGACGACCACCAGTTCATCCACACCGACCCGGTGCGCGCCGCCGCCGAGACCCCGTTCGGCGGCACCATCGCCCATGGATTTCTGTCGCTCTCGCTGCTCTCTGCGATGAACTACAACTGCCTGCCCCGTGTCCGCGAACAGACGATGGGCATCAATTACGGCTTCGACAAGGTCCGCTTCATGACGCCGGTGAAGAGCGGCGCCAAGGTGCGCGGCCGCTTCACCATGGCCGAAGCCCGCTTCCGCGGCGCCGGCATGCTGATGGTCACCTACGACGTCACAGTCGATATCGAAGGCGAACGCAAACCCGCGCTGACCGCCAACTGGCTGACCATCATCCAGTTCGACCCGAAGGACCGGCCGGAGGATGCGTGATCAACCTGCGACACAAGAGACCGTCCGCCTCGCTTTCGAGACGCAGGCCAGCGCCTGCCGTGGCCTCGGCTCGCCGTTTACCGCAAGGCTCTGCACACTTGCGGGCGAACGGTTGACCGCATCGGATTTCGTCGGCAAGACAATCCTGTCGTGGGGTGGCGATCCTTCGCCCGGCGGCGACTCCGTGCCACTCCGTCTTGCGGGTGCCCTGCATGCGCTTGTGCTGTCCGGCAACGACCGTGATCTGGCCGCTGTCTACCCGCCGCATGTGACAGCAAATGACAACAATCTCTGGGCTGCGGTGGAAAACGCTTTCGAAACACATTCCACCTTCATTCTCGATCGGTTGAAGTCGGCCCCCCAAACCAATGAGGTGCGCCGTTCGGCGGCACTTCTGCCTAGCTTTCTGACGATTTCCAGCCTGCTTCGGAAGCCTCTGATCCTCTCCGAAGTCGGCGCGAGCGCCGGGCTCAATCTGCAATGGGATCGCTACGACTACAGGCTGGGCGACAGGACTTGGATCATGCAGCCCTCACCGGTGCTGATCGCGCCGGAGTGGTGTGGGCCACCACCACCCAAGGTCCTCGTTCATGTCGAAAGCCGTGCCGGTTGCGATCTCAATCCTTTGAACCCTGCCCGCGACGATGACGTCCTGCGGCTTTTGTCCTATATCTGGGCCGACCAGCAGGACAGGCTGGAGCGCACCCGCTTTGCGCTGTCAATCGCGGCTGCAAACCGCCAGGTTGTCGAAAAGGCAGATGCGGTAGACTGGTTGCAACAGCGGCTCGGGCCTGTTCATGAGGGCCATGCGCACGTGATCTATCATACAATCGCCTGGCAATATCTTCCAAAGCCGTTGCAGGAAAAAGGCGAAGCTCTGATCGTAGCTGCTGGTGAGCGCGCAACCTCGAACGCGCCGCTGGCACGATGGAGGCTGACGATCAGAAGCACAGTGCGGCGTTGACGCTGCAGACATGGCCGTCCGGCGAAAAACACTTGATCGGCCGCGCCGATTTTCACGGCCGCTGGATAGAATGGATTGGCTGGCCCGGCCTTCATTGAGGCCGGGCGTGGAATGATGTCAATTCCCCGCGTCTTCCGCCGCCTCGTTCAGCAGCCCCGAGACATACGGCGCAAACGAGCGCCAGCACTCGACGCGGAAGGCGTCTTCCGCCGTGCGCAGCAGCACCACTTCCGCCTTGGCCAGCACGGTGCGCGAGCAGGCGCCGACCGGGAAGGCGGTCAGCGAAAGGTCCTGCGGGCAGCCGCCGTTAACAGCCACTTCGGCGCCGCGACCCTTGACGACGATTGCGGTGTTGCGGTGGGAAATGTCGGTCGCCGAATGCAGCACGCCGCTGCCGGCAACGGCCGACATCAGGTCGCCTTCGGTCTCGTCGATGACGAGCCATTCGTCCGGGCCGAGCCAGAGCGCATGCCGGCCGTTCACCGAAGCCGAAGTCTTCGGCTTTGTCGGCAGCGACAGGCCGAGCGCGCCGGAGAGTGCTGAAACGGCATCCGGCTTGGCGCGCAGCGAGATGCGGGTGGCGGGCTTCGCCACCGACAGGGATGCGGCGCCGGAGCCGCCATGGAAGCCGGCGAGCGGCAGGGTACGATTTGCCAGATCAGCCATTGATGCGGCCTCCTTCCTTGTCAACAAAGACCATGTCGCTCACCTCGACGGCGATCGTCTTGTCGGGCATCGGCACATAGAGCGTCTGCCCGATCTTCGCCTTGCCGCCGGCAACGAGTGCCAGCGCAATCGACCGGCCGCAGTTTTCCGACCAGTAGGACGAGGTCACATGCCCGATCATCGTCATCGGCAGGGCCTGGTTGGGGTCGGCGACGATCTGCGCACCTTCTTCGAGCACAACATTCGGGTCCTTGGTCAACAGGCCGACAAGCTGCTTGCGGCCTTCGGCGACGAGGTCGGGACGGCGCAGGCCGCGGATACCGACAAAGTCCGTTTTCTTCTTGCCGACGGCCCAGCCGAGCGAGGCATCGTCCGGGGTGACGGTGCCGTCCGTGTCCTGACCGACGATGATGTAGCCCTTCTCGGCGCGCAGCACGTGCATCGCCTCGGTGCCGTAGGCACAGCCGCCGAGCGCCTGCGTCCGCTCATAAATCGCAGCCCAGACATCCGGACCGAAATCGGCGGGAACGTTGACTTCGAATCCGGTTTCACCGGTGAACGACATGCGGAACAGCCGGGTCGGCACGCCGCAAATCTTGCCTTCGCGAACGCTCATGTGCGGGAAGGCTTCGTTCGACAGGTCGATGCCTTCCACCAGCGGCGCGATGATCTCGCGTGCCTTCGGACCCTGCACCGCGATGACCGCCCACTGTTCGGTGGCCGAGGTCAGCCAGACGTTCAGATGCGGGAACTCGGTCTGCAAATAGTCTTCCATGTGGTTCATGACGCGGGCGGCTCCGCCGGTCGTCGTCGTCACATGGAAGCGATCCTCCGCCATGCGACCGACCACGCCGTCGTCATAGACGAAGCCGTCCTCGCGCAGCATGATACCGTAGCGGCAGCGGCCGGGCTTCAGCGTATCCCAACTGTTGGTATAGATCAGGTTGAGGAACTGGGCCGCATCCGGGCCGACGACCTCGATCTTGCCGAGCGTCGAGGCATCGAAGATGCCGGCAACGTCGCGCACGGTCTTGCACTCGCGGTTGACGGCCTGATGCATGTCCTCGCCGGCACGCGGATAATACCAGGCGCGCTTCCACTGGCCGACATCCTCGAACACGGCGCCTGTCTGCTCTTCGAGCGCATGCATCGGCGTCTTGCGGGTCGGGTCGAACAGGTCGCCACGCGAATGGTTGATCAGCGTCCCGAAGGTCACCGGCGTATAGGGCGCGCGGAAGGTGGTGAGACCGACCTTCGGGATCTCGCGGCCGAGCGTCTCGGCGGCGATGGCCAGACCATGGATGTTGGACAGCTTGCCTTGGTCCGTCGCCATGCCGTTGGTGGTGAAGCGCTTGATATGCTCGATCGAGTGCATGCCTTCGCGAACGGCCAGACGAATGTCCTTGGCGCAGACGTCGTTCTGGAAGTCGATGAAGGCCTTGACCGTCGTATCGGCACCGGCGCCTTCGGCGCTGCCTGCCATACCGCCGGTCCAGGCAAAGGCATTCGCCCCCTGCAGCGAGAGCTTTTCAGGCGCGGTGAAGCCCGATGCATTCGACGTCAGTTCACCGGCCGCCAGCGATTCCTCGATGGTGGCCTGCAGGTCGTTGGTGCCGTTGCAGGCACCGACAGAAAGGCAGTCCTGCGCATAGGTGCCGGGCAGGAAGCGCTGCGTCTCGTTGTCATAGGCGACCTTGCCGCGCGACTGCGAGAACATGTGCACCGATGGCGTCCAGCCGGCGGAGGTCAGGAGCGCGTCGATGGCGATCTTGCGGGCGGCACCGCCGCCGTTGCGGGCGACCGACATGGAGGCGACCCGCAGCTTGCCGCCGGTATCGACGACAGCGTGGCCGGTCATGACTTCGATGCCCAGCGAACGGGCTTCAGTGAGAACCGCGTCACCCGGCTTTTCGCGGCAATCGACGATCGCGGCGATGGTGATGCCGGCGCGCTTCAGGTCGAAGGCCGCTTCATAGGCGGAGTCATTGGCGGTGTAGACGCCGATCTTCTTGCCGACGGCGACGCCGAAATGGTTGAGGAAAGTGCGTGCGGCCGATGCGAGCATGATGCCCGGACGGTCATTGTTGGAAAACACCATATGGCGTTCGATGGCGCCGGTGGCGATGATGACGCGCTTGGCGCGCACCTGCCAGAGACGCTCGCGCGGCAGCTTGCGGTCGGGCTTCGCCAGATGCTCGGTGACGCGCTCGTTGAGACCGACGAAATTCTGAGCGTAATA
This sequence comes from Rhizobium sp. Leaf453, assembly GCF_001425605.1. Classification (GTDB taxonomy): domain Bacteria; phylum Pseudomonadota; class Alphaproteobacteria; order Rhizobiales; family Rhizobiaceae; genus Pararhizobium. The sequence continues at coordinate 288,605 of NZ_LMRG01000012.1, read as the reverse complement.
GCCGAAAGCAGTCGTGCGCGGCAGGACGGTCACATTCTCCATCTTCGCCAGATTGGCGGCCGTCGATTGCGCCCAGGCATAACCGTCCTGACCGTCGATCGTGACGCTCTTGTCATAGTGCAGCGCGCCGCCAACTTCTGGCTGCTCGTCGCAGATGATGACGCGGGCGCCGGTCTTGGCAGCGGCAAGCGCTGCCGACAGACCGGCAACACCGGCACCGATCACCAGCACGTCGCAATGGGCGTAGCGGCTCGAATAATGGTCGCTGTCGTCTTCGGTCGGCGACACGCCGAGACCGGCGGCCGCGCGGATCTGCGGCTCATAGACATGCTTCCAGGCCTGCTTCGGCCACATGAAGGTCTTGTAGTAGAAGCCGGCCGCGAAGAACGGCGACAGCAGGTTGTTGACCGCGCCGACGTCGAAGGACAGCGACGGCCAGCGGTTCTGCGACACGACCTTCATGCCGTCGAAGACGTCCTGCACGGTGGCGCGAACGTTCGGCTGCTTGCGGGATGCATCACGCTCGACACCGATCAGCGCGTTCGGCTCTTCCGCACCAGCCGACACGATGCCGCGCGGACGGTGATACTTGAACGAGCGGCCGACGAGGTGAACGCCATTGGCGAGCAGCGCGGAGGCAACGGTGTCGCCTTCCAATGCGGCATAGCTCTTGCCGTCGAAGAAGAAACGGGCGGTCTTTGCAGGGGTGAGACGGCCTGCACCGGGAATACGATTGGCGCCGCTCATTTCGCGTCCGACTCCGTGGCTTCATAGGTTTCGACAGGGGCGGAAGCCGCCGGACGCAGCGTGGCGATATCCGGGCGCGGCAGGCCGGCCTTGTAGGTGGTGAGGAACTTGTCGCTGACGGTGTCGCGGGCTGCATTGAAGAAACGGCCACAGCCGTTCAGATGCCGCCAGCGCTCGAAGGTCAGGCCCTTGACGTTGTCACGCAAAAAGAAGAAGGCCTCGAACTCCTCGTCGGTCATCTCGGTCATGTTGGTCGGACGCGCAATATGCGCGTCGCCGCCATGACGAAACTCGAGTTCCGAGCGCTCTTCCTCGCAATAGGGGCAATAGATCAGTAGCATGGTGGTTCCCCCTCAGTGCGCGACAGCCGCGGCGGCGGCTTCGTCGATCAGGCGGCCGGTGCGGAAACGCTCCAGCGTGAACGGCGCGTTGATCTTGTGCGGCGCGTCGTTGGCGATGGTGTGAGCAAAGACGTTGGCCGAGCCCGGCGTTGCCTTGAAGCCGCCGGTGCCCCAGCCGCAGTTGACGTACAGGCCCTGAACCGGCGTCTTGGCGAGGATCGGCGAGCGATCCGGCGTGACGTCGACGATGCCGCCCCAGGAGCGCATCATCTTCATCCGGCGGAAGATCGGGAACAGTTCGCAGATCGCATCCAGTGTGTGGGTGATGATCTGCAGGCCGCCGGTCTGTGAGTAGGACGAATACTGGTCCGTGCCGGCGCCGATGACGAGTTCGCCCTTGTCGGACTGCGAAATATAGGCGTGCACGGTGTTCGACATGACGACGCAGGGGAAGATCGGCTTGACCGGCTCCGACACCAGCGCCTGCAGCGGATAGCTGACCAGCGGCATGCGCACGCCGGCCATTTCCATCAGCACCGACGTGTGGCCGGCCGCAACGACGCCGACCTTCTTGGCATTGATCTGGCCGCGATTGGTATCGACACCCGCAACGGAACCGTCGGGATTGCGGCGGATGCCGGTGACTTCACAATTCTGGATGATGTGGACACCCCGGGCGGCCGCCGCACGGGCATAGCCCCAGGCAACGGCGTCGTGACGGGCCGTACCGCCGCGGCGCTGCAGGGCGGCGCCGTTGATCGGGTAGCGGGCCGAGCGCGAAATATCGAGCGGCGGGCAGAATTCCTTGGCCTGCTCCGGCGTCAGCCATTCATTGTCGATGCCGTTCAGGCGGTTGGCATGGATATGGCGCTTGAACACCTGCTGGTCATGGATGTTGTGCGACAACATCATCACGCCGCGCGCCGAATACATGACGTTGTAGTTCAGGTCCTGGCTGAGACCATCCCAGAGCTTCAGCGCGTGCTCGTAAATGCCCGCACTTTCGTCATAGAGATAGTTGGAGCGGATGATCGTGGTGTTTCTGCCGGTATTGCCGCCTCCCAGCCAGCCCTTTTCGAGCACGGCGATATTGGTGATGCCGTGTTCCTTGGCAAGATAATAGGCCGTGCCGAGACCGTGCCCGCCGGCGCCGATGATGATGACATCATATTCCTTGCGCGGCTCGGGAGAGGTCCACTGCGCCTCCCACCCCTTGTGGCCGCGCATCGCTTCGCGAGCGACAGCAAAAACCGAATATTTGCGCATCCGCCTATACACTCCGTGATCCTGCCCGAGGGCCGGTGAATTTCTTCTGGTCGCCGTTAGAAATCGCAAATCCCGACCGTCCGCAACGTTTCTTTTGCGACGCGGTTGGGCGCTGTTCGTACGAGTTGCGACATGCCGGACAAACATGTTCATTTTCCGACATTCGCCACTCCCGGCGTCACCTGCTGCAGGATAACGAAAGCCGGTGACGGCAATTTTCGACGCCGAGGCGAACTCGTGCTGGACTTTGCAGGACCCATCTGCTATTGGCACCCCCAATCGTAAAGCTTTCGAGCTCTGCGAACTTTATTTTATTGCCTCGTCGCATGACTTTTGAGGCATAACTCGAAACCAAAGGAACGGGATTCACGTGCAGGTACTAGTCCGCGACAACAATGTCGACCAGGCGCTTCGCGCACTCAAGAAGAAGATGCAGCGCGAAGGCATTTTCCGCGAAATGCGGATGCGCGAGGCTTTCGAAAAGCCCTCCGTCAAGAAGGCCCGTGAAAAGGCCGAGGCCATCAGCCGTCAGCGCAAGCTGGCTCGCAAGCGCGCCCAGCGCGAAGCTGGTATCGTTACCGGCGGCCGTCCGGCTGCAGCACGCTGATCCGCGCCTCCAGCGTATCGGACGCATAATTCGGGCGGGGGCGACATGGTCGCCGCCGCTCTTTCTGTTTGAAGAGGATGACGATCATCCGTATCAAACACGATGCAACCGGATGTGATGCCGGATGCATGCCTGAAGCACGGATGGCGTGCTACACTGTCTTCGGACACGGAGCCGGCACCTGAGTGGTGCGCCTGATATGCTCCTCGACTTAGAAACTATGCATGCTCGTCCGACCTGCCGTTGCGCAGCGCGAGACATGCCGCGAGGCTTCGCTTAATTGAGGGATCAATCTTGACATCGACTGCCAGGACTGCGGACTTTTCCGACCATACCGGCGCAAACGCCGAGCGTTCCAATCGGCGCGGTTTCGCCCTTGCCTCCCTGCTGGCGATTGCCGCCGCGGTCACGTTGTCGGGCTGCGTATCCAGCGAGACATCGACCGATACGCTGCGCGTCGAGCGGGCTCAAGGGTCGGAAGAAAACATCGCCTCGCTGTCCGCCGTCATCGCGGCCAATCCGAGCGATCCGGAAGGCTATAACGTTCGCGGTTCCGCTTACGGTCGTGCCGGCGAGTTCCGCCGGGCGCTTGCCGATTTCAACAAGGCGATCGAGCTGAATCCGCGCTTCTATCAGGCCTATGCCAACCGGGCGCTGGTCGAGCGTAACATGGGCAACCAGAGCGCGGCGCAGAACGACTACAACATGGCGCTGCAACTGAACCCGCGCTACGACGTTGCCTTCATCGGCCGCGGCAATCTCTATCGCCAGGCCGGTCAGCTCGATCAGGCCTTTGCCGATTTCAACAAGGCGATCGAACTCGATACGACAGACCCACGCGCCTATCACAATCGCGGCCTGATCTATCAGGCGCGCCGGCAGCACGCGCAGGCGATCGAAGACTTCTCGACGGCGATTTCGCTGTCGCCGAATTCGCCGGAGCCCTACAACGGCCGCGGCATTTCCTATGTTGCCCAGAACGACGACGACAACGCTTTCTCCGATTTCAACACCGCCATCAACCTGAACGCAAAGATCGCCGAATCCTGGGCCAACCAGGCGCTGGTCTACGAGCGCAAGGGCGACAAGGTGAAGGCTGCCAAGTCCTATTCGCATGCGCTGTCGCTCGACACGAAGTACGAACCAGCCCGCGCCGGCCTTGCCCGCGTGAAAGCCGGCGGCGCCTGAGAAACCAAGCACCCTTTTGGGAATCGACCGAACCCGCTGCTGACCGCAGCGGGTTTTTTCTTGTCGGTGGTTTTGCGGCGCGGGACCCCATCGGGGACAGATCGTCACATCTCCACAAACGAAAATGCCCGCTCAACAGCGGGCATTTTCGTTTGTGCATTGCGCCACGCATAAACCGCGCCCGGCCACCAGACCGGGTAGAGCCTCACGTCAGCGAAAACCAATCAGCGCAGCAGCACGAAGCCCGCGACGTTGAGGAGAATGAAGAGGACAAGCGCCGTGAAGAAGCCGGCGCCCGTGAAGAAGCCGGCAGCCATGGCGATCAGCAGGGCGACGCAGAAAAGCGTGCCGAACTTCGCGGCGCTCAGGAAAAAGGAATAAGTCTTTTCGTGCTCGGCATAATCCATCGGCGCGCCAAGTTCAGCCGGTCCGGAATGATGTTCAGCCATCGTCATATCTCCCAAATGCCGCGGCACTGCGCTCAACCAACCGTGCGGCGAGCACCGCATATCGTCTCTCATCCATCCTGCGCGGATTCGCATGCCGGACGGCCGCAATCACACATAGGTGCCCTTACACAAAGCAGCAGTCAAGCGCAACGAAAACCGGAGGCGAGCAACTGCGACATAAGGGTTGTCGGCATGCTTTTGCGGCACAGACCGGCTCAGGCCTGCCCACGCGCCCGGCTCTGCATCGTCAATGCCAGCCTCGCCGTCGGCAGCACCGTCAGCGGCGAGTGATCGGCTGGCCCTACCCCGCCGAACATCATCCGCCGTTCAAACGGCTCGGAATCGAAGAAGGGGAAACGCGTGTAGAGCCAGGGGCGGATTTCACGGACACGCGCCGCCAGCAGTGTCAGGTCGATCTTGTAGCTGCCGCAATTGCTCTGCGGCGTGACGATCGTATCCGCGTCGAAAATGCGTTTGTAGAAGGCGGCATGCTGCGGCTTCACCAGCGACAGGCAGCGATCGACATCGAAATGCTCCGAAGCCATGGTGGCGACACGCAGGGTCAGATAGGGAATGGCCGGCATTTCTCTCAGGATCTGCGGATCGGCAGCCAACCGGACGGGATCGATCAGCGACATGCCGGCATCAAGGAAACGATCGATCTCGGCACCGAAGACGGAACCGGAAGAACTGACACGGTGCTCCGGCGTGACATGATGCACTCGCACCGTACTGATGAGCCGTTCCTCGAAATAGATTCCGAACACATATGCATGGCTGTCGAAATCGATGTCGTCGATCAGCATGCTGCCGGACAAAGGAAGGATATCAGCCATCTTGTAGGCCTTGAACCGGACGCGCGCGACATCTTCCATGTCCTCGCCCGTTTCCACCCGTCGATATTCGACGTGATCCAATAGCTCCAGCAATCTGTCCGCAAACTTGATCTGCGGCGCCGTACGCGCATCCATGAATGACTACCCCTGTGAACGGCGTATTCATCCAGGAAAGTGAGGCCCCTCACAACATCTTAACGGAAATTTAACCAAAAAGGATTTGTTAACCTTAACAAATCGTTAACGCTAAAATAAACAGGTGGTTGCGGCATCCGGATGCAGACGAGAGAACGGAAGTGTCAGGCAATGCGACGGCCGCGACGCTTCGATGCCGGGGCTTTCTTCGAGAGCGTGTCCGACAGGCTCTCGATCGCAAGTGATGGTACCGGGGCGGCGAAGACATAGCCCTGCACCAGATCAGCGCATTTGTACTCGTTGATCAAGGCAAGCTGATCTTCCGTCTCGACCCCTTCGATGACGATCTTGAGCCCGAGTTCCCGCGACAGGTTGACAGTGCCGCGCAGCAGCTTGAAACGACGGGCGTCCTCGCGAATGTTGCGGACGAAGGAACGGTCGATCTTGATGATATCCAGCGGCAGAGCATCAAGATAACTCAGGCTGGAATAACCCGTCCCGAAATCATCAATGGCGATAGTAACGCCGCGGGCGCGCAATTCCTGCAGGATCGTCTGCACCTTGGCCGCCTCTTCCATCAGGCAGCTTTCCGTGACCTCCAGATGCAGACGGGCCGGATCAAGCCCAGTCTCGGCCAAGGTATCCATGACGACGGCGACGATTTCACTGCTGCGCAGATCGAGAACGGAGAGATTGACGGAAACCGCAATGTGTTGCGGCCAGGTCAGGCAGTCGAGGCAGGCCTGACGCAGCATGAAGCGGGTGATCTCCGTAACCACGCCGATCTCTTCCGCCAGTTGGATAAACACAATCGGCGACACCGGACCGCGCTCGGGATGCGTCCATCGGGCCAGCGCCTCGCAGCATTCGATGCGCGATCCATCGGCCACGAACATCGGTTGATAGGCGACGGAGAGGCCGCCGGTTTCCAGCGCCTCGCGCAGATCCGCCTTGAGTTTCTGCCGATCGAGGTAGTTTGCGTCCATTTCCACTTCGAAGGCGGTGCAGCTTCCCTTGTCGCGGCTCTTGCTCTCGAACAGCGCCAGATCTGCCTTGATCTGCATATCTTCCAGACGGAAGTCGGCGCTGTCGGCGATCACATATCCGGCGCTCATGGAAATATTGAAGCTGAAACCGCTGGCATCGTAGGCACCGCGCATCTGGGCATGCAGCGAACGCATGCGCTCTTCGAGTTCCCGCCGGCCGGCTTCATGGGAAAACAGCAGGACAAATTCGTCGCCCATCAGTCGTGCCGCGATCGCCCTGTCGCCAGCGATCTTTTTCAGCCTTTCGGCAATCGCGCAAAGCAATCGGTCACCAACCACATGGCCGCGGGTATCGTTGACATGTTTGAACTCGGCGACGTCGAGAACCATGAAACCAACCGGTCCGGCCGGCTTGCGCTCGGCCAGCGCATTACCCACCAGTTCCGCGAAATAATCCCTGTTAGGAAGGCCGGTCAACGTGTCGAACCGGACCATCTGCAGGATTTTCTTTTCCGCCCGCACGCGTGCCGTCACGTCCTCGAAGATCAGGACGATGCCGCCATTGGCGCGCTGGCTTGCCGAAAACTCCAGGAACAGGTCCTCGGAAAATGGAATGAGCGCCTGAGAATCGATGCCCTTCATGAGCCGGTCGAGCTGTTTTAGAACCTGCCGCGCCTGATCCTGCTCCAGGAAGGTATGACGCACGCCGTAGCGCAGCACTGCGTCCAGATGGCAATCCTTGAGCCTTTCCTGATCGCCGAGATTGAGCAGATCGCAGGCACGCCTGTTGGCAACCAGGATGCGATTGTTGGCATCCAGCATGAACAGGCCATGCGGCATGTTGTTGAGCGCAAGATCGAAACGCTCGGCGATGGTGGCGATTTCACGCGCGGCGAGCACATTGTCGTGCAGCGTTTCGCGCACACCCTTCGCCATCGACCAGGTCGTCAGGATAAACGGGATCATCAGCGCCGCGAGGATCGCCATGAACAAATCCATGCGTCCGAGCAGGCCGAGAATGATCGGCCCGCAAGCGGACAGCGACATGATGATAACGGCGCGCGCCGAGCCATAATTGCGGCCGACGAGCGAAACCATCGTCGCCAATGTCACGGAAATGCAGGCGAACTCGGCGAATGCGTCCTGACTGACAAGAATCGAATAGCCGCAGGCTGTGCCCAGCGTGATCGTCGCGCAGACCCCGCCGAAATTGTAGCGGTTCTCCCACAGACGGATGCCATTGACATCCAAGGCCGCGAAATCGACGCGGTCGAACCGGCGCATGCCGATCTGGCGAACGAACCAGATCAGCGCGATCGCAACGGTGCAACCGAGATAGAAGACATCACCGGTCTTCGCCAGGATGAGCAGGAACGTTACAGCATGCGACAGCATGCCGATCAACAGCGTCTGGCGATAGTCGTAGAGAGAGCTTACGAACGAACGGTAGACATCGGTCGGAAGAGCGCTCTGTTCACGTGAAGTCATGAACCCTCTGCTCCGGTTTGGCGAAGTGTTATTCCGGAGGGTTTAACGAAAGATTTCGCGCCTTGGGCGCAAAAAACCTCTCATATATTGAGCAAGACGACCTGAATCCCGCATTACTGGAAGATTTCAACCCAATATTGCAGCACGTGCAAAAGACGAACCGTTTTGTACAACCCTACCTAGATTCAACCGGAAACTGGTTTTTTGTTTTATTCCGGTTGCATCATTCTTCAAGAACACACACTCAGCCTTTTCTGTGCTCATGGTTACTGCAATCCTAAGGTCCACAGGCCAGATTTCGCAAGCCCTTGAAAGCTGTTTCATTTCTGCCCCGGTTGACTTTACCATGTCGCTGGCAGCAATGGCTTAGCCCATAAAGATGATGACCGTTCAGCAGATGGCGGCGGAGCCGCCTTGGAGACCAGCAATGCCCAAACCCGTGGTGGCGATCCCGGCCGATTTCAGAGCTTTCGACGGCAATGTCTGGCACGCGACGCCGCATCAATATGTCCGCGCTGCCGTTGAAGGCTCCGGCGTCATGACCTTTCTTGTTCCAGCGCTCGAAACCGGCAATGATGCCGATGAAATCCTCGACCGTGTCGATGGCGTCCTCGTCAGCGGATCGCGCACGAACGTTCATCCTTCCCTCTACGGCAAGGAAGCAACCGAAGCCGAAGGCCCGTTCGATCCCGGCCGCGATGCCACGAGCCTGCCGCTGATCCGCCGCGCGCTGGAACGTGGCGTTCCGCTGCTCGCCATTTGCCGCGGCATCCAGGAACTGAACGTCGCGCTGGGCGGCACGCTTGCCAATGAAATCCAGGACCTGCCCGGCATCTGGGACCACCGCAAGCCGGACGTGCCGGAACTCGATGTCGCCTACGGCATCCGCCAGAGCGTGAAGATTAAGGAGGGCACCTGTCTCGCCTCGGTGCTCGGCACCGGCGAAATCCAGGTGAACTCGCTGCATCGGCAGGCAATCTCGAAAGCCGCACCGCGCCTTGCCGTCGAGGCCGTCGCGGAAGACGGCACGATCGAAGCCGTTTCGGTCATCGACGCCAAGGCCTTCGCCGTCGGCGTGCAGTGGCATCCGGAATATTGGGTCGGCAAGGATGGCCCGTCATCGGCGCTGTTTCAGGCCTTTGGCGACGCGGTGCGGGCCTACGCCGCTTCAAAGGCGAAAGCCTGATCCACAAAGCGGCGAACTGATATTGTCAGAGGCTCTTCCGCTTGAAGGGCGTCTCTTCCACCGGCGTCAACGCTTCGCCGGTGTCGAACCAGGCCACGAGATTATCGACAACCAGATCGGCCATGGCATTGCGCGTCGCCTGCGAGGCGGAGCCGACATGCGGCAAGAGCGAGGTGTTCGGCAAAGCCAGAAGCGCCTCCGGAACATGCGGCTCGTTTTCGAACACATCGAGGCCGGCGGCGGCGATCACACCTTTCGACAGCGCATCCGTCAGGGCCGTTTCGTCAACAGTCGTGCCACGACCGACATTGATCAGAACACCATTCGGTCCCAGCGCCTTCAGCACATCGGCATTGACCGTCCGCCGGGTCGCCTCGGTACCGGGCACGATGACGATGATTGTATCGACCGCCTCCGCCATGCCCTTCAGCGTCGGGTAATGGGTATAGGCAAGCCCCTCGCGCGGCGTGCGGGTATGGTAGGCGATCGATACGCCGAAGGCTTCGAGACGCCGGGCAATGGCAAGGCCGATCCGGCCGAGACCGTAGAGGCCCACCGTACGTCCGCGCAGGGTCAGCGGCGACAGGGCGAAAGCTCCGTCCCTGGCCCAACGCCCCTGCCGCAGCCATTGCTCCGCTGCCGGCAACTGGCGCACCGTGTTGAGCAGCAGGCCGATCGCCGTATCGGCCACTTCCTCCGTCAGTACATCCGGCGTGTTGGTGACGACGACGCCGCGCTTTGCCGCATGGCGAGCATCGATGCCGTCATAGCCGACGCCGAAATTGGCGATGATTTCGAGATTGGGAAACGCATCCGCAAAGGCGGACGGAAGCTTGCCCGAGACGGCAATGCCCTGAACGTCGGAGGCCATTTCCGGCGTTACCAATGAGGGATCGGAAGCTTCGGTGAAAATCAGGTCGAAGGTTTCAGGCAAACGCTCGAGCACGCGCTTGCTCATCTTTCCGGGCACGAGAATGCGGGGGCGGCCGTGCGACATGGTTCGCTCCTTTCCGGGATCGGACCCGGCTATTCGGATGTGTGGGATCGAAGCGGTCCGGTCGATTGGCGGATCCGCATTTCGGGCTTGATGAGGTGGATACCGTCGGGCTCGTGGCTGCCATTGAGCTTGTCGAGCAAGGCGCGTGCGGCGCTGCGGCCAACATCCGACTGGCCGTTCCAGACGGTGGTCAAGGCCGGTGTCGCGATCGATGCTTCCTCGAGATCGTCATAGCCGGTCACCGACACGTCGCGGCCGGGCACGAGGCCGGCGCGGGCGATGCCGTTCATCATGCCGATAGCGACGAGATCGTTCCAGCAGACCACGGCCGTCGGCTTTTGCGGCAATGACAGGAGATGCACCGCCGCCTCGAACCCGCCTTGCATGGAGCGGGGACCGGGAATGCGCAGGTCCGGATCGACCTCGATATTCGCCTTGCGGAGCGCGGTGACATAGCCCTGATAACGGTCGCGGCCAGTAGAGGTCTGGTCCGTGCCGCCGACCATGGCGATGACGCGGTGGCCGAGGCTGATCAGGTGATTGGTGGCAAGCGAAATGCCGTAGGCGTCGTCGCCCCTGAAGATCGGCACATCGAGCCCTTCGATCGAGCGGGCGATCAGGATGGCCGGCATGCCGTTGTCTTCCGCCAACTGGATATCTTCCGGCGGCGTGCCGATCGCTGGCGACATGATGACACCGTCGCCGCCCAACTGCAGCAGGGTCTCGATGAAGGCGCGCTGCTTCTCGACGGAATCGTAGTGGTTGGACAGAATGAAAGTCTGCCGGTCGCGATCGAGTTCCGCCTCGATCGCTTTCAGGATTTCGCCGTAGAACGGGTTCATGATGTCGTGCACGACGACGCCGATGATGCCGGATCGGGATGTACGCAGACTGGCGGCACGCCGATTGTAGATATAACCGAGCGCCCGGGCCTGTTCTTTGATCTTGTCGCGCGTCATCGCAGCAACGAGGGGGCTGTCGCGCAGGGCCAGGGATACGGTTGCCGTGGACACACCAAGCGTTTCCGCAATGGTGGAGAGCTTGATCTTCTGCGCCACGTTTCCCCCTGAGCTTATCGGCTGTACACCGCTATTTTTAAACCCTCTTTAAACTGTTTAAATTACCGCTGCAATCGGCAAATCATTCGCCGGATTCGCAATTCTATTCGACGGCAGCGGTGCTTTGCAGATTGCCGTCGACAGCGCGCAACAGCTTCATCAGGGTCTTGATCTGCTTTTCCGTCAGCCCCTTGGTCGCCATCTCCTCCGACGTCTTGCCGGCATCGGAAATGATCTGCAGCCGGTCACGGCCGACTTCGGTGAGATAGACCTTGGTCAGCCGCGCATCTTCCTCATCCGCCCGACGCTCCAGGAAACCCTGCGCTTCCATGCGGCCGATGGTGCGGGTCATGGTCGGCGCCTTGACGCCGAGCTTCAATGCCAGCACGCCGGCGGTGAGGCCATCGGTTTCGGCAAGCGCCAGCATCACGCCGTCCTGGCCGGCATAGAGGCCGCTTTCCAGGAGATTGCGCGACAAGACCGTACGCATCGAGCGCGCCGCCTGCACCAGAACCGACGCAAGGTCCTGTGCGTGCACGTCGATGTCATGCTTCTTTTTGCCCTTGGCTTTCTTTTCGGCCTTGCTCTTCTTTCCCATCGGTCCTCCACCAAATTTCTTGCACGGCCTTCCGTCCCCTGTATGACTCGAATGACCGCCTGTCCGCAAGTACAACCGAAAGGCTGACAAGAGCATGACATTCCCCGCAGCGCGTTGGAAAGACAATGATTCCGCGCTTCCTTCCTCCGCACGGAGAGACTGGATCGCCATCCTTCCGCTCGGGGCGCATGAACAGCACGGACCGCACCTGCCGCTCGATACGGACACGCTGATCGCCGAAGGGCTTGTGACCCGGCTGATCGACCGATTGCCCCCTGCCCTGCCCGTTACATTTCTGCCGGCGGAACCGGTCGGTTACTCGATCGAGCACATGGATGTTGCGGGTACCCGCTCGCTGGCGTTCGACGAGGCTGTCCGGCGCTGGCTGGGTATTGCCAAAGAACTGAACCACGAGGGAATCCGCAAGCTCGTTTTGCTCAACGCCCATGGCGGCAATTCACCGCTGCTCACCATCGTCGCCACCGAAGCGCGCGTGCGGTTCGGCATGCTGACGGTCGCGACGAGCTGGACCCGCTTCGGGCAGCCGGAGGGCTGGATCAGCCCGGAGGACAAGGCGATCGATATCCACGGCGGCGCTATCGAGACCTCGGTGATGCTGGCGCTCGATCCGGCCAAGGTCGACATGACCAAGGCAGAGCGCTTCGGATCACGGCAGGCGGATTTTGCCCGAGACTACAAGCATCTGCGCGCCTATGGCCCGCATGCCTTCGGCTGGAAGATGAGCGACCTGAACAGTGCCGGCGTCGCAGGCGATGCGTCCGCGGCGACGGCGGAGCGCGGCGAAACATTGCTCGCCCATGCTGTCACGGGAATTATCGAATTGCTGGAGGATGTTGCCGCATTCGATGTTGCCACGCTTCGCTAGGAAAAAAGCAAACCGGTGATTTTATTCGTATGGGTCTCGGCGCGGGATTTGCGCTGGGGCGTTGCATCTCCTATATCAGCACCACCCCCTGCCGGAAGGCGCCCCAATTTCCGAGGTTCTCATGACCGAAGCATCCGCCATCAAGCCCATTCCCGTCACCGTGCTCACCGGCTATCTCGGCGCCGGCAAGACGACGCTGCTCAATCGCATTCTCTCGGACAATCACGGCAAGAAATATGCCGTCATCGTCAACGAATTCGGCGAGATCGGCATCGACAACGATCTCATCGTCGAATCCGACGAGGAAATCTACGAGATGAACAATGGCTGCGTCTGCTGCACGGTGCGCGGCGACCTGATCCGCGTCGTCGAAGGCCTGATGCGCCGTCCCGGCCGTTTCGATGCCATCATCGTCGAAACAACCGGCCTTGCCGATCCGGTGCCGGTCGCCCAGACCTTCTTCATGGATGACGACGTGCGCGCAAAGACCGAGCTCGACGCCGTCGTGGCACTGGTCGATGCCAAGCATCTGCCGCTGCGCCTGAAGGATTCACGCGAAGCCGAAGACCAGATCGCCTTTGCCGATGTCGTCCTGCTCAACAAGACCGACCTCGTGACCCCGGAAGAACTGGCCAAGATCGAAGCGACCGTGCGCGTCATCAACCCGTCGGCCCGCATCCACCGCACTCAGCGCTCGGAAATCGACCTGACCAAGGTTCTCGACCAGGGCGCCTTCAACCTCGAGCGCGCACTGGAAAACGATCCGCACTTCCTGGATCAGGACGATCATCATCACCACGATCACGCCTGCGGCCCGGATTGCACCCACGACCATCATCACCACGATCATGACCATCACCACCATGACCACGATCATCATGGGCATGACCACCATGATCACGATCATCACGACCGCGCCCCGTCGCCGATCCATGACGTGACGGTGCAGTCCGTCTCGCTGCGCGGTGGCGAGATGAACCCGGACCGGTTCTTCCCGTGGATTCAGAAGATCACCCAGACGGAAGGTCCGAACATCCTGCGCCTGAAGGGCATCATCGCCTTCAAGGGTGACGCGGAACGCTATGTCGTCCAGGGCGTCCACATGATCATCGAGGGCGACCACCAGCGCCCGTGGAAGGACGGCGAGAAGCGCGAAAGCCGCCTCGTCTTCATCGGCCGCGAACTGGACCGCGAAAAGCTGGAACGGACGTTCAACGCCTGCGCAGCGTAAATGGCGATACCGATCGAGGACATGCATCACGGGCAGCTGGACGTCGGCGACGTTCTCCGGCTGCCCGAGAATTACGATCTGGGGCCGGGCTCCGAACCGGTCGATCTCCTCGTCTACGATCCACGCGATGACGAATACGGCCTCGGCCTGATGGTCGTCTCGGGCTACAAGGCCGGCCTGATATTCAGTGTCTTTCCGCGCGAAAGCCGGAGCCTGGACAACGGGCTTTCGGTGGAGTGGCTGCTTGGGAATTGGGATCGCTGGTTTCGGTTTACCTATGTCGATCAGCCTGTGCCAGTCAAAGGCGCCTGCGTCCTGACTTCCGGCAACTACAGGCTTGTCGATGACGAGGAACCGTATGATCCGAACCAAGCGCTGGAAGATGCGCAGGATCGGTTGATAAGTCCGCCGCCGGATGAGCTTCGCAGGCTCTTGTCACAACCAGCAGGCCATTTCATTGACATGGCAATAGTGTCACCGGGCATTGATCTCGGCAGGGAACGGATTCTGGTGACCTGGCTGCCATACAAAGAAATGGAGGGCTGCGAAGTGATGACGCTGTACTTCGATGCCAAAAGCTGGAAAACAAAATCGAGCTTCCATTCGGAACACTGGATTGCCATTTCAAAAGAAGAACCGGTTTAAATGCCTACAGTCGCTCCCCTCGATCTCAACGGCCATGTCGCCGGCGTTGCCTTTCTGGGTGACATTCCCTTCTTTGCCGAATCCTCCGGCCTGATCCATCGGCTGGACCACGGCCAGAAGACGATCGAGGCGCATGAGGGCCTGTTGTCCTCCATTCGCGACGAGGCGAGCGATACTCTTCTGACCGGCGGCGAGGATGGCAAGGTTCTGCGCATCCAGGCCGACGGCACGGTGAGCGAGATCGCCAATGTTCCGCGCAAGTGGATTTCGCAGGTCGCAGCCGGACCGCAGGGCGCGGTCGCCTATGCCTATGGCAAGACGGCGCATGTGCGGCTGGCAGACGGTACAGTCAAGGATTTCACCGAGGAGCGCACCGTCGAGGGCATCGCCTTCGCGCCGAAGGGACTGCGGATCGCGGTGGCGCGCTACAATGGGGTTTCGCTGCACTGGGTGGCGATGGCCGGCCAGCCGGTGGATCTCGAATGGAAGGGCGCTCATACCGGCGTCACCTTCTCGCCCGACGGCCGCTTCGTCGTCACCAGCATGCAGGAAAACGCGCTGCACGGCTGGAAGCTGGACAGCAAGCCCGGCACCGAGACCCGCCATATGCGCATGACGGGTTACCCCGCCAAGATCAAGTCGGTGTCCTGGTCTGCCAAGGGCAAGTGGCTCGCTTCGTCGGGTGCTCCGGCCGCTATCGTCTGGCCGTTCCAGGCCAAGGACGGCCCGATGGGCAAGGCGCCGCTGGAACTCGGCACCCGCGCCAATATCATGGTGACACAGGTCTGCTGCCACCCGGTCGAGGAGATCGCGGCAATCGGCTATGCCGACGGCATGATCATGGTGGTTCGCTTTGCCGACAGCAAGGAAGTCCTGTTGCGCCGCCCCGGCAAAGGCGCGATCACGGCCATGGCCTGGAACCGGAACGGCCGGCAGTTGGCGTTCGGCTCCGAAGCTGGTGATTGCGGGGTCGTCGATATCACCGCATGACGCTTTCGCTGCGGCCGCTTGGGATTGAGGACATGCCATCGGCCACGCGCATTCACCGTGCGGCCTTCAATGCCAACTTTCCCTGGATCGGCGCCCTGCACACACCGCAGGAGGACCTTGCCTATTGGTCCGAACATCTGCTCACGACGTGCTGCATATGGGGTGCCGAGATCGACGGCAGGCTGATCGGGGTCATCGCCTTCAACGACGATTGGGTCGAGCAGCTCTATGTCGACCCCGGTTTTCAGAACGCCGGTGCGGGCACAGCACTTCTCAAGATTGCGCTGGAGACATCCCGGTCGCTGCGTCTATGGACGTTCCAGCGCAACAAGAGAGCACGCCGGTTCTATGAAAGACACGGCTTCGTCGCCATCGAAATGACGGATGGCTCCGGAAACGAAGAGAGGGAGCCGGACATTCTCTATCGCTGGGACAGGCCGGGCAGATAGCGATGACGGCGCAGGACCTGTCAGCCCGCGCCAAATCTCACCACATCAATTCCACCTGTGGCCGGCCGTTCGATGTTTTCTCGACCGTGCGGCCGGTTTCGTCGATCGTGCAATGGACACGCTTGCGGAAGGCCGAGAAGCTTTCGAAGGTGACGACATCGACGGGTTCGTCGAAATCCAGCACAAGCCGATAGCGGCCCGGCTGAGTAGTCAGCGCCTGAACGCCGAGGATTTTCGCCTCGAACGGTTGGCCGAGGTAATGCCCCTTAACCCGTGATCCGAGCATCCAGGGGTTCAGCGGCGGACGGTTTCCGACCATCGCATGCAGGGTGTTCCAGTCGCGAAAACCATATTGCGCGGCCAGAAGCTCCAGCGATTTCGAATGGGTGATCTCCTGACCATCAGTCGCCAGACCGGCACGCAGCCGCCTGGCCTGATCTTTCAGGGCATCGAGGGATGGAAGCGGGACTGATCCACGCATCTTAAAGTCTCCAAATGGAGCGTGCAGTCTATCGGAGGGAGCCCGCATTGCCACCATTCGCACGCCACAATCAGGGACGACCGAAGAGATACGAGAGACTTCACCAAAAGCATAGGCTCGCGGACGGCTGGGGCTCTCACCCATTCGCTCCCTTTAGTTCGCCCTTCGGGAAAAGTCAATTTTCCTCGGCGCCCATTGCCGATCCTGCGCCAGCACACCTATAGTCGCCGCCATTCCACCCTGCCGTGCGATCCAGAAGGCCCTGTTCATGCGACCTCCCATCATCGATATCGTTGCCGCCGACCCGGATGCGGAGGGTCCCGAGGCAATTTCGAAGACGCTTTCCGTCTTCAATCACGCCCAGACCGGTCAGAGCGAATACGATCCGGATTTCGCCATCTATGTCCGCGATCCCGATACGAACGAGATCGTCGGCGGATTGTACGGGACGGATGGCTACGGCTTCGCCTTCATCAAATATCTGGTCCTACCCGAACAGTATCGCGGCATGGGGCTCGGAACACGGCTGATGGACGAGGCGGAGAAGATCGCCCGCGATCGGGGCTATGTCGGGGTCTGGCTCGATACATTCGAATTCCAGGCCAGGCCGTTTTACGAGAAGCGGGGCTATACGCTGTTCGGCGTGCTGGAAGGCATTCCCGGCGCCATCCCGCGATATTTCCTCAAGAAGGTCTTCTGAAAAACAACCTGCCGCGCGAAAACCCCACTCCGGAGAGTCGGAGCTCCGGAGTGGCGCTGCTTCGGGGCGTGGCAGGCAGCGCTATTGGTTTGGTTGGTGTTTCAGGCTTTGCCGCCTGCCGATGCCGGATTTGTCGGGGATTGCCCGTCTCTTCCGGCACCATCTCCGGGCCGGATCGGTTCGCGAACCCGGCTACCCGCCCTGAAGACCGTCAGAGAATCACACGGTTTTCAGGCGCGGGGATCAACGGGGATGAAATCAAGCGGCGCGGCGCAGTTTCGGCATGGCCAGCTTCCGGCCATTGGCAACTAGCATGCCGGCGGCACCGTTCAGCCAGCCGTCCTTGAGTTCCAGCGCCAGGAAGCGATTGCGTTCGAACGGGCCGGGCATGACCAGATGACGGGCCTTTTCGGCGAAGAAGCCGAAGCGCTCGTAGTACGGCGCATCGCCGACCAGCAGGATAGCGCCATGGCCACGCGTCTTGGCTTCGCCGATGGCCGCGCGCATCAGGGCCGCGCCGATGCCCTTGCCTTCATGGGCACCATCGACCGCGAGCGGGCCGAGCAGCAGGGCGTCGACAGCCGCGCCGTCGCGGGTCACGCCGGCTTCAACATTCCAAAGGCGCACCGTGCCGATGACATGGCCATCCGGATCGCGGGCAACCAGCGCCAGGCCTTCGGCCGGGACGCGGCCACGGCGCAGGGTTTCCGACGACTTGCGGCGACGGTTCGGACCCATGGCGCGGTCGAGCAGGTTTTCGCGCGCGACGACGTCGCCAGCATTTTCCATGTCGATGGTGAAGGCATTCTGCGCAAAGAAAGCGCGGACAGAATCAAGAACAGCGGCCATCTTGGCCTCCCGAACTCAAAACCGATTCAAACGGTATCGAAGACAAATTGTGAATTTGCTGCTCCGGCTTTCGACCGGAGCAGACTGATCAGATGACGCCAATCAGATGACGTAGGCCTTCAGCGGGTCGAAGCCGTTGAAAGCGACCGCCGAGTAGGTGGTCGTGTAGGCGCCGGTGCCTTCGATCAGAACCTCGTCTCCGATCGAAAGGGAGATCGGCAGCGGATACATGTTCTTCTCGTACAGCACGTCGGCCGAATCGCAGGTCGGGCCGGCCAGAACGCAAGGCTCCATTTCGTCGGCGTCATGGATGGTGCGGATCGGGTAACGGATCGCTTCGTCCATGGTTTCGGCGAGGCCGCCGAACTTGCCGATGTCGAGGAACACCCAGCGGTGGTTGTCATTGTCCGACTTCTTCGAGATCAGGACGACTTCCGCCTTGATCACGCCGGCATTGCCAACCATGCCACGGCCCGGCTCGATGATCGTTTCCGGGATGTTGTTGCCGAAGTGCTTGCGCAGCGAACCGAAGATCGCCTTGCCATAGGCTTCAGCCGACGGCACGTCGCGCAGATACTTGGTCGGAAAACCACCGCCCATGTTGACCATCTTCAGCTCGATGCCTTGCTTGGCCAGCTGCACGAAGACGCGCTTGGCATCGGCAAGGGCCGAATCCCAGGCATCGACCTTGGTCATCTGCGAACCGACATGGAACGAGACGCCATGCGATACGAGGCCGAGTTGGTGCGCGTAGACGAGAACGTCAACGGCCATCTGCGGAACGCAACCGAACTTGCGCGACAGCGGCCATTCGGCACCTTCACCATCCGTCAGGACGCGGCAGAATACGCGGGCGCCCGGAGCTGCACGGGAAATCTTCTCGACTTCCTCATGGCTGTCGACAGCAAAGAGCGAAACGCCGAGGGCATGCGCCTTGGCAACGTCGCGTTCCTTCTTGATCGTGTTGCCAAAGGAGATGCGCGAAGCGGTCGCGCCGGCATCGAGCGCCATTTCGATTTCAGCGACGGACGCGCAATCGAAGTTGGAGCCCATGGAGGCGAGAAGGCGCAGGATTTCCGGCGACGGGTTTGCCTTGACGGCGTAGTAGATCGAGCTGTCCGGCAGAGCGTGTCGGAAAGCCTTGAAATTGTCACGCACGACATCGAGGTCAACCACAAGGCAGGGACCTTCGGGACGTCGGGTGTTCAGGAAGTCGATGATGCGTGCAGTGGTCATGGTATTCCCCAATCTGTTAGGCTCCGGAAAACCGGAGGACAAAGGGCATACGCGAACATGTGCTGGAACCAGCCGGTGGAGACCCCGGATCCAGACATGCGCATAATGCGCGGTTGTTTGAACAACGCCCCGCCAAGAGCTTTGTTCGGCTTTGTCTGCCTTTGATTGGTGGGAGAACCCTACCGCACTTCGGGCAATGAAGGTGTGCCTCTTAGTAATCCCGGCTGATGGAAAGCCGGAAGAGAACAAAAAGGCCCGCACCGTCGTTGCTTCAGATGTCCTCGCATTTCCCGGTTGGCCGGGATAGCGACTGGAGGGGTTAATTCCAGGTACCTTACCGATTTCCTCACCTTAGGGATTTCTCCCAGTTCGAGGGTTCGGCGGACACCCATGGGCACGTGCGACTTTGGGCTGAGGGGGAGATAAGAAAAAACATTGTCGTAATCAAGACTTTTTTCAAATTGACCGATGAATTTTTACCGGCCGGCCATCCCATTAAGATGTTCACATTTTTCGAACAATTCGACTTGCGCTGTCGCAGAAACCAACATCTTGTTTTAAGGTCCTTTTTCGCGGCGAGCGGGCGACATGGGCTGTCGGATGAAAGTTAACGCCATAAACGGCCTTTGGTGCCTCTCCTTCCGACGGTGGGACGCAAAGCAAGGGCCTCGACACGAATCAGAATGCGGGCCGCAGCCCGAGAAGCGAGGGACGACATGGATACCTTGACCCGCATCCGCGCCTTTATCGACGTCGTCGATGCCGAAGGGTTTTCCGCTGCCGCCCGCCGCGTCGGCCGCTCCAAGGCGCTCTTGTCCAAATATGTGCGCGAACTGGAGGATGAACTGGGCGCCCTTCTCCTCAACCGCACCACCCGGCAGTTTTCGCTGACCGAGGCGGGGCATACCTACTATCGGACCGCCTCCGAGATCCTCAAGGAGATCGACAACCTCGCCGATCTCGTCCGGGCCAGCAATTCCGACCTGAAGGGCCGGCTGCGCATTTCGGCACCGCGCACCTTCGTCGATGCCGAGATCGGGCAATCGCTGATCGATTTCGGCAAGGCGCATCCGGAACTGTCGCTGGAAATCGTCTCCGACGACCGTTTCGTCGATCTGGTCGAGGAAGGGTTCGACGTCGCCATCCGCATTACCAAACTGGAAGATTCGACACTGATCGCCCGCAAGCTGGATGACTTCCAGATCAAGATCTGCGCCTCGCCCGAATTCCTGGAAAAGAGCGGGCCGATCAACCACCCGTCCGAACTGTCGCGGCACGCCTGCATTATCGATACCAACGGACGATCCTACAGCAACTGGCGCTTTATCGAGCCCGATGGGACAGGCTTCAGCGTTCCCGTCGGCGGGCCGATCGAGGTCAACAGCCCGCTTGCAGCCATCCGCGCGGCGGAATCCGGCATCGGCATTTCCGGCGTGCCGGAGTTCATCGCCCGGCCGAAGATCGCCTCCGGCGCGCTTGTCTCCATCCTGGAAGACTTCCTTCCCAAGGATCGCGGCATCTATGCAATCTATCCGCACCGGCGCTATCTACCCACCAAGGTGCGGACGCTGGTCGATTTCCTGCACACATGGTTTCGCAAGAACACGGGAAATTGACGACATCCCCTCAGGTCGAAAGTCCCAATTCCGTCCCATTTGCCATACATTGCATGACAGCCGGTTTGCGCCGCAACATTCACGGGAATCACGACAGCATGAAACCATCGTCCCTGATCCTGACGGCAGCGACATTGCTTGCACCGACCGCTGCTCTCGCCCATCCGCACATTTTCGCCGAGGCGCGCTTGGAAATTGTGGCCGACGGCAGCAACCAGATCACCGAGCTGCGCAATGTCTGGCGCTTCGACGAGCTGTTTTCAGCAAGCGTGGTGATGGACTTCGACAAGAATTCGAACGCCCAGCTCGACCCCGACGAATTGCAGGAGGTCGGCCAGACAGTTCTCGATTCACTGGCCGAGTACAATTATTACACGACCATCACCGACAACGGCAAAAGCGTAAAGGTCAACAAGCCGGACGCGATCACTGCCGACTACAAGGATGGGCAACTGCTGCTGATGTTCGCCGTCAAGCCGGCCGAGCCGATGCCGCTGAAGGGCACGATGTCGTTCGGGGTTTATGATCCCACCATGTATACGGCGATGGATTTTCCGACCGATGACGATCTGGCGCCGATTGGCGACCAGTTGAATGCCTGCCAGCACAAGGTGGTACGTCCGGACCCGGATGAGGTACTCGCGCAGAACCAGGCCAGCCTGACCGACGCCTTCTTCAACGATCCGACCGGAACCGATATGTCGAAGATGTTTGCAACACGGATCGAATTCTCATGCTGATGCCGCGTCGTCCGCTCCATCTTGCTGGTCTGGCGATCGTGGCGCTTGCCACCTGCACGGCCGTGGCGCACGCACAATCGCCGCTCGGGATCGGCACGGCCGAGCCGGCCTTCCAGACCAATGGACTGTTCGGCGGCTTCTTCGCCTTCGTCAACATGGAACAGCAGCGCTTCTACCACACATTGACCGATGCCATCAAAGGCATGCGGGAAAATCCGTGGCAGCTCTGGTCGCTGATCGGCCTGTCCTTTGCCTATGGTGTGTTCCATGCCGCCGGCCCCGGCCACGGCAAGGCGGTGATCTCCTCCTACATGATCGCCAACGAGACCGAACTGAAGCGCGGCGTGCTCCTGTCGTTTCTTTCCTCGATGATGCAGGGCGGTGTCGCCATCCTGCTGGTCGGTGCGGCCTATCTCGTGCTGCGTGGCTCATCGATTTCGATGACGCAGGCGACGCATTTCCTCGAAGTGGTGAGCTACGCCCTGATCGCAGCGTTCGGCGGCTGGCTGCTTTTTCGCAAGCTGAAGGGCATGCGCGAGCGTCGCCTTGCCTCTGCATCGGCTGGCGACCATGGGCACCATGGTCACGCTCATCATGATCATCACGATCACGTTCATGATCACGGCCATTCGCATGCGCACAGCCATGGTCCGGGCGAGGTCTGCGACACCTGCGGCCATGCCCATGCGCCTGATCCTTCTATGTTGAAGGGCGATCGGTTCGCGCTGAGGGAAGCCTGGTCCGCGATTATTGCGGTGGGGCTACGCCCCTGCTCCGGCGCTCTGATCGTGCTGAGCTTCGCGCTATTGAATGGGCTTTATCTCGGCGGGGTGCTGTCGGTCTTCGCCATGTCGATCGGCACGGCCATCACCGTCTCGATCCTGGCGACGCTTGCCGTCACGGCCAAGGACTTCGCCATTCGCTACGCATCGAGCGGATCGGCCGCCCTGCGCATCACCAACGGCATCGAGATTTCCGGCGCCCTGCTGGTGCTGGTTCTGGGTTTCGTTTTGCTCGGCGCTTCGCTGCAGGGCTGAGGCGCGTCAGAGCCCGCGCCGGCGCTGATAGCGGGCGCGCAGCCAGAAGATCAGGAAGAAGCCGAGCACGAACAGCGTGCCGAAGGCGCCGGCCAGCCAAGGCGAGAAGTCGCCCAGCCAGAGCATGATCTTCGGCAGGATGAAGAAGCCCAATCCGACCACGAGCAGGATGATTGCGGCAGCGATTGCCGGCGAGCGGTCCTGTTTCTGGGGCTCGGTCATGTCTCTTCCTTTCATGCCAGTGCGGCGCGGATATCTTCCAGCCGTCGCTTCTGCGTGCCATCGGCATTGAAATTGTCCGGCGACAACCAGGCTTCGAAGGCCGCATTCAACAGCGGCCATTCCTTGTCGATCATCGAGAACCAGGCAGTATCACGGTTCGCGCGCTTCGACAGCATGTGTTGGCGAAAAACACCCTCGAAGGAGAAACCGAGCCGCACGGCCGTCTTCTTGCTCGCCTCGTTGCGGTTGTCGCATTTCCATTCATAACGCCGATAGCCGAGGTCCTCGAAAGCATGCTTGGCCATCAGGTAATGAACTTCGGTGGACAGCGGCGAACGTGCCATTGCGAAGGAATGCGCCACGCCACCCACTTCGACGACGCCATTGGCCGGGTCGGGCCGCATGTAATTGGCGAGACCCACGACCTCGCCGCTCGCCTTGTCGACGAAGACTTCAGTGACCCAGCCGGACTTCTGGACGGCAGTCAGCCATGTGTCGAAATCCTCGATGCCGCCGAAATCGTCCTGCGCGAAATATTGCAGGCGGGTGTTGATATCCAGACCGCCAAAGGCCTGCCAGAGCGCTTCCAGATGCGCCGCGCGGTCACAGGGCCGAATCGATACATAGCGGCCTTCGAGCGTCACCGGTTGCGGCGCCGGGCGGGGCTTCCAATTGGCGAGATCGGACATCGTTTGCTCCTGAGATACCGCATACCGCTGATAAGAGTACCGGCCCGAATGGACGTTCGGACCAATGCTCTCGTTTCAGCTTTGGCATAGGGCAGGCAGGGATGCCGCGCAAATGCAAAGTCGTGATGGATCGATCACCAGGGCGACTTGATCGGCGGTTCGCCGACCTGCGGAACGGACGTCTGGGGGGCGTTGGCCTGCGCCTCGACCACCGGCCCCTTGGCTGCCGAGACAGTCGCCTCGATATGATCGATCAGCGCATCGGCAAGGCCGAGGCGTCCGGCCAAAAGATCGAGATAGCCACGCTCGGCGCGGGTATCGGCATCGATGGCCAGACGCGAGGCGGTGTAAAGTTCGACGCGTTCTTCCTCCGTCCGCGCAGTCGCGACAATGCTGTCGAGGTCGACGGGATTGTTGAGTTCGTCGTTGAGGAAGCTTTCGGCTTCTGAATCCAGACCAGACACCTTGACCTTGTCCATGATGCGGGCGCGCTCGGCGTCATCGATATGGCCATCGGCGCGGGCGGCGGCGATCATGGCGCGCACGAGAACGAGCACGAAATCGTTGCGGATGGCTTCGGGCTGCGTGCTGAAACCGGAATCGGCTGGCGGCGGCAGAAGCTCCGGCTGGGCCTGGGCTTCCTGCTGTGCTTCGGCCGGCGCCTTGCCAGCCTGATAGTTCTTGTAGGCCTGATATCCGAGGCCCGCGATGGCGGCGAGACCACCAATCTTCAGAGCCGCACCGCCGACTTCACGTCCAGTTTCCGTGCCAAGCAGGACGGCGGCAAGGGCGCCTGTCTTCCAGGGATTGTTCTTGGCAAGTTCGATCGCCTGCCCTGCCCGATCCTTCACGCTTCCTCCCGCACCGGGGACCTGCGAGCCCAGGAACTGATCCAGCAATTTCTTCGCGTCAAACATTCGGTCGCACTCCCTTTGGGCCGGTTGAACTTGTCGGACTGAGACATAGGAATGCGACGAAAAGAATACAAATAAAAGAAGGCGGGCACGAAAAAGGCCGAAGCAGATGCTCCGGCCTTCGAAACCTTTAAAGAAGCCCGTCTCAGTTCGTCAGCGCGAAAGCTTCGGCCGCGAGCTTGGTGATCCCAGCCCAATCGCCCTTGGCGACCAGGTCCTTCGGCGCGACCCAGGAACCGCCGACGCAGACGACGTTGGGCAGCGACAGATAGTCCTTGGCGTTCGACAGCGAAATGCCGCCGGTCGGGCAGAAGAATGTGCCGGCGAGCGGCGACGACAGCGACTTGAGGTAAGCGGCGCCACCGGCCTGCTCGGCCGGGAAGAACTTCATCACCTTGTAGCCTTCTTCGCGCAGGCCCATGACTTCGCTGGCAGTAGCCGCACCCGGAAGCAGCGGGATTTCGGAATCGTTGGCGGCATCGATCAGTTCCTGGGTCGTGCCGGGGCTGACGATGAACTGCGAACCGGCCTCGACGGCGGCTTCATACTGTGCGGCGTTGAGGATGGTGCCGGCACCGGCAACGGCACCTTCAACCTCGTTGGCAACCGCACGGATGGCCTCGAGCGCGGCTGTCGTGCGCAGCGTGATTTCGATCGCCTTCAGGCCGCCTGCGACCAGAGCGCGGGCCAGCGGCACCGCTGTCGCCAGATCGTCAATGATCAGCACCGGAACGACCGGCTGCAGTTTCAGGACGGAAAGAAGCTTCTCGGTTTTCTCGCTCATGCCGGCAACCTTTTTTAAAACGATTGAAGTGGGGTTCGAATACTCTTCCCGCCCGCCTTTGTCGATACCAAACCTATCCTGCCATGATGAAGCAAACCTGACAGCCAACTCGCGGCGTGATGCGAAAACGGATGAGGGACGTCACTCATTCACTACAATCTTGCGCTTGCCGCCCTTCTACAATCCTGTAGTCTGCGCGCCAACGAATTGATATTTCAGCGTGGGCGGGGCAATGGCCAAGGAAATCGAGCGAAAGTTTCTCGTCGCGTCGAACGACTGGCGCAGTAACGCCAATGCCGGAACCGCCCTGCTTCAAGCCTATATTGTGACGATGGACGGACGATCCCTCCGCGTACGGTTGATGGACGGCAAGCGCGCGAAGTTGACGATCAAGCTCGGCTCCGGCGCCATGACGCGCGACGAGTTCGAATACGAAATCCCCGTCGATGACGCCCGGGAGTTGATGTCGAAGGCCATCGGCCTCATGATCGAGAAGACTCGCTACGAAGTAGAATATGACGGCTTCACATGGGAGATCGATGTTTACAGCGGAGCCCATGACGGTCTCGTCATCGCAGAGGTCGAACTGAAGGCGGAGGATGACGAACCGCGTCTTCCCGACTGGCTCGGCGCCGAGGTGACGGGCGACTTTCACTATTCCAATCAGTACCTTTCAACCGAGCCGTTGTTTTCGAGGACAGGCCATGGGCTATCGTATTCGCCCCTCTGAGCGTTTTTCCGAAGAGTTCAAGGCGGCAGGTGCGGAGCAACTGGACGAAGCGATCGCTGTGCTTACCACCCATCCGGAAGGAATGCTGGAGGCGATCCATGCGGCGCGGAAAAATTTCAAGAAGCTTCGGTCGCTCTATCGCCTCGTTGCCGACGACGTTCCGGTCTTTCGGGATCGGGAAAATGCCCGCATCCGGAACATGGCCCGGACATTATCTGCTCTTCGCGACGCAACGGCCTTGGTGGAAGTCAGCCGATACTTGCTGGAACACGCCAGAAACGATGACGAGCGGGTCATGCTGGAGCGTGTGAAGAAAATCCTGTCAGACCATTTCAAGGACAACGAAGGCGCTACGACGGAGATCGCGGAGAGCGTCGCCTCGGCAATCGCCACCTGCAGCCAAGCACTGGAGGCGCTTTCAAGGGTCGATTTCAAAGGCGGCAAGAAACGAGATGAGACGCGCATCGACAAGGGATGGCGCACGCTTTTGAAACGGGCACGCGCGGCGTGGCGCGCTTGTGAAAACACCACCGATACCCATCTCTTTCACGAATTGCGCAAGCGTGGCCAGGATTACCGACATTACCTGAGTTTGCTGCGGGATCTCTGGCCTTCGGCGATGCATGCCAAGCGCGTGGCTGCGTCTGAAATGGTCGACCTGCTTGGCCACCACAACGATCTTGCGCTGCTGACATCGTTCGCCAACGCACATCCGCATCTGTTTACCCGGAGCGAGGATATCGCTCATCTGCTGTCTGCCGTGATCGCCCGGCAGGAGGCTCTTCGCCAATCCGCGCTGCAGCTTGCAGACGAAGTCTTCCTTGATCGCCCTCGCGACGAGGCTCGCCGGATCGCATTGCTTTGGCGAAATGCTGCCTGAGCCACCCTGTTGATGCTGCCAATCTTTGACAGTATAAGGATACATGTCCCGCTCCACTCGTCTCCTTGACCTCATCCAGCTTCTGCGCACCTATCGGCGGCCGGTGAGCGGCAATACGCTGGCGCAGCGGCTCGGCGTCAGCATCCGTACACTCTATCGCGACATCGCCACGCTGCAGGCACAGGGTGCCGACATCCAGGGCGCGCCGGGCTTCGGTTACGTGCTCAAGCCTGGCTTCCTGATGCCGCCGATGATGCTGAGCGAGGAGGAGATCGAGGCGCTGGTGCTCGGCGCGCGTTGGGTGGCGGCGCGAACCGACGACGACCTGCGCGAGGCGGCAGGAAATGCCCTGTCGAAAATCGCGGCGGTGCTACCCGCGGACCTGCGCCATGAGCTCGAAACCAATTCCCTGCTCGTGCCCTCCGTCCGCCGGCCCGATGTCGGCACGATGGATCTTGCTGTCATTCGCGACGCGATCCGCCAGGGCCTGAAACTGGATCTCGACTATGCCGACAAGGATGGAACACCGACGACCCGGCGCATCTGGCCGTTTGCACTCGGTTATCTTGAAGAAGTTCGAATTCTCATCGGCTGGTGCGAATTACGCAACGATTTCCGTCACTTCCGTGCTGATCGCATCAATTCCCTTGTTGTGACCGATGTGCGCGCGCCGCGCAAACGCCACCATCTTTTGGCCGCTTGGCGCAAGACGGTGAAGCTTCCGCACGACATGTGAATCCTGCTGCCATAAACTGACAGCAGACCGATTTAAAACAGTCTTCGTGAACCTAAGAGGAGACTGCCATGAAAACCGATTTTATCTTGCCCGTCGAAAGCCGGGCGGAGAGCGCCGTTTTCTATATGGCCATGTTCGGCGCCCTGCCGCTGGAATTGTCGCCAAGCTATGCGGTTGTCCTGATGAACGATGCTCTGAAGCTCGGCCTGGCACGGAGAAGCCGCGCGCACGCCATCGCCAGCATGCGCGATGTCGAACTTCCGATCCGTGTTGCCGGCCGCGAAGGGGTCGATGCCCTTCATGATGAATGGCGCCGAAAGGGTGTCACCATCCTGCAGGAGCCAGTCTCTTCGGAAACCGACTATACCTTCACCTGTGCCGATCCGGATGGGCATCGGCTGCGTGTTTCCACGCAGGAAGCAGCCTGATGGACCCGACGCGCGGCCCGAGACATCGGGCCGCAGACCTGCCATGCGGCAGGGGAATTGCGCGAAAGGGCCGAAAGCTGTATTTCACTGCGCATGACCGACACCTTGCACACGCCTCGCCCGGACGCCGCCACTCTCGACCAGAGAAGCCAATTTCTGGTGGCCGCACTTTACCATTTCGTCTCGTTCGAGAGGTTCGCCGACTTCCGGCAGCCGCTGCAAGAGATATGTGACGACAACGGGGTCAAGGGAACGCTGCTGCTCGCCCACGAGGGTATCAACGGCACGATTGCCGGTCCTGAGAACGGCATTCGCGCCGTTCTCGCGTTCCTGCGCAGCCAGCCGGAATTTTCCGCGCTCGAACACAAGGAAAGCTGGGCCTCCTCCATGCCGTTCCTGCGCATGAAGGTGCGGCTGAAGAAGGAAATCGTCACCATGGGCGTCGAGGATATCGACCCCAACAAGATCGTCGGCACCTATGTGGCGCCGCAGGACTGGAATGCGCTGATTTCCGATCCCGATACGATCGTGATCGATACCCGCAACGACTACGAGACCGCGATCGGCATGTTCCGAGGTGCGGTCGATCCCAACACCAAGAGCTTCCGCGAGTTTCCCGACTGGGTGAAGAACAATACCGACCTCGCCTCGAAGCCAAAGATTGCAATGTATTGCACTGGCGGCATCCGCTGCGAAAAGGCGACGGCTTTCATGAAGGAACAGGGCTTCGACGAGGTGTACCACCTCAAGGGCGGCATCCTGAAATATCTCGAAGAGATGTCCGAGGAAGAAAGCCTATGGGACGGCGCCTGCTTCGTCTTCGACGAACGCGTGTCGGTGACGCATGGCCTCAAGGAAGGCGAGCACGTCCTCTGCCACGCCTGTCGCCAGCCGCTGACGCCAAAGGACCTGCTATCCCCGCACCACGAGGACGGCGTCTCCTGCATCCATTGCCACGAGACCCGCACGGAAGAAGACCGCCTGCGGTACCGCCAGCGGCAGCACCAGATCGACCTGGCAAAGAGCCGCGGCGAGCGGCATCTGGGAAGCTGAGATTAGCCTGCGACTTCGACAGGCCGGGCCGCCAAGCAGCGAGACCCATCAAGCCGAAAGCGCCACCGTCCCCGGTGCCGCCTTGTCGGCCAAAAAGGCCGGAAGCGCCGCCTCCTCGACCGGACGTGAGAAATAGTAGCCCTGCAGGTGATCGCAGCCGCAAAGCCGCAGGATGACTGCCTCTTCCTCGGTCTCGATGCCCTCCGCGGTTACCGGAATATCCAGGGCTGCAGCGAGTGCCAGCGTCGCCTGCAGCATGTCGCGGCCGCTTGGACCATCTTCCAGCGCCCGGATCATCGAGCGATCGAGCTTCAGCCGATCAAAACCGAACTGGCGCAAATACCCAATGCTGGAAAAGCCGGCACCAAAATCGTCGAGCGCCATGCGAACGCCGAGCCCGTTGAGCGCGCCGATCATGCGACGGGCCTGTTCCGGATTGTGGATGAAGTAACCCTCGGTGACTTCAAGCGTCACAGATGACGGGCGCACGCCGCTTTCCTCAAGCAGGCGCGACACCTTCGGGATGAAGAACGGATTGCGGAACTGTGCCGGTGACACATTGATCGAAATACCGATCTGCGGCCAGCTGCGAACTACCCGCAGCGCCTCTTCCATGACAAACAAACCGAGTTTGTCGATCAGCCCCGTCGTCTCGGCCAGCGGAATGAAGATATCGGGCGACACCATACCCATCACCGGCGATTTCCAGCGCAACAAGGCTTCAAGGCCGATGATCGCATAGGATCCTGCATCGACCACGGGCTGGTAGACGACGTAGAACTCATCGGACTGAATACCTGAGCGCAGGGCAGCTTCCAGCGCCTTGCGCTCGGCGAGCACTGCGTCCATATCGGCATCGTACGCAATGGCACGGCCGCGCCCCTCTGCCTTGGCCTTGTACATGGCGATGTCTGCCCGCCGCAGCAGTTCCTCCGCGTCAACCGCGCCAAGCGCCGAGATCGCGGTGCCGATGCTGACTCCGACCACCACCACGAGATCGCCGATCACGAAGGGCTCCGAGAAGAAGTCGAGGATATGCATCTCCAGCGACGGCTTATCCGCGTCGCCAAGTTTTACCGGTATCCCGATCGCAAACTCATCGCCACCAAGACGGGCGAGAAGACCACCTTCCGGCACCAGATGCGAGAGGCCGACCGACACGCTCTTGATCAGGCGGTCGCCCGTCGCATGTCCATAGACATCGTTGACCTCCTTGAATCCGTCCATATCGAGATAGAACAGCATGACATCCGTGCGATGGTCCTCGGCATCATCGATCATGGCCTGCAGACCATCGAACAGGCCCACCCGGTTCCTGAGGCCGCTCAACCGGTCCTTCAGCGCCATCCTGCGCGCCGCGATCTCATCGCCGCGCAACCGGGCGATAACTGCTCCGCCGGCGATCACAAGAAGAATGACAAAAACACCGACGACGGATATGGCCAGCAGGACATAGGGGCGAACCTGATGGTAGCTGACGTCTCCAGGCTTCTGCGCAATCCATGCAAGGCCGGCGATCAGATCGCCCGCAGGATCCTTGATCAGGGCGGCACCGGGATGAACGTTTGCGGCATCGACGAGGCGCAGGTCCTGGATGAGATAGGTTTTCGCGATCTCAGCAATCTTGTCCTGATCGAGATGGCGAATGAAGACCAGTTGCTGCAGCCGGTCGCTCGGAACGGACACATCGGCCGACGCTGCCCGGATCGTCGAAACACCGACAACCGCCACGCCTTCCCTGGTTTGCACGAAACCAGCCGTCTCCGCGTTATCGCTCATGCCGGCGTCACGCACCGTCTTCATCATCACGCGGAAGGCGGGTGACAGAAATTCCGATGGAGGCACGGTAAACCGAACCCCGCGCTGATAAGCCATGACCACCGTGTTACTCGGGCCGAGCAGATAGGCGGTGTCGAAGAGGTCTGAAGCCTCACTGGCAAGACCGAAATTCTCGATGATCCAATCTTCCGAATCCGGTGCATAGACCGCACGCGCCGCATCGTCCCAGACGGCATAATCATGCATGGTCGTCGCCATCTGATTACGCATCATGGCAAGCGCGCCGGACATGGCCTGGCGGGAGCGGCTTTCATCGAGCGCATTGGTGGTGGAGGCAACAGTGCGCAACGCCGTCAGCACGATGGCCATCACGACAACGACGACCAGCGCAAACGAAACCAGCAGAAGCAGCACGACGTTCTGCCGCTTCAGGCCCATGATATTCTGAAGGATATTCGATAGTCTGCGCATCAAGTACTCCGGATGCGCCCACCCTGCCAGAAAATGCATTCCAAAATCTTTACGCCAGCCCCTTGAAAAAGGGGTATCTAATGTGTTCCACCCAACAATTGGAGCTTCGCCTTTGCATCATCTGCGCGCAGGACAAGCCGTTCGCTGCCGATGATGCGGGGCCAATCGGCCTCCGAGGCCAGTACCACCGGGCAATGGACGCCATAAAGTTCAGCCGCCACCATGGCGCCGACGGTGACGATCGCATCGCGCGTCATCAGCACGATGCCGGCCGGCCCCGTTCCCCGGCGGATCGCTTCCGCCAAAACGGAACTGCCGGAACTGGAGCCTCGCCCGGCCTTCATCACGAGAACCGTCCCCGTCATGATCTGATCCCTCTGCGGGTGCCACTGGTCGATGATCCTGCCTGTGGCCGAATCCAGCCCGCCCCAGAAGCTCAGCGGCTCGGACAGCACGAAGGCCGGTCCCTCGGCCGACCCGGCGGCCAGTGTGACAGCATCGATCGTTTCGCTCACAGCCGCACCACCTTCCCCGCCCGCGCCGAAGCCATGCATTCGGCGAGCGAACCGAAAGCGATGTCGATGCCGATATTGCCGGGCGCGTAATAGGCCATCTTGCCGGAATTGGTCATGATCGCGCCGGACATGTCGCGCATGATCGCAGTGACATAGGTGCAGGTGTCGATGACGAGCGTCGCCCCCTGTGCCTCCAGAATATCTTTCCAGCCACGGGCAGCCAGTTCTTCGAGAACGCCGCGATTGGTGTTGATGTAGATGTGAACGACAGGCTTTTCGCCCTCGACCAACGGCATGAGACGGGCGAATTCCTCAAACGAAAAGTGCGGTGTTCCGAGGCTGACGCCGACCAGCGGCGTGCCATCCGGCACGGTCGAAAGATTGCGAACCGTTGCGCGCAGATCGTCGGCCGTGAGACGGATCGTCTCGTCCGGCGCATGTCCCTGAAACGCGGCCTCGACGGTCGGTGCCTCCGGCGTCAGGCCGACGGCATGGAACAGGGCCACAGCACCCGAGGAAGCTGCAACGGCGCCGAGCGCCTTCAGGTCGTCCTCCTGCGTGTAAGCAGGCAGGCCGGTGATCACAGGAACCAGGCTGCCGCAGCGCTTGCCGACCGCGTGGCCGACGGCGACGCAGACCGGCCCGGTATCGGTCCACTCCTCCGGCAGGCTTTCAATCTCGACCAGAACCCGCGCGCGCCGCTTATCCGGGATATGCAGTCCGTAATACGGCGCTCTGCCCGTAAGCGCACAACAGAGATCGATGAAATCGCCATAGCGGTTTGTCCGCGCGCCAATGACCGAATTGGCAAAGACGATGGCGTTGGATTCCGCCCAGGCGATCTGTGCCCCGAAACGGGGTTTGAAGATCGTCTGATAGGGCGCACAGGTAAATGTCGGCATGCAGCCGAGTTCTTCATGCGCCTTCATCAGCCGCGCGCCATTGGTGCCGATCTCGCGGTCACCGTGAAACAGTTCGGGATGG
This sequence comes from Rhizobium sp. Leaf453, assembly GCF_001425605.1. Classification (GTDB taxonomy): domain Bacteria; phylum Pseudomonadota; class Alphaproteobacteria; order Rhizobiales; family Rhizobiaceae; genus Pararhizobium. The sequence continues at coordinate 255,678 of NZ_LMRG01000012.1, read as the reverse complement.
ATGAGATCGACCGATCCGACATTGAGCGTGGTCGGCACCCGGACACGGCCCCTGAGTTGCACCAGATGCTCGACAAAATCGAGGCTGACCTGACCGAGGTAAAGACAGCCATCGATATGCGCGCCGTCGATATCGATGAAGCTTTCGGCGCCGACCGCTTCCGCGAAGCGGGTGAGCAGGCGCATGCAGAAGGCGGCGGCCTCGCCGTGGGCGCCGTCCAGAAGGTCTTTGTCGAGGGAAGAGAGACGAAGGGCCATGGGAAACAAATAGTACCTAAACTACTTCGCTATGGTTTTCGGCCACCGAATATTTGAAGCTCACTTAGAACGGTTACGTTCGATCAGTTCAGTGAGCAATTCTTCTCTTTTGGCACTCCACATAGCTGTTGATCTATCAAGCAGCTTGCGACGCTTCCAGAAGAAATAACCTGCAACAACAATTGGACCATTCAGCAGGCCACTCCAAGAGTTACCCCAGTCTCCATCAGTAAAACGAATCAGCAGGTATGCGCCGATTGTCATAACCTCAACAATTCCACCCCAGATCAATGCCTCGCGAATGGCAATTCCCATCAACGCGGACCGCTCACTGGCAGTCAACCGCGTCAGTCCCATCCGCCCCTGAATATCCAAGGAGCGATCCCAAGTTTCGCGGAGCTCCAAGTCTGCTTGAGATCGTTCGTCACTTTCGTCGACTCGCTTCATAAAGCTCTCTCTCTGAATGCTGGCCCTGACAGGCAGTCCGTCTTATCAGTTCGGCAGTCCGCAATCACCTGCAGAAACCGCTGAAGATTTTCCGAAAGAAGAGCTTGCGTGCCGGGTTCCGCCAGGATTGCCGTGCGCTGCTCGACTGTCTTGCCGAGGAGATTGATGCGGAAAAAGCTCTCGTCTACCAGCCGGACCGATATAGTCTTCAGGACCTCGGTCAAGGCGGCCAGCGCATCATCTCCGCGATGGGAGGCGTGGACGAGCATGACCGGCTTGTGCGGGATTTCGTCGCGCGACACCAGCCAGTCGAGCGCATTCTTCAGACCGCCGGGAATGCCATGGGCATATTCCGGCGAGGCGACGATCAGGCCATCGGCGGCACGGATTTTCGCGGCCAGCGCCAGAACCGACGCCGGCATATCGTCGGCCTCGCGATCCGGATTGAAGATCGGCAGATCGCCGATCAACTCGCAGATTTCGATGGTGATATCGGCTGGCGCGATATCACGGAGCGCTTCGAGCAGGGCGCGATTGCTGGATGCCTTTCGCAGGCTGCCGCAGAGCGCATAGAGAACAAGCGGGCGGGGCATCGGCATCTCCGGGGCAGAATCACCCCGGCCATGATGCAGTTTGACGCTCACCTGTCATCCCGGCTTGTGGTTGCCCTTCGGGAATTGTTCGGCCAGCTCCTTGTACCAGTGGCCGCTCTTCTTGATGGTGCGGACCTGCGTCTCGTAATCGACATGGACGATGCCGAAGCGCATCTTGTAGCCTTCCGCCCATTCGAAATTGTCCATCAGGCTCCAGGCGAAATAGCCCTTCATCGGATAGCCTTCGGTAATCAGATCGGCCACGACGGAAAGATGCTCGGCGACATAGTCGAGGCGCGGCTGGTCAACGACCACGCCGTCTTCGACACCCATATTGTAGGCGGCACCATTCTCGGTGATGTAGCAATCCGGCAGCGCGTAACGCTCGTTGACGGTGCGGATGAGATCGCCCAGCGCCTGCGGGAACACCTCCCAGCCGATATCGGTCTTGACATCGCTCAGCGGCTTGGCGCTGACAGTGGCGGGGAATTCCGCACCTTCCGCCGGATCATGGCTGACACGCATCGGCGTGTAATAGTTGACGCCCCACCAGTCGGTCTTCTGGCTGATCGTCTCCATGTCGCCATCCTCGATCGCCGGCATGCGGTGACCGAGCGCCGAGAGGAAGCTTTCGGGATATTCGCCCTTGAAGATCGGGCCGAAGAAAACGCCATTGTGGAAATCGAAGGCGCGCTCGGCGGCAGCCTTGTCCTCGGCGCTATCGCTGCCGGCGTAGATGTGCATCGGGTTGATGACGATGCCGACGGGCAGGTTCGGCTGCGCCTCGCGCACCGTGGCAACGCCCAGACCGTGGGCGAGATTGGTGAAATGCAGTGCGTGGAGCGCCGCATCCATGTTGCGCTCGCCCGGCGCATGGATGCCGTAGAGATGGCTCAGCCAGACCGAGCACCAGGGCTCGTTGAAGGTCCCGACCGCATCGAGACGGTCGCCCAGCCGGGCCATCACAGTCTTGGCGTAACGCTGATAGGCATAGGCGGTGGTGCGCGCGGTCCAGCCACCGTCGCCCATCAGCGCCAGCGGCAGGTCCCAGTGATAGAGCGTCGCGAAGGCCTTGATGTTGCGCGCCTTCAGACCGTCAACGAGGCGATCGTAGAAATCCAGACCCTTCTCGTTGATCGGCCCGGTGCCTTCCGGAATGATCCGCGGCCAGGCGATGGAGAAGCGATAGGCATCGACACCGAGGCTCTTGATCAGGTCGAGATCTTCTTCCAGCCGGTTATAGTGATCGCAGGCGATATCGCCATTGTCGCGATTGTGCACCCGGCCCGGCATGTTGGAAAACGCATCCCAGATCGACGGCTTGCGGCCATCAGCCTTGGAGGCACCCTCGATCTGGAAAGAAGCCGTTGCCACGCCGAAAATGAAATCGCCGGGGAAACGCTCGGCCAGTTTTTTTGCTTCGATCATCGTCGTTCTCTTCGGATTGCGCGGGGTACAACGGAGGTATTCCGCGTCAGTCTGGAAATCTGAAACGTTGCAGTAATCCGGAAAGACCAAAAGTCAACCGCAGAATCGTCGAGAACTGTGTCGCCCTGCCATTTTACCGGCAGGGCGAATTTCGTTGAGGCGCTGTAGCGATCAGACCTTCACCCAAGCACCATTGCGCTTCGATGACTGGACGCAGGCATCGACGAACACCATGCCCTTCATGCCATCGTCGATTGTCGGATAGATGACAGCCGGATCGACCGCTTCACCCTTGCGCTTTGCAAAGATCGCGCGGGCGGCTTCGGTGTAGATGTTGGCGAAGCCTTCGAGATAGCCTTCCGGATGGCCCGACGGGATGCGGGAGACGCGGGCGGCAGCAGGGCCGGCACCGGCGCCGGCGCGGGTGACCAGGCGCTTCGGCTCGCCGAACGGCGTGTACCACAGATAGTTCGGATCCTTCTGGGTCCATTCGAGGCCACCCTTGGTGCCGTAGACGCGGACCATCAGGCCGTTTTCATGACCCGGAGCCACCTGGCTGCACCAGAGCATGCCCTTCGCCCGCTGGCCGTCCTTGGCCTTGAAGCGCATCATCACATGGGCATTGTCATCCAGCGCGCGGCCATCGACGAAGCTGTCGAGATCGGACGCCAGTTCTTCCAGTTCCAGGCCAGACACGAAGGCACCGAGGTTATAGGCATGCGTGCCTATATCGCCGGTCGAACCACCGGCGCCCGACTTCGACGGGTCCGTGCGCCAGGAGGCCTGCTTTTGGCCGGACTGCTCGATGTTCTCGGTCAGCCAGTCCTGCGGATATTCCATCTGGACGAGGCGCACGGCGCCGATATCGCCATTGGCGACCATTTCGCGGGCTTGGCGGACCATCGGATAACCGGTGTAATTGTGGGTCAGCACGAACAGCGCATCGCTCTCGTCGGCCAGCTTCTTCAGCTTTTTCGCATCGGACAGCGTCGAGGTCAGCGGCTTGTCGCAGATGACGTGGATGCCGCGCTTCAGAAACTCCTTGGCGGCTTCGTAATGGACATGGTTCGGCGTCACGATCGCAACGGCCTCGATGCCGTTCTTCAGCTTGGCTTCGCGGATCGCCATTTCCTTGAAATCGGAATAGCTGCGCGAGGGGTCGAGCCCGAGTTCGCGGCCGGAGGCCTGCGCCTTTTCCGGCGTCGACGACAGGGCGCCGGCGACCAGTTCGAAATGATCGTCAAGACGGGCGGCCATGCGATGAACCGCGCCGATGAACGCGCCGGAACCACCGCCAACCATGCCGAGGCGGATGCGCTTTTCGCGGGTGTCCGAAGAGCTTCCTTCGATTGCCATAGAGTGTCTCCCTTGGATTTTGTTGTGCGGATAAAGCCTCTCGTCCGCGCCCGACTTTGACGGAAATTGGCGGGCACCTCCTCCCTTTCGACAGGGAAAGAGACAAGCGGCTAACTCTGTCGTCCCCTCTGCCCGTCGAAACAGGGAGAGGGGCAATCCCGAGCTGTCGGTATGCCCCTCATCCGCCCTTCGGGCACCTTCTCCCCGCAGGCGGGGAGAAGGGGAAATCACAGCCCCAGCATGCGCCGGTTGGCGGCGTCGTCGGTGCCGGCATCGGCGAAGTCGTCGAAGGCCTTTTCGGTGACGCGGATGATGTGGTGCTTGACGAATTCGGCGCCTTCACGGGCACCGTCTTCCGGGTGCTTCAGCGCGCATTCCCACTCGACCACGGCCCAGCCGTCGAAATCGTTGGCCGTCAGCTTCGAGAAGATGGCGCCGAAATCGACCTGGCCATCGCCCGGCGATCGGAAACGGCCGGCCCGGTTGACCCAGCCTTGATAGCCGCCATAGACGCCCTGGCGTCCCGTCGGGTTGAACTCGGCATCCTTGACGTGGAACATCTTGATGCGCTCGTGGTAGATATCGATGTGATCGAGATAATCCAGGCACTGGAGAATGTAGTGCGAGGGATCATAGAGCATGTTGGCACGCGCGTGGTTGCCGACGCGTTCGAGGAACATCTCGAAGGTGATGCCGTCATGCAGGTCTTCGCCGGGGTGGATCTCGTAGGCGACATCGACGCCGCAATCCTCGGCATGGTCAAGGATCGGCTTCCAGCGGCGGGCGAGTTCGTCAAAGGCGGTTTCAACCAGGCCAGCGGGGCGCTGCGGCCAGGGATACATGAACGGCCAAGCAAGCGCGCCCGAGAACGTCGCATGTGCCTTGATGCCCAGATGCTTGGACGCCGTCAGCGCCATCTTGACCTGCTCGACCGCCCATTCCTGCCGTGCCTTGGGATTGCCACGCACTTCCGGCGCTGCAAAGCCGTCGAAGGCCTCGTCGTAGACGGGATTGACCGCGACCAACTGCCCCTGAAGGTGGGTCGAAAGCTCTGTCACCTCGATGCCGTTCTCGCGCGCCTTGCCGGCAAATTCGTCGCAATACGTCTTGGATTCGGCGGCCTTCTTGAGGTCGAAAAGCTGACCGGCCCAGGTTGGCACCTGAACACCGATATAGCCGCAATCCGCCGCCCATTTGGTGATCGAATCCCATGAGTTGAAGGGGGCCGCATCGCCCGCGAACTGCCCCAGGAAAAGTGCCGGGCCTTTGATGGTCTTCATCTGTCGTCTCCTCCTTCGACGGTCGCCGCTCATCCCCGGCCAACCAAGATTCTTCTTAAAACTATTTTTGCGGTACGTACATCTAACAGCAGTCTCTAAACCTGAAACGTTGCAGCGCGGCTGAAAGCTATCATGTTTGAGCGAGGGGACAATCCGGCGCGTGCTGAAAATTTTGAAAAAATCCGCGCCAAAAGAAAAACTGCCCGCAGCATCAAGCCGCGGGCAGCGCAGGCATCACATCCGGATCAGAACGGGGAATCCGGGAAGTAGTAGTTGGCCGCGTTCTCCTTGGTGATGAGCGTCGCGTCGATCGTGTAGGTGCCGGAGACCGGAACCTGATCGTAGAGGGCGGCAGCCGTCATTTCCATGGCGGTACCGACCATTGCCGGCGGATAGAGAACGTCGACCGGGATCATCTTGTCTCCGTCCATGACCTTCTTGATCATGTCCTTCGAACCGGCGCCGGCAACGACATACTGGATGTCGGTGCGCTTGGCCTGCTCGATAGCCTGCAGCACGCCGACAGCCATGTCGTCGTCCTGGCACCAGACCACGTCGATCTTCGGGTACTTGGTCAGGTAGTCCTGCATGACCTTGAAGGCGTCGTCGCGGTTCCAGTTGCCGAACTGGCGGTCGAGAACCTTGACGTTGGAGCCTTCGATGCCCTTGTCGAAACCATCCTGGCGCTGCTGATCGATCGGGATCGGCAGGCCTCGGATGATGACGACTTCAGCGTCCGGCGTTGTCTTCTTGATGTATTCGCCGGCAGTCTGGCCGAGCGCCGGATTGTTACCGGCGACGTAGAGGTCGCGGATCGTGCTGTCGTTGACGCTCGGCGCGCGGTCGACGATCGTCACGAACTTGCCGGCGTCCTTGACTTCCTTGATGGCGTTGACCAGCGGATCCGGATCGGACGGCAGGATAACCAGCGCATCGATGCCCTGAACCGCAAGGTCCTGCACGGCGTTGGCCTGGGTTGCCGGATCCGGCGACGTCTTGACGATGACGTTGAGGCCCGGATGGGCAGCCATCAAGAGCTTGGCGACGCGTTCGGCGTGAAACACGACACCGGCGGTCCAGCCATGGTCGGCCGCGGGGATCGAAACGCCGATCGTCTTGGTATCCTGCGCCTGCACGGTGCCGGCGAAGGCCAGAGCCAGCGCCGCAACGGTCAGGCTCAACAGTTTCTTACGCATGTTTATCCTCCCAAATATCAGGTCCACCTTTCGGGGCCGGGCGACCTGTTGAACCCGGCTCTCTCTTCCCCGCAATTCCAGCAAAACCGCTTCACACGCTTGCTGGAATTGCCTGGCCTCACGATTTCCGAACCAGCGAGCGCTGGACGAGCATCGCAATGATGATGATCGAGCCCTGAATGGCGCCGATCAGATATTCGCTGATGAAATTGGACAGCAGCATGATGTTGCCGACCAGTTCGAGAATGAAGGCGCCGCAGATCGTGCCCCAGACACGCCCGGCGCCGCCCTTCAGCGCCGTGCCACCGACGACGACGGCGGTGATCGCCTGCAGTTCCCAAAGGATGCCGGTGGTGGCCGATGTCGACCCGAGACGTGGAACATAGAGAAGGACGGCAATCGCGACACAGAGCCCCTGGATGACGAAGGCGATGGTGCGCACGCGATTGACCGGGATACCGGAATAGCGCGCGACATCCGAATTGGAGCCGACGGCGACCACATGACGGCCATAGCGGGTGCGATAGAGTACGAACGCGGCAACGGCAGTCACGGCGAGGATCACGACGATCGGAACCGGAACACCCAGAATGGAACCGAAATAGGCCGGACGGTACAGGGTCTGAAGCTCGGGCTCGCGCAGCGTGATCGCGCCACCTTGCGACAACCAGGTGGTCAGGCCGCGATAGATGCCCATCGTGCCGAGCGTGGCGATGAAGGGCTCGATCCGGCCGACGGTGGTGATCAGGCCGTTGAGAAGTCCGCAGCCCGCACCGATGATGACGGTGAGAACGACTGCCGCCGTCAGCATCAGCGCGGGATCCGCGATTGCACCTGAATTCATGAAGAGGATCATGAGAGATGCGACGAAGGCGACCATGGAACCGACCGACAGGTCGAGGTCTCCCGACGAGATCACGAAGGTCGCGCCGACGGCGATGATGGCGATGAATGCACTGCGCGTCGCGACATTGGCGAGATTGGTCAGGCCGATGAAATTCGGATTGACGAGCGCACCGACGATCAACAGCAGCACCAGTGCGGCGAAGGGTGCGACCGCCCTTAGATCGATATCCCGCCAGCTGCGGCGCCGGATCTCCCTGCTTTCCTCGTTCACGCTCATGTCCAAACCTGCCTCCCGATCCCATTATCCCTGGGAATTGCTTCTTGACTGCCGATGCGCCAGGCGCTTTCAGGCAGCCGCTTTTTTCTTCAAGCCCGCCGCGTAGCGCATGATCTCCTGCTCGGAGATTTCGTCGCCTTCCAGCATGCCGACGATCTGGCCCTCTCGCATCACGGCGACGCGAGTGCACAGACCGATAACCTCCGGCATTTCCGACGACACGACGATGATCGAGCGGCCGTCGCGAGCAAGCGCCGAAATGAAATGATAAATCTGCTGCTTGGTGCCGACATCGATGCCGCGTGTCGGCTCATCGATGATGATGATGTCCGGCTCCGTCTCCATGACCTTGGCAAGCAGCAGCTTCTGCTGGTTGCCACCCGACATGCGGCGCGCGGCGACACTTCCGTCGCGCACGCGGATATCGAACCGCCGACGGGCGCGCTCCAGCGCCGAGGCCTCGCTGGACGGGCTGAGATAACCGAACTTGCCATGCTTATCGAGCGACTGTAGCGTCAGGTTGGCCATCATGCCGGAATTGAGCAGCAGGCCCTTGGACTTGCGGTCCTTGGTCATGTAGGCGAGCCCGCAACGGTTCGCGGCGTGGACATCGCCGGACAACACGGCCTCACCCTTGATGACCACCTCACCCGCCGTCCTTGGCCGCAAGCCGGCGATCGCTTCCATCAACTCGGTACGTCCGGAGCCGATCATGCCGGAAAAGCCGATGATCTCACCCTTGCGGACATCGAAGCTGGCATCCTGGACATAGCCGGTCGACAGGCCTTTGACACTCAGCGCGGTTTCCTCATCGACATTCGGCTCACTCTTGGCCGGATAGAGGCTGGACAGTTCGCGGCCGACCATCAACTGGGCGATCGCCTCGCCATCCAAGATCGCGGTGCGCGAGGTCTTGATCCACTGGCCATCGCGCAGCACTGTGACGCGATCCGTCAGTTCCATGACCTCATCAAGCTTGTGCGACACGAAGACGAAACTCGTGCCCTGATCGCGCAGCTTGCGCACCTGCCGGAACAGGAAATTGGTTTCCTCGCGAGACAGGACCGCCGTCGGTTCATCCATGAACACGACGCGCGCATCGCGGCTGATCGCCTTGGCGATTTCGACCATCTGCTTGTCGGCGATGGATAACGAACTGATCATCGCATTCTCATCGACATGCGAGCCGAGCAGATCGAGGACGCGACGCGCTTCCGAGCGCATGTATTTGCGGTCCAGAACACCGAAGCGCGTCACCTCGCGACCGAGGAACAGGCTCTCGGTCACCGTCAGGTGTTCGGCCAGATTGAATTCCTGATGGATGATGACAATGCCCAGCGCTTCGGCCGCGCCATTCGGCGGCAGCTTGATCGGATTGCCATCGAGAAGGATTTCGCCGGAAGTCGGCTGTTCGAAGCCGGAGAGGATTTTGACCAGGGTCGACTTCCCCGCGCCATTCTCGCCCATGAGGGCATGGATTTCGCCGGCGCGCAGATCGAAATCGACACTGAAGAGAACCTGCACGCCGTTGAACGACTTGCTGATACGCCGCGCGGACAACACTGTGGTGCCGGCGTCGACGGACTCCGAATTCATGCTTGCCTCCCTGCGGCTCCCATCCGCTTGAGGACCTATGTAAACCTTTACATTTGTCATGTAAAGGTTTACATCATTGGATAACGCAGAATTTCTGGGGGCGGGCTTTGACCTCCCGGAGCTTGTGTGTAGTGTCCCGCGCAGACGAGACCCAAGGCAGACCCGTGTCGAATTCCACGCCCGCAACAATCGAAGATGTCGCCCGGATTGCCGAGGTTTCGATCGCGACTGTTTCGCGCGCCATTCACACGCCGGAGAAGGTTGCAAACTCGACGCGCCTGAAGGTCAACCAGGCGATTGCCATCACCGGTTACACGACCAATGCGATGGCGCGCAGCCTCCGGCTCGGCCGGTCGAACATGATTCTCGTCGTGGCGCCTGACATCGGCGACCCCAATTTTTCCAACATCCTTGTCGGCCTTGAGAACGAGGCGCGGTCGCATGGCTATGGCGTACTGATCGGCCATACGCAGAACGACGCCCAGCGTGGTCTGGAATATCTGAAGTTCCTCAATTCCAACCAGGCGGCGGGGTTGATCCTGTTTACCGGTATCCTGCCCTTCGGACACCAGACGATGACGGCACGCCTGCCGCCCAGCGTCGGCGTGTTCGAGCCTGTGTTCAACGGCGGCATTCCCTATGTCGGCGTCGACGATATCGAGGGCGCGCGCAAGGTAGTCGATCTTCTGATATCCGAGGGCCATCGCAAGATCGCCTTCATCGGCGATTCACGAACGCGGCTTGCCTACGGACGGCGCCGGCAGGGGTATGAGGCCGGATTGAACGCCGCCAATGTGCCGGCGGACCTGCGCATCGTCTTCGAAGGCGACGGCACAATCGAAAGCGGACGACTGGCCGTGGAGCAGCTTTTCATGCGCGACACGCTGCCGACCGCCTTCATGTGCGTCAACGACCAGACGGCGATCGGCGTGATGATCGGCCTCGGCGGGCGCGGCTATGATATTCCGCGGGATTTTTCGGTCACCGGCTTCGATGACGTGCCACAGGCGAGTTTCATGTCACCGGCGCTGACCACGATCCGCCAACCGCGCACGTTGATCGGCAAGCATGCGATGGCGTTGCTGCTGGAACTGCTCTCCGACGGAAAGCCGGCCGAAACGGAAATCCTGCTTCGGCCGGATTTGATCGTGCGGAATTCTGTCGCGGCACCATCCCGCCAGTGGACGGCGAAGCGATAGATGCGCTCCGCCCCGTGCCCCCTTAAGCCGCGCGTCGGCGTGGGGCTGTGCGGCTGCCGCCCTGCACCGAATGCGACCGCTCGGAAACCGTGAACTGGCTCGCCAACTGCTTCAGGCTCATGCTGACACGCATCAAATTGTGCGTCGCGGCCGCCGTCTCTTCCACCATAGCCGCGTTCTGCTGCGTCATCTGGTCCATGCCGGTGACGGCGGTGTTGATCTCGGCGATACCGACGGCCTGCTCCCGTGCCGATCCTGCAATCGCATCGATATGCTCGTTGATGTGATTGACCTGCTCACCGATCGTGCGCAAAGCCTCGCCGGTGCTGTTGACGAGTGAGACGCCGGTGAGGACATCCTCGAACGACTTGTCGATCAGCGACTTGATTTCCTTGGCGGCATCGGCGGATTTCTGCGCCAGTTCGCGCACTTCCTGCGCGACAACGGCAAAACCCTTGCCTGCCTCGCCTGCCCTCGCCGCCTCAACGCCGGCGTTCAGTGCCAGGAGATTGGTCTGGAACGAGATCTGGTCGATAACGCTGATGATCTGGGTGATCTTGCGCGAGGACTCTTCGATGGCGCTCATTGCGAAAACAGCCTTCTCGACCACTTCGCCGGATCGCTTCGCTTCCTCGGTCGCCGTGCGAACCACGCGCCGCGCATCTTCGGTGCGGATCGCAGCTTCCTTCGAAATCGTGGTGATCTCTTCCAGCGCCGCGGCAGTCTCTTCCAGGGAGGCCGCTTGCTGCTCCGTGCGCCGCGCCATGTCGTCGGTTGCCGAAACCAGTTCGGAGGCGTTGCTCGATGTTTCTTCTGCACCAGCGACGATCGCTCCGAGCGTCTGGTCGAGCGTCGAAAGCGCGGAGTTGAAATTGGATTTCAGATTGTCGAATTTCGGCGCGAGTGCTGCATCGATATGCGCAGTCAGGTTGCCACCGGCAAGACCGTTGAGCGAGACATCCAGTGCCGAGAGGGCATCGTCCTGCTGGTCGGAGAGGGCCTTGCGTTCAACTTCCGCCTTCACCCGTTCGTCCTGCAGGGCTTCCAGATAAACGGAAATCGCATAGTCCATGTCAACGAAAGCGGCCTTCATGATCGCCGTGATATCGCTGCTGACAGCCTTGGCTTTCTGGCGATGCAGGAAGCCCTGCAGATGGTTTTCAACAACGTTCTTGATGATCGTTTCCATGATCAGCGCATAACCGCCAATATACCAGCGTGGCTCAAGACCGAGGCGGGCATGGGTCTTGCCGATCGTGGTAACGGCTGCGACATAGTCGCCGTCGAGATTGCCCGACGCGATCTTGTCCCAATGACGCACCTGCCGTGCCTTCGCGCTTTTGACATGTGCTTCGCTGGAAAAGAATTTCGCTGTCTCCGGATGAGCCGTCGCCTTGACGTAGAACTTGTCGAGGGCGCTATCGAGGGAGGCCGAAATCACGGGCTGCGCCTTGGCGAGAATCGCCCGCTCTTCGGCGCCGAGACCGACAAAATCGAGCCGTTCGTTGAGTTGTTTTGTCAGAGCAGAAGTACCAGTCATGCCTGATATCCTTTGGTGTAGAAGGAGGGACATGCGGGCTGCTTATTCGACATCATGTCGGCAGAGAAAGGCGCGGTGTAACGAGAGGTAGAACCGCGTGGTTAAAAATGTCTTTACGGCCCTATAGCAATTCTACTCCCTCACTCTTAGTAATATATTGTTTTATAAGGATAAAAATTTTATTTTAGTTCAACCTTATTCGCGCTGCGCGAAATGTCGCATAGGAGAAAAGTCTAAAACTACACGGAATGGGCGCAAACAAAAAAAGGGCGCCGTAGCGCCCTTCCGTTTTTCTCCGCTTGCGAAAGCCTATCAAACGTAACGGTTGACGATGTTTTCGAGTAGCTCCTGCTTGCCGGATTTCGGCTGAGGGTTGATGTCCCTGGTCTCGACATAATGGGCGATCTCGTCCAGCGAATAGCCACCGCTCAGAAGCTTCTGGCTCTCGGCGGAATCCCAGCCGGCATAGCGTTCGGCCAGCGGCGCGGAGAGTGCCTTGTCTTCGATCATCTTGGCGGCAGCCTTCAGGCCACGAGCGCAGCAATCCATGCCGCCGATGTGACCGATCAGCAGGTCTGCCGGATCGAGCGACTGGCGGCGCAGCTTGGCGTCGAAATTGGTGCCGCCGGTCTTGAAGCCGCCGCCTGCGAGCACGTGGTAATAGGCCAGCGCCATTTCCGGCACGTTGTTGGGGAACTGGTCGGTATCCCAGCCGGACTGGTAGTCGTTGCGGTTCATGTCGATCGAGCCGAAAATGCCGAGCGCATTGGCGAGCGCCAGTTCATGCTCGAAGGAATGGCCGGCAAGGATCGCATGACCCTGCTCGATATTGACCTTCACTTCGTTTTCAAGGCCGTTCTTCTTGAGGAAGCCGTACACGGTTGCGACGTCGTAGTCGTACTGATGCTTGGTCGGCTCCTGCGGCTTCGGCTCGATCAGGATCGTGCCCTTGTAGCCGATCTTGTGCTTGTACTCGACGACGAGGTTGAGGAAGCGGCCGAGCTGATCGAGTTCGCGCTTCAGATCGGTGTTCAGCAGGGTTTCATAGCCTTCACGGCCGCCCCAGAGGACGTAGTTCTCGCCGCCGAGCTTCTGCGTCGCGTCCATGCAGGTCTTCACGGTCGCGGCTGAGAAGGCAAAGACATCCGGATCCGGATTGGTCGCCGCACCCGACATGAAGCGGCGGTTGGAGAAGAGGTTAGCCGTGCCCCAGAGCAACTTGACGCCGGTCGCAGCCTGCTTCTCAGCGAAGTAATCGACGATCTCGTTGAGGTTCTTGGTGTTCTCGGCGAAGTTCTTGCCTTCCGGACGCACGTCGGCATCGTGGAAGCAGTAGTAGGGAACGCCGAGCAGCGAGAAGAATTCGAAAGCGACGTCAGCCTTGAGTTTGGCGGCCTTCATCGTGTCTTCGAACCAGGGGCGCAGGAAGGTCTGGCCGCCGAAGGGATCGCCGCCCGGCCAGGTGAACGTGTGCCAATAGGCAACCGCGAAACGCAGATGATCTTCCATCCGCTTGCCCAGCACGATCTCGTCCGGCTGGTAATAGCGATAGGCCAGCGGGTTGGTGCTGTCTGGGCCTTCATATTTGATTTTGGCGATATCGCCGAAGAAACCGGTGCTCATGTGTATCTCCGTGGTGGTTTTGTCAGTGTGGTGAGGGGCGACTAAAGCGTCGCGGATTTGATCGCCGGATAGAGGCGGCGGTAGCGCTGGTAGGCGTCCTCGTAGGCGCCGGACAGGGAGGCATCCGGCTGAACGGTTTCGGCCGTTGCGGGCGCGGTGAAGACCGACAGCGGATCGGCGTTGGTGGCGGCGACCAGACCGAGGCGGGCGGCGCCGAAGGCGGCACCGAAATCGCCATCGGCGGGAACATCGACCGGCAGGCTGAGCGCCGTGGCGATCGATTTCAGCCAGTAGCGCGAGCGCGAGCCACCGCCGATGGCTGTGACGCGGGACAGGTTGGTGCCGGCAGCCTTCAGGGCTTCGAGGCTGTCGCGGAGCGCAAAGGAGACGCCTTCCAACACGGCCTGGGTCAGCACGACGCGACTGCTTTCATGGCCCAGACCGGCAAAGACCCCGCGAATGGCGGCATCGTTGTGCGGCGTGCGTTCGCCGGAAAGATAGGGCAGGAAGGTGACACCCGAGGGGGCCTTCAGCGCGTCGCCCAGTTCCGAGGTCAATTCAGCGGCGCTCTTGCCGGTGACGCCGGAATGCCAGTTCAGCGCGTCGGTGGCCGACAGGATGACGCCCATCTGGTGCCAGGTGTTCGGGAGCGCGTGGCAGAAGGCGTGAACGGCGCTTTCCGGGTTCGGCAGATAGCTGGAATTGGCGGCGAACAGCACGCCGGAGGTGCCGAGAGAGACGAAAGCGTGGCCCTCGCCGACCGTGCCCATGCCGCAGGCCGAGGCCGCATTGTCCCCTGCCCCGCCGGCGACGACGACATTGGCGCCCATGCCCCATTTGGCGGCCAGATCGCCCTTCAGCGTGCCACCCTGCTCGGTACCCTCGACCAGATCCGGCATCTGCCGCCGCTCGAGGCCGGTTGCGGAGAGCAGGCTGTCCGACCAGGCGCGTTTTCCGGTGTCGAGCCAGGACGTGCCAGCCGAATCCGACATTTCGGAAATGTGCTCACCGGTCAGCCACAGACGCAGATAATCCTTCGGCAGAAGGACCCAGCGGACCTTGGCGAAGATGTCCGGTTCGTTTTCGGCGATCCAGACGAGTTTCGGCGCGGTGAAACCGGGGAAGACGATGTTGCCTGTCAGGGCGCGGAATTGCGGATCGGCATCAAGCTTTGCAGCCTGCACCGCGCTGCGGGTGTCGTTCCAGAGGATGCAGGGGCGCAGGACCTTGTCCTGGTCATCGAGCAGGGTGGCGCCATGCATGTGACCGGACAGGCCGATTCCCTTGACCGCAGCCAGTTCCTTCGGGTGCGACACCTTCAACCCGGCAATCGCCTCTTCCGTGGCGCGTACCCACTGGGCCGGATCCTGTTCGGACCAGCCCGGATGCGGCCGGGAAACATCCATGGCACCGGAGGCCGAGCCGACAACCTTCTGGTCGCCGTCGATCAACAATGCCTTCACCCCGGATGTGCCGAGGTCCAAACCGAGATACATGCTGGTCTCCCTAGTCTTCTTCGCCCTGTGCGGGCTCCTGGTTACTGCCCCGGTCAAGGGGCGTATCTGCCGCGGCATCCTGCTCGAACGGCAGGTTGTCCTTGAGGAAGATGTCGATCCGGATGCGTTCCTGCGCGCCGAATACGGCAACGCCGTCCGCCTTGGCTTTCAATACGCGGATGGCGCTGCGCACTTCGTGGCCCGCATCCTGGTTCAGAACCGCATCGATCAGGCCGTCGTTCAGCGCAGCCCGCGTATGCGGCGTTAATTCATGGGCGATGACACAGATGTGCGCCTTACCGGCGCGCTTCTTCAAGGCGGCGATCAGGCCCCTGTTGCCGGCACCGAGACTGTAGATGCCGGCAATCCCTTCCTGACTGGTCAGCAAATCATCGATCAGCCGCTCAACCTGCGCCGGATCGTCCTGCCCTTCGAGAACAGGCTGCAGGGCATGGCCGGGGAAATCCTGGTCCATCACCGCGCGGAAGCCATCGAGACGCTCGCGATGGTCGCGAACCAGCATCGAGCCGGCAAGTACCGCGACCGATCCGCTCTGCCCACCGAGAAACCGGCCCATCAGGCTGCCGGCCGTGCGGCCCGCCGCGACGTTGTCGACGCCGGCGAAATGATCGCGCTGTGAGCCGGGAAGATCCGACACCAACGTGACGACCGGAATGCGCGCCGCGCGCAACCGGTTGACGGCGGCGATCACATCGGGGGAATCGATCGCCACGACCGCGACGCCCGCTGGAGCCGCAGCCTGGGCCTCGTCCAAAGCCGCGACCAGTGCCTCGGCATTGAAGGCCGGAACAGAGACAATGGAAATTGAGGTACGCTCAACCGGCGACCGGGCGATCGCCGCGCGCACCTGCGCTTCCAGCCCGCGCATGAACGAATTGTCGCCGGCCGGCAGAATGAAGATGAAGGGATAGACGCGGCTCTTGGCGAGGTTGGCGGCGGCGACATCTCTGACGTACCCGATGCGCTCGATTGCCTGCTCGACCTTTTCACGCGTCACTGAGCGGACACCGGCGCGCTGGTTCAAAACGCGGTCGACGGTGGCCAGGCTGACGCCTGCAGCAGCAGCGATATCGTGAACTGTCGGGCGCATGTTTCCTCCGGGAACGAGCCTTAGAGGAAAATTTGATGTACGTAAATCAAAAAAATGCCCCCACGGAGGAACAGGCCCAGTTTCAGCCCTCACGGCTTGTCTGCGTCTCAGGAAATACGCTTGGTGAAAGCCTTGAGAAACCTCACATT
This sequence comes from Rhizobium sp. Leaf453, assembly GCF_001425605.1. Lineage (GTDB taxonomy): Bacteria > Pseudomonadota > Alphaproteobacteria > Rhizobiales > Rhizobiaceae > Pararhizobium. Next base: position 239,284 of record NZ_LMRG01000012.1, on the reverse strand, counting down.
TCCACTATCACCATCGGCTTCGGCAAGGACGACATCCATGAAACCGGATGTCACGCGGACAAGCGCGAAACCACCCTTGAAGCTGGCGGTCGGCTTGAACAGATCGAGGCTGCCCTGCCGGTAGATCATCGGCGTATCATGCTCGTGGCCATGGAACAGGCCGATGACATTATAGCCTTGCAAAGCGGCCAGCAGAGCCGTCCGCTGCTCCTCGCTCCACCAGTGCGGTTGTCCGCTGCCGGTGTCATCGAAGGTCATGTGACCCGCGTCCCATCTCTCGATGGAAAACCGATCCCAACCGTAATGCTGGAACAGCACGACCGGCCGGCCATCGGCCGCGAAGGAGGCGAGGTCCTGCTTCAGCCAGTTCAGACCACTGATGGCACCCTTGTTCGTATCGCCGCCGAACCGCTGCAACTGGATGAGGTGCAGCCCGCCCCAATCCCAGGAATAATCATCAGAATCGATATCGTAATTGGCGACAGGGACAGGCGGCTTGTAGAACACCGTCTGGCGATGATTGAGTTCGACATAATCGCGCAACTCCCGCCGGTACCAGTCGACATGCGGCGGGGCGCCATCCTGGTCGAGATCGTGATTGCCGAGGCCGTTGTAGACGGGGACATGCACCTTGTCTGGCCCGACGCCCTGCTGGTAGCGGCTGGAGAACTGGATCAACTGATGGCCTTCCCCCGGCACCTTCACCTGGCCGCCGCCATCGTCCGTCATGTCACCGCCGATGACGAGGCCGAGCGGCACGGTGATCTTTTCTCCCGCACCGGCAAGCCCGGTTGCGACGCCATCAATCTCGCTCGGCCATTCAAATTCGGAAATCCGATTCAGCGCCGCAACATGGCGCAGCAGATTGGCATCCGTCTTGCCCTCCTGCGCGCAGTTGGGGCTCAGCGTATCGCCGGAGATCAGGCAGGCATGGACATCTGCGGCAAAGAGGAAGGTCGCATCGACCGGCGGCACGGCATCTTTCACTTTAGAAGCGGCGAACGCCGGCAGCAGGGATGAAGCGAGGCCGAGACCCATCATCTGGAGAAGCAGAGAGCGCCGCGACAGCGGTATCGGATTGCCGATCATGCAAAATGCCCTGAAGTTTTACCTTCAGGGCATTCTGGACGATATCTGCTTTCGGGTACAGCGGCTTAGTGGCCGCCGCCACCGCCGGCGCCCGTTGGCGCGGGCTGCGGCTTCTTGATCAGGAAGGCGCAGAAGACCAGCGCACCGAACAGGGCGGTGAGGATCAGGAACACGTCGATGAACGACATGATCAGCGCCTGCTGGGTGACCATGCCCGACAGCTTCTGAATGGCGATCGTCGCGCCATCGAGGCCATGGGAATTGTACTTGGCGATCATGTTGTTCAACTGATCCATGGCTTCGGGATTACCCCACTGCACATGTTCCTGCAGGCGCGCGTAGTGCTCTTCCTGGCGCTGGGTCAGGATGGTGTTGATCGCGGCCAAGCCCACGGCGCCGCCGAGGTTACGCGTCAGGTTGAACAGGCCCGAGGCACCGCGGATACGCGACGGCGGCAAGGTTCCGAGCGCAACGTTGTTGATCGGCACCATGCACATCATCAGGCCGAAACCGCGCAGAATCTGCGGCACCAGCAATTCGTAGAAATCCCAGTCGGCGGTCAGCCCGCTCATCAGCCAGGTGCCGGCGGCAAAGCTCGCGAAACCGATGGCCATCATGACGCGCGGATCGAGTTTGGTCGACAGCCGGCCGGCGATCGGCGCCGTGCAGAACATGGCCAGACCCGACACGAACATGGTCTCGCCGATCATCAGCGAATCGTAGCCGCGGATGCGGCCGAGATAAACCGGATAGAGATAGGTCAGGCCGTAAAGCCCGATGCCCATGATGAACGAGAACAGCGAGCCGAAGGCGAAGTTTCGATTGGCAAAGGCCCTGAGATCGACAATCGGGAACTCGACCTTGAAGGCGCGATAGAAGAAGACGATTGCGCCGATTGCCGATGCGATCGCGGCGATCAGGATGGTTTCATCGCTGAACCAGTCGTTCTTGTTGCCTTCCTCCAGCACATATTCGAGCGTCCCGAGGAACACCGCCATCGAGAACAGGCCCCACCAGTCGAACTTCTTGAACAAGTGCAGTTCCGGCTTGTCGAAGTCGATGAAGTTCCAGGTGACGATCGTGACGATGATGCCCGGGATGACGTTGATGAGGAACAGCCAGTGCCACGAAAAGGCATGGCTGAGATAGCCGCCGACGGTCGGCCCGATGGTGGGCGCCAAAGTCGCGACGAGACCGATAATCGGCGACACGATGCTGCGCTTGGAGGGCGGGAAGATGGTGAAGGCGGCCGCGAACACCGACGGGATCATGCCGCCGCCGATAAAGCCCTGCAGCGCCCGGTAGATGATCATCTGGTCGATATTCGTCGCGGTGGCGGCCAGCGCGCTGGCGGCGGTGAAGCCGGCGGCTGAGACGGAGAACAGCACGCGGGTGGAGACGATGCGCGCGAGCGTGCCCGACAGCGGGATCATGATGACTTCGGCGATCAGGTAGGCGGTCTGTACCCAGGCCACTTCATCCGAACCGGCCGAAAGGCCCGCCTGGATTTCCGCGAGCGAGGCCGAGACGATCTGAATGTCGAGGATCGACATGAACATGCCGAAGACCATCGCGAAGAAAGCGATCAGACGCTTCGGATCCATCTTCTCTTCCGCCTTGGCGGTCGAGACAGGCATCGTTCCAGCTGTTGCGGTGGCAGCCATCGGCTTTGCTCCCGGCCTTCTCCTCAGTCAGGTGAGCGAGACGGTCATCGTAATGTGAATATTGAATGCGTCGTCTCGAGCGAGTTCGGGATGTCTTTCCTCATCGGGAATGCCCCTCATCCGCCCTGTCGGGCACCTTCTCCCCGTCAGGACGGGGAGAAGGGACAAGCCGCGAACTCCTAGCCAAGTCCCCTCTCCCCGCGGGCGGGGAAAGGATAAGGGGCTTTTCTCAGGCCGAAATTGCAGGCGGGTTACTGGACCGCTGCGGTATCCTGCGTCTTCGGCGCGGTGCGCGTATCGACATCGACGACGACGCTCAGACCAGCGCGCAGCCGGCCGCTTTCGAGCACTTCCTTCGGGAACACGATGCGGACCGGAACGCGCTGGATGACCTTGGTGAAGTTGCCCGTGGCATTTTCAGCCGGCAGCAGCGAGAAGACCGAGCCGGAGGCCGGCGAGATCGACTGGACGGTTCCGACGATCGGCTCCTCGTCGAAAGCATCGACGTGGATATTGACCTTCGAGCCCGGAACCATGTGGGCGATCTGCGTTTCCTTGAAGTTGGCGTCGATATAAAGCTGGTCGACCGGAACAAGAGCAGCAAGGCGCTGGCCGGCGGACACGAGGTCGCCATCCTGGACCGCCAGATTGCCGACGATACCGTCATACGGTGCCTTCAGGACGGTGAAGCCGAGATCGCGTTCTGCCTTTTCATGCGCGAGTTCGAGCGAGCGGATCGTGCTTTCGGCCTCGGCGCGCTGTGCCTTCAGGACAGCAATGTTGGCCGTCGCCGTTGCAATCGCAGCATCGGCGCCGATGAGGTTTGCCTTCGCCTGGTCGAGCGCGATCGTCGCGCTATCGAGGGAGGCGACCGTACCGACTGCCTTTGACTGGAGGTCACTGGCACGATTGAGCGTGATTTCGGCACCCCGGACGGTCGCCTGAAGGGCTGTCTTCTGGGCCTGCGCCTGCTCGACGCTGGCCTGAGCGCCGGCGATCTGGGCGTCGAAACGCTGCAGGGACAGCTTTTCCGTATCGATCTGCGCCTGCGCCTGATCGGCGGCGATGCGGTAATCTTCCTTGTCAAGCGTGATCAAAGGATCGCCGGCCTTGACGCGCTGGTTGGCGACGACATTGACCTTCTCGATATAGCCGGAAACCTTCGGCGAGATCGAAGCGATATCGCCTTCGATATAGGCGTCGTCGGTCGAGATCATGAAGCGGCCGTTGGTCCACCAGTCGTAGCCGTACCAGCCGCCGGCGGCGAGCGCGGCGATGACGATGACCGGGAACACAAACCGGCGCCGCTTGGGCGTCGCGGCAGGCGCCGCCTCCTGCGCCGGCGCGGCGGCTTCCACGGGCTTTGCAGCCGGCGCTTCCGCTGCGGGTTCGGTCACGACCTCGGCTTCGGGAGTAGTGACCTGCTCCTGCTCAACCTTGAAATCGTTGCCGACGGGGCGAACATGAGCAGCACCTGATTTGCTTGAAACGGACATATTGCGCAACCAGACCTTATGTGAGAAATTCGAACCGAACCGTTCAGTTCGATTGACATAGTGCTAATCTATGCACATATCAAGTCAAATCGAACCAAGCGGTTCGAAAAGTTAAAAAAGAGACAAAGATGTCCGCCACGGAAAACACTGCACGGGAAAATCTGCTCGAAGGCTCCGAGCGCCCAGACGATCGCTGGCCCGCCGGCCGCAAGGTCGCCGGGGAAGATCCTGCGAAACGCGAACAGATCATCGAAGGTGCGAAACGCGTCTTCATGCGGGACGGCTTCGACGCCGCCAGCATGAACGACATCACGCGTGAGGCCGGGGTCTCGAAGGGCACGATCTACGTCTATTTCGAGAACAAGGACGACCTGTTTTCGGCGATGATCGAGCGCGAGCGGGCGATCTTCCTTGCCGCCGTCCGAACCGTTCTGGAATCCAATGAGGATGTCGAGACCGGTCTTTACAAATTCGGCGTCAGCTTCGTCACCCATATGACTGACGAAAAGGTCATCAACGCCATGCGCACCGTGCTCGGCGTCCGCGATCGCATGCCCGACCTGTGTCGGCGTTTCTTCAAGGGACCGGACAACCTGCGCACGGTCCTGCAGGGTTTCCTCGAGCATCAGGTCGATATCGGCAACCTGAAGATCGACGACCTCGATCTGGCCGCAGGCCAGTTCCTCGATCTCTCCAGCGGCGGATTCTTCAAGTTCCGTCTCTTCGGAACGATGGAACACGCGCCGCCGCCGCCGGAAATCCACCGGGTGATCACCGGCGCAGTGCGGGTCTTTCTCGCGGCCTATGGCGCAAAACAAGCCACGACCGCCTGAAATTTGGCAGCCATCCAGCCGCAAATTGCGCAACCGCGATCAAATGAAGCGGCCGGATGATGATAGGATCGCCCCCGGTCGGCTACGGGAGGCGGCATGAATGCAATCGGCAAGGCGCTCTGGTTCATCGAAAGCCATTACGCCACGGACATCTCACTGGAAGACATCGCACGGACCGCGGGCCTCTCCCGCTCGCATCTGTCGCGCGTGTTCGGCATGGCCACCGGCCGGTCGATCAGCTTCTATATTCGCGGACGGCGGCTGAGCGCCGCTGCCCGGTCCCTTGCCGAGGGCGCATCCAGCATTCTCGCAGTCGCCCTTGATGCGGGCTATGGCTCGCATGAAGCCTTCACCCGTGCCTTCCGCGACCATTTCGGCGTGACGCCGGAAGAAGTGCGCAACAGGAGGCATCTTGGCGATCTCGATCTCATGGAGCCGATCCGCATGGACACCGCATCCTCATCGAAGCTTGAAGCACCCCGGTTTGAAACCTGCCCCGCCATGCTGATGGCGGGCCTGCAGCAGACCTATACCTATGACGGTACCGCCGGCATCCCCTCGCTCTGGCAGCAGTTCAACACCCATTTCGGCGACATTCCCGCCCAGATCGGCGACGTCGCCTATGGCATCTGCACCACGCGGGAAGGCCAGGAAGGCAGCTTTCAATACATGAGCGCCGCCCAAGTGCGCGATACCGACGACCTGCCACCGGGTTTCGAGAGCCTGAAACTCCCGGCCCAGACCTACGCGGTCTTTTCCCATCGCGGCCATATCTCGGGCATCAAGGCAACCTGCCATGCTATCTTCAACGACTGGCTGCCGTCCTCTGGCTACAAGCACACGGGTCTTCCGGATCTGATGGAAGTTTATGACGAGCGCTTCGATCCCCATATGGGCATGGGCGTGACGGAAATCTGGATTCCGGTCAGCAATTAACGGTATCCAGGGTCGCCGGATCCTTCGTGGGTGCTTGCCATCGCTCCCTTTCCCCATACATACAAGGGCGTTATTTCACCCGCGCTTCCTTCCGGAGGCGCGGGTTCAACTGTGCACACCTCGAATCGAGGAAGGAACCTCCCCCGATGCAGGATATTCTGCTTCTGCTGCAAGATCCGACCGCCTGGATTGCCCTCATTACCCTGGTCGTGATGGAAGTCGTGCTTGGCATCGACAACCTCATCTTCATCTCGATCCTCACCAACAAGCTTCCGGAAGAGCAGCGCGAAAGGGCTCGCCGGATCGGCATCGGGCTCGCGCTGATCATGCGGCTGGCGCTGCTCGGAACCGTCGCCTGGATCGTGAAGCTGACGAACCCCGTGTTCGAACTCTTCGGCCATGGCTTCTCCTGGAAGGACATGATCCTGATCGCGGGTGGTCTCTTCCTGGTCTGGAAGGCGACCAAGGAAATCCACCACAATGTCGATCCCATCGACCATGAGGAAGCCTTCATCGGAACGGCCGTCAGCACCGGCTTCAAGGCAGCAATCGGACAAATCCTGATTCTCGATCTCGTGTTCTCCGTCGACAGCATCATTACCGCCGTCGGCATGACACCACATCTGCCGATCATGGTCGTCGCCGTCCTGGCGGCCGTCACCGTGATGCTGGTCGCGGCCGGCCCGCTCGCCCGCTTCATCGAGAAGAACCCGACCATCGTCATGCTGGCGCTCGGCTTCCTGCTGATGATCGGCACGACGCTGATCGCGGAAGGCATGGGGCTGCATGTGCCGAAGGGCTATATCTACGCGGCGATGGCGTTTTCAGCGCTGGTCGAAGTGCTCAACATGCTGTCGCGGCGCAAGCGGCAGCGCGACAAGGCCAACAAGCACTGATCAGTGCCCGGAATCAAAAAGCCCCGGGAATCATTCCCGGGGCAATTCGAAGTACGCGCGGTGCGAGGACACGGGCCGAAGGGGTAAAGGAGCTCGACTGCCTTTTCGTTGGCCGCGAAGAGAAACCGGAAAAATCTCCGCGTTCTCCATCTCCCTCGAGTCCGGTTGGCACAGCCCGCTTTCCTCGCGCTGGAATAACGGGCGACGCCGGGGATGGTTCCGTTTTATTTCTCGGCGAGCGCCTTCAGGTTTTCCAGCCCTTGAGAGAAATCACCGCCGATCATCGTGTCCATGTTGAAAACCAGTCCCATGACCTTGGCGATCAGCGGACTCGGCCCATCCATCGCCCAGGTAACAGCAGTCCCCTGCGTTGCCGGAGCAAGCGTGAAGGTCGCGACGTTGTGACCTTCAATCGGGCGGCTGAAATCGAGCTTGATCTGCACTTTAGAGGCTGGGGTCGCTTCCACGATCTCCATCCGGCCGGCACCGACATTGCTGTTGCCGTCCCAGGCATAGACTGCGCCGAGCCCGCTGGCAGGACCGCTCGTCGTCCGCTTCATGGCCGGATCTTTTTTCTCATAGGGCGACCAGGCCTGCCACTCACGGAAATCGGCGATCAGCGGAAAGATTTTTTCCGGTGGCGCATTGATCACCACGCTGCGCTCGACGTGGAAAGTATCGGGTTTGGTCGATGCGAAGACGACCACGGCCAACAAGAGCACGACGATGATGGCAAGGATGATCAGCAGGATTTTCAGCATATCGGGTTCCTGAAACGCGTTGAAATTGTCGACCGGCCTGAGCATCCAAAGCCGGGTCATGAAGGAGAGCGCATGAGAATGCGCTCTCTGAAGGTCTCAATAACTCAGCCGGCATTCTTGAGCGCGGCGACCACGGATGCGAACTTCTCGAGGCTTTCGCTCCAGCCCGCTTCCATGCCGCCGTCGAGTTGCGGCACCAGTTCCTGGGTGATCTGCAGAACATGGGTGTGCAGCGTCATCTCGGTGCGGTCGCCGACCGCGCGCAGGGTAACGGTGTTCAGCAGCTCGATCATCGGCTTGCCATCGCCGTCATCCCAGGTGGTGGTAAACGCGAACCGCTCGTTCTCGACCACTTCCTTGACCACGCCGTTGGACGGGTTGCGCACGCCGTCCTCGCCTTCCATGTGCAGGCGGATGATGCCGCCGGGCCTGAGATCCACTTCGCAAACCGGGGTCGTATAGCCATGCGGCCCCCACCATTGGGCAAGATGATAGGGATCAGTCCAGACCTTGAAGACCAGTGCAACCGGCGCATCGTAGGTCCGCTTCAGGACAAGGTTTGCTTTGTCGGCAGGCACATATTCAGCTCGGGCGTCCATTTCCATCTCCCTTTTGCAGCTGTTGCAGATAGAGACCGAGCTTATCGAGGCTCTCGTCCCAGAATTGTCGGTAATTTTCCAGCCAGGCATTCACATCACGTAGTGGCCCGGCCTCCAGCCTGCAGGGACGCCACTGCGCCTCGCGGCCACGGCTGATCAGCCCCGCCTTTTCCAGCACCTTCAGATGCTTGGAGACCGCCGGCAGGCTCATGTCGAACGGCTCGGCCAGCTCATTGACGGAAGCCTCGCCGGAGGCCAGCCGCGCCAGGATGGCCCGACGCGTCGGGTCGGCCAAGGCGGAAAGCGTCATGCTGAGGCGATCCTGTTGCATCGCATTAAACCAATCAGTTAATTAACTTACAGGTTAATTACATCCGATCAATATCGTTGTCAACGCCGCCCGCTTCAATTTCAAAACCGTGTCCTTGCTTTCCGGCGCAGTTTTCCTTGACGTGCCGGATTGAATATGGTCTCACGCCAGCCACATGGAATGACCGGTATTCCCGCCTGTTCAGGCACCGACCGGGCATTTCCTTCCCTTAAATGCATGCGCCTTCACATCCGGACACTCCTCCCCGGCAGGAAGGCCGAAAGCACGTCAAACACGGGCCAGGATCATGACAGACATACCAGTCCGGGTGCGCATCGCACCTTCCCCCACCGGCGAGCCCCATGTCGGCACCGCGTATATCGCGCTGTTCAACTACCTCTTCGCACAGAAGATGGGCGGTGAATTCATCCTGCGCATCGAAGACACGGACGCGACCCGTTCGACGCCGGAATTCGAGACAAAGGTTCTCGACGCGCTAAAATGGTGTGGCCTGACATGGTCGGAAGGCCCGGATATCGGCGGCCCCTATGGCCCCTATCGCCAGAGCGATCGCAAGGACCTCTACCTGCCGTTCGTCGAGAAGATCGTTGCCAATGGCCACGGTTTCCGCTGTTTCTGCTCGCCCGAGCGTCTGGCCGAAATGCGCGAAGCCCAGCGCGCCGCCGGCAAGCAGCCGAAATATGATGGCCGCTGCCTCAACCTCTCCGCCGAGGAAGTCACCACCCGCATGGCTGCCGGCGAGCCGACCGTCGTGCGCATGAAGATCCCGACCGAAGGCTCCTGCAAGTTCGTCGATGGCGTCTATGGCGAAGTCGATATCCCGTGGGAAGCCGTCGACATGCAGGTCCTGCTGAAGGCCGACGGCATGCCGACCTATCATATGGCAAACGTCGTCGACGACCACATGATGAAGATCACCCATGTCGCGCGCGGCGAGGAGTGGCTCGCCTCGGTGCCGAAGCACATCCTGATCTATCAATATCTCGGCCTCGAGCCGCCGGTGTTCATGCACCTGTCGCTGATGCGCAATCACGACAAGTCGAAGCTGTCGAAGCGCAAGAACCCGACCTCGATCTCCTACTACACCGCACTCGGCTATCTGCCGGAAGCGCTGATGAACTTCCTCGGCCTGTTCTTCATCCAGATCGCCGAAGGCGAGGAAATGCTGACCATGGAGCACCTGGCGGAAAAATTCGACCCGGCCAACCTCTCCAAGGCCGGCGCGATCTTCGACGTGCAGAAGCTGGACTGGCTGAACGGCCGCTGGCTGCGCGAAGGCCTGAGCGAAGAACAGTTCGCCGCCCGCGTTCTCTCCTGGGCGATGGAAAACGACCGGATCCGCCAAGGCCTCAAGCTGTCACAGTCACGCATTTCCAAGCTCGGCGAACTGCCGGATCTGGCGGGCTTCCTGTTCAAGTCCGACCTGTCGCTCGACGCCGCATCCTTCGCCAAGGTGAAATCTACGCCGGAAGAACTGGTCGAGATCTTCAACACAGTTCAGCCGGACCTGGAAAAGATCCTCGAATGGAATGTGGAATCGATCGAGGCCGAGCTTCGCGCGATCTCCGAGCGGATGGGCAAGAAGCTGAAGGTGATCGTTGCGCCGCTGTTCGTAGCGGTCTCCGGTTCGACGCGCTCATTGCCGCTGTTCGATTCCATGGCCATCCTCGGCCGCTCCGTCGTGCGCCAGCGCCTGAAGGTCGCCGGCCAGGTGGCGGCATCGATGGTGGGAAGTGGAAAATAAAGACTGGCTCCCTCTTCTCCCCAGCGGGGAGAAGTGCCGAGCGAATGCGAGGCGATGAGGGGGTGGTGCGGCAGGTTATAAAGCCTGCGGCTCCCCCTCATCCGGCCCTTCGGGCCACCTTCTCCCCGCTGGGGAGAAGAGGAAAAGGCCTCGATCGCAGGAACCTTGAGAACAAAAGCCCTATTGAAGGCAAATAAGATGACCGACAACAAGACCGAAACCGCCCTCTCCTCCGACGTCACCGAAGTGCGCGCCCAGAAGCTGAAGCTGCTGCGCGAGAAGATCGGCGATGTCTATCCGGCGCATTTCCACCGCACGATCACCAATGCCGATCTGGCGAAGAAATACGAGACCCTGGAAGCGGATGTGGTGACCGAGGATGTCGTCACCGTTGCAGGCCGCGTCTACTCGTCGCGCAATTCCGGCATGTTCATGGACATCCATGATGCCGGCGGCAAGATTCAGATCTTTTCCCACAAGGATACGACACCGGAAGAGGCGCGTGCGCTGCTGCCGATGATCGATCTTGGCGACATTATCGGCGTGACCGGCGTGGTGCGCCGCACCAAGCGTGGCGAACTGTCGATCAATGCGCAGGAAATCACCATGCTGACGAAGTCGCTGCTGCCGATGCCGGAAAAGTGGCATGGCCTGTCCGACATTGAGCAGCGCTACCGCAAGCGTCACCTCGACATCATGACCAACGAGGAATCCAAGCTTCGCTTCCAGCAGCGTTCGAAGATCGTGTCCGGCATCCGCCGCTTCATGGAAGATGACGGCTTCATGGAAGTCGAGACACCGATGCTGCACTCCGTCTACGGTGGCGCGACGGCCGAGCCCTTCAAGACGCATCACAACACGCTGAAGCTCGACATGTTCCTGCGCATCGCGCCGGAACTGTATCTGAAGCGCACGCTGGTTTCGGGCCTGACCGACAAGGTGTTCGAGATCAACCGCAACTTCCGCAACGAAGGCGTCTCCACCCGGCACAATCCTGAATTCACCATGATGGAATGCTACTGGGCCTATGCCGACTACGAGGACATCATGGACCTCGTCGAGCGCATGTTCGCGGAGCTTGCCGTCAAGATTCACGGCTCCACCGAGTTCGCCTATGGCGACAAGACGCTCTCATTCAAGGGACCGTTCAAGCGCGTGCCGATGCCCGATGCCGTCAAAGAAGTGACCGGCATCGACTTCCTCGCCATGAAGACCGACGAGGAAGCCCGCACCGCTGCCAAGGCTGCCGGCTTCGAAGTAGAGAAGGACTGGACATGGGGCGAGTGCCTCGCCTTCATCTTCGAGGAAAAGGTCGAGGGCACGCTGATCCAGCCGAGCCATGTCACCCATTTCCCGAAGGACATCTCGCCGTTTGCCAAGGAAGTGCCGGGCGAACCGCGTCTGGTCGAGCGTTTCGAGACCTATTGCAATGCCTGGGAACTGGGCAACGCGTTCTCGGAACTCAACGATCCGGAAGAGCAGCGCAAGCGCATGGTCGAGCAGCTGGAGCAGGCCCATGCCCGCGGCGAGAAGTCGAAGCAGCTCGACGACGAGTTCCTGGATGCCATCGACCAGGGCATGCCGCCGGCCGGTGGCCTCGGCATTGGCGTCGACCGCCTGACCATGCTGCTCACCAATGCCCCGTCGATCCGCGACGTCATCCTGTTCCCTGCCCGCAAGTCCAAGGCGGACTGAGGCGGGGAGAAGGCTCTCACATATCAGTGCGCTTCAGCGCTTTCCTGATGGCCGTCGGCTTCTGCCGGCGGCTTTACTGTTTCAGCGCCGTGGGTAACCGGTTCCGTCGAGACGTCATGCGCAGAAACGGCTTCCGCGCCGTGGGCCGACACTGCTGCTTCCTCTCCATGAGCGGCCGGCTGCTCACCATGACCCGGTTCGACGGCAACATGGCTTTCAGCCTCCGGCTCCACCGGCGTTTCCTGATCGCCATGGCCAGGGGCGCCGGCTTCCTCGCCATGGGCAGCCGGGGCTTCACCATGACCGGTTTCGGCGGCGCCGTGCGCCTCGGCAGCCGGTATGTCTGCCTCGTCACCACCCAGAACCATGGCCTTCATCGAATTGAAGAAGCCTTTTTCCTCGGCTTTGCTTTCTTCATGAGCCGGGGCAGCCGTCTCCCTATGTGGGGGTGCTGCGGCTTCTTCTGCATGTCCGGCAGGCGATTCTTCGTGTGCGTTTTCAACGGCACCGTGTCCACCGGCTTCGGGCTTCGCGGCCTCGGCCGGCTTCTCGTCACCACCCCAGACCATTGCCAGCATCGAGCCGAGGAAACCCTTATCCTCCGCCTTGCCTTCCTCATGACCGGACGCCGCCTCTTCATCATGGGCGGGTGCTGCCGCTTCGTCTCCGTGTTCGGCCGGCGCCTCGCCGTGGCTCGTTGCGGCCTCCTCGCCGTGGCCGGCCTCTTCACCATGACCGGCCGCTGCCTCGCCGCCGTGGGCGTCGCTGCCTTCGGACGGCGCGACCTTGCCATGTCCGCCACCGGCGGCAGCCGCTTCTGCAGCGGCGGCGGCAATGGGATCGAAGCATTCGGACTTGTCGTCCATGGCTGTCAGCGTGGTCTTGATCTCTTCGGTCGAGAGGTCGATCTCTCGACCATAGAACATGCCGGCCTCGTTGGCCTTGGCGCTGTTGTAGCGGGCAACGAAGGGCGTCGTCATGCCCGGCACCTTGGACGGATTCGGCGCGAACAGGACTTCGGCACCGATCGCCGGCCCGCGACGGTCGGCGCGATCGGTCGGGCCAGCCTGATCGAGGATCGCCACCTGGTAGAGATCGGCCTTTTCCGCCTTGACCAGCAGGCCAGCGATGCGCAATGCGGTGCGGACGCGATCGACGCCATCGGCACTTTCGGTGCTGACATATTTGCGGATCCAGCGCTGGCCGTTGCGGCGCATCTTCAAGGTTTCGACATCGGTGCAGGCGATGCCGGAAAGCGCCGGTTCATCCGCGTTTTTGCCACCGAGAAAACTTTCCTTGCCCGAATAGACGGCATAAGCGCCGGATGCGCCGCCAAGGACCAGAACGCCAGCAAGGACGAACATGACCTTCCGGGGAAGGCGTATCTTCTTGAAGATCGACTTCACGCGAACCGCTCCGTCATCTCATCTACTCCATGACCGATCATCGGAATGCCACGCATCCGGACGGATGCAGGGCCTGCCCCGCATTTGATTGTACAGCCGACCTTACCCTTGCGACGTTTAGGAAAGTTTAAGCATGACGGCGGTTTTGCTTTCTCGGCGAAGGGATTTGCTCCGTTCTGACACTTTGGCCGACGTGGTCCTGTGAAATCGGTTGCTCTTGGCCGCCGCGCCGCTAAAACCGTTGCATTCAACGTGATCGACACAGGGATATTTCCAGCATCATGGCGCGCATTGGCATTGCAGGGGCAGGCATCATCGGATGCGGCACAGCCATCCATCTGATCGAAAAGGGCCACGAGGTCACCGTGTTCGAAAAGGACATTGGCGGTCTGCCGGCCTCGGTCGGCAATGCCGGCATCCTGGCTGTCCCGGAAATCGATCCGCTGGCGCGTCCAGACATGATCCTGTTCGCCCCGAAATGGCTGCTCGATCCGCTCGGCCCGCTGACCCTGCGCTGGCAGGATTTGCCGGCGCTGACCCCTTGGCTGGTCAATCTGCTGCTGGCGGCGACACCGGCGCGGGTCGCCCGCTCACGGACCGCATTGCTCGGCCTGATGCGACAGGCGCTCAACGCCCACGAGGATCTGGCCCGCATGACCGGGCTGTCCGGCCATATGAAGCAGAGCGGCGCCCTGACGATCTTCGACACGCCCAAGGCCGTCGAAGCTGCCTATCGCCATGAGAACGAGAATGCCGCCCTGCTCGGATACGGGGTCGAAAAGCTCGACAGCACACAGGCCCGCGCCCGCGTTCCGGCGCTTGAAGGACAGTTCGCCGGCGGTGTGTTTTCCAGCGGCTACCAGACCTTCCTCGATCCGCTCTCGCTGCTGCGGCACCTGCAAGCCCATATTCGCCAGCGCGCAACGCTCGTCGATGCGCCGGTGGACGCCGTCCGCTCCGACGCGAGCGGCGTGACGATCAAGGCGACCGGGCATGAGCAGCAGACCTTTGACAAGGTGGTGATCGCAGCAGGCGTCTGGTCGCGGGACCTCGTTCGCGGACTGGGGTTGAAAGTGCTGCTCGAAAACGAGCGCGGCTATAACACCACGTTTACCGATCCGCAGGTGACGCTTGAACTGCCCGTCTTCTTTGCCGAGCATGGCTTTGTCGCCACGCCACTGCACCGAGCCTTGCGCGTCGGCGGCGCGGTGGAACTGGCCAAGCCGGACGCTCCGGCGAATTTCGCGCGTGCCGCAGCCATGCGCCAGAAGATGCGCCGCTACGTCCCAAGCCTGCCGGAAACCGGCGGCAAGGAATGGATGGGGCGCCGTCCATCGACACCGGATTCGGTGCCAGTCATCGGCCTGAGCCCCCAGGATCCGCGCATCGCGCTCGCCTTCGGCCACGGTCATCTCGGCCTGACGCTGTCGGCGATCACCGGCCGGAAAATCACCGAACTGCTGGAAACAGGGCCGCGATCCGACCTTGAGCCCTTCAGCATCGCCCGTTTCCAATAGGCCCGATTGACTTTCAAGGCCGTGCCCTTTTCACTCGCGCAAACTGCGGACATATTTCAAGACAACGAAAAGAAGATATCATGCACAAGGTAATTTTCGATACGGACCCGGGCGTCGACGATGCAATGGCGCTGCTTTTCCTGCACAATCACCCCGAGATAGACCTGATCGGCATCACGTCCGTTTTCGGCAATGCCTCGATCGAAACGACCACCCGCAATGCGCTCTATCTGAAGCAGCAGTGGAACATCGCCGCCCCCGTCGCCAAGGGACTTGGAGAAACGCTCGACCCGACCCGCCCGCATGTCGAGTGGCCGACTGCCATCCATGGTGATGACGGGCTTGGCAATATCGGCGTGCCGGAAACGGTCGATCTCGCCTGCGATCCGCGCCCGGCACATCGTTTCATCATCGAGACCGTTCGCGCCAATCCAGGGGAAGTGACCCTCGTCGCCGTCGGCCGCATGACCAATCTGGCGTTGGCGCTGCGGGACGATCCGGATATCGCCGTGCTGGTGAAAGAGGTCGTCATCATGGGCGGCGCCTTCGATGTGCCGGGCAACATCACGCCGGCGGCGGAAGCCAATATCCATGGCGACCCGGAGGCGGCCGACGTGGTGATGACCGCACCCTGGCCCGTCGTCGTCGTCGGTCTCGACGTGACGGAGCAGACCGTCATGACCCGTAAGCGGCTGGCCGACATCGTCGCTGCCGGCGGCAAGCAGGCGAAGCTGCTGTCCGACATCTCGCAATTCTATATCGAGTTCTATGAGCAGCATGTCGAGGACGGCATGGTCGTGCATGACAGCTGCGCCTGCGTCTATGTCGTCGCGCCGCACCTCTTCACCCTGCGCAGCGGCGCGATCCGCGTCGTTTGCGGCGGCCTCGCCGATGGCGAGACCATCCAGAAGGCCGACGACCAGCTGTTTCCGCCGAGCGCCTGGGACAATCTGCCGAGCCAGAATGTCTGCACCGGCATCGACGCGGAAGCCGTGCTCGATCTGATCTCCAAAACGCTGGCGCTGGAGCCCGCCGCCTGAGCATAAAAATTCTGCCGTGATAGCTGGCAGCCTGTCGATTGCCAGCTATCTTCGTTTTCATGAAACCGGAAACGCTGCTCTACCCCACGCCCAAGGGTCTCTATTGCGAGAAGGGCGGCTTCTATATAGATCCCGTCCAGCCCGTCGAACGGGCTCTCATCACCCATGGCCATGCCGACCACGCACGCTCCGGCCATACCCATGTGATGGCGACGCGCGAAACACTCGATATCATGCGCATCCGCTATGGCGAGGCGTTCTGCGTCGACACCCAGGAAGCCGTACTTGGCGCACGCACCACCATCGGCGATGTAACCGTCAGTTTCCACCCGGCCGGCCACGTATTGGGTTCCGCACAGATCGCCGTTGAGGCCAACGGCACCCGCATCGTCGTCTCAGGCGATTATAAAAGACGACGCGATCCGACCTGCCGGGGATTTGAGCCCGTCCCCTGCGATGTCTTCATCACCGAAGCGACCTTCGGTCTGCCGGTCTTTCATCATCCCGACGACAAGGGCGAGGTTGCGAAACTCCTTACCTCGCTTCGGCAATTCCCCGAGCGGGCGCATCTGGTCGGGGCCTATGCGCTCGGCAAGGCTCAGCGGGTCATCGCCCTGATGCGGGAGGCGGGCTATGACGAGCCGATCTTCATCCACGGTGCCCTGACGAAGCTCTGCGACTACTATGAAAGCGAAGGCATTGCGCTTGGCGACATCCGTCCTGCGACATTGGCGCCGAAGGAAAAACAATCCTTCGCCGGCTCCGTCGTCATCGGCCCGCCATCGGCCTTTGCCGACAAATGGGCGCGGCGCTTTCCCGATCCCGTCTCGATCTTCGCATCCGGCTGGATGCTGGTACGCCAGCGGGCAAAACAGCGCGGCGTCGAATTGCCGATGATCATCTCCGATCACTGCGACTGGCCGGAACTGCTCGACACGATCACCGAGATCAAACCCGGCCAAGTCTGGGTCACGCACGGGCGCGAGGAAGCGCTGGTGCGCTGGTGCGAGTTGCAGAGGATCGCCGCCCGGCCCTTGCACCTTGTCGGTTATGACGACGAGGGGGAATAGCCATGCGCGCCTTCGCCGAACTTCTCGATCGCCTCGTCCTCACCCCGCAGCGCAATGCCAAAATCACGCTGATGGCGGACTATTTCCGCAAGGCGCCCGATCCGGACCGGGGCTATGCGCTTGCGGCGATCGCCGGCACGCTGACCTTGAAGACCGTGAAGCCGAACATCCTGCGGCAGCTGGTGCTCGAGCGGATGGACGAGGTTCTGTTCCGCTATTCCTATGATTATGTCGGCGACCTCGCCGAGACGATTTCGCTGGTCTGGGAGAAGCCGAAGGGCGAGGACATCCCGCCGCTCGACCTGTCGCTCGGCGCCGTCGTCCACCAGCTGGAAACGGTGGGGCGGGCCAATGTCCACGGACTGGTCCGCAACATGCTGGACCAGTTGGAGGGATCGAGCCGCTTCGCCTTTTTGAAGCTGATCACCGGCGGCTTGCGGATCGGTGTTTCGGCCAGGCTGGTGAAGCAGGCGCTGGCCGATATCGGCAATGTCGATGTCACGGAAATCGAAACCCTGTGGCACGGTCTTTCACCGCCCTATACGTCTCTTTTCCGCTGGCTCGACGGCAGCGGCGAGAAGCCGGAACTGGATATGCCGGCCGTCTTCCACGCTGTCATGCTCGCCACACCGGTTGGCGACAACGACCTTGCCGCGCTCGATCCGGCGGATTTTGCCGCGGAATGGAAATGGGACGGTATCCGGGTACAGCTCGCCAATGTCGGTGGCACGCGCAGGCTCTATTCGCGCAGTGGTGACGACATTTCCGGCGCCTTTCCCGATATCCTGGAAGCCGCCGATTTCGAGGGGATTATCGATGGCGAACTGCTGGTCGGCGGCACCCTGCGTTCCAACAGCGCGACCCGCACCTTTTCCGACCTGCAACAGCGCCTCAACCGCAAGACCGTGACGCGCAAGATGCTGGAGGATTACCCGGCCTTCATTCGCGGTTACGACCTCCTGTTCTCCGGCCGGCGGGATATTCGACCGGAAACCTTCGTCACCCGCCGTGCGGCCCTATCCGAACTGATCGAGAAAGCGGCGCTATCGCATTTCGACCTGTCGCCGCTGGTGCCGTTTTCCAGCTGGGAGGAACTGGACCGGCTGCGCGCCGATCCGCCCGATCCGGTCATCGAGGGCATCATGCTGAAGCGGCTGGATTCGCCCTACACATCCGGACGCTCGAAAGGCCCTTGGTTCAAGTGGAAGCGCGAGCCTTACAATGTCGATGCCGTGCTGATGTATGCGCAACGCGGCCATGGCAAGCGCTCCAGCTATTATTCCGACTTCACCTTCGGCGTCTGGACAGAAGTTGAAGGAAAAGATGTGCTCGTGCCCGTCGGCAAGGCCTATTTCGGCTTCACGGATGCGGAACTGGAGGTTCTGGACCGCTATGTCCGCAACAACACGATCGAGCGCTTCGGCCCGGTACGCTCCATTCGCGCAGAACCGGACCACGGCTTCGTCGTCGAAGTGGCCTTCGAGGGCATCAATTTCTCCAGCCGGCACAAATCCGGCGTCGCCATGCGATTCCCACGTATTTCCCGCCTGCGCACCGACAAGCTGCCACGCGACGCCGACCGGTTGGAAACGTTGCTGGCGATGATTGGAACAGCAGAAACGCCATAGGTAGCGCCGGATTGGCGGAACCATTCCAGCGACAGATGGTTAGACGGCATCATCAAGCAAAAGGATCACGATGATGCCTGCGAAATCCCAAGCCCAGCAGAAAGCCGCCGGCGCAGCCCTGTCCGCCAAGCGCGGAGAAACGAAGAAATCCGATTTGAAGGGTGCCTCCAAAAGCATGGAAAAATCCATGACCGAGAAGGAGTTAAAGGACTTGGCCGAAACGGACCGTAAAAGCCTTCCGAAGAAAAAGACTTCCAAGTAAATACCCGCATCCCGGGGTTGCGACGCGCACATATTGTTAAGACGACTTTGCGACAATGCACGCCAATTGCTGTCAGCCTTAGAACAGCATTGGGGATTTCGTGTTTCGGGACTGTCGCGCGTGCTCAGAAAATCAACAATCGTTCGCCTGCTGAAACCAAGCTATCTGCCGACCTATGTCGCGCTGATCGTGGTTGTCGTTGCCGGCATTTTAGCCGAGCAGCAGAACCGTGCACTTCATGCCGGCAAGATGCGCGAAGCCGTTGCGGCCGAAATCAGCCCCATCCGCTCCCGGCTCGAAGCCAATATCAACGGCGACGTCCAGCTGGTCCGTGGACTGATCGCCACGATCTCGACAGAGCCCGGCATGGACCAGAAGCGGTTTTCCGATCTCGCCCAGAACCTTTTCAACGAACGTACGCGCCTGCGCAGCATTGCCGCCGCGCCCAATCTGATCGTTTCCATGGTCTATCCGATGAAGGGTAACGAGAAGGCGCTGGGACTGAATTATCGCACGAACGAAAATCAGCGCGCCGCTGCCATGCGCGTGCGCGACACCGGCAAGATGGTGCTGGCCGGTCCGTTGAATCTCGTCCAGGGTGGTCAGGGCCTGATCGGCCGTTTTCCTGTCGAAGCACCGGTTGGCGGCCAGTCGAACCGCTTCTGGGGCATGGTCTCGGCCGTCATCGACGTCCAGCGCCTCTATCGCGACAGCGGACTGTTGTCCGAAGGGCTCGACCTCGATATCGCCATTTCCGGTCGCGACGGACTTGGCGAGGAAGGTGCACTGTTCTTCGGGGACAGCAAGGTCAAGGGCGCCGATCCGGTCGAAGTCAATGTCCTGCTCCCGGGTGGTTCCTGGGTGATCAGCGCGATCCCGAAGGGCGGCTGGGTCGATACGCCTGAAAATTCCTGGACCGTTCGGGCGCTGATTGCTCTGGGTGCGCTTTTCATTCTCGTCCCGATGTTCATCACCGGTCGCCTGACGGAGGAACGGCAGCGCAATATCCGGGTGCTTGAGCACAACAAGGACCAATTGCAGGAACTGTCGCACCGCCTCAAGATGGCACTCGATACCTCTGAAATCGGTATCTGGGAGCTGGACATCAACTCCGGAAAGCTGCTCTGGGATGATCGGATGAAGGAGATGTACGGGCTCCAGACCGGCGCCCGCGAAGTCTATGAGGACTGGCGCGACGCCCTGCATCCCGACGATCTGAAGCGGGCTGAGGAAGAGTTTCGCGGCGCGCTTCTGCACGGCGACAGCTATGTTTCGCAATTCCGCATCCGTCTGAGCGGAAACCGCACTCGCCACGTCCGCGCGGTCGGCTCGAAATATATCGGCGCCGGCGGCCGGGAGAAGATCGTTGGCGTCAACTGGGACGTCACCGCCGACGTCGAAAAGAACGAACGGCTTGAAACGGCCAGAGGCCAGGCGGAGGCACACAGCGCTGAGCTGGAAGCGGCACGCCATCGCATGGAGTTCAACGCCCTTCACGATCCGCTGACGGCTCTGCCGAACCGGCGATACCTCGATCAGATCCTGGCGGATAAGCAACCGCGGGCCGCGACCCATGGTCTCGCGAGCATGTTCCACATCGATCTCGATCGCTTTAAGGAAATCAACGATACGCTCGGCCACGCGGCCGGCGACGAAATCCTGCGCCATGCCGCGCACATCCTTCGCGCCAACACCGCAGAGGGCGATTTCGTCGGACGTATCGGCGGTGACGAGTTTGTCATCATTTCCCATAACGGCGGCATCGAGGGCCATGACACCGATCTTGCCGAGCGTATCATCGACGCGATGAGCACGCCGGTTCTTTACAAAGAGAAGGAATGCCGGGTCGGCGTCAGCATCGGCATCGCCCACCAAAGCCACCCGGAAGAGGAACTGACCCATGTTCTCGTCAATGCCGACATCGCGCTTTACGAAGCCAAGCGCCGCGGCCGCAACCGGCATGAAGTCTTCACGCATTCTCTGAAGACGGCTGTCATTCAGACCAAGCAGACTGCCGACGAGATACTGCGCGGTCTCGAGCAGAACGAATTCATCGCCCATTTCCAACCGCAGTTCTGTCCCGTCACGCTCGACATCATCGGTGTCGAGGCACTGGCACGCTGGGATCACCCGACCAAGGGCCTGCTGGCACCCTACGCCTTCCTGAAAACGGCCGAGGACATCAACGCGCTCGCCGAAATCGACCAGCGTATCCTCGAACAGGCTCTGTTCCAGTCCTGCCGCTGGGAAGCGAGCGGCATCAAGATCCCGAAGATTTCGGTCAATCTATCGTATCACCGTCTACACGATGAAAAGCTGATCGACCGGCTGAAGCAGATGAACATTCCGAAGGGCAAGGTATCGTTCGAACTGCTGGAATCGATTTCCTTCGACGAAAGCGACATGACGGTCCTGTCGAATATCGAGCAGATCAAGAACCTCGGCATCGACATCGAAATCGACGACTTCGGTACCGGTTATGCCTCGATCGTCAGCCTCCTGAAGCTGACACCGCGCCGCCTGAAGATCGACCGACAACTGGTGCTTCCGATCCTGACCTCGACGAAGCAGCGCCAACTGGTCGCGTCCATCATCGATATCGGCACGTCGCTGGGCATTGAGGTGATCGCCGAGGGCGTCGAAACCATGGAGCACGCGCGGATCCTGCAGGAACTCGGCTGTTACGGGCTGCAGGGCTACGCGTTCGCGCGGCCGATGAGCGCCAATGATCTCGCCAATTTCGCGCGCGAACGCCGCTGGCTGGCCGCCTGATCCTATCCATCTTCTGCTGATTCGCGCGAACGGGCGCTGGTCCGGCTTTGGGCCGACCGGATTGCGGGCGCTGGCTGCGTGGATCGGCCAAAAACCATGTATCGAATTGTTTCTCGATACATGGTTTTTGTATTGCCGCATTTCCTCTTCATTTCAGTATTTCTGGCGGATGTTTCCGGATGATCGATGCGTCCGGGACAGAACGAGAGATACCGTCTTTGGCCAAATGGAAGATTGTCGCCTCCCGCGTCCCGGAAAGGAAACAGAGCGTACGCTTCCGGCACGTTCCCGGCCGTTTCAAAGAAAAATTTTGCGCGGATTGCGCTATTGCCACTGTCGTTTCCGTATTTCCAGAATGTTTCCGCTCGCGCTGACTGCAGGAAACGAGTGATGAATTCTCGAAGATTGCGGTCGGTTTTCGTTAGGAGATTGATGCGTTTCTCATCGTTCCGAAACGAAAACGCAAAGGATTCAAAATGGTTGGAGCAGTTTCAGGCAGCTCGGCTCTCTCGACATTGACCACGACAACAGGCACCGGCAGCAGCGCGGCGCAGATCGCGTCGCTGGAATCTCAGCTTCAGGCGAAGCAGACCGAACTGGAGGACGCCAAGACCGACGAGGACAAGGCGGAGATCAACGAGGAAATCGCCCAGTTGCAGGCCAAGCTGAACGCGCTGGAGGCCAGCGAAGCCCGCAAGGCGCAAGCACAGCAGCAGGCTGCAGCAAACGGCCAGAGCGGCCAGCAGGAACCGGCTTCGCTGGTTGGCACCCGCAATTTCGAGGATGGTGAAGAGTTCGGGAACCGCGAAATCTGGGTCTGAGCGTCGCATAGTTCTATAAGGGCAGATGACAAGCTCGACCGCATATCAGTGAGCGATCCGGCCACCTCTGGCAATGATTGCCGGAGCCCGGCATCGCTCGTACCGCCCCAACATTGAGGGCCCTCAGAAACAAATCGACACGCACCCGACAAACGCCAGACATGTGGCGGCTGTAGATGGTCTGATCGGCCGTCATTCCGCGAATGACGGATGACCGGCCGGCAAACCTAAATGAAGTATCGGGAAATTTTCGTCTCCACCCTTGAAATTCCGGATGTGACATCCAAGCCGTGGCACTTGGGAAACACCAATCCTGGGGATGTTCGTTTTGAACCCCCATCTTTGCATTGTCCCCTCGCATGCGGCGCATAAAGTGTTAAAGACGAAAAAAGTGAATCGTTTGTTACCGGCGCGTGACGGTGCCGGATGGGGACCCAGATGAAAATTGTTAAAGCGCTCCTTCCCTTGAGCCTGCTTCTTCTTTCCGGCTGTGTTGTCGGCCCCGATTATCAGTCGCCGGACGCAGCACTGCCGGCCAAATTTTCGGCGGGCGACAAGGCAGCATCCAACGATGTGACGCTGAACCCCTGGTGGGAAGCCTTCCGCGACAAGAAGCTGAACGGCCTCGTCGCCCAGGGCATGGATGAAAACCTTGATGTCCAGCAGTCGATTGAGCGCATCATGGAGGCTCGCGCCAACGTGATCACCGCCGCAGCTGGTGGCTTGCCGGAGATCAATGCCGGCGGTTCAGCAACTGCACAGGGTCAGGACGGCTCGTACCTTCGCAACAATACCGGGCGAGACCATACCGAAACCAAGACGCTCGCCGCCGGCGGCGATGCATCCTGGCTGATCGACCTGTTCGGTCAGTATCGTCGCGCCAAGGAATCGGCCACCGCCTCGCTCGATGCAGCCTATGCCGACGTCAATGTCGCCCGTCTGGCCTATCTGTCGGATCTGACGACGTCTTACATCGAGGCACGATACAATCAGGAAGCCTATGCGCTGCAACTGCAGAGCCTGGCATCGCGGCGCGAGACCCTGAAGCTGACCAACGACATCAAGGCGGCCGGTGCAGCCTCCAGCCTCGACGTCGTGCAGGCCGAAGGTCTGGTCAACACGACCCTCGCCGAACTGCCCGGCTACCAGACCGGCTTCAACCAGGCGGCCAACCATATCGCCACCCTGCTCGGCCTGCCGGCAACGACAGTCACCGCGGGCCTTGGCCGCGGCGGCGCGCAGCCGACACCGCGCTACAACACCAAGATCGGCGTACCTGCCGATCTCATCCGGTTCCGCCCCGACATCCGCCGTGCTGAACGCCAGCTGGCTGCTGCAACGGCGGCAATCGGCGTGGCCGAGGCGCAACTCTATCCGAGCCTCAGCCTCTCCGGCACGATCGACGGTTCGCGGATCATCGCCTCTGCGGCCACCGGTGGTCTCGGCAGCTGGTCGTTCGGCCCGAGCCTGAACCTGCCGATCTTCAACGGCGGCCGCCTGAAGGCCAATGTCGACGTCGCCAAGTCCGGCGCGCAGCAGCAGTACCTCGCCTGGAAGCAGACCGTGCTGAATGCGGTCGAGGAAGTCGAGAACGCACTCGTCGCCCTCCGCAACAACTACCAGACGGTCGCCGCCCTGCGCAAAGTTGTCACGTCCTACGAACAGGCCCTCGGCCTTTCGCGTGAAAGCTACAAGGGCGGCGCCACTTCGCTGCTCGATGTACTGGATGCGGAACGCAACCTGGCCAACTCGCGCATCGCGCTGGCAGCCAGCATCCGCAACCTCTCCAACAACTACGTGGCTCTGAACGTCGCCATCGGCGGCGGCTCAAGCATTGGCGACACTCAGCCGGTCGTCGAAGTTGCCAAGAAATAACACATAGGCCCGTCAGCAGATGGCGGGTTTGCACAAGATAAAAAACGCGACAGGTTCAACCTGCCGCGTTTTTTTGTGCCCGGATTGGGCGTTGATAATCCAATGTGTGAAGGCTATCGGATAACGAGGGCCACAGGTTGCGCACCTATCGATACCCACCTGCCAGCCAACATCTGCAACAGTTGACTGCGGTTGGTTTCCGCCCGTCCGGCCATGCATACTGCAGCCGGTCTGCTGACACCCTAAACTGATTGTTTGACGACGTGGCACCCCACTCTCCGTCATACTCGCCCTTGTGGCGAGTATCCAGCGACCCGACGTCCGTCGGGTCAAAAGACTCTTTCAGCTCAAAGACTTGAGCTGGCTGGATCTCTGTGACAAGCACAGAGATGACGGAAGGAAGATCAAGCCTATGCAGCAGCGCAAAGCGGCAGACGAACGGTCTGGATCAGGCCGCCTTCGCGACGGTTGACGATGGTGATCGTGCCGCCATGGTTCTCGATGATCTCGCGGGAAATGGCGAGGCCAAGGCCCGCGCCGGGCACCAGCTGCCGACGCGCCTCGTCAACCCGGAAGAAGGGCTCGAACACGCGGTCGAGCAACTCCTGCGGAATGCCGGGGCCGCTATCACGGATGGTCAGAATGGCTTCCTCGCCTGTATTGGACAGAGAGACGCGAGCGCCGAGCCCATGCGTCGCGGCATTGATGACCAGATTACGCACCGCACGTTTCAACGCGAAGGGCGAACCCTTGACATCGGCGCGCAACACAGAGCCCTGCTCGACCGGCAGGTCAGTCTCGCGGATTTCGTCGGCGACGGATTTCAGGACCACATCCAGCGCCACCTTTTCGCGCGCTGCAGGGCTGACTTCCTCCCGGACCAGCCGGATGGCGCTGTCGGCGATATGATCGAGTTCGTCGAGATCCTTCAGCCAGGACTGCCGGTCCTCGCCGTCACCGACGAATTCCGCCCGCAGACGCATGCGTGTCATCGGCGTGCGCATGTCATGGCCGGCGGCCGCAATCATGCGCATGCGGCTCGAAACCGCTGCGTTGAGACGCGTCGCCAGCCGATTGATGGTCTTTGCCGTCGTGCGCACCTCCACCGGGCCGGTTTCCGGCAGCTCGGGAATGATGCCATCGGGCCGGATCTTGGCAATGGTCTCGTCGAGCAAACGCAACGGCCGCATCATGACATTGCTGACATAGGCGGAGATACCGGCCATGCCCACGGCGACCAGCGCCAGATAGAAGGCAAGCGGCAGATAGGGGAACGGCCCAGGGCCTGGAAAATCGAGGAAGGCCCAACGGCCATCATCGAGCCGCACGGCAATATCCTTGGCGTGCATGTTGAAACTTTTGAGGACGACGGAATCGGACTTGTAACCGAGGCGCCGCGCCTCCACCATCAGGCTGTCCGTCCGTTCCTGATCGATGCGATCCTTGCCGGGCTCAGGCCGAATCGGAATATTCATCGCCTCTGCCGCTGCAGGGTCCGCGCGCAGCAGCATGACGGCGAGTTCGGCCTTTTCCGCCAAAACTCGATCGAACATGGCTTCCGGCGGCTTGCGCACAAGCGTTGCCGTGACGAAGGCGGCGACCACGAGGACCAGCACGACGGAGATGACCAGGAGCGCGGTGAACCGGGTGCGCAGGGACCACATGGCTAATTGCTCCGTTCGACGGGAACGGCCAGCTGGTACCCCTTGTTGCGGACGGTCTTCAGCATGTTGAAGACACTGGCATCGCCCAGCTTGCGGCGAAGACGGCTGACGAGAATGTCGATCGAACGGTCGAAGGGATCGGCCGTGCGCCCCTGCGTCAGGTCCAGCAACGAATCGCGTGACAGGACGCGACCCGGACGCTGCAGGAAGACCATCAGCAATTCGAACTCGCCACCCGTCAGATCGACCGAACTGCCGTCCGGCGCGACGAGCGTCCGGCTTTCGATATCGGCGACATAATTGGCAAAGACATATTGGCGGCTGCCGGCAGGTTGTGGCTCGCTCTTGCCGCGCCGGAGGACGGCCCGGATGCGGGCGGCCAATTCGCGTGGATTGAACGGCTTGCCGAGATAATCATCGGCACCGAATTCGAGCCCGATGATCCGGTCGACATCTTCCTTCAACGCGGTCAGCAGGATGACCGACAGCTGCGGCATGCGACCGCGCAAGGCCCGGCACAGATCGAGCCCCGACCCATCTGGCAGCATGACATCAAGAACGAGCAGGTCGATCTTCAGTTCGGCGAGCTTTGCTTCGCATTCCCCTCGGCTTCCAGCCAGGCTGACGCGAAAGCCTTGCCCGTCGAGATACTTTCCGAGCAGGCGGCGAATTTCAGGGTCGTCATCGACGACCAGAATGTGCGGTGTTGTGTCCATGGTCCATTTATACCAGTACCGGGTCAAAACGCACGCAATCCACCGGCTCCCATCGCGCGTTTTCCGTGTCGAAACATTTCCTGATATTGGCCACTTACATTTCGTTACAAAAATGATGCCTGAATATTTCCGGAAGACACCGACACCCGGCAGGCAGTGGTAAAAGCCGCGGATTCCGTTCTCAATACAAACGGTGGACCGAATTGCCGCAGCAGGCGTTTTTTATCGCTTCGGCGGGTTGGCATCGCGGAGGAAAGCAGACATAAAAACATATGCCCATGTGTCGTTCTTCGATGCAATTTGGGTGCCTGTCACGATGTGGCAACGGCAAAACCTTCGCGGACCTCTGCGGTCCTTTTCAGGTGGAAAGATTTAGGGAACGGGCAGATAGAAACCGCAGCGACATTGCTTTTGATTCTGGTCCTTGCACCATTCGCAGGGAGCCTCGCTGCAATCTGTATTCCGACGCAAAAGGGCACTGCTGCCGCGTGGCTCGCAGGTTCGATCGCGCTGCTCTGCCTCGTCATCTCCGCCGGCCTCTACACCGTCATTTCGTCGGGCACGCCCCTTCGTTACGATGCGGCATGGCTGCCGGAACTCGGGCTCAACCTGACGCTGCGAATGGACGGATTCGCGTGGATGTTCGCGAGCCTGGTCGCAGCGATCGGCCTGCTCGTGGTGATCTACGCACGCTACTACATGTCGGCGAGCGACCCCGTGCCGCGCTTCTTCGCGCTGTTCCTCGCCTTCATGGGCGCCATGCTCGGCGTGGTTCTTTCCGGAAACCTCATACTGCTCGCCATCTTCTGGGAACTGACCAGCATTATCTCCTTCCTGCTGATCGGCTACTGGCATCACAATGCCAACGCCCGCGACGGCGCACGCATGGCGCTGACCGTCACCGGCACGGGCGGTCTGTGCATGTTTGTCGGCCTGATGCTGATCGGCCATATCGTCGGCAGCTATGATCTCGATGTAGTCCTCTCCTCCGGCAACGTGATCCGCGACCATCCGCTTTACACGACAGTGCTGATCCTGATCCTGCTTGGGGTGCTGACCAAGAGCGCGCAGTTTCCGTTTCATTTCTGGTTGCCGCATGCGATGGCGGCGCCGACGCCGGTTTCGGCCTATCTGCATTCGGCGACCCTGGTCAAAGCCGGCGTCTTTCTGCTGACCCGGCTCTGGCCGGTCATGGCCGGAACCGACGAATGGTTCTGGATTGTCGGCCTCGCAGGGCTGACCACCCTGTTACTCGGCGCCTATTTCGCGATCTTCCAGCAGGACCTGAAGGGGCTGCTGGCCTATTCGACCATCAGCCATCTCGGCCTGATCACAGTCCTGCTCAGCCTCGGTAGCCCGCTCGCGGCGGTCGCTGCGATCTTCCACACCATGAACCATGCGACCTTCAAGGCTTCGCTGTTCATGGCGGCGGGGATCATCGACCATGAAACCGGCACGCGCGACATGCGGCGATTAAGCGGTCTCTTCCGCTACATGCCGATCACCGCGACGCTCGCCATGGTCGCGAGTGCATCGATGGCGGGCGTGCCGCTGCTCAATGGCTTCCTGTCGAAGGAAATGTTCTTTGCCGAGGCGATCGAAACCCACAAATACAACATCCTGGACACGCTGACGCCCTATGTGGCGACCATCGCCAGCATGTTCGCGGTGACCTATTCGATCCGCTTCATCCACAGCGTCTTCTTCGGGCCGCCGCCGCAGGACCTGCCGAAGGTGCCGCACGAGCCGCCGCACTGGATGCTTGCGCCGATCTATTTCCTCGTCTTCTCCTGCCTTGTCGTCGGCGTCATCCCGGCGCTGACCATCGGCCCGTTCCTGCATACCGCCGTCCAGTCAGTGCTCGGCATTGCTACCCCGGTCTACAGTCTCGCCGTCTGGCACGGCTGGAACTTGCCACTGTTCATGAGCCTCATCGCACTTGTCTGCGGCGTCGGGTTATTCCTGGTGATGAAGCCCTATCTCACGACCAGCATCGAAGGCCCGCCCTTCTTCCGTCGCCTTGAAGGCCAGCGTATTTTCGAGCGGGTGCTGGTTACGCTTTCATGGAAATGGGCGCGATCGATCGAAATGCGCGCCGGCACCCGCCGCCTGCAGCCGCAGATGCGCATCCTGGTCGCCGTTGCTCTGGTTGCTGCCGCAGTCACGCTGCTGCTGCAAGGTTTCAAGCCGGCCGCTATCGCCTTCCGCAGCATCGATCCCGCCTTCGCGCTGATCTGGCTGATCGGCATGATCTGCGCCATCGGTGCCGCCTATCAGGCGAAATTCCACCGGCTGGCGGCACTCGTTCTGCTCGGCGGCGCGGGCCTGGTGACCTGCCTCACCTTCGTCTGGCTCTCCGCGCCGGACCTTGCGGCCACCCAGCTTCTCGTCGAAATCGTCACGACCGTGCTGATTTTGCTGGGCTTGCGGTGGCTGCCAAAGCGAATCGAAAATCCCGACGATCCGGAACTGATGACGATCTCCACGCGTCTGCGCCGCCTGCGCGACCTCGCGACCGCCGTCTTCGCCGGCATCGGCATGATGCTGATCTCCTACACGGTGATGACGCGCGAACTGCCGGAAACCATCTCCAGCTACTTCCTCGAGCGCGCCTATAGCGAGGGCGGCGGCACCAATGTCGTCAACGTCATCCTCGTCGACTTCCGTGGCTTCGACACGCTGGGCGAAATCGCAGTTCTCTGCATCGTCGCGCTGACCGTCTTCGCGCTGCTACTGCGCTTCCGCCCGGCCACCGAGAGCCTGGAAACACCGGAGCAGCAGCGCGTGCAGAACGCCTTCGACGACGATCATCCCGACCGCAAGAAGGGCGACAGTATCGCAGAGTACCTGTTGGTGCCTTCCGTCATCATGCGCTGGATGTTCCCGGTCATCGGCATGCTGGCCGCCTTCCTGTTCTTCCGCGGGCATGACCTGCCGGGTGGCGGCTTTGCGGCCGGTATCGCCATGTCGATCGCCTTCATCCTGCAATACATGGCGGGCGGCACCCGCTGGGTCGAGGAACGACTTCGGATCCATCCGCTGCGCTGGATGGCGATCGGGCTGCTGGTTGCCACCGCCACCGGCCTCGGCTCGTGGTTGTTCGGCTATCCATTCCTGACCTCGCACGCGCAGTATGCCTCCCTGCCGGTGCTGGGCAAAATACCGCTGGCCACCGCCATCCTGTTTGATCTCGGCGTATTTGCACTGGTCCTGGGAGCGACCGTCCTGATCCTGATCGCACTCGCGCACCAGTCCGTGCGCGCCCCCCGCGCCCAGATGCGGGCTGCGAAAATGGCCGCGAAGGAGAACGCCTGATGGAACTCGTGCTCTCGGCTGGTATTGGTGTCCTCACGGCTTCGGGTGTCTGGCTGCTCTTCCGGCCGCGTACCTATCAGGTCATCATCGGCCTGTCGCTGCTGTCCTATGCGGTCAACCTCTTCATCTTCGGCATGGGACGGCTACGGGTGAACGCGCCGCCGATCGTCGAGAAGGGTGGCGCCGGCGGTTTGCTGACCCATACCGATCCGATCCCGCAGGCGCTGGTTCTCACGGCAATCGTCATCGGCTTTGCCATGACGGCGCTCTTCCTCGTCGTGTTGCTCGCCTCGCGCGGCCTCACCGGCACCGACCATGTGGACGGAAGGGAGTAGCGACGGGATGAACTGGATTCAACATCTGATCATCCTGCCGATCCTGCTGCCGATAATCACCGCAGCTGGCCTGATACCTGTGGATGAGCGCAACCGGACACTGAAGGGCGTAATCGCCTTCGGATCGACCCTCGTGGTCTTCATCATCAGCGTGTTGCTCATGCGAGCAGCCGCGAATGCGCCCGTGGGCACGCCGGGCACCGGTGTCTATCTGCTTGGCAACTGGCCAGCGCCATTCGGCATCGTCCTGGTGCTGGATCGCCTGTCGGCGCTGATGCTGGTCTTGACCGCCGTGCTCATGATCGCGACGCAGATGTTTTCGATGGCGAAATGGCATCGCGCGGGCCATCATTTCCATTCGCTGCTCCAGTTGATGCTGGCCGGTGTCAACGGTGCCTTCCTGACCGGCGACCTGTTCAATCTTTTCGTCTTCTTCGAGATGATGCTTGCTGCCTCTTACGGGTTGCTGCTGCACGGTTCCGGCATGGTGCGCGTCAAGGCGGGGCTGCATTACATCGCGATCAACCTTGCGGCGTCCTCTCTGTTTTTGATCGGCGTCAGCCTGATCTACGGCGCGACCGGCACGCTGAACATGGCCGATCTGGGGCTGAGAATCACCACCGTCGGCCCCGAAAGCCGCATGCTGATGGAAGCAGGAGCAGCCATTCTCGGCATCGCCTTTCTCGTCAAGGCTGGCATGTGGCCGCTTGGCTTCTGGCTGCCGGCCACCTATTCGGCGGCGACCCCGCCGGTGGCCGCGATCTTCGCGATCCTGACCAAGGTCGGCGTCTACATTCTGTTGCGGCTTTCCATGCTGCTGTTCGGCGGCGACGCCGGCATCTCCGCCGGCTTCGGGCAATCCGTCCTTCTCTATGGCGGCCTGCTGACGATCGGTTTCGGCGCCATCGGCGTGCTGGCCTCTCAGGCCATGGGACGGCTTGCAGGCTATTGCGTGCTGGTGTCCTCCGGTACGCTGCTGGCGGCCATCGGACTGGGCAACGGCACCGTGATCGGCGGTGCGCTGTTCTATCTCGTCAGCTCGACGCTCACGACCTGCGCCTTTTTCCTCCTGATCGAACTGGTCGAGCGCGCCCGCGATGCCGGCGCCGACGTTCTGGCTGTCACGATGGAAGCCTATGGCGATATCGACGAGAACGAGGAGGAAAAGGAGATCGGCGTTGCCGTGCCCGGCACCATGGCGGTGCTTGGCCTCTGCTTCTGTACCTGCGCCATCCTGTTTTCCGGCCTGCCGCCGCTCTCCGGCTTTCTCGCAAAGTTTGCGATGCTGAACGGGCTGTTCAATCCCGGCGGACTTGGCGCAGAGGCTCCGATCTCGGGGGCGGAATGGACCTATGTCAGCCTGCTGATCCTCTCGGGGCTGGCGGCGATGATCGCGATGAACCGCGTCGGTATCCGCACCTTCTGGACGTCGATCGAAGGCACGATCCCGCGCGTCTACCTCATCGAGATCACGCCCGTTCTCCTGCTTCTGACAGCCTGCGTCCTCCTGAGCCTGCAGGCGGGTCCGGCCATGCGCTACATGGATGCGACGGCGAAAGCGCTTTCACAGCCACAGAACTATATCGGCCGGGTCATGTCGGCGCCGCGTGCCGGTGAGACGGGGGCGAACTGATGCGCTATTGGTTCCCCTACCCGCTTCTCTCCCTTGCGCTGCTCGTACTCTGGCTGCTGGTCAACCAGTCCTTTTCGCCGGGCCAGGTCATCCTGGGCAGCATCCTCGGCATCTCGTTCGCCTGGGTGACAGTGAACCTGCAGCCTGACAAGGCGAAGCTGAAAACTTTCAATCGCATCTTCACTCTGGCAGGACATGTTGCGGTCGATGTCCTGCGTTCCAATATCGCCGTGATGCGGGTCATCCTGCGCGCCCGGACACAGCCGGCAAACTCCGGCTTCGTCCGCATCGATATCGGTCTCAAGGATGAGAACGCGCTAGCGATCCTGGCCTGCATCCTGACCGCGACACCTGGCACCGCCTGGGTCGAGTTCGACCGTCAGACCGGCGTGCTCCTGTTACATGTCCTCGATCTCGAGAACGGTGACAACTGGGCCAAGCTGATCAAGACGCGCTATGAAGCCCCGCTGAAGGAGATCTTCGAATGAGCGAACTCTTCATCATCTGGTCGATTCTGGCCTCGCAAATCCTGCTGAGCCTCGCCATGGGCTGCGCACTGTTTCGCATGGTCCGTGGACCTCGGGCGCAGGATCGTATCCTCGGTCTCGATGCGCTTTACATCAATGCGATGCTGCTTCTGCTCACCTTCGGCATCCGCACGGCCAACACGATCTATTTCGAGGCAGCCCTGATCATCGCGCTGCTCGGTTTCGTGTCGTCGATCGCCTTTGCCAAGTTCCTGATGCGCGGCGAGGTAATCGAATGAGCCATCTGACCGATCTTCCGGCCTGGGCGGCCATTCCGGTTTGCATCCTTTTGCTTCTGGGTTCCGGCATCACACTGATCGGCTCTCTGGGCCTGATCCGGCTGAAGACCTTCTATGGACGCCTGCACGCCCCGACACTCGGCGCGAGCGCCGGCATCATCCTGATCTGCCTTGCCTCGATGATTACCTTTGCCGTGTTGCAGAACCGCTGGATCGTCCACGAGATCCTGATCATCGTCTTCGTTGTTGTGACGACGCCGGTGACACTGATGCTGCTCGGCCAATCCGCGCTTTATCGCGACCGGATCGAAGAAAACGACGGGGTACCGCGCAAGGCAGCGGGACAACAGACCGATACGACGGGGATGGATATCTGACGGACGTTATAGCCCGTCACGCCCGCGGAACCGACGCTGATAGGCGGCGTCATAGAGTGAGCTCTCGCGGAAATCGGTGGCGCCGAGTGTCCTGCCGACAAAGATAAGGGCCGTGCGTTCGATGGGTTCGGCCGCCACCTTGGCCTCGATATCGCCGAGCGTGCCGCGCACCACCCGCTCATCCGGCCAGGATGCCTTGACGACGATCGCGACCGGGCAATCGGCACCGTAGAGCGGCGTCAGATCCTCGACCACCTGACCGAGCGCATGGATCGCCAGATGGATCGCGAGCGTTGCGCCGGTCGCGCCGAAACCGACCAGCGTTTCGGCATTCGGCATCGGCGAGGCGCGGCCGGAAACCCGGGTCAGGACGAGGCTTTGGGCGACGGCGGGAATGGTCAGTTCGCGGCCGAGCGCCGACGCTGCGGCGGCAAAAGCGGGGACGCCCGGCGTCATCGTATAATCCAGCCCGTGCTTTTCCAGCCGCCGGATCTGTTCGGCGACGGCGCTCCAGACCGATAGATCGCCGGAATGCAGCCGGGCGACGTCCTCTCCGGCCTCAGCCGCCTTGACATATTCAGCCTCGATCTCGTCCAGCGACATTGGCGCGGTATCGACGATGCGGGCGCCTTCCGGACAATATTGAAGCAGTTCGGGAGACACGATCGAGCCGGCATAGAGGCAGACCGGGCAGCGCGCGATCAGGTCTCGGCCGCGAACGGTGATCAGGTCTGCGGCTCCGGGGCCAGCGCCGATGAAATGGACGGTCATGATCGTTCCTTCTAAAATTCCAATGTCACGGCTTGACCCATGACCATTGCGTCACCGGCATGGCCGGACGCCAGCCCGTCATGGCGCCAACCGGCGATGCCCGGGCGATATCGATCCGGGTGAGCGAGCCACCCAGCCGCAAATGATGGGCCAATAGCACGGCTTCCATCTCGGTGGTAACGGCATTGGCGACGAGCCGTCCGCCAGATGACAGCGCCGCGATCGCGGCATCCATGACGCCCGCCTCGCTGCCGCCCCCGCCGATGAAGATGACGTCGGGGCGGGGTAAGCCGGTGAGTGCGGCTGGTGCCGTCCCCTGAACAACTGTCAGGCCGGGAACGCCGAACTGCGCGGCATTACGCCCGATCCGCTCAGCCCGCTCCGGCGATCCTTCAATGGCAATGGCCCGCATGGCCGGATCGAGCAGCATCCATTCGATGCCGATCGAACCCGAACCAGCACCGATATCCCAGAGCAGTTCGCCACGCCGGGGGGCAAGCGCCGACAATGTCAGCGCCCGGATCTCGCGCTTGGTGATCTGGCCGTCATGCTCGAACAGGCTATCGTCCAGACCTGCGGCCAAAGGCAGAACACGGGCCGTTGCCTCGGCGACAACCTCGACGGCGCAGACATTCAGCGAATTCACTTGCGCCAGCGAAAACTCGGATGCGAGTTGCGACGTGACCCGCTCCTGCGGGCCGCCCAGCGCCTCAAGGACCATCAGTCGGGACTGGCCGAAGCCGCTCTCCGACAGAAGCGTGGCAAGTGCCGCCGGGCCGTTCTCATCCGACGTCAGCGCAAGAATGCGGCTGCCGGGCTGCAGATGGGGGCGGATCAGATCCAGAGGCCGTCCATGCAACGAGACGGTCACCGTATCCTGCAGCGCCCAGCCGAGGCGGGAAGCGGCGAGGCTGAACGAGGATGGTGCCGGAAGAACGCGCATTTCGGCACGGTCTATCCGCCGGGCGAGCGTGACGCCGACGCCGAAGAAGAAGGGGTCGCCTGACGCGAGCACCACGACCGGCGTTCCGCGCGCTGCAATGACCGCCTCGACCGACCGCTCGAACGGGCTCAGCCAAGCATGTTTCTCACCCTTGATCAGCGAGGCGGCAAGCTCCAGATGGCGGATGCCACCGAAGACGATCGAGGCCTCGGCAATGCAATGCTTGGCCTCATCACCGAGACTCGCTAAACCGTCTTCACCCAGGCCGATGATCGTCAGCCAGGGCGCGTTTCCGCCGGACGAAAAGGCCTGACCGTTACCCATGCGCAGACACCGTATCCTGATCCTTGGCGGCACCACGGAAGCGCGGCAACTGGCGGCCGCCCTGTCGCAGCGCGCGGATTGCAATCTGCTGCTGTCGCTGGCGGGCCGTACGGCCGAACCGATGGCCCAGCCGGTCCCGGTGCGCAGCGGTGGTTTCGGCGGCAGCGACGGTCTTGCCGCGTTCCTGACCGAGGAAAAATTCGATCTGCTGATCGATGCAACGCATCCCTTCGCCGCGCGAATTTCGCAAAATTCGGTGATCGCCGCGCGCGCGACTGGCATCGCCTTTTTCGCGCTCCGCCGCCCCGTCTGGCAGCAGCAATCCGGTGACCGCTGGACCCGCGTGTCCACGATTGCCGAAGCGGTGCCAGCGCTCGGCGCCGCGCCCCGCAGCGTGTTCCTTGCCATCGGCCGACAAGAAGCGTTCCATTTCAACAATGCCCCGCAGCATCGATACATCATCCGCAGCGTCGATCCCGTCGATCCGCCGCTGAATGTTCCCGATGCCAGCTACATTCTCGCCACCGGCCCTTTCGAGGAGCAAGCCGAGCGCGACCTTCTGGAGCGGAACAAGGTCGAGGTGATCGTCGCCAAGAACAGCGGCGGCGCCGCGACCTATGGCAAGATCGCGGCCGCGCGGCAGCTGGGCATCGAGGTGATCATGGTCGAGCGCCAGAAACCGGCCGAGATCAGCACGGCGCATACCGTCGAAGACGCGCTCGGCCTCGTCGATCACCTTTTCTCCCCTGAAATAAACCGTGGCGTATAGACCAGATCCGACTTGCCCGGACGGGCAACGATACGTGTTTCCGGCGAACCGATAATGACGCAGGTCGCCATGTCGGCCTTCTGCGCATCCGCTGTGCCGAGCGGCATGACGAGCATGCGCTCATCGGGACGACCGGCGGCGCGGCCGAAGATAACAGGCGTTTCGGCAGGAAGAACCGAACGCAAAAGCTCGAAGGCCTCCTCAAGCTGCCAGGGACGCGCTTTGCTGATCGGATTGTAGAGCGCGATCACCAGCCCGGCTTCCGCCACCAGCTTCAGGCGACGGGTGATGACATCCCAGGGCTTAAGATTATCCGACAGCGAAATGGCGCAGAAATCGTGACCAAGCGGCGCACCAATGCGGGCAGCGACCGCAAGCATGGCGGTGACGCCCGGCAGGATGACCAGATCAATGGAGCGCCATTCATCCGGTCCGTTGTCGATCGCCTCGCAGACGGCAGCCGCCATGGCAAAGACGCCGGGATCGCCACCGGAGACGACGCAGACATTGACGCCGCTTGCGGCACGAACGAGTGCCGCCTGTGCGCGGTCGAGTTCCTCGCGGTTGTCCGAGGCAATCCTGTTCTGGTCCGGCCGCAACGACAAGCGGTCAAGATAGGGGAAGTAGCCGAGGAAATCCGTCGATTTCGAAACGGCATCGGCCGCTTCCGGGGTCATCTGCTGGGGGCCGCCGGGTCCGGTGCCGATGACATAAAGCGTGCCGCTCATGGCCGTTCCTTCCAGCCCGGAACCAGAACCAGCGAGAAATAGGGCGCGATATCATCACCCTTTTCCGCCAGCGGGATCATCGCGGAATTCGCCATCGTGCCGCGCTCGACATAGACGGCGCGATCCAGCTTGCCGGAGGCCGCGAGCGCCCGACGGATCTTCGGCAGATTGCGGCCGACCTTCATGATCACGGCGGCTTCCGTATCGCCGAGACGGCGCACAAGCTGCGCCTCCGCCATCGTGCCGGGAAGCACGGAGAGCACGTCATCGCCCTGAACGATCGGCAGACCGGCCAGCGACCAGCAGCCGGACATGGCGGTGATGCCGGGGATGACCTCGGTCGGGAAGCGTCCCGCAAGCCGCACATGCAGGTGCATGTAGGAACCATAGAACATCGGATCGCCCTCGCTGAGGATGGCGACCGTCCGGCCGGCCTCCAGATGCGCGGCGACAGCGGCGGCGGACGCATCGTAGAAGCCGGTGATCTGGCTTTTGTAATCGTCGTGATCCTTGTCGATCTCGACGGTCACCGGATAATAGAGTGGCAACTCAATCAGACCCGGCTTCAGCAGACCATCGACCACAGCCCGACCGTTGCCGCGTCGGCCCTCCTTGGCGAAATAGGCGAGCACGTCGGCCTTTTCGAGCGCACGCACGGCCTTGACGGTCAGAAGCTCCGGATCACCGGGACCGGTGCCGACGCCGATCAGTTTTCCTTGCAATGCCGCGCTCAAAGACCCGGCCTCGCCAGCGAATTGACGGCGGCGGCGGTCATGGCGCTGCCGCCGAGACGGCCACGCACGATGGCATAGGGAACGCCATAGGAATTTTCGGCCAGCGCATCCTTGGACTCGGCCGCCCCGACGAAACCGACGGGCATGCCGATGATCGCCGCCGGTTTTGGCGCGCCGTCACGCAGCAATTCGAGCAGGAAGAACAAGGCTGTCGGCGCATTGCCAATGGCAACGACGGAGCCTGCCAGACGCTCGACCCACAGTTTCAGGGCCGCAGCCGAACGGGTATTGCCGACCGCACGGGCGATCTCGGCGGTCTGCGGATCGCGCAATGTGCAGATGACGTCATTGTCGGCCGGAAGGCGCGCACGGGTAATGCCGTGCGATACCATGTAGGCATCGCAGAAGATCGGCGCGCCGCCCTTCAAGGCCTGGCGGGCAGCACCGACGAAACCGGGCGAGAACTCGAAGAACCGCGCGGCATCCACCAGCCCGCAGGCATGCACCATGCGAACGGCGAGATCGGCTTCTTCCTCGGAAAAGCGGGACAGGTCTGCTTCGCTGCGAATGATGGCAAACGAACGCTCATAGATGGCGTCGCCATCCCGGATATAATCGTATTCAGGCATCTCTATCCCTGTTGAACCGCGGCCGTGATCACATCCGCTCCCAGCCGTGTAAGGCAGGAACGGGCCGATTCGCCAGCCCGCCTGCCTTCGCGCACCAGCCGGTCGAGCTGTCCGATCGCGTTTCTTATGTTGTTTTCTTCGATGTAGGCGTTTGGTGCGGCAGAGGCTGGGCCATTTACGACAAGCCCATAGCCTATTGGCGCAGCCGTGATCGTCAGCGGGGATACGGATGGCTTGGCGCAGCCCTTGGCGCAGCCCTTGGCGCAGCCGGACACATGCACGGTTATCGAACCATCCAGCAACGAGGGTGCCGCCTCGACCAGCATGCGGGCAGCGCCGCGCGTATCGATACGTGAGGAAGCGCAGGCACCGATCCCGGCACAGGCCGCGATATGGTTGCGCGGATCGCCCGGAAAGGCCCGGAGGCCATGCCCGAGTGCCAGCGCCTGAGCGGCTGCGATGCATTCACGACCAATACCCATCACCAGCACGCCATGGCCCGGAGCCAGCCGAATGTCGGTCGCGCCGAGAATGGCGATCGCCTGCAGAAAGGCCTTGAGATTATCGGCCTGGATCTGCCCGAAGGCGAGACCGACACCAAGCACAGTGCCGCGGTCGCCAAAATCGTGGACACCGACGAAACCGTGCGCGGGCAGATGTTGCACGGCCGTGCCGGAATCGAATGAAAAACGCCGGCGCAGCATGGCGACGTCGAGTTCCTTCGCCCGCGCGAACGGCCCGATGGCCGCAAGCATTTCGAGGATTTCGACAACCGAGGAAACGACCGCGTTGCCTTCGATCAAAGCGACCGGCCGGGCCGAGGATGCCGTTCCGGCCACGGAAAGCAGCCATCGAACGCGGCCATCGGCCTGAATGGCCTGAGCGCGAATATCGGCCGTGACAGCGCCCAGGTTCAGACGCCCGCCGCCATCGATGATGATGGAGAGTTTCGGCGCAAGTGACAGTGCAGGAACGTACGTCGCCAGCGAAGCCCTCACTGCATCGACAAGCGGTCGCGGATCGGCGATTTCGGACGGATCGAAACCGGCAAGAGGCGGGACCTCGATCGCCAGCCCATCGGCCGTTTCGATGCCGGCATCGGCGATCCGGCCGGCCAGCATCGGCACGGTCTCGCTCGTCAGCCCGCGAATCTGGAGATTGCCCCGTGCAGTGACTTCAAGGATGCCGTTACCGCAGGCCGCCGCCGCATCGGCGATATCGCCGAGTTCGTGCAGGCTGAGCCCCTCGCCCGCCGGGCGCAGACGCGCCAGCAGCCCATCACCCGTAATCATCGGCGCCGTCAGCGACGGACAGGCGCCACGGCGCATCGCCGCCAGATGCGCGGCACTGGTAAGGGTCTCGGCTGGTGCGATGCAGGTCGTCATTGCAGGCGATGTATCTCCGGTCCTCGGGATGCTGTCAGCGTCCTCCCGATATGGAGCACCCGCATGTCCCAAGCCTATCCTATAGCACCAGAAACCCGACCGCCATGTCCTGTTGCGAACAGGCCTGACGCGAAAGGCCGCACCGTTCGCTATTCCTCGAAGTCGCAACCCTTCTGCAGGAGATAGATATCCATGATCCAGCCATGGCGGGCGCGGGCTTCAGCCCGGGTTCGGAGGATGTCGTCTTTCACGTCCGCCAGTCGACCCGAGATGACGATCTCCTGGCTTGTCCCGAGATAGGCGCCCCAATAGATGCGCGCATCGGGATCCTCGATCGCCATGAAGGCCTGCTCGCCATCGAGCATCACGACAGCGGTTTCGACGCGGCCGGGAAAACTTTCCGCAAGACGCCGGCCGGTGGTGATCTCCACCGGCTTGCCGACGAGATTGAGCGGGATGCGGTGGCTGGCCGCTAGTGCCTGAACGCTGGTGATGCCGGGAATGACGGAATAGTCGAACACCACGTTATCCATCGCACGCACACGCTCGACGATGCGGATCGTGCTGTCATAGAGCATCGGGTCGCCCCAGACGAGGAAGGCGGCGGTTTGGCCCTCGGCCAGTTCCTCGGACAGCAGCCGCTCATAAGCCGAAGCGATCGCCGCATGCCATTCGTCGACGCTCTGGTGGTAAGAGCGATCCGCCGTCTTGCGCACGGGAATGTCGAACTCGACGGTACGGCTATCCGGCCGGGTAACGTAGAGCGACACGATGTTGCGCCGGATATCGGCAAGCTGCACCTTTTCGTCGCCCTTGCGGGGAATGAAAAGCACGTCGGCCCGGTTCAAGGCATTGATCGCCTGCACCGTCATGTGTTCGGGGTTTCCGGCACCTATGCCGACGATCAGAACGGTCTTCATGTCATGGCTTTCTCGGATAATCCTGCGTCTTTGGCCGATTGGCGCAGCCGATGCAAGAGCGGCTCGTTTCCGGCATGGCGCATTTGCAAACAGCGATGCCGCCAACCGGCATTTCGCACTAAACTGGAGCCACCAAGTATCCGGTTAAACACGATAAATATTTTTATGACTCAGCAAAGAAACCGTGGCAATAATCAGGGCTTTCCACTATGAGGTCGCAAAATTCATATACATACGCGCAGATTCCCGAAACGGGTGGCGCAAACGGCATGTTTCCCAGGTGACAGACCCCCAGGTAATGCGGCTTTAGAGAAATTACAGCACGTTGGTGCATTTGAGACGGAATGCGTCTCGCGAGGGCCTCTACAGTGATGAACAATTCGAAAAACAAGGTAAGCGCATCGGATCCGGCCGAGGCATTGTGGCGATGCAAAGCTGCCTTCATCGGCGTCTTCATCGCCAGCGCCCTTGTCAACATCCTCTACCTGACCGGCTCCTTCTTCATGCTGGAAGTGTATGACCGCGTTCTGCCGAGCCGCAGCATTCCGTCGCTGATCGCGCTTTGCGCTCTAGCCCTTCTGCTCTACGCCTTCCAGGGTGCCTTCGAAATGGTGCGCGGCCGCATGCTCGTTCGCATCGCCGGCTCGCTGGACGAGGCCATGAGCGCGCGCATCTACCGCAGCATCGTCCAGGCCCCGCTGAAACTGCGCACCCAGGGCGACGGCCTGCAGGCGCTGCGCGATTTCGACCAGGTGCGGTCGTTCCTCTCCGGCACCGGCCCGGCGGCATTCTTCGATCTACCATGGCTGCCGTTCTATATCGGCATCTGCTTCATGTTCCATCCTTGGATCGGCTATGTCGCGGTCATCGGCTCGCTGATCCTGATCGCGCTGACCTTCCTGACGAACAGCGGAACGCAAGGTCCGTCCAAAAAGGCGTCCGAGGCGGGCAACCACCGCAATGCCTTCGCCCAGGCCTCGCAGCGCAATGCCGAAGTCATGCAAGCCATGGGCATGCTCGGTCGCATGTCGCAGCTCTGGGACCTGCGCAACAACAATTACCGTGAACAGAACCGCAAGACCTCGGACGTCGGCAACGGCTATGGAGCATTGTCGAAGGTGTTCCGCATGGCCCTGCAATCGGCCGTGCTGGCAACAGGCGCGGTGCTGGTGATCGAGGGCCTGGCTTCGCCGGGCATCATCATCGCCGGCTCTATCCTGACCGCCCGCGCGCTTGCCCCGGTGGAACTCGCCATCGGCAACTGGCGCGGCTATGTCGCCTGCCGCCAGAGCTGGCAGCGCCTCAAGGACCTGCTGAAGGCCCTGCCCGAGCGTGATGCGCCGCTGGAACTTCCGGCTCCCCGGGACCGGCTCTCCGCCGAAGCGCTCGCCGGCGGCCCTCCCGGCGCACAACGCCTGACCTTCGCCGAGGTCAATTTCACGCTCAAGGCGGGCAGTGCGCTCGGCATCATCGGCCCGAGTGCATCCGGCAAGTCGTCGCTCGCCCGTGCGCTGATCGGCATCTGGCCATCGTTCAGGGGCTCGGTGCGCCTCGACGGCGCGGCACTCGACCAGTGGGACGGAGACAGGCTCGGCCGTCATATCGGCTATCTGCCGCAGGACGTCGAACTCTTCGCCGGCACCGTGGCGCAGAACATCGCCCGCTTCAGCGAGAATGCCTCGGCTGAAAGCATCGTCGAAGCGGCGCGCGCCGCGCGGGTCAACGATCTGATTCTCAAGCTGCCGAACGGTTATGAAACCGAAATCGGCGAAGGCGGTGCGGCCTTGTCAGCCGGTCAGCGGCAGCGCGTGGCGCTCGCCCGAGCGCTCTATGGAAACCCCTTCCTGGTCGTTCTCGACGAGCCGAACTCGAACCTCGATGCCGAGGGTGAACAGGCGCTTAGCGAAGCGATCATGAGTGTCCGCAACCGTAATGGCATGGTCATCGTCATCGCCCATCGTCCCAGCGCGCTCGCCGCCGTCGATATGGTGATGATGATGAACGAAGGCCGCATGCAGGCCTTCGGACCGAAGGAAGAGGTCCTTTCGCAGATCCTGCGCAAGGAAAACCGCCAGCCGCAGATTACCAGCCCGGCACCGTTGAAGGTCGTGGGCGAAGGACAGGAGTCCAACTCGTGACCGACCAAACCTCGGACGCCAAGCCCTTGAACTCCGGACGCTCGCTGGGCCGCCACATCACCGCCGTCTCGGTTCTCGCACTGGCTCTGGTCGTCGGTGTCGGCGGCTGGGCGACAACCACCGAATTGTCGAGTGCCGTCGTTGCCGGCGGCACTGTAGTGGTGGAAAACAACGTCAAGAAGATCCAGCATCTGACGGGCGGCATTGTCGGTGAAGTGCTCGTCAAGGAAGGCGATGCTGTCAAGGCTGGCCAGATCCTGATCAAGCTCGACGGCACCACCGTTCGCGCAAACCTTTCGATCGTGCAGAACACGCTGGCACAGCTCTATGCCCGCCGTGCGCGCCTGCTGGCCGAGCAGCTCGGATCCGAAGATTTCACCATTCCGGAAGACCTGAGCGCGCTCACCTCCGGCACAAGCACGCCGGGCGAGATTCTGGAAGAGAGCGAACGCAAGCTGTTCATGAGCCGCAAGAATGCATTGGCCGGCATGAAGAGCCAGCTCGCATCCCGCAAGGAGCAGCTCGCCGATGAGGCCAAGGGCCTCACCGTCCAGCTCGCCGCCATCGAGGACGCCCTGAAGCTGATCGGTGAAGAACTGGCCGGTCTCGACAAGCTCTACGGCCAGGGTCTCGTTTCCATGCAGCGCCTGACCGAACTGAAGCGCGACCGCGCCCAGCTGGAAGGCGACCGCGGCGCCCGCATCGCGGCGCGTGCCCAGTCGGCCGGCAAATCCAGCGAGATCGACCTGCAGATCCTGCAGCTCGACGAGGATCGCCGCACCGAAAACGCCAAGGAACTGACGGACGTCGAGGGCAAGATCGCCGAATACGAGGATCGCCGCATCGCCGCCATGGACCAGTTGAAGCGCATCGATATCCGCGCGCCGCTGGACGGCAGGATCTACCAGCTGGCCGTGCACACGGTGAACGGCGTGATCAACCCCGGCGAAGTGCTGATGCTCGTCGTTCCCGGCGCGGACACCCTGACCGTGGAAGCCAAGATCGCCACGCACGATATCGACCAGATTCGCCTCGGTCAGCCAGTCGAGATCCGCTTCAGCGCCTTCAACCAACGCACGACACCGATCGTCGATGCCGAGGTGGTCACGATTGCGCCCGACCTAGTCACCGACCAGCGGAGCGGCGTGACCTACTATCCGCTGCGCATCAAGCCGAAGCCGGAAAGTCTGGCAGCGTTGAAAAGCCTGACGCTCTATCCGGGCATGCCGGCGGAGGTCTATATCAAGATCGCCGACCGCACCGTGCTTTCCTACCTGGCAAAGCCGCTGACCGAGCAGATGGCGCGGACCTTCCGCGAAGAGTGATCCATCATTATACGCGTGGCTTTCGGGCCGCGCGTGTTGCCATAAAACGCCGGAAAGCAACAAAGATTGCTGCGCCGCAAGAATAGCGTGGCGCGGTACATGCATGGGTGTATGACCGCTTCATGACCTCCAAGCGCACCGGCTATATCTTCGTCCTGACTGCCCTCGTGATCTTCTCGATACAGGACGCGATCTCCAAACATCTCGGCAGCCTCTATCCGCCCATCTTCATCACGATGATCCGGTACTGGGCGTTTGCAAGCTTTGCGATCATTCTAGCCGCCCG
This sequence comes from Rhizobium sp. Leaf453, assembly GCF_001425605.1. GTDB lineage: Bacteria > Pseudomonadota > Alphaproteobacteria > Rhizobiales > Rhizobiaceae > Pararhizobium. The sequence continues at coordinate 195,091 of NZ_LMRG01000012.1, read as the reverse complement.
GTCGCGCGGAGGGCTCCGCGCCGCAGCCGTCACCAAACGGCCAGCGCTGCAAATCATGCGCGGTGTCCTTCTGGCGGGACAGATTGTGATCGTCACTATTTCCTTCGCGACAGTCGGGCTGGCCCACTCGCAGGCAATCTTTTCGGCCGGACCGATTCTGGTAGCGCTGCTCGCCATGCCACTCCTGGGGGAGCGCGTCGGCTGGCGCCGCTGGACGGCGATCATCGTCGGCATGCTTGGCGTCTTGCTGATCCTCAAGCCGGAGGACAGCGGGTTCGACGTCAAATTGCTGGTGCCGATCTTGGCCGCCCTCAACTTCGCTGTCTATGTGATCGCGACCCGGCTGGTCAGCCGAGACGATCCCTCGATCACCAGCTTCTTCTACACGGGCGTCGCGGGCGCGGTGGCCATCACGCTCGTCGGGCCATTTTATTGGACAGCGCTTGCGCCGCAGGATTGGGGCTGGATGCTGATGCTCTGCATCACCGGGACGAGCAGCCACTTCGCGCTCATCAAGGCCTATGAACTGCTGGATGCATCGGAGGTCCAGCCGCTGACCTATCTGCAGCTTGTGTTCGCCTCGATCATCGGCGTTTCCATCTTCGGCGAGACCCTGAATCTCAACATGATCGCCGGTTCGGCCATCGTCGTCGGCGCCGGCATCTTCACCGTCTGGCGCGAAAGCGTGGTCGCCCGGCGCAATGCCCGCAAGCCCGAGCCTCCATCCTCGCAGACGCTGACCTGAACCCGTCAGGCGGCCGGATTGGCCGGCAAGGTCCAATCGATCGGCTTGCGCCCCTTGGAAGTCAGGAAATCGTTCGCCTTCGAAAACGGCTTGCTGCCGAAGAAGCCGTTATGCGCCGACAATGGCGACGGATGCGGCGAGCGGATGACCAGATGGCGGGATTGATCGACAAAGGCCGCCTTCTTCTGCGCATAAGAGCCCCACAGGATGAAGACGACGGGGTGTTCCTGCTCGTTGATGGCCCGAATAATCGCGTCGGTGAACTTCTCCCATCCCTTGCCCTGATGGGAGGCGGCCATGGAACGCTCCACGGTCAGCACGCTGTTGAGCAGCAAAATACCCTGCTTCGCCCAGCTTTCTAGAAAGCCATGACGGGCGGGCGGGATGCTGAGGTCACTCTGCAGTTCCTTGTAGATGTTCACCAGGGAAGGCGGTGAGCGGACGCCTGGTTTGACGCTGAAGGACAGGCCATGCGCCTGGCCGTCGCCGTGATAGGGATCCTGCCCGAGGATGACCACACGCACCTTGTCCAGTGGCGTCAGGTCCAGCGCGCGAAAATACTCCGTACCCTTCGGGAAGATCTGTTTGCCGTTGTGTTTCTCATCGACGAGGAACTGCTTCAGCGCCGCCATGTAAGGGCTCGAAAATTCCGATGCGAGCGCCGCTTTCCAGCTTTCCTCGAGTTTGACAGTCGATTCCATGGCGCGGCGCAGTCCCTCGTTCAATCCTCGTCGGAGGCCGAATTTAACGTCGAGTACCGGCAAGACAAGCGGCAATACCGGACTGGCCATGAATGAATTTCAATATATTTTCATGAATATAGCGCTGGCCAATTACGATACGCCGTTATATCTAAAGGGATATCTCGAAACCGATGGGGGACCCGCATGCGCACTGAACGTCGAACCTTGCTGAAATTCCTGGGCGCAGCCGCGCTCGCTCTGTGGGTCGGCGGCATGCCGCTCGCCCAGCCGGCCGCAGCCGCCGAGAAGATCACGGTCTTTGCCGCGGCCAGCCTGAAAAACGCACTCGATGCCGTCAATGCCGAATGGCAGAAGGAAGCCGGCAAGGAAACCACGGTTTCCTATGCTGCAAGCTCGGCACTCGCCAAGCAGATCGAATCCGGCGCACCGGCTGACGTCTTCATCTCGGCCGACCTCGCCTGGATGGATTATGTCGCTGAAAAGAAGCTGATCAAGGACGACACCCGCGCCAACCTGCTGGGCAACCGCATCGTTCTGGTTGCCGGCAAGCCCGATGCCGCGGCTGTCGAGATCAAGGAAGGCTTCGACCTGAAGGGCCTGCTCGGCGGCGGAAAACTCGCCATGGGCGCCGTCGATTCCGTTCCGGCCGGCAAATACGGCAAGGCGGCGCTGGAAAAGCTCGGCGTCTGGTCCTCCGTCGAGAAGGATGTGGCCGGCGCTGAAAACGTCCGCGCGGCCCTGCTGCTCGTTTCCAAGGGCGAAGCTCCCCTCGGCATCGTCTACCAGACGGACGCTGCGGCCGACAAAGGCGTGAAGATCGTGGGCACCTTCCCCGAAGACACCCACCCGCCGATCGTCTATCCGATCGCCGTCACCGCCGACAGCAAGAACCCTGATGCGGCCGCCTATGTCGATTTCGTCAAATCGGCCAAGGCTGCGGCCCTGTTCGAAGCTCAGGGCTTCACCATCCTGAAATAAGACGTGGCGCGCTCTATCCGGGAGCGGATGGAGCGCATATCGTCTTGCCGTCAACGACGGAGCAAAGCATTTTGGACTGGCTGGTTTTAAGCGATGCGGAATGGACGGCCATCCGCCTGAGCCTTCGCGTTTCCCTCGTCGCCATGCTCGCCAGCCTGCCCTTCGCCGTCGCGATCGCGATGCTGCTCGCCCGTGGCCGGTTCTGGGGGAAATCCGTCCTTAACGGCATCGTTCATCTGCCGCTCGTGCTGCCTCCTGTCGTCACCGGGTTCCTGCTCCTGATCCTCTTTGGCAAGCGCGGCCCCATCGGCGCTTTTCTCGCCGAATATACCGGCATCGTCTTTTCCTTCCGCTGGACGGGCGCGGCTCTTGCCTGTGCCGTCATGGCATTTCCGCTTATGGTGCGCAGTATCCGGCTGTCTATCGAGGCCGTTGACCGCAAGCTGGAACAGGCTGCGTCCACGCTGGGAGCCAGCCCCGCCTGGGTGTTCATGACCGTGACTTTGCCGCTGATCATCCCAGGCATCATCGCCGGCATGATCATAGCCTTTGCCAAGGCGATGGGCGAGTTCGGCGCGACGATCACCTTCGTCTCCAACATCCCCGGCGAGACGCAAACCCTGTCGGCGGCGATCTACACCTTTACCCAGGTTCCCGGTGGCGACGCCGGTGCGTTCCGGCTGACGATCATTTCCGTCATCATTTCCATGGCGGCACTGATGGTCTCCGAAATCCTTGCGAACCTTGCGGCCAAACGGGTGGATGCCGCATGAGCCTCGTCCTCCACATCCGGCACACACTCGGTTCCTTTTCCGTCGAGGCAGCCTTCTCCTGCGATCGCGGGGTCACCGCCCTGTTCGGCAGTTCCGGATCGGGCAAAACATCGCTGATCAACATCATCGCCGGGCTGCTGAGGCCGGATACCGGGCGCCTTCTCTTCAACGGCGATGCTCTCGTTGATACCGACAGGCGCGTGTTCGTGCCGCCGCATAAGCGCCGCTTTGGTTATGTCTTTCAGGAGGCGCGTCTCTTTCCGCATCTAAGCGTCCGGCGCAATCTCACCTACGGCCGTTGGTTCGGCTCGGCGAAGGAAGGCCAGGCCGACTTCGACCGCATCGTCGATCTGCTGGGTGTCGCTCCCCTTCTCGGCCGCTCTCCGTCCAATCTCTCCGGCGGCGAGAAGCAGCGCATCGCCATCGGCCGGGCACTGCTGTCCAATCCTCGCCTGCTGCTAATGGACGAACCACTGGCCGCGCTGGATGCGGATCGCAAGGCGGAAATCCTGCCCTATCTGGAGCGCATCCGCGACGAAACCGACATTCCGATCGTCTATGTCAGCCATTCGGTCAGCGAAGTGGCACGACTGGCGAACAAGGTGATCATTCTGGAAAACGGCCGTGTTTCCGCTTCCGGTGACGCGGCAACTATCCTCAGCCAGCCCTCGCCCGCCGTCAGCCGCCGGGAAGCGGGCGCCGTGATCGAGGGTGTTCTGGAGGCGCCGGATGGCGATCAGCGGATCACGACGATCCGGGCCGGTAGCACGCGCATCGTCGTGCCCCATCTCGATGCCCCGGCTGGAAAAGCGGTGCGGCTGCAGATCGCGGCCCGCGATGTCATGCTCGCGACCAGCAAGCCGGAAGGGCTGAGCGCGCTAAACATCTTGCCCGCCGTCATCACCGAGATCGGCGAGGCGGCGCAAGGCATGGTCGATATCCGGCTGGATTGCGGTGGAGCGACCATCGTGTCGCGCATCACCACCGTCTCACGCGACGCACTGGCGCTTCAGACAGGCAAGCCGGTGCATGCCATCATCAAGAGTGTTGCCCTGGATCTGTGACGTCCTTGCCGGCAGGCTGCGGGTCCGGGTTGCGGTTCTCGTTGAGCCAGGCCAATTCGGCGGCCATGGCCGCCTCGGCCTTCGCCTCCATCGCTCGGAACCGCTGTATCAGTTCTTCGCCGAAGGGGGTAATCACCGCGCCGCCGCCCTGTTTTCCACCGCGCTGCGAGGCGACGGCCTCCTCAGCGAACATCCGGTTCAGTGCGCTGACGAGCAGCCAGGCGCGGCGATAGGACATATCCATCGCCCGGCCCGCCGCGGAAATCGACCCTGTCTCGCGGATATGTTCGAGCAGCATGATCTTGCCGCGACCCAGCCGCTCGGCATGGGGGAAATCGACCCTGAGAACAGGGTTCAGCTCCGTGGTGTTTTTCTTGCTCATGCGATCAGCGACGACATCTTCCGTTTTCCGGAAGACTATCGTGCCGGATCGCCGGTGTATAGCAGCCGGACGATTAGATCCTCACGCCGGTCTTGTCGTCGAAGACATGGACATCGGACGGGCGAACGGAAATGTCGATGATATCCCCGGTCCTGACCGATCGGCGCGAGGTCTCGACAATTGTCACCTCCGCCGCGGTCGAGGTGGTGATATAGGTCGCCGACCCTGTGCTTTCGACAATGCCGACCGGCAGGCGAAACACGCCCTGCCCCGGATCGACGAAATGCAGATGTTCCGGCCGCAATCCCGCCGTCACTACACGGCCCGGCTCCAGCTGCCGATCAACCGGGATCGTCTGCTTCTCGCCGACATCGACAGCCAGCGATCGGCCATCCGCGCCGACCGTGGCCGGCACGAAATTCATTGCCGGCGAGCCGATGAAACCGGCCACGAATTTGTTGGCCGGCCGGTCGTAAAGCTCCAGCGGCGCCCCCTGCTGCTCGATGACGCCGTCCTTCATGACGACAACATGGTCGGCCATCGTCATCGCCTCGATCTGGTCGTGGGTGACGTAGACCGATGTCGCGCCGAGCCGGTCGTGCAGCGTGCGGATTTCCTTTCGCATGTGAACACGCAGGGCCGCGTCGAGGTTCGACAGGGGCTCGTCAAACAGGAAGGCCTTGGGGTGACGAATAATGGCGCGGCTCATGGCGACGCGCTGGCGCTGGCCGCCCGAGAGTTCGCGCGGATAGCGGCCGAGAAGCTGGGAAAGCCCAGTGGTTGCCGCGACCTCTTCCGCCGCCTTCTTGGCCTCCGCCTTGCCGATGCCGCGAATGCGCAGGCTGTAGGTCAGGTTCTGCTCCACCGTCATATGCGGGTAAAGGGCATAGGACTGGAATACCATGGCAATGTCGCGCTTGCGCGGCGGCACGTTGTTCATGAGCTCGCCGGCAATCTTGAGGTCACCCGTCGAAATGCTTTCGAGCCCGGCCAGCGAGCGCAGCAGCGTGGACTTGCCGCAACCCGAGGGGCCGACGAGGGCGACAAAGGTTCCCTTTTCGATGCTGAGCTCGATGTTCTTCAGCGCATGGAAGGCGCCATAGTATTTGTTGACGCCCGAGAGCTCGATCTGCTTGGTCATTTGATGGCTCCCGAAGTAAGGCCGGAGACGATGCGCCGCTGCAGCAGCACGAAGATGGCGAGGATGGGGGTCACGTAGATCGTGGCATAGGCCATGATCCGGTTCCACTCGTTGGTGTTCGGTCCCATGAACGAATTGAGGCCGACGCTGGCAGGCTGCAGTTCCACCGCCTGGATGATCGACTTGGAATAGACGAACTCACCGAAGGCCTGCATGAAGATCAGGATGGCGCTGACAAGAATGCCGTTGCGGGCAAGCGGCAGCACGATGTTGAAGAAGGCGCCGACCCGCGAATTGCCATCGACCAGCGCCGCCTCTTCCAGTTCCTGCGGCACCGCCATGAAAGTTGCGCGCACCAGCACGACGAAGAACGGCATGCTCTTGGCGGCGATGGCGATGATCACCGCGAGTCGCGGATAGTTCAGCATGCCGAGCTGCGAATAGCCGACGAATATCGGCGTGATCATCAGCGAGGCCGGCAATACTTGCAGCATCAGGATCAGGAACAGGCCGATATCGACCCAGACATTACGGTAGCGGGCGAGCACATAGGCGCAGCCGACGCCCAGCACGGTGATCAGCACGACGGCTCCCGACGCAATGACCAGCGAGTTCCAGAGATAGCGTCCCATGTTCCGGCTTTCCCAGACAAAGGGGTAGGTGTCCCATTGCGGCTGCGACGGCCAGAAGCTCGGCGGCGTCGCGAACATTTCCGAACCGCTTTTCAGCGCGGTGATGTACATCCAGTAGAGCGGGAACAGATAGACGGCCGCCATGAGAATGGCGATCACCAACATCAGCCGGTTGCGATTGGTCTCGCTCATCCGCGCACCTCATGACGTGTGGAGCGGACATAGACGATCGCGGCGATCATGACGAAGACGATCATGATGACGGAGATGGTCGCGCCCTTGGCGAAATCGTACTGGCGAAACGACAGGTCCCAGGCCCAGTATTGGGTAACATTGGACGAGTTGTTCGGCCCGCCTGATGTGATCGAGGCGAAGAGGTCGAACTGCTGCAGCGTGAAGATCAGCCCGAGCGCGATGATGGCGCCGATGGTGGAGCGCATCATCGGCAGCGTGATCGTCCAGAAGCGCTGCCAGGCATTGGCGCCATCCAGTTCGGCTGCCTCGTATAGGTCACCGGGAATGCTCGCCAAACCGACAGAGAGCAGGATCATGTTGAAGGCCGTGCCCAGCCAGATATTGGCCATGATGACAGCGTAGAGCGAATAGTTGGGATCGGAGCGCCAGAAGATGTTGCCGCTGATGATGCCGCTTTCCCGCAGGATGAAATTCAGAACGCCGAAATCGCCCGACAGGATCCAGTTCCAGATGGCGCCGACGACCAGTCCGGGCATGACCCAGGACACGAGGAACAGTCCGCGCAGCCAGGAGGCGCCGGGAAAGTTCACCCAGAAGAACAGCGCCAATCCGAAGCCGATCATGAACTGCCCGGCAATCGAACCGACGACGAACAGGGCGGTGTTGCCGAGGATGGGCCAGGTTTCGGGCTGGGCGAAGAGATCGGCGTAATTCTTGAAGCCGACGAAGGGCCGCCAGAATGTGCCGAGGCTGAACATGTCAACCTCCTGGAAGCTCATCAGGACGTTGTAGAGCAGCGGCAGGCCCGCCATCAGCAGCAGAAAACCGAGCGGGAAAGTGACCAGCACGATATCGAAACCGCGGCCATCCCTGATACTGGAAAGGAGCCTCTTCATGGGGCCTCCGATGCGCGGACAGGGTTGCCCGCGCATTCGCGCGCGAACCGACCCTTCCGGGAGGAAACAGTGGATGGCCAGTGAAGGCCATCCGGCGGTGCGGGAGATCAGCCCAGAACAGCCTTGATCTTTTCGGCGGCCTGATCAAGCGCGTCCTTGGCGGTTGACTGGCCGGTCAGGGCTGCCTGGATGGCATCCTGGATCGCCTTGGAAATCTTCGGCCATTCCGGATGCGGGCCTCGCGGCTTGGCGTATTTCAGCTGTTCAAGGAAGACCTTGAGACCGGCATCCTTGAGCGCCTGACCGGTCGCCGGGATGGTGATGTCGGAACGGGCCGGAAGCTGGCCATATTTCTCGAACATCTTGTCGTCCTGCGAGGCGAAATATTCGAGCGCCTTGAAGGCTTCTTCCGGATGCTTGGTCGAGGCGAAGATTGCCCAGTTGAAGTCGCCCATGGCCGACGAGCGCTCGGCGCCCTCCTTTGGAACCGGAAGCAATGTCACGCCCCAGTCAAACTTGGCTTCCTGCGTCATGCGGTCGAGTTCCCACGGGCCCGAGATCGCCATGGCGGCATTGCCGGAATTGAACGTGCCGGTCGAATCCCACTGGCCGCGCGTCAACGTATCCGGCGAGGCGAGCTTCTCGTCCATGATCGTCTTCCAGACCTCCAGCGCCTTCACGGCTCCCTCGGAATTGATGTTCTCGTAGCTGCCGCCACCCATCTGCGCCCAGGGCAGGAACTGGAACGTGCCTTCCTCGTTTGCCTTGGCCGAGAAAGCCAGTCCATAGACGTTGGCAGCCGGATCGGTCAGCTTGCGGGCATCCTCGACCAGTTCGTCCCAGGTCTGCGGCGGCTTGTTGGGATCGAGACCCTTCGCCTTGAACATGTCCTTGTTGTAGTAGAGCGCGATCGTATTCGTCGCCTTCGGCACGCCGTAATATTTGCCATCCCATTCGACCGATTTCAGCGGACCGGGGAAATAGTTTTCCGGCTTGATCACGGTCGATTTCGAGATCATGTCGGTGAGATCGAGGAAAGCGCCGCGCGACGAAAACAGCGCGTGCTCCGGATTGTCGATGGCGATGATGTCGGGCGCCTGGCCGGTGGAGAAGGCGCGCATGGCCTCGCTCACCACGTCATCGAACTGGATCTGCCGGTATTCGATCTGGATGCCGTTGTTGAGCTTGTTGAAATCCGCCACCAGATTGGGGGCCGGCTGGATATCGCGGTCGAGCGACCAGACTGTCAGCTTCACATCCTCTGCCTTTGCGGAGAGGCCGAACATCGAAACGCCTGCAAGCGCCAGCGCACCGATGAGTGCGTATTTGCGGATAACCATAATTTTCCTCCTTGTGGTGATCCTTTCGGCCGGCATCCTCCATGCCGGCCTTCCTCAGTCATGTCAGTCCCTTCAGGCCGGCGGGCCGGCCCGATCCCTCAGACCGGATCGACGACGAAATCGCCGCCCCGGCACGTCTTCAGATAGTTCAGGCCATGCACCTGGCCGGTCATTTCCAGCGCATCTCGATAGACCGGATCATGCCAGCCCTCGATATCGATGGAGCCGGACCAGCCGGCAAGGCGCAGCTCGGAAATCACGTCGGTCCAGTTCGTGTCGCCGAAGCCCGGCGTGCGCATGAAGACGAATTTTTCCTTGCCGAAAATGCCGTGCTCGCGGATGACATCCCAGCGAATGGTCGCGTCCTTGCCATGGACGTGGAAGATCTTCTTCGCCCATTTGCGGATCTGCGGCAGCGGATCGATGAGATAGACCATCTGGTGGCACGGCTCCCATTCGAGCCCGATATGATCGTCCGGCGTCTCGTTGAAGATCAGTTCCCAGGCATCCGGATTGTGAGCAATGTTCCAGTCGCCAGTCGCCCAGTTGCCATCCATCGCGCAATTCTCGAATGCGATCTTCACGCCCTTGTCGGCGGCACGCTTGGCGAGATCGCTCCAGATTTCCTTGTAACGCGGCAGGCTTTCGGTCAGCGGCTTGTTGCGGATACGGCCGGTGAAGCCGGCGACGCAAGTCGCGCCGAAATGATGGGCGTTGTCGATGCAATCCTTCCAGCCCTGCAGGGTCTGGAGGTCGATCTCGGCGGTTTCCAACGGATTGCCGAACATGCCCAGCGTCGAAATGGTGATGTCGCGGTCCCCGATCGCCTCGACACAGCGCTTGCCGAGGTCGGCCAGGTTCTGGCCGTTGGTCGTTTGCCAGAAGAAGGGCTCGAAGCTTTCGAAGCCCAGACCGGCGATATCGCCGATACGCTTGGCCGCATCGCCCTTGTTGCCGCTGACCATCGTGCCGATGCGGATGGATTTTGCCGGATTGCTCATGAAACTGTCCTGTTCATAGGGTAACGCGCTGCCGGGTTCGGGCGCTTTCGATCGCCGCGAACACCATGGCAAGGCTGTTGATATTGTCAGTGCTCACCGTTTCCGGCTTTTCGCCGGTCCGGATGGCCTTGAGGAAATCGGCAATGACGCTGGCATGGCCATGGGTCTGTGCCTCATCGGCCGGCGTCGGCACGTCGATCGGCTCGATCGGGCGGAAGAATCCATCCGGACCTGCGACGACGCCCGCCTGGAAATTGTCGGCGCCATCCCAGAGCAGCGTGCCCTTCGTGCCGATGATCCGCCACTGGCTTTCCCAGCTGGTATTGGCCCCTTCCGCGCTCCAGGAACCGCGATAGGTGAAGGTCACGTCATCAGAAAATTCGAAGATCGCATTGGCCGCGGCGCCATGGGCATACCAGGAGCCGCGTGGATTGCTCTCGTGGCAATAGACCGCGACCGGTACCTTGCCGGCGACGAAACGGGCGGCGTCGAACGTGTGGATCGCCATGTCCAGCAGCAGCACATTGTCCATCTGCTCGCGGAACCCACCAAAATGCGCGCCGATGAAGAAATCGCAATGAATGGCCGTGAGATCGCCGAGCGCTCCGCTTTCGATCAGCCGGCGGATACGGCGGATGCCGGAGATGAACCGGCGGTTCTGGACGATGGCATGGATTTTCCCTGCGGCCTCGGAGCGGGCGATCAGCGAACGCCCTTCTTCTATAGACGGGGCCATCGGTTTCTCGCTCAGCACATGGCATCCATGTGCCAGCGCGGTTGAAACGACGTCATGACGGGCGGACGGGATGACAACGTCGAAGACGAGATCGGCGGAGGATTTCGACAGGACATCCGCCAGATCCGAACCGATGACGGCATCGGTCAGGCCGAACTCCCCGGCCAGCTTTTCGGCAGCCGCCGGATTGACGTCGACGAGGCCGACGACCTGGACAGTGGACCGGATTTCAGGGGTATCCGCGATCGCCTTCAGCCATCCTTTGGCCATAGCTCCGCACCCGCACAAAACTGCACGCAAAATAGGATTCTCCTCCTCAAAATCTACGGTTTTCGCTCCTTTTCAATCACCGTAAACGTTTACGGTACTATGAACGATTTTTGAAACGTGTCAAGAGAGGGGCCATTGGGACGCGAAAAACGCACGGTGGAAGCGGCTGGAATGACGGGCATACGCAGGCTTGCGCAGCATCTGGATATTTCGATCGGAACGGTGTCTCGCGCGCTGAACGGGCGTCCTGACGTCAACGAGGAAACTCGAAAGCGCGTGCTCGAAGCTGCTGCCGAACTCGGCTATGTGCCCAACCAATCCGGCCGCAGCCTGCGCCAGGGCACCACCAACATCATCGGCTTCATGATGCAGACCGGCACGGAGATCACCGGCCAGGGCGACACGTTCTTCATGAGCGTCTTCGATGGCGTGCAGACGGTCTTTGCTCGCCACCACCTCGACCTCGTCGCCCTGCTCTGCTCGTCGGAGGAAGATCCGGACGATTATCTCCGCCGCGTCGTTGCCCGCGGGTTCGCCGATGGCCTGATCCTGTCGGCAACCCAGCGCCACGATCCGCGTTTCGAATTTCTGGCCAAGCGCAAGATTCCGTTCGTCACACTCGGGCGGAGCCTCACCGATGTCGGTCAGCCCTGGCTCGACCTCGATTTCGAAGGCATGGCGCAGATCTCGATCGACCGGCTGGTGGCGAAGGGACATCGGCGTATCGCCGTCACCCGGCCACATGACGATGTCAATCTCGGCTATATCTTCATCGACCAGAGCCGCAAGGCGCTCGAGGCGCATGGCCTGACGCTCGATCCTGACCTCATCTTCAGTTCGACGCCGAACGAAGCGGGCGGCTATCAGATCGCCCGGCAACTTCTTGCCAAGAAGGAGCGGCCGACCGCCATCCTGCTGGTCAACGAAACCATCGCGCTCGGCCTCTATCGCGGTCTCAACGAAGCCGGCGTCAAGCCGGGGCGCGATATCGCCGTCATCGGCCGCCAGAGCCCGCAGTCGCATTTCCTCTCACCCAGCCTCACGGGCTTCAAGCTGTCGCGGCGTGATCTCGGCATCGCGCTGGCGGAGGCGCTGCTCGCCACCATGCCGGCCTTCAGCCATTTCTATCCGGATGCGAACCGGCGGAAAGTCTGGACCGAGGATCTCGTCGAGGGCGAGAGCGACGCGTTCACGCTGCCGGCCTGACACGATCACGGCAGGTCAGTCTTCGCGACTTGAAGAACGCTGCCGGACGGTGCAAACCGTTGGCACAGCTTTCGAAATCGGAACCATAGCCCCATGCCCGGCCCCACACTCGACCTCACCGATACCGACCAGACTCTTCCGAAAACGGCCGGTGCCGTCGTCATCGGCGGCGGTATCATCGGGGTGAGCACCGCCCTGTTTCTGGCCGAACGCGGCGTGGATGTCGTTCTCTGCGAAAAGGGCGCGCTGGGCGGTGAACAGTCCAGCCGTAACTGGGGCTGGGTCCGCGTCATGGGCCGCGACCGGCGCGAAATTCCGCTGGCCATCGAAGCCCTGAAAATCTGGGACACACTCGATACCCGTATCGGTGGGAACACCGGCTTTCGGCGTTCGGGCATTCTCTACATCGCGGAAACCGAAAGAGACCTCGCCAATCAGGCACGGTGGCTGAAACTGGCTGAGGCGCATGGCCTCGATACCCGCACGATCGGTACGGACGACACCGCAGCACTGATGCCGGGCGCAACGCAGCGCTACAAGGGCGCGATGTATACGCCAAGCGATGCCCGCGCGGAGCCGCAGAAGGCCGTGCCCGCCATCGCCGCCGGCGCCCGCAAGGCCGGTGCCCGTATCGTCACCGGCTGTGCCGTCCGCGGCATCGAGAAAAGCGCGGGGCGGATCAGCGCCGTCATCACGGAAAAAGGCCGGATCGAAACATCGTCCATCGTGCTCGCGGGTGGCGCATGGTCGCGGCTGTTCTGCAAGGGGCTGGATATCCGCCTGCCGCAACTGAAGGTGCGCAACACCGTGCTGCGGACGGGTCCGATCACCGGCGGACCGGATGGCGCTGGTGCCGCAAGCACTTACGCCTATCGGAAACGCCTCGACGGCGGCTATACGATCGCCAACGGTGGCATCAACCTGCACGCGCTGGTGCCGGACAGCTTTGCCTTCTTCCGGGATTTCCAGCCGGCCAGAAAGGCCGAAGGGGAAGCGGTTCAGGTCGGCCTCAGTGCCCGCAGCTGGCAGGAACTGTTCGAGATTTCCGCCGTTCCCCTCGACAGGCCCGGCGCCTTCGAGCGCCATCGCATCCTCGACCCGAAGCCGGATGCCAAATCCGGGCTGAAAGCGCTGCAGGCAGCGGCTGACGCCATACCGGTTCTTCGCAATGCGCAGGTGCAGCACATTTGGGCCGGCCTGATCGACGTCACGCCTGATGCCGTTCCGGTGATTTCCAAGCACGACGACGTGCCGGGACTCATCATTGCCACCGGCTTTTGCGGTCATGGTTTCGGCATCGGCCCCGGGGCCGGACATCTGGTCGCCGACCTCGTCACCGGCGACACGCCGATTGTCGATCCCGTCCCGTTCCGTTTCAGCCGATTTTCAGACGGCACGCCGCTTGAGATCGCGCCGCCGGTCTGAGCGGTTCTACCAGCGCAGCGACGCCGTCTGCACCGGCGCGTCCCAGAGTTCCATCAGGCGATCATCGAGCACGGTCACCGTGATGGACACGCCCGCCATGTCGAGCGAGGTGACATAGGTTCCGACAAGGCTGCGGCTGATGGTGACGCCGTGCGCTTCGAGAAATGTCCGCGCCAGGCCGAAAACGAGGTAAAGCTCCGACAGCGGCGTGCCGCCGAGCCCATTGACGAACAGCAGGATCGACTGACCGGACAGACCGCCGAAATCGTTCAGGATCTGGTCGCAGATCAAGGTCACGATCGACGACGCCTCGCCCAATTGCGCACGCGCTCGTCCCGGTTCGCCATGAATGCCGACGCCGATCTCCATTTCGTCGGGGCCGAGCACGAAAGTCTCACGTGTCGTCTGCGGCACCGTCGTGCCCCTCAGCGCAACCCCCATCGTCCGGGTCGTGCCCACGACCGTATCGCCGAGGGTCTTCAACTCCGCGAGGGAGATGCCGGCCTCAGCCGCCGCGCCGACGATCTTCTCGACCACCAGCGTACCCGCAACGCCGCGGCGGCCGGTTCCGCGCGTTGATCGCTCAACGGCAATGTCGTCGCTGACGATGACCGTCTCGATCCGGCGCGCTCCATCGGCCATCGCCATTTCAGCGGCCATTTCGAAATTCATGACGTCGCCGTCGTAATTCTTGACAATCAGCAAGGTGCCGGAGCCGGTATCGGTCTCGTGGATGGCGGAAACGATCTGGTCCGGCGTCGGTGAAGTGAAAACATAGCCGGTGCAGGCGGCATCGAGCATGCCCAGGCCGACAAAGCCCGTATGCATCGGCTCGTGACCGGCACCACCGCCGGAGATGATGGCAACCTTGCCGGCGCGCAGCGTGCGGCGGCGGACATGCTTGCGATCCGCACCGAACACGACGATATCGCCATGCGCCGCGACAAGCCCATCCAGGCAATCCTGCGCCAGCGTACCGGCGCCGTTCATGAATTTCTTCATCTCCCGTCCCCCGCCGCAATCGTATCCAAGCAGGGCGAATTTTCCAGTGCCGTTCGCGGCGGATCAGTATGGACCAAATCAGTCCCCCTCGCCGGTGATCAGCACGATCTTCTGGATGAAATCCTGGATGGCTTCGTCCAGCATCCGGTTCTTCCGCTCATCGCCGAAATCGGCGACCATCACCGTCAGTTGCCGCAAGCCACCGGCATTGCCGAGATCCGGCAACTTGCCGGGATGGGCCAGTTGATAGGCTTCGAGGAAACGATCCTGCTCGGCCTTGCTGACATGACAAACCTGGAAGATCGTCGCCAGATGCCGGGCAGGCAGCGGCGTGGCATAACCGGGACTGGTGATCTGGGTAACGAAACTGCGATGTTTGCCGAGCGCAACGGCCAGGCGCTGACGCGTGCCGGATGGCCGGTTGTCGATGATCCCCGCCAGGATCGCCTTGTAGGCCATGATGGCATCTTCGTTCGCGTCGCGTGCCATCAGCCGTCCACCTTCGCCTGCATCAGGCTCGTCCTTACGGCGTCGAGCTGCGCGGGGGCAACCGAAAACTGCGTCAACCCCGTGGCCAGCAGCGCCGGCAGGCTGGCAGGGTCTCCCGCCATATCGCCGCAGATCCCGATCGGCTTGCCCATGCTGCGGGCGGTCGCAACATCTTGAACGACCAGCCGCAAGACGGCCGGTTCTGCCTGATGGTAGAGACCGGCGACAGATGAATTGTCTCGAGCGGCGGCGGCGAGATACTGCGCCAGATCGTTCGTCCCTAACGAGAAGAAATCGGCTGATGTGAATGTATCAAGCATGATGGCAGCGGCGGGAACCTCCACCATCATGCCGATGGATGGCATACGGACAGCAATCTGCTGAGTTGAAAGAGCTGCCGCCTCCTCTTCGAAGAGGCGCCGCGTGTCTGCAACCTCATTTGGGACAGTAACCATCGGCAAAAGAATCTTCAGAGCCCCCGTCGTTCCCGCCCGCAACAGCGCCCTCGCCTGAACCTTGAGGATTTCAGGCTTTGCTAGTAGCAGCCGAATGCCACGCAGACCGAGAAAGGGATTACGCTCATCCAGACCGAACCCGCCGAGCGGCTTATCGCCACCGAGATCGAAAAGGCGAATGGTGACCGGCTTGTCATCGGCCCAATCGAGCACTTGCCGATAGAGCTCGACCTGCTTTTGCTCATTGAGGAGATCGGCGGAGGGCACAATAAACTCCGTTCGCAACAGGCCTACGCCGTCGCAAGCACCGGGATCGAGCCGCTGAATTTCCGAGATGTCGCTGATATTGACCAGCACTTCGATCGGACCATTTTGGGTCGGCTTGACCGGCGAAAATGCAGGCGATGCCGCCGCGGCAACTGTCCTCTTCCGGCTTGCGGCCGCAGCGACATCGTCATCGCCGGGACGCACCACGACAACGCCGGTCGCGCCATCCGCGAGCACCGGCGTTTCCGCCTCGACGGTTAAGCTGCCAAGCCCGACCACCATCGGCACACCCTTGGCCCGCGCCAGAAGCGCGACGTGACTGGCGGTGCTGCCCGCCTCGAGCACAATGCCGCCGCCCCCCGTCCAGTCATGGCCGAGAAACAGGCTGGGGGCCATGTCCCTGCCGATAAAGATGGAGCCTGGCGGAAAATCGGCGGACGGGCTTCCCTCGAGTGCTCTGAGAACTCTGTCGCGAATGTCGATGACATCGACCGCGCGCGCCTGGATATCGTCATCGCCGGATAGCTCGAAGCCGGCAATATAGTCTTCCAGCGCCGCCGCCCACGCCAGCGCAGCATTCTGCCCTCGCCCGATATGTTCCAGCGCCATGTCGCCGATCGCCGGATCGCGCAGCATTTCCACCTGGAACTCGATGATCTCGGCGCTCAACGGATCGCTCTGAGCCATCAGCGATTCGAGATCGACGGCGGCTGCAGCGATGGCCGCATTCAGGAGATCAAATTCGAGGGAAGGTGATGCCCGGTTTTCGGCGGGCCTGATTGCCGCCGGTGCGACATAGGCGGGACCGGTGGCATATCCCTGCCCGTTGCCCTGCCCCTGCAGCCTAAGCACCCCGGACATGGGGTCTTTCCTCGGCGAAATCATTGACGAACAGGGCTTCGAGCATGGCGATGGCCTCGTCGGCGCGCAGGCCGTGAGCCCGGATCCGCAGCGTCGATCCCTTGCGGATGCGCGCGCCCATCACCTTGACGATGCTCTTGGCATTCAGCCAGAGCCCCGACCGGTTGACCTCGATCTCGATCGTGCAGGGAAAGGTCTTGGCCAGACGTGTGAAGACGACCGAGGGACGGGCGTGGAGGCCGACGCCATGGGTGATCAGCAGCTCGACGGAGGCATTGCCACCTGCCGGACCCACACCGTTCAATGCGCCGTGCCGGTTGTCCGTCATGATGGCGACAGCTCCTGCGCCGTCGCCACGACCTTGGCGAGCGATGCACCGCCGGATGCTTCGGCGGCGGCAATGACGGCCCCCTCGACAATCGGCGCATTGCAGATGACGATGCGCGACGCGCGCGCCTCGCCACTCAGCTCCACTGCCATTTCACTGTTGGTTTCGGCACCGCCGAGATCGACGAAGATCGCCACGCCGGCTTCAGACCAAGCCTCATCGATTGCCTTGAGGATAGCGCCGGTATCGGTTCCGAGACCGCCGGCAGGATTGCCACCACACCAGGCCAAAGGCACGCTGTTTCCCACCATCTGGCGCACCATATCGGCCGCGCCCCTCGCGACAAGTGGAGAGTGGGAGACGATAACGATGCCGACATTCGCGCTGTTGACTGTCATTCGATGCCTGCCTCAGCCAGTTCCCGGCAGATCGTGGCGGCCAGAAGCGCGCAGCTTGCCGCGCCCGGGTCCATGTGGCCGATCGAGCGCTCGCCGAGAAACGAAGCCCGCCCGCGCATGGCCTGCATGTCGATTGTCATTTCGGCAAAACCTTGAACACGCTGGGCCAGCAGGGGAAGAGGCGTGTGCCTTACCACCTCATCACGGAGAGGGTAAAGAACATCGAGAAGCGTTTTTTCACCGGCGGCGGATTTGCCGCGCCGAGCAACGGCTGCAACGGCGCGCCGCAATGCTTCCGGCCAAGCCTCCACATTGCGCAATGCAGCGCCCAACTCCATCAGAAACGTGCCGTAGAGCGGCCCCGCCGCGCCGCCGATGCTCATCACCAGGATCGTCCCGGCGCGTGACATCGCCTCGGACAGCGGCATCGCTGCAAGTTGACGGCTTTCGGCTGCGAGCGCATCCATGCCGCGCCGCATGTTCGTGCCGTGATCGCCGTCACCGATGGCGCGGTCGAGATCGCAGAGATCGGCCTCCCGTGTGGCGATGACATCCCGGCATGCCGCGATCAGACGGTTGGTCAGCACCGCATGGTCGATGGCTGGCCGGGGCTCTTCCACAGCGATCATGCCGGCTCCAGAATGCCGGCAACGGCGGCGAAGACTTCTGCGACGGCATGGGCGCCGGGATCCATCACGCCGTTCAGGTCGCTTTCGCCGATATAGGCGGAACGTCCTGCCTTGGCCTTGCGCATCGCCTTGGTCGCCTCGGCGCCTTTTCGTGCCGCATCCGCCGCAGCGCGAACGCCACCGCCGGCGAGCGCCTGTAGCGCCGGGGACAGCGCATCGACCATGGTCCGATCGCCCGGATGTGCGCCACCATAGAAGGTCATGCGGTCCAGGCCGGCGAGAAGTGCCGCAGGAAGCGCTGCTCCGTCCCCACTCGCCTTGCCGGCGGCGGTGAAGAAGATCGACAGCAGGACACCGCTGGAACCACCCATGGCGGTCGACAGCGTCTCGCCGATGACAGCGAAAAGCGCCGCCCTGTCGGCAAACGGCAGGCTGGCAGTGAGCGACAGAACGCTGCGGGCACCGGTCGCCACCGTCGAGCCGGTATCGCCATCGCCCGCCTTGGCATCCAGCCGGTTGAGGTCCGCTTCCAGGCCGATCAGATGCTGGCAGATTGTGGTCACGACATGTTCAACGGCCGGATCCCGGCTCGCTATCGCTGCGGCCGCCGTTCTGGCGGCCTTCGGAGCGGGCTGGACCGCCACCTTGCCCGGCACCACCGCCGGATACCAGGCATGCGGCGCGACCGGCGCCAATAGTGCTTTCTGACGTTCGGCATCAAGCCGGATCAGCGACAGTGAGAACCCGTTCATGTTCAGCGCGGTCATCATCGGCGCCGGACCGACCGTCAGCGCAACGCGGGCGGCCAGCGGCGACGCGAGAACCGCATTGGCGACCAGCGACATTTCCACGGGCGGCACCGCGCCGAGATTGTTGATCAGCAGAGCATAATCGCCGTCGCCCTTCATGGCAGCCGACAGTCGTTCGGCCATGACAGCGATGATACTGTCAGCATTCTGGACAGTGATCTTCTCGACACCCGGCTCACCATGGATGCCGAGACCGAGTTCGCCCTGGTCGTCCGCCAGCCTGTCCTCAAACGGCTGACCGGGGATCGAGCAAGAGGAATAGGACACGCCCAAAGACACGATATCGAGAGCGGCAGCCTTCGCAGCGGCCGCAACTGAGGCGAGGCTTCCGCCGTCTTCAGCCAGATGCCCGGCGATCTTGTGCACGAAGAGCGTACCGGCAACACCGCGCGGCTGGTTGATATCCGGAAGCGCGATATCATCGGCGACAATGACCATCTCGACATCGAAGCCCTCGGCCCGCGCTTTTTCAGCAGCCAGACCGAAGTTCAGCCGGTCGCCGGTATAGTTCTTGACCACCAGCAGGCAACCCGGTTTTCCCGTCACGGCGCGGATCGCGGTCAGGACGGCATCGACACTGGGCGAGGCGAAGATTTCGCCTGACACGGCGGCCGTCAGCATGCCCCTGCCGACAAAGCCCGCATGCGAGGGCTCATGACCGGCGCCACCGCCGGAAATCACGGCGACACGGGACTTGTCCCAGTCGGCCCGGACGATCACCTTGATATCCGGATAGCTGTCGAGACGCGCCAATGTTCCCGGCGCCGACGTCCGCAACAGGCCGTCCAAAGCCTCGGTGACAATGCTTTCCCTGCGGTTGAAGAAATGTTTCATGGCATTCATCCAGTCCGTTATCGATCTGCATCCTTCCGCCGGGGCTTAGAGGATGCAACCTCCCTGTTTTGTTTATACAAGCCGTTGTCCGTCCGCTCCGAAATAGAGCGGATTCTTCAACATCAAGGTGATCTTGTCTCCCGGCATGACCGGCACATAGGGGTTGGCGAGTGTCACCAGCTTGTGCCCGCCAATGCGCATGTGCAGGTGGCTCTGATCGCCCAGATGCTCGATCCAGTCGATCTCCGCATTCGCCGTGCCGTTGCCCGCGTGGATTTCAATATGCTCTGTGCGCGCACCGATCGTCTTGGTTCCGCGCGGCGGCTGGCCGCCCGGCACCAGTCCTTCCGGGATCAAATTGATATGCGGCTGGCCGAGCCTTGCCGCCACATGCAGGTTGACGGGATTGCTGTAGATTTCGCGCGGCGTCCCGAGCTGGACGAGTTCACCCTCGTTGAGGATGCCGATCCGGTCCGCCATGGTCATGGCTTCGATCTGGTCATGGGTAACATAGAGCAAGGTCGATCCCAGTTCGCTCTGGATGCGCTTCAGTTCCAGCCGCAACTCTCCGCGCAGCTTGGCGTCGAGCGAGGACAGTGGCTCGTCCATCAGGTAGATCGACGGCTTGCGCACCAGCGCCCGGCCGATGGCGACACGCTGCATTTCCCCGCCGGACAGCCGGGTCGATCGGTTTTCGAGCTTATGGTCGATGCGCACCATCCGCGCAACATCGCGCACGCGCCGGTCGATCTCTTCCCTGGATAGCCGTCGCGCCGGAGACCGCAGCGGAAAGGCCAGGTTCTCGTACACCGTCAGGTGCGGATAGAGCGAATATTGCTGGAAGACGAAGGCGACGTCGCGGCTAGCCGGCGCGGAAGCGGCCATGTCCTGCCCGCCGATCGTCACGCGGCCTTTATCCGGCTTTTCCAAACCGGCGATCAGACGCAGCGTCGTGGTCTTGCCCGCCCCAGTTGGACCGAGCAGCACGACGAATTCGCCATCGCGGATAGTCAGCGTCAGGTTACGCACAGCCTCCGTATCGCCGAAGGTCTTGGAGATGTTCTGCAGCGATACCTCAGCCATGACGGGCCTCCGTGTAAAGGGAAGACTTGACCGCGCGGCCGGAGGCGCAGTCAAACAGAGACAGTTTCTCGCTGTTCAGTTCGAGCCCGACGGTCTCGCCGACCCGGAAGGTGCGGTCTGCCGAGACGCGCGCCTTGAGCAGTCCCTTGCCGGTTTCGACCGCGACGATCTGGTTCGTACCAAGATATTCGGCGCCGTAGACGGAACCCCGAAGAGCCGAGTTGTCGCTGAAACGGATGTGTTCCGGGCGCACGCCGAGCGCCAGTTCGCCCACCGCCATGTCCTGGCGAACTTCAGGAAGAGCGATCTCCACTCCGTCAACCGAAACCGAACGCGCACCGATCTGAAGACCCGAGGTAAATTTCAGGAAGTTCATCGGTGGCGAGCCGATGAAATCGGCGACATACATCGACGCCGGCCGATTGTAGATTTCCTGCGGTGTCCCGAACTGTTCGATCACACCATGGTTCATGACGGCGATTTTGTCGGCCATGGCCATCGCCTCATGCTGGTCGTGCGTGACATAGACGGTGGTCGCATGGATGCGGTTGTGAAGCTCCCGCAGCTCATGCACCATGACCTCGCGGAATTCCGCATCGAGCGTGCCGAGCGGCTCGTCCATCAGGAAGCATTTCGGCCGCCGCACGATGGCGCGGCCGAGAGCCACACGCTGGCGGTCGCCGCCGGCCAGGCCGGAGACGGAGCGATCGAGGATATGGCTGATCTGCAGGAGCCGCGCGGTTTCCTCGACCCGCGCCTTGATCTCAGCCTTTGGCACACCCTGCGACAGCAGCGGAAAGCCGATATTCTTGCGCACGTTCATATGCGGATAGAGCGCGAACAACTGGAAGACGAAGGCGATGTCGCGCTCGCTGGCGCGGTTGAAGGTGACGTCCTCGCCGTCGAGATAGATCTTGCCGCTGGTGGGCAATTCGAGGCCGGCGATCATCCTGAGTGTCGTCGTCTTGCCGCAGCCCGAAGGCCCGAGCAACGCCAGGAACTCGCCGTCCTCGACGGTAAAGCTGGAATCCTGCACGGCGACAAAGTCGGAAAATTGCTTGCGCAGGTTTTCGATCCGGATTTCAGCCATGGGTCACTCCGGAAATTTCGACACGATGATGAACATGATGGTGCCGACCAGAAGCGCCACCAGCGAATAGGTATAGAGGATCAGCGCAAACGGCTGGAACAGCATCAGGAAGCCGATGGCGATCAGCGCCGTCGCAATGTTTTCCATCGGCCCGCGACGGAAGAAGAAAGGCCGTTTCTTCGTCAGTTTCGTTGTTTCCACGGTCATTTGCGCACCGCTCCGAAAGTTATGCCGCGCAGCAACTGCTTGCGCAGGAGGATGGTGAAAACGAGGATCGGCACGAGGAAGATGGTCGTTCCGGCAGCCACCGCCGGCCAGTCCATACCACCCTCGCCAATGATCGTCGGGATGAAGGGCGGCGCCGTCTGCGCGGTGCCGGAGGTCAGGAGAACCGCGAAGGCATATTCGTTCCAGGCAAAGATCAGGCAGAAGATGGCGGTGGCGGCGATACCGGTGGTCGCCTGCGGGAGCACGACCTTGCGGAAGGCCTGTAGCCGCGTATAGCCGTCGATCATCGCTGCCTCTTCGTATTCCCGCGGGATTTCGTCGATGAAGCCCTTGAGCAGCCAGACGGCCAGCGAAACGTTGACGGCGGTGTAGAGCAGGATCATGCCGAGTGCCGTGTCGGACAGGCCGAGTTCGCGGTACATCAGGTAGATCGGGATCGCCACCGCGATCGGCGGCATCATCCGGGTCGACAGGATGAAGAACAGGAGATCGTCGGCCAGCGGAACGCGGAAGCGGGAGAAGCCATAGGCCGCCAGCGTGCCGAGAAACACCGCAAGAAAGGTCGAACCGAAGGCGATGACCATCGAGTTGGTGAAGCGGGGCCAGTAATTGGACGGTCCGGCGATCACCATGTTGCGGCTGCGGGTGATCTCGTCGCAAGTCGAGGTTGGTGGCCCGAGCGACTGGATATATTCCGGCGTCTGGCGCGTGCGGGTCGTGAAGAGGTTGCAATAGCCTTCGAGCGTCGGCTGGAAGACGATCTTCGGCGGATAGCTGATCGAATCCGGCGGCGACTTGATGCTGGTGAGGAAGATCCAGGCCAGCGGCACCATGGTGATCACGGCATAGAGAATGACGATGAAGCCGGCGATGCGCTTGCTCGTGCTGCTGGGCTCGACAACGGAATGGGCTGTTGTTGCGTTGCTCATCTCTGCTTCACCTTGTTCAAAGCCTTGACGTAGATATTGGCGAGGCCAAAGACGGCGACGAAGAGAATGATGGCGAAGGAGGATGCCCGCCCGGTGCGCCAGCTTTCGAAGGCTTCGCGCTTGAGGGTGATCGAGGCAACTTCCGTGGTCGAGCCCGGTCCGCCGCCTGTCAGCAACATGACCATGTCGAACATCTTGAAATTCTCGATGCCGCGGAACAGCACCGCAAGCATGATGAAGGGCAGCGCCATCGGTATGGTGATCGACCAGAATTGCCGCCAGGCCGATGCCCGGTCCACCTCCGCCGCCTCATAGATGTAATCCGGTATGGAGCGCAGACCCGCGAGGCAGATCAGCATGACGTAGGGTGTCCACATCCAGGTATCGACGATGATGATGGACCAGGGCGCCAGCGACACCGCACCCAGCATCTCGAACGAGGAGGGCGGAACGCCAGTGGCATAGGAGACGATATAGTTGAACAGGCCGATCTGCGGCTGATAGAGGAAGCGCCAGAAATTGCCCACCACCGCTGGCGACAGCATCATCGGGATCAGGATCACGGTCGTCCAGAAGGCATGTCCCTTGAATTTCCGGTCGATCAGATAGGCCAGCGAGAAGCCGATGAGGGTCTGAAGGATGATGGTCCAGAACACGAAGTGCGCCGTCGTCTGCATGGCGATCCAGATGTCGGGATCATTGAGAACCCGCTGGTAATTCGTCAGCCCGACGCCTTCGACGACCGCATTCGGCCGGTTGGCGCGGTAGTTGGTGAAGGAGAGCCGCACCGCCCAGATCAGCGGAAAGATATTGATCGCCAGCAGCAGGAGGATGGTCGGGGCGATGAAGAGCCAGGCGATCGCCCGGTCGGAAAGGCCTCGCACGCGGCGGGCGAGTGACATCGGGGTCGCATGCACCATCCGCTCCGTCGCCTTGTCCATGATCGTCGTATTGGTATCGGTCACGAAATTCACCTGCAATCAGGGTGTCGTCGTCAACAAGGCCGCCCGGCGCGCACGCCGGACGGCCCCACCGGGAGGAAATCAGAGTTTGCCCTCATCCCCGAAGATCTCGGCCCAATCCTTGACCAGCCCGTCGAGCGCTTCCTGCGCCGTGCCCTGATCGGCGACGACATAATCGTGCATCCGCTTCTGCATGGCCTGCAGCAGGATGGCGTAGGACGGTTCCTGCCAGAAATCCTGGACCTGGTTCATCGCGACGAGGAAGTCTGCGGCGAACGGCTGGCTGTCCTTGAAGGAGGGATCGTTCAGGACCGCATTGTGCACGGCATAGCCGCCGAGCGACCACCACTTCTTCTGCACGTCGGGCTGCGCGAACCATTTGATATAGGCGAGCGCGCCGTCCATGTTGTCGGTGTTGGCGACGACCGAGATGCCCTGCCCGCCGAGCGTCGAAGCGGCTGTCGTGCCCTTCGGATTGACGAAGAAGCCGATCTTGTCGCCACCAACATTCTCGTCCTTGTAAAGGCCGGGGAAGAAGGCGAACCAGTTCATCGCCATCGCCGCCTGGCCGGATTTGAACGCATCGAGCGTTTCACCCATATAGGCGTCGGTGTAACCGGGCGGCGTGCAGCACTTGTAGAGTTCCTTGTACTCTTCGAGCCCCTTCACAGCATCCGGCGAATTGACGGCACCGTCCATGTCGTATTTGCCGGCCGTCTTCTCGTACTTGAAGCCATTGGCATAGAGCGCCTGGGTGACGCCCATGGTGATGCCTTCCGATGCGCGCTCGGTGAAGATAGCCGCTCCGTAGACCTTCTTGCCGTCGATTTCCTTGCCGTTGAAGAACTTCGCCGTCTCGATCAGTTCGGGCCATGTGGTCGGAATGGCGAGGTCGCGGCCGGTCTGCTTCTTGAACTCGGCCTGCAGTTCCGGCTTGGCGAACCAGTCCTTGCGATAGAACCAGGCATTGGCATCGCCCATCGCCGGCAGCGCCCAATAGTTCGGCGTTCCCTTTGGCCAGGTAGCATAGGCATTGACGGCGGCTTCGGCGAAGTCGCTCATCTTGATCCCTTCCTTGTCGAAGAAATCGTTGAGCTTCACATAGTAGCCATTTTCGGCCGAACCGCCGAGCCACTGGCTGTCGCCGATCAGGAGGTCGCAGAGCTTGCCGCCGGAATTGAGTTCGTTGAGAATGCGATCGGCGAAGTTCGGCCATGGCACGAACTCGAATTTCATCTCCGTGCCGGTCTGGGCCGTAAAGTCCTTGGACAGTTCCACCAGCGCGTTTGCCGGATCCCAGGCCGCCCAGCACAAGGTCAGTTCCGCCGCCTGCGACACCGCCGGCATGGCGGTCGAGATCGTCAGAGCAGTTGTCGCCCCCAACAGGGCCTTGGTCAATTTCCGCATGTAATCCTCCCAGATACAGAAGCCGGCACCACGCCGTCTTCGCGAATTCCGACTGCCTTCACGCGGATACGCGTCCTCGCTGCCGAAGATGCACACCAGCGCTACTGTCACCTGCCGGGGACCGTCCCACTTTGAATTTTACTGAGCTCCCCGCCCTTCGCTCATCGGCCTCACACCCGCCATGTTGAGCAATATGTTTAGTGATAATCAATTTACTAAACATGACAAGAGACAATCGTTGCTGCGATGCACAACGATATCGCATCAACGTGGCGAAAACGGCGCTTTATTAGAAATATATGCGACTAAACAAATAGTTCAGTCGGAAAGGCAAGGATCGAGATGATCAAAACAAAACATCCCCGAATGCCGGGCATTCGGGGATGTAGAACCGGAAAAGGCAAAAATGCTGCGAAGCGGCCTGGAATCAGCCCATGCGCTCGGAGGCATAAGAGCCCGGGCTGGCCGGGAAAACGACGGTGCGGTTGCCGTTGATGAAGGTGCGGTGGTGGATATGGGCGTGAACCGCACGCGCCAGAACCTGGCTTTCGACGTCACGGCCGATCGAGACATAGTCCTCCGCCGACTGCGCGTGGGTGATGCGGGCAATGTCCTGCTCGATGATCGGACCTTCGTCGAGATCGGCAGTGACGTAGTGCGCCGTCGCGCCGATCAACTTCACGCCGCGTTCATAGGCCTGCTTGTAGGGGTTCGCCCCCTTGAACGACGGCAGGAACGAGTGGTGGATGTTGATGATCTGGCCGGACATCTTCTGGCAGATCGCATCCGACAGGATCTGCATGTAGCGCGCCAGCACGATCAGTTCCGTGCCCGTCTGTTCGACCACGTCCATCATCCGGGCTTCCGCCTGCGCCTTGTTGGCCTTGGTCACCGGAATATGATGGAACGGGATGTCGTGGTTCACCACCACCTTCTGATAGTCGAAATGGTTGGAGACGACGCCGACGATATCGATCGGTAGCGCGCCGATCTTCCAGCGATACAGCAGGTCGTTGAGGCAATGGCCAAAACGCGACACCATCAACAGCACCTTCATCCGGTGCTCGCTGTCGCGGATATCGGCAACCATGCCGAACTTCGCCTTCACCGCCTCGAAGCCTGCCTCCAGCTTTTCCAGCGACGCACCTTCCTGGCTGATGAAGGTCAGGCGCATGAAGAACAGGCCCGTTTCCAGATCGTCGAACTGCGAACTGTCGGAGATGTAACAACCCTCTTCCGCAAGATAACCCGTGATCGCAGCAACAATGCCGCGCGTGGACTTGCAGGATACGGTCAGGACGTAGCTTTTCATGGGTCTCAGTCTCTTGGCTTGAGGTCTTGGCTGGCCCTCCCGGCCCAGCATCGTGAAATGGAAGCTATCGCGACGCTGGCCTGCCCGTCCATCCGTTTCGCGACATCGGATAGCAGGAACAGGCCATGTCGTCTCTTCTCATCTTCGAACGTCAGACGGCGCTCAGATATCGAGCGTCGTCTGACGCTCCCATTCGGTGAATTGGGAGGCGTAGTTGTTCCACTCGATAT
The DNA here is from genome assembly GCF_001425605.1 of Rhizobium sp. Leaf453. Taxonomy (GTDB): domain Bacteria; phylum Pseudomonadota; class Alphaproteobacteria; order Rhizobiales; family Rhizobiaceae; genus Pararhizobium. The sequence continues at coordinate 168,290 of NZ_LMRG01000012.1, read as the reverse complement.
GCTTGAGCTTCAGGTAGGACGCGGAGAATTCGATGCCAAGCGCCGCCTTCAGTTCCTCGTCCTTGTCATAGGCGCGCAGCGCGTCCAAGAGGTTCAACGGCAGCTTCGGGGCATCCTTGACCGTATGCCCGTCCTTGTACATGTCGATATCATGATGGGGACCGGGATCGGCATTCGTGCGCAGACCCGAGAGGCCAGCCGCGATGATGATCGCCTGCAGCAGATACGGATTGACCGCGCCGTCGGGAAGACGAAGCTCGAAGCGTCCAGGGCCAGGTACGCGCACCATGTGGGTGCGGTTGTTGCCGGTCCAGGTCACCGAGTTCGGAGCCCAGGTGGCACCCGAGATCGTCCGAGGCGCATTGATGCGCTTGTAGGAATTGACGGTCGGATTGGTGACGGCGGCGAGCGCCGAGGCATGTTTCATGATGCCGCCGAGGAAGGTGCGGCCTTTTGCGGAGAGACCGAACGGCATCGCCTTGTCGGCGAAGGCGTTGGTCTTGCCGTCGAGATCCCAGACCGAGATATGCGCGTGGCAACCATTGCCCGTCAGGCCCTTGAAGGGCTTGGGCATGAACGTTGCTCGCAGCCCATGCTTTTCAGCGATCGATTTGACCATGAACTTGAAGAAGGAATGCTTGTCGGCCGTCTGCAGCGCGTCGTCATATTCCCAGTTCATCTCGAACTGGCCGTTCGCATCCTCATGATCGTTCTGGTAGGGCTTCCAGCCGAGTTCCAGCATCGCATCGCAGATTTCGGCGATGACGTCGTAGCGGCGCATGACCGCCTGCTGGTCGTAGCAGGGCTTTTCCGCCGTATCGTACTGGTCGGAAATTACTGAACCGTCCGGCGAGATCAGGAAGAATTCCGGCTCGACGCCGGTCTTGACCCGCAGGCCTTCCTTGGCGGCCTCGTCGATCAGCCTTTTCAAAAGCACGCGCGGCGCCTGATCGACCGGCTTGTCGTCCATGACGCAATCGGCGGCGACCCAGGCAACATCCTTCTTCCAGGGAAGCTGGATGACGGAGGATGCATCGGGCAAGGCGAAGAGATCGGGATGGGCGGGCGTCAGATCGAGCCAGGTGGCAAACCCTGCGAAACCAGCGCCATCGGCCTGCATGTCAGCGATGGCCTGTGCCGGAACCAGCTTGGCGCGCTGGCCGCCGAACAGGTCGGTATAGCTGATCATGAAATATTTGATGCCGCGTTCCTTGGCATAGGTCGAAAGATCGAGTGTCACTGTGTTCCCCTTTGGATTATTTAGACACTTTTTCACGGGAATGGCCGCCACTGCCTTGGGAGATCAGCGGCGGCCGAAGCTTTATGGCTGGTCAGAAACCTCCCTTGCCCGGGATCCAGCTGGTGCCGGCCAGCGGCACCTGTGCCATGGCAGACGCCTCGATAGTCAGGGCGACGAGATCTTCCGGCTCCAGATTATGGAGATGGTTCTTGCCGCAGGCGCGCGCGATGGTCTGCGCTTCGAGCGTCATCACCTTGAGGTAGTTGGCGAGGCGACGGCCGGCGACGATCGGATCGAGACGCTTGGCAAGCTCCGGATCCTGCGTGGTGATGCCGGCGGGGTCCTTGCCTTCATGCCAGTCGTCATATGCGCCAGCGGTGGTGCCCAGCTTCTGGTATTCCTCTTCCCAATGCGGGTCATTGTCACCGATGGCGACGAGAGCGGCCGTACCGATCGCGACAGCGTCGGCGCCCAGCGCCAGCGCCTTTGCCACGTCGGCACCGGAGCGGATACCGCCCGAGATGATCAGTTGCACCTTGCGGTGCATGCCGAGATCCTGCAGCGCCTGGACGGCGGGGCGAATGCAGGCGAGCGTCGGCATGCCGACATTCTCGATGAAGACGTCCTGCGTTGCCGCCGTGCCGCCCTGCATGCCGTCGAGCACAACGACGTCGGCACCGGCCTTCACTGCGAGCGCCGTGTCGTAATAGGGGCGTGCGCCACCGACCTTCACATAGATCGGCTTTTCCCAATCGGTGATTTCGCGCAGTTCCATGATCTTGATTTCAAGATCGTCCGGGCCGGTCCAGTCGGGATGGCGGCAGGCCGAGCGTTGGTCGATGCCCTTCGGCAGGTTGCGCATGTTGGCAACACGATCGGAAATCTTCTGGCCGAGCAGCATGCCGCCGCCACCGGGCTTGGCGCCCTGGCCGACCACGACCTCGATCGCGTCGGCGCGACGCAGGTCCTTCGGGTTCATGCCGTAGCGCGACGGCAGGTACTGGTAGACGAGCGTCTGGCTGTGGACGCGCTCCTCGTCCGTCATGCCGCCGTCGCCTGTGGTGGTCGAGGTGCCGGCGATCGTCGCACCACGGCCGAGCGCTTCCTTGGCATTGCCCGACAGCGCGCCGAAGCTCATGCCAGCAATGGTGATCGGCGTCTTCAGCACAATCGGCTTCTTGGCGAAGCGCGAGCCGAGAACGACAGACGTATCGCATTTTTCGCGATAACCTTCGAGCGGATAGCGGGAGATAGAGGCGCCGAGGAACAGCAGATCATCGAAATGCGGGACCTTGCGCTTGGTGCCAGCGCCGCGGATGTCATAGATGCCGGTCGCCGCTGCACGGCGGATTTCCGCCAAGGTATAATCATCGAAGGTGGCAGACTTGCGCGGCGGGGTATAGGGGTTGTGATAGCTCATGAAATGATCCCTGCCTTAGTACGCGTCAGCGTTATCGATGTTGAAATTGTAAAGCTTGCGGGAAGAGCCGTAGCGCTTGAACTCTTCCGGGGCGACGCCGGTGACGCCGGCTTTCTCCAGGAGTTCGGCCAGGAGCTTGATATGCTTCGGCTTCATTTCCTTCTCGACGCAATCTGCACCGAGGCTCTTCACCTCGCCGCGTACGAAAAGCTTGGCTTCGTAGAGCGAATCCCCCAACGCATCTCCAGCATTGCCGAGCACGACCAGATGGCCGGACTGTCCCATGAAGGCGGACATGTGGCCGATATTGCCGTGGACGACGATATCAATGCCCTTCATCGAGATGCCGCAACGCGAGGCCGCGTTACCCTTGATGACGAGCAGGCCGCCGCGACCGGTGGCGCCGGCATATTGCGAGGCGTCACCTTCGATGACGACCGTGCCGGACATCATGTTTTCGGCGATGCCCGGACCGGCGGAACCATGAACAGTGACCGACCCGCCATCATTCATTCCGGCGCAGTAATAACCGACGCTTCCCCGCACATCGACCGTGACCGGCTGATCGATGCCAACAGCGACGGAGTGGCTGCCGCGCGGATTGACGACCTCGAAATTCGTGTCGTTGGTACCCGGCGCAATGGCGTGCAGGGCGCTGTTCAGTTCGCGCAGCGGCGTGGTGGCAAGGTCGAAGACTCGCATCGCTTCCAGACTTTCTCGTTGTACGCTGACATTCACGGTTAGGCCGCCTTCTCATGATCCCAGAAATAGACGGTGGCCGGCTCCGGCTCCCACACCCGCGCATCCTCAATGCCTGGCAGGTTGACCAGCGCGCGGTATTCCGAACCGAAGGCGATATACTGATCGGTCTCGGCCATGACGGCGGGCTTGCAGGCGATCGGGTCGCGCACCACGCCGAAACCGGACTTGGTTCCCACGACGAAGGTGAAGAAGCCGTCGAGATCGTCGAGCGCGCTGGTCAGCGCCTGGCCGAGATCCTTGCCCTTGGCCATTTCTGCGGTGAGATAGGCGGCAGCGACTTCCGAGTCGTTCTGCGTCTCGAAGGTCATGCCCTCGCGCAGCAACTCGCGGCGCAGATTGTTGTGGTTGGAAAGAGAACCATTGTGCACCAGGCACTGGTCGGCACCGGTCGAGAACGGATGCGCGCCGAGCGTCGTGACGGCCGATTCCGTTGCCATGCGGGTATGGCCGATGCCATGGGTACCCGCCATCTCGCGAATACCGAACCGGGAAACCACGTCCTTCGGGAGTCCGACTTCCTTGTAGATCTCGACGCTATCGCCCGAGCCCATGACGCGGATTTCGGGGCGTTCCTTGGCCAGCAGCTCGCGGACGGCACCGGCCTGGTCGGCGGCGGTCTCGATGACCGCATGCGTGCTTTTCAGCTCGACCGACACGCTCGCATCGACAGGCTTCAACAGCTTGGCCAAACCGGCAAAATCGGTCGCGGGCGCTGCCGATTGAACCGTGATTTTCGCCCGCCCATCCGACGGCGCGCCGTAGATTGCGATACCCGCGCTGTCAGGCCCGCGGTCGGTCATGATCACCAGCATATCGGACAGCATGGCGCCCAGTTTGGGCTCCAGTGACTTATCCTTCAAAAACAATCCGACAATTCCGCACATGGGGGACAATCCTTCGTTTCGTTGATGAAAAGAGGGATAGCAGTTGCCATTTCGAATTTCAACTGAGAAGAAAGTTATTTTCTTTTAAAGCAAGATTTTTTGATGGGGCGCAGCACGCCTCACATCCCGCCCCGCGTCTGCGGATAGGAAATGATCGAGAGGTAGCGGATCGGCAGCTTGACCAGTTCCTCCGGCCCGTGGCGGGCGTCGGCGTCGAAGAACAGGCTGTCTCCGGGCTGCATGGTGAAGAGCCGGTCGCCGTGACGGTAGACCACCTCTCCCTCCAGCATGTAGAGAAACTCCATTCCCTCGTGCTGGAAGGCCGGGAATGTATCGGAGTCAGCAGTCAGCGTGATGAGATAGGGCTCGACGACGACGCCGGCGGTGTTGTTGTCGATATGGCCGAGCAGATTGTATTGATGCCCGGCGCGCGTACCGCGCCGTTCCAGTTCCACCCCCTCGCCCGCCTTGACGAAAACGGCGTTGCGCGGCTCTTCATATCGCCGGAAAAACGCAGTGACGGGAACGCCGAGTGCACGCGACAGGGATTGAAGCGTCGTCAGCGACGGGGATATGTTGCCGTTCTCGATCTTCGACAGCATGCCGAGCGAAATGCCGGTGGCGGTCGCAAGGTCCGTGACGGTGATGCCAAGCTTCTTGCGGAAGGCCCGCACCTCGTGACCGATGGCGATCTCGAGATTGTTTTCTTTCGGTTCGCGTAGCGCATGCGGATCCTGCAGGAAAGCGGCCTTCAGCGCCGGATGTTCATCAACCGTCACCCGGCCGATATCGATGCTTGGCTGCTTCTTTGCCATCCGGTGCGGTCTCCCCTGACTATTCGCAAGCAGACTATCCTGAGAGTGAAATTTTCTCAACCCGGAAGAATATTATTCAAGCTGATCGTGAACTGCCGTTTGCCGCTGCGAACGCGGTACAGCGCCGAAAGCAGCGCGATAGCTGCGGGAAAAATGGCCGGCGCTGGAAAACCCGGTGGCGAAGGCGATTTCGGAGATCGACAACGGGCTCTGCTGCAGCAGGCGGCGGGCATGATCAAGCCGCAGCTTGCGGTACTCGTTGAGGAAGGATGAGCCCATCTGCGTGGAGAACAACCGGTCGATATGACGCGGTGAAAGACCGGCGAGCGCGGCCATGGCCTGACGGTCGAGCGGCGCCTCGATTGTCGCCTCCATCTTTTCCAGAACAGTCAATAGACCGGGATGATTGACACCGTAACGTTCGGCGAGCGACGCGCGCTGCGGCGCGCTTGAGCCTTCGACATGGGTGTGCAGATACCAGTCGCTGACTCGGCGGGCGAAATCGGAACCCATGCGCTCGGCGATCAGCGCATGCATCATGTCAAGCGGGGCGACGCCGCCGCCGCAAGTGATGCGATTGCCGTCGAGCACGTAACGCGCCTGCCGTGGCGCAAGCGAGGGGAATGCCTCCATCAGAGCCGGCGCATGCTCCCAGTGAATGGTGAAATCCCGATCATCCAGCAATCCCGCCGCAGCCATCAGATAGGGACCGCCGGAAATGCCGCCGATACGCACGCCCTCGCGGGCAAGCTGCCGCAGGCAGGCAAGCACTGGCGGGACGGTCCAGTCGACGGGCGTCCCGCCAGCGCAAACAAAGACAGTGTGCAGGCCGGACGCCCGTCCCGGCAATGCTATCGAGGGAACCGGTATGCCCGACGATGTCAGCGCCGCATCGCCTTCCGCAACATGCGACGAAAGACTGTAGATTTCACGGCCCGCCAGAAGATTGGCCGCGCGCAGGGGCTCCACGGCCGACGCGTAGGACATCAGCGCGAAGCCTGGAATGAGGATGAAACCGATCCTCTGCTGGTTTTTCAGGTCTTCTGCGGTCACGTCCTTATCATGCGCGAAATTGTCTCTTTTGTGCAAGTCTCAAAAAACAATCCTGTCATGATCGGCGGCACTCATCCGGGATCACATCGCCATGCGCTACTCCGCCTTTTCCGTTTTTCTGAATGCCCTAAAGGGCAACAAGGGCTGGAAGCCGGCCTGGCGAAGCCCCGTGCCGAAAAACCATTATGACGTGATCATCGTTGGGGGTGGCGGCCACGGGCTTTCCACCGCCTACTACCTCGCCAAGGAATTCGGCATCACCAATGTTGCCGTGCTGGAAAAGGGCTATGTCGGCTCCGGCAATGTCGGCCGCAACACGACCATCATCCGCTCAAATTATCTGCTGGAAGGGAACAACCCCTTCTACGAACTGTCGATGAAGCTCTGGGAAGGGCTGGAGCAGGACTTCAACTTCAACGCCATGGTCTCGCAGCGCGGCGTCCTCAACCTTTATCATTCCGACGCCCAGCGTGACGCCTACACCCGGCGTGGCAATGCCATGCGCCTGCACGGCGTGGATTCGGAACTGCTGGATCGCAACGGCGTGCGGCAGATGCTGCCCTTCCTCGATTTCGACAATGCCCGTTTCCCGATCCAGGGCGCACTGATGCAACGGCGTGGCGGCACCGTACGCCATGATGCCGTCGCCTGGGGCTATGCACGCGGCGCCGACAGCCGGGGCGTCGATATTATCCAGAACTGCGAGGTGAAGGGCATCCGTCGCGAGAACGGCCGGGTCGTCGGCGTCGAGACGAGCCTGGGCTTCATCGGCTGCGGCAAGCTGGCGCTGGCGGCGGCCGGCAACTCCACCACGGTCGCCGACATGGTCGACATGAAGCTGCCGATCGAAAGCCATGTGCTGCAGGCGTTCGTGTCGGAAGGCCTGAAGCCCTTCATCGACAATGTCGTCACCTTCGGTGCCGGACATTTCTATGTCTCGCAATCCGACAAGGGCGGTCTGGTCTTCGGCGGCGATATCGATGGCTACAATTCCTATGCCCAGCGCGGCAATCTGGCGACCGTCGAGCACGTTGCCGAAGCCGGCGTCGCGATGATCCCGGCGCTCTCCCGCGTCCGGGTGCTGCGCTCCTGGGGCGGCGTCATGGACATGAGCATGGACGGCTCGCCGATCATTGACCGTACGCACATCGACAATCTCTACCTGAACGCCGGCTGGTGTTACGGCGGCTTCAAGGCCACGCCGGCCTCCGGCTTCTGTTACGCCCATCTGATCGCGACGAACGAACCACACGAGACGGGCCGGGCCTTCCGGCTCGACCGCTTCGCGCGTGGCAAGATGATCGACGAAAAGGGCGTTGGCGCCCAACCGAACCTGCATTGAGGACCTGAAACATGGCCAGCCTGATCGCCTGCCCCCATTGCGGGCCGCGCCCCAAGGAAGAATTCACCATCCGCGGCGATGCGGGTATCGCCCGTCCGTTGCCCGACGCCGGTGAGGACGAGTGGCACGCTTACGTCTACCTGCGCGACAATCCTCGCGGCCGCCACAAGGAGCATTGGCACCACACATCCGGTTGCCGCCGCTGGCTGGTGGTCGAACGCGATACGATGACCCACGCGATCTACACTGTCACGGATGCCAGCGCGCAGGGAGAGACCGCATGAGTTCCTATCGTCTCTCCAAGGGTGGCAATATCGACCGTGCCAAGCCGCTCGACTTCACCTTCGACGGCAAGCCGATGCAGGGTTTCGTCGGCGACACGCTGGCATCCGCGCTGCTCGCCAATGGCCGCCAGCTCGTTGGCCGCAGCTTCAAGTATCATCGCCCACGCGGCATCCTGACTGCGGGCGCGGCAGAACCCAACGCCTTGGTGACGATCGGCGAAGGCGGGCGCACGGAAGCCAATTCGCGTGCGACGCTGGTCGAGCTTTACAATGGCCTGACGGCGAAGAGCCAGAACCGCTGGCCGTCGGTCGATTTCGACCTCGGCGCGGTCAACAGCCTGCTCTCGCCTTTCCTCAGCGCTGGCTTCTACTACAAGACCTTCATGTGGCCGGCGGCCTTCTGGGAAAAGGTTTACGAGCCGATCATCCGCAAGGCCGCAGGCCTCGGTCGCGCGACCTACGAAGCCGATCCGGATTCCTACGAGAAATGCTGGGCGCATTGTGACCTGCTCGTCATCGGCGCCGGTCCTGCCGGTCTTGCGGCAGCGCTAACTGCAGGCCGTACCGGTGCGCGTATTATTCTCGTCGATGAAGGTTTTACGCCCGGCGGCTCATTGCTGTCGGAGACGGAACAAGACGCCACCAATCTGCTGGCGCAGACGATTGCCGAACTCGATAGCCTGCCAAATGTCCGCATCTTCTCGCGCACAACCGTGTTCGGCTGGTATGACGGCAATGTCTTCGGCGCCGTCGAGAGCGTGCAGAAGAACACGGTAACCGTCGATCCCAACCGCCCGGTCGAGCGTCTCTGGCGCATCGCCGCAAAACACGCAATTCTTGCCTCGGGTGCGGAAGAACGGCCGCTGGTGTTCGGAGGCAATGATGTTCCCGGCGTGATGATGGCGGGCGCCATGCGCTCCTATCTCAACCGCCAGGCCGTCGCACCGGGTCACAGCACTGTCATCTTTACTAATGACGCCTCCGGCTATGCGACCGCCCGCGATCTGGAAGCCGCCGGCCTGCATGTCGCCGCGATTATCGACAGCCGTCCGGATGCACCGCAAAAATGGACCGGCAGCGCCCGCGTTCTGACCAATGCCGTGGTCCTCGACGTCAAAGGCGGCAGGGCCGTGAAGAGTGTCGAGGTTTTCAGCAACGGGCGGACGGAAACCATTCCCGCCGACGCGCTCGGCATGTCCGGCGGCTGGAGCCCCATCATCCACCTTGCCTGCCATCGCGGCGCCAAGCCTGTCTGGTCGGATGCGAAATCCGCCTTCCTTGCACCGGAGAAACAAGAAGGGCTGACGCTTGCGGGTTCGGCCGCCGGGCTCGGCAGCTTCGAGGCCTGCCTCGGCGATGGCGCCGCCAAGGCGGTACCCGCGCTCGAGGCACTCGGCTTCTCGAATGCATCCGCTGCCTTCGCTGCCACCAGCGACAACGCCATCGTCTCCAAGCCACTCTGGCGGGTGCAGGGCTCGAAGGGCAAGGCCTTCGTCGATTACCAGAACGACGTCCACCTCAAGGATCTCGGCCTCGCCGTCAGCGAAGGCTATGTCCATGTCGAACTTGCCAAGCGCTACACCACCAATGGCATGGCGACCGATCAGGGCAAGCTGTCCAACATCAACGCCATCGGCATCCTGGCGGAAGCGCGCAAGGTCTCGCCGGCCGATGTCGGCACCACGACGTTCCGGCCGTTCTACACGCCGCTCTCCTTCGGCGCGCTGACCGGCGCCTCCAAGGGCAAACATTTCCAGCCGGTGCGCAAATCGCCGCTACATGACTGGGCGAAGAAGAACGGCGCCGTTTTTGTCGAGACTGGCCTCTGGTACCGTTCCTCCTGGTTCCCGAAGGCTGGCGAAACCACATGGCGCGAAAGCGTCGATCGCGAAGTCCTGAATGTCCGCAAGAATGCCGGCATCTGTGATGTCTCGACGCTCGGCAAGATCGAAATCCATGGCAAGGACGCGGCCGAATTCCTCAACCGCGTCTATTGCAATGCCTTCCTCAAACTTCCGGTCGGCAAGGCGCGCTACGGCCTGATGCTGCGCGAGGATGGCATGATCTACGATGACGGCACGACCAGCCGTCTCGGCGAAAACCATTTCTTCATGACCACCACCACGGCCTATGCTGCGGGCGTCATGAACCATCTGGAATTTTGCGCGCAGGCGCTCTGGCCCGATCTCGACGTGCAGTTCGCCTCGTCGACCGACCAGTGGGCACAGATCGCCGTGGTTGGCCCGAAGTCCCGGACGATCCTGCAGGCGCTGGTGGACGAGGACATTTCCGACGCCGCCTTCCCGTTCCTCGGTGCAAAAGAAGTTTCGCTGTTCGGGGGCAAACTCACCGGCCGGCTGTTCCGCATCTCATTCTCCGGCGAACTCGCCTATGAACTCGCCGTTCCGGCGGGCTATGGCGAGGCGGTGGCCGATGCGATCATGGAAGCCGGCGCCCCGCACGGCATCTGCCCCTATGGTGTCGAAGCACTCGGCGTCATGCGCATCGAGAAGGGTCATGTCACCCATTCCGAGATCAATGGCACGGTCATTCCCTCCGATCTCGGCTTTGCCAAGATGGTATCGACAGCGAAGCCCGACTTCATCGGCAAGGCGATGCTGTCGCGCGAAGGCATGGTTGCCGCAGACCGCCTCTCGCTTGTCGGCGTCAAGCCGATCGATCCGGCGACGACGTTCAAGACCGGTTCGCATATCCTCGCCAAGGGAGCGACGCCATCGCTGGCAAACGATCAGGGTTATGTTTCTTCCAGCTGCTATTCGCCGAATCTCGGTTCGACCATCGGTCTGGCGCTGGTCAAGCGCGGTCCGCAGCGTCACGGTGAACGCGTGACCGTGTGGAACGACCTGAAAAACGAATATACCGAAGCCGAGTTGTGCAGCCCGGTCTTCTTCGATCCGGAAAACGGTAAGCTCCATGGTTGATTTCGCCCTCCTCCACCGCCTCGCCCTCGCAACAGCAAAGTCCGGCTCCTTTGGCGCTCGAACGGCCGATGGCCGCATCGCGCTGACGGCCTTGCCGGAAGGTCATGTGTTGCAGGTACTGGCATCCCCAGGACATGCCGATATCGAACAGGCCGTCGCCAAGATCGGCGATGGCAAACCGCATGCTGTGCGTGCCTATGGCCCCGGGCAGTGGTTCCTCGTCGGCGATGCTCCGCTTTCCTCATCCGAGATTTTCGCGAAGGCGTCACAGCTTGATGGCGCAGGCTCTGTCGCCGATCAAAGCCATGGACGCGTCCGGATCGAGATCGCTGGCACCGCCGTCGAAACCGTCCTTGCCAAGGGAACCGCCGTCGATCTCGCGCTGTCGCAATACCCTGTCGGTCGCTCGGCGATGACCCTGATCGGCCACATCTCGGCGCTGATCACCCGCACCGGGCCGGACAGTTTCGAGCTCATGGTCCTGCGCGGCTTTGCCGAAAGCCTGTGGGATGAACTCATCGAGATGAGCCTCGAGTTCGGCGTCGATGCGACGGCCGCCAACTAGCGGAATTCTCACATAAAGCGGAATACACTCTCAATTTTCCGATTGTCTCGGCGCAAGGCATCGTCCATGTTTGCATATCGCTGAATGGGATGCGGCCCGTGAACCGCGCGTTCCGTTCGCGAATTCAGATCAGGAGGATAGCGCCATGGCCAAAGGTCAAGTGAAAAGCAACAAGGAAACCAGGAAGCCGAAGAAGGACAAGGTTGCAGCTAAGGCAGCAACGCCTTTCGCCGCGACGACCCAGAAGGAAGTTCCCAAGCTCTCCGGTGCCAAGCCGAAGAAATAAGCATGCCGCGCGGGCGATGGCACAAGGCTGCCTTCGCCCGTTTTATTTCGGCTGCGACGGCGTGAAGTTTGCGACCAGCGCATGCCGTTCGCCCGGATAGATCAGCCGCACATTAGTGATATAGGCGCCGTTGCTCCAGGTGCGCCGTTCCACCGTCAGGCAAGCCGTTCCCACCGCAATCCCGAGGGCAGAGGCAATCGCCTCATCCGCAGCGACCGCCCGGATCGTATGTTCGGCGGCACTCCACGGCACCCTGTTCAAAAGCCAGGGGCCGGGTGCTTCCTCCTCGAAACTTTCGGTCGCGGCATCCGGCACGGCGGCAAGATTGATGAGACGCTGCTCGGCGCAGAAGGGGCGCTGCCCGGCAAGATGAATGCATTTCACATCCAGGATCGGCGTCGCGCCGTCGAGATCCAGCCGCAATCGGTCATCTGACGTACTGCGCCGGCGGCTCTTGGCCGTCAACCGGTAATCATAGGCAAGCCCGAGTGACTGAACTTCCAGCTTGATATCCCGAATTTCAAGCACCGCCGACTGCGCCCGCGGCTGGGTGACATAGCTGCCGGATTTCCGCCGCCGCTCGATCAGGCCAGTCTTTGCCAGTTGGGTCAGTGCCTTGTTGACGGTCATCCGCGAGCATTTGTATTGCTCGGCGAGATCCACCTCGAAGGGAATGCGGAACCCCGGCTGCCACTCGCCGGACAGAATGCGCTCTTCGATATCGCCGAGGATGCGCTGATGCAGCGATAGCTCACCCGCCGGTCCGGCAGGTCCGTTCTCCGCATCCTGATCTGCATCCTCTGGCAATTTCGTCATTCGCTCACTTTCAACGCTTTGGAAGCGATCTAGCAGATTCATCGGCGCCGCCTGCCCAGAAAATCAACCGAGCAATTCCTGCATCGTTGCCCGGAAGCGGGAGTAGATCGCATCGCGCTTGGCATGACACCCGCCAGCGACCTGCTTGCGGCCGGCGACCCAGACGCAATCCGGCTTCGTGCCATTGGCAAAAAGCCAGGAATCAAGGATCACATCGTCGGTCTGGCCACCGATATCGGGCACGGTCAGGCTGACAAAATCCGCCGGATTGCCGGCGGCAAGGCCGGTCTTTGTCGAAAGTGCGATGCCGCCGCCATCGATCGCACCGTCGAAGAGCGCACGGCCAGTCGACTGGCCGGGTGCAGCCAGCACGTTGCGGGAACGATGCGCCAGGCGCTGCGAATATTCGAGCTGGCGCAATTCGTCGGGCAGACCGATCAGCACGTTGGAATCCGAGCCGAAACCGAACTTGCCGCCATGCTCGCCAAAGACGACCGCGTTGAACGTGCCGTCACCGAGATTGGCTTCGGTGATCGGGCAGAGACCGGCGATCGCCTTGCGCTCGGCCATGCGGCGGGTCTCGTCGTCGGTCATATGCGTCGCATGGATCAGGCACCAGCGACCATCGAGGTCCGTATTGTCCAATAGCCATTGAACGGGTCGCGCGCCGGACCAGGCGATGCAGTCCTCGACTTCCTTGACCTGTTCGGCGACGTGGATGTGGATCGGCCCATCCTTGGCCATGGCGACAACAGCGGACAACTCTTCCGGCGTCACCGCCCGCAGGCTGTGCGGCGCCACGCCGACCTTTCCATCGGAAAGCCCCTTCACTGCCGCACGGCATCCTTCCAGCAAGCGGCCAAAACTTTCCGTGCTGTTGATGAAACGGCGCTGGCCCTCGTTCGGTGCAGCACCGCCGAAGGTGGAATGCGCATAGAAGACCGGAAGCAGCGTCAGGCCAATTCCCGTCTCGGAAGCCGCGGACGCGATACGCTGTGCCATCTCGGCAATATCGGCATAAGAGCCGCCATCGATATCATGGTGGAGATAATGGAACTCGCCGACGCGGGAAAACCCGGCTTCCAACATCTCCATATAGAGCTGGCTCGCCACCGCCTCGACATGATCCGGCGTCATCGACAGCGCGAAACGATACATGACATTGCGCCAGCTCCAGAAGCTGTCGGCGCCAGGACCGCGCGCCTCGGCAAGACCGGCCATGCCGCGCTGGAAGGCGTGGCTGTGCAGGTTCGGCATGCCCGGCACAACGATGTCATGGCGCTCGTCGCCAGACTGCGCCGCAACGCCGGCCTCGAGCGAAGCGATGCGTCCGCCCTCGATCGTTAGCCGCACATCCTTCTGCCATCCCGTCGGCGTCAAAGCCGATTTCACATGAATGCTGGTCAAGGCCTCATCCCTTCCTGACTGCCGTGGTCAAAAAAACCACTTGCGCTCATTTTCTTTATGTCTATACATAATAGCACGAAAAGGAAAGGCTAGAAAACGATGTCTTCCATAAAATCGGCACCGGACAGCACCCGGCCAACCGCCTGCGATCGCCTTTGGCGCAACGCACGGCTTGCGACGCTCAACCCGGCCCTGCCGGACTTAGGCCTTGTCGAAAACGGCGTTATCGCAGTGCAGGACGGACGCATTTTCTATGCCGGCAGCGAAGCTAATCTTCCCTTTCCCATCGACGATGCAGCCGAGGTCATCGACTGCGAAGGCCGCTGGATCACGCCCGGCCTGATCGACTGCCATACCCATCTGGTTCATGCCGGTGATCGCGCCAACGAATTCGAAATGCGGCTTGCGGGCGCGACCTATGAGGAAGTCGCGCGCGCCGGCGGCGGTATCGTTTCTTCCGTCCGGGCCCTGCGTGAGGCCAGCGAAGACGATCTGGTGCGCCAGTCGCTTCCGCGTCTCGACGCCCTGATGGCCGAAGGTGTGACCACGATCGAAATCAAATCCGGCTACGGCCTCGATCTCGACAATGAAGCAAAAACCCTGCGCGCCGCACGCCGCCTTGGCGAAGAACGGGACGTCGCCATCCGCACAACCTTTCTCGGCGCCCATGCCCTCCCGCCGGAATTCAAGGGGAACCAAGCCGGCTATGTCGCCAAGGTCGTAGACGAAATGCTGCCGGCGATCGCCGAACAGCGCCTGGCTGACGCTGTCGACGGCTTCTGCGAAGGCATCGCCTTTTCGACCGATGAGATGCGGCAGGTTTTCGATGCGGCCAAGGCGCATGGTCTGCCGGTCAAGCTGCATGCCGACCAATTGTCCAACCTGCATGGCGCGGCCCTTGCCGCCGAATATGGCGCGCTGTCGGCCGATCATCTCGAATATACCGACGCGGCCGGCGCCGAGGCCATGGCAAAGAGCGGCACGGTTGCTGTCATTCTGCCCGGCGCGTTCTATTTCATCCGCGAAACGAAGAAGCCGCCGATCGATCTGTTCCGCAAGGCTGGCGTCGCCATGGCGGTCGCGACCGACAGCAATCCCGGCACCTCGCCGCTGACGTCGCTGCTTCTGACCATGAACATGGCAGCGACCCTGTTCGGCATGACGGTCACTGAATGCATCGCCGGCGTGACGCGGGAGGCAGCACGTGCGCTGGGGCTCGTCGACGAAGTGGGGACGCTCGAACCCGGAAAATGGGCCGACTTCGCCATCTGGAACATCGAGCGACCGGCCGAACTCGTCTACCGCATGGGCTTCAATCCGCTCCATGCCCGCGTCCGCAACGGACATTGAAATTTGAAGACGCGTGAGCCCCGCTCCGCGCATTAGTGAGGACTTCAAATGACCCTGATTCTCCAGCCTGGCTCCGTGCCCCTTTCGACCCTCGAAACAATCTACTGGACCGGCGAGCCCGCGCGGCTCGACCCGGCCTTCGACGCCGGCATCGAAAATGCCGCCGCCCGCATCGCCGAAATCGCCGCCGGCAATGCGCCGGTCTATGGTATCAACACCGGCTTCGGCAAACTGGCGAGCATCAAGATCGACGCCGCCGATGTCGCCACCCTGCAGCGCAACTTGATCCTCTCCCATTGCTGCGGCGTCGGCCAGCCGCTCGCCGAGAATATCGTTCGCCTGATCATGGCATTGAAGCTCATTTCGCTCGGACGCGGCGCGTCCGGCACCCGGCTCGAACTCATCCGCCTGATCGAGAGGATGCTCGAAAAGGGCGTCATTCCGGTCATTCCGGAAAAGGGCTCCGTTGGCGCCTCCGGCGATCTGGCACCGCTTGCCCATATGGCAGCCGTGATGATGGGCGAAGGCGAAGCCTTCTTCGGCGGCGAGCAGCTTGACGGCCGCACCGCGCTGGAACGCGCCGGTCTGACCCCGGTTGTACTGGCCGCCAAGGAAGGTCTGGCCCTCATCAACGGCACGCAGGTCTCGACCGCCTTGGCGCTCGCCGGCCTGTTCCGCGCCCACCGCGCCGCCCAATCCGCACTGATCACCGGCGCTCTGTCGACCGACGCTGCCATGGGCTCGTCTGCACCGTTCCATCCGGATATCCATACGCTGCGCGGCCACAAGGGCCAGATCGATGCCGCCTCTGCGCTCCGTGGCTTGCTCAAGGGCTCCGTGATCCGCGAAAGCCATATTGAAGGCGATGAACGCGTTCAGGACCCCTATTGTATCCGCTGCCAGCCGCAGGTCGATGGTGCCTGCCTCGATCTGCTGCGTTCGGTTGCCCGCACGCTCGAGATCGAAGCCAATGCGGTCACCGATAATCCGCTGGTCCTGACGGACAATTCCGTTGTTTCCGGCGGCAATTTCCATGCCGAACCGGTGGCGTTCGCCGCCGACCAGATCGCGCTCGCCATCTGTGAGATCGGCGCGATTTCCCAGCGTCGTATCGCGCTGCTGGTCGATCCGGCGCTTTCCTACGGTCTACCCGCCTTTCTCGCCAAAAAACCAGGCCTCAACTCCGGCCTGATGATCGCCGAGGTGACCTCGGCGGCTCTGATGTCGGAAAACAAGCAGATGTCGCATCCGGCATCCGTCGATTCCACCCCGACCTCGGCCAATCAGGAAGACCATGTTTCCATGGCCTGCCATGGCGCCCGCCGGTTGCTGCAGATGACCGACAACCTCTTCTCGATCGTCGGCATCGAAGCGCTGACCGCGACCCAGGGCATCGAGTTCCGCGCGCCGTTGACCACCAGCCCTGAGCTGACCAGCGCCATCGCCGCCATCCGTGAGGTCGTACCGACGCTGGAGATCGACCGCTATATGGCAACCGACCTCAAGGCCGCCAGCGACCTCGTCGGTTCGGGTGGTCTGAATGCTGCGATTTCGGCCGGCATCCTACCGGTTCTGGAGGTTTGAATGACCGCCTTCCAAGTCAAACGAGGCACATCCCCCGTCATCCTCGGCCTACCGCATACCGGTACTGACGTGCCGCCCGCCATCTGGGAGCGGCTGAACGACAATGGCCGCATCCTCGCCGATACCGATTGGCATATCCACGAGCTCTATGCCGGCCTGCTGCCGGAGGCGACGGCGGTGCGGGCGACTTTCCATCGCTATGTCATCGATGCCAATCGCGACCCGGAAGGCGTCAGCCTCTATCCCGGCCAGAACACCACAGGCCTCGTGCCTTCGACGGATTTCGACGGCATTTCGATCTGGAAGGATGGCGAGGAACCGACCGAAGCGGATATCGCCAAGCGGCTTGCCGACTTCCACACTCCCTATCATGCAGCCCTGGCGGCGGAAATCGAACGGGTAAAGGCCATCCACGGCATTGCGGTGGTCTATGACTGCCACTCGATCCGCTCCGATATTCCCTTCCTGTTCGAAGGCATCCTGCCGGATTTCAACATCGGCACGGATGGCGGCAAGACCTGCGATCCGGTGATTCAGGATGCGGCAGTGGATGTCGCCCTCTATGCTGATGGTTATACCAGCATCCTGAACGGCCGTTTCAAGGGCGGCTGGACGACACGCCATTACGGACAGCCTGACACCGGCGTGCACGCCATCCAGATGGAACTGGCGCAATCGACGCACCTGACAACCGAAACACCGCCCTTCGCCTATGACGAAGCCAAGGCGGCCAAGCTTCGCATTCACCTGAAGAACATCCTGACCCGCATTGAAGATGCGGCGCTGGCATTAGCAAAGTAACAAGGGGAACCATATGACCAATCCTCGTCACAATACCCGCGACATCCGCGCTGCCCGCGGCACCGAACTGACGGCGAAATCCTGGCTGACCGAAGCGCCGCTTCGCATGCTGATGAACAATCTCGACGCCGAAGTCGCCGAAAACCCGCATGAACTGGTCGTCTATGGCGGCATCGGCCGCGCCGCCCGCACTTGGGCCGATTTCGACAAGATCGTCGAGACCCTTCGCGATCTCAATGAAGACGAAACGCTTATGGTGCAGTCCGGCAAGCCGGTCGGCGTGTTCCGCACCCACAAGGATGCGCCGCGCGTCCTGATCGCCAACTCCAACCTCGTACCGCGCTGGGCGAACTGGGATCACTTCAACGAGCTGGATAAGAAGGGCCTCGCCATGTACGGCCAGATGACGGCCGGTTCGTGGATCTATATTGGCACGCAGGGCATCGTTCAGGGCACCTACGAGACCTTTGTGGAGGCCGGCCGCCAGCATTATGATGGTAACCTCAAGGGCAAGTGGGTTCTGACCGGCGGTCTCGGTGGCATGGGCGGCGCCCAGCCACTCGCAGCCGTCATGGCCGGCGCATCCTGCCTTGCCATCGAGTGCAATCCGGATTCGATCGATTTCCGCCTGCGCACCCGCTATCTCGACGAAAAGACCGAAACGCTGGACGAGGCGATGGAAATGATCGCCCGCTGGACGAAGAACGGCGAAGCGAAATCGGTCGGCCTGCTCGGCAACACCGCCGAAATCCTGCCGGAAATGGTTCGCCGCGGCATCCGCCCCGACATGGTCACCGACCAGACCTCGGCGCACGATCCGGTGAACGGCTACCTGCCCAAGGGCTGGACGATGGCCGAGTGGAAGGAAAAGCGCGAAAGCGATCCGAAGGCCGTCGAAAAGGCCGCCCGCACCTCGATGCGCGACCATGTGGAAGCCATGATCGCCTTCCTGAACATGGGCATCCCGACCTTTGACTATGGCAACAACATCCGCCAGGTCGCCAAGGATGAGGGCCTTGAAAACGCTTTCGCCTTCCCGGGCTTCGTGCCGGCCTATATCCGCCCGCTGTTTTGCCGCGGCATCGGCCCGTTCCGGTGGGCTGCCCTTTCGGGCGATCCGGAAGATATCCGCAAGACCGACGCCAAGGTGAAGGAACTGCTGCCCGACAACAAGCACCTGCACAATTGGCTCGACATGGCAGCCGAGCGCATAGCCTTCCAGGGCCTGCCGGCACGCATCTGCTGGGTGGGCCTCGGTGATCGCCACCGCCTCGGCCTTGCCTTCAACGAAATGGTCAAGAACGGCGAGCTTTCCGCTCCGGTCGTCATTGGCCGTGACCATCTCGATTCAGGTTCAGTCGCCTCGCCGAACCGCGAAACGGAATCGATGAAGGACGGTTCGGATGCCGTTTCCGACTGGCCGCTGCTCAACGCCCTGCTCAACACCGCATCCGGCGCCACCTGGGTCTCGCTGCATCACGGCGGTGGCGTCGGCATGGGCTTCTCCCAGCACTCGGGCGTCGTCATCTGCGCCGATGGCACCGACGACGCAGCCCGCCGCCTCGAACGCGTGCTATGGAACGACCCGGCCACCGGCGTCATGCGCCACGCCGATGCGGGCTATGACATCGCGGTCGAATGCGCCAAGGACAAGGGCCTGCGTCTGCCGGGGATTCTCGGGAACTGAGGCTAACATCACCGGCGTCGGATCATTCTCGACGCCGGTGACGAACGATGAACACGGCATCGAAGGAGGTTTGCAGTGATAGTATTGCGCAACAGCGACTACCGCCGCATGCCGTGGAAGAACGGTGGCGGTGAGACCACCGAAGTCGCGGTGTTTCCGGAGGATGCCGATCTCGCCGGGTTTGGCTGGCGTGTCAGCATGGCGACGGTGGCGAGTGACGGGCCTTTTTCGGTTTTCCCCGGCATCGATCGCACGCTCTCGATCCTCAGCGGCGAAGGTATAGTGCTCGATATTGCCGGACGTGCGCCTGTGGTGCTGACCCGATCCTCCGCCCCGCTCGCCTTTCCCGCCGATGCGGCGACCTCGGCGCGACTGGTCTCGGGCACCATCACGGATCTGAACGTCATGACCCGGCGCGGACAATGGTCGCATCGGGTCGAGCATCGCCGTTTCGAAGGCGAGCACCACATCGATGCCGAAGGCGGCGTCACGCTGCTGCTGTCGCTGGGTAACCTGCGGATCGACAGCGCCGGTCACGCCAAAGAACTCGGCCATCTCGATTGCGCCTTTATTGGCGGGATTGTGACGATCACATCGGATGTGCCGACGGAAACATACATCATTCGTATCGTAGAAAACTGACGGCCTCTACTTGCGGGCCAGATGGCCAAGCACATGGCAAATCAGGCGGCCCACGACGGTCGCCGTCATGCCGTTAACATCATTTGCCGGTTGGTACTCGACGATCGAAAAGCCCGCGAGCGTCCTCCCGGCCAAGGCTGAAGCGATGAGGCCGGTCACCTCCTCCAGCCACAGGCCGCCCGGCGACAAGGCGTTGATGCCGGGGCAGATCGAGGGATCGAGTGCGTCGATATCGATATGGATCAGCAGTGCTCGATCGCGCGGGATGGCATTGGCGGTCTCGGCGACACCATTGGCCCTGACCTGCCGCATGGTCACCAGCCGCGAACCCCACGCCTTGGCCGCCTCGACTTCTTCCCGGCGGGCGCTGCCCACGGCGCGAATGCCGACCTGTGTCATCGAGCGGACGAAGGGCAGTTCGGATGCCCGCCGCATGGTGCTGGAATAGCCCTGCGTCTCATCGCCGATCCGGTCGCGCCAGTCGATATGGGCGTCGATCTGCAGGATATGCAGGGCATCGACATCACCAAGCCCACGCATGAAGGGAATGGCAGCGGAATCGTCGCCGCCGATCAGGATGGGAATGGCCCCGGCAGCACGGATTTCGCGTGTCGCGGCTTCGATGGCAGCCCGATTGCCGACATTGTCATCCGGGGTCGTCGCGACATCGCCAAGATCAATGACGTTCAAGGCCCCATCGTTCAGCAAGGGGCCGTCGAAATCGAAATCCCAATGGTCGATGTGAACAGACGCGGCAGTGATGGCCTGACGGACGGCATCCGGCGCCGCGGGTTCGGCCGTCTCGGTCAATGCGCCGGGATAGCGCGTTCCATGGACGGCCCCAAAAATCGAAACGGAGCCCGCAGTTGCTCGCGTTGATGCCGGAATGCCGAGAAAGGTTTCAGGAGCCGGGACGAGACGATAGGTCATGGTCAGGCCGCCCGTGCTGCGAGGAACCGGTCCATCGCGGCAAACGAAAAGGCACCGATCGGCAGATCCGTACCGCCGTCGAGCGCCAAGTCGGCAAGGATCTCACCGACGACGCTGGTGAACTTGAAGCCGTGCCCGGAACAGGGCGACGCAACGACGATACGATTGTCGCTTGGCAGGAAGTCGATCAGGAAATCCTCGCTCGGCAGCATCGTGTAGCGGCAGGTGGTGGAGCGTACCCGCAACCCGGCAGCCGATGGCAGCCGACGCTGGATGAAACTGTCTAGCAGTCGGTGTCCCGCTCGTTGACGACAGGATTGGGCTGGTTCGGATCGATCGGCTCGCGGAAATGGGCATGGCGGCCAACCTTGACGCCATCGATGCCGATAGAAGGGAAGCCGAAGAAAGAACCGTTCTCACCTTCGTCGCGGATGAATACCGGCATCCGTTGCGGCTGGGTGACGAGCCCATCCGTCGGCTGATACCAGGAAACGACCTGCTTGATCGGCACGGCATGGCCACGAAGGGCGGGCACCAGTTCGCTGATCCACGAACCTGTCGCGACGATCACCTTGGCTGCATGGTAGCGGCCGGTAATCGAAACGATGGTGACACCGCCTTCGCCGGGCTCGATGGCTGTTACCTTCTCGCCGAAATGCAGGGCTGCACCATCACTGGCAGCGAGCTTCAGGTGACCCATGACCGCCGCTTCCGGGCGGATATAGCCACCCTGTGGATCGAGCAGCGCCACCTCGTCTGCATCGAGCGAAAACACCGGAAACCGGACGCGCATCTGGTCCGGCGACAGGGTTTCCAGCGGCAGATCATGCAGCGCGCAGCTTTTCAGCGTGCCGCTGACGATCTTGCTGTCCGGCTTGCCGATCTGCAAAACGCCGGTCACCGTCAGGATATCCTCGCGCAGCCGCGCCTCGAGCGTCCGCCAGTTCTCATAGGCACGCTGCAAGAGCGGCACATAGGACGGATCCTCGAAATAGCCGAGCCTGATCAGCCGGCTGTCACCATGGGAGGAACTCAGGGCATGGGCCGGGTAATAGGCGTCAATGCCGATGACCTTCACGCCGCGCGCCGCCAGATGCGCGACGGCTGCACTCCCCATGGCACCGAGGCCGATAACGGCAACGTCGAAATGGGCGGTCATGGCAGTGTCCTTTCGGGAATTCAGGCGCCGGGCGGCGGAGATGCCCGCAGGAGATCGCGGGCCTTTTCGAGATCCCAGCCAAGCGGCCGGTCGTCGGCATAGGTTGGCATATTCGCGCGGATATGGCGATAGAGCGTGTCGGTGCCTTCGGCCCTCGGCGCAATTTCAGTCTTGAAATCATGCGCCTGCGCAGCGGCTGCAAATTCGATGCCGAGTATCTGTTCGGCATTGTCGATGACAGCCAGGAGCTTGTTGGCGGCCGCCGTCGGGTGCGCGAGAAAATCTTCCTGTAGCGCCGACGTGATGCCGCCATCGAGGCTTGCCGGCGCGCCGAGGCGGCGGTTTTCCGCAGCCAGCGCCGCCGCAGTATATTGCGCGATCATGAAGCCGGAGCCGGCGCCGGGATCAGCCGCGAGAAAGGCCGGAAGACCGCTCACCAGCGGGTTGACGAGACGGTCGATACGGCGCTCGCTCATCAATGAAATCTGCGCGATGGCGACCGCGAGACTGTCGAGCGCTTGGCCCAGTGCCGGCGCCACGGCATGGGCCTCGGACGAAACCACCGGCGCCTCGGGCGTGCCCGATACGGCCGGGTTATCGGTGACCGACGCCAGTTCCTGGTTCACGACGTCGCCTGCAAAGGCAAGTACATCCCAGCCGGTGCCATGGGCATGGGGTACCGAACGAAGGCTCAAGGCGTCCTGTGTACGGACACCCTTGGCAGCATCGATCAGACCGCTGTCGGCCAGGCGATCGCGCAAGACCTTGCCAACTTTTTCAATCCCGTCCGACTTGCGAAGGGCGAGCACCTCTGCGGCAAAGGCCGTCATCTGGCCGCCGAGCGCCTCGATCGTCAATGCGGCGATCGCATCCGCCCAGTCGAGCAGGCGTTCGGCGCGTGCAAGGGCAACGGAGCCTAGCCCCATGGAGCAGGCCGTGCCGTTGACGAGGCTCAGGCCTTCTTTGGCTTGCAGGACCAGCGGTTCGACACCAAGCGCCTTCAAGGCTTCGGCGCCGCTGACGGTCTCGCCCCTCAGCTTGGCCCTGCCCTCACCGATCAACACGAGCGCGATATGGGCGTTATGCGACAGATAACCGGCCGAACCTTTGGACGGGACTTCGGGAATGCAATCCTCGCGCAGGAAGGTCTGCAACAGTTCGACGATCTCGGGCCGAACGCCCGAATGACCATGCGAAAAGTTGGCAATCTGGGCGGCGATGATCGCCCGCACTTCACGGGCATCCAGCAACGGGCCGACGCCGCAGGCATGGCTGAGGATGATATTACG
Source organism: Rhizobium sp. Leaf453 (assembly GCF_001425605.1). Taxonomy (GTDB): domain Bacteria; phylum Pseudomonadota; class Alphaproteobacteria; order Rhizobiales; family Rhizobiaceae; genus Pararhizobium. The sequence continues at coordinate 145,032 of NZ_LMRG01000012.1, read as the reverse complement.
GGAAAGGCGGCTCTGGGACGGGCGATCGACGACCGTATCGGCAAGCGCACCAACGCCAGTATTGACGCCGTAAGCCCGGACGCCGCTCTCGACGATCGCGGATACGATGCGGCTGGCGGTCGAGACGCGTTCGCGCGCTGCCTCCGAAAGAGAGAGCGTCGCACCATCGGCAACCGCCGCCACGGCGCGCCAGTCGAGCCCGGTTTCGAGCCTGATATCCTGCACGTTCAGCCTCCGAAATTGCCGATGAACTGGCGAAAGCTGGGTGAACCGCCGGAGCCGAACAGTTCATCAGGCGCGCCGTCGCTATCGACCTCGCCGGACTTCATGAAGATGACGCGATTGGAGACATTGCGGGCGAAGCTCATTTCATGGGTGACGACCAGCATGGTCATGCCCTCTTCCGCCAGCGAGCGCATGACGCGCAACACTTCGCCGACCAGTTCCGGATCGAGCGCCGAGGTCGGTTCGTCGAACAGCATGACTTTCGGCTTCATCGCCAGCGAGCGGGCAATCGCCGCGCGCTGCTGCTGACCGCCCGACAGGTGCGCCGGATAGGCATGGCGCTTCTCGGCGATCCCGACTTTCTGGAGCAGTACCTCGGCCTCGGCGATGCATTCGGCGCGCGGGCGCTTCAGCACATGTACCGGCCCCTCGATGATGTTTTCGAGGATGGTCATGTGGGACCAGAGATTGAACGACTGGAACACCATGCCGAGTTCGGAACGGATGCGATCGACCTGCTTGCGATTGGCGGGAACGTTCTTGCCGCCACGCTGCTGCATCTGGATCAGTTCGCCATCGACGAAGATTTCGCCGTGATCGGCAATCTCCAGAAGGTTGATGCAGCGCAGGAAGGTCGATTTACCCGATCCGCTGGCGCCCAGAAGCGAGATGACATCACCATCACGGGCATCGAGCGAGATGCCGCGCAACACTTCGTGGGTGCCGAAGCTCTTGCGGATATTGCGGACGGAAAGCCGGGTCGTGCCTGCCATGGTCGTTCCAGTCTGGTTCAGGGTCGCGTGATCGAGTGGCGTGGTGTTCATCGCTGCGGCACCGGGAAGAGCGGCGCGGCGCGGCGGTGCGGGGTCAGCTTGTATTCCAGCAGAGCCATGGCCTGCAGGATCAGGAAGTTGAGGATGAGATAGATCGCGGCCGCGCACAGGAAGACTTCCATCGTGCGATAGGTCTGCGAGATCAGCCGCTGGGCAACGCCCGTGACTTCCCAGACGGTGACGAGGCTGGCAAGCGCCGTCGATTTTACCATCATCACTACCTCAGTCGAATAGGCAGGTAGGGCATGGCGGAAGGCTATCGGCGCCAGGATCCGCCGCGTCAGCAGGAAGCCGGACATGCCGATCGAACGGGCCGCCTCGATCTCCTTGGCCGGAATGGCCCGTAGGCCGAAGCGGAAGATTTCAGCGGAATAGCCCGCCGTGCAGAGCGCCAGCGAGAGCACCGCGCAGACGAAGGGTTCGCGCAGCGCCGGCCAGAGGAAACTGTAGCGGATGAAGCCGAACTGGCCGAGACCGTAGAAGATCAGGAACATCTGAATCAGCAGCGGCGAACCGCGAAAAACGAAGATGTAGCCCTTGGCGAAATTGCGCGCGACCGCGTTGCCGCTGACCCGCATCCAGACGATCAGCAGCGCCAGCAGGCCACCGAAGAAGACCGAGAGCGCGAACAGTACCAACGTCATCGGCAGCGCGGCCAAGAGCGTCTTCATCGTGGAGAACATGAAGTCGATATCCATCTCGCGTCTCCTTAATCCTGGCCGAGACTGGTGGGCATGCTGCGATTGGCGCGCCTTTCGGCGCTGGTGAAGGAGCGGTCGGAGAAACTCGTCAGGATCAGGTAGAGGCAGCCACCGACGATGAAAAACAGGAAGTGCTGGCGGGTCGACCCGGCAGCCACCTGGCTTGTGCGCATCAGCTCGGCAAGCCCGGTGACGGAGACCAGCGCCGAATCCTTGAGGCTCAACTGCCAGACATTGCCGATGCCAGGAATGGCGAAGCGAAACACCTGCGGCCCGATGATGCGGCGGAAGCGCAAGCCCCTGTTCATGCCAATCGCCTGCGCCGCCTCAAGCTCGCCCTTGGAAATGGCCAGATAGGCGCCGCGGTAGACTTCGGCCTGATAAGCCCCGGAGATTATGCCGACCGCGAACGCGCCGGCGGCGAAGGATGGCAGACCGAGAAAGCCCTCATATCCCATCGCCTTGCCGATCGCGGTCACCGCGCTCGATCCGCCGAAATAGACGAAATAGATAATCAACAGCTCCGGCACGCCCCGGAAGACCGTCGTGTATGTGCCGCCGATGAACCGCATGACCCGGTTGCCGGAGAGCTTGGCCCAGGCAACGAGCGTGCCAAAGATGGCACCGATGACGAGTGCGACAGCAGTGACGCAGAGCGTCATCAGCGCCCCGAGAAGGAGCAGCCCGCCCCAGCCGGTGGGACCGAATCCCAGAATTTCGAAAAGTGCCATGCCGCAGGCGTCCCGTTGCTTCCGGCGCCCTCGTTCCAGGCTGGGCCGGCTTGCCGATCGTCAGGGTGGAGTTGGAAGGCCGCACCGATCTTGCCGGTGGCGACCTGCCGCAGCAAGTGTGCCCGCCGCAGGCAAAATAGCAAGCGGCGGGCAGGCCCCGATTACGGGGTGACGTCGGTCTTGAACCACTTCATCGACAGCGTCTTGATCGTGCCGTCTGCAAGAGCGGCTTCGATTGCCTTGTTGAACATGTCGCGCAGGTCGGTGTCGGCCTGACGGATACCGAGGCCTTCGCCCGAACCGAAGATCGTGCCGCCGATTTCCGGACCGGTGAAGCCCAGCGTGCCGTTGGCCTTTTCAAAGGCGGAGATCAGGTAGACGGCATCGTCGAAAACGAGGTCGATACGGCCGCTTTCGAGGTCGAGGTCGCGCTCGGCGCCGGTCTTGTATTCGCGAACGGTCGCGACGTCGCCGAAGTTGTCATAGATGAACTTGGAATAGACGGTGGCAGCCTGAATGCCGATCGTCTTGCCGGCAAACGCGGCCTTCATGGCTTCGACTTCCTTGACGCCGGTGGCGCCCGGCTCAAGCTTGACGACCATACCGGTGCCGGCTGCATTGGCAAGCGGACTGTCCTTCAGCGTTGCGAAGGCGGCATGGGTGTGAGCATAGGGAATGGTGAAATCGATGATCTGCTTGCGCTCTTCGGTGATCGAAAGCGCGTCCATGATCACGTCGAACTTGCCGGCGTTGAGCGCCGGGATCATGCCGTCCCAGTCGGAGGCGACCAGCGTGCACTCGACCTTCATGTGATCGCAGAGATATTTGGCAAGCTCCGGCTCGAAGCCGCCGAGCGTGCCGTCCGGATTGGTCAGGTTCCAGGGCGCATAGGCGCCTTCCAGCGTAATGGTAACGGTCTTCCAGTCCTTGGCCTGGGCCACGGATGCGGAGAAGGCTGCGATTGCGACGGCGCCAGCCATCAGAAATTTCGACAGGCTCATGTTCAGGTTCCTCTGAGGTTTATCTTCAACAACGTCCGCCGATCTGCGCCGGCTTTACAAATACCTTGATGGATGCGCCGGCCAATAAAATGACCCTGAACATCCATGTTGTATATGGTACCATATGCGAATTTTTATGGTATGCAAGAGGGAGGCCGCATTTGAAAGCAAATTTAATTTCGCCCAAGGAATGAGCAGATGAAGCGCAGCAACGACCAGACCGCTCAGCTGAAATGGGACAATAGCGACAATGACGGCGCGCCGCTTTACGCCGGCGTCAAGCAGATGATCCTGGACCGCATCCAGAGCGGCGAATGGCCCCCGAAACATCGCGTTCCCTCAGAGAACGAACTCGTCGCGGAACTTGGCGTCAGCAAGATGACGGCCAACCGCGCGCTGCGCGAACTGGCCAGCGAAGGAGAACTGGTCCGCATCCAGGGCGTCGGCTCCTTCGTTGCCGAGCGCAAGGGCTTTTCTGAGCTTTTCGAGGTGCGCAACATTGCCGAGGAAATCAATGAGCGAGGCCATGTGCATCAGGCATCCGTGGTGGTTCTGGGACAGGAAACCGCATCTCCGGACGTCGCCGACGCGCTCGGCCTGCCGATCGGCGTGCCCGTATTTCATTCCTTGATCGTCCACAGTGAAAACGGCGTGCCGGTGCAGATCGAGGACCGTTTCGTCAACCCGGAGGCAGCGCCCGGCTATCTCGACCAGGATTTCACCAACCAGACTCCGAACGCCTATCTGACGGCGGAAGCGCCACTCAGCGGATCCGAACATATCGTCGAGGCGGCCATGCCACAGCCTTGGGAATGCAAGCTGCTCGTCATCCTGCGCACGGAGCCATGTTTGCTGATCCGTCGCCGGACCTGGTCGTCGAAGCGCGTTGTCTCGTTTGCCCGGCTTGTCTATCCGGGCAACCGCTACCGGCTCGAATCGCGCAGTGGGAAAATTTCGGAAGAGTGAGTATCGGCCATAACATTGGCCATGTTGTATATGGAACCTAATTTGCCTGCTTTTCCGGCAGTGGCCAGAACTGCAGCGCCATGTCGATGACCTTGTAGAGGGCAGCCCGATCGGCGCCGGATGCGGCCTGGATCGCGGTTCCTTGAGAAATCGTCATGATGTAACGTGCCAGATCATAGGGCTCGTGCCCGGGCGGCAAATCGCCCTCCTCCGCAGCACGCTCGAACCGCTTGCCGAGATCGCGCTCGCCACGATGACGGTTTTCAATCAGACACTTCTGGATTTCCGCCGCTGCCTCGCTACAGGCAAGCGCCCCATTGATACCGAGACACCCACTCGGGCCGGTCTCCGGCGTCTGCGAATCGGCAAAGCCGCGCAGAATGCGCTCCGCCACATCACGCGCATTCGGCAGTTCCAGCGCCTTGTGAAAGAAGTTCATCTTGGTGCGCTCGTAGCGCTCCAAGGCCTGAAGAAACAGGCCTTCCTTGTTGCCGAACACGCCATAAAGGCTGGGCTTGGTAATCCCCATACCCTCGGTCAGGTCGGACAGAGACGTGCCTTCATAGCCCTTTCGCCAAAACAGCTCCATGGCCGTTTCAAGGGCTTCATCGACATCGAACTCTCTAGGCCGTCCCATGGACGTTAACTCCCGAATTTTTTTATACCGATCGGTATATAATTCGATTGACAACGATCGGCTAATGAACCTATTTCTATACCGAACGGTATTGAACGTCAATGCAAACCTTCCGGTTCGATCCTTTCCTCCCAAGCAAGATCGACGGACCGGCCCCGTCCAGGGCCTAGAAATTCAGGATAACCGCCATGTCATTCGGAACTTTCAAAACCAAGCTTCTCACCACCGGCCTCGTTCTCGCTGTCGCGACGATTGCACCGACGATCTATTTTGACGTTGAAGGGGGCACGACCGGCGCGGGCAACGCGGCGGATGCAACCACGGCTGCTGCACCTGTGGCCGTTCCGGTTTCCGTCGCCGTCGTAGAAGCCAAACCGGTCACCCAGTGGAGCGAATTCTCCGGCCGCCTTGAGGCTGTGGACCGCGTCGAAGTCCGCTCGCGTGCGGCCGGTGCCATCCAGTCGGTGCATTTCCAGGAAGGGGCGATCGTTGAAAAGGGTGACCTTCTCGTCACCATCGACCAAGCGCCGTACCAGGCCGAAGTCGCCCGCGCCCAGGCCAATGTCACCGCCGCCCAGGCGCGCGTTTCGCTGGCTAGCATCGAGCTGAAGCGCGGCCAACAGCTTCTCGCCACCAATGCTGTTTCGCAGAGCGAAGTCGATCAGCGCATGAACGCCGAGGCGAGCGCCAAGGCGGATCTCGAAGCCGCCCGCGCCGTCTTGCAGACTGCGGCTCTCAATCTCGGCTATACCGAAATCCGCGCACCGATCACTGGCCGCGTCGGCAAGATCGAGATCACCGCCGGCAACTTGATCGCCGCCGGTCCGTCCTCTCCGGTCCTGACGCAACTGGTATCGCTCAGCCCGATCTACGCCAGCTTCGAGGCCGATGAACAGATCGTCTCCGGCATCCTTGCCGAACTGCCGGACGGAGCCAATGCCCGCAACTTCATCGATCGCGTTCCGATCCGCATGTCGGTCGCCGGCCTGCCGGATGTGAGCGGAAAGCTGCAGCTGGTCGATAACAGCGTCGATCCGCAGAGCGGAACGATCCGTGTCCGTGCCGTCTTCGACAATGCCAACGGCGCCCTCATTCCCGGCCAGTTCGCCCGCCTGAACATGGGCCAGGCGAAGACCGAGACCGCCGTTCTCATCAACGAACGGGCGATCGGAACCGACCAGAACAAGAAATACGTCATGGTCGTGAAGCCGGACAACACCATCGAATATCGCGAGATCACCGTCGGCGCCCGCTCCGAGGGTCTGCGGGTGGTGACAGCTGGCCTGAAGGCTGAGGAACGCATCGTCGTCAACGGCCTCCAGCGAATTCGGCCCGGCGCTCTCGTCGCCCCCGAGATGGTGGCGATGAAGCCGGCTGCAGAGCAGCAGGCCTCCGCGACCAACTGATCCTTTTTCCGCATTCAGCATAGGGGCGGATCACGCCATGAATATCTCCAGGTTCTTCATCGATCGCCCGGTTTTCGCGGGCGTTCTCTCCTTCATCATTTTCCTCGGCGGCCTGATCGCGATGACGATCCTGCCGATTTCCGAGTATCCGGACGTGGTGCCGCCGCAGATCGTCGTGCGCGCCAACTATCCGGGCGCAAACCCGAAGGTCATCGCCGAGACCGTGGCGACACCGCTGGAAGAGTCGGTCAACGGGGTCGAGGACATGCTCTACATGAGCAGCCAGGCGACCACCGACGGCCTGATGACGCTGACCGTCACTTTCAAGCTCGGCACTGACCCCGATCAGGCTCAGCAGCTCGTGCAGAACCGCATCAGCCAGGCCGAGCCGCGCCTGCCGGAAGAAGTGCGTCGCCTCGGCGTCACGACGGTCAAGAGCTCGCCCGACCTGATGATGGTCGTGCACCTGACGTCGCCTGAAGGCCGCTACGACATGACCTATCTGCGCAACTATGCGCTGATCAACGTCAAGGATCGGCTGGCCCGCATCGATGGCGTCGGCCAGGTTCAGCTGTTCGGTTCGGGCGACTATTCGATGCGTATCTGGCTCGATCCGCAGAAAATGGCGCAGCTTGGCCTTTCCGCGTCCGATGTCGTCAATGAAATCCGCGCCCAGAACGTGCAGGCTGCGGCCGGCGTCATCGGCGCATCGCCCAATCTCGAAGGCGTGGACCTGCAGTTATCGGTCAACGCGCAGGGCCGCCTGCAGAGCGAGGAAGAGTTCGGCGAGATCATCATCAAGACGAGCCTGACCGGCGCCATCACGCGTCTGCGCGACGTCGCCCGCATCGAACTCGGCTCGGCCGAATATTCGCTGCGTTCGCTGTTGAACAACAAGCAGGCGGTCGCGATCCCCGTCTTCCAGGCCCCCGGCTCGAACGCCATTGAGATTGCCGACCAGGTCCGCACCACGATGCAGGAACTGAAGGCCTCGATGCCGCAGGATGTCGATTATGAGATCGTCTACGATACGACCCAGTTCGTTCGTGCCTCGATCGAAGCCGTCATCCACACGCTGCTCGAAGCCATCGCGCTGGTTGTCATCGTCGTCATCATCTTCCTGCAGACATGGCGCGCCTCGATCATTCCGCTGATCGCCGTTCCCGTATCGATCATCGGCACGTTTGCAGTGATGCAACTGTTCGGCTTTTCGATCAACGCGCTCAGTCTCTTCGGACTGGTTCTGGCGATCGGTATCGTCGTCGATGATGCGATCGTGGTCGTTGAAAACGTCGAGCGCAATATCGAGAACGGTCTTTCACCGCGCGAAGCCACCTACCGGGCAATGACGGAAGTCTCCGGCCCGATCATCGCGATCGCGCTGGTGCTTGTCGCCGTGTTCGTACCGCTGGCCTTCATCTCGGGCCTCACCGGCCAGTTCTACAAGCAGTTCGCGCTGACGATCGCCATCTCGACGGTCATCTCCGCATTCAACTCGCTGACCCTGTCTCCGGCACTGGCCGCCCTGCTCCTGAAGGGTCACGATGCACCGAAGGACCGGCTAACCCGTGTCATGGACTTCCTTTTCGGCTGGTTCTTCCGGGGCTTCAACGCGGTCTTCTCGCGCGGCTCGAATGCCTATAGCTCCGGCGTGAAGGGCGTGATCTCGCGCAAGACCCTAATGATGGGCGTCTATCTGCTGCTCGTCGGCGCGACCGTCTTCTTCTTCAAGGCCGTGCCTGGCGGTTTCGTGCCGCCGCAGGACAAGCAGTATCTGGTCGGCTTTACCCAGCTGCCGGACGGCGCTTCGCTGGACCGCACCGAAGACGTCATCCGCCGTATCAGCGATATTGCCATGAAGGTACCGGGCGTCGAAAGCGCCATCGCCTTCCCCGGCCTGTCGATCAACGGCTTCACCAACTCGTCGAATGCCGGCATCGTCTTCCTGTCGCTGAAGCCGTTTGAGGAACGCACCACGCCTGATCTCTCGGCCGGCGCCATTGCCGGGCGGCTGAACCAGGAACTGAGCGTCATCCAGGATTCGTTCAGCGCCATCTTCCCGCCCCCCCCCGTCCAGGGCCTCGGCGCCATCGGCGGCTTCAAGCTGCAGCTGGAAGACAAGGCCGGGCTTGGCTACGAGGCGCTTGATGCGGCGGTGAAGGGCTTCATGGCCAAGGCCTATACGACGCCTGAACTGGTCGGCATGTTCTCCAGCTACCAGGTCAACGTTCCGCAGCTTTATGCCGACGTCGACCGCGCCAAGGCCCGCCAGTTGAATGTTCCGCTGACGGAAATCTTCAACACGCTGCAGATCTATCTGGGCTCGGTCTATGTCAACGACTTCAACAAGTTCGGAAGAACCTATTCCGTCCGTGTTCAGGCCGATGCCAATTACCGCGCGCAGGCCGAAGACATCGGCAAGCTAGAGGTTCGCTCCAATTCCGGCGAAATGATCCCGCTGTCGGCGGTGCTGAAGGTCAACTCGGCCGCCGGTCCGGAACGCGCCATGCGTTACAACGGCTTCCTCTCGGCTGATGTCAACGGCAATACCGCACCAGGCTACTCATCCGGCCAGGCACGCGCTGCCGTCGAGCGTATCGCAGCGGAAACCCTGCCGGCAGGCGTCACCTTCGAGTGGACGGAACTAACCTATCAGGAGATCATCGCCGGCAATACCGGTATCCTGATCTTCCCGCTGTCGATCCTGCTGGTCTTCCTCGTTCTGGCGGCCCAGTATGAAAGCCTGACGCTGCCCCTGTCGATCATCATGATCATTCCGATGGCACTTTTGGCGGCTCTCGGCGGGGTCTGGCTAACGGCCGGCGACAACAACGTCTTCACCCAGATCGGCTTGATCGTGCTGGTGGGCCTATCGGCGAAGAACGCGATCCTGATCGTCGAGTTTGCCCGTGAACTGGAATTCGAAGGGGCGACACCCTTCGAGGCGGTCGTCAAGGCAAGCCGTCTACGACTACGTCCGATCCTGATGACCTCCATGGCCTTCATCATGGGTGTCGTGCCGCTGGTCACCTCCACCGGTGCGGGCGCCGAAATGCGCCACGCCATGGGTGTCGCGGTGTTCTCGGGCATGATCGGCGTGACTTTGTTCGGTCTGTTCCTGACCCCGGTCTTCTATACGGTAGTCCGCGCCCTGACCGGCAACCGGCCGCTGAAGCAGACGGGTCACCACGTTGCTCCGACCGATTCGGCGACGGTGACGCAACTCCACCCGCAGCAACCGCTGCTGCCAGGGCTGGAAGCAGCCGAATAAGCCGCCAACGATCGGCTTGAAATACAAAAGGCGCCGCAGGCAAGCGGCGCCTTTTTTCATTCGTTACCAGCGGAGCATCCGAAGCTCAGAATTCTTCCCAGTTGCCCTGCGCCACCGCTGCGTTTCCGGAGAAGGCGTGCGCCACCTGACCGGCCATCTTGCGCGCGGGAGAGGCGACAGACCGATGGCTGGTATCGGCAGCGCGCGGTCCGCGAGATTCCTGGCCGACACGGAACTGGCTGAGCAGGTTGAACAGACCTTCAGCTTCCTTCGCCAGACTGTGGCTGGCGGCCGTGGATTGCTCGACCATGGCCGCATTCTGCTGCGTGCCCTGGTCAATGGCATTGACCGAATGGTTGATCTCCTTCAGTCCCGTCGCCTGTTCGCGGGCACCTTCAACGATGGCCATGATATTGGTGCTGATTTCCTGCACCTGCGTGACCATTTCCTGCAGCACCCTGCCGGTTTCACCGACGAGGGCGACGCCGTTCTTCACCTGATCACCGGAGGCATGGATGAGCGCCTTGATTTCCTTGGCGGCCTTGGCAGACCGCTGGGCAAGTTCGCGCACTTCCTGGGCGACGACGGCGAAACCCTTGCCGGCCTCACCCGCACGAGCAGCCTCGACGCCTGCGTTCAGAGCCAAAAGATTGGTCTGGAAGGCAATCTCGTCGATGACGCCGATAATGTTGGAAATCTCGCCGGACGAATGCTCGATCTGCCCCATGGCGGTGATCGCATTGCGTACGACCTCGCCGGACTTCTGCGCGTTTTCGCGGGTCGCGGTAACCAGGGCACCCGCCTCTTCCGCCCTGCGGCTGGAATCGGCGACGGTCATGGTGATCTGCTCGAGCGCTGCCGCCGTTTCCTCGACGGAGGCCGCCTGCTGCTCGGTGCGCCGCGCGAGGTCATCGGCTGCCGATCGAATTTCGCCCGAGCCTGCCGCGATACCCTGCGCATTGGAGCCGACCGACTGCATGGCCGCACGGAGCTTGGCGACGGCATCGTTGAAATCCTGACGGACCTTTTCCATGGTCGGAACGAAGGGGCGGTCGATTCGCTGGGTCAGGTCACCGTCGGAAAGACCCTTCAGGCCGGCGGCAAGGGCGGCGACCGCCCCCATGCGCTCGGTCACATCGGTCGCGAACTTGACGACCTTGAACACCTTGCCCTTGTCATCGACGATCGGGTTATAGGCCGCCTGGATCCAGATTTCCTTGCCACCCTTGCCGAAGCGCAGGAACTCGTTAGCCGTGAACTCGCCGCGTGCAAGCCCCTCCCAGAATTTCCGGTATTCCTCGGTCTGGACATAGGCGGGGTCGCAGAACATCCGGTGATGCCTGCCCTGGATTTCCGACAGGCTATATCCGAGAGCGCCGCAGAAATTCTCGTTGGCGGTGATGATCTCGCCGTTGGGGGTGAATTCGATCACGGCCTGCGAACGCGAAACCGCGCTCAGCTTTCCCGCATCCTCGGTCGCCTTCTGGCGCAGCGCGGTGATATCCGTCGCAAACTTCACGACCTTATACGGCTTTCCGCTGCGACAGACCGGATTGTAGGATGCCTCGATCCAGATTTCCCGGCCGCTCTTGGTAATGCGCCTGTATTGCCGCCGATCGAACTCGCCCCGCGCCAGTCTGGCCCAGAATGCACTATATTCGGCGCTGGCCGCCTCCACAGGATCAACGAAGATCCGGTGATGCTTGCCCTTGATCTCGGACAGCTCATAGCCAACAGCCGCGCAGAAATTGGCGTTGGCATTCAAGATGTTGCCGGAAAGATCGAACTCGATGATCGCCTGCGACTTGTGCATCGCGGCCATGATGGCGGCAGTATCGCCACCGAAACTTGGAAACAGCCTGCTCATGCAACGCCTCCTTGGGCATTTGGTCGATTGTGCGGTGTTTGCTCTCAAACATCCGCATGCAACATTCCATCTGCTGAGCTTGTGACTCTCGGAGTCATCGTCGCGGCCGCAAAGCTGGCAACGCGCCGACGGTAAGCCCCCACATCGGGAATGTTACATATCAATTGGGAACATGCCGGATCGTTCGGCTTGTGCGTTTGCGTCATGCCTGAGCCACTACTCAGTTGCACGCATACAACTATTGGTATGATAGCTGAAGGAATAATTAAAGTTTGTGACAATTTCCGAATTAAAGATGAAACGATACTTTCATCTATAAGAAGTCATCGTTTGGAAATGGTAATTCTTCGCACCACCAAGGAAACCAGGGAATTGACGAACAAACGCCCAATTCTGGCGCAGATGCCCGCCCACTGGAAAGGGCGGCCGAAGGTTGATTTCATCAGCTGCCTCTAAAAAATCTTGCGGAAAAAATACAATTTTTAATTGTTTCCCGTTTTCGTCATGTTTTCAGTCACCTAATCCGTTTGCGCCGCATATCTTTCCGCGACATCGGGAAATTCAAGGTCAGGGCAGTTCATGGCTTTTCATAGATGCCATAAAGAATGGGCATCAGACCGGCCAAGGCCGCGAATCGGGCGAAAGACTTGCGCTTCGGCAGCGTCCATCCAGTTTCCGCCAGAGCCGACAGACGGGGAAAAACCAGCCGATCAAAAACGCCGCGATCAGTCATCGGCTCCGACCAGATACAGCACTGGACCCCGAGCAGATGCCTTTTCTGCGCATCGCTCCAGCCTTCCACGGGATTGAACGTGTAGAGCTTCTCTGGATCCGACCAACCGGCCCAGCTGGCGCCCGGCTCCGACCAGGCCTGGCTATTGGCCATGTCGAGATAATAGACCTGACCGGGGCAGACGACCATGTCATAGCCCTCGCCAGCCAAGGCGGCGGACGCCTCGACCGTGCGCCAGCCGAACAGCGTCGACTTGGTCTTGTCGATGACATTACCGTGCGCCGCCTCCTGCCAGCCGCCGGTAACGCAGCCGCGTGAAGCGAGAAACGCCTGGATGCGTGCAAGGAACTCCGCCTGCAGGACGGCTGCGCCCGATCCGTCGATCTCGTCGGCACCGTGCGTATTGGTGACGACGTTCAGACGCGCGGCATGCGCATCAGCCATCGCCTTGCCACCAACCTCATTGAGACGCGCCAGCGCCATGGGTGAACCGGACCAGGCGCCGAGGGGAACTTCGTCGGCACCGATGTGAATGATCTTCGACGGGAACAGTTCGATCAGTTCGTCGAAGATCGTTTCAAGCACCTGATAGGTTTCTTCACGCACGGGATTGAGGCAATTGTCCGGAAATCCCTGGACCGAATAGTAACTGCCCGCCTCGTCGGGATCGCGCAGTTCGGGGATTGCCTGCAGCATTGCATAACAATGGCCGGGGACATCGATCTCAGGCACGACCGCAATGCCGAGGCTTGAGGCCAGTGCGACGATTTCGCGGATGGCCGCCTTGCTGTAATAACCGCCAGTCATCTGCGGCCCAGACCCCAGGAGCGGTGGGATCTTCAGGCCGTGGCCACGCCAGGCGCCGATCTCGGTCAGGGCGGGATAGGCATCGATCTCCACGCGCCAGGCTTCGTCGTCCGACAGGTGCCAGTGGAAGCGATTGAGCTTGTTCCAGGCGAGAATGCGCAGGAATTGCGCAACTTCGGCCGTGCCGTAGAATTGACGGGCAACGTCGAGATGAACGCCACGCCAACCAAGTGCTGGCGCATCAACGATCTCGCCAGCCGCCGGAAAGGTGAATGTCTCAGGATATTGTCGTGCGGCGCGCAGGATCTGGCCGAGTGTGATCAGGCCATAGAGCAAGCCAGTGCGCGTGCCTGCCTCGATTGTCACGCCGGTGGCTGAAAACTCGATCTTATAAGACTCCGGCGCAAAGCCATCACGGACAGCAAGCGACACCGGAAACCCGCCTTCGGCAGCCGAGCGAACGATACCTTCGACGGGGAACAGCGCCTGCGCGAGCTTGGCGAAGGCCTGCGCCGCTGCATCGGCTTCGATAACCTCGGAACGAAGATCAAACCCGGCCGGCGGGGCAATCACGCCGGAAACGGCAACCTTTTCCGGCCAGGGCACGATCGACACGGTGACCGGAGCGACCTTCGGAACCGGATAGACGACGGCGCCGCGGGTCAGGGGCGCATTGTCCCCCTTCGCAAGCGTCGGCGCGACCGTGACCGGAACGGCGCTCCGGTCAGCCAGCACGACGTAGCCGGCATTGGCGCCATCGGTCCAGTGTTTCGGATGATAGCTCATCCCGTGTGCCTTCATCGTCCAGGTTTCGCCCGACTGAAGCACGAAGCCCGGCGGCGGCGCGAACTCCGCGTGGTTCGACAGGCGCACGAGCAATCGTCCGCCCTCAACGCTCGCGGCCGGATCGATGCGCGCGGGACCGGACACGCAGAGGGTGAAGTCCGAGATCGGCTGATCGCCATCATTGGTCAGCGCGATGGAATAAACCGGCGCCTCACCCGTCGCAGCCGGTACCCAGAAAGTCTCCAGGCGAAAATTGCCTCGCATCGTCTTTGTCATCATGCTGCTCCCGGGAATCTCAGTCGGCGCTTGTCAACAATCCGGCATAGACGCCGGGCGCGGAATTGGGGATCGGCGTTGCACCGACCGTTCGTTCATAAAATGCCGAGGGGCCGACATCGCCGATAATGGCGTAGCCGTAGCCCATCGTCTTCAGGTCCAGCAGGCTCGCCAGAAGCAGCGCGTGGCCGATACCCTCGCCCCGTGCCGCCTCATCGACGCCGGTCGGGCCGAAAAATCCGCGTGCGATCGATTCATGGCAGGCAAAACCGATCAGCTTGCCGCCTCTCGTCGCGAGAAAACAGGTCGGAGGCTGGCGCGCGAAGGCGATAGCGGTTTCGCTGGCCCAGCCGGAACCGAATTTTTCCCGGATCCAGCCGGTCACCAATTCCAGTTCGGGCGCAAGCGCGCGCCGTACGGTGACATCCGCCGACTTCATCCGCGCGTCGAGCTCGGGGGCTGGAGTCACCAGCGACAGATTGACTAGGTAATCCATTGCAAACCGTACTTTCCAACCGGTTCCGTTGACAGCGCGCCGCGCAGGCTGCCTGTCCGAAGCAGGCGGCGACAAGTCTTCACCCAACCGCCCGCTTTTGGCAATGATACCAATTTTCAAAAACACAGCTGTTTGCAGGCACCGATTTTGCGGCTTTGAACATGCTGCCCGCGCGTAGAGGCTTGGGTGCCGATGGCCATTCTGCTATGAGCAGTCCATCAATTACGAGACGAGATGTCCAATGAACGCAACACCGTATCTCCGGATGGAACTGTGACGACACCTTCCGAACAAGCGTTTCTCGCCTCCCTAGGCTGGTCCGATTTTTTCGCATCCCAAGTCGAACCGGACGAATCCGAACTTCTCCCGCGACGTATCGCGGAGGTCCATCGTACCCGTTTGAGCATCATGTCGGAGATCGGCCCGGAACGGTTGGCGATCGACATCCAGATCAATACCGCCGATTTCGCCGTCGGCGACTGGGTGCTGGCCGATCCGGAAAACATGGCATTCCACCGCCGGCTGGATCGAAAAACCCTGCTGCAGCGCCGCACCGAAGGCCGCAAGACGCATCAGCTCGGCGCGGCGAACGTGGATACGCTGTTTATAGCCACCTCCTGCAACGCTGATTTCAACCCGGCCCGGCTGGAGCGCTATCTCGCCTTGGCGAACCAGGCCGGGACAAATCCGGTGATGGTGCTGACCAAGGCCGATTTGGCGGATGATGTGAATATCTATATCCGGGAGGCGCAAGGCCTACAGCGCGATCTTCCCGTCGTGGCGCTAAATGCCAAACTGGCCGATGCCGCCAATGTGCTCGCGCCCTGGTGCGGTATGGGCCAGACGGTGGCGCTGATCGGTTCCTCCGGCGTCGGCAAATCGACGCTGGTCAATACGCTGGCCGGTCTGGAGGAGGATGAGCAACAGCAAACGGGCGGCATCCGCGAACGGGACGCCAAGGGAAAGCACACGACAACCGCACGTTCGATGCACCCCATCGCCGGCGGCGGTTGGGTGATCGACACGCCGGGCATGCGAACCCTGCATGTCAGCGATTCCGCCGAGGGCATCGATACGCTGTTTGCCGAGATCACCGATCTTGCCCCCTCCTGCAAGTTCCGCGATTGCACGCATGCCCACGAGCCGGGCTGCGCCGTCCAGGCGGCCATAAAAGCCGGCACACTGCCGGCCGAACGACTGGATCGCTGGCGCAAGCTGCAGGATGAGAACCGGACCAACACGCCGCAATTCACCGGTCCGCGCGGCAACAAGGTCCTTCAGAAAAAGCGTTTCGGAAAATAAGCGGCGAAGCGTGGCGACAGTGTCACGATGGAACGCAAACGCAAAAACGCCCGCTGCAGGGGAGCGGGCGTTTCCACGGAGTTCAGTCCGAATGTTTTCGGCGCTCTTAGCGAGCGACGGAAGCGCGTGCGATGCTCTGGATGTCGGCGCGGTCGATGCCGAGGTCGCGCAATTCGCGGGTCGTCATGCGGCCGAGTTCGGAAACCGTCTGACGGTACTTGCGCCAATTGTTGAAAGAGCGTGCTACGTTCATGATAATCCCCTTTCCTGGGTCTCTCTTCTGACCGGCTGCCAGTGCTTGGCGCCGTTGTCATTTGATGGCTGGAATATAAGCCTACCCCCATTTTTCGAACAGCGCGAAAGCGGCAACGCACCCATGCATGCCTTGCAGGGGTGGTGATGGCGGCCCCCGGCGCAAAAATTTCAGCAATGCAAAAATAAACTTGAGAAACACAGACAACTTTGTTTTAGCATGTTATAGCGCACGCCAATCGCATGATTTAAGTATGGCTTATATGCACCTGACCCCGTGCATGGAATGCCGCAATGAGGATCGAAGCGCTGCAGACCACCGCTGCGCCGCAAATCGGATTGACCGCATGATCGATGTCGAAACACGCCATGACGTCTACATCGCCAACCGCTCGGCCCTCATTGCCTATGCCACGCGTATTCTCGGATCGCGGGAAACGGCGGAGGATATCGTTCAGGATGCCTTCCTTCGGTTCGCACCCGCCAATACCAATGCCGGTTCCTCCACCCAGACACTGGCCTATCTCTACAAGATCGTTCGCAACCTCTCCTTCGACTTCCTCAAACGCCAGAAGCTGGAAAACCGCGAGCAGCAGAACGAACCGCCCTACTGGTCCATCCCGAACGAAGTGCCGACACCGGAGGATTTCGTTGCGGTGACCGATGAGATCAGGCGAATATCTGAAATCCTCGACGATCTGCCGGTCGAGGTGCGCGTTGCTCTGGAGATGCATCGTTTCGGTGGCTACACACTTGAAGAGATAGCGGCGCATCTGGATATCTCGGTCGCGACCGCCCATCGCCACGTCCGCACGGCCATGATGCGGGTCGCCACGATGCTCACCGCCAACGCATCGTAAAAACCCGCAATGAGTGTGAAAAAAAATCGTTCACAGTTCGTCTTTGTAGGACAGGGGATGATTAGGCTAGAAATCTGCACGGAAAGTGCGAAGCGGGCGGCGCGGAAATTTTGACACAGGACAACCACATACCACCGGCAATCCTGGAAGAGGCCATGGACTGGTTTCTCGACCTCAAGGCGCGCCCGGACTGTCGCCAGACCGAACACGGTTTCGAGGACTGGCTCGCACGCTCGCCCGTCCACGCGCACGCCTGGGAACAGGCACTGAAAACCTGGACGCTGCTCGGCGAAGTCCCTCCTGCCTTGGAGCATCTGTGGAGACCTGCCCCGTCCGCAACAGTCGCGGCCCTGCCTGCGCGGCGGCGATGGAAGCGCTGGGCGGCCGCGACCGCCGTGGCGCTGGCGGCGAGCGCCCTCGTGCTGCTGGCCGCGCCCGCCCTTCTCATCCGCTGGCAGGCCGACCATATCACGGAAACGGCTGAAAGCCGCACGGTGAAGCTGGAAGACGGTACGATCATCGAAATGGCGGGCGATAGCGCGATCGCCACTGAAATCACCGCGTCCGCCCGCCGGGTCACACTTCTCACCGGCGAGGCATTCTTCGATGTCGCCCACGACGCGTCACGGCCGTTCACGGTCGATGCCGGCGGCGTGGCTGTCGCCGTGCTCGGCACGGCATTCGACGTGCAGATGGCGGATGACACGACAACCGTCGAACTCGCGCGAGGAACGGTTGCCGTTTCCTATTCCATGCCGGGGCTTAAGGAAAACTTCGAACTCGCACCGGGCGAAATGGCGGCGGTCGATCACCGGACCGGCGACGTGATCCGCGATACGATCGCGCCGGAAGACATCGCGGCCTGGAGAAGCGGCAAGATGTTCGTCAACGACGTCAGCGTCGCCGCCGCCGTCGAACGGCTGCAGCGCTACCATTCTGCTTGGATCAGCATTCCGGATCCCTCTCTCGCCAGGCAACGCGTGACCGGGCTCTATGACCTGAAGGACCCTGATCAGGCGCTTGCGGCGCTGGTCAAACCCTTTGGTGGCAACGTTCGCGAGGTGACGCCATACGGGCGCGTTGTCAGCCGATTTTAAGCTGAGAAAAATAATCAGGAAAAAATCCGGATTGGATGAAAAAAAATCCGGAGCCGGTCGTCTTTGGTTGGAAGCGCATGCGGGGCACTGCGCGGGAAACCGAGACGGGGGTACAATGAGTTCGCCGAAATGCCGCAATGGAAATACATGTCACCAGGCAAACCGCAGCCGTAGGATCGGATTGCGCCTGCTTGCCACAACGGCAATCGTCGGACTGTCTTCTCTCGCACTGGGCTCCCTGCAGCCAGCCTTCGCACAGGAAAAAACCACGCGCACCAGCCGGGCATTCAATATTCCCGCGCAGTCACTTGCCGGTGCTCTCAACGCCTTCGGCCGCCAGTCCGGCCTGCAGGTCACGCTGTCCGCCGACACCTCGCGCGGCGTCCGCTCGAATGCGGTCAACGGCACGCTCGATCCGCAGCAGGCACTGGCGCAGCTCTTGTCCGGCACGGGCATTTCCTACCAGATTTCGGGCGGCACGGCCGTCATCGGCTCTCCGGCTTCGGCAAGCAGTGGCGGAGGCGCCGTCGAGGTTGCCGGCGCAACCGCCCTCGACCCGATTTCCGTCTTTGGCGGTGGCGGCACGCTCGGCGCCGGTGAAATCCAGATTTCAGCCGAAGAACTCGAACAGAAGAACCCGGCAACGATCGCCGACGTCTTCTCCGGCGAACCGGGGATTTCCGTCGGCAGTTCCCTGCCGATGTCCCAGAAAGTTTATGTTCACGGCATCGAGGAAACCAACCTCGCCGTCACCATCGACGGTAGCCGCCAGAACAACAAGGTTTTCCACCACAGCGGTACGAACCTGATCGATCCGGGCCTCCTGAAGGCCGTCGGCGTCGATGCGGGCGTGGCTCCGGCCGATGCCGGCCCCGGCGCGCTGGGCGGCGCCATCGCCTATGAAACCAAGGATGCCCGCGACCTGATCGATGGCAACGGTTTCGGCGGTTTCGTGACCTCCAGCTACAATTTCAACAGCGAAACGGTCACCACCGGGATTTCCGGCTACGGCGTCCAGGACGGCATCGACTTCCTCGGATATTTCAATTTCGGCAAAGGCAACGACTTCTCGGCAGGCAATGGCGACACAGTCGAAGGCACCAGCACCGATCTCTTGAGCGGCATCGGCAAGCTCGGCTTCGAAGCCGACAGCGGCGACCGCTTCGAAATCAGCCATGAGCGCGTTCACGACGATGCCCCGCGGCCGTTCCGCGCCAATACTGGCTTTATCGACGGCCGCCCGCCGTGGGAACCGCGTGTCCGCGACTACAAGATGGATCGCCAGAACACCGTCTTCACCTACACCGACACGACGCCGGAAGGCTGGTGGGAGCCGAAGCTTGTGCTTGCCTACAGCAAGACCGAGCTGGAAGTGCCGATCTACCTGCCCTCGGGCGGTGGCGTTCCGTCCTATACCGACACCGGCATAACCGACAGCTTCAACGGCAAGTTCGAAAACAAGTTCTCCTTCGATATCGGCAACGTCATCGCCGGCGTCGATTTCTACAACGATGAAGCGGAACTGGACGACCCCTTCGAACCCGCCACGGAAAAAGCGCGCAATTTCGGCGTCTATGCCCAGGCGCGGCTCGAACCCTGGGAGCGAACACGGCTGTCCTTCGGCGCACGCGGCGATACCCAGAAATTCACCGGAACCACCGGCGAAGAATGGAACAATTCAGGCTTCAGCAGCAATGTTTCAGGCGAGTACGACATCGTCGAGGACCTGCTGACTGCCAAGGCCGGATATTCGCACGTCTGGGCCGGTATTCCGCTTGCCGAAAACTTCATCATGAACCCCAACTGGGTTTATGGCGACGGACCGGAGCCGGTGACGTCGGACAACTACAATGTCGGTCTTGAGGCGAACTACAACGACTTCACGATCGAAGGCAGCATCTTCCAGACCGATATCGACGACGCCCGGTCTCCGCGATATGCGGCGTTGCGTGGCATCGAAGCCCATGACGTTCGCTCCCGCGGCTTCGAAATCGGCGGCGGCTACAACTGGGGTGACGGCTATTTCAAGGTGAAATACGCCAATATCGACGTCGAAATCGACGGAGCACCGGCTGATTCCGATATCGGCACCTATCTGGCGGCGCCGGCCGGTGAGATCATCACGCTGCAGGCTGTCCACACGTTCACCGATTACGGTGTCACGGTCGGCGCCGATGCCGAGATCGCGCTCGATTACGATGACGTTGCCGTCGGAAGCACGCCGTTCGAAGGCTATCAGGTCTTCAACGCCTTCGTCGAATACAAACCGCCGACCCACCAGAACCTGACGTTCCGGGCCGACATCAAGAACATCTTCGACGAGACCTATTCGGATCGCGCAACCTATGGCCAGGAATTCGGAACCGTGACCCCGCTCTACGAGCAGGGCCGCGCCTTCATCCTGACCGCCAAGGCGACGTTCTGATCCGTTGATCGAAACTTTCCGGTGTTCCGGATGCTGACAAAGGAGCGGGGTTAAAACCCCGTTCCTTACGACCCAAAGTCGAAAGACAGGAGTTCACGATGCAAGAAGCGACAACCCGTTTCACGACGGAAAACGGCCAGAAATACCTGACCCAGCTCTGCAAGCATTTCGCTCACAAAGTCGACGTCACCCAGGACGACGACCGTGGCGAACTCAGATTTTCCTGCGGAACGGGATATCTGCACGCCGATGCCGGCGGCCTGAACATTCGCGTGCGCTCGCCCGATGAACCCAATCTGGCGGACACCAAATCCGTGGTCGAGGATCACCTCCTGCGCTTCGCCTTCCGCGAAAATACCGGCCCGCTCCAGTGGCAGGCGCCCGGCTGACGGCCAGCCATCAAAACCGTTCGGTCAAGAAAATTCAAGGCGTTGAACGACAACGCCATTGCGCGGCCTTCGAGGTCGCGTGCTGAGGAACGACACGATGCAATCGTCCAGGCAAATCGCCGAAGCAGCGACCTTTCAGAGTTTCGCCAACTGCTACATGCGGGAAGTGAACGGCGGCACGCTGGTGCTGCACCGGACACCGTCAGGTCCGGTTGACTGCATGGAATGGTCACTGCCGCGCCAGCAGACCGTCCTTCGCGCTGAAGTAACCTCCCCCTCCCTGTGCGGTCCGCACCATTTCGGCCGCGTCTGGTGCAGGGGCGCATCCGATGCCATCTGGCGGCCGCTCGAGCTGATGTCCGCGCTTCACAGTCTTGTCCATGAGTCCTATCGGCAGGTCGAAGACGGCCACACCGACGCCTTGCGGGGTTTCGAACTCGAACTCTTGATGCGGGTTCTGGAAAGCTACCAGCAGACCGCGCTCTTTATCGAAAAGGCCCAGCCCGCCCCCGACGATCATTTCATCGAGGCGGAGCAGTCGCTCGTGTTCGGCCACTGGCTTCACCCAACGCCGAAGAGCCGGCAGGGCATGGCCTTCTGGCAGCAGGAAAGCTATGCGCCGGAACTGCGCGGCGAATTCAAGCTGCATTACTTTGCGGCCAAGGCTGACCGTGTCCGTCACGCATCGTCCCGCATGACCTCCGCGCCGGACATCGTTCGCTCGCTGATCAAACACTCCGGCAAAACGCTAGGTGTGAAACAAGACGAATACCTGTTGCCAATGCATCCGCTGCAGGCCGAAGCGCTGTTGCTGGATCCGGAGATCAGGGAGATGCAACGCAAGGGAATCCTGCGCCATCTCGGACCGGCCGGCCAGCCTTTCACCGCGACATCCTCCGTGCGCACCGTCTTTCATCCGCAGGAAGACTGGATGCTGAAATTCTCCCTGCCGGTACGCATCACCAATTCCGTCCGTCTCAACCGGCGGCAGGAGCTTGAAGCCGGCGTTGCGATGGCAAAACTGATCGACCGGATCGGCTTCGCGGCGCGGTCTGAAAACTTCAGGATCATTCAGGATCCGGCCTATATCACGCTGGATATCCCCGGCCGCAGCGAAAGCGGCTTCGAAGTCATCCTGCGCGACAACCCCTTTACCGTCGACAAGGGCAAAGGCATCCTGACCGTTGCCGCTCTGACGGCGGACCCGGTGCCGGGCGAACGCTCCCGGCTCGAACGCCTCATTCGCAATCTTTCCGCCCGCGATGGGGAAGCGGTCTCCGACACGGCGCTCGTCTGGTTCCAGCACTATCTCACCTGCGCCGTCGAACCGCTGGTCCGCCTCTATGACGATTACGGCGTGGCGCTGGAGGCGCACCAGCAGAACAGCCTGCTCGATATCGGCTCCGGCTACGCTACCGTCAGCTACTACAGAGACAATCAGGGCTTCTATCTTTCCGAGCGCTATCGCGGACTGCTGCGCGGTTACGTTCCGGAAACCGAGACCATCGCGTCGCTCTATTTCCCGGAAACCGAGATCCGCGATCGCTTCGCCTATTACCTGATCGTCAACCAGGTGTTTTCGATCATCAGCCGCATGGGGCACGACGGGCTGTGCGACGAAGGCCAGTTGCTGCGGATGATGCGCACGCATCTGGAAGAGTGCGCGCAGACGATGACCGGCGCCGGCCGCGACTTCGCGCGCCACATTCTCGACCAGCCGACCATCGCCTCGAAAGCCAACCTGACGACACGCCTGTTCGATGTCGATGAACTGCAATCCGATCATGCGCCGACGCTTTACCGGCCCGTGCCAAATCCGTTGCGCATCCCGGCGGTACTGACCGTTCCAAGGACAAGCCATGCCATTGCCTCTTGATCGCAAAGGGCAACCCGGCGAACGGGTGTTGCGCCAGCTTGTTGCCGCCCTGCTCTACGAAGGCGTGATCGATGCGCGCCAAGGCGTGCGGGACGGTGTATCCGAGTTCCAGTGGTCGCTGGGCAGACGTGCCTACCGATGCACAGGCTCGATCGGCCCGTTCGGCCGCATCCGCGTGGGGACGGGCTCTGTCGAAGTTGAAAACGATGACGCGACATGGGGCGAAGTCTCCATCGCCCAGTTCGTGTCCGCCCTGCCCGGCACCGGCATTGCTCGCGGCAAGCTGCTCGGCGAGATGAAGCAGACCATTGCATTTTCCGAATGGAACGATCGCCATATTGCGCCTCGCGATCGCCGCTCCCTGTCGCTTGCCGCCTTGGAGGGTGCGCTAGACGAGGGGCATCCTTACCATCCTTGCTACAAAGCCAGGACCGGCTTCTCTGATGCCGATCATGCGGCCTATGGTCCCGAGACGGGTAAACCCTTTCAGCTGATCTGGCTGCTCGTTGAGCGCAAGCATCTGCGTGGCGTCCTGCCCAACGATGAAGTCGCCTTCTGGAGCGCCGAACTCGGCGGCGACACATGGGCTCACCTTGAAGCCATGCGAGCACAGCTCGACCTTTCGTGGGATACGTTCGGGCTCGTGCCACTGCATCCCTGGCAATGGCGCAATCTGGCGGACACGCTGTTTGCCGGGTGGATTGCCGCCGGTGAAGCGCATTGCCTCGGCCCCGCCGGAGATCGCTATACGGCGACGCAATCGGTGCGCTCGCTGATGAATATCGACCGGCCGCTGGCAGCCAGCATCAAGCTGCCGCTGAACATGGTCAACACCTCGTCGCTGCGAAATCTGGAGCCGCATTCGGTCTGCTCCGCGCCTGCCATCTCGCGGTGGATCGGCGACATCGTCGCCGGGGACGTGCTTTTCAGCGAGCGGTACCCGCTCACCATCCTGCAGGAATATGCCGGTATCATTGCCGATGCCGATGGGGCACTTGCCGGACAGATCGGCGCGATCTGGCGCGACAATGCCGATGCCACGCTGCTGCCGGGCGAAGCCGTCATTCCCTTCAATGCGCTGATGATGATGGAGGCAGACGGAAAGCCGTTCGCCAATGGCTGGATCGCGCGTTTCGGCCTGATGCCATGGATCAACCGGCTGATCGAAATATCGGTCCTGCCCGTCTGGCACCTGCTCGTCCATCACGGCATCGCCGTCGAGGCACATGGCCAGAACATGCTGCTGGTGCATCGCGACGGCTGGCCGGTGCGGCTGATCCTGCGCGATTTCCACGACAGCATGGAATTCTGCCCCGTCTTCCTGCGCGAGCCGGAAAAGGCCCCGGATTTCCTGGCGCTGCACCCGATCTATGCCGAAGCGAAGCCGGACCAGTATTACTGGACTGATAATCTCGACGCCCTGCGCGAACTGGTGATGGACACGCTGTTCGTCTACAATCTGACCGAGATTTCTCACCTTCTCGACCATTGCTACGACCTGCCGGAAACCCTCTTCTGGCAGCGGGTCGAAAGCGTGCTGACCGGCTATGCGCAGGAGCACGACGCATTCGAGCGGCAGGCCCTCCTCGGCCACGACCAGCCGCAGATTCTCACCGAATCCCTGATGACGCGGAAGCTGTTCGCACAGAAGCCGGAGTACCACCACACGGTACCCAATGCTCTCGCAGCGAACCAGCTGCAACGAAGGAGAAAGCCATGATCCGGATCGATGACAGGCTTTACGATCACGCCCATTTCGAAGAGGCTTCGGCCCGTCTTGCCGAACAGGCGGGGCTCTCAATCCACAAAGGTGGTCGATACGCCGTCTGCTTTGCCGAGACCATCGACTGGCTGGCGCTGTTCTTCGCCATCCGTCAGGCAGGTGCCAGTGTGCTGCCGATCCATCCGGGCACGCCCTATCCGGCGGCTCGCAAGCTAGCGATCGGCGCCGGATCCGACCGGCTGTTCTACAACAGGTTGACGGCGGAAGTGCTCGATACACCGGCGGCCTCTTCATCGAAGGGTCAACTGCTGCAGATGAGTTCCGGCACGACGGGCGCGCCGAAATGCGTGGCGCGCAGCTGGGACGAAATTGACGCGGAAGTCGAAAGCTATGTGCGAACCTTCCGTCAGCCTGACGACATGACCCCGATCGTCGCTTGCCCGGCGACGCATTCCTACGGTCTGATCTGCGGCATTCTCGTCGCGCTGAAGCGCGGCCAGGTTCCGGTCATCGTCAATACCGGCAATCCGAAATACCTGCTGAAGGTGCTGCGCGAGACCGAACGGCCGCTGCTCTATTCCTCGCCGGCGATCCTGCACACGCTGGCCCGGCTGATGCCGGAGGGCGAGCAGATCCATGCGACCATGACGTCGGGCACATTGCTGCCGGACGCCTGGTTCTCGCTGATCCGCGCCCGCAGCCTGCACATGTTCCAGCAATATGGCTGCTCGGAATCGGGATGCATCGCCATCAATCCCAACGTGACCGCGACCGGAGACATGGGCTTCGTGCTGCCGCATCTACGCCCGGAGACGGGAACAAGCGCCGATGATGCCGGCGAGATCGTGGTGAAGAATCCCGATGACGTCACCATCCACACCCGCGACCTCGGCTATATCCGCGAGGACGGCATGCTGGTGTTCATCTCGCGCATGGACGACATGATCAACGTCTCCGGCCTCAACGTCTATCCGAAGGATGTCGAGGATGCCGTGATGGCCATGCCCGCTGTCACCGACGCCGTCGCCTTCCGCAAGAGCGACCGGTTTGCCGGCGAGCGTGTCGCGCTCCTGTTCAGTGCCAGCGAGACAGTCGCTCCGCAGGCCGTGCGCGAATGGTGCAGCCGCCATCTCGCCAGCCATCAGTTGCCGATGGAAATCCTGCAGATCGGTGAAATCCCGCGTCAGGCCAACGGCAAGATCAGCCGCCGCGAGGTCGCCGCACGCCACGCCGCCGGCGAATTCGCAACACCGGTCGCAGGAGCCGCATCATGACCCAGAGCGAAATCCTTGCCGCGATCCGCACCGTTCTCGACGAGCAGATGATGCACGCCCATATGGACGGCTTCGGCCTCGAGGCTCGCCTGAATGAAGACCTCTATCTCGATTCCGTGCTGATCCTGCAAATCTTCCTCAATCTCGAACTGGAATACGGGCTTTCGGTTCCGGAAGAGGCCATTGCGAAGCAGGATATCGAAACCGTCGCCGATCTGGCGGCGCTTTACGCGCCGAAGACGGCCACGATCGTCACTCCGTCCTTTCCGATGACAGGCGGCACGACCGATGAGGGCGTGCATGGCGAAGCCTATTACGACATCAAGGTCCACTGCTTCGTCAGTTGCGTCTGCGACGGCCTGAAGAAGCGCGGCCTCGACCACCGGCCGTTCTACTTCGGTGTCTGGGATGCGAAATTCGCTGTCAGCGACCGTTTCGAGCTTCTCTACCACGCACCGGACATCAGTCAGGAATTCCTGCGCGGCTGGTTCGAACGCCTCTATGGCGTGACAGTGCGCGAATGGTACGACCCTGAAAAAACCAAGATCGAAAATCTGGCAACGCTGCTCGATCTCGTCGAAAACCGCGGCGAAACCGGATCGGTCATGGTCATGCTCGACATGTTCCACCTGCCGGAGCGGGAGAACAAGTTCAACCAGAACCCCTTTCCGCACTATCTGATGCTACAGGAAGCCGCTGATCCGCAGACATGGTTCGTGCATGATCCCGATTACCGCTGGGAAGGCGAGATCGCCCGCGAGAAGGTCATCCACGCCATCATGCAGCCGACTGTCGGCGGCGGTTACGTCTTTGACAGCGCCGAGGCGAGAGCGCCTTACCCGCAGGATCTGCAAGCCTTTTTCGAAGCCTGCTTCGTGAGGGACAGGAACCCGCTCGTCGATTCGGTTCGCGCGATTGTCACCGCACATCTGGAGGGAACGAACGAGGTCAGGCTATGCGACCTCACAGCAGCTGTTCGGGAACTGCCGGTCATCACCATCCGCAAATATGCCTACGAGCATGGCTTCGCCTTCTTCTGGCGGGCGCTGAAGCTGCCGGCAGCGGAGTTCGAGACATGGTGCGAGGAGATCGAAACCCTCGTCCAGTCGCTGAAGACACTGCACTACGCCTGCATGAAACTGTCCCAGACAGGCGATTCCACCCTGGCAGGCGCAGTTTTCGAGCGTCTCGATGAAGCCGGCCGGCTGGAGACGAAGCTGAAATCGAAGTTGTCCGAGATTTTCGATCTCTGGTGCGCTCGGAATATTCCCGCCGGTGTCGAAATCCGCATGCTGAAGAGGGCCGCACGATGAGAGTCTCGCTCTGCACCATCACCTTCCGTCATCACCTGATTTCGCTCGGCGAAATCGCCGCTTGGGCACAGTCCAACGATTTCCAGGGCATCGAACTCTGGGGCGCGCATGCCCGCAATCTGGCGCAACAGCCAGATCGAAATGCCGAATGGCTCGACAATTACGGCCTGTCGGTGCCGATGATCAGCGACTATCTGCCGATCGACGCCGATGCCGATACCCTGCGGCGCAAGACCGTCGATCTGTGCCGGCTGGCGCGCCGCTGGCGGGCGCGGAAAATCCGCACCTTTGCCGGAAATCGCGGCAGCCTGGCTACTTCAACCGAAGACAGGCAGCGTATTGTCGAGCGCCTGCACGACATCTGCACGATCACCGCAAGCTACGGCATTCACCTGCTGGTAGAGACCCATCCGCAGACACTGGCGGACACGGCCGGCTCGACCATGCGCCTGATCGCCGAGGTCGATCACCCCTTCCTCGCCATCAATTTCGACACGCTGCATGTCTGGGAAGGTGGCGACGACCCGATTGCCGTTCATCGCGAGATGAAGCCGCACATTCGTCATTACCACCTGAAGAATATTCTCAACCGCTCCGATCTTTCCGTCTTCGAACCGGCCAATGTCTACGCCGCCGCCGGACGCCGCACCGGTATGACGCCGCTGTTCGAAGGAACCGTCGATTACACCGCTTTTCTGTCCGAGATTTCCGGCGATCCGCAAATCGATGCCTCGCTGGAATGGTTCGGCAACGATTGCCTCGACATTCTCCGGCGCGACCGGCGACAGGTCCGGCAGGTGGTCGAGGGGCGGGAACCGGTTCGTCGGACAGTCAATTTCTAAGAGGGAACAAAATGTTCAACAGGACAATAGCAACACTCGCCATCACGCTGGCATTGTCATTCGCCGGCGCTGCCCAGGCTGCCGACATTCAGACCGCGACGGGGCCGGTCAAGATCGATGCCACACCGGCCAAGATTGCGGTATTCGACATCGCCGCGATCGACACGCTCGACAGCCTTGGCGTAAAGATGGCTGGCCTGCCGTCCAATCTCTACCTGCCGGAACTGGCGCGCCTGAAGGAAGGCTCCGCCGTGGTCGGCGATATCTTCGAGCCCAATCTCGAGGCCTTGAGCGAACTGCAGCCGGACCTCATCATCCTCGGCGGCCGGTCGTCCCCGCAGGTGGAAGCGACGTCGCAAGTGGCGCCGACGATCGACATGACGATGGACGGCGACGATCTTTACCTACAGGCGAAAACCCGATTGGCGAGCTACGGCGCTCTCTTCGGCAAGCAGGCCGAAGCCGAGGCAGCCGCCAAGACGCTCGATGCGAACTTGGAAAAAACCAAGGCCGCCGTTGCCGGCAAGGGCAAGGCGCTGATCATCATGACCAACGGCCCGAAGGTGACCGCCTATGGTCCGGGATCGCGCTTCGGGTGGGTGCATGCGACGCTCGACCTGCCGCCGGCCGTTCCCGATGTCGAGGCCGCCACCCATGGTGAAGCCATCTCGTTCGAATTCATCGCCAAGGCCAATCCCGACTGGCTGCTGGTGCTGGATCGCGCCGCCGCGATCGGGTCGGAAGATCAGAACGCCAAGGCAACGCTGGACAATGAACTGGTGG
Source organism: Rhizobium sp. Leaf453 (assembly GCF_001425605.1). Taxonomy (GTDB): domain Bacteria; phylum Pseudomonadota; class Alphaproteobacteria; order Rhizobiales; family Rhizobiaceae; genus Pararhizobium. Next base: position 116,160 of record NZ_LMRG01000012.1, on the reverse strand, counting down.
CCGGCACGACGGCATGGAAGAAGGGTCAGGTCATCTATCTGCCCGCCGGTGACTTCTATATCGCTACCGGTGGCGTGCAGGCCATGAGCCGTGTATTCACGGCCATTACCGACGCATATTCCAAGGCCCAATGACCGAAATACGCGTTCACAGACAATCGAAAACGAAACTGGCCGCCTGCGCGGCCTTTGTCGTGCTTGTGGTTCTCAGCATTCTCATCGGCGCCGGGGAGTTCTCCCTGTGGGCGATCATCGACGATCCGGCATCCCTGCAACTGCTGCTCGTCAGCCGGCTGCCGCGGACGATGGCGGCGATCCTGACCGGTGCTGCCCTTTCGATTGCCGGCCTGATCATGCAGACACTGGTGCGCAACCGGTTCGTCGAACCCTCCACCTCCGGAACGGCGCAGAGTGCCGCACTCGGCATCCTGATCATGACCCTGCTCTTCCCCGGCGCCGCACTTGCCGTGAAGACTCTGTTTGCAAGCGCCCTTGCCCTCATCGGCACGTCCATTTTCCTGATGACCGCGCATCGGCTGCCGCCGACACAACCCTATCTCGTGCCACTGTTCGGGCTGGTCTATGGCGGTGTGATCGGCGCGGTCGTGACCTTCGTCGGCTGGCAGACCGAGCTTCTGCAACTCATCGATATCTGGACCAATGGCGAGTTTTCAGGCGTCGTGCGCGGGCGCTATGAACTTCTCTGGATCACTGCGCTGATGGCGGCTCTCGCCTGGTGGGTGGCCGACCGGCTGACATTGCTCTCGCTCGGCCGCGATGTCAGCATCGGCCTCGGCCTGAACTATCAGCGCACGCTGCAGCTTGGTCTCGTGATCGTCTCCGTCATATCGGCGCTGACGGTGGTGATCGTCGGCATCATCCCCTTTGTCGGGCTCGTCGTTCCCAATCTCGTCTCGCGTGCGCTGGGCGATAATCTGCGCGTCACCATTCCCTGGGTTGCCTTGAGCGGGGCGACCTTGGTGCTCGGCTGCGATGTGCTCGGCCGGTTGCTGCGGTTCCCCTACGAGATACCCGTTGCAACCGTCATGGGCGTCGTCGGCGCCATCCTGTTCCTGCGGCTGATGTTCATGCGGACAAAACATGCCTGACCGACGCCTGATCATTCTCGCAGCAATCGCGTGTGCCTCGATCATCGCCTTCATGACGATCGGGCTGCGCGGCAACATGGTCTTCGTCTTGCAACTGCGCGGGCTCAAGCTCCTGGCCCTGATCCAGGTTTCCGTCTCCATTGCTCTTTCGACCGTGCTCTTCCAGACGGTGACCGCGAACCGCATCCTGACACCTTCGATCATGGGGCTTGATGCGCTCTACCTGTTCGGTCAGACGGCCCTTGTCTTTGCACTCGGCGGCCTTGGCTATGCGAGCCTTAATGGCGGGCTGAAATTCGGCGCGGAGGTTATCGTCATGATCGCGCTCGCGATGGGGCTGCTCTGGCCGATGCTGCGGAGCCGGATGGACATGAGCTTGATGCTGCTGATGGGCGTGACGCTGGGGCTGCTCTTTCGCAGCCTGTCGGCGCTTCTGTCACGGGTGATCGATCCCAATGACTTCGCCATCGTGCAGACCGCGAGTTTCGCCAATTTCAACATGCTGCGCGCCGACCTGACGATCATCGGCACGATCATCACACTCGGCGCGGCACTGCTCTGTTGGCAGAAGCGCCATGTGCTCGACATTATCGGACTTGGCCGCGAAACCGCGATCGGGCTCGGCGTTCACTGGATCCGGGCCGCGACAGGCCTCCTGCTCCTCGTCTCGGTTCTGGTGGCGGTCTCCACCGCACTTGTCGGACCGGTCGCCTTCTTCGGCCTGCTCGTCGCGGCACTGGCGGAGCGGCTGATGCAGACGCAACGTCATGCGCTGCTGCTGCCGGCGGCGTCCTTCATCGCCATCATCGTGCTCGTCGGCGGCCAGACCATCCTGCAACACGGCCTGGGCGGCGCGTCGACGCTCGGTGTCGTCATCGAATTTGCCGGTGGCCTGCTTTTCCTCGCCTTGCTCATCCTCGGGAGCCGTAAATGATCCGGATCGAAAACGTATCGCTGTCCTATCGCGACGTGCCGATCCTGCGCGATATAACGCTGTCGCTCGACAGGGGCGGTATCATCGCGCTGGTCGGCCCGAACGGCGCCGGCAAATCCACCCTGTTCTCCCTGATGGCGCGGCTGCAACCGCTGCAATCCGGCCGGATCACCATCGACGACCTGCCGGTCGATCGCACGCCGAGCCGGCAACTGGCGCAACGCCTCGCCATTCTGCGCCAGGACGGCGCCGTGGCCAGCCGCCTGACAGTGCGCGAACTCGTGGGCTTCGGCCGCTTCCCGCATCACCAGGGTCACCCTGGCGTCGAGGATCTGGCCCTTGTCGATGCAGCCCTGGAGCAGTTCGAACTGAAGGCCCTGTCGGAACGGTTCATCGACACGCTGTCGGGAGGCCAGAGGCAACGGGCCATGGTCGCCATGACCTTCTGCCAGGGCACGGACTATCTGCTGCTGGATGAGCCGCTCAACAATCTCGACATGTTCCATGCCCGGCAATTGATGCGCTCGCTGAGGAGCATTGCCGATGAACGCCAGCGCACTGCCATCATCGTCCTGCACGACATCAACCAGGCCGCCGCCTATGCCGACCGGATCGTTGCGATGCGCGATGGACGGGTCATCGCCGATGGAACGCCAGACGCCGTGCTGACGCAAGACAATCTTGAAGCGATCTTCGGCTACCGTATGCAGATCGAGCAGATGGGTGGAAAACCCTTCGTGCTCCACCACCTTTGACGGACGCATGTCCGGCGCCGCCTTGCATTGCCCGGATTTTCACGGGACAACCATCCAATGAGCGTTCCGACAGTCCATCCTTTCACATTCGACCCAACCTATGGCTTGCAGCTTGATCAGTTGCGAGAGATCAGAGCGCCCGAGGCCCCCGCAGATTTCGACACGTTCTGGCAAAAGCGGTACCAGCAGGCGCTGGCCGTCGATCCGCAACCAGTGCTGCGCCAAAGCAAGGCAAGCCATCCCGGCTGGCATGTGCTCGACATCACCTATACCTCGACCGGCGCTTTCCAGATCCGTGGCTGGCTGCTGTTACCCCGCAAAGGCCAGGTGCGCCGTGGCCTTGTCGTCGGCCATGGTTATGGCGGCCGCGACCAGCCGGATTTCGAGATACCGGTGGAAGAAACCGCCGTGCTCTTTCCGTGTTTTCGCGGCTTATCGCTCAGCGCCCGCCCGCCGATTTCCCCGGATCCGCCCGGTCATGTGGTTTACGGCATCGAGAACCCCGGCAACTACATCATCGGCGGATGTGTCGAGGACGTATGGCTCGCGGTATCGGCACTCACTACGCTTTATCCGTGGATAGACGGCCACATTGGCTATAGCGGCAGCAGCTTCGGCGGCGGGATCGGCGCCATGGCGATCCCTTACGACCGGCGCATTGATCGCGGGCATCTTGTCGTGCCCTCATTCGGAAACCGGCCGCTCTGGCTTAGCCTGCCGACGGTCGGTAGCGCGGAGTCTGTTCAAGCCTATCAGAAGACCCATGGCAGCGTGCTGGAAACCCTCCGGTTGTTCGATGCGGCCAACGCTGCCGAGCGCATTCAGGTGCCGATGCTTGTTGCCGCAGCCCTGTTCGATCCGGCCGTCGCCCCGCCCTGCCAGTTCTCCGTGGCGAATGCTCTGCCGCCATCAAAATTTAATGAAATCTTCATCCTTGATGCCGGGCATTTCGACTATCCTGAAGGTCCAGCACAGGATGCCATCCTGCGCGAAAAGGTCAGGCGGCTCTTCAAGGTCCCATGAAACGCGAATATCTTCGCTGGTACAGTCAGCGTCTTCATAGAGACATGGAGCTCTTGGTGTTTGGCCATGCCGGCGCCAAGGTCCTGATGTTTCCGACCCGGGACGGCCGTTTTTGGGAATATGAAGAGCTCGGCATCGTTGACAGCCTAGCCGACAAACTGGACGCGGGTCACCTGCAACTCTACTGCATCGAGGGCCTCGCCGCAGAAACCTTCTACGGCTTCCACCGCCATCCGGCCGAGCGCATGCGCCGCCATGCCGCCTTCGAGGACTATATTCTCCAGGAAGTCCTGCCGCTGATGGCGCAGATGAATCCGCACGACAGTATCGTCGTGCAAGGCTGCAGCCTCGGCGCCTTTCAGGCCGCCAGCCTCGTCTTCCGCCACCCCCATCTGTTCAGCAAGCTCGTCGCCTTCTCCGGCCGCTACGACCTGACGATGAAGGTTGAGTCGTTCGGAGACCTGCTCGACGGCTATTACGACGACGACGTCTATTTCCATACGCCAAGCCATTTCCTGCCCAACCTGGTGTGCGAATGGCGGCTGGAAAGATTGCGCCGCCTCGATATCGTCCTGACGATCGGTGATGCCGATCCTTTCCTCGACAACAACCGCTATCTCAGCCGTCTTCTTCTGGACAAGAATGTCGGGCATCAGCTGCATGTCTGGGATGGACGCGCCCACCGGGCAGGCGCCTGGCGGAAAATGGCGCCGCTCTATATCTGACGATCCGCCATCGTTTCAGTGGTGACATCACTTTATGATTTGGGTTTTCACCCATGTTGTGTGGAAAACGTCGCCGCGTAGGAGATAAACGCGGTTTTTAGACAGTTTCGCCCCATCCCCCGTTGTTACCTTGGCTCAGGGAGCATTTTGGACGCGCGAGCGATCAAAGCAAGTGGTGGAGATTCTTTACCGATGCCGCAGCAGAAAGACATGAAGAAACCCGACCGGATACAGCCGGACGATGAGCAGCCCTTTCGCCATCAGTTGAAGATGATGCAGAACGCCTTCATGGCTTCGCCCGTCCGCAACGTCATCATCTGGCTTGCCCTCGGCATCGTCTCGGTCATCCTGGTGACCGCCTTCGGTCAGGTTCTTCTCAATCGCTGGTACAAACCGTTTTACGACACGCTGGAGCGCAGGGACTTTTCCGCCTTTCTGCATCAGTTGCTGATCTTCGCCCAGATTGCCGGCGGTCTTCTCGTTCTCAACGTCGTCCAGACCTGGCTGAACCAGTGGATCCGGATCAAATTGCGCGAGGGCCTGACGCTCGACCTGATTACCGAATGGATGCGGCCGGCCCGCGCCTTCCGCCTCGCCAATGCCGGCTCCATCGGCATCAACCCCGACCAGCGCATGCATGAGGATGCGCGCCATCTGGCGGACCTGACGTCCGGCATCTGCTTCGGCCTGTTCCAGTCCGGCATTCTCCTCGCCAGCTTCATCGGCGTTCTCTGGTCGCTGTCGGAAGGCTTCGTGTTCCATATCGGCGAGCACGACATCAACATCCCCGGCTATATGGTCTGGGCTGCGATCCTCTATGCCGGTACGGCCGCCTGCCTCAGCTGGTTCGTCGGACGCCCGCTGGTCAAGATCAATGGTGAACACTATTCGCGCGAGGCCGCGCTGCGGTTCTCGCTGATGCGGGTCAATGAACATATCGAGGCAATCTCGCTTTCCGCCGACGAGCCGAACGAGAAGCGCCGCCTGCAGCGCGATCTGTCGTCGGTCATGGAAATCAGCAACAGGCTGATGCTGGCACTCACCCGCCTCACCTGGGTCACGTCCGGTTACGGCTGGATCACCGTCGTCGCACCGATCATCATTGCAGCGCCGGTCTACTTCTCCGGAAGCCTCAGCTTCGGTGGTCTGATGATGGCCGTCGGGGCCTTCAATCAGGTGAACACCTCGCTTCGCTGGTTCGTCGACAATATCGACACGCTCGCTGACTGGCGGGCGACTCTGCTGCGTGTTGCCGCCTTCCGCTCGGCCATGCTGATGACCGATGAGAGCCACGAAAGCGGCAAGCGGATCGACTTCACCCGGAGCGATAGCCAGCGCATGACCATCGACGGGCTGGAAATCGCGCTGCCGGCCGGATGCATCAAGCTGGCCGAGCCGCATGTCGAAATCGCACCGGGCGACCGTGTGCTTGTCACCAGTGCAACAGGCGTGGAAAAAGCGCCATTCTTCCGCTCCATTGCCGGCCTGTGGCCTTGGGGGCACGGAAAGATCGCGCTGCCCAAGGACGCCCAGATGGCGTTCATTCCGCGCTCTCCCTACTTCCCGCCCGGCACGCTGGAAGAGGTGCTGTCCTATCCGCAAAATCCTGGCAGTTTCGCGAAGGTCGATCTGGTGAAGGTCCTGTCGCGCGTGGGCCTCGCCCGTCTGCAGGGACAGCTGGACCAGGACATGAAGACAAAGCTGAAGCTCAACGAAGTCGAACTGCGTCTTCTCGCCATCGCAAGGCTCGGCCTGCATAAGCCGCGCTGGGTCATCATCGACGAGGCGCTGGATACGCTGGAGAGCGATTCCTACAAGCGTGTGCTGAACTTTCTGGAGAAGGAAGTCGGCACTGCAGCGATCGTCAACATCGGCCGGCAGGAACCGGGAACCCGCTTCTTTACCCGCGTGCTGCAACTTGAAGGCAACCCGACCGGCAAGGCGCTGCGGCTGCTGCGGCCGAAGAGCCTGCGCACATCCGCTCCACAACCGGCGGATTGATCCCTGCTAATCGTCAATAGAAGGCCAGACGATAACGGTATCGTCTGGCCTTTTGCATTCAGAACGTTGGCGGCGTGCAGGCGCTGATGACCTCGCAAGGCACAGGCCCGACACAACGGAACCGGTGCGGTCGCCGGCTCTCGAAATAGTAGGCATCGCCCGGGCCGAGAATGCGGCGGTCCTCATCCACGGTCACCTCCAGCCGCCCGGACAAAACGATACCACCCTCCTCCCCCTCGTGAACGAGCGGAACTTTCCCGGTATCAGAGCCCGGCTGATAACATTCCTTGAGGATTTGCAGACTGCGACCAAACAGGTTGTCGCCGATCTGCCTGTAAGAAATCGGTCCCTTGCCGATCTCGACCAGTTCCTCGGCCGCATAGAATGCCTTGCGCGGCTTCTCCGGTTCGAAGGCAAAGAATTCCGCCAGACCGATGGGGATACCGTCCAGGATACGCTTGAGCGCCCCGACGGATGGATTGGATGAATTGGATTCGATCAGCGAGATTGTCGAATTGGTGACGCCCGTGCGCTTCGCCAACTCCCGCTGGGACAGATTGTGCAGCGACCGCAGATGACGCAAGCGGCTGCCGATATCGACGGACATGACCAATCCTGTTTCGGTTGTTTGAAATACAGCAAACCGTGTCACACGGTTCCATTTATTTCAATGGCTTACTGAATCATAGAAAAGGACTTGTTCAACATTGAAAATTGCACACATTGGCGGCAATCCCAAGGAGAGAGCCATGGATCACATCAGCAAGCGCAACAGCCCGTCCCTCGAGAATTTCTGGATGCCATTTACCGCCAATCGGCAGTTCAAGGCCGCCCCACGCATGCTGGCGAGCGCCGAGGGCATGTATTACACCGATGTGGACGGTAATCGGATCCTCGATGGTACGGCCGGCCTCTGGTGCGTCAACGTCGGCCACGGCCGCCAGCGCATCACGGAAGCCGTCGAGCGCCAGTTGCGCACGCTGGACTTCGCCCCAACCTTCCAGATGGGTCATCCGATCGCCTTCGAATTCGCCGCCAAGCTCGCCGAGCATTCTCCCGGCGGTCCTGCTGCGCAGCTCGACCGCGTCTTCTTCACCGGTTCGGGCTCCGAATCCGTCGATACGGCCCTGAAGATCGCCATCGCCTACCAGCGCGCAATCGGACAAGGCACCCGCACGCGCCTTATCGGCCGTGAGAAGGGCTATCACGGCGTTGGCTTCGGCGGCATTTCCGTCGGCGGTCTGGTCAACAACCGTCGTATTTTCCCGCAGATCCCGGCCGATCACCTGCGCCATACGCTCGATCTCGACCGCAACGCCTTTTCCAAGGGACTGCCCGATCATGGCGTCGAACTCGCGGAAGATTTGGAACGTCTGGTGGCGCTGCACGGCGCCGAGACGATCGCAGCCGTCATCGTCGAGCCGATGTCCGGATCCGCCGGCGTCATCCTGCCGCCGAAGGGCTATCTGGAGCGCCTGCGCGCCATTGCCGACAAATACGGCATCCTCTTGATTTTCGACGAAGTCATCACCGGTTTTGGACGGCTCGGCACGCCGTTTGCGACCGACTATTTCGGCGTTATTCCCGATATCATTACCACCGCCAAGGGCCTGACGAATGGCGCCGTGCCGATGGGCGCGGTCTTTGCCAGCCGCAAGGTGCATGACGGCCTGATGACCGGCCCGGACAACCAGATCGAACTGTTCCACGGCTATACCTATTCCGGCCACCCGGTCGCCTGCGCGGCGGGTCTCGCGACCATGGAAATCTACGAGGAAGAAGGCCTGCTGACCCGGGCTGCCGGCCTCGCGGAAACCTGGCAGGACGCGCTTCATTCGCTGAAGGGCCTGCCACACGTCGCGGATATCCGCAATCTCGGCCTGGTCGGCGCGGTCGAACTGACACCGCGCGATGGCGCACCGGGAACGCGCGCCTACGACGTCTTCGTCGACTGCCTCAAGAAGGGCCTGCTGATCCGCGTCACCGGCGACATCATTGCCCTCTCGCCACCGCTGATCATCGAAAAGGACGAGATTGGCAAGCTCGTTTCCATCCTTGGCGACGCTCTGAAGCGCGCCGCCTGAACCCCCTCGGCAGGCCCGGAAGCGAACCTTCCGGGCCTGTTCCGCGTCCGCATGCCATCAAGGGCAGCAATTGCGCGATGTCCTCTTTGGGAATTCCCCGTCGAGCCTGCGCCGTCACCGCCTCCGCAGCGAGGCGGCTTGCGCGTATTCGTTAACGGAAGCGGCTCGAAAGAGCCTGTTGAACCGATTAGATGGCGCATATCGTGACAGGCGTGGTCCTTGTGCCGCGCGCCATTCGGCGATTTTTCGATGTCACTCCGTCAAAATCGACGGCAAACAAATTTCTTGTACTTATCATTCCCGTAGTTTAGCGTATGGAAATAATTCAATTATTTCATAATTATGACAGACGCCGAAAATGCCAATATTTTTGCATGTGCGAAATGTTGGCAGGGAAATTCGCCAGAGAATCGTACATCCATATAATACCCTGATTATTATTCGATTTTTCGATTCACATCATCAGCATATCGCTTGAATACACGATCCGAATATTCCCGCTGTTCCGAACGTTACATCTGCCGACGAAAGAGCCTGATACATAATGCTTGCGGCACAGGTGCGTCGTCACAGTGACCGAATATTCGCGCATTCACATCCATAAATCTTAATCATCAAAAGGAGGAATTCATGACCACGACTCCGAGAATCTGGCGCATTTTTCAGCAGGCCAATACCACCGATACCGGCACCACTGCCGACGATCAAACCGGCATCAAACTGGTCGGGCTTGCCAACGGTAACTTCGTTGCACTGTGGGAATCCAATACAGACGACGGCGCCGGTGCCGACAGCGGGACAGATATTATCGGCCAGCTTTATGATGCCGAAGGCAATGCCATCGGCAGCGAATTCCGCGCCAATCAGGGCTTCTTCGTAGATGATGAAGGCGATTTCACCGCCGCAGCCTTGCCGGGCGGCGGCTTCGTGATTGCCTACGAGGATACCGACGGCAGCGGAACGGCGATCCGATACAACATCCTCGACGCCAATGGCGTCAACGTCACGACGGGCACGATCGCGCCCGATCCGGGAGCGCAGGATCTCGGCGCGCCTTCGATCACAATCAATACGGACGGTAGCTTCCTCGTTGCCTATCAGCAACGAAATGTCGGCTCGAACACGGAAACGTTTGCGACGATCGTCGACACGGCCGGCGTCGCCGGTTCGCCGTTCCTGCTGCTGGCGGGCGGGCTCTCCAGCGATCTCGGCGCCAACGGCCAGCAGGTCGATGTGACGATGCTAACCAATGGGAACTACGTCATTATCGCCCGCCAGTTCAACGGCGACAACGGTTTCAACATGCGTATCGTCAACTCGACGGGCGGCAACGTTCTGGGCTTCACCGAAGTCTCGAACACGCTCGGCGATGGCGAAACGGACGTTGCACCGGTAGTGACCGCGCTATCGGGCGGCGGCTTCGTCGTCGTCTGGCAGAACACCGATGCCAGTGACACGGATGTCCTGTTCCAGCGTTACGATGCTGCCGGCGTTGCGCAGGGTGGCCAGGTCAATGTCGATGACGACAGCGGCACGGACAACGACCGTACTCCCGATGTCGTCGGCCTGAGTGACGGTGGTTTCGTCGTCGTCTGGGATAACAATGAAGCCGGCACGATCGCGCTGAAGCGGTTCAGTGCAACCGGCGTCCTCGTTGGCACCGAAGAAATTGTCGTCAGCGATGGCGGCGGCGTCACTCACGATACCCCCACCATTTCGCTGACGGACGACGGTCGCCTGCTTGTCGGTTGGACGGCCAATTCCGGAGGCGACAACGACGTCCAGTTCGCGATCTACGATCCCCGCGAAGTCACCATCACGGGTGACGCAACGGGCGAAGTCATCACCGCCTTCGCGGATGGCGGAACGGTCGATGCCGGTAGTGGAAACGATACCCTCTTCGGCAGTGCTTTCGGCGACACGCTACGAGGTCAGGACGGCGCCGACACGATCCATGGACGTGGCGGCGACGACCTGATCGAAGGTGGCTTCGATGGCGATACAATCTTTGGTGACGACGGCAACGACACGATCTTCGCCATGACACAAGCTAATCCCAGTGGATCGGGCGTTTCCGATACAATCTCCGGCGGCAACGGCAATGATACGATCACCGGCTCCGGTGGCGGGGATATTATCAATGGGGATGCAGACGACGATCGGATCACTGGCGGCTTCGGCGTTGACGATCTCGATGGCGGAACCGGCTTCGACACCTTCGTCTACAATACCGGTGAAGCTGAATTCGGCGAAACGATCGACGGTGGTGCCGATGCCGACAGGGTGCTGGTGCAGACGGATACGAGCTTCGTCGATGCGACGTTTATCAATATCGAGGAAATTGAGATCGATGCAAACGGTGTCGGCCCGCGGGTCGTCACGATTGCCGCTGCGCAGATTGGAAACGGTCTCGCCAACAACCTGGTCGTCGACTTCGCCGCCATCGGCAGTGCCGACCAATTCATCGTCGAGTTGGGGGCTTCGACAAGTGTCGACCTGTCCCAGTTGCAGATTCAGGACTTCGATGCAGCCGGTACGGAAAACGACCGGATCATCGTAAACGGCAGCACGGGTAACGATACGATCCGCGGCACAACCTTCCGCGACGAACTGTCGGGTGGCGACGGCAATGATGTGCTCAACGGCGGCCTCGGCAACGATGCCTTCGACGGCGGAGCAGGTGCCGATCGGGTCACCTACATCAACTCGGCGGCGGGCCTCACGGTCAACCTGGCGGATGAGGGCCAGAACACCGGCGAAGCTCTGGGCGATACCTACATCTCGATCGAAAACCTGGCCGGTTCCACCTTCAACGATAACCTGACCGGCAACTCGGGCGCCAACCTCATCCTCGGTGACGCCGGAAATGACGTGATCAACGGCCTGGATGGCGATGACACCCTGTTCGGGCAGGATGGCAACGACACCCTGACCGGCGGCGTCGGAGCCGATACGCTGAATGGCGGCAACGGCACTGACCGTGCCAGCTACGAAGCGGCGGCCGCAGCCGTTGTCGCTTCCCTCACCAGCCCTGCCGGCAACACCGGCGACGCTGCGGGCGATACCTACAACTCGATCGAAAATCTGGCCGGTTCCGCCTTCAACGATACGCTGACAGGCAATTCAGGTATTAACCTGATCCTGGGCGGAGCGGGCAACGATACCATCATCGCCCTGGCCGGTGACGACACCCTGTTCGGTCAGGATGGCAACGACACCCTGACCGGCGGCGTCGGCGCCGATACGCTGAACGGCGGAAATGGCACCGACCGCGCCAGCTACGACACGGCGGCCGCCGCCGTTGTAGCCTCGCTCACCAGCCCTGCCGGCAATACCGGCGACGCTGCGGGCGACACCTATAACTCGATCGAGAATCTGGCAGGCTCCTCCTTCAATGACACGTTGACCGGCACTTCGGACGTCAACCTGATCCTGGGTGGCGCGGGCATTGATGTCATCTTCGGCTTGGCTGATGCCGACACACTGTTCGGACAGGATGGTAACGACATCCTGGTCGGCGGCGCCGGGGCGGATACGCTGAACGGCGGCAACGGTACTGACCGTGCTTCCTACTCCACCGCTGCTGCCGCAGTGATTGTCTCGCTGACAACCCCAGCAAGCAACACCGGTGAAGCGGCCGGAGATGTCTATAACTCGATCGAGAACCTGTCCGGATCTGCCTTCAACGATACGCTGACCGGTGACAGTTCGATCAACGCCCTGCTCGGCGGCAATGGCAATGATACGCTGAATGGTCGGCTGGGCAACGACACGCTGACCGGCGGCGGCGGGAATGATAACTTCCTGTTCAATACAACGCTTGGCGCCACCAACGTCGATACCATCACGGACTTCGACGTCGTCGGAGACACGATCCGGCTGGACGATGCGATCTTCAACGCCATCGCCGGCGGGACGGGAACCCTGTCTGTTGGACAGTTCGTCGCGAATGCGAGCGGTACTGCCGCCGATGGCAACGACCGCATCATCTACGAAACCGATACCGGCAACCTGTTCTACGACACCAACGGCAACGCGGTCGGCGGTTCGACACTGTTTGCCAATATCGGCGCAGGTCTGGGTGTTACCAACACCGATTTCGTTATCGTGTAAGTATTTTCTTACGCGAGTCGATAAATGAAGACGCCGGGAGTTCTGCTCCCGGCGTCTTCATCTGCATCTGCCGACAACCACATGCTCTGCAACGATTGAACCACATCAAGCCGCGCAAACTTCTGATCCCTTTCTGCTTCAGATCACTTTCTCAGGACGACGAACCACCTGATGAACGGGAGAAGCGTGAGCAGGGCGATTTGCGGTCTGCGTGCAAAGACCGGCAGCGATATGGGCGATGCCATTGGCTACCAGAATGGCATGCTCGTTGACCTGGGGCAGTCCCATCAATTCGCCGAAGGTGCCGCGCGCCAAGGGGCCGGAAATGAACAGGTCGGAAATGCGGCGGCCGTGACGATCAAGGGCGAGACTTTCATCATCACACGCAAGACCGAGCCCGGTCTCGTCAAGCTTGAGAAAGCCGGCATCCGCCAGTTCCGACAACCATGCCTGACTTGCCAGAATCCCACCATGCGCCGGGCCGGTGGTGACGATGACCGCATCATGATCCCCTTGCACGAACCCGCCGCCACGCCGGAAAAGGCGCACAGAGATCGTTTCCCCCCGCCGTTCGACATCAGTAATCGAAGCGGCGAGCAAACAGATTTGGCCGGACGACAGCCCCCGATCGATGACCTGTTCGAGCTGCGGCGCGATACGGAACCGATGCACATCCCAGAAGGGGCGGAGATGCCGGACGAGGCGGCGACGCTCGCGGATCGGCAAGCGTCTCCAGATATAACCGCCCTGGCTTCGTAGCGCATCCAGCACCGCATGCCATGTCAGGCCTTCCGCATTGGCTTCGCGGATTGTCGCTCGCACGCGACGCAGCAACGAGAGAGCGGTCCGCGCGGGGTCAGAAGAGAAGTCACCATAGGGCTCCTGAACCGCGGTTGTATGGCCGCGCGAGCGCAGTCCTCGACGAGAGAAAACGGTAATCAGCCCCCTGTGCCCACCGAGATGAAGCGTTGAGATGATATCCGCCGAGGTTAATCCGGCTCCAACAACGAGAACGCGGTCATCGGGCCGGATAGCCGCAAGGGCCCCCGCAACGGTCGGATCGGGAACATAACGGGGATGCCCCGACAAGGCGCGGTCCAGGCTCTCGGGCGCCTGCGGTGCGGGATGGCTGGTGGCGATCACGACAATATCCGCACGGAGCTGATGACCGTTTTCGGCGCTGACGAGCCAGCCCGCCTGCTGCCGCTCGACCCGGATGACACGGCTCTTTTCGTGCCGAATGACACCGCTGGTGAGATGCGGCTGGACATAATCGCTGACATAGCGGCCGAAGACGCCGCGACGGGGATAAAGCTTTCCATCATCCGCCAGCGCGCCCTCATCCCGTGAAATCTCGTCGTTCCGATCCAGCCATTCCAGGAAATGGTCGTCATTGCCGATCACCAAACTCATGCGGCTGGCGGGGACATTGACGCGGTGGGCGTCATTGTCCGTATCGTAGGCCAGCCCCCGGCCGAGATGATCGCGCGGCTCGAAAACGACGATCTTTCCATTCCCGAAAAAGGGATGGCGAGCCAGGTGGGCGGCAACGGCAGCTCCACTGAAACCACCGCCGACAATCGCAACGGTCAATCCTGTTTCACGATCTGCCATGCATGCTCCCTGTCAGCGCCCGCGTCCCGTCATTCAGGACTGCGAAACCTTGAGTTTCGGCCGATGGTCGCCGGCGATGGTCTCACCGAACGGCCCGGTATTCGCGCTTGCGCCCTTGAGTTTGACGGGATTGTTCAGCGGCAGGTTGGGCAGGACAAGCTCGCCGAACGAATACGCTTCTTCCAGATGAGGATATCCGGACATGATGAAGGTGTCGATGCCGATCTGGCGATACTCCTCGATCCGGGCCTTGACCTGATCGGGATCGCCGACCAGCGCCGTGCCGGCGCCGCCACGCACGAGACCAACGCCCGCCCAGAGATTGGGGCTGATTTCCAGCTTGTCGCGACGGCCGCCATGCAGCTGGCTCATCCGGCTCTGGCCGACCGAGTCCATGCGGGCAAAGACCTTCTGGGCGGCCGCAATAGTATCGTCGTCCACGTACTGGATCAGCGAGTCAGCCGCCGCCCAGGCTTCCTTGGCCGTTTCTCGCACGATAACATGCAAGCGGATGCCAAAGGTAATCTCGCGGCCTTCCTGCTCAGCCAGTGTCCGCACCTCGGCGATCTTCTTTTCCACGTCCTCCAGGCGCTCACCCCAGGTCAGGTACTTGTCGATCGTGCGGGCCGCGATCTGCTGGCCGACGCCGGATGAACCACCGAAATAGAGCGGCGGATGCGGCTGCTGATGCGGCGGGAACAGCAGCTTGCCGTCCTCGATGTCGAAATGCTTGCCCTTGAAATTGACGTCCTCGCCGCGCAAAACCGCCTTGTAGATGTTCAGGAATTCCTCCGTCACCTCGTAGCGATCCTGATGCGAGAGATGGATGCCATCCCCCTTGTTCTCGACGGGATCACCGCCGGTCACGACATTGATCAGCAGCCGGCCTTCGGAAATACGATCGAGCGTCGCGGTCATGCGCGCCGCCAGTGTCGGCGAAAGAAGACCCGGGCGGACAGCCACGAGGAACTTCAGCTTCTCGGTCAACGGCGCCAACGCCGAAGCCACAACCCAGCTATCCTCACAACTCCGGCCCGTCGGAATGAGCACCCCGTAATAGCCGAGCGCATCCGCACCTTGAGCAATCTGCTTCAGATATTTGAGGTCAACGTTGCGCCCGCCGACGGAGGTGCCCAGATAGCGGCTGTCACCATGTGTCGGCAGGAACCAGAGAACGTCGATCTTTTCGGGAACGAGGGACATGGGCAAAAAAACTCCATTCTTTCAAAATGATGGCAAGATCATTGATGAACTGGATTGTATCGAATGCGCCAGATCATTCAAAACAATATAATCTATAAAATTAGTTGACAATGGAAAAATCGGCATGCAGGCTTTGGGAAATTGAGGTGTTTCGCCGCCCCGCAGGACGCGAACGCCTGTCCGTTTTCAGTGCCGAAAAGGAAGGCCCATGACCCTTGCACTCAGAACAAGCGATGTTCCCGCTGCATCCGTAATTGCATCCGCCGTCGAAGATCTCACGCTGAAACTGGCCATGCGGCGCATGTCCGGCGGCGTGTCCGTCATCACCGCCGGCCGGGGCAATGACCGCACCGGCGCCACCGTCACTTCAGCGACGGCATTGTCGGTCGAGCCGCCGACGATGATCGTCAACATCAACCGGACGTCGTCGAGCTACCCGGTCATCCAGGCCAACGGTCATTTCTGCGTCAACATCCTCTCCGGAGACCATCAGCACATTGCCGACCGCTTTGCCGGAAAGGGCGGCCTGAAAGGCGCTGACCGTTACCATGGTGCCGAATGGACGACGCTTGCCAGCGGCGCTCCCGTTCTGCTGGGCGCCCTTGCCGCCATCGACTGTGAAGTCGAGGAAATCATCGAGCGCCACAGCCACGGCATCATCATCGGCCGCGTCGTGTCGATAGTTGCGGGCGACGGACATTCGCTGGTCTACAACAATGGCCAGTACGGACGCTTCCTCGCACAGCTTTAGTCGCCAATGTTCAACGGTTGAACCCGTCAGCCGTTGAACTTTAGAACACCGTTGCGAAAAGACAGACATTCAGAGAACAATATATCTGCATTATTTATATAGACTAAGTGATGTTTAGGGTGTGATGTTTCCGAAATCACATCCTGGGGGATCCGGGCCGGAAACAGAAGTTGAACCACGGCAGGAGGATCATCATGTCCATTACAAGACGTCTTTTCGTAACGGTGGCCGCGGCTGCCGTCCTTATCGGCTCCAATCTCGGTCTGGCGAACGCCGCCGACGTAACCGTCAATATCGGCTACCAGCCGATCGTCGAGCCCTCCCGCGTTCCGCAGGCCGACGGCACCTACGAGAAGGTCACGGGCGCTAAGGTCAACTGGCAGAAGTTCGATGGTGGCGCCGACGTGATCGCGGCCATCGCATCGGGCTCGCTCGATATCGGCTATGTCGGCTCCTCGCCGCTCGCCGCTGCAGCAAGCCGTGGCCTCGGCATCGAGACGATCTTCGTCGTCGGCCTGATCAGCGAGGCGGAAGCACTTGCCGTCAAGGGCATCACCAAGCCGGAAGAACTGGCCGGCAAGAAGATCGCAACGCCGTTCGTCTCGACCGCCCATTACAGCCTTCTCACCGCCCTGAAGCACTGGAATATCGATCCGAAGTCGGTCGAAATCCTCAACCTGCGCCCGCCGGAAATCGCCGCTGCCTGGTCGCGTGGCGATATCGATGGCGCCTATGTCTGGGATCCGGTCCTGGCCGAGCTGAAGAAGTCCGGAACCGTTCTGGCGACCTCCGCCGACGTTGCCGAGTGGGGTGGCCCGACATTCGACGCCTGGGTCGTCAGCAAGACATTTGCCGAAGCCCATCCGGACGTCGTCACAGCCTTCGTCAAAGTGACCGGTGACGCCTATGCCGCCTACAAGGCCAATCCGGATGCATGGAACGGCACATCCGCCGAAGCCGAAAAGATCGCCAAGCTGACGGGCGCCAAGCAGGACGAAGTTCCGGCCCTGCTCAAGGGCTATTACTTCCCTTCGCTCGACGAACAGGCAAGCGACAAGCTGCTCGGTGGCGGTGCGGTCAAGGCCGTTGCGGAAACTTCGGCCTTCCTGCTCGAACAGGGCAAGATCCCGTCGGTCCTGCCGGATTATGCACCCTATGTCTCGACCCGCTGGGTCAAGGACGCAGCAAAGCTGTCGTTCTGAGATCGATGAACGCCGGGCGCTCAGAGCGCCCGGCCTTTCCCTGCGAAAGGTTTCGCCGTGAGTACACTGACCTTTGAAGGCGTTTCGCTGGAATACGGCACATCGGGCGCAATCCCGGTTCTCGATGCCATCAACCTCGGCATCCGATCCGACGAATTCGTCGCCGTCATCGGCCGTTCGGGTTCCGGAAAAACCAGCCTCCTCAATCTCGCCGCCGGTTTTCTCACGCCCAGCAAGGGCCGCATCGCGATCGATGGCACTCCCGTCACCAAACCCGGTGCCGACCGCGCCGTGGTCTTCCAAGACGACGCCCTCTACCCTTGGCTCGATGCGCGCGACAATATCGCCTTCCCCCTGCGCCTGCGTGGCACGCCGGAGGCGGAGCGGCACCGGATTGCGGACCAATTGCTCGCCCATGTCGGCCTGCCGGGCGCTGGAGACAAGAAAATCTGGGAACTCTCGGGCGGCATGCGCCAGCGTGTCGGCATTGCCCGGGCGCTCGCCTCCAAACCGCAATTCCTGTTGCTCGATGAACCGCTGGGCGCGCTCGATGCGCTGACCCGTGAAAAGCTGCAATCCTTCCTTCTCAACGTCTGGGCCGAAAGTGGCGCCGGCGTCATGCTGATTACCCACAGCATCGAAGAAGCCCTCTTCCTCGGCACCCGGATCGTCGTTCTCTCGCCCAATCCCGGCCGGATCGCCGCCGATATCCCGGTATCCTTCGGACGTGCCCTCCTCGCCGGAGAACAGGCGCGGACAATCAAGAAGTATCCCGAGTTCCAGACGCTTCACGACACGCTGACGGACCTCATTCACGACACACGGATGGACAACGCCGCATGACATTTCCGACGGAAACCATGGGCGCCACCGGTGCCATTCCGCACACGAGCGAGCGCGATCCGAAAACCCCGCGCGGCGCGTCCACCGGCCTGATATCCGCTGTGACCATCACCGTGCTTCTGACCGTCTGGTGGGCGGCCTCGTTTTATCAAGTCGTATCGCCGATCTTTCTGCCCTCGCCCGCCACCGTTGCCGTTTCGCTCGTCAACCTTGTCACCACCGGCTTCGTGGATTCGACGCTGGCGCAACATACGCTCGCGAGCCTGCTGCGCATCTTCGCGGCACTGGCGGCTTCCGTTGCGATTGGCATTCCCGTCGGGCTGGCGATCGCGACGAGCCGGATCGGCAAGGGAATTTTCGATCCGATCGTCGAGTTCCTGCGCCCGTTGCCGCCGCTTGCCTATCTTCCGCTGATCATCATCTGGGTCGGCATCGGGGAAACCTCGAAGATCGTCGTCATCTCGCTCGCCATGCTTCCGGCCATCATTCTGTCGACTGTTGCTGGTGTGAAATCCGTCTCTGCTGACCGGGTGAACGCCGCCCGCGCGTTCGGCGCCACGCCGGCCCAGGTATTGCGCCATGTAACGCTGCCGAGCGCCCTGCCCTCGATCCTGACCGGCGTGCGGATCGCGCTCGGCGCCGGCTGGTCAACGCTGGTCGCGGCGGAACTGGTCGCGGCGACGCGGGGTCTCGGATTCATGATCCAGGCAGCGGCACAATTTCTGGTGACTGATGTCGTCATCGGCGGCATTCTTGCGATCGCGGTGATCGCTTTCCTGCTGGAGACCATTGCCCGGTTGATCGAGCGCCGTTTCGTTCCTTGGGGTGACCGGCTGTAAAGTACAGTGGCGCCGAGATTCAAACGCCCGATACGTTATGGAAGCAGTCGCCTGTCTCTGACCAATCCGCGAAAGGCGCGATGCGATGCCATTTCCGGCAATCGCCCGGCAAACCCCGCCGGGCGATTGCGCTTGAAGAGCGACAGGAATCCATAGCCATTCGTCCAACGGCCAAAGCCGCTCGCAACGTTGATATGACCGGCATAGCCGAGATCGATCAGATCGCTGCCCCAAAGCGAGGCATAACGCCGGCACTGCTCGAACGGCATGTAGGGATCGTTCAGGCTACCGATCAGCAGGCTGGGAAATGGGAGGCGCTTTTCCGGCATTTCCCCAAAATCGATGGCATCCGGATGAAGCTGCTCAGTCCTATCGAGATGACAGGGCGCGACGAGCAGTGCGCCACGGATTTTTTCCGCAGACGCCCGGCCGGCGAGACGCGCGGCCAGCAGACAGCCAAGACTATGCGCCACCAGGATAACGTCTTCCGATACATCCAGCCTGTCTTCCAGACGCGCCAGCCAGGTATCGAGGTCTGGCCTCTCCCAGTCATCCTGTTCGACAAATTCTGAACCCGGATTGTCGTTCAACCAATGCTGCTGCCAATGATCCGGTCCCGACCCCATATACCCCGGCAAGATGAGTGTACGCGTCACGGCGTGGAACTCCTGAAGAACAAGCGGAGAGTGGCCGCGACCGCGCAGTCTGTTGGAGATGCCCAATAAGCGCCCACTCATATTGTTCACAACTATGAAGGCGGCAAAAAACTTCAGTAAGAAAAGAAAATTCAATATCGATAAAATCGATAGAATATGCTGCCTTCAAGTCGATTGACCTATGCTGCACTCATTGTCCACCCTGAGAGGATTGGAAGCGTTTATGGCAACTGTGTCACATTTCTCCGAGCGTGCCCGCCCTGCGGCACACAGGCTCAAGACGGAAGAAGAGGCCCTGGATGTGGCCCGCCAGCTGGCAATCACCTTCGCCGAACGCGCCAGCGAGCGGGATATCAACCGGATCATTCCCTACGAGGAGATGGATCTGCTGGCGCAATCCGGCCTGCTTGGCATTACCGTGCTGGATGAATATGGCGGCGCCGACGTTTCCAACGCGGTTCTCGCCGAGATCATCGCAATCCTGTCGGAAGCCGATGGCTCGATCGGCCAGATCCCGCAGAACCATTTCTATATTCTCGAGGCGCTGCGCACGGATGGCAGCGAGGAACAGAAGAAGTTTTTCTTTGCCCGTGCGCTCGCCGGCGACCGCTTCGGCAATGCCCTGTCGGAAACCGGAACGAAGACGGTCGGCGACTACAACACGCGCATCACTGAGGACGGCATCGGCTACCGGATCAACGGCCGCAAGTTCTATTCGACCGGCGTGCTTTTTGCCGAATGGGTTACCGTTTTCGCGCTGGACAGCGAAGATCGGCTGACCATGTCCTTCGTGCCGCGCAACACCGAAGGCCTGCAGATCATCGACGACTGGGACGGTTTCGGCCAGCGCACCACGGGCAGCGGCACGACCGTATTGCAAAACGTCTACGTCAACGCCGATGCCGTCGTGCATCATCACAAGGGGTTCGAGCGGGCGACGACAATCGGTTCCGTCGGCCAGATCATCCATGCTGGCATCGACCTCGGCATCGCTCGCGCAGCCTTCAGGGAAACCGTGGATTTCGTCCGCAACAAGGCACGCCCCTGGATGAACAGCGGCGTCGAGCGCGCGTCACAGGATCCGCTGACGATTTCAAAGATCGGCAATCTCGCCATTCGCCTTGATGCGGCATCCGCCCTCGTCGAACGCGCCGGGCACAAGGTCGATATCGCCCAAGTGAACCTCACGCCCGAAACCGCGCTTGAGGCGACGCTTGCCGTCGCCGGCGCCAAGGTGCTGACCACCGAGATCGCGCTGGAAGCCACCAACACCCTGTTCGAACTTGCCGGCACGTCCTCAACCAAGGTCGGCCTCAATCTCGACCGCCACTGGCGCAACGCCCGCACTCATACCCTGCACGATCCCGTGCGCTGGAAGTATCACGTGGTCGGCGATTACCATCTCAACGATACCGTGCCGCCGCGCAACGGTGCCCTTTAGTACCGCCTCCCGAACCGATTGCAGGAACGAACATGAGCCGCGAAATCCGCCTGAACGCCTTCGACATGAACTGCGTCGGTCACCAGTCCCCAGGCCTCTGGACGCATCCGCGCGACCAGTCGCACAAATACAAGGATCTCGATTACTGGGTTCATCTGGCCAAGACTCTAGAGCGCGGCAAGTTCGACGGCCTGTTCATAGCCGACGTGCTCGGCGTCTACGACGTCCTGAACGGCAATACAAATGCAGCGCTGAAGCATTCCGCCCAGGTTCCCGTCAACGATCCGTTGCAGCTCGTTCCAACCATGGCCTATGTCACGGAACACCTGGGCTTCGGGTTGACGGCATCGCTCTCGTTCGAGCATCCCTACACGTTCGCGCGACGGATCTCGACACTCGACCATCTCACCAAGGGACGCGTCGGCTGGAACATCGTCACCTCCTATCTCAATTCCGGTGCCCTCAACATCGGCCAAGCACAACAGGTCAAGCATGACGACCGCTACGACGTCGCCGAGGAATATCTGGAGGTCTGCTACAAGCTCTGGGAAGGCAGTTGGGAAGAGGACGCGGTCGTGCGCGACCGGGCAACCGGCATCTTCACTCATCCGGAAAAGGTCCATCCGATCCGCCATGAGGGCCAGTATTTCAAGGTTCCCGGCATTCACCTCAGCGAACCCTCACCGCAGCGCACGCCGGTGCTCTATCAGGCGGGCGCGTCGAGCCGGGGCAAGGATTTCGCCGGCGCCAATGCGGAATGCATCTTCGTCGCGGCACCGTCCAAGCCGGTGCTGAAGCGCTATGTCTCGAATGTCCGCGAAGCCGCCGAACGCGCCGGCCGCAACCCGCGCGACATCCTCGCCTTCAACCTGCAGACCGTCATCCTTGGCGAGACCGATGCGGAGGCGAAGAAGAAGTTCGACGAGTATCGCAAGCACATTTCCTACGAGGGCGCACTGACCCTGATCTCCGGCTGGACTGGCATCGACTTCGGCCAGTTCGCGCCAGACGAGCCGCTGCGCCATCGCTACACCAACGCCGTCCAATCCGCCGTCGAGACCTTCACCACGATCGATCCGGACAAGGTCTGGACCGTGCGCGAAATGGCCGACTGGGTCGGCATCGGCGGCTTCGGCCCCGTCTTCGTCGGCTCGCCGCAAACGGTCGCCGACCTCTTGCAGGAATGGGTTGAGGATACCGATGTCGATGGCTTCAACCTCGCCTATGCCGTGACGCCGGAAACCTTCGAGGACACGGTCGATCTGCTGGTGCCGGAACTGCAGAAGCGCGGCGTCTACAAGAAGGACTATACCAAGGGCACCCTGCGCGAAAAACTGTTCGGCCAGGGTCCGCGGCTTCAGGCCCCACATCCGGCCGTCAATTTCCGCGATCTTTCGGGACGGGACACGCGGATTGCTGCGGGGCAGAATTGAGACCTTGGCTTGTCGTTTGCGGAAACGGAAAGCCAGATTCTCAGCAAAACGGATTCGCTTACATGCGTCCGCTGGTCATCTCACCAATCAGTTCAGGGATACCTTCCGCGACTTCCTCTGGATTCGGATTTTCCACTAGGCGCTCAAGATTTGGGGACAAGTCTTGCAACAAATCTGCTGGTAGCTGTCGTACAATCAAATCAAGACAGAAGTATTTTTGTGTCGCATCATCGCCGTTCAGTATTTTTTTCAATGAAGGCACGATAGGCTCGCCTAACAGCACAAGAAAATCTGCCATGGGTTTGGCAACCGGCCAATTGCCATCTGCTGTCCAATCGAGGAGCTGATCCAAGATCGTCATTACCGAAGCAGGATCGACATCCTGGAGATTTTTGACTGCACGAAGGTCGTGTTTGCTTTTGGGTATTAAGTTTTCGGCCCCGTTCATGGTGCTAGCTCCGTACGCGAAGTCTAAGATATCAACGCGGTGCGAGCGGGTATAGCCATGTCTCGCGGTATCAAGCAACACGTCAGTATCTTGACGGAAGGGTACGTTACCCGTTGCGTCCAGGCACATGATGGCCAAATGATTCCGTAAATTCCACAGCAAACAAAAAACCTCGGCAAGCTCACCTCCCGAGGTCTTTATCTGCAATTTGGGAAACCGAAGCGGATCAGCTTACATCAGCTGTAAAGGCTGACCTCCGGAATCCGGTCGTTCAGCGCAAACTCGCCGACTTCGCGCGCCTTGTAGAAGACCGGGTCGTGCAGCGTATGTGTCCTGACATTGCGCCAGTAGCGGTCGAAGCCGTAGCGGGCCGCCGTGGCGCGGGCGCCCATCAGTTCGAACACCTTCGACGTGATGTCGAGGGCGACATGGGTGGAATGGACCTTGGCCTCATAGGCGGCGATTGCTGCCTCGCCGCGCTGCCGTTCCGTCACGGACTTGCCGCGTGCCAGAGCGTCCTTGACGATACCGGCCGCCTGGTCGGCGAGCGCGACGGACGCCTTCAGCGTCGAGCAGTATTCGCCGATCCGTTCGAGAATGTAGGGATCTTCGGAAGCCTTATCGACACCGGAGGTAACCCAGGGCCGAGTTGTGGTGCGGACATAGTCGAGCGCGGCGGCCAAAGCGCCTTCCGCCGTTCCGAGATAGAAGTTCACGAAGACAAGCTGAATGAACGGAGTGTTGAATGTCGCCAGTACCGGCGGCTTGTCGGTGGGGTCGGCGAGTGGCTGGATGAAATCATCCTGCGAGACCGGGAAATCGCGGAACTCGACGCTGCCGCTATCCGACAGGCGCTGGCCGATATTGTCCCAATCGTCATTGGTGATATAGCCCGGCCGGTCGGTCGGGATGACGAAATTGGCGACCTTACCATCGATCGTGGCGTTGACATTGATACGGTCGGAAACGCGCGCACCGGTTGAGAAGGTCTTGCGGCCGTTCAGCACATACCCGTCGCCCTTTCTGGTCAGCACAAGACCAGGATCGCGCGGATTGACCGCTGCACCCCAGTAGAGATTGCGGGCCACCGTCTCGATGCCGAGTGCCTTGGCCTTGGCCGGGTCGGACGCCCCCCAGTAGATGTACTGGCTGTTGACATAGTGATAGCCGAGCAACTGGCCGATCGAGCTTTCGCCGCGTGACAGGATACGCACGAGCTTCAGGGCATCGACCCAGTCGATCCCGCTTCCGCCGATCTCGCGGGCATGCAGGGCGTTCAGAAGCCCGGCATCCTTCAGCGTTTGAATTTCCTCGATCGGCGGCCGCCCGGCGGCGTCTAGCGCCGCGCCGCGCGCGGTGAGATCGGCCGCAATCTCTTCCGCCCGGGCAAACAAGCCGGCCAGTTCATCTTCATACCTCGGGCTGCGCAGGACTTGCACGTCGCTCATTGCCTGTATCTCCATTTGTCCTTGAAAGCGGAAAGGCGACCGGCAGCAATCGCGGTGATCCACCCGCTGCCGGTCGCATCAGATGGCTCAGTAGAGCTTGGCGGGGATCCAGTCGGCGGTGACAGCGTCGCTCTCGCTGAACGCCGGCACCTTGGCCGCCAGTTCCTCGATCGTCTTGACCCCCGCTTCACGCAGTTGCGCCTGCGTCAGCAGCGCCGGCTTCACGAGGATCTGGGACGGAACCTCCTGCCCTGCGATCTGCAACGCCACGGCGCGAACCGAGACAGCACCGACAACAGCCGGATTGGTCGCCACGGTGGCGACCCAGGGGCTGCCTTCCTCGGTGATCTCCTGGATATCGGCGGTGGAGACGTCGGCCGAATAGATCTTGAGCTTGTCCGACACGCCGAGATCGGCGGCGGCGAGCTTCACGCCACGGGCGAACTCGTCATAGGGCGCGAAGACGACGCTGATGTCGGGATTGGCGGTGAGGACAGCCTTCGCCTGGTCGGCGGTGCTCGTCGCGGTTGTATCGTTGACCACGCCGAACTTCGCCTTTTCGACGACACCCTTGTTGTCGGCCTTGAACTTTTCCCAGACCTCGTTGCGGCGGTCGAGCGGTGCAAAGCCTGCAACATAGGCGTAACCTGCATTGAAGCTGGTGCCATTGTCCTTGACCACTTGCTCCAGCGCGAGGCGCGACAATTCGTGGTCGCTCTGCTCGACCTGCGGAATGGCCTTGTTGTTGAGGTTCACGTCGAACGCCACGACCTTGATGCCGGCATCAATCGCTTGCTGCGCCACATCACTGATCGCTTCCGGCTGGCCGTGGTCGATCACGATGCCCTGGACGCCGAGATTGATCGCTTGGCTGATCTGCTCGCGCTGCTCGGCGGCATTCTGCTTGCCCGGGAAGATGCGCAGGTCGATGCCCAGCGCCTTGGCCTGCGCTTCGGCTCCAGCCTGATAGGCCTGGAAGAAATCGCCACCGGAAATATAGGCGATCAGCGCCACCTTGACGCCACCCTTGTCGAACGGCGCCGGCGCGCCGGCGAGCCCGTCGGCCTGGGCGGCGCCCATGAGACCAAAGGTGATGAATGCCGCGGATGCCAATCCCTTGAACAGATATCGCATTGTTTGATCCCTTCTTGATCGCTTGCGAACAGCGTCGATCCGCCTCCGGATCCGGCTTCTTTAATTTATATATTTTATGGATTTTATGGATAAATATGGACTTCTGTTTTTCCGGCCTGCCGGAGAAATTCCATCCGCGAATAGGCCGCGCGGAAGAACGGTCCAATCTTCCCGCCGCCGATGACATTGATGCCCCGCAAATCCCAAAGGCCTTGCTTACCCCGAACGATTTTGCCGTTTTGACCGGCAAGTTTGGAAAGCCGTTTCGAGACATCGCAGCAGATAAGTATAAAATACATAAACTGTATAGACAATTTCAAGCCTTGGTTCGCAGATGCCGCTTTTGAAGATCGACCGACTGAGCCGCTCGTTCGGGCCAACCCGCGCGCTTGCCGGTGCGAGCCTCGAATTGAACGCCGGCGAAATCGTTGCCCTGATGGGAGCGAACGGCGCCGGCAAATCGACCCTCGTCAACATCCTCTCCGGCACGCTGGACGCGGATAGCGGCGTCATCGCGCTTGCCGGTCGGCCCTATGCTCCAGAATCCCCCGCTGAAGCGGCCGATGCGGGCGTGGTTACGGTACATCAATCGACGGACCGGGTCGGTGCGCCGGGCCTGAGCGTCGCGGATGCGTTATTGCTCAACGGCTATGCGGACGGCTCCGCACCGTTCTTCCTCAACCGCCGCTCGATCCGCAAAAAGGCACAAGACATCCTCACCCAAGCCGGTTTCGACCTGCCGCTGGATCTCGATTTCGCCGACCTGCCGGCCGCCGACCGGCAACTGGTGGCGATTGCCCGCGCTGTCGCGCGCAAGGCGTCCGTGCTCATTCTCGATGAGCCGACCGCCAGCATTTCCGGCCCGGAATCCGAGCGGCTCTATGCAATCCTGAAACGCCTGCGAGGCGAAGGCCTCGCCATCCTTTATATCTCGCACCGGATCGCCGACCTCGAGGCGCTCGCCGACCGCGTTGTCGTGCTGCGCGGCGGTCAGGTTGTCGGCACTTTCAATCGGCCCGTCGATTTCGACACGGCCGTCGAAACAATGATCGGCCGCTCACTACGGTCGGCCCGGCCGGATGCGCGCTTGCCTGTCGGCGCGCCGATCTTCGAAATGCGGGATATCAGCCTCATCCCCGGCGCCAAGCCGTTCGACCTCGATCTTCATGCCGGCGAAGTCGTCGCCATATCCGGAGTGCTGGGTGCCGGGAAAAGCCGTCTTCTCTCGGCGATCTTCGGCAATGCGGCGCTGGCCGGCGGCACGATGCGTCTTGACGGCAGACCCTACGCGCCCGCTTCGGTTCGTGCCGCCATCGACGCCGGAGTCTTCATGGCCGCCGAGGACCGGCACCGCTCCTCGCTGATGCCCGCCGACTGGCCGGGCAGTTCTCTCGCGGCAACGATCAGCCTGCCGCATCTCGCCAAATGGTTTTCCTCGGGTCTTCTGCTCGGAGGGCGGGAACAGGCTGAGGCCGAACGGGCCATTCACCGGCTGGGCATCCGCGCGTCCGGCCCGAATGCCGCAATGGCTTCGCTCTCCGGCGGCAACCAGCAGAAGGTCATCCTCGGCCGCTGGGACGTCGAGCCAAGCCGCCTGCTGCTGCTCGACGAACCGTTCCAGGGCGTCGATGTCGGCGCACGCCACGATATCATCACGGCCATCCGCGCCAATACGGAACGCGCCACGCTGATCGCCACATCCGATCCGGAAGAAGCGCTCGAAGTCGCCGACCGCATCCTACTCATCGATCACCATACGCTGGGCAGTGCGCGCCCGGCACCGTCCCCTAGTTTCGAGGCAGCCCACTGATGACATCGATCGAAAACCAAGCATCCACCGTCGGGGCAGCCAAACCCAGGATCGCCTTGGAACAGCTTCGCACGACCGTCCGCAACAGCGCGGTGTTCATCCTGCTGGCGGTCCTGATCGTCGGTTTCACCATCGCCGAGCCTGCTTTCATCAATCTCGCCAACCAGATGAGCATCCTGCAGGCCGTCTCCGTCGTCGCCATCCTCGGTGCCGGCGTGACGGTGACACTGGCCGTCGGCGGCTTCGACCTGTCGATCGGGGCGGTGGCCGCGTCCAGCGTCATGGCGGCAAGTTATGCGATGATTGTGCTCGGCCTCGATGTCTTCACGACAGTGCCGCTGGTGCTGGCCTTCGGCGCCCTTGTCGGCCTGTTCAATGCCTTCCTCATCGTTCGCCTGCGGGTGCCGGACCTTTTGGCGACACTGGCGGTGATGTTCCTGCTGACCGGGTTGCAGCTGATTCCAACGGCAGGCCGGTCGATCTCCGCCGGCCTCATCCTGCCCGATGGGACGACCGCGACCGGCGCCTACGATCCCGCTTTCCTGCGCATCGGGCGCTCGACCCTGCTGGGCGTGGTGCCGACCCCGGTCGTGATCATGATCCTGATCGCCATCGCGCTCTATATCCTGACGGAACATACCCGCATCGGCCGCCTGCTGTTTGCCACCGGCGGCAACGAGGTGGCGACGCGGCTGGCCGGCGCATCGGTGCCGCGCCTCAAGACGCTGGCCTATGTGCTCTCCGGCACGCTCGCCTCCCTCGGCGGCATCATCATCGCCGCACGCGTCGGGCGTGGCGATATTTCCTCCGGCGGATCATTGCTGATGGATGCGGTGGCCGCCTCGCTGATCGGTTTCGCCGTCCTCGGCCTGCGCCGCCCCAATGTCTTCGGCACGATCGTCGGCGCCGTTTTCGTCGGCATCCTGCTAAACGGCCTGACCATGCTGAACGCACCCTATTACACCCAGGATTTCGTCAAGGGTGCCGTCCTCGTCGGAGCCTTAGCGCTGACCTATGGGCTTGGCCGCAATACGCGCTGAACCAGACAGTAGTACATAAATTCAGTAGAAAATTGATTTGCGCTTGCTGATATGGGCAGAAGTTTTTTCCCGCATTGCGATGCACAAAACATAATCATCCTTCGCTTATGTTTTGTGCATTTGCGATCTTGATACCCAGAGACGAACTTTACTCGCCTCTGATCTTATCCTCCCCGGACTATACAGGACCCGCCATGACACGCATCGTTTCCACCCTCCTCAAGACGGCTTCGTTCTCACGCCGTGCCGTGCTGACGGCCCTGCTCGCCTCGACCTTCGCAACCGGCCTCGCAACGATGCCTGGAAACGCGCTTGCCGAAGATGCCAAGACAATCAAGGTCGGCATCATCAGTGGCGAAGACGAAGACGTCTGGCGCGTCGTGACCGCCGAAGCGGCCAAGCAGAACCTGACGATCGAAACGGTCGTCTTCAACGACTACACCCAGCCGAACGAAGCGCTGGAGCGCGGCGAAATCGACGCCAACGCCTTCCAGCACCAGCCCTATCTCGACAACCAGATCAAGACACACGGCTACAAGATCGTCTCGGTCGGCTATACCGGCGTCTGGCCGATCGGGCTCTATTCGAAGAAGTTCGCGAAGCTCGATGAGATCAAGGATGGCGCCATCATCGGCGTGCCGAACGATCCGTCGAACGAAGGCCGCGCGCTGCGCGTGCTGCAGAATGAAGGCCTGATCAAGCTGAAGGACGGCACCGGCATCCTGGCGACCATCGCCGATATCGTCGAGAACCCGAAGAACATCGAGATCAAGGAACTTGACGCCGGCGTCGTCGGCCGTGCCATCGACGACCTCGATGCCGCCGTCGTCAACACCGACTGGGCGCTGAAGAGCGGCCTGACACCGGAAAACCGCATCGCTCAGGAGCCGGTTGCCGACAATCCCTACCGCAACTTCATCGCCGTGAAGGCCGGTCAGGAAAACGAAGCGTGGGTCAAGACGCTCGTATCCGCCTACCAGAACGACACGGTGAAGGCTGAATTCGACCGGGTCTACAAGGGCACTGGCATCAGCGCCTATTGATCCGAACCATCATGCAGACTGCGAAGGCGGCTGTCGGACTTTTGTCCGGGCCGCCTTTGGCGTTGACCAGACAGTGCCGCGAAAGCGGAAAGGACGTTCCATGAATTCCCACACAACCGTGGCTCCGGTTGCCACGTCGCGAAACAAGGCCGACAGCCCGGATGTCGTCCGGTTGACGGATGTCCGGCGCCACTTCGGCAAGACCGCCGCGCTCGACGGCGTCTCGCTCTCCGTCAAGAAGGGTGAAATCCTCGGCATTATCGGCCGCAGCGGCGCGGGAAAATCCACGCTGATCCGCTGCCTCAACGGACTGGAACGGCCTGATTCCGGTTCGGTCCTGATCGAAGGTCGCGATATCACCGGCCTTTCCGAACAACAGCTCCAACCGTTGCGGCGCAAGATCGGCATGATTTTCCAGCACTTCAATCTGCTGTCGGCAAAGACCGTGGAGGAAAACGTCGCACTGCCGCTAAAGATCGAGGGCTTGCCGAAAGCGGCCCGGCTGAAGCGTGCAGCGGAACTGCTGGAACTCGTCGGCCTGTCGGACAAGGCCAAGGCCTATCCGTCATCGCTGTCCGGCGGCCAGAAACAACGCGTCGGCATTGCCCGAGCGCTCGCCGGTCGGCCGGCGCTGCTGCTGTCCGACGAGGCCACCTCGGCGCTCGATCCGGAAACGACCCATGCGATCCTTGCCCTCTTGAAGGACATCAACCGCAAGCTGGATCTGACGATCCTGCTGATCACCCACGAGATGGAAGTCGTGCGCACCATCGCCGATCGGGTGGCCGTGATCGATGGTGGGCGGATCATCGAGGAAGGGCCGGTCTGGTCCGTATTCTCCGATCCCCAGAGCGAGACCACGAAGAGTCTGCTCAATACCATCCGCCCGCAACTACCAGCGCATATCGCACAACGCCTCAGCCAGACGCCCGGCGGCGAAGCCGTGCTCAGCGTCGATCTCGCAGGCCCGGACGCCAACGCGCCGCTGTTTGCCGATCTCTCGGCCGCGCTGCCCAACGCATTCCGGCTGATCCATGGCGGCATCGACCATATCCAGGACCAGCCGGTCGCCCGTTTCTTCATCGGGGTACCCGATC
This sequence comes from Rhizobium sp. Leaf453, assembly GCF_001425605.1. Taxonomy (GTDB): domain Bacteria; phylum Pseudomonadota; class Alphaproteobacteria; order Rhizobiales; family Rhizobiaceae; genus Pararhizobium. Next base: position 85,415 of record NZ_LMRG01000012.1, on the reverse strand, counting down.
CAACCCGACTCGATCCCGTTCTGCAATTTCTGAAGGGCCGCTCGGCTCGCGTGGAGGTCCTTGGTTATGACACCCGTTCTGTTTGATCTGCTCCTTCGCTCGATCTGGGAAACCCTTCTGATGACCGGGGCCTCCGGCCTGATCTCGCTTCTGGCGGGCCTGCCGCTCGGCCTGGCATTGATCGCCACGGATCGCGGCGGCATCGCGGAAAATCTCTGGATAAACCGGCTGCTCGGCGCCATCGTCAACGGCTTCCGCTCGGTGCCTTTCATCATCCTGCTGGTAGCGTTGATCCCGGTGACGCGGCTGATTGTCGGAACCGCGCTCGGCACCTGGGCGGCGATCGTGCCCCTGGCGATCGCGGCGACCCCCTATTATGCCCGCATCGCCGAGGTTTCGCTGCGCGAGGTCGACCGCGGCCTGATCGAAGCCGTGCGCGCCATGGGCGGCAATCGCTGGACAATCATCCGTGAAGTGCTGGTACCGGAAGCGTTGCCCGGCATTGTCGCCGGCTTCACCGTCACGCTGGTGACACTGGTCGGCGCATCGGCCATGGCGGGCGCCATCGGTGCCGGTGGCCTCGGCGATCTCGCCATCCGCTATGGCTACCAGCGATTCGAGACCAACATCATGATCGCGGTCGTCATCGTGCTGATCATCATGGTCTGCGGCATCCAGTGGCTGGGCGACCGGCTCGTCGCCCGTCTCGATCACCGAGCCTGACAATCGACCGGCGGCCGTCTATCGGAAACGGGAGGCGGCTGCCGGATGGCTTTCGGGCAGACGACCACTCTCACCACCGAAAATCTTCTGCCGCAGGGTGCCCGGCGCATAGTCCCGCTTGAACAGCCCGCGCTCCTGCAGGACAGGCACGACCAGGTCGACAAAATCCGTTAGGCTCTCCGGCGCGACTGTACGGGCGAGATTGAAGCCGTCGACATCACCTTCGCGCATCCAGACCTCGAAATGGTCGGCAATCTGCTCCGGACTGCCGACGATCGGCTTTTGCCGGCTGCCCAGCACCATCTGGTCGATGATTTGCCGCATCGTCGCATTTTCCTTGCCATCGGTGAGGGCCGCGAGTGCCGATTGATTGGCGTTCGTCCTGGTCTGTAGGATCGGCTCATCGAGTGAAAACTGCGACAGGTCGATGCCGATCGAGCTGGAATAATGCGCAAGCGACGCCTCGACGCTGGCGTGACGGCGATAGTCCTCCAACCTGTCCTTCGCCTCCCGTTCGCTGCGGCCGGTGACAACCGTCACCAGGTTCAGGACCTTGACCGAATCCGCCCAACGGCCGAATGCGACGGCGCGGGCGCGAAGTCCATCGACAAGCCCACGCGCCGATACCGGTGACGAACTGGCGATGAACACCGTTTCGGCATGCCGGGCCGCAAAATCCTGTCCGCGGTTGGACGCACCCGCCTGGAACAGGACCGGCGTCCGTTGCGGCGAGGGTTCGCTGAGATGAATGCCGTCCATCCGGTAATGTCGGCCTTCATGCCGGACTGCACGAACCCGATCGGGATTGGCGAAGACACCCTTCTCCCGGTCGCGCAGAACGGCATCGTCAGCCCAGCTGCCTTCCCAGAGCTTGTAGAGAACCTCGAGATATTCTTCCGCCGCCTCATAGCGCGCATCATGATCAGGCTGCTGCGGCAGGCCCATGCTGCGGGCAGCGCTGTCGAGATAGCCGGTGACAATGTTCCAGCCGATCCGACCTTTCGTCAGGTGATCGAGCGTCGACATCCGGCGGGCAAACAGGAAGGGCGGCTCGTAGGTCGTGTTGACAGTGACGCCGAAGCCGAGATGCTCGGTCACCGCAGCCATGGCCGAGAGCGGAATCAGCGGATCGTTGACCGGGATTTGCGCACCACCGCGAATGGCCGCCTGCGGGCCGCCCTCATAGACATCATAGACCCCGACGATATCAGCCAGGAAAATGCCGTCGAGCTTTCCCCGCTCGGCGGTTTTTGCAAGGCCCGTCCAGTAGTCGAGGTCGGTATATCGAAGCGAACTGTCGCGCGGATGCGTCCACAGGCCGTGATTGATATGACCGACACAATTCATGTCGAAGGCATAGAGCTGAAGCTGTCTGGTCACGATGATCCGGGCGGGGTGCGGTTAAGCCGATTGCTGCGACGGAGTTTCAACATCGCTCATCCGGCGTCAAGCGGCGACGGAGTTTACCCCCGCCGCTTCGCCTTCTGGTTCAGGAAGCTGATCGACAGAACACCGAAGATCAGAAGGCCGGTGCCCACCTGCTGCCAGTAGAAATTCAGGCCGGTCAGCAGCAGGCCGTTGGCGACGATGCTGAGCAGCAGGACGCCGAGAACGGTTCCGGGAATATTGGGGCGGCCGAGCGGGCTCAGCGTCGTGCCGATAAAGGTCGCGCCGATCGCGTTGAGCAGGAAGGCGTTACCGGACGAGGGAATGTAGACGGTCACTGTCGATGTCAGGATCAGTCCGGCAATGGCCGCAATAATGCCCGTGAGCACATAGGTCACGGCGACATGAGCGGGAACGGCAACGCCGGAATAGCGGGTAACGCTGGCCTGGATGCCGATCGCGGTCAGGACGCGGCCATAGCGGGTTTTAGACAGAATGACCGCGCTTGCGACGATGACAACGAGGACGACGACCAGCGGAAAGGGAATGCCGAACACCGTGCCATGACCGACGAAACGGAAGGCCTCGGGGACGCCTGCAGGCGGCAGATAGACCGGGTTGCCACCATTGGTGAGAAGCTGCTGGATGCTGCGCCCGATGAACAACGTGCCGAGCGTGGCGAGGAACGGCGATATGCCGATGCCGACGATCAGGATCGCATTGAACACGCCGACAAGCGCGCCGCCGGCAAGCCCTGCCAGCAAGGCCAGCGGCACCGGTTGCCCGGCAAGGACGAGGGAAACGAAGGCGAAGCTGGCGAAATCCACGGCAGTGCCCACGGACAAATCGATGCCCCCAGCGGAAACCGCAAAGGTCATGGCAATGGCGACGATCGCGAGCAGAGTGAAATTGTTGACCAGGATGCTCTGCAGATTGGCCGGCGCCAGAAAGGTCGGTGCCGCCACGGAAAAGGCCGCGAAGACCCCGATGATGGCAACCACCAGCGCATATCGCACGACATGACCGACGATCAGGCGTCCGGAAAACGCGCCACCGGAAACAAGGCCAAAGGTCATGGATCAGCTCTCCTGTTTGCGCAGAAGCGTGGTGGCGGAGACCACGAGAAGGATGAGGATGCCCTGGACGCCGTTCACCAGCGTGCTGGAAATGTTCAACAGCTGAAAGCCGTTGATCAGAAAGCCGACGAGGAGCGCCGAGAGCAGCGTGCCGGTGACGGTCGGAACCAGACGGCGCGAGAAGACCGTGCCGAGAAGCGCCGTCACCACGACGGGTAGCAGCATTTCGCCGGCCCCTGTCGTGCTGCCGCTGAGATAGGAGACCGAGAGGATGCCGGCAGCACCGGCGCAAAAGCCGCTCGCGACGAAGGACCCAGCAATCAGCCTGCGGACGGGAAGCCCCGCCGCCCGCGCTGCATCCGGAAATTCGCCCGTTGCGTAAAGCCGCAGACCTGTCGCCGTGAACTGCACGATCGCCGTCGCGATTGCGGTGAAGCCAAGCAGGACATAGGCGAGAACCGGCAGACCGAACGGGCCGGTTGCCGAAAGATATGACAGAAAGTCTGTCGTTGCCGGCACCACCGTGTTTTGCGTGAGCACCAGTTCGAGACCGGCGACGATGTTCATCACCGCCAGTGTCGCCAAGAGCGGTACGACACCGACCAGCACGACGGCAAAGGCGTTGACCACGCCGATCAACGAGCCGGTGGCGAGGGCACCGGCTGCCGCAACCAGATCGCTATGCCCCAATTGGATTAGCGTCGCATAAACAGCGGCGCTCAGGCCCATATTGGCAGCAACTGACAGGTCGATGCCGCCGGTCACGACATTCGAACCACCGGCGATGATAACCACGGTCAGACCAATCGCCAGCACACCGAGAATGGCCGATTGACCCAGCACATTTCCGATATTGCCGATGGTGAAGAAGTAAGGCGCTGCCAGCGAGAAATAAAGAAGGATCGCCCCGAAGGCGAGAAACGATCCTGCCCGTAAAGCAAAGGCTGCGGCATCACTGCCCCAGTTGCGCTGCTTCGGCTCCGTCGTATCCTCGGGAGCGAAAGCGGGCGTGAACGATGTATCAACCGACATGGCGGCGTCCTTCCGACGATCTGGCGAGCGATCCGGTTGCTTCTGCGAGCACCGCGTCCGGTGTCGCCTCCGAAGACTTGAACTCCCGGACGACCTTGCCCCGATAAAGCACTAGGATGCGGTCGGTGATCCCGACAAGCTCGGCGAGATCAGAGGAAAGGACCAGGACGCCGGCACCGCGCGCGGCCAGATCGCCGATCAGCTTGTAGATTTCGACTTTCGAACCGATATCGACGCCGACAGTCGGCTCGTCGAGCAGATAGATTTCCGATTGCCGGCTCAGCCATTTGGCAATCGCCACCTTCTGCTGGTTGCCGCCGGAAAGCGTGCGCGACAGCGCATCACGCCCGCTCGTCTTCACCTGCAGCCGGTCGATCAGCCCATCGACTTCCGTTCGTTCGCCGTCGCGGTCGAGAAAGCCGAGGCGCGTGAACCGTGCGAGACTGGCAAGCGTGATGTTTTCGGTGACGCTGAGATCGAGCGCGATGCCATTGCCGCGCCGATCCTCGGGCACCAAAGCGAGATGACCGCGCACCGCATCGGCCGGCCGGCGGAAGCGCACGGTTTCACCATCGCTGACGACCTCGCCTGAGGTCGGCGTTTCCAGACCGAACAGGGTGCGCAGCAGGTCCTTGGCGCCGGACCCAAGCAGGCCTGTCACCCCAACGACTTCGCCGCGGCCGACCTTGAACGAGACGTCCTGGTATTTTCCGGTCAGGGACAGCTGGCTGACCGACAGGACGGGGTCACCGATCTCAACCGCCCGTTTGGGAAACATGTCGCCGATGTCGCGCTCGATCATCAGCGATGCGATGGCCGAAGCCGAGGTATCCTTGACCGCCAGCGTGCCGACATTGGTGCCGTTGCGCAGGACCGTGACCTCGTCGCAGAGGTCTTCGATTTCTCCCAGATAGTGGGAGATATAGATGATCGTGATGCCCTCCGCCCTCAGCCGGCGAATGAGATTGAAAAGAATATCCGCTTCCCGCCGCACCAGCGCCGCCGTCGGCTCATCGAAGACGAGAATTTTCGGCCCGTGCAGGAGCGCGCGGGTGATCTGCACGATCTGCTTTTCGGCCGTCGTCAGATCGGAGATCAGCGCACTCGTCGGCAAGCGAACACCGAAGTAGCGATCGAGGATTTCTGCGGATTGCCTCTGCATCGCACGCCGGTCGAGAAACGGCGTCCCGGCGATCCGTGGCTCGCGGCCGAGAAACAGCGCTTCGCCGACCGTGAATGTCGGCACCAGCAGCCGGTCCTGATGAATGAAATGAATGCCGAGTTCCTCGGCCAGATGCGGCGTGACCGTATCGTATGCGCGCCCATCGATTTCGATCAGCCCGGCGTCCGGCTGGTGCAGCCCGGCCAGCAGCTTGATCAGGGTGGATTTTCCGGCACCGTTCTGGCCGACGAGCCCGTGAACCGTGCCGCGCCGAACCGAAAGCGAGGCGCCGGACAGGGCACGCGCACCGCCGAAATGCTTGACGATGCCCTGAAAATTCAAGGCAAGCCCTGCGTCTGTCTCAGGAGAAGATTGGCTCACGACGACACCTCGAACATCCTGGCTGATTCAGATAAAACTGCCCGGGCACGGAGGCGCCCGGGCAGTCGCGTCGAATACCGGCAGGATCAGCCGATACCGAGCTTTTTGCTGACCTCGTTGACATTCGCCTTGTTGGCGAGGATCGCCGGAACATAGGTTTCGCGCGGCAGGGTCTGGCCGGCGAGCAGGCGGGCAACGTTCTGGATGGCGACGCGGCCGAGTTCGGCCGGCTGCTGCGCGACATCGGCTGCGGCTGGCGAGGCTGCGTCAGCGACCAGCTGCAGCACTTCCGGGCTGCCATCGACGCCGTAGGTCTTGATCTCGGTGCGGCCGGCCGCGACGAGCGCCTGTGTCGCGCCGAGTTGCGGAATGTCCCAGGCCGACCAGATCGCCTTGATCGACCCCTTTTCCGGATATTTGTTGAGGATGGCGGTGATCTGGGCGAACGCATCCTGCACGGTGTTCGGAATGACGTCGCGCAGTTCCGGCTCGATGATCTTCACCTTGGGGAAGTATTTGACGACATTGACCAGCTGGTCGTAGCGGATGGCGCAGGGCGTCACACCGTAGAACCCGTTGAACACGACGATATTGCCCTCGCCGCCGATATCGGAAACCAGCTGCAACGCCAGATCCTTGCCGATACCCCAGTTATCCGAGGTCGCATTGTTGAGCGAGTTGTTCGAGCCGACATCGATGGTCAGCACCGGAATGCCGGCATCGCGCGCCTTCTTCAGCCAGGGATCGATGACCGTGAGCGTGCCAAGCAGCTGGACGATCGCATCCGGCTTCTGGGCGATCAGCGTCTGCAGTTGCGCGACCAGTTTGCCGTCGTTGCGGCCGGCATCGACGGCAATCGGTTCGCCGCCCAGACGCTTCACTTCCTCAATCTGGGCATTATAGGCCTGCAGGTCGAAGAAGTGATCGGTTCCGGTTGCACTGATGGCAATGCGCTTGCCTTTCAGCGACAACTCCTCGCCGGCCGCTACGGCCGGGCGCGATGCCACCAGGCTGGAACCCGCAACCACCGCACCGGCAATCGCCGAGAATTTCAACAATTCACGCCGGCCAAGGCCAGCCTTGTTTTCGATGTCCGTCATAACCCACCCCTCAGAAACGAGCCATCGGCTCAATGAATAATGTCCATAGATTATATGGACATTAGAAGTTTCCGAGGAATGGAATTTCAAATGACGAAGTCCAGAAGGAAAAAATGAGACCTCTTGCGGGGGCCGGAAAAGCGCCACCGCTCACTCTTCATCATGACAACGAAACACGGCGGACCTCGCTGAGATCCGCCGTCTTGTCATGCCTGCGTTTCGGCGGGCCGATCAGCTGAAGACGAAGTCGCTCGCAGCGAGCTTGGTCACGTTCTGCAGGATGGCGATCAGTTCCTTGTCGGCAAAGGTGCCGGTGCCATCGGCGTCATACCAGAGCCGGCCGTTGTCGGTCTCAAACAGGAACGTGCCCTTTGTCGTCGTCGCCACCGGGTCGGTGCCATTGACCACCAGCACCTTGTTGTCGATGACGCCGAATGTGTATGGGTCGATCAGAAGACGGTCCGTCCCGCGCGTGAAGTCGGTGACGACATCGCCTTCACCACCACGGCTGTCCCAGGAAAACTGGAACTTGTCGGCGCCCGTGCCGCCGGTCAACCAATCGTCGCCGCCGCCGCCATTCAGGATGTCGTTGCCGCCGCGGCCTTGCAAGACGTCGTCGCCGCCGCTGCCGTTGAGCGTATTGGCCTTGGAGTCACCACGCAGATCGTCATCGGCATAACTGCCGTTGATGGTTTCGATATTCTTCAGCGTCAGTCCCTTGGCAAGACCATCGTTCTTGGTCTGGTTTTCGAGGTCGAGAACAGCCGATGTGGTATAACCGGAGAAAGAGAAGTTATCGGTGCCTGCGCCACCATCGAAGAGGTCCTTGTTGGCGCCGCTATCGATGCGATACAGATTGTCGTTGCCATCATCGCCGAAGACCTGATCCGCACCCTCACCGTCGGTGATGTTGTCGATGCCCTTGCCGCCGCGCAGGATATCATTGCCGGCGGCGCCATCGATCATGTCGCTATCGGCGCTTCCTGTCACAGTATCCTTGCCCGAACCGCCGAGATATTGCAGGGATTCAAACGCCTTGAAGGTGGTTGTCGAATCCAGCGTGATGGTACCGGTGGTGAATTTCAGCGTGAAATTCTTCGTCTGGTTCGAAAGCAGAACGATCAATCGGTCATTGCCGGCGCCACCATCGGCGAAATCGCCGACACTGGTGAAGATCACGTCGCCACCGGCCTCACCATAGATCTTGTCACGACCGGTGTTGAACACGTAGCTATCGCCATAGATCGTGTCGTTGCCGGCGCCACCCTTGACCGTATCGTTGCCATCATCGCCGGTGATCGTATCGTTGCCGTCGCCGCCCGTCAGTGTATCGGCACCGCCACCGCCATTCAGCGTGTCATCCAGCTTGCCACCGGTGAACTTGTCGGCGCCCGTGCCGCCGGAGATTGAAATACGCTCGAAGTTCGTCAGCGTAACCGGCGCATTCGTGACCTTGGCATTTGCCGAAAGCGTGAATGTCAGGTTTTTCGTGGAATAGGCCAGATTGAGGGTCGCAAAGTCTATGCCTGAGCCACCATCGGCCGTCACGCTACCGCCACCATAACCGGCGGTCAGGTTATCGTCGCCGGTGCCGAGCAAAACCGTGTTCTTGCTGGGGGTCGCTGTGTTGTAATCCTGCAGGTAGACAGAATCGTTTCCGGAACCGGCATCGATCTTGTTGTTCCCACCATTGTCGTTGATGAAGTCGTTGCCTGCACCACCTTCGAGCGTGTCGTCTCCCACGCCGCCATCAATGGTATCATCGCCTGCGCCGGCCTTGATCGTGTCATTGCCGTTGTCACCGTTTATCCGATCGGCACCCTTGGTACCAAGCAGGGTATCGTTGCCGTCACCGCCAAATGCGTTGATACTGAGCGCCGAGCCGACCGATTTGATGATGTCGTTGCCCTTGCCGAAATTGACCCAGTAGTTCTCGAAATTCTTCAGGCTGGTGCCGTCGGAGAAAGTTGCGGTCGTGCCGGTGATCGTCAGCGTGCGCGCTACCGTGTCCGATCCGCGAAGGAGGGTCACGCGGTCAATGCCGGTCCCGCCATCGCCCTTGTCGTTGCCGCCCTCGCCGAAGGTGACTTCGTCATCGCCGGTCCCGCCGGAAACGATGTCCGCTCCGCGGCCTGCATCGAGCACGTCCTTGCCGCCGCCGCCGTTCAGCGTGTCATTGCCGTCATAGCTGTTGACGATGTCATCGCCGCTTCCGGTGGTGATCTTGTTCCCGACCGTGTCCGCCGTGCTGATGGTGTAGTGTTCGATCCCGGTAAAGGTGGTCCCGCCCGTCAGGGTCGTTACGGCACTTGCCGCCTTGCTCGTGAAGTTACCCTTGAAGCCGTAGATCTGGATGCGGTCGCTGCCGCTCGTGTCCTTGATGACATCCTTCCCCTCGCCGAATGCATAGGTATAGACGTCATTGCCGGAGCCACCGCTGACCGTGTCGTTGCCAAGGCCACCTGACAGAATGTCGTTCCCGGAACCGCCTGTGAGCGTGTCATTGCCGGCGCCACCCATCAGGGTGTCGTCACCGGTGCCGCCATCCAGCGTATCCTTTCCGTCATCACCCTGGAGTTCATCATTGAGGTCGCCGCCGTAGAGCTTGTCGTCGCCGAACCCGCCTATAAGCTTGTCCACACCGCCATCACCATACAGCAGATCATTACCATTATCGCCGTTGAGATTATCCTGGCCGGAGCCGCCACGCAGGGTGTCATTGCCCTCGCCGCCGTTGAGAATATCCGAACCGCCGCCGCCGCTCAGCACATCCTTGCCAAGACCCCCGTTGAAGACATCGTTGAAAGCGCCCCCCGTAAGCGTGTCATCCTTGCCAGAGCCGACGATATTGAAGGCCTCGACGTTCTTGACCTTAATATTGCCCGTCAGGGTCAAGGTCGAAATCCAGTCGATGACTTTGATCGACAGCTTTGTCGAGGAGGTCGAATAATCGATCGTCAGCCGGTCAATGCCGGAACCGCCATCGACCACGTCGCCATTGCCTTCTGTAAAGGTTCCGACGCTGACTACATCGGCGCCGCTGCCACCATTGATCTTGTCCTTGCCGAGACCACCGGACAGCGTGTCGCCACCGCTGTTGCCGTTCAGGGTATCGTCACCATTCTCGCCATAGAGCATATCACCCTGAAAGCCGCCGTTCAGGATGTCCTTGTCGTCACCGCCATAGATGTAATCCAGGCCGAAGCGACCATAGACAGTGTCGTTTCCAGCATAGGCATAAATGAAATCGAGATATTCGTCAGTCCCGGTCAGCGTTTCGCCCTTAGGCGTGCCGTATTTGTAAGCCATTTCGTTCTCCAGTGTGCTGGCCGACCATGGCTCCGCCGTGCGGAAGCGCCGGCCTTAAATCGCTAAGAATATGCGTGAAATACAGATGTAGCTGCTCTTGCCGGCCCGTCGGCCAAGGCATCGCCGGATAGACAGACCCGCCATTTGAATAGGTTCTGCGCAGGAAAATGCATTGAAGTCCCCCCGTCCCCATTTTCGGAATCCTGCGCGAGCAGGGAATCCCGAAAAATCCCGCAGAACTTATCGGCGACGGGGCGGGCGGCGCCCATCCCCTGAATGGGTGAGGCGGAATGAAAAACCCGGGAAAGCGGTGGCTTACAGAAGCCCGCGCCGGTCCGCCTCAAGGGCAGCCTCGGCACGCGATGCGATCCTGAGCTTGCGGTAGATCGACTTGATATGCGTGGCGCAGGTATTGCGCGAAACGCCGAGCTTGCCGGCGATGTCCTGTGCCGTCAGGCCCTTGCCGAGCAGGCTCAGCACCTCCTCCTCGCGGTGCGTCAGCGCTTCGCCATCCGCCGAGGCCTCCGCGTCCGGCGGCAGCAACCGGGAAAACGCCTTGAAATGCGCCATCATCCGCAGCGCCATCTGCGGCGAAAGCGGTGGCTCTCCCCGGTCGATGCGGCGCAACTGCTCCACCAGGCTTGCCATCGTGACACCCTTGAGGATGTAGCCTTTCGCGCCCGCCGCCAATGCATCGAAGAGCGTGCGATCATCATCGAAGATGGTGATGACGATCGGCAGCGTCTGCGGCAGATTGTCGGCGATCTTGCGGATGATCTCGATGCCGCTGCCATCCGGCAGGCCGATATCCGCCAGCACCAGATCGAAACTCTGCCGAACCCCATCGCGGCCGAACAACAGCGCCTCGGCCTCGGCGCAGGTGCCGACCGACGCGCAGGCAACCCCCTCGAACGCGGTCCTCAATGTCTCGCAGATCCAGCCGCGCACCTCGCGATTGTCCTCGACAACAAGAACGGACTGCGTCGACAGGCGCGGCACCGTATTCATTGTGCAGGCTCCGAAACGGCAAATTCCAACCGGACACCATGCTGCCCGCCGGACTGCCATGTCTGAAGCGCTCCGCCCAACTGCTCGGCGCGGGCCTGCATGTTGCGCGATCCCATGCGGCGGAACTGCGCGTTGCTGCGCCTATCAGAACCCGTGGGCTCATCCGTTGAACACGTATTGACAATTTCGTGCGAAAGGACCTGCTCCCGCAGGCTGGATCGCACCCGAATGACACCCGGCACGCCATGGTTCAGCGCATTGGACAGGGCCTCCCGGTGGATTGCATGAAAATTCCGGTGCAGCCGGTAGGGCAGTGTCAACGCGCCTTCATCGGTTTCATTAAGCGGCCAGTCCAGCGTGAAGCCCTGCAGTTCGGCACGCGTCCGGCTTTCATGGCGCATCTGCGCCACGAGGCTTGCCAGCGTGACATCCCGCCCTGCCAGCCCGCTGGCGATCTGCCTGATATCGGACAGCGCATCGACGATGCATTCCTGGCGCCGGGCTTCCTCCGTCGCATGCAGGCCGGACAGGAGCGTTGAACCCACCTCGTCATGCAGGTCGCGAGCGATCCGGTGTCTCTCTTCCTCGACCCCGCGCTCATAGGATGTCCGATCAGCGATGGTCGTCACGATCAGCGCGCTCAGTTCGCCGGCAAGCGCCGCATCTTGATTGTTGAACAGCCGCCGGCCCTGTGCGGCATAGCTCAGCGTCAGCGTCGGCAGTCCGCCGATGGAGGGAACCAGCATCTTTTCCCCCTCATCCAGAATGACCGGAGAAACATTCTCTGCCGATCCTCCTGTTCGCTCGATATGCATGGGGCTGAACGTGGTGTCGAGCGCGGCAATCCACGCAGCATCCCGCGCTACGGCGTTCGGCTGAAGCGCAACGGAGACGGTTCGCCGGTACAGTTCCGCGAGATCCGGCATACCGGACCGGAAGATCCGGTCGAAGAAGAAATCCCGCAGGGGCAGGTAGGCGATACCGGCGAGCGCCACCGCGATCGCCAGGGATGTCGTTGGACTGATTCTGAGCAGCATGATCATCGACGCATCGATGGCGAAGAGCAGGCCGATCGTCGCGGCATAGAGAAGGATGCGATAGGCCCAGCGGCCGAGATCGAACAACCGGAACCGCGCGATGGCCAGTGCCGTACCGACATAGATACCTGCCAACGGGATGAAGGCAACGCTTTGGGTGACCAAGACGTCGAAGCCGAGCACGACGGGCACGGCAACGAAGATGACGAACGCGCCGGCACCCATGATGACGGAGAGCCCGAGCCACAGAAGAACGGCCCGGCTTGCCGGATCCTGCCGTGTGGCCCGGTATTGCGCGATCACGAGCGCGACGATGGCGACCAGCATCAGCATGATGACATTCTGGGTAGAGACCACGTCATGGGGCGCCAGTTGCATGCGGTAGAGCAGCAGGAACACCAAGCTCAGGACAGAGACCGGCCAGAGCCATTTCCTCCGCATCACAACCACGGGATAGATGGCGAAGAGATAGATGGTCGCGACACCGAACGTGAATGTGAAAAACTGGTTGATCGCCGAAAGCGGCACGAACAGCGCCGGATCAAGCGCCATATGGCGGGTACTGTAGATACCGGCAGAGAACGCTGCACCAGCCACGCCCACGCCGGCCATCGCGAAAGCCACGACGGGTGGATGCGATGGTTTGAGCGCCATGAAGAAAGCCGCGATCGTCAGCGTCAGGAACCCCGCGCCGAATTGTATCCAGAATGCCGAGGGCAGCGAACCGATCGGGCGGGATGGCATTACAGGCAGAGTTTCAACCCTCAGTGCCTGATTTTCCGCGCTGTCAGCATCGCGCACGGCCAAGGCAATCTCGTCTGCCTCCAGAAGACCGTTGATCACACTCTGACGATCGAAGAAGGCATTGAGTGCTGTATAGCTTGGCAGCATGTCCGGCTCTTCGACCAAATCGCTGCTATCGACGAAAACGCCATCCGCCGGAGCACCTGCAAGATGCTGTTCCAACGCCGAACGATCGATCAGCTTTTCGGAAAATTCCGGCAACGATCTGAGCAGTGCGACCAGTTGCAGACGCTGGCCGTCCAGCTCCACCAAAGCTTTTCCGTCGGAAACTTCGACACGCTGGATATCCGTAACTCTCTGGGCCAGCGTGACGTAAAGCACGGCGGCGCAGATGACGACAATCACGCTAAGAAAGATTGTCAACCGGAACAGAGGTGCGCGAAGATGCACTGAGGACAGCCACGAGATCGAGAAACAGAGCCCCAACTATACCGAATATATCGGCATATAGAAGTACTTGGCGAGCATCAAAGCGGGGGCAGCTCGCATCTTGGAACTCGGGTGACCAGCGACGACCGGGCGTTGTATTTCTTGTCGCGGAACGCGTTGTTCGATTTTTATTGACTGCGCTCACAAGACCATTGGTAGGCGACGCATGACACAGAGCGACGTGCCGGCGTTTTTTTCAATTTGTTCATCATGAAGAAATCCGGACAGCTCGCCCGGTTGTGATTTCGCCCCCCACAACAAACTTCACCATCATGAGAAATGCGGCACATCAAGGGGCATGGCCAGCCGTTCGGAGGACGGTAAAGCCTTTTTCACCGCGTTCTCGGAAGGAAAAATGCCATCGCAGGACCTTACTTAAATCTCGCAAGAGAATTTCTCAGTATTGCTATGTTTCGCAATTTAAAAGAGAATTGCCATCGGGCCATTTGCCCCAAAGTTCAGGCGACCGGAGAGAACGATGTCTCGAAAATATCTGATGGCTGGCATAACAATCGCACTCATAGCGCTTTCAGGATGTGCGACGTAAGGGAGCAATACAAGCTATGCGCAATGGCAAGGAGCAACTCCAGAGCCGAATTTCGCCACCATCCGTTCCGGCGGCACAAGCCCGGGTTACTAACCCGCCGATTGGGCAAGACCGGGCAACCACCATGAGAACCGATGCCGCCCGGTTTTGCCGCGACCGTCTCCCGACGACGAAGAGAGATTTGCGACAGCACCCGGAGCGACATTCCAGTGACAATCATGTCTGCCCGAATATCTCGGGGCAAACCCCACCAGATACGCGTGCCGCCGATCGCCGGAAATCCTAATCGTCGCCAGCGCGATAGGTTCCGGACGGCTTCTTGGTGAACCAGAGCATCCCCGACACCTTGAACAGGAAAGCCGTTGTCCAGCCGAACAGCAGGATGCCATTCACACCCTCCATGGCACTCGCGAGACGCCATTTCCCGGAGAGTGTAATGTCACCATAGCCAATGGTCGCGAAGGTGATCGCGGAGAAATAGGTGGCCTCCTCCATGTCCTTGAGCTCCCCCGTCAGCCAGTAGGCAAAAGCCCAGATCATGATCTCGATCAGGTGAGCAACGACGAAACCGATGACGAAGAAATAGCTCCAGTTCAGGCGCTGCAGAGCCGACATGCCGGTCGCATTGCTCAGTGGCTGCAAGCCCACACGGTAGAGCAGCAGAACCGCCCCACCATGGATGACGATCGTGACCAGCAGCAGCGCAGTTGCGACTATGATCACCAGAAGCACGACTTCTCTCCAAAGGGCTATAAGCCCGCTTATATCATTCGTGCCGCCGGGAAATCCGGGCTATTGGCCCGCGGCTCCCGGCAGTCACATTTCCGCCCGCGACGGCGGAACATCGCCGCCGGCGCGTTCAATCCTTTTCGGCCAGAAGCTCCGCCCGGATCAACGCCAGTTCCGCCTTCCGCGCATCATCAACCTCAGGCATTTTCAGGTTGAGTTTCTCGAAGACGGCCGTGACCACTTCCGATATGGCGAGGCGCGCAAACCATTTGTTGTCGGCCGGGATGACAAACCAGGGCGCCCAATCCGTGCTCGTGTTGGACAGCATGTCCTCGAATGCCCCTTGATAATCGTCCCAGTGCTTGCGCTCGGCGAAGTCAGCCGGAGAAAACTTCCAGTTCTTGTCTGGCTCGTCGATACGGGCAAGGAACCGCTTCTTCTGTTCCTCCTTCGAGACATTCAGGAAGAATTTCACGACGATCGTACCGTTCCTGCGAAGGTATTTTTCGAAATTGTTGATCTCCTTGTATCGCTTTTCCCAAACGTCCTTGCCGCGCGCCTGCGGCGGCAGCTTTTGCTTGACCAGCAATTCCGGATGAACGCGGACGACGAGCACCTCCTCGTAATATGAGCGGTTGAAAATGCCGATCATCCCGCGCCCGGGAAGCGCAACCGACGCGCGCCGCAGATAGTCATGATCCAGATCGTCTGCCGAGGGCGCCTTGAAACTCGTGACCTGACAGCCCTGCGGATTGATACCCGACATCACATGTCGGATCGCGCCGTCCTTGCCGGCCGCATCCATGGCCTGGAAGATGAAAAGGACGGAATAGATATCCTGCGCGTACAGCGTTTCCTGCATCGCCGACAGGCGCTCGACGTTTTTCGCCACATGCTCCAGTGCGCCGGCCTTGTCTTCATAACCTCCGGTGAAGTCCGGATCGAAATCCTTCTTGAGGTTCACCTTGCTGCCCGGCTCGACGGCGATATCGCGGAGCCGGAATTTGACACGGCCGCCATCCCCGACTTCGATCTCACGCTTCTTATCCAGATCCACCTCGATCTTCATGTGCCCTCCTCAGAGATCGGACTCTTTTTTTGATTCTTCGTGTTTATTACTGGTTGATTTAAAGATTTCTGATGCCATTATACCAAGATAAAAATTGCATTTCGTCAACACCTTAGTACGATGTTACCGTCGATTGGACCGCAAACTTTTTGGGCCGAGGGCCGGAATTGGAGGAAGTATGTCTGCGCAAAATCAACAGAATGACGGGAAATCGAATGATGGCTTGTTCATGTCCGCGGATGAGTTGCGCGACTATGCCGACAAGATAGATACCGCGCGGGCTTCCCAGGCGTTTCAGGGCATGAAATCAGCGGAAGACGCCCGCAAGGAACTCCTGGCCCGCCTCTCCAAGCCGGTCGAAGTCACGGATGAAATCCGCAACAGGGTTCTGTCACGACTGAAGCAGGCTGCAAAAGACGGCCGTACGGACCTGATGGTGATGCAGTTTCCGGTCGAGCTTTGCACCGATGGTGGACGCGCGATCAACAACAGCGAAGCGGAATGGCCGGAAACGCTGACCGGCGTGCCGCGGCAGGCCTACGAAATCTGGCGCGACAAGCTGAAACCCGCGGGATACCGCCTCTCGGCGATGATCGTGGAATGGCCGCATGGCATGCCTGGCGATGTCGGCCTTTTCCTGGCATGGGGTGAAGTCCGCAAATACTGAGCGGGCGCGTTTTACCCGGCTCCGCGGTTGATCGCGGGGCCGGAAAATCCCGATTTTCACGTCCGAAGCCTCTTGAATAAACGGCCACTTTCCCGGCGGTCAGGTTTTTCGAGTTGCAGTATCGCCCTCGCGGGCAGAAAACGCCGCGACGGCATCTTCCAGGTCATCAAAGACCATGTTTTCGCCGATCCGGTCGATGACGCCGGAGCGCGTCAGGATGTCACGCGGCGCGCTGTGCAACTCGACAATCCCGAATTTCAGCCCCCGCTCCTCGATAAATGAGCAGAGATCGTCAAGCATTGCCGCAGCAGTGCTGTCGATATGAGCCGCGGCACCTGCATCGAAGATGTACCAGTGCGTTCCCTCCGGCAGCGCTTTGATGGTCTCCTCGATGCGCAGACGGACATAGTCTGCATTGAAGAACTGCAGGTTTCCCTGCAGGAGATAGATCGCCATGCCGGCGATTGGTTGCCCGTTGGGATAGCGGTGCAGCTTGTAGAAGCCCTCGCGGCCGGGAACCCTGCCGAGCAGCGCATCGCGCGGGCGCAACTCGCGCATCAGAACATAGAGCAACGTCGCGCTGATCGCGACGATCACGCCCTGCAGCACACCGAGAACGAAGACGCCGGCAATGCTGATCAGCGCGAAGACAAATTCAATCCGACTGATGCGCCACAGCTCTGCCAGACCTCTGATATCGATCAGGCTGATGGCGGCGGACGCAAGAATGGCGCCGAGCGCCGGTGTCGGCAGAAGCGACAGAGCATCGGTCAGGAAGACGACGGTGAAGGCGAGCGCCGCCGCCGAGACGAGACCCGCCAGTTGGGTCTTGCCGCGCATCATGTCGTTCACGGCCGTGCGCGAATCCGAGGCGGTCACAGCAAAGCCACCGAAAAGGCCGGAGGCGACATTGGCCGCGCCGAAACCCATCAGTTCCTGGTTGGCATCCACCGGATATCTGTTTTTCGCCCCGAAACTGCGGGCCGTGACGATGCCGGCACCGAAGCTGACGATCAGCACGGCGATTGCACCCAGGATCAGGTCGCCGATCGGCGCGCCCGCCGGCAGGGCCAGCATCGGGACAGGCAGTTCGGACGGAATCTTGCCGACAACCCCGATGCCGACGCTTGCAAAATCGAACGACGCCGAAAGCGCAGTCGCCAGGACGACAGCAACAAGAGGACCGGGGATGAGCGGCGCCCACTTGCCGATCATGCGCAAGAGGACAAATAGTGCTGTGCTCAGCACCATCGACGGCCAATGGATGAGGTCGGCTTTCGCAATGAGCTCGATAACCGGTCGAATGAAACCATCGCTTTCGATCTTCAGCCCGGTGACGCGACCGATCTGCCCGACCAGGATGGAGAGCGAAATGCCGGTCATGAACCCGGTCAGGATCGGTCGCGACAGGAAATTGGCGATGAAGCCGAGCCGCAAGGCGCTGGCGATGAAACACAGGATGCCGACAGTCACGGCGAGCACAGCCGAGGCTGCCACCCGGTCTTCCATGGTTGGCAGATTGAAGGAAAGAAGCACGGCGGCCAGAACCGTGACCGTGCCCGCGTCCGGCCCGACGATCAGTTGGCGCGATGATCCCAAGAGCGCGTAACCGATCACGGAAAGCATGCTTGCATAGAGCCCGATCTGTGGTGGCAGGCCGGCAATGGCAGGATAGGCGATGGCACTCGGCAAACCGACTGCGGCAATCGCCAGGCCCGACGTCAGGTCATAGCGCAGCCATCCGGGCTGATAGCCCCTCAAACTTGCCAGCATGTCCCCCCCTTGATATGCAGCCAGGTCCCGCCAACGACTTTCTGCTGAAGCTCCTGTGATCGAGGACAAGCAAAGGCAGCTACCCGTCTCAAGTCCCTGCGCCGATCTCCTGGTAGTGACGGATACCGGCGCGCGTATTGGAAAACATGCGCTGCGCTCCCAGGGTTTCGGCGAAGCCGGAAGCCCTGACATATTCCTCGACATCGGGATTCATCCCGGCCAACCAGAGCACGATTCCCTCCTCCGCCAGACTGCGCTCACCCTCGATGATAGCCTGAAGTGCGGAATACTCGATATCGACGACCCGGCTGAGGTCAAGCATGAGAACACGTGGCTTGGCCTCGCGCGCAAGTTCGCGAATGCGGTCGACAACCTGCTGCGCATTGGCAAAGAACAGCCGCCCTTCCGGACGCAGGATCAACAACCCTTCGAAAGTCTCGTCTTCCTGCCCTCCCTCGATCGGACGGAGGAAATCCTCACCGCGCTTGCGACCGATGACATGGATCCGAGCATTGGCGGCCTGACTGGAAAGCCCCACCAGCGACAGAATGATGGCAACGACGATTCCCTGAAGCGTGCCGAAAAACAGGACGCCGACAAACGCGGCCAACGCCCATCGGAATTCCATTCTCCGCACCTTGCGGATGGACAGGAATTCCGCCGGCTGTATCAGGCCGATGGAATAAACAATGACGATGGCCGCCAACACCGCCTGCGGCAAAAGCCCGAGCAATGGCGCAAGCACGAGCATCGTCGCGACCGAAATCGCCGCAGCGGCAAGAGACGCTTTCTGCGACCGTCCGCCCGTGGCGCGCACAACCGCAGTCTGGGAGGTTCCGCCACCGGCAGGCATTGCCCCAAACAATGCACCGGCAATATTGGCTGCGCCGGTGGCGATCAATTCCCTATTGGCCCGGATCGGCGGCTCGCCCGGCGCAGCGAAAGCACGGCCGGCGGCGATCGTCTCGGTAAAGCTCATCAGCGCGATACCGATCGCCCCCGGAAGCAGTTGGATAACCAGGTCGACACTCGGCAATGTCAGGGAAGGAAGCGCCTGCGGGATATGGCCAACGACGGATACGCCATTTGCGGCCAGACTGCCCAGCCAGGAAATCGCGATGCCTCCACCCACGATGGCAAGCGGAGCCGGCGAATGGGGCCAAGCCCGCTCCATTAGGATGAGCAGGACCAGCGCCGCTACGCCGATAAGCACCGTCAATGTCGAGGCTTCCGGCAAATGGCTGGCGAGATTGACGAGATCGCGAAAGAAGCCTTCCTTGGCGAAGTGAAGTCCCAGAAGCTTGGGAATCTGATCCAGCACGATCACGAGCCCTATCCCGGCCTTGAATCCCGTCAGCACCGGTGCCGAGATGAAATTCGCGACGAATCCGAGGCGCAGGGCCGAAGCCGCAAGCAGCAACAGTCCGGCAAGAAGGGTCAAGGTCGCTGTCGCCACGATCAATTTGGCGGGATCGCCATCCGGGACCACTTGGGCAAGCTGCGCTGATGTGAGGATCGCCAGCGTCGTCGTGGAGCTGACACTCAGTACCCGCGATGTCCCCAGAAGCGCATAAACCACCATCGGGACGAAGGCAGTGTAAAGCCCCACACTCACCGGCAGACCGGCAACGGTCGCATAGGCCATTGCCTTGGGAAGAATGACGGCGGAAGCCGTCAGGCCGGCGATGATGTCCGGGCGCAAGGTGGCATTCGGCACCACCGGGATTTGAACAGAACCAGATCCTCCGGACATGACCTACCCCAATCTGCCTACAGTTTTAGAAAGGCGTGCCCTGCCCGCCAGACATCCAGTCCCACCGTCGCGTGTTCAGCCAGGAATGCCATGATTGACCAAGCCGCCGACAAATGAATGCCTAGCATACATGCCGGTTCATCGCGAAGTGCCGGTTGCAATAAAGTACGAGATTTTACAAATTTTCCACGCCATGCACCGAAGGTCAGCGGCGTCCACTTTATCGGGACACTTTCCGAATGCTGAAAAATGTAATTTCGTATATCTCCCCAAAAAACCATTGATAAATATATTTATGCTAAAATAATCACAACATATAAATGATTATACTAATATAACTGAGAAAATAATTGACAAGAATTTGAATTATTCTTTTTAATCTCGGAATAAAAAACGAATTGCGCCCAAAAATGTCAGGACCGCGACGATTCAAGTTCAGCCTCCCGGCCGCGAGAAAGAATTTCTAGGCTTGCAACGGGCAGGCAACAGTGTATCTTATCAATGGCTTATTCAACTTTTGGACATCATGTTCGGGCATAACGGAGGAGCGAAAAGACACCTTTTCTACACTTCCGGCTGTATATCTTGCGGTGGCTGAGCCAATGGCTCCGGGGTATTCACGATGATCGTCTGGCTTGCAAACATGCTTCCGCCCGGTCGAAAGCGACACCTTCTTCTCCCTCGGCTTTGCGGATCGCCTCTCTTTAAAATCGGCACAGCGACAGCCAAGCCGTGAGCACGCTACAACATGAAAAGGCATGGGCAGACCGCCGATATCGGATGCCCCGCGACGGTAATGCGAATGAAGCAGGAAAGACATGGTGCATAGAGACCTCACCCAGATTACGCTGAGCGTGATGTTCGTCAGCGGCCTGATCGCGGCCAGTTTTTGGGTTCTGCAGCCGTTCCTGCCAGCCATCCTCTGGGCCATGACGCTCGTGATCGCCACATGGCCGCTGATGCTCTGGGTTCAGCGCCACACGGGCCATCGCCGCAGCATAGCGGTGCTCATCATGACGCTTGCGCTTCTCTTCGTGCTGATCGTTCCATTCTGGCTTGCTGTCAGCACGATCCTTGCCAATCTGGACAGCATTACGCAGTTCGCCCAGAATATTCTGACGTTCAAGATCCCGCTGCCGCCTGACTGGGTAGCCAGCTTTCCCCTTGTCGGGAAACCGTTGGCCGATGCCTGGACCCGGCTTGCCGCGTCCAGCTTCAACACGATCGCACCGAAGCTGATGCCCTATGCCGGCGCCACGGTGCAATGGTTCGCGCTTGCCGCCGGCAATCTCTCAGGCATGTTTCTGCAATTCGTCCTGACGGCTGCAATTGCGGCCGTCATGTATTCGAGCGGCGAAACGGGAGCGGCGACAGCACTGCGCTTCGGGCGTCGCCTCGGCGGTGATCGCGGCGAAATGGCCGTCAGTCTGGGGGCCAAGGCGATCCGCGGCGTTGCGCTCGGCGTCATGGTTACCGCAGTTGCCCAAAGTGCCCTGGGTGGCATCGGCCTCTCCGTGGCAGGCATGCCCTTCGCGGCGCTGCTCACCGCATTGATGTTCGTTCTATGCCTCATCCAGATCGGCCCGGGACTGGTGCTCTTCCCTGCGGTGATCTGGCTCTACTATTCCGGTGAGAATCTCTGGGGAACGGTGCTTCTGCTGTTTACCGTACTGGCGGTGACGCTGGATGGATTTCTGCGGCCGGTTCTCATCCGCCGGGGCGCGGACCTGCCTCTTCTGCTGATCCTCGCCGGTGTCATCGGCGGGCTGATCGCGTTCGGTGTTCTCGGTATCTTTCTAGGCCCGGTCATTCTCGCCACGGCCTACACATTGCTGAACGCCTGGATGGACGAGGACTCCGAGCAAACCACGTCCGAAATGCCGACGGGGGCCGATCCCGCCTCATGACAATTTGGTCGGGTCTGATGGATCATCGGCCCCCCGACGTCTTGCAGGTCCGGCTCAAGCATAAGAAGAAAACAGTTTGAAGGAACGATTGGATGGCAGACGCAACACATCCGGCAGCGATTGAACACTTACCTCCATTTGTCACGGCCCCCGGGCAGACAGACTATCTTATGGTCGGGGTCATCATTTTTTTGATCGCCTTCGTTCTGATCCTCGGCAACCTCTATTTTCAGTTGCACGCCGTGCCGGAGCGCATGGCGCACCGGACGAGCAAGGTGCAGATGGAGATCGTCGCTGTCCTCGCGCTGATTTCACTTTTTACCCACAACCATCTGTTCTGGATCGCAGGCCTGCTGCTGGCCTTCGTGCACATCCCGGATTTTTCGACACCGCTTTATTCCATCGCGGATTCACTGGCGAAGCTCTCCGGTCGGCCGCCGGTCGATACCGAGATTGAAGACCCTTCCCACCCGAAACATGAGGAACCGAGGGTCAAGCCGGAACCACAACCGGAAGCCCGCCCAGATACGCATGGTGGAGGTATCTGACAATGCTCGAGTTGATCTTGTGCTCCATGCTGACGGTCCTGCCGGACTATCTTTTCCGCAGATATGCCCAGGGCAAGCGGATCGGTTATGAAATCAATCTCTACACGATGTGGTACGAGTTGCGATGGGGGATTACCGCCTGCCTCGTGCTGACGATTTCGCTGATCACCCTGATCTTCTACTTCCATCCGTCGACCAAAAGCGTAACGGCGGTGTTCCGCACGGTGACGATCCTGCCGGAAGCCGTCGGCCGGGTTGACGAAGTCTATGTCGGCATCAATCAGAAGGTCGCGGCCGGCGATCCGCTCTTCAGGCTCGACAGCGCAGAACAGGATGCCGCAATCGTAACGGCCCGCCGCCGTATCTCGGAGGTCGATGCGGAATTGGAAGTCGCCAAGACCGAACTGATAACTGTCGACGGTCAGATCCAGGAGGCCGAAAGCGCCTATCAGAATGCCGTGGAAGAATACGAGATGAAGGCCCAGCTTCTGAAAACAGATGCGGTGGCCAGACGGGAAGTCGAGCGTCTCGAAACGACCATCGAAGGCCGCCGAGGGGCTGTCGCGGCGGTCAAAGCCAACAAGACCACGCTGGAAACCAAGATCTCCACGCTCCTGCCGGCACAAAAGGCCAGTGCCGAAGCGGCTCTTGCCCAGGCGCAGGTCGATCTGGACAAGACCACGGTGCGCGCCGGTGTTGCCGGCACTGTCCAGCAATTCACCCTTCGCGTCGGTGACGTCGTCAATACGATGATACGTCCGGCCGGGATTCTCGTGCCCGAGCAGGCGGGGCGCGGAACGCTGATCGCCGGTTTCGGCCAAATCGAAGCACAGGTGATGAAACCCGGAATGATCGCGGAGGCGACCTGCATCGGTAAGCCGTTCACCATCATTCCGCTCGTTGTCACCGAGGTTCAGGACGTCATCGCCGCCGGGCAATTGCGTCCGACCGACCAGTTGATCGACGTCCAGCAACTGGCAAAGCCGGGCACGCTCACCGTCTTCCTGCAGCCACTTTTTCCCGGCGGGCTGGATGACGTTCCGCCGGGTAGCAGTTGCATCGCCAATGCCTACACGAATAACCACGACGCGCTTGCCGATCCCAACATTGGCACCCTGAAATGGGCCTACCTGCATGTCGTCGATACGGTCGGGCTCGTGCATGCGATGATCCTGCGCCTGCAGGCCATGCTGCTTCCCGTCCAGACCCTCGTCCTGACGGGACATTAAGAAGGAGAATGCGGCCGCGGTCATATCGAACCGCGGCCGGGAATACCCGGCGGCTAGACAAGATGTATGCCCACCGTCACGGATCGAGAGAATATCAAAATTCGGAGGATCACGACAATGCGTAAAATTCTTGCCTATCTGACGATAGCCTCTTTCGTCTCGACATCGGCCCTGGCCGATCCAGCCATCCTGACGGCCAACGTCAATTTCCGTGAAGGCCCCGGAACGGGTTTCCCGGCGTTCGGTCAGATCAAGCAGAATGAGCAGGTCGATATCCAGCAATGCGATGCCGGCGGCACATGGTGTGCCGTCACCTACGACGGTAAAAACGGCTTCGTCAGCGGTAAATATCTCTCCCAGTCCAGCGAACAGACACCCGCCTGGCCGCGTGTCTTTACCGGGGAGAATGGAGCGACGCTGACGATGTTCCAGCCTCAGGTCACGGACTGGATCGATTTTTCCCGGATCGAGGCATTGGTCGCCAGCGAACTGAAGACCTCGGCCGATGCCAAGCCGATCTACGGTGTGATCGGCATTGCCGCGAAAACCGTTGCAGAGGATGAAACCGACAACGTCGCCCTGAGTGACATCACCCTCACTCGGGTTGAATTCTCCACGCTTAATCGCGAGCAGTTGAACAAGCTTGCCATTGGTGTCGGCAAGATCTTGCCGACCGATCCGTTGACCGTTTCCCAGGAACGGTTGACCGCCAGCCTGTCCGATTTCAAACGGCTCGCCGATGTCAGCGACATCAAGGCGGATCCGCCGCCAATCTTTCACAGCGAAGTTCCGGCGGTGCTGGTTCAGACCGATGGCAAAGCCGTGCTTTCCTCTGTGAAAGGCGTCCCTGGCCTTTCCTCCGTGATCAACACCAACTGGGATATCCTGAAGGTCGACGCGAGCGGCGATTATTATCTGCGCGACGACGGAAGCTGGCTGACGTCGAAAGCTCTGGAAAGCGGCTGGGCGAAGGCCGATACGCTTCCGGATCTCATTTCCAAACTTCCGGACGAAGGCAACTGGAAGGACGTGAAAACAGCGATCCCGCCTAAGCCCTTCACCGACAATATCGTGCCAAAGGTGTTCTATTCCCACAAACCGTCGGAACTGATGGTATTCGAGGGAAAGCCTGCTCTTGAGCGGGTCGAAGACACGGGTCTCGAATGGGCATCCAACACGACGGGCGCCGTGTTCTTCCACACGGCAACGAAAACCTGGTACGTGCTGTTCTCGGGCCGCTGGTTCTCGTCAGCTTCACTGGACGGCCCCTGGGTTTTCGCAACGCCGAACCTTCCAGAAGACTTCCTGAACATCCCCGATGACTCGCCCTATTACGCGGTGCGGGCTTCAATCCCCGGGACATCGGAAGCAGCCGAAGCCCGGCTGAAGGCAAGCATTCCGAAAATGGCACTCGTTCCGACCGACGGGTCCGTGAAAGTTCAAGTCAGCTACAACGGAGAACCCAAGTTCGAGCCGATCCAAGGCACCTCGCTTTCCTATGCCGTCAATGCCAGCGAACAGGTCATCAAGGTCGGTGAGAAGTATTTCGTTCTCAAGGACGGTGTCTGGTTCGTCGGCGATACGCCGACAGGCCCATTTGTCGTGGCCACGTCGGTTGCGGAGGAAATCTACAGCATTCCGCCGTCGTCGCCGGTCTACAACGCAACCTATGTTCGAGCCTATGACAGCGAGCCGGAAGGCGTCTGGTACGGATATACCGATGGTTATCTGGGCGCCTACCTCGCCTGGGATTGCCTTGTTTGGGGCAGCGGCTGGTATTATCCGCCCTACTGGTATGACGACGACGATTATTGGGATGATGACGACTATTATCCCAACCCGATCAGCTATGGCGTTGGCGCATATTACAATCCGGCCCGTGGGACATATGGGCGCTATGGTTACGTCTACGGCCCCGAGCGCGGACTGATCGGCGGAGGCGCGTACAATCCGGAGACGGGTGCCCGTGCCCGCGGCGCCGTGGCAGTTGGGCCTGATGGTGCGCGTGGTTTCGTCGCCGCCTACAATCCACGCACCGGCAATGCACTTGCCGCGCGAGGCGGACGAAATGTCTATGGCTCCTGGGGCAAGGCCGTCGTCAAGCACGGGGGAGAACTCACACGCATCAGTGGGGGAAAGACTGAGAATGGTGGCGGATTGCGCTGGAGCAATACCGGTGGCGACAAGGGCTTCATCGCCGGCAGCAAGGGTGGCGATATCTACGCCGGGCGGGACGGCAACGTCTATCGCCGCAATGACGGCCAATGGGAAAAACGCGGCGAGGACGGCTGGCAGCCCGTGCAGAAGCCGGACGGTGAAAACCTGAAGGCGAAGGCCCGCAGCGCCGGCAACAAGGACAAGGCTGTCCAGCGCATACAGAACCGGCCGGCGCAGAAGCAGCGTCCTCAGCAACGTGCGAAAACCCGCCAGCGCGCACCGGATCACCTCGCCATTGACCGCGCTGCGCGCCAATACGGCAACCGCGGCGACATCGGGCGCTACTATGGCCAACGCGTTCCGCAAAACTACGGCAACTTCCAGAACTATAATCGCGGCGGCGGTTACGGCGGAAGAAGCTTCCAGGGAGGAGGAGGTGGAGGTCCTAGATTCCATGGCGGCGGCGGTGGACGCGGTGGTGGCGGTCGTGGTGGCGGCGGGCGCGGGCGCTGATGATGGAGTGAAGACTTCAGACGGCTGCAGTTAAAAGGCACAGCATGACGTTACAGGCCTCCAAGAAACCCGTGCTGGAGCCGATAGACCGGATGTCGGAGATCATCTTCGGGCTACTGATGGCCTTGTCGTTTACCGGAACGATGAGTGCCTCGGTAGCCGGGGGCGATGAGGTTCGCAGTGTGCTCGCCGCTGCATTGGGATGCAATATCGCTTGGGGGATCGTCGACGCTGTCATGTATGTGCTCGCGACTGTGATCGAACGGCGGCGGCATTTCAACTTCATGGCCGCCGTTCGAAGCTTGCCGGCGCCTCAGGCGCAGGCCGCCATTCGCGAAAACCTGCCGGAGGAGGTTCGTAACGTATTCTCCGAGGAAGAAGCCGGGTCTCTTCTGGCGCGCCTCCGCGACCAACGGGTGCAGCCGAATAAGCAGCTTTTCGTTGTTCATGACCTGAAGGCGGCACTGTTGATTTTCGCATTGGTCGTCCTCTCGACGTTGCCACCCAGCCTACCCTTCCTGTTCATTGAGAACCTGCATGTGGCGATGCGCTGCTCCAACGCGGTAGCCCTGCTGATGCTTTTCGTGATCGGAGCACAACTCGGCAGGTTCTCCGGCGGCCGGCCCCTGCCCATGGCACTTGCAATGGCTTCGGTTGGCTCAGTCCTTGTTGCCGTGACCATCGCGCTCGGGGGCTAAAGGCATGTCGCGCAAAGTGTGCAACGGTTTTGCGGCGACGACATGCGATAAAACAGGGCGCTAAAGCGTGAGCGCAATCTGGCAGATCGCGGCACGCTTTGGACGCCGACACAGCCTCGCGGAGCTGTGGGCAAATTCGAGATGACAGGCGCTGACCACCACCCTGGAGCTGACAATGGGCAATCTCCTTCAAGACATCCGGAACAATCGCCAGCTCTGGCTGCTTGTTTTCGTGCCGGTCCTGTTCATCGCAAATCAGATGGTGCCGCAAGCCCATACAGTGCTGTTCATGCTGTCGGTGCTGGCAATCTTCCCGCTGGCTTTTCTGCTCAGTCATTCGACGGAGGCCGTCGCCAGCCGGATGGGCGACGCCACAGGCGGACTGCTCAATGCGAGCCTTGGAAATCTGACGGAACTGGTCATTGCGCTGACGGCGCTGCGCGCCGGCGAATATGCACTGGTCAAGGCATCGATTGCAGGCGCAATCGTCACCAATACGCTCTTCATGCTGGGCGCCTCGTTTTTGCTTGGCGGACTGAAGCACCGTGTACAGGAGTTCAATCGGGTCAACGCCAGATTTCAGGCCAGCCTGGTTTTCGTTGCCACGATCGCAATTCTCATCCCATCAGCCGTGACCGCTGCAGACTCCCTCGCAATGTCGAAATTCACCCATCAACTGAGTGTTGGCCTCTCCATCCTGCTCATCATTGTCTATGGCTTCGGTCTTCTGTTTTCCTTGAAAACCCACCGGGAATTCTTCAGCGACAATGAAGGTCACGCGGGAGAGCACACGCCATTGGGGGCTGCCTTGGCGACACTTGCCGGCGCAACGGTTTTGGTCGCTCTGGTCAGCGAAATCTTCGTCGAATCTGTCCAGCACGCGGCTGTCTCTTTCGGCATGACACCGGCTTTCGTCGGCTTCATCATAGTCGCATTGGTCGGCGGCGCAGCGGAAATGACCTCTGCGTTTTCCGGTGCACGCAAGAACCGCCTTGACCTCAGCGTCGGTATCGCGCTCGGCAGCGCCGCACAGATCGCTCTTTTCGTTGCACCGGTCCTTGTTCTCCTGAGTTACGTCCTCGGTCCGGCCCCAATGGACCTTCAGTTCTGGCCGGGTGCTGTCGTCATGATGTTCCTTGCCGCGATGACGGTGGTTCTTGTCACCTCGAACGGGCGCTCGACGTGGTTCGTCGGCGTTCTGTTGCTGATGGTCTATGTCATCCTGGCGATGACGCTATATCTTCTGCCGCCGCAGATAAGTTGACGACAGTTGATCGCAAATAGCGTCACCCGCCAACAGTCGGGTGACGCTGGGATCATGATATCGCAGTCGAAATCCCGGATATCGCCGGGTCGGCACCTCGATCAATCGATGATATGGTACCCGCCATCGACGTAAAGAACCTGTCCTGTGATCAGCCGCGCCGCGTCATGGGCAAGAAAGGCAGTCGCAACGCCGACATCGTCAATGCTGATCAGTTCCCGGACCGGGGCCTTAGTCTTGGTCTTTTCCAACAATTCATCGAATTCCGGAATGCCGGAGGCTGCGCGTGTTGCCAGCGCTCCCGGAGAGATAGCATGGACCCGGATGTTCTTAGGGCCGAGCTCGGCAGCCAGGTATCGCACGGCACTCTCGAGCGCCGCCTTCGCGACGCCCATGATATTGTAATTGTCGACAACCTTCTGTGCGCCGTAATAGGTCATGGTGAAAAGGGCGCCGCCATTCTTCATCAATGGTTCGGCAAGATGCGCCATGCGCAGGAACGACCAGCAGGAGATGTCCATCGTCTTCAGGAATCCATCGCGCGGCACATCCACAACCCGCCCGGCCAGCGCCTCCTTCGGCGAAAAGGCGATGGAGTGGACAACGAAATCCAGTTCGCCCCACGTCTTCTCGATGGTGTCGAAGACCGCCTCGAGTTGCCCCTCTACAGCCATGTCCATCGGCATGAAAATCGGGCTTTCGACCTCCCGCGCCAACGGTTCGACATGTGGCTTGGCCTTGTCGTTGAGATAGGTGATCGCAAGTTCGGCACCGAAGGCCCGAAAAGCACGCGCGCAGCCCCAGGCGATGGATCGATCATTGGCGATCCCGACGATCAGCCCCTTTTTGCCCTTGAGAAGCTGCGCGCTGACGACTGGTAGGGACATGATTGCTTCTCCCGCTGTCTGACTTTCAAGAGGATCGGATCAATGCAAGCGTGTGGCGGGCGATCATCAACTCCTCGTCCGTGGGCAGGACATAGAGTGCGACGCGGCTCGCCCCGGTAGAAATCAGTGTTGCGCCATTTTCGTTGGCATCGGAATCCAGCTCGGCGCCCAACCATTCCAGCCGCTTGGCGATACGCGCCCGGATCAACGGAGCATTTTCCCCCACACCGGCCGTGAAGACGAAGGCATCGAGACCGCCCAGCGCACCGGCGAGCATGCCGGCGTTGAGCGCACAGCGGTGGATGAAGTGATCAATCGCAAGCGCTGCCTGCGGTTCCCCGCTGGCAAGAAGATCGCGCATATCGCCGGATATTCCCGACAAGCCCTTGAGCCCGGACGACCTGTAGAGCAGGTCTGTCACCTCGCTGCTGCTCATTCCCTTCTGATCAATCAGGTAGAGGACGACGCCCGGATCCATCTGTCCCGGTCTGGTCCCCATCGGCAATCCGTCCAGGGCCGTGAAGCCCATGGTCGTCTCCAGGCTGCGCCCATCCTTCAACGCACACATCGAAGCGCCGCTTCCCAGATGGGCGACAATCACGCGACCGCCAGCGATCGCGGGTGCAACTTCAACCAGTCTCTCGGCAATATATTCGTAGGACAGGCCGTGAAAGCCATACCGCCGGACCCCTGCCTCATAAAACGCCCATGGCAGCGCGTAGCAATCGGTATGCACCTCATGCCCCCGGTGGAAGGCCGTATCGAAACAGGCGATCTGCGGCACATCCGGATTGATGTCCATGGCAAGCCGGATCGGTGCCAGATTGTTGGGCTGATGCAGCGGCGCCAGATCCTGAAACGTGGCCAGCTTGTCCAAGAGTTCATGGTCGATCAGCATCGGCTGCGCATAGTCCGGACCGCCATGCACCACGCGGTGACCGATCGCACGAAGGCTCATGCCACCCAGCGACTGCAACCATTCCCGCGTTTCGGCAATAGCCGCGGGCAGGTCCTTTATCGCCGCCGGCTCGTAGGTGCGATCGACCAGCACGGTGCCGTCAGCGGACGCCGCCTTCAAGCGCGGGCGTGTGCCGATACCATCCATTTGTCCCCGGAAACGGCGCTCAAGCGCCGTTCCGGACACCTCGAAAATCTGAAACTTGAGGCTTGATGAGCCAGCATTGACGACCAGCAGCACATCCATGTGTCAGGCCGCCGCGACTTGCGCCAGCCGGCGCCGAGCCGCCGCATAAAGGCTCGCGACGGCGCAGGAGGCAAGCCGGCTACGCACGGAGTCCGCGCGCGAGGTCAGGACGATCGGCACGCGTGCTCCCAGCACGATGCCGGCCGCATCGGCACCCGAGAGGAAGGTCAGGTTTTTTGCCAGCATGTTGCCGGCTTCCAGATCCGGTACGACGATGATCTGCGCGCGACCGGCCACCGGGGAGGTTAGTCCCTTGATTTCGGCAGCCTCCGGGCTGATCGCGTTATCGAACGCCAGCGGGCCGTCCAGCACACCACCGGTGATCTGGCCGCGTTCCGCCATCTTGCAGAGGGCGGCCGCCTCGATAGTGGAGGGAATCTTGGTCGTCACCGTCTCGACGGCCGAGACGATTGCGACGCGCGGTTCGCCAAGGCCGATCGTTACCCAAAGGTCGATCGCATTCTGGACGATGTCGCGTTTGACATCGAGATCGGGAAAAATATTGATCGCCGCATCCGTAATGAAAAGCGTGTCTGGATGCCGCGGCACATCTATCACGAAGACATGGCTGATACGGCGATCCGTCCGCAAGCCCGTGGCCGACGCTGTCACCTCCCGCATCAGTTCGTCAGTATGCAGGCTGCCCTTCATCAGCAGATCGCCCTTGCCCTCACGGATCAGAGCCACCGCTTTTGCCGCGGCTGCGTGGCTGTGCGGCGCATCGATGATCTCGTGATCGCGCAGATCAAGCCCATGCTCACTCGCCACCTTGCGAATTTTCGCCTCCGGACCGACCAGCACCGGGACGATCAGACGAGTTTCCGCCGCCTCCAGCGCCCCGCGCAACGATGTTTCATCGCAGGGATGCGCCACGATCGTCACGGCCGACGGCGCTTCCTGTGCCGCCGCAATCAGGAGGTCGTATTTGGACGGCCCGGGTGCTGTCGTGAGCGTATCAATCAAATCAAAGTCTCCCGTCTCGATTATGCGCTTCGGTTGCGCGGCTTGGTCCGCACCGGCAAAGGGGTCGGCTCGCCGCTCTGCACCTGCCTTTCCGACCTTTCCGAAACATCGAAAAGTTCCGTGATCCGCTGAAACCGTTCATCAACGGCATCGCTCAATGGACCCGACGCTTCCAGCACATTGCGAAGGGCGGCGTGCGCAGTGCGCCGTTCCTCGATGTTGTGCGGGAGCATGGCGGATATCGCTGCAAGCGCCTCCGCTTCGTCATGGAGAAGAATGTAGTATTGTTCACGCACCATTGCCTTGAACTCGGCAAGGTTCAACCGATTGGCGCCTTGGTGATCGCGGCGAATCCGGCGGACTGCCTCGAAGCCACGCTCATCGGCTCCGTTGAGAGCCCTGCTGACGAACAGCAAAGAGCGCACGAGCGCTTCCAATAGTCCGCCCTGGGCAATCTTGTCGCGCAGCGCCGAGGTTCGGGCTGCGACCAGTGTATTGGTCAGGATGCTCTTGGGGGCGCGGCGCGGCGGCCGATTCGATTCTGGATCACCTCCCAATGCGGCCTGCAGTGCCGGCGATCCGTACAGAGCAAGGAACGTTTGCTCCGCGGCTCTCTCAGACATTTTGCGCCAGCTCTCCAAGCTCTCGACAATACGGTCGGACATCTGTTCCTGAAGAGCCAGGAAGGGGTTGTCCGCCTCAATGCCGCGCCGGTTTCCGCGAACCTGTTCCGCTGCGCCCTCGACCCAGGAGAGAAAGGGGTTGGACGCGCCAAACAGTTCGTAGCTCAGCCGCAGCGGATGCATCCGCCGCATGGTTTCCGCCCAGGCGGGATTGACCGCAGCCTTCACCGCCGGCTGTAAGAACGCGCGATAGAGGGCGAGATTGATCTCGGACAGGCGCGCAGCAGCAGCAAAACGGTTGTCATCCTGGATGTCATTGCCGCCGAGCGCGCGGATGTCATCGAGCGTGCGCCGTTCGCATCGCATATTCCATTCACCGGTCACGAGGTCCGGATTTTCGATAGCCTCGCCTTTGGGCTCGAAAACACCTTCGTAAAGCCCCGGAGGCAGAACGTCGATCAGGTCGATATTGGACGCAAATTCATCGTGCTCCTTGCGCGCGACGCCGGCCGACACGAAAATTCCGAGATGCCCGACCTTTTCATGCACGACGTAGACAATCGTCTGGCCAAGAGATCGGATCTCATCGACATTATCGTAGAGATCAAGGATCCATCCGAGCGCCTGCTGGGGCGGTGTGATATTGTCACCCTTCGAGCAAAAGACAACGATCGGCGAACGGATCGTGCGCAGATCGACCGTAGTTCCATCGGACGTGCGGATTTCTCCGGCAGCAAGCTTGTTGCCGACGAAGAGTTCATCGACGATGAACTGCATCTCCTCTGCGTTGAGCATCACGTGTCCGCCCCACCAGCGCTCGAAACCGAGATAGCGTTCCGCTTCCGTATCGACCTTGGAATAGAGATTGTACTGCTTGGTCCAAAGCGTATTGGCCGGGTTCTGGTTTTCGAAATTCTGCACGAGCCAGGCGCCATCGAATTTGCCTGCACCCAGATCTCCGAACAGCGCGGTCAGCCAGCTTCCGCCCAGCAGCCCACCGGAGTAGCGCATCGGATTTTGCCCATGCACGCCGGCCCAGTAGGAAAGCGGCGCGCCCGCAATGATGACGGGACCAAAAAGGGCAGGCCTCAGCGCAGCGAGCATCATGACCGCCCAACCGGCCTGGCAGTTGCCGATGACACAGGGTTTCCCATCCGCCTCGGGATGGCGCGCAATGACGATCTCCAGAAAGCGTGCCTCGGCACGGGCAATCTTCTCGATCGTCTGGCCAGGCACCGGCTCGGGCAGGAAGCCGATGAAATAGCAGGCATGGCCGGCTTTCATCGCGACGCCGATCTCGCTGTCGGCCTTGAAGCCACCAATACCCGGGCCATGCCCCGCCCGCGGGTCGACAACAACGAATGGTCGCTTGAGCGGATCGATCGTCACGCCCTCGGGCGGTATGATGCGGACGAGTGCATAATTGACCGGCTCGTCGAAGGCACGGGCATCGGCGATCAGTTCAGCCTGATAATCCAGCACATGCGGCGCTTTCTGTACCGCATGTTCTTCATACTGCTCCGCCCGGCGCCGCATCACATCGAGGAACAGGATCCAGCGCTGCCACGCATCGATCGAATACCCTGCGGCCGCGTCGGCGAATACGGGCAATGTTTTTACGCTGGATGGTTCGGGCATCTGTCCACTCCTCTTGCAATCTGAACGAAGGGAACGAATAGGCTAAACGGAACTCGCGCTATGGTAGATGAATAGAAAATTTCAACATTAGCGAAGCATTAAGAGACATAATCCCACAGGATTGTTGCATTCATTTTACGGAGGAGCAAGAACGAGATAGGGATGCGATAGACTTCACATTCATTGCGGCCACGCCGCGACGGACATTCATCTGAGCCGGACAGGTTTAAAAGTAAATGAACCCAGAGACTTGATTTCCGGACATCGCCGCCAGGCCTCGTGTGGACGAATTGTCGCAAGCAGGGTCAGGGGCAGCAGTGTGCTTTCGCCTTTCATGGGCATCCGGGAGATGGCTCGACACAGCATGGCCGATCACGCCTGGCTTTGCACTTGCCGGAGTCGCTCGCATCAACCCTCTGCTGAGGTTGACCCATCGCGATTGATCTGCGCCCTGCCGGGGGCGCGATTGCGAGCGAACACACTTGGGATTTATTGCGACAGGGTGGCCGCACCATCCGATCGCCATCGTCCCCAAGCATGGCGGAGCCGCTTGGAAGACTTGGTTGTTTACACCCCCTGCACCACTCCGGCGCAGGGGGTATTCAAAAATGGACGTATTACCAAGTCG
Organism: Rhizobium sp. Leaf453; assembly: GCF_001425605.1. Taxonomy (GTDB): domain Bacteria; phylum Pseudomonadota; class Alphaproteobacteria; order Rhizobiales; family Rhizobiaceae; genus Pararhizobium. The sequence goes on along the minus strand of NZ_LMRG01000012.1, from coordinate 51,171 downwards.
CTTAGATGGGCCTGTTCAGCCAGATGCCCTTTGTATCGATAATTGCGTAATCGCTCGTAAGGGGCGTTGGTATCGCCTTGAAGTCATCGTGATCGACCAGCATCACAAGAATCTTGCATGACCGGAAGGCGTCGGCAGTGCTGACCAGGTTTGCCTGCGACTTAACGCTCTTGGGCAATTCATGCAGATGAGGCTCGACGACATCCACCAGTCCCGGAAACTGTTCGGCAAGACGCGCAACGATCTTCATTGCGGGGCTTTCGCGGACGTCATCGATGTTCGGCTTGAACGACAGGCCGAAGCAACCGATGCGCGGCGCCTCGGAACTGGACTTGGTGTAGTTGGCCACAGCTTCGTTGACCTTTGCCAAGACCCATTCCGGCTTACCGTCGTTGACCTCACGTGCTGTCCGGATGATTTTCGCCTCTTCCGGAGCCTGGCTGACGATAAACCAGGGATCAACGGCGATGCAATGTCCGCCAACACCGGGACCCGGCTGCAGGATATTCACGCGCGGATGCCTGTTGGCAAGCTTGATCAACTCCCAGACGTTGATCCCGAGACGATCGCAGATGAGCGAGAGTTCGTTTGCGAAAGCGATATTGACGTCGCGGAAGCTGTTCTCAGTCAGCTTGGCCAGTTCGGCAGTTCGGCAGTCGGTTTCGATGCAGTCTCCTTCGACGACCATCTTGTACAGATCCCGTGCGCGCGAGGAGCAGGCGTCGGTCATGCCGCCGATGATACGGTCGTTCGTAATCAATTCCGTCAGCGCGTGGCCGGGAAGGATGCGCTCGGGGCAGTGCGCGATCCGGATGTCCGAGGCCTCACCCGCCGTCTGCGGGAATGTCAAATCCGGGCGTTCCTGAGCAAGCCATTCAGCCATCTGCTCGGTCGCACCGACAGGGCTGGTCGATTCCAGCACGACAAGGTCTCCCTTCTTCAGCACGGGGGCGATCGACCGGCTGGCGGATTCAACATAGGAAAGATCCGGGTCGTGCGTATTGATTCCAACGCGGAACGGCGTCGGCACGGCAATCAGAAACGCATCGGCCGACTCGGGCACGGTTGTCGCGCGCAAATAGCCGGCAGTGACGGAACGCCGGAGAGCATCAGCCAAGCCAGGCTCGACGATGTGCGGTTCGCCGGAATTGATCTTTTCGACCGCACTGGCATTGACATCAAGCCCGATCACCTTGATCGCCCGCAAGGCAAAGACCACCGCCGTGGGTAGGCCGATATAGCCAAGGCCGACAATACATACGGAATTAAACGGTTTCATCGATTTACTCCAAATTCCTGCAGTGCATCTAAAATTCTGGCGACGGATTTGCCATCGCCATAAGGGTTATGCGCGCGGCTCATGGCCTGATATTCGGCTTCATCGGTCAGAAGCGTGGAGACCCATTTGACGATGAGGTCATTGTCGGTTCCGACAAGGCGTACCGTGCCGGCTTCAACCGCTTCAGGCCTTTCCGTCGTATCTCTCATCAGAAGCACTGGCTTGCCCAACGATGGGGCTTCTTCCTGGATGCCGCCCGAATCTGTCAGAATGATATGAGACTGGTTCATCAGCCAAACGAACGGCAGATAGTCCAGCGGCTCGATCAGATGGACATTTGTCGTCGAGCCCAGAATCCGGGTAACCGGTTCACGCACTTGCGGGTTCATGTGCATGGGATAGACGAAGTCCACGTCGCCGAAATTGGTGGCGAGCTCGCGAAGGGCGAGGCAGATGCGCTCAAAGCCCGAACCAAAGCTCTCACGCCGATGGCCGGTTACAAGAACGATCTTGCGATGCGGGACGTAAAAAGGGAAGCGTGCCTGCAAGCTGTCGTTTAGCTGTGCGTCGCTCTGCAAACGCCCGGATATTTCGACGAGAGCATCGATAACCGTATTGCCGGTCACGATGATACGATCAGCAGGGACATTCTCGCGCAGGAGATTATCCCGCGCACCGTCCGTCGGCGAAAAATGCAGGGTCGCGAGCGCACCGACAACACGGCGATTTCCTTCTTCCGGCCAAGGCGAATAGATATCGCCTGTCCGCAAACCTGCCTCGACGTGTCCGACCGGTTTACCTGAATAGTACGCGGCCAAAGACGTCGCCAACGTGGTTGTCGTATCGCCATGCACCAGGACGATATCAGGCGAGGTTTCACTGATCACCGACCGCAATCCCTGAACCATCGTTGCCGTCAGGCTATGAAGGTCCTGCTTGTCGCGCATGACATTCAGGTCGTAATCCGGCTTGATTCCAAAGAGATCGATGACTTGGTCGAGCATTTCGCGATGTTGAGCGGTAACACATACAACACTTTGAAACCGATCATCACGCTCCAGACCGAGTACCAAGGGCGCCATCTTGATGGCTTCGGGACGAGTTCCAAAAACAGTCAGCACTTTCATCATAATAGATTTTTTGAGACCTTTTATTGTGATCGATCTTTCGGCTGCTTTTAGAGTTGTGGCGCGGCGGTGTAAATCCTTCACGACAATTGAATGCAAGCACCACCTAATTCTGGCTCTCCAGCGCCGCTATCCATAGTTGACATGTAACAACTAGAGAAGACCAAAATTCGACCCTTGTGGATCAAAGTCCATCGCCGCGTCAATGCGGTTTGATGCACTCAAGCCGTGATGCGCCGCGTCATTTCTGGGGGAATTCTGCAACTGCCGCAGTTCGCGCTGTCTCAATCCTGAGCATATATTGGTTGTTCGGTTGGTGGATTTGCATTTCCGGACACAGCGATGTAATGCGTGTCTCGCCGCGCCGCTTGCCGGTAGCAGATCGCGAGACGCACTTCGACGCCGGGTAGCCTTTCCAACATGTCGAATTCTCTCTCCGCATAAGCAGTCGCTAAATCAGATGCGTTTGTTATTCTGATTGATCATACGGGACGACGAGCACGACATGCTCAGACATAACAAGACTATCGGCACCGAAACAGGTGCAGAGAACCGCGCCGTGACTATGAACACGGCGGGTAACGCTGAAAAACAACGCAAGCTTCTCGTCTTGTCGGATTTCGACTCCCGCGTGAAATGGGGTGTCTCACTGGCCGCCTTTTTTCAGCACTCATGCGAAATTACGGTCATGTTCGAAGAAATACCGTCCTCCATCCGTCAGAGGTATATTCTCCCGAATTACACCGTAAGGCAGTATCGTGATCTCGACCCGATCCTCAACAGTTCCGCGTTGTTCGAGTACGACTACGTTATCCTCGCGCTTGGGGGCAGCCAAGCAGTGAGAGCCATGAGCACCATAGCTGACCGCCAGCACGAATTCCCTGCCAGACCGCTGGTCATCGCGGGATTCAACGGTCTTATGGAGCCAGGGGATCCACACGGTTTCCTGTGCCGGCAAGGCGCTGACATCATCTGCGTCAACTCGACTAGAGATATGTCGTTCTTTCAGGAACTGATCACGGAGTTCCATCTGGACGCATCGCCTCTGGTCTTGGCGGGATACCTTCGCCAAAACGATCGGCTTCCTGCACTGCCGCAGAACGGGCCGCCACAAAGCATCCTCTTCGTCGAACAGGTTGGGCGCCCCAGCAATTTGCGGCAGAAGATATTGCTGATGGAGCAACTGGCGGCATATGCGCGCGCGCACCCCACCAGGCAGCTTGTCATCAAATTGCGCAGCGTAGAGGGTATTCGACACACCAACTCAAGCAAGGAGAAACACAGCTTCCGGAAAATCTGGCACTATACTGTCAGACCCCATCCAACCAATGTCGTGTTTTCCTATGACGGCACCGAAGAGATCTTACCCAAAATGGACCTTTGTGTATCCATTTCATCCACGGTACTATTTGAAGCATTGGAAATGGGAATAAGGGTCGCGGTTATCAGCGACTTCGGCATTGGTACACATATTGGCAACACGGCATTTATCGGCAGTGGATTGTTTGTTTCGTTGCAGGATCTGAGAGACGACAAAATCCCGGAGGTCGCAAAGGAATGGTTGCAGGAGAACGCTTCCTTCTCCGACACCTTTGCAAGTGACCTCACAACGAAACTGGCCGAACTGGATGAGCAACGGGCGCAAGGCACGCTGACGCCGATGAAATTGTTTTATGACAGGAGCGGCTTTCCGTCTCTTTATCTGACAAAGAAAGCGCAAGGCAGATTTTGGAACTGGATGTCAATTTTGACACAAATGTCCCTCTATTTCAGAAGAACCGCCACGAAAGAGGGATCGATGGAGAAAAAAGGGGCCGATCGGTGAAACTATACAGAATCATCAGAAAGAATGTCAGGAAGCTTCTCCGCAACATTCCTTGGCTGGCCTTCCTCGTGAAGCCGACGACCACGGAGAAAACCCTCCAGAGCCATTTCAAGGATCTTACAAAGTTTGCCGCCCTCGCGGACGTCAACGGCTTGAAGCTGGGTGACGAATACCTTTGGCCCTACTTTCGCCAGCGATTGTGGGTCCAACTCTACGGCGTCGGGCGGGGAAAGATGGAAAAGGCGAAGATTCCGCCGGAGGCGATGCAACGAGGCCGCCTCTCGGACTTGCCCCTTGCTGACCGTCCGAAGCTCAAGAAGAAATATAACGCGCTGGATATCAATGAGATAAAGCCCGGCAGCTACAATGTCGACTTCCTGTTCATGGTCGTCACCAATGCTTCCGAGACGGTGCTTCTGCCCGATGGCAGCTACTATCATCGTGTCACCGATCCATTCTACGAGATTGCGGGGGAAGTTGGCTCCGCGATGAAGATGGAAATGCTGAGGGTGAAATCGCCGCAGTTGGAACGGTCGAAGATGTATCATCACAAGGCCCAGTATGTGATGGCGCCTGTTCCGACACAGCGCGATGATCATTCGCGGATGAGTTATCCCGTCGGGCTTCTGAAGCGGCTCAATCGCAGGATCCCATCGCTGGAATACACGCATCCGATTTTCCGAAAATTCATAAACTGGGAAATGCACACACGGGATTATTACATCGACCTCCTACGTCGGATAAATCCGCGAGTGCTGTTTCTCAACGGCTTCCATTACCAGGCACCTTTGATTTCTGCCGCCCACCATTTGGGGATCAAGACGGTGGACATTCAGCACGGCATCCAGGTCGGGTACAATCCGCTGTACAATGATTGGGAAGAAATGCCGCCCGAAGGCTACCAGGCTGTGGTCGATACCTTCTTTGTGTGGGGCGAGAAGGAAGCCGATTCAATCCGGAAGGTTTTCAGAGGCACCAAGCACGCCCCGGTCGTGACCGGCTTTCCGTGGCTCACGCGACAACTGGAACTCACGCCACCTTTGGCCGAGGAGTATCAGCAGAAATTCTCTCAGTATCGCGTCAAGGGCTTGCTGATCATGCAAAACCAGGGCGATGTTCCGCATATCTATAAGGAGTTGATCCGCCGCTCGCCCCCGGATTACTTGTGGGTCGTTCGTCACCATCCCAAGGGAAATCGCTTCACGCTGGCAGATTTCGGGCCTGCCCCGCACGACAACGTGTTGCTCGATACCTACTTCGACCAGATCGTTCTGGCGCAGTTGTTCGAGCATGCCGACATCGCGATATCGGAAGGGTCCACGGTGGCAATCGAAGCCGACTATGCCGGCCTCTACAATTTCGTATTCGGGGAAAAGGGTTACCAGAACTACACGCAGGAAGTCGACAACGGTAGCTTTTTCCACGTCAAGAATGCGGCTGCCTTGTATTCAAAGGCAGAGACGCTGGATTTCACACTTCGCGAGTCCAGAACCGGCAACTACGCGAAGACGGATGTTAAAGCGATATTCCAAGGCCTGCTCGATGAAGGCTTTGAGACAGAACCTGAAAGGAAAATTGGGTGAGCGTTGCAGGTTGTTACATAATTGCCGAGGTTGGCCAGGCCCATGACGGTAGCCTCGGAATGGCGCATTCTTTCATCGATTCTCTCGTCGGTAGCGACGTCGATGCCATCAAGTTCCAGACGCATATCGCAGAAGCGGAAAGCAGCGCTCACGAACCGTTCCGTACGAAGTTCAGCTACGAGGACAATACGCGTTACGACTATTGGAAGAGAATGGAATTCACTCTCGAGCAATGGCACGGGATCAAGGAGCATTGCGACAAGGCGGGACTGGATTTCATCAGCTCGCCATTCTCCAATGCTGCGGTGGATCTTCTCGAAGACGTTGGTGTGGCCAAGTACAAGATTGGCTCCGGCGAAGTTTCCAACTTTCTCATGCTTGAGAAGATCGCCCGTACCGGCAAGGACATCATCCTTTCGAGCGGCATGAGCGATCTCGACGAACTTGATAACGCCGTGAATTTCCTCCGGGCTTTTGGAAACAAGCTCACTGTGCTGCAGTGCTGCACGAGCTATCCGACCAAGGCGGAAGATGTCGGATTGCGGGTTATGGATGTTCTCCAGAAACGATACGATCTGCCTGTCGGGCTGTCGGACCACTCTGGGGTCATCTATCCCTGCCTCGCCGCAGCAGCGCTCGGGGCATCGGTGTTGGAGTTCCATATCACTTTTGATAAGAGAATGTTCGGGCCGGACAGCACCTCTTCGCTCAACGTTGACGAAGTCCGGAGCCTAGCACAGGGCGTGCGTTTCATCGAAGCCGCGATGGGATTGGGTACGGAGAAGGCGGACAGCACGAAGTTCGAAGCCTTGAGGAAGGTGTTCGGCAAATCGCTTGCCGTAAACCGGAATCTGAAGGCGGGCGACGTTCTCACATTTGACGATCTTGAGGCGAAGAAGCCCGCAGGTCATGGAATACCGGCGAAGGAATATCAGCGTGCCGTGGGCAAAACGCTCACCCGTGATCTGGACCGGTGGAATTTTTTGCAGGAAGGTGATGTAAGTGTCTAAGAGAAAAATTTGCGTGGTCGTTACAGCACGGCCGAGTTACGCGCGCGTTAGAACCATGCTTCACGCCATCCAGAGACATGAAGATCTCGAGCTTCAACTGGTTCTTGCCGGATCGGCGTTGCTGGATAAATATGGTGATGTGGGGCCGATCGCGGAAAAAGACGGCTTTGAAATTTCCGAACGGATTTACAATCTTTTGTCAGGCACCGCGCAGACTTCCATGGCCAAGACGACCGGCCTTGCGATCATGGAACTGGCAACGGCATTCCAGAACCTGAAGCCCGACATCGTCGTGACCATCGCCGACCGGTTCGAAACGATCGCGACATCGATCGCCGCCTCCTACCAGAATATTCCACTTGCCCACATTCAGGGTGGCGAGGTGACCGGCAGCATTGACGAGAAGGTTCGTCATGCGAACACGAAATTTGCGGATCTTCATCTGGTCGCCAGCGAACTTGCCAAGGAGCGGGTTCTGAAGATGGGCGAGCATGCCGCCTCGATCTTGAATACCGGCTGCCCGTCGATGGACATCGCCCGTGCCGTTCTCGAGAGTCCGGCCATCGATTTCGACCCGACCGCAAAATATGGTGGGGTCGGCGCCGAGATAAAGCCGACGGGCGAGTATATCGTTGTCATGCAACACGCCGTGACCACCGAAGATTCGCATGCGCGCGACCAGATCGAGGAAACCATCAAGGCTGTCAACGCCCTGAACATGCCCACCTTCTGGTTCTGGCCGAACGCCGATCTTGGCGGGGAAAGCATTTCAAGTGGCCTTCGCCATCACCGCGAAGAATACGATCTCAGCAAGGCCCGTTTCTTCAAGAACATGGAACCGGAAGACTTCCTTCGTCTCGTCAAGAATTCGGCCTGCCTGATAGGCAACTCCAGCGTCGGCATTCGTGAATGCGCCTTCCTGGGCGTTCCTGTCGTCAATATCGGCTCCCGGCAAACCGCGCGCGAACGCGGCAAGAATGTCGTGGATTGCGGTCATAACGCCGAAGATATCAAGGCACAAATCGTCAAGCAGATTGCCCACGGCCATTACGCCTCCGAGCATATCTATGGTGACGGCCATGCCGGAAAGAAGGCGGCGGATGCCTTGGCCAACTTCACCTTGAAGTTCCACAAGACGCTCGCCTACTGATAACGAACGAAGTCATCATGTCCCGTCAAGCAACTGTTGATTTCGCATGTAATCTGGATCTTTCGGTCGAAAGGGTCACGGATTTCATCGGTGCAAACTGGCTGAGGCCGACAATCCTGTCGGACCCTGACTTTTATCGATGGCAATTCGTCGATCCTGTCGGCGGCAAGGGTAAGGACCATTGCGTCGTCGCGCTGCTTGACGGCGAGATCGTCGGCTTCCTCGGATTGAACAAGCGGACGTTCAATGCGGGAGGCAGAAATCTGAATGGTGCAGAACTCACGACATGGATCGTCAAGGAGGAGGCCCGCGGGACGGGTGTCGCCAAGGCGATGCTCGATCTGGTGAAAAGGAACTTCGACATCGCGTACGGCGCCAACATCACCAAGGATGCCGTGCGCGCTTATATTCGAATGGGCTTCAAGTTCATTCGGGAAGTGCCGCGGCTCTTGCGGATATACGACTTCAACAAGGTGACCGCGCTTGGAACCATGGATGCGGTCATTCCGAAAGTGTTCAAGGTAGCGTCCGCACATTCGGAAGCGTCCCTACCCTTTTCGGCTGTCGACATCGCGAAAATTGACGGCGCGTGGCAGGATCGGTTCGACCGCTCGCACGCCAATCTGGCATGGCGTTACGCGAACCATCCTGTCTATCGATATCAGGCCTTGCGCATCGGTGAGGACACCACATTCATTTATCGGATCGAGGAAGTCGCCGGTGTGAGGATCATGATTCCGACCGACATCCTGTGCTCGGAATTACCCACAAGCCCCGTCGTTGCGGCACTCGATTACTTTGCCCGCTCTGAGGACATCGACCTGATCGACTTCTTCTCAACCAACGGTGCAATGAATGCCGCCCTGACGAGGGCCGGCTTCATACCATGCCTCGATTTGCGTGATTTCGTCGATCTTGCCTATCTCTATAACCCGCTGGAGGTGAAGTCCTCCAAATCCTATTCGCTGATCAGCTACCTCGATGAAAGCATTTCGCTAAGCGGGCTGGACATCCATAGCTTGCATATCACGAAGGCGGATTGCGACCTGGACAGACCCAACCCGACCTATTTGGAGAAGATAGGGAGAGCTCAAAAATGAAGCTGCTGATCGTCAACTTCCACTACATCCGCGACGAAACCTATGAAGGCGGAATATATCCGCGGACCTTCAGCGAATTGTCCGACCAGGTCGATGCCCTGTCGCGCCACTATGAATTCATCGCACCTGCCGAACTCGCTTCGATGGTGGCGGGCGATCGGAAGGGGGGCAATTTCTGCCTCCTGACGTTCGATGACGGGCTCAAGGAGCAGATGGCCGCACTTGAACTGCTTCAGCGCAAGGGCGTTCCCGCCGCATTCTATGTAACGACCGCTCCCATTCGCGATAACACCGTCGCCGATGTTCACAAACTGCATCATATACGTTCCACGGTTCCGGACGCGCATCTCTACGACTTCATCGGCACGCGGATGGACTTGTCGAAAGTCGTCTACCCCGAAAACATCGACAGCCTCTATCGCTACGATCCGCCGGAATCCAAGCGCCTGAAGTATCTCCTGAACTTCATTCTCACAGCCGCAGAAAAAGATCGTATCGTTGGAATGCTCTTCGACGAGGTTGCGGATGAAGAGGCTTATTCGAAGAGCCTCTACATGAATACCGACGACCTTCGGAAACTGGGCTCCCTCGATTATCTCGGCGTCCACGGAGACGCACATTTGCCGCTGGCGACCCTCAGTGAAGATGGAATTCGGCAGGACACAGAAGCCTGCATGAGTTTTTTGCAGGAGCATGGCGGCAGGAACAGCCTGCACTCGATTTCCTACCCCTTTGGCGGCCCCAAGGCGGTTTCGCAGACCGTCGCGGATATCTCCGCGGGCTATGGATTCTCGTTCGGCCTGACCATGTTCCGGGGCATCAACGAGATTTCCGATTTCGATACCCCTTTCCTGCTCAAGCGCGTCGATACCAATGACGCCCCCGGCGGAAAATCCGGCAGCACGGAGTATTGCATTTGAAGGTTCTGGCGGTCGTTCCCGCGCGCGCGGGGTCCAAGGGGTTTCCAAACAAGAATATTGCAAAGATCGGCGGGGTCACGCTGCTCGAGTGGGCCGTTCGTGTGGGCAAGGATTGCCCGCTCGTGTCCGATGTCTATGTATCGACAGACAGCGAAGCCTATGAGAGCATCGGCCTTGCTGCCGGCGCGAAATCCGCTGGGCTTCGTCCAGCGCATCTGGCAAGCGACAGTGCCAAGACGGTCGATGTCATTCTCGATCTCCTGGATCAACTCCCCACACGATATGACTATGTCGTGCTCCTGCAGCCCACCTCGCCGATCAGGAAGGCGGAGGATATCGCAGCCATGATTGCGAAGGTCCAGGAGGCACAAGCGGATGCCGCCGTATCCGTTGCCCGTCTGGAGGAACCGCATCCCCACAAGCTGAAGGCTATCAGCGATGACGGCTTCATTCGCCCATTTATCGAAGGCACCTCGTCCGAGGTGCCGCGCCAGGCGCTACCGCCGGCCTACCTGCTGAATGGCGCATTGTACGTCGTACGCACGTCGGCACTGCAACAGTATCGGACATTCCTTCCCGCGAAGACAGTTGCCTATGTGATGGGCCGTGGTGTCAACGTTGACACCCCCGAAGATTTTGTGCTCCTTGAATCAATGTATGCGAAAGGCGGGTTGCTGTGAAACTGGGCCTTAAAAAGGGAACTGGCATGGGTGAGAGGTTTGTAGTCGAAATCAACGGCAACAGCGGCGAAGTCGATGTTATCCTTGGTCACGGCAAACATATCCTGCGCGGATACAACCGAGACAATGTCAAACTGATCGGCGGATGGTATTTCAACAACATCTCGATCAACACGGAGTTTCTGGCCGGAATCATCGAGAAACACGCCATCAAGCGCGTCAACTTCATCGGCACCAGCAAATCCTGTACAGGCGCCATTATCCTGACGAAGGAGCTCATCTCGAAGTTTCCGAACGTCGTCTTCAACCTGTTTCTTTTCTCGGCGTATACGACCGTAGACAGGGACGTCTATATCCGCCGGAAAATCGAGGCCGGCGCACCTGGCTCGCTCAAGTCATTTTGGGAGTCGGAAAAATACAATCCAAAGGCTGTCCGTCGCGCCGAAGCGCGTGGTCTCGTCAACAAGCCGAATGTCTTTCTTTACCTCTTTTATCCCGAAAAATCGAGACAGGGAGAGCCTCAACTGGCCAAACGGGTCGTGGGTGACAACATCCACTACATCGGCATGCCTGTCTGGCTGCACAACACGCTCTATCCATTGTGGAAGAAGATAGAGGACAACAAGACCATTGAAATCTATGAGAGCGAATTCAGGGAAATGCAGCCCGATGACTTCGCCTTCTACACAAAATTGCAGAATTGCCAGCATTACCGCTTCAATCTCTATTCCTGTGTCGAGAATATGGACAGGTTCATGAAGCACCTCGACGCGTTCAAGGCGGACCTCGTGGCGGAGAGACGCGCGAACACGCGCGCCGCTCAAAGCGAAGCGGAAAACTCGGTTCAGGCGTAGAACCAAGTCGGGTATCCGGCATTTTCAGCGTGAAGCCGTGTCAGGACGACCCGATAACCCTGGGCCGCGATGCACGCTTCATCGCTGTCCGGTAAAACGGGTATTCCATCTCGGCATCGCGTTTTCACCATAGACTTGTTGCACTTGCAAATATCGACTCGCCTATATCGGGCACGTTTTGTTTGGGAGGCCGCATGGACCGCCGTTCTTTCCTGGGTGCCGGAGCACTGATTGCCGCCGACACCGGAATCGCTCGCCTGGGACACGCCGAGACAACCGCGTTTCTCGCGGAGAATGGCCAAGCGGCCGCCGACGGCAAGGCAACAGACCAATCAAGTGCTGAAATCTCCGCAAATTTGGCTCAGGAAGCCGCAGAGGCAGCAAGAACCGCCGCGGAAAGCATCGATATCCGCCGCGTTCCCGACATGGATGCGCTGAGAACGCTCAACACCGACACGACCAAGCTTGCATTCCTTCCGGACGACACCGGCTTCGACTGGAAAGACGTCGATAGCACGGAAGCAGCACGGTTGGATCCCAACGAACATATTCTGGTGAGGGACCCCAAAAAGCCGCTGGCGTTCGGTGCCTGGTATCGACGGCTGAAAGGCGACGAACCAAGCGTTCGTGACGGCTTCAAGGCCAAGGGGGACGGACGCGCTGATGACACCGCGGCGCTGCAGGACGCCATCTACTGGATGGAATATTATCCGTTGAGATCCCGCGCATTGACGTGGGAGCGGGGCGTCTACAATGTTTCGCAGCTCATCATCCCGGATGAGATCACGGGCGTCTCCTTTAACGGTCGGTCCTTCTGGGATTCAACCATCATGTGTCACGACGGCGGCAGCGAGCCGCTCATCCGAAACGCATCCCAGGAATTCAAGATGTTCGACCTGTCGCTGCTCTCCGCGCGACCGAACACCGACAACTGGAACGACCAAAAGAACGGCCTGCATAATGACAGGGGTGATGGCCAGCGTGCCGATGTCGACGTCACGATCAGTCGCTGCCGCATCGCCGGTTTCTATCAGGGCGTCTATCACAAGGGACGAGGGCTTTCGGCACACGGCAACCATTTTGCGTCCTGCCATTTCGGCATCAGCCTCGATTGGCCGGATTTAGGCAGTTATGTTCCAAGTGACACAACAGGCGACGATGTCTTTGATGACCCCATGGGCTTCCGCGGGATCGCCATATCCGACACACGCTTCCACTCGTTGAATTACGCCGCTGTCGCAAACGTTGGCCTGAATGCAGCGAAGATCGTTGGTTTGAAGATCAACGATATCTCGCTCGATATCGGTCGCCGCATATTCTATGGCCATCTGGGAACACACGGGTCGATCACCAACTCCACGTCGACCCTCTCGGCAACCGAAATTCTCGAACTCACGGGTGGACTTGATTTCAATGTTTCCGGAATTACGGGCGGGGGCAACGCCAAGAACGGCGCGAGGACACCGACAAACCTCATCAAACTGACTGATGGGCTTTTTACCGCCGGCAGATTTTCAAATATTACACTGTCAAACTGCGAAGAACACGCAATTCACGACAATTCGACATGCCTCGAAGGCGTGACATTTTCGGACATCACGTTTCACAATGTCGGGTTCAGTGCCCCAGAAACGTCGCGTGCCTTCAGTTTCGGGTCACAGAATTCCGATATCGAGGTCGTGAACACAAAGCTTGTGGGGGCCGACCGCCTGCAAGGTGTCGTAGGCAACAACTTTAGCAATAATCGCATCCGCGCGATCAACCTGTCAAAGACCGGTAACGACACGCCTTGGACGATAGGCTCTCCAATTGTTCTCGTCGGCAAGCGGCAACGTTATTCTCCAGAGTTGATTCCAGTGACCAATATCGCGGACATAAGCGCGACTGTTCTCGACTGGATCTATGTCGACGATGACCTGATCGAGATTGGCGGCCGCTTTGCCGCCACGGCAGTAGAGGCTGGCAATTGTGAAGTCGACCTACCTCTCCCTGTCGCCGCGGTGTTTGAGCAGCCGCAGGACGCATGGGGTTCTCTGATTGCAGCCACTCCGGGTATGAATGTCGCCGGCGTGGCTGTGGCCAACGGCAATATGCTGCGTCTGCGCTGGCTCGCTCCTAAAAACAAGGATATCAGTTTCTGCCTCACGGCGCGCTACGGGATCCGTTGACGCAGTTCTTGCGCAGATGCGTGGGGCGAGCGTTTACCAAACTATAGAGCGGAGGGCGAAATTCTTAAATTTCATTGTTGCCTGCCGTACTTTCCCACCAAGATGGGAGCGCTACAATTTCCGCATTTCCCCGTCGCCGGTTGAGGCTGCGCGAAGCCGCGACGGCGTCATGGGATGGATGCGGCTCCAGGCTCTGCGAAACTGGCGGATGGAAGCGAAGCCCGAGCGTTCGGCAACATGCTCCATGTCGATCTGTGATCCCACCACCAGTTCCCGCGCCAACGCTATGCGCATACCGTTCACATAGTCGATGACGCTCATACCGACATGCTCGTTGAAGAGCCTCGAAAGGTTACGCGGGCTTGTGACCGCGACGTTGGCCAGAGATGTGACCGACCAGTCGGCGGAAGGCTCTGCCGTTACGGCATCCTGTGCTCGATGGATAGCGGGATGGATATGATTACGGCCTTCGAGCCAAGGGGACAGCTGCGGATCGCCGCCGGCACGCCGCAGATAGACGACAAGATTGCGGGCAATGGAAAGTGCCACCGCATGGCTGGTTTCGCGCGCCACGATCGCCAGCATCAGATCAATGCCGGCCGTCACGCCGGCGCTGGTCATACGCTCGCGGTCCTCGACGAACAGGCGGTTATCACGCACCCGTGCCGTCGGCGCGAGACGAACAAGATCAGCCAGCATTGAATGGTGGGTGGTGCATTCATGGCCTTCGAGTAGCCCGGCGCGGGCGATGAGCAGCGCGCCGGAGCAGATCGTCACGAGGCGGATGCCCGGGCGGATGGTTCGCCTCAGCCATGCGACGATTTCCGACTCCAGAGCTGCATCGGCCGGTCGCGTGTCCTGCCGGATGCCGAGGGGTTCGTCAACTGCACCGGCGACGACCACGAAGGCGCCGTCCGGCAAGTGTTCCGGAAGCGGTCCGATGCCGGCAATGCCGAGCCCGACCGAAGCCATTACCTCCGGTGAAGGCCCGACATAATTTACCAGAAAGCGGACATTCGCCTGATCCATGTTGGCCCGGCGCAAGACTTCCATAGGGCCGGCGATATCCAGAAGCAGGGCGCGCGGCGGCACGACGAGGAAAACGGGGATATGCCGCATCGCCGCGCTACCGTTCATGCTGCCACCGCTGGTTCAAGACCCGCCAGAGCTTCCCGGACGGTGACGATACGGGCGAAGCGTCCGGCAAGGACAAGCTCCGTCCGGGCACGGATATCGGCCGCGCTCCATTGCCGTCCGGCAGCATCAACCATCGGGAAGGTCAGCGTTGCTTCGCTCACGTAATCGACGGCATAGCCGAGATCTGAGGCGTGGCGCGTCGTGGTTTCGCAGCATTGTTCCGTGCGGATGCCCGACACGAGAAGGCGACGGATGCCGTTCTCGGTCAGCCAGACATCGAGCCCGCTTCCCACCAGCGCGCTATGGCGCTGTTTATGGAAAACTGCATCCGGAGTGATAGCCAGCGGGGCAATCGGCTTTACGAAACCAGACGCCACGCTGAACACACCCTTGGCCTCGACATGGAAAATCTGAACCACTGCTATTCCGGCAGCCTTTGCTCCATCGACCAGTTCCTGCTGCCTGGCGATGTAGTGCGCAAACTCTTCATCGCGAAAATAGTCGCGCTGGCGAAAGGATTCCTGGGCATCAATGACGAGAAGTGCTGTTGAATAGGACATTTTTTCGTCTCCGTCGGTTTCGATGAAGACAAGCCTAACGACTGAAAATCAAGCGAAAAAGGCAGATAAAGGACCAATCGGGGACATATCACGCCAACATTTGACGATGCTCTCACGCTTTTCCAGAAGGTTCCGTCTGGGACTTGCGCGCCTTTTAGATTGTGGGGCAAGGATTTTCACGTCGCAGACATTTAATAATATATAATTTCTATAGACTATTTTGTGCGTCTGCCAAGCTGAAACGTCATCAACAAGGAGTTTTCCCATGGGAGTGATCGACCAGCAGACGATAGACTACACCTTGCATCCGCGGGTGAATTCCAGCGATCCGGTTCCACCTCGTCCGCGTCCCGAAACGCCTGCGCACATTATTGCCACCGATGAGGAAGCCATTGCCATTGCCGAACGCCTGGCCGGCGAATTCGCCGTGGGGGCTGCCTTGCGGGATCGCGAAGGTCTGTTGCCGCTGGCTGAGATCGATGCCTATTCCCAGAGTGGGCTCTGGAGCATCAATGTTCCAAAGACCTATGGTGGCCCCGGCGTATCCTACAAAACCTTGGCGCGGGTAATCGCCATTCTTGCGGCTGCTGATCCTTCGATCGCACAGATCACGCAGAACCATCTGGCCATCAACGGACACATTGATCTTGATGGCACGGAAGAGCAGAAGAAGGAATTTTTCGGATGGGTACTGTCCGGCCTGCGCTTCGGCAATGCTTTCTCTGAGTTGAGCAGCAAGACGGTGGCAGCGTTCGAAACCCGGGTCGCTTATGACGGCGACCATGCTGTTGTGAACGGCGAGAAATTTTACACGACCGGCGCCCTGCTCTCGCACATCATTCCGATTGTCGCGGTTGATGAAGAGGGCAAGGGTTTCCTCGTCTTCACGGATCGCAACGCGCCGGGCATCACGGTGACCAACAACTGGTCGAGCTTTGGCCAGCGCACCACCGCGTCCGGGTCGGTCAAAATCGAAAACGTGAGGGTTCACAGAAGCCGGCTGCTGCCGGTCGCGGCCTTTGACCGGCCGACCGTCGCAGGTCCCGTTTCGCAGATCATCCAGGCCGCCGTCGATGTCGGCATTGCGCGTGGCGCGATCGAGGAGACCATCGCTTTCGTCAAGACACAAAGCAGGCCGTGGATCGACAGCGGCAAGGAAACGGCCGGAGAAGATCCATTCACGATTGCCGCGATCGGTGACCTCAAAATCAAGCTGCATGCCGCTGAAGCTTTGCTTGGTATTGCGGGCGAAGCCATTGATCGCGGCCTGAAAAACCCGACGGAAGAGGCGATTGCCGACGCGACGATCAAGACGGCCGAAGCGAAGGTGCTCACAACGGAGATTGCCATTCTCGCCACGAATAAGCTGTTCGAGCTTGCCGGCACACGATCGACACTCGCCAAGCACAATCTCGACCGGCACTGGCGCAATGCCCGGGCCCACACCTTGCACGACCCGGTGCGCTGGAAGTTTTTCCATGTCGGAAACTTCTACCTGAACGACATCAATCCTCCCCGCCATCCGTGGAGCTGACGCATCTTGGGGGTGCCGGTCCATCCGTCCGGCACCCCTCTCCTGCCCATCTGGAAATACAACGATGCCAACTCCACGCCGCTTCTTCGTTTCCGATGCCGCACCGCCGCCGCCAACAGCCCGCTATGCGCATGCGGTCGAATTCGGCGGCCTGCTGCATGTTACAGGACAGCTCCCAGTCGACCCGGATGCACCCGAAGCTCCGCTTCCAAAAACGATAGGGCAGCAAACCGAGCTGGTTTTCAAAAATCTGCGTCGCATTGCCGATGCCGCGAACTATCACCTTGAGAACACGGTGTTCGTCCGCATCTACCTGTTGGATTTCGATCGGGACTATGTCGGCTTCAACACGGTTTACCACCGGCACTTCGACAACAATCTATCGCTTCCCGGCCGCACCACCGTCGGCGTTGCAAAACTGGGCCGCGGAGCGCTCGTGGAGATAGATCTTGTCATCGCAAAAGCGTTTGAGGGAAACGAGCTATAAGTTTCAACCTGTCACGGACGCGCCGTGACCGAGAAGCTTCCGGCGCGCATCGACCAGAAGATCGATATGCGGTGCTGTGCCATCGATGTGCCAGTTGTCGATAATCCATTCCTTATTGACCACCGGATTGTGCGGCGAGATCGTCATGGCATTGTGCCAATGACGATCGAGGCGTGGGACTCGCAGATAGCGGTCGCTCAGCGCATTGAACAGCAGGCTGCGGACGCGCTGCGTGAATTCCGGGACGATGATCTGCGAGAAATGGGCTTCGACCGGGGTGGCATCGTTTACGGCCTGGAGCTGGTCGGCTCTTGAGTCAAGCCTTCACAGCCATCGTCCTCCGCAACGAATGATGAAGAAGCTGAAGCAGATTTTTCCGAGCGTTCGCGAAGGCTTCGCTATATCGGTCGGGGCGCTCGGCAAGATCAACATCGATCACATCGAGAATCCTGCCCGGCGAAGGCTGCATGACAACGATCCGCCGCGCCAGGAAAAGCGCTTCGTCGATATCATGGGTGACGATGATCATCGTCGGTCTCGATGCGGTCCAGATGTTAAGAAGATGCTCCTGCAGGTCGGCGCGCGTAAAGGCGTCAAGAGCCGAAAACGGCTCGTCCAGCAGAAGCACTTCAGGGCTGGTTGCCAGTGCACGCGCGATTGCGACACGTTGCGCCTGCCCGCCGGAAAGCTCCTTTGGCCAGCGATGGCCGTATCCCGAAAGCCCGATCCTCTCGAGACCATGCGATACGATCTCATCCCTTTTTTGACGATCCAGATCCGCAAGACCGAAACCGATATTGTCGGCAACCGTTAGCCAGGGCAGAAGCCGTGGCTCCTGGAAGATGAGGTTGACCAGCGGGTGCGGCTTGTCGATCATCTGGCCATCGATGACGACGGAACCCTGGGTTGGAGTTTCCAAGCCACTGACCAGCCGCAGCAAGGTGCTTTTGCCACAACCCGAGCCTCCGATGACGGCGGTGATTTCGCCACGCGGCAGTGAGAGCGAAAAACGGTCCAGGGCATGCTGGCCATTCGGGTAAATCTTGGTGAGGTTCCGGATCTCCAGCACGTCACGCCTCCCGCCGGAAATTGTCCTGCCAGTGCAGGAATGGCGTTGTGGCAGCGACAAGCAGGCTGTCCGTCAGTTTCCCGACAATGGCAAAAACCAGAATAGCCGCCATGACCTGATCGGGCTTGCCCAGTTGCTGACCATCGACAAGCAGATAGCCGAGCCCCTCCGAGGCCCCCATGAATTCGGCGGCGACGACGAACATCCAGCCGAGACCGAGGCCGGCGCGCAGGGAAATAATGAATGTCGGCAGGACCGCCGGCAGCAGAATACGACGCACCAGATCGAAACCCGAAAGACGGAAAATGCGCCCGACTTCAACGATCTTCCGGTCGACGGAAAGAAGGGCGCCAACGACACCGAGATAGACCGGGAAAAACACTCCGACGGCAATCAGCACCACCTTGGAGGTCTCGAAAATACCGAACCAGAGAATGAAAAGCGGAACCCAGGCGATGGATGGGATCGCGCGAAGCGCCTGCAAGGTCGGATCGACCAGCCGGCGTATGGTTGCAAAGTAACCGACGATCGCACCGATCACGGTTGCGGCAACTGCGCCGAAGACAAACCCCAAGGCAACGCGCAGTGTTGTTGCCCAGATATGGAGGGCAAGCTCGCCTGAGGCGGCAAGTCCGGCAAGGGTTTCAAGAATACGGGAAGGCGGAGGAAGCAGACGGCTGTTGAACAGCCCGCCATAAGCGGCGACTTCCCAGATCAAAAGAATTCCCACCGGAAAGACCACCGAAAGCACAATCCTGGCCAGAGGCCAGGATTGCTTCGCTTTGACGGGGTGGCTTTGCAGCAGCGCAAGCCTCTCTTCCACCACCTCAGTCATGGCCTGTCCTTATTGCGTAATCGCAAAGCGCGTGTCGATCAGCTCCGACACGGTCTTCTCGACATCGATATCGGCCGGCAAAACGCCCGCCTGCTGCAGCGCGAGGCCAGCCGCAAGGATGGTCCCCTTCTGCTTCTCACCAATCGCTGGCTGGGTGAGATCGGTCCGCTCCAGCTGTTTTTCGATTACCGGTTCAGGAAGCTTCGCCGCTTCGACCAACGCCACCTTCAGGGCAGCCGGATCCTTGATCGCTTCCGCACGCGCGACCTCATAGGTCGCGATCACGCGGTTGACGATATCAGGGTGCTCGTTGGCAAAGGTTTCGGTGGTGTTCAGTACACCCCACGTGTTGTTCTCCGGCTTGCGATGAAAGAGTTTGGCGCCGCCTTCGAGTTCCGCAGAGGCCATCAGCGGATCAAGACCTGCCCAGGCATCCACGTCGCCACGCAGCAGGGCAAGTTTGCCGTCGGCATGCTGCAATAGCACCAGGCTTACATCCTTGTCGGTGAGCCCGGCATCGGCCAGAGCACGGGTCAGGAAGATATGGGGATCAGTACCGCGCGTGACCGCAATCTTCTTACCCTTCAGGTCCTCCACCTTGGTTATGCCTGTATCCGGCCGCGTCACGAGCGCGGTCCATTCCGGGCGCGAATAGACGTAGATGGATTTCACCGGATTGCCGTTGACGCGCGCGATCAGCGCGGCCGCACCTGCCGTGGAGCCAAAATCGATCGACTCTGAGTTCAGAAACTCAAGCGCCTTGTTGGAGCCAGCCGACTGCACCCAAGTTACCTTGATGCCATCCTTCTCGAACTCCTTTTCGAGAAGGCCTTCCTTTTTCAAAAGGACACTGACCGGATTGTAGGTTGCCCAGTCGATGCGGATTTCTGAAAGGTCAGCGGCCTGCGCATTCAGGCCAAAACCGAGTGCGACCGCGACGCCAAAGACCAAACTGCGAACAGTGCTCATCATTGTCTCCCTCAATAGAAATTGTGGGAGAAAGGTAACGAGAGCAGGCCACGTTGCTGAGAAATAATCTACTATTTTTGTTGAAATAGTAGAAAATTACGTCGCAATCCCTTGAGCTGAGCGCCGTTGTGCAATCGCCTGAATATGTTCCGGGCCAATCCCGCAGCAGCCACCCACAACGGACGCGCCCTGCAAACGCCAGAGGTCAATCCACTTCAGGTAATTTTCAGGATCAAGATCCGCGCGAATGTCCGAAATGCCGGCATAGGGCGTATCCGACGGTGGCTCCGGCGCAAAAGCATTGGCATAAACGCCGATCACCGCTGAAGAACCGGCTTCATCTACCACCTGCCGCGCGGCTCGCACCGCGTCGCTCATCACTTCGGGCTGGCTGCAATTGAAGAAAATGCCGGTTGCGCCTGCCTCCAGCGTTTTCCTGACCGCGTCTTCGACACGCTCGCCCGATCGCAGTTCGGGCGGTCCGGTACGACCGTCTTCATCCTTCAGCGTATAGGAAACATAGATCGGCTTGCCGCTGTCCTTCGCCGTCTCCAGAGCCGTCAGCGCCTCCACCGTCGAACTCTGGGTTTCAATCAACCAGAAATCAACATGCGGACCAAGACCGGCCACGAGGGTTTCGAGAATGCGGGGGGCGTCATCCGCCTGGAAACGCTCCGGCCGATAGCTTTCGAACGGCGGTGGCAGCGACCCCGCGACGAGAACGCGGCGGCCTGCACCATCCACGACTTCACGGGCGAGACGCCCTGCCCTGTCGGCCAGAACTCGACCGTCGCGGGTAAAGCGCTCCTCGCCAAGCATATGCGGCACAAGACCATAGGAGTTCGTCGTGATGATATCGCACCGCTGTCGACATAGGCCTGATGGGCGCGGGTCACATAGTCCGGCGCCTCGATCAGCGACAGGGCCGACCATTCCGGCAACCGGAAAGGCGCACCAAGTCGTTCGAGCAGCCGGCCCATACCGCCATCGAGAATGGTGAAACTCGGGGTGATTGTCATGCTATCCTCCTTGCCGATCGGCAGTGAAGCCGCGGCCAAAACGCTGTTCCAGCCGATTTTGAGCGAGTTCGAGCCCGATCGACAGAAACCAATAAATCGCTGCCGCCGTCAGCAGCATTTCCATGTAGTGATAGGTTGATCGCCCATAGGACTGGGCGAGGAAATTCAGTTCCCACAGTCCCATGATCGAGACGAGCGAGGAATCCTTCAGCATCGAGATGAAATGTCCACCCGCCGGCGGGATGATGATCCGCATCGCCTGCGGCGCGATGACTTTGAACGCGATCACGCCGCGTCCGAGTCCGAGCGCCTTGGCGGCTTCAGCCTGCCCGCGCGGTACCGAAAGAATGCCTGCCCGGATCGTTTCCGCAAGATAGGCGCCGTAGTTCAGCGACAACGCCAGAATGCCGGAAGAAAAGCCCGACAGCACGATGCCGAACTGCGGCAGGGCCAGATAGATGATCAGCACCTGCACCAGAAGCGGCGTGCCGCGGAAGAAGGACGCGTAAAAGGTCGCCACGCCGAAGGCCAGCGCGTTCGATGACAGCCGTCCGAGCGCCGTCAGCACGGCGACAAAGAGCGAGACGATCATCGAGATCACGGTGATCAGAATGGTGAGCACAACGCCCTGCACAAAGCCGTCGGGCGACAATCGGAGGCCGAGCATGAAGGGCAGCTTTTCGCCGATCAGACCGAAATCGAGACCCAGATTGTAGAGAAGGCTGACGAGAAGAACGAAGAGCCCCAGCCAGATCAGTTGGACGCGCAGGCGAAAGCCGGAAGGCCCGGCCACGGAAAACCGCGGACGGGCTTTGTCGCTTCTCTCCGTCGCCGGAAGAGCAATATCAGAAGGCATATTTGGTAATATCGACCTTGAACCACTTCTCGGAAATCTTTGCGAGCGTGCCATCATCCTTCAGGGCGGTAATGATGCGCTTCACTTCCGCATCCCATTCCGCATCACCCTTGTCGGTGACAACGGCATTGGGCTCGGCAAAGAGTGGCTCGCCGGCGAGCTTCAGCTTGCCGGTGGCATCGATCTGCCCCTGCGCCGTTCCCAGCGACGCGACGATCGCGTCCAGCCGCACGCCCGGCCCGAGCGCAAGGTTCTGGAAGTTGACCGTTTCGTCATTCGGCACGACCTGAACCTCTCCGAACGAAAAGGAGATGGCCGGCTGGCCGGGAATGGAGAACTTCCGGCTGACATAGGCTTCATAGGACGAGCCGGTGCCGACACCCACCTTCTTGCCGGTGATATCGGCCACCGACTTGATCGCCTGCTCGTCCTTGTTGACCACGAGAACAGCGGGAACGCTGTAATAATTCACCGGGAAATTCACGACCTTGGCACGCTCTTCCGTCGGCGTGGACGAGGTGATGGCGATATCCCAGCGCCCGGCCCAACGGCCGCCGATGATGGTTTCCCAGCCGGGCGTTTCAAGCTTCAGCTTGACGCCCAGCTTTTCTGCAAAGGCCTTGGCGACATCGACATCGAACCCGTCTAGTTCGTTCTTGTCGTTGATAAAGGCGAAGGGCGGATAGTCATTGACGAGCGCGTTGACGACTTCCCCCTTTTCCTTGACCCGATCAAAAACTTCACCGGCTTCAGCCTGGGACGCGAGAGCCGCAAGCGAGATCAGGGTTGCGAGAGTGTATTGGAGAGACTTTGACATGTTAGCCTTTGATAATACTTGAATTTCTGATGGATCGTGCCGTCGTCAGGCCAGCGCGATGGCGCGGTCGAGATCGGCAATCAGATCATCGGGATGCTCCAGACCGATCGACAAACGCACATAGCCGGGGGTGACGCCGGTCGCGAGCTGGTCTTCGATCGAGAGCTGCGAGTGGGTGGTGGTGGAAGGATGGATCGCCAGTGAGCGGGCATCGCCGATATTGGCGAGGTGATAGAAGAGCTGCAGATTGTCGATGAAACGACGCCCGGATTCACGCCCGCCCTTCAGCTCGAAGCCGACGAGCGCCCCGAAATGGTCGGGCTTGAAATACTTGTCCGCCCGAGCCTTCGCCTGCCCATCCTGAAACTTCGGGAAGATCACCCGCTGGACCTTGGCATTGCCTTTCAGATAATCGGCGACCTTGACGGCATTTTCGTTGTGCTGGCGCAAGCGCAGCGGAAGCGTTTCCAGCCCCTGAATGAACTGGAAGGCATTCTGCGGGCTGATGGCGGCACCGAGATCGCGCAGCAGCACGGCGCGGGCGCGCAGGATGTAGGGGTGGAAGGCGATAGTATCAGCCTTCTCGATCCAGGTCTTGCCCTGATAGCTCGGATCGGGTTCGTTGAGGTTCGGCTGGCGCGCAGCGTGCTCGGCCCAGGGGAAGGTGCCGCTATCGACAATAGCGCCACCGATGGAGGTGCCATGGCCGCCGATATATTTGGTGGTCGAATAGACGACGACGGCGGCGCCATGCTCCAGCGGGCGGATGATCAGCGGTGCCGCCGTATTATCCACAATCAGCGGAATACCGAGCTTTCGTCCGATGGCGGCAACCTCGGCAATCGGGAAGACCTCGAGTTTCGGATTGGGAAGGGATTCCGCATAGTAGGCGCGGGTTCGATCGTCGGTTGCCCGTGCGAAAGCCTCAGGGTCCGAAGCATCGACGAAACGCGTCTCGATGCCGAAGCTTTTCAGCGTCGCAGCAAACAGCGCCCAAGTGCCGCCATAAAGACCGGCGGCGCTGACGATGTTGTCGCCACTGCGGGCGACATTGAGGATCGCATAGGCGGATGCCGCCTGACCGGAACCGAGAGCGAGCGCTGCAGCCCCGCCCTCAAGCTCGGCGAGCCGTTGCTCGAAGGCGTCCTGCGTCGGGTTGGAAACGCGAGTGTACAGATGCCCTGCTGCTTCCAGCGCGAAAAGCTTGTCGGCGCCGTCGGTGCCTGGCAGCTGGAAGGACGAGGTCTGGTAGATCGGCACGGCGACTGCACCGGTCGTGGGATCGAAGCGGAAGCTGCCGCCATGCAGCGCGATGGTTTCCGGATGACGGCTTTTGAAGGCCGGCGCACCATTCGGAACCGCTGGCTGCTCGACGATCTCGGGAGACTGATGAATGGTCATGGAATTCCTCCTGTTGAATGGGTGGTGTCAGGCCTGACGTGGGCGAACTGCGAGAAACATGCCGACCGCCAACACAGCGGTCCCGGCCCAGAAGGCCTCGGGCGCATACCAGCGGATGCCGTAGAGATGGTCGTTGGTGCAGAGCGCCTGGGCGAGTGCGCAAAGGTCGGTTGCGCCCGCAATGCAGGTTACGGCCTGACCAAGGGAGAGATAATCGTTCTCGACCACCTTGCCGAAGATCAGCCACCACCAGCCAAGGGCCGCGAGCGCGACGAATCCTCCGGCAAAGGCAACGACATGATCTGTTCTGAAACCGTTAAACGTCATGGGAAATCCCCAACGTCTCCAGGAGCGAACCGCGCAACGCCACCAGCTCCGCATCGTCGCGACGGCGCGGATGCGGCCGCTCGACGCGCACTTCCGCAACGATCGAGGCCGGGCGATCGGAGAACACGATGACGCGATCGGCCAGCAGTAGCGCCTCCTCGACATCATGGGTGACGAGAAGGGCCGTGAATGCGGCGCTTTTCCACAGGTCCAGAAGCTCGTTCTGCATCCTGAGCCGCGTCAGGGAGTCGAGCTTACCGAAGGGTTCATCCAGCAACAGCAGCTTCGGGTCGTTGACCAGAGCGCGGGCCAGCGCCGCGCGCTGCGCCATGCCACCCGAAAGCTGGTGCGGATAGAAATCGGCAAAGCCCTCCAGCTTCACGAGCTTCAAGACTTCATCGATATGGTGCTCGCGCTCGCGGATCAGACCGCGCGCCTCGAGGCCCGTGGCAACATTCGCCCGCACCGTGCGCCATGGAAAAAGCGTCGCTTCCTGAAAAACGAGGATCCGATCCGGATTGGGCGCGCGGATAGGGCGTCCATCCTCCAGAACATCACCCGATGTTGCCGTTTCAAGCCCTGCGGCGAGCCGCAGAAGCGTCGACTTGCCGCAACCGGAAGGGCCGAGCAGCGCGACGAACTCGCCGGGTTCGATCCTGAGGCTGATGTCATCCAGAACCTGCAGCTCTTTGCCGTCACCCCCGTAGCGATGCGAGACCTTCTTGACATCAATGGCGATGCTGCGGCTGGCGGGTGCGTCTTGAGAGAGGGCGAGCGCCATCAGAGAATTCCCTTCTGCCAGCCGAGCAGCCGGTCACGGGCGATGAACAGCAAGCGCACGAGACCTGCGCAGATCAGCGCCATGATGATCAATGCCGCATAGACATTGGCGTAGGCGGAATAGGCGGTGTTGAACTGGAGGTACCAGCCAAGGCCGAACTTGGCGCCGAGCATTTCGGCCACGACGAGCACAGCGAAAGAGTAGTAGAGCCCCATGAAAATTCCGACGAAGACGTTCGGCAGCGAAGCCGGGATCGCCACCTTGAAGATCAGGAAGCGATTGTCGGCGCCGAGCGTGCGGGCAACGTCATAATAGGAGCGGTTGACCTGACCGACGCCGGCCGCCGTCAGGATCGCGACGGGGATGCCTGATGCGAGTGCCACAAGGAAGATTGAAGCGTGAAAGGTCGAGGGGAAGATGAAGAAGGTGCAGGGTATCCAGGCGCTGGCCGGAACCGGGCCGATGAGCTTCAGGAGCGGCATACCCCAATAGGCGAAGCGCTTTGACCAGCCGAGCGCGACACCGGCAGTAAAACCGACGGCCACACCGGAGAAAAAACCGAGCGCCCAAAGCCGCCCGGTATAGGCAACGCAAATGAGCAGCCTGTCCCAATCCGTCACATAGACATGCAACAGGCCCTGCGGCGGCGAGAAGAATGGCTTCGGCAACCAGCCGAGTTTCGCCGTCACCACTTCCCAGACCGCGAACCAGAGCCCGATGACGATGAGCCAGGGACCATAATGCACCAGCGTCTGCCCCGCCTTGCCGAGCCGATGTACGGAGACCGACAGGAGCAGGAAGATGCCGGCGCCAATCAGGGTCAGGAGCGCGAAGAGATTTGTCGCGCCCCAGCTGATGACATCGGGCAGGCCATAGGTGAGCGCCGCTGCAAAGGCCCAAGTACCGGCGGCAAGCAGCCCGTTTCGCCAGATCCCAGTGAAAGGCGAAGCGAGCGCTTGACGCCCTGCCCCACCGAAACTTTCCTCGACAGCAGCGCTCATGGCATCACGCGAAGATATCGATTGTGATGCGGTTGGCGATTTCCTCCGGATCGGTGGAGGCATCGATGACGCCCGTGAGCTTCAAATCCTCGTAACCGATCTGCACTTCCTTCAGCAGTTCCTTGCCAAACCAGTGCTCGTGATAGGTGAAGGAGGCCAGAACTTCCGTCAGGTCTTCCAGCGAAAGGCCCGGCTTCAGCGTATCGAAATACCACTTGGCCACTTCATCCGGATGCCTGGCCGTGTGCTGGTGGATTTCCAGATTGGCAGCCGCAACGCGACGGATCGCATCCTTGTTGGCCTCGTAATAGTCGCCATTGACGCCGAGCACGCAGCAGACGCGATCCTGGAAAGTGCCGGTCTGGGTATCGGCTATGCGGGTGAAGCCGTGCTTCTTTTCATAGGAATAGGCCCAGGGGTCCATATGGGCGACGGCATCAGCCTCGCCCTTCAGCACGCCTTCCGCCACGAGGTCGAAGGGGAAGACTTTCCAGGTGACATCGGTTTCCGGATTGAGCCCAGCCTTGGCCAGCGCAACGGAGAAGGCGACGCGCGATGGAGACATGACGTCGAAAGTGCCGATCGTCTTGCCCTTCAGGTCGGTCAACGTCTTGATGCCGGAATCCGGCTTGACCAGCACGCGCTGGCAGCCACCATGCGAACCGGCGAAGAGCCGCACATCAAACCCCTGCTCAATGGGCTTCAGCCAATCATAGAGCAGGCCGGGACCAGCTTCCGCCTTGCGGGTTGCCAGCGCCTGGATCAGCGTCTGGCCACTAGCACCCTGATAGAAAAGCTCGACGTCGAGGCCATGCTTGGCGTAAATTCCCTTGGCTAGACCGAAGCCGACGGGCGAATGGCAGGCTGCAACTTCGGTCCATTCGAGTTTGATGGGAATAAGATTGCCGGCAATGGCATAGCGCGTCGAGCGCGCGCCGATGATGCCGACGGTGGCAGCAGCAGCGGTCAGGCCTGCAGCCTTGACGAGCCCGCGGCGTGAAATGCCTCGGATGTTTTGCGGAATGTCACTCATAGGGTCCCCTCACATGATGAGGACACCAGAATAACAGTAAAATATATAATATATAGATTTTATGGATTATTTAGACCTGATATTGGGAAATATTGTTTCATTCTCGAGGTCCAATAAAAGCGATATCTGCTCCAATCTGACGCTAGAAAACGGAGGTACAGCAATGCACCATTGCCGTGTGGATAACGCGGTCAGGAGAAGAACGCGTTTGCCGGACGTGCGAGCCCAAGATGCTCGCGCAAAGTACCGCCTTCGTAGTCACTCCGGAACAGTCCGCGGCGCTGAAGCTCAGGCGCAAGTTTGCCGGTGACATCATCGAGACCATCGGGAAGATAAGGGAAGACGATGTTGAAGCCATCGGAACCCTCCTGTCCAAGCCAGGTTTCCATTTCGTCCGCGATTGTCCCGACCGTTCCAACGAAGGCCAGACCGGCATAACCGCCATAGCGCTGCGCCAATTGCCGGACGGTCAGCCCTTCCTCTTCCGCAAGCTTTAAAACTTGGGCACGGCCTGTCTTGCTGGCATTGGTCTCCGGGATCGGCGGCAGCGGTCCATCAGGATCGAAGCCGGCGGCATCATGTCCAAGTGCGATAGAAAGAGACGCGATGGCGCTATCGTAGTGAACAAGACTATCGAGTTTCAGGCGCTTCTGTCGCGCCTCTTCGACGGTGTCACCGACGACGACAAAAGCCGCGGGCAGGATCTTCAGGCTGTCCCGTGTTCGCCCTTGAGCCTCGAGACGCCCCTTGATATCGGCATAAAGTGCCTTGCCTGCGGCGAGATCGCGGGGCGAACAGAAGACAACTTCGGCGGTTTCCGCGGCAAGCTGCCGGCCTGCCTCGGACTGGCCCGCCTGCACGATCACCGGCCAACCCTGCGGCGGACGGGCGATATTGAGAGGTCCGCGCACTTTAAGCCCCGGCCCGTTGTGATCAAGGACATGCATTCGGGCAGGATCGAAAAAGATGCCGCTTTCAACGTCGCGAATGAACGCATCATCGGCAAAACTGTCCCAAAGCCCGGTCACGACATCGAAGAATTCCCGTGCACGCGAATAGCGCTCGTCATGCTCTACCATGTCATCAAGCCCGAAGTTCAGGGCAGCGTCGGGGTTTGCCGTGGTGACGATATTCCAGCCTGCCCGTCCGCCGCTGATATGGTCGAGCGAGGCGAAACGGCGGGCAATGTGGTACGGTTGGTCAAAGGTCGTCGAGGCGGTGGCCACGAGACCAATCCGGTCGGTTACCGAAGCGAGTGCCGAAAGCAGTGTAAAGGGCTCGAAGGACGTGACCGTGTGGCTGCGGCGCAGCGCCTCGATGGGCATGTTGAGGACGGCAAGATGATCCGCCATGAAGAATGCGTCGAACTTCGCTGCCTCGAGCTTCTGCGCGAAGGACTTCAGATGCGCGAAATTGAAATTGGCATCCGGATAGGCACCCGGATAACGCCAGGCGCCGGTATGCAGGCTGACGGGCCGCATGAAGGCACCGAGATGCAGTTTCCTCGTATCGCTCATATCGTGTATTCCGGCTCGCTCAACGCCTGATCCATGGTCACGCCGGGCAAAGCCTTGTGGGGCCGCCCGACAGGTCGGGCCGGAATGCCGACGACGGAAGTATAGGGCGCAACCGGCGAAACCACCACACTGCCGGCACCAACCTTCGCACCAACGCCGACCTCGATATTTCCAATAATTTTTGCGCCGGCTCCAATCAATACACCACGGCGAATTTTCGGGTGGCGATCTCCCGTTTCCTTGCCGGTTCCGCCTAGGGTGACGTTCTGGAGGATGGAGACTTCGTCGTCCACCACCGCTGTCTCGCCGATAACGAGGCCACCGCCATGATCGAGCATAATGCCACGTCCCATCACCGCGGCTGGATGGATATCGATGGCGAAAACCTCGGAAATGCGGCTCTGCACATGACGAGCCAGATGCTGTCGGCCTATCGTCCAAAGCCAATGAGCAACACGATAGCCTTGCAAGGCAGAAAAGCCCTTGAAATAGAGAAAGGGTGTCAGCACTTCAGTGTTGCTGGGATCGCGATCCTTCACGGCGGCAAGATCGGCCGCAGCAGCGCCGAGAAGACCTGGCTTGTCGGTATAGGCCCCGAAAATCAGGGCCAACAGTTCGTCGCGATCGACGTCATGATCGGCCAGCTTGATCGACAGACGGTGCGACAGGGCGTGCCCGAACCCTGCATGCATAAGAACGGCCGAGTTCATTACGCGTGCAAGCGCCGGATCGCGATGCAGTACTGTGTTGGCTTCCTCCCGCAAGGTTTCCCAGAGAACCGCCACCTCGCGACGAGAGGCATCCTCGACGGGAAGAGTGACGACATTGCTTTCCTGAACTGACATCCGGGTACCCTCCAAAAACCGTGTAAGCCCGCCGACCCGTGAAAAGGCGGTGGAAAACCTCATGCCTTGGCTGGCTTTTCCAGCAGGTGCAGCAGATCCCGATGATGTTCAGCCGCCACATCCGGGTGTGAGCGCAGGCGGCTCTTCAGGTGGTTGATGCCAACCTCACGGAAGATCGGGTTGAACGGATCGACCGTCACCCCACGTTCGCGCCGCTTCAGTTCCTCTGGCAGCGGAATGACCGGGATAGTCGCGTCGTAGCGGGCGCCGAGAAAGAAAGCGACGGAGAAACGCTCCGTGCCGCTCGGCGGCGTGACAACATCATGCACGTCGGCCTTCACGAACCCGTTGGTCGCCAATTCCAGAAGCTCGCCGCAGTTGATGACGAAGGTGCCGGGAACCGGCGGGGCTTCGATCCACACACCCTCTTCCGTGCGGATGCGAAGGCCCGGCGTCGTATCCTGCAGGAGCACGGTGACGAAGCCGCCATCCTTGTGAGCACCCACACCCTGATCGCTGCCGGCAGCATCACGGCCGGGATAGCGGATGATCTTCAGGAGTTGCGACGGCGACGGTTCATAGATATCCGCAAAGGCGTTTTCCTGCTGGCCGAGCGAGAGCGCGATCGCCTTCAGCACGTCGATGCCGATACGGGTGACTTCGGCCTGATAACGCAGCAGCAACGGACGCAGCTCCGGCAGAGCTTCCGGCCACTGGTTCGGACCGTAGAGCCGGTTCCACGGCGTATCGGTTCCAGCCTCGACCGGTTCGCCCTCGGTGTTGACGTCCAGCTGCTCGCGCCAATCCTGCTCGCCACGGGTGCGCTCATATCCGGCGCGGTTATAGCCGCGGAAATGCGGCGACTTCACCATTTCGATCGAGAGCTTGTCCTCCTCCGGCAGCGCAAAGAAGCGCTTGGAGATGGCGATCACGTCATCGATCAGGCTCTGCGGCACTCCATGGCCGGTCAGGTAGAAAAAGCCGTGATCATGCAGGACGCGCGTCAACTCCTTGATGAAAGCCTCGCGCTCGGCCGGGCTGCCGTAGAAACGCGAAAAATCGATCGTTGGCAGATGGGTCGGCTTGGTGTGGATGGTCATGTTCATACTCCTCGCAGGAAAATTCAGGCTCTGTCGCGGCTGCGCGCAACGCGATGATTGACGGTGCGCGCCGCCCAGTCTCCGGCCATCTGGATCGACTGGACGATGACAACGAGCACAATGACGACGGCGACCATCACCTCGGGCATGAAGCGCTGATAACCGAAGCGGATACCGAGATCGCCCAACCCTCCGCCGCCCACCGTTCCAGCCATGGCCGAATAGCCGACGAGGCTGACCAGCGTGACGGTCTGCCCCGCCAGAATGCCGGGCAGAGCTTCGGGCAGCAGCACCTTCAGGATGATCTGCAACGGTGTGGCGCCCATGGCCTGCGCGGCCTCGATGAGGCTCTGATCGACCTCTCGCATCGCCGCCTCGGCCAACCGGGCGTAGAGCGGTGTGATCGCGATCGTCAGCGGCACGATGGCAGCGGCCGTGCCGACCGTCGTGCCCGCCAACAGCCGGGTCAAGGGAATGATCGCCACCATCAGGATGATGAAGGGCGTGGAGCGGATCAGGTTGACGACGGTGCCGATGACGCGGTTGAGCGCCGGGCGATCTAGGAACTGGCCCTTACTTGTGACAACCAGCAGGACGCCGAGCGGCAGCCCGACGAGTGTGGACAACAGGGCTGCGACACCGACCATCGTCGCCGTCTGCAGAATCGAATCAAGAAGCAGCGCAACGAGTGCCGGCGGCAGAAGATCGGACAGCATGGCCGATGACCTCTCTATGGAGACCGAGGGACGACAGATGGGCGAGAATGGCAGGCAGGCGGTCTCCCGCCTCCGGCAGCAGCAGGCTCAGAACGCCGAGCGGCCGCTCATCGATGTAGTCGATGCGTCCGTGCAGGATCGAAGCCCGGATACCGAACTTGACGGCGAGATCGGCAACGACCGGCTCTTCTGCGGCTTCCCCTGTGAAAACGATACGCAACACAGGCGCGGTGTCACCGGACGGCTGAGGTTGAAGCCGCGCAGCGACCTGCGGCGGCAGGTCGTGCGCGACGATGGAGGACAGGAAGGACCGCGCAAACGGCGATTTCGGGAAGGCGAAGACATCGAAGGTCGCGCCGCTTTCGACCACCTTTCCATGCTCCAGAACCGTAACGTGGCTGGCGATGGCACGCACCACGTCCATCTCATGGGTGATGAGGATGACGGTGAGGCCGAGACGCCGGTTGATATCCTTGAGGAGCGACAGGATCTGTTCGGTCGTTTCCGGATCAAGCGCGGACGTCGCCTCGTCCGACAGCAGCACCTTTGGATCGAGCGCCAGCGCACGGGCAATGCCGACACGCTGCTTCTGGCCGCCGGAAAGCTCGACCGGATAGGCATCGGCCTTCTTGGAAAGGCCGACCAAATCGAGGAGCGTCGGAATACGCTTGCGGATTTCCTCCTTCGGCACCCCGGCGATTTCCAGCGGCAGGGCAATATTGCCTGCTGCCGTGCGCGACGACATGAGGCTGAAATGCTGGAAGATCATGCCGATATCGCGCCGGGCGCCACGCAGCGTGGCACCCGACGACAAGCTGGTGATCTCGTGGCCGGAGACTTCGATCCGGCCCGAAGTCGGCACCACAAGCCGGTTGAGGCAACGGACCAACGTGCTCTTTCCCGCACCGGAACGGCCGATAATGCCGTGGATGTCTCCTTCGCCGACGGAAAGCGAGACCTTGTCGAGCACCGGGCCTGCCTTGTCGTCATAAACCATGGTCAGGTCTTCGACACGAACCACTTGGCGCCGAGCCGCGACGGATACCGCCGTCACAGACTGCACCGCTTTCTGGTCTGTTCGAAGCGCGGGTGAAACAGCAAGCGTCGTCATGACTTACCAGACCGGGATGACGTTGCCACCAAACTTGGCCTCGATGAACGACTTCACCTCCGGCGACTGATAGGCTTCGACCAGCGTCTTGACCCAGGGGGCGCCCTTGTTCTTCTCGGCAACACCGATCAGGCAATGATAATCTGAAAGCTGGTCTTCGATGAGGATGCTGTCACGGGTCGGCACGAGACCGGCGCTGAGGGCGAAATGCGAGGTGATGACGGAGAAATCGACATCTTCCAGAGAACGAGGCAACTGCGCGGTTTCGAGTGGGATGAGCCTGATGTTTTTCGGGTTCTCGATGACATCCAGTTCGGTCGCCTTGAAAGAGACGCCGGCAGCGAGCTTGATCAGCCCGCCCTTCTCCAGCAGCTTCAGCGCGCGGCCAAGATTGCTCGGGTCGTTGGGGATCGTCACCTGAGCCCCTTCGGGCAGTTCGGTCAGTGTCTTGTATTTCTTCGAATACCCAGCCATCGGCAGCAGCACCGTCTTGCCGACCGAGACAACCGCCAGGCCACGGTCGCGGTTCTGCTGGTCGAGATAAGGCGTGTGCTGGAAGCCGTTGGCATCGAGGTCGCCATCATTGGTGGCCGGGTCGATAAGCGCGCCATCGGAAAACTCGATGACTTCGATATCGAGGCCCTTGGCCTTGGCGATCGGCACGATGGCGTCGGCGATCTGCGCATGCGGGCCGGCAGTGACGCCGAAGCGGATCTTTTCAGCTGAAGCAGAAGCGACTGTTCCCAAAAACAGGGCCAATGCCGGCAGGATAAGCAAGGAACGACGATTCATCAGTTGGTTTCCCCATTTATGCAGTGGATGAGACGAGAAGAATTCAGGCTCAGGACGCCGCCTTCCAGCCGCGCCCATCGCGCCAGGCCACGAGCCGTCGCACGGCTTCGGTCAGCGTCTCGGTGCGCTTGGCGAAGCAGAAGCGGATGTGGCTGGTGACGTCGCGTTTGCCGTAAAAGGAGGAGATCGGCACGGGTGTCACGCCGGCCTCCAGCGTCAGGCGCCGCGAGAAGACAAGATCGTCTTCCTCCGGCGCAAAATCGCTGCGATCGGCGACGGCGAAATAGGTGGCCTCGGCGGGATCGACCGCGAAGCCAACCGCACGCAGGCCGGACACCAGGAGGTCGCGGCGCTCCGCGAGTCCTTTCTTCAATCCGTCAAAATAGCTGTCCGGCAAGGCGAGACCGACGGAGACGGCAGCCTGCAAGGCAGGCGGCGTCGTAAAGGTGATGAACTGATGGGCGCGGGCGATCGGCCGCAGGAGATGGGGCTCCGCCGTCACGTAACCGACCTTCCAGCCGGTAACGGAAAATGTCTTGCCGGCCGAACCGATGCGCACGGTGCGGCCGCGCAACTCCGGCAGGAAAAACGGCGAACGATGGTGTGCACCGTCGAAGACCAGATGCTCGTAAACCTCGTCCGAAACGATGGTCAGGCCATGCTTCAGCACCACGTCGCGCAAGCCTGCAAGCTCTTCGTCGTCGAAGACCTTGCCAATGGGGTTCATCGGCGTATTGAGCACGATGATTTTCGTGCGGGGCGTGATCGCCGCCTCCAGCTTGTCAGCCGTCAGACGCCAATGGGGTGGCTCCAGTCGCACGGGAACCGGTACCGCGGCGGCCCGGCGGATCAGGAGATTGTAGGCGTCATAGACCGGCTCCAGCACAATCGCCTCGTCACCGGTGTCGAGCAGGCCGAAGAAGGCATCGGTCAAAGCTTCGGTCGCGCCGGAGGTGACCAGCACCTCCTGCTCCCAGTCGACCCTCTCACCGAAGAAGCGCAAGGTATTATCCGCGACAGCTTTTCGCAGCGCCGGAATACCCATCATCGGCGGATATTGATGTGGCCCTTCGCGAAGCGCTGCAACGGCGGCCTCGATCAGTTCTTCCGGCTCGAGGGCCTCGGGAAAACCCTGACCGAGATTGATCGATCCCGCCTCGGCGGAAAGCCGTGACATCTCTTCGAAAATGGAGGTGCCTGCGGCACCGAAGACGGAATTGACCATAACGTCGCAAAACCATTGAACGATTTTCAATGGCCTTGAACGTATTATCTATAATTTCTATAGGCAAAGAAATTTATTTCGCACTGCACCCTCGTGTGGGAAAAGCTCGACTTCTTCACTTGGTGCCGCAATAGGATAAGTTCGTTGGCACGAGCTATACTTCCGGATTAAAATCAGGAACCATTTTAACCTCTAATGGTCGCGTTGGTCCGTCGTCAGTCCTGCCAAGTGCCAAGATTGCCGCATTCGACCTCGCACCAATATGTGTGTCAGCTATCCCGCGCCGTGAAAAATTATACCGGCCTTGATGTCATGCCGGATTCCGATCGATCGCTCGCGATGCAAGATTGCGTGGATGTCGGGACGGCGGGCGGTTATTTTCCTCAAAAAAAACGGCTTAAGCAGACTTCCTTGCCCTATGCAATCTTGCAAAAGGCCACGCTCCTCCAGCATCGGGACCGGCGAGATGTCGATGCCTTCTTTCGCAATCTTGAGGTCGGGAAGTCTTTACGTGCAAAGCCAATCTCAGCGGCGATTTCAGATGTGATGCACTGCGTCAGATCAGCAAATGAGGTCGTCCGCCAACGTCGCAAGGCGCATACACCCTCAGCCTGGCACAGGCATCCTCGGCATGCTCGCAAGCAGTCTTTGCGTATAAGGATGAGCAGGGCGGGAGAGCAGGTCGCGCGTCACGCCCTGTTCGACAATACGGCCTTTCTCCAGCACCACCATTTGCTCGCAAAGCAAGGCCACGAGAGCGATATCGTGTGAGACGACGATAAACGTCATCCGCGACGACAATGTGCGCATGAGGTCGATAATACGGGTACGGGTGGAGAGATCGAGCGCACTCACCACTTCGTCGGCGATGATGATTTCGGGTCGGGCAACGATCGCACGGGCAATAGCGATACGCTGGCGCTGGCCGCCGGAAAACTCGTGCGGATAGCGGCGGGCAGCGTCGGCGGGCAGATCGACGTCGCGCAAGGCTCCGGCAACCGCTTCCGCGATGTCGGTTTCGATCTTCAGCGAGCGTAACGGTTCGGCAATGATATCAAACACCCGCTGGCGCGGATCGAGCGACGAATAGGGATCCTGAAAAACCGCCTGCACGCTGCGGCGAAAGCCGCGCATGAAACCGCGATCACGGGTGTCGAGGGTTTGACCTCTAAAGAAGACCGTGCCGGCGGAAGCGCGCTCCAATCCGAGCAGCAGCTTCAGAAGCGTCGTCTTGCCGGAGCCGGATTCACCGACAATGCCGAGGTTGCTGCCGGCATGGAAGGAGAGGTCCATGCCCTGCAGCACCGTCTTGCTGCCGCCATAGGCAAACGAAACGCCGGAGACATCGAGAAGGGTCATGGCGTCATCTCCAGGGCTCTGTCGAAAGCGCGGGCAGCGGCGACCAGATCGGCGGTATAGGGATGGGACGGCTGGCTGAAAAGGGTCGAAACCGGTCCCTCCTCGATTAGGGTTCCATGGCGCATGACCAACGCGCGGGTGGTGACGCTTGCGACCACCGGCAGGTCGTGACTGATGAACAGCAGGCCCATCGCCTCGTCGCGGACCAACCCTTCGAGCAATTGCAGGATTTCCATCTGGGTCGTGACGTCGAGCGCCGTTGTCGGCTCGTCGGCAATCAGCAGCTTTGGACGGCAGGCGAGCGCCATGGCGATGGCTGCCCGCTGGCGCTGACCACCGGAAATCTCGTGTGGGAACGCGCGGGCGATCCGGTGCGCTTCCGGCAGCGCGACACGTTCCAACAGAGCCATCACCCGTTCCGATATCTCGGTCTTGCCGAGAGGCTTTGCATCCCGCAGCGCCCTGCGTTTCACCACCTCCGCCACCTGCTGGCCAATCCGCATCAGCGGATCGAGCGCCGTCATCGGTTCCTGAAAGACGGCGGCAATGGTGGTCCCCCGCAAAGGCACGAGATCGCGGTCGCGCGCGCCCACCACCTGATGACCGTCCAGCGCAATCGAACCGCCGACCCGCATCGCTTCCGGTAGCAAGCCGAGCACGGCAAGAGCGGTCAGCGATTTGCCGGAACCGGATTCGCCGATCAGCCCGACCCGCTCACCGGCGGCGATCGAGAAAGAGATGCCGGAAACCAGCGAACGATTGGGCGTGCGGATGTGCAGATTTTCGACGGATAGCAGCGGGCTCATCGGCTCCTCCTGCGGGTCGGATCGGCGACCTCGCGCAGGCCATCAGCAAAGAGGTTGAGGCCGATGACCAGCGACACCAGCGCAAGGCCGGGTGCGATGGCACCAAAGGGAGCGGTGTAAACGGAAGCCTGTGCCTCCTGCAGCAGTCGGCCCCAGGAGGCATTCGGCGGTGGTGCACCAAGCCCGAGATAGGAGAGCGATGCCTCTGCGATGACAGCAAGCCCGAATTGCAGCGCGAAGTTGACGATCAGCGTCGGCCAGATGTTCGGCAGCACATGGATGCGCACGATGCCCGGCCAGGACGTGCCTGAGATGCGCGCGGCCGTGATGTAATCCATGGCGAGAATACGTTTTGCAAGGATACGCGACAGACGCGCCACGATGGCCGAACCGGCGATGCCGATAGCGAGGATCGCTGTCCAAAGGCTGGCGCCATCTCCCGAAGCGACGATCAGCATGGCCAAGAGCAGCGTCGGGAAGGCGATGAGGATATCGAGGGCTGCCGCCAGCACATCATCCAGCGTGCAGGTGGCAAAGGCGGCAAGAACGCCGACGGTAACACCGATCAATGCCCCGAGTGCGACCGCTCCGCAACCGACGACAAGCGCAATGCGCGAGCCGACCATGATCTGGCTCATGAGATCACGACCAAGCCTGTCCGTGCCGGCCCAATGGGCGAGCGACGGTCCTTCGAGCCGTCCGCCCACCATGTCGCCTACACCGTAAGGCGTCCAGACGAGGGAAAGCAGGGCTACTAGCAAGTGCATGCCAGCGAGAATACCGCCCGCCACAAGCAGCCATGGAATACTTGCTTGGCGAGGCGCATTTTCTGCTGAGATGACGGGATCGGAAGCGCTCATGCTCCACCTCCCGAAATCCGGCCGCGCAGACGCGGATCGATCAGACGCTGGATCAGGTCAGCTGCGAAGCCGACAAGCAGCACCAGCAATGTCGAAACAAACAACACGCCCTGCACATTGGGATAGTCGCGCTGCTCGATACCGAGCAACAGCATGGAGCCAAGCCCCGGCAGCGCAAAGACCCGCTCCACAACGACGGCGCCGAGCAGGGTCGAGGCCAGTTCGATGCCGAGAACCGAAATAACCGGCACGGCGCCATTGCGAATGCCATGGCGGATCAGCGCTTCCGTGAATGTGGCGCCGAGCGCGCGGGCTGTGCGCAGGTAATCGCTGCCGAGCACATCCTGGGTCGCGGAGCGCACATAGCGGATGAGGGATGCCGACATCACCATAGCGATGGTGGCAACCGGGAGAACGAGCGACTGAAGCGCTTTGCCGGGCACGAGCCAGCCGCGTGACGGAAAGCCGCCTGAGGGAAATAGCCTGAGATTGACGGCAAAGACCGTCACCAGAAGAATGCCGATCCAGAACACGGGAATGGCAATACCGAGCTGGGAAATGACCGAAATTAGCGCGCCATACCACCTGTTCTGGCGGATGACGGAGAGGATGCCGAGCGGAACAGCGATCGCGATCGCAACGACAAAGGCCATCAGCGTCAGCGGTACGGTGACGATCAGCCGCTTGCCGATTTCATCCAGCACTGGCGCACCGCTCACGAAGGACTGGCCGAGATCGAAGCGCGCGAGGCTTCCGGCAAAACGCAGGAATTGTTCGTAGAGCGGCAGGTCGGAGCCCACCTGCTTGCGCGCGGCCTCGATCTGCGCCGCGTCCGCCCCGACGGACACCAGCGCATTGGCAGGGTCACCCGGCAGAAGACGCAGCAAGACGAACAGGATGACGGCTGTGATGACGACCGACAACGCCAGAATGACGGATCGGCGGAGAATGTAGGAAAGTATGGTCTTGACCTCTCATGCGCGGACGCCGTCCGAGCATATAGGCCGGGCGGCGTCCTGTGTCGAGCATCCGGTTTCGCCGCAGTTATTCAGCCTTGGTGATGCCGTAGGCGAAGAACTGCGAGTTGAGGCCGTTCAGCGGATAGCCACTCACCGTTGCCTTGGAAACGACGATCTGCGGATAGAGGTAGAACCAGTTGCTGGCTGCATCCTCGGCGATGATCGTGTTGGCTTCCTTCAGCTTTTCCGTCTGTTCTGCTTCTGTGGCGCTTGCTTCGGCCTGCTTGATCAGGTCGACAACCTTCGGGTTATTGTAGCCCCAGTAGAAATCCGGGTTGCCGTAGAAGACGATATCGCGGTGATTGACGTGCTCCTGCAGGGTCGCCTGGAAGTCATGGGCCTTGTAGACCTTCGTGTACCATTCGTTGGCCGTGATGACGTTGATCTCGACCTTTACACCGATCTTTGCCAGTTCGCTCTGGATGAACTGTGCGGCGATCGGATGCGGGTCGTAGTTCGGCGTGTCGATGGTGAAGGTGAAGCCATCGGGATAGCCGGCTTCCTTGAGCAGGGCCTTGGCGCTTTCCGGGTCATAGGCATCGACCTTGGTCAGATCGGCGTACCAGGCGTCCGTCGGCGGCACGAAGGAGCCGATCAGCGTGCCATAATCACCCCAGACGGCCTTCAGCAGTTTCGCATCATCAATGCCACGGGCAAGCGCCTTGCGGACTTTCACGTTGTCGAAAGGGGCAACGCGGTCATTGTAGGCGAGCAGCAGCTTCGTCGTGGACTTGCCTTCGCTGACGGTAAATTCCGGATTGTCCTTGAACTGGGCTAGCGAATCCGGGCTCTGGACAGAGGTGATGATATCGACCGCGCCGGTCAGGAGTGCATTGTTCAGCGCGGTCGCCTCGGTGAAATACTGGAAGACCACTTCCGCGTTCTTCGGTTTTTCACCCCAGTATTTATCGAAACGGGCGATAGCGAGCGAGGAGCCGCGACGCCATTCCTGCAACGCGTACGGGCCGGTGCCGTCTTCCTTCGACTGGAAGTCCGTTGCCTCGTCGTTGGCGATCCAAACGTAGCTGAGATTGTAGGGCAGCGAGATCGAACGCGAGGCGAGCTTCACCACGACCGTCGCGTCATCCGGCGTCTCGACGCCGGTGATGGTTTTCAGGCTGTTCTTGCGTGAGCTCTTCGACGCTTCGGCCGTAACGCGCTCGATCGAGAACTTGACATCTTTCGAGGTGAGCGGCGCGCCGGAATGGAAAGTCACGCCCGACTGCAGCGTGAAAGTGTAGGTCAGGCCGTCTTCGCTGACCTTCGTATCCTTGGCGAGCGATGGCTCGACCGTGCCCGCATCCGTCAGCCGGAACAGCGCTTCATAAACGTTGCCGTTGAAGGCTTCATTGATGCCCTGACCAGCACCTGCGGTGTTATCGAGGTTCTGGGGCTCATAGAGCGACCCGATGTTCACGGTCGCATCCGG
The DNA here is from genome assembly GCF_001425605.1 of Rhizobium sp. Leaf453. Classification (GTDB taxonomy): domain Bacteria; phylum Pseudomonadota; class Alphaproteobacteria; order Rhizobiales; family Rhizobiaceae; genus Pararhizobium. The sequence continues at coordinate 10,870 of NZ_LMRG01000012.1, read as the reverse complement.
GTCGCTTTCCGCAGCCAGAACGGGGCTCACCCACGCAAGGGCAGCCGCAAGCGCCGTCGTCAGCACGAGGTTGCGGGTTTTGGAACGGCTCATTTCACTCTCCTGTATCGATGCCGATCATCGGCGTCATGACGTGATATTATTTACCCCTGCCCTTCCGTGATATCGCGATTCACAGCAATTTGCGGAAACGAAAGGGAATTTCATTTCAAGAAAGATCGTATCCTTGGATGGTTTTCACGGACTGCTTTTGACGCCAGCTTCGCCGCCTGCCACAAGCCAAGCGCCTCCGATCTCATTCGCAGGTTCACCTTTCACCTTCAGATATCGCGGATGACGTGGATCATCGTGAGGCTTCAGCAGGAAGCGGCGGGCAATCTCCCAATAGCCGTCATAGACAAGCCCGCCATTGATCGCGACCAGCGTATTCCTGTGTCGGCGATAGAGGCCGGGGATGCGATACCAAGGAAGTGCCGGCCGCTGGTGATGCAGTACATGCAGGTTGTTGTAGAGAAACAACAAGCCGAAGAGCGGGCTGTTTTCAACGATGGCCGTGCGCTCGTCGTGATGATCGGCATAGCGGTGCTCGGCATAGGAGCGTAGGCGGCTGAGCGCCGCGCCGACATAGACGAAACCGAAGAGATAAAGCCAGAGCGGCATGACGCACACCCACAGCACCCAGAAGAGGACGGCGGCGACACCAAGCGTGTGCCGCGTCCACAATGCTGCGCGCTGCCGGTCACCTTTGAGGATCAAGTTTGCCTCTTCAGCAAGGAAATTGACGATCATCACTAATGGTCCGAGCGTCAGACGGCCGAAGAGCGTCGTGTTCCAGGCGGCGAGCAGGCGGCCGAAGCTGCCCATCCGCTCCCAAGCGGTTTGGGTGAAGTAGGACGATTCCGGATCTTCGATCGGGTCCGTCAGGTGCTCGTCGCGGTGATGGGTGAGATGGCCCTCGCGATAGATGGTATAGGGCAGCCAGAGAGACAAAGGTGGCCAGCCGATGGCGTCATTGATGACGCGGCGGCGGGTCGGGTGACCGTGGATCACCTCATGTTGCAACGATCCATGCCAGGCGATCAGCCATCCGCCGAGAGCAATCACGACGACAAGCGGCAGCGACTGCCAGAACCAGGTGGCGGCGAAGAAGCCACCATAGATGACGAGCGCGAGTGCCACCGTCTGCCATTCGATGCGGGCGACGGTGGAGAGATCTGTCTGCGATGGCAGATGTGACATGAAGCTGTTCCGGTGGAAAAAAGTGATTGATTTCAATCGCCAATATTAGATGGAAGCGGCAATCACCCGCGCCGCATGGCTTTGCGGGGAGCCGGTGAAAAAAGGAAAACTGATTGCGCCGAAACCCGCAACCGGAAAATATTTATTCTATGTAATTAATAGATTATTGGCTTTAATCGTCCCATCGAATTGAAGCCCCTGCCCTCGGCCGGGGTTCATGAACCCGGAGGGACAACCCATGACATTTAACCCCACGCGCCGGCAGGTACTGCTCGGTAGCGCTTCCATCGCCACCGTTGTCGCGCTCGGCGGCATTCACCCCGCCTTTGCCGCTGAAGACCACACCAAGATCACCGTCCGGGTCGAGAAGGATCTGTCCAACCTCGACCCGGCAAACCGCTCCGGACCCATCGACCTTAACGTCATCTGGTCGGTGCAGCAGGGCCTGATCTCGTTCAAGCCGGGTTCGACCGAGTGGGAACTCGACGCGGCTGAAGAACTGGAGCAGGTGAGCGACACCGAAATCCGCTTCAAGCTGCGCAGCGGCCTCGCCTTCACCGGTGGCTATGGCGACCTGACGGCGGAAGACGTGAAATTCTCCTTCGAGCGTTTCATCAAGCCGGATAGCGAAGGCAAGCCGGTGACCTATGCCAAGGACTGGTCGGCGCTCGATCGCGTGGAGGTCACGGGTCCGCTTGAAGGCCGCATCATCCTGAAGAACCCGGCCCCCGCGCTTTACACCATCGCACTTGCCGACGGCTCCGGCCGCATTCTCTCAAAGAAGGCTTTCGAAGCACTTGGCGAGAAGGCGATTGCTACCAAGCTTGTTGGCAGCGGACCGTACATCCTCAAGGAATGGACCCCGCGTGAGAGCTTCGTGCTGGAGATCAATCCGGACTACAAGGGGCCGATCAAGCCGCACTTCCAGCAGATCGTCGGCAAGCCGATCGGTGAGCAGAAGACCTCGGAAATCGCCTTCCAGTCCGGCGAGATCGATTTCACCGCCATCGACCCGGAAAACGGCAAGGCGCTTGCGGCACTGCCGGATGCGAGCGTCACCGAAATCCCCGCCATCGACTACGTCTGGTTCGGCCCCAACATCGAGAAGGCGCCGTTCGACGATATCCGCGTGCGCCAGGCGCTGCGTTATGCCGTCGATATCGACGCGATCCTGCAAGGCGCCTATTCCGGTCTTTATCCGCGCGCCAATGCACTGCTCGCCCCGAGCCTGCTTGGTTACTGGAAGGACGCGCCGGTTCACGCTCGCGACTTGGAAAAAGCGCAGGCCCTGCTGGCTGAAGCCGGCCATGCCGACGGCTTCAAGACCAAGCTGACGATCGAGGCGAATGCCCGCTATGAGGCGATCGCCCAGATCATCCAGGCAAACCTCGCCGAAGTCGGCATCGAGGTCGAGATCGAGGCGCTGGAATCGGCCGCCTATTGGGCGCTGGGCGAAAACGACGCCAGCAAGGATCTCGAATTGTCGCTGATCAAGTACAACGGCAAGTTCGATCCGGGCTTCCAGACGCAGTGGTTCACGTCCGCTCAGGTCGGCCAGTGGAACTGGCAGCGCTGGAAAAACGCCGAGTTCGACGCGCTTCATGAAAAGGGTGGCGTCACCGTCGATCCGGCCGAACGCGAGAAGATCTATATCGAGGCGCAAAAGCTGCTCGACGAATCCGCGGCCTTCATCTGGATCACCCACAACCTCAACGCCTTCGCCTCGCGCAAGTGGCTGAAACCCGGCGTGCTGCCAAACGGCAACAACTGGCTCTACACGGCGTTTACGGAAGCGACGGCCTGATCCGGTGACAGCTTTTGAAAATCGGGATGCGCTGCGATGAGGAGCGCATCCCTCCAAATTCATCTCGCCTTCAAGCTGGCGACGGCGCTTCTCGCCGTTGCCGGCTCGGTTGTGCTTCTTCTGGCACTGACGCGGCTGATCCCCGGCGATCCCGCGACTGTCATCCTCGGCTCGCGCGCAACGCCGGAAGCCGTGGCCGCGCTCAACGCCCGCATCGGCCTCGACAGGTCGCTGGTCGAACAGGCCTTTGCCTTCTTCGGTCGGCTGTTTTCCGGTGATCTCGGCGAAGATGTGTTCAACGGCCGACCGGTTCTCAACCTCGTTCTCGCCGCGCTGCCGAACACGGCGGCGCTCGCAATCTCGGCGATGGTCACAGCCGTCGTGCTTGGCGTGCCGCTGGCGCTGCTTTCAGCGCGCTGGCCGGGTGGCAAGGTAGACCGGCTCATCGCGTTCCTGAGCGTTGGCTTTATATCGACGCCGAGTTTTGTCGTTTCGGTTTTCCTGCTGATGGTGTTTTCCGTGACGCTGCGCTGGTTTCCGGTTCTCGGCGCCGGCGAAAGCGGCGATCTCGCCGATCAACTCTGGCATCTTGTGCTGCCGACTGCGGCCCTAGCCGCCGGCTGGGTTGGCTACATCGCACGCCTGTTGCGCTCCTCGCTGCTGGAAGTGCTCAGCGAAAGCCATATCCGCACGCTGCGCGCCTACGGCGTCAGCGAAGCGAAAATCCTGATGAAATATGCCCTGAAACCGGCCGTGCTCCCGACCGTTGCCGTGCTAGGCATGGGGTTTGGCGAGCTTCTCGGCGGCGCGGTTTTCGCCGAAGTGATCTTCAATCGCCCCGGCCTCGGCTCGCTGATCTATGACGCGATCCGCACCCGCAATTATCCCGTGGTTCAGGGCGGCGTGTTCATCATCGTGCTGCTTTATGTTCTGACCAACCTCATCGCCGATCTCTCCCAGAGCCTGATCGATCCGCGCGAGCGCGCCCGCCTCGTTTCCGGTCGGGGGCAGTGACATGACGGCACTTGTCGATCTCTCCCGCCGCCCCGGCGGCACGTTTGCGCTTTTCGCGGTAACACTCCTATGTCTTGTCGCGATCGCGGCGCCTGTCATCGCGCCCTACGGGCCAAACGCGATCGCCCCCGCCAGCCGCCTCATGGACCCCTCGCTGCAGCACTGGCTCGGCACCGACCATCTCGGCCGCGATATCCTGAGCCGCCTGATCTTTGGCGCGAGAGTGGCACTCGGCATTTCCCTGTCAGTGATTGCCATTTCGCTGACGGCCGGGGTTGTTCTTGGCATCATATCGGCGCTTTCGCCCCGCGCGGTCGATCTCGTCATCGTCGGCATCTTCGATATTGTGACCTCGTTTCCAAGCATCATTCTGGCGCTGGCGCTGGTCGCTGTCTTAGGTCCCGGTCTCGGCAATGTCGTGCTGCTTGTCAGTATCGTCTTCATTCCCCATTTCGGTCGCGTTGCCCGCGCCCAGACCATTGCCATCCGCAACAGCCCGTTCATCGAGGCGGAAAAGGTGCTGGGCGCTCAGACATGGCGGGTGATCCTGCATCATGTGATGCCCAACATCATCGGCCCGATCTTCGTGCTCGCCTGCATGGATATCCCCGTCGTCATCACTATCGAGGCGGGCCTGAGTTTCCTCGGGCTCGGCGTGCGCCCGCCGCTCGCCAGCTGGGGAAACCTCTTGAACGATGGCTACACCTATCTCGACCAGTCTCCCTGGCTCGCCACCTTTTCCGGCCTGTCGCTGATCCTAGCCACGCTCGGCTTCGCCCTGCTTGGCGAAGCGCTGCGCGACACGCTCGACCCGAAACTGAGGAAGACCCTGTGACCCTCCTCACCATTGAAAACCTCAACGTCTCCTATCGCGGCAGCGGGCGCTCCGCCCATATTCTCGATGGCGTCGATATCGAGATCGGCCATGGCCAGTCCGTCGGCCTTGCCGGTGAAAGCGGCAGCGGCAAGTCCACCGTCGCCTTCGCCCTGCTCGGCCTGTTGGCCGACAATGCCGAAGTTTCCGCTGCTTACGCCGCTTTCGACGGACGGACGCAGGATTTTGCCGCGCGCGAGACTGCGAGCCTGCGCGGCGCCGATATCGCCATGATATTCCAGGACCCGATGACGGCGCTGAACCCGATGTTCACCATCGGCACGCAGCTTGTCGATATCCAGCGCCGCCGCTTTCAGAAGGCGAGCCGAAAGGCTCTCTGGGCAAGGGCGGAAGCCGTGCTCGCCGATGTCGGCGTTCAGGATGCGGCAGCCCGGATGCACCGGTACCCGCATGAGTTCTCCGGCGGCATGCGCCAGCGTGTGGTGATCGCCATGGCGCTGCTGGTAGAGCCAAAGCTGCTGATCGCCGACGAGCCGACGACGGCGCTCGATGCCACCATTGAGGCGCAAGTGGTCGACGTGCTGCACCGCCTGCGGCAGCGCACTTCTGCCTCGATGCTGGTGGTCAGTCACAGCATGGGGCTGATCGCCGAGCTCTGCGACAGCGTGGTCGTAATGTATGCGGGGACGGTGGTGGAAAGCGGCAAGGTGGCCGATGTGCTGCACCGTCCGCGCCATCCCTATACCCGCGCGCTGCTGGCCTGCGAGATTGATCCCTTCGCGGCCTTCGATCCCTCCCAGGATCTTGCGACCATTCCCGGCAACGTGCCCGATCCGTCCCGCCGCCCGAAAGGGTGCATCTTCGCCGGTCGCTGTCCCGCCCGCCATGACCGCTGCAGCGAGAAACCGCCGCAGCGACACGCCGGCGATGGCCGCCCCTATGCCTGCTGGCTGGAGGCTGCCTGATGACCGCCCTCACCTTGAAGGATGCCGTTATCCGTTACGACCGGTTGACCGCCGTGGATGGCGTTTCGCTGGAATTGCGGCGCGGCGAGACGCTGGGCCTGGTCGGCGAAAGCGGTTGCGGCAAATCCTCCGTCGCCCGCGCCATCGTCGGGCTACAGCCCTTGGCGGGCGGCACGCTTACAATCGAAGGCGAGACGCTACAGGATGTTTCGAACCAGCGCCGGCAGGCGTTGCAGCGAAAAATCCAGCTGCTGTTTCAGGACCCCGCCGCTTCGCTTTCTCCGCGCATGACGGTGCGTTCGCTTCTGGCCGAGCCTTTGAAAATCCGTGGAACCTATACGCCCGAAAGCCGGGCGCGGATCGTGGACCTCGCTGAAAGCATCGGGCTCGGCGAGCAGCTTCTCTCCCGCTATCCGCACCAACTGAGCGGCGGTCAGGCGCGGCGTGTTGCGCTGGTGCGGGCACTTGCGGCCGAACCCTCGATCATCGTTGCGGACGAACCGACGGCAGGACTCGATATCTCGGTGCAGGGCGAACTGCTCAACCTCTTGCGGGCGCTACGGGATCGGCTAGGCTTGAGCTATCTGCTGATCTCCCACAATCTCAATGTGGTCGGCCGGGTCACGGACCGGGTGGCAGTGATGTATCTCGGCCAAATCGTCGAAAGCGGGCCGACGGCGGCGCTGTTTCGCGCGCCGGCCCATCCCTATACCCAAGCGCTGCTCTCGGCCAATCTCACACTTGATGTGAGCCGAAGGCGGGAGCGCATCGTGTTGTCCGGCGAGCTGCCGAGCCCAAGCAATCCACCGAGCGGTTGCCGCTTTCACAGGCGCTGTCCGCTGGCCCAGCCGAAATGTGCGGTTGACGTCCCGACCCTGCAGGCCTCCGGCGAGCGCAGCGTCGCCTGCCACTTCCCGCTGGCGACGGCGCCTGTTGTCACGCCTCAGGCGATTGCAGGGTAGCCATGGCGAGCCGCTTCCCGATCCAGCTCCGCCAGCACTTCGTAATCGGCATCACCGAGCAGGCTGATGCCGCGCAGCGAGAGCGTGTCGCAAACTTGCGCCAGATCAGGGTCGGAAATGGTTTCGTCCAGCGCGCGGCGCAGGATGACGAGATCCTTGGCCGGGGTCGATGCGGACGTGATGAAGGGCAGGCCCGGCCCCTTGGCGGTTTCCGCCAGGATACGCACACCGGCGACGCGCTCGGGATCGAAGCGCAGCGTGTTGCCGAACGTAACGCAATCGATCGCAGCGATATCCGCCTCGCCGCTCGAAACCGCGTCGATGCTTGCCCGATGGCCGCCAGTCTCGATGACCGAGGAGAAGAAGCGTCCCTCGACCGCATGCGGCGCGATGAAATGGCGGAAGAGATTGTAGCCGGAATTGCTGCCAGGTTCATTGATCGCCGCGCGGCTGCCCCTCAGTTCCTCGACCGAGGCGACCAGCGAACTGGAATTGACGATGATGAAGCTGCATTTGAGCGGCCCGTCGCAACCGGGCAACCCATAAACCGGCGATGCCACCAGCTGCACCTTGCCGCGCAGATGCCGGACATAAGGGTAGCCGCAGGTCTGGCCGAACAACAGATCCGGGCGAAGCCAGGCTTCATCGTAGCGGACATTGCCGTCCAGTGCCGCCGGCGCATCAAGCCCATAACCACGAAGACGCTCCCCCAGTGCCTCCCAGAAAAGCTGCGTCGCCCGCTCGACCGGGGGCGGGCTGACATACATGGCAAGGCTGGCAAGCGACATCGGGAGCACTCCGGCAAAACAATGGAAAAACCTATGCAATGCATAGATTTAAATCGCAACGAGATTTCGTTGAAAGGATACCTGCCATGAACCAGCCGTTTCAGGAAAACCGCTCATCTTTTTCGGACGCAACGGAGATCGACTGCGATGTCCTCGTCATCGGTGGCGGGCCGGCGGGCTGCTGGGCAGCACTCGAAGCCGCCGGAGCCGGAGCAACGGTCGTGCTCGTCGACAAGGGCTATTGCGGCAGTTCCGGCGCGACCGCTTCTGCCGGGACTCAGATCTGGTACGTGCCGCCGGATGCGGACGAACGGGAGGCCGCGATGGCGAGCCGCGAGGCGATGGGCGGCTATCTGTCCGAACGGTCATGGATGGTGCCCGTTCTCGACAAGACCTATGAGAGCGTCAACCGGCTGGCGGACTGGGGCTATCCCTTCCCCGTCGATGAAAAGGGCGAGCAGCAGCGGATCTCCGTTCAGGGGCCGGAATATATGCGGCTGATGCGCCGCAAGGTGAAGAATGCCGGCATCACCATTCTCGATCATCATCCAGCCACGCAGCTTCTGACGGATGGCGGCACCGTCGTTGGCGCAACCGGCCTGCGCCGTCAGGAAGGCGGCCACTGGACCGTGCATTCAGGCGCCGTCGTGCTGGCAACAGGCGGCTGCGCGTTCATGAGCAAGGCGCTCGGCTGCGACGTGCTGACCGGCGACGGCTACCTGATGGGCGCGGAAGCGGGTGCGGAACTCTCCGGCATGGAATTCTCCTCGGCCTATGCCATCTCGCCGACCTTCGCCTCAATCACCAAGACGGCGCTCTATCGCTTCGCGCAATTCTACCGCAGGGATCACAGCCTGATCGAAGGCGCAGGCTCCGCCCGTGGCCGCTCGATCATCGCACGCGTGCTCCTCACCGAGCCGGTCTATGCCCGGCTCGATCTCGCTGAAACGGATGAGGTGAAAGCGATCCTGCGTCGCGCCCAGCCGAATTTCTTCGTGCCCTTCGACCGGCGCGGCATCAACCCTTTCACCGACTTCTTTGAGGTCAAGCTGCGGCTTGAAGGCACCGTGCGCGGCACCGGAGGTCTCAGGCTCACCGGCCTCGACTGTGCTACCACTGTTCCCGGTCTTTATGCGGCCGGCGATAACGCCACCCGCGAGCCGATCTGCGGCGGCTTCACGGGAGGCGGCAGCCACAACGCCGCCTGGGCGATTTCGACCGGCTCCTTTGCCGGTGCTTCGGCCGCCTCCTTTGCCCTTGGAAAGACGGCAACGGCCGATGTCACGCAACGGCAATCCGCTTCCGCGATAAGCACCAGTTCTGTCGATCCGCAAGCCATCATCAAGGCCGTGCAGGAGGAAGTCTTCCCGCTCGACGTCAACTATTTTCGTACCCACGCCGTTCTCTCGGCCGCACTCGAAAGGCTTAACCGTCTGTGGAACAGCATTTCCTCGGCGACTGTCACCGATGAAAGCCAGGCACTCCAGTTGAGGCAGGCCCAGGCAATGACCGCTACCGCCCGCTTCATGTACCGCGCCGCCCTGTCGCGCACCGAAAGTCGCGGCATGCATCGCCGCGAGGATTTTCCGAAACAGGACCCCGCCCAGCATCACCGCCTCGTCGTCAGCGGCCTCGACACGATCACAGTCAGGCGAGAGACGATCGATCCGGGCGTTTACAGGGAGGCAGCCGAATAATGATCGAGGTTCTCGACACCGACACCTGCACCGACTGCAATCTCTGCGTCCAGGTGTGCCCCACCAATGTCTTCCAAGCGATGCCCGAAGGCCCGCCGGTCATCCTGCGGCAATCCTCCTGCCAAACATGCTTCATGTGCGAAGTCTACTGCCCCGTCGATGCGCTCTATGTCGATCCTGACGCCGAAGCCGTGCATGGACTGACCGCCGAGGACGTTCGCGAAAGCCAGCTTTTCGGTAGCTATCGTAAGGCCATCGGCTGGCACAAGGAGACCCGCCACCGCCGCAATATCGATGACCATTTCCGGTTGCCGCAATAATGTTAAAAACGCATGGCAATTGTCGAAGGCACCCTAAATCAAACTTTCAGCAACCGACGCGCATGGGCCTTTGTTTCGACGAGGATCGGCGCACGCGTGCAGCAGCACGACGCCTGACTTTCCGCTTGTGCACGGAAAGACCTTCCCCGCGACCTTTAGGCAAGTGCTGAGAGCAGCCTCTTGGCACTGTGGAACCTGTTCTGGACTGGACAGGGTCGACTTTTTTTTGCTGAGGGGTCCCGGTCGGATTTGCTCGGTGAACTGCCCCCCATTTCGACCGGACAGTCGGCATAAGCAGAAAGGCTCAAGCACAGGCTTGAGGACAGGCTTATGTCTAACGAGTATCGACACGTTGAAT
>NZ_LMRG01000012.1:424-844 GCF_001425605.1 Rhizobium sp. Leaf453 | reverse complement strand
GGTTGTCGGCAATTCGGAAGTGAAGAAGCTGGAGGATCGCGTTCGCGAGCTGGAGCGCATGCTCGGCCGCAAGACGATGGAGGTCGAAATCCTCCGCGAAGCCCTTTCCAAAGCAGACTCAAAAAAACGGATATCGCGGCCGATCTTGTTGCCGAAGGACGGTTCGCCGTGAAGACTGTTGCAGACACGCTGGGCGTTTCCCGTTCCAATTTGATCGAGCGGCTGAAAGGCAGGTCGAAGCCGCGCGGCTCCTATCACAGGGCCGAGGATGCGGAGCTTCTGCCTGACATCCGCAGGCTGGTGGATCAAAGGCCAACCTATGGCTATCGGCGGATCGCCGCGCTCCTCAATCGCGAAAGGCGAGCCGCCGACAAGCCTGTCGTCAACGCCAAGCGGGTTCATCGCATCATGGGCAACCAC
>NZ_LMRG01000012.1:0-370 GCF_001425605.1 Rhizobium sp. Leaf453 | reverse complement strand
CGGTCGAGAAGCGGTTCACAGCAACGAGAGCCCCGCACGCAATCGAGCATCTCTCGGACAATGGATCTGCTTACACCGCGAGGGACACGAGGCTATTCGCCCAGGCGCTCAATCTGACGCCTTGCTTCACGCCGGTGGCCAGTCCGCAGTCGAACGGCATGTCGGAAGCCTTCGTCAAAACCCTGAAGCGGGACTATATCCGCATCGCAGCACTGCCGGACACCGAAACAGCGCTCCGGCTCATCGACGGATGGATCGAGGACTACAACGAAATCCATCCTCATTCCGCGCTCAAGATGGCTTCCCCTCGGCAGTTCATCAGGGCTAAATCAAACTAGCCGACATGTCCGGTGAAACGGGGTGCACTTCA
>NZ_LMRG01000011.1:37373-75447 GCF_001425605.1 Rhizobium sp. Leaf453 | reverse complement strand
TGCTCGGCCTCGGCCACACCCTTGATAATCTTGGCAACGGCGAGCGGCTCGACCGCATCGTCCGTCTCGACCAGGATCGCCCGGTCGGCACCCATGGCGAGCGCCGTGCGCAGCGTCTCTTCCGCCTTGGCCGGACCGACCGAAACCACCACCACTTCCTCGGCCTTGCCGGCTTCCTTCAGACGCAGAGCCTCTTCCACCGAAATCTCGTCGAACGGGTTCATCGACATCTTCACATTCGCAAGCTCGACACCCGTCCCATCCGCCTTCACGCGGATCTTCACGTTGTAGTCGACGACACGCTTGACGGTGACCAGGATTTTCATGATGTCCTTCCTTACGAAACGTTTGCGAGAAAATGCGCTTTAACGCAGCGGCCTGATTGTCGATTGGCGACATCGATACGCGTTTTTTCTCCAATTACAATCTTTGCCTCCAGGCTCCCTGAAAGATTGTCACGGGAAAAATACTGACGTTTACGTGCGCGTCAATCAGAATCTCGCCGCTGCTGTCATTTCACCATTTCGACATCGGGTGCCTATTCCCGCCTCATCCACCCAATGCCTTGTTCCATCTGCTAATTTCCGGATGCTGCGGATTTCCGTGGTTCGGCTTTACGACGGCCTGCCCCAAAGCGTCGGCTTCACCGGTGTTTCCGAAGCGGGGTCGGCCGGCGTCGCGACAGTCGCCTCGACATGCCGGACGGCGCGCGGGGTGACGATCGTCCGGTCGAAAAGCGGAACATCCCGGCGTCGCAAAATGACCACCAGGATCAGGCCTGCAATGATGCCGCCGACATGCGCGCCCCAGGAGATGCCGCCATCGGGATCGATGACCAGCATGAAGAATTGCTGGCCAAGCCAGAGCGCCAGCGGAATGAAGGCGGGAAGCGGAAGCGGGATGCGGAACATCACCAGCACCCAGACGCGGACCTTCGGATGCAGCAGGAAATAGGCGGCGACGACGCCGGAAATGGCGCCGGACGCGCCGATCAGCGGCGCCTGGGATTCCGTATTCACGAGACCATGCGTAAAGGCGCCGGCGGCTGCGCAGAGGAGATAGAAGATGAGGAAGCGGACATGCCCCAGTGCGTCCTCGACATTGTCTCCGAACACCCAGAGAAAGATCATGTTGCCGAACAAATGCCAGAAGTCGCCATGCAGGAAGGAATAGGTGATGTAAGTGGCTTCGTCGGGAACCAGAACGAGGTTCGGCGCCAGATGGGCATAGTCGAAGGCGATGGCGGGGATATAGCCGAGCCCCATCGTCGTTGCGTTGGAGAACTCTTCCGGCGCGAGCAGCGGTCCGGTCACCAGCCAGATCAGCGTGTTCAGGATGATCAGACTTATGGTGACATATTGGACCTTGATATGCTTCAGGGAGTTGGCGTCGTGCAGCGGTATGAACATGAGGTCCCCTGAAGGCTTGGCCGTGCGAAAACCTTACCTGTTTTTTCCCGGAACCCAAAGCACATCCGACTTGCCTTGGTCGTTGGTCCAGCGGGCCGCGACGAAGAGGAAATCGGAGAGGCGATTGACATATTCCAGCGCCGGCTCGCTGATCGTTTCGCCCTCGATGCGGGCTAGCTCCACCATATGCCGCTCGGCGCGCCGGACAATCGTACGGGCAATATGCAGGGTCGATGCCGCGCCACTGCCGCCGGGCAGCACGAAGGAACGCAAGGGGTCAAGATCGCTGTTAAGCAGGTCGATCTCCGCCTCCAGCCGTGTCACCTGCGCCGCGATGATCCGTAGCGGCTCATAGGGCAGGGTTTCGCCCGTGTCGGGCGTGGAGAGATCGGCGCCGAGATCGAACAGGTCGTTCTGGATGCGCATCAGCATGGCGTCGAGCGTAACGAGATCGCCGGTATGCTGCCGCGCCAGACCGATGAAGGAATTGGCTTCGTCGACCGTACCATAGGCCTCGACGCGCAGGTCGCTCTTCAGACGCCGCGGGCCAGCCGCAAGGCCGGTCGTGCCGTCGTCGCCGGTCCTGGTGTAGATCTTGTTGAGCTTGACCATCGTTTAGCGACCGCCGCCGGTGATCCAAAGCGTCAGCATGATCAGCAGGACCGCGATTGCCTGCAGGAAGACGCGGGCCTGCATCAGCTTGTTCGACGTGTTGCCGCTGCCGCCCTTGGCCATGGTCAGCAGGCCGCGAATGAGAACGATGACGACGAGGCCCATGACGAGCAGGGTCAGGCCGGTGAGAAAACTTTGCATGCGCGTATCCTTGCCTTTCAGCTCAGCCGAGACGGCCGATAAAACGATAGAACAGTGCGGCCGGGAGCAGCTTCTTCAAAAGCGCGCCCTGTTTGGCCGGTTGCGTCACGACGTAATGCGGCTTCGGCTTCTTGGCCGTCAAGGCGCGTTTCAGCACATCGTAGACGGCATCGGGGCCGAGCTTGCCGGCAACGGGGCCGCTGGCGCCGGTCAGCCGCCGCATCTGCCGTTCATATTCCGCCGCATGCATCGAGCCCTTCAGATCGATGAACCGCTCGATATGCGTGATGGCATTGGCCATGAAGCGCGATTCGATCGGTCCCGGCTCGATCAGGCTGACCTCGATGCCGCTGCCGGCCAGTTCCATCCGCATGGTCAGCGTCAGCCCCTCCAAAGCGAATTTCGAGGCATTATAGGCGCCGCGCCATCTGTACGGCACAATGCCCAGAATGGATGAGCACTGGACGATCCGCCCATGCCCCTGCGTCCGCATCGCCGGGATGACCCGCCGGGTCAGGTCGTGCCAGCCGATGACATTGGTCTCTAGTTGCAGCCGTAGCGCTTCCGTCGGCAGGTCCTCCACCGCGCCCGCCTGGCCATAGGCGCCGTTGTTGAACAAGGCATCCAGCCGGCCGCCGGTTCGGGCAAAAACCTGATCGACCAGATCCGATATGGTCTCCGGCTTCGTATAATCCATCAGGAACGCCTCGATACCGTCTTTTTCAAGGCTTTCGAGGTCGGCCTGCCGGCGCACGGTGGCAAAGACGCGCCAGCCGTCCTTTTGCAGTGCGCGCGCACACCAGGCGCCGATGCCGGAGGAGCAGCCGGTGATGATTATCGAGGGACGGTCGGTCATGATTGGCTTTTCCTGTAGAAATCGCGGTCCGGTTTCCCATATTCAGGAACGGGTTACAATCCGACTGACATCAACGCTCCGGGAGAGAGAATGCCGGCTTTCATACGCATCGCCTGGAAGGTCGTCTTCGATGCCGTCTGGCATTTCAGCGAGGATGACGGCTGGGCGATGGCAAGCCATGTGGCGCTTTCCACGCTTCTGGCGATCTTTCCTTTCCTGATCTTCGGCACCGCGCTCGGCAGCTTTCTCGGCGCTGACCAGTTCGCCACCACGGCGGTGCATTTCATCTTCGATACCTGGCCGGAATCGATCGCCAAACCGATTTCCGATGAGGTCGTCCAGGTTCTGACCATCCCGCGCGGCGGGCTTCTGACCATATCGGTGCTGGCGGCCGCCTACTTTGCCTCGAACGGCGTCGAGGCGCTGCGCATCTCCCTCAATCGCGCCTATCGGGTGGCCGAAAGCCGGGCCTGGTACAAGACCCGTATTGCCAGCCTTGCTTTCGTGCTGGCCGGTGTTCTAGTGCTGGCCATTGTCAGCATCCTGCTCGTCGCCGTGCCGCTCGCCATCCGCTATGCCAGCACCTATGTGCCCTGGTTCGACAATCTCCTGGCCTGGATCGACAGCTGGAGCCTTGTCGGCGTCTTCATCATGCTGACCACCGGCCTGATCGTCAGCCATCTCTGGCTGCCCGATGGTCGCCGCAAGATCCTCGACGTGCTGCCGGGCATCATCCTGACGCTGATCGCCTGGTCGATCGGCGCCTATGTCTTTGCTTCCTATCTCGCCACCTTCGCCAACTATGTCTCGACCTATGCGGGCCTGGCGTCGATCATGATCGCGCTGGTCTTCCTCTATATCGTCGGCGCCATCTTTATCATCGGTGCGGAGATCAATGCCGCGATCATGAAATACAAGGTCAAGCGCATGGTGATCCGCCATATCCGGGGCATGAAGGACGAGGACAAGCCTGTGGAAACGGTGGATGCCCCGCAAGTTCCGGACGTGCCAGGCAAGAACGCCCTATAGGCCGATCATCGCACGGACATCCGCCGGCGTCGTGCCGGTCTCGCGGAATGCGGAAATCCCGATATCACGATTGCTTTTCGAAAGCTTGCGCCCGTCCTCGCCGGGGATCAGGCGGTGGTGGTGGTAAAGCGGTTCTGGCAGGTCGAGCAGGCGCTGCAGCAGCCGGTGAACAGAGGTGGCGTGGAACAGGTCACGCCCGCGCACGACATGGGTAACGCCCTGTTCAGCATCGTCCAGCGTCACCGCCAGATGATAACTCGACGGTGCATCCGACCGCGACAGCACCACATCACCCCAGCGGGCCGGGTCGGCGACGATCGCTCCGGTTTCGTCGTCAGGCCCGGCGCCGCTTTCCTGCCAGTTGAGAGGGTCCGCCAACTGGGCGACGGCCTTTTCCATATCCAGCCGCCAGGCATGCGGCTTGCCGCTCGAAAGCCTGTCCCGTCTTTCCGACGGGGATAAGTCCCGCTCGTCGCCCGGATAGACCGGCGCGCCATCGGGATCGCGCGGCCAGATATTCCCATCTTTCTCGAATGCTGCAACCCGAGCCTTGATCTCGCTGCGGGTCAGGAAGGATGGATAGACAAGGTCACGGTCGATCAGCTTTTGTAGTGCTTGACGGTAGAGATCGAGATGCTCCGACTGCCGCCGGACGGGTGTCTCCCAGTCGAGCCCCAGCCAGCCGAGATCCTGAAAAATAGCCGCTTCGTATTCCGGCGTGCAGCGGGTCCTGTCGATATCCTCGATCCGCAGCAGGAAGCGCCCGTTTCGTGCCTTCGCCATATCGTTGTTGAGAATGGCCGAGAGCGCGTGGCCGAGGTGCAGGAGACCGTTCGGGCTTGGCGCGAAACGGAAAACGGGTTGTTTTGGCAAGGCTTCATCCATACCTTGTCTTGCCACGGAAACGCCGACCCGGCCATAGGTTTGGCCGGCCATCGGTCGTCGAAACGGTGTCGGCGCTGGAGGAAGCAGACCATGCGGATTATCCGCACGCATGAGGATATCACCGCCGGCCTGAGCGGGCTGGTGATGCTCGATGCGCGGCTGGAGCATGTCGTGTCGAAGGCCGGCCCCGTGCCTCTGCGTCGCACTGATCCCGGCTATCGCGGCATTGCCAATATCATCGTCTCGCAGATGGTGTCCAAGGCGAGCGCCGCCGCCATCTGGTCGCGGATGGAAGCATCTCTGGGAGACATCAATGCTGACACCGTCCATTCGATGTCGGATGACGATTGCCGCCAGTTGGGCCTGTCGAGGGCGAAAGCCGATGCGCTGCGGCGGGTCGCCGCTGCCGTCCTGTCGAGAGAGCTTGATCTTGAGGCGATCTGTTCGATCGAGGGTGCCGCCGCCATCCGCGAGATGACAGCCATCAAGGGCGTCGGCCGATGGACGGCGGAAGTCTATCTTCTCTTCTGCGCCGGCCATCCGGATGTCTTTCCGGTCGGCGACGTGGCGCTGCAAAACGCTGTCGGGCACGCCCTGATGCTGGAGATGCGGCCGTCCGCCCGCGAACTCGATTCGCTGACGGAAATCTGGGCGCCCTGGCGCAGTGTCGCGGCGCGGCTTTTCTGGGCCTATTATGCCACCGAAATGCGCCGCGACGGCATGCCGGTGACACCTTAAGGTAAAAACCGAATCTTTTGTTTCCTTTTTCCTTTTGGCTTCACAATCCTGACGCAACGCGCCTAATATAGAAGGTGCAGGTGCCGAATCGAGCAGGAGTTTACTGGCTTGACGATTGCAGTCTCACCACATGGCCTTCCGGCGCTCGTGTTGAACGCCGATTACAGGCCGCTGAGTTATTACCCCTTGTCGCTCTGGTCCTGGCAGGACGCGATCAAGGCCGTTTTCCTAGACCGCGTGCATATCCTGGCCGAATACGATCATCAGGTCTCTTCCCCCAGCTTCTCCATGCGACTGCCCAGTGTCGTCTGCCTGAAAAGCTACGTCCAGCCCTCGCGCCATCCGGCGTTTACCCGGTTCAACGTTTTCCTGCGTGACCGGTTCGAATGCCAGTATTGCGGCTCGCCGGACGACCTGACGTTCGACCACGTGATCCCGCGCTGCTGCGGCGGCCAAACCACCTGGGAAAACGTCGTTGCCGCCTGCTCGCCCTGCAATCTGCGCAAGGGCGGCAAGCTGCCGCGCCAGGCCGGTATGTTCCCGCACCAGAAGCCCTTCCACCCGACGGTGCAGGACCTCCACAACAACGGCCGCCTCTTCCCGCCGAACCATCTGCACGAAAGCTGGATGGACTATCTCTATTGGGATGTGGAACTGCAGCCTTAAGGGCTGGCTTTCCGTGCTGCTAAAAGGTGACCAGCCAATTCTTGGCCAGTTAGCCTCTGTGGTTTTGTGCCCCACGCGTGGGCAGGCTTTATTCTAATTTCAGATTTTTTTGTCACCCTGCATTATGGCAAAAAATGTAACGCTTTTTCGGCGGGTAAAACACGGCGATCCGTCTCAAAAATTCGCTGTTTTGAGCGAGGATATTCAACGGTCGGCGAAGCATATTTCCGGAACGTTGTCATTCGGTTTCGTTGTTGCCATCACCTTTTTGGCTGTTGCCGCTACCTCATTTCTTGTTGCTGGTGGATGGATCCATATTCCGCGCCACATCTACGATCCTGCCTGCGATATCAAAGGCAATATCGCCGCTGAGGACCGAGAAAAAATCTACCATCTGCCGGCAGACAGTTACTACGACGATGCCTTGATTTCATGGCTGAATGGCGAGAGATGGTTTTGCTCGGAAGACGAAGCTCAGGCGGCGGGTTGGCGGCGAGCGAAAATCTGATTTTCCCCGATCTGGAATGCCATACAACGGGATTGCGTTATGACGATGGAAGAATTCAACAAAATTCATGAACACTACAAGCTGCAAAAGCCATCTCTTTTTGGGCCGGCAACATCTGATCGCCCGGCAACTGAAGTTCAGTTGAAAAGGGTGGAGGATGAAATCGGCCTGCGTTTGCCGGCTTCGTATCGGGCATTTCTGCAAATTTATGGCGGTGGATATTTTGGCTTTACCAATATCTTTTCTGCCGACCCGGACAGCGAGTTTTATCTTCCGCTGAAACAGTCCGAAGCATCCCCCTTCCTGCCGGCAGGGTTGCTGGCTATCTCGGACGACGAGGCAGGAGGCTTGTATGTGATGAAGGTTGATGACGGCATCGTGACGGAGACCATTCTTTACTGGAATACAGACGGCGGTCTGATCCGAACCGAGTTTGATGGCATTCTTCAGTTCATTGCGCGATGTGCCTACGAAGCTGCCTGAAACACAGACTTTTCTTGGCTAGGTTTCGTGCTGAGGCCATAATCCCGCTGGACTTACTTCGTCCTCACCCCACGCAGCGCAATCCCAGCCAAAATCACGCTCGCAATCACGTTCCACCCGGCAAACGATAGCCCCAGCACGCGCAGCGCCGCGTCCGTGCAGGAGGGGCCGTGCTTGCTGTCGAGATCGCCGAGCAGGTCGCCGACATTGGAGGAGACGCCCTGTGCACTGGTGGCGCAGGTCGCCGGGCCTTCCCAGAAGTGCCATTCGACGCCGGCGTGATAGATACCGATGCCGGCACCCACCAGCATCAGGATGGCAATGACGCCGAGCAGGACGCGGGTCAGTCGCACCGGCAGCTTCACCACGGAGCTGACGATGGCGATGATGCCGATCGGAATGCCCCAGTAATAGGGCGTGCGCTGCATCAGGCAGAGCGCGCAGGGAATATAGCCACCGATATGCTCGAAGGCGAGCGCGCCGCCAACGGTAGCCGCCATGCCCAGCGTCACAAGGAAGGAGGGCAGGAGGCGGCGGTCAGGGGAGGTGAGGCTGTCGCTCAAGGCGGGCTCCATGGAATTCAGCACGATGGAATGATCAGGCAAGGAAACGATAGGCGGCGAACATGGCGATCAGCACACCGGCGGCCGCCGCTGCAAGCAGACCCAGCCGCTTTTCAATGAAATGGCGGATTTCCTCGCCGTAACGGCGCAGCAGCCAGGCCAGAATGTAGAAACGGGCGCCGCGTGCGATGATCGCGGAGATGATGAACAGGCCGAGATTGATATTGGCGGCCCCGGACAGGATGGTCACCACCTTGATCGGCGGCAGGTGCGCGAGACCCGAGGTCACCAGCAGCAGCACCAGCGTCTCGTAACCCACCGAAGCCTTCATCGTCTCGAAGGCTTCGAGCTTGCCGTAGAAATGCAGGATGGGCTTGGCGAGCGTCTCGAAGGCATAGTGTCCGATATACCAGCCGGCGATGCCGCCGAGCACGGACGCGACCGTCGCCACGAAGGCGTAGCGATAGGCCTTCTCCGGCTTTGCCAGCGCCATCGGCAGGTAGAGAACGTCGGCGGGAACGAGGAAGACGGAGCTCTCGACGAAGGCGATGATGGCAAGCCAGGCTTCTGCGGATTTCCGGGCGGCGAGCGACATTGTCCAGTCGTAAAGGCGTCGGAGCATGCGGTTCTTCCTGTTGAGGTCAAAGCCTTTTAGCAGGAACCGTCGTGCTGTAAATGACTTGCTGCAGGCGCGAACTGCACAGTTTTGTGATTCTCGGCCGGTGATATTCAAAATCCCGGTTGACCGCCTGGAAACGCATCGTGTACACGCATTTTACTACCGCAAAGGTATCCGTGCCCCGTTGGCGGAATTGGTAGACGCGCCTGACTCAAAATCAGGTTCCGAGAGGAGTGCTGGTTCGATTCCGGCACGGGGCACCACCTCGCATCTCAAGTGACGACATATCTGGGTTTATGGGCTTGAGTGCGTGAATGTCGCCTCCGGACGTCTGCTTGGCACGTCTACAGGGTAACCCGGATGGGGCCAGCGTCACCGAAGTCTCACACGGCGCGGACCGGTGAGGCGCTTCGATGTCCGGCTGAGTGGCGTTTGCGCGCCGGTATCTCAGATGATGATAAAATCCTTGTAGGTCATGGCGAGGTTCGGGTCCATGACGGCGATCAGCACGCTGCCGCCAGACGCGCTACCATTGCTGTCGTAATAGAGTTCACCGGTATCGCTTTCGTAGATCAGTCGCTGGCTGCTTGTCGTGGCATGGCCGGTCGAGTTGCGGACGAAGGCGGATGAAGACAGCGCGCCTGCGGCACCGATCTTGGTGAAGATGGCGTTTTCCAGCCTGATCGTATCATCGGCAACGGAGAAGTCGGCAATCTGGTCGACATTGGTCGATGCGCTCGGCGGAGCATTCAGCACGAACGCGTCCTTCCCGGACCCTCCGGTCAGCGTGTCGTTGCCGGTACCGCCGATTAGGATGTCGTTGCCGGCGCCACCAGAGATAATATCGTTCCCCGCTGCGCCAATGAGGGTGTTGTTCCCGGTATTGCCGGCGAGGCTGTTGTTCAACAGATTGCCCGTGCCGTTGATATTGGCTCCACCTTGTAGTGTCAGCCGTTCGATCTCGGCATAGCTCATCAGTGAACGGCTGATCGTCGAATAGATCGTGTCGATGCCGCCGCTGTCACTAACGGTGTCGTTCCCTGCGGCGAGCATGTATCTGTCGTTGCCGAGGCCGCCGGCGAGCGTATCCTGACTGCCGCCGCCATCCAGGGTGTTGTCACCATCATTTCCGGTAATGGTGTTCTTGAAGGCGTTGCCGGTGCCGTTGATATTGTCCGTTCCCTGAAGTGTGAGGCGCTCGATGAAGCTGTAGTCAACGAGCGTGCGGCTGATCGTCGAACGAATGACGTCATTGCCGCCGCTGTCAATGATCGTGTCGAAGCCGTTGGCGAGGATGAACACGTCGTTTCCGATGCCGCCATCCAGGGTGTCCGCGCCGGCGCCACCGTCCAGAACATCATTGCCGTCGAAGCCGCGCAGGGTGTTTGCGTTCGCATTGCCGATAAGTGTATTATCAAGCGAATTGCCGTTGCCGTTGATCGCCAGGCTGTCGGTCAGGGTCAGGTTCTCCTGATAGGCACCGAGGCTGCGCGCGACGCTGGAGATAATGGTGTCGATCCCGCCGTTTGAAGCGCTGGATTCTATCACCACATCAGTAGTCTGATCGACAAAGTAATAGTCGTTCCCCGTGCCGCCTTCCATCCTGTCTATGCCAGTCCCACCATTGAGGCTGTCATTCCCAGCCCCACCCACGAGTGTATCTTTGCCGGCAGCACCGCTCAGACCATTGTTTCCGCTGTTGCCGATGATGATGTTGTCCAGACTGTTTCCCATGCCCGACTCGTTTGCCGTTCCCGCAAGCGTGAGATTTTCGACAAGGCTGTGGAGATTGAGGCTGATGGTGGAAATAATTGTATCGATGCCTCCAGACGCGCGGTTACTGACCTCGGTGATTCGATCGGAATATCCATCGACATAATAGGTATCATTTCCTGTTCCGCCCTCCATCTGGTCGCCACTGAGGCCGCCGTTCAGCGTATCGTTGCCGCTGCCTCCAATGAGAGTGTCGTTGCCGGATCCGCCATTCAGCACATCGTTTCCACCATTTCCCGTCAGCTTATTGGATGGGCTGTTGTTGCCGGTAATGGTGTTGTCGAGGTCGTTGCCTGTTCCTTTAAGGTACCCAGAGCCGGTGAGGATGAGGTTCTCGACGTTGTCGCTCAGGACATAGTCAATACCGGCGCGAACCGTGTCGACACCACTGGCGCCCCCCGATTTTTCGATGACCCTGTCGACGACATTATTGACGAAATAAGTGTCATTGCCATCGCCGCCCACCATGAATACGCCATTGAGGATATCGTCACCGGCAAGGCCATCGATTCTGACACCGGCGCCGCCGTTGAGCGTATCATTGCCGGCCGTGCCGCTGATGTCGAAAGCCGCGAGGTTGTCGTTGGCGTCAACGCGCTGAGTGAAGATGCCCGGTGAATCTTCCATCGTCCACTTCACGATATATCCACCGTCTGCCAACGCAATAATGGAGCGCTCGCCGGCGACAAAGTTTGCGTCCCCCTTTGTCGTGTTGATGCGTATTTCTCCGCCGATTGCATTGCCATCGGAGTCGAAGTGGCGCGCGAGAATGTCGTCTTTCCCGAACGCGGTGCGCTGTGACAGCCAAACGACGACATAGCTACCATCGCTAAGTACGGCAACGGATGGTGATCTTTGGGAGAATTCTGTTGTGATGCTCACCGCAATTTGGCCGCCGACCGGCACGCCATCGGCATCAAAATGCCGCAACACAATGTCACCCGGGTATGCAGAATCATCCTCGTCTACAGATGTCACAACGAAACCACCGTCTTGCAATGCTGCCACACCTTGCTCGGGTGTGTACGGCATGTATTTTCCTCCGCTTAACGCTGTGCCATCGGCGGAAAAAACCTGTAAATGATCGTATCTTTGGGAATACTGGTCTTCGGTACCATAATTTCGGACTCTAAAGGTTGCCCAGGAAACGACATATGTACCGTCCTCCAACTGCGTTACGGCTATCGCGCGGAACGCCTCTGCGTCCAACGGAGAGTCCAGCTTCGTCTCTGTGTTGATGGGGGCAAAATTGGTATCGTAGAGACGAACATAAAGTCCGTCAGACCGGGCTGAGGTGGTAACGAAGCCACCATCGCTCAGCGTGTAGACCTTGGACGCATCTACAAGATCGACTTCTCCGCTAACGATTCCCCCCATCGCGTCATAGCGTTGCACAAACGTTCGGTTGACAACGCCATCGCTATCAAATTCGTTACCGACAACGACAAAGCTTCCCGATGGGTCGATAATGACCGAGGCCCTTGCTGCGATAGTGACGCCAACCTCGTCTCCGGTCGCCGTGCCTGCCGCATCGTAACGCTGAATGTGAATATCCGTGTTGCTGTTTGATACGGATGTCAGCCAAGAAAGATAGTAGCTACCATCGTCGAGAACGAGGGACGCGCGGTTTGAAGCGCTCGATATCTTGACCTCTCCAACCCGCGAGACTGTGTCGGCACCCAGATCGACATCACCGTCGTCAAACCGGACAGTCTTTGCATCAGTCAGGCTTGTTGTGCCAGTATTGCCATCGGTGGCGTCTATGTCCACGACCGTCAGCCGGCCATCGACGGCCTCGAAACGGTAGCCTTTCGCCTTTCCGGCCAATACCACGATATCGCTCATGTTTTCCCTCCCGAGGTGCTGCCAAGCCGCGACGTTCAACGTGAACCAAACGTCTCAAGGCAGTGCGCCGAGAATATTATTGATCCGGAATATAAGTAAATCCGCTCTGGATGGCGAGTTATTCGGCGCAACACTATCCTATCTGCGGAAATCAGGGTAAGCAACACGCCAGTTGTTGTGACGTGTTGCTTTAATTCACTCTTCCGTCTTCTTCCCGATCGACTTTGCCTTTTCCCGCAGCCACTGGAAGTTCACATACAGCATCGGGATGAGGAAAATGCCGACCAGCGCCGAGCCGAGCATGCCGCCGAAGACGGCGGTGCCGACGCCGCGGCGGCTGAGCATGCCCGCGCCCTCGGCGATGACGAGTGGCACGAGGCCGGCGATGAAGGCGAAGCTGGTCATCATGACGGCGCGGAAGCGCTCGCGGGCGCCTTCGACAGCCGCTTCCGAAATGCCCAACCCATGCTTGCGGCGCTCCATCGCGAATTCGACGATCAGAATGCCGTTCTTCGCCGCCAGCGCGATCAGCACGACGAGACCGATCTGGGCATAGATGTTGTTGTCGAGCCCGGCGAGTTTCAACGCGATCATGGAGCCGGTGATGGCGGCCGTGACCGATAGCAGCACCGCGACCGGGATGGTCCAGCTTTCATAGAGGCCGACGAGGAACAGGTAGGCAAACAGCACCGCGAGCCCCAGGATCATCGAGGTCTTGCCGCTGGCCTCGATTTCCTGCAGCGCGGTCCCGGTCCATTCATAGCTGTAGCCGGGCGGCAGCGTCTTGGCGGAGACGGCCTCCATGGCCGCGATCGCTTCGCCGGAACTGCGTCCGGGGGCGGGGCCGCCGTTGATCGTCGCGCTGGCATTGTTGTTGTAGCGCACGATCATCTGCGGGCCGAGGATCAGGCGCGCTTCGGCGAAGGCCCGGATCGGCACCATCTGACCCTTGTTGTTGCGGACATTGATCCGGTAGATGTCGTCGACCTTCGAGCGCTCCGATGCCTCGCCCTGCACCGTCACCTGCCAGGTGCGGCCGAACAGGTTGAAGTCGTTGGCATAGGCGCTGCCGAGAACCGATTGAAGCACATTGAACACGTCGGAAACCTGGATGCCGAGCGTCTGTACCTTCTCACGGTCGATATCGAGATAGAGTTGCGGCGTGTTGGCGGCATACGTTGTGAAGACGCGGGAGAGCGCCGGATCCTGGTTGGCGGCAAAGACAAGGCCGCGCGCCGCCTGGGCGATCTGCGTGGCGTCGCTGCCGGTGAGGCTCAGGAGCTGGTATTCAAAACCGCTACCGGTTCCCAATCCGATGATCGGCGGCAGGTTGTAGACGATGACGTTGGCGTCGCGGACCTCCGCTTGCAGTTCGGCGGTCAGTTTTGCAATCAGGCTGTTGACGGAAAGCTCCACCGTGGCGCGGTCGGCAAACGGTTTCAGTGTGATGACCATAAGCCCGGCATTCGATTTCACCTGCCCATCAAGCAAGCTGTAGCCGACCACCGACATGACGCCATCGACGCCCTCGGTCTTGCGCAACATCTCCTCGACACGCTTTGCAGTCTCATTTGTTCGGTTCACGGAAGCGCCGTCCGGCAGCACGATTTCACCGAAGATGGCACCCTGGTCCTCGGACGGCAGGAAGCCGGTCGGCGTCACCTTCATCAGCCAACCCGTCGTGAGGCCGAGCCCGACGAGGAGGACCAGACCCACAAAGGCGAAACGAACGGCACGCCGTACGACGGATGCATAACCGTCCCGGGCATAGTCGATCCCCTGCAGGACATAGCGGATCGGGCCGCGCTTCGGGCCGTGCTGGGCCTTCAGAAGCACCGAGCAGAGTGCAGGCGACAAGGATAGCGCGTTGATAGCCGAAATCACCATGGAGACGGAAACCGCCACCGCGAACTGCCGGAACAGTTCGCCGGAAATGCCGGGGATGAAGGCCACAGGAATGAATACGGAGAGCAGGACGAGGGTGATCGCCACGATCGGGGCGGTAATCTCGCCCATGGCGCGCCGGGCCGCTTCCGCCGGTGAGATGCTGGGGTCCTTTTCGAGATGCGCCTCGACGGCCTCGACGACGACGATTGCGTCATCGACCACGATACCGATCGCTAGAACGAGTGCCAGCAGCGAAACGGTATTGGCGGAAAACCCGAGCGCCATCATCACGGCAAAGGTGCCGATCAGCGAGACGGGAACGGCGATCAGCGGAATGAGCGTGGCGCGCACGCTGCCGAGGAACAGATAGACGACGATCACGACGAGGATGAAGGCTTCGACCAGCGTCTTGATGACCTCGTGGATGCTTTCATTGACGAATTCGGTCGTGTCGTAGGTCACCTTGTATTCGACGCCGTCTGGAAACGACGGCTTGAGCTTTTCTAGTAAGGTGTCGATCGCCGTGGCGGTGGCGATCGCATTGCCGCCGGGTGACTGGTAGATGCCGAGAACGGCAGCCGGTGTACCGTCCTGCCGTCCGATCTGCTCAGCCGATTTCGAGGTGAGTTCGACGCGCGCCACGTCGCGGATGCGCACGAAGGAGCCGTCGGGCTGCGCCCTGAGCACGATGCTTTCGAATTCCTCGACGCTGGTCAGACGGCCTTTCGTCTGGATCGTCAGCTGGAATTGCTGATCCGGCAAAGCGGGCTGCGCGCCAATGCGGCCGATGGCGGCCTGCACGTTCTGCTTCTGGAGAGCGGCGACGATATCGCTCGGGGTCATGCCGAAGTTCGTCAGCTTTTCCGGCGTCACCCATATGCGCATGCTGTAGTCGGATGGCGTAAGCAGCGTGACGTCGCCGACGCCGGGAATGCGCTTCAGGCCATCGATGACGTTGATCGTCGCATAGTTCGACAGAAACAATTGATCCTGCTTCCCGTCCTTCGATGTCAGAGCAATGATCTGCATCAGTGCCGATGACTTCTTCTTGACGCTGATCCCCTGCGCCCGCGCTTCCTGCGGCAGTTGCGCTTCTGCGAGGTTGACGCGGTTCTGCACATTGACTGCGTTGATATCGGGATCGGTCCCGACGGCGAAGCTGACGGTCAGGGTGTAGCTGCCATCGTTGCCGCTGGTCGATTTCATGTAGATCATGTTATCGACGCCGACGACGCGGGATTCGATCGGCTGGGCAACAGACTGCTGGACCGTCTCGGCGCTGGCGCCGGGATAGCTGACGGTCACCGAGACCTGCGGCGGCACGATATCCGGAAACTGGGCGATCGGGATGGCGCTCAACGCGACAAGGCCGGCAATGGTGATGACGAGCGAAATGACGACCGCGAGCCGTGGCCGATCGATGAAGATACCCGACAGCATGGCTCAGGACCCCGACTTCGCTTCAACAGGATCGACAACTTGTCCGGGACGAACCCGCTGGATGCCTTCCGTCACGATCCGGTCGCCGATGGAAAGTCCCTTGGTCACGGAGAGTTCGCTCCCCTGAACCTGTCCGGGTTCGATCCTGCGGACCTCGATCTTGTTGTCGGTGGTCACGACCAACGCAAAGGGGCCGGACTGGTCGATCTGGATCGCTGCCTGAGGCACGACAAGAGATTTTTCGGCGGTGCCACCTTCGACGATCACATTGACGAGTTGTCCGTCGATCAGAATCCGGTCCGGATTGGAGAAGCTGGCGCGGACCGGCACGGTGTCGGTGCCCTGGTCAACGGTCACATCCACGAAGTTCACCTTGCCGGGCTCGGCATAGCGCTTGCCATCGGCCAGCACCACATGCACGACGGCGGCATTGACGTTGTCGCCCATCGTGCCCTGGCTTCCGAGCTTTTCACGGATCGCCAGGATTTCGCGCTGGGAGACCGAAAAATTCACGTAGATCGGATCCTGGCTGACGACGGTTGCGAGGACATTGCTGGAGGGGCCGACGAAGTTGCCGACAGAATAGGCCGAGCGGCCGATGCGGCCGGCGATCGGCGCGTGGATTTCCGTGTAGCTGAGATCGAGCTTGGCCTTGTCCAGCGTCGCGTTCAACTGCGCCAGGCTGCCCTTCGCTTCGCTCTGCTTGGCGATCGCGAGATCGAGCTGGTTCTGCGGAGAGGCATTCTTGGCGACGAGGGCCGTCTGCCGGTCGACTTCGACATTGGCCAGTTCCAGTGCGGCCTCAGCCGATTGGATCGCGCCTTCGGCCTGCACGACAGCCGCCTCGTATTGGCCCTTCTCCATCACGAAGAGCAGGTCTCCTTCCTTGACATCCTGCCCTTCGGTGAAAAGGCGTTTCTCGAGGAAGCCATCGACACGCGCGCGCAACTCGACCTTGTCCACCGCTTCAATTCGTCCGGTAAAGGAAACCGAGGGGCGAATATCCTTCTCGACAACGGTCGTCACTGTGACGGAGGGAGGGGCTGCCGCCGGTTGTTGTTCGCTTTGGGCGGTTGCGATGCGGGGCCAAGCAAGTGTTGAAACGATCAAGATGGTTTTGGCGATCTGATAAGTGCAACCTGACATTGATCTCTCCCTCAACGGCCTCGGCAACAACCGGCCACACCTTCCTCTGGGGCGCGGCCTCTGTCAATCTAAGAGCGTTGCCAAATTTTCAGCTCGCGTTTGATTTGCAGGAATCGACGATACGCACGATTGACCTTTCGCCATACGGGGTTAGGCGAATGGGTTGTGCAAAACCAATTCCGCACACCGCCCAATTTGCGGCTACTTCCCGTCGCCTCCGGCATTTTGAGAGAACGGGCGCGATTCGTAAGACATGCAATAGGAGAGCGGTGGAGTATCGAATGTCCGCAATTTCAGTGGCGTTGCCACAATCAAAAGCTGCTTTTTGCTGTGCAGCAGACCAGACCTGCTCCAATTCAGGACAGGTCCAGCGGGATATTAACTGCCAATCCGCATCGCCATTGCAAATCAGCGCCGTCGTGATCAGTCTGGAACAAATTCATCCCCAATCGGCACACATGGAGGTCGAGCATGTCCCAGTCCGTTACGTCCTGCGCAGCTTTCGATGACGTCGATGCCCTGTCGGGCGCGCTCTTCTCATGGTGCGCCGAAAGGAGCATCCGGCTGCGCAGCCAGGAGGGGGTGAGCGCAGCCAGTGCCGTGATCGATCTGTTCTTCGCAGGCTACAAGACGCAGGACGAACTGCTCGGCGCGCTTAATGACCGCAACTGCCGGGAAGTCGCCTTCGCCTCGTGACCGCTGCGGCCGTCAGACGATAAAGAAATCGGCTGCAGTCACGGCGAGGCCCGTGCCGATCGTTGCGAAAAGAACCGACCCGCCGCTGGCATTGCCGTTGCTGTCATAATACAGCTCGCCGGTGTCGCTCTCGTAGATGATCCGGTCGGCCGCATCTGTCGCCAGGCCAGTCGTGTTCTTGGTAAATTGCCCTGAAGAAAGAGCACCAGTTCCCGTCAGTTTCGTGAAGATGGTATTGTCGAGACGGATCGTGTCGTCGGCTACACTGAAATCCTGGATTTCATCGACATTCGTCGTGGCGCTGAGTTTGCTGTCGAACAGGAAGATATCCTTGCCATCTTCGCCGCGCAGCACGTCGTTGCCCAGCCCGCCTGCCAAGAGATCGTTGCCCGCGCCACTTCTCAGGATATTGTTTGCGTCGTTGCCGTACAGCTTGTCTGCGGCGTCGCCCGTCCGCGCGCCTTCAATGCTGACCAAGGTATCGGTCTTTCCGAAGCCATCGGTGGCTTTTCCCGTTTCGAGATCGACAGTCACCGAGCCTGTGCCACCACGTCGAGAATCGCGATGATAGAGGGCAACGTCAAAGCCTGCACCGCCGTTGATGCTGTCGCGTCCGCCGAGCCCCATGAACTCGTCGTCGCCACTGGATCCCTTGAAGGTGTCGGCGAATTGGGTGCCACGGAACTGTTCGAATTGGGTAAAGGTTTCGGCATTCCCGAATTGGTCCGTAACCTTGCCGGTCGACGCATCCAGATTGATGCCGCGATAGGCGGACGGGGTGTAATACGCGTCATCGAACGACAAGGTATCGAAGCCGCCATTGCCATCATAGGTGTCCTTGCCTTCGCCACCGAGGACAAAGTCGTCGCCGGTTCCGCCGATGAAGGTATCGTCGCCACCATAGCCGATCAGGGTCTGCTCCCCGCTACTGCCTTTCAGCGTGTCATTGCCCCGCATCAGGTAGCGCGCAAGGCTGTATTGATCGAGGAGATCCTTGGTATCATAGAAAGCCTCAAGATCGACGTTCAAACCCGTAAGAGTTTGCATCTTGGTGGTGCCGTCGTTGAGGTAGACTTCGAAAGCAGTGATGGTGCCGTCGGTCGGATTTCCCTTGGAGTCGAACTTGAAATCCGTTCCGACAAGCTTCAGCTTCAAGCCATTGACGAGATTGAACTTGATTGTTGTCGCCGTTGCCGCGCCATTCTGCGTCGCTTTACTCAGGTCGACGACTTCCTCGAAAAACGGCATGTAGTCGAAGTCGGGAAGCGCGGGCTTGTATTTGTCAGGCGTAACTCCACCCGGGTAAAACGATGTAAAAACAGCCATTGAATAAGCCCCCAATTGAAAAAAGATAATATTTTTACTGCAACAGAAACCTTATTATTGTTGATTGAAATTCGCAACGTGGTTGATTGAAATACCGGGAAACTGTTGAAGTTTCCACGCTGGAAGTGTTATTGCAGTGCAGCGAATATCTTTCGGGTCTACGATGCTTCCCATCCGCGATACATATGAACAACTCTGCCGCGATTTCCGCTGGAATGTTCCGGAGAAGTTTAACATCGGCGTCGCGGTCAGTGATGATTGGGCGGTCCGTGATTCGGATCGGATCTGCCTGCAGCATTTCAACCCGGGTGGCCAGCACCTGTCTTTGACCTATGGCGCCTTTGCTGCCCGCTCCTCGTCTTTCGCACAAGGACTCCTTGATCGAGGCGTCATGCCCGCAGATCGTGTGGCGATCCTGCTCCCGCAAGGGTTCGAGACCGCGATCGCGCATGCGGGCATCTACAAGCTGGGTGGCATTGCACTGCCGTTAGCATTGTTGTTCGGGGTCGAGGCGCTGGAGTACCGGCTGCGCGACGCGGGAGCCTCGGCCCTCGTCACCAATCGGTATGGCCACGAAAAGGTCGCGGAGATTCGTAGCCGCTTGCCGGACCTGAAATGTATTGTGCTGACCGATGGCGATGCACCGGGCGCGATCCCTTTCGAAGAGTTGGCCAACACGCCAGCACTGTCGTTCAAACCGGCGGATACCACGCCTGATGATCCGGCAATGATGATCTACACGTCGGGGACTACCGGTCCGCCCAAGGGCGCGCTGCATGGTCACCGGGTTCTGCTCGGCCATGTCCCGGGCTTTCAGTTTCATCATGCTTTCCTGCCGCAGTCGGGTGACCGGATGTGGACGCCGGCCGACTGGGCCTGGGCAGGCGGGTTGCTTAACGCGCTTCTTCCGTCGTTGTTGCTGGGCGTTCCCGTTGTCTCGTCGCCTGGGCAGAAATTCGATCCGCACATGGCGTTCCGCATTCTGGAAGAGATGGATGTGCGCAACGCCTTCATTCCCCCGACGGCGCTGCGGCTGATGAAATCGGTCGAAAATCCGCGCTCCCTTTATCGGTTGAACCTCAGGACCATCGGTTCTGCCGGTGAAGCCCTCGGACGCGAGACCTGGGAACAGGCAAGCACTGCCTTCGGCATTCCTGTCAACGAGTTCTATGGCCAGACGGAATGCAACATCGTGCTGTCCTCCGCTGCCAATCTCGGCGTGCTGAAGCCCGGATCGATGGGCAAGGCCGCACCGGGCCATGAAGTCGCGATCATCGACGGCGAGGGCAGGGCCCTTCCCGCCGGTACGGTCGGACAGGTGGCCGTGCGGCGACCCGATCCGGTGATGTTCCTCGGATACTGGAAGAACGAGGCGGCAACAGCGGCAAAATTCATTGGCGACTGGATGACGACGGGCGACCAGGGTGTCCAGGACGAGGAAGGCTACGTCACCTTCTTCGGCCGCGACGACGATGTCATCACCTCGTCCGGGTATCGGATCGGCCCCGGCGAAATCGAGGATTGCCTCGCGGGTCATCCGGCCGTCCAGCTTGCGGCGGCGATCGGCAAGCCCGATCCGGTGCGCACCGAGATCGTCAAGGCCTATATCGTGCTGAAGCCGGGTCACAAGGCCGATCCCGCGCTGGAAACGGATATCCGCAACTGGGTGAAGACCCGCCTGTCGATGCACGAATATCCGCGCGAGATCGAGTTCCTCGACAGCCTGCCGTTGACCACCTCCGGCAAGGTCATCCGCCGCATCCTGCGCGACAGGGCGATGGCGGATGCCGTTCCTACCGCGACAGACGCGGCGCGAGCGATCTGATCTTCTCGCGCAGCAGGCGCGCCATGTTGCGCGTGTTGCGATAGAGGTGCAACTGGGCGGCAACCTGACGAACATCGCGGTCGCGGTTCTGGTGCAGGCCGATCACCAGTGTGCCCATATCCTCGCGCTCCTGCCACAACCTGCCGATCATCGGATGATCCGGCACGGCGCAACTGTCGGAACGGACGATGTTCGCGTCGTCGAGATGCCATTCGGTCAATTCCGCCAGCAGCAGCTTGCCCGGCGAATATTTGGCATATTCTTCGTTATAGGCGGTTTTCCAGGTGTAGGCTTCGCCAGCCATCATCAAGACGATCATCGAGGCGATCGCCTTGCCGTCGAAGTCGAGCGTGTGGATACGCACGCTGTCGGCTTCGGAGAGATTGGTGATCGCTTCCCGCGCAAACGCGGCGCGGTAGCGGTCGAGCACCATTGCCGTGCGCTGGCGGCCCTTCCATCCGCTGGCTTCCAGCGCCAGGAATTCCTCCATGCGGACGCGGATTTCGCCGGGTTGGCGGGCAACGTGATAGGAAACCTTGCCCAGTTTCTCGAGCAGATTCCATTGGCGGCGCAGTTCCTTCAGATGCGAACGGCTGATTGCCTGACGCAAATAGGTCTGTCCGTCCTGAAGGCTTTCCAGCATCGGCCGAGTAAAAGTGTCGGTCACGGTCAGCGGCAGGTTCCGGCCGATGGCGACGGCACGAGCAAGCTGGGCGAACTTGCCTTTTAGCCGCACGTCGGGAAGCACTAGCACGCCAGGCAGGCCGATGGCGGGACTGGACAGCGCTTCGTAGACATTGTCGATCGTCTCGGCGGCATCCTCGGCATCCAGAAGCGGGACGCCGAGCGGCCCGAACGGATTGGACCACGCGCGAATGATCGGCGCGCCGATGGAAAAACCGGGTTTCTCGATCGAAAACGGCATGAGGAAGCGAATGCGGCTGCGCCGGTCATCCCTGTCGCGGATCAGGGCCAGCCGGATGATGCGGTCTTCGAGGCGCGGCATGGCCGGCGCGAGGAAGCGACCGGTGAAGAAGACGTTCGGCTCCATCGCCCGGTTGGACAGGAAATCCAGTTCGGACTGCAGTTCATAGCCTTGCCGTGCGGGATAGATGCAAAGCTGCCGGCCCGGACGACCGATTGCCACTGTATTGTCGGCGAGGGGATGTTCCGGTGTCGGCGGCGCAAGACCGCCGAGGATACGGGCCGACCGGCTGTTGGCGTCATCGGGAAAATGGCGGTTGCCGGTCATGAGCGGGTAGCCTCTGCTTTGATGGTTCTTGCATGCGGGTCGGCGAAGGCAAACAGGGTGATGCCGAAGGTGCGGCGGACTGCGACATGAAGGAGGATGGCTTCGACAACCATGGCACCGGCGGTGGCAAAGGCTGCGCCCGTCAACCCGAACATCGGAATGAGCGTGGTGTTGAGTATCAGGTTGGCGACGAGTGCCGTGGCGTAGAGCGCCACGCAAAGCTTCTGCTGACCGGCCATGGTGAGAAAGGCTTCGGCTGGACCGACCAGCGCCTTGGCCATGATCCCGGCAAACAGGATCGCCATCAGCGTGTAACCGGACGTGAAGGCCGGGCCGAAGAGCGACAGCAGGAAATTGCCGCAGGCAAGGACCATGGCGCCGACCACCAGCGACGGCCAGAACGACCACTTGGCGCTTTCAACTGCAATCACCGCCAGTTGTTGCCGATCGGGATCGGCCATGGCTGCGGAAAACCGCGGCGCGGCAGCGGCCTTCACCGAGAACATCACGAAATGCACGAGCGCCATCGTCTTGGCCGCCGCAAAATAGATCGCTACGCTTTCCGGGTCGAGATAGAGCCCGACGATCACGACGTCGGAATTGGTCAGCATGAAGCCGAAGCCCTCGATCAGGAAGATCGGAAGCGCAACGCGGATCCAGGTGCCGAATTCGATGCGGCGCGGCCCCTTGACGTATCTGCGGCGCAGGCGAAAGGTCAGGATGAAAAACTGGGTAACGCTTGTAAGATAGGTCGCCGCCATCGCCGCGATCATTGCCGTGCGCGCCGTATGCGGCTCGCCGATCGCGACTGCCAGCATCATGAAACCGAGAATCAGGACCGGGCGGATGATATAGGTCGGGCTCAGCGCCGACACCGCCCAGCTATGGGCACGCGACGTGCCATCCATGACATCGCCCAGAGCAATCATCGGCAATGAGAAAATGCCGAGATAGAGCGGCACGAGATAATAGTTGTCGACGAAATCGCCGAACAGCCAGAGACCGCCGATGCCGGTCAGCGCGAGGCCGGTTGCGGACATCAGCGCGAAGACACGAACCGTCGTGGTCAGCCCCCGGATTTCCGGCAGCGCGTCGCGGGCATGATATTGCGGCAGAAACCGGATGATGGCGGTATGGAAGCCGAGGCAGGAAAGATTGCCGAACAGGACCACCAGCACCCAGACGAAAACGTAGATGCCGTACTCGAACTCGCCCATGACGCGGGCAAGGATGATCTGCGAAACGAAGGCGATGGCGGCGCTGATGACACGAATGGCAAAGGCGACGAGCGCCATGCGCTGCGCCAAATGCTTCGGATCGTTGCTGGTGAGGACCGGCCCAAGCTTTTCAAGCAGCAGCGCCAACCGATCCCTCAATGCGGGCGGCAAGATGCGTCCAGCCGTATGACACGCTGCCATGAACAATGGAATTACCCGAAACTACGCAAAACAGAATGCAACTCTTGCCAGAACAGCGTTAACAAACGGTGCAGCACCTGAAGTTTGCATCCTATTGTATAGCCGAATGCAGGCGAAAAAGCGTTTGATTCCAACAGAGATTGCATTTCAAACAACAATTCTTGAGTGAGGATTTGTGTTGTGAGGCGTCATATTTTCGTGATCGCACCGGCAAGGGGCGTCGACGCGTGGCCGACGCTTGCTGCGACCAATTGTTGGCGAGATGCAAATTTCGGTTGCCACTCGCCATGCGTTCAAGTCTGGCTATAAAATATATGGATGGATGGGCGAGAGGTCGGTGGATGAAAGTAAACCCGAAACAAATTCAGGCCGTGCTGACACTGTCACCGGAACGGCGTTTCGAGCACTTCTTGAAGGTGGTGACGGATCAAGAGTTAGTTTGGGGATTGTATCATGACGGGTGGGCCATGGCTGCAGATGACGAGGGCGTTCCAGCATTTCCGCTTTGGCCGCGGGAAGAATACGCCGAGCTGAACGCGATAGGCGAATGGGAATCCTTCACACCAAAGTCGATAAGTCTTGCGGATTTAATGGGTGAGTTTCTTCCGGGATTTCAGGAAAAGCAGATGTTGCCTTGTATATTTCTCACCCCAGGTGGCCGCGGTCTGACGCCAACCGTCGAGCAACTTCGCGAAGCGATCAACGCAGAACTGCAACGCTATTGACTGAAATCCCTCGATGTTGGTCAACGATATGATGCATTGGAGAGGTTTCAGCGCGCATTAATCAAGAAGGCCCGCCGGTATTTGCTGCGGACCTTCCGATATAGGGTTTGCTAAGCGCTTGCGTGCAGCCCTTACGCCTCGAAGGCGCCGTGGCAATGCTTGTACTTCTTGCCCGAGCCGCATGGGCAGGCCTCGTTGCGGGAGACCTTACCCCAGCTCGACGGATCCTGCGGATTGCGGTTTTCCGGCTCCACGAAGTTCAGGTTGACGCTTTCGGCGAAATCGTCCTCGCCCGTGTCCGGGTCGATGTGATGACCGACCATCTGCGGCGGCGCGGGCTGCGGCGCTTCGGCCGCTTCGCGCACGAGTTCAACGCGCATCAGTTGTGCGGTCACGGCCTGGCGCAGGTTCGCCAGGAGCGCCTGGAACAGCTCGAAGGCTTCCGACTTGTATTCCTGCAACGGATCACGCTGGGCATAGCCACGGAAGCCGATCACGGAGCGCAGGTGGTCGAGATTGACGATATGCTCGCGCCAGAGATGATCCAGCGTCTGCAGCACGACGGAGCGCTCGACATAGAGCATGATCTCCGGACCGAAACGCTCAGCGCGATCGGCGGCGGCCTTGTCGGCCTCGGCGGTAATGCGTTCGCGGATATCGCTTTCGTCGATGCCTTCCTCTGCTGCCCATTCGACAACCGGCAGGTCGAGGTTGAGCGAGTTGAGGACGTCGGTCTTGAGCCCGGTCGCATCCCACTGTTCGGCATAGGCCTTTTCCGGAATGCGCTTGGCGACGATGTCCTCGATGACCTCATGGCGCATGTCGGCGACCGTCTCGGAAATATCCGTCGCATCCATCATCTCAATGCGCTGCTCGAAGATGACCTTGCGCTGGTCGTTCAGCACGTCATCGTATTTCAGGAGATTCTTGCGTGTGTCGAAGTTGCGAGCTTCAACCTTCTTCTGGGCGCGTTCCAGCGCCTTGTTGATCCAGGGATGGACGATCGCTTCGCCTTCCTTGAGGCCGAGCTTCTGCAGCATCGAATCCATGCGGTCGGAACCGAAGATGCGCATCAGATCGTCCTGCAGCGACAGGAAGAACTTGGAGCGGCCCGGGTCGCCCTGACGGCCGGAACGGCCACGCAGCTGGTTGTCGATACGGCGGCTTTCGTGACGTTCGGTGGCCAGAACGTAGAGACCGCCAGCGGCAAGCGCGATATCCTTCAGACGCTGGACCTCGACCTTGATTGCAGCTTCCTTCTCGTCGCGCTCAGGCCCGTGTTCCATCTCGCCAAGCTCGCGGGCGATGCGCATCTCGAGGTTGCCACCGAGCTGAATGTCGGTACCACGGCCGGCCATGTTCGTCGCGATGGTGACTGCACCGGGCACACCAGCTTGCGAAACGATATACGCTTCCTGCTCGTGATAGCGTGCGTTCAGGACCTGGAAATCCTTGAAGCCTGCATCCGCCAGCATTTTTGCCAGAAGTTCGGACTTTTCGATCGAGGTCGTGCCGACCAGAACCGGCTGCTGGCGCTGCTGAGAATCCTTGATCTCGGCGATGATCGCCTTGTATTTCTCTTCCGCCGTCCGATAGACCTCGTCGTCCTCGTCGATACGCTTGATCGGCAGGTTGGTGGGTACTTCCACGACCTCGAGGCCGTAGATATTGCCGAATTCCTCGGCTTCCGTCGAAGCCGTGCCGGTCATGCCGCCGAGCTTCTTGTACATGCGGAAATAATTCTGGAAGGTGACAGAAGCCAGCGTCTGGTTTTCCGGCTGGATGGTCACCTTTTCCTTCGCCTCCAGCGCCTGGTGCTGGCCTTCCGAATAACGGCGGCCCGGCATCATGCGGCCGGTGAATTCGTCGATGATGACGATTTCGTCGTTGCGGACGATGTAGTCCTTGTCCTTTTGGAAGAGCTTGTGGGCCTTCAGGGCGTTGTTGACGTGGTGGACGATCGCGACGTTCTCGACGTCGTACAGCGTTTCGCCCTTCAGCAGGTTCGCTTCGCGCAGCAGGTTTTCGAGCTTCTCAGTACCATCCTCGGAAAAGTTGGCGGAGCGCTGCTTTTCATCGATCTCGTAATCTTCCGGCGTCAGCAGCGGAATGAACCGGTCGATGGTGTTGTAGAGTTCCGAGCGGTCGTCGAGCGGGCCGGAAATGATCAGCGGCGTGCGCGCTTCATCGACCAGGATCGAGTCGACTTCGTCGACGATCGCAAAGAAGTGACCGCGCTGGACCATCTGCCCGCGCTCGTACTTCATGTTGTCGCGCAGATAGTCGAAGCCGAGTTCGTTGTTGGTCGCGTAGGTCACGTCGCAGGCATAGGCGGCGCGGCGCTGGTCGTCGGTCAGGCCGTGGACGATAACGCCGGTGGTCATGCCGAGGAAGGAATAGATGCGGTTCATTGTCGCGCTGTCGCGCGTGGCGAGGTAATCGTTGACGGTAACGACATGTACGCCCTTGCCGGCGAGTGCGTTGAGGTAGACCGGCAGCGTTGCCACCAGCGTCTTGCCTTCACCGGTCTTCATTTCGGCGATCGACTTCTCGTGCAGGATCATGCCGCCGATCAGCTGGACGTCGAAGGGGCGCAGGCCAAGGGTACGGCGCGCGGCTTCGCGAGCAACGGCGAAAGCCGGGACGAGAAGGTCGTCCAGCGTCTTGCCATCGGCCAACTGCTTGCGGAATTCGACGGTCTTGGCTGCCAGCGCCTCATCAGAAAGCGCCTTCGTCTGTGCCTCCAGCGCGTTGATGGCATCGACCTTGGCCTTGTAGCCTTTGACGCGACGGTCATTCGAGGAGCCGAAGATTTTGCGGGCGAGGCCGCCGAGACTGACCATAAGAATGGTCCTTTCTTCTATGTCGCCAACGCGGAGGATTATCCGCGAAATACTATGAAACGCCCGGAACTGTTCTGGACGCGAGGTTGCGTGACAGATAAGAGGGGGGTCGAATTATGTCAACGGGAGTTGAGGCGCACAAAGGCTACAGAACGGCCACAATCTGATGATTGGGAACGTTTCAGGCCGGCCGTGACCACGGTTCCGGATATCCAGCGTGGAAGGTACGAGGATGTTGAAATACAAAATGCTGGCGGCGGTTGCCGTGATCGCCGTCATGGCTGCCCAGGGTCCGGCGCTCGCGCAGGATGCTGCCGATCCGGTCATCGCCAAGGTCGGCGGCGCGGAAGTCCACCAGTCGGAACTCGACCTGGCCCTGACCGGCCTTGATCCGCAGTTGGCCCAGCTTCCCGATGAGCAGAAGCGCGCGGCCGCCCTTTCCGGCCTGATCGACGTCAAGCTGCTTGCCAAGGACGCCGACAAGGAAGGCCTGCAGAACGACGAAGCCTTCAAGAAGCGCATCGCCTATCTGACCGAGCGCGAACTGCACAATGCCTATTTCAAGAAGCATGTCGTCGATGCCGTGACGGCTGATGAGGTCAAGGCCCGCTACGATGCCGAGATCGCCAAGATCCCGCCGCAGGAAGAGGTCAAGGCTCGCCACATCCTCGTCAAGACCGAAGACGAAGCCAAGGCTGTGATCAAGGATCTTGATGCCGGCAAGAATTTTGCCGACCTGGCCAAGGAAAAGTCCACCGATCCGAACAAGAGCGAGGGTGGTGATCTCGGCTACTTCACCAAGGACCGCATGGTTCCGGAATTCTCGGAAGCAGCCTTCAAGCTGGAGAAGGGCAAGTACACGGCCGTTCCGGTGAAGACCCAGTTCGGCTTCCATGTCATCCTGCTCGAAGACAAGCGCATGCAGCCGCCGCCGCCGC
Source organism: Rhizobium sp. Leaf453 (assembly GCF_001425605.1). Lineage (GTDB taxonomy): Bacteria > Pseudomonadota > Alphaproteobacteria > Rhizobiales > Rhizobiaceae > Pararhizobium. The sequence goes on along the minus strand of NZ_LMRG01000011.1, from coordinate 47,764 downwards.
TCGAACAGGTCGAGCCACAGGTGAAGCAGCTCGTCATGCGCGACAAGTATATCGACCTCCTGACCAAGGCCAAGACGGAAGCCGGCGTCGATATCACCGACCCCGCGCTGAAGAAGGCCTATGACGAGGCCAACAAGGCTGAGACCGCGAACTGATGTGTCGCGACATGACCGCTCGTCTTCGGGCGGTCACGTCTTTCTGGTGTAACTGAACATCCCGGAGGCATCAGGCTCTTCGGGATTTCGTTTATTGGCCCGCTGGCCGGGCCGTCACGCTTGAGCAGGTTTTGATCATGTCCGGTTCCGTTTCTCCGCTTGCCCCGAAGTCCTTCGCCGACATGCCGCCGGTCCGCGGCGTACGCATGGCAACCGCCGCTGCCGGTATCAAGTACAAGAACCGCACGGACGTGCTGATGATGGTGTTCGACGAACCGGCCGCCGTTGCCGGTGTCTTCACCCGCTCGCGTTGCCCCTCGGCTCCCGTCGATTTCTGCCGCCAGAACCTCGCCGGCGGTATTGCCCGTGCCGTTGTCGTCAATTCCGGCAATGCCAACGCTTTTACCGGCAAGAAGGGCAAGGCAGCGACCGAACTGACGGCGCAGTCCGCCTCCGAGGCGGTCGGCTGCTCGACCGGCGAAGTCTTCCTTGCCTCGACCGGCGTTATCGGCGAGCCGCTGGATGCAACCAAATTTGCCGGCGTCCTCAAGGACATGACCACGGATGCGAAGGGCGATTTCTGGTTCGAGGCCGCCAAGGCGATCATGACCACCGATACCTATCCGAAGGTATCGACCCGCACCGCCGAAATCGGTGGCGTTACCGTCATCATCAATGGCATTGCTAAGGGTGCCGGCATGATCGCACCGGATATGGCGACGATGTTGTCCTTCGTCGTGACCGATGCGGATATCGCGCCGGAGGCGCTGCAAGTTCTCTTGTCGGAAGGTACCGGCCCGACCTTCAATTCCGTCACCGTCGACAGCGACACCTCGACCTCCGACACGCTGATGCTGTTTGCCACTGGTGCCGCGCGAGCCGACGGCCAGTCCAAGGTCACCGATGCGGCCGACCCGGCACTGTCTGGCTTCCGCGCCGCCCTCAACGAGCTTCTGCGCGATCTCGCGTTGCAGGTGGTCCGCGACGGTGAAGGTGCCCGCAAGATGGTTGCCGTGACTGTCGAGGGCGCTGAAAGCGACACGGCTGCCAAGCGCATCGGCCTGTCGATCGCCAATTCGCCGCTGGTCAAGACGGCGGTCGCCGGCGAAGACGCCAATTGGGGCCGTGTCGTGATGGCCGTCGGCAAGTCCGGCGAGATGGCGGATCGCGACCGGCTGGCGATCTGGTTCGGCGATGTGCGCGTCGCCGTCGAAGGTGAACGCGACCCGACCTATTCGGAAGCGGCGGCAACGGCCGTGATGAAGGAACAGGACATCGCCATCCGTGTCGAGATCGGTCTCGGCTCCGGCAAGGCCACGGTCTACACCTGCGATCTCACGAAGGAATATGTCGAGATCAACGGCGACTACCGGAGCTGACACGGGTGCAGGATACGATTTCGAAGGCCGATCTGCCGAATGTCCGGCGTCTCGAAGCGGTGGGCTTCCGCGCCTGGCCGGCGGCATCGGTGCAGTATGATGGCAGCTGGCTGATCCGGCTGACGGCGGGGCATGATTCCAAACGGCTCAACTCCGTCAATCCGCTCGACCCGTCCGACAGCCGCGATATCGCGATCCGGTTGGAGAAGGCCGCTCGGCGCTTTTCCGATTATGGCCGGCCGCTGACCGTGCGCCAGACGCCGCTGACGCCGCCGGAACTGATCGCCTACATGGATGAACGCCACTGGCCGGTGTTTTCCGAGACGATCGTGATGATGGCCGATATTCCGCCGAACGACACGACCGAAGCGGTCGAACATCTGCCGTTGCGCGATGTCGGCCGGTTCGTTGATGCCCGGCTGCAAATCTGTGGCGAGAGCGCCCAGGAGAAGGCGGGGCTGAGCGAGATCATCAACGCGATCAAGCCGGAATGCGGCCTGTTCCTGTTCGAATCTCCCGAGGATGGTCCGATCGCCGTGTCGCTGGCCGTCCATGACAATGATCTGGCAGGCATCCTGCAGGTCGCGGTGGCCGATGCCGTCCGGCGTCAGGGCATCGGCTCATCGATCGTCAATGCCTCGCTGCGCTGGGCGCGCCTTCGTGGCGCCCGCACCGCCTGGCTCGCCGTCGAGGCCAGCAACGAGCCGGCGATCCAGCTTTACCGGAAGTTCGGCTTCAAGGATGTCTACCGCTATTGCTACCGGCGGGCGGAGGCGTGACCATGGACGGCAAGGGTCGGAAAATTCTTCTGGTGGCCGCCTGTGCGCTTGTGGACAGCGACGGTCGCATCCTTCTGGCGCAGCGCCCCGAGGGCAAGTCGCTGGCTGGCCTCTGGGAATTTCCCGGCGGCAAGGTCGAGCCCGGTGAAACGCCGGAAGAGACGCTGATCCGCGAACTCGACGAGGAATTGGGCATCCAGACCAAGGTCGCCTGCCTGGCGCCGCTGACGTTTGCCAGCCACACCTATGACGATTTCCATCTGCTGATGCCGCTCTATGTCTGCCGTCGCTATGAAGGCACCGCCCATGGCCGCGAAGGCCAGGCGATCAAGTGGGTTCGGCCCAAGGCGCTGCGGGATTATCCGATGCCGCCGGCGGACGAGCCGCTTATCCCCTATTTGATGGATCTGCTCTGACCAAAAGGTCGGAAAATCCGATTTTATTAATCAAACATTTATCACCCTCCCGCAAGATCAGCCTCAGTTCAGTGTCGGCGTCTATGTGTTTCGGGATGTTTCCCGTAACGGGCGCCGTTTGTGTATCGGCGTGACATGATTTTGAGGCGGTGTGAGCGAACCGCCTTCAACGAAGCGCCGGCATTGTTAAGAGGCATGTGATGGTCGACGACGATTTTTGGAGAACGGTACAGGACAAGGATTTGGTGACGAGCCAGAGCCGTCGCACCGGTGCGCTCAATCTTTCGCTGTTGTTTGGTACCGCCGTCATCGCGTTGACGTTGATCCTGACGCCGATGCTGTCCTCGAAGAATGACAACAAGGTGCTCGCCGACGCGCCGATCGACTACGACAATATCAAGACGGGCTCGATCCCGAGCAATACGCCGACCAAGCGCTATACCGTGCGCCGGAGCGTGCTGCAGGAAATGCCCGGCGCCGTCTGCATCATCGACGGCAATGGAAGCAAGAGCGGCTGCTGATCTCTCGGTCTGGCGGGTCGCATCCTTGCGACCCGCTCCGGTTTCTCGGCCCGAACGATTTTATGCGCAGGCCGGAGCGGCTTGCGCTGGACAGGCTGGGAGCCCATGAAGACACTGGTCCGCTTTCTCAACGTCAAATCGGGTGCAACAGCGGTCGAATACGGCCTTCTGGCCAGCCTCATATCGGTTGGCATGATCGTCGGCCTTGGCGGCTTCTCAGATTCGCTTGTGACGGTTCTGGACAAGATCACCACCGCCATCACCACCGCGCCGAACTGATCCCTAGCTTTTATCATCTTTCAGCGGCAGTTCCCGCGTGCTCAGCGCATCGGACAGGCGTTGCTTCGCCGATCCCGGTTTCAGCGGCTTCTGCTGGCTTTCGTGCGGCGCCCAGCCGGAGATATAGATGATCGAGAAGGTCGCCCGGATGCGGCCATCGGGATCGCCAAAGCGCTCGGCGTAGAGTTCTGCCGCCCTCAGGAAGAATTTCCGCGTCAACGGCTTGCGGCTGCGGGCCGCAAGCGGATTGGTCATGCCCATCGACCGCAGATCCTTCAAGAGCGAGAACAGCGAGGCGTAGCGTACCGTGTAGGTTTCGGTGTCGGCGACCGGCAGGGTGAAGCCGGCGCGTTGCAGGAGGGCGCCGATATCGCGGACATCCGCGAAGGGAATGACGCGGGGACTGGCGCCACCGGTCATCTCGCTTTCGGCGGCGAGCAGCACCTCGCGCAGTTCCTGCAACGTGCCGCTGCCGGGGATTGCGGCGAGGAAGAGACCGTCCGGTTTCAATGCGCGGCGCACCTGGATGAAGACGCCGGGTGTGTCGTTGGTCAGGTGCAGCGACAGCGGAGAGAGGATCAGGTTCACCGATTCCGGCGCTAGCGGTACGGTTTCGAGCGGGGAGGCGGACACGGGCACGTCGCCGGAGGCAAAGGCCTCATCCGTCTCGACGCGCTGGATGTTCGTGACCTTGCCGCTTTCGGCAATGAAGCGCGCGGCGACGCCGGTATAGCCGTGCAGTTCGACGCCGGTGTCGAAATGGCGCTCGACGACATCAAGCCGTTCGGCCAGCTCCCGGGCGGCGATTTCGAGCAGAAATTCGGCCTTGGGGTCACTGTTGCGCAAGGCCCGCTTGCGGCGGGCTTCGATGAGCGTCTGGTCGAAAACGATATCCACGGCACGGTTTCCCAAAAATTCTGATCGCCCAAAAATCTGATCGCAATGAAACCCGGCTGGCCGTAAAGTCAACCTCATGAGCGCAGAGGGGGCCGAAAATCCGGTACGGCGAGTGGTCGATGGCCTGACCGGGAGCTTTCGCGGCCTGATGGCGGCTGCGGTGGATGCGGTCTATCCGCCGGTCTGCAGTGGCTGCGGCCGGATGGTTGGCCAGCATCGCGGGGTCTGTCCTTCCTGCTGGGCGACGCTCCGGCTGATCGAACGGCCCTATTGCGAAGTCCTAGGCCTGCCATTCTCCCATGATCTTGGCGCCGGCATCCTGTCCGCCGATGCGATCGCCAACCCGCCGGTGTTCGAGCGGTTGCGTTCCGTTGCCATTCATGACGGCATCGCCCGATCCCTCGTCCACGGCCTGAAATATCGGGATCGAACCGATCTGGCGGTGATGATGGCCGACTGGATGATCCGGGCCAGCGACGGCCATGTCGCGGCCTGCGATGCCATCCTGCCTATTCCGCTGCATGCATTTCGTCTATGGGGCCGCAAGTTCAACCAATCCGCAGAACTCGCCCGGGCTATCGCGAGGCGTGCGGGCAAGCCTTATTTGCCAACGGCGCTGATCCGCACCAAACGCACGGTCCAGCAGGTGGGGCTCGGGGCAACCCAGCGCCAGGACAATGTGCGCGGCGCCTTTGCCGTCACCGAGGCGGGCAAGTCGGCTTTGTTCGGCAAGCGGATCGTTCTCGTCGATGACGTCTACACGACAGGAGCCACGGTTTCGGCGGCGACGCGGGCACTGAAGAAGGCCGGTGCCGCGGATGTGACGGTTTTAACCTTTGCAAGAGCGATGTCCGGTCTTATATGACTTTCAAGACGTGCCGGCACAGGGCCGGCCAGAGAACAGGTCAAGACTATGGCTTCGGTCGTTATTTATACCCGTCAGTTCTGCGGATATTGTTCCGCGGCCAAGAAACTTCTGGAAACCAAGGGCGTAACCTTCGAGGAGCATGACGCGACCTATGCGCCTGATGTTCGCCAGAAGATGATCGAGCGGTCGAACGGTGGCACCACCTTCCCGCAGATCTTCATCAACAATATTCACGTCGGTGGCTGCGACGACCTGCATGCGCTGGAGCGTGCCGGCAAGCTGGACGACATGCTCGCCGCATAAGGAGACGCTTCTGATGACGTTCAAGGCCGCCGCGGTCCAGATGTGCTCGGGCGTTGATGTTGCCCGCAATGCCGAGGCCATGGCGCGGCTGGTGCGCGAGGCGGCGGGGCAGGGTGCCACCTATGTGCAGACGCCGGAAATGACCGGCGCCCTGCAGCGTGACCGCGCGGCGATGCGGGCGGCCTTGCGCGACGAGGGGTCCGACCTGATCGTCGCCACCGCCTCCGGTCTTGCGGCCGAGCTCGGCATCCACCTGCATGTCGGCTCGACGGCGATTGGTCTGGCTGACGGCAAAATCGCTAATCGCGGTTTCCTGTTCGGTCCCGATGGCCGTAAGATCAGCCATTACGACAAGATCCACATGTTCGATGTCGATCTCGACAATGGCGAGAGCTGGCGGGAAAGCGCCGCCTATACACCGGGCGGCACCGCAAAGCTTGTCAACCTGCCGTTCGCCAAGCTCGGCTGTGCCATCTGCTACGACGTCCGTTTCCCCGAACTCTTCCGCGCGCAGGCTACGGCCGGGGTGCAGGTCATGTCGATCCCGGCGGCCTTTACGCGCCAGACCGGCGAGGCTCATTGGGAAATCCTGCTCAGGGCACGCGCCATCGAGAACGGCATGTTCGTTATCGCCGCCGCGCAGGCCGGCTTGCATGAGGATGGTCGTGAAACCTTCGGCCATTCGATGATCGTCGATCCCTGGGGTGTTTTGCTGGCATCCGCCGGCGGGACCGGCGAGGGTGTCGTGACCGCCGATATCGATGTCGCCGCCGTTGCGGCGGCGCGCGCGAAGATTCCGAACCTAAAGAATGGCCGGGCATTCTCACTGGAGGAGGTGTCGCCGGATGCTTCCGGGGACGTGGCCGCTTGATCAAATACACGCTTGCCTGTGACAACGGCCATTCCTTCGAAGGATGGTTTTCCTCGAGCACCGATTTCGATCGCCAGGCGGATCTCGGGCTCGTTTCCTGTCCGGCCTGCGGCTCTGTCTCCATCGGCAAGGAACTGATGGCGCCTTCGGTCTCCACCGCCCGCAAGAAGGACGCGGCCAAGGTGTTGATGATGGACCAGGCCCGCAAGGAGGCCGTTTCCAAGATCCGCGAGCTGGTGACCTCGATCCGCGAGAATGCTGAGGATGTCGGCACCAAGTTTCCGGAAGAGGCACGCAAGATTCACTACGGTGAGGCGGAGCAGCGCGGGCTGATCGGCCAGGCGACGGTGGAAGAGGCCCGCGAACTTCTAGACGAGGGCATCGAGATCGCGCCGCTGCCGGTCCTGCCGGATGATGTGAACTGACATGGCGGCCGCCGGATCACCTCCGACAGGTGCGCGTCTGGCCATGTACAATTTCGGCCTGCATGTCGGCTCCGACGGTGATCCCCGCGTCGAGGGCTTTGTTTCCCGGGAACCCGCCAATTTCGAGGCTGCCAAGCGCGCCGCCGGCTTTGTCGGCCGGTCCGGCTATCGCGGCGTTCCGGGGCCGCGCAGCTGGGGCCGGCAGGTCTTTCCCCGCTTCATCGACGGCAGCGGTTTCGACAGCGGGCCATCGTCACTTTCATTGTGGGCCGATATCGAATCGCTGATGGCCTTTGCCTATAACGGTGTCCATGCCGATGCGCTGAAGCATGCCCGCAACTGGAATATCAAGCCGAACTGGCCACCGCTCGTTCTCTGGTGGGTGGATGCGCCTCGTCTGCCCGACTGGTCCGATGGCGTCGAGCGGCTGGAATATCTCCACGATCACGGACCGTCGCCAAAAGCCTTCACGTTCAAGGAACCCTTCACCGCGACTGGCGAAGCCTATGCCATCGACCGGGAAAAGGTCCGGCAGCTGGCGGAAAGCAACCGGGAAGGGCAACAGGACCTTCTGGCGCATGTGCTTTCGCTGAAAGTGTAGCATTGGGGCGAGGGGCGGGGATGATTGGGTGACGCCGTGTTGTTCAGCGCACGGGGCGACGCGCCGTATGACGGAATCGCAAGACAACGATTTCGTCATCGCCAGCGTGATAATCGATCAGGTAGGGATACGGTATCAGGAAGATGCGGCGTACACGAGGGAGGCTCGTTCTGACGCCGGTATGGGGATGACTTTGCAGAAGCGCCAAGACAACTGATATGCGGGCGGCAACCTTAGCGGCTCCCTGAGGCGAACGTTTCGCAATATGGCCCAGCGCCTCATCGATCTGCTGAAGCGCATGTTTCCCGTACCGCAGCTTCACAGGCGGTATTTGGTCAAGACGGTTCGAACCTCGTCGTCCGTAGCGAATTCCCCTCGTACCATCTCTTTCTGGGCTTCGATGAGATCGCCTTCCTCTTCCGGCGACAATTCGATGACCCGCTCGTCATCACCTGCATAAGACAGCATGATGCGGGCGATATCGTCCTGCATTTCCGGGGGCAGGTTTCGTGCGGTGGCGACCGCTTTTTCGAGGAGTTCTGTCATCTGTCTAATATGGCTGCGATTGACCGACAAAGAAAGGCGAAACTGCGAGATTTTCAGTAACGCATCTCCACGCTCCGAAACCGGCGCTTCTTCTTCTTGAGGTCGGTTTCATTCCTTTCGCCACGGTCGTCGCTGAGGATCTGGACGATGCGCTCTTCCGGATAGGGGATGAGGGCTTCGGCAGTGAAATCACCGGGTAGCTCAAGAGGCAGCTGGATTGTGTCGGCAGCCTTCCCGTCCCAGTGGTGGAGCGAGAACTTGCCGTTCCGGTCGATTTCCTCGTCCCCGTTCGGGGAGGTACCGGCGAGGATGAAGTAGACGGGCGGGTTCAGGCCGGTCCAGTCGATGCTGCGGATGCCGTTGCCCTTGAGGTCGATGAGGTGCAGGTCTCCGAAAATCGGTTGCCGACCAAGCTCGGTAACGCCGATCGGGTTCTTCAGGCGCAGCACATAAGCCTTGCCGTCCTTCAGCGGCGCACGGAAACCGATTAGCAGGTCGCCTTCCGGCGAGCCAGCAAGGCCCTCGATATTGATGTCGCGGCCCTTGATGTCCAGTTCCCGCTTCAGATGACGGCGCAGCTTGAGGAACGGCTCTCCGGTCGCGACGAGGGTGGGGCCGTCGATCGTATGGACAATGCGGGAGGCGACGAGGACCGATCGGTCTTTCGCATTGCCGTTACCGCCGGGACGGGAAAAGGAACTGATCCAGTAGACCCGGTCGCCGATGCGGGCAGCGGCCTCGATATCCGATTTCGGCTGGCCGATGAATTTGCGGAATTTGATCGGGCCCAGTGAATTGCGCTGGCCGCGGCGATAGAGCTGAAACGTATTGGTCTCATCGCTGGCAACGACGAAATGGTCGTCGTCGAGGGCAACGGCGGCGGAGGCTTCGCAGATGCCGATATAGGTCAGAGGTTCCGGCGGTGGCTGCTTGATCGGGAAAATGCTGAAGGATGGAGGTTTCATCGGCATTCTCCCCGTCGAAATGATCAGGCCGGCCGTTTGGCGACGATCATGTAGTTGACGTCCATGTCCTTCGACAGGTTCCACTGGTTTGCGAGCGGGTTGAAGAAGACGCCGGTGCGGTCGGTGACCGACATGCCGCTGGCCGTGATCGGCTTTTCCAGTTCTTCCGGGCGGACCAGCTTTTCGTATTGATGCGTGCCGCGCGGCAGCCAGCGCAGCACGTTTTCGGCGGCGAAGATGGCAAGGGCGGCGGCCTTGACCGTGCGGTTGATGGTGGCGACGAACATCATGCCGCCGGGGCGCACCATGGAGGCGCAGGTGGACATGAAGAACTCGACATCCGCGACATGCTCGACGACTTCCATGTTGAGGACGACGTCGAAGGTCTCGCCGGCCTCGGCAAGCGATTCTGCCGTGACGGCGCGGTAATCGACCGGGACGCCGCTGCCGCTCGCATGGGTTTTGGCGATCATGATATTCTTTTCCGATGCATCTGCACCGACGACATCGGCGCCCATGCGGGCCATCGGTTCGGACAAGAGCCCGCCGCCGCAGCCGATATCGAGGAAACGCAGGCCCGTCAGCGGTTGCTGCGCCTTGGCGTCACGGCCGAAATTCTCCGAGACGCGGTCACGGATATAGGTGAGCCGGACCGGATTGAACTTGTGCAACGGGCGGAACTTGCCCTTGGGATCCCACCACTCGGCAGCCATCGCGGAAAAGCGGTCGACCTCGGTCTGATCGATGGTGGTGCGGGCTTGTTCGCTCATGGCCGGAACTCCTCGGGACTGTCGCTTTTGAAGTCGGACGATCGGGCGCGAAAGTCAAGGGTTCGCTGTGTCGCGGGGCGGCTGGCGCCCTTTCAGATAGCGGTCGTACGTTCGCAGGGTCTCGTCGGGATGGGCGATCAGGTATCTGTTGAGATTGTCGAGGCGCCTGGAGTAAGCGGCGAAGGTTTTTGCGTCTGCGGTCGCGATACATTGCGGCAGTTTTGCGCAGGCCTTGCCGGAGAGGCCGAGTTCCCGCTGGATCCGGACCTTGCGGTCCTGATGGGCAGAGACCAGCATCTCGCCGGTGCAGGCGCGGTCGCGGCGGCATTTGCGAACCGGGCAATGCTGCCAGATTCCGTGCATGGTCTGGACGCAGCGGCACTGGCGTTCGTGATCGGCGGCGATGCGCTTTTCATAGTCGGTCAGATCGAGTTTCGGCATGGTCTGCTCCATGGGTGATCGGGGGACAGCCGTGCGCCTTCACGCGGCGTGTTTCGCCCGTGGTTTGAAGTGAGAACTCGGCCGGGACACATCGAGTGCCTGATTGAGTTGGTAAGTAAATGACACGCGATGTGTCCCGTCTCGGTGGTTTTTACCTGCAATTCCGGTTTCTCTG
>NZ_LMRG01000011.1:0-37319 GCF_001425605.1 Rhizobium sp. Leaf453 | reverse complement strand
GCCCTCCGGATCGTGCCTGTGTTTCAAACACAGATCAGGAGCACCGGCCCCACCTCGCCGGCAACGCTTTCCGGTGTATCCGATGGCAGGACGAGGGGGAGTATGGCACGGGTTGATGGGGGCGGGGATTTTGTCGTGTGGCTGAGATCCCCTCACCAACAAAATCTAACACTTAGCCTTTGGCTAAGATATTGATTTTGTCTCCTCTCCCACTGGGGGAGAGGTAAAAATGCCGAACCCGCCGCGTCAAATCTCATCCCCGCTTAAGGGGATTTGCTGAGCTTTTCAAGTGCGGTTGATCGAGACGCCACCATCGACGAGCATGGCGGTGCCGGTGGTGAAGCTCGAGGCGTCCGAGGCGAGGTAGAGAACGGAGCGGGCGATTTCCTCCGGTTTGGCCATGCGCTTCAAGGCATGCAGTCCTTCAACGAAGGCGAGCACTTCCGGTCCGGCGCCCGGTGCATTGGTGAAGCTCATCGGCGTGTCCGTGCCGCCGGGCAGCAGGGCGTTGACGCGGATCCCCTTCGTGCCCAGTTCCGCAGCGAGGCTCTGGGTGAAGCCGATCACGCCAGCCTTGGCGGCGGCATAGGCGCTGGTGTTCGGCATGCCGGCGGTATGGCCGACGAAGCTGGAGGTGAAGATCAGCGAGCCTGCGCCACGCGCCGCCATGGCAGGAACCTGATATTTGGCGCCGAAATAGGCGCTGGTCAGGTTTGTCTCGATCGTTTCCTGCCAGCCGGTCGTCGAGAGATCGGCGATCGGCGCCATTTCGCCGGTGGTGCCGGCATTGTTGAAGGCGATGTCGAGGCCGCCGAATGTTTCGACGGCGGCATCGACCAAGGCACGGGCATGCGCCTCGTCGCGGACGTCGCCATCAATGGCGATCGCTTCCCCGCCCTCCTGCTCGATTTCGCCGACCAGTTCGTCGAGCGCTGCCCGGCGCCGTCCGGAGAGAACCAGCCGGGCACCCTCGCGGGCAAACAGCTTGGCCGTCGCGCGGCCGATGCCGGAACTGGCGCCGGTGATGATGGCGACTTTCGTGGACAATGTGGTCATGACTGAAACTCCTCTCGATGTTGCGGGAGTTTCAATCGCAGGGAAGCGGGCGTGCCGCCACCCGATTCCTGACAGGGCAGAACGTGATGACGAGCGATCGGTAAGCTTGCGATTACCTTCGATTCAGAGCTTCAGATTGTCGAGGCGCAGGGTCATGGCCGACGACTGCCGATGCGTCAGTGTCGATGCCTGGGAGCCGGCAAAGCGGCAGAGCGGGATCAGGACGATCACCGCGACAAGGGCGGCTACATACAGAAGGCCAAGGGGAATGCGACGCGCTTTCAAACAGGAATCTCCAGTGTCGAAGGCAGATTGCCTGCCGAAGCTGACAACAGGCTGAACGCGTGGAACTCCCGGTCCTCGCATTTCCACCTCATGGGTGTTGCGTGGTGAAAAGACCCCTCCCCAACCTCTCCCCACAAGGGGGAGGGGCTTACATGCCACCCTTGTTGTGGAGATGGCCGGCAGGCCAGAGGGCGCTTTGCTACCTGCAATAACCCTCACGCGTCTCCATTCAGGTTCCTGTCAGAAAACAATCACAGATGTCAGGCGTGGAGATCGGCTGGCGATGTTGTCGCTGGGTCCATCCGTCCGATGTATCGCTGGAGTAGCCTGATGACCTTCGTAACCCTTTCCAACGCCCCGGCGCGTCTGTCTCGCCCCGTCATGGGGAGCGTCGCGTTGAGCGTCATCGTGGCCGTCTATCTCGTCTTTCTGACGAACCGGACCTTCTGGGCGAAGGCCATCGATTATCTCGGTGTTCCGAGTTTCGCTGTCGTGCTGATGGCGATCGGGCTGGTGGCGCTGTTTTCCGCCGTCTGCATCACGGTATCGGTGAAGTATCTGACCAAGCCGTTCTTCATCTTTCTGGTGATGGCTGCGGCGGTGTCGTCCCGTTTCATGGACCATTTCGGCACCATCATCGACGTCGACATGATCCGCAATGCTGCCGAAACAACGGGTTCGGAGGCCGGCCATCTGCTGACGGCGGGCTTTGTCACGCATGTCGCTGTTTTCGGAATCCTGCCATCAGTGCTGATTGCCGCAGTGCGGATTCAGCACCGGCCGTTTCCGCAGAAGTTGATGTGGAACACCACGCTGGTGCTGTCGTGCCTTGCCGTGTTCGTGGCGGTCGGGCTCGCCAATGTCCGCACCCTGGCGGCGACGACCCGCGAGCATCGCGATCTGATGGCGACGCTCAACCCGGTTGCGCCAATCGTCAGTGTCATCCGTTATGTCCGGGCAAGCGGCGACGAGAAGGATCTGATCGTACAGCCGCTGGGCACGGATGCCCATGTGGTCGCGCCAACCGCATCCGGACATCCACGCGTGACCATCATCGTGGCTGGTGAAACGGCGCGCGCTGAGAATTTCTCGCTCGGCGGATACGGCCGCATGACCAATCCGAAGCTTGCCGCGCGGGGCGTTCGCTATTTCTCCGATACGTCGAGTTGTGGCACGGCAACGGCCGTCTCGCTGCCCTGCATGTTCTCGATCTACACCCATGCCAGTTACACGCACCAGAAGGGCAGGGAGACGGAAAACCTGCTCGATGTCCTGACCCATGCCGGCATCAAAGCGGAATGGTGGGACAACAATACGGGCAGCAAGGGGCTGGCAACGCATATCGCCTACACGTCCTTCTCCGACATCAACGACCCGCGCTTCTGCATCAATCACGAATGCATCGATGCCGTGCATCTCGACCGGCTCGGTTCCTGGCTCGATAATGTCAAGGGTGACAGCGTGCTTGTCGTTCACCAGATCGGCAGCCATGGGCCGGGATACTATCAGCGTTACCCGGACGCCTTACGCCGCTTTACGCCGGATTGCCGGACGCCGGAACTGGGCAACTGCTCGCATGACGAGATCGTCAATGCCTATGACAACACGATCCTCTATACCGACCATGTCCTCTCGGAGATCATCGACATGCTGAAGGCGCGGCAGGACAAGATGTCGGGTCAGATGATCTATATGTCGGACCATGGCGAATCGCTGGGCGAACACGGGCTCTATCTGCACGGTGCGCCCTATTTCATCGCGCCTTCCCAGCAGACCCATGTTCCTTTCATTCTCTGGCAAGGGCAAGAAGCCAAGGCCGGTGTCAACGCGGCATGTCTGGACGCCAAAACGAGCGAGCCGCAGTCGCATGACAACCTGTTCCATACGGTGCTGGGCATGATGAATGTCGCCACCAAGGTCTACGATCCGGCGCTGGATGTGATCGCGTCCTGCCGGGCGGCTTCCTAGCTGGGCGTGGATACTGTGGATCGAAGCCGTTTGACCGTGCCGGTCAAAGAGGGAATAACAGGCCGTTAAGGCTGACTGGAAAAGGGCCAGCGGGTTGCGCATTCTGCTTGTCGAGGACAACGAAATATTGGGGGAGGCCGTTCGCGATCATGTTGCGGCGCAGGACCATGCCGTCGACTGGATGACGACGCTGGAGGATGCCCGCGCATCGCTGCGCGCCGTCAGCTATGGTCTCATTTTGCTCGATCTGCGGCTTCCCGATGGTATCGGCATCGCGCTGCTGAAAGAGCTGCGGGCTTCGGGCAATGCCACGCCGGTTATCATTCTCACCGCCCACGACCAGATTTCCGACCGGATCGAAGGGTTGAACAGCGGCGCGGACGATTATCTCGTCAAGCCATTCGATCTCGGCGAACTTTCGGCCCGCATGCTGGCAGTGCTCCGCCGCACTGGTGGCAATGTTTCGCCGGTGATCCGCCTCGCTGATCTGAAGATCAGCCAGGCCGATCGGCGGGTGTTTTTGGGCGAGGAGGAAGTCAGCCTGTCGGGCCGCGAATGGGCAGTGCTCGATACGCTGCTCGCCCGGCCGGGCGCGATCATCTCCAAGGCGCAGATCGAGGAGGCGCTCTACGCTTTCGGGTCGGAGATCGAGAGCAATACGGTGGAGGTCTATGTCAGCCGCCTGCGCAAGAAGCTCGGACGCGACCATGTCGCCACCGTCCGTGGCGTCGGCTACAAGATCGGGGCGCCGGCGTGAGGGAGCAAAAGCCCGGCGGGCAGAGCATGACGCGGCGCCTGATCCTCTGGCTGACGGGGGCTGCGACCGCCTTCTGGCTGATTGCCGCCGGTCTCGGCGTTTCCGTCATGCACGACGAATTCGGCGAGATTTTCGATGGCTCGCTGCAGGAGACCGCCGAGCGGCTGGTGCCGCTGATTGTCGACGAAATGGACCGACGCCAGGGTGAAGCCTATCCGCGACGCGACCAGACCGACGATGCCGGCGAGGAATATCTGGTCTATCAGGTGCGCAATGCCGGCGGGGAATTGCTGTTCCGGTCCCATGACGCGCCCGAAGCGCCCTTTGACGTGCCGCTGAAGCGTGGGTTCTTTACCGATGATACCTATCGGTTCTTCACGGCGTCCTCACCCGGCGACAAGATTTTCGTGCAGGTGGCAGACGCCCTGGAAAACCGGTCAGAGGCGCTGAACGAGGGCAGTCTTGCCCTGTTCCTACCGGTGCTCGTGCTCATTCCCGTCAGCGTGCTGCTGATCCGGCAGATCGTGCGGCGGACGCTGGCGCCGGTCGATGACCTGCGCGAGGCGATCGAGGAAAAGGACGGCGGCAACATGGCGCCGGTCGCATCCGACATGCTGCCGCGCGAACTGCGCCCGATCGCCCGCTCGGTCAATCACCTTCTGGTGCGATTGCAATCCGCCTTCGACGCCGAGCGGGAATTCACCGCCAACAGCGCCCATGAACTGCGGACGCCGATCGCCGGTGCCTTAGCGCAGACCCAGATGCTGATCGCCGAACTCGACGGTCCCGGCAGACGGAGGGCACAGCAGATTGAAGCGTCGCTGATTAATCTGCGCCACACGACGGAAAAACTGCTGCAACTGGCGCGTGCCGAGGCCGGCATCGGTGGGGGGGCTGAGAGCGTCGATCTTGCGCGGGTGTTGGAACTGGTGGTGACCGATTTCAAGCGCAGTACGCCACAGCCGGATCGCCTGCAGCTTCACCGCGAAGACGGCGCCGCGCTGGTCGGCACTTATAGCGAGGATGCCTTTGCCATCGTGCTGCGTAACCTGATCGAAAACGCGCTGCTGCACGGTCGTCGCGATGAGCCGGTGAATATCCGTCTTGAGCAGGGGGGCGTGGTGCGCATCGTGAACGGGGCGGTGCCGTTATCCGCGGACGAAATGGCGGTGATACGCCGGCGTTTCGGCCGTGGCAGCACGGTCGCGTCCGGATCCGGGCTCGGCCTGTCGATCGCCGAGCGGTTGCTGCAGCAGATGAATGTCGGATTCGAGGTTTTGTCCCCGGCAACAGGCCGGGCGGATGGCTTTGAAGTGGTGTTGCGTTTTGGCGCCGCCGCAAGCTAGTTGCTTTCGCCGATAGGCCCGGCCGCTGCGCCATCGGGCGCTTTGCGGCCAGGATATTTTTGGCGCCGGATGCGTGCCTTATCGAATGGCGATTTCCGATGTGGCGAAGACAGGCGGCTCATTTTCCACGCGTGCCGTCAGGTCGGCCCATCTGTTGCGCTCGGCCAGGATGGCACGGGCAATCACGATGGCCGAATGATCGGCGAAATATTCTTCCGAAACGCTGGTCCGGGCCTTCACCGCAGCGTTCCAGATATCATCAGGGAATACGTTCTTGATGGCCATGATACTCTCTCACTCTTCAAGTCGATCAAAGAACCCAAGACAGGCAAAGCGGCTGTGGGTTCATTGTCCACGATCGGCCTGTGGACATCAGCGCGCTTTCCACCTCGAAACGTTCACCAAATGAGCCGCCTTGGATAGTTGGACCTAGGGCCAATATGCGGCACGATCTGGCCCCTCTTCGACATCGGGCGGCTCCGCACACAGCTTTCCAAGGCTTCCAATCACATTGATTGTAAAGTCTTTTCAACAAGATACGACATTCTGGCGAGTGTAACCATCATGGTCGGCTCCACCCCGCCGCCGATGGGCGGGGTGGCTCAGGTCGCGCCGCATTCACACGCGGACCTTAGCGTGATTCGACGACTGGCGATTCACCCGTTTGGGGTATATCGGCTGCCGGATGATGGAATAATTGCTGATGAATTCAATTTTTGATTGTGATTAGTCGCGATCCGGCGCGCCAAGCGGGAAGAAGTGGCGATAGGGACGACCTCCGTCGACCGCGCGGGCAAAGGCGGGTCGGGCCAGCAGGCGGGCGCGATAGGCGCGGACATGGGCAAAAGTTTCCGGGATCGGATGCACCCAGTCGGCATAAAACAGCGAGGGAGAGGCGGCGCAATCGGCGAGGCTGAACACATCTCCGGCCGCCCATTGCCGGTTTGCCATCGTACCGTCCAGCCAGGCATAGGCATCGTCGAGCATGGCCTTGGCCTCGTTGACGCCATACGGATCGCGATCCGCTTCCGGACGGATCTGGTTGAAGACCACTTTCTGCATCGGCGTCATGATGTAATTGTCGAAGAAGCGGTCCATCATCCGCGCCGTCAGGGCCGCCCTGGGATCGGACGGCAGGAAGCGGACGGAGCCGGGATGGTTGAGCCCGAGATATTCGACGATGACCGTCGCCTCCATCACGGTTTCATCGCCATCCTTCAACACCGGCATGCGCTTCATCGGCCAGAGCTTGCACCATTCGGCGGCGACATCCGGCGTGTCCGGTCCCAGCATGCGCAATTCGAACGGCGTGTCGTTTTCGTAAAGCGCGGTCAGCACCTTCTGGCAATAGGACGAGAAGGGATGGGCGAAGAGCTGCAAGGCCATGATATCCTCCCTGACTGATTTCAGAATGCAACTGGTTGTTTTGTAGGGTAACCGATCCTATATTGCAAGCAGTTTAGTGAAGGGCGGAACATGGATATTGCACACCGGTCGGGATGCCCGATCAATCTCACCCTCGAAATGCTCGGCGACCGCTGGAGCCTGATCGTCATTCGCGACCTGATGTTTGGCAATCGCCGGCATTTCCGCGAGCTTCTCACGCAATCGGAAGAAGGCATAGCCTCAAACGTGCTGGCCGACCGGCTGAAGCGCCTCAGCGAAAGCGGCATGCTCTCGCGCGCGGACGATCCCAGCCACAAGCAAAAGGGCATCTACAGCCTCACGGAGCCATCCATCCAGCTCGTGCCGCTGCTCGCGCAGATGGGCGCCTGGGGCCGGCGGCACACGCCGGCCTCCGAGGAATTGTCGATCCGCGCGGAATTGCTGGAAAACGGCGGGCCGCAGATGTGGGAGGCGTTCATGGTGGAGTTGCGGGGGCTGCATCTCGGCACGCCGATGCCGGACCGTTCGGTGTTCGCGGAATTGCAGGCGGCGTATCTGGCGGTGGTGGCGCGGAAGGGGGAAGTGGTTGCGGCAGCGTCCTGAATGCCGCTCCCGGTCAGGAAACAAGGGCGATCCTGTAAAAGCGCAGCGGTAATCAAAGACGATTTCATCGACCCCGATGCGGAAGGCTACCAAGCGCACGCCGACGGCAGCGATGTTACTCGCCTGCATTGACATCCCGGTCGCAGACACTAATTGAACTTGTGCGTCATGCTCCCGCCATCGTTCATCAAAGGATTCCATGTTGTTCGCGAAACTCGTCCGCACCGACGGTAAGGGTGATTTGTTGCTCAGCGGCGGCCTCGTCGTAGCCGTATTCGAAACGAAGGGACAAACAGTCATCAGGACTGCGGCCGGCGGCGAAAACGCCAGCTTTGTCGTCTCGGAGACCGCTGAAGATGTGGCTGAAAAACTCTCCTCGCTGGGCGTGAAGCTGGTCCAGTTCACGCGTAACAAGGACGGCGGCGCTATTCAGTTCAACGTTGCGCAGATCGTGGCGGTTTATCAGCGCACCGATAACGCTGTCATCCGTACCACCGCTGGCGGCGAGCATGCCGAATACGTGGTGGCTGAAGCAATGAGCACGGCTGTTGACGTTGTGGCAGCCGCCATGGCCGAGAAACAGCAAGAAGCACCAAATGAGGAAGCGATGGTAACGAGCCTGGTCGGGCGCGAACCGAAGAGATCGAAAGGATCCCGGCGGTAGACGTTGAGGGCGGGTTCGCTTTTTTCAAAAAACTTCCGGTAATGGCGAAAGTTTCATCAACTCGTTGAAACTCGAGATTCAAGAACGCCGTGAGGACAGGGCGAGGGGATGGTGTGCGAAATCGATCTTAGGGTTTGTGCCTCATTCAAATCGAGCCGAGCCGCTGGGTGGTGGCGTCATTAGTCGGTCGCTAGGGGAGCGAGCGCGGCGCGAAAAATATCAGAGCGGCAAAACCCGCAAAGATGATCATAAACACGGTGAGAGAGATCAGCTTCTGAACGCCACGTACCGGTTTTTGCGTGGCTTCATCGATGATCAGCGGACCGAAATCCTCGGAAAAATTCCAGCCGTTTTTTGCATGGAAATGAAGAGACCGAAGAAACCAGTACAGAGCGTATAGGGCGCCCGCAGCGAATAATGGCCCGCTAACATACAACTCGATGACGCGATCCGCAACGCCGGGTGGAAGGATGGGGTCAATCGGGTCGAGCATAGCGGAAACTCTGCGGCAGAGCCTGAACGAGTCAAGCTGCTATCATGCTTGGCCGGGTGATCCAGACTTGCAGGGAATGGGCGATGCCACGAAGACGCGGCCATGGACGTTGAGGAAGCGTTCGAGACGCATGATGAGTGCCTTTACGGAATTCGCCGCCATCACCCCCTCTGTCGGCTCCGCCGACATCTCCCCCGCAATGGGGAGATTGGCTCGCATCACCCCTTATCAATACACTTCCGGCACGTACATTTCCGGGGGAACCGGGTGGCGGATGTAGTCGTCGTGGCGGACGCGTTCGGGGAGGATGAGTTCGGGCTTGGGCACGTCCTCGTAGGGGATTTGCGCCAGGAGGTGGGCGATGCAGTTGAGGCGGGCCTTTTTCTTGTCGACGGCCTGGACGACCCACCAGGGAGATTCGGGGATATGGGTGCGGGCCAGCATTTCTTCCTTGGCCTTGGTATAGTCTTCCCAATGGACGCGGCTTTCGAGGTCCATTGGTGAGAGTTTCCACTGCTTCAGCGGATCGTGGATACGCATCTGGAAGCGGAATTCCTGCTCCTCGTTGGTGATCGAGAACCAGTATTTGATCAGGATGATGCCGGAGCGGACCAGCATGCGCTCGAATTCCGGCACGTCACGGAAAAATTCTTCCACCTGATCGGGCGTGCAGAAGCCCATGACGCGCTCGACGCCGGCGCGGTTGTACCAGGAGCGATCGAACAGCACCATTTCGCCTGCCGTCGGCAGATGCGGCACGTAGCGCTGGAAATACCACTGGTTCTTTTCGCGCTCGGTCGGCGCGGGCAGGGCGACGGTGCGGCAGACACGCGGATTGAGGCGCTGGGTGACGCGCTTGATGGCGCCGCCCTTGCCGGCCGAATCGCGGCCTTCGAACAGGACCACGACCTTGAGCTTCTTGTACTGGACCCAATCCTGCAGGCGGACCAGTTCATGCTGGAGGCGGAACAGTTCGCGGAAATAGGTCTTGCGCTCCAGTGACGGTTCGGCCGGGCCGGACATGCCTTCGGCGACCAGTTCGTCGAGGCGGTCTTCTTCCATCTGCATTTCCAGCTCTTCGTCAAAGCTGTCGGCAATTTCCGCCTTGATGCGGTCGAGGTGGTCGATCATCGGTCAAATCCCTGTTGGCCACGTTATCTGAACGTTCAGCGACCTTTGCGCGGCGCTGAGCGGAGTTTGGCGGCACAGGAACAGGGTTTGATGACAGGTATGTGACAATTCGAAGTTTCGCGCGCTAACCGGTCAGGTCTACAGATTGCCGGCCAGAAACTCGCCGAGGGATTTGGCCTCGTTGGAGAGCCGCGCCTTGCCCTTGACCAGCGCCAGTTCGGAGGCTTTCTGGGCTTCGAAACCATGGGCGGGGCCGAGTTTCCGGTGATCGGGCAGGAGGGCGTCCGACGGCAGCAGGCTGATGCCGAGGCCGGAGGCGACGGCGGCCTGGACGCCCATCAGGCCTTGGCTGGTATAGGCGATCCGCCAGCGGCGGCCGCTGCGTTCGATGGCGCGGATGGCCCGCTCGCGGTAGATGCAGCCGACCGGGAAGACGGCGAGCGGCACGATCTCGTCGCGCACGGGACGGCTGGCGCTGTCCACCCAGACCAGCTCTTCCTTCCAGCTGGCGAGGCAGGCGCCATCGCCCGGCTCGCGCTTGATCAGGGCCAGGTCGATCTCGCCGGCATCGAGCAGGCGGCGCAGTTCCGTGCTCCAGCCGCTCACCGTATCGAGCCGGATATGCGGCGAGGCGGCGGCAAAGCCCGACAGGAGGTCGATCAGCCGCCGCCCGGCGAAATCCTCGGGAACGCCGAGGCGCACGGTTTTCGGCGCCTGCGGCGTGCTCATCGCATCTATGGCCTCCTGCGCTGTCGCCAGGATTTTCCGGGCATAGCTCAGCAGGACCTCGCCTTCCTCCGTCGTCTGGACACCGCCGGTGGACTTGTCGCGCAAGAGCAGGGTGTGGCCCAGATTGGTCTCCAGCTTCTTGACCTGCTGGCTCACCGTCGATTGCGTCAGGTGGACACGCTCGGCCGCGCGGGTGAAGCCATCGCATTCCACCACGGCGACGAAGGTGCGCAGGAGATCGAGATCGAAACCGAAGGACATTCAATTTTCCCATGAGATAAATTATCTTATTTAATTTCTCAATGATCCGAAAATTTGTCAATCTGCCGGAAACGAGGAGACTATTGATATGACACTTCCCGGAAAACGGCCGATATGGCTGACCTTCGATTGTTATGGAACCCTCATTCAATGGGACGAGGGGCTGATTGCCGCGATGGAAAAGATCCTGTCGCTGAAGGGGCGCGATATCGACCGCGATGCCTTCATCAAGGTCTATGACCGGCACGAGCATGCGCTGGAACAGGAGCGGCCGCACCGGTCGTTCAAGGAGGTCTCGGCCCGATCACTGGCGCTGGCCATGGAGGAGTTCGGCCTTGATTTCGAGGATTCGGATGCCGAAATCCTGACATCCTCGATCGGCAGGATGCCGCCCTTTCCGGAGGTCGTCGGGGCTCTGGGGCAGCTGAAAGCGGTGGGCTTCCGGCTGGCGATCATTTCCAACACCGACGATGCGATCATTGCCGGAAATGTCGCGCAACTGGGCGGTCTGATCGACCGGGTGATCACCGCCGAGCAGGCCGGCGCCTACAAGCCATCGACGCAGATCTTTCATCATGCCTGGAAGGAACTGGGTATCGGCATGGACCAGCTTGTGCATATCTGTGCCAGCCCGCATCTCGACCTGACCGCCGCCGAACGATTGGGTTTCCGCGCGGTCTGGATCGATCGCGGCACCGGCCGCAAACCGATCGGCGATTATCGGCCGAACGAAACCGCGCCGACGCTGGACAAGGTGCCGGGCATTTTCGCTGCCGCTGGCTGGATGGAACAGAAGAACGGATGACGAGATGGCCCACGAACTGAACCTTTCGAAGACGGAGCCGCTGCGGCGCAACGTGTCGCTCGACACGCCGGAAATCCGCGAGGCGCGCGCCGATCTCGCCGCCTGCCTGCGCATGGCCGCAAGGCTCGGGCTGGAAGAGGGCATCTGCAATCATTTCTCGGCGCTGGTGCCGGGCCATCCGGACCTGTTTCTCGTCAACCGACTCGGCTGGGCCTTCCAGGAGGCGACGGCGTCTTCGCTGCTGATCTGCGATTTCGACGGCAATGTCGTCGACGGCGATGGCGTGCCGGAGGCGACGGCCTTCTATATCCACGCCCGCCTGCACAGGATGTCGCCGCGCGTCGGGGCGGCGTTTCACACCCATATGCCGAACGCGACGGCGCTGACCATGATCGAA
Organism: Rhizobium sp. Leaf453; assembly: GCF_001425605.1. Lineage (GTDB taxonomy): Bacteria > Pseudomonadota > Alphaproteobacteria > Rhizobiales > Rhizobiaceae > Pararhizobium. The sequence continues at coordinate 25,438 of NZ_LMRG01000011.1, read as the reverse complement.
GGCGAGCCGCTGGTCTTTGCGGGCCAGACCGCGCTGAAATTCTACGGCCGCACCGCCATCGACGAAAACTACAACGGCCTTGCTCTCGACGAGCGCGAGGGCGACCGGATCGCCGCCGTGCTGGGCGACAAGGACATCCTGTTCATGCGCAACCACGGCGTCATGGTCTGCGCGCCGAACATCGCCGAAGCCTGGGACGATCTCTACTACCTCGAACGCGCCGCCGAGGTGCAGCTGAAGGCCATGAGCACCGGCCGGCGGCTATTGCCGGTGTCCGAAGACGTGGCTTCCGCGGCGGCCCGGCAGATGCGCGAGGGCGACCCGGAAAGTGCGCGCATGCATCTGGAGAGCGTGCGCCGGGTGCTGGACAGGGAGGCGCCGGGGTATCGGGGGTGAGGGGGGCGGCGTTGCCGCGCTTCCTATTGTGAGAATATCGAAATGGGGCAGGCGTGGAGTCGAACTTCACACCTGACGATGGATGGCAAAACTATCATTGCAACTACACGTATTGCCCGATGAGGTGGGTGCTTTGGTTTCCGACCTCTTGGATGACAGTTCCGTGTTCGTCACTGTTGTTGAAGGGGCGCGAATACCGCTGCAGTTTTACGTGAACGAGGAAAGGCTGTGCCCACCACAATGCAGCGTCCTGATTTTCACGCTCTCTCCTCCGGTACTGTCCGCGCGATCAATTTACAAGTTTCTCGGCTTCAATCCTGATGCCTCGGTGCTGCAGATTGGCCAACTGACGTCTGCGGGACTTTCTGAATCATGGCTGTCGGCAATGACGGGCAACAAGGATGCCATGAAGCGCTGGAAGCAGACGGCAAAATTGGTGCGGCGCGCAACGCAGAAAGGAGCTGTGGCGGTCAATCCTAAAACCGGAGCGACCGCACCGATGAAGGGCCATCGATTTAGCACCGGCGCCCGGGCATTGTATTTGAAGGGTACTGCGATGCTTCCTTGGGCCGGAACCAACATTATCGAATTGATAGGTAAGACGGTTGCTGAATAAGACTGCTTGTCTGCAGCAGCCCGGCAAATCTATTAGCGTGAGGGCATCGAAACCGTTTGGAAAGGCCGCAGCGATAACGTCGCCGCGTTGATTGGCAAGAACCTCTGCGGGAGATTTGGAAATTGGGCGAGTTTATCAGTACGTCCATCCGGGACTTCTTCAACCGTCTGCTAAACAGCAGACTTTCGCTGGTTTTGTATGTAGGCCTTAAGTGGATAATCGGCTCTCTCGCGGCTGAGCGCACAAACACCCCGGCCGTCTATTGGGCAGCTTGTGCGAGCCTCAGTGCGATTGCTGTCTTCTTGCGGATCAGGCTTTCTCGCCGGAAACGGGACCAGCATTATCGCCCCTGATGCTTGATGGGCTACTCCTGTTATTTTGGATTTTTGATGTCGTCTGTAAGACGAGACGCGCCATTTCTGGCAACAGTCGTGACGTTTTGGAAAAAGGAATCTGCAGTTGGACGCAAACCGGGACAAACCCGTCAAGTGGATAGAAATTTGGGCATTCTACGGGCCATCCCCGCCAGACATATGCTTCGTTTGGGAGGATTTTAACGGCTTGTTCGAGGTGTACTCCCTACATGACAAGGACGTCATATTTGCATCTGACAACTATGAAGACGCTCGCATATACGTTTCGGAAGATGAATACAGCTTCGTCAAAAGAGTTGATGATGAGGATGTGGAGGTTCCAGCGTACGGGCTAGCGAGACATAGGCCGGTCGAGACACTGAACTGAACCCGCTTTTGCTCGGCAAGTGGGTGTATTGAATCCGCGCGGGATCTATCGATGTGATGATCTTTGCGGCTTGCGGATCCGTCATAATTTGCAAGGCCTGATACGGATGAATAAGGCCCGGTATCCGACGAAGTAGCGTCTGCGGCGGCCCGGCAGATGCGCGAGGGCGATCCGGAGAGTGCGCACATACATCTTGAGAGTGTGCGCCGGGTGCTGGACCGGGAGGCGCCGGGGTATCGGGGGTGAGGGGGCGGCAACTGGAACAGACCATCCCGGTAGGCGGCGTGCTGTAGTTCAGCGAGGTGATGGCGTTGTCGCAGGGCGCTAGTCCGGCCCACCCGGCATGGCCTTATTCCGCTTCGGTCGGCACAGAGGTAGGGCGATGGATCACCTCTGAAAAGTGCTGCCATGATCGCAACATGTACGAGCAAAAGAAGCGGGAAATGCGCCGTCCTGAAAAGAAGCGAGACGAAACCGAATAGAGATAGCGATAATATTCATGCTGTATTCATATCTTTCTCGTCTGCTCGATGGCTGCGAAGGTTGACATTTATGCTTTGGTAGTGCGCGGCTATCATGTAAATTCAGGAAGTAGAGGCTCCTTTAGGTGCGACTTGCCTGAATGTTGCTTGTCCTGTAGTTTTCTGAGCTGGGGTTTTTGAGATCCATCTCCATTAGAGGGCTATCATGGGAAGTTTCACGGGAATATCGACGAAAGACGTCTATGACGCCATCCAGCTCGGCTTGGGCAACGAATACAACACGATCGACGGCGCCGGCGGCGATGACGAATTGCGGGGTGGCTATATCGGCAATCTGATTTTCGGCGGCACCGGCAACGACATCATCTATGGAATGGGCGGCGGCGACGATCTATACGGTGGTGACGGTAATGATGTGATCAATGCGGGAGGCGGCGACGACCTGATCTCCGACGGCGATGGCAACGACACTCTCTACGGATATTCCGGCGACGATATCGTCGATGTCGGCATTGCCGGTCAGGGCCTCGCAGCGACGAGCACGATCGACCTCGGACAGGGTGACGACCTTGTCTTTGCCGGCGGGCAGATCGACAAGGTCACCGGCGGACAGGGAATCGACATGATCGACTATTCCCGCGGCCTATCTACCGTCGTCGTCAACCTGCAGACCGGCTTGGGCAGGGGCGGCTGGGCGGATAAGGACTCATATCGTTCGATCGAGGATGTTCGGGGCAGTGCCTATAATGATACAATCATCGGCAACGGTGCTTACAACACGCTCAACGGATATCGCGGCAACGACACGATCTCCGGAGGGTACGGCGGCGACGAGCTCGATGGCGGCAACGGAATCGACTCTCTGGACTACCGCGCGTCCACCAGCGCGGTGAAAATCGATCTGGCGGCGGGAACCGCGGCGGGCGGCGATGCCGAGGGCGACAGCTTCTACAACTTTGAAAACATCTTTGGCAGTGCCTATTACGACCAACTTTATGGGGACAGCAAAGCGAACACCTTGCGCGGCTACGACAGCCATGACCAACTCCATGGCCAAGATGGCAACGACACGCTCGCCGGTGGCGCTGGCAGAGACTATCTCTATGGTGGATCGGGCGCAGACAAGTTCCTCATCGACACTAGGATTGGCGTCTCCAGTATCGACACGATCTTCGATTTCGTCGTCTCGATCGACAAGATGGTACTGGACAATGATGTCTTCACCGAATTCGCAGCGGGTGAGGCACTTTCGGCCGCCGCATTCCGCGCTAACTGGTCGGGTGCAGCCGCAGACAGCGACGACCGCATCATCTACGAGATCGATAGGGGTTATCTGTATTACGATGCTGACGGCACCGGGTCCGGCAAGAGCATCTGCTTTGCACAGCTCACCACGACGCCGACCATTACGAATGCCGACTTTATTATAGTGGACTAGGGTTTGGACTGGGGCGGGCGTGAGCATAGGTCCTCGCTCCGCGAGCATTCGCTGAAAATCAATGCAATCGCAGCATCGCAATATCACTGCCCTACTCGATGCAATCAGCTGTCCCCTATCGGGGATAGCTGACGGGCCGCAGGGACTTTTCCTCATGCGATTACCGTGGGAATGAGGGCGTTTGTACCACCGACCCCTTTGCATCTTTTCTCACCCGCAGGACGGCGGTGTCGCGCCGCCGTTTCCTGCGTGTTGCGCCATTGCACCCCGTCCTCAATTTCGCTAAGAGACCGCCAACTTCTTCGACTGGCGCGGACCCGCGCGGCATGGCAATACCGGTGGATAGCATATGGCACGCATCGTGATGAAATTCGGCGGCACGTCCGTCGCGGATATGGATCGCATCAGGAATGTGGCCCGCCATGTGAAACGTGAAGTCGATGCGGGCCATGAGGTCGCCGTTGTCGTCTCCGCCATGTCCGGCAAGACCAACGAACTGGTTGCCTGGACGCGCGACGCTTCGCCGATGCATGACGCGCGCGAATATGATGCCGTTGTCGCTTCCGGCGAGCAGGTGACATCCGGTCTGCTGGCGATCGCGCTGCAGAATATCGGCATCAATGCCCGCTCCTGGCAGGGCTGGCAGATCCCGATCAAGACCGACAACGCCCATGGCGCGGCGCGCATTCTCGATATCGACGGCACGGAGCTGATTCGCCGCTTCGGCGAAGGCCAGGTGGCCGTCATTGCCGGCTTCCAGGGTCTTGGCCCGGACAACCGGATCGCGACGCTCGGCCGTGGCGGTTCCGATACGTCGGCGGTGGCGATCGCAGCCGCAGTGAAGGCGGATCGTTGCGATATCTATACCGACGTCGACGGCGTCTACACGACCGATCCGCGCATCGAACCGAAGGCCAAGCGCCTCAAGAAGATCGCGTTCGAGGAAATGCTGGAAATGGCATCGCTCGGCGCCAAGGTCCTGCAGGTCCGCTCGGTCGAGCTTGCCATGGTATTCAAGGTCCGCACCTTCGTGCGCTCCAGTTTCGAAGACCCCGATGCACCGGGCATGGGCGATTTCTTCAATCCCCCCGGTACGCTGATTTGTGATGAGGAAGAGATCGTGGAACAGGAAGTCGTCACCGGCATCGCCTATGCCAAGGATGAAGCACAGATTTCGCTGCGGCGCCTGGCCGACCGGCCCGGCGTTTCGGCCGCGATCTTCGGACCGCTCGCCGAAAGCCACATCAATGTCGACATGATCGTCCAGAACATTTCCGAGGACGGATCGAAGACCGACATGACCTTCACAGTCCCCTCCAGCGATGTCGACAAGGCCCTGAAGGTCCTCAATGAATCCAAGGAAAAGATCGGCTTCGACGTCATCCAGAACGAATCGGGCCTGGTGAAGGTCTCGGTCATCGGCATCGGCATGCGCAGCCATGCCGGCGTGGCCGCGTCCGCTTTCCGCGCACTTGCTGAAAAAGGCATCAACATCAAGGCGATCACGACCTCGGAAATCAAGATTTCCATCCTGATCGACGGTGCCTATGCCGAATTGGCCGTTCGTACTTTGCATTCCGTCTACGGTCTGGATAAGAGTTAAGCGACGCAGTCGCGGTCGTCATCCGGCGCTTGAAAACGCCGGGCCGGTCGCTATCTGCCCTTGATGATTTCAGATACGGAGACGTTGCGCGATGAGAGACCTCTCTGCGGGTCCACGCGTCCTTCTCAAGCGGTTGCGCGAACTGATGGCGGAACCGCTCGAGCCGCAGGAGCGACTTGACCAGATTGTTCGCCAGATCGCGCAGAACATGGTCGCGGAAGTGTGCTCGGTCTACGTGCTGCGCTCCGACGGCGTGCTCGAACTCTATGCCACAGAAGGTCTGAACAAGGACGCCGTCCACCTCGCGCAACTGCAGATGGGGCAGGGCCTCGTCGGCACGATCGCCGCTTCTGCACGGCCGCTCAATCTCTCCGACGCGCAGGCGCATCCGGCCTTCACCTATCTGCCGGAGACCGGCGAAGAGATCTATCATTCGTTCCTCGGTGTTCCGATCCTGCGCACCGGCCGTTCGCTCGGCGTTCTCGTCGTGCAGAACAAGGCGAGCCGCACCTATCGCGACGACGAGGTCGAGGCGATGGAAACGACGGCGATGGTGCTCGCCGAGATGGTCGCGACCGGAGAACTGAAGAAGCTGACCCGCCCGGGGCTGGATCTCGACCTGTCGCGCCCCGTGACGATCGAGGGCAACAGTTTCGGCGAAGGCATCGGCCTTGGTTATGTCGTGCTGCACGAACCGCGCATCGTCGTCACCAATCTTTTGAACGACGATACCGACCACGAGCTTGGCCGTCTGGCGGAGTCACTCGGAAGCCTGCGCATCTCGATCGACGACATGCTGTCGCGCCGTGACGTGTCGATGGAAGGCGAGCATCGCGCCGTGCTGGAAGCCTACCGGATGTTCGCGCATGACCGCGGCTGGGTGCGCAAGCTGGAAGAGGCGATCCGCAACGGCCTGACGGCGGAAGCCGCTGTCGAGCGCGTGCAGAGCGAGACCAAGGCGCGGATGATCCGGCTGACGGACCCGTACCTGCGCGAGCGCATGCACGATTTCGACGACCTCGCCAACCGGCTGCTGCGGCAATTGACCGGCTACGGCGCCAAGCTTTCGGCGACGGATTTTCCGACGGACGCCATCGTTGTCGCCCGCGCCATGGGCGCTGCCGAACTGCTGGATTATCCGCGCGAGAACGTGCGTGGCCTGGTGCTGGAAGAAGGCGCGGTAACGAGCCATGTGGTGATCGTCGCCAGGGCAATGGGCATTCCCGTGGTCGGGCAGGCGGCGGGTGCCGTGGCGCTTGCGGAAAACCGCGATGCCATCATCATCGACGGCGACGATGGCAAGGTGCATCTGCGGCCGATGGCTGATCTGCAGCGGGCCTACGAGGAAAAGGTTCGGCTGCGCGCCCGCCGGCAGGCGCAATTCCGGGCGCTGCGCGGCGTCGATCCCGTCACCAAGGACGGCAAGCGGATCAAGCTGCAGATGAATGCCGGCCTTCTGGTCGACCTGCCGCAGCTTGCCGAGTCCGGCGCGGAAGGCATCGGCCTGTTCCGCACCGAGTTGCAGTTCATGATCGCCTCGACCATGCCGAAGATGGAAGAGCAGGAAGCCTTCTACCGCAACGTTATCAAGCAGGCGGCCGGCAAGCCAGTGACTTTCCGCACGCTCGATATCGGCGGCGACAAGGTCGTGCCCTATTTCCGCGCGGCGGAAGAGGAAAACCCGGCGCTCGGCTGGCGGGCGATCCGCCTGTCGCTCGACCGTCCCGGCCTGCTGCGCACCCAGCTGAGAGCGATGCTTCGGGCATCCGCCGGCCAGGAGCTGCGCATCATGCTGCCGATGGTGACGGAGGTTTCCGAACTGCGCATCGTGCGCGAGCTCCTGCAGAAGGAAATCCAGCGCCAGTCGAAGGTGGGCGAGCAATTGCCGCGCAAGCTGCAGTTCGGCGCCATGCTGGAAGTGCCGGCGCTGCTCTGGCAGCTCGACGAGTTGATGAACGAAGTGGACTTCGTCTCGGTCGGCTCCAACGACCTGTTCCAGTTTGCCATGGCCGTCGATCGCGGCAATGCCCGCGTTTCGGACCGGTTCGACGTGCTCGGCCGGCCGTTCCTGCGCATCCTGCGCGACATCATCCGGGCCGGTGACCGCAACGAAACGTCCGTGACGCTGTGCGGCGAGATGGCGTCGAAGCCGCTCTCGGCCATGGCGTTGTTGGGGATTGGTTTCCGCTCCGTCTCGATGTCGCCGACGGCGGTCGGCCCGGTCAAGGCGATGCTGCTCGGGTTGGATGTCGACAAGCTCGCGACTATGCTGCATGCGGCGCTGGACGACCACAAGGACCTGACGCCGCTGCGGGAGAAGCTGGTGGCGTTCGCGGCAGAGCATGGGGTGCCGGTTTAGCGACGCTACAGCTAAGCCGCCTCTGTAGGCGACGCCGACATCTCCCCCTGAAGGAGGAGATGAGCCGCCAACGATTGCGCGTCCCTGACTTTAATGTAGATAGGGAAAAGAATGATCTCCCCCCTTGAGGGGGAGATGTCACGTCAGTGACAGAGGGAGGGAAGCCTCCGCAAACTCGGACAGAATGAAGGACGGACGCGCGAAGCGGCACGTCCAACGGAGCAGACATTGGCCACACTTCCTGTTGAAAAAATGCGCGAGCTGGAGCGCCGTTTCGGTGAGATCGAGGCGCGCATGGCCGAGGGGCCGGCTGCGGATGTTTATGTGAAGTTGGCATCGGAATATTCCGAGCTGCAGCCGGTGGTGACCAAGATCCGGGCCTATGAGAAAGCGCAGGCCGAGCTTGCCGATGTCGAGGCGCTGCTGGCCGACAGGACGACCGATCGCGAGATGCGCGATCTTGCGGAGATGGAAAAGCCTGAGATCGAGGAGCGCATCGAGGCGCTGGAAAAGGACATGCAGATCCTGCTCCTGCCGAAGGACGCGGCCGACGAGAAGAGCGCCATCCTGGAAATCCGGGCCGGGACCGGCGGGTCGGAGGCGGCGCTGTTTGCCGGCGATCTCTTCCGCATGTACGAGCGCTATGCATCCGACAAGGGCTGGAAGGTCGAGGTGTTGTCGGCGAGCGACGGGGACGCCGGCGGCTACAAGGAAATCATCGCCAATGTCACCGGACGCGGTGTCTTCTCGAAGCTGAAATTCGAATCCGGCGTTCACCGGGTGCAGCGCGTGCCGGACACGGAAACGCAGGGGCGCATTCACACGTCTGCGGCGACCGTAGCGGTTTTGCCGGAGGCGGAAGACATCGATATCGAGATCCGCAACGAGGATATCCGCATCGACACGATGCGCTCCTCGGGCGCCGGCGGCCAGCACGTCAATACGACGGACTCGGCGGTGCGCATCACCCATCTGCCGACCGGCATCGTCGTTACCTCGTCGGAAAAATCACAGCATCAGAACCGCGCCAAGGCCATGCAGGTTCTGCGCTCTCGGCTCTACGACATGGAGCGGCAAAAGGCCGACAGCGAGCGCTCCGCCTCGCGCAAGAGCCAGGTCGGCTCAGGCGACCGGTCCGAGCGTATCCGCACCTACAATTTTCCGCAGGGGCGCGTCACCGATCACCGCATCAATCTGACGCTCTACAAGATCGACCGGATGATGATGGGCGAGATCGACGAGGTGGTGGATGCGCTGCTGGCCGATTATCAGGCGGATCAGCTGGCGCAGCTCGGCGAGATGCAGGGATGATCGATACGCTCGACAGCCTGTTTGCCGAGGCAAAGGCCCGGTTCCTGCAGGCGCATATCGGCGAGGCGGCGCTGGATGCGCGGGTGCTGATCAGCGGCCTGCTCGACCTGCCGTCCGTGGCCTTCATGACGCGGGGCAGCGAGCCGGTGTCTGTTGAAGATGCGCAGCGCATCCGCGACGCCATCGCCCGCCGCGCGGCACATGAGCCGGTCTATCGTATCCTGGGATGGCGCGAGTTCTATGGCCTGACGCTCGGCATGTCGAAGGACACGCTGGAGCCACGGCCGGATTCGGAAATGATCGTCGAGGGCCTGCTTCCGATCGCTCGCAGGATCGTGGCCGAGAAGGGATCGTGCCGGATCATCGATCTCGGCACCGGGACCGGGGCGATCTGCCTGGCGCTGCTCAGCGCGGTGCCGGAGGCGACCGGCGTCGGCTCGGATCTGGCTGCGGGTGCAGTGGATATGGCGCGCGCCAATGCGGAACGCAACGGGCTGGGTGGACGGTTCATCGGCATCGAAAGCGACTGGTTCGAGCGAATTGAAGGCGTGTTTGACATCATTGTGTCGAATCCACCCTATATAAGGACTGATGTGGTCGCGTCCCTGGCGCCTGAAGTAAAGGACCATGATCCGGCGCTGGCGCTGGATGGTGGCGCCGACGGGCTGGATGCCTACCGCACGCTCGCAGCCGGCGCCGCCGCGCATCTGGCCCCCGGCGGTGTCGTCGGCGTCGAGATCGGCTATGACCAGATGCAGATCGTCGGACAGCTTTTCACCGATCATGGTTTCCGGGCAATCGACCGGGTCCGCGATCTCGGCGGAAATGACAGGGCGATCGTGTTCGACATGGTACTCTAACGCCACAAAACAGGCGGAAAATGGCAGGTTCTTTTTAGAGACCGTGAAGAAAAGGCTTGGAATCAACGAGGAAGCGGGCTAGGTTCAACCTTACGCACTGGGCAAAAGGTCTAAGATCTGAGATTCGTTCCGGTCAGACCTAGCCGCAGGGATTGCTCTCACAAAAGAGTTGCTAAGGTTCGACAGTGCCTGGTGCGGGTACCTGTTAATTTGACTTTAACCAGCGACGGTACCGTCATGAGACGGTTGGGTCGCGGCGCGTGTCTGGCTGATCCGGAATTCTCTTGAAGAATTTCTGGCGGGCCACGAAGCCACAAGATCATCAATATCAATGGAATCCAGGTGAGTGAACGATGAGGCCAGGACAGCAGAACAAGCGCGGCCGTGGGCGTAATAACAATACCAACAACAATAACAACAATGGCGGTGGCAACAATAACAACAATCATAACCGGAAGGGCTCCAACCCGCTGACCCGGACCTATGACAGTTCCGGTCCGGACGTGAAGATCCGCGGTACCGCACAGCACATCGCCGAAAAATACGCGACGCTTGCCCGTGACGCGCAGAGTTCAGGTGACCGGGTCGTGGCGGAGAACTATCTCCAGCACGCCGAGCACTACAACCGCATCATTGCCAGCGCCCAGGCGCAGATGCAGGAACGCTTCCAGCGCGACGACCGCAGCGACTACAACGACCGTAACGACTATCAGGACCGCGACGGCAACGAGCGCGACGACGATATGGATCAGGGCGATACCGAGGAAAACTCGGGCGGCCAGGACCAGCAGGTCGAGCAGCAGCAGCGGCACCATCAGCAGGCGGAGCGCCAGCAGCGGCAGCACCGCCAGCCGGAGGGTGAACGCCAGCAGGATCCGGAGCGCCAGGCCCAGCCGGAGGGTGAACGCCCGCCGCGCCAGGAGCGCCAGCGTCATCAGGACCGCCCGCGCCACCCGCGCGCAGAGCAGGTTCAGCCGCGCCCCGACCTTGCACCGCAGCCCGTCATCGACGGCTCGGGTCCGCAGCCGGTGATCGAAGGCACGCCCGCCGAAGTTTCGCTGGAAGAGGAAGCACCGACCGGCCGCGCCCCGACGCGTCGCCGCACTGCTCCGCGCCCCCGCCGCCAGCCGCGCCGCGGCGAAGCCGGTGGTGATGAGGCTGCCGCTTCGGGTGAAGAGGGTGGCGACAAGCCGGCTCTGGCCGAGGCTGCTGGCGAATAAGCCGGACGGGGTGCCGATCGCGGCTCTCGTTGAACTCACGACAAAACCCGGCGCGCTTCGTGCGGCCGGGGTTTGCATTTCAGGACGCTGCCTTCGGGCTTGACCCTTCTTGTGCTTGCCTGTAGGTGCTGGCCAAGGTTTCCGGATACCTGCCGCTCGCGGACGTCAGTCCTGGTGAAAGTCCGACCTTGACGATCCTCTCGCCCTCGATGCATTTCGTGCGGTGGGTAATGCGAGCCCCCTCCCTGATGCGAAATGCGATGTTGAGGAGAGCAGGATGCCGCAAGCCGCTTCCAGCCAGAATGCCTATCTGACCGCGCCGCTGGGTGCGATCTTCATCCGTACGGCACTGCCAATCATCTTCGTGATGAGCATGAACGGTCTATTGACCGTCGTCGATGCCGTTTTTCTCGGGATCTTTGTCGGGCCGGACGCCGTTGGTGCCGTGACCATCGTCTTTCCCGTCTTCATGCTGCTGGTAGCGTTTGCGACCTTGGTGGCCAGCGGCATGGCCAGCGTGCTTGCCCGACATCTCGGGGCAGGGCGGTTTGCCGAGGCGCAGCAGACCTTCATGGCGGCGCAGGGACTGGCGCTGGCAATCAGCCTCGCTGCGATCGTCCTGTTTGCCGGCTTTGGCGAAAGCCTCGTTCGGCTCGTGGCCAATGGCGATCCACATCTGGCTCAGCTTGCCCATGTTTACCTGTCGATCATGGTCTATTCCTGCCCAGTCCAATTCCTGCTGTCCGTGAATGCCGATGCCTTGCGCTGCGAAGGCAAGGCGGGGCTGATGGCAGCGCTGAGCCTTGTGGTTTCGCTGGCAAACATGGCGTTGAATTACCTGCTGATTGCCGGTCTCGGCTGGGGCGTTGCTGGGTCTGCCGGGGGAACGGCGCTGGCGCAGGTTCTGGCGCTTGGCGTGCTGGTCGTCTTTCGCGTGTCCGGGCGAACGCCGTTGCGGCTTCGTCTGTCGGGCGGTGCCAATCTGTTTGCGCAGTGGGGGCGGATGCTGGCGCTCGGTGCGCCGCAAAGCCTCGGCTTTATCGGTCTGGCGCTGGTTTCCGCAACGGTGATCGGGTCGCTGCAGATGGTGGCCGGCGCCCGCTACGATACGGTCGTTTCCGCCTATGGCATCATCACCCGCATCATGACATTCGCCTATCTGCCGCTGCTCGGCATGAGCCAGGCGATGCAGGCGATTGTCGGCAACAGCGCCGGGGCAGGGGATTGGGGGCGGGCACGTGGCGGGCTACGGCTGGCCATCATTGTCGCGCTGGTCTACTGCCTCTGCGTCGAAGCCGTGTTGATCGGTCTCGCAGCGCCGATCGGTTTAGTCTTTGTCGATGATGCAGGCGTCGTCGGCGAGGTGGCGCGGATCATCCCGGTCATTATGGCGCTTTATCTCCTGTCCGGTCCGCTGATGATGGTCGGCAGTTATTTCCAGGCGATCGGGGATGCGGGCAAGGCTGCGATCCTTGGGCTCACGAAGCCCTATCTTTTCACCATGCCGCTCGTTCTTGTGTTGTCCCGCATTTTCGGGGAGCGCGGCATCTGGTTTGCGACCCCGGTGGCGGAGGTATCGCTGCTTTGCGTGACGGGTTTGGTTTTGTGGACGGCACGGGGGCAGGCCGCGAGCCGGCCGGGGGCGAGCGCGGCCGAACCAATTTGATCAAATGATTGAAGGCCCCGGAGGTAAAGAGCCACCGGGGCCTTCCGTTCAAACCTCTTTCAACGACAGCCCGTTGTCGAGGCTGCCGATCAGGGTGGAACTGGCTTCGTTGAGACCGCTCACATCGGCGGGAATGCCATTGGCCTTGAAGCGCTGGACGACCTTTTCCAATGCCGCGACTGCGGTGATATCCCAGAAATGCGCCTGAGAGACATCGATGAGAACCCGCGTGCCATCGGTCTCGTCGAGTGTGAAGGATTCGATGAAGGCGTCGGCGGAGGCGAAGAAGATCTGGCCGGAAACGCGATAGGTGCGTTTTGCGGCGGCCACATCTGTTTCGACCTCCACCCGCATCAGCCGGGCGACCTTGAAGGTGAAGAACACGCCGCTCAGCAGAACGCCGACGGTGACGCCCAGCGCGAGGTTGGCACTGAACACGGTGACGATGACGGTCACCAGCATGACGGCGCTCGACATTCGGGGGTGCGTGACGAGGGTGCGTAGCGACGACCAGTCGAAGGTGTCGATCGAAACCATAACCATGATCGCGACAAGTGCGGCCACGGGGACCTGCGATACCCATGGTTTCAGCAGAACCATCAGGATCAGCAGCAGGGCGCCGGCAAACAGGGTCGAGAGCCGGCCGCGCCCGCCATATTTCACGTTGGAGACCGTCTGGCCGATCATGCCACAGCCGGCAATGCCACCGAACAGGCTGGCAGCAGCATTGGCGATGCCGAGACCCGTGCATTCGCGGTTCTTGGAGCTTGGCGTATCCGTCAGATCATCGACGACACTCGCCGTCATCATGGATTCGAGCAGGCCGACCATGGCGATGGCAACGGCGGGGGCGGCGATGATCTGCAGTGTTTCCAGTGTCAGCGGAACATTCGGCCAGCCGAAGACAGGCAGCGAATCCGGCAGTTTGCCGAGATCGGCGACGGTCAGGACCGGCAGATTGAGCGCGACGGCGGCGATGGTGAGGATGAGGATACAGATCAGCGGCGAGGGGATGGCTGTCGTGACTTTCGGCGCGAGATAGATGATGGCAAGGCCGGCGGCCAGCATGGCATAGGACATCCAGTCTCCGCCGATGATATGTGGCAGCTGTGCGGCAAAGATCAGGATCGCCAGTGCATTGACGAAACCGGTCCGGACGGATTTCGACACGAACCGCATCAGCACACCGAGCCGCAGGAGGCCGAAGACGATCTGGATGATGCCCGCCAGCAGGCCGGCGGCAAGCAGGTAGCTCAAGCCATGGGAATGGACGAGCGGTGCGGCGACGAGTGCCACCGAGCCGGCTGCGGCCGAGATCATCGCCGGGCGGCCGCCGGTAAATGCGATGACGATGCCGATGATGAAGGAGGCGAACAGGCCGACCTCCGGATCGACGCCGGCGACGAATGAAAAGGCGATGACTTCCGGGATGAGCGCGAAGGTCGCGACGGCGCCCGCAAGCATTTCGCGGATGGGATTGGCGGACCAATCCCTGCGGAGGGAGGACAAGGACATGGAGTGAGTCTCGCAACGCATGGCCAAGCGCGCGATGGCGCGGTTCTATGAGGTCATGCAGGTGTGCGTTGTCTGGCGGATCGGCGGCCAGAAGAGCCACCCGGAATTGCACCGGGTCCGTGGTGAGTGGGGCCGTTATAGGCCGCATGCCGGGGCCGGTGCAAGATCGGAAATCTCGTATGCGCCGCGCCACATTTCTATTTCTCGGATACGGTCTTAAACCCCTTTAATTTACAAAATTCTGCTCCCATATTCTCACCAAGCGGCCGGTCCTGTGGCATACAGGGTGCCGGCCGATCGCAGACGGGCCTGCCTTTTCAGGGGGCCTCAATCCAACCATCGGCAGTGCCGGATAAGGGCTGACCGATTCAGGAGGTAGACTGATGAATATTGAAAAATACTCCGAACGCGTGCGCGGTTTTCTCCAATCCGCCCAGACCTACGCGCTGGCCCAGGGCCATCCGCAATTCGTTCCCGAACATGTGCTGAAAGTTCTGCTCGATGACGACCAGGGCATGGCGGCATCGCTGATCGATCGAGCCGGCGGCAGCGCCAAGGATGCGAAGCTCGCCAATGACAGCGCGCTGGCCAAACTTCCGAAAGTGTCTGGTGGCAATGGTTCGATCTCGCTGTCGCAGCCGCTTGCCAAGGTGTTCACCACGGCCGAAGAGGCTGCCAAGAAGGCGGGCGACAGTTTCGTCACCGTCGAACGACTGCTGCAGGCGCTGATCATCGAAACCTCGGCGGCAACCTCCGGCATCCTGTCGAAGGCAGGTCTGACGGCGGCCAAGCTCAACCAGGTGATCAACGACATTCGCAAGGGCCGCACGGCTGATGGCGCCAATGCCGAAGCCGGCTTCGACGCACTGAAGAAATATGCGCGCGACCTGACGGCGGATGCCCGCGACGGCAAGCTCGACCCGGTGATCGGTCGTGACGACGAAATTCGCCGCACGATCCAGGTTCTGTCGCGCCGCACCAAGAACAATCCGGTCCTGATCGGTGAACCCGGCGTCGGCAAGACGGCGATCGCCGAGGGCTTAGCACTGCGCATCATCAACGGCGATGTGCCGGAAAGCCTCAAGGATAAGAAGCTGATGGCGCTCGACATGGGCGCGCTGATCGCCGGTGCGAAGTTTCGCGGTGAATTCGAGGAACGGCTGAAGGCGATCCTGTCCGAGGTTCAGGCCGAAGCCGGCGAAATCATCCTGTTCATCGACGAGATGCACACGCTGGTCGGTGCCGGCAAGGCGGATGGCGCCATGGATGCGTCGAACCTCCTGAAACCAGCACTCGCACGCGGCGAACTGCACTGCGTCGGCGCGACCACGCTCGATGAGTATCGCAAGCATGTGGAAAAGGATGCGGCTCTGGCCCGCCGGTTCCAGCCTGTCATGGTCAACGAGCCGAATGTCGAGGACACGATCTCGATCCTGCGCGGCTTGAAGGAAAAGTACGAACAGCACCACAAGGTCCGGATTTCCGATTCGGCTCTTGTTGCCGCTGCGACGCTTTCAAACCGCTACATCACCGACCGGTTCCTGCCGGACAAGGCGATCGACCTGATGGACGAAGCCGCATCGCGGCTGCGCATGCAGGTGGATTCCAAGCCCGAGGAACTGGACGAACTCGACCGCCGCATCATGCAGCTGAAGATCGAGCGAGAGGCCCTGAAGAAGGAAACCGACCGTGCCTCCAAGGACCGGCTGGAAAAACTTGAGCTGGACCTGACCGGACTGGAAGAGCAGGCCGACGCGCTGACGGCGCGCTGGCAGGCGGAAAAATCCAAGCTCGGTCTGGCTGCGGATCTGAAGAAGCAGCTCGACGAAGCCCGCAACGAACTGGCGATCGCCCAGCGCAAGGGTGAATTCCAGCGGGCAGGGGAGCTCGCCTATGGCGTGATCCCGAAGCTCGAAAAGGAGCTGGAGGCATCCGAAAGCCAGGACAATTCGGCGCTGAACCCGATGGTGCAGGAGGTCGTGACGCCCGACAACATCGCCCATGTCGTTTCCCGCTGGACCGGTATTCCGGTGGAAAAGATGCTCGAGGGCCAGCGTGACAAGCTGTTGCGCATGGAAGACGAGCTCGGCAAATGGGTCGTCGGCCAGGGCGATGCGGTTCAGGCCGTGTCGCGTGCGGTTCGCCGCTCGCGTGCCGGCCTGCAGGATCCAAACCGTCCGATCGGCTCGTTTATCTTCCTCGGGCCGACCGGCGTGGGCAAGACCGAGCTGACCAAGGCGCTCGCACGCTTCCTGTTCGACGACGATACCGCGCTCGTGCGCATGGATATGTCGGAATATATGGAGAAGCACTCCGTATCCCGGCTGATCGGCGCACCTCCCGGCTATGTCGGCTATGAGGAAGGCGGCGCGCTGACCGAAGCGGTGCGGCGCAAGCCCTATCAGGTCGTCTTGTTCGATGAGATCGAGAAGGCGCATCCGGATGTATTCAACGTGCTTCTGCAGGTTCTGGACGATGGCCGTCTGACCGATGGTCAGGGCCGTACCGTCGATTTCCGCAACACGATGATCATCATGACCTCCAATCTCGGGGCTGAATACCTGTCCCAGCTTGGCGAGAACGATGACAGCGACCAGGTGCGCGATCAGGTGATGGATGTGGTGCGCGGCCATTTCCGCCCCGAATTCCTCAACCGTGTCGACGAGATCATCCTGTTCCACCGCCTGAAGCGCGGCGAGATGGGGGCGATTGTCGATATCCAGCTGGCACGCCTGAAGCAGTTGCTGGCTGATCGCAAGATCACGCTCGAACTCGACGACGAGGCTCGCGCCTTCCTCGCCGACAAGGGCTACGATCCGGCCTATGGCGCGCGTCCGTTGAAGCGGGCCGTTCAGAAATATGTCCAGGACCCGCTTGCCGAGCAGATTCTGCAGGGCAATTTCCCTGATGGCTCGACGATCAAGGCGTTCTCCGGTTCCGACCGGCTGAACTTCAAGCTGCGAGATAGCGCGGCGAAGGCCGCAGCCTGACGGCCAAATCCGCCGCCAGCCTCAATAGCTGGTACCGGCCCCATGACTGAACGGTGGGGCCGGCTTTGAAATCCATACCGAACCGCCTGGGATAGTGATGTCGCGGGCGGTTTTGTTTTGGGCAGCTCATTTTCTTCCTGCCACCCGCCGTTTTTGCAGCAGCCAAGGGGTTGCCACTGCTGCTGCCGTCGCGGCGATGGCCAGAGCACAGAGCAGGGCTTTCGATGTCATCTCCATCGTGCCTTCGATCAGCATGGCGTGGATTGCGCCGCCGAGCACGACGATGGAGACGAGGATCATGTGGACGGTTCGCCAGGTACGCGGCGGGAGGCGACGCCGGAAGGCGGCGAGCAATGCGGCGGCGAAGAGCGCCCACATGGCTGCGACGCCCCAGAGTGAAAACGGGGTCGGCGCGCGCAACAGTAAGGCATCGATGATGTCGGGCGGGCTGGTGATCCACAGGCCGGCGACGTGAATGACAACCGCCGCGACCAGCAGAATGCCGATGATGTGGTGAACAGGACGGCCGCGCGGTAGCGGCAGGCCGGGCAACCAACCGCGTGCGAGCAGGGGCTGCACCGAGGTAAAGCAAAGCGCCACGATGCCTGCGAAGCCGGCGACGATATAGACCGGGTCGCGCCATGCCAGATATTCGCTGGTCGCGGCCAAGGTCAGCGGGAGGGCCAGCGCAAGTGCCAGGCCGGTCCAGATCAGCATCGCGCGGATCGTGTGCATCAAGTCGGGGTCAGGCCGGCTGCAGGACGAAATGGGCTTCCAGGCTGGTGTCCTTCGGGCTCGACAGCAGGGGGCGTAGGAAAACGGTCTCGTATTCGCCGCTGTCATAGACGAGGTGCGCATGCGCCTGGCCGAGTGCCGGGACGATCTGCGGCATTTCCAGCCGGAAGGCCCCCGTGGCATCCGTCAATGTGGCGCCGTGGCTGTGCCAGTCCCGTTCGCTGCCTTCGGTCGTATGCGCCCAAATCTGGATGCGCCGGCCTTCCAGCGGAGCACCGTCGCCGGCGCGACGCACCGTGCCCGACATCCAGAAACCACCACCGCCGATGCGCTCGACGATCGGTGCATCGGGCATGTAATTATTGGCGCCGCCGCGCATAGTCGGCGTTGCCGCGACCTCGGCGGCGCGGGTGGGCACTGTAAAGCCTGCAAATCCGGCCACGGCAAAGGTGGCGCCGGCGGCGAGCAGTGTTCTGCGCTCGAAACGAATGTCAGGCATGCTGATCTCCTTCCCGAATTCGATCGTGAACTGCGTGGAAACTTAGCGCGTTTTCGGCCGGCAACCAATGGCGGCGGCAAACACATGAGGGCACGGTTTCGTGATGAGCGGGCGGGCTTGTCCTTGTTTGCCCCGGCAGGTCAGCCGTTTGGACGTGAGGGTCGGGATTACTGAGCCCAGATCATAAGCGCATCCCGGAACAGGGCACTAATCGCAGGCAATCGCGGAACCATATCAGCAGCAGGTGCGGTCTGCGCACCCGACGCGATCTTCACCAGCCTTGCAAGGATGAGCCATTGAAAACCTCCGGATATGCCGCTACCGATGCGAACACGCCGTTACAACCCTTTTCGTTCGAGCGTCGCGCCCTTCGCGCCGATGATGTTGCGATCGACATCCTCTATTGTGGCGTCTGCCACACGGACCTGCACATGGCCCGCAACGACTGGGGCTTTTCGGTCTATCCCGTGGTGCCGGGGCACGAAATCGTCGGCCGGGTTTCCGCTGTTGGTAGCGATGTCTCGCGTTTCAAGGTCGGCGACAATGTCGCGATCGGCACGATCGTCGATAGTTGCATGGCTTGCGAGCAATGCCGTCGCCACGAGGAACAGATGTGCCGGGAAGGCGTGACCGTCACCTATAACGGCCAGGACCGGATATCCGGCGACATCACCTATGGGGGTTATTCCAACTATATCGTGGCGCGCGAAGACTTCTTGCTGCGCATGCCGGATGGACTGGACCTGTCGCGTGCCGGGCCGCTGCTTTGCGCCGGTATCACCGTCTATTCGCCGCTGCGAAACTGGAATGTCGGCCCGGGCAGCCGGGTCGGCGTGATCGGGCTCGGCGGCCTTGGCCATCTTGCGGTGAAATTTGCCTCGGCTCTCGGTGCCGAAGTTACCGTGCTCACTCGCTCGGAAGGGAAGGTTGATACCGCACATCAACTGGGCGCCGACAAGGTGTTGCTGTCGACTTCGCCGGAGCAGATGGCATCGGCGGCTTTCGCCTTCGACGTGATCATCGACACCGTGCCCTATGAACATGACCTCGGGCCTTATCTCGATCTCTTGGACGCTGACGGAACGCTGGTGATCGCCGGCTCGCTGGTCGATACGCCGAAGTTCAACAATCTGCGCCTGATCATGGGGCGGCGGCGCATTGCCGGCACGCCGAGCGGCGGCATTCGCCAGACCCAGGAAATGCTGGATTTCTGCGCGCGCAAGAACATCCTGCCGGAATGCGAGATGATTTCCATTGCGGATATCGGCAAGGCGTTCGAACGGCTGGAGCGGGGTGACGTTCGCTACCGGTTCGTGATCGACATGGCGTCGATGCCCGCTGCCGAGGCAGCCTGATCCTGCATCGCGCGCAGGTTCGATCGCAGCGCTTCGACAAAGGCCGAAAGAGCCGGCGGCATCTGTCGCCGGCTCGGATAATAGATGGAATAGCCTGAAAACGGTTTGCAATAGGGTTCCAGCACCCGGACGAGGCGCCCGCTTTCCAGATGCTCCCTGGCGACATCCTCGAAAAGGTAGACGAGGCCGGTGCCGGCAAGGGCAGCCGAGATCATCATCTCGAGATCGTTGACGACGAAGCTGCCGTTGACGCTGACTTCGACGTCACGACCATCCTCCTCGAACTCCCACAGATACGGCCGTCCCGCCGACGGCATGTGATAGTTGACGCAGTCGTGGTTCGCGAGATCCTTGAGGGTCAGCGGCGGAGGGCGGCGGGCAAAATAGGACGGCGCCGCGACGACGGCCGCGCGAAGGTCCGGCCCGATCCTGACGCCGATCATGTCCCGGTCGATCCGTTCGCCAAACCGGATACCGGCATCGAACCGTGATGCGACGATATCGTCAAGGCGCTCGCTGACGATCAGTTCGATCCTGATGTCGGGATAATCTGTATGAAAACGCGGCAGTATCGGTGCAACAAGCGAGAGGGCAGCATGCTTGCCGGCGGTGATACGTACCGTGCCGGACGGCTTTTCCCGAAGCTCTCCCAGCGACTGCAATCCGCGATCGATCTCTGCAAATGCCGGACGCAGTGTGTCCAGTAACCGCTCGCCCGCTTCGGTGGTTGCGACGCTGCGCGTAGTGCGGGCCAGCAGTCGCACACCAAGCCGGGCTTCCAGCAGCCGCATCATGTGGCTGACACCGGACGACGACATGCCGAGCCGCGCCGCCGCCCGGGTGAAACTGCGTTCTTCGGCGACGATCGCAAAGGCCGCGAGATCATCGAGATCGTGGCGTTTCATTTCTGACAGGCTTTCAACAATGGAAATCGATTGTGATCTCAACTCCATTTATGCTCGGTTTATCCATGTTTCAACGGGAGGTGGGGCGAGGAGTTTCAGCGCCCTATGTCCGTATGCGCTTCACCCAGTCAAGCAAAGCTCTGAGCTTCGGCGTCAGGTTGCGGCGGTTGGGGTAATAGAGGTAGAAGCCGGCAAAGGGCGGGCTGTAGTCTTCCAGCAGCGGAACCAGCGCGCCCTGATCGATCAGGGGACGAAAAGTCTCCTCCATGCCGCAGGTGATGCCGGCGCCGGAAAGCGCAAGCCGGACCATGAGACGCATGTCGTTGGTGGTGAATTCCGGTTCCACCGCCACGCTGAAATCCTTGCCATCCTCGGTAAACTCCCAGCGATAGGGCGCGATGCCCGGGCCGGGCCGCCAGCCGATGCAGCGATGCCGGACGAGATCGCGGGGATGGGCGGGGGGCGGCGTCTTTTCCAGATAGCGCGGCGCACAGACGGCAAGCTGCCGTTGCGGTCCCGAGACCGGCACGGCGATCATGTCCTGCGCGATCACTTCGCCAAGACGGACGCCGGCATCATAGCCCTCGGCGACGATATCGAATTCCTCGTCGGTGACGGTGATATCGATCTGCACATCCGGATTGGCATCGGCAAAGGCGGCCAGAAGATCACCGGAGAGGAAATTTTCCGCAATCGACGAGACAGCCAGCCGCAACTGTCCGCGCGGATGGCCGCGCATGTCGGCAAGCGTCGACAGGGCAGTGGACAGATCGGCGATGGCAGGGCCGATGTCGTCGCATAGCCTTTGCCCTTCCTCGGTGAGACCAACGCTGCGGGTCGTGCGCCGTACCAGAAGGATGCCGAGCGTCTCTTCCAGTTTCGAGATCGTCTGGCTGACGGCAGAGCGGGTCACGCCCAGCCTGTCGGCGGCGGCGCGAAAACTGCGCTCCTCCGCGACAACGGCGAAAACGGATAGGGCGTTCAGGTCAGGCTGCATTGGTTAGTTTTCCTTGCCACCGAAGTCATGAATGAGCGGCTTATCGCAACAATGATCCGCGCTTACCTTGTCCGCAAGCACAATGCTTGAAACAGGAAGGAAAGATCATGTCAGACGAAAAAACCGTTCTCATCACCGGCGCTTCCAGCGGGATCGGCGCGGGAATTGCCCGTGAACTTGGCCGTCCCGGCTACAGGCTGATGCTCGGTGCGCGCCGCACCGACAGGCTGGATGCGCTGGCCAAAGAAATCCGCGCCGCCGGCGGCACGGTAGAAACGCGCCGGGTCGATGTCACCGATCAGGCGGACATGGCCGCCTTTGCCGAAGCGGCACGGCAGGCTTTCGGTCAGGTGGATGTCATTGTCAACAATGCCGGCATCATGCCGCTGTCGCTGATGGCGTCGATGAAGGTCGATGAATGGGACCAGATGATCGACGTCAATATCAAGGGCGTTCTTCACGGAATTGCCGCCGTCCTACCGGAGATGACGGAGCGCGGTTCCGGCCATGTGATCAACATCGCCTCGATCGGGGCGCTTGGCGTGGTTCCGACCGCCGCCGTCTACTGCGCCACCAAGTTTGCGGTGCGGGCGATTTCCGATGGTCTGCGGCAGGAGCGGGACGATATCCGCGTCACCTGCATCCATCCGGGTGTCGTCGAGAGCGAACTGGCGGGAACAATCACCGATCCGGCCGCCGCCGAGGCGATGAAGACCTACCGCGCCATCGCGCTGCAGCCGGATGCGATCGGCCGGGCCGTGCGCTTTGCGATCGAGCAGCCGGATGATGTCGATGTCAACGAGATCGTCGTGCGTCCGACACGGGCAGGTCACTGATGATCAGGACCATCGCGACCCTATCCATAGCGGCGGCGCTGACAGGCGCCGCCATGGCCCAAATCGAGGACAAGATGATGAACGCAACGACCGAACCGCATCCCTATGTCGGCCTCTGGGTGACGAAGGATGGGCGTGTCCGCCACGAACTGCTCGCCAACGGCCGCTATGACGAAGCGCGCGGCACTCGCGAGAGCGCCTATCAGGGGCGTTACGAGGTGAGCGGCGACCATATCGAATATTGGGATGATACGGGATTTACCGCGGATGGCGATTTCATCGACGGGGTTCTTCATCACGGCGGCATGATCCTGTACCGCAAGCGATAAGCAGGAACTGACTAGGGCCGTGGCGTTACTGCGCCGCGGCCACTTCCGCCGTGCCATTGTCCTTGGCCAGCAATTCGTCGATGCGGGTGCGTTCTTCCTCGAACTGTGCCAATGCCTGGCCGTCAAGGGATTTGCCGCCGGGCAGGCGAATACGCAGGGGATCGACGCGGTTGCCGTTTACGATCAGTTCGTAATGCAGGTGTGGACCGGTCGACAGGCCGGTCGTGCCGACCCAGCCGATCACCTGACCTTGCACGACCTTCGACCCGACGCTGACACCCTTGGCGATGGCGCTCTGGTGATTGTAGGACGAGACATAGCCATTGGCATGGCGGATCAGCGTCTGGTTGCCGTAACCGCCAGAATCCCAGCCGGCCTTTTCAACGACGCCATTGCCGGCTGCGATGATTGGCGTGCCACGGGGCGCTGCCCAGTCGACACCGGTATGCATGCGTGAGAAGCCGAGGATCGGATGACGGCGCATGCCGAAGCCAGACCGGAAGGTGCCGTTCGGTACGGGATTGCGCAGCAGGAACTGGCGGATGCTCTTGCCCTGCTCGTTGTAATAATCGATCGAATTGTCTTCCGGATCCTGGAACCGGTAGAATTTCGTCTGCGCATCGCCGAATTTGGCGTTGACGTAGAGAAGTTCGCTGTCGTCGGTTGCCTTGCCGCTCTCGTCGGCAACAGAGAAGAAGGCTTCGAGGCTGTCGGTGGGTTTCAACTGGGCCTGGAAATCGACATTGCTGGCCAGAAGCTTGATGATCTGCGCCACCATGGTGGAATTCATGCCGTAGGACAGAGCGGCACGGTAGACGCCGTCATAGACCCGGGGCAGGTCGCGGCCGGCACTGATCGCCGGCGTGCCGGTATCGTCAAAGGCGCTGGCAACGGCAGCCAGCGGCGCCGGCTCGTAGCCCTTGACGAAATTGCCGGTGTCATCGAGCGCCATGGTAAAGACATGGGCGCCGCGCGAATAGACGGTGGCGCGCACCACCTTGGCTTCCTCGTTCTCACCTTTCTGGATGATGCCGATACGCAGGACATCGCCTTCCTGCAGGTCCGTCGCATCGAGCGCCGGCCGCAAATAGCCGGCGAGATCCTCGGCCTGCGCCTTGCCATAGCCGGCGTTGATGAGAACGGCGGCGATCGGTGTCGCCCGGCGGACCGGAATGACGTCGTCGGCATATTCGGTCGTCTGGTCCGTCGTGCTCTCGGGAGCGGCAACCGTCATGTTCTCCTCGACGACGCGGGCCGACAGGCCCTGTATCAGGTCGAGGTCGGAAGCATCGGAGGCGAAGCGGCGCGGATCGACATAGAAGAGCGAGGCAAGCTGGGTGTTGCCGTCGGTCAGGACCGACCCGTTGGTGCGGACATTTTCCTCGACCTCGTCCATCGACATCGACGGTGCGAATTTCAGCGTCGAACCCTTGAGCGGGAAATCGACCGTCTTCAGCGCGACCTCGGATTCGACATCCGATCCGTAGATCGTGCCCGTGCGGCTGACGGGCGGGGCGTCCTTCGCCTCGTCACTGGAGAAGATCGCCAGCGGGTCGAAGGAGGGATATTTTTCGGCTGCCTGATGATTGGCGGCAAGCGTCATCTTCACATGCGCGAAAGGCTGGCGGCGGACGACTTCCTTGTCGCCGTCGCGGATCATCGTCGAGACTTCCATGATCGTCCGGTCGGACGGCTTGGCGACGATGTTGGGCGTCAGGACGCGGTTGCCGCGCTTGGCGGCGGCCGTCGGCTGGCTGCCGCGGGCGGACGGGTCCATCACCGCTGCATAGGCTTCGGCCGGGATGGCAAGCTGCTGTCGGCCGTCGAGCGCTGCAAACAAGGCAACGCCCATCAGAAGGCTCGAGGTAATGCCTGTCAGGAAGGTGCCCGAAAGCCAGCGCAGAGAAATCTCGCGCCGGTCGGGTGCCCTGCGTCCATCCGCAAGGATCGGGGGCTCGTTGCCGAGCGACCGTATCATGGTCTTGTCCGTGGTCATGCCAACTAGAATGGGATCCCTGGGTTACGCGCTGTTTCTTATTATGGCGTCGATATGTTGTGCGAAGATGTGCATCTTTCATGCCTGCGAGTCAAACGGAACGGCGGGTACGCGCGGAACACCGCCGCAATGCACCTCTCTATAAAGCGTTGTCCCTATAGAGAGGGCGGGAGACGACCTTTTTCGAAGCACGACGCAATCCGCACTGGTCTGTTTAGAGCCCGCATTGTGAAAAAGTGAGGGCGAAATTGTGATTTCCCCCGTTCGGCGGTGCACCTGAAACTTTCGCACTGCCGCAAACCCTTGCGCTACAAGGCTTTGTCAAAAAACTGTCATTTTTTTCAAAAAAGCCGTTGACTATGAACGAGGCCTCGGACTATAAACCGCTCACCAACGAGGGCGGCGGCGCTGCTGGCGACCGACGAACTCGCTCTGGAGTTTCTTGAGAGACTTGAGGGTTGAGTTTGGGGTTCTGGGGAAAATGTAACGGGGCTAAAGCCATGCACCGAAGCTGAGGATACGGGTTGCGGGGCGGAAACGGTTTCTGTCTCGAAGACGGCCGCGCGGGCAGAGGGCGCGGCCATGGTGG
>NZ_LMRG01000010.1 GCF_001425605.1 Rhizobium sp. Leaf453 | reverse complement strand
ATCCGATCTACGCCACGCTGGCCGAAGTCGAAGGCGAAGACGGCCTGCAGTTGATCTGGTCGCGCCCCAACCGCGACTGAGGTCCTCGAGGCTCCGCCCATCCGGCGGGGCCTCTCCCGTCAAAGTGAGAAGCCGGGACCAGGCATCGAGCCAGGTTCCGGCTTTTCGGTGCCATATGGAAACGGGGATAGCCGCTCAGATCGCCCGATGGTGCCGGGTCGGGCCGGCGGCATCAAGGACGAGCGGTACCCCCAACTTCGCGCCGCCGCCTGTGGCGCCAACACGAAATCGGTTCCCCCACCCGCCGCCTCCGGCGGTCGCGTTGCGATCCCTGACCCCGCCATCCCGTCCCGCCCCGCGAACTCGTCTTTCACGAACTCAAGGAGATGAGACCATGACGATCGAACAGCACATCGAAGAACTGCGGGCAGAGCTGAACAACGCATGCGATGCGGCCGAGCGCCGCCGGATCGAGGTCGAGCTCGAACTCGCCCAGGCCGAACTCGCCGTGCAACTGGCCGAGCAGGTCGGCGCCATCGAGGCCGAGCCGCCCTTCTGAGGCGGCTTTTCTCTTATTCAAAGATCAGCCTGTCCCGATTCCAGCGACTGCCGCTGAGGAACATCGAGCTGTCGCATCTCTCCTTTCGACAGGGCGGCCATCTACATCAGGGATGTTGCAGCCCTTGCGTCACGCCGCAACCTTGCGCCACCAGAATTTTCCCCGCCGCATGCGGCTCCTCGCGCAATCAAAACTCAGGCGGCTCCAGGTTCTCCGCTCGCGCTTCGACCGTTCCGGTGCGGCCCTCCTTCGAGGTCTGCTTTTGATCCCCGCGATACCAGCAATTAGAAAGGAGAACCCACCATGCAACGACTCGCAAAGTTTCTCGCAGCCACCGGCCGCCGGCTTGGTAATCTCGGCAAGGTGATCTGTCACTTCTTCCGCAAAGGAAAGCTCGGGCTGAAGCTCGCGATCAAGATCCCGTTCTTCATCGAGATCGAGGTCGTTCGAGACCACTGGAACCTGCGCGAATGACGCGCCGGGGCCGCCTCAGTGGCCTCTCGTGTTCATTCGGGCTATCGATGCTGTTGTTCCTGGCTGAGGGAACGCTGCGCAATAGTCCGCGGTCGATAGCCACGGGCCCTCTTCTGCCGCGTCAGGTTGAGGAACAGTCTGACCGCTTCTTCCTCCCGCCCGAAATGATGGATCCTCATTTGCCCCAAGGTCCCGATCCTCCCCCATCGACGTATCAGACAGGTTTCTCCGAACAGAGACGTGGAAATCTGCATGGCGTAGAAACGGGCCATGTTCTTCGCGGCGTCAGTTCGCTCGATGTAGAGCTGGTAGGGTTGCGTGACCATATTCATAGAGTCGCCGATCACGGCCAGAGCGTCCAACGACATATGTGAATCGAACAACTGCGACCGATTCATTTCCGTGAAGAGTGGGGTTCGGGCGAGGCGCCGACGGCGCACGGCTCTAGTCGCGCTGCGACCGGAGCCCGCACGCGGTCTCCTGCCCGATCGGGTCATGATCCTCTCGCAGCAATAAGCATGCCTCTGCCAAATGTCGTTGTCCGGCGACAGCTGAAAGGCCTCATGGCCATCGGAGATGGCAAGCGGTCGCGTCCCTTCAGGACGCGGTTCTATCTCTTTCTGACCTCCCATTTTGCACCCGCCGTTACGGCGTCGAGGACATCGCGGCCCCCTCCAATGTTCCCTGCACCGCAAGCGGCACAAAGAAAATCGGCTCCTCCGCTCGCCGCACAGCGGCCGCGTTCCGCGGTCCCTGACCCCTCACGGGCTAAGGTGCGGACCCTTTTGTCAGAAACGAAAGGAGACGCTAATGACAAAGCATCAAATCACACAGCTGGTTAGCGAAGACCGGAAACTGCGGATCGGCAGCCGACCGCGATTGAACATTTGCGCAGCAGCTTCGATGCTGAAGTTCATCTCCCCAAGGAAATCTCGCGCGAGTTTCTGTCTGCGTCGCTGCTTTGGGCAATCGACAATATGGTGGATTTCCGCTTGTTCCACGAGGGCGACAAGATCGTCATCGCGCATTTCGGCGGTGATGAGATTTACCCCCCCCTCCCGGTGGTCCGACAAACGATAGCATATCGGCCTTGAGGACAAGGAGCCTTTTGACCCGGGCGATTGAGGTCGAGACGAGAGCGGCTTTCCGCCTCTGGTCTTTGCCTTTTCATGTGAGGTGTTCCAGCCGGACCGACCGGTCGGAACGGCCATGAAAGGAGATAGCTGTCATTGGCCCCCGCACCATCCGTGTCGCGCTCCGTCCCACGATCGCGCCAGCCCTTCATTGATCAGAATACCGCCCAGCGAATTGCCTGCGCGAGACACAGTTCGAAGTTTACGGCCGTACTTGTCTTCGTCACGGAACCCGGCCGCAAGCGAGAATTTTCCAGCGTTGAGCAACGACAGCAGACGGGATTTTGCCGCCTCACCTTTGAGCCGTTCAGCCTCGCAGCGGGGCGGGCTGAGTTCAGGCGTATCAATATCGGCGATGCGGATTTTCTCGCCCCCGAACCAGAAGGTGTCGCCATCGACGACGCAATTCGTCCGATGGCTGTCGCTGCACAACACGAATGGCGCAGAAAGCGTATCTTGCCCCGGCGTTCTGGCGAAGGCTGCGATGCTGTCGAGATGGCCGCTGCGATCGAGATACAGCCAACCGGCGGCGCCGATCACCAGGGCCCAGACAATCGCGGTCGGAATGCCTCTGCCGCGATCGGGACGGTGACGACCCGGCGTCGAGCGCGACGCGCTGAAGCCGGCGCGATTGTTCGCGACCTTCCGAATTTTCCTGAACGGTATGACGTTCTTTTGCACCAAGCTTTTATCCCTCTTCGCCGGCAGACGTTACAGTCGGTTTGGTTTCATCGGTGTTTACCGCAGGTGTCGAATTCGAAGCTTTCTTCCCTCTTCCACCCATCGAATGAAACCGGTTCTCGCCGGCGCAGGCCCTCATATCTTCACGCCGGAACCAGATGGCGCGGCCGCATCTGAGGGGCGCGTTGCCGGCCGTGAAGACGATCTGTTCGTCCGCCCGCATGCGCAGAACTTCGTGCGGCTGGATCAGCGGTCGTGCCGCGAGCTGCTTCGAGCGCGTTCGTGACGACCCTTTCGCTTGGAAACTGCGGCTGACCTGGTCGATCTCGACCGTCGTCATGCCGCAGCGTTTAGATAGGTACTCAGCGGTTTCCGGATCGTTGATCGCGGCGAACGAGATCCAGCTGGCACTCTCGAACCACTTGCTCGCCGCGTCGCGGCCTCCATAGGTCTCGCGCATCTGGCCGATCGACTGATAGACCATCGTGAGCGTGATCCCGTATTTGCGTCCTGCGTCACGTGCCGTCTCAAGAATCCGGAGATAGCCGAGGCGTGCAACCTCGTCGAGGAGAAACAGGGCGCGCCCCTTCATCTGTCCGTCGCGATTGTAAATCGCATTCAGAAACGAGCCGATAATGACGCGCGCAAGACCGGAATGGGTCTCCAACGTTTTGAGGTCGATGTTGATGAAGACGTCCGTGTTGCCGGCTGCGATGTCGCTGGTCGAGAATTTCTTGCCAGACACGAGGGCGGCATAGTTTGGATAGGAAAGCCAGTGCGTCTCCTTGACCGCATTGGCATAGACGCCGCTGAAAGTTTCCGGTGTCATGTTCACGAAGGCTGCGACATTCTCCTTCACGAAATCCGAGCCGGAATTGTCGTAGATGTCTTGCAGCCGCTTGCGCAATGTCGGTTCCGGCTCCGAGAGATTCATGCGCACCTGCCGAAGCGTCTGTTCCTTCTCATCCGTGTGGCCGGATAGGCAGACATCGGCGACGAGCGCCGTGAGGAGCTGAAGAGCTGACGCCCGGAAGAAGTCGTCACGGACTCCGCGCGCGCCTCCGCTGTCGCTCATGATCCATGACGCGACGGAGGCGATATCCTCTTCCTTCGTACCTCCAAAACGGCCGACCCAGTCCAGGACGTTGAAGCCGACGTCCGGCTTCCTTGGATCGAGGACGAACACGTCCCTCCCCGCTCCGGCGCGATGCGCGGAGGCCATCGGTGCGACCTCGTTCGATGGATCGAGCACGATCAGCGTGCCGCTCCATTTGAGCGCCGTTGGGATCGTTACCGACGTTGTCTTGAAACCGCCGGAACCGGCAAAAACGATCCCGTGCGACGAGCCGAAGGAGCCATCAAAGCACAGCAACGGCGACTTGCCACCGGCGCCCCATGTCTCGGCGCCGTCGGCGCGAAACGCTTGTGCTGCGACAATGTCTTTGTCGACCCTATAACGCTCGCCGATGACGATACCGCCAGTATCGGGAAACAACTTTGCCGCCTCTGTGAGCTTCATCCAATCCGCTTCGCCATGGAGCGCCCGCTTGCCCTGAATGCGCTTCGGCTCGGCCCGTGCGAAGGCCGCATCGCCGATGAGCGCAACGCGGAGTGCGAAGCAGGCACACATGAACGCTGCGCCCACTCCGATCGCTGTTGCTGGATCGAGAAACGCGAAGATCGTCTTGTCGGCCGGCGGCACCGTCATGAAACCGGCAAGGCGCATCGTTTCGCGTATAGCCGCGATCAGGATCGTCTCGATGCATCCCGCAACGACGCCCCAGCCTGCCTGCTTGATGTTGATCGAGCCGGCGCTCGCGAACAGGAACAGAAATCCGATCGCCGCACTGGCTACATAGGGCAATGCGATCCCCGCCCGTCCCCATGCCAGTCGCTCGGCCTCGGTCTTTCCGAAGCCTGAAAGCCACTGCTCGATCCCGGTCATTCCGATGACGACCAGGATCATCAGCGTCCATGGCACTATGACGAGCGCAATCCTATTGATCGTCATTGCCGAAGGCCTCCACGCCGATTGCAGTGAGCCTGGACCGCTCGCTATCGTCACCCTTGATGCGGCGGGCTGCATCGATCAGCACGCCAAGCAACAGTGCGCGCTTCTCGTACCGGAGCCCGGACTTGACGATCAGGCCGC
The DNA here is from genome assembly GCF_001425605.1 of Rhizobium sp. Leaf453. Taxonomy (GTDB): domain Bacteria; phylum Pseudomonadota; class Alphaproteobacteria; order Rhizobiales; family Rhizobiaceae; genus Pararhizobium. Next base: position 159,089 of record NZ_LMRG01000010.1, on the reverse strand, counting down.
CGAGTTCGATCTTTTCGCGCGTGTCCTTCTTGCGGGCATCGGATGTCATCGTCCTCGCCATACGCTCAAGCCTCGCCAACGCTGCCCGCACCCGCGCCAGACGCGTCCGCCGGGGTCGACGCTTCTCCGCTTCTGTCGCCGGCGCCTTTCTTCCCTCCGGTCGTAGCGCCCTGCCCTCCGCGAAATCGCTTGGTCAGTTGCTCAAACGCTGCCTGAAGTTCCGCCTCGTCGATCTCGATCTCGCCAAGGCCGGCCTTGAGCGCGAGCCTGCCGATCCGCTCGGCTTCCCGTGTCTCGGCGATCTTGAGCTGCTCCTGCAGCTTGACGATTTCGTCGCGGATTTTCGAGGATGGCTTCTTCATGTCCAATCGTCTCCTGGGTGAGAAAGCTTGTCTTTCGAACCCAGTTTTTCGGAACAGAGTGCGGAACGCATTACTGTGAATCCTACAATCGCCAAGGGCGATGCTTTCGGGAATGATCCCGGCCGTTCCGAAGGAGCGGCTTCCAAGGGCGCAATTATACGTCGCTGACGCGACGCCCTTGCTTGAGGTCTGATCAGGCCTCCCGCTCCCGACGAACCCATTGATTTCGTTCGCAACCGGGAAAGAATTCCGCCGTGGCCGTCCCTCACTTCTCCGTCAGCGTCGTCGCCCGTGGCTCCGGCCGCAGCGCCGTCCTGTCGGCGGCCTACCGGCACTGCGCCAAGATGGAGTTTGAGCGGGAAGCCCGGACGATCGACTACACGCGAAAGCAGGGGCTCCTGCATGAGGAGTTCGTGATCCCTGACGACGCGCCGGAATGGCTTCGTTCGATGATCGCCGACCGGTCGGTGTCCGGGGCGTCCGAGACCTTCTGGAACAAGGTCGAAGACTTCGAGAAACGATCAGACGCTCAACTTGCCAAGGATGTCACGATCGCCCTGCCGATCGAGCTGACGGCCGAGCAGAACATCGCGCTCATGCGCGACTTTGTGGAGCGGCACATCACCGCGCAGGGCATGGTCGCGGACTGGGTCTATCACGACGCGCCAGGCAATCCTCACGTCCACCTCATGACCACGTTGCGGCCGCTCACCGAAGACGGTTTCGGTTCGAAGAAGGTCGCGGTGCTCAGCCCGGATGGCAAACCACTCCGAAATGACGCCGGCAAGATCGTTTATCAGCTGTGGGCCGGTAGCGTGCAAGATTTCAATGTGTTTCGCGATGGTTGGTTTGCCTGCCAGAACAAACATCTGGCGCTTGCCAGCCTGGATATCCGCATCGATGGTCGCTCCTTCGAAAAGCAGGGTATCGACCTCGAGCCAACCATTCACCTCGGCGTGGGCGCCAAAGCCATCGAGCGCAAGGCTGAGCAGACCGATCAGAGGCAGGAGACCTCGCTCCCCAAGCGCGAACGCGTCGAGCTTCAGGAGCAGCGCCGCGGCGAGAATGCCCGCCGCATCCAGCGCCGTCCGGAGATCGTGCTCGACCTGATCACGCGGGAGAAGAGCGTCTTTGACGAACGCGATGTTGCGAAGGTCTTGTATCGCTATGTCGACGATGCCGCTCTGTTCCAAAGTCTAATGGTGAGGATCCTGCAGAGCCCGGAAGCGCTGCGGCTCGAGCGCGAGCGGATCGATCTCGCGACCGGCGTTCGGTCGCCGGCGAAATACACCACGCGCGAGATGATCCGGCTTGAGGCAGAGATGGCCAACCGCGCGATCTGGCTCTCCGGTCGCGCCTCCCATGGCGTCCGTGAGGCGGTGCTGCAGGGGACCTTTGCGCGTCATGCCCGTCTGTCGGATGAGCAGAGAACGGCGATCGAGCATGTCGGTGAGGCCACGCGGATCGCCGCCGTCGTCGGCCGCGCAGGGGCCGGCAAGACCACGATGATGAAGGCTGCGCGCGAGGCGTGGGAAGCGGCCGGCTATCGTGTGGTCGGCGGAGCGTTGGCTGGCAAAGCCGCCGAAGGACTGGAGAAGGAGGCGGGCATCCAATCTCGCACGTTGTCATCGTGGGAGCTTCGCTGGAACCAGGGTCGCAATCAGCTCGACCACAGATGCGTCTTCGTGCTGGACGAGGCCGGCATGGTGTCGTCACGCCAGATGGCGCTGCTCGTCGAAACCGTGACCAGGACCGGCGCCAAGCTCGTCCTTGTCGGCGATCCGGAACAGCTTCAACCGATCGAGGCGGGCGCCGCCTTCCGCGCCATTGCCGATCGTATCGGCTATGCAGAACTCGAGACAATCTATCGCCAGCGCCAGCAATGGATGCGTGATGCCTCGCTCGATCTCGCGCGTGGCAATGTCCGCAAGGCTGTCGATGCCTACACCGCTCATGGTCGATTGATCGGTTTGAGACTGAAGGACGAGGCCGTCGAAAGCCTGATCGCGGCTTGGGACCTGGACTACGACCCTTCGAAGACTAGCCTGATCCTCGCACACCTTCGCCGCGACGTCCGAATGCTCAACGATATGGCGCGCGCCAAGCTGGTCGAACGCGGCGTCGTCGCAGACGGATTTGCGTTCAAGACGGAGGATGGAATTCGCATGTTCGCGACCGGCGACCAGATCGTGTTCCTCAAGAACGAAGGCAGCCTTGGCGTCAAGAACGGCATGCTGGCAAAGGTACTTGAGGCCGCTCCCGGCCGGATTGTTGCCGAGGTTGGCGAAGGCGAACACCGCCGCCAGGTCGCAATCGAGCAGCGCTTCTACAACAATCTCGATCACGGCTATGCGACGACGATCCACAAGAGCCAGGGCGCGACCGTCGACCGGGTTAAGGTGCTTGCTTCCCTCTCCCTGGACCGGCATCTTACCTATGTGGCTATGACCCGCCATCGTGAGGATCTCGCCGTCTATTACGGCAGTCGCTCCTTCGCCAAATCCGGCGGCCTCATCCCGATCCTGTCGCGCCGAAACGCCAAGGAGACGACCCTCGATTATGAGAAGGCGTCGTTCTACGGCCGAGCGCTGCGCTTCGCCGAGACGCGAGGTTTGCATCTCATGAATGTCGCCCGGACGGTCGCTCGCGATCGCCTCGAATGGACCATCCGGCAGAATCAGAAGCTGGTCGATCTCGGCGTTCGTCTCGCCGCTATTGCAATGAAACTTGGCTTCGTCGGCAGCTTCAAAAACTCCCCAATCCAGGATCCGATCAAGGAGGCCAAGCCCATGGTATCACGCATCACCACTTTCCCGAAATCGCTCGAGCAGGCTGTTGAAGATAAGCTCGCTGCCGATCCCGGTCTGAAGAAACAATGGGAGGACGTCTCGACCCGCTTCCACCTCGTCTACGCGCAGCCGGAAGCCGCCTTCAAGGCGATCAATGTCGACGCCATGGTCAAGGACCAGTCGGTCGCGCACTCCACCCTCGCGAAGGTCGCCGGCGCCCCCGAAAGCTTCGGTGCGCTGAAGGGCAAGACGGGTGTTCTCGCCAGCCGTGCCGACAGGCAGGACCGGGAAAAAGCCATCGCCAACGTGCCGGCGCTCGCCCGAAATCTTGAACGTTACCTGCGTGAGCGGGCCGAGGCCGAATTGAAACATGAGACGGAGGAGCGCGCGGTCCGGCTCAAGGTTTCTGTCGATATCCCGGCGCTCTCCCCATCTTCCAAGCAAACGCTCGAACGCGTTCGTGATGCGATCGATCGCAACGATCTCCCGGCTGGCCTCGAATATGCTTTGGCCGACAAGATGGTGAAGGCCGAACTCGACGGTTTTGCCAAGGCTGTGTCCGAGCGCTTCGGAGAACGGACGTTCCTGCCACTGGCGGCAAAAGATACTGATGGCAAGACATTCGAGACCGTCACAGCAGGCATGACGGCAGGCCAGAAGGCGGAGGTCCAATCTGCGTGGAATTCCATGCGTACGGTCCAACAACTTGTCGCTCATGAACGAACGACCGAGGCGCTGAAGCAAGCCGAGACGCTGCGGCAAACCAGGAGCCAAGGACTCTCGCTGAAATGACGGCGGGAGCTGGAACGCGCCGGGCGATGACCGCGCAGCAACGACGAGCCGCCGGGATCATTTTGATAGCCGCGTTGGTCGCCATACTGGCGATTGGCACAGCCCTCGCCGGCGGTTACCGCATCAATCTGACACCGAGCGAGCCACTCGGCCTGTGGCGCATTGCTCCGCTCTATCGCCGCGTTGTTGTCAATGACCTGGTGTTCATCTGCCTACCGGCAATGGCGGAAATGCGGGAGGCACGAGCGCGTGGCTATCTCCGTTCCGGTTCCTGCCCGGGCGGTGTCGCGCCGCTGATCAAGAGGGTGATCGCCGTCGCAGGACAGCATGTCGAAATCGGCGCCAACGTGACCGTGGAGGGTCGGGAGGTTTCCTCTTCCAGTCTCGCATCACGAGATGGAACTGGTCGGCCATTGTCTCGGTTTCCGAGTGGCATTGTCCCGCCAGGATTTGTCTTCCTGCATTCCGCGTTCCCCAGCTCCTACGACTCCCGATATTTCGGTCCAGTGCCCGCCTCCGGTGTTCTCGGCCTGGCGCAGGAGGTACTCACCTATGCGCCGTGAGTACATTCGGTCGACGTTGCTGATGTCCGCTTCGATCGCGATCGGCGTGATGGCGTGGAGCGGCCATGTGACTCTATTGCCGGTCGCGATGGGGTTTCCCATTCTTTGGTCGCTGTCGCGGACGAGATTGCTGGCGGCGCTTGTCTCGGCCGGATACTTCCTAGCCGCCTCACGGGGGCTGCCGCAAGGCGTGGCTGCATTCTATTCGTCCAATATCTGGCCGGGCTTGTTGCTCTGGCTTTGTGCGTCCATGAGCTTTGTCATCGTGCATGCCATCTTCTGGACGAAGAAGGCTGGCACTCGTCCGTTCCGCTATCTCCTTGCGGCCGTCATCATGGCCATCCCGCCGTTCGGCATCACGGGCTGGGCGCATCCCGTCACAGCCGCGGGTGTTCTGTTTCCGGGATGGGGATGGTGGGGACTTGGCTTCATGACAGCTGGCCTTGCGGGTCTCGTAACCCGCTTTTGGCCAGCTGTCGCCATCGCCTTGACTGGCTTTTGGCTGTGGTCCGCCGCTTTCTGGACCGATCCGAAACTAGCGGAAGCCTGGCGCGGCGTCGATCTGCAGTTGGGCGTTTCGCTCGGCCGAGACGCCGGTCTTCAACGCCAGCGTGACATGATCGCAACGGTGCGTGGCGTGGCCAGCGATGGCGCCCTCTATGTGGTGCTGCCGGAAAGTGCGCTCGGTTTCTGGACGCCGACCGTGGAGAGGCTTTGGACAGGCATCCTCCGCGACGGCAATGCGACGGTCATCGCTGGCGCCGTGCTGCTCGACGCTAGGGGCTATGACAATGTCCTCGTCGCGATCGACAGGAAGGGCAGCCACATTCTCTATCGCGAACGCATGCCGGTGCCCGGCTCGATGTGGCAGCCGTGGCGGTCCTGGCTCGGGGAGAGCGGCGGCGCCAGGGCAGATTTCTTTGCGAACCCCGTCGTGTCGATCGGTACCAGCCGGGCAGCACCGCTGATCTGCTACGAGCAATTGATCGTTTGGCCGATCCTCCAGTCCATGCTCCACGATCCGGATTTTGTCGTTGCCGTCGGGAACGGCTGGTGGACCGAAGGGACGTCGATCGTTGCCATTCAGCGCGCCACCACCACCGCATGGGCAAAGCTCTTCGCAAAGCCGCTCGTCATTGCCTTCAACACTTGAGAGAAGAGGAGACACCATGCTCGACGCCGCCCTGATAAAAGAATGCGCAGACCCTTCCCTGAAGCCCGCGATCATCGAACAGTTCGTGATGGCCGCGGGCTCGCCTGATCCCCTCGCCGTTACCGTCAAATCGGGTGGCCGATTGATCCTCGTTCCGAAGGCCGCATCGACTGAGGAGGCGATGGCGATCGTTCGCCAATACGCTGGTCAGGCCGTCGTTCGCGTTGGACTGACCCAGTTCCCCGCTGGCGTGGGAGTGAAGGAACTGGTGGATCTGGAACCCGACCTTGTCGATGCCTGCCAAAATCTGCGCAAAGGCACGGCGATGTTCGCCAAGGTCCTCAGGATCGTTGCGAAATGGTATGGCAACCCCCCGAGCAAAGACGTCTTCCCGCAGATTTTCGAGGATGCGATTTACGCGTGGAAGACTGGTGAGTTTGAGGGTGTGAGCGTGTTTCAGGCGGAGGATCCGGGCGGGGGACTAGGCAACCAAAAGGAACTGCAGGCCGATAAATCGGAGGCGGATACGGTCGATGGCGGGGTTCCCCTGCAGACTGACGCAGAATCCGTGGACGAAAAGACAATTGGCGCTACTGGGATACGGGTAAACTTATCTCGCATCGGTGGTCAGCCGTAGCGCTGAGGTCTTCTTCCCTTGAGGGATGTTCGATGATCGAAATCGCAGCGTGGGGCCGAAAGCATCAAAGTAGTGTGTTTCCAACGCATGAAATTAGTGTGAGCCAGATATATTGCGTCGGCGCACCGGGACTCGGATCGATCTGTCGCAATTGGCGGGAATTGTGTTTACTCTGGTAATGCATACCGCGTCAGCAGTGCCTCGCCCTCTTCGATGGCAATCTCGATCACCTCGTTCACGAGATCTGGAGAAGCGGCGAGTTCCTGAAGAACGAGCGTGAACAATTCCCGCTGCTGCACCGGCAGAACCTGCGGCACTATGATCACCAGGCCAGCGTGCAGATCCTCTCGCGCATGAAGTTTCCTGAAGTCACGGGCGTTGTTCGTCACGAAGGTAAAGTCTTCCGCGATGATCCGAGGCATCAGATCCCAATCGGTCTCGCCGCTCAGGCCCAGCCAATTGACGTGGAAGCAATCGTGGCCGTGCTCTTGAGCCACAGCCACGAGAGATGTGTGCAGGCATTCATCGACGAGAAACTTCACGAGGCCGTGCTCGATGGCTCTTTGGTGCCGGCCCTTCTAAAGGGCAAGCGCTTCACTGATTTCACGCTCAATCCCTGCTCCGACAGCTTTCGCGGCCGCCCACGGGCAGGATGAGCTGCTACCCAGATTTCGGCGAGGTCCACCATGCGCGCAGTGAGAGCCGGATAGCCCTCGACGATCTCGTCCGTAGCAGCGCCTTGCAATTTCATCGCAGCGATTGTTCGGACTGGAACGCGCGTGCCTTTGAAGACCGGCTCGCCGCCAACCACGCCCTTCACGCTGTGTATGATCTTGTCCGCTTCCCTGAGCGCTTCGCCACGTGCGGCCAAATGCTCCCGCGCTCTCGCGACGTCGACGATCAAATAGTCGTCCGCTCTGACCGTGTCCGCTTCAGGATTTTCGTCGATGGCGGCAAAGAGACGCTTCCGGCGTTCGGCGGAAAGGATCGAGCCGACGCCGAACCAGAGCTTCAGGCGCAACAGATCGTCGTCAGTGATCGCACGGCTTCGGTGGTTGGTAGAGGGGCTTCCAATGATCCGTTTGTCGATTGCGTTGTGGACCGCCTTAATGCCGATCTCACTCACGGCAGCAGCCTCAGTGGGTGTGTATTCGCGAAGTGCTGCAGCCATAATTATTCTCCTTAAAAAGAATATATATGATGCGCGAGAAATTCGCAATGTGGCTGGCACAAATGAATTCTTATCATTGCCGGCAGGGCATGAATCGGGCGGTTCGAAAGACAACTTGTCTTAATCATCAAGCTCGGCGGTTGGCATCTGTGGCTCTTCCGGGGGCCGCTTCAGCAACTCACAAGCTTCAATTCCCAAGACCGTCGCCAAACGGTCAACGACATCGATGCTTGCATTGTAGACGCTACGTTCTAGCGAACTGATGTAGGTGCGATCGATGTCCGCGCGATGCGCGAGTTCCTCCTGGGACAAGCCTTTAGCATGCCGTACAGATCGCAAATTTCGCGCAAATACCTCTCGAATTTCCATGATCGAGAGAACAGCGGCTTGATGAGTATTCTACCACGGAGTATTCTCTACAACTCGAGGAAAGGCCGTGTCCTATGAGCAAATGTGCAAGACAGCGTCGTCCAGATCCGTGCACCGCTTCAACGTCGTTGGCGAGACGCGTGATGAAATCGTACAGGATGCAGTTGCCCCGCCTCCAGAAATCTTAGATGGATGACGGTCAGTGGTACTGTAGTGGCGGCCAACCGATACAATTAGCCCGCAGATTTAGGTCGGGGCTGCAGAGAGTGAAGTCAGGGAGAAGCGGATGAACGATGTGGGCTCATCTCGCTACAATTCGATGCAAGAGTCAGAACTGGAGGCTCTGGCGATCGCTGCGATCAAAGAGCACCGCCAGCTTATTGTTGCCGACGAAGCTGTCTACGAAGAGTGGACCCGCGCTTCATCTGATCCCGCAGTGTCGAGCGCCGTACTCGAGAGCTTGCAGCGAGAATATACCGCGCGCCAAGAGAAGTCCGCGGCCCAGCAAGAAGAACTTTCGGAAATCATCGATGCGCTCGGGTACGTCCCTGATGTTGCCCCAGATGTCGACAATTGACGCTATAACAGGCCGTGGTCCTTGGCGATCGCAACGAGGTGGGGAACGGTCGCCGCTTCGAGCTTCTCTCGCGCCTTATCCAGGTAGTGCTGCACTGTCCTTGGATTGATGCCCGTCAGGATCGCGGTTTCTGGAGCAGTTTTTCCCTTCGCCGCCCACTTTAGGCACATTGCCTCTCTTGGTGAAAGCAACCGCTTCGGCGGAACAATTGTGGTCGCAGCAAGCATTTTCAGGCGGTAGTGGATCGCCAGAACCGCACGGATCGCTTTCTGGCAATCTTGAAGTTTTGAAATATCAGCCGTTTGGGCTGACGATGCAAATGTCAACATCATCGTCGAGCCGAAACTGCCTTCGACTGGTATAGTCACCCCGCTGCGAATCCCGTGATTGATCGCCTGGTCGCGAAACAGCCTGAGTTCGGATGTTCCACGAGAAGGCCAATCGTCTGCTGTCCACGGAAAGATCTCCATGCGGGTCTTTGCTTCCCAAACGACCGGGTCGATGCGGGAATAGTGGCTTTCGAGATAAACGCCCTGCCATTCTTCCGGATAAGAGTTGAATGTGCGGATCTCCGACCCTTCGGTCTGCAAATATGCAAACCGTTCAAAGCCACAAGCGTGTGTGAATGTCTTTAAAGCACTTTTGATCATGCGCTCGTCGTGCGCGGCCTCTGTCATATCGATGAGTGAGCGAAGGTCACCGTCCACTGGCTTGTCTCCTACTGAGCAGCTGCGAGCCCCGATATGGCCCATATTGGCGTCGCAAAGATCGAGGTGCCTTGGCCGGCCAGGCAACTGGTTTGTTGCTATGGCAATCGCACCCGCCTTTGGGCGCGAAGCATGCTAACGGTCGTTGCGCCCACCAGATTTACTCAGCTGCAGCGAGTATTCCAAGTCCCAAAGACATAAAACATGACTCTTGCCACTGGATTATTTGGCGCATCTGCCCGGCGCTTGGGGGAGCCCGGCAGATTGCGCGATTTAGCCGCGATATTATGACGGAAAAATGATGTCCTGATCGACGAGGACATTAAACTTGTAGCCCGGACGAATGTTGATCGTCGGCTGAACGTTCAGGTTTTTCGATATCGTCTCTTCCGCAACACGACCGAAGCTCTCGGCAAAATTTCGCCGTGCCGCGTCGGAGGCTGTATCCTGCGTTGCCAGCGTCGAACTCTCAGGCATCGACATATCGATACCCGTCCCGATGATTGCCACCAGGGCTGCAGAACCGAATGTCCTCCAAAGATGGCGGTCGACCTTGTCCTGGAAGCCGCCATACCCTTCGGGGTCTGTGCCCGCCATACCACCGATCTGCAGGGTAGATCCGTTCGGGAAAATGAGGTCCGTCCAGACGACGAGAACACGTTCCTGGCCGAATGAGACCTTGGAATCGTAGCGACCGAAGAGCTTCGCTCCCTGGGGTATGAGAAGACGATAGCCGGTTGCGCTATCGTAGACATTCTGGCTGACATGAGCAGTAATCCGGCCTGGCAGGTCGGAATTGAGGCCGGTGATCAATGTCGCCGGGATGACCGAACCGCGCTTCAATTCATTGGGTGACATCTGCGGCACGACCTGGTTTGGCAGATAGCCGAGATCCTTGATGTCCTGATTGAAAAAATCCTCTTTCGACGTCTGCCCGTTCTGATCGCCGTTCTGTCCCATCAGGCCGGATTTCATGGCGGCGGCATAAAGGTCTGTTGCGCTGTTCGCCACGGCATTTCTCGGCTGGCCGCCGTTGTCATTGGCGGAGTTTGCAGCTTTCTCGACATCGGAGATGTCTACCTTCTGCGGCGAATCGAGCGCCGCGGAACGAGCCTGGAAACGCGCCATCCGCTGCCGCTGCGCCTCGCGCATATACTGTTCATCCTGCTCGCGCTTCAGGCGAGCCTTCCACTCCTCTTCGGACTCGAGCCTTTGTCGGCGGTCTTGTCGCTCAACTGGTCGGCGCTCGACGACGGGCTCCTGCTTTTCCTTCTTCTCCACGACGACGGGCGTTGGCTGAAACACCTCCTGCTTTTCTGGCTCGCCGATGATGCCGTCAGTTACGCCCCGTTTGAGCTGGTCGCCGAAACTGGTCGCAGGGGTGTTGGAAGCCCCCTCGATGTCGCCGCGATTGAAGGAAAGCCCCCGTAGCGACAGACCAATCACGACGACGCTGACGAACAGAACGATGACGATGATGGCGACGATGATCGGCAGGCGGTTGAGTCGGCGCATGCCATTTTGATCGTTGGCCTGAGCTGACGCGCCAAGTTGGAGCGACTGGACCATATTGCTCTCCGTCAGTTGCGCTGCATGATCGAAAGCGGACTGGCCGGCGTGGCGCCGGCGGCTGTTGGCGTATAAGCCCGCCCGAGAGCGATCGAAGGTGTCGAGACTCGGGCAAAGACTTCGCCGTCGAAGCTCTCGATTGCATAAGCAAGTTCAACCGGCTTCACGTCTTTGGCGATCTTGCCGTCGGTGACGACCGTATAGCCCCACCCTTTCAGCGCCGCCTCGAGGGCGGTCGCGAATTCCGACCTGTCCTTCTCCAATTTGATCGTGGTCGCAGCACCGGCGGGACCGATCTGCTCAGCCAGACGGCTTGCCATGTCACCGGCGATCGCGCTTGCCACGGGTCCGGAGACGGCGAGCGGGGTTGAGCTGGTGGTGAGTGCGTCGTCGGTCGTTTGGCAACTGGAGAGCAGCGCGGTGGCGATGAAGAATGCGAACAGCTTCCGCATGGTTCAGCCTCCCCGCCGGATGGTGATCTTCTGCTGCCTCCAACCGACACCGGAGACGAGGATTGCTTTGTCGATCGCATAGTCGACGGTCATCATGTTGTTCTTCATGCGATAGTTGACGATGCGGTTCTGGCCGCCCGAGACGACGAAGAGCACCGGCGCATCCTGGCCGGCAATCGACTTCGGGAACTGAATGTAGGTCTTCACCCCGTCCGAATAGACCCGCTTCGGCTTCCACGAAGCACCGCCGCTGATTGAATAGGAAAAGTTCAGCTTGTCCGGCGCCGTGCCGGGAATGCCTCCGGTTTCGAGACGGGCATTGATGTCGGCGAGCTTGGTGGATGTGTCCTCGGGGTACTCGAAACCAACGCGCGCCATGTACTGGCTGGGATGGGACTTGAGCTGGATATGATAGGTTCGCCGTGACGTGGTGATGACCATCGAGGTGAGAAGATCTGGCTCCGATGGTTTGACGATCAGATGGATAGCCTGTCCGCCCGTCGCGCCTGAGGTGGCCGGCTCTACCTTCCAGCGCACGGTGTCACCGACGAGGACGTCGCGAACGATCTCGCCTCCCTGAAGTTCGATGTCGCAGACCTGTAGAGGAGAGCAGACGACGGACGGCTGGGTCTCGCCGAACAGGAAGATGACCTTTCCGTCCGGACCTGTCGTGACCAGTCCCGGCGTGCCGCGCCACTTTCTGGAAAGATTTGTTCCTTTTACCTCGTTGCTCGTCATGCTTTGCGCCTGCGCGCCCGCCGCAAGCAAGAGTCCGGCGAAGCAGCCCGCGGCTGCGATCAATCCCGTTTTTTTCATTGAAAGAATCCCTGCCCTTAAAGCTGTGCTGTCCAGTCGAAATCCCGGACGTAGAGGCCGATCGGATTGAGGCGGATCGTCGCCTCATCCTGTGGCGCGGTGAGCGCGACCGTTGCGATGCCGCGGAAACGGCGTGTGCCGGTTTCCTTGCCCTTGCGGTCCCGCTCGTATTCCGTCCAGTCGATCTGATAGGTTTGGTTCGAAAGCGCCACGATGTTGTTGACCTCGATGGCAACCGTCGAGGACTTTGCCTTCTCGAACGGAGAATTGCCTCGAAACCAGGCGTTGACCTTCTCGGTTGACGGATCGGACGTGCGAAGAAGGGCGTAGGTGCGGTCGATATATTGCTTCTGCACCACCGCATCCGGCGTGATCGAGCGAAAGCTCGTGACGAAGTTACCGAGTGTGGAGCGCACCACGCGGACATCGGCATACTCGATCTGCTTGGGGAAACCTGCCGTGACCGCAGTTCCGAGCTTGTCGACCTCGACGATGTAAGGCACGAGCCTGACCTGGGTGCTGAGATACATCGCGTAGCTGAAGCCGATGACGGCCATAACCAGACCGAGGACACCAACAATGCGCCATGCGGCTGCGGCCTTCACATAGGAGCCATAGCGTTCGCTCCATTCCTGACGGGCGGCAAGATACGGGTTTTCCGGGGTGCGGTTCGCTGCCATTTATTCTTCCCTTGCTCGATTATGGTTTGTCGTTGCGTTCGGGAGGAGGCTTCGGTCCGCTATGACCGCCGCGCTGTTCATCGAGCTTCGCATTGGCCAGTCCGAGAATGGACCCGGCATAAGCGCCGGGAGAGCCGATTGCCTTTTCCTTCGCGGCAGATCCGGCTGCTTGCGCGCCGGAAGTGAAGCTCGCACCCACGCCGCGAAGAGCGGCTCCTGCAACGGATGAACCGCCAGCTCGTGCAGCTTGAGTCGCTGCAAACCCCGCGCCGGCAGCTCCGGCGGTGAGGAAGCCAGCACCGGCGGCGAAAGACGCCGCCTGCCCGCCGTGGCGGATCGCTTCCATTCCTCCGGAAACCGATGCGCCCTGGACGACGCCCTGGATGATGTTCGGGACGTACATGGCGATGATGAAAACCACGACGGAAATACCGGCGATGGCCAAGGTTGTGACGAACTGATCCGACGAGGCAGTCGGAGCTTGAGCGAGCCCAAGCAGGACGTTCGATCCGATCTTGGCGATCATCACCAAGGCCATGAGTTTCATGCCGACGCCGAAGGCATAGACGAGGTATCGAATGGCAAAGTCTTTCGTGAAGGAAGAGCCGCCCAGTCCGAGCATGATCATGCCGGCGAGCAGGCCGACATACATCTCAACCATGACCGACACGAAAATCGCTGCGACCAGTGAGAAGCAGATAACGACGATGCCCATCGCCAACACCGCCGCGATCGCAAGCGCATTGTCTTCGAACACCCCGAACTGTGCCTGCTCCGACATCTGCGAGGCGACCCGGATGCCTGCATCGAACACTTCGGCGGGCGACGCTGAACCAGTGCCGGCGCCAATCTGGAAAAGACTGTCAACCACCGCTCGCGCAAAGGTCGGACCTTGGGTCAGAACGAATGCGAAGAACCCGATGAACATGATCCGCCGCACCAGTTCGGCGAACCAGCTGTCCAGCGAGGCCGATTGGATCGCCAGCCAGACGGCCGCAATGCCGACCTCGATCGTTGCGAGAATCCAGAATAGGGATTTCGCCGCCTCCATGATGGTGGTCTCCCACCCCTTCGCAGCGGAGGAGACCTGATTTTCCAGTTCCGTGAGGACCTGCCCCTCCTGCGCGAATGCGGGAACAGCATAGGCGAGGAAAAAGAGACCTGTAATCAGGAAAGAACGCGCAACAGTTACCTTCACCATCTCGGGCGCATCTCCTGGCCTTCCTTGATCGGCGGCAGTTCCTTGTCGGAGCCGAAGAATTTTTCCCGGACGGCGCGCTGCTCCTCGGTGAGCGCAGGTATTCCTGTGTTTCGGGAATTGACGATCAGCACTGTCGCTGCAGATGATGCAGCGGCAACTGCCAACAGCAAGGCAATCAGGATGGAGCGGCTCACCAACGCGGCTCCATTTTCTGGCCTTCCGGAACGCTCCTGACCTCGGCGTTGAAGAACTTTTCCCGCCGCGCCTGCGCCAGGTCCTTGTCGGTCTGTTCCGTCTGCAGCCAGGTTCCCATCATTGTCATCTGTTGGGAGACGAGACCGCGCAGCTTCTGCATTTGCGCGACTTGCTGAACGGCGATCTCGTGGCCGATCTGCAAAGCCTTCATCTGCCCGTCAGCCGTTTCGGACATCGACCGCAGCGAGGACATCGTATCTTCCTCGCTATCGAACTGGTCGGCCGTGAGGCTAGCCGCTTTCAGCGAGCTGGCGATCGTGTCCCGGTTGGTGTTCGACCAGGACTGGTAGGTTGAGGAGAACGTTGCGTTATCAGGCAAATTCGTCTTGAGATCGGCATAACTCTGAAAGCGCTGCTGAAGAACGTCGTCCGCATTCCCCATCGAAAAGGCGATGCTCTCTCCCTGGTCGACGATGCTGCGCAGCTGGTTGAGGTCGCTTTCGACCTGCCCCCAGACATGGTCAGGAAGCTGCGCAGTGTTTTGCAGCATGTTCTCGTAGATCTTCAACTGGTTCTGGATCTGCTCTGCAAGCTGGCTGATCTGCGTCAGCTGATTGTCGACCTGGATGCCGGAGCTTTTCATGAGATCTACGAGCTGCGCATTGTTGGCGAGCTGCGTCCATTCCGTCGCAGCGCCGGTGGCTGTCCCGGCTTGCACCGGACCTGCGGTTACGATCGTGAGCGAGGCGGCCGCCAGGCATGCAAACCATCTATACGTACTTGAGTAGCGATGCGGCATCGTGAACTCCTCTCGTTTCAAGCCAGTGGATCGGCCAGTCGCGGCCATGTTCGGATTTCAGTCCGCGGATGCGTTTAAGGTCCTCTTTGCTCGACGCGCCGACAAAGCTCAGCGCGACTGGCCCAAGCGACATGTTGAAGAGCCGCCGGCCTTCTGGCGTGGCGACGTAGTATTCGCGCTTCGGCATGGCGGTCGCGACGATCTCGATCTGCCGCTCGTTGAAGCCGATGCGCTCGTAGAATTCACGCGTCCCAGACTCGCGGGCGGCGCCGTTCGGAAGGCAAATCTTTGTCGGGCAGGATTCCTTCAGCACGTCGATAATCCCGGATCGTTCTGCATCGGAGATTGATTGGGTCGCGAGAACGACGGCGCAATTCGCCTTGCGGAGCACCTTGAGCCACTCGCGAATCTTGTCGCGGAATACAGGGTGGCCGAGCATCAGCCACGCCTCGTCGAGCACGATCAGGCTCGGCGACCCATCCAAACGTTTTTCGATCCTGCGGAACAGGTAGGTCAGCACCGGCACGAGATTGCGTTCGCCCATATTCATCAGCTGCTCGATCTCGAAGGTCTGGAAGGCGCCGAGTGTGAGGCCGTCCTCTTCCGCATCGAGGAGCTGGCCCATCGGGCCATCGACGGTGTAATGATGCAGTGCGTCCTTGATTTCGCGTAGCTGCACGCCGCTGACGAAATCCGAGAGCGACCGACCGGATGCGCTCGCCATCAGGCCGATCTGTCGAGAGATAGCGTTGCGATGATCTGGGGTGATGGTGACGCCCTGCAGGCCGACCAGCATCTCGATCCATTCCGTCGCCCAAGCCCGGTCGGCATCACTTTTGAGTTCGGACAATGGGCAAAAGGCCAACGCCCTCCCCTCTTCGGCATTGTCGCCGCCGATCTCATAGTGATCGCCACCGGCTGCGAGCGTCAGGGGCAGAAGTGAACTGCCTTTGTCGAAGGCGAAGATCTGCGCATGTTCGTACCGGCGAAACTGTGCGGCGATCAGGGCGAGCAACGTCGACTTGCCAGAACCGGTCGGCCCGAAGATCAGCGTGTGGCCGACATCATCGACATGCAGGTTCAGACGAAACGCTGTCGAGCCGCTCGCAACCTGCATCAAAGGCGGGGAATTCGGTGGGTAAAAGGGGCATGGCGCAACCGGGTTTCCGGACCATACCGAATTCAGCGGAATCAAGTCGGCGAGATTGCTGGTGTTGATCAGCGGCTCACGGATGTTGCAATACCAGTTGCCCGGCAAGCTACCGAGATAGGCGTCGGTGGCGTTGAGCGTTTCGATCCTCGCCGCAAAACCCTCCGCCTGGATCAGCCGGCGGACCCCTTCCGCTTTCTCCTGCAGTGCCTCGCGATTGCTGTCGAACAACACGACGACCGGTGTGTAATAGCCATAGGCAACCAGCTGCGACGAGGCCTGCGCGATGGCATCTTCGGTCTCGGCCACCATGGTCATAGCATCCTGATCGACGGATCGGCTTTGTGTCTGGAATATCTGGTCGAAGAACGGCCGGACCTTCTGCTGCCACTTCTTCCGCGTGCGCTCGAGCTTTTGCCGGGCTTCCTCGGCATCAAGGAAGATGAAGCGTGACGACCACCGATAGGTGAGCGGCATCAGGTCTAGGCTGTTCAGAATACCGGGCCAGCTTTCGGCCGGCAGACCGTCGATCGCAACGACGCCGAGGAAGCGGTTTTCGACCTTCGGTGTCAGTCCGTGCTCAAGCTCCGCGGTGGCGATCCAGTCGAGATACATCGGAACATCGGGAAGCCTGATCGGATGGCTCTCGCCGGTAATGCAGAAGCGGGCGAACTGGAGCAGCTCGTCGTATCGGGCAGTTCGCTCCCCTCCCCTTTCGACCGTTTCGCGGGTTTCCATTCGCCGGATCGAAAGCGTGTTGGCGAGATACTGTTCGATTTCCCGGATCGCATTACGAAACACGAACAGAACTGTGTCCGCGTAGGATTTCTTCCGGCTCTCCTCGTCCGAATAGATGTATTTGCTGAGTACAGTCTTCTTGGACTCAAGTGCCCGGTAGGTCAGGATCAGCGCATGCTTGCTCTCGAAATGCCCCTGCTCGCGCGCGAAATGCGCGCGCCGCTCAGCGTCGATCGCGCGGGTCACCGGATCGGGGAAATGGCAACGGTCTTCTGTGGGATAGTCGACCGTCGGAATGCGGATGGCCTCAACCTGGATCATCCACCCGCTTCCGAGCCGCGACAGAACGGCATTGATCTGCCTCGACAGCTCGTTCCGCTCGAGGTCGGTCGCGCTTTCGGAGTCCGGGCCAGCGAAATACCAGCCGGCCATCAGACTTCCGTCCTTCAAAAGGAGGACACCATTGTCGACGAGCCCGGCATAGGGAACGAGATCGGCAAAAGATGGTCCGGTCACCCGGAAGCGTTTGAGAGCTACCATGGGCGCCACCTCAATACCGGCGCCACGGCGAAGTGGTCGCCTTGTAATAGGGCTTGTAGGAAATGTGCCTGATATAGACCTGCCGCATATGGGGGTCGGACTTCGCCATCATCCGGAGCAGCCCGACGATCACGACCCAGACGGCGACCCCGAAGATCGCCGAATAAACCGTCAGTACGACGAAGATCAGGATCACGGCTGCAAGACCGGTGATCAGCACCAGCTCCCGGTCGGCGCCCATCAGCAGGTTCGGGCGCGACAGCGCGCGGTGGATGCGGTTACGCCGCAGGCCGGAGAGGGACTCAGCCATGCTCTCCCTTCCCTCCTCCGTTCGAACCGATCGAGGTGATCTGCTCGTCCGTCAGCCCGATCGAAGCGCCGGTCGCGCCAAACAGGCCGACGATGTTGGTCGCGCCGAGCAGGATGCCGGCGACGAGCACGACATACACAAGACGCCGCGCGAAATCGTTGAGCTCGCCGCCGAAGATGAGCATGCCGCCGGCAATGGCCACGGCTGCAAGCGCGATCGCACCCGCGACCGGGCCGGTTATCGACTCCTGGATCTGCTGCAGTGGCCCTTCCCATGGGAGGCTGCCGCCGGAACTGGCGAGCGCCGGCGCGGCAGAGGCAAGAATGATTGGCGCCGCCACGAGTGCGGCGGCGATGAGGGTATCCTTACGCGACATGGCGCGCCTCCTGTTCTTCGGTGAGCTGATCGGATTCGATCTCGTACCGTCCGTTGATGAACCGCTCGACTTGAATGATGTCGCGAACAAGCCGCCCCCCTGGCGTCCGCTCAATTGAAATGACCAGGTCGACGGCCTCTCCGATCACCTCATGCATCGGCTGCTGGCTTGCCTCCGCTGTCAGCTGTTCAAGCCGACGCAGCGCCGACATGGCGGTGTTCGAGTGAATTGTCGCCACGCCGCCCGGGTGGCCGGTGTTCCAGGCCTTGAGCAATGTCAGGGCCGCGCCGTCGCGAACTTCGCCAACGACGATCCGGTCCGGACGCAGCCGCATTGTGCTCTTCAAGAGCCGCGCCATGTCGATTGTATCGCTGGTATGGAGGAGAACAGCGTTTTCGGCCGTGCATTGGATTTCCGCGGTGTCCTCAAGAATGACGAGCCGATCCTCCGGCGCAGATTTGACGATCTCGTGGATGACAGCATTCGCAAGCGTCGTCTTACCGGAGCCTGTTCCCCCGGAAATGATGATGTTGAGCCTCGCGGAAATGGCACTGCGGATCGTCGAGGCCTGGTATTCTGTCATCACGCCGGTGCGAACATAGTCTTCGAGCGGAATGAAGCGCGATGCCCTCCGTCGAATCGTGAAGGCAGGCTTGGCTACAAACAGGGGGCAACAGACCTTCGAAGCGGTGGCCACCGATAGGCAGCTCGCCGGATATGATTGGATGTTCCGTGTCGACCTCTGACTGAAGCGCGTGCGCGACTGTGCCAATGACCATCTCCGCGGCAGCGGATGACATCTCGCCAGCGCGGGCAACGCCGTGACCGAGGCGTTCGATGAACAGCTTTCCGTCCGGATTGAGCATGATTTCGACGACAGTCGCGTCGTCCAGAGCAACACAAAGCTGATCGCCGAGCGCCTCCTGAAGTTTGCGGACAAGCCTGGGATGAGAGCGAAGCTGGTTCACGGATTTCTCCTACGCCGCCTGGCTGAGAGGGCTGAGTTCGGAACGGTACTTGGAAGGACGGAGCCTGAGGAACGTCTTCGCATTGGCGGGCAGCGTGCCCGCTACGGCCATCGTCACGCCGATCTTCTTTGGCTCGCCCAGACGTCGCAGCGGCCATCCGACGCGAGCAAGGATGCGCTCGAATCGGAGATCGGTCACAGTGACAATCTCGGTGTAGCCATTCGCGAAGCACCATTCGATGATGCCGGCGAACATAGTCAGTGTGGCCTCATGGATGAAACCGTCCCCCCTCCCCTCCGCTAGGGCCGTGTCGACGCAGAAACGAGAACTCTCGATCATCGCGGCATGACCGTTGAGTTGACCGTCGGGGAGAAGCGACGGGAAAACGTCGGCTACCATTGTTGGACCAAGTGTAGGAAGGAGCCTCGCGCACCCCGCCAGTTGGCCAGTCTCGGCGATGGCAAGAACATAGGTCGGCCGAAGCGCGTCGAAACCATCCGACTCGCACCCCGCCGTTACGTCCACTTCCCAACCCAGGCGATCGGAAAAGACCCGCGCACGAAGCTGGTAGTGGATGTGTAGGAGATGCGCCTCCTGGAGCGTCCGGGGCGTTGAGAGCGCAAGAACCTGCATGATTTTCTCCGTCATTGTTGGACAGCGAAGAAATCAGCACAGATTGGTATCAAGGGGCAGTTGTAGGATTCAACATGCGCGTGGCGACGTGAGTCGCTGTTCATGATGAGTGTAGCGCGAAAAAAACTCCTGATCTCCCTGCCGTTATACTGTTCGGATTTGTAGGATTCACGGGGGAACAAACCGGGATCTAGGGGATCCAGATCTGAGGCTAACTACCGGAGCGGGAAAGAAAAAATCCGTACAAGTTTGTTCAGATTGTCCCCAGCCATTACTTTGTATTAACCCTAAACTTCTGGACCAGTTGGGAGAATCGTGTTCTATCTTTGGCGGGCGATGGCCGGTAAACCGGTAGAAAGCCGCCAAGAGGGACAGATGGCGATAGCAAACCGAGTAGAAGCAGTTGTTGGCTCGAAGGAAGATGCCGGCAGCAAAATCATGCGCCATGCCGGGCTTCTGTCGGGGCAATTGCAGCAGCTCAGAACTCGTATGTATCCACCAAAGTCGGAAAAGACCCTGCGTCCCTTTCTGACCAACGAAGTGTCGAAGCTGACGTCTATACCCGATTCCACCCTGAAACTCATGTCCACCGAAGGACGTGGACCGGTTCCCAGCAGATTGGATAATAACCATCGCGTCTACACGCTCGCCCAGATCAATGAATTGCGTGAATTGTTCGCGATGCAGAAACCTGTGGACGCCTTGCGATTCCTTCCTCGTCGTCGCGCGGGCGAACATCTCCAGGTCATTGCAATCGCCAACTTCAAGGGCGGCAGCGCAAAGACCACGACTTGCGTGCATCTATCCCATTATCTCGCGCTTCACGGCTATCGCGTCCTTGCATTGGATTTGGATCCTCAAGCATCCCTGTCAGCTATGTTTGGTGCTCAGCCAGAGATCGACGTTGGGTCAAATGAAACAATCTACGCCGCGCTGCGCTACGATGAGACCGAACGCCGTCCGATCCGCGATATTATCCGCAAGACATACTTCGATGGCATTGACCTCATTCCCGGAAATCTGGAAGTCATGGAGTATGAGCACGAAACGCCACGGATTTTGGCGAACAAGTCGAGCTCGGGCGCAATTTTCTTCGAGCGATTGAAGCTTGCTCTCTCTGAAGTCGAGGCGGATTACGATGTGGTGATTCTCGACACTCCGCCGTCGCTCGGGTTTTTAACGCTGAGCGCGATCTATGCGGCGACGAGCATGATCATAACGGTCCATCCAGCGATGCTGGACGTCGCATCGATGAGCCAATTTCTTCTCATGATGGGCGATCTTATTAGTGTCCTTAATGAGAGCGGCGCCCAGTTGGACCAAGACTTCGTTCGGTACTTGGTAACACGGCACAACCCAAATGACGCTCCCCAATCACAGGTCGTTGCTATGCTTAGACACTTGTTCGGCTCTGATGTCCTGTTGCCAACCGCCATCGAAAGCACGGCGGTCGAGGCGGCCGGGCTAGCGAAACGCTCGGTATACGAGCTTGAGATGGGACAAATCGGTCGCGATACCCAAAAGCGCGCCCGGGAGGCCGTAGACGCTGTGAACGAGGCGATAATTCGCCTCATCAATGATAGCTGGGGGCGGGCATGAGCAAATCCCCTCGCAAATCGATTGTCGCCAGCTTCGGACTGCTTTCCGCTGAGCTTGAGAACAGCCAGACAACCGATCAGCAGCCTGACCCACCGGCTCCGTCGTCCGGCAATCGTGTGGGGGCAGGTGTCGTAGGCGCGGCCCATCGGGCGATTGAGGACATCAGATCAGAACGAGACCGGTTGAAGGATCTTGTTGAGTCTGGCGGCGGGGCTATTCGAGAGTTGGATCCTTCCCTCATCGACCCCTCCCCTTACCCCGACAGGCTGCCAGATGATGATGCCTCGAGTTTTGAGGCGTTCAAGCGGTCGATTGAAACTGAGGGACAAAAGGTTCCCGTCCAGGTCCGGAAGCACCCGTCGTCACCCGGTCGGTATCAGATTGTCTATGGTCACCGCCGCTGGCTTGCTGCCAAGCAGATCGGCAAGCCCGTTCGAGCAATCGAGGTCGAGATTTCCGACCTCGACCTCGTTCTCGCGCAAGGCATCGAAAACGCGGGTCGCCAAGACTTGACCTGGATCGAGCGTGCGCTTTTTGCTTCGCGAATGGATGATGCGGGGATCAAGCCTCGGCATATCTACGCGGCGCTTTCGATCGAAGATGCAGAACTAGCACGAATGCGGAATGTCTACAGGATGATTCCCGCAGATATAATCGAGGCCATTGGGCGGGCACCGAAGATCGGACGGCCCCGCTGGCTCGATCTTGCCAAGACGGTTGCGGGCAACTCTGGAACGCTTGATGTGCTGCGGGTAGCGCTCGTTAACAAGGGCGATACGACTGAGACCTCCGATCAAAGGTTTCAACGTGCGTTGAACGCCATCAAGCCGCCATCGACTGGTCGTCCCGAGCCAAGCCCTATTACGGATCATACCGGGATGAAGCTCGGTGCCTTGTTGTCGAGCTCTAAGGAGGTTCGAATTTCGGCTGAGGGCTCACTCGGAATTGAATTTTTAAAGTTTGTTGAGGCGGAGCTCCCAGCGCTTACTGAGCGTTTTGCCCGTCTGCGGGGAAATGAGAAACCCTGACAGCTGTCAAGGTTTGAGTGTGAAGAAAGGAAGAACCGCAAAAGAAAAAGGCCCCCCAACGTTGCCGTCGTGGAAGCCTCTCTCATGTGTGACAACTAGAGAATCGCATTTCCCCGAATCCCAGTCAAGAGTCTTTGGCACCGTAATTTGGTGAGCATGTTTCTTTTGCCTTTTTGAAGGTGAAAAAATGCAGATTGGAAGTGTGACGACGCCCTTTGGGCGGCGGCCGATGACGCTTGCCTTGGTGAGGCGGCAAATCGAGACTAGGGAAATCAAGCCAGGCAAGACGGCGGACAAATGGAAGGTCTTTCGGGATGCCTCTGAAGCAAGGGAACTGCTTGGGCTGCAGGATCGCAGCCTTGCTGTCCTAGATGCACTCCTGAGCTTCTATCCGGACAACGAATTGCGCCAAGATGCGCAGCTCATTGTTTTTCCGTCCAACGCGCAATTGACACTTCGAGCGCACGGCATCGCAGGCGCTACGCTTCGCAGACATTTGTCGCTTCTCGTCGAAGCCGGACTAATCGTTCGCAAGGACAGCGCGAACGGGAAGCGCTACGCCCGCAAGGACAAGGCGGGTGCAATCGATAGCGCATTTGGCTTTGATCTATCGCCGTTACTCATCCGAGTGGATGAGCTCGCGATGATGGCCCAGCGGGTCGTTTCCGATCGCTTCGCCCTCCGCCGGGCGAGGGAAAATTTGACGATATGCCGGCGCGACGTTCGAAAGCTGATTTCTGCTGCGATCGAGGAAGGCGCGTCGGGCAATTGGGAAAGCATCGAAGCGACGTACATCGGCCTTGTGGGTAGGATTCCGCGGTCTCCCACACTCGGCGACGTGAGTTCAATCCTCGACGAGATGGAGCTCTTGCAGCAAGAGATCGTCAACATACTGGAAATACAGCAGAAAAACAAAAATAATAGCACCAATGGTGATCACAATGGGCGTCACATACAGAATTCAAAAACCGAATCCATCAATGAACTTGAACCTAGCTCCAGAAACGAGCAGGGCGCAAAGGCGGTGGTCGATAATCGGCCGAAGCGGCAGCCAATCCGGAATTTTCCGCTTGGCATGGTTATGCGGGCCTGCCCCGAGATTGCCATGTATGGGCCGGGCGGAACGATCAGCAATTGGCGCGACCTGATGGGTGCCGCAGTGGTAGTCCGGTCAATGCTCGGCATCAGCCCATCAGCCTATCAGGAAGCCTGTGAAGTGATGGGGCCGGAAAATGCGGCCACCGCGGTCGGTTGTATCCTCGAGCGGACAGGCCACATAACCTCCCCGGGAGGATATCTCCGTGAGCTGACACGCAAGGCGGCAAGGGATGAATTTTCACTTGGACCGATGCTGATGGCGCTTGTTAAAGGGGCCGGCGATGGTGGATTTAAGGCAGGATGAAATAATGGTGAGAAATTGCGAGCGGCTCACAAACCCTGACAGCTGTCAGGGTTTGTGAGCACAACCTTAGGCCTGGTAAGAGCAAATGGCGTGATGCCAGCAAGCGGGGGTGAAAGGAACTATGAACAGATGCGCCGGAGAGAGCTCGACACCACTCCAATGTCTGTCGATAAAGGAACGCATATTCAATACGAGTAGAATTGGGGGAAAAGATGTTTTGGGCGACGAAGACCAAAGCGTTTGACCTCACGAAGACAGCGGGACGCCCGCCACCGCGCAAGCCAAAAATACAAGGGAGGGCTTCGCCACCAAAACAATCATAGTCACGCCCGCGGAGCTTTTCGGTGCAATGGCAAAATGCTCGAATTTACATCTGATCAACGCGGCCGCTGTAACTGGCGAGTCAGAAAGCTGATGTCACCTCGTGCACGATTGCGTCGACGACCACGATGACAACTTCGCCAATCTTGAGGCCGCGAATAGGCTAAAGGATTTCTCGCGCACCCACCTTGCTGGAGTTGTAGGGGCTAAGGGCGTTGACTCCAACAGGTCTCAACGCATCTCGATATGAAGGTGGGATCGTCCGCAGCCAGCCATATGTTCTCGATTGGATTGTGGATGACCTCACCTAAACGCGCCCAGATTCTTATCCATTATACTACGACGTACCTGTCGGAGTTGATGACTCCGACAAGGGGCTGATCCATCCGAGCAAGGGGTTGTTACTTGTTCATGTCCGTTGCCATCTGTAGATGGTGTTCGAGCGCTGGTCGGGTTTTTGCCGCCCAGGCCTTCAACTCGGCATCCTCGCCTTCGTCGCCATAGCGCTTGAAGAGGTCGACCGCATCCTCATGCACGTCTTCCTGGTCAGAATTATATTGCTTGGTGAAATCGTCACCCTGAAGTTTCTTCAGGTCGTCGAGCATGCCCTGATGAGCGGACGACATGGCGGTCGGGATGGTGGCCTTCACCTCGCCAGACGTCACCATGGCCTTCAACTCGTCAGATGTCTTCTGGTGGTCGGCTAGCATCTGCTGTGCGAACGCCTTTGTCTTCTCGTCTGAACGCTCAAGGGCAAGCTTGCTGGACTCGATCTCGAACATGTCGCTGCTTGCAGCCTCCAGCACAAAATCTTCGGTCTTGGGGGCAACGCCCATGACTGAGTTGACCCCGGTTTTCTCGGCGGTGGACTGCGCCAATGCTGCGGACCCGGTGGTGGCGAGAAGGATGGATGCGAGGATAATTCCTTTTTTCATAAGAAAGACTCCTGTTGGCAGTGGCGCGATAACCAACGCGACGCTGCATGGTTCCAAGCCATGGGAACACTTTCAATCTCTTACGGTTTCCTAACGAAACGAAGGAGCCTTACAATGACCGCCCAAGATATTTTGCAGGAAGATGTCTCGGATTTCGCATCTCGACTTGAGGCGATGACGAGCGATGAAGTGTTTGCCGCCATGAGCTCGCTTGAAAAACATAGCGAGGATGATGTCGACGACCGCGAGGAAACGCTTTCCCGAATAGCGCTGGTAGAAGACGAAATCGAGCGCCGGTTTCCCGGGCAAAAGCTGGCCTCCTACCGCGACTGGAAACAAGACCAGCCTCTGCTGTGATAGAAGTGCTCAAACATCAATAGCACAACGCTTTAGGGGAGTGCCAATGGACGAAGAACAGCAATCGATATCGGTAGATCTCGGAGTGACCGTCGACTTCGACGCGGACCGCGAGGTGGAACAGCGCGCCTACTTCCTGAGCGACTATCTGCGCCATTCATCGTGCCGGAGTTTCGTCCTGGGCATAAGCGGGGGGGTCGATTCTCTCGCCGCTGGCCTCCTTGCGCAAAAGGCGGTCTCAAAACTCCGCGCTGATGGATACGATGCCAAATTCAT
The DNA here is from genome assembly GCF_001425605.1 of Rhizobium sp. Leaf453. Lineage (GTDB taxonomy): Bacteria > Pseudomonadota > Alphaproteobacteria > Rhizobiales > Rhizobiaceae > Pararhizobium. The sequence goes on along the minus strand of NZ_LMRG01000010.1, from coordinate 133,624 downwards.
CGCTGTCAGATTGCCCTATGGCGTCCAGGCTGACGAATCGGACGCACAAAGGGCTCTCGCGGTAATCGGACCGGATCGGGTCGTCACAGTCGACATCAAGCCAGCCGCCGACGCGATGCTCGATGCAGTCATGGTTGAAGGCGGGGATCTGGTCGAGCCAGCCCGGAGACAATTTCATCTCGGTAACATCAAGGCGCGTCAGCGGATGATCGCGCAATATGCTTTGGCCGGCGCAACTGGTGGTCTGGTCATCGGAACGGATCAGGCTGCAGAGGCCCTCATGGGGTTCTTCACCAATTTGGGGACGGCGCGGCCGACATATTGCCGCTTGCGGGTTTGACGAAGCGTCAGGTGAGAGCCATCGCCGAGCATATGGGAGCACCCTCGGAACTTGTGTTCAAGGTCCCGACTGCGGACCTCGAATCCGACGCGCCCCTTCGTCCGGACGAAGACGTTTACGGTGTGACCTATGAGGAGATCGACAATTTCCTGGAAGGCAAGGCGATCGCCGAGGCGTCGCGACTAAGAATCCTAAGGACGTATCGTGCGACGGGGCACAAGCGTGCCCTGCCGGTGGCCGCGGCTGCCGAGTCGGCGTAACATGTCTTTGCGGATTGCGAATGCAAGCGCTTGTGTTCAAGACTGACGCGAAATCAACCCGTGTGCAGCAAAGGGAACTCCTGCGTAAGATACAGGTTCATGGCGGACGGAGGACGCGATGAACAAGAATAACTGGATCCACCTTTGCATCGATATGCAGCGGATGTTCGCGGAGGACACGCCATGGCATGTGCCGTGGATGCAACATGTCTCACCCCAAATCGAGGAAATCGCAAAGCACTACCCGCAGAGGACCGTATTCTCACGGTTTGTGCCGCCCAAGCGGGCAGTGGACATGCACGGCATGTGGCGGAGCTACTACGAAAAGTGGGACGCGATGACCCTTGAAAGGCTCGGACGGGAGATGGTCGACCTCATTCCGCCGCTAAAGGCGTTGGTTCCTCCCGCGAGGGTCTTTGACAAGATGACCTATTCGCCGTGGACGACCGGCGAACTGCACCGAGTGCTGGCGGGGGAGGGGGTTGAAACCGTTGCTATATCAGGCGGCGAAACTGATGTGTGTGTTCTGGCAGCAGCCATTGGAGCCATAGACCTGGGGTATCGTGTCATTCTGCTAAAGGACGCAGTTTGCAGTGGGGCGGACGATACCCATGACGCTTCGCTTGAATTGCTAGGTGATCGGTTCTCCGTGCAGTTGGAGATCTTACCGACGGAGGGATTTTTGAGCCGCGCATGAGAGAGCGAAGGCCAGTTGGGTAGAAGACTCTTTCCTTGGCTGACGGGGCAGGGGACTAGTGTTCATCAATAACTGGATCATAGATCTCAAGCGCCTTACCCAGCTTTTCCTGAGAGGGACGAACATCTTCAGTGACATCATGATCGGAGCTCACGACCTTTCGACGATGCTCGCGTCGTATGTTGCTGTTTTGGCACCACTCGATCTGCGGATGGTGCTCGAATTGGGCGATGTCGACGAGATAGGTGTATCTGGCGTAAGAGCGACAGGCGTTGGCCCGCTGGGAGGATTACTGTGAAGAGGCTTTATAACGCCCGTGATAGGTCAGCCGACTGGTGGACCCGAACTCTGGCGGTCCGCCTTCAATGGCCGTATGATCAATCAAGACAAGGGTATTTGCCTTCTCCGTCTGGCGTCTGATCTCCGCGACCTGCGTGAGCTCCATCCTCGAAACGAGGTACTCCCAATCTGGTTCTTCGCCGCTCTTCCAGATGATCTCAACAAAATCGTTGTCGATAGAGCAGCCCAACTCGGACTTCATTGGCCAGATAGGGTTTCGATCCTCCCAAGCCGTGTATTCCTCGTCTGAAGCATCCTGACTTGGTTCCGGTTCCCAGTGAGGATGCCCGAAGGCAGAGGCCCCATCATTGGTCGCGAAGAGAGCTGTAAATACGTGGATGTCCGAGCTTTCTGACATTGAGCGTCCTGATGGTCACGGTCGCATTCATTCTTCGGCGAAGATTAGCCATCTAGGGGCGCGATTGGAAGTCCGCTACGGACCGAAAGCAGCCTTTCACCTTTGTCGCACTCTCCCGAAAAGTTTGGGTTTAGCGTCCGACTTTTGCGGAGGTCTTGGTGGGCGCTATAACCCTGCAGCTTTGGTCAGATTGATACGGAAGCGATCACGCCGCCGCTGATATCTGCGAGTCATCTCAGCTGATACATGCCCAAGCTGTTTCTGAACGTAACGCTCATCGACCTCAGCCGACGAGGCCAGGCCGGCTCGCAGCGAGTGGCCGGAAAACTTAAAAGCCCGCTCGATTTCACTCAGATCGCCTCGAACGCCGGCAGCGCTCGCCGATCGTTTCACAAGCCGGGCCACCTCCTTGTCATTCAATCGTTCCGATCCAACCGCCTTTCCCTGTCCTGTGACGCGGCGGAAGAGAGGGCCATGCGCTAGTCTGGCGAACTTGATCCAGGTCTCGACGGCCGCGACTGGGCACGTGGCGTCGGAAGAACCTCGGCCGACCTCGACCTCCCGCCAACCGGTCTTGCCGCGCAGAGTGATAAGCATGCCTTTGTCGAGAATCTCGATCCAGCCGCGGCCGTCTTCCGTCTGATCTGCTCTCAGATCGAGACCAACGATCTCGGAGCGCCGAAGACCGCCGGCATAACCGATGAGCAGCATAGCCCGGTCGCGCAGTCCGCGCAGAGAGCCGCGATCGAGCGTCTCGACCATCGCGATGATGTCTTCAGCCATGGCCGCTTCCTTTTGCACTGGAGGCCGCGCGTGACTGTTGCGTATGCCAGCCATCACCGTGGCAATGTGTCTGTCCTTGCGATCAAGCGAGAGTCCGCGCTGTGAATAGTTCCAGCTGAGCGAGGAGAGGCGTCGTTCGATGGTTGAGACAGAGTTGGCCTTGGCACCTCTTGTAGGCGTGCCAATGGCACTGCCGGAAGCGCAGGCCGTGATATAAAGCCCGACGGTTTGCGGATGCGGGGGGAGGGGAGTGAGGTTCGACCGCCGACACCACGAAGAAAAGTGCTTCCAGTCCGAGGCATAGGCTTTGCGCGTGTTGGCGGAGCTGGCGGCCTCCACATAACTGCGGGCGCGGTCGGCGAGGCTGGCGAGATGGGCTGGCGTCTGGTCCTCGCTGACAAGAGAGGGGAGGGGGCCGTCGCCCGACACCTCCGTCGCGGAAATATCACCGCCGGACGCTGTGCTGATAGACGGCGCTGAGGTCTCCTGGTCGTGAATTTCGGTCTTTTGGTCGATGATTTGGCCCATTTCTCTATAATGACGGAAACGTCCGATAATGCAAGATTATCGGACATTTTATGTTACTCCCAGGCCGTGCGGTTAAGCGCGATATTTCTGGTACAAACCGCGCACTTGATTTATGTTTGTCGGCATGGATTCGCTCGCGCCCTCCCCTCCAACCACCCCTGTCTGGTCGCCCAGCCTACCGGCGTGGATGCCCTGTCGCGGCCGCGATATCACCGAAGCCGACGCTGCCTTCGCCGCCGGTATCGCTCTGAAATCGCTGGACGATCTGATTCGCGTCGATCCGCCGTGGATCGGCTGCTGGCGCGATCGTCTCGCCCTAAAATCCGCTTCCATCGCCGCCAAAATGGTCGGCCGAAACGAAGACGAACTGGCACTGCGAGACGCGGTTCTGCTAACGGCTGCGGGCAACGATCCCGGCCCTGCCGGCAAGCTATTTTGGGCCACAAGAATTGTGACGCGCCGGACTGGGACGCCTGCCACACCGTTCGTTAAGGAGCTTGTCGCGCTGCTGGGGATGATGTGGGACAACATCCTTGCCTCGATCCCCGACATGGTCAATTCTGCAAATCAGTCCCGGCGAGCAGCACCCTTCGCGGTGGCGGACCTGATAACGGCGATCTCTGCCGTTCGCCCGGACGCCGAAGTTTTGGCGCTTGGTCTTGCCGAGCTCGTGCTGGCGCAAAAACTAAACTGGCCAAGACCTGTCCCGCTGTTACTCCCCGAGCGTCTTGGTCCGGCGTTCCGCACCATCGATGGCCGCGGTCGCGTCCGACCAGGCGAGCCGGGCTATCCGAAAGCGATCTGCCTGGCGCTGGTCGACGGTGTTGAGGCAGCGCTGCGGTCCGCCGTCGAGATCGATCGCCGCGCCGCGCAGTTGCTGGCCGTGGCCCCGAAGGTACGAACGAAGGGCGCCGAGCCGGTGATCCGCCGGTTGCTGACAGAGGATGCCGTGCCGGCGTCCGCGCCCGGCTCAAAACTGTCGCGCTGGGCGGCCAACCGGCTGTTCGAGCGTCTGGAAAGTTTCGGGGCGGTGCGCGAACTCTCCGGCCGCTCCTCCTTCCGAATTTTTGGGTTGTGATCATGGCCGGATCTCCTGCACTCAAGCCGTCTCGTCGGAAGGCAAACGCTGCAGACGTACTCCTTTATGATCGCGAATTGGATCAGTTCCCGGCCGAGATGCGCTGGCGGGAATGGATGATGCGGGTTGAGGCGGTGATCTTTGCCTCGGCCGAGCCGGTCAGCCGCGAGATGCTGGCGCGGGTGGTGGGAAAAGATTGCAGCATCGATCTGCTGATCGATGATCTCATCGAGGAGCTGAGGGATCGACCATACGAGCTGGTGTCGGTCGCCGGCGGCTGGCAGCACCGAACCCGGCCGCGGTTCGCCGAGACGATTCGCGCGTCGTCGGCGCCGACAAGGGGAGGAACTGCAGCCCTGTCGGAGTTCGAGGCGATGGTGTTGATGGCCGTGGGATATTTCCAGCCAGTCACCCGCAGCGAGCTGTCAAAGATTTTTGGCAAGGAAGTCAGCCGCGACACGATCAGCAATTTGCGTGGCGCGGGTTTCATCGGCTCGGGGCCGCGCAGCCCGACGCCGGGCGCGCCATACACCTATGTGACGACGCAGCATTTCCTTTCCGCTTTCGGCATGGAGACGTTGCGCGACCTGCCGGATATCGAAGCGCTTGAGGACGCCGGCCTGCTCAGTCGACATGCGGTTCAAAACGAAATCCCCGCCTCGGAAGGCGGCGAAAGCGACACGGACGAAGAACCGTCCTTTATTGAGTGATGCCGGTCGTCTGCAGCCGCTTCGTCATCGCGATCGGGCTGACGAGCATCGCCGTCGAGGCCAGCGCCATCGAGAGGCCGATCTTCATCGGGAACAGCAGCAACTGATCGAATAAGGGGCTGTCGGAGTAGGAGGCCGCGACGCCGCCTACGCCCTCTTTAAAAGCCTTAGGATCGCCTCGGCCGCGTCTTGTACCTCCGCGCTATTGACTGGCACAATGCCGGGAATGCCTGTTGGGATGGGTTCACCAAGCTTCAGGTCTGACATGGTCGCGTCCGTTCGCGGTTCACTATCCATAAGTGCTGCAGCGCACAAAAGTTCCGTGAAGCAGGTTTCTTTCCATGCCGGATCGTTCCGTGGCAAACGTCCTCGTTGAGGCAGTCGAGCAGCGACGTCTGCCTGGGGCTCTATGGGACTGCTCTAATTCGTGGGAAGGAACTTCATGGTTGGCACCGTCAGCGAGTCGTTTGGATGCTCTCTCGCGCTGGCTCATGTCCGACGTTGTTAAGGAGCATGGCCATTCTTCGTCGAAGGCCATGCTTGATCAAGATGTGGCTTAAGCGATCGCGCCGCCGTCCGCGGTGAGGGCTGCGCCTGTGATGACGCTCGCAGCGGGACTTGCGAGGAACACCACGGCATTCGCGATTTCCCTTGGCTCGCCGTAGCGCCCGAGCGACGTCAGGCTTCGCTGGAAGTCTGCAGCCGCGCCGTCGGCCGGATTGGCATCCGTGTCCGTCGCCCCAGGCTGCACCAGGTTCACGGTGATGCCGGACGGCCCAAGCTCACGCGAGAGGCCACGCGTGAACGATTTCAGTGCCGCCTTCGACATGGCGTAAGGCGTTACACCGGGAAAGGGCACCCGCTCGCCGAGCGCGGAACCGATCGTGATGATACGGCCGCCGTCGCGCAAATGCGGGATGACCGCTTTTGCGAATAGCACCGGCGCTCTTACGTTAACGTCCATGAGTGTTTGATATTCGTCCAGGTTCAGATCGGCGATGTTGCCTGAATGGCCGATCGCTGCGCTGTTGACGAGGATGTCCAGCCCACCGAGCGAGGCCATGGCGTCCTCGACAGCCCGCGCGATCGCCTGCGGATCGGCGCTGTCGGCCTGGATGGCGACGGCTCGACGGCCGTGGCTTTCGACGGACCGGGCAACCGCCACGGCCTTCTCGCTCGAACTATGATAGGTGAACGCCACATCCGCACCATTCTTCGCAAGCGCTTCCACGATGGCCGCGCCGATACCGCGCGAGCCGCCCGTGACCAAAGCACGCTTTCCATTCAAATCGATCATTTGCGTCGATTCCTTTCTTCTTCGTCGGTCTTGAAGTCGGGAGAGCCGCAGCTATACGGATGCGCCCGACAGGATGTCCCGCCTATTTCGTGGCCATGGGGCAGCGGTTGAAGTGGCGATGAATGTGACAGCTTGTTGCACGGTGGGGAACGGCGACCGCGTCCGATCCCGCTCGTTGCAGGTCGCGCAACACGACGTTCCCGATGGCGAACCCTTTTTCGGGAGCACGGACAACCTAAATGTCTCTACAAGTTGATTGAAGAATGGAGTGATGATGAAGGCCGCCGTCTACGACAATCCGGGACCACCGTCTGTGCTCAAATACGTCGACGTGCCTGATCCGGTCTGCAGGTCGAACGAAGTCCTCATAAGGCTGGAAGCGATCTCGATCGAAGGCGGAGATCTGATCAATCGCAGATCGACGTCACAGGTAAACCCTCTGTGGGTGGTCGGATATGCAGCGGCCGGCACGTCGTGAGCGTGGGCAAGGACGTGACCACCCGTGCCGTTGGCGACAATGTCGCCGCCTTCAGCATGCAGGGATCGCACTCGGAAATTTGGGCTGTCACCGCTTCGCGAACGTGGCTGGTGCCCGCGGGCCTGGATATCGCAAAGGCGGCCGCGCTGCCCATCTCCTTCGGATCCGCCTATCACAGCGTGGTTTCCCGAGGCGCTATCGGGATGGGCGAAACCATTCTTATTCACGCTGCGGCTGGAGGCGTAGGGCTCGCGGCGGTACAGCTCGCCAAGCGGGCAGGGGCGACCGTGATCGCGGTGACGAGCGGGAGCGAAAGGCAGGCCCCTCTAATTGAACTCGGCGCCACCTTCGTCATCGACCGACTTCAGTACGACGTCGTAGAAGAAGCGCGCCGACTAACCAATGGGAAGGGCGTCGATCTGGCCATCGACCCGGTCGGCTCCACTTGCAAGCTTCGCTTTCCGCGCTCGCACCGGAAGGGCGTCTCGTCTTCCTTGGCAATGCTGGCGGCGGAAAGCTCGATGTCGATCTATGGCTGCCGATGCAGAATAATCAGACGCTGCACGGGGTATTTATGGGATCCATCTTCGAACGGCCTTCGGTGCACGGCAGCGTCGACGATCTCCTTGCTGCCGCCGCAGCCGGAAAGATCGACGTCGCGATCGACCGATCTTTCGCGCTCGAAGACGCTGCGCACGCGCACGAATACGCCGAAACGGCCAGGCCCTTCGGGCGGGTCGTGATGACCCCATGAACAGAGAAAGAAGGGCCACCGTATGATCAAGCGGGTTTCGTTCAGGAACAGAGATATCGAGGTCGTCGGCAATGTCCCCTGCCGCCGGACTTCGACGAGGGTGGCAGATATCCCGCGATCGTCCTTTCGACGCCGGGCAGCAGCGTCAAGCAGCAGATCGGCGCCGTATACGCCGAAAGGCTCTCCGCAGACGGCTTCATAGCGCTTACCTTCGACCCGTCATACCAGGGCGAGAGCGGCGGTGAACCACGTGATCTCGAAGATCCGTCCGTTCGCGTCGAAGACATTCACTGCGCGGTCGATCATCTGACGACACTACCCTACATCGACGAGGCGCGGATCAGGCTTCTCGGGATCTGCGCAGGCGGCGGATACGCGATCAAGGCAGCCCAGACCGAACCGCGCTTCAAGGCGGTAGGCACGGTCGTTGCCAACGACATCGGCGAAGCGATGCGTCGCCTGCTTCCCGACTTCCGTCAGACCCTTCGGGACGTCGCAGCAGAGCGCACTGCGCAGGCCCGTGGTGCCGAGCCGCGGCGAGATCCTTGGATTCCCGATAGTCTCGCGGAGGCCAAGGCCGCTGGAATTACCGATCCCGAGCTGCTGGAGGCCGTCGGGTTCTATCGGGTAGGAGGTGTCGTCAGATCGCTTCGTCACAGAAGTGTCCCCTGGGCAGGTTCGAGCCGCTCCATTTCCTGGCGTTCTCCGCGCCGTGCCAACTCCGTCCCGGCACTGTAACGGACGTCGATATCGCGATCACGCGCGAAGTCCTCAAGTGCTTGATGAGAGATCCGATCCCAGCCTTTGCCGCGGTCCGGGCCGGCGGGAACGCGGGGCAGTAGGCCGGGTTCGCGGCTCCAGGCCAGGAGCTGATCCAGAGATGTCGCATTCAACAAGTCGCGGAGATGATGCGCCGTGACGTAGGCGTCGGGAAGGGCACGATGGGCCGGCAGGCCGATCTCATGTACGAGACCCTCCGGCATGCGCTGGTAGCGCAGCATCTGGTTGGAAAAGCGCGGCAATTCGGGCCAGACTCGCAGCGCAGACTTCCAGGTGCAGATCCAGGGTGTGCCGCCGGTAAAGCGAGGCGTGCAATAGCGCTGTTCGAAGCCCGCCCGGTGCGCCGCAAGCGCAACCAGCCGCCCCGGAGGTCGCAGTACACTTGCGGCGATCTCCTTCCAGAACGGCGCATCGGCCACCTGGCTGTCAAGGATATGATGCACGGCAATTGTATCCGGTGTCATCGGCCGTCCGGGATTGACCAGCAGTGCTCCACGCTCCTCGGTCACCAGCCACAAGCCATCGTCATCCAGAACGACATCCTGCCAACCTATTTCGCAGACATCGTTCGGGCCATTGCCGCCGGTCTCAAGATCGATGACGCGAACTCTGGGTAAATGGCTTTCGGAGATCCTGATCAATCCTCTTGTTGAACCCGATCATAAAGCCAGATCGAGCTGCGGTTGTTCCTCGTCATGCTCTGTCTCATCGTTGGTCAGTGAGGAGAGCGTCACGCCAAGCAGGCGAACCGGACGCTTGAACGGATAGACGGTGGCAAGCAGCGTCGATGCCGCCTCCATGATCTCAGCAATGCCCGTGACAGGAGACGTGCCCGTCCTGCTTCGTGTTGCCTGTGTGAAGTCCGAATACTTGATCTTCACGGTCACCGTCTTGCCGCTGATCGATTTTGCCTGACAATGCGACCAGACTTTCTCCGCCAACGGTTTTAGCTCGGTGGTTGCGAGAGCGAGATCGTCGATGTCGTCGACGAACGTATCTTCCGCGCCCACCGATTTCCGGATCCGGTCGGGCCGGACAGGACGCTCGTCTATGCCGCGAGCGATGCCATAAAAATAGGGACCGGATTTCCCAAAGTTCTCTGTCAGGAACTGCAGCGATTTCGATTTGAGATCGGCGCCGGTTTCGATGCCAAGGCGGTGCATCTTCTCGGCGGTGGCTGGGCCGACGCCGTGAAACTTCTTGACTGCGAGCCCTTGGACGAAGGACGGTCCGTTCTTAGGGGTGATGACGGCCTGGCCGTTCGGCTTGTTGAGGTCCGACGCCATCTTGGCGAGGAACTTGTTGTAGGAGATGCCGGCCGATGCATTGAGACCGGTGACGGCCTTTATGTTCGCACGGATTTCCAGTGCGATCTCAGTGGCGATAGGCATGCCCTTGAGATTTTCCGTCACGTCGAGATAGGCTTCGTCAAGCGACAACGGTTCGATCAGCGGCGTGTATTCGGCGAAGATCTCGCGGATCTGTTGCGAGACGGCGCGATAGACCTCGAACCGTGGTTTCACGAAAATCAGCTCTGGGCACTTCCGAGCCGCCGTCACCGACGGCATGGCTGACCGCACACCAAACTCGCGGGCCTCGTAGCTTGCCGCGGCAGCCACACCACGAGCAGCCGCTCCGCCGACGGCGAGGGGCTTGCCGCGCAGTTCCGGATTGTCGCGCTGTTCCACCGACGCGTAGAAGGCATCCATGTCGAGATGGATGATCTTGCGAGCGGATCGTGCGGTCATGACGTTCATGCGGGTCGTTCAACGCAGAAGAAAACAAAGAGAGAACATAGCAGCCGCCCGGCGCGAATCCAACCCGTGCAGATTGAGTTTTCCATTGGTACCGAAACAACCCGACCCGAGCGACGTTTGGTATACGATGACCAAAACGCAGGAGAAACTCATGTCTGACGATAGCACCACGACCATCCGCGCGACATTCAAGACCCGCGAGGCCGCGGACCTTGCGATTGAACATCTTGTGCAGCAACATGGAGTTTCCCGGCCCGATATTTTCGTGCAGCCGGTCGCTTCGGAAAACTCTGCGGGATCCGCACCTTCAGGCGGCGACGTCGGAAGCAATGGCGATGCGCGGACTGATGCACCTTTGGAAAGTGAAATCGAGGTGTCGGCCGATATCGCGGCCGACAAGATCGCAGCGGTGCAGCGGAGTTTTGGTGATCTGGACGCAATCCGGGTTTCCGGGCGTTGATCGAGCCGGGCCGGCTCCTAGGTCCAGCCGTGATCGCCAACTCCATACACCAATGGCCTTGCAGGCGGCCTGGAGCTTTTCCGATATGCTCTCAACTCGCGCATCGTACCGAATGGTCTTGCGGTAGAGCAGAAAGTGGAAGAAAGTTCGTGATAACCGACGACGTCACTCAACTTTTCAATCGTTCGAGCGTTACGCGTACAGCGTCTGCCGAAGAAATCTCCGCAGTCGAGGCGCAGATCGGGGCGCTGCCACCGTCCTACAAGACTTTCGCCGAGACATTCGGTTATGGCACGACCAACGGCCTTTTCGTCATCGAAATGCCGTTCAACATGTTCGGCCATGGCGGGCTTGTCGTTCGCGGAGACGCCCTCCACGAACAGGTTCACTGGCTGGTTGATCAACTTCGGGAAGACGGCGCCGAGGTTGGCGATCTCGATTGCCTCGAGCCTTATGACGAAGAAAGCCAGAACGTCTCCAGCTTTTTCGACGACCTGCGTTTCTACGGCAACAGCATCAATGGCGAATACCTGTGCTGGCGGCGCGACAAGGACGGCGTGTTTAATTTCCACGTCATCGACCGTGCCTGCCTCTCAATCCGTTTCGCCGGAACGAGCCTGATCGAGTTCATTCGCAGAACGCAGACCGACGATGTCAAGACCTTGCTCGGCTCGGGATATGAAAAGCTGCCACGCACCTTCGAAGGCGCGACCGCGGAGGGATGAGTGCAACACCCTCTGGTCGTTGGACCACGGGTGAACGTCTACAAGTCAATTTTCTATGATGATGCGCCGTGAGATAATGATGATTAACCGATTGCCAGAGAGTAGAGCTTGGCGGAATCTGGTCGTCCTGCCAAGCATGGACGTGATTGACGCTGATGCGATGACCGATCTCGGTCTGCGAAGCGCAAACTTTCCAGCTCTCCAAGAAGAGCTTCGTAAAGCCGTCACGACCAGCAATTTCGATCCCGATGCCTCGCGGGAACTATGGCAGGCAGCGCTTGACAGGGTCGGGAGATCGCTTGGACCGCAGGTGAGGGCGGGTTTCGAGACGTGGGGAAATACTTTCCCGTGCGATGCCGATACAATTCTGCCTGAGCTCGACGCCTGGGAGCGAACCTGGCCGGATCTGGCAAATGTTCTTGGTGCTTCGCGATCCGCCTCACTTTGGCGCGAGGAACTTTTGAACCGCTACCGCAGCACGATGCGGAAAACCGGTTTTGAGGAAAAGCTGGAGGGGCGTCTTTCCCATCCGCTGAGCGACTGGGATAAGACCTGCTTCAGGCATTATGCGGACGCAGATCTGACGTGCGACGGGGAATTTTTCACGACGCTGACGTTGGGAGCCGATCGCCTGCAGCTGGCACGGTTTTGGAGGAACGCCGCGGCTTCGCTTTCCGGTGAACAGAAGTCTGTCATCTGGAAGCTTGGGCAGGATATCTGGGCGCAGATGCATGGGGCGATGACGGATGACGATCTGAAGGAGATGCGGGGAGAGTTCTCCGACGAAGAAGACTTCCGAGAGGCACTTGCGTTTCTTGATACCTACCGCCCGAAGACCGTCGAGCTGCCGCATCCGGACATTTTGCTAGTGTTTGCATGAAGCTTTCCTGCCGAAGGCCAGCAGTCCGACCTGAACAAGCTCAATTAATCAGAAATGAAATCAGTGGTGAGTGAACTGCATTGGCAGGTCGAAGGTTCAAACCTCTTCAAGCAATGCATTGCGCGGTGTCGATGGTTCCTCACATCTGGGCCATCACGGATCACTCGAAGTCACTGCACCACTTCCAAGGCTACGCCGAGCGCTGCCGAGAGGAGAGCGTCAAGATTACCGACAGCTTGAGGCAAAAGATGGAGAGCGGTGCAAACGATATCGCGCATGCCATGGCCTGCTTCTGTTACCTTTTTCTCGCTTAACCGATGGGGGAGCCGACATGCCTGACCTCGCCTTGCATCACGTTTCGATCATCACATCCGACCTGGAACTATCACTGCCGTTTTACCGCGATGTGTTCGGTCTCACAGAGCTCAGCCGGCCCGACTTCCCGGTTGGCGGAGCCTGGCTCTCGTGCGGGCGGAACCAAGTACATCTGGTCGTACATCCCGGGGGAAGTTTCCGGCGCAATGCCGCCATAGACCGCAACGACTGGCATTTCGCTTTCAATGCCGATGACTTCGAGGGCGTTTTGGAAAGGCTGAGCGCCCTTGGCTTCAGCTCAGACGTGCCCGCTGGCGATCCGAAGCACATGCTGGTGTTCCGGACGGGCTTAGCGGGCTTTCCCCAGCTCTACCTCCGCGACCCAGATTACAACGTCGTCGAGATCAACGGCGCGGCGTAGCAACCGGGTAACGCCAGTTTATCGCGCTACAGTGGCACACGCCCCTCGGCAAGACGTGTGGGCGAAAGGCGGGAGATTTCGGCTACGCTCTCGATGCGTTTAGCCGCCTCAATCGATAAGATGGCAAGACGACCGATAGCATTTGGTCTCTCATCGAATGTCGCGGGTTCCAGCATTCACGATATCGTCGGGCTTCCCCGAAGGGGGAACGTATTCCCATCCCAAGGTCCGGTATTGCTTTTCGTGTCACGCGTATATCCGATTTCATTTTCGGCTGCGGCCGATTCGTCATGGCCTTTCCTCTCATGTCGTCAGCTGGTTTTCTGGTCAGTGAGCGGCGAACGGCCTTCGACTGGCCAAACGCAATGGAATGAAGAAAGCTCGCGGTCGCTCGAAAACTGGCAGTCATTCTGCACTGCATTTGGACGGATGGCACCTCGTTACAATGGGTTAAGGAGCCGGCCTGAGAACTCAACTTGATCCGAAATCGCAGGGCTGTCCAAGACCTGTCATGTCCCGCCGGGACGGCGGTTGCGGCGACCTCGTTGTTTCGGTTGCTGGCAGCTACGACTGCACAGCGCTCCACACGTTGAGGCATCCGACCCGAACATCATCATGAGGCCATGACCTCGAAAACGACCATGACCCCGACAAGGACAAAGCAGACTTGACTAAGCCACGCAGTCAAAGGGCCGAAACACACCCAACACGACATCGACCTTGGGGTGGGCCACCAAGATGAGCTTCAGGAAACGTAGAGCCGGCGCCGGCGGGGTGGATCATTCTGCTCCCTCACGCGTTTCAGAGACAACTCGATCCGTTGGAGGAAAAAATGCCGTCACAGGACCCCAAAACGAAACCCGACCTCGGTCAACCGATTCCGAAGGCCGTTATCGACGTCGCACATCAAACCGTCGGCGTCGAGGACCAGAAACATTTTGAGCCGGAGGACCAGATTTCCGCGCTTCGTAGCGAAGTGGAAGCTTTGAAATCCAAACTGCGGGCCGCAGGGCACCTTGCCGGCAAGGGAATGAGAGGCGTTCGACGCGACGTAGGCTCTTCTGTGTCCAGCCATCCTATCGCGACGGTCGCGGCGGCATTGCTTGGCACGCTTCTCGTCGTCTATTCGGCTTCTCGTAGACGTGACGGTCAACCTTACGCGAGGAGCTATCGCAGGATGTTGCGTCGCATTCATTGACCCCGATCGCCGCCATCTCCGCCCCCACACAAAGTCAATTGCACCATGATCGATCCTCCTCCCGTACCTCTAGGACATCCCGATCGAAGTGCGTCCTGTAGCCAAGCCATGAGCTACGCGGTCCAACTCATCGAGGAAGAGGCGCATCTCGTCGGTTGGACCAGGGCGGAGATCTTGATTGCTTTATGCGAGGCGGCGGACGCACGTTTATCGGCGCTGACAGAAGACGGCAATCCCGTCTTGCTCAGCGACGAGGATCTGTGACACGTCGGGTCAGTCAAACTCAGGAGATATCATGAAGATTGAAGATTTCGCCGTGACCACGCCTGTGTTCAAGCTCGAGGAATTTTTTCACGGAAAACTGAAAGGATGGGGGACGACGCTCAGCCGTTTCGGTGCTTTCGAGAACCGTTTTACGATCGACGCAGAAGGCATCTACGATCCGAAGGCGCATACGCTCGCGCTGAAAGAGGTCTACAGATTCGACGATGGCCACACGGACACGCTCATCTGGACGATCATCAAGCGGTCCGATGCCGACTACGAAGGACGAGAATCCCTTATCGAAGGCCTGGCTCAAGGCAGTCAGGCTGGGAGTGCTTTCAATTGGAAGTACACGCGCGCCGTTCCCGCTAAAGATGGTTCCAAGACGAGCTTCGGCTTTACAGACTGGTTCTGGCTGATCGAACCAACCGTGATGGCCGCGCACGCGTCGCTGACGAAACTTGGCATCGAGGTAGCGCGGCTGTCCGCGTTTTATCAGAAGATTTGATCACCGCCACTGAGGCAACACCTACCAGGCGGTCACAAGATCGTTGAAAACCCAAACAGGAGAACAGGCCAATGACCGATGAGCCGGAACTGCAAGCGAGATTCTGGAAGGCACTGAAATCCGACATGACGGTCATGCTTGGACTTGCTGGCGTCGATGAAGGTCACACTCGACCGATGACGGCTCAACTCGACGGCGAACGCGACGGCGGGCCAATCTGGTTTTTCACTTCCACCGAATCCGAGCTTGTCAAACAGGTCACCGCTACTCACCGCGCCGTCGCGACCTTCGCATCCAAGGGGCACGATTTATTTGCGGCCATTCACGGCGACCTTATTGTCGATAACGAGCGCGTCGTCATCGACCGCCTCTGGAACAGGTATGTCGCTGCCTGGTACGAAGGAGGCAAGGATGATCCGAAACTCGTGCTGCTTCGCTTCGATGCTGAACGCGCGGAGATCTGGAAGGACGGGTCCAGCATTTGGGCTGGGATTAAGATGCTGCTCGGTTCGGATCCAAAGCAGGATTACAAAGACAATGTTGCGGAGGTAACCTTGAAATGAGGTGCTGGCCTCGAATTCGCCTAGCCGGATGCGCATCGAGGCTTCACCACCCGAACATGACGAATACCTGCTGCGATACGGATGTCGAGCGTTGTAACCGTACGGGTCCTAAGGGCGCTCCGCGAAAACGGGTCGAGCTCCTTTAGCATGTCTAGGCTATCCGACAGGCAACATAGCTAAAGATACCTATCCCGGCGATTTCGTGTCGAGTTCACTAATCGCAGCGTCTTCGACCGACACAAGAGCGACTACGGCTCCGGACGGGTTGGTGATCTCGATTCCAGATATGTCTATTACGTGCGCTTGTAGCCCTGGCTCTGGCTGAAGCCATCCTGCCTCTGTTCGATACGATGATCATCAACTTCCACTTTCGTCTTGCGGACGCTGTCGCTGATGGTTTCAGTGCGTCCGGCCGATTTTTTGTTGATGCCTATCTCCTCGGCGACGCGCCCTTTCTTCGAGACCACCGCCTCCTCATGACGCTCTTCGCCGAGATCGTACTGTCCTGGAAGGCGACGGATTTGCGCTTCCTCAACAAGAAACAGCCGCTTGGCGAGCCGCTCTTCGATGACAGGAATGATGGTGGTGTTACCCTCGATGCGGATCTCGGGGGGTTCGTTGATCTCGGAATCGAAGGGAAACGTGTTACGTCGACCTGCTGCTGCGCGAGGCGAGTCTCGGAGCTATCGCGTTACTTTGCGCCACGTGATATCCATCGGATGTATTTGCCATCTCTGCAGGTAAATGAGCCGTGTTCAGAATGCTTTTCGAGTGACATGAATTGCCCTGGCGTGTAACCCGAAGGCTAGAAGCCGCATATATTCATCCAAGGCCGCCATGGCGTCAGCATTGCAATGTCTCTTGGTCCTGGGACTCTGATTGCACACGCGTACATTACTACCCGCCCCACGATGCATCTAACTTTATAAACACACTCGGGTTTTGGAACCAAAAAACAGACATGATGCGATATTGTCCGCCAAGTAAGCTTCCTGGCCTCTTTGCATCTACGACGTCAGCGAAATCCAGACGTCTAAAGCGCACAACGGGAGATAGAGTGCGGCTATAGCAGCATAGTATTTTCGCTCGCGTAGAAAGAACGCTGTAGCGGGGAGGATGATCATCGGAATGTCTGTGAACGCCCAAGCTGCTTCTAGCTGGCTTTTGAAGCCGAAGACATTAACAAGGAACCCAAAAACAAGAAAAGCAGTCAAGGAGATCAGCGCGAAGCGCCCGTCCTGCTCGAAATAAATGCGCAGTCCATTAGCCTCGTCCTCGCCACGACTGGGCAAGAGAAGCGCTGCTGTCAGGAAAAGCATGAGGGTCATCAGAACAAGGAAGATGAATTCGCCGAAATAAAACGTCGGTTGCAGCGTCGACAACTGATTGATTGCCCACCAATACTGCAACTGCATGATGAATAGGACGCTGCTCCAAGCGAGTGGCACCCAGTCAATTTTTGACGTCCTGCGGATACGGAAAATGGTGACAAAGCCGGTCAGGAGGCGGGTCACTGAGAGGCCGAGAACCATGGATATGACTGTCGCGACTATTGGAAAGTTCATGTAAACGCCACTTATGCGTATGCATCCGCCGCGACGCGCGGCTCGACGACATTACATCACCCCCGGTCGCCGTCTAGCCCGCGCCGCACGTTCAGGTGGGGTCAGTCCCAAATTTCGTTTGACTGTCGTTTGTCGTTCTTCGGGGGACGACCGCGGCTTCGCTTCACAACCTTTTGCAATGATTTCTGATAAGCCATCCACACTTCGTAGGCTGCGGTAAGGTTGGTCGACAGCAGTGAGTCACCCTCAAGATACTGCTTCAGATCTTGCCAGGTGGAAGCATCGGGCATGTTCGGATCTAGCCGAGCACTGCGGGTAAAATGACCGGCCGGTGTGTTGAAGGTTTGGCGATTTTTCAAATAGTCATTGAATGACATCGTATGCTCGAAAAACAGGCTACTAATATATAATCTCTGTAACTCCTTAGGTACGTTCCGCAATATAACTAAGCTTCGCCATTGCAGAGTTGAACGATGAACGAAAAAACCCCCGCCGAAGCGGGGGAATATCCTACCAGATGACTGCCTGACAATCGGGGAGAAATTTGGCAGTCAGCAGTCGAACTGTCGTAATCCAATTTAGGTTCCGGGCTATTCGTCACTCGTCGTTATTTCATATATGGCTGAAGYGTCCGCAGCTTCACGAAGGCCCTTGAACGAAGCGTGCCGCAGCTTGCCGTCTCCGGTCCAAGCGCGGAATTCAATCTCCGCAGTCAACTCCGGTCGGCGGTCCGCAGCTTCACGAAGGCCCTTGAACGAAGCGTGCCGCAGCTTGCCGTCTCCGGTCCAAGCGCGGAATTCAATCTCCGCAGTCAACTCCGGTCGGGCATAGACARCGCCCTGTGCCTTTGCGYGTACCGCCGGTTTCGCCTCGCGAATACTGTCGAGCTGCGCTTTGAGTTCCCGCGCCACGCTGCCTTTGAAGCCGGTCCCGACAGAGCCRACATAGACAAGGCCGTCACCCTTCCTTGCCGCCAACAGGAGGCTTGCAATCGCGCCTGGCATTGTCGTCGACGGTTCATARCCAATCACCAGGAAGCTCTCGCTCTGCACGCATTTGATCTTGAGCCAATCGCCTTGCCGGCCCGATCGGTATGGTCGGTGACGATGCTTGGCAATGATRCCCTCAAGACCGTGCTCGCAAGCACTTTGAAATAGCACTTCACCGTCTGCCTCGATCTCCTCGGAAAGCCGGATCGTACCATCCGGGTCTGTCAGGRCAGTCTCAAGCAGCATTCGGCGTTCGGCCTGGTCCATTCGCGAAACGTCGTGGCCGTCGAGGTAGAGCAAATCGAAGGCGTAGAAGATGGCTGCTCTGGCGTCGCGTTTCCCACCTCGGCCGCCAAGCGCTGCCTGAAGCGCGCCGAAATCAGGTCGGCCTTGGTCATCAAGCACGACCGCTTCCCCATCCGCTCTGGCGTCGCGTTTCCCACCTCGGCCGCCAAGCGCTGCCTGAAGCGCGCCGAAATCAGGTCGGCCTTGGTCATCAAGCACGACCGCTTCCCCATCRAGGATCATCGTTGCCGCGCCAAGGTTCCTCGCGGCGTTGGCGATACCGGTGAAACGTGACGTCCAGTCATGCCCACCTCGTGTCAGGATCCGGACCTTCGTCGGCTCGACGTGTGCCGCCAGCCGGTATCCATCCCACTTGATTTCAAAAGCCCAGTCGTCACCCTTCGGCGGCTTGCCGGTCAGCAGCGCAAGGCACGGCTCTATCCTGTCCGGCATCGGGTCGAAGGGCAGGGCGGGTTGGCGAGTCACCCTTCGGCGGCTTGCCGGTCAGCAGCGCAAGGCACGGCTCTATCCTGTCCGGCATCGGGTCGAAGGGCAGGGCGGGTTGGCGAGGGTCGCGAGCAGCCGGAGCGTGGCTTTTCAGTGGCGCGTCAGCCTCGGTACGAAGGCCGATGGTTTTTGGGGGACGTTTTGCCATCCGCCCATTGCGCCATAGAAGGATTAACGATGTCTTTCGTCAGACCTAGCAAGTGTGAGTGACAAAGATAGCGGCCCCGCCGGCTTCCTGCATCCCCACAGTCGCTGCGGCATGTTCTTGATTTCCCACGCTGAAGCGCGTTTTTACTTGAAGCAGCGTGTCGCTTAGAAAACGTATGGCCCGCCCTGCTTGCAAGAGGATTTTGCGATTTTCTGATCAGTCTGCGTCAACGTATACGGCCTCATAGCATGCTCATGGCCAAGATGGACATCCGCGCATTTGGAGCCCCAATAAAGCACTCCGGCACCCAGTGCCATTTTTTTAACCGGGCTTTCCATATGCCGTTCGACTGCCAGGCCATCTTTACGATCCTTCCTGCAAACCCCTTTGGGCTACGCGTTTGATAATGCGTAGCTGATCCTGTTACGCAGTCACCGGGTAACCACGGTCAAAGCCTGTTCCTTTGCGCAACGCAGCCCACGCTATCCGCGCCAGTTTGTTAGCCAGAGCCACAACAATGGCGTTACGGTGCACGCCTCGCTCGATCATGGCTTTCAGCCATCGCCCCAGAGGCGTCTCATGAGACCTGTGCGCGGATATTTATAGACGTCTGGAATCATTGATGATTCAATTCCTTTGTCGAGAGATGGAGGTTTGTGATGAGCCGTCGCCGGATAGGGCAGGAAGCGCTCGGATTTGCTGTTGATCGGGGTTCGTCCTCTTCTCTTGATGACCTCAGCCGGCTGATTGATTGGGCGCCGGTCGACGAAGCGCTCCGCCTTATATCGTGCGCGGCCAAGGGAGAGCCCGCTTGACCGCCATTGGCTCTATTCAAGGCGGTGCTCTTGTCGATCTGGTATGATCTGTCGGATGTGAAGCTCGCTGAAGCTCTGGATGATCGTGCCTCGTTCCGCCGGTTTTGCGGCTTCTCCCGATCGCAACCGACGCCTGAGCGTACCGCCTTCGTTCGGTTTCGCCGGAACCTTGTTACGCACGGTCTGGACAAGCCTCTGTTCGACGCGATCACCGGCCAGCTCAAGGCACAGGCGATCCAGGTCAAGACCGGCACACTGGTCGATGCAACGATTATCGCCTCGGCCAGCGAGGATGATGGCGAGGGCCACTGGGTCAAGCATAAGGGCCGACCTGCGGTTCATGGCTTCAAAGCGCATGTCGGTGCCGATGCCGATACGGCCCTCGTCGAGGAGGTTGCAGTGACACCCGCCAATATCAACGATGGTAAGGCCGGTCCTGATGCATTGCCGGATAATCCCTGCGATGTTTATGCCGACAGTGCCTACCGGGGTGACCATTTTGGCAAGGCGGTCATTGCCAGGGGCGGCACGCCGCGCGTTATCGCTACTGGCATGTGGGGGCGCGACGAAGCCGAAATCCGAGCACGTCTCGATGCCTGGAACCAACCGATCCACCGTATCCGCGGTCGGATCGAGAAGATCTTCGGCACCTGGAAACGAAGCTACGGCCTGCGCCGCATGCGATGGCGAGGGCTAGCAAAGGCAGGCGTTCAAATTCGCCTGACCGCTATCGCCTACAATATGAAACGGAGTTTGAGGATCATTGCTACGGCGGGATAGGCGACGAAACAACACGCCCTCCGATCGGCCGCCATCTCAAGGCGGACGTGGCGATGCCCACAACCGCACATTTTCGTTCAATCCGGAGAAAAATGCAGCAAATTCAATTGGAAAACCGGCCCGCGCACAGGTCTCATCAGCTGTTGAAAGCGACGGTAGCGCTGCACGAGCACCATGAATGAGCAACGTACGCAAGTAGGTATTTCCACGTTTTGATATCGCAAGCAGTCGGGGTCTGGATCGTGTCCCACGACGTGGTGTAGCTGGATTTCATAGCCATCGGTGATTTCCGGTAGGGTCGGGTTGCTTAGACCAACCTGAAGGACACCACCGATGACCGACGACATGATGAACCTGCGCTCACTCGTTGAGAAGAGCGCCGACGCCGATTTGCTGCGCGAGATGATCGGCTTTGCTGCCGAGAAGCTGATGGCGCTGGAGGTCGGGACGAAGACCGGCGCGGGCTATGGCGAGAAGAATGGTTTTCGACTGGCTCAGCGCAACGGCTATCGCGACCGGGATTGGGAGACACGAGCGGGCACCGTCGAGCTGCGCATTCCCAAGCTTCGCACAGGCAGCTATTTCCCGAGCTTTCTCGAACCGCGCCGCATGGCCGAGAAGGCTCTGACGGCGGTGATCCAGGAGGCCTATATCCAAGGCGTCTCGACCCGATCCGTCGATGACCTCGTCAAGGCGATGGGCATGTCGGGCATCTCCAAGAGCCAGGTGTCCCGGCTCTGCGAGGAAATCGACGAGAAGGTGAAGGCCTTTCTTGACAGGCCCATTGAGGGAGAATGGCCCTATCTTTGGATCGATGCCACCTATCTGAAGGTCCGGCGCGGCGGTCGTATTGTCTCTGTCGCCGTCATCATCGCCGTGGGCGTCAACACCGATGGCCGACGCGAGGTGCTCGGCGTGGAAATCGGCACATCCGAGGCAGAAGCGATCTGGACCGAGTTCCTGCGCAAGCTAACCAGACGAGGCCTGCGCGGCGTCAAGCTCGCCGTATCCGATGCACATGAGGGCATCAAAGTCGCAGTATCGAAGGTGCTCGCCGCGACACTGGCAGAGGTGCCGTGTCCACTTCATGCGCAATGCGCTTGCCCATGCCGGAAAAAGCGGACGCCGCGTCGTCTCAGCCTTCATCGCCACGGCCTTTGCCCAGGATACACCGGAGGCGGCAAGCACCCAGTGGCGCAATGTCGCCGACCAGATCAGGCCGAAGGTGCCGAAACTCGCGAGTCTCATGGACAGTGCCGAGCAGGACGTGCTCGCCTACATGACCTTTCCCAAGGCCCACTGGACCAAGCTTCATTCGACAAATCCGATCGAGCGTCTCAACGGCGAGATCAAGCGACGCACTGAAGTAGTTGGCATCTTCCCCAACGACGACGCCATCGTCAGACTGGTCGGTGCCTTGCTCCTGGAGCAAAACGACGAATGGGCCGTCCAGAGGTCCCGATACATGACACTGGAAACCATCGCCACAATGAGCGATGATCCGCTCATCAGCCTGCCAGCCGCAAGCTGACACTCATCCGGCCCTCTGGGATGAGCCGTGGCCGCCTAAGCTACACCACGTCCGGGGACACGATCGGGGTCTGTCGCCAGTACTGTATTGCCTGGGAACCAGTCCGAGCCAGGCCCCCAGATCCCGAGCTTTGGCGAAGCTGCTTGCATCACCCACCGCCGCGACCAGGGCCGTTGCATTAAGAACGCCAACACCAGGGATCGAAGTCAGTCTGCGCATGGCGGCGTCACCGCGTGCCAACCGGATAAACTCGGCATTCAGTGCGTCGATCTTTCTGTCGAGTTCCTTCCATTCGCTGCGTAGATCAGCAACCAGCTGATGCACACGCGGCGATAGTATCTGGGCACTCTTGGATAGCATACCATCCACGCCGAGCTCAAGTTTTCGCCGCTCGACCGGGAAGATCACCCCGCGCTCCAGCAGGATGGCACAAAGTTGATTGATGAGGTTTGTTCGTTCGGCCACAAGGCGAGAACGCACCCTATGCAGGGTCTGGATGTCCAGTTGCTCCTGGCTCTTAAGGTTGACGAAACGCATGGTCGGCCGAGATGCAGCTTCGGCAATACCCTCTGCATCCCGGTCATCATTTTTCTGCGCCTTGATGTTGGGGCGAACGTATTCCGGCGACATCAGCCGGACCTCGTGGCCTTGTGCCTCAAACAGGTGACCCAGATGATGGGCGGCAGGGAGCTTCGCTACGTACTCAATTAGCGTCTCGCGACGCATTGTTCGCTGGACAACTATCGCGCCGATGTCATCGACACCAACTATGCTGCAAGAAGTCTTGCCCAGATCAACTCCAAGGATCGCTATAGACATTGGCTCGTTCCTTTCTTCCTTCCACCTGCAGCATCCTAACAGACGCTGGAGAAAGGGCGGGCCATTCCATAAGCAAAGTTCCATAATTGTGGTATGCCGTCGGCTTAAAGATTTCAACGTTTTACCTGTTGTGGGGGAGGCATGCGTTGCAACTTCGTATTCAATTGAAACCAAGACAATTTCGCGTCTCAGCCGGTAGAGCGCCGACGTCCACGGTGATAGCAAGGTTGGATGATTGTTACGACCGAACTTCGACAACTCGACGTCTCTCCGGAGAGATGTGACACGCAGCTGTCCTACATCAGCTCCGCAAGCGGTCTGGTGTGCGTCGGCCCGCACTTCTATGTCGTTGCGGATGACGAACATCACCTCGGGGCGTTTTCCGCCTATGACAACGGGCCGGGTCGATTGGTCCGCCTGTTTTCGGGCGACCTGCCCATCATGAAGGCCGATCGAAAGCGCCAAAAGCCGGACCTGGAGGCGATCGTGTTCGTTCCAGCTTTCGAGGGCTTTTCGGATGGCGCTCTATTGGCGCTGGGATCAGCATCGAGGCCAAACCGCGGCCGCGGAGTTCTCCTTGGGCTTGACGCGCGAGGTGCGCTCAGCACTTCACCCGAGCAAGTCGATATGGGGCCGATGCTCGGCCCGCTTCATCAAGCCTTCGCCGATCTCAACATCGAGGGAGCGGCCGTAATCGACGAAGAACTCCTGTTGTTCCAGCGCGGCAACAAGAGAGATATCGCCAACGCGATCATCCATTACCCGCTGCTGCCGGTTCTCGAGGCTTTGCGAGATCCTGTTGCCGCCGCACTTGCGCCGTCCGCCATCAGGAGAGTGGATCTTGGTATGATCGAGGGCGTTCCACTCTGCTTCACCGATGCGGCGGCTCTGCCCAGTGGCGACGTGGTGTTTTGTGCCGTGGCGGAAGATACCGACGACGCATATCTTGATGGTCACTGCGTAGGAGCCGCGATCGGAATCGTTGACACAACTGGGCAGTTGCTCTCGCTGCACCAGCTCGAAAAGCCATACAAGGTGGAAGGTATCAGCGCTCAGATGGAGAATGAGACACTGGACCTGCTTCTCGTTACCGATGCGGACGACCCTGCAATACCGGCGAAGCTCCTGTCGGCATCCTTTGCCCTATAGGGAACTAAGCATTGAAGGTTGCCTGGTACACACCGGGCCTTACAACAAAGAAACGTTGCCGGTCAGATCGAGCAAAGTAAAAGTTCCATAAATAGGCGTTATCCCACGAAGCATGTCTTTTCAGACACTTAAGCTCTCCGACCAACCAGTCGGCCGTTCGATTCTTTTCAAGAGCGTAATGACGCCTCCACGCAGTTAACATCGAGGGCGGGTACGCAGCTGAAATGCCGCGCATCCGTCATCGCTCAGACTTATCATAGCCCCATCCTTAGACGCACCTCACGGACAAGCGTCAACGTGTTGAGCCGCCTCATAATCCGATCCGAAGAGTCGGGTCCCAAAAGACCTGGGGCAATCTTTGGCCAAGTTTCTAAGGCTCGACGGACGGCATGCTGGACTTCACGCGCGATGAGCTTTGGATCCAGCTTGATAAAGCTCGCAACCCGTTCGAAACGATGCAGATTGACTGCATCGAAATCATGTGTCCTGACGAAGCGCAATGCCATCTCGTCTCGGGGGAGATACAGGACCGTCGGCACGATATCGTAGGCGGGAGATAGTCTAATCTCGCCGGCTTGCGGGAAGTAAAAGGACCAGTTCTTTAGATGATTGTCGCCATTTCCTAGAAGCACGTCGGCGACGACACGTCTGACGGCTTCTAGAACGTCATCTCGATGATCGGTACTGAAACGGCGAACCATGTTAATAACCGTTTCGGTCGTACCCATCGTATATTTGCGTTCACCTACCGCGCCGAGAATCTGGCCGGCGTCCTCGATATGGATGCGGCCGCCAGCAGACCTGTCGAACCTCTCCACGACAAGCACATTTTCGCCATGCTGGAGCAATTCGGCTGGAACGTCCCGGATCGCGTCGCGAGAGATAAGCCGGCATGGCGCGGTTCTGACGCCTATTCCGCTCGCCATCTGCATGGCGGCAAACTCTGCTTCGGGAAGATTGGGAAATCGTTCGCTGGCCAGCTTGATGATGCTACGACCCGTCTCTCCCCGTGCTGGAGCTGTCAGACGATCGCCATCCCGGTTGCCGGTAAATTTTAGCTGGACGCCTGCCAGTGAGAATTTTACAGCCCCTTCGGGAAGCGGCGCCTTGAAGCCATGGACATTTCCGAGGTCCAGCGGTCCCGCCGCCGCCGGTATATCGGTCTCCGGGACAATCAACACCGCGCCGGGCAAGTCCGCTCCGAGGCGGGTCAGCACGTCGAATTCGTCGTGATCACCCGGACCCATTTCTGTCATCACCAGCTCGCGCAGGGCTCCTTCCGGCAGAAGCCCGGAAAACCAAGGCGGCAACCTTCCGTGCAGCCCGATTTTATCTCCCCGCGAGGCGAGCCTTTCGCGTGTCCCCTGGTCGGAATCCGGATCATACCAGCCGAGACTGAGGATCGGCCTCGTCGCGTCCCGCAGGAAGCTCTCCGCAACGACAAAAGACACCGCTCTATCCGCGTCGCGCGTTAACGTTCCGGCCCGGACAGACACTCCTTTTTCGTCGAGCATAAAGACGCCAAGGACCGCCGCTGCTTTTGCCATTACCCTTCCTTTATTTCATCGTCGTCGAGGTCGATGAACAGCTCGTCGAAAGCTCTGGGAACCTCGGTCGAATGTCTTGGAGCAACAGGTACGTCATCGACTAGCAGCCGTACGCGTTCCATACGCGATTTGGGGATAAGCACGGGGACGAGATCAAGCGTATCGCAGAGTTCGGCAAACAGAGTCAGACGGTCCCTGCCCAAGCGATTATTGGCAAGGTCACGTTCCAGTTCCGATATGCGGGCACGATTTCGGCCAAGTCGCTCCGCGAGCGCCGACTGACTTAGGTCGCGCCTTTTACGGGCTGCGAGTAGTTGTTCGCCCAATAACTGAAAAACGGCAATTTTCATGCGGAATTCCGCTCTACTGTAGGGATGATGCGGAATTCCGCATGAATCCTTTCTACATGCACGAGCTGAATTCCGCAACATATTTATGAAATGTACGGAATTCCGCTCATGTAAGAAACTGTTGCCTGCGGAAGTCAGTCTCCTATCCAGCTCAATTTTCTGGCCACCCGAAGCCATCTGGCAAAAATGTTGATGAGCACTGCAATTTATCAAATGGTTGGATAATTCGGATTAAGGTGAGGCTAAATCGAGAGCGGAACGCCGCCTGATCGCTGTGTCTACTGTCTAGCGAACCTGCATAAGATATCACAAAGTTTCAGATGCTTGGCCAAAGCGCTTGAGTGGGACATTGGTTCAGATCCATTCAAGGCGACGAGTAGGTCAGCTCTCAGGCGTAACGTTCCGAGCCTAAAGCAGTGTAACCTTGATTTCGTTACGCGGCTTCCCAAACCTTGTTCAGGATTTTTGCCGCCAGTGCAGCCTTGTCCTGAGGCAGGAAACGACCGTAGTGCTGCTGCACTACATCAGGCGTATCCTGAATGGCGTAGCTGGCCTGCTCGTAAGAACCGGTCTGCTTGAGGATATGGGTAGCGAGAATGTCCCGCAGATTATGTGGCCCATGCGGCAGCAGCCCTCTGATAGCGCCACGCCCTGTGTAGGGGTTGTAGATCCCGTATCGCTGAATCACCGTCCGCCAAGCCTCATAGAATTTCGTCGAGTCATAGGCCGCGTCGAGGCTCGTCGTTTCACCGTCTTGACGAAGAATGTGCCGGGATCCTTTGCGCCGCCAAGCAATACGCCGCGATGCTTGTCGATATAAGCATCGATATATTTGTAGAGATCGAGGAGGTCTGGAAGGATCAACCGGAATGGCTTCTGCCCGAAAACCGATGACCCGGAATTCTTGAATGCGACCGAGGGGATCAGGACTTCCCAGCCGCGCTCCCGGTCGCTCCACCGGAGTTCACCGCATTTCAGGTCCTCAAGCCGTCGCTCTGATGTCGGGAAATGCCCGCGCGCGCAGACGCGGAGCTGACGCAGGTTCTTCTGGCGAAGGCCGAGATGTAGGCCGAGGCGCAGGAGCAAAAATGATCGGACGGCTTCGGCCGCCGGTCGCGGATAGCGATCTTCGTCCGGCATGCGTTTCAGGATTTCGTCGGTGATCTTGCGATATTCGGCGAGGGGGCTGTCGGCCTCCAGGATGCACATGATCGGCTCGAACGGATCGCGATGGACACGCATGACACGCTGGATTTCCTTCGACCGGTTCGCCGCATGCCGGTGGAACGCGTCGCAGGCGCCGTTCCAGTCTCGGGTTGCGAACTCGATCTCCTCTCGTTCGATGAGACCATCGATCGGCCTGACGTTCTTCAAAAGCTCTGGATGCTGCCGGATCCAGCCTACGTCAGCTCGCGTGAGAGCCTGAGCCACCATTAGCATGTCCTCTTCCCATTTGGTGTAGAAGCCGCGCCGCTGTTCAGGCCATTGCAGATACCAGTCCCAAACGCCTGCGAATACCAACACGCCAAAGCTCAACTGGCTGAGCGGAACACCGCGACCTTTGACGATGCGGGAGGGAGACGCGGCGAGGGCACCAAACATCAAGCCGAGATGTTCGATTTTTTGGGATGCGGTTTCTTCACCCCAGACCCCATTTCGCTGAAAACCAATCGCCGTCAGGGTCGAGGTCTTGAAACGAATGAGGTCCGCCATTTCCATCGCAAGCCGCGGCGGCGCGTCGATGACGCCTGACAGCAGCTCTGGATCGTCGAGTTCCTCAGCCATGTTCTGGTTGGCGTTGGTGGCAGATGTTAGAGGTCGAAGTGAAGGCGAACCGCCACCATAGGTGATACCGGGAAAACGGATCGCATATCGCTCCTTGCTCTTTGCGGCTTGGTAACGGCGATACTCGGTTGAACCAGAGACGATGATCCGGCGGACCCAGTCAAGGATCTCTTCTCGCTTGGTAAAGGGAAGGCTGCTGAAATCATCGGGCAGGTGCAAGGAAATCCGCCGCCGCTTGGCTGGACTGATATCGCCAAGATCGTGACCGTAGAGCGAGCGCGCCTGATGCGGAAGCTTTGCCTTGAAGTATCCTTCTGACAGTCGGTATCGTATTTCGATGCGGCGCAGGATGTTAAAACTCGCAACCGATCGCGGCACACGCTCGCCCTGGATCCAGGACAGAAGTGTCTTGCTGTCGAAAGTCTCGGTGAGGCGAACGACAGCGCGGTAGAGCTGCCAATAGCTGTCGCCGAACCGGCGCATATGGTAGATCAGCGCATCCTGAAAACTCGCCAGATCGTCTGTCGCTTCGAACAAGGCATCGGGAAATGGGCTGATCGGCTTCGGAGCGGGTCCGCGCTGCGCCGATGTATTCCGTTCGAACAAGCCATCCATTGGGCCGCGTTGCGGTTTTCTGGTTGTGGAAACGGCCGCCGGCTTTTTGACCGATGCCATTCTGCCTGCGCGCGAAGACACCTTGGCTGACGGAACGTCATCTGCAACCGGCGGCACCTTCAGCCATCGCATGATCGCATCCAGTGCTGGCGCTAGCTGCTTCTTCAGTTCTGCCGTCATCTCGTCTTCGATCCCGCAAGCCTCCCCGAGCGCGATCCAGTCGAGACGACCGTTCAGGACAGGCGGCCGCTTGCGATATATGATCAGGCCGATCAGGTAAGGGCGAACGTTCTCCAGCACCCGCTTCGAGCATATCGGTGCAATACGCATCTCGCAGAATTCGGAGATTTTGCGCTGAAAATGACGTGATGAAAGATCGTGTTTGGGCATGCTCATTCCATTTCTTGTCGGCACCAGTGCCGAGGGCGAGCGGAAATAAGCGGTGGCCTTTAACGAAGCATGTAAGGTGGGAAAGCCTCATGCCGTCGTCTGCGAACGTCATGAATGATATGTAAACAGATCATATTATTCAGAATGGTCCGTATATGTATCTTTTCTTTTGACTGGAAGGGACGATTTTGCTAGTTACCCACCAGTTCCAAGAGGAGCGGACGGGGAAGGATGATGGCACGCTCCGAGTCAGATGCGCTATTGGATATCGGACAGTTGCTGAAGGCTACGCGCAAGGTCAAGCGATTGACCCAGGAGCAGGTCGCCGACATGGCGGGGATATCGCGTCCCCGCTATCGCGAGATCGAGGCCGGAAGCAGTGCCGCGCGTACGACGACCCTGATTAACATCGCCCGTGCTCTCGGACTCGAACTGGTGCTCATCCCGCAGGCGATGGTTCCGGCCGTCAACGCTTTACTGCGGCCGCACGACGATCTCGATGATCTTCCGGCATTCGTTGCAAATCCAGACGGTGAACGTGGTGACTGAGGCCTTTCCTAATCCGAGATCAATTTCGTCGCTTGATGTGCTGCTGAACGACGTGAAGGTCGGCACAATTGTACGGACGCCCGGCGATTTCAACGCGTTCAGCTTCGAGGATAGCTATCGCGCGACAGGCGGAGTTCCGGTCGTCAGCCTGTCTTTTCGCGCAGTCGGCGGCGGCTTGCGTAAAGACCCGAAGCCTGTGGCGAGAGCCTTGCCAGCGTTCTTTGCCAATCTTCTCCCAGAGGACAAATTGCGCGAGGCGATGGAGAAGCACCACGCAGAAAGTGTTCGCGTCGGGAATGATTTTGATCTGCTTGTCGCACTCGGGGCGGACCTGCCGGGTGCCGTCCGCGTCGTGCCGGGTGATGGAACATTCGCTCGGCAGGAGGACATCTCCGCTCCCAAGCCGAAAGCTCGGTTCTCGCTCGCCGGTGTGCAAATGAAGCTCTCGGTTATCAAGAACACGGGAAAAGGCGGCGGCCTGACCCTGCCACTAGGCGACGAGCAGGGTTCGTACATCGCCAAGTTTCCGTCAACCTCTTTCCCCGGCGTCTCGGAAAACGAGTATGCCAATCTCGCTTTGGCTGAAGCGATCGGTATGGAGGTACCGGAACGCGAACTCGTCGAGCAATCGGAATTCGAAGGCATTCCAAAGGAATTCGAGACGCTGTCCGATGGAAAAGTCCTGCTCGTCAAACGCTTCGATCGTGGCGCAAACGGCGAGCGGATCCATATCGAGGATTTTGCGCAGGTCTTTGGCGTCTATCCTTCCCGGAAATACGAAGGTGCCGCCTATCACGATATCGCTGCGGCCTTGAACGTTGCCGTGTCGTCCGCCGCCGCTCTCGAGTTCGTCCGCCGATTGGCTCTGGCTGCCTTAACGGGCAATGGCGACATGCACCTGAAAAACTGGTCATTGATCTATCGAGGTGCTGGCGACAAATCGGATCTCGCGCCTATTTATGACGTGCTCTCGACGATCCCGTATATCCCGGCGGACGCTATGGCTCTGTCGCTCGCCGGCGAGCGTACTTTCAAGGCATTGAATGCACAGCGATGGAAAGCCTTCGCCAATCGCGCGCGATTGCCGGAAGCCGCAGTCCTCAATGCGGTGATCGACACGGTCGAACGCGTGGACAAACTCTGGTGGTCATTGCCGGAACGCGAGGTCGTTCCGGAAAAGGTTCTCGAGCGTATCGATGCACACATAAGGCTGATGACACCGATCCTCGCCACGTGTGCGAACTGAGTAGCCAGCTGCTAGACGACAAACAGCCGTCCTAGCCTGGGGGCATTTATAACGACCGATCTCCCTGGTTTAAATCGCAGTCACCATGGTAGGGAACGAGTATGGGATTTGAGGTTTTCATTCATCGCACAGATTCGATCTACGACGACAGCCCGGCTGAGCAATATCAGTTTCCGAGCCAGTATCTTGGCCGTGTCCAGGCCTGTGTCGGAGACTGGATCATCTATTACGAGCCCCGAAAAGTGGCGGCGACGCGGGGATATTTCGCGATGGCCAAAGTCGCACAGGTGATTCCGGATCCCACGGCACCCGGAATGTATCTGGCTCTGATCGAGCCCGGCAGCTATCTCGATTTCGTCAACGCCGTTCCCTTCAGCGGGCCAGAGGGTGTAATCGAGCGCGGAGTGCTCAACGACGCGGGACGGATTTCGGGAAGGGCGCAAGCGGCCGTGCGGCCGATCTCAGCGGTAGACTTCAATCGCATCCTGTCGATCGGACTGGCAGAAGATCAAACGGAGTTGCCGCGATCCGGGGAAGCAGCTGTGACGTCGGAACCGAGTGGGTTTTCGGACATTGGGCAGGCTCCATTTATGTTCGAACAGGAGAAGGTGCGCATCGCGCAGCTTTCGTCACGTATCGTTCGTGATCGCCTGTTCCGTCGGCTGATTTTGCAAGCCTACGACAAACGATGCGCAGTAACGGGTTTGAAGCTGATCAATGGCGGCGGCCGTGCCGAAGTCGATGCTGCTCACATTCGCCCGGTCGAAGCGAATGGTCCGGACATCTTATCGAACGGCATCGCTTTGTCGGGAACGGCGCATTGGATGTTCGACCGCGGTCTCATCGGTTTATCGGACGATCTTGAGATCCTTATCTCACGCTACGCAAACGACTCCGACAGTATCCAGGGTCTCATAAACAGGACAGGAAAGGCGATCGTACCGGCAGGTATTCACGAGCGCCCGCATCCACAGTTTCTACAATGGCATCGTGAAAATACCTTCAAACATTAGCATGCCGGTGGTTCATATCCCTTCAAGGCGCCAGAGTGTTGGTTTCCGCGCAGAACTGAGCCGGTTTTGGAGTGAACCCTTTGGGCTGGACCACGGGACAGCTAAAAACTGACACCCTCTGCGGGCCTCAATCGGAGAAGGCTCATGAAGTCCCGAGGTCCATATCGCCGGCATTCGACGCCGTTCAAATTGCAGCTTTGCCAGGATATCCGAAATGGCGTCATTGGACGGCGCGATGCACAGCGCACTTATAGCGTCTCGGCCAACCTCATCCAGTTATGGCTGACGCAGTTCGACCGCGGCGAGCTGAATGATGAAGAGGCAGAGGCCAGCGTCATCGCGGAGTACGAGGCCCACATTGCGGCGCTCGAACGTAAGGTCGGCCAGCTCACCATGGAGCTGGACCTGGTTAAAAAAACACCTCGCCATCCGATCGCCGGCGACAGCGGGAACTCCTCCATCGTCACCGGTCCCCGGCCTGTTCTGTCAGACGGGGGTGCAAAATGATCGATCTCCCGAGAAGCAGTTATTATTACCGATCGACGGCAAAGGCTTTAAATCTCGGCGACAGCGAGCTCGTTGCAATCATCGAGGATATCCAGGACGAGCTGCCTTGCTACGGATACCGGCGCGTGACGCACGAGCTTCAGCGAAGAGGCCACTTGGTCAACCACAAGCGTGTCGCCCGCGTCATGCGGGCCAATGGCCTCGGTATCAAGCCTCGCAAGCGGTATGTTCGTACGACGGATAGCAACCACGGTTCGCCGATTTACCCAAACCTCTATTGCAATGTCGTCCCGGCGCGACCCGATATGGTCTGGGTGGCCGACTTCACGTACATCCGCATAGCCGTCGGCTTTTGTTATCTCGCCGTGATTCTCGATGCTTGCAGCCGGAAAGTCGTCGGTTATGGCCTGTCAAAACGCCTGGATACGCCGCTGGCGTTGGCCGCATTGAGTTCGGCGCTTGAGAACAGAAAGCCTCCACCCGGCTGCATCCACCACACGGACCGCGGATGCCAATACGCAAGTGAGACCTATCGACGAGCGCTCGATGCCGCCGGCCTGCAGGGTTCCATGAGCGCCGTCGGCAACCCGTACCATAATGCGCAGGCAGAGAGCTTTATGAAGACCCTGAAAGTGGAAGACATCTATCCTGCCGGCTACGAAACCTTCGCGGATGTGGCCGAACGCTTGCCCAGGTTCATTGAGGAGATCTACAATGCCAAGCGGCTGCACTCGGCCCTTGGCTACAAGTCGCCAGAAGAATTTGAAACCCAACTCGCCCAGCAGGCGGCTTAGTTTGAAGCGCCTCGCTGGTCCAGCCCAAAGGGTTCACTCCATTTTTCCACCGAGAAGTGAGAACCTCTAAGTATGATTTTCTGATCAGGTTTTGGTCAAGGGATTTGCTTTTTCTCCTCTCTTCTGTGCTGCGGCGGCCGAGCTGGCTTTGAAGCGGAAGCTGTCGTTCCCGGTTTCCAGGATATGGCAACGGTGGGTCAGACGGTCGAGCAGCGCGGTCGTCATTTTGGCGTCGCCGAAGACGGTGGCCCATTCGCTGAAGCTGAGGTTTGTGGTGATGACGACGCTGGTGCGCTCGTAAAGCTTGCTCAGCAGATGGAAGAGCAGCGCTCCGCCCGAGGCACTGAACGGAAGGTATCCGAGCTCATCGAGGATCAGCAGATCGAGACGGACCAGCGTCTCGGCGATCTGGCCTGCCTTGCCCTTTGCCTTCTCCTGCTCGAGCGCATTGACCAATTCGATGGTCGAGAAGAAGCGGACCTTTCGGCGGTGATGCTCTATAGCCTGGACGCCGATAGCGGTCGCGACGTGTGTTTTGCCTGTGCCCGGTCCGCCGACGAGGACAATGTTCTGCGCTCCGTCCATGAACTCGCATCGATGCAGTTGGCGCACCGTCGCCTCGTTGATCTCGCTGGCAGCGAAGTCGTAGCCGGAGATGTCCTTGTAGGCAGGGAAGCGTGCAGCCTTCATGTGATAGGCGATGGACCGGACCTCACGCTCAGCCATCTCGGCTTTCAGCAACTGGGACAGGATCGGCACGGCTGCATCGAAGGCCGGAGCACCTTGCTCGATCAGGTCCGTGACCGCTTGAGACATGCCATACATCTTCAGGCTCCGCAGCATGATGACGACGGCGGCGCTGGCGGGATCATGACGCATGGCGACCTCCCACGATCCGGACTCGCAAGCCATCGTAGCGTTCGACGTTAGCCTTGGGTTCACGCACCAAGGTCAGCGCCTGCGGCGTGTCGATGTCGGGGCCGTCGGTCGTTTTGCCGTCAATCAGCATGTGCAGCAGATTCAGCACATGCGTCTTGGTCGCGACGCCTTGATCCAGAGCCAGTTCCACAGCCCTGACGACAACCTGTTCGTCGTGATGAAGCACCAGAGCGAGGATGTCGGCCATCTCCCGATCACCGCCAAGGCGGCGAAGCATTTGGTCCTGCAGTTGTCGAAGGGCTAGTGGCAATTCCAGGAAAGGCGCACCATTGCGTAAAGCGCCGGGCTTGCGTTGGATGACGGTGAGGTAGTGCCGCCAGTCGTAAATCGTTCGTGGCGGTTTGTCGTGGCTGCGTTCTATGATCCGCGGATGTTCGCAGAGGATATTGCCCTCGGCTGCAACGACCAGCCGCTCTGGATAAATCCGCAGACTGACGCGCCGGTTCGCAAATGATGCTGGCACACTGTAACGGTTCCGCTCGAAAGTGATCAGGCATGTCGGCGAGACGCGCTTGCTCTGCTCGACGAAGCCGTCAAACATGGCGGGTAATGCCATTAAAGCAGCCTGCTCATCACCCCAAACATCCGCGATCGTGCCGGGCAGGATCAAGCGCCGCCAGATGTCCGGCTGGATCTCGTCAATAGAAACTCTGATCTGCACGGCGTTTGCGGATCTGAACATCACTCGAATGAACAAGTTGGGTGGGGATCAGTGAGATTAGCCACGAAAGATGTTCGGTTTCAAGCGACGTGAGTCAGGCTTTGGGCTTCACAGCCCGTGTGTTTTTTCCGGTGCGATCGTTCGAACAGGTCAACCCAAACCGTTCATCCCAAACTGCCTGCAAACCGCTCCGGGTAGTGCTCACGCTGAAACCACTCCACGACGAAATCGATGAACACCCGCGTTTTCGCAGGAAGCAGGGTCTTGTTGGCGTAGTAGATCGATATCGGCCCGGCATCCACCCACCAACCAGGCAACAGCCGCACGAGCTCCCCATTTTCCAGGTGAGGCATGGCGTCAGGCTTCGCAAGCAGCGTCACTCCCAGCCCCAGGATCGCGGCGGCTCGCATGGCGGCTGGATCGTTGACGATAATCGTTTCCTTGAGAGAGACTGCCTGCTCTTCCCCTGCAGCGTTGCGCATCTGCCTTTGCGTGACGCGACCGGTGCGCAGCGATCGCATGACGATCCCGTCCATCTCAGCGAGATCAACTGGGATGGTGACCCGCGGGCGGCCTTCGAGATAAGCTGGTGAGGCGACCGCAATCAAATGGGCGGGCGCAAGCGTTCTGGCGACCACGCCTTGCGCGAGTTCGAAGCCTCCACCGATCGCAGCATCGTATCCTTCGGCGATCAGGTCGACCTGTCGGTTCTCGAACATCCATTCCGGCCGAATGAGAGGATATCGCCGCCTGAACTCGGGTAGCATTGGCAGGATGTAGCCGATGCCGAAGGTCGGACCCATGCTGATCTTCAACGTGCCGGTAGGATGGCCGTCCGGCTGCGCAGCTTCAGCGATTGCGCCCTGCAGGTTCTCAAGATGATCGCGGATCGAAGTGAGGAACCGTTCGCCAGCTTCCGTGAGCGTCAAGCTACGGGTGCTGCGGTGAAACAGTCGGAGCGCCAGGTTGGATTCGAGCGCCGCGACATTGCGGCTCACTCCTGCTGGGGTCAGGCCAAGACGCCGCGCCGCAGCCGAGAAGCTGCCGAGATCGGCGCTGCGCACGAATGACTCCAGGTTCGCAAGGCTTTCCATCATTTTCACCTTCAACGATCACTTGAAACGGATAGCGCCTATTTGCGGCTAATCAAAACGAAATTGTTGGCCCATTTTCACGTCATCAAGAAACAGGAATGAAGATGATGATCCAGGAAAACCAACCACTCGCCGGTAAGGTCGCGCTCGTGACAGGTGGATCACGCGGCATTGGCGCTGCCATTGTCCGGCGCCTTGCCCGTGACGGCGCAGACGTCGTATTCAGCTATGCCGCTTCGGCCAAAATTGCCGGCGAGCTTGTCAAGGAGATCGAAGGCATCGGACGCCGTGCGCTCGCCGTGAAAGCAGATCAAGCCATCGCAGCCGAGGTCGTGGCACTGGTCCACACAGCTCATGAGGCTTTTGGCAAGCTCGACATCTTGGTCAACTCCGCCGGAGTTTTCGTCACCGGCATGGTCGATAATGCGCAGGCGGACTTGGCCGCTTTCGATCGCCAGATCGACGTCAACGTGAAAGGCGTCGTCGCCGCTGTTCGGGCTGCGGTACCGCTGATGACCGATGGCGGCCGGATCGTCTCGATAGGCACCACGGGCGCTGTCCACATCCCCTTTGCAGGTGCTGCCGACTACGTTGCCACCAAAGCAGCGGTCGCTGCCTATACGCGCGGATGGGCCCGCGACCTTGGCTCGCGCAACATTACCGTCAACATCGTCCAGCCGGGCGCAATCAACACTGACATGAACCCGCAGGACGGCCCGTTCGCGGAAAGCCTGAACAAGCTGGCAGCGCTCGGCCGATACGGCCAGCCGGAAGACATTGCTGCGGCTGTCGCATTCCTCGTCGGACCGGACGCTGGCTATATCACCGGCGCCACCCTCAACGTCGATGGCGGCCAGTCGGCTTAACCCTTACTCAATCCAACAGGAGAACAGACATGACGACCATCGGCATCATCGGCGCGGGAAACATCGGCTCCGCATTCGCAAGGATCCTCGCTCGAAACGGGATTGCGGCAACCATCGCCAACAGCCGCGGGCCGGAGACACTCGAGACCTTAGCACAGGAGCTTGCCCCTCACATCACCGCGGGTACCATCGAGGCTGCGGCAAAAGCCGACATCGTTCTCATCGCCGTTCCATGGTCGAAGCTCCCTTCGGCCCTTGCCGGCTTGCCGAACTGGTATAGTCGTATCGTCATCGACGCGAACAACCCGATCGAGGCACCGCTCTTCAAGCCCGCGGACCTGAATGGACGGCTTTCGACGGAGATCGTTGCCAGCCTGGTGCCAGGGGCGCGGGTGGTGAAGGCGTTCAATCACCTTCTTGCCGCCCTTCTGACCAAAGACCCGCATGCGGAAGGCGGGAGCCGTGTCCTCTTCTACTCGGGAGACGATGAGCGCGCGAAGGCGGAGGTCGCGGATCTGATCGCAAAGCTCGGTTTTGCAGGCGTCGACCTTGGACCCATCTCGATCGGTGGTCGGCTCGCGCAGTTCCCTGGCGGACCATTACCGGCAAATAATTTCGTCAAGTTCGCCTAAACCCCTCTCTGGAGCGCAATCATGTCCAAAAATCCCATCGACATTGCCACCATTTTTTTCGGCCACTGGACGGCTAATCGCATAGAGGACGCCCTTTCGATGCTGTCGGATGATGTTCTCTACGACAACGTTCCGCTGCCCAACATCGTAGGAAGAAACAACGTCCGCAAATTCCATGAAGACTTCGGTGTGGGGACGGCGTTCAAGGTAGACTGGACCGTTAGCAACATCGCGGCATCGGGAAACGTTGTGCTCAACGAGCGGATCGATGTGTTCACGCATGACAGTGGCGCGACGATCAGGTTGCCGGTCATGGGTACGGTCACCGTGGAGAACGGGGTCATCACCGTCTGGCGCGACTATTTCGATCTAGCCGACTTCGAGAGGCAGGTTTCACTTCTCAAGAGATAGCCACACTGCACTCCCCGGCGTCTCCGGAGAGCATCTCGGGTCAACCGCGAATGTGGCTGCACTATTGTCTCCCGTGGATTTTTCGCCTTACCGACCTGTCACGGTGGACGGTTACGATTCATTAACCATAATCTGTCACTCTCATCTTCTCGGCGTGGTTCTCCTCCCTCCACTGCCGAAGAAAAAAACTGGGCCGTGAGACACTGTCTCCGGCCCTCTTTTACGTGCTTCGGCGCCGATATACTCGGTCGCGAGTTGGCTTGGGACTGAGTCCGCGTTGCCGCATGTGGCACCCACGCAGAGGAGGTCGAGGTGAGAACCATTCCGAGATTCCGGTTTCCGTCAATGGCTTCGCGCCGGAGGCGATTGTATTGGATGCCTCGTGGCTGCGCGATATCACCGATTGTGAGGAACCGCCAATATCGGCTGAAGTCTCTGTGCAAGCCTATCTCGCTGATCCGGAGACGTGGCACTCGTCGATGGATCTGCTGAACAACTCACGGAAAAAGATCTTGAAGCGGGCTCTCGCGATCATTGCTCGAGCGCGATTACCGGATCATGGAAAAGCTCTCGGCAGCTGGGCGCGGGCCCCCTCGAAAACCTGATGCCCGGCAAGCTTCTCGACGATCTTCGCCCCTGGATGTCTTTCAGCGATGCGATGCGCTACGCACTGAACTGCGTGCGCATGGAGGTCGAACCGCACGCCCGCAAAGCCGACTGAAGGCAATGATGTCAGAGCGGCAATCGCGGCGCCGCAGACCTTGAAACGGAGCGCGGCAGGCAATGATTCATTTACGACCCGCGGCCATCAGATATCGTCAGCTTCAACCTCTATCGTTGGCTTGGCCGGGGTCGATACTGAAGCCGTGCGAAATGTCCTCCGCCAAGGGGATCGACTTCGTCCTCGGTTTCGAGACCAGCACAAAGAGAGTCGAGTCTCGACCATAATGGCTGAAAAATAAGCATTGCTCCATATTGCATTGCAGCATGGGCATGGCTGCCCTGCGATCTGAACGCTGGCGGTCGGGGCAGGCTCTAATATCTTCAGGTCAACGAAGCGATGCACCTCCTCCCGCAAAGCTTCGTGGTTCAGGCGACCCACTCCTCCTCCCAGGAGCGCCTGACGGAATAGCGGCACTCCTCCTCCCAGCCGTTGTTCAATTCTTTCGAAAAGCCTGTCGCACCTCCTCCCGCGGCAGGCTTTTTCGTTTCCGATACAATCTATTGGCTGATCTGAGGCGTCAAAGCAGACTGCCCTGCTCCACCAACTCTCCGGATTTCGAACGATCGTGGATACGCAGATTTCCGGTTGGAGGGTGGTAAGCGTTCTGCTCGTGATCGCAAAAGCGGTAGCGGCCGAACTCTCCCGGCGATTTCAGGGACCTTGGTGGCGCGCGCTCCCCCTGTTTCGATTTCGCGACGAAGGGCTAGAAGTTTGCTATCGTACATGCGCTCGCTGCCGGGACTTTGTAAGCCCACGGTGAAGGTCGTCTTGCGGTGATGCGCTGCTGACTCTTTCGGATCGGAAGGGCATTCCCCGCCAGATACGCTTCCTATTCTCTCGGATCGAAACCGCAGTATCTTTCCGCGAAACATCAATCCCGATATATTGGTCCATGGTTCCCTCCCATTTGATGCTGGGCCTGTTCCAATCGTGAGCCCGTATTTCCACCTTACCGGGGGCAAACACCCATGTCAGATATTGCTTAGGCAATGCCTTTAGGGAAACCGACCCGCGATTACCCCATGTTCAAGAGCTTTTTACATTTCCTCTCAGTTGAAGTTACCCCTACGCCGGCGCCGTGTTTTTTACGATCCACTCGTCGACGGATTTCTGCCTACGCAGGATTTCCGGAACGCCTCCTCGACAATCTCGAGCGTTAAGGCGAAATGCTTATATGCAGTGCGGTAGGCTTTATCCAGATCCTGCGCGATAATGCTCTCTACGAGATCCGTATGTTCCTCGCGCGCCCGTTGGAGATAGTGAGAAGGGTAGGGCTCCGCGCCGAATCCCATAGTTGCTTTTGAACTCAGCTGGGCCGTCAGGGCGGCGAGCTGGTCGTTGCCGGCCATATTCGTAATCTGAAGGTGCAAAGCGACATCGACGCGGCGTGCCGAGGCGGGATTGCCGGTAGCAAGGAACTCCTCCAGAATCAGCGCCAGTTCGCGCGCCTGCTGGGACGAGCGCCTTTCTGCTGCAGTCCGTGCCTCCAATGCGGCGACAAGGCAACGGAAATCGACAAATTCCCTTAGACGCGGTATCTCCGCCTCAAGCACTCGGTGCGTTATACCCGTAACGACTTGCTCCAGATCTACATTCGCAACGAAGTTTCCGCCTCCGCGTCCCCGCTTCGAATTTAATAACCCCCGTTTTCGAACGATTTCGAGTGCCCCCCGGACGGTGACCCGACTGACGCCTTGCCACTCGGAGAGGTCTCGTTCCGAGGGCAATTGTTCGCCCGGCGAATACGCACCGATTGCAATTGCCGTAATTATTCGCTCGGCAAGCTCACCTCGGGCCGTACTTACTTTCAGGCCGCCAGCAGCCTGGAAAAAATCCTGGCTTTTAGCGCCAACTTCATCATCCGACATTGAGGTGGATTGCCTTTCAAAAATGGGTCATGCGCGGCTAGCATATTACCGTCAGAATATTGCTTTCCAATCCCCTATACACGGAGCGCCCGTCTAACCAAAAGCAGCGCGGACCATTTGCAGTGCCAGGAGCGACCCGGCACCGCCCGCCCGACGTTCGGTCTGATGATTTAAGCTCGAACCTCCTCGACGCTATCGAGCCGGCCAGCAATATGCAGTGCGAGTGCGACCGCTACGCCGATACACATCCAGACACCGCCGAGGATTTGCGCGTTGGCGTCGGCATGCCAAAGCGCGTAGGCGAGAATGATTGTTCCAATAACCGGAGAGAGCCAGTGAAGGAACAGCCTGGGGCTGCGGTCGATGAAACCAAATCGGTAGAGAACAGCGATGTTAAGCAGAATATAGGCTGTGAGGGCGCCAAACGTCACGAGTGTTGTCAGCAGGCCTTGATGCTCTGCACCGAAGATGCCGATTGAAAGCGAGAGCGCTGCGATGAGGAGCGTTGCGTTGCGGGGTACGTTATTCTTTTCGCTGACGACCGCAAGTACGGCGGGCAGCTGGCGGTCGCGCGCCATACTGAAGATAAGACGCGACGATGTTGCCATTGATGCAATTGAATTGGCGAAGATCGCAATCAGCGCGGACGTCAGCGTAACAATGATGCGTAGCCAATCGCCGCCGACCTGCCCAGCGATGGTATAGAACGCGTTATTTGTCGCATCGCCTTCGGCGAAAACGGTGCCCGGTGCGACATATAGCGAGGCAAGATAGACCTGCAGCATGAACATCACCGTCACGGCCACAAGCACGATCATTGTCGCTTTCGAAACGGTTTCGCCACCGCCCTTAGCCTCTTCGTTCAGCGTCGATATTGCGTCAAACCCCACGAAACTGAGTGCTGCGATCGGAATAGCGGCGAAAACAATGGACCAGGAGAACACGTCGCTGTTGAAGAGCGGGGTCAGTGATAGCGAAACTGTTCCTCTAACCAGGTCAATCCCCACGGCGCTTACAAAGATTGCTACGACGATCAGTTGAATGCAGAGAAAGAGCTTGTTCATCGTAGC
Organism: Rhizobium sp. Leaf453; assembly: GCF_001425605.1. Lineage (GTDB taxonomy): Bacteria > Pseudomonadota > Alphaproteobacteria > Rhizobiales > Rhizobiaceae > Pararhizobium. Next base: position 92,482 of record NZ_LMRG01000010.1, on the reverse strand, counting down.
TGTCACGGTTATGCCGCCGAGGTTTATAAAGGCGGCAAGCGCGACGAAGATTCCAACCCAAAGCCAGGCGGGAACATCCGGCCAAAGTCCGGTCATCGCGCTTGCGGCGAATACCGACAGCAGCGCGGGCAGCAGCAGATAATCCAGAAGGATCGCCCAGCCCGCCAGATATCCGACGTAGCTGTTGATGCCGAAGCGCACGTAGGAATAGACCGAACCGGCGACCGGATAGCGCTTGGCCATCTCCTTATAGCAGAGGGCACTGAACAGCATGGCAATCGCTGCGACCAAATAGACGAGGGCAGTCATGCCGGAGGAAAAGTTCGAGGTGAAGCCGAAGACGGCCACGGGGGCCATCGGAACCATATAGATCAAACCGTAGATAACAACGTCGGCAAGCGACATCGTTCGCTTGAGCTCCTGATGATAGCCAAGGGATTCGAGTGTGTTTGCCGAAGCCGATGGCTCGGTCTTTCCTTCCAGTACCTGCATTGCTGTATTCCCCTTTTTTGGATGAGCTTAAGCTTTGATGCCATCGTGTTTTTTCAGGAAGTCGCTCACGACCTGGAAGAACTCGACCGGTGTTTCCAGATGCGGCGTATGGCTCGCGCCACGGAAGACATGGTGCTCGACGGACGGGATGTGCCTGACGAACGGCTCCCAGGATATTGGGGTCGCTTCGTCGAATTCTCCTGCAAGCACTAGAGAAGGTACTGCTATCTGCGGCAGCCTTTCGACGACAGACCAGTTTCTAAGCGTTCCGACTGAAGAGAACTCGCTGGGGCCGACCATAGTGTGATAAACGGTCGGATCTTCCGCCAACCGCGCAAAGCTGTTTTCCAACACATCCGGATAGGGGTGCACTCGGCACACGTGCCGCTGATAGAATTTGGCGGCAGCCTGTTGGTATGCTTCGGAATCCGTCGTTCCAGCCGCCTCGTGCTGGCGGATAGTCGCCTGAACGTCTGCAGGAAGTTGCGACAGTAGCTGCTCAGTCCCTGTCGCCCACAAAGGCATCGAAGCCGGTGAGTCTGCGAGGATCATGCTGAGCACGCGCTCCGGATGGCGCAAAACATATTCCGGGCCGAGCATGCCTCCCCATGATTGACCCAGCAAGTGGTATCCGCCCATCAAGCCGAGGTGGTCCACGAGGTTCCTTAGCTCATCGACGAAAAGCTCGACGGTCCAGAATTCCGCTGGAGCATCTGGTAAACGGCTGCTGCGGCCGCACCCTATTTGGTCGTAATGAATTACGGCGCGCTGGTCATCACACAAGGCAACCATGGGCAGACAATAGTCGTGCGGTATTCCAGGGCCACCGTGTAAAACGATCAAAGGCGGGCGTACGCACTTGCCTGAGCGGGGCGTGGTGACGCGTACCCATGTCGTGTAGCTAAGAAATGGAATCGAGTACTGCGTAACGTTATAGCGGCTGGTCATTACGTCCAAGATAGTTCCCCATTGTTTTCGGATTCTGCCGACGCCTAAAGGTATTGCGACAATACCTTACACATAAAAGGCGTTATGTTAATACCTTTTATGTCGCTGTGATGCGCGCACGTCATTTTTTCCGCCTGCTTATTGAAAGCTTGAAAGGCTGACCGAGTTGCAAAACCCTGGTCGATACGTTTCAGTGCAAAGGAATTCAGTCTCTTAAGGGAGGGGGGTCGGGAGCCGGCTCAGTTCTGCGCGGAAACCAACAGGCGCATCTGTTTCGGTGCGAAGGCCTATGGATTGGGAGGACTTTTTGCCATCCTGGCATTGCGCCACAGAAGGATTACGGTAAGCGCTGTTTTCCTCCCACCTTCCGGATTGCCGGCTTATCGTTGATGTTGTGCCCGAACAGGGCTTCGACATATGACGATTACAGGGTTTACGCCTAGCACCAAGGCCGATGAGATGGTGCAGCGGTTTGAGGTTTTCACTGGATCAGGTCGCCGCCGCGAATGGAGCGACGAGGAGAAGCTTCAGATTGTTGCCGAAAGTCATAGCGGCGAGATGTCGGTCAGTGCTGTTGCGCGGCGGCACGGTTTGTCGCCTGGTCAGTTGTTCACCTGGCGGCGGCAGTCGCGGAAACCATCGGGGCAGACGTCAACGCCGATGTTCGTGCCAGTGGTAATGGATAAGCCTGCAGAGGTGCCTTTGAGACGGCGAAAGACGATGGCTAAGAGCACTCCGCTAGTAGTCGCCATCGAGTTGGAGATTGACGGTGCGCTACTCAGGATCGCATCTGGCACGGACAGCGCGACCATCGCAGCGGTCATCCAAGCTATGAAGGCATCGTCGTGATTGGCCCGTCTGGTGCGGTGAAAGTCATGATCGCCACCAAGCCCGTCGACTTCCGCAAAGGCGCAGAGGGATTGGCCGCATTGGTGAAGGCCGAGATGGGTGCTGATCCGTTCTCCGGCACCATCTATGTGTTCCGGGCCAAGCGAACCGACCGCATCAAACTGATATTCTGGGATGGCAGTGGCGTATGCCTGGTCGCCAAGCGGCTCGAGGATGGCGAGTTCCATTGGCCCCGAATGCAGGACGGCGCGATGCATCTGACGGCCGCGCAATTCTCGGCTTTGTTCGAGGGACTCGATTGGAAACGCGTGCATGCGCCAATCGAAACGCGCACCCCCGTTAAGGCCGGATAGCGGCCGCGACCAATTGAATCAGCCGCATCCAATAGCTCGTTTTGCGAGGCAAAATATGCTGTTCTTGTCCCATGACGACAAGGGCGGACGAGCTTCCGGATGACCTGAACGCGCTGAAAGCGATGGTGCTTTCGCGCGAGGCGGAGAATGCCCGCCTGCGTCAGATCATCAAGGAATTGCAGCGCCACCGGTTCGGTCGCCGCGCCGAAACGCTTCCCGAAGATCAGCTACTTCTGGGCTTGGAAGAAGCCGAGCAGGTCGAAGCGAATTGTCTGGAAGCGAAAGAAGAAGCCTCTGCCCCAGAGCGCCAGGCCCGTGTTGCCAAACGGCGGACGAACCGGGGTTCATTGCCAGCTCACCTGCCACGCATCGAGATGGTCGTCGATATCGATGGTCACGCCTGTCCAGGCTGCCGCCATGATCTGCATCGGATTGGCGAAGACGTCAGCGAAAAGCTCGACATTGTCCCCGCCCAGTTCCGTGTGCTGGTCGTGCGCCGCCCGAAGTATGCCTGCCGGGCCTGCGAGGATGTCGTGGTTCAGGCTCCGGCTCCCTCCCGGCTGATCGAAGGCGGTATTCCGACCGAAGCAACCGTCGCCCAGGTTCTGGTCTCCAAGTATGCCGATCACCTGCCATTGTACCGCCAAGCGCAAATCTACAAGCGGCAAGGGGTCGATCTCGACCGCTCGACGCTTGCCGATTGGGTCGGCCGGGCCGCCTGGCACCTGCGGCCTGTTCATCAACGGCTGCTCGACTTTTTGAAGACATCATCCAAGCTCTTCGCCGACGAAACGACAGCCCCGGTTCTTGATCCGGGACGGGGCAAGACCAAGACCGGCCAGCTCTGGGCGTATGCCCGCGATGACAGGCCTTGGCAGGGAACCGATCCGCCCGGCGTCGTCTATGTCTACGCGCCGGATCGCAAAGCCGAGCGTCCGATGGCCCATCTCGACGGCTTCGTCGGCATTCTTCAGGTAGACGGCTATAGCGGCTATCGCCCGTTGGCTGCCAAGAACACCGTATCGCTGGCTTTCTGCTGGTCGCACGTTCGTCGGCGCTTTTACGAACTGGCGGCCGCCGGTCCCGCACCTATTGCCACCGAGGTACTCAGACGCATTGCCGAACTCTACAAGATCGAAGACGAGATACGTGGCCGCACGCACAAAGAGCGCAGCACCGCTCGGCAAGAAAAAAGCCGTCCGATCACCGATAGCCTGGCTCCCTGGCTACGCGAACAGCTTGGCCTCATCAGCCAGAAGACAAAACTGGCCGAGGCGATCCGTTATGCCCTGTCACGCTGGGATGGGCTGACAAGATTTATCGACGATGGCCGGATCGAGATCGACTCCAACACTGTCGAGCGATCCATCAGGCCGATTGCCCTCAATCGCAAGAACGCGCTGTTTGCAGGCTCCGATGCGGGGGCCGAGCACTGGGCGACCATCGCCTCGCTCATCGAAACCGCAAAACTCAATGACGTTGAACCGCTTGGTTATCTCGCCGACGTGCTCACCAAAATAGTCAATGGCCATCCCAACAGCCAGCTCGAAGAGTTGTTGCCGTGGTCATATAGGACCGATAAAATGGTCCCAATAGAAGAACAGACGTGGAGTGCACCGTGACAGAGCAGAACATCTCATGGGAGCAGGACGGCATCGACACGGGCTGGTTCTTTGCGAAGAATATCGGATCAGTGAGAAGCAGCACCAGTTATCGATCTGGAGGCTGGTGGTTCCTTGCAAAGTGGCTGCCTGACACGGAAGAAAACGATATCGGTCCTTTCAAAAGCAAAACTGCCGCACTGGCAGAAGCGGAAAGGCTAGCTGCTCAGCAGCGCACAAAATAGCTGGACACGCTGACGTCCGCTCCCGTGGCCCCAAAACAGCGCTAACGGATTACGATGGCTTGGTGCAGGACAAGAAAAAGGCCAGGTGAAAAACCCAGCCTTCAATAAAATCTCATTTGAAAGAGGTGCTGTTCGGTACCGAAGAGGCTCACACGACAAAAAAGTTTGCATTGGTCATTGACAGTCCGATGCTTATCTTTACGAACAGGACGCTTCCACCTGAGCCCGTCCCATTTGAATCGTAATAGATCTCCCCGGTATCTTTCTCGTAGATGATCCGATCTGACAAGTCGCCGGCTAAACCCGTTGTGTTGGAACGGAACGCGGAGGATGACAGTCCTCCAGCAGCCAGAGATTTGAAAATAAGGTTGTCGAGTTGGATCGTATCAATCGCAACACTATAGTCGGTTATGGCGTCCACATTGCCCGACGAACTGAGCGAAGAATTGAAGTTAAACGTGTCGTTTCCCGAGCTGCCAGTAAGGGTGTCGTTTCCACCATACCCCTTGATCACATCATTTCCAGCGCCGCCATTGATCGCGTTGGCTGCAGAGTTGCCATAAACTAAATCGTTGAAGTTCGATCCGCTCAAATTCTCAATCGAATTGTATGTATCACCAAGCGCGTCACCGGTGTTTATGGTTGGGTTCGCCAGGCTGACGATGAGCCCTTTGCTAGCTGATGCGTATGAAGCACGATCAGTGCCTACGCCGCCGCCTAGGTAGTCGGAACCGGCGCCACCCATCAGAGTGTCGTTACCTTCCTGACCATAGAGCTTATTGTTCTCTCGTCTGACGTAAATCCTGTCGTCGCCAGCGCCGCCATAAATCGTCCCGTCCACCCGACCGGATCGACCGTCAAAATAGTCGTCTCCGCCTCCTAGGTCGACTGTTCCTATCAAGATGCCATTGTTTGTAATAGTGTCGTTTACAGTGTCACCCGCGAAAGAAAGTGCAATGGCGTATGCCGCACCCTTGATGGTACCGGTGTTAAAAACGTTGACCGATTGAGTTTCCTCATATCGAGCTATGCCCAAATCGTCTGATTCAATGGTTCCGCTATTATTCACGGTGACAACACCTACCGAGCCAGCAATGTAAATTCCTTGGTACGCACCGAATACGTATCCAGCGTTGTCAATTTTAGCATTTTGACTGTACGCCGAAATTCCGGAACCCGTAAAACCGCGAACATCTCCAGATTGTTCTATTTTCAAATAATGGCCAGAGCCGTTTAATAGATAAATCCCTGCGCCTTCGGACGCCACCGATCCCTGGACTATGATTTTATTGTTCGAGCCGTTATTAACGATTTGTCCAACTAATATTGATCTTGAGACAAACAAGCTATCCCCGTTCAAAAGGTCGATTCCAGGGGTATTTTGCATAGGTATTATCCAAGCCATTGTTTACTCCCGTTCTTCTGATGTTTGATGTGCATCAAATTACACCAGCCGACCAAAAAGTCGGGGTCTACGCAGGTCTTTGGCCCCTAAATTGTCTAGTATTACAGATCCAGCTACTCGGGCTTGCGCTTATAAATCCCACGAGGATTGGCAAGCACGCGTTATCAATAGACGCATAGGGTAGTTGCGCTCCACCGCGCAGGCCAGCGAAAAAGGCGGCTGAACCTATACGACCCAAAAAAAGACCGCATCGCAAGAGCGATTTCGGAAAGCCGTCTTTTACACGACCATGTGAGGGGATGGCCTTTAGGCATCGAAACCTATGGCGGCCAGGTTAGAATGTCCGCTCTTGTGCAAAGCAAAAAATGTCACTTTGAGTTCCTTATCGTAGGGCGACCAGCCCCGATCTGAGCGCCGGATCCGGTCACCAAACACCGCAACGCCATCAGCGAGCGAGTGTGCGCATGCTCGGGGGAGGGAAGCTGTCTGGTCACGGCAGGATCGAATCGTGGTTTGCCCCAAGCAGGAATCCCTGCGCCATTAGCTTCTGTCGAAAGTCGATATATGCAGATTCTTTGCCGGGTCGCCGATGGAGCTGCCAACGATTTTGCCCCACTTACCCGCTTAGGGTGTCAAATTTCTCTAGCGAGCTCCTTACATCTACTTCCGCATCATTCGATCGACGATCAATTCTGCGATCGGCAAAGCCGAGGTTGCGGCCGGAGATGGCGCGTTGCACACATGCAGCATTCGAGATGTTTCAAGAAAAAGGAAATCGTGTATCAGTTCCCCCTGCCGCGTAACCGCCTGCGCACGGATTCCTGCGGGGCGGGGTGTCAGGTCTTCTTCCAAAAGATGCGGGCATAGCTTCCGGCATTGCTCGAGATAAAGGCTTTTTGAAATCGAGTATCGCACCTCCGCTATCCCCGAGCGCCCGAATTTGCGGGCAAGGCGCCAAAACCCCGGAAATGCAGCGGTATCGATCATGTCGCGGGCATTCGCGGAGAAACGGGAATAGCCCTCGCGTGCAAGGCCAAGCACTGCATTGGGTCCGACCGTGAGGCCACCGTCGATCATCGGCGTAAGGTGGATGCCGAGAAAAGGCAAGGCCGGATCGGGGACTGGATAGATCATATGGTGCACAAGCGTCCTCTTGGCTGGCACGACGCTGTAGTATTCTCCCCGAAACGGTATTATCCGGTGTTCGACCTTCAAGCCGCCCAAATGCGCCATCCGATCCGACTGCAAACCAGCGCATACCACCAGACGGCGCGCCTGCCAGCGCCGGTCAACGGAACCCACTGTAACGAGTGCCCCTTCCTCCCGTATGAGATGGATTGCGGCTCCGAGAAAAATCTCGCCTCCCTGCGCGCGAACGAGGTTGGCGAGGGCAGTGCAGATCGCGCTGAAATCAACGATGCCGCTGTCAGCAACCAGTATAGCGCCGGCTCCAGCGACATTGGGTTCGCGCTCCCGCATTTCCTGCGAACCGATGATCTCAAGTGGGACGCCGTTGGCCCTCCCGTTTACTGCAAGCTTGGCGAGAGCCGGCAATTGGCTTTCGGACGTTGCCACGACCAGCTTGCCGCGCGTTTCGAAGGGAATTGAATGCTGCAGGCAGAATTGCCTTGTTGCTTCGGCGCCGCGGCGGCAAAGGTCGGCCTTTAGGCTCCCAGGTTTGTAGTAAATGCCTGCATGGATGACCCCGCTGTTGCGGCCTGTCTGATGCTGGCCGACACCGTCTTCCTTTTCCAGTACGGCAATACTGGCATCTGGTGAGCGCCTGAGAATTTCAACCGCCGTTGCCAGTCCCACAATCCCCGCGCCGATGACACAGAAGTCATAAATCATGTTTGCTCTCTCGATCTGCGCGCGCGGACGACGGGCGAGGTTAATTGTCGGATGGCCGGACCGCTACGTGGAGGATAGGACATCTTCCGCGCCAAAAGGAGGAGCTGCGCCGCCGATTGGCCGACTGTCGGTTACCGCTGTCCTTCGCTATCGTCGAGGTCCGCTGCATCGATCGCCAGCCCACGCGCGTGGCGCTTAAGCTGCATCGCGTTAAACGCCGGGGGACAACAGTGATCGACCTCGTCATCAGGATCCTTAGCACCATCACGTTGAGCATGATCTTCGTCGCCTTCATGTGCCGGGTATCCAACCATCTGGCACTGGTCGATAAGCCCGGCGGCCGAAAACAGCATACGGGCGTGGTGCCGCTTTGCGGTGGCCTGTGCGTCTTTACCGCTTTCGCCGCCATCGTGTTTTACAACGGCGATCAAGGCGCAGTCGGCGTAGCAGTATGGCTGAGCCTTGCCATCGTTGTCGCTGTCGGAATGATCGATGACATCGTGGCCCTGCCGGAGCTACCGCGGTTTTTCCTGCAGCTATTCGTGGCGGGTTTGCTTGTCAGCTCGCTCTCGATTGCAACCCTCTCCTTCGGATCTCTGCTGCCGTCAGACGCCCTTGCAAGCCAGCCGCTCGGTGGGTTGGCCATGCTGATTTTCGGTATTGTCTTCATCACGGGCCTGACCAATGCCTGGAACATGTCGGACGGGGTCGACGGTCTGGCGGGTGGAACGGCGGCAATCGCGCTGCTCTGGCTTGCACTGTTCGCCGCGGCCAGAAGCGATACGGCCATCATCCTGCCCATACAGACACTGCTGGCTGCAACCTTTGGCTTTCTAGCATTTAACTTGCGGAGCCGCTGGCGCAAGAGGGCGAGCGTTTTCCTCGGCGATGCCGGCAGTACAGCCTTCGGCGCCATGATAGGATATCTTGTAATTCGTCTTGCCACGGGAGATGCGGCGCTGCCCTTCTTTGTCCTGTTGTGGGTTGTCATCGTTCCGATCATGGACACGCTGAGCCTGATGGCGCGGCGTCTCTATGCAGGGCGCAGCCCCATGTCGGCAGATCGCTGGCATCTGCACCATCTGCTGATGAATCTGGGATTTACACCCGCGCAAACGACCAATTGCGTCATGGCGGCCACTGCCGTCTGCGGGGCGGTGGGGTATATCGGCTACCGGATGGAAATCCCTGATCCGCTCATGGCGGCCGGTCTGCTTCTTCCCGTTCTCGCACATGCGATTTTCGTGTGGATTGCTAGCGGTGCCTCGCTGACGACAGAACTGGTTCCGATCAAGACGGCCGAACAAGGTGATACGGCGCCCTTCGCAGTGACGTCCGGCGTATCGATCACTCAAGCCGAGCCGCCGCCGGAAATGCAGGATTTCCGCACGGAGCTCGCCCGCATGTGGCCAATGTTGGACGATGAGCACGATCGATCTCCGGCACTTTCCGAAATTGCTGTGCCGGCAGGTAGTCGCCCGGAAGATCCAAAGGGCCTCCTCTCAGGAATGCGTTGGCGCTCGGTATGCCTTTTTGTCGCCGGGAGCCTTGCTGTCAGTGCAGCCACCTATGGCGTGGCGCTTGCGAGCGCCGATGCCGTACTGAGCGTTCGCGACCCGGTCGAGGAGGTGGATATGATCGTGGTTCTCGGAGGTGACGGGCCACCGCGCGCGAAGCAGGCCGCCAAACTCTGGAAAGCCGGCGTCGCCCGCCAGATCTTCGTGACCGGCAAGGGCGACTGCGAAGATATTCGCACATGGATGATCGAAGAAGGTGTCACGCCTACCGCCATTTTTCTTGAATGCTTTTCCTCGTCGACATGGGAGAACGCCACCTTCTCGGTACCGAAGTTGCGCCAGCTCGCGGTACGTCGCGCGGTGCTGGTCACTAGTTGGTTCCATTCCAAGCGCGCCATAGCCTGTTTCCGGGCATTCATGCCGGAGACCACATGGCTATCCTCGCCAGCAGAGCACAGCCTAGGCTTCTGGGGGCGCCTGTTCGATATCGAAGGCGTGCAGGTGTTCAAGGAGTATCCCAAAACCCTCTGGTATGATGTGCGATTGCTAGGTGTCCCAACGGGAAGCAATTCGTCCGCACAGCTTCTCGAAGCGCCATCGCTTTATCGGTTATGATGACCCGCTTCGGTCGGACAGTCCGCTGCAGATAGAGGTGCCCGCAGAATGGCAAATCTCCGTACGACAACGGATTAGGAGTGCACGAATGCTGTCGCGTTACGAAGACCCTGATTTCGCAGGAAGCCAGCCGATTCCGCGGTTCGGCGGGCCAACATTCTCACTGAAATTCCGCCTGATGCGGCTGTTGTGGATGACGGCGTGGCTTGTGCTGGCTCGATGGACGCCCCCGCCACTGCGCAGTTGGCGCAATGCGGTCCTGAGGCTGTTCGGCGCGAAGTTGCACTCAAGCGCCTCCGTGCATTCCAAGGCAGTCGTCTGGTGGCCAGGAAATCTGGTGATGGGACGGTTCGCGTCGATCGGACCCGGAGCGCTTTGTTACAATATTGCGACGGTGACTTTCGGTGATTTCGCCAGCGTCTCGCAACGTGCTCACCTGTGTACGGGCACGCATAACGTTCAGCAGAGCGGGTTCGAACTCATCGCGCGTCCGATCGACCTTGGTAAAAACAGCTGGGTGGCTGCAGAGGCCTTCGTGGGACCAGGTGTCATTGTCGGCGAGGGTGCCGTGCTAGCGGCGCGCGGCGTAACCGTTAAATCTCTGCAACCATGGACGATCTATGCCGGGAACTCGGCACGACCGGTCGGAGCCCGCAACCAGGCCGGTGCCGCGCTTCATGTTTCGGTGTGAGCGTTCGCGGCATAGGCGTCGAGCGTCATTTGCGCAATCCTGGGCCAGGTGTAATTCTCGAGCACCAAGGCGCGACCGTTCCGCCCCATCTCGTTTGCCCGAGAAGGATCATAAAGCACGCTGATCAGCGCCGAAGCGACTGCTTGCGGATCCAGTTTCACGATGACCCCGGCGTCTGCCTCTTCCACTTCTGGGAAGTGGCAATTCTCTGTAATGACCACCGGCGTCGCGCATGCGAGAGCCTCGGTAATCGCGACGCTGAATCCTTCCTGTCGGCTGGGCAGGCAAAAGCAGGCGGCATCAACCAGTGCATGCAGTTTTGCTGCCCCGTAGATCGGGCCGATCACACGCACGCGATCTTCGAGCGCGAGATCGTGTATCAGCGACATTAATCCGGTACGCGCTCCACCGTCCGGTCCCGCAATGATCAGATCGACATCCAGGCACACGTTTGCCACTGCACGGAAAGCCTTGGCCAGAACGTCGAGACCCTTCTTGTAATGTAGCCGGGACAGGAACAGGACAAAGCGCCGATCGTCCGGAAACTCGAAACGGCTGCGGAAGAGACCTCGTTCAGGAAGAGGCACGAACTCTTCGACGAACACTCCGTTTGGGATTATCTTCCGCGGCGCCTTCAGACGAAGCGGTTCCATCAGATTGGCTTCGTCAAGGTTGAGAGCGTGGATGAAGTGGGCGTTGTCAAGCATGTGGCGATAGCCAAGTTTTAACGCGGCGCGCTTTTTCCAGGGCTTCTGTTGCATGCTCCATCTATCCAGCATTCCGGCCGGGCAGACACAGTAGCGGATACCCGCCGTCTTGGCGACGTGGGCGGCACATTTCAGCACCGGTTCCCAGACACCGTGCAGATGAAAGACATCGGCATCTTGCGAAACGTCGCGCAATACCCGCCGCCCCTCCAGGGATAGAAAGGTCTCCATCGGGTCCGGCCCTGGCAACAAGTGCCAGATTATGTTGCCAAAGCCCGGAACTTCCTTGATGGTCTCGAACACGTCGCGAGCCGCAACCTTGCCGAGGTAGCTGACGAGATGCACGGTATGTCCAAGTAGGCACTGGGCGGCAGCAATCCGCACGGCGACCGCCTGCAGGCCACCGCCATCCGGATCGATGGACGCTATGACATGGACTACTTTCACGGCAACGGCCTCCGACGCTCGGCTGGCAGCGTGGACAGGGCTAAAAGCAGCCTTTCGCCGTAGCGGGCGACGGTGAAATCGGCCGCTCGTTCAATCGCGTTCGTTGCCATCTGAAGCCGCGCCGATTCGTTGTCGGCCAGGTAAGTGACGGCCTCGGCAATAGCGCCGGCGTCTCTAATTGGCACGACGAGGCCTTCGAGGCCGTTGCGTATGACGCTGCCGGCATTCTCCGTTGTAATGACAGGCAAGCCCGTCGACAGCGCCTCGTAGATGGCTGTTGCGGAGCCTTCGCAGAGCGAGGGAAGAAGAAAGACGTCGGCCCACTGGAATTCGGCGGCGATCTCGGAGCGCGGGACAATGCCGCGCAGATCGACACTTTCCGAAAGATTGCGCGTGACGCTTTCCGACAGTTTGGCGGAGCCGGCCATGCGGAACACCGCAGAACGGCCAAGCTGCCGCGCCGCTTCGGCCACATAGGGTGATCCCTTGCGAAGCCCAACTGCGCCAACGACCAGGATACGCAGAGGGCCCGGCATGCGTCGGGTGCGTTCGCATCGGAAAGTGTTATCAACGCCATAGGGAACGACAAGGCATTTTTCTGGGCAACCTCCCTCGGCCACCACGTTACGGGCGACGAATTCCGACGGGCAGATCACGCGATCGGCCAAGTGCCATTCGGCGCGTTCGCGAGCAGCGAATATCGTATCGAGCGGATCTCGGCGTGCCAGACCTTCCCAATCGGGAAATCGCTGCATCTCTTCGAGAATGAGCGCTTCGAGCACGCCGCGCGGGGCAATCATCTGCTCGACTGCTGTCCACATGCCCAGATGCCGTGCTGTTTGGATCTGCTCAAGGGCATCGCCGCTGAATGCGTATAGGCCGGTTGCGCCATGGAATCCGTTGCGCGACACTAGTTTCGAAAACCGTGCACCCGCCCAGATTGCGTGTGACGTCTCGCCCGACGTATTCTTCACCCTCAGCCGCTTGAGGGCGGAAGTAATACCGAAAGCAGGAAAGACGGTAATCAACTCTGTCGGGATTTGAGGGGGAACATTACGGCCGGCGAGCCGGCGCAAAGCTGTCGGCAAAAACTGTCGCGGGAACCGGGACAGAAGACGCGGCCATCCCTTTGTGGCGCAAATGTCGGTGTAGAAATGCCTTAGCGTGCCATCGGCTGCGAAAATCCGGGGCACAGCATAGTGCATGCGCGCGCCCAGTTGACTGACGACGACCGTCGCCTTCATGACGGCTGCCTGCGATAGTTGGCGGCCCGCGCGTCGCGCGCCACCTGAAGCGTCGTCAGGATTCCCGTCCAAAGATCGACGGCTTTTTCGGTGGAAAACTCCGTTTGGAGGAGGTGCTGTGCCGCTTTCGCCATGCCGGCGCGCAGTTCCGGCGATTCTTTCAACCTGCCGATCATTGCCGCGAGCCCTGCCGCATCGCCGATCTGAATGGTTTCTCCGCACCCGGACGTCGCAATTGCGCGGGCGACTTCTCCGCATCTGTCGCCGATGAAGGCTGTGGGGCGACCGGCTGCAAGGATACCGTAAAATTTGCTGGGCACGATGCAGTGTTCCAGCTGTGGCATTAGAGATACTACGTGAAGGTCAGCGGCACAGAGGCTTTCCGCTAGTTTATCGCTTGGCTGAAGCGGCTTGAAAAGCACGTTCTTCAGGCCGAGTTGGTCAACCTTGTTCCGCACGACCGCAAGCTTCTGGCCGCTGCCGATCAGCAGAAAGCGAACGTCGCTCCGATCCCTGAGAATTCCAGCCGCGCCGATCATAGTATCGAATTCGTGCGCCCGGCCGAAATTGCCAGAGTAACCGATCACGAACTTGCCTTGGAGCGCCCATTCCGCGCGCAACCCGTTTTCGGCCGGAGCGATAGCGTAGATCTCCCTCTGGTCGGAAAAGTTGTGGACGACAGCGACACGCTGTGTGGTCACAGACTGGCGGCGGATGTGTTGGGCCATCGTCAGCGTCGGGCAAACGACAATTTCTGACCACCGCAGCGAAGCGTCGCGAAATCGGAGTAAAATACGTGAGGTCCAGCCCTTCCTTGGCAGAACGCTAAGCTCGATGGCCGTTTCGGGAAAGAGATCCAGTATCCAGTTGACCAATGTTCCACGCCTGATTTTGATTGCAAAGGCAGAGGTGACGGCAAGAAGCGGCGGATCGGTACAGATCACGCAGATGTCACCCTTTGAAACATGGCGGAGCCACCAGGCGAATGCCGCAACGTGAAACACCACGTAGTCGATCATGCGTCCTGCCAGCGTCTCGCGGCCGAAATGCGAGGTCGGGATTCTTGCGATACGCACGCCGGCGATCGTCTCGTCAGCTTCCAACCGCTGATCAGTGCGGTCATGGAGTGCGCGGCTGGTAATAATCTGGACATCGAATCCGCGCTCCGCAAGCGCGAAAGCCAGCTTTGATACGACGCGGCTTGTCGCCGACTGGTCGGGATAGAAGTATCTGTTGGCGAAGATGATTGTCATTGTCGTACCCTGACCGTGCCGCGCCTGAGCACAGCTATCAGAAACAGAGTTATGCCGATCGACGATGCAGCTACAACTTAGCCAATAGTGATTTCCTTTCTGTCGAAAATGCCTTCAGGTGGTTTCGGGTATAAAGTGATTGACCATATGGATGATGGATCGAACAATTTATAGACCTTCCGATGACCAAATACTTTCGCCAGCACACGAAATGACAGGCTGAACAACCCGCATTCGAGAATTATAGATTTGGAAAGAGACTGCCCCGGCGCCCGGCACGGGGAGATCTTTCAAAGGATTTTTCGATGATTGATAAGGTTGCTCTCATTATCGGCGTAACAGGCCAGGACGGATGCTATCTAAGTGAACTCCTCCTCAAGAAGGGGTACATCGTCCATGGCCTGAAACGTCGCTCGTCGTCCTTCAATACCGGGCGCATAGATCACCTTCACCAGGATCCGCGTGGTGAAAACGTCCGGTTCCATCTGCATTTCGGCGATCTGACCGATGCGACCAACCTTTGCCGCGTCATTCAAGAAGTGCAGCCGGACGAAATCTACAACCTCGGAGCCCAGAGCCATGTTCAGGTCAGCTTTGAGACTCCCGAATATACGGCTAACACAGATGCAATCGGCACGCTGAGGTTACTGGAGGCGTTGCGTATCCTAAAGATGGAAAAGACATGCCGCTTCTACCAGGCATCAACATCCGAGCTCTTCGGCAACAGTGCGCAGGTTCCGCAGCATGAGGGCACGGCGTTTCAGCCGCGCAGCCCCTATGCCGCCGCCAAGCTTTACGCTTACTGGATGACGATCAACTACCGGCACGCTTACGGAATACACGCGTCGAACGGCATTCTCTTCAACCACGAAAGCCCGATGCGGGGGGAGACATTTGTGACGCGCAAGATCACCCGTGCAGTTGCTGGCATGGAGCACGGCATGCAGGACATGTTGCGCCTCGGCAATCTCGATGCCCGGCGGGATTGGGGCCATGCCCGTGATTATGTCGAGGGAATGTGGCGCATCGTGCAGCAGGATTCAGCCGACGATTACGTTCTGGCGACCGGCGAAACGCATACTATCCGGGAATTCGTTGAGCGTGCGTTCGATGTGGTCGGCAAGGTGATCGAGTGGGACGGCGAGGGCCTCGACGAGAAGGGTTACGACCGCAAAAGCGGCCGCCGATTGATCGAGGTCGATCCGCGCCATCTGCGGCGTACGGACGTGGAGCTTCTGCTAGGGGACCCTTCGAAGGCGCGAAGGCAACTCGGATGGGTCCACACAACTTCATTTCAGGATCTTGTGAGCGAGATGGTGGAAGCTGACCTAAGGTCGGTCCAGTTGCAGGAGCGCCGCAATGACTTTCATGGATGATACCGACGTGCACCCGTTCAGCCTCATTGACAAGAACGTCTGGGTCGCAGGACATGCCGGCATGGTCGGTTCGGCACTCGTTCGCCGCCTGGAACGGGAGCGGTGCACTATTCTGACGGAAAGCCACGACAGCCTCGACCTGACGCGCCAGGCAGACACCGAGGATTGGATGAAGAGCCGTCGTCCGCAAGCCATCTTCATCGCGGCCGCGCGGGTCGGCGGTATCGTCGCCAACTCGCGTTATCCGGCAGACTTTCTCTATATCAACGCGATGATCGCATTTAACGTCATGAAGACCGCAGCCGACATTGGCGTCGAGAAGCTGCTATGGATCGGCTCCAGCTGCATCTATCCGAAGTTCGCAGACCAGCCGATACGGGAGACGGCACTGCTCAGCGGTCGCCTCGAGGTGACGAACGAAGCCTACAGCGTCGCCAAGATCGCCGGCATTAAACTAGCGGAGGCCTACAAGCAGCAGCACGGCAAGCATTTCCTGTCGGTCATGCCGACCAATCTCTACGGCCCGGGCGACAATTTCGACTTAGAGACGGCACATGTGCTCCCGGCGTTGATACGGAAGATGCACGAGGCTAAGATCAGCGGACGAAACAGCGTTGTCCTTTGGGGGACCGGTACGCCAATGCGCGAATTCCTGCATGTCGACGACATGGCGGACGCCTGCGTTCACCTTATGAAATGCTACGATGAGCAGGACATCGTGAACATCGGGTCGGGCGACGAAATCTCTATCCGCGATCTTGCGACAGTGGTCGCAAAAGTTGTCGGCTACCAAGGACACGTCGTCTGCGATGCGTCAAAGCCCGACGGAACCCCGCGCAAACTCGTCGATGCTTCCAAGCTGAGATCCCTTGGGTGGACGCCATCGACCCGTTTCATGGACGGCGTCCACGATGTCTACATGTCCTGGCAAAGATCAGGCTACGCCACACGAGCGGCAAACGGCTGACGGGAAGTGGCTCCGCCACTAGTAGGCCTCGTTCGATGGAGCCCTTATCGCAAATCAAAGGGAGTTAATGCATGCTACCGATCAGGACGTCGGCGGTCTTCGGAACGGTGACGCGCACGATGTCACTGGCCAGAACAAGATCGGTTTCGGCAAGCTGATTCTCGTGATACTTTCCGTCGATCATTCGAACCGCGGAAAATTGCGGGGCGATGTCCAACTCTCCGCTCGCCGCTCGTTGCGCTGCACTGCTGACAGCCGATATGATCCGGAGGCTGTAGGCCTGCCGCTTGCGCAGCCGCGCGAGATCGACGCTGACCTCCCGCAATTCCTTTGCAGCAAGATTTCTTTGAGTCAGCAGAAGCGAAAGGATGCGCTGGTCCGTTTCGTTCTCATTCTGGCGGGCGCGCGCCAAAAAGGCGCCGGCCTCGAGCATGTCTCGATTCGCGCCAGAGACCTCGCGTTGCCGCTCGCGCATTTCAGAGCGAACGAGGAGGCCCTTGTTGGCCAGCATGGTCGAGGCCTCAGCCTCTTCCTCCAGCGATGCAAGTTCCTTGCGCCGAAGTGACGTCGTTTTCTCCAGCGTGGCGATTTCTTCGGCGTAGTTGGCTTTCTGCCGCAGCAAGCTCCTCTTCTCGGTCTCGATCGCTGCGACCGCAAGTTCGTGCAGCGTTCGCTCCGATGCCACGATCTGGTTGTTGATCACGTTATCCTCTTGCGTCGGCGGGATCACGTAGGCGAAAT
This sequence comes from Rhizobium sp. Leaf453, assembly GCF_001425605.1. Classification (GTDB taxonomy): domain Bacteria; phylum Pseudomonadota; class Alphaproteobacteria; order Rhizobiales; family Rhizobiaceae; genus Pararhizobium. The sequence continues at coordinate 75,180 of NZ_LMRG01000010.1, read as the reverse complement.
CCGTCCCTTTCAGCTCTGCTTCTAGACGCGCACGTTTGACATCAAGTGCCAGCATCTGCAGAGTAAGATCGGCATAGTCCTGCCGCGCTGTGACCAGTTCCAACCCGGAGGCATCCGCCTTTTCATCCGCCTCGCGCAGCCCGCCGCTGAGGGCGAAAAGTTCCAGAACGATCATGCCTGGCCGAAATTCATATTTGCCGGCGCTACGCACATCGCCGATAATGTAGACTGGCGCGTATTCCTTGATGGAGACCGCCACTGAAAGATTGGCAATATACTGGGAAAGCGACGACTGAAGAGTGCTTGCAATGTCCGGCACGGTTCTTTGCGAAACATCCATATTGCCGAGGATCGGATAGCCGATCGTGCCGTCGACGCTAACGGTGAACAGCCCAGACAGGCCGACATCGCCATAAACGGTGATCATCAAAACGTCGCCCGGCGAAACCTTGTAGGTCTGCGCGACTGCGGACCTCATCATGCCTACAGGCGAAAGGTACGTACTGGCACAGATCAGCGTCGCGAGCGCCGCGCGGCGGAACAGGAAAGTCCAGTATTTGCCGGTAGCCTGCCTTTGTTCCGTAAAAACCCATCTCGGCTGCATCTTATGCTTCCTTTTTGAACATCATCGGCTTTAACGAGAGACGAGTCGCGCCGGCCTTGCCGACCGCGGCGAGATTGCGAGATATGCGGTAGCACAGCCCGCCGCGGCTGGAGCGGTCATTGACCACGATGCCGATGATGTTTCGCCCCGCAAGCAGCAGCATTTTCGTCGCAGTGGCCAAGTCGGGAATGTCTGCGCGGTCCATTCGCACGACGATCACCGTCGCATCAGCCAGAACTGCAATGCTTACGGCGTCAGCGCCTTCCGATAGCGCTGGGGTATCGATCAGAACGACATCATAGCGAGATTTCAAAGTGTCGAGCAGCACCGAAAACTGGGTATTGCCCAGCACGAACTCTGCAGGAAAATTCGACGCGCGCGAGCAGATGACGTCGACACCGGAGGTCCGTTCATGGCGGATTGCCTCATCGAGCGGAAGCCCGTCGCGCACCACCGTAGACAGGCACGGGGCGAGGCCGGTGCAGAACTCGTCACCGATCGTCGGTGTCCTGAGGTTTGCATCAACGATTATGGTCTTCCTGCCGGAAGCAGCAAAGGAGCGCCCAAGATGCGCGATCAAAAACGACTTTCCATCGTACCGGGCCCGCGAGGTGATCGCGATGGAATGGGCCGTACTTCTGTTCTTGTTGAGGCGTAGTCGGGCCTGAAGGTCGGCAAGCGCGTTGTTAAAATCGTGCTTCCCCACATCGATCCCACCCGACCTCATTCCGCCTGGCGCGCCGAGATCGGGCACGGTACCAAGGACGGGTAATCCGACCTTCTTCTCCAGTGCATCAAGTGAACCGACAGACTTATCGAGGAGGCTCTGCAACAGCGCCAGTCCCAAACCGGTTGCCAAACCGGCAATAAAACCGATGAGAAGCCAGAGCGTCAGGTTGGGGCTTGACGGTTTGTCTGACGGCATGGCGCGGGAAATGATGCGTGCCTCCGCCGTTGCAATGCCGTCTTGCTCGATTGTCTGCTTGTAGCGCGTGAGATAACTTTCGTAGATGGCGCGATTGGCACTCGCCTCGCGGTCGAGCTGGTCGGCATGGACAATGGCGCGGCTTGTTTCCGACATCGATTTCTGCATCGTTCGCAGGCTTGCCTCCAGCGCAGATTGCTGTTTGCGTGACACATCGATTTCGTTTCGCAGGCTGCCGATAATCTGGTTTGTTTCAAGCGAGATCTGCTTCTTGATCGATAAGAGCTGTGATTCCAGCGCTGTTAGCGCCGGGTTCCTGCTAGCGCCGCTTTCCCGGATTTCGGAAAGCGCGCGATCGATGCGCGCCTCTTCGACACGGAGTTGCTGGATGGTCGGCGATGCCAGAACTTCCGTGAGGGAGAGGCTGGAATGGCCGGCAATCGCCTCTGTTGCCGTCGCGAGGCGAGCGACCGAGCCTGCCAGCCTTGCCCTCAGGGAGGCGAGTTCGCCGTTCAGGGCTGCGATCTGCTGGGTTTGCAGCGTGATGCCGTTGGCCTTCATCAGGCCGGCGTCTTCGCGGAAGCTCGTTGCTGCGCGCTCGGCCTCTTCCAGTGCCGCCCGAAGGTTGATGAGCCGGCTTCCCAGCCATTCGCTGACGCGCCGGGTCGCAGTCGTCTGGAGATCGATCTGATAGGCGATATACGCCTGGCCGTAGGCGTTTGCGACCGCCGCTGCGTATTGAGGACTGCCGCTCACGAACGAGATGTAGATCGTGTATGACCGTCCGTCATTGACCGCCCTGACATGCGACATCATGTCGTTGACAATCCCCGCATAGGAAAGTTTGGTTTTTGCGTCGAGATCGCCTTCGGGACGCCGAGTCTCCTTTGGCAGCGGCGATAGGATTGCCGCCATCGAGCGCTCGCCCACGTTGTCGGACCAGGACATGTCCTGAAGCAACAGAAGAACGCGTTCCGCCATCATGCGCGAGCCTATGATGTCTATTTCGGTGCGCAGCACCGGGCTTTCCTGCGGCAGTGCCGAGACCACTGATTCCGAAGGGAGCGCCTGCAGCTTGCGCACATCCAACGCAAGGACCGCTTCTGCGGTGTATTTCGGCGGGCTCACGACGTATCCGGCAAGGCCCAGAAGGATACCGGCTGCAATGCAGGATCCAACGAATGCCCTGCGCTCGATGATGAGTGACAGCACCAACGGAAGCGAATGCTCACCTGTTGCCAGAAGTGGCTCGGAGTGAATCATCTGTTGTCACCTCTACTGCCTCGTTTGAAACATCCGCGCTCGCCCATCAGGCGTAGGCCTGCGAAAAGCAAACGTTACCGCCGATCTTGAAAGCCACCTCGGTCCGGTTGGTAGCGCCAAGCTTCTTCATGATGTTGCGAATATGGACTTTCACCGTGCTTTCGCAGAGCTGCAGCTCTCGCGCGATCAGCTTATTGGCCTTGCCGCAGCGCAGCGCCTCCGCGACGGCGGTCTGGCGGGCTGTAAACGAACCGTCACCGGCGATGTTGCGTACGCTCGACAACTCCAGGAACTCCCGCATCGAAAGCAGGCTGCTTGCGGGAACAAATCGGCCGCCGGCGATGGCGAGGTATAGTGCCTGGATACACACACCTATGTCGACTGAGGTCGGAATGTATCCGCAAACACCCATGCCGATTATGTGCAGAATGGCGCGCAGGTCCTGATCCTGCGACAGGACAACCACCGCAACCGGCTCGAACTCGGCAACGGCTGCGCGGACCTCGGCATCGATCTCCTCAGACGAGCCGTTGGTCACATTGAGAAGCACGGCGCGCAAGGTACCCTGCTGCGGTTTGCCGATGGTCTTCCAATGCTGAAGCGAGGTGAAAGTGCGTGCGATCAGTGCGTTCGGATGAGCGTTTAGCGCTTGGGCAAGACATTCGCGCGTCAACGTTCTCTGGTCGATCACGGCAACAAAGTCGTCAGGGGCGAACTTGAAGCGTTGCGACGTGTCGGAGAGTTCTTGCTGGCTGAAAATTAGAGCATCCTCTGTTCCGCTCGACGTTGTCATGTCTGTCCGGCGTTTATCGGTCATTGGTCCATCTCCATTCCAACATCATGTCGTCAGTTTTTCCGTGTCTGGCGGCTCAGAATGCAATCGGTTTCAGCACAAGCGCAGCTTGCGGATCGTGAAAGCTTCGGCGAAGCGGCCCGGCGCGCGGCATTCAACACCGCGCAGGCGCGCCAGTCCGCGAAAGGTGTCCGGGTCGAACCAGTCCTTGGAGCGCTGTGTGGCAAAATGCTTCATCAGAAGGTCGATTTTCTGTTCCATGATGGGGGCGTCAAACGGCACATAGGCATTACGTGCCGTCAGATCGCCGTCCCATTTCGGAATCTCGTATTCGAGGACAATGTGGTCCCGGAAGATGTTGGTCGTCAGTTGGCTAATCTCGCGGTGATCCTGATGGCTGTCGCGAAGGCTGTGGGTGAACACCACCTCGGCATTCGTGCGCCCGCGGAGTAGGGTCAGCCATGTCTTGATCTGCCTGCGCTGGCTCGGGAAGAAGCTGTCCTCGAACTCAGCGCATTCGATTTTGCTGGACGTCGCCTTCGTGAGAAAGGCATTCGCCGATGTGGTTGCCTCCGCCGCGCGTTCGCCGGTCGCGCTCAACACGCACCAGTGAACATCGAGTTCGACCTCCTCGGCCAAAAGGCTGAGGATCGTACCGCCCACGCCAATCTCGATGTCGTCGGAATGGGCGCCAAGGCAGAGGATCGAAAGGCGCTCACCCCGGGATGCGAGCGGCAGCGCCCTCATAATATGGTGACCACCCGCGAACTCTCCTCGACGCTCCCGTCGCGACCCGCGACCCAGGGCATCTCGCCGCGCTCCACCATCTCCTCAAGCGACTGCCAGTCGCGCAGGGTATCCATAGAGCGCCAGAAACCCTTGTGCTTGTAGGCCATCAGCATGTTGTCGGCGATCAGGCGCGCAAACGGCTCGAGCACGAGTTCCTCGCCTTCGCGCATGTAATCGAATATCTCGCCGCGCATCAGGAAAAAGCCGCCGTTGATCCAGATGTCGGACCGCTGCGAAGACCGGAACTCGCGAACCCTTCCGTCCTCCTCGATATCTGCTAGATGGTAGGTCAGGGGCGGGCGAACGGCGAGGAAGCACGCCATCTTTCCGCTGGACTCGAACTTGGCGATCATATCGTCGAGATCGACATTGCTCAGGCCGTCGCTGTAATTGGCCAGGAATATATTTTCGTTCCTGACGTGGTGGCGGACGGCCCAGAGCCGCTCGCCGATGTTGCGCCAGATACCGGTGTCGATGAGGGAAATGCGCCAGTCGGGGCGCGATGCTCCCAGAAGTTCGACATTTCCGCCTTCCGACACCACGCAGTCGCGAAACATCTGCGGCTTGGCGTTGAGGAAGAAGTCCTTGATGACGTTGGCCTTGTAGCCGAGGCAGAGGATGAACTCATCATGGCCGTAGTCGGCATAGTACTGCATCACGTGACGCAGTATCGGTTGCGAGCCGAGCGGGATCATCGGCTTAGGGACATTCTCGGAGTATTCGCGGATGCGGGTTCCCATGCCCCCGCAGAAAAGCACAACTTTCATAAGGCCATTTCCTTTGGATCAATCACGGAAATCGAGGGGATCGGAATCACGAACTTGCCCCCCCAATCGCCGATGTGCCGCATCTGCTGAATGATCTCGTCTTTCAGGTTCCAGGGCAGGATGAACACGTAGTCCGGCCTGGCCGCGTCGATGGCCTCGACCTTGCGGATCGGAATATGCATTCCCGGCGTGTAGCGCCCGTGCTTGTAGGGGTTGAGGTCGACGGTGAAGTCGAGAAAGTCCCGGCCAATGCCGCAGTAGTTGAGGAGCGTGTTGCCTTTGCCCGGTGCGCCGTATCCGCAAATGGACCGCCCGGCTTCCTTTGCCTGCACAAGGAACCGGAGAATGTTCCGCTTGGACTGCTGCGCGCGCACGGCGAACGCAGTGTAGGTCTCGATCTTGCCCAGGCCGGCCGCGATCTCGCGAGCAACCAGCTTCGAGACTGAGTTCTTGACCCGCCTGTCGCTGTCTTCATGGGCGAAAAACACGCGCAACGATCCTCCATGGGTGGGCATTTCCTCGACGTCGAAGACTTTGAGGCCATGCATCGTTGCAAGCGTGCGGATGGTCAGAAGGGAAAAATACGAAAAATGCTCGTGATAGATCGTGTCGAACTGGTTGTGTTTAATCAGCATGTCGATATGTGGAAATTCAAGCGTGACCACGCCGTCCGGTTTCAACAGCCGCTTGATGCCGGCCACGAAATTGTTGATGTCGGGCACTTGCGCAAGCACGTTGTTGCCGACGATGAGATCGGCTTCAAGCCTTTCCGACACCATGGTTTCGGCGAGCCGGGTGCCGAAGAACTCAACGCGTGTGGTTATGCCCTTTTCCTGTGCCACCTTGGCGACATTGATGGCCGGCTCAACGCCGAGGACCGGTATGCCCAGCGGCGCGAAGTGCTGCAGCAGATAGCCGTCATTGCTTGCAAGCTCCACCACGAGGCTTTTCTCGTTCAAGCCGAAACGTTCGACCATCCGGTGACAGTAGATTCGCGCGTGCTCGACCCAACTGACTGAATAGGAAGAGAAATACGCGTACTCCTCGAAGATGCTTTTCGGGCTGATATGCTCTTCGAGCTGTACGAGGAGGCAGTTTTCACAGACATAGGCATGAAGGGGATAGTAACATTCCATGTCTGATTTGCGATTTTCCTGGACGAAGCTTTCGCAGGGTGGAGACATGCCGAGGTCGACGAAGGTGTGCGTCAGGTCTGTATTGCAGATCCGGCACCGTGGCGGGCTGCGGACGGTGTCTGGCAGAATGGGAGTTGTCTGAAAATTCATTGCTCGCACTCCGTTATCTCGAATGATTTCGCGGCGCTGCTCTCTAAAATCGTAATGTCACAGTATTTTATGATATGTCAGAATCTATAATGAAAATAAGACTCAACAATCATTCAAAAGACGTAGTGTACGAGACGAATATCTGTATAAATCGCTCAGCTTTTATACAATTGGATCATTCCGACTTAAACTATACTGATTCCGGTTGGCCCCTGCGCATATCGAGCTGTCGAGCTACGCCTTTCGAGCAGCTTTTCCCGCGATGTGGAATGCGCGAAAATCACCCGAACGGCATGTTAGCTGTTGCGTGCCGGGGGAAAGGATGCCGAACGATGAAATTTACGGAAACCGAGTTGCCAGGCGTCTGGCTGATCGAGCCGCTTGTTCTCCACGATGTCCGCGGATCTTTCTCAAGAACCTTCTGCAATCAAGAATACCGGGGTCACGGGCTTGTTGATACTTTCGTCCAGCACAGCGTCTCACAATCCCGGCACATGTACACACTGCGCGGCCTGCATTTCCAGAGACATCCATACGAGGAGGTGAAGGTCGTCACCTGCATACAGGGTGCAATCTGGGACGTTGCCGTGGATATTCGCAAGGATTCGCCCGCCTTCGGCAGGTGGGTGGCCGCTGAACTGTCCGCCGAGAATGGCCGTCGCCTTTATATTCCGAGAGGATTTGCACATGGCTTTCTCTCATTGTCCAAGGATGCGATCGTTTCCTACCTCATCTCGGATGGGTACCAAGCCAAGGCCTCTGACGGGCTGCGCTATGACGATCCCGTCTTCGGGATCACTTGGCCGGCGCGTCCTTGTCTCCTGTCTGAGAGGGATGCTGCCTGGTCGTCCGTGGCCGACACATTGCCCGGTTCATCCCGGCCGCAGGCATGACAGCAGGCCGTGGTGCAGCAGCAAATCCGCAGCGGCGGATATCTCCTTGTAAACGATCCCCGATCTTTCAGCGATATCGAGTAGCGAATACTCACCATCGGCGAGGTTCAGAACCCAAAGGAAAGCGAGCGAACCGACGCTGACGTTGTTGTGTCCGCCTGTCGCGGAGAACAACCCGCGCCTGCCGAGTTGCGGCTCGCCCATCGGAAAAAGGTTCAGCGGCACCCAGTTCGTTTCCAGAACGTCGATGATGTCCATGACCATCTGATACGAGCTCGCCAGGTGTTGTGGGCGAATGAAGCCCAGGTCGTCAGCCGAAGTATGGTATTGCGGAAATGTGCCGAACCGGCTGCGTTGAAGCTGGCCGACAGGCAGATTGAACCCGGGCGCGTTGAACTGGCGCTCGTCATAGCCGTACGGGCTGAAATCGACGATCTCGACAGCCGTATCGCCGCCGCAACGCACGACTGAAACAGCGCGATCAATCATCGTGTTGCCACGTCGGGTCCTCTTGTAGGTCGGACCACCGCCGTCGCCAATGCAGGACAGGACCAGGCCATGATCGATATGCTGCAGCACGTTCGGGTTGCGCGATAGCCATGTTAGCGCGCCGATCGTTCCGGGTATGAATAGAAACCGGTAGGTGTAGCGCGTGGCCCGTTCCTTCAGTGCTGCGGCGATAAAAGCCTGGAGCGCGAGCCCCGCGCAGTTGTCGTTCGCGAGCGACGGATGACAGATATGCGTGGAAAAAAGGACAGTGCGATCAATGGCGCCGGGCTGCAGGATTTCGCCGTAGGTCAGGCTGCCGTCGAAAAGTGAGGAATCGATAACGACCTCATATTCACCTTCTGTCAGCGCGAGCCACTCGTTATGCCGCATGCAGAACGCCCAGTCTTCGGTATAGTAGGAGGTCCTGTAGGGAATAAGGTCCGGCTGCTCTGGCAGGGTATGGATATGCTTCTTCAACTCGCCCAAGGTCATCCGGGCATCGACGGGTGTGCTGTACCCCATGACATGGAGGTTCGATTCAGTGAGATCGACGATTTTCCGACCCGAAGGATCCTTGATATAGGCTGCCCGCAGCTTCCACTCGCGCGGCACGGTCCAGTCGAAAGCCCGCGTGCCGGTCGCTACCTCGCTTCGGTCGATATGGACATGGTCATCCAGGATGTCCAGCGTCTCGCGCACCCCATCGCCGGTGATGCTCCTGTTCAGTGGGAAAAGTCGGGCAGCGAGCGCTGCAATGCCCTTGCCGATAGCGTCCGGCGAAGACAGGGACGCCGCTGTCCGGTCGGCTGCTGGCTGATTGACGTTCATTGAATGGGCAGCGGCTCCGGCCGCAGGACGTTGGTGTGGCGCGTCGCCCAACGCAAGTTGCGGTCGATAGCGCGGTTGCCCACGAGGCGCTGGATGTGGCTGATGCGCTGATAGCGTGGGCCTTCAAACTCACTTTTCTTAAGACCGGTACTGCGATAGGCCCTGAAAAGCTCCTGGGCGCCGTATGTTGCGTCGCGCAGAGGGCGGAATGCCGGCAGCAGACGAGCGATTTTTCCGAAGTCAACGCGGTAGGAGCGCAGATCGGGACCGGCGTCAGCGGCGTAGCGCAGCGTGCAGCCTGGCACGACCTTCCTCACGATATCGGCGATGTCGCTAACCTGGTAATTGTGGATCGTCTGTCCGACATTGATGGCCTGGTTGTGGATCACATCCTTCGGCGCTTCGAGCGCGGCAAGAAACGCCTTGGAAATATCCTCGACGTGAACGATAGGCCGCCACGGCGACCCGTCGGACTTGAGCATCAGCTGCTTTTCCGTAACTGCCCAGGCGACGAGGTTGTTCAGAACGATGTCGAACCGGAGCATCGGGGAGAGACCATACGCGGTTGCCGGCCGCAGGAACACGGGTGTAAAGCGCTCGTCAGCGAGCTTTGCAATATCCCGTTCCGCAAGAACCTTTGAGAAGCCATACGGCGTCACCGGGTTCAGCCTACCCTCTTCGTCGATCATCTCGGCGCCGGAGACGCCGTAGTTACTGCAGGACGAAGCAAATAGGAAGCGGCCGACGCCGGCAGCCTTTGCTGCTTGCGCAACCCGGACGCTGCCCTTGTGGTTGATTGCGAAGGTGATCTCGGGATTAAGGTTGCTCAGCGGATCGTTGGACAGTGCTGCAAGATGAATGACGGCATCGAATCCACTCAAGTCGTCCACTGTGATGTCGCGGATGTCCCGGCGCGTGGTATCCACTGTCGCCATGGGTCCGCCTGGCGCATAGCGGCAGCTGCGGTAGAGTTCGCTGTCGTAGCCGTGCACATCGTGCCCTGCCTTCAGCAGGATGGGTACCATTACCGCCCCGATATATCCCCTATGGCCCGTTACCAGCACTTTCATGGAAAACCCCTTCGGCGTGTCGTGAGAAACTCGCCAAAGCGTAGGAGAGACGGGCAATCGCGGCGATTGAGGAGAAAGAATGCCGGGGGATGTCCATCTGGCGAGATTCTGCGCAGTGCCTAAGCCTTTTTGTGCCGGTGCTGGCCGATGGTCTTATTTGGCTGTGAGCACCAACAACCAGTCGGTATCGCCGCCGGCGTTCGTTCGGCTCGGCGGTGAGTAGTGATCCGATCTCTTCGCGGATCGGGGCACGGCGGCAGAAAAGAATCGCCCGGACGAGGGGTCGAACCAGCGGGCGTTGATCGCGGGTGCTATCCTGCAGCGATGGTCGATCCGCACCCCCGAGTTCCCGATGAGGTAAGCCAGCGCATAGGACCCGTCCCTTGCTGCGGCATAGGCGGTTCCGCTCGGTTCGCAGGGCGAGGATGCCTGCGTGCGGGGAGGAATCTTCCACCATTCCAACGAATCGAACAGCGCCTTCAAGTGCGTCATGCTGCGTGCACCGTCGCTATCGAGCGCCGCGATCCAATCCTGCGGCGCGGGAACCACACCCGGGCCGGAAAAATGCCAGACAGGATTGTTGCCAAAAATCTGGCCGGCAGCCCCTGATAGTAGCGCGCGATAGGCGGCCGCGCGAACGGTGGCCGCGTTTGCTCCATGTTCGTTCTCGTACACGCCTTCGAGAAAGATCACAGGCCTGGGTGCGATGGAGCGTGGGGCCTTCCGAAATGCCGCCGTGACATCGCCGTAGGTGTAGACCGTGTCGAGGTCGATCCATCCGGCCTCTGGCCAGATTTCGCGGATGACGCTTTCGCGGTTGCCGTGGACGCATTGAAGGGCGGTGGGGTTCGCCCGTTTCAGGCCGCGGACGATCGCTTCCACCCAAGCCCTGTCAGCAGGATCGTCGTCGCCACCCTGAAGCCAGACAATGTTCTCCAGACCTGCAAACCGCGTGCCGAGGTAGGCTCCATAGGCTTCCAGTACCTCCGGCCCCGCTTTCGCCACCTCCGAGGCCCAGCCTTCGCCGCTATCGCGGACGCCGAGGTAGGCAGGGGCAAGAAGGACTAGGAACCCGTAGTCTCGGGCACGGCGTACAAGCCAGAGTGCACGATCGAAGTAGGCATCAAGGGGTTCGGCAAAAGCGCCAGCCAATTGGAATGGCGCGTCGCCCGCATGATTGCGGGGCGCCTTGCTGCTGAACTTGTGCTCGATCAGCGAGATGACCAGAGTGTTGAAGCCGCGATCACGCCTGTCTTTCAAATAGCGCTCTGCGTCTTCGGGTGACAGCTCCGCAATCAGCGACCACGCGGTGTCCCCATGGATCAGAAACGGGAGCCCCGAGGCATCCACGAGATGCTGATGATCGGCAGCCACGGTCAGTGGAAAGCGATCGGAGCCGATCGCGGGCAAGGTGTGGCATGAAAGAGCAAGCCACGGCAGCATTGTCCAGACGGCTAGGATGTGCATTTCTTTTTCTTCAAACCACTGGTGCAGATGCGGTTGCCGGCTGGTTGTAACGCCTGAAGACGATGGCGGAGGGTCGACCCACCAGCAGTGTTGCGTCGCCATCTTCCAGCGCTTTTTTATAAACAGCGAATGCACCGTCGAATGCGTCCACGGTCCGTTCGATGTCTTCGTCACTATGAGTGTAGCTAACCACCAGCGATGGCGCGAGGACGCCGCGAGCAATCGTCTCCTGCATAAGTAGCGAGCGCATCCACTGTGACGGCGTGCGATCCCGGTCTAGCACAGAATAGCTCAAGCAACATGCTTCCCCATGGATCTGAAAGTACTCCTGCAGGCCATGCCGTGCCGCGACCTGATTAAGTTTCGATCGCAGCGCGGTGCCCTGCCGGTAGAGATGACTGACCACCGGCTCGAGCTGGTAGACACGCATCGTAGCGATAGCGGCCGCCATCGCGTGGGTTTCCGCGCCATGCGTCGTCGACAGGAGGAATACCCGCGGCTTGTCCGTCTGTCGGATGCCGCCGAGTTCCATGAATTCTCGCTTTCCCGCAAGGGCCGAAATGGCAAAGCCGTTTCCTAACGCTTTTCCGAAGCAGGAAAGGTCGGGCTCGATGCCGTGGATTTGCTGCGCCCCGCCATTGTGCCAGCGGAAACCGGTGATCATTTCGTCCAGCACGAACAGGGCGCCGTTCTCGTGGCAAAGCTCCTGCAGGCGGTGCAGGTATTTGTCCGCCGGCTCCTCGCCGCGGGTGGGTTCTAGAATGAGGGCAGCGATCCGGCCAGGATAGCGGGCAAAGAGTGCGCGTGCGCTGGAAAGATCGTTATAGCGAAAGCCGAGTGTCAGTTTGCCAGTATCATCCGGAATGCCGGCATTCATCGGTGTGGTGGCGATGAACCAGTCGTCCGTGGAGAAGAATGGATGGTCGCTGCAGCGGGCGATCAGATCCCGGCCGGTGACTGCACGCGCGAGCCGCATAGCGCCCGACGTCACATGCGATCCGTCCTTGCAGAACTTGACCATTTGGGCAGCCGGTATCATGTCGAGCAGCGTCGAGGCGCATTCGACTTCGATTGATGATGGACGGGTGAAATTGCTGCCGCGTTCCAGTTCACGGCTTACCGCGTGAAGAACATCCGCATAGGCATGCCCAAGGCCGATCGATCGATTGCCCATGCCGTATTCGATGTACTCGTTGCCGTCCACATCCCAGACATGGGACCCGTACCCATGGGCGATAAAGCCGGGCGAGAGTTCGGGAAACTGGTCGTCACCCTTGGCATAGGTGTGTGCACCACCAGGTATGATGTCGTGCGCTCGCCTGCGCAGTCGGTTGGAATTGTCAAATGTGGTGATGTAGCTGGTCATCGTCGAACTCCGATTCGCATTAACCTTGTGGAAAAATCGTAAACGTCCGGCAGCGTGCCTTCGACTTGCCAAATTGGCACTCTGTCGCGTCCGATGAGGTAAGGTCGCCGTTATTCCTTGCAATCGTTCGATTGCCGCACTTCAGCGGCCCGCTCCCCGCGCTATAATTCGCAGCCAGGCGACCAGCGCCATGACTTCCTCTTAAAGCCGCTCGCTTTGCTGGCGCAGCCAGTTTTTTAGGTAGCGCGGAACCAGTCTGCGCAGACCGGGCCGAAGACCGCTCGGCAGAGCCCATGCCTCCATGGGGAGCGCGGGTGGCTGCATCGCCTGCGTACCTTGGAGCCCGTGCAAAATGTCTGCGTAGCGAGCCGCCATCAGCTCGATGTTGAACTGGGAGAGTGCCCTCTCCTGGCCGGCGGCGGAAAGTTGCCGGCGGACATCGCCATCGCGCAGTCGCTTGATGAAATCGATCGCTTCGACCACATCGCCGACCTGGAACAGCAGACCGTTCTTGCCGTGGTCGATGATCGTGTCCGTTACGCCGGAGATGCGCGAGACCACCGGAACACAGCCGGTGGCCATGGCTTCGACTATGGTTATTCCGAAGCCTTCGAAACGCGACGGCATGATGAAGGCATCATGCTCCATCATGAGCGGAAGCACCTTTTCGGGAGAGACGTACCCCAGAAACCGGACGCGCGACCCGAATCCGGAAAAACGCTGTTTCAACTCCGGCAGGTCGGGTCCGTCACCGGCAATGGTCAGATCGACATCGTCCGGCAGGCCAGCCAGGATTTTTGGTAGCCAAAATACACCCTTCGACGAATCTTCGATTCTGCCGAGAGCGATTACGCGCAGACCCTTGCCCGATTGTGCAGTGCGTCGCAAACCGGTCACGGCGGTTGCATCGACAGCGTTGGGAACAACGAAGGTCTGGGATGGGGAAAAGCCATACTTGCTGATGAGATCCTTGCGGCAGCGATCCGAAACGCATGCTGTCGCGTGTACACGGTTGCGGATCGCGGATGCGGCCGCATAGGTACCCGGCGTGATGTTGTGCACGATCATGACGCGGAGCAGGTTGTTGGGGAGATAATGCACGATGTTGGTTTCGACCGGATCGGCAAGCACGTTGACAAAGATGCCGTCGTAGCCGCGCAGGCGGATCGCGACTTCCAGCGCCCTTGCCTCGTCCTGTTGCCTTGCTGAGGCAGCGACAGGCACGAAGGCACCATGAGCCATCGCGTCGCTCCAGTCGATGTAGCCATCCTGGGCATGCCGCTGAAGGCTCAGCCATTCGACCGTGATGCCATGCGCAGCCAGACCGGATCTCAGCTGTGTGAAGACGGTGTAGGTGCCGCCGATATGCGGCTTAACGAAGTAGGCAAATTTCACGAGCGCGCTCTCCGAGGGACCGATGACTGCGACCGGCGAAATGCAGTGCGGGACTGTAAATGCTAACTGAAGCGAGCAGGCCGGAGCAGTCGTCCAAACCACATGCAGTGCTCGTCTGATTGGACAAGTTCTAGGCTCGGCCTGACCGAAGAGCGAACGTTTGTCGCCGAACAGACACCTAAAGTTTTCAGAGCTCTTAGCTATGATGATGCCGTACGCGGCGCTATCGCGGTCTTTGTCTCCGGGAGCTTACGTGAAGATCGCATTATTGGGCCAGTTTGGCAGTGGAAACAGCGGCAACGACGGATCGCTCGAATCCATGCTGAATTTCCTGAAACGGGTAAAACCTGACTGCGAGCTGCTCTGCATCTGCTCGGACCCGAAGGTCGTGGAGCAGCAGTACAGGGTGCGCGCCGTTAGCATCAGCGGAGTCGTTCTTCGACGAGGGTGGTTCAAAGGTTTTAACCGGTTTCTACTCAACCTGCCGCGCCGGGTTCTCGTCTTTTGCTCCCTGATATCCCAACTCAACGACGTGGATGTGCTGATTATACCGGGAACAGGGATCCTGGACGATTTCCAGGAGCATCCTTTCGGCTGGCCCTTCGTGGTCTTCCGTTGGTGCATCGCCACGAGGCTGCGCAAGGCGCGCGTCGCCTTCGTCAGCATTGGCGCCGGCCCCGTGAGCCGCCGTGTCAGCCGCTGGTTCATGCGGGCAGCAGCAAACACCGCCGGCTATCGCTCGTTCAGGGACGAATTCTCGCGCGAGTATGTGAAAAACATGGGTGTCAATGTTTCCCGTGACGGGAAGGTCCCCGACATTGCCTTTAGTCTGCCCGCGCCGCAACCTGCCTCGCGGCCGCGTGGTCTTCGTCTCGTGGTCGGTGTCGGCCTAATGCATTATCGGGGCTGGGCAAAGGACTTGGCCGATGCGGACGACCTCTACGAGCGCTATATTTCCAAAATGGCAGGTTTCGTGGAATGGCTGACTGACGAGGGACACGACGTGCGGCTGCTGACAGGCGATCGCGCCGATCTGCGCGCCGTTGCCGATCTTTCGGCTCACCTCGCTGCAACGCGACCGCTGCTTGCGACGGGCCGGATAACCTCCGGAGAAGGCGGAACGCTGCATGGCATCATGCGCGATATTGCTTTGACGGACATCGTAATCGTTTCGCGCTATCACAACGCAGTGTGCGCGCTCAAGCTCGGACGTCCGATCATTTCACTCGGCTACGCCCAGAAAAACGTCGATCTTCTGGCGGATTTCGAGCAGCATAAGTATGCACTGCACATCGAAACCTTCGATGTGCAGCTGCTTGCGGTGCATTTTCGAGAAATCTGTGTCAACTTGGTATCCATATCGGAGACAATTCTTTCTCGAGGTGAAGACGTGAATCTGCGGCTCGCGGAGCAGGAGAGGGCCTTTCTCGAATGGATCGACGCGGTGCCCATACATCGCCGCAAGCCGAGCAAGCCTGAAGTGTTATCACCCATCCGCTGATGCAGCCGATGCGACACACGCGCACCAAGCGAGCGAAAGGGCCTTCTTCAAACGGCCTTCCTGCGCAAGGTACCCCAAAGGGGGGAACACTGCTGCAGTCGGACGAAGACGGATCGCGTCGAAAAACAACCTTCCAGCATCCGGCTCGTGAAAGATCAGCGCGCGCAGCGCGCTCCAATAGGCTCGGTCGCTGATGGCGTGTTCTGCGATCCGCAACAGCGAAGCGGCATCGGGGCAGGAGGCTCCCGCCCGATAGAAGAACAGCCGGAATGCCGCCTCGAACTGGCGGTTCCAAAGATGCGTACCACGCACGCGTGCGGACCGGCTTGAACCATGCACGCGAGCTATCGCTTGGACAGTGCCAGTCGAGGCGATGTCGCCGGTCAAAGCAAAGCGCATCCACATTTCCAGATCGTCGGTATGGGATAGCCGAGTGGTATAGTGACCAACCTGTTTCTGGGTGACGGTGCGCACCAGAACCGTCGGTCCGCTGACGGGATTTTTTCCGAGAAAGCAAAGCATTTTCAAGAAATCGCTTCCAGCATTGACATCCCATGTGCGGCGCCGATTTTCTGTGTAGGCAAGCGTTTCGCCATCATGCAGGAGCAGGCTTCGGCCATAGGCAAGATTGGCCGAAGGCGCTCGGTCAAGAATCCTACGTGCTTCCTTCAACGTGCCCGGGACGAGAAGATCGTCAGCGCAAAGAATGAGCAGGTAGTCGGCTTGCGCCCAATCGATTCCCTCGTTGAAGGAGGCGTGCGCGCCCAAGTTGCTTGGTCTTAGACGAAGCTCAATACGTGAATCGCGGCGGGCCAGTGCCCGAGCGATGGAAGCGCTGTCATCAGAGGACGCGTTATCGATGATAAGGATGCGCAATTCGTCGATGTCCTGATCCAGAACACTACCGACACAGCCTGCCAGATATCGCCCGTAATTGTAATTCGGAATTACAACATCGATACTGGTCATGTCCTGCATCCTTCTGATGTTGGCGAAGCGTGGCGCCCCACACGTTCTAGCAGACGGTTATTTTACAGACGTCCTCAACCGCACGATGCTCAAGTGGGGGATGGAGCGGCCGGTGAGGAGCGTAAACTCCTCCAGGATCGGATGCGCGATTACCAGAAGACCTAGGCTCCACCCCACGGCGCAGGACGTGCAGCAGACAATCACCTGAATGATGGACAGCCGTGAGTCGAACCCGTTCAGCGCGAGAACAGCCAGGGGAACGGTCAATGAAAGGGCGCTTGCGATGGCGCTCCGGCCGAAAACTGCGCCAAGTTCCGCCCACGTGAATGGCACGTGCTTTCGAACGTAAAGAATCGAGATGTAAGCCTGGAAGGGGAGGGAGATGAACTGGCTGAGCGCCAGAGCTGTCAGCCCCTGGAAGCTTGCCGCGCAGATGATCACCGTCGAAAGGCCCCGGCCGACGAAGTTTGCTTCGCAGGCATGCCGGTTGGCCCCGAGCGCCACGAGGATCGGGAAGGTCAGAATGCACGGGACGGAAAAGAAGGCTGCAACCGCCATAAGCTGCAGGATCGGAACAACCGACACCCATTCGCTGCCCAGCGCCAGAAGGACCACGGGATGCGCCAAGACCCCCAGCATCAGCGTGGTCGGCCAGTACAGAACGCTGATGTAGGCCATCAGCCGCAAATAGGATGGCTTGATTTCGCGGTTGTTCCTGACCTCTGCGGAAAATGCAGGAAATGCTACTGCGAAGATCGCCGACAAAAGAAATTTGTCCGGGAGCCCGCAGACGAGGTTTGCCCTGTTGAACAAGCCGACGTTGGACATAGGCATGATGTGCCCTAGGACCAACTGGGGCAGGGCCTCATACGCCCTGTCTAGCACGGAGGATGCCCCCTTGTACCCGCCGAACGCGATGATTGCTCGCGTTCCGCGCAAACAGGGCCGGAACATCCACAGCAACGGCCGGGCATGAAATGACAACATCATGCGCACCACCGCGCCCGCCAGCGTTCCCCAGGCGAAGCTCATGATGCCGGCATCGAGCAATGCGGCAACGACCACGCCGAGCGCATACACGATGCCCGATGCCGTATTGATGCGGGTGGCGATACCAAACTGCATGTCACGGCGGATCAGGGCCGATGCCGGTCCGGAAAAGGCATCGAGGACGCCCGCCACGGAGATCACGTGAATGAACCGCGTCAGTTGAGGCTCGCGGTAGAAGCCGGCGATCTGCGGCGCAATTGTGCAAAGAACCGCGGCGATGATCATCGAAAGCCCTAAGATAAGAGTGGTCGCCGTGCGTATGTCGTCCGTCGACACATTCGCTCGCTGGATCAGGAACTCCGACGTTGCCAATTCGCGGATCGTGAATGCGATCGTGCCAATGCCGAGCCCGATCACAGCCGCGCCGATCGTCGAGGAACCGAGGATCCTGGAGATGACGAAAATCATCAGTACACTGATGACGATCTGGCAATACTGCTCAAGTGCAGCCATTAGGTAAGCTTTGCGTATCCCCACATCGATGATCCCCTTCGCGGATGATTGGTGTCTGATGAGCATGCCCTCAAACGGGGACAAGATGATCAGACACCAATCATCCGCGTGCACATTGGCAATGTAATGCCTGCAATTCGGGGAGAGCACATAGTCAATATAGGTAGAAGGTGATGCGATCCGGCTTAGTTGAACTGCGAATTGATTTTGAACATCGCCTCTGTGCGGTTGTGCGCATTCAGTTTCTTCATGATGTTACGAATATGAACCTTGACCGTGCTTTCGCTGAGATTCAGTTCGTAAGCAATGATTTTGTTGGCTTTCCCGCGGCGTAATGCTTCTATGACCTGCTGCTCGCGAGAGGTGAACATCTCCGAACGCCGATGTTGCCGTTGCCCGGCTGTAACGAGAAGGTTTTGAATGTGGGTCAAGCATTCGGTGGAAATGAAGATACCTCCAGCGAGTGCCAGCGAGATGGCTTCGACGCAGATGCCGATGCCCACCGTTGAGGGGATATAGCCCTTCGCTCCGATTTCCAGCGCTGCAAAGATCTGGTGGATATCCTGATTGTCGGACAGGATGATGACGGGTATTTCCGGGAATTCGGCAATGAACTGGCAGATTTCCTCGTTCATCGACGCATGAAGGAAGTCGCGACTGCCAACATTGAGGAGTATGCCACGAAACGTCTGCGTGAAGGCGTTTTTCCACATTTCGATCGAGCTGAAGAGGACGATGTCCATGTCCAGTCCGTGCGAGATGAGGCTTTGACCGAGGCATTCCCGATCAAGCGCTCTCTCATCGATGATTGCGAGAATTTCGCTCTCGGGGCTGGCTGCCTTTTCCGGCGAGCGAATATGATGCTCACCTTCCCGACTTTTGACGCTCTCGCTAGATTTAGTTGTATATAATCTGCCAGGGCTGGGTGAGATTGAATGCAACATAAACATCCCCATTTATTCAATAATATCATTTATGTTAACTTCAAAATTAAAAAAAGATAGTATCGGAAAATACTCATATTCATAAAATATAATCATTGAGAATGCTGGTGGTCATTAAAAGGAATTATCGGATTTTTTGAATTTATTTATTTTGTGGACGTGCATAAATCGGTATGATGTCTGCGTGACAGCCAAATTTATTTTAAAGCGCTGATCTCGATAATGGCTGCGGACGACACGAGCAGCTAGGCTTTTTGTCGTTTCAGTTTAGATGAAATTGAAGCAGTGGCGCGAAATTGCTTGCGCCACCGTGAGACCCACCCAAGAGCGATCCTTTGAGCGAACCATTGATAAACACCCCGGACTTTCCTATCGTCGGCATGGGATCGTCGGCAGGTGGGCTCGAGGCGTGTCGCAGATTTCTCAGTGTGGTCCCTGCCGATTGCCGGATGGCGTTTATCCTTGTCCAGCACCTTGATCCTTTTCACAAAAGCATGATGGTGGACTTACTGGCGAAGGATACGAAGATCCTCGTTTGTGAAGCATCGGATGGCATGGTCGTAATGCCGGGGCACGTCTACGTGATCCCGCCCAGCAGTTATATTGCCCTAGACGCGGGAGTTTTGCGCGTAACGAAACCGGAGATCGCGCATGGCAGGCAATTCGCCATCGACTACCTGTTCCGTTCCCTCGCCTTATTTTTGAAGGAGAAGGCGATGGTCGTCGTGCTATCTGGCTCCGGCTCGGACGGAACGCTGGGAAGCGTTGAGGTGCGGAACGCCGGTGGTCTGGTCATTGCACAGGATCTGCAGGAAGCTGGGCACGATGGAATGCCACGCAGCGTCGTCGCCGCCGGTGCGAACGACAGCCTGCTTCGAGCCGCGGCTATGCCGGAAGCCTTGAGGGCGCATGCCTCCGGTGAGCGCGTTCTGGGAATGGAAAACAGCCGGCCTGATAGCACTAAGACGAGCCAAACAATTTCGCAGATCATCCAGTTGTTGATCGACGAGACGCACAGCGACTTTTCGCTCTACAAGCATGGCACGATTGAACGGCGTATTCAGCGGCGAATGGCGATGCGCTCGATTGGCAACGGCGATATGCGGCAATACCTTGGGGTATTGCGGCAAGATGCCCACGAGAGAAGTCAACTCGCAAAGGATCTCCTGATCCACGTAACCGCATTTTTTCGGGACGCGCAGGTGTTCGAACGCATCGCGAACGACGTTTTCCCGGCGCTTCTCGATAACAAAAAACCAGATCAGACGCTGCGCATCTGGGTGGCGGGTTGTAGTACCGGCGAGGAAGCATATTCATTCGCAATGTTGTTTCGCGAGTATGCCGATAGCAAAAAACTCTCGATAAAACTCCAGATCTTCGCATCCGACAATGATGCCGATGCTATCGCCGTTGCGCGGGAGGCGCTTTATCCCGCGAGTGCACTGGAGGACGTTTCCTCGGAACGTTTGAACCGATTCTTCGTCCGCGAGGAGGATGGTTACCGTGTTGCGCCTGATTTGCGCGGCTTAATCGTCTTTGCGCTCCATAATATCCTCGCCGACCCGCCATTTTCAAATATCGACATCATATCGTGCCGGAATGTTCTTATATACTTGGAGGGGGAAGCACAGAGCAAGACGATGGCCCTTTTTCACTTTGCGCTTCGAGATAATGGCATTCTGGTTCTCGGTAGCGCTGAAACAGCCGGAAGGCCCGGAGATTATTTTGATCCGCTTCTGAAAGGAGAGCGAATTTATCGGCGCACAAGCCCACGTCGGCGCAGTGAGGTGAATTTTGCGCTCGGGTCGGGACCATTTCTGCGTTCTCTGGCTCCGAACACCCAGAGCCACTTATACAGCCGGCAGGCTGCATTGGGCGACCTGTGCCGACGGATAGTGCTCGCAAATCATTCGCCGGCTGCAATTCTCATCAACAGCCGGAACGAGAGCATCTATTCGCTGGGGCCGGTCGGCCGTTACATGCAGGTTTCGGCGGGGATACCGAGCCATGACGTATTTTCGATGCTGCCGCGCGTTTTGCACAATGATTTGCGTTCGGCAATCCGGCAGGCGCATCGCGAAAAAAAGCGCGTCGTTGCGCGTGGCGGACGGGTCAGTGACGCGACAGGTCTCCTTCGTTTCGACATGCACGTCGAACATGTCGACTATGGCGGAGAGGAGTTTGTCCTTGTTTGCTTCATCGATGTCCGCAGGCAGAAAAGTGGCAGTGACAAGACTGTCACGCCCGCCGACGTTTCGCGCGTGGGCGAGCTCCAACGAGAACTGGATGAAGTGCGCGGCGAGT
Source organism: Rhizobium sp. Leaf453 (assembly GCF_001425605.1). Classification (GTDB taxonomy): domain Bacteria; phylum Pseudomonadota; class Alphaproteobacteria; order Rhizobiales; family Rhizobiaceae; genus Pararhizobium. Next base: position 54,024 of record NZ_LMRG01000010.1, on the reverse strand, counting down.
TGAACAGCGCGATTCGCGACTTGGAGATTGCCGGAGAGGAGCAGCGGGCCATGTATGAGGAAGCCCTGTCGCTCAACGAAGAATTTCAGTCTGCCAACGAGGAACTGGTAACGTCCAAGGAGGAATTGCAGTCGCTGAACGAAGAGTTGACCGTTCTGAACGGCCAACTGCAGGAAACACTGGAGCGCCAGAACGCGACCGCAAACGATCTTGAAAACGTGCTCTACATCGCAGATGTGGCGACGCTGTTTCTGGACAACGCGTTGAATATCCGTTTTTTCACGCCTGCAATCAGGTCCGTCTTCAGCATCCTGGGCAGCGACATCGGCAGACCGCTTGCCGATTTAAGTCCCAAGATGGATGATGCGGATTTGTTCCAGGACATAGCCCGGGTGTTGCAAACCGGAGATACCGCCGAGCGTGAGGTCCTCGCCCATGGTGGTGAATGGTATATCCGCCGTGTGATGCAGTACCGCACGCTGGAGGGTGGTGCCGACGGTGTTGTGATCCTCTTTGTCGAAAGCACCCACCAGCGGCTGGCGGCCGATGCATTGATGGCTGCAAGGCGCGACGCGGATGCTGCCAATCTATCGAAATCGCGATTCCTAGCCGCGGCGAGCCATGATCTTCGCCAGCCGCTGCAGACGTTGAAACTCATTCAGGGTCTTCTTGAGACTTCAAAGGAAGGCGATGGACGCAAACGCCTGGTTGAAAAACTGGGGAGCACGATCGCTTCCATGTCTGGAACGCTGAGCACGATGCTGGGCATCAACCAGATCGAGGCCGGCGTCGTCAAACCACACAAGGAGAGTTTTCCGATCGGCGGCCTGCTCAAGCGTCTTGGGGAGGAGTTCTCGGTCAGCAGCGAGGTGCAGGCGGTGCGTCTCCGTGTCGTGCCATCCAGCTTTATCGTGCACACTGATCCCCGCCTTCTGGAGCAGATGCTTCGCAACCTTGTTTCAAATTCGCTGAAATACACGCGGATGGGACGTATCCTTGTCGGTTGCAGACGCGCTGGCGATCGTGTCTTCGTCCAGATACGGGATACCGGGATCGGCATATCGCCGCGTGCGCTTGCAACGATATTCGACGAGTATAACCAGGTCGTGCCTGCCGACGGTGTCCACCAACATGGTCTGGGACTGGGGCTCTCTATCGTCAAACGGCTGGGTGACTTGTTAGAACACCGGATCGAGGTTCGTTCCAAGATCGGGGCGGGCTCACTCTTCTCGGTCGAAATCCCTTTGGCATACGCCGGACCCACAACTGTCCTGCCACTGCCCAGCCGCGAAGCTGCAAAGGGGAGCGCCGCCAAAGCAGTGGTCTTGATCATTGAAGACGACAACGATGTCCGTGACCTGCTGCGCGTCGCCCTTCTACAGGAGGGGCACCAGGTGTGGACCGCGTCGCATGCGGAAGAAGCGCTCTCGATCCTTTCGACTGAGACGATGCCTGATGTGATAATTGCGGATTTCAATCTCGCCCACCGGTTGACCGGATTACAGGCAGTCGTCGCGATCCGCGAGATGCTGGCGCGGGACATCCCGGCAATCATCCTGACAGGCGATATATCGACCGATACGCTGCGTACAATTTCGGACCATAAGCTTCAGATACTGTTCAAGCCTGTGCGGACAAGCGATCTCAATCGCGCTATTCAAGAAATCCTTTCGCAGCATTCGCCTGAAGGCACGCACGGCAGCAATATTCGGAAGGCGGCCGCAGACGGCGAGTGCACGCTTTATCTCGTTGACGATGATGATGAAATCCGCGGCAACCTTCGAACCTTCTTCGAAGGAGAAGGGTGGATCGTGTGGGACTATAGCAGTTGTGAAGCGTTTCTCGCGGACTACACGCCCAATCAGGATGCCTGTCTCCTGATCGACGCTTATCTGCCGGGGATGAAAGGGCTCGATCTCCTTACCGTGATGGAAGACGCCGGCCTCCAGATCCCGACCGTTATGATTACCGGACATAGCGATGTCGAGATCGCCGTTCAGGCGATGAAGGCTGGCGCTTCCGATTTCATGGAAAAACCAGTCGGCCTGGCGCAATTGCTCGCAAGTGTAACAGCCGCAGTCAGTCAGTTTCGACGCGCGCGCAAATCCACCGCAGCGGGGGACGTGGCGCGTATCACAATCGAGGCTTTGACATCAAGGCAACGACAGATCATGGAAATGGTTGTCTCCGGTCGCTCGAACAAGGTCATTGCGTCCGAACTCGGCATAAGCCAGCGCACGGTCGAAAACCATCGGGCAGCAATCATGAGAAAGACGAATTCCAATTCTCTGGCGGCGCTTGCGCGCCTAGTTGCCGCTATGGGCAACTAAATTTGTGGTTCCGCATTTCGCCATCGCCGCTGATCTACCTCTTTTGGCCAGCTTGGCAACGCAATGCCCGAGAGATACCTACGTTGCTGCGAGCGGGCCTGATATCAAGGGCCAGGACGCGCGGCGGGGCTTTTCCGAGCATCGGCGCGGCCTGGCTCGAACTCCACTGACAGATTTAATGTCGCTGATGATTTGAATTAAACGTCGCGCAAGGTGCTGGCGCCGAGGCCACGCCATCTGCGTGGCGCGGTTGACGGTATAGCGGCAGTGGTCTCAGCCTTGTCGCCTTTTTGCCGAGCCTGTCCGGAGCCTTGCGTCAAGGCAGCGGGGCCATCTGTGTTGGTGCCCTCTCGTTGCGATTGCACCGTATGGCGCGATGAAAACGACGGCGCCCAGCCGCGTCGCCGTGATGGCAGCCGTACGAAAGCCTTTTCTCCCTCGCGCGCGGAGTTGCTTGCGATGAATGATTTCCTGACAGCGATGCTGTTCCTTGTCGTTTTCAGTCTGGTGGCGTGGGGGATGATGAGCAGAAGGCGGGTCTTCGAGTTCCCCTTTCACGTCGGCGCCGTCAGCTTTGCATTCATCATCGTTCAGGTTCCAGGTTTGGCGCATGATCCCTTTGTGCCGGAGGCAGCGTTCATCAAGGCCGTCGGGTTCTTGATTTTATGCCTTTTGATGTGCTGGTTCGGGTGGACCAGAAACGGGGAGCCGCTTTACTTCTTTCGAATGACATTCAGCGAACCGCGGCTGCTGATCGGCGCTGCCGTCTTGTCTGTCCTGGGTGCATATTTCTATTATGCTCTGAGCCGCCTGCCCGGCGAAGTCACCATCGCGGTCCAGATGACAGGCGTGCCGGTGATCTACGTGTTTTTCTCGCGTTTGCTGGTCTACGGTTTTGCCATCTCCGTCCTGTGCCTGGCGCGCTGCTTCTCTGCCGGCGCGCTCGGCATCATGGCGTTCGATCTTGCTTTCATTGTCGATCGCATCGTGCGTAGCGGCAGCCGTGCAGACACGACCGAGTTGCTCATGATCTGCGCGCTCGCGCTGTGGTTTTACAAGCGCCGGGCGATCCCCCGTTGGCTCGCCCTCGGTGGCCTAGTTGTCGGCACTTTGCTCATGAACAGCGTCGGCGACTATCGAGCCATTTCGAAGAATAACACCGGCTCGGCTTGGCAGGACATCGCCGAAATTGACCTGCTGGAGAACACCGCGAAAGTCTGGTCGAGTGGTGGCAACGAAATGAGAAACGCGATCCAGAGGGTGCGTTATGCCGACGAAAAAATGGAGTTCGACTACGGTCTGTCCCACTGGAATAATTTGGTGTTCTCGTTCATACCGGCACAACTCGTCGGCGTTGACGTGAAGTCCAGCCTGATGATTTCCCAGCCCGCCCTTGCGAGGGATTACGATCCCGTTCTCGGCACAACGGAGACGGGGCTCGCCGATGCCTTTCAATCGTTCTGGTATTTTGGAGCGGTTAAGTTTTTCGGCCTCGCCTACATCATGCGCCGCATCTTCGCGTCGGCCGAGGCGGGTGCGTTCGCTGCGCAGTTCGTTTACGTTATGTCTGTCGTACCGGCCATGCACGCCATATCCCACAAGACCGATTGGGTGTTGATGGTCTGGGTGCATATGCTCCTGTTTGCAGTTCCCATCATGATGTTTGCGCTGACGTCGAGAACGCCGCTGCGTCACTCGATCCATGCGCGGAAACTGCCGGTGCCCGAGTAGGGCGGATGGGGCTTTGACGCGGTCGCCCCCGAAAGCATTCGCCGTAGGCTCATGTTCCTGTCGATGCCGCAGCTACCATCCTGATCGAAATTCTGTCTGATACAGCACTTCAGATGCATTGAAGAAATGCTCCAAACCGGCAACCTGCCTGGCACAAAGACATCTTCTTCGCACTTGGCCTTTCAAGGGAGCGATATCGGTGAACGCGCAACATGACGGTCTGAGGCTCTTCACACTTCTCTACATCGACGATACCGAGATATGGAACGCAAGTATCGGGGCCGGGAAGCTCGCGTTCAAGGACGTTTACATACGGTGCGCCTCCAATTTTTCACAAAGCTGCACCGGGCAGGGAGTTCAGCTGGAAATTCTCACAAACGAACCCGCCTACGTAAACGAACAACTTGCAAAACTTGGTCGGCCCCTAATCGCGGTCGGGATGGTTTTCGACCGGGATGTGCCCCGTGGAATTCCATTCTATGCGGCACATTTCAAGCTGGACGTCTTTCGTCAACTCGGGACGGGAAACTTCGGAAACCGCGTAGGGCTCGTCGATAACGACGTCGTCATGCTCGAGGCGCCCGAAATCGATTTCGACTTGTGGAACGAAGACAGGCTTTTCCTTTATGATATCACGCCAACGGTGTTGGAAGAATACGGGAACGATTTGGTTAAAGCCGATATGGAGCGTGTCGCTGGTGCCGGCGTCGATACCATTCGATGGTACGGAGGAGAGTTCGTTGCCGGATCAAGCGCTGCCTTCCGCACGCTGTCGGAACGTATCGAACTGCTCTGGCCGAACTATAGGGCAGCAATATCGACACTGCATCACGTCGGGGACGAGATGATAGTTTCCGCCGCGGTCAACTTGCTGGCCAATGAGAAAAGCATGAAGGTAACGGATATCGGCGCCGAGCCGTATCGCTGGATCAGCCGATGGTTCTCCGCCAGAACGATGTTCTATCAGATGCCATTGTCCTACCATTTCAACAGCTCAATGTTGCACTTGCCAGCAGACAAGCGATTTATCGCGGATTTTTCGGCTGTACCGTTTGATACCCGTCTGTTTCTCTCCAAATTCAGGATTCATGTAGGAAGAAAACTCTTTGCCAGACGTCTGCTCAACAGCATCTTTTTTTTCAAAAGGCGGGGCGGCAAGCAGGTGTCCCGACTGAATTGATGTTAAATGCATACTGCAACCAGAGCGCTTCCAAAGAGTCTCAAGGCGCGCCACCTTCTTTAGGCATCACAAACGGTCTGAAACAAAATTCCTATAGATCAGAGAATAGCTATGCAAGAGCAATTTCCCATCAGAAAGCATCATATCCGGCAGCCTAGAAGTAATTCCGGCACTCGTCAGGTTTGAACTGCTTGATGGCGTCGGCGATAGCCTGCGACAAGTCTGGGATGGTTCTGGCGGCTGCGGCCCGAAGCAAGGCATTCAGGTTGGAGAATGCCACTTCGATCGGGTTGAAGTCGGGCGAATAAGGCGGCAGGTAGATCAGGCCTGCTCCTGCTGCCTCGATTGCGTCGCGAACGCCTGCGACCTTGTGGGCGGGAAGATTGTCCATGATGACGATATCGCCAGGCGTCAGTTCGGGAACGAGAGCCTGGCTGACATAGGCAAGGAAGGTGTCGCCGTACATCGGGCGGTCCAGCACGCACCATGGGGGCTGCCATGCCGCCAAGTCGAAGGCCGACAGTGCACGTCGTGATCTTCCAATGACCATGCGACACACCCGTCATGGATCCCTGGTGCGACTGGCCACAGGCATCTTCGTCGCCGACCAGCGCAATGTCGTTCTCGTCGGCCGCACGGGAACAGGCAAGAAACGCTACATCGAGTTATTCGAATGTTCCATAAATAGGCGTTATCCCACGCGTGCGATGTCGATGGTGGTTTCTTTTCTGTAGCCACGCTGACACGCGCCCCTTAAAAAACGACTTGGGAGGAAATCTTCCGGCGTCCGTGCAGCACGCGGATGATTTCGACTGCGCCGCCGGTGAGCCGATAAAGAGTTAGATACTCGCCTGAGACCAGATGCCGAATACCCGGTGAAATGTCGTCGCGCGCCACTCCCGAGTAAGGGTGTCGTGCGAGATGCTGCCAGCGCGCCTCAATCGCATCGAGAACTCGATCAGCTGCGACTACGTTTTCAATGGCAATGTAGGACCAGATTTCGATCAGGTCCTCATCGGCACGATCAGTGCGGACAATAGAAAGCACAGTTAGCTTTCGCGTTGTGAAGACTCAAAGCGATGGCGCGCGGCAGCTTTCACCTCGGCCATCGTCGAACGCTGACTCGGACCGCTGTCGATGCCCTCATGAACAAGCGCTCGCAGATCCTCAACTGTATAGCCAAGCAAATCCCGTCTTTCCTTCCACTCACGCAGGGCGTCGCGGATGACTTCGCTAGTTGACGCATATTCGCCAGCATCGACCGCGTTTCGCACAAATCTCGCCATCTCAGGTGTCAATGCAATGGTAATCTTCTCAACCGTCGTCATCGTATAAGCCTTCTTATCGCCACATCCATGGTATGCGATTAGCGTACCGAAGGCTAGATGCCGATATGCCGGACTCGGGCAACTACTTGATTCCCTTCCGCGTCGCTTGACGGCCGAGGTGACCACCGTTCGATTCCCTTCAAGGCGGCCGTATGATTAATGTCGCACGGCCGCCAGTGTCGTTTCGTTTCAAGCTGAGCCCGGCGCTTAGCGGCCGAATACCGACTCGATAGCGCCGGTAGCCGCCTTGACGACAATGTCGGCTTCGGCGCGGGTCAGGCAGAGCGGCGGGGCAAAGCCGAGGATATCGCCCTGCGGCATCGCACGGCCGATAACGCCGCGCTCGAGCAGCGCGGACGAGACCTGCGGGCCGATCTTCTTTGACGCATCGAAGAATTTGCGGTCATCCTTGTCCTCGATGAATTCGACTGCTGCCATCAACCCGTCGCCGCGCACGTCTCCGACGTTTTTGTGGCCAGCGACGGCCTTCGCCAGTTCGGCTCTGAAATAGGCGCCGGTGGAATCGGCATTGTCGACAAGGCCGAGTTCATCGACCAGTTCGAGGTTGGCGATACCGGCGGCAGCGCAGATCGGGTGGGCGGAATAGGTCCAGCCATGGCCAATGACGCCCATCGTGTCGGACCCCTCGACCAGTACCTGCCACATCCTGTCGGAGACTATCGAACCGGACAGCGGTGCGTAGGCCGAGGTCAGGCCCTTGGCGATGGTGATGAGGTCTGGCCTCATGCCGTAGTGATCGGAACCGAACATTGAGCCCAGACGGCCAAAACCCGTGACGACTTCGTCGGCGACCAGGAGGATATCGTATTTCTCCAGCACCGCCTGGATCTTCTGCCAGTAGCCGGCCGTTGGCGGCACGATGCCGCCGGTGCCGAGGATCGGCTCGCCGATGAAAGCGGCTATCGTGTCCGGCCCTTCTGCCAGGATCATCTCCTCCAGCTTTTCGGCGCAATGCTGCGAGAACCGTTCCTCGCTCATCGAACGATCCAGGCGGCGGAAATAATAAGGGGCTTCCGTGTGCAGGATCGGCGCGCGCGGCAGGTCGAACAGGTTGTGGAAGAGTTCAAGCCCGGTCAGCGAGCCGGTCATGACGCCGGAGCCGTGGTAGCCACGCCAGCGCGAGATGATCTTCTTCTTTTCCGGGCGGCCGAGGATGTTGTTGTAGTACCAGATCAGCTTGATGTTGGTCTCGTTGGCGTCCGAACCGGAGAGACCGAAATAGACCCTCGACATGCCCTTCGGCGCGCGGTCTATGATCATCTTGGACAGCGTGATCGAGGCTTCGGTGCCGTGGCCGACATAGGCATGATAATAGGCGAGATTCTTCGCCTGCTCCGCGATCGCATCGGAAATCTTCCGGCGCCCATAGCCGACATTGACGCAGTAGAGCCCGGCGAAAGCGTCGAGACTGGTGCGGCCCTTGGTATCGGTGATGCGCACGCCTTCACCACTGGCAATGATGCGCGTCGGTGTTTCACCGCGCGCATGCATGCCCATATGGGTTGACGGGTGAAATAAATGGTCGCGGTCCCAGGCGTTCATTTCGTTGCTGTGTTCGGACATGATGTCTTCCTCTTGGGGTTCGGGAAAGCGTCTACGAGCCTCAGGCGGCCGTGTCGATGCAGAGATATTTGAGTTCGGTGAAGGCCTCGAGGCCATGACGGGAACCTTCGCGGCCAATGCCGGATTGTTTCCACCCACCGAAGGGAATCGGGCTGCCGGTGATTTTCACCCGGTTTATCGCCACCATGCCGTATTCGAGCACACGGCCGAGCCGCATCTGACGCGCGCCGTTTTCCGTGACGACATAGGCGACCAGGCCATACTCGGTATCGTTGGCGCGCGCGATGACCTCTGCCTCTGTGTCGAAAGCGGTGATGGCGGCGACCGGCCCGAAGGTTTCCTCATGCATGATGCGCGCCTCTGCGGGCACGTCGGCGAGAAGCGTCGGCGTGTAGAACAGTGGACCGGCCTTGTGCCGCGTACCGCCGGTCAGGAGGGTTGCGCCGCGGGCAAGGGCATCGGCTACGTGCTCTTCCACCTTGGCCACTGCGCGCGCATGCATCAGCGGGCCGATCTGCGCACCCGCCTCCAGCCCCGCACCGACCTTCAGCGTCTCGACGCGAGCCTTGAAGGCAGCGTTGAAGGCAGCAAGGACCGGACGCTCGACATAGATGCGATTGGCGGCAAGGCAATCCTGCCCCGACGTTGCGAACTTGGCATCAAGGGCAATATCAACCGCCTTGTCGATATCGGCATCGGCAAAGACGATCAGCGGTGCATGGCCGCCGAGTTCCATGACCAGCCGCTTCATGGTCGGTGCGCATTGAGCGGTAATCAGCCTGCCGATCTCCGTCGAACCGGTGAAACTCAACGCGCGCAAACGCGCGTCGCTGCTCATGCGGCCAACAATGGTGGCGGCGTCGCCTGTGATGACATTGAACACGCCGCGCGGTATCCCGGCCCGTTCGCCAAGCTCGGCCAATGCCAACGCCGACAGCGGTGTTTCCGACGAGGGGTGGACGACGACCGTGCAGCCTGCCGCCAGCGCCGCAGCCGCCTTGCGGGTAATCATCGCGCAGGGGAAGTTCCAGGGCGTGACGATGCCGACGACACCGAGCGCCTCGCGGCGCACGATCATCTCGGCGCCCGTCAGGTGGCTGGTGACGCTCTCGGCATTCAGCCGCTTGCCTTCCTCGGCATACCATTCGACGAAGGAGGCGGCGTAGTCGATTTCGCCTTCGGATTCCGTCAGTGGCTTTCCCTGTTCCAGCGTCATGATCAGCGCCAGGTCGTCCTTGGCGGCGAGCATCAACTCGTACCAGCGGCGGAGAATTTTCGCACGGTCCTGCGGCAGCAGCGCCCGCCATTTCGGGAACGCGGACGCTGCCGCGCCGATGGCCGCGGTGGTCTCGTCCGCATCCAGGGCGGATACCCAGGCGAGCGGTGCGGCGGAGGCGGGATCGCGCACTTCAAGCGTGCGGTTCGCCTCATTGGCAATCCAGCGGCCGCCTACATAGGCCAGCGATTTCAGCAGATGCTTGTCCTTCAGGCGCTCCAGCGCCTCATGACAGGTGGGGCGTGCGAATACGGCGTTCATCTTAGGCTCCTCGGGTTTGCAAGTTGCCGGAAGTCTGGCAGTTTTCACGCGAGGAATGGTCTGTTGAGCCGGATGATAAGAGGGGATTGGTCCAAAGAAGGCAGCTGCCGCAGAGGAATCCTCTAACTGTTCGGTGCTTTCGGCGCGGAAAAAAGCACCGACAGCGGCAACGCAGTTTCCTCCTTCACCGTCTTGGTGACGATGTAAGTGAAATAGCGAGCGATGCCGATTTCGCGGTCGAGCATGCCATCGACCAAACGCTGGTAGGCGTCGATATCGGCAGCCATGATCTTCAGGATATAATCGACCCCGCCGCCGACTGACCAGCAGGCGGTGATTTCGGCAATGGCGGCAACAGCGCGTTCGAAGCGATCGAAATCCGCCTGCCGGTGGTTTTCGAGGGTGACTTCCATCATGACGCTGGCGACGGGCGCCAGGCGACGGACCGCGACGCTGGCGTGGTAGCCCGAGACGATGCCGGCTTTTTCCAGCCTTCGAAGCCGCATCCAGCAGGGGGTCGGCGATAGGCCGACCTCTTCTGCCAGCGCCACCTTGGTGATGCGGCCGTTGCGCTGGACGGCCTCAAGGATGCGCAGGTCGATCGCGTCCAGTTTCATGCGCCTTCAAATCCTGCCGGTGATGCAACAATCATCCCTGATACTGCTCGTTGATAACCATGCGGCGAACTGGCGGTCACGCTTGCATTTCGGCTTCCATCTCCGCCATGTCCTGGAAACGGTCGGCGATGCGGGCATGCGCCCGACCACTATCGCAGGTGCCTATCGCGACGACGATCTCGTCGGGTCCCGGCGCATCGGCGATCTGGAAGCTCGCGGTGAGGAAGTGCGAGCGCTTACCGGATTCGGTCTTGTGCGTCATCGGCAACGACAGGAGCGCGCCGGGAGCCGCGCGCGTGTTGGTGAATTCCAGGTAGGAGGTACCGTGGACGGCGTTGCGGAAGACGTTTCCGAAGCGCAGAGTATGGATCAGGGCCGAGCCGTGCTCGATTTCTCCATTGACGCCGACGGCGGCGGTCTTGCCGAAGGCCTCGACCTTTTCGGCTGGCATCAGAGCGAGCAGGCGGCGTGTCAGTTCCTGGCCGAGCACCGGCGCCACGCGCAGGATTTCCGGCCGCAGGTTTTCGACGAAACCGCGTCCGGCCCAGGGATTACGCAGGATGGCCGCGACAACCACCATTGTAATCGGCCGTTCCGCATACCTGCCGCCCTCGATGAAGGTCTCCTCGATGAACGTAGCAATTTTCCTGATGCCGATATCCATGGTCGCGATCTTTCCGTTTATGGTGTCGGCGAAACTAGTGAGCAGTGAACTCCAAAATCTTCCTGCTTTTCGCAGGAAAGGATGACTTCATTCTGCTCTGAAAAAGAGTAGAATGAAGGCTAAGTAACGGTGCAGACTTCGGCTTGCCCACGGAGTACATCCGCAGCTTGGACAAGAAATCGCAGATCCTGTCATTGAGGGATGTCGCCAGCCAGATCAACAGCGGCGGCGATCTAACGGCTGTACTGAGCGACCTGATCATTGCCGCCTGCCGCCATGCGAATTGGTCGTTGGGCTCGATCATGGCGATCGATGCGGCGCATGGTTATGCCCATGTCGTCGTGCGGCATGATCCGACGCTGATCCACCGGCAACTGCCGGACAAGTGGGAACTGGCGACAAGCCCCTCGCTGATTGCGCTACAGCGCAACGAGCCTGTCTATATCCGCGATGCGCGAGAATCCGAGGAGTTTCCTGGCTATCGGCGCGAGGCGTTCGAGCGTGATTACCGCACGGTTCTGGTCATGCCGATGAACTGTGCCGATAGCGAGGGCCGGCCGATGGTGCTGAGCGTGATCGCGCGCAAGATCACCGACGTCTCAGAAGACGATCTCGCATTCCTTGGCATGATCGTGCATTTGGGAGCGATTGCCGTCGAGCGGCAGCACCGGCTGGAGGCGGAGAAGCGCTCGTCCGACCGTCTGCAGAGAGCCTTGCAGGCGCATACGTCGCTATTGGAACATGTGCTGGCCGACGGGTCGGTCGCCTCGCTGTCGAGCATGATCGGCGCCCTCTTACCCAATCCGCTTGTTGTAATCGATTTCACCACCAACCAGGTGATCCCTGGCCACTCTCCCAATCTTGGCCAGTTCGAGGATGCCGCCTGGCAGGAGGCGGCAGCGACGTCGCTGAGCCGGCCATTGATGCGCGCCGCGCGCGACGCGATTGACCGCGGCAGCAGCGAGACGGCCAATCTGTTTCTCGATGACGGAACGCGCCGGTTCACAATTTCGGCACGGATCGAGCCGCTGAATGTCGATGCCCAGCTGGTCGGTGCGCTGATCATCTTTCCGTCGTCGCGCGAATTCAGCGATCTGGACCTGCTGATGCTCGACAGCGCCAAGTTTGCGCTCAATGTCCAGATGATGCGCAGTTTCATCCGCTTCCGGTTCGAGACCCGCACCCAGACGGAACTGTTTTTCGAAGTCGTCGAGCAACGCTGGCGCAATGCCGGCGACCTGTTGCAGCGGGCGCAACGCCTCGGGCTCAATTTTGCAACTGCGCAGCAGATGATCGTCGTCGACTTTCCGGAGCGCACGAAAAGCCTTGGTGGCATCTCAATTGATGTCGAGCACAGCGTCGCACGCATATTGCAGCAGGCGGCGGTAGCGGCGAACGTGATTGCTACCGACGGCGGGCTGGTCTGCCTAGTGCCCTTCGATGCCAGCAAACGGCAGGTAAAGCTCAATAAGGTGATGCGCCGTGTCGCCGAGGATCTCGGGCGATCCTTCGAGGAAGAACCGCTCGTCGTGGCTAGCAATCGCTGCAACGGCCTTGCGGATTATCCCGCAGCCTGGGAGCGATGCAGACGCACGATCCGCATTGGCCGCTCCTTCGGGCGCACCGGCGCGCTGTCCGGGCAGGATTTCGGGCCGCTGCCTTTGCTGGTCGCGGCATCCGATACCGGCGATATCCGCGGCTTTGTCCATGACAGCGTCGGCGCCATCGCCGAGCATGACCGCGACAACGGTACGCCCTATCTCGAAACGCTATCGATCTATTTGCAGGAAGGCTGCCGCAGCCAGGCCTGCGCGGATACGATGGGCCTGCATGTGACGACGCTGCGATACCGCCTGTCGCGTATCCAGGAGTTGTTCGGCATCGATGTGGAGACGCCTGAAAAACGCTTTGCCGTCGAATTGGCGTTACGACTGCATGCCGTAATCGCCAATCGGAGCCCCGCCGAAAGCTAGCCCTTACCACTGCATTTCTGCAGAGGCGTTCCGCGCATGCGGTCGCGCACGCGTGCATCTCGGTCCATTTTCGGCGTCCTGCGGATCGGAGCAGGAGATGTCCATCCCTTCCTGCGGACAGGAGGAAGAACGTCCGATCCCAAGCCGATAGCCTCCTCTCATCGAACTGGAATGAGGATGGCAGGAACGATGGCTGAGACAGCGGCAAGACCCGATACGGTAATCGACCCCATCGCCCTGCGCCGCGCTTTCGGCACGTTCGTCACCGGCGTCACTGTGATCACAACGCTAGCCGAGGACGGCACGCCCCGGGGTATGACCGCCAATTCCTTCACGTCTGTGTCGCTCGATCCGCCCTTGCTGCTCGTTTGCGTCGGAAAATCCGCGTCGAGTTACCCGGTCTTCACGGCGGCCCCGGCTTTTGGCGTCAACCTTCTGCATGAAGGCCAGGTCGATGTCTCGGCAACGTTCGCGTCGAAATCACCCGACAAGTTCCAGTCGGTCAACCATGACCGGGTGCATACCGGCTCGCCGATCCTGACCGACAGCCTGACCTGGTTCGATTGCACGGTTCATGCCCGCGTCGATGCCGGCGATCACGTCATCCTGGTCGGTGAGGTGCAGGCCTTCGGCACCAGCCCTTCGGCGCCGCTCGGCTTTTGCCGCGGCCGCTATGCCAGCGTCAAGGATCCGCTGCCCGCCGGTTGGCTTGCCTCGCACGGCATGATTATCGGCTATCTCATCGAAGCGGAGGACAACCTGCTGCTGCGCTCAGACGGGAAGGGCGGCTGGGTCCTGCCGACGGCAAGACGGCGTAAGGCCGACAGCCGCCTGATGATAGACGATGGCAATGAGCTGAGCCTCGTCTCCGAAGACACGTTCCTCTACTCGGTCTTCGACGTCGCCGACAGCGACCCGGGTTACCTGGTCTATCGCGCCCGGCTAGAGGCCGACGCGGCTGGTACAGACTTACCGGCCGGGTTGCAGTTTTTCCCGATCGACGCTTTGCCATACGACCTGATCCCCACCCACGAACTACGCTCGATGCTGCGCCGCTACGCGCGCGAGCGGCAGGAAAAGCGATTCGGCATCTACATGGACACAGGCGACGGCGGCCGGGTAGCGATGATCGACGGGCAGGCCCGCGCCTGGATGCCGGTCGCCCAGGATTAGATCGCCTAACCAAGTCGTCCAGAATGAATTTGAAAAGCAGGACAGTTGATATGAAGACGACAGTCAAAACCATCGAAGGGTCGCGCCAGAGCCTGTTCATAGGCGGCCGGTTCGTTGCGCCGATGAATGGCCGCTATATCGACAGCTTCGACCCGACCACCGCAGAGCGCTGGTACGAACTTGCCGAAGCCGATGCCGATGACGTGGGTGCTGCCGTTTCGTCCGCACAGGCCGCCTTTCGCAATCCCGCCTGGCGGCGAATGACGCAAACCGACCGTGGCCGGCTGGTGCGCCGGCTGGCCGATCTGGTGCTAGAGCACGCCGATGAATTGGCCGATATCGAGACGCGCGACAATGGTAAGCTTCTCAAAGAAACACGGGCGCAGATGCGCGCCATGCCCGATGCCTACCACTATTTTGCCGGGATGGCGGACAAGCTGCAGGGCGAGACGATCCCGGTCAACAAGCTCGACATGCTCAACTTCAACCTGCGCGAACCGATCGGCGTCGTGGGCATGATCACGCCGTGGAATTCGCCCCTGATGCTTCTGACCGGCACGCTGGCGCCGTGCCTTGCCATCGGCAATACCGTCGTCATCAAGCCGTCCGAACACGCGAGCGCCTCGACGCTGGCGCTTGCCGAACTGATTGCCGAAGCAGGTTTTCCCGCCGGCGTCGTCAACGTGGTCACCGGCACCGGAACGAGTGCGGGCGAAGCGCTGACGCGGCATCCGGGCATCGCCAAATACGTCTTCACCGGCAGCACCGCGACTGGCCGGCGTATTGCCGGAAACGCAGCGGAACACCTCATTCCCTGCTCGATGGAGCTGGGTGGCAAATCCCCGCATGTCGTCTTTGCCGATGTCGATATCGAGCATGCAGTCAATGGTGTCGTCTCCGGCGTGTTTGCCGCAGCCGGACAAACCTGCGTTGCCGGGTCGCGCTGCTTTGTCGAGGCAAGTGTCTACGACCGTTTTGTCGAGGCTCTCGTTGCCCGCACCCAGCGCATCAGGGTCGGCCACCCGATTGTCAATGACACCGATATCGGCCCGCTTGCCCTGGCCGACCAGCTTTCCAAGGTCGAGGGCTATGTCGCTTCCGGCGTGAAGGAAGGGGCAAGAGTCGCGGCCGGCGGCAAGCGTCCGCAATCGGGCGAGCTTGGGCGCGGCTGGTATTTCGAGCCGACGGTCATGACCGATGCGCAGAACCATATGACCTTCATGCGCGATGAACTGTTCGGCCCGGTCGTCGGCGTCATGCCCTTCTCGTCGGAAGAGCAGATGATCGAACTTGCCAACGACACCCGCTATGGCCTGGCCTCCGGCATATGGACCAAGGACATCGACCGGGCGCTACGCTTCGCCAACCAGATCGAGGCGGGAACGGTGTGGATCAACACCTATCGCTCGTCATCCTTCATGTCCGCCAATGGCGGCTTCAAGGAGAGCGGCTACGGCCGGCGTGGCGGCTTCGAAGTGATGCGCGAGTTCTCGCGGTTGAAGAATGTCATCATCGATTATTCCGGCGCCATGCAGGACCCCTTCGTCATTCGCCTGAAGTGACCGGGCACACGAAACCCTAGGCCCGCGAGGGAGGAAAATTCTCATGAAATTCGCAGTCTCACTCACCATGGAACGTTTCTCGCCGGACGCGCCGATGTCCACCGTCAAGAGCAACCTGCTCGAGCTTGCCCGGATGGCTGACGAGGGCGGTTTCGAAACATTATGGACCGCCGAGCATCACACGATCGAATGCACGATTTCGCCCAATCCGTTCCAGACATTGGCGTGGCTGGGGCAGCATACCGAGCAGATTCGGCTTGGCACCTCGACGCTGGTTGCGCCCTATTGGAGCCCGATCCGGCTTGCCGGCGAAGCAGCACTTTGCGACCACCTGACGGATGGCCGGCTGGAATTCGGCATTGCCCGTGGTTCCTATCAATATGAATTCGACCGCATGGCCGGCGGCATGCCTCAGCAGGAAGGCGTCGCCTATCTCAAGGAACTGGTGCCGGCCGTCAGGAAACTGTGGCAGGGCGACTATGCCCATGATGGACATTATTGGAGGTTTCCGCTCGCGACCGCCGTGCCGAAGCCGCTGCAGCAGCCGCATCCGCCGATCTGGGTTGCGGCCCGCGATCCCGGCACGTTCGACTGGGCAATCAGCATCGGTGCCAATATCCTGTCTACACCGTTGTCGGCGCCTGCAGCCGAAATCCGGGTTCTCGCCGACAAGTTCGAAAAGGCCGTCGCCGATCATCCGGAGGTCCCAAGGCCGCGCTTCATGATGCAGCGCCGGACCTGTGTCTACGACAAGCCGGACGACTGGCAACTCGCCGTCCAGCACAGCATGGATTACGGCCGAACCTTCGAGAACCTGATGCAGAATGTCGGCGCGGTCCGGGACGGTTTTCCGGAAGCGGTTCCATTCGAGAGCGTCAAGGGCAAGGACAATTACAATCCGGACAACATCCGCAAGAACCTGATGTTCGGCACGCCGGATGAGGTGATCGAAAAACTGCTCGCCTATGAGGCTGCTGGCGTCGATCAATATTGCCTCGGCCTCACTTTCAACCTGCCATTCGACCTGCAGAAGAAGACGCTGCGGCTCTTCGTCGATGAAGTCATGCCGTTCTTCGCTGCCCGTGACCGGGACCGCCAGCGCGCAGTGGCGTCAGGACGCTGAGGATGGCAGAGCATCGGCATCACACCGTCGGCGACGTGACGCTCAACTATCGCATCGACGGCAAGGGCCCGGAACCGCTGGTTTGCATCCATGGCGTCGGTTCGTATCTGGAGGCCTGGAGCGGCGTGGTGGCTGAACTCAAGGATCGTTTTACGATTCTGACCTTCGACCTGCGCGGCCATGGGCGTTCGACCCGGATCAAGGGGCGCTATGAAATCGACGATTTCGTCAACGAGACACTGGCGCTCGCCTCCCATGCAGGCTTCGAGACTTTTCATCTTGCGGGGTTTTCGTTGGGTGGGCTGATTGCGCAGCGGTTGGCGCTCACCCATCAGGCGCGGTTGAGAAAACTGGTGCTCCTCTCCACGGTCGCCGGTCGCACTCCCGAGGAGCGTGAACGGGTCCTGTCCCGGCTTGCAGCCCTTAGGATCGGAAACCCCGGCGCCCATCACGATGCCTCGCTGTCGCGCTGGCTGACGGAAGGGTTTCAGGAGCGCAATCCAGAGATCATCGAGAGACTGCGCGCGCGGGATGCCGAGAACGATCCAGATTGTTATGCCTCGGCCTATCGTGTTCTGGCGGAAACGGATTTCGGCGGTTTTCTCGACCAGATTCGCTGCCCGACGCTGATTGCGACGGGCGAAGAGGATGCCGGCTCCAACCCGCGCATGGCGACTTACATGCACGATCGCATCCCCGGTTCGACGCTCGAGATCCTGCCGGATCTGCGCCACTCCATTCTCATTGAAGACCCAGTGATGGTAGCGCGCCTGATGGGAGATTTCCTGACGGCAGAAGAGGTGATCCATGGATAAGGCGCTACGACAGGCCGGCGAGGCCGTGCGACGCAAGGTGCTCGGGGACGATTATGTTGATCGTGCTCTCGGCAATGCCGACGATTTCTCCCGGCCTTTCCAAGATTTTCTCAACGAATATTGCTGGGGTGCGGCCTGGACCGACGACGGCCTCGATCTCAAGCAACGCAGCCTTCTCAACCTTGGAATGCTGGCTGCCCTCAATCGCATGCACGAGTTCGGCATCCATGTCCGCGGCGCGGTCAGCAACGGCGTGACCGACGACGAACTGCGCGCCGCACTCGTTCAGATCGCCGTCTATTGCGGCATTCCCGCAGGCGCCGAGGCTTTCCGCGTGGCAGGCAATGTCCGCGCTGAGATGCGCGAGAAGGGTGAGCTCTGATTTCCGCCGTTTCGAGCAAGCGGCAGCACAAACATGCTCCGGATCACCGGAAGACCGAGCGCATCCGGTGATGACTAAATGACGACCATGGCGGCGAGACCGGGAGGGTCGAGCCACAGAACCCCTCAACAACAAAGGGAACAGACAGCATGAGACATCTCACCAGACTGACGGCGCTTGCAGCTTCGCTCGCCTTTACATTGTCGGCACTTCCGGCCAATGCCGGGGCGGTGCTGGACCGCGTGCTGGCGGCCAAGACGCTCAAGGTTGCGACGGATGCTAACTGGGCACCGCAATCCTTCATGAACGACAAGAACGAACTCGACGGCTTCGACGTCGATGTCGCCAAGGATATCGGCAAACGCCTGGGTGTCAGCGTCGAATTCGTCACCCCCGGTTGGGATATCATCACCGCCGGCAACTGGTCGGGTCGCTGGGACATGCATGTCGGCTCGATGACCCCGACCAAGGCGAGAGCGGAGATCTTCGATTTCCCCGGGATCTACTATTACACCCCGGCTGCTGTTGCCGTTCACAAGGA
This sequence comes from Rhizobium sp. Leaf453, assembly GCF_001425605.1. GTDB lineage: Bacteria > Pseudomonadota > Alphaproteobacteria > Rhizobiales > Rhizobiaceae > Pararhizobium. The sequence continues at coordinate 35,484 of NZ_LMRG01000010.1, read as the reverse complement.
CAGCAAGGCGACGACGCTCGCCGATCTCAACGATAAAACCATCGGCACGACGGCAACATCCACCTTCGAGGCCTATGCCAAGCAGGAGCTGACGCTGGATGCGGCGGGCGCGCCTGCGTTCAAGTATGAATTCAAGCCGAAGGAAGTGAAGTCCTACAGCAATTCGACGACGGCCTTCGACGATCTGCGTTTGGGCGACGGCACCCGTCTCGACGCGGTCGTCTCTTCCCTTCCGAGCATCAAGGACGCAGAGAAGGCCGGATACCCGATTGAGCAGCTTGGCGAACCTGTGTTCTACGAGCCACTGGCTGTGGCAACGGAGCATGGCGACGCGGAATTCGACGCCAAGATCTCCGAGGCGGTGAAGGGCATGCAGAGCGACGGCACGCTGAGCAAGCTTTCGGTCAAGTGGTACGGCGTCGACTACACCGTCGTGAAATAACTACCCTCTGGCGGTCTGCCAACACGGGCCGCCAAACCGTCCGAAGGACAAGAGATGCTCTATCCGGATACAGTCGAAGCTGAAGTTCTCGTGCACAAGCCGTGGTTCGTCGCCACGATGTTCGCCGTCATTCTGGCAGTCTTCCTCGCATTCAACCTGACAGGCACGACGATGGGCGAGCTGATGCGCCCGGTGATCGGCGACCCCTTGCAAAGCGGACTTTATGGTCGATTCGCCGTCGCCTTCGTCGTCGCGGTGATCTTTTCGCTGAACGTGGTGCTGATCGGTTTCGCGCCGCTGAAGGTACAGATCGCCATCGTCTGGTTCGAGCTGCTGATGCTCTTTCTCGCCTTCTTCGAGACCTTTCATCTCAGCCGGCCGTTCATCTGGGAAAAGCTGCCGTTTCTGATTACGCAAGGTGCCGTGACGACGCTCTATGTGTCCGCGATCTCAATCGTCATCGCTTCCGTCATCGCAATTCTCGGTGCCGTCGCCAAGCTCTCGACCAACGGTTTCGCCTACGCGATCGCCAGCTTCTACACGTCCTTCTTTCGCGGCCTGCCGCTCCTGATGCAGGTCTACCTGATCTATCTCGGCCTGCCGCAGCTCGGTTTCGTCATCGACGCGGTGCCGGCCGGCATCCTCGCACTGTCGCTCTGCTACGGGGCCTACATGACCGAGATCTTCCGCTCCGGCATCCAGAGCATCGATCGCGGCCAGTGGGAGGCCTCACGCGCGATCGGTTTCGGCTTCGGCATCACCATTCGCCGGATCATCCTGCCGCAGGCGCTACCGGTCATCATTCCGCCGACCGGAAACCAGTTCATTTCCATGCTGAAGGACAGCTCGCTGGTGTCCGTCATCGGTGTCTGGGAACTGATGTTCCTTGCCCGCACGCTCGGCCAGAAGACCTTCCAGCACATGGAAATGCTGATTTCGACCGCGCTTATCTACTGGATCATGTCGATCTGCCTCGAACTCATCCAGTCCCGCATCGAGCGCCATTACGCCAGGAGTAAAGTCAGATGAGCATGGACCTGATCATCGAGGCGAAGGATGTCGCCAAATGGTATGGCGCGTTCCAGGTGCTAAAGGACATCAACCTGACGGTGAGGAAAGGCGAGCGCATCGTCGTCTGTGGGCCATCAGGCTCCGGTAAATCGACCCTTATCCGCTGCTTCAACCGGCTTGAGGCCCATCAGAAGGGCGAGATCATCGTCAACGGCATCACGCTGCACGACAAGATGCGCAACGTTGCCGGGGTCCGCAAGAATGTCGGCATGGTGTTCCAGCACTTCAACCTGTTTCCCCACATGACCGTGCTGATGAATTGCATGGTCGGGCCGATGTGGATCAAGGGAGTGGCTGCCACGGAGGCCAAGAAAACAGCGTTGCGGTTCCTGGAGCGCGTCCGCATTCCGGAGCAGGCCAACAAATATCCGGTCCAGCTATCCGGCGGCCAGCAGCAGCGCGTCGCGATCGCCCGCAGCCTCTGCATGGAGCCGGCCGTCATGCTCTTCGACGAGCCGACCTCGGCGCTCGACCCGGAAATGGTCTCGGAAGTTCTCGACACGATGACGAGCCTTGCCCGGGATGGCATGACGATGGTCTGCGTCACACATGAAATGGGTTTTGCTCGCGCTGTTGCTGACCGAGTCATCTTCATGAACTCCGGCCAGATCGTCGAAGATGGCAATCCGGAGATGTTCTTCACAAATCCCCAGCACGAACGGACCAAGCTCTTCCTCAGCCAGATTCTCAAGCATTGAATGCCGAAGGGATAGCGAGGTGGAGGCCTCCGATTGTGATGCCCAAATGTTTACAACACCCGCCGCCCATGATTTGGCTGCCCCCAACTCAGGATAATCGGCGTTGTTCCATGGATATGCTTACGTCATAGCATTGCTATGTGATTGATCTATATAGAAAATACGGGAGTATAGGCTCGTTTTTATTAAGGCGCTAATGGAGTAAAAATGCTTATCCGATTGGTTATGTAAGACCGGTGGCGGCGCATAGCTGAGACTTGAATATGCCTTTTATTTTGCCGCGACGGTCGATGCGCCATCAGATTTCAGTACCAGATTCAGCCTGTAACCAAGCGCGTAAGCTACTTTTGCGATCGTGCCGAACTCACGGTTGCCTTCCCCACTCAATGCTCTGTAGAGCGCAGGTCGCGTAAGCCCGGTGTTTCGAGAAAGATCAGACATGCCGCGCGCGCAACAACACCAAGAGCGCAGGTGACGCGGGATCGCCGAGCGCGAGCTTCATCGCGGTTATTTCCTGCTGCTGATCAGTGATGATCTTCTGCTCCATCTCGCGGATCCGTTCATCTTGCCGTGTTTCCCGACGGCGGCCGCCATGTCGATGGCGCCCTGATGATGTGGGGTCATCATCGCCACGAAGTCCTTGTCGACGTCTCCCGTCGGCTTGACGTCCGTCTCCGCCATCATCCTGGTCATCGCGGTCGCGTTTTCGGCCATGTAGGCCGCCTCGTGTCCTCCGGCGCTCATGTTTGCCATGCCAGCATGGGACGCGTCGTCGGCAGAAACGGGATAGGTGCAGAGCGCGTTGCTCGCCAGCAACGCTAGGACGATTGATACGTGTTTCGTTCGCATGGTCTTGCCTTTCTGTCGGGACGTTTGGGTTCCAGTTTTACGGGGAGTAATGGCTGAACACGAGGTCCTTCGACCCGTCGCGAACTGCATCCGTAGGGATCGGTCAAAACCTGATGACAAGTGGCATATGGATGAGGCCGTCATCACGATGGGCGGCAGGAAACTCAGGCTATGGCGCGCCATTGATGCCGACGGTGATGTTCTCGACATCCGGGTTCAAGCACGCCGCAACGCGAACGCAGCAAAGCGCTTCCTCTCCAGACTGGTCAGGCAGTCTGGTCTGCCGCGCGTGGTCGTGACGGACAAGCTCGGCAGCTACGTCACGCCAATCCGAACTATCGCTCCAGACACCGACCATAGGGCGCACAAGGGTTTGAACAACAGGATCACGTATTCTCACCGGCAGACCCGCAAGCGCGAGAAGATCATGGGTCGGTTCAAATCGTCGCGTCAGGCACAGCGCTCCCTGTCAGCCCATGACCAAATCAACACGATCTTCCGTCCCCGCCGCTACACCCTGACCGCCGTCTCATTCCGCCACGCGCGGGCTGACGCATTCAGCCTGTGGGCCGACTATACCTCTGAGATGACAGCCTCAAGCTCCCGCCACTGCAGCATCTACAACCAACGGCAACCAACTTGGCATTGCCTCTTGCGGCTCCAGAGAAGGCGGAATGCGCAGTATGACCAAGACAGGCCGCACACCTGATCCACAGGTTGCGTATCTCGAAATGCGCCGCTCCCTGCGCCAGACGTTGAAATTTTGTGCGTTTGCCAGTCGTCAAGTTTTCCTCGTGCACTATCTGAACAGGCCGAAAGGCAAGGGCATGCGATACGACGACGGCACAAGCACATCTGTTGAAATCGAGCGGGAAGAGCCGGGGCGTGGGCGCAATGCCGCAACACCCAACGAGATTCCAGCCAAGGGTTTGCGAGATGTATTCTGGCGACTGACCGGAGAAATTATTGCTGATCGGGTGACGCTGGTGGCCGCCGGCGTGACATTCTACATCCTCTTGTCGCTGTTTCCAGCGCTCGGTGCGCTCGTGTCACTTTATGGTTTCATCGCCGACCCCGCCACCATGGCCAAGCATATTACATTCATTGCGGATATCCTGCCGCCCGGTGCCTTCGATATCATCCTGACGCAGCTGAATGTTCTCGTTCAGGCAAAAGCATCGACCCTGAGCACAAGCTTTCTGGTCGGTCTTGCCATAGCTTTGTGGAGCGCCAACAGCGCTATCAAGGCGCTTTTCGATGCGATGAATATCGCCTATGGCGAGGTGGAGAAACGCGGCATCATCCGCCTCAACCTGATCTCTCTCGCCTTTACCGGCATGGCTTTGCTTCTGGCTGCCGTGTTCATCGCTGCGATCGGCGGGGTGCCGGCGCTCCTCTCCTATCTTTGGCTCGATCGCTGGCAGGAAACGCTAATCCGCATCCTGCGCTGGCCGATTGTCCTCACAGTCATTGGTGCTGGAGTCGCGCTGATCTACCAGGTCGGGCCCAGCCGGGAGCATGCGAAGATCCGTTGGCTGACCTGGGGGGCTGTGTTCAGCACGCTGTTCTGGCTTGCGGCCTCAATCCTGTTTTCGCTCTATCTGTCGACCTTCGCCAACTATGAGGCCACCTATGGCGCGCTCGGCGCGCTGATCGGCTTCATGATCTGGACCTGGATCTCCGTGATCATCGTGATCGTCGGCGCTGAATTGAATGCGGAGCTTGAGCACCAGACCGTTCGGGATACGACAACGGGAGTGCCTATGCCCATGGGTGAACGTGGTGCCTATGTCGCCGACACGGTTGGGGCGGCTATGGATTGAGCACGTGCCCAAGAGCGTGTTCATAACGGTGAGACACGCCCACGAAGTCTTGCGGATCTTGTTCGACGCGGCATCGCAGCGGCAATTGCGGTTGAAACACGGATCGCTAAGCGCATGCATGAGGAGATGATATGAGGGGAGGCGCGATTAACCAAAAGGCGTTGAAGTCCATTCTGGACGAGGTCTTTGCGCGGGTCCGCAAAGCGACGCCAACTGCCTTTGATGAAGCGGTCGCGAAAGAGGAAACTGCTGGAAAACCTCCGCCGCGCAGACGGATTTCGATCGGTTCGGTATCGCCGTATTCCTTCGTGACGGAACGGCGACAGCCGCAGGCAATGCCAGCGTCGTTTTTCCGTTCCAGTCCATTTCGAAAGTGTTTGCATTTGAGGTCGCGCTCGAAGCGATGGAGGAAAAGGTCTGGTCCCGTGTGGGACGCGACCCGTCCGGCGACCCGTTCAATTCCATCATTGCCCCAATCGTTGCAGCGGATAGCCGATGGAAGGTGTCTGTACATTCGCCATGCCATATCCCTGCGCAGTCAAAACGAGTTCAGCGCAGCCGGCGGTCATTGCCGATACCATTGACGGGGCCGCCAACGCAGCGTCGGCGAAAATGCAATGACGACAACGCCCTCACTAGCGGCGCTCGTGGGAGCCAGAGTTTCCTGAAATCGGCGGGGAGTATGTTCCCAATTTTGTCGGTTGGGCAAAAAGGCGGACAGAGGCTTCTGCCATCAGCGTCGGTTCCGCCGACCTTTCCGACAAATTCTTGAAGGCTTTCGCAGGCGAGAGTTCGATTAGCGTCGGCAAAGATAAATTGTTGGCCCGAATGGATCGCAAAGAATTCGACTTGGTCGCTGCGGGGCGAGCACTGATCAGCAATCGCGATTGGACGAACAAAGTCCTGCAAGCCGATACCACAAGTATAAAGGCTTTAGTGCCGGTGAACTGGCTGAGCTTTTATGATCGCAACTCACGGGCCGACTTAAGTGGCCCGTGCTTCTCGGAGCAATGGCTGGACCCGTCAAAAAGAACTGGTCAGCACCGCGAAATCATGTCCACAACGCGACCTCCGAGATGGCCAAAAGGGTCCGCCAGATCCAGAACGACACTCATATGGTTGAGGCCCGGCACCGACAGTAGTTGCGCAGGACTATTGTTCGTGGCCAGTTTCATGCTCAGCGCCAACGCCTGTTCTTGGAAGGGCGATGTTTCCTCCGCACCAAACGCGATTGTCCGCCGGGGCGAAGGTAGTTGGGTTGCTGTCAAAGGCGACCATGCGGCAGCTTCTGCGGAGGTCATCTGGACTTCCTCGCGCAGGAAGCTATCCGGAATTCCGGACAGATCGTATATCCCGCTCACCAGCAACATCTCCTGCAGAGCGGGTAGGGAAGCGCGCTCTGCCTCTCCAGGGGCTCTGGCGGCGAGAAAGGAAGCAAGATGCGCGCCCGCCGAGTGGCCGCTGACGGTTATTTTGTGCGGGTCTGCGCCAAAGCCGGCCGCATGTTTCTGAAGCCATAATATCGACCGCCGCACCTGATCCACCAAAACGCCAAGGCGTTGACCGGGCATCAGGTCATATTCGACGATAGCGGCGATACCCCCGGCTGCAAAGACCGGGGTGGCGATGAGACGATAGTTTTCCTTCTCACCGGATCGCCAATAGCCGCCATGAACGAAGACATGCAATGGAGCACCGACCTTGAGGTTATCGGGCAGGATGACGTCCAGGACCTCCCTGCCGGGTACGCCATACCGAATATCAGCAATCAGCTTGGACTTGGCCGACAGTTGCCTGCTGCGTTCTGCAAATTCGGCAGCAATAGCGTCGAAATCGGGTACGAAATCGCGAATTAGGTAAAGATCTTGTGACGTCATCGGGCTCCTCCGGTCTCAGTAATCCACTGCGTAATACTTTGCCTCCATAAACTCCAGAATGCCCGTAACACCGCCCTCACGGCCGAGACCACTCTGTTTGACGCCGCCAAAGGGTGCGGCCGGGTCCGACATCAATCCCCTGTTGATCCCGAGCATGCCTGTCTCAATTCGTTTGCCGACGTTCATCGCCCGTTTCAGGTCCTGGGTATAGACGTAGGCAGCAAGGCCGTATTCGGTATTATTCGCCAGCTGGACAGCTTCGTCTTCGGTAACGAATTTATAGACCGGCGCGACAGGACCAAAGATTTCTTCACGCGCGATCGCAGCGTCTGTAGGCACGTTTTCGAGAACGGTCGGCGGGTAGAAATAGCCGTTTTCCGAAAGCGGCTGGCCGCCGGTCGTCGCGCGTGCACCCGCCGCAATAGCTTCCGTGACCAGTCTGTCGATCTTACGCACGGCATTCGTAGTGATCATCGGCCCACACTGTGTTGCAGGATCATAGCCGGGACCGATCTTCAGCGCGGCCATGCGCGCGGTGAGGCCGGCGACGAAGGCATCATGGATGCCGGCTTGGACGTAGAAGCGGTTGGCGGCAGTGCAGGCCTCACCCGCGTTGCGCATCTTTGCGATCATGGCGCCATCAAGGGCGGCCTCCAGGTCAGCGTCGTCGAAGACGATGAAGGGGGCGTTGCCGCCAAGTTCCATCGAGCAACTGACCACGGACTTTGAAGCTTCAGCAAGAAGTGTCCGCCCGACGCCGGTGGAGCCGGTGAAGGAGAGCTTGCGCACGCGGGGGTCAGCCAGCATGGCGTTGGTCACCGCGCCGGGCTTGCTTGTCGTCAGCACATTGACGACGCCTGCCGGCACGCCAGCCTCTTCGCCAAGCCGTGCCATGGCATAGGCTGTCAGCGGTGTTTCTGAGGCCGGCTTCAGTATAACTGTGCAACCCGCCGCCAAAGCCGGACCGATCTTTCGCGTCGCCATGGCGGCCGGAAAGTTCCAGGGCGTGATCAGCACCGCGATACCGATAGGCTCGTGATCGACGATGATATAATGTGAACCGGAAGGCGTGTGGCGATATTCGCCGGGGATGCGTGTCGCTTCTTCTGCATACCAGCGGAAGAATTCTGCGGCGTAAGCGACTTCGCCGCGCGCGTCAGGCAGCGCCTTGCCGTTTTCCAGCGCAATGAGCGTGGCTAGCTCTTCGGCATGTTGCGTCATGAGCTCGAACCAGCGCCGCAGGATTTCCGAGCGTTTGCGCGCCGGCGTGGCACGCCATGCTGATGCCGCGGCCTCTGCGGCATCAACAGCTTGCATCGCATCTTCAATCGAAGCATCCGCGACTTCAGCTAGTTTTTCGCCAGTGGATGGGTCCATCACGGCTATTCCGCCGCCCTTTCTCCATTTACCGCCGATATAAAGGCCTTCCGCATGAAGAGCAGGATTGGCATAGCCGTTGATCTTGGCATGAAACGTCATGATGAAAATCCTTTTTCAATTCAGGTGCGACCGGTCGCCATGATAGGCGGCGGTGATGAGGGTCTGCATTTCGTCGAGGGTCAGCGGCCGCGGATTGTTCTGGACGAGGCGGGCAATGCCGATGCTTTGCTCAGCTACCCAGCCGATCCGGCTCTCTTCAAGGCCAAGTTCACGCAGCGTCGAGGGGATCCCTATCTGCGCGAAAAGCGAAATGAGGGCGGGAATGACATCGTCCGGCCCGTCAAGACCCGCCGCCTCAGCTATGCGTCCCAACTCGTTCTGGATGGTCGGCGCGTTCCATGTCATGACATAGGGCATGAGACAGGCCACCCCGAGGCCGTGCGCGGTATGGGTCAGCGCGCCAACGGGATATTGAATGGCATGGGCCGCTGCGGTTCCGGCCACGCCGAAGGCGAGCCCCGCCAGGGTAGCGCCGAGCATGACCTTTTCACGCGCGGCTCGATCCGTGCCGTCCTTGCAGGCGGCTTCCAAGCCCTGCCAGAGCAACGATATGGCGCGTAACGCAAAATGATCGGACATCTCGTTCTTGCCGACAAAGACGCGCTGTTGAGCGATGCCGGGCAGTGGCTCGCGGCGGATCGCGGTGAAGGCTTCCAGTGCATGGGTGAGCGCGTCCGCACCCGCAATCGCTGTCAGAACGGGGGGGCAGGTGAGGGTGAGTTCCGGATCGCAGATGGAGACAGTTGGAATGAGGTAAGGGCTGGAAATGCCAACTTTTAAGCTCCGCTCGGCGTCGGAAAGCACGGCGACGGGCGTGACTTCGGAGCCTGTGCCGGCAGTGGTCGGAATGGCGATGAGGGGCATCACGGGTCCGGGCACCGTATGCTCCCCATAATAATCCTGCGGTCGACCGCCATGCATAAGTAACAGGGCGACACATTTGGCCATATCGAGGCAGGAGCCGCCGCCGATGCCAATAATGAGGTCTGGAGCGAAATTTCGGGCACTTTCCGCACTTTTCGCAGCGGACTCGACCGGAACGTCGGGCAGAGTGGAGCTGTCGATCATGACAGCAATCTCGGCATCTTCAAGCTGCCGGACGAGCGCGAGAAAATCGGCATCCGCGAAAAGACGCATATCCGTGACGATCAGCGCGCGCTTGCCAAGCCGGGCGGCAATACTCCTGAGAGCATGCCGTTGCCCAGAGCCAAAGAGCAGTTCGCGCGGCGCCCTCAGTGTGCCGAAAAGTTTCATTTCCAAAATCTCCTCCGATAATTCAGGCGGCCTCTAGCGCCAAAAGACTTTCCAAAAGTGGTTGCGGCAGCTCTATCCCTGCCATCTCCGTTGCGATGCGACGCCGGCGCGCGCCATCGCCCGGTATCGCCACCGGTTTTTCGGGGTCGGATGCCGGGGATAGGCGTAGATGGTCGAGATAGGCTTCAAGTGAGCGGGCGTTCCCGTGTCCCGATGCCGCATCTATGAGAATGAGCAGGTCACCTTTGTTGGCGGCATGGATATCGTCGAGCGTCCCACGAACGTCTGGCGCGAGATCGGAGCCGGCAAGTGCTGCAACGAGAAGTTCGATCGCCAGGCCAAGGGCGTATCCTTTGGCGGCGCCAAACGGGGCGATAGCCCCCACTTTAGCTGCATTCGGGTCCGTCGTCGGAAGACCTTTCGCATCCACGGCCCAGTCTGATGGAATAGGCGCACCGCGGATCGCGTAGTTGTTGATTTTTCCCATCGAGACGACGCTTGTGGCGAGGTCGAGTACAAAGGGATGGTCTCCGGAAGGAATGCCTATGGCCACAGGATTGGTTCCCAGCAAGGCTCGTGTTCCGCCAAAGGGATGAACCAGGGCTTCGCTGGTCGACATGACAATGGCGATAAGGCCGGTCCTAGCCGCGGCCTCTGCATAATAGGCCAACATACCCAGATGGTTGGCGTTGCGGACCGCAGCGATGGCGATCCCTGTCTCGCTCAATACAGGCCGTATCGTTTCCATTGCATGCATCATGACGACCGGTCCCAGGCCGCGCTCGCCGTCAATGCTGAGAAACGAGCGTTTGCGCCACGTTCCCGCTCCATAGGTGCGTCCGTCAGCGAGCCCCTTTTCCAATCTGGAGACAAGAAGCGGCAATCGCTGCAGGCCATGCGACGGCAAGCCTCGCAGTTCGGCTTCGATGAGGAGATCAGCCTGAAGATGAGCATTGGCAGGTGAAGCTCCTCTAGCCTCCAAGAGAGTCGCCGCCAATCGTCGTAGCCGCTCGGGTGATATCTTCATCTTAAATCCTATATCGGATCATATACGATATTGTATTTGACATACGATATCTTATTTGCAACAAATGCCGGCGTGTCAAGAAGCAAGCTGGAGATTGAAAGTGGCATTTGCAGCTGAACGGGAAATCAAGGGGCAAAGCTTGCGTCCGAGCAGCGTGGTCGATGGTGTCTACGACAACATCTATCACCGCCTGATGTCCCTGGAGATCACGCCCGGTGCTCGAATTCCGATAGACGTGCTGGCGCGGGAAATCGGCGTGTCCCAAACGCCGATCCGCGAGGCTCTAAGTCGTCTGGAGCGTGAGGGCCTTGTGCGAAAGGAGCATCTTGTCGGGTATAGCGCGGCACCTCAGTGGACGAAAAAACAATTCCAGGATCTCTATGATTTCCGCCTTCTGGTCGAGCCGGAGGGTGCTAGGCTCGCGGCCATCAACATGACGCCCGAGGCTTTGCAGCAGCTTGAAAATTCTGCGGCAGACATGGGCAATGGCGATATGCCGGTCGATCGCAATACACGGTATTCACGCTTTGCTCGAGCGGATGCGCATTTTCACGATGCAATCCTGAAGATTGCCGGAAACGATGTTATCCGGAACACACTTTCGAACCAGCATGTGCATCTTCATATCTTCCGGCTGATGTTTCATACACGTGTGACACAGGAAGCTCTCGAGGAGCACGAGAACCTGCTCGTCGCTTTTCGATCCGGAGATCCGCAGGCGGCTTTCGATGCCATGCGTATTCATATCGAGCGCTCGCGCGACCGGCTGCTTTCGGCTTTCGAATGAACGCGGTCCTTTCTCCTCGAACTTTGGCGCCGCCGGAAAATTCGGCGCTCGCAGCGCTCCGGACCGATTGCCTGGGCAAAGCCTATGGCCAGATTACGGTTCTCTCGGATGTGACGCTCGATGTCCGCCCCGGAGAGGTTCATGCCATCATTGGTGAAAACGGCGCTGGCAAATCGACGCTGATGAAACTGCTATCCGGCCACGTTGCGCCGACGGAGGGTCGGTTGCTGATGAATGGCAAGCCGATCGAATTTCGAAATGCGGTGGAGGCAGAAGAGGCCGGTATCGTGCTGGTTCACCAGGAAATCCTGCTTGCTCCAGATTTAACCGTCGCAGAAAACCTGTTTCTGGGGCGTGAAATTGGCCGCGGCCTGATGGTCGATGATCGAGCCATGAACAGGCGAACAGCCGAGTTGCTGGCGAACGTGGGCTCGACGGCGCGTCCGCGCGATCATGTTGGCACATTGCCGCTTGCCCAGCGCCAGCTCGTGCAGATCGCGCGTGCGCTTCTGGATGACCGAAAGGTCGTCATCCTAGACGAACCGACCGCAGTGCTGGCCAATGATGAAGTGGCAGCTCTGCTCGGGATTGTGAGGATGCTGCGTGATCATGGCGTAGCGGTCCTTTACATCTCCCATCGCCTTGACGAGGTGCAGGCCCTGGCCGACCGGATTACCGTCCTGCGGGATGGCCGCTTGATTGGTACCTGGCCGGCCGCTGGTCTCAGCCAGCGGGAAATGGCCGAACTTATGGTCGGGCGTGAACTGGAGATGCTTTATCCCCACAAACGTCTGCCGGCGGAAGGGGCGCCGATCCTTTCTGTAAAGGATCTGACAGTCGATCATGGCACCGGCAGCACCAGTTTCAGCGTCCGGCCAGGCGAGGTGCTCGGCATCGGCGGCATGATCGGTGCGGGCCGGACCGAATTGATCGAGGGGCTAATGGGCCTTCGTCCGTCGCAGGCGCAAAGCGTCGTGCTCAACGGCAAGGAGATCAAGCACCGTTCGGTGCGCACGATGATGGAGGCCGGCCTTGTCTATCTGACCGAGGATCGGAAGGGAAAGGGCCTGCTTCTGGAGGAGAAGCTTGGCCCGAACCTGACGCTCCAGGCGCTCGATACCGTCAATCCGGGTGCCGTTCTCGATCGCGGTGAAGAGCGATCGCGGCTTGAGAAGGTTGTCGCTGAATACGACATCCGCGTGCGCACGATTCGGCTTGAGGCAGGCAAGCTTTCCGGCGGCAACCAGCAGAAACTGTTGTTGGCCAAGGTCATGCTGGCCGATCCTTCTGTCGTGATCATCGACGAGCCGACGCGCGGTATCGATATCGGCAACAAGAGCCAGATCTACGACTTCATCGACGCCATGGTGCGAGCCGGCAAGGCCTGCATTGTCATCTCGTCGGAGATGCCGGAGCTGGTGGGCCTCGCAGACCGCGTTCTCGTGATGCGCGCGGGCAGGATCGTCGCCGAATTGAGCGGCACTGAAATCAATGAGGAAAATGTCGTCTACGCTGCCACGGTCGGTGGGGGCGATGGCGTCGGGGAGGACGAACATGACCGCAGCTACTGCAACAATAATACCCACTGACGAAGGAGGCCGCATCCGCTGGGCGGACCTTGCGCCCTTCATCGCACTTGCTGTGATCGTGCTGCTGGGCGCTCTGGTGAATTCCAACTTTATCGCCTCCGCGAACTTGATCAACGTCATCACCCGCAGCGCCTTCATTGCGATCATCGCTGTGGGAGCAACCTTCGTCATCTCGTCGGGTGGCCTCGATCTTTCGGTCGGCTCCATGATGGCCTTCGTTACCGGCATTATGATCATGGTGATGAACCATCTGGCTCCCTCTTTCGGCGCTTGGGCTATCCCGATGGGAGCGGGGATTGCCCTCGTCGTCGGAGCACTGTGCGGTCTCTTCAACGGCCTTATCGTCACGATCGGAAAGATCGAACCTTTTATCGTCACGCTCGGCACGATGGGTATCTTCCGGGCGTTCATCACCTTTATGACCGATGGCGGTTCCCTGCCGATCGATCGGGCCTTGCGTGAGGCCTATCGGCCGGTTTATTTCGGCAGTTTCTTCGGCATACCCTATCCGGTGCTGATCACCTTCGTCGTGGTCATGGTGTGTGCGTTCCTGCTCTACAAGACCAAGTTCGGCCGCCGGCTGACCTCTGCGGGATCGAATGTCGAGGTCGCACGCTTCTCGGGCGTCAACGTCGCCGCCGTGCGGACGATGGCCTACGTGATCCAGGGCATTTGCGTCGCCGTTGCGGCTGTCTGCTACGTGCCGCGCCTCGGCGCTGCAACGCCGACCACCGGTCAGCTTTGGGAGTTGCAGGTCATCACAGCCGTCGTCATCGGCGGCACCCTTTTGCGTGGCGGACGGGGACGCATCGGCGGCACCGTGGCCGGCGCGCTTATTCTCGAGGTCATCGCCAACGTCATGGTTCTTTCGGACATGGTCTCCGAATACCTCGTTGCCGCCGTGCAGGGCGCCATCATCATCATCGCCATGCTGGCACATCGCTTTACTGCCAACCGCTGAAAACAGCACTGACTTCAAAGGAGGAGAAAATGAAGTCTATGATCCAGAAAGCCGGTCTTTTGTTACCGACCGCAGCATTGGCCCTTGTTCTGCCACTCGGCAGCGCACAGGCCGAAGACAAAATCACGATGGCCGTTTCCATCCCGGCGGCGACGCATGGATGGACGGGAGGCGTCGTTTATCACGCCGAGCAGGCGGAAAAGGAGCTGGAGGCCGCTTTTCCCAATATCGACGTCGTTCTGTCCACCGCGTCTTCTGCAACCGCGCAGGTTTCTGCGCTTGAAGACTTGGCAGCCAGCCGCAAGTTAGACGCGCTCGTGATCCTGCCTTTCACCTCTGAAGAGTTGACCGGTCCTGTCGAGCAGATCAAGCAGAACGGCACGTTCATTTCCGTGGTAGACCGCGGCCTTACCGATCCCAACGTTCAGGATCTTTACGTCGCCGGCGACAACATCGCCGTTGGCGCCAATACCGCACATTGGCTCGTGGACAAGCTTGGAGGCGAGGGCCAGATCGTCGTGCTTCGCGGTATTCCGACCGTTATCGATGATGAGCGCATCAAGGGCTTCTCCGATGTCGTCGCCAAGTCGAACATCAAGATTTTGGACATCCAGTATGCCAACTGGAACCAGGACGAAGCCTTCAAGCTGATGCAGGATTATCTTGCCAAATATCCGAAGATCGACGCGGTCTGGGCCAATGACGACGACATGCTGCTCGGCGTGCTCGAAGCGGTGGACAATGCTGGCCGCAAGGACATCAAGTATGCCCTTGGCGGCAATGGCATGAAGCAGGTCATCGAGATGGTGAAGGAAAAGAATGAGCGCACCCCGATCTCAACGCCCTATCCGCCTTCGATGATTAAGTCGGCGATGTACATGACGGCCGCGCAGTTCACCGGACAAGCACCGGTGCGCGGCTCGTTCCTGCTCGGTGCACCGCTGATCACGCCGGAGAACGCCGACCAGTTCTACTTCCCGGCATCGCCATTCTGATGCGCAACGGCGCCCGGTTGATCCGGGCGTCGACCATTCAATTTCAACAGGAGATATATTATGAGCGGCAAGAAGATCCTCATGCTGACCGGCGAGTTCACCGAGGAATATGAAATCTTTGTATTCCAGCAGGGGATGGAAGCAGTTGGCCATACGGTCCACGTCATCTGCCCCGACAAGAAAGCCGGCGATCGCATCAAGACATCGCTGCATGATTTCGAGGGCGATCAGACCTACACGGAAAAACTCGGCCATTATGCCGACATCAACAAGACATTCTCCGAAGTGCGCGTCGAGGAGTATGATGCCGTCTACGCGGCGGGCGGTCGTGGTCCGGAATATATCCGCACCGACAAGCGCATTCAGAATATGGTCCGCCACTTCCACGACACCGGCAAGCCGATCTTCACGATCTGCCATGGCGTGCAGATCCTGATGGCGGTTCCGGGCGTACTCAAGGGACGCAAGGTCGCGGGCCTCGGCGCCTGTGAGCCGGAAGTCACAGCCGTTGGCGGCACCTATATCGACGTCAAGCCCACGGAGGCTTATGTCGACGGCAATATGGTATCGGCCAAGGGCTGGACGGGGCTTGCCGCTTTCATGCGCGAATGCCTCAACGTGTTGGGCACGAAGATCACGCACGCCTAACGCTGCAAACCGTGAACCTTCGCCCTGTGTTCTCCATTCGGGGCGGGGCTAATGTCCGAAGCCGACATCGCGCCTTCAGTCGCGATGTCGGCTCAGCCATCTACGAAGCTCCTGGTCTTCCCGCTCCAGAGATGAGACGTTCAAGAGTTTTCTCAGGATCGCTACGCTGACCGCTCGAGCTCTTAGATTGAAGGAACCTTCATCTCCAACGATTCCATAGGGTCGATAGACCTCAAGCTTCCCATAAAGTTGCTGAAGCCGGTTCTGTACGCTTCGCAGAGAAAGGTTGCGGCGACGCGCGATCACATTGTCCGTCAGGCCGAGCGCAATATCCAGCAGCACCTCATATTCGCTTTCGGTCAATCTGCCGGTGTTCGTATGGCTTCTCTGTTGCAGACCGCGGACCTCTCGGTCGATGACACATTGGTTCTCTAAGAATATCGAGCGAAGCGCCAGTTTCAGCCGGTCGTCGGAGGCTGATTTCAACACATAACCATAAGCCGCACCCTCCGGCACAATGCGTGAAACACCGCGTACATAGGCTTCGTCGGCATAGTTAGACCAGAACAGGATGCGGGTTTCTGGGCGCTCCTTCCAGATGGTACGAGCGGCCTCGATGCCGTTGCGGGCGTTCATCTGCAGGTCCATGACGATATGGGCAGCCTTGTTCTCCCGCGCCAGCTTCTCGCCAGCGCTGCCGTTTTCGGCCTCGATGACGTGGTCGCATTCCGGTAGTGCCGAGCGTACGGCCTCGTTGAGATAGGAGCGGTGAAGAGGGTCGTCTTCGACGATCAAGACCTGCATGTTATTCATCCGGAATGGGTGGCCGAAACGGGAGCCGTCTGCGAAATTGGCAAGCTAACCTCGACCGAGGTGCCTTCGCATTCCTTGTTCCGCACAACCTCGAAGCGGGCGGAGATCAGCCTTGCGCGGGTACGCATGTTGTCAATGCCGCTGCCCTGCCGCGTCTGGTTCGGCGGAATGCCTGTGCCGTTATCGCACACCGCGATACGGAGAGTGGCCGGCGTAGCGCACATTTCGACGACAATGCGCTTGGCATTGGCATGCCGGATGGCGTTGTTGATGGCTTCCTGGACGATGCGGAACAGCGCAGTTGCGACATTCTGCGGAAGTGCGTCGATTACGCCCTGGGTCTTATCAGCGATGTTCCAGTCGACAGACAGGCCGCTGTCGCGGACCGAGCGCTCCAGATGGTTCTCGACCGCTTGGGCGAAACCAAAGAGTTGCAGCACCGTCGGCCTGGCCTCCTCGATGATCTGACGGACATCGTGCATGCAGTGCTGGACGCTGCGAATAATCGGGTCGAGTTCTTCTGTGGAGACGGTTGGCGCGTTTGCGAGTTTTTCCAGCTTGCGCGACAGTCTGGTGAGGTCGGCCAACGTCTGGTCGTGCAAGTCCATGCCGATGCGCTGGCGCTCGGTCTCCAGTGCCTCGGTAAGCCTCAGCGCGCCGAGCCGTAGACCTTCCTCGCGGGCCCGCGCCTCGGCCTCGACGATCGCTGAGGCGCGGGCCTGCTCGGCGGCGCGCAATGCATAGAAGTAAGGCGCCAGCAGGTCACCGATCGAACGGGCGTTTTCGAGATCGTTCGATGTGTAAAGCCCGATCTGGTGGCTGGAGCATGAGAGCGCGCCAATGATCTTACCCTGGACCTTCAGCGGTACATGCAGGCGCGCGCGAAGATTGCTTTCGAAGATTGGCGCGGAATAGGAACCTTTATAGTGAAAGCGCGGGTCCTCGCAGGCATTGTCGGTCAACATGGTCTCGACCTCACCATAGAGCAGACTGCGGATCGGGCTGTTGGAAATCGGCGCTGGTGGGGTTTGGCCCCACGCTGTTTCGAAGGGGCTCTCGTGAGCAGTGTGATACTTGCCGTCGAGCGTTATGATGCAGACATCCATATGGTCATGAGGGATAATATGGCTGACCTCGGCCGCCACGGCGCGTATGACGGAATGAAAATCGAGCTGGCCGGCGAGCAGGCGCGAAATGGTTAGGTACTGGTCGAGAAGGGTCGATGATGTCGGGCCGAGCATGTCGGGACCTCCTCCCGTTCAGGCGCTGTTCCAATCGCCCATGCTGCTCATATATTGAGGCAAGAGCACCCTTCAGTCCTGCGGCATCCCGCATATTTTCTGCGGGAACCCGCAAACTGCGTGCCGAGACCTGACTAGGCAACCATGGCGTTATCGGCCATCATGCTCTTACTGAGGCCATGTGCTTAGCGCAAGGGCGTAGGACAACGGTCTCGGTGCAATAACAGTTTCGGTTACCGTGAGGAGACGGTGTCGGAATGCGGCCGAAAGAGGGCCGACCAGAGGGAGAGAGATTATGAACAACAGGACAATACTGCTGGCGTCAGCTGCTGTGCTCGTCGCCTTAATGCCGATGTCCGCATCTGCCGATACGTCGGATAAGAAAATTGCGCTGTCCAACAATTATGCCGGCAATTCCTGGCGTCAGGCCATGCTGACCAGCTGGGACAAGGTGACCAAGGAAGCCGTAAAGGCCGGCGTGGTTGCGGCAGCCGACCCGTTCACGACAGCCGAGAACCAGGCGACCGAGCAAGCCGCGCAGATCCAGAACATGATCCTCGAAGGCTATAACGCCATCGTCATTAACGCCGCTTCGCCGACCGCGCTCAACGGTGCCGTCAAGGAAGCCTGCGATGCCGGCATCGTCGTCGTGTCCTTCGATGGCATCGTCACCGAGCCTTGCGCCTATCGCATCGCCGTCGATTTCAAGGCGATGGGGATGAGTGAAGTCGAATATCTCGCCAAGAAGATGCCCGATGGTGGCAATCTTCTCGAAATCCGCGGCCTCGCCGGTGTTTTCGTCGATGACGAGATCTCCGCCGGCATCCACGAAGGCGTGAAGAAGTATCCGCAGTTCAAGATCGCCGGCTCGGTCCATGGCGATTGGGCGCAAGACGTGGCCCAGAAGAATGTCGCCGGCATCCTCCCAAGCCTGCCCGAAATCGCCGCTGTCGTAACACAGGGCGGTGACGGCTATGGTGCCGCGCAGGCATTCGCTGCCGCCAAACGTCCGACCCCGCTCATCATCATGGGCAATCGCGAGGACGAATTGCAGTGGTGGAAGCAGCAGAAGGATGCGAGCGGCTATGAGACCATGTCGGTCTCGATCGCGCCGGGCGTATCGACGCTCGCCTTCTGGGTCGCCCAGCAGGTGCTCGATGGTCAGAAGGTGCCGCAGGATCTGGTCGTGCCCTTCTTGCGCATCGACCAGGACAATCTCGAAAAGAACCTCGAAACCACCCAGAAGGGCGGCGTTGCCAATGTCGAATATTCGCTCGACGACGCCAAGAAGGTGATCGCGGACGCGGCCAAGTAAGGACGTGCATCGGCGCCTCTGGCGCGATGGAAATGGATTGCCGGCGGGGTAGGCTTGCCGGCAATCGTTCGACTTCCCTGAAATTTCGAG
Organism: Rhizobium sp. Leaf453; assembly: GCF_001425605.1. GTDB lineage: Bacteria > Pseudomonadota > Alphaproteobacteria > Rhizobiales > Rhizobiaceae > Pararhizobium. Next base: position 16,564 of record NZ_LMRG01000010.1, on the reverse strand, counting down.
CGTAAACCGGTTCATGACTGACGCCGCCCAGAATATCTCCGTCGTGGCCGCCGAGGGGGTCAAGGTCCATTTCGGCCCGGTCAAGGCGCTCGACGGTGTTGATCTTACGATCGAGCCCGGCGAGTGCGTCGGCCTTGTCGGTCATAACGGCGCCGGCAAATCAACCATCGTCAATGTCATCAATGGCGGGCTTGCGCCGCATGACGGCGCGGTTCGCTATGCCGGTCGCGATGCCGGCACGGGTATCGCCGTTGCGCGGGCCAATGGCGTGCGCTGCGTCTTCCAGGAACTTTCTCTCTGCCCGAACCTGACGGTGGTGGAGAACACCCGCGTCATGCATCCGGAACTGAGGGGCTTCGGCTGGCGCGGCCGGGCGCTGTCCATCATCCGTGCCAAGCTCGACGAGATTTTTCCCGGCCATCATATCGATTGCACCGCCGCCGTCGAAGATCTCTCGATCGCGGAGCGGCAGATGGTGGAAATATCCATCATCTTCGCCAGGGTGCATGAAGCGCCGCGCCTTGTCATCCTTGACGAACCCACGTCCTCGCTCGATGCCGGTCTCGCAAGGCAGCTGATGGACTATGTACGGAGATTCGTGGATGGGGGCGGTTCGGTGCTGCTGATCTCGCATATCCTCGGCGAAATTCTTTCCACCGCCGACCGTATTGTCGTCATGAAGGACGGCAGGGTTGTTGCCAGCCGCCAAGTGTCGATGTTCGACGTCGGCAGCCTCGTGCAGGCTATGGGGAACGTGGTCAAGGAACAGGCGCGCAACGCCACTGTCGTCCAGTCGAGCGGCACGCCACTGGTTGATCTGCCGGCTATCCGGGGCAGGGGCCTGCCGTTTCGAGCACACAAGGGCGAGGTGATCGGCCTTGCAGGTCTTGCCGGCCACGGCCAGACTGACATGCTCCTCTCGCTCTACCGCACGCTGAGCAGCGACTGGCTACCCGGTCAAGGCAGCGCGGTGGCCTTCGTCGCCGGCGACCGCAGTCTCAACGGAACGTTTCCGCTGTGGAGCATTCTCAACAATCTTTCGATCTCGTCGCTGGGCGGCTTCGCCACCGCCGGTTTCGTCAAGCGTGACCATGAAAAGACGCTAGGCGAGGATTGGAAGAAGCGTATCGAAATCCGCACGCCCGACATGAAGAACGGCATCCTGTCCCTGTCCGGCGGCAATCAGCAGAAGGTGCTCTTCGCCCGGGCGCTCTCCACCCGCGCTACCATGGTGCTGATGGACGACCCGATGCGTGGCGTCGATGTCGGGACCAAGCAAGAGGTCTACTCCATGTTGCGCGCCGAAGCCGCCGTTGGCCGCACCTTCCTCTGGTACTCGACCGAGATGGATGAAATCCGCCTTTGCGACCGCGTCTATGTCTTCCGCGACGGGGTGATATCGGCCGAGCTCGTAGGCGACGATATCACCGAGGGTAGGGTGCTGGAAGCGTCCTTCGAGGGAGAGGCGGCATGACGGTCTTAAGTTCCTCGACCATCCGTCAGATCGTGCCGGCCCTGTCGCTTGCCGTTTTGCTCGGCGCGGTCTTCTATATCCAGCCGCGGGCCATGAGCTATATGGGGCTGAACCTGCTGTTCAATCTCGCCGTGCCGATCGCGCTCGCGACCGTTGCCCAGATGATGATCATGGCAGTCAACGACCTCGATCTTTCCATGGGCACATTCGTCAGCTTTGCCGCCTGCGTCACCGCCACCTTCCTACAATCCGATCCCGTCATCGGCATCCTGATCCTGGCGGGCGCTATCGCCGCCTACGCCGTACTCGGAATTGTCATCCATCTCAGGGAGTTGCCGTCGATCGTCGTGACGCTCGGCATGAGCTTCGTCTGGGGCGGGCTTGCCGTGCTGATCCTGCCTGCACCTGGCGGCGCCGCGCCGGAATGGGCGCGCTGGCTGATGACGTCGAAGCCGCCCTTCGTGCCGATGGCGATTGTCGCCTCCGTCATCATCGCCGTCATCGCCCACTTTGTGGTGATGCGCTCGACCTTCGGCGTGCTGGTGCGCGGCGTCGGTGGCAATGCGCGCTCGGTGGAACGCGCCGGCTGGTCCGTGCTGGCGATCCGCGCCGGCGCCTATGCGACGGCCGGCTTCCTCGCTGTTCTCTCCGGCATTCTGCTCGTCGGCCTCACGACTTCGGCGGACGCCAATATCGCGCTGCGCTATACGCTACTTTCTATCGCAGGCGTTATTCTCGGCGGTGGCGAGTTTGTCGGTGGGCGCGTTTCGCCCGTTGGCGCCGTCATCGGCGCGCTGACGCTGGCACTCGCCGGCTCTTTCCTGTCTTTCTTAAGGATTTCACCGGACTGGCAGATTGGCGCGCAAGGGGCGATCCTGATCACCGTGCTCGGCGTCCGTCTGCTGCTCAACCGGTCGGAAAAGCGGGAGAAGCGGGCATGAGCTTTGCGTCGCGCCACCCTTGGGTCTGGGCCTATCTCGCCACATCGATCGTATGGCTGATCACTATCCTGTTCACCGGCGGCACTAGCGCCGGCGGATTGACCCAGGCCGCCTTCACCTTCGCTGCCTTCTCTGTGATCGTCGGGATCGGTCAGATGTTCGTGATCACGCTCGGGCCGGGCAATGTCGATCTCTCGGTGCCCGCCACCATGACGCTGGCCGGTACGCTGTCTCTGAAATACATGGATGGTGGCGAGGGCCTGGTTCTGGCCGGCTTTGGTATCGCCGTCGCGGTCGGCGTGGTTGTCGGCATCGTCAACTACGCGCTGATCAAGCTTTTGCGCATTCCGCCGATCATTGCCACGCTGTCGATGAGCTTCATCGTGCAATCAACCGCCATCTGGTCCAACCGCGGCCTTCGCGTGAAGCCGCCCGAAAGCCTCGCGAGCTTCACAACATCGGATATCGGTGGCGTTCCGAACATCGCCCTCTTCGCCGTCTTGCTTGCTGTCTTCGCCTGGTTCCTGCTCGAAAAGAGCATCTATGGCCGCTGGATCTCGGCGATCGGCCAGTCGCAATTTGCGGCCCGCATGGCCGGGATACCCGTCGATGGTACGCGCTTTGTCACCTATGTGGTCTGCGCCGTGCTCGCCGCGATCTGCGGCTTCCTGTTTGCAAGCTTCTCCGGCGGTGCCGCGCTCAACATGGGAGCGGAATATCTGCTGACCTCGATCGCCGTCGTCGTTATCGGCGGCTCGGCGGTGGCCGGCGGCAATTCCAATGTGCCGGGTATCTGGGGCGCGTCACTCTTTATGTTCCTTGTCGTCTCGATGCTCAACACCTATGGCTTCGGCGCGGGTGTCCGGCTCATCCTGACGGGTCTCATCATCATTTCAGTCATTCTGGTCGCGAGCGGCAAGTTCAAAACTGGCCGCTAGAACCCACCAGTCTCGGGGAGGGAAAATGACTTCACCTTCGATCTACGAAATCCACGATCCGCGCTTCCGCCATCTCGTCGTCGGCAGCGCCGGCCTGGACGAACTGTATTCCGGTTGCCGCTGGGCCGAGGGTCCTGTCTGGTTTGCCGATCTCAACTGCCTCCTCTGGAGCGACATCCCCAATGAGCGGATGATGCGCTATTCGCAGGATGGCGATGTCTCGGTGTTCCGGCCACGCTCCGATTTCACAAATGGCAATACCCGCGATAACCAGGGTCGGCTGGTCTCCTGCCAGCACGGCACGCGCCGGGTCGTGCGCACCGAGATCGATGGCACGATCACCGTGCTCGCCGACAGCTACGAGGGCAAGCGGTTGAATTCGCCCAACGACGTCGTGGTCAAGTCGGACGACACGATCTGGTTCACCGATCCGAGCTACGGCATTATGTCGAACTACGAGGGCTTCAAGGCCGAAGAGGATCAGGCAACGCGCAATGTCTACCGCCTCGATCCCAAGCGCGGCACCTTGACCGTCGTCGCCAACGATTTCGGCCAGCCCAACGGCCTTGCCTTCTCACCTGACGAAACGAAACTCTATGTCGCCGATTCCTGGTCGAGCCATGATACAAACTGGCCGGCGCATATTCGCAGCTTCGATGTTCAGGCAGGTGGCACCTTGACGGGGGGCGAGGCGCTCTGCGTGACCGACAAGGGGCTGCCGGACGGTTTCCGCGTCGATGTGGCGGGCAATATCTGGTCGAGCGCCGGCGATGGCGTACATTGCTTTGCGCCCGACGGCACCCTGCTCGGCAAGATCCTAGTGCCGCAGACGGTATCCAACCTGACATTCGGCGGTCCGCGGCGTAACCGGCTCTTCATCACGGCCACTAAATCGCTCTATGCGGTCTATACGGCGACGATGGGCATACGGTTTTGTTGATATCCTGCAACGGGAAAGTGAACGCCGCCCGCCCTGTTTTCCGGATCGAGGCGGACCAGGAATTCAGAGGCGTTGCGTGATTGTCTTAACGCAACAAGCCTTCGTTGCACTCAGTGATGCCAGGGTGGCACCTTTGCGATCTGGCGGGACGTGTCCGCATGCCTGATGGTGGCGCCGTCGGCCAATTGCGTGACGGTCTGGCCGTAAAGCATTTGCCAGGGGGTGGCGTCGGGCCGGAATGGCCGGGATGCCTTCGTTTTCCGCTGGGCGGTTTGCGCGTCGTCGACTAGCATGTCACACCGGCCGGCGACCAGCTGTCCGCGGTTCCGGATTGTCGGCCATCGCCGATCGTCGGGAGGCTTATGATGCCGCGCTTAAGCAGGTGGTCCGGCGGCTGCATGTTGACGACTTCGGCCGAGCCGAGCCAGTCGAGCGGACCTACACCGCGGATCACAAGGATCGAACGCTCGTCGATGGCGAGAGAAGGATCGTTGATCCGCTTGTGGTAATCCTTGGATCCGTCGAACACCACCGCCTTGCCTTCGAATACGCCCTCATGGCCGGGATCGCTCAGGTAACGCTGGCGGAAACCCTCCCATGCGATGCTCATCTTCATGATGGCGAAATCGAAAAGATTGCCCTTCAGCACCAGGCAGCCGGCACGTTCGCGCAAGGACTCAAGAGCAGAGGCGTTACCGCCGGATATCCGCGCTGCTTCTCATGTTGTTCGTCAGCATTGCCCGCACGGAGTTGCTAAACGGCTTTAGTTCCATAAATAGGCGTAATCCCACCTGCAGAAACATGGGGGACAGTTCCGACCCATACTGATGTAGGGATATTTGACAAACTTTGCCAAAATCGAATACAATCCTTTGAAATGGAGGTTTCCGATGGCGACAATGAACGTATCTCTTCCAGACCCAATGAAAGATTGGGTGGAGGCGCAGGCCCGGACTGGACGATATTCGAACGCGAGCGACTACGTGCGGGACCTCATCCGACGCGACCAGACACGAAACGACAAGATTGCCGCCATGCAAAGTTTCGTCGAGGCCGGGCTCCAAAGTGGCGTTGGTATTCGATTAAAGGATGAACTCTTCGCTGAGGCGATGGCTCGTGCCAGCAAGTCATGAGTTTTAAACTTTCTGTCGAGGCGGAAGAAGACATCATTGCGATCGCCGAGCAGGGTGCCCGTGTGTTCGGAGTAGATCAGGCAAAACGCTACCACGATGAACTTTTCGCATTATTTGATCTGATAGCTGCTAACCCACGCATCGCGCGTGAACGGAATGAGATCGAACCGCCAGTCAGAATCCATCCCTTCAAAGCACATCTCATCGTCTATCGGTTTGAAGACGATGAAAAGATTTTCGTAGTGCGAATTCGCCACGGGCATGAAGATTGGGCAAGTATATCAATGTAGCGCCACGGATGGAGCTCTGAGGGTTAGTGTGCCTTTGGTCAAGAGCTTTTACATTTCCTCTCAGTTGAAATATCCCCTACGCCAGCGCCGTGTTTTTTACGATCCACTCGTCGACGGATTTCTGCCCACGCTGGATTTCCGGAACGCCTCCTTGATAATCTCGAGCGTTAAAGCGAAATGCTTATATGCAGTGCGGTAGGCTTTATCCAGATCCTGCGCGATAATGCTCTCTACGAGATCCGTATGTTCCTCGCGCCCCCGTTGGAGATAGTGGGAAGGGTAGGGCTCCGCTCCGAATCGCATAGTTGCTTTTGAACTCAGCTGGGCCGTCAGGGCGGCGAGCTCGTCGTTGGCGGCCATATTCGTAATCTGATGGTGCAAAGCGACATCGACGCGGCGTGCCGAGGCGGGATTGCCGGTAGCAAGGAACTCCTCCAGAATCAGCGCCAGTTCGCGCGCCTGCTAGGACGAGCGCCTTTCTGCTGCAGTCCGTGCCTTCCCTCAGACGCGGTATCTCCGCCTCAAGCACTCGGTGGGGTATACCCGTAACGACTTGCTCCAGATCTACATTCGCGACGAAGTCCGCCTCCGCGTCCCCGCTTCGATCCCGACCTCGATCCTGCCGATCCCATGGTCAAGGAGTTGGCCGCCATCGACGCCGTGATCGCCCGCTCGGAAGCGGCCATCACCGAAGTGCAGTCGGCCGGCCGGCGCGTCTCCTCTCAGAGACCGATGGTCTGCCGCCCGATCCTAACAGGCATAGTCATGGTGGGGCTTACGGTCGTGACGGCGTCTGCCAGGGCGATGCCAGCTTCAAGGAAACGGACGCCCCCATAGTACTCGAGTTTTTCCGTCGAGAAGAAGTCACCCGGCAACTGAAGTTCGCGAAAGTTTTCAGGCAGGACTGACCTTGAAATGCGAGATTGTGGACTGAAAGCACGACGGGCACCGATGCGCCGATCGCCTTCAGGTACGCGGCCGCAAGCCCGCTTTGCCAATCATGCAGATGCACGATGTCCGACCGCCAACCACCAAGGCCATTCGCGGCGATCTGTGCCGCCGCAGACGACAGGGCGGCAAAGCATTTCCAGTTGTCACTGTAGTCCGCTCCTTCGCGGTCCAAATACGGGCCGCCATCGCGGTAGAAGAGAACAGGGATGATCACAGCCATCCCGTCATGGCGACCTGAATAAACCTTCGCGGTCTCGCCTAGCAGCTCCACGTCAGCCTATGGCGCGCGTCGACCAGTTTTTCCAGAGTACCCGCATAGCCGCGCATGATCGTCCGGATGTTGATCCCTACGACGTCAACGCTTTCGGAAGCGCTCCCGTCACGTCGCCAATCCGCCAGTATTGATGAGGGGATAAACTTCCGATGCGGCGGACAAGACTTGCATGCATTGAACTCCACGAAACTAGCGGTGCCCGGCCGATCAACAGGCGTCGTTTGGTATTCAGTCGCCGATCTAGATCATGATCTCTCCCCCGGTCACAGGGATGACAGCGCCCGTCATATAGCTACCGAGATCGGACGCGAGGAGTACGTAAGCCCCTGCAAGTTCCGCTGGCTGTCCGGCACGGCCGATCAGCGTCTGCTTGCCGAACGATGCAGACTTTTCGGGTGGCATCGTTGATGGGATAAGCGGCGTCCAAATCGGGCCAGGGGCAACCGCATTGACGCGTATCCCCTTGTCGGAAACCATCTCTGCAAGGCCGGCAGTGAAATTTGAAACGGCCCCTTTCGTTGAAGCATACGCAAGCAACGATGATGATGGCTGCCGTGACTGGATTGATGTCGTGTTGATAATCGAGCTGCCAGGCTTCATGTGGCGTATTGCGGCCCTCGAGAGATAGAAGGGCGCGTAGATATTTGTCCGGAAGGTCTCATCCCATTCGTCAGCAGGGATGTCCTCTATGGAATTATAGGTTCGCTGAAAGGCGGCATTGTTAACGAGGATGTCAATGCTTCCCAGTTCTTCGACAGCCCTCTCCACCAAGGCGTTGCAGAAGGCCTCGCTCTTGATGTCACCAGGGGCGACCACAGGTTGGCGACCAGCGTTCCGTACCCAGCGGGCCGTCTCTTCCGCGTCTTCGTGCTCGCTCAGATACGAAACCAGGATATCGGCACCCTCGCGGGCAAATGCGATCGCCACCGCTCTGCCAATACCGGAATCTCCACCTGTGATCAATGCCACTTTGCCTTTCAAACGCCCCAATCCTTTATATGACTGCTCGCCATGATCAGGAACCGGCTGCATGAGCTTGGTCTCGCCCGGAGGTGCCTGTTCTTGTTTTGGCTGGGGCGGCATTGGGCGATTGTCTTGAGGCATGGCGATCTCCTGATTTATGGCACCGGAGAACGACCCAAACCATGACAGGTTCCCCCCGGCGTTCGCACACGCGCAAAAATACCCTATCAGGGGTAGGCTGGGCCGGAAGACCCTTGGGAAGCGCGCCATACCAGATGGAGTGGATCCGACCACACAGTTCACACATCAGAGGCCGGCGACTTGGAGGGCCACTGACCGGCAGATCGCTCCATTTCCACTTTTCTTCACGGGCTGTCGTATACATAATCCAGCCGCCAAAAACACATGCCTTACGCCCGGTCGGACAAAACCAAGTTTTTTAAGCGCGCCCATATGCTCGATACGGAGGTCGGCCAAGCAGAGAAGGCCGATCCGCCTGAAGTCGCAAAGGCAGGGTTCGAGCAAGCTTTCCTGGATCGGGTCGGACACCATATCCGGCGACCAATCCTTCAGCCGTTTTTGGTGACTGCCTCAAGTGTTGAAACGCCTTCGGCATCCGCCTTCTTATCTATGCCAGTAAAATACTCGCTTTCCGGCCGCACCTCATCTCCGAAGCGAAGCGTCCACACGATGACGCCTTCGCCGCGCGCTTCCAGCACAACCGCCCGTTCTCGACGGCCGAGGACTACACGAGAGTGCCAACGCCGTCCTCTGCTTCCATGGCTTGCCGTACGAGTGTGAAAGCTATGGGCGCTCTATGGGACGAGAAGACTTCTTCGGCTTGCCGCGTAACCGTCATCTGATCGGGTCAATTCCACTTCACCGAACGCTTACAGTGTAGGATGGGACTTTTAATCATTCGTGACCCGCGCTCCAGGATCAACTCCTCAACCTCGAAAACGCGCTCCACCAGCTCTTGACGCACTCAAGGGGTAGCGTTGTAGGCTTAAGTCCTAGCCCTATTAAGACCTAGGGTCGGAGCGTTACCGCATAGGTCCTAAAGGACGAAACAATACCTGATTCTCCAAGTTTGCCACCATGCTTCGACAGCGATTGCAGGTCGTAGCTTCAATGGAAAACAAGGAGATAGAGATGAAAACCCTTACATCGTTTGTTCTCGCTGCCGCACTTCTCGCGAGCTCGACTACCACCGTTTTTGCCCAGTCCAGCAGCACAGTCGGAACAGGCGGAACCAATGTCGGAGACGGAACCGCAAACAGCACAGTCGGGACTGCAGGATCCTCTGCCGGCGGTACCGAGTGTCCTGCAGGTAGCACGGACTGCAATGGTTCCGCATCAACTCTTGCAACGGGCGGCACGTCTGTCGGCGATGGTCAGGCCAGCAGCTCGGTTGGAACCGCAGGCTCGGCTGCGGGCGCAGGTGATGGGGCGGGTGCTGCCTCCACGCTCGGGACGGGCGGCACATCCGTTGGTGACGGAAAAGCCAGCAGCTCGGTTGGTACGGCAGGGTCGGCGGCCGGGAACGGCGAAGGCTCTGGTGCTGCGTCGACGCTCGGAACGGCTGGGACCTCTGTCGGTGACGGTGACGCCAGCAGTTCGGTGGGAACCGCGGGTAGCGCTGCTGGTGCCGCGCAGGACGACACGTCCAACAAGAAATGCCCTCCCGGCAAAGCCAAGAAGAACGACGGCTCTTGCTAATTGTTCAATCACGCCGGCTGCGATCAAGCAGCCGGCCTTTGCAGGAGAATTACAATGATCCGGAAAATCTTGACGACAGCATTCGGTGTCTCCCTGTGCGGCGCAGCCCTGGCGGAGACGATAAAGCTGGACGATGGCACAACGTGCACGATCATCGAAAGCACCAGCGTAACAGACGCAGGCAACTCCACGACCGTTACAGCTGGGGGTGGCAAGGTCAGCTCTTCGACGAGAGTTGGAGGCAAACCGACTACCACGCATTCCGCTGGCGGCTCCACGTCTGGTGCGAGTGCCACCGCATCGGGTGACGGGACAACAAGCGCCCTTTCCACCTCAAGCATAACCCGTCCGGACGGTGCAGTCGTCACACGGAACTCGGATGGCACATGCTATGTCGAAAAAGCCAAGCCATAAGGAGGTTTTGTGATGCGCTACGTTTTACCCCTTGTCGCAAGCCTTGCGATGATTATGTCGGCCTCAGCCGGAATATCCCACGCTGAAGATTGTGCTGCTGCCGGCACGGTCGGCTCCGGTGGCAGTGCTTCAGCAGACGGAACATCTGCAAGTACCCTTGGAACTGCAGGTGCATGCGTGACCGACGATGGATCAACTGCCTCGATCGGCTCGGCCGCCAGCGCTGCTTCTATCGATGGTAAGGCGAAAAGCCGAACCAAAATTCAGGAGAACGACAATCAGTTGAAAGCGCAGTCGAAGGCGCAAGCCCTGGATCAGGGAACATTCAGTAAATCGCAGACCAAAACACGGGCCAACGGCGACGAACTCGAGAGCCGCACCCGGACCATGTCTCATGTACCAGGTCAAAAGCCGGTCAAGAGCACGTCGGAAAATAGCGTTATCTTACCCGTCGAATGAGGTGGTACTGCCAAGACGTACCGGCTCTTAGGGCCGGTACCACGCCGTCACTGCGCCGACGTACCTGCCAATCGGGGAGTCGTCGCAGCCCACCCTGAATGGCGACGCTAAGCGCGCGGAGTTTTTCACGGTAAGCCTTATACCGCTCCACTAATCAAAGTCAGTTTTTAGTTCTGATCAGCTGCAAGTGTTGACTTCTTAGCCTCGCAGTAGATTCCTACAATGAGAACGAAGACGCCGATATATACAAAAAGAACAAAAGCCCACTGATAGCCCAAAAGCCCTTTGCAAGAAGGCCACGGCTCCGCAAATCCAATGCATGCAAAACGATCAGTGCGGTGAGATAGCGGCAAACGCGGTCAAACTTTTGTCCTTCGCCGTCGAGTTTTTCCAGAACACGCGAAGCCGGTTCGCTTGCGGTCACTCCCGGTAGCGGCTTCACTTCTGCATTACAGAAAATATCTTAGCGGAACGCTGATAACCGCCACCCCAGGATCAAAAACAAAACCCTCCCACGTTGCCGCAGGAGGGGAACCGGGTTTAATGTCTACCGGCAGAAGAACTCAGAAGCGGCGCCCCACTTGTGCAACGGGCTTCAGTTTAGCCCAAGGACCTTGAGGAATATCTAAATCAGGTCGCGTTGAAGCGAAGTTACCTCAATTTACAATACGCGGGGTTATCTTTCAGTTATGCAAATAGCTGTGTTCTCCCCAAATGGCGCATTTGATCAAAACAGGACAATACGTGCTAGGGGAGGGGACGCCTGGCTAATCTCGATTTTCAAAAGCGAGGATCTGAACCAGTTTTTCCGGATCACGTGCAACTGACTTGTAGAGCGCTATGATCGAGCGCGCCAAACGGCGGACGTTCTCGGGATTTCCGCGATATACAGTTTCGAGTTTTAGCTTCTCGAACACGCTTTCCATGATCATCAGGTCTGACTCGCTCAACTCAATTTTTTCCGTTGAGGTTAGGTACTCGCGCATCCTGCAGTCCTCTCCCTATCACTGCGCCAAACCAATGCTGTCCCGATGAAAGCGGGAAACTGCGGAGCCCGCAAGCCCCGCACGTCGATAGATACCAATCTCAACCGCGTACAGCGAGATGCCGTCGGACCTCATCGATTTTGCCCGCTCTTGGCCCAACGCCCAAGACATATTTTGCCCAGCTCAGCGTCTCGTCCGATATGGTTTCAGTCCCCGCCGCTTTGGCAAGGGCGTCACGCAACGCTTGGTCCGAAAGGTCCTCATCGGTTGGGATTGAGCCTTCGCCGTACTTCAGTTCATATTCGGCATATTCCCGGACATAGGAAAACAACTCTTGAAATCTCGGATCATTCGAATTGAGGTAGGCGTGATAATTCCGGTTCAGAGAGTTTAAGCCTGCTTTGTAAGATACGTCTGACTTGGAGCTCTTGACTGAGGCGCTTTCTCGCTGAAGCGCTTTTGATGAGCGGCGCTCTTGTGCCTTCGAGGCGGAATTGTCGCGTCCTCTGTCGACTGAGGAATTTTTGCCACTATCGCCTCTACTTTCATGCCCTCCACCGCTATTGCCGCGGTTGCCGCCGTCTTTCGCTAACGAGTAGCTTGGGCTACCCGCCAACGCCACTCCGATCGCAATAGCCGCCGTCGAGATTGTTCGGGTCATGTTCATCGTCATTCTCCTTCCTTTGAAGCCAAATCTGGCCTGTTGGAATGAAGGAGGGTGGCGCTGTTACGAAGTGTGGCAAGGACCAGTAGACCAATGCCCCTCCGTTGAGACCAAAGTCCTATGCGCCGCGAACCCCGCTCCGCACCATCATATGTCCCTATCGTCCAACTTGCTGTTGGCTCATTAGTCGGAGCAAATCAGTCTCCGGATGTTGAAGAGGTATCTGGTTGTTGGTTGCCGCGTCCGCGTATTGAGGAAATACTTATGGCTTTCTCAAATGAATTTCCAAACGACGTCTGGGCAGCGATTTCCGCTATTGAAGGTGTGTCCGAGGAATACTTCGAGGACCATGCAGCAATTGTCATTGCGCGGGCAATCCTGGCTGAAAGGAAGATTTGGGTGGACCGGATGTCTTGGACGCTGCAAGATGGTGCTGAACGCAACGGGTTCAATTCGACACAACGAGATCTCGATATCTCTTCTGTGGCGTCTGGATCGGACGCTGTCTCCGGGCCTCACTCACATTAGGGGCCGCTCAAGTCGGCGTCTGAATTGATGAATAACGCCCCGGTCCAGCGCACGCAGACCGGGGCTACCATACGTGATGAAATACCGTCGCAGGACGGGTCACCTTAAAACGTTCTTATCAAAGCATAACTTTGTGCAGACGTTGAGTCCCATTTTCGCGCGGAACATCACTTTCACTCGATCTGCTGATGAGGGTCTCGGTCGGTGATCGCCAACCGCACCGCAGCGATCAGTTCTCCGTCTACGAATGGCTTACTGACCCAGGCCTCTACCTTGAAGTCATTTGGAAGATCCGACGGATCTCCGCCGGAGCAGAAGATTACAGGGACGCCCCGCGCCTGTAAGATCAGCGCAATGGCCAAGCCGTCGCCGTCGCGCAGGTGCAGATCAAGCACGGCGGCCGCCGGGCTGCTGCGCTCAAGCCATCTCAACGCGTCGCTTCGTGACGATCGGATTTCGGCCGTTAGTCCCGCTGCCCTAAGAACCTCATCAATATCCAGTGCGATAAAGGGCTCGTCCTCGACCACGAGGATGGCTTCACAACGACGGGGTAATGTCACGACCTCCAAGTGAGTTAGGTCTGAAATATCCGTCTGTGGCATGGCTCTGCTCCGGGAAAGCGCTTCGAGATGTCATGTCCCTGTTCGAAGCAAAATCCCTTCGATTTCTTGACCAGGATTTTCAGCCGATGCGCAAAAGCACATCGCAGGCCATCAGAGTTTCCGCATACCTAACGCCTCTTTGCAACGCTCGTTTGTTGTTACCTGCCAGTTAATTGTCTTTAGGCGCCGCGAACGATAGCTGTTCAAAGCTGCGCGCGCCAAAGTCAACCGGATCGTTGCTAGATTTTCGGGTCGGTTTACAATAGTGGCATGTCCGAGAAACGGAACTCTGCCGCTACAAAAATTCTGCGGTCAAGGATCGTACGATTTCGGCTGAGCCGGAACTCGGGATGTACGATGCAGACAGATGCCGAGCCAGTGCGGTTGCTGATCGATGCGCAGGGTGCCGAAGAACTCATCGAAGAGTGTATGAAGCTTTTGGGGTTTCCATCAACGATGGATGTGGAGCCCTGAACTCGCTCCCCTAGATCAAACGAGCGGCGCTGCCTTGATCGATAGATTGACTGTCAATATGGTGTCTGGAGCCGGCAGAAGATCCCCATCCCATGGCCGGTCAGAGACCTGGCAATTTACCTTCCCCGGTTAGCCAGGTCTCGCCCAGCCTGAAGGTTCTATGTAAGTCCTCTGTACGTTCTGCAATATACCCAAAGGTAATCCTTGCAAGGACCGAAACGTGAACAGAACTGCACCCCGCCGCCCCAAGATCACTCCAGCAATTTAGAGCGTTTCCCTGTCATGTTGGATCATAGCCGCAGGAGTTGAAGTAGTTCTGGGCTTCTTGCGGTTCGACCATATCAATCAGCTTGCCGATGCGATCCCACAGTCCGGTGACGGTTCTCTCCGCAGCTTTTCGCAGGAGAGCCTTGAGCTTGGAGAAGGCCTTCTCAATGGGGTTGAAGTCCGGGCTGTAGGGTGGAAGGAACATCATTGTCGCGCCGACTGCCTCGATCAGTTCCCTTGCTGCCGGTCGTTTGTGGCTGGACAGATTGTCGAGGATGACAACGTCCCCTGGTTTCAATGTCGGAACCAGAACCTTAGCGACATACGCCTCGAACCATTCACCGTTGATCGGTCCGTCTATGACAAGTGGCGCGACCATTCCCGTGTTGCGGAGGCCCGCAACCAGTGTAGTCGTCTTGCGATTACCGTGAGGGAAACCCATCCGCAACCGTTCGCCCTTGCGGCATCGCCCGTGAGTACGGGCCATATTGGTCGCGGTCCAGGTTTCGTCGATGAACACGAGCCGCTCTGGATCGAGATCGAGTTGCTCCTCGAACCAGCATTGCCGCTTTTCCAGCACGTCCGGACGGCTTTGCTCTACCGCATGGCCAGTCTTTTTTTGCGCGTTTGTTCGTGCCGGACAAGAAAGCGATGCAGCGCCGACTTGCTGATGGAAATGCCTTGGTCAGCCAAGGCTTTGCGAAGCTCGAAAAGGGTGCCGTCCCGGTGCTCGCCGAGCCAGGTCATGATCAGATCGGCATGCGCTTCTGTCTTGTGGGAATTGCGGTCGCCGCCGAGTGGACCGGGTCGAACATTTCCCTGCTGGATTTGCAAGTGACGCCAACGGCTCACGCTGGCTGCGCTAACGCCGAAACGCTCGGCAGCCTCTCTATGCGATGCGCCGCCGTTCACGGCAGCGAGCACACGTATGCGAAGATCAACGGAAAGGGCTCTCGACATATCTGCCGACCTCCATCGGCAGATAGTTTGAATCAGAACGAGACTGATTTGCAAAGCCATCCGATTCAATCAGTCAGGGAAACGCTCTAATACGACGTGTGCAGCCCCAAGCCGATCCATACGACGGACTCAATGGCGTTGGCTGCGGCGCAGGCGTATTGTCGTTGGCTGTATTTTGCGGCTCTGTCTGCATCTTATCGAAGATAGCCCGACACACTGCCGAGGCAACCCCGCTCCCCAACTTCAAGTGCGGGTATCCAAAAGCTTCTTCACGCGCTTGACCGAGTAGCCATCGCGCAGATCATCGACCCGACCGCATGGAAGAACGAAGGCGGCTTCATGGTTGAGCAGACCCATTCAGGGCCGGCTCTTATAGCAGCTGTTCAGAGCAGAACCTACATGCTGCGGACTGCTCGCGCCCTCCCAGCGGGGGTACAGAATGGCTAGAGATCAGTTGGCTAATTACTTAGGCCCCGAATATCTAGCTCCGCGTCGGCAAGTTCGGCCTCCCAGAGAGCGACATCATCTCGCGTCGCTTCCTTGGGAAAAACGTCAGCCGCGTAAGCATTCAGCATCGCAAGTGCCGTATTCCGGCGAGCTTCAGCCACGCTTCTCAAGAGCTTTAGAATTGCTACTTGGTCAAAATCTTCAGTCATTGACTGGCAGTACTTGCTTTTCTCAAGACAAGCAAGTTGGTGGCCACAGCTCCCATCGCCCCAGACGAATCAAAATCCGCAAATTAGTCGGTGACTTGCATTGAAAACGTGCAGGTAATGTTTTCCATAAACGCAGTGCGACTTTGGTAAAGCGACATTTTGTAGACGACGCCCTCCGCAGCCTGGTCTTCAAAAGTCGCCGGAAAGATCTTGATATCGGTCAACAACCCCAACTGGTCGCTCTTTGATATTTCAAAGCCGCAGTCGTCATTGCTTGCTTGAACCGAAAATTTCATCTGCTGACCTCGCAAAGAACGTATCGTATACACAGCTGCCGATCCGCCAGCCGTCATACCCGAAACGCTCGTTGGAACATCACTGTTTGAGAGGAATATTTCCTGCGGTCCATCCACGGCGAAACTCAAGGATGGGGCAACAGCTAAGAAACTCACCGCGACGAGGCATCGAACGAAACCGTGCATAGCTTTCTCCAAAGGAGAGACTAGCGCACGTAGTCGGTAGAATAGCAAGCGGCTAGTTTATTTGGTATTCACTCGATCCTGAACCCCGCGCGCCTGGATCATAGGCGGGTCACTCAGCCCCGCCATCCACCTTCACCAAGTGACCGACCAGGCGAACCCATCCTCAACGTCGACATGCCAGCGCACGCTTCAATGCTTCATCGGATATCCGTTGAGCGCATCCTCGATTGGGATGGTCGCCACGACTTTGTCGTTCCAGTCTAGAACGTCGAGCGCAATGATATCGAGGCTGATGTTTAAATCTATCGCTTCACGGTGTGTTTCGGCGTGGAATATTGACCCCTCTGGCGGGGTGACCGGCGTCCAATTTTGACCCCCCACCTGTTTCGTCTGACCATCCGTCTTTTGCTGGCGACCTGTTTCGTCTGACCATCCGTCTTTTGCTGGCG
>NZ_LMRG01000009.1 GCF_001425605.1 Rhizobium sp. Leaf453 | reverse complement strand
CAGCGCACCGTCAGCCCGATCCTCGACGTCATGCAGACCATGCCGAGCTTCGTCTATCTCATCCCCGTCGTCATGCTGCTCGGCATCGGCAAGGTGCCGGGCCTCATCGCCGTCGTCATCTATGCCATCCCGCCAATGATCAGGCTCACCGATCTCGGCATTCGCCTCGTCGACCGCGACGTGCTCGAAGCCGCCGATGCCTTCGGCGCAGACGGCAAACAGAAGCTGTTCAAGGTCCAGCTGCCGCTCGCCCTTCCCACCATCATGGCCGGCATCAACCAGACCATCATGATGGCGCTCGCCATGGTCGTCATTGCATCCATGATCGGCGTGCAGGGATTGGGTCAGCCCGTCCTGAAGGCCATCGCCAACCAGTATTTTACCCTCGGCATCTTCAACGGTCTTGCCATCGTCGGCATCGCCATCATGTTCGACCGCGTCAGCCAGGCCTATGGCAAGCGCCTGCAGAAGCACAGGGAGGTCGTCCATGGTTGAGAAGACAACAGACCACGCCTTCGGCGGCATCCGCATCCGCAATCTCTACAAGATCTTCGGACCCAATGCCGCCTCCCATATCGAGGCGGTCAAGGCCGGCCTCACCAAGGCCGAACTCAACGAGAAGCANCCGCATCCGCAATCTCTACAAGATCTTCGGACCCAATGCCGCCTCCCATATCGAGGCGGTCAAGGCCGGCCTCACCAAGGCCGAACTCAACGAGAAGCATGGCCATGTACTCGGCCTCAGCGACATCAATATCGAGATGCCGTCCGGCTCGATCCAGGTGATCATGGGCCTGTCGGGCTCGGGCAAGTCCACCCTCATCCGCCATATCAACCGGCTGATCGACCCGACCGCCGGCGAGGTTCTGGTCGATGGCATCGATGTCTGCCGGATGAACGAGACGGACCTGCGCGAGTTCCGCCGCCACCAGACCGCCATGGTGTTCCAGAAGTTCGCGCTGCTTCCCCATCGCAGCGTGCTCGACAACACCATCTTCGGGCTGGAGATCCAGGGCATTTCCAGACAGCAGAGCCTCGACACCGCCATGCGCTGGCTCGAGCGCGTCGGCTTGAAAGGCTTCGAGCAGAAGTATCCCAACCAGCTGTCGGGCGGCATGCAGCAGCGCTGGCTCGAGCGCGTCGGCTTGAAAGGCTTCGAGCAGAAGTATCCCAACCAGCTGTCGGGCGGCATGCAGCAGCGTGTCGGCCTGGCCCGCGCACTGGCCAACGACGCGCCGGTCCTGCTCATGGACGAGGCCTATTCGGCGCTTGACCCGCTTATCCGCATGGACATGCAGACCGTCCTGCTCGACCTGCAGAAGGAGATCAAAAAGACCATCGTCTTCATCACCCACGATCTCGACGAAGCCTTACGTCTCGGCGACCAGATCGCCATCCTGCGCGACGGCGAGGTCATCCAGCAGGGCTCAAGCCAGGACATCGTGCTGCGCCCCGCCGACGACTACGTCGCCAACTTCGTCCGAGAGGTCAACCGAGGCCGCGTCATCCATGTCGAAGCCATAATGGACCCCGTCGATAACGCCGCATCCACAATCTCCACCGGCCCCAACACCTCCGGACCGGCCATCCCAGCCGACACCACAATCGAGGACGCAGTCCGCATCCTCTCTGCCGCAAACGCAACACAAGCAACCGTCACAGACAACACAGGCAAAACGGTCGGGTCCGCAAGCTTCACAAAACTCGTCAATGCATTGGTAACGCCTAGGCATTGAACCTTCCTTCGGAGAAATGAATGTCTGAAACGATCGAACTCGGCCAGGCCGAGGCGGAAGAACTGGCTATGAAAGCCTGTCTTCACGCCGGGGCCAACCGGCCCAGCGCCCGCTCGCTCGTCGATGCAACCCTGTCGGCTGTGCGCTTCGGGCCGCCGACGCTCGGTTTCCCGCATATGGTCGATTACCTCAACAGCTTCCGCGAAGGGCGGATCAACGGCAATCCGCAACCTCGGCTCGACCGCCCCTTCCCCGCCTATCTGTCCTCGGATGCCGACCGGGGCGTGGCGCAACTCGGCTTCGACCTCGCCTTCGAGGATCTGGTCGCAGCGGCGGGCACGTTCGGGATCGCCATCTTCACCCAGACCAACAGTTATACGGCGGGTGAAATCGGCTATTTCGTCCGCCGTCTCGCCGACCGTGGACTGGTTGGCCTCGCGGCGACGAACGCCAATCCGATGGTCGTTGCCAAACCCGGCGGCCCCAAGGTCTACAGCACCAATCCGCTCGCCTTCGGCTTTCCGCTCGGCGACGGCCTGCCGCCGATGATCATCGACCAGGCGTCGAGTGCAACCGCCTTCGTCAACATCGTCGCGGCCGAGGCCGAGGGACGCTCTATCCCCGAAGGCTGGGCCGTCGATGCCGAAGGCACCGATACCCTGGATGCCGCCAAGGCACTGGCCGGCGCTCTCCTCCCTTTCGGCGGGCGCAAGGGCGCCAATGTCGCGCTGATGGTGGAAATGCTTTCTGCCGGTCTGTCCGGCGGCCCCTGGTCGCTGGATGTGGCGGATTTCCGGTCTGGCGACCGCTCGCCCGGGATCGGACTGACGGTGCTGGCGATGATGCCCGGCACAATCGACGAAGGCCGGATTACCCGCGCCCGCCAACAGGCAAAACGCCTGCAGGATCTCGGCGTCTACATTCCCGGCGTCAACGGCATCGATCTTGCGGAGGCCAGAGCGAAGACATTTGCCATGCCGCGCAGCATTTACGACGCCGTCCTCGCCTTTGCTTCTGGCACCATGACCCAGACCTGAGACTGCCGCACCAGCCGTCCGATCTTCCGACGCGCCGCACACCCGACGCGAATGCAGACGCATGCCCTGTTTTCACCAAACACCAACCCGATCAGGACCAGACCCATGACCTTCAAGCGAACCATCCAGGCCATCGACACCCATGCGGGCACGCCCATGCGCGTGGTCACCGGCGGAATTCCGCATATCCCGGGCAACACCGTCTATGACAAGATGAAGTGGCTGGAAGCCAATGATGACGGGCTGCGCAAGCTGCTGCTGCGCGAACCACGCGGCTATTCCGCCCATTGCTGCAACATCATCGTACCGCCAACACATCCGGAGGCGGATGCCGGCTACATCATCATGGAGCAGATCGAGTATCCCGTCATGTCCGGCGGCAACACGATCTCGGTGGTGACCGTTCTGCTCGAAATGGGCATGCTGCCGATGAAGGAACCGGTGACAGAACTGGTGCTGGAAGCGCCGGCCGGCCTGATCCGCGTGACGGCCGAATGCCGCAACGGCAAGGTCAAGAATGTCACCTTCAAGAACGTCCCGGCCTTCGCCGCCCATCTCGACGCGGTGATCGATGTCCCGTATCTCGGCAAGGTCACGGTTGATGTCGGCTGGGGCGGCATGTTCTACGTGATCGCCGACGTCCGCCAGTTCAAGGGGTTGGAGCTTCGACCGGAGCATGGTCGCGAAATCACCCGCGTCTCCGCGTTGATCCGGGAAGCCGCAATCGAGCAATTGCCCGTCGCCCATCCCGATTATCCCGGCGTCGGCATCACCATTACCCAGCTGTCCGGACCGACGGAGGATCCGAACGCGGACTGGAAGAACGCCGTCACCATGGCTTCCGGCACCTTTTCCTGGGACGACCCGGCGACCTGGACCGGCGCCATCGACCGCTGCCCCTGCGGAACCGGCACCTGCGCCAAGATGGCGGTGCTGCATGCCAAGGGCGAACTGCCGCTCGGCCAAGCCTTCCGCCATCAGAGCATTCTCGGAAATGTCTATACGGGACGATTGGTCGAGGAGACTGCAATCGGCGACCGCCGCGCCGTCGTGCCGACCGTCACCGGAACCAGCTGGATCTATGGCCTGAACACGATCGTGCTCGACCACGACGACCCCTTCACCGAAGGCTTTACCGTCGGCGACACTTGGGCGTAGTCCCACGGAAAATGCGTGAGGCGGCCTTAACCGGTCGCCTCACCGCAAAGCCTCAGATTCCCGTGCTGATCTGCATGCCCTCGGGCGCCGCATACATGGCCATGTTCTTGCGCGAGAGATCGAGATGCGCGCGCACCAGGACATCGCAACGCTCACCATCATGGGCGGCAATGGCATCGATGATATCGTCGTGCTGGCGGGAGGCTTCTTCCAGCTCCTCCTGCATGCGGGCCGTGCTCGGACGATAGAAGATCTTGCCGATCCGGGCGTGATCAATCAGCAGTCGCCGCAGGCTCGGCAGCAGATAGGCATTGTTCGCCACCTCGCCGATCCGCAGGTGGAACTGGTCGTTGTAGAAGACGCGGCCGTCGATATTGCCGTTCTGCACGGCATCGCGGAAATTGTTCTGGATCTCGCGCAGCCCGTCGATATCCGCCTTCGTCGCCACTTCGGCGGCGAGCTTGGTGGTCGCGACATAGATCATCGGCGCGACCAGGAAGAAGTCTCGAAGCGACTGGTAGCTCATTGACGTCACGCGGGCCGGGCGATTGGCCTCCAGCTCGATAAACCCCTCGCCCGCAAGCTGGCGCATGGTTTCGCGCACCGGTGGCCGTGACAGGCCGAATTCCTCGCTGAGCGCCACCTCGTCCAGAACGGAACCCGGCGCGATCTGCATCGTCAGGATCCGGTGGCGCAGGCTGCTGCTCAGGACTGCTTTCCTGTCACCCCCGGCGTTCAGTTCAGGCACCTGATCCACTGCCATGTTCGTCTCCCCGCTCGGCGTGTCTATCGATGATAGACGATTCGAAGCCTGCTGTTTCCTGTCCTGCCGCGTCCCCGCCAATTCTTCAACAGAAACCGGAACCGCTTTGCCTCGATCGACATATTAGCGCGACCACTTGACAGAATATTATTTGTCTACTTATTGTATTATATCGTCTGAATGTCAAATGCGATCGACCGCCAATGCCTTGATCGCCTCAAAACTGGATCCTTGCCGATGGCTGCCTTTCCCTTCCCTGGACTGAACCTCGCAATTGCCACGCCCTTCGACACGGAAGGCCGGATCGACTACGCACGGCTGGAGCAGAATATCGAGCGCTACCTGGCGCTCGGCGTGCCTGGCTTTGTTCTGAGTTCGGGCACCGGCATGCACGTCTACCTGACGACGGACGAATCGAAGGAACTGGTGCAGCGCGGCGCAAAGATCATCAACGGCCGCGCCAAGGTCATCGCCCAGACATCGGCACTGCTCACGGCCGATGTGGTCGAGCGGACGAAATTCGCGGCCGATTGCGGCGCCGACGGCGTCATGGTCCTGCCGCCCTTCTTCGAAGGCCCGACCGACGATGAGGGCATCATCGATTTCTACACGGAAGTCGCCGCCGCCGGCCTGCCGGTCATCGGCTACAATGTCCCGCATGCCGTCGGCGTCACCGTAACGCCGGAACTGCTGAGCGCGCTGTGCGCCATCCCGAATTTCTGTGCCGTCAAGGATTCGAGCGGCGATCTCGGCAAACAGGCCTCCCTTATCCGCACCGGCCTGCCGGTCATGAACGGCGCCGATCATCTCGTTCCGTTCGCTCTGTGGTCCGGTGCCAGCGGCCTCATCTGGGGGGGCGCGAACTTTGCGCCGCGCACCGCGCTTGCGCTGGTCGCTGCCGCAACCGCCGGCGACTGGGTCAAGGCGCGCGAAATCTGGTCCGTGCTCGAACCGGCCATGTCGCTGATCTGGGACGGTGACTACGTACAGTCGGTCTATGCCGCCGCCGCGCTGACCGGCTATGGCGCCGGCTCGCCACGCAAGCCGCTGCGGGCATTGCCTGCCGAGCGCGTTGAGATCATCCGTACGACGCTCGGCGACCTCATCCAACGGGAAGCGTGACCTGTGAGCAACGCCGCGAAAAAGGTCTTTGTCGCCTCCCGGCTGCCGAAAAACACCGGTATCTCCGGCTGGGTGGCCATGCTTGCGCCCCGCCAGCCAAAACCCCGGCTTGAAGGGCAGGTTACCGCCGACGTCGTGATCATCGGCGGCGGTTTCGCGGGCCTGTCGGCGGCGCGGCGCATAGCGGAGATCGACCCGAGCCTCACAGTCGCCATTCTGGAAGCCGGAATCATCGGCGAGGCGGCGGCCGGGCGCAATTCCGGTTTCATCATCGACCTGCCGCATGAAGTCTCCTCGGAGGATTACGGCGGCGACACGACGACCAAGAGCCGCGAAGCGATCGAGATCAGCCGCACGGCCATTCGTCTTGCCAGCACAGTTGCGCAGGAACAGGGCTGGGGCCGCGACATTTTCGATCCCTGCGGCCGCTACAGCGTCGCGATCAGTGACGAAGGCGACCGCCATCTGGTCGATTACGCCGATGGTCTTGCGAAGATCGGTGAGCCGTATCAGCTGCTCAATGCCCGTGAGATCGCCGATGTCACAGGCACCGATACCTATACGTCGGCTCTCTTCACACCGGGCACGATTATGGTCCAGCCGGCGGCCTATATCCGAGGTCTCGCCGACAGCCTGCGCGAGCCGGTCCGGCTCTACGAACAGACCCCGGCGGTAAAGATCGAGAGTGTGGGGTCGGGATGGCTGGTGCGCACGCCGCGGGGCTCCGTCAGCGCAGCCAGGATAATAATGGCCAATAATGGCCATGCCGAAAGCTTCGGCTTCTTCAAGAGCCGATTGCTCCATATCTTTACCTTCGCCTCGATGACACGGGAATTCGATCCGAGTCGATTGCCGGGCCAGCGCAAATGGGCGGCGACGCCGGCGATGCCGATGGGCACGACCGTGCGGCGCGTCCAGGGACAGGGCGGCGACCGCATCCTCGTCCGCTCGCGCTACACCTATCACCACGACATCGTCGCGGGCGAAGGCACGCTGCGCCGCGCCGGTGCCAAACACGACGAGAAATATCAGGCACGCTTTCCGAAGCTTGCGGATATCCCGATGGAATATCGCTGGGGTGGCGCCATGGCTCTGACGTGGAATTCGGTGCCGGCCTTCGGCGAGATCGAGCGCGGTATCTTTGCCGCCTGCGGCTGCAACGGCGTTGGCGCCACCAAGGCGACAGCGAACGGGATCGCCGCCGCCGATATGATGCTCGGGCAGAAGACGCGGCTCACGGACATTTTTTCGCGTTTCGATACGCCGATGTCGCTACCGCCCCAACCCTTCAGGACGATCGGGGCGAAAACGAGCCTTGCGTTTCGCGAATGGCGCGCCGGCGCAGAATAGACAATGAAATGCCACGGCCACCGAGGCGGCCGGGAGACAACGAGTTTTCTGCCGGACGGCGCGGCACGCCGGCAGGTCAACGCCAGGCCGCTAACAAGGGAACGAACATGCGTAGACTATTGGCATTGAGTGGATTGCTGTTGGGGAGTGTATCGGGCGTGTCATTGGCGCATGCGGATTGCGGCAGCATGACGATCGCCAGCATGAACTGGCAGAGCGCCGAGGTGATCTCCAACCTCGACAAGATCATCCTGAACGAGGGTTACGGCTGCAGCGCCGAGATCACGGTGGGGGATACGGTCCCGACGATTACCTCCATGNGCTGAAGTTGCCTACACCGTGATGGATTCAGTGCCCGACGATCGCCAGCATGAACTGGCAGAGTGCGGAGGTGATCTCCAACCTCGACAAGATCATCCTGAACGAGGGTTACGGCTGCAGCGCCGAGATCACGGTGGGGGATACGGTCCCGACGATTACCTCCATGGCCGAGAAGGGCGAGCCTGATATCGCGCCGGAGGCCTGGATCGATCTTCTGCCGGATGTCGTCAAGAAGGGCACCGACGAGGGCCGCATCATCAAGGTCGGCTCGCCGCTGCCGGACGGTGGCGTCCAGGGCTGGTGGATCCCGAAATATCTGGCCGACGCCCATCCCGACATCAAGACCATCGGCGATGCGCTGAAGCATCCCGAACTCTTCCCCGATCCGGAGGATTCGTCGAAGGGCGCGATCTATAACGGACCGCAGGGCTGGGGCGGCACGGTGGTGACGGCGCAGTTCTACAAGGCGTTCGAGGGCGAGAAGGCCGGCTTCAACCTGATCGACACGGGCTCGGCCGCCGGTCTCGACGGCTCGATCGCCAAGGCCTACGAGCGCAAGGAAGGCTGGGTCGGCTATTACTGGGCGCCGACGGCCCTTCTCGGCAAGTACGAGATGGTCCGCCTCGACTATGGCGTCGAGAACGATCCGGCCGAGTGGAAGCGCTGCAACACGGTGGCCGACTGCGCCGATCCGAAGCCGAACGCCTGGCCGATCGACACGATCGTGACGCTGGTGGCCAAGCCCTTCTCCGAGAAGGCCGGTCCGGAAGTCATGGACTATCTCAACAAGCGCTCCTGGAGCAACCAGACGCTCGGCCAGCTGATGTCCTGGATGACCGACAACCAGGCATCGGGCGAGGACGGCGCCAAGCACTTCCTCGAAGAGAACAAGGACGTCTGGAAGGCCTGGGTCACGCCGGAAGCCGCCGAGAAGATCGAGGCATCGCTCTAAGCGCCACGGCCTGAACGACATCTCAGAGACAGGCGATGCGCCATCCGGCGCATCGCCATCGCACGCCGAAGAACAGCAAAAAGAACGATCGGCTTTTTCGACAAGGGGAACGGAATGGACTGGTTTTTTAAATTCCCGCATATGAACGACGACAGCCTGCGCAATCTGAAGAAGGCGATCGACGAGGGCTTTCGCGGCTTCACCCGCGCCTATGGCGACATGATCGAGGGCTTCTTCTATCCGCTGCAGCAGTTCCTGATCTATGCCGAGCGCTTCATGCTGAAGACGCCCTGGCCGGTCATCACCGYCATCATCCTCGCCATYGCCTTTGCCGCCACCCGCAACCTCAGGATCGTCGGCGGCTGTCTCGCCACGCTGCTGCTCATCGGCTATTTCGACATGTGGGACGACACCATGCGGACGATCTCGATGATCTTCGTCTGCACCGTCATGTCCATCGCCATCGGCCTGCCGATCGGCATCCTGATGTCGCGCTCCGACCGCATCCAGCGCACCGTCAGCCCGATCCTCGACGTCATGCAGACCATGCCGAGCTTCGTCTATCTCATCCCCGTCGTCATGCTGCTCGGCATCGGCAAGGTGCCCGGCCTSATCGCCGTCGTCATCTATGCTCACCATACGATCATCTTCGATGTCGATCTTGTAGATCAGGCCGAGTNCAGCGCACCGTCAGCCCGATCCTCGACGTCATGCAGACCATGCCGAGCTTCGTCTATCTCATCCCCGTCGTCATGCTGCTCGGCATCGGCAAGGTGCCCGGCCTGATCGCCGTCGTCATCTATGCCATCCCGCCAATGATCAGGCTCACCGATCTCGGCATCCGCCTCGTCGACCGCGACGTGCTCGAAGCCGCCGATGCCTTCGGCGCAGACGGCAAACAGAAGCTGTTCAAGGTCCAGCTTCCGCTCGCACTGCCCACCATCATGGCCGGCATCAACCAGACCATCATGATGGCGCTCGCCATGGTCGTCATCGCCTCCATGATCGGCGTGCAGGGATTGGGTCAGCCCGTCCTGAAGGCCATCGCCAACCAGTATTTTACCCTCGGCATCTTCAACGGTCTCGCCATCGTCGGCATCGCCATCATGTTCGATCGCGTCAGCCAGGCCTATGGCAAGCGCCTGCAGAAGCACAGGGAGGTCGTCCATGGTTGAGAAGACAACAGGCAAGACTGGCCCAAAAGCCGGCGATCACGCCTTCGGCGGCATCCGCATCCGCAATCTCTACAAGATCTTCGGACCCAATGCCGCCTCCCATATCGAGGCGGTCAAGGCCGGCCTCACCAAGGCCGAACTCAACGAGAAGCANGCTGTCGCGGGCCAGCGCGGAAACATGCACCGTTTCGTGGTTGAGAAGACAACAGACCACGCCTTCGGCGGCATCCGCATCCGCAATCTCTACAAGATCTTCGGACCCAATGCCGCCTCCCATATCGAGGCGGTCAAGGCCGGCCTCACCAAGGCCGAACTCAACGAGAAGCACGGCCATGTTCTGGGCCTGCGCGACATCAATATCGAGATGCCGTCCGGCTCGATCCAGGTGATCATGGGGCTCTCCGGCTCGGGCAAGTCCACCCTCATCCGCCATATCAACCGGCTGATCGACCCGACCGCCGGCGAGGTTCTGGTCGACGGCACCGATGTCTGCAAGATGAACGAGACGGACCTGCGGGCATTCCGCCGCCACCAGACCGCCATGGTGTTCCAGAAGTTCGCGCTTCTGCCCCATCGCAGCGTGCTCGACAACACCATCTTCGGGCTGGAGATCCAGGGCATTTCCAGGCAGCAGAGCCTCGACACCGCCATGCGCTGGCTCGAGCGCGTCGGCTTGAAAGGCTTCGAGCAGAAGTATCCCAACCAGCTGTCGGGCGGCATGCAGCAGCGTGTCGGCCTGGCCCGCGCACTCNTAATCCCCAGTGGATGCGTTCTCTTTTACCGCCATGCGCTGGCTCGAGCGCGTCGGCTTGAAAGGCTTCGAGCAGAAGTATCCCAACCAGCTGTCGGGCGGCATGCAGCAGCGTGTCGGCCTGGCCCGCGCACTCGCCAACGACGCCCCTGTTCTGCTGATGGACGAGGCCTATTCCGCCCTCGACCCGCTCATCCGCATGGACATGCAGACCGTTCTGCTCGACCTGCAGAAGGAGATCAAGAAGACCATCGTCTTCATCACCCACGATCTCGACGAAGCCTTACGTCTCGGCGACCAGATCGCCATCCTGCGCGACGGCGAGGTCATCCAGCAGGGCTCNCGGCGGAATTTATGTAAAGACCATCGTCTTCATCACCCACGATCTCGACGAAGCCTTACGTCTCGGCGACCAGATCGCCATCCTGCGCGACGGCGAGGTCATCCAGCAGGGCTCAAGCCAGGACATCGTGCTGCGCCCCGCCGACGACTACGTCGCCAACTTCGTCCGCGAGGTCAACCGAGGCCGCGTCATCCATGTCGAAGCCATAATGGACCCCATCGACACCGCCACAACCACCACCGGCCCAACCATCCCCGCCGAAACCACAATCGAGGACGCCGTCCGCATCCTCTCAGCCGCAAACGCAACTCAAGCAACCGTCACAGACCAAACAGGAAAAACAGTCGGCACCGCAAGCTTCATCAAACTCGTCAATGCGCTCGTCACGCCTAGGCACGACGGTGCTGTGGCCATAACTGGGCCGGCGAAGGTTGGAGCGACGGCCTGAATAGGAAGACCGACCAGAGACGAACGACAAAACCCGCGATGCATGCCTCGTGGGTTCAAACTACTGACAAAGTCTTTTTCTGGCGGCGTTGAAGTCCGCTTGGGACGTTCTGCGGTTACCTCTCCCTCCGTCATTCCCGTGCCAGTCTCGCGAATGACGCCACCTCAAGTCATTGAGCTGAAAGAGTCTTTTGACCCGACAGACGTCGGGTCACTGGATACCCGCCACAAGGGCGAGTATGACGGAGGGTGGGGTCGCCACGTCGTTAAACAATCAGTTTAGCGTTTTGTCGTGACGATGCTCCCGTCCCTCACACCGCCTTGGCCTGAAGCTCAGTGACGTGTTCAGCACTCTTCGCCGCGATCCCCATGCCAGCCTTGCGCCCCTCGTAGAACGCGTAGGGTGCCTGCCGTGGCGCAACACCGTCGCCGATTTCCTGGAAGGCGATGCCGAGATCGGCGAGTTCAAGCGCCAGCCAATTGGCGGCGCTGTTGGTGGTCGCGAAGACGAGACTGTCGGCCGGGACCGTTTCCGTCGCTCCCGTCAGATGCGAGATCAGCACGGCCGCATTGCCCTGCCAGCTGTCGACGCTGGTTTCCGTGCGGAACTGGACCCCGAGCTTGCTGAGTGTCCGCCTCAGTGGCGCGTCTGCTGCGGTGCGCTGTAATTCCTTGCCGACCAGTGCGTCCGGTGTCACCAGCATGACCTGATGGCCCTGCTCGGCAAGCTTCCATGCCGTTCCACAGCCCTTCCAGCCTCCGGTTTCATCGACCACGATCACCCGGGTTCCAACTCGCGCCTGGCGCGCCATGACACTTTCTGCCGAGAATACATTGCCGCGTCCAAGTCCCTGAAGCTCAGCCCGGTCCGGCGTCGCCTTCTGGAAGCCGTTTTCCTGCGGCAGGGAGCCGGTGGCAAGGATGACGACATCGGCGCCGATGTCGGCAACGTCGCCCCCCTCGAGATACGTGTTCAATCGCACCTCGACACCGAGCTTGGCGAAGCGCGTTTCATACCAGCCGATCAGGTCGAGGATCTGGGCGCGTCTCGGCTGCTCGCCGGCCAACCGGAAGGCGCCACCCAGCCGGTCGGATGCTTCTGCCAGGATCACCCGGTGCCCCCTCTCGGCCGCGACACGCGCCGCCTCCAGTCCGGCCGGGCCACCGCCGACCACGAGGACGGATTGCGGATCGGTGACCGGCTCGAACCTGTCGCCACCCCATTCGGCCTCGCGACCGACCGAGGGATTGATCAGACAGCTGATCCAGTAATCGCGTGAGCGGCGGCCCCAGCACATCTGGTTGCAGGAGAGACAACCGCGAATATCCTCCGGCGTGCCACGACGCGCCTTGTTGGCGAGATGCGGATCGGCGATCTGGCCGCGCACGATGGAAACGAGGTCGGCGACGCCCTCACCCAGCGTGATCTCGGCATTTTCCGCCGTGCGGATATGGCTTTCCGCCGTTACCAGCGCATGGGTGACGACTTTTTTCAACCGTGCGGAAAGCTCGATGCCCAGGCGTTCGGGATAGAGGAAGGTCGGCATCAGGCTGCCATAGTCGAAATAGCCGCCGGAGCCGCAAGTGACGTAATCGATCAGCCCGTCGGCATCGAGGCCCGCGACGATTTCGGTGATCTCGTCGCGCGTCAGCGCGGTGGGACAGCCCGGCTCGTCGCTCACCGTCAAGCCGACGATGAAATCCGGGCCGCAGAGCCGGCGAATCCGGCTCAGGATCTCGCGTGAAAACCGGGTGCGGTTCTCCAGGCTGCCGCCCCACTTGTCCTCGCGCTTGTTGTAGAACGGCGTCCAGAACTGATCGAGCAAGCCACCGTAGGCCGCCCAAACCTCGACACCATCGAACCCGGCCGCCTGACAGCGCTGCGCCGCCTTGACGAAAGCCTCGATAGTCTCTTCGACCTGAGCCTCCGTCATCGCATGCGAGCCGTCGCTGTCATGGTAGCTTGGTCCACCCGAAGGCGACCAGTGCGCGTGAAAAGACAGGTCCGAATCTCCGTGACTGCCGACATGATAGAGTTGCTGGACGATAACGGCGCCATGTCGCTTGACGCTGTCCGTCAGCTTTCGAAAGGCGGGGATGACGGAATCGTCGCAGGTGCGGAAATTGCCGCGTGTCAGCACCGCCGCCGGATGAACCGGCATCGGCTCGACGACGATCATCGCAGCACCTCCGATCGCCCGCTCGACATAATAGGCAATCGCCTGGTCCCCGGGCAGCCCGTTGACTGACATGTTGGCGGTATGAGCGCCGAAGACGATGCGGTTGCGCAGCGTGTGGCCGGCAAGCGTGATTTCGGAGAAGGTCTTGGGGAATGCGCTGGTCATGGTGAAACCTGTTTCATGATAAAGGTCGGCCGAGAGACGAAAGCGGTGCGGCCAAGCCGCACCGCAAAGGGATCAAAGGCCGGCTGAGATCTTCTCGGCCACATCCGCATTCAACCACGTTTTCCAGACGTCAGGATGCTCCTTGAAGAAATATTTGGCGCCATCCTCGCCGCTTGCCTGCGTTTCGGTCATCCACGCCATGACCGAACTGACGGTGTCGTTGTTCCAGGAGCGCTTGCCGAGATATTCCACCACGCCGACCTTGTCGCTGTCGACCAGCCGTTGCGAGACGAGCGTCACGACATTGTCCTTCGGCCACTCGTTCCTGTGCGGATCCGTGCAGTCCGAAACGGTGTTGCAGCGCTTCCATTCGCTGGCGTCATGGGCAACGCCCGCCTCCAGCCGCACCATCTCGAACTTGCCTAGAAGGGCCGTTGGCGACCAGTAATAGCCCATCCAGCCTTCCTTGCGTTCATAGGCCTTTGACATGGCGCCATCGAGACCGGCCTGCGTACCCGGATCGACAAGCTCGAAACCCTTGCCAGCGCCATCATAGGCCTTGAAAAGCTGCGCACTGACGACCGAGCCGCCGGAGCCGGCCGGACCATTGAAGACTGCACCCTTCGATGCATTTTCAGGCGCCGGGAACAGTTCGGGATGGGCGAGCGCATCATCGACGGTCTTGATGTCCGGATGAGCATCGACGATGAATTTTGGAATGTACCAGCCCTGGATACCGCCGTCGGACAAAGCTGGTCCGATATTTACAATTCTGTGCTCATCAACGCCGCGCTTGACGATTTCCGGAACGAGATCGACCCAGGATTCGCCGGCAATGTCAGGCGCGCCCTTTTCGACCATGGAAGTGATGGTCGGCACGGTATCGCCGGGCACGAACTCGACCTGACAGCCGAAGCCGTTTTCGAGAATGAATTTATCGACATTGGCCAGCAGTTCACCGCTTTGCCAATTCATGTTGGCGACGCTGACCGTGCCGCAATCGGCATTGGCCGAAGACGCGCAGCCGACAATCACGGCGACGGCAGTCATAGACAGCAAGTTCTTCATTGTGTTCCCCTTTTTTTGACTTGGCGGGCTCACTCCTGCGGCAAATAGGCTGTTCCGGGCTTCCGGAGAGGCCATTGCCGCGCCTCGACCAACACCCCGATGGTATTTGCGTTGAGGTTTTCCGTATTGTATATTTAGGACAATTTCATATGCAGTTCGGAGACTTGCCGCGTGCAACGCGACTATTCGCAACTCGGGCCAAGCAAGGCCGCCCCCGACGCCGTCTCCCCCTTGCGCGTCGGTATCGTCGCTACGCCGAATTTCACCCTGATGCCACTGGCCTGCTTCACCGATTTTTTGCGGCTTGCGGGAGACGAAGGGGATTTCAGCCGGCGGATTTACTGTGACTGGGATTTGCTGTCGCATGACCTGGAGCCCATCCGGTCCAGCTGTGGTTTCGAGTTGAAGCCGACACGGGTCTATCCGGATCCCCGCGATTACGACTTCATCGTTGTCCATGGCGGCATCCTGCATGCCGATCACAATATCCCGCGGGAACTCTACGACTTCATCATCCGCGCTGCCGGTCTTGGCGTGCCGGTGGCTGGCAATTGTTCGGGCAGTTTCGTGCTGGCCGAGGCGGGGCTTTTGGCGGGACGACGCTGCGCCGTCCATTTCTCCCTTGCTGGACCGCTGCGACAGACTTTTCCGGATATTATCCCGATTTCCGACATGCCCGTCGTCGCCGATGGCAATATCATCACCTGTCCCGGCGGGCTGGCGTCCATCAAGCTCGCCATGTATCTCGTGTCGAATGCTTGCGGGGAATCTCGCGCCCACAAGGCGTTTCACTATATTCTCGGCGACCACGGCTTCGACAAGGAGGGCGCGGTCGAGGACCTCGACATTGGCCTCAAGTGCCAGGACCGTCGGGTCGCCAACGCCGTCGGCCTGATGCGGCACAAGATGTATGAACTCTGCAGCATCGCCGAGATCGCCAGCAGCGTCGGCACATCGGAACGGGAACTGTCACGCCTGTTCCAGAAGCATCTCCAGGTGGCACCGAGCCAATACTGGCGCCAGATGCGGCTAAAGGCGGCCAAATGGATGGTGTTGAACAGCGACCGGTCGATCGCCCAAATCGCCTATGAATGCGGGTTCACCGATTGCGCCCATCTGGTGAACTGGTTCAAGCGCACCTATCACGTCAGCCCGGCGCGGATGCGCCGCTCCCACCGGGAATTCGGTCTGCGGTAGGGACCACCATCCTGTTGGCTGGCCTCCTCACGCACCGTTATCGCAGAATGCAGCCATCGGGCACGGCATCGGAACCAAAGCCGCCTCTTCCCCGTTGAATCCGGGATGAAACCGCACCATGGCCCCGGCTGGGCCTCACCACAGGAGAGTCAGATGGAAGTCGTCGGCAAACAGGTACACGATGAGAATTCGACATTCATCGTCGAGTTCGTTGGTGAGGGCGGGGACATCGTCTCCGTCCAGTTGAAAAAGGACGGTGAAGGCCGCCTCAACCGCATGAATGCGGAGGAAAAGGCAAAGGCGGTGATGATCCAGATCGCGACATTCGACAAGGGCGATGTGCGGGAAGCCGCTGCCGGAACTCAGGACGGCGATGAATCGCCGGCCGCCGCGTCGCTCCGCAGCGCCCGCGCCGCGCAGGACACGGGGACTTTGGAAGAGCAGCTTGACGAGGGTCTTGAAGCGTCATTCCCGGCCAGCGATCCCGTTTCAGCTACCGTCAGCAGCATTCCGACGGGGCAGCCTGAGCCGGCGAGCAAGCACTGACGGCTGAGTGACCATCCGGTGGCGCAAGGATGCCGCTGAGACTTCAGGGTATGAATTCGAGCCTTTCCAGAAGCTCCTGCAAAGCGGGCGGCAAGGCCCGCGTATCCCCGATCATGTCTTTGAACCGGCTCTTGTCGGACAGGCCGTCCATGTACCAATGGATCAACCCTGTCGCGACGTCCCGGGCGGCATCATCGGTAATTCCGACGCCATTCTCGGCGCACCATGCTTCGAGAAACGTTTGCAGAAGCGCCAGATCTTCTGACGACAAAATCTGATTGGATATGATTGCAGGCTGCATAGCCAGACCCCTCCTCCTCTACGGAACGTCCGTCGGGTTTATCGTGGTCACTGCTGGGTCAGGCAGTGACCAGGAATCATATGTTTCCAAACTTGCTGTAAGCTTACGCCAGATTTGTCGGGATGTCCTGACAGTCAGGCGACCGTCGACAAGAGCCGGGCAACAGCGCTGAGCAGATCCGTCTGCGATACCAGGCCGAGGATGCGCTGATCCGGATCGACGATGATCACCGCATGCGTGCGCCCATCTGTCAGAACCGGGAGCAGGGACAATGCCGGGTCAGATGCTGAGGCGACTGCAGGCTTTGCGATAGCGGAAGCGATGGGGCCGGTCGCTTCCGATAATTCCCGCAGACCGACGGTTCCGGTCAGGCGCCCCTCCGCGTCCCTGACCGGCAAGGTCCGGATATTGTGCTTGAGCAGAAGGCGCCGTGCGTGTTCCGGCTCCGCCTCCTCTCCAACGGCGATCACATCGCGCGACATGATGTCGGCGCAGCTGATACCAGCGTTCGAGCGGATGACAGCCTGCAGCTCCACCTGCTTCAGCAGTCGGCCCAGGTCTCCTCGATCGATATCGAACGTTTCGTGGACTGCGGCAAGTGCTGCATCCACATCCTCCTCGCGAAACCCGACCCGCAATGCGGACGGCGGATCGACCGTCTGATGCGCGTTTTCCGCCGGCTTGGGTGCAACATGCGGATAGTTACGCCGGGACAGCTTGTGGAAGATGAGACCAAGCGCGACCAGAATACAGGAATTCAGACCCACCGGGACGAAGGGAAACAGGAAGCCCCAAGACGCGACCACAGGACCGCCGAGAACGGCAGTCAGGGCGGCGGCACCGCCGGGCGGATGAAGGCAGCGCGTCAGCGACATGACGCCGATGGCCAGTGAAACGCCGACGCCGATCGCGATGATTGGATCGGGAATGAAATAGGCTGCGATCATGCCCATCATCGCCGAAATGGTGTTGCCTCCAATAATCGACCAGGGCTGGGCGAGCGGACTTGCTGGCACCGCGAAGAGAAGAACGGCCGAAGCGCCCATGGGCGCCACGATCAGCGGCAGGTGTGGTCCCTGTCCAAACAGATAGCCGCTGATGAAGCCGGTCAGGCCGATGCTTACCAGCGCTCCAATGCAGGCAATCAGGCGTTCGCGCAGGGTCGCCCCGGCAAGGATCGGGGAGAACAGGCGAAACCGGCGAGTGGATTTCGAGCCGGCCTTGGGGGGAACGGAAGGTTGCATGATAGTCCGTATCTTGTCTGGATGATTTCGAATGAAACGGGAGGGGATGGCTAGTGCATCATTCCCCTGAAGGTCCTGACCGTTGTGAGGCGGAGGACCTCCTGAAACGCGCTGAAGGCGCTGGTACGATCACTGTTGCGATAAACGAGCAGCGTTTCCACCGTTCCCAAGTGATGCGTCTGGACATCTGCCGGCCAATGCAAGAGGTCGAGAACAGATTTTGGCACCACCCCCGCAGCAGCGCCTGTGGCAACGCTCGCCAGGATCGCGTGATAGGAGCCGAGTTGGCTGGTTTCGAGATCACAAGACTGCTTCGCCCAATGTTCGGCGATCCGGCGATAGGTGCAACCCGGTTCGAGTGCGGCGAGCGCGCCCACCCGAAGCTCGGCCGCGGATGCAATTTGCGGATGGCCGGCAGGGAGGACAATCAGAAGGTCCTCGACGAATGCCGCCTCCGCTTCCAGTTGCTTGAGGTCCGCATCGAAGGCTTCGTCCTGCTCCAGCATGGTTTGGGGCGGGCGGGCGATCAGCGCACAGTCCAGGGCACCGGTCAGAACATCGTGAGTCAGATTGCGGGAGGCACCCATCGTCAGCCGAAGCGAGACGTCCGGCCACATCCTGTTGAATTGCGCGAGGGCCGCCGGCAACCGGCTCGCCGCCGTGCTTTCCATTGTTCCGACGCGCAATGTGCCGGAAGGAGGAAGCGGCTTCACTGCCTGCCGCGCTTCAAGCGCTAGCGCCACGAGCCGTTGGCCGTAGGAGAGGAAAGCCTCCCCTTCCCGCGTAAGGGTCATCTTCTTGCCATCCCGACTGAAGAGAGCGACACCCAGATTTTCCTCCAACTGCTGGATGCGTGTCGTGACATTGGACGGCGCACGTCCAATCACCTTTGCCGCCTTCGTGACGCTGCGGTCGCGCGCTACGGCGAGGAATATTTCGATCGACGAGAGGTCCAAGCAGATATCTCAATTTCTGAATGATGGAGAGATTTCATTCTCAATACAGAAATCACTTGTGACGCTCAAGCGCGATAACTGGTCATCTTTTGGAACTTTGAACAGTCGTAGCGACGCTCTTCTCAGCCTTCAACATGCGCGAGCGCCTTCACGAAATTATCCCGCGGTCCCGCAGGCGCCGCAGAATATCAGCATGCCAACGATCATCCCGAACCAGGCGGAAACCGAGATTGGCCGGCGGTGCGCCAACCGAGCAGCCGCCCGTTTTCGGGTCACGAACAAATGAACTCATCGGAGCACGGTGCTTGCCGACCGTGACGTAGATTCCGCAGATCGACTGTGCTGCGCGGCGGCTGCCGGCAAGATCGATGCGACGCTGGCAAGTCGAAGTCCACTCCCAGATGTTTCCGGCGAAATCGGCCAGTCCGTACTCGTTCTCGCCAAAGTCTCCGCTTTTCTTCGGCGAAGGATCCATCTCGGCCTTCCTGCGGGTTTCACGCTCGTAATCGGCAAGCCAGCGCAGCGCCGGATTGCGGCT
This sequence comes from Rhizobium sp. Leaf453, assembly GCF_001425605.1. Classification (GTDB taxonomy): domain Bacteria; phylum Pseudomonadota; class Alphaproteobacteria; order Rhizobiales; family Rhizobiaceae; genus Pararhizobium. The sequence goes on along the minus strand of NZ_LMRG01000009.1, from coordinate 110,033 downwards.
GTCCGGATCCACGCCAAGACTGTCGTCAATAAACTTGTTGCCGGCGGCAAACGCGAACTGCTCGTGGCTTGGAAGCATCCAGACCTGGCCCGTCTCGGCGGTTAACCATCGCGCGTAGGCCTGCGCATCATCGTAGCTGACACCCGTAACCGGGAAATCGGCTCCATGGACATCGGCGGCCTCCACCGCAGGGCATTTCTTGGCATGAACGCAACGAGCATATTCTTTCTCACTCACCTGGTATTTCATGATCGTCAGCGACTGGCTGTGATGCACCTTGATCATCGGCCCATCGACGGCAAACCCGTTGCGATAGAACTCGCCGTAATTCCGGTACTCGAACGCCCGCCCGGCGATTGTCACGACACGCGGCGCTTCAGCGGTGACGGTGGCGCTTGGCTCGAAATACCCCAATTGACTGGCGATTCCGGTTGCGCAGGCAAGCAGAACGGCGGCAGGGAGCGTGATCGACAAGAGTGAAATGCGGTTGTGTGTGCTGGTGGCGGGCATGGCAATCCTCGCCTGGCGCAGGATCGGGACGGTCGGTCCGCGCGGCCGGATGCCGCGCGGACATTCGTTCGCTTCAGTGGTTGTTGGGCGAGACGATCCCTGTCATCAAGTCATTGTTCCATTCGCCCTCGACCTTGAAATGGGCGGCAGCGCCCTTTTCGAAGGCTTCGATCAGGTTATGGTTGACGTACGCGTAGATGCCCGGCTGCTGGAACGTGTAGAATGCCGCGCCGGCCGCACCGCCCGGAATGAACCAGGTTTCCTGGTCGAGTTCCGGCGCGTTTGCGAACTTGCCCGTTGCCCAGACATAATCACCATGACCGCCGATCAGATGTGGGCGGGTATCGCGGTTGGCCTGCGAATGCAGGATGAGGACCTTTTCACCCACCTTCGCCTGAAGGGCATTCTCGCCGGTCAGCGCGCCCACCGCGCCATTGAAGACGATGTGGCTGGGGATCAGCGTGTTCATCACCTCCAGGACCTCACCATAGGCTTCGCCGGCGCTCTCGTACGTCTTGTACTGGCCGTCGGCGCCCTTCGGAACATAGAAGTCCTGTTCGCCGACATAATAGACCCTGTCATAGACGAGGTTGTTGCCCTTGTGGTCCTTGAGACCGTCACGCGGCAGGACCATGATCGCGCCGTTCATCCCCGAGGTGACATGCCACGGCACCATTCCGGGAGGTGCGCAATGGTAGACGAAAACGCCGGCCTTGGTGGCCTTGAAGCGCATCACCGCCTTTTCACCGGGATTGACCGCGGTCAGCGCACCGCCGCCCAGCGCGCCTGTCGCCGAATGGAAATCGATGTTGTGCTGCAACTCGTTGGTTTCTGGATTGACCAGGGTAATTTCGACATAGTCGTCCTGATGCACGACGATCATCGGGCCGGGTACCGATCCGTTGAAAGTCATGGCATGCACCTCGGTGCCGGCATCGTCGATGACGATCTTCTTTTCCTGGATGGTCAGCGTCACTTCATAGATGCGCGGGTCGCCTTCAGCCGTCTGGCTATGGGGATGCACGAAGGGGGGATTGACGAGTTCGAGCTTGACCCGCTTCAGGTTCGCCAGATCCGCAGGGGCGGCCTTCACGTTGACGGCTTCGGCGCTGGCGTTTGCCGCCGAGGCGGCCACCAACGGAGCCAGGGCTCCGGCGAAAGCGGCTCCAGCGAGAATCGAGCGTCGTGTGACGGGAAATGTAGTGCTCATAGGACTTCTCCTGGTTCGGAACGGAGCATTTCCGTTCTCTTGGGGCGGAAATTACGCCCCTTCTGAAGAACCCTCTTTGTGCTGGAGCAATCTGCCGCCACAATTCAACCGGCGATTTGCCTTTCAACAAAGAGCCGGGCAGTTTGCCTGATTAGGTTTGGTCGCAACGACAGGAGCGACCAATGATACGTGGCATGGCAGTCCCGCAACGACCCAAAGGCGGAATCCCGAGAGGTCTATCGGCAACAGGACCAGTCCTTTTCTCCTACGGCTTCAGGCCTTTTTTCCTTGGTGGCGCGGTATGGGCGTGTGTCGCAATGGTCGCATGGGTGGCTGCAGTCTCCGGCATGATCGAAATCGGCGGAACATACGGAGCAGTCGCCTGGCATGCGCACGAGATGCTCTTCGGCTTCGGTTCGGCCATCGTGGCCGGCTTTCTGCTGACAGCAGTTCCCAACTGGACAGGACGGCTTCCGGTTTCCGGTCGGCCTCTGATCGCTCTGTTCCTGTTATGGTGCGCCGGTCGCCTCGCTCTCGCGTCTCCCGATAGGCTTGGGCTTGGCGTCTCCGTCGTCATCGAGGCAGCGTTCCTGCCGACAATGCTCGCCGTCTGCGTACGGGAAATCGTAGCCGGCCGGAAATGGGCCGACCTCAAGGTTGTCGCAGGTCTCGGCGTCCTGACGCTGGCCAACGGATGCTTCCACCTCGAAACGATCGCTCTGGGTGGTCCCGATCACTCCGTGCGCCTGGCTCTTGCCGGCCTCATCATGATGATCATCGTCGTCGGTGGCAGGATGCTTCCCAGTTTCACGCGCAACTGGCTGAACAGGATGGGGAGAACGGATTTTCCCGTTGCCTATAACCGGTTCGACGTGGTGGCAATCGTTGTTGCCATTCCGGCCTTCGCGGCATGGATCATCGCCCCGGCCGGTCCCCTGACAGTTGCAGTTGCAAGCTTTTCTGCTGTCGTGCAAGCCCTGCGGTTGTGGAGATGGCGCGGCTGGACGACCGTCGGGGAACCGCTCGTTCTTGTGCTTCACCTCGCCTATGCATTTGTGCCACTGGGCTTCCTGGCCATTGCATTTTCTGCAGCGGGCTGGCTGGAAACAGCCTCCGCGACCCATGTCCTGACTGTCGGCACCGTCGCCGCGATGATGATAGCGGTGATGACGCGCGCGACACGCGGCCACACGGGCTGCGAGTTACGGGCGTCCGCCATGACGAACGTGAGTTATGTGGCGATTTTTCTGTGTGCCCTGGTGAGGTCCCTGGCCGGGTTTTTCCCGAATTCGGTCAGTTCGACCTACCCGATCGCCGGATTGCTGTGGATTGCCTGCTTCGGACTTTACCTCGTGGAATACGGCCCGATGCTGATCGCGCGACGTAAACCATCGGCACGCGCACCATTTTGAATACTCGCGTATTTTTGCAATCATAGCTTTACGTCTCGATACACGTGGGCTAGGCTTCCTCAATCTGGGGAGGCAGGCAATGTCAGACACCATTGCTGACGATCGCAGCGGATTTCGAGCAAAACGTCGACGAGAGCTCTTGACGTTTGTCGTTCTCGCGTTCGGAATCTGGCCGGTTGTCGCCGTCGGGGCCGTCGGAGGTTACGGTTTTCTGGTATGGATGTACCAGATCGTTTACGGACCGCCTGGCCCCCATGATGTCGTGCCAGCCCCACCGAATTCGGCGGAATGATGCCATGAGCATTGCATCTGGCACGCGTCGTGATTTTCTGACCGGCAGGCACCTGAACACAAGGCGCCTTCCCTTACCTCCCGGCGCAACGGACACGACAATCAAGGATTGCACCGGGTGCGGGGACTGTCTGGATGCCTGCCCCGAGAAAATAATCGTCTTTCAATCGGGCGTTCCGGCGGTAGACTTCAATCTCGGCGAATGCACGTTCTGCGGACTGTGCGCGGATCGGTGTCCCGAGCGGGTTTTCCCGCCTGACAATCCCAGGCAGTTTTATCATCATGCGGTCATCGGCGATGACTGTCTCGCGGTGAATTTCGTCGATTGTCAGTCCTGTCGGGAGATCTGTCCCACCACCGCCATCCGCTTCCTCCCCCGGATCGGCGGTCCATTTCTTCCGCATCTGGATACCGAGACCTGCAGCGGTTGTGGGGCCTGCGTCAGCGTATGTCCGAACGGCTGCATATCGATGCATGACCGCACCCGTGAGGTCGAACATGCCTGATATCCGTCATCACATATCGAGTGCGATCGTCATGACCCGCCCCGAGATGGCCGAGACGATCTCGGACCGGCTCAGCCGCATCGACGGCGTTGAAGTGCACGGATCGGGTTCCGGCAAGATTGTGATCGTGATTGAAGGGCCAACTGCCGGCCATCTCGGTGAAACGCTGCTGGGCATCTCCGCGATGGAGGACGTTCTCGGTGCGCATATGGTTTTCGAGCAGGCAATTTCGGATGAGGAGGTATCGGATGACGGTCGAACTCACGCGGCGTAATCTCTTGAAGGCACAGGCCGCGGCCATTGCCGCATCGACTGCAGGCATCGCGCTGCCTGCGGCCGCCCAATCAGTGCCGGGCGGGGTTCAGGCTCTGGAAATCAAATGGTCGAAAGCGCCGTGCCGGTTTTGCGGGACCGGCTGCGGCGTCATGGTCGGCGTCAAGGAAAACCAGGTTGTCGCAACACACGGCGACATGGAAGCCGAGGTCAACCGCGGCCTCAACTGTGTGAAGGGCTATTTCCTGTCGAAGATCATGTACGGCAAGGACAGGCTGACCACGCCGCTCTTGCGAAAACGCGACGGTGCCTATGCCAAGGACGGTGAGTTCGAGCCGGTGACCTGGGAGGAGGCATTCGATGTCATGGCGGCCCAGGCGAAGCGTGTCCTGAAGGAGAAAGGACCGACCGCCGTCGGCATGTTCGGATCCGGGCAATGGACGATCTTCGAGGGCTATGCCGCGACCAAGCTCATGAGAGCCGGCTTCCGATCCAACAATCTCGACCCCAATGCCCGCCATTGCATGGCATCGGCTGCCGTGGCCTTCATGCGCACCTTCGGCATGGACGAGCCGATGGGCTGTTATGACGATTTCGAACACGCCGACGCCTTCGTGCTCTGGGGCTCGAACATGGCCGAGATGCACCCGATCCTATGGACGCGGGTTGCCGACCGGCGGCTGGGACATCAGCATGTCAAGGTAGCGGTCCTTTCGACGTTTACCCATCGCAGCATGGATCTGGCCGATATCCCGCTGATCTTCAAGCCGGGAACGGACCTCGCGATCCTCAACTATATCGCCAATCACATTATCCAGACGGGCCGGGTCAATCAGGATTTCGTCGACAAGCATACCAAGTTCATGCGGGGGACGACCGATATCGGTTACGGCCTGCGAGAGGACAATCCGCTCGAGATGAAAGCCAAAGGCGTCGCCGATGCGGCCAAGATGGAGCCGATCGACTTCGAGGCCTTCAAGACGTTGATATCGGAATACACGCTGGAAAAGACAGCGGAACTCTCCGGCGTCGATAGCGCCTTCCTGGAGCAGTTGGCCGAACTTTACGCCGACCCGAAGACGAAGGTCATGTCGCTCTGGACCATGGGCTTCAACCAGCATGTTCGCGGTGTATGGGCCAATCAGATGGTCTACAACATCCACCTTCTGACCGGCAAAATCTCCGAGCCCGGCAACAGCCCCTTCTCGCTCACCGGCCAACCTTCCGCCTGCGGCACGGCGCGCGAGGTCGGCACGTTCGCACACCGCCTCCCGGCGGACATGGTCGTGACCAACGAGGAGCACCGGACCCATGCTGAGGAACTCTGGAAGCTGCCGCACGGCCTCCTGCCGGACAAGGTCGGCTACCATGCAGTCCAGCAGGATCGCATGCTGCACGATGGCAAGCTGAATTTCTATTGGGTGCAGGTCAACAACAATGTCCAGGCTGCGCCGAACAACAGCAACGAAACCTACAAGGGATACAGGAATCCCGACAACTTCATCGTCGTGTCTGATGCCTATCCGACGGTGACCGCGATGAGCGCCGATCTCATTCTTCCCGCCGCCATGTGGGTCGAGAAGGAAGGTGCCTACGGCAATGCGGAGCGACGCACCCATGTCTGGCATCAACTGGTCAACGCGCCGGGCGAGGCGCGATCCGATCTGTGGCAGTTGGTGGAGTTTTCCAAGCGGTTCACGACCGACGAAGTCTGGCCTCCTGAAATCCTTGACAAGAACCCGGAATATCGCGGGAAGACGCTCTATCAGGTCCTGTTCCAGAACGGCCAGGTCGACAAATTCCCGATCAGCGAACTATCCCCAGACTACGAAAATCTGGAGTCAAAGGCTTTTGGCTTTTATCTGCAGAAGGGCTTGTTCGAAGAATATGCGAGCTTCGGCCGGGGCCATGGGCATGATCTGGCGCCGTACGATCGCTACCACGAGGTCAGGGGATTGCGTTGGCCGGTGGTAGACGGCAAGGAAACGCTCTGGCGTTATCGTGAGGGCTATGACCCCTATGTCAAAGCTGGCGAAGGCCTGAAATTCTACGGACAGAAGGACGGTCGTGCCGTGATTCTTGCCGTTCCCTATGAGCCGCCGGCGGAATCTCCCGACGACGAATTCGCCTTCTGGCTGGTCACGGGCCGCGTGCTCGAGCATTGGCATTCGGGATCGATGACAATGCGTGTTCCCGAACTCTACAAGGCGTTTCCCGGCGCACGATGCTTCATGAATGGCGACGATGCGCGGCGCATGGGCATCAACCAGGGCGCCGAAGTCCGCATCCAATCGCGTCGCGGCGAAATCATCAGCCGCGTCGATACCCGCGGCCGCAATCGCATGCCGCATGGCGTGATTTTCGTGCCGTGGTTCGATGCCAGTCAGCTGATCAACAAGGTAACTCTGGACGCGACCGATCCTATCTCCAAACAGGCGGATTTCAAAAAATGCGCAGTCAAGATCCTTCCCGTCGCCTGATCGCCAAGCGCTCCCGGGCGCTTGTCGGGGTCGCCCTCCTGCTCGTCTCGGGGACCGTCGCGCTCGCGCAAATGGTCCCACAGCTTTCCGGAAACACGAATCCGATGGAGAGCGAACAGACGAAGGTTCTGCCGAAATGGGTGGTCGACGATGTCCGCAAGATGCGGAATTATCCCGACCAGCCGCCAATCATTCCCCATTCGATCGAGGGTTACCAGCTCTCCGTCAACACCAATCGCTGTCTTTCCTGTCACAAGCGCGAACTGACGGAAAGCTCGGGCGCGCCGATGATCAGCGTCACCCATTACATGACGCGAGAGGGGCAGATGCTGGCGGACGTTTCGCCACGCCGCTATTTCTGTACCGCCTGCCACGTTCCGCAAGCGGATGTCAGGCCGCTGGTCGATTCGACGTTCAAGGATATGAGCGAACTGGGGTTCAAGCCCGCGGGATCCGAACCATGATCGGCAAACTCAAAGCGCTTGTCGTCTGGGCCTGGCGCATTTTGAGCACGCCTGCTGCGACGCTCAGTCTTGGCTTTCTCACGCTTGGCGGTTTTGTTGGCGGTGTCATGTTCTGGGGCGCCTTCAATACTGCGCTCGAAGTGACCAATACGGAGGCCTTTTGCACCGGCTGTCACGAGATGAAGACCAATGTCTACGAGGAATTGACGAGAACTGTCCATTTCTCCAATCGTTCCGGCGTGCGGGCCTCGTGCCCCGACTGCCATGTGCCGCATCAGTGGACGGACAAGATTGCCCGCAAGATGCAAGCCTCCAAGGAGGTGTGGGGCAAAATCTTCGGCACGATCGACACCCGGCAGAAGTTTCTCGATATGCGCCTCGAACTCGCCCAGCACGAATGGGCACGGCTAAAGGCCAATGACAGCCTTGAGTGCAGGAACTGCCATTCGTCGATGGCGATGGATCTTTCGAAGCAGACGGAGCGGGCTGCGGAAATCCACACCCGGTACCTGTTATCCGGCAAGGCGACCTGTATCGATTGTCACAAGGGTATTGCGCACGAGCTACCCAACATGGATGGCGTCGATCCCGGCTGGAAAGTCCCCGCGGAACTCAGCGGCAAAACCGCTTCCTATCATGGCTGGGACGCTGATACCGCGCGCCTCCAGGCCTATCTCGGCGACCCGGTTTTCGATTGAACCCGGACAGATCGGAGTGGCCTGACACCGAACAGACCCGCGCAATACCGTGCGGCAAACGATGCAACGAGACAGCTTCCGCCGAGGCATCTGTCAGGCTTTGATCCGCATCATGGCTGGCGACCAGGGCGGATCATAGGTCAACTCGACCTCGACATTGTTGTGGCCGACCGCTGCGTGGACGCGCTCACGAACCGCATCAACGAGAAAGTCGGCAGCGGGACAGCCCCGGCTGGTCGTCGTCATCGTGACATGCACGGTGTTCTGCCGTTTCACAACACCATAAATGAGCCCGAGATCGACAATGCTTTTGCCAAGCTCCGGATCGAGTACCTGCGCCAGGGCGGCGTCCACCTGCCGTTGAAGTGCGGTGTCCTGCATCTCAGGCTCCACGCCTGATCATGATACGGAACTCCGTTCCGGTGCTGTCGAAGTTGCCGGCCCATCTGTGGCCGCGCTTCACCAGTTCCGGAAACAGGAACAGAGGCTCCTTGGCCAGAACCGCAAAGAGAACTTCCCCGGGCGCCATCGTTTCAAGCTCGGAGAGGATGCGGACCATGGGTTGCGGCGGCGCAAGGTCAGACAGATGGAAAGACCGGGTGGGCTCCGGCCAGGAGCCGGCATCCTGAGCGCCGTCCGAGGTAATGACCTCGGTGGCGCGCGGCGAAAACCGAACCTCGAAATCACCACCCTCCAGTCGATTGACCTGATGCAGGAAGCCCATACGCTGCATCACGGAGTAGAGCGGCTGTGGCTGGAATGGCGCAAGCAGCGTCAATCCCTGCCCCGGCTCCAGTTCCTCCACGGCTGCCATGATCGCCTGAAACGGCTCCCCTCCAGCGGCAAGGATCGGTCGCACATCCAGTTCCTTGAATTCGAGTCCCATGGATTACTCCTTTGTCTGTGTCGTGACGCAAATGGTATGAGGCCGTACCGCGCCGGGCGGGAGCCGCACGTGAAGCGGCGCGTAACTCAGGCGTCTTGCACGCAGGTATTCGAGTGCCAAGGCGGCGACGGCGGCGCACTGAATCCAGGTCGCGGCCCTGAACAGCGGGTCCGACCCGAACAGGATGGCGGCGGCTCCGACCAGGACGGAGACATAGAAGGTGCCAAACCAAGGTCGTGCGTGCCGTTCGTCGACAAGGTCCTGCACGCGTGGCACCTCCCGTCGCCCCATGACTGGCCCGTAGGTTTCGAGCCAGGTCAGAAACGGGATGATCTTGTAGAGCTGTCCCAGCCCCAGTCCGGTCAACCAGCCCATGATCAGGAGATAGAACGCAGCGGTGGCAAGAGCCATATTGGTGGAAAACGAGACTGCGCCAACCAGAAGCATTGCTGCGAGAGCAAGGAACCCCAAGGCGGCAAGGCCGGTCCAGGAATTGAGCTCCAACGTCTTGCGTCGACGCGCTTTGAACATTCGCCAAACATCTTGGCCATAGAGGCCGACAATCAGCGCCAACAGTATCACAGCGACGATGGTGACTGTCTGAGCCCATGCGGCGTCCAGGAAACGAAGCCCAATGGCTGAGAAGAGCGCCGCCAGCGCACAAGGGACCGCAATCGCAATCGGATTTCTGGCTCCGGTCCGCTCGGGTGCAAGCATGAACATGGCGAAAAGACGATAACTGACACCGATGGCCGTAACGGTCATCCATCCAAGAATCCCCAAACCGGCATGATAGGGTGCAAGCTCTGCCAGATGCGTGGCAAGCAGCGGGATATCCAGGACCCCTGCCAACAGGCTTGCGAACATATTGCCAAGCACGATCGTTACCCCCAGCGCGCAGAGACCAACCAGCACAAGAAATCCCGAAATACCGAATGCTCGTTGCGCAACGATGGTGGTCGCGAGCATTGCCATTATGCAGAGGAACCCGATGCCCAGCAGCATTCCGCCGACAGACATGATCGTGGCATCAATCGGTAACCGGCCGCCCAATGCCAGGAAGCCCATGGTCAGCAGGCCAAGCCCAAGACACAGCGCCAAAAGAGCGGGTGCCGCCAGCCATGGCAGCCTGAGATGCGTTGCGGACAGTACCGGCACGAACTGAAGCAGTGCGCCACAGAACAGCAAACCCAACCAGCCGATGACGATCAGGTGGATGATCGCCAGATTATCCGGAGCGTCGACCGCAGACAGCGTTCCATAACCGGAGCCGATCGAAACCAGCCCCGACAAAAGGAAAGCGATCGATGCTGAAAAGTATGTCATCGTCCAACGCGACATCGACGCTCCGTACATCATGGAACTCCCTTAGTGTCCGCAGCAGCAGTCGCAGCCAGAGCTTTCTGCCCGGGTAATCTGTACGCGCCAGACCTCTGGCCCCCGCTCGAGATAGATCCAGCCGAACTCATCGGGATAACGGGTATCAATCTGATGATGCAGCGGGCGTGGGTCGTGGTCACTCGTGATGTGCATGGCACCGCCGGGCTCCAGGCTGGTGAGCACCCCGAAAATGGTTGGATGGCGGTGGCTTGGCGGTATCTGCCGCACGTCAATTTCGGGGATGGTCGCGGAATTCAACATGTCGCTTCCTCGTGTTTTTCGACTGATCCGACGCATCGCGCCGATGGTTTCGAGAATAGGAAAGCTGGCTCGCCCTTACTTTGTCGGGGAACAAACATTGCCTTGTTTGTCGTCAGCGATGCCAGCGCGGTGCGGCGAGACGTCGCAAAAACCGGCAAGACGATGCGAACCGAGATTTGAGCCAAGACAAAGAGCGCGATCGTTCTCGCTGCTAGGCTGCGGCATAACCTGAAGGATCAAACACGATGTCCAGCGACCTTGTGATCAAGTATGGCGATGCCCGCCTGCCAAGATACACCAGCTACCCGACCGCACCGAAATTCTCCGATCACGTCGGAACGCAAGACACGATCGACTGGATTCGACGCATCGGGGAACAGACCGTCTCGCTTTATCTGCACATTCCCTTCTGTCGATCGATGTGCTGGTATTGTGGTTGCCACACGACGATCACGGAACGAGACCAGCCGATCCTCGACTATCTCGACGTGCTGCGCCGCGAGATCGAACTGGTTTCCCAGACCGCCACGTCACCACTCGATGTACGGGAAGTTCACTTTGGCGGCGGAACGCCGACAATCATCGAACCGCAGGAGTTCGTATCCCTGATGCAACTGCTCGGGCAACGGTTCCGGCTTGGCGCGAGCACGAACGTCTCCGTCGAAATCGATCCGCGCACTCTCACCCAAGCCATGGCTGACGCACTGGGACGGTCTGGTGTGACGCGCGCAAGCCTCGGCGTGCAGAGCTTCGATCCCATCGTGCAAAAGGCGATCAACCGCATCCAATCGGAAGAGACGACACAGCAGGCTGTTAGCCGCCTGCGCGGCAATGGCATAGGCCGGATCAATTTCGACCTCATTTACGGCTTGCCGCATCAGACCATCGAATCCTGTATCGCAACAGTGCAGGCTTCGCTGACAATGTTGCCCGACCGCTTCTCGGTGTTCGGATACGCACATGTTCCCACATTCAAGAAACACCAGCGCCTGATCGACGAAACAGCGCTGCCCGGTTCGCAAGCTCGCAACGAACAGGCGGAGGCCATCGCCGCGGCACTCGTTGCAGCTGGTTATGTCCGCATCGGCCTTGATCACTTTGCCTTGCCGCAAGACGACCTGGCGCTTGCCGCAAGTCATGGAACGCTGCGCCGGAACTTTCAGGGCTACACAACCGATCAATGTAGCAGTCTCATCGGATTTGGCGCCTCTGCCATCGGGCGGTTTCACGAGGGATATGTCCAGAACGAGGTTCCCCCCGGCCAATATGCCAGGCGCGTGTCGGAGGGATCTCTACCCAGCGCGAAGGGCTATCGGCTCACGGCAGAGGATCGGCTGCGGGCCGAGGTTATCGAACGGTTGATGTGCGACTTCGTCGCGGACGTCGCGGCAATCTCTGCTCGTCACGGTTTCGGTCCGGACGTCCTGATGACCGGGAACGAGCGCTTGCGCGCGCTGGCAGACGACGGTGTTATCGTGATGGAGGAAGGCGTCGTCAGGGTCAAGCCCGAAGAGCGCTTCCTTGTGCGCACTGTCGCGTCGGCTTTCGATGCTTATCTGAACGACATGACGCGGACTTTCAGCAAGGCCGCGTAGCGGCGGCGCCAAGATTCGAGAAATGACGAAACGCCCGGTGGCCGCCTTCCACCGGGCGTTTCTGCGACGCGCTGCCTCGTCAGCGCGTCAGACCGCGATAGATTGCCGGCAAGGCGGCCGGAAGTCTGGCAATATCGCCAACGATGGCGAATCCGTTTCGGCCGAACATGGCCGGCAGGTAGGATCCGGCATCCTTGTCGACGGTGACCGCGAAAACCGACAGCCCGGTCCGCCTGGCCTCCGCAACCGCCTTGCGCGAATCCTCCAGCGCGAAACGCCCCTCATAGTGGTCGATATCGTTCGGCTTGCCGTCCGTCAGCACAAGAAGCAGCTTCGTCCGGTTCGGTTGTTTGTTGAGGTCAGCGGCAGCGTGCCTGATGGCTGCGCCAATGCGGGTATAGTAGCCCGGCTTCAACGACGCGATGCGGCGCTCCACGTCGCCACTCATCTCCTCGCCAAACGCCTTGACCGTCTCGATGCGTACCCAGGAGCGGCGCCGCGAGGTGAAGGTCAGGATCGAATGGTTGGTCCCACAGGCCGAAAGTCCGTTGGCGATGACGCTCAGCGCCTCCTTTTCCACGTCGAGGACGCGATGATCGTCGAACCAGGCATCCGTCGACAAGGAAACATCGACAAGGATCGTCACCGCAAGATCGTGTCCTTGCGGCCTCGACAGAAGCTGGATTTTTTCGGTCCCTTCGCCACCGGCGGCAAGGTCGGCTCTCATCCTCACGACTGCATCGAGATCGAGTTCGTTGCCGTCCAGTTGGCTGCGGAGGGTTTCGTTCCTCGGCCTGAGGATTTCGAACTGCTTACGCACGCGCCGCACCAATGCCTTGCTATCGGCGGAGGGCTCTTGAGGCTCGCGGTCGATCGAGGCTGCCGAGCAGATCACCCGACAGTAGGAAGGCATATATGCGCCCTTGCGATAATTCCACTCGGGGTACGTCGCCTCCCCTTCAATCGACGCTGGGTCGGCGGCTTCGGGCGGCAGGTCGAGATCGAACCGGAACTTGGCTGAAGGCCGCTCCTTGCGACGGCCGAGCCTGACCTCGTCGAGATTGTTCGCCGCATCCTTGTCGCCATCATCCTTGTCGTTCGTCGGACGGTCGACACTGACCATCTCCGCCATCGCCAGAATCTTCTCGAAGCGATTGAGGATGAAAGGGCTTCGATCGGTCGTCGACCGCGCAGTCTCCCGTTCGGCGTTAAATCTCCCGCTTCCCGCAAGGGTGTTGATCTTCACGGCAGCCTGGTCTTCGTCGCCCGTGCCTGAACGGATTTCAGCGCGCACGGTGTAGACTGGCCAGAGCGGCACCGCGAGCATGCCCTGATAGCCGGCCGGTGCTTTCCTGGGAAAGATCGATGGCGGAGCGCCGTCCGCAAGGCCAGCACCGGCCGACAGCATGTTGATGATCCGGTTTTCCATCAGCCTTTCGACCGGCGGAAGAATGCCGCGGCGGCGTTCGAGGAGCAATGCCCCACAAAGTGCACGGTATCGGGATGCGAGGCCCGGGAATTGACCGAGCACCCTTGCAACCGCAAGACTGGCGATATCGAGTGTTTCGATGTCTGCCAGCATCGGGTCGCTTGTCGTCGGCACAACAGCAAGCATCGTCGCCATGTAGGCGGAAAGCCAAACATAGAAATCGCGATTGAGGTTCCGGTCGGGAAACAGGTCAGCGACCGGCGGGAGCAGGACAGATCCTCCGTCCCTGCTGGCACCGGCCACCTTTTCTTCTCCCAGTCCGATCAGTTGCCGCAATCTCAGCCTGTGACGTGCCGTCTTTGCGTGCGCCGGTCCCAGCTGTGCTGCAACCTCGCCGCCAAATCCGCGAAAGCACGTGGCAAGATACGGCTTCACCTGATCGAAGGTCACCGCTTCGTCAGGATAACGCGGCATGCTTGCCGTCGATCCGACAAGACCATGCCAAAACTTTCCGACCGTTTCTTCAAGCTCCAGAAATTCGAGCATGACGGGCTTATCCGATGATGCCGTTTGCGACTTCGATCAAGGCGGTTCGAACATCCGGATCATCCGTCAACGGCTCGATGAGCGCAGCGCGAACAGCGTCCTTGCGGTCCATGCCGCTATCGATCAGGCAGGCGCAATAGACCAGCAGCCGGGTGGAAACGCCCTCCTCGATGTCGTGCCCCTTGAGCGCGCGAAGCCGCCTGGCCAGTTCGACCAGTGGCGCTACGCGCGCCTCGTCCAGACCGCTTTCGACCGATACAACCGCCACCTCCTGCGCCTTGGGAAGGAAATCGAACTCGATCGACACGAAGCGCTGCTTGGTGGAGGGTTTGAGCGCCTTGAGAATATTCTGGTATCCGGGATTATAGGAGACGACCAGCATAAAACCGGGTGGCGCTTCGAGGCATTCGCCAGTGCGCTCCAGCGGCAGGATGCGCCGGTCGTCGGTCAGCGGGTGCAAAACGACGGCCACGTCCTTGCGGGCCTCGACGATCTCGTCGAGATAGCAGATTCCGCCCTCGCGAACCGCCCTTGTCAGCGGCCCGTCGACCCAGACCGTATCACCGCCCTTGAGGAGATAACGACCGGTGAGGTCAGCAGCCGCAAGGTCATCATGGCAGGAGACCGTCGCGAGAGGCAAGCCGAGCCGAGCCGCCATATGGCTGACGAACCGGGTCTTGCCACAGCCGGTCGGCCCTTTGAGCAGGAGAGGAAGCTGCCTTGTCCAGGCCGTTTCAAACAGCCGGCACTCGTTGCTGCTCGGGATATAGGAGGGGATTTCGACGCGCGTTCCCGCGCCGGGGATCGTGTGCAAGGTCATGGCCAGGCTCCGTGTTTCCTTCGGAAAGACTGCCCCGCCCTGCGGTGGGGCCGTTTGGTTTACTCAGCCGGATGAAGCGAGCCGAGCGTGGCCGCGCGTTCCCTGCCCGGCACGAACACTGCCCAGAGGAACATCAGGGCCGAGATCAGCACGAAGACACCCGAGCCGAGCCTGATCCAGTAGAAGATCGCCAGTTGGTCCTGGACATCCATATAGCCCTCGCCCAGTACACGCTGCAGATGGACCTGAAGGACGCCGGCGAAGGTCAGAGCAAAGGTCATGACCGACATGGCGGTGCACATGATCCAGAAACTGACGATCGAGAGCATCTGGTTATAGGGCGCCCGGCCGCGGATTTCCGGGATCGCATAGGCCATCGCCGCCAGATTGATCATCACATAGGCTCCGAAAAAGGCCAGATGCCCATGGGCAGCAGTCACCTGCGTACCGTGTGTGTAGTAATTCACCGACGACAGAGTGTGCAGGAAGCCCCAGACACCGGCGCCGAAGAAGGCCATGACCGAGCAGCCGATCGACCAGAGAATGGCGGCCTTGTTCGGATGCTTGCGGCCCGCCTTCCAGGTCATCACAAATGTGAAGATCACCATGGTGAAGAACGGCGCGACTTCGAGCGTCGAGAAGATCGAGCCGATCCATTGCCAGTAACCGGGCGCACCGATCCAGTAGAAGTGGTGACCGGTTCCGAGAATGCCCGAGAACAGTGCCAGGCCGACAATGACATAGAGCCACTTTTCAACGACCTCGCGGTCGATACCGTTAAGCTTGATCATCAGGAAGGCGAGAATCGACGCCATGATCAGTTCCCAGACGCCTTCGACCCAGAGATGGACCACATACCACCAGTACATCTTGTCGAGCGCCAGGTTTGCCGGATTGTAGAAGGCAAACAGGAAGAAGATCGCCACACCCCACAGCCCGAAGATCAGGATGTTGGTCACCACCGTCTTGCGGCCCTTCAGCACCGTCAGCGTGATATTGTAGAGGAACATCAGCGCCACGACGACGATACCAACCTTGATGACGAACGGCTGCTCGAGAAATTCGCGGCCCTCGTGGATATGGAAGAGGTAGCCGACGACGGCGATCGCCGCTGCGACCAGGAAAATCCAGAACTGGGCTATGGCGATCCTGGAGCTATAGAGTTCCGTTTCGGCTTCCTCGGGAAGCAGGTAATAGGTGGTGCCCATGAAGCCCATCAGCAGCCAGACGATCAGCGCGTTGGTATGGACCATCCGCACGATGTTGAAGGGCAGCAATTCGGATAGCGTATTGGGCAGCACGTAGATCGTGCCGGCAAGCACGCCGAACAGGACCTGAGCGATGAACAGGCCGAGCGCGCCATAGAAGTACAGCATCGCGACTTTTTGCGTTTGATATTTCATGATGTCGTTTCCCTGATGGACTTCAGCCCGCGTCGTTCGGGGGCCACTTCTGGGTCTTGATGGTGTTCGTCCACCGCAGGAAATCCGCGAGGTCGTTAAGCTCCTGATCGGTCAGGTTGAATTGCGGCATCTGCCGCCGGCCCTCTATTCCTGTGGGCTGGGCCTGCATCCACGCCTTGAATGTCTCACGGGTACCTTCGACGTCCTCGTCACCCCCCAGGCGTGTCCAGACATTGCCCAGTTCCGGCGCGAAATAGGCGCCTTCACCCAGCAGGGTATGGCAATTGATACAGGCGTTCTTTTCCCAGACATGCTTGCCCCGCGCGACAGAGTCGGTGAGCGTCGTCTCGTTGGTGGAGGTCGTGCGCATGTAATAGTGGCTGTGGGCGGTCAGGCCCACGAAGATCGCGAAGAAGAAGGCCGATCCGCCATAGAAGACATTTCGAGCTCCTGTTTTGGTCAGGTGTTCTGACATTCGATGTCCCTCTCGCTTCCCGCGTTCAAGGCGCAGGATCGTGTGTTGCGGAAGCCAAGGTGGGTGACCTGTCTTGGCTTCCTGGAGAGGGTTGCCCGAATGCGGGAGGCTCTTCTTTGTTGAAATGCAAACAGATGCGAGATAACCCCGATCGGCCCCAGGGTTTCACAGGGATGCAAGCCCGGCCTTGGTGGCGGCGGCAATCGCGAACACTAACGGCCAGGCGATCAATGCAATGGACAGGCCTCGCCGCGGACCGCGGAGCCCCATGAAGTCGAGCACGACGATCCGCGCCTTGACCACCGTCAACACAAGGATGACGCAGAAGGCCACGAACGGCACGGCCTCGTGTTTCCATTGCGCCGCGATGAGTGCCGTCACGATCGCAATCAGCAACAGCCCGGCGGCAACCCCCATCAACCACTTCGATTTATCGTATTGCATGGTTCACCCCAGATAGACGACGGGAAAGATAACCAGCCAGACAACATCAACGATGTGCCAGATGGTCGTGACGATCACCACGTTCGATCTGTCCGGTTTGCGCGCCACGAGAAGCATGATCAGGCCGAGAAACACGACATGGGCAAGATGGAAGCCCGTGATCATGAAATAGAGTTCGAAAAACGCGTTGAACGTCGCATCACCGGCAAACCGCAACTCCTCGCGATACTCGAGGAGCTTGATGGCCGCAAAAAGAAACCCGAGCACCGCCGCACCAACCAGAGCCAGCTGGCGCGTTCGCATGACGCTGGCTCGTGCAGCTTCGGCCGCAAGCCAACCACTCGCGATCAGGACAAGCGTATTGATGCTGGCAAGACGGCCATCGAGATGGATCTTCGCCAGAGAAAAACTGTCCTGATGAAGATAGGACATGAGAAGAAAGCCGCAGAGCAGCACACCGAATGCGGCAAGCTCGCTCCAGACCAGCAGCCAGAGGATCAGGTCGCCGCCGTCCGGTTCGTCTTTGACCGTTTCTCCGATCACCGCCATATGTTTTGCCTCTCCGTTTCAGCGCAGACGTATCGGCTTGGCGGGGAATCGTTCTTTGCGCTTCATCAAAGAATTTGACCGTGTGTCATGAGACAAGGCCTCAAAGGAGACTTCCATGTCAGATGCACAAGCAGGCCTCGTCGTGGCCGCCCCGATCATCGTCGGTTTCTCGATTGCGCTTTACCGGATGGGCGTATTGCAGCGGTATAGTGCCACCGTCGCTGTGGCAGCGTCCTGCGTCATCGCCGCAGTCCTTTTTCTGCAACAGTGATCACATAGACATGACAGTTATGATCGCCGCCCTTGCGCTGTTTATCGGCTTGCACTCCATCCCCGCCATGCCGCCGGTAAGGACCAGGATCATCGGAGCGATGGGCAGAACCGGTTATCTGATTGCCTATTCGGCTGTCTCCACCGCTGTGCTGGTTTGGCTGATTTATGAAGCACTCAATACCGATTATGTTGAACTCTGGAGCCTTTCCTCCTGGCAGGTTCACGCGACATTCGTGGCAGCGCCTCTCGGGCTGTTCCTGGTGCTGGCCGGCCTGTTCAGCGTCAATCCCTTCTCCGTGACGTTGAGGCGCGATGGACCTCGCGTCGGTGCAATTGTCGACATCACCAGACATCCCGTGCTTTGGGGGTTCTGGCTATGGTCAGCAGGTCATGTTCCCCCCAATGGTGATCTTCGATCGCTGATCCTGTTTGGTGGCTTCGCCTGTTTCTCGCTGGGTGGCATGCTGATGGCGGAACGAAGAGCCCGGCGCATGTTCGGCGCGACATGGAACCAGGCAACTGCGGGGACATCGGTGGTGCCGCTCCTGGCAATCGCTGCGGAACCTCGAGCCGTGAGAATTGACACCATCATGCTGCTCAGTGCGGTTGCGACCATTGCTGTGGCGGGCTGGCTCTTGCATGGTGGCCATGCCGCACTTTTCGGCGCAGATCCGATCGCAACGCTCAATGCGCTGTAGAGGCAGTCATTGAGATTCTACCGGCAGCGGCTTGGAGACGCGGCAGGTTCGCACAACAGGGAGCTTTTGCCCTTTCGCTTCATTTTGACGACGTGATAATGGAGCGACAAATGGAGTAGGACACGATGAAGGTTGACATAAGTGTTGTGCGATCCCTGCCGCTCTTCGAGAAGATGAGCGCGACGGATCTTGAAAACCTGCTGTCCCATTCGACGTCACGGAGGGTTCCAGCAGGCGATACCGTCTTCGAGCAGGGTGCGCCGGCGTCCCAATTCTTCCTGCTGTTACACGGCCGGTTGAAAGTGACCCAAGTTACGGAAGACGGGCAACAGATTATCGTTCGGGTCGTACATCCAGGCGACCTGTTCGGCTTCGCCAAGGCATTGCAACGCTCAGACTATCCGGGAACAGCCCTCGCGGTTGCCGAAAGCGTTGCGTTAAGCTGGCCGACGGAACTCTGGCCTCAGTTCATCGACACCAATCCTCGGCTCGCGGTCACGGCGATGCAGACGATCGGACAGAGGCTTGAAGAGGCTCATGCCCGCATTCGCGAAATGTCCACTCAGGAAGTCGAACGCCGTGTGGCGCACGCGGTGCTACGGCTGGCGGATCAAGCGGGCAAGAAGGAAGGCACCGGAATCAGGATCGATTTTCCGATCTCACGCCAGGATATCGCCGAAATGACCGGCACGACGCTTCATACCGTGTCGCGCATTCTCAGCGCCTGGGAAGCAAAAGGTCTGGTTGAAGGTGGGCGGCAAAAGCTTCTCGTGAGCGACCCGCATGGTTTGGCGCTGCTCGCGGCGCATGGGAAGGAGAGAGAAGGCCGATTTTCTGCTGAAAGCGCTTCATCTTTGCGCCTTGTCAAAGAGATCGGGGCGAAAGGGCATATTCTGCTGCCAACGAAGCCAGAGCGCTTCTGATGTTGGAGCAAGAAAATGAGTAAGATCCTTAAGACCCTTGTTAGCGCTGCAATCCTCAGCATGACCGCCGGTTCCCTGGCAGCGGCTGCGGATTTCGAAGTGCACATGCTCAACAAGGGCGCGGATGGCACGATGGTGTTCGAACCGGGTTCGATCAAGATCGCCAAGGGCGATACCGTGACGTTCATTCCGACCGACAAATCCCACAATGCCGAAACGATTAAAGGATTGATCCCCGATGGCGCAGAGCCCTTCAAGGGCAAGATGAACGAGGCCGTCAAGGTGACATTCGACGTACCCGGCGCCTACGCCATCAAATGCGCGCCGCATGTCGGCATGGGTATGATCGGGCTGGTTGTCGTCGGAGACGCACCCGCCAATCTCGGAGCTGTGAAAGACGCAAAACTGCCCAAGAAAGCCCGTGAAAGACTCGACGCGGAGATTTCTGCCGCAGGTGTCTGACCTGAATCTGCGGTGCCCGGAAGGGGGCGCGGCGTTGTAAGGCGAGAGTACGGCAAGCCACCTCGCCTGCGGCGGAACTGGCACGACGGAGAAGTTTCCTCCGTCGCGCCAGTTCTGCAATCAGTGAAACCGAAAACGCCAGCATACGCATCGACTTCACGGGCGATCTCGCGGTGGCGCTACGGCCTGTCACCCAGAAAATGGCGCTCCAGGAACGGCAGATTGTCCTGGCCCCAATAGATTTCACCATCGTATAGAAAGGTCGGAAAGCCGAACACGCCGCTTTCGACGGCATGCTGGCGATCCGCCATCCATTTGCGCCGCACATCGTCGTCCGCCTGACGGCGAAGCAGGGCTGCCCCGTCAAATCCCGCTGCAGAGGCAACCGCTGACCGGACATGCGGTTGACCGATATCCTTCAACTCACTCCAGAATGCATGTTGCAGGGCGCGGGTCAGGCCGATCCAGTCCCGGCCATCGAGATAGGCAGCAATGACGATCAGCGATGCCGGTGCCGGATCACTGAGTTCCGGGCGGTTTTCCAGGATCAGATCCTTCCCGCGCAGCCGAGACCAACGCTTCAGGTCCCGCATCCAGTAGCTCCGGCGAATTTCCGGGCGATTACGCGAAAAGATGCCACCATTCTCCTCAACGACGGTCGTCAGGTATGGCTTTATTTCGATACCACCCTTTGCCGCCAGGGCGATGAACGAATCGAAGCCGATATAGGACCATGGCGAGCCGATCGAGAAGAAATAATCGACAATCCTGGTCATAGAAGATCGCCGCCCGAAACGGGAGCCACAAAGCTGATCGCCACAATTCTGGCCAAGATGCGGAAAAGATTGCCCACCGATGGTTCCACCAAGCTGAAAAACTTAGTCTATAAAATCAGTAGACAACTTTACTCGGAAGAAATGGCATTCCTTTTGCAATTCGGAGCAAAGAAAAACTGTCTTCGGTACAACGGGCTAACCAGCCTATCGAGACGAGAACGCCCGTGAGCCTCCATGCGTTTCCGCGAACCGGTCTTCCATCACAGCGACACGCTGCCTACAGCGCGCCATCCACGATGACCATCGGCCGGCCGCGCGAGCAGGCTTCAATGCGGGCTTCGATGCGATAGATTTCCCGCAGCATATCCGACGTTATGACATTCCCAGTTGCGCCGCTGGACGCCATCGTTCCATCCGCGATGACAATCGTGTTGGCGCAGTAACGGAGCGCGTGGTTGAGATCGTGAAGCGCGATCAGCACGATCATGCCCGTGCGCGTGGCAAGATCCGTCACGAATTCGAGCACGTCGATCTGGCGATGCAGGTCGAGCGCTGACGTCGGCTCGTCCATCAAAAGGACTTCCGGCTTTCGTACCAGCGCCTGGCCGAGGGAAACAAGCTGCCTCTGGCCACCCGACAGGGCCTCGAGACCGCGAAAGGCAAGGTCCTCGATGCGCAAGGCTTTGAGGATCGCGTCGATCTCGAACAATTCATCGTCATGCACCCGCCAGCCACCGCCCTGCTTGGCGGAGAGTAGTAGGGATTCGTAGACTGTCAGCACCGCATTGGCGCCGGTGTCCTGCGGCATGTAACAGATCGCCCGGTCACCCCGCGTGGCATCGGAAACCTGAACCAGACCCGGACCGGAGATCAGACCCGCGATCCGCTTGAACAGCGTCGATTTTCCGGCTGCATTCGGGCCAATGACGGCCGTCACCGTACCCGGTTGCAGCACATCGATACCGACATTGGAAAGAACCGTCGTTCGGCCGTAGGACGCACCGACATCCTTGAGCACCAGCGCTACCATGCGCGCCTCCTGTTGGAGAAAATCAGAACGAAGAAGAAGGGAACGCCGACCAGCGCTGTGATGACCCCGATCGGCAGGATCGCGCCGGGGATGAGCACCTTGCTGACCACGGACGTTGCCGACAGCAGCAGCGCGCCGCAGATGACGGCACCGGGCAGGAAGAAGCGCTGGTCTTCGCCGACAACCATGCGGGCGATATGGGGGCCGACGAGACCGACGAAGCCGATGGTCCCGACGAAGGAAACCGGGATGGCCGCCAGCAGGCTGACAGTCAGCATGGTCCGCAGCCGCAGACCCCGGACGTTGACGCCCATGCTCGCCGCCTTGTCGTCACCGAGACGCAGCGCCGTCAGCGCCCATGCGTTGCGCATGAACATCGGCAACGTGACCACGAGGATCGCGGCGGTGATGTAGACCTTGTCCCAGGTCGCCTTGGTCAGGCTTCCCATCGTCCAGAAAACGACGGCAGCCAGCGCTTGTTCGGAGGCGAGATATTCCAGAAGCGACAGCGCCGCGTTGAAGGTGAAAACCAGCGCGATCCCGAGGAGCACGATGGTCTCGACCGTGACGCCACGCAGAGTCGAGGCAAAATGGATGAACATGGCCGCCATCATCGCCATGATGAAGGCATTGATCGGCACCATGTACTGGACAGCGCCCGGGAAGATCGCGACACCCGCAACGAGACCCAGTGCCGCGCCGAAGCTGGCGGCCGCCGAAATCCCGAGCGTGAATGGGCTGGCGAGCGGATTGGACAGGATCGTCTGCATCTGCGCACCGGCGACCGAAAGCGATGCGCCGACCGTCACCGCCATCAACGCGATCGGCATGCGGATATCCCAGATGACCACACGCAACTGGTCGCCGGCGGCGGCGGGATCAGCAAGCGCCGAAAGCACCTCAGACAGCGTGTAATTCGCCGGCCCCAGTGCCATGTCGATGGCGATGCTGAGCGCAAGCGCCGCCGTCAGCGCAACCAGGATAACGATGCGACGAAAGGCAAGGGCGCGATACTGATCGCGCCCCGATGCCCTGGTTTCGGTTGAAGCCACAGCCATGGCTCACTTGTCTTTCAGCGAGACGAAATAGCCGGGCTTGTAGTCCAGCGGCAGGAACTTCGCATGCAGTTCCTTGAACGTCGCTTCCGGGTCGAGATCCGGGAAAAGCTCCGGATGCAGCCACTTGGCGATCTCCTGGATGGCCACGAACTGGTAGGGGTTGTTGTAGAACTGGTGCCAGATGGCGTGAACGTTCCCCTGCTTGACTGCCTCGACGCCGGTGAACGCCGGGCGCTTGGTCAGGTTTTCCAGCTTGCGGCGCGCTTCCGTCAGATCCGCGCCATAACCGACGCCGACCCAGTTACCGCCGGGAACGTAAGCTTCCCACTTGCCGCCGGTGATGATGATCTGATCGGGGTTAGAGGCGATGATTTGCTCGGGATTCACTGTTCCGAACGTGCCGGGAATGATGTCCTTCGCCATATTCACGCCACCGGCGAGTTCGACCATCTTGCCGAAATTCTCGTTTCCGAAGGACATGCAGCAATCCTCCGAATAACCACCGGCGCGCTCGACGAAGACCAGAGGCTTCTTGGCATCGCTCTTGGCCAGGACATCGGTGACGCGCTTAATGGCATCGGCGCGGAAGGTGATGAAGTCCTCGGCAACCTTTTCCTTGCCCATCAGCGTACCCATGATGCGCATGCTCGGCTCTGTGTTTTCCATCGGCTTTTCGCGGAAGTCGACATAGACGAGCGGAATGCCGACCTTGCCGAGTTTCTCGATGTAGCCGGCCTCTTCCGTTGCGGTCTTGGCGTCAACATTCATCAGGATGACGTCGGGCTTCAGCGCGACAGCCTGCTCGATGTTGAAAGTACCGTCCTTCATGCCGCCGAAGGTCGGCAGCTTGGCGATATCCGGATATTTGGCGAGATAGGCCTCGTAGCTTTCCGGATCGGCCTTCGGCAGGTCATCGCGCCAGCCGACGACATGCTCGAACGGGTTTTCCTTGTCGAGCGCAGCAAGGAAATAGATCTGGCGGCCTTCGCCGAGAATCACGTTCTTGACGGGCACGTTGATCTCGACATCGCGACCGGTCACATCCTTGATGACGACAGGATCGGCCATCGCGGGCAGAACGGTTGAAACCAGAAGGCCAAGGGCTGCGATCGCCAGCTTGCCAGAAAAGCGCATGAGATTTATCTCCGGTGGAAACTGGGCCGCACTTATTATTTGATGACTTTCATAGTCAAGTTTTATCTTTTAGAAGCATTCAAAGCTGAGCCGGGGAATGACAGATGCAGAGCAACCATAGGGCCGAGAGCGCCAACTTTACCTTGCGGGATGAAATCAAGGCCTATTGGTCGACCCGCGCCGCGACATTCGATCTGTCGCCCGGTCATGAAATCTTTTCCGAAGAAGAGCGAGCGGCCTGGCACGCGCTGATCGGGCGGCATCTGGGCGACGGATACGGCCGCAAGGCGCTGGATCTTGCAAGCGGTACCGGCGTGATCTCGCATCTGATGGATGATCTCGGCTACAAGGTCACCGGTATCGACTGGTCGGAGGCGATGCTGGAGAAGGCGCGAGCCAAGGCGGCGACGCGCAAACGCTCCATCCGCTTCCAGCTTGGCGACGCGGAAAACACCTACGAACCCGATGACAGCTATGATGTGATCGTCACCCGGCACCTGGTGTGGACGTTGGTCGATCCGCAGGCCTGCTTTCGCGAATGGTGGCGCGTGTTGAAACCCGGCGGGAAACTGCTGGTGATCGACGGCGATTTCGTCAATGCTGGTCTCGCCGAGCGCATCGTCAAATGGCTGGCAACGCGGCTCGAGCAATATGGCGCGAATAAAGAGCCGCCGCATCCACCGGCCGACATGATGACCACGCATCAGAGGATTCTCTCGCGCGTGCATTTCTCCGACGGCGCCCGCGCCGACAGTGTCGCAAAACTCTTGCGTGAAACGGGGTTTTCGCCTGTCAGCGTCGATGAGAACCTGCGCCAGATACACAAGACGCAGGCCCGCAATTTCAGCCTGCTGAAAGGCCTGGCGCGCGGGCTCCAGCACCGCTACGCCATCATCGCCGAAAAGCCGGAGGCCTGAGCCTAGTCCTGAAGATGGCGCAGGCCGGAACGATTGAACAGGCTTATCGCAGACTGTCCATCGGCACCTTGTCCATGTCGGTGAAGCTCATGTTGTCGCCCGCCATCGCCCAGATGAAGGAGTACCGACCGGTGCCGGCACCGGAGTGGATGGACCACCCCGGCGACAGCACCGCATCATGACTTTTCAGGACGAGATGCCGGGTCTCATGCGGCTCCCCCATGAAATGGAAGATTCGCGTCGATTCTTCCATGCCGAAATAGAGATAGACTTCCATGCGCCGGTCGTGGACATGCGCCGGCATGGTATTCCAGACGGAGCCCGGCTCGAACATGGTGAGCCCCACCAGCAACTGGCAGCTTTCGCAGACATCCGGATGGACATACTGGTTGATCGTGCGGGCATTGGCTTCCTGAGCAGAGCCGGTGCGCACCTTCTTTGCCATGTCGAGCGTGATCAGCACGGTCGGGCATGTGCGATGGGCAGGTGCGCTGAGCAGATAGAACTCTGCAGGCTTGCCTGGATCGTCGCTCCGGAACGTCAGATCCCCCTCCCCCATGCCGACATAGAGCGCCTCCTGGAAACCGAGGGCATATTCGGTCTCACCGACAAGAACCTTGCCGCTGCCGCCGATATTGAGGATTGCGGCCTCGCGCCGTTCGAGAAACCGGTCGGTGCCGGTTTCCTTGACTTGGCCGATCGTCAGGTCCTCGCCCATCGGGACGACGCCACCGACGATCATCCGGTCGAGATGGCTGTAAGTGAGGTTGACGCGCCCCCTGGAGAAAAGTCCCTCGATGAGGAACCCGTCGCGCAGGCCTTGCGTATCACGCTTGGCAGCGTCTTCAGGTCCGATGACCTGGCGCACATTTACGGAAATTGTCACGGATTTGCCTCTTGGCGTTGGATGGGATTGTCAGGTGAGAACGACATATTCAGTCAGCTGACTGATCGTCGTATCGGCCTTCTTCACGTCGAAAACCTTGGTTCCATGGCTCATGATCACGAACCGGTCGCACACCTGGTAGGCGTGATAGAGATTATGCGTGACGAGCACGCTCGAGACGCCCTCCGCCTTCAGCTTCAGCACTTGCGACAGCAAAGCCTCGGTTTCGCGGACGGAGAGAGCGGATGTTGGCTCGTCGAGCAGCAGGACCCGCCGCTTGAAGAAAACAGCGCGGGCAATGGCGACCGCCTGCTTCTGCCCGCCGGAAAGATCACCCACCAGCTTGTCGGGGGAGTCGATACCGGAAATGTGGACAGCCTTCTTCAGCACCTCCATGGCGATATCGCGCATTTCCGCCTGCTTCAGGAAGCCGAAGGCATTGGTGCGCTCGCGGCCCATGAAGATATTGCGGGTGATCGACAGCGAATCCACCAGGGCGGTGTTCTGATAGATCGTCTCGATACCAGCCTCCGCGGAATCGGACCGGCAGGTGAACAGCGTCTTCTGCCCATCGACGCTCAGATGGCCGGAGGTCGGCTTGTGGATGCCGGAGATCAGATTGACCGTGGTCGATTTGCCGGCACCGTTGTCACCGAGAAGACCGACGACTTCGCTTGGGCCGACGTGAAAGGAAAGGTCCCGAAGGGCCGTCAATGCGCCGAAGCTTTTCGAGATATTGTGCAGTTCGAGAAGATTGGACGCGGACATCACGCAGCCCCCCGGCGTTCGATGAGATGATTAAAGGCGGCTGCGACGACGATCAGGGTTGCGATGAACATGTCGAGGTAGAAGCCGGGTGCCCGGAGAAGCAGGAGAACGTCGGTGATGGTGTGGATCAGCATGACGCCGAGGAAGATGCCGATGATCGAGCCGCGCCCCCCCCGAAGAGAAAGCCCGCCGATGACGCAGGCAGCGATCGCCTGCAGTTCCAGACCCGCGCCCTGTCCCGGCTGGACGCTGCCGACGCGGGCCGTGGCGATGATGCCGGCGACAGCCGCCATGCCGCCGGCGATGGCAAAAGCGATCATCTTGACGCGGTCGGTGTTGATGCCGATCGCCGTTGCCGCCGCGGGGTTGCCGCCGGTGGCGAAGACATGGTTGCCGAACTTGTGGCGGTGCATCAGCAGATAGAAGGCGATGACGAACAGGACAACCCAGATGAAGGCGGCGTTGATGCCGAAAAGCGTGCCGGCGAACAGGCTGGAAAAGGCAGGCTCCGGATCGAAACGCACCTGCACAGCGCCATTATAGAGCAGCACGGCGCCGCGCCAGAACAGGAGACCGCCGAGCGTCACAATGAAGGATGGGAGGCCGAATCGCAGGGTGATCGCGCCGTTGAGAAAGCCGATCATCACGCCCAGCAGGATGCCGAGCGGCGCGGCAATGAAAGCGCTCATGCCGCTGTCGACGAGGCTCGCCATCAGCACGGCCGTCAGTGTGTAGACGGAGCCGATCGACAGGTCGAACTCGCCGGCGATCATCAGCACGCCGGCGCCGAGCGCCAGGCAACCGAGAACCGGTATGGCCTTCATCAGGATCGTCAGATTCTGCGGCGAAAGATAGCGGAAGCTGTCGGGATAGATCAGCGCACCGGCGATGCAGACGATCTGCAACGTCACGAAGACGAGGAGAATGGCGCCGGCCGGCATGGTCATGATCTGCTTCAGCAGCGATTGTTTTTTCGTGCGCGATTTCGGCACGGCTGTGTCGGTCATGGCGTAGGTCACTGTCGTTACTCTGTTCAAGGGATCGCGGGGACCTTCCGGCTTGTCGCCGGAAGGTCTTTATGCGTCTCGCTTACCGGTAGCTGCCGATCAGCGGCTTGACGGACGAGATGCGCGACTTGTCGAGGAACGCGCCCTGGCCGGTGTCGACGTCGGTCGGCGTCAGGCCGTATTTCTTAGCCAGTGCGATCTGTGCGATCGGATAATAACCCTGCAGGTAGGGCTGCTGATCCATCGTCGCAAACATGGCGCCGGATTCAACAGCGTTGACGATCTCAACCGCAAGGTCGAAGCCACCGAACGGAATGTTGACACCGGCATCCTTGATGGCGCCCGCGCCGACCGTGGACGTCACGGAGCCCGTACCGAACAGAGCCTTGGTGTTGGGGTTGGCGATCAGGAACTGAGCCAGAATATTCTGCGCTTCGGCCGGATCGAGACCGGACTTGACCGTCTCCACCTTGATGCCATGCTCCTTCATCGCCTTCTCGATGCCGCCGCCACGCGCGACAGCAAAGCTGGCTTCCGGAATTTCGCGCGGGTTGAACACCATGTCGCCTTCCTTGAGGCCGAACTGCTCGATCATGCGATTGCCGAGTTCATAACCCGAAGCGAATTCGTCCATGCCGACATAGGCCTGACGGCAATTGCCCTTGGCACCTTCGAGGTCGTCATTGTTGAAACCGATGACGATGATGCCGGCCTTGACGGCCTTGCAGATGCTGTCGTCGAAAGCGTCCGACGAGGAAATGGCAACGGCAATGCCGTCAACGCCCGTCGCTGTCGCGCTTTCGATCAGGTCGTTCTGGCGCACCGGATCGTTATTGGCGTATTGGACGTCGAGATCGACGCCGAACTGCGCTGCAGCATCTTGTGCACCCTTCACGACGGGGTTAAAGAACTGCACACTCGGATCAAGGTAGATGATCATCGTCGCCTTGACATCGGCCGCCACGGCGGACGTTGTGAAAGCCATAGCTGCGCACGCCGCAAGCATTGCGGTTTTCAGTCTGGTCAATTTCATTTTGCGTATCCTCCCTTTGGATGTGCAATCGGGGTCGAAAGACCCATGTCTCGGCTGGCGAGCTCCGACCAAAGATCGCGCCAGCCGAGATTTTCCTCCTCTGCCTCAGTATCCGGTGAAAGACCTCACCCGAACCAAGGATCCGGTCGTCCCAAGGTCACGTGAATGCCCTTGAACTGCGAATATTCATCAAAGCCGTAGCGGCCGAGTTCCCGGCCGAGACCGCTCTTCTTGTAACCGCCGATCGGCAGTTCCGGCGCACCGTCGATGACGCTGTTGATCCAGCAGCGTCCGGCCCGGATCCGGCGGATGCTTTGCAGCGCGTTTTCGAGATTGGTGGACCAGACGCTGGCCGAAAGGCCGAATTCCGATGCATTTGCCAAGGCGACCGCCTCGTCGGCCGTCTTGAAGGTGAGCGTCGACAGGACCGGCCCGAAAATCTCTTCGCGGGCAATCGACATATCGCCGGTGACGCTGGAAAACACCGTCGGCGCATAATAGAGCCCCGAACCCTCGCCAACCCGCGATCCGCCGAGCAGCAGTTCGGCGCCGGCCGCCTGCCCCGCCTCGACATAGGAATGAACCTTGGCGGCATGCGCTTCGGAGATCATTGCGCCAATCTTCGTGCGTTCGTTCAGCGGATCACCGAAGGTGACCTTGCGGGAAATATCGAGCAGGCGATCGAGCAGGGCGTCGCGAATGCCTTCCTGCACCAACAGACGGCTTCCGGAAATGCAGCACTGACCGGCATTGTGATAGACACCATAGGCAATACCGTCGGCAGCCGCTTCGATATCCGCGTCATTGAAGACGATCTGCGGCCCCTTGCCGCCGAGTTCAAGCCCGACGCGCTTGACGCTGCGGGCGGCGATTTCACCGAGCTTGA
Source organism: Rhizobium sp. Leaf453 (assembly GCF_001425605.1). GTDB lineage: Bacteria > Pseudomonadota > Alphaproteobacteria > Rhizobiales > Rhizobiaceae > Pararhizobium. The sequence continues at coordinate 80,550 of NZ_LMRG01000009.1, read as the reverse complement.
CGCCCACTCGGCCCGAGCCGGTGAAGGCGATCATGTCCGTGCCCGGATCTTCGGCGAGGACCTGACCGGCCGGGTCGCCATACCCTGTGACGACGTTGAAGACGCCATCGGGAATGCCGGCCTCGCGCGCCAGTTCCGCCATACGGATCGACGTGCCGGAGGTAAATTCGGACGGCTTCAGAACCACTGTGCAGCCGCCGCCGATCGCCCACGGCACCCGCTCGGACGCGATGATGAAGGGGAAGTTCCAGGGCGTGATGATACCGACGACGCCGACGGGTTCGCGCAGAACGAGGCCGAGGCGGTTGTCACCGATATTGTTATGCGTCTGACCTTCGAGCGCGCGGGCCTGACCGGCCGCATAGGACCAGAGATCGGCGCAGAAGGTGATTTCGCCGCGCGCCTGGGCGATCGGCTTGCCCACTTCCAGGCTTTCTATAAGGGCCAGTTCCTCGACCTTTGATAGAATGAGTTCGGCCGTCTTGAACATCAGACGCGAGCGCTCGGCACCCGACATGCGCGGCCAGGGACCGGTATCGAAGGCGCGGCGGGCAGCGGCAATCGCCAGACGAACGTCATCGGCCGACGCTTCCGGCCAGGTGCCGACGATCACGCCGGCATGGCCCGGGCTCACCCGGTCGATGGTCTTTCCCGAGGCAGCGTCGACCGACTTGCCGTCGACAAGCATCTTGTAGCGGGATTTACTCTGCAGGCGCGGATCACTAGAGTCCGGGCTTATGAAATTGGCATGAATCGTCATCAGCTAACCGGGATTTTCACGTCCCGGCTCCTCCATCCTGGGCCGGCGTTGCGAGCGCCGCGCTTGTGTTGTCCTCAAGTTGTATGGTACTGTATGGTGGTTAAATTCGAATGTCAACGAGACAACGATGGCGAAAAGCATGAGCCTTGAAAGTTTGAAGATCGATCCGTCCAAGATCGAGACAGGGGAAACGACGGCGGCTCAGGTGGAGCGGGATTTGCGGGAAGCGATCATCCGCCTCGATCTGGCGCCCGGCTCCCGGCTCTCCGAACAGGAAATCGCCTCCCGTCTCGGCGTTTCCCGCCAGCCGGTCCGCGAGGCGCTGATCGCGCTTGGAAAGTCAAAGCTGGTCGAAATCCGCCCGAATCGCGGAACCGTCGTGGTGCGCATTTCGGCACGCCAGATGATGGAAGCCCGGTTCGTGCGCGAGGCGATCGAAGTCGCGGTCGCCCGCCGCGCCAGCGAGAGCTTTGACAGCTGGACGCGGCGCAAGGTCGACATGATCCTGGCGCGCCAGCGGGCGGCCGAGGAAATTCACGACCACAATGCCTTCCGGCGCGAGGACGAACAGTTCCACATCGCCATCGCCGAAGGTGCCGGATGCGGATTGGCCTGGAATGCAATCGCCGACATTAAGTCTCACATGGACCGCGTCTGCAATCTGCAGCTTAGGGATCCCGACTCGATGAAGAACCTGATTTCCGAACACGAGGCGATCATCGTCGCCATCGACAGCCGGGATGCAGAGGCAGCGGCCAATGCCATGCGGCGGCATCTGAACGGAATTCTGTCCCAGCTACCGCAGATCGAGGCGCATAACCCCGATCTGTTCGAATAGCGGCGACCCAGCCGGGCCGGATCAGGCCGCGACCGGATTGGGAGTGTCGAACCGGTGTTCGGCACCGGCCTGCGGCGTAGCCCAGACCGTCTCGCCGGGCTGGAACGCAGCGCTACCGATCGTGCGGGCCACCATGTCGCCAAACCCTTCGACGCGGAAATAGACCAGCGCGTCGGCGCCCAGCCTCTCCACATGCCGGATCTTGCCGCTCCAGCGGCCGCTCTCCGATGACAACGTCAGGTCTTCCGGGCGGATGCCATAGGTCTTGCATCCCAGCCCTTCGGCCGCTGCTCCGCTGTAGATGTTCATCTTCGGGCTGCCGATGAATCCGGCCACGAATGGCGTTGCCGGCTTATTGTAGAGATCCATGGGACTGCCGACCTGTTCGATCCGTCCCCCGTTCAGCACCACGATCTTGTCGGCCATGGTCATCGCCTCGACCTGATCATGGGTGACATAGATCATCGTCGCGCCAAGCCGCTTGTGTAGGTCGGTGATTTCGAGCCGCATCTGCGCCCGCAGCGATGCATCGAGGTTGGACAGCGGCTCATCGAACAGGAAGACCTGAGGATTGCGCACGATGGCGCGGCCGATCGCAACGCGCTGACGCTGGCCGCCGGACAAAGCCTTTGGCTTGCGATCGAGAAGATGGGTCAGTTGCAGGGAAGCGGCTGCCTCCCGCACCTTGGCGGCAATCTCCGCCTTCGGGCGGCCGGCGAGAGACAGGCCGAAACCGATATTCTCCGCGACCGTCATATGCGGATACAGTGCATAGGACTGGAACACCATCGCGATGCCGCGCTGGGACGGTTCGGCGTAGGTTACGTCTTTCCCACCGATCGTCAGCAGGCCGGAGGTCACATCCTCCAGACCGGCGATCATGCGCAGCAGCGTCGACTTTCCACAGCCGGAGGGGCCGACGAAGACGACGAATTCGCCCGGTTTGATGTCGAGGTCGATGCCCTTGATGATCTCTAGCGCGCCGAAGCTCTTGCGGATGTCCTTGAGTTCCACACCTGACATGCAGTTAACCTTTCACACCACCGGCGGTCATGCCGGCAACGATCTGTCGATTGAAGAAGATGAAGACGATGAGCGGCGGAATCGTCACGAGCAGGATGTTCATGAACAGCAGATTGTACTGGCTCGTATACATGCTCTGGAAATTGTAGAGCGTCAGCTGCACCGTAACGTTTTCCTTGCCCGGCAGGTAATAGAGCGGGTTGGTGAAATCGTTGAAGATGGCAATCGACTGCACGACGATATTGGTCACCGTCACAGGCTTCAAAAGCGGCATCACCACCCGGAAAAAGATCTGCCAGGGCTTTGCACCATCGATCAGCGCCGCCCCGTCGAGATCGCGCGGGATGGTGCCGATGAACGAGCGATAGAGCAGCGTCGAGAAGGAAAGATTGTAGGCAACCTGGATAAGCACCATGCCGGTCATGGTCTTGAACAGGCCGATCGACTGCAGGAGCCCGATGGTCGGCACCACCGCCGGCGGCATCATCAGCCCGATCAACACCGCCACCTGCGCCACGCCGTTCCAGCGCGACCGTCGCCTTTGCATGACATAGCCGACCATTGCCGACAGCACGACGAGGATCGTCACCGAAAATACGGTTATCAGGGTCGAATTGAAATAGGCGAGCAGAAGCTGGTAGTTGCGCGCCTCGACGACGGCCAGGAAATTGTCCCACAGCAGCCATTCCTTCGGCAGGTCAAAATTCAGCCGCGAAGCCTCTGAACGGGACTTCACTGCCTGCAGGAAGATGAAGAAGAACGGCACGATGAAGATGATGGCGGCGACAGCCAGCGAAATGCCACCGACGACGACCGGACGAGTACGCCTCATTGCTCGACCTCCCGGCGATTGAACATGACCGTCAGCGGCACCATGATCACGGCGATCAACCCGAAAAGGATGACATTTCCCGCGGTCGAAAGCCCGTAGAACCCAGCCTGATACTGCTTGTAGATCACCGAGGCGACGACGTCGGACGAGAAGCCCGGCCCACCCTTGGTCATCGCCCAGATCAAATCGAACGACCGCAGACCGCCGATCAGCGACAGAGTGATGACCGTCACCGTCGCCGGCCAGACAAGCGGCAGTGTGATGCGCCGGAACTGCTGCATGCGCGTTGCACCATCGATACGGGAAGCCTCATAATAATCCGGGCTGATGGCGGCGAGCCCGGCAATGAAGATCAGCGTTGCCAGCCCGACGCCCTTCCAGAGGTCGACCAACGCGACGGAAAACAGGGCAAGCGCCGGATCGGTCAGCCACCCCGGCCCATCGATACCGATGGCCTCCAGCGCCACATTGATGATGCCGCGTGTCGGATGCATCATCACGGTAAAGGTGATGCCTATCCCGATGGTCGAGACCAGAACCGGGAAGAAGACGACAGTACGCAGGAAGCCGCGCGCAATCAGGTTGCTGGTCAAAAGCACGGCCAGCAAGAGACCGAAAATGGTTTTCAGGCCGGAGGTCATCACGGCGTAGATGAGCGTATTGATCAGGCCCTGCACCAGAAACGGCTCGGAAAAGAACTGCCGGAAATTCTCAAGCCCGATATATTCGGCCGTCATCAGGTCCCAGCGCGTCAGGCTGTACCAGAAGGATGTTGCGGTCGGCACCAGGAAAAGGACGCCGTAGATGATGGCCGCGGGCAGGAAGAACCAGAGCGGATAGGGTGATTTTCGTTTTGGTCTCTGCGCCTCGACCATCGGACCTCCTTCCACGGCATGGGGAACCGCCCGCTATCGCGGGCGGCCTTGTCTTAAAGCAGACTGGCTTACCAGTTGGGAATACCCAGTTGCTTTGCCTGCTTGCGCACATCCTCGTCATAGAGGGCAGCGGCTTCCGCAGCGGGACGCATGCCGGAGCCGACCTCGACAGTGATCTGTTCGAGCGCCGGCCCCTTGATCGGCGAGAGGAATTCCAGCGCGGGCGCAGTCTTGCCGTCCTTGAAATAAGGCAGCATGTCGCTGATCGCGGCAGGCACATCCGCCGGCAGATCGCAGCCGTCGATCAGCGGCGGCCCCTGAACGGTGTTGACCGCCATGATTGCCTTGCAGCCATCGACACTGCCGACGAAATCGGCGAATTTCTTCGCTTCCTCTGCATTCGACGTGGTCTTCGGGATATAGACGGCCGGCGGCATCCAGACGGTCAGCCCATTGTTGGCGGCATCGTCACCCGGCTGCGCAAAGAAGCCGACATCGGCCAGTTCGTCTGGATAATTTTGCTTCAGGGCACCGATGGCAAAAGACAGCATGGGGTAATGGGCAGCTTCGCCCGACGCCACCATGCGCAGGCCGTCATCATAGGTGCCGGCCCCGAAATCCTCGTTCAGCAGCCCCTTGTCATGCACTTCCTGCAGGCGCTCGAACCCTTTCACGGCTGCGGGAGTGGTGGCATATTTCGCCTTGTTGGCGGTGTAATCGGCGGCAAAGTTTGGCACTTGCGCCTGCAGGTTATAATAGTCCGCCAGGACGAAGAGTTGCGACGTCCAGGTGTCGCGATAGGTCTGGGCAACAGCGACCTTGCCGGCTGCCTTGATCTTCTCATTGTTGGCCATGAAATCGGCCCATGTCTTGGGTGGCGTCAGGCCAAGTTCGGCATAGATTTTCCGGTTATAAAAGATGCCGCCGGCCATGGTCGTGCCGTAGGGCACCCCATAAACCTTACCATCCGCGGAAACCACCGATTTGAAGCCGGCGGCGACCTTCGCCTGCGACGGCAGGTCGCTGACATCCAGCAGCGAGCTTTCCGGCTTCAGCGCCTGCAGCAGCGATCCGGAATTGTACAGGAACACATCGGTCATCTCGCCGGTCGCAAGCCGCGTCTTGACGATGTTGTCGCCCTCGCCGCCGCCCGGACGCTGCTCGACCTCGACGGTGACATCGGGATGCTTTTCCGAATAGGCCGTGGCGAGCGCTTCGGCTGCTGCAACCGAGTCGGCGTTGTTATCCACCAGAAAGGTGAGCGTGGTATCGGCAAAGGCCGTGCCCGACAGCAGAAGCGCCGTCAGCGCGGTTGCGACCGTCAGTCTTGTCTTCATACGCAGTGTCATGATGTTCCTCCTCCGAACAGTAAGACGACACGATGGAATGCACTAGTTGCTTTTCGGACTTTCGAAGGTGATCAAATGGCGGCCGGCCGCCATCAGGGTTTCGCCATGAACCGGCTTGCCGTTCAGCGTGGGATGGACATGCCGTACGGTCGGCACGAACAGCCCTTCGCAGCCTTCGGGAAGGCTGACGTTGTATTCGACCTTGCCCTCGGCAATCGTCCACGATGCCTCGATCCGGCCCTTGGCAACTTCATGCCATGCCGAGACCGGATTGAGTCCGGGAAGCGGCGCAGGCGAAATTTTCACGCGGGCAAAACCGGGATGTTCCGGATCGGGCGCGATGCCGGCGACGCTTTCGAACAGCCACTGGCAGACGGCGCCATAGGCATAGTGGTTGTAGCTGTTCATGTCGGGCTCGTAGATCGTCCCGTCCGGCGCCATGGAATCCCAACGCTCCCAGATCGTCGTTGCGCCCTGCTTGACCTGATAGAGCCAGCCCGGAACCTCTTCCTGCAGGAAGACCTTTTCGGCCAGATCGTCCATGCCCAGCTTGGTCAGCGATGGCAAGAGCGCCGGCGTACCGATGAAACCCGTGCCGATCCGATAATCGGCATCCTCGACGACCCGGCGGAAATGACCTTTCGCGGCCTCGAAATGCTCGACCGGAATCAGATCGTTCAGGAACGCCAGCGCATAGGATGTCTGGTCGTTATGGGCGATCCGGCCGGATGGCGAGATGAACTCGAAGGCAAAGGCCTGGCGGATGTCGGCTGCCCGACGCTGCATCGCCTGACGCAGGTTGTCACGCCCCAATACGCCCGCAATACGCGCCACAAGCGCCGTCGAGATGAAATGGTAGAGGGTTGCCGCGCAGTCGTCGGCAATGGTCGGGCGCGGCTTGCGATTGTCGCCCACCGGCTGCAGCCAGTCGCCGAAGGTAAAGCCGCGATCACCCCAATGCGGCGGCGGGCGAACGATTGGCCCGTCCGAAATTGACCAGAGGAAATCCACCCAGCGGACCATCGCATCGAAGCACTCATCGAGCGCAGCGCGATCGCCGTAATGCGTGTAGAGAACCCAGGGAATGATGACGATTGCATCGCCCCAGCCGGTCGATCCGGCATAGCCCGGAAAATGCTCGGGATGCCGCCGCGTCGGGTCCGGCGAGACATGCGGGATTGCGCCATCCGGGCGCTGGTCGGACATCACGTCACGAAGATATTTGCGCAGGAAATCTTCGCTGTCGGCCAGCCAGCAAGCCGTCGATGCAAAGACCTGCGCATCCCCGGTCCAGCCCAGGCGCTCGTCGCGCTGCGGGCAATCGGTCGGCACTTCGATAAAGTTGCCGCGCTGTGACCAGACCGTGTTCAGAACAAGACGGTTGACGAGGCTGGAGCCGCTCTCGAAGCCACCCTTGACATCCGGCACCGAGCTGATCGGCACCGAGGCGATTGAAACGATCTCGGCTTCTCCGGAAATGGTCAGCCGCGCATAACGATAGCCCTGGAAGGTGAAATAGGGCGAGTAGATCTCGTCGCCCTCGCCCGAAAGTGTGTATAGCGTCTCAGCGACGGCGGTGCGGTAGTTGCGGTTGTCGAAATAGCGGTCGGGTCCGAGGACTTCCGAATGTTCGACGCGGACCTGCGCGCCCGCCTTGCCCCGCACAGTATAACGGACATAACCGCCGACATTCTGGCCGAAATCGTAGACAAGCCGTCCTTCGGCGTCGCGCCAGTGTTCGACAGGTGCTAACGGAGCAAGCTCGCGCACGGCAGCCGTTTCCTGGGCGACAAGAAGCGCCTTGTCAAAGTCGATCGCTTCTGTGCCATGAGTTTCGCTGAGCTTATCGAGGCGGGCATCGTAGATTTCGCCGAAATAGATGCCGGATTTAACGATCGGCAGGGCACCGCTCTTCCAGCTTGCATCGGTGGCAAGCAGCGTCCGGCCTCCGGCCACGATCTCGACAACGGCCCCGATCCGGTCGCCCCAGCAATTCGGGATGGCATGCTTGCCCCACATCATCGGCGAACGATACCAGCCGTCGGCCAGCCAGACCTCTATGCGATTGTCACCAACGGTCAGCAGTGAGGAAACATCGTACTGCTGATAGGCGATGCGGTGATCGTAATTGGTCCAGCCGGGCGTCAGCGGATTTTCGCCGACGCGCTTGCCATTGATGAAGCAGCGATAGAGCCCTTGCGCGGAAATGAACAGGTCAGCAACGGGCGGAACGCTGTCGAGCGCAAACACTTTGGAAACGAAGCTTGCCGGGCGGCCGGCGCCCTCGTCCGCCAAGGGCGCGATCATGGCTGCGGACCAGTGGCGCTGCGTCAGCCCCTTGCGATTGGGGGTGGCGTGCATGTTCATCAATGTCCTCCCTGACGTCGTGTAGAACGTTCTATGTATAACGTTCTACATTTTTTGCCGGGATGCAATAGAAATTTTTCGCGGCATCTGCCATGGTGGTCCTTGCAGTTGAAAAACCGGGGAAAATTATGTTGGAAAGAGACGAGACGGCGACGACCAGCGGGCGCGTGACCATCCGAACGGTCGCCGCCCATGCGGGCGTATCCGTGGCCGCCGTCTCCAAGGTCTTGCGGAACGCCTACGGCGTCAGCGAGGCTCTACGCGGCAAGGTCGAAGCCGCGATCGAAGCCCTTGGCTACCGGCCTTCACGGGCGGCGCGCGGTCTCCGCGGCCGCACTTTCACAATCGGCCTGCTGCTGGTCGATATCCGCAATCCGTTCCTGCCAGAAATCATCGACGGGGTGAACGGCATTCTCGCTCCCTCCCACTACCGCGCCATGATCGGTGTCAGCGAAGCCCGCATTCAACTCGAAACATCGCTGATTGAATCGATGATCGATTACAAGATGGACGGCCTGATTCTGATTGCGCCGCGACTACCTTCGGAAATCATCGCCCGTTTCGCCGCCCAGATTCCGATCGTGGCCATCGGCTATCACGATCCGGATGCAAAAAATTTCGACACGGTGAATTGCAACGACCAGCGCGGCGCCGCAGTGGCTGTCGAGGCTTTCATCGAGCGCGGCTATCGCAAAATCGGCATGCTGACCCTCGGCTCCCGCGAGGGCCACAGGGTCTCGGTCGTCCGCCAGCGCGAGATCGGCTATTCGGAAGCGATGCAAATGGCCGGCCTCGGCGAGGCCATCGACATCCACAGCATCCCCGTCGCTTCGCCCGTACGGGAGGAAAGCCTCAAAGCCTTTCTGCTGCGGCCGGATCGTCCCGAAGCTGTCTTCTGCTGGAGTGATCTCGACGCGATAACGCTTCTGAATATGGCGGCCGAGATGGGAATCCGCGTGCCGGAAGACCTTGCCGTCATCGGTTATGACAATTCGCCGACCGCCGCGCTTAGCCTCGTCAACCTCGCCAGCATCGATCAATCCGGCCATGCGTTGGGCGTTCTCGCCACCGAGACACTTTTGTCGCGGATCGAAGGCCGCGAGACGCATCTTGCCCATTCAACCGCTCCATCTCTGATCACGCGCCGCAGCCTTGGCCGCATTGCCGGATTGGAAACGGGTTCAAGAACGACGCAAAACAGCAGTTCACAATAAGCTTAAATAAACCTTGAAACCGCCATCCCCAGATTTGCCGTCAGCTTTGCGCGGCAAAAGTCATGTTTTCGGGGCTTTTCAGTTGTCTGTTAACTGAAATTTCGCCCTGCCGGGCGATGGTAAGCTGTACCGTTCCGGCCGGTTTCTTGCGTTTGCGCCGGGGAGACCTTGTGTTTGAGTAGCCCCTGGTATGAACTTCTCGCCAATCTGGCGATCCTGTCGATGCTCGTTCTCATCTGGAGCAACGCGCGGCTTCCGAATATCGTCTGCCCGCAGATCGTTCGCCAGCTCGGCTTCGGATTGCTGCTGGGAATCGGCGCCATCATCGTCATGCTCCGACCATTCGAGATTGAACCGGGCGTCTTCATCGATTCGCGGACAACGTTAGTCGCGGTTTCCGGCCTGTTCGGCGGTCCCGTGGCGCTGATCGTCACCGCCTTCTGTGCAGCCGCTTTTCGGGTTTATCTCGGCGGTGCCGGCGTCTTTGCGGGATTGACCGGCATTGGACTTGCCGCTGCGATCGGTGTTCTCGCCCACGCCCTGAAAAAGAACGATCGTCCCTCCACGCGCGGCATCGTGCTTTTCTCGGCCTGCATTGCCGCCGTCGGCCCTCTCAGCTTTCTTGCCCTGCCGCACGCGAAGCTGTCGATGCTCGCACCCGGAACGCTTATCCCGATCGCCATCATCGCCTTTGCCGCCACACTACTCGTCTCGCTTGCCGTCGCCAACGAGACGCGGCGGCGTGACGCGGTCTTGAAAAACCACATCTACAAGACGGTTATCGACAGCCTTCCAGATTGCCTGAACGTCAAGGATACAGAAGGCCGTTTCATTCTCGCCAACCCAGCCACGGCGGCTCTGATGAAGGCCGCGAATGCGGACACCTTGCTTGGCAAGACCGATTTCGACTTCTACCCGCCAGATATCGCGGCAGCATTCCGCGCGGATGAGCAGAAGGCGTTGCAGCAGGGCACAGCTGAAGTCATCGAGCAACAGGTGACGCACCGTGACGGCTCGACCGCGACGCTGTCCACCTTGAAATCGCCGGTGCGCGACGACGCGGGCCGCGCCACGGGTTTGATCACACACAATCGCGACATCACCGCCAAGGTTCACCTGGAGGCGGCACTCGCCGAAAGCGAGCGCAAGGCCACCGCCGCCCTCACCAACATGGCCGACGGCATCATCATGTTCGACAAGGATCTCCGCGTCGTTTTCTGCAACGAACAGTACCGCGCGATGTTCCCGCTGACGGCGGACCTGCGCGTGCCCGGCACACCCGCCGCATCCATCCTCTACGCCTCGATCGCCCGCGGCGAACTGATCAACATTCCCGCCGACAAGGCTACCGAGTGGGTCAACGCTGCCTGCTCTCGATTGCGCCAGCCCGGTACCGTGCAGTTTCCGCTGTTCGACGGCCGCTGGATCGAATCCCGAACGAGCCCGGCGGCCGATGGCACCTGCTTCGTCGTCTGCTCCGATATCACCAAGGGCAAGCAGAGCGAGCAAGCCCTGCGAGACCTGAACATGCGCCTTGCAGAACTGGCGGAAACCGATGGCCTGACCGGCCTTCTCAACCGCCGCGCCTTCGATGCTGTCATGACGGAGGAAGTCGCTCGGGTTGGACGTGGTGAAGGCGCGCTGAGCCTACTTCTACTCGATGTGGATCGTTTCAAGGCCTTCAACGATACCTATGGACATACCGCCGGCGACGATTGCCTGCGGGCGATCGCCGAGTGCCTGCGTGCCGTCGCGCGGCGCGCCGGTGACCGCGCCGCGCGTTATGGTGGCGAGGAGATGGTGTTGATCCTGCCCAATACATCGGAAGAAGGCGCCGTCGCGCTGGCGCATGAATTGCGCAACCGTATCAGGGCACTCGATATGGTGCATACCGGGAGCGAGAAAGGCATCGTCACCGCCAGCATCGGCGTTGCGACGCTTGCCAATCATACGATCGGCCCCGATGCCGGACGTCTTGTCGTCCGCGCCGACGAAGCCCTCTATCTGGCAAAGGCATCCGGTCGCGACCTCGTCAGGACGTGGGAGCCCGCGAAACCGAAGCTGGTTCGCGCAAAATCCAACGGCTGAAGGGCAAGGTCACCCACCCTGACCGGCAGTCACCAGATCGAGCAGGTACTGCGCCGATCCAAGACACAGCGTCCAGCCCAGCGTACCGTGGCCAAGATTGAGATAGAGGCCTTTCAAATGCCCGGGCCGGATAATCGGTCGGGACGACGGCGTGCAGGGCCTTGCCCCGGACCATGGAGAGACATCATCGGCCCCATGGTCGAACGTGCCGCCAAAGGCCTCGATAGAGGCGGATCGAAATGTGACGAACCTCCCCCCCGAAAAGCGCAGGCGCTTTACGCCAATATCCGCAAGACCGGCGATCCGCACGTCAGCGCCCAGTCTTGCAAAGACCAGCTTCCGCTTCAGGTCGGTGATCGAAACACGCATGGCAGAAGCACTTGCCCTCGCCGTCATCGAATATCCCTGCACCGGCCAGATGCTTGCGAACGGGCGATCCCCCCGAGGCAATAAGTCGAGCCCGCCCCCAGTCGTCATGACGACGAGATCGCAATCCAGCGGCTCACGCGTGGCAAAGGACAGACCGGTAACCTGACCCTTCAGGCTCCGGATACCGCGCACCTCCTCCCCGAATACGGTCTGCAGGCCATAACGCCGGACAAGTCCATCCACCAGACCAGCACAGAACCGGTCGGGCCTGCCTGCAGGGTCGTCGGGACTGTAGACGACCCGGCCGATAGGATCGGGATAGAGCGCGAGTGCAGGCTCGATTGCGGTCGCTTCGTCGCGGTCCAGCACTTCCTGCCGGATTCCCATCGATTGCTTCAGCCGGTGCACATTCGCACCGCTCTCAAAAGCTTTTGCCGTCGAATAGAGGATCATCTTGCCCGACACCTGATAGTCGAAGGACAGGTCGAATTCGGCGAGAACATCCTCCAGCAACCGGCGCGTGGCGGAGGCAAGCCCGAGCAGGTGCCGCGTGTTGGCAAGTGAACGGGCTGGCAGGCATTCGGCGAGAAGCCGTAACCCCCAGATTAGGAATTCCGGGTCCGCCTGCAAACGGACGCGATAAGCCGGGTCACGTCCCATCAGGATTTCCGGCAAATGCCGCAGCAGCGACGGCGAGCCAAGAGCGTCGCCATAGGCATAGCTCAGTTGAGCGCCGTTGGCGCGGCTGGTGCCCAAAGCGGGACCGTGATTCCTGTCAACAAGCGTCACGGCATAGCCCGCCCGACAGAGCAAATAGGCGCTCGCCACCCCGACGACACCAGCCCCTATGACGGCCACGCGCTTCATCTCAGCGGTCCTCCATAACGGTCGCCGACAATTCGATTTCCACCGGAACGCCACGCGGTAGCGACGAGACGCCGATGGCGACACGTGCATGCATCCAGTGATCGGGAAAGAGATCGCGCAGTAATTCCGAGGCCGCATCAACTATCTGGCCGTGACGGGTGAAACCCGCCGTGGCACTGACATAGCCGGCAAGGCGGACAAAGCCGGTGACACGATCCAGCCCGCCCGTACATTTTTCCAGTTGCGCAAGCCCGTTTAGCAGGGCGCAACGGGCGTCTTCCCGCGCCTCATCGATCGAAATGGTGGTTCCCACCTGCCCCGTACGAATAACCTTACCGTCGCGCAGGGGCACCTGGCCCGACACTGTGACGACAGTGCCGTTGCGGATCGCGCCGACAAAGGCGCCCGGTGGCGTGGGGGCTTCAGGCAAAGACAACCCGAGAGCATCGAGACGTGCCTTGAACGAAGGGGGGTTGATTGAGGATCGCGGTGGCACTGCCCGCTCCGCGCATTTCGCCACGAAACCCTGCAAGATCTGCCGGTCGAGCGCCGTCAGCCGGTACTCGGGATGCCATTGCACGCCGAGGCAGAACGAATCTCCGACGGCCTCGAACGCCTCCGTTACGCCATCCGGTGCCGTCGCAAGCACCTTGAACCGGCCTTCGCCCATCAACGCATGCCGGTGCAGGCTGTTGACCCGTGCCGTCGTGCCACCCTGCCATCCGGCGAGCAGACTGCCGGGGGTGATGGCGATCTCGTGCGCCAGGCGATCCGGAACTGCACGCGGAAGATGAGCCGTGGCATCACCGGCAAGGTCCGGCAGGTCCCTGGCAAACGAGCCACCGAGATACTCGCCGATCAACTGCATCCCATGGCAGATTCCGAGCAGCGGCTTTCTCGCCGCAAGTGCCTGCTGAACAAGCGCCCGCTCGAAGGTGCTGCGAATGGTTGGCACATCCGCGCCCGGTTGCGTACCTGTCACAAGAATGCCGTCGCACAGGGCAAGCACATCGGCGATGTCGCCGGAATGATAGGGCAGGATCAGAGCCAGTCCGCCAGCCTCGCCGATCGCCTCGGCATAATTGGTTCGCACCGCGTATTGATGCTCGGTCTCGGCTTCCTCACTCAGGAGAAGATCGGGTGTGATCAGGATCACCGGCCGGCGCGAGGAGCCGGCATCGGCAGGGGAACGGACGCGGTTTTCACCGCCGCCTTTCGGTTGCGTATCCATGCTTATGACTTTCCTTGGATATTCTAGCGGGCTGCGGGTGCGGCAAGGCGACGGGAGAGGATGGAGAACGGCCAGCCGATCATGAAGTAGCAGAGGCCGACCGCGACATAGATCTGCAGCGGCAGGAAGTATTCGGTCGCCATGGCCCGACCGGTCAGCACCAGTTCATTGACCGTGATCAGCGAGGCAAGGGAGGAGTCTTTCAACAGCGACACGAAGGTCACGATCATCGGCGAGAGAATGACCCGCACCACCTGCGGCAGGATGATGAAGGTGAAGCTTTGGACCGGTGTGAACCCGACCGCCATTGCCGCCTCACGCTGTCCTTTCGGGATCGCCTTCAAACCGGCGCGAAAAAGCTCCGAAACCTGGGCGGCGAAGCAAAGCGACAAGCCCAACACCGCGGCCGTGAGGGCATCGAAAGTAATCCCGACACCCGGCAGGCCGAAATAGAGCAGGAACAGGATGGCCAGCAGCGGCACGCCGCGCAAGGTCGTCACATAGACTGTGGCAAAGCCTCGCAACGCCTTCGAACTGGATGTCTGGCAGAGCAGCAAGGCGAGTCCGAAGACCACCGACAAAGCGAAGCCGGCGATGGTGAGCAGCGCGGTGTTCAGCATCGCTTCGGCCAGAAGCGGCCACCACTCGCTGCCATATTCGACATAGGGCTGGAGGAATCCGGTCATGCCTTGAGCTTTCCATAATGGTTTTCGAGAACACGCACGCCCTGCATCAGGGGCAGGCTCAGCAGCAGGTAGAGACCGGCGGCCGTCGCATAGATGAGCGTCGTCTGGAACGATGACGTGACCATGGAGCGGGCAAAGAACATGATCTCCGGCGCGGCGATGGCCGAGACGACCGATGTGTCCTTGACGAGTTGCACGGCGTAATTGCTTAAGCCCGGAAGCGCGATGCGCATCGCCTGCGGCGTGAGGATGGAGACGATTGTCTGGCCGGGCCTCAAGCCGACGGCGAGTGCGGCCTCGATCTGCCCCTTCGGCAAAGACCGGAAACCGGCGCGAAAGATATCGCAAGTCACGGCAGCGCCGATCAGTCCGAGACCGACGATTGCGGCTGTGATCGACGATAGCCTCAAGCCAAGGCTGGCAAGACCGAAATAGAGAATGAACAGATGCGTCAGCGCCGGAATGTTGCGCAGCAGTTCGACATAAGCGTCGATGGTAAAATGCACCGTCCTTATCCGGGTAAACTCCCTGAGAAGGCAAAGGCCGAAGCCGAGGACGAGGCCTATGACAAGCGCCGCAAGAGCTACAATCACTGTGACGCTAAGCCCGGTGAGCAGGCCTTCGAGTATCAGGCGAAAGGTTGAAAAATCAGGCATGACGCGATCCTCAATGCCGGATCTGCTTGAGGAAGCTGCGGGTCCGCTCCTCGCGTGGCGTGTTGATCACCGCGCTCGCCGGCCCCTCTTCCACAATCACGCCGCCATCGAGAAACATCACGCGGTCGGCGACATCGCGGGCAAAGGCAATCTCATGGGTGACGAGAAGCATGGTGCGCCCCTCATCCGCCAGTTCCTCGATCACCGTCAGCACCTCGCGCACCAGTTCGGGGTCGAGTGCCGAGGTCGGCTCATCAAACAGCATCAGCTTCGGCTTCTGGGCCAACGCGCGGGCGATCGCGACACGTTGCTGCTGCCCGCCGGACAGCTCCAGCGGCGAGGCATTCGCTCGGTGTGCCATGTGCACCTTGGCCAGCATCTCCAGCGCCAGGTCACGGGCTTCCTTCGCCGGAAGGCCTCGCACCTTGCGCACGGCGATCGCTACATTCTCGGCGACGCTCAGATGCGGCCACAAATTGAACAGCTGGAAGACCATGCCCATCTCGGCGCGCTGCGGTGCCAGTTGCCGGTCGCTCATCAGCCGGCCATCGCGCATGCCGATCCGCTCGCCATCGAGCCGGATCTCGCCCGCCGTCGGCGTTTCCAGAAAATTCATGCAGCGCAGGCAGGTGGATTTCCCCGACCCCGAAGGGCCGATCAAGGCAATCTTCTCGCCGGCTTTCACCGAGAAATCGATCCCCTTCAACACTTCGACCGGCCCATAGCTCTTGCGCAGGCCCGCGACACTCAACAGCGCGTCCATCAGCATTCCCCGTCTTGTTTCTATGTGTCGGATAAAAGGAGGACCGCCGACCGGCAGCCCTCCCAAACCAGGGTTCAGCCGCCTGCCGCACAGGATGGCAGCTTGTAATCGGCGGGGCGATCGACGCCGGCGCGGAAGTTTTCACCGGCCGGCTGGTACCAGACATCGGCGGAAAGACCGTAACGCTCACCGATCGCCTTCATCTCGCAGGTCTTCCACATGTCCGCGATGATGGCGTCCATCTTCTGGCGCAGGTCGTCGTTCTTCTTGTTGAGGCCGTAAACCACCTGACCGAGCCCGGTCAGCAGTGGAAACTGCGGGTTGGTGTCGCTGAAGGCGAGGAACTGCATATTCCAGTCCGGATTCTGCTTGATCGCATAGGACACCACCGGCGGATCGCCGATCACGGCGTCGATACGGCCGGCGATCAAATCGCGGACGGCGGCATCGGAGGTGTCGTAGAGAGACAACTGCAGATCCTTGATCGCCTTCAGTTCCGGCACGAAGGAAAATCCGGTGATCGTGCCGACCTTCTTGCCTTCGAGATCCGAAAGCTTGTCCCAGTTGGTCTTGGTCGACTGCATGATGCCGTTCTTGAAATAGTGGATCGGCTCGGACAGGGTCATGATCTTGGTGCGCTTCTCGGTCCAGCCCATGGTTCCGAGCATGACATCGACGCGGCCCGCCTCGACGGAGGCTATCGTGCCGGACCATTCCATCAGCGCCGGTTCGATCTTGAGGCCGAGCTTGTCGGCGATCCGCTGCATGATCTCGCCGTCATAGCCGATCATCTTGCCGTCCTGCCAGCCGGAGCCCGGCATGTCGCCGGTAAAGGCGACGGTCAGCTTGCTTTCCTGCGCAAGCTCGAAGGCGCCGGCCGGCGAAAAGGCTGTCAAGCCCGTTGCCGCTGCCAAAAGGGCGTGCATCACCAGCCTTCTCGAGAGAGAAAGTTTCATCGTTCATATCCCTGTTTCTGGTTCCCCGATCCGGAAGTTGACCGCCGGATTGTCGTGTTCGACAAGCCAAACTCTGGCAGTAAAAGCGCTGGCAGAATTTTAAAAATCAGACATAATCTTTGAAAAATCGACACTGCTTTGGTGTCTGCGGAGAGTTGATGGGTCCCGAGAAAGACGCAACCAATGAAGGCGGCGACGACTATGTGCATTGGCTGGATGGCCTGTGGCAGGAACGCCTGCTGACGGCGCGGGACCGCAAGCCCGATCTCACTATCGGCATTCTTCTCTGGCCGACCTTCCCGATGATGTCGCTGACAGGGATCGTCGAGCCGCTGCGCCACGCCGCCGACTTCGCCGACAATTCACGCCCGCTCTATTGCCGCTGGTCGATCATGGGCGAGCCCGGCCAGAGCGCTGTGGCCAGTTGCGGCATCCGCGTTCAGGCAGACGCCGCCTACACCAATCCGAACGACTTCGATTATATCGTGGTGATCGGCGGTCTCCTGCCGCATCTGCGGGCCGCCCCTCCCCGCCATCGCGCCTATCTGCGCGTCGCGGCCTCGGCCGGCGTGCCGATCATCGGGGTCTGCACCGGCGTCTTCGTGCTCGCGCAAGAGGGGCTGCTCGCCGGCCACAAGGCCAGCGTCCATCCCTTCCACGGCGAGGACTTCCGCATGGCATTTCCGCGGCTCAGCTTCTCGACGCGCGACGATTTCCTGATCGACAGGGCGCGCATCACGGTGCCCGGCGGCATTTCTGTCCTGTCGTTGATGACCGACCTGATCCGCACCCATTGCGGCCCGGATCGTGCCGCCAAGGTGGTGCACCAGTTATCCCTCACCGAACAGAAGACGATGAGCGCCTTCGACCAGGAACGGGCGACCGTCTACCGCAATTTCAGCGACACCCGCATCCAGCGCGCCGTCGTGCTGATCGAAAGCCGAAAGGGCCGTGACGTGTCGCCGGAACAGGCCGCCCAGGCCGTTGGCCTGTCGCCACGCCAGTTCGCCCGTCTGTTTCAGCAGCATACGAACATGACGCCGAAACGCTTCATCCTCGAAACCCGGCTGCGCTATGCCCGTTTCCTCGTGGAAAACACGACGATGCCGATGACCTCGATCGCCTTCGAGACCGGCTTTTCCGATTCCGCCCATTTCGCCACGGCCTTCCGCGCAAGATATGGAACGACACCCAGCACTCTGCGCTGAACGTCCTCGGCAATTTGCGATTTCCAGCAGCCGATCATCCTATCTCTACAAAAATAATAGAAATTGACATCGCCGAAGCAGCGGCTATTTTTTCACCGGATTTCAAGATGATGCCGGGAATACCCGCCCGTGATCCCGGCATCGGCAACCGAAAAGTGGATGGGATTATGAGCCTTCGCATCAATGATATTGCCCCGGATTTCACCGCCGATACGACGATCGGCGAAGTCAGCTTCCACGACTGGATCGGCGATGGCTGGGCCGTGCTGTTCTCGCATCCGAAGAATTTTACCCCGGTCTGCACGACCGAACTCGGCGCGATGGCCGGTCTGGAGCAGGAATTCCTGAAGCGCGGTGCCAAGGTCATCGGTATTTCCGTCGATCCGGTCGAAAGCCACTCGAAGTGGAAGCAGGACATCAAGGTCGCCACCGGCTTCGACGTCGATTATCCGCTGATCGGTGACAAGGAACTGAAGGTCGCCAAGCTCTATGACATGCTGCCAGCCGCCGCCGGTGACACATCGGAAGGCCGCACGCCCGCCGACAACGCGACGGTTCGCTCCGTCTTCGTCATCGGCCCGGACAAGAAGATCAAGCTGATCCTCACCTACCCGATGACGACCGGCCGCAACTTCGCGGAAATCCTGCGCGCCATCGATTCCATCCAGTTGACCAGCAAGCACCAGGTCGCGACGCCGGCAAACTGGCAGCAGGGCGACGATGTCATCATCACCGCCGCCGTCTCGAACGAAGATGCCGTCACCCGCTTCGGCGCTTACGAAACAGTGCTGCCCTACCTGCGCAAGACTAAGCAGCCGGCGGCCTGAGAAGGTTCGCACGGAAGCTTTGAAGAAGCTGAGCGGCTCAAACTGCTGATACAATTCAAAGCTGACTATCTGACGGAGATTGACCCCATCCTCCGTCATCCTCGCCCTCGTGGCGGGGATCCAGCGACCTGACGTCTGTCGGGTCAAAAGACTCTTTCAGCTCAAGGACTTGAGCTGGCTGGATTCCTGTGACAAGCACAGGAATGACGGACCTGGTGGAATCTGCGGAATATCAATAGTCTGCCGCCTCACCAGAGGCGCCCATCGTTAGCCCCGATCAACCCGCCAGCCATCTTTCCAGGAAATACGACATTTGCGGGCGCCACCACTGCCAGTCGTGGTTGACATCTTTGCCCCAGTAATCGACCCAGGCCGGGATGGACTTCTGTTGCAGCACGGCTTCGAGCGCGCGCGTCTCTTCCAGCATCTCGTCTTCCCACGCCCCCTGCCCGCAGCAGAATATCAGGCGTAGATTGCGGATCTGCCGCAGAACCTGCCCGTCCTGCAGGTTGGCGAGATAGTCGAGTGGCGAATTGAAGTAAATCGAGCCCTCGAGGCTGGATCCGAAGAAGTGCTTGGTCGAGTAGACCCCACTCAGCGCGATGACGCCGGCGCCGAGCCAGGGAAAGCGCAGGAGGAAATTGGTCGCGTGAAACGCGCCCATCGAGCATCCCGTCAAAAGCGGCCGGATATCGTTGCCACCGTTCGCCTCGCCGCTGACCCGTGCGATCTCGGGCATGACCTCATCGCTGATATAGCGAAAATAGGCCTGATGCCGTTCGATCCTGTGCTGGAGATCATCGTCCTTGCTGAAGAACGTTTCGCCGTCGATCCCGTCGACGGTCCAGACCTGGATCTTGCCTGCCTCGATGAAACCCTGCAGTTCAGCAATCATGCCGGAATCTTCATACTGAAAGAACCGGCCGTTGGACGTCGGGAAGACCAGCAAGGGGCGCCCCGCATGGCCGTAGACCTTGTATTCCATCGGGCGATCGAGATGCCCGCTATGATCATTATGGTACGAAACGCGCATGGCTCAGACTTTGGTTTCCTGAATGAACGCCACGATCTCCCGTACCTCGTCGAGGTCCTCAGACCGGAACTGGTAGGCGAAATCACCCATAGCACGTCGGAATACCGTTTCCACCTCCTGATATTTAACGAGCTTTTCATGCCAGCGGCCGACGATCTCGTGGTGGGTGTATTTGTAGTCCAGTCGATGCTTGCGGCTGGCATAGCCGGTGAAATACTTGCCGGGGAACGGCCCGCCGACACGATTGAGCGCCACCATGCCGGCCCACTCACGGTAGACATCCATATCGTGGGTATAGTTGATCGCATCCGTCATCCAGGCGCCGGGCGGCCGCATGTTGACTTCCAGCGCGATGATTTTGCCGTCGCGCTTGCGCTTGAAAAGCTCGATGTGGAAGAAGCGCTCGCGGATATCCATGGCTTTCAGGATATTGCGGCCCGCTTCCTCGACCTCGGGATCGATCGACGGAAGGCAGAAATAGTAGAGGTGGGAATCGGTGTTCACGACCTCCATGATGCTCTGCTCGAAGCGATGGCTGGTGGCGAATTCCACATTGCCGTACCTGTCGATCAGGCCGTCATAGGTCAGGATGATCCCGTCGACATATTCCTCAAGAATGAAGGAGATGTCCGAAGGCTTGTTACTGAAGAAGCTGTCGAACTCCCGGGCCGTCGAGATCTTGTAGGTCATGCTGGCGCCGGAGCCGAGATCCGGTTTGACTACGATCGGGTATCCGACCTGATCGATGAAGGCTTGCGCGCTCGCCTTGTCCGAGCTTTTCAGATGCGCGACGGTGGCGACGCCGCTGCGGTTGAAATAGTCCTTCATTCGGGATTTCTGTTTGAGATTGTCGATGAAATCCAGCTTGGTCCCGTAGATATTGAAGTCCGTCCGAATGCGCGCCTCAAGCTCCAGCCAGTGCTCGTTCAGGCTCTCGAAGCGGTCGATCTTGCCATACTGGTGGATGAAATAACCGACGGCACGAATGACCTCGTCATCATCCTCCATGTCGCCGACGCGGTAATATTCGGTGAGCGAGGCCCTGAGTTTTTCGGAGAGAGCATCATACGGCGTATCGCCGATGCCAAGCACCCGCACGCCGTTGAGGCTTAGATGATAGCAGAACTCTGCATTGTAGGCGGGAAAGTGCGGAGAGAAGAAAATGAAATTCAAGGGATTCCCCTTTATTGCATAGACTTAATAGTCAATTCTTCCCTCATCTCCCCGTAGATGTCCATCAGCAACCGGGCATCATTTGAAGCCGGTCATCGCCATACCGGCCACGAACTGTTTCTGCGCCATGAAGAAAGCGATCACCACCGGCGCCATCGAGATGATCGAGGCCGCCATCATCAGCGTCCAGTGACCGGAATATTGCTGCTGGAACAGCGCCAGCCCGACCGTCAGCGTCGTCTTGTCCACGTCGGACGGCAGATAAATCAGCGCCGAGAACAGATCGTTCCACGACACCATGAAGGCGATGATGGCGAAGGCCGCCAGCGCCGGCTTGGCGAGCGGCAGGTAGATCGTGAAGAAAATCCGCGCCAAGGAGGCCCCGTCCATCCGCGCGGCTTCGGCGAGTTCCAGCGGGATGGTGCGAAAATACTGGCGCATCAGGAAGGTGCCGAAGGCGCCGCCCAGGAAGGACGGAATATAGAGCGGTGCCTGCGTGCCATAGAGGCCGATGGTCTTGAAGATGATGAATTGCGGGATCGCCGTGACCTGCGCGGGCACCATCAGCGTGACCAGCAGCAGGGCAAAGAGGATATTGCGTCCCGGAAAGCGGACGATGGCGAACATGAAGGCGGCCATGGAGCATGTCAGCAACTGGCCAAGCGTCGAGATCAGCGAGATCTTCAGGCTGTTCCAGATCAACAGATGGAACGGCATGATCTCGAACAGGCGGGTGTAGTTGCCAAGCGTCGGCTGCTGCGGCAGAAGCCGCATGTCGAACTGTTCCGCCATCGGCTTGAGGCTGGTCGAGAGCAACCAGACGAACGGCCCGAACATGGCGACCGCTCCCAGGCAGAGAGCAAGGAACGCGGCCCAGTCGTTGCGGCGCATGCGCGTCATTGCTCGCCCCATTTCTTCTCGATGCGGAAATAGATGAGGGTCAGAAGCAGGATCATCGCCGTCAGCACGATCGCCTGCGCGGCGGCATCGCCCATCCGGAAGAAGCGGAAGCCGTTGCGATAGATGGAAAAGACCAAAGTCGGCATCGTGGAGTTGCCGTTGCCGCTGCGGGTCAGCACGAAGATATAGTCGAAGGCCTGGAAGGCATTGATCGTCGTCAGCACGCTCTGGAAGAAGATGCTCGGCGCCAGGGCCGGCAGCGTGACGAAACGCAGCCGCTGCCAGGCCGTCGCACCATCGAGCCGCGTTACCTCGTAGAACTCTTTCGGGATCGCCTGCAGCCCGGCGAGAAAGATGATCATGCCGCTGCCGATCGCGCCCCAGACATTGACGATGACGACCGAATAGAGCGCCATGCGCGGCCCCAGCCAGTTGACGGAGTCCGCTCCGACCAGCGACAGCCCGGCGTTCAGCACACCGCTATCCGGCGCATAGATCCATTGCCACAGTAGACCGGTCGCCGTCGGCGAACAGACAGCCGGCAGGAAGAACATGACCCGGAACCAGCCGATGCCGGCTATCGGACGGTTGAGCCCCATCGCGATCAGCATCGACAGGACGACCGTCATCGGCACGTAGAGTGCAGCAAACGCCAGCGTGTTCCACAGTGCCTTCATGAACAGGCGATCCGACGGCAGGTCGGCATAGTTGCTCAGGCCGGCCGAGACCGGCGACGTCAGCAGGTCCCAGTCGGTGAAACTGAGAGCGAGCGTCGCCAGGATCGAGCCGAAACTCGCCAGCAAGAGCCCGGCGAGCGTCGGCAGGAGAAAAGCCAGCACCCACCAGCGTTCCGATCCCATCGGCCGGAGCGAGCCCATATTACTTGTTCCGGGCGAGCACGTCGTCGCCGTTGGCGACCGCCTCCGCAAGCCCGTCTGCAACCTCCATCTCGCCCGACCAGATCATCGTCAGCGCATCGCCGACCGCACTCGACCATTCTTCATATCCCTTGAAGACAGGCTTCGGCTTGGCGTAATCGAGCGCCTTGACGAAGAGGGAGTGGTCGATCTTGGTCGTCTGCTGGAGATAGGCGGGACCTTCGGCGATCGCCTGGCGCACCGGAATCGCCAGTCCGATCTTGGCAAGCTCCGTCTGGCCCTTTTCGCCGAAGGCATATTTGGCGAAAGCCCAGGCCTCGTCGGGATGCTTGCTGCCCTTGGCAATCACGAAGCCGGCTGAATTGACCGATGTGGCGCGGCCCGCCGGACCTTTCGGCATGGGCGCGATATCCCATTTGAAAGCGAGCGGGCTGTAATCCGGCACCGTCCAGTGACCGGAAACGCCCATGGCGGCGATACCGGCGTAGAAGCCGTCGGTGCCATATTGCTGCAGTTGCAGTTGTGTCGGCAGAGACTTGTCGGTCAACCACATGTCGGAGAGGAACTGGAAGGCGGCCGTCGCTTCCGGTGAGGAAATCAGCGTCTTGCCGGCCGGTGGATCGACGACATCGCCGCCAAAGGCCCAGACGAGCGCACCCCAGAGCGGCTCCATGTCATAGGCTTCTGCCCAGAAACCCCATTGGTCGGTCTTGCCGTCGCCGTTCTTGTCGAGCGTCAGCTTGGCGGCGGTTGCCCTCAGATCGTCCCAGGTCCAGCTGTCGGTGGGATAGGCGACGCCTGCCGCGTCGAACATATCCTTGTTGTAGTGGAGCACGATCGTCTGGAAGTCGCGCGGCAGGCCGAAGTAGCCTTCTGGCGTTTCATAGGCCTTCAGCGTGATCGGATAGACGCCGTCGAGAATGCCCTTCTCCTTGTCGATATAAGGCTGCAGGTTGAGCAGGACGCCGCGCGACTGCCAATCCTTGTAGAGCGGCGCATCCATGGCGAAGACATCCGGCGGCGTGCCGCCCGCCATCTTCACCTTGAGCTTTTCCCAGTAGCTGTCCCAGTCAGAGGCTTCGACATTGACCTTGATGCCGGGGTGTTCGGCCTCGAAGGAACGGGCGACGGCATTCCACGCCTCGACCTCCTGCGGGCTGCCCCAGAACTGATAGGTGATCTCGGTATCGGCCCAGCTCGCGGGCGCCGACAACAGCAGGGAAAGAACAGTGCCATACAATAATTTCATTGCGTTACCCTCTTCTTGGTCCCGCGCGATGGCCCTTTTCCTCTGGGCATGCCGGGATGTTTATCGTTCCTGTGCTTCTGCCGGTTCGCCTGTTCTTCGTTGGCTTGAACCTGCAATCTCATGTCAGCCGATGCGGTTGCCGCTTTCCGCCTCGAACAGATGCTGTTTGTCCGCACGCGGATTGAGGTGGATGACATCGCCACGCACGAGGCTCGGCCGATCCGTGAACAGCGCCGTCATGGCAATCCCGTCGCTCTCGCCCATCACGAAGGTCGCATGGCCGGTGCTTTCAACGGCGGTCACCCTCAGATCGATGGCTCCCGGCGCTTCTGCCGGGACGAGGTCGAGATGTTCCGGACGAACGCCCCAGATGACCGGACCCGTTGCCGCGACCGGTGCCGGCACCGAGAGGTTCGGCGACAGCCGGATCGAACCATTCGCCGCGTCCCCCTTGATCAGGTTCATCGCCGGCGAGCCGATGAAGCCGGCAACGAAAGCATTGGCGGGTTTGTCGTAAAGATCGAGCGGCGCGCCAGCCTGCTCCAGCCGCCCGGATCGTAGCACCACGATGCGGTCGGCCATGGTCATGGCTTCCACCTGGTCATGGGTCACGAAGATCGAGGTCGAACCGAGACGGTCATGCAGCGCGCGGATTTCCGCTCGCATCTGCACCCGCAGCGAGGCATCGAGGTTGGACAGCGGTTCGTCGAACAGGAAGACGGCCGGCTGGCGCACGATCGCCCGGCCCATGGCGACACGCTGGCGCTGGCCGCCCGAAAGCTGCTTCGGCATGCGGTCGAGATAATCGACGAGGCCGAGAATGCCGGCCGCCTCGCGAACCCGGGTCTCGATTTCCGCCTTCGGCGCGTTGCGCAGCTTCAGCGAGAAGCCCATATTGTCGCGCACCGTCATATGCGGATAGAGCGCGTAGTTCTGGAACACCATCGCCAGATCGCGTTCCTTCGGCTCGACGTCGTTGACGACGCGGCCGGAGATGGAAATCGTACCGCCGGAGATTTCCTCCAGTCCCGCGATCATCCGCAAGAGGGTCGACTTGCCGCAGCCGGACGGACCGACCAGCGCAACGAACTCGCCATCGGCGACATCGAAGCTGACGCCATGCATCACCTGCACGTTGGCATAAGCCTTGACCAGATTGTCGAGTGATACCTGAGCCATGGAATTCCTTTCAGTGCATGTCGGCTGCACGGGGCTGCGGCGGATGCGGTATAGGGTAGAGAACGCAACCCACTCACCCTCATTGCCGGGCTTGTCCCGGCAATCCAGCGACCCGACGTCCGTCGGGTCGAGGAAAGCTCTTTCAGCCCAAAGACTTGGGCTGGCTGGATTCCTGTGACAGGCACAGGAATGAGGGAGTATGGGGCTGCGCCGGCGCCCAGGAGATACGTTGTCGATTGTCGTGAAGCCGTTCATCACACCTCTCACCGATAAGCGGGCAAGTAATTGCCGTGGGCAGCGATCAACTTGTCGCAGAGGGCGCGGATTTCATCGAGCGACAACTCGGCACCGGTATGCGGATCGAGGGCTGCGGCGTGATAGATGTGATCGCGACGACCCGTCAGTGCCGCCTGAACGGTCAGTTCCTGGACGTTCAGCGACATGCGCATGATGCCAGCAAGCTGCGGCGGCACCGAACCGACGCGCACCGGCTGGATGCCGTTGCGGTCGACATGGCAGGGCACCTCGACCGCCGCATTGGTCGGCAGGTTGTCGATCAGGCCGTTGTTGCGGACATTGCCGTAGATCAGGTAGTTCGTGCCGGTCACCATGCCGTGGATGATCGCCGAGGCATATTCGTTGGAGCGGCAAACCTCGAGCGGCTTGCCGGCATCCTCCAATTCCTTGCGCAACACATGCCAGTCGGCGATCTGGTCTTCGCAGCGGGTGATGTATTCGTCGAGCGGCAATTGGTATTTCGCCAGCAGGTCCTCGCGGCCGCGCTTGATGAACCAGGGCGTATACTCGCTGAAATGGATCGAGCTTTCAGTGACGAAATGGCCGAAATGCTTCATCGTCTCCCAGCGCACCGCGTCGTCCCGGTCGTAATCGCCACTCTCCGCCTTGGCGCGCAGCCGGGGATAGAGGTCCTCGCGGCGCCCGTCCTTGTGGCGCTTCTCGAACTTGGTGAAGAAGGCCACATGGTTGAGGCCGGCGCAGCGGAAATCGATATCGGCAATATCCTCGCCGAGCGAACGGGCGAGATAATTCGACGTGTCCTGCACCGAATGGCAGAGGCCGACATAGCGGATATCCGGAAAGGCTTCCGCCATGGCCCAGGAATTCATCGCCATCGGGTTGACGTAGTTCATCATCAGCGCATCCGGGCAGACGTCACGCATGTCGCGGGCGATATCGAAGATCACCGGAATGGTGCGCAGCGCCCGAAAGATGCCGCCGATGCCGAGCGTATCGGCGATCGTCTGGCGAAGGCCAAATTCCTTCGGAACCTCGAAATCCGTCACCGTCGCCGGCTTGTAGCCGCCGACCTGCATCATCAGGATAACGAAATCGGACCCCTTCAGCGCCCCACGACGATCGGTGAAGGAGGCTATCTTCAAATCCTTCAATCCCAACGTATCGCCGATCCGCCGCGCCATGATTTCCGAGGTCGACAACCGTTCTACGTCGATATCCATCAGGGCGATCTCGCTATCGGCGAGATCGGGGTTCGACAGCACATCGGACAGGATGTTCTGGGCAAAAACGGTGCTGCCGGCACCGATCAGGCAGATCTTGGCCATTGCAGTTCCTCTTACTGGAGAACGACGACTTTGCTCAGATGGCGCGGCTGGGCCGTGTCCATGTTCTTCTGGTTGGCGACGCGCTCGCCGATGATCTGCAGCGCCGGCAGGAGTTCGAGCGCGCGGGCCGGACCGGCCTGCGACAACGGGATCGACAGGTCGCCGGGGCCGCCCAGACCGATGACATGCGCGCCCAAGGCCTGCACTTCGCGGGCAACCTTTGCCTCGTCTTCCAGCGTCTCCGGCGAATAAAGGATAACGACGACGGACTGGCTGTCGATCAGGCTTATCGGGCCGTGGCGATATTCCAGCGGATGGAACGCCTGGCTGAAGGTGATCGACATTTCCTGCAGCTTCAGGCAGCCCTCGGTCGCCATTCCGTAAAGCGGGCCAGCGCCGAGATAGACGTAATGGGTGCGATCCTTGATCAGCGGCACGGCGGCTTCGGCGGCAGCAAGCGCCGCATGAGCTTCGGCCACGGAACCCAGCTTGACGCCGGCCATGCGCAGGCCTGCGAGCAGCATCAGCGAGGCCGATACCGTCATGACGATGCCTTCCTCGCCATGCGTCGGTAGGTAGACGGCGATATCGGCGGCCTTGAGGATCGTTGTGTCCGGCTCGCAGGAAATGGCGATGGTCTTCATGCCGGCCTTGCGCGAGGCCTCGACAGCCTGGACGGTCTCGGTCGTGGTGCCAGAGCGGGAAATGCCGATGACGCAGACATCGGAGAGATCGACGACATAGTCACCGGGGCGCACCGCCCATTCCGCACCCGGCACCGCGACGGCCGGCTGGCCATTCTGGTTAAACGCTACGGCGATGGTCTGGGCAAGATAGAAGGACGTGCCGCAGCCTGTCACGACGACGGTCTTGGCAGAGACCTTCGGCAGCGGCTGGACGAGTGCCTTTTCCCAGAAGGGGAATTGTTCCTTGATGACTTTTTCGGTCAGATTCATGTCTGCAGTCCTTTATTTGCTCGCACCGGCCATCAGGCCCTGCACGAGGAAGCGATTGAGGAAGAGCACCAGCAGGGCGGGCGGTACGATCGCCACGATCCCGGCCGCGTTCATGAGGCCGTAGTCCACATAGTTGCGGGTTACGAATTCGGGAATGAGCACCGTCAGCGGCTTGGTGCTCAGGGTCGGAGAGAAGACCAGCGGAACCATGAACTGGCCCCAGGCCGAGAGAAACGTCAGGATCGCCGTCGCCATCAAGCCCGGTCCGGCGAGCGGCAGGACGATGCGCACCAGCGTGTAGAGCTTGGAAGCCCCATCCAGCCAGGCCGCCTCTTCCAGTGACAACGGCATGGCCTGATAGACGCTGCGCATCAGCCACAGGGCCAGCGGCAGAAAGGCGGAGACATAGATTAGCGTCACGCCGAGATAGGTATCGACCAACCCTGCCCCGATCATGATCCGGTAGAGCGGGATCATCACCGTATAGGCAGGCACGCCGAGCGTCGCGACGATCAGCACGAACATCGTGTCGCGACCGGGAAAGCGAAGCCGGACGAAAGCCCAGGCGCCGAAGGCGGCGATCACCACCGTCACGACCGTGGCCAGAAGCGAGGTCAGCACGCTGTTGAACAGGGCGCGCGAAAACTGCGGCCAGACCGACTGCACTTCATTGCCCTGGCTGGTCGACGTCGCGCCGAACAGCTTGCCGTAATGTTCCAGCGTGATCTGCTGCGGCCAGAGGTGCAACTGATCGCTAACCAGCGCATTCGGCGGCGTCAGTGACGTGACCAGCGACCAATAGACCGGGCCGAGCGACCAGAGGATCAGAACCGCACAACCGAGATAGAAACCAAGCCGCCGCATCAGTCGAACCTCGTCTCTTTGTAGACGCGCAGGACATAGAGCGCCGAGACCGCCAGCGATGCGATCATCGCCAGGATCGACAGGGCCATGCCGAGCGAGAATTTCAGGTTCTGGAAGGCCATCATGTAGACCTGAACCATGATGCTGCGGGTATCCATCGAGCTGCCGTTGAGGATCCAGGCTTCATCGAACAGATTGAAGGCGAAGACCGTGGATTGGCTGAGCGCGATGGCGAGACCGCTTGATATCAACGGGAGGGTGATCAGCGAGAACTGCCGCCACGGTGTTGCACCATCAAGCCTTGCGGCCTCATACAGGGTGAACGGAATGGATTGCAGCGCTGCAAGCAGGATGATTGCGGTCAGCGGCATCATGCGCCAGGCATGCACGACCGAGACCAGCACCAGTCCCGTGAAGCGATCGTTGAACCAGACCTGGTTTTCCGAAATCAGCCCGACGGATTGCAGCAGGCCGTTCAGCAGGCCGTAGCTCGGATTATAGATCCAAAGCCAGATGATGGCATTGACCACCGGCGGCAGGCACCAGGGAAGGATGACGATCGCAAGCAGCCAGCGGCGTGCGCTGCCGGATCGGTTGAGCAGCAAGGCGGCAGCAAGACCGCCGAGCGTTTCGATGGTGACGGAGATCACCACATAGACCAGCGTATTGGTCCAGCTCTGCAGCACGTTCGGATCGGTCATCAGGGCGATGTAGTTGCGAAGGCCGACGAACGGCGTTCCCATTTTCATCGGCTCGACGCGGAAGAAGCTGTCAACCACGGTGACGATCAGGGGCAGGATAACCAGCCCACCCATGATCAGGATGATGGGGGCGGAAAGCCACAGCCCCAGCCGCGCCTCCCGTCCCAGGAAGGCGCGCTTCGATACGAAGCTGGATGTCATGTTACTGCTGCGCCTCTTCGGCCGCGGCAGCGATCGCCTTGACGGCATCATCCACCGAGATCTGGCCCTTGGCCGCGGCGTTCAGGTTGGTCGCGACGGCGCCGGAAAATTCCGGATACCAGCCAGGAGTGCCACCGGCAAACAGCGGCTCGACGACACCGGCCTGCTCAATCAGCACGTCGCCCTGCTTGAGCTTGCCCTCGTCGTTCAACTGCTTGAGCACCGACAGGCGCGTCGGCAGGTTGCCGAGCTTGGTATAGTTGTCGATCATCGTGTCGGCATCGAGCATCCAGTTGATGAACGCATGTGCCGTTTCCTTGTCGCCGGCCGAGACGGGAACGCCGAGCGCGCCCGGCAGACCGATGGTCCGCGACTTGCCATTCACGTTCGGAACGAGAGCGGCTGCGGCATCCTCCGCTACCTGCGATTTCGAGGCGTCGGTGTAGACAGCGAGGTTTCCGGCCCAGCCGGCAATATCGAAGGTGATCTTGCCCGACTTGAACAGCTCCTGGATTTCGACATCCTTCAGCGAGGTGGCGGCCGGATCGATCAGGCCGTCCTTCAGCGCGGCGACCTCGAAGGCCATCGCCTTGTAGCCGGCACTTTCGGGATCGACGAACAGCGGCTTCAGATCGGCATCGAACAGATCACCGCCAAATGCCTTGGTCAGCAGGTACCAGGCGGTCGCCGATCCTTCGGTTGCCGAAAGCGGCAGGCCGATCGGATGTTCGACGACGCCCTTTTCCTTGATCGCCTTGGCTGCGGCCAGCAATTCATCCGGCGTCGTCGGCGCGGTCGCGATACCGGCCTTTGCCAGATGGCCCTTGTTGTAGATCATCACGCGGAAATCGTTGTTGTAAGGAACACCGATCAGCTTACCGTCGAAGGTGAAGATCGAGGTGGTTGGCAGGTCGGCCTTCATCTCGTCGGTCAGGATGCCGGAGAGGTCGTCATACCAGCCGGCGCTGCCGAACTGGCCGACCCAAGACCAGTCCATTTCGGTCGCCGAAGCCGGAGCCTTGCTCGCCATCATCGAGGTGACGATCTTGGTGCGGATCTCGTCCCAGCCGAGCGTCTGGATATCGAGCGTGCCGCTAGTCTTGGCGGTGTATTTGTCGGTCATCTCCTTCGGGAGCGTGACCCATGGCGGCAGCAGCACGGGAAGCGCATCTGCGGCAACAGCCATGATGGGGGTGAATGCGGTTGTGAGGCCGAGCGCAAGCGCGGCGGAAAGCAAGGTGCGACGTTTCATTTCAGCTGTTCTCCTGTTTTTGCTTATTGATTCTTAAAATGCGCGGCGACGGATCGGATAAAGCCGGCATCGGCTGGCCAACCGGCCAGTTTGGCGGCCCGCCAGAGCGCCCCTCCGACTGGCGGAAGCCTTGGCGCCATCGGCGACCCGAGGTGTCGTTCGACTTCCTGCCGGATCAGCCGTGAGCGAAAGACACTTCCGGCATGTGACCAGGCGAGCGATGGCTGACCGAAGGCGCGCCGGGCGGCAAATCCCAGATCCGCCAGAAACTCAGCCGCCTCTTCCAGAATTGCGATCGCCGTTGCATCACCGGCATCGGCCAGCGCATCGACCGTGCGCGCCAGATCGGCAAAGCCGGACCGCGCATTGTCCTGACCATAGGCCCAGCCGATCAGCTGCGTCTCATCGACCCCGCAAGCAGCAAGGATCGTGCGCGCAAATTCCGGCCCATCGCGGCGGCCGTCGAGCGCCTGCGTCGCCATGGACAGAGCCTGCCGGCCGATCCAGTAAGCGGAGCCCTCGTCTCCGAAAGCATCACCCCAACCACCAGAACGCAGATTTTTGCCGCCGACCTTGGCCCAGGCCATGCTGCCGGTTCCTGAGAGCACCAGAACGCCGTCTTCACCGGCAAAGGCGCCATCGCAGGCGACTTCGACATCGTTGAGCACGAGATGCGGGCAATCGAAAACCGAAGCCGCCACCGCACGCTGCCGCTCGCTGATCGCATCGACCTCGCCATGCAGGGGAAGCCCCAGAACCACGGCGGCAATCGACTGTCCTTCACCCAGAACGTCGGCAACCGTGCGAAGATGGTCGACCCATTGATCACCAGCCATCGGATCGAAGCCGGGGCCGGTCCACTGGCGCAGCACCTGCCCGTCCTGATCCGCAATCGCGGCCAGCGTCTTGGTGCCACCGGAATCGAGCCCCAAGACGACGCTCATCGCGCGCCGCCCGGCTGTTCGGCCTGCCGCACCGAGACGCCGATGGCCTCGATCCGCTCGACCCATTCCGCCGACATCTCGTCATCGGTGACGACGGTATGCAGGTCGCTGAGCGGTGCAACGCGATAAGTGAGCCTCTGGCCGAACTTGCCGCAATCGGCCAGCAGGATGCGCTGTTCGGAACGCGCCAGCATCACCGAGTTGAGCCGCGCTTCGTTCTCGTCGAGCGAGCTGAGATACCCATCCTCGGCAATGGCGCCCGCGCCGAGGAACAGCTGGCGGAACCAGAGGCGCTGCAGCATTTCCTCGGCCAGCGGACCGACCATCGAGGAGTTTTCCTTGCGCAACTGCCCGCCGAGAACCGTCACTTTGACGCCCTCGACATCAATCAGCATCTGCGCCGCTGGCAGGCAATTGGTGAAGACGTTGAGAGGGATCGGATTGACGCGGATGCGGCGTGCCAGTTGCAGCACGGTCGTGCCGGAATCGAGAAAGATCGAGGAGCCGGGCTGCAACATTTCATAGGCGAGATCGCCGATAGCGCGCTTGGCAGCCAGCGACTGTGCCTCGCGCTGCTCGAACGCCACTTCGACCTGGAATTCCTCCGCCAGACGGGCGCCGCCATGGGTGCGTAGGATGACACCCTGCTCTTCCAGCTCGGCAAGATCGCGCCGCAATGTCGGCACTGAAGCGCCGACGGCCTGGGCGATCGACACGATCGGCGAGGAGCCATTGGAAAACAGATATTGGCGGATGGCCTGGGCGCGGTCGTTCTTCATGTCGAGCAATCTTTTCTTTCAACCTGTCCCAAAGATTGCCGACAAAAGAATCATTGTCAATCATATTTTTGATCGTTATTGATCGTTTTAGAAATCTATATCGGGAGGGCCTCATGTCCACGCAATTGCTTCGATCCCTACCGACCCTTCACCGGGAAGGCGCATCCATCGGCGTCACGTCCGTGTGTTCGGCCCATCCGGAGGTGATCCGCGCGGCGCTGTCGCTGGGCCGCCACATGGGGCAACCCGTGTTGATCGAGGCGACCTGCAATCAGGTCAATCAGGACGGCGGTTATACCGGCATGACGCCGTCCGGTTTCCGCTCATTCGTTGAAACCATCGCCGACGAGACCGGCTTCGACCGATCCGGCCTGATTCTCGGCGGAGACCATCTCGGCCCCAACCCCTGGAAGAACCTTCCGGCCGAACAGGCACTCGACAAGGCCCGCAAGATGGTCGCGGCCTATGCCGAAGCCGGATTCGAGAAGATCCATCTGGATTGCTCGATGGGCTGCAAGGGCGAGCCACTGGCGCTGGACGACGAGGCAACCGCCGCCCGCGCCGCCGATCTCTGCGCCATCGCCGAAGCCCATAGCCCGGTCGAGCCCGTCTACATCATCGGGACGGAAGTTCCTGTCCCGGGCGGAGCGCTGGAAGAGGTGGAACATTTGCAGGTCACCTCGCCCGAGGCGGCGCTGACCACGGTCGATATCCATCGCAATGCCTTTGCCGCCCGCAACCTGCAGGCTGCCTTTGAGCGCGTTGTCGGCCTCGTCGTCCAGCCGGGGGTCGAGTTCGGCAATCAGAATGTCGTCGGTTATGTGCCGGAAGCCGCTCAGGCGCTGTCGGCAAGCCTCGCCCGGATGCCGAACCTCGTCTTCGAGGCCCATTCCACCGATTACCAGACGCTGGAGGCGCTCAGCGCTTTGGTGCGGGACGGTTTCTCCATCCTGAAAGTCGGCCCGGGCCTGACCTTTGCACTGCGCGAGGCCTTGTACGGACTGGACCTGATCGCCGCCGAACTCGACAACACCGCCCCCCAACTGAAGCCGGCGATGGAAATGCTGATGCAGGCGGAGCCGGGGTATTGGGCGAACTACTATCCGGGCTCACCAGACGAGCAGCGCATCCAGCGCCATTTCAGCTATTCTGACCGCATCCGCTACTACTGGACCCATGCGACCGCACAGAAAGCTGTGGGCGAACTCTTTATCCGGCTCGGCGACAGGTCACTACCGGAAACGCTGATCAGCCAGCATCTCGCCAACGCCTGGCCGGAGGTGATGACAGGCCAAACGCAGCCCACGGCGATGGCGCTGGCGCAGGCGGCTGTGACAAGAGTTCTGCGGACCTATGCGCTTGCCTGCGGACACGGGACGATGCAGGGTCTTCAGAAGCCGGACTGAGACCCGCTTTTTGGATGGCGACAATCGATACGTGAAGTCGCACATAAGACCCCGAACAGACCCCAATACCGATTGTTTGACGAAAGACGCTCCCCACTCTCCGTCATCCCCGCCCTTGTGGCGGGGATCCAGCGACCCGACGTCCGTCGGGTCAAAAGACTCTTTCAGGATGACTGAGCTGGCTGGATGCCCGTGACAAGCACAGGCAAGGCGAAGGGAATGGCATGCCCGTCCTTCCAAATCCGAGTGTACAAATTCGACCGCTATCTGAACCCCGTCATAAACGACGTCAGGTTGGCACCGAGTTCGTCGCAGAGATAACCGCCCTCCTGAACGATAACCGTCGGCAGGCCGAGGCTGGAAATCGCCTCGGCGATCAGGGCAAAGCCCGGTGTCGAGACGGACAGGCCACCGAAGGGATCGCCTTCGAAGGCATCGAGGCCGAGAGCAACCACGAGGGCATCCGGCGCATAGGCCTCGATCCGCCGGTTGGCCACCTCCAGCGCTTCGAGGAACCCGGCATCGGCGGTCTTGCGCGGCAGCGGCAGGTTGAGATTGTAACCAAGACCGGCGCCTTCGCCACGCTCGTCGGCATGGCCCCAGAAGAAGGGATAGAAGCGCACGGGATCGGCATGCAGCGACACCGTCAGCACATCGCTGCGGCCATAGAAGATGCCCTGCGTTCCGTTGCCATGGTGCAGGTCGACATCGAGGATGGCGACACGTTTCGATGAACCAAGCAGATGCTGGGCGGCAATGGCCGAATTGTTGAGAAAGCAGAATCCGCCCGCCACATCAGCAAAGGCATGGTGGCCCGGCGGACGGCAGAGCGCATAGGCCGAACGCGCGCCCGCCATCACCGCTTCCGCAGCCTCGACCGCGCTCCACGCGCTCCAGCAGGCGCTACCCCAGGTATCTGCGGAGATCGGGCAGGCCGTATCGGCCATATGATAGCCGGCTTGCCCCACGGCCGATGCCGGATAACGGCCGCTGCGGGCCAAGGGGTGAATGTTCGGAATGACCTCTTCCGAAGCACCTTCGATCCGCCGCCAGCGCAGAAAAATGTTTTCGAGGAACTCGATATATTCCGGCGTATGAATTGCGGCGATCGGCTTGAGGCCATGATCGCGCGGTCGAACGATCTCCGATCCGGCCGCGCGGGCACCCGCCAACAGCCGTTCGATCCGTTCCGGCTTTTCCGGATTCGGTTGCGCGGCACCGCTGGAGAGAAACATCTTCGGATCATGTTTCCGCTGCTCGTCGGCAAAAAACGTCTTCATTGCTCAAACCCCGCTTTCATGCAGTCCTGCCAGCGATTGGAACGCATCGCCATAGGCGGCATGAATGCGCTCCTGCCGCGACCAGGAAAGCCCCAGCCGCTCGTAGAAATGCTGGGCGGAAACATTCTTTTCATCGACGGACAACCGCAGATAGGTCCCGCCTTGCTCACGCACATGGGCCGCGGTGTGGCGTATCAGGGCGATGCCGACGCCGGCGCCGCGAAACCGCTCATCGACCACGATGTCCTGGATATAGGCGCCCCGCTCACCGCGCCAGGTGGAGAAGCTGGGGAAGAAGAGGCACATGCCGGCAAATACGGGCAAAGCCGAAGACCCCTCCCCAACCCCTCCCCACAAGGGGGAGGGGCTAACTTGCCGCTGGCCTCTGCGACTATCACCCTCCGGAAATACACTATCAGTGATGTTCCAAGGGTCGGCGACCAGGTTAAGCCCCTCCCCCTTGTGGGGAGGGGTTGGGGAGGGGTTCTTTGCTTCAGCAATCAACACCTCGAAAGCCGGCCGCACCCCAAAGCCATGCCGGCGAATGTCCTCAATAGTAGAGGTGACCTTGCCTTCAGACCCGAGATGCTTGGCGATTTTCAAAAGGCCGGCATGGATCAGCCCGGCATCCTCTGCCGTCGCAAGGCGAATATGAATGGTATTCTCCGCGCTATCGACCATCAGAAAGCTACCCTATCGCCGCCCTTCAGCGCCAGCATGGCGCGCGCCTCATCAGGTGTCGCGATCTCAAGCGATAGCGCTTCGAGAATGGTGCGGATGCGGCTCACCTGATCGGCATTGGATTTCGCCAGTTCGCCGCGCCCCAGATAGAGACTGTCCTCCAGCCCGACACGGACGTTGCCGCCCATCGCGGCGCCCATGGTGATCAACGGCATCTGCTGGCGGCCGGCGGCGAGAACCGAAAAGCGATAGTCCGCGCCGAACAGCTTGTCGGCGATCCTCTTCATATGGCTGAGATTGTCGGGATCGGCGCCGATACCGCCGAGAATGCCGAGCACGAACTGGATGAACAGCGGCCCTTTCACCAGCCCGCGATCGTAAAAATGCTTCAGCGAATAGAGATGGCCGACATCGTAGCATTCGAATTCGAAGCGCGTGCCGCAGCCTTCGCCCAACCGTTTCAGGATATCCTCGATATCGGCGAAGGTGTTCTTGAAGATGGTCCCGCGCGTCGCTTCCAGAAGCTGCGGCTCCCAGTCGTGCTGCCATTCCATGCCGGGCCTTGCCAGCGGGAAGATGCCGAAATTCATCGAACCCATGTTGAGCGAGCACATTTCCGGCTGTGCCTGCAGCGCTGCCGCCAGCCGGTCGTCAAGCGTCATCAGCGAACTGCCGCCGGTGGAAATGTTGATGACGGCATCGCTCGCCTGCTTGATGCGCGGCAGGAATTGCATGAACACCGCCGGGTCGGCGGTCGGCCTTCCATCGGCAGGATTGCGGGCGTGCAGGTGCAGGATCGATGCGCCCGCTTCGGCCGCCGCTATCGCCTGTTCGGCAATCTGATCCGGCGTCACCGGCAAATAGGGGCTCATCGAAGGCGTATGGACGGAGCCGGTGACGGCGCAGGTGATGATGACCTTGTTCTTCATGACCTCACCCGTTGACCGGCAGGTTGAGTTCGCGGGCCAACTGCTCGAAGCTGTCTCCGAGAATACCGACCATCTCCATCACCTCATCACGCGTGATGATCAACGGCGGCGCGAGGATCAGATTGTCGACCTCGTAACCATCGCCGCGAATCCGGCGGGAATAGAGGATGAGGCCCTTGTCATAGGCGATGTCGAGCAGCCGCTGGTTGGTCGCCTGCGCCTTCGGGAAAGGCGTGAAATTCACGGGATCGGCCACGAGATCGGCACCGATCAGCAGGCCTTTGCCGCGCACCCCGGCAATGAAGGGGAAACGCTTGGACAGACCTTCCAACTCGGCCTTGAGCAGTTCGCCCATCGCCGCCGCATTGGCCTCAACGCCGAGCCTCTCCATCTCTTCCAGAACAGCCAGACCGGCCGCGCAGGCGAGAGGATTGCCGGCATAGGTATAGCCATGCTGGAAGCCACCCATGTCGAGCACCGGCTTCACCAGTTTTGCCGACGCAGCCATCGCGCCGAGGGCCGCATAACCGGAGCCGATACCCTTCGACAAGGTGATGATATCCGGCTTGCAATTCCAGTGATCCCCGCCGAGATAACGGCCGGTGCGCGCCGCGCCGCTCATCACCTCGTCGTGGATCAGCAGGATGCCGTATTTGTCGCCGATCTCGCGGATGCGCGGAAAGTAGCTGTCCGGTGGGACCAGTGCCGCCGTCGCCGCGCCGCCGATTGGCTCCATGATGAAGGCAACAACGCTCTCCGGCCCTTCGGCAAGGATTTTTTCCTCCAGCATGTCGGCGTAGCGCAGGCCGCGCTGTTCCATCGCCAGGTTGTCGCGGTCGCGGTAGGCCGTCGGCGCAGGGATGGCCGGCATCGGCTGGATCTGCGGCGCGAAGGTCTCAGTCAGCGCCAGGTCGCCGGTAATGCCGAGCGCTCCCATGGTACCGCCATGATAGGACGGGAAGCGGCAGATCACCTTCCAGCGGTTCGGCTGGTTCGTCGCCACCGCCCATTGCCGCGCCAGCTTGATCGCCGACTCCACCGCCTCGGACCCGCCCGAGACGAAGAAGATGCGATCGAGATCGCCCGGCATCTTCGCCGCCAGTTGACGGGCCAGATCTTCCGCCGGCTGGTTTTCGAAATGCAGCCGATAGGCAAAGCTGGTCTTGTCCAACTGCCGCTTCATCGCCTCGATCACATGCCGGTTGCCATGGCCGATATTGCTCACCATCGGCCCGCTCGAGCCGTCGATGAACCGCTTTCCATCCTGCGTCCAGAAATAGATGCCCTCGGCGCGGTCGACCAGCGGCCGGCGCAGGCGCGTGACGTAGAAGAGATGGGATGCAGGCCGCTCGGTCTGGATGTTCATGATGCTTTGCTCTGGTGGTTTATCGGTTGAGATAGCGGTTCAGCACGTTGGCGGTCACGCGCTCGACCATAGCGTCGCCGCGCTTGAGACCGGCAACCCATTCGCAGGTGCCGGCGTGAAAAACCTCGCCCTTGCCGCGCCTGAAATTGACGATCATGCCGTTGCTGTAACGGACCTTTTCCATATTTTCGTCATTGTCGTCGCCATACAGCGTCTCGGCGATGAAACGCCCATCCTCGTCGCCGAAGAACTGGTCCTCGACAGCCAGGATATCGCTTTCCTCCACTTGGCTCGCCATGCCCAAGGCCAGGATTTCCAGCCCACCGGGCGCGCCGCTGTCGACGGACGGGTAAGGCAGGCCGTGGCGAATCTCATAGGAAAGGCCGTCGACCTCGTAACCATAAATATGGCTGTCTGCGCCGAGAAGGTCGCCGTAGAACAGGCCCGTTCCGGCAAAGGCCCAGTGCCCGGGCCGGTAGACCGGAAACCCGCGCACGCCGCGCGGCGCGCATCCGCCCCAGCCAGCGTAGACGCCGTTGGTGGCGTTGAGCCCGAAGGTCAGCGCGCCGGGACGGCCGATCTCCGGCGCTTCCCAGGAATTGGTGGCGCGCGTCACGTCGCCGCCTTGGTAGACAGGGTCCTGTGCGCGGGCCACATATTTGTAACAGACCTGCCGGCGCCCCTCGTCCTCCAGCCGCGTCTGCCACATGAAATTCCCGGCAAAGCGCGCCACGTGCCCGCCGTTGTCGACATAGGCATCGACGGCATCGCGCATCTCCCAGCTCCAGTATTCGTCATGGCCGACGAAGACGACGCAGTCGTAATCTTCGAGAATGCCGGGATCGACATGCAGTTCGTGCTGGCTGGCGAGATCGACGCCGTAGCCCTGCCGCTCGGCCCAGCGGAAAAACAGGCTGTCATAGCTCGCCCAGCCGGAAGACGCATATTTCTTCGAATAGCCATTGGCATAGGCCCATTCCATATGCGGATAGCGCGGCACGGTGCCCGGCGGCAGCGAGACTTCCAGCGGCACGCGCGGCGCGTCCTGCGGCAAGACGACGAAACCACGGCAAAGCGGCCGCTCCACGCTGACGGTGGTGGCGAACTGGTCACGGTTCGGGCCGGTGATGCCCTGATAATGGTTCGATCCGCCCCAGGTATTATAGGCCGCCCAGGTTCCGGTCGCGGCGACCTGCAGAATGCGGCCAGGCTTGCGACCGGGCTTCGGCAGGACGATGATCAGGTGATGGCAGATGATCGGCTCTCCATCCCGGCCATCCGCTGTCAGCGTGATGCGGTAGGCGCCGGATGGCCAGCTTTCGTGAATTTGGAAAGAGAACGTCGGCTCCCAGCCGCAGCCGAGAACGGAAACCTGATCCGGCGTCTCCTGCCACCGGGTGGTAATCCCTTCCGCGCCGTAGACGCTCGTCTCGTCACCACCGTCGCGGATGATCTCCAGCTGGCACGATGACGTCGTCGAACTGATGTGCAGATCAACCGTGGCGCCCGGCGCATAAGTCCACGACCGCGTGTAGCACCAGATCTCGCCACGAGCGCCATCCATCCCCGGATACTCATAGTAGTGCCCGCGCACGGCCTCGCGGCACTGTTCGACGCTCAGTCCGAAATCGGGAAAAACTTCGCCTCTGTCCGTCACCTGATGCCTCGTCGATCTACTGGTAGGGTCGATCAAACCACAATGGACTTGAGCAGACAAATACATTAGGTGAAGCCTCAGCATTCACGAAATGAATGAGGCGAACATGCCAACGCCAAGACGTCGCTTTGTCTGGGAGGTCGACTGGAACCTCCTACGCACCTTCACGGTCATCGTCGAGGAAAAGAGCCTGACGGCGGCGGGTAACCGGCTATTGCTGAAACAACCGACCATCAGCAATGCGCTGCGCCGCCTCGAAACCCACATGGCGTGCCGGTTGATCGATCGCTCCGCCAACCATTTCCGCCTGACGCCGGCCGGCGAGCGGCTTTATGCCGAATGCCGGACGATGCTCAACATCGTCACCGGTCTTCCAGACCTCGTGCGCGACGATCCGGACCTGGTGACCGGCCATGTCGAGATGGCATTTGCCAGCCATATCGAGTGCCCGTTTCTCGATCGCTATCTCGCCGATTTCCACAAGACCTTTCCGCGCGTTACCTTCTCGACCACCGTCTCCGCCAGCCAGAACGTCATCGACGCTGTTCTTTCCGGGAATGCCGGCCTCGGCATCTGCCTCGCCCATGACAAGCATCCCGAACTCGATTACGCCGTGCTCTACCGCGAGCATTTTGGCTTCTTCTGCGCACCCGGACATACCCTCTTCGGCAAGCCCGGCGTCGAGATACACGATCTCGCTGGCCTCGATTACGTCTCCTTCAAGACTGATCATCTCGGCGGCGCCCTGGCGCCGATCGCCCGGCTACGGCAGCGGGAGAATTTCACCGGCCAGGTGCTCGGCCTCTTTTCCAATCTGGAAGAGGTCAGGCGGCTGATCAAGGCGGGCTTCGGTTTCGGCCCGCTGCCGATCCATGTCGTGACCCCGGATATCGAGACCCGCCAACTCTGGCAGTTGCCGCCCTATGAAAACCCGCCGGCGGCCGACGTCTATCTGGTGACGAAACGCGCCAGCCGCACCAGCCGGGCCGAAACGCTTCTGGTCGAGCGCCTGCTGGCTGCCATCGAGGCGACGCCGCTTGCGGAGCGCACCTATCCGCAGGGGCTGGCTTCTTCGTCCGCTGAGTAACGCGCTTCATTCATCGGCGGAATGCTGCCGCTCGCATGTTTCGCTTCCGACCGACGGCGACCGTTACACCGCCGAGCCACAGCCTTTGATCTCCCTGCAATGCGTCGATCTGCATCTCCTGTTCAAGCACGTTCGTTATCGGGCATCGATAAACACGCTTGACGTCGCCTTTATGATTTGCACTATTGCTCAGATGTCAGACCAATTTGGTTTTAGCTGGAAGGCGGACGATGAAGCACAAGGATGCAAGAGCGGCCCTGACGCCCCTGCCCCCGGCCGACCGGGTCCAGCAGGTGACAGCTGCTCTTGCTGACTATATCCAGCGCTCCAATCTCGCTCCCGGCGATCGTTTGCCGGCCGAGCGGGAGCTGATGACGGCGCTTGCCGTCGGCCGCTCCACCATTCGCGAGGTCATTCGTCACTTTCAGGCGCTCGGTGTCATGGAAGCCCGCAAGGGCAGCGGCACCTATCTCCTGAAACCGATCAGCGGCGCGACCATCCACATGCCGTTGTCGCTGGACACGACCCATCTGCGCGACGTGCTGTTGAAGACCCTTGAAGTCCGCCGAGGGATCGAATGCGAGGCCGGCATGGTCGCCGCCCGCATGCGCACGGCGGGCGATCTCGTGACCATCGAGGAAAAGCTCAACGAGATGGAGCGGGTGCACCTGTCCAAGGGCACGTCCGGCCCGGAAGACCTCGCCTTCCATCTTGCCATCTATGATGCCACCCACAATCCACTGTTCAAGCAATTGCTCGAACAGATGCGCGGCGCCTTTGAGCAGTTCTGGGAAAAGCCGTTCGACCGGCCGGACTTCGCCCGCCGCTCCTTCCCGTTCCACCGCACACTTTTCAACGCCATCGCAGCCGGCGACCCCGACGCGGCGCGCGCGGAAACACTGAAAATCCTCGCCATCGTCGAGGAAGACATCAAGGAAATGTCCAAATGAGCAACGGGTTCGATCCGTTCGAAGAAGCCTCCCTCATCGTCGCCCACGACATGAGCAATGCCTATGACGCCGTCGTTCCGCCGATCGTGCAGACCTCGCTCTTCACCTTCACCGATTACGACGACATGGTCTCCTCCTATCGTGGCGAAAAAGTCCGCCCGATCTACACGCGCGGCCTCAACCCGACCGTGCGCATGTTCGAGGAGATGCTGGCCAGGCTCGAAGGCGCCGAGGATGCGATGGGCTTTGCCAGCGGCATGTCGGCGATCTCGTCCACCGTCCTGTCCTTCGTGCAGCCGGGCGACCGCATCGTCGCCGTCAAGCATCTCTATCCCGATGCCTTTCGCCTGTTCGGCACCTTCTTCAAGCGCATGAACATCGAGGTCACCTATGTCGATGGTCGCGACGAGGAGGAAGTCGCCAAGGCCCTGCCCGGCGCCAAGTTGCTCTATCTGGAAAGCCCGACAAGCTGGGTGATGGAGACACATGACGTCGCAGCGCTCGCGGCACTGGCGAAGAAACACGGTGTCATCACCACCATCGACAACAGCTGGGCAAGCCCGATCTTCCAGCAGCCGATTTCGCTTGGCGTTGATCTCGTCATCCATTCGGCCTCGAAATATCTCGGTGGGCACAGCGACGTCGTCGCCGGTGTCGTCGCCGGCTCGAAGGAACTGATCGGTCGCATCCGCGCCGAGACCTATCCCTATCTCGGCGGCAAGCTTTCGCCTTTCGATGCCTGGCTGCTCATTCGTGGCCTGCGCACCCTGCCGATCCGCATGAAGGCGCATGAGCAGTCGGCAACGGAGATCGCCAAGCGGCTGCAAGCCCATGATGCCGTCGAATCCGTGAACTATCCGGGCCTTGCCAACCAGCTGCCGCCCGGCCTCAAGGGCACGTCCGGCCTGTTTTCCTTCATCTTCAAGGAGGGCATCAACGTCCGCACATTCTCTGACCATCTCGACCTGTTCAAGCTCGGCGTCAGCTGGGGTGGTCACGAAAGCCTGATCGTGCCGGGCGAAGTGGTCCTTTCACAAAAAGCACAACCGAATTCCGCGGTCGCCTTCGGCATCAGCCCGCGGTCAGTACGGCTCCATGTCGGCCTGGAGGGAACGGAGGCCCTCTGGAGCGATATCGAAGCGGCAATCGCTGCCGCGTCAGTAGGCTGACAAGAAGAAGCAACCACCCAACAAAAAGGGGAAACGAACATGAGGAAACTGATTGCGGCGACATTGTTCGCCTCGCTGATGGCAGGCAGCGCGCTTGCCGATACCAAGCTCAAGCTGGTGGAAGTGATCACCAGCCCGGAACGCACCGAAACGCTGAAGTCGATCGTCGCCAAGTTCGAAGCGGCCAATCCGGGCACGACGGTCGAGGTCATCTCGCTGCCTTGGGGCGAAGCGTTCCAGAAGTTCGCGACCATGGTTTCGGCCGGTGAAATTCCCGACGTCATGGAAATGCCGGATACCTGGCTGTCGCTCTATGCCAACAACGGCATGCTCGAAAGCCTCGAGCCCTACCTGAAGGACTGGGAGCACACGCCGCAGCTGACCGATCGCGCGCTCGAACTCGGCCGCGACGTCAAGGACACGGCCTATATGCTGCCCTACGGCTTCTATCTGCGCGCCATGTTCTACAACAAGAAGATCTTCGCCGAAGCCGGCGTCGACGGCCCGCCGAAGACGATGGACGATTTCGTCGCAGCCGCCGAGAAAATCAAGAAGCTGCCGGGCAAATATGCCTATTGCATGCGCGGCGGCCCGGGCGGCCTCAATGGCTGGATGATGATGGGCGCCACGATGGCTGGCGACAACACATTCTTCAATGCCGACGGCACGTCGAAATTCTCGGAAGAAGGCTGGGTCAAGGGCTTCACCTGGCTCACCGACCTTTACAAGAACGGTTACGCACCGAAGGACAGCGTCAACTGGGGCTTCAACGAGATCGTCGCCGGCTTCTATACCGGAACCTGCGCCATGCTCGACCAGGATCCGGATGCGCTGATCGCGATTGCCGAACGTATGGATGCCGCGGACTACGGCATCACCACCATGCCGAAGGGTCCGTCGGGCAAGACCTTCCCGACGATCGGCTTTGCCGGTTGGTCGATGATGTCGGCCAGCGAAAACAAGGACCTGTCCTGGAAGCTGATCGCCACCCTCGAAGGCCCGGAAGGCAATGTCGAGTGGAACAAGAAGATCGGCGCCCTGCCGGCCCTGAAGTCCGCCGAGAAGGACCCGTTCTTTGCCACCGACCAGTTCAAGGGCTGGTTCGAGGAACTGGCGGACAAGGACGCCGTCCCGACCGTCATGCCGACCTATCTCGAAGAATTCGCCTTCTTCAAGGATTCGATGGCGATCAAGACCAGCCAGGAGGCCATGCTCGGCGATATCACGCCGGAAGACATGGCCAAGCAGTGGGCTGAATACATGACCAAGGCTCAGCAGAAGTTCCTGGCGAGCAAGTAAGTCAGGACTTTGCGCCTGTGAGCCCCTCCCCAACCCCTCCCCACAAGGGGGAGGGGCTTAACCTGCCGCTCAGTCCGAGGGTGAAAACCAAAGGCCGCGGCCGGGTCTCCCCCCTTGTGGGGGAGATGGCCGACAGGCCAGAGGGGGCTGTCTTGACTAACGAACGATTGCGAAACGGAAATATTTGACGATGGCTTCACTTGCAGCCCGCAATGACGGCACGCGCAGAGACCAGCGACCGCTGAAAAAGCGCCTGGCGGATGCGTCCGCACCCTACCTCTACAGCGCGCCCGCGCTGATCCTAATCGTCACCGTCATGCTGGTG
This sequence comes from Rhizobium sp. Leaf453, assembly GCF_001425605.1. Lineage (GTDB taxonomy): Bacteria > Pseudomonadota > Alphaproteobacteria > Rhizobiales > Rhizobiaceae > Pararhizobium. The sequence goes on along the minus strand of NZ_LMRG01000009.1, from coordinate 35,800 downwards.
CCGCTGGTGCTCGGCATTTCCTATGCTTTCCGTGATATCCAGTTGCTCAATCCGTTTTCCGGCAGCTTCATCGGGCTCGATCATTTCAAGACGCTGTCGCAGGACGACAATTTCTACCGGGCTCTGAAGAACACGCTCTGGTGGACCGGCTGGTCCGTGCTGCTGCAGTTTGTCTTCGGCCTGATCCTGGCGCTGCTGCTCGACAAGCCCTTTTATGGTCGCGGCATCGTCCAGGCGCTGGTCTTCCTGCCCTGGGCCGTGCCGAGTTTCCTCGCCGGCCTCAACTGGTCCTGGCTCTTCAATCCTGTTGTCGGTCCGTTGCCGCACTGGATGTTTGCGCTGGGGATCATGAACGAACCGTCCAACATCCTGTCGGACCCACAGCTTTCCATGTGGGGACCGATCATCGCCAACGTCTGGTGGGGCATTCCCTTCTTCGCAATCACTCTGCTGGCCGCCCTGCAGGCGATCCCGCGCGATCTCTACGAGGCCGCCAGCATCGACGGCGCCGGCCCGGTTCAGCGGTTCCTGTCGATCACCTTGCCCTTCCTTGCGCCGACCATCGCCATAACCGTGCTGTTGCGCACCGTCTGGATTTCCAATTTCGCCGACCTGATCATCGTCATGACCAATGGCGGACCAGCAGACCGGAGCCAGATCGTCGCCAGCTATATCTTCACCCAGGCCTTCAAGCGGCTGGATTTCGGCTACGCCTCGGCGATCGCACTCGTTTTGCTGGTGCTGCTCATCACCTATTCCATGCTGATCGTCGTTCTGCGGCAATGGCTTCTGAGCAAGGATTGAGATCATGACCGGAAAACGCATCGTCTCCATCGTCGCCCATCGGCTGGCCATCCTCGCCTATGTGGTCTTCGCGCTGTTCCCGCTTTACTGGCTTTTGAAAGTCTCGGTCACGCCCAACAAGCTGCTTTATTCCGAAGGCATCCGGATGTGGCCGTCGCGGACCAGTTTCGAGCATTTCGAATTCGTGCTGAAACACAGCGAATTCCCGACCTTTTTCAAGAACAGCCTTATCGTTTCCGGCTCGACCGCCGTCATCGTTACCGTGCTTGCCTCGCTCGCCGGCTATGCGATGTCGCGCTTCAATTTCCGCGGCAAATACTGGATCGTGACGCTGATGCTGCTGACCCAGATGTTCCCGCTGGTCATGCTGGTCGCGCCGATCTTCAAGATCCTGTCGCCGCTCGGCCTGACCAACAGCCTTACGGGTTTGGTCATCGTCTACACCGCCTTCAACGTGCCTTTTGCAACCTTCCTCATGCAGTCTTTCTTCGACGGCATCCCAAAGGACCTGGAAGAGGCGGCAATGATCGACGGCGCGACGCAGTTCGTCGCCTTCCGCCAGATCATCCTGCCGCTGACGCTGCCCGGCATCGCCGCGACACTCGGCTTCGTCTTCACGGCCGCCTGGAGCGAACTCCTGTTCTCGCTGATGCTGATTTCCGGCAACGACGCCGCGACCTTCCCGGTCGGGCTGCTTTCCTTCGTCTCCAAATTCTCTGTCGACTTTGGACAGATGATGGCGGCGGGCGTGCTCGCGCTGATCCCGGCCTGCCTGTTCTTCCTGTTGATCCAACGTTACCTCGTGCAGGGCCTGACGGCCGGCGCCGTGAAAGGCTGATCCCATGGCATCGATCGATATTTCCAACATCCATAAGTCCTACGGCATCCATCCGGTGCTGCACGGCGTCGATCTCGATATCAGGGATGGCGAGTTCGTCGTGCTGGTCGGCCCATCCGGCTGCGGCAAGTCCACGCTGCTGCGGATGATCGCGGGCCTCGAGGCCGTCACCGATGGCGAGATCCGCATCGACGGCAAGCGCGTCAACGACCTCGCCCCGAAGGACCGCGACATCGCCATGGTGTTCCAGTCCTATGCACTCTATCCGCATATGAGTGTGGCCAAGAACATGAGCTACAGCCTGCGCCTCAGGAAAACCGCCAAGGAAAAGATCGCTTCGGTGGTTGCCAATGCTGCCGGCAAGCTCGGGCTCGATCCGTTGATGGAGCGGCGCCCGAAGGCGCTCTCCGGCGGCCAGCGCCAGCGTGTCGCCATGGGCCGCGCCATCGTGCGTGAACCGAAGGCCTTCCTGTTCGACGAGCCATTGTCCAACCTCGACGCCCGCCTGCGCGAACAGATGCGCGCCGAAATCAAAAAACTGCACCAGGATCTCGGCGCCACCTCGATCTACGTCACCCACGACCAGATCGAAGCGATGACGCTCGCCGACCGCATCGTCGCCATGCATGGCGGCGTCATCCAGCAGGTCGGCAGCCCGCTTGAACTCTACGACAACCCCGCCAACCTCTTCGTTGCCAGCTTCATCGGCTCGCCGGGCATGAACTTCTTCGAGGGCCGCTACATGGCCACCGGCGATACCGCAAGCTTCGCGCTGACCGGTGGCGGCGTCCTGCCGCTTGGCGGCACCGCCAACCTCACCGACGGCAGCCGCGCGACACTCGGCATCCGTCCGGAACACGTTATCCTCGGCGCCGAAGGCCCGGATGCGATGACGGCCACCGTCGAACTGGTCGAGCCCACCGGCTTCGGCATCATCGTCCATCTGAAGCTTGGCCCCGCCAGCTTCAAGGCTTTCACGCTCGACCGCGGCTTCCTTGGCATGCATGGTGAAGTCGCGGTGAAGCTGCCGGTCGCCAACTTGCATTTCTTCAACGAGGAAGGTCGCAAGGTTTAGCGCAGAAAACAATCAATGGTTGTGTTAAGTTTAACCATTTACTAAAGCGTGTATATCTCTATACATTCGATCCTGCTGAAATTCTGTTGGGGAGCAGGACAATGGACGTGGCTGCATATCGGGACTTGGTCATTCCGGTCATCAAATCGCGCTATCCGGATCTCCAGAATCCGGAAGTGACCGACATCGCGGAAAATCTGTTTTCCGGGACGATTGTCGTCGTTCGATCTGACAACATGGTTGCTCACGAGGAGATCGTTTTCGTCACGCCATCCCATCAGGTCAAGGTGTTTTCGACTACGGAGGAACTGGCCCATTTCCTTCAAAGGCAATGCAGCAGAACCTGGTTCGACAAGATCCTTTCAAAGCCGGTCCTCAGCGGTGTCGTGTTCTTCGGATTGCTCGTCGTGTTGTCGGGCATCGGTTTGACGAGCGAAAATCCCTTGAAGCAAAACGTGGTCGCCACCCTTGGAACCGTGGTGTCCCTTGCAGCCGGATACTTCTTCGGCACAAGCCAAAGCAGCCACTCCTGAACGGCACCTCTATCCTTCGATCTTCTCCAGCGGCAGAAGCGTGAACAATTCCTGCGCCCGCTTGACGCCACGCAGCGCATAACGGCCGATCGAGACCACCTCCGAACCCCGTGGCGGCGGCGCGGCAGCAACGAATTGCGAGGACATGATGACGCTGCGGTCGACGAAGCGGCACATCGAGGCGATGCGGCTGACCTCGTTGACGGCGGGGCCGATGACGGTGAAGTCGAGGCGGTCGCTGGCGCCGATATTGCCGTAGAAGACATCGCCGATGTGAAGGCCGAGATAGACCTCCGTCACAGGCCGGCCTTCGAGCATGCGCCGCTCGTTCAGACCCTTCAGCTTTTCGCGCAATTGCGTCTGTGCAAGCAGCGCCCGTTTGCACGCGTCCTCCCGCTCCTCGGCCTTGAAGATCGCCAGCGTCCCATCGCCTATCAGCTTCAGCACATTGCCGCCCGCCTCGTGGATCGAGGAAATCACCGCGTCGGCATAGTCGTTGAGGAAGGGAATGATCTCGTCCGGTGCAAGATTGTCGGAAATGCGGGTGTAGTTCTGCAGGTCGGAGAACCAAAGGACAGCCGAAATCCGTTCCGCCTTGCCACGCGAGATACGGCCCTCCAGCACCTGCTTCGCGGCATCTTCCCCGAGGTAGACCTCCGCGATCGTGCGCGAGATCCGGTTCAGGGAACCGGACTTGATCGCCAGCGCCAGCACCGGGACGAGTTGACGGAGCGCTGCGAGATCCTCGTCGCGAAAGCCGTCCGGATCCATCGTCGCCCAGTGGGAGTAAAAACAGTCCATATCGCCGATATGGCTGTCCTGCGCGAAGCGATGGATCATCGCGATGTAGTCCTTATGGCCGGCGGCCAGCATTGTATCCAGCGCAAAGAAGTCGGCGGGATCGCCGAAGCCGAGACGGCGTCGGATTTCATGCCCGTTGTTCTCGCGCAGGTGATAGAAAGCGGAACGCTCCCAGTTCTCGGCCGAAACGCCTTCATTGGTCGGGCCATATTCGAAGGCGCCGCGCACCGGTTCCTTGCTGTCCCACTGGAACGCCCGACCTTCATAGACCGGATGCAACGTATCGATCAGCGCCAGGCCGCGATCGAGCCGCATACCGATCTCGCGGGCGCGCTGGCAGAAGCCGTTGACGATGTCCATTTCGTCCGTGCCCTTGAGGCCCTGCGTCGTCAGCCAGGCGGAAAGCTCTCCGATGTCATTTGCGTTCATGTCGATCGTCCTGATTCCCCCGGCTTTCATATATCTATCGCATGGATCTGATATCCGGAATGGATTTCAGGTCATGCAGGGTCGGCTCGGGATGTGTCATGCTGAGATGTCCGGCAAGCGGACGGAAGGCTGGACGCGGCATATGGGAAACCGCCCCGCAAAAGGCAAGCCACCGCTCCGAATTTTCTATAGCGCGGTCTTTCTTGCGGCAAATTCACGCGACACCCAATCGATGAAAACCCGGACGCGCGGAGACAGCTGGCGGTTTCTCGGATAGAGCAGCGAGACCGGCGTCGGGGTCGGCGGCGTATCCGGCAATATCTCGACCAGCGTTCCCTGCCGCAGATCCTCCTCCAGCGAATAACGCGGCGCCTGCATGATGCCAAGCCCCAGCCGTGCCGCAGCCGTCAGCGTATCGGCGCCATTGACGGAGATCGTCGCAGGCAAGGTGATATGACGGATCGTTCCGGCCACGGTGAATTCAAGTGGCAGCAGGCCGCCTGTCGCCGTCGACCAGAAGCCGATCATCTGGTGGCCCTCCAGTTCGTCGAGGTTCTGGGGGATGCCGAAGCGCTCGATATAGGCCGGCGCGATGCAGGTGATCTCGTCCAGCAGTCCCACCCGCCGGGCGACCATGTCGCTGTCCTGCAACTCGCCAGCCCTGAGGACGCAGTCGATGCCCTCGCGGACCAGATCGACGAACCGGTCTCCCTCGCTCATGTAAAGCTGGATATCGGGAAAATTTGCCAGAAAGGCCGGCAGCCCCGGCAGGACGAAATGCCGAGCCATCTTGCCGTGCACATCAACCCTGAGCAGCCCCTTGGGTTTGGCGCCGGCAAAGGCGGCCTCGGCATCCTCGATATCCGAGAGGATCGCCAGGCAGCGCCGGTAATAGGCCTCGCCATCGAGCGTCGGACTGACATGCCGCGTCGTGCGTTGCAGCAGGCGCACGCCAAGACGTGTCTCGAGCTGCTTGACCGCATCGGTCACCGTCGAACGCGGCAGTCCCGTATCCTCGGCAGCCAATGTGAAGCTGCGCCGTTCCACCACGCGGGTAAAAACCCGCATCGCATCGAACCTGTCCATTATTCGTCTTTCCCGGATAGTGATGCCGATTATTGGATGATTATTCGCCAAATGGAAAGGCGCATCTTTGCCTCATCGAAAACGCGCCGAAGCGCAGATGACTGAAGGAGAACGATAATGGCTATCACCGAAAACAAGGTCGCCCTGGTAACCGGCGCATCCCGCGGCATCGGCGCCGCGATTGCCGAACGTTTGGCAAAGGACGGCTTCACCGTCGTCATCAACTATTCCGGCAATGCCGAACCGGCCGAGGAACTGGCCCGGACGATCGAACGGGCCGGTGGCATGGCATTGACCGCGAAGGCTGACGTCAGCAATGCGGAGGCCGTGCGCGGCCTGTTCGATGCGGCCGAAGCCGCCTTCGGCGGCATCGATGTTTTGGTCAACAATGCCGGGATCATGGCGCTCTCGCCGATCGGCGACGCCGACGATGCCAGTTTCGATCGTCAGATCGGCGTCAACCTGAAGGGCACGTTCAATACCATGCGGGAAGCAGCCAAGCGCCTGCGCAATGGCGGCCGGATCATCAACTTCTCGACCAGCGTCGTCGGCCTGAAACTGGAAACCTACGGCATTTACGCGGCTACAAAGGCGGCCGTGGAAACGATGACAGCGATCGTGGCCAAGGAAATGCGCGGCCGTGACATCACTGTCAACGCCGTTGCCCCCGGCCCGGTCGCCACCGACCTGTTCCTCAACGGCAAGTCCGAAGAACTGATCGCCCGCATGGCCAAGATGAACCCGATGGAACGTCTCGGCACGCCTGAGGACATCGCATCGGTCGTATCGCTGCTCGCCAGCGCCGACGGCGGCTGGATCAACGGCCAGACCCTGCGCGCCAACGGCGGCCTCATTTGAGGCCTCGTCTGACGGTGGCATGATCGCCGCTGTCCTCCCCCAAACAGATTGTCCATCAAGCGCGGTCTCGCATCGCCCGAAACCGCATGTCTGAAAGGAAACGATCATGAGCAGGCAAATCATCGTCATCACCGGGGCTTCTTCAGGTTTCGGTGCCCTCACCGCCCGCGCACTCGCCAAGGCCGGCCACATCGTCTATGCAGGCATCCGCGCCACCGAAGGCCGTAATGCTCCCGCTGTGGCAGACGCCGCAGCCTTTGCCCGCGAGCACAATGTCGATCTGCGCTCCGTCGAACTGGACGTTGCCGACGACGCCTCGGTCGAAACCGGGATTGCAAAGATCATCGCCGAGGCCGGCCGTCTCGACGTCGTCATCCACAATGCCGGGCACATGTCCTTCGGCCCCGCCGAAGCCTTCACACCGGAACAGTTCGCGGAACTGTTCGACATCAATGTGCTCAGCACGCAGCGGGTCAACCGCGCTGCCCTTCCGCATCTGCGCAGGCAGGGCAAGGGGCTGGTCGTCTGGGTTTCCTCCTCCTCGACGCGCGGCGGCACGCCGCCTTACCTGTCGCCCTATTTCGCCGCCAAGGCCGCGATGGACTCGCTCGCCGTCTCCTATGCCTCGGAACTCACCCGCTGGGGCATCGAGACCTCGATCATCGTTCCCGGCGCCTTCACCAAGGGCACCAATCATTTCGCCCATGCCGGCGCGCCATCCGACAAGGCCCGCGCAGCCGAATATGACGAGGGTCCCTATGCCGGCATTCCCGATCAAGCACTCAAGGGCCTAGCCGCACTAGAACCCGCCGATGCCGATGCGGGCTCCGTCGCGACCGCCATCGTCGATGTCATCGGCAAGCCGTTCGGAACACGCCCTTTCCGCGTCCATATCGATCCGTCGCAGGATGGCGCCGAGATCGTCAATGGCGTCGCCGATCGTGTCCGCGCCGAACTGTTCCGCCGCATCGGCCTGGAAGATCTTTTGACGCCCGCCGCAAACGCCTGAACTTCAGTCTTCCGGTACTCCGCAACCTTGGAGGACCGGAAGGCCCAACCAGCAAAGGAGAAGACAATGACCTCCGACATCAAGACTGCGCCGGCCCCGGCCTCCATTCGCTTCAACCTCCTGACACTCGTTGCCGCAGTGACCGCCGCCGTCGCGGCGACAACTTCCGCCAGCCTCGGCTGGCCGGTCTGGGCCATGTTCATGGGCTGGGTCGCGTTTTTCACCCGGGGACAGTCTGCCAGGGATGCCCTCTTCAGCTATCTCTGCCTCGCCATGGGCATCGCCTTCGGTGTCCTTGCAGCCCTTGCCGTTGGCACATTGCTGCCTCTCCTCGGCCCGTTCGCCTTCGGTGCGGTGGTTTTCGTGGTCGCCATCATCGTCGTTTCACTGCGCGCGCTGGCACCGGTCAACAATGTGCCGGCCTATTTCCTCGGCCTGATCACCTTCTTCGCTGCTCATCTCGAACCCGGACTGCTCGCATTCGGGGAACTCGCCAGTGTCAGCGGCCTCGGCACCGTCGCCGCCTGGATCGCCCATCGCCTGCAGGGAAAGATCCTGCAGGCGTAACGCCGGCTACAGAAGCGATCAAAGTCGGGGAGGCCTCCGGCTTTGATCGTTTTCACAACCATGCCGGAAAGAAGGATCCGTGCACAGCAAGCGACTGTGAACACAAGGAAAATCTTAAATAGCGCCTGCTTGAGCGTTCACGCCTTTTCCGGGATGACACACAATCCGAATAATGTAAGCTGCCCCTGAAAAGCATATGCTGGCTGTCAGCGCACCCACCGGGACAGCTCGGCGAAAACTGAAAATCGCTCACTCTACAGACTTGAAATACTTGTAAATTTCAAACGATCCGCGGCTGGTCAACCCGTGCCCCGACTGCCCGTCATCCTGTTTTAAGTCCGGCAAGGCTCGACCAGAGACAATCTTCACGAACGCGTCCGTTCCGCCTCCCGGGACCGGCGTTTCGATGCGCTTCAGAGGGCTTGCAGATGACACGATACTGGTTGGTTCCGGCGATATTGCTCTTCTCCACAACTCTTGCGACAAGCAGCCTTCAGGCACAGGAACAGCCCAAGGCGGCCGTGACCGTCGCCAAGCCGGTTGTCCGGGATGTCGTCGACAGCGATGAATTCATCGGCCGCTTCGAGCCTGTCGACGAGGTGACCCTGCGCGCCCGCGTCGGTGGTTATCTCGACCAGATCGATTTCAAGGATGGCGCCATGGTGAAAAAGGGGGACCAGCTCTTCGTCATCGACCAGCGTCCCTTCCAGACCGCGCTCGATATCGCAACCTCCTCGCAGGAAGTCGCCAAGTCCACCCTGACTTTTGCCGAATCCGAGTTCACCCGGACAGAATCCCTCGTCCAGAAGGGCACGCTCGCCGTCTCGGTTCTCGATGATCGCCGTCGCGAACTGCGCTCGGCGCAAGCCAATATCCGTGGCGCGGAAGCGAGCCTCGCGCGTGCCAAGCTCGACATGGAATATACGGTCATCAAGGCGCCGCTCAGTGGCCGCATCGACAGACGGCTGATCTCGGTCGGCAATCTCGTCCAGGCAGACCAGACCGCGCTGACAACCATTGTCTCCCTCGATCCGATCGATTTCTACTTCGACGTCGATGAGCGTCGCCTGCTGAACTATGCCCGAGTCGCCCGCGAGCATGGCAGCGACCTGCAAGAAGGCGGCGGCTCGCTGGAAGTCTCGGTCACTATCGCGGACTCGACCGAGAAGCCCTTCAAGGGCAAGCTCGATTTCGCCGAAAATCGCGTCGATCAGGAGACCGGCACGATGCGCGTGCGCGCCCGTTTCGACAATCCGGATTTCGTTTTGCAGCCGGGCCTGTTCGGCCGCGTCCAGGTCAATGCGTCGAACACCTATCAGGGTATCCTTGTGCCGGACGACGCGATCGGCTCGGATCAGGACCAGCGCGTCGTCTATGTCGTCGCTGATGATGGTACCTTCTCGACCAAACAGGTGCGGCTCGGACCGAGGCTCTACGGATACCGCGTCATTCGCGAAGGCCTGACAGGCACCGAGACGATCGTCGTCAACGGCCTCACCCGGCTGCGCCCCGGCGTCGTCCTCGACCCGAAGCTCGTGACCCTGCCGCCCGAAGCCGCGACCTCGGAGAATGGCCAATGAGATTTGCCCATTTCTTCGTCGACCGGCCGATCTTCGCCTCGGTCGTGTCCATCTTCCTGCTGATCGTCGGCGGCATCGCCTATTTCCAGCTTCCCGTCGCCCAGTATCCGGAAATCGCGCCGCCGACCATCGTTATCCGCACCGCCTATCCGGGCGCCGACGCCGAAACGATCGCCAATACGGTTTCGACCCCGCTCGAACAGGAAATCAACGGTGTCGAGGGCATGCTCTACATGTCCTCCTATTCCACCGCCGACGGCTCGATGGCACTGACCGTGACCTTCAAGCTCGGTACCGACCTCGACCAGGCGCAGGTTCTCGTCCAGAACCGTGTTGCGATCGCCGAACCGCGCCTGCCCGAAGAGGTCCGCCGCATCGGCGTTACCACAGCAAAGAGTTCGCCTGACCTGATGATGGTCGTCCATCTCATCTCGCCGAACGATCGCTACGACCAGCTCTATGTCTCCAACTATGCCCGCAGCCACGCCCGCGATCTGCTCGTGCGGCTTGACGGTGTCGGTGACGTCATCCTGTTCGGCGAGCGCGAATATGCCCTGCGCATCTGGCTCGACCCGCAGAAGCTTTCCGCCTATGGTATGACATCGGGTGACATCGTGCAGGCCCTGCGTGACCAGAACGTCCAGGTCTCGGGCGGCTCGATCGGCGGGCCGCCGACCGCCGGCACAAACGCCTTCCAGTATACCGTGACAACCGAGGGGCGTTTCAGCGATCCGCGCCAGTTCCGTTATGTCATCGTCAAGGCGACAGCCAGCGGCCGCCTCGTGCAATTGCAAGACGTTGCCCGCATCGAGCTTGGCGCCAAGGACTACGTCACCAACAGTTACCTGAACGGCAAGGCCGCCGTGGCGATGGGCATCTTCTCGCGGCCGGGCACCAATGCGCTTGAGGCCGCCGAACAGATCAAGGCGACGATGGAGACCCTGAAGAAGGATTTCCCGCCCGGCCTCGAATACACGATCGTCTACAACCCCACCGAATTCATCTCGGAATCCATCAACGAGGTCTACAAGACGATCCTCGAGGCGGCGGCCCTCGTCGCCATCGTCGTTCTCGTCTTCCTGCAATCCTGGCGCACGGCGCTGATTCCGATCATCGCCATTCCCGTGTCGCTGATCGGCTGCTTCGCCTTTCTCGTCGCCTTCGGCTTCTCGCTGAACATGCTCACGCTGTTCGGACTAGTTCTCGCGATCGGCATCGTCGTCGATGACGCGATCGTCGTGGTGGAGAATGTCGAGCGAAATCTGGCCAAGGGCATGACGCCGAAACAGGCATCGCATGTGACGATGGACGAGGTCGGTACCGCCGTCGTCGCCATTTCGCTCGTGTTGATCGCCGTCTTTGTGCCGACAGCCTTCATTCCCGGCATATCCGGCCAGTTCTACCTGCAGTTCGCCGTGACAATCTCGGTCGCCACCGCCATTTCGGCGCTGAATTCGCTGACGCTCTCGCCGGCGCTGGCCGCCCTGCTCTTGCGACCACATCAGGAGCATCACGAGACGCGCAATCCATTCACCCGCGTTGGCCGTAGCCTTGCCAACGGCTTCAACAATGGCTTCGACCGTATGACCAGGGGTTATGCCTGGGTGGTCGGCCATCTCGTTGCGACCAAGACTGCGCTCGCCGCGACCTTGCTTGTCTTCGCCGGCCTTCTGACCGCCACCTGGTATATGGGAAAGACGGTCCCGAGCGGCTTCGTGCCGACCATGGACCAGGGATACGCGATCGTCGTGGTCCAGCTTCCGGATGGCGCCTCGCTGGCGCGGACCGATGCGGTGATCAAGCGCGCCTCCGACATGATCCTCAAGGTTCCCGGCGTCAAGAATGCCGTCGCCTTCTCCGGCTTCAACGGCGCGACCTTCACCAATGCGTCGAATTCCGGCGTGGTCTTCGCCGCCTTCGATACGTTCGAGGAGCGTCTGAAACACGGCCAGAGCGCCAACCAGATCATCGGCCAGCTGTACGGAACGCTGCAGAGCATCCAGGAGGCCTTCATCATTGCCGTGCCGCCGCCGTCCATCCGGGGTATCGGCAATTCCGGCGGCTTCAAGATGCAGATCGTCGATCGCGAAAGCTCCGACATGCGCCGCGTTCTCGGCCTTGCCTACCAGATGATGGGTGCCGCGGCCCAGACCGAAGGAGTCGCGGGCGTCTTCACCACCTTCTCCGCCTCTAGCCCGCAATACTTCCTCGCGGTCGATCGCGACAAGGCGCGGGCGCTGAACGTCCCGATCCCCAATATCTTCGAGACGCTGTCGATCAATCTCGGCACATCCTATGTGAACGACTTCAACGCGTTCGGCCGCGTCTATCAGGTGCGCGCCCAGGCCGACCAGCAATACCGGCTGGAGCGCGATGACATTCTGGCGCTGAAGGTCCGCTCCGCCACCGGCGCGCTCGTGCCGCTTGGCACGCTGGTCGAAATCAAGGACACGACCGGCCCGTCGCTCGTCCAGCGCTACAACATGTATGTCTCCGTCCCGATCCAGGGAAATCCGGGTCCCGGCGTCTCGACCGGCACGGCGCTCGACACCATGGAAGGACTGGCTGCCAAGATCCTGCCGCCCGGCACCTCGTTCGAGTGGACTGACCTCGCTTTCCAGGAACGCAACACCGGCAATACCGCGATCTTCATCTTCGCGCTGTCGGTGATCTTCGTCTTCCTGGCGCTATCGGCACAGTATGAAAGCTGGGTCCTGCCGCTCGCCATCATCCTTGTCGTGCCGATGGCCGTGCTGGCGGCACTGATCGGCGTGTCGCTGCGCGGACAGGACAACAATATCCTGACGCAGATCGGCCTGATCGTCCTCATCGGCCTTGCCGCCAAGAACGCCATCCTGATCGTCGAGTTCGCCCGGCAAGCGCAGGACGACGGCATGAATCCGGTTCAGGCGGCAATCGAGGCGAGCCGCCTGCGCCTGCGTCCGATCCTGATGACCGCCTTCGCCTTCATCCTCGGCGTCGTGCCGCTGATGATCGCCACCGGTCCGGGCGCGGAAATGCGCCAGTCGCTCGGCACCGCCGTCTTCTCCGGCATGCTCGGCGTCACCCTGCTAGGCCTGTTCCTCACGCCGGTCTTCTACGTCGCCCTGCGCTCCTTCCGGTACAAGCCGAAGGAAACGCCGGTGGCGCCGGAGGCGGGGATGATTTGAGGAGTTGTCGTTAGGGTGCCTCCAACTCCGTCATCCTCGGGTCAAGCCCGAGGATGACGGAGCAAAGTTAGAGAGCCTGTTATGCCAGACATCCAAGCTCCATCTTGTATCGATCAGAGGCGCTCGCCACCACGCGTCAGCGCCATAATAGCTTCCGTACTAAAGCCTTCACCCGCATGGCCGCGCAACCTGTTGAAGCGACCCGCTGGATGCTTCTCATCCGCGCGTGCCAGCACGATGGTACCATTCAGGGTGCAATGAAAATCGACCAGTGTTCCCGGCACGAGACCCAATAGATCACGCACGGGTTTGGGGATCGTTACCCGCCCCCTGCTTGTCACCTTCGCGCTCATCACCCACCTCAGTCGGGGTCACTGTTTCACAGCTTCTTTATCAACATTCAGTCTTCAAGACTCAACGCCCTACCACCCTCAGTGCCCGCGCCATCCGTGTCGAATCTCCCCAGGTCGATAGCCAGATCAGCACATCGGTGGCAAACGCAATGATGGCGCGCAGGCCGTTCAAGGCAATGTTCGGGGCGGCCAACCGCTCTTCCGCATGCAGCAGATGCGCCAGTTCCTCCTCCCGGATCGCGAGGATATCTGCGTGAAGTTCGGGGTCACGCGTCGCCAGGAAATGCAGGTGATCATCGAGATGACGATGCACGGTTGCCTCGACGGCGGCGGTGCAGGCCCAGATACCGGGGCGGCCGAGGAGCGCCGTCACGAAACCCAGCATCCAGCCGCCATAGCTCCAGAACTGCATCACCCGGCAGGGCCGCGAGTGGCGGGCGGGCATGGCGGCGCGGAAAATGGCGCAATGCCGCCGCTCGTCCTCCAGCATTTCGGCCAGGGCGGGTACGCAATCGCGCCAGAGCAATTTCGCGACGAGAATCTGTGCCGAATAGATGCGGATTGCGCCGAATTCCCCGGCATGGTTGACCCGGACGATCCGGGCGATGGTCAGTGCATCCCGCTTCGGCAACGGAGCAGGCACCATCGCATCGTCCGGAGCAAGCGGCGCGAACGTCATCCGCGCCCATCCAGCAACCGGGCAGCAAGAGCGCGGACCTGCGCCGCCGTCGGCGGAGTCTCGTCAAACAGGATACGGTACATGATCGGCGCAACGAGATGGTCGATCACCTCTTCCACATCGGGAAAGGTTTCGCCACGCTCGCCGGCGCGGTCTGCAATCGCCTGCACCTGTTCGCGGGTATAGGCACAGCACTTGCCGGCCTTGCGGACCTCCGCACCGTCGCTCGCCAGAACATCACGGATCATCGCCCGCCCCGGCCCGGAGGCCATTTCATCGGCATATTGCTCAGCCCAGAGTTCGAGGTCCGAAAGCGCCGAGCCGGTATCCTTCGGCATCGCATCCGGCCTAAGCCGTTCGACCGCCACATCCGCCAGCAGTTCCTGCAGGTCGCCCCAACGGCGATAGATCGTCGATGGCGTGACGCCGGCCTGCGTGGCGATCAGCGGAATGGTGACCTCGGCGCGATCCATGGACGAAAGCAGATCACGCACCGCCTTGTGCACCGATGCCTGCACGCGCGCGCTGCGTCCACCCGGCCTGATGTTTTCCCGTATGTTCATCGCTGCTCTTTCCGCCCATTCCACCCCAGCACCGCCCACTAAAGCAAATAATTTGCTTTTAGGTGAATTTGGCGCTACAAGGACTAACGCAATATCTTAGCTTTAAGGACCATAGCGCCATGGCGAGCAAAAGTGAAGTTCCCACAAGCGATCTCTCCGGCGGGCGCCGGCTTTGGGCGCTGTCCTTCCACGCGGCGACGCTTCTGACCTTTCTGGCCGCTTCCGCGGCACCGACGCCGCTCTACCATGTCTATCAGGAAGCCTGGCACTTCTCGCCGATCCTGCTGACCTTCATCTTCAGCGTCTATGCCTTCAGCCTGCTGACGACGCTGCTGAGCGTCGGCTCGCTGTCGGATCATACCGGCCGCCGCCCGGTGGTCTTCGCTGCCATCCTGCTGCAGGCCGCATCCATGCTGCTGTTCATGCTAGCCGATAGCCCGTCCTGGCTGATCGCTGCCCGCATCGTTCAGGGCATAGCGACCGGCGCTGCCAGCGGCGCGATCGGCGCGGCGCTGGTCGATGCCAACAAGGTGACCGGACCGATCGTCAACAGCATCGCGCCGCTGCTGGGCATGGCGGCAGGCGCGCTCGGCGCCGGCGCCCTCGTCCAGTTCGCGCCGGATCCGATGCGCCTCGTCTATATGATCATCTTCGCCGCGCTCATCGCGCAGTCCATTCTCGTCTGGTCGACGCCGGAAACGGCACAGTCCAAACCCGGCGCCTGGGCATCGCTCAAGCCGCATGTCGGCGTGCCCCCGCAGGTCCGCCCGTCGCTGATGATGATAACCCCGATCAATATCGCCATCTGGTCGCTTGGCGGCTTTTATCTCTCGCTGATGCCGTCGCTGGTCGCCGCGGCAACCGGCATTCACTCACCGATGACTGGCGGCCTCACCGTCGCGGCCCTGACCGTTTCTGGGGCGGCAGCCGTATTCGCACGCCGCCAGAAGGCGGCGCGCGCCAACCTCACATTCGGGGTGGTCACTATTCTCGCCGGACTGATTGTCGTCATGGGTGGCGTCCATTCCGGGCTTGTGGCGCTGCTGTTCGCCGGCACCGTCATCGCCGGGCTCGGCTTCGGCTCAAGCTTCCTCGGCGCCGTCAGCACGATCATGCCGCTGGCCAAGCCGGAGGAGCGCGCCGGGCTTCTCTCGGCCTATTATGTGCAGAGCTATCTCGCGTTCAGCATTCCAGCGATCGGCGCAGGCTTCCTGTCACGCGCCATAGGCCTCGGTGCGACCGCCGATGTCTATGTCGTGGTGATCATCGCGCTGACCGCCAGCGGCTATGCCGCCATGTCCTTCACCCGGCCACAGGCGGCGGGGTGATCCCCGACAACGTGTCGCCCGATCAGGGATCGATTGACATCCGGACGCCACCGCCATCGGACACGCCGAGGTCAGGGATCGGGCGATATCCCTGATAATTGGCATAGGTCGTGTTGTTGCCAGCGCCGCTGCTTGCGCAGCCCGATAATGCCAGGAGCGCCGCAACCGCAGCCAGGATGAGAGGTTTGAACGCCATGCGTGTCTCCTGTTATCGAACTCGGCCGGATCCGGTTGGCCCGGCTATGTGTATAGTCTCTGTTGCAGATAAGGCATTTCTCTCCGAAAGCGAGATGCAGATCAAGAATGAACAACGCATTCAGCACGCAAGGCAGGGGCTTTCTGCAAGCGGGATACGGGCGCTAAAGTCGGTAACCGATTCGAGGAGCCCGCATGACAAACCTGCAGAGACGTTTTCCCTGCATTCCCGACATGGAAGCCGCCGCTGCGCGGCGCATGCCGAAATTTGTGCATGATTACCTGATCGGCGGGCTTGGCCGCGAAAGCAACGTTCGGCGCAATGTCGCCAGCCTCGATACAGTCGAACTGATGCCGCGCTACCTGTCGGAAGCGCCGTCGCCGGATATGCGTTTCAGACTGTTCGGCAAGCATTTCGATGCGCCCTTCGGCGTTGCGCCGCTCGGTCTTGCCGGCCTGCTCTGGCCCGGGTGCGAGGTGCCGTTAGCCGAAGCCGCGAAAGCCCACAATATTCCGCACGTGCTGTCGACCTTCGCAAACCGCGCAATGGAGACCATCGGGCCGATCGTCGGCGACAATGGCTGGTTCCAGTTCTATCCGCCCAACGATCCGGCGATGGAAGCCGACATGATCGAACGTGCGAAACGAGCGGGCTATGAAACGCTGGTGCTGACGGTCGATATCCCAGCACCCACCCGCCGCGAGCGCGATATCCGCAACGGCATGTCCGTTCCACCCGTCCTTGATCTCAGGACCATGTTCCAGATCGCCACCCATCCGCACTGGGCGCGCCATGTCCTGCGCCACGGCATTCCGGAATTCGAAAACCTGTCACCCTATTATCCGAAGGGCGGCTCACTGAAGGAATCGGCCGCATTCGTCGGCCGGACGATGACGGGTCATCTCGGCGAAACCCGGGTCCGCCGCATCCGCGATGCCTGGAAAGGCCGAATGCTGGTGAAGGGCGTGCTCGATGTCACCGAGGCGCAGGCCTATATGGCGCTCGGCGCCGATGGCCTTATCGTCTCCAACCATGGCGGCCGCCAGTTGGATGCTGCCCCGACCGCCGTTTCCGTGCTGCCCGGCATTCGTCGCGCGCTCGGCCCGGATGTGCTGATCGCGGCGGATGGCGGTGTCCGTTCCGGTCTCGATGTGGCGCGCTATCTGGCCCTCGGCGCCGATTTCGTCCTGATCGGCCGTCCCTTCGTCTTTGCCAGCGCGGCAATGGGTCCGGCTGGCGGTGATCATCTGATGACCATCCTGAAGGCCGAACTGTCCGGTGCGATGGCGCAACTCGGCTGCCGCACCATCGCCGATCTGCCGTCCTTCCTGCATGCGCCCAGCGTAAATTGACGAGGCCCCTTGTGACTGTTGTTGACGACCTGATCGAAGCGCTTGGCGCGGACGCCGTCCTCACCGGTGATGCCATCGGCGAGCGCTATCGCAGCGATGCCAGCACGACCGGCCGCTTCCTGCCGCTGACCGTGCTGCGTCCCGCCAGCACCGAACAGGTCGCGACTGCGCTAAAAATCTGCGACCGCCATGGCCAGCCCGTCGTGCCCCAAGGCGGCCTCACCGGCTTGGCCGGCGGCGCCAACGCCCGCGATGGCGATATCGCGCTGTCGCTGGAACGCATGTCCGGTGTCGAGGAGATCGATCCGGCCGCCGGTACGATGACGGTGCTCGCAGGCACGCCACTGGAAGTGGCGCAACTGGTGGCCGAGACGGCCGGTTTCCTGCTGCCGATCGATCTCGGCGCGCGCGGCTCCTGCCATATTGGCGGCAATCTTTCCACCAATGCCGGAGGCATCCGCGTCATCCGCCACGGTGTCACCCGCGATAACGTGCTCGGTGTGGAAGCCGTCCTGGCTGACGGCACCGTGCTCTCCTCGCTCAACCGGATGACCAAGAACAATACCGGTTATGACCTGCGCCAGCTTTTCATTGGCTCGGAAGGGACGCTCGGCATCATCACCCGCGCCGTGCTGCGGCTACGACCCTTGCCTTTGGCCCGGCTCACTGCGCTCTGCGCGCTCGGATCCTATGGCAATGTCGTCTCGCTGCTGAAATCCGCCGAGCGCGAACTGTCCGGCCTCTCCGCCTTCGAGGCGATGTGGCAGACCTATTTCCGCTTCAACGCGGATGCGCTCAACCTGGCCTTCTTCGACGCCTCGCATCCGTTCACCGTCATCATCGAGCAGGATGTCAGCGGCAACGACGAGGACAAGGAGCGTTTCGAGACCTTCCTCGGCAAGTCCTTCGAGGAAGGACTGATCACCGATGCACTCGTCGCCCAGTCGGAAAAGGAAGCCCGCGCCTTCTGGTCGGTGCGCGAGGGCCATCTGATGGACCAACTGCTGCCCGGCCTGATCAATCTCGATGTCAGCCTGCCGGTCGGCCAGCTCGACGATTTCGCCGCCGATTGCGAAAAAGCGCTGCTCGCCCACTATCCGGCCGCGCACGTCTCCTTCTTCGGCCATGTCGGCGACAGCAATCTGCATGTGGCTGTCTGGATCGAGTCCCCGAGCGAACACGACCTGCACGAGATCGACGCGATCGCCTACGATCTTGTCCGCAAGTACAAGGGCTCAATCTCCGCCGAGCACGGCATCGGCACGCTGAAGCGCGATTTCCTGGACCACTCTCGCAGCGAAGCGGAGATCGACGTCATGCGCCGGATCAAGGCGGCACTGGATCCGAACGGCATCCTGAATCCCGGCAAGGTCATCCCGCCGAAGCCTTAGACGAAGGAAGACGCGACATGCCCAAGATCGACATCACAAAGGTCCCTGCCATCAAGGGTTCCGGATACCCGCCGCCCCACGACACCCCCTGTGCAACGCGCACAAGAAAGCGGCTGGGTGATGCCGGAGGCCTTCAGGATTTCGGCGTCAACCTGATGACCCTGCCACCCGGCGGCTGGTCCAGCCAGCGCCACTGGCACAGCCATGAGGATGAGATGGTCTACATTCTGGAGGGCGAGGTCGTTCTGGTCGAGGATGACGGAGAAACCATTCTGCGCCCCGGCGATTGCGCTGCCTTCCCGAAGAACACCGGCAACGGCCATCATATGATCAACCGGTCCGCGGCAATGGCCATCTATCTGGAAATGGGCTCACGCCAGTGGGACGATCTTACGATCTGCTCCGACATCGACATGATGAGCGCCAATGCGGACGGGCGTTTTGTTCACAAGGATGGGACACCTTATTGAGGCGGTCGGCAGATGACATCTGATGACAAATCGAAAAGCATCCTCGCCCGCTATGCTGCAGGGGAACGCATTTTCTCGCATATGGACAGAGACGATGGCGTGTAATGACTTCAGCCATGCTGATCTTCGCGGTGCAGTTTTTAGCAGCAGCTCTATGTTCGCCAATTTTGTCGCGGCAGATCTGCGTGATGCCGATTTCTCTAACTGCAACCTCAAAACCTGCGATTTTTCGGGGCAAATCTGGAAAATGCATCTTTTCGGGGCTCGGCTATCGATGCGGCTGTTTTCGATGGTGCCGATTTGACCGGCTGCGATTTCAAGGACGCCAGCACGTTTGGCCATGTCTTCGTGGAAGACGAATTACCGCCACACTGACCCAAAGGCTGGTCCTCTCATCTGGCGGTCTCAGAGAGATGCTGCCTCACTTCGCCGTATACAGCGCCCGTGAACGCTCCAGATGCTTCAGCACGGCCTGTTCGGCGGCATCGGGATCGCGGGCTTCGAGGCAGGCTATGATTTCCTCGTGTTCGGCGAGCGTGAACTTTTCCTTGCCGGTCCAGATCAGCATGTCCGTGTGATACTCCTGCAGCCAGGCGAGCATCGCCTCGCTGACGGCGACATAGATCGGGTTGCCGGAGATGCGGGCGATGCGGGTGTGGAACTCCATGTCGGCCGAGATGAAGGCATCGGCATTGCCAAGGGAATCGCGCTGGTGTTCGAGAATATCGCGCAGGGAGGCAATATCGTCCGTTTTCGCCTTCAATGCGGCTTCGCGCGCCATGCCGCGCTCGAAGAAGATACGGGCATTTTTCAGATGCTCCAGCGAATCCGAGGATTTCGCCAGCATGATCTTGGCGGTCATATCCATCTGGCGGAAGATCGACTGCGCCGTCAGTTCCAGCACCTTGGCACGCTCGCCGTGCGAGATCACCACCAGACCCATGCCGGCCAGCGCCTGCATCGCCTCGCGGATTGCCGGGCGGCCGACGCCAAAGCGCTCCATCAATTCGCGCTCGGAGGGCATTTCATCGCCCGGCTGGAGCTCGCCGGAGGTGATCATGGCCTTCAGCCGTGCGAAAACCTCGTCGGACAGTTTGCGGCGGACGATCTGTTCTGTCTGCTGGGCCATGTTTTCCTGCTGTCTTATCGTCATCATCGTTATGCACCGGTCCGTCCGCGAAGGAAATGGACGGGCATGTTTTCGCCGGGCACAGTCCACATTCATGATTGCTGATGCACGCACCCTCTTGCGCAATTGATATACTCATTATACCAGTTGCCGAAAACGTGCCAGCCGGAACTAACAGTGATCCGGCGATACGGGAGGAATTTCGCGGATGATCGTCGTCACCTACAGGATTGAGACACCCGGCAGCATCGAGGCCATGGCGGAGAAGATCGCCAGCGACCAGTCGACCGGCACCTTCGTGCCCGTGCCCGGCGAAACGCCGGAACTGAAGGCGCGCGTCGCCGCCCGCGTTCTCGAAATCCGTCCGCTTCCCGATGCGGATCATCCAAGCTGGCCGGAAGCGCCGGCCGGCCACGGTCCGATCCGCCGCGCCGACGTCGATATCGCCTTCCCGCTCGATGCCATCGGCACCGACCTCGCCGCCCTGATGACGATCGCGGTGGGCGGTATCTTCTCCATTCGCGGCATGACCGGCCTGCGTGTCGTCGATCTGAAGCTGCCGCAGGAATTCAGGAGCGCCTATCTCGGCCCGCAATTCGGCCTGCCCGGCAGCCGCAAGCTTACGGGCGTTTATGACCGCCCGATGATCGGCACCATCGTCAAGCCGGCGCTGGGCCTGCGCCCGCACGAAACGGCCGAACTGGTCGGGGAACTGATCGAGTCCGGCGTCGATTTCATCAAGGATGACGAGAAGCTGATGAGCCCGGCCTATTCGCCGCTGAAGGAGCGCGTCGCCGCCATCATGCCGCGCATTCTCGAGCACGAGCAGAAGACGGGCAAGAAGGTCATGTACGCCTTCGGCATCTCCGCCACCGATCCCGACGAGATGATGCGCAATCATGATCTCGTGCTGGAAGCCGGCGGCAATTGCGCCGTGATCAACATCAACTCGATCGGCATGGGCAGCATGGCGTTCCTGCGCAAGCGTTCGGGCCTCGTCCTCCATGCCCATCGCAACGGCTGGGACGTGCTGACGCGTCATCCCGGCATCGGCTTCGATTTCAAGGTCTGGCAGCAGTTCTGGCGCCTGCTCGGCGTCGACCAGTTCCAGATCAACGGCATCGGCGTCAAATACTGGGAGCCGGACGACAGTTTCGTCGAGAGCTTCAAGGCCGTAACGACGCCACTGTTCGACGCGTCCGACTGCGCCCTGCCCGTCGCCGGTTCCGGCCAGTGGGGCGGCCAGGCGCCGGAAACCTATCGCCGCACCGGCCGCACCACCGACCTTCTCTATCTCTGTGGCGGTGGCATCGTTAGTCATCCCGGCGGACCGGCAGCCGGCGTGCGTGCCGTGCAGCAGGCCTGGCAAGCGGCTGTGGCGGATATCCCGCTTGAGACCTATGCGAAAGACCATCCGGAGCTTGCGGCCTCCCTCAAGAAATTCGGCGGTGGCGGAGAATGACGACCATGAGCGCACCCCAGAACCTTCTTCTTTCCTATTACGGCGACGACCTGACCGGCTCCACTGACGTCATGGAGGCGCTCGCCTCCAATGGCGTCGAGACGGCGCTGTTCATGGATGTGCCGGATGAGGCGCTGCTCAAGCGGTTTTCCCATTGCCGGGCGATCGGTCTGGCCGGCACCAGCCGCAGCGAAACGCCCGCCTGGATGGAGGAAAACCTGACGCCCGCCTTCGGCTGGCTGAAGAGCCTCGACGCCGCTATCTGCCACTACAAGGTTTGCTCGACCTTCGATTCCAGTCCTGCGGTCGGCAATATCGGCAAGGCGGTCGAGATCGGCAAGGCGCTGTTTGGACAGTCCTATGTGCCGGTTCTCGTCGGCGCGCCGCAACTGAAACGCTACACCGCTTTCGGCCACCTCTTTGCCGCCTATCAGGGCGATGTCTACCGCATTGATCGTCATCCGGTGATGAGCCGCCATCCGGTCACCCCGATGGCCGAAGCCGACCTGCGCATGCACCTGAAGGCTCAGACGCCGCTCGAAACGAAACTCGCCGATCTCGCCATGCTGGCGTCCGACGATGCCGACCAGCGGATCGATGTGCTCTGCGGCGGCGCCGACGGCATGGTCCTGTTCGATGTCGATAGCCCCGAACGCCAGGCGCACGCCGGCCGCCAGCTCTGGCGCATCAAGCGCGGCGGCGGCTGGTTCGTCACCGGCTCGTCCGGCGTCGAATATGCCCTGCTCTCCGCCTGGAGCGAGGCCGGATTGACACAAGGGCGCAAGACCTTCCCGCTGCCCGGCAAGGCCGATCGCATCGCGGTCGTTTCCGGCAGCGTCTCGCCAACCACCGAACGCCAGATCCGCCATGCCATAGCCAACGGCTTCATCGGCATCGATCTCGATCCGCTGGAACTGCTGGGTGAAAACGGCCCGGCCACCCTGGAGAGAGCCATCAGCGCCGGCATCGAAGGCTTGAAGGCGGGCCGCAGCGTCATTCTCAACACCGCGCTTGGCCCATCCGCCGATCGCGGCGGCGATATCGACCGCATTCCCGGCAGCCGCCACCGCCTCGGCCGGCTGCTCGGCACCATCCTGCGCCGACTGGTCGAGGATCAGCAACTCAGCCGCGCGGTCATCGCGGGCGGCGATACATCGAGCCACGCCTTGCGGGAACTGCATGTCCAGGCGCTGACAACGCTCCTGCCCCTGCCGCAGACGCCAGGATCACCGCTTTGCACGGCACACGGAACCTATGGGGCGACCAACGGACTGCAGATCGCCCTGAAAGGCGGCCAGGTGGGATCGGACGGATATTTCTCGCAAATCCGCGAGGGCCTGCAACAATAACGCCGGAAAGGCTCAGGCGTTCAGTTGATCGGCCTGACGCCGATCGACCGCCGGCGGAAGTTTCATCGGATTGCGCATGCTGGCCATGAACTGCCCGAGCAGATACCGGTCGAAATGTCCTTCCGACTTCAACATCATCGTCATCGTCTCGGCCGCCGTCCAGGCCCGCTTGTAGGGTCTGGCCGTTGTCATCGCATCATAGACGTCACAGATCGCGGCGATCCGCACGGGAAGACTGAGCTGTTTGTCCGAAAGGCCATTCGGGTAACCCTTGCCATCCATACGCTCGTGATGATGAAGACAGACGTCCAGAACGATCTCCGGCATGTCGCCTTGCCGCGCCAGCGTTTCGTAACCGCGAACCGGATGCGTGCGGATGACCGCCATCTCGGCCGCGCTCAGAGCGCCCTCTTTCGACAGCAAGCTGTCCGGCATCATCATCTTGCCGATATCGTGCAGAAGGCCGGCAATACCGAGTTCGCGCACGGTTTTCTTGTCCAGCCGCAGCCAGCGGCCGAAATGCACCATCAAGGCGCTGACAGAGATGGAGTGAAGAAACGTATATTCGTCCTTGCTCTTCAGCCGGGTAATTCCGATCAGGGCGGCCGGATTGCCCTCCATCGATTTGGCAATCTGATCGACAGCATTATCCGCATGCTCGAAACTGGCGGCGCCGCTCAGGCGGATGTCGGAGAACAGGTTTTCGAGCAGCGGCTTGGTCAGCTCGATCGTCTGCATGGCGTGCTTGATCTCGGCCTCTGAGAAGGCCCGAGCGGCAGATGCCGAGGATGCGGCTGCCTTGGGGGCGTGGGAGGCCGCTGAGCTGCCGACATCCACCCCCCGGTTCGTATCGATGACGAGACTGATGATATTGCTGGATTTGACCTTGGCGACGGCCGCCTCATCCTTCAGGAGGAAGCTGCGAACCCGCATGGCTTCATCCCGCAGGGGGTCCTCGATATCCGTGACAAACATACCGACAAGCACTTGATGTCTTTTGATCCGTTTGAGCATGCGCTTCGATCTTTTCCATCCCAAGTGCTGTCGTAAAGGCGAAACCAGAAATTCCAATACCATTCAGATCGACGCGCGCGGCCTCATAATATTGGACACGCGAGCCAGCCCATAACTTGAGCCTTTCACTATAAATATACTCAAATTCGGGGCTCCTCCTCCAGAGAAGCATTCGCATTCTCTACTATAAAACATTTATGCAGCGTTAAAATCTAAACCCTGAGTCTCGGGATGGACAAGGCGCAACCGCGCCACACAGCCCTCTTGGAATTCAGTTTTGGCCAGACAAGATCGACTCATCAAAAAATCACCTCACCATCTGACATACTGATTGACTCATTATACCAGTTGCCTTACACCATCGCAAAACAATCGCGCAGGTGAGGAAACATGACTTCGATCGCACTCTTCGGTGCTGGTGGCAAAATGGGCTACCGGCTTGCCAAGAACCTGAAAGGCTCGCGCTTCGACGTGCGGCATGTCGAGCTGAGCGATGCCGGAAAGGCCCGTCTGCAGAACGACCTCGGCTTGTCCTGCGTCGACGCCGACACGGCGCTCGCCGGCGCTGAAGTTGTCGTGCTGGCCGTTCCGGACACCGCCATTGGCAAGGTTGCCGCCGGTATCGCCGACAAGCTCGTGCCCGGTACCATTGTCGTCGTTCTGGATGCCGCCGCCCCTGCTGCCGGCCACCTGCCGAAGCGCGACGATCTCACCTATTTCGTAACGCACCCCTGCCATCCGCCGATCTTCAACGACGAGACCGACCCGGCCGCCAAGCGCGACTTCTTCGGTGGCGTCGCCGCCAAGCAGCACATCGTTTCCGCCCTGATGCAGGGTCCGGAAGAACATTACTCGCTCGGCGAGGAAGTGGCCAAGGTCATCTGGGCGCCGGTCATGCGCTCGCACCGCGTCAGCGTCGAGCAGATCGCGCTTCTGGAGCCGGGCCTGTCGGAAACCGTCTGCGCCTCGCTGCTCGTCGTCATGCGCCAGGCCATGGACGAATGCGTTGCCCGCGGCGTTCCGAAGGAAGCCGCCCGCGACTTCCTGCTCGGCCATATGAACGTGCTCGGCGCCGTCATCTTTGAAGAGACGCCCGGCGTCTTCTCCGACGCCTGCAACAAGGCGATCGAGTTTGGCATCCCCGTCCTGATGAAGGATGACTGGAAGAAGGTTTTCGAACCCGAGGAGATCGCCGAAAGCATCCGGCGCATCACCTGACCGACCGGCATGATGCCGGGCCGCAGGAAGCGGTTTGGGGAGATATCATGCTGAGAGAAGAGGCGGAGCGAATGCTCCGCCCACAATCGGCGCCGGTGGGAACGGCGCTGTTATTTTAGCTCACTTGGGAGGACCACATGAAACTGACACGCAGACTGACCCTTGCCGCTTTTGCTGGCGCCCTTTCTCTCGGCGTTGCAATGCCGGCTTTCGCCGCCGATCTGATCGCCATCATCACCCCGTCGCATGACAACCCGTTCTTCAAGGCGGAGGCTGTCGGCGCGGAAGCCAAGGCCAAGGAACTCGGCTACGAGACTCTCGTCCTGGTTCACGATGACGACGCCAACAAGCAGAGCCAGTTGATTGACACGGCAATCGGCCGTGGCGCCAAGGCCATCATCCTTGACAATGCCGGCTCGGAAGCCTCGATCGCTGCCGTCCAGAAGGCAAAGGATGCAGGCGTCCCCTCCTTCCTGATCGACCGTGAAATCAATGCCACCGGCGTCGCCGTCTCGCAGATCGTTTCCAACAACTACCAGGGTGCACAGCTCGGCGCCGAAGAATTCGTCAAGCTGATGGGCGAGAAGGGCAACTATGTTGAGCTTCTCGGCCGCGAAGCCGATCTCAACGCCGGCATCCGCTCGAAGGGCTATCACGACATCATCGACGAATATCCGGACATGAAGATGGTCGCCCAGCAGTCGGCCAACTGGAGCCAGACGGAAGGTTATTCCAAGATGGAAACCATCCTGCAGGCAAACCCGGACATCCAGGGCGTCATCTCCGGCAACGACACGATGGCCATGGGCGCGATCGCAGCGCTCCAGGCTGCCGGCCGCAAGGACGTGATTGTCGTCGGCTTCGACGGCTCAAACGACGTGCGTGACTCGATCACCTCGGGCGGCATCAAGGCAACCGTTCTGCAGCCGGCATACGCCCAGGCCCAAATGGCTGTCGAGCAGGCCGACACCTACATCAAGACGGGCAAAGGCCCAGCTGAAGAAAAGCAGCTGATGGATTGCGTGCTCATCAACGCCGACAACGCCGCCAAGCTCGAAACCTTCGCGCTCAAGGATTGATCCTCCCAAAGGACGCGCACAGGGCAGAGCCTCTCTGCCCTGTGCGTTTTTGTGCACGACGACGGAGTGACTTTCATGCCGAATTTCCGGGCCGCAGCCGCAATTTCGCTCGCCATTGCGCTGGTGTTGCCCGGCTGCAAGATCATCAAGACACCGACCGCCGAAGAGGCTGCCGCCGAAGCAAGCGGTGGCTTTGCGCCTGACAAGCAGGTCGCCGACCTCTGGGACGCGAAGGTCATCCCTTTCCTCGAAAAACGCGCAGGCACGTACCAGGAGGTCTCCGCGCTCATCGCCTCGGATGCAACAGCCGCGGCCGCCGAATACGGCCATAAGGAAAAGAACGGCACGGCGCCTTGGACCTACGCCGCGAAGGTATCCGGCACGATCGTCAAGGCGGAGACGAAATCTCGTGCCGGTTATCTCGACACCGATATCGATGGCGACGGCAAGGCTGATGTCCGCATCCAGATCGGTCCCGTCGTCAAGGGGACGGCCATCCGCGACAGCCTCAACTTTGTGAATTTCAGCGAATTCAAGAACCAGATCCAATGGGCCGAGTTCGGCAAGGCGTTCAACAATCACCTGAACGCCAAGGTTCTCGACAAACTCGCGCGCGACGGCCTCGAGGGCAAGACGGTGGAAGCTCTCGGTGCCTACCCCGCTCCCTCGAGCGGCCAGCCGGCACTACTCACGCCCGTCACCATCACGATCGGCGGCTGATATGACGGCCGCAACACACGACACCATTCTCAAGCTCGATGACGTGACCAAGGTCTATTCCGGCATCGTCGCGGTCAAGCATGCGAGCCTCGAGCTGAAGCGCGGCGCGGTCAACGTGCTCGTCGGCGAAAACGGCGCCGGCAAGTCGACGCTGATGCGCATGATCGCCGGCGTCGAAAAGCCTTCGCTCGGCCGCATCCTGCTCGAAGGCAAGGAAGTCGAGTTCAATTCGCCGGCCGACGCCCAGAAGCATGGCATCGGCATGGTATTCCAGGAACTCAACCTGTTCGGCAATCTCTCGGTCGCCGAAAACATCTTCGCCACCCGCGAAATCACCCGCGGCCTGCGCGGAATCGATCACAAGGCCCAGGTCGAAAAGGCCAATCATTTCCTCGACAAGCTCGATGCCGGTATCAGCGCCGAAACCATGGTCGAAGACCTGCCGATTGGCCAGCAGCAGCTCGTCGAAATCGCCAAGGCGATCTCGCTCGACACCCGCATCCTGATCCTTGACGAGCCGACCTCCGCTCTTTCCGCCGCCGAAGTCGACATCCTGTTCAAGGTCATCAGCGAATTGAAGGCGCAAGGCGTGGCGATCGTCTACATCTCGCACCGCCTCGAAGAACTGATGCGCATCGGCGATTACATCACCGTGCTGCGCGATGGCCAGATCACCGGCCAGGCCATGGTGCGCGATATCGACACAAAATGGATCGTCCGCTCGATGATCGGCTCGGATGCCAAGGATTTCGCCAAGTCCGTCGATCACAAGCTGGGGGCTGAAGCCTTCCGTGCCGAGGATATCTGCCTGCCACGCAAGACCGGGGGGCTCGCTGTCGATCACCTGTCGATTTCGGTCAAGACAGGCGAAGTGCTGGGGATTTACGGCCTGATGGGCGCCGGGCGCAGCGAATTTTTCGAATGCGTCATTGGTCAGCATGCACACTCGACCGGCAAGATCTTTGTCGCCGGCGAAGAGATCGTTGCCAAAGACACGTCCACACGCATCAAGAAGGGTCTGGCGCTGATCCCGGAGGACCGCCAGCGAGAAGGCCTCGTCCAGGTCCTGTCGATCGCCTCTAACCTGACGCTGGCGAGCCTCGAAAAATTCGTCAAGTTCGGCTTCCATATCGCCGGCGATCGCGAACAATCCGCCATCAAGGATGCGATCAGCAACCTCTCCATCAAGGCACCGAACCCGGAATTCGACGTCACGTCCATGTCCGGCGGCAACCAACAGAAGGTCGTCATCGGTAAGGCATTGATGACCAATCCCAAGGTTCTGCTGATGGACGAGCCGAGCCGCGGCATCGATGTCGGCGCCAAGGCGGACGTGTTCCGCACCATGCGCCGTCTGGCGGGCGAAGGCCTCGCGATCCTGTTCTCGACATCCGACCTTGAAGAGGTCATGGCCCTGTCCGACCGGATCGCCGTGATGAGCAACGGCAAGATCACGACGATCCTCGATCGCGAAAGCGCGACCGAAGAAGCAATCGTCAAGGCCGCGTCCGAGGGACACAAGTCGGCTGACACAACACATTCGAAGGAACTCGCGTGATGACATCAGCAACCGCTACCGCAAAAGTGCCGTCGGCTGATGGCGGCTCCGTTCTCCTGACGCTGATGAAGGCGCGCACATTCATCGCGCTCTTCGCCGTTATCATCTTCTTCTCGATCTTCGCGCCGAACTTCCTGTCGACGTCGAACATGATCCTGATGTCGAAGCATGCGGCGCAGAACGCTTTCCTCGCCATCGGGATGACCTTCGTCATCATCACCGGCGGCATCGATCTTTCGGTCGGTTCGATCGTCGGCCTCTGCGGCATGGTCGCCGGCGGCCTGATCCTGCACGGCATCGACCTGCAGATCGGCTATACGATGTATTTCAACATCTTCGAGGTCGCCATCCTGACGATGTTCGTCGGCGTCGTCATCGGCGCGATCAACGGCCTGCTGATCACCAAGCTCAATGTCGCTCCCTTCATTGCGACGCTCGGCACGCTTTATGTCGCCCGAGGCATGGCGCTGCTTTATTCCAACGGCCAGACACTGCCGAACCTCAACGGCCGCGAGGAGCTTGGCAACCAGGGCTTCAGCTATCTCGGCTCAGGCACGATCTTCGGGCTTCCGGTCTCGGTCTGCATCCTCATCGTCGTGGCCCTTGCCGCAGCCTATTTCGCTCGCTTCGTGCCGCTCGGCCGGCAGATCTTTGCCGTCGGCGGCAATGAGCGCGCCGCCCGCATGTCCGGTATCCGCGTCAACCGCGTGAAAATGTTCGTCTACATGTTCTCCGGCTTCTGCGCCGCCATCGTCGGCCTGATCATTTCATCCGAACTCATGGCGTCGCACCCCCTGAACGGCACCAATCTCGAACTCAACGCCATTGCCGCAGCCGTTCTCGGTGGCACTTCGATGTCGGGCGGGCGCGGCACGATCGGCGGCACGATCATCGGCGCCTTCGTCATCGGGATCCTGTCCGATGGTCTCGTGATGATGGGCGTCTCCTCCTTCTGGCAGATGGTCATCAAGGGTATCGTCATCATCGTCGCCGTGGTGGTAGACCAGGCCCAGCGACGGTTGCAGCAGCGGGTAACGCTGATGCAGCTGGCGAAGAAGGGCTGATAACAGGGTTTACCCCTCACCAAGCGCGTCCAGTGATCGGCTAGCGCCTCTCACGGACTTGCTATCCTCTCCCACAGGGGGAGAGGTAAGGGGTGCCACGATCACCGCTCCTCATGTGAGGCAGAATGGTGCAGCAGGTCTACCTCTCCCCTTGTGGGAGAGGATACGAAGGCCGGGTGAGCGTCAGCGAACCCTTGGCCGAAGTTGGTAAGGGGTAATCCCCCGGGAGTAGATTAAAATGACCGATCTCAAAGGCGCTCTCATCGGCTGCGGCTTCTTCGCCGTCAACCAGATGCACGGCTGGAAGGACGTCGATGGCGCCGGTATCGTCGCGATCTGCGACCGCGACCCGGAACGCCTGAAGATCGTCGGCGACCAGTTCGGCATCGAGCGACGCTATACGGATGCCGCGCAGATGTTTGCCGATGGCTGCTTCGATTTCGTCGATATTGCAACGACCGTGAACAGCCACCGCGCATTGGTCGAACTGGCTGCAGCACACAAGATCCCCGCCATCTGCCAAAAGCCCTTCGCCCCGACGCTCGCCGATGCCAAGGCGATGGTCGCCGCCTGCGACGCCGCCGGCATTCCGTTGATGATCCACGAAAACTTCCGCTGGCAGACGCCGATCCAGGCCGTCCGCAAGGTGCTCGATGCCGGCGCGATCGGCACGCCGTTCTGGGGCCGTTTCTCGTTCCGCTCCGGTTACGATGTCTTTTCGGGCCAGCCCTATCTCGCCGAAGGCAAGCGCTTCATCATCGAGGACCTCGGCATCCACACGCTGGACATCGCCCGCTACATCCTCGGCGACGTCACGAGCCTCTCGGCCCGCACCAAGCGCGTCAATCCGAAGATCAATGGCGAGGACGTGGCAACCATCCTGATGGATCACGAGAATGGCGCGACCTCGATTGTCGATGTCAGCTATGCGACGAAACAATCGGTGGAACCCTTCCCTGAGACGCTGATCGAACTGGACGGCACCGAAGGTTCGCTGCGCCTGTCGCAAGGCTACGAATTGCAGGTCTTTACCGCCGATGGCACCGTCAACACCGATGTCGCCCCGACGCTCCTCCCCTGGGCTTCCCGGCCCTGGCACAATATCCAGGAAAGCGTCTTCGCCATCCAGCAGCATTGGGCTGACAGCCTGAAGGCCGGCAAGGAAACCTCCACCTCCGGCGCCGACAATCTGAAGACCTTCGCGCTGGTCGAGGCCGCCTATGAGAGCGCCGCCACCAAGGCCACCATCGATATCGGAACCCTGTTGAAATGACCGACGCGGCAACGGCTTTCGCTCTCACCGGAACCAGGCAGATCGAGCCTGCCCCGCGCCTGCTGAAGGCGGGAAAGCTCACGGCGCAGCTGTCCGGCGGCAATTTGCGGATGATTGCCTATGACGGCGTCGAGGTGCTGCGCGCGATTTCCTATCTGGTCCGGGATCGCGACTGGGGCACCTACGATCCCGCCCTGTCGAACGTCGAGATCACCGAAACCGCCGACGGATTCACCGTCTCCTACAGCGCCCGCTGCGACGGGCCGGACGAAACGGTCCTCGACATTTCCGCGATGATAGAGGGCAGCGCCGATGGCCGCCTGACCTTCAACGGCGAGGCCCGCTCCACGACTGGCTTCGAGACGAACCGTTGCGGCTTCTGCATCCTGCATCCCATCGTCGGTGTCGCCGGAACCCCGGTCACCGTCGAGCATGTCGATGGCCAGATCCAAGCCACCGACATGCCCGACCTGATCGAGCCCTGGCAGCCGTTCAAGGACATGAGCGCCATCACCCACACCGCCCTCCCCGGTGTCGCCGTCGAATGCCGCATGGAGGGCGATACGTTCGAGATGGAAGACCAGCGTAACTGGTCGGACGCCTCCTACAAGACCTATGTTCGCCCGCTGGCCCTGCCTTGGCCCTACCGTATCCCGGCCAATGAGCCCGTCAGCCAGCAGATCACGCTTGTCATTAAAGACGCCCGTCCGGCATCTGTTCACCGCGCTAAATCCACGACAGACAAGGCCGTCATCCGCCTGACACCCGGCGAAGCCTCCGGCACGATGCCCGCCATCGGCCTGCTGATCACGCCTGAGGAAGCCAAGGCAAGTCTCGCCACCATGCAGCAACCCGGCGCTCCGAAGGCGCAGGACCTGCTCTTCCATTTCGATCCTCTTGCCGGCCATGGCGCCGATGCGTTCCAGGATTTCGCAGCGATCACCGCCCTCCACGACGGCACGACGACGCTTGAGATCGCCGTTCCATGCCAGCGCCTTCTGGACGTGGAAATGCAGGAAATCGCCGGCTGGATGCAGGCAGCGAATTTGCGGCCGGACGCCATCATGGTCTGCCCGTCGGTCGATCGGCAATCGACCCCGCCTGGCAGCAAATGGCCGGACTGCCCGCCGCTCGAAGATGTCTATGCGGCAGCGGCAAACGCCTTTCCCGGCATTCGCCTCGGCGGCGGCATGCTGTCCTATTTCACTGAACTGAACCGCAAGCGCGTGCCGGCGGAAAATCTTGCCTTCGTCAGCCATTGCACCAATCCGATCGTCCATGCTGCCGATGATGTCAGCGTCATGCAGACGCTGGAGGCCCTGCCCTTCATCACCCGCTCGGTGCGTGCCATCTATGGCAACAAGCCCTATCGCATCGGCCCGTCCACTATCCCCATGCGCCAGAACCCCTATGGCAGCCGCACGATGGACAATCCCGACGGTGGACGCATCCCGATGGCCAACCGAGACCCCCGCCACAACGGCCAGTTCGCCGCCGCCTTCGCCGCCGGCTATGTCGCTTCTGTTCTGGACGCAGGCCTCGAAACCCTGACGCTCTCTGCACTCACCGGCCCCTTCGGGCTCCATGCCGGAGAAAACGAGCCCGTGCCAGCAGGCGGCAACCGCCCGCTCCACGCGATCGTCAAGGCGCTGGCGGACCTCGCGGGACGCCCTTGGTACGCTGTCGCCTCGTCTGACCCGGCTAAGGTGCTGGCCTTTGCGGTTGAGGGACAAACCGGCCCTGCTCTCTGGGTCGTCAACCTGACCGCAGAGGATCAGAATATTGACGCCGTCGCCCTATCAGAACCCTCGGTCTCCACGCCCCTTTCACTGCCACCTTATGGCGTTCTGGGACTTCATATCTGAATTTCAGGCGCAAAAGCGCGACAGATTTATCTACCCCTTGGTGGGGGAGAGGCCAACTCGGAGCCAACTCCTTGCCAATGCGAGGATGATTTGGTTTGAGAGATTGCGGCAGTTTTACCTCTCCCCCAGTGGGAGAGGACACAAAATCAACATCTTAGCCAAAGGCTAAGTGTTAGATTTTGTTGGTGAGGGGATCTGCGCCGCGAAAGAAAATCCCCGCCCCCAACTCTCATGCCATAATCCCCTCGTCCCGCCACGGATACACTGCCAGCCGTGGCAGCGAGGCGGGGCCGGCGCCGGGTTTGGGGAAAGGACGGAAGTCCCCAGATTCGGGGTCCAGGCGAAATTTCCCCTCCGCAGGCTGTTGCTGCTGCGGGCGTGCGATGCACAGAGGGGTCCACTGCATGTCGCCAGAAAGTGTAGAGCGATTTCTGGACAACGACATGCAAATGAGCGGGCCGTACTGGAAAAAGTGCGTGGGCAAAAACCGCCGAACGGGGCGCTGAGAGGTGTCACTTTTTACTCTTCAAACGAGGCAGCTTTCAGCGCCACGTCCGAACTGCTCTTTGAAAACCACGCCGTTGCTCGCGCGTGGGCGAACGACATGCAGAAAACCGTTATCAGGCCTGCATTCATCAGCGCCGATACCGGGATTCGAAATCCCAGATCGCAAAGGCAATGCCGAATACGTTCAGAGCCACGAACATCGGATTGACATCGAAGCCCTGAATTGCCGCGCTGACGAACGAGCCGAAGATGTAGCCGAGGACAAGCATCGGCAGCACCGCGAAGAAGAATTTGCGTGTCAGGAAGGGCAACAGAGGCTCCGTCAGATTTGCGTACCGTTCGCCTATAGCAGCGCTGGATTGCGCGAACCTCAAGCCGGTCGCTTGCTGTAGACACACTGCCCTTATCGGAAAGTCTGGCAATCCCGCCCGAACTCGGCAAAGATGCCGCATCCGAAAAACCGGAACCGGGAGAACACCATGCTGCCTCTACCCCGTACCGGCGCGGTCGCCGCGCTTATCCTTTCCCTCAGCCTGCCACCCGCCTTCGCCGCCTCGCCCGAGCCGATCAAGGCCGAGCACGGCATGGTCGTCACCGCCCAGCATCTCGCCTCCGATGTCGGCGTCGAGGTGCTGAAAAAGGGCGGCAATGCCGTCGATGCGGCGGTGGCGGTCGGCTATGCACTGGCGGTCGTCTACCCCACTGCCGGCAATATCGGCGGTGGCGGCTTCATGACCATCCGGCTGAAGGATGGAAAGACGACGTTCCTCGATTTCCGCGAACGCGCGCCGATCGCCGCCACCAAGACCATGTATCTCGACGACAAGGGCGAGATCGTCAAAGGTGCCAGCACCGCCGGTTATCTGGCCGTCGGCGTGCCCGGCTCCGTGCTAGGGCTTGAGACGGCGCGGGAGAAATACGGCACGCTGTCGCGCCAGGACCTGCTGGCACCCGCCATTCGTTTCGCCAGGGAGGGCTTCGTGCTCGATCAGGGCGATGTCGCCTCGCTGGGCAATGGTGCGAAAAAGCTGGCAAAGGACAAGGCCGCCGCCGCGATCTTCCTCAAGCCCGACGGCAAGACGTTCGCAGTCGGTGAGACGCTGATCCAGCCGGATCTCGCTGCCAGCCTCGCCAGCGTTTCGGAAAAAGGACCAGACGCATTCTACAAGGGCGATATCGCCGACAGGATCGTCAAGGCAAGTGCTGCCACTGGCGGCATCCTGGCCAAGGCCGATTTCGAGCAATATACGGCGCGCGAACTGAAGCCCGTCACCTGCAATTATCGTGGATACGAAATCGCCTCCTCGCCGCCGCCAAGCTCCGGCGGCGTCATCATCTGCGAAATCCTCAATGTGCTGGAAGGCTATCCGCTCTCCTATCTCGGCTATGGTTCGGCCGAGACGGTTCATGCCATGGTGGAAGCCATGCGCCACGCCTATGTCGACCGCAACTCGGCGCTCGGCGACCCGGATTTCGTCGAAAATCCCGTCGAGAAACTGACGGACAAGGCGTATGCCAAGGAAATCCGCGAGAAGATCAACCCGTTCAAGGCGGGCGTTTCGAAGGACCTGATGCCGAAGGGCATGGGCGAGAGCACAGAGACGACGCATTATTCGATCATCGACAATGACGGCAATGCAGTCGCCGTCACCTACACGCTGAACGGTTCCTTCGGCGCCGGTGTCGTCGCTGAAGGAACCGGCATCCTGCTCAACAACGAGATGGACGATTTCACCTCAAAGCCGGGATCGCCCAATCTCTATGGCCTCGTACAAGGTGAAGCCAATGCGATCGAGCCGAAGAAGACGCCCCTCTCGTCGATGAGCCCGACGATCATTTCGAAGGACGGCAAGCCGTTCATGGTCATCGGCAGCCCCGGCGGCGCCCGCATCATCACCATCACGCTGGAAGCGATCATCAATGTCATCGACCACGGCATGAGCATCCAGGAAGCCATCGACGCCCCGCGCATCCACCATCAATGGCTGCCCGACAAGGTCTATATGGAGCCCTTCGCGCTGTCGTCGGACACGCTGAAGCTCCTGACGGAGATGGGCCATGACGTCGGCGTCGATCCGAGTTGGACGATCTGGGGCCAGGCCGCCGGCATTCTCGTCGGGGGCAAAAATCTGGCGGAAATCGAAAAGGGCGGCGGTGCGCGGTATAACGGCGCGATGGACAGCCGCTCGGGATCGGGGGCTGCGCGGGGATATTGAGGAACTCATCGGTCAAGATTGAACAGTGGAAGGCCGCGATGACCTCCCTCTTCTCCCCAGCGGGGAGAAGTGCCGAACGCAGTGAGGCGATGAGGGGGCGGCCGCGGAAGCCGGCGCGCACGGCATAGTCCAAAACTGGCCTTCGGCCCCCTCATCCGGCGCATTCGCGCCACCTTTGTAACTTCCCTTTGTCGCGGATTGGCTGTGTATTGCCGATTGCGGTGGCGGATGAGAGACCGCAGCACCTTTGGGACATGAAGCCCG
>NZ_LMRG01000008.1 GCF_001425605.1 Rhizobium sp. Leaf453 | reverse complement strand
GTCGGCTCGCCGCTCGATCTCTACCACCGGCCCGACAATATCTTCGTCGCCGGCTTCATCGGCTCGCCGCGCATGAACTTCGCCACCGGCGCCTTTGCCCAGCCCTACAATGCCCACACGATCGGCATTCGCCCCGAACACCTGAAACTGTCGACCACATCAGGCACCTGGAAGGGTGTCGTCGGCGTTGCCGAACATCTCGGCTCCGACACCTTCCTCCACATCCATGTCGACGGCATCGGCCTCGTCACCACCCGGACCGGCGGCGACTTCGCCGTCAACCACGGCGACACCGTCTTCCTCACCCCAGACGAAGGCAGAGTCCACAGGTTCGATCAGGCAGGTAAGGCAATCAGATGATGAGGCTCGCCCCCGGCACGGGCTTTTTCATCCGGTGATATAGGCGGCGAGTTCATCCGGCGTTCCCTGCGGGAAAGCCTCCTTGAGATAATCGAGGAAGGCCGAGACCCGGGCGCTCAGCAGGCGGCGAGACGGGTAAAGCGCCCATAGGCTGATCTCGGAGCCGGCGATGTCACCCCACGCGACCAGAGAACCATTGGCGAGGTCATGGCTGACCAGGGATACAGGCAGGCATCCCGCACCGACACCGGCGCGCACCGCATCGCGCACGGCGACCAGCGATGACAGGGCGAGAACAGGCTCGACGCGGATCGCGGACATGCCATCAGCCGCCGTCACCCGCCACGTTGGCGCACTGCTTGCGCCACGCACGACGCCGGGCGCAACCCTTCCTCCGTCAGGGCGAGCCAGGTCCGGGCTTGCCACGACGACCAAGCGATCGCGCAGAAAGGCGCGTCCGATCAGGGCTTCGTCCGGATCGGGATTGACGCGGATCACCAGGTCATAACCCTCCTCAATCATGTCGACGGCGCGGTCCTCGGTCGTAACCTCCAACCTGACCTCCGGATAGCGCAAAGCGAACCCGGCGGCGATCCGCCCCATGGCTGTCTGGGAAAAGAGCAGCGGCGCGCTGATGCGAAGCCGCCCCTTCGGTTTGTGGCCGCCCGAAGCGATGGCTGCGGCCGTCTCGTCGAGTTCGGACAGGAGCATTGCCGTCCGTTCGAACAGGGCGCGCCCCTCCTGCGTCAGCCGGATGGTCCGCGTTCCGCGTTCGAACAGGCGCAGGTCGAGACTGGCTTCAAGGTCCGCCACGCGGCGTGACAGGGTCGCCTTCGGACGGCCGGATACCCGCGCGGCTTTGCCGAAACCGCCATGCCGGGCAACGAGGTTGAAATCCGCAAGGGCGAGAAGATCCATGGGCGTTCCATCCACGAGACGATCTGTCCAAATTCATCGTCTATCGATGCAGGAGTGAACCACACATATTCGGGGTGTCAAGCAACCCAACCCGGAGAAAACACCATGACAATCCTCGTTACAGGCGCCACCGGTCGCGTCGGCCGCCATGTCGTCGATCAACTCGTCAAGCGCGATGCCGCCGTGCGCGTCCTTGTCCGCGATCCCTCAAAGACTGGGTTTCCGGCTGGTGTGGAGATCGTACAAGGCGAACTGCTGGATATCGATGTGCTGCGCAGAGCATTTGCCGGCGTCAAGACGCTTTTCCTGCTCAACGCAGTGGCCGGCGACGAATTCACCCAAGCGCTGATCACCCTGAACATCGCACGGGAACAGGGCGTCGATCGCGTCGTCTATCTGTCGGTGATCCACAGCGACCGCTTCGTCAACGTCCCGCATTTCGCGGTGAAGCTCGGCGCCGAACGGATGATCGAACAGATGGGCTTCAGTGCCACGATCCTGCGCCCGGCCTATTTCATCGACAACGAATTAATGATCAAGGACGTCATCCTCAACCACGATGTCTACCCCATGCCGATCGGCGGCAGGGGCATAGCGATGGTCGATGCCCGCGATATTGCCGAAGTCGCAGCCATCGAGCTGATCCGCCGGGACGGGGCGCCCGGCAAGCTGCCGATCGACATCATCAACCTCGTCGGTCCCGATACGCTGACCGGTTCGGATGTCGCGACGATCTGGTCCGATATTCTGGGACGTCCGGTTGCCTACGGCGGCGATGACCCGACCGGTTTCGAACAGAACCTCGCAACCGTCATGCCAAAATGGATGGCCTATGAGATGCGGCTGATGGCCGAACGTTTTGTCAGCGACGGCATGCTTCCGGAACCCGGAGACGTCGAACGCCTGACAGCGCTGCTGGGACGTTCGCTGCGCACCTACAGCAGCTTCGCAGCCGCAATTGCCGCCTCTGCCTGATGGCAGGGGCACCACTCCATCCGAATGAAGGGACCAAGACAATGATCTATTCAACAGCGACAGTTCCGGTCAATCCGGCCGGCGAAACCCCGCTCACTCGCGCACAGGCATGGGCGGGCCTGGAACTGAAGGCGCGGGACGCCCGCCAGTTTCTTCCGCCGGGTCTTTGCACGCGCTGCGATGTCGTCGAGGAAAGCCCGACGCATTTCGTGAGGGAAGCCACGATTGCCGGCGCGGGTCTGCGGGAGATCATCACCCTCGAACCCGAAAGAAAGGTCAGCTTCTTCCAGGCCAGCGGTCCACGGGAGGGCGCCATCATCAACGAACTGTTCGAGGATGAGGCCGGCGCGCTTCAGCTTCGCTTCTACTGCTATATCGGTCTTCGCGGAAAGCAGCCGGGCGGACCGGAAGAGCAGGCCGAACAGGCACAATTCGACGGCGAAAATGGGTATCGGGCAGCCCTGCTGTCGACACTCAAGCGCACCCGCGAACTGGTGGCACACGGAAAGCTCTGACTGCGGACGGTCGGTCAGTCCTGAGGAAGTGCTTGTCCATGAGAATCGGCGGCGGCAACCCGCACAACGGTCTTGCCATCGCCGAGTTCGACTGATGTTTCCTGCGGCAAGGGCTGATCGGAGATCACCGTGTCGAATTCGCAGAGATCGGCGAAGACGTGCAGGGCGGTATGGCCGAAGCGGCGGCTGTTGACGAGAAGACAACTCTGCCGGGACGAGGCAATCATCGCCCGCTTGGTGCGAACCACGGCCTCGTCCATATGATAGGCGAGCCGGCCGGAGACGGCCGGTGTCGAAACGAAGGCAATGTCGGCGCGCAGCCGCGACAGGGCTTCCTCTGTCACCATACCGACGAAAGCATTGAATTTCGGGGAATAGACCCCGCCGAGACCGATCAGCGTGACGCCGTTTTCGCCCTTGTTGCGCTCCATGATCGCGGCATTGTTGGTGATGATGGTGATCGGTCTTTTCCGGGCCAGGATATTTCCGAGCACCGCCGCCATCGAGCCGTCATTGATCATCACGGTCATGCCGGGCTCGACCAGTTCGGCGGCGGCTTCGGCGATCGAACGCTTGACGTCGCCTTCCTGCAGTTCACGGAAGCGGAAGTCGCTCTCGAACTGGGTGCCAGCGTCGATCGTCGCGCCACCCCGCACTTTTCGAAGCACGCCGGCCTGTTCGAGATCGTCGAGATCGCGATGGATCGTCATCTTCGACACTGCGAAACGCTGGGCGAGATCATCCAGATCGACCGCGCGGCTCTCGACCAGGAGATTGATGATGGCTTGTCTGCGTTCGTCCCGCTTCACCGCGATTCTCCGGGCCGATGATCGGCCGTGGGGAAGCTATAGCGTCAATTGCGGGAAATTATAACGTATCCGCTGTGATTTTGTGATTTCGGTCAGGAATCGTGTTGCAGCAGTTCACGTGCGGTCCGTTCGTCAGTGATCAGCCCGTGGAGCTTGTGGCTGTGAAGAACGGCGCGGATCGCCTCGGTCTTCATCGGTCCGCCGGCAATCGCGACGATCCGATCTGGCCCTTTGTCCGAGAAGGACGCTGCGAGTGTTCTGGCCGTAACAGATGTTTGCAGGATACGGCCCTTGCGGTCGAAGAAATGACCGAGCAGTTCGCCGACGCCACCAAGTGCCGCGATTTCTTCCAGTTCGCCGGGCTCCAGCATGCCCGACTGAACGAGATGTGCCTGGCTGTCGACGGTACCGATACCGACGAGCTTCAGGTCCGCACGCGTCGCAAGCTCGAAGATCTCGCTGACGCCGCGCTGCGACAGAAGCACCTCGCGGTCTTCCTCGGTATTGGCGAAGAACGGCACCGGCATCACATAGGCTTGGGTGCCGGTCTTCTCGGCCAGCCGGTGGATGACGTCATAGGGGTTGGCGGCATAGTTGCGTGTTAGTCCGCCGAGCAGCGAAACGAAACGGGTGCCGCTGGCATTGATGCGCGGCAATTGCCGGACGGCGGCCGCAAGTGTGCGGCCATGGCCGATCCCGACGACGCGGACATCGTCACGCTCGACCTCGCGGCGCAGGAAATCGGCGCCGGCATGGCCGAGCGTCGTCAGCGCCAGCCCGTCATCATCGACATCGGGCGCCACCTCGCAATAGTGCAGGCCATAGCGGGTGGCGAGCTCGACTTCGAATTTGGCGCAGTCGGCGATCTCGCCGTCGATCGTCACCTTCACCACACCATCGGCGACTGCCCGGGAAATCAGCCGGTGTGCCTTCACCGAAGGAATGCCGAGCCGTTTTGCCACGGCCGACTGGGTAAATCCGCCGATATAGTGCAGCCAGGCCGCCCGGATGGCGAGGGATTCTTCATTGTCGCTCATCGACGCCATCCTGTTGGGTTATCGGAATGCAATCGATAGCCGTCATCGCGGCATTTGTACAAGCCTTGGATTGCTGCGGGGCGTGCCGATGTCGGACTTCAGCCGATCAACCGATCTTGAGATCGGCCGCACCGGTATCGATATGCGGCGCCCAGAAGGCAACACTTTCGGCGATTTGCGGAATGACCTGCCGGTCGTTCGGCTCGCGTTCCTTGAAGGACAATTCCAGGCAAATCTCGTTATCAACAGCGCCGCCCTCGGCAAAGGCGTTGAGCAGCGGCTCGGGATGGATGCGGCCCTTGGCGTTGAACTCCGCGGTAAACGGGCGATGTCCGCCCTTGTCCATCAGGCTTTGCTTGATGTGGATGATTGGCGAGACCTTCGGCACGGCGCGCGCCCAGGCATAGGGCTCGAAATCATCGGGATTGCTGGAGGTCACGTCGCCATGATCGATATCGGCCATCATCCACATCGGCACGGCCATGTTCGCCGCGGTGAGGCGATCTTGGAGCTTGATGCATTCCCCAATGGTCTCGCCGAATTCGCGGCCGATGCTCATCGGCTCCCAGAAGACATAGTTGAGGCCGGCCTGCTTTGCATGCTCGGCCACTTCCGCCCAGCAGTCGATGGCAATCTTGATCAGTTCCTCACGTCGAGCCGGATCGTCGTAATCCTTGTAGGTGAAGATCGCGAACTGGGTGCCGACGGAGGTGCCGCCGAGATCGCTGATAATGTCGGCAAAGGTCTTGAACCAGTCGATATAATAACGCCGGACATCGGCGTCAGGATGGCCGAAATGGTTGAGGCGACCATAGGGGCCGGTCATGCCCGAGGTGACGCGCACGCCGGTCCGCTGCAGGGCGGCATCCATCTGGCGGGTCAGGCGGCGAATGGTCGGCGCGTTCCAGCTTGGATTGATGAATTCATGGGTCAGCTGCAGGTCGCGCAGCCTCAGATCGCGGGCGACGGTTTCGATCAGGTCATCCGGATCGGCGAAGCGGTTGACCAGCGGATTGGTGTTGAGCGAGAGCGTGAGCGGCATGGGATCCTCAGGCGGCTGCAAGGCGGGCGGTGTTGAACCAATCGGCAAAGGCCGCGCGTTCGGCTTCCGTCAGGTGAATATAGTGCTTGGTGCGGCGATAGAGAATATCCTCGGCTCTTTGTGCCCATTCCCCGGTGATGAGGTAACGTGCTTCCGCCTCGTAGAACTGGCCACCGAAATGCAGGCCCAGGCCTTCGAGGCTCGTGGCATTGCCGATGACGGTCTTCGTGCGGGTGCCATAGAGGCGGCCATAATGCTGCACCAGCTTGCGCGGCATCCACGGATAGGCGTCGCGTAGGCTGTTGGCGAAGGTTTCGTAGTCGGCATTCGGCATGTCGCCGCCCGGCAGCGGGGCCTTTTCCGTCCAGTCGCCGCCCATGTTCGGGAAGATGTGCTTGAGCCGATGCATGCCGCGCTCGGCAAGCTCGCGGAAGGTGGTGATCTTGCCGCCGAACACATTGAGCAGCGGCGCGCCGCCGGTCTCGTCGAGATCGAAGACATAGTCGCGCGTGACGGCGGAGGGGTTGCCCTTGCCGTCGTCGAACAGTGGCCGCACGCCGGAGAAGGAATGCAGCACGTCCTCGCGGCGCAGTTTTTCCTTGAAGTAGCGGTTCACCGCCTTCAGCAGGTAATCGATTTCCGTCTCATCGGCCGACACGTCCTCGGCGCGGCCCTCATAGCCGATATCCGTGGTGCCGATCAGCGCCTTGTCTCCCTCATAGGGGTTGATGAAGACGACGCGCTTGTCGTGGTTTTGGACGAGATAGGCATTCGAGCCCGCCCAGAATTTGGGCACGATGATGTGGCTGCCCTTGACGAGGCGCACGTTGCGCGAGGAATTCGCGCCGGCGACGCGGTTGATGACGTCGGAAACCCAAGGCCCGGCGCAGTTGACGAGACATTTTGGACGGAAATTGCGGGTCTCTCCGGTCGCGGTGTTCTTCGTCGTCACCAACCAACCGCCGTTTTCCCGCCGTGCCGAGATGGCGGGAGACCGGGTTAGGACCACCGCGCCTTTCTCGGCAGCGCCGATGGCGTTCAGCGTTACAAGGCGCGCGTCATCCACCCAGCAATCGGAATATTCGAAGCCACGAGTGTACTGGTCGAGGATCGGCGTGCCCTCGGGGTCGCGTTTCAGGTCCAGCGTGCGCGTGCCGGGCAGCTTCTTGCGACCGCCGAGATGATCGTAGAGGAAAAGGCCGAGGCGGACGAGCCAGGCGGGACGATCTTGCGGGCTGTGCGGCAGAACGAAACGCATCGGCCAGATGATATGGGGAGCGGCGTTGAGCAGTACTTCGCGCTCGATCAGCGCTTCACGCACCAGGCGAAACTCGTAATATTCGAGGTAGCGCAGGCCGCCGTGCACGAGCTTGCCGGAGCGCGAGGACGTACCCTCGGCCAGATCGTCCTTTTCACACAGCACGACCTTCAGGCCACGACCGGCCGCGTCGCGGGCAATGCCGGCGCCGTTTATGCCGCCGCCGATGACGAAGAGGTCACAGGTCTCGGATTCGCTCATGTCTTGCTCCTTCCATGCGCCGTCGATCACCATCTTAGACAGTGGCGGCGCGCTATCGCGTGAATTCAACGGGCCGCGAGAATGTCCCAGGCAGGCGTAATGCCGGCAAGGACATCGCGGTAAGCGGCGTAGAGGCGTGTCATGCGTTCGGTATTGTTGGCCTGCGGCTGTTCGGCCGGGCCGAGATGGGGAGTGACCCAATCTTCGATGCAATCATCCATGTTGCGATAGGCGCCGATCGCCACAGCCGCCATCATTGATGCACCGGCGGCGCCCGCTTCCTCGCGCATGCTCACACGAACCGATGCGCCGACAGCGGCTCCCAGGGTTTCGCGCAGAGCGGCGGAGCGGGCAGCCCCGCCACTGACGCGCAGTTCCGTCGGCAATGCGCCCATCGCGGAGTAACAATCGCGTGCGGCCATGCCGAGGCCTTCGACAACCGCACGAACGAGATCGGGATAGCGGTGGCGACTCGACAGGCCGGTGAAATTTGCCCGCGCCCGCGCGTTCACGAAGGGGCCGCGTTCGCCGGCTTCGGAGATATAGGGGTGGTAGAGAACATTGCCCGGTCTGCTGTTGGCAAACCAGCCGTCTACCCGGCCGATCATTTCGTTCAGCCCGACGGTTTCTCCGAATTCACCGAGCAAATCGGCGCCGAGCTGCAGCAACCAGTCGAGGTTGATCGTCGCGCCCATATTGGTCTGGACCTGAGTGACGATGCCGGGGAAGGGCAGGGTGATGACATAGCCGGTGCGCTCGGCATTGAGGATGACATCGGATACCGGTTTGGCCTGCATATGAACACCGGTGGAACCGATCGTCGAACAGGCGGCGTTGCGGCCTTCGCTTCGGACTCCGGCGCCAAGCGCCGTCATGATCATGTCGACATAACCGAGGCACACCGGTGTGCCCGCCCTGAGGCCACAGGCCTGCGCGGCTTCCGAAGTCAGGGGATGAGTGGTCTCGGTACCTTCGACGACATCCGGCAGCAGCGAGCGGCGATGCGAAAGACCGAGTGCTGCGAGAACCTCGTCGTCATAGCGCCGGGTGCGGAAATTGCCGAAGGTGAAGCTCACCTCCGACGGATCTGTCGCGCGCACGCCGGTGAGGTTTAGATAGAGCCAATCCTTGCAATGCATGGCGGTTTCGGCGCGATCGAGCAGGTCCGGGAAATGACGGTCCATATGGGCAAGCTGCGCGCCCTGCTGACAGGTGTTGAGGCCGGTGCCGGTGGCTTCGAAACGCGCCCGATCGGATTGCGAGCCGGACAGTTGCTCCACGGTGGGCGCCGCGCGGGCGTCGAGCCAGAGCCAGGCATCGGAGGTCGCCTGATTGCCGCTGCCAACAAGCCAGGTGCCGTCGCCTTGGGCTGTCACGGCGATCGCAGCAGTGCGGTCAGCCAGATGCTCGATCTTGTCGGAAAGGCCACGCAACGCGCGGGTACAGTCGAGCCAGGTCTGCGGCAGCGACTGAGTCACCGCGCCGTCGTCGCCCGTGTGATAGCTATTGCGTACCGAGGCGCTGGCGATTTGCCGGCCGGAAAGGGTAAACGCCACGGCTTTCATCACTGAAGTGCCTGCATCGATGCCGATGATCAGGTCAGCGCGCTCAGCCATGCCGAGACCTCGCGGCTGTCTCTACCGTTTCGATCAGATCGAAACCACCCATGCACTCCTCCCGAAACCTCTCCAGAGCCTGGTCTTTGTTCACGAGGCGCATGATGCCTTCGAATGAACTTAACACAATCCTCTCATGTCCTCAGGATAAACATATCATAAAGATACCATATGTCTCGCAAAATTTTACTGATACAGAATTTTTTTTCA
This sequence comes from Rhizobium sp. Leaf453, assembly GCF_001425605.1. Classification (GTDB taxonomy): domain Bacteria; phylum Pseudomonadota; class Alphaproteobacteria; order Rhizobiales; family Rhizobiaceae; genus Pararhizobium. The sequence goes on along the minus strand of NZ_LMRG01000008.1, from coordinate 153,066 downwards.
GGTAATATCGATCTTGAAAATGAGTGCCTGGCTGTCGCGTTCATCGCCGCACGCTTGACGGCTGCATATCAACGAATGGCCGGACGTGGCTGAGTCGAGGCACGTAAAGGCGGATAAAAATTTCCATTTATTCTTTTAATTTCAGATATTTGTTGATTGTCATGTGGTGTCAACTTCGCGCGTCTCTGCGGGCGCCCCAGGGTTTTTCTGACCATCTTGCGCGTGTCAAGCAGGTGTGAAGTCATCGCCTTTGATTGTTTAGTTGCCATCATCCAAGTCATCGGAGTGAGAAAATAGTCAGCAAGATGCAGTTGACACTCTGTGATAATCTAACATATATAATGCGACATATAACACATAAATATCGCAACTGCGATGCGTGTGTTGCACTGCAGCGCTCGAGGATGAGGAGATCCTTCCGGCGCCGCTCCTGGGGAGGATGTCATGAAGCTTTTCGGATCAAGGGCTGCGCCACATCGTGTTGGCGCCTTTTCGCCTGTGCCTCATCTCCTGAAGCGGAGCGGATCTTTGTCCGCATCCCAACCTTGCCAGGCATGCGCCAGGCCCCTCCCAAAAAATCTGACCGCCACAGCCAGGGTCGCCTGATATGACTATGAACGCGAAATCGAAATCTCAGCCTGTGTGGAAATCCCGTTGGGCGGGCATTGCCGCCGTGGTCGTGTTGCTCGGCGCAATGGCGCTGGACACCAAAGTGGTGGGCATCGGCTCGGAGCATGATGTCCAGGAGCAGAAGTTCTCACCGGTCGCATTCGGTGCCGAACAGTTCCCGATCATCAAGCAGGATGTCGAGAAACGCGCCGTCGATGGCGTCGAGCTCTCCAAGGCGATCGCTGCCGACAAGAAAGCCGCTGGCGAAAAATACGGCGTCGCGACCTCGACTGGTCCGGTCATTCCAGTGTCCTTCACCGGCGTCGTCGGCGAGCGCAAGTCCAACTATAACATCGTCGCGGTCGAAGGACTGCCGCCGGAATTGACCGTCCGTGTCCAGACCGGACCGGCGCTCAACGGCACCGACCTGCGCGACGCCACCGGCAAGATCGAGTTTGGCCAGTTCACCAACCAGATCGAATACCAGGATGCCGGCTCGGCCATCAACAACGAGGTCAAAAAGGCCGTGCTCGGCGGCATCGACCCGAATGCGCTGAGCGGCAAGACAATCTCCGTCACCGGTGTCTTCAAGCTGGTCAATCCGAAGAGCTGGATCGTCATTCCCGTGAGGCTCGACGTCAAATGAGCGAATTCGGCACTGGTCATAAGGGCGAAGTCGTCCTTGCCGCCCGCAACGTGGCGAAATCGTATGGCAACGTCCATGCCCTGAAGGGCGTGAACTTCGATATTCATCGTGGTCAGGTGACGACGCTGTTCGGCGAGAACGGTGCTGGCAAGTCGACCCTGATGAAAATCCTGTCCGGTGTAATCCAGCCGACATCGGGCGAAATCATTCTTGATGGGCAGCCGATCTCTTTCGCGTCATCCTCCCAAGCACGCGACCACGGCATCTCCATCATCCATCAGGAGCTCAGTCTCGCGCCGAACATGAATGTCCGCGACAATATCTTCATGGGTCGCGAAATCATGACGGCGACAGGCGTCGACTTTGCCGAGGAAGAACGGCAGACGCGCCTGCTGATGCAAGATCTCGAGGAAGACATCGATCCGCTGACCCCGGTCGAGGAGCTTCGTCTCGGCCAACAGCAGATCGTCGAAATTGCTCGCGCCCTGTCGGTCAATTCGCGCATCCTGATCATGGACGAGCCGACCTCGGCGCTGTCGGCTTCGGAAGTCGAAGTCCTGTTCAAGGTTATCCGCGACCTCAACAGCCGTGGCGTCTCGATCGTCTATATCTCGCATCACCTGGAAGAAGCCCTGCAGATCACCAATCATGCGGTGGTCCTGCGCGACGGCGCAATGACCGCCTATGCCGAGCGCAAGGAAATCGACCTTGAATGGATCGTCCGTCACATGGTGGGCGACAATTTCGATCTCGGCTCGCCGCCGACCGGTTACGACAAGGGCGCTGTGGCCCTTTCGATCGAAGGTATCACCGTGCCGGATGCGGCCGGCGCGGGATACTTGGTCGTCGATGGACTGTCGCTCTCGGTGCGGGAAGGCGAAATCGTCTGCATCTATGGACTGATGGGTGCCGGGCGCACCGAGCTTCTGGAATCTGTCGCTGGCCGGCTACGCTCGACCGCCGGCAGAGTGATGCTGAAGGGCAGGGACGTGACCGGCCAGTCGATCGCCCAATGCATTCGCGATGGCTTGGTCCTGGTGCCGGAAGACCGGCAGCGTGACGGCCTCGTCCAAACCATGACGGTCGGCAGGAACCTGTCCCTGGCGAGCCTCGGAGCTTTCACTCGTGGGCTGTTCACATCGTTTTCCCGCGAGGCCGGTCTCGTCACTGAATCCATTCGCAAGGTCCACATCAAGACCGATGGCGGTGGTGCGGCGATCGGTTCATTGTCCGGCGGCAATCAGCAAAAGGTCGTGATCGGCAAGATGCTGGCGACGGAACCTGACGTGATCCTGCTCGACGAACCGAGCCGCGGCATCGACATCGGCGCCAAGGCAGAGGTGTTCAAGCTTCTTGCCGAGCGTGCCAAACAGGGTCTCGCGGTGATCTACACCACGTCGGAAGTCGGCGAATGTCTCAGCATTGCCCATCGCATCATCGTCATGCGGCGCGGTCGCATTTCGGCGGAATTCGGTCCCGACGTGACCAAAGAACAGATTATGGCCGCCTCTGGCGAGGCTGTGGTTGCCCACTAGGAGCACGAACATGTCAGTCACAACTACCATTGACAACAAGTCCGCTGCCAGTGCGGGCAAGCGCAAGAAAAGCATTATCGAACTTCTGTTCGAAGGGCGCGCCTTCTTCGCATTGATCGCGATCATCGTCGTCTTCTCGCTGATGTCGCCCAACTATTTCACCGTCAGCAACTTTCTGATCATGGCCTCGCATGTCGCCATCTACGGGCTGCTGGCGATCGGCATGCTGCTGGTCATTCTCAATGGCGGCATCGACCTTTCTGTCGGTTCGATCCTGGCGCTGGCCGGGTGCGTGGCCGGCTTCATGATGAAGGGCGTGACGCTCAATTACTTCGGCGTGATCGTCTATCCCCCGGTCTGGGCAGTCGCGGTCCTGACCTGCGTGTTGGGTGGCGTTGTCGGCGCGGTCAACGGCGTTCTGATCGCCTATCTTCGTGTCCCGGCCTTCGTCGCGACGCTCGGCGTGCTCTATGTCGCCCGCGGCATCGCCCTTTTGATGACCAACGGTCTGACCTACAACAATCTCGGCGGCCGCCCGGAACTCGGCAATACCGGTTTCGACTGGCTGGGTTTCAACCGTCTGGCCGGCGTGCCGATCGGTGTCCTGGTCCTGCTCGCCTTCGCCGTCGTCTCCCATATCCTGCTGTCGCGCACCGCCTTTGGTCGCTGGCTTTATTCGTCCGGTGGCAATGAGCGTGCCGCTGAGCTTTCGGGGGTTCCGGTCAAGCGCGTCAAGATTACGGTCTATGTGCTCTCCGGCATCTGTGCTGCCGTCGCCGGGCTGGTGCTCTCCTCGCAGCTGACCTCAGCAGGCCCGACCGCCGGCACCACCTATGAACTGACGGCAATTGCAGCCGTCGTCATCGGCGGCGCGGCTCTGACGGGCGGCCGGGGTACGGTGATCGGCACCATGCTGGGCGCCTTCGTCATCGGCTTCCTTTCGGATGGCCTCGTCATCATCGGCGTGTCTGCCTACTGGCAGACGGTTTTCACCGGCGCCGTCATCGTTACCGCGGTTCTTCTGAACAGCGTCAAATACGGTCGCCGCTGAGAACAGCGACGACTGACCACCCACTGACCGTTGCCGGGAGAGGCGGACCACCCGAGTGGCCCGACAACGGAAAGTATTGCCGAAAATCGGCGTAACCGGACTCAACAAAGGGAGTGAGACCATGTTTAAAAAAGGTATGCGTGTACTCTTTGCAGCAACTGCGGTCATGCCGCTGCTGTTCAGCTCTGCCTGGGCCGATGGCCTGATCACCGTCATCGTCAACGATCCGTCAAACCCCTACTGGTTCACGGAAGGCGAAGTCGCCAAGAAGACAGCCGAAGGCCTTGGCTACACCGCCAATGTCGGCGCACACAAGGGTGATACCAACACCGAAAGCAACCTGATCGACACCGCGATCACCAACAAGTCGGTCGCGATCATCCTTGACCCGGCCAATGCTGACGGTTCGGTCGGCGCGGTGAAGAAGGCCGTTGCCGCCGGGATCCCGGTCATCCTGGTCAATGCTGAAATCAACCAGGAAGGCCTTGCCAAAGCGCAGCTCGTTTCGAACAACGCCCAGGGCGCTGCCATCGGTGCGCAGCAGTGGGTCGAAGCTGTCGGCGACAAGGGCAAGTATGTCGAACTCTTCGGCGCTCCCTCCGACAACAATGCCGCGACGCGTTCGAACGGCTACGAAACCGTGCTGACGCAGTATCCGGACTTGGAAAAGTCCGCCAAGGAAGTGGCTGACTGGGATCGTACCAAGGGTCACGACAAGATGCAATCGATGCTGCAGGCAAATCCTGACATCATCGGCGTCATCAGCGGCAACGATGAAATGGCTCTCGGCGCCATCGCTGCCCTGAAGGAAGCCGGCAAGCTCGAGCAGGTCAAGGTCGGCGGCTTCGACGGTTCGCCGGACGCTGTCGCCGCCATCAAGGCCGGCGAACTGCAGTACACCGTCCTCCAGCCGGTTGCCGTGTTCTCCGAAGCTGCCGTCAAGCAGGCTGACAACGTGATCAAGAACGGCTCCACCGGTGTCGCCACCGAAAAGCAGCTGTTCGATTGCCTGCTGATCACCAAGGACAATGTCGACAAGTACACTGCTCCGTTTGTCCTGAGCGAATAAGGGTGGTATCGGGAGGCGCTCGCAAGGGCGCTTCCCTTTCCGATTCCGGCCTCGCGCCTATCGCGGGGAATTTCTGACCGCGCTTGGCATTTTCCTTGCCGCCCGATACGAGATACGAACCTCTATCCTCGAAGTCATGGCAGGGCTCCCCGTGAACAAGAAAGTCGACGTCAAGGATTTGCTTTCGGAAGAGTTGCCGAGTGACTCGAGGCATGCCCGCCAACTGGTCAGACGTCAGTTGATCGCGGAGGCCGTGATCGCCGAAGGCTCGCTCCGCATCGAGGACCTGACGGAACGCTTTGGCATCAGCCTGATGACCGCGCATCGCGATGTCGATGAACTCGTCAGCCGTGGCCTGTTTCGCAAGACGCGCGGTATCGTGTCCGCCGCGCCGACAAGCCTGATCGAATCCAGCGATGCCTATCGCGCCACACGCCAAGCCAGCGAAAAGAAGGCGATTGCTCGCACCGCGATGAACTTCGTCGAGCCGGGGCAGGCGATCTTTCTCGATGACGCGACCACCGTCCATGAAATGGCCTCGCTGCTGCCGGCCAAGGTGCCGCTGACGGTGATCACCAATTCGCTCGTGCTGATCAACGAGCTCAAGGATATCAGCGATCTCAACCTGATCGGTCTCGGCGGCCAGTTCTACCACTGGTGCAACGCCTTCATGGGGCACATCACGGTGAGCGAGATCCGCAAGTTGCGGGCCGACACCGTCTTCATGTCGCTGTCGGCGATCGTCGATGACGTCGTATTCCACCAGTCGCCGGAAACAGTGGAGACTAAGCGGGCCATGTTCGAAAGTGCCGCCAAGCGCGTGCTACTGGCCGACCACACGAAATTCGAGCGGCGCGCGCTGCATCACTTCGCAACGCTCAACGAGTTCGACGTCGTCATCGTCGATGAAGATACGCCGATTTCCCATCTGTCGCGCATGCGATCGAAGGGCATCAATGTCGTGGTGGCGGACGCGGAACGGTAAGGGCGGGCCAGTCCCTTCGCGGACTTTTCCCGGCTGCCCATGCGTTTCGCCACTCGAATGGAGAATGGAGAAACGCATGCCCTGCATCATGGGGATAGACAGCGGCCTGACTGTCACGAAGGCCGTGATTTTCGATGAGACCGGAACGGCGCTTGCCATTGCGCGCCGGCGCGTTCCGCAACTGATTCCCGAGCCGCAGCATGTCGAGCGCGATATGGACGGGCTGTGGGCGGCAACGGCGGACGCGATCCGCGAAGCCGTGGCCGCTTGCGGCCGCCCGGCGTCAGACATTGTTGCTATCGCCGCGACGGCACATGGTGACGGCATCTACCTGCTCGATGATGACAGGCGTCCGCTTGGCCCTGCGATCGTGTCGCTCGATACCCGGGCGGCGGAACTGGCCGACGACTGGAACCGGGGCGAGGTGGGAGACCGCGCGCTGGACCTGACCGGCCAGAAGCCACACGCCTCCGCACCATCGGCTCTTCTTGCCTGGATCCGCGACCACCAGCCGGAACGTTACGCCCGGATCGCCCATTTCATCGCCGCCAAGGATTGGCTGCGCTTCTGTCTCTGCGGCACTATCGGCACCGACCGCACCGAGGCCAGCACCTCTTTCACCGATGTGCAGACACAGGATTATTCCAGCGACGCCTTCGCGCTGTTTGGCCTGCAGGCACTGTCCGGCAGGCAACCGCCCATGGCCGGCTCGACCGAGATCGTCGGTGGCGTGACGGCGGAGACCGCGCGGCTGACCGGTCTTGTCCAGGGAACGCCCGTCGTCGCCGGCCTGCATGATGTCACGGCATCCGCGCTCGGTATGGGCGGCTATGGCGAAGGTGTGATCGCCGTCATCGCCGGCACCTATTCGATCAACGAGACGGTATCGCATGTGCCGAAGGTGGATGCGCGCTGGTTCTGCCGCAACGGTATCCTGCCTGGCGAGTGGAACAACATGTCGATCTCTCCGGCTTCCACCGCCAATTACGACTGGTTCATCGACCAGTTCTGCGCCGCCGACGCGGCAAAGGCGGAAGCCGCTGGCGAGAGTATCCATGCCATCCTCGGCAAGGAATTCGAGGCGGCGCGCAACCGTCCATCCAGCGTCTTCTTCCATCCCTATCTGTTCGGTTCGCCCTTTGGCGGTGCTTCGAGCGCAGGCTTTTCGGGTATGAATGCCTGGCACGATCGCGGTGATCTGGTGCGGGCGGTGCTGGAGGGCATCGCCTTCAACCACCGCATCCATATCGATGCCTTGCGCGATGGATTTGCACCGAAGACGGCTCGGCTAACGGGCGGAATTTCCCGCAATCCGGCCATGGCCGGCCTGTTCGCCGATATCCTCGGCATGCCGGTCACGGCGACCCGGACCGAAGAGGCCGCCGCTTGGGGTGCTGCACTTTGCGCCGGGGCCTGCGTCGGTCTGTTTTCGTCTCCGACCGCCGACCCGCGCGATCTCGCCTTAATCGAGACGCTCTATCAGCCGGATGCCGAGCGCAGCCATGCCTATGAAGAGAAATACCAACTGTTCCTCGACCTTGCCGAAGCGATGAAGCCACTTTGGCCGAGGCTGCGACGCCTTGGTGGTTCGGGACAGTGAACAGGATGCATGCCATGACTGATGCGAATGAAAACCAGATGCGAGCCGGCGCGGGCACTGTCGAAAAATTCGACGTGATCATCCTCGGCGCCGGGATCAACGGGGCGGGGCTGTTTCGCGATCTCTGCCTGCAGGATGTCAAATGCCTGATCGTCGATAAGGCCGATTTCGGGTCCGGCACCAGCGCCGCGCCTTCGCGACTGATCCACGGTGGGATCAAGTATCTCGAAACCGGCGAGCTTGGCCTCGTCGCCCAGTCGACGCTGGAGCGCAATCTGCTGCTGCGCAACGCGCCGCATTGCGTCGAGCCGCTGCCAACCTTCATTCCGTCCTTCTCGCTGATGAAGGGTGCATTCGCCGCAATCCGTACATTGTTCGGCTCGACCACCGCGCCACGCAGCCGGGGCGCGATCCTGATCAAGATCGGCCTCGCGCTGTACGATCTCTACGGCGCCCGTCACCGGGTGATGCCGAAGCACCAGTTCATGTTCCGCAAAAGGGCTCTTGCCGAAATGCCCGAGGTGACGCCGCGCATTGTCGCCGGCGGCATCTACTATGATGCCAAGATCAGTCGGCCGGAGCGGCTCGTCTGGGAACTGGTCAGGGACGGCCTAGACGCCAGCCCGGGTTCCCGCGCGGCCAATTTCACATCTTTGCTCGGCCAGCAGGACGGTGTTCTGACCTTCCGCGATCCACAGGGTGCGGAATGGCAAGCGAGCGGTGGCGTAGCTGTCAATGCAGCCGGCCCATGGATCGATCACGTCAATGCGACGCTTGGTGCAGAAAGCAAGCTGATCGGCGGCACCAAGGGCTCGCATATCCTGCTCAGCCATCCCGAACTCGTGAAGAGCCTCAAGGGGCGAATGATCTACTTCGAGGCCGATGATGGCCGCATCTGCCTTGTCTACGAATATCTGGGCCTGGCACTGGTGGGCTCGACCGACATCAAGGCGGCCGATCCGGAAAATGTGCGCTGCGAGGATGACGAGATCGATTATTTCATCGCCAGCCTGCGTTCACTGCTTCCGCGGCTGCGTTTCGACCGCGATCAGATCGTCTATGCCTATAGCGGTATCCGGCCGCTTCCGGCGTCCGATGCCAGCCAGCCGGGCCTGATCAGCCGCGACCATTCCGCCCCGGTCATCGAGCCGGTGGAGAGCCGGCCGTTCGCGATCATTTCTCTCGTCGGCGGCAAGTGGACGACATTTCGCGGTTTCGCCGAGGAGGTCGCCGACACGATCCTGGCCCGGATCGGCAAGGCGCGGGCCAAGAGCACCCAGATGTTGGCGATCGGCGGCGGGCGCGATTTCCCGATCGATGACGCAACCCGCAAGACCTGGATTGCCGGCCGCGCCACAAGCACCGGTCTTGCTCCACAACGCATCGCCGTGCTGCTCGCTCGCTACGGCACGACGGCTGATCCGGTTATGAATCATATTTGCGATGGGGCAGGGGATGCCGAACTCACACATGTGCCTGGCTACAGTGTTGCCGAGATCGACTGGATCGCCCGAACGGAAATGGTCGAGCATCTGGCCGATATCGTCATGCGCCGCACGACGCTGGCAATCGAGGGACGGCTGAGCGCCGAGGCGCTGGACGAAATTTCACGCGTGGCAGCGGCGGAATTGGGATGGAGCGAGGAGAAGAGGACGGAGGAGGTCGCTGCAGTGTCAGCGCACCTGCAGCGCTTCAACCGCGTTCATTTGTAAATGCTGGCACCACACACTCCGTCATCCTCGGGCTCGACCCGGGGTCTGCTGGACTATTGGTAAGCCTCTGAAAAATAGAAGAAAATTAAACCGGATGAGATCCTCGGGTCGAGCCCGAGGATGACGGAGTGTGGGGTATTCGGCGTTTTATGCAGCCACCGGATCAAGCGCTCCGGACTTGTATCGCGCAGCCATCTGCGACAGCGTGAGTGGCACAATCGCATCCGCATACCCCGCCGTGCCGAACTGCTCGAAGCGCTCACGGCAGAGCTTGCTCAGAGCCGTCATAGCGGGCTTCATGTATTTGCGGACGTCGAACTCCGCAGGATCCTCGGTCAACACGCGGCGAACTTGGCCGGTCATCGCCATACGGCAGTCCGTGTCGATGTTGATCTTGCGCACGCCATGCTTGATGCCACGCTGGATTTCCTCGACCGGAACGCCCCAGGTCGGCTTGATTGCGCCGCCATGCCTGTTGATGATCTCCTGCAGTTCCTCCGGCACGGAGGATGAGCCGTGCATGACGAGATGGGTGTTCGGCAGCTTCCGGTGAATGGCCTCGATAACATTCATCGCCAGCACGTCGCCATCCGGCTTGCGGGTGAATTTGTAGGCGCCATGGCTTGTGCCCATGGCGACAGCGAGCGCATCGACCCTGGTTTCGCGAACGAATTTTACGGCTTCCTCGGGATCAGTCAGCAACTGGTCGTGGCTGAGTTGCCCCTCAGCGCCATGACCGTCTTCCGCTTCGCCCATGCCGGTTTCGAGCGAGCCAAGTACGCCGAGTTCGCCCTCCACGGAAATGCCGCCGAAATGGGCCATGGTGGTGACCTGCCGGGTGACGCCGACATTGTATTCCCAGTCGGCCGGCGTCTTGCCGTCGGCCTTGAGTGAGCCGTCCATCATCACCGAGGTAAAGCCGGCCTGGATCGCCGTCATGCAATTGGCTGGCTCGTTGCCGTGGTCGAGATGAACGCAGACGGGAATATGCGGATAGATTTCCACCACCGCGTCCATCATGTGGCGCAGCATGATGTCATGGGCATAGCTGCGCGCGCCGCGCGAGGCTTGCATGATCACCGGCGACCGGGTCTGGTCCGCCGCCTCCATGATGGCTAATGCCTGTTCCATGTTGCTGATGTTGAAGGCCGGCACGCCGTAGCCGTGTTCGGCAGCATGGTCGAGCAGTTGCCGGAGTGTGATTCTTGCCATGTGATTATCCCCTCAGTTGGTGTTCTGGATGTAGCTGGCGATCATCTCGACCTCAGTGGATGAACCGAAGACGAGCGGGATGCGTCCATGGTGGCTGGACGGCCGTTGATCGAGGATCGGCAGGATGCCATCCGTCGCCTTGCCGCCGGCGGCCGCGCAGAGAAAGGCGATGGGATTGGCCTCGTAGACATGGCGAAGCCGCCCGAATTCGTATCCCGGTCGCTTGTCGCCGACATAGAAGAACAGCCCGCCGTGCTGCATGATCCGATGCAGTTCACCGACGGCGGCGCCAAGCCAGCGCATGTTGAAGTTCCGTGATCTCGGCCCATCCCTGCCCTGCAGACAATCATCAACATAGCGCCGCATTCCCGGTTTCAGATGTCGGTATACAGAAGCGTTGAAGGCGAGATCGGATGTCTCCGCCGGCAGCGACACATTTTCCCGCAAGATCAGGAATCGGCCGGTTTCCGGATCCATCGTCGCCAGCACGAAGCCTTCGCCGACCGAAAAACCGAGATCGACGGAATTGCCGTAGGAGACATAGCCGGCTGCCGCCTGTGCCTTGCCGGGTTGCAGGAACGTATCGCCATCGTTTGCGACCGGCAGAATGGAAAACAGCGTGCCAAGCGGTGCGCCAAGACCGACATTGCCGGACCCGTCGAGCGGATCGATCGCCACGGCAAAGGGTCCGCCATTGTCGTTCGTTTCCGGCTTGTCTGCCTCCTCGGAGAGAATCTCGGCCGCACCGGCCTCCAAAAGGAGATCGACAAACAGACGGTGCGAGCCGACATCGATAGATTTTTGCCGGTCTCCATCCGTGTTGGCGCCGACAAGCCTGCCGGGATCGCCCGGAAGCCTGCCGGCCGCGATGCGTGCGGCGAGAATGGCTGAACCCTCAAGGATGGAACGTATCAGCGCGGTGATCGACAGGAGGCCATCATCGCGACCTGCCCAGGCAGCGAGATAATCTTCGACACTCTGTTGCGAGAGGGTGGGTGCGTCGCCCTCGAGAACCAGGGAAGCTGCGGGGCTCATGTCACGCACCTCTTCTGGACAGCACTGCGTTCGAAATGCAAGCCGCCGTCTTTGATGTGAAGTTTTCCAGAGATTTGCGATGGCGTGCGCCGGCTTGGAACTTTCGGTCTGCGGAATCGTGTTCCCGACTGGCATTGGCTCGCGGTGCGTCGATATCACTGACGTGTTGGTGCAATCCCCATTTTCCAAATTGCATTTCGTCCTCCCTTTGTTATGAGAGGCTAATTAACATAATCACATTATTATCACAACAAAAAATGTTATAATAACAAAACGCCCTGAATAACCGAACTTTTGGGTGCTGTGGAAGCTGTGATCACAGGTTGATCCGAGACCACGTTCTGAAGTCCAGGAAGTTGGTTCGTCCAGACGTTTCAGCCAGCAATGATCCTGAGGCAGCACCCGCTTCATTCTGCATCTCGTGTGCAGCGCTTTTTAACGATCGCTTGATAATGTGATGCTGTAACGGGATTTTTCGGCCTCTCCATGTTTGCTTCATTATCGATCCAGCAGCGTCTCTCAGCCTTCGCGGCATCGTTCACGCTCATTGTTTTCGCGCTTTCGGTCGCGACGATCAGCGGCTTGCATGCGATCGACGAAAATCTCGAAACACTTGAGGGACGCCTGTTGCGATCCTCTCAGATCCTCGCGCAAATCGCCCATCACACTGCGGATTTCCGACTTGCCGAGATCGACCTGGCCTTGGCATCGGATGATGGAGAGCGAGCGCTGGCAGCATCTGCCGTCCAGAAAAATCGGTCCGAGATCGCTGCACTGGGGGCCGATTTCATCGCGGTCGAAGGTCAGGATGAGGCGGCTCTTGCGCCCTTCCAATCGGCTTGGCGTATGCTTTTGTTGAGGCACGATGACTGGGTCAGGCAACTCGGCAAGCCGAGACACGATTCCACGATCGAGCTGCCCGACGATATGAAGGCGCTTCATATCCGGGTGGATGATGAAATCGAGACCCTATACGGCGCCACATTCCAGCAGGTTCATGGGCATGCCGAAGGGGTCGATGCACTCATTCACAAGACGATTGACTGGACAACGGGCCTTTCGATCGGTGGAATACTGCTCGCCGGTCTCCTGATCTATCGGGCGCGAGTGATGATCACACGCCCGTTGAGGGCCATGACGCAGACCCTGACGAAATTGTCGCGGGGAGACCGCGAGGTCGTTTTACCGGCGCTCAACCGCGACGACGAGATCGGCGACATGGCGAAAGCCTTCGAGGTCTTCCGCGCGAATGCACTGGCACTGGAGGCGGCCCATGCCGCGACACGTCTGGCCCAGGAGGAGGCGCAGATGCTCGCGCGCCACGACGCCCTGACGGGCCTGCCCAACCGCCGGGTGTTTACAAATGCATTGGAAGACGCCGTCGCGCGAACACAGGCAGGATCACAGCCCTGCTCCGTCCTGATGATCGATCTCGATCGGTTCAAGCCGATCAATGACACGCTTGGACATGCGGTCGGTGACCTCGTGCTCTGCGAGGTTGCGACACGCCTCAAGAGCGTGCTCGGCCGCGGCGATCTCGCCGCCCGTCTCGGGGGAGACGAATTTGCCGTTATTCTGAAAGATGACCAGCAGGACCATGACGCCTATGCGCAAGATGTGGCACAGAAGGCCTTGGCATTGCTGGAGCAACCGATTTCCGTCAACGGCACCTCCGTCGAGATTTCCGCGACGATCGGTATCGCCTCCTGTCCGTCCGCCGCCGCCGAGCCCGAAGCTCTGTTACGCGCAGCCGATCTTGCTCTCTATCAGGGAAAGCGGGATGGTCGGAGCAGACTCTGCTGGTTCGAGCCGCAGATGGAGGAGATCTTGCGCCTCTCCGCCGATCTGGAGAAGGATCTGCGAGCGGCCATCGAGAACGAAGAGATCAAGCCATTCTACCAGCCGCTCGTCAGCATGAAGGACGGCCATATCTATGGCTTCGAAATGCTGGCACGCTGGCACGACAAGCTTCGCGGCGATATCTCGCCTGAGATATTCGTCCCCCTGGCGGAACAGATGGGGCTGATCTCGGCAATGACTTGGCCGCTCCTTCGGCAGGCGTGCCGGGATGCACGGGACTGGCCGACGCATATGACCTTGTCGATCAACCTTTCAGCCGTTCAACTGAAGGACGCCGATCTACCCGTACAGATACTGGCTGTACTGTCCGGTGAAGGTTTTTCTCCCCGCCGTCTGGAGGTGGAGATCACGGAGACCGCACTGGTCGCCGACTTTGAGATGGCTCGGGGCATTCTGGAGGCGCTGCGTGCGGCGGGCGTCAAGACGGCGCTCGATGATTTCGGCGCGGGATATTCCAACCTCTACATGCTGCGGGAATTGAATTTCGACAAGATCAAGATCAAGATCGATCGTTCTTTCGTCATGGCGATGCAACGGGATCGGGAAAGCGAAGGCATCGTCTCGGCGGTCATCTCGCTGGCGCGAAACCTCGGCTTGCCGGCCGTCGCGGAGGGCGTGGAGACCAAGGAGATCGTCAAGATGCTCGCCGATCTCGGCTGCGAACTGGGGCAGGGTTACCTTTATGGAAAGCCGACACCCGCCGCGTTGGCGAAGGCTTTGGCAATCGCGAATATCCAGAAGGCAATCTGAGGCAGGCCTGTTAGGCCTGCCCCGGACCAAGGCAAAGAGCCTGGGTGTTTCAGGCTTCCGCCGGGTCCGCGAGCCGCGTGCGACCAGCAAAGCCGATCAGGGCTGCGCCAAGGAGGGCAGACAATCCGGCAAAGGCGAGAACGCCAGCCGGACCGTGAGGGCCGACGATCAGGCCGCCGAACACCGCGCCGCTTGAGATGGCGACCTGGAAGGTGGTGAGCGTCAACGCGCCTGCGCTCTCGGGCTCGTCAGATGCGGCCTGGGTCACGAAGCTTTGGACGCTGACCGGAAGAGCGCCGAACGCGAAGCCCCAGAAAGTGGTCGCTACGGTGGCGATCACCGGCGAGGCGCCTGCGAAGCTCAGGACAAAGGCAGCGATGGCGATGCCGGCGGCAGCAAGCGTGATCGACAAGGCCGTGTTGCGCTCGGAAACGAAGCCGCCGAAGAAGTTTCCGAAGAAGCCGCCGATCCCGAAAGCCAGCAGTGTGCCCGATACGCCTTCCACGCCGAAATGCGGCACATCCTCAAGGAACGGCCGGATGAAGGTAAAGCCAGCGAAATGCCCGGCCACGACAAGCAGGATCGTCAAGAGCCCGATGCGGATGACCGGCCGGCGAAGCACGGTCGCCATCGTGCCGAGGTTGGAACTGCCGGTAGACGGCATGGCTGGAAGCGTCAGGGCCTGGGCAAGAAGGGCCACAACGCCGAGAACCCCGGTGATGACAAAGGCCGATCGCCAGCCCATCAATTCACCCACCCAGGCACCGACCGGTGCCGCGCAGACAGTCGCTGCCGAAACACCGCCCATGATGATGGCCATCGCGCGAGGCATCAGTCGTTCAGGCACCAGTCGCATGGCCAATGCAAGCGACATGGCCCAGAAACCACCAAGACCGATGCCGAGCAGGGCGCGCGACAAAAGCAACATGGACATTCCACTGGACAGCGCAGCGAGTGCGCTCGACAGGATCAGAAGCGCGGTCAACCCCAGAAGCGTATAGCGCCGGTCGAAGCGGCTGGTCGCGACCACCACGGCAGGGCCGGCAATGGCACCGACGACTGCGGTCATGGTGACGGATTGTCCGGCCGCGCCGATGCTGACGCCAAGGTCGTGCGACATCGGCGTCAGCAGGCTTGCCGGCAGAAATTCTGCCGTGACCAGTCCGAAGACTCCGAGAGAAAGAGAAATCACGCCGGCCCAGAACGGCCGTGCGTCATCGTCGAGAAAGCCGGTTGGTTGTTTGTCATTCATCTGCTGACTCCATCATTTTGGATAGAAAGGCTAGACGGAGCGCCCTGGTGTTTCTATGCTGAAAAATCCATAAGACATGACGATTCGTCCAAATGATCGGATTTCCAGATGAACGATCCACTGACCGAGATGTTGCGCGGCTTGAGGCTGGACGGTGTCGAATATGGTCGCTGTCAGCCGTCTGCACCATGGGCGACATCCTATCCGGCGCAGGCCGAGGCGCGGTTTCATTTTCTGGCGGCCGGACATGCCTTCCTGCAATCGCCTTCCGGTGAGTGGATGGAAATGCATCCCGGCGACGCCGTCCTCCTGCCGCGCGGCGATGCGCATGTCCTGGCCAGCCAGCCGGGTGTTCCGCCAATCTCCGTGGACTGCATGACCCGCAAGCGCCTCTGCGATGGCATCATCGATCTGCAATGTCCCTGCCCGGACAGCAGAAACCTGCTATTCTTCGCCGTGATGCGTTTCAACGTCGACAAACGGCATCCGCTGCTGGAATTGATGCCGGATGTCATGCGGACGGGCGATTTGGCGGGGAGCGAGCCGACGATCCCGCTTCTGCTCGATGCGATGACGCGGGAGGCAGAGATGAACCGCGTCGGGGCTGGCGGCATCCTTTCACGCCTCGCCGATGTTCTCACCGCAACGATCATAAGGACCTGGGTCGAACATGGCTGCGGCGATTCAACGGGCTGGCTGGCCGCCGTGCGCAATCCTGATGTTGGCCGCGTGCTTGCCGCCATTCATCTCGATCCTGCCTATGACTGGAGTGTCGGCGAACTCGCGCGCCACATGGGAGCGTCCCGGTCCGCCTTCGCTGAGAGGTTCGCCACAGTGGTCGGCGAGACGCCGGCCCGCTATGTCGCCAAAATGCGCATGCACCAAGCCCATCAGTGGCTTCGGGAGGGGCAGCGGGTGGCCACGATTGCCGAGCGTCTCGGCTACGAATCCGAGGCATCTTTCAGCCGGGCCTTCAAGCGTGTCATCGGCGCATCGCCCAGCCGTTCTCGCGACAGCCGGACGGTCAACGGGAGTGGGCTGGCTTAACAAGGCGCAACGTCATCCGGCCGCCTAGTTGTTGACCCGGATCGAGCGTGACAAGCCCTTCGAAACGCTCCATTGCGTGGGCATTCGGGAGGTGGCTCATCGGCTCGAGGCAGAAAAACTCGCCGTCTTCCGATGGCGAATAAAGAACGAAATGGCCGAAAATTGCGTCGGCCTCCAGCGACAAAGCCATCCCGATTTCCGGCCATTCGATCCGTGCCTTTCCGTCCCAGCCGGCGAAGGCGTTGTTCAGCCACCGCCCGGGCAGTGTCGTGCCGTTGGGGAAGTCGAGATCGGTCGGCAGTGGACCGGCTTCTCCCGGAAGGTGGTTTTCGCGCTCGGACCAATAGCGTTTCACATTGGCAAACAGCCGTGTCGCCGGGGTCCGCGGAAAGTAGGGGTGGAAGCCGAGCCCATAGGGCAGTCGCCGTGTCGCCTTGTTGGTGATCGTCAGCGACAGGCTCAAGCTGTCGTTGCAAATATCGATGGCCTGGATGGCCTCATAGGCAAAAGGGGAACCTTCGTTCAGGTCGTGGACGTAGCGGAAGACAATTCCGTCCGGCGCCTGTTTCAGGATTTCCCATCCCTGCAGCCATCCGTCCCCATGCAGAACAAGCGGATCGGCGGTGTTTGGCTGCAGGACATGGTCCTGCCCCTCGAAATGAAACCGGTTGTTTTCGATGCGATTGCCGAAGGGAATGAGCGGAAAGCAGGCTTCCGCGCCAAACACCTGCGATGCGAGACCCGGCGATGCCACCGGTTTCAGGAAGGGCATGCCATGCCAGTTCGCGGACAGGATGGATCCGCCGAGCGGGCTCACATCGATCACGAGCCCGCCTTTTTCGAGGCGGATGACATCTCCTGTCATGACGTCAGCTACGCCGGCCGGCCGCCGCCGAGCGCAGGTTGTCGAGCAGCACGGCAAGCAACAGGATCAGGCCGCGCACGACATACTGGTAAAAGGCCTGGATATTCAGCAGGTTCATGACGTTTTCTGCGATGCCCATGATCAGCACGCCGACGATGACGCCCGTCATGGCGGCCCGACCGCCGGCCAGCGATACGCCACCCAGAACGCAGGCCGAGATGACCGAGAGTTCAAGTCCCGTAGCGGCATTCGGCTGACCCGAGGTGATGCGCGAGGCAAGCAGCACACCGGCGACGGCACAGACGAGACCCTGCAGCGCGAAGATCCAGATACGCATGTTGGAGACGTTGACGCCGGCAAGGCGAGAGGCCTCCGGATTGCCGCCGATCGCCAGCGTGTTCTTGCCGAAGACGGTGCGGTTCAAGACGAAGCCGAAGATGATGAAGAAGATGGCCATCACCCAGATCGGCGTCGGGATGCCGAGGAATTTCGACAGGGCAAGCTGGTAGAAGCCGGGGTCGTTGATGCCGACAGCGCGGCCATCCGAGGCGATCAGCGCAAGGCCGCGCACGATCTGCATGGTGGCGAGCGTGGTGATCAGTGCATTGATGCGGAAGCGGGCGATGACCACGCCGTTGACGAGGCCGACGCCACCGCCGCAGAGAAGGGCTGCGATCAGACCGACGATGATCGAGCCCGAGGCATTCGAAGTCATGACCGCGACCATGCCGGAAAAGGCAACCGTCGAGCCGACCGAAAGGTCGAAATCGCGTGATGCAAGGCAGAACATCATCGTGCAGGCAACGATGCCGATGGTGACGACGGACTGCAACAGGCCCAGCATGTTACGCTCGGTCAGGAAGTTCGGAACCGTCAGCGCCACGATGGCAAAGGCGATGGCGAATATCACGACGAGGCCTTGCTCGCCGAGGAGGAGTTTTTTGAGAGACGTCATCGCGACTGGACCTGTTGGTTGGGAAGTTCGCCTGCGGAGGAAACATCGGGAAGGGCGGCGGCGAGGATACGGCGTTCGTCGAAATCGGCGCGCTGGATATCGGCGGCCACCCGTCCCTGGCACATGACCATGATGCGGTCGGTGATGCCCATCACCTCCGGCAGTTCGCTGGAAATGACGACGATCGCCATGCCCTGACCGGCGAGTTCATAGAGGATTTCATAGATTTCCGACTTGGCGCCGACATCGATGCCACGGGTCGGCTCGTCGATGATCAGGACCTTCACGCCCTGTTCGGAAAGCCAGCGGCCGAGAATGACCTTCTGCTGGTTGCCGCCGGAGAGATTGACGATTTCCTGCTTGCGGGACGGGGTGCGCACGCGCAGCTTGGCAATGAAGCGATCGGCAAGCTCGGCTTCCTTCTTCGGCTGCAGAATGCCGAAGGGCGAGAAATGGCGGCGCGAGGAGATCGCCATGTTCTCCTCGATATTGCGGCCCTGAATGATGCCATCGAATTTTCGGTCTTCCGGGCAGAGCACGATGCCGGCGCGAATGGCATGCGGCGGGCTGTCGGCAGCGACTGTCTGGCCATCGACACTGACGTTGCCCTGTGAGCGGCTGTCCGCGCCATAAACGAGGCGGGTCATCTCGCTGCGGCCGGCGCCGATGAGGCCGAAGAAACCGAGAATTTCGCCCTGCCGCACGGAAAAACTGATCGGACTCGGCAGCTTGCGACCGGCCAGGTCCTTGACCTCAAGCCGCACTGCAGCCTGTTCGCGCGGGCGAAAACCCCAGATATTGGCGATTTCACGACCGACCATTTCGGCGATGATCTGCTCGCGGGTGGTCTTGGCGATTTCCGGATGGTGCGCGGCAAGCTTGCCGTCACGCAGCACGGTCAGGCTGTCGCAGAGCCGGAAAATTTCGTCGAGGCGGTGAGAAACGTACAGGATGACCTTGCCCTGCGCCCGCAGCCGGTCGATCAGTGCAAACAGGATTTCGCTTTCGCGCGAAGAGAGCGATGAGGTCGGTTCGTCGAGCGCGATAACGCGAGCATCAGCCATGACGGCTTTGGCGATCTCGACCATTTGACGCTCGCCGATGGAAAGGGAGGCGACCTTGGCGGCGGGATCGATATCAATGCCGATCTCGGCCAGCTTTTCTTTCACCACGCGGATGAGCTGGCCACGATCGATGACACCGGCCTTGCCGGGAAAGCGGCCAAGCCAAAGGTTTTCGGCGACGGTCAGTTCGGGAACGAGCTGGAGCTCCTGGTGGATAACGATGACACCTGCGTCGAAGGCATCCCGCACCGATCGGTAATGCTGCGCCTTGCCATCGATCAGGATGTCGCCGGCATCGGCGGACTGGTCACCGGAAAGCACGCGGATGAGCGTCGATTTGCCCGCACCGTTTTCGCCCATGAGGCCGTGGACGGTACCCTTCCTCACCGAGAAGGAAACATCGGCAAGCGCCTGCACGCCGGGATATCCCTTGGATATCGCTTTGAATTCGAGAAAGTCCTGCATAGCTCCACCCCGCAAGGGAACCCGGCGACTGGAGTCTGTCAGGTTCATATTGAACCAGACAGACTCCAGATTTCTTTGTTTTCGTTTGTCTTTTCGGGAAAACCGGTTTCCACTTTTCCCTGACAAACTCTAGTGCCGCCAGGCGAATTGATCCCCGGAAGGATGATTATTCGATACCGAGGTCCTTGCGAACCGTCTCATAGTTGTCGCGCAGGGCGACCTGACCGGCGGTCAGTATCAGCTTTTCCGGCTCCTTGCCGTTGGCAACCCAGTCATACATGTTGAGCGCGGTTTCATAACCATGGCGCTTCGGCGAGATGATCACGGTGCCGAAGAAGCCGGTGGCAGCTGGCTTCTTGAACTCGTTAATGGCCGAATCCGCACCGCCGATGCCGACGCCGATCATGCTGTCGGCGGCGATGCCGACGGTTTCGGTTGCGCGAACAGCGCCCAGAACCGCTTCGTCATTGAGGCCAACGGCTACCCAGTGCTTGATGCCAGCGTTCTTGTTGAGAACGACGGTTGCAGCGTTCAGGGCGGCTTCTGTGTCGGTCTTGGCCTGCGGAGCGTCGAAAATGTTGGCTTCCGGGAAACCGGCGGCCTTCAGTACCGAGAGCGCGCCTTCGACACGGTCGACGGCGGTCGGCAGCTGGTCGTAGGAAACGCGGATCGCGCCGACATCCTTCATGTCCCAGCCGCGCTTCTTGATCTCGTCGACGATCGTCTGGCCGACGGCTTCGCCGATCTTGGTGGCGGAAATACCCATATGCGGCACGTCTTCGATTGGGCTGCCATCGGCATTCACGAGGCGGTCGTCGACGGTCATGACCTTGAGGTCGTTGGCGGCAGCCTTAGCGACGATGCCGGGGCCAAGCTTGACGTCCGGCGTGCAGATGATGAAGCCCTGCGCGCCCTGTGCGCCGAGGTTGTCGATGGCCGACTGGACCTTTTCGCCGTCTTCGGCGCCGATCTTGACGAGGGTGAAGCCCTTCTCCTTGGCGGCGACTTCGGCGAACTTCCATTCGTCCTGGAACCACGGCTCTTCGGCCTGCTTCACGACGAAGCCGATCTTGATGTCTTCAGCGAAGGCGGAGGTTGCGGCGAATACGGCGACGGTGCCAGCCAAAAGGGCTGCCTTGATAAAACCCATTGTCTCTCTCCCAAAAGTAACTGCGTTTGCAGTCATGCCTATTTATCGGCTTTCATCATATTGGTCAATTGTCTTTGTATGATGAATTGTGTATCTGTGTCTGACATTGGTAAGGGTCTGATATGAATCTGACCGTCGCCATCGGAAGCGAAACGGTTTATGGATCGCTGCAGACGCATCGGGAGTGGGATGGAGAATGGCAGAACACGGTGAGCGCGTGGATGCATTGCAGGACGGCGGGCCAGTGCGTCGGCCGCGTGTGCAGAAGAACGTGACGCGCACGATTGCCACGGACATCTTTGCCGATGTCTTCCCTGCAGGCGCTTTCCTGCCGACGGAAAACGAGCTGTGCCTTCGCTATGGCGTCAGCCGCACGGTCATCCGCGAATCCCTGAAAATCCTCGAATCCAAAGGGCTCGTGCGTGGGCGTTCGCGTGTCGGCACGGTCGTCTGCGCCAAGGAAGAATGGAATATCCTCGACCAGCAGGTGCTGGAATGGATCGGGCCACGCATCTTCGAACTCGACCTCTTGTCATGCGTGCTCGATGCGCGCAGAGCCATCGAGCCTTTTGCTGCCGAGTTTGCCGCAGAACGGGCAACGGCCCAGGAAGTCGGCGAGATCGAGCGCGCCTGGGAGATGATGCGCGATGCCGAAGGCGATCTTGAGGCCTTTACCCAGGCCGACGTTGCCTTCCACGCGGCACTTTTGAAGGCGAGCCACAATCAGGTTTTCATGCAACTCGCCAGCATCATTCGCGCAGCGCTGGAATTCTCTCTTCATGCCTCGAACGAGGTGGTGGAGAGGCGCGACGAGGCTGTCGAAGTCCATCGCCAACTGGTTGAAGCCCTGCGCATGCGCGACAAGGCGGCGGCTCGTGACTGTTCCAACCGCATGCTCAACGTTGCCGCCCGCGACATTGCTATTGCCGCGCAAAAACATCCCGCGCCGGCAGGCGAATGATCCGGCTACAATCCCGGCACTCTCTTTTCGAACACGAGTTCCATCATGAAAATCACCAAGCTGACCACTTATATTGTCCCGCCGCGCTGGATGTTCCTGAAGATCGAGACCGATGAGGGCATCGTCGGCTGGGGCGAGCCGGTCGTCGAAGGGCGTGCGCTGACGGTTCAGGCCGCCGTGCACGAGCTTGAGGACTATCTGATCGGCAAAGACCCGTTCCTGATCGAGGATCACTGGCAGGTCATGTACCGCGCCGGCTTCTATCGCGGCGGCGCCATCCACATGTCGGCGCTGGCCGGCATCGACCAGGCGCTCTGGGACATCAAGGGCAAGGCGCTGGGCCAGCCGATCCACTCGCTGCTGGGCGGGCAGGTGCGTGACCGGATCAAGGTCTACAGCTGGATCGGCGGCGACCGTCCGAGCGATGTCGCCAACAATGCCCGTGATGTCGTCGCGCGCGGCTTCAAGGCCATCAAGCTCAATGGTTGCGAGGAACTGCAGATCGTCGATACCAACGAGAAGCTGGATAAGGCCATCGAGACCATTGGCCTCATTCGCGATGCGATCGGTCCGCATATCGGCATCGGCGTCGATTTCCATGGCCGCGTGCATCGGCCGATGGCAAAGGTTCTGGCCAAGGAACTTGAGCAGTTCAAGCTGATGTTCATCGAGGAGCCGGTGCTTTCGGAAAACCGCGAAGCCCTGAAGGAAATCGCCAATCATTGCTCGACGCCGATTGCGCTCGGTGAACGGCTCTACTCACGCTGGGATTTCAAGTCGGTTCTGGCGGACGGTTATGTCGATATCCTGCAGCCGGACCTCTCCCATGCCGGCGGCATCACCGAATGCCGCAAGATCGCGGCGATGGCGGAAGCCTATGACGTGGCGCTTGCGCCCCATTGCCCGCTCGGGCCGATCGCGCTTGCCGCCTGCCTGCAGGTCGATGCCGTCAGCTACAACGCTTTCATCCAGGAGCAGAGCCTCGGCATCCACTATAACAAGGGCAATGACATCCTCGACTATATCTCCAACAAGGAAGTGTTCCGCTACGAGGATGGCTTCGTCTCCATCCCGCAGGGACCCGGTCTCGGCATCGAAGTGAACGAGGCCTATGTCATCGAGCGGGCCAAGGAAGGCCACCGCTGGCGCAATCCCGTCTGGCGTCATGAAGATGGCAGCGTCGCCGAGTGGTGAGGGCAGGAGGCATGGCTGGACGGCTTGAGGGAAAGCGTATTGTCATTACCGGTGCCGCACAGGGCATCGGCCTCGCGATGGCAGAGGCCTTTTTGGCGGAAGGGGCGGCGGTGTTTCTCATCGATCGCGATGCCGATTTGCTTTCGGCCCAGGCGGAGCACCTGCAGGCGACCGGTGGTCGCGTTGGTCATGCCTCGGCCGACATCACGGATGCCGCCGCAATCGACGCAGCCATCGCTCGGGCGGCCGGGGAGATCGGCCAGCCGAACGCTCTCGTCAATAATGCCGGCGTCAACGTCTTCTCCGAAGCGCTGAAGCTGTCCGATGCCGATTGGGAGCGATGCTTCGACATCAACCTGAAAGGTGCCTGGAATTGCTGCAGGGCGGTCCTGCCAAGCATGATCGAGGCGGGCAGCGGTGCCATCCTCAATATCGCCTCGACCCACGCCTTCACGATCATTCCCCACACCTTTCCCTATCCGGTCACCAAGCATGCACTGCTGGGCATGACCAAGGCGCTGGGTCTTGAATATGCGGGGCAGGGGGTGCGGGTGAATGCGCTGGCGCCGGGCTATGTGCGGACGCAGAAGGTTATCGACTACTGGAACAGCTTTCCCGACCCCGTCACTGCCGAAGCGGAAACGATGAAGCTGCATCCCGGCCGGCGCATTGCCGAACCGGCCGAAATCGCCAAGGCGGCGCTCTTCATGATCTCGGACGAATGCACGTTCATGAACGCGACATGCCTGACGGTCGACGGCGGGGTCAGCGTCCTGCATCATCCGTGATGCCGAGATCACGGGTCAGCGACCCAATCCTCTGAGGAATACGCGCTGGTCCGGCGGATTTCGACGATGATCTTGTCGGCAAGATAGCGTGCGGCCGGTGAAAGGGTGCGGTTTTTCAACCGGATGAGAGACATGGCGCGGCGTATAGTCGGCTCTGTCAGCGGGATGGCTCGGGCGTGCAGCAGAGGCTGTTTCTGCACGCGGGTGCTCGGTTGTATGGCGACGCCGAGACCGGCCTCGGCCATGGCGATGATCGTCTCTGCCTGGATGAATTGATAGCGATTGGTCGTCTCCAGACCGTTCTCCTGCAAGACGCGGTCGACGATTTTCCGCATGGCTGTCTGGGGTGCCTGGAGCAGGATCGGGAAATTCGAAATTTCACGCCATGTGATGCTGTCGCGACGCTCCGCAACGAAGCGGGGATGGACGACAGCATGAAGCGGCTCGACGAGAATCGGCGTGAAGTCGAATGCGATGTCTTCGGCATGCGGACCGAGCGCGAAGTCCACCTCCTGTTTTCTCACCGCTTCGTAGAGATCTGTTGAGGTCAATTCGCGGATCGTGACCGCGATTTCGGGAAATTGGCGCACGAACCCGGTTAGGATCGGCGGCAGGTAAATCGAGGCCAGGTGCGAGGAACTGGCCAGCGAAAGCTGCCCGCGCTTGAGATCGGCGGCTTCGCGGATTTCGCGCAAGCCATGCAGGATTTCGAAATGCGCCTTGCGCAGGCTGTCGCGCAGTTTGGCGCCTTCCTCGGTCAGTTTCACGCTGCGCGTGGTGCGCTCGAAAAGCTTGACCTGCAACTGATCCTCAAGCTGCCGAACCTGAATGCTGACGGCCGAATGGGCGCGGTTCAGCTTTTCCCCAGCAAGCCGAAAACTTCCCTCGCTCGCGACCGCGAGGAAGGTCTGGAACAGGCGCAGATTGATGTCGTTGATCAGTTCCATCGGCAATCTATTGGTCATCCAGAGAGACCAATTGGTATCATTAATATACTTGCTTCGCCACCCCTCGCGGGCCAATCTTCCCTGGCGGCAATCGGGAAGAGGTTGCTGGCATCGATGGGAGGTTGGATCGAACGCGAAATGCAGGCCTTGCTGCGACACAGGAATGTCGGGCGGTTGCATCCGTAAATCGATCACGCGACGATGGCGGACACCTGGCAGGGATCGTCCGCAAGTCGACAGAGATTTGGGAGGAAGATTGATGGAAAGACATGACACCCGCAAGGGAGTGAAACGCCGGCTGTTGCTGGCCTGTGGCGCGGCGCTGCTGGCCATGCAGCCGATGCTGGCATCGGTGGCGCAAGCCGATGATTATCCCAGCAAGACCATGAACTATATCGTCGCCTTCGGCGTCGGTGGCGGTAGCGACATCATCGCCCGCACGATGGTCAAGGTTATCGACGAGAAGAAGCTGATTCCGGTGAAGATGCTGGTCGAAAATCGCCCTGGCGGCTCCGGCGCGATCGGCTATTCGTTCATCAACGGCCAGAAGGGCGATCCCTACTATCTCGGCGGTGTTGGCGTCAGCTTCTTCACCACACCGCTGCTCGGCAAGATGCCGCTGAGCTACCGCGATTTCACACCGCTCGCGGCTATCGCCCGCTCGCCCTACATTCTCGCAGTTACCGCCGATTCCGAGATCAAGACGATCGACGATATCAAGAAGGCAACCGGCCTCACCATCGGCACGGCGGGTGCGGTCTCCGATCCGGCGCTTCTGGCGCATATGCTCAACAAGGAAACCGGTGCCTCGATCAAGGTCGTTCCCTATGATGGGGAAGGCGAAGTGATGGCGGCCGTGCTCGGCAAGCATCTCGATCTGCTGTTCGGCAATCCCAACGAAATCCTCGAACAGGTCAATGCCGGCACCATGCGGGCGATCGCGGTGACCTCCGGCGAGCGCATGAGTTCGCTGCCTGATGTTCCGAGTTTCAAGGAGCTTGGGTACGATATCGTCCATACCCAGTTGCGCGGCATCATCATGCCGAAGGATGTTCCGACTGAGGCCGTTACCTATTGGGAAGCTATTCTGAAGCAGGTAGCCGAAAGCCCGGAATGGCGTGCGCAATATGTAGACCGCTTCAACGAGATCCCGATCTTCCTCGACAGCAAGGCATTCGAAGCGGAAGTTATCGCGACGTCATCACGTTACGAAACCCTGATGCGCGAACTCGGCCTCATCAAGTAATTGGCCTGACCGTGTGACACCGTGACCCCCGCGACCGGCGGGGGTCTCCTATCGCGGCCAGCCGGTGCCCATGCGCCGCTGTCCCAGGAGAAATGCAGTGATACCTCTACGCAGCTTCGACATCGGCCTTTCGGCCCTTCTGACCCTTCTCGGCATCTACATTGTCTGGCAGGGCCTGGACTACGGTTATCAGGATGGCGCTGTGCCGGCAGCCGGCTTCTTTCCCTTCTGGATCGGCGCTGGACTGGCATTGTTTTCCGCACTCAACCTGATCCGCAATCTCAGGCATTCGCGGCTGCTCGGCGCGGTCGATCAGGCGGAGATCGTCCGGGTTGGATTGGTCAGTCTTGCGCTCGGCGGCTTCGTCGTTCTCTCCGGCTTCATCGGCATGATTGCTGCCTCGGTGCTGCTGATGATCGCCATTGGCATGGTCTTCGGCGCCCGCGATATCCGTTCGCTTCTGGCCGTCGGCGGCATCGCCCTGGGCATGGCCGGTATCCTCTATCTCGTCTTCGGCGTCGTGCTGGCCATTCCTCTGCTTTGACCTTCGGGCCACTTTGACCTTCGGAAAGAAACGTCCTCATGTTTGATTCATGGCAATTGCTGGCTGATGGATTGGTCGCTGCGTCGCAACCGACTGTTCTCGCGGCAATCATGGTCGGTGCGATCATCGGCCTCTTCATCGGCGCGCTGCCCGGCCTCGGACCGACCGCCGGTGTCGCGATCCTCCTGCCGGTCGCCGTCAGCTTCGACGGAACCTCGGCCATCGCCGCCCTCGGTGCCGTCTATTACGGCGCCCAATACGGTGGCGCTGTCACCGCCATCCTGCTCGGCATTCCCGGCGACGCGTCTGCGACCATGACCGTCATCGACGGCCACAAGCTGGCGCGCAACGGCAAGGCGGGCGCGGCGCTTGGCCTCAGCATCGCGGCCTCCTTCATCGGTGGTTTGATCGGACTGTTGCTCTTGACCGCATTCGCCACCACCATCGCCAAGGCCGCGATCGCCTTCGGTCCTATCGAAATGACGGCGCTGATGGTCTTCTCGCTATCGCTGGTCAGCGTGCTCGGCGGAAAAGACCTCAACAAGGCGATGATGTCGCTGTTTCTCGGGCTGTTCATCGGCACGATCGGCCTGGACCCGATGATCGGCCTGCCGCGCTTCGATTTCGGCGAAGTGCGCCTGTTCGACGGTATCGAATTTTCGATCATCGCCGTTGGCCTTTTTGGTCTGGCCGAGATGTATGCCACGCCGCCGTCGATCGGCAAGTCTGAGGAAGGCAGCCGCTTCCGCTTTCGTGAATTGTTTCCGGATGTACGCGCCACCCTGCAATGCTGGCGGGAACTGGGCTCCGGTTCGCTCATCGGCTTCTTCATCGGCATCCTGCCCGGCGCAGGTGCCACGGCCGCGACGATGATTGCCTATGCCTTCGCCAAGCGCACGTCGAAACACCCGGAACGCTTCGGCAATGGCGCACTTGAAGGCGTCGCAGCACCCGAAGCCGCCAACAACAGCGCCGCCTATGGCAACATGATCCCGATGTTCGCGCTCGGCATTCCCGGCTCCGGCACCACGGCGGTTCTGATGGGCGGCCTCCTGATGATCGGCCTGCAGCCGGGTCCGATGCTCTTCCAGACGCAATCGGAATTCGTCTGGACGATCTTCGGCAGCTTCTACATCGGCAATCTGGCGCTGGTGGCGATCACCATCCTGCTGACCCCGATCCTTGCCACTTGCGCCTTTGTCCGGCCCAGCTTCCTGTTTCCCGCCGTGATCGCCATCATCGGCTTCGGTATCTTCGGCATCAACAATTCGATGTTCGAGGTGGTGCTGGTCATCGGCTTCGGCATTCTCGGCTATCTGATGATGAAGCTGGATTATCCGCCGGTGCCGCTGGTTCTCGGCATGATCCTCGGGCCGATCCTCGAGCGTGGTATTCGCCGCACCCTCGTTGCCTCCGATGGTGATCTCTCGGTCTTCGTGCAGAGCCCGATCGCGCTGGCGATCATCGCCATCACCATCGTCCTCCTCGTCTCTCCCTGGCTGGTTTCGCGGCGGGCGAAACGCCGGAACGACCTGGCGAATACGATCGCCAAATAAGATGTCCCGGGCGGCGCGATAGATCCGCCCGGCTTTCCCTCCGACCCCGATCAACGGCGCTCAAAAATGAACCTGAGCGCCGGGCGGGAAAATGCGTGCCTTTTTCAGGCCGGTTCACTCAGCTGCGCGAAGCGCGAGCGATTGAAATAAGGAAATTTTGTCAATGGTTTATCATCATCTCTATTCCCGCTTCGCCAAGGTGGATGAGGTCAATGTCGGCATTATCGGCGCAGGCAATTACGGCACTGCGATTGTCACCCAGTCCCCCTATACGCCGCGCCTGAACGTCGTCGCCGTCGCCGACATCTCGCTCGACGCTGCCCGCGGTGCCTATGAAAAGGCAGGTTTCGACATGGCGAAGACGAGTTGCGCGGAGACGGCGGAGGAAGCGCAGCTACACATCGCCGAGGGTCGCTCTATCTACACCGACCGGCCCGAAATCATCGGCCGCATTGGCGCCGTGCAGGTGGTCTGCGAAAGCAGCGGCTCGCCGGAAGCCAGCGTCAAATACGCATTGCAGGCGATCAAGGCCGGAAAGCATGTCGCCATGGTCACCAAGGATTGCGACGTTGCCGTTGGGCCAATGCTGAAGCGGCTGGCGAAGGACGCAGGCGTCATCTACACGCCCGTCGATGGCGACCAGCACGGACTGCTGATCCAGTTCTACGAATGGGCGAAATCGGTCGGCCTGACAGTTCTGTCCGGCGGCAAGGCGACCGACGGTGAATTCGTTTTCGACGAAGCGGCCGGCACGGTGACGATCAAGACCGACAAGAAAATCCACGCGCCCTATGTCGAGACCATCCATGTCACCGGCGAAGAGCGCAAGTGGCTGGCCATGATCCCCGAGGGGCAGGTCAAAGAGTATGTAGCTCGCCGCAAGGATATTCTCGCGCGCCTGCCACAGCCGGGGGCCTATGACCTCTGCGAGATCACCGTTGCCGCCAACTACACCGGCATGACGCCAGCGGTGGATACGCTCGTGCACGCACCGCTGCGCATCACCGAGATCCCGATCGTCTACTGCGAGACCGCCAATGGCGGCCTGTTCGAGCGCGGCGATACGATCGATCTCGCCACATGCCTGCGGCGCCCCGACGAATCCGGTCTTGGCGGCGGCGTGTTCCTCGTCGTGCGCTGCGACAACGCCTATTCCAACCACATCCTGACCACCAAGGGCCAGATTCCGAACTATGACGACACAGCGGCCGTGATTTACCGGCCCTACCATCTCTGCGGCGTCGAGACCGCGACATCGCTGCTGATGGCGGGGCTGCTCGGGATCGACACCGGCTCCGACGATTACCGGCCGCGCTACGATCTCGCCAAGGTCGCGGCGCGCGATATCAAGGCGGGCGAAGTCTTCGGCAACGACCACAATCCGATGATGAAGGCGCGGATCATTCCCGCCGTCCCGGTTGCCACGGGCAATCCGGCCTGTGCCCATCTCCTGACCGCCAACCGCGCAAAGGTGGATATCCCGGCCGGCACGCTGATCACCTATGACATGGTGGAAGAACCGCAGGGATCGAAGCTCTGGGAGATCCGCCGTCTCCAGGACCGAATGTTCCTGTCCTGAAGGAGTGTGGTATGACCTCGCCCCGCATCTTCCTCTTCCACGCCACGCTGGTCGCGATGGAGCCCATCCGGGTCGCCATGCAAAACCTCTGGCCGGAAGCGGAGGCCGTCAACATTCTTGATGAGAGTCTTTCCCTGGACCGCGAACGTCAGCCGGGTGCGGTCTCTGAGGATATCACCCGCCGCTTCGTGGCGCTGGGCCGGCAGGCGGTCGCTGGCGGCGCGGACGGAATCCTGATCACCTGCTCGGCCTTCGGTCCGGCGATCCGACAACTGGCAGAAGAGATATCGATCCCGGTGCTGATGCCCAATGAAGCCATGTTCCGAGCCGCCCTTTCGCTGGGGTCGAGGATCGGAATGGTCGCGACCTTCGCTCCGGCGATCGGTACCATGGAAAATGAGTTTCGGGCGTTCGCGTCTGAGGCGGGCAGCGCGGCAACGCTTGAAACAGTGCTGGCGGATGGCGCGATCGAAAGCTTGCGTCGTGGGGATGCGGTAGACCATAATCGGAGGGTTGCCGAAGCTGCGGCAGGCATCTCCGGTCTCGATGCGCTTCTGCTGGCGCATTTTTCCACGTCGAGAGCGGCGGATACCGTGCGCAGGGCAGTCGATATCCCCGTCCTGACGGCGCCGGAATCCGCGGTCCTGCGGATGCGATCCATGATTGAAGGAACAACACAATGCTTATAGGCGTGATCGCCGACGACTTCACCGGCGCAAGCGATATCGCCAATACCCTGACCAAGGGCCTGCCCGGCGAGGGTGGTCTTCTGACGGCGCAATATATGGGCGTGCCACGAGGTGCCGCCCAGTCCGATGTCGAAGCCGGCGTCGTTGCGCTGAAGAGCCGTTCGATCCCGGCCGATGACGCTGTCGTGCAGTCGCTCGAGGCGCTGAAATGGCTGCTGGCCCAAGGGTGCCGCCAGATCGTCTTCAAATATTGCTCGACCTTCGATTCCACGCCGGACGGCAATATCGGTCCGGTCGCCGAAGCCCTGGCGAAAAGACTCGGGGTGAAGGGCGTCGTGGTTTGCCCTGCCTTTCCGGGGGCGGGACGAACCATCTATCAGGGCCATCTGTTCGTGCGTGACAGGCTGCTCAGCGAGTCCGGCATGGAAAAACATCCGCTGACGCCGATGACCGACCCGGACATTCGCCGCTGGCTTACCCGCCAGACGACGGAGCCCGTGGGACTCGCTGCGATGGAAACAGTGGGGCAGGGATCGGACGCGCTTCGTGAGGCTTTGGCCCAGGCTGGGGAAAGGGGTGAAACGCTCGTCGTGACCGACGCCATCTCGAACAGCGATCTCGAGGTCATCGGCGCGGCCTGCGCTGACGCTCCGCTGATTACCGGCGGTTCCGGTGTCGCGCTGGCGCTGCCCGCGAATTTCATCCGGCGCGGCGAGGCACGAGGGACCGAAAACAGCTTCGCCGGTATCGAAGGCGCCGAGGCAATCCTGGCGGGAAGCTGCTCCGGGGCAACCCGGCGGCAGATCGAGGTGCATGCCAAGACACATCCGACCCTGGCCATCGACGTCGACGCAGTGATGTCCGGTGCGCTTACCGGTGAACAGGTTCTGTCCTTCATCGAGGAAAACAGCGGCCGCGCGCCGCTGGCCTATTCCTCCGGCGATCCGGTGGCGGTCGCCGCGGCGCAGGAAAAATATGGCCGCGAGGCCGTCGCGGCGCGTCTCGATACGCTCTTCGGCGAGACCGCGCGGGTGCTGGTTGATCGCGGTACACGCAGGCTTGTCATCGCTGGTGGAGAGACCTCCGGTGCGGTGGTGCAGGCCTTGGGGCTTGGCGCGCTTCGTGTCGGGCCGGAAATCGATCCGGGCGTGCCGATCCTCACCAATGCCGAGGGAACCCTTGCACTTGCCTTGAAATCCGGCAATTTCGGCTCGGAGAATTTTCTTGCAAAGGCGCTTGATGCGATGGCTGGACGATGACCCCGATCAGAGAAGATGAGGCAAGGGCTGAGATTGTTCGTTATGGAGCGCTTCTTTACGAACGCCGGCTGGCCCATGGTAGCGCCGGCAATCTCTCCGTCAGGTTGGACGACGGCTCGATCCTGGTGACGCCGACCAATTGCAGTCTCGGTGCACTGACCCCGGAACAGATTTCGAAAGTGTCGCCGGATGGCATTCTGCTTTCCGGTGACCCGCCCTCGAAGGAATCCTTCTTCCATCTCGCCGTCTATGCCGAACGACCGCAGGCCGGTGCTATCGTGCATCTGCACTCCACTCACGCCGTTGCCGTCTCTTGCCTGTGCCACGACGATACGAGCAATGTCCTGCCGCCAATGACAGCCTATCATGTCATGCGCGTGGGGAAGTTGCCGCTGTTGCCTTATTACCGCCCGGGAGACCGCAGGCTCGCCGATGCCGTGCGGGAAGCGGCAAAAAACCACCATGCCGTTCTGCTCGCCAATCACGGGCCGATCGTCTCGGCAAAATCGCTTGGCGAGGCCGTGTCGATCTACGAGGAACTGGAGGAAACCGCAAAGCTCTTCTTCCTCGTGGGGAACCGGCCGGTGTCCTTGCTGACCTGTGACGAGGTGACGGAGTTGGAAGCGGCGTTCAGGAATTAGGACCGATTCGCATACGGTTCCCGGTTATGGAGCAGCTTGTTCAAGCTGCTTTTTTCCGTTTTTTGAACTTGCTGCAGTATTCCTGAAAACAGCTTATTTCAGAGAAGGTTAGATCACGAAGGGACAGTCGGATCTTTTCGAACCTCCCGGCAGGATTTTCTCCCCCTGTCTTTCTAGGGGTGACAAAGGGACGATTTTGACTAGATTGCTCGGCGGGGTAACCGGGGCTCACAGGCGAAGCGAGGAGCAATGCCTGTGAAAAATTGGGGTGCAGAACGGCGCAAGCTGGAACTGAACACAACAGTCAGAGAGGAGCCTCACGATGCCGAAGCCACGTCAAATTCTTGACCAATGGTGGATCAACGATCAGACCCCCGACAATCCCTATGGAAAGAGCGAGGACTATGATGCCTTTCTCGATTATCTCGGGGCATTGCCTCGCAGCCTGACGCCGGAAATCGCGGCCGAACCGTTGAGGATCAACGTTTCCGAACTCAACGATCATCCCGAATACAAGGCCGCCGCGATCGGCGCCTTGGAAATGTGGGCCTCTGTCACCCCTCTGAAATTCGAAATCGTCGACAACGCGCCGTTCGACCCCGATACCGACTGGATGGAGGTCGTCAGCCCGGAACTGGGCGAAGAGGATGATGGCAGTGCCTATTCTGCCAACCGCTATGTCAGCATCGGTCAGCGCTTCCACGATACCGAGCCGAACAAGACCGATATCGGCGGTTATGTCTTCGATTCCTTCATTCACGAATTCGGCCACGAGTTCGGCCTCAACCATCCCGGGCTCTACAATTACAGCGGCCCCGGCGGCGTGCAGATCAACTATCTGAACAACGCGACCTGGACCTATGATCGCCAGCAATACAGCGTCATGTCCTATTTCGACGGAATCGATGTCGGCGAGACCAGCCGTTGGTCGGCCTCGACACCGCTCATGGCCGATATCGAGGCGGTCATTCGCCGCTTCTTCTCGACGGTCGATGACCAGGGCGTACGCACCTACCAGCATATCGACCTCAATACGGGCGACAATGTCTACGGCTTCGGTGCCACGCAAGACGGCTATAAGCTGACGAAATCGGGCATGCAGCACGATATCGGCTTTGCGATCCATGATACCGGCGGTACGGACACGCTCGATTTTTCCGGCTCCACGGCGGGTACGATCCTCGATCTGCGCGCCGGACAGTTCTCCAGCGTCAAC
The DNA here is from genome assembly GCF_001425605.1 of Rhizobium sp. Leaf453. Lineage (GTDB taxonomy): Bacteria > Pseudomonadota > Alphaproteobacteria > Rhizobiales > Rhizobiaceae > Pararhizobium. The sequence continues at coordinate 119,584 of NZ_LMRG01000008.1, read as the reverse complement.
GGTCACAGCAACAACGTGTCGATCTTCGCCGGACACAATGCCGACGGGACGGACTACTATGTCGAGAACGGCATCGGCAGCCGGCATGATGATATCCTGATCGGCAATGACGGAAACAACGTGCTCGACGGGCGTGATGGTGCGGACCGGATGGCCGGCAATGGCGGTGACGATGTCTATTTCGTCGATTCCATCGACGACATCGTCCGCGAGACCGCCAATGGCGGCGACGATACCGTCGTCATCCTGGCCAAGGGCCTGCGCATCAAGCATATCGCCAATGTCGAGCACATCATCTACGCCAACAAGTCGTCGCTGACGCCGGGCGATGATGGTGGCAGCGAACCGCAGCCCGATATCGGCGACAACACGATGACCAGCATCATCTTCGGCGACAACGGCAACAACACGCTCGATGGCGGTGCCGGTGACGACACGATCTTCGGCCAGGGCGGCGATGACCTGATCATCGGCGGCCGCGATTCGCTTGCCAGCCGTGACATCAACAACACGATCGATGTCGAGGATCTGGAGGATCAGACCGAAAGCGACGATGGTAACGACACGCTCTACGGCGGTCGCGGCAATGACACCATTCTGGGCGGTCAGGGCAATGACATCCTCGACGGAGGCGCTGGCGACGATACGCTGAGCGGTCAGGACGGCATCGATATCTTCCGCGGCGGGTCGGGCGTCGATACCGTCGACTACAGCAAGGAAAGTCCGTTCCAGCTTCTCGTCAATCTCGCCACCAACACGGCCAGCGGCGGCACGGCGTCGGGCGATACGTTCTACAGCATCGAGAACCTGATCGGTTCCGATGACCGTATTGACCGCTTCATCGGCACCGATGCCGCAAACCACTTCTGGGGCCAGGGCGGCGGCGATTACTTCAACGGCGGCGGCGGCAATGACATCCTCGACGGCGGCAACGACGGCGACATCATCTATGGTGAGGCCGGCAATGACACGATCATCGGCGGCGCCGGTCAGGACTATCTCGATGGCGGTTCCGGCATCGACACGGTCGTCTATTCCGGCAGTTCCGATGGCGTCACGATCGATCTGGCGAACGGTACCGCCACAGGCGGTGACGGCGATGGTCCGGTGCAGATCGTCGGGCGTGGCACTGCAATCCGGCATGACATCCTTGCCGGTTTTGAAAATGCCGTCGGCTCGTCGCATGATGACCACCTCATCGGTGACGCCCGATCGAATGACCTCTCCGGCGGCGATGGCAATGATATCCTGACAGGCGGTCGCGGTTCCGATCGGCTGAACGGCGGGGCAGGTAATGACACGGCGGATTACGCCGACGCGACCGGCGGCCTCAAGCTTTCGCTTGCCGGGCGCGGCTCGGGTGGCGACCGGTATATCTCGATCGAAAACCTCGCCGGTTCGGGCTTCAACGACCGTCTGTCCGGGAACAACGCCGCCAATGTGCTGACAGGGCAGGGCGGAAACGACAAGATCGATGGCGGTGGCGGCGACGATACCCTGCTCGGCGATTTCGGCTATCAGGGTGATGCACCGCCGCGTCCCGGCATCGGTACCGGCTATGCCACGCTCGGTCCCGACGCGACGAATAATTCGATGGCGACGGCCTTCGATATTTCCAACAACTTCTCCCTGACATCAGATCCGGACATCTTCGATTCCACGACGGCCCTTCACACGACCGTCAACGCCACAGGGAATGGCCAGGGCGGATACTACAGCATCGATTTGGCGGCCGGCACCGTCATTTCCATCGACATCGACCACATTGCTGATCCGGATGTTCATGACAGCTGGGTGAGGTTGCTCGATAGCGACGGCAATATCGTCGCCCAGAATGACGATGGCGGTGGCGATCCTGGTTCCACGAGCAACCGGGATTCGAGCACGGTTTTCGTCGTCCAGGAGACTGGCACCTACTATATCCTGGAAGGCGCCTGGTCACCCGATGCGCCGGGCGACGGCTGGTCGGAAGCGGTGCCTGATGGTTCCACCTACGAGCTGAACGTATCGGTGGAGTTTCCGCCTGAGCCCATCCAGCCGGGTGTCGCAGGGGCCGATATCATCGACGGCGGCCGTGGCAGCGACTTGCTGGACGGCGGACTGGCCGCCGACACGCTGACCGGCGGGACAGGGGAAGACAGCTTCCGTTTCTCGACGGACCTCGGCAGCGGCAATGTCGACCGTATCACGGACTTCAAGGTGGCCGACGACACGATCCTCCTGGACAACCTCATCTTCGAGGCCCTGGGTGATGACGGGGCGCTCGCGCTCGGTGCATTCTACAAGAGTGCGGCGGGTGTTGCCCATGATGCCGACGATCGCATCATCTACGACACCGACAGCGGCGCTCTATCCTATGACGAGGACGGCGGCGGAAGCATTGCAGCGATCCAGTTCGCCCAGTTGGGAAAGAACCTGCAACTTTCCGCGTCCGACTTCATTATCATCTGACATGACAAAGTTGGGGCGCCTTCGGGCGCCCCAATTCCGACTTCAGGACGGGAGCATGGGTCCGAAAATTCCAGATCGATCGTGGAGTGATATCATGACAGGCGAGACAAAGCGTCGGTTGGTGCTGATGGCAGCCGGAACTGCCGCTATTGCTGCGGTTGCCGGTCCCATCGGTGCACAATCGGCTGAAATCCGCGGCACGATCACATTCGACGGTGGCTCCGCCATTCCGGAGGGCCAGCTTGAGATCTATCTCGAAGAACCTGGTGCCAAGACCAAGGCTCGCGCCGCGCAGACACGCATCGCCAGCAAGGGCGGCTCGAAGACGATCGCCTTTGCACTGACGCCGCCTGATTCATCCACCGGATCAAAACCATTGCGGATCATCGCGCGCCTGGAGCGTGCGGATGGCTGGTTGCTCGCGCGCGGCAGCACGCGATATCGGTCGGGCTCATCGGTGACGGTGGCGCTCCAGACGGTCATGTACTGACTTATTTCGTCCTCGCCCGGAGCCTGTTGCGCAGTCCGTCGATCGTTGTGCGGAGAGCATCGACTGTCTCCGCCTCCAGCGCAGCTGCCTCGGCGATGCATTGCATGACATCCCCGTTCTGATTTTCCAAGGCACGGCCCTTTTCTGTGAGGTGCAGAAGAACTTCGCGTTCGTCCTGCGGGTTGCGCGTTCTGGTGATCAGCCCCGCCGTGTTCAGACGCTTGAGCAATGGCGTCAGCGTGCTGGAATCCAGAAAGAGCGTCTTGCCCAGTTCCTTGACGTTCTGTCCGTCGCGGCTCCAGAGCGACACCATCACCAGATATTGCGGATAGGTGAGGCCAAGCGTCTCCAGCAAGGGTCTGTAAAGCTGGGTAAACGCATGGCTCGCGGAATAGAAGGAAAAGCAGAGCATTCCTGCAACCCCGGCATTGTCGTCTGGCTTCGTCATGTCAATCTCCTTTCGATCAAAATAATTTGTGCGCGATCTGTTTGCAAGCGATTGACGAGGCGATCTTGTTCGCATATGTATTGTGCACAAACTAATCGCCTACAAAATAAAAATCAGACGCAGTTCCGGACACTCAACCCAAAAAGGATATCGCCATGTTCAAGTTTGCCGCCACCGTTGCTTTCGCCGCCGCCCTGCTGTCGGGGAGCGCGATCGCCCAGCCCGCGAAGCCCACTGTCGTCCTGGTCCATGGAGCCTTCGCCGACTCCTCCAGCTGGAACGGCGTCACGAAGATCCTCCAGAAGGATGGATACACTGTCGTCGCCGCTGCCAACCCGCTGCGCAGCGTTTCGAACGATGCCGCCTACGTTTCCGATGTTGTGTCGAGCATCAAGGGACCGGTCGTCCTCGTCGGTCATTCCTATGGTGGCCAGGTGATCTCGACCGCCGCGAACGGCAAGGACAACGTCAAGTCGCTGGTCTATGTCGCAGCCTTCGCTCCCGAAGCCGGTGAGGCCGTGGCCGAACTGGCCGGTAAGTTCCCGGGCGGCACGCTCGGTCAGGCCTTGGCTGCCCCGGTCAAGCTTGCCGGTGGCGGTGTCGATCTCTCCATCGACCAGGCGAAGTTTCACGAGCAGTTCGCGCATGACGTCTCGGTGGAGGATGCGGCCTTGATGGCCGCTGGCCAGCGCCCAATCACCGAAGCAGCCCTGACCGAAAAGTCCGGCGCTCCCGCCTGGAAGAACCTGCCGTCCTATTTCATCTACGGTGATGGCGACAAGAACATCCCGGCCAAGGCGCTCGGCTTCATGGCCGAACGGGCAGGCTCGAAGCATACCGTCGTGATCAAGGGAGCTTCCCATGTCGTGATGGTGTCGCAGCCCAAGGCCGTGGCCGACCTGATTGAAGAAGCCGCGCAGTAAGCCGGAAAACTTGGATGACGCAGGCCATCACTCCGGATGAGTGATGGCCCTGTTATATTCGTCATGCGGCGCTGACGAAGTTGCCGCGCGGCGCCCTTCCGCCAGGCTCAGTGGTTGTGACGCGGCGGCGTATTCGCGATCTGGCGGAACGTGTCCGCGTCCTTGATGGTCGCGCCGTCGGCCAGTTGCGTCACCGTCCGGCGGTAGAGCATCTGCCATGGCGTGGCGTCGGCGGGAACGGCCGGTATGCCATCGTTTTTCCGGCGCGCAATTTCCGTGTCATCGACCAGCATGTCGCACTGGCCGGCGTTGAAATCGATGCGGATGGTATCGCCGGTCCGGACATAGGCCAAACCGCCGCCGGCAGCGCTTTCCGGCGAGGCATTGAGGATTGACGGGCTGTCGGCGGTTCCTGATTGGCGGCCATCGCCGATTGTCGGAAGGCTCATGATCCCACGCTTCAGCAGGTGGTCCGGTGGCTGCATGTTGACGACCTCGGCCGATCCGGGCCAGCCGAGCGGCCCGGCACCCCGGATCACCAGGATTGTGCGCTCGTCGATGGCAAGCGACGGATCGTTGATCCGCTTGTGATAGTCCTCGGATCCATCGAACACGACTGCCTTGCCTTCGAACACGCCTTCATGCCCGGGGTCGCTCAGGTAGCGGCGGCGAAAATCCTCCGATACGACGCTCATCTTCATGATGGCGAAGTCGAACAGGTTGCCCTTGAGCACAAGGAAGCCTGCGCGTTCGCGCATCGGCTCCGCATAGGGCCTGATCACCTCGCGGTCATCGGCTTCCCGCCCTTCCAGATTTTCGGCCATCGTTTTGCCGGTAACCGTCGGACAGTCGCCATCCAGTTTTCCAGCCTGAAGCAGTTCCCACATGATCGCGGGCACGCCACCGGCGCGGTGGAACCGCTCGCCCAGATAGGCGCCTGCCGGCTGGACATTGGCGAGCAGGGGGATATCGAAGCCGTGAACCTGCCAGTCGTCGGGGCGCAGATCGACGCCGGCATGCTTGGCCATCGCCATCAGATGCGGCTGGGCGTTGGTCGATCCGCCGATGGCGGAGTTGACCTTGATGGCGTTGAGGAAGGCGGCGCGGGTCAGGATATCGGATGGGCGAATGTCCTGCAGCACGAGTTCGACGGCGCGCCGGCCGGTTCGGTAAGCCATCTGGCCGCGTTCGCGATAGGCGGCCGGAATGGCGGCGCCGCCGGTCAGCGACATGCCGAGCGCCTCGGCCATGGCGTTCATGGTGGAGGCCGTGCCCATCGTGTTGCAGTGACCGATGGACGGGGCCGAACTCAGCGCCGCTTCCAGGAATTGCTCGCGGTCGATCTCGCCGGCGGCATATTTGCGGCGCGAGCGCCAGATCACCGTGCCGGAGCCGACCAGATCGCCGTCATGGTAGCCGTCGAGCATTGGGCCGCCGGAGAACACGATCGCCGGAATATCAACGGTCGAGGCTGCCATCAGCGCGGATGGTGTGGTCTTGTCGCAGCCGGTCGTCAGGACGACGCCGTCGAGCGGATAGCCGTAGAGGATTTCGACCAGACCGAGATAGGCGAGGTTGCGATCGAGGGCGGCGGTGGGGCGCTTGCAGTTTTCGAACAGCGGATGGGTCGGAAATTCGATGGCAATGCCCCCGGCATCGCGAATGCCGTCGCGCAGGCGTTTCGCGAGTTCGAGGTGGTGGCGGTTGCACGGGTTCAGATCACTGCCCGATTGGGCGATCCCGATGATCGGCTTGCCGCTGCGCAATTCCTCCGGCGTCGTGCCGTAATTCATGAACCGCTCGAGATAGAGCGCGGTCAGGTCGAGATGGTCGGGATTGTCGAACCAGTCCTGCGAGCGCAGCCGGCGTTTTTCGTTCTGGTCTTCACTCACCGGACCTTCTCCCCATGGTGGCCGTTGATCTTTTCGAGATGCAGCAACAGGCCACTATGGTCGGTTTCGCCATGGCCGTCGGCAACGAAATCACTGAATTCGTTCCGTATCACCGATGTCAGCGGCAGGTCGAGTGCGAACAGTTCCGCCATCGCGGCGACGGCGTCGAGATCCTTGAGCTGCAGCCGCGACAGCCCGCCGGGCTGGAACGCGCGATCCACCATCCGCTTGCCGTGAAGCTCCAGAATGCGGCTTTCGGCAAATCCGCCCCGGATCGCATCGCGGAATTTGCCGCGATCGGCACCACCGGCTTCCACCAGCATCATCGCCTCGGCAACGGCCCCGATCGTGATGGCGACGATCTGCTGGTTGGCGAGCTTGCAGATCTGGCCTGCGCCGGACGGGCCGACATGGGTGACTCGGCCGAGGATGGAGAATATGTCGGCGGCACTGTCGATGATTGTGCTATCGCCGCCCGCCATGATCGCAAGCGTGCCTGCTTCAGCGCCAACGACGCCGCCGGAAACAGGTGCATCGATATGATGCACCTGCCGCTTGGCCAGCATTTCAGCATGCTGACGCGCGATCGGGGGCGCGATTGACGATGTGTCGATGACAACGGCGCCGACTTTCAGCACGTCCGCCACGCCCTGATCAATCAGGACGCTGCTGACAGCATTGCCGTCACTCAGCATGGTGAAGACGACATCGGCATCGCGCGCCGCGTCGGCTGCCGTGGCCGCGATGGTTACTCTTTCCTCCGCCAGAGCATCCGTCTTGGAGCGATCACGGTTCCAGGCCGTGACGGCATAGCCGGCTTTCAGCAGGCGGCGTGCCATCGGCGCGCCCATCAGGCCGGTCCCGAGAAAGGCGATGCGCTCCCCTTTTTGCCCCGCTCCGGTGGTCATCACAAACGGCCTCCAAGCTCATCCTCGATATGGACCTTGATGATGTCATCGAAGGACTTTTCGGCGGTGAAGCCGAGCGAGGTTGCGCGCTTTGCCTCAAATCCCGGTGCCCAGCCGGCGCACATGCGCATGATCATTTCGTCGGGCTCTCGGCGGATCAGCGCCACCGCCTTTTCGCCGGCGACGCGGCGAAGCGCCTCGATCTGCTCGCCGACCGTCGCGCTAAGCCCCGGCATCGAGAGGTTACGCCGGGGGCCGACCTTCTCGACGTCGATCGTCGCGCCATGGGTAAGAAAACCGACGGCGGACCTGGGCGATGCATGCCAGTGGCGTACGTCGTCCGGAACGGGCAGGACGGCTTCCTGCCCGACAAGCGGCTCGCGCAGGATGTTCGAGAAGAAGCCGGAGGCCGCCTTGTTTGGTTTTCCGGGACGAATGCAAATCGTCGGAAGGCGAATACCGATGCCGTCGAAAAAGCCGCGCCGCGAATAGTCTGACAGCAGCAGTTCGCAGATCGCCTTCTGCGTTCCATAGCTGGTCAATGGCGTGCTGTGAAACTCGTCCGGAATGGGGTAGGGCAGCGGGGCGCCGAAGACGGCGATGGAGGAAGTAAAGACCACGCGCGGCTTGTAGCCATCTTCGCCATGGGCGATGCGGATGGCGTCGAACAGATAACGCGTGCCGTCGAGGTTGATGCGATAACCCTTGTCGAAATCGAGTTCGGCTTCTCCCGAAACGATGGCCGCGAGGTGAAAGATCACGTCTGGGCGCCTTGCGATGAGCCGCGTTGCTTCGCCCGGTGCGGAAAGGTCCACGGTTTCCAGCACCACCCTGCCGCCAAAACCGTCCGGCGCGTCGGGCGCCACCACATCAACGAGCGTCATGGCCTCGATCGGGTGACCGCCCAGACTTCCGTCCCTGGCCAGTCTCTGCGTCAGCTTGCGTCCGACCATGCCTGCGGCGCCAATTATCAGAATATGCACGTGATCCTCCTCCCGGTTTTCTGCGCACCGCTCTGAAGCGAAAGAGTCGGCATTGCAACAAAACTATTGTAAGGTTGTCTGATAACCTTATATCATCTTTTTGAAAACAGAATATTTGATCCGGCGCCACCGGGTCATGCCCAAAAGGCGAGAGCGATCGTGAACGGAGAAGTTGACGCGGTGATGGGGTCTAGCCGGCAAGCGGCCTGCGTCGATGCGTTGGTTCGGGCGCTCGGCGCCGACATGGTCCTGTGCGGCGCGGCAACCGAAAAATACTGCCGGGATTGGCATGGCGACGTGACGTCGGGAGCGGTTGCTGTCCTGCGTCCGCGCACGACGGAAGAAGTATCCGCGGCCGTCAAGGCTTGTACCGCGATCGGCCTGTCCATTGTTCCGCAGGGTGGCAATACGGGTCTGGTGCTGGGCGCGATACCCGATAGACCGGACGATCAGGTCGTGATCAGCCTGGAGCGAATGACCGGTATCCGGCGTATCGACGCTGGCGATTTTTCCGCCGTTGTAGAGGCCGGCTGCATACTTTCGGAATTCAAGGATGCGGTCGCGGGCGAAGGCATGTTCTTCCCACTGGCGCTCGGCGCGCAGGGCTCCTGCCGTATTGGCGGCAATGTGTCGACCAATGCCGGCGGCATCAACGTTCTGCGCTATGGGATGACGCGTGAACTGGTGCTCGGCCTCGAAGTGGTGCTGCCGGATGGTTCGATCTTCGATGGATTGTCGACGCTCCGCAAGGATAATCGCGGCATTGATTTGAAGCAGATGTTCATCGGCGCCGAGGGTTCGCTCGGCATCATCACCGCCGTTGCGGTGAAGCTGACACCGGAGCCGGATCAGGTCGCCACGGCGCTTCTGGGGCTCAATTCGCTCGACGACGCCATCGCGCTTTTCCGCCGGGCTCGGCGTGATTGCTGCGACCTGATGTCTGCCTTCGAGTTCATGCCGCCGCTTGCCTTCGTTCTGGCCCGCGAGGCGCTTCCTGACCTCGCTATGCCGATCTCCGGCGATTACCCCGCCTATGTGCTTTTGGAAATATCCGGGTCAGGGCTGGTCGATATCGACGACCTGATGGAGCGGTTTCTCGGTGCCGTGATGGAGGAGGGATTGGTCCCGGACGGTGTGATCGCAAGCTCAAAGGCGCAGGCGCGCAACCTCTGGCTTTTCCGAGAAGGCATGAACGAGGGGCAAGCGAAGCGTGGACCGCATCTGCGCACCGATGTCTCCGTTCCGCTGTCGCGCCTTGCCGATTTCGTTCGCGACGCGGAAGAGGCCGTAGTTCATGCCGTGCCGGACGGTGTCTGCGTCTCCTACGGCCATGTCGGCGATGGCAATGTTCATCTGAACGTGCTGCCACCCGCTGGCCTGCCGCGTGAGGAGATCGATGCGCGCATCTATACGGCGAAACAGGCGATCAATACGGTCGTCGATGCCTATCATGGATCGATCAGCGCGGAGCACGGTATTGGCCGTTTGAAAAAGGCCGACTATGAGACACGTATCCCGCCGATCCGGCGCGAATTGCTGACGGCATTGAAACACGCCGTCGACCCGCGGGGTGTGATGAATCCGGGTTGCCAACTGGATTTTGAGCGGCGTTCATAGGCGGTAATGGATTGGGGCGAAACGGCATGTCGATGGATTTTGGACAGATCAGGCGCAACGAGCATCTCCCGGCGCGGATTGCCGCCCAGATTGCGCGCGAGATCACCGAGGGGCGTATTCCGCCGGGGGGCAAGCTGCCCACCGAACACTTCCTGGCCAGCAGTTTCGGCGTTAGCCGCTCGGTGGTGCGCGAGGCGATTGCCCAGTTGCGCAACGAGGGGCTGGTCGAGACCCGGCAGGGTGTCGGAGCCTTCGCAACCGAGATCAAGGCGCGCCAATCCATCCGGATCGAGCAGGACGATCTCCACGACCGCGCGATCTTCCGGGATCTTTTCCAGTTGCGGATGCCGCTGGAAATCGAAGCCGCCGGACTCGCTGCGATCCATCATGCCGAGAGCGATCTCGCCAAGCTCGATGAAGCCCTGGCGGCGATGATGGGAACGGACAAATGGACGGACCAGGGAATTGTCGCTGACCTCATCTTCCATCGCGTCATCGCGTCGGCGACTGGCAACGAATATTTCGCCCTGTTCGTCGGGTTCATCGCCGAGCGCATCAGCCTTGCCATCAACGCAGCCCGGGCGACGGCGGTGCTGGAGGAAATCGTTGAGGTGACGATTGCCGAACATGTGGCGATCCGCGATGCCATCGCCAGCCGGGATCCGCACCGCGCACGCGCCGCGATGAGGCAGCATCTGCTCGGCGCCGCCAATCGACTTGATCTTGTCATGGAAGCCAGCTGAAAAAACTTCCGGCAGGTGATGCTTGCCGTTTGTGAGCCGAACGCCATCTTCCCGAAGATGTCATTTATCCCGGGAGTGGATTTTCGGCGCTGGACAGCATAAGCAACTACGACTAAAAGGTAGCGCTACCATTGTCAGACAGCCTGACAATCTGGCAAGATGGCAGGAGGGCCGACTTGCTGCAGACGTGAGGGAGGTATTGCTTGGATTCCACCAATTCGCTTCGTGCTACGGACATTCTGCCGGAAGATTTAGCCGGCGCGCTGCTTGTCGGCCGCGTCTGGTCGAAGTCTGCCGATGGTCCGTGCCCGGTTCTCGTCCGGGGTGATCGGGTCCTCGACCTGTCGTCAATTTCCGCGACTGTTTCCTCGTTGCTCGAACGCGGCGACCTCGCCGGCAAGCTGAAATCGGCGCATGACCTTCCCGACCTCGGGTCGGTCGATGATTTCCTGTCGGGACAGGCCGGTACATTGCTGGCACCGATCGACCTGCAGGCGATCAAGGCCGCCGGCGTCACTTTTGCCGACAGCATGCTGGAGCGGGTGATCGAAGAACAGGCCAAGGGCGATGCAAGCCGCGCCCTCGATATCCGCAAGCGTCTGGCGCCGGTTCTGGGAGACAGCCTTCGTGGCGTGGTTGCCGGGTCTGAGCAGGCGGCAAGCGTGAAGGCGCTTCTGCAGGACATGAATCTCTGGTCGCAATATCTTGAGGTCGGCATCGGCCCGGATGCCGAAATCTTCACCAAGTCACAGCCGATGTCGGCGGTCGGTTGCGGTTCGAAGGTCGGCATTCATCCGATCTCGGAATGGAACAATCCGGAGCCGGAAGTGGTGCTGGTCCTGCGCTCCTCCGGGGAAATTATCGGTGCCACGCTCGGAAACGACGTCAACCTTCGGGATGTCGAGGGACGTTCTGCTCTGCTGCTGGGCAAGGCAAAGGACAACAACGCATCCTGCGCCATCGGCCCGTTCATCCGCCTTTTCGACGGCACGTTTACGCTTGAAAAGTTGGGCAAGGTGCGTGTTGTATTGTCCGTCGAGGGACAGGACGGTTTCCGGATGACGGGCGAGAGCCCGATGGAGGCAATCAGCCGCCAACCCGCCGATCTCGCCCGGCAATTGCTCAATCGCAATCATCAATATCCGGATGGTGCCGTCCTTTTCCTCGGAACGATGTTTGCCCCCGTCAAGGACCGGCGCGGTGCGGGCCGGGGATTTACGCATGAAATCGGCGACCGGGTGGAAATCGCGACGCCACTGCTCGGCCGTCTGGTAAACTGGGTCGATCGCAGTGACGCCTGCCCCGAATGGACCTTCGGCGTTGGTGCGCTGATGAAAAACCTGGCCAAGCGCGGCCTGATGTAACGCAAACTGGGAGGGACGCGTGCAAAAGGTAATCGACTATTTTTACAAGACTCTTGAAGTCCTGCTGATCCTCCTTCTCTCGGGAATGGCGATCATGGTCTTCGTGAATGTCATCATGCGCTACGCCATGAATTCCGGCCTGACGGTGTCGGACGAACTCGCACGGTACTTTTTCATCTGGCTGACTTTCATTGGCGCCGTCGTCGCATTTCGGGAGCACGGTCACCTGGGCGTGGAGACGCTCGTTGCGCTGCTGGGGCGCAAGGGGCGTATCGTTTGCATGATCCTCAGCAATCTGGTGATCATCGCCTGTTCTGCCATCTTTTTCTGGGGCACCTGGATACAGTTGCCGATCAACTGGAGCATGAAGGCTCCGGTCACCGGCCTGTCCATGGGCTTCGTCTACGGCAGTGGTTTCTTTACCGGGTTCTGTTGCGTGATCATCGCGCTTGAGCGCCTTTTCCGCCTCGTCACTGGCCGGGTGACGCAGGAGGAGCTTGAAGCTTTCGCGGGCGAAAACCTCACGATCGAACAGATGGCGGAGCGGACCTGATGACACTTTTCGTTTTCGTCGGCTCGCTGATTGGCGCCATGGCAATAGGCGTGCCTGTCGCGTTTTCCCTGATGTTCTGCGGCGTCATTCTCATGTGGTACATGGGAATGTTCAACACGCAGATCATCGCGCAGAACATGATTGCCGGTGCCGATACGTTCACCTTGCTTGCCATTCCCTTCTTCATTCTGGCCGGGGAACTGATGAATGCCGGCGGTCTGTCACGGCGCATCATCGATTTTGCTATCGCGTGCGTTGGGCATATTCGCGGTGGCCTCGGGATTGTCGCGATCGTGGCTGCGCTGATCATGGCCAGCATCTCCGGTTCTGCAGCAGCCGATACGGCCGCACTCGCCGCCATCCTCATCCCCATGATGGCCAAGGCTGGTTATAACGTTCCCCGCTCTGCCGGTCTCATCGCAGCCGGCGGCATCATCGCACCGGTTATCCCGCCGTCCATGGCGTTCATTGTCTTCGGTGTGGCCGCCAACGTTTCGATCACGCAGCTCTTCATGGCCGGCATCGTTCCCGGCCTGATGATGGGCCTCGCGCTGGTCGTCACATGGCTGATCGTTGTGCGCAAGGACAAGGTGGAGGCGTTGCCGCGCGCGTCGATGGCGGAACGTCTTCGTGTGACCACTCGCGCACTTTGGGCGCTGGGCATGCCCGTCATCATCCTCGGCGGCATCAAGGCCGGTGTGGTGACACCAACGGAAGCGGCCGTTGTCGCTGCGGCCTATGCCTTGTTCGTTGGCATGGTCATCTATCGCGAACTGACGCCAAGGGAGCTTCCGCGCGTCATCCTGCAGGCCGCCAAGACCACATCCATCATCATGTTCCTGGTTTGCGCAGCGCTCGTTTCGGCCTGGTTGATTACCGCTGCCAACATCCCGGCGGAAATTACCGGCCTCATTGAACCGTTGATCGACCGCCCGACCCTGCTGATGTTCGTCATCATGATCCTGGTGCTGATCGTCGGCACTGCCCTGGATCTGACGCCGACAATCCTGATCCTGACGCCCGTCCTGATGCCGATCATCAAGCAGGCAGGCATCGACCCGGTCTACTTCGGCGTCCTGTTCATCATGAACAACTGCATCGGCCTTCTCACTCCACCGGTTGGCGTCGTTCTCAACGTCGTCAGCGGCGTCGGACGCGTTCCGCTGGGCAAAGTGACGGTGGGTGTCTGGCCGTTCCTGTTGGCCCAAACGCTCGTGCTTCTGCTCCTGGTCCTGTTTCCGGACCTGGTCATCGTACCGGCTCGCTGGCTGCACTGAGGCCAGAAAGTCCATTTCTCGTTCAACATCCATGGGAGGATATCATGAGAAAACTGCTACTTGCCACGACTGCGATCGCATTCACCCTGTCCGCCTCCGTGCCGGCATTCGCCGAGTTCACCGAGCGCAACATCCGCGTCTCCAACGGCATCAATGCCGATCACCCCGTCGGCAACGGCATTGCGGCGATGCAGAAATGCCTTGATGAAAAGTCGGGCGGAAAGCTGAAGCTGACGGCATTCTGGGGTGGCGCTCTCGGTGGCGACCTGCAGGCAACACAGGCACTCCGTTCCGGCGTTCAGGAGGCCGTCGTGACCTCGTCCTCGCCGCTCGTCGGCATCGAGCCGGCCCTCGGCGTGTTCGATCTACCGTTCCTCTTCGCCACCTCGGAGGAAGCCTACAAGGTCCTGGACGGCAAGTTCGGCGAGATGATGAACGAGAAGCTGGCAGCCGTCGGCCTTGTCAATCTCGCATACTGGGAGAACGGCTTCCGTAACCTTTCCAACTCAGTTCGTCCGGTGAACAAGTGGGAAGACCTGGAAGGCATGAAGGTTCGTGTCATGCAGAATAATGTCTTCCTCGACACCTTCCAGAACCTTGGCGCCAACGCAACGCCCATGGCGTTCGGTGAAGTCTTTTCGGCTCTGGAAACCAAGACGATCGACGCCCAGGAGAACCCCTATGTGACCATCGACACGTCGAAGTTCTTCGAAGTGCAGAAATACGTCACCCAGACCAACCATGCCTACACGCCGTTCCTGTTCCTTTTCTCCAAGGCGATCTTCGATACCTATGCGCCGGAGGAGCAGACAGCGCTGAGGGAATGCGCCGTGGTCGGCCGTGACGTCGAGCGCCAGGTGATCGGCGACCTCAACAAGAAGTCGCTTGAGAAGATCAAGGCTGCCGGCCTCGAGGTAAATGTGCTTTCGCCGGAAGAACAGGCCCGCATCCGCGAGAAGTCCATGGTCGTCTATGAGAAGCACAAGGCCGAGATCGGCGCCGATGTCGTCGATGGCATCCTGGCCGAGCTTGCCGCGATCCGGAAGTAACCACGGCATACGCTGCCTTTCGGCGGCCTAACGATCAGAAGAGCCCGCTGTGTCGCCAGCGGGCTCTTTGCGTTGACGAGATCGCCTCACGGCACGTCGAGGGGCGTGTCCGGTTGGTGCTTCTTCAATTGTTGCTCGCGGAAGAAGATGAACAGCCCCGAGCCGATGATCAGCGCCGCGCCGAACATCATGGTCAAGCGCGGAACATCGCCGAAGAACATCCAGCCGAAGACGATCGCCCACAACAGCAGCGTATATTGCAGCGGCGCGACCGTCGCGGCATCGGAGATTTTTAGCGCCCGGTTGACGAGCATGTGCGCCCCCATCGCCACCGCGCCCAGCAGGCACAGCAAACCGAACTCCGGAACAGACGTCAGCGGTTTCCAGTCCGATGGTGCGAAGATCAGACCGGCAAGCCCGGCGCCGGCGAGCTGGAACAGAACCAGCGTCTTGTCGGGTGTCGCCCGCAGCTTTCGGCCTGAGAGCAACATGAAGGCAAAGGCGAAAGTGCCGACGATCGAGATGATGGCCGGCATGGTGAACATGGCCTTCGACGGTTCCAATGTAATGATCACGCCGATGAACCCGACAAAGATCGCTGTCCATCGGCGCCAGCCAACCTTCTCGCCTAGCAGAAGCGGCGAGGCAGCCGCGACGTAGATCGGCGCGGCCAGCCAATAGGTCATCACATCGGCCAGCGGCAGGTACATGACAGCGTAGTAGAAGCAGAACACTTCCATCGTTGAGAACAGCACGCGGGCCGCCTGCATCAGCGGCCGTTCGGCTTCGATGATCGGCTTCCATCCTGCCCGCCAGAGAAACGGCGCCAGGATGAAGAGCGCCGCCAGACTGCGAATGAGGATAACCTGTCCGAGGCCGTAGCTGGCCACCAGCCATTTGCCCATCGCGTCGTTCAACGCAAACATCAGCATGCCCAGCAACATCAGGCCCGGTCCGGCAATCGAACCGAGGCGCATGCCAGTCACGGCGGTCTCATTGTTGGTGGACATGAATATCCCCTGCGACCATCAGATCGACGAACTGTCGGAAACCCGGCGGCTGACGGTGAACGCGCGCGCAAGGTCGGGATTGAGTTCCATTCCGAGCCCTGCGCCCGGCGGCACGGTGATCATCCCGTTGCGGACCTCCGGAAGGGCGGTGACCAGGTCGCGGTACCATGTGTTATAGAAGGCACGCACGCTTTCCTGAACCAAGGCATTCGGTGCATTCAGCGAAAGATGGGTCGATGCGCAGAGCACGACCGGTCCGGTGCAGTCATGAGGAGCGACCGGAAGGTGCCAGGCCTCGGCCATGGCGGCGATCTTGCGCGCTTCCGACAGGCCGCCGCACCAGCTGATGTCGAGCATCACCACGCCCGCCGCTCCCGTTTCCAGATAGTCGCGGAAGGCCCAGCGCGACCCGAGCGTCTCCGACGCGGAAATCGGTGCCGGCGACACCTCCGCGTAGCGCTTGAGACTGGCGAGGCTGTCCATCTTGATCGGGTCTTCGTGCCAGAATGTCTTGTAGGGTGCGAGCGCCTTGGCGATCTGTATGGCGGGCAGTAATTGCCACATCGAATGGAATTCCACCATGATATCCATGCGATCACCGACGGCGGAGCGGATTTTCTCGAACGGTTCGAGCGCCTGTTTCAGGTCCGGCATCGATATGTACAGTCCGCGCGATTTTTCAGCGGCCGCGTCGAACGGCCAGATTTTCATCGCCGTAATGCCTTCTTCGAGCAGCGAGTGGGCGAGTTCATCGGCGCGGTACAGAAAGCCGTTCAGGTCGTCATAGCCCTTTCCGTCGGACAGGCCGTAATTGGCAGTCGTCTGCCCGGTCGCCTTCTTGATGTATTCGGTGCCGGCACAGGTGTTGTAGGTCCGGATTTCCCTGCGGGTGAAGCCGCCGAGCAATTGCGCGATCGGCAGGTTGGTTGCCTTTCCGAAAAGGTCCCAAAGCGCGATGTCGAAGGCGGAATTGCCGCGCACCTCGGCGCCGGATGATCGGAAACCGAGATAGCCGACGAGGTCGGCGGCAAGCCTGTCGATCTCCAGCGGGTCGCGGCCGATCACGCGCGGCGCGATATATTCGTGGATATAGGCTTCGACCGTTTCAGCGCCGAAGAAAGTTTCTCCCAGCCCCGTTAGCCCTTCGTCTGTATGCACCAGGATCCACAACAGATTGGCGCGCTCGGCAACGCGCACCGTTTCGAGACGGGTAATCTTCATCTTTTCCTCCCTGGCCGGAATCAATGCGACTGCAATGGATCCGGCCCACACGTATTGCCATCAGATCCCCGATATATAAACCACCGGCAGTGGTTTTGGTGGAGGAGACTGATCATTTGTCGGCTATGCGCGGGCAATCTTTTAATCTGGCACGATGCCACGATTGACGTGAGGACCGAAACTGACTGAATGTCATGTTCTCAGTTCTGCATCACCGTATGCGCAGCGACCTGCTCCTCGAAGAGTTCGAGAAGGGGCACTGGAAATCGGGACGGGCGCACTTCGGTCGTCCCGATTACTGTGAATGAAGCAATTAATTCGAAATTATTCCTGCAATTGATGGCCGCATCTTTTCCGATGAAGATACCTCTCGTCACCGATCCGTTGCGTGCCGGCGTTACGGTCCCGCGGATCGCGGAAGCGGACTATACAATGCTTTTCACCCGCAGCATCGGCTGCCGCCAATGCCAAAACAACCGAAGGAGAACCGGTAATGAGTTACGTAACGACAGAGGACGGCGTTGATATCTTCTACAAGGACTGGGGTCCGAAGGACGCGCAACCGATCATGTTCCACCACGGCTGGCCGCTGTCTGCCGACGACTGGGACGCCCAGATGCTGTTCTTCCTGTCCAAGGGTTTCCGGGTTATTGCCCATGATCGCCGTGGTCACGGCCGGTCGTCCCAGGTTTGGGACGGCCATGACATGGATCACTATGCAAGCGACGCCTTTGCCGTTGTCGAGGCTCTGGACCTGAAGAATGCCGTCCATATCGGCCACTCTACAGGCGGCGGCGAAGTCGCGCGTTACGTCGCCAAGCATGGCGAACCGTCGGGTCGGACCGCCAAGGCCGTCCTGGTCTCGGCCGTCCCGCCGCTGATGCTCAAGACGGGCTCCAATCCCGAAGGACTTCCCCTCGAAGTCTTCGACGGCTTCCGTGCTGCGCTTGCTGCCAATCGCGCGCAGTTTTTCCGCGACGTTCCGGCCGGCCCCTTCTACGGCTTCAACCGTGATGGTGCGAATGTTCAGGAAGGTATCATCCAGAACTGGTGGCGGCAGGGCATGATGGGCAGCGCAAAGGCCCATTACGACGGGATCAAGGCTTTCTCAGAGACCGACCAGACCGAAGACCTCAAGGCGATCAGCGTTCCCACCCTCGTTCTGCATGGTGACGACGACCAGATCGTGCCCATTGCAGATTCCGCGCTGAAATCGGTCAAGCTGTTGAAAAACGGTAGCCTGAAAGTCTATCCGGCCTTCTCGCACGGCATGCTGACCATCAATGCCGATGTCCTGAACGCCGATCTCCTGGCTTTCATCAAGGGCTGATCAGCCAAGTCCAAGCGCGGCACATCGCTGCCGCGCCTCTTCGAAGGGGCCGGGCGGGCTCGCTTACGCCGCCCCGAGAAGTTTCCGCAGTTCCGGTTTCCTGCGGATCAGGTCGGCAATCGTATACT
The DNA here is from genome assembly GCF_001425605.1 of Rhizobium sp. Leaf453. Taxonomy (GTDB): domain Bacteria; phylum Pseudomonadota; class Alphaproteobacteria; order Rhizobiales; family Rhizobiaceae; genus Pararhizobium. The sequence continues at coordinate 101,197 of NZ_LMRG01000008.1, read as the reverse complement.
TGTCGAAAACAGCCGCGAAGGCGGTCGAGGCCTCCGCAAGAACCGGCTGTACGCCGCAGGCGGGCGCGATCGGGCAACCGCCGCATTCGATGAGTTCATCGAGCCCCTCGGTGTGGCGAAGCACCGCGCCGAGGTTGATCTCTTCCGCCGGCCGGGCAAGCCGGATCCCGCCGTTTCGTCCCCGAACCGATTCGATGAAGCCGGCACCGGAAAGGTCGTTGACGACCTTCTTGAGATGATCCTGCGAAATATCGAAATCGTCGGCAATCTGCCGGATCGAGCCGAGTTGCCCCTCGGTTAGGCCGAGATGCATCAGCACCCGGATGCCGTAGTCGGTATATTTTGTCAGCCTCATGCAGCCCTGCGTCAAAACGCCCGATTAAAAAGATGCATTTTAGTAGCACCTTTTAGCGAAACGGAATAGGTGTATCTAAAATACCTGTTTTGGAGAGATCGATGACCCATCAGTTCGGCGAGGCGGATATATCCCGGATACTCGACCGGTTTTACCAGCGGGTGAGGGCGGATGAGCAGCTAGGCCCGGTTTTCGCCGTTGTGGAGGATTGGGACGACCATCTGACGCGACTGGCCGAATTCTGGTCGTCGCTGATGTTTACGTCGGGTCGTTACAAGGGCAACCCGCTGGCCATGCATCTCATCCATGCCGACAGGATCCGGCCTGCCATGTTCATCCGCTGGCTGGAGCTTTGGCGCCAGACCACCGTTGAACTCGCGCCGCCGGACATCGCCGGTGACATGCAGGATCGGGCAAAAAGGATCGCGGACCGGTTTTCCCTGATGATCTGCAACTTTGAGAACCTGCCGGAGGAAGCCAAAGCGCCACCGGTGTCGCCAGTGCCGTATCGGATTTCGTCGCTCTTCGACGAGGTCACGCTGCCGAGGGCCTTGCTGGGCTCGCACGCGCTGAAGGCTGGGACCTGGGCGATCGTGCGCATTGAGGAAGGGCAGGTGCGCTACCGCCAGGATGGCATGCCAGACGTCAAACTCCTGGAGCCCGGCATCCCCGGCCTCGTGCCGCCCGAAATCCCCCACAGCCTCGAACTCGCCGGCCGCGTGAAACTCCGCATCGAGTTCTACGACCGTCGCCCGACCGCCCAGCATTGATCAAGAAAGGTGAACACCATGCCCCGTCAACTCTCCGCAGAAAGCATTGCGATCGTCAAGCAGAGCGTGCCCGCGCTGGAAGCCCATGGAAGCGACATTACCAAGGCCATGTATGCCCGCCTCTTCCGCGACGAGCATATCAGGAACCTCTTTAATCACGCCAACCAGGGCGAGGGCGGTTCGCAGGTCCATGCGCTGGCCGCCGCGATCCTTGGTTATGCCCGGAACATCGAAAATCTGGGTGCCCTGACGCCTGTCGTCGAGCGCATTGCCCACAAGCATATTGGCTATCACATCCTGCCGGAACACTATCCTTATGTGGCCGAAGCGCTTCTCGCGGCGATCGGTGATGTCCTCGGCGACGCTGCCACGCCTGCCTTGCTGGATGCCTGGGGCGAGGCTTACTGGTTTCTCGCCGACATCCTGAAGGGACGCGAAAACGATCTTCGCCGCGATATCGAAAGCCAAGGCGGAGGATGGACGGGATGGCGGCGCTTCACGATTGCCGAGAAGATCAGGGAAAGCGATGTCGTCACGTCCTTCGTTCTCAAGCCGTCCGATGGCGGCCGCGTCATCCGTCATCGGCCGGGTCGGTATCTGACTTTCCGTCTGACGCTCGCGGATGGCAGCCTGGTCAAACGAAACTATTCGATTTCCTGCGGGCCGAACGATGAATTCTATCGTATTTCGGTCAAGCGCGAGGCCGAAGGGCAGGGCGGCTCCCGCTACCTGCATGACGATGTCGATGTCGGCTCGGTGATCGAGGCGACACCGCCGGCGGGCGACTTCTTCCTGCCGGATGAGCCGGGCGCTCCGGTCGTGCTCGTATCCGGCGGTGTCGGCCTGACCCCGATGGTCAGCATGCTCGAAGCGATCGCGGGTGAATATCCCGATCTGGAAGCCCATTTCATTCACGGAGCCTTGAATAGTTCCACCCATGCGATGGACAAGCATGTCAGAAGCCTTGCTTCAACGCGCGACCGGGTCACGGTTCGGACGTTCTACAGCGATCCGGCGGCCAACGATGCGGCGGGCCTCTCGCACGACTATGACGGCTTCATCACCGTCGATTGGCTGAGATCGCAGACACCTTTCGAGACCTCGCATTTCTATCTGTGTGGACCGAAGCCGTTCCTGCGGGCGCTGGTTCCGGCGCTTTCGAAAGCCGGCGTCTCGCCTGATCGCGTCCATTTCGAGTTCTTCGGACCCGCCGACGAACTGTTAGTCGCCTGACTCTCCACGGGAAGATCAGAACCGAGAAAACGGCGATGGCCCGGAAATAACTTCCGGGCCATCGTGCACCATGCCTGTCAGAAGAGCGCGGCGGTCTTCTGGAGAGTGACCCAGACACCCCAGAGGATCGGAATACCGACGACTGCCCAGGCCGCCAGAGCTTTGCCGTCCAATCCGCCGCGACCGATGCCGAATGAGCCTGTGGGGCCGGCATCCATGGTCTTCGACTTCGCCTGCAGGGCCGCAACCTCCTCGGGCTTCATGAACCACTTCTCTGAGAGCGGCCGGACGAAGGCGTTGGCGATCAACCCGAATGCCAGCATGCCGGCCAGGATATACATCGTGAAGTCATACACCTGTTCGCGCGGGATGCCGGCGGAGATCTGGAACTCCCGGATATAGTTGACCACGACCGGGCCGATGATGCCGGCCGTCGCCCAGGCCGTCAGCAGTCGTCCATGGATGGCGCCGACAAACTGGGTCCCGAAAATGTCGGCGAGATAAGCGGGGATGGTCGCGAAGCCACCGCCGTACATCGACAGGATGATGCCGAAGATCAGGACGAACAGCACCTGGCTACCCATATGGGCGGCGGTGGGCGCGAGCGCATAGAGGACGATGCCGAGGATGAAGAACGTGTAATAGGTGTTCTTTCGGCCAATCTTGTCCGACAGCGATGCCCAGAAGAAGCGTCCGCCGATATTGAACAGCGACAGCAGCCCGGCAAAGCCGGCCGCAATCGCCGCGATCGCGGTCTTCTGAGTGTCGTCGAGTTGCATGAAGGTGAGTTCGGGGTGGCCGATGAGACGGCCGCCGAAGATTTCCTGCAGCATCGGCGAAGCCATGCCGATGACGCCGATGCCGGCCGAGACATTAAGGCAGAGCACGGCCCATATGAGCCAGAACTGTTTGGTTTTGTGGGCGTCTCTCAAATGGACGTGGTGGGCCGTGATCATTGCCTTGCCGGTGGAGGCGGGCGGTGTCCAGCCATCCGGACGCCAGCCGGCCGGCGGAATGCGGTAGCCGAACGCGCCGCCCATCATGAAGACGAAATAGATCACCGCCATGACGAGGAATGTCTGCCAGACGCCGACGGAGTCGGGCGTCTTGAAATAGTTCATCAGCATGTCGGCGAGCGGCGCGCCGATCATGGCGCCACCGCCGAAGCCCATGATAGCCATGCCGGTCGCCATGCCGCGCCGGTCGGGAAACCATTTGATCAGCGTCGAGACCGGCGAGATATAACCAAGCCCGAGGCCGACACCGCCGATGACGCCGGCGCCGAGCCACATCAGCCACAATTGATGGGTCTTTACGCCGATCGCCGCTACGGCAATGCCGCCGCACCAGCAGAGGGCGGAGACGAAGCCGGCCTTGCGTGGCCCGGCGCGCTCGAGCCAGCCGCCCCAGAGGGCGGCGGATGAGCCGAGAAGAACGAAGAAGAGCGTGTAGATCCAGCCGAGATCCGCGACGCGCCAGTCGCAGGTGGTCGTAAACAGCGCGGTCAGCAGATTGAGATCGGCGCAGGCGACCGGCTGCGTGATACCGATGGACTTGGACAACGGCAGCCAGAAGACGCTGAAGCCATAGGCCATGCCGATACAGAGATGGATGGCGAGCGCTGCGGGCGGCACCAGCCAGCGATTGAAGCCGGGTTGCGCGATGATGCGCTCCCGATCGAGAATCCCGCCGGGATAGACGCCCGGTAACGTATCGGTCGATGCAGTCATGAATGCTCCTCCAGGTGTATCGGTCACTGTCTTTGCCGGAGGAAGGCGTGTGGTTGGTCGCGGCTCCTCCGCCGCGATGTTGTTTCAACCGATCGTGTGGCCACCGGCTGCCTACGCTTCCCCCGTTGTTGAGGGTGCAATCGGCGTGCCAGCTAGAACATTGTTTGATTTCAGTATGTTGGGGATTGCCTGCACGTGCCGAAGGACATTTTGTCCGTTCGGTTCGGACAAAATGTCCGGTCAGGCAGCCTCGGGAAGCCAGATGGTGAAGGTGGCGCCGGCGCCCGGGCTGCTCCGCACGCCCATTGTCCCGCCCTGCCGGCGGATCAGGGTCTGGCTGATCGAAAGCCCGAGCCCGGTACCTTGCTCGCGTTTCGTCGTGAAGAAGGGATCGAAAATCCGGGCCACGAGATCAGGCGCCATGCCGACGCCGGTATCGCTGACAACGATTTGCACGCCGGGCCGCCCCTCAGAGGTGTGATCCCGGGTCATCAGCGAGAGCGTGCCGCCCGACGGCATTGCATGAATGGCATTGACGATCAGATTGACGATGACCTGCTGCAGTTCGGTGCGGTTCATCAGCACCAGCAGGGACGCGGTATCCTCACGCCGCACCCCGATCGCTGCCCTGGCGAGCAGATGCTGGACCAGCGGCAGGCAGTCGGCAACCACCGCACCCGGCGAATGGCGATCGAGAATGCCGGCAAATTCCTCCGGCCGGGCGAATTGCAGGAGCTTGGTGACGATCTGGCTGATCCGGTGAATCTGTTCGTCGAGCAGCCGGAATTCGGTCTCTGCTAAGTCGGCCCGATCACCGACGACCGAGCGGATCACTTCGAGATTGCCTTGCATGACAGCGATCGGATTGTTGATCTCATGGGCGACGCCGGCGGTGATTTCGCCGATGGCCGCGAGCTTTTCCGACATGATCAGTTGCTTGGTGGTCGCTTCGAGCTTGCGATTAGCCAGTTGCAGTTCATGCGTCCGTTCATCCACACGCGCATTGAGTTCCTCGTTCCACAGCCGCAATTCCCTGTCGCGCTGCTGTAACTGGTCGAGCAGGTGATCGAGATGCACCGCGACACGGCCGATTTCGTCATGGCTGTCGACCGGGCCTGTTCGGGCGCCGAGATCGCCTGTCTCGACCTTGGCGATCGTGACGTTCACCCGCTCCAGGGGTTTGAAAATGGCGCGCGCCCAGCGCAGGAAGATCGGCACGCTGGCTGCGGCGATTGCCAGGAACGCGAGCGCGATGCTGATGATGGTCTGGTATTTCGCCGTGGTGAAAGGCTTTTCGAGAAAGCCGACATAGAGCATGCCCACCCGCTTGTCATGGCTGTCGACGATCGGCTCGTAGGCCGAGATGTACCAGTCATTGACCACGAAGGCGCTATCCAGCCATGTCTTGCCGTCGTCGAGAACGGTCGAGCGGACCGAGGCGGAGACACGCGTGCCGAGGGCGCGCCGTCCCTCGAATAGACGGACATTGGTGCTGATACGGACGTCATCCAGGAAGAGGGTCGCGGTCCCTTGGCTGCCTTCGGGCAGGCTGGCCTCGCGATAGACAAGGTCGTTGATGGTGTCGATGAAGAGAAGGTTCTGATTGAGCAGGGTGCCGCCGACCAGGATGGCACTGCTGCCATCGGCGAGCAGGATCGGGTTCGCGCTTTGCACGACCATTCCACGCGTCTCTTCCGTCCGGTCTGTCGGAACGGCATTCGGAGTCGGCACCAGAGCGACGCGTGCCCGCTCAGCCAGCGCCGGATGAAGCTTCATGAGATCCGCCGGCTCGAAAATGTCGATTGCGGTCCTTGCCTGTCCCCCGATTGCTGCACGCGCGATCGGCCAGTCCGTTCGCAGCTGTGGCGCCGTCTGATCCGAACTCGACGCCACCAGGGTTCCGTCCGGCCTGATGATATACAGGAAGTCGAGTTCCAGCCGCGCGCGGTTCTCGCCCAGCAATCGTTTCATCGCCGGCTGACCCAGCGTTGCCGCGTCGCGAAATTGCGTGGAGTTAGCGAGAGCCGTCACGTGCTCGCCGGTGTTTTCGAGAATGCGGGCGAGATATTCATGGGCGATCGTGAGGTCGCCATTCACCTTGGAGATCAGCGCAGCATCGAATTTTGCATCCCAGCGATAGATGGTGATCCCGAGCAGCAGGGGGAGGATGACCAGCATCGGCAAAAGTGCGATGGCCAGCAGCCGGTAGCGCACGGAACGGGCGGGACGTGTGACGACCGGAGCAGCGCTATCAGCCATCCCAGCTCGCCAGCTTGCGATCGATGGTCTTGCGGGAAATTCCGAGCAGCCTTGCCGCCTCGTCGCGCTGACCGGCGCAATCGGACAGCACGGCGAGAATATGCCGTCGCTCGACATCCTCGAGGGTCATGTCGCCGGAGGTCGCGAAGCGATCAATCGATGGACCGAAATTGTCCTGGAAGCGGCCAAGGATCAGCGTCCGTTCGATCAGGTTTCGTAATTCGCGGACATTGCCGGGCCAGTCATAAGCCGCGAGCGCCCGGCGCGTCTGCTGATCGATGGGGACCGGCGGCATGCCGAGCTGTTGCGCCAGTTTTGCCATGAAGAGTTCCGCGAGTTCGAGCGCATCCCCCGCGCGATCCTTGAGGGGTGGCATGTGGATCTGCATCACGTTGATGCGGAAGAACAGATCCGCGCGGAAGCGGCCTGCCTGGACCTCCTTTTCCAGCTCGGCATTGGTGGCGAAAACGAAGCGCAGATCGACCGGAACTTCCCGCTCGGAGCCGACGGGGCGCACGCGCCGATCCTCCAGCACGCGAAGCAGCTTCGTCTGCGTGGCGGCCGGCAGTTCACCGATCTCATCGAGGAAAAGCGTACCACCTTGGGCATGCAGGAATAGCCCCTCCCGATCCCGCGCCGCGCCGGTAAACGCGCCTTTCAGATGACCGAACAGTTCACTCTCGATCATGTCGGACGGAATGGCCGCGCAATTGACCGGCACGAACGGCTTGGACGCGCGATCGGACAGCGTATGCAGCGAACGCGCCGCAACCTCCTTGCCGGTGCCGGATTGTCCGGTCAGCAGGACCGATGTCGGCAGTGGGGCGACCCTGGCGATGGCATCCCGCACGCGGGCGATCGCAGCCGACTGGCCGATCAGCCGGTCGCGAAGAAGGATGTGATCGGAAGTGGCCTTCAGTTCATAGCGGAGGACATAGTTTTCGCGCTGCAGCCGCAGGCGGTCCAGGCAGCGCGCGACGGCGTTCAGAATCTGGTTGGACCGAAACGGCTTCAGGACGAAATCGACCACGCCTGCGCGCAGAGCCTGGATCGCCGTATCGAGATCGGCATAGGCGGTCATCAGGATGGCATCGGCAAAGAAGCCGATGGCACGCTGTTCCGCCAGCCATTCCACGCCGTTCTTCTTCGGCATGATGTTGTCGAGAATGACGACGTCGTAGTGATGCTGGTCAAGCTTGCGGGATGCATCCTCAGTATCGACGGCTTCCTCGATATGCTTGCAGCGCGGGCCGAGTGTGCGCATGAGAAAGTTGCGCATGCCGGGCTCGTCATCGACGATCAGGATGGAGGCCTGGGCAAGCCACGGTCCGAATTCCGGGTCGGCGGCTGCGTGGCTTGTGCTACGCGCGGTCTCCATTGGCTCGTGTCTCCTTCTCCCGCGCCTAGAATGCGGAAAGCGGGCAGGATGACAAGTGACAATTCCGGAAGACGAGGAATCCTGTCATTTCGCTGAAATTCGCTTGTGGATTCAGCAGTGAAGATGGCGTGTGTTACTCCTCGATCAGGCCGTCGAATACCTCTAGCATGGCATCAGCGATGGCCTGTCCGAGATCGGTGGCGCTCTGCGCGAGTGCCTTCTCGTCCATATCCCGTGCGGCGATCGCGAAGGCGGCACCCTGTGTCGTGACGATTTCCTGGGCACGCTGGATTGCCCAGAGTGCAAAGTCACTGCGACTTCCGATTTCGGTGGTTTCCATCTTTGTTTCCCTGATTTTGCGGACGGTAGCCATATATCGACTACGAGCGGATGAGTCAGCCTTTGGACCTGACATTCCAAAGCCGTGTTCGACATTATTGCTCTGGTCGATATGCGCATGATTCAACAATAGGCGCGGGACCTGTGCAGGTTGTGCATGGGTGGTTTGAGCTATTGGCGCTGTTGCTGCCGAGGGGACGGGCGTATGTTGTCTTCATCAAACGACGCCGGGGCCAAACAAAGCTGCTGACGCCAAAACGAACCTCAGGAAAGGGGATCATCATGAACGTAGCACGCACCCTGAACAATTGGCGCAAGTATCGTCAGACCGTTAACGAGCTTGGCCGCATGACCAACCGTGAACTGAACGACCTCGGCATCAACCGCGCCGACATCCAGTCGGTTGCCCGCGCTGCCGTCGCTTTCTGATCCAGATCAGAGTTGAAATTCCAGAAACGCCTGCTTCATCGAAGCGGGCGTTTTGCGTTTCCGGATGGTGATTCCGGCGTCTCGATTCAAGCGATTGAGATGTGCGTCTGGCGCATAGCTGCACTGCAACATAATGCCTCGAAATTAGCCAGGAATCGTTTAGTATTATTTTTAACGAAGCGATGCACCTCCTCCCGCAGAGCTTCGTGTCAGCAAGCGGTCCACTCCTCCTCCCAGGACTGTTTGCAGGAACAGCGGCACTCCTCCTCCCAGTCGCTGTTCGGTTCTTATCGGAAAGCCTGCCGCACCTCCTCCCGCGGCAGGCTTTTTGGCTTTTGGGAACCTGCGGCGTCAGTGACACACCGTGAACATCGATCGCGGTGGAGTGTTGAGCTAGCGTTACCGCCTCAAATATGTCATCCGTCCGCATCGTCCGCCAAAAGGGGAGTTCGGGGTGGGTCAACAATTCTATCTCGCCGTCGGTTCTCTCAACAGGCAAGCGCCCTATTTTCAGGGTGCGCGCGGCGAGGGGCTGACGATTTACTCCTTTGACGAAGCGAGGCTGGAATGGAAAAGGATCGCCTCGACCAAAAGCGTGGACAATCCGACTTTCCTTGCTGTCGATGCGGCAGGTGGCGTGATCTACGCCAATTCCGAAGTATTCGGCTGGCATGAAGGCACGCTGAGTGCCTTTCGTTTCGATGCGAGAGAGGGATCGCTCACCTATCTCAACAAGCAGCCAACGCTCGGCAGCATCACTGCTTACAACATGGTAACCAGAGACCGGCGCTTCGTGCTGGCCGCAAATTACGCGATGGGAACGGGTGGCCCGGACAAATCGGTCGCAGTATTCCCAATCCTTGAAAATGGTGGTTTGGCGCCGGCGTCCGGTTCGCTGCGGCTTGAAGGGAAGTTGGGGCCGAAGGCTGATCGTCAGGAGCGTCCGCATGCGCATATGGTCACCGAGGTGCCGGAGGGCGGCAGCGTGCTGATTGCCGATCTCGGCCTCGATTTGATCGCACAGTTTAGACTGGCCGGTAACGGCACATTGTCTCCCGTCGCGTCGGTGCATGTGCCTGCAGGCAGCGGGCCGCGTCACATCGCCCAGCACTTCAACGGTCGCTTTCTCTATGTTTCGAACGAGCTCACCTCGACAGTATCCTTCATTCGCCGTTCGCCTGGCGATTTGACTGTCGAACAGACCATCTCCACCATTTGGCCGCGTACCACGTCCCATGCCGCCGATATCCATTTGTCGCCGGACGGGCGTTTTCTCTATTGCTCGAACCGCGGCGATGACAGCATTGTCTCCTTTGCGGTCGATCCAGTAACGGGCACGCTGACCCTTCTGGACATTGTTCCATCCGGCGGAAAGACGCCGCGCAATTTCACGCTGACCCCGAGCGGTAAACATCTGCTGGTTGCCAATCAGAACGGCGACAGCATCGTCATCTTCACGCGGGACGAAGAAACGGGGGCTTTGACGGATAGCGGCAAACGCATCGAGATCGGCACGCCCGTCTGCGTGAGGCCCTTCATCCTGTGACGGACGAAAGGCAGACAGGCGTCACTCTGCCGAGAATTTCACCGTGACGCCGCGTTGGCGAAAGTACGCCTGCATCAGTTTGCGGCCGGAGCGGTTGTTCTGCACGAGTTTGGCCGGATCGAAGACAGCTTCCTTCTCGCCGGCGCGTGCCAAGGCCGCCTTGAGCGTCGCGATATGAGCGTCGATGTCGGCATTGTCAGCCTGAAGCGATTCATAAACGCGGTTGATGGCGTCTGCTACGGTCGGTTCGCTCACTGTCATGCTCCTGTTGTTGTCTCGCCGGCGCTTGCCGGATTCTTCGGCGTGACCCTATCGTGATGAAAAAGGCTTGCGTCAATGGGTAACCATGGATTGGGGCGTGGCTTTCAAGGATGTGTCAACAGCGAAGAGCTGTGGGAACGGATGTGCTGCGCTGAAACCTCGCGACAATATTAGGGGAATTGTATAAGCCTTGAATGGCTGCCCTGCCTCCAGATTTTTATAGGGTATTGGCTGCGCAGCCCGCCGGATACGTTTAGACTGGTCTTTCAAAAATGGAGATTGTGATGGGTATCGACGTGCTCCCGCAACTCGACGGTCGGCTGATGGCGACGGAGGTGGATTTGAGACCTGGCTCCAATATGTCGACGGTTTCAAACTGCGCCATTTCTGCGGTTTTGAATTGCTCGATGACGCACGGGGCGCGGCCTGCCTCGAACAATACCAGCGAAAGCTCGTGGAGGCGGCGGTCGCCCAGGGTTTCGGCGTGATCAATGAGGGACTGCATTATCGGGCCAGTCGCGATTGGGGCACACTGATCGGCTATTCCCGTGAGGCACTGGAGGAGATCAATATTCGCGGCATCGAATTCTACCGCGCCATCGCCCGCGAATACCATTCCGCCGAAACGCCGATGATCGTCGGCGGGGCGATCGGACCACGCGGCGATGCCTATCAGACCGGCGTAATCATCGATGCCGCGTCCGTGCAAGATTATCACGCCGAGCAGATACTGACCCTGAAAAAGGCCGGTGCAGACATGATCACGGCGATGACGTTTTCGTCCGTCGAAGAGGCCATCGGCATTTCCAGGGCGGCGGCCTCCGTGGATATTCCGATCGCCGTGTCCTTCTTCGTTAAGGGTGGGGGACTGCTTTCGGGCGGCGAAACACTTGAGCAGGCGATTGAGGCGGTCGATGCCGCCACCGGTGCCGCGCCGGCTTACTACATGATCAACTGTACCCATCCCACCGAATTCGAGCCGGCCTTGACCGCCGGAAGCTGGGTGAAGCGCCTGGGCGGCTTCATGCCGAACGCGGTTGCGATGGAAACGCTGGAACTCTGCAAGCTCGGACATCTGGAAGACGGCGATCCCGAAGAACTTGGCGGCCAAATGGCGGAATTGGCGCGGCGCTTCCCGCATATCAATGTCTGGGGTGGCTGTTGCGGAACGGATGGCCGCCATATCGGCAGGATTGCCCATAGGGTCGGCCAGATTCGTTGCACCTGACGGATTGGCCGTTCCATCCAAGACAACATCGGCAATCGTCTTGCGACCGGGCTTGAGTATCGCGCCCCGTTAGAAGCCGTAGATGGCGATGATAACGGAAAACGCGATAACGATCAGGATGCCGATGAAAGTCATGGCGCTGGCGATGAGGGCGGCGGCGACCGGATGGACGTTGCGCCATGCAAGCGTTGCGGCAGCGATTGCGAGGACGGGCGATATCACGAAGTAGACCGGGGTAAATTTATCGTCGCCGTGGAAGTTGAGCCCTTGCTCAAGGGTGAAGGGGACGGTGGAAAGCCAGCCCAGCATCAGGCTCGCGGCGACGGTAAGGGTGGTGTCGCGAAGATCGCGCCGGGCGGCAAGCAAGAAAGCGATGACGGCGGCAGCGACCTGAAGCACGCCCATGGCCGCCTGGACCCACCCACCAAACCCGGACGCCTGGTTCGGTACGCCCATGAACACATAGGCCACGGACGACAGCCCGATATAGACCTGCAGCGCGGCCGTGAGGACGAGCAAGGGCCACGCGACCCGCGCAGCCAGGGTTGTGTTCTGTTGTTCACCGCCCGCCATGTTCAGCTCTGTGGAATTCGGGCCGCTCTGCCGGGAAAGGCATTGCTTCAGTCCGGAAATGTCACTCCGAACGACGACTTTGGCAATCCCCGGAAAAGCGATACGCTCACGCCCTAATCCGCGCGTTTGTCATTTCAAACACAGTATGCAACTTTCCCTCATGACCCTTCAAATCGCCATTCTACGCTGCCTTCTGGTTTCAGCCGCGTTCCTCTCCGGTACACAGTTCGCCTTCGCTGAAGACGGATGCGGTGGGCAGGCGGCTGCGATTATCCAGCGGGCCTATCCGGATGCAGTGAAAACGTCGGAGACTGGGTTCAGCTTCAATAATCTGGCGATCACTTTGCCGGCGGAGAGCGCCAGCGACGATCCGCATGCCATGATCTGCCGCATCTGGCCGGCGCATCCCGAAGTGATGCTGGTTGCGGTGCCGCTGATCGGGGCGCAATCGAATGATGGCAATGAGGGCGATCTTGAATTGCTGGTGCTCGATGCGGCGAGCCTCGATGTCCGGCAGCGTCTCTATCTAGCCGGTCGCATGGCGGATGATGCGGTGCGGATCACGAAGATTGCCTTCGACACGGCGCGTTACCGGCTGGCGCGGCAGCAGATGGCGTTCGGCCTGCGGATTTTCCAGCATGGCAGTTCCGGGCTCAATCCGTTCGGCGAGGTCGGGCTTTCGCTTTATACGATCGCGAATGGCAAACTCGTTTCTGTGCTTGCCGGCATCACCGTGAGTGACAATCACGGTGAGTGGGATACGAATTGCGCGGGAACCTTCGACGAAACGAGCCGGACGCTTTCGATGCAGTCCACCGCCCACAACGGCTATGCGGATATTCTGGTGTCGGAGACTTCCTCGACGACGGTCGCGAGCGTGGCGGCGAATGGCGAATGCGTGGAAAAGCGTGACGGTCCGAAAGAATCGACCATGCGCCTGACCTACAATGGTCGGGAATATGCCGTGCCCGATGACCTCAAATCCCTGGATTGAGCCGTAGCAAAGCGCCGCCGTCACCACCGTCGTTTTTGCGCAACGCTTCCCGAATTAATTCGGATTCAGCATTTGTTGGTAATTTTCCGTTAGCAATTGAAGACAATGGGGGCGGGGTGCGCCCGGATTTTGTTTTGCGTGCGGGTTCCAATGCGTTTTTCGGCTCTTTCAGCACTTCTTCTTGGCGGTATTGCCCTGGCTGGATGCACGTCCAGTTCCGGCCCGGAAAGCCTGTCTGCCGGGTTGCCTTCCAAGGAGGTTACAAGCTCGGTCGCAAGCGGCCCTGTGCCGGCAAATGATGTCGGCGCGATCATCGCCGCCGCCGAAAATGAAAGTCATCCGGAACAACTGGCCTGGGCGGGGCAGGTGCCGCAGCCGCAGGCCTTCGAATCCGTGACCACCGAGGCCATGACCGTTCCGGCCGAGCGCCCTGTCGCGCTGATGATGCCGGATAATCCGGAGGCGCAGCCGCGCACTCGCCGCGGTCGTGCGCAGATCTACAGCCGCCAGTTCCGTGATGCCCATCCGATCAACTTCGGCAAGGCTTCGCCGCGAAAGATGGCCGTGCATGGTGTCGATATTTCCCGCTGGCAGGGCGAGATCGACTGGGCAAGGCTGCGCACGCAGGGCGCCAACTTCGCCTATATCAAGGCGACCGATGGCGGCGACCATCTCGACCCGATGTTCAAGAAGAACTGGAAGCGGGCGAAGGACGCCGGCCTGAAGCGCGGCGCCTATCATTTCTTTTACTGGTGCCGCACCGCCGGTGAACAGGCCGAATGGTTCATCCGCAACGTGCCGCGCGATCCCGATGCGCTGCCGCCGGTGATCGATGTCGAATACAATGGAGAATCCAGCTGCCGCTTCCGCCTGTCGCGCGCCAAGACGCTCGAGAAGATGCAGGTCTTCATGGACAAGCTGGAGCGTCATTACGGCAAACGCCCGGTGATCTACACCGCGCCGGACTTCTATCGCGACAACCTGACGGGCGAATTCAAGAACCATCCGTTCTGGCTGCGCTCCGTCGCTGCCCATCCGTCGAAGGTCTATCCGGACCGCAAGTGGCTATTCTGGCAGTACTCCGGCTCCGGACTGTCGCATGGCGTCGAGGGCAAGATCGACCTGAATGTCTTCCATGGCAGCGAGGACGACTGGCACGATTGGGTTGCGCGGAATTGATCTGAACGGCCACCGGCCGCCTCATATCCTTGATACTGCAGTTTCACGCCGGGATCCCGGCGTGGATTTTTGCCGACGTCGCCATAAATCAAGGGTCGAGGAGCCGTATGTGAGGAGGAAAATCCATGCCGAAGAAGGTTGAAGCTGAAGACGCAAGTGGGCCGTCACCATCCGAGCGGATCGACGGGCGGATCGCCGAACTGACCGATTGGCGTGGCGCGACGCTTGCGAGGGTCCGTGATCTCATCAAGCAGGCGGATACTGATATTGTCGAGGAATGGAAATGGCGCGGCGTGCCCGTGTGGGAGCATGACGGCATTCTCTGCACCGGCGAAACCTACAAGGCCGTGGTCAAACTGACCTTTGCCAAGGGCGCCTCGCTGGAGGACCCCACCGGCCTGTTCAATTCCAGTCTTGAAGGCAATACGCGGCGGGCGATCGATCTGCGCGAGGGCGAGGAGATCGAACCGGCGGCATTTCAGGCGCTCATTCAGGCGGCGGTGGCGCTCAACGTGACGGCGCGATCGGCGAAGAAGAAGCCGAAGGCGAATTAAGGCAGCATATCAGCGGGTAGGAAACCGCCCGCCCATTGCCCGCGTCAGGTCATCGGCAGCGGCCCGTACCGCTGGGCCGAGCTCGGCGAGCGTCGCGTCCGGCAGGCGCACGGCCGGTCCCGAGATCGAAATTCCGGCGATCGCCTCGCCATATTCGTTGAAGATCGGCGCGGCGAGGCAGCGCATACCCAGCGTGTGCTCCTCGTCGTCGATCGACCATCTCCTTGCCCGGATGATTGCGAGGTCTGCCAATAGCTTCGGCAGGCTGTCGCGGGTCTTCTCCGTGAAGCGGGCAAGCGGGCGCGGCGACAATAGGCGCTCGATGTCGCCATCCGGCCAGGTCGAGAGAATGGCCTTGCCGATGCCCGACGCGTGGATCGGGCCACGGCGGCCAGGACGGAAGAAGGCACGCATCGGCGCATGGCTTTCGACCTGCGAGATGAACACGACATCGCCGCCATCCTCGATGCCGATATTGGCGGTTTCGCCGGAGCGTTCCATCAACTGCTTCAGGAAGGGACGGCTGATCGTGCCGAGCTTGCGGAAGCGCAGGAAGGCATTGCCGATCTCAAAAGCTTTAAGCCCGATGGTCCACGCACCGGTCTCGGCGTCATGGGTGACCATGCCGTGGCCGGCAAGCGAGGTGAGCAGGCGATGGACCGTGGATGGCGCCATGCCGGATTTATCGGAAAGTTCGGTCAGGACGGCGCCATCAGACGACGCCACGAGATCGAGCAGCGTCAGGCTGCGATCGAGAACCTGCACGGAGGACGGAACGGCATTTTCACCGGCCTTGCGGCCGCGCTTTCCGCGTTGGGTGTCCTGTTTAAGTGGCTGGTCGGGCATGGTGGGTCCGTGGTTTTCTTCGGCAATGACATTTCAAGTATCGATGAGCGCAGAGCGATCTTCCTCTTCTCCCCACCGGGGAGAAGGTGGCCCGGAGGGCCGGATGAGGGGGCCGAAGGCATCTTTGATATGGCTTCGGCGTAGCCGGAGCCGCCCTCATCGCCTCTTTTCACTCGGCACTTTTCCCCGCTGGGGAGAAGAGGAAGATCGCTTCCGCTATCGGAACTCCCTTTTACATCTATCAGCGTTGAAGTTCCTCTCCATTCATGTCCGATTCATTGAAAATGTTTATTTCCACATGATGGGAATGATTTCCATTTAGAAATTGCGCGGCCGGAAATTTGATCTACCCTGATCCTCACGACGATGGAGGATCAAGTCATGGCGAAAATGCGCGCGGTTGATGCGGCGGTTCTGGTTCTGGAGAGAGAAGGCGTGGATTGTGCCTTCGGTGTCCCTGGTGCTGCGATCAATCCCTTTTATTCGGCGCTGAAGGCGCGCGGTTCGGTGCGGCATATTCTGGCGCGGCATGTCGAGGGTGCTTCCCATATGGCCGAGGGGTACACCCGCGCCGAGCACGGAAATATCGGTGTCTGCATCGGCACATCAGGCCCGGCCGGTACAGACATGATCACCGGGCTTTATTCGGCCTCGGCGGATTCGATCCCGATCCTCTGCATCACCGGCCAGGCGCCCCGCGCCCGGCTCGACAAGGAGGATTTCCAGGCAGTCGATATCGCCAAGATCGCGGGGCCGCTGACCAAATGGGCCGTGACCGTCATGGAGCCGGCGCTGGTGCCGTTCGTCTTCCAGAAGGCGTTCCACCTGATGCGCTCAGGTCGGCCCGGTCCGGTGCTGATCGACCTGCCGGTCGATGTCCAGTTGGCCGAGATCGAGTTCGATATCGACACCTACGCCTCGCTCGAACCCTACAAGCCATCGGCCACGCGGGCTCAGGCCGAGAAGGCGATCGCCATGCTGAACGAGGCGGAGCGTCCGCTGATCGTCGCCGGCGGCGGCATCATCAATGCGGATGCATCCGATCTGCTCACAGAGTTTGCCGAGATCACCGGCATCCCGGTCATTCCGACGCTGATGGGCTGGGGCACGATCCCCGACGACCATCCGCTGATGGCCGGCATGTGCGGGCTGCAGACATCGCATCGCTACGGCAATGCCAACCTGCTCGCTTCCGACTTCGTGCTCGGTGTCGGCAACCGCTGGGCCAATCGGCACACCGGCAACGTTCCGACCTATACGGAAGGCCGGAAATTCGTCCATGTCGATATCGAACCGACCCAGATCGGCCGCGTCTTCGCACCGGATTTCGGCATTGTCTCGGATGCGGGGGCAGCGCTGAAGCTGTTCCTCGACGTTGCGACGGAATGGAAGACAGCGGGCAAGCTGAAGGACTGGTCGGGCTGGGCGGAAGAATGCCGCGAGCGCAAGCGGACCATGCTGCGCAAGACGCATTTCGACCAGACGCCGCTGAAGCCACAACGTGTTTACGAGGAAATGAACAAGGCGTTCGGCCGCGACACATGCTACGTCTCGACCATCGGCCTCAGCCAGATTGCCGGCGCGCAATTCCTGCATGTCTACAAGCCGCGCAACTGGATCAATTGCGGTCAAGCCGGCCCACTCGGCTGGACGCTACCCGCAGCGCTCGGCGTGCGCGCTGCCGATCCGGATCGTCCGATCGTGGCGCTGTCCGGCGACTATGACTTTCAGTTCATGATCGAGGAACTGGCCGTCGGCGCCCAGCACAAGCTGCCTTACCTTCATGTGGTCGTGAACAATTCCTATCTCGGCCTCATCCGTCAGGCGCAGCGCGGTTTTGCCATGGATTTCGAGGTGAGCCTTGCCTTCGACAACATCAATCACTCCGGCGATGCGGAGAAGGGTTATGGCGTCGATCATGTAGCGGTGGCCGAAGGGCTGGGTTGCAAGGCAATCCGGGTCCGCAGCCCGAACGAATTCCAAGAGGCTTTCTCAAGAGCCAAGGACCTGATGGACGAGCACCAGGTGCCCGTTGTCATCGAGTTCATTCTGGAGCGCGTCACCAACATTTCCATGGGCGCCGACATCAATTCGGTCGTCGAGTTCGAGGAGCTTGCCGAGCGCGGCGAGGATGCCCCGACGGCGATCATGGCGCTCATCGATTGAGTGAGAACAAGGAGGACATTTCATGCCCAAGTTTGCGGCAAACCTGACCATGCTCTTCAACGAATTGCCGTTTCTCGACCGGTTCGCGCTGGCCGCCAAGGCAGGCTTCGATGCCGTCGAGTATCTCTTCCCCTACGACTTCGACGCCAAGGCGCTAAAGGCGGCGCTGGAGGTCAATGGCCTCACCCAGATCCTGCACAACCTGCCGGCCGGCAACTGGGCCGGCGGCGAGCGCGGTATTGCCATCCTGCCGGACCGGGTCGACGAATTCCGCCGTGGTGTCGCCTCGGCTATCGATTACGCGACGACGCTTGGCTGCACGCAAATCAACTGCCTCTCCGGCATCGCGCCGGTCGGCGTTTCCGACAGCGTGCTGCGCGCCACCTTCGTCGCCAACCTGAAGCTGGCGGCGACGGAACTGGGTAAACACGGCATTCGGTTGCTGATCGAGCCCATCAACCGCTTCGATATTCCTGGCTTCTACCTCAACACGGTGGAACAGGCAGCCTCGATCATCGCCGAAGTCGGCAGCGACAACCTGTTCATCCAGTACGACCTCTACCACCAGCAGCGGACCGAGGGCGAGTTGGTCGCAACTTTCAAAAAGCACCAGGCGCAGATCGCCCATGTCCAGCTGGCCGATAATCCCGGACGCAACGAACCGGGCACCGGCGAGATCAACTATCCCTTCGTTTTCGAGGCGCTCGATGCGGCCGGATACGACGGCTGGATAGGCTGCGAATACAAGCCGCGCACGACGACATCCGAAGGACTGGGATGGCTTGCAGCCACCAGATCCGCCCGCAGTGCAGATATCATCAAGATCAGGAGCTAAGCATCATGGCCACAATCGGCTTTATCGGACTGGGTATCATGGGCACGCCGATGGCGCGCCACCTGCAGGATGCCGGCCACACCGTCGTTACCTCGAAATTCCATATCGCGCCGAAGCAGGAACTGCTCGATAACGGCCTGCAGTTTGCTGAAACGCCGAAGGCGCTGGCTGAGCAGGTGGACATCACCATCCTGATGCTGCCGGACACGCCGGATGTAAAGGACGTCCTGTTCGGCGAGAACGGCGTTGCCTCCGGCCTGTCCAAGGGTAAGCTGGTCATCGACATGAGCTCGATCTCGCCGATCGACACAAAGGAATTCGCCAAGACGGTTCGCGAAACGGGCGCCGAATACATGGACGCGCCGGTCTCGGGCGGCGAAGTCGGTGCGAAGAATGCGTCGCTGTCGATCATGGCAGGCGGCACCGAGGGGAGCTTCGACCGCGCGCTGCCACTGTTCCAGCTGATGGGCAAGAACATCACGCTGGTCGGCGATTGCGGAGATGGACAGGTGACCAAGGTCGCCAACCAGATCATCGTCGCGCTGACGATCGAGGCGGTTTCCGAGGCGCTGGTGTTCGCGTCGAAGGCCGGTGCGGATCCGGCCCGGGTTCGCGAGGCGCTGATGGGTGGCTTTGCCTCTTCGCGCATCCTAGAAGTCCACGGTGACCGGATGATCAAGCGCACCTTCGATCCGGGTTTCCGCATCTCGCTGCACCAGAAGGACCTGAACCTTGCATTGCAGGGTGCGAAGTCGCTCGGCATCTCGCTGCCGAACACGGCGGCGACACAGGAACTGTTCAACAACTGCGCCGCCAATGGCGACAGCGGTCTTGATCACTCGGGCCTCGTCAAGGCGCTGGAGCGCATGGCCAACCACGCGGTCGCCTGACGATCCGGGCGGGCGGTTGCGGGGAGGCAACCGCCCACTTCTTTTGTAAAATGAGGACGACAAGCATGGCCGTGATCGCCAACCCCAAGGCCTTTCTAGAGGCTCTGTTTCACACGGCCGTTGCTGCTGCCGATCCAGCCAAGGTGCTGGCTGCCAATCTGCCCGAAAAACCGAAAGGCCGCACCGTGGTCCTCGGCGCCGGCAAGGGCGCGGCCCAGATGGCGCAGGTATTCGAGAAACTATGGGACGGGCCGCTCTCCGGCGCCGTCGTCACGCGCTACGGTTATGCCGCACCCTGCGAGCGGATCGAGGTTTTGGAAGCTGCGCATCCGCTGCCGGACGAAAATGGTCTTACGGCCTCCCGGCGGTTGCTCAAGGAAGTGAGCGGCCTGACGGAAGAAGATCTGGTCGTGGCGCTGATCTGCGGCGGCGGTTCGGCACTCCTGCCATTGCCGGCAGGCGACCTGACACTGGATGACGAGGTCGCAGTCAACAAGGCTCTGCTCTCCTCCGGCGCGCCGATCAGTGCGATGAACGCGATCCGCAAGCATGTGTCCGGCATCAAGGGCGGAAGGCTGGCGGCAGCCGCCTGGCCGGCCAAAGTGGTCTCGCTTGTTGTATCCGATATTCCCGGCGACGACCCGGCGCTGGTGGCCTCGGGGCCGACCATTCCGGACAGGAGCACCCGCGAGGATGCCCTTCGCCTGATCGAACGCTATCGCCTGGACCTGCCGGAAAAGGTCATGGCCTTCATCCGCAGCGAGGCCTCCGCCGCACCCGATCCGTCCGATACCAAATTCCGGCGCAACGATATCCGCCTCGTCGCCTCCGCCGCCGTTTCACTGGAAGCAGCAGCCGAACGGGCAAGAGCAGCCGGGATCGAAGCTGTCATCCTGTCCGATGCGATGGAAGGCGAGGCGCGCGAAGTCGGCCGCATCCATGCGGCGATCGCCCGTGAAGTTGTTGCCCGCGACCAGCCGTTCCGCAAACCGGTGCTCATCCTGTCTGGCGGCGAGACGACGGTGACCATTCGAGGCAAGGGCAAGGGCGGGCGCAATACCGAATTCCTGCTGTCATTGGCGCTCGGGATAGATGGCGCTGGGGGCATCTCCGCGCTGGCGGCCGACACGGACGGCATTGACGGATCGGAGGACAATGCCGGTGCCTTTGCGAACAGTTCGACCATATCCCGGCTGGCTTCAGCCGGCATGGATGGGGCGGCATTTTTGGATCGAAACGACGCCTGGACTGCTTTCGATGCAATCGGCGACATCTTCAAACCCGGCCCGACCGGCACGAATGTCAACGATTTTCGGGCCATTCTGGTGCAGTGAGCCGTCCGCCGCTCCCCTTGCCGTGCCTGATAGCCAAGAAATTCCGGAACCAAATCGGCGCATGACCGGTTCCTTGCCCATGCGATCAATGGAACAGGGATGAAGGCGATGTTGAAATCATTGTCTGGCGATGTGTTCGGTATCGATGTCGATCCGCAACAGGGCGGCATGAGCCTCGCCGACTTCGAATGGCGCTACCGTGTCCTGATCATCTTTCCGGACGACGCCCATGTTGAGGCAACCCGGCAGGCGAGCATGCTGCTATCCGAGGCTGAGGGCTTGCGCGACCGGGACATCATCGTACTGGAAGTCGGACGCAACGAGGTCAAGGCGCTGTTCGGACCTGAATATGACCTCAACTGCTATGCCATCCGCTCCGATCTCGACGTGACCAATGGCTTCTTCGCCCTGAAGCTCGTCGGCAAGGACGGGACGGTAAAGTTCAGTTCGGATGAGGTTGTTTCCGCTAGTGAAATTTTCGCGTTAATCGACCAAATGCCGATGCGGCGGAAAGGCGTGCATCATTAAGGTATCGGCAGAGCTTGCTGTTTTCGCTCGAGCCAAATCCATCGTCTTCCGGATTGTAAGCCGTCTCGATCATCTCAATGAGTGCTGTATCGTTAACGATCCGGAGAAGCGGAAGGCTGCGCTGTGCGGACTTTAGGGTACCCACGCGCCACTCCTTCTCTCCATCCCAGAGCCACCACACATTCACGGTATTTGTAGCGGGGTCGCGGGCGCCGTTGCGGAATATAGGAAAAGGCTGTGCGTGTTGTGGCACAGGAAGATTATCGACGATCACGACAATCTGCTGGTTGACAGCCGATCCAAGCGGAAAAAAGATGAGGAATTGCGGCTCATCCAGAACAATTTCCGCCAAGTTTGAAGGTCAGACCGGATGAACTCCCTTGAAGACGCGGATCAAAGCACCGTACATCGCGTTCTTATGCGAATACTGGGCGTAAGCTAAGCCACCCTGTGTTACGATCTCCACCACATCGCCGATTTTTACCCGTTTTGCCATTCGTCCCTCCGCTGAATTTTCACCGTGGCAATTCTGCAATGCGAAGCCATTGGTCCATCCCACGCGCAGCTTCGCGTCCTGTCGCAAAACAGGCCGTCAGCAGATAGCCGCCCGTCGGGGCTTCCCAGTCAAGCATTTCGCCGGCGGCGAAGAAGCCGGGCAAAGCTTTCAGCATGAACTGTTCGTCGATCCCGTTGAGATGGATGCCTCCCGCTGAAGAAATCGCCTCGGCGATCGGGCGGGGGCGGACGATGGGGATGGGCAGGGACTTCAGGAGTTCGGCTAGCCGATCCGGATCAAGGCTGTTTGCCTCTGGGTGGACTTCGCGGACCAATGCGGCCTTGACGCCGTCGAGACCGGCGCCCTTGCGCAGGCGGGTGGAGAGGCTAGCTTTCCGGTCCTGACGCTGGAGGTCCTTGGCGAGGCGTTCGTGTGTTCGTCCGGGGACGAGATCGACCGACAAGGCAACCTTTCCATCGCGTGTCAGGGCGTCGCGCAAGGCGGCTGAATGTGCATAGACGAGGCTTCCCTCGATGCCATGTTTCGAGATCACGAATTCACCGGGGAAGGTACCGGCTTGCGAGGTCGTCGTGACCGACTTCAACGGCGCTCCGGCAAATCGGGCTCTGAAAATGTCGCTCCAACCGACATCGAAGCCGCAGTTGGCGGGCTGGAGAGGATTGATTGCTACGCCGCGATCCGCGAGCAACGGGACCCATGCGGCGTCCGATCCGAGACGCGGCCAGCTTGCGCCGCCGAGGGCAAGAAGGGTGGCATCGGGATGCATGGTCATGGCGCCATCCGACGTCTCGAATTTCAGGCCGCCCTCCGCGAATCCCATCCACCGGTACCGCGTCAGGAGCCGGACGCCCTGAGCCTCGAGCCGGCGTAACCACGCGCGCAACAGAGGCGAGGCTTTCATAGCTGTTGGAAAGACGCGACCAGATGTCCCGACGAAAGTTTCAGTGCGGAGTTCCGCCGCCCAAGCCCGCACGTCATCAGGCGTAAAAGCGTCAAGCGCCGGACGCAGCCGTTCCGTTGCCGACCCGAACCGCGTGGCAAACCGCGCATAATCCTCGGAATGGGTGATGTTGAGGCCGGATTTGCCGGCGAGCAGGAATTTGCGGCCGAAGGTCGGCATGCCGTCATAGACGGTGACCGCATGACCGTATGACGACAGGACCTCCGCCGCCATCAGGCCTGCCGGCCCACCGCCGATGATTGCGATCTGTTTTCCCGTCATGCTTCGTCCATCGTCGAATTCCGAGATTTTGTCTTGGAGCCTTGTGGAATTTCGCGCAAGCGAAATGACGGGCGGCGAAAGCCTTCGCGACCGCAAACAACCGGCTCGGCCTTCCGCATTTTACAAATCGTGCGCCCAAGCCTCTGTCGTGGTTCGGAAATTGTTGTGGGGGTATGATAGTCTCGCAAATCGGAGGTTGCCGGATGAAGAGGAGTTCGTCCGGCGGCAATGGAATAAGGGAGGAGGCCGCATGTATTCGGGAGGATTGCGCTTTGCCGTTGGCGATGACATCGAGGCCCTGCGTGAAAGCGTGCGCCGTTTTGCCAGTGAACGGATTGCGCCGCAGGCGGCCGATATCGACCGGACCAACAGTTTTCCCATGCCGCTCTGGCGGGAAATGGGCGACCTCGGCCTACTCGGCATCACGGCAGCGGAAGATTTTGGCGGTGCCGGTCTCGGTTATCTCGCCCATTGCGTGGCCATGGAGGAGATCAGTCGCGCCTCTGCCTCCGTTGCGCTCAGCTACGGTGCCCATTCCAATCTCTGCGTCAACCAGATCAGCCGCAATGGCTCCGAGGCGCAGAAGGCGCGATACCTCCCGAAACTGATTTCCGGCGAGCATGTCGGGGCGCTGGCCATGTCGGAGCCGACAGCCGGATCCGATGTCGTGTCGATGAAGCTCCGGGCCGACAAGCGCGGCGACCGCTATGTGCTCAACGGCAACAAGATGTGGATCACCAACGGGCCGGATGCGGATGTGCTGGTCGTCTATGCCAAGACCGATCCGCAGGGCGGGCCGCGTGGCATCACCGCCTTTCTGATCGAAAAGGGCTTTGCCGGATTTTCCACCGGCCAGAAGCTCGACAAGCTCGGCATGCGCGGCTCGAACACCTGCGAGCTGATCTTTGCCGATTGCGAGGTGCCAGAGGCAAACGTGCTTGGCGCGGTCGGCGGCGGCGTGCGCATCCTGATGTCCGGCCTCGATTATGAGCGCGTCGTGCTCTCAGCCGGGCCGCTGGGTATCATGGACGCTTGCCTCGACGTCGCTGTCCCCTATCTGCATGAGCGAAAGCAGTTCGGTCAGTCGATCGGCGAATTCCAGCTGATGCAGGGCAAGGTCGCGGACATGTATGTAACGCTGAATGCCGCCCGCGCCTATGTCTACGCCGTGGCCGCCGCATGCGACCGGGGAGAGACGACCCGCAAGGATGCGGCTGGTTGCATTCTCTATGCCGCCGAGAAGGCAACCGCGCTGGCGCTCGAGACGATCCAGGTTCTCGGCGGCAACGGCTATACCAACGACTACCCGGCCGGCCGTCTGCTGAGGGACGCTAAGCTTTACGAAATCGGCGCGGGGACGTCGGAAATACGGCGTATGCTGATCGGCCGGGAGATTTTTGCCGAAACGAGGTAGGCACGGATGCTGGACGGCGAAATATTTGGTCAATCGGGGAGGATGAATGACCGTTCTGAAATCGCAAATCTCGACATCTTCTGAAGCGTTCCGCGCCAATAGCGCGGCGATGGCGGAGCAGATGCGCGCGGTCGAGGACGCGGCGCTGCTGGCGGCCGGGGGCGGCGGTGAGGTTGCGAGGGAAAGGCATGTCAGCCGCGGCAAGATGCTGCCGCGCGATCGGGTGGCGCAACTGATCGATCCGGCGACGCCGTTCCTGGAGGTCGGACTGACGGCGGCACATGGTCTTTACAATAGTGAAGCGCCGGCGGCCGGGCTGATCACTGGGATCGGCCGCGTTTCGGGCCGCGACTGCATGATCGTCTGCAATGATGCGACTGTCAAAGGCGGCACCTATTATCCAATGACGGTGAAGAAACATCTGCGGGCGCAGGAGATCGCGGCGGAAAACAATCTGCCCTGCCTCTATCTCGTCGATTCCGGCGGCGCCAACCTGCCGAACCAGGACGAGGTCTTTCCGGATCGCGAGCATTTCGGCCGAATCTTCTACAATCAGGCCAACATGTCGGCTGCGGGCATTCCGCAGATCGCTGTCGTGATGGGCTCCTGCACAGCGGGCGGGGCCTATGTGCCGGCGATGTCGGATGAGGCCATCATCGTCGAGGGGCAGGGGACCATCTTCCTTGCCGGGCCGCCGCTGGTTCGCGCTGCGACCGGAGAGGTCGTGTCGTCGGAGGATCTCGGCGGCGGCGATGTGCATACACGGCTGTCCGGCGTAGCCGATCATCTGGCCCGTGACGATGCGCATGCCCTGGCGCTCGCTCGTCGCGCGGTCGCCAATCTCAACCGTCCGAGGATTACGACGGTCGAGCGGCAGCCGTCGGAAGAACCGGCTTACGATCCCGACGACATTCCCGGTATCGTGCCCGCTGACCTGCGCACGCCTTACGATATCCGCGAGGTGATCGCCCGCATCGTCGATGGCTCGCGGCTGGATGAATTCAAGGCCCGCTATGGCACCACGCTGGTCTGCGGTTTCGCCCATGTGCATGGCATCCCCGTCGGCATCATCGCCAACACTGGCGTGCTGTTTTCGGAATCGGCGCTGAAGGGTGCGCATTTCGTCGAACTGTGCTCGCAGCGCAAGATTCCGCTGGTTTTCCTGCAGAACATCAC
This sequence comes from Rhizobium sp. Leaf453, assembly GCF_001425605.1. GTDB lineage: Bacteria > Pseudomonadota > Alphaproteobacteria > Rhizobiales > Rhizobiaceae > Pararhizobium. The sequence goes on along the minus strand of NZ_LMRG01000008.1, from coordinate 75,441 downwards.
CGGCTTCATGGTGGGGCGGAAATACGAGACGGAGGGCATTGCCAAGCACGGCGCCAAGCTGGTGACGGCAGTGGCGACGACGAGCGTGCCGAAGATCACCATGCTGGTCGGCGGCTCCTTCGGCGCGGGCAATTACGGCATGGGCGGGCGGGCCTTTTCACCGCGCTTCCTCTGGACCTGGCCGAACAGCCGGATTTCCGTGATGGGCGGCGAGCAGGCGGCCGGTGTTTTGGCCACGGTGCGCGGCGAGGCGCTGAAGCGCGCCGGCACGCCCTGGAGCGAGGACGATGAGGCCAAGTTCAAGAAGCCGGTGCTCGACCTGTTCGAGACCCAGAGCCACCCGCTCTATGCTTCGGCACGGCTCTGGGACGACGGCATCATCGACCCGCGCAAAAGCCGTGACGTGCTGGCTCTCTCTCTGTCAGTAGCGCTCAATGCGCCGATCGGCGATACCCGTTTTGGCCTGTTCAGGATGTGAGGAGAAAGAGCATGAAACGCGATATGTTCAATGCCAAGAATGCCCCTCAACCACGCGGCGGCTATTCGCAAGCCGTGCGACTGGAGGAATTCAGCCGGGTTCTGTTCGTCAGCGGCCAGATCCCGACGGATACGGATGATACGCTGGCCTCGGGTTTCGAGGCACAGGCGCGACAGGTCTGGCACAATGTCGATGCGCAGTTGAAGGCGGCGGGAATGTCGAAGGCCGATATCGTCAAGGTCACGACCTATCTCGCCGATCGGCACCACACCATGGCAAACCGCGAAATTCGCAGCGAATATCTTGGTAGTCTGGCGCCGGCGATGACGGTGGTGATCGCCGGCATCTTCGACGAGGCCTGGCTGCTCGAAGTGGAAGTGATTGCCGCGCAATAACCGGGATAGCTGATGTTTTCGAAAATTCTCATTGCCAATCGCGGCGAGATCGCCTGCCGGATCATCCGCACGGCGCGACGGCTGGGCGTGCGCACGGTCGCCGTCTATTCCGATGCGGATGCGGCGGCGCTGCATGTCGAACTGGCAGACGAAGCATTCCGGATCGGCCATGCGGCGGCGAGTGAAAGCTACCTGTCGATCGACCGGATTCTCGCGGCGGCGGAGCGATCGGGCGCGCAGGCCATTCATCCCGGCTACGGCTTCCTGTCGGAAAATGCCGAGTTCGCTGAGGCCGTCGAGGCGGCAGGTCTTGTCTTTATCGGTCCGTCACCATCTGCCATTCGCGCCATGGGCCTGAAGGATGCGGCGAAGGCGCTGATGGAACAGTCGGGCGTGCCCGTCGTTCCCGGTTATCACGGGGACAATCAGGATACCGAATTTCTCGCAACCCAAGCCGACGAGATCGGCTATCCCGTGCTGATCAAGGCGCGGGCGGGCGGCGGCGGCAAGGGCATGCGGCGGGTCGATCAACCCTCGGATTTCGCCGCTTCGCTGGCAGCGGCGCAGCGGGAGGGTATGGCTGCCTTTGGTGACGGTACGGTGCTGATCGAAAAATACCTGCTGCAGCCGCGCCACATCGAAATTCAGGTGTTCGGCGATCGCCATGGCAATGTCGTGCATCTCTTCGAGCGGGACTGCTCGCTGCAGCGGCGGCACCAGAAGGTGATCGAGGAGGCACCGGCGCCGGGCATGACGGCGGAAATGCGCCGGGCGATGGGCGATGCGGCGGTGCGCGCAGCACGCGCCATCGACTATTGCGGCGCGGGCACGGTCGAGTTCATCGCCGATGTATCGAGCGGTCTCTGGCCGGACAAGTTTTTCTTCATGGAAATGAACACGCGTCTGCAGGTCGAGCATCCGGTAACGGAGGCGATCACCGGCGTCGATCTCGTGGAATGGCAATTGCGTGTGGCGAGCGGCGAGCCTTTGCCTATGAAACAGTCCGATCTTTCGATCGAGGGCTGGGCCTTCGAGGCGCGGGTCTATGCCGAGGATCCTGCGCGCAGCTTCCTTCCGTCGACGGGCACGCTCTCGCATCTGGCATTCCCAAGTAACGGTGTGCGAGTGGATTCCGGCGTGCGCCAGGGAGGCCGGGTCAGCACTTATTACGACCCGATGATCGCCAAGCTGATCGTGCACGGCCCGACCCGGACGGCTGCGCTCGCCCAACTGACGGCGGCGCTTGACGGCAGCCATATTGGTGGTGTCGCAAACAATCTGGATTTCCTCTCCCGCCTCAGCCGCCAGCAGGATTTTGCCTTCGGCTATCCCGACACCGGGCTGATCGACCGGGAGGTGGAAAACCTCACGATGGCCGAAACGCCGACCGATACGGTGATAGCGCTTGCCGCCGTCTTTTCCCTCAATGCCCTGAGCACACCGGAGGCTGGCGATCCGTGGACGTCGCTCGGCCATTGGCAGCTCTGGGGACAGGCGACACGAACAACGGTGCTGGACCGGGCGGGCGATCATCATGTCATCCGCGTCGCAGCGCGCGGCCACGACCTATTTGCTGTCCATGTCGGCGGCCGCGTCATTCCCGTTCGGATTGGCAGCCGGTTCGAGGGTGGCTGCCATGCCGAGGTTGAAGGTCGGCAGGCACGGGTCGAGGTGCTGGAACGGCTGCACGGACTGACATTGATCGTCGATGGGAAGACCCATGATTTCCATCTGCCGGATCCGCTCGACGCGATCGCAGCAGCGGAAGCCGGCAGTGATCGTCTCGTGGCGCCGATGCCGGGATTGATCAAGCTGGTGCGGGTTCGCGAGGGCGATACGGTTGCCAAGGGCGACGCGCTGATCGTCATGGAGGCGATGAAGATGGAACTGACCCTGTCGGCGACGCGAGACGGCATCGTCGAAAGCCTTTATGTGGCCGAAGGCGACCAGACCAGCGAAGGTACGGTGCTGCTTGCGTTGAAGACCGAGAGCGCATGATGGCGGTGGGCAAGGGTTCGAACCGAGTTTCGATTGTCGAGATGGCGCCGCGCGACGGGTTGCAGAACGAGGCGGCGCTGATCGATACGAAAGACAAGATCAGGCTGGTCGACATGCTGTCCGGCTGCGGTTTCGATCGCATCGAGGTGACCAGTTTCGTCAGTCCGAAATGGGTGCCGCAACTCGCCGATGCCGCCGAGGTCATGGCCGGTATCAGCCGCAGGGACGGGGTTCACTACGCCGTGCTGACACCCAATCTCAAGGGGTTCGAGGCGGCACTGACGGCGGGCGCGGACGAGGTGGCGATCTTCGCCTCGGCGTCGGAAAGCTTTTCGTGGCACAATATCAACTGCTCGATCGACGAGAGCGTCGAGCGGTTTCGCCCGGTTGCGGAGGCTGCCGCGGCGCAGGGTATTCCCATGCGCGGCTATGTCAGTTGCGTCGTCGAATGCCCCTATGAAGGCGCGATCGAACCGGCGAGCACGGCCAGCGTTGCCGACCGCCTTCTGGCGCTCGGCTGCTTCGAGATCAGCCTCGGCGACACGATCGGCCGGGGCAGGCCGGAGGCGATCGATGCGATGCTGGCACGCGTGCTCGACACCATTCCTGCCGATCGGCTTGCCGGCCATTTCCACGATACGGCCGGTCGGGCGCTGGAGAATATCGGCGTTGCCCTGAAACGCGGCATAAGGGTGTTCGATGCCTCCGTTGGCGGGCTCGGCGGTTGCCCCTATGCACCCGGCGCGAAGGGCAATGTCGATACGCTCGCGGTTGACCGATACCTGACCGCGTTAGGGTTCGAGACCGGGCTGTCGCAGCAGGCCCTCGAGGAGGCATCGGCCTTTGCCCGCAGCTTGAGGAGCACGCCGTGACCTTCGAAACGATCCGGTTGGCAACCGACACGCGCGGCGTGGCACGCCTGACGCTGGCTCGCCCGGACAAGCACAATGCGCTTTCGGCGGCGATGATCGAGGAACTGACGACCGTGGCCAGACAACTCGGTGCTGACCCTGCCATCCGCGTGGTGGTCCTAGCCGGGGAGGGGGCAAGCTTTTGCGCTGGCGGCGATCTCGGCTGGATGAAGGCGCAGGTCGATTCCGACCGGGCGACGCGGATTGCGGGCGCACGACGCCTGGCGCAGATGTTCCAGGCCCTGAACAGCATTTCCAAGCCGGTCATCGCCTCTGTCCATGGCAACGCGTTCGGCGGCGGCATCGGTCTTCTCACTATTGCCGACGTGGCCATTGCCGCCGATACCGCAAAATTCGGGCTGACGGAGACGCGGCTCGGCCTCATCCCGGCGACCATCAGCCCCTATGTCGTGGCGCGGATCGGTGAGGCACAGGCACGGCCGTTGTTCATGTCAGCCAAGATTATCAACGCGCGGGAAGCGCAGGCGGCGGGGCTCCTGGCACAGGTCGTGCCGGCGGACAGCCTGGATGCGGCGGTCGAGTCGGAAATACAGCCCTATCTACAGGTCGCCCCCGGCGCCGCCGCCGCATCGAAAGCCCTTGCCCGGTCACTTGGCATGCCCATTACCGGCGACGTCATCGAGGCGACGATCGAGCGACTGGCCGACACGTGGGAAACGGAGGAGGCGCGGGAGGGCATCTCGGCCTTCCTCGAAAAGCGAAAGCCATGGTGGCAAAATCCCGCCTGACGGCATCCCTGCTTGAAATGCGCATGATTTGATCTTATTTTGACAATGTAACTATCAAAAGTCGATTGGATCATGCCATGACAGCCTTGAGCTTCGATATGACCGCAAGCAGATTCGGTGATGGACAGTCGCCGTTCCTGTCAGCGTCGCGCGTTTCGGAACAGCTCGGCGTCACCCTGTCTGAACTTGCCCGCCTGATCGGCGTCGCGCGCAACACGCTGACGGCGAAATCAGGCGCGCGCAAGGTCGACAGCGCACTGAGCCAGGTCGTCCGTATCCTTGCCATGGCCAGCGAAATGGCCGGCGACCAGAACCGCGCGACGATCTGGTTCAAGCACCAGCCCATTCCCGGCTGGGCCGGAAAGACGGCTTATGATCTGGTGAGCGAGGGCAAATCGGACAAGGTACTCGCCTATCTCGAGGCGGTACGATCCGGCGTCTATGCCTGACAAGACCACCAAGTCGATGCAGCTTTGGCGCGCCTTCGTTCCGAAATGGGCGTTTGCACCCCTGTCGGGCGAGGGCGCGTCGCGCTTCGGCGGTCGCTGGAATCCCGTGGGTTCCCCGACGATCTATGCCGCCCGTGAGCTTTCCACCGCCTGGGCCGAATACAATCAGGGCTTCGTCCAGCATCCAGCGCTGATCGCCCAACTTGAACTCAAAGGCGCGGCGCTGGCGGACCTGACCGATGCCGATGTGCTTGCGGATCTCGGCTGCGTTGCCGAGATTCATCAATGCGAATGGCGCATGCAACTGGACAAGGGCGAAGTACCGGAAACCCATCACCTGCGCTTGCGGCTGATCGAGCTCGGTTTCGACGGTGTAGTCTATCCGTCCTTCATGTCTCCCGGTGGCTCGTGTGTTGCACTCTGGCGCTGGAACGCGCCCGGCACGCCGCGTCTAGACGTCGTCGATCCGGATGGACGACTGCCGAAGACCTCCGCATCCTGGCTCTGAATCGCTTCCTACTCGGACAAGACATGCCAGCGGCATTTTCGTTTGACAGAGTTTTACAGGTCTCTATTAGTTCGGTAATAGAACGAATTAATCCGAGGTGGCTGTGAGCGAAACCCTGCGTCTCTCCCGAAAGTTCTCTCAACGCGCGGTGATGGAAGCGATCGTCCAGAACGGGCCCATTTCGCGGGCATCGATCGCCAAGCAAACCGGTCTCTCCAAACAGACGATTTCCGAGATCGTCCGGCAACTGGAAGAGGATGAGTGGGTGCGCGAAACCGGACGCACCAGCGGCCATGTCGGTCGTAGCGCCGTCACCTATGAACTTGTTCCGGATGCCGCCTATATCGCCGCCGTCGATCTCGGCGGCACCAAGATCCGCCTTGCGATCACCGACCTTGCCTGTCAGGTCTTTGCCGAGGAGGTCGCCTCGACCGACCGGCGTGGCGGCCAGTTCGTCGTGGACCAGATAGCCGAACTGTGCCGCCGGGCGGCTGAGCAACTCGGCATTGCGCGCGACCGCATCCGCATCGCCGTTATTGGCGCGCCGGGCGCACCCGACAGCGCAACCGGCCGGATCCTGATGGCACCCAATATCGCCGATTTCGACACGATGAACGTGGCTGCGGCCTTCGAGGAGGCGCTGGGCATGGCGGTCATCCTGGAAAACGACGTCAATCTCGCGGTTCTCGGCGAAAATTGGCTTGGTCAGGGGCAGGGCATCGACAATCTTGCCTTCATCGCCGTCGGCACTGGCATTGGCGGTGGATTGATGGTCGGCGGTCAACTGGTGCGCGGCGCGACGAATGCGGCCGGCGAACTCGGTTTCCTGCCGTTCGGCGCCGATCCTTTCGAGCCGGAATCCCTGCGAACCGGCGCTTTCGAGCGTGTTGCCGCGTCGATCGCCATCGTGGAAAGCTACCGCGCTGCCTGTGGCGAGACCGTGCCGGTTCCCGTGATTTTCGAACGGGCGGCGGCCGGCGACCGGCATGCCTCGGAAACACTGGACGAAACGGCGAAATATCTCGCTAGAGGCATCAGTGCGATCGCGGCGATTGCCAATCCGCAGAAGGTGATCATGGGCGGGTCGATCGGGCTGCGCCCGGAACTGATCGACCGGGTGCGCGCTTTCCTCCCCTTGTGTTTTCCTTATCCGATCGAGATCGAGGCGAGCCAGCTCGGCCCGCGCGCCGCCATCGTCGGCGCCGCCGCGATCGGGCTTGGTCATCTGCACAATGCGCTGTTCGGCGCCGATGCACCCGACGGCCGAATGTCACTGCCGCCCGCGGAGACGGTCAGCTTTAACGGGATGGGCAGATAAGTTGGCGCCTGTCGTCGAGCAGCACCGAAATCTGTAGCATCCGTGATGGGTTAGCTCGAGATAGCCGCTGGCGGGATTACTGGAAGACAGGGCTATCCCCGAATTCGGCCAGTAGTCACACAGCGATATCAAATATATTGATATGCTTATATTAAAGCCTTGCGAAAATTGTACCAATAACAATCAGATAAGGTTGAACTTTACCATTTGTAAAACGATCGAGAGATTTTTTTACAGTTCTATATGCTTTCTTTCGCGAGGAAGCGTTTGACCGATGCCCCGGATTGGTGTGTTACTATCACTTGAAGTTGAATGCTTGGGGGCAAGCGTGAGCGGCAAGCGAATAATCGAGCGGCCAATCTGCGATCGGATCGGACAGGCGGAGGGCCTGGCGGAAATCGAACGGCTGCTCTCTGATCCGCATTTCCAGTCCCCCGAACGAAATCGAAATTTCCTCCGCTTTGTCGCCACCAGATATTTTGAAGGTCAGGAAGAGGCGATCAAAGCCTATACAATTGCGGTCGATGTCTTCGGTCGCCCAGCCAATTTCGACCCTTCCACCGACCCGATCGTGCGCATCGAAGCGACCCGCCTGCGTGCCGCGCTAACGCAATACTATGATTCACACGGACACCAGACCGATATCCGCATCGACCTTCCCCGGGGGCGTTATGTGCCGGTTTTCACGCGGGTCACGCGGCACGAAACGAACGACGAACCGGACGAGGAAGCGATTTGCCCCCTCCGCACCGCCGACGCAGATTTGCCGTCTCCGTCGTCGCCCGCTAAAGCCCGGCAGAACTCGATTATCTCCAGCGTGGGACTCGCTTTGGCCTGGCTGCTCGCCGGGGGCTGTATCGCCTCATATATTCTGACGAATGGCTTCGGTACCTGGGGACAGGGCAGTGTAACCCAAAAGCCCTTGGTATCCGTCCTCATGGATAGCAGCAACAACGCGGAAGCAGGCGATATCCGGAATTATCTGATCGTCGCCATGTCACAGTTCCAGACGGTTCGCCTGACATCAGTCGCGGGCGCTTCCACATCCTGGACATTGGGAGAGTGGACGGATTCCACGCTGACCTCGTCACTACGGGGCAGGGCGCCGCCGCAAAGCTACCGGGTCGTTGTCAAATATGAGGCGGTTGCCCAGGAACGCCTCATCTGGTGGCAGGTCGAGAATGCTGCCAGCGGAGAAGCGTTGATGTCCGGGGTGGAGCGGCAGAGCAAGGGCGCGGCGGATATCACGGCCAAAAATTGGGATCTGGCAAACAAGCTGGCGCGCACGCTAGCCGGCACCAGAGGCGTCATCAACAATATCGAGACGCTACGCGATCTGAATGCTCCGTCGCTCGGCAATGGCTGCATTCTCAGGGCCAGGGCAGCGCTCGGGCAGGGCAATGCACAGGAGATCGCAGAGACGCGCGGCTGCCTGGAACAAACTCTGGCGATCACACCGAATGATGCAGGAGCAAAAGCTGAACTGGCGATCGTCTTGCTGACGATTGATTCCCCGGATGCACGCACCGAGCTTTCCGAGCGCGCCGACAAGCTCGCCAACGAAGCCGTGTCGCTTGCTCCGTTCTCTGACCGTGCCCGATATGCGCTGATGATCAGCCAATTCCAGATCGGCCGGGTTCAGGCGGCAATTGAAACCGGTTATGCCGGGATGGAGTTGAACGCCAATGGCAGTGATATTCCGGCTCGCCTCGGCCTCTATCTCTTCACGATCGGGCGATGGGAAGAGGGCAACGGCCTCGCATTGCGAGCTGCACGCATGGAAAACACCGCGCTCCCAGACGTCCTGCTGACGCGCGCATTGAGCGCTTATCGACTCGGACGGTTCGAAGACGCACTCGCTTTGTCTCTACAACTCGGCCCATCAAAAACCTTTCTGCCCATGGTCGTCGAGGCCGCGGCAGCCGGGCAGTTGGGCAAGACAGTGGACTTCCCTGAAGCCGTGAAAATGGCAGCCGGCAATCCGGGTTTCGCTGATGCCTTTCGAAACAGCATGACCGCCCGGCAATTCGCGCCGAAGATGACGGATCTGCTGCTTGCTGGATTGAAGAAGGGGCCTCATTCCAACACCGCCTCACCCTGACTAGGCGCTCCGGGCCGCAAATGATCTGCCTTGGAACGAGCCGCGAACACTTTAATAAAGCTGGCTAATCCTGTGCCGGACGCTATTCTCCGATCCGGCAATTTCGCTGGATCAGTCGAGGGCGGGTTATGTCAGAAGCACAATGGAACGGGGTGAAGATTCCGGATCTGGACGGAAAGGCCGTCCTCATAACCGGAGCATCAACGGGGATCGGCGCAGCACTCGCGCGTGCCTTCGCGGCCCAGGGGGCGATTGTCGCAATTCACTACAATGCAAGCGAACAACCCGCTGCAGATTTGCTGACGGAAATCACCGGAGCGGGCGGCAAGGGTATTCTCGTGCAGGGCGACGTTTCTGCCGATGGCGTCACGGAACAGGTAGTAGAGGAGGCCGCGTCCCATTTTGGCCGGCTGGATGGCCTGATCAACAACGCTGGCGGCATGCTCGGCCGTGTCGCGACCTCGGAAATGAGCGACGCCCACTACGAGCGCGTCATGGATCTCAATGCCCGCTCCGTCCTTGCGGCAACCCGCGCAGCGCATCCCTGGCTGAAGAAGCAGGGCGGCTTCATCATCAATACGACGTCGATCGCGGCCCGCAATGGCGGCGGTAATGGTGCGATCCTTTACGCAGCCTCTAAGGGATTCGTTTCAACCATCACGCGCGGCCATGCCAAGGAATTTGCCGGGGATAATATCCGTGTCAACGCGGTCGCGCCGGGGATCATCTCCACACCGTTCCATGATCGCTATACCAGCCCGGAAATGCTGGAAACGCAACGTAAGACCGTTCCGCTGGGCCGCGTCGGCACGCCGGAGGAATGTGTCGGAACCTATCTGTTCCTCGCTTCGCCGACGCTCTCCGGCTACATCACGGGCCAGGTCATCGAGGTCAATGGCGGCCAACTGATGCCCTGAGCTGACGTCCGCGACCGTCATCCGGACAATCATCGAAACGGCCCGCGGACCCACGCGGCCGTTTTTCCATATCTTGACGACCGCGTCGTGCTCGGACTAAGTCAATCGTGACGGTTCCCCGATGGATGACTTCGAGGGGATTAATAGGGAACACGGTGCGGAAGACCCAACAGGGACCAAGACCGTGGCTGCCCCCGCAACTGTAAGCGGATTGCCGATCGCCGATGTGACGCCTTTGAAAGCGTCGTGCCACTGCCGGACCTTAAGAGGTCAGGCGGGAAGGCAGCGAGAGACAGATATCCGCGAGCCAGGAGACCTGCCGTCGAAAGCAATATCCACGAACCCGGGCGGGGTTGCCCGGAACAGGAGCCCAAATGACCACTTTCGATCGCCGTACTAGGCACACGTCCCTGATTCCTTCTCGAGCGGAACGCTTCGCCCGCATTTAGGCAACTGGAAGACCTGCGTCTTTGCAACTTGAGCCGGTGCGCCCGGCCGAGCGCACCGCGCTACACGGTCTTTTCTTTTTGCCGATTTTCCCGACCCCGAAGCACGCCCGATTCCGGCGTCTGCTTCCGTTTTCCCAAGAAGGTTCAGCATGTTACACACATCCACTGCCGCCTCCCGCTGGCTCTCATCGCTGTCAGCTGGCGTCCTCGTGCTCGCCGGGCTCTCGACACCGGCCTTCGCGGAAGCCACGACGTATCCCCTCACGATCACCAATTGCGGCCAGACCGTCAGCTTCGACAAGGCGCCGGAAAAGATCGTCTCGATCGGCCAAGGCATGACCGAGATTCTGTTCTCGCTCGGCCTTGCCAACAAGATTGCCGGCACCGCCGTCTGGGTCGGCCCCGATCTGAAGCAGTACGAAGCGGATAACCAGAAGATCAAGCGGCTGGCGGATAACGATCCGAGCTTTGAATCCGTCGTTGGCCAAGAGCCGAATCTGGTCGCCGCCGAATTCGAATGGCATGTCGGGCCGCAAGGGTCGGTCGGCAAGCGCGAGCAGTTTTCCGAGCTTGGCATCAACACCTATATCGCGCCGGCTGATTGCGCCGCCAAGATCAATACGGACGGCGGCGACGGCGTGCGCAAGGAACTCTTCACGATGGATCTGATCTATCAGGAGATCGACGAGCTCTCGCAGATCTTCGACGTTCAGGATCGTGGTGATGCCCTGATTGCCGATCTGAAAGCGCGCGAAGCTGCAGCCGTCGCGTCGATCGGCAGCGCCAAGTCGAATGCACTTCCAGTCGTCTTCTGGTTCTCCAGCAAGGAAGTACAGGGTGATGCCTTCATCGCCGGCAAGAACAGCGCGCCAGCCTATATCCTGGAGACGCTTGGCGCGAAGAATGTCGTGACGACCGAAGAGGAGTGGCCGCTGGTCGGCTGGGAAACGATCGCCGAGGCCAATCCCGCCGTCATCGTTATCGCCACGATGGATCGCCGCCGCTATGCCGCCGATGATCCGGCCGTGAAGATCGATTTTCTCGAAAAGGATCCTGTCACGAGCCAACTTGACGCGGTGAAGAAAAGGCGCTTCGTCCAGATGGATGCGCAATCAATGAACCCGACGATCCGCACGATCGACGGTATCGAGATCCTCGCTCAGGGGATCAAGTCCTTCGGATTGTCGCAGTGAGCCTGGCGCTTTCTCAACCGGTACTGATCGGCCGATGGTGGTGGGCGCGTCTCGCGCTCGCCGCTTCGACCATTCTGTTGCTCGGTTTCATGATCAGTCTCGCCGTCTCTATCGGCGAAATATCCATTCCGCTGGCAACGACGGCGAAGGCTGTGGCGAACCGTCTGTTCGGCGCATCGTTCGAGCTTAGCCGGATCCATCAGGGCATCGTCTGGGATTATCGCCTCAGCCGCGCCCTGATGGCGGCAAGCGCCGGTGCGGCATTGGCCTTGTCCGGCGCCATCCTGCAGGCGCTGCTGCGCAATCCGTTGGCTGAACCCTATGTACTCGGCATTTCCGCCGGGGCATCGACGGGTGCAGTGGCAGTGATGATCCTCGGCTTCGGTTATGGGGTGCTGACGTTGTCGACCGGCGCTTTCATTGGGGCCATCATCGCCTTCGTGCTGGTCTCGGCGCTTGCGGCCGGTGCCGGCGGCGGTGCGGACAGGATCATCCTTGCTGGCGTCGCTGGCTCGCAGCTGTTCAATGCGCTGACGTCCTACATCGTCACGACCTCGGCCAATGCCGAGCAGGCACGCGGCGTGATGTTCTGGTTGCTCGGCAGCCTGTCCGGCGTGCGCTGGACGGATGTCTACCTCGCCGCACCGGTCGCGCTGGTCGGATTTCTTATCGCGATGTTCCATGCCCGCGCGCTTGACGCCTTCACCTTCGGCATCGATGCGGCCGCCTCTCTCGGCATCGCGGTCAATCGCGTCCGCATCGTCCTGTTGGGCGCAACGGCGCTGATGACGGCAGCCATGGTCAGCGTTGTCGGTTCGATCGGCTTTGTCGGTCTCGTCATCCCGCATGCGGCACGCTTCATCGTCGGACCCGGCCACGGAAGGCTTCTTCCCACGTGCGCCATGATCGGGGCGATCTTCATGGTGGCGGCGGACATTGTGTCGCGTGTGATTATTCCCCAGCAGATCCTGCCGATCGGTGTCGTCACCGCCCTGTTCGGCGCACCGGCCTTCGCTCTCATCCTTTACAAGGCGAGGAGGCCGGCATGAGCGTTTCCGTGTCCGATGTCTACTGGTCTGCCGGCAACACGATGATCGTCAATGGCATCAGCATCGAGGTGTCGCCGGGCAAGATGCTAGGTTTGCTGGGGCCGAATGGCTCGGGGAAATCGAGCCTGTTGCGACTCATCTGTGGCCTGCGTAAGGCAAGGAGCGGCGTGATTGCGCTTGGAGATACCGATATCACCCGCATGCCGCGTCTCGACATCGCGCGGCGTGTCGCCTTCGTCGAACAGCAGGCAACCACCGAAATGCAGGTGACAGTACTGGATGCCGTCCGGCTTGGCAGGACACCGCACCGCGGACCGCTGTCGCCATGGAACCTCGTCGACGATGCCGCCGTCAATGCGGCCCTCGATCATGTCGGCATGCGGGACAGGGCGCATCAACTCTGGCACACTTTGTCCGGTGGCGAACGCCAGCGCGTGCATATAGCCCGGGCGCTTGCCCAGATGCCGAAGGAATTGCTGCTCGACGAGCCGACCAACCATCTCGATATCCAGCATCAGCTGGAGATACTGTCATTGGTCGCTCGGCTGCCGGTAACAAGCATCGTCGCCCTGCATGATCTCAATCTGGCAGCGATGTTCTGCGACACGCTGGCCGTTTTGCATCGTGGCAAGGTGGTTGCCGCCGGTGCGCCGGAAGATGTCCTGACAGAAGAGCTGATAGCCGATGTCTTCGGCGTACGAGCCTTCATCGAGTGCTCGGCCCATCACAGGCGCCGGCACATCCAGTATCGGCTAGACTGACTTCCGAACCGGAAATTCGGAGCGCCCGCGGACGGGCGCCCCGGCTTTCACATCACTTCTGTATGCAGGTGTCGGTTGTATCCTTGGTGCATTCATCGAGGCCGGTGAAGACCGGATCTGCGACGGTCTTCCCTTCGATCAGGTCAATCATGACCGTCGGCGCCTTGTAGCCCATTTCGAACGGCCGCTGGCCGACGAGAGCGGTCACGAGGCCTTCTTTCGCGATTGCCACTTCGTCGCCGATCGTGTCGGCGGCACCGATAACGAAGTCGTTGCTGGCAATCTTGTCGGCCAACGGCTTGAACAGGTCGCGATAGGGCTGCGGCGCGCCGAACAGCGGCCAGCCGCCCATGATACCGAAGCCGACCAGATCGGGGTTGGCAGCCAGAATGTCGGTCATCGCCTGCACGCCCTTGGCACCATCGTCATTGGTGAAGACAGGGCAGCCCGCGACTTCGGTCCAGCCGCCTTCGCCCTTCAGTTCGGTTAGGCCTTCCTTGCCGGACAGCGAGTCACGCCATCCCTGCGCACGGCGCAGGATGTTGTCGGCGCCCGGATTGCCCTGGATCGAGCAGACCTTGCCGCCCGCCGGATGTGCTTCCTTCATGTAGTCGCCGATGCGCTTGCCCATCAGATAGTTGTCGGTGCCGAGATAGGTCTTGCGCAGTGCTGCGTCTTCAACCGTCAGGTCGGCATCGAGCGTCATGATCGGGATCGTAGGCGCGGCAGTCTTGATCGTCTGCGCGATCAGCTTGGCATTGGATGGCGAGATCGCCATGGCCACCGTACTGGGCTTGCCGAGCATGTCCTGGACGATCTGCGCTTCGCCGGCTTCATCCGATGTGGATGCCGGGCCTGTGTAGAAGCACTCATATTCAGAGCTGGCGTTTTCCGAGTTCCATTTCTGGCAACCCTGATTGATCGCTTCGAAGAAGGGATTGTCGAGCCCCTTGACGACGATGACGAGCTGCTTCTTTTCCTGGGCCACGGCGGATCCCGCCACAAGGGCGAGTGTCGCGGCTGCAAGCAATAGTGCTTTTCTCATTGCTTCCTCCCATTAAAACGGCGAACGACGCGTCCGCCACGCGACTAACCCGGGTACCAGACGATGCGAGGATCACTTGCCGAACGCTCGTATTGCCATGCCGAGTCAATGAGCAATTCCAGATCGTATTTCGGTTGCCAGCCCAGCAGGTACTTGGCCTTGCTGTTGTCCATCCAGTTGGAATGGTACTGGCTTGGTATCTCGATGCTGCCGAGACCACGTGTGGCCGCGAGATGGTCCGCCACCGCCCGGTAATCTACCGGCCGGTCCATGCTGATATTGAAGCGCTGCCGCTTGGTGCGCGGATTGTCCAAGGCTGCGAGGATCGCTGCAACCAGATCCTCCACATGGACCAAATTGCGCTTCAGCGACCGCCCATCCGCATCAAGCAAGAGCGGCACAGTTCCGTCCTTGGCATAGCGCTGGGCGTTCTCCGCCGGTACCATCGTCTTCCAGTCGGGGCCGCCGAAAACATCATCACCAAAGGACAACGTGTACCTGAAGTCGTCCTTTTCCATGATCCACGGCGCACGCAGGCAACAGCCGTTCAGATCATACTGGATGCCGAACTGTTCCAGCATCACTTCTTCCAGGACCTTCGACAGGGCGTAGCTGCCCGGGTAGGCCTGGTGCGTAGTCTTCTCGGTGATCGGACCGTCGTGACGATAGAAGAAATGGCCGATGCCGGCATCGCCGCCGATGAGGATGAATTGCCGTGCAGTCAGACTAACGCGAAATTCCTCCAGCAGCCAGAACAGCCCTTTGACGGTAACATCCATCACATCTTCGGGCGTTTCCTTGCAGGTGGCGAGATGGACGACATGGGTCACGTCGCGAAGCGCTGCGGTCACGACATCGCGATGGGCGATCGATCCCCGTACAACCTCTATCCGGTCCGATTCATCGCATGACCGGTTGTGGCAAAGCGCACGAATGCGCGCATTAGCAAATCGCGGATCGTCAAGCAGCCCAGCGATGAAGTGCCGCCCGACCTTGCCGGTCGCCCCGGTAACAAGGATCAGCATGCTCGCCTCCCGCGAGCAGCTAATAGGCACATTCTTGGTTCGTCAACGGCTATTTGTAATATAATTAAAATATTATCCGCATGGGCCACAATGCCCGACATTCCATTGACGCTTCGGCAGTGTTTTGCATTAATGCGCCGTATCGCCATGCTTGGGAGGAGACCTGCACGGCGAAGAGCGGTGTCTGTCTGCGCCATTCGTGCGTACCAGGATTTTGCCGCTTGCCTAGTGGCGGGGAGGCTAGAAGGCTGGTGGCGGTTCTCGAACTGACCAATATTTCCAAACATTTCGGCGCCATCCAGGCGGTCAACGATGTGTCATTTTCGCTGGAACCCGGGCAGGTGGTCGGCCTGATGGGCGACAACGGCGCGGGCAAGTCGACGCTGGTCAAGATGATCGCTGGCAATTTCCGGCCGAGCCACGGCACGCTGAAGCTGGATGGCCGGGAGATTGTCATGCACCGGCCGGTGGAGGCCCGCCAGCACGGTATCGAGATCGTCCACCAGGATCTGGCCCTGTGCAACAATCTGACGGCGGCGGCCAATGTCTTCCTCGGCCGTGAACTGCACCGGGGCGTCTGGCCGTTCCGCGTCCTCGACTACAAGACGATGTACCAGCGCGCCGGCGCGATCTTCAAGGAACTCAAGTCCGAGACGCGGCCCCGCGATCTGGTCAAGCAGATGTCGGGCGGCCAGCGTCAGGCGGTCGCAATCGGTCGCACCATGCTCTCGGAGGCGAAGATCGTCCTGATGGATGAGCCGACGGCGGCCATCTCGGTGCGGCAGGTGGCAGAAGTCCTGAATCTCATCCGGCACCTGCGCGACAGGGGTATCGCTGTGGTGCTGATCAGCCACCGCATGCCCGATGTCTTCACGGTCGCCGACCGGGTGATCGTCATGCGCCGTGGCCGCAAGGTGGCGGACAAGGCGATCGCGGCGAGTTCGCCGGAAGAAGTGACAGGACTGATCACCGGTGCCATCGAGCAGGTGTGAACAACACGAACGTTGGCGCGACAAGGAAAGAGACCGACGATGGCAGTGACGCTGGACCAGACGATCGAACATAAGCAGCAGAATTGGCTGGGCGGCGTTCTGAGCGGCCAGACCTTCTGGGTGCTGATCGCCGTTGTCATCGCCTGCGTCTTCCTCTCTTTCGCCACCGACTCGTTCGCGACGGCAAAAAACCTCTACAACATCACCCGAAACGTCACCTTCGTGGCGATCATCGCGCTCGGCATGACGATCGTGATCATTACCGGCGGCATCGATCTTTCGGTCGGTTCGGTCCTGTGCCTCTGCAGCATGGTCGTGGCGGTGACCATGAATGCGGGCTACAGCATCGAGGTGGGGATCGCGGCGTCGATCGCCGTTGCTCTCATTGTCGGCGGGTTCAACGGGGTGCTGATCGCCTATCTCGGCTTTCCACCCTTCGTCGTCACACTCGGAATGCTGTCCATTGCGCGCAGTCTCGCCATGGTCGCGTCTAACAATACGGTGGTGTTCGAGTTCGGCCCGGACCATGACAAGTTGCTGGCGCTCGGTGGTGGCGCATGGCTGTTCGGCATCGCCAATCCGGTGCTCTACATGGTCGTTCTCGCGCTGCTGACCGGCTTCGTGCTGCGCTGGACCCGCTTTGGCCGCTATATCTTCGCCATCGGCGGCAATGAACATGCGGCGACCCTCACCGGCGTGCCGGTGCGGCGCATCAAGGTCGCGGTCTACATGATCTCCGCACTGTCGGCAGGTGTCGCCGGCATTATCCAGACCGGCTGGCTGGGCGCGGTGACGACCAATCTTGGCGCAGGCATGGAACTGCAGGTTATTGCCGCTGCCGTCATTGGCGGCGCCAACCTCGCCGGCGGCGTCGGCACCGCCTTCGGCGCCCTGATCGGAGCCGCCCTCATCGAAATCATCCGTAACAGCCTCGGCCTTCTGGGCATCAACGCCTTCTGGCAGGGCGCCTTCATCGGCGGCGCGATCATCCTGGCCGTTCTGTTCGACCGCATCCGCAATTTCCGCCAAAGCGAATAGCGCGTGCGAGAAATTGCGTGTTTCAGGCCGTCGTACGCTCCGTTGGATAGACGAGGCCGATTTGCTTGCGGATTGTATCCAGCGTTGCCATGATCGCCACACTATCTTCCGGAGACATACGTGCCGACGGTTTTCCGGAGCGGACGAGATCCTCCATCTCGAAGGCCTGGAATTGCATACCGCGCCCGTCAACCGTTTCCGTGAACGCTTCGATCACCGTGCCCTGCTGATCCAGCACCTTGAAGGAGGTCGGTGCGTACCAGACGGAAGCAATCTCGATGCGCGCCTTGGTGCCGTAGATCAAAGCCACATTCGGTCCTGCGCAATCAAGCGCCGAGACGGTCGTCGAGATCGTACCGCCTTCGTGCTGCATCAGCGTCGCGATTTCGGCGTCGACACCGGTCTCCTTGAAACGGGCGGCGGATGCCACCGAAGTTGGCGCTCCCAGAATGTCGAAGGCAAAGGAGATCGGATAGATACCGAGATCCAACAGCGCACCGCCGCCAAGTTCGAGCGCATTCAGCCGGTGCTTCGGGTCTGCCGGCAGGAATTGGCGGTGCTCCGCGGTGAGCGATCTTAGCTCACCGATCATCCCTGCATCGATGATCTCATGGATGCGCTTCATGTGCGGCAGGAAGCGCGTCCACATGGCTTCCAGCACGATGAGGTTCTTTTCACCCGCAAGTCTGGTGATCTCGCGCGCTTCGTCCGCATTGAGCGTGAAGGGTTTTTCCACAAGCACATGCTTTCCGGCGTCAAGGGCAAGCAAGGCCGCATTGACATGCTGAGGATGCGGCGTCGCGATATAGACGATATCGACATCGGGGTCTGCGACGAGGCTCTCATAGCTGGCATGCGCATTGGGAATGTTGAAACGTTTGGCGAACGTTTGTGCCTTCTCGGTCGATCGGGAGCCGACTGCGGCCACCTTCAGGTTCGAGGTGATCAGGTCCTGCGTGAAAAGCTCCGCGATCCATCCCGTAGCAAGAATGCCCCACCCGAGTGCCTTCTCCATTTGCGATCTCCTCCACGATTTCAAAGCTTCATAATCGACCATTCGGCCGAGAAAGTTCCGAATTCGTCGTATCGAACCTGGCTTGGAAATGCCACCGCGCTTTCGCGCTGCTCATGCCGAAGTCGAATATACTTCCGTTCATCCGCGTTACCGTCCGGCTTACCATGAAGACTGGCACCTGCATTAAGGGACGCTTGGGAAGGGATGAATGATGACGGTGTGCACTATCAAGGCAATTGTCGCGGGCCGCAGAATATCAGGAGGAAATGAATGAGCCGGGGCCATTTTGGGCTTTCATCATCGCGGCCGCGCAGCCAAGGACGGAAATACATCGCCATTGTTCTTGGAATATCGATATCCTCATGGGCGAAGCCTGTCTCTGCAGTGACCGCCGATACGACGACCTGGACACTGCAGGAGATCGGAGACGTGGTAGCAGGCCATTCCGGCACAACGTATCTCGAACTCTTGCAGCAAGTTATGCCAGATCTCGACGACAAAGGCGGCGGCCGTCTTTCCAAGCCATTGCGTCACATCGCGTCCGGTTACGGCGGCGAACCACCGATGTCTCTCGATATCGGTTCCCTGCGGGTCCTTGCCTTCATGGCGGAAGGCCGGCGACACATAGCCGTTCTGACAGGTATCGGAAGCGTAGAGGCGACGGTCGAGCAGCCAGTTCTTCTGGCGGTTTTCGACGATGAGCACAATCCCAAGCTCCTTGACGCCGTCGATATCGGCATGGACCGCGATACCTCCTATGGGACCCCTGCGCTGGTGGATATAGGACGGGAAAACGAGGCGCTGGTAACCCGCAGCAGCCACTTCAACTCCAGTGAAGGTTTCGCAACAACGGCCTTGATCATGCTGCAGAGGAGCAAGCTGACGCTGATCGACACATTTTCCACTTACGGGGTTCGTGTCTGCGGGGCGTCGACGCAACAGGTTTTGGGACTGGAAGGGCGCCCGACGCAAGCCAAGGAATTCGATATTCTTGTAGTGATCGAGGAGCGCGCAGAACCCACGGGGGAAACCTGCGATGGTGAAAGCCCTGACGCAGCGCCGGTTACTCGGGCCGAGACAGTATATCGATGGGATGGAAAGGCGATGAATTTCCGGGCAATGTCGGATGCCTTAGAAAAACTACAGTTGCGCACGGCCGAACAGATTGGTGGGCCTTGATCTTGGAGATCATTGGCGGTTGCGGTGAGCTTGCTGCTCCACTGCTGCGCCTTCTGCGGCGGGCCGGTCGGAGACGAGCACGTGTCGCGAGAGACTTGCCCTGAGGTGTAATTTGGGCCAGCCCCGGTTGGCAAAGGTTATGCCTCGATACGGTTCTAAGCTCTATATCCAAGGGCAACCGCCAGTTCATGCCGGCTGGTATCCGTGATCGCCTGCCGATCGCCGATATCGCCAATCTGACGATCGTTGTGCTCGACGATGCCGTCCGCACCTTCAAGGCTTTCGCTTCCATGTGGTCATGGGTGCTCGGCGATTGGCTGTGCGCATTCCCATTCCATCGTCTACTGTCGCCATCGCAGAACAGTTGCATACTCTTGCACGGCATGCTTGGAGCGCAGCCAAAGCGTATGAATGAGCATTCCGAAGGTCCGCGGCGTTAGGTTATTCAATATGGTGCGCGTGAATTCACGGCAAACCGCGACCCGGGGGCCCAGAGAAGCTAACCGCTACGCCGGATTTGCGCGTGGAGTTTTTTGGAAGGCTGCGTGTGTTTTGCAGCCAAGCCATAGGCATGCTCGATCATCGAGTAATCTAAGGCAAGGCCCGGCTTACACACTGTTGCCTCCAAATCATTTTCCATACGTTCATTCATGATCAATTTTCGCTACCGACGGCATGCCGTCCGGCCTGATTTGCCGCTTTTGAGCGGCGATGCGAAAGATTGCGTTGGCGGCGCCATAGCCGCGGTAACCGCGCCGCTCGACGATCTCGAAGAAAAAGCCCTCGCCATAAACAGAGCTGTAAAGCTGGAAATATTCGCCGTGCTCGTCACGATCATAGAGGATGTCGGACGCTTGAAGACTGTCGGTGAATTCGGCATTAAGGCCGAAGCGAGCCTCGATATCGTCATAGTAGTTGCGGCTGATTTTCAGTGTCCTGAAGCCGTTCCTTGCCAGGGTATCGGCCGTCGTGAAGATGTCCACTGTCCGGAAAGCGATATGCTGGATGGCGGGGCCGAAATTCTCGGCGATGAAATGGCCGGCCAAAGTGCGGCGGTTTTCGGCGCCGTTCAGGGTCATGCGCAAGCCGCCTGCAGCGTCGGCAACCACCTGGCTGCGAACCATGCCGGCCGGGTCGATCACATCGAAAACCGGGGTTTTTTCGATCGCGAGAAGAGACGTGTAAAACAGCACGGCCGTCGGCAGTTCGCCGTATTCGACGGTCTGGGCGATGTGATCGATGCTGAGGAGCCCGGCCGGGGCGACAGGACCGGCGGACTCGATAGGTTCGAATTCGGTCTCCCAGATCCGCGACAGCGGGGGGCTTGCGTCGAGAAAATAGATGACGCTGCCGCCGGGGCCATAGATTGCCGGCATCGCCGTTTCACCCAGACCGGGAGGTTGCGTGAAGGCGCCGGCACCAAGGCCGAGCGCACGCGCGAGCGCGCCTGCCGCATCCGATACCTGAAGCCCGACGGCATAGGCTGTCGTGCCGTGGAAATTATAGGATGCGCCGGCATAACCAGCTGTCTCGGTATTCACGACGATGCGGATCTCGCCCTGCTGGTAAACTATAACTGACTTGCTGTAATGGCAGGCGGTCGGAACAAACCCCATGGATTCGAGAAGCCCGACGATCTCGCTCTTCTCGTCGGCATCCGTCACAAATTCGATAAAAGCGACCCTGTCCACAGTCATGCGATCCGGCATGTCGGGGAGGGGGATACGGGCATCCGGTTCATGGCGACGAACCTGATCGCCGAGATGGATCAGGGACCGGTAGCCGTCCTGCGCGATCTGACGTGGCGAGCCCGCGCGGAACTGGTCGTTGAAGATCTCCAATGAGAAATATCCGTCATAGCCGGTCGCGGCCACCGCGCGCGTGAAGTCTGTGACTGGAAGATCACCTTCGCCCGGCATGTTGCGATAGTGGCGGCTCCAATAGAGCAGATCCATGTCGATCAGCGGCGCATCGGCAAGCTGGACGAAGAAGATCTTGTCACGCGGGATCGAACGGATCGACCCGACATCGATCTTGCGGGCCAAAGTGTGAAAACTGTCGAGGATCAGGCCGACATTGGCGTGGTCGGCGCGGCGAACCACTTCCCAGGCGTCTCGATGATCATTGACGTATCGACCCCATGCCAGCGCCTCATAGCCGATGCGCAGCCCACGTTTTGCGGCCCGCTCCCCCAGGTCATGGAAGTCCGCCGCCGCGCGATCAATGCCGCCCAGGGATGCCGGGGAGACATTCGAACAAACCAGAACCAGATCCGCGCCGAGTTCCTGCATGACATCGAACTTGCGTTCTGCTCGATCGAAGGCGCGGCTGCGCTGCGCCTCGGGCATTCCCTCGAAATCACGGAATGGCTGGAAGAGGGTGACTTCCAACCCTTGGTCGCGCACCATGCGGCCGACTTCGCGCGGACTGGCGTCATAGACCAGCAGGTCGTTTTCGAAAATCTCGACGCCATCGAAGCCCGCCGCGGCGATTGCCGTCAGCTTTTGGTCCAGTTCGCCGCTGATCGAAACGGTTGCAATCGACGTCTTCATCCGGCCCTCCTTTGAAGGTTGCTAGGGCACCTCTGCCGCGAGCGTTGCACGGAACGTGGCAAGCATGCGCTCGACGTCCGGCTCGCGGTCGGTGAATAGCCGGAAAGCCCCGGCCGCCTGAAACACCGCCATGCCGCCGCCGTCGAGCACGCGGCAGCCGCGCGATCGCGCCAGCGAGAGCAGGGCGGTTTCAATCGGGAAATAGACGATGTCCGCGACCCAGTGGCGTTCGGTGAGCAGCGTGGCGTCGAGTGGAAGGCCGGGATGCGCGTCCATGCCGATCGGCGTCGCGTTGATCAGACCATCCGCTTTGGCCGTTGCCTTCGCGAGATCCGTCGTTACCAGGGCGAAATCCCGGCCCGCACGGAGATTGAGGGATTGCACCAGCGCTTCGGCCTGGGGAATGTTCACATCACTCAGCACCAGTCGGTCGACACCCATGCGGAGTGCGGCATGCGCCACGGCCGCGCCCGCTCCACCAGCGCCGAGTTGTAACACTGTCTCGATCGCGGCCTCGGGCAGGCCCCGACGAAAGCTCTCCATGAAACCGGACCAGTCGGTGTTGTGGCCGGTCCGCCGCCCCTTCGAGAAGACGACCGTATTGACCGCGCCGAGTTGGCGGGCGTCCTCCGAGAGATCGTCAAGCAGGGGGATGATCTGCTGCTTGCAGGGATGAGTGATGTTGAGGCCATTGAAACCCGCGGCTTCTGCCTCCGCAAGCAGGTCAGGGAGTGAAGATGGCGCCAGCCCACGTGCATCGAGATCGATCAGGTCGTAGGAGAGTTCCAGTCCCTGCGACGCGGCTTCCGTTTCGTGCAGCATCGGCGATTTCGACTGCTGGATGCCGGTGCCGATCAACCCGACTCTTATCTCGCGCGGCTGCGACATGGGCCGGTCACCTCGATTTCACCATGTCGAGCATGGCTCGCACGGCGACGGGATAGCCAGGGGCGCCGAGGCCTGCGATGACCGCCGTGGCTGCACGCGACATCAGAGACTTCTGATAGATGTCCTCGCGGCGGTGAATATTGGAAATATGCAGCTCAATGACCGGACGCGGAAACATCTTCAGCGCGTCTAGGATCGGGATCGACGTGAAGCTGAGGCCCGCGGGGTTGATGATGATGCCGGCGGCGGAAACGTCGATCGCTTCGTGGATCCAGTCGACGAGCTGATACTCGGCGTTGGACTGACGGAATTCGACCGGGTGGCGGCCGGCGGCCTGTCGGCTCGATGCCTCGATCTCGGAGAGCGTCGTCGAACCATAGATTTCGGGCTCTCGCTTGCCGAGGCGGTTCAGGTTGGGGCCGTTGAGAATGTAGATGGTCATGATTGCATTTCCGTTCCGTCAGCCGCCATAGCCGGCCATGCGCGGCAGCCACAGCACGAGTTCGGGGAAGAAGGTGATGAGCGCGAGACACAACACCATCCATGCGAGGAAGGGCATGCAGTCCTTGATGATGCTGCGCATCGGCGAGCCGGAAATGTTGGTCATGATGAAGAGCAGCAGGCCATAGGGCGGGGTCACCAGCCCGAGCATGATGTTGACGACCACGACGACGCCGAAATGGACGAGATCGATGCCAAGCGCCTGCGCCGTCGGGATGAACACCGGCACGATGATCAGGAGCACCGCCGTGCCTTCGAGCACGCAGCCCAGCAGCAGCAGGATGGCGTTGACCAAGAGCAGGAACTGCCACCAGTTGAGGTCCCAGCTGGTGAGGATCGCGCGCAGCGATTCCGGAAGGTTCTCGATCGTGACGACGTAATTGAACACCAGCGCGCCGCCGATCATCATCCCGATCGAAGCCGAGGTCTTGGCGCTCACCAGCACCGCATTGTAGCCCTCGCGCAGTGTCAGGCTGCGGTAGATGACCGTCGAGACGATGACTGCGTAGGCTGCGGCGAGTGCGGCGGCTTCGGTGGGCGTCGTGACGCCGGAATAGATGCAGCCGAGAAGAATAACGGGCATGAGCAGCGTTGGAAAAGCCTGCCAGGTGATGCGCGGAACATCCTTCAGCGGCACAGGCTCCTCCACCGGGAAATTCTTCCGCCGCGCGTCCCAGCCCACCTGCAGCATCTGCATCGCCGTCATGATCAGACCTGGCACGACGCCGCCGAGGAAGAGGTAGCCGATCGACGCATCGGAGACGAGTGCATAGATCACCATCGGGATTGAGGGAGGCAGGATCGGGCCGATGACGGCCGTGACCGCGGTGAGCGCCGCCGCATAGCTCGGCGTGTAGCGGTTCTCGCGCGTCATCATGTTCTGCATCATCCGGCCGGAGCCTGCGGCATCGGCGATGGCCGATCCCGACATGCCGGCGAAGATCAGGCTCTGGATGACGTTGACCTGGGCGAGACCGCCCCGGAAACGGCCGACCAGAACATTGCAGAAGCGCAGAAGCCGTTCCGTCATCGAGCCGGAATTCATGATTTCCGCAGCGAAGATGAAGAGTGGCACGGCGAGGATGATATAGTTGGAATACATGCCGTTGAGAAACTGCTCTGCGACTGTTCCCATATCCATGCCGGCCATCCACAGATAAAGGATGGAGCCGCAGATCATCGAAAGGCCGATCGGCATTCCAAGCAGCGCAAGTGCAGTGATCACAACAATGGCGATAGAGAAAGGGCTGGTGAGATTCATACGCCGGAACTCGCCTTGGTGGGATCGTAGGCCTCGGGTGCTTTGCCGAAGATAGAGGTCCAGCCGATCCAGAGATGGCGGACGATCATGGCGACGGCGAAGACGATATAGATCGAATAGAGCCAGTCGAACCGGATGCCGAGATAGGCGGTCTTCTCCACCTTCATGAAGGTGACATAATCAAAGGCAGCGGGCAGGCCGAGCGCGAAGAGAGCGACGAGGACCACCGCGGTGATCAAGGCCATGATCCTTCGTGCCCGGTCTCCAACCGACGCATAGACCAGGTCGAAGCGCATTTCCTCGGAATCGCGCACGATGTAGGATGCGCCGAACAGCACAAGCCAGATCCACAGCACGACGCTGATTTCATGCGTCCAGCCAATCGGAAGGTTGAGGACGTAGCGTGACACGATCTGGATCATGAAGACGATGAACATGGCGAGCAGCAGCAGTACCGACACGTCTTCCGCGCGCCGCCTCAGCCAATCGAAAAGTCTGGAATTTGTCATGGGTTTTCCCGATGCCACCGGACAGGAATGCGGCCCGCGACAAACGCGAGCCGCAGGATGGATCAGAGAGCTGCAATGCGCTCGGCCATGCCGGCCGGCCAGTCCTTGGCGAGGGCGGATTCGGCATAGGCTTTCTGGACATGGGCGCGGAAGGCTTCGACGTCAGGTGCATAGACGTCGAGGCCCTTTTCCTTGAAGCTCGCGGCCAGCGCCTCTTCTTTCTTGACGTGCTCGGCGGTGCTCCATGCGATCGCCTCGTCGGCGGCGGCCTGCACCGTCTTCTGCTGTTCGGGAGAAAGTCCGTCCCAGACCTTTTTCGACAGCGTCAAGAGATCGAATGCGACGAGATGCGAGGTCAGCACGATCTGTTTCATCACCTCGAAGAATTTCATGTTCTGGACATTGGGCAGGGGGTTATCTTGCCCGTCGATCGCGCCGGTCTGCAGGCCGGTATAGACCTCCGCATAGGCCATCGGCGTCGGGTTGGCGCCGAGCGCGGTGCCGAGGAACTGCCAGGCCTCGCCGCCCGGCATGCGCAGCTTGACGCCGGCGAGATCGGCGGGAACGCTAACCTTCTTTGTCGTGTTGAGACCGACCTGCCGGGTGCCATAGAAGGTTGGTCCGAGAATCTTGATGCCGAGCTGGTCCTCGGCCATTTTCTTCATCTCGGCACCAGCATCGCTCGCGAAGAACTTGGTCATGTGCGCCGAGTCCCGGAACAGGTAGCCCGAGGTCAGGATCGACCAGGCCGGAACCTGATTGGAGACGTCCTGCGGTGCGATATTGCCCATTTCGAGATTGCCGCGCTGGAGCGCGACGAGTTCGGTGCCCTGCTTGAACAGGACGCCACCGTAAAAGCCTTCGTATCGGAAGCCCGAGCCGATGCCCTCAACAAATTTCTTCATCATCTCGGCGCGGATGTCCTGGTCCGAAAAGACGGCCGAGAACCGGATATGCAAAGGCTCCTGAGCTTGCGCTGCACGCAACAGGAACGGTGCAGCCAATGCGGCGGAACCGAGAGCGACGACACTGCGCCGGGTAAGTTTGGCAGCCATAATTTCTCCTCCCATTGATGATGACGGCATTCCTCCTTGCCGCCCCTCCGAAAGCGAGACTGACATCTGGCAAATTCGAAATCAACACCGGATTTCATATTCATATGATATTTTTTATTTTAACATATGATTTGAACTTGACCGGACATCTTGCGCAGACGCGGCGGTTCGGCTCAAATGCGTGCCGGGAGAGAGTTTTATGACAATCGCATTGTCACTGCCCGACACGGTCGGGGACCAGATTTATCACCGGCTCCGGAGCGACATCATCTTCGGCCGGCTGGAACCCGAGCGTAAACTGCGCCTGGAACAACTGCGCGGCCACTATGCCGTGAGCGTCGCCACCTTGCGCGAAGTGTTGTTGCGGCTCGTCTCTGAGGGCTTGATCCGTTTCGAAACGCAGAAGGGCTTCGAAGTCGCGCCGATCTCGGCCCGAGACCTTCGCGAGATTTCGGACATGCGCATTCTGCTCGAATGCCATGCGGTTGAAGCCTCCTTTGCAGCCGGAGACATCGAATGGGAGGCCAGCGTGGTGGCGGCGCATCACAAGCTGTCGCGGATGGAAGAAAAGATGCTGGCCGGCGACCGTTCGGTATCGGAAATCTGGAAGCGTTACGATCGTGAATTCCATGTCGCGCTGATCGCCGCCTGCGGATCGCAGGAACTGCTAGCCACGCATGACCGGATTTTCGATCGGTTCCTCAGATATCAGGTCCTGCTGGTGATGTTCCGCGGCTCGGTCGCAGCTGAGGAACATCACGAATTGCTGGATTGTGCACTCAAGCGAGACATCCCTCGCGCCCAGGTGCTGCTGACGCGCCATATCGGCGCCTGCATCGATTACACCGTCGAACATGGACTGCTCGCGGAGGGTAGTCGATGAACGACATGACGGATGCCGGACAGCCCTTTGGCGAGACAGTGTATCAAAGTCTCCGCGCAGATATCATCATGGGACGGCTGAAGCCGGGACAAAAGCTGAAGCTCGACGGCTTGCGCGATGGCTATAACGCCGGCACGAGCACCTTGCGCGAGGCCCTGAGCCGGCTTGCTGCCGATGGTTTCGTGCGTGCAGAAGGACAGCGTGGTTTCGAGGTTGCGCCGATTTCGGAAGCCGGCCTGCGCGAGATTGCTGCGTTGAGATTGCTGCTGGAGGAGCACGCTCTTGCGCGCTCGTTCGAGGCGGGTACGCTCGACTGGGAGGCGGGCGTCATCGCCGCGCATCACAAGCTCGACAGCCATGAGGAGCGGCTGGAGGCGGGCGATACCTCTGATATCAACGCTTGGCGCCGCAGCGACTGGTCTTTCCATCAGATGCTGATCTCGGCCTGCGGCTCGCGCGTGCTGATGCAGACCCATGCCGACGTTTTCGACAAGTACCTGCGTTATCAGATGATTGCACTGGCCTTCCGCCCTTCAGCCTCGCGCCCGGAGCACCGCGCCTTGAAGGAGGCCGCGTTGAGCCGTGATATCGAAACCGCAATACGGCTGCTACGCCATCACATCAATGCCGGGGTCGAGCATGCCCTGTCGGTCGGCACGTTGAACAACCGGGCGCGATAAACCGGGTTCTGCTGTCAATGCAGACCGCCTACGCCGAGCAGGGTTTCGACGGCGTGCTGGTCGGCTGACAGCGCGGCGGGCGTGCCGCTCCAGGCAATACGGCCACGCTCGAGAATGATGACCTCTTCGGCGAAATCGAGTGCGCTCTGGATCCGTTGCTCGACGAGCAGGATGGTCATCGCGCCGGACGCTGCAAGCATGCCGAAGGCGGCCATCAGTTCCTCGCAGATGACGGGGGCAAGCCCTTCCAGCGGTTCGTCGAGCAAAAGCACGGAGGGTTGGCCGAGGATGGTGCGCGCCGTCGTCAGCATCTGCTGCTCGCCGCCGGACAGTCGCGAGCCGAGGTTTCTGCGCCGCTCTTTCAGGCGCGGAAACATGGTGTAGGCCTCTTCGATGGAAGAGCGCGGCCGTGCCTTCAGGCCGACAAAGAGATTTTCCTCCACCGTCAGGGTCGGGAAGACATCGCGAGACTGCGGCACATAGCCCAAGCCCTTCAGCGCGCGGGATGCGCTGTCGATGCCTTCGATCGATGTGCCGCCGAGGCGTATCTCACCGCCGTAGCGTTTCGTCTGGCCTGCCAGCGTGGCAAAGAGCGTCGACTTGCCCATGCCGTTGCGGCCGAGTACGGCGAGGCGGCGACCCGCGGGCGCGGAGAAGGATATACCCTCCAGCACACGCGTCGGACCGTAGCCTGCGGACAGGCCGGAAATTTCAAGCGACGCTGCGGGCATCGGCATAGCTCCCGAGATAGGCCTGGCGCACGCGGACATCCTTCGTCACGGCGTCCGGTGATCCGTCAAAGATGATCTCGCCCGCCGCCAGAACGACGACACGCTTTGCGAAGCGGAAGACGAGATCCATGTCATGCTCGATCATCAGCACGGCGAGATCGGAAGGCAGGTCGGCGATCGCCTGCTCGATCCGCGCGGTATCGCTTTGCGGCACGCCGGCTGCGGGCTCGTCGAGCAGCAGCACCTTCGGCTTCAAGGCAAGGGCGAGCGACAATTCGAGAAGACGTTGCTGGCCATAAGCGATCTCACTGACCCGATGGCGGGCAAGATGGGCGATGCCGAGCCGGGACAACAACGTATGCCCTTCCTCCATCACATCCGGCATGGCACGATGGCTCGCAAACATCTTTCCCGAGCGCCCCTCGCGCTGCAGGATTGCAAGCGCCACATGCTCTTCCGGCGTCATCTCGGAAAACAACCGCGTGACCTGAAACGAGCGCACCAAGCCGCGGCGTACACGCTCGGTCGGGCCAAGGCGCGTCACATCCTGGCCGCCGAGCATGACGCTCCCTGCGTTCGGCAGTATATTGCCGGTGACGAGGTTGACGAAGGTGGTCTTGCCGGCGCCGTTCGGACCGATCAGCGCCACACGGTCGCCCGGTGCCATGGACAATGATACATCGTTGGTGACGACAAGGCCGCCGAACGTCTTCTTCAGGTTCCGGACATCGAAGATCGCGCTCATGGGTTCTTTCTCCCGCGGCGTTCGAAATATGCGGCGAGCGAGCCATAAAGTCCCTTGGGCGCAAAAAGCACGACGGCGATCAGCAGCGCGCCGACGATGGTGAGCCAGTGGAACGGGTTGGCGGCCGAAACCACATCCTCGAACCACAGGAAGGTGACGGTGCCGAGCAGCGCGCCGTAAAGCGAGCCGGTGCCGCCGAGCACGAGCATGACCAGCGCTTCGGCCGACAGCGTGAAGGACAGGCTGTCGAGGCCGACGACCTGGGTGGAGATGGCATTGAGCGCGCCGCCTGCCCCGGCGACCGCGCCGGAGATGATATACATCCTAATGAGCGTGCCATGCACAGAGCCGCCCATGGCCCGGATGCGCACCGGATCCTGCCGGATGCCGCGACACAGCATGCCGAAGGGCGAGCGGACGATCTGGCGGAGCAGGACGAAGGTCACGACGAGCAGCACGATGCCGAAGACATAGGCCGTACGGCCCCAGAGATCGAATTGCCAGACGCCGAAGACCGCGTCCGGCATGATGCCGGAGAGACCATCGCTGCCGCCTGTCCAGCCGGAGGCCTTGTTGGCCGCCTCGTGGGCGAGATGGATGATGGCGATGGACAGGACGAGTTGCGGCAGGCCGTGTGCTCGCAGTACCACGACCCCGGAAATGAGGCCGGCAATAGAGCCCGCGATGATGCCGACCGCGAGCATGGCGACCGGGTCGGTGATGCCGAAATGCGCCGCCGCGATGCCGGCACCATAGGCACCGGCACCGAACAGCGCGGCATGGCCAAGCGTGGCGACACCGCAGTAGCCGGTGACGAGATCGAGCGACAGCACAAGCAGCGCGATCGCCGTGATCCGCGTCAGGAGCGCAAGGTTATTCGGGAAGAGGACATAGCCCGCAACGCCCAGCGCAAGGATGACGAGGACACCGACTGCGTCGCGCGTCAACCGCGCGCGGCGATCGCTGGTCACGGACAAGGTGTCGGAATTGCTCAACATCGCCATCACTTCGCCCTTCCGGCAAGGCCGCGAGGAAAGAGCCAGACGATGGCGATAACGGCAAGATAGAAGAAGAATTCACCGAATTCCGGCATGAGGTAGCGCCCTGTCGTGTCAATGGCGCCGAGCAGCAGGCAGGCTGCGAGCGCGCCGGGGATGGAGCCCGCCCCGCCGACCGAGACGACGACAAGGAAGGTCACCATGTAGCGCAGCGCATAATAGGGCTCGATCGGCAAAAGTTCGGCCCCGACCACGCCGCCGAAGGCAGCAAGACCGACGGCGACGGCGAAACTGACGGCGTAGACGACCTGGGTCCGCACGCCGAGCGCGGCGGCCATGGCGGCATTATCCACTGCGGCGCGCAGCTTCACCCCGAAGGCGGTGCGCTCGATGAAGTACCAGAGGCCGAGTGCGACGGCCGCGCCGCAGGCGATGACGAAAAGCCGGTGTGACGAGACGGTGCGGAAGCCGAGGCTGACGGGTTCGCGCAGCGTTTCCGGCGTCGGAATGGTCTTCAGCGTCGGGCCGAAGACATAGTTGGCGATGCCGATGATGCAGAAGGTGATGCCGATGGTCATCAGCACCTGCGTCAGCTCCGGCTGGCCGTAGATGCGGCGATAGAGCAGGCGCTCGATGGGAATGGCGATGAGGATCGTGCCGGCGACCGCGAGCATCACCGCGACGGCATAGGCAAGCCCGAGATCACGCGCCGCATAGGAGGCGATATAACCGCCGATCATGGCGAAGGCGCCGTGGGCAAGGTTGACAACCCGCATCAGTCCCATCGTAACCGAAAGGCCAATGGAAATGACGAAGAGCACCATGCCGTAAGCAAGCGCATCGACACCGATGCTGAAGACCGTTTGCATGTTGTTGTCCTGATGTTACCCGTCGTCTGTGTTGTGCCATGGGTGTGGCTCCTCGGGTCAAGCCCGAGGACGACGAAAGAAGCGAGAGCGGCGTATCACAGCGACGCCGCCGCATGCTGCGCTGCTGATGGAGGGGAAGCGCTTTACTCCCCTCCGTCATCCTCGGGCTTGACCCGAGGATCCATCGCCGGGACGTCGCCCGAGGCAATTCGCCTACTTCGCAGCCTTCAGACCCGGATCGCCCTGCTTCTCGAAGGTCTGAATTTCCTTGTTGAAGTAGGTCCCGTCGTCCGCTTTCGCGACTTCGCGCAGGTAGATGTTCTGCGTGATGTGGCGGCTCTCAGCGTCGATCGTGACCGGACCGCGCGGGCTTTCCCAGGAAAGGCCCTTCACGGCCTCGACAGCCTTGGCGGCATCCTGATCGCCGCCCGTTGCCTCGATCATCTTGTAGATGACATGCATGCCGTCATACGCGCCGACGGCCGGGAAGGAAAGTTCGGCCGGATTGCCGATGGCCTTGGCGGCAGCCTCGACGAACGTCTTGTTCTCGGCGCTGTCATGCGAGACGGCGTAGTGGAAGGTCGTGGTCAGGCCGAGCGCCGCATCGCCCAGCGCCGGCAGGTCGGATTCCTGCGTCAGGTCGCCGGGAGCGAAGAACTTGATGCCCTCCTTGAGGCCGTTCTCGTTAAAGGCCTTCACGAAACCCAGCGTCGTCGGACCGGACGGCAGGAAGGCGAAGACGCCTTCGGCACCCGAATCCTTGATGCGCTGCATGATCGGCGAGAAGTCGTTGGTCTGCAGCGGGATGCGGATTGCTTCGACAACTTGGCCGCCGGCGGCCTCGAAGCCGGTCTTGAAGGCGGCTTCGGCATCGACGCCCGGACCATAGTCGCTTACGACGGAAATCACCTTCTTGGTGCCACCATCGAAGGCGACCTTGGCGATCGGCGTCGAGGTCTGCCAGGTGGTGAAGGATGTGCGCACCACATAGGGGCTCTTGGTAACAATGGCTGACGTCGCGGCGTTCATTACCACCATCGGTACGTTCGCCTGCTCGAGCAGCGGTGTTGCGGCCATCGCATCGGGAGTGAAGTAGAAGCCTGCAAGATACTGCACGCCTTCCTTGACGACCAGTTCCTGCGACAGGGCCTTCGATTGCGCCGGATCAGCGGTGGGAATGTCGCGATAAATGATCTCGATCGTGTCATCACCGACTGTATTGCCGTTCAACGCCATATAGGCGTCGATACCAGCCTTGAAATTCTTGCCCTGCAACCCAAAGGGGCCGGAGAATGGCCCGACGACACCGACCTTGATCGTATCGGCATGGGCAACGCCGCCCATAAGCGCAGCCGCGAGCGCGGCGATCGCAAGTTTCTTCATGATTTCCTCCCTGAAGACCGGTCGCGCGACCAGCCAGACATTTTACGAATGGCAAATAGGCCTTTATTAGCTTGGCAGATAGAAAAGTGATGTAAAATGAAAAAGTGACCTCATATCATAACCCTGAGGTTATTGGATTTCGTCAGAGAGCGAGCCAAGTTGACGGATTGACGCAAGAAGTTCGCCGGCAAGGCGCAGCGAGGTTCCCGCCGCGACCACCATCTGCGGCAGGATCAGCCATTCGAGCGTCCAGGCAGCGCCAGAGCGTTCCTGCTCGTGCACGGCGGCTTGTGCCATGCCGCCAAGCTGTACGGCATTGAAGCGGGCAAGTGTGACCAGTATTTCCGCGGCGACCGGGTTCTGCTTGTGCGGCATGGTGGACGAACCGCCGCCGCCGGAAAGCACGATCTCCTCACTGCGATCGGCCATCAGCGCGATATCCTGCCCGATCTTGCCGAGGCTGCCGGTGATGGCGGCCAGTAGGCCTGCAAGCTCTCCGATACGGTCGCGCTGGCTGTGCCATTGCGGCGTGTCGGCAAGGCCGAGTTCGTCGGCCAGTGCGGCGCGCACGGTGGCCGCCTTGTCGCCAAGCTTTTCCAGTGTACCGGCCGCTCCACCGAACTGCACGGAGAGCCCTTCCAATGCAAAGATTTCCAGCCGCTCGGCGACGCGCTCCAGCGGCTGGCGCCAGGCGTCGAGGCGGTCGGCCACAGTAATCGGAATGGCCGGCTGCATGCGCGTGCGCGCCATCAGACTTTGTCCACCAAACGTCACCGAGAAAGCTGCCAGCGCGCCGATCAGCCCGTCCAGCCGGTCTTCCAGAAGGGCCAGGACGCGAGACAGCCGCAGCATCAGCCCACTGTCGATGACATCCTGACTGGTCGCACCGAAATGCAGGCAATGTCCATGCGGTTCGCCCACGACTACCCGCAATTGCCGCACGAGATCCGGCACGACGACGCCGTCCCGCGCCGTCGCGGCGCGAAGGCTGGCCACATCGGGCGAGAACAGATGCGCCGCGCGCTCGATGGCGTGGGCCGCATCGGCAGGGATAACGCCCGCAATCGCCTCCGCCTTGGCCAGCGCTACCTCAAAGGCCAGCATGGCTTCCAGCTCCGCTGCTGCCGAGAAGAACGACGCCACCTCCTCGTCGCCGACGAAGCCGGACAGATAGGGGTGGTCGAAGGCGGAAACGGTCATGGAGCCCTCAGATCAACAAGACAGACGGTGGTGGATCCTCAGGCCAAGCCCGAGGATCCATGCTGCGGGTTGCGCGCCTACTATAGGCCAATCGCCACGCGTCGTGTCTAAATATCGAAGAACACCGTTTCTTTCTCCCCTTGGAGATGGATGTCGAAACGGTAAGTGTCGCCGTTGGCGGCCGCGATCAGCGTCGGCACGCGGATGCGGTGTTCGATGCGGGCAAGCACGGGGTCTTCGGCATTGGCCGTTTCCTCATCGCCGAAATACATGCGCGTGTTGAGGCCGAGATTGATGCCGCGGGCGACGATCCAGAACGAGATATGCGGCGCCATCAGGCGACCATCCCTGAACGGTGCGCGGCCGGGTTTGATGGTCTCGAAGCGGTATTCGCCGGTTTCGCCGTGGGTAGGACAGCGGCCCCAGCCGGCAAAATTCGGGTCAGCGCTGCCGCGCAGTTCCGATGGGCTGTTGTAGAGGCCGCTCGCATCGGCCTGCCAGATCTCGATGAGTGCATCGCGCAGCGGCGTGCCGGTGCCATCGAGCACGCGGCCGCTGATGGTGATGCGCCGGCCAAGTGTCTTGTCGTTGACCATGGTTGCGCCGAGATCGGTCTCGTAGACGCCGCCGATGCTGGCAAAATTTGGCGTCAGGCCGATATGGACATAAGGCCCCGCCGTCTGGGAGGCGCTTTCCTTGAG
This sequence comes from Rhizobium sp. Leaf453, assembly GCF_001425605.1. Taxonomy (GTDB): domain Bacteria; phylum Pseudomonadota; class Alphaproteobacteria; order Rhizobiales; family Rhizobiaceae; genus Pararhizobium. The sequence continues at coordinate 40,915 of NZ_LMRG01000008.1, read as the reverse complement.
GAAGCCGAGCGACTGCACCATCAGTTGCCCTCCATCCGGTTTTCGAACAGCGTCGAACGGCGGCCGCGCAGGACGATGTCGAACTTGTACGCGCGCGCATCCATTGGGATCGTGTTGCCCCAGTCGAGCGCTGCGACCAGTTGTTCGATCGCAGCCTTGTCGGGGATCGTCTGCACGATGGGACACTTCCAGATCATAGGGTCGCCCTCGAAATACATCTGCGTGATCAGGCGCTGGGCAAAGCCGTGGCCGAAGACGGAGAAGTGGATATGCGCCGGGCGCCAGTCGTTGACGCCGTTGGGCCAAGGGTAGGGGCCGGGCTTGACGGTGCGGAATGCGTAGTGACCGTTCGCATCGGTAATGGTGCGCCCGCAGCCGCCGAAATTCGGATCGAGCGGCGCGAGATAGGTCTCCTTCTTGTGGCGGTACCGCCCGCCTGCATTGGCCTGCCAGAATTCCAGGAGTGCGCCGGGTACGGGCCGCCCCCGTTCGTCCAGTACCCGTCCATGCACGACAAGTCGTTCGCCGATGGCGCTTTCGCCGGACTTTGCGAAATTGTGGATGAGGTCGTTGTCGAGTTCGCCGAGGATTGAATGGCCAAAGACCGGCCCGGTGATTTCCGACACCGTGCCATCGAGCGAGAGCAGGGCCTTCTGCGGCGAGCGCAGCACGGAGGTCTTGTAGCCGGGTGTCAGACCGGGCGGATGCCACAGACGATCGCGGGGAAAGAAGGCACCGGTTTCGGGCTTGCTGTTTGAAAGGTCTGTCATGTCTGCCTCAGGCCGCCTTTCCGGCATCCATGTCCTCGAACACGTGCTTGGCGATCTTGAACGCACGATTGGCGGCGGGCACGCCGGCATAGATCGCCACATGCAGCAGCGCCTCTGCGATATCCTCACGACTCGCGCCGGTGTTGAGGGTCGCACGCACATGCATCGCCACTTCCTCGTCATGGCCAAGGGCGGCCAGCAGCGCGATCGTCACCATGGAGCGCTCGCGCTTCGTCCAGCCCGGCCGCGACCATACCGTGCCCCAGGCGCCTTCAGTGATCAGTTCCTGAAAGGGTTGATCGAAGGTGGTCGCCGACGACGAGGCGCGGTCGACATGGTTGTCGCCCAGGACTGCGCGTCGGGTCGTCATGCCCTGACGGTAGCGATCGGAAAAGGTTTGGGAATCAGCCATGTGGCTTGTCTCCGGAAGGTAGGGTGGCAAGGAAGGCGCGGATCATCTCGGTCAGAATATCCGGCTGCTCGACGCACGGAATATGCCCGGCGTCCTTGATGACCTCGTAGCGGGCATCGGGAATGAGTTTCGCCATGGAAAGCACTAAATCGGGCGGAGTCGAGCCGTCCTGATCGCCAACGACGCAGAGCGTCGGCACGGAAATGCGCTTCGTCGTCTCGGTCAGGTCGGCATCGCGCACCGCGGCGCAGGTGGCGGCATAGGCAATGGCAGACTGGCGCGTCAGCATGTTGCGATAGCCATGATAGGCGGCATTTTCCGGACGTCGGAAGGCGGGCGTAAACCAGCGTTCGAGGATAGAATCGGCGAGGCTTTCAATGCCCTTCGTTTCGATGGTCTCGATGCGAGCGTTCCACATTTCGTCGGTGCCGATCTTGTGTGCCGTGTCGCACAGGATAAGCGCCTTGACGAGGTCTGGACGCTTGGCAACCAGTCCTTGCGCAATCATGCCTCCGATGGAGAGGCCGCAGATGACGGCGTCCTTCACATCAAGCCGGTCGAGCAAGGCGGCCAGATCTAGGACATGATCGTCGATCGAGTAGGGCATCTGGCCGAGATCGGAGAGACCATGCCCGCGCTTGTCGTAGGTGATGATCGGGAAGTCGCCGGCAAGGCGCACGACGACATCGCGCCAGATGCGGAAATCCGTTCCAAGCGAATTGGCGAACACGATGACCGGCGCTCCGGCAGGGCCGCCGATCAGTTGGTGATGCAGGATAACGTCGTTGACGGTTGCGAATTGCACGTCGATCTCCTCCCGTGTCTCCAGATTGATCGCTTGATCTGGTTAGGTAAAATGATATTTCATGCCGTTCCATTAACTTGGAGGTTATGAAACAGTGGTCGACAGCCGCATCAAGTTCCGCCATCTGCAAACCTTTGTCGAGGTGGCGCGCCAGAAGAGCGTGATGAAGGCGGCCGATCTGCTGCATGTCAGCCAACCTGCCGTCACGAAGACGATCCGCGAACTGGAGGAGGTTCTGGGCGTCGCCGTCTTCGAGCGCGATGGACGAGGAATCAAGATCACCCGCTATGGTGAAGTCTTCCTCAAACATGCCGGCGCTGCGCTAACGGCGCTGCGGCAGGGCTTCGATTCGGTATCGCAGGCACGCTCCGGTGATGCGCCGCCGATCCGGATCGGCGCGTTGCCGACGGTCTCGTCCCGGATCATGCCGAAGGCGATGAAACTCTTTCTTGCCGAGGGCACGGGAGCGACGATCAAGATCGTCACCGGCGAGAACGCTGTGTTGCTGGAACAGTTGCGCGTCGGCGATCTCGACCTTGTCGTGGGGCGACTGGCGGCACCGGAGAAGATGACGGGTTTTTCCTTCGAGCACCTCTATTCGGAAAAGGTGGTGTTCTGCGTGCGCACTGGTCATCCGTTGTTGTCTCGAGGGGCGATCTTTTCCAGGCTCGATGCCTATACGGTGTTGATGCCAACCCGCGGCTCCATCATCCGTCCTTTCGTGGAAAGCTTTTTGATCACCAACGGTATTGCCGGGGTGGCCAACCAGATCGAGACTGTCTCGGATGCCTTCGGCCGCGCCTTTGTGCGCGAAACCGATGCGATCTGGATCATCTCCGAAGGAGTCGTGGCGGCAGATATTGTTGAGGGAAAACTGGTGGCGCTGCCGATCGATACCAGTGGTACCAAGGGTCCGGTAGGCCTCACCATGCGTGCCGACGCCGTGCCCTCAATGCCGCAGGCCATCCTCATGCAGACAATCCGTGAAGTTGCCGGCGAGGTGTCGCCCGCGGCTTGAACAGCGTGGGCTAAGCCTCAATAGGGCAAGCCCACGTAATTCTCCGCCAGCACGGTTTCCGCAGCGCGGGAATGGGTAAGGTAGTCGAGTTCGGCCTCCTGGATTTTTTGCTCGAAATCACCGGCCTCGGGGAAGCGATGCAGCATGGTTGTCATCCACCAGGAAAATCGCACGGCCTTCCAGACACGCGCGAGCACCCTGACGGAATAGGCGTCGATCCCGGCGTTCGAGCGGTCGTGATAGTGTTCCAGCAGGGCGTTGAAGAGGTAGTGCACGTCACTCGCCGCAAGGTTAAGCCCCTTGGCGCCAGTCGGCGGCACGATATGGGCCGCGTCGCCGACGAGGAAAAGGCGCCCGAAGCGCATGGGTTCGGCGACGAAGGATCGCAGTGGCGCGATCGATTTCTCGAAGCTCGGGCCGGTGACCATTGCCTCGGCGTGGTGGGCGGGAAGGCGCCGGCGCAACTCGTCCCAAAAGCGAGCATCGGACCAATTCTCGATCTTCTCGTCGAGCGCGCACTGGATGTAGTAACGGCTACGGGTCCGAGAGCGCATGGAGCAAAGTGCAAAACCGCGTGCATGATTGGCATAGATGAGTTCGTCGCTCACCGGCGGCACTTCGGAGAGAATGCCGAGCCAGCCGAACGGATAGACCTTTTCAACGGTGCGGATCGCCTTCTCAGGCACCGCTTTTCGGCTCACCCCATGAAAGCCGTCGCAGCCGGCGATGAAATCGCAGTCGATCCGATGCGTCTTACCGTCCTTATCGTAGGTGAGGTAGGGCGTAGTGCCGTCGAAGTCATGCGGCGTGACGTTGGACGCCTCATAGATGGTCGGGTGACCATCGGCCTCGCGCTGCCCGATGAGGTCGCGTGTTAGTTCCGTCTGGCCGTAGACCATCACGCGCTTGCCGCTTGTCAGGCCGAAGAGGTCGATGCGATGGTCGCGCCCGTCGAAGGCGAGCGAAAAGCCATCGTGCGGCAGGCCTTCTGCCTGCATGCGGGCTGCGACGCCGGCCCGGTTCATCAAGGCCACCGTGCCTTCCTCCAGCACGCCGGCCCGCACGCGGCCGAGAATGTGTTCCCGGCTCGACCGGTCGACAATGACCGTCTCGATGCCGGCCTTGCCGAGCAGTTGGCCGAGCAGCAGCCCCGACGGACCCGAGCCGATAATGGCGACCTGAACGCGCATGATGTCCTCCCGAACCTCGATCCCGAACTTGCATTTCACAAATTGTCGGGCAGGGAGGCTGGGCGAGGCAATGGACGTATCGGTCCAATAATTGTACAAATCGAACATCCTGTTTGTGCGGTGACGAGATGACGAAATCTGTACCGACCTATAATCTCTACGGCGAAAAGGCTGCCAAAGAGCCAGATTTCTGGTTGCATTGCGAAACCGTTCCCTCCCGCAGCAGCCTGCATCGCTACGAAATAGGCTTGCATCGGCACGACAGCTTCTTCCAGATCCTGTACATTTCCGCCGGATCAGGCGATGCCCTGTTCGGTGGCGGGCGCTGGCCATTGACGCCCCCCGCCATCGTCACGATGCCGCCGGCGGTGGACCATGGTTTCCGATTCTCCCGGGATATCGACGGCCATGTCTTCACGCTGCTCGCATCCCACATGCGGCTTGCAGGCGAGGTGATGGGCTTTGCATCGGAGCCGCGGCTAACACTGCTCGATCCAAGGGAACCCGACGGCGCCTTCATCATCGCGACACTGGAGCGGCTGGCCGGAGAATGGACAAACCGGCGCAGCGGCCGCACGGACATGATGGAGGCTTACCTGGTTTCTGCGCTGACGCTGGCGGCACGACAGTGGGCTCGCGGCAATCCGGAACAGGAAGCCGGCGAGACGGCTCGGCGCGTCGAATACCTCGACGCCCTCATCCAGCAGCATTTTCGCAGTCAGAAGCCGGCGCAGTTTTATGCGCGGGAACTGGGCGTTTCGCCCACCCATCTCAATCGCATCGTCAAGGGCGCGACAGGGTTCACGGCTCATGCCTATATCGGTCGCAAACTGATCGACGAGGCGCGGCGCGACCTCGTCTTCACGCAGATGCCGGCACAGGAAATCGGTCTGCGTTTGGGTTTTGCAGATCCGGCCTATTTCTCCCGCTATTTCCTGCGCGAGACCGGTCAGACGCCGCGGGCCTTCCGGATGGCTGAGCGTGCGCGGCTGGCCGCTCAATCCGCGAAGTAGCGTTCTTTCATCTCTTGTCTTCCGATCTGTGACCGCGGTTCAACTCAGGCGAGGACAGGCCGTAACGCTGCCTGCACTTCGCGCATGGCAGGCAGGTAGTGCTCGACCATGTCGTCCGCTGCGGCGTGGGCGGCCGGGGCGCCGATATTGAGCGCGGCCACGACCCGGCCGCGGGCATTTTCCAGCGGCACGGCGATGGAGCGCAGGCCAAGTTCCAGTTCCTGGTCGATCACCGCATAACCCTGCCGGCGAACGCGCGCGAGTTCATCCATCAGCGCGTCCGGCTCTGTTTTGGTGAAGGACGTATTCGGCCGGCGTTCGCTTGCCTCGATAATGCTGCGCGCCTCCGCTTCGGGCAAGGCCGCGAGCAGCACCCGGCCCATCGAGGCGCAATAGGCAGGCAGGCGCGAGCCGGGCATCAGGTTGATCGACATGACGCGTTTCTGTGCCGCGCGTGCCACGTAGACGATCTCCGTGCCGTCGAGAACCGAAGCGGAGGCGCTTTGACCAACCTTTTCCGACAGTTGATCGAGATAGGGCTGGACGAGCACGGGCAGGGGGGTGGCTGAGAGATAGGCATGGCCAAGGCGCAGGATTTTCGGCGTCAACTCGAAGAACTTGCCGTCATAGGCTGCGTAGCCCAGTTCTGCGAGTGTCAGGAGGCAGCGCCGTGCCGTCGCCCGGTCAAGGCCGGTATCCTTGGAGACGTCCGTGATGGTGAGGCGAGGCTTGGCTTCGCCGAAGGCCTCGATGACGCGCAGCCCCTTGGCGAAGCCGCCGATGAAATCCGTTTCGCGCATTGCGACTTCCATGTGGAGAAAAGTTCGATATGTCATTTTGTGCGATATTTGAACAAAAGTCAAATATCGCACAAAATGGATTGCCGGCTCGTTTCTTCGGATTTACTTCTGTGGCCGACATCGGGAGATTTTGCATGGACAAGACGATCGGAAGTCTGGCGGAGGCTGTCGCCGGCATCGGCGACGGCGCGACAGTGATGATCGGGGGCTTCGGGGGCTCCGGGGCACCGATCGAACTGATCCATGCCCTCATCGACAGGAGGCCGAAGGAACTCACCGTCATCAACAACAATGCCGGCAACGGGCGCATCGGCATTGCCGCTATGATCGATGCGGGCATGGTGCGGAAAATGGTCTGCTCCTTCCCGCGCTCGACCGACCCGCGTGCCTTCACCGATCGCTATCTCGCCGGCGAGATCGAACTGGAACTGGTGCCGCAGGGCACTCTCGCGGAGCGTATCCGCGCCGGCGGGGCAGGTATTCCGGCCTTCTACACGCCGACAAGCTTCGGCACGGAACTCGCCAAGGGTAAGCCCGTGGCAGAATTCGAAGGGCGAATGTACGTGCAGGAGCGTTGGCTGAAGGCGGATTTTGCGCTGATCAAGGCGCATGTCGGCGATACGCATGGCAACCTGACCTACAACAAGGCCGCCCGCAACTTTAACCCGTTGATGTGCATGGCGGCGGCAAGGACCATCGTGCAAGCTTCAAAAATCGTTCCGGTTGGCAGCATCGATCCCGAACACGTCGTCACCCCGGGCATCTACGTCGATGGGATTGTCGAGATCAGCCATCCGAAGCAGGAAGAAGATCTGATCCGCTCAGGAGTGGCCTACGCATGACCGTCGATACTCGTGAAGACATCAAACTGAGCAACTCCCAGATCGCCTGGCGCGCCGCGCAGGACATCGCGGATGGCGCCTATGTCAATCTCGGCATCGGCTTTCCGGAAATGGTCGCGCGCTACCAGCCACAAGGCCGTGAAGCGGTCTTTCACACGGAGAACGGCATCCTCGATTTCGGCGAGGCGCCGCCCGCCGGTGAGGAGGACTGGGATCTGATCAACGCCGGCAAGAAAGCGGTGACCTTGAAGCCGGGCTCCTCCTTTTTTCACCACGCCGACAGCTTCGCCATGGTGCGCGGCGGCCATCTCGACGTCGCGATTCTCGGCGCCTATCAGGTCGCGGAAAACGGTGACCTCGCCAACTGGCGTGTTGGTTCCAAGGGCGTGCCGGCCGTCGGCGGAGCGATGGACCTCGTGCATGGCGCAAGGCAAGTCGTCGTCATCACCGAGCACGTCACCAAGAACGGCGAGCCCAAACTCGTCGAAAAATGCACCTTCCCGCTCACGGGCGTCGGCTGCATCACCCGGATCTACACCAGTCATGCCGTAATCGACGTTTCCGGCGGCCGCTTCGTTCTGCGCGAGAAACTTGCTGGCATGACGACGGAGGAACTGCAGGCGATGACCGGCGCAAAGCTGCATATCGAGGGTGCGGTCGCCGATCTCGTCGTACCGGAACTCTGAGGAAACATCATGTCCGACGCCTACATCTGCGACTATATCCGCACCCCCATCGGCCGTTTCGGCGGTTCGCTGTCGGCTGTGCGCGCCGACGATCTCGGCGCGATCCCGCTGAAGGCGCTGATGGCGAGGAATGCCGGCATCGACTGGGAAGCCGTGGACGACGTCATCTTCGGCTGCGCCAACCAGGCCGGTGAGGACAACCGAAACGTAGCGCGCATGTCCAGTCTGCTTGCGGGCCTGCCGGCGTCCGTTTCCGGTACGACGATCAACCGGCTCTGCGGATCCGGCATGGATGCGGCCATCGCGGCCGCGCGCGCCATCAAGGCGGGCGAGGCGGAACTGATCGTTGCCGGCGGTGTCGAAAGCATGAGCCGTGCGCCCTTCGTTCTGCCAAAGGCGGAAACAGCCTTCTCACGAAATGCCGAAATCTACGACACGACCATCGGCTGGCGCTTCATCAATCCCTTGATGAAGCGCCAGTACGGTGTCGATTCCATGCCCGAAACCGGTGAGAATGTCGCCGCGGATTTCAAGGTGACGCGCGAGGACCAGGACGCGTTCGCCGTGCGCTCGCAGGCGAAGGCCGCGGCAGCGCAGGCGAACGGACGTCTCGCCAGGGAAATCACGCCCGTCACCATCCCACAGAGGAAGGGTGACCCGGTTGTTGTCGACAAGGACGAACATCCGCGTGCAACGACCATCGAGGCCCTCGCAAAGCTCGGCACGCCCTTTCGGGAGGAGGGGGGCACGGTGACCGCGGGCAATGCCTCCGGCGTCAACGATGGCGCCGCTGCGCTGATCATTGCTTCCGAGGCCGCGATAAGGAAATACGGCCTCACGCCGATCGCCCGGATTCTCGGCGGCGCCATGGCCGGCGTTCAGCCGCGCATCATGGGCATCGGCCCGGTCTATGCCACGCAGCGCCTGTGCGCACGCCTCGGGCTGACACCCTCTGACTTCGACGTCATCGAGCTCAACGAAGCCTTTGCCTCGCAAGGTCTGGCGACACTGCGCGAACTCGGCATTGCCGACAACGCTGAGCACGTCAATCCGAACGGCGGCGCCATCGCGCTCGGCCATCCCCTTGGCATGTCTGGTGCCCGCCTCACCGGCACGGCCGCGCTGGAGTTGCAGATAACCGGCAAGAAGCGTTCACTCTCGACGATGTGCATCGGCGTCGGACAGGGAATTGCGGTGGTCCTGGAGCGGGTCTAGCGCCGATAGGGTCTGTTGGAAGATGTCCACTGTGGATGCTCCGCGTGGGCATCCCTTTCCGCTGACGCCTTTTCGTGCGGTCATGCGAAAAATGGCGCTGTCAGCATCATACCCTGTCGCCTTGCGCTAGCGCGCTGGCCTCGTGATTGGGCAAACGACCATGATCAGCTAGTTCCGTACCATGCTCAGGCGGAAGCCGGCGGGGCAGTGGGCAAGTGCCAAAATAATACAAAAAGTCAATCATGTAATATTTTCAAAGGAATTGCTAATTTATCCGCCGCAAAAAATATTACGTATCCGCGTTATATCCCCTAGATTTCTAGGGCTGTATTTGCCTGCCGCATCGGTTTTTTTATGGATTCGACCAGATTGCCATCGACAGGGGACATGTAGATGCCGAAAAGCGGATCGGGAAAGAAGAATACCTTCCAGCGGCGTCACCACCAGGCTCCCTTGATTGCGCGGCGGAAAGCACCGGCGCCTTTGCGCAAAATCGCGTTGGCAAGCGTCTTCTTTCTTCCCCAAGCTGGCCTGGCTCTGGCTGATTGCAGTCCGGCAACACCTTCTTCCGGCGATACGGTGGTTTGTGATGGCAACCCATCCGGCTTTTCAACAAGTGGTCTCGACGAACTCACGGTCGATATCCTGTCTGGAACCAATCTCAACGGTGCCTTTACCGCCTTTGACACAGGCCTTCTTAACGTCACCAGTGCCGGTAACCTGCAAAGCGTCACGCTTCAAAACAATGATGTCGTGAATTTCGAGAATTCCGGCAACATGAACAACGGGCTGGTATTCATCGGTGACGGCACCTACTCCGTTGTCAACAACGCCAATTCCTTCATTAATTCATCCTTCAGTTTCACCGGCGATAGCCACAACAACATCACCAACAGCGGTACGCTCAACAATGGCGTGACGATCATGGGCGATGGCGGCACGACAATCCTCAACAATCAGGGTGCATTCATCAACAACGGTGTCTTCGTGGATGGCGCCAGCGAGACCCGGATTACCAATTACGGTACGGTGCAGAGCACGATATCGCTGGGCAGCGGCAACGACACGATCATCAACTATGACCCCGGCTCCATCAATGGCAGCGTGGATCAGGGAGGTGGCAACGACCTTTTCCGCATGGAGGGTGGGCGTGTCAACGCGAACGTCCAGCAATCGGCGGGCAACGATGTTTTTCGGCTGAACGGCGGCGAGGTTGCCGGCAACCTTCTGGCCGGTGATGGTCTCGATCGTATGATCTGGCGCGGCGGCCTGATCCGCGGCATCGATATGGGCAACGACGACGATCATGCCCGGTTCATCGGTCTCACCGATGCTGAGCTCAAGACAATTCAGATTGACGGCGGCTCAGCAGACGACACCCTGACCTGGCATAATACTCAGGGAACCGGCCCGCAGCGCCTCGTCAATTGGGAACTGATTGCCCTGACGAATGAATCGACACTGGAGATGACCGGCAACCTCACACTTGGCGACAGCGGTACCTCAACGGGGACACTTTCGATCGATGAAACCAGCACACTCTTTGGCGGTGGCAGACAGTCTTCGATCCAGTCCTTCGGAGATGACCTTGTTACCGTACAAAACAGCGGCATCATCGACCTGACGAACGGATCAAGTTCGACGACCGACAGCCTCACGATCGGCGGTAACTATGCTGGTGATTTTGGGCAATTGCTTCTTCAGACTGTTCTCAACAGTGACAATTCCCCCTCCGACAAGCTCGTCATAGATGGTGGCAATGCGTCGGGTACAACCGGCATTAGAGTCATAAACGTCGGTGGCGTGGGAGCCCAGACCATGGACGACGGCATTTTAGTCGTGGAAACGACGAATGGCGGCATTACCAACCCCCTTAGCTTCCACCTGTCGCAACGTGTGGCAGCTGGCGCCTACGAATATCTTTTGTTCCGCGGCGGAGAGACCGAAGGCACTGACGAGAACTGGTATCTCAGGAATCACATTGAAGGCGACGGCGACGGCGACGGCGATGGGGATGGCGATGGGGACGGCGACGGCGATGGGGACGGCGACGGGGACGGCGATGGTGATGGTGACGGGGATGGCGACGGCGATGGGGACGGCGACGGCGATGGAGATGGCGACGGCGATGGAGATGGCGACGGCGATGGCGACGGCGATGGTGATGGTGATGGAGATGGTGACGGAGATGGTGACGGTGGAAATATTCCGTCCTACCGACCGGAAGTCCCGATCTTCAACGTACTTCCAAACGTATCACGCGGGCTCTTGCGTACGACGCTCGGCACATTCCATGAACGCCACGGCGAGCAGGAATGGTTCACAGGCGAGGAGCCGAAACACCTTTTTTGGACGCGAGTTTTCGGTGAGAAGTATGAATCCGGCCTCTCAAACGTTCTGCTCGGTAACTATGACGGCACGACCTGGGGTATCCAGGTCGGTGCGCCGATCCACAAAACCGAGCACAACAACGGCCAAGTCGACACACTCGGTCTCTTTGTCGGTTACAGCCGGGCTGAAGGCGATATCAGCGGCTTCAACCTCGGGCGTTTCGATCTTTTCGCAGGCTCGCTCGATATCAATGCCTATAGCGTTGGTGGATATTGGACACATACATGGGAGGAGGGAGCCTATGTCGATACGGTTTTGATGTATTCCTGGCTTGATTTGCACACTGAAGCCGGCAGAAGTTACTCCAGCGATTTCAACGGCAATGCCGTCACTGCCTCGTTGGAGGCGGGCGTTCCGCTCGACATAACTGAGAACTGGGCGATCGAGCCACAGGCGCAAATCATCTGGCAGCATCAGAATTTCGATACGGTGTACGACATTGGCGGGCGTATCAACGTTGAGGACGAAAACGCTTGGACTGGGCGCATCGGTGCGCGCTTGGTCGGCAGCTACGATATCGACGGCAAGAAGGTAGATCCTTTCCTGCTCGTCAATCTCTGGCATGAGTTCGACGTCGACAGCGTTGCTACCTTTAATACAACCAGTTTCACGAATACCCGAAGCGCGACCACGCTGGAACTGGGTGCCGGCTTGACTGCGGATTTCAACGAAAATACCCGTGTCTATGGAAATATTTCCTATCACACGGACATATCCGACACGGATTTCGATGGCATATCCGGCAAGATCGGCCTGCGCATCAAGTGGTGATATGAAAACTGCAGCGGCGTTCCGATGCGTGACTTTATCGGATCTGAACGCCGCTGCCGGAAACGAACGCGGCCTCCCCGGCCAATTCGGAAATGTATGAATGACCGAGACCAACGTTCCGATCGACGCCGTGCTTGCCCGGCTCAAAATCGCGCTTGCTGCCTACGAAGAGGCAGCCCACAGGAAGACCGCCGCTCATTTCGGTCGTTCGCCAAAAACTGTCGTGATCCTGTCGGTTTCAGATATCCAAACCCGCGCCCGTTGCGCAACGGGCGTTGGCAACAGTTTCGAGACGGCTTGGCGGGCGGCTTTGATGCGCCTTAGAAAACAATTGCCCGATGAAAAAGAATGGCAGTGGATCAAGGCCGATCTGGTCCACTCGATCCGCAGCGCAACGCCGACCGAAATACTCGCAGAACTCAACGCCACGCGGCGCAATTATTTTCGCCACGGCATTGCCTTCGATGCGAACTTCAACACTGCCCTTCTGGAGCAGGAACTGAACGGAATTGCCGCTTGGGTGGAACATGATGGCAAGACGTTGGGCCTGAGCTTCGAGCGCATCAATCGCTACCTCAAGACTGGGCGCAAGGAGGCACTCTTGCTGGGCGGGGTGGAAACGGCCCCCGAATGGTACCTCTTCGCAACACAAGCCATTTTCAGCGATCGGTCGGGTGTTCTACATTCCCTTGCAAGCGACGGTTACGGCCAAGGGCTGCGCGAAGTGCCCTCGCTGGCGACTGAAATCGAGACGTTGATCGAAAATGCCGGCCTTTACCTCGCAAGGCAGATGCGGGACGACGGCACTTTTGTTTATGGCTACTTTCCCGCGTACGACACTGTTATTCCAACCTATAACATCCTGCGCCACGCGGGAACGCTCTATTCCATGCTCGATGCATGGGAAGCGACCGGCAACATCGAGATCGCCCGGCGGGTGCCTCAAGGCATAGAATATATTCTGCGCACTGCGATGCTGCGCCACGGCGATCAACTCTTTGTCGTCGATCACGCCAACCATGGTGAAGTGAAACTCGGCGCTCAGGCCGTCTTTATCCTCACGCTGCTCAAATACATCACGCTAACCCGCGACAAACGTTATCTTCCCGTTGCCCAGGCGCTGGCGCGTGGCATTATCGGCCGCTTTCAGGACCCCTTCAGCGGCGCATTCCTGCATGTTCTCGATGGATCAACGCTAGAGGTGAAAGACCCCTTCCGGATCGTTTTTTACGATGGAGAGGCCACGCTGGCGCTGATCCGCCTCTTTGAGGTGGACGGAGAACAGTCTTGGATGAATGCTGCCCGCAGGGCTTTCGAGCATTTCATCAGGACCGACCATTGGAAGCACCATGATCACTGGCTGGCGTATTGCACCAATGAGATTACACGCCATCTGCCTGATGACGGGTACTTCGAATTCGGCCTGAAAAATGTTTTTGGCAATCTGAAATTCATCCGTCGGCGTGAGACGGCCTATCCGACATTTCTGGAACTGTTGATGGCATCTCTGCTGCTCGTCGATACCATGGTCACGGCAAAGCACCCACTTCTTGAAAAATACGATATCCGCGCGCTCGTCGAAACCATCGATCATCGCGCCAGCCATCAACGTTTCGCATGCCTCTATCCCGAGATGGCGATGTACTTCAAAAGCCCGGGGAAGATCAAAGACAGCTTCTTCAGCCGCCATCATTCCTTTCGGATCCGTATTGACGACGTAGAGCATTTCATTTCCGGGTATTGCTTGTACCTCCATAATGTTCTGCGCGTGCGGGCATCGGCAGGCCCTGCATGAATGGCCTCGGCTTTGTGTATTGTGCAGCTAACGATGGTTCCGGATGCCTTTGGAGAAGGCGTCATTGTCTTGGCGAGATAATTCGTGGCGCCGGAGGCTCAAAACCGACGGGGTCGCCGGTGCCAACATCGAAAAGTATCCGCGCGATTAGCTCAAGATCGTCTTCGCAATCGCCGCCGCCGCCGTGACGTGGGAACGGCAGGCTGCTGCGGCCGCTTCCGGGTTGTTGGCGTCGATCGCTGCGAAAATTTCCCTGATTTGCGACGGACCCGATGCCATGCGATTTGATGTCGACAGCGTCATGACGCGCAGGCGCGAGATGCGGCTGTTCAGCCGGCTGACAATTTCCCAGGCGATATTGTTGCCGCCAGCCTCGAATACGATCTTGTAGAATTCCGTGGTGGCATCAAGCACGCCGATGGGTGAATTCTGCTTCGATGTTCGCTCCAACTCGCCCATGGCCTTGCGCAACTGAGCCTTCACATTGGCTCCGGCGACCCGCGCACAATCGGCCACCGCGGTTGATTCGAGCGCAGCACGGATTTCATAGATCTGGCGCGCATCGTCCCAACCCAGCTTTGCAACGATCGGTCCCTGTTTTGCCAGCATCTCGACAAGGCCCTCGGCCTCGAGGTGGCGGATGACCTCGCGGATAACGGACCGTGACACGCCGAGTTGGTCGCACAGCGTTCTTTCCACCAGGCGCCCACCGGGCTCGAAGAGGCCGCCGATGATGGCGCGACGCATGCGGTCGAGCGCGATTTCCCGAAGTGTCACGGGTGGGGTTTCAATGCGGAGTGCCGCCAGGTTTTCCGGATTCTTTGTCATGGACGCATTCATATCTGCAAAAAAAGTCTTAGACAATGGCTTGACACTTTGTAGGATGGTATACCAAGATACGGTCAGATGGAAGACAGAAGGATACCGCGGTGACACTGATCCGGAAAACGCTGCTGCATGTGGAGACGACTTTCGTGGAAGGCGGCAAGGAGGCGGCGACGCCGCTCAAGCTGATCGCCGCAATCGCAGTTGTGAAAAACCCTTGGGCTGGGCGTGGTTTCGTCGAGGACCTGAAGCCGGAGATCCATGCCGTGGCTCCAGTCCTGGGGGAGCTGCTGACGAAGATGATAATTGATGAAGCCGGTTCGGGGGAGGCTGTCGAAGCGTATGGCAAGTCGGCAGTCGTCGGCCTTGACGGAGAGGTGGAGCACGCTTCGGCGCTTATCCATACGCTGCGCTTCGGCAATTATTACCGCAGTGCTGTCGGTGCGAAATCCTACCTTGCCTTCTGCAATACGCGCGGTCCGGCAAATGCTTCCATCATGATTCCGTTGATGGACAAGAACGACGAAGGGCGTCGCTCACATTACCTGACCATCCAGTGCGCGATCCCGGATGCGCCAGCCGCCGACGAGATCGTCGTCGCGCTCGGGGCTTCCATCGGCGGCCGTCCGCATCACCGCATTGGTGACCGATATCAGGACCTCAAGGAGTTGGGTCACGATGTTGCAAATCCTGCCGCGGTCTAAGACGCTCTCGGGGGGGGCATACCTGGAGCGGGGAGACGGTGATGAAATCGTCGTCCTCATCCACGGTGTGGGCATGCGTGCCGAAGCCTGGCAGCCGCAGATCGATCGCTTGGCACGTGATTTCCGCGTGATCGCGGTCGATCTTCCCGGTCACGGCCTTTCGAATCCGCTGGAGGGCGCTCCGGAATTGCCCCGTTATGTCGAATGGTTTCGGCGGTTTCTGGGGGATTTATCTGCGGGCCCGGTCAATGTTGCCGGCCACTCCATGGGGGCGCTGATTGCGGGCGGCATTGTCGCGACGGCGCCGCAGATGGTTCGGCGAGTGGCCTTGCTTAACGGCGTACATCGCCGTCGGGCCGATGCCCGCAAGGCGGTGGAAGAGCGGGCGCGTGAAATCGGTTCCGGCGTGTTCGACCGGGTGGCGCCGCTTTCGCGTTGGTTCTCCGAAGCTGAAGAGACAACGGAGGCCTATGCGATCGTGCGCGGCCTGCTGCAGGCTGTCGATCCGGCCGGCTATGCTGCGGCCTACGCAGCCTTCGCCGGTGGGGACGCTATCTATGCGGATTGCTGGTCCGGCGTTGAATGCCCGGCGCTGTTCCTGACAGGGGCCGGAGACATGAATTCGACCGCTGACATGACACGCGACATGGCGGCCGCCGCGCGTCGAGGGCGGGCCGTGGTGATCGAGGGGCACCGCCACATGGTGAACCTGACCGCGCCTGAAGACGTGAACCGAGCGTTCGCCGATTGGCTAGCCGCAAGCTGAAACATTCGGTCCCGGAGACCATGGAAGGAGACTTCGATGTCAGACGCCAGAGCCCTGCGAGATGCCTTCGGCGCGTTCCTGACGGGTGTCACCGTCGTCACAACGGTTGACAGGACGGGCGCTCCAATCGGCTTCACCGCGAACAGCTTCACGAGCGTTTCGCTGGATCCCCCGCTGCTGCTTGTCTGTCTGGCGAAGACCTCGCGCAACTATGCGACGCTCACCAGCGCGAAGGGGTTTGGCGTGAATATCCTGTCTGAAAGCCAGAAGGATGTTTCCAATACGTTTGCACGACCGGTCGAGGACCGTTTCGCGGCGGTTGACTGGCGGCCCGGGCCGTATGGCTCGCCCGTTTTCGCCAATGTTGCTGCCTGGTTCGACTGCGCCACCCACGAAGTCATCGATGCGGGCGATCATGTCATCCTGATTGGGCGGGTCGAAAGCTTCGACAATAGCGGCAAGACGGGACTTGGTTATGCCCGCGGCGGCTACTTTACGCCTGCCTTGGCCGAAAGGAGTTTGCTCGCGTCCGCCGAAAGCCTGCTTCTTGGGGCGGTCGCGGTGCGCAACGGCGAAATCCTGCTGGTCGAGGATGGCAAGGGCGGCTGGACGCTGCCCTTTGTCGAAAAGGCCGAGGGCGATGGGATGGAAGTCCTCGTCGGCCATATCGCGGAGACAGTGGGGCTGACGCTCACGACGGGGCTCCTCTATTCCGTATACGAGGATACCAAGACGTCCCGGCAGCATGTCGTTTATCGCGGCGAACTGGGGGAGGGTATCCCGAAGCAAGGGCGCTTCTTCCCCATCCAGGCGCCGCCCTTGGCAGAGATTTCGGACAGTGCGGTGCGCGACATCGTCACGCGCTACGGCGCGGAAAGCACTCTGGGCAATTTCGGTGTTTATTTCGGAAATCAGGAAAAGGGCCGCGTGCACGCCGTGGCCGCAAAGGGGTAAGTCATGAAGTTCTCCCTGTTCGTCCATATGGAACGGCTGGATGCCAGCCAGAACCACCAGGAACTCTATGAGGAATTCATCGCATTGTGCGAAATCGCCGACAAGGGCGGCATGCATGCGATCTGGACAGGCGAGCACCACGGCATGGATTTCACCATCGCGCCGAACCCGTTCGTCAACATTGCTGACCTTGCGCGCCGCACGACAAATGTCCGGCTCGGCACGGGCACGGTGATCGCGCCATTCTGGCATCCAATCAAACTTGCCGGCGAGGCCGCGATGACCGACATCATCGCCGGCGGGCGTCTCGATATCGGTATCGCACGCGGCGCATACAGCTTCGAGTATGAGCGCCTGTTGCCGGGTCTCGATCCTTGGGGTGCTGGCTTGCGGATGCGCGAGTTGATCCCAGCCGTGAAGGGTCTGTGGGCGGGCGACTACACCCATGACGGCGAATTCTGGAAATTCCCGAAGACGACGTCGGCGCCCAAGCCGGTGCAGCAACCGCATCCGCCGATCTGGGTGGCGGCGCGCGATCCGAACAGTCACGAATTCGCCGTTGCCAATGGCTGCAACGTTCAGTGCACACCGCTTGCCAATGGCGAGGCCGAGATTGCAAGCCTCATGGAACGGTTCAATGCGGCCTGCGAGAAGGCGACCGGAGTTTCACGGCCGAAAATCATGCTGCTTCTCCATACCTATGTCGGGTCCGACGAGGCCGATATCGCGCGGGCAGCGAAGGAAGTCAGCGCCTACTACAACTACTTCTTCGCCTGGTTCAAGAATGAGCGGCCGATCGACCAGGGCCTCATCGAACGTCTGAGCGAGGAAGATCTCGCTGCCAATCCCAATCTGACACCCCAGAAGATGAGCGAGAACATGCCGATCGGCACGGCGGACGAGGTGATCAGGCGGCTGAAGGTCTACGAGGACCTCGGCTATGACGAATATTCATTCTGGATCGACACCGGCATGAGCTTCGAGCGAAAGAAGGCATCGCTCGAACGCTTCATTGCCGATGTCATGCCGGCATTCCGGTGAGGCGACCATGCAGAACTTCCAGCAATATATCGACGGCACATTTGAAGACGGGGCGGCACGGTTCGACTCGATCGACCCAGCAACCGGCGCTGTCTGGGCGGTTATGCCTGAAGCGCGCGAAGGCGATGTCGATCGCGCGGTGAAGGCTGCGCAGCACGCTCTCTGGAGCGGTGAATGGCCGGCCATGACCGCAACGGCACGGGGCAAGTTGCTCTACCGCCTCGCCGATCTCGTGCAGTCCAATGCCCGCAAACTCGCCGAACTCGAGACCCGCGATACCGGAAAGATCATCCGAGAGACCTCCGCGCAGATCGCTTATGTCGCGGATTACTATCGTTATTATGCCGGACTGGCGGACAAGATCGAAGGCGCGACGCTCCCCATCGACAAGGCCGACATGGATGTTTGGACACGCCGCGAACCGATCGGCGTCGTGGCCGCTATCGTGCCGTGGAACAGTCAGCTTTTCCTGTCGGCGGTGAAGATCGGTCCGGCCCTGGCTGCCGGCTGTACGTTGGTCGTCAAGGCGTCGGAAGATGGCCCGGCGCCGCTGCTCGAATTCGCGCGGTTGGTGCATGAGGCAGGCTTTCCTGCCGGCGTCGTCAACATTCTCACGGGCTTCGGCCCGACCTGCGGCAGCGCGCTGACCCGTCACCCGGGTGTCGATCATATCGCGTTCACCGGCGGCCCGGCGACAGCGGCGGCCGTGGTGCGCAATTCGGCGGAAAACCTTGCGACGACCTCGCTTGAACTCGGCGGCAAGTCGCCCTTCATCGTCTTTGCCGATTGCGATCTGGAGAGCGCGGCGAATGCGCAGGTCGCCGGGATTTTCGCCGCGACAGGACAAAGCTGTGTCGCAGGTTCGCGCCTGCTGGTGGAGGCATCGGTGAAAGACCGGTTCCTTACCATTCTGAAAGCAAAGGCGGAAGCAATCCGCATCGGCTCGCCGCTCGACATGGCAACGGAAGTCGGGCCGCTCTGCACGAAGCGGCAACGGGATCATATCGAGGCTGTTGTTGCGGCGTCGCTTGCGGCAGGTGCGAAGCTCGTGACCGGCGGCCGGGCAGGCGAGGGCGATGGCTTCTACTACACGCCCACAATTCTCGACTGCGACGGGGTTTCCGCCGCGGCTGCCGAAACCGAACTGTTCGGGCCGGTGCTCTCCGTTCTTTCATTTTCGACAGAAGAAGAAGCGGTACAGCTTGCAAACGCAACGCCCTATGGGCTGGCCTCCGGTGTCTTCACGAACAACCTTGCGCGTGCCCACCGCATGATCAAGCGCATTCGTGCCGGCATCGTCTGGGTGAACACATACCGCGCCGTTTCTCCGATCGCGCCGTTCGGTGGATACCGGCATTCCGGGCAAGGCCGTGAAGGCGGACTTGCGGCGGCACTCGACTACACCAAAACGAAAACCGTTTGGCTCAGGACATCGGACGATCCGATCCCTGATCCCTTCGTGATGCGGTGACCGCAATGTTTGTCGAGATCCGCACCTACAGACTGAAGAACGGTGGCATTCCGGAATATCTCAAGGTGGTCGGCGAGACCGGTATCGAGATTCAGAAAAAGCATCTTGGCAACCTCATCGGCTACTTCTCCTCGGAAATCGGACCGATCAACGAGATCGTTCACATCTGGAGTTTCGCGAGCCTGGACGACCGGCAGGCCCGTCGCGCGCGCCTTGCCGCCGACCCTGACTGGCAGGCGTTCCTGCCGAAGATCCGCGACCTGATCGTCACTGCAGACAACAAGATCATGACGCCGGCGGCCTTTTCGCCGATCGGCGGAACGAAGCAAGCGTGAACAGTCATAAACAAAAAGGAAAAGGGAACATGAAATACAAAATTACTTTGCTGCTCCTCTCGGTTTCTCTCGGCGCATCGAACAGTGCCGCCGCACAGGACATGGTCTTCACCAGTTGGGGTGGGACGACACAGGACGCACAGAAAACCTACTGGGCGGACGCCTTTACCGGTGAAACGAAAATCGCGGTCACGCAGGATGGGCCGACCGATTACGGCAAGATCAAGGCCATGGTGGAAGCCGGCAATGTGACCTGGGATGTCGTCGACGTCGAAGGTGACTATGCGGTTCAGGCCGGCAATGCGGGCCTTCTGGAAAAGCTCGACTTTTCGGTTATCGACAAGAGCAAGCTCGATCCGCGTTTCGTCACCGATTACTCGGTCGGCAGCTTCTATTATTCCTTCTTGATCGGTTGCAACAAGGATGCGGTTGAGGCCTGCCCCAAGACCTGGGGCGATCTGTTCGATACCCAGAAGTTCCCCGGCAAGCGTGCCTTCTACAAATGGTCGGCGCCGGGCGTCGTCGAAGCTGCGTTGCTGGCCGACGGCGTTCCCGCCGACAAGCTCTATCCCCTCGATCTGGACCGGGCATTCAAGAAGCTCGACACAATCAAGGCCGATATTGTCTGGTGGGACAGCGGCGCCCAATCTCAACAGCTTCTGGCGTCAGCCGAAGCGCCGTTTGGTTCGTTCTGGAACGGCCGCTTGACGGCACTCGAGGAAACGGGTGTGAGCGTCGAGACATCGTGGACCAACAACATCACCGCTGCGGACTCGCTTGTCGTGCCGAAGGGCTCGAAGAACAAGGAAGCAGCGATGAAATTCATCGCGGCCGCGACGAGCGGTTCGGCTCAGGCACAGTTTGCCACCGCCACCGGCTATGCGCCGATCAACCTGGACGCCAATTCGCTGATGGAGCCGGATTTGCGCAACACGCTTCCGGACATGCAGGCGGATACGCAGGTGAACGCCGACATGAACTATTGGGCCGCGCATCGCGATGAGATCGGAACGCGCTGGTACGCATGGCAGGCAAAGTGAAACCGTCTCCCAAGACGTTCGCGGGTCGGCCTCTGCCGGCCCGCTTCCCGACCTTCTGGATGAACGATCATGCCTGTTACGCTAGCGACGGACACCGTCAAAATCACGCGTGAGCGCAAGTTCGGCTATGTTGTGCCGGCATTGTTGCTGATCGTGTTCTTTTTCATCGTGCCGGTGACGATGCTGCTCTTGCGCAGTGTGCTTGAACCGGTGCCGGGCATGCAGAACTACGCAGCCTTGCTTGGTTCCACGACCTATCTGCGCGTGTTCCTGAACACTTTCCTGGTTGCGGGCGTCGTCACCATCGTTTCGATCTTCGTCGGCTATCCTGTCGCCTGGCTGCTGGCCATCATGCCCGAGAAGTGGTCACGCATCGTGCTGGCAATCATCATTCTATCGATGTGGACAAATCTGCTGGCACGCACATATGCCTGGATGGTGCTGCTTCAGCGGACCGGCGTGATCAACAAGACGCTGATGGCACTGGGATTGATCGACAAGCCGCTGGCGCTTGTTAACAACCTTGTCGGCGTGACCATCGGCATGACCTACATCATGCTGCCCTTTGTGATCCTGCCGCTCATGGGCGTCATCCGATCGATCGATCCGGCAATTCTCAGAGCCGCCGCCCTCTGTGGAGCCGGCAAGTTGCAATGCTTTCTGCGCGTCCTGTTGCCACTTTCGCTTCCGGGCATCGTTGCGGGCGCCCTGATGGTGTTTGTCATGTCGCTTGGATATTTCGTAACGCCCGCGCTGCTCGGCGGCACGTCCAACATGATGCTCGCAGAACTCGTCGCGCAGTTTGTCCAATCGCTGGTCAATTGGGGGATGGGGGGCGCGGCAGCATTGGTGCTGCTTGTCGTGACGCTGACGCTTTACGCCATCCAACTCCGCTATTTTAATCCGGCGAGGGGGAAGTAGTCATGCTCCTCGATTTCGACAAGCTCGGCGGGCTCAAGCCGCTTCTCACGGTGCTCGTTGTGGTGGTCTGCATCTTTCTCATCCTGCCGATCGTCTTTATCGCGGCCCTGTCGTTCGGTTCATCGCAATGGCTGATCTTCCCTCCGCCATCCTGGACGTTCAAATGGTATCAGGACCTGTTTGCCGATCCGCGTTGGCTCTTTTCAGCGTTGACGAGCCTGAAGATCGCCGGGATCGTCACCGTGCTCTCGGTGGTGATCGGCTTTCTTGCCGCACTTGGTCTCAACCGCGGCAGCTTCGTTGGCCGTGATTTCCTGCGTGCGCTGTTCCTGACACCGATGATTTTGCCGGTCGTCGTGCTTGCTGTTGCGCTCTACGCGCTCTTCCTCAAGCTTGGCCTTGCCGGTACGACGATTGCCTTTGTCATCGCCCATCTGCTGATCGCGCTGCCCTTCTCGATCATCTCGATTGGAAACGCTCTGGACGGATTTGACCGCTCTATCGAAGAGGCTGCCATCCTCTGTGGGGCAAGTCCGTGGGAGGCTCGCCTGCGGGTCACGGTTCCCGCCGTCAGTCACGGTATTTTCGCGGCGGCAGTCTTCTCTTTCCTGGCATCCTGGGATGAGGTCGTATTGGCGATCTTCATGGCAAGCCCGACGCTGCAGACCCTTCCCGTCAAGATATGGACGACACTCAGGCAGGATCTGACGCCCGTCATCGCTGCCGCGTCCACATTGCTCATCGCCTTCACCATCCTTCTGATGATCGTTGCAGCCCTCTTTCGCAAGGGACGAAAAGCATGACCGAACCTTTCCTCAGCATTCGCGGGATCCGTAAGTCCTATGGTCCGGTCACTGCCGTCAAGAATGTCAGCATGGATATCGCAGAGGGCGAGTTCATGACGTTTCTGGGACCTTCCGGCTCCGGCAAATCCACGACCCTCTACGTTCTCGCCGGTTTCCAGGATCCGTCGGGCGGTGACATTCTGCTTAAGGGCCGGAGCCTGCTGTCGACCCCGTCGCACAAGCGCAATATCGGCATGGTGTTTCAGCGGTATACGCTCTTCCCCCATCTGACGGTCGGCGAGAACGTTGCCTTCCCGCTGCGCATCCGCCGTCGGCCGCAGGCCGAGATTGCCGAGCGTGTCAAGGCGGCCCTGAAGCTCGTGCGGCTGGAAGGTTTCGAGGACCGTATGCCCGCGCTGATGTCCGGCGGTCAGCAACAGCGTGTGGCACTGGCCCGCGCACTCGTCTACAATCCGCCGGTTCTCCTGATGGATGAACCGCTTTCGGCGCTCGACAAGAAGCTGCGCGAGGAAATCCAGTTCGAAATCCGCCGGATTCATCGCGAAACAGGCGTCACAATCCTCTATGTCACGCACGACCAGGAGGAAGCGCTTCGTCTTTCCGATCGTATTGCCGTTTTCAGCCAGGGCGAAGTCGACCAGATCGGTACCGGTCCGGAGCTTTATGCCAATCCCGCGACCCGTTTCGTTGCCGGGTTCATCGGTGACAGCAACTTTCTGGATGCGACCGTTGTCGCAAGCGATGCCGGAAAGGCAAAACTCTCGCTCGGAGATGGATCTGTTGTCGAAGGTGTGCCGCTGCACGGGACTTCGACGGCGAGCGGCAAGGCATCGCTGATGTTGCGCCCGGAACGGCTGTCGCTATCACGCGCCGCGGTCCCGTCAGGTATTGCCGTGACGGTGCGGGATATCACTTTTCTCGGCAACAATGTCGAGGTCAGCACCGCGACACCTGCAGGTGTCGATCTCGCGGTGCGCCTACCGTTCGGTCACGAGGCAATTTCGAATCTTGCACGCGGCGAGGATGCCTGGCTGACGTTCGATACCGCCTCCGCGCACGCCTTCGCCTGATTGCCCATCATCAGCCCCGGAGCCAAGGCTCAATCGTACGGACGTTGCTTGCACGACAGCCAGAGACCATTACTGACCACACGGTTGTGCAACGTGAATGGCCCCGGGTTTCGTAGACACCCTCGGGTTAGATTTTCTGCTGCTTCTCGAACTCGACGGGCGACAGCCTCCCGTTCCTGACGTGTTTGCGTTTCGGGCTGTAGAGCATTTCGATGTAGTCGAACACGTCTTGGCGGGATTCATCGCGTGAACGGTAGATCCTGCGGCGTATCCTTTCAACAGCGAGGCAATCAATTTAGCGACCTCGCATTTTTTACCTCACTGATGGTTCACGCGCCCATGCTGATGTAGCACCAGCGCCACCGCGCCGAGAACCGTATCATCGTTGCCAAGAAACTTTCCGACGACGAAGCGTGGTCTCGGCATGTCGGCGACTTGATCCGGTGGGGGAAGGGTGTGGCGTGCGAAGCTCTTTTCCAATGGCTCGGTGAAAGCCTTGCCGATCGTCGCCAGCTTGCCGACGATGATGAACAGCGGCGGATTTAGAATTGTCGCTGTGATTCCCATGCCCCAGCCAGCTTTTTCCGCTGCATCTTCTACAAGCCGATGATATCCGAGGCGTCCTTCCTTCGCCCGCTCAACAAACTGGTCGATCGTCACCGGCTGGCCGCCGAAGCTTTCAGCATGCCGCATCAGGTGATAACCGCCGACAAATGTCTGCAGGCAACCTCGATTACCGCATCGGCAGAGACTGCCATGGGGATCCAGGACGATATGGCCGAATTCGGCCGCACTGCCATTAAAGCCGCGCTGGACGACACCGTCGCGGACGATCGCGCCACCGACGCCAAGGTCGAACTTGTAGAGCACGAAATCCTTTTCGCCGATCGCCGCACCCCAGGTCATTTCGGCTAAGGCGCCGCAATGGCTTTCGTTTTCGGCGTGGAGCGGACAGTCGAGATGTTTGGAGAAGATCGCGGCCAGATCGACGCCGCCCCAGGTTGGCAACACGTCTCCGTTCAGCACACGCCCGTCGTAGCTTAATGGCGCAGAGATTGCGAGGCCGACACCCAGGAGATCGCGGATGGCAAGGCCAAGCGACGCGCATTCGCGTGTCAGGTTGGACTTGATCTGCTCTGCAGCTTCTTCCGGCGTATAGTCGCGGCGCATCTCGAACCAGACATCCGATAGGACGGTATGGGCGAGATCGCAGATGACGATGCGGATTTCGCCAAGGCCCAGCAGCACGCCGGCACAGCGCCCGGTCGCGGGATTGAGGGAGAGAAGCTGTGAGGGGCGGCCAAAGCCGTTGCTCTTGGTATCAAGGTCGAGAACGGTACCGCTATCTTTCAGTTCTGAAAGAAGTGTCGAGACGGTCGAACGGGCAAGTCCCGTCGATTTTACCAGCTGAGTCGCCGTCGCCGCGCCGATGGCGGCGATCGCCCTGACGATCCGGCCCGCAGGCGCTTCCTGGTCCCTGAAAAGCTCTTTTATGTCCTGCATTTACGCCTCCCTGTCGTGCGATTCTAGTTCAGACTCGCGGCTGCAGCGCAACATAATTCACATTCGAAAAATGTTGCGCTGCAAAATGACCAATTAAGCCCGCTTTGGCCTTAAGTGTACGTAAAAATGGCTTATGACGAAATCATTTATTTCTATTTCGAAAAAAGTAATTGACAAAGTGTGATGTCTCCGCGATTTTCTGACCGGCGGAGAGGACCGCTCTAAGGGAGGCTTTTATGAGAATGAGAAATGCTCTTGCCGCTACGCTATCCGTGCTGGCGATTACTGCGGGGCTTGGCATGACTTCGGCTGCTGCCGAGGAGTTGAAGGTCTGGACCCTGTCGTTCGACAACGATTCCGCCAACGTCGCATGGAAGAAAATCATTGAGGAATTCCAGGCCGCAAACCCGGACATCACCATTTCCCTCGAAAACCGCTCCGTCGACGAGCACAAGGCGGCGCTACGCGTTGCCGCGCAGTCGAGCCAGGGGCCGGACATCTATTTCATGTGGGCAGGTCTTGGGCTCGGCGGCGAATTCGTCAATGCCGGCCTGTCGCAGCCGCTCGACAAGTATTACGACCAGTATGGTTGGGACAAGCGCCTCGTCGGAACAGCCGGCGGCTTCTCGAAAATCTATGAAGGCGGCCGTCACGGCGTGCCTTATACCTTCCATGGTGAAGGCATCTATTACAACAAGGCCCTGTTCGAGAAGGCGGGCATCACCCAGCCGCCGGCAAGCTATGACGAGTTGAAGGCGGACGCCGCCAAGCTGAAGGAGGCGGGTATTCCGGCCATGACCTTCGGCGGCACCGTCAACTGGCACCTGATGCGCCTGATGGACGTCATCCTCGAAGCCAAATGCGGCGCCGACAAGCACGATGCGCTGATGGCAATGAAGGTCGACTGGTCGACGGAAGCCTGCGCTTCGGCGAGCTTCCAGGAACTGAATGACTGGTCGCAGAACTACATCCTTTCACCCTTCATGGGCATCGACAATTCGCAGAGCTTCAACCTGTTCCTGGCCGGTCGCGCCGCCATGATGCTCGAGGGCGATTGGCTGGTCAGCCAGTTGCGCAACGAGAACCGTCTTGCCGATTTCGACCTCTTCCCGGTCCCGACCGGAACCGATCGCCTCTACGGTTTCGCCGAATACCTCTACGTCTCATCGAAGAGCGACAAGGCGGATGCGGCGGCGAAATTCCTTGATTACATGCTCTCCGACAAGGTGCAGCAGGACAATCTCGGCGCCTTTGGCTCGATCTCGATCAACTCGAACGTCAAATACGACAAGATCGATCCGCTCGACCAGAAGTGGATGGATATCTTCGCCCAGTACGACAAGATCTACATGAATGGCGACCAGGCCTTCCCGCTTGACGTCACCACGGAATACTTCCGGGTTATCAATGAAGTGGCGTCCGGCAATATCAAGCCGGAAGATGCCGGCAAGGCCATGCAGAGCTTCATCGCCAACAGAACCTGATCTCCCAAGGCGAGGCCCCGTGAGCCAGTTCCGGGGCCTCGCACTGACCCGGTGAATCCATGTCGAAAACACGCCCGTCGTTACGGCCGAGCCTGCAGGGTTATGTCCTGCTCGGGCCTGCCCTGATCGTGTACCTGCTGTTTGCGGTCTATCCGATGATCGATGTCATCCGGATGTCCTTCTCATCCTGGAACGGGCTCAGCCCGCAGGCGAAATTCGTCGGCATCGCCAATTATCGCGCGATCCTGACCCAGGATCCGGTCTTCTGGGGCGCGCTCTGGAATACGTTGATCTGGACATCGGCGGCCGTCATCATTCCGAACCTGATTGCCTTCGGTGTGGCGCTGGCGCTGAACCAGAATATACCCGGTCGCTCGGGGCTGCGGATCGTTTTCTATCTGCCCGTCATCATCGCCTCGATCGCCGTCGCGACCATCTGGAAGTGGATGTACGACCCGTTCTTCGGCCTGTTCAACGGGCTGCTGACCAGCTGGGGCCTGACCGGCTTGATCATGGACTGGCTGGGCGACAAGACTGTCGCACTGTGGTCGGTCTTTGTCGCCCATGTCTGGCAGTCGGTCGGCTTTTCCATGGTGCTGTTTCTCGCCGGCCTCCAGAGCGTCTCAACGACGCTGATTGAAGCGGCGCGCATCGACGGGGCAGGGCGCTGGGGCGTGTTTCGCTATGTGACACTGCCCGCGCTCGTGCCGACAATCACCGTCGTCTTCGTTCTGTCGCTCATCAATTCCCTGAAGGCCTTCGACATCGTCTACGGCATGACCGGTGGCGGGCCGGCGCAATCGACCCAGATGCTCGCTATGTGGGCCTATACGCAATCCATGCAGCTCGGAGTTTTCGGACGCGGCGCTGCCGTCTCCGTCGTGTTGCTGCTGATCACCCTGATCGTGGTGATCCCCTACATGCGCTGGATGTTCAAGCGGGAGGACATGGGGCGATGACATTCTTTTCCCAGGCATTCCGTCCGGTTGGCTCCAACAAGGTCGATCCCATGCTGGTGGCCCTCTGGATTGCCTTCATTCTGCTGGCGATCATCTGGATCACACCCTTCGTGTTCATCGTCTTCACGTCACTGAAGTCGAACTCGACAGTGATGGGATCGAGTGCTTTCAGCCCGCCGAGTGAGCTTGCCTTCGGCAATTTCGTGGCCGCTTGGAACCGCGGCAATTTCTCGACGACGGCCTTCAATGGGATTGTCATCACCGTCATCAAGGTGCCGCTCGGCCTGTTCATCTCGGCCATGGCCGCCTATGCGCTCGCCAAGGTCCCAATGCGGATCAACAAGCCGCTGTTCGCGCTCTTCGTTTTCGGCACCATGCTGCCTTTCCAGGTCATGCTCGCGCCGATCTTCCGGCAGGTGAATGCTTTCGGCCTGATCAACACCTATCCGGGCATCATCCTGCCCTATCTCGCCTTCGGCATTCCCTATCAGGTCTTCATTCTCTACGGCTTCTTCTCCGCCGTGCCGAAGGAACTGTCGGAGGCCGCGCGCATTGATGGCGCCTCGCATTTCACGATCTTCCGGCGGATTTTCCTGCCCGTTTCGCTGCCGGTTCTCTCCGCGCTGCTGATACTGGATTTCGTGGCGACCTGGAATGAATTCGCCATGGCGCTGGTGATCCTGCAGGATCCGCGCATGTGGACGCTTCCGCTGGGGCTCATGAATTTCCAGAGCCAGTTCCAGAGCGATTACGGCCAGCTCAACGCGGCCATCATCATGACGGTGCTGCCCGCAGCCCTCGTCTATCTCATGTTCCAACGTTATTTCGTCTCCGGTCTGACGTCCGGGGCGGTCAAGGAATGATCATGACCCATCTGTACGATATTTTCGAAGCCCGCTTCAAAGGCCCGGCCGGCGGCAATCCCTATCTCGACGTGACGCTTCATGCGCATTTCAGCCAAGGCAACCGCAAGGTCCGCGTCACGGGTTTTCATGATGGCGGCGAGGATTACGTCATCCGCTTCATGCCCGACACGGTTGGCGAATGGAGCTTCACGACAACGTCTTCGGTTGCCGAGCTTGGTGGCAAGTCCGGTTCGCTGACGGTCACGGCCGCACGCGAAGGCGTGCATGGCGCGGTGCGCGTGCGCAACAAGTTCCATTTCGCCTATGACGACGGCACGCCTTACTATCCGTTCGGCACCACCTGCTACGCCTGGACCCACCAGCCGCTGGAGATGCAGGAGCGCACGCTGGCAAGCCTCGAAATGAGCGGTTTCAACAAGATCCGCATGGGCGTCTTCCCGAAGGATTATCCCTTCAACACCAATGAACCGCTGCAACCGATCTTCCTGGAAAAGGAGAATGGCGGCATCGATTTCGATCGCCCGAACCCGGACGCTTTCGCGCATCTCGAAAAACAGATCACCCGTCTCGGCGAACTCGGCATCGAAGCCGACCTGATCCTCTTCCACCCCTATGATCGCTGGGGTTATGCCACCATGACGGAAGAGCAGAACCTTCGTTACGTGGAATATGCGGCAGCCCGCCTTTCCGCCTTCCGCAACATCTGGTGGGCGCTCGCCAACGAATACGATTTCCTGCTCGACACCATCCCGGTCCAGACCTGGGATCGCTTCTGCCATATCCTGGAAGAAAACGACCCGGCCCAGCATCTGCGCTCGATCCACAATGGCGAGCAGACGATGAATTTCGATCACCGCAAGCCATGGATCACCCATGTCTGCATCCAGAACTGGGATGTGAAGCGCACGCCGGAATGGCGCATCGCCTATGGCAAGCCTGTCGTCAACGACGAGCCGGAATATGAGGGCAACATCTGGCCGAGCTGGGGCAACATCACGGCACAGGAACTCGTCCATCGTTTCTGGACGACCGTTCTGCGCGGCGGCTATGCCGGCCACGGAGAAACCTATGCCGATCCGAATGATCTGATCTGGTGGGCCAAGGGCGGTACGCTGCATGGCGAAAGCTGGAAGCGCATCAAGTTCCTGCTCAAGCTCCTTCAGGAAGACCAGCTCGAAGGGCTGGAACCGATGGGCATGAGCGACCAATGGCCTTGGAGCCGCATTTCCGGTGCGCGCGACCTCGGCGGCAAGGTGGATTTCATCTATTTCGGCGAACACCAGCCGAACCAGTGGACGACCGGCCTTCCGACCGAAGACGGCAACTACGAGATCGACCTGATCGACACCTGGAACATGACGGTGACGCCGGCAAAGCGGATCACCGCCCATATTCCCCACCCGCAGCGTCATGGCAGCATCGTTCGCGGCGGCAGGGCGGAGGCGGCGTTCGGCATCGAACTGCCGAGCCGTCCGAACCTTGCGCTCCGCATCCGCAAACTCGACTGAGGTAATCCCATGGCAACCGTCGAAATCTCCAATCTGAAGAAGTCCTATGGCGCCGTGGCGGTCATGCATGGTGTGGATGTTCCGATCAAGGATGGCGAATTCGTCATCCTGGTTGGGCCGTCCGGCTGTGGAAAATCCACCCTTCTTCGGATGATCGCGGGTCTGGAGAGCGTTACGTCCGGAGAAATTTCCATCGACGGCCGGAGAGTCAACGAACTGGAGCCCAAGGACCGCGACATTGCCATGGTCTTCCAGAACTATGCGCTCTATCCGCAAATGACGGTGGCCCAGAACATGGGCTTTGCGCTGGAATTGGCGGGTCGGCCCAAGGCCGAGATCAAGGCGGAAGTAGACAAGGCCGCCGAAATTCTGTCGCTGACGCAATTGCTTGACCGCAAGCCGGCGCAACTCTCCGGCGGTCAGCGCCAGCGTGTTGCCATGGGCCGCGCCATCGTGCGCCACCCCAAGGTATTCCTTTTCGACGAACCCTTGTCGAACCTGGATGCCAAGCTGCGGGTGAAGATGCGGGCCGAGATCAAGGCACTGCATCAAAGACTGAAATCAACGATCGTTTATGTCACGCATGACCAGATCGAAGCCATGACCATGGCTGACAAGATTGTCGTCATGAACGGCGGCCGGGTCGAGCAGATCGGTTCGCCGCTGGAACTTTACGACCACCCCAACAATCTCTTCGTGGCGACCTTCATGGGAAGCCCGGCGATGAACATCCTGCCGGCAAAGGTAACGGAAACTGGCATTTCCGTTGCGGGTCTCACGCTGCTGCCGGGTAATCCGGATGCGCCGGTAGGGACCGAAATCTCCTACGGCATCCGCCCCGACGATATCGTCATCGGCGGTGAAGGCGCCGTCCCGGTCGAGGTTCAGGTCGTCGAACCGACTGGTGCCGAAACCCATATCACCGGGCTTCTGGCCGGCATCGAGATCACGATCGTCTCGAAGGAGCGGCTGAGCGTTCGGCCCGGGGAGATCCTGATGGTCGGCCTTGCCTCGACACGCTCGCATGTCTTTGAAAAAGCGAGCGGCAGAAGAATCCCGACAGAGCCAAACTTTTAATTCCCAACCGCGCTCGAAAGAGACCGGTGGTACTACAAGCTGACGAGCGGCCAACCAGTTCTTGCTGGCAAAGAATTCAGATTGAGGCGCGCCATTGAATTGCTGCGTCAACCCCGCCGTTTTCTTAGCCGCAAGCGCTCGATGATGCTCCGGCCGGAACCTTCGACATGCTGGGCGATTACGCGCGATGCACCTTCAGCGTCCTGCGCCTTGACGCAGGCAATCAATTGCCGGTGTTCCTCGATCACACTGGTCTGACGGCTCAGTGATGTGGGGAAGCCACGACCGATCGCGCCTAGAATCTGGCGATGACGTATCCAGAGATCGACCGCATGTCGATTGTAATGACGGTCATACATCAGCCGGTGGAACTGCAGGTCGAGATCGGAGTGTTTTTCCTCGTCCGCGTAGTTCAGCGCCTCGATTTCCGCCTGCACACGCTCCAGGTCGTCAATGTCACCGGTGGTCGCGATGCCGACGAACCAGCGTGTCAAGGCGGGCTCGATCAAGACCTCGATCTCGCAGATGTCGCGGACAAAGTCCTCATCGATGGGGCGCACGCGGGCGCCGCGATTTTGCGTCATGAGCACGAAGCCTTCGCCTCGCAACTGTTGCAGCGCCTCGCGAATAGGGTTCGTGGATGTCCCCATTCGGCTAGCAAGTTCGGATACCTTCAGGCGCTCGTTCGCCTTGACCCGCCCGCTGATGATCTCATCGCGCAGACGTTCATAGATCGATGATCCGGTGTCTCCACCCTGTTCGTCGCCATCGGCAAGGGGGGTATGACGCATGTTGGTTATCGTGCTCATAATACAGCTTTTAATGCATTTTTCCACCCTTTGCCAAGTGTGAAAATTGAATTTTCATACATCGATGTTGACAAATAATGTACGATCTGAAAGTTTTCGTGCAGCACGAAGCCGGGAGGATGCCGGGCTGATGTGATGGAGGAGACCGGTCGAGGCCGGTGATCAGGAGGAAAGACATGGGTTACCAGCAGAAGCTGCGTGGTCTCGTCGTATCGACGGGGCTATTGGGCGTCACCCTCATGGGGCTCGCCAGTCCGGGCTGGGCGCAGGATTACAAACAGGCGCCGATGCTCGAGGAAAAGGTCAAGAGCGGCGCGCTGCCGGCCGTCAACGAGCGCCTTCCGGAGCATCCTTTCGTCGAGACGATGGTGGATGGCGTCGGCAAGTACGGCGGCACGTTGCGCACGACCATTCTCGCCAATGGCGACCAGTACAATCTGACCCGCACCATCGCCAACGAACTGCTCGTGCGCTGGGACCCGCAGTGGAAGAACATCGTTCCGTCGCTGGCTGAAAATTTCAAGGTGTCCGACGACGCCACGACCTACACATTCACGCTGCGCAAGGGTCTGAAGTGGAGCGACGGCCAGCCTTTCACCGTCGATGACATCATGTTCTGGTACGAAGACGTGTTCATGAACGACGCGCTGTCTCCGGCCAAGAACCCGACCTTCGTCGTCGCCGGCAAGCCGGTGAAGGTGACGAAGATCGACGACGTCACGGTCGAGTTCAAGTTCGAATCGCCCTACGGCCTCTTCCTGCAGCAGCTCGCCTATGGGCAGGGACATCTGCCGGTCATCTATCCCAAGCATTATCTCCAGCAGTTCCACGAGAAGTACAACAAGGCCGGTATTCCCGATCTGCTGAAGGCCAATCCGGCAGCCGGCGACTGGGTGGCGCTGTTCAACTCCAAGATCTCGCTGACGTTCCAGCCGCAATTCTGGCAGAACCTGGAGCTGCCGACGCTCAATCCGTGGATCCTGACGGTTCCCTATGCCGACAGCGAACGGGTCGTCGCAACGCGCAACCCCTATTACTGGAAGGTCGATACGGCCGGCAACCAGCTGCCCTATATCGACGGGGTGACCTGGGCCAAGCTCGACGATCCGCAGTTGATGGCGCTGAAGATGACCTCCGGCGAATTCGATTTCGCCTTCCGCCACATCAACAATTCCACCTTCAAGTCTGTGCTGTTCGACGGTCAGGAAACCGGCAACTACCGCTTCGTCGATGTGAAGGACCTGCCGGCCAACGACGCCGTCATTCTCCTCAACCTGAACTCCACGGACGAGACCAAGCGGAAGATCTTCCAGAACAAGGATTTCCGCATCGCGCTCAGCCACGCCATCAACCGGCAGGAGATCATCGATCTCGTCTATGTCGGCCAGGGCGCCCCGGCGCAGGTTGCCACCCAGCCGGAACATGAACTGTTCAACGAGCGGGAAGCGACGCAGTACACCGAGTTCGACCCGAAAATCTCGAACGAGATGCTCGACAAGATCATGCCGAACAAGGATGGCGAGGGTTTCCGTCTCGACGACAGCGGCAAGCGCTTTACCATCAACTTCATGGTTGCCGATGTCTTCGGCCTGTCCTATCCGGACGTCATGCAGATGGTGCAGACCTATGCCAAGGATGTCGGCATCGATATCCAGATCCGCACCACAGACCGTGCGCGCCTGAACACGATGTGGGCTGCCAACGAGCAGGACGCCTATATCTGGAACTGCGTCGGCGGCCTGTCGGAAGTCTATACCGACCCGCGCTGCTACATGCCCTTCCAGAAGGCCGACATCTTCTTCGCCATGAAGTGGAGCGAATGGTATTCGAACCCCGCGACGGGCGAAGAGCCACCGGCCGAGATCAAGGCGCTGATGGCGTCCTACGACAAGGTCAATGCGGCCGTCACGGATGACGATCGTCGCGAGAAGATGAAGGCCTTCCTTAATCTCTCCGCCGACAACTTCCTCAATATCGGCATTTCGCGCCCCATGCCGAAATACCTGATGGTGTCGAAGGATCTGAAGAACGTGGTGGACGGCATCCCGATCACCGGCAACCTCTGGCATCCGGCTCCGACGCTGACTCAGTGGTATTTCGACAAGGCCAACTAAGGCTCCTCCCGGTGCCGGTGGGGGTGCGTTTCATCCCCCGCCGGCCGCCCCTTTCGATCCCGTCGAACGGTCAGGTCTCATGCTTCGTTTTCTTGCCAAGCGGCTGGTGTTCGCCATACCGACACTGTTTGCCGTCTCCATCATCGCCTTCATCATCATCCAGCTGCCGCCGGGCGATTACCTCACGACGCTGCTGGCCGACTGGGCCAGCCAGGGCGGCGCCGTCGAGGAAGGCACGGTCGCGGCCATGCGCGAACGCTACGGCCTCGATCAGCCCGTCTACATCCAGTATTACAAGTGGATCGCGGGCATTCTGATGCATGGCGATTTCGGCATCTCCTTCGAACTCGGCAAGCCGGTAACGGAGCTGATCTGGGGCCGGCTCGGCTTCTCGCTGCTCCTGTCGCTGCTGACGCTCTGCTTCGTCTGGGCCGTCGCCATCCCGATCGGCATCCTGTCGGCGGTGCGCCAGTATTCGATCTCGGATTATTCGGCGACCTTCCTTGCCTTCTTCTTTCTCGCCGTGCCTGATTTCCTGATGGCGCTTTCGGCCATGTACTTGATGTCGGCC
Organism: Rhizobium sp. Leaf453; assembly: GCF_001425605.1. Taxonomy (GTDB): domain Bacteria; phylum Pseudomonadota; class Alphaproteobacteria; order Rhizobiales; family Rhizobiaceae; genus Pararhizobium. The sequence continues at coordinate 6,383 of NZ_LMRG01000008.1, read as the reverse complement.
TGGTTCGGCCAGAGCGTCGGCGGCCTGTTCTCGGCGGAATATGTCGATGCATCCTGGAGCTTCGGGCGCCTCGTCGATTTCGCCGGCCATGTCTGGCTGCCGGTGATCGTTATCGGGCTTGGCTCGCTTGCGGCGCTGGTGCGCATCATGCGCGCCAATCTGCTGGACGAACTGTCCAAGCCCTACGTCACCACGGCCCGCGCCAAGGGGATGTCCGAGTTCGAGCTTCTGATCCGCTATCCCGTGCGCCTTGCGCTCAATCCGCTGATCTCGACGCTCGGCTGGATCCTGCCCGCCGTCATTTCCGGCGAGATCATCGTCTCCGTCGTCATGAGCCTGCCGACCACCGGCCCGCTGCTGCTGCGCGCGCTTCTGGCACAGGACATGTATCTCGCTGGCTCGCTCATCCTTTTGATCTCCGTGCTGACCATCATCGGCACGCTGATCTCGGACATCCTGCTTGCTCTCACAGACCCGCGGATCAGGCTCCAATGACAGATATCACCCATCTCCCGCCCGAAACCGGGCCGTCGCTCGACCTGCGTGCCAGGGACATCGCCGTCGCCGGCCAGTGGAAGCTTTTCTGGCTGAAATTCAAGAAGCACAGGATCGCGCTCGTCAGCCTGGTCGTCATCAGCTGCATGTACCTGATTGCGATCTTCGCCGATTTCATCGCGCCGTTCGATCCCAACGCCACCAATGCCCGCTTCACCTATGCGCCGCCGCAGGGCATTTCCCTGATGCTGGACGGATCGTTCCGCCCGCATGTGAGCCAGCTGAAGATGACGCTGAACACCGAGTCCATGCGCCGCGAATTCGCGCCGGATCCGCAAAAGCCGGTTTCTGTCGGCTTCTTCGTGCCCTCGAACCCCTACAACCTGCTCGGCTTCATCCCGATGCAGACCAAGCTTTTCGGCCTGACCGATCCGAAGGTCGGCGACAGTCTCTACCTGTTCGGCGCCGACAGGCTCGGTCGCGACATCTTCTCCCGCGTCGTGCACGGCGCGCAGATTTCGCTGTCGATCGGCCTTGTCGGTGTATTCCTCAGCCTCATCCTCGGCGTGACCATCGGCGGCATATCCGGCTTCTTCGGCGGCTGGACGGATGTCGTCATCCAGCGGTTCATCGAGCTTCTGCGCTCCATCCCGACCATTCCGCTCTGGATGGGGCTGGCGGCCGCCATTCCCGTCGGCTGGCCGCCGTTGCGCACCTATTTCGTTATCACTCTCATCGTTTCGCTGATCGGCTGGACCAGCCTTGCCCGCGAAGTGCGCGGCAAGTTCCTGTCGATGCGCAACGAGGATTTCGTGACCGCCGCCCGGCTCGACGGCATGAGCGAGATCGGCATCATCTTCAACCATCTCGTCCCGTCCTTCATGAGCCATATCATCGCGACGCTGACGCTGGCGATCCCGTCGATGATCCTTGCCGAGACCGCTCTGTCCTTTCTCGGCATCGGGCTGCAGCCGCCGATCATTTCCTGGGGCGTGCTGTTGCAGGAGGCGCAGAACATCCGCGCTGTCAGCCAGGCACCGTGGCTCCTGTTCACGCCGGCGGCAGCCATCGTCATCTCGGTACTGTCCCTCAACTTCCTCGGCGACGGCCTTCGCGATGCCGCAGACCCTTACGAGGCGTTGACATGACCCCGGAAAAATCCATGACGATCGAAAACGAAACCATCCTCAAGGTCGACGATCTGCGGACCTACTTTCCGACGCGCACCGGGCTTTTCAAGGCGGTGGACGGCGTGTCCTTCGACCTGAAGCGTGGCAAGACGCTCTGCGTCGTCGGGGAATCCGGCTCCGGCAAGTCCGTGACGGCCCGCTCGATCCTGCAGATCGTGGACAAGCCCGGCCGGATCGAAGGCGGTTCGATCCTGCTCACCCGCGCCGACGGCTCGACGACGGATCTCGCGAAGCTCGATGCGCGCGGCAAGGAGATCCGTGGCGTCCGGGGCAAGGAGATCGCCATGATCTTCCAGGAACCCATGAGTTCGCTGTCGCCGGTCCACCGGATCGGCGCGCAGATAGGCGAAGGCCTGCGCATCCATTTCGGCATTTCGAAAAAGGATCAGCGCGAGCGCGTGCTCGAGCTGCTGCGGCAGGTGGAAATTCCCCGGCCCGAAACCGCGATCGACCGCTACACGTTCGAGTTTTCCGGCGGCATGCGCCAGCGCGTGATGATCGCCATGGCGCTGGCCTGCAATCCGCAGGTGCTGATCGCCGACGAGCCGACGACGGCGCTCGACGTGACCACGCAGGCCGAAATCCTCGATCTCATCCGGCGGCTGCAGAAGAGCCATGGCATGGCGGTGCTGTTCATCACCCACGACATGGGCGTCGTTGCCGAAATCGCCGATGAAGTGCTGGTCATGTATCGCGGCAAGGTAATGGAACGCGGCCCCGTGGAGCAGATCTTCCATGCGCCGCAGGACGATTATACGCGGGGGCTGATCGGTTCCGTCGTCAAGCTGGAACGCAAGGCGGAAGTCCGCCTGACGCGGCCGGACATTCCGGCGGACACGCCGCCGCTCCTCGATGTGAAGAACCTGTCGATGACGTTTCCTTCCGGCCTGAAAGCGGTCGATGACGTCTCGCTCATCGTTCGCCCCGGCGAAACGCTCGGGATCGTCGGCGAATCCGGCTCCGGCAAGACGACGATGGGCCGCTGCCTGCTGCGCATCTACGAGCCGGAGAGCGGCACGATCGATTTTCGCCGCGCCGACGGCAGCACCGTCGATGTCCGCACCGCCGGGAGCAGCGCGCTCAAGGACATCCGCCGCGAGATGCGGATGATCTTCCAGGACCCCGTCGGCTCTCTCAGCCCGCGCAAGACCGTGGCGCAGATCATCGCAGAACCGCTGAAGCTTGCCGGCATGAAGGGCAGGACGCTGGACGACCGCGTGGCGGAACTGATGCAGCAGGTCGGTCTCGAACCGGCCTGGCGGGAACGGTATCCGCATGCCTTTTCCGGCGGCCAGCGCCAGCGCATCGGCATCGCCCGCGCCATCGCCGTCAATCCGCGGCTGATCATTGCCGACGAGGCGACATCGGCGCTCGACGTGTCGCTGCGCTCGCAGATGCTCGACCTGATGATGAAGCTGCAGGACGAGATGGGCCTTTCCTATGTCTTCATCTCGCACGACATGTCGGTCATCCGCTACATGTGCGACCGTGTCGCGGTCATGTATCGCGGCAAGATCGTCGAGGCGGGCGACACCGATCAGGTCGTCAACCACCCGGCGCACGACTATACCCGCGCCCTTCTCTCCGCCATTCCCAATCCCGACCCGCGCGACCGCCGCATCCACAACCGCTTCCGCTACGACGCGGCGGCCGCCGCGCGCCCTGTTCCAGCCAACGGATAGACCGATGAAAATTACCGATGTCAAAATCATAGTATGCTCGCCCGGACGCAATTTCGTCACCGTGAAGATCGTCACCGACGAGAGGCTTACGGGTGTCGGCGACGCGACGCTGAACGGACGTGAAAAGGCAGTCGTCGCCTATCTCGAGGACCATCTGGCGCCGTTGCTCATCGGCCGCGACCCTTCGCGGATCGAGGACATCTGGCAATATTTCTACAAGGGCGCCTACTGGCGCCGCGGCCCGGTGACCATGGCGGCGATCGCCGGCATCGATACGGCGCTCTGGGATATCAAGGCGAAGACCGCCAACATGCCGCTCTATCAGCTGCTCGGCGGCGCCAGCCGCGAGAAGGTGCTGTGCTATACCCATGCGCAGGGCCGCGATATCGCCGAGGCGGTCGATGCCGTCGGAAAACGCATGGAGCAGGGTTACAAGGCCATCCGGACGCAGGTCGGCATTCCCGGCCTGCCGGATGTCTACGGCACCGGCAAGAAGTCGGTGACCAACAACGCAGCCGACGATGCCTTCCCGCATGAGGAAGTCTGGTCGACCTCGAAATATCTCCGCCATGTGCCGAAACTGTTTGAAGCGGTGCGCGAGGCGCACGGCTGGGATATCGAGCTTCTGCACGACACCCATCATCGCCTGACGCCCATCGAGGCCGCGCGTCTCGGCAAGGATCTGGAATTCGCCCGCCTGTTCTGGCTGGAGGATACGGTCGCGGCCGAGCACCAGGAAGGGTTTCGCCTCATCCGCAAGCATACCACGACGCCGCTTGCCGTCGGCGAGGTGTTCAACACGATCTGGGACGCGCGCCTTCTCATCGAGGAACAGCTGATCGACTATATCCGCACGACGACGGTGCATGCGGGCGGAATCACGGCACTGCGCCGCATCATGGATTTTGCCAGCGTCTACAATGTCCGCACCGCCTGCCACGGAGCGATGGACATGTCGCCGATCTGCCTGGGTGCCAATCTACATCTCGATCTCTGGGTACCGAACTTCGGGATCCAGGAATATTCCGGCTATCTGCCGGAAATCCTCGACGTGTTTCCCGGTGCCTGGAGCCTGAACGACGGTTACCTGCATCCGGGCGAGGCGATCGGCCATGGCGTCGATATCGATGAAAAGCTTGCGGAAAAATATCCATACCAGCGCGCCTACCTGCCGGTGAACCGTCTTGAAGACGGCACCCTGTGGCACTGGTGACAGGGGAACGACCATGAAGATTACAGCCATCAAGAGCTATGCCGTCAAGGTCGGCATCCGCAACCAGCTTCTCGTCAAGATCGAAACGGACGACGGCATCTTCGGCTGGGGCGAGAGCGGTCTGTCGGGCCGCGAAAAGGCGGTGGTCGGGGCGCTCGAACACTATGCGGAATTCCTGCGCGGCCGCGATCCTTTCCGGATCGGCGCGCTGTGGCAGGAAATGTATCGCAGCCAGTATTTCGAGGGTGGGCGCGTCCTGCAGGCGGCGATCTCCGCAATCGATATCGCGCTGCACGACATCAAGGGCAAGGCGCTCGGCGTTCCCGTCTACGACCTCCTGGGCGGCAAGCAGCGCGACCGCATCCCCACCTTCGCGACGACCTTCGCGGCCCCCGGGCCGGAAATGATCGAGCAGGCAAAGATGCTGGTCGAGCATGGCTGGACGGCAATGCGGCTCTCGCCATCGGGCCATGAGGACCGGCCGGTCTACGAGCCGCGCGAACATATCGGCACGACGGCGAAATGGTGCGTCAAGGCGCGCGAGGAACTGGGCGAGGACATCGTTCTCGGCATCGATTATCACCATCGCCTCTCGGTCGCGGAAGCCGCCAGCTTCTGCCAGAAGATGCCGTCCGGCACGCTGGATTTTCTGGAGGAGCCGATCCGCGACGAATCGCCTTCATCCTACGAGGCGTTGCGCCGTCTGACCGACGTGCCCTTCGCGATCGGTGAGGAATTCGCCTCCAAATGGCAGTTCCAGCCTTACATCGAGCGCGATATCCATCAGTTCAACCGGCTCGATGTCTGCAATGTCGGCGGCCTGACAGAATCGATGAAGGTCGCCGGCTGGAGCGAGACGCACTATGTCGACATGATGCCGCACAATCCGCTTGGCCCCATCTGCACTGCCGCCACCATCCATTTCTCCGCGGCCGTGCCGAATTTCTCCTGGCTCGAAACCCGCAACAGTCCCGCCGAAACCCATCTCGGCTTCGACAATTCCGATTTCTTCCCTGTCCAGCCAACTCTGGAACGCGCGTGTTACTGCGTGTCGGATGCACCCGGGCTGGGGATCGAGGTCAACGAGGAACTGATCGCTCGCCAGAGTTTCGAATTCTGGGAGGCGCCACATTTAAGACGACGGGATGGCTCCGTCACCAACTGGTAGAATGCGGACGTTGTGATGATCCGAACGGTGTCGTTCAAATCAATGACGCGGCTCGGTTCAATCAGGTCGCGTCATGCAATGGGCCGTCCGGATCAGGCGCCAATTGTCGCTTTTTTCGAGTAGGACGCAGACGATACCTTATTCACTGTCCTGACGACCGATCAAATTGCCGGGAGCTCGGTGTCGATGGCATCATCGATCCATTCACCCAGCGCGTCGGGCTCCTGCTGCGCAAGATGCCGTTGAAGCGCACGGCCAAGCCACGCATTATGGCGAACGCTCGGGAGCCCTGCTTCAATGCATTGACCCTTCTGGCCTGGCGATGTCCTGCGCTAGTTTTCCATCCGTTTGGAGTCGCAACGCTTCTTCTCGGCCCCTTCGCTCCATAATGTCTTCAATGCTTCGTCGAAGTGCTTGCGGAACAGTCAGGATTCGCTGGGCAACCCCGAAAATCTCGTCAAATAGGCTGAACTCCGAGAGATCATTCAGACCCGGGGAGTGTGACATTCCAACTTTGCAGAAACAGGACATTCTAACTTTGCGGTGTGAGTTCATGCTGAAGCGCGACTTGCGGGCTTGATCAAGCTAACCGGCATACCGCATCTGGGCGAGCAGTTTCTTGCGAAAGACCTCTG
>NZ_LMRG01000007.1 GCF_001425605.1 Rhizobium sp. Leaf453 | reverse complement strand
TTACTCGACGATGCTTGCGACGATGCCGGCGCCGACGGTGCGGCCGCCTTCGCGGATCGCGAAGCGCAGCTTTTCTTCCATCGCGATCGGAACGATCAGCTCGACCGAAACCGTGACGTTATCGCCAGGCATGACCATTTCCGTACCTTCCGGCAGCGAAACGATACCGGTCACGTCCGTCGTGCGGAAGTAGAACTGCGGACGGTAGTTGGTGAAGAACGGCGTATGACGGCCGCCTTCTTCCTTCGTCAGGATGTAGGCTTCAGCCATGAACTTCTTGTGCGGCTTGACCGAACCCGGCTTGCACAGGATCTGGCCACGCTCGACGCCGTCACGGGTGACGCCGCGGATCAGCGCGCCGATGTTGTCGCCGGCCTGGCCCTGGTCGAGCAGCTTGCGGAACATTTCAACGCCGGTCACGGTGGTCTTGGTCGTCGCGCGGATGCCGACGATCTCGACTTCTTCACCGACCTTGACGATGCCACGCTCGACGCGGCCGGTCACGACCGTACCACGGCCCGAGATCGAGAACACGTCTTCGATCGGCAGCAGGAACGGCAGGTTGATCGGACGCTCAGGCGTCGGGATATAGGCGTCGACAGCAGCCATCAGCTCGCGGATCGCGTCTTCACCGATCTTCTTGTCCGAATCTTCAAGAGCGGCCAGAGCCGAACCCTTGACGATTGGGATGTCGTCGCCCGGGAAGTCGTAGGACGACAGAAGTTCGCGAACTTCCAGTTCGACGAGTTCGAGCAGCTCGGCGTCGTCAACCTGGTCGACCTTGTTGAGGAACACGACGATTGCCGGAACGCCGACCTGACGGGCAAGCAGGATGTGCTCGCGGGTCTGCGGCATCGGGCCGTCGGCAGCCGAGCAAACCAGGATCGCGCCGTCCATCTGGGCAGCACCGGTGATCATGTTCTTGACGTAGTCGGCGTGGCCGGGGCAGTCGACGTGCGCGTAGTGGCGGGCAGCCGTCTCGTACTCGACGTGCGCCGTCGAGATGGTGATGCCGCGGGCCTTTTCTTCCGGAGCGGCGTCGATCTGGTCATACGCCTTGAACTCGCCGAAATACTTCGTGATCGCTGCCGTCAGCGACGTCTTGCCATGGTCAACGTGGCCGATCGTGCCAATGTTGACGTGCGGCTTGTTGCGCTCAAATTTGCTCTTTGCCATGGGGGGGTCAACACACTCGACTACACCACGTCCACAGCGGGTGTGANCGTGATCGCTGCCGTCAGCGACGTCTTGCCATGGTCAACGTGGCCGATCGTGCCAATGTTGACGTGCGGCTTGTTGCGCTCAAATTTGCTCTTTGCCATGGGGTCAAGTTTCCTGTGATCAATGAGAATGCACCATACCGGCGGCGCCGGTTTGGGGAGGCGTTTAAGGGTTTCGGAAGAATTGCGCAAGACTTAATTGTTTTGCGCGCTTCGAGACCCTTGGCCTCGGGATGGACCACATATGGGAAGGACCGAATCCGATTCCAATAGCAGCAACAAGCAATCCGGAAAGCGGCACAAATCAACGATTTGCCGCGACATATTAAAGCAAAAAATAATATTCAGGATTTTTGGAGCGGGTAGCGGGAATCGAACCCGCGTATTCAGCTTGGAAGGCTGCTGCTCTACCATTGAGCTATACCCGCGGGGTCATGATCCGTGCAACAGAATGGTGGAGGGAGTTGGATTTGAACCAACGTAGGCTGAGCCAACGGATTTACAGTCCGTCCCCTTTAACCACTCGGGCATCCCTCCATTATTCTGTCGGGATCAAGCGACCAAGTCTCAGATCGAAGCGGCGTCTGCCGGAGCAAGTCGGCCGTTCAATCTGCGCCGGGTATATGACGGGCCAGTTTCCTCCTGTCAACACGACTTTCCAGAAAAATTTGGGAAATTCGCGATAAAGATGGACGACGTCCGATTTCGCGAAAAATGGTTCCACGCGCGGGCCATCCCCAGTATAAGACGCGCATGAGCAAAGATAATCCCGGCGACAAGAGCGCCAAAGACACCCATTACGCAACTCTCCGGCGCGCCCACCGCGATGCCAAGCGCGAACGCGGAGAAATCCCGACGCCCGTTCCGGACAAGCGCCGCAAGAACACCTCCCCCGACTGGAAGGCGCCGCAACTGGCGCCCGATCAGGTGCTGCTCTACGGCATCCACACGGTGCGCGCGGCCCTCGACAATTCCGACCGCAAGATCACCAAGCTGTCCGTCACGCAGAATGCGCTGGTGCGGCTGGAAATCGGCGCGGTGGATACGCTGGGCTTTCCCGTAGAGATCGTCAGCCCGCAGGATCTGGACAAGATTCTCGGACCGGACGCGATCCACCAGGGCGTCATGTTGGAAACGGCGCCCCTGCCCGTCCGCCGCCTTTCGGCGCTGAAGGACAGCCCTCTGGTGCTGGTGCTCGACCAGGTCACCGATCCGCACAATGTCGGCGCCATCATGCGCTCGGCCGTCGCCTTCAATGCCGGCGCGCTGATCACGACGCAGCGCCACAGCCCGACCGAATCCGGCGTCATGGCGAAGTCCGCCTCGGGTGCCCTTGAAATGATCCCCTATATCCAGATCACCAATCTCGCCGATGCGCTCGACGAGTTGCACAAGCTCGGCTTCGTCTCGATCGGGCTTGATTCGGAGGGACCGGCTCCGCTCGAGAAATCACTGAGCGGCCAGAAGATCGCATTGGTTCTGGGAGCCGAAGGCAAGGGATTGCGACAGAAGACCCGCCAGACCGTCACGGCGCTGGCGCGTCTCGACATGCCCGGTGCGATCAAATCGCTGAACGTTTCCAACGCGGCTGCGATCGCCATGTATGCCGCGCGCGCCCATCTCGCCAAAGCCTGATACCTAGCGCACCGCAGAAAAAACACCCACCGACATGCGGGCTTCGGGACAACCATCCCGGAGCCTGCGCCAGGTGGTGACATTGAGCGCCATCTCGCAGCGGGCCAGATAAACATCGTCTCCCACACGGATGCAGGTCATCTGGCCAAGCTCGGCTTTGGTGCCGTCACGTTTGCGGCAGGTGCAGCCAGCGTCAGGCGGCGCGGCGCTGGACACGCCAGCGGTCAATCCGGCAAGGGCCAGAGCAAGCGTAGCCATCAGTGGTGCCCGAACGCTTTTCATCAGCGAAGTATAATATGAAAAGCTCCAGCCTCCAAACGGGCGACGGTATCAGGACGGCAGGAGGCAGCGCGTCGCACCATCCCGCGGCGTGATCGTCACTGCATTCGCCGCCCAGCGCAGCGCCACTGGATATTCGATCACACTCGGCAGTGCCTTTATCGCATCGGCATAATCCGGCGTGCGCTTCATCTCGGCCTCATACACATCCTTGCAATCAGGAAGGCGGGCCGCGTCGAGACCGGTTTCCTCGCCGATTCGCTTCGAGCAAGCGTCCGTGTCCGCATAGAGCGAACAGGATGTCGTCAGGTTACGAACAAATTCCAGCGACAGGCCGTGTTCATCGACTTCAACCGCCGAAAGGCTTTCGATCGCCATTGCCGTATCGAAAAGTTTCGTGGCGGTCTTGGCGTCAAAGACCACGAAGGGCAGACCGCCATTCCAGCCGTCCGCCGCCTGGAAGAAGGCATAGGATCCGGCGGCCCCGAGAAAATAACCGGCAAGATCGTCACTGATCAGCCGTTCGCCGGCACTCTCCCGCTCGCAGGGTGCATCCGCCGCCTGCAAGGAGAGTTTTTCCGCGCCGACTTCGCCGAGATCCACCTGCTTGACCATGAAATCGGCATAGCGACTGCAGGTGACCTTCGGCTCGGCAGAAGGATATTGCGGGTCCGTCGGTAGCTTGACGGTCTCGTTGGCAGCGGGCTTGTCGAACGGATCGACTGGCGCGGCGAATGTGGACGATGCCAGGAGCGTCAGTGCAATCCCGATAGAAGCATGGCGATGCAGCATGATGTTCCCTCCTCGTTTTCGAAGAGAAAACTAACGAATGCCGGGCCTGAATCAACGGCCTTCTGCGCAATCCTGCGTGGACCGTGAAAAAGCCGGACACGATGTGCCCGGCTTTGAGATTTCGCAGATGCTATCCGATGATCAGGCGGCGATATCGAAATGGCCGCGGTCGGCGATGGCCTTTTCGGCGGCGCTGATCGCTGCGTCCTTCGAATCAGGGCTGATCGCCAGACCCTCGGCACGGACGAACTCGACATCGGTGATGCCGATAAAGCCGAACACCGTGCTGAGATAGGTTTCCTGGTGGTCCATGGCGCTGATTGGGGATGCGCCGGAATAATGGCCGCCACGGGTCGAGGCGACGATCACCTTCTTGCCCTTTGCGAGACCTTCGACGCCGCTTTCGGTGTAGCGGAAGGTGGTTCCGGCAACGAGGATGCGGTCGATCCAGGTCTTCAACTGGCTCGGGATGGTGAAGTTGTACATCGGCGCGCCCACAACGACGACGTCGGCGGCGAGGAATTCGTTGAGCGAGGCACGGGCTGCATCAAGTTCTGCGACCAGCTTGGCATCGAGGCCTTCCGGGTTGGCGGATGCATTCATCAGATGCGTGCCGTTGAGATGGGCGAGCGGATCAGCGGCGAGATCGCGGTAGGTGACGCTGTTACTCGGGCGCTCTGTCTTGATGCGCGCGACGATCGAAGCCGTCAGGCGGCGCGACACGGAATGATCGCCGAGAATGCCGGAGTCGATATGGAGAATGTTCATCTTGCACCTTCGTAGGAAATTGTGTGGCGTTTGGGTGCTTCAGATATGAATTTAAAACAATCGATCGATAAGCCGCCTCTTTTTCGACAGGCCGTTTCCTGATAGAAACGATGAAAACGTGTCACGGATGGAACAGAGGTGTGAAATGCAGGACCTGAACGATCTCGCGCTGTTTGCCGCCGTCGTCAAACACAAGGGTTTTTCGTCGGCCGCGCGCGTCCTGAATATTCCGAAATCGAAGCTGAGCAAGCATGTGGCGCGGCTGGAGCAGCAGTTGGATGTCCGGCTGCTCGAACGCTCGACCCGCAAGCTGCGCGTGACCGAAATCGGCCAAGAATTCTATGAGCGTTGCGAAACGATCCTGTCCGGCATCGAAGCGGCGGAGGCGGTGGTGGCCGCCGCCAAGAGCGAGCCGGTCGGCGTCGTGCGGCTGTCCTGCCCGATCGGCTTCACGCCGATGGTCGGGCATCTCGTTCCGATGTTTCACCGGCTGTATCCGGGCGTGCGCCTGCTGATCACCGCCACCAACCGGCGGATCGACCTTGTCGAGGAACGCATCGACGTGGCGCTGCGCGCCCGCGACCAGCTCGACACCGACAACAATCTCATCGTCCGCAAGCTCGGTGAGGCCCGGCAATATCTCGTCGCAAGCCCGACCCTGATGGCGCGGCTGGGCAATGTGACGATCGACACGCTCGGCAAGATGCCGACGCTGTCGATGAACGAACAGCACCTGACCGACACCTGGCAGCTCAATCATATGGATGGCACCAGGCGCGAGATCGTCCATCAGCCCATTATCGGCTGTGGCGATTTCGGCATTCTCGAACGTGCGGCCATCGAGGGCATGGGGATTGCACTTCTGCCGAACCACCTCTGTGTGCGCGGATTCCGGACCGGCTTGCTCGTTCCTGTCCTGCCGGAATGGTCGTCGAACAATACGATCGCGCATCTGGTGTTCACCTCACGTCATGGCATGCTGCCGTCCGTGCGTGCGCTGATTGATTTCCTTGCCGAAAACCTGCCGGGCGCGATGTCCCGTTGCAATGAAGTCGATCCGGCCCCCGCAATGTTGGATGCTGCCGAATAAGCAGGATTGCGGTCCGGTTGCATAAAACTGTGCAGACCGGGCGCGTCGCCGTGACGCGCAGCCTGTTTGCCGTGCTGCGCGTTATGATCGATCGGTCCCGCCGCCGAATCACCGCTGGCGGGGATGAGGGCGCGATCATGACACTGGAACGGCGACGGCGAATCATCCGGACGCGGCGCACCGCAGTCGGGGTGTTCCTCGTCGTCACCATTTCGTTTCTGGCGGGAATGACCGATGCCGCCGGCCTTCTCGTCGCAGGCAGCTTCGTCTCCTTCATGAGCGGCAACACAACGCGCGCCGCGGTTACCCTTGCCGACGGACAGTATGGCTATGCCGCTGTGCTGCTCGGTGCGCTGGCGATCTTTGTGGCCGGCAATGCGCTCGGCATCATCATTGTCCACAACGCCACCCGCCGTGCCTTTCGCGTCCTGTCGGCCGTCACGATCGCCCTTGGCGTCGCGGCCACGATCAACGACCCTGCTCTTGCCACGCTTCGCTTCTACGCGCTCGTTCTGGCCATGGGCCTCGTCAATGCGGCTGTCGAGCATATCGAAGGTTTGCCGATCGGGCTGACCTATGTGACCGGCGCACTCTCCCGTTTCGGCCGGGGCATCGGTCACTGGATGGTGGGCAGCCCGCGCCGCGACTGGATCATTCAGATCGCTCCCTGGATCGGCATGGCCGCCGGCGGCATTTGCGGAGCCTTTCTCGAACGGATGCTGGGCGGCGGTGTTCTCTGGCTGGTCTGCGCCCTGTCAGCATCCCTTACGGTCCTCGCCTTCCTCATCCCGCCACGCCTTCAGAAGCGACTCGCGCAACATGCGCAACACCCGGGCAAAGCACGCTCTCGCCCGACCTCCTGATCCGATTGGCACCCGCCGGAAACAATCCCGCCGGCACGGTTCTGCGTGCCAACGGGACCCGAAATCGACGAAATTCGTATTTTCCCTTTACACGGCCGGAGAATATGCTAACTCCCTGCCGCGTAGCTGCCCTTATAGCTCAGTTGGTAGAGCACCTGATTTGTAATCAGGGGGTCCCGGGTTCGAGTCCTGGTGGGGGCACCATTTTTCTCCTTCATTTCCCGACGCCATTCTTCCGCACCGCCAATGTTTTGCGGGCCATTAAACTTGTCGAGCCTCCGGTCAAGGCATCGGATTGCCATTTGTAGAATCCATAAATCGCAGTTGAATCAGGCAACTATGCCAGTGGTTGCCATTCGGCGACCATTCTTTTCCTTTCACACCGCGAACTTTTATGCATGATGCCGGTGGTAGCACTGGCCATGGCACCCGTTGAGGTGCAGCCGGCGGACAGCGGATACTTCTTCGGGTCTTTCCCATTCGGACCCAACCTATTCAAAGCACAGGCATTTCATGGCTCGCACGTTCAAAACCATCTCCTTTGCCGCCTCCGCCACCGAGGAAGCGCAAAAGGCGGCAGAGGAATTGATCGCGATCTATGGCCAGGAAGATCCTGAGCATGCCGATGTTATTGTCGCTCTCGGCGGCGACGGGTTCATGCTGCAAACACTGCACAAGACGATGAATTCCGGCAAGCTGGTCTATGGCATGAATCGTGGCTCGATCGGCTTCCTGATGAACCGCTACAGCACCGAAAACCTGCATGAACGTTTGGTAGAAGCTGTCGAAAACACGTTTCGGCCGCTCGAAATGCAGACCGTCGATACCGATGGGAACCGTTTCAAGGCGCTGGCGATCAACGAGGTCTACCTCTTCCGCCAATCCTACCAGGCGGCCAAGCTCAAGGTCGTCGTCGATGGGCGAGTGCGGCTGGAGGAACTGATCTGTGACGGCGTATTGCTGTCGACCCCTGCAGGCTCGACCGCCTACAATCTCTCCGCCCACGGACCGATCCTGCCGCTGGAGGCGCCCCTGCTCGCGCTGACCCCCGTCAGCCCCTTCCGCCCCCGGCGCTGGCGCGGTGCGCTCTTACCGAACAAGGTGACCGTCGATATCGCGATCCTCGAACCGGAAAAACGTCCGGTGAACGCGGTGGCCGATCATATCGAGGTCAAATCGGTCGTGACGGTGCGGATCGCCGAATCGGAGAACATGACGGCCCATATTCTCTCCGATCCCGACTATTCCTGGTCGGACCGTATCCTCGCCGAGCAGTTCTCGAACTAGCACAAGGCAGGCGGTCCGAAGGCCGGACCTTGAAACGGAATCGGTTTCGGCCGAAAATCGGCAAACGGCTGCGTAAGCCTTGGCGGATCAACAGGGAATCAAGGGCGAAACGATGCTGCAGAAAGAACGTCCGCGCGCGCAAAAAAGCCGACGATGGCTTGCCGGTCTTACCCTTGCCGGCCTTCTGATCGTGTGCGCTCCACCCGCCCCGGCATTCGCCCAGGAGCCGGCGCTGATACCAGACAATATCATCTTCGTGACGAGCACCGGATATTGGGAGGAAAGCGGCGATCCGCTGAACGTCCTCGATCCCGAGTCGGGGAAGACCGCTGACAAGCAGCCAGACGCAACGGAGGTCCCGGTGCAGCGCGGCTACTACAAGCTCATCGCGGTGCGCCAACCGGAGGGCAATGCGCACATATTCCTGCAGCAGATCGCGCTCGATGCCAACGGTCCGAAGATGATCTCCTCGGCGGAACTCGACGAGTTCTCGGCGATGAAGGTCTATGTGACGGATATCCGGCCGGAGACCTCGAACGGCGTCGTCCGTCAGCCGGGATTGTTCGCCACCGTCTATCTGAAGACCGATCCGACGGCCACGGAGCCGGAAACCTGGACCGTGCTGATCGACGACATCGGCGATATCAAGGTCGAGCGCGAGACGAATTGACGAGAATCAGATTTTCGCTGCAGCAACGCTGCATTCAGCGAAGTTGCGTACATTTGCGCGTATATTTTCCCATTCGGGAAGATTTGCCAGGCGGAATCGGCCTGCGATCGGTAACCCGGCGACGTCGAACTGGAAGGTGCACTGCGGATTAGGGACCCGTCCTCGGCCTTGGCACCGTAGATACTCGCTGATTTCAGCACCGTGCATCGCGACGTAGGTCTCTGTATTCCCTGCATCAACGCGCGGCTCTGGGGCGACGACCAATTGCAGTCTCGCAATCGCGGACTCCGAAAGTTTGAGATCAGAGGGCAATATCTCGGTCTCGCCGTAACGCCCGGAAAATGTATTCAGTTGATGGGCTGCGGACCTCGATACGGGCAGATCGCTGGAGAACCGAAAGGACACTGACGGTGCTCGCTCCATCAATGGAATGAAGTCACCGTTGGCATCTGTTTCATCTTCCTGCGGCGCGGGGCGGGCGTTTTCCACATACATCTCGAACTGCAGTTCCGACCATTTCATGCCGTCCTTAGGGAAACGCGGCGGAAATGGCTCCATATAAGCGGCGGGATATCTGACCGCCATATCCGACACAGGCAACGTATTGGCACGTATTTCGTCGGATCGCTTTGTAAGAACCGCATCCAGCAGCGGCCCGGCATCGCGAAATTGCAGGCAGGCGGTGACATCAGGCAATGTTGAGGCATCCGGCAGCGCCGCATAGATGTTTTCAGATTGCAAGGTGTTGTACCAACCATAGGCATGCCAAAAGAAAGGTACGAAAATCAAACCGAGAATAGCAGCCGCCATTCCTTTGCTTGAGAACAGCGGCCAGCGCATGAACAGCATGACGCAGCGGGTAACCAACCCTGCAACAGTTCCGAAAGCGAAGATGATGATCGGGCCGGCGAAGACAAACATCATGAAGCCGCCACCCGTTCCCGACCAGCGAATCGCAACGACGACAATCGCAGCACTGACCAGTAGGCTGATGCCAAGCCCACGCCACGAATAAGCCATCAGCGGGATGACAAATCCGGTACAGAAAACGAGAAATAAAGGAACATAAGTCATGGGGGGCACAATAGCCCCCCATCATTAAAATCCTGACCAGCGGGACAAGCGCAATTTTAACGTGCCGCCGAAAATCGTGTTAGCTGCAAGAACGAACACATGGGCCGAGCAATCCTCTCGCGAGGCGAAGAAAACTCCACCTCGCGGATTCCGGTGATCAGTTCAGATCGTCGACCACGGCGTCACCGCCACCATTGACGCGGTGCGCGAGCGCCGCTTCCATGAACTCGTTGAGGTCGCCATCCAGAACATCGTCCGGCGCGGTGCTGGAAACGCCGGTGCGCAGGTCTTTGACCAACTGATATGGCTGCATCACGTAGGAACGGATCTGGTGACCCCAGCCGATATCGCTCTTTGACGCGGCCTCGGCATTGGCGGCATCTTCGCGTTTCTTCAGCTCCGCTTCATAGAGACGGGCACGCAACATGTCCCAGGCCTTGGCCCGGTTCTTGTGCTGCGAACGCTCCTGCTGGCACTGCACGACGATGCCGGATGGCATATGGGTGATGCGAACGGCCGAGTCCGTCGTGTTGACGTGCTGACCGCCGGCGCCTGAGGACCGATAAGTGTCGATGCGGCAATCGCTTTCGTTGATGTCGATCTGGATCGAATCGTCGATGACCGGATAGACCCAGATGGACGAGAACGAGGTGTGGCGGCGCGCATTGCTGTCGAACGGCGAGATGCGGACCAGTCGGTGCACGCCCGATTCGGTCTTCAGCCAGCCATAGGCATTGTGTCCCTTGACGAGGAGCGTCGCGGACTTGATGCCCGCTTCTTCGCCGTCGTGAACTTCCAGCAATTCGACCTTGTAGCCCTGGCGCTCGGACCAGCGCGTGTACATGCGCAAGAGAATGTTCGCCCAGTCTTGGCTCTCGGTACCACCTGCGCCGGAATGCACTTCAAGATAGGTATCGTTGCCATCGGCTTCGCCCGACAGCATCGCCTCGACCTGGCGGCGGGCCGCCTCGGCGCGCAGGGTGCGCAGAGTTTCTTCCGCATCCTTGATGATGTCGGCGTCGCCCTCTTCCTCGCCCAGTTCGATCAGGTCGACGGCGTCCTGCATCTGCTGCTCGAAAGACCGCACGCCGTTGATGCCATCATCAAGCTGCTGGCGTTCGCGCATCAGTTTCTGCGCTTCGGAGGCGTCGTTCCAGAGGTTCGGATCCTCGGCCTTGTTGTTCAACCAGTCCAGTCGTCTTACCGCCTGGTCCCAGTCAAAGATGCCTCCTCAGCAGGCTTATGGCCTGCTTGATTTCGTCGACAATATTCTCGATTTCGGTCCGCATGATCCTGCTTCTTGATATCTGTTTTAACGTGCGCCGTGAATAACGACGCCCGCCGCTGATGTAAAGCGGCGGGCGTCGCGAAAACGGAATGGAGAGGTTTAGAACAGACCGCCACCGCCGCCGTTGATGGCCTCGCTCGCCTGCGGTGAAGCCTTGAGGATTTCCTCCGGCGGAACATACTGGTCCATGCCGCCGATGACCGAGAAGGTATCGGCCGGGCCGGTGCCGGGCTTGAAGGCTTCGATGATCGTGTCGGGATCGCCTTCGGCCGCCGCCATGCCGGTCTTGCGGTTGACCGGGATCAGACTCATGCCTTCCGGAACGACGAACTTGACGGGGCGCGTGCCCTGCAGGGCAGCCTGCATGAAGTCGTTGAACACAGGTGCGGCCAGACCGCCACCGGTGGCGCCACGTCCAAGCGGCGCCGGATTGTCGAAGCCGAGATAAAGGCCGGCAACCATGTCCGGGGTGTAGCCCACGAACCAGGCGTCCTTTTCGTCGTTGGTCGTACCGGTCTTGCCGGCGACCGGACGGTCGAGCTTGATCTTGCCGGCTGCGGTACCGCGCGTGACGACGCCTTCCATCATCGAGGTGATCTGGTAGGCGGTCATCGGGTCGAGAACCTGCTCGCGATTGTCGGTGAGAACAGGCTCTTCCTGATCCTGCCAGTCGGCGACATTGCAGGTATCGCAGGTGCGCTCCTCATGACGGAAGATCGTCTTGCCGTACCGATCCTGGATGCGGTCGATCATCGATGGCTTGATCTGCTTTCCGCCATTGGCAATGACGGCATAGGCCGAAACCATGCGCAGGACCGTCGTTTCACCGGAGCCGAGCGACATCGCAAGCACCGGCAGCATCTTGTCGTAAATGCCAAAACGCTCGGCGTATTCTGCAACAAGGTTCATGCCCATGTCATTGGCAAGACGGACCGTCATCAGGTTACGCGACTTTTCGATACCGAGGCGCAGTGTCGACGGGCCGGCCGAGCCACCACCGTAATTTTCCGGACGCCAGACCTGACCGCCGGTCACGAGTTCGAACGGGGCGTCGAGAATGACGGATGCCGGCGTGTAGCCGTTGTCGAGAGCGGCGGCGTAAACGAAGGGCTTGAACGAGGAACCCGGCTGGCGCATCGCCTGCGTTGCGCGGTTGAATTCCGACTGGCCGTAAGAGAACCCGCCTGCCATGGCGAGAACGCGACCCGTCTGCGGGTCCATTGCAACGAGGCCACCCTGTACCTTAGGCGGCTGGCGCAGGCGATATTCGCCCTCCTCGTCGGTCTCTTCGACATAAACAACATCGCCCGGGCCAACCACACCTTCCGGCGACTTGGTCGACTTGCGATCCGGTGATGAAGAACGGAAAGCCCACTGCATGTTCTTGGCGGAGATATTGCCCTTCACACGGTCCGTGCCGATCTTGCCGGAGCCATCCTTGTCCGGCTGGATGCCGATCTCGGCACCATTGTCATCGACGGACAGAACGACGGCGAGTTTCCACTCAGGGACATCAGAGAGGGCTTCGAGCTTGCCGAGCGGCTCGCCCCAGTCGCCACCGATCTCGATCGTCTTCAGCGGGCCATGGAAGCCGCGACGTTCGTCATAGCTGACCAGTGCGTTCTGCAACGCCTTGCGGGCTTCGATCTGCAGCTTCGGATCCAGCGAGGTGCGCACCGACAGGCCGCCTTCGTAGAGAGCGTTGTCACCATAGCGCTGGATGATCTGGCGGCGCACTTCCTCGGCGAAATAGTCCGAAGCGAACAGGTGCGAGCCACCGCGCCGAACGGTCACGCCGAGTGGCTGCTTCTTGGCTTCCTCGCCGTCGGCCTTGGTCACATAGCCGTTTTCGACCATGCGATCGACAACCCAGTTGCGGCGCTCGAGGGCGGCTTCGGTCTTGCGGAATGGATGGTAGTTGGCCGGTCCCTTGGGAAGTGCGGCGAGATAGGCTGTTTCAGCGATGGTCAGTTCCGTGACCGACTTGTCGAAATAGGTCAGCGCCGCACCGGCGATACCGTAGGAATTCAGGCCGAAGAAGATTTCGTTGAGATAAAGCTCGAGAATGCGATCCTTGCTGTAGGCCTGCTCGATGCGGAACGACAGGATCGCCTCCTTGACCTTGCGGTCGATCGTCTGGTCGGACGACAGAAGAAAGTTCTTGGCGACCTGCTGGGTGATCGTCGAGGCGCCGACCGGACGGCGGCCAGAGCCGAAATTCTGCAGGTTGACGGCGATGGCACGGGCGAGACCGGTGATATCAACGCCGGGATGCTGATAGAAATTCTTGTCTTCGGCAGAGATGAAGGCCGCCTTGACGCGATCCGGAATGGCCTGGATCGGAAGATAGAGGCGGCGCTCGCGCGCATATTCCGCCATCAACTCGCCATTGCCCGCGTGAACGCGCGTCGTGACCGGCGGCGCGTAGCTGTTCAGGACCTCATAGTCCGGCAGATCCTTGGTGACATGCCCGAGATAGACAGCGGCCGCCGCCGCTACGCCGAGCACCAGGAAAGCGCCAATGCCGAAGAAATATCCAATCAGTCTGATCATCAGCCAGATACCGGTACCTTGTTGCGTTTTTACGGGATTGCCTCGTGCGAGGCCCTAACCCGCGCCATGCCCGATTGCAATCACGCCAAACAAATTAACATCGCGAAAAGCAACCGCCGCCAGGGACCGGTTGCCATCTGTCCGCACTTTCATAATTTTCCGATCGCCCTGCTGTCAGCAGATACGAGCGGCCGTGCAATTCAGACCTCCGGATAGCGACCGGATTGTGAGCAAAATAGGGCTCGTGACGCAATAAACACGTGCCATTCCCTTGAAAAGGATATCGCTGTTACTTCCGCGACACAAATCACAAGAAGCGTTATTGCCCTTGAAAACAACGCGCTGATGACATCCGGGCTTGTTACAGGCCGGTTCAGCCACCGTTTGCGGTGTCGGCGCCGCGATAGTTGCGCACGGCAACCGTCAGACGATCCGCCAGCTTCTTTCGCCAAACGGGATCGACGAGCAGCTTTTCATCCTGCTTGTTCGACAGGAATCCCATCTCGAGCAGGATGGACGGAACGTCCGGCGCCTGCAGAACCCGGAAACCGGCATAGCGATGGGGGTTGTTGATCAGGTTGATCTGCCCTTCGAACGAGGTAACGACGGAGCGCGCCAGGTTGACCGAGAAGGCCTGTGTTTCGCGGCGCGTGAGATCAATCAGGATATCGGCAACTTCGGCCGGCTCGCTGCTGAGTGCAACGCCGGCGATCTCGTCCGACAAATTTTCGCGCTCGGCGAGATTGGCCGCCAGATGGTCCGACGCCTTGTCCGAGATCGTGTAGACGGTGGCGCCCCGAATATCGCGCTGTTTCAATGTGTCGGCGTGAAGGGAAATGAACAGATTGGCACTGTGTTGGCGGGCGATCTGCACGCGCTGCGGCAGCGACAGGAACTCATCCTTGTCACGGGTCATGAAAGCCTTGATGCCGGCCTCCTTGTTCAAGGCCGCGACCAGTTCGTTGGCGAAAGCAAGCGTCACGCTCTTTTCTTCCATCTTGGTCTCGGAACCGATGGCACCCGTATCGATCCCGCCATGTCCGGCATCGACGGCAACGACGAACGCACCGGATTCCTGCGGAGCGACCACGCGGTCAGTCTTCGCCGATACGACGCTGCCGGTCCACTTCTGGTCCTCGATCAGCGCGGCGAAGCGCTCTCCGTCGACCTTCTCCGCATCGAGAACCAGCCGAAACCCCTTGCCATTCTCATCGGCCATCACCTCGGCGACAGTCACCGCCACCTGGGTTTTCGCCGTGAGGACAACCCGCGAGCTGCCCGCCCCCATCGCGCCGTAGCGTATTTCTGAGAACAGGCCCCTCGCCTTCAGATCCTCGGGCTTGAGGCCGAAAGACGTTTCCGGAAGATCGACTATGACGCGAGTCGGATTTGCAACGTAGTGAACGAAGAACTCCGGCTTGCGGTCGAAATCGATCACAACCCGCGTCCGCGCGTCGTCGCCGGCAATCCTGGCGCCGAAAGCCAGCAAAGGCGCATCATCGGCATGGACGACCGACATCGAAGACAGAACCACCGGACCGAGAATAACAAGCCCGAGTAGGCATCGCCGTATCATCGCAGACAGGATCAAGATCACATTCCTCGCCGCCAATGTGCCACCATATACACCGGTCGCCACATCACTGAATATTGCAAGACTTCGCCCGCGATCGATCGAAGCCCCAAAATCGCCGGTTGGTCCACTTGCATGCATGCCGCAATATGGTTAACCGAACCTTGCCAAGCTCGGAACCGGGCATCCGGCAAACAGCAAAATCGCGCTTCGCTCACCCCACACCCCGGCAAGCGAATCAATCAATATTATGGCCGTTCCGGCTTTTCCCTTGCCATTGTGACATAGAAAACATAAAAGCTTCACAGGGAGAAAGTGTTGACGGGATAGAATCGACGACCGGCAGCCAAAGGGTTTTCTCAGCCCCGGCGCCAGAGCGTGATCGAGACGGGTCAAACCGCTTCATTGAAGA
Organism: Rhizobium sp. Leaf453; assembly: GCF_001425605.1. Classification (GTDB taxonomy): domain Bacteria; phylum Pseudomonadota; class Alphaproteobacteria; order Rhizobiales; family Rhizobiaceae; genus Pararhizobium. The sequence goes on along the minus strand of NZ_LMRG01000007.1, from coordinate 149,847 downwards.
TCACGTCTCGGACAAGCAGTCGCGCTTCATCCGCCGTCGCTCCACTTTTTTCTTGCATGCAGAATCGTGAAATTCCGGCGGTGGCCGGATCGCTTATGGTGACGATCACCGAAAGCCCGTGACCGGGCATATTCATCGGGCCTCCAGGGCCTAGTACATTGGCATTCTTGTTTGGTCATCGACGTTGTCTCAGCAGTATCGGTCAGAAGTAAACAGGCCCCGGAACACGATGTTTCCGGCTGCCGTCTGGCTGTTGGACCGTCTCCTCGACCGTGCAGGAACATTCACATCCGGCGAAACACCTGAACGGCACGGAAAGTCTCCTCCGGGACGCTACCTTCCTGCGGCTTCACGGGTGCGCCGAGGAGCACCACTTACATGGCAGAGAAAATGCTTATCGACGCGTCTCACGCTGAAGAGACGCGCGTCGTTGTCGTACGCGGAAACCGCATAGAAGAATTCGACTTCGAATCCGAACACAAGAAACAGATCCGCGGCAACATCTATCTCGCGAAAGTCACGCGAGTCGAACCGTCGTTGCAGGCGGCCTTCGTCGATTACGGCGGCAATCGCCACGGCTTTCTGGCCTTCGCCGAAATCCACCCCGACTATTACCAGATCCCGCTCGCTGACCGGCAGGCGCTGCTGCGTCAGGAAGCCGAGGAAGCACGTCGCGATGACGACATCGAGCATGTCGAAACCGGCACGGATCTTGGCAACGACACCGACGAAGAGACCGTAGAAGCACCGGCTGACAACGTCGTCGAAATTGTCGAGGCCGCAGAGACGGTCGAAGTCATCGAAACCGCTGAACCGGTCGCCGAGGTTGAGGAAAAGCCGAAGGCCAAGGCAAAGCGTCCGCGTCGCACCAAGAAGGCCGCTGCCGCCGAAACCGCAACGGAAGCGTCTGACGCAGACGGCGAAGAAGGCAACAGCGGCGAAATGGCCGCAATGGTCGATACCGACAGCATCTCGGAAGAAGCACGCGGCGGTCGCCGCAACAATGACGACGACGATGATGACGATGGTCATCACGAGGAAAAGGAAATCATCGAATCCGTCGGCGCCGAAGACGCGATGGAAGAAGTTCCGGATCGCCAGGTCAACCGCCGTCCGCGCAAGCAGTACCGAATCCAGGAAGTCATCAAGCGTCGGCAAATCCTGCTGGTGCAGGTGGCCAAGGAAGAACGCGGTAACAAGGGCGCGGCTCTCACCACCTACCTGTCGCTCGCCGGCCGTTACTCGGTGCTGATGCCGAACACGGCGCGCGGCGGCGGCATTTCCCGCAAGATCACCAACCTGCCGGACCGCAAGCGCCTGAAGGAAATTGCCCGTGCGCTCGACGTGCCGCAGGGCATGGGCGTCATCCTGCGTACCGCCGGTGCCAACCGCACCAAGGTCGAGGTCAAGCGCGACTTCGAATATCTGATGCGCCTGTGGGAAAACGTCCGCACGCTGACACTGCAATCGACGGCACCTTGCCTCGTCTATGAAGAAGGATCGCTGATCAAGCGCTCGATCCGCGACCTCTACAACAAGGACATCAGCGAGATCATCGTTGCCGGCGAGGAAGGCTACAAGGAAGCCAAGGGCTTTATGAAGATGCTGATGCCGAGCCACGCCAAGGTGGTTCAGCCCTACCGCGACGTGCACCCGATCTTCTCGCGCTCGGGCATCGAAGCCCAGCTCGACCGGATGCTGGTGCCGCAGGTGACGCTGAAGTCCGGCGGTTACATCATCATCAACCAGACCGAAGCGCTCGTCGCCATCGACGTCAACTCGGGCCGTTCGACACGCGAACATTCGATCGAAGACACAGCGCTGCAGACAAACCTGGAAGCCGCGGAAGAAGTGGCCCGTCAGTTGCGCCTGCGCGACCTGGCCGGTCTCGTTGTCGTCGACTTCATCGACATGGAAGAAAAGCGCAACAACCGCGCTGTCGAGAAGCGTCTGAAGGATCATCTGAAGAACGACCGCGCCCGCATCCAGGTCGGCCGTATCTCGCATTTCGGCCTGCTCGAAATGTCGCGGCAGCGTATTCGCGCCTCGGTTCTCGAATCGACCATGCAGGTCTGCTCGCATTGCAACGGTACGGGGCACGTTCGCTCGCAGTCTTCCGTTGCCCTGCATGTGCTGCGCGGCATCGAGGAATATCTGCTGAAGAACACCACGCACAATATCACCGTGCGGACCACGCCGGACATCGCGCTCTATCTGCTGAACCACAAGCGCGGCACGATCGTTGATTATGAAGAGCGCTTCGGCGTCCAGATCATTATTGAAGCTGATGCTCACGTTGGCGCACAGCACTTTGCCATCGATCGTGGTGAAGCTGTCGAGAACCCCGTCAAGATCGAGCAGATCATACATTTCGAGCCGGAAATCGACGAGGACGACGATATCGTCATCGAAGAGGAGATCGAGGACGACGAAGAAGAGGTGGCGGAAGCCAAGCCGGAACGTGCGGAACGGACCGAGCGGAGCGAGCGCGCCCCTGCCGAACAGGGCGATGACCAGGGCAACCGCAAGCGTAAGCGCCGCCGTCGGCGTCGGGGTGGACGCTCGAACGGTGAACAGGGCAGCGAAGCCGGCGTGCGCGCCGAAGACGCTTCCGATGAGGATGGCGACGAGGATGACAGCGACGATAACGCCGTTCAGTCCGCCGGCGAGGATGCACAGGACGCCGGCCTGAGCGACGAAGAGCGCCAGAAGCGCAAGCGCCGCCGTCGCGGCAAGCGTGGTGGCCGCCGCAACCGTCCGGAGGAGGCAGAGGGTGAAACCCTGTCCGCCGACGGCGAAACGGCCGAATCTGACGGCTCCGAAGACGCGGCCGATACATCAGTCGAGACTGTTGCCGAGGAAGCCACTGCACCGCTCGTCGCCGCGGAAGAGGTTGTCGAGGCCCCAGCCGTCGTCGAAGCGGAAGCGAAGCCTGCCAAGCCGAAGCGCAGCCGCAAGAAGGCTGTTGCCGCAGTGGAAGAAGCCGTAGCCGAGGAAGCACCTGCCGCGACCATCGATGCTGACGCCCAGGCCGCCGTGGAAGCGACACCGGAACCGGTTGCCGTTGTCGAGGAACCTGCCGTCGAACAGGCCGCGGCCTCGCTCGAGGAAACCAAGCCGGTCCGCGCCAACCGCGATCTCGATACGATTGCTAGCGAGCCGGTCGTCAAGTCCTCCAGCAAGGAGAGCGACGGCGACGGCGATGCACCGAAGCCCAAGAAGGGTGGCTGGTGGCAGAAGCGCGGCTTCTTCTGAGCCCATTTCTGACTTTTGAATACAAAGACCGGCCAAGCAATTGGCCGGTCTTTTCGTTTGAGCGACTGTTCCAACCGGAACAGGGCAATGGCGATTGATGTGACACACTCCTGATGGCTGGATGGGATGGGCCTGTCCGGTCTCAACCAGAGGAGACAATCATGCGTCGTCTTATTGTCGCCGCAGCCCTTGCCACGATCTCGCTGACATCCTTCGCGAACGCCTCCCAGGGTGAAGGACGCCAGCGCTACAATGACTACTATTACAAGAGCTATGACACGGCCTATGAACCGGTCTGCGTTGTCCGTAAGGTTCGCTCGACGGATGATGAGGGCAATACAGTCGTCAAGAAGGTCCGGATCTGCCGTTGACCAGCCCGGTCAGATGAACTTTCAGATATTGCGCGTCCGCCGGGCGCGCATTCGCCGCCGGCAGGTTCAAAATCCGATTCATGTCCGTCAGTGATCGATTCCGGAAAGCCTATCAACGCATTGAAATACTGACAGATTACGCCAGCCATCGGGAAATTCGATCCATCGCTTCGATCATGTCCGCCTCTGCCCCCGCATAGGAAAACCGCATGGCGCGATGGCCTTCGATCGGATCGAAATCAAGGCCAGGCGTGGCCGCGACATTGATTTCCGCCAGCATCTTTCTCGCGAAATCCATGCTGTCATTGGTGAAACGGCTGACATCAGCATAGGCATAAAACGCACCGTCCATCGGCGAGACGATATCGAATCCGATTTCCGGAAGCCGCTTCAACAGCAGCGCGCGGTTGGCGCCGTAGGAGGCCTTGTAGACGTCGAGTTCGGCCTCACAGCCGAGCGCTGCCTCCGCCGCGATCTGCGACAGTTCGGGCGGCGAGATGTAGAGGCTCTGGGCGATGCGCTCGAATGCCCGGACCTGTGTTTCCGGCAGCACCATCCAGCCGATTCGCCAGCCGGTCATGCAATAATATTTGGAGAAGGAATTGATAATCACGGCTTCGTCAGTAACGCTCAGCGCCGTGGTTTCCTCACCCGCGAAAGTTAGTCCGTGGTAGATTTCGTCGGAGATGAACGCGATGTCGCGATCGCGGCAATAGTCTGCCAGAGCCTTCAAGCCGGCGCGACCAGTGACCGTGCCCGTCGGGTTGGCAGGACTGGCCAGCAACACGCCGTTGATCGCCCTGCCCGCCTGTTTCGCCGCCGTATCAAGCCCTTCCGGCGTCAGCGTAAAGCCATTTTCGGCGCCCGCCTCGACCTCGACCACCGTCAGTCCGAGTGCCGCAAGGATGTTGCGATAGGCCGGATAACCGGGACGCGCGATCGCCACGCAATCGCCGGGATCGAACAGGGCGAGGAAGGCGAGATTGAAACCCGCTGAAGATCCCGTCGTCACGGCAACACGCTGCGGATCGATCTCGACGCCGTAACGGCTGCGGTAGTGCCTGGCAATGGCTATGCGCAGTGACGAGGTCCCCAATGCATCCGTGTAACCGAGCCGCCCATGACCGAGCGCTGCGCGCGCTGCTTCCAATGCAGCCTTCGGCGCCGGATGGCTCGGCTGGCCGACCGCCATGGAAATGACGGGATAACCGGCTTCACGACGCTTGGTGGCTTCCGCCAGGACATCCATCGCGTGGAAGGGTTCGACGGAACTACGGGCGGAAAGCGGCTTCAACGGCATGTCCTCGGTGTTTTTGATATTGGCCTCTGGCATGTGCCTGATCGCAAAGGGCTTCACAAGTGCGCGAGCGCCGCACTTCCGCCGATTTTGCAGTTTCGTTTGGCGCAGCACCGCCCTATGCTTGGGCGAAATTCTGTTGTCTTTCAAACAAGCTGTTGACCGGCCTTAAACCTTGAACGACAGACATAGACCGAGAGACAACGAGGACCACCATGGCATTCAACGCCCGCAAGATCATCGCCGCGACACTCATCCTGTTTTCCGCTGGCACGGTGCTGCCGCAGGCTTCCTATGCGCTTGACGAAAAGCAGAAGCAGGAGATCGGCGATTTCATCAAGGAATACCTCGTCGCCAATCCTGAAATTCTGCTGGAAGCACAAAAGGCGCTGAAGCAAAAGCAGGCTGACGAGCAGATGGCGCAGGCGCAAGCCGCGATCACCAAGAACGACAAAGAAATCTTCCAGTCGCCGTATGATGTAACGCTCGGCAACCCGAACGGCGACGTCACCATCGTCGAATTCTACGATTACAATTGCGGCTATTGCAAACGCGCCCTCTCCGACATGGAAACCATCCTTGAGAACGACAAGAACGTTCGCTTCGTGCTGAAGGAACTGCCGATCCTCGGCCCCGATTCGATGGCTGCGCACAAGGTCAGCACCGCATTCCGGGCCATCGCCCCAGAGAAATACGGCGAATTCCACCGCGCCCTGCTGGGCGGCGAGGATCGGGCCAACGAGGAAACCGCCATGGCAGTCGCGACCAGCCTTGGTGTCTCCGAGGCTGATATGCGCAAGAAGATGGCCGAGAATACGCAGGACGATGCCGTGAAGGTCGTCTACACGCTCGCCAATGACCTCGGCATCACCGGAACACCGTCCTATGTCGTCGGCAAGGAAGCGGTCTACGGCGCTGTCGGTGCCGAGGAGATCGAAGCCAAGGTGACGAATGTCCGCACCTGCGGCAAGACGGTCTGCTGAAGCCGATCGGTTTGAAGTCGCAATTCCCCATCGCTTGTGGACAAATCCCGCAGGGAGGCAAAGGGCTTTTCCTTGTGGGACCATCGGTCTATAGGTAACGCTCGATTATCGGACCGGATCCCTTATGCCATCGACAATTTTCGTGCTGAACGGCCCCAACCTCAACGCGCTCGGCAAGCGCGAGCCCGGTATTTACGGCGGCCAGACACTGGCGGATATCGAGGCAATGTGTGTCGAACATGGCAAGTCGCTCGGTCTCGACGTTGTTTGTCGGCAGAGCAACCATGAGGGGGATCTTGTCGACTGGTTCCACGAGGCCGGTGAAGTGGCTGCCGGTATTGCGATCAATGCCGGCGCCTACACCCACACGTCGATTGCCCTGCACGATGCGGCCAAGGCGATCGGTATTCCCGTCGTTGAACTGCACCTCTCGAATGTCCATGCGCGCGAGGAATTCCGGCACAAGTCGATGCTTGCCCCGGCCGCAAAGGGCGTTATCTGCGGTTTCGGCGCCGACAGTTACATTCTTGCGCTCAATGCGCTAAAGACACTCACCCAAATCACGAAATAAAAAGAACACAGAGGCTCACACCCATGGCTGACAAGAAACCCGCGATCGACCAGTCGCTGATCCGCGATCTCGCCAATATTCTCAACGAGACCGATCTCACCGAAATCGAAGTGGAGCAGGACGACCTGCGCATTCGCGTTTCACGCGCCGGTACGCCGCAATACGTCTCCGCTCCCGTCCCCGCCGTAGCACCGCTTCAGGTTACTTCCGCCGGCGCAGCGGTTGCTGCCGCCCCTGTAGCGGAAGCCCGGTTGTCGAAGAATGCGGTCACCGCCCCCATGGTCGGCACGGCCTATCTGTCGCCGGCTCCGGGATCGCGCCCATTCGTCGAAGTCGGCGCCGTGGTCAAGGAAGGCCAGACCATCCTGATCATCGAAGCCATGAAGACGATGAACCAGATTCCGGCGCCGCGCTCCGGCAAGGTCACTGAAATCTTCGTTGAAGACGGCACGCCGGTCGAATACGGCGAAGCGCTTGTCGTCATCGAATAGGCCAAACAGATGATTTCCAAGGTCCTCATTGCCAATCGCGGCGAAATCGCCCTCCGGGTCCTGCGCGCCTGCAAGGAACTGGGTATCGCAACCGTCGCGGTTCACTCCACGGCTGACGCCAATGCGATGCATGTGCGCCTTGCCGACGAAAGCGTCTGCATCGGTCCGCCGCCGTCGCGCGACAGCTATCTGAACATTCACCAGATCGTTGCCGCCTGTGAAATCACTGGCGCCGACGCCGTTCATCCGGGTTACGGTTTCCTGTCGGAAAATGCCAAGTTCGCCGACATTCTCGACGCGCACGGCATTACGTTCATCGGCCCGACCGCCGATCATATCCGCATCATGGGTGACAAAATCACCGCAAAGGAAACGGCAAAGGCGCTCGGCATCCCCGTCGTCCCCGGTTCCGCCGGTGAGGTGAAGCCCGAGAACGCGCTCGAAATCGCCCGCGAGATCGGCTTCCCGGTCCTGATCAAGGCGACAGCGGGCGGTGGCGGACGCGGCATGAAGGTCGCCAAGACCGAAGCCGACCTCGAAGAAGCCGTTTCGACTGCTCGTTCCGAGGCGCTCGCCGCGTTCGGCAACGACGCCGTCTACATGGAAAAATACCTCGGCAAGCCGCGCCATATCGAAATCCAGGTCGTCGGCGACGGCGAAGGCAATGCCATCCATCTGGGCGAACGCGACTGCTCGTTGCAGCGCCGCCACCAGAAGGTCTGGGAAGAGGCCAATTCGCCGGCGCTGAACGTCGAGCAACGGATGGCGATCGGCGAAATCTGCGCCGATGCCATGCGCAAGCTGAAGTATCGCGGCGCCGGCACGATCGAGTTCCTTTACGAGAACGGCGAGTTCTATTTCATCGAAATGAACACCCGCCTGCAGGTGGAACACCCGATCACCGAAGCCATCACCGGCATCGACCTCGTGCACGAACAGATTCGCGTCGCGTCCGGGGGTGGCCTGTCGGTCACGCAGGACGAGATCGTCTTCGCGGGCCACGCCATCGAATGCCGTATCAATGCCGAGGACCCGCGCACGTTCGTGCCGTCGCCCGGCACGATCACGACGTTCCACACGCCCGGCGGCCTTGGCGTGCGCGTCGATTCCGGCGCTTATCAGGGTTACAAGATCCCGCCCTACTATGACAGCCTGATCGGCAAGTTGATCGTGCACGGGCGCACCCGCGTCGAATGCATGATGCGCCTGCGCCGCGTCCTTGACGAATTCGTCATCGACGGTATCAAGACGACGCTGCCGCTGTTCCAGGACCTGATCAACAATCAGGACATCGCCAACGGTGACTACGACATTCACTGGCTGGAAAACTATCTGGCCCAGTCGGCCGAATGAGGCTTTAGAGCCTCATTTCTCTTATACGACCCATCCTGCTGGAAGGAATTCTGGCTAGGACCAAGGCGGTTGGCGAAGAGCGCAGAAAAAGCTGCGGTCGAGGCGGCCGGCGACGGTAATAGCCAGAATTCATCCAGCCCTTCGGGTCGGCTGAAAACGGCCACCCACTGCGGCGGATGGCTTGACCGATGGTATCGCATCGCTCCGCACCATCCTTCTTGCGGGATGGCCGTTTTGAGCCGACAGAATGGATCGTATAAGAGAAATGAGGCTCTAAATGAAAGGCACCTGCAGCAGGCAACCGGACATTACACCGGATTTGTTGCTGCGGGCCTATTCCATCGGTCTTTTCCCGATGGCCGACAGCGCCGATGACCCCGATCTCTTCTGGGTCGAGCCGGAATTGCGCGGCATCATCCCGCTCGATGAGTTCCACATTTCCAAAAGCCTGACGAAGACCATTCGCCGTGCGCCGTTCGACATCCGCTACGACACGGCTTTCGAGGCGGTGATGGAAGGATGCGCTGCCCCTGCCCTGGACCGGCCGACAACCTGGATCAACCGCAGGATCCGTTCTCTCTACACGGCGCTCCATGACATGGGTTACGCTCACTCGGTGGAAGCCTGGGACGGCGATGAACTGGTTGGCGGGCTTTATGGTGTCTCACTCGGCGCGGCCTTCTTTGGCGAGAGCATGTTTTCGCGCCGCACAGATGCGTCGAAAATCTGCCTCGTGCATTTGGTGGAACGCCTGCGCCAGAACGGCTTCAGGCTTCTCGACACACAATTCACCACCGAGCACCTCAAGAATTTCGGCGCCATCGACGTGCCCAAGGCGCGTTATGTGAAGATGCTGGAGCGGGCGATCGATTCGCCGCATCTGCCGTTCTGAAATTCGGAATATTCCGGTTACTGCTTGGCCGCATCATCCGGCGGCGGCAGGTCCGACTTTGCCTTGCAGCTGTTCAGCCAGACGTCATAGACGGGGTGCTCGACGGCGTTCAGGCCGGGGCTGTCGGCAAACATCCAACCGGTGAAGATGCGGCGGATCTTGCGGTCGAGCGTGATTTCGTCGACTTCGACAAACGTGTCGGTCTTTGGCGCTTCGGTATCGTCACGGCTGTAGCAGACGCGCGGTGTCACCTGCAGCGCGCCGAACTGTACGGTTTCACCGATATACACATCGAACGTCGTAATGCGCCCGGTGATCTTGTCGATACCGGAGAAGACGGCCACTGGATTGGTGATACGGGCGGCCTGCGCGGCAGACAGATAAGATGTGCTGGCAATCGCGAATGCGGCAGCTGCAACCAGAAACCGGCGCATCTGAATTCGCTGACCTGAAACTACCATGAACACCCGTCTCCCGCGCGATACTCGGCCTAACCACCGGATATCAGGCGCTAAACATCAAATGTGGCCGAGGCATGATGCCAACGGAGCAATCAACAAATTCAGGAAAGCCCTGCTTCAATCGTCTCAGGAACGCGGCGTCCAGGCGTCGTAGTCACCGGTCACCCGTGGACGTTCGCCGGTACTGTTGATCGAGCCCTGCGGGCGGTAGGCATCCGCGGAACCCGTGCCATTCAGCCGATGCGGCTTCTGCCATTCGCGCGGCTTGTAATTCTCGTCAGCCGGCGACACATCCGTGCGGTGATGCATCCAGCCGTGCCAACCCGGAGGAATGGCAGAGGCTTCGGCATAATCCTTGTAGATCACCCAGCGGCGCGTGCGCCCTTCGGAATCCTTGCCACCCTGATAATAGACATTGCCCTGATCGTCCGAACCGACGCGCTTGCCGAAGCGCCAGGTATGGAACCGGGTGCCGATCGTCTGTCCGTTCCACCAGGTAAAAATCTGCAGCAGAGACTTCATGATTGCCGTCCTTGACCGCGCCGTGCGATGGACGGGCGGATACACACTATTCCTGCCCCGCTTATGCCGCGCAGGCTACCGATTGTCCAGCGATTCCGTTGCACTGCAGCTATTTCAACCGGATCTTGAAGCCGAGATGCGACGGCTCGAAACCGACGCGCTCATAGAAGCGGTGGGCGTCCTTGCGCTTGCCGTTCGACGTCAGTTGAACCTTGGAAAGACCGAGCCGTTGCGCCTCCCCGACGGCAAAGCGCATCATCGCCTCGCCGATCCCCCTGCCGCACATATCCTCGCGCGTTTGCACCGCCTCGATCATCATCGAGGAGCTACCACGCCCGACGAGCGTGCGCAGCATCGTCGTCTGGAACGTGCCGACCACTGCGTCGTCCAGAATGGCGACATAGAGCGTCTCTGTCGGTGTTGCGAGAATGTGCTCAAATGCCGCGAGGTAATCCGGGAAAGCATCGCCATCAGTCGTATCGCCATGACCACCGACAGTGTCCGAAGCGAACAGGGCGATGATGTCGGCGAGATCCTCGCAAGTGGCCGGCCTGATGTTGACATTCGGTCTTGGGGCATGCATGCGTCGGATTCCTGTTTTCCGCGTGGCATGCCAGCCGATGACGAAGGAAATGTGACGGTTCGGCAGCAAGCAGCAGCGCTGCTCAGTCGAGCGCCTTCTCCATGGCGATCGTCGGGATGCCCCAGGTCGCGGCACCCGCCCCTGCGCGGACGAAACCATGCGCCTCGTAGAAGGCGATGGCCTTCGCATTGTTTTCCTCGACCTCGACCCGCATCGTACCCGCATAGGGAAAGCACGTCTCAAGCTCGGCGAAGATGTCGCGTGCGATCCCCTGCCGCTGGAACTGCGGCAGGACGTAGAGTTGGTGCAGGATCGCTGTCTCGTGCAGCGTCTCGGACATGGATGCAAAGCCCATACCGCCGATCACCTTGCCGTCATCGGCAACTAGAAACTCGCCGTTCTTGCGCTGCAGATTGGCCTTCAGCGCAGCCACCGAGTACCATTTGGCCGTCATCTCGTCGATCTTCTCGGCGCCGTACTGCGCATCATAGGTCGCATGCGCGGTCTCGCCGAGAAGCGCCGAGACTTTCGCCAGATCCCGCTCCGTGGCCGTGCGGACGAAGAACATGTTTTGTGCCTTTCAATCGCAATTCCGGACGAAAAACCGCGTAACAGTTTTCCTGGAATTGCTTAGTCCTCGATACCGAGCTTGGCCTTGACCAGCGCCTGGACGGCCTGCGGGTTGGCCTTGCCGCCGGTCGACTTCATCACCTGACCGACAAACCAGCCGGCAAGCGAGGGCTTGGCCTGAACCTTGGCAACCTGATCCGGATTGGCGGCGATGATTTCGTCGACGGCCTTTTCAATGGCGCCGGTATCGGTGACCTGCTTCATGCCACGGCTTTCGACCAGTTTGGCCGGATCGCCGCCCTCGTTCCAGACGATTTCGAAAAGATCCTTGGCGATCTTGCCGGAAATAACTTCCGACTTGATGAGATCGAGAATGCCACCGAGTTGGGCGGGCGAAACCGGAGTCTCTTCAATGCCTTTGCCGGCTTTGTTCAACGCGCCAAGCAGGTCGTTGATGACCCAGTTTGCAGCCGCCTTGCCATCACGGCCTTCAGCCACAGCCTCGAAATAGTCGGCAATCGCCTTGTCCGAGACGAGCACGGAGGCGTCATAGACCGACAGGCCGAGTTCGCTGACGAAACGGTCCTTCTTGTCATCCGGCAATTCCGGTAGGTCCGCCTTCAACGCCACAACGAAGGAATCGTCGAATTCGAGCGGCAGCAGGTCAGGATCGGGGAAATAGCGGTAATCGTGCGCATCTTCCTTCGAGCGCATCGACCGGGTCTCGCCCTTGTTCGGGTCGAACAGGCGGGTTTCCTGGTCGATCGTACCGCCCTCCTCCAGAATCGCGATCTGGCGGCGGGCTTCGAATTCGATGGCCTGGCCGATGAAGCGGATGGAGTTGACGTTCTTGATCTCGCAGCGTGTGCCGAAATCGGCACCGGGCTTGCGCACGGAGACGTTGACGTCGGCGCGCATCGAGCCCTCGTCCATGTTGCCGTCACAGGTGCCGAGATAGCGCACGATCGACCGCAGCTTGGTCATATAGGCCTTGGCTTCATCCGACGAGCGCATGTCCGGTTTGGAGACGATTTCCATCAGCGCCACGCCCGACCGGTTCAGGTCGACATAGGACATGGTCGGGCTCTGGTCGTGCATCGACTTACCGGCATCCTGTTCCAAGTGCAGCCGCTCAATGCCGATCTCGACATCCTCGAACTGGCCCTGACGATCCGGACCGACGGAAATGATGATCTTGCCTTCGCCGACGATCGGGTCCTTGAACTGCGAAATCTGGTAGCCCTGCGGCAGGTCCGGATAGAAATAGTTCTTGCGGTCGAAGATCGAGCGGTTGTTGATCTTCGCCTTCAGGCCGAGGCCTGTGCGAACCGCCTGCTTGACGCATTCCTCGTTAATGACGGGCAGCATGCCGGGCATGGCCGCATCAACGAGCGACACGTTGGCGTTCGGCGCATTGCCGAACGTCGTCGATGCGCCCGAAAACAGCTTCGAATTGCTCGTCACCTGGGCATGGACTTCCATGCCGATGATCACTTCCCAGTCGCCAGTGGCGCCGGGAATATAGCGTTTCGGTTCGGAGATGCGGACGTCGACGAGGGTCATGGAATGCTCTTCTGTAAGCTCGAATTCGTGGTTCCCTCGGTAGAACAATTGGCTAGGGCGTGCAAGGCTTGTCGCGCGCGGCAGCCGTGCAAACAGGCGGGAACCATGTGTTTGCGCTCCGTTCAGACCTACCCGGTATCGTATCGGCCATGACAACGGCCCTAACCATCCTTGCGATCCTTCTGCTGCTCAATATCGTCACCTTCTGCGTCTTCTGGTGGGACAAGCAGGCGGCACGCGGCGGCGCCTGGCGCATTCCCGAAGGCCGGCTGCTCGGCCTTGCCTTCATCGGCGGCAGCCTTGGCGCGCTCGCTGCCCAGCAATGGTTGCGTCACAAGACGCGCAAGGAGCCGTTTCGCACCCGGCTGATCCTCATCCTGCTGTTTCATGCGCTCATTGCCATTGCCGGAACCATGATCGCGCTTTGGAAGCTGGCCAGCGCCATCTTCGGCGGATGATCACTCGCCTTGCTACGTCTTTCGGCGTGTCGCTTGACATAGCGCAAGATTCGTAACTATTATTATTACATGAAGAGAAACAGCAGACTTTCCGCAGTGCTGCATGCATTGCTCCACATGGCCGAACGCGAACGTCCGATGACCTCGGATGAACTCGCGGTCTGCCTGAGCACCAATCCCGTCGTCGTCCGGCGCACCATGGCCGGGCTGCGTGAAGCGGGGCTCGTCGCTTCCGGCCGCGGCCATGGCGGCGGCTGGACGCTCGCGCGCCCGCTCGAGGACTTGACCATGCGCGACATCTACGCGGCGCTCGGAGAGCCGATGCTTTTCCAGATGGGCAATGTCAGCGAAAGCCCGGGCTGCCTTGTCGAACAGGCTGTCAATCACGCGCTCGACGACGCCTTTCGCGACGCCGAGGCGATGTTGATCGCCCGTCTCGGCGAAGTCACGCTGGCGGCCCTTGCCGACGATTTCAAGCGGCGCTTTGCCGAACATCGGGCCAGGCTCAAACCGCACGGCTGACAGTCAAACCAAACCTCGGCTTCGCCTCCGGCTTCCACACCTAGAACCCGGCCGGCGGAGCCATGACAAAAGGAACAATCATGCAACAGGACGCCATCATCATCGGCGGCGGCTTCGCCGGCCTGTCCGCCGCCTACATCCTCGGCCGCGCCCGCCGCCATGTCACGATCATTGACAGCGGGACTCCGCGCAATCGCTTTGCCGCACATGCACATGGCGTGCTGGGCCATGACGGAAAATCGGGTGCCGCAATCCTCGCCGAGGCCCGGGCACAACTCTCTGCCTACCCCACCGTCACCTTTCTCCGGGGAGAGGCTGACTCTGCGGAAGGAACGCTCGACGATTTCGACGTCCGCACCGATAGCGGCGAAGTGGTGGCGACGCGGCGTATCCTGTTAGCAAGCGGCGTCGAAGACCGCCTGCCCGATATTCCCGGCCTTCAGGAGCGCTGGGGCCAGACGGCGCTGCATTGCCCCTATTGCCACGGCTATGAAATCGGCGGCGGTCCGATCGGCGTCATCGCCACCCAGCCGATGTCGGCCCATCAGGCAGCCGTAGTCGCGGACTGGGGCGACGTGACGCTCTTCACGAACGGCATGCCTGAGCCGGACGAGGCAACGCTCGACCTGTTGGCCCAGCGCAGCGTGAGATTGCAGCCGGGTACGGTTATCGCCATTGACGGCGCGCCGGATGCTCCGGCGCAAGTCCGCCTCGCCAACGGTACGAGCGTCGAAGTCAAGGCGCTGTTCATCGCGCCGGAACTGCATATTCGCGGCACGCTGGCACAGGATCTCGGTTGCGCGCTGGACGATTCTCCGGCTGGAAAGATCATCGCCACCAATGCCATGAAGGCAACCACCGTTGCCGGTGTCTTCGCAGCCGGAGACAATGCCCGCGCTTTCGGAAACATCACACTGTCCTCCGCCGATGGCGTCATGGCGGGGCTCGGCGTCCATCAGTCGCTGATGTTCCCCGTTGCACATTCTTGACGAAGGCACAGCTACCGTTTTAGAAAACGCCTGTCCTTTGGAGTTTTTATGTTTACCTCGTCTGAGATTGCCTGAAGGCCCTGCCCGCAAATCTGCTTTGCGCGCACGGGCCGGAAAACGAAGCCCTGACGTTCGACTGAACGCCAGACCCGTTTTCATGCGTTCTTCGGAACGCCTTTCGGATCTCATCATCAATGGACATTTCACGCGACGAACAGCGTATTCTTCATCTCATGGCCCAAGGCGGGCGCATCGAAGTCATTCGGGCCGGCAAAAGCATTGACCAGGCACAATGCTTCACCCGCGATGGCTGGCTCTATCCTGATTTCGGGCTGGAGCTTTTCCGCAAGCTGAAGCGTAAGAAGGCGATCGCCTCCTCCAGCGGCAAGCCCTACCGCATCACGCAACGCGGGCTGGTCCTGGTGCGCGCGCAGTTGAACAACCGCTAGGCAAGCACGGGCGGGAGCCAGTATGCTCCCGCCCGTTTCCGTCAAAGCAGAAAGTCGACCGCGGTGATCGCCGCCTTGTTGGCAAGCTCGATCTGGAAATCAGCCGTCGTATCGCCTGTCATCTCGCCGTAGATGATGCCGTTGGAATAACGCAACTGGCCACCAACGCCCGTAAACGCACCACCACCAATAAAGGTAAAGGCCTGATCGCCGGCCACGTCGTCCATCGCATCCAGTTGACAAAGGTCGATCAGGTCGGTGCCGTGGACGAAATCGGTGATCACGTCGTGCGCAGTTGCAACGGGTGCTTCCGTTGCAGAACGGTAGAGGAATGTGTCTACCCCAGAGCCGCCGCCCATCGTGTCCGCCGAAGTGCCGCCAATCAGGGTGTCGTTACCTGCGGTGCCCGACAGCGTGTCAGTGCCCGAACCGCCGTCGAGGATGTCATTACCGAGGCCACCACCGATATTGTCGTTGCCGGACAGACCGTTGACTGTCTGCCCATCAGCGACACCGGACAGCTTGACGATGTCATTGCCGGTCGATCCGCGGATTTCATCGACAAGCACCAGAGTATCGCCCGTGAAGTCTGCTGTGCCGGCGGACGACATGATCAGCCGCTCGACACCGAATCCGGCTGCGATGGTCTCGAACTCGGACATCTGCGCGCCGGTCATGATCATCGAATTGCTTCCTATCGATAGCTTCTCCAGCGACGACAGTGTGGCAAGCGACAGATCGATCGTGCCGATCGCACCCAGCAATGTGAAATTCAACTCATCGAGATCGGCGCCACCATTGATCGTCTCCGCCAGACCGCTGATATCCGACGACTGCTTGACCTCAATGAGGTCATTGCCCGCACCACCGTTGAACTTGTCGGTTCCAGCACCTCCATCGAGCATATCGTTGCCATCGCCGCCACCGAGTGTGTCATTTCCGGTCCAGCCGCGCAGGCTATCGTTCCCCTCGCCAGCATTGATCGTGTCGTTGCCCTGCCGCGCATCGACAAACAACCCCTGCGCATTGGCCTGGAAGTTGATCACGTCATTGCCGGAAGAACCGCGGAGCTCATCCAGCAAGTTGCTAATGACAGCAGCGGACAGATCAATGGTGCCAGCGGCCGCGAGGATAATCCTGTCTGCGGCGAAACTTGCATTGATCTGGTCGAACTGGCTCAGCTGGGCGGCGGTGATCGTGACATCGTTGCCGTTCAATCCAAGCTGTTCCAGATTGCTCAGGCTCGCCTTCGTCAGATCAACCTTGCCGGCACCGTCGAAGCGCAACAGATCGGTATCGTCACCGCCGTTCACGGTCTCCGCCAGGCCGGAAATCTCCGCGACATTGGTCACGACAAAGATGTCATTGCCCGTGCCGCCGCCAAGCTTGTCGATGCCGGCTCCGCCGTTGATGACATCATTACCGTCGCCGGAGCTCATCGTATCATCGTCGGCACCGCCCTTCAGCGTGTCATTGCCCTCATAGCCAAGGACAGTGTCGGCACCGGCGCCGCCATCGAAATTATCATTGCCGAGGCTGCCGTAAATCTTGTCGACGCCGCCAAGTCCGTTGACGGTCTGGCCCAAACCGACATCAGTGAGGATGAATGTGTCGTTGCCGGATGTTCCGCGGAATTCATCGACGAGATCGTTGATAATGGCGCCGGTCAGATCGACCGTGCCGGCAGCAGAAAGATAGAATCGATCGGTCGCGAAACCGGCGGAAATCTTGGTGAATGCTCCCAGTTGCGCGGCTGTCAGCGTCACCACATTGCCACCGCCGGCAAAGCGGAAATGCTCGACATCGGTGATCGTCGCGGCAGTGAGGTTGACTGTGCCGAATGCATTGAATTGCGCGAAATCGATGATGTCTTCGTCAGCACCGCCATTGATGCTTTCGGCAAGGTTGTTGATGTCCGAGGCGGCATTGAACTGAAACGCATCCGTCCCGGTTCCGCCGATCAGGACATCGATGCCGGCGCCGCCGATGATGGTGTCGTTTCCGTTTCCACCGTCCACCGTATCATTGCCGGAACCGGAAAAGACGAAGTCGTCGTCATCGCCGGCGTTGACGACGTCGTCGCCGGCATCCGAATAGATTTCGTCGATTCCGGCGCCGGTATTGATCGTGTCGGCACCAACCGTTGCCGTGTTGAATTCAGTCACTCCGAAACCCGGCGTGTGTCCATCGCCGTTACGATGCACGAGATCGCGACCGGACGTACCAGTAATCGTTGCCATATGATCTCTCCCCAAAATGCGCCTGCAAAGGGGGCGGCCCAATGAAACTCAGGCGCGCTTCAACAATTAATTAAGATTTTAGTAATCTTTAACATTGGAGGGGGCGCGCGGCCACGGTTTTCACCAGAACGGCCGATCACATTTTCATGTGCAAGGAGACGTGACCATCAGAACCATTCCTGACCCTGCCGGATCACGGAGTGTTCCAGAACCTTTGTCATGCCAATGGATTCGACGTCTCGATCGAGCTTGGGCGCATAGGCGGTCGATAGCGAACTGACGGAATAGCCATGCTTATGAAAGAAGGCGATGGCCCGGGTGTTCTGGGCGTGGGTCTTGACCATGGCGGTCTCGAAGCCCTGAGCCTTGATCGTCCGTTCGAGGTCCGCGAGCAACAAGGAACCTAGACCGCTGCGCTGCACGTCCGGAGCGATCCACAGATCGGAAATGCTGCCGTCATTATCCTCGCGCGCTGCCCAGCCGGCGATGACGCCGCCGGCTTCGACGACGCTGACACCATACCAATGTGAGCGGAGGAAGGAGAGAAAGGAAAGCTCGGCGATATGCCGCATGCCCCTCGCATCGGCGAGGCCTGAAACGGCTCGCTCCCAGGCATCGAGGCCCACGGCCGTCAGGGCTGGAATTTCAAGTTCACGCGCGGTGCGAACCGTGATCATGCGGCAGACCCCTTCCACCGCGAATAGAGCATCGGCACTGCCGTTTGACCAGCAGCGCCGATGAAATTACCACCACTTTGCGGGAGAGAACCGGCCGGCTGCCTGTTCGATGACATGCGCCGTCTTGAACAGGGTCTCTTCCTCGAAAGGCTTGCCGATCAGTTGCAGGCCGAGCGGCAGGCCCTTGTGATCGAGGCCGGCGGGAACGGCGATGCCCGGCAGGCCGGCCATGTTGACCGTCACCGTGAAGATGTCGTTGAGATACATCTTGACCGGATCGGACGCCAGGTCCTCGTCGGCGATGCCAAAGGCGGAGGATGGCGTCGCAGGCGTAAGGATCGCATCGACGCCAGCATGGAAAGCGAGTTCGAAATCGCGCTTGATCAGCGTGCGGACCTTCTGCGCCTGCAGGTAATAGGCGTCGTAATAGCCGGCCGACAGCACATAGGTGCCGATCATGATGCGGCGCTTGACCTCAGTGCCGAAGCCGGCGGCGCGGGTCTTCTCATACATGTCGGCAATGTCCTTGCCGTCGACGCGCAGGCCGTAGCGGACGCCGTCGTAGCGCGCCAGGTTGGACGAGGCTTCGGCCGGGGCGACGATGTAATAGGCTGGCAACGCATACTTCGTGTGCGGCAGGCTGATATCGACGATCTCGGCGCCGGCGTCCTTCAGCCAGGCGATGCCCTGCTGCCAGAGCGTCTCGATCTCCTCCGGCATGCCATCGACGCGGTATTCCTTCGGAATGCCGATCTTCATGCCCTTCAGCGACTGGCCGAGCGAGGCTTCGTAATCCGGCACCGGCAGGTCGACGGAGGTCGTATCCTTGGCATCGACGGAGGCCATCGACTTCAACAGGATCGCCGCATCGCGGACGTCGCGGGCGATCGGGCCGGCCTGGTCGAGCGACGAGGCGAAGGCGACGATGCCCCAGCGCGAGCAGCGGCCATAGGTCGGCTTGATGCCGACGGTGCCGGTGAAGGCGGCCGGCTGGCGGATCGAGCCGCCGGTATCGGTCGCGGTAGCTCCGGCGCAGAGGAAAGCGGCAACCGCTGCGGCCGAACCGCCGGATGAACCGCCCGGAACCAGATCGAGGTTGGAACCCTTGGCGCGCCAGGGGTTCTTGACCGGGCCGTAATAGGAGGATTCATTCGACGAGCCCATGGCGAATTCGTCCATGTTCAGCTTGCCGAGCATGACGGCACCGTCGTTCCAGAGGTTCTGGGTGACAGTCGACTCATATTTCGGCTTGAAGCCATCGAGGATGTGGCTGCAGGCTTGGGTATGGATGCCCTCGGTGCCGAACAGGTCCTTGATCCCGAGCGGAATACCTTCGAGCGCCCTGGCCTTGCCGGCAGCGATACGGGCGTCGGACGCCTTGGCCATGACGCGTGCCTTGTCCGGCGTCGTAACGACATAGGCGTTCAGCGCGCCATTGGCCGCGTCGATCGCACCGATATAGGCCTCCGTCAGTTCGACGGCGGTGATTTCCTTGGCGCTCAGCTTGGTGCGCGCTTCAGCAATGGTCAGATGGGTCAGGTCGGTCATGGCAGGCTTTCAAAAATCAGGTGCGTTCGGGCGGCGCGGCGAAGGCTTATTCGACAACCTTTGGGACGAGGAAGAAATTCCGGTCCTCGTTCGGCGCATTGGCAACGATATCGTCAGCCTTGTTTCCATCGGTAACGGCATCGGCGCGCTTCTTCATCGCCATCGGCGTGACCGACGTCATCGGTTCGACGCCCTCGACATTCACCTCGGACAGTTGCTCGACGAAACCGAGGATGCCATTCAGTTCGCCGGTCATGCGCTGCGCATCCTCTTCGGTGACGGCAATGCGGGCAAGACGCGCGACGCGCTTCACGGTGGCGAGGTCAACTGACATGGATAGTCTCCGATAGAAATTTCCTACCCGCTATAATGACCAAGCCCCGGGCGCGCAACGGGGGAATCGCTGTGTTGCGCGCCTTGCAGGGCATTTCGCCCGTCAGAACGAAACGATGCCGCCGACCCTGGGTGTCGCGACTTTCGTAGTGGCACCGTCCATACCAGCGATAAACAGTTCCGGGGTCTGGTCGATGATACCGAAAGAACCGTAGTGGCACGGCAGGACCGTCTCGAACTTGAAGAAGCGCTGGCAGGCAAGTGCCGCAACCGCACCGCCCATGGTGAAGCGATCGCCGATCGGCACCAGGCCGATCTCGGGCAAATGCAGTTCGTGGATCAGCGCCATGTCGGAGAAGATGTCGGTATCGCCCATGTGATAGACCGTCGGCTCATCCTCGAAATGCAGGACGAGGCCGTTGGCGTTGCCGAGCGAATGCGACACACCATCCTCGGTCAGTTGTGCCGAGGAATGAAGGGCATTGACGAAGGTCGTGGAAAAACCGTCGAGATGGATGGTTCCGCCGGTATTGCCCATTTCAAGTGCCTTCACGCCCTTTGAGCCCAGCCAAGCGGCGAGATCGGCATTGGCCACCACAGTGGCGCCGGTTTCCTTCGCCAGTGCAATCGTATCGCCGACATGGTCGCCGTGGCCGTGGGTAAGCAGGATATGCGTGAGGCCGGCTGCCGCATCCTTGCGCGACGATTCGTCGAAGGACGGATTGCCGGTGAAGAAGGGATCGATCAGGATTTTCGCGCTGGCGGTTTCCAGATGGAAGGCGGAATGGCCGAGCCATTTGATCTTCATTGTGCGCTCCTTTGGATTCTTACGGAAGAGTATGACATAGGTGGATATACGCGAATGACATTGAGTGCGAATTGGAAATGACGATGGCAACGGCCGATGACGAATATGTGTATGACGAAGCAACCGGCGAATGGCGCCCCGCTTCCGAAATGGCAGCGGCCGAGGCAGCGATCGTGCGCGATGCGGCGGGCAACCAGCTTGTCGATGGCGATTCGGTGACCTTGATCAAGGATCTTAAGGTAAAGGGTGCCGGCACGACCTTGAAACAAGGAACCGTGATCAAGTCGATCCGGTTGACCGACAATATCGACGAAATCGACTGCCGCCACGAGAGCATCAAGGGTCTCGTGCTGCGCACCGAATTTGTCCGCAAACGCTGAGCCAGGGATGACGACGCTTACAATAGAAGAACTGTCGGCCGCGCTTGCCCCCGGTCAGGCCATTGGCGGACTGGATCTCGGCACCAAGACCATCGGCATTTCCGTCTCGGATCTCGGTCGGCGTTTTGCAACGCCACGCGATGTGATCAAGCGCGTGAAGTTCGGGCCGGACTCCGAGGCCTTGTTGGCCGTGGCCAACAAAGAAAAGATCGCCGCCTTCATCATCGGCCTGCCGATCAACATGGACGGATCGGCCGGTCCGCGTGCGCAGGCGACCCGAGCGTTCGTGCACAACATGGCGCAGAAGACCGATCTCCCCTTCGTCTATTGGGACGAGCGGCTATCGACGGTGGCGGCGGAGCGGGTACTGATCGAAATGGATGTCTCGCGCAAGAAGCGGGCCGACCGGATCGATTCGGCCGCCGCCTCCTTCATCCTTCAGGGCGCGCTGGACAGGTTGGCGTCCTTGGCGAAGGGCGCCTCCACGGCTTCAGACGGCTGAGCAGCGGGAAAACGGCGCTGGTACCAGGCCCGAATCTGGCGGCGCTTGCGGAACGCGATGATCGCAAAGACGATCAGGCTGTCTACGGCGATGGCGCGGGCGACAAGCGGCGGAATACTTTCCGGCGGCAGGCCCAGGACATGGCCATAAACCGCGAAAACCAGATCATGCGCCTGTCGCGTCAGCATGAAGATGCCGAAATTCATGTCGTAATAGGAAAGACCGTACCAGCCGGTGAGAAGAAGGACTGGGCACGCCCAGAGAATGAGGAACCACTTCATGCCGTCCTCCCCTCGCCGATCAGCCCGCGCTTCAACTGCGAGGACAACCAGTCCAGTGCCATCAGACTCGTCAGGATGGCCGCCGGAACAGCCAGATCGAGCGTCAGCGTCGCAAAAAACATCATCATGATGATCGTCAAGCCAGTTCTCACCGAACCTGCCTCATGCCGGGTATGGTTAAAATTATCTGCGGTTTTCACTCTTGCCCGTTAACCTTGTCGGCGCAACGTAAACCATTTGTTAAGGTTAATATCCGGACGTGCGGTTGCCCGCCTGTGGACAAGGGTCTATCGGTGAAGCCGATTTCCTTCAGGCCTCTCCCCCATGATGATCATCTTCGAAAGCATCCTGCCGGTCTTCCTGCTCGTCTCGCTGGGCGTCTGGTTGAGGCGATCACCGTTGATCAACATCACGCTGTGGGACGGACTGGAGCAGCTTGGCTACTACATCCTCTTCCCTGCGCTGCTGTTTTCGACGCTGGCGACGGCGGATTTCGCGGGGATGAAGGCGGACACTACCGCCATTGCCACGATCGGCAGCATCTCTCTGATGTCGGCGGCGCTGCTGCTAACCTGGCCGTTTCTCCGCCAGCGCCATGTCTCCTCCCCCGCGTTCACCTCGATCTTCCAGACCTCGACGCGCTGGAACGGCTTCATGGCACTGGCCATCGCGCAAAAACTCTACGGTCCGCTCGGCCTCAGCCTGACAGCGCTCGTGATGACGCTGCTGATCATTCCGATCAATCTCTACAATATCGGCGTGCTGATTGCCTTCACCGGCAGCGGCCGGGGCCTGCGCTTCTTCATTATCAAGATCGCCACCAATCCGATGATCGTTGCCTCGGCGCTGGGTATTCTGATTAATCTTGCCGGCCTGACGGTCTATGAGCCAGTGCTGACGGCGGTCGAAATGCTGGCGCAGGCATCGCTCAGCCTCGGTCTGGTGATGGTAGGTGCCGGTCTCAAGGTAGCCGACGCGCTGAGACCGAGCCGCGTCGCCCTGCTCGCCGTCTTCCTGAAGCTGATCATCATGCCGGTCTTCATGGTCGGCGCCAGCTGGCTGCTCGGCATTCGCGGTGATGCGCTGCTGGTGATCGCGCTCGGCGCCAGCGTACCGACCGCGATGAACGGCTATATCCTTGCCAAGCAGATGGGTGGCGATGCGCCGCTCTATGCGGCCGTTGCTACCGTTCAGACGGTGGTCTCGTTCTTCACCATCCCGCTAGTGCTGACCGTCACCGGCTATATCGCTGCCGGGTAAAGCAGGTCGACGATGTAAGCGGAATCGAAGCGCGAATCGAGCATGCCGTAGGTCGAACGCCAGCCGGCAGCAAGCCGGGATTCGAGGAAGGCATCGGCCACCCGCCCTGCCCCAAGACGATAGAGTTCGGCGGCGGAGGCGGCCAGCGCCAGTTGTTCGACCAGCATGCGGGCCGCACCCTCGTCGCGCTCGCAGAGCGACATGGCGGCACGCAGGACATCGACGGTCTTCTTGCCGGCCGGCCCGAGATCGCGGCTGATCACCTGGAACAGCAGTTCGAACAGATCCTTGCCGCGTGTCAGCACACGCAGGACATCGAGAGCCATGACATTACCGGAGCCTTCCCAGATCGCATTGACCGGGGCCTCCCTGTAGTGACGCGCGATCGGGCGCTCCTCGACATAGCCGCTGCCGCCGATGCATTCCATCGCCTCATAGATCAGCGCGGGCGCGATCTTGCAGGCCCAGTATTTGGCGACCGGGGTCATGATGCGGGCATAGGCGGCGTCTTCGGCGCTGTCGCGCGCCTTATCGAAGGCTTCGGCGAGACGGAAAGACAAGGCGCTTGCGGCCGCCACGTCGAGCGCCATATCGGCGAGCACGCGTGTCATCATCGGCTGGGCGACCAGCGGCTTGCCGGACACCTTGCGGCCGCGCACATGATGGACGGCCTCGGCCAGCGAGGCGCGCATCATGCCGGCGGATGCCAGAGCGCAATCGAGCCGAGTCAGCGTCACCATGTCGAGAATGGTACGGATGCCGGCATCCGGCGTTCCCAACAGGAAGCCGAAGGTCTCGGAAAATTCGACTTCCGAGGAGGCATTGGAACGATTGCCGATCTTATCCTTCAACCGCTGGAACCTGAGCCCATTGGCCGAACCGTCTTCAAGCAACCTCGGCACCAGAAAGCAGCCGAGACCGTCGCGCGTCTGCGCCAGCATCACGAAAGCGTCGCTCATCGGCGCCGACAGGAACCATTTGTGGCCGGTCAGGCGGTATATTCCCTCGCCCACCCGCTCGGCGATCGAGGTATTGGCGCGCACATCCGTCCCGCCCTGCTTTTCCGTCATGCCCATGCCGATGGTCACGGCGGATTTCTGCATCCAGGGCTTGTTCGACGAATCGTATTTGCGCGACAGGATCTTCGGCGCCCATTCCTTCTGTACCGCCGCAGACGCCGAGATCGCAGCGACAGAAGCGCTGGTCATCGTCAACGGGCAGAGATGACCGGCTTCAAGCTGTGCCGTCAGGTAGAAACGCAGGGCACGCGCCTTGTGCGACCGGCCGCGCTCGTCGGCAATGTTTTCCCAGGCGGAGGCATGCAGGCCCGAGGTCATCGAACGGCGCATCAGCGCGTGCCAGGCCGGATGGAAATCGACGACATCGAGACGCTCGCCACGCGGGCCGTGGGTGCGCAGCTTCGGCACGCCTTCGTTCGCCATCCGCGCCAGATCCTGGGCTTCCGGCGAGGTCACGTAGCGGCCGATCGATTCGAAATCGTCGCGCAGCGGCCGCGGCATCGACGCAGCGACATCGACCAACAACGGATCGGAGCGGAATGCATTGATCCCCGACCAGGGCTTGGGCTGGTTCAGATCGGCGAGTTTCTGTTCATTTCGGTTCAGAGTCATGTCGCGTTTCTAGCTTAAGTCCCGATGCTTAGGAACAGCATCGGGATGGGATAAACGCCGCTTGCCGCAACAATTTTGAGGATGCTGCGATAAGGCCAGAAAAGCGTGGGGATGCACCCGGTTTGCACCCCCTCAGCCTTGCCGGTTTACCGCACAGTCATTATAGACCCACCCAACTTCTAAAAAATGAGGCGGCTCTCCATGGATTTCTTTCCGCATCGCCACCTGCTGGGCATCAAGGGCCTGACGGAACAGGACATCACGCTGCTGCTCGACCGGGCAGACGAAGCCGTCAAGATTTCCCGGCAGAGAGAAAAGAAGACATCGACGCTGCGCGGCCTGACGCAGATCAACCTGTTCTTCGAAGCCTCGACCCGCACGCAGTCCTCCTTCGAACTGGCCGGCAAGCGGCTCGGTGCCGACGTCATGAACATGTCGGTGAGCAATTCTTCGGTGAAGAAGGGCGAGACGCTGATCGATACCGCGATGACGCTGAACGCGATGCACCCCGACGTGCTGGTCGTTCGCCACTCTTCCGCCGGGGCCGCCGCCCTACTCGCGCAGAAAGTCTCTTGCTCTGTCGTCAATGCCGGCGACGGCCAACATGAACATCCGACGCAGGCCCTGCTCGACGCGCTGACCATTCGCCGCGCCAAAGGCAAGCTGTCGCGCATCATCGTCGCCATCTGCGGTGACGTGCTGCATTCGCGCGTCGCCCGCTCGAACATCCTGCTTCTCAACCAGATGGGTGCCCGCGTGCGCGTCGTCGCGCCCGCCACACTGCTGCCGTCGGGAATCGCCGATATGGGCGCCGAGGTCTATCACTCAATGGAGGAAGGCCTGAAGGATGCCGATGTCGTGATGATGCTGCGCCTGCAGCGTGAGCGCATGGCCGGCTCCTTCGTGCCTTCGGTGCGCGAATATTTCCGCTACTACGGCCTTGACGCGGAAAAGCTGAAGGCGGCCAAGGAGGATGCGCTTGTCATGCATCCCGGCCCGATGAACCGTGGCGTCGAGATCGCATCCGACATTGCCGATGGCCCGCAGAGCGTCATCGAGCAACAGGTTGAAATGGGGGTCGCCGTGCGCATGGCGGTGATGGAAACACTTCTTCTTTCGCAGAACCAGGGGCCGCGCGCATGACCAATTCCCTCGTCCTGAAAAACCTGCGCGTCATCGACCCTTCGCGTAACATCGATGAAACCGGCAATATCGTCATCGAAAACGGCGTCATCACGGCTGTCGGCAAGGACGCACATGGCGCGCCAGCCGGTGCCGAAATCCGCGATTGCAACGGCCTTGTCGCCGTGCCCGGTCTTGTCGATGCGCGCGTTTTCGTCGGCGAACCCGGCGGCGAATATCGCGAAACGATCGAATCCGCCTCGCGCGCGGCGGCTGCCGGCGGCGTCACCTCGATCATCACCATGCCGGACACAGATCCGGTGATCGACGATATCGCGCTGGTGGAATTCGTCCAGAAGACCGCCCGCGACAAGGCGCTCGTCAACGTCTATCCGGCTGCCGCACTGACCAAGCATCTCGACGGCGAGGAAATGACCGAGTTGGGCCTGTTGCGAGAAGCGGGCGCTGTCTGCTTCACCAATGGCCGCCAGCCTGTCCATGACACGCTGGTGCTGCGCCGCGCCATGACCTATGCGCGGGAATTCGGGGCGGTGATCTCGCTCGAAACGCGCGACAAGTATTTGGGCGCCGGCGGCGTCATGAACGAGGGTCTGCTGGCAAGCTGGCTCGGCCTTTCGGGCGTGCCGCGCGAAGCCGAAATCATACCGCTGGAGCGCGACCTGCGCATCGCCGGTCTGACGAAGGCCGCCTATCACGCTGCGAAAATCTCGCTACCGGAATCGGCGGAAGCCATCGCCACGGCCCGCAAGCGCGGCGCCAATGTCACCTGCGGCATCTCGATCAACCATTTGACCTTGAACGAGAACGATATTGGCGAATACCGCACCTTCTTCAAACTCTCGCCGCCGCTGCGTGGCGAGGACGATCGGGTGGCGATGGTGGAAGCACTGGCAAATGGCACGATCGATATCATCGTCTCCTCGCACGATCCACAGGATGTCGATACCAAGCGCCTGCCCTTCGCCGATGCCGCCGATGGCGCGATCGGTCTGGAAACGCTTCTGCCAGCCGCCCTTCGGCTCTACCACAGCGGCGGCGTGCCGCTGATGCGCCTGATTGATGCGCTGTCGACCCGCCCAGCACAGATCTTCGGCCTCGACGCCGGCACGCTGAAGCCCGGCGCCAAGGCCGACATTACATTGATCGATCTCGAAGAGCCCTGGCTGTTCGGCAAGGACGCCATCATCTCGCGATCGAAAAACACGCCGTTCGAAAATGCCCGCTTTACCGGCCGGGCGGTTCAAACCTATGTTGCGGGAAAACTGGTCCATTCCATCTAAGCGATACGGACCATGGGAGGGGAACCGGTGGACATATTTTCCTGGCAGCTCGATGCCGTATCGACGGCCATCGCAGCAATCTTCGGCTATCTGCTCGGCACGATCCCCTTCGGCCTCATCCTCACCCGCATGGCGGGGCTGGGTGATGTGCGCAAGATCGGCTCCGGCAATATCGGCGCGACCAACGTTCTGCGCACCGGCAACAAGAAACTGGCCGCTGCCACCCTGCTGCTCGACGCCCTTAAGGGTACGGCTGCCGCCGCGATTGCATCACGTTGGGGGATCGAGGCCGGCATCGCAGCCGGGTTCGCGGCGTTTCTGGGCCATCTCTTTCCCGTATGGCTGGGCTTCAAGGGTGGCAAGGGCATTGCCACCTATATTGGCGTCCTGCTTGGACTTGCGCCGTTGATCGTCCTCGTCTTTGCTGCCGTCTGGCTCAGCATCGCCAAGCTCACCCGTTATTCCTCGCTCTCGGCGCTGGTTGCAACCGTCGTCGTTCCGGTTGTACTGTTGGCAACGGGCTATGGGAAAATCGGCATTCTGTTCGTGGTGATGAGCATCATCACCTGGATCAAGCACAAGGCGAACATCCAGCGGCTTATGGCCGGAACCGAGGGCCGGATCGGGGAAAAGGGATAAGACCGAATGTCGAACGGCAGCGCGGGACGAAACGGGATTGCGCTGACGGAACGACAGAGAATTGCCTGGCTGAGGCTGATCCGCAGCGACAATGTCGGCCCGGCCACTTTCCGTGACCTCATCAATCATTTCGGTTCGGCCGAGACGGCGCTGGAGATGCTGCCGGAACTGTCGCGGCGTGGTGGTTCGACCCGCGCGATCCGTGTCGCTTCCGTCGCCGAGGCGGAGAAGGAACTGGCAATCGCTAGTCGTCTGGGTGCCCGCTTCGTCGGCATCGGCGAACCCGACTACCCTCCAGCCCTGCGCCAGATCGATGGCGCGCCGCCACTGCTTGCGGCCAAGGGCAATCCCGCCATCGGCACTGTGCCCTCGCTCGGCATCGTCGGCTCCCGCAATGCCTCGATCAGCGGCACCAAGTTTGCCGCAATGATGGC
Organism: Rhizobium sp. Leaf453; assembly: GCF_001425605.1. GTDB lineage: Bacteria > Pseudomonadota > Alphaproteobacteria > Rhizobiales > Rhizobiaceae > Pararhizobium. Next base: position 121,361 of record NZ_LMRG01000007.1, on the reverse strand, counting down.
GCGCGATGTCGGCCGATCCGGCTATTCCATCATTTCCGGCCTTGCGCGCGGGATCGATACGGCGGCCCACCGCGCCAGCCTCGACACGGGAACGATCGCAGCACTTGCAGGCGGTCTCGATCAGCCCTACCCGCCGGAGAATGTCGGCCTGCTCGATGAAATCACCGACGGCAATGGATTGGCGATCAGTGAAATGCCGTTCGGCTGGGAACCCCGCGCCCGTGATTTTCCGCGTCGCAACCGGCTGATTGCCGGTGTCAGCCTCGGCCTCCTCGTCGTCGAGGCCGCATCGCGCTCAGGCTCGCTGATCACTGCCCGGTATGCCGGTGACTTCGGCCGCCTTGTCTTTGCCGTTCCGGGATCGCCGCTCGATCCGCGCTGTCATGGAACGAACGGCCTCTTGAAGGACGGCGCGACGGTGACGACCGAAGCGCAGGATATCCTGCAAGCCCTGGCGCCTCTCAGCCGCATCGATCTGTTCACGCCACCGCGGGCGGAAGAACCCGGTGAACACGATCCCGGCCCAATGACGCCGCCGCCGGATGAGAACGATCGCGTCAGGATCACCGATGCGCTGGGGCCGACGCCCGTCGAAATCGACGACATCATTCGCCACACCGGACTTTCAGCGTCCGCAGTCTACCTTGTCCTGTTAGAACTTGATCTTGCCGGACGCCTTCATCGGCATCCCGGCGGTCTGGTTTCCATCAGCATTGGCGAATGAGAGACGCCGCTTGCCGGCCAGGATGTCGCTGGCTTCCACGGCGGCCATTTCGATCAGGTAGCACAGCATGTCCGCGCCCTTATTACTGGCGACACCGCGAAGTTCGCCGAGCATCTGCCGGATATAGGCGATCTTTTCATGGGTCTGGGCTTCCTTTTTGCCGGTGCCGCTCGAATTCGGAATCATCGGTTTTCCCTGTTGCGCATTCAACTTCGCCCATCGGCAGGCCATCATGTTCGAGCGAAACCCAATACGGCGCCCGGGTCGTGTCAACAGGCTCCCCGTCGGGCCGAATACTGGTTTCAAGCCCTGGTTTCGATGGAGATCGAGTACACTTCATGAACGATAACGCATTTATCTTTAATTGCAATAAAAACGTAATCTCTTTTAGGTTGCATTGCGTTGTATGGGCTTATTTTCCACGCGGCACTTGACCGCAGACGAATCCCTGTTCATGTCGGGGCATCGATATTTCCCAATGTGCCGCCTTTCCCCGGCCTGGCACAGCTTTGAACGGTTGCGTTGAGAATATGACCATGAATGTCGTCGTCGTGGAATCGCCCGCAAAGGCGAAGACCATCAACAAGTATCTAGGCCCAGGCTACAAGGTTCTCGCCTCGTTCGGACACGTGCGCGACCTGCCCGCCAAGGATGGATCGGTCCTGCCAGACGATGACTTCGCCATGCTCTGGGAGGTCGATGCCTCCTCCGCCAAGCGCATGAAGGATATCGGCGACGCGCTGAAATCCTCCGACGGTCTCATCCTTGCAACCGACCCGGATCGCGAGGGAGAGGCGATTTCCTGGCATGTGCTCGATCTCTTGAGAAAGAAGAAGCTGATCGGCGACAAGCCGGTGAGCCGTGTCGTCTTCAACGCCATCACCAAGAAGGCCGTGCTCGACGCAATGGCCAATCCGCGCGACATCGACGTGCCGCTGGTCGACGCCTATCTGGCACGCCGCGCACTCGACTATCTCGTCGGCTTCAATCTCTCGCCGGTCCTGTGGCGCAAGCTGCCGGGTGCCCGTTCAGCCGGCCGCGTGCAGTCGGTTGCGCTGCGCCTCGTCTGTGATCGTGAAGCCGAGATCGAACGTTTCGTTTCGGAAGAATACTGGAACCTGTCCGCGCTCCTGAAAACACCACGCGGCGATGAGTTCGAGGCTAGGCTCGTTTCGGCCGACGGCAAGCGTCTGCAGCCCCGTGCCGTCACCAATGGCGAGGATGCGGGCAAGTTGAAGGCTCTGCTGGAAAGTGCCAGCTACGTGGTCGATAGCGTCGAGGCGAAGCCCGTCAAGCGCAACCCGTCGCCGCCCTTCACCACGTCGACATTGCAGCAGGCCGCTTCCTCCAAGCTCGGCTTCTCCGCCTCGCGCACCATGCAGGTTGCGCAAAAACTCTATGAAGGTGTCGACCTCGGCGGCGAGACCGTCGGTCTCATTACTTATATGCGTACCGACGGCGTGCAGATGGCGGCCGAAGCGATCGATGCCGCCCGCAGCGCGATTGCTGACCAGTTCGGCGCACGATACGTGCCCGACAAGGCCCGCCTTTATTCCACCAAGGCGAAGAATGCCCAGGAAGCCCACGAAGCGGTGCGGCCGACCGATTTCACCCGCACGCCGGACCAGGTGAAGCGCTTCCTCGACGCCGACCAGTTGCGCCTTTACGACCTGATCTGGAAGCGCGGCATCGCGAGCCAGATGGCGTCGGCTGAGATCGAACGCACGACCGCCGAGATCACCGCCGACAACAAGGGCGAAAAGGCCGGCCTGCGTGCTGTCGGTTCGGTCATCCGTTTCGACGGCTTCATCGCCGCCTATACCGACCAGAAGGAGGATGGCGAGCAGAGCGACGACGGCGACGAGGATGGCCGCCTGCCGGAGATCAATGCACGCGAAAATCTCGCCAAGCAGAAGATCAACTCGACCCAGCACTTCACCGAGCCGCCGCCGCGCTATTCGGAAGCCTCGCTGATCAAGAAGATGGAAGAACTCGGCATCGGCCGACCCTCGACCTATGCCGCGACGCTGAAGACGCTGAGCGACCGGGAATATGTCGTCACCGACAAGCGTAAACTGATCCCGGAAGCCAAGGGACGCTTGGTCACAGCCTTCCTCGAAAGCTTCTTCACCCGCTATGTCGAGTATGATTTCACGGCATCGCTGGAGGAGAAGCTCGACCAGATTTCCGCCGGCGAACTGAACTACAAGGACGTGCTACGCGACTTCTGGAAGGATTTCTTCGCCCAGATCGAAGACACAAAGGAACTGCGCGTCACCAACGTTCTCGATGCGCTGAACGAAGAACTGGCACCGCTGGTCTTCCCGAAGCGCGAGGACGGCAGCGATCCGCGCACGTGCCAGGTCTGCGGAACGGGCAAGCTGTCGCTGAAGCTCGGCCGCAACGGCGCTTTCATCGGCTGCTCGAACTATCCGGAATGCAAATATACCCGCCCGTTCGGCGCAGAAGCCGCAAATGGTGAAGCTGGCGTCAGCAACGAACCGCAGGCGCTCGGCAAGGATCCGCATACCGGCGAGGAAATTACCCTGCGATCCGGCCGCTTCGGCCCCTATGTCCAGCGTGGCGACGGCAAGGAAGCCAAGCGCTCCAGCCTGCCCAAGGGTTGGGCACCGGATAGCATCGACCACGAGAAGGCACTGGCGCTGCTCTCGCTGCCACGCGATATCGGTGCCCATCCGGAAACAGGCAAGATGATATCCTCCGGCCTCGGCCGCTATGGACCCTTCATCCTTCATGATGGGAAATATGCCAACGTCGAAAGCATCGAGGACGTGTTTTCGATCGGCCTCAACCGCGCCGTCTCGGTGCTTGCCGACAAGGCGGCCAAGGGACCGGGTGGACGCGGCGCATCTGCTGCCGCGCTGAAGGAGATCGGCGAACATCCCGACGGCGGCGCGATCACCGTGCGCGACGGCAAGTACGGCCCCTATGTCAACTGGGGCAAGGTCAATGCGACCTTGCCGAAGGGCAAGGATCCGGCATCCGTGACACTGGATGAATCGCTGGTGCTGATTGCGGAGCGTATCGCCAAGGCCGGGCTCAAGCCCGCCAAGGGCAAGGCAACAAAGGCTGCGAAACCGAAAGCAGAAAAGGCCGAGGGCGCGACCAAGGCAGCAAAACCGAAGGCGGCCGCGAAGCCGAAGACCGCCGCCAAACCGAAAGCGGCTGCCAAGCCAAAGACGGCAGCAAAAGCCAAGAAGGCCTGAACGTGACCAGAATCCCACGCGATCGATCCGAACGGCCCGGCAAACCCGCAGTCCGGATCGGACGCGCGGGCAAGAAGGCCGTGTTGCCGGCAGATGACGTCGTGATCATTCACGGCGCGGTGCCGCCACGCGACGTGCTGATGCGCTTCATCTCGGAAAACCCGGAAAAAGCCTCTAAGCGGGAGATTTACAAGGCGTTCGGCCTGAAGGGCGAGACGCGCGTCGAACTCAAGGCATTGCTGCGCGAGATGGAACAGGACGGGCTTCTGGAAAAGAAGCGCAACTCGCTGGTCCGCCCCGGCGCCCTGCCCCCGGTCACGGTTCTCGACATTACGACCCGCGACAAGGACGGCGAACTGATCGGCCGGCCAACCGAATGGCCGGAGGATGAAGGTGTGGCGCCTGCCGTGCTGATCCGTCAGTCGAGCATCGGCCAATCCAAGGGCAAGACGCCCGTCGGCGGCATCGGCGACCGGGTTCTGGCGAAGATCTTTCCAGCCAAGGACCGTGGCGGTCCGGCCTATACAGCGCGCATCGTCAAGGTGCTGGATCGCAAGCGCAACAACAACGCCGCCATGGGTGTTTTCCGCCTCCTGCCCGATGGTGGCGGCCGGATCATGCCGATCGAAAAGCGCAGCGAAGAAATGCAGGTTGATGCCGAGCATCAGGGCACGGCGAAGGACGGCGATCTCGTCGAGGTCGAAATCGTTCGCGCCGGCCGGTTCGGCCTGCCGCGCGCGCAGGTGAAATCCGTCGTCGGCTCCGTCGCCTCGGAAAAGGCGATCTCGATGATCGCCATTCATGCCCACGGCATTCCCTATATCTTCCCTGAAAATGTATTGAAGGAAGCGGAGGCCGCCGGTCCCGCGACCATGTCGCACCGGGAAGACTGGCGTTCGCTACCGCTGATCACCATAGATCCGGCCGACGCCAAGGACCACGACGACGCCGTTCATGCGGAGCCGGACCCGTCCCCGCACAATCCGGGCGGCGTGATCGTCACCGTGGCGATCGCGGATGTCTCCTGGTATGTGCGGCCGAAATCCGCGCTCGACCACGAGGCGGCCAAACGCGGCAATTCCGTCTACTTCCCGGATCGCGTCGTGCCGATGCTGCCCGAACGGATTTCCAACGAACTCTGCTCGCTGAAGGAGGGCGTCGATCGCCCGGCGCTTGCCGTGCGCATGCGTTTTTCAAAGGAAGGGCGCAAGGCCGGCCATACCTTCCACCGGATCATGATGCGGAGCGCTGCCAAGCTCTCCTACAATCAGGCTCAGGCCGCCATCGATGGCAATCCGGACGATCAGACTGGTACTTTGCTTGAACCGATCCTGAAGCCGCTGTGGGACGCCTACGCCATCCTGACGCGCGGCCGCGACCGACGCCAGCCACTCGAACTCAACATGCCCGAGCGCAAGATTGTCCTCAAGGCCGACGGCACCGTCGACCGGGTCTTCGTGCCCGATCGCCTCGATGCCCACAAGCTGATCGAAGAGATGATGATCCAGGCCAACGTGGCCGCGGCAGAGACGCTGGAAATCAAGAAGCAGCCGCTGGTCTACCGCGTCCATGACGCACCATCACTCGCCAAACAGGAGACGCTGCGCGAGTTCCTGGCGACACTCGACTTGTCGCTCGTCAAGGGCGGCAACCTGCGTTCCAACCACTTCAACGGCATCCTGTCGAAGGCGGTGGACAAGCCTTTCGAGACGATGGTCAATGAAATGGTGCTGCGCTCGCAGAGCCAGGCGATCTACAGCCCGGAAAACATCGGCCATTTTGGCCTGAACTTGATGAAATACGCCCACTTCACCTCGCCGATCCGCCGTTACGCTGACCTGATCGTGCACCGCGCGCTCGTCGGCACGCTGGGACTGGGTGAAGGCGGCATCACGCCGGCGGAAGAAGCGGCCCTCAACGATATCTCCGCCGAAATCTCCACCTTCGAGCGCCGGGCGATGGCAGCCGAGCGCGACACGATCGACCGGCTGATCGCCCATCATCTGAGCGGTCGGGTCAACGAGGAATTCGACGGCCGTATCTCCGGCGTGACCAAGGCGGGACTTTTTGTCACCCTGCCGGCCTATGGCGCCGACGGTTTCGTGCCTATATCTACGCTGGGCCGCGACTATTACATCTACGACGAGGCCCATCAGGCGCTGTCGGGCGAAAAGACCGGTCTCGGTTATCGCCTGGGCGATCAGATCAGGGTCAAGCTTGTGGAGGCCGTGCCGCTGGCCGGCGCGCTTCGCTTCGAGATGATCAGCGAAGGACGCAAGATGCCGACGGCAACGCGCTCCTTCCACAAGTCCGGCCGCCGGGATCGCAAGATGCCGGGAACACGGCCGCCGCGCGGCAGGCGCTGAGGGATGCGGGCATTGCCCGCGTTCATGAAATGAGGATTTGGCGATGCAGGCAACCGGTAGCAATCCTGAAACGATCCGCTTCGAACAGACGGAACGCACCGAGCGCCCCGTCTGGCGATCCATCAAGCGCGGGCTTCTCAACACCTGCCCGGCCTGTGGCAGTGGCCGGCTTTTCGGCCGCTTCCTGAAGACGGTTCCCGCCTGTGCTTCCTGCGGCGAACAGCTCGACCGGCACGCCGCCGACGATTTCCCACCCTATATCGTCGTGACCATCATGGGTCATGTCGTGCTGGCCGGTTTCATGGCGACGGAAATGATCCTGCCGCTCTCCAACTGGGGGCATCTGGCCATTTGGGTGCCGATCACCATCATCGGGTCGCTGGCCCTAATGCAGCCCGTCAAGGGAGGCGTCATCGGCCTACAATGGGCGCTGAGAATGCACGGCTTCGGAGACCACGAGGACAGGCCTGAGGATATCCTGCCTGCACGGGATCCGGCCGCGTGACGGTACCGATGGACGTACAGCCGCGTGCACCCGGCGCCCGCCCGGAGGCCGCAAAGCGCTCACTCCGGCCACGCGATGCGGCATCGATCATGCTGCTCGATCGATCGCGAGAGAACGTGCGCGTGCTGATGGGCAGGCGTAACAAGGCGCATGTCTTCATGCCCGATCTGCACGTCTTTCCCGGCGGACGACGCGACGCAACCGACCATCGTCTGCCGTGGGGCGGAGATATCCATCCGGCTGTCCTAGAGCGACTGCAGGCGGCATGTGGCCAGCACGCCACGCAGAGCCGTCTGCGCGCCCTCGCACTGGCTGCCTTGCGGGAGCTTCACGAGGAAGCCAACATCGCCATTGGCGGCCCGAAAACCTCCGGAAACAGTCTGTTACCTTTTCTTCCCGATCTCACAAACTTGCGCTATATGGCACGGGCGATAACGCCGCCGGGCCATCCGCGCCGGTTCGACACCCATTTCTTCGCCGTTTTCACGGACGAGGCGGGTATCGAGCCGACGGATATCCGCGACAGCCGGGAGCTTGAGGATTTGCGATGGATCGATGTCAACGACGCTTCGGCCGTGACCATGCCGGATATTACCGGGATCATTCTCGGTGATTTGAGGGCGAGCCTTCAGGCGGATGCGTCCCTGCCGTTTGGCGGACCGGTGCCGTTCTACTCTACCCGTCATGGACGTTTCGTCCGCGACCTTCTCTGAGGAAACTTGCTGCATGTCACAGCCGCCGTCCGGCACGCCAGCGCCGGTTGAGGAGATACACTGGCTGTCGCTGATCGCGGCACTCGCCGCCGTCGGCACGGTCGGCATCGCGATCGGGCTCGGCGTGCCGCTCTTGAGCATGATCATGGAGAACCGGGGCATCTCGGCAACTATGATCGGTCTCAACTCCACCGTCGCGGGCATCGCATCGATGGTTGCCGCATCCTTTACGACGCGTATAGCACACCAGTACGGCGTCGCTCAGGTCATGACATGCGCGGTGATCTTTGCAGCACTTTCGGCAGTCGGGTTTCATTACCTGCCGGATTTTTGGATGTGGTTTCCGCTGCGAATCGTCTTCCAGAGCGCGATCACCATCCTCTTCATCCTGTCGGAGTTCTGGATCAACGCCACGGCTCCGTCCTCCAAGCGGGGATTCGTCTTCGGCATCTACGGCACGGTTCTATCCCTTGGTTTTGCCGTCGGCCCCCTCATCTTCTCGTTTCTCGGAAGCGAGGGCCTCCTCCCCTTCGCAGTGGGCGCCGGAATCATCCTTGCCGCTGCGATTCCCATTCTGATCGCCAGCAAGGAAAGCCCGAATATCGACGAGATGCCGCAACAGCATTTCGTCCGTTACATCTTCATGGTGCCGATGGCGACAGCCGCAGTGTTCGTCTTCGGCGCGGTCGAATACGGGGGGCTGTCGCTGTTTCCGATCTACGGCACGCGGGTCGGCTTCAGCGAATCGCAGGCGGCGCTGCTTCTCACCCTCATGGGCGTCGGCAACCTCATCTTCCAGATTCCGCTCGGCCTGTTGTCCGACCGTATCCGCAACCGCCGCCATCTGCTGATCGCGCTGACGGTCGTGGGGTTTCTAGGCACCGCCTTCATGCCGGTCCTGGTGCATTACTGGGTCGCGGTCTCGATCACCCTTCTCGTGCTCGGCGGCGTCGTTTCCGGCCTCTACACCATCGGTCTCAGCCATCTCGGCTCGCGCCTGCACGGACCGGATCTGGTGGCGGCCAACGCTGCCTTCATCTTCTGCTACGCACTCGGATCCGTAGCGGGGCCGCAGGTGATCGGAACATCGATGGACGTGTTTGGAAACAATGGCTTTGCCTGGGCGATCACCGGCTTCTTCGCCTTTTATCTCGTGATTGCCATAGGGCGAAAGGTTTTTGGGGCAAAAGTCGCTTGACTTTTCGGGCGCGATACGTAGTTTCGCGCCAAGTTTGCCGGGACCCTTTCACGGACGTCCGCGGCTTTGTTTTTTTATAAAGGCAGGACGACCATGGCGAAAGCTGCAAAAATCAAGATCAAGCTGCTGTCGACGGCCGACACAGGTACCTTCTACGTGACGACCAAGAACAGCCGTACCAAGACGGACAAGCTGTCCTTCACGAAGTACGACCCGGTCGTACGCAAGCACGTCGAATTCAAGGAAACCAAGATCAAGTAAGATCTGGTCTTTTCCGGAATTTAAAGGCGCCGGCTGAAAAGCTCGGCGCCTTTTTCATGCACGGTTGAATTCTGCGGCTGTTCGAGCGAGAGGCCGGGCTTTGGGTATCCAGAATCAAAAAACGTCGCCCCCTCGCAGGGACGACGTTTCAATGGGCGTCGGCTGATCGAAACCGCGGCACGAGGAACCGCATTGGTTACAAATCAGCCGACAAACCCCACAACCCAGGAGATGCGGCGGACCTGAGCATCGTGGGGTAACACGCGGGAGTTCAATTCTCCCTTGCGGATGAGAATTGACTAAAACTAAAAAAAAATCAATGAATTCTTAACCAAGGGGCGCAGCAAGCCAGCGACATGGTTAATTTAACCATTGTCTCATACACATTCGGAACTGCTTTTAGCCGGATCAGTCCCCCAAATGACTGCCCCAAAAAAGTCATATTATTGTTCGGCTAAAATTTCAAATACCAAAGCAAGCAAAGCCGAACAAATTTATAAAAAATATTAGACTATTGATTCTCTTCTATTATTTTTTGCAGTTCCCTGCCGTTTCTTGCGTGTTTGAAATCGGCACAGTCAATCGATCCGCGATCGATAGAGGGAACTCCGGCGCCGTGCGCCTCATACGGGCAAAATCTGGCACCGCCAAAATCAACTGCCGGCGGCCTGTGGAAAAACTCTGTCTCCACGCGCGTTTAAGCTCTGTTCGGCTCACGCGGCCGCAGCGACCACCTGATTCCTGCCGTTATTCTTAGCCTGATATAGCGCGGTGTCGGCGCGCTTCAGCAGCGCCTCTGGCGTATCGCCACTCAGGTTGAGGGTTGCCAAACCCAAAGAGGCCGTAATCAAGAGTTTTGTGTCTGAGTTCGGAAGAGCGAACGGCCGATCCTCGACGATGGTCCGCAGACGCTCGGCAATCGCCGCGGCAGCATCCGCAGGGGTGTCCGGCATAACGACGACAAATTCTTCACCACCGAATCGGCAGGCAAGATCGGCACCACGTACTGTGGAGCGGACGCGATGGGCAAAGTCGCGCAGGACCTCATCCCCGGCATCATGACCATAGGTGTCGTTGACGCTCTTGAACCGATCGATATCGGTGATGCAGATGGACAACGGCCGCCCCCGCGCCACGGCGCGATCGATCAGCAACTTGAGATGATTGTCGAGATATCGGCGATTGTGCAGGCCTGTCAGACCATCAGTGACGGCAAGCTCGATCGTCTGCTTGACGCTGGCGCGCAGACGGTCGTTGCAGTGCTTGCGGCGGATCTGCGTCAGGCTGCGGGCAACCAGTTCGTTGGGATCGATCGGCCGCATCAGATAGTCCGTGACGCCGAGATCGAGCGCGCGCACAACCATGTCGTCCTGGCCCTGTTCGGCAATGATCAACAGCGGGATGTAACGGGTCCGTTCCAGCGAGCGGAGTTGCGAGCAAAGACGCAAGGGATCGTAATCGTCGAAATTCGAATTGACGATGACAAGATCGAAACTGTTTTCCGCCGCCTCGAACAAGGCGGCCTGCGGATCCGACATGGCAGTCACGTCGGCGATCGGCTTCAGGGCACGCATGATGCGCTCCTGCGAACTGCCACGGCCATCGACCAGCAGAACGTTGCCGTATTCATCGGGCCGGTCACTGGTGGCGAGATCCTGCAGGCCGACGCTGTGCGCCGTTTCCGAGCGCAGACGCAGTTCGTCACTGACATTCTTCAGGCGAACCAAGCTCTTGACGCGCGACATAAGCTGCATGTCGTTGACGGGCTTCGTGAGGAAGTCGTCGGCACCGGCCTTCAGCCCCCTCACCCGGTCGGACGGCTGGTCGAGTGCGGTCACCATGACAACCGGGATATGGGCGGTACGCGGGTTCGCCTTCAGGCGTTCGCAGACCTCGAAACCATCGATGCCGGGCATCATGATATCCAGCAGAATCAGGTCCAGCGGCTGCTTTTCGCAGATCGCCAGAGCCTCATAGCCGTCGGCGGCGGTCAGCACGTCGAAATATTCCGCGACAAGCCGCGCTTCAAGCAGCTTCACGTTGGCCGGTATGTCATCGACGACAAGAATACGCGCGGTCATGCAATCTATCCTGCCAAAACGCACATGAGGCAGAAAGCGTGTTCAGCCTTCACAATCGCCTCATGCGCAAAACGTGGTTTCCAAGCGGCACAACGCCGCCCCGGCGACACGTCATGCGTCGCCCAGATATGTCTTTATCGTTTCAATAAACTTCGGAACGGAGATCGGCTTGGACACATAGGCCTCACACCCGCCCTGCCGTATCCGTTCCTCGTCGCCCTTCATGGCGAACGCCGTGACAGCGATCACCGGAATGACATGCAATTCATCGTCTTCCTTCAGCCACTTGGTCACCTCCAGCCCGGAAACCTCCGGAAGCTGGATGTCCATCAGGATCAGGTCCGGCCGGTGTTTGCGCGCAAGATCAAGGGCTTCCATACCGTTGCGGGTCTGGATGGTGGTGTAACCGGATGCCTCGATCAGGTCACGAAAGAGCTTCATGTTCAGCTCGTTGTCTTCAACAATCATAACCTGCTTGGGCATTTCGTTCCCTTGTTCACGGTTCCGGCTTGCAAGCCAAGCACTTCCCTATAAGTTGCGCGCGGATGTTTTCATCGAGTGCCGGAGACTCGACGCTAAAGCTATTTGGTTGAAAAACAGGTAATATTCAGCGAAAAATTCGCCGCAATGCGACAAGGATGAAACGAGCGTGACCCAGGCCGAAGAAACCGCCATTTCCATTCTCGCCTGGCTGGCCAACGAACCGGAACTGATTGGACGTTTTCTGGCGCTCACCGGCACCGATCCCTCATCTCTGCGAAACGCTGCTGCCGATCCGGGTTTTCTCGCCGGTGTCGTCGATTTCCTGATGGGCCATGAACCGACATTGCTTGCCTTCTGCGAAGCGACGGGAACGAAGCCAGAAGCGGTTGTGCGGGCGCATATGGTGCTGTCGGGTCCAGACAATCCCGGAGACTTCTGAGCGTGGGCGAGATGCTCGACTTCGGCCATATATGCCTGTCTGAACGCCCTCTGATCGTCTGCGACATCGATGAAGTGGTGCTCGAATTCCTCACACCGCTGCGCAACTTCCTCAATTCGTCCGGCCACGATCTCCTGCCCCGCTCTTTCAAGCTGCATGGGAATATCGTCGCCATCGACAGCGGCGAACCGGTCAGCGACGTCCGGACCAGCGCGTTTCTGGAGGAATTCTTTGCATTGCAGGATCGGTGGCAAACACCGGCCGATCGTGTGGTCGAAACGCTCGCCGATCTCGCCAACGATGCTGATATTGTCTTTCTCACAGCGATGGCGCCACGCCATGCCGGTACGCGGCGGACCCTTCTCGACCGCTACGGGCTTCATTATCCGCTGCTGGCGAGCGAAGAGCCGAAGGGACCGATCATTCAGCGCCTGCACGATGCACGGGACGTGCCGCTGGTCTTTATCGACGATATCCTGCGCAATCTGCAATCGGTGCAAGCCTGCGCACCGGATTGCCTGCTGATCAACCTGATGGCGAATGCGGAGTTTCGCGCGATGGCGCCGCATCCCGGTGACGGCATCATGTCGGCAAATGGCTGGACGCAGACCGCCGAGATCATCCGCGAGCATCTTTTTCGCTGACGCGCCCCTTTCAACTGATCGATGAGTGTAAATGTCGTTCAAGCGCACCTTTCCCGGGACAGCGCGCGAGATTGACGATCGCACGCCTTGAGACTCGGCATGTTAGGGCGTAACGTGCCTATGTTCAACTTTTGTTCCAGGCGATGCAGACAGACGCGCAGCACTATCCGGGCTTTTGCAGGGATTGCCTGAAGGGGCAGCCGGCCGCTATCCGTCGTTGCCGCGCCTGCGGCAGCCCCCGCCTGCTCTATCACGACGAACTCTATCAGCTCACGCTTGCCCATATCGATTGCGACGCCTTCTATGCCTCGGTGGAAAAACGCGACAATCCGGAACTCGCCGACAAGCCGGTGATCATCGGCGGCGGCAAGCGCGGGGTCGTCTCCACCGCCTGCTACATTGCCCGCATCCACGGTGTGCGCTCGGCCATGCCGATGTTCAAGGCGCTGGAAGCCTGCCCACAGGCCGTCGTCATCAAGCCGGACATGGAGAAATATGTGCGCGTCGGCCGCCAGGTTCGCGCCCTGATGCAGGAACTGACACCGCTGGTGCAGCCCCTGTCGATCGACGAGGCCTTTCTGGAGTTGAAAGGCACGGAACGCCTGCATCATGACCCGCCTGCCCGGACGCTGGCGAAATTCGCCCGCCGCGTCGAACAGGAGATCGGCATCACCGTGTCGGTCGGTCTCTCCTATTGCAAGTTCCTCGCCAAGGTCGCCTCCGACCTCCAGAAGCCGCGTGGTTTTTCGGTCATCGGAGAAGCCGAGGCACGGGACTTTCTGAAGGAGCGGCCGGTGACGCTGATCTGGGGCGTCGGCAAGGCCTTTGCCGCGACGCTGGAGCGCGATGGCATCCGCACCATAGGCCAACTCCAGATGATGGAGGAAACCGATCTGATGAAGCGCTATGGCACGATGGGACAGCGCCTCTATCGCCTGTCACGCGGACAGGATGAACGCGCGGTGGAGATCAATGGCGAAGCGAAAAGCGTCTCCTCCGAAACGACCTTCAACGACGACCTCTGCGACTATGACGATCTGGTCACCCATTTGCGCCGTCTGAGCGAGCAGGTGGCGCACCGCCTGCGCAAGGCCGATATCGCCGGGCAGACGGTCGTCCTGAAGCTGAAGACCGCCGATTTCAAGACCCGGACGCGCAACCGCAAGCTCGACAGCCCGACGCGTCTTGCCGACCGCATCTTCCGCACCGGCATGCAGCTTCTCGACAAGGAAACCGACGGCACGAAATTCCGTCTGATCGGCATCGGTGTCTCCGACCTCTCCGATCCCGACCTCGCCGACCCGCCCGACCTGGTCGACGCCCAGGCAACCCGTCGCGCCGCCGCCGAAGCCGCGATCAACACACTGCGCGACAAATTCGGCAAGGCGACGGTCGAGACTGGCTACACGTTCGGCAAGGGCCGGCGAAAGTAGCCGACTTCACGAGCTTGCTTCACGTTCTTGTGTTCCCGCCGGAACAGCAAAGCTTCGTTAAAACTCACAGTTTACCCTCGACTTCAATTTCCGTTTTATGTTTTGCGTCCGGATATTCCCATGGTTTTGCGCTTCGCTTTCGGTATCGGCCTTTCCCTCGCCCTCCACGCAAGCACTGCGCTTGCGGCCAGCGACCAGGCGCCCCTGCAGATCATCGTATCCAAGGACCAGCAATCGCTCGTCGTCTATGATGGCAATACGGTGATAGCGACCTCGAACGTCTCGACGGGAAAGGCGGGTCATTCGACGCCGACGGGCATCTTTTCCATTCTCGAAAAGCGCCGCTTCCACAAGTCGAACATCTATTCGAACGCGCCGATGCCTTTCATGCAGCGGCTGACCTGGTCCGGGATCGCGCTACACGCCTCCAACCACGTGCCGAGCTATCCGGCATCACACGGCTGCGTGCGCATGCCCGACGCGTTCGCGAAACAACTGTTCAAGATGACCGGACGCGGGCTGCATGTGGTGATCTCGGACCGGCAGGTGACGCCGGTGATGATTTCAGACCCCTTCCTTTTCCAGCCGAAAGTCGAAGAACCCGCCCTGCTCTCGGACGCGACCTTGCGGCCGAGCGTCTCCCAGATCCATTCGCAAACCGTTGAGGTGGCGACCAACGAAACCGAACCGACCAAGACCGCAGCCGTCGAAATCGAGCAGAAGCCACCGATCCGGATCCTGATCACCCATCGCGGGCAGCGTGAGGTGACCATGGATATCCAGCAAATACTCAACCAGCTTGGTTATGCGGCAGGCGTGGCCGACGGCTATGCCGGCGCGCAGACGATGGAGGCCGTCAGGGCCTTTCAGACGGCGGAGAAACTGACCGTGGACGGCAAGGTCACGCCGGCTTTCGTTGAAGCGCTCTACCTCAAGGCCGGCAAGGGCAAGCCGCCGAATGGCCAGCTGCTCGTCCGTCAAGACTTCCAACCCTTGTTCGGGACATCCGTCATCATCGACAAGCCGGAAAACGCGCTGGGAACACATTTCCTGCAATTCCAGAATGTCGATGCAGCAACCGGCAAGGGTGAATGGTTCGGCATGGCGCTCGACAACCGCCTGCCCGGCCCGATGAAGAAGCGGCTCGGCATTACGCTCGAAGAGGATGCAATGGCGTTCGACGTCACGCAGCGCACGCTCGCACGCATCCACATTCCCGACGATGTCCGCCAGCGCATCGAAAGCCTTCTCTCAGAAGGCTCGTCTCTCACCATTACCGACATGGGTCTCGGCCCAGAAACCGGCGATGGCACCGATTTCGTGACGATCACCCACGCGGGTCCGAAATCCTGAGACCATCGACGATCGCGGTCAAACCAGTTCGACGTCGATTACACCCGGCGCGGTCCTCAGCGCGGCGGCGATTTCTGGTGAGATGCGGTATTTCTCGTTTAGCTCGACCTCGATCTCGCGCTGGCCGTTGTCCTTAATGACGATAAAGGACACCAGGCCATCCCCGCGCGTGTTCAGATGCGTGGCGACCGAGCGCAACGGGCCGCTGTCGCGCACGTAGACCCGCAGCGCCTTCTGCATCTGTAGAGACCGCTCCTCCAGCGATTGCAGCGTCTGGATACGCAGGCCGATGCCTTCCGGCCGCTCTTCCGCCTGCACGGTCATCACCAGCGATTTGCCGGGCTCCAGCAGGTCGCGATACTGGTTCAAGGCCTCCGAAAACAGCACGGCTTCGAACTGGCCGGAGGAATCGGAAAAAGCGATAATGCCCATCTTGTTGCCGGTACGGGTCTTGCGCTCCTGCTTCGAGGTCACCGTGCCGGCAAGGCGCCCGGCGGTCGCGCCCTTCTTCACTGATGCGGCAAAATCACCGAAGGTCTGGACCCGGATCTTGTTCAGCAGCTCGTTATAGGTATCGAGCGGATGGGCCGAGAGATAGAAGCCGAGGACCTGGAATTCACGGTGCAGCTTTTCGGATGCCAGCCAGGGTGAATAGGGCGGCAGGCTGATCTTCTCCGGACCTGTCGCAGCCCCTGCCCCGAACATGTCGCTTTGGCCGCTGACCTTGTTGGCCTGGGCGATCTGGGCAAAGCCGAGAATGCGATCGAGACCGCCGACCAGTTCGGCACGATCCAGCCCGAAACAATCGAAGGCGCCGGCGCAGATCAGGCTTTCGAAGACGCGGCGGTTGAGCAGCTTCGGATCGATCCGGAGGCAAAAATCCTCGAGATCGGTAAACGGCTCGTCACCGCGCACGGCGACGATGTGATCGACCGCCGCTTCGCCCACGCCCTTGATGGCGGCGAGCGAATAGTAGATCCGGTTTTCGCCTGTCTCGAAGCGACGGAACGAGGTCTGTACAGACGGCGGGATGATGGCGATACCGAGCCGCATCGCATCCTGGCGGAAGTCGTTGATCTTGTCCGTGTTCGACATATCGAGCGTCATCGACGCCGCCAGGAACTCGACAGGGAAATGCGCCTTCAGATAGGCCGTCTGGTAGGAGACGATCGCATAGGCGGCCGCGTGGCTCTTGTTGAATCCGTAATTGGCGAACTTCGCAAGCAGATCGAAGATCAGATCGGATTGCGGCTTCGATACGCCATTATCGACCGCACCGGTGACGAAACGGGCGCGCTGCTTGTCCATTTCCTCCTTGATCTTCTTGCCCATGGCGCGGCGCAGAAGGTCGGCTTCGCCGAGCGAATAGCCTGACAGAACCTGAGCGATCTGCATGACCTGTTCCTGATAGACGATAACGCCCTGCGTTTCCTTGAGCAGATAATCGATCTTCGGATGGATCGATTCGATCTCTTCCTCGCCGTGCTTGCGGGCGTTGTAGACCGGGATGTTTTCCATCGGGCCGGGGCGATAGAGCGCCACAAGCGCGATGATGTCCTCGATGCAGTCGGGCCGCATGCCGATCAGCGCCTTGCGCATGCCGGCACTTTCCACCTGGAACACGCCGACCGTGTCGCCCTTGGAGAGCATCTCGTAGGTCTTCTGGTCGTCGAGCGGCAGAGCTTCGAGATTGACCTCGATATTGCGCTTGCGGATGAAATCGACAGCAACCTTCAGAACCGTCAGCGTCTTCAGGCCGAGGAAGTCGAACTTCACCAGCCCGGCCTGCTCGACCCATTTCATGTTGAACTGGGTGACCGGCATGTCCGAGCGCGGATCGCGATACATCGGCACCAGCTGCGACAGCGGGCGGTCGCCGATGACGATACCAGCGGCATGCGTCGAGGCGTGGCGATAAAGCCCTTCGATCTTCTGGGCGATATCGAGCAGCCGGCCGATCACCGGTTCCTTGTCGACCTCTTCCTGGAAGCGCGGCTCCTCCTCGATCGCCTTGGAGAGCGGCGTCGGATTGGCGGGGTTGTTCGGCACAAGCTTGCAGATCTTGTCGACCTGGCCATAGGGCATTTCCAGCACGCGGCCGACGTCGCGCAGAGCGGCGCGCGCCTGCAGCGATCCGAAGGTGATGATCTGCGCCACCTGCTCGCGCCCGTATTTGCGCTGGACATAGCGGATCACTTCTTCGCGCCGGTCCTGGCAGAAGTCGATGTCGAAGTCGGGCATCGAAACGCGATCCGGATTGAGGAAACGTTCGAACAGCAGCGAGAAGCGCAAGGGATCGACGTCGGTGATGGTGAGCGCATAGGCGACCAGCGAGCCCGCACCCGAACCACGTCCTGGGCCGACCGGAATATCCTGCAGCTTCGCCCATTTGATGAAGTCGGCAACGATCAGGAAGTAGCCCGGGAACTTCATCTTCTCGATGACGCTCAGCTCGAAATCGAGCCGTTCACGATAATCGGTCTCGGTGTAACCAGCAGACAGGCCGAGCTTGCTCATGCGCTGCTCCAGGCCTTCGACAGCCTGGCGGCGAAGTTCCACTTCTTCGGCGCGCTCGGCTTCCTTGGGATCATCGGAGGCGCCGGTAAAGCGCGGCAGGATCGGCCCGCGTGTCTTGAGCACAAAGGAACAGCGCTTGGCGATCTCGATCGTGTTTTCCAGCGCCTCGGGCAGGTCGGCAAACAGCACCGCCATATCCTTGCGACTTTTCAGGTAGTGATCCGGTGTCAGGCGGAAACGGCTGTCGTCGGAGACCATGGCGTTGTGGGCGACCGCCATGAGGGCATCGTGGGCCTCGAACTCGCCGGGCGACGGGAAGAACGGTTCGTTGGTCGCGACAATCGGCAATTCGAGCTTGTATGCGAGATCGACAACCCGGTTTTCCTGGCGGCGATCATATTTGCCGTGACGCTGGATCTCGACATAAAGCCGGTCGCCGAACACGTCCGCGAGTGACTTCAGGCGCGCCTCCGCTACCGCATGATGTCCCGACTTCAGCGGCATGTCGATCGGGCCGCCGGAGGCGCCGGTCAGCGCGATCAGTCCTTCGGCTCCATCGTCCTGCAGCCAAGACAGTGCGATGCGCACAGACTGGTTGCCTTCGCCGCCGAGATAGGCTCGGCTGACGATATCAACAAGCCGCACATAGCCGGCGTCGGTGGCGGCGATCAGGACGATGGACGGGAGCTTGGCCAGATGCTGCGCATGGCCACGCTTCTCCCCCTCGCCCTCATCGCCCATGTCGATCGACAGCTGGCAGCCGATCAGCGGCTGCAGGCCGTCGTCCATGCATTTCTGCGAAAATTCGAGCGCGGCGAACAGATTGTTGGTGTCGGCGATGCCGATCGCCGGCTGACCGTCCGCCACCGCCTTGCCGATGATCTTCTTGACCGGCAAGGCCCCTTCAAGAAGTGAAAAGGCCGAATGGACGCGCAGATGGACAAATTGCGGGGAAACCTCGCCCGGTGCGCCGCTCTCCTGCTGCTTGTCTTTGACCGCATCCGCCATGGCACACCTCGATTCCCGTGAAGGCCCGAGGATATCCTTTTTCCGTCCACCGATGTCCAGAATTCATCTGGCGATGCGTGGCTTTTTCACCCGCGCGTCGGATTGTCCACAGGCCGCTTCACGCTCTTGCCAAAGCCCTGAAAGACTGGCGGCGAAAGAGCCGAATTACATGCCCATCATGATGATGGAAAAGCTGGCGATGAACATTGCGACGGAGGTGAAAGCTGCGAGGTCACGAATAAAGTCGGTCATTGCGGGGCTCCTTTTTCGTTATGTTCCTTTAATGTTCTATTTATGTTCACTCGTCAAGCAGCAAATTCGAACGGACGGTTGCGTGGCTGGGCAGATGGTAAACAAATTCCAACGCGCGCCTACCGCCGGTTAAATCGTCTGGACGGCAGTAAATCGGCCGACTAGTCTGCCGCCGTCACAAAAGGGAGATCACGGATGAAGATGTCGATGGCCGTCATGACGGCGCTGTTTGGATTGTGCGCGCAGGTGGTATCGGCGGCCGACGCGATCGATCCGGAACGCATCGTCTCGGCTGCTACGGGCGACTGGGACAAGGACGGCAATGCGGACCTCGCCATGCTGGTCTCGCCCGGCGCCGACAGCGACGCGGACAACGCCGTCTACATCTATCTCAATAACGGCGACACCGGTGCGCTGGTGCTGAAGACGGTCGCACCCAACAAGATATGGGGCAACCTGGAAATGGCGGGACAGGTACCGTCGGTGACTGCCCTACCCAACGGCTCGATCCTGATTACCTCGCACAATGATGCGATTGGCCGCGATCGCTGGGAACAGAAGCTGACTGTCGCCTATCGCAATTTCGACTTTGTCGTCGCCGGCTACACCTACACGTCGTACGACACGCTGGATCCGGACAATACGACGGAATGCGATTTCAATGTCCTCACCGGCAAGGGAAAGAGCAATGGCCGAGCCGTGTCGGTCACCGGCAAGCTGATCTTCCTCAAGGACTGGAACGACGACGTGGGACAGACAGCCTGTCAGAAATAGCAGGCCCCGCTTAAACGGCTACAGTTCGACGACCTTGCCGTCCTCGATGGTCACGCGACGGTCCATGCGCGCGGCCAACTCGTAGTTGTGCGTAGCGAT
Source organism: Rhizobium sp. Leaf453 (assembly GCF_001425605.1). Classification (GTDB taxonomy): domain Bacteria; phylum Pseudomonadota; class Alphaproteobacteria; order Rhizobiales; family Rhizobiaceae; genus Pararhizobium. The sequence goes on along the minus strand of NZ_LMRG01000007.1, from coordinate 101,284 downwards.
CATCGCGGCAAGACCGGACTGGCGCACCAGCGCCTCAAGCGCCTCGAAGACGTAGCCGGCGGTTTCCGGGTCGAGATTGCCGGTCGGTTCATCGGCCAGCAGAACCAGGGGCGCATTGGCAACGGCACGGGCAATCGCGACACGCTGCTGCTCGCCGCCGGACAGTTCGGACGGGCGATGCTCGGCGCGGTGACCGATCCTCATGTAGTCCAGCAGCGCGGCCGCCCGTTCGCGCGCCTCGGCCTTAGCAAGACCAGCGATCAGCTGCGGCATCATGATGTTTTCAATTGCCGTGAACTCCGGCAGCAGGTGGTGGAACTGGTAGACGAAACCGATCTCGTTACGGCGAATCGAGGTGCGCTGCTGGTCGCTGAGTTCGCCGCAGGACTGGCCGTTGATCAGGACCTCGCCAGCATCCGGGCGCTCCAAAAGGCCCGCAAGATGAAGCAGTGTCGACTTGCCGGTGCCGGACGGCGCCACGAGTGCGACGGTCTGGCCGCCGTGAAGGGAAAAGTTCGCACCCTTCAGAATCGTCAGGGTTTCGTCACCCTGGCTGTAATGCCGTTCGACGCCGGTAAGCTGCAGTGCCACGCGCGCATTCATCGTGTCGGTAATCCTTGGTTATTCGTAGCGCAGAGCCTGAACCGGATCGAGGCGCGAAGCGCGCCAGGCCGGAAAGATCGTGGCGAGGAAGGAAAGGCCGATGGCCATGGCGACCACGGAAATGGTCTCGCCCGGGTTCATGTCGGCCGGCAGCTGGCTGAGGAAGTAGAGTTCGGGATTGAACAGCGTCTCCCCGGAGAGCCAGGAGAAGAACTGGCGGATGGATTCGATGTTGAGACAGACGACGACGCCGAGAAGCACGCCGGCGAACGTTCCGACAATGCCGATTGCCGCGCCCGTCATGAAGAAGATGCGCATGATCGCCCCGGATGTCGCGCCCATGGTGCGCAGGATAGCGATATCGCGCCCCTTGTCCTTCACCAGCATGATCAGGCCGGAAACGATGTTGAGCGCCGCGACCAGCACGATCAGCGTCAGGATCATGAACATGACGTTGCGCTCGACGGACAGGGCCGAGAAGAACGTCTTGTTGCGGTCTCGCCAGTCGGTGAGAAACACCTGGCGGCCGGCGGCAGCGGCCTCCACCGGCGCACGCAGATCATCGACCAGATCCGGATTGGTCACAAACAGCTCGATCGACTGCGCGATGCCCGGTGCGTTGAAATAGAGCTGCGCCTCTTCGAGCGGCATGAAGATGATCGAGGCATCATATTCCGACATGCCAAGCTCGAAAACACCCGAGACCGTATAGGACTTCACCCGAGGATTGACGCCCATCGGTGTGATATCGCCCTCAGGCGAGACCAGCGTGATCGTGCCGCCGGCGGTGATGCCGAGCTGTTCGGCCATGCGCTTTCCGACCAGAACGCCGGTGCCCGCCGCATAACCGACGAGGTCGCCGGCGGTGACGTGATCCGCGATCGCCTTCATCTTGGTGAGGTCATCAGCGCGTACGCCGCGAACCAGGGCGCCGGTGCCTGCACCACTCGGGCCGGAGGCCAGCGTCTGCCCCTCGATCATCGGGATCGCCATGGTGACGCCCTGGATGCCGGAAAACTTCGTCGCCAGATCGGCATAATTGTCGAGCGGACCGTCGGTCGTCTGGACGATCATATGACCGTTGATGCCGAGGATGCGGGAAATCAGTTCCGTACGAAAGCCGTTCATGACGGCCATGACGATGATCAGCGTCGCGACACCGAGCATGATGCCGATGAAGGAAAAGCCGGCGATCACCGAAATGAACGCCTCCTTGCGGCGCGAGCGCAGGTAGCGCCAGGCCACCATGCGTTCGAATGTCGAAAATGCACGGCTCGACGGTGGCTGGGAAGCAACCGTCTTTTCCTGCTCTAGCGTCGCGGCGCTCATTCTCGGCCCCTTATTTCGCGGCGGTCAGCTTGTTGATGGCGGCCTCGATGGTCAATGTTTCACGCGCACCGGTCTTGCGATCCTTCAGTTCAACCTCGCCATTGGCGACAGAACGTGGGCCGGCGATGATCTGCACGGGCACGCCGATCAGGTCAGCCTGCGCGAACTTGGCGCCGGCACGATCGTCCGTATCGTCGTACAGCGTGTCGAAACCGGCCTTGTTCAGGGCTGCATAGATCGTCTCGCAGGCCGCGTCGCAGGCAGTGTCACCCGACTTCATGTTGATGACCACGGCATCGAACGGCGCGACGGAGGCCGGCCAGATAATGCCGTTTTCGTCATGCGAGGCTTCGATGATCGCCGGAACCAGGCGCGTCGGGCCGATACCGTAGGAGCCCATATGCACGGTGTGCTCCTTGCCGTCGGGTCCCTGAACCTTGCCGCCCATCGGCTCGGAATATTTCGTGCCGAAATAGAAGATGTGGCCGACTTCGATGCCGCGCGCCGAAAGACGATCGCCTTCCGGAATGGCGTTGAAGGCTGCCTCGTCATGCATTTCGGACGTTGCGGCATAGAGCGACGTCCACTTGTCGAACACGCCTTCCAGACCCTTGACGTTGTCGAAGTCTGTATCGACGGCCGGAATGTCGAAATCGACGAAATCCTTGTGGCAGAAAACCTCGGACTCGCCGGTATCGGCGAGGATGATGAATTCATGGCTGTGGTTGCCGCCGATCGGGCCGGTATCGGCGCGCATCGGAATGGCGCGAAGGCCGAGGCGATCGAAGGTGCGCAGATAGGCCACGAACATCTTGTTGTAGGAGTGGATCGCCCCCTCCTTCGTCAGGTCGAAGGAATAGGCGTCCTTCATCAGGAATTCTCGCGAGCGCATCGTGCCGAAGCGCGGACGGATCTCGTCGCGGAACTTCAGCTGGATATGATAGAGGTTCAGCGGCAGGTCCTTGTAGGACTTGACGTAGGACCGGAAAATGTCGGTGACCATTTCCTCGTTGGTCGGACCATAGAGCATCGGACGGTCCTGCCGGTCCTTGATGCGCAGCATTTCCTTGCCATAGGCCTCATAGCGGCCGCTTTCCTGCCAGAGCTCGGCGGATTGCAGCGTCGGCATCAGCAGCTCGATGGCGCCGGCGCGGTTCTGTTCCTCGCGGATGATCGCATTCACCTTGTCGAGAACGCGCTTGCCGAGCGGCAGCCAGCTATAGATGCCGGCAGACTGCTGCCGCACCATGCCGGCGCGCAGCATCAGCCGATGCGAGACGATCTCCGCTTCCTTGGGATTTTCCTTTAGAATGGGCATGAAAAAGCGGGACAGGCGCATGAATGGGTTCCAGAACTGAGAAGCATTTCGCACTATCTTTGGAATCGGGCGAAATAACGTTGAGCTTGCAGTCCAGTCACGCTTCCTATCGGCGCATTCCGGACACTGCCGTTTGACTTAATGCCGCGATGATCCGGCCAGTTGATTCCATTAGGAGGATGTACCGCGCTCACGCGTTCATAAACGCTTCGCAGCAGGAAGAAAACCCGTCATCTTCGCGGTCCCCAGACCTTACGGCAGCGGGATTTTCGGGGCATCGAAATCGGTGACGCATGCGTCAAAAAGGCACGGTAGTAACAGGATTTCGACAGAAGTTGTCAACGGAAAAATTTTGCTGAACTGTAGCAAAAATGCAAAAAAATCAGATGACAACGCATAATGTTTGAGCTAGTTTTGGCTCACAAAAGAGGCAGGGAGATTAAATTCTTGTCGATTTCGCGGTCAAGTCTTGGGAGGATAAGATCTTAGGCGCGGTCACACGCAGCCACCGGAAACGGATAAGGATCACGCGATACTTTAAAAAACAAGGCTTTTAGCCTTGTTTTTTTTTGGCTTTTTCCAGCGCAAATCAGTCATGAAACCGTCGCACTCCGCGATCGTGTCAATTATGTGGCACGTACATCACCATCCAAAAACTGACTCTACGTAAGTCGTTCACATTAGTGGATGTCGCAGGCGAAACACCTGCAACGCTGTCAATAGAATTTCGGAGCGAATTGCGGGATGACGTCGATGCCATAACCGAGGCGAACGGAGAGGATATACCAGGCGATGTGGATCACCGCCGCGAGCACCGACGTCGCCACAAAAATCTTCAACGGTCGAAACCGGGCCGGTGCGCTTTCGACACTGCCAGGCACCACGTCATTCTCCTCCGCCTGCGTCCGCAGTCCGATCGGCAGGACGATGAACAGCGACAGCCACCAGATGATGAAATAGATCGCGAAGACGGAAAAAAGCGGCATCTTGGTTCTCGCAGTAAAAGGTGGCCGAAACCTCCCCCTCGACAATGTGCGGCCTTATACCCCTTTCAGGTGCGCCACACAAACGCGCCTTTCTGTCACACCTGTTCCAGCTCGATCAGCGTTCCGAAGAAGTCTTTCGGATGCAGGAAGAGAACCGGCTTGCCGTGCGCACCAATCTTTGGCTTCCCATTGCCCAGCACCCTGCCCCCGGCTGCAACCAGACTGTCGCGGGCCGCAAGGATGTCGGCAACCTCGTAGCAGATGTGGTGCATGCCGCCGGAGGGGTTTTTCGCCAGGAAAGCAGCGATCGGCGAATCCTCACCGAGCGGCTCTAGCAGTTCGACCTTGGTGTTTTCGAGGGTAACGAACACGACGCGGACGCCATGCTCCGGCAAGTTGTCAGGCTCCGTCACCGAAGCACCAAGCATCGAGCGATACCGCTCCGCTGCCTCCGCGAGATCCGGTACAGCCAGAGCGATGTGATTGACACGTCCGAGCATGACTTTGCCTTTTCGCGCTTTCGTTTTCGCAACACCCGCCAACAGGACGCCGGCAGTCTCAGAGCCTGTTGACGAACACTGTCACCAGGGGTTTCTTACCCCAGACCTCGTTCGCCATGCTGCGGACGGCACGGCGCACGGCTTCCGTCACCATCGCAAGATCCTTGCGCTTGCCGCGCGGAATGCTTTCGACGGCGCCGAGCACGGCATCGTAGAGCGTGTCGTTCATGTCCTCGCCCTCGTCGTCAAATTCCGGCAGACCGATAGGGACGACGATCGGATCGGACGCGAAATCGTAGCGCTCGTCGAGAACCACATTGACGGAGACATGACCGGCGAAGGAGAGCTTGCGGCGCTCGCCAATTCCCATCTCGTCGAAATCGCCGATCAGGCCGCCATCCTTGTAGATGCGGCCATGCGGCGCTTCGCCGATCACGGTCGCCGGACCTGGCGCCAGCCGCAGGATATCGCCATTACGCACACGCGGAACGGTCTGGATGCCGGACTGGAGGCCAAGCTCCGCCTGCGCGGTCAGGTGCGCAGCCTCTCCATGCACCGGCACCAGCATCTGCGGCCGCGTCCAGGCATACATCTGCTGCAATTCGTTGCGGCGTGGATGGCCGGAAACATGCACCAGCGCCTCGGTATCGGTGACGATGTGGATGCCCTGCTCCACCAGGCCGTTCTTGATGTCGTTGATCGCCTTCTCGTTGCCGGGAATGGCACGCGAGGAAAAAACGACCGTGTCGCCGGCGGTCAGCGCAACATTGCGCATCTCATCGCGCGCGATCTTAGCAAGAGCGGCGCGGGATTCGCCCTGGCTGCCCGTCAGGATCACGACGACCTTGTCGCGCGGGATATAGCCGAATTCATCTTCGGCGATGAACGGATTCAACCCTTCCATCAGGCCGACGTCACGCGCGACATCGCAGACGCGCTTCATGGAACTGCCGAGAAGCAGGACCTCACGACCCGCAGCAGCGGACGCCTTGGCGATCGAGCGGATGCGGCCGACATTGGAGGAGAAGGTGGTGATCGCAACGCGTCCTTCGGCATCCTCGATGATCTTGGTGAGGCTGGCGGAAACTTCCTCTTCCGAGGGAGAAACGCCGTCGCGCATCGCATTGGTGCTGTCGCACATCAGCGCCAGAACGCCTTCGTCACCGATTGCGCGGAAACGGGCTTCGTCGGTGAACGGTCCGAGCGACGGCGCGTGATCGATCTTCCAGTCGCCGGTGTGGACGACATTGCCGAGCGGCGTACGAATAACCAGCGACATCGGCTCGGGGATCGAATGGTTGACACCAACCGCCTCGATCTCAAAGGGACCGACATTAATGCGGTCGCCTTCCTTGAAAATGGTGATCGGTACATCGGCACGGCTGCGCTCGTAGCTACGCTTGGCTTCCAGCATGCCGGCGGTGAACGGCGAGGCGTAAACCGGCACATTGAGACCCGGCCACAGGTCGGCAAGCGCACCGTAGTGATCTTCGTGGGCGTGGGTGATGATGATGCCCTTGAGGTTCTTGCGCTCCTCCGCCAGGAACCGGATATCGGGAAGCACCAGATCGACCCCAGGCAGATCAAGCCCCGGGAAGGTCACGCCGCAATCGACCATGATCCACTGGCGGTGGGATGGCGCGCCATAGCCGTAGAGGGCCAGGTTCATGCCGATTTCCCCAACACCGCCCAGCGGCAGGAAGACGAGTTCGTCTTGTTTGCTCATTGAAAGATTGCGCCTTTTTATCCGAAAAATACATCGCCGGCGGCGATACGCTGAACCGCGCCTGCTCCAAGATCAAGCATCAGCCGGCCTTCTTCATCTATGCCTTCAAACCGGCCGGAAAGCGAGTGGTCCGGCAGGTTGACGGTAATCTTCTGTCCGATCCCGCCGGCCGCAGACCGCCATTGCGCGATAATCTCGGCAATACCTTGACCATGGTTCCAAACCCGCAGCGCTTCCGCCATGCTGACGAACAGGCGGGCGAACAGGTCCTCGGGCGAGACGGATGCCCCCTGTGCATGCAAACTCGTGACAGGATAAAGCCCGTGATCCGGTACCAACGCGACATTGATGCCAATACCGATGACAAGGGCGTGATGACCGTTTGGCAAGCCCTCACCTTCAAGCAGGATACCGCAGCACTTCTTGCCTTCAATCAGAATATCGTTCGGCCATTTGATCATGACCGGCTCGGATCCCGTTGGCATGACCGACTGGATCACGTTCTGCACTGCCACCGCCACGGCAAGCGGCAGCGAATGCAGCCTGTCCATGGGGGCCGGGTCGATCAGCAACAGCGACGCATAGAGATTGCCGGCTTCCGAAACCCAGGACCTGCCCCGACGTCCCCGACCGGCAATCTGTCGTGTTGCCGTGATCCAGTGCAGGCCCGGGTCGCCGGCGCGCGCACGGTTCAGGCATTCTGTATTCGTCGACCCGACGTCACCTAGCGCTGTGTGCCGGAAATCATCGAGCGAAATCCGGTTTCCTCCGGTCAAAAGAAGGTCCGGGCAGCGACTTCCGCCGCGGTACCGATCCAGCCGCCAACCAGGACATAGGCCAGCACGAACAGGCCGGACAGACCATAAACGAGCCTCAGGACGCCGGACGGACGAGCAAATTCACCCTTCGGATCATCGAACCACATCAGCTTGACGACGCGCAGGTAGTAGTAGGCGCCGACAACGGAAGCGAGAACACCGATGATGGCCAGCGCGTACAGATGCGCCTCGATCGCCGCCATGAACACAAAGTACTTTGCAAAGAAGCCTGCGAGCGGCGGGATGCCGGCCAGCGAGAACATCATCACGGTCAGCACGGTCGCCATCAGCGGGTTGGTCTGCGACAGGCCGGCGAGATCATCGACATTCTCGACGTGATTGCCGTCCTTGCGCTTCATCGCCATGATGCAGGCGAAGGTACCGAGCGTCATGACCATATAGACCAGCATGTAGATCAGCACGCCGCGAACGCCGGCCATCGAGCCCGCCGAAATACCGACGAGCGCATAGCCCATGTGACCGATCGACGAATAGGCCATCAGTCGCTTGATGTTGGTCTGGCCAATCGCCGCAAACGCGCCAAGCACCATGGAGGCGATCGAGATGAAGACGATGACCTGCTGCCAGTCATGGACGATCGGCTGGAACGGCGTGATCACCAGGCGGATCAGCATCGCCATCGCAGCGACCTTCGGAGCGGCCGCGAAAAAGGCGGTGACCGGGGTCGGCGCGCCTTCGTATACGTCCGGCGTCCACATGTGGAACGGCACGGCCGAGATTTTGAAGGCAACGCCAGCTAGAATGAAGACGAGACCGAAGACGAGCCCGAGCGAACGGGTTTCCGCCGAGAGAGCCGTGGCAATGCCTTCAAAGCCGGTATGGCCGGTGAAACCGTAGACCAGCGACATGCCGTAGAGCAACATGCCCGAAGACAGGGCGCCGAGAACAAAATATTTCAGGCCGGCTTCCGTCGAGCGCAGATTGTCGCGGTTCATCGCGGCGACGACGTAGAGAGCGAGCGACTGCAGTTCGAGCGCCAGATAGACCGAGATCAGGTCGTTGGCCGAAATCATCAGCAGCATGCCGAGTGTCGCAAGGACGATCAGGACCGGGAATTCGAAACGGTTGATCCCGGCCGATCGCGCCTCGCCCGCCGACATGATCAGCGCGACGATCGAGCCGATCAACGTCAGGGTCTTCATGAACCGGCCGAAGGCATCCGACAGGAATGCGCCGTTATAGGCCTGGCCATCACCGGTCTGCCAGACAACGGCGCCGGCCACGGCGAGAAGGATGACCGCGAGCGTTGTCACCAGCCCAGACGCCTTCTCTCCCGAGAAGACACCGATCATCAGCAGAACCAGGGCGCCGACCGCAAGAATGAGTTCCGGCGTCGACAGGTGCAGGCTTGCGAGGAATGTTTCAGCAGTCATTTCAATCCCGTCCCGTCGTCATTCCGCGTGAAGCGCGACATCATGCGCCGCCTGCACGGCTGCAGTGTAGTTGTTGACCAGTACATCCACCGAGGCTGCCGTCGCATCGAACACCGGAGCCGGATAGACGCCGAAAAAGATGGTGAGCACGATCAGCGGATAGAGAAGCACCTTTTCCCGGCCCGAAAGATCGAGCATCGACTTCAGATTTTCCTTCTCCAGTGCACCGAAGATGACCCGGCGATAAAGCCAGAGCGCATAGCAGGCAGAGAAGATGACGCCGGTCGTGGCGAAGAAGGCAACCCAGGTGTTAGCCCGGAAGGCGCCGAGCAGCGTCGTGATTTCACCGACGAAGCCCGAAGTTCCCGGTAGACCGACATTGGCCATGGTCAGGATCATGAAGACCACCGCGTATTTCGGCATGTTGTTGACCAGACCGCCATAGGCGCTGATTTCGCGGGTATGCAGACGGTCATAGACGACGCCGACGCAAAGGAAGAGCGCGCCGGAGACGATACCGTGCGACAGCATCTGGAAGATCGCACCCTGCACGCCCTGCGTATTGGCAGCGAAGATACCCATCGTCACGTAACCCATATGGGCAACCGAGGAATAGGCGATCAGTTTCTTGATGTCGGTCTGCATCATCGCCACAAGCGAGGTGTAGATGATAGCGACTACGGAGAGCGTGAACACGAACGGCGCGAAATAATCCGAGGCCAGCGGGAACATCGGCAGCGAGAAGCGCAGGAAACCGTAACCGCCGAGCTTCAAGAGAACGCCCGCCAGGATGACGGAGCCAGCCGTCGGCGCCTGAACGTGCGCATCCGGAAGCCAGGTATGGACCGGCCACATCGGCATCTTCACCGCGAACGAGGCGAAGAAGGCGAGCCATAGCCAAGTCTGCATCTGGCGCGGGAACTGATAGGCCAGCAGTTCGGCGATATCGGTCGTTCCGGCCTGCCAGTACATCGCCATGATGGCGAGCAGCATCAGCACCGAGCCGAGCAGCGTGTAGAGGAAGAACTTGTAGGACGCGTAGACGCGGTCCTTGCCACCCCAGACGCCGATGATGATGAACATCGGGATCAGGCCGGCTTCGAAGAAGACGTAGAACAGAACGATGTCGAGCGAGACGAAGACGCCGATCATGAACACTTCCAGAAGCAGGAAGGCGATCATGTAGGACTTCAGGCGCTTTTCGATCGTCACCCAGCTTGCCAGAATGCAGAACGGCATCAGGAAGGCGGACAGCACGACGAACAGCATCGAAATGCCGTCGACGCCGAGATGATAGGAAATTCCGGTGCCGAGCCAGGCATGCTTTTCCACCATCTGGAAGCCTGGATTGGCATAGTCGAAGCTCGCCCAGACCCAGACCGACACGAAGAAGGTCACGATCGTCGTAGCAAGCGAAATGTTGAGAATGTTGCGGCGGCCCGACGCGCTGTCTTCACGCGTCAGGAGTAGCAGAAGGACACCTGCGAGAGGCAGGAAGGTGACCAACGAAAGAATAGGCCAGTCGGTCATCAGAGGGAACTCCCGAGCATCATCCAGGTAACAAGTGCGGCAATGCCGATCAGCATCGCGAAGGCGTAGTGATAGAGGTAACCGCTCTGCAGGCGAACGACGCGGTCGGTGACATCCATGACGCGGGCGGCAATGCCGTTCGGGCCGAAGCCATCGATGACGCGACCGTCACCTTCCTTCCACAGGAAGGTACCGATGCGCTTGGCCGGACGGACGAACAGGAAGTCGTAGAGTTCGTCAAAGTACCACTTGTTGAGCAGGAACTGGTAGAGACCTCGATGCTGCTCGGCGAGGTAACGCGGCGTGCCAGGCGACCGGATATACATGTACCATGCGGTCGCAAAACCAAGCAGCATGGCGATGAACGGGCTGAGCTTTACCAGTGCGGGAACGTGATGGAAGTGCTCGAGAATCTCGTTTTCCGGTCCCGTATAGAGCGCCCCCTGCCAGAACTCGGCATAGTGGTGACCGAAGAAGCGGCTTTCGAACGCCATACCGGCCGCAATAGCCCCAACGCCGAGGATGAACAGCGGCACGAGCATGACCATCGGCGATTCATGGACGTGATGCATGACTTCATGGGAAGCGCGCGGCTTGCCGTAGAAGGTCATGAAGATCAGGCGCCAGGAATAGAAGCTGGTGAAGCAGGCGCCGATGACCAGCATCGTGAAGGCGAAACCGGCCAGCGGGGAATGGGCCGCATAGGCGCTTTCGATGATGATGTCCTTAGAGATGAAGCCGGCAAAGCCCCAGCCCAGGAACGGAATACCAACACCGGTGATGGCCAGTGTACCGATCATCATCATCCAGAACGTCAGCTTGATGTGCGAGCGCAGGCCGCCCATGTAGCGCATGTCCTGCTCGCCATCGACGGCATGGATGACCGAGCCGGCGCAAAGGAACAGCAGTGCCTTGAAGAAGGCGTGCGTGAACAGGTGGAAGATCGCCGCGCCATAGGCGCCGACGCCGAGCGCCACGAACATGTAGCCGAGCTGCGAACAGGTCGAATAGGCGATGACGCGCTTGATGTCGTTCTGCACGAGGCCGACGGTCGCCGCGAAGAAGGCGGTGATAGCGCCGACCAGCGTCACGACGATCAGGGCCGTGTGCGACAGTTCGAACAGCGGCGACATGCGAGCGACGAGGAAGACGCCGGCGGTGACCATGGTTGCGGCATGGATCAGCGCCGAAACAGGCGTCGGGCCTTCCATCGCGTCCGGCAGCCAGGTGTGCAGCAGGAACTGCGCAGACTTGCCCATCGCGCCCATGAAGAGCAGCAGGCAGACGGCCGTGATCGCATGGGCCTTGTCGAGATGCATGCCGAAGAGATTGATCACGGCTTCAGCCGCTGCATGGGCGCCATCCGTGGCGGCACCATGGGCTTCGCCAGCCGGCAGATAGGTCGAGGCAGCGGCGAAGATCGTCTCGAAGCTGATCGAGCCGAACAGAACGAAAACGCCGAAGATGCCGAGCGCGAAACCGAAGTCGCCGACGCGGTTGACGATGAAGGCCTTCATGGCAGCGGCCGACGCGGACGGCTTCTTGTACCAGAAACCGATCAGCAGATAGGACGCCAGACCCACGCCTTCCCAGCCGAAGAACATCTGCAGCAGGTTGTCGGAGGTGATCAGCATCAGCATCGCAAAGGTGAACAGCGACAGGTAGGCGAAGAAGCGCGGCCGATGCGGATCGTGGTGCATGTACCCGATCGAATAGATGTGAACCAGGCAGGAGACCGAGTTGACGACGACGAACATGACAGCCGTCAGCGTATCGACGCGGAAGGCCCATTCGGTGTCGAAGCTGCCGGACTGGATCCAGCGCATCACCGTGACCTTGATCATCTCCGTCTCGCCGAGCGCGACGTTGAAGAACACGATCCAGGACAGAACCGCGACGATGATCATGAAACCGCTGGTAACGTATTCCGAAGCCTTGGCGCCGATCGAGGTGCCGAACAGACCCGCGATCAGGAAGCCGATCAGCGGCAGGAAAACGATAGCTTGAATAATCGTATTCATAGCCCGATCAGCCCTTCATCATGTTGACGTCTTCCACGGCGATGGAGCCGCGGTTGCGGTAGAAGACGACGAGAATTGCAAGACCGATGGCGGCTTCCGCAGCCGCGACGGTCAGAATGAACAGCGCGAACACCTGGCCGGTGATGTCGTTCAGGAACGACGAGAAGGCGACCATGTTGATGTTGACGGCAAGCAGGATGAGTTCCACCGACATCAGGATGACGATGACGTTCTTCCGGTTGAGGAAGATGCCGAAGACGCCCAGTGTGAACAGGATGGCGCTGACGGTCAGATAATGGGAAATACCGATTTCCATGATGATGTTCCTTGACCTCGCGTCCGTCTTATAAGCCCTGCCCCGACTTCACCTTGACCACTTCGACAGCGGTCTTGGGCGAACGGGCAACCTGCGTGGGAATGTCCTGGCGCTTGATGTTCTCGCGATGGCGCAGCGTCAGCACGATTGCGCCGATCATCGCCACCAGCAGCACAAGGCCGGCGATCTGGAAGAAATAGACATAGTGGGTGTAGAGCACGTCGCCGAGCGCGGCCGTGTTCGTGCGATCGGCGATTGCCGGGATCGGCATCGAGATCGTCTTGGCGATCTCAGGCGAAAGCGTGCTGCCACCGATCACGATGATGAGTTCAGCTGCCAGAATGAGGCCGATCAGCGCGCCGACCGGCGCATATTCAAGCACGCCCGACCGCAGCTGCGTGAAGTCGATGTCGAGCATCATGACGACGAAGAGGAAGAGAACGGCAACCGCGCCGATGTAGACCACCAGCAGGATCATCGCCAGAAACTCGGCGCCCGTCAGCAGGAACAGCCCCGCCGAATTGAAGAAGGTCAGGATCAGGAACAGCACGGAGTAAACCGGGTTGCGCGCAGAAATGACCATGAACGCCGACGCGACCGCGACGAACGAAAATAGATAGAAAAAAAGAGCCTGCAGACCCATGATCGGTGCCTTTTTCGTCTTCCCCGGGCGGGCATGGCCAGAACCACCCTGCCCGCTGGCGTACCGGAGTGCCCGGCCAACGCCTCAATCTGAATACTGCCCGCCTCGGCGGCGGACGTCGTCCCGGTGCAAAAGTCTCAGCGGTAAGGCGAGTCGATTGCGATGTTGCGGGCGATTTCACGTTCCCAACGGTCGCCGTTGGAGAGCAGCCGCTCCTTGTCGTAGTAGAGTTCTTCGCGCGTCTCGGTGGCGAATTCGAAATTCGGACCTTCGACGATCGCGTCTACCGGACAGGCTTCCTGGCAGAAACCGCAATAGATGCACTTCACCATGTCGATGTCGTAACGCACCGTGCGGCGCGTGCCATCGTTGCGGCGCGGGCCGGCTTCGATGGTGATCGCCTGAGCAGGACAGATCGCCTCGCACAGCTTGCACGCGATGCAACGCTCCTCGCCATTCGGATAACGGCGCAGCGCATGCTCGCCACGGAAGCGCGGGCTAACCGGCCCCTTCTCGAACGGATAGTTCAGCGTCGCCTTCGGCGCGAAGAAATAGCGCATCGACAGAAAGAACGCGCCCACGAATTCCTTGAGGAACAGCGAACTGACGGCTTGCGAGATACTTGCCATCATCAACCTCCATACGTGCCGGCCTGGGAGGCGCCGGCTGACTGTGTGAAACGGTTTGCGAACATCAGGCCCACACCACCAGTTTCAGCGTAATTGCAACAATGAAGACCATGGCGAGCGACAGCGGAAGGAAGACCTTCCAGCCGAGACGCATCAGTTGGTCATAGCGATAGCGTGGCACGAAGGCCTTCACCATGGCGAACATGAAGAACACCATCGAAGCCTTGAGGACGAACCAGATGATGCCCGGGACCCAGTTGAGGAACCAGACGTCGACCGGAGGCAGCCAGCCGCCGAGGAACAGGATCGTCGTCAGCGCGCACATCAGGCAGATGGCGGCATATTCGCCGAGCATGAACATCATGTACGGGGTGGAGCCGTATTCGACCATGAAGCCGGCGACCAGTTCCGATTCCGCTTCGACGAGGTCGAAGGGCGGACGATTGGTCTCGGCCAGCGCCGAAATGAAGAAGACGATGAACATCGGGAACAGCGGCAGCCAGTACCAATCCAGGAAAGATCCCGGAAGGCCCATCATCGTGCCGAGGCCGTCCTTCTGCGAATTGACGATGTCCGTCAGGTTCAGCGATCCGACGCAGAGCAGGACGGTGACGATGACGAAACCGATCGAGACTTCATACGAGACCATCTGGGCCGCGGAGCGAAGCGCGGACAGGAACGGATATTTCGAGTTCGATGCCCAGCCGCCCATGATGACGCCATAAACTTCCAGTGAAGATATGGCGAGGACATAGAGGATGCCGACATTGATATTGGCCATCACCCAGTTTTCGTTGAGCGGAACGACGGCCCAGGCCGCCAGCGCCAGCGTCACCGAAACCAGTGGTGCCAGCAGGAACAGCGCCTTGTTGGCGCCGGCCGGAATGACCGGCTCCTTGAAGACGAACTTCAAAAGGTCGGCGAAGGACTGGAAAAGTCCCCACGGACCTACCACATTCGGTCCACGGCGCAGCTGAACCGCAGCCCAGACCTTGCGGTCGGCAAGCAGGATGTAGGCAATAAAGATCAGGAGCGCGACCAGAAGCAGCAGCGACTGGCCGATGATGATGGCCGTTGGCCAGACATAGGTCGAAATGAAAGCGTCCATTGTCGTCTTATTCCTTCGCTCTCATTCCGCCGCAGCTTTGAAATTGTTGCGTGCCAAAGCCGAACATTCGGCCATGACGGCGGATGCGCGTGCTATCGGGTTCGTCAAATAGAAGTCTTTGACCGGAGACGCAAATACCGATTTGGCCATCTCACCGGCTTTTTGTGCAAGTGCGGCAATTTCACCGCTTGCGCCTGCTGCGATTGTATCGACATCGGCGAAATGCGGGTGCGCCGCGTAGAGCTTGCCGCGCAGTTCGCCAAGCGAATCAAACGGCAGCTTCTTCCCGAGAACGTCCGACAAGGCGCGGATGATCGCCCAGTCTTCGCGTGCATCGCCCGGCGCGAAGCCGGCGCGATTGCCCATCTGGACGCGGCCTTCGGTGTTGACCCAGGTGCCCGACTTTTCGGTGTAAGTCGCAGCCGGCAGGATGACGTCGGCGCCATGCGCGCCTTCATCGCCGTGCGAACCGATATAGACGGTGAAACCGGCGGTCTTGCCGGAGAAGTCCATTTCGTCCGCGCCGAGCAGGAAGAGGACGTCGGTGGCCGTCAGCATCTCTGTTGCGGTCTTGCCCCCCTCGCCCGGCACGAAGCCGAGATCGAGGCCACCGACGCGCGAGGCGGCGGTGTGAAGAACGGCAAAGCCGTTCCAGTCTGCAGTGACAGCGCCGACAGCACCTGCAAGCTTCGCAGCAGCAGCCAGAACCGAAGCGCCGTTGTCGCCGGAGATTGCCCCCTGACCGATGATGATCATCGGACGTTCGGCTTTCTTCAGAACGCTCAGGAACTTGCCCTTGCCGGCAACCAGTTCGACCAGCGAATCCGTGCCAGCACCGAGATATTCGTAGGAGTAACGCAGTTCGGCCTGCTCGCCGATCACGGCGATCGGGAAGTTGGCCATGCGGAAGCGCTTGCGGATACGGGCGTTGAGAACTGATGCTTCAAAACGCGGGTTCGAGCCAATGATCAGCAGGGCGTCGGCACTTTCAATACCCTGGATCGTGGGGTTGAACAGGTAGCTGGAGCGGCCGAGCGACGGGTCGAGAGCTGAGCCATCCTGGCGGCAGTCGATATTCTTCGAGCCGAGCGCGGTGATCAGTTCCTTCAGCGCATACATTTCTTCGACGGAAGCGAGATCGCCGGCGATCGCGCCGATCCGGTCAGCGCTGGTCTTGGCAACGGCTGCCTTGATGGCGCCGAAGGCCTCGTTCCAGGTCGCCGGCTGCAGGCGGCCGTTCTTCTTCACATACGGACGGTCCAGACGTTGGGTTTTCAAGCCATCCCAGATGAAGCGGGTCTTGTCGGAGATCCATTCTTCGTTGATCTCCTCATTGACGCGCGGCATGACACGCATGACTTCGCGGCCACGGGTATCGACGCGGATGGCCGAGCCGACAGCGTCCATCACGTCGACGGATTCGGTCTTGCCGAGTTCCCAAGGACGGGCATTGAAGGCATAGGGCTTGGAGGTCAGCGCACCGACCGGGCAGAGGTCAACGACATTGCCCTGCAGCTCGGAGGTCATGGCCTGTTCGAGGTAGGTGGTGATCTCGGCGTCCTCGCCACGGCCGATCAGGCCAAGTTCGGCAATGCCGGCGACTTCGGTGGTGAAGCGGACGCAGCGCGTGCAGTGAATGCAGCGGTTCATCACAGTCTTGACCAGCGGGCCGATATATTTGTCTTCGACGGCGCGCTTGTTCTCGTTGTAGCGGGTCGAATCGACACCGAAGGCCATGGCCTGGTCCTGCAGGTCGCATTCGCCGCCCTGGTCGCAGATCGGGCAGTCCAGCGGATGGTTGATCAGCAGGAATTCCATGACGCCTTCGCGGGCCTTCTTGACCATCGGCGTGGTCGTGAAGACTTCCGGGGCTTCGCCGTTCGGGCCGGGACGCAGGTCGCGCACGCCCATGGCGCAGGACGCAGCCGGTTTCGGCGGTCCGCCCTTCACCTCGATCAGACACATGCGGCAGTTGCCGGCGACCGACAGCCGTTCATGGAAACAGAAGCGCGGAACTTCGGCGCCGGCTTCTTCGCATGCTTGAAGCAGCGTGAAATGATCCGGAACTTCGATTTCTTTTCCGTCGACTTTCAGCTTTGCCATCGTAGTCTCAATCCTGTCCTTCGTCTGCCAGCATCAGCGGCAGACCAATATTATTAGGCACGCCAATCTTTGAACGACGCCCTTGCGGCGCCATCCGAAACTTTCAATTCTTGCCCTTCATCAGGGCCTTTGCCTGCTCGACCCAGCCATCGCGGACGATCCGTCCGGCAAAACCCAACTGCTCGTCAAAGCGCTGCACATCCTTATCGGTCCACAGCGCGACATCCGCATAACGGTGGATGCCCATTCCGTTCAAAACCTGCTCCAGCTTCGGGCCGATGCCCGAAATCTTCTTCAAGTCGTCCGCCTTGGCTTCCACCACCCGGGCCGCCGCCTTCAGCCGCTTCGGTCTCTCGACCTTCGCAGCTGGCCTAGCCTCCGATGCGGCCTTTGGCTCTGGCTTTTCGGCGGGCGCCTGCCCTGCCGTTTCAGCCTTTGCCTCTTCAGCCGGCGCTACCGCCTGAGCCCGTTCCGCCATGCCCTGCATCGCGCCAAGCATGAAGCCCGCCACATGGCTGGTCATGCCGATCCCAATCGCGGTGGCTGCCGCAAACGCCGCCGCCGGATGCTGCATCAGCGGATGCAGCGGCACCTTCGGCAATTCCTTCAACCACTCGGCCATGCCGAACGGGTCTTCACCGCTGCCAACCCCGGAAGCGAAGCCCGGACCGGCAGTGCCTGCCTCTTTGTCCTTGTTCGTTCCGTGATCGGACTTGATCATTGTGCTACTCCGCTGCCTGCAGCACCGCGCCATGCGAGGTGGAATTGCGGGTGTACTGATCGATCCGCGCCTCCATCTCCGGGCGGAAGTTGCGGATCAGGCCCTGGATCGGCCATGCCGCCGCGTCACCGAGCGCGCAGATCGTATGACCTTCGACCTGCTTGGTGACATCGAACAGCATGTCGATCTCGCGCTTCTGGGCGCGGCCCTGAACCATGCGCTCCATGACGCGCATCATCCAGCCGGTGCCTTCACGGCACGGCGTGCACTGGCCGCAGCTCTCGTGCTTGTAGAAGGCAGCGAGGCGCCAGATGGCCTTGATGATGTCGGTCGAGCGGTCCATGACGATGATCGCTGCAGTGCCGAACGACGACTTCACGTCGCGCATGCCGTCGAAATCCATCGGGGCGTCGATGATGTGTTCCGCCTTCACGACCGGGCAGGACGAGCCGCCCGGGATGACAGCGAGAAGGTTATCCCAACCGCCACGGATACCGCCGCAATGACGCTCGATCATCTCGCGGAACGGCGTACCCATCGCGTCTTCGAATGTGGCAGGGCGATTGACGTGGCCGGAGACCATGAACAGCTTGGTGCCGACATTGTTCGGACGGCCGATGGCCGAAAACCAGCTGGCGCCACGGCGCAGGATGGTCGGGGCAACGGCGATCGACTCGACATTGTTGACAGTCGTCGGGCAGCCGTAGAGGCCCATATTGGCTGGGAACGGAGGCTTCAGGCGCGGCTGGCCCTTCTTGCCTTCCAGGCTTTCGAGCAGCGCGGTTTCCTCGCCGCAGATATAGGCGCCGGCGCCGTGATGGACGAAGATGTCCATGTCCCAGCCGTGCTTGTTGTTAGCGCCGAGAAGGCCGGCATCGTAACATTCATCGATCGCGGCCTGCAGCGCCTCACGCTCGCGGATATATTCGCCGCGAACGTAGATATAGGCGGTGTGCGCGCCCATGGCGAAACTCGCAATCAGGCAGCCTTCGATCAGCGTATGCGGGTCGTGGCGCATGATGTCACGGTCCTTGCAGGTACCGGGCTCGGATTCGTCGGCATTGACGACGAGGTAATGCGGACGGCCGTCCGATTCCTTCGGCATGAAGGACCACTTGAGACCGGTTGGGAAGCCTGCGCCGCCACGACCACGAAGACCCGAAGCCTTCATCTCGTTGATGATCCAGTCTCGGCCCTTTTCCAGGATCTGCTTGGTGCCATCCCAATGGCCACGGCTCATCGCGCCTTTCAGCGACTTGTCATGAATGCCGTAGATATTCGTAAAAATGCGGTCTTTATCGTCCAGCATGGTTCATCTGTCCTATCGCGGCTTCTTGCCGAAAACTTTGATGTATTCGGCTTCGCCGCCCTTGGCCAAGGCCTTGGCCTGCTTGATCCAGTCGTCGCGCTCGATGCGGCCCTTGAAATTCAGATAGCCGTCGACCCATTCGCGTTCGGCCTTCTTCCAGCCCGCGACCTGCGCGAAGGTGAAGATGCCGAGTTCGTGCAGAATGCCTTCGATCTTCGGACCGACGCCCGAGATCAGCTTGAGATCGTCAGGTGCAGCCGGGCGTTCGATGCCGGCAGGACGGTTCTTGTCCTCAAGCGAGGGCTTGGCAGCCGCAGCGGCCGGCTTGCTCACGAGCGCGGCAGGCGTTGCTGCACCGGTCTCGACCTTCGCGACATTTCCACCTTCGGCCTTCGTCTCGCCCGCGGCCTTGTCGTTGGCTGCGGAGGCAGCCTTGGCAGTCACCGGCGTCTTCAGGGTCGGGTCGGTTTCCGGAGCATCCGTCTTCGGTCGGCCGGCATTCGACGGCGGCACGCTGACAGCGGCGTCTTCGGCAACCTTTTTGGCGCGCGGCGCGACCGGCTTCTTTTCCGGCGTCAGCAGCGTGGTCAGGCCACCGACCGGAGCGGAGAAGATACGGTCGATCTGAGGACCCGGCTTGACGTCGGCACCCTTGCCTGCGTCGAAACGGTCGATGATGTATTCCAACTGCGGAACCGTCAGGTCTTCATAGGTATCCTTGAAGATCATCACCATCGGCGCGTTGACGCAGGTCCCCTGACACTCAACCTCTTCCCAGGACAGCGTGCCGGCTTCGTTCGGCGTCAGCGGGTCGGGATGGATGCGCTTCTTGCAGAGGCTGATCAAGTCTTCCGAACCGCGCAGCATGCAGGGGGTCGTGCCGCAAACCTGGACGTGCGCACGCGTGCCCACCGGCTTCAGCTGGAACTGGGTGTAGAAGGTCGCTACTTCCAATACGCGGATATACGGCATGGCCAGCATGTCGGCGACGGATTCGATCGCAGCCTTGGTGACCCAGCCATCCTGCTCCTGTGCCCGCATCAACAGCGGAATGACCGCGGATTGCTCGCGACCCTTCGGATATTTCTTGATCGTGGCTTTGGCCCAGACGGCGTTGTCCTTGTTGAAGGCAAAGGCCGCTGGCTGGACATTTTCATCGGCTAGTCGACGAACGGACATTCTTCCCGCACCTTATCAGTTAATCGACCCGCACCGCGATTTCGCCAGGGAGACGAATTCGCAGGCAAAGGCCGACTGGTCTTTTTGCACAAATACGATGTAGCGCGTGCCATTCGGCACTGCAGCCTTGATTTCATAGCCCCGGGACAGGAGTTGCCCCAAGGTACCGCCCGACGAACCGCCCGCGAGATTCTGATCATCGGACTTCGGCTCGGCTTCCTGCGCCAAAGCCGGCCCGAACGCTGCCAGCAATCCCAACACTGCAAGGGCGGTCGCGCGCATCAACGGTCTACCTCGCCGAACACGATATCGAGCGAGCCGAGAATTGCGGAAACGTCCGCCAACTGATGGCCGCGACAGATGTAGTCCATGGCCTGCAGATGCGCATAACCCGGCGCGCGGATCTTGCAGCGATAAGGCTTGTTGGTACCGTCGGAGATGAGATAGACGCCGAACTCGCCCTTCGGCGCTTCAACGGCGGCATACACTTCGCCTTCCGGCACGTGATAGCCTTCGGTGTAGAGCTTGAAGTGGTGAATCAGCGCTTCCATCGAACGCTTCATCTCGCCTCGCTTCGGCGGCACGATCTTGCCGTCCAGCGACGAAACCGGACCAATCTTGGCATCGCCCAGCAGGCGATTGACGCACTGGCGCATGATCTTTGCCGATTCCCGCATCTCGATCATGCGGATCAGGTATCGATCGTAGCAGTCGCCGTTCTTGCCGATCGGAATGTCGAAATCCATGTCGGCGTAGCATTCGTAAGGCTGCGACTTGCGCAAATCCCATGCAGCACCCGAACCGCGCACCATGACACCGGAGAAACCCCAGGCCCAGGCATCCGCCAGACTGACGACGCCGATATCG
This sequence comes from Rhizobium sp. Leaf453, assembly GCF_001425605.1. Lineage (GTDB taxonomy): Bacteria > Pseudomonadota > Alphaproteobacteria > Rhizobiales > Rhizobiaceae > Pararhizobium. The sequence continues at coordinate 80,184 of NZ_LMRG01000007.1, read as the reverse complement.
ACGTTGCGCTGCTTGAAGATGCGGTTACCAGTCAAAAGCTCGTCGATATCATCAACGGTCTTGAGGAACGGGTCGATCCACTTGCCGATATCCTCGACGAGTTCGTGCGGCAGGTCCTGGTGGACGCCACCCGGACGGAAATAGGCCGAGTGCATGCGCGCGCCGCAAGCACGCTCATAAAACACCATCAGTTTTTCGCGCTCTTCGAAGCCCCAGAGCGGCGGCGTCAGCGCACCGACGTCCATGGCCTGCGTAGTGACGTTCAAGAGATGCGACAGGATACGGCCGATTTCCGAATAGAGCACACGGATCAACTGGCCGCGGATCGGAACTTCCGTCTTCGTCAGCTTTTCGACGGCCAGCGCATAGGCATGCTCCTGGTTCATCGGCGCGACATAGTCGAGCCGGTCGAAATAGGGCACGGCCTGCAGATAGGTCTTCGTCTCGATCAGCTTTTCGGTGCCGCGATGCAGCAGACCGATATGCGGATCGACGCGCTCGACGATTTCACCGTCGAGTTCAAGCACAAGACGGAGAACCCCGTGCGCCGCCGGATGCTGCGGGCCGAAATTGATATTGAAATTCCGGACGTTATGTTCGTTCATGCCGCTTACTCCGAGCCGACAGCACCTTCGCCCTTGCGACTGTGTCGGCCTTCCTTGCTCTTACTGCTTCGCCTTTTCATCACCCGGCAGAACGTAGTCCGTTCCTTCCCAGGGCGACATGAAATCGAAGTTTCGGAATTCCTGCTTCAGTTCCACCGGCTCGTACACGACTCGCTTGGCTTCGTCGTCATAGCGAACCTCGACGAAACCGGTCGTCGGGAAGTCCTTGCGCAGCGGGTAACCTTCGAAACCGTAATCGGTCAGAATGCGGCGCAGGTCCGGATGGCCGGTGAAGAGGATGCCGTACATGTCGTAGGCTTCGCGCTCGAACCAGTCGGCGCCCGGATAGACGGCGCAGGCCGACGGAACCGGCTGGTCTTCGCCCGTCGCCACCTTGACGCGAATGCGCAGGTTCTGCTTCGGCGACAGCAGGTGATAGACGACATCGAAGCGCTCGGCGCGCTTGGGCCAGTCCACACCACAGATGTCGGTGAAATTGACGAAACCGCAGCGGGCGTCGTCGCGCAGGAACGTCAGCAGTTCGATCACGTTGTCGGCGGTCGCGGTCAATGTCAGTTCGCCGAAACTCACGGCAGCATCGGCAATCAGCGCACCGCGCGTCTCGCGCAGGTAGGTTGAAAGGTCGTTCAGGGCTTCACTCATTGCTCAGGTCCCCTGCCCTTACCGTTCGATCGTGCCTGTGCGGCGGATCTTCTTCTGCAGCAGGAGCACGCCGTAAAGGAGCGCTTCTGCCGTGGGAGGACAGCCCGGCACATAGATATCAACCGGCACGACGCGGTCGCAGCCGCGCACCACCGAATAGGAATAGTGATAGTAACCGCCGCCATTGGCGCACGATCCCATCGAGATGACGTAACGCGGCTCAGGCATCTGGTCGTAAACCTTGCGCAGAGCGGGTGCCATCTTGTTGGTCAGCGTGCCGGCGACGATCATCACGTCGGACTGACGCGGTGACGCGCGCGGCGCGAAACCGAAGCGCTCGGCGTCATAGCGCGGCATGGACATCTGCATCATTTCGACGGCGCAGCAGGCCAGACCAAAGGTCATCCACATCAGCGAACCGGTACGAGCCCAGTTGATCAGTTCATCCGTCGAGGTGACCAGAAAACCCTTGTCAGCGAGTTCGTTGTTGATCTCGCCGAAGAACTTGTCGTTGCTGCCGATGGGCTTGCCGGTCGAGGGATCGATGATCCCCTTCGGCGCCTGGGATACGGCAGGCATATTGGTTGCTACTCCCATTCGAGCGCTCCCTTCTTCCATTCATAGATGAAGCCGATGGTCAGCACTCCGAGGAACGCCATCATCGACCAGAAACCGAACCAGCCCATTTCCTTGAAGGAAACAGCCCATGGGAACAGGAACGCCACTTCGAGGTCGAAGATGATGAAGAGAATCGACACGAGATAGAATCGGATGTCGAACTTCATGCGGGCGTCGTCGAAGGCGTTAAAGCCGCACTCGTAGGCGGAAAGCTTTTCATCGTCGGGCGCCTTGTAGGCGACGGCGAACGGCGCGATCAGGAGCGCAAGGCCAATAACCAGCGAGATACCGATGAAAATCGCGATCGGGATGTAGGAACCGAGAAGGTCTGTCATTGTATCCGTCCCTGCCTGCGAGGCGCGCTGGAGAAGCGCAGAAAACAAGGCTCACAGGCCGAAAAATATGTTGCAACGCCAAAGTGGTTAGCGCAGCCAGCGCCGCTGTGCAAGCCTTCAGAACGGTTTTCACCCCCTTGTGTGGCAGGAATGAAGACCGGGCAAAAGCTAGCATCTCCGGCAGCCGGGCGCAAATCGCAGGAAACCGTTGCAAAGGCAAGCGGAACAACAGGCAAGCCGCCTGATCGTCGCACCCAAGGACATATGGTCGCGCCCTTTCAAATCGATTGAATTGCACTCGGCAAGTCCTGGACTTGAGACATGGGCAGAGCCCGCGAGATGTCGCATCGCTGCATGGCCAGCATCCGGAATTTGCATGGCTGACGGAGGCGCAACCGCGACGCAAGCTTGCTTACGTAAAGTGCGCCTAATAGAGGGCGAACTGATGGATGACATTCCCTGGCATGAGAGCCTGCTACTCGAGTTCAACGGTCGCCAAGATGTCGTGACCGTTTCCAGTTCTCTCCAGGCCGCCGATCTGCTGCTGCATCAGTGGCCGAAGAAGCGAGGGCCGAGCTACAAACTCGCCGTCATGACCTGCCTCGATTCATTCAGAGGAAAACAGCCGCCCGAACTCGTTCGGCAAGATCTGATCGCAGCTGCGATCGAGGCGCATATCTACGTCAAGGTGTAACCCGCCAATACCTGACGCATGCCAGACACAGAAGACTGACAGGATGCCCGCCAACGGCGAAAGCCAGTGACCCGGGATACGGCGCAGCTTGCCGCGAGCAGTTACCGTGCGAAAAGATCAGCAAAGAGGTAGCATGCCATGAAACGGATCGCTCACCATCGACACGCCCTCCCCTCACGAACGCGGTCGCCGGTCCCGCGGGACATTCTCCACGATGATATCTGGCACGGCGGGACGGGAATCACCTTCATGCCTATCATGGTGCGCATCTCGACCCTTCATCCTGGAAGTGACGAATACCCGCCTCAATACATGACAGCGAGCGATTTGCGCGAAACGCTGATTCTGGCACTCGACGCGGATGAGGCCCGGATCGACTTTGTCTGTCGTCAGGTCGAAGAAACCGGAAGCTGCGAACTTGGAGATGATTCCGGACAGTCCGGGTATCGGTTCGACAAGGTTCTCCACGCCTGACCTCGTGCGGCATCGAATCGCGTATTGCGCATGCGATGACTACGAACGCCACGGATTGAAATAACAGAATAACCGCTTCAGCGACCCGGCTGAGCAGCAACGCATCACAGATAGAGTACATTTTCTGGAGAAGGAAATGGCGCGAGTGACGGGGCTCGAACCCGCGACCTCCGGCGTGACAGGCCGGCACTCTAACCGACTGAGCTACACCCGCGCACTAGGACGAAAACTCCGGACCTAGGCAAATTGCCCATCTTGAAATGGCGCGAGTGACGGGGCTCGAACCCGCGACCTCCGGCGTGACAGGCCGGCACTCTAACCGACTGAGCTACACCCGCGCATTGCATTTCAAGTGATCCGGATGCCTTGGCATCCGTTCGAACCGGGCTGGCCGCTTCGATGAGCGGCTAACTACGAGGTTCATCTTTGGGTGTCAAGCAGGTTTGGAGACAAAACCGTGACAGTCGTCGAATTGTTTCCACAGGCCTGAAAGAACACGAGGAAAAGTCCAACGGCTGACTCGGCGTCATCTCCCCTACCCCGGCTTCGCCTGACTCAAGGACAGGCAGTTTCCCGTGCGGCACACATCATTTTTCCACATCCGATTTTACTCGCCATCATCGGCGCCACCGGCGCTTTGCAAAAAAATCAAAAAAATCTGAGTTTCCGCTCTTGCGGTTTTTCACCGATACGCATAGATCACGGCCACCGACGCGGCGGACATTGCTTCTGCTTCGCGAAGGGCGATTAGCTCAGTTGGTAGAGCGCCTCGTTTACACCGAGGATGTCGGCGGTTCGAGTCCGTCATCGCCCACCATCCCTTTTTTTCCCACTGTTTCATTTTCCATCGAAGCGCTTTGCGCCGGACGCAGTTTCTATTCCGTTGAACAGAAGCCGATAAGCTGTCCCAAACGCATCGAGCCGAGCGCTGCAGAATCAGCGCTCGGCTCGATGCAACCTGAACAGCCTTGATCCGTACACTTTAAGCGGCACGACCCCGCTTCGTGTCGAGATGCGCCGAGTTTGCCTGGCCTGTGGGAAAGGACGAGCCGTCGCGTTGAGTCTGGCGGCGATTGAGCTTGAACAGATGGACGAGTTCGGCCAGTGCGTCGGCACCGTGCTCAAGAGTCGCGCTGATCTCTGCCGTGCGTTCGCTCATCGCCGCGTTTTCCTGCGTCATCCGATCGAGTTCATTGACGGCCTTGCTGATTTCGCGCAAGCCGACAGTCTGCTCCTGTGCGGCCGTTGCGATGGCGTTGACGTTCTCGTCGATCGCCTTGACCAGCGTTTCGATCTCCTGGAGCGCCGTGCCGGTCCTGCCGACCAGCCGGACACCGTCGAGGACACGCTCGCCGGAATTGCTGATGAGCGTCTTGATCTCCTTGGCCGCCGTCGCCGAACGCTGCGCCAGTTCACGAACCTCCTGGGCAACGACGGCAAATCCCTTGCCGGCTTCCCCTGCCCGCGCCGCCTCGACCCCGGCGTTCAGTGCCAACAGGTTCGTCTGGAAGGCGATCTCGTCGATGACGCCAATGATCTGGCTGATCTCCTGCGAGGCGACCTCGATGCTGTTCATCGCGGCCACCGTTTCCTGGACAACCGCTGTCGAAGTGGTTGTCGAAGTACGCGCCGTCTGGACCAGTTTGCGTGTCGCCTCGGTGTTATCCGTCGATGACTTCACCGTCGCGGTGATTTCGTCGAGCGCCGCCGAGGTTTCCTCAAGAGCTGCCGCCTGCTGCTGCGAGCGCTCCGACAGTTGCAGGGAAGCCTGACGCATATCCTGGCTGCTCTGTGTCAGGTCGCCGGTCTGGCCCAGCACGTTGGTGAGCGTTTTCTGGAATTCACCGATCGAGGCGTTGAAGTCGAGCCGCAACCGTTCGAACTCGCCGACGAAGGGATGGTCGAGCGTGATTCGGATGTTGCACTGGGACAGACGCTCGAGGGCAGCACCGAGTTCCTCGACGGCATGCATGCGCTCGGTTACGTCGGTTGCAAACTTGACGACCTTGAAGACAGTGCCCTTGTCGTCGAGGATGGGATTGTAGGAGGCCTGGATGAATACGCGTTTGCCGCCCTTGCCGAGCCGCATGAACTGATCCGTGACGAATTTGCCGTTGCGCAGGTCCTTCCAGAAGGCCTGATATTCCGGTGAATTGGCATAGCCGGGCTCGCAGAACATCGCATGATGCTTGCCGACAATTTCCTCGATCGTGTAGCCAAGAACCGACAGAAAATTCTCATTGGCCTGAAGAATGCGCCCATCCGGGGTGAATTCGATGACAGCCTGCGCGCGCGACAGGGCTGCGAGCTTGCCGTTATCCTCGGCGCTCTTTGCCTTGGCCGCAGTGATGTCCGTTGCGATCTTGATAACCTTGTAAGGCTTGCCGCGACGGAAAACCGGATTGTAGGAAGCCTCGATCCAGATTTCCCTGCCGCCCTTGCCGACACGCTTGTACTGGCGCTGGTCGTATTCGCCCTTGGCAAGCCTTGCCCAGAAGGACTTGTATTCTTCGCTTGTCACATGCTCCGGCAGCACGAACATGCTGTGGTGGCGGCCGATGATCTCGGAGGCTTCGTAGCCGACAGCTTTGCAGAAATTCTCGTTGGCGCTCAGGATCTTTCCGGTCAGATCGAATTCGATGATTGCCTGTGAGCGGCCGAGCGCTGAGAGAACGGCTTTCGCGTCAAAGCCAAATTGAGGGAGGGTCGGCATACGGAAGTCATCCTTGCGTTCGTCGTTTCATATCCAGGGCCGGGAGATACCCTGTTGGGATCGCCGCAGGTTCGTCCGCGCAGTCCCTTCAAATCGAAGATGCAATCACAAGGTTAAATAGCCTTTAAGCATAAACTCATGTTTTTCATTGAGTGTTTTTGATAACGACACCGCCGGTTGCGGCTCGACGACGATCAACATCGCAGCGCCAAAACCGCGCAAAAGATAAGTTTTGCGCGGCATTTATGATTGCGGAAAAGAAGGGCCGAATCAGGGGCGCTCGGCCAGCGCCAGCAAGCCGTCATAGAGGGCTGTCGCCAAAGGATCGGCGTCGGGCGCCTGCTGATTCAGCCTGAACGTCGTCGCGACCAGCTTGCCCCGACCAAGCCGCTTCTCGATGATGAAGGCGGCGGGCTTGTGAACCCAGCCGATGACGACACCGGCGTGGACGCGCCCCTGGAACTCCCATGGCCGGAAGCCACTCATGACCTGCAGCGGCACGACATCGGTAAACGACAGATCGAACAACGGGCCACCGGGCACATGAGCGAAAACGCCGTCGCGCCTGAGCCAGGAGAAATTGCCGACCCAGTCGCCGCGCCAGATCGATTTGTGGCGGTTGACGAGATTGTAGCCGGGAAAGCTGAAATAGGGGCCGGACGTCATGCCCCCTGCCCCCGGATCGATTTCGATCGACATCGGACCGTCACGCGGCGACGTATCATCCCGCAAGCGCCCCGGTTCCTTGGCGACGATCTGCAGGATGCGCTCGCCGGAATGGATCGCTTCGACTCGCTCGGCGTCGAGATCATGCGTCACGAACACATCGGCCTCACTGCGAGCGACACTGATGTGACCAAGCACAGTCAGGCGCTGCGAAAGATTCTCGTCATCAGACGCGAATCGGACGGGCTGCAGGGAATCACGTTTGCCGTAGACGGCGATGTTTTCGGAATTGCCTGACAACACGGTGCCATCGGGCGCGAGAAGGCTAAAACCCGCCTTGCGGATTTCAGACGAGGCCGCCGCTTTTGTAGCAGAGGTGACAGCGATGTCATGAGCCTGCATTGGCCCGATGGCGGGCAGGCTAATGTCGCCCTTCTCATCCCCCATTTCCCAGACAAGCCGGCTCCCTTTAGGCACGGTCGCGCCACCTGTCGAGAGTTTGATATCGAACCGCACCTCCTCACCGCCATAGACTGAATGGCGGGCGGCACCGGGCGCGATCACGATATCGGAATTGACGGCCGGCAGCGCCTGCGCGAACGGCCGGGGATTGCGAGCCATGTCCATCAGGCCGTTACCTTCCCAATGGACGTCGGTGAATTCAGTGATGACATAGCCGCCGATCGGCGCATGGCTGCGGATGACCTCGAGCTCATACTTGAGGTTCATGTACTGATACCACTGCACCTGCTCGATGAACTGGCCAACGGTGCCGAACACCTGCCCCAGGCCAAGCTCGCGGAACCGCGCCTCGATGCCCTGCGGCAGGGCCGTGCCATCCGCCCAGGTCGCGCCATAGGGCATCCACCAGGGATCACGACCGGCTTCATCGCGAAGCCGCGCGGGATCGGGCAAGCCCCAGACGCCGAACTCGGAGAGAATCAGCGGCTCCTTGCGGGTCCGGACGGCTTCCTTCTCCGTCGAGAACGTCCAGTCGGCATTATCGGCGAATTCCCGGCAGAGCGTGTCCCACTCCTCGCGGCGATCCACTGCGGTGCGATAGAAGTGATAGTCGTTGATATCCGTCTTGACGTGGACATTCGGGAAGCACGCGGAATTATCGACGACGAGGCGCAACGGGTCTTCCGCCTTGAGCCAGTCGACCATGTTGGAAATCCACTGGCGCTGCTCGGCCGCCTCACGTAGCCGTGTCCCCCAGTCTTCGTTGATCAGCGTCCAGATAACGATCGACGGATGGTTGCGGTCACGGGCAAGAATGCCTTCCATCGTCGTGCGCAGCCGCTCGGCGGATTTTGCGGTGAAGGTCTCGATATTGGGGATCTCGGTCCAGATCAGCATGCCCAGACGGTCGGCGACCTCGTAATAGCGCGGGTCCGGAACCTTGATGTGGCAACGCAGGCAGTTCAGCCCCATCGCCTTGCCTTTTAGGAGCTGGTCTTCCAGCAGTTCGAGCGAGGGCGGCGCGCCAAAACCGTCGGGATAATAATCCTGGTCAAGTGCTGCGCGCAGATAGAGCGGCTGGCCATTGAGGTGCAGGAAGCCGTCCTTGGCCTCGAAACGGCGGAACCCGAATGTCTCCTGGCGGCTGTCGGTCTCGTGCGCATCGGAAACCAGAGTTGCGCGGATCGAATAGAGGTTCGGGCTGTCCGGCGACCATGCCTTCACTGTTTCGAACTGAATGGAATGTTCAAGTTTTGCGCCGGTGACAGGCACCGTGCCGGAAAAGACGGGCGTATCGCCGGGTCCCGTGATTTCGATCCGCAAGGTGCCTGTGACAGCAGTTGCAAAGCCGGCCTTCACATACAGCCGGCCTTCGGGCCAGATCGGATCGAGCCGAAGCGACGAAATATGCCGTAGATCCCGCGCCTCCAGCCTCACCGACTGCCAGATGCCGCCCTGCGGACCATACCAGCTCTGCTTGCCGTGGGGGATTTCGGCGAAATCGGTATCGTGCTCGTTGCGAAGCGCATCCGGCAGGATGGCGACGACCTCGATCGTGTTGTCCGCCCCGAGCAGGCCGGCAGGAATCACGAATTCAAAGGGAAGGTAACCGCCGTCATGGCGACCAAGCTCAGTGCCGTTGACGGAAACGATGGCGAAATCGCTGACTGCGCCGAAGCAGAGGGCGACTTCCCGGTCGTTCCAGCCGGCCGGCAGGGTAAAATTCCGGCGATAGGTCGCGGTACCGAAGCTGACGGCGAGGTCCTCGAAGCAGGATTGCCAGTGCGCCGGTACTTTCGCTTCCCGCCACGTCCCGTCGCTTTCATGGCGAAACTGCCAGAGGCCATCGAGAGAATGCGCTGCGCGAAGCGGCGTGCTGGAAGTGGCTGACGTGCGGGAATGCGCATTCATCGGATCGTCCTTGGATCGGTTCGTATGGGAGCGGTTCGTATGGATCAATTGGGCAATATTTCAGGGTCCGGGATACGCGCCGCCAAGCGCGTATCCCGGTGGGAGGCCAGCCCCGAGGGGCTGGGTGGAGGTCTTAGCGATTGCGACGCAAAATGCGCTCGACGCCGGCCTGCATGGCATCGACCGCCGTCTGCGGATCGGTGCCGGTCAGCCACATGGCGTTGAGGTCTGTGGTCATCGCGTTATAAACGGCACGCTGGTTCTGGATCTGCGGCAGCGCCGTGGCATTCTTGGTCGTGTCGGCAAACTCCGCGCGGTGCGGCAGCGCCTTGAACTCTTCCGAATTCAGGACCGACTGACGGACCGAAAGGTGACCGGTGCGCGACCACTGGAAATTGTTGTCGTTGAGGAACTTCAGGAACGCCAATGCAGCCTCGGTCTTCTCGGCGCTGCGGCCGTCATCCTTCGGGATCACCCACATATGGCTGTCAGCCCAGACAGCTGGCTTGGAATAAATCTGCGGGACATTGGCGACACGGTAGTCCTTGAGCGCCACCTTGCCGCTCTTGGCTTGTGTGTCGTAGTTGTCGACACCCCAGGTGCCGTTGATCAGGATGCCGGTTTCACCATTCAGGAACGCCTGTTCGGAACCGGGATAGTCGAGCGCCGAGTTGACGAGGCCTTCGGAATAGAGCGACGAGATCAACTTGGCGGCATTCAGGCCTTCCGGCGTGCTGATGCTGGCGGTCTTGCCGTCGGCGGACAGGACGTCGACGCCCTGCTGCCAGGTCAGCGTATCGAAGACGCGAACCATCATGCCTTCGGAACTCTGCGATTCCGAGCCGATGTAATACTTACCGGTGACTTCCTTGAACTTCTTGCCCTGCTCGAGCAGTTCCTCGGGCGACTTCGGCAGGATCGGCGAACCATCGGCATTAACGAGACCGGCCTTCTTCATCAGGTCCATATTGACGTGGAACAACAAGGCATGAAGGTCGTAGGGGAGCGCGTAGACCTCGCCCTTGGCGGAAGCATTCTTCAATGCCGCCGGCACGAAATCGGCTGTGTCGATGCCCAGATCGGCCATCGGCTTCGTCAGCGGGGTCAAGAGATCACGATCGGAAAAGTTCGGCATGACCGAGGCATGCATGACGGCGACATCAGGGATATTGCCAGTGGAATAGGTCGCGGTCAGAAGGTCATAATAAGCACCCCAATCCACCGTCTGGGTGACGACCTTGGCGCCGATCGTGTTTTCGGCGTTGAACTTGTTGGTCAGCGCCGTGATGATGCCGCACTCGCCATTGGCCTTGGCCATATCCGTCACATCGCCGAACTCGGTCTTGCAATCGCCGAAGAAGCGGAAGAACGAAATATCGACGGCGTGGGCGGAACCTCCCCAGAGCGTGGTCATCAGAGCCGTGGCAAGGGCCAGGCGTTGCAACGTTTTCGTCTTGTGCATCATATCCTCCTTGTCGATGCGGGTATTCTCATGCCGTCCCGGCTTGCCGCCGGGGCGTCGTCGTCTACTTGCCGGCACTCATCGCGACGCCCGCCACGATGAAACGCTGGAAGATCAGAAAGAGAAGAACGATGGGCAGGCTGGCGAAGACCGCCGATGCCATGACCGCGCCGAGCCCCTCGGAGAAGGCGAAATTGCTCTGGATCGAGGCAAGGCCGACCGTCACCGTGTACATGTCGGCCTTGGTCGCCGAGACGAGCGGCCAGAGAAAGTCGTTCCAGGCGAAGATGAAGGTGAACAGGCCAAGCGTCGTCACCGCCGGAACAGACAGCGGCAGCATGATCTTCAGGAAGATCGTCAGCCGCGAGGCATGATCGATGGCGGCTGCCTCCTCGAGTTCCTTCGGAACGCTGCGGAAGAACTGCATCATCAGGAACACGCCGATCGGCACCGCCACGCGTGGCATGACCAGCGCGAAATGCGTATTGTGCAGTCCCCAGCCCGACACCATTGTGTGCAGCGGGATGAACACCGCCTGCTCCGGCACCATCAGGCCGGCAACCATCAGCAGGAACAGCGTCTTCTTGAAAGGGAATTCCAGCCGGGCGAAGGCGTAGCCCGCCATGGACGAGACGACGAGCACCAGGCAGGTCATGGTCACCGAGACGATCAGGCTGTGCATCAGCCAGCGCGGCACGGTATCGAGCTTCAGAAGCCCGATATAATTGTCGAGCGTGAACGGCACCGGCAGGAAACCCGCTGTCGATCGCATCAGCTCGGCATTCGGCTTCAGGGACATGGCGACCACCCAGATGACGGGCAGAAGCCAAAGGATCGCGAAGGCGACGGTTGCCCCGAGGATCAGGAGATCGGTGACGCGGCGCAGGCCGCTTGTGCGTGCGCTTGCCATCACTCGTCTCCCTTCCGGCCGAGCCAGAGCTGCAGCATGGTGAAACCGAGCATCAGGAGGAAGAGACCGAAGGACATGGCCGTCGCGTAACCCACCTGCCAGTCGCGGAAGCTCGTTTCATAGATGTACTGAACCAGAGTGCGCGTCCGGTTGGCCGGCCCGCCCTGCGTCATCAGGTGCGCCTGACCGAAAATCTGGAACTGGCCGACGATCTGCAGCACCAACACCAAGAGAACCGTGTGCCGGATCGAGGGCAGCGTTATGCGTCTCAGCACGGTGAACCGGCTGGCGTGGTCGAGTTCCGCCGCTTCATACAGTTCACCGGGAATCTGGCTGAGTGCCGCGAGGAACAGGGCCATCGGCAGGCCGACGCCCCACCAGAGGGTGGTGAGCGCGATCGACGGCATGGCGAGCGTGGGATGGCCGAGAAAATTGACCGGCTTCATGCCGATGAAATGGAAGAACGGCACCAGCAGCCCATTGTCGGCAGACAGCACCATCGACCAGACCAGCGTCACCACCGAGACCGAAAACACGCTCGACATGAAGAAGATGGAGCGGAGCACGCCTTTTAGCCGCCCCTGCCCGAACACGGCGAGCGCCAGGACCAGTGCCAAGGCTGTCATGGTCGGCACGGTCATGGCGACGAAAGTCAGCGTATTACCGACGGCCTTCCAGAAGATCGTATCGGTCCAAAGATCCTCGTAGTTCAGAAAGCCGATATATTCGCGGTAGCTACCGGCAAGTTCCCAGTCATGCAAACTGATCCACAGCCCCTTGAAGAGGGGATAGACGAGAAAGGTGATGTAGATCAGGCCGAAGGGAGCTAGGAAGAGATAAGCGGCAAGCGCGTCGCGCCTGCGGGCGGCGATCAGGCTGTTGGCGCTCATGCCCCGCCTCCCGAATGCAGGGTGATCGACAGCTTTTCGGCATTGAAGACATGGCGCGTGCCGTTGCCTATGGAGAAACGGCCGACCGATCCGATCGCCGGTGCCGTACCACCGCGCAATTCGGAGACAATCGACGTCCCATCCGCGAGCGTCGCGTAGACCAGTTGCATCGAGCCCAGTTGCTCGACGACATCGACGGTGCCGCTCAACGCGCCCTCGTCGGCGGGAGACAGGATTTCCGGTCGGAGACCGAGCGTCACCTTGTCACCGACGTTGGCGGAGCCTACGCGAACCTTCGCCATCAGCCTTGCGTCACCCGGGCAAACCAATTCGACAGTCTCACCATCGACGGTAGAGACGGTCGCCGGGATCAGGTTGATGCGCGGTGCGCCGAGAAAGCCTGCGACGAAGGCATTGGCCGGCCGCTCGTAAAGTTCGATCGGCGCACCGACCTGCTCGATCTGCCCTGCCCTCAGCACCACGATGCGATCGGCCATGGTCATGGCCTCCGTTTGGTCGTGGGTGACATAGATCATGGTGGCGCCGAGGCGGTGATGCAGCTTGGCGATCTCGGTGCGCATGGAAACACGTAGCGCAGCGTCGAGATTGGAGAGCGGCTCATCGAACAGGAAGACATCCGGCTCCCGCATGATGGCGCGACCGATGGCGACGCGCTGACGCTGGCCGCCGGACAAGGCGCGCGGCTTGCGATCAAGGTAGGGTTCGAGTTGCAGAATGCCGGCCGCCTTGTCGATCCGCGCCGTGATTTCTGCCCTGGGCGTACCGATATTCTTCAGGCCGAACGCCATGTTTTCGCGCGCTGTCATGTGGGGATAGAGCGCATAGTTCTGGAAGACCATGGCGACGCCGCGGTCGCGGGCGGCCATTTCATTGACGCGGTTGCCGCCGATCAGCACGTCGCCGCCGGTAATGCCCTCGAAACCAGCGATCATCCGCAAGAGCGTGGACTTGCCGCAGCCGGACGGCCCGACAAAGACGACGAACTCGCCGTCATTAATGGTCAGCGACACGTCACGAATGACATTCACCGCACCATAGTTCTTCGACACTCCTGCGAGCGATACCCCTGCCATGCACTCCTCCCAGAGTGATTAGTTATAAATTACCAATTATAACTAAAATTATTAGCGCGCAAGTCCTCATCCGGGCTTTTACGTTCACAAAACTTCGTGCTAATCGGAAAACCCAGTCTTCCAAGGGGTTCGCGTGTTGAAGAAGCCGACCATGTCCGACATCGCCACCGCCTGCGGCGTCTCGCAGGCAACGGTGTCGCTCGTCCTCAACAATGCGCCGGGGACGCGGATATCGGCGACGACGCGCGAGGCCGTACTGAACGCTGCCGCGAAAATGGGCTACAGCACGCCGGCCCGCCATATCGACCGGCGGCCGCTTCTGGCCATGATCATCAACGAGGTGACGAGTTCACCGCATGTCGCCGGCCTGATCGACGGCGCCGCGGAAGCGGCAAACGAACTGGGATATCTTCTTTCGGTGATGCCGACCGCTGCGGACGAAGAGGCGGAACAATCGGCCTTAGAGAACCTAGCGACATTGTCGGTCGCCGGCGTCATCTACGCGCGACTGATCACACAGCAGGTCACACCGCCACCGCAACTGGGTGATCGCCCCACCGTGCTCTTGAACTGCTATGCCATCGACAAGCCGCTGCCAAGCGTCGTGCCCGGTGATTTGTCGGCGGTTATGAACGCGACTCTTTCGCTGATCGAAGCCGGACATACGCGCATCGCCTATATCGGCGGCGAGGATTCCATCGAGGCCTCGCGTGAGCGCATCAAGGGCTATCGCCGGGCGCTGACGATGCACGACATTCCGGTGGACAATCACCTCATCATCAAGGGACGCTGGACCATCCAGGGCGGATATGCCGCCTTCAAGCGGCTGCAGACGCTGGAAGAACCGCCGACGGCGATCTGCTGTTTCTGCGACCGGATCGCCATGGGCGTCTATGAGGCAGCGAAGGAAGTGGGTCTAAAAATCCCGCAGGATCTGTCCGTGATCGGCTTCGACAACGAATCCTATTCCGGCGACATGCTGCCGCCGCTGACCACCATGCAGTTGCCCCACGCCGACATGGCGCGCTATGCCGTCGAAAAGCTCGCGGAAATCATCGCCGCACCGCGCGCGCGGCACGACAATCACAAGATGAAGCTGGAATGCGAGATGATCGTGCGCCAGTCGGTCGGGCCGCTGAAGGTTCGCCAGACGCCATAGCCTTGCGGATCGGCGAGTCGAGAGTCGTGTTGACGACGGCCATTGCCTCTTGCCATTCGGCCGCCACATCGCCATGTGATGCAGGCGAAAAAAAGTGCCTGCTTATCGACCGGAACAGGGGACAGACATGAGACTTGCAATTTTGGCCGTAATCCTTGTTGCTTCCGGCCTTGCCGCCTGTTCCATCCCCGAAATCGAGCCCATTCCGGGCAGCATCACCTACAAGGGCCAGCCCACTACGAAGCTGGTCAAGGCGCCGGCGGGCAGCACCTTTCATCACCGCCTGAACGACGAATACGGCCGCCCGGCCGAGGAAACCTACATCATCCAGCCCGACCGGACTTTGAGGCTGGTGCGCCGCGAGCAGATCGTTGATCCGAACTGAGCGGGAAGGATCAGACGTCTTCCTTTTCGCGGACATCTTCCTTCTTCCGGACCGGCGCCGCGCGTTTCGGCTCTTCCGGAGCCGTCGGAATAACGGACTTCTCTCCCTTCGGCGTCGGCACCAGCAGGCTCTTTAAGGCCGATAGCCGGTCTCTCAGAAGTGGCCGAAAGCGTGTAGCGCGATACGGCATGTCTGCTGCGCCATAGCCTTCCGGACCATCGTCATTGCCGCGATGGATTTCCGCCAGCTTGACGCCGATGAATTCGCCGTCGATGTAGTGCTTGTAAGGCCCTACCCAGCGGATCGTGTAAACTTGGCCTTTGCGGATTCCCTGGTCGATCGAGACATGTTTGAACTTGTCGTCGATACAGACGACCTTTTGTCCGACATGGAAATTGTACATCAGTCAAACCTCTGGGCAGCAGTCTCCGCCTTGCGGAGACCGGCAAATTCGATAACATCAGATAGCGGTCTTGCCGCCGGTATTGCAACCGGCAAACACGGGTGCCGGACATCTGGCAGCGGCCAATCGGCCTCACTGCCCCTGATACTGTTCCTCGGTCACCTGCTCCAGCCAATCGACCGCCTTGCCATCAAGCGCTTCCTGAATGGCGATATGGGTCATGGCCGTAGTCGGCGAAGCGCCGTGCCAGTGCTTTTCGCCCGGCGGAAACCAGACGACATCACCGGCGCGGATTTCGCGGATCGGACCTCCCCAGCTCTGCGCCAATCCGCAACCGGATGTGATGATCAGGGTCTGGCCGAGCGGATGTGTATGCCAGGCCGTCCGCGCTCCCGGCTCGAAGGTCACGGACACGCTGCGAAGACGGGCGGGTTCCGGCGCATCGAAGATCGGATCCTGGCGAACCCTGCCGGTGAAATAATCGGCAGGCGGGCGAAGCGACGAGCGGGATCCGCAGGCTTTGATTTCCATGGTTCTGGCTCCTTGGCATGGCGGCAATAGCTGCCGAGGCAGCAACTCGATTGGAAAACACAACATAGCGGGATGCCGGCGAATGTCTCGTCCTGACGTGACTCGATTTCGCGGCGGCCAACCCGACTATAACGTATGGATGGTCACATCCGGGCAAGCCTGACGGGCGATGTCACAGAGATGCTGGTGATGGGTCAGGTAGATCACCTGCCCGACACGCGCCATGTCCGCCATCAGCGAGAAGGCATGCCCGGCACGGCCGTCGTCGAAGGTCTCCATGATGTCATCGGCGATGAAAGGCAGGGATTCGCGGGTTGCGGCGATCTCATGATACCCGGCCATGCGCAGTGCCAGATAAAGCTGGAAGCGCGTGCCTTTCGAAAGGTCGCGTGCCAGTTTCGATCCGCCGGCTGCAGCATTGGCGATCAGGAATTCCTCGCCTTTCTCCGCCTGCGTCGCCAGTCCACTATATTCGCCGCCGCTAATGACGCTGAAGGCCGTGGATGCCCGGCGCATCATGGCGCTGCGATGGCGCTCGCGATAAAGACGCAGCGCCGTTTCGCCGGCCAGAATGCCCATGCGCAGCCGCAGATACGCGGTCGCCCGCTCCTCGATTTCGGCCAAGACGGTACGGCGCTTCTCGTCGATATGAGCCGCCGCATCCCCCCCGCCGATCGCCGCCAGCGCCTTTTCGGCATCCCGACGCTCGCCATTCAGTTCGTCCGCCTCGCGGTCTGCCTCCTCCAGCCGTGACTGCAGCGCCGCCATGTCCAGCTTCAGTCCATCCGTATCGACGGCGCTGAGCAGCATTTCGGCCTCGTCCGCACGCTCGACACCAAGGCGACCGGCAAGATCGGCCTCGGTTTCGGTGATCCGTTCCCGCAGCCGCTCGCGCGCCTTTGCCGTCTCCAGATGGGAAGCAACCTCCAGCAACGTGTTGCATCCGAACAGGTCGAGCATGCCGCGCTTCTGCGCCTCATGACGTTCGCGCGCGTCGATCAAGGCCCGGCTCTCCGACAGGCGCGCATTTCTTTCCTGGGAGAGGCGCTCGAACAGCGTCTCCTGCCTTTCGGCCCGGAGCAGACGTTCGCGGATCGACTGGAAGGTCGCCAGAGGATCGTCAATTGGAGCCAAGTCCAACTGCACAGCAAGTTTTTCGACACCGGATGCGAAAGCCGCCTGATCCCTGCGCATGCCCTCAATGCGATGGTCAAGGTCAGCCTGACGCTGGATCAGCTTGTCCAAATCCTGCAGCACCGCCAGAACCGGACCGATTTCCTGCGGCGACACTGCCGCGCCCTCGCCTGCAGCCAACCATGTGCCGCTGACCGCATCGTTCCATCGCAGGGTCCAGTTGTCCATATCCGCCCGGGCCGATGTCCATGCGGCGCTTCGTGCGCGCAGCGCCTTTTCTGAGCGTTCGACTGCCTCAGCCGCCGCAGCGCGCGCGCGATGACCCGATTGAAACTCCTCGGTGATCCGGCTGGCAAAGGCGACCGCATCGTCCAGTCGCGGCGGCATGGTTTCCGTCACGCCGCTGGTTGCCAGAACTCCGGCCAACCTCTCCAGCGCTTTCTCCTCGTCCGCGACGGCGAGACGCATGTCCTGCTGCACGGTGCGAAGCTGGGTGCGAACCTCCAGCGCCGCCGTGCGCCGAGCGAGCCAAGCGACAAGCTGATTGAGCTTCGTCTCTTCAGGTAGACCGCATCGGACGGCGGCGGTCGAGATATCGCTCCTGAGTTCAGCAATCTCGGCCATGACGGCCTCATGCTGCTTTCGATGCGCCGAAAGCCGGCCGTTCCGCTCGGCGATGGAGAGCGACAGCCCCCTCGACTGCGCAAGATCCTGCGATCGCGCCAACCGCAAAGCCGCTGCCTCGTCGTCTTTTCTCAGCAAAGTCTCGAAAACCCGCGCAGACTCACCATCGAGTTTTTCAACGTGTTGCTGCCAGGCGCCTTCGCGTTCCTTCCGCAGCGTCAGCGCGGCGTCATCTGCAGCGAAACCACCAGTCCGCGTCAGCTCTTCCAGCTTTGCCTCGTCGGCGGCAACCAGCGCAACGTCTTCGGCAATCCGGTCATCGAGCCGCTTCAACTGTTCCGACAGGGCCGACCGCCGTGTCGTCCACTCTGCGATCTCGGTTTCATCAGGGATAGCAAGCGCAGCGAGACGATCCGCGTCGGCTGCGAATGGTGCCAAGCCAGCGAGTTTGTCGGTAAGCTGGTCATTCAGGATCAATAGCTGCCGCCTGGCCGCCTGCTGGCGCAACAGGCAGTCATTCTGCCGAAGGTGTTGCAACACATTCGCCAGCAAGGCTGGATCGGCCACGCCGTCTGTAACGATCAGTGTGCCCTGCATTCGGACAGCCTCGCCGCTCTCCTCCTCCGCCCGTGCCTTTTCCTGAGCGGCAGCCTGCAGGCGTTCTTGAAGGGCGGAATGTTGCTGTGTCAATTCTTGAAGGCGGCCAGCCACCGCTGCAGGAAGAATAAGAGTCGCAGCATCGGAAACATCCGCGCGATCGAGCCGCTCCAGACGCGCCGTAATATCGGCAGCAATTTTCGCCCGCTCGTCGAGACGGGTCGGCATGTCGCGGGCGGCCGTCCGGTGACGGGCTTCGAGTTCGGATCGTTCAAGATCGCGGATATCGTCGATAAGGCCGATCACCACACCGTCCCGCTCGACGCTGGCAAGTTCGCTCGCCCTGCGCTCGATATCGGCCTGCAACTGGCCAAGCCTTGCCTCGATGTCCGTCTCATCCCGCAGCAATTGCGGCAGCAAGCCGTGCCAGACGACCGGCGGCTCCGGCAGGTCCGCGAAGGCGGCAAGATCGGAGCGCAGGCTCCGCAGTCTGGCCAGAAGCGGCAAGCCATCGATGCGGCTGCGGGTCTGATCGAAGGACACGCGTAGTTCGGCACGCGTTTTGACCGCCGCCTCATGGCGCTCGGTCGCCACATCCCGCGTCTTGCGCAGACCGGCAAATTCGCGGGCATTGACGTCGATCGCGGCCTTTTCATCCTTCAAAGCATCAAGCTCGGCCTTCAGTTCCGACAGCCGGTGCTTGCGGCCCTGCGACTTGTAGAAGGCGTCGGCCTTTGCCTTGAGGCCCGACAGGATCGCGGCACTGTCCGGAAGGCCTGAACTTGCAGAAAACAGAAGGGCACCGAGCTCCCCCTCGCTCTTCAGGATGCTTTCGCCGCCCTTCTCGATGCTGTCGTCATCGAGCGAGAACATCATCTGGTAGGTGGCGCGGTCGATAGAGCCGAGCGCTGCGGAAAAGAGATTGTCCGGCAAGGCCTGCTCATCGGCGTCCAGCAGCGAATTCTGGTTGCGTTTCACCCGTGAGACGATATTCACCCTGCCCCCGGTCTCGATGGCGCCGCCGATCCGCATCGTCGCATAGGGATGCAGGAAGCCGTAACTGCTCAGCCGTTCGATGCCGAACAGCAGGTCGAGGAAAGCCGAAAACAGCGTCGACTTACCGGCCTCGTTCGGCCCGTAGACGAGGTGGAAATCGGGGCTGCCGGTGCGTGCTTCGCCGAAATCCAGGCTGCGGCCGGTGAACTTGCCATAACGCACGAGATCAAGACGGCTGAGACGCATCAGCGATCCGCCTCCACGTCGCCGCCATGCAGATAGGCGAGGATATCGTCGCTGCCGGCACGCGCCATCGATTCTGCCAGCACCTCGGCAGCCTGTTCATCACCGGCCAGGCTGTCGCGCAGGTCACGCGGCAATCGCAGCAGTAATTCGTCCATGATAACGGCGGTTTCCTGACGAAAGGCGTGCGAGGTCAGGACGTCCGTACGGATCAAACTGGCCAGTTCCTCGACGGGGTCGGGACCGGAGAGCGCGGCATTCGTCTCGATCCCGCTGCATTCGATGTCGATCTTCTCGATCCAGCAGCCATTGAGGCCGGCGGCAAGATTGCTCAATTCCGCCAGCAGGAAATCGGGATCGCGCCGAAGCTTCCAGGCAAGGAGTGTTGCCCCCGTGAGCCTCAGACGAACGATCAGATGGTCCCCGACCGCTTCGCTCCGCAACGAGGTCAAGCTGTGACCTACTGCATCAAGCATCTGCCGCCAATCCTCGATACCGACGAGATCAACGTTCAGGCGCTCGAAGACCGCCTGCCCGATTGCATGTTCGACTGGGGTCAGGACGCCATCGTCGCCCACCGTCACCAGTGTCACGGTCTTCGGACCAGCCTCGTTGATATCGCGCCCCTGCGGCATGCCGGGCATGACGATCAGCGGGCTCTGTGAGTGTACCTGCCTGAGATGCACATGGCCGAGCGCCCAATAATCGAAACCATGACTCGCCAGATCGGCCGCACTGGTCGGCGCATAGGGATCGTGGCCGGGCGTGCCGGCGAGGCTCGTGTGCAGCATGCCGATATTGACGGCATCAGAGACCGGAGCCTGGAACGACGGCAGAAGGCTGTCAGGCGCATGCGGATGGGCGAAGCTGATTCCGTGGATATGCACCGCACGGCCATCCGGCAGATGTTTCGCAAGAACGGATTTTGCCCGGCCGGAAAAGACATGGACATTGTCCGGGAAGGTCAGTTCTCGCGTCATCGTCGATTGCGAATCGTGGTTGCCGCGAATGATGAACACCCGAATGCCGGCCGTCTCCAATCGGCGCATCTCGGCCGCAAGGAAAAGGGCCGTGTTCATCGATGTCTGCGAACCATCATAGAGGTCACCGGCGATGAGCAGTGCGTCGACACTCTCCGCAATGCACAGATCGATGATCCGTGTCAGCGCCGTGCGGGTCGCGCCGCGTACCAGGTCTGCAAGCTCGGCATTTTTCAAGGCGAGGCTTCGCAGCGGTGAATCGAGATGGAGGTCGGCGGTGTGGACAAAGCGGAACGGCATGCCCGACCATGGCCCTTGGTTTGGGCCTCCGTCAATGCTGGAGAAGCCCTAACCCCATCTCTATTTCCACGTGGCGATTTCAGGTTTTGCAGTGCGGGATTTCGCTATTCGAAATATTACATCAGAACAAATGCAGTCGGTACTTGACAATGGCAGCGCTAACATCGCCATTTGACAGCGAAGCACGGAATATCCATATAAAACCCATGAAATCCACATTCGAAGTCTCGGACAAGCTCTTTGAGCTCTATCATCGCGTTCACCGCCTCATCAACGAGTCGATGACCGAGGAAGGCGTGTCCCTGGCGCGCAGCAAGTTTCTGTTTTTTTTGAGCAAACTCGGTCCCTGTCGGTCCACCGATATTGCCGGCGCCTTGAATTTCGCGCCGCGCACGGTCACCGAAGCCATCGACGGGCTGGAGCGGGACAAGCTGGTCGTGCGCAAGCCAGATCCGGAGGATCGCCGCGCCAAGATCGTCTCGATCACGGATGTCGGCCGCGTCGTTCTCGAAGCCGCCGAACATCCCCGCAAGCAGTTAATCGAGGAAATCTTCTCGGCGCTGGACGATCAGCAGTTGGACCAGATGCACGACATCGTCAGCCGGCTGGTGGCGAAGGCCGAAGAAATCCGCAAGCGGAAAGAAGACAGTACGGAAGACGCCGCCGCTGAATAGGCTCCTCTTAGTATCCCCATAAATAGAAAAGGCCGGGACATCATGTCCCGGCCTTTTCCGTTCCGATACTTTCACGCTTACATCGCGTTCATCGTACCGATCGAGAAGAACAGGGTTTCGCCCGAGGAATCATCGACGCCGTCATTGTCGGTGACGACATAGCCGTTGCCGGCGGCATCGACCGTGAAGCCTTCGACCTTGTCGACGACGTAGCCACCGAGCGCCTTGAGTTCCGGCAGCAGGTCGCGGACTTCTTCCTTCTTGACGACAGGCAGTTCGCCGCCGAGCTTGGCCGGCTTCAGGTCGGCGAGAGCGACGCGGTAGATCTTCTTGAGCTTGGCAGCGGAGCCGATCAGGTTGTCGCGCTCGATGATATAGGCGTAGTCGCCGTGAGCGGTGATTTCGGAGAGACCGACCCAGCCGCTTTCCGTCTTTTCAAGCGGGTAGCGTACTGCGCCCCATTCTTCGGAAGACGGCTTGTAGGAGACGAGTTTGACGAAGCCCTTCTCGTCGTCACCCCATTCGCGCTGAACGGCCATCCAGAGCACCTTGTCGTCACCTTCGCCGACACTGGTGATGCCTTCGAAGCCGAAACGCTTGTCGTGGGCGCGCAGTTCGGCGGGAATGGCGATTTCCTTCTCGATCTCGCCCTTCTCGTTGACATGGATGATGCCATGGCCGACGAGCTTGTCGGCGTCGCCTTCATTGGCGAGCCAGTAACCGCCTTCGCCATCCGGCGTCACGCCTTCGCTGTCGAGTTTCTGAGCCGCTGCACCATTGCGGGTGATCCGCAGCGCATCGACGATTTTCGCCGGCTTCTGCGTGGCGTCGATTGTGAAGATCGTCGGCTGCGAAGCATAGAAGCTATCGTTGACGGCAACGAGCATGCCCGGCTTGTCCTTGATCGGGGCAAGACCCGAGAGAGCCCCGAAACCGATCAGTTCGCCGTCCTTTTCGGTGGAGACGATCTGCGGATAGGCCGGCGTACCTTCGGCGCGCTCATAGAGCATGACATGCGAGCGGGCGCCGCCGTCTTCGCCGAGGTCAGCCGCATTGGCCGTTGCGAGCAGATTGCGACCCGGAATAGCAACCGCGCCTTCCGGCGAGATGCCCGAGGGCAGAAGCTGGAGGAGTTCAGGCTCAGCGCCGGTGTCCTTGTAGACGCCGACAATCGAGGCGCGCTCGGAAAGCACGAAGAACAGGTTGTCGTCGCCGAACTTCGCGGCTTCCAGACCTTCCGGCTCAATGCCCTTCTTGTTGCGCTTGTCGGGATAGTGACCAATCTTGGCGATCTCACGCTCAAGAGCTGCGCCGTTTTCGTAAACGACCTTGCCGGTCTTGTCGAAGATGGTGAAGCCGCGCGCGCCGCCCTTCCAATCGCCTTCGTTGGCGACGACGAGGCGGTTGTCGTCCAGCCATTTCACTGCGTCGGGCTCGCGGGGAACATCCTTCATTTCGCCGGTAAACTTCAGCGCGCCGTCCTTCTTGGTATCGACGCCTTCGAGGTTGACCGTGCCGGCGGAGAAATGGGACTTCACGGTGCCGGTCTTACCGTCGATGATGACGATATAGTTGTTTTCCTGCAGCGTCAGGGCAACTTCGTCCAGGCTGTTGAAAGACACGAATTCCGGCTCCGGATCGTCGCCTGCAACGTCGGCAAGGCCCGTCAGCGTCACATGCTTGATCGAGCCGCAATCGACGACACCGTCCTTCAGCGACAGCAGCACAAGATCACCGGCCGGCATCTGCGGGATGTCGCCGTCATTGACCTCTTCATCACGCTCGTTCTCGATGGCGATCGCGGCAATGGTCTTGTCCTTGTTCAGGGCAATCGAATCCGGCTGGCCGCCGAGATCGCACGTCGTATCGACGGTCTTCGAGGCCAGATCGACCTGGGCGAGGATACCCGACGGCTTGACGAAGCTTTCGCGGGTATTGACGGCCACAAGCGCCTTGCCGGCGGCGACGGCAACCGAAGTCGGTTCGCCATCGAAGGATACCGCGCCACCAGCCTTCGGCGCCTTCGCATCGGAAATATCGATCAGGCCGATCGCCTTGTTCGGGCTGTCGGAATAGACGAGCATATTGCCGTCTTCCGTGGCGGCGATGATTTCAGCCGACGTGGTAGCCTTCTTGTCGGCATCGGCCGGCAGGTTGTCGGCAACGGCGAAGGACGCAATGCGATTGAAGACCGGTTCGGCTGCGGCCGGAAAAGCGACGGAGGTCAGGAGTGCTGCGGTCAGCAGGGTCCTGTGCGAAAAAGTCATGGTCAAATCCTCGTTCAGCGCGGGGTTAAAGCAGACGCTTTCTGAGGGAGCCTCATGACAGGCGGATGACAGGATCGCCGTGTTCCGCCGTCTTCAACCGCCGCGCTGCTCCCTCCGCATCTCGTGCCGCATAATGAACAGCGAAGCCCCGAGAATGAGCAGCGCGCCGATCCAGAGATAGCCCGCCGGCGCGTAGCCGAAGAAAAGCCAGCCGGCGAAGACATTCAGGGGCAGTTTCAGGTCATCGAAAGGCTGCACATAGGCAGCATCCGCCGCCGCATAGGCGAGTGTGAGGAAATACTGCGCCATCACGGTCAGCACTCCAGCGAGGACGAAAAGCCCGAGCGCGAGTCCTCCCGGCACATCGAAGCCGCTGGCGAGCGCGAGGCTCCCGTTGATCGGCGTCAGCAGGACAAGCAGCCAGACCGTGATCGTTTCCGGACGTTCGGTCCCGGTCAAGCTTTTCGTGATCAGCGACGACGCGCCCCAGAGCAGAGCCGACAGGATCGGCAGAAACGCCGCCCAGGTGAAGCCGTCCGACCAGGGCTGGAGAATGATCATGGCACCTGCGAAACCGATGCCGGTCGCGGTCCAGCGAGCCGGACCAACGCGCTCGCCAAGGAACAGCCGTGCCCCGAGAATGATGAAGAACGGAGAAGTCATCACCAGCGCGATCGCCTGCCATATCGGTACGGAGGCCAGTCCCGCGATCCAGGTCTGGACACCCAGTGCCGCGAGCACGACCCGGACAACGTGACGCCACGGATAGCGCGTGCGCATGGAGCGAAGACCATGGCGAAGGAGAATCGGCAGGGAAAACAGCAAGGCAAAGGCGTACTGCCAGAACGCGGCAGACGCCGAAGGGAATGCGAGCTTCATCGTCACCCATTGGGTGATGACGTTGAGAATGGCGAAGGCCACGCCGGCCAGCACCATCCAGATGGCTCCGGCCATCGCACGGGACGTCGAAAATGCGAGGGAAGTCTGATTCATGCCCAAAATCCCAAAAAGAGGACCAACACAAATCAGGACGCATGAACGGAAACGCCACGCAGAGGCGAAGCCTTTCGCGGCGCTTTGCTCATTCTCTTTCATCCGGACTGTAACCGTCGGCCCCGGAATCACACCGGATCTGCTAACCCTAAGGCGCAACATGCCGTTGGGCGCTCGCGGGCTTGGGCAAAAACCCTTACCGCCGGTGGGGACTTTCACCCCGCCCTGAGAACAAGGACTTCGTAAGGCAAAGAGAAACCTGCGGCAAGACATCAAAATGCAAAAGGGGTCCGGCTTTCGCCGAACCCCTCAGAACTTGCGCGAACCGGCCTCGTAGCCCGGCCTGCCAAGAATTTTTATCAGCCGTTGACGGCGTCCTTCAGACCCTTGCCGGCCGAGAACTTCGGTACGTTGCGTGCCGGAATGTCAACTTCTGCACCGGTGGACGGGTTGCGACCCTTCGATGCTTCGCGGCGGCTGACCGAGAAATTGCCGAAGCCAACGAGGCGAACGTCGCCGCCGTTCTTCAGTTCTGCCTGGATTACGTCGAAGATTGCATCAACGGCAGAAGATGCGTCTGTCTTCGAGAGACCGGCCTTCTCGGCAACTGCGGACACGAGCTCATTCTTGTTCATGTTTCCACCCCTTTCAATACTGGTTCGAAACGACTCAATTTTCAAGCCGGGGGCAGCATACGCAAGACCCTCGCCTTGGCAAACCCAATCGCTCCGAATCCCCGAGAATGCAAGGCTTTGAGGGGCATTTTACATGAAAAAGACCGGCAAAAATGCCGGTCTTCCACTGTTTCCGTTGCAAATCAGCGCGCCCCTTGCGGGACGCACTCATTGGCTTGCAAGTCAAGCGCTTAATGCGCGATCGCCGTTCCGGCGTCGTCGGTATCGACCGAAGCGATCGGAGCCGGCTGCTTGGACGGATCCCATTCGATCGCCACCGGCGCCCGCGTCAAGGCATGCTTGAGCACTTCACCGATATGCGAGACCGGAATGATCTCCATATTGTTCTTCACGTTGTCCGGGATATCCGCCAGATCCTTGGCATTTTCCTCCGGGATCAGCACCTTCTTGATACCACCGCGAAGCGCTGCAAGCAGCTTTTCCTTCAGACCGCCGATCGGCAGCACGCGACCGCGCAGCGTGATCTCGCCGGTCATCGCGACATTCCTGTCGACTTCGATGCCGGTCATGATCGACACGATCGCCGTTGCCATCGCAACGCCGGCCGAAGGACCATCCTTGGGCGTCGCGCCTTCCGGCACGTGCACGTGGATGTCACTGCGGTCGAACAGTGGCGGCTCGATGCCGAAGTCGATAGCGCGCGAACGGACATAGGATGCCGCCGCCGAAATCGATTCCTTCATCACATCGCGCAGGTTGCCGGTCACCGTCATGCGGCCCTTGCCCGGCATCATCACGCCTTCGATCGTCAGCAGTTCGCCGCCGACTTCCGTCCAAGCGAGACCGGTCACGACGCCGACCTGGTCGGTCCGCTCGGCTTCGCCGTGGCGATAGCGCGGAACGCCCAGATATTCGTTGACCGTCTCCGGCGTGACTTCGACCTTGTCGGTCTTGCCCTTGAGGATTTCGGTCACGGCCTTGCGGGCAAGCTTCATCAGCTCGCGCTCAAGGCTGCGCACGCCCGCCTCGCGGGTATAGGTCTGGATCACCGTGCGGAGCGCTTCGTCGGTCACGGAGAATTCCTTGGCCTGAAGCGCATGATCGGCAACCGCCTTCGGCAGCAGGTGCCGCTTGGCGATCTCCAGCTTTTCCTCTTCGGTATAGCCGGCGATGCGGATCACTTCCATGCGGTCCATCAGCGGCGCCGGGATGTTCAGCGTGTTCGCCGTGGTGATGAACATCACATTCGACAGGTCATATTCCACTTCGAGATAGTGGTCCATGAAGGTCGAGTTCTGTTCCGGATCCAGCACCTCGAGCAGAGCCGACGACGGGTCGCCACGGAAATCCTGTCCCATCTTGTCGATCTCGTCGAGCAGGAAGAGCGGGTTGGACTTCTTCGCCTTCTTCATCGACTGGATGACCTTGCCGGGCATCGAGCCGATATAGGTGCGGCGGTGACCGCGGATCTCGGCTTCGTCACGAACGCCACCGAGCGCCATGCGGATATATTCGCGGCCGGTCGCCTTGGCGATCGAACGGGCAAGCGAGGTCTTGCCGACGCCCGGAGGGCCGACGAGGCACAGGATCGGCCCCTTGATCTTCTGCGAACGTGCCTGGACCGCCAGATACTCGATGATCCGTTCCTTGACCTTGTCCAGGCCGAAGTGATCGAGTTCGAGCACCTTTTCGGCATGGTTGAGGTCGGTCTTGACCTTCGACTTCTTCGACCACGGAATACCCAGCAGCCAATCCAGATAGTTGCGCACGACGGTGGCTTCCGCCGACATCGGGCTCATCTGGCGCAGCTTCTTGACTTCCGCGTCGGCCTTTTCACGGGCTTCCTTGGACAGCTTGGTCTTGGCGATGCGGTCTTCCAGTTCGGCCATCTCGTCGCGGCCTTCCTCGCCGTCGCCGAGTTCCTTCTGGATCGCCTTCATCTGCTCGTTCAGGTAATATTCGCGCTGGGTCTTCTCCATCTGGCGCTTGACGCGCGAGCGGATGCGCTTTTCGACCTGGAGAACCGAAATCTCGCCTTCCATGAAGCCGAGCGCCTTTTCAAGGCGCAGCTTGACGCTGGTCGTCTCGAGCATTTCCTGCTTCTCGACGATCTTGATGGAGAGGTGCGAGGCGACCGTATCGGCCAGCTTCGAATAGTCTTCGATCTGGCTGGCAGCGCCGACGACCTCAGGAGAGATCTTCTTGTTGAGCTTCACATAGCTTTCGAACTCGGAGACGACCGAGCGGCTCAGCGCTTCGATCTCGACCGGATCTTCCGCGGGCTCTGCCAGCGGATGGGCCATGGCCTCATAGAATTCCTCGCGACGGGTATAGCCGTCGATTTCAGCGCGCGAGCGGCCTTCGACCAGAACCTTGACGGTCCCGTCGGGCAGCTTCAGCAACTGGAGAACATTGGCGATCGTGCCGATCTGGTAGATCGCGGATGGTTCCGGATCGTCGTCACTGGCGTTGATCTGGGTCGCAAGCATGATCTGCTTGTCGGTGCCCATGACTTCTTCAAGCGCGCGAATCGATTTTTCACGGCCGACAAAGAGCGGCACGATCATGTGCGGGAACACCACGATGTCGCGCAATGGCAGCACCGGATAGGTCGCACTCTCGATTGCCGGAGACGTTTTGCTCGTCATGTCATTTCCTTTCCGTCCCGTTTCCGGGCGCGTTACCCGAAGCGTTCAAGAGCGCTTCCGGTTCTCATTCTTTCCACTGTCAGGTGGAGTGTGTGACGTCTGTTTTCAACCCTTTGCCGACTACCGAAAAGGGAGGAAGTCGTAGTCGGATATTAAACGGCATCTGACTGTCGCGGACCTTGCCGCGAAACTCAACAGGCACACTTCGTATCGGCATCAACCGATATAGAATCATAGCATAATCGCGTTGTTGCCGCAGTTTAGCAATCGCGGATTCTGTGCATTTGCGAGCCTGGCGGCAACTGCACGCCCGCGCTTTGCTCACATATGAGACATGCCGGATACGCATGAGGCCAACAGCGAACGAGATCGCGATGGCTTTGATTCACGATTACAGCCTGTGACACAAAAAAGGCCCGCACATGGCGAGCCTTTCGATTGTATGCAGTGAGGCGATCAGGCCGAAACATTGGCCTTCTCTTCCGAGCGCTCCGAGTAGATGTAGAGCGGGCGGGCCGAGCCCTTGACCACCTCGTCAGAGATGACCACTTCGCGCACGCCTTCCAGCGTCGGCAGTTCGAACATCGT
This sequence comes from Rhizobium sp. Leaf453, assembly GCF_001425605.1. Taxonomy (GTDB): domain Bacteria; phylum Pseudomonadota; class Alphaproteobacteria; order Rhizobiales; family Rhizobiaceae; genus Pararhizobium. Next base: position 51,530 of record NZ_LMRG01000007.1, on the reverse strand, counting down.
GTCGAGCAGGATCTTTTCCATGATCGAGCGCAGGCCCCGGGCGCCGGTCTTGCGGATGATCGCCTTCTTGGCAATCTCGCGCAGAGCATCCTCGTGGAAGGTCAGCTCGACATCTTCCATCTCGAACAGGCGCTGGTACTGCTTGATCAGGGCGTTCTTCGGCTCCGACAGGATCTGGATCAGTGCCGGCTCGTCGAGATCCTCGAGCGTCGCCAGAACCGGCAGACGGCCGATGAATTCCGGGATCAGGCCGAACTTGACCAGGTCTTCCGGCTCCAGTTCGCGCAGGACTTCGCCGACGCGACGATCTTCCGGCGACTTGACCGAAGCACCGAACCCGATCGAGGTCTTTTCGCCACGGGCCGAGATGATCTTGTCGAGGCCTGCGAACGCGCCGCCGCAGATGAACAGGATGTTCGTCGTATCAACCTGCAGGAATTCCTGCTGCGGATGCTTGCGGCCGCCCTGCGGCGGAACGGAAGCGACGGTGCCTTCCATGATCTTCAGAAGTGCCTGCTGCACGCCCTCGCCCGAGACATCCCTGGTGATCGACGGGTTGTCGGACTTGCGCGAAATCTTGTCGACTTCGTCGATATAGACGATGCCGCGCTGCGCACGCTCGACATTGTAGTCGGCTGCCTGAAGGAGCTTCAGGATGATGTTCTCGACGTCCTCACCGACATAGCCCGCTTCGGTCAGTGTCGTGGCGTCGGCCATGGTGAACGGCACGTCGATGATGCGTGCCAGCGTCTGCGCCAAGTAGGTCTTGCCGCAACCGGTCGGGCCGACGAGCATGATGTTGGACTTGGCCAACTCGACGTCCGTACCCTTGGCGGCATGCGCCAGGCGCTTATAATGATTGTGAACCGCGACCGACAGGATACGCTTGGCCTGCTGCTGGCCAATGACGTATTCGTCGAGAACCTTGATGATTTCCTGCGGCGTCGGAACGCCATCGCGGGACTTGACCATCGAGGTCTTGTTCTCTTCGCGGATGATGTCCATGCAGAGTTCGACGCATTCATCGCAGATGAACACGGTCGGTCCGGCAATCAGCTTGCGGACTTCGTGCTGGCTCTTTCCGCAGAAGGAGCAGTATAGGGTATTCTTGGAGTCACCGCCGTTGCTACCGCTGACCTTGCTCATATCACTTTCCTTCCAGCACGCCGGACACCCTCGACAAGGTGACACGGACTACTCAACCCGCCCCGCCGTGCTTTCCGGCATCATGCGAAAAGCTGCGGGACTTTTGGGAGTACGAACCGGCCTCAAACACCCATGTTTGATGTCCGGCAGCAACGAATCTCCCACCGAATACCGAATGCTAGGACTTCAAACTTCAACATAGCATTAACGGTCGATATTAACGTCTTTGGCCTGCGGATAAAGCCCCATGACGGTTACATTTGTGTCACAAATGCATCTATCCGCACACAAAAGCTTGAACCTTACGCGTCCGAGGCGCTCTCCATCGCTTCGCGCGAGGTGATCACCTTGTCGACAACACCCCAGCTCAGGGCTTCATCCGCAGTCATAAAGTGGTCACGATCAAGCGTCTGTTCAACCTCTTCATAGGTCCGGCCGGTGTGCTTGACATAAACCTCGTTCAGACGGCGCTTCATTTTCAGGATGTCGCGGGCGTGACGCTCGATGTCCGAAGCCTGCCCCTGGAAGCCACCGGAGGGCTGGTGAACCATGATGCGGGCATTCGGCGTGGCAAAACGCATGTCCTTGTGGCCGGCGGCCAGCAGAAGCGAGCCCATGGAGGCAGCCTGGCCGATGCAGAGCGTCGAGACGGCCGGCTTGATGAACTGCATCGTGTCGTAGATCGCCATCCCGGCGGTGACGACGCCACCCGGCGAATTGATGTAGAGGGCGATTTCCTTCTTGGGGTTTTCAGCTTCGAGGAACAGCAACTGGGCGCAGATCAGCGTCGCCATGTGGTCTTCCACAGGACCCGTCAAGAAGATGATGCGCTCTTTCAGGAGGCGCGAAAAGATATCGTAGGAGCGCTCGCCGCGATTGGTCTGCTCAACGACCATCGGCACCAGAGCCATAGCGGTATCAACGGGATTTCTCATGTCAAACCTTTGTCTTGCTAGTATGCAAACCCTGCTGCACACCGGGAATCATCGGGAATATCTCTTGTCCATACATAGAGTGTCCAAGTACCCCACTTCAAGTCGCGAACTCTGCATAACGTTAATACGGCTACGGTCGCGATTCGGTTGCCTCGAGCACGCGATTTAGCGTCGATATCTTAATGGCTTATATCCGGGATTGCTTGTGTGAGGCACTCCTGCCGGCGCGCCCACAGGCATTCGGACGCGCACGGTAAACAAACAGTAAAGCCGCTCAGAGTTGGGATTCGATCGGAAGGATGCCAATGATCCCGGCGAGCAGCCGGCGCCAGAAGCCCGCCTCCGGCTCGTGTTTCAGCACCCGCGGCGTTTCACCATCGATGTCATGCCAACGGAGCCGGTTCCGCTCCAGCGTGAGACGGAAACTGTTGGCCGGACTGGTCTCCTCATCGAAGATCGCCTCGACTTCCGCAACCAGCGCCGGATGCGTGAACAGAACGCCCATTTCCGTATTGAGGGAGGCCGATCGCGGATCGAAGTTCATCGACCCGACAAAACCGGACTTGCCGTCCACGGTAAAGGCCTTGGTGTGCAGGCTGGCGCCCCGCGAACCGAACAGCGACATGCGCTTTTGGTCGGTGGCGTCATGCACGGCCTTCAGTTCGAACAGCGCGGTGCCCGACTTCAGCAGCGCCTTGCGGTAGTTGGCATAGGCGCCGTGAACGGCGGCAACATCCGTTGCAGCAAGCGAATTGGTCAGGACAGCCACATTGACCTGGCGATCCACCAGCTTACCGATCTCTATCGTCCCGATCGTCCCGGGAATGAAATAGGGCGAGATCACCCGGACATCGCGACGGGCGGAGGTCAGTACCGGCATCAACTCACGCATGATCGAGTGACTGCGCTTCTGCAAAAACGCCTTTTCCGGCGGATCGGAAACAAGTTGCGCCTCACCCGTCCAGTGACAGGTCATATCGGCCGGCAGCAGACCGCCCTCATTCACGACCGCTTCGACATGACCGAGATAGAATTGCCCTCCTTTCGACGCCGCGACCCTCTCCAGTTTGCTTCGAAAATTCGGCAGATAATGCTTTCGCGGCGTACGAAGCGAACCGATCGGCACGACCACCGAACTGTTCCAGTAGCGATCGAACACCGCGGCCGCTTCGTCAGCGACGGGGCCGAGCATCCACACATCGAGATCGCGAAAATTCGACTGCTCGTCAGCGTCAAAATAGGCGTCGCCGATATTGCGCCCGCCGGCGATGACCACGCGGCCATCGGCGATCCACTGCTTGTTGTGCATGCGCCGCGAGGCACGCAGTGGCCGCAGCATCATTTCAAGCCCACGCTTGAACCGATCAGTGCGCGCCCGACTTGGGTTGAACAAGCGCACCTCAATATGCTCATGCGCATCGAGGGACAAGCACATGCGATCGTGCAGGCCGGCATTGATGTCGTCGAGCAGCAGACGGACACGAACGCCGCGGTCGGCGGCATCAAGCACTTCGCGCGCCAGCATCCGGCCCGTCAGGTCATTCTTCCAATAATAATATTGCAGGTCGAGGCTTCGCCCTGCCCTGCGTGCCGAAGCGGCACGCAGGGCGAAGGCATCCATGTTATCGGCGATCAGTGTGATGGCGTTTTCGCCCGCATGGTCTTGAAGCAGCGGTCCTGAGAGGCGGTCGATCTCCGTCTGGTCCGGCACCGGCTGTACCGCGCTGGACGGAGGACCGTGCAGCCTGCGTCCGAACCGGCCATACAGGTAGACGACAGCAAGAACGAACAGGCCGGACGCTGAGACATAAAGGGCGACGATGGACGCGCGCATCAAACGACCACCCGTTCCTCAGCTTTGGGCAGCGGAAACCGCCTCGCCAGCCTTTTCCCCCATGTTCGCGACGGCCGCCTTCAGATCGACGAATGCCTTGATCGGCAGGTGGTCAGAGGCAACACGAGACAAGGGCGTATTGTGCACCTCTACTGCGGTTACGAGATTGTGGGGGCTGCCCATCACCCGGTCGAGCGCCAGCAATGGAAAACGCGACGGGAAGCTCGGCACCGCGGTCGCAGCGTGATCGAAGACCGGGCTGAGAAAGCTGAGGGCCGATCGACGTCCCATACGCCATTCGTTGAGATCGCCGATCAGCAGGGTCGGCCGCTCCTCCGCTCCCTTGATCGCGGCCAGGATCGCTGCTGCCTGCTGCGCACGGGAATGCCGTAACAGCCCGAAATGTGCCGCAACGATCCGCAGCGGCCCGCCTTTCAGATCGAGATCGACCACAAGCGCGCCGCGCGGCTCGACCCCAGGCAGCTTCAACTGATGAACCTTGGCGACCGCCCCCTCGCGCAACAGCAGCATGTTGCCATGCCAGCCGTGCCCCTTTGGCGAGAATGCCGCGACCGGCACTGCGATCAGGTGACAGTCGCGATGCAGTCTTTCCAGATCCAGCAGCCCTGCCCGCTCGCCGAAGCGCTGATCGGCCTCCTGCAGGGCGATGATATCGGCGCCGATTTCGGAGATCACCTCGGTGATGCGACCCGGATCGAATCTCTTGTCGGTGCCGACGCATTTGTGGATGTTGTAGGACGCGATGACCGTATCGCCGCGCTCTCCGGCCGGATCCCGACCTGCGAGCGAAACGCGCTTTCCACGCAAGGCGGCAAGAATACCGGCTGACAGGCTGGTATGCGACGAGGCCATGGTCACTCTCTGGTCGTTGCTTTTCATCGTCCATGAAATAGACATGTCGCACTGCAAGGCAAGGTGACATGTGAAAATGCCCGCTTGGAAAACGCCGTTTTCACGTGGCTATATTTCGCGGATATCGGACAAACGTCTTGTCGGGCCTGCCGTTCGCCCCCTAGAGAAGTATCCGAGTTTCATTCAGCGAGAATGCCGACCATGTCCAGCCGCCCCGCCGCTTCCATCGATTCCTCGACACGCCGCGCCTCCATCGACATCCGCAACCCCGCCTTCTATCGCGATCCGCTCGTGACCTATGCGGCGCTGCATGCCCAATCCCCGGCCTTTTTCTGGGAAGAACAGCAGAAATGGTTCTTCACAGGCTATGATCAGGTGAACGGTCTGCTGCGCGATCGCCGTTTCGGCCGGCAGATCCTGCATGTCGCAAGCCGCGAGGAACTGGGTCTGCCGGAACCGAAACCGCATCTTGCGGATTTCGATCGGCTCGAAGCCTATTCGCTTCTGGAACTGGAACCGCCGGCCCATACGCGCCTGCGCACGCTGGTCAACCGGGCCTTTGTCTCGCGCCAGATCGAACAGCTCAAGCCGGAAATCGCGGCCCTTGCCCATTCGCTGATCGACGGCTTCGAGAAGGATGGCGAAGTCGAGCTGCTGCAGACCTATGCCGAGATCATCCCGGTCACCGTGATCGCGCGCATGCTCGGCGTTCCGGTCGACATGGGGCCGAAGCTGCTCGACTGGTCACACCGCATGGTGAAGATGTACATGTTCAACCCGTCGCTGGAGACGGAGCTGGACGCCAACCAGGCCTCCGCCGAATTCTCCGACTACCTGAAAAGCATCATCGACTGGAAGCGCGACAATCCGTCGGACGATCTGCTCACCCACATGATCACCACGGAAAAAGACGGCGAGCGGCTGTCGGACGATGAACTGATCTCGACGGCAGTGCTCCTGCTGAATGCCGGGCATGAGGCGACAGTGCATCAACTCGGTAATGCGGTGCATGCTTTGCTCAAAACCGGAACGTCCATCGAGGCAGCCTTCGCCAACGACGGCGCGACCGACCGGACGATCGAGGAGTGCATGCGCTATGCAGCGCCCCTGCACGTCTTCCAGCGCTATGCGCTTTCCGATCTCGAACTGGAGGACGGCATCACGCTGAAGAAGGGCGACAAGATCGGCCTGCTGCTTGGCGCCGCCAATGTGGACCCGCAAAAGTTCTCCGATCCCCTCACCTTCCGACCGGACCGCAATGAAGGTGCCCACGTCTCCTTCGGCGCCGGACTGCATTTCTGCATCGGCGCACCGCTGGCGCGGCTGGAGCTGAAACTTTCCCTGCCGATCTTGTTCGAACGCCTGCCCGGCCTACGCTTCAAGGACGAACCGCAGATCAAGGACAGTTATCACTTCCACGGTTTGGACCGGCTGGAACTCGTATGGTAGAGGAATGCTATGCTCCAATCAGTCTGTTGAAGACAGAACATGGGCCAGCACGGGATGCCCAATACCCTTGAGCACCAGCAGCCGCGAAGCAGCCGAGGCCATAAGTTTCTGCGCCCCTGCCGCAGCTTCGGCCGAAACCAGTATCTCCCCCGCCGTCGCTTGGGATTCCAGTCTGGCGGTCAGGTTCACCGTGCGACCGATCGCTGTGAAGTCGCTGCGAAAGGTCGAGAATTCCCCTATTTCAACCTGACCGGTGTGAACACCCACGCCCACGCCGAGCGCATCAATTGGTAGCGCTGCACCGCGCCTCTTCATGTCCTCAAGCACAGAAGCGCAGCGTCTCTGGATGTCGATTGCTGCGGCTATTGCGGCTGCAGCATGGTGCTCGACCTTGATCGGAAAATTGAAGATCGCCATCAGCCCGTCGCCCATCTGTTTATTGACGATCCCATCGTGAGCCCAGATAGCCTCGGCGCATTGGTCCTGAAAAGCACTGACGATATCGCTTAGAACGATTGCGTCCATGCGTTCGGACAAATGGGTGTAGCCTCGGATGTCAGCAAACATGATTGTAGCCGTGGCTGAAATGTGCCGCTGCTTCTTGACGTAGCGAAAAGACCGCTCGCAGATCGTGCAGATGTTTGGGTTCATCTTGCTGCGCGTGATGCCGCAAATACGAAATGGAACGGCCAGCGGCCCCGGATGGGGATCGGCATGTGCATCTGATCCCAGCAACCCCGGCAAATGAGCGGGTGGTCGCGAGCGGCCGATTGCATCTGACGCGAACTCCTAGGTTGTTCGACGATCCAGACTGTCCCTTCCGACTATTTTTGGCAAGCCTCGCCTAGAGCCGAATGACATAGTCCTTGCGAGTCGTTTCAATCACTTCCCAGGTTCCCTTGAAGCCGGGTCTCAGGATCATGCTGTCGCCGGCCTTCAGATGGGTTTCCGCGCCGCCTTCTTCCGTGACGACGGAAACGCCGGAAAGAATGTGGAAATATTCCCATTCCTCATACGCGATGCGCCATTTGCCCGGCGTTGACTCCCAAATGCCGGCATAAATGCCGCCGTCAGCCTCCTCGAAATTCCAGCTTCGAAAATGCGGATTGCCGGAAATCAGCCGATCCTCTGGCGGCGCGGCGAGTTCGGGCTCGACGGAAGACAGATCGAATTTCAGGGCGTGTTTCATGGCGATCTCCGCGAGGATGGGATGGCCGGTCGCCCGGCCATTGAATGTCAGTTAGGCTTGAGCGAGCGACTGTTCGAGATCCGCGATAATATCGCTGACATCCTCGATACCGACAGACAGGCGCACCACTTCCGGGCCGGCGCCGGCAGCGGTTTGCTGCTCCGGCGTCAACTGGCGATGGGTGGTCGAGGCCGGATGGATCACCAGTGAGCGCGTGTCGCCGATATTGGCAAGGTGCGAGAACATTTCCAACCCCTCGACGAAACGTTTACCGGCCTCATAGCCCCCCCTCAGACCGAAGGTGAAGACGGCACCGGCGCCCTTCGGCGAATAGGTCTGCTGCAGGCCATGATTGGCATCACCCTCAAGGCCCGCATATTTCACCCAGGCAACCTTTTCATGCGTGCTGAGCCAAGTCGCGACAGCCAAGGCATTGTCGCAATGACGCTGCATTCTCAGCGGCAGCGTTTCGATGCCGGTCAGCAGCAGGAAGGCGTTGAAAGGCGCAATCGAAGGGCCGAAATCGCGCAGGCCCAGCACCCGGCAGGCAATGGCGAAGGCAAAATTGCCGAAGGTCGCATGCAGCACTATACCGGCATATTCCGGACGTGGTTGCGACAGCATCGGGTATTTGCTGGACTTCGACCAGTCGAACGTGCCGCCATCGACGATCACGCCGCCCATCGAGTTACCATGGCCACCCATGAACTTGGTCAGAGAATGGACGACGATATCGGCACCGTGCTCGATCGGGCGGATGAGATAGGGTGTCGCCATGGTGTTATCGACGATCAGCGGCAAACCATGCTTCTTGGCGACTGCCGAGATCGCCGCGATATCGACGAAGGTGCCGCCAGGATTGGCCAGGCTTTCGATGAAAATCGCTTTCGTGCGGTCATCGATCTGGCTTTCGAACGAGGCGATGTCAGCCGTGTCCACCCAGCGCACATGCCAATCGAAGGATTTGAAAGCATTGCCGAACTGGTTGACGGAGCCGCCGTAGAGCTGGCGCGCCGCCAGGAAATTGTCGCCGGGGCTCATGATTGTGTGGAATACCAAGAGTTGTGCCGCATGGCCGGAGGCAATGGCTAGCGCCGCTGTGCCGCCTTCCAGCGCCGCGACGCGCTCTTCCAGCACGGCCTGCGTCGGGTTCATGATGCGGGTATAGATGTTGCCGAAAGCCTGCAGCCCGAACAACGAGGCGGCGTGATCGGCATCGTTGAAGACGAAGCTCGTCGTCTGGTAAATCGGTGTCGCCCGCGCGCCCGTCGTGGGATCCGGCTGGGCACCGGCATGGATCGCAAGCGTGTTGAAACCTGGATTATTCTTCATCGGCATATCCTCCCGTGGCCAAGACCGGCGCACTATTTCAGAGGGGGCGAGCCTCGGTCAAAGCATGTTTTGACAATTTTCGCGGGAGCGGCGCGATGCCGCGCACTTGACACTGCGGTTTCAGCCTACCAGACGCGGATATTCGATCGCCGGGCAACGATCCATGACGACCTTGATGCCGGCAGCCTCCGCCTTCTCCGCGGCCTTGTCGTCACGGACCGCCAGCTGTCCCCAGATCACTTTCGGGCGCGGCTTCACCGCCAGAATTTCGTCGACCAATGCCGGAAGCGCATCGGCGGCGCGAAAGACATCGACCATGTCGATCGGCTCGGGAATATCGGCCAGCGTCGCATAGACCGTCTGCCCCTGGATTTCCTTGCCGGCCTGCCCCGGATTGACCGGGAACACCGTGTAACCCTTGCGCAACAGGAAGGCCATCACGCGATGGCTCGGCCTCTCCGCGTTCGGCGATGCCCCGACAAGCGCGATGGTCTTGGTCGATCGCAAAATGTCGGAGATGTAAAAGTCGGGGTACACGTCATGGTTCATGTTTGAAATCCGCGTTCTGCACTCGTCGCGGCTGATAATTGGGACAGCGATCTTTCCTGTCAACCAAGCGCGGCACGGTTGCACCGGAAATCCTCAGGCAAACGCTCGTCGGCAAATTCGCGTCCTGCGTGGCCAATTTTGGCCTATTCGGTGATATCCGGTTGCTTTTCATCCTGATGGCAGCCAGAAACGCGATCAAATAGCCCATTCGCCGCTTCCAAAGGTTCATCGTGCCGCTAGACGTTATCGCTCTCGTCCTGTTCGGGGCGTTCCTGCATGCAACCTGGAATGCGCTCGTCAAGGCAGGGTCGGAAAAATCGCTTGACGCTGCGATGATCGCGCTCGGCGCCGCCGTCGTCGCCCTGCCCATCCTGCCCTTCATGCCACTGCCTCACCCAGACGCATGGCCGTTCATCCTTGTTTCGGCGCTGTTCCAGTTTGCGTACTTTCAACTCGTGGCCGCCGCCTACCGTGCAGGCGACATCGGCCTCGTCTATCCGCTGATGCGCGGCGTTGCGCCTCTTCTCGTCGCGGCGACGAGCGGCGCGATTATCGGCGAGAATCTGTCAGGTGGAGCCATCGCCGGCGTCCTGACGATCTCAACGGGTGTGCTGACGCTGGCCTTCGAGGCCCGAAAAGGTGGTAAGCGCGCCATTCTTCTGGCGCTTGCCAATGCCGTGGTCATCGCCAGCTATACCTATGTCGACGGTATTGGCGCGCGGCTTGCGCTCAACCCGATTTCCTACACGCTCTGGATGGCGCTGCTGCCACCGGTCCTCTTGTTTTCCTGGGCCTTCGCCAAACGCGGCTTCGCACCGGTGCTGTTCCATATCCGGCATCAATGGTGGCGCGGCCTGATTGGCGGCGGCGGCTCGATCGGCGCTTACGGCTTGGCGCTCTGGGCGATGACCAAGGCGCCGGTCGCAACGGTGGCGGCGCTGCGTGAAACGTCAATCCTGTTTGCGATCGTGATTTCAGTGACCATACTTAAGGAGCGCGTCAGCGTCTTCCGCATTGTCGCGGCCTGTCTCATAGCGCTTGGCGCGCTGATGCTGAAGCTGGCTTGATAAACAATCAACGACAGACGTGAAGCACGACCTCTAATCGGCTTTCCACTCCGGCGTCCGCTTGCTCAGGACCGCGTCAATCCCCTCCTTCGCATCCGCCTTCATCAGGTTTTCCACCATCACACCCGTCGTGAAGGCATAGGCATCCTCAATGCCCATCGGCGCCTGCCGATAGAAAGCCTGCTTGCCGATTTTCAGCGCCTGCGGTGATTTCGAGGCGATGACGGCCGCATATTTGTTGACGACCTGCTGGAGATATTGCTTCGGCACGATGCGGTTCACCAGGCCGAAATCCTTGGCGGTGGAGGCGTCGATCGTCTCGCCGGTCAGGAGCATCTCCATTGCCTGCTTGGGATGGGCGGCGCGCGATACGGCCACCATCGGCGTCGAGCAGAAGAGACCAATGTTGACGCCCGGCGTGCAGAAGGTCGAACTGTCGGTGCAGATGGCCAGATCACAGCTGGCGACCAGCTGGCATCCTGCCGCCGTCGCCAGACCATCGATCTCGGCGAGAACCGGCTGCGGCAGGTGATTGATCTTCAGCATCAGATCGGCACAAACCCGAATGGTCCTTTCGAAAAAGGCCCTGCCCTCGTCAAGATCGGTTCGATGCTGCGTCAGTTCTTTCAGATCATGCCCGGCCGAAAACAGCGCGCCGGATGCGGCAAGGACAACAACCCGAATTTCGTCGGACTCGGCAACTGCATCGAGCTCGGCCATCAGTGTCTGCATCAGAGCGATGGATAGCGTGTTGGCGGGAGGATTGTTGAGCGTCAGGCGCAGCACGCCGCCGGAAATTTCGCGCAACACGAGGCCACGGGGCTCTTCCTTGTGCAGGGGAACGATGTCCGCCATGTTTGTTTCCTATTCCTTGTCCTGTCTGGATGAGCGCTTGGTACGCTGCCGCAACCGCCGTTTCAAGCACCGGTGATACGCGCTAGACTTTCTTCCAGCTTGCCAGCGAAGCCCAACGGCACTCTAAGCAGGACAGCCGTTCGGGAGACAAGAATGCCGATTGAACCGATCATGACCGTCGCTGACCTTAACCGCTTCCTGGACACGGATTTTTCCGAGGTCCATACGGATGGCAAAGTCTTCGAGGTGGTCGCCGTTGGCCCTGGCTCCGCAACGATGCGGTTCGATCCGAACGAAAAACATCTACGCCCCGGCGGCACGGTCTCGGGACCAGCGCTGTTCGCTCTCGCCGATGTCACGGCCTATGTCGCCCTGCTTGCCCATATTGGCCCGGTGGCGCTTGCCGTCACCACCAATCTCAACATCAATTTCCTCAGAAAGCCCCGGCTCGGCGCTCTCGAGTGTACCTGCCGGATTCTGAAACTGGGTAAGCGGCTGGCAGTCCTAGATGCGGCCATCGTGGAGCAAGGCGGAGTGGAATTCGTTGCTCATGCCACCGCGACTTACTCGATTCCGCCGAGATAATTTGTGGTATTATAATACCACATAATCAAACCATTGTTTTTGCATCATAATTTTTGCGAAGCAACAAAACGGCAATCTTGACCGCATTTCATCGCTTGCGTATAAGCCGCACCAGATCGCGGGCCCTTGGGGCCGCTTTCATTTTTGGCCGGTTGATGCCTGCCAAATTCAAGCAACAAGAAACGCCCGGCGGCAACGTATCGGGTTCAAACGAAAGAGTTTCAACATGTCAACCTTCGTTCAGAAGCCTGCAGAGGTGGAGAAGAAGTGGATCCTCATCGACGCCGAAGGCCTCGTTGTTGGTCGCGTCGCTTCCATCATCGCCAACATCCTGCGCGGCAAGCATAAGGCCACCTTCACCCCTCACGTTGATGATGGCGACAACGTCATCGTTATCAACGCCGAGAAGGCTGTCCTCACCGGCAAAAAGTACACCGACAAGAAGTATTACTGGCACACCGGTTACCCGGGCGGCATCAAGGAACGTACTGCACGTCAGATCATCGAAGGCCGCTTCCCGGAGCGCGTTCTCGAGAAGGCTGTCGAGCGCATGGTTCCGCGTGGTCCGCTGGGCCGTCGCCAGATGAAGAACCTGCGCGTATACGCCGGCACCAACCATCCGCATGAAGCACAGCAGCCGACCGTCCTCGACGTCGCCAAGCTGAACAGCAAGAACGTAAGGAGCGCCTAATCGTGGCTGATCTCTCTTCTCTGAAAGACCTTGGCACGACTGCGGAAGCTCAGGCTCCGGCTCGCGTCAAGAAGGTCGACGCCCAGGGCCGCTCCTACGCGACCGGCAAGCGCAAGAACGCCGTTGCCCGCGTCTGGGTCAAGCCGGGCTCCGGCAAGATCACGATCAACGGCCGCGAATTCGCGACCTACTTCGCCCGTCCGGTCCTGCAGATGATCCTGCGCCAGCCGATCGTCGCTGCTGCCCGTGATGGCCAGTTCGACATCGACGCCACGGTTGCCGGCGGCGGTCTCTCCGGCCAGGCCGGTGCCGTTCGTCACGGTATCTCGAAGGCTCTCACCTACTTCGAACCGGGCCTGCGCTCGGTCCTGAAGAAGGGTGGCTTCCTGACCCGCGACTCGCGCGTCGTCGAGCGTAAGAAGTACGGTAAGGCCAAGGCCCGCCGTTCGTTCCAGTTCTCGAAGCGTTAATCGTTTCAGGAATTTCGATTTGGAAAAGGCGGGCTTTGTCCCGCCTTTTTCTTTTGGTGCATCACAACGGCAATTCCGTCGAGAATTTTAGCTCGCGCAACACGAAGCTCGACACGACCGTGCGCACATGCGGATTGCGCATCAGATAGCGCGTCATGAAGGCCTCATAGCTTTCGACATCACTGGCCCTGATCTTCAGCATGTAATCGAACGCGCCTGAGAGCGCATAGCATTCCATGATCTCAGGCCGCTCCAGCACCACCGAGGCAAATGAGGCCACAGCCTCCTCATGATGATCCTCCAGCGTCACATGGGCGATGACGCACAGTTTGAGATCGAGCTTGCCGGGGTCCAAAAGCGTCACACGCTTGCGGATCACTCCATCCGCTTCGAGTTCCTGGATCTTCCGCCAGGCCGAACTCTGAGACATGCCGGCTTTATCCGCGAGTTCGCTGAGAGAAAGACTGCCATCCGCCTGCAAGAGCTGCAGCAGCTTGCGTTGAAAATTCCCGGTTTCTTTCATTTTATCCGCCAGATCTGGAAAATCCTCTCAGGATTATGATCCCTGCAGTGATGAAAGGAAGAAAATTCCGACAAACCGGGAGCATAATTACCGAACCGATATGCGCGCGGAGGAAGGCATGACCAAGGAAAGCAGCTACACGGCAAAACTACCCGACCCGAATGGAATCTACCCCTACACCGCGGAGGAGGATGCAATCTGGGGCGAACTCTACCGGCGTCAGATCGCGTTGCTCGCCACCATGGCCTGTCGCGAATATCTGGATGGCGTCGAGTCCCTTGGGCTTAATGCCAACAAGGTGCCGCAGCTGCTCGATGTCGATCGCCGCTTGCACGAGACCACCGGCTTCGGCGTCGAAGGCGTGCCCGCGCTCATCCCTCCCTCACGCTTCTATGAACTGCTGAGCCAAGGCAAGTTTCCGCTCGCCACCTTCCTGCGGCGGCGCGAACATATCGACTATATCGAAGAGCCGGACCTCTTCCATGAGGTGTTCGGCCACTGCCCGCTGCTGACCAACCAGTCTTACGCCAACTTCGTCCGCCACTTCGGCGAAACCGCCGTCCGCCTTGGCAAGGGCTATTCCTGGCACCTCTTCCGCATCTTCTGGTTCACGGTGGAGTTCGGCCTGATCAACACGCCTGAGGGCCAGCGCTGCTTCGGCGCCGGGATCGTCTCCTCGCCCAGTGAGGCGAAGGCTGCGATGGCCGGTACGGAATGTGAGTTCCGCCCCTTCGACCTGCTCAGCGTGCTCAGAACCCCCTATCGCATCGATATCGTGCAGCCGATCTACTATGTCATCGACAGCTTCGCCGATCTCGAGGCGATCGTCGAACAGGACATCGAAGGTCTGATACTCAAGGCAAAATCACTCGGAGACTTTGCTCCCGCATTCGAGGCAAAGGCCTCCTGACGCCTCGATTATCCATTCGTCTCAGCCGGCGGGGTCTTGCCTTCCGTCTGCCGATTGTCCAACGTCTGCCGACACAACAGACGAGACAGGTCATGGCCAACAAGACGATAGATCACGCGATCACCGCAACCTCGCTGAAAAGCGCTGCGACCGACCCGACACATGCGGGCGTGCTTTCCTTCATGCGGCGGAAATATACCAAGAACCTGAAGGGCGTTGATGCCGTCGTCTGGGGCATCCCCTTCGATGCCGCGACCTCGAACCGCCCGGGCGCACGCTTCGGACCACAAGCGATCCGCCGGGCGTCTGCGATCTTCGACAACGATCCGCAATATCCGTTCGAGCGCGACCTGTTCGCCCATATGGCAACGATCGATTATGGCGACTGCCTGCTCGACTACGGCAATCACGGCAAGACTCCGGCGACGATCGAGCGCGAAGCGGCGAAAATCCTGAAAAGCGGCGCCTTCCTGTTCACGCTCGGCGGTGATCACTTCGTCACCCTGCCCCTGCTGCGCGCCCATGCGGCGATCCATGGTCCGCTGGCGCTTGTCCAGTTCGACGCGCATCAGGACACCTGGGCGGATGAAAAAGGCCGGATCGACCACGGCTCCTTCGTTGGCCGCGCCGCGCGCGAAGGCCTCATCGATACCGCCGCTTCCATCCAAGTCGGCATTCGCACCCATGCGCCAGAGGATTGCGGCATCCGTATCCTCTATGGCTATGATGTCGAGGACATGAGCGCGGCCGAGATCGCCGACACCATCCTCCACCATGTCGGCGATCGGCCCGCCTATGTCACGTTCGATATCGACTGCCTCGACCCCGCCTATGCACCCGGAACGGGAACACCGGTGGCCGGTGGCCCCTCGAGTGCCAAGATCCTCTCCGTCCTGCGCAAGCTGGGCGCCTTGAGGATCAAGGGTGCGGATGTCGTCGAGGTCGCCCCTGCCTACGACCATGCCGACATCACGGCCATCGCCGGTGCAACGGTTGCCATGTACATGCTGGGTCTGCACGCAGAGGAACTGGCGGAACGTGAACCGGCGGGCGGCCAGTAAGCTGGACGTTCAGTAAAGATGGAGCAGGCCAGCGTCGGATCTCTGCTTCAGATGCGCATCCACCTTCTCGCGGTCGTGGCACTCGTGGTAGCGCCCACTGCAGGCGTCGCGCAGTTCGGCCAGTGAGCGGAACATCGGCGAGGTCGGCAATCCTGCGGCCTCGATCACGCTCGCGGACAGAAAGCCCACGTCCATCGGCAGGGAGAGCGGCTTCATGTCGATTGTCCGGCCATAGCCATGCACGGAGAAATATGTCCGGTAGGCTGGAGAATGGAGGTCGGCGAAGATGTTGCGACCATCCTTTTGTGCCGGCAGATAAAGTTTCGTCGCGGTCGCCTGATGGTCACCGTATTCGACCACGACGGATCCCGCCCCACCGGGCGTCGTCTGCCGTTCCTTGAGAAAGGCCTGGAAATCCAGTTTTGCCACGGCCATCCGGCGCAAATATTCATTGGCCTCGGCATCCTCGGCATACCGCGGCTGTTCCGGCAATTCCTCGGCACTCACCAGAGAGCGATCGTAGGGGCCATGCGGAAACATCGTCTGCAGCGCCACGAACAGGGGGCGTGGATCGGTACTGCGGTGTTCGCGGATCAACTTCTCCGCCACGTCGAAATAGAACTTGTCGCGGACAAAGTGATCCTTCGGTGCCATGTCGCGATAATCAACGACCTCCTCGAAGCCGAGCGATGTCAGGAACGCACCTTCATTCACAAAGGAGAAATCCATCGGCATGATGGCGACCGTGCGATAGCCGCAGCGCGCCAGGAGTTGCGGAAAGCTCGCCTCAACACGGCGTTCCATCATCTGCGTGACATAAGGGCTCTGCCAGCCGAAATCGGAGCCGGAAAGGCCGGTCATGACGGAGAAATTGGTGACCCAGGTTCCCCCGCCGAATGTCTCGACATACATCGGATGCACCTTGCCGTCGTCCGACTGATAGGCTTTTGACATCGCCTCCGGAACGGTTACCTGCGGGAAGTTCGCCGGATCGGTATGGCTTTCCGACAGCACGAAGAACACGTCGGGACGGGATGCCGCGTCGCCACAGGAAACCTCGTTGGTCATGCGTCCCACCGTCGGGGCTGCCTCGACCACATCGACGAGCGTGATCTTGCCGAACGGCAAATGCAGATCCCCGAGCGAAACGAAGAAGGAGGACGCGTTATAGCCCGAAATATAATGCGTGTAGTTCGGCTCGCCTGGCTTGTTTGGATACAAGGCGACCGCGGCCGATGTGGCTCCCGCGACCAGACCGGTTTTCAGCCACCATGGCGTCGAGCGGGCGCGGTCCCCTTTGAAGAGCACCCCAAAGAACAGGCCGACCGCGCCGAGCGCCGCCAGCGCGGCAACCAGCAGATAGGAATAGGAGCCGGCCAGGAACCGGATGGCCGATGCATCAAGCCCTGTGAACGCAAGGTCGAACACATGCAGCGAAAAGCCCTTCAACTGAAATTTCGCCTCGGACATGGCGGCTATGAGGAGGACGATCGTCGCGGCTGCGTATGCGGAAAAGACGGGGCGCCGGGACACAACAAAAAGAAGCGTGGCGATTGCCGCCATGATCATGACAAGGAACGGCACGAAGGCCCAGCGCGTATCGAAATGATGCAGGATATGAAGCGTCGCGCAGAAAAGCAGAAATGCGAGAACCGGATGCGCCAGCAAAGTCACCCCTCTCTTCAAAATCCCTCTCATCGCACCATCTCCAATCATGAAACTTTCATGACAAAATCCCACCCGCCCCCCTCGAATACAAGGCGCGGGGCCGGAAACCTTAAAGTGCCGTTAACGCACATGGTTAAGATTCGGTGACGGAGGCATGCGGCCGCCCCGCGGTCATTGCGATGACTGCAGTCAAAGTATATATGCTCTGGGCATCCACCCGCGCCTCGGCGTGTGTCAGCAAAATGCAGTTGAGATATTGAATCAGGGTGATCGGAAACAGAGTCCGGAAATCGCCCCAAGTCATTGAAAAAGCGGAATAGGCCCATGAAACCGAAGATCTTCATCGATGGCGAACACGGTACGACGGGGCTGCAGATTCGCACCCGCATGGCCGGACGCTCGGACGTGGAATTGCTCTCCATTCCGGAAGCGGAACGCCGCAACGCCTCGATCCGTGAAGATCTGCTCAACAGCGCCGATATCGCTATCCTGTGCCTGCCCGACGACGCCTCAAAGCAAGCGGTCGGCATGCTGGAGGGCAACAACAAGGTGCGCATCATCGACACCTCGACGGCGTACCGCATCGCGCCGGACTGGGCCTATGGTTTTGCCGAAATGGACACTGCACAGGCCGGCAAGATCCGCGACGCGCGTCTGGTCGCCAATCCCGGCTGCTATCCGACTGGCGCCATCGGTTTGATCCGGCCTTTGCGTCAGGCAGGCATCCTGCCGGAAGGCTATCCGGTGACGGTCAATGCGGTCTCCGGCTATACCGGCGGCGGCAAGCAGATGATCGCGCAGATGGAAGACCCGCAGAGTCCGGATGCGATCAGTTCCCCGCATTTCCTCTACGGCCTGACGCTCAAGCACAAGCACGTACCGGAAATGCAGATCCACGGCCTGCTCGATCGCGCACCGATCTTCTCGCCCTCGGTTGGCCGCTTCCCGCAGGGCATGATCGTCCAGGTGCCGCTGTTCCTCGACCAGTTGAACGGTGGTGCGACGCTGGAAAGCATCCATGCTGCCCTCGCTGCGCATTACGCCGGACAGTCGATCGTGACCGTCGTGCCCCTCGACGAGAGCACCAAGGCTCCGCGCGTCGATGCTGTCGAACTGGCGGGCAAGGACACGATGAAGCTCTTCGTCTTCGGATCGGCCGGCGGCGAACAGGTCAATCTCGTCGCCCTGCTCGACAATCTCGGCAAGGGCGCCTCCGGCGCCGCCGTCCAGAACATGGATCTGATGCTATCGGCATGATGGATCAGACATTACCGGGCCTGTCGGCCGAGTTACGGCATGTCTGGTCGATCGAAACGGCGGAACTGATCGCCGACACCCGCTCCAGCCATGTTTACCGGGTGACGCGTCATGGCCTTGCCGGCGCCATAGTAAAAGTGCTGAAGCCGGAAGGCATGGAGGAACTGCCGGGTATCGCCCTCCTGCGCTGGCGAAATGGCTCCGGCGCGACACGGTTGCTCGACCAGCACGGACACGCCTGCCTTCTGGAAGACGCCGGTACGATCACGCTCGAAGACCACCGCACGCGCGCCGGAGACCGGGCCTGCGCACCTGTCTTCTGCGAAGTGATCTCGCAACTGCATCTCTCTAGCAAACAGCCGCCACCATCCGAACTGATCTCGCTGGAGCGTCGCTTCAAATCCCTGTTCGAGCGCACGAATCAGGAGAGCAGCGGCTCAATGCTCAGTGGCCTCCTCCACTGGTCATCGGCGCTTGCCACACAGCTTCTCGCCACACAGGCTTCCGTGCGTCCACTGCATGGTGATTTACATCATGGAAACATCGTCTCAGGTGGTCCGCGCGGCTGGCTGGCGATTGATCCGCATGGTGTGATCGGCGACCCCGCCTATGAGGTGGCCAATGTCTTCGGTAATCCGCTCGGCGCACGCGCGGATATTCTCGATCCCGAACGCATCGCCTTCTTCGCTGACTTCTTTGCCGATTTGCTTGCCTGCCCACAGCGCAAGATCGCCGAATATGCGGCTGCCCACACCGCCCTTTCCATGTGCTGGTACATGGAGGACGAGACATCCGAAAGCGACCGCTTCTTCGCCGGGGAAGCCCGCGATCTGCTCGGCCTTCTCAAAACGATGCTTGAAGACGGACGCTTCGACGCCTGATCAGCTGGGTTCGACAATCTCGGTTTCGCGCGGATATTCGCCGACGAAGGCGCGCCAGTGCGCAACGGCAAAGCCCAGCACGACCAGTGCACCGCCCTGATGCGCCACGCCCCAGCCGACCGGCACCTGCAGGATCAGCGTCGTGATGCCGATCAATGCCTGGATCGTCACAAGCACGAACAGCACGACGGAGCGACGCGCATGGGTCGTATCCGGCGCCGCCCGCAGCGAGGCGATCATATGCATCAGCACGAAGGCAAAGATCACATAGGCCCCGATGCGGTGGACGAACTGCACCGTCTTCGGATTCTCGAACAGATTGATCCAGAAGGGCTGCTGGATGAACAGATCGCCCGGCACGATGGAGCCGTCCATCAGCGGCCAGGTGTTGTAGCTCAGGCCGGCATCGAGACCGGCGACCAATGCCCCGAGGTAGATCTGGAACAAAGCCATGCAGGCAATGATCGCCGCCATTTTTCGCGAGCGCGCGGTCGGCGCCGCATCATGCGCGTGCGGGGCCAGACCCCGCCCGATCCAGATACAGGACATGAAGATCAGACAGGCAATGACGAGATGCGTCGCTAGACGATACTGACTGACCTCGGTGCGCTCCGTGAGACCGGACGAAACCATCCACCAGCCGATGAAGCCCTGGAAGCCACCCAGCGCGAGAATGCCGATCAGGGGAAGCTTCAGCTTCGGCTCGATCTGGCCACGGATCCAGAACCAGGCGAGCGGCAGCGCGAAGATCAGGCCGATGGAACGGGCGAGCAGACGGTGCGCCCATTCCCACCAGAAGATTGCCTTGAAACCCTCGACCGTCATGCCCTGGTTGAGCTGCTCATATTGCGGGATCTGCTTGTAAAGCTCGAATTCTTCCTGCCATTCCGCGTCGTTCAGCGGCGGAATGACGCCGTGGATCGGCTTCCACTGGGTGATCGAGAGGCCGGATTCGGTGAGCCGCGTCGCACCGCCCACAAGCACGAGTGCGAAGAGCGCCAGCACGACAAGACCAAGCCAGATCCTGACATGGGTTCGATTGCGGCTGACCGTGTCGATCCCGCCCTGCAACTGCTTCTCCCGCGTCAAATCCATACTCGCCATCATGGCCTCCGTCGTCTTCAAAAGCGCGCGCCACACCGTCAAAGGCAATTTGCCTCAAGGTGGGGGCGTCAAAATCGTTGATTTGCACGAGAGTGCCATGCAAAACAAGGCTTACCCCTTTGCGGCATGCCGTCGCGGCCAAGCGCCAGCAAGACGAAAACCACTAACCGGAAAGACCGTAATGCCCGTACGCCTCAGAAAACTCATTGGCACCGTCCTGATCGTCATCCTCGTGATTATCTATGCCCTGGTCGCCACCACCTTCGCATCTTTGTTGCTGGGTGCCTCGCCGTGGTGGGTGCATCTTCTCTATTTCTTCTTCACCGGCCTCCTGTGGGTTCTTCCCGCCATGCTCATCATCAAGTGGATGGAAAAGCCTGCCAAGCCGCGCTGAGCCAAGGGAACACACATGAAAATCGCAGTGATCGCCGATATCCACGGCAACGACCTCGCGCTTGAAGCCGTTCTCTCCGACATCGACGCGCAGGGGATCGACGATGTGGTCAACCTCGGCGATCATCTAAGCGGGCCCCTGAATGCCGCCCGGACCGCGGACCTGCTCATGGCCCGGAATTTCCCATCGATCCGGGGCAATCACGATCGCTGGCTCATCAGTCGCCAACCTGCGGAGATGGGTCAATGGGACCGCGCCGCCCACAGCGAATTGCAACCCCATCACCTCGAATGGCTGCGCACGCTGCCGCCAACCCTCGTCCATCACGGAGAACTCTTTCTCTGCCATGGCACGCCGGCGGATGACCTGATCTACTGGCTGGAAGACCTGACGCCGGAAGGCGTCCTGCACATGTCGTCACGCGTGCGCATCGAAGGTTTTGCAGAGGGACTGAACTATCCCGTCACCCTTTGCGGCCACACCCATATTCCCCGCGCCGTCCGGCTGTCCGATGGTCGGTTGATTGTCAATCCCGGCAGCGTCGGGTGCCCCGGCTATGACGATGATGCGCCCGTATTCCACAAGGTCGAAACCGGTTCGCCGGATGCATCCTATGCCATCCTGTCGAAGGCCGGCGACCTATGGGACGTGACCTTCCGACGCCTCCCCTACGACCATATGGCAATGTCCCGCCTAGCCCGCGTCCGCGGCGACCGGGAATGGGCGAATGCGCTTGCCAGCGGATGGGTTACCGACTGACGCCCGACTTTATCCTTTCGGTAACCGAATTTGCCGAAATCGGCCGGAAGCCCCCGCGAGCGTGTCCAATTTAAATGAAAGTAAGGGCATGTTCGGGATAGATGCGATTGTCAGCATAATCCGGAAATCCAGGCGAACATGACGGACGTGGACTTCAACATGATGCCCGTGAACGAGGCTCGCCGCCGCGTCTGGCATGCGCGTCGCGACAAGGCGCAGGACATCGTCGTCACCCATGACCTCAAGCTGTCCGTCCATGTCAGCATGGAAGCCCTCGAAGCCGACTGGCGTATGCTGGAAAACTCCAGTGCCACCTCGCTGCATCAGGGCTTCGATTGGTGCAAGGCCTGGGCCGCGACCCATGACAATCAGGTGCTTCTCGTCCGCGGCAGCATCGACCAGCGGACCGTCTTCATCCTGCCGCTGGAACTGGTGCGTGGCCGGTTCTTCCGCACCGCTCGGTTCCTTGGCTCGCCGCACAGCAATATGAACACCGGCATTTTTGCCGCCGATTTCGATCCGATCGCCTGCAAGAAGCTCGCCGCAACGCTGATCGCCGACCTTTCGGCCAAGCTGTCGCGCGTCGCCGATATCGTCACCCTGGAAAAGATGCCGTTCGACTGGCGCGGCATCCGCCATCCGCTGGCATCCCTTCCCGCTGTTCGCAACCAGAACTCATCGTTCCAACTTCCGCTTCTCGACAGTTTCGAGGCGACGCTTGCGCAGATCAACGCCAAGCGGCGGCGCAAGAAATTCCGTGTTTCGGAGAAGCGTCTGGAGGCTCTCGGTGGATACGAACACATCGTAGCCACAACCGATGAAGAGCGGCGCCAGCTTCTCGACCTGTTTTTCGAGCAGAAGGCGGTGCGGTTCAAAGCGCTCGGTCTACCGAATGTTTTCCAGGACAGCGAAACGCAAGCCTTCTTCCATGCGCTTGCGGCGCTCGGGCCGGGACATGGCGGCGAACCGCTGCAACTCAACGCCATTCGGTTGAAGGGCGAGCATGAAGGCCGCGTCATCGCCATTGCCGGCCTGTCACGCAAGGGTGACCACGTCATCTGCCAGTTCGGCTCGATCGATGAAGAGATCGCCGCCGACAGCAGCCCGGGTGAACTGCTGTTCTATCTGATGATCCAGAAGCTCAATGCGGATGGCGTCAAGTTGTTCGACTTCGGCATCGGTGACCAGGCCTACAAGCGATCCTGGTGCACGATGGAGACCATTCAGCGCGATATCGTGCTGCCGTTGACGCTCCGGGGCCGCTTAGCCGCGGGCACGCATCATGCCGTCGTCCGCGCCAAGGCGGCCATCAAGAAGAACAAGCGGGCCTATGCCTTTCTGCAACGTCTGCGCCAACAACGACAGGCGCCGGGAATGCAACCCTCAACGGAATCGGACGGCGAGTAAAAATGGTCTCGTTCAGGCCGCCCGACGGCCTGAGTCGCCGGATTTCGGATAGCCCGTCCCCGTCATCAGCACGATATTGGTGAACCCCGCCTCGCCGAAACCGGTGATGAGGTCGATGATGGCCTCATTGTCGACGGACGGGGCGGAGATGATGATTTCCGCATCCTGTGACCGGTATACCCTCTTGATCGCCTCGACATCGG
The DNA here is from genome assembly GCF_001425605.1 of Rhizobium sp. Leaf453. Taxonomy (GTDB): domain Bacteria; phylum Pseudomonadota; class Alphaproteobacteria; order Rhizobiales; family Rhizobiaceae; genus Pararhizobium. The sequence goes on along the minus strand of NZ_LMRG01000007.1, from coordinate 28,388 downwards.
CCGGACCGCACTCGACCAGCACCGTGTCATAGGCATTCGTCAGGGCGTCTATGATCATCTGCAGGCGCTCGATGCCACGCATGGCGAGAGCCGCATCGGCGTCGCCCTGCGGGATGATGTGGGCGTCCGACAGACGGTCGGAATGGATGGTTTCCGTAAACGGAACTTCGCCGACGAGCAGGTTGGTGATGCCGGCAAGACCGGCCGATTGCGCCATCAGCCGGGTCGGGTAGGCAGAGCCGGTGAGATCAATCACGGCGATCTTGCGCCCCTGCTCCGCAACCAGCCGCGCCAGCATGACCGTATGCATCGAGCCCTTGTCACCGGCGGGGGATACCGAGATCGCGACGCGGACGTCATCGCCGCACACATGTTCGGCGACGGACTGGATCGAGAAATCGTCGTCGGTGATATCCGCCGGTGCAACCTGCGGCGCAACGGCCACGCGCTCGGTCGCCGGAACCGGTTGTTCCCGCAAGGGCGCCGCTGCGCGCTTTTGCTTTTCCTCTTCCACGACAGTCTCATGCTCCACGCCGACCGGACGCAAGGCGCGACCGCTGAACAACTCAGAAAGCATGATCACGACACAGCTGACAAGGAAGCTCGCAAAGGCTGCAACGATTGTGATCGGCACGACCTTTGGAAATTGTGCCTCGGTGGGCTCGACGGCCCGCGAAATAACGCGCGCATCCGCCGGGGCCGCATCCGCGCCGCTGCGCGACGTCGCCTCACGGTAGCGGGCCAGATAGGTTTCCAGCAATTGACGTTGTGCAACCGCTTCGCGCTCGAGGGCGCGCAGACCGACTTCATCTTCGCCGGCCTTTGCCGAACTTGCCTTCAGCGTGTTCAGTTGACCGATCAATTGCTTCTCGCGCAGTTGCGCGACATTGGCTTCATTTTCCAGGCTGCCGAGAATCTTCTTCGTTTCGCTGACGATCTGGGTGCGGATACCCTGCAACTGTGCCTTCAATGCCTTCAGCCGCGGATGGCCGTCGAGCAATGTCGTCGACAGGTCTGCGACCTGCGCCTGGACATTCGATTCCGTTTCCTTCAACCGCTGGATCATCGGCGATGCAACGACGTCATTCAAGGTATCGACAGCCCTTCCGTTCGCCAGCGCGGTGCGCACGCCTTCGGCACGCGCGTCGGCATTGGCGCGCTCGCCACGTACGCGGGCGAGTTCGGTCGAAATGTCATTCAACTGCTTCGTCGCGAAGGTGCCGCCAGTTTCGCCGGTCAGCAGCAGATCGGAGGATGCGCGATAATCGGCGACCTTTGCCTCGGCATCGCGCACCTTTTCGCGCAGATTGGCGATCTCGGGCTCCAGCCAGCGACTTGCTTCCGAGTTGGAATCGAGCTTGGCGCCGCTTTGGAGCGACTGGAAAACCTTGGCCATCTCGTTGGGGATGGCGGCCGCCAGCTTCGGGTCCTTGGAGGTGAACTGGATGGCAATGACGCGGGACTTTTCGACCTGATAGACCTGCAGCTTCTCCTCGAACTCCTTGAGGACCCGCTCTTCCGGTGGCAGGTCCAGTGGGTTCTTCTTGATGCCCAGCATGACGAGAACATCGGAAATGGCCGACGGGTTCGCGGTCGGATCGAACTCGGGCAATTCGTACAGCTTCATTTCACGGGCAACCTGCTTGATCAGATCGACCGAGCGGAGAACCTGTACCTGGCTGGAAATGCCGGATTCATCGAAAGGACTGTCCGTGGTCTGCGGTGTCGATTGATTGGCGCCACTGTAGGCGGGCTGGCGCGATTCGATGAGGAGCCGCGTTTCCGATTGGTATTGCGGGGACATCAGGTTGGCACCGGTGAAAGCAAGGCCGGCAAAGACGACGGTCGCCATCAGCACCCTGCCCCGCCGACGCCAGATGGCGCGGAAAAGCCCGCCGAGATCGATATCTACATCCTGATGACCGCCGCTGACGCCAGACATGCGCTTACTCCGAACCTGCACAATTCGCGCCACCGTAAACAAACATGGTAACGCAAGGGTTAATGCGGACAGTTGCCGAAACCTAAAGCTTCAGGGAAAAATCGCGCCGAACGCGTCCGACAGGTGAAAATCGGTTCTGCCCTTTACCGCCTATTAACCCTAACAGATTGATAACATCAGACCATGAACTTGGTTTCCGGAGCGTGAGAGCCCAATGACGTCCGCACGATTGAAAGCAGGCCTTGCCCTGGCAACCCTGTGCCTCGCCCTGTCGGGGTGCACCAGTTATCAGCCGGCACCGAAGGCATTCAGCGAAGCGACGATCCAGCCCTACCGTATCGACAGCGGCGACCGGCTGCGGATCAACGTCTTCGAACAGGCGGGCCTCAGCGGCAGCTATACGGTGGACCAGGCCGGCTATGTCGCCTTCCCTCTGATCGGCGCCGTACCGTCGCGAGGCCATACGCTGCCCGAGATGGAAACGATGATCGCCAGCAAGTTGCGCCAGGGCTATCTGCGTGACCCCGATGTGACGATCGAAGTCGATCGCTATCGCTCGGTCTTCATCATGGGTGAAGTCGGCCAGGCCGGACAGTATTCCTATGTACCGGGCATGACTGTGCAGAACGCCATTGCCGTTGCCGGCGGCTATTCACCGCGCGCCAATCAGGCAAATGTCGATGTCACGCGCAAGATCAACGGGCGCACCATCACCGGGCGCGTTTCGATTTCCGATCCGATCATGGCAGGTGACACGATTTACGTCCGCGAACGACTGTTCTGACAGTCATGCCGGATCCCCGCCCGTTGCGCATTATTCATTGCTTCCGGTCGCCCGTTGGCGGGATTTTCCGCCATGTGCGCGACCTGGCGGAAGCGCAGGCGAAGGTGGGGCACCAGGTCGGCATCCTCTGTGACAGCACGACCGGTGGAGACTACGAAGACAAGCTTTTCGACGAGATCAGGCCGTTTCTGTCGCTGGGTCTCGTCCGCCTCCCGATCCGCCGTTCCATCGGCATCGCGGATGCGGCGGCACTGTACAGGAGCTACAAGGAAATCAGAAGTTTGCGGCCGGATATCCTGCATGGACACGGCGCCAAGGGAGGCGTCCTGTCCCGGATCATCGGCTCAGCCTTGCGGGTGAACAGGTATTGCGTTGCCCGCATCTATTCGCCGCATGGCGGCAGCCTGCACTATGACAGGAAGACCTTCTCAGGAAAGATGGTCTTCGTGCTGGAGCGTTTTCAGGAAATCTTCACCGACGCGATCGTCTTCGTCTGCGACTTCGAGCGCGACACTTATATCGCCAAGGTGGGTAAGCCGCGCACCCGTAGCGAGCGCATCTACAACGGCATCAATGACCGCGACTTCGAAATGGTCCATGCGAGGCCGGACGCCGTCGATTTTCTCTATATCGGCATGTTGCGCGATTTGAAGGGACCGGACCTCTTCATCGACGCCTTTGCCAAGACCGAGCGAATCGTCGGCCGGCCCTTGTCGGCCATGATGATCGGTGACGGACCACAGAAGGCCGAGTACGAACAGATGATGCTGGAGCGCGGTCTCGGACGCCGCATCGAGATGCTGCCGGCGATGAAGGCGCGCGACGCCTTCTCCTTCACGCGCAATGTCGTTGTTCCCTCGCGTGCCGAATCGATGCCCTATATCGTGCTGGAAGCGCTCGCTGGACGCAAACCGGTCATTGCTTCCCGGGTCGGCGGGATTCCCGAAGTGCTGGGCGCAGAAAACCCCGCGCTGGTACCCCCCGACGATGCCGCTGCACTTGCCACGGCCATGACAAATGCGCTCACCGATCCGAACTGGGCCGCCCGCGTCATGCCCGAAGCCGCAGGGTTCAAAGCCAAATTCTCGACATCGACGATGGCAGACGGCATTACCCGGCTCTATCACGACATTGTACCGGAATCGGCCCGCCCGTAGGAAATGGTGCGTGCCGCTCGTAAGCGTTTCTTAGTGCCTTTCTGTTATCCCGAAGGGACTCAAACGGCCGGGCGGATATCATGAACCAGATCGACAAACCGGAAACTTTCGACACCGAAGCGCTCAGGAAGAAAATTTCCGAGATTCGGACCATCGCGCCAGGCGAAAAGGCGGACACAGGGTCGACCCGCGAACTCAATCCGTTGGCCCGCACCATCGCGTCCCAGTTCCGTACCGACACCTATTCACCGGCCATGATTATCGGCCTGATGCGGCTCATGGAATTCGCCGCGCTGTTTGCCATCGGCTATGCCATCCACATGATCTACGTCCAGCCGAAACTTGAGGACTGGCTGGGTTATTGTGCCCTGATCGCCGGCGGTTCGGTCCTGACGGTGGCGTTTCTGCAATTGTGCGATGGTTACCAGGTTCCGACCCTGCGTTCGGCCGCGCGCGCCCTGCCCCGGCTGATTGGCTGCTGGACACTTGCCTTCGCCTCCATGGCGCTCGTCCTGTTCCTGATGAAGGTCGGCGGCACGTTCTCGCGCTTCTCCTTCACGCTCTGGTATGTCCTCGGCGCCGCCTTCCTGATCGCCGAACGCGCCTTCATCGCCTTTTCGATCCGCCGCTGGGCACGCAACGGCACCATGGAGCGTCGCGCCGTCATCGTCGGCGGTGGCCAGCCCGCCAAGGACCTGATCCGTTCGCTCGAACAGCAGACCGACAACGACATCCGCATCTGCGGCATTTTCGACGATCGTGACGAGCGGCGTTCGCCAGGCATCATCGCCGGATATCCGAAGCTCGGCACGGTCGCCGAACTCGTTGACTTCGCGCGCCTGACCCGGATCGACATGCTGATCATCGCCCTGCCGTTGTCGGCGGAGAAGCGCATTCTCCAACTCTTGAAGAAGCTCTGGATCCTGCCGGCCGATATCCGCCTGGCTGCCCACGCCAACAATCTGCGGTTCCGGCCGCGCAGCTATTCGCATGTTGGCCAGGTACCGATGCTCGACATCTTCGACAAGCCGATCGCCGACTGGGATTCGGTTGCCAAGCGCATCTTCGATATCTTCTTCAGCATCGTCGCGCTTGTGATGCTGTGGCCCGTGTTCATCGGCGCGGCGATTGCCGTCAAGGTCACCTCGCCCGGCCCGATCATCTTCAAGCAGAAGCGCCATGGCTTCAACAACGAGCAGATCGACGTCTACAAGTTCCGCTCCATGTACACCAACATGAGCGACCCGACGGCGCGTAACGCGGTCACCAAAGGCGATCCACGCGTCACCCCGGTCGGCCGTTTCCTGCGCAAGTCGTCGATCGACGAACTGCCGCAGATCTTCAACGTGCTCCGCGGACAACTCTCACTCGTCGGCCCCCGTCCGCACGCAGTCCTCGCACAGACCGCCGATCGCACCTATTCGGATGTCGTCGAAGGCTATTTCGCCCGCCACCGTGTCAAGCCCGGTGTTACCGGTTGGGCGCAGATCAACGGCTGGCGCGGCGAGATCGACAATGACGAAAAGATCAAGTTCCGGACCGCCTTCGACCTCTACTACATCGAAAACTGGTCGCTCTGGCTGGACTTGAAAATCCTCTTCCTGACACCGATCCGGCTGCTCAATACGGAGAATGCCTATTGAGTGCTGTCGAGGCCACGCCGGCGGCGGTTTTCCGGCCGCAGCTTGCCGCCTTGGCCATCCTCGGCTCGGCGATGGTGACGTTTGGCGTTTTCCTGTCGGGCTTCGTCATCTCCGAACCGGCGCCCTATGAGGTCTTCATCGCCGGCCTGATCGGGATCTGGTTCATTTTCGGCCTGAAAATCTCCCGCGCAGTGGCACCGCTTCTGGCCCTCCTCATCCTCTTCATGACCGGCGGCATCCTGTCCTTGACCGTCATGCATGACCTGGGAACAGGCCCTATGTACATGGCGGTATCGGGCTTTCTCGCCATGTCGTCCGTTTTCTATGCCGCGATTATCGAAGCCCGGCAGGATCGGTTGACGCTGATCTTCAATGCATGGGTCTGGGCCGGCGTCATCACCTCGCTGCTCGGCATTCTCGGCTATTTCGGCGCCATCCCCGGCGGCGAGGCCTTCACGCTCTACGACCGAGCCAAAGGCGCGTTCCAGGACCCCAACGTGTTCGGACCGTTCCTCGTCGCGCCGTCGCTCTACCTGATGTACCGCCTCCTGACCGAGCGCATCACAACCGCACCGATCAAGGCAGTCGCGATCCTGATCATGGCACTGGGACTGTTCCTGTCCTTCTCGCGCGCGGCATGGGCACTCTACCTGTTCTGCGCCTGCGCGCTCGTGCTCGTGATGCTGCTGAAGGAGCGGACCGGGGCCTTCCGGCTGAAAATCCTGGTGATCGCGCTAAGTGGAGCAATCGCCATGGTCGTCGCCCTCGTCATCGCCCTTCAGATCCCCCAGGTCTCCGACCTGTTTTCCAACCGTACACAGCTTGTCCAGGAATATGACGGCGGCCATCTCGGACGTTTCGATCGACACAAGATCGGTTTCCTGATGTCGATGGAAAAACCACTCGGCATCGGGCCGATGGTGTTCAGCCAGATCTTTCCCGAGGACGAGCACAATATCTGGCTGAAAAGCCTGACCTCCTACGGCTGGCTCGGCTTCGTGTCCTATGTCACGCTGATCATCTGGACGATTACGATGGGCTTCCGCTTCCTGCTGCTGGACCGGCCGTGGCAACCCTATCTGATGATCTCCTGGATCGTGCTGATCGGCCATACCGCCATCGGCAATGTCATCGATACCGACCACTGGCGGCATTTCTTCCTTCTGCTCGGCATCGTCTGGGGCTGTGGCGCCCTGGAATATCGCCACAGGCGCTCGATCCGCATCAGCGGATCACACGGCTTGCCACCCTCGCCAACGGCGCGTTAACGTCCGCACGCTAGAAGTGAGCGCGGATCGACTTTCGAGCGAAGCGGCGGATTTTTCCATATGAGCATCACTCCCTTGACCCTTGGCGAGAATGGCGGCCTGCGCATCCTGCAGGTGCTCGAACCAAGCGGCGGTGGTTCCGGCCGGCACTTTCTCGATCTCTGCCGCGGGCTGAAGCAGCGGGGACATCACGTCGAGGCGGTCTATTCACCGGTCAGGGCCGAGGATGGCTTTATCCGCGAACTGAAATCGCTCGATCTGTCTGCCGTTCATTCCATCGCCATGAAGCGTGCGCCGGGGCCGTCCGACATTGCGGCGTTCAGGGCGCTGCGGCAGATCATCAAGGGTAGCCAGCCATTCGACATCGTCCATGGACACAGTTCCAAGGCAGGCGCGCTCTCCCGCCCTTACCTGCCCGGCCGCCATGTCCCACGCGTTTACACGCCCCATGCGTTCCGCACGATGGACCCGACGCTCGGCAAGGGCGGACGCCTTGTCTATGGCCTCATCGAGGTCATCCTTGCGCGCCTGTTTACTGACTACCTGATCTGTGTCTCCGAGGACGAGCATGCTCATGCCCTGTCGCTTGGCATGCCCGAGACGCGGCTGTCCGTCATCGTCAATGGCGTCTCGCCGCCCCCGCTCGACATGGCCAGCACCGTGCGCGCGAGTTTCGGCATTTCGCCGGATACCTTCGTCTTCGGCTTCATCGGCCGCCTGTCGCACCAGAAGGCGCCGGAACGTTTGATCGAAGCCTTCCGCAATGCCGCCTCCCGCCTGCCCGACACGCAGATGATCATGGTCGGTTCGGGTGAACTAGAGCCGGAGGTGCGGAAGGCAATTGCCGAAAGCGGTCTGCAGAATCGCATCCGCCTGACCTCGGCCTTCACCGGCTCGCAGGCCGTGCCTGCGTTCGACATGCTGGTCATGCCCAGCCGCTACGAGGCGATGTCCTACGTGATGCTGGAAGCGGCGGCGGCCGGAAAGCCGATGATCTCAACCGATGTCGGCGGTGCATCGACCGTCATTGACCAAGATGGAAACGGCCTGATCGTCGCCAATGATGGCGACAGTGCAAAATTGGCGAATGCGATGGTGGAAAGCGCTGATCCGGACAGATACCGCGCCATGCGCGCGGCGGCCCAGGAAAAGATGGCAAGTTTCTCGGTGGAGACGATGATCGAAAAGACCGAAGCCGTCTATTACCGGCTGGCGAAGAGGATCTGACGCTTCCACTGCCGCGTGGAAAGAGCCCCGGCAGTTCGTCGATTAGGCATTCTGTTTCGTCTCACCCCTGCTGCGTGCACCAGCCCCGCTTGCCTTCGGACTTCGGAAACGCCAGCCCCTCCGAAACCAGCACCGCGCCGGCGGATTGACCGTTGGCGACCATCACACGGGCTCCAGCGCCGTCTCCACCAGCCAGATGAACGTCACCGGCATTGAGGATTTCCCAGAGCCGCCGTTTTGCCAGCGAGCCCACCTTGCGCTCGTTGTCGCACTTGGCCTGCTTGATGCGCGGCGCGAGGATATCGGCGATCTCGACTTTTTTCCGGCCGTACCAGAATGTGCCACCATCGACGACGCAGTTTTCGAAGGTCTCGGTGCAGAAGACGAAGCTTCCGGACCTGCGCGGCGTCTGATCCAAGGCCGCCTGTTCGACCGGCCGGCTGTCGGGCATCGGCAGCGCAAGCGCCGGCACCGGATGATCGACATCGGCTTCAATCACCTTTCGAACAGACTTTTCCGCGTTTCTTTCAACACGATGTTCAGCGGCCTTCTCGCGCTTTTCTGCGGGATGAACCTTCGCGATCGATGCGGTGTAGAACGGTGTCGCCATCGGCATGATCTCGGCGCGGTTGTCATACGCGACCACAGCACCGACCGACAGGACGCCAGCCAGATACCATTGCCACATGCCGTCCTTGGCCTGCTTGGCACTTGCACGCCGCTTGCGGGGTTTCCTGGCTGTCGTTTTCGCCATCGTCTCGGTCCTCGATTTTGCCAGCGCATTATCGGGCCAAGGAATTGCCGAAAACTTTAAATATCCCGAAAATCCAACTTTTGGCCCACTGGATTTTTCACCGGAATTATCGCCTTTTCTGAAAACAGGGCTTGCGCGCCAAGTCCTGTTTATATACGGCTTTCGTCGGTTCGGAGTGTAGCGCAGCCCGGTAGCGCACTTGACTGGGGGTCAAGGGGTCGTGGGTTCGTTATACGGGGTCATGGCTTGTGTTCACAGCTCGAACAAAAACGTCGTACGGAGTGTAGCGCAGCCCGGTAGCGCACTTGACTGGGGGTCAAGGGGTCGTGGGTTCGAATCCCGCCACTCCGACGTTTTTCTCTGTGATATCAATCACTTAGGGTTCGCCCGATATAATGCCCGTCTTGCTTGCCGGAGCCAACGGTTGTTTTGTCGTTAGTGTCTGCGGCTCTCATCTGAACACTTGAACACTTCCTTTTCTAACGAAGCAAAGAGTATGCGAGCTTGCTCGCATTCCGCCTTCTTCGACTTCAAGCCGGCACAAGCATGATTTCCGCTAGTGCAGGGACGGCTTGAACTCGAACGAAAAGAGAAGTCGGGCGTTCGCGCCCGCCCGTTTCTCTCTTCGGCTTTAGCCTCCTCAGCGCGAAAAAAGTTCATCGTTTGTTCTGTCATTTTTTCGGCCGCGGTTGAAAATCACCGCTCGTTTCCCGGCCTTCTTTATCTGGCGGAATGGCGTCGCGGCTAAAGGCTGCAGTGCCCCCCATTCCACTCATCAGACGATTCAAAACACAGGTTGAATTTGCGGCTGAATGGTCCGCTAGCATTTCGAACCGAAGTTCGCTGTTAAACGGTGATATCCAACCTTGAACAATATTCAGGCGAAATCACTGACTGTGGAACTTAGTCTGGAAGTCGGAGCGGACGCATGCTGCGTGCTGATCGAAGGAGCATCGCCTAGGCCTGTTCAAAACCATATCTTACGGCTCAGCAGCTTGGGATACCGCATCGCGCTGCGTTTTGAGTTTTAGCGGGCGTTCATTTCGTTGCTTTAATCCGCTTCGATGGGGGGATAACCCCAAGCTCGTTCAGCTTGTTCGGATCACTCTTCGTGTTTGCGTTGAACACACCCCAGCCCTTGCCCCCTGCGGGAGGAACGAATTCGATCCCTTGGAGCTCATAGAAACCTTGCAGACTATTCGCGTAGTGAACGACGACGTTGTCCCCACGCTCCAAACGCTGAATGGTTTTTCGAGAAATCCCAAACAAAGCCTCGACGTCGTCTTGGCTGAGACCGAGGAACTCCCTGGCAATTTTCAAAATTTTCGGTGGTGCAGGCCGCATAAGGATTCCTAGCCACGATCTCCGCGAGGATCAAAACCTTTCGGCAAAATAGTTGACGCCAGAAATCCAATGACGATATGTAGGCGCCAGTGGCGCCAACAAGGCGCCTTTGATTCTTATCGAATCCTTTGGCAGCGCTTTTAATCTCACAGGAACTCCGAATCATGCCCACCAGCATCACCGACGAAATCAGGCGTTTGAAGAAGTTGGTCGTCGCCCTCGAGCGGCTTGAAGCCGGCAGTATTTTCTCGCCGGCACTGATGGCGGTGCCTTTCCTGGACCAGTGGGTTCAGTCGTCGCGAAAAGTCCCTTGTCTGGAAGGTGTCGTCGAAGGACATCCGGCGCTGCCCGATGGGCACCTCGTCGTTACCAGTGAGGTCTATGCGCACTTTATCGTCGAGGACGAGCACTTCGTCCGAACGTTGAACCGTTGGTACCGTCTCGGTATCCCAAGACAGGAGAAGAGGTCATGAAACATCGAATGACCTCAGCAGCTTTCAAGGAGGTGAAGAAGCGGCCTGGCGTCATGCTCGCGTATTGCCTACTGCGACGAGCATTGAAACCGACTCGGCAATTCCGAGGAAACGCTGCCGGCCTCATGATTGTCATTGTTAACAAGCGTTGGTTTCCCCGTTTCGAACGTGCCGCCGAGCTCCTTTTCTCCGGACAAGCACGCGCGTTCTTCAACGCCGAAACATCGATGCATCGTGTGGTTTCCAAGCAGTTCGGCTCGAAAAAGACGGTTGGTCTCGACCTTCTCACGTACAATGCCCAGACGATCGTTCTCACCGATAATATCGAGGCACTGTCTCCGTCTGTCCGGATCGCGGCCGACGCCACTGTGACCGTTGAGAGGCCGGCTACTCGACATATCAACGCCGTCCGGAAACTGGCACGACGCCCCTGCCTCGATGCCACGACTGCGGAAGCTGTGGCCGGCGAAGACTGGGATATGATCGAGGCGCTCGTCTGCAGATACTCACTTGATGACGTAGACTTCGAAAACCTTCAGGCGGCGAAGGATTCAGACACTCTTGAAGGACCGCGTCTCAGTGAGCTGCCGGGTTTTGGGCCAGCTCGGGAATGGGTGGCCAATCTTGTGACTGACCTGTCGTCATGGAGAGACAAGACGCTTGCGTGGTCGGCGTTGGACAGGGCCGCCCTTCTGGCCGGCCCCCCTGGGGTCGGAAAGAGCATGTTCGCGAAATCGCTTGCGGCGGAGCTCGGCGTCACGCTGATCGCGACCTCTGCCGGACGGTGGCAATCGGCGGGAGAGGGATACCTCGGGGACATGCTCCGTGCAATGCGTGAATCCTTTGATGAAGCGCGGTCAAAATCACCCGCGTTGTTATTCATCGATGAGCTCGACTCCATTGGAAACCGCGAGAACAGGCGCAGCCAACACGCCTACTACGAGACCCAGGTCGTCAACCAGTTTCTCGAACTCACCAGCGCAGCGGCCGACTGGCCGGGTGTGATCTTGCTTGCTGCCACCAATCGACCGAGGGATTTAGAACCGGCAATCCTTCGGTCGGGACGTTTCGAACAGCACATCGAATTTGGGCTTCCAACACCGGAAGAGCGAGCTGCAATCCTTGCCTACCACCTGGGTTCGATACCACCTGACATGCTGGCACCGCTGACTGAGCATCTCGATGGTCTCACACCCGCCGATCTCGAACGTTTGGCGCGTGCAGCCAAGAGGGTCGCGCGCGGGAACGGACGCAGTGTCGAAATCACCGACGTCGAAGCGAGCATGCCGCCATTGATCAAACTCGACGAAATCTCGCTCCTGCGGGTCGCGACGCATGAATGCGGTCACGCACTCGTGGCCATCGCGTCGAGGTTCGTCGATATCGTGACCGTCAATCTCAAGGACACGATCATCGAAGGTAGCTTGCAATCCGCCGGCAGCATGACATGCGAATTCACGGACCATGTTCTGCCGACGGAACAGATCCTCCGGGCAAGAATCCGCATTGCTCTGGCGGGAATGGCGGCTGAAGACGTCGTTCACCAGGACCGCTCTATAGGGGGAGCGGGAATCCTCGATTGCGACCTGGACGAGGCAACCCGGACCGCAACACAGATGGTGGTCAGTTTTGGGATGGGGGACAGTCCCCGTTTCGAGGCCGACTACCGACGCGTAAACGAATCCTACCGCCCTCCTGCGCATTTTCGCTCCGAGGTCGATCGAATCCTGCGGGAGGAATGGCACAGGGCAAAGCACGACCTCAACAAGCATAAGGACAAGCTGATGGAGCTGGCAGCCAAGCTGGTGTCCGAACGGCAGTTAAAAATGCGCAACTAGCTGTCGCGAGAATTGAGACCTACGACGAGCTCGGCAAACGTCTCTACGCCGTCGCCGCGGTGAAAGGCTGCCGGTGCTCCCAGCCGCGAACACCTCGCAATTATCGATTTCGAATCCTGGCAGGCTGATTAGTGGAACAAGATTGAGATCGCGCATCGTCGGAACAGCTCTGATGTGACTACAAGGATTCAACGCCGCTACAACCGATGAGTGGAGAAGGCTGAGATGGACAAGATTGCCGAACTGGCGGACCGATACCCGCACCTGACATTCGGGAACCTACGATTCGGCATCGAGTGCGGAGACGGCTGGGCCGACATCGTTGATGCCTTCCTCGCCACTGCCGAAAAGGTGAGTGCAGCCGGCGGCGGAACGCTTCATCTGCTTCAGATCAAGGAAAAAATGGGAGGTCTGAGGATCTACTACAGAATGGCGGAACCCCCTCAAAGGACCTGGATGGGGATCGATGAAGCCTATTACCTGGCTGAGGCGAGATCATTCCACGTTTGCGAGCATTGTGGTCGCCGCGGTCTCCTGACGTACAATGGCCTGCTGTATGCAACGCGCTGCGCTGAACATGCCGCCGAGCTCGAATCCGAGCCGGTGTCTCCAGGGCCTGCCATTACGATCATCGTGGACAATGCCGTTGTTGCCTACGATCCCGGCGCTGATCGCTTCATGTTGACGAGAGTTGACTGACTAGCCACTGGATTTTTATTTGTCGAAATAATCAAATTTAAGGTCTCAGTCAGTTGCGCTGGGACTTTTTCGTTAAGTTGGAAGAGCCAACACTTTTGGGGCCGGGAGTTGACTGACGGCTTAAAAGTCTGAGTCTGGACAAAGCAGACATTGATCAACACCGACGGTTCAGTCACGCAAGGCCCAGAGCTGACGCGCGGGATCTGCTAAGCGCCCGCGATACAGCTTCGCTAGCCCGCCGTCCGCCCTTTGAGCGACACATGAGAGCGGACTCTCACCTGTGCCTTTCCTGCCGCACGCTACCAAATCCTCTGCTTGCCAATGTACCACGGCTGATATGACCCCTCCGTTGAAGTACCCAACAGGCTGCTCCACGACGCTACCGTTCCGGACAGACTTGAAACCTTAAGCCATTGGTGCCATTTCAGATTGCACCCGAATTTAAGGCCCACCGATGCCAGATCGAAAGCATATACCGACAGAGTTGAAACTGCGCCTTTTCTCAGCGGCCGCTGGCCATTGCCAGCGTCCTCACTGCCTCGATCCCCTCTTCCCTGCGGAAATGGGAGGCGACAAGCATATTGCAGAGATGGCGCATGTGATCCCGCACGGCGAGGGCGGCCCGCGGCGGGAAGAACGTCCAGAAGGGGAGTTCGAACCGGACACGTTCGAAAATCTCATCCTCCTATGCCCGACCTGCCATACGATCGTAGACAAGGATCCGGACGCCTATCCTCGCAACTCTTTGCTGGGATGGAAGGCGGAGCACCTTGGGGCGCTCGCGCGCAAGCAGGGCATCCGAGCCTATGACGTGCGCGGGCAGGTGCGCGACGCGATCACCGCAGCCATGAGCGAGAACAAGGCTGTTTGGAAGGAATTCGCCCCCGTGGATGGCGAGGCTTTCGAATTCGACCCGGAGTCTGAGACCGCGAAAACGTGGTCTCAGCGGATGAGGAGCGTGATCCTGCCGAACCATTTCCGTACCCTCGCGATCATCAAGACGAACCTCCATCACGCGACCGACGCGGAGAAGGAAACTTTCGCTCGATACCAGGAACACGTTCGAGGTCTTTCCGAGCGGCACGTCTGCGACGTCGCCGGGAGCGGCATCCGGTATCCTGAAGAGATGGACGGAATTTTCGCATGAACTGGCAGGTTGGCTACGCGCTCAAATCCATCCAAGAAGTTCGGGTCGTAACGGGGGCGGAGAATATCCGTGGAGACGCGATCAAGATTACGGCTCACGGGCGGCCGGACGCGGTCGCCGTCATATCAGAGGCCGACTTCATCGATCTTGCGTTGGCGATGGGTTACCACCAGCAATATCCAGAGATGCACTTCCTCTGCGGATATAGAAAAGGCGCCGTTTGGGAAGGCGCTGCCATCAGATATCTCGAAGGTCAGAAGATCGGCTGGGGCAACGGCGGGACGCTCACCTCGGCCATTCAGGACGACAACGTGAAGACGGCCAGTCACAAGGAATTTTTCTTCTCGGATCGGCTGATCAGGCAGCTCCGATGCGTGACGTCGATCGATCGAGAGTTCGATCGGATCCATAGCGTGACACTCGCAGACGGTCGGAAGCTTCGGATTGGGATGGTCAGGGAATACGAGCCTACGGCCGAGGCGGTTCGGGCCCTTTGGGATCGGTTCGGCGCGGTGGATGTCGTATGGAACATCAACCCGAATGGGAAACCCACCCAAAAGGCTATCGAAGCTGGAGAAGAGCTGGGCTGCAAGGTGATGAAATGGGACGAACTCCAGGTGCTCCTGAAAGGACGTTGAAGACGTCCGGTGAAGTGGCGAGGCATCTTCTTGAAACCTGCCCTTCGCTGTCCGAGTTCCAATCCTTCATGTTCGGATCTTCCCTCGTTCGCGTCGGTAACGACTTCGACATCCTGGTCGTCGGCCCGTCCGGCGAGCCGTTGTCGCGGCTGAAAAACGAGATCAGACTTGCGGGCAAGAACCTGCCGCTGGACGTCCTCTATATGCTGCCGCCCGAAGCCGAGGAGACGGGGTTTGTTCTCAACGAAAAATGCGTGCCGCTGCTCGAGCTGGCTCGATCACGCTGGGGATGAGCTCCCAGCGGGTCGCGTCGAACACAAGTCTGCACTCCTGTCCGTGGATAAGAAGCCATTTGGCTTCCACGCTCTCGTTATTCGCGAACACTTTGCTACTCTCGGCTGCCGCAAAGGAATTGATTCGCGTTGAGGCAAGATGGGCGTAGTCGAGAAGTTAAAACAAGAAGCGAAGCGCGAGGACGGCGGCGCGGTACTGACCGAGCGCCTCGACTACCAGTATGCTTGGGGAATCCAACGGATGCTCGCGCTTCACGTCAGCGATCAATCCTATGCATTCTTGTTCGAATCCCACGACGACATCCTAGAACTCGACCACGAGGCGACGCCGAAGAAGGTTGTCTTCTATCAGGTGAAAACGCGCAAGAGCGGTAACTGGACGGTAAGCCGGTTCACCGAGCGGAAGAAGGCGAAGGACGGCAACGGGCACGGTGCATCCGTCGCGGGAAGGATGTTCGATAACATCCGGCGCTTTTCGACGTGTATAGACCGTGCGGTAATAGTCACGAACATGCCCATGCCCAAACTCAGCCGGGATGTCGGCGAGCATTGCCTGACAACACTCGACAAGGATTCGTTGAAAGAGCTCGGGATCGCAATGAGTGCCGAAGACGCCGCATTCGTGACGGCGACGCACCTGCCGTACTACCATCTGAACTACAGTCCCCTCCATTTCGACAACGCGCATCACACCGTCGTCGGACAAGTGGCCGACATCCTTTTTAAACGCACGGGAAGCGAACGCGGCGCGAAGACGTTCTTCGACGCCCTGTCCGGCGAATGCAGGCGGAAGGCGAAGCCGCAGCCCGCAGTTCGTACTTTGACGGGGTTCGACGCCGCGCACGTCCTCAAGAGGTCCGACGTCGAATCCTTCCTCGGCATACATGGAGAGCATACGGCGCCTAGCTGGGCGAATGTAGCCCCGTTTCTCCAGCCGCTTGGGTTCGTCAGGGTCACGGCAATCATGAAGGCATGGGACCGCTACGAGATCGAGCGCAGAACGCGCTGGGAAACGCTGCGACATGTCGCGCCGAAGATCGCGACCGCTATTGAACCGATTTTCAATGGGCGTCACGATTTCGTCGTAGCTCTGCAGGAGGCCGTCGTCGAAGTTAGGGATGTGGTGCAGGCCTGGTCGCCGACTGCCGACGACGCCGCGATCGCCGCCATGATCCTCTACGAGTACCAACGCCAATGAACGAACGCGAACGCTTCGCCCTTCTCGTCCGAAATCTGAGAAAAGAAAAAGATGAAACGCTTGAGCTTCGAAAGGCTGGAATTGTTGTCGCTGACCGAAAGGAAGGCACGGACGATAGAATTCCACCCGAAGCTGACGATCATCCAGGGAATGAACGGGGTCGGTAAGTCCTCTGTCATCAAGAGCCTCTACTGGACGCTAGGTGCGGCTCCACAGGCGATACATCGCGACTGGGCGGCCGCGAACGTCAAGAGCAGACTTCATATGCGGATCGACGATGCCGCCTATTCCGTCGTCAGGGACGGCCGTCAACTGGCCATGTTCGATGTCGACGGAAAGAAGCTGATCTCCACTAACAGTATCACGCACGAATTCGGACCGTTTCTTGCAGACAAGCTCGACTTCGGTCTGACCCTGTTGAACAGGCAGAACGAACCCGAGATACCTCCGCCTGCCTATGCGTTTCTACCTTTTTACATGGATCAGGACGGAGGATGGGAGCGCCCGCTCTCGTCGTTCGACAGGCTGACGCAATATGCGAACTTCAGGCGGGCCATCATCGAATATCATTCGGGTATCAAGCCCAACGAGTTCTACAAGATCTCGGCTGAAAGGACAGTGGCCGCACGGCTTAAGTCCGAGGCTCTATCCGAAAGGAACACGGTAGCCGGCGTCATCGCCAAGCTTGGTCTCGATCCGGTCTTCCAGGGTATCGAGCTTTCTGCCTACGCTCACGACGCAGCGGTCGAGGACCTTCTCGCCCGCCTGACGGAACTGCGCGACGCACGGCAACGGCGCGCGGCGAAACTCGCCGCGGTGGTCGACGAGCGGCTCCTTCTGGAAGAACAGATCGAGCTGGCCCGCGCTGCGGCGAGAGAACTCGGAGCCGATGCGAACTGGGCGGCCTCGGACGGACGCGAGACGATTGCCTGCCCGACATGCGGCACGGATCATCGGAACGATTTCAGGCACCGTTTCTCGATCCTCGCAGACAGGGATCAGTGCTTCGAATTCGTAGCAAGCTCCCTCGACAAGATCGACGATCTCGCGAAGAAGGCGCGCGACGTCGAAAAGGGGATGGTTTCTACCGACCGCATTATCGCTGAAGTCCAGTCGACGCTGGAAGTCGAACGTGAACGAGTCACGCTCAAGGAGGTGATCGAGAACGAGGGCCGTCGGCAGGCCATGTCGCTTTTCAACGAGCAGATTTCCGAGCTCGACGAGAAGATAGGGACTTTCGAGGCGTCCATCGTCGAGATGGAAGCGGCTCTCAAGGAATTCAACAAACGGCAACATCGAGAGCAGCGCGAGCGGTTCTATGCCGAAAGGATGCGCAGCTATATCGACAAGCTGAATGTGCTGAATCCCGACTACGACGCGATATCCAAAATCACCGGGCGCATTGTCGAGACCGGCAGCGAGCAGCCTCGCCTGCTTCTGGCGTATGAACTCGCGCTGCTTGCGACCATTCAGGAGTACTCGACCGCATTCTCTGCACCAATGGTCATCGACAGTCCGAACCAGCAGGATCAGGACGACAGGAACGCGCGGTCCATGCTTTCGCTGATCATCGATTCCCGTCATCCCAAGGGTCAGACGATCCTCGGGACGGTTTCAATGCACGGCATTGATCCGGGCGACGCCAGCGTCATCGAATTTACCGACAAGCGATCGGTGCTACAAAACAGCGAATTCGAAGTCGTCTCGGGTTCCTTGAGGCCCGTGCTTGAGACGCTCTGACACCAATATCCGCCCGATCTGCCCGCCCCGGTGGTCAATCGACATGCGTAGGGTGCTCGGCTCCCATTCACCTTTTGCCGAAAGCAGTTGCCGTTATCAATGATGAAGCATAGCGTATAGGGCGAGGATTCGCCTCTAGGATTCAACTTCTAATAATAATTACTGAGTAGAATTCGGCGTGCGGATGGGGGAACGATGCGCCTGGGGGAATTTACAGATCAAGCGTTACGCGCCGAGTTCGAGAGAGGTCGGGACGACCTGAGCCGGCTGGCGGAAATCAGTGAAGTCTTGAAGGCGCGTGAGACAGACGCCGCTCTCGAACTCCACTGGGAGGTTGTTGCCGAGCTGAGAAAGCTTCGCAAAGCTTTGCCCGCCGCTAAACCGAACGATCCGATAGTCCGCTGGCTTTCCACCTACCTGTTCAAAAGAGCTCTTAGAGCACCTGACGGCCGGCAACTTCATAGATACAGGATGACCGACGCCGAATACCTTGAAGCGCAGACACTGCTGCGCATTTCGCAGGCGAAAATCCTGCGCGAAGATGGCTCTGCGGGTGCTCTGTTCGTCGTATTCTGTGGCGAGTGGTTCCGCAGAGAGTCCACCACATTGTTCTTGAAATGGGACGCCCTCAACCTGGACGTCCTAATCAACGTTCCTCACGATGTCCGGCGACGCCTTTCGGAAGTCGGCCTGAAGTATTGGAAGCGCCCTCTTCTGAAATTCGACGGTGGTCGAGAATTCTTGCTCTCGCTTGCTTTGGAAGGTGGAATTTCGGCAAATGTGATCGCAGACGGCGGATCAAGCTGGCTCTCGGACTATCTTCGAAACATTATGCGTTTCTCGCTGTTGGACGGTACGGCGGACCACGTCAAAGGGTTTGCCCATGACATGTCATGGATGATCCGCAAATCCTACAGGCAGGAAGGATTCGTTGACCTCTGCGCGGAACTCGTACTGACCTTGCTCGACTGGCGTCGAACGGTGGAGACCGCGCCGGCTGGAGTCGATCCTGTAGCCTTTCTCGATGCGCAAAGCCCTGAATGGAAGTCCACCTTACCTATATTCATCCCCACGAACGACGAGCAGATCGCGCGGCGGCTTTTGAGCGGTCTGCTGGTCGAGAAGGCCGAAGCTGGAACGGCCGGCAGTGGGGTCTGTGCCGAACGCTATCTTGTTCTCGACGGCGAACTATGGCGACCTGCGCTGCTCCTGAAGGCGCGCGGTGACATTCCCGCCGGCAAACTCCCCGGCGTTTCCTTAAAGGGACGATGGAAGGCAGGTCCGTCTGGCAAGCTTGTCGACTTCCTTCCGAGCCAGTTGGCGCTCTTCGAGCCTCCCACCGAATTCGAGAAGACATGGCGGATACGTCCGACGGCGACGCTCGACAGAATGCACGTAGGATTCGAGTTCAACCAGGGTGTCACCGTCAATCTTACGTGCGGATCGGAAGTTCATCCCTTCGTATGGCCCGGTGGTTCGCCTGTCGTGGCGAAAATCATGTCGTTCGTCGCAGAAGGTTCCGTCGACCAGACCGCGCCGAAAAAGCTTCGGCTAGCCAAGACGGGCTCTGCGAGCCTACCCGCACCGACAGTTTACGTGTTAGCGCCTGCGGACTGGATCGCCATTACGCAGGAAGGAACGGCTGCTCCTGAGACATGGCCGGCAGCAGGCAAGACTGTCGTCCACATCGTCACCGGCACCACCTACTTCCAAAAGCCTGATGCAGCGATCGGCGAGCGGTACAGGATAGAGGCCGGCAAGGACGAACGGCAAGAAAGTCTTGCGCTATCGGCTACAGACACCTCTCCGCTTCAGCCTGCTGACGAGATCGAAATATTCGAAGGGCTAGTCACGATCGAGATCAGCTCGCAGACGGGCGTGCGCCAGATCCGTCCAAATGAAGTCCTAATCCGTCAGCCAGGCGGGTCATGGACGCCGGTCAAGGAGCGTCGATTGTCTCGCCTCGGCGTCTTCGACATCTCCTGGCGCGACCCGATCGCAGACATACAACTTGAGCGAAGGCGTATCGCGATCGTGCCAGTCGGCGCGCGGCTGCATGGCAGGATGACCAGCGCTACCGAAGCACAGATCATCCAGGACAACTTTGACGGATGGACCATCGGCCTGGGATCTGGCGACATCGCGGCTCGAAACGTGCGCGATGGGGAACACCGCCTCTCGTTCGCCGGGCGTCCCCGGTATCGTGTCGAGGCAATTCTCCGTGCTCCGCAAGGCCAGCCATTTAAGGTGTCCGTGCCGATAAAGAGCCGGTTGGCCTCTGTCATTTCCAGCGACGGCGAGATCGTCCAGCCTGGCCAGGAGATCGATGTGACCGTCCTTAGAGGGGCAATTGCAGAGAGTTCTTCGAAGGCCACGCTCACGCTCACTCCCCGGAATGAACGATCGAGTTCCCTTCAATTCAGCTTCAGTGGAGAAATACCGCTATCTGTCTTGAAGCCGGTCGTCGAAGAACTGATGGCGCGTATCAGTGATCAGGACGCCGTCCTCGACATGGATTTCATCGGCGATGCTAGAACGTCGATAAGATTGAAGCGATATAGGTATCCTTCTCCTCGCTACCACGATGGACTTGTCGTCCTTGATCGGGTGCTGCCGTCAGATCCTGTCGTGCGTATGATCCTGCGACCGACGGAGGAGCATGCGTTGAAACCCCATGGAGAAGGCACGTTCGCGCTTCCCGATTTCTGCGAGGGCCCGTGTCTCGTCTACGTTCGGGACGGCCCGGACGTTGTTTCGAGACCGCTTCTGGTGGTCCTTCCTGCGAGCGGAGGGGACCGCTCCGTGCTCTTGTCGGCTCTGTTCTCGCCCAACACCAGGTCACGAACTGCAGCTTTTACGGAAGCGCTCGCCGAGTTCGAGTCCGGGTCGCTGAGAGCTGAAGACGTAAATTATCTAATCGACCTCGCGTGCAATCTGAACGGCCTTCCTGCTGCAGCCTTCGACGTTCTCAAGGTCATGGCCCTCCGGCCCCACTCGTTGCTTCGTCTTTTGTTCAAGGCCAAGGACGATGCGCAGAGACAGGCGATATGGGGGCTGCAGGACCAGTTGCCCTTCCTTTGGCTTGCACTGCCGTCAAAAGCCTGGAGGGACACGCTCGTCTCCGAGAGGGAGGAATTCGAAAGAGCTCTATCGCTTGTGCAACTGCCGCCGGAAAGGCTTTTCGAGCTTCTGGCAGGGCACTTTCAGTCCCTGCGCGCCGCCCTCCTATCAATCGAACCCGCTCTCACAGCGGTCTTCGATGCCGGCCTCGCGCAACTGCAGCCGTCACTGGACATCGTGCTGATGGAATTCGTCCGCGACCAACATCTTTTTGACGACGAGACGGCAGAGCGGAAGGTTGGCCGCAATCCGGTGCTGGAACTTCTGTTGCAGTCATCGATCCGCCTGCCGGCGGAGTTTAAAAATCATAGCGTGGCGGATTTCGAAGGGATTGCGGTTCCAGCATTCCTCGCTGCCGCTGCGACAGGAAAGATTGCTTCAAGCAGTCTTTCCGACATCGTAGTGCGCCGGACACTCCGTGAGCACGGCCGGTACGTCTCCTTTGCCTATCCGCATCTTTTACGTTTTTACGAGGCCCTTTCTTGAAACCCTTCAATACTCTTTCCGATATTCGTCGAAGAACGGCAGAAGCAATCATCGCGCAGTCCGGGATCAGAAACATCGCACTCGCAGATCATATGAGGCGAATGTTTGGCTCCGACTCCTCAACCGAGGGCGCCCTTTTGCAACAGCCGGTTATCGAGGGGGCGCATCCTTATGTAACGGCCGAAGGTACGATGGCCAATGTGGAAACGTCCCTGCTGCATACTCGTTTCGTTTCGATGCTTGATGAAATTCCCGAGCCAAATGACTACCGGTTTCCAAGGAGCCGCCGCCCGTTTGCCCACCAGTTGGAAACCTGGCAACACCTCGCGAGCGGCGTCTCGCCCCAGTCCGTGCTGGTCACGTCCGGAACTGGTTCGGGCAAGACCGAGTGCTTCCTTTTTCCGATCCTGAGCGATCTTGTCCGGCAGCTCGAAATGGTAACGACGCCTTTGGAAGGCGTGCAGGCAATTATGCTGTATCCGTTGAACGCGTTGATCGAGAGCCAGCAAGAGCGTCTTTCCGCATGGACGGCGCCATTTTCCGGTAAAATTAGGTACTGCCTCTACAACGGTAACCTTCCTCAATCGGAAAAAAACTCAGTGCGTCGCGAGACGCCAGAGAAGCTTCGCGATCGCGAGCAGCTACGCGCAAGCCCTCCACCGGTTCTGGTAACGAACATCACGATGCTTGAATACATGCTCGCCCGTGCGGACGACCAGCCCATCATCGAGAAGTCCAAGGGAAAGCTCAAGTGGATCGTCCTCGACGAAGCTCACTCTTTGGTCGGCGCCGCGGCAGCCGAGATAGCACTACTGCTGCGCCGCGTCCTCATTGCTTTCGATTGCAAGCCAGAAGAAATTCATTTCGTGGCGACCTCGGCAACGATCGGCAGCGGTGACGACATCCAGTCCCAGCTCAAGAGATTTCTCGCCGACGTCGCAGGGATCGAACATGCAAACGTCCATGTTGTCGAAGGTCATCGCCAGCTTCCGGGCCGCCCAGCCCAACGCGCCCGGATCGCGAACGTTGACTCGCTCTTCGCCTCTCCTCCGGAGGAGAGGTACGAGGCTCTTGCGGGCGATGATCGCGTATGGAGCTTCATTTCTGAGAAACTGTTTAAGGAACCGCTGACGCTCGCTGAATTCGAGCGTTCCGCTCAGACACTGGGACTTGATGCTGAGCGATATCTAAATCTGCTTTCCAGCGCGGTGAGGCCGCATCCAGAATCGAAGGGCGACGAGGAACGATTGGCGCCCGTAAGGGTGCATAGCTTCGAAAGAGCGATACCAGGCCTCTGGACCTGCGTGAACGGCGGTTGTCCGGCATCACCCGCTGGCTGGTCGTTCGGAGCGGTTTATATCGATCGCTGCGACTTTTGCCCAGCCTGCACCGCCCCAGTGCTTGAGATCGTGAGCTGCTCCGAGTGCGGTGAGGTCCTTCTGGAAGCGGAAGAGCTTTCAAACGACAGTATCCGCTCTACCCGCCGCGACCTCGGCAAGGACGAGTTCGAGCTCGAAGCCACCAGGGATGACGACGGCACGGGCGACGATGTCGACGCGGAGGCAGCGGAAGAGGACAGAACGCTTGCGGAGATTGTAGGGACAGAGATTCTGATTGGGTCTATGGCCGGCCCCGAGTTCAGGCCATTGCACCTTTCCAGGACCGACTGGAGCATCGAGGCAGTTGGGTCGGTAAATTCAGTTTCGGTGTACTCAGCTCTAAAGCTCGAATCCTGTCCCTGCTGCCAGACGAACGCCACAAAAGGCATTGACAGACTGCTTCGCCCAGTCCGTTTTGGCGCACCTTTCATGATAGCGAACGCGGCGCCGATCTTGTTGGAAGGCGTCGATCCTGAGATGGCGAGGGAAACGGCACCGTCTCAGGGTAAGCGTGTCCTGTCCTTCACCGACAGCCGCCAGGGCACTGCGCGCATGTCGGCGAAGATCCAGGCAGAATCCGAACGAAATTTCGTTCGCTCGTTCGTCTTTCACACTGTTCAGCACTCACTAGGAACCGGAAGCACGGTTGACACTACTGATATCGAGAACACGATCGCCGGTCTGGAAGCAGCATTGGCTCTTTCTCCGAACGCAGTCTTGCAAGGTCTCCTCGATAAGGAGAGACAGGCGCTCGCCGATGCGAACAAGCCGTCTCCCGGCGGTATCGCCTGGGACGACATGGTCACCCGACTTTCGCAGCGCAAAGAAGTTGCTGAGTGGGTCAAGGAAGTCTGGCAGCCGCGCGATCCGGAGCTGTTCCACGACAGCAGGAAGCTCGCCGAATTCCTTTTGCTCCGCGAATTCGCGAGACGTCCTCGCACCGCGCTCTCCCTGGAAAGCCTAGGGCTCGCCAGACTTCGGTTCGCAGGCATCGACAGCAAGACTGTCGTACCGCCCGCGTTTGTCCGCTACGGAAAGGGTGTCGAAGACTGGCAGGCGTTCCTTTATGCGATCACGACGTTCTTCCTACGTGCCAATGCTGCCATCGCGATCGACGAGGGCGTCATGCATTGGATCACTCCGAGGGCGAGGATTCGATCATTACGCGCTCCCGGACGAACCACGGATGGCGACCGCCGATACCTGGCATGGCCGGGGGTTCCGAAGAACCCATCCAATCCTTCCACGCCTCAGATGCTCTTGATGAATGGCTTGGGACTGGATCCATCAAGGCCAGACCACCGCGCCGATTTCGAAGACATCTTCAATGGGGCTTGGAACCAACTGCAGGCGGTTCTCAACAACAATCCAGACCATCCGGCACTGGATTTGCGCAAGGCCCACATCGCCCCTCTGTTGGACGGGTTCTTCTGCACGCTGACGCGCAGGATCGTGGACATTGCTCCTTTCGGTGCGAGCCCGCTTGTGAGGGCGTCGAGGCACTCGGCCCGACGCCTGGCGGAGCCGAGGAAGCTGCCCGCCCTGCCATCGATTCTTCTAGGCGACGTCGATTTTGAGGAAGGCCGGCGAGCGATCCGCGACTGGCTCGAAAGTTCCGATAAGGTGAAGGAGCTGCGCGCCGACGGTGCCTGGAACAACATTTCGGACCGTGTCGCTCTGTTCGCCGAATATTCTCGTTCGGCAGAGCACTCGGCGCAGCAGGACGCTTCTGTTCTTCATCACTACGAAAGACAGTTTAAGGCCGGGGCGATCAACATACTGAATTGCTCGACGACGATGGAGATGGGCGTCGACATCGGATCGGTCTCGACAGTCCTCATGACGAACGTTCCGCCGTCGGTAGCCAACTACAAGCAGCGGGTGGGACGCGCGGGCCGCCGCAGACAGCCATTCTCGCTCGCCTTCACCTTTTGCCGGGACCGGCCGCTCGACCGCGAGGCGTTCAATTCGCCGGCACGATATCTTGCCCGCAGTCTGGCCGCGCCGAAGGTGGCCCTGAGCAGCCGGCCGATCGTGCAGCGACACGTGAACGCATTCCTGCTGAGGCGCTTCATGCTCGAGCGCGGTGGCAACGCGATCAAGATGGAGATCGGGGCGTTCATGGGTACGCCGGCAGTGGTCGGTGAAAACCGACCCCTTGTCGACCAGCGACCGATCGCGGCTTTTCGCGAGTGGCTCGCGCTGCCGTCGACGGAAGGCGCGGTGGAGAAGGATCTTTCAAGCCTCGTTAGGCACTCGGTTCTCGAAGGCCAGTTCGATCTCGTCGAAAGCTGCCTGGAGATCGCAACCCTGCTCGAGACGGGCTTCGTGAACGAATGGACGGGACTGCAGGCTCTCGCCAAGGACGAAGGTATCAAGGAGGCGGCGAAGGGGAGGATGGCGTTGGAACTGAAGCGGCTGTGCCAGGAGTTCCTTCTAAGCGCACTCGCTGACCGCGGCTTTCTTCCCGGTCACGGCTTTCCGACCGGCGTCGTCACATTCGTCCCACACAAGGCGAAGACCAGCGAGCCGCAGGATGGACGGCGAACAACGCGGCTTGTTGGTCCGCAACGGTCTCTCGACCTCGCCATACGCGACTATGCTCCCGGCTCCGAGATAGTACTCGACGGTCTGGTGCATAAATCGGCCGGCGTGCTCCTCAACTGGAAACGACCCGCAAGCGAAGAGAACGTTCGGGAAGTCCAGAGCCTCAAGTTCCATTGGGTCTGCCAGACCTGTGGCACGAGCGACACGGGCCGGGAGTTCGTCCCTGAATGCCCGGTCTGCGCCGGAGCGGTCAAGAACGACCAGTATCTCCGGCCGGCCGGGTTTTCGGTCGACGCGCGAGACAAGGCCCACGCGGAGACAGACATCATCTCTTACGTGCCGCCCGAGGAGCCGAGCGTTTCCGTCCGCGCGAGCGCATGGACGTCGCTGCCCATTCCAGATCTCGGTCGGTTCAGAAGCACAAGGGAAGGATCAGTCTACTACAGCAATCGCGGTCAGTCGAAGAACGGCTACGCCCTTTGCCTACATTGCGGACGCGCGGCACCCGATCACGAAAACCTTGAGAACGGCGATCCCAATCCTGATCTGCGGTCGCCGCTCCAGCTCCATCTTCCGCTGAGGTGGAAGAAGGGAGAGAGCCGGATGTTCTGCGAAGGCAACGACAGTTCTTGGGCGATCAGGCGAAATCTGGAGCTTGGCTACGAAATCACGACGGACGTTTTCGAGTTGCAACCTTCCGCTCCCTTGAGTAGGGCCGCAGCGACCGCGCTCGTCTTAGCCTTACGCGAAGGGATCGCTCGCGACCTCGGCATCGAAGCCGACGAGATGGGTTTCGCGACGCAGAACTGGGAAGGCACCCTCGCCCAGCGCGTCCGGTCGATGCTGGTATTCGACCGCGCGGCAGGCGGCGCTGGATTCTCATCCGCGATACCCGCGCGGCTACCGACGGTGCTGCGAGAGGCTCGGGCGGTCCTAGACTGCTCCAACCCTGGATGCATGACAGGATGCGCGGCATGCGTCCTGGTGTCCGACGCTCCGTTCGAGGAAGGAAAGCTCGATCGAATCGCTGCGCTGAAATTCCTTGACGCGCATCTCTCGTTGAACGACGCCCTTCCGGACGACGAGCGTTTTGCAGAGGACGCCCTTCTCTCCACGTCCCCCCTGGATGAAGTCAACCGGCTTCTCATCGACTCCGCGAAGCCCGTCGTGCATGTCTTCCTTCCCGAAACGACGGACGCCGGACACTTATCCGAATGGGCGGCACTGGCTCAGTTCGCAAAGTGGCACTCGCAGGGATACGACATTCGTTTCGTCGTCCCGGACGCCGCTCTGCGTGCCTATGACGGCGCAAGAAAGCTGGCGCTCTACGACCTCGGACTGCGGTTTAGTAGGACCGGCGGCGCGTTCCCGATCCATTCTGGAACCGCGACGACGGCGGCCAATGGCGCGGTCGCTGGCATTGCCGTGACCTCGGGATTGAGAACGACAGCGTGGGCGTCGAGAGATCTGTCGTCTTGGCTTCCAGGAGCGAACTGGGGCGAGCCGGCGAGGAAGCCGGTCGTAAAGGCGACCGTAGACTGGATGCCCTCGGCCACGTCGATAGACAAGAAGTCCCTGCTCCCATCGGCGGCATCGAAATACGACCAGATCGAGAACGAGCTTGATCGGGCGCTGACGATCTTCGGCGGCAGCATGGCTTCAAGGATTCGAGGTCTTCTTGAGGACTTGGGAATCCCGAAGACGACAACGATCGAGTCCATCGTCTACAGCGACCCCTACGTAAAGTCTCCGTTGGTGGCGAAGATGTTCGTCGACACAGTTTCGGCTCTGACCAAAGGGGCGACCCCTCGTCGTGTTGTCGAGCTGCTGACTGGAGATCAGCCGGGAAACAAGCCGGGAATGCAGAACTCGCTATCGAACGACTGGCGAGACGGTGTGATCGCCGAAGCGGTGTTGAAGGAGTACGCTAAGAAGAAGGACATCGACTTCCGCGTCACGTTCAAACGCGTCGCCCACGGCCGTTATATGCACCTGCGGTTCGACGGCGGCAAATCGGCAACGATCGTATTTGATCAGGGTTTCGGCGCATGGAAGACGGCTGGAAACGGTGCGTCGTCGTCGGCCCGGTTCGACTTCCGTGACTCTGCCGTAAGGCAGGCGGACGCGATGGGCAGATCGAGCGCGATGGTTAGCAAGAGCGGTCACGGCCCGACGTATCTCGTCGCCAACATCGATTAGGGGCCAAGATACCAGCGGTTGCCAAGCCTC
The DNA here is from genome assembly GCF_001425605.1 of Rhizobium sp. Leaf453. GTDB lineage: Bacteria > Pseudomonadota > Alphaproteobacteria > Rhizobiales > Rhizobiaceae > Pararhizobium. Next base: position 482 of record NZ_LMRG01000007.1, on the reverse strand, counting down.
GTAAGTAAGCTACGACATTGTCGGTGATTTCATTGGTGGCTTTTGCGGTATGTAAGTGGGCTCTCAGTCACGGAAGAACTTCTCGAAGGAGTGGAAGATGTCCCAGACAGCCACCGGGACGTCGGCAAAGGTCATCTCGTCGATCACTCGGGTTTCGGTCAAGTTGACGCTGAATTCATCTTGAACCGCCTTTGCGATGCTAGAGAAGGCGGCCTTTCCGCCTACTTTCGCACTTCGAAACTCGGGCTGCTCCCAGTTCCTACGAAATTCCTCCGATGCGAGAGTGTAGACGCTGTGCATGTTCGAGTTAGGCTTCCTCTTCATCTCTTGTTGGACGGAATTGTGTGTTTCGGCGTGGAATATTGACCCCTCTGGCGGGGTGACCGGCGTCCAATTTTGACCCCCCACCTGTTTCGTCTGACCATCCGTCTTTTGCTGGCGGATGGTTGGCCCATCGCGCCAGCGCATCGAACTGCAAATCC
>NZ_LMRG01000006.1 GCF_001425605.1 Rhizobium sp. Leaf453 | reverse complement strand
GGCCCCGCCGGATGGGCGGAGCCTCGAGGACCTCAGTCGCGGTTGGGGCGCGACCAGATCAACTGCAGGCCGTCTTCGCCTTCGACTTCGGCCAGCGTGGCGTAGATCGGAGCGGGGAAGCTCGGATCGTCCAGCTTGACCGAGAGGTAGTCGCGACCCTGTTCGGAGGTCTTCTGCCAGGCGGCACCGAGCTCGACGTTGCCGGCGTAGATGCGGAAGTGCGGCCCCTTGTCGGAGGGATTTTCGATGCGGGCGATACGGGCCTTGACGTTGAGGGCGAGCGTGTGGATCGAGCCGGAGAAGCCGTTTTCGGTGGAGGTGAAGGTTCCGATGGTAGCCATTGTCCAAGTTCCTTTTGCTGTTTCGGGCCGCACCATTGCGGCCTCGATGGCTGTCGCAAGGACCGGGGACGATCGGACCGCACCCAATGGGCCGAAATGAAATGGAGGGCGGCCGGGAGGAACTTTGTTGCTGCGCGAGGAATGGCGGCGGAGCCGGCAGGGGAAGAAGTTTCGGATGGCCGTTGCGGGAGGACGATCGAGGCGAAGCCGCTCTCCGGTCAGACATGCCTCATCGAGCCCGCAAATGGAGCGCCGTTGNGGGAGGAACTTTGTTGCTGCGCGAGGAATGGCGGCGGAGCCGGCAGGGGAAGAAGTTTCGGATGGCCGTTGCGGGAGGACGATCGAGGCGAAGCCGCTTTCCGGTCAGACATGCCTCATCGAGCCCGCAAATGGAGCGCCACTAACGTCAGGCTAAGGGACGTGGCAATGGTTCCCGTCGAGGGCCAACGGCAATGGTCGAAAGCGGTGCGGCGGCAATCCATATCGGTAAACGTACAAGGACGCCGGCCGACTGCATCGGCGCTATGCAGAAATAGAGGCAGGAAATCCGTAGCTATTGTCGGAAAGCTCGGAGCTCACGGCCATATCGAGAGAATTGTCTGCACGGCGAAAGACCTCGTAGGTGATCCTGTCGACGATTTCGTTGTTCACTCCGAAGACCAGCACGCGTGGCTTGATGCGTCAGCAGACAAAGCCGTTTATCGTCGAGAGGAAGCCGTCCCGCAAACCCAAGTCCGATGCCACGAAGGCATCGATCTGGGGCAAGTTGGACCTCACACTGAACCAGCATCCGCAGACCGAACGAGAACCAATCAAAAAGACGGCCGTCGGCGTCGACGACCGTCCCTGAATCAAAGCAGCCTTATGCCGCCGCCCTGCTACTACCCTCCTCGGACCCCTGCAGGCCGTGAAGATAGCTGACCGCGCGCTGCGCATGCGCGGCCGCCTGGAAGATTGCCCGCTTATCATTTGAAAGGACGGTGAGCCAGGACTGAAGGTACGAGGCGTGATCCGGTCTTGGCTCCAGCTCCGGGGCGATCCCGAGGTCGGCGCAGAGAAAGCAACTGCCGAGCTCGGCAATCAGTTCCTCGCGGGCGCGCTCGCTCTTATCTTTCGAATATCGGCTGAGATCGCGGCCGACCCGTCGCGGATTTGCCGTCCAGTGGGTCACCTCATGACTCTTCGTCGCCACGTAGGAAGCCGCGTCGCGGAAGGTCTCGAAAGGCGGCATCTGGATGTGGTCCGTCACCGGCGAGTAATATGCCTGCGATCCTCCATGCCGGATGACTGCGCCGGTGTTGCGGAAGAAGCGGTCGGCAATCTCGTTCCGCTCAACCGGATCAAGGACCGGTGTTGGACGATGGCAGTAGTGATCCGGCAGACCGTCGATCTGGTCAACGTTGAAGACGGAATACGCCTTCAGGAAGGGTATCTCCCGGTCGACATCGTTGCCGTTGCGGTCGGTCTCCGACTTCGTGTAGCGGCTGGCGAACACGACGGTCGAACCGGTTTCGCCCTTGCGAACCGCGGCGCCGAGCTCGAGCGCCTGCTTGAAAGTCATCCACGTCGGAGAGGAAAAACCTCTCGCCATCCCCTCGGACCACAGGAGGAGTACATTCATGCCCGAATAGGGCTGACCGTTGTGGCGTAGCGGTCGGGTGATACGACCGTTCGTGTTCGCCGCATTCCACGGCTTCATCCATGGGCGAATCCCTTTCTCCAGATCCTCGATGATCTTGTCAGTGATCCGCGTGTAGATGTCGGCGCGTTGGCCTTCTTCCTTCCTGCTCATTCAAACCTCCATTTCAAGGAGGTCGCGCCGATCGCGACCCCGTCACGGCGGTCCATAGGGCGGGGCGGAAAGGGGTGAGGGCACCGGCAGGCCGGAACGGACGTGGAGGACGGCGAAGCCGTTGCCGGAACGCCTCGCTCCGCTAGGACCAAAAGCCGGACAGGGCCGCGTTTGGCCGATCTCGGCGTCACCGCCCCGGCACACGTGCCTCCCGCCATGAAAATGGCGGAGCCGAAGCTCCGCCGGAGAAGCACTTACTCGAAGGCCGACATCTGTGCTTCGGCCGCATTGCGATCGAGAGAGTGACCTGGGTTCTCGACGGGCCGATCGAAGGGCTTCCAAGTCTCGCCGACGATTTGCTTGTAGGCTGCAACGGCGCCCTCCGCCGCCATGCGAAGCGCATGAGCCTGCACGCCCATGTCGGCGGCAAACTCGCGCCTGCGCTGGGCAGCACTGTCGTAGCCGACAGGGCCGTCGAAATCCTCGTCGCGGGCGTCGTTGGCAGCCTTGGCCGTGGCATCGCGCGCCTCGGTGACGGCGCGGCTGTAGAACTGGCCCGCGCCGTGCGCGGAACCGACAAAGGCGCCGACGATCCGCTGCAGATGGATCTGCATGGCCTTTTCGCCGAGGCCATCGCTAAGGGCATCGGCCGTCTCGGAGATGAGGCGCTCATGGAGATCGCGGATTCCGTCGCCGTCGACGATCGCGGTTCCGAAGCTCTCGGCAATTTTCAGTGCCTGGGCACTGTCGGGGCAGGTGAGCCGAACCATTTCGAGGGTTGCGCCCTTGAGCAGGGCGACGACGCGGGCAGACTGACGAGGGGGAGTAGCGGGCTTGGCCATGATTTCTTCCTTTCAACCTCGAAGCGGCTCCGGCCCCGTGCCGGCTTGCCCTTCGGTGCGGTCGCCGCGAACCGGCGGAAGACGGGCGTTTCAAGGTCCGGAGACGACAGGCAGAGCGGAGCCGGTTTGCGGGCTAGCGGGGCATCCTGCCCTGCGACGCCCGCGAGCCTGCTCCGTGAAGGACGGCGACTTCCGGCCGCCCGCGGCGCGGAACGCGGCCTTGAAACGACCGGCCGCTGGTTCAGACCGCAGCAAAACCGAAGGGGAAAGCGGCACGGGTCTGGTCCAACCGGGTGCTGAAAGGAAGATGGCTGCCTGAGACGCTACACGTCGTCATTTCCCGAACTCGCCTCATGCTCAATTGGCGCGATGAGGGTCTCGGCCGAAGGTTTCGGCTTGGGAGCCGATATGATTGCAGCCAACTCGGACCGTGCGTGTTTCGAAGACCGCGCAGTGTCCCGCCATCGTCATAGAGCGCGCCACCCATCCAGACGTTGTCCAGGATACTTTTCCAGCGTCGCCCGTGTCTGACGGCATAGGCCTGGAGCCCGGTTTTCTGTTCAGCGGTCAACGGGGGAAGCCGTTCGCGCTTCGGAACACGGCCGCGCCTATTCGGGATGACTTCAGCCAGACCCTCTTTCGCGGCGATCATTCGTCTGAGCTCCGCCACGCCAGCATCGAGGCACGCCTGTCCGTCGAGGTGATGGAACTGCTGCCAGAACGCGGTGCGTTCCGCGGGCGATGGCGCAATGCCGGATCTCCGTTCGAGGTCTGCGATCGTTCCCATGGCGCTAGACCTCCGCTCGTGGCTGAGCCGCGTCGCCAACCGGTTCGAACTGTTTTTGAAACGCAGCTATCGCAGCATCCTGCCGGGCCAGCTTTCGTGTCAGCGCACCAACTTCCGGCTGACACTCCGCCATCAGGGTGGCGAGATTGTTGCGATAGCGTTCGAGGGACGAACCGGTTTCCGGCGGCTTCCCGCGTCGATATCCGGTTTGCCGGCGCGCGAGCTGCGGCAGGATGAATGTGATCCGGCGCAAGACCTGGCGATCGATCAGTTCCAACTGGCGCTGCGTCTGCCGCCGCGCCTCTTCCATTCGCGACAGTTGCGTATGGTGGATTGGCGTTGCAGCCATCACGCAACCCTCCCTTGCCAACCCGCAAAACTGGAAGGGCCGTCATAGGCATCATGACGGTCAGGATCGATGACTAAACCGAAAACGGTCACGCGCGGCGTATTCGGCGCGGGGCACGAGAAAGCGGATCTGATCCGCCCGCCCATCGCGCAGACCACCGCGTGTGGCGATGACCTCCGTCATGTCGGCATGGTGGTTGGAAAAGATCGCGGAGATTACGATCAAGTCGCCGGCATGCTTGCGCTCGAAGGCATCCCGGTCCTTTGTCCAGGATTGGCCGGGCGCGAGTTCCCGGCCATGGATCGCCTCCCAGACGGACGGCCAGCTGTTGCGGATCGTCTCGTCCGCACATTTGCGCTCATAGGCCGTGAATAGGTCCGGGAAGGTGAGGGCGACGATCGCCCATTCCGCATCTTACTCGTACCAGGGCGAAGACTCTCGCAGCATCGGCAGGACGCGAATGTTCCGCTCGGCCGACAGATGAAACCCGCCATGGCCGGCCGTCATATGTGAGACGATCCCCTCGGCATAGATGGTCGCGAGCTGTGACGGACCCCATGGTGTGCTCGCTGCCTCATCTCTAAGGCGCTCTTCATGACCGTGGAAATCCTCCCGCGTCAACTCTGGCAGCGGGCGAGTGAGGCGCCAGGCGCTCGCGAGGAAGCTGGCGCCATCGCGTGCCGGCACCATTGCCAGGAGGGTATCGGCTATCCGCGCGACCGGAAAGCCATCAGCGCTGACGCCGAATTCCATCGCCGATTCATCGGCGGTCGAAACCCTGTCGGATTGAAGATCGGGCGTGCTCATGTGGCGGCCCTCCCTTCGACATGAGAGGCGGCAACCTCGTCGGCGGTCACCTCTTCGAGCACGACGTTCGGGTATCCATGCTCTTTCAGCCAGGCCGCGGCCGCCTCACGATTGTCGGTGAGATGGACGAGTTCCGCGTTCACACCGGCGCGATCGAAAACGCGGATAGAACCAAGCGCGGGACGTTCGAGAACCTTGAAGGTCAGGTTGGAATCGAGACCAAACGTTCGGTGAATGCGGATGACGACGGTATTCTTGCCGTCGAAATTCGCCTCGTGCAGCGTGAAATGTCCCGGCGAGGCGTAATTGCCGGATTGGTGCGGACCTTCCTTGCAGATCAGGCGGCCGCTGCTGTTGCGGGTTTGCCAGGCCGCCAGCTTCTTGTTGAAACGCTCGGGCGGGCGCGGTGTGCCATCGCACCAGGCGACGATGGAGCCGATCGGAGCGAGGTCATAGATCAGGGACGCAGACATCAGATATCTCCTTAAAGTTCTGCTGTTGATGGAAACGAGACCGCCGCCGGTGATGGCCGGCGGCAGTTGTCGATCGGATGAGAAGGGAAGGGTGGCTATTCGGCCGCAATCCCGTAGGCGGCTTCGTCCTCGTCGGCCGCGTCGTCAGCGGCCTGCGGATCGGCGACGTCGAGATCGGCCGCATCGCCGGCGACCCTGCCGCCCGCAAGCTCTTCTTCAAAGCTATCCGTCGCCGTAGAGCATGATCGTGCGCTTGCCGCGCGCGGCTTCGTCCCAGCGATCGCCGGCATATCCACGATTGTCGTCCGCCGTGATGCTCCAGATATGCTCCAGGCTTTCCTGTCGCGTCATGGCCCGAACCGGCCGGCTCTCTCGCTCGATGATTGCCACGCGCATGCGTTCGACCGCTTGCTCGTCGGAAAGATCGCAATAGCCATGGAAATGTCGGATGACGCCATCGATCCGCAAGGCGAAGAACACCGATGTCACGGATCCAGTCAGAAACTCGCGCATGGCAAACATCGCACCGCGCATCCAGAGCGGCGGAAGGATCTCGAACATATAGTCGTGCTCGACTTCAGCGATCTCGAACCATTCGCCGGCATTGAGGGGCGAGGCGTCACCGTCCCAACGGTCCGGACGTTGAGCGTGCCGGTCAAACATCCGGAACATTTGCTGGCGTGGGGCAACGCCCTGGAAGACCTTACGGATTGCGGGAGAGGGATTCATCTACGGCTCCTTCGAGATGTTTCCGGACCGAAGCGCAGCGCTGTCCTATCGACCGTGCCATCCTCTTCAGTCCTTCATGACACCTCCCGGGCCGCCGGCATCGCGGCCGGCCGGGTCAAGGGCCGGCTCCGCCGGGCGAAGCTTCTCTCGACGCGGGCGGTGCGAATGCGGCACGCCACCTTCCCACCTTTCCCTCTTTTCTTTCTCCCTGATTTTCAGGGTCTCGTTCCAGTCCTCCGCGGGCGGGCGGAGCCGCGACCAATCGCAGCCGACGGTATCGGCGAGCGCCCGCAACCGCTCGGCAAACATCTCCCCTTGCGGATTGGCGTCTGTCGCAGCGATGAGGAGAGCATCGGGCCGAAAGGCCATCTCCCGCAGCGCCGCCTCCGTTGACGGCGACCATCCGCCACCGGTGCTGAGATAGAGCGTTCCGTCCCGCGGGCCCTCGATGGCGGCGAGGCTCATGGCGTCGATCGCCGCTTCCGTGACGGCCAGGCGCAACGCTGTGTCCGGTCCCAGACGGAAGAGAACCTTCGTTCCTCCGGAGGCAAAGCCCCGATACTCAGGCCCTCGTGCCTCCCAGCCGGTGACAATTCCGGCATTGTCCGTATGCGCTGCCCACATGCTGCCATAGGGACCCTCCCGAAGGCGGTCTTGCCGGATTGTCGCGCGGAGCAAAATGGCTGGCAGGAAACGCTCGCCGCAAAGGTATGCCCATGTCGACGAGCCGGACCACGGACGCCGGCGTGCCTTCCAACGCTCGAGTAGAGAAAGGTCGTGGTTTTGATGAAGGCTGGGCGCCTGCCATTCCGGTTCCGTGATCGCGAGACCGACGAGGTCGGCGACCCTCCCGGCGCCTTCGAGAAATCCAACGTGATCGAGATGCTCGACAAGTCCGAACACATCGCCTTTTGCATCGCTGAGCGGGTCGAACCATCCGCGCCCCTCGTGGGTGACGATGATAATTTCAGCGCCACGGCGAAACTTCATCGCCCGCCGCGTACTCTCCTTCACATCGATTGCGAAGCCTGCCTGGTCGAGAACGGCAGCACAGCTCACCTGGTCGCGCAGCGCCTCTATTTCCATCCTGTTCATGTCTCTTCCTCTTTGCCTTGCCTGCCCGTCGCTTCGCGGGCGCACTTCCACCAGCCGCGAAGAGCAAAGGCGGCAAGGGCGCGGCTGACAATTGTCGGATCATGCAATACTTGGCCGCGGCGCAGCCTCCCTTGCAGCCTGCCGCTCGCAAGCGGCACGCCGGAACGGCCCAAGGACCGAACGGGGGCGGCTCAATGAGCCGCCCAAGGGAGAAATTCATAGATGATCTCAAGATCGTCATCGGCGTCAATCTCGTCAGAGGGCAGGACGCCGTACTCGCCGTCGACCTCGAAGACGGTGACCGGGACCATCAGGTCGCGGGAGAGCTGGAAGGCGTGGGACTGAGCGAGGGAAAGATCGTGCGGCATGTGAGAGGCTCCATTCGGAGCGGGCCAATCCCGCTCGATGGCTCCTCAAAAGGCCCGACGACGGGCGCGATCACCGGGAGGCGAAGCCGAAGCGGCCGCAGCTTGCTAGCGGACCGTTTCCGGGTTGATCGTGGAAGATCCGGCGCTGGGTCAGGACGCCATCACAAGCGAGCGGGATTGGCATGCTCCGGCGGCTGACGCAGGTTCTACGCACGGCCTTCGCACGTGTGCCAGTTCCTTCCTGCCGCTCTGGGCAGCAACACCGCTCCCGTTTTCCAAAGAGCGACGGCAGAAATCTATCAGGTCAATCGGACTGACCGAGGTCGGCTTTCTGAAGTGCCTCCGCCATCGATTTTGCCTTCAGCGCTACCAACGCGCTTTGCAAACAGTTCTCGATATAGTCGACGCTTTTGCCCTCAAGCGAAGCGATTTCAGCAACGGTCCTGCCTCGAGCAATCCATCGAAGGCAGGTTTTTTCACGGGGCGCAAGCATCCGTTCCTTCATGACAAAAATCGCGATCGGTTGGGCCGTGGTCGGCGGCGGCTGTGGTGCCGAAGTCTCGTTTGAAACCGAGGCGGCGATGCCCCCACGAACAGTGGCTGCCGCATCGCATAACGTAGTTTATGGAACTTCTCGATGCCTGTTACTGACTATTACTGCAACTCGCGCGCAGCAGCAGCACGACCGTAAGCTGATGCGCCAGACTGAGAAAGTACTCACATGCCTGCCACATTCTCGAAGAACTTCGATAAAAGGGAGCAGTCAAACATCCCATCCGTACCCTTCATCCAAGCAACTGCCCGTTCCGGCGCCCACGGGTCGCGATACGGTCTTGCCGAGGTCAAAGCATCGTAAACATCGCAAATTGCACTCATGCGCGCGGCGCCGCTAATTTCGTGAGCTACCTTTCCTCCCGGATACCCTTTTCCATCGACGCGCTCGTGATGATGCAAGCATACATCCAGCACGGCGTCGGGCATGCCTGCCTTACGCGACAGCATTTCGTACCCAATTGATGGATGCCGCTTCATGATTGTCATCTCTGCTTCTGAAAGCCGGCCGGCTTTGTTGAGCACCCTCAACGGAATGCCGATTTTCCCGATGTCATGAAGCAACCCGCTCATCCCCAATGTAAGGACGGTCTGCTTGTCACCGTCCAAACTCTGTGCAAACCTCACCATTAGGGCACATACTGCTATCGAATGCAGCAAGGTCGTCTTGTCCCGGGATTTTAATCGCGTGATCGCGATCAGAACCGACGGATCAACGTCAATGGAATGGATGACTTGCTCGACAATCGGGATGACCATTTCCCGTGCAAGCGCCCTTCCCGATCGAGCATCACGGAATATGGCTGCCAACGCAGCCGTTGTCTCGAAGATGGCATTGGCGGCAATTTTCTGCGGTGTTGGTGGTGCCTGGCGACCGTCCTTACGGGGACCTTTGACACGAATGGAACTGGAGCGTGCCTTGTCCGCATCGCTGATATCCGTACCCCTCGTGGGATTTATATACACTCCGGTCAGATTGCTGCATTTTACAGCCTCAACATCGGCCTGGTGTGTCAGCTTGAAACGACGGTCGCTAAATGGGGCGTCACGTTGGAAACCTTCGACCGCTTCAACGAACATGCCAGCGCGAAGTTGACTTTTTTCGATGCGCTTGATCATTTCACCAGCTCCCATATGACATAAGCAAAAAGACCACAGATCTGGAAGTGAGTTCGATTTGCGTCGCCTTCACACATATATAACCCTCCCGCCAAACTCTGTTTTCGCATCGAAGTTGACCGTCCCGATTCTTTCGCTCTCACCTGAAAGCTGTAATTGGACCGGCGCGCCGTCATTCGAATTTTGGAGGGTCGCTGAACCTCGGGCAAGCTCAGCGGTCGCCTTCGCGATTTTCATCTCTAGGTCAGCGATTGCCTTTTGAAGGATGGTCTTTTTGTCGCCGTCCTCGGTGTTCGATTGTTCGTCCTTCTTCCTGGCAAGATCCTTTCGGAGTTCTGTCAAGCGGTCGGCTGTTGCCGGTGATGTAGATCCTTGCTGCGCACTTGTGGACACGACTATCGTATTCACGTCATACTCCCATCTTGTTGCGATTACAATTACATGTAATCTAATCGGTAAAAGTTCTTTGGAGTCTATTTGCTTGTCTCGTGACCGTTTCAGGGCTGGAGTCGCAAGACTCTAGGGCCGCTTAAGGAACGCGGACGCACGTCCGCATCTCCAATGCTAAGGATCGTGGGGTCCAACGCCTGCAGCAGTTATTCGAGTTGACCTTAATTTCGAGCCCGGTTTCAGGTACCAAGACCTGGTCGATGAAGCGATCAGCTATCGTCGGCCTTAACTCTGACTAGGCCGCAAGCAGGTCGGACGACGCCTGTCTCGGCTCGGACTGGGTAAAAACGAACTGGGATGTAAGCGTCTTCAGGCGATTGGATTCCTGCGCGAGTGTAGCACTCGCTGCATTCATCTCCTCCACCATCGCAGCGTTCCGCTGCGTAACCTGGTCCATTTGATTGACAGCAGTGTTGACCTCAACCAATCCGATCGATTGCTCACGCGCTGATAAAGCGATTGACTCCATATGTTTGTTGATTACGCCAACATAGTCTCCAATGGCGTTTAGCGCATCGCCGGTGTCACGAACGAATTTGACGCCGCCTTCAACTTCGATGGAAGAATTGCGGATCAGGTCCTTGATCTCCTTGGCAGCTACAGCCGAGCGTTGCGCCAATTCGCGCACTTCCTGGGCGACCACTGCAAACCCTTTCCCCGCCTCGCCGGCACGCGCAGCTTCCACGCCCGCATTGAGGGCGAGCAGGTTCGTTTGAAAAGCGATTTCGTCGATTACCGAGATGATATTTGAAATTTGCCTCGAAGACTGTTCGATGCGCTCCATAGCGTTGATTGCGTTCGCCACAACCAAGCTCGACTGCATTGCACTGGAATTTGCCTGGCCGGCGATATGCCGCGCCTCCTCAGCTCGCTTTGACGAGTTCGAGACATTCGTCGTTATCTGATCTAGAGCTGCCGCTGTCTCCTCCAGCGAGGCTGCTTGCTGCTCAGTTCTTCCTGAAAGATCGTCTGAGCTACGGCTGATTTCTCGAGATCCGCTGTCAATCGATGATGCGGCCGCCGCAACCGACTGAAGGGTCTTGGCCAATTGGAGTACGGATGCGTTGAAGTTGTGACGCAGGGCTTCGAAATCAGGAGCGAAGACGCTGGTTAGCTGAAAGGATAGATTGCCCTTGGCGAGATGAGACAAACCCAGAGCCAGGCTGTCTGTTGCAAGTCGCATTTGCTCCGCTTTGATACGCTGGTTCTCGACATTCAGGTTGCGCTCTTTCTCGGCTAGAGCGCGCTCACCCGAAGCCTGCGCTTCTAGCCTCATGGTCTCAATCGCATTCTTCTTGAAAACCGCCACGGCCTCGGCCATGTCACCAATTTCGTCCGCCCTTCCCTCACAGGGGATTAGTGTTTCTGTTTTGCCGGTTGCAAGCGCCTTCATGGAGGCCGTGATGGCCTCTATTGGTGTCGCGATACCCCGTCGACCGAAATACACCCCTCCTGCGATGATCGTCAGGCCCGTTGCGACTGCAATGAGGGTGAGGGTCATCGTCCTTTGAAACACGTGCTTGCTTGTTTCATAGGACTTCGTTGCTCCCGCGAATTTGATCCTGACGATTTCATCAATCGTTTCGCTCAGCTCAGATGCAGCGGGCCGCACTTTCGTTTGTTGGTAGATCTTTGCGTCATTGAACCTGCCGGAATGGGACAAAGCCAGCATCGGCGCCGCAAGCTGCTGCAAACCGTTGAACTTTGTACGGATGTCGCGTGATACCGCGCGCTCGGTGTCGTTATGGGATAGCTCCTCGTTCTTGGCCAGTTGCGCGAGAAAACGTTTCGAGCTGCTGTCAATCGCAAATTCGGCGTCTCTCCTGCTGGCTTCGTCAAGTGCCATAATGTGGTTGAGGTAATCGCGACGCATTGCAGACAAAGCGATGTTCATCTCATTTGAGATTGCGATTCCCGGTAGCCAGCCGGTCGCGAGTTCCGCGACGTTGTTGTTCACAGTGTTCATGCTGATTATCGCAAAAGAGGCGAACATGACGAAGACGCTGGCAACAAGTGCCAATATCGCCGTGATTGCCGTTTTGATCTTAGGGCGGGACATTTGTGGCCTCCTGGATAGCCGTGCAAGAAGGCAAACAGCCGCGACGTCATGTCAGCAGTGTCAGCGAGGGGCACCGACAAACATCTCGGTCATGATTTATATGATATGTAATATACTTGAGATTCTCTTAATTTTTGTCGAGAAGCCCGGAGAATTGTAAGCCCGCTCATCGATTGATTGCCTTCCCTCGATGGGAGCCGCTCTTACGCCAGCAATACTAACCACCCCGCCTGGACCAGAGTTGAGTTACGCAAGCCCGTACCGCTCGCGTCCAACAGCACTGTTGGATGAACAAGCAAATCATCCAACCTCGGACGTGTGGCTGCTCGATGGGACGCTGTAGGCATCGTCATGTTTCAATCTGATGCGATTTACTCTCGGATGGTCGCGACACTTGACGATGTCTGCAGGACGCCTTAGGTGAAGGCAGTCGAAAATGGTAGACCGGATTATTGGTGAGCCCCGGTCAGTCGCTGGCAGATTGCCAGTGGCCCAAATCCAGCCTTCGGGCCGCGGACCACGACGGAAACCGGACGTACTGCGTCCGCTCCGTTGGCATGTCCAAAATCGACTTCCATCGAAGCATTGCAGCCGTCCTTTGCAACGTGGCCAAGGCCACTCCAAAAGGAAGACAAAAATGCACCACGATACCCAGGTTATCATTATCGGAGGCAGTCTTGTCGGTCTCTCCGCGGCGGCATTTCTTGCCTGGCGCGGTGTCAAGACGATCGTCATTGAAAAGCATCGCGGCAGCGCCCTTCACCCCCGAGCGCAAGGCTTCACCGAGCACACCCTCGAATTCTACCGAGCGATTGGCATAGCGGACCGGATTCCCACCGCAGACCCAAGCTTCCGTCTGCGGCGGGCAACTGTCACCAGTCTTGTCGGCGAGGTCAAGAATGAAGCCCGATGGACGCCCTCCAGCGGGCCAAATGCCGTCCGACAAGAAAGAGCATTATCTCCCGCCGGCATGGCAGGTTTCGCCCAGGACAAGCTGGAGCCGATCTTGCGGGAGCGCGCCAGTGAATTGGGCGCTGAGCTTCTTCTCGGCATGGAGCTTCTGTCTTTCGAGGAGACGGGCGAGGGTGTCGTCGCGACGACTCGAGACCGGGAGAGTCACCGCATCTCATCTCTGTCGGCCAAGTACATGATTGCGGCAGACGGCGCTGGAAGCGTGGTTCGGGAAGCGCTGGGAATCGAGATGCATGGCGTCGGCCACATCATGAACATACGGTCCGTTCTATTCCAATGCCCGGCGGCCGACAAGTTTCTCGAGCGGGGTTTCCAGCAGTTCGAGATCGAACAGGAGGGCTTCAAGGCGTTCCTCACCACATATGGTGACAGTCGGTGGGTATTGATGTTCTATGGCGGCGAGGTAAAGCGCTCCGGAGAATATGCATCGGATATCCGCCGAGCGCTCGGTGCCGACCTGCCCTTTGAGATCATCACATCGGGCGCCTGGGAAATGGCGGGACGGATTGCTGACGTCTATTCGAAGGGCCGCGTTTTCCTGGCCGGGGACGCCGCGCATCAGCTTCCGCCGACCCGCGGTGGCTATGGTGCCAATACGGGAATAGACGACGCCTGGAATCTCGCGTGGAAGCTCGGTCTCGTCCTCGATGGCACATCGAAGCCAACGCTTCTCGATACTTATTCTGCGGAACGGCAGCCAGTGGGATGGCTCCGCCATCAACAGACGTTCGCACGGCCGGACTATGCACGCTACGTTGGGAACGCCCTGTCGAACGAAACAGTCTACGACGACAAAGCGATGGAACTGGGACAGCTTCATCGGTCGGACATTATTTTAGACAGCAGCGGTAACCTTCCTGCAGCGGCGCATCCCGATGAATGGGCGGGACAGCCCGGGACGCGCGCACCTCATCTCTGGATCGATGCCCATCGCCGCCAGTCAACGATTGACTTGTTTACCCGCAGTTTTGTCTTCGTCACAGAGGATGCGCGCTGGGAAAATGCGGCGCAGGAGGCCCGCGGTGAAACGCGTTTCACATTTGAGATCATTCGGATTGGAAAGGACATCTTGATCAACGATACCATCTCTTTTGCGGATGCATTCGGCGTTGGTCTCGAGGGCGCGGCACTCATTCGTCCTGATGGGCTCGTTTGTTGGCGCACGCGGCTCTCGCCCTCCGCAGTCTCGGAAAATTTGAGCGCCGTACTGAGCAAGGTAGCCAAACTCATATAGGGCCGCCGTTGAACGGTAGAGGTGCCACCAGGCGGCTCTACCGTCTCTGGAAGGCGACTAGCCCATTTCGGGCACGGGCGGTGTCACATCCGGATCTGCGAGGTTAAGGTTCATACGAACCATCGCCTTCAATACCACCTCGACCTCGGCCTCGCTTATTCCACGAAGCGCCTTTTCGTTGCCGGCCGCCATTTCGTTAAAGACCAGGGGGAGTTTTAGGCGAGACTTGTCGGTCAGGCTGTAAAGGAACCCCCGACCGTCAAAAGGGTCAGGCTTCTTGCGCACTAGGCCTTCCTTTTCCATCCGATCGAGCATCCGTGCCATCGCAGGCTGCTCAACGGCGGAACGCGCGACCAGAGCCTTCTGGGAAAGAATGTCAGCATCGGCGAGGGCAAGCAAGACCGGAAGCTGACTTGAAGACAGTCCGATCGACCTCAGCCGCCGATCCATTTCTCTGGCGAAAAGCCGCGCTGTCCAGTTAATCTGGTGACCTATCGATCTCGACCGCCCGGACTCCATTTGGTTTATCTCCCTGACTCTTGCGCTCCATGCGTCGGTAGCGCAAATCGAGCCAGAAGCAAGGGAGAACCCGACTGATAACAATGTATTGGACAGTAATCCCTACCAATCTCAGTCATTCGTTTCGAAACGAAAAACGAGCTGCGCGTCCTCTGGATCGCCGACACCTTGCTGGTCGGGGATCGGCGCAAATCCATGACAAGGCGATGGCGACGGTGGAAAGTGGACCCACGTCTCCGTCAAGCCCGGCCCCCGGTTTCGAATGCTCGACGCACAGTCGCATCGCTGGATGTGCTAGAGCGTTCAGCCAGCATGAGCGAATTCCTTGTGGAATCCACCAACTTGTCTACCCAAGTTGATAGCTCGATAATGGGCTAAACTGGCGAGCACGGTCGATATCTGCACGACTGCAGCCAAGGACAACGCGGCTTGCCTCTCTGTCTCGTCAACCAACCGCCGCAATGACAGCTCGCATCGGGCTTCGAACGAAACATCGATGAGAGAACACGCTGGGCAGGAGCGGACAAGACATGCCCGAACTATCTATGTCACTGAAAGCTCTTCGCAGCATAGGAAGCAGCGAACACTTCGCCGTCGCTCTCGACAAAATACGCAGCCAATATCTGCTAGACCATATGACATTCCTCGTCGTGAACGACGGGATCAGTCCCCGCTCCTTCCCGTTTTACTGCACCACATATCCCGCTGAATGGACCGACATTTACCTGAGCAAAAACTATTTTGCCGTCGACCCCGTCACCGAACTCAGCCGGACAGGGTTTCTCGCGGTTGATTGGTCTGAACTCAAGCGAAGGTCTGCCGAAGCGCAGGTCTTCTTTCGAAAAGCAAGATCGTTTGGAGTAGGCCGGCACGGTTTGAGTTTGCCAGTCAGAGGGCCAAACGGCGAGCGCAGCATATTGTCGGTGACCTCTAATGCGAACGGAACAGCTTGGTCCCGGATACGCAATTCCTCTATTTACGATCTGCATATCGTCGCCCACTGTCTGCATAAGAAGGCAATCTTCCTTTCCAATGCCCGCTCTGGGAGCGCGATCAGGATACTTTCGAGGCGGGAAAAGCAATGCCTTGAACTTCTCGCGCGAGGCAGTCTTATCAAGCGTGTCGCGTCCGATCTGGGCATCTCCGAGAGCGCGGTGCGCCTCTATCTGCGCTCAGCGAGACTTAAACTTGGAGCGAAGACTCTCTATCAAACGATCGCCAGGGCAAGCTTCTTGGAGAAAATCTGTATCTGACCAGCAGCCAACCGCGCCTCGCCCGCTGTGCCCGTCAATCTCCCGAAATCGCCAGATTGCGACGATTTCGCCTTCGAGGAACTCTGGTCACCAGGAAGATCCGCCGCGCGGCATCTCGCTGTCGATGCAAGCATCACATCCGTTGGGGTGATGCGTGTAGGAGCGGCTGTTTCCTCAGCCAGGAAAGGATTGCACAATGGTGGATATGCAGACCGTCAATGCCTGGCGCAATGCACCGCGGCTCAATGCTTTTGCTCCGTTCTTCGAGCGAACCGCAAGCGGCCTCGGCGCAATGCCAGATCGAGACATCCCAGTGCCTGATATGCGTCTTCTGGAATATGATCTGCAATGCATGACGTTCTGGGACACGCACCGTCGGCTGTGGGGACATTTCGACAAGCACTATTTCGCGAGCATCCCTTATCGGCTTGAAGAGGAATGCCGCCTCGGCGCCGCCATACTTGCGCATTGCCTGCATGTGTGGGGACATAGCGGCCGTACCGCAACATTCTATTCGCTTGGCGCCGGTGCAGGAACACTCGCGAGGGCTCTTGCGAGACTTGGCGATGGCCGGCTAGAGACCCTGTGCTGCAGCCCTACCGACGGCAACCGCGCCTGTTTCTTCGCAAAACAGGCGAGCGAACACGCACATTTTTTCCACGGTCCGTTCTTCGAACTGGATGCGCAACGCTACGCGTCCGATCAAGGCCTGCACGTTTTCCGGGACGGCTTTGATATCCTGCTTGAGGACACGACCTTCCAAATGTACGGGCCAGATCGGGCAACTCAGCTTGGATTCATCGCACCGCGGATCCGGAAAGATGGTTTGCTCATTCAAGTGCAAAAGATTGCACACCCGGATAGCGAAACCTATTTGCTGCGCGAGCACCAGAAAGACGCACAATTCAAAACGCGCTACTTTTCCGAGGCCGAGATCGTCGCCAAGCAACGCGATGTTCTCGACACGATGCGGCAGCTTCAGGTTGATCTAAAAAGCACCATTGCTGCGCTGGCCCTCTTTTTCCGTCACTCTATTGTGACCTGGAACAGTGGCAACTTTTATACCATTCTCTCATCCAATTCGACGACTGCGCTCAATGCCTTCACGGGGTCGATGCTGAAGCCAGCAATTCCAGCCGAGTATTGCTACGAACAACTCCCGCTTCGTTTTGCCCAAGAAACACCGACAGGTGAGCGATGGGAGTGGCGGCCTTCGCGCCCAGCTTTAAGATGACCGTCCATGAGCTTGGTGCCACCACGAACACAAGAAAGCGGATACATGGATACCAGTCCACCCGCAGCTCACTCCCAGCGAACCGATGTGACCGTGGCGAGCTTGAAGGAGACGTTGTCGCATCTCTTTCCGCAGGTGGACCAACACTGGGCCAAGCCACTCGACGCCTACGCCTCGGCGGTCTATCGCATCGGCGGTCATCGAACGGGCTGTTGTGCTCGAGACGAGGCCATGGCCCTTCTTCAGAACTGTATCGAACGCGCTGCGCTGCGTATGGGAGCCACTTCGCAGGAGGCTAAGCAATGTTCCCAACAATTGGTGGCGGCCCCTGTTATTCAAACCGGTCCCCATTGCCATCTACTCGTCGAGCCGGATGCGTTCTACACACACCTTTTCAGCCTGCTGGGATTAAACGCGAACCGGCTGCAATGGCATATCTGGTACAGCGCCTCGACGGTAAAGTTCATTGAAAAACCGAAGAAGGGTCCGGGATGGCTGTCGCTGGACGGCGAACCGGTCAACGTCTTCGGACTGCCAAGACGGCTGATGGATTCCTACAGCATCTGCGGATTAAATGCCCATTACAGTTTCAAATTGACGGGAACCACCAGGGACGCCCCGGCAAACCCGTCCGCTGTCCGCTTGAATGCGCTGTTGCCGCAAGGAGAGTTCGCGTCCGCGGCAGATGCAATCAAGACTGGAAATCAGGCGCTCTGGAAGTGGGCCTTCCCCGCGCAGCCTCGGCTCCTTCAGCTGGACGACACCGACATGGCCGACCTCGTCGCCGATCATCTCGATAGCCCTGGGTCGTGGCTGTCGCGGCAGTTGTTCGGAAACGGCATGCTAGCAGCCGCCATCATCGAGGCGATCGACGGGCTCAACGCTGGTCCCTGGGCCGGATGGATCCGCAGCACCACGGACTTTTTCTGGGGTCTCGCGAATGGAAAGCTTTTCCCATTGCAATTGGGGAACCTAATGCTCACGGCTCGCGCCGGCAAAGCGCGAGAGCTGCGGTTCGAACCAGCGGCCCTCGCTGCAGCACTGCGCCGGCGAGAGATTATCCCGAACCTGTTCACTACATTCCTGGTGGCTTCAATTCTGCCGGGTATCCGCGTTCTCGGGGGTTGCCGGCAGACAGTCTACTACCCGCTTATGCGCCATGTTTTTTCAAGCGCGCTCAGGCAAATCGGCGCTCAAGATTTATTGGAAACCCTCGGCGCTGATGTTTGCCCCGGGGTTTGGGGGCATCGTGTTTTGAAGCCAGTTGCGCCGTCACCGTTTCGGGAACTGGAAAGCAGCCCCCTGCCCCATCTGCTCAATATCTACGGCAGCCAATCGCTTCAGCAGGCGTGCGGCGACCTTGAAAACTTTGTCGGCGATCCGCTCTGGGAAAAGCTCGCCCAGCAGATTGCAGACGGAACCGTGCACGCGGGCTCGCCAGAATGGAAATTCGCCTGATCGGCGTTCGTCGCGAACAAACCTGGAACCTTGCATAACCCACGGGAGGTGACGCGGATGTCCGAGACCATCAGCGATACTGTCATCAGGCGCCTGTCAGTCGATGACGTCGGCGTGTTCCGCGATATTCGCCTGGAAGCACTTTCACTCGAGCCTGGTTCATTCGCGAGTTTGCACGAAGACTGGGTCAGTCTCTCAGAGCAGGATTGGTGCAAGCAGCTCGAACAGCCAGTTTTCGTGGCATTCCTCAACGGGCAACCTTGCGGCATGATGCGGCTCAGGTTTCAACAGGCCAGGAAAATGATGCATCGCGCAACACTCACGAGTGTCTACGTGCGCAAGGCCGAACGGAGAACGGGGATCGCCGCAGACCTTCTGGGTGCCGTTGCAAACCACGCACGAGGGCTTGGAATGGTCCAGCTGGAGCTTGGAGTGAGTGTCGAAAACTCCGTCGCGATACGCTTCTATCAACGAAACGGTTTCGGCCGGGTTGGTCGAATACCTCGTGGTTTCCGTGACAATGGGGTGAGCAGCGACGAAGTGCTCATGATGCTCCCCCTGGATAAAATGCAAGAATAGCGAACACGTTAGTTTAACCGCGGCAACAGGGCGACGGCGTGAGCGACAGTATGCGGTTTGCGGCTGGCGCACCCCCGTGTTGATTTCACAGGGTGATGAACGCGAACTGACACTTTCGCGATGCGATCGGGCCCGAAAGCAGACAAAGAAGTTTGATTATTGAAAGACCGCTTCGCACCGTCAAGTCAGCCATAGGGCGTTCAGTGACGTGAACCCTTCTCGCAGACGATTGGCGAACAGTCCATTGATGAATTTCGACGCAGGCTTTTTGGAACCTTCAACGAGCCATTCCTGAGAGAAGACTAAAGGTTGGACCTTACCACGGTTCTGTGGCACGCTTTTGGTGAGGGCGTCACGAGCAAGGGCGCTTTCGCGGCCTCGTTGATGAATCTGCTTAGGAAGTGAAATTTAGGGGAGTATGACCGCCCTCCCCGCACAGGAGTAAAAATATGGGTGTGGCAACACGCGCTTTTCCGGCTTTGACGTGAACTATTGGCAGGGCAGCTATTGTGGTCCCGCGCCGATGCCAGCGGATCTTTTGTCACGCTGGAATTTTGAGCCTTGGGCACTCGTAATCTTGGGCGCGCTAGCACTTTGCGCAGGGCGCAACCGCCCTGGCGCTGCGGCCGTAATCGTGTTGGCATTTGCATTCCTGTCGCCTCTTTGCGCTCTGTCCTCGGCGCTGTTCTCAGCGCGGGTGGTGCATCATGTTCTTCTCGTGGCGGTGGCGGCGCCGCTTTTTGCACTTTCGCGCCCCGCACGCGTCACAACGGGCGTAGGTCTGCCGTTTCTTCAAGCAACGGTCGCGCTGTGGCTGTGGCATGCGCCTGTAGCTTATGACGCCGCTCTTGGTAATATGGTGGTATTCTGGGCCATGCAGGCGACCCTGTTCGGGTCTGCAGTTCTCTTCTGGCGTGCAGTGTTTTCGCAACCCGGCGGTTCGGGCGCGGGATGGGTGTTTCTGGCCTATCTTGCGATGGGGCTGTTGGGCGCGATCCTGACCCTTGCGCCGAATGCGGTCTACGCCACCCACGCGACGGCACCGCTGCTTTGGGGGCTGTCGGCGCTCTCTGACCAGCAGCTTGGCGGACTGGTGATGTGGATGCCAGCAGGCCTTCCGTTTGCTGTCTGGGGCGGAATGCTGGCACGACGGGCGTGGCGCGAGATGGGAGAACTCCAGTGATCTGGATTGAAGGGCTGGTCCCACATCTCAAAGCGCTACACGTGAGTTTCGTCGCGGTCTGGGTTGCCGGGTTGATCGCCTTGCCCCGCATGTTGGCCCGTCATGACCGCGCGATCATGCAGGCCGAATTCGCGCAAATCCGCCGCGCCACGCATTTCGGATATGTCTGGGTTATCACGCCAGTGGCGGTTCTGGCTATTTCCACCGGATCAACCCTGATCTTCATTCGTGAGGTTTTCACGGTTTGGATTTTTGGGAAACTCGTCCTCGTCACAGCTCTCGTCGCGACGCACGCATGGGTGGGGCATACGATCATCGCCGTGGCCGAAACGGAGGGGGAGCACGAGCCACCCGAGCCTCTGGTGCCGACGTTACTCATTTTCAGTCTGGTGATCGGCGTCCTGTTTCTCGTTCTGGCCAAGCCCGAACTGGGCGAACTTCCGATGCCGTCATGGCTTTTGCAACCTTTGAATCGTCAATTGCCCTTTGATACCCCCAAGCCGTAGTCGAAAACGAGTTTGCCGCCATGCCACCCCGTAGCCGCCACGACAATGACCGCAAAGCCGGACATGAGGATGCCCCAAGGCAGTACGGCGGACTCGTATCCGGTCAACCGCCAGCCCCAGTTGAGCCCCAGCAAGGACAGCAGCATGACGGCGATGACGAAGTGCGTCCAGGCTGCAGCGCGGATCCGGATGCCGGGAACCATCAGCAATTCCATTGTACCGCTGGCCCCAGCCAGCAGGCCGAAAAGAAACGCGGTCCCCGTGGCCCAAAGCGCCGCCCAAGCCCAACGTTCCTGCCCGGACCACCAGTAGAGCAAGTCGGCCCCAAAGGCACAAAATGTCAGCGCAACGGGGAAGGCCACGGTCATGGCATGCAACGGATGACCCCAGATCGCGACGCGGCTTTCGGTTTGTTGAAAGGCTGGATCGTTGGAGATCGGATCTTCGAACGGGGCAATGTCCTCTGGTCCCTGCGTCATCTTTTGTGTCACCCGAGACTCCTTCCTGGTTTTGCAATTGTGACAACGCTTGCGATCGCAACCGGTTGCCAAGAACGATTTTCAATGCTGCATCCTGCGGGACCGGCAGCGTTTACAATAGCAGATTTGTGGTGGGTGATGCTGACTTGCGCGTTGGCAATCTTCTTTTTCGTCATGGCGTTGATATTTGCCGCCCTATATCGCCCTCCCAATCCCTCAGTTTGCGGCAGGAACGAGAGCGGAACACGTGTCTGGATATGGGGTCTTGGGGTCGGCTTTCCACTGGTGACGCTGGCCGCGTTGACAGCATATGGTCTCTTCATCGGTGAGCGATTGCTGCCACGCGAGGCGCCTGATCTAGTCACCGTTCAGGCACAGGCGCGGCAATGGGCGTGGACGTTCCGCTATGGCGAGGACCGAGCAATTGCCACCGATGGCGTGCTGCACATTCCGGCGGGTCGCCCCGTGAATGTCGAGATTACCAGCACTGATGTGATCCATTCGTTCTGGGTGCCACGACTGGCAGGCAAGCTTGATGCGATACCCGGGCATGTGAACGTGCTGCGTATCGAGGCCGCTCTTCCAGGCACATATGGCGGTCAAAGTGCGGAGTTCAGCGGGCGGGGTTACCGCGAGCATGTGTTTACCGTTGAGGCGCATGATGCGGCGTCCTGGGCCACATTCCTGGCAGAAGGCACACAATGACCCTTCCCTCACCCGCCTCGCAGCCGCGTGGAAAGGCGCTACGCCTACACCTTGCCCTTGCGCGCATATGGGCATCCGATCAGCGAATTCGTGGCTGGTTTACCAGCAGCAACAACAATGACATTGGTAGCTTGTTCCTGATCGTCGCCACTTCGTTCTTTGTCATTGGCGGCATCCTTGCCATGTTAATCCGCGCACAGCTGGCGACACCGGACTCGGCGTTCATGGAGCCGCAGGTCTACAATCAGATCTTCACGATGCACGGCACCGTGATGATGTTCCTGTTCGCGATTCCGTTTTTCGAGGCGATGTCGATGCTGCTGCTGCCCGGCATGCTGGGTACGCGCGACATGGCCTTCCCGCGTCTCGGGGCCTACGGACTTTGGGTTTATATCTTCGGCGGCAGTGCGGTAATTATCGCCATGCTGATGGGCCTTGCCCCCGATGGTGGCTGGTTCATGTATCCGCCGTTGTCCTCAGCGGCGTTTTCGCCGGGAATTGGCGCCGACGTCTGGTTGCTGGGTATCACCTCGATCGAGGTCTCGGCTATCGCGACGGCGATCGAGGTGATCGTGACTGTGCTGCGCTACCGCGCGGCCGGGATGAGTTTGTCGCGAATGCCGATCTTCGCGTGGTATATTCTGGTCGTGTCGGTCATGATCCTGACGGCGTTTCCGCCAATGATCCTTGGCTCGCTACTGCTTGAGGTGGAGCGCGCGCTGAACTGGCCATTCTTTCAGGTGGAAAACGGCGGCGACCCCCTGCTGTGGCAGCACCTGTTCTGGCTGTTCGGTCACCCTGAGGTGTACATCATCTTCCTGCCCGCCGCGGGCATGATCGCCACCATCCTGCCAGTCATGGCGCGCACCAATTTGCTGGGGTACGGCTGGGTTGTGGCGGCGGCTGTGTCGCTAGCCGTGCTCAGCTTTGGGCTGTGGGTCCACCACATGTTCACGACTGGTATTCCGCATATGGGGCTCGCATTTTTTTCAGCGGCGTCCACACTCGTCGCAGTACCGACTTCGGTCATGATTTTCTCGTGGATTGGAACTTTGTGGAAAGGCCGCGCCCGCATGGGATTGCCGATGCTGTGGATCATGGGGTTCTTTGCAACTTTCGTGATAGGCGGGCTGACAGGAGTGATGCTGGCTGTGGTGCCGTTCAACTGGCAGGTCCACGACACACATTTCGTGGTGGCGCATCTGCATTACGTGCTGATTGGGGGCTATGTCTTTCCGATGATCGCGGCGATCTATTACTTCATGCCTCTTCTCACCGGGCGGACACGGTTTTTCAAACTGGGCGAGGTGGCTTTCTGGTTAGTGGTACCGTCGTTCCACATCACGTTTCTTTCGGTTCACATGGCGGGGTTGCTGGGTCAACGTAGACGCACCTGGACGTATGACGCGGATCAGGGATGGACGGCATTGAATCTCGTCGCCTCCATCGCGTCCTTCGTAATGGCCATTGGCTTTGCGCTGACCATCCTCGATGTGGCGGTGAATGCCTTTGTCGCTGTGCGGGGTCGGCGCAACCCGTGGGGGGCGGGAACGCTGGAATGGGCGGGGGCAATCCCCTCGCCTGCTTACGGCTTTGCGTCAATCCCCATCGTGCAAGGCCGTTACCCGCTGCACGACGACCCGGACCTTGCGTTGCACATCGCGCGGGGCGAGGGCTATCTTGGCGACGCATCCCGGATCCGGCGCGAGACGCTGATCGTGTCAACTGCGCGCGGTGAGCCATTGCAAGTGGTGGTGCTGCCAGGCAATTCGGTACTGCCTTTCCTGCTGGCCGTGGTCACCAGCACATCCTTTCTGGCCCCCTTGTTCGACGCCTATATCGTCGCGGGTCTCGCTCTTGTGGCAGTGGTTGCCCTTGCCCTAGTCTGGGCATGGGGTCTGGGCGGGCGTGTAGACGAGGGGCACGTTGACGCGGGACATGGCGCGATGCTGCCGCTGGCATCCGAATGTCGCGACCCGCCGGGGTGGTGGGGATCGGTGTTCCTATTGCTTGCGGACGGCGTGCATTTCGGATCACTGCTGTTCGGCTATGCATTCCTGTGGACCGTTGCTCCCAACTGGCCGCCACACTCATATCTTCAGCCGCAGCTTTGGGCCGTCATCGTTGCACTGACGGGTGCGTTGGCGCTGACCGCTGGGCCGCGCCTTGCGGTGCGTGCGATTGCTAAGGGCGGCACTGCGTGGCCCGCGATCACCCTTGGAATTGTCGGCTCTTTGGCTTTGGCCATCGCTGCGGCAAGCGTGATGCTGGATCGTCCCGGACCTGCCCGCCATGCCTATGACGCCACTCTGTGGTTGCTGGCGGGGCATGTCGGGCTTCACACAATCCTGTCGGCAATCATGCTGTGCTATCTGGCTGCGAGGGTGGCTGCGGGGTATGCCTCGCCCGCTCGCATTGGCGAGGCAGGGATTGTGAAGCTCTGGGCGGATTTCACCGTCGCAACCGGGCTTGTAGCGCTGGCGGCGGCGTGGCTGCCGGGAGCATTTGCATGATCGATATCCTCCGGCTGTCGCTGCCGATTACAGTTTGGCTTGCCGGTTTTAGCGCTGTCTACGCACTGCAAGGGCTGTCTTGTTCGCGCCATTGGCCCGCTGACCTCGACGCCCGCCAGGTTTTGCTTGCCGCCTATGCGGTTGCGATTGTCCTTCAGCTTATCGCGCTATTGGCAGTCCTCTACGCACCGTCAAAGGCCCGTTTTGTGCAGACGACCGCCACAGTGCTTGCCGCGACCGCCCTTGGCGCTGCGGTTTGGACCTTAATGCCGGTACTCGCTACCTCGGTCTGCCTTTGATCGCTGGTTTTGGCCAATTTCGAATGAGACATAGGTTAGCCTTTTTCTTATCCTTCGTGCCTTCGACTTAATATATGGGAGATGGGAGATGGGAGATGGGAGCAGAACCATAGGCCCAGCGATTGGTCGATCGTGATCACGACAGAAATGCGCCCGCAATCCGGTCGTTTAAACCAACTGGTTGAGTGTCTGAAAGTTGTCAGGCAGCCATTCCCGTAAAACCGTGCCTAAAGCCGTCCTTCGTGTGCTGACCGGGCGGGAGGGCTGGCAGACTGTCGTAGATTGCTACTTCATCAGGCCAGCCGCGCGGAGAGCGTCTTCTATGGTCTTCTGGATGCCGCTCGCAGGCTGACCATGAGTGAGTTCTGGACGAAATCCGACCGAAGGCTCTGCGACGGTAACGTCCATATCCGCTTTCACACGTTTTTCGAATGAGGCGATCAAACCCCACGAGCGCGCGATGTGGAGCGTGGAAGAAATCCCGACGTCCAGCATATACGGCGCCGCTCGACCATAACCCGTCGAGGTGTCAAGCGGAGTGCCGTGTCCCACGTTTTTGATGTTGAAGAACTCCATCACCTCTCGACCATCTGCCGCAGTCCAGGTCTTGCGCGATTGCCCGTCGATCATTTCGCCGATATCGGGTTGGATGGCTAAGCCATGCACGCCGCGCCACTGATCGATGATCGCTTTGGCATTCGCCGGGAGCACTGTGGCGTCGCTTGTCCCGTGCCATACCGCAATTGTCGGCCATGGCCCTTTATGATTGGATGCGCTCCTGAGCAACGATTGCAGCTTATCGACGCTAGGCAGGCCCTGGCCACGCATCCGGTCGAATGCTTCCGGAACGGTCGTTGCAGTCCCGTATGGGAGGCCTGCGATGATCGCTCCGCCCGCGAACAGCTCTGGATTGGTGGCCAGCATGACATTTGTCATTGCGCCGCCTGCGGACAAGCCGGTGATGAAAATGCGGCTCCGATCAATGTCGTATCGAGCGATGGTCGTCTCGATCATTTGACGTATCGAAAACGCTTCGCCCTGATCTTTCCTGATGTCGCCGGGAACGAACCAGTTGAAGCAAGTGTTCGCATTATTGGCGCGGGTTTGCTGGGGGAAGAGAACCGCAAAGCCGTAGTCCTCGGCAAGATGCGACCAGCCTGACGCCTGGTCGTACACGGCAGCAGACTGGGTGCAGCCGTGAAGCACGACGACCAGCGCCGACCGCGGCATGAGCCCTTTGGGGATGTATATCTTGGCTTCCAGTTCGCCGCGGTTCGATCCGAACTGACCAAGATCAGTCAATCGATCATCGACCGGCGAAGTCGGGGGATTGGCTCCCCGCATTTTGGCGAGCCTTGCAAGGGTGTCGGAAAGCGATCGCATATACTGTTCTCCAGCTCCGAGGCGGGAGCACGCAAGTCCTCAACGCACTGTATCGCAATTGGTTGCTGCACTGCACAATTTTATCTTGGTTCAGCAGATGCTCACTGACCTCGGTCCATGATTGCGCCCACTACTAGGCCACTACGTTCTGTCGAACCGGGCAAGCAGATAACCGAAGTACCTGTTTTTCAGTTTCACCGTACAAAAGATGTTATCCTTAAGGGGCCATAGCATGGTGGCGTCCTCCCCCCCCCCGGAAGTCGCTGCACAAACGGAGAGTTTTTTGAAGCTCTTCTGCTGGCGGCGATTGCAGGTTGAGCTGCCGGTATTCCTCCGCGTTAGGAGGCTTGAGCGGCGCGACTACACAGACGAAAAACACAATGCTTTTCGCGGGGACATCCGCCGGCCGCCGGTGTTTAACTGAACACCAGGTGAACTCATTGATGACTTCCCTCCTGTGAGGCGGGAGCGCGCAGGGGTCGTTGAAGTGTGTGATTATATCGCGTTGCGTCGTTGCGCTGCGCAAACCCAAGTTGTGCGAGAGCCCTGTATCGGTTTCACGAAACGGACCT
This sequence comes from Rhizobium sp. Leaf453, assembly GCF_001425605.1. Lineage (GTDB taxonomy): Bacteria > Pseudomonadota > Alphaproteobacteria > Rhizobiales > Rhizobiaceae > Pararhizobium. The sequence continues at coordinate 298,572 of NZ_LMRG01000006.1, read as the reverse complement.
TGCGAACTTGCTGCTAATTCGATGGCATACAGAATACTTTGGAACGATCTCCACGTCAGCGACTTGTTGACGATGGAAACACTTGAATTTCGTAAACTTAAACAACCTATTGCGCTCGTTGTCGATGACGAACCGCTGATCCTCATGGACACGGCCGACATGTTTGCCGACGAGGGATATGCCATTGTCGAAGCCTCCACCGCCGATGAGGCATGGGCTTTCCTCGACAAGCACTCTTCCCTTCAACTGTTGTTCACCGATGTTCAAACCCCAGGAAGCTTGGATGGCTTCGAACTGGCCCGAAAGGTGGCGGAGCGGTGGCCTCATATCTGCGTCATCATTGCGTCGGGTGCCGCAAGGCCAGGGCCTGGCGATATCCCCCCAAACGCCACTTTCATCGCAAAACCGTTCACGGCGGAACTTATTCATGATGTCCTTAAAGAGAAGGGTAGCCAACACGGTTGAATTATTGGGCCAAGCCTACCGCCTTCGACATGTCGTAACCTGGTTTTCCAGATCGAGCGTGCTAGGTTGAGCCGAAGAATTGGGGTGCATATGTCAGTCATAAAGCGCAATAACGTGGTCACGGGAGGCGAGGGTGAGAGGACGATTGTCTTTTCCCATGGGTTTGGCTGCGATCAGAACATGTGGCGGCTTGTTGCGCCGGACTTCCTGAAGGATTTCCGCACGGTATTGTTCGACCATGTCGGCGCGGGCAAGTCCGATCTTCGCTCATACGATCCGGAAAAATACGCTACCCTGCACGGGTATGCCGACGATCTGGTGGAAATCGGAATAGCGCTTGGACTGCGGGAAGCGACGTTCGTCGGCCATTCTGTCAGTGCGATGATCGGAGTTTTGGCTTCGCTGAAAGCGCCGGAAATGTTCGGCACCCTAGTCCTGGTGGGGCCCTCTCCCAGATATATAGACGACGAGGGCTACCAAGGTGGTTTCAGTCGAACCGACATCGAGGAGCTGCTGGCGTCGATGGCGGACAACCACATGGGTTGGTCAATGGCTATGGCTCCCGCGATCATGGGCAATCCTGATCGACCTGAACTCGGTTCAGAACTCACAGACAATTTCTGTCGAACGGATCCAGCTATCGCAAAGGCTTTTGCTCGAGTGACATTCACGTCCGACAACCGAGACGATCTTTCGCGTGTGACGGCTCGGACGCTCATCCTTCAATGCAGGGATGACATCATCGCATCTGAAGCAGTTGGTGAATACGTCCGGGTCCGAGTTGCCGACAGCAAACTGGTCATGTTGGATGCGACCGGACACTGTCCGAACCTATCGGCACCCGCAGAAGTCATCGCAGCCATCCGGGATTTCGTCTAGGCCGGCCATGGACAACGATATCGATTTTCGCGACCTTTTCGACAATGCCCCGTGCGGCTACCTTGTTCTGGATGGCAGAGGGCGTATCTCAAGGGTCAATGTGACCCTGCGAGCGTGGCTCGACCGCGGCGAGGACGAGTTCATTGGCAAAAGACTTCTTGATCTGTTACCGGTAGCCGGTCGGGTTTTTTACGAGACGCACTTCGCACCTCTGTTGCGCATGCAGGGATATTTCCATGAAGTCGCGCTTGACCTCGTGCGGGCTGACGGAACACGTCTCGCCGTTCTCGCAAACGCGACACAGAAGATGGACGTGGACGGCCTCGCTCTTGAAACCAGGATTGCCGTATTTGAAGCGACGAGCCGTCGCAGGTATGAACGCGAGCTTTCCGATGCCAACGAGGCAGGCGACGTCGCGCGCCGACAGGTAGAGAGCCTGAATGCGTCATTGACTGAAGTCGGGCTACTGAGGGACGAGTTCATCGCCATCCTGGGCCACGATCTTCGCAACCCCTTGGCTTCGATCGGCAGCGGCATGCGCATACTCTCCAGGGAGGTGCTCAGTCCTCGAGGCCAGCAGGTTGTGGGGCTGATCGAGGGTAGCGTCGCCCGGATGGGTAAGCTGATCAACGATGTGCTCGATTTCACGCGCGGGCGTCTCGGCGGTGGTCTTTTGGTGGAGCGAAGGAACGAGTCTGACCTGCCTGCGGTCCTGGAACAGGTGGTTGAGGAATTGAAGAGCGCCAGTGGTCGGATGATTGACGTCGACATCGACCTTCCTGCCCCACTCTTCGTGGATGGGGGCAGGATCGGGCAGCTCGTGTCCAATCTGCTCGGCAACGCCTTGACCCACGGCGCGGAGGACAAGGCCGTCGAACTGATAGCCTTGCAGGAAAAAGGCGATTTGGTCATATCCGTCTCGAATGGCGGCGAACCGATCCCCCCGGAAACGATGCCGCGCCTGTTTCAGCCATTCTTTCGGGGTGACGCAACGTTCAAACGTGAGCAAGGACTGGGGCTCGGACTCCATATTTCATCTGAAATAGCAAAAGCCCATGGCGGGAAGCTCTCAGCATCTTCATCGGAGGAAAAAACTACATTCGAATTCAGAATGCCAACGGACACCATTTTTGCAAACCCGACGCATGACTGATGTAACTGCAGATGCGTTCGAGGCATTCGGCATATCGAAATCACCGAAACTTCGACATGCCGGTATCCGCTAGTCAGATGCCGATACTTCGGATTGCACTTTCGGCTGAGACCGTTTCCGGGCGATCTTTCGCGCCACAACCTTGACGCTGACCGGGGCGGAGGGTGTCAGGCCAAACTCGGCGGCCTGCGTGATCGAAGAGGATATGAAATCGGCGTCGATTTCCAGTGGCTCGATACGGGGAAAGTCCTGTCCATTCGCGGTGGGGATGAGGATACCGACGCGAAGGGACGGCTTCAAGCGTTTGAGACGACGGACGATCTGGCGGGCGCGCGATTTGGAGTTTCCATTCAGGAACGTTACGATAACAGTGTCGACGCCCTCAAGAGGAAGTGCCAAGGCGCCTCTGGCGACCAGGTCGGAATGGGACGCCGTCCTCGCCACAGCACCTTGCACCTCCAAGACCTGTGAAAGCATCGCTGCTGCGGCATCGTCCAATCCACCCCGACCGCCTATGCAAAGCACGGATCGACCTTCTCCGTCTGGAAGGTCCGTTTCTGGGACGGTCGGCGACTTGGAAGGGTTTTCAGCGGGCTCCTCCTCCTCGTTTTCTTCTTCGACCGCAATATCCGACAGGTTCTCCACCAGCGTCAAAGAACTCGCGGCGACCAGTGCGATTTGCGCCTCCGTCATAACGCCGCGTTGACGGTCGGATTCCCCCAGCAGCAACGCAGGCATGCCTACCTTGTCATAGTAATCGACGAGATATTCCTCCTCCAGGTATTCTTCGGCATTGTCAGATGCCTCATTGGGATCGCCGGACAGAAGGCGCTGATAAAGCTTCTCATGGGGTTCAAGGACCGGCTCGTTGCCAAGCAAGACGTCGAGGAAGCCAAACTGAGGGACATGTCGTCCGAGAACCACGAGGCAGACGGTCAGGGGCGTCGAGAGCATCAATCCCAGCGGTCCCCAAAGCCACGACCAGAAGATCGCCGAGATGATGATCGCCAGCGGAGACAGCCCGGTGTGCGCGCCATAAAGCCACGGCTCCACCACGTTGTTGCTGACCAGTTCGGTCACCAGGTAGAGCACGCCGACCCAAATCACCAGCGACCAGCTAGGGGCGATGGCGAGCGCGAGGAACAGTGGAAGGATCATTCCGATCACTGCGCCGATATACGGCACAAATCGCAGAACCAGCGTCAGCAAGCCCCAGAGGATGGCGTTCGGAATGCCGAGTGCCCAGAGGCCGATGGAGATCGGCACGGCATAGAGCGTATTCACCACCAATTGCATCAGCAGGTATTTTCCAACCCGCTTCCCGGCGTCCTGCAGAGCGGCTGTAGTGCGGTGAAGGTCTCCCAAGCCGACCAACCGGATGAATCGATCTCGCAGCTCTTCTCGTTCGAGAAGCATGAAGATTACCAGAACCACGACGAGGCCGGCCGTTGCAAACGGACTGATAAGCGGCAGAAGCAGATTGCCGAGCGTTTGAAGTGGATCCGAACGGGTTACGATCTCCACAGGCAGCGGCTCCCTGACACTAGGCGCGGTGTCACTCGGATTCTGGCTTTCGACTGCCCGTGTCTGTATCTCGGCCCCGACGCGCTCCACGGCTCTGCTCAGGTGATCGAGGACGCCGTTGCCTGAGCCCGCTTGGGCCAGCGCGTGGACTTTCGCTACTATGTTTCGTTGATAAGTGGGGATGTTTTCGGCGAGGTTGGCCACCTGCGTCGCCACGACGATGCTAAACAAGGCGATGGCGCAGAAAGCCGACACGACTGCGAGAAGGACCGCGGCGATTTTTGGAACCGAACGCTTGCGAAGAAACGAGACGATGGGCGCAAGCGTGAATGCCAGGAGCAGGGATAGCGCGAGCGGGACGAATATCTCCTGTCCGACGCGGAGAACGACCGCGACCCCTATGAGGATCAGGATCGTTCGACCCGTGATCTTGCTGCGAAAATCACCATCCGTTGTTTGATAAGGGGCGGCCAACCCTTTGGAGGCCGTCGAAAGGTCTGCTTCATTCACCAAGAACCCCTAACCAAGGAAGAGCTATGCATTCCTCAACGAGCCACGCCATGCGTTTACCGACAGTTCGTCATACCGTAGATTGGCCTTCAAGTCTCTGAGTTCGGCATCCTGCCGTGCCGTCGCCTCAGTGACGAGTAGCCGATAGGTATCGTTGGTCGCGGATATAACGTCGTTCAACTCGTCAATCTGATCCTGAAGCTCATATACCATGCACGTGGAGGTCAGCGTATCTCCTTGGACAACTGCTTGTCGCCTCATCGCAAGCGCGCCTTGGCCCCACGTCTCCGTGAACTTCTCCCAGTCGACGGGAACATTGTCGGAAAGCTTCAGAACCATGTCCATCAACGGACCGCTTTCGGCAGGTCCGATGCGGCATCGTCGAGTTCGACTATTCTGATGTCCTGGAAATCAACCATTGGGTCTAAGCCCGTTAAGGTTTAGAGAGGTGATGACCGCTTTGCCGACCTGGACTGGACCTCGATCCGGTCGCGCAGTAAGCGAAAGGATAGAAATCCGGCCAGCCGAAGCGGGCCGGACGGATTCTTTACGCTGCCTTTTCGGCGGTTTGGTTCACGACTTTTGTCGCGATCGATGTCAGGGCGAGGTCGGTCGCCTGCTCTTCGTCTAAGATCGCGAACGCCGCGGGAATCCTGTTGGGACCGGACGGCCACCTTATCACCAGCAGCGATCTCCTCATCGACAGCGGCGTGATCGCGGCCAGCCTGCCACGGTGAGCGACGGGAATGAGGGACGGAGGCGGTCATGGAGGGCGCCGATACTCTATGTCAGCTATATTATTCCCTGCTTTCAAGAAGGGACGGTCCGCTTACGGCCCCGTACTTGTCAGCAGGTGAGAGCGGAAATCATGTCCGCTTCGCGCCCTCAAGTCAGCCGTTCAGCTCCTTTGGCGACCTCCCCGAAAGCAGACTGTAATCGGGCAATTTTTGGGGCTCCCAGACGTGGCTCGGGCCGGCACCCGCTTTGGGTCAGTTGTTGGCAGATGAGCTGCGGCGCTCACTTCTTCGGGAAAAGTTTGGCCAGCGCCGCCTCATGGTCCTGATCAATCTTCAGGCCGATGGACCTCCGGACTTCGGCGGCGAGTGCCAGTGCCCGTTCGCCGCTGTCGCGGGCTCCAGATGCCACCTGAAACGGGTTGTTTTCAAAGTGCCGGGCGTGGTTCGCATACCTGTCCTCGGCATCGATGTCATTCAGGAACGTGAGCACCTTGTAGGCCAATCCGACCTCCATGCACCGCCAGTCCGCGTCTGCGGGAAACTGTGGCGGACGCGGCAGAGCCAATGACGAGACTTCTTGGTACCGATCGTATTCACTGCTCACGTCGCCCCAGAGCGACGAGCATTGTGCCGCGTAGTTCTCGAGTGCGGCGGCGACACGGCTTGCTAGATAGGAACGCTCCTGCCTTGTCTTGAGCCACGACGAAAATGCACTGCCGATCCACCCCATTGCCGTCGTGAAGATTGCCGACACCAAGCCGGTGGCAATGATGGTGCCGACAATTTCCTTCGTTGTCCAATCTTCCATGACGCTCCCCCGTTGCTGGTCTCTTCCTAGACGGGCGCGTCGAAATCAGGAAGTGTCATGACACGCAGTTCTTCGGGAATGTCGTAGACGTAAGGGTCACGACGACTTCCTCCGATCGTGAGTGTCGATCCGCGTCGAAATGTCCGCTCTTCGCCAGCCGGCTCCTATAGCTGTCGGACTGCTTTCGGCCCCGACGCGGAGATTATTTCCGCTTCGCGCCTTCATTTCTGCCGTTCTCGCCGTATCCGAAAGTACCTAGAAGCTGACATGAAATCGGCCTAAGAATGCAGCTATATGTTAGCTGGCGCGTCATCCGTAGTTGGCTTGTGATCATATCTTATACTTCTCGTCAGAATACTAATATAAGACACGAGAGCGAATGCCCGCTAACCATCAACATCGCAGCCTGCTGTGGGCAAGGCGGTGGGGATCGAGCGTCTCATCGACGAAGGCGGCAGCCGCGCGGACGGTGCCGGTGGACGTCATCGCGCGGTGGGATGTCGACAACAACAGCGGCTTGGTGATAGGTTACGAGAGAACTAGCGATGCCAGTTCGTACATGATTTCGACGAATGTTGCGTTCGTACGGCCGTCAGATTAATTCGGTTTAACGAAAAATTCCTTGCAACAAATCATGGGGTACGATAGTTATTTGGTCGGGCCTGGCCCACGAGATCGCCTTTGCGGTCGCCCAAAAGCCTCGATGGAAACGTCGGAGGCTTTTTGAGTTTTAGGCCTTCCGTTCGACATTCTCAAAGCAGCTATATTTGGATCCGAGCATCGGCCGCTCGTCTTCCTTGATACGGCAGTCAATCAGCTTTCCGTCGTCGGTCAGGCGCTGGTAAGGACGATTGCTGGCATGATAGCCGCCCATGCAGATCGGCCATAGATACAGATCCGCCAGTTGCGCCATCGGCGAAGTCTTCTGCTTGGTCTTGAACTCGTAGAGCGTCTGGGCCAACTGCTTGGAGGTCAAGGGGCCGTACTTATCGGAATTGTCCTTAGCGAACGGCATTCCCTCCGCCTTTAGAGCCTTGTAGTAGCCCTCCAGGTTCGCATCTTCAGCCTTGTTGCAGCGCTCAGGATGCACGCGCAGCTTCATGCCCTCGGCGATAGCGTATTTCGCGGCGCGTTCGACGACGACAGTGAATGCGGTTTTGCAGAGCATCCAAGGATTCTGCTTGTACTGCTCGAGGTATCGTCCACAGTATCCGGGACGGTCGACAGTGCACGCGATACCGACCACGGGCGCCTCTCGCATCAAAATGTAAAGTTCCTCGTAGAATGCTCCCAGCTTGTCCGTCTCCCAGCCCCGCAGGAAATCGAAGTTCTCGTTCTGCGATCTGATTTCCGACGAGTGCAAGGGCGCCGTGATTTCCCATTTCTCACAGAACTTTGCGTGAAGGTCTCGGGCGTTGTCCTCTTCGTCACTTCGAACCAGGATGCCACCGAGTGCGAACCAGTCGTACCCGTGCGCCGCTTTCTTCCCGACCTTGTGGGTGGGATGTCTAGTTCCGGAATCATCGAGGTAGAGGTTCAAGGTGACAGGCAAGGCAATCTCTCGTGGCAGCAGTCGATCGGAAACGTTCTACTCGACTACTGATGCCCGCGAATACATGAATTTTGCTCACTACCATTTCATCATCCACCTTTATGTCGCTCAGTACCTGGTCAAGCTTGCGGCGGTCGGTAAGGAATGTCGCTAGATGCTGGCGGCAGTCAGGCGGCTGGTTCAGTCCTGACGACGGCGGTCGGCAGAAGGTCAAACACAGCAGCCAGATCTTCGTTCAGCACCAAGAAGGGCATCCTGTCGGTCTCGTAGTAGTGCGCGAGGTGGTACCTGTGATTGCCGCCCTGGATACCGATCTGATCGCCAACGCGGTTGATCAGCGGAGGAGTCACAGGCAGCCCCTTAAACCAGCGAAAAGCGGTTCCCTCACTCCCACGCCTATACTGTCTGTGCCATGGATCCTTGTCACGGCTAGAGTGGTACGTCAGCTTTCCATGGACATCGGCCACGTCGGCTTCGATCAATGCGAACTGGACTCCCGGATGCCAATCAGGGTCGTTGCCATCGTAGGCTAGATAGAAACGTGCCGGATCCAGATCCCACTGCGCCGTTAGATCAGCCGGAGGCGCAACGCGACCCTTGCTCCACTTGGCCCGCTCGGTGATTTCAATTGCTCGAGACACCTCGAATTCCTCGTCCAACTTGCCGTCGATCACATCCATAGCGACGATGGCGCCCAGTCCTCGTCGGATCAACCTATTCATTTCGTCTGCTGACATCGCTCTCTCGTATCCTACAACCGCTTCACTGGCGCACACCATCGCCTCGGCTTTGGCACTGTCTTTTGGTTGTAGCAAAACAGTCCGCAACCGGCCCAGTAACGGAAATGATTTCCGGTTGGAAGCAGACATTGCGGGTTATCACGCGTTTGCCCGTCTGCCGTGAGCGGCCATCCCGCCCGAAGGTGAAAAGCCTGCATTCAGACGCTATGCTGATCTCCTGATGCCAGGTCGCATTGCATTATGTCACTCACTCTTCCCACTGATTTATGGGCGGTACGGATCTTCGTCGTCCTCTCGCTCGTAATCGATCCGGCGGCGCAGACCATCGAGCGCAGCAGCGGCCCACGCGCGTACGGCAGGCGAGGAATGCGCGAGCCAGCCGGACACAAGCGGTACAAGAGGCTCCAGGTATCCCGCGAGTGACCCTGACCATGTGCTGGGACGAAGGCGATCTGACAGAGCGCGGAGAACGTTCGGCTGGTCACCGAATTCCTCAACGAAGGCAGCCATTGCCGGATGCCATGCCAGCGATCCGTCGCGCTGCTCTATGGCAACCGGAAGCCACGACACTGCTAGCGCTGCTCGCGCCGAAGGTTCGGCGCGAATCCAGTCGATGTAAAGCTCACGTGGGAGTTCAAATAGCATGCCGGCGCCGAGCCAGTCTTCCCGATCTTGTTGCAGGAGCCGGCCCAGCCGATGACGACGCATCGGGTCCGTACCGTCAAATTCCCTGCTCAGTTCGCCCCAGACTTCCCGCGGATGGCTTTTGATCAGATTTTGAAGGATCGCGCGTGCCGGATCGTCGAGTGCGAAGAAGATGTCGCTGTCCGCGAACCTTGCAAGGCGCACAAGTTGTTTGGTCATCGCGCATGCGAACTTGTCATCGGCGGCGTTATGTTTAGCGAGCCACGATACGGATTCATGGAAATAGTGCCCGTCCATCGTCCCCCGATTAACGCCACCGAACAGGTCGCGAGAAAGAAGAATCGATTTCACCGTTCGAATGAGTGTGCGTGTGGGCGACCGCCCATCGTACAGATACATGAACACGATCTCGATCGCGGCCCAGAGGCCGGGCGCGCCCATACGCGTAAGAGCATCAAGCAGCGGCTGAAGATCGTCAGCCGAGAGATGGTTGAGACGTTGACCATAGGACAGTGTCACGGATTGCCACGGCTCAACGTCCCCACTTTCCAGAAGGGAAATCACCATGGCTAGATCTGCTGGCTGGAGCTTGCCGGAACCAATCATGGAGATCGCGTAATCACTGAGCTTAGGCGTCTGGAGGGCCAGGCGCACGCATTCGCGCGCCGCTTCGCTGTCCCGGTCGTCGGTGCCGGCAATCAGTCCGCCGAATAATTGCCGGTTTGCTTGCGCCGGCTTGTTGTCCAGATATTCGACTGCCCGCTTGAACGCGGCCACCGGATCGCTGCTCGACCTGGCCAGTTCGCGCGCAAAACCAAAGACATTCTTGCCATCGCCACTGCACAGCGCGTCGAGCGTCCGGTCGAGCATTTTGCTGTCCTGGGCGATAACCGGAGCTAGCTTCGCAGCTTCGCGGGCCGAATACTCGAAATCGTGCTTCACCCCCGGCGAGCGGTCGTACCGGGAGTCGGGATCATGCAGATCGGCAGGCCAGCCATGTGTGTAAACCACAACCCGCTCGACCGGATCGTCCGGCACCAGTTCATCGAACAGCGTGCGCACCTTCGAGACTTGATCCGATTCGTTCTTCCGCGCGTCAAAATACAGCCAGCTTGTGACCGCCTCGATGGCATCCGCCCAGACTCCTGCGTGCGCAACGATTCTCATGACGGCCGCGCGCGCGTCTTCGAATGGAATTGAACTGAGCAGCCCACGCAGATGACGCGCAATCCCTTTCTTGGCCTGGCCGGAATATGGTCCGTCCGACACCACAAAGTCAGTGAGCCGGGAAAGGCCGGCGCGATGAAAATCCCACAGCTCGCTATAGGTCTTCGGAAGCCAATCCTCCAGGCGCTGCGAACTGCCGATCTCATCGGAACTCCCACTTCTGGAAAAGTGGGATGTCGTCAGCATGCTTTCGAGCGCGCCGACGCAAAGCCGGTGCTCCGCCGCATCCGGCGAGCGCATTCCCTCCTCAAGAACCAGCAGGCGGGTGGCGGGATCAGCTTCCGTGCCGGAAAGGTATAGTTGATACAACTGCTTGAAGTGGCCGCTAGCGCCGTTGTTATAGCCGTCATCCGTTTCACTCGCCGCCAGACGCCGCAGCAACGTGGCGGCGCGGGTAAAGCTTTGCGCGCGGAAGGCCAGTTTCTCCAATGCCCAAATGAGGTAGCTGCGCCCAACGCGGATCGCCTTGAGTTCGTCATTGGTCAGCGGCGACAGCACACGGTGAATCGTCTCCGCCGCCCGATCGGGATCGACGTGAATGAGCCGATCAAAGCACTTGGCGCCAAACTCGGTGTTGAGGGCAGCAAGGTTTCCGAGACACTCAGGAGCCAGCAGCGCTCGCGCAAAGGCCTTTGCTGTCGGCGAATTGTCAAGCCACCGCATGCGGCGCAACAGGCTCGATTTCAGTTCTTCGGGTGCATCTGAAAAGAATGAGATAAGCGCTTCAGGCGACAGGCGGCCCAACCGGCTCTCGCCGAGCCGCGCCGCGAGCGGCACGGGAAGCACCTGGAAGAAGCTGCCGCGGACGTCGATGATCCCGCGCGCATGAAAGCCCAGTATGAGATCGGTGAATTGCGCGGGCGGCATGCTGGCAAGCTTCTCCGCCACGAACGCTGCTTCAGCGGAAGCCTGGCCTTTGAAACCGACCCATTCAAACAGGCTCAATGTCTCCAGCGCCTTTTGCGCTTCGTCATTTGGCGTCCTGCCGCCCCAGATTACCCGGTCGAGAACCTGCTCGGCCGAGTTGATAATGTCGCGCCCATCGCCCTGCTGCGCACCCAGAACCGCCATTTGTGGAAAGCCGTTCGCCAGTTCGGCAATAAACCGGGAATCCGCATCTCGAAGCGCCGGAGCGGCGCTCTTTGCGATCGCTTCAATATTGGCGTCGTCAGCGCGCTCCAGGCGAAGCGTGATTGTCCCCTTCGCGTTTGTGAATTTCGTCTCGACGTTGATCGTGATCAGTCTGAGTTGCGAACCCGCTCGGCCTGCGGAATCCGCGAGCTTGCGGTGAACGTCATCGGGACAATCGTCGACGACCAGTATGACGTTCGATCCTGAATCGGCGATTTCAAGCGCCAGCCTGAGGACTTCTTCCTCAACGAGGGAATAATCGGCATAGATGACGGAGCGAGTTGCCACCTGAGTATCAACTGCCGCTCCATCCGTAAGCATCTGATAGACAAGACGGGATTTTCCGAAGCCTGACGGGCCAACAACCCGGATGATGCGGTCCTTGTCCTCCAATCCACCAAGACAAGCTTGAACGCACTGATTGAAACTCCAGGCGTTGATCCGACCGTCCTTGCGCTCAGCCTCTTCGATGTTCCGGTTTACCGGGACATAGCGCGGTGTATCGGACGGCACCCATGGCACATCGTGAATGCCCGCCGATTTGCCCCAGCCCTCATGCGATTGAAATCCGCCCACCGAACGGCCACGCTGATAGGAGGCCAGCCACAATGCCACCGCGGGGTGGGTGAAAACCCAATCTGCTATCCGGTTAGCGTCGTAAATCTCGATGGCAGCCGCTTTATTCGGATCGTCTCCGCCGTCCGTGATGGCTTTTCGGATCGCCGCAACCAGCTTATCCCTTTTCTTCTGGATCATCGGATGGGAACAGAAGACGACATAGGCACCGCCGCCTGAGAGAACTTGCAGAACTGCGTCGTTGGTTGTGGTCTTGCCACCCTTAGCTTTCTTCAAAATCTCGCCGCGGATTCGCCCCTCGGTCAGATCTTGCGCCTTCGACTGGAACAACGTTAGCCGGTGGGGGAAATAGGCAGTCGAGCCGACGCCGCCCGTCCATTCAACGCGGCCATCCTCGCCGCCGTCCGGAACAGTGACCTGCAACGGCACCGATGCGGCGCGAAGCGGAATATCCGTCAGCCGGCACTCCGCCAGCATGAGGCGTTTCATCAGCCTCACCAGCATAACGCTGTCGAGCGTCTTGATGAAGTCGGGGGATACTTCGAAGACCATCTATCCGTCCAGAAAGGAACTCCAGGAAGACTACGAATTCTGCTTAATGGAACGAATCCTCCATAGCCTTTTAGGACTGACTGACTAACGAGGCAAATGCCGTCTTGAGCAGAACATGAGTTTTCGGCTCCCCGTCCACAACCTGCCGTTCGCGAACGTGACGGCGGGAGTGTCCAGTGGGGCAGATCACGTCGATGCCCGCGTCAACCTTGAATGTCCGCTCCGGAAGCTCCGCCGCCAGGAGTTGCCTGTCCACTACCGGCCCCGTACTTGTCAGCAGGCGAGAGCGGAAATCATGCCCGCTTCGCGCCCTCATAAAGGCGGGTGCACCTTATGGTTACACCCAACCGGAAGCGGGCATCCGTTAAAGTAAGCAGATCACGTCCGTCGGGCGGGCGAAATATGGATCGCAATTGTTTCTGCATCAGATCGTGCTGGTCTTCGGCTGGCCGCCCGAAAGCAGCCCCGCCATCGCTTCGGTAATGGTCAGGTCGTCACAGGGCTTGGGGAAGAAGCGACTCCCGCCCGGCAGCATGTTTTCTTCGACGATGGCCGCTGCGCAATTCTTGTTGAGAACGGTGATGCAACGGCATTGCCGCAGACCGTAGAAATGGCAATAGCAGCCGGAAGGCAATACGACGCATGGCAGCTACAGGCTCGCATGGCATTGATTTCGAGAGACTGGAAGGCAGCACTGGATTTGCTGGGGCGCATCCATCGGAAGGATTTCTTCGATCTAGCGGTTGAGTATCGCGCCCTGCAACTTCAGAAGGCGGATCCCACCATTTCAAGAGATGTGGTTGCACTCGAGCAAATTCGCCTTCGCGAGGAGGCGATTGCAAACAACTACGCGATAATGAAGTCCGCTACCGAAAATGAGAGCCCCGCGGCAACAGTAGCGAAGTGAATGGCCTTTCCCGCGCCGGTGCCATCCGCATCGTAAAGAATGTTGCCAGTGTCCGTTTCATAGATGATCCGGTCCAACTTGTCTGTCGCTAGCCCCGTCTTGTTGGCGACGAACTGCGTGGCGCTGATTGCCCCGAGTTTCGTAAACGTCGTGAATATCGCGTTGTCCAACTGGATGGTGTCGTTCGTGACGTTGAAGTCCGTGATCCGATCCACGTTTGCGGCTCCAAGCGCCGTTGTGAAGACAAACGTGTCTGAGCCACTGCCTCCCGTCAAAGTGTCGCTATCCAGACCGCCGTTGAGCTTGTCGTTCCCCGCGTCACCCTTCAGCGCATCTTTCCCGGCACTGCCAGAGAGAAAATCATCTCCCGCGCCGCCAACGAGCTTATTGGCAGCCTTGTCCCCATAAATCTTGTCGGCAAACCGGGAGCCGGTGATGTTTTCGACGGAGTCGAAAGTATCCCCCGAGGCTTCCCCGGTGTTGATAGAGGCCTTCGCTAGGCTTACGGTTACGCCAGATGTCGCGGCAGCATAGCTCGCCGTATCACTTCCGGTGCCGCCGATAAGAGCATCCGCACCGGCACCGCCGATTAAGACATCATTGCCGCCCTTGCCATCGAGGATGTTATTCCCGGCATTTCCTTTGATGGTCTGGGCGATAGCGTTCCCGACAAGGTTGATCGCTTTGACCTTCGTGGCGTTCACCGTTTCAAGGACTTCAACGAGCGCATCGGTCGCCAATGTGTAAGAAACGCTGGCTCGAACCGTATCGACTGGATCAACTTGATTGTCGAACTGCGGCACGAAGGTTTCGACGGTTTGATCTTTCGCATTATCGATGATGAAAACGTCACCACCCTTGCCGCCAATCATCAAATCAGCACCGGTGCCGCCATCCATGTAGATGCCAGCGCTGCCCATCATATGAAACCCATCAGTCCAACTTCCAGAGACCAACGTGTCGCTACCAGCGCCGCCGAATAGTTGGCTGTCCGGAGCAGCCCAGAACACGCTGATCTTATCGTCGCCATCCTCGCCGTAGAGACGATTTAGCCCGGAGCCGCCCTCGATGGTGTCGTTTCCGATCCCACCCCAAATGTAATTCGATGCAGAAAAGCCGCCTTCAAGGGTGTCGTTGCCGCCGTAACCGTAGATGTAGTTCGTGACGCCGAAGACATCGCTGTCTCCGATCAACTTGTTGTCTTTCGCAGTACCCTTGATTGTCGGCATAAGTCCTCCGGTCGGCGGCCAGCGGCCACCATCTTGCGTTGCATTTGTCGTGTAAATGTCCGCCAAGGTAAATGCAACCGGAGGGCTTGTTACCTCAACATCAAATTTGCGTATTCACGATTTTGACCACGCCGCGCGGCTGCGTGTAGTGGCCCCCTAAATCCCCGGACACGATCTCCTACTTGTTAAGTGTGAGGAGTAATGTGCCCATTATGACTAGTCACATTCCTAAGTGGTATCGCAATTGTTCCATGTCACCAACATGGTCGAAGGATGCTGCAGTTCTCTCCGTATCGGCTAAGGCAACACCGGAGTCATCCTATATCTGACCGAACAGTCAGCGCGCTGCCGGCACATAGTCCAAGCCGGGATCGATGTTCTTTGGCCTACCCTCGAGAAAGAGTTCGCCGATACGCGGTGCACTTCGGGAGATCACTTTGCCACCCTTCAGGACCAGAAGCCGGGTAGGCTTGAGCCGGAGAGCCTCGACCACATCGGCAGCCTGGAGCACGATCAGATCGGCATTGCATCCGACCTCGAGGCCGTAGCCCTCGAGCCCCATGGTTTTCGCCGAGTTCACTGTCAGCGCTTCAAAAATCTTCTTCTTGTCCTCGATGCCGCCCATCTGCGCCACATGGATTGCCATGTGCCCGACTTCCAGCATATCGGCCGAGCCCATCGAATACCACGGATCCATCGTGCAGTCTTGACCGAACGAGACGTTGAGCCTGGCATCCATCAACTCGCGCACGCGGGTCATGCCACGACGCTTCGGATAGGTATCGTGGCGCCCCTGCAGCATTATGTTGATCAGCGGATTGGGGATCACATTGATTTTGGCCTCGGCCATCAGTGGAATGAGCTTCGAGACATAATAGTTGTCCATTGAGTGCATGGACGTCAGATGTGATCCCGCTACCCTTCCTTGAAGACCGTGGCGCACCGTCTCGGCAGCCAGTGTCTCAATATGGCGAGACATTGGATCATCAGTCTCGTCGCAATGGATGTCGACAGGAAGCCCCCGTTCGGCAGCGATGCGGCAGAGCGCCTCCAGCGAGCGGCGTCCGTCATCCATCGTCCGCTCGAAGTGCGGGATACCGCCGACGATGTCGAGGCCCATGTCGAGCGCGCGTTCCAGGGATTTCTCGCCTTCGGCGGTGCGGTAATATCCATCCTGCGGGAAGGCAACGAGCTGGAGCGTGATATAGGGGGCCACCCGCTCGCGAACCTCGATTAGCGCCTCCGCCGTAACAAGCCTCGGATCGGAGGTATCGATATGGCTGCGGATGAACAAGAGGCCCTGACTGACGGCGAGATCGCAGTAGCGCAACGCGCGATCCACGAGAGCTTCCTTGGTAAGCATCGGACGCAATTCGCCCCATAGCGCGATGCCCTCCAGCAGGGTGCCGGAGACATTCATACGCGGTAGGCCGAGCGAAAGCGTTGCGTCCATATGGAAATGCGGATCGCAGAAGGGTGGGCTGACCAGCCTTCCGGTTGCATCGATCTCCTCTCCTGCCGATGCCGCAAGGCCTTTCTCAATCGCAGCGATCTTGCCGCCGGAAAGTCCAATGTCTATGCCTTGGCGCCCATCAGGCAGATTGGCATTTCGGATAATCAGGTCGAACATGTTTGGTTTCCTCCGCTCAGCGCTCGCCGCGCCGATAAGGTTGCATCAATGCCTGTGGCACGCGAGCACGTCGCGCCATGACCGCGAGCGCCGCGATCGAAAGGATGTAGGGGATCATCAAGAACAGCTGGTAAGGGACAGCCCCACCGAGCACAGTCTGGAGGCGTAGCTGGAATCCGTCGAAAAAGGCGAAGAGCAACGCCCCGAAAAGCGCACGCTCCGGTCGCCAGGAGGCGAACACAACAAGTGCGATACAAATCCAGCCGCGGCCCTGCACCATGGTCGGGAAGAAGCTGTTGAATGCCGATAGGGTGAGGAAGGCGCCAGCCATTCCCATCAAGGCGCTGCCAATGATGACAGCGCCATATCGAACAGCCATCGGATTGATGCCTTGCGCCTCGGCCGCATGCGGGTTTTCGCCGGTCATGCGGATTGCAAGGCCAAGCGGCGTCCGGAAAACGATGTAGGCAAGCACCAGCGCAAGCAGAATTGCCAGATAGGTCGGCGGCGTTTGCGTGAAGAAGGCGGGGCCGACAAAGGGAAGGTCGCTCAGGCCTGGGATTGCAATCGGCTGGAATGGCGTGATGGTCGGCGGTGTTCCTGCGACCGGCACGGCCAGACGGAAGACAAAATAGCTGAAGCTCCCTGCAAACAATGTTAAGCCAAGACCGGCGACATGTTGCGACAGTCCGAGTGTGACGGTCAGCCCGGCATGCAGCAGTCCAAAGACGCCGCCGGCCAAGGCTGCGAGTAGCAAACCCGCCCAAAGGTCCGCCCCGTTATAGACTGCAAGCCAGCCGATCATCGCGCCGAAGGTCATGATGCCTTCGATGCCGAGGTTCAGCACGCCTGCCCGTTCACACAACAGGGCGCCGAGTGTGCCGAAGATCAGCGGCGTTGCTATCCTAAGCACCGCGGCCCAAAGCCCGGCAGATGCGATGATATCGAAAACGGCGCTCATCGACGGATCCTGTATTGAGTGAAGAATACGGCGACCAGCATGGACAGAAGAGAAAGGGCCACGATGACATCGGCGATATAGCTCGGAATTCCAAGGCTTCTGCTCATGCCATCGGCGCCGACAAACATGGTGGCGGTAAAGAGCCCTGCTAGCACCACCCCGAGTGGGTTAAGATTGGCCAGCATGGCAACGACGATGCCTGAGTAGCCGTAGCCTGGCGAGAGATCGGTCGTGACGTAGCCTTGGACACCCATGACTTCTATCGCACCGGCAAGACCGGCAAGTCCTCCGGAGATGCAGGCGACCTTAACCAGGGTTTTGCACAGCGGCACTCCGGCAAAGGCGGCTCCCTGCGGGTTTAGGCCGGCTGCGCGCGACTGCATGCCGAATACCGTTCGTGACTGGACGAAGGCGAGAACGAGTGCCAGCAGAATTGCGATAACCAGGCCAAAATGGAGCCTCGATCGAGCGAGAAGCTTCGGTAGCATCGCGGCTTCGGATATCGATTGCGACTGGGGCCAACCGAAGGCCATCGGGTCCTTCAGAACGGTGTCGATCAACATCGATACGAAGAGCACGGCGACGAAGTTGAGGAGAAGGGTCGTCACGACCTCGTCCACGGAGAAGCGTAATCTCAGCCACAGTGGCACAAGAAGCAGGATCATGCCGGCGACGGCACCGAAGGCAAGCAGCAACGGGATCTGCACAATGGAAGGCCATGTGCCGAAGAGATGCGAACCGGCCCATGCGGCGGAGATAGCGCCGAGATAAAGCTGCCCCTCTCCACCAATGTTCCAAAGTCGGGCGCGGAAGGCGACGGCGGCCGCAAGTCCGGTAAGGATCAAGGGGGTTGCGCGGGTAAGAGTCTCGGTTGCCGACAGACGAGAGCCGAAAGCGCCCAAGAGAATGCGCCAATAAGCCTCGAAGACCGGCGCGCCGGCAATTGCGATCAGAATGCCGGCAATCGCAAGCGCGGCGACGATCGCGATGAGCGGGGTCGCAATGACGAGAGCGACCGGACGGTGTTCGCGCCGTTCAAACCGCATGCGTCACCTCGTTTTTCCATTCGCCTGCCATCATCAATCCCAACTCACGCGCCGACGCCTCTTCCGCAGCAATCGACGGTGAAAGTCTGCCGCCGACGATGGCCTGAATGCGATCAGCAAGTGCCATCACCTCGTCCAGATCTTCCGAGATCAAAAGCACGGCTGTCCCTTGTCGCTTCGCGTCGAGAAGCCGCTCGTGGACAGCGGCGACCGCCCCCTCGTCCAATCCTCTCGCCGGCTGTGCCGCAAGCAGGATGCGCGGCCGGTCGATGAGGTTACGCCCCAGGATCAGCTTCTGCATGTTTCCGCCTGAAAGCAGGCGAATACGGCTTGTCGGCGTTCCGCCACGCACGTCGAACTGATCGATGATCTTCTGTGTGAGGGAAATGGCGCGCTTGCGATCCACCAGCCCTTGCCGTGAGAAGGACGCGAGCCTTTCCAGGATAGTGTTTTCCCAGATGGCCATCTCGCCAATGGCGCCTTCCTTGTTGCGGTCTTCGGGAATGCGGCCGATACCGGCCGAAACCACGTCGGCGACGGAAAGGGAATCGGTCGCCGACCCGAAAAGCAACAGGTCGCCACTCGTCTTGGCGAACGTCCCCGACAGCAATTGCGCCAGTTCTGTCTGTCCATTGCCGGAAACGCCGATAATGCCAAGCACTTCTCCCGCACGAAGCCGGAAATCGATCGCTTTAAGCCTGTCGACGCCGCCGGACCGAACGGTGATGGCTGCTGCCTCCAGAACCAGTTCGCCTGGGGTCGATGGTTCGCGAACAGGCCGGGTTACGGTGCGGCCGACCATCAATTCGGCGAGGTCGGACTTGCTGGTCTCGGAAGCTTTGCGTTCCGCGACATGGCGCCCTCCCCGCAGAACCACCACGCGATCCGCAGCAGACATGACCTCGTCCAGCTTGTGGGAAATGAAGATCAACGACAAGCCCTGGGCCGCCATGTCCTTCAACGTCGCAAACAGTCGTTCGGCCTCGGGCTGGGTCAGAACCGCGGTTGGTTCGTCGAGAACGAGAATTCGCGCCTCGTTATAAAGTGCCTTCAGTATCTCGACGCGCTGCTGCTCACCAACGGAGAGGTCGCCAAGCCTTGCGTCCGGGTCGATCTTAAGGCCGAAGCGCTGGGAGATGGCAATCAGCTTGGCTCGTGCTTCGGCCCGGCGCGACCTTGGCGACCACAGACTTTCCGTCCCGGTCGTGACGTTCTCGATCACCGTGAGGTTCGGTGCCAGTGCAAAATGCTGGTGAACCATGCCGATACCGGCGCGGATTGCCGCGCGGGGCTTGCCTTGCGGCAGTTCCTCTCCGTCGACCAGGACGTGGCCTTTGTCTGGCACGTAATGACCGAAGAGAATATTCATTAGCGTAGTTTTACCGGCACCGTTCTCACCGAGCAGAGCCACGATTTCGCCCTTGGCCAGGGACAGCGAGATGTCATCATTGGCCAGCGTCGTGCCGAACCGTTTGCTGACGCCAATGATTTCAAGAACGGGCTTGTTCATGCGTGCAATCCTGCGACGGGGAAGCGGTGCTGCCAGCGGCCCTCCTGCTCCAGCGAAGCGGCAAGTGCCAGCAGAAGCAAGTCATGGCCCATGGGAGCCAAAAGCTGAACGGGCAGCGGCAAGCCCGTCTCGTCCGTGCCAAACGGCAGCGTGATAGCCGGAAAACCTGTGATGTTGGCTAGGGACGCAAGCGGGGCGAAAGCTGTCATGCGCTGGATATGCAGCTCTGTATCATCATGGTCAAACGAGAAGGATCCGAGCGGTAGCGGGGCACTGGACAACATCGGCGTCAACAGACAATCCACCTCCTCGAAGATGTCCCAAATAGCCCTGCTGGCATGAACGCTGGAATCCAGCGACGCCCAGAGGGATTGGCCGGTCAGCGCATGACCCTTGAGGATAAAGGCTCGGGTAAGACGCTCGGCTTTCTGCACGTCCAGGCTCGCCGCATCGACATAATTTGCAAGATTGACGGCAATAATGTCAGCGAATGCGCGACCACTGGCCGCGACGGCGTTTTCAAGCCTATTCCAGGCGATCGGCACAATCCTATGGCCTTCTGCTTCCAGCGAACGAGCGGCGGCTTCGATCGCAAGGGCACGGTCGGGATCAAGGGGAAAATCACTGCCGAAATTGGTGACGAGACCAATTCGCAGCGAGCCGGATCTTGGCTGCGGCAGATGGGGATCTGCGAACGGGCCACGCGAGGTGCCGCTGGCGCACTGGAATAGTGTGGTGAGATCTCTCACCGAGCGGCAGACTGCAAGTTCGCTGGCGATGCCGCCGAGATGGTTCCCGAAGCTGGGGCCGGCAGGCATAACGCCACGGCTCGCTTTTAGGCCCACCAGGCCACAGCAAGCCGCAGGGACCCGGATCGAACCTCCTGCATCGGTGGCGTGGGCGATCGCGACAATGCCGGCGGACACTGCAGCGGCGGCGCCACCCGAGGATCCACCGGGCGTTAAGGATGGTTCCAACGGATTGCGGCAGAGCGGTCCAACGACCGGCTCGCTGGACAGCGACAGCCCCATTTCGGGCACTGTGGTAAGCCCGAAGAAGCAGAGGCCGGAACTGCGAAGGCGCGCGGCAAGATCCGAGTCTGCTTGCACCGATCGCCGATCGATCATGCCCGAGCCAGCCGCAACAGGAAGCCCGTGAAATGGTCCGCCAAGATCCTTCGCGAGGCTGGGAACGCCGGCGAAGGGCATGCTGGCGGCAGTCCCATTGCCCAGCTGTTCGTCTATGGCCTGGGCTGCATCCAGTCCAAGATTCTTGTCGAGATATACGATGGCGCCCAGGTCTGAGCAGCGTTCCGCCTGTTCAAGTGCAGCCTGCATGGCTTCCAACGCACTGAGGCGACCCCCGCGGATCGCCTCAGCCGTCGATGTTGCATCATCCCGCATTGCCGAGCCTTATTACTTCGGCTCGTCCGTGACCTTCGGAACTTCGAACGTGCCAGCTTTGATCTCGGCGCGCTTGGCTTCCATCGCAGCCTCGGCTTCCGCGGGTGCCACGCCCTTGACGAACACGATGTCGCTGCCGCCTTCCTTCATCAGGCCGTAGCTCGTATAGTCCCGGCCTGTCGGTTTTCCGGCAGCGTTATCGGCGATGGCGGCGTTGAGGATGGGACGGAAATTCCAGAGCGCGTTCGCAAAGACCGTGTCCGGGTAGCGCGGTGTATAGTCGATCAGCGAGCCAACCGACTTGATGCCGCGTTCCTTGGCAGCATCCGCCGTGCCGATGCGTTCGCCGAACAGGATGTCGGCGCCAGCGTCGATCTGCGCAAGACCCGCTTCTCGCGCTTTGGGCGGATCGAAGAAGGTGCCGATGAAGGTCACCAAATGCTTGGCATCCGGGTTCACTGCCTTGACGCCTTGTGCAAAGGCATTGATCAGCATGTTGACCTCCGGGATCGGCATTGCGCCGACGGAGCCGACAACGTTGCTTTTGGTCATTTTGCCGGCCAGCATGCCGGCGAGGTAGGCGCCATCAAAGTTCCAGGTGCCGAACACCCCGAAGTTATCGCCTGATTCCTTGCCGCTAGAGCCCATCACGAAAGCGGTTTCCGGATAGTCAGCCGCGACTTCGCGGGCCTGCTTCTCGACGGGGAAGGTCTCGCCGATGATCAACTTGGCGCCCTGTTCAGCATATTCGCGCATTGCGCGGGGATAGTCTGTTCCGGACACTCCCTCGGAGAAGACGTATTCGATTGCCCCCTCTGCAGCTGCGTCCTGGAGCGCCTTGTGCAGCACCGAGTTCCAGGCATTTTCGACGGGCGAGCCGTGGATGCCAGCGACTTTAATCGGCGTGGCGGCACGGACGGATGGTATGAATGCGGATGCGCTCAGTGCGAGACCCGACGCAAGAACGCCGCGCCGAGACATAAGAAGCTTGCTGGTCATTTGATCTGTTCCCCAGTTTTTACCAACTGGTGAAAATTGTTAGTGGGCGCCTAATTTGAAGTCAAGGATGTCGAGTGCACATAAATTGAGCGCATGACATTTCAAATTAACGTCATGCGCAGTATTCTCCTGGAGCGCAGTCACGGATTATCCCGGCACCGGTCCCGGTTGGCATCCCAATGATGACCCGGTCGCCGCCTTTCTTCTCTTCGCGAACAGCCTGACGGAAAGTGTCCCTGCAGGCCTGATCATTACCACCGGCAGCCTTTGTGAGGCCCTTCCGATCCAGTCTCATGCTGTCATAACGATGAGTGGGTTCACGACACTTGCGACAACAGCGACTTCAACGCGGAAGTTTGAAGGTGAGAGCAAGTAGAAAGCTCATCTTAGTAGGAAGCAGGCTGAGGCGTCGGTAACCGACTCGTGCCTAGAGTTTGGCCCGCGTCAATTGCGACAACGCATAACAAGACCGTTAGAGATCAAGCATATTTAGGGGAAGACCTTGTGGTCCATGGTTCAGTTATGGCGGAGAGGGTGGGACTCTTCCCCAATTAGAGCAAAACCAGAGGGTTTCCGCCAATATACTGACAGATAAGCCCGATTACGATACTTCGAGCGATACATTGCGCGATACATTTTGGCAAGTCGACGTTTTTCGAGCGTTGTCTGACCCTGATTTGATCTCGCGATCGGGATGATCGCGGAGCCTGTACGGCTCAGACCGGTGGCGCTGTTCTTTGGCAGAAGGCGGTTTTTACCTGCGGCGGGTGCCACCTGCCCTTCTCCAGTCTGGAACGCACGACGGCAGCGTGGGTGGTCGCGTCCACGGGATGCTTCGCCTTGTGTCGCGTTGTGTTGCAGAAGAGGCAGGCAGCGACGATGTTCGGTGCGACGTCCTTGCCGCCATCTCTTCTCGCTTCGACATGCTCGGCCGTGCATTGAAACTGCTTTGCCAGACCCGGCGAAAGTCCATAGTGCACGATGAACTCTCGTGGACTGTCGTCCCACATCGGCAGTTCACAATAGAAGCATCGCCCGCCTTGGCGCTGCGCAGCCTGTTTTCTCAGATTCTTCATTTTGTTTGATGGCATGAGTCCACGTCCTTTGCTTCATTGCTGAAGCGGACGTGCAATGGCCGGATACGGCCACCCCTCAGTTGGGAGGATGTTCCTCGCACAAGACGACGTAAATATACGTCACTCCGCAGTCTTTGAACAGTACGAGCGCCTTATTGGACATTTCGCTGACGAGTTCGTGTAAAACTCTAGGCGAGCAAATCGTCTCGCCTCCATTCGACCTCAGCTTAACAAAACTTCCATGGTGATCAAGTACAGGATTTGCACCTTCCCGATCGGGAGGATTTCCCAGATGGATGAGATTCCTTCCTCTTCGGTAAGTTTTCATGGATTCTTAAAAATTCTTCCTGTACGGTAAGCTCGATATCAGGAGAGCGTATCATGATCCGTTCGGCCGCAGAGTTCGGCGCACTTGTTCGAGAACACAGGAAAAAGCAGGGCTGGACCCAGGCCCAGCTTGCCGAACGTTGCGGGACCGGTGAACGTTTCATCGTCGACCTGGAGAACGGCAAGCCCAGCTGCCAACTCGAAAAATCCCTCATCGCGGCACGAACGGTTGGCATCGATCTCGGCGATCTGAAATCCACGACACCGACCCCTCCTCCGGAAACCGACGACGATCTCGGCTATCTGCCCCGTTTCACCGGACAGGTCGGCTAGATTGATTTAGCCCTGATGAACTGCCGAGGGGAAGCCATTTTGTTTCCGCGCAGAATGAGCCGGTCGGGATGCGGACAAATAGTTGAGCTAATTTATATGTTTAGACCAACGCTTGCTCGATTTCCACGCGACTGCGCGGAAACCAACAGGTATCCTCATGTTCCTATCGCAAGGAGATGTTTGGCCGCGAACATGTCCAGATGGCCGCCGCCGACGTTCTTATAGACTGTGATTTCCTCCGGCGAACGACGGCCCGTATTGAGGCCGCTGCATAGCTCGAAGAGATCCGCCACGATGTCGGTGCGTGTGATGATGCCGGCGGCAAGCGGCCCCGCCACATCTCCAGAGCCCTCGCTGTTGTTTCGCGTATCGACGAACAGCCGACCGGCCCGCCGGACAACATCGTTATCCGCCTCGCGCATTTCGGGCGTATAGGCCCCGATGAGATCGACATGGGTGCCGGGCCTCAGGAGTGCGCCGCGGATCAGTGGCTCGGTGGCCATGGTGACGCAGGAGATAATGTCGGCTTGCGCGACAGCATCGTCGAGAACGGAAACGGCCGAAATCTCCCGCCCGCCCTTTCGCAGTTCAGACGCCAGCGCTTCGGCCTTGGCAAAGTTGCGGTTCCAGATCAGCACTTTCCGGATCGCCGGCCGCACGCTGGTATGCGCTTCGATGACATGCGGCGCGAGCCCGCCGGCACCAACCACGAGCAACACTTCAGCATCCGGGTTTGCCAGAAGATCGACGCCCAGTGCGGAATCGGCGGCCGTCTTGCGAAACGTGAGGGCAGCACCATCGCAGGTGGCCAGCGCGCCGCCGGTCTTGCCGTTGAACAAGGCGACCAGCCCCTGCACGGAGGCCTGCGGTGGCGATAAACCGGGATTGCCTGGGAAAACCCCCACCATCTTGACCGCAATCACATCGCCAGCGGCCCAGGATAGAAGCGAGACAAACTTGTTCTCCTCCTTCTCGCTGTCGCTCAGCACGGTGACATGCATCTGCGGCATCGCGCCACTGCGATGGGCTGTCCGCAATGCCTCGACAAGACCAGGATAATCAAGGACACGATGAACCTGCTCGGCATCGAAGTGGCGCATTTCAATTCCTTTAGAGAACACGGGCAAGAAACGAGCGTGTGCGGCTGTGCTGCGGATTGCTCAAAACGTCGCGCGGATTGCCCGCCTCGACGATGACACCGCCATCCATGAACACGAGATGATCCGCCACATCCCGGGCAAAGGACATTTCGTGGGTGACGACCACCATGGTCATGCCCTCTTCGGCAAGCTGGCGCATGACCGCGAGAACCTCGCCCACCAGCTCGGGGTCGAGCGCCGAGGTCGGCTCGTCGAACAGCATGAGCGTCGGCTGCATCGCAAGAGCACGTGCGATTGCGACACGCTGCTGCTGGCCGCCTGAAAGCTGCTTCGGGTAATAATCGGCCCGTTCACGCAGGCCAACCTTGTCCAGCAGCAACAGGGCCTCTTCCGTCGCCTGCTGCCGGCTCTTGCCCTTGACGATGACCGGTGCCTCGATGATGTTTTCGAGCGCCGTCTTGTGCGGGAAGAGGTGGAAGCCCTGGAACACCATTCCCATCTTCTGGCGCTGCACGGAAAGCTCGTTGAACGACATGCGGAAAAGCTTGTTGCCGCGCCAGCGGACGCCAACCGGTTCACCTTCGAGATAAATCGCACCGGACGTTGGTACTTCGAGATAGTTGAGACAGCGCAAGAGCGTGCTCTTGCCGGAACCGGAAGGGCCGACGATGCAGGTAACTTCGCCAGCGGAAACCGTGAAATCGATGCTCTTCAGAACCTGATGCGTTCCAAAACTCTTCGACAGGCGCTCGACATTCAGAAGCGGCATCATGGCATCACCTCCCCGCGGCGCAGGCCCCAGAACTTGCTTTTGAACAAGGACTTCAGAACCAGCTGCAGATCGATCGGCGCGCCGTCCTTCAGGCGGTGTTCGATGTAATGCTCGACCAGCGTCAGGATAGTGGAGAGCACCAGATACCAGATCGTCGCGACGATCAGCAGCGGAATCGTCTGATAGGTGCGGGAATAGATCATCTGGGCCGAATACAAGAGGTCCGGAAGAGCCAGCACGCTGACAAGCGAGGTGAATTTCAACATCGAAATCGTATCGTTGCCGATGGGCGGAACGATGATGCGCAGCGCCTGCGGCAGCACGATACGGCGCAGCGTCTGGGCTTGGGTCATGCCGAGCGTGGCAGCCGCCTCCGTCTGGCCGACATTGATCGCCTGGATGCCGGCACGGATCATTTCAGCGGCATAGGCGCTTTCGGTAAAGGCCAGCCCAAGCAAGGCGGCGCTGAGCGGCGTGATCAATTGATTGGTCTCGGCGGACCAGAGGGTCGGGCCGAAGGGAATGCCGATCGACACCTCGGGGATCAGCAGTCCAAGATTGTACCAGAAGACCAGCTGCACCAGGGGCGGAACGCCGCGGAAAAACCAGATCCATGCCCAGCTTGCCGCCTGAAACACCGGATTGCGCGACAGCCGCATGATGGCGATGAGCGTGCCGATGATCAAACCGATGATCATCGAGAGGAAGGTCAGCATCAGAGTGCGACCGAGCCCGGCGAGGATTTCCGGGCTGAACAGATATTGCCAGACCACGCTCCATTGCAGGTTCTCGTTGGTCACGAGGAGCCTTATGAACAGCGCTGCCAAGCCGAGCAGAACAGCGCCACCAATCCACCAGGAGGGATGGAAGACATCGACGAGTTTGGCGGAGTGAATGTCCGGTCGCTGGACTGGCGTCTTGTCTGAAACAGCCATGCTGCATCTTTCTTCAGAAGGGGTCCGGAACGGATCTGCGTTCCGGACCTTATGCAGGATCAGGGATTCGGGTCGTCCTTGGTGACGAGGATTGCCTTATCAAGCATGCCCGCGCCATCGACGCCCCAGTTTGCCATGATCGCCTTGTAGGAACCATCATCCATCATCGCCTGAAGCGCACCCTTGAGCGCCGGGCCGAGCGGATCGCCCTTGCGCACGCCGATGCCGTTATACACGGCATTGCTGATGAAGCCGGCCATATCGAACTTGCCTGTCTGCTTGGCAAGATAGGCAAGCTTCGCAGAGCCCGCGGCAACGATTTCGACACGGCCGGAGGAAACGGCAAGTTCCGCTGCGTTCTGTGTGGTGAACTGCTGCAGCTCGATCGGCTTGAGACCGCCGGCAACGCAGGTTTCGTCGCTGACCTTGGTCAGGTACTGGAAGTCCCAAGCGCCAGTGAGAAGCGCGACGCTATGGCCGCAGAGATCCTTCTCTTCGCCAAGCTTCAGATCCTTGCCTTTCAGGAAAGCGTAACCGGTGCCTTCCTTGCGCTGCGGAATGAAGTCGAGAACTTCGAGACGTTCCGTGGTGACACCGAAGGACGAGAAGCCGGCGTCGTAACGCTTGCTGGCAAGACCTGGAATGATCACGTCGAAGCTGGTCGGATCAAACTTGAACGGCACGCCCAGGCGCTCGGACATGGCCTTGGCCATATCGACGCTCCAGCCTTTCAATTCGCCGTTCTCGACAAATTCATCCGGCGGCCAGTCGTTGAAGACGGCGATGTTGACGCCGTTGGACTTGTAACTTTCCGAAAGCGCATCGTGCAGCGCCTTGTCGCCTTCTGCGGCATGCGCGGAAAGTGCGGACGCAAACAGCGCCCCGGCAAGGCTCGCTGCCCGCAACAGGTTTATTCCCGATTGGTATGCCATCTCTGTGGTCCTTCCCCTTTTGTCCTCAGTTCCCGCGTCCACCGGTCCATCCGATTGCCTTGGATGTGAAATTGTGCGAACGTTCTCACATTATAGGCATTGCTTTTTGTTTTTCGTCAAGTGAGAAATTCGACACATATGCCGCGGGGCCGGCAGAGTCCGCAGGGACAAGGAAGAACGAGGGTCATGAACGACAAGCGGCAGGACAAGGTAACGATCACCGAGGTTGCGAAACACGCCGGCGTCAGCACGGCAACGGCCGGCCGTGTGCTCGGCGGCTACGGCTATTCGCGCCAGGAGATCAAGGACAAGGTGAAGCAGGCGGCCGAGGAACTGGGGTATCGTCCCAATCTCCTTGCCCGCGGCCTGATTACCGGCAAAACCAAGACGATCGGCGTCGTGGCCGGCGATATCCAGAGCCCGTTTTATGCCAGCATCCTGCGGGGCGTCGCCGATGTCACCCGTGCCGCCGGCTTCGGCATTCTTTTGACCAACAGTGACGAACAGATCGAGCGGGAGCTGGAAGCCGTCCAGCTGCTCAGGGAAAAGCAGGTGGATGGATTGATCATCGCACCGTCCGATCTCTCCGACTCCAAGCATCTCCAGGCCGCTGTCCGTGACGGTTGCCCGGTGGTGCTGATCGACCGCGCGATCAAGAACCTCGCCGCCGATGCGGTCTGCGTCGACAACCGCGCAGCCTCTCGCGATTGCATCACGCGGCTGACCCATGCCGGACATCGCCGCATCGGGCTTGTCGCAGAACTTGAGCGCTGGGAAGGCGGCGATATCACGGATTTCCTTAAGGCCGTCGAGCGGGATGCGCTCGATTCGTCGACGCTCTTTCCCAGCTGGCAGCGTCTCTATGGCTATATCGACGCCCTGCGAAATGCGGGCATCCCGCTTGATCCCGATCTCATCGGCCGTGTCGGCGTCTATTCCTCGGAACTCGCCCGCAAGGAAACGCAAAGGCTGCTTGAACAACAGGAGCGACCGACGGCCCTCTTTACGGCCGACGGCCTGATGTCGGCGGCGGCAATGGACGTCATCACCTCGCTTGACCTGCAGATTCCCCGCGATCTTTCGCTGATCTGCTTCGACGATCTGGACTGGATGAGCTTCATCAAGCCCGGCATCGCGGCCGTTGTGCAGCCGCTGACCGAAATGGGGGAAGCGGCTGCACGCCTCATGCTGTCGCGCATCGAAGGCGACGACAGCGCGCCGCAATATCTCGCGCTGCAGCCAAAATTCGCGACGCGCGGATCGATTGCATCGCCGCAAGCCCTATAGATCGGGATGGGCGGCGCGGATGGCGGCGACATCGATATCGAGGTCGATCGACGCGCCATGCCCCACGGCGCCATAGTAGCTGCAGGTTCCGGCTGCTTCCGTTGCGGCGGCTGAGAGCAAGAGCGATGGCGCCTCGCCCTTCACCAGACCGAACAGCGTGCGGCCAATGAAGGTATCGCCGGCGCCGAGCGTATCGACGAGATCCGCCTTGGCCGCGGGAACATCGAATATGCCGGCCTCACCACCGAGAACCGCGCCCTTGGAGCCGCGGGTGACAAGGCACCATGTCGCCCCCTTGGCCAGAACGTTATGCACCAGCTCAAGGGCGTGCTCGCGCGAGTCGTCCTTGGCCGAGACCGAGGCGAGGTAGCAAAGCGGCGCGATGCGCTCGATCTTCGCATCGTCGTATTTGTTGGAAAAATCATAGGATAGCGGCAGCAGCGACGCCACACGCTCCAGATGCCCGTCAAGCCCGCTCGACTGGCCGATCTGCACGGCATCATAGCCGGAGATAAATTTGAAATCATCTTCGGACGGCTCGAACATGGATATCCCGAGGTCGAATGTCACGAAGACCCGGTCGGCATTTCTGTGTCCGATGATGCAATAGGCGGTGGCCCCGTCAAGCTGGCGAAGATGGGAGATATCGACCCCCTCCTTTGACAGTGCCTGAACGATGGTCCTGCCCGCGGGATCGCGGCCGATGGCGCCGAGATAAGCGGATTCACCACCAAATTTTCGAATGAAAACAGAAACGTTAAGGCAATTGCCGCCGGGAAACATCGTATCCCGCGAGAGGTAGCAATCGACGACATTATCGCCCATCGCAACAATCTTGACCATCGGAAATCTTTCTGATTGACTATATGTGAGAACGTTCGCACAACACGAATATACTGTCAACGCCGACGCGAGATCAAGCCATGCAGACTGAACTAAACACCGACATCACGAACGCCCTTGGAGCGCTCGCCAGCAGGGAGGTCCGGCATGTGTTCCTCGTGGCCTGCGGCGGGTCGCTGTCGATCATGCATCCGGGCAAATACTTCCTCGACCGACACTCGAGCGCCCTCACCTCGGATGTCTACAATGGCGACGAGTTTGTAACGCGCGACCCGCGCAAGCTCGACGGCAAGGCGCTAGTAATCCTCTGCTCACAGACGGGGACAACGAAGGAAACAGTGCGCGCCGCCAAGCATGCGCGCGAAAAAGGCGCGATGACGATCGCCATGACGCTCGACCCGCAATCCCCCCTCGCCGAGGCTGCCGAACATGTCGTGAGCTATCAGGCGTCCTACACGACGGGCATCCCGATCGATGCCGCCGAGAGCAATTACGGCGTGCTCTACATGATCCTCGCCGGCCTCCTGCGTCAGACGGACAAGGTCGACCTGGTGCCGACGCTGCTGTCGAGCCTCAGCCATCTCCAGCCGGCAATCGACAAGGCCCATGTACGATATGCCGTGCTGTTCGATACCTATGCCGAGCAATTCAAGGATGCGCCCGTCATCTACACCATGGCGAGCGGCGCAAACTACGGTGCGGCCTACTCCTTCGCGATATGCGTTTTCATGGAAATGCTGTGGATCAACTCGCAGGCGATCCATGCCAACGAGTTCTTCCACGGACCTTTCGAAGTGGTCGACAAGAACGCGAAGTTCGTCGCCCTGATCGGCCTTGATGAAACCCGCCGCCTTGAAGAGCGCGGCCGCGAATTTCTCTACCGTTTCGGCTCGCGGCAAAACATCTTGGCGCTGGACGCCAAGGACCTGGACCTTGCCGGCATCGACGATGCCTTCAAGGGCTTCCTTGTCCCCCTGATCTTCTTCGACGCACTGTGGAAATTCGCCTACAAGCTGGCCGCCAAGCGCGACAAGATCATGCTGGAAGACCGCCGCTACATGAAGAAGATTTCAGACTATTAATCAGTCAAGTTGGCCGCCGCGCGGTCTGACCGCGGCGGACAGATCTAATCGACCGGGACAAAGTCCAAACGTCTTCGGGAAGAGAGGCTTATGCTGCTTGTGGTCTTGAGCGGAATCGAACCCCGGCCGTAAACTCATAAAGGGCGCGGCACTGCTTCGGAACTAGTGAGAATTGAGATGTCGTCGCGGAGGGCTTGCGTCTCATCTTCGCCTTGATGGGATTGGAACTTTCAGCCCCTATTGCCGAAGCGGCAAAGTGACTGCAAAACGTGGGAAGATCAAGTGATGGTGGCTTCCGAAGATATCCGGGCGCTCGCCACCTCCCAAGAGGCCGTCTTGAGATACGCTTCGACCGACTTAGGGCTTAAGTTTATCAGTTGGCCTCGCCAATTAGCGCTCGCAACAGTTGCGCTTGCTTGGACTTTTGTTATGCTTGTAGCGGAGCTGAAAAAGCTTGCAGCTTGATTGTCGCAGTCTTTACTATGATGCAACCTCACTGGAGTTCTAAGCGGTAATGTTTAGGCGGCCTGCCTGGGTAGCGATACTAGCGGTGACGGCTTGCGTGCCATTTGAGGCGCATGGTCAATGCGTAACAGACGATCAAATCTATCTGATAACAGCTGGAAAATCTCCGCGAGCTTTTCGGTGGCAAGATCAAATCTATTCGGGAACATGCGAATGTTCTGGAAATACTTCTGGGGTTTCTGGCAGCGTCCGTGCATGCGTTGTAGGTTCGGTATGTGAGTGCGGTACTTGGAACGGTAACCCTTGGATGGGAAAGGTGAAACTTGACCCTCGAGATGAAGTACCAGATTTCGGATCGGTTTACGGCAGGTTTGAACGCCAGTCTCAGTTTATGAAACGCTTCTACGAGTTATGGCTTTTACAGCAAAGGATTGGATGCGTGTCCGTGGATGATGGCAGCAACTCGCAGACGGCCACCTGCAAAGTCAGCTCCACGGTCGAAATCGAGGTTCGGGGATGGCCCACGACCAGAAACGTCACCATTTCGTGGACTGGAGACCTCGATAAAACCGTGGA
The DNA here is from genome assembly GCF_001425605.1 of Rhizobium sp. Leaf453. Taxonomy (GTDB): domain Bacteria; phylum Pseudomonadota; class Alphaproteobacteria; order Rhizobiales; family Rhizobiaceae; genus Pararhizobium. The sequence continues at coordinate 266,660 of NZ_LMRG01000006.1, read as the reverse complement.
ACGGAATTTTATTGATCTCTACGTACCAGGCGATCGCCAAGAGATAATTGAAAGTTTTGCTTTATCGACAGGCATCCCGGGAAACAGATACCGAGATTTCAAAGCTGGATGGGTAAGTGGAACACACTCGTTTGAAAAAAAGGATCAGGAGAGCCCGGTGCAGCACAGCCTCAGCATCTTTGGGCCGTGAAGCGTTGTCGCGCTACACGGCTTCGTTTTGCGCCGGACTAGCCTTGGTTTTTTCCGTGCCTCAAAACAGTTACGCTACGGACCCGGTCCGTTTCTATTTTGCGGAAACCTATGATCCGATTCCAATGATAGGCGGATCGAGCTTCCTCGGAATCCAATGGAAGGAATCCGCCGTTTCGAATGCAGGAAATACCGTCAAGGTCGACTACGACGCCAGATTCGGCTCATCGTTGTGCATAAGACTGATGACTGTGGACGCCCAAGTACAGGGAGTAGCTGGTTTTAGGCTAGAAGGGATTCCAACTGGTGTCGTGGAGCTCGAATTGCCTTTCACGGCCAAACCTCGGGGATTCCTCGCAGGAACGCTGGCCAGTTCGGTAGGTTTGGAAGTAACCTACGCCGCGAGCTGCACGGCACCAAACATAGGTCCCAGAAGATACGCTGTAGCTCGCCTGGGCGATGACGCCTCACACAAGGACTTGGTGTTCATCACACGAGCGCTTGATGATCAGCCGCAGATATCATTCAGCAATCCATCCGTGAAAGGAGTATGCGGTGGCCTCAAGGACGCGCAGCGCATCGGTTTGGATACTATTTGCTCCCTCGACAAGCTCGTGAAAGGCGATCTCTCCGGTCAAATCGAATTTACTGACTCTTCAGGCGAGCCCAACGGTCAAATTGCCTTCAAGGTGGACATACCTTGAAGTTCCCTCCCGACCTTAGCAGCATCGTCATCGCCAGCGCAGTTTCAGCCGCGATGTTAATCATCACCTGGTGGCTGATACCGTCATTCGCAACCATTGAAGTGGCCGCCGAGACTGGCATAGTCGCGTTCGACACATACGGCGGCGCTATCCTTGACGAAACAGTGATCGGTGTCGAGCAAGCTCTCGTTTGCGGTCCCGTTGCGTCCAAGCCAGCCGCCACTGGAGGCGATGATTGCGCGGTTGGAGGTCGCTCTCTGATCGAGAAAAGCTTCACAGGTTCTCTGGCGTTCCGCGGCAAGGTACGTGTGACACTGGCGCAGTCCTCTACGGGCTTGACGCTGACGGCGGTGCCGAATGCGGCGACCGCTAGCGTTGTCATTGATCAGAAGGCACTCGCGCAAGGCTGCACTGTTTTCTTGAGGCCGCATCCTCAGGGACAGCCGCTCGTAGCGTTCGGCGCGTTAATCATTTCCGCAAAAATCGGGCAGTTCGGCTACAATGAAAGCCACCCAGCGCGGCTGCTGGTACGCGGCACCCTCAAGGCGCTTGCGACAGCGGCGTTCGACCACTCGGTTCTAAGCGGACCGGACATGACGCTCGGGCTGGGTGATGTCGTCAGGCTCGAAGTGGCAGAGGCACGAGGCAGTATATATGCGACGGCGAACGGTATCGGGCCTATCGTTGTGTCGACCCGATACCCCGCGGTCGGGGTGGTCGTAGAGCGATTTGGAGGCCAGGGAGTACCGGTGGATTTCCCCTGGTGGGATAGACTGCGTTTTGACCCTACTCTGTTGGCGATATGGGCTTTCATCCTGTTCTGGTTCGGCATCCTCGGGATGGCGGGGAAAATCCAGGAAGCACGCTCAGCACAGAAGGGTCCTCTCTGATGCATGTCACTCGGCTTCTCTTTGCCGTCTTTCTATCCATTTTCATACGCGACAACGTGGCCGCACAGCAGGTAGCCGTCAGGGGCCAAGTTGATGGGCAAGGTTATATGTTCGTCGTCGGAAGCGATTGCTGGGTAGTGACCCCATTCCACATTTTGCGGGACCGAGAGATCAGCGGCGAGCTTGGTCTGTCCATTGAGATCGGCGACGAGAAAGCGATCGCCATGCCACCGACAAAAGGCAAGTGGTATGATCCCGTCCTGGATGTTGCCGTGCTCGAGATGAAAGCCTGCCTGACGGTAAAACAAGGCGACGTGCTGAATCCGCCTTCGACAAACTACGTGCTCTACCGACAGGCTAACGGAGCAGTCGATTTCATAGCTGTGGAAGTCGATCAGCAAAGCGATCGCGAGCTGACTTTACGCGCGATTAGAAAGGATTGCCCTTTCAAAAGTAGTCGGAGCGGGTCGCTGGCTATCTTGCATGGTAATACCTTCGGGCTGGTTGTAAGAGCAGGAACCGGGCAGAGCGCGAACTGCCAATTCGCCAACATCGTGCCGCTAGCAGCAATCAATGACTTCCTAAATTCCGCTCGGGCATTCCACCTACCTCTCGCCCCCGAAGCTCCCCTGTTGATGGAGGCGGCGGCAAAAGCCGACGAGCAGCGCTTCTATGAGCTGTTGGCTTCCATCGGCGATCCCAATACCAAGGATGCCCAAGGACATGTCGCTTTGGACTTACTCGCGCCCACTAATGACGGCAACTTCTACCAATTCGCCGAACGATCCGGACTTACCATGCAGGGCGGAGGCGTGCGGGATACCGCCTGTGACGTTTGGACTGAAACACGCGTCCGAATGGCAAAGGCGCTGTTGAGGCGAGGCGCCTCGCCTGAGGGAAGAGGTGGATCATCGTATTCCCCTCTGATGAGCGCAGTATCTGCTGGCGACAAATGCGATAATATCGACATGGTAGACGCTCTTTTAGAGGCAGGCGCTGACCCCAACCATCTGTGGGTTCTTCGTCCACAATCGGGCGATGCCATGGTAAAAAGCCCTCTTATGGTTGCGGTCGAGGATGGTCGTCCCGAAACCCTCAAGCGTCTCCTTAAGAAGGGGAACGCGAACATGGTCCAGGACTCCTGGGCAGGAGACGATCTCACGCCACTCTTCGCGCTAGCGATAGACACTCAACCAAGTAAGAACGGGGTGCTTGTCGACTTTTCGGAAACCGGGCTCGATCCATCTTGCTGGGATACGGACAACGCCAAGGTAGCCAAATTCAGGATGTTGTTGCCACTCACTAACTTATCGACGGTGCTGGGTAACCGGGACGACTACAGGACGAAAGAGTACTTTGGTCTTACAGTCCGACAGATTTTGGAAAAGCGCCTTGGCGGAGGATGCACCTACAACACCTGCGATGGCACTGGCCGTGCGGGGCCTGGCCGCTGCCTGGAGCGCATGTTGGGAGCCCTTCAGAGCTACAACAAATGAATACTGGCGGAGCGCGATTGCGGCTGACGCCTTGCAATTTCTTCGCTCCCACGACTCGTGAAAACGCCAAATCATTTCCATGGTCTTTCCCGAGGGCCAATTAGACGCGGACGATACTGACCTTTGATGGACTTGCTCATCTATGTGGAAAAACGCCACCTAGGTCTTGAATGGATTGGAACCGAGGACCCTGCAATTTCGAACACTATCCATCTGAAGCAGCTTGATCGCTGGCAGGGACCATTTTCGCGTCGATCGATCCCCGTTTATGTATTTAGGACTTTAAGTTCCAAATAAAGATGAAGGCCTTCAATGGAAAAAGAAACTGTTTGAAAATGATATTCCCCGCCCCATTCTCACTGCCATTTATAAAAAGCTTCTTTACCAAAAGTCCTGGGAAAATACATGCAACCCCCCAAAGTGTAAAAAATACCCTTGCTATTTCTGAGAAATAGCATGCGATAAATATCGCCAGAACCAATGATATTCTGTAAATATACATTCTCTTCTTCCCTGCCGAATCTGGATCGGTGCCCGCCCGAGGGTTGAAGATAGGAATTATACAAATTTTGCGAGCGCACAAGGGGGCGACTTACTAATTGAGTCTTATCTCACAGAAAGTGTCTCTTAGAATCGGAGTCGAGGAATATTGTCGTTTGACACAAGTCAAAAAGGATATCCATCGAACCACCAGAACAAGGCTCGTAGCACCCCAGCATCCTTCGCACGCGGGCGTAAACCCGATCGTTTGTCTCGACGGTGTTGGGGCGAAAGTTGAATCACCGCCATCGCACGTGACGTGCCACGGAACTTTCACCCAGCGGCGACTAGAGCCCGGCGGTTTTGAATACGCCAAGTGGCGCGGTGTGAGCAACCGGCGGAAACGCGAAGCTTTCATCTTGCGCAGCGTTGGAGCCGGTTGCGGCGATGGTCCCGGTAAAGCCTGCCGGGGTTTTGTATCCGAGCGATGAGTAGAACTTCCGCGTCTATGGCGTCCGGAAGGTCTGGCGGCAGTTGAAGCGTGAAGGCTTCGATATCGCCCGCTGCACCGTCGCCCGGCACACGAGGTCGATGAGACTGCAAGGTATCATTCGGGGAAAGCCGATCCGCACGACGTTCGCGGACAAGACGGCTCCGAGCCCGCTGGACCGCGTGAACCGGCAGTTCAAGGCTCATGCGCCGAACAGGTTATGGGTTTCGGATTTCACCTACGTCGCCGCCTGGCAGGGCTTCGCCTACGTCGCCTTCGTGATCGACGCTTTGCTCGTCGCATCGTCGGCTGGCGGGTAAGCCGGACAGCACATGCCGGGTTCGTCCTCGACGCCCTGGAGCAGGCGCTCCACGACCGTCGCCCCGTCCACGGCGGTGGTCTCGTACAGCACTCGGACCGCGGCCCAATACGTCTCCATTCGGTATTCCGAGCGGTTGGCCGAGGCACGCATCGAACCATCAGTCGGGAGCGTCGGCGACAGCTACGACAACGCCCTCGCTGAAACCATCAACGGTTTTTACAAGGCCGAGGTCATCCATCGTTGCGGACCATGGAGGAGCTTCGAAACGGTCGAGTTCGCCACCTTGGAATAGGTCGATTGGTTCAATTACCGAAGGCTTCTGGAGCCCATCGGAAACATCCCGCCAGCCGAAGCCGAGGCGCAGTATTACGCCATGCTGGACGCGCCAGCCATGGCCGCATAACTTAAACGAAATGGCCTCCGGCAAACACGGCGCGGTTCACTTTTTCGTCCTAAGTCGGCCACTCCTGAAAGCTGACGGTCCGCTGAGGCCGATCCCAATCCCTAGCGAGAACAAGTTTGATGTCGGCTTCCGTGTTGATTGTCCTGATAGCGGACGGTCGGCAGTCGGCCCCAATCCCGACATTGACTTAGACTACCCATCACGGGCTTGCTTCTTAAAACGCACTCCGACACCACTGCCATTCTCCGGAATGAACTCTATTCCTGCAGCTTCTAGTGCGAGTCGAATCAGCTTCAGATTTGCAGATGTAAGCGAAGGCACTCCGTCCTCCGCTTCGGCACGTCTTATTGTTGAGAGGCCTATAACTGCAGACTTTGCTAGCTCGTCAGCGCTCCACCGCAAAAGCGCTCTCGCCGCTCGAATCTGCGCTCCGGTTATCTCGCTCATCAAAATTTTCGATTTCTAGGTTGAACTTTTTTGGTTCATATGGCACTTAAAGTTTCAATCGGCCGTGGCAGGTGTAACGAGCACCTGACGCGGCCTAACCACAACCTAAGCTGTCAGGAGCTCGGATCATGGCTGATTCCGACAATAGCAGAACTTTGTCTACGGTCACGTGTGATGCCATGCATTCCCACCTGGCGGTGGACTTACCCACACTTGAAATGCTTGCCACGTCGTGTGACGCGGACGGTACGGACCCCGCGCTTCTCGCCTGGCGCCAGTGGTGCGTGTCGTGGCGGCATTTGAGCGAAGCCACTCTGTTACAGCAGCTCCTCGAGAAATCCTTCGTTTCCGCCAGATCGACTGCCAACACTGCCTACGGCTTCGTGCCGGCTACGACACGGCAGTACAACGATGCCCTTGAAGCGGAGGACCGTGCGTCCATCGCGGAGACCTGGGCAGCAGACGCCCTGTGGAACACGCAAGCCGCTTCGCTTGCCGGTGTCAGCGCCAAACTCGTCGCCGTTGCCAGCAAGTGGGCACCCTCCCCCTCCAGCCTTGAAGAGCCCTGGCCGCAGATTCGTAGCATCATCGCCGACCTCCTGAACATCAAGCAGGCTAAGGGCGCCATTCATCTGCCCGCGCCCGCCATCCAACCCGCACCTCAGAACAGCTGACCGGGCAACCCCGCACGGCGCTTCGGGCGAAACGCCGTCGCGCAGCCTCTCAAGGCGGTTCGCAGATCGCGATTTCCATCAATCGCCACCACCATTCGACGCGGAGAAAAGACCTTCTCCGCGTCGGTTCCGACTCTCTCAATAACCAAAAAAGGAACGACGAATGAAACTGGGACCATCATTTCGGCTCATGCTTTCGACACTGACGATCTCGATCGGGCTCTCGGCTGCCTTTTCGATGCAAGCGCAGGCACAGGACCCGCAAGAGCTTCGCATCGGCACGTCGTACAAGCTCATGACGCTCGATCCGCACTATGCCAATCTCAACGAGAATACCTCGCTGCTCTCCCATATCTACGAGCGGCTGGTCTATCAGGACGAGAGGCTTGAGCTAAAACCCGGTCTCGCCGTTTCCTGGCGCGCCCTATCGGACACACAATGGGAATTCAAGCTGCGGGACAACGTCCGCTTTCATGATGGCTCGCCCTTTACTGCCAACGATGTCATCTACACGATCGAACGTATCAGGGACGTTCTCAAAACTCCAAGCGGCGGCTTCAAGTCCTATGTAAGCGGTATCAAGACCGTGACGGCACCGGATCCGCTGACGATCGTCGTGGAGACAGACGGCAAGGCTCCAACCCTGCCCCTGACGTTCTCCTCGCTTTTCGTGATGCACCGTCCTTCTCAAGGTTTCCAGACCACGGAGCAACTCAACGCCGGCGCACCTCCACTCGGCACTGGGCCTTATCGGTTTGAGAGTTGGAGTTCCGGCGAAACATTGAAACTCAACCGCAACGACGACTATTGGGGGCCTGAGCCCGCCTGGCCGGATGTCACGTTTCGGGTGATCGAGAACCCTGCAGCGCGCGTAGCTGCCCTCAGCACAGGCGAAGTTGACGTCGCCGACGCCATTCCGGCGCGTGACGTCGCGGGGCTCAAGGAGCGCGGCGCCAGGATTGCCAGCATTGGTGCTGCCCGTATCAACTTCGTGCAGTTCGATGTCGCACGCGACACCCTTCCCGGCGTGACATCGAAGTCGGGTGAAGCGATCCCCAATCCCTTCAAGAACCCGCTTGTGCGCCGTGCACTTTCGCTTGGCCTTGACCGCGGCATTCTGGTCGACAAGATCCTGGCCGGCTATGGCACCGCGGCAGCCCAGGTCTTCCCCTCTGGCTTGCCCGGCACTTCGGTGAACCTGAAGCCACGAGAGCCAGATTATGAAGAAGCAAAGGCTCTTCTCGCCAAGGCCGGTTTTCCCGACGGCTTCAACCTGACACTGGCCGGACCCGCCGGCCGCTATCCCGGCGACGCCGAGAGCCTTCAGGCCATAGCGCAGAGTTGGGCCCGCATTGGGGTCATTGCCCAGCCTGCGGCGGCCCCGTTCTCTGTCTTCAACACCAAGCGAGCCGGCGGCGAATATGCCATCTGGTATGGCGGTACGTCGGGGGAAGCGGTTGATGTCATCCTGCATATGCTGCTCGCATCACCGGACCCCGCGCGCGGCACCGGAGCCCTCAACTTCGGAAACTACCGCAGCGAGGCTTTCGACAAGAAACTTGCTGAGGCGGAGGGCGTTGCGGTGGGGTCCGAGCGAAACGCCGCATTGGCCGAAGCCACCGACCTCGTTATGGCCGACCAGCCGATTATCCCGCTCTACCACTTCCATCACATCGTCGGCGTCGGTCCTCGCGTCGGCTCCTATGTCATGCATCCGCGCGGCTGGACGACCGCGATGCAGACGCTTCCGGCAACGGAGAATTGATGATGGCGCTGGTTTCCGTTGCACTGGGAAGGCTATCGCAGGCCTTCCTGCTTCTTGTTGCGATGTCACTGATCGGCTTCATCGGCATTCACAGTGTTGGCAATCCGGTCTTCAACGTCGTCAATATCGAGACCGCCACGCCGGAAGACATTCGCCAGGCGACGATCGCGCTCGGACTGGATCAACCGATCTGGCGTCAATATCTGGTATTCATCGGCAATGTCGTGGGGGGAAATTTCGGCACCTCCTACATCTATCACCAGCCCGCGTTCACGCTGATGATAAGCAAGCTGCCGGCAACGCTGGAACTTGCCTGCGTTGCGATGCTGATCGCGGCTCCATTGGGAACGGCACTCGGTCTCATCGCTGGCCGCCGTTCCGGGTCGTTGTTTGACCGGGCGGTGCTGAAGGTGAGTGTGTCGGCGCTGAGCATCCCGTCCTTCTGGCTGGCGATGATGCTGATCCTTGTGGGCGCCATCCTGACCGGATGGTTTCCGTCGGGCGGCAGGGGTGTTACGGCGGCCTTTGCTGGTCACGAATGGAGCCTAACCACCCGTAGCGGCGCGTGGCACCTCGCGCTTCCCGCCCTGACACTGGCGATCCCCAACATAGCGTTGATCGCCAGACTTTCCCGGTCCGGCACGATTGAAGTCGAAAACCTCGATTTCACACGGTTCTGCCGCGCCAAGGGGCTGTCGCCCCGCCGGATCCTGCTGCGCCACACGCTACCCAATATCAGCATGCCAATCGTGACGATCATCGGCTTGCAATTTGGCGGCATGCTCGCCTTTGCGGTGGTGGTTGAATCGATCTTCTCCTGGCCGGGTGTCGGCAAGCTTCTCATCGACTCCATCCAGCTCCTCGACCGGCCGGTGGTCATGGCGACGCTGACCTTCATCGCCGTGGCGTTCGTTGCACTGAACGCACTCGTCGATCTCTTCCACGCCGTGCTCGATCCGCGCGTGCGCCTCTCCTCGCAAGGGTGAACCGTCATGAAAACTCACATTCTTAGGGTGCTCCAGATACGCCCGTCACGTCCGGCTCTGACCGCATCCAAGGTCCTGCTTGCCAGTTATATCCTGCTTGCCGTCGCAGCACCTGCCATTGCGCCGCAAAATCCCTATGATCCGCTACAGATCTACGGATGGGAGGCCTCCTCGCCGCCTGGTACTGTTGGGAGCGGCGGGTTTCCCTACCTGTTCGGGACGGATGGGCTGGGCAGGGATATTGCCAGCACGATCCTCTACGGCCTTCGCATAAGCCTGGTCGTCTCGCTCACCAGCGCTGCGATCGCCGCGCTGATCGGGCTGACCGCCGGTGTCAGTGCGGCATATTTCGGGAAATGGGTCGATGCCATCATCATGCGGCTCGTCGACCTGCAGCTTAGCCTGCCGACAATCCTGATCGCGCTGATCGCCATCGTGACCCTCGGCCCCGGGGTTGACCGGATCATTTTGGCGCTGATCATCGCGCAATGGGCGACCTATGCGCGGATCGCCCGCAGCGTTGCCCTGAGCGAAGCGAGCAAGTCGTACATGGACGCCGCCCGACTGCTGCGGATGCCGACCGCCCGGATCATCTTGCGCCACCTGCTTCCCAACAGCCTTGCCCCAGCCATCACCCTGATCCCGATCGAAGTCGGCCACGCGGTGGCGCTCGAGGCGACCCTCTCCTTCCTCGGTTTGGGTGTCCCGATCGACAGGCCATCGCTCGGATCCGCCGTCGCGAACGGTTTTCAGTATCTGCTGACGGGCCAGTACTGGATCAGCCTGTTTCCGGGTCTTGCGCTCTTCGGCCTGATCGCAAGCATCAATTTGGTCGGCGAAGACATTCGCCACAGCCTCGATCCAAGGAACAAATCGCGATGATCACCCAGACACAGACTACCCCGCTGCTTCGGGTCGAGAATCTTGGCCTTCGGCTTCGATCGGCGCCCAATTCGCCCGCAGTCCTCACCGACGTCACTTTCGCGCTTGAGCGGGGCGAGATCCTCGGCATCATCGGAGAGTCGGGTGCCGGAAAATCGACCATCGGAAATGCCGTGCTTGGACTGCTGGCACCGGAATTCCAGCAAACGTCCGGGACAATCGCCTTCGAGGGAAAGTCCTTCGGCGCGATGACGGCCGCCGAGCGTGAAGCCCTGCGTGGGCGGAGGATTTCCGCAATCTTCCAGGATCACACGGCCTCTCTTGATCCGCTGATGAGCGTTGGCGCACAGGTGGAGGAAACGATCCTTTCGGCCAGTCCCGCACTTTCGAAGCGCCAGGCACGCACCAAGGTGCTCGACCTGATGGCCCGCGTCGGGATCGCCGAGCCCGAACGACGATATCGTCACTACCCGCACCAGTTCTCCGGCGGCCAGAGGCAACGCATCGTGATTGCCATCGCGCTCGCCGCTGCCCCTGACATCATCATCGCCGACGAGCCGACGTCGGCACTCGACGCGACGGTCCAGAAACAGATCCTGCAACTCTTGAGAGACCTCGTCGACGAAACCGGCATCTCGATCATCCTCATTTCCCATGACATGGGCGTGATCTCCGAAATCACTGATCGCGTTCTCGTCATGCGCCATGGCCAGATGGTCGAACAAGACGTCACGGCAAGCGTCCTCAACGCTCCCGTCCATGACTATACAAGGAAGCTGCTTGCCGCTGTTCCAAGGCTGCGCATACCGGACGTATCCGCGAATTCCAGCGATGGCTTGCCGGATAACGAGCGCTCCGCGCAACCTGCCACGCACGAACAGTTCCTGATCGCACAGAATATCTCCAAGCAGTTCACTGCGGCTCGCTTTGGATGGCGCCTTGGCGCAGGTAGGTCTGGGTTCGCCCTCAGCAACATCGGGATGCGGCTGCCGCGTGGCACCATCACCGGGATCGTCGGGGAGAGCGGCAGCGGAAAGACAACAATCGGCCGCATCATTGCCGGCCTCGAAACGGCACCCAGTGGCAGGATCACGATAGGCGATAAAATCTTTGATGTTTCGCGGAACGGCCGGCGGAGCGGCCTTCTCGGTCGCGTGCAAATGATCTTTCAAGATCCCTCGGTGTCGTTGAACCCCCGAATGACCGTCGCCGAAACGCTCAACGAGAGTATCCGCTTCGGCGCGAGGGTGCGCCCGGACGACAGGCGCGGTGGCGCAGCCGCAATGATGGATCAGCTTGGCCTTGCCCGCAGTCTGCTCAGCCGCCATCCCCATCAGCTTTCAGGCGGCCAAAAGCAACGTGTGTGCATCGCGCGCGCTTTGTTGGCGAGACCCGAGATCATTGTCGCGGACGAACCGACCTCGGCGCTCGATGTCTCGGTGCAGGCCGAGATTGTCCGGCTGCTGAAGGAGACGATTTCCGATGAAAACGTAACAATGGTGTTCATCTCGCACGACCTCGCCGTCGTCCAAGAGATGTGCAGCTCGGTTTACATCTTCAAGGACGGCCGGATCGAGGACTTCGGAACTGCCGAATTCATCTTCTCACGATCGGACAACCCCTACACACGCGCGCTGATCGACGCACGACCCCGTCGGTTCACCTGCTGAGCGGCCGGTCCCTGCCGGCCCCCCGTCTCAAACAAGACCAACGAAATTTTGAAACAGCCGGCAGCAGCTGCCGCGGAAAGCGTATCCAAATGAACTATAGGTTTACTTTGGCCGTCACGGGCCAATCGCTGATCAAGCACGACATTCGCCCGATCTCCGACCCGGCATTTCTCGAGGTCCAGTCCCTGCTCCAGCGGGCGGATCTCGCCTTTACCAATTTCGAGGGCACGATCATGGGCAACCACGGCGGCTGGCCGCTGAAGGGGTCCTTCTTCGGCGCGAGCGATGCGGCCGTTCTCGATACTCTGCAGTCCATTGGTTTTCAGGGGCTGTCGCTGTCGAACAACCATGCTTTCGACCTTGGCCCCTCCGGCGTCCTGTCAACCTTGGACGAAGTTGAAAAACGTGGTTTCTTGCATGCTGGCCTTGGTCGCAACCATACGGACGTTTCAAAAGCTGGCACTTCAACAATCGGAGGGCGGCGGGTTGCGATTGTCGCCATGGACGGCGGCCCGGGTCCCGACTTCATGTATGCCGCCAACGCCGAACACAATCGCCCCGAACGGCCGGGCGTCAACCGCCTGGGCTTGTCTCAGCTCATCGAGGTAGACCCAACCGCATTTGCACAGCTTGAAGTTATTCGGGACAAGGTCGGCTATACCGCAATCGATCTTGCCAATGACAGCCAGCCGGATGACGCCCCACGCCTCGTTCCACAGAATGAGCTCGCCATCTCGCGGGCGGTTTTCAAATGCTCGGAGAAATTTGGGCGCGGTGTCAAAATTGATGACACCGATCTTCAGCGAAACCTATCTGCGATCACAACTGCAGCAGCGGACGGGAGCCTGGTGATTGCCTATCTGCACCATCATCATTGGGCCTCTAACTGGCACGAAGTTCCCGATTGGGTGAGCGGCGTTGCGCGGCAGTGCATAGACGCGGGCGCGGTCATGTTTGTCAGCCATGGGGCGCCGGTCCTTCAACCCATCGAAATCTATCGGGGCCGTCCAATATTCTACAGTCTTGGCAACTTCATTTTTCATGTCCGCTCTGAAAACTCGACCTGGACCGCCCCGGAGGTTTGGGAAAGCGTCATTGGAGAATGTTCGTTTGGCGCTGATAATGAGCTCATCGCGATCACGCTCCATCCGATCATTATCGGTGGCGCCGAAGCATTGCACAGCAAAATCCTCGAGGAACGGTTGGCACCCCATCTGGCGACTGGGAAGAACGCCGAACGCATCCTGCACCGGCTGGCCGAACACTCCGCCAGACTGGGCGTCGAAATCTCCATCACCGGCGATACTGGTATCGTACGGGTTTAGCGTGTGCAGCTTTCTGACAGACCTCGATCAGTTATCGCCTTTGGTATTCCTGGCCGGCTCGGTCCAGGCCGACCTCGGTAAACGCGAAGCGAGCGCTACGGCGCTCCGCCATATTCAATCAACAGGACCCAGGATCATGGACGCTCGGGAAGAATTGATCAGCCGATTTTTTCGCTATGCGGCGATAGAAAGCCAGAGTAACGCGCACTCCCCATCATTACCCTCCTCGCCTGGACAGGCTGTCCTGGCCGCCTTGCTTGCGGACGAGATGCACGCCCTCGGCCTGAGTAACGTTATCGCGGACGAAAATGCCATCGTGACAGCTGTCAAACGCGGCACCAGGCCTGACGCCGCTCCGATCGGTTTTATCGCCCATCTCGACACGGTCGATGTTGGTCTCTCGCCCGTTGTCCAACCCCAACTCCTTCGCTTTGAGGGCAGTGACCTTTGCCTCAACCGTGAAGAAAATATCTGGCTCAGGGTCGCGGAGCATCCCGATCTGCGTGCCTGGGTGGGCGAGGATATCATCGTCAGCGACGGAACCAGCGTTCTCGGCGCGGACAACAAAGCCGCGATTGCCATCATCATGACGCTGATCGGCCAACTCGACCATCTGGAAGGCCACGGCGACGTTTTCATCGCATTCGTGCCGGACGAAGAGATTGGCTTGCGAGGCGCCAAGGCACTTGATCTGGCACGCTTCCCCTGCGCGTTCGCCTACACAATCGATTGCTGCGGTCTCGGCGAGGTGGTGCTCGAGACTTTCAATGCTGCTTCCTGCGAGATTGTCTTTAAAGGTATCAGCGCACACCCCATGTCGGCGAAGGGAAATCTGCTGAACCCGCTCCTGATGGCCGTCGACTTCATCTCGCAGTTTGACCGCGATGATATGCCTGAAAACACTGAAGGCCGCGAAGGTTTCTTCTGGTTCAAGGACTTAGTGGCGAACGACACCGAAGCAGCGCTGACCGCGCTGATCCGTGATTTCGACGACACCGGGTTTGATAGGCGAAAGGCCAGGGTCGCGGAGGTCGTCGAGTTGATTGCACGGCGATATCCCGGAGCGGACATCCTCAATACCGTGACCGACACCTATCGCAATATCATCAGTTATCTTGCCAGTGACGATCGTGCGGCTGCACTTCTGTTCAAGGCCATGGACCACCTCGGTATAGAGAAGAAAATTCTCCCGATGCGGGGTGGGACCGACGGCGCCGTCTTGTCAGCCCGCGGAATCCCAACACCGAACTTTTTCACAGGAGCCTATAATTTCCACTCCCGCTACGAGTTTTTACCCATACCTGCCTTCGAACGCTCGCTGAGCGTTGCATTGATGATTTGCCGCCTCTCCGCAGCCTGAACGGTTTCGTTCAAGATCGCGATTGAGATCCTGGCACCAACAAGAGGCAAAGGAGATCAACGCGGACAATCCCTCTCCTCCAAAGCAGGTCTGCAGTTCGGTACCAGGGCCAGAATAAAGTTGTTCTGCTGGACGGTTTCAGCAACAAATCCGGCGTTGGGCGGGCTGGTCTGTTTTCGCATAAACGTCCGAAACTCAAAAAGCGACGCAGGTGCAGTGCGTACCCCATAAACTGCGCCCTGGAGCATCCAGGGCGCGGTCTAATTAGCGAAAACCTAAAGGGAAGCGGATAGTACGTGGTCTTTCAGTCAAGAACCACGACGAAATGGTCGGCATGATGTCGCCACGACAGCGCTTGCTGGATAAACGCATTGGTATCCTCGGTGATCAGCACTCCGACCTTATCCTCGAGATTCTCTGCCAAGCCGCTGTGGACACCATAGACCTCCGATTGATGAAGATATTTGCGGAATAGGGGTGAGCCGCTGACGCCTGTTTCTGTCTCATGAGTGTAAGCGAATATATGCTCCGGGACATTGAACCCTCGAACCAACTCCTCCTCCTCCCACATCCTATAGTTATGACTGCCGGGATAGCCCGCAACCAGCATGTTTCGGTCAGGCTGTTCATTTTCCGTTACTAAGCCAAGCCGGAGCGGTTGAATTTTATGGATTGGCCCGTCTAGTCGCAACACGGCAATATCCCAGCTTCTGTCGTGATGCGTTTTGAAGGCCCGTTTGATAAATGCACAATCGACCTTGACGCCCGAAGCGCCCGGAGGGTTGGGCGAATTGTAAGCGCGGTGAAAGACACCGGACAATGCTGATTGGCTCTCATAAAACACGTTGTGGGCACATGTCAGAAGGTAGCGTTCGTCGATAAGGGAAGCGGTGCCCCACCCGCGAAACTTTCCGAAGTCGATTCCGAACAGTCCAATGGCATCATAAGGTGGGATGTTGGTATCTGTAACGTGTGGCATGTTGAGAAATCCTTGAGACCCAGACAGTTGTTTGATTATGACAATTCGGTGTCAGTCGGCGCGTGGTCGGCCTCGTTTGTCCCACAGTGACCCGCGGAACCTACCTGGCGCATGGAAGTCGCCGAAGCTGGGCTGCATGCTGATATTTGCATTTGAAAGACGGACATCCCCGGACGGTGAGCCAGCCAGTCCTCGAAGCTTGTTGTAAATCTTCTCGGCATACTCGATGTACTGCGCCTGCTCATTTGCAGGAAAATTCATCGCCGCCAGCTGTTCTCCGTACGCTAGTAGAAATGTGTTGAATGAGAGCTTCGAAACGTCCACGCTTGATTTGAAAGCAACGATGACCATCGCGTTCTCGATCTTGCTGGTGATACCGGACGCTTCGATGCGCCGGGTCCAGGCGCAGACGTCATAACGGGCGATGCCATAATCCTGGACGACGATGTAGTAACTGCTCATTTCGGCCTGTACTCCTTCGGCCGAGCCGAGAATTGCCTCAAGTCCAGACGTCACCAGGTCAGCGATGCCTCCGACAATATTGTCCGCGCCGCCTGAGACGAATTTTTTGACAGCGCCGCTGACCTCGGTTGCCAGTTTGCCCGCGTCGTCTTTGACATAGGCCCTATATTCGGTGTGACGCGCGAGGATCTCGACGACAGGAATAGTCCTGTTTTCTCCGTCGCCAGCCGTCCGCAGTTCCTGTTCGACCCGCTGCTTGAATTCGATGACCTTCTGCTCGCAGAGCTCGGCCAACAAATTGAGCAGCAGCGTGATATCGTTCTTTTTATCTGGTGTAGGATCGAGTGCCTTTATCGCGTCTTTCAAAACTGCCATTGATAATATCCTTTGATGATCTTTCGGGGAACGATCCCAGCGAGGCTTGCTGCTCTCCAGGATCAGTTGTCACCATAGATTGTATGAAAAATTCCGCGACACCAAAACGTGCATATGGTTTTCAACCAGTAACTACCACAGGTGGTATGATTGAAATCGAAACATAGGGCCCTATCCAAGAAGCTTCAACGTTGGCTTTTCACGCGCTGAGCGGCGCAATGAACCGAGACAATGCTTAGAACAACACGGTCAAAAGAACGAAGCTGTGGCAGGCTAGAGAGAGGCGATGGTTATAGGGTCCGGATTCGTATGGCGTTACCGCCGTGGGGAACGAGATCCATAAGGCCCATTTCAACCCGGGCGGCGACCATCTTGGCTTGCTCGATGGTTGGGGTTGCGTCCTTCCACAGCTTGCCAGCTCTGCCGTCATGGCCAAAATCTTGCGGCATGGGTCTGGGGATATTGGAGTGGTTCCGTGCTTCGCCAACTATTGGTCGCGCACTCTAAGGTAGTGACCGCGGGAGCCATGGTCGATCTTACCGAACGTCCGCTGGGGACAACATTCCGACGACTTGAGTGTCTTCCAACGACTTTCTGAACCCTGCCGAGTGCGAGCATGATGTCATCATTGGACGTCATGATTATTCCAGCACCCGGGCTAGGCGCCGCATGTCACCGACAAGCTTATCGAGTTTCATTTTACTTCCAAGAGTACCCCTACACGAGTTCGGGCACCATCTCTCTAAGTACCCGTCTCAGTATCAAGCGCACTGCTAATGACGCTGGCGAAATTGTCCGTTCGCGGGCGGTAACGATGTTCACATCGCGAGACACCGCCGGGTTCGTCAGTGCGCGGGCTATTATCCTGCGGCCATTGATCGCCGCGAAGGCGTATGTTGGAAGTATGGCCACCCCTGCCCCACCCTCTACCAACGACAGCGCGGTGCTAATCTGATGCACCTCGAGCGACGGTCGAAAGCTCACCCCGGCCTGTTCGAAACCCATTTCTGAAGCGTTCCAAAAGTCAGGCTTGAAGTGTTGGCGCATTGTCGTGGTACACGCCCAAGCCACGCCGCCATATGCGGTTTTGACTTGAAGAGCGACGCATCGGCGATCGTTGCCGATAGCGCACTTGCGGTGACCGGCCCCACGCTTGGAATAGTTTCTAGACGGCGGCTCAACTCACTCGTTCGGTGTCATTGGATGATCTCATGGTCAAGACGTTCGATCTGAGGGTACAACTCGCGCAGCTGTTCTGTGAGTGGCGAGAGAGCCCGCCGCGTGAAGGTCGGGACAAGGTCATGTTCTTCATCTTCAATGAGACCGATGAGCATGCCGACTCCCGCAGAGCCTTGGCGCAATGCCGAGCTCCGCAAAATGCGTTCAGTGCTGCAATCTTCGTATCCATCACTTCCCACTCGTTTTGCAATTCGACAATCAGTTGATACATGCGCGGAGACAAGGTGGCCTCCTGATCACCTGGAAGGACATCCAGGGCAACCTCAAGCTTGCGACGACCGGCGGCAAAAATGAGACCGCACTCAAGGAGGATCGCCCGGATCTGATTGATCAACGTGGTTCTTTGTGCAACGAGGCGCGATCGAACCCTGTGCAGCGACTGAATATCGAGCTGCTCCTCACTCCTGAGATCGACGAATCGCATTGTAGGACGCGACGCGGCTTCCGCGATGCCCTCCGCATCCCTGTCGTCGTTCATTTCCGCTTTAATATTGGGGCGAACATACTCGGGCGACATCAGTCGCACTGCGTATCCTCGTGCTGCGAAAAGTCGCCCGAGGTGGAGAGCGCCGCAGCATGCCTCCATAGCAATGATGCACGCCGGCATCTTGCCGACAAACTCAATGAGCGTCTGACGTCACAT
Organism: Rhizobium sp. Leaf453; assembly: GCF_001425605.1. Lineage (GTDB taxonomy): Bacteria > Pseudomonadota > Alphaproteobacteria > Rhizobiales > Rhizobiaceae > Pararhizobium. Next base: position 248,879 of record NZ_LMRG01000006.1, on the reverse strand, counting down.
CGTTCGGCGGACAATCACCGCACCTTTGTCATCAACTCCCACAACGCTCCAGCTGTTCTTTCCTATGTCGATGCCAAGTATCGAAATCGTCATGATCTGGCTGCTATTCCTTCAATGACGAGACATCATACTCGATGTTCTCGGAAGGGCGGGCCATCCCATAACCAACAACGCGGAGCTCGCAGCGACGCCTGAGCCGAGCGGCTTGGCCTCGCGCTCTTCGACACGGCCGCCTTGAAAGGAATCGAACGGGCGACCCTCATATTGGTGGGTGACATGTGGGCCAGAGAAACTTAAATGCCTATGCCTGCCCAAAGCAGCGGCTCCTTGATATTTTGTCCCTTATAGGTTACATTGGCGAATGTTCACGATTAGGCGCACCCGCGATTATGCGGACTGGATCAAGAAGCTAAAAGACTTCCGCGCCCAAGCTCGAATTGCCGACCGTATTGACCGGCTGGCGGCAGGAAATCCTGGGGACGTAAAGCCGGTTGGAGAAGGCGTGAGTGAACTCCGCGTCAATTATGGGCCTGGCTATCGGGTCTATTTCATCCGCGAGGGATCAGTTGTCTATGTTCTTCTCTGCGGTGGCGACAAGAGTAGCCAAGATAAAGACATTCGACTGGCCAAAAGGCTAGCCCAGCAATTGAAGGAGTAACGGCATGCCACTTGAAACATTTGAGTACGACTCCGCCGAATTCCTTGGGAGTGAGGAAGCGGTTGCGGAATATCTTTTAGCTGCCAGCGAAGATGGCGATGCAAACCATATTGCCCGCGCTCTTGGTGTTGTTGCGCGCGCGCGCGGCATGTCTGATCTTTCTCGAAACACCGGGCTTACGCGACCTGCGCTCTACAGAGCATTGAGTGGGGAAGGCAACCCCGAGTTTGGCACGATCGCAAAAGTAGCTGACGCGCTTGGTTACAGGCTGAATCTGGTACTGAAATCCGATGGCGCATCGACCGTCGCGGCAAAATAAAACGCATATTCAAGTCTCAGCTATACGCCGCCACTGGTCTTACGTAACAAATCGAATAAGCATTTTTACTCCATTAGCGCCTTAACAAAAACGAGCCTATACTCTCATATTTTCTATATAAATCAATCACATAGTAATGCGCTACGGCGTAAGCAGATTTATGGAACTTTCCTGTCGTCGGTCATCCAATCGACCTCTATAAAATTAGGTAAAATCCAGCGCAGTTCACATAATTTGACCCAGAGGAATGCGCTCCCGTGTCTAGGCACCAAGCCCACAGTTCTGCTTGTTGCATTTAGACTATCAGTTCAGGACAGGGCGCTCCCCTTGCAGAGTTTCGGCCACCTCTTCGGGTTTTCTTTCGTATGGCCTTTTACTGCCCGGTAGTATCGTAACCGGCGTCGCGACCGTCGTCGCAGCGACTTTGCCGACAGAATTGGCCGTACCTGCCACAATGGACGTGATCCCATCACCGATTCCGATTTTGGAGTCCGTCAGCGTTTGGCCGTTCACGAGACGCTGACCGAATCGGTCTCCGGATTTGGCCGCAATTTTTTCGGCCACTGCATGGTGCCCGAGGCGCGAACCTTGTTCGATGGAATCGAAACGGCAACGTCGGTAATCGTCGACTGCGGGCTACGCTCGCCGGAGAACAGCGTTGCCGGATCGTCCGACGGCAGGCGGCTGGTCGCGACCAGCATATCCACCACAGAACCGCCCGTGGGCTTGGCAGCAACGTGGAGCGGCTCCATGACGCCCGTGATGTGGCCGCCGCAGGATGCAACCACGAACCCGATTGCCGATACCGTTATTGCCACTCGAAAAGGCTTCGTGAAAGACATCTTGTCACTCTTGCAACGCGCGGATCGTCCGCCGTTTTAGCGTAAGCGCGAATTTCTGTGCACCTTCTGAAGCGCAGTGCTCTGATGCATGAAGTGTCCACAAAAAGTATGTGGACACCAAATCATGGACGATACTCCTAAACTGCAGGTGCGGCTTGTTGGCCGCGACGGCCGCCGTCGATATGACCCAGCCTCCCGAGATCGGCTTGTCGCAGCGTGTTTAGAGCCCGGTGTTTCGGTTTCGCGTCTAGCTCTGGAGCACGGCGTCAACGCCAATCTCGTTCGCAAATGGGTGAAGAGAGCCAGAGAGGATAGTGCTTTGCCTGCGGTATCTAGGTTCGTTCCGGTTCAGATAGCCACGGATATGCACTCGTCTTCTGCTCGCGGTCCACTGACGAAGGTGGAGCCGGTAGGCAAGCGATCTCATGCATCCAAGCTGAGCGCGGTGCTGCCGAACGGGGTCAGCCTGACGCTGGAATGCAGCGATGTCGATGGTCTGGCGGCAATCATAGGAGCGTTGAGCCATGTTCAGACTGGGCGCTGATCTGAAGGTCTACCTCCATCGAGAGCCGATCGACTTCCGTGCGGGCATCAATAGCCTCGCGGTCCTGGTGCAAGAGGTGATGGAGCTGGACCCGTTTGCTCCGTCAGTGTTTGCCTTCTGCAATCGCCGGCATGACCGGGTGAAGCTTTTGTTCTTTGATCGGTCCGGGTTTGTTATGGTCCTGAAGAAATTGACAGAAGACAGGTTCAGGTGGCCCCGGCGAGAGACTGCGGTGGTGACGCTGACGACAGAGCAACTTCACTGGATCCTCGACGGCATCGATATCGATGCGATGATCCGCCATCCCGTGAGGCAGTATCAGATTGCTGGCTGAGGATGGCGAATTGCGATTGACGCGCAGGGGCGGTTCAGATTCAAGAATCTGATGACTCGCACCGGCGAACCGAGCATTGCAGAACTGATGGCGCAATTAGCAGCCAACGCTGCCGAAATCGCCGCGCTCAAAGCCGAGAAGGAAGCGCTCTCGCAGCGGGTCGTCAAGCTGGAAGAAGAACTGGCACTGGCAAGGCTCCATCGCTTTGCACCCCGCAGTGAGAAGCACATTGATCGTCTCTTCAACGAAGCCGAAGAGGCTGCGGTCGAAGGTGGTAGCGAGGAAGACGATGTCGTCGAGCTTCCGGATACTGGCTTGCCTGCGGCCGAGGGCGTTACGGGCAAGAAGCGGGGACGCAGGCCTCTGCCGGCAGACCTGCCGCGCGAGCGTGTCGAATACGACCTTGCTGACGATCAGAAGGCTTGCCCTTGCTGCGACAGCCAAATGCATCGCATGGGCGAGGCCGTCACCGAGCAGCTCCATATCGAGGTTAAGGCAAAGGTGCTGCAGAATGTGCGGTTCAAATACGCCTGCCGCCATTGCGACCGCACCGGGATCAACACGCCTGTCGTGATCGCACCGATGCCGACACAACCATTACCGGGCAGCATTGCCACCGCCTCGACGCTGGCCTTCGCACTCGTCCACAAATACGTCGATGGCACGCCGCTCTATCGCGTGGCTCAGACATTCGAGCGTGCTGGCGTTCCGATCAGCCGTGGCGCTCTTGCGCATTGGGTTATCGGCTCGAGCGAGAAGCATCTATATCGCATCTACGATGCCTTGAAGCTGCGGCTGCAATCGCAGTCTCTCATCCATGGCGATGAAACGACGGTTCAGGTGCTGAAGGAAAAAGACAAGGAAGCCACCAGCACGTCTTACATGTGGGCCTATCGCAGCAGCGAGAACAGTGACGAGCCGATCGTGCTTCTCGACTACCAGCCCGGCCGCGGTCAGATCCACCCGCAGACCTTCCTTGGTGACTACCGTGGCATACTCGTCACTGATGGCTACACCGCCTGGCGCACATTGAATGGCGCAACCCATGTCGGATGCATGGCTCACTCCAGGCGGCGCTTCGTTGATGCCCTCAAGGCGAGAAAGAATGGTGGCGGCCCGCCGGAGCAAGCACTCCGGTTCTTCGAACAGCTCTACCGGATCGAAAGGCAGGCGAGAGACAAGACCCCAGATCCGGGGGAGGCAAAGGCCGATTGCATCCGCCGTTTCCGCCAGCAGCACAGCCTGCCTATACTGAACGCCCTAAAGGCGTGGCTCGACAATATCGCGCCAAAGATCGTGCCGGATACCAAGCTCGGCGATGCGGTGTTTTACACCCTGAACTAATGGGATTATCTGACGCGCTACACCAGCGACGGCAGGATGCCGATCGATAACAACATTCTGGAACGCGAGATCAGAGTTTTTGCCACCGGAAGAAAATCGTGGCTGTTCAGCGATACCGCTGACGGAGCCAGGGCCAGCGCGGTGATCTACAGTCTCATGCTGACTTGCCGCGCTTGCGGCGTCGACCCGCTCACCTGGCTACGCCACGTACTCACTGAGTTGCCGCAGCGGGGCGAAGCGGCCGCAATCGGCGACCTTTTGCCGTTCAACTTCTCCAGGGCAAATGCCCAATAAAAAAGCTAGGTAACCCGTGCGCGATTACGCCTGAAGAGGCCGTCTAGGCGCATCAAAAATCGCGCTTACGTTTTAGCGAATGTATCCTTGGCTACAGGCCCAGACGAATATCTTGCCGAGGCGCATCGCCAAATCCCAAAACTTCGACGGGTGGCTTAGGCGGCAATGGCGGGGGCACAAACGCCCTCACTGTTTCGCTGGCTACGGTTGTTTCAACAAAGCGGCCCAGGCGCAAATTAGGTTCGGAATCAGACATAGCCTATTATGAAATCCGACTGTTATTTAAACAAGAGGCCTTTCTCTTAAATAAGCATCAAGCTAAGGTAAGCGAGCTTAATTTGCGTAGACCCTTGTCACTGCGTCAATCGTAAGCGTCGGATAAAGGCTAGTCCGGCGAGACCCAGCCCGATAGATCTAGCTGTCAGCCAACAGCCGTCCATTAATAATCATTTCTTAAAACTACGCTCCTATTTCCGCTCGCCCTCGGCGCTGGTGCCAGAGAGAAACGGAATGAGCATGCCCAAACACGATCTTTCATCATGTCATTTTCAGCGAAAAATTTCGGAATTTTGCGAGGTGCGTATTGAACCGATATCCTCGAAGCGAGTGCTGGAGAATATCCACCCTTACCTGACCAGCCTGATCATTTACCGCAAACGGCCGCCGATCCTGAACGGCCATCTCGACTGGACTGCGATCGGAGAGGCCTGCGGTATCAAAGACGACATGACCGCTGAACTCAGGAAGCAATTGCGGCCGGCCCTTGATGCGATCATCCGTTGGCTGAAGGCGCCTCCAGTCGCTGATGATGTTTCTCCAGCAAAGCCGTCTGCCCGGACAGGTAAGGCTGAAGCGCTTAAAAAGACAGCGGCGACTTCCACGACCAGAAAACCCCAACGCGCTGCGGCCGACGGAGTTTTTGCCCGGAACACGTCTGCGCAACGCGGTCCTGCGCCAAAGCCGATCAGTGCATTCCCGGATCCGCTATTCGAGGCGACCGACGATCCGGCGAGCTTTCAAGATGCGCTCATCTACCATATGCGCCGGTTCGGCGACAGCTACTGGCAGCTCTGCCGCGCGGCGGCTCGCTTGACCGAGACCTTCGACAGCAAAACGCTTCTGTCTTGGATCCAGGGCGAACGTGTCCCGCGGTCGGTTGTCAGTTTCGACATCCTGCGCCGGATCGAAACGCGTTACCGACTGCCGGAAGGGTATTTCAAGAAGAAGTTGCCGCACCAAGCGCGCTCCGTCTACGGTCACGATCTTGGCGATATCAGTCGAGCCGAGCGGCGGCGAATTTCTTTGCATCTGCCGGATGATTTCAGCAGCCTGCCATTCGCAAAGCGAGAGGAGATCCTCGACTGGGTGCGCCAGGTGATTATCTCCGGTTCGACCGAATATCGCCGCTACCAGGCGGCAGCCAGCAAGCAGCGCTATGCGATCCGCTTTCCCGGCGTCACCTATGGGGGCGGTTCGCTTTCGCCGCGCACCCTGGCATCTGCAGCCAATGCCAACCAGAATATGACCGAGGAACTCGACGATCCAGATCTGCTGTCCGGTGTCGTCGATGCGCCGCCGCGTCTTGCGATGGAGATGGCCGATGTGATCCGGTTCAAGACCTCGACGCTGACGGCGATCGGATTGCAGCGCAACGGGGTATGGGGCGAAGAAACCGCTTCGCAGAAGATCGAGCATCTCGGATTGATGTTCGGCGCCCTGGCCGCCTCCCCGTCCGGCATCATCAAAGGTCGAGGCGTGCCACTCAGTCAGTTGAGCTTTGGTCTACTTGTCTTCCCCGGAATCTGGGACTGGTATCTGCAATGGCGTGAGCAGCGGCGTGGCTTCTACACAAAGTGGGAAGAAGACATGCTGATGGTCGCGCAGGCTCTTACACGAGCGGAGGTGGGCTGGATCCGTCAGCACCCCGAGCTTCTGAAAAATGTGAGGCCCATCGAAGGGTTGATTGCACCCGAAGAAATCGAGTTCGCTACCCGCGACTGGAACGGTGCCTGCGATTCGTTTCATCGGCATGCGGCCAACCGATCGAAAGAAATCCAGCGAGTGATGCGGGTGCACCGCGATCCGTTCGAGCCGATCATGTGCATTCTCGAAGCCGACAGCCCGTTGGCGGAGTATCGCAAGATCACCGACGAGATCCTGAACCGCATGCCGGACGAAGATCGCTATCCACGGCCGGCGGCGGAAGCCGTGCGATCTTTCCTGCTGCTGCGTCTTGGTCTGCATCTCGGCCTTCGTCAGAAGAACCTGCGGCAGTTGCGTGTCTGCCCGCGCGGGCATTTCCCGACATCGGAGCGCCGCCTCGAAGATATGAAATGTGGTGAGCTGCGCTGGAGCGATCGCGATGGCGGCTGGGAAGTGCTGATCCCGTCGGTCGCGTTCAAGAACGCCAGCTCATCGTTTTTTGGGCAAAAGCCGTTCCGCTTGATCCTGCCGGACCTGCTTGATCTCTACAAATACTTGGAGGCCTATATCGACAAGCATCGAGGCGTGCTGCTCGGCAACGCAAAGGATCCCGGCACCTTCTTCGTCAAGACGGTGAAAACGACGAGCCTCGACGCGGCCTATGACTCTACGAAATTCTATGAGGCTTGGAGAACGGTGATCCAGCGATACGGCATCTACAATCCCTATACTGGTCGTGGCGCCATAAAAGGCTTGCTGCCGCATGGACCGCATAACCTGCGCGATATCCTCGCCACTCACATCCTAAAGCAGACCGGGTCATATGAGCAGGCGAGCTATGCCATCCAGGACACGCCTGATGTCGTGCAGCAACACTACGGTCGCTTCCTGCCGCAGGACAAGGCAGCACTGGCAGCCAAGATTTTGAACCAGGTCTGGCAAGCGGCGTAAGGTCCAATTGGCACCCCGCCTCAGGCGCGAAGACAGTCCGCGCCTGAGGCGGGAAAAGCAAGCTCTTGAAACAAGCTGAACCAACGACTCCTTATCCAGATAGCTAGGCGCTTGATAGCCTGGTCAGAATCATGGTGCTCGCGATGCTTCCATAGCCACTTGCCTTAAGGGGGTGAAGCGCGATTAATCTCACGCGAAAGTGGCCGCCCTGTCGGAGGGGCCAGTGCCAGCGTTCAGGCCGCAACCACGGTGCGGGTGTCATAGTCGGCGGTCCATTGCAGCGATGGCCGCTCGCCGCAACGCTCAATCCAGGCCTTTACCACGTCGCTGTCCGGTGTCGCTGCAGGGTACCAGGCAAAGGGCGAATGCATTAGCAGATCGACAGCTGTATATCTCTCTCCTATCAGATAGGGACTATCCTTGAGCGCGGTTTCGAGGCGTGCGGCAAGTTCCGCCGGGGTGCGGAAGGTAAAATCCACAAAAGGGTGCGAGATCCCGGCTGCCTGCATGATCAGCACAGGTTCGACCACGCCGGCATACCAGGCGAGCCAGCTCAGATACCGACCGCGCTGCGGATCGCCGGCAACAGGCGCCATCTTCTTTTCCGGGAAAAGATCCGTCAGATACTGAATGATCGCGATGCTCTCCCAGATGACTTCGCCGTCGTGCTCGATCAGCGGCACCTTGCCTTCCGGATGCGGGTTCGTCGGATCTTTGCGACCGCTGCCATCGCCGCGGGCGATGTCAACGATCTCGATCGCGACTTTGTCGATGGCGTCCAGTTCGCGAAGAAGGGTAACAATACGCGTCGAGCGCGAGCGGGGGGAGTGAAAGAGAGTCAGCATAGTCTGGATCCTCGGTTGCGTTTTGCAATGCGGATCTTGTACAGTCAGCCAACTGCCATTTTCCGTCAGTAGGCTTCACCTATCCTCCAAAGTCATGGCTCGTAGTGATCGTCTGTTCCGCCTGCTCCAGGCGCTTCGCACTCTCCCCTCCCCGGTCACGGCCGCGCGCCTTGCCGAGGAGACCGGCGTGTCGTCGCGTTCGCTCTATAGGGACATCGAGAGCCTACGTGCCGCGGGTGCCGTCATCGATGGCGAGCGCGGCTTCGGCTACAGGCTGACGGAAGACATCGCCTTGCCGCCGCAGACGTTCACGCGGCTTGAAATCGAAGCCCTGGTGCTCGGCCTTGCCGAGGTTCGACATATGGGTGAACCAGCTCTCGCAGCAGCCGCAGATGCCGTGCTTTCGAAGGTCACAGCAACGCTGCCCGACCGACTACAACGTCAGGCGGTGCATGCCGCCTCCCAGGTCTATCGGTTCGAGCGCCGCGATCCGCCGGTCGTCGATGTCGGCCTTCTGCGCGAGGCTTGCTGGCAAGAACGCGCCGTAGTGATAGGCTATGTGGACGCGGAGCAGCAACGGACCGACCGGCAAGTGCTGCCGCTGGCAATCGTCTATCTGGAGAGGACGCTGGTGTTGCTTGCCTGGTGTTGCCTGCGCCAGGATTTCCGCAAGTTCCGCGTCGACCGTATCGCCGACATCCAGATGGCGGAGGGGAGTTTCCGTCCGCGCCGGGTTCAGATGCTCAGGGACTTCGTTGTCATTCTGAACGCCGGTGCGCCTGAAACATCAAAGATGATCTTGAGCAGCTAGTAACCAAGACGACAAGGCGGCCGGTGTAACCACGGACCGCTTTCGGACTGCTTTTCGCAATTGCAGAAGATGTCCAAACGGCCGCGCTGAGGCGTAATGCCGTCACTGTGAGTGGGCGGCATGAATTTGAGCAAAAATGCCTTGGCCGAGTCTTCGCCTTGAACGGATCTGAACCACCGACCCGGTGATTCTCAGCATCGAGAACAGTGCCTAGCGCGTTGGCAAAGTGACTGGCCATTCCTGCGCACCATGGAGAACGCGAAGAATACGAATCGCTGTTTTGTTAATTGCATATGCCGCGATGTACGGCGTGCCGTTAATTACCAGTTCGCGGGTGCCAGCAATTCTGCCAACACGACCGCTTGCGGGGAAATCTATCAACCGACGGACGGCAGCAACGATCCGTTCGTCGACCAAAATGGCCGCTGACGGATTTTCTGCCTCTATATATGTGAAGATGGCGTCGCGATCCGACAACGCGAACGCTGACCAGGTAAGCTTCACGATTTGCGCGCACCCGCGTTAAGGCGGGCTGCCGCTCGACGTTCAGCGAAATGTGCCTCGACTTCATCATCCGAGACGTCCGGTCGAGTATCGTTCAGCGCTTCGAGGACCTTGGTGCGAAACCAAGCGTCATGGGCCTCGCTGCCTGAAAGGAGCTCAAGCGGCAGCGCACCTTCGTTGGCCGTTCTGGTTAACAAGATACGAACCGCGTCCGATACGGTCAGCCCCATATTTCCAAGCACTGCGGAGGCGCGATCCCGAACCTCGGCATCAATACGAGTTTGTACCAGTGCATTTGCAGCCATACTAATCTCCACTTTCAGTGAGAGGATAATGCAAATGAATGACAAATGCCATAGTGCTTTGAGGACCGCCCTCGCCTGTTACCGTTCCTCTAGTTGCTCTTGAATGTGTTTGAAGCGACGAGCGCGATCTCAATCGTGTGGGATAACGCCTATGGAACATACTCGGCGTGCGAGGAGGAGCACGCAACTGAGACCTTCTTTCCACGCCCCCGCCACCCAAGAGTTTGTTTCTGCTGGAAATCAGGCTCTGTCAGAACCGCGCATCATCGAGCCCGCAAAACGGATCGACCGGATTGTTGCGGTTCCACGCCACACGACCCAGCAGCGCGTCCACCACCGCCCGCTGCATCGTTTCGGTGGTCGAATAGGCGTTGATATAGGTCGGCACCTGGGGTGCATCATAGAGAAGATATGGATAGCCGAAGGAAATCATGGCCGTCGGGACTTCGTGCCAGTGCCGGCGCATGGCTTCGCCGAAACTGCCGGTCAGCTTCAGCCAATCCAGGAATACACGCCCGCGCGTGAGCAATGTCTCGTCGCCCAGGAGGTAGAGAACCAGATCGAAATCCCTGGCATCGAGATCACTGTCGGGTGCATGTACCGTTACCTCGAACCCTTCCTGGCGCAACATCTCGGGAAGCGCGAATTGCAATGGTTGGCGAAGAAACGGGATAACGATGTCGCCGGAGAAAACCAGAATCCGTCGGTGCTGCTGAAGCTTGAGAGGCAGTGTGTCCCTGACATCCTTGACGAGGGTCGGAATGCGGTGCGCAACGCTTTGGGCGAAGGCGGCATTGCCGGCCCTGTCGACCGTCGGCACGGCCTGCTGTTTATGCAGGCCAAGCGCGGCCTTGAGACCCAGTTGCCGGATCAGGGCCGCTTCGATGCGTGCCGCGGTCAACCGGCCATCGGCCAGCGCAGCTTTCAGATATGCGACATCCGCTTCCCAATCGTCGGAAAAAAGGATGACATCGCAGCCGGAGGCGATGATTTCGGGCAGATGCTCCGAACGCTTCGACCACGATCCAAGCCCGGCCATCGGCGTGGCATCGGAAACGATCACACCGTTGAAGCCCAGACGCTTGCGCAACAGTTCTTCATTGAGCAGTCGGTTGATCGACGCCGGCCGGAATGCCTCCTGCCCCGCATCATCGACGAGCGAGCGAACGAAGGCCGGGAAAGCAATGTGTGCGGACATCACCGACAGCACCCCGGCATCAATGGCCCGGCGATAGAGCCGGCCAAAGCTGTCTTCCCAGCTTTTGAGATCAAGCGGATTGATGGTGGTCACCAGATGCTGGTCGCGATCGTCGAAACCCTCGCCCGGCCAATGCTTGACGGCAGACGCGACACCGTGGCGCTGGAACACCTCCATCTGCCGGATCGCATGCCGCTCGATCGTGGCGACATCCGACCCGAAGCCACGGGTAGCCACGATCGGGCTCCTGAAGACGGCGTTGATGTCGAGGACCGGCGTAAACGACCAGTTGATCCCCGCAGCGCGGGCTTCCTGTGCCATGATACGGCTCACCTCCTCGGTCGCCTGCACGTCATCGAGCGCTGCAAGACCGAGCGGATTTGGCATTTCGGCCGCATCCGCGAGGCTAAGCCGGCTGCCTTCCAGATCGGCGGAAACAAGCAGCGGCACCGGCAATGCTGCGTTCAATCTCGCGACAAGTGCCCGCTCCGTCTCGGCATCGGCACCGCCGAAACGGGTAATGCTTCCGGGCCGGAAGCGCATGATACGATCGATCTCGACGGGATCGTTGCCGAAGAGCACAAGGTTGAAGAGCTGCGACAGCCTGTCGTCTTCCGAAAGACCGGCGAGGATTTCCCTGACCCACTGGATGTCGTACGCATCGAGATTATAGGGAGCACCCGCGAGGTCATCGAACGTCATCGTCTTCGTCGCCTTCATCTGTTTCGTTGGGTCATGCGGAAGCCGTTGCTCGCCTCCCGGCCACACCCTATCAGACAGTCTCCCTCGCCAACACGAAATCGTGTTCCACCTGCCAGAACTTGCCACCGAAACCGAGTTCTTTTGCACGCTCCTGTTCATCCGTCAGACGAAACTCCGCAAGCAGACTTTTCTTGACGCCGAAAACCGCATCCGAGTGGATGTAAGGATCATCCGGATCGAAGATATGGGTGGTCAGCGTCTGGAAGCCGTCGGCCTTGATGATGTAGTGCAGATGCGCCGGACGGTAGGGATGGCGGCCGAGATGGCCGAGCAGCTGGCCGACGGGGCCGTCATCCGGGATCGGGTAATATTTCGGCTTCACCGCCCGGAACCAATAACACCCATCGGCGTCGGTGCGGAAAAGTCCGCGCAGGTTGAAATCCGGCTGGATGCCTTTCTGCTGGACGTCATAGAACCCCTCGTCATTCGCCTGCCAGACATCGATGACAGCGTTTTCTATCGGCCGGCCCTCTGTGTCGAGGATGCGGCCGCCGATCACCATATCCTCGCCCTTCTCGTCGAGGCAGATATTGGCGCCCATCGGCAATTCCGGCGCATCCGCCACATGGAACGGCCCGAGCACCGTGCTTTCGGAGGCGCCGGAGGGTTTGCGGTTGTTGATCGCATCGACCAGCATCGAGACGCCAAGCACGTCCGACAGGAGGATGAACTCCTGCCGCCACTCGTTGCAGGTATGGCCGGTGCGGGTGAGGAAGAGGATAGCATCCATCCACTCCTCCTGCGTCGGCTCCAGCTCCTTCACCGCCTCGTGCAGCTTGCGGGTGACGACCTCCATCACCTCTCTCAGCCGTTCGCTTTTCGCACCGGCGTTGCGGCTGGTGACGACCTCGACGGAATTTTCCTCAGTGAAATAGCCCTTTTCCTCAGCGCTCATGATGCCCTCACCGATCCAGAACTGTCTTCAAGACACGGCGCAGCGCGCCTTCGGGATCGGCGACCGCCGCATCCGCGCGCCAGGCGACGTGATGATCCGGCCGCACCAGCAGCGCGCCGGAATCGCTGATTTCACGGGTACGCGCCCAGTCGCCCGTCAGGTCCTGCCACGGCTGCCGCGGGCCGATCTTGTGGACTGTGATCGGGAGACCGAAGTCCTTCGACAAGGCCTTCGCCGCCGCCACCCAGCCATCGCCGCCGATGCCGGTGAGGATGGTGAAGACGCCGTGGCCGGTGAGATCGAGGCTCGAGACCTTGCCGCCATCGGCACCGAACAGCCAAGCATGTGGCAGCCGCGCGCCCGGCCAGCTCGTCGGCTGGAAATGCAGCTCCGCATCCTTCTCGAAGGCAGGCTCCGGCTGGCCGTCTTTCACCACGGCGCTCGAGTCATAGCGATGGTTCATCTCGACACCGTGGGCATCGAATTCGTAGACCTTATTGGCGATCGCCTCACGGATAGCGCCACGCTGGCGCTCGGCATCGGCAGTGTCGTCACAGCGCGCATCCATGTTTTGCTGCATCTTCACCGGATCGACGGAATCGAGCAGTCCGAGCGCCTTGAAGATCGGGCCGAACTCCTCGATAGACTTGTTAGCGCGGGTGACGATCTGCTTGGCAACCGGCGCGCGCTCCGCCTGATAGCTGTCGAGCAGACCCATGCCCGCCTGACCGCGGATGACCATGGCAAGCTTCCAGGCGAGGTTGAAACCATCCTGAATGGAGGTGTTGGAGCCGAGACCGTTCGACGGCGGATGGCGGTGGGCGGCATCGCCCATGCAGAAGACGCGGCCGTTCGACAGCGTCGTCGCGTACATGTTGTTGACCGTCCACGTCGAGACCGACTTGATGGTGGGCTTGAGATCCGGCACACCGACGAGGTCGCGCACGACCTTGGTGGCGAAGGCATCGTCAACCTGCGGCGCGGGCTGGTTGATGTCATACCCCCAGACGATCAGCCATTCATGCCATGGCCGCACCATGCGTACCAGACCCATGCCGATGCCGCCGACATCGGCGCCGGGCTGCAGCACCCAGTAGAGCACGGAGGGGCGATGGGCGACATATTGCGAGAGATCGCATTCGAACAGGATGTTCATCGAACCACCGACGCCCATCTTGCCTTCGAAGGTCAGGTCGGCATGTTCGGCGACCTTGGAGTTGCCGCCATCGGCACCGACAAGGAATTTCGAGCGGATCGTGATTTCCTTGCCCGTCAGCCGGTCGAGGCAGGTGGTGGTGACGCCCTCGGCATCCTGCACATGGCTCAGATATTCCGTCGACATGCGCGACTGGGCGCCGCGCGAGCAGGCGGTTTTGAAGAGCAGCGGCTCCATATAGGTCTGCGGCAGGTCGTTCATGCGACCGGGCGAGGTCAGGATATGTTCGGCGCGGGAGAGCGGGTGGTTGCCCCAGCTCTGCATGCGTCCGATCTCCTCACCGGCGACGGCGGTACAGAACACGTTCTGGCCCATCAGGTCCTGTTCGGTCGCGAACATATAGGCCTCGTCCTCCACGTCGCGGCCGAGATCGCGCAGAACCTCCATCGTGCGCTGGTTGGTGATGTGCGCACGCGGCGTCGTCGCCAGCCAGCGATACCGGTTGATCACTAGCGGCTCGAGGCCATAGGTCGCCAGGAGCGCGGCCGTCGCAGAGCCTGCCGGTCCCGTTCCAATGATCAAAACGTCGGTGGTGATATCAGCCATGCGGCCCTCCCTTATCATCCTGTCTGTGTGGTCCGCCTTTCAACAGGCGGCGGACCGGAAAGAGTTCCCAACCGGTGCGGTCGGAGATCAGCCCCCAGAGACCCCGGGGCGCAAAAAGCATGGTGACGATGGCGAGCGCCCCCAGCGCGAGCAGATACCAGGAGCCATAGCTCGAAAAGGCATTCTGCAGCAGAAAGAACACGATGACGCCGAGGATCGGCCCTTCGATTGTGCCGATGCCGCCGATCACCACGATGAAGACGACATAGGCAGTCCAGTCGGTGAGCGAGAAGGCGGCATCCGGCGAGATGCGCGCTTTCTGCAAATAGATGAGCGCGCCGACGATGCCCGTTAGAAAAGCCGTCAGCAGATAGATCGCGGTCTTGAGCCTCCGGGCATCGACGCCGAGCGCACGCGCCGCCGTTTCATTGTCCCGCACGGCGGCAAGGCCGAGGCCCTGCTTGGAACGCAGCAGCTTGTAGACGAAACCGATGGTGAGCGCGGCGAGCGCCAGCGCCAGCCAGTAGGCGAGCGCATCGGCAGCGGCCGAGGAGCGCATGCCGAACCAGTCCTGCAGCAGTGATAGGCCGAGCATTTCCTTCGTTGCCTCGCGCGGCAGAGACGTTCCGGTGCCGCCGCCGAGCATTTTCCACTGGGCGAATAGCAGCCGCCCGACTTCGGCGATGACCCAGGTGCCGATGGCGAAATAGGGACCGTAAAGCCGGAAGGCGAAGAAGGCAGTGGGCGCGGCAACGATCATGGCGAAAAGGCCGGCGAGCGGGATGGCAAGGATAGGGTCGAGGCCGGCAAGGATGACGAGACCGAAGAGCGCATAGGCGCCGCAGCCGACGAAGAGTTGCTGACCGACGGAGATGAGGCCCGCATAGCCCGCGAGCAGGTTCCAGTTCTGCGCCAGCGCCAGCATGGTCAGGATGAAGAACAGATCCTGCACCACGCCGCGCGACACAAGGAAGGGAGCCGCCGCCAGCGCCACGACCGCAACAAGAGAGACCACGGCGAAAATGCCGGAAAGTTTTGTGCGCGTTTCCACCCGCCAGTCTGCGGGCGCTTCGATCTCGGTCGTCATGGTGTCAAAACCTGTGGTCATGGCGTCTCAATCCACTGCCCGGGGGAAAAGGCCGCGCGGCCGGAGGAGAAGCACGAGAAGGAAGGCGATATGCCCGGCAAGGATCTGCCATTCCGGATTGATGGCGGCGCCGACAGTCTGGGCGACACCGAGGATGATACCGCCGGCAAGCGTGCCCCAGAGCGAACCGAGCCCGCCGATGATCACGGCCTCGAAAGCGTAGATCAGCCGCGTCGGCCCGGCCGTCGGATCGAAATTGGCGCGCGTGCCGAGATAGAGGGCGGCGACGGTGACGATCATCATCGCAAGGCCGGTGGCGATGGCGAAGATCGAGTTCGGCCGAATGCCCATGAGACTTGCGGTCACCACGTCATCCGAGGTGGCACGGAAGGCGCGGCCGAGCGCGGTGCGATAGATCAACTGGTTCAGCGCGACGATTACCAGCACTGCCGAGGCGAAGGTGACGAGCGGCATGACGCCGGCATTGATACCGCCGAAATTGACCGAGGCCGTTTCCAGCGCGCCGGCCGAGATGCGACGGCTATCGGCAGTGAAGCCTTCAAGCAGACCGTTCTGGATCACGATCGACAGGCCGAAGGTAACGAGCAGCGGCGGCAGGATATCCTTGCCGAGCGTGCGGTTGAGCAGGTGATACTGCAGCAGCCAGCCGATACCGAACATCAGGGGTGCGGCGATAACGGCAGCTAGGAAGGGATCGAGCCCGAACGTCGAGACGATGAGCAGGATAAGGAAGGCCGCGAGCACGATCAGATCACCATGGGTGAGATTGACGAGCCGCATGATGCCGAAGACAAGGCTGAGGCCCGCCGCGAACAAGGCATAGAGCCCACCGAGCAGCACGCCCTGCAGAAGCGTATCAATGAAGCTCATGGGTCTCTGCTCCGAAATAGGCGGCGTGGATATCGGCGCGATCAAGCTCCGCCGGGCGACCGGAAAGAGTGATGCGTCCCTCCATCATGCAATAAACGCGGTCTGCGACCTTTAGCGCCTGGGCAATATCCTGCTCGACGATGACAATGGCCGCGCCCGTGGCGCGGATTTTTGAGAAGGCGGCGTAGATATCCTTGATGATGACCGGTGCGAGACCGAGGCTGAGCTCGTCGCAGAGCAGGATGTCCGGGTTTGACATCAGCGCCCGGCCAATCGCCACCATCTGCTGCTGGCCGCCGGAAAGCGCTGTTGCCGGGTTGCGGCGGCGCTCCTTCAGGATCGGGAACAGGCCGTAGATGGTCTCGAGCGTCCAAGGGCCATCGACCTTGCGGCCGTAAGCACCGACCTGCAGGTTTTCCTCGACGGTGAGCGACGGAAACAGCTTTCGCCCTTCCGGCACCAGCGCAATGCCGCGACGCACGACATCGGGCGCGGCCAGCGCACCGATCGGCTCGCCGCGATGCAGGATCATCTCCGGACGATTGGCTATGACGCCTGATATCGAACGCATCAGCGTCGACTTCCCGGCACCGTTCGCCCCAATGACCGCGATGGTCTCCCCGGCGTCGAGCCGGATATCGACGCCGAACACGGCCTGGAAGTCGCCGTAGAAAGCCGTGAGGCCGTGGGTTTCGATGAGGCTCCGCATCAGACCTCCATGCCCAGATAGATTTCACGGACTTCGCTGGAGGCCATGATCGTTTCAGGATCGCCGATGCCGATCACCCGACCGAAATTGAGCACCAGAATACGCTCGACAACCGCCGTCAGGGCATGCAGCACATGCTCGATCCAGATGACGGCGATGCCGCGCTGATGAACACGCTTGATGGTCGCCACCAGCTGGCGGCATTCGCCCTCGGTCAGTCCGCCGGCAATCTCGTCGAGCAGCAGAAGTTTTGGCTGGGTGGCGAGCGCGCGGGCAAGCTCCAGCCGCTTGCGCTCCAGCAAGGTGAGCGAACCCGCTGGCATATTGGCCTTGGCGATCATGCCGGTCTCAACGAGGATGTCGGCGCAGAGATCGGCGACCTCGCTTTCCTTCGCCTGTGCGCCGAAAGCGCCGGCGACAAGAATGTTTTCATAAACGGTCAACCGCTCGAAGGGTTGCGGGATTTGGAAGGTGCGGCCCATGCCGGACAGACAGCGCTGCATCGGCAGCTGATGGGTCACATCTCGGCCGTCGAAACGAATGGTGCCGCCTGCAACGGAAAGATTGCCATTGATCAGATTGAACAAGGTGGACTTGCCCGCGCCATTCGGTCCGATGACGCCCAGCGCCTCGCCCGGTTCCACCGAAAAGCCTATGTTTTCAGCCACGACCAGCGCGCCAAAGGATTTCGAGACTGCGGTAAGTTCCAGTATGGGCATGGTGTTCTCGGTTTTCTGTTCTGACTTTCGGAAACCCCCTCATCCGACCATTCTTTTTTGAAGGCCGGCACCTCTCCCCGTGTGCGGGGAGAGGATTACGGTCAGAGGCAACTCCACAAGCGACTACGCCAAAGCCTCCAGCTTCCCGCCCAGCGGCACATTGGGTGCAAGCCCGTTTTCCACGACCACGAGATCATAGCCGCCGCCCGATTTCAGCCGCCACTGACCGCCGACCAGCGGTGTCTTGGCGATGTTTTTCTGGGCAAAGGGCGGCAGCTTGTCGTTGCCCCACGCGACCGGGCCGACCAGCGTATCGAGCTTGGTCTCGCCGATCGCCTTGGCGACCGCATCGCCATCGGCGACATCCTCGGCGCGCTTCATCACATCGACGGCAAGCTCGAACAGCGCATGGGCAAAGCCGATCGGCTGCGTCCACGGGCGTCCCGTCGCCTTGGTGAAGGCCTCCGCCACCGTTGCCGCCGTCTCGCCTGTGAGCGACGACTTGAAAGGATGGCTCGGAGTCCACCAGACCTCGGTGGAGAGATTGTGCCCGGCCTCGCCCAATGCCTCCACCGTCTGCGGGAAGAGCAGCGCCTTGCCGATCGAGGCGATCTTCGGCTTCAGGCCCTGCTGCTTTGCCTGGTTCCAGAAGGTGGTGAGATCCGGCGGGATCATCACGCCGGTCAGGATATCGGTTTCGGCCTGCTTGAAGGCGTTGATCTGGGCGGAAAAATCATCCGTCAGGTTCTGGTAGCGGCCGGTATCGGTCAGCCCATAGCCCAGCTTTTCAAGCACCGACGGGAAGCCGACCACCTTGTCACCCCAGGCATTGCCGTCGCCATCATTCGGGAAGAGGCCGCCGACCTTCTTGTTGGTCTCGAGCTGGCCCCACATGCCGGTGAAGACGGCGATGATATCCTCAAGCCCCCAGAAGAAATGGTAGGCATAATTGAACGGCTTCCAAGAGGCCGCGTCGCCAGGATTGCCCTGCTGGCCGATGAACCATGGCTGCCAGGGTGCAACGGTGGAGATGCAGGGCATCTCCTCGGCTTCGCAGGTGGTGGAAACCGGATTGGTGGTTTCCGGCGTCGAGGAGACCAGCATCAGGTTGATCTCGTCATCGACGATCAGTTCCTTGGCCACTTCCGCTGCACGGTTGGGGTTGGACTGGCTGTCCTTCACCACCACTTCGTAATTAAGGCCCATGCCCTTGGTCGTCGCCAGGAAGGCGTCGATCACGAATTTGTCGGCCTCGCCGAAGGCGGCAAGCGGCCCGGTCTGCGGGCTGACATAACCGAGCTTGATCGCCACATCCTGGGCAATCGCCGGTGCGGCAAGGCCCGATGTCGCGAGAACGGCCCCACTGGCCGCCGTCGTCTTCAGAAAATCGCGTCTGGTAAACATGTTTCCTCCCATTGTCGTCTCTCCTCCCAAAGAGCGCGCCCAGCGGCGTGCGAAAGTTCAGTCCGTCGGCCGCCGGCCCTCCCAGGCGTCCTGCAGAAGCGCGCGGATCGATGCCTTGTCGATTGGCCGTGGATTCCAGTAGGGGTTTTCAATTGCGATTGATGCAGCACGATCGAGATCGGCTTCGCCCAGTCCAAAATCCTTCAAGGACAGCGGCGCGCCGATGCCCTTGGCGAAATCCCAAAGCCCGCCGCCGATCGAACTGCCGAAAATCTCCGCCGCTGCAGCAAGCTCCGGCGCGGCAGCGGCGGCATTGAACGCAGCCGTGTGCGGCAGCATCACCGCATGGGTTTCCGCATGCGGCGTATCGAAGGAGCCGCCCAGCGTGTGGCAGATCTTGTGATGCAGCGCCATGCCGACCGTGCCAAGCACCGTGCCGCAGAGCCAGGCGCCGTAAAGGGCATCGCTGCGCGCCTCGGCATCGCGGGGCGACGCAACGATCTTCGGCAGGCTGCGGGCAAAGGCGCTGATGCCCTCCAGCGCCATCAGCGTCGAGATCGGGTTGCGGTCCTGTGCGTAGAGCCCTTCCACGGCATGAGCCATGGCGTTGAGGCCGCTGGTGACGCTCATGGAAACCGGCAGGCCGAACGTCAGCGCCGGATCGTAGATGACGATTTCCGGCAGGATCTTCGCGTCGCGCACGGTCGTCTTGCGGCCCGCCTCCGTCTGGCCGAGGATCGACGTTACTTCCGAGCCGGCATAGGTGGTCGGCACGACGATCTGCGGCAGGTCCGTACGATAGGCGATCGCCTTGCCGAGCCCGGTGGTCGAGCCGCCGCCGAGGGAGACGACACAATCCGCTCCGGTTTCGGCCACCACCTTCGTCGCCGCTTTCGTGACATCGACCGGCGTGTGCATGGTGGCACCTGAGAAGATACCGCAGGCGAGATCGCCGATTTCACCCGCCAGCGCCTCCGCATCGGCCTTCTGCTGCGGTGTCGAAAGCACCAGCGCCCGCTTGCAGCCGGCTTTTCTGATCCACTCTGCCACCTGGCCTCTAGCACCTTCGCCGAAGACGATGCGGGCCGGGCTGCCGGCATAGGAAAAAGATCGGGTCATGTAGGCCTCCCTGGCTTGGCGCGCATCATGACGAAGGTGAGATTGATGGCCTTGCCGCGTTTACCCTCGACATCGGCCGGCTCGAAGCAGGTAACCAATTCCGGCCGCACGCCGAACAGCGCATCCTCGGAAAGATGCGGATCGCCGGCATCGTAGATGTGGGTAGTTATCGTCTCGAACCCCTTGGCGCGAATGACGAAATGCAGATGCGCCGGCCGCCGCAGCGGATAACCGGCCTCGGCCAACAACCGTCCGACGGGACCATCATCCGGCACGCCGTAGCCTGATGGTACGACCGAACGGTAATCGAAGTGCCCCTTCGCATCCGTACGAAACAGGCCGCGTAGATTATGCTCGGGCTGCAGGTCCGGCTGCTGGTTCTCGTAAATGCCCTCGGCATTGGCCTGCCATGTCACGACCTCGGCACCGCTAATCGGCAGTCCGTCGAGATCCTCCACCCGCACCGAGACGGCCAGCGGCTCGCCGATGCCATCGAGTGAGATGGAGGAACCGGAAGCGCGCTCCGGTGCGTCATTGCGGAAGAACGGCCCGCGAATGGTGTTGGGCGTCGCACTTTTCGGGCGGCGGGTGTTGATCTCCTCCACCAACGCGGAGGCACCGATGAGATCGGAGAGCAGCACCCATTCCTGCCGGCGCTCATCCGAAGCGTGTCCGATTTCCGTGAGAAAAGCGATGACCTTGCGCCACTCGTCCTGCGTCGGACGGAACTGCTTGATGAGATCGTGGACATGCGTGACGGTGGCGGCGATGAGCTGTGGCAGATTGCTGTCCGAATATACAGAAAAACGCTCGGCGAAGGCTTGCGACGATGTCGTTTCGCTGAATGTAAGCGCTTTGGCACCCAACGACATGCTTTTCCTCCAAAGTCCGCCGTGTTGGTAAAGGGACCATAGCAGCCGGAAATGGATGGATTGATGATTTTGCTCGCGATCAATATAACGGATCGTTATGAAGATCGATGAACGCCACCTCATTCAGCTTGCCGCCGTCGTCAAGACCGGCGGCGCGACGGAAGGCGCGGCCCTTTTGGGGCTGGCGCAACCCGCCGTTTCGCGCACGCTGTCGATGCTGGAAAAGCGCGTTGGCGAGCCCTTGTTCATCAAGGGCCGTCGCCCTCTGCAGCCGACGCCCTTTGGCCTCGCGCTCGCCGAGCACGGCTTCGTCATGCTGGCAGCCTCGCGAAAAGCCTCCGATCTTCTCGAAGGTTTTCGCGTCGGCAAGAGCGGCGTCGTGCGCATCGGCGGCACGCCCTTCTTCATGGATGCGCTGATTGCCGAACTCTGCGCCGAATTCCAGACACACCATCCCGATGTTCGTATCGATCAAAGCTACGGCTATTTTCCCGACCTGCGTGCGGCACTGAAGGCCGACCAGATCGACCTCGCCATCTGCCCGATCGATATTCTGGACGAGGGCTCCGGGCTGGAATTTCAGCAGATTCTGCCCGGCCGCAACGTCATCGCCTGCCGCGTCACGCACCCACTTCTGCTGAAACGCAAGCCGCAACCAAGCCATCTGCTCGACTATCCCTGGGTCGCACCGCCGCCGGGAAGCCCTCTGATGACAGACCTGCGTGCCCTGCTCCTCTCTTTCGGCGCGACCGAAATCAAGATCCGCTATTCCGGCGGCTCGCTGATGGGCGTCATCAACTACCTGAAATCGGCGGATGCGCTGACCGTGATGCCGCACAGCGTCGTCTTCGCCCAGCGCAAGGAAAAGACAATCACGGCGCTGCCGGTGAACATTCCCCACCCGGAACGGGCACTGGCGATCCTGAAGCGAACAGACGCCCCGCGCGCACCCGCCGTCGAACAGTTCGCCAACTTTATCCGAATCGGTTTTCAGGATTTGCGCCACTTGATCAAACGGCATGAAGAGGCTGTCATATGGGGCGTTTGATCGCGTTTGTTTCAGCCTCGAGGTCAGCATCGACGGCAATATGGGCTGCTTCGGGAGACGGCTGAAAAAATGCCGCGTTGGCAAAATGAACGGCCAAACCCATCCGGCGCACCGGTCCCTGCTCGCACCTAACATATGGCCTTGATGGGATCCGAACTTTCAATCCTTTTGAACCAACGTCAAGCGTCTGAGTCAAAATAAAGCCGGTCGCCCTAGAACGACCGGCCGACGTAGCAATCTGCCTACTGCGCCGCTTCCTCGATGAGCTCTGCAACCGGTTGTGGCTGCGAGACCATCACAACATGGGATGCGCCTTCGATAACAATAGTGCGCTTCGACCCAGCTCGTTCCGCCATGAAGCCAAGTGCTTCAGCCGGGATGTTTTTATCGCCATCGCCATAGATGAAGTAGGAGGGCATTGACTTCCAAGCCGGCTTGCCGGACTTCTCTGTCAGAGCGGCCTCTGTGATTGGCCGCTGGCCGGCAGCCATTAGCGCAGCATCATCCACGCTCACATCATGCGCAAACTGATCGTGGAACTTCTCCTGATCGATAGAGAGGTCGGTATTGCCGTCGGCGAGCTTCACAGGCGCTGCAAGGGCCTGACCGAGCGTGCCACCGGGAAATTTGCCGGCAAGGTCAGCAGCCGCTTCTCCTTCATCGGGGGCGAAGGCCGCCACATAGACCAGCGACTTTACGTTTCCCCTGCCATTCGCGGCGGTCGTGATCACCTGGCCGCCATAGGAGTGGCCGACGAGAACAACCGGACCATCGATGCTTGCGACAACATCCGAGACATAGGCTGCGTCGGCAGAAACGCTGCGCAAAGGATTGGCAGCGGCAACGACACGGTAGCCATCCTTTTGCAGGATCCGGGCAACGCCGTTCCAGCTTGAGGAGTCGGCAAAGGCGCCATGAACCAGAACAACGGTGGGCTTGTTAGACTGGGCAAGTGCGCTACCCGACAAGAGAGCGCCCGTGACGGCAAGGCTTGCAGCAAGCTTGGACATGATAGTTCCTTTTTCTTGAGTAGGGGATGTCGAATGGGCTTGTGGTTTGGAAGTCGCGGGAGTTCAGCCGCGAATGAAGGCGAGCACGTCAGCGTTGAAACGGTCAGCCTCGGTCTCTGCCAGTCCGTGAGAGCCGCCCGAATAGATCTTGAGCGTGGCATCGGCCACGAGCTCAACGGCCAGATGGGCAGAAGCCCCGATCGGCACGATCTGATCGTCATCGCCGTGGATGATCAGGGTCGGGCGGTCGATGCTCTTCAGATCCTCGGTGTAATCCACTTCGGAAAACTCTCGGATGCAATCATACTGGCCTTTGATGCCGCCCTGCAGGCCAATGCGCCGGAAATTCTCCCTCAGACCGTCATTGCTGCTGAAACCATCCCGGTTGAAGCCGTAGAAGGGCACCGTCAGTTCGAAGAAGAACTGCGAGCGGTTCTTGGCTGTGTTCTCACGGATATTGTCGAACACCTCCATGGGCGTGCCATGTGGATTATCGACGGTCTTCAGCATCAGCGGCGGAACTGCGCCCACCAGAACTACCTTGGCGACCCGAGCCGTGCCGTGACGACCGATATAATGCGAGACCTCCCCGCCGCCGGTGGAATGGCCAACCAGGATCAGGTTTGAGAGGTCGAGCGCCTGGATTAGTTCGGCCAGATCGTCGGCATACTGGTTCATATGATTGCCGTTGAAGGTCTGATCCGAGCGGCCGTGGCTACGGCGGTCATGTGCGATGACGCGAAAACCATTCTGACTGAAGAACAGCATCTGCTGATCCCAGGCGTCCGAGGAGAGCGGCCATCCATGAGCAAACAGGATAGGCTGGCCAGTGCCCCAGTCCTTGTAAAAAAGGTGAGTGCCGTCTGTAGTCAGAAATGTCGACATTATAGGTCCCTATGTAATTCGGCATTCCTGCATCTTGCTCCGCGCATAATCATCCTCCGTCTCTCAAACCAATCGTAGAGCGTCTATGCAGATGAGTTAACGCAGCCCGGGGAGAAGAACGGTGAGAGGGGCACGCAAGGAGAAGGCGAAGGCGAACAGTTCGTCCAATCAGCGAGAGCGGCCACGCCTGATCGTCGCCGCTTCATCATGCTTCCTTTTCCAGGGCATGTGGATCTGGGCTCTGGTGTCACCCGTTTGGCACGAGTTGACATGATGCGAGCAACGGCACGTGCGTCACTTTTCGGGAATGACAAGCGTTTCGTCTTTTTTTACGACATAAGTCGCCAGCTCCGACGCCTCGCCATCGCCTACATTTTTAGCCACATGCGCAACGCCTGCTGGAATGAACAACGCTTCACCGGTTTTCAGCGTCACAGGCTCTCTGCCTTCGAGCTGATACTCGATTGAGCCCTTCAGGACATAGGCCACTTCTTCCCCTGGATGCGAGTGTTTAATGGACACGGCACCCGGTGCGAAGTCAACGCGGGCCTGAACGGCCTGAAGACCAGGGGTGCTTATCTCGTTTTGTACAAGATCGGTGCGCTTCAGCGGACTGTTCTGCTGCGCCTGCACCGACGCAATGAAGGTGGCCCCTGCGATCATGAGTGCGCCTGCGACGGACTTGATGAGCTTCATGACGTTTATCCTTTGCTTTGTATAGATTTGGGGTTCTGCCCTACCGATGTTTGTTCTTCATCAGCACGGTCATATAGCTGCATCCATGTATTCAGGGTGTGTCCGTTAAGGCCCGCATTGTAACCCAGTGTAGACGCCGTATGTTTAGTGCCGAGGCGGGGATGGCGGCGATCTCGATCCGGTTGCACTCGGATGACCGTGTTCCATAGCTTTGGATTTTGGTCGCTGCACTTTGCCTCAGGGCTCTCGTCTTGCCGAGCATTCTGTCTGCTGCCAAGTCGGCTTTGGGCGTCACGGCGAGTAATGGCTGAACACGAAATCGTTCGACCGATCTAATTTCTGATGACAGGCGAAACAAGAAGTCGTCAACGGGACGCTCGGGTTGGCAATCCCGTTCTCAAACTGCCCATAACCCCAGCCGCCCGTGTCAGCGTACTTTTTCGAATCCTTGACGCTGATCTGAACGTTTGTCGGGTTGCCAGCGACGAAAGACTGTGGTGCCGGGAAGACGGCATCATTACGTGGAGACGATTTGAATTCGTAAGCAAGTCTGACGATGATCGCTCCGTCTGGGAAGGGAAGCGTACCGGCGCGAGACGCTTCATAGGCGATGTCGTTGCCGATAACCGCACGGATGTCGTTGTTTTGGCCTGCCTCGTGCGCGACGGTTATCACGCGCCAATCCCGATAACCCTCCGGAAGACCAACGCCGTACACGGGTGAAACATTTTCTCCAGCGCTGCCGATGGAAGCGTATATCGTGAGCGCCAAAGCGGCTGAAACGACCGAACATGTCGCCAACAATTTCCTCAATTCAATCTCCTTCAAAGTATGAACTCCGCAGGCAGATACCGCGACGTCCGAGTGTAAACGGCCTCGATAGGATCCTATATATATAGCCAAAGGATCGTGCAAGAGGCAACCTTCCGGCCACTCGCAAACGGAAGGCAGAGTTTGAAAAGCACCTGCCGTGGCTACAGGAGCATCGGCCGCGCGATCGTGCAAGAGCGACTTATCGCCTTCAAGCAGCCCATCAAATCCGGTGACTGGCCGGCAACGCATTACTAAGACCACGGTCCTCGGGCGACTCAAAGACATCATTGTGGCTAATCGCGCGGTCTGCTGACGCCAAATCCTTCCCTATAGAAGTATCAGCAGCGGCAAGGCCAAAATTATCAGTGTCAGCGCGGCCCCGGTGGCGGCACCAACAGCTTTCACAACGCGGCTACGCCAGCCATCCCAATCATAAATCATGCCATTCCCCTATTGCCGACAAGGTGGAGCGGAATAAGCAAACGTCAAGTGGGCTTGGGACAATCGAGACCTGATCGCTTTGGGAGCAAGACCAGGTCTCTCGCTGTCCTGAGGCTTGGATCCGATCAGTTCAGCGGATCCTCAACCTGCCAACGATCAAATAGTTCCAAACCATCAAGGACATCACCATGGCAAATCGCAAGCGCACCACGCTTGGGGTCGTGCACGTCACTGCCACGCCTCCGGGCTGGGACAAAGCCGCAGCCGGCATCAGGGCAATCCACAAGACTCAGGGCTGGTCGGATATTGGCTATAACGAGATCATCAACCCGGACGGACGGCCCGAAATGGGTCGTGGCAAGATGGCGATCGGGGCCCATGTCGCTGGCTTCAACTCGATCTCCTATGGCCTGTCGATGGTCCGCGGAATTACCGCGACTGGTCGACCGGACTTCAACACGATCAAGGATGCGCAGCTCACCACGCTTGAAAAGCGCATGCGCGAATTGACGGTCGATTTCCCCGAGATCGAGTGGTGTGGTCACCGCGACCTGTCCCCCGACAAGAACGGCAACGGCATCATAGAGCCCTTCGAATACATGAAGGCGTGCCCGTGTTTCGACGTCCATCCCTTGGGCAGCGGAGCGCGGTCTGCCAGTCGCGGAAATCAAGGGCACATGGAAGCTCCTCGTGCTGGAGCCGCAGAGCGCGCCTGTCCTCGAAGGCCCCGACACCCGCACGGCTTACCTGCAGCGCCTGTTGACGTGTGGCGGCTATGTGCTGGGACTGATCGACGGCATTATTGGCAAGAAGACCCGCGCGGCAGTGAGAGCCTTCCAGCTTGCCTCCGGGCTTCCAGAAAGTGGTGAGTTCGATACAGCGACCGTGTCACGCCTGCGGGCAATCTTCGAAGCGAAGGCCGCCGCTTAAATCGACACTCGCTCGATCAGATACTTGGGATGTTCAGGACCATTGATCATCTCGCACGATCCCAATTCATCAACAGTCGAGACAACAAAGTTCACCCTTGCATCATCATGCATCGATGCGTGGAGAAGGGCGTCTATCAACTGAGATCGAGTGAGGATTTCCGGAGCCCGAGACGGAACGCCGTTCTGAAATACACTCAGTCGAAACCGATGTGGTCGCGTCTGCATCGCATCAAAGCTCATTATGCCAGGCCTGTGTGAGCGCAAATTCACCCGATGTTTCCCTGAAAATCAACTGCAAATTCTGGCACCAAGCCTGAAAGGAACTCCCATGCTCGAAAAGCTTCTCACTCCCCTGACCACGGCAACCGCCAGCGGCACGATCCTGCGATACGTCCTGGTGATTTTCAGTTCGCTGGTGATGCTGCTTGGCGGCCCGCAGGTGCTCACGCCGGCGCAGGTGGACGTGCGTTCCCGCACGGTCCCAGAGATCGTCGGCGCCGTCTTCGGCCTCATTGCCATCATCGTGCCAATCTACGCGGCCCGTACCAAGTCAAGTTCCGACCGTGCCGCCAAACTGGCGAAGGAAATCGACAAGGTTCTGCCCCCGGCCGTGAGCGCCACGGTCAAGACACCTGAAGGCATCCCCGACATTCCAGTTCCAGCCGAACACCGCTGATCTTCGCATAGCATCGCCTCCGCATCGGAAGGCATGCCCTCCAAATGGCGAATGAGTCTCAAGACATGTCCAACAACGGCAACCACTACAGCGATAACGCCCGGTTCGCGGCTCTGTCCCAGCGGGTGTCCGGCATCGAAACATCGGTTCAGGGACTGGCGAACCAGTTCGCATCGTTCGTCGCCAAACTGGACGAGCGACAGCGAACGCCTTGGGTGACTGATTGTCTCCATCGCGGTCGCGATGCTTGCCTATGTCACCACCATCGGCGGGATCGCCTACGCGCCTGTATGGGCTGGCATTGGCCGTCTGGAGAACAGCCAACAAGCGCAAGTATCGGACACCAAGGCAGCGCTGGCCTCCATCACTGACCGAATGGTGACGCAGAAGGAAATGGAATGGCGAACTGCTCGGGGTGCCGAAGACAGGCAGCGAACCGAAGGCGCAATCAAGGATCTGCGCAGCGATATGGTCCCGCGCGCCGAACATGAACGTGTCTGGCAGAGCTACACGGCCACCGACGCCAGTCTCCAGCGCCAGACCGAAGAACTGAAGCAGACGGCAGGCAGCGTCTACGGCCAGCGCGACATCAACCTCGACCTGAGATAGCGGCTTGATCGGATCGAGCGCCAGCGCCTTACCAGCATGACGGGAGGGAACTGACATGGTTGGTTATCTCGGATTTGGCCTCAACCTCGGCAGTGCTGCCCCAATGGCGGGAGCGGGGGTGCCGTGGATCACGCCATCGACGATCGTTGCGGAGCCCGGTACCGGCGTCAACGGGGCGAACCAATGGCGCGCGGGCGATACCTCGCCAACGGGCGGCGTGATGACCATCGACAGCGGTTTCACGCGTCGGCCCGGCATTTCTACGCTCAAGATAGATGCATCTGCAGCAACAGCCGAGGGCGTTTCGTTCTACAAGACCTTTCGCCGCGCGCTGGCACAGGCAACCGCGCTGACCGGGCCGTTAGAATTGTGGGTCTGGCTTCCCGTCGTCACTGCCGGCGGGCACACGATTTATTCCCGCGTCTGCTCTGGTGCCACGGCCAACCCGCCAACATCCGCTCCGGCGAACCGCTACCAGCAGGTGTTCGCACCTGACAAGCACCAGTCTCCGGCTACTGGTGCCCGCTCTACTGGCATAAGGACGGCAAGCTCTTTACGAACAGCGCGCCGAACGGTCTGGCGCCCACGCTGGCGGCCGGCACGATGGATTTCAATGCCATCACCGAATTCGAGTTCGATTGGTCGATCAGCGCCGCCACGCCGCTCGCGGAACGGTACATCTATATCGACGCGGTGGCATTCAACGGCCGGTCGCGTCCTGCGGTCATTTTCGGCTTCGACGGATTTGGTGATGCCTCGCATGAAAGCATCGTCCTGCCGCTTTGCCAGAGCCTCAACTTGCGCGGATACATCGCCGGCGATGGTGACTCTGCAGCGGCGAACTCCGCCAAACTGGCGACCTTCCAGAGCGCTGGATGGGATATTGTCAGCCAGGGGATGGAGCATACAAACTATCTGACGAACCCCGGCGACCTGCCGGCCGATTTCGACGAGGCAGAGGGCATCTTGGAAGGCCTCAATTTAACCGATGGTCGGGACCTGTTCGCATATCCTCTGAATTCCAGGTCTCTCGCAACAGATGCGACCTTGCTGGAAAAAGGCGTCAAGTGGGCACGTTCCACCGGGGCGAACTATTTCCCGATCACCTCGCTCGGCAAGCCGAACCCGCTGCTCGTCGGCGCGCTTGATATCGGCCAGAAGACCGCCGCCCAAGTGCAGGCGTGGGTCGATGACGCCATTCTTGCCGGCTATACGCTCGTGCTGTACGGTCACACGATCGCCACAACGGCGTCTTCAAGCACGATCACCGCGACGGCTGAGTTCACAACGATGATGAACTATATCGCATCCAAGCGGGACGCAGGGCTTATCGAGGTGCTGACGCCAAGCCAGCATGCACGGATCGCCGCTTAACCCCGCTCCCCACCATCTTATAGTTGCGCGAGCGATCGCTATTTGGTAACCAGACTTCGGCGGTAAATGAAGCACCTGCTTCATTAGGGTACCAGGTAACCTAGGGCTGACGGTTCTGACGAAGCCGCTTTTGCAGCTTAACACCTCCCGCCACCACCCCACCATCAAAGTATCGGTTTTCGGGGCCGCATGGATGCCCACCACTGGTTTGGGATTCCGTCCAGATGATCACGAAGTCTGTCCTCGACATGCTCGGGGCTCCAAACAGCAGCGCATTCTAAGCGATCAGCCTCCTCGAAGCTAAGCGGCGACTCGCTATTTGTGATAGTGTCACACGCAGTTATTTTCCCTGAAATCAGGTCTTGTCTAAAAAACGTCGCTCCATCCAACGCAGACACTGTGGCCGGGTCAAGTTTGCCAACGACGGGCCATCGCCCAGACTTTACAGCGTTGTCGATTACCCAAAGTTTGAAAATCACGGCTCGACCTCGCAGATTGTCGACTAACTCTTCAGCCTCAAGCTCTTCATCGAGAAACGCGAAGAGCGGATGCGTCAAGGCGACGGCATGGAAGTGCCTGTTGTTCCCAATATCGATCCTGACAATGTCCCCTGGTTTCTGCTTCCGACCCCTGATCATTTCACCCTCTCTCTTCAGGCGTGATGTTTAGCGAATCCCGAGAACTCCGCAATGTGCCAATTGGTAGTCCCACCACCCCAAAATCGAGCGAACGCATATTCATTTCACGGGCTCACTGGTCCAGATAAACGTCGCTTTTTTTGACTGATTCCAGCAGAATATTCGCGTTCCGAACTACGTTCTGCCAGCGTGGGGTTTGTACGTAGTGGGCAGTCAGTTCGTCGGGATAGTCCTCTTCAAGCGTGGCGCGCAGTGAGGTCGCCAAATCCTTGAGCTCTGGGGCTTCATTCTTTGTGATGATTTTTCCCACACACGCTGGGATGTCTTCAATGTGGAGAATGCCAATCAGATATTTAATCACCAGATCGTAGTCTATGAACAAGGCGCTGTCGCCATTTTCGCCATACTTGTATGTCTCGAGCGTTTTATCGCTCTCGGCCAGAAACTCCAAAAAATATATCAAAAGGGCTCGCCCTTCGGATTGTTTTATTTCTTCATTCATTTGCTGATCCCAAAAATGGCGTCGAAACCCTCGGACACGATCTACTACTTTCTGGTTGGTGCGCTGCATAAAATTGCACCGTTTGGTCTACGCTTCGACGCGTTTAGCCAAGCAGGAGGAAAGACTCGGCGAGCGGACCACTTTGGGCTTCAAAAGATTCGGCGGGTTTTCTCCTGCCACCAGCACCAACACCCCACCATCAAATGGAAATGAAATCGTTTATGACCGTTTAGCGCCCAATTGCGGTCGATAAGGCCATGTAATAAAATCTTGAATTGCCGCAGATTGATTTTTACAGATGAACGACACGAAACAAACGCCATCTTTGGCGATTGAGTTTGGGAAACCTGGCGAACCTCCTCCGCCATATGTCTCTCATTTATCGAAGGAGTCACAAGGGCTAATCGTTCTATGCGGCGGAAGGCGAATAGCAAGCGGTCACGAATTTGGGAATGAAATCGCATTCATTGATGAAGGGGAGCTATGGGAAAATGACGATTTATTTTCGAAGCTGAGTCAACTGAATGCCAGCGGAGTTCCGTTTTCATATCGGCCAAAGGAAATGGACTCGCCGGATATTCTAATGACGTATTGGCATGCAATCGGAAGACTCACAGTAAGTTTCAGGGAGATTGTTTGGCGAAGTTCCGATCATTGGTACATCGCGACGCGCGAGCCTCCGGTCCTTAAAGTCGGCGTTTCGGAAGTACCAAAGAGTTTCAGTTCTTGGTTGTCACGCTCTTAAACTTGGAAGGCGAGTGATCGCTTTGAGCCCAATTGCGGCCATTCCACCCGCAGATAGTTTGCAGCCACCTGCGTTCATCACCGGTTGGGATATGGACGCAAGCTACACTCCGCCCGACAAAGTCTTTGTCAACGGCATCACCTACATGCCGGCGCCTGCTCAAGATCAGAGGGAACGCTTGAGTTCGGAGGCGAGACTCTTCATGCCGAACCCAAAAGCTGACTTTGTGAAGCTCTCAAAATTTAGCAAAAAATCCGACACGGCCTTCGAAAGCTCTTCATTCGAAATGCCAGGATTAGTGAATTCCGCCCAGCCAGACTCAGCCGTCCACAATCCATCGAGCTGCAAAGTGAACGCCAGCAGCGGCTCCTCCTCTTCGTCCATTGACGCATAGTAGAAGCTCGCCGTTGGGTCGCGTCCATATTCGCATTGCCAGTCGAAACAATAGAGAGCGAATTCGACGATGAGTATCTCTTCGAACAAAAAAAACCGGTCGTGTGCAAAGGTCACTCTCAGCTTTCCGCTCGTATCGGTGACAACACGATACCCTTTACGCTGTTTGGAAATTGCTACTATTTCGAAACCGAAATCCATCATGGAACCTTGTTTACGTTGGTACGCGCCAAGATCATTTGTCATCCTATGGAACAATGGATCAGGCAAGTGCCCACCACCAACAAAACATATGGTGGGGAAAGAGTGTCGCGCTGGAAGCGGTACCGTTGACCCTGAAAGTTTGAAAACGCTTAGGTGTGCGCCGGGCGGGATTCGAACCCGCAAGAGTTACCCCCCACGTTGTGACGTGACATTACCGTTCTGCAACCGACACACGAGCGGGATCTGTAGCAGAAATCCTGCTCGTTTCAATATGATGCACCCATCACCCCAACAGAAAGTGTGGGGGAGAAGTCGCTCGCGACTTGACCGGCAGCGCTTCGTTGATAAATTGGGTACGGCGGTAAATGAAGCATCTGCTTCATTAGGGTACCAGGTAACCTACGGCTGTCAGTTCGGTCTTCGGGCTGTTTGCGGCTTAACACCTTCCGCCACCCAATCCCCCGCACCAGTGTTGTATACGCGATTAATAATGTCTTCTATCAACGTCCTATCTTCGGGAGGGGAAGAATAGCCGTCATTGTTAGGGTAGGTGATCCGAGCGATAAAATCTGCAGCCGACATTATTTAGATCCGGTGTTGGTTGACAAAAATTGAAGTATTTTTGAAATTGTGATATGGTCTTTCCTGTCGAAGCCACTAAAGCTCAGCATCGAGGCGGAGCGCTCCATGGAATTGTATGTTAACTCGCAGTTTTTACTATTGTATTGTTTATAGTGTAGTATATCCATGTAACAATAATAGAAAATTCCATCAACTTTATCGGTAATTATAAGCGCGCGCGCGAAAAGCTCGGGCGACCGTTGAGCCGATTTTGCGCTATCGGAGCTAAATGCATCCCTCGATACTGCGGTAATTAGAATCAAAAAAGCGGCGGCAATTTTTCTTGAATGCATCATAGCTTCCTCCTAGATGCGACCACAAAGCAAATTACAGCGAACACTATGACGGATGCGTACACGAATTTTTCCATCGCCACTTGCCGAGCTCCACTATATCGCGGTTTAGATTTAGCTGGTCATGCTTAGGCGAAAGATTTTGTCTTTTGCGAAGATAGTCAAGTCCGGCAGACGCGGCCCATCCATCGCTTCACTCACCACCCCTAAATCGTTCGATCCAAGCTATTCAAAAATCCCGTAGCTTCCGATAGGTCCAAGCAATGCTGCGACGTATCTAACAAAGTCCATTCCGAGTAAAAACAGCCTTGCAGGCTCTCCTCGACAATCCGAACCTTCTCTTCGTCCGACCAAGCCCGCCGACGACCAACATCGTCGACAGACGCCCTTCGCCGCAGGCATACTGCAGGAGGGGGCGTCTGCACGCTGAAAACTTTCAACGTCCTTTGCCGAATTTCAAGCTTCATGAACTGAAAGTGCTTCTCACGTTGACACGAGAAGCTGTATTGAGGGCAGCCCTGTAGTGAGCGCCTTTCAATTTCACATTCACCCACTAGCGCTTTTCGAAATTTGCGAGCATGCGCTTCAATAGATCGATCACATGGGCGATCTCCTGGGCACTGAACCCATTCACAGCCAAGTCATTTCCATCATCCATTATCTCAGAAATAGCCGGCAACGCGGAGGTTGCCTTTTCCGTGAGGCAAATGAAGCTGCTTCTGCCATCTCGGGGGTCCTTTCTACGCGTTACAAAACCGTCTCGCTCGAGCCGATTTAAAAGTTGTGCTGTGCTGGATTGCTCCACCCCTAGCAGTTCGGTCAACTGCTTTTGCGTCATGTCGCCGCCCTCTGTGAGTGCGGTTATGACCGGATAGCCGGCAAGCCCTGTACCTAAGGGGTGGATACGCTCCTCGGCATAGCGTGACATCAGCCGGGCCAACCGGACTACGAGATAGCCCGGCCTCTCGCGCAACTTCCATCTTGGTCTGGGAGTATCCACTTAAATCAAATCCTCTGGATGTGCATAGGATCCGCTTGATCTAACTTTTTTCTTAAATACCGCAAGGGAAAGCCACGATGTCTGCTCCATTAAAGCACATCAGCCGCTAATATCCTCCAACTGCTCTTCGCACCAGTAGAATGCGTCCCAACCTTGCGCCAATGTGATGGCGTGGGTGTCCTGCGGTGTCATCATTGCAACCAGTCCGGCTACAGCTGACGGCTCGGGTGAGACTGCATAATAGATGCATGGTGACGCCAAGACCGCGGCAACGAGGATAGCAACAATCGCTTTTTTCATAGGTATTTCCGGTTCAAGGTCATCAGATGGCTTGATCCAAGGTCACTGGTGGACTTCAGGTATGCCGATAGCGGACTTCACCGCCAATGGGCTTCGAGATTTAAACCGTCCCTGTATCCAAGATATTTTCAGATCAGCCGGAAAACGTAACGCTGTGTAGTTTTGAGGACAGCTTACATCGTGTCACGTCCAATGTTGGAAACCGCCGCGCCTATTCAGACGGGTCAACGTAAAGTCACTTCTGCGGCGAGCCCCCCGGCAGGCAAATTGTAGAGTTTCACCGACCCTTGAATTGTGGATGCGAGCTGCTGGGAGATAGCCAGTCCAAGACCTGAGCCCCCGGTTTCGCGGTTTCGTGATGTTTCAACCCTAAAAAATGGCTGCATCGCGGCCCCGAGTTTATCGTACGGTATACCCGGTCCGTCATCTATGACCCTTATAACAAAGTTTCCGTCGCTCGATCTTGCGACGCTGATCTCAGCTGTTCCCGCAAACTTGAGGGCGTTGTCGATGAAGTCGGTCAGGATACGCCTTGGTACATGTGGTTTGGTGACAGCCGTGCCTTGGACAAGGCGAATACTTCCGCGGAAGACCGCTCGTCACCATCTTCCCTTTCGACATCGAGCAGATGGCATTGGCATTGTATCCACACGCCACCAATTCGACGCGAAACCGCCAGGCGTTAACGCCGGCAAGAGCCGTGATCATCCACGGCTACAAGCGCGGCTGGTGTAACCTGATGCGCTTGAATAAACTGAAGGAGGAGAAACCCAAGAGAAAGAAGCCGGCGACGCCAGCTTGGCTACACGCCTTCACGAGGCAGTGCGAAAAGGACGGCCTTCCGCACGTGGCGGCGCTGGTGCTTTTCATGGCCCAGACCGGCGCAAGGGTGAGCGAGGCGGTCAGGCTTGAGTGGCCGCAGGTCGATCTCGTCAACCGCACGGCCCTGCTTTTGAGAACGAAGACGGGGACGAACTCAACCCGCCATCTAACCGACGAACTTGTCGCCCGTCTCCACGCCTTGAAATCAACCTGTAGCGGGCGCTAGCGCGTTTTCCGGTATCACTGCCGCCATTCGGTGAATGAGCGCCTACGGGCTGTCAGTGGCCGCGCAGATATCACCTACAAGCCCAGCCATACTTGCGGCCGACATGCCTTCGCGACCAACGCGATCGACAGTGGCATCGATGTCAAAACAGCGATGCTGGCGGGCGGTTGGGAGAGCATCGAGGTCTTTCTTGGGATCTACGTTAACCCGCGCCAGAACGCGGGACGGCTCGTGGCGGATCGGTTCAACGCCTACAAATATGATGCCGATTTGTGACTTAGCTTGACTCTTGGCAAAACCGGAACATAATAAGAACATTCACAGCAATGAAGCCGTCATTTCAACAGTTGGTCCACAGGATATCCACCGGTTATGCCGGCGGAAAGGAGAACTCATGTTCGCCAGACAGCCATCGGAAAAGAAACCCCAAGACGTGGATCTCCGCTTCGTCTCGGACGTCTATTGGATACCGCCGCAGGCGGATGATCTCATCAGGGTTCCGCCCGCCGTTTTTATGTACGCTGCGCCGGCGATCCCGCGAATGGAGGTGTTCTCTTCTGCCGTTTTTGAAAAGACAGGCGCGGCTCCTATGGGCGAGTTTTTCTTTCTCGTCGATAGAGAGAAAAACCGGACGCTCTGTGTCTACAGCTTGATGGATGAGTGTTCGGTACCCATGTGGGTGGAAAGCATCGACTTGATCGTGGTCGCACGTGAATTTCGAGACGAATGCCGTCGCAATTGCTGGGCGACGGAGGCCTACTCGTGATCGACGCGGCAATCGAAGTCCAACAACCGATCAGCGCGCCGAGGGCTGATGAGGAGCGGATCTGCGTCCATCCTGGTCGCTTCCAGTGGGGCTGCTTCGGCCTGGAGCGTGGGCGCAATGGGCCGCGCTTCTGGTGCAAGGAACATCTGCCCGATGATTATTGGGCTCCCGCCCCGGTCAACTGATGCCGACCTATGCAGAGACTAAAGCCGCCGTTATCAACCTTCTGCGCACGTTCGGCGATGGACCGACGAGCTTATATGAAGTCGGCGCACCGTTGGTAGGACGGGGGTTTAAGCAAGACCCGATCGTCAATGCCCTCTTTGATCTCGCACATGAGGGCGTGATCGAACTTTTGATTGGGAATGCGCTGCCAGTGCTGAAGTTACCCGTCTCGCAGAACTGACGCGCGGGGCGGCTCAGGTCGCGCCGTGCTCGAAGTCCGAAGCCACGAGGTTCGCTTCATCCTCGGACACGGCCAGATGGTCGGCCGGTTAGTCTATGAGCATATGATGGAACGCTCCAAAGGCGTCTACGGTCTCTGCCTTGGCTCGAACTACCAGGCACAGGGCCCGAAGCTCTCCAAGCATTTCCGCCCTGAATAGCCGCGTGGACCGATCGCGCCCGCCGGTATTCGTGAACGGCAATTCATCGAATACCCCCCAAATGGAGGATTGAGGGCGCAAATACGATTGGATAGCGTCCCTCCGATCATTCATTCATTGCGCGGAGCAGGGGCAATCATGGCATTCACTTTACGCTCATCAAGACCCACGCTTGTCAGCGCAGTTGAGATGTAAAGATCTAGGGTTTCCTGTGTGAACACCATGCATGTCCCCAATTATGTCGGCGAGTGACAGGATGATGCCAGCATGAGCGTTGCCATTCCATTGGCATGCAAAGTTAAGGTTATCCGGTAGGGTTAAGATCCTGGGGCGCGGGGATAGAGACCATTAACCAAATCAGATTAGAGTCTAGTCGAGTTTGGTTGTCGAGACCTCCCAAGCGGCTGGTATTCCCCAGACCCTCCTACGGAAACGTGGGAGGGTTTGCTTTTGAGAATTCGTTAAGCGGGGCGAAGCCTGGCTCTTAGGGGAAGGGATTCACAAGGCTTCTGACCGGCTATAGGATGGAGATCGTCGGCCGGCTGGCGCGATTGTCTGAGCGGCTTCTTATTTGATCAAGATACTGGTCTGGTGCGTCGCGCAGGCTTGGCGAAAGCATCCTGTGGCATACTGAGGCTTTCGAACGGAGCCGATTGATGAGATATGACTGGACAGGGCAAAAAGCCCGAATTCAATTCGAGAATCGCATTTTGGTTGTCGTGGCCTTGAGTTTGGTGACCGCCTGTGTGCTGCTGCTTCCGGCCGCACTTTTGTAATTTCGTGGGTTCGTCAGGATAATGCGCAGCTTTTTTGAGCATGGGTTTCGCATGCTGCTTATTACGTCGCTCCTAGCGACCATCGTTCTTTTTGCTGCCGTCACCTTCTTCGGCCAACAAGGTGCTGCGACGGGAACTCTCTCGGCAATCGCCAGGAATTGAACCTACGATCGTAGGAAATAAGGGCGCCCCGCCTACGCAATACACAAGGCGGGGCTGAATGTTTGGGCACTTGAAAACGCCGAGTTTCCGCGCTCGGCAAAACCAAGATGACACATTGATTGCCCCAATCGAGCACAACCCGGTTTTTGGGTGATTTGGTAGGGTTAAGCAGGCGGGCCGTCAGTTGATCAACAACAGTGCGCCCCAAATTATCGCTGCCCAGATAGCGAGGGACACAGCGATGGCGGCAAGTAAAGCTTTCATTCGATTCGTCATGCAGTGACGATGCGCCGTTCCGACACATGGTTCACGGCTCGATACAGATCATGCTCAACGCGGGGCAAAATCCCACAGGCGATGCTCCGAATTGAAACGGACGACGACCGGTTGCCCAATGGCGGGCTAGCCTGCAGCGCCATCTCAGGGCAGACGGCCTTCGGCGGAGGGATACGACAAGGCCTTCGATTGCAACCGATTTACCAATATCCGTCGTAGGCTATGATGTCGACGAAGCACGCGAGACAAACGAAAGCGTGACCAGAACGCGTTTTGACTATGTATCGAGCCAAACTTTGATGGCATAGCCGACAATGCCGACCGACAGCACGCCCGCGCCCCAAAGCGCGACGAACCAGAGCAGTTTGCGCGGCAGGCTGTTTTCCGGCATCAGTGATACCCCTCTTCCGGATCGACCTTCCCGCGGAACACCCAGTAGGCATAGACCGTGTAGATCAGGATGATCGGCACCAGGATCAATGCGCCGACGAGCAGGAAGGCAAGGCTGGAATCGGGCGCCGCCGCATCCCAGATGGTGACTAAGGGCGGGACGATGAAGGGGTAAAAACTGATTCCGATGCCGGCATAACCGAGAATGAACAATCCGAGCGCCGCCAGGAACGGCTGCGCATCGCGCTTGTTGCGGATACCGGAAAGCAGGAGCGCGAAGCAACCGAGCACCAGCACCGGCACGATCACGCTGAAGAAGGCTGTCGGGAAACTGAACCAGCGATCAAGGTAAAGTGGATCGAGGAACGGCGTCCAGAGGCTGACCACGCCCATGGCGGCGATGGTCGCGAAACAGGTGCGGAAGGCGATGCGCCGTGCTTTTTCATTGAGGTCTCCACTGGTCTTCATGACGAGCCATGTGGCCCCCAGAAGCGCATAGCCGATCACCAGCGCCAGGCCGGTTGCGACCGAAAAAGGCGTAAGCCAGTCCCACCAGGCACCGGCATAGGCGCGGTTTGCAACCGGGATACCCTGCACCAGCGCACCGAGCGCCACCCCTTGCGAAAATCCGGCCAGCGTCGAACCGCCCGCGAAAGCCCAGTTCCACAGGAATTCGCCGCGTTTGGTGCGCCAGCGATATTCGAAGGCGACGCCGCGGAAGATCAGTCCCAGCAGCATCGCGATGATCGGCGCATAGAGTGCCGGCAGGATGGTGGCATAGGCCAGCGGAAAAACCGCCATCAGCCCGCCGCCGCCGAGCACCAGCCAGGTCTCGTTGCCATCCCACACGGGCGCGACCGAATTCATCATCACGTCGCGATCGTGCTTTTCCGGAAAGAAGGGGAAGAGGATGCCAACGCCGAGATCGAAGCCGTCGAGGATCACATAAGCCAGCACGGCAAAGGCGATGATGCCGGCCCAGATGAAGGGAAGGTCAATGGCCATGATGCGTGCTCCCATGCTTGCTGTCAGGATGCGTATTGCCGGCAGCCGGACCGGGGGTGATGCCGGCGGTGCGGATCGGCCCGTCCTCGAGATCCGGCATTGGATCGCGCGGCAGGCGCTTGATCAGGCGCAGGATATAGAATGTGCCGGCGCCGAAGACGAGGAAGTAGACGATGACGAATGCAATGAGCGATGCGGCGACCGCCGGCGCCTGCACGGGCGAGATCGAATCCACCGTCAGCAGATGGCCGTAGATCGTGTAGGGCTGGCGACCGACCTCCGTGGTAATCCAGCCAGCCAGAACCGCGATGAAGCCGGCTGGTCCCATCAACACCGCGGCGCGATGCAGCCAATCGTTGCTGTCCAGGGTGCCGCGCCAGCGGCTCCACAAGCTCCACAGGCCAAGGCCGAGCATGGCAAAGCCGATGCCGACCATCACCCGGAACGACCAGAAGACCACGGCGACCGGCGGCTGGAGGTTTTCGGGGATCGTATCGAGCCCGGCGAGCGGCGCGTTTAGATCGTGCTTGAGGATCAGGCTCGACAGTTTCGGGATCTCGATGGCGTAGTCGATCCGTTTTTCCGCCGAGTTGGGTATGCCGAAGAGGATGAGCGGCGCACCGTCAGGGTGGCTTTCATAATGCCCCTCAATCGCCATGATCTTGGCCGGCTGATGCTCAAGCGTGTTAAGACCATGGGCATCCCCGGCGAGGATCTGGATCGGCGCGACGATCGTCGCCATCCACATGGCCATGGAGAACATGGTGTGGGAGCGTCTTGGCGCGGTGTTGCGCAGAAGATGCCAGGCGCCGACGGCGCCGACGACCAGTGCCGTTGTCAGATAGGCGGCCAGAACCATGTGAACCAGCCGATACGGGAAGGACGGATTGAAAATGATCTTCCACCAGTCGAGCGGGATGAACTGGCCGGCATCGTTCATACCGAAACCGTCTGGCGTCTGCATCCAGGAATTGACCGCGAGAATCCACGTGGCGGAGATCAGCGTTCCGAAGGCGACCATGCCGGTCGCCAGAAAATGCAGCTTCGGCCCGACGCGGTGCAGGCCAAACAGCATGACGCCAAGAAAGCCCGCCTCGAGAAAGAAAGCGGTCAGCACCTCATAGCCCATCAGCGGCCCGATGACCGGTCCGGCCTTGTCGGAGAACAGGCTCCAGTTCGTGCCGAACTGATAGGACATGACGATACCCGAAACGACACCCATGCCGAAAGCGACCGCAAAGATCGTTTTCCAGAAATTGAACAGATCCATGTAGACCTGATCCTTCTTCCACAACCACAGCGCTTCCAGAACGGCGAGATAGCTTGCCAGGCCAATGGAGAAGGCCGGGAAGATGATGTGGAAGGAAACGGTGAAGGCGAACTGCACCCTCGCGAGGATCGAAGCGTCAAATTGGTCGAACATGGATATCGCACTCCGCACGACGGGGAATTGTCGGGATACCCGCCACGATTCTGATATGCCTTCTATACGGTACTTTAGGCGCTGCAGTTCCGCCACCAAACGCGGCAATTGGCCTCAGACGCGCTGCGCAACCGCTGAGCAGTCAAAATGGCTAGTGGTTTTAGCGACTCCGACTATTGTTAAGGATAAAGATCCCATTTCTTCAGTAACCTGGCCGCAAGAGCATATCCACCATTTGCACCATCTACGAAGTGGACATGGTTCTTGGCGTGGAGAGACGGTACAAAACAGGTCATCAAGGCCTCGGATTGTCGGTGAATGCCATATCGACAGGTGCCCGCCGAAGCTGCCCGCACCAATCGCTGCTCCAGTCTTTGCGTTCGTTCCGTATCGAGATCAACGGTCATTTTCAAGCTGTCGTCGAATTTGCGGAAGTCGGAATTTTCCGCCACCTCGACCTTGTAACGCTTGGGATCAAATGACCCAACAGGAACTCCAAGGTAATCGATACCGACGGCGAGCATTGTCTCGGCAAAAATACCAAGTTTCCGCATGAGAAGACGCCCTTCGGCTGCTGTTGCTCGAGCCTCGGAATCTATCCCCTTAGTGGTTAAAGTGAGCGGTGGGCCATCCACCGGAAGCGGATGTCCATCTCTTTCCTGTTCGGCGACAATCGAGATGATCTCAGTGAGAAGCAAGTTGAATTCAGGGTCTCGCCCGTTGACACCAGGTGCCACAATAAGCGAAACGATCTCGCCATTCCGCGCCGGGATTGGATCCCATCGGCATGAAAGTCCCGTCAAATCCGGTCTTGACCCCGGCGCAGCGGCGACAACGGAATATAGGCCCTTCTTCATTTGAGCTTCAGCCCAGTGTGACCCCCCGCCAGAGAACATCGCGTAAGTTGCGTTTTCGCTAGCCCTGTGTCGAGCGACAAGCACGTCCAATCCAGTGTCTCGAATATCCTGAACTGGAACGATCGCCGCACGCAGTGTCAGTTGGAGGGCTTCAGATACCCAGACAGTCAGGGTGGCGAGGATCTCCTGTGCGGTTGATACTCTTTCACCTGGTAGAGCCAGCATCGCACCATCCCCCCCAAAGACAAATGGATAGGTCTGACGACCAAGCCCATTGAGCAGCGCGGTGATAACGCTTGCTCCGGCAGTATTGACCGCCTTGTATTTTCCTTTCTCGATTGCGCGCGTAGAGTCGATGACGTCGGCAATGGCAAGCACCCACCCATCTGGAAGGGGTCTATAGCTTTCGACGTTGGTGAGGTCGGCAAAATTGTCCACGAACGGGATGAGATCAAAAAAATCTGTTTTAGCGACGTCGTCCATCGTAATTCCAAATTTTCGCTCTGCAACGATTATAACTGAAATCACCCTGACTGGCGCGGATGTTTTAAAAGAGGCTTGTGCATGTCTCCGGTTTGGGAATTTCACCCGCGAATGTCGTATCACTGAAAGTGCGGTGAAGAGAGAAGTTCAGCTTTCAAGCTCAAGCAGTCTCGACACCGTGAAAATGTCCTTGTCACCACGTCCGCACAGATTGACGATAATGATCTTTCCCGGCATTCGCGGCGCCCGTTTGACGACCTCGGCTATGGCATGCGAGGGCTCCAGAGCAGGGATAATTCCTTCCTCGGTGGAAAGAAGCTGGAAAGCCTCAAGCGCTTCGCTGTCGGTGGCCGACGAGTAGGTCACACGCCCGCTTTCTTTCAGCCAGGCGTGTTCGGGTCCCACACCGGGGTAGTCTAGGCCAGCCGAGATCGAGTGGCCTTCGGTGATTTGACCGTCCCCATCTTGAAGAAGGAATGTTCTATTTCCATGCAGCACACCCGGACTGCCTTTGGTCAGCGACGCACAATGCTCCTGGGTGTCGAGACCTTTTCCGGCTGGCTCGACGCCAACCATTGCCACGACTGGATCGTTTAGGAATGAATGAAACAGACCGATTGCATTCGATCCGCCGCCGACCGCAGCGACCAGCAAATCCGGCAGTCGGCCCTCATGTTCGACGATCTGCTTGCGCGCCTCCCGCCCAATAACCGTTTGCAGTGTTCTCACCATCTCAGGATAGGGATGAGGGCCGGCAACCGTACCGATCAGATAATACGTGTCCTCGACATTCGAAACCCAGTCGCGGAGCGCCTCGTTCATCGCGTCTTTCAGCGTGCCATTCCCAGCTGTGACCGCCCTCACCTCGGCTCCGAGCAACTTCATCCGGAAGACATTGGGAGACTGACGCTCGATGTCCTTGGCACCCATGTAGATGACGCACTGGAGACCGAACCTTGCAGCGACAGTTGCTGTCGCCACGCCATGCTGCCCGGCTCCCGTTTCGGCGATAATGCGGCGCTTGCCCATACGGCGAGCGACGAGAATCTGGCCAATGCAGTTGTTGATCTTGTGCGACCCGGTATGGTTAAGTTCGTCACGTTTCAGATAGATACGCGCGCCTCTCAGTCTTTCAGTCAGCCTTTCGGCAAAATAAAGTGGGCTGGGCCGCCCCACGTAGTGTCTGGAATAGCCGTCGAGCTCATTCCAATACGCAGGATCGATTTTGGCGCTCTGCCATTCGTCGTTGACGGCAAGCAGCAATGGCATCAGCGTTTCGGGCACGAAGCGGCCGCCGAACTGACCAAAAAAGCCATCGGCATCAGGAAGCGCGTTGGTCTTTAGCATCTTCATTACTCCAATCTGGAGCTAGTACGGTAAATTGCCGCTTTTGGATGGGGCCGGCCCCCCCGTTTTCAAAAAAAA
The DNA here is from genome assembly GCF_001425605.1 of Rhizobium sp. Leaf453. GTDB lineage: Bacteria > Pseudomonadota > Alphaproteobacteria > Rhizobiales > Rhizobiaceae > Pararhizobium. The sequence goes on along the minus strand of NZ_LMRG01000006.1, from coordinate 205,391 downwards.
TGAAGGTGGTCGACCTTTAGGGCGTTTAATCAGCGCGATTAGCTGGTTCTACGTCAGCTGTGATCGCGCACGGACCTGGAAGGCGCCATACAGACGATCACGCTGGATAAGTTTTCGTTTTATTCTTTGGCTGACGCTTTATTAGACGCATTCGAAAGCTTTGGTGTCATAGTGATCCTCAGCGCAGAACTGATCGTATCTGCGAGAAAATCGTAGGATCGCAAATGGAAGCCGACAAACAGACCGTGCTCCTGGCAGAAGATGACGCTCTCGTGCAGATGACACTTGAGGAGATTATGGGCGACGCTGGCTTTAATTTCGTGATGGTTGTCACCGGGCAACAGGCAGTCGATGCTCTGGAACGAGAGCCGGAACGGTTCTGCGCCCTTGTGACGGACATCCGAATGCCTGGCAAGTTGACGGGCTGGGATGCCGCTCATAGGGCTAGGGAACTAAAGCCGTCTCTACCAGTCATTTATATGACAGGCGACAGTGCACAAGAATGGCGCGCCCATGGTGTGCCGGATAGCGTTTTGCTTCAAAAGCCATTTGTGCCGGCTCAACTTGTCACTGCCCTGGCGACACTACTCAACGAGGCTCAGACTCATATGATACATGATCCGACGTAAGCGCGTGTTAACTGCTATCGGCTAGTCTCTTCTTTCATCGGATGCGTGAGCACCATCCGAAACAGCGAACTCAACCCCTGGTTCTCTCCTGGCCGGGGGCTTTTTCGTCACTGCTGGGGCCACATTACCCGGGTTTCATCGCTATCATCCGAGCCGGCGCCAATCACCACCTGCGTTGCCAGCATTGATCGCGGCTTTGCATACAGTGGATAAAATCGGCTGCCGGGTTCCTCAATTGAACCGAACGGATACTTCGGCATTCGAATACCGATGAAGCGAAAAAGCTAGCTTTTGATTGCCGGGCCTATATGCAGGCCCGGCAATTAAAACTCACAACTTCGGCAGAAGCACTTTGTCGACAACGTGGATCACGCCATTGGATTGCTTGACATCAGCAATCGTGACAGTGGCCGTACCGCCGGCTTCATCCGTGAGTGTGATCTTGCCCATGTCTTCCTTGGCCTTCAGGACGCAGCCGCCCACGGTTTTGATGTCGTGCTCACCGCCATCATCCTTGATCATCTTGGCGACCGCGCTGGCCATTGCATCCGCGGCGACGACGTGACAGGTCAGGATTTTGGTCAACTTGTCCTTGTTTTCCGGCTTAAGCAGCGTTTCGACGGTGCCTTTCGGAAGCGCGTCGAACGCTTCATTCGTCGGCGCAAACACCGTGAAGGGACCCTTGCCTTCGAGGGTGGATACGAGATCCGCCGCCTTGACCGCGGCCACAAGAGTCGTGTGGTCTTTGGAATTGGCGGCATTTTCAACAATGTTCTTGTCCACAAACATCGCAGCACCACCAACTTCCGGGTTGGCGGCTTGAGCAACCAGGCCACCCGCCATAAGAGTGGCGAGCGCAACAGCCGAAACCATTAGCAATTTTTTCATGATCATCTCCTCTCGTTCCCGGCCTTTTGGCAGGGTGACGGTTCTACGAATGATCATCGTCCCGGTTCAAACGGTCCCATCAACAAATTGTGTTTGCCTAAAGGGCGATTTTGGGTGGCAGTATGCTGTGCGCAGATCGTTCGCAAAAATCCTATATTCCCAGCAAAGGCTGTATCAGTCGCATGAATCGGCTCTTGAACCGAAGCGGCGCATCCGTCACCGCAAGGCATATACAGTCTTTGTCCAAATCGGCCTTTGGCTGGTGCGTTAGATTATCGTCGGCCATCTCTATATCGCCCCGCCCGAATGTCGCGACCTCATCACTGAAGCTGCCGTCAAGCACGAGCGTCAATTCGAGACCCCCGTGGGAGTGCTCGGGCACCGGCTGACCTGCGGGAATTTTAAGGAGTCTGACCGTTGTCGTCGCATCCCCCGTCGGGATCAACATTTGGGCTGCGCCGCTCCCCAGTCTCTTCCATCTCAGACCGCCTGCCGCCTCAATGTATCTCTTCAGCGGTTCGGGGTAAATTCGATCCGGTACGGACCGCACTTTGAGTGGCACAACATTGTCGACCTCCCCAGCATCGATCCGCGCTTTCACTGCTTCCCAGCTCTTCGAAACGTCGCTTGCGCGACCGTCGTCCGCTTCCAAGAAGTATCCACCGAGGCTGTCAAGCATGTCCACTTTGGATCGGCAGGCAGGGCAAAGGGCGAGATGGCTTGCAACAGCAATACTCCATCCCTCGGTCAACGTTCCAGCCGAGTATTGCGAAAGAATGTCATCATCCAGATGATGCTCAATCATTTGATTTCGTCCTGAAGCGCGTTGCGCAGTTTCTCGCATGCAAGCCTGATCCTTGATTTCACCGTTCCAATTGGGATGTTGAGTTTTTCCGCTATCGACGAATGGGTGAGGCCTTCGAAGAACGACAGGCGCAACACTTCGGCATAATTGCCTTTTAAGGTCGTCATTGCCTGGCCCAGGGCGGCGGCACTCTGCTCTCGCTCGATTTTCGTATCGGCCGCCTCAAACTCGTCTGGCACGAAGGCCGGGTCGTTGGGGTCGAAGGTTGGCCGCACACCTCTGCGGACAGAGTCGATCATCTGGTTTCTGGCGATGGTGAATATCCAGGTTGACGCCTGAGCCTTGGAACCGTCGAAGAGCGAAGCCTTATTCCAGACACGCATCATCGTCTCTTGAGCCAGTTCTTCTGCGAGAACACGGTTGCCCCGCGTCATCCTCACCATGTAGGAGCGCACGCGCGGATAAAAGTGCCGGTAAAGGATTTCGAATGCGCCGACATCGCGCTTTTCTGAGATTGCGGACATCAAAACGACGATCCGTTCAGCATCGAGATTGACGCTATTTTCCTCCAAATTACCGACCTTTCGCCTCCCGACCGGAGGCAGCGAAACATTTGCCTTTGCGTAGGCGTCACGACGTAAACCAGTTCGGAGCGCTATTTGGATGTTCATGGAGCCGTATACGCATCCGAACGCGGCTGGATCAGACAACGCTCGAAATTCCCATTAAGGCTGCTTACGAGGCGCTGCAATCCTTAAACCGAAATCGCCGCAGCTTGTCAAAGCCGCTCGACATGGCCAAACATCCGCTGCGCGACCCAAAACCCGGCACCCGATGCGATCGCTGACAGGACGGTTCCCCACAGCACATCGGCGACCGTCAGAATCGCAGACCAATTCTTCAAGGTAGATTGATTGGTCAGGTCATATGTGGCGTAAGCCATGAAGCCTGCGACGGCCCCATATATGACCGCAGTTGTCATCGACCCCGACAACAAGCCGGTCCTGACGGCCAGAAACGTCAGCCCGGCTGCATAAATCAGGTAAAACACCACTGCCGGCGCCAGTCGGAACTGCTGAGCCAGCATGTCACCCAGCGTTGGGCGATAAAGGCGGTCGGCCATGATGCTGAGCCAGACAAAGTCGATTACGACAAATACGATCAGCGTTGTGGCATAAGCGGTCATGTACATTTTCATGTTCGGTTCCCTCTTGCACGTGTTGGGATCAGTTGATGCGGGTCCAGTCGATGCCTTTACAGATCAGACCGGCGACCACGCAGCCTCTGGTCGTCATTCGATCGCCATCGATCTTGACCGTCAGTTTGTAAGTGAGGTCGCGTTGCGGATCGAAAGCCGTGCCGGCATAGGTACCGTCGGCGTCTTGCATGATCGACATTACCAGTTTGTCGCCTTCCTTCTCTTTCGGCGTCCCGGGCTTTATCCATGTATTGACCGCGCAGATGTCACTGCCGCAAGGCGCGATCCGCACACGCGCGTTTCCGTCTCCACGGGCCCAATTGCCCGTGATGTCAGCGGCTGCCGAGCCCGCCTCACTGACGAAAAGCAACGGAATTGCCCAGAGAAGAGATCTGGCTCCGTTTAACTCAACGAGGCCCCTAGGCATGTTCAATCGTGTAAAGCCCGACATTAATGCGCTCCTCTTCGAACCCTGCCTCGCAATAACAAAGATAATAAGTCCACATCCGCTTGAACGCGTCGTCGAACCCCTGACTGGCAATAGCCGGCCACCTCGCGTGAAACCGCGTTCGCCACTCCCGCAGTGTGTGCGCATACGATTTGCCAAAATGCTCGATGTCGATCAGTTTGAGACCGGCGAGAACGACTGCGTCGCGCAGCGCCTCATCGGACGGCAGAAATCCGCCCGGAAAGATGTACTTTTGGATAAAATCGGTGCTGCCGCGATAGGCGTCGAACCGGCTCTTATCGATGGAAATGACCTGCAGAAGTGTACGCCCACCGGGTACCATGCACCGCTTGATCATCGCGAAATAATCCGGCCAGTAGGCTTCGCCGACCGCTTCGAACATCTCAATGGAAACGATTCGATCAAATTGACCGTGAACATCACGATAGTCTTGAAGCCGCAGTTCGATCTGGTCGGTTTTGACCGCCGCGGATATTGCGGTGTTCGCCCAACTCAGTTGCGAAGGCGAAAGCGTCAAACCCACGATATGAGCGTTGGAATGGGTGGCGAGGTCGAGCGCCAGAGCGCCCCATCCGCAACCGACTTCCAGGACGCGTTGTCCATCCGAGATTTCCAGCTTCTTGCGAATATGATTGAGCCGATTTTGCTGCGCAGCTTCTAGTGTCTGTAATGGATCTTCGAATATTGCCGAGGAATAAAGCATCGAGCGATCAAGCCATTCTCTGTAAAACGCGTTCCCCAGATCGTAATGCGCTTCAATATTTCGGCGGCTGCCCTTCCTGGTGTTGGCGTTGAGGAGATGGCGCATGCGGCTGAGCAGTCTTGCGATCCGAGTTCCAGCAAGAGCTGGCGCCAGTACATCGGCGTTTGCGGCGGCCGAGCGTATCAGTGCCGTCAGATCAGGCGTTGTCCAGTCTTCGCGGATAAATCCTTCCGCTGCGCCAAGTTCGCCAGAAGCAATAAGCCGCCGAAGCGCCCGCCATCGGCGGATGACGATCGTCGCGTCAGGCCCCTCCTCCAATCCGGGATGTTCGATGACTGCGCCGTTCGGCAAGACGATTTTGAGGCGGCCGTAGCGGAGATCTTTGATCAATTGTTCGAAAATAAGTCCGCCGATCCCAGACCTTGGCCTGCGTAACGTGAGAGCGTTGGTCGGCTCAGTGGCTTCGTCAAATTGCGTCACGGGCTACGGCCTTGCGATGGGTGAAGTTTGGAAGGAAGCGCTTGAAGGGCGCGAAGCATACCGCAACCGTGGGGTCCTCATGCAAGCATCTCCAGATCGACAGTTCGTTTTGACGGTCGCTCCACAGAGCCGCGGACGATACGCCCGCTCTCCTGCGGGACGTTCCATGGACGGCGTATACCTCCGAGCTCTTCAGCCACGGCGAGCCCCGCTTGAATACCATCCTCGTGAAAACCGGAGCCGAAATGCGCGCCGCAAAACCACGTGTTGCGTGAACCTTGAAGCGACCAGATTTCGCGCTGGGCTCGATCTGTGGCGAGGTCGAACACCGGATGGTCGTAAGCCTCAGTGGCGATGATCGTCGCGGCGCGGGGAGAACGTTTGGGATTAAGCGTCACGAAGGTAGGCGGGGCAGAACCGAGTGGCTGCAGCTTGTTCATCCAATATGTGATCGAAGGCTGGGTCTGATCCTGCTGACTGGTACCCCTGTTGTCCGCGACATAGTTCCAACTGGACCAGGCAGCACGGCGTTTCGGCATCAGTGTGGTATCGCCATGCAGAACTGCCTCGTTGCGTGAGTAGCGGAAGCTCCCCAGGATCCTACGCTCCTCATCGCTCGGGTCGGCCAACATCCGCAGAGCCTGGTCGGCATGGGTCGCCACCACAACGTCATCGAACCAGTATTGCTTGTCGAAGGCATCGCGGATCTCGACCTGATTGCCCAAACGGTGGATTGCATTGACGGGCGTCGAAAGCCTTACCCTATCAGCAAAACCGGCGGTCAGTCGCGCTACGTATTCCCGACTGCCGCCCCTCACGGTGCGCCACGTCGGTCTATTCCACAACGCCAGAAGACCATGATTGCAGCAAAATTTGACAAAGCTTGCGGCTGGATAGGCACCGACCTCCATCGCCGGCGTCGACCAGATCGCGGCGGCCATCGGATAAAGGTGATCCTCGCGGAAAGGACGCCCATAACCGTTACGGGAGAGATAGTCGTCGAGAGAGATGCCATTCATCACAGCGAGGTCGCGGGGTGCATTGCGGTAAAACCTTAGAAGGTCGCGCATCATCGACCAGAAGCGCGGGTTTGCAACATTCGACCATTGCGCAAACAGACCGAGACCCGTACCACCGGAATACTCGAACTCCCCTTCATTGAGCGATACTGCAAATGACATGTTGGAAGCGGCCGTCGGTACATCGATCGCACCGAAAAGTGCCGTGAGATTGGGATACGTCACTTCATTGTAGACGATGAATCCCGTATCCACCGCGACTTTGCCACTCTCTGCAGTAAACGTCACCGTGTTGCTGTGACCGCCAAGCCTACCCGCAGCCTCGAACACGGTCACATCATGATGCTTTGACAGAAGCCAGGCTGCAGAAAGACCTGAGATGCCGCTGCCAATGATTGCGATATTGAGACGGCGCGCCCCAACGGCACGAGTTCGAAATTCCATAAACGCCCCTCATAGTTTCAATTTTTGAACTGTCATTACTTACGGAAGGAACTCGCCACGGTTTTCGATCACGCAGATTTTTTTCCAGTTTCTGGTCGGAAGCGTAAACCGAGCTACCGGAACCAGCGTAGGGGCGTTCGTTAACTGAGTGCGCAAGGGAAGCGAATGGACATCTATCTGTTGGGTATTATCGCGATTGCTCTTTCCGGAGCGATGGCTGGCGCCTGGGCCATCCAGCGCGCGACAGGCCTCAGCGGCTGGATCGACACGATCTGGTCCTTGGTCGTGGGAGCCGGAGGTGTTGCCGCCATAATCTTCGCCAATGGTGGCAACACCCGTCGCTCTGTCGTCTTCATCGTCATCGCACTATGGTCTCTGCGGCTCGCAAGCCACATCGGGATGCGCACAAGAGGGGCAAAGGAGGATCCGCGCTACGCGAAGTTTATTGAGGAATGGGGCGACAGTGCCGCATGGCGGCTTTTCGTCTTCTTGCAGGTTCAAGCGGTCGCAGCCTTCGTCCTCGTATTGGCCGTGTATCTGGCGGCAGACAACGATGCGAGTGTCTCCCGACCTCAGGATTTCCTTGCCATCTTCGTAGCTTTCATTTCCCTAGGCGGCGAAACACTGTCCGATTACCAATTGGCACGATTTCGAAAATCGCCGGGCGCGCGCAACGGGATTTGCGAGGTTGGCCTTTGGCGCTATTCCCGCCATCCCAACTATTTCTTTGAGTGGTTATTCTGGTGCTGTTTTCCGCTGTTTGCGCTGACGGGGCCGGCGTGGAGCTGGTTGTCGGTTCTTGCCCCAATCATGATGTACTGGCTGCTGGTGCATGTATCGGGAATTCCACCGTTAGAGGAATACATGCTGCGGTCGCGCGGCGACACGTTTCGCGCCCTGCAAAAGCGCGTCAACGCCTTTTTCCCCGGCCCGCGCAAATCCCTGCCGTCTCCTGGCGGAGAGGTTCGATGAAAACCTTGGCGTTTGCAATCAACGCCGCTGGACGTGCAGTAATGGGATGGCATTTCGCTTGCGGCTTTGGATCTGCTGGAGGGTGCAGAGGCGGCCCCCTCGCAACGACGCTGGCGGCGCCTATTCCTGTCGACTGCGGGCTACTCGGTCTTGAGAGCGGCGATGTCTTTGGTGTCGGGCACTATCTGATGGCTCCAAGCGCATGAATCTGGGTGACACTCGAAGAGATCCCCTGACCCAGGCGACTGTCACAGTTGCTTGGGTGATTATCCTGAACAAGCCTTTTTACCCACTCTATGTTTGGTATCTTATCGGTCATGGAGTGTTGGCGTCACTTTGGACGCTCGCAGCGGTTCCGTTTTTCCTGACCATTCCGTTTCTTGCAAAGCGTTCGTCTTTGGCGGCAAGAGTTGCGCTACCATTGGTCGGAACACTCGACACGTGGTTCGAAACGAAGCTTTTTGGGCCAAGCTCCGGGACAGAATTGTTTTTCGCAGCCTGCTTGATGTTGGCGGCGATGTCGTTTCGTGCGAAGGAACTTTGGTGGCAGCGGGGTATGGCTGCCATCGTCTTCATCGTTTTCATGTTCTCGCGAACATTCATCGGCGCGCCGTTGCATGTCTGGAACGAGAGCGACTTGGCGATTCTTCTCAATCTCAACGCGTTCGCGGTGGCGAGCCTTACAACCTTCGTCGCGCTTCGATACGCCGGCGTCAGGAATAGGTGATCGAGCGGCATCTTAAGCTCACGCGCCGCATCATCAGTCTTTGTTTAGCCACAACGCTGCGGTTACGGCACCGTTGAGCAGAACGCCCATTTCCACTCCTCCACGCCGCAGTTTTGATCCGAGCCAAACGATCAGCGTATCAGCCTGACTGAAGAGCAAAGGAAATTCCAGATGGACGCAATCGCGACGGATAGAGATTTTTTTGAGGCCCCAGACGTTCCGAACCAAGAGGAGGCCGAAGCCGCCGTGCGGACTTTGATCCGGTGGGCCGGCGACGATCCTTCACGCGAGGGCCTGCTGGATACGCCAAGGCGCGTCGCCAAAGCGTATCGTGAGCTTTTTTCTGGTTACAATGCGGTCCCGGAGGACATTCTGGTGCGGACTTTTTCCGACGTCGCCGGCTATAACGATATGGTGATTGTCAAGGATATCGAGTTCCATTCGCATTGCGAGCATCACATGGTGCCATTTCATGGTGCTGCCCATATCGCCTACGTCCCGGAAGCCGGCGTGCTTGGACTTTCTAAGATGGCACGACTGGTTGAGCTTTATGCCCGCCGGCTTCAAACACAGGAAACGATGACGTCGCAGATTGCGAGAGCTCTCGACGAAAGCCTTCGCCCGAAAGGCGTTGCTGTCATGATTGAAGCAGAGCACATGTGCATGGCGATGCGCGGCATTCGAAAGCAGGGTGCCAAAACAATAACAACCACGTTTACCGGCACGTTTAAGGCTTCTGCTCAGGATCAGTCGCGCTTTATGATGCTGGCGCGGGGCTGATTGTTGCAAGACTACTTCCAAACGTTAGGGGAGCATCTCATGGCGGGTACACTCATGACCTCGTTGGATCCGGGATACTCGGCCCTGGTGATCGGGGCAAGCGGGGGTATTGGCCAAGCGATTTCCAGTTGCTTGGCAACCGATCTTAACTGCTCAAAAATAGTTCAGCTTTCGCGCCGTGAGAACGGGCTCGACATCACCGACGAAGAAACCGTTCGTCGCGCGGCCGATAGATTTCAATCAACGTCGTTCGATCTGATTTTCTGCGCGACCGGCGCGCTGACCATAGATGGTGTTGGACCAGAAAAGTCGATACGCCAGATCTCGCAAAACGTTATGATGAACCAGTTTGCCGTTAATGCAGTTGGACCAGCATTGATCCTGAAACACTTTGTACCCCTGCTTGCCAGGAGGACACGGGTCATCTTTGCGCTGCTTTCAGCGCGCGTCGGATCGATCGGCGATAATCAACTTGGTGGATGGATCTCTTATCGATCTTCCAAGGCTGCGCTGAACCAGATCGTCCATACAGCGGCAATCGAGGTGTCCAGGGTAAACCCTGCATCGGTGGTCGTCGCCATGCATCCAGGCAGCGTTGCCACCTCCCTGTCGGATCCATTCTCCTCAAAGCACAAAAGGTCGACGCCTGACGACGCCGGGCAAGCCATTCTACGGGTGCTTGACGCGCTTCAGCCTGCCGAGACTGGTGGTTTCTTCGCATACGACGGCAGCCCCATCGTTTGGTAGCTCGGATCACGGGTGTTTCGCTATTGACCAAGACTTACTCCAACGCCGATGGGAGTTCTCGTTGAAACGGGCTCGTAATCTCATCTTTGTCCTTGGCGATCAGCTTTCACAGTCGCTCTCCAGCCTCGATGGCGCCGATCCCGCGCAAGACGTTATTTTGATGTGCGAAGTCATGGAGGAGGCGTCCTATGTGCATCATCATAAGCTGAAGATCGCGCTGATTCTCTCCGCCATGCGGCACTTTTCAGAAGAGCTTCGTGAGCAAGGCTTTGATGTGCACTATATGTCGCTCGACAGCCCGGATAATTCCGGTTCCTTTACCGGTGAGCTGAAACGCGCTGTCTCCGATATGAAACCGCAGCGCGTCATCGTCACCGAGGCCGCAGAGTGGCGGGTCCTCCAGGCGATGGGAACATGGGAGGTGGGTATCGGCATTCCGGTGGAAATTCGAGTTGATAACCGCTTTCTCTGTTCGAAGTTTGAATTTCAAGATTGGGCGCGTGGACGTCGATCCCTGACGATGGAATATTTTTACAGGGATATGCGGCGGCGAACTGGCCTCCTGATGAATGGCAACAACCCGGAAGGTGGCCGCTGGAACTTTGACGCGGAAAACCGCAAGCCCGCAAAGCCTGACCTGTTTCGCCCAAAGCATGCTAAGTTTGATCCGGACAAAACGACCAGAGATGTTTTGAATCTTGTCGAACGGACGTTTCCGAAGAACATCGGCTCGACAGCAAATTTCTCATTTGCGGTGACACGCGCTGATGCGGAAGAGGCAGCTCGGACGTTTGTAAAAGAGTTTCTACCAAATTTCGGTGAAACGCAGGACGCGATGTTGAGCGAGGATCCGTTTCTCAATCACGCGCTTTTATCGTTCTACATCAACATCGGCCTTCTTGATCCCTTGGCGCTCTGCCATCAGGCGGAACGAGCCTACATCGAGGGCGAAGCGCCGCTCAACGCCGTCGAGGGTTTCATCCGACAAATCATTGGGTGGCGCGAGTACATCCGCGGCATCTACTGGTTGAAAATGCCGGGATACGAACATAGCAACGTGTTCAAAGCGGACAGACCGCTTCCCGGTTTTTTCTGGAGCGGAGATACCAATATGGCCTGCGTTTCGCAGGTGATTACCCAGACGATCGACTACGCCTATGCTCACCATATCCAACGTCTAATGGTTGTTGGAAACTTTTCGATGCTCGCCGGGCTTGATCCCCATGCAGTGCATGAGTGGTATCTTTCTGTCTACGCGGACGCATTTGAATGGGTGGAGCTACCTAATGTCATTGGCATGAGCCAGTTTGCGGACGGGGGTTTTATGGCATCCAAACCCTATGCGGCAAGTGGCGCCTACATCTCCCGGATGTCTGACTACTGCGACGGCTGCCGATATGATGTCTCTAAGAAAACCGGCGAAGACGCATGTCCATTCAATGCCCTGTACTGGGATTTTATAGATCGAAATACCGCGATCCTATCCAAGAATCATCGTCTCGCTCAAGTCTATTCTACTTGGAGGCGGATGGATGAAGACAAGCGGCAGTCCTATCGCAAAAGTGCGGCGTCGTTTCTCACCAAGCTTGGTCGTCGAGAGCGCGTCTAACCAGTTCGCTGGCAAAGGAGGAGATGCCTACGATGGCCTAGGGACGATGTGAAGTTTTGTTCGGAAGGTGCGTGTGCTGACAGAGATGCTGATCGAGTGCTACGACTCCGGCTCGTCCTAGCAGCCCGCCGAATCCTCCGGCGCGAGATATTCTGAAAAGAACTCGGCCAGCCGTGCGACCGCCGGGCCGACATATTCCGGCTTGTAGTACCTGTCGTAGTGTCCCGCGCCTTCGACTTCGAAGAAGTACTTCGCCCTCGACGTCGAAAGGTCGAACAGACGCCTCCCCGCCTCCTACTGTCCGGTCGGACCCCGGTGCCCGCCGACGATCACCTGCAGCGGCTGGGTCACCAGCTCGGGCACAAGGCTGATCGCGTCGAAACCCAGCAAGGCGCCATAGCTGACGAACAGCAGGCGGTTCGTCGAATTCGGATGCCCGGGACACGACTCCCGATCGAACGTGACTAGGTTCACGGCAAGCGCGGCGAACGCGATGCCGCCCCTACCGCAGTCGGAAAGACGGCAAACTAACGCCACCCACCCCACCATGTTCCAGCGCGCGAACCACGCAGCGCTATTTGCCCGCTTGTCTTCTCCGGCAAGCGGGCTTTTTGTGCCTAAAAATTCGTCAGCGGACCTTGAATCGGACCAACCGAAACCAATATCAAAATCATCCTAACATCGTGAAAAGGAGGAATGCTATGCTTGCTGACGTGTATTTTTCCGTGCCCCTCAAGGTGGCGTTTCCGAACGGCCTGACGCGCGCATTCGAAAGCTTGAACGACACCGTCGATTTTCTCGAGAATGAGTGGCCGCTTCGCCACGGGGAGCGCTATCAGCGTGCATGCGAAAAATGTCGCGCCGCCCTTGCGAGGCGAACGCCGGTTGCGATCGCCCGTGAAGCATTTGTTGCTGCTTGCCTGGAAGCGGGCTTGCCGGTTCAGGCTGTTGCCGCAGCATGGCAGCGCACTGGATCCAGTCCGTCTGGCCGCATGAGCGCTTAAACTCCCTCACTATAAAATAGATGGAGCGCCATATGACCGAGAAACCGACTCGGCGTCCGCGCGGCGCGTCACCGCGGGGCAACTTTGAGAAATCAAAATCGGCGAGCACTGATTATGAAACCGAAAGGATGGCAGCGCAACAGCGAAAATCCGAAGCGCTTCGCAAGCTTCGCCTAGAGGCGGAGAAAAAAGGAGATAGTGTGTAATTACCCGTATCGCAAAAAAACGCCGCGACCAAAAGGTTGCGGCGGGAGCGTGACATGCGTGTTCGGGGATCAAAAATCCGCTGGAAATGTGCCATTGGTTTTTACGGAAATCAAGCGGCCTGATTGTCTGAGGCGGAAGTCCTCGCGCCGTTTAAATTTTTACAATGCGAGCCGAATTCAGAGGCTCTAGCATTTGCAGATCGGCAGGGAGCCGCCGAACGGGGAGTCATGGGGTGCGCGGAAACATCCTGTGCCTCCCCGTTTTAACCTAGCTCAAAGAACAACTCATAAAAAAACGGCCCACCCTAGCGCCTGGTGGGCCGTCGATTAATCACCGCAGCTGGGAGGAGATCGCCACGAATCGACGCAGTCAGAGGAGATGGTCGGCTGCGTTGAGATGATCTTCTGCCAACATGGTTAAGCAGGCGTTAACTTGCGACGGCAGGATTTGGCTCTTGTCGGCCCGCTTTCCGCGCCACCGGAGAGCGGGCTTTTTCATTGATTACTTCGAAAGCGGACTTAGCGGCTGCTCGCCCGTATGATGTACGGGATTATCCGCCCCACCGCTCTCCACAGGGTCTTTACTGTTCTCGGACTGGCCGGTTCTTGCAGGCGGCACGTCCTGATCGTCTGTTCCCGCCGCAAACGGCAACGGGATCGGCTCCAGGTCCATTTCTGGCGGGCTGGGCGCATCAGACGCCGCCAAGCCAGAATTGCCGCCGTCGATCTCCCTTTCTGCTTGTTGCCAGTGGTCTTCGTGCTTTCCACTCGGGCTGCCCTCCGTTTCCCAGAGTGAGTAGGCCCGTTCTCGGATCAGGTGTTCGCGGTTGGTCATGGTCGTCTCCTTCGTTGTGAGAGCCGAACCGCGATATCCAGTCATTGTTCCGTCACGGCGCTATCGCAACGGTCGATCGATCCACCAATGCTCCATCTATTGATATTGTTTAATGCCATTCCCTCCGGAGAGGCGTATAATATAGCCACCAGTCCCACTGCACCTATCCTTTTCCTCGGCTGCGACTGTTTGAGAGACCAATTTGCTCTTGCCCAACTTTGATGGAGCAGAGCTATGTCTCTACTTGATATTACAGATCCCACTCCCCCTGACATCGAGCCCACTGCAGACCGTGTCCGAACCGTCCTCGTCGTTGAGGATGAGCCGTTCATTGCGATGGATATCGATGAAGTTTTAAAAGCGGCCGGTATGGCAGTCGAAGTTCGCTCATCACGAAATGACGCTTTGAGATGGCTCGAGAGCAATAGCCCCGCTACTGCGGTGCTCGACTTCAGCTTTCGTGACGGCGACGGGTTGGCCATTGCAGTTGTCTTGCAGGAGCGTGGCATTCCCGTGATTTTTTGTTCGGGCGGAGAGCCATCGGACCTTCCAGACAATTTCAACGTCACTGCGTGGATCCGCAAGCCTTTCCGTGACTGTGATCTGCTGGACGCGGTGCGCTTTGCTATCGAAATGCGCGAATTTCACCTGCAGATGGAGGAAAGAGCGTGACAGAGGTCGAAAGCAAAACGCGCCGTCGCCGTAGCGCATCCCCCCGCGGCGATGTCGAAGCTGCAAAGTTTTTTACAACCGTTAGCGAGGATGCTCGGGTGGCGGCGGATAAGAAAAAGACGGAAGCGCTGCGTGCGGCCCGGCGAGCGTGAGCAAGATGCTCGCCGAAATTCTACGGCAAAGGCCAGCCTCTGATACGGCAATAGTCCTCGGCGGCAGCCCTCGCCAGCGCCTGACTGGGCCAAGGCCCGGCGAGCGTCATGACCTTATCGCGGTACTCAATGAGCACCGCCTTCGACACCACATCATAAATGATCGTGGCTGAGTTCTCTGCCATGCGTTGGTTCCCCCGGATTAATCAGAACTAAAGTATCGCAGGCGAACATCGCATGCCGTTCCCAAGGACACATACGGATGCGCAGTCGTTTGGTTCCGTCAATTTAGATAAATCTCCAAATCCGCGCGTTTTCTCCAACGGGCGGGCTTTTTGTTGGCGTTCACAAAAGGTCCGGGCAGTCTTGTAGCAACACGAGGATCCCACCACGACTGGCGCAGAACGCATTGCCGAGTTAGAGGCCAAAGTTGGCCAAGCGTATCAAGTGATCGGGCAGCTTCTCGCTGGCTCCGACGGAGAGCACACTGACTTCGATTCGTCAGGCGGCCAGTGAGCGCTCGATTACTTCGCGCATGAAGACTACGACGATGACTTCCTTCCGTTCTAGCATCCGCGCCGATGAACACCGGCCACCTGATCTCACACACTTTGTCCGCCGTGCTCGTCAGTCCGGCGGGCTTTTTTACGTCCTCATCCGACTTCCATTTGGTGCTGACTCAAATAAACATCTTAGCCAGTTTGCGCGTAAGTCGCGAGATGCATTGCTCACTAATCTGGGGTTGAAATGGCATACGATAAGGTTGTTAACGGTACCGCCAACGCTGACGACATAAACGCGAACGATTTCTCGTCTTTATACAAGCTGATTGCGCTTTATGGGCGGGGCGGGAACAATACGCTTACGGGCGTAAATCTGATGGATGGAGGCGCAGGCGACGGCATAATCGACGACGGCGCTCGCGATAGCATTATTGATGCCGGCGACGGCAATGACATAATTATTGACTCTTACAGCGAACGGCTGATCGTCGAATAGATCGTGTCCATGCCGCCACTCTCGGTGACAGCATCGTTTCCACCGGCGAGCATGTATCTATCGTCCCCGAAACCGCCGACGAGTGTGTCATTTCCGCCGCCGCCATCCATGGTGTTGTTGCCGGCGTTTCCGGTAATGGTATTTGCGAACGCTTTTCCGGTGCCGTTGATATTGTCCGTCCGCCAATGCTGGGCTCGGCGCTGAAGCAATCGCGGAGATCGTTGCCGGCTTCGAGATACGCGAAAAGGCCGTGCATGTCGCGTCCAACCTCCCCGATCCCGGGCTGAACGAAGTCAATCTCCTGCATGGGCCTAACACTAGCGGTTTCCTGTTTTTCACCCCAGATCGGCCGGAGCAAATTGACGATGTCGGTATTGCCAATATCGGCCAACGCCTTCGACCTGATCTGCCTCGCGTGGTTCTCAACGAGGTTACGCTACCTTGCCTCAGTCTTCGCACCGCGCCATCTGCCCCGCCTTGACGGCGGCGTCATGTAAGAATCCACATAAGTACCGAATGTCATGGCGGCAGGCTTCGGCTTTTAGCTCCTTCGCTACAACAGGGTCACGCCCTGGCGAATTTGCTTCCGAGCTTCTTCTGCCCGATCGCGCGCATCTGCCAGTCCAACCGTGTGCAATCGGCCGAGCCCCATCTCCCGGCGTTTGCCTGCTAATGTATAGTTGAGGATCCAATAGCGGCCGTTGCCCTTAGACATTAGATATAGTCCGCCACCATCCCGCAGTTTCGTCGCCTTGCTTGCGACGATTGATTTTATGGTGAGTACATTTCGAGTATGGCTCCCTCTGCCACCGGATTTTCACGCCACGGCTTGGGTTCGTAAACCCTTCGTCGACGGCGAACTTGTTGGCTCTGTAAAGCAGACGTTGGAACTTCGCGTCTTCCATCTGGAGATGGAGGCTCGGGCATGACCGATCCGGAAACAACGACGCGCCGGCCACGGGGGAATCCCCACGTGGGAAGTTTGAAACTCCCAAGGAATTCGGAAGTGCAAGCGAAAACGCTCGTGTGGCCGCAGATAAGAAGACCGAGGCGCTACGGGCGGCGCGGCTGCAGCGTGAACGAGATGCGCGCCAAGGTTCTAGGGTAAAGGCCAGCCCCTGATACGGCAGTAATCCTCGGCTGCGGCCTTTGCGTGTTGCGGGCTTAGTCAGGGACCGTCTAACGTCGCCACTTTGTCGCGGTATTCGATCAAAACCGCCTTCGCAACAACGTCATAAACGATCGTGGCCGAGTGCTCTGCCATGTTCGGCTCCTCCATTTCGACATACCTACTCTACCACGACGGACGCCGACGAGCAGTTCCCAGCGTCACATATGGATGAACAGTCGTGTTGGTTCCGTCCGAGTTTGGGATTCGAACTTGCGGGTGTTGAAGCCGCGTCCGGCCCGGCCGACATGATCCTCCGAGCGGCTTAGGGTCGCGCCGCACCGATGGCGAACGCTGCATATAAGGAGAGTCGGAACAAAGCCCTGCAAGCTTCGTTGAGTCGCGCTGGAAACGGCACGTCCGTGCCTCCCCATCCAGCACATCAGGCAACTGGCCCTGCCTCGGCAGGGTCCTTTTCCTCCGAAGGGATCTTGCATGCCTTACTACTTTTTCCACATGCGAACAACTGAAGGCGTAGAGCAGGATCCAGAGGGCATCACGTTTCCAAGCCTGGAAGACGCACGGAAAGATGCCGAAGCGGGCCTGGTCGATATGGTATCCGACGAGATGGCTTCAGGACGTGGGCTACACCTTCGAGGCATCGACATCACCGACGGAAAGGGAACGGTCTTCGCGTCTGTCAACGTGAATTCGGACACGCAAGATGACCTAGACGGTGACAGCGGCGATGCAAACGACTTCGGAGAATTTCCGGCCGCAGAAGGCCTTGTCAAAGCGTCCATTCAAGGGAAGCAAAAGCCATGACACCGAGAAGCGTCCTCTTCCTCATGATCGCCGGCTTCTTTGCCGTCGCGCTGCTGCTGATCCACAATGCTTATTACAAGCCCAACACTATCGACCGAGCAAGCATTCCGGCCGTGGCCGAGCAAAGCTAGCGCTGTGGCGCTCTACGCTTGGACGATCCAAGTGCCAAACCGCCAGCCGATCAAGCGGGTGACCAACATCGACGAGCTGCATGGCGTGTTGCGCATGCTTGATCTGCCGGGCTTGCGCTACCCGCAAGACATCACCGTCAACGATAATGGCGGGGTCGCTGACAGCGGCAAGTTTCGGCATGTCGATGTTGAGGATGGCTTTGACTGGTCGGTGACGTGGGTGAAGGTGGATGGCGGGGCTGATTAAAGCAGACGCCGTTGCCAGATCAGGCAGCAAGCGTGACCGTCAGTGAGATGCTTGACAAGCTCTCCAGCCGCGAATAATCGGCCACGATCAAAACCCGATTAAATTCGCAAACGCCTGCCCCACATGGTTCTGCGAGGCAGTCGGAGTGATTTTCGGGCTATCGGTCAAATTATAAACGGCCCACAGATGAAGTAGGGGGTATTAGCGTTCAGCAACCCTTTTCCTCTATGCACAATACGAGCCATCAACAAGGGCAATCCCAAATGAACGCACTCCACGTTTTCTGGAAATACACGACTGTGAAGGATAAGTTTCTGATCGCAGCCGTCGGCGTCTCACCCTTATTGGTCGTCCTGCACGCACTGGATATTCAAAGCCGTGGTCTTCTTTCAAAGGGTTTTTGGCCTATCAGTGCGTTTTTGTTTTTCTTTATCTTCATTGTCGTCTTTGCCCTACGTTACGGAATGTACCGTGAGGCCAAGAAGGCAAAAGTTCTGCTGATCAGAATTAAAACAGGCCTATGAGGTTGGGGCGCGGGGTTGCCTTAGCAGTGTGTCGCGCTATCTACGCTTACATGCAGACAGAGCCGCGAAATACAGCCAACGACAATTCGCCTGCGCCGCAGCCAACGCCATTGAGTCCGTCGTATGGTTCGGCCTGGGGCTGCACACGTCGCATTAAATTGCTGGAGTGATACTGGGGCGCTGGGGCAGCAAAAAAGCCCCTGCCGGGGAGCGACAGGGGCGTGAGTTTGTTCGATAGCCCGCTTTCATTCGGGCGAGCCGAACATGCCACAAAACAGAATCGACTCCACTTCTATTTAAAGACATGCCGATTTGCGCGCGTTTTGGAGGCTCGCCTCGCAGGCGATATTTGGACGACGCAAGCCCTGATCTGTTTCGGTGACGGATCAGGGCTTTTTGTGCTCATTGGGAACCTTAGCGAGGCCCAACTGAGGTGTGCTCTTCGGGCCTCTAACCAGATGCGGGCTCGGATTTCCCTCCGGCTGAGTAGGACCATACGCCTCTCGCCTCATACCAGCAATTGAATTGCGATCCTGGGACGTGGGGATTGGTTACGATGTAAGATTACCTCTCGCTTATTTTCGAATCTTCTTGCGAACTTCCGCGTTCCTTTCACATCCGTGCGAGGGGAACTGCCCTTTAAAGCCTAGATATTTATCGTCCGTATCGGTTTCTTGACTATTGCCTGGGTGGGCGTCCTGGCGGCTTTGGCTTCAAAAATACTATGAGATCCTGGGGCGGTGGGTAAAAGAAGGACCGCCATCCTAGGGATGGCGGCTGAAGGCCGCTGGGGGTGTGACCGACGATTGCGTGAACATCAAGTGGATCTTTGACTGCGCGGTGAGAATGGCGATCGCATCGTCTGCATTGGCAGCCTCGAATACCCTGAATCCCTCCTCTTCCAGTGACTGCCCGATATCCATCCGAAGAAGGATTTCGTCCTCGACGACAAGAACCGTGATACCGTTGTAGCCCATCCCCAAAGCTCCATCGCGACTGTTGCGGACCGTAGACATCCGACAAGGACAGGTAACGTGCCGGTCGGAAAATTGATCCTCGATCTTCAGCAGGTTTTCGACGGCTTACTGGGACTGGTCGCAGCGGACTCGGTCATCCGGGTCAGTGTCAAGGAAACGCATTTACTTAAGTCGTTCCAGTGGTCCAACCACATGGCACCGCAGACCCTGCCGCTCGAACACTATCTCGGGCTTGGATCCGAACAGGGCTCCGAGCGCAGAGCGGACATATTTGGTGCCGTAACCCTGCCGCGTCGGTTCCGTCACAGGGGGACCACCCGATTCGACCCAGCCCAGGGATAGCGTCGGCGGATTATGCTCCGAGATGGACCAGGCAACGTCTACACTGCCGTCTTTTTGCGACAGTGCGCCGTACTTGATGGCGTTCGTCGTCAATTCGTGAAGACACAGAGCAATTGTCGTGGCAGTAGTCCGACTGACGAAAACGTCGGGCCCTTGCGCTTTGATACGACTGAGGCCATCGCTGTTATATGGCGCAACCGTAACCGCAATCACCGAAGAGAGAGAAGCCTCTTCTCCACCAGCCTCGAATACCACCGTATGCACATTGGACAAGGCGTGCAGCCGGCTGGTAAAATCTTCAGCGAGTTCGTCGACCGTTGAGGCGCCGCGCCGCGTCATCTGAAAGATCGAGGTCACGCTCGCAAGGATATTCTTGATGCGATGATTAAGCTCCAGTCGCAGCTCGACCTCGCGCTCGATGGCGTCGCGCACCTGTTTCTGGCGCAGCCGCACCAGAAGATTGGTCTGGATGCTGTTGACCAGTTCCAGCCGGGCGATCGGGCGCGTGTGGAACAGGAGACGCGCGCCGGGCCATGACCGATGTAGATGCTCGCGAATTCGATCAAGCGGTGCCGCCCGCTCGAGGAGCACCAAGATCGGAACTTCCGACCAATCCGGCTGGGCGGCGAGATGCTCACCGATCGCGGCAATGATCGACGCGCTCAACGCTTCGTGGGTAATGACAATGACGCCGGGAGACAGTGACAGGTGATTGGCCAGATCGTCGCCGATCAGGCTGTGGTTGACTGCTATATCCTGCTCACGCAAAAACGCAGCGATGTAGTCTGCATCCTTGCGAAACGGAGCAAGGACAAGGACCCAATCGAGCTCGCTTTCGCCTCCCGCGTCATTCATTTCGGGTCAGGAAGGGGATTGTAGGAAACAACGCTGACGCTGCCGCTTTCGATCAGCAGTTCCTGGACATTGAGATCGTGCGGACCGTGTCGTTTTTTTACAACAGTGATATTCCGGCGCAATCGCCCCTCGTGCTCGACGATCCGCAGCAGCAGGACCGTATCGCCCAGAAAGCTGACATCGACGTCGATGCCGACATTTTGGCCAAGCAACCCGTGCTGGGCGACGATCAACATGGTCAACACGCCGGAGCGGGCGAGGAATTTCAGCAGCGACTGGATATCGCGGACCGCCTTTTCGCGGTGGGGCAACGAGTTGAGATAGCCGGTCAAGCTGTCGATAACGACCACGCGGACCTTGTTCTTGGTCACGGCGTCCTGGACGATCTGACCGAATTCACCGGGGGAAATTTCGTTCGGATTGAAATCGCGCAGGATGAGCTTGCCGTCCTTATGGAATTGACGCAGCTGCATCCCCAGACCTTCGGAGCGCCGGAAGAATGTCTCAAGCCGCTCTTCGAACAGGAACAGCGCGACGTTTTCGCCACGCTCGAGCGCCGCGGTCGCATAAAGCGATGACATGGTCGACTTGCCGGTACCCGACTGGCCGATGACCAGGGTCGTGGTTCCGGCTTCCTGGCCGCCACCGAACATATCGTCCAGCGCTGCCACACCCGACTTGATCAGTTGCGGCTTGGTCGTTTCCGGTGCGGTATTGGGCATGATCCTTGGGAAAACGACAACGCCCTCGCCTTCCCGGATCGCCATGTCGTGATAGCCGTCGGCAACCGGGACACCGCGCATCTTGGAAATCTCGACGCGACGGCGCACACCGCCATATTCCTCCAGCGACTTGTCCAGACGGATGACCCCGTGGGCCAGCCCTTCCACTTCTTCCCCGCTGCGGTCATAGCCCAGCGTCTGGGTATCAAGCAGAAGGGCGACAACGTTGCGCTCGGCCAGAAACGATTTGAAACCGATCAATTCCCGCCGGAAGCGCGGGGAGTCGCCGGTGATCAGCCGGATTTCCAGAAGCGAGTCATAGACCAGGCGACGTGGTTGGTGTTCTTCGATTGCAGCTTCTATTGCCTTTCTGGTTTCATCCAGACGAAGATCAGCCGTCAGGAAGATGCTTTGGTCGTCCGCCTCGCTGACCGACCCGGAGGTGGTCAACTCTTCGATACGAATGCCATCGAGCGTCCACCCGTGCGAAACCGCGATAGCTTCGAGTTCTGCCGCCGTCTGCGACAGCGTCACGTAAATACAGCTTTCGCCCGCGTCCACGCCGGCGCGGAGAAACTGGAGTGCCGCCGTGGTCTTGCCAGATCCCGGCGCGCCCTGAAGCATATAGAGGTTCGATGCCGGTAGGCCGCCGCGCAGGATCTCGTCCAGTCCTGTTATTCCGGTGCTGACAACTGCAGTCGCTTTCCGTCTCGGCATATCGCATCTTTCCCAAAAGCATTGGCAGATCCCGAAGAACCTACGCATCATCATCATCGAAAGATGCCATGCTGTTATATTGGGGTTTCCCAAAACATCAATGACAGGCTGCGTCGCACGCTGGCGCGTGCGTGATGGGCCGGGTCAATGAACTGATCGACTAAGAACGCGGTGTGGGTATGCCGTCTTGAACTGCGCAAGCATCGCGCACGCTTGGTGCAGAACCCGCTCGGTCGTCTCAGGATTGTCGCGCGCAAGTTCGTCGGCGTTCAAGCGGATCGCTTGCGCTACATTAGCCGACATCACAGCAAAACGGCCCTCACCGTAGACAAGCGCATCCTGCGAGGCAGTCTCGAGCCAGCGCGCAAAATCGACGATAATCTCCTCCCTTTCCGGGNGCTTGACGGCATAATCCTGCTGCTTCCACTGGCTGACGCGCAAGATGATCGGAAAGCATCGCGCACGCTTGCTGCAGAACCCGCTCGGTCGTCTCAGGATTGTCGCGCGCAAGTTCGTCGGCGTTCAAGCGGATCGCTTGCGCTACATTAGCCGACATCACAGCAAAACGGCCCTCACCGTAGACAAGCGCATCCTGCGAGGCAGTCTCGAGCCAGCGCGCAAAATYGACGATAATCTCCTCCCTTTCCGGGATGCTGGCGCTTCTGATGCTATTGATATTTTCTTCCATGTGGTCTCACTCCGAACAGACGTGGAAAGCGATCGGGCTCATCAAGCCCCGATCGTCGGGTGAGCTAGGAAGTGAGAAAATCGATTTCAAGTTTCAATGCAGCTTGAATTCACCGTCGAYGCGCCGCCATTCGTTAGGGCCGATCAAGCGCTGGTGGCTGTAACGAACCGAGTGCAGCGGCCCGTCGAGGTTTGTTTGCCAGAAATCGAGGAATTTTCGCATCTCAGGGAATTCRGGCGCCAGATCGTAGTCCTGCCAGACATAGGTCTGCAGGACGGATTCGAAATCCGGAATGCGATAAAGAATATGCGCGGTAGTAAGTCCGTACCCATTAAGCTGGCGCTCGAGATCAGATGAAAAGTTCATGCTTCATCTCCGTTTCGYGACAGGAGAATAATGGCGCAGSTGTGCGCCATCATCAACCTACCAAATACCGCAAATTTCATATTACCGTTCCTTTCCAGTGTGTTAGCAGCCGTCCCSGCAGAGTGCTGATTTTTCTGGTTCTCCCTCTTGAAATCGAAAAATCCCGAAAATAAATTTTGCCCGCGAACGCTCGAGTGAGGTTCGCACCCGTCCGGATTGGTCACCCGGTCCGGCAGGGGATCTTGCGTCATCTTTTTTGTCCAATGGAGGAAAACATGTCGTTCCGACCGCTTCATGATCGCATTCTTGTCCGCCGGGTCGAATCCGAAGAAAAGACCAAAGGCGGCATCATCATCCCTGACACGGCCAAGGAAAAGCCGCAGGAAGGCGAAGTCGTYGCCGTCGGCCCTGGTGCACGCARCGAGGCCGGCCAGATCCAGGCGCTCGACGTCAAGGCTGGCGACCGTATTCTGTTTGGCAAATGGTCCGGCACCGAAATCAAGATCAACGGCGAAGACCTGCTGATCATGAAGGAAGGCGATGTCCTGGGTATCATCGAAGCCCGGGCCGAGCAGAAGCAGGCTGCGTAATCACGCACTGCYGCCCATCAGTCAAAAGCTGCCTATTGAAGGAGTGAACACATGGCTGCGAAAGAAGTCAAATTCAACACCGATGCCCGCGAACGCATGCTGCGTGGGGTCGATGTTCTCGCCAACGCGGTGAAAGTAACGCTCGGTCCGAAGGGCCGCAACGTCGTGATCGACAAATCCTACGGCGCGCCGCGCATTACCAAGGACGGTGTTTCGGTCGCCAAGGAAATCGAACTGGAAGACAAGTTCGAGAACATGGGCGCCCAGATGCTGCGCGAAGTGGCRTCGAAGACCAACGATCTCGCCGGCGACGGTACCACCACTGCTACGGTTCTTGCGCAGGCGATCGTCAAGGAAGGCGCCAAGGCGGTCGCGTCCGGCATGAACCCCATGGACCTGAAGCGCGGCATCGATCTCGCCGTCGAKGCYGTCGTCAAGGAACTGAAGGCGAACGCCCGCAAGATCACCAGCAATTCGGAGATCGCCCAGGTCGGCACCATCTCGGCCAATGGCGACGAAGAGATTGGCAAGTATCTGGCAGAAGCGATGGAGAAGGTCGGCAATGAAGGCGTGATTACCGTCGAAGAGGCAAAGACCGCCGAGACCGAGCTGGAAGTCGTCGAAGGCATGCAGTTCGATCGCGGTTATCTCTCGCCCTACTTCGTCACCAATCAGGACAAGATGCGGGTCGAACTCGAGGACGGAAAAGGCGTTCGGCACCATCCCGCCCAACAGNACCGAGCTGGAAGTCGTCGAAGGCATGCAGTTCGATCGCGGTTATCTCTCGCCCTACTTCGTCACCAATCAGGACAAGATGCGGGTCGAACTCGAGGARCCCTATATTCTCATCCAYGAGAAGAAGCTGTCGAACCTGCAGTCCCTGCTTCCGGTCCTCGAAGCGGTTGTTCAGTCGAGCAAGCCGCTCCTCATTATCGCTGAAGATGTCGAAGGCGAGGCTCTGGCGACGCTKGTTGTCAACAAGCTGCGCGGTGGTCTGAAGATCGCGGCCGTCAAGGCGCCGGGCTTCGGCGATCGCCGCAAGGCCATGCTGGAAGAYATYGCCATCCTGACCGGCGGTACCGTCATCTCCGAGGACGTCGGCATCAAGCTGGAGAATGTCACGCTGAACATGCTTGGCCGCGCCAAGAAGGTGGTGATCAGACCGAGCTGGAAGTCGTCGAAGGCATGCAGTTCGATCGCGGTTATCTCTCGCCCTACTTCGTCACCAATCAGGACAAGATGCGGGTCGAACTCGAGGARCCCTATATTCTCATCCACGAGAAGAAGCTGTCGAACCTGCAGTCCCTGCTGCCGGTCCTCGAAGCGGTTGTTCAGTCGAGCAAGCCGCTTCTGATCATTGCGGAAGACGTCGAAGGCGAGGCGCTGGCGACGCTTGTTGTCAACAAGCTGCGCGGTGGTCTGAAGATCGCGGCCGTCAAGGCGCCGGGCTTCGGCGATCGCCGCAAGGCCATGCTGGAAGAYATYGCCATCCTGACCGGCGGTACCGTCATCTCCGAGGACGTCGGCATCAAGCTGGAGAATGTCACGCTGAACATGCTTGGCCGCGCCAAGAAGGTGGTGATCNGCCATCCTGACCGGCGGTACCGTCATCTCCGAGGACGTCGGCATCAAGCTGGAGAATGTCACGCTGAACATGCTTGGCCGCGCCAAGAAGGTGGTGATCGAGAAGGAAAACACGACGATCATCGACGGCGTTGGTTCCAAGGCCGAGATCGACGGCCGTGTTGCCCAGATCCGGGCGCAGATCGARGAGACGACCTCCGACTACGACCGCGAAAAGCTTCAGGAACGCCTCGCCAAACTCGCTGGCGGTGTCGCTGTCATTCGCGTCGGCGGCTCGACCGAAGTCGAGGTGAAAGAGAAGAAGGACCGCGTCGATGACGCCCTTCATGCAACACGCGCAGCCGTCGAAGAGGGCATYCTGCCGGGCGGTGGCGTAGCCTTGCTGCGTGCGGTTAGGGCGTTGGACGGCCTCCCGACTGCCAATGACGATCAGCGGGTTGGCATCGATATCGTCCGCCGGGCRATCGAGGCACCTGTGCGGCAGATTGCCGAGAATGCCGGCGCAGAAGGTTCGATTATCGTTGGCAAGCTCCGGGAAAAGACGGACCTGTCGTTCGGATGGAAYGCCCAGACCGGCGAGTACGGCGATCTCTATGCCCAGGGAGTCATCGATCCGGCAAAGGTGGTTCGCACCGCCCTGCAGGATGCYGCATCCGTTGCCGGCCTTCTGGTGACGACGGAAGCGATGATCGCCGAGAAGCCRAAGAAGGACTCCACCCCCGCCCTGCCCGCTGGTTCGGGTATGGACTTCTAACTACGCTGTGGCCTGCCCCATTCGTGGGGCGGGCCATGTTTGGAGGACAAAATGACGTCTGGACCGATTTCGCAGGAAGATGCGCGTCTGTGTGCTGGCGTCGTCAAGGAGATCGCTCGAGCAAAAGGTCTCGTGAACGACCCGGGCGCGATCGGAAGCCTGACAGCATCAGTCGCAAGGCTTTACAACAGAGGCATGCGCGATCGCGACCAACTCCTATGTCTTCTCGGATGGNCGCAGGAAGATGCGCGTCTGTGTGCTGGCGTCGTCAAGGAGATCGCTCGAGCAAAAGGTCTCGTGAACGACCCGGGCGCGATCGGAAGCCTGACAGCATCAGTCGCAAGGCTTTACAACAGAGGCATGCGCGATCGCGACCAACTCCTGACCGCTGCCATGCAGTCTGTCCCTATGCCGACGGTTACTCCGCCAGATTGAACCACCTGCCCTTGATCTCTCATCCGAACCTGGCTCGAGAAGTCTGGATCTGGGAGGATGTTTCGGGGACAGCCAAGCCCGCCCGCGCCGACGATGATCCTGGCGAGCACCGAAGCCGATCATGACGCCATTGAGGGCCCCGCTACTGCGCCAACATAAGTCGAACTCATCTGAAATCCCGTGTTTTGACCTTGATTTGATCGAGGTGGCCGTAGGGGTCGACGATATCGCGAACTTTCGGCAGCCCGCGCGGGTCAAGCGTCGGCGAACCGTGATGAAACTCGTCGCCGCGTCCATGCGGCAACGGAAAGGCCCCTTCCCGGGATCCGACGCTCACGAGTTCGGATGACAGGTCGGTCAGCCGGTGGGCGACGAGATGCACCACTTCTCCCTCGCGTTGAACCTTGCCGTAGACGCCGATCATGCCGGCTCCCAGCACGACGCGCCGGTATTTCTCGAATATCTTCACCCAGACCACGAGGTTCGCATGGCCCGTCTCGTCCTCTATGGTGATGAACATGACGCCCTTGGCCGAGCCGGGTCGCTGGCGAACCAGAACGAGACCGGCGGCCTCCAGCCATTTGCCGTCGCGGGCGTTCATGGCATCCTCGCAGGTGACGATCCGCCGCCTTTTGAGATCGTCGCGCAGAAAGCTCAGCGGATGAGCGCGCAAGGTCAGGCCGACATGGCTGTAGTCCTCGACGACTTCACCGCCCGATGTCATGGGTTTCAGCGCGACTACCGGCTCGATCGCCTCGGGAACGACCGCGTGCTCACGGGCGGCAGCAGCGGCAAACAATGGTAACGGGTCGTCGCGCAGGCCTTCGATCGCCCACAATGCCTCACGTCGTGCCAGTTTCAACGATGGCTGGAACGCATCCGCTTCGGCCAATTGGACCAGGGACGCCGAGGGCACACTGGCACGGCGCCAGAGATCGTCGATCGACTGGAACGGAACGTCTTCTCGCCCGGCGACGATTGTCGCCCCATGCTTGTTCGCCAATCCCTTGACCAAACGCAGCCCCAGGCGAACGGCGAAGCGGCCATCCTCACTGGGCTCGAGCGTGCAGTCCCAGCGAGAGCTGTTGATGCAGACGGGCCGGACGTCAACGCCGTGTTGGCGGGCATCGCGGACGATCTGGGCGGGCGCATAAAATCCCATCGGCTGGGCGTTGAGCAGCGCTGCGCA
Organism: Rhizobium sp. Leaf453; assembly: GCF_001425605.1. Taxonomy (GTDB): domain Bacteria; phylum Pseudomonadota; class Alphaproteobacteria; order Rhizobiales; family Rhizobiaceae; genus Pararhizobium. The sequence goes on along the minus strand of NZ_LMRG01000006.1, from coordinate 177,999 downwards.
GAAAACGTCGGGATGCCAGCATTTCAGCCAGGAGGAGGCATAGGCGATCAAGGCAAAGGAGGCAGCGTGACTTTCGGGAAAACCGTAGCTTCCAAAGCCTTCCAACTGGCTAAAGGTCTTTTCGGCAAAGTCACGCTCGTAGCCATTGGCGATCATGCCGTTGATCAGCTTTTCGCCGAACTTTGAAACACCTCCGGTATGTTTGAATGTCGCCATGGCGCGCCGCAGCTGATCGGCCTCGCCGGCGGTAAAGCCGGCACATTCGATCGCCACACGCATCGCCTGTTCCTGAAACAAAGGCACGCCAAGGGTCTTTCCCAGAACCTTCTCCAGTTCCGGCTTCGGATAATGAACCTTTTCCTTGCCTTCGCGCCGCCGGAGATAAGGATGCACCATATCGCCCTGGATCGGACCGGGGCGGACGATCGCCACCTCGATGACGAGGTCATAGAAGGTCCTGGGCTTGATCCGAGGCAGCATCGACATTTGCGCCCGGCTTTCAATCTGGAACGTGCCCAGCGTGTCGGCCCGCCGGATCATGGCATAGGTGCGCGGATCCTCCGGCGGGATGGTCGCGAGATCCTTTTTGATGCCCTTGTGCTCATCGAGGAGATCGAAGCCACGCTTCATGCAGGAGAGCATGCCAAGCCCGAGCACGTCCATCTTCATGAACTTGAGGATGTCGATGTCGTCCTTGTCCCATTCGATAATCTGCCGATCTTCCATCGCCGCCGGCTCGATCGGCACGAGCTCGTCCAGCCTGTCCTGCGTCAAGACGAAACCGCCCGGATGCTGCGAATGGTGCCGCGGGGTGCCGATCAGTTGCTGGGCAAGATCGAAGGCGAGACGAAGACGCCGGTCGGTGGCGTTGAGATTGAGATCGGCCGCCTGCTTTTCGCCGATGCCTTCCTTCCAGCCCCAGACCTGTGACGAAAGCATCTTGGTGAGATCTTCCGGCAGGCCGAGAGCCTTGCCAACGTCCCTGAGCGCCCCCTTGGCGCGATAACAGGTGACGACGGAACACAGCGCGGCTCTCTGGCGCCCATAGGTCTCGTAGATCCACTGGATGACTTGCTCTCTTCGCTCGTGCTCAAAATCGACATCGATGTCCGGCGGCTCCCGCCGCTCTTCCGAAACGAAGCGCTCGAACAGCAGATCGCTGCGCGACGGATCGATCGAGGTGATGCCGAGCACGTAACAGACGGCGCTATTGGCCGCCGATCCCCTGCCCTGACATAAAATGGCCTTGGAGCGGGCGAAGCGCACGATGGAATTGACGGTGAGAAAGTAGGGCGCGTAGTCGAGCTTGGCGATCAGCGCCAATTCGTGCTTCAGGATCTTTTCGACATCCGCTGGCAATTCCTCCGGATAGCGGTTCGGCACGGCCTCCCATGTCAGCTGCTCCAGCGCCTCCTGTGCCGTTAGCCCCGGGAGCATCAACTCGTCCGGATACTGGTAGGCCAGCTGGTCGAGCGAGAATCTGCACCGCGCGCCGATCTCGCGGGTCCGGGCTAGCGCTTCCGGGTAGCGTTTGAACAGCCGATGCATTTCCGCCGGCGGCTTGAGATAGCGGTCGGCGAAACGCTGTTTGCGGCGGCCAAGCTGATCAATCGTGCAATTGTGCCGGATGCAGGTGACGATGTCCTGCATCAGACGACGATCGCGGTCGTGGTAGAGTACGTCATTGGTGACGACCGTTGAGACACCGGCCTGTGCGGCGAAGTTGGAGAGCTGCTGAAGTCGGAGCTGGTCGTTCGGCCGGCGACGAAGTGTGAGCGCCAGATAGGCACGATCGCCAAAATCCTGGCGCAGTCTCCGCAGCCTGATAGCACAAAGATCGTCGGCAAGATCGGGAAGCAGAACCACCAGCAAGCCCTCGCCATAGGCGACCAGATCGTCCCAACCGAGATCACACTTGCCCTTGCCGGCCCTCCCCTTGCCGAGAGACAACAGACGGCACAGTCTGGAATAGGCCGGGCGATCGGTCGGGTAGACGAGAACCGAGAGATCGTCGCGCAGATCCAGACGGCAGCCGACGACAAGCCGGATGCCAATATCCTTGGCCGCCTGATGCGCCCGCACAATCCCTGCAAGACTGTTGCGATCGGTAACGGCCAATGCCTCGATGCCAAGCAAGGCCGCAGTCGCAAACAGCTCCTCGCAGGAACTCGCCCCGCGCAGAAAGGAAAAATGCGAGGTCACCTGCAGTTCGGCGTAGCGGCTTTGATCGGCCCCGGTCTCGCTCATCCGAAGATCCCCTGCAGGAACCAGTTGCCGGAGCCACTGTCGGCATGTTCGCCATCGCCCTGACGATAGATCCAGAAGCGCTCACCCGCCTCGTTCTCGACCACAAAATAATCCCTGATGGCGCCGAGCTCCTTGTCGCGTTTCCACCATTCGCCGAAGACGCGCTCCGGACCGTCGGCGCGCTTGACCGCATGGCGGCTGCCACGCCACGTGAAGCTGACAGGGGGATGATCCGGCAGCAGCGCCATACACTGGATTGGCTCGGAATGAAGAAGGAGCCGGGACGGTCGCGGCCATTCCGCTGGCCATCCCAGTTCATCGTCTTCGGCTAGAGCGGGAACCGCCGCCAGCGAACGCTCGGGCACTTCGCTCTCGACGGCGGCAACGCGATAGACGCGGTGACCGCGATTGGAGATCACGTCGATCAATCCGCCGATCTCCGCTTCCGGCTCCTCGATCAGCGACGATATTGTCTGTATCGCATCCAGCGGCTCGCAATGCGCGGCCGACAGAACCATGATCTCGATACCGAACCCGGGATCGATCGTGTCGATCCGGTCGCAGAGGAGCTTGCTTAGGCGTTCGACATCGCGGATCGGTTTCGCCGTTCCTGCTCGAATGACCTGCAAGGTGTTGTCGACACGATGGAGGATGAGGTCCAGTCGGCGAACGCCAATCCCCTGTTCCTCAAGCAACCCGCATACGCGGATCACCAGCATCCGCGTATAGCGGGCGATGGTCTCGGCAGCGGAGATCGGTTCGGCAAAGGCGCGTCGGGCTTCGATGGCTTCTGCGGCGCGAATAGGATCGATCGGCTCAGCAACGCGCCCGAGCGCCTGGTCGAGGCGGCGGCCGATTTCGGGACCGAAACGCAGGGCCAGCGGCGCGCGTGGCGTGGCGGCGAGCTCACTGACGCGATCGAAACCGAGGGTGCGAAGCGCGGCGACAGTTCGGTTCTCCAACCGCAACGCCGCGATCGGCAGATCGAGCACAGCTTGCGCCGCCTCCCCCTCCGGAACGACCAGAGCGGGCTTGGCGGAAAAGCGGGCTAGCGCATGCGCGGCGCCCCAGCTGTCGGCTACGGCGGCACGGGCGGTAAAACCCATCGCGAACAGCCGATTGATCATTCCTGATAGCATCAATGTCTCGTTGCCATGCAGATGATCGGCGCCGGTCGTATCGATGACGATGCCGTCGGGAGGATCGACTGCCACGATCGGCGCATAGTTGCGCAGGAACCATAGCCCCAGGCGATCGAGCTCGTTGCGATCCTCCTCAGGGCGCAACTCCTCGATGATCAACTCGGCAACCAATGCCTGGGCCTTGCTCGCGGGCATGCCGATACGCAGTCCCGCGGCCATCGCGGCGGCATTGGCGGCCACGACCCGCCGACGGCTGCCTTCGCGGGCGATCATCACCACAGGCTGGTCAACCGGCGGCGCTTGTTGCCCAAGCATCCTTCGACGGCGATCGGTTGGCCAGGTCGGCAGGTAGACCGAGACGACCCTTGGCATCGCAGGCTTCGACCACATAATCAGCACTTTCTGCGGCACGGCAACGAAGAAGTTCGAGATACCACCGGGCCCGGCCAATGCCTGGAACCGGCAGCGGTTGTGACGGCAAGACCGAGATGCGCCAACGCGTCACGGCAGCCGTCGGATGCCCGAAATCGGAAACATCCGCTTGGCGGCGCCAGCGGCGAATGGCGATGCCAAGCACGCCGGAGGTTTCGGCGGCGAGTTGCAGCCGGCGCGACGCGGTCATCGGCAAGCGGGCCAGCTCGCCGATCACGGCGCCGACGCCTCGACATCGAAGACTTTCCTCGAAACAGTCGAGAATGCCTTTCTCGTCGCGACATTCGACCATGATGACGCGGTTGTTCGACAGGCCCGCCTGCACGATCCCCGGCATGAACAGGTCCTGCCTGGTGACGCACCAGAACACCTTGCCTTTGGTGCGTGCGGCGATCCCGGCGGTAAACAGGGCAGCAGCAGCCCCGTCGAGTGCTCCATTACCGCCGCCGGCGACCTCATGAAGCGCCCCGAGCGCCAAACCGCCTCCAGGCAGATGTCGATCGATCTCATCCACACCGAACGGCAGAGCCTCGCGAGTCCGTACTGAGCCGCCTTCCAGATGCTGGATGCGCTCACGCAACTCCTCGATGGCAATGGTTCGGGCACGATTTTGCATAATGTGGGCAAGTCCGATCAAGACCTTTTCAATGGGCTTAGCGTAGGTTATGTTCCTTTTTTGTTCTCTAACGTGCAATGAGTCAATCGGATGCTTTGGGCGTTCGGCACAGCAGAAAGTTGGGCGACCATGATGAGCTTGAGAATCCATGAGCAAGATCAAATGGATGGGCTTTTATTCACAGGCAGGAAAAATTTCCTGCGTCGCCAGACAAGTCAAAAGAGTCCGCAGGAGATGAGACCGGAATGAGCGTTGCCTATCTGGAGAAGCTCAACGAACAGCAGCGGCTGGCGGTCGAGCACGGCGTTGCGCTACCGGAGGGAAAGCTGGCCGGCCCGCTTTTGATCATCGCCGGCGCCGGGTCCGGCAAGACCAATACACTGGCCCATCGTGTGGCTCACCTCATCGTCAGCGGCGCCGACCCGCGCCGCATTCTATTGATGACCTTTTCCCGTCGTGCTGCCTCGGAAATGGCCCGCCGTGTCGAGCGGATCTGCAAACAGGTGCTCGGCGCCAATTCCGGCGTCCTGACGGACGCGCTAGCCTGGTCCGGGACATTCCACGGGATCGGCGCCCGACTGCTGCGGATCTATGCCGAGCAGATCGGCCTCAATGTCGACTTCACCATCCACGACCGCGAAGATTCCGCGGATCTGATGAACCTCGTGCGCCACGAGCTCGGCTTCTCGAAAACGGAAAGCCGGTTTCCGACCAAAGGCACGTGTCTTTCGATCTACTCACGGGTGGTCAATTCGGAAGCGCCCTTGGCGGCGGTGCTGAAGGCGAACTATCCATGGGTTAGCGGCTGGGAAGCGCAGCTGAAAGAACTGTTTGCCGGATATGTCGAGGCCAAGCAGGCGCAAAACGTCCTCGATTACGACGACCTGCTGCTCTACTGGGCGCAGATGGTGTCCGATCCCGAGATCGCCGACGATGTCGGAGGCCGTTTCGACCATATCCTCGTCGATGAATATCAGGACACCAACAAGCTTCAGTCGTCGGTGCTGATGGCGTTGAAGCCGGGCGGGCGTGGCCTGACCGTCGTGGGCGACGACGCGCAGTCGATCTATTCGTTTCGTGCGGCGACCGTGCGCAACATCCTCGACTTTCCAAACGAATTCTCGCCGGCCGCCGACATCATCACGCTCGACCGCAATTATCGCTCGACGCAGACAATCCTTGCGGCGGCCAATGGGGTCATCGACCTCGCCCGGGAACGCTTCACAAAGAACCTCTGGACCGATCGGCAGTCCGAGCAGCGCCCGATGCTGGTGACCGTCAAGGACGAGGCGGACCAGGCCAACTACATCGTCGAGCAGGTTCTTGCCAATCGCGAGGTCGGCATGACGCTCAAGCAGCAGGCCGTGCTGTTCCGCTCATCGAGCCATAGCGGCCCGTTGGAAGTCGAGTTGACCCGCCGCAACATCCCCTTCGTCAAATTCGGCGGCTTGAAATTCCTCGACAGCGCGCATGTGAAGGACATGCTGGCGGTGCTGCGCTTTGCCCAGAACCCGCGTGATCGCGTCGCCGGTTTCCGGCTGCTGCGGATGCTGCCGGGTGTCGGCCTCTCGACAGCGGGAAAGATCCTCGACACGATCGCCGCAGATCCCGAACCGCTGATGGCGCTGGCGGAAATCCCGCCGCCGCCGAAAGCCGGCCCCGACTGGACGGCGTTTGTGAAGGTTTTGATGGGACTGCGGAAGACAGAGGGCGGCTGGCCAGCGGAAATCGCACAGGCGCGAGAGTGGTATGAGCCGCATCTCGACCGCATTCACGAGGATGCCGAAACGAGGAAGGCCGACCTCCTGCAGCTCGAACAGATCGCGTCTGGATATCCGAGCCGTGAGCGGTTCCTGACCGAACTGACGCTCGATCCGCCGGATGCGACAAGCGACCAGGCCGGCGTTCCGCTGCTGGACGAGGACTATCTGATCCTGTCGACGATCCATTCGGCCAAGGGCCAGGAATGGCGATCGGTGTTCATGCTCAACGTCGTCGACGGCTGTATTCCCTCGGATCTCGGGGTCGGCACGACGGTCGAGTTCGAAGAGGAGCGCCGGCTGCTCTATGTTGGCATGACCCGGGCAAAGGACAGCCTGACGCTCCTCACGCCGCAGCGCTTCTTCACTGGAGGCCAGCATGCCCAGGGCGACCGGCATGTCTATGCCTCGCGAACACGGTTTATCCCCGTGACGCTGCTGCAGTTTTTTGAAGCGACGACATGGCCCCAGGTAAGCGCTTCGGCTTCCGAGCGCAGTGCGCGCCAGATCCGTGTAGATGTCGGCGCCAGGATGCGCAGCATGTGGCGGTGAGGACTTGACGTGGCAGATGAGGCAAACGATCGTCCCATAGAACCTGACGCTCAGGGCGCCATCCGCAAAATCATTCATTGCGATATGGATGCGTTTTACGCATCGGTCGAGCAACGCGACAATCCGGAGCTTAGGGGCCGGCCGGTCGCTGTCGGCAGTCCCGCAGCCCGCGGCGTCGTTGCCGCCGCCAGCTATGAGGCCCGAGCCTTCGGAGTCTTCTCCGCCATGCCGTCGGTCACCGCCCAGCGAAAATGCCCCGACCTCATCTTCGTCAGGCCGCGCTTCGACGTCTACAAGGCGGTCTCGCTGCAGATCCGCGCGATCTTCGCGGAATACACACCGCTCATCGAACCACTCTCGCTCGACGAAGCCTATCTCGACGTCACCGAAAACCGGAAAGGCATGACGATCGCTACCGAGATTGCCGAGGAGATCAGGGCAAAAATTTTCGCAATTACTGGCCTCACGGCCTCCGCCGGCATCTCCTACAACAAGTTCCTCGCCAAGATGGCCTCCGGGCAGAACAAGCCGAACGGCCAGTTCCTGATCACGCCGAGGAACGGCGCCCGTTTTGTCGAGCAGCTCCCGGTCAAGAAATTCCATGGTGTCGGTCCGGCGACGGCAGAGAAAATGCATCGGCTGGGCATCGAGACAGGCGCCGATCTGAAGATAAAAAAGCTGGATTTCCTCATCCAGCATTTTGGGAAGTCCGGACCCTACTTTTTCGATATCGCGCGGGGCATTGACAACCGGCTGGTCAAACCGGACCGGGTGCGCAGGTCCGTCGGTGCGGAGGATACGTTCTCGCAGGATATCCATGCCTTTGCGCCGGCGCGCGAAGGCCTTCAGCCGCTGATCGAGAAAGTATGGGGCCATTGCGAAGCCAATGAGATCGGCGCCAAGACGGTAACGCTCAAGGTCAAATATGCCGACTTCACCCAGATCACCCGCAGCAAGACACTACCGGCACCTCTAACGGCGATCAGCGATCTGGAGGAGGTCGTCGATCTGCTTCTTGGACCGATCTTCCCGGCGCAAAAGGGTATACGCCTGCTTGGCGTGTCGCTGTCCTCCCTGGAGGAACGCAGGCCTGAAACCACGCCGCAACTGCGGCTCGCCCTTTAAACTGCCAGCGGCGGCTGGAAAGAAGCGTTCGAAAGAGGACTGACGCGGAAGGTCCTGGCAGGAAGTGGCCGTAGGATTTCCTCTTCCGGCATAATCCCGTCGAGCCAGTCCATCCGTTGGTGGCGCGTCAGGACTGCCATCTGCCGATCATGATAGGGCGCAATGTCGGCATTCGCCTCGATAGTGAGGATGGCATAGGCTTCCGACCAGCCATTCGACGCCTGCCGCCAGATTCCTGCGAAATAAAACCAGTCACCGTTCCCCAGTGAGAAACTGAAATTCTTGCCCCCACTGCGATGGCGAAACTCGGATGCCTGCACCAGGCAGCGATTAGTCGGGAACAACCTTCCTTCTGAGCGCACCACATGCACCGCACGCGGGCCACCATCGAGAGGACGCAACCCCCGGGTAGCTCCACCATCTCCACATCGCCGTCATGGCGCCGTATGATGACGCGGCGCTCGTCGAGCGGGGCGTCGGTCTGGAAAACCTTCGCTTTCGCCATATGTAGAACATAGCAAGAACCCAGTCAGACAAGAAGGAGCGCGGAGGACGCATGTGCAATGATTATCGACTGATGGTGGACCTGGCGTCGATCGTCGAGAATTTCGCCCATCTCAAGATCAAGATCCGCTTTGGTGAAGGTGCACCGAATGTTGAAGCACGCGAGGACATCAAGATCACCGACATGGCGCCGATCATCCGGGGGATCGAGGGAGCGCGCGATGAGGCGGACCTCGTCCAGCGCCGATGGAGTTGGCCGGGCCAGAACAAGCGGCCGGTCTACAATTTCCGCTCGGACGGACGCGAGTTCAACTCCAATCGGTGCCTTATCGTTGCCGATGGCTTCTACGAATTCACCGATCCAACGGAAAAAGGGAAAAAGCGCAAGGACAAGTGGCTGTTCACCAAAAAGGACGAACCGATCTTCTGCATCGCCGGTATCTGGCGCGACACGGGTGACGTCGGGCAAGCCTTCACCATGCTGACGATGGAACCTGGACCGGACATCGCGCCCTATCACGACCGGCAGATCGTCATCCTCGAGCAAGACGCCTGGGCGGACTGGCTCGATCCATCTGTCTCGGCGAAATCTCTGATCAGGCCACTTCCCGCCGGCACCCTCAATGTCGAGCAGGTCGGCTGACGCGCTTTCTGTTTTTCACCACATCTCAACAGGCTGAGTTGGAACAAAATACGGGCTAGATGATTCTCAGTTCCGAGGTCGCGTGCCGTGTCAACCGGACGTGACAGGGATGACGAACGCGAGGATTTTTCCGGTTTCTCCTTGCGGCCAACGAAACGGCAGTCGAGCGTCCCACCTGTCCGGCCCGCGCCTCAGCTCCGTCGTCATTCGACGCGGATGGCGGAAGTGTACCGGGGACCGCGATGGCCAGCGACAAGCTCTCGACTTATAAGCAGAAACGCGACTTCCAGAAAACGCAGGAGCCGAGCGGCCTGGCGACGTTGAAAACGTCGAACCGCCGGCGCTTCGTCATCCAGAAGCATGACGCCACGCGATTGCATTACGATCTGCGGCTCGAACTCGACGGTGTCTTCAAGTCCTGGGCTGTCACGAAAGGCCCGTCGCTCGATCCGCACGACAAGCGTCTTGCCGTCGAGGTCGAGGATCACCCGCTCGACTATGGCGACTTCGAAGGCACGATCCCTAAAGGCCAATATGGCGGCGGCACGGTTATGCTCTGGGACCGCGGCTATTGGGAGCCGGAAGGCAACCGGACGCCAGAACAGGCGCTTGCCAACGGTGATTTCAAGTTCACGCTTGAGGGCGAGCGGCTGCACGGCAGCTTCGTGTTGGTGCGGATGCGGAACGACCGTGACGGCGGCAAGCGCACCAACTGGCTGCTGATCAAACATCATGATGATTTCTCCGTCGAGGACAACGGCGCGGCCGTTTTGGAAGAGAACGCAACCTCTGTCGCCTCGGGGCGGACGATGGAAGCGATCGCCGCCGGCAAGGGCAAGAAGCCGAAACCGTTCATGATCGAGAGTGGCGAAGTCCAGGCGGATGCGGTCTGGGACAGCAATCACGGCCTTGCAGCGGAAGAGCGCAAAGCCGGAACCACAACCGAGAAGGAAGCGCCGGGCAAAGCTGCCAAAGCAGCGAAGTCCGCAATGCCGGACTTCATCGCGCCGCAGCTCTGCGAAACGCGCGAGCGTCCGCCTGCCGCCGATGGCTGGATCCACGAGATCAAGTTCGACGGATACCGCATCCAGATGCGCATCGACAACGGCGAGGTCACGCTCAAAACCCGCAAAGGTCTCGACTGGACGGCGAAGTACCCGGCAATCGCCGAATTCTGCGCCGCGCTTCCGCACGCCATTATCGACGGCGAGATTTGCGCGCTCGATGACAACGGGGCACCAGACTTCGCCGCGCTGCAGGCGGCGCTGTCGGAAGGCAAGACGGATGCGCTGGTCTATTTTGCCTTCGACCTGCTGTTTGAAGGCGATGAAGATCTTCGACAACTGCCGCTGACCAAGCGAAAGGATCGGCTGCGGAAACTGCTCGATGACGCTAGCGAGGATCCACGCTTGCGCTTTGTCGAGCATTTCGCGACCGGCGGAGATGCCGTCCTGAAGTCAGCCTGCAAGCTGTCGCTCGAAGGCATCGTCTCCAAACAGGCGGATGCTCCCTATCAATCCGGCCGCACCGCGACTTGGGCCAAATCCAAATGCCGGGCCGGCCATGAGGTGGTGATCGGCGCCTATGCTACGACCAACGGCAATTTCCGCTCGCTGCTGGTCGGCGTTAACCGCGGCAGCCATTTCGTCTATGTCGGCCGTGTGGGCACGGGCTATGGCGCCGGCAAGGTCGATGTCCTGTTGCCCAGGCTGCGCGCGCTGGAAACGGCCAAGTCACCGTTCACCGGGATTGGGGCACCGAAGAAGGATGCCAACATCGTCTGGGTGAAGCCGGAACTGGTGGCGGAGATTGAGTTCGCCGGCTGGACCGCCGACGGGCTTGTCCGCCAGGCGGCGTTCAAGGGCTTGCGAGAAGACAAGCCAGCAATGGAAGTCGTCGCCGAGAAGCCGGTCGAACCAGCTGAGGTGGAAACGCCCGATCCGGTCACACAGGCAAGATCCAAACGGCCCGCAAAGCCGCCGCGCAAAAGCGGCAAGGAAGATGTCATGGGCGTGTTGATCTCCAATCCGGACAAGCCGCTCTGGCCAGACGCCAATGATGGTGAACCGGTCACGAAGGTGGAACTGGCTCGTTACTACGAGGCCGTCGGCCCTTGGCTGATCGATCATATCAAGGGCCGTCCGTGCTCGATCATACGGACGCCTGACGGTATCGGCGCCGAGCAGTTCTTCCAGCGCCATGCGATGCCGGGCACCTCCAATCTCCTGGAACTGGTGCAGGTCTTTGGCGATAAGAAGCCATATTTACAGATCGATCGCGTCGAGGGCTTGGCCGCGATCGCGCAGATCGGCGGCGTCGAGCTCCATCCATGGAATTGCGAGCCGAAACTCCCCGAAGTGCCGGGCCGCCTCGTTTTCGACCTCGATCCCGGTCCAGACGTCCCCTTCTCCACCGTTGTCGAAGCCGCCCGCGAGATGCGCGATCGGCTGGAGGAGCTTGGCCTCGTCAGTTTCTGCAAGACGACGGGCGGCAAAGGGCTGCACGTCGTCACGCCGCTCGCCGCGGCCAAGGGTAAGAAGCTGGCCTGGCCGGAGGCCAAGGGCTTTGCGCATGATGTTTGCTTGCAAATGGCTCGTGAGAACCCAGAACTCTATCTGATCAAGATGGCCAAGAACCAGCGTAATGGCCGCATCTTCCTCGACTATCTGCGCAACGATCGCATGGCGACCGCTGTTGCGCCTTTATCTCCGCGTGCCCGTCCCGGCGCCACCGTATCAATGCCGCTGACATGGGCCCAGGTGAAGACGGATCTCGATCCGAAGCGGTTTACGATCCGCACCGTACCGGCTCTTATTGAGAAGACGAGCGCCTGGCAGGATTATTGCGACGGACAGCGCTCGCTGGAGCAGGCAATCAAGCGGCTCGCCAAGTCGATGAAGCAGGCCGCCTGAACGCGCCAGCGATCAAAAACCGTAGCGCCGATCAAGTTCTTCCAGGGCAGCCTGCACCTCATCGATCGAGACTGGAGCTGTTCCCGGTAGCTGCCGAAGGGCGGGCTTGGAATCGACCGCGTAAAAGTCCGACGCCCACGCTGCGAGGATCGCGCGCCTGTCATCGATGGAAAGGGTCGGCGCTCTCACCACGTCGATCGGTCGCCGAGGCTGCATGCCCTGAAGCAGGACCGTTGGTCCCATCGCCATCGCATTGTTGGTGGCCTGCTGAAGCAAATCGTGCATCATCGGACAACCTCACCGCACATGAGGATCTTTGTCTCGCTGCAAACGCGAGGCGGCGGTCACGTTGGTTTCTGGCGCCAGCAAATCGTGTTTCTCGGCAAAGGCAGCGAACAGGCCGCGCGCGGTCTCTGCTTCGATTTCACCACGTAGCGCGGCACTGCATGCCTTGAGCGCGATCGAATGCGCGGTGTCTCGGCTTGGGGCCGGCCAATCGGAAAGATGCCGGTAGGCGTCCATTACGCTGCGAACCTTTGCCGGAAAGCCGAGGCCGACAAGAATGGAAACAGGCTGCCTGAACATATCGGGTTTCATCGTTCTCTCCTTCCCACCCGGAATATCGATGGGCGCCGTCGCGACAGCGCCCTTGTTGAGGGACAGTGTCATTAAGCCGCCTTCTGCGCTTCGATCTGTGCCGGAGCTGCAGATGCCAAAGCTGGGGCGCTTTTGATGGTAATTTTTCGCGGCTTCAGTGCCTCCGGAATCTCGCGAACCAGATCAATCGACAGTAGACCGTTGCTCAGGTCCGCTCCGTTTATCCGGACATGATCGGCAAGTTCGAACCGGTGTTCGAACGGACGGCCGGCAATACCGCGATGCAGATAGCCGTCAGCGGCCGCCTCCTGCTTCTTACCCGTGACGGTCAGAAGGTTGGACTGGAAGGTGATGTCGAGATCGTTCTGGGCAAAGCCTGCCACAGCGATAGAGATCCGGTAGGTGTCGTCCCCGGTCTTGACGATATCATAGGGCGGCCAGTCACTGATCGAGCGGGCGCGCTGGGCATTTTCGAGAAGATTGAAGACCCGGTCGAAGCCGACGCTCGAGCGGAAGAGAGGTGCATAGTCATAAGATGTTGCCATAGCCATATCCTCCTTGAAGCAACATGGGTACAGAAGCGCCGAAAGCGGCGCTCCCAGCAAGGCCAGCCCTGTCATCAGCGGCTGGCAGCAAAAGATTTGGTTTTGGAGAATTTACGATTCAAGAGCGAACAGAGAAAAAATTCGGCACTTTTTTCGTCACCAACACTGGCTCAATCAAGCTCATGGACTGAGGCATTATCCTGGACCTCGCGCAAGCCCTTGTAGGACGCATGTCGCAGACTGCCGCCGTCGGTCCAGCCCCGGAATTCGATTTCTGCGATCAGCGTCGGCTGGGCGAAGACATAAACCTTTGCCTTTCGGCGGAACGACCGGCGTCCTCGTTTTCAGCATGTCGAGCGTCTTCTTCAGATAGGTGGCGTCCTTTCCTTGAAGCCTGTGGCGACGGCGCCGACGTAGACCCAATCGTGTCTGCGGCGATCGGCAAGCAACAGGCTGCCGATCCCACCCCGGGCGGCGGCTGACGGCTCGTATCCGACGATCATGAAACTCTCGCTTTGGACGCACTCGATTTTCAACCAGTCGCCGGTCCCTTCCCGAGCGGTACGGACTATCGCGGTGCTTGGCGATGATGCCTTCCAGTCCAAGCGAGCGGGCGTTCTCCAGAAGTGCGACGCTGTCACCTTGCACCTCCTCGGAAAGTTGGATAGCGCCGACCGCGCCGTCGAGAAGATCTTCCAGGAGGGCCTCCGAACGGACAGCTCGGTCCCCGTCAGATCGTGACCGTCGAAGTAGAGAAGGTCGAAGGCGAAGAGGACGGACTCCGTCGAGGCACGTTTGCCGCCTCGGCCGCCGAGCGAGCGCTGCAACGCTCCGAAGTCAGACCGGCCCTGGGCATTGAGAACGACGGCCTCACCGCGAGAATGGCTGTGGCAACGCCGAGGGTTTTGGCGGCCGCCGCAATCGCGGGAAACGGATGCGTCCAGTCGTGGCCACCGCGCGTGATTGCGGACGCCCTTCGGCTCGATGTGAATGGCGAGCAGAAAGCCATCCCATTTGACCACAAAGGCCCAATCGGGACCGGTCGGCGGAGCCGCCTCAGCAGAGCAAGGCACGGTTCGACCCGATTGGGCGTCGGATCGAAGGGAAGGCTCGACTGTGCCGGATCGCGCTTGCGTCGCGCCTGGGATTTCGAGGTGAAGCTATCGTCCCGCAGGAGCGGTTTCGCGGGTCTTTTCATTTGCCGGTCCGGGTTTCGGCAGCCAGCGACTTCTTCAGGGCATCCATGATATTGATGACGTTGCTCGGAGCGGGTCCCGAGGCACTCGCTTTTGCCTTGGCCTTCGATGGCTTCTTCAGCGCTTTCTTTTTGTCGGCGATGATATCGAGAAGCCGATCCTGCACAGGATCGATGACCATCTTGGGATTCCAGTGCTGGATCTGCTTTTTGATCAACTGGTGCACCAAAGGCATCATGTCGGAATCCGCTGTCTCATCGCCGATGCCCGCAAAATAGGTATCCTCGTCTCGGACTTCATCCCCATAGCGCAATGTCCACAGCACGATGCCTTTGCCGCGTGGCTCCAGCATGACGGCGCGCTCGCGGCGCGTGATGACCAGACGGGAGATGCCGACCATATCCTGCGATTCCATCGCATCGCGGATGACCGAAAACGCCTCCTGACCAACCGGATCGTTCGGCGACAAATAATAGGGGGTGTCGAGCCAGATCCACTCGATGCTGTCTCGTGGTGCGAAGGTGGAGATATCGATGGTCTTGGTGCTGTCGAGCGCGAGGTTCTCCAAGTCCTCGTCTTCGAGGATGATGTACTCGTCCTCACCGCGCTGGTAACCTTTGACCTCGTCCTCCTCCCTCACCTCCTTGCCGGTGACGGAGTCGACATAATGGCTGACGACGCGGTTATGGGTCTCGCGATTGAGAGTGTGGAAGCGCACCTTCTCGTTCTCGGAGGTCGCCGGCATCATCTGCACCGGGCAGGTGACGAGCGAGAGTTTCAGATAGCCTTTCCAATACGGACGAACTGCCATGGTAACCTCCGATCAGCTCGCGCGGCGCGTTGGCGCGGCGGCAGATTTGGATTTCGCAACCACAGTGGGCTTGGTAGCCTTCTCTCGCCCGGCGCCCTTATTGGCGTTGGCAGCGGTGCGTTTCGGCTCCGCTTTCTTCGCGCCCAGACCGGCGCTCTTGCGCAGTGCCTGCAGAAGATCGCTCTGCTTGGATACTGCGGGCGCTTTCTTTTTCGGCAGCGACCGGCCTTCGATTTTGGCCTTCACCAGTTCGGCAACGGCTGTTTCGTAGCGATCATCGAATGTACTGGCATTGAAGCTGCCCTTCTTCGTGCCGATGATATGCTCGGCAAGCTCGAGCATTTCGCCTTCGATCTTCAGGTCGGGCAGTTCCTCGAAGGCCTCCTGAGACGAGCGGACTTCGTAGTCGAAGTTCAGCGTCGTAGCGATCAGGCCCTTGCCGTGCGGCCGGATCAGCAACGTGCGCATGCGGCGGAAAAGAACGGTTCGAGCAATGGCAGCCACTTTCGCTTTCTTCATGCCGTCGCGCAGCAGCACGAAGGCCTCGGTGCCCATCTTGGCGGGCGTCAGATAATAGGGCTTGTCGAAATATACCCCATCAATTTCGTTGCAAGGGATGAAGGCGTCAACCTTCAGAGTCTTGTCGCTGTCCGGCACTGCGGCCGCCACCTCGTCGGGTTCGAGGACGATGTACTGGCCGTTTTCAATCTCGTAGCCTTTGACCTGCTCGTCACGCTCGACCGGATCGCCCGTCTCGCTGTCGACGAACTCGCGCTTTACCCGATTGCCGGTCTTGCGGTTCAGCGTGTTGAAGGCGATGCGCTCCGACGAGGAAGCCGCGGTGTAAAGAGCCACCGGACAGGCGACCTCTCCGAACTTGATGAAACCCTTCCAATTCGCACGCGGGGCAACCATAACACAGACTCCTGATACAACTAATGCGATTCAAGCGAATCGGCATGTAATTGTTCCGAGTCGAAACGAATCATTTTTCAATGACTTAGCCGTCCGCCCCTACCCGTTTTGAGAGTCATCCCTAGGCATATGATTCACATGCATCTTTTGAGAGTGCCGCGCGTTTAGCCATGCAGCAACCACAAAGGAGTCCTGCCATGAGCAAACGCGAACTGATCGATACCGGTACCGACAAGCGCTATGTCCGCCGCGACAACGAAGGCAAATTCAAGGAAAGCGTTGACGTCTCCCGCTCGCTGTCGGCCGATGCCCGTCACGACGCCAAACACGATGCAAAACCGGGCCAGGGCGACAAGGGCGACCACAAGCGCTGAGCAAGCCGGTGAAGCTCGCCACCTACAATGTCAACGGCATCAACGGCCGCGTCGACGTGCTGCTTCGTTGGCTTGAGGAAGCGCTGCCAGATCTCGTCTGCCTCCAGGAGTTGAAGGCACCCGACGAGAAGTTTCCTCGCCGCGAGATCGAACGTGCCGGCTATGGCGCCATCTGGCACGGCCAGAAATCCTGGAACGGCGTCGCGATCCTGGCCCGCGATCAGGAGCCGCGCGAAACCCGACGCGGACTTCCAGGCGATCCCGATGATAGCCACAGCCGCTATATTGAAGCGGCGATAGACGGCATCGTCGTCGGGTGTCTTTATCTTCCGAACGGCAATCCGGCGCCCGCCCCCAAATTCGATTACAAGCTCCGCTGGTTCGAGCGCCCTCAGGCCTACGCTAAGGAATTGTTTGAACTCGAGGTGCCGGTCGCTCTTGTTGGCGATTTCAACGTCATGCCGAAAAACCTCGGCGTTTAAAAGCCAGAGCGGTGGCTGGACGATGCTCTTTTCCGGCCGGCGGTCCGCGCCGCCTATGCCGAACTCATCGCCATGGGCTGGACCGACGCCATCCG
The DNA here is from genome assembly GCF_001425605.1 of Rhizobium sp. Leaf453. Classification (GTDB taxonomy): domain Bacteria; phylum Pseudomonadota; class Alphaproteobacteria; order Rhizobiales; family Rhizobiaceae; genus Pararhizobium. The sequence continues at coordinate 161,051 of NZ_LMRG01000006.1, read as the reverse complement.
TCTGCTGCATCCGGAAGAGCGGATTCATACCTTCTGGAAGTATTTCCGCAACGCCTTCGCCCGCGACGCCGGGCTGCGCATCGATCACCTACTGTCGAGCCCCTCGCTGCGCGAACGCCTGCAGGGCTGCGGCGTCGATAAGTTTGCCCGTGCGTGGGAGCATACCAGCGATCACGCGCCGGTCTGGATTGAACTCGATGATGCGTACTGGCGAGAAGGAACGATTGCTTGCTTACCGATGAAGATCATCGGGATGCAGCTGACACCGTCAAAAGCCTGACCCGCGCCCAGCGGGAGACGCTGTCAGCAATCGCCTACTTCCGGCGACAGCGGAAAGCCGGCCGAGGCTGGCTGGTCTCGTTTCCCGGTCTTTCGACCGTGGCAGTTTGCTTGCGGAGCGTGACCGCGATGGCCACCTCCGTCGTGGCGATCTTCCTGATGCGGATTTCCTCGACCAGCATCAGGCGCTTCTCGACCACGACGACTTTCTCAAGAACCGGAATGATGATGACGTCGCCTTCAACACGCGTTGGCGGCGCCTCGCTGACTTCGTGACCGATTTTCTCCCGTGTCACCTCGACCCGTTCGCCAGCGAGCGATGCGTGAGCGGTTTCCTCGGAGAGATCGCTGCGCGTTGTTACTCGCACACGACCTGTGACGACGCGTTCGGCCTCGTCGTGGATGCTTTTTTCGACGAGCTCGAGTTTGGGTTCGTCAGTTGCGATCACTTCACCGTCCCTGGATTGACCTGAGACGCCAGCATCGATCCAGTGTTCCGACCGGGAGTGTTAATGCCGGCCGCTGGCTTGTTCGCATCACGAGACAACACGCAACCGCCTTAAGACTTTGTTCACCACGTCGCGCCACAATTCCATCTGGATGGAAAGGCGAACGAATGCGCAAAATCGAAATCATTGACGACGTTAGAATGCGGTTTCCGGGCCGCGAGACGGAATTCGACATCGGCGTCGAGGTGGGCGCCATGAGTGTCCTGATTGCCCAAGGCACGCCAATAATCGAACGTCAAATGTCGAAGGATGCGCTCGAGCAGCTGAGACCGATCGCGGAGCGTTTCCGTTATGTCATCAATGCTACGGAAGCAGAAGGCGGCCTGACGAGCGTCTACCTCTCACGCTGGCCTAAGAGGCCGCAGCTTCGGGTCGTGGAATACTAATCAAAACAGGGTTGCGACATTTTGGTCTGAGACGTGAAGCCCGAGCCTCGGACGCCGACGCGCGGCGCTGCTCATCGCCGCAGACGGCTTATCGACTTGGGGGCAACGATAAATGCTGTCGCTACGAGTGATCGACGACGACGACACAGCAGCAATAATCTACGATCCACACCAGTCGTCATTTGTTGCACAGTGCCGACAAGCCTGAACAAGTAGCTCCGCCGTGACACCCGCACCCTTTCTCGAAACTCCGGAGGGTAGAGACATCATCGTCAGAGGTCGTCTTTGGCGGAAGAGCAATCCCAACCTCACTGAAGATGAACGCACACGCTTGGTGTCGGACCTAATGACCGCGCGCCGCGCCGTGAAAGAAGTGGCTGGCGATCAGCGGCGGTTGAGGGAGGCCAGAAAGGCGGTTGATACAGCAGAGACCTTCTTGGGCGAGCGCGGTCATGCGTGTGGACGGACGGCGCGTCAGATTACAATCGGCACTTGGCCGAAATACGCCCTATTCGGATTGGTATCGTCAGCAAGTCACAATGCAGCCCCGGTGAAAGTCTTGGAACAATTCACGCCTTGACGAGCGCGTTATCGAGGCAGTGAGGAATTCAGGATCTGTGCACTGACCCGAATGCCCGATTATCCCTGGCAGAGGTTGGGCCGCATCTTCTCTCGCCTTTCATGCTCGGTTTCGAATCAGGTCTCAAAGACGGCAGGTTTTGCCGGCTGGACTTCGGCCATGGCGAGATAGGCGCCAAACAGCATGACGATGATGCCGATCACGTCGACGATGGTTACCTGTTCGGCAAAGAACAGTGCGCCGAGCGCAACGGCGATCACTGGCGATACGAAGGCATAACTGCCGGCACGCGAAGCGCCGATATCCCTCAACAGCCGCATGTAGGTCGTGTAACCAATCAGCGAGCCGAAGATGACGAGAAGAAGCCAGCTGGTCCATGCGATCATGCCCCAATCGCCTGAAAGGGCGGCACGTGCGCCTGGCTCGAACATTAAAGATGCGATGAGCAAGGCAATGCCGCCGACCAGTGTCGTGATCCCCGCGACGAACAACGCCGGATAGGCTCGCAGCAAAGGCCGCGCCAGGACCGAACCGTATCCGTAGGTGAACGCCGCAGATGCAACCGCAAATCCGCCCCATAAGCTGGCGCCGGCAAAGGCGTCCGGCGTTGCGACAGCTCGATCGCCCGCTGATGGCCAGAACAGGACGATCAAGCCCGCCACGCCGAGCACGATCGCCACGATCCGTTTGATGTCCAGGCTCTCCTCACGCAAAAGCAAGGCGAAGCACAGAAGAGCGATCGGCGTCAGCGACATCTCCAGCACGGCGGCAGTGCCGCTGTCGATATACTGCATGCCCCAGAATAGCGGGCCGTAGCAGAGGGTGATCATCATGATACTGACAGCGACGAAGCGAACACTATCCTCGATCTTAAAGGCTGCGCTCTCGCCTTTCGTCCAAGCGTAGAGGAGCATCAGCACCCCGGCCGCCGCAAAGCGGGTCCCCGCGAACAGAAGGGGTGGCACAACTTGAATGCCGGCCTTGGTTCCGATCCACGTGCTTCCCCATATGACACACAGCATCAGGAAGCGAAGCTGGTTCTTGTTCAGGCTGACGGACATCGTCGTTCCGATCTGCGTAACGGATAAATCGTATATAGACCGTTACAACCCACTCTTGCCCAAATCGTTCCGCGACCCGATATTCAAATCCATGACAAACCGGAAGACAATTGGCGACATCAGTCTGCTCGGCGGCCATACGGCGCTGGACTTCGTCAACACGGTTGATAGCCGCGGTGAGCGCTGGGGTCCGGATTTTTTGAATAGCTTCAGCGACCTTGTCACTTGGGCCCGACGTCTTGACGTGATCAGCCAGGAAGAGCAAGACGTGTTGCTCTCGAGGGCCACCAAGTCGCCAGCCGAAGCGCAGACAGAATTGGATCAAGCCAAGAAATTGCGCGAGGTGCTGCACCGCATCTTTCTCTCGGAATCGGACGGAGCGCTAGTCGCAGACCAGGATCTGGCGCTTCTCACATCGGTTGCCAAGCGCGCTCAATCGCGGCGAAGCCTTCAGCAGCATGCCGGCGGAATACGTTGGCATGAACAAGCGGCGGAAGAGCTGGATATCGTTGCCGAGCGCGTTGCGTGGTTGGCTGCCGAATTGTTGACATCAAAAGGAGAGCGGCGTCCCGTTCGCGAATGCCAGGGGCAGAATTGCGGGTGGCTGTTCCTCGACGTCTCACGCAGCGGATATCGGCGCTGGTGTTCGGATAAGACATGCGGCTCGCATTCACGGGTCCGGAAGTTTCGAGCAGTTCGCGCTGGCTAGGCGATCGGACCACTATGGTCAGGTTGCATCTGTTCGGTCTTCCCCGAAGATGCCAGCGCAGTGAGCGGAGTTGCGACGGATCGCGCGCTGAAGGCCCTCCCCCGCTTTTTGAGACTTCGCTCTTGAATCCCGATGCGGATGTAGGCGCATTGAAATTGAAACGGCCGCTCTTCCTTTTCCTTGGCCGCCGTCTCGCCGATCGAAAAGCGGACGTCGTGTGATTCGATGTTGGAGTTGGCGCAGTTACCGCCGATATAAAACATGAATAGCTTCATCGTCGCTCCTACGCAGTTATCTGTATTGGACCATCAGCGGCATGTTTGCCGATACTCCCCGCGGTCCCGTCGACCTCCGCAACGATCGCCGATGCAACGATATCGCCGAGCTCTGCAGCACTGGTGATGCCTTGAACGAAGGGCAGCTTGTGCAGGAGAAACGGGATCGAAACGCAGTAAAGATTGCGGCTCAGCGGCTTTTCGAAGCGGGGCCGGAACTGGTTGTCGAGGTCTATGCCGCCTGTCGCGACCGTTGCCGTGTCTTGCTTACCCGCCAAAGCCGAGGATGCTTTCTCCGTCTGCGCCTCGCGCACTGCACCTTGGCGGATCAAGGAGGGAAACGGCACGTCCCAGGCGGACACGGCCTGCTGACCCGTCGCATCGATGAATGCTGCAAACGTGTGGGTCTCTCCGCCGGTCTCGATGATGGCACCGCGCTCGACCGTATCGCTGTCGAGCGTGTAGTCCGATCCGAGCTTCAGTACCGATAGCCGGCCAGCCCGATGCAGGGCCAGCAGGCGCTCGATAGACTGATGCGGCACGGTGGCGTAATCGTCGACGAACAGCGTCTTGAAGTGCTTGTGGAAGCGCTTGAGATCGTCCTCGCGAAGATGTGGGACTGCGCGGAGCAGGATCTCATGCATCCTGAGGATCGAATATCGCCAGGCAACCGTCTTGCGGGTTGCTTTATTCAGTTTCGCTTCGCCGAGATTGAGTGAGGCCCAGGTAAACGGATCGTAGGACTCGCGATCAGCGAAATACGCGTCTGCCACAGTTTCGACGGTCAGCATCCCGAGCCCGATGCGCTCGGCGTACTGGGGATCGTCGGCGAATAGCTGCGCCCGAAACAGGTCGAACAATTCGTCGATAAGGCAATCGGGCTTGGTCTCGATAAGTCTGTCCACCGCAGCCTCGGTGAAGATCGTGGTTGGGACATAAGGAATGATGCAATAAAAGTCGGCTTCCGGCAGCAGTCCCTTACGCGACATCATGGTGATATGAAAGTCGTTGCTCGCTGACGTGTGATATTGCAGGACGCCGGCTTCATCCAGCATGAAGGACCCGTGCGAGGTGGCCACGGACACGACGGCGTCAATACCGCTGAGAGATGTGCCGAGGACGCCGACCAAAACATCCCCAATCGTATCGAGATTTGCCGCCGGCCATGGCGAGATGAAAAAGCCCGGTTTCGTCTCGGTTGTCTCCGGCCAGTCGTGACCGGTCGCCATCACCACGTGCTTGAATGTCTGCTGACTTTCTTCGCCATCAGCTGCCTGAACTTTGACGGCGATGTCGTCTTCGCGAAGCTCGATATCGACCACACGGTGATTGGCCTTGACGTCGACAACATGGCCGCGGTCGATGGCCTTGGCGAGTAATCCCCGAAGCTGCGACTGGAAATACTCCCCAAGCACGATGCGGGGATAGAACTCCCGCTCCCCTATCGTCTCCACAGGTACGCCCAGCAGCGTCAGGTCTGCCAGGGTCTTCCGCCGTAGCCAAGAGACCAGGCTCTCGCAAACCGGCGGAAGTTCGATGCTGGCGATATTCGCGAGCATCGCGCGGTCGTTGGCGCGCGGATGGTAGGGTGTGCCTTTGCCCGGGTCGGCATTCGCCTCATAGACGGTGATCGACAGAGGCGTATCGCTCTCGATTAGACCCTTCAGTGTGTAAATCCCGGTCGGGCCGGAGCCGATTATAGCGATGTTTGTCAATGAATGGATACTCGAGATCAGAGGGATGAGGACGCGGCGGACAGGTTGGGCGCTCGCCTGGCGTTTCGTTGCCCGCAGCGAGAAAACGGAAAAATCGCTGCGTTCACCATCTCCGTCATGTCCGATTGACACGCCGCGACCTCGGGGTTCAAAACCCGTGACGGACCGACTTGTTCCGTCTCGTTCGACTCATTGTCTCGCCTCATCTCAATACTTGTTCGCTTTCCTCCGCGCGAAGCCTACATCTATGCCTTTAGGAGGAAAGCGAACGTGGAAAACCTGCGGGAATTTGCGACGAGTGCGAATGGAGACCGATGGTTGCTTGGGAAAGACAATGTCTCCGGCGAAGATTTCGTTCTCCACCGAGCCATTTGCATTCAGGGGGACATGAAACACGCACCTCGGTGCGAGCCTTTCTCGCGCAGGGAACCGCGCCGCCTGAACGGGAGGCGCTGCGTTCGCTTCTGCGCAAAGCGCGCGGTTTAGAGGGAGCCAGCAAGCTGGATGAGGAAAAAACCCCGTCCGTCAAACGCGCTCACGAATATCTCAGCCTAGGCGGAACGCGTCGTGCCAAGGTCGACGATAACATCGTCAGCACCCGAAAGTGGGAAGACGAGCCTGCCGAGGCCGAAGCATTCTGGGACGAGAAGATCGAACCCCTTGACGACAAGCAGCGTCAGAAAATCGAGATCCAACTTCCGTCGATCAGCGACGACTGATGGGCCAAGCCTAGTTAGTGGTCACTTCAAACTGGAACCAGCATCATGAGCCGAGCTTTCACCAAAGAAGTTGATGACGCGCCGATCCCCGGCGTCCCAGACAGGCCTGTCAGCAGGGCACGAAACCTCGTGACGGAAACCGGAGCGTCCAAGATCAAAGGCGAGATCGCCTCGTTGAAGGACCGTTTGGCTCGGGCATCCGACGGAGAGGATCAATCTTCGTTGAGCCGTGACATGCGATACTGGGAGGCGCGCAAGGTCAGCATGGAGATCGTGCCGCTTTCACAGGACGTCGATTACGTCCAGTTTGGCACCACGGTGACGATCGAGCGAGACGGCGCGCGACAAGAGCTCAGCATCGTCGGCGAGGATGAAGCAGATCCGACGTCTGGAGCGATCGCATGGACGGCGCCGTTGGCACGTGCGATTGATGGAGCAAAGGTCGGCGATGTCATCGTTTTCGACTTGCCGGCTCGCCAGGAAGAAGTGTCCATCCTTGAAGTCCGGCCCTACTCGGTCGTGAGCTAGCAGATATTCTTGCTCGTCTGATCGGCTCGTCCCCGGACCGATCGCATCGGTGGGCAAGACTGTTAACAGCCGCGTGATCAGCTTTATTACGGCCACCGAGTGGCGGCTTGTCGATGTACGACTTTCGCTTCACCTTGGTGGTGCATGAGCCACATTCGGCTCGACCGGCACACGAAGCGTGTACCTCGTCTCTTTCTCTGACGATGTCACCGACCGGGTGCCACCGAGGGCTTCTGCGATTTAGGCCGCAATATAGAGACCAAGGCCTAGTCCCTCCTTGGACCGCTGGCTCACTGGCCGCGTGAAGCGTTGAAACAGCCTCTCAGGTGCATCTTCCGGAATGGGATCGCCGGCGTTTGCAATCCAAAGTTCAAAAGCCTCATCGGTCGTTTCCGCCACGATCTTGACTGGCGTGTCAGGCGACCCGTGAGTTAGCGCGTTTCCGAGCAGATTTGAAAACATCTGCGCCAGACGTGGATGGTGCATTCGCATCGGATACGAGACCTTGAAGTCTGCGTCGTTGGTTCGGTCGGCCCAGACGCTCCGCATTTCCTCCACCACCCGGTCCAAGGTAGGCTGGAGCGCTGCGTCCGTCAGCGTCAACGAGATCCCGCCACCTAACCGTCTACGTGCGAAGTCCATGCCATCGAGGCGAGGGTATTGCGCAGGTCATGACCGGGGATCGCAACGAATTGCTCCCGTATGTTCGAGATTTCGATCTCCTGTCGACGGTCCTCTTCGGACTTAAGCAACTGAATGCGCGCATCGCGATGATTGGCGATCATCTCTGCAAAGAGAAGAAACATTGTCTGCCTCTTTTTGTTGTTGACCTTCGCAGGCTCCGGGTCGATCGCGCACAAGGCGCCCAATAGAGTCCCATCTTTCTGAATGATGGGAAGGGATACAGCTCTGGAAACCGTATTGGAGCGGCGTATGGTGCCCGGCGTATGGGCTGGATGCGACATCGTCGATGCCCACCGCTTCATGACTGGCCCTGATTTCGTGACAGATGGTTGTCTCGACGACGGGTTCGCTACCTTCCTTGAGGCAAAAATCGATCGCGTCTAGCACCTTGCAGGCAACCTACCTGCGTTCGGTCACCCGGGCCACAGCCACAAAGCCCATCCCGGTCGTCTCGCTGATGACTTCGAGGATCGATGGAACAGCGGCGATCTCAGAGATCGCGTCTATGTCCGATTGAAAATCATGTCGGTCCGGCTTGCCCATATCACCCACATCGCACTGCGTCGCAACGATCCGATCTCTGCGACGGGCGACCCGGGATACAAATAGCGACTGACGAAGCTAATGCCAACGTCTCACTCAGCCGTCCGGCCGGGGTTCGCTTTCTCTTTCGAGCTCTTGCAGCGTTTCAAGCACGAGTGCCTGATTGAGCGGCTTCCCAAGGAACCGGGCGCCTTGCGGAAGCTCGTCGTCTTTCGGCGTGACGGCGCCGGATGCGACGACGACATGGACTCCGGCCAGTGCTCGCCGACATATCGTGCCAGCGCCATACCGTCCATCGTGCCCGGCATCTGAACGTCGGTCATCACCAGTTTCACGGAGCGATACTTGGCGAGGAGCTCAAATGCCTCGTCGGCGCTGCGCGCCTCGATGACGTGATACCCGGCGGACGCGACGATGTCGGCCGTGTCCATGAGAATAAGTGGCTCGTCATCGACGACCAACGCAATTGGGTCAGACATTTGGCTGAGGACCCCTTCGGTGCATAGCTGTAAGCACCCTCGGCACGATCTGTTCCGAAGCGTCAACTTTCATGGGAACCGCTGAGCGATCGGGTCTTTTCGGTGAACGTGTCTGCAGGGGAATTCCTACAACATGACACGAGCGAACTGCTGGACCGCGTCCTGCGTTTGGCCAGGGCCGACCCTTGAGATCACCGAAAGCATGTTCCTCAGCGACACGCCCGGCGTGATGGATGCATTCCAGCGGCGAAGACAGATTGGCGTCGGACTTTCCGCCGACGACTTCGGCACTGGCTATTCGAACCTGCGGTCGCTTGAGACGTTTCCAGTTACCGAGATCAAGATAGACCGAACGTTTGTCAGCGAACACGCAACGAGAGCCGCCAGAATGGTAATTGTCGGGGCCACCATCGACCTAGGACGCTCCCTGGGCCTGACGGTGGTCGCAGAGGGCGTTAAGACCGTGGCACAGCGTGCAATGCTTGGCGAGAAGGGTTGTCCAGTCGGCCGAGGTTACCTTCTGGGCCGCCCCACCGACGCTGAAAGCTTCACAACACAACCGGTTGGGCGCGCACTGCAGCCTGCCTCTCGGGCTGAATAGTCACGATGCCCGTATCGGTGTATGGTCGGCGCCAGAATCATCGCCCCGACGAGAAGGGAAGCCAGGACGTTTCCAGCACGGTGACTATCTTGATCGTTGCTCTGGGCATGATCTCCACCGAAGGCCGTTGGCCGGACAGGGAACCAAAATGAGCGATGTATATCAGGACGAAAAGCGGGACATGGGGACAGCCGTCAAACGCGGGCTCCTCTGCAGATGTCCGAGGTGCGGACAAGGCAAGCTGTTTCGTGCGTTTCTCAAGCCCGTTGACAACTGTGCCGTCTGTGATGAAAACTATACCCACCACCGCGCCGACGACCTACCCGCCTACCTCTCGATCGTCATCGTGGGTCATATCGTCTTGGGTGGCTTCATGACCACTGACCAATTAGTGGTGTGGCCGAACTGGGTTCATCTCGCGATATGGACGCCCCTAACTGTCATCCTGGCGCTCGGCACGTTCAACCAATCAAAGGTGGAGTGATAGGATTCCAGTGGGCTAGCCGCATGCATGGCTTTGGCGGCGAGGTCTGACATTGGTAGAGTGGCAGCCCTATTTTAGAAAGAACACGGCCACAAAACCGTAGCCACCAGTCAACTGAGTGAGCCCATACATAGGTGGCGAAGTCATTGCTAGAGCAACAAAGCCGTCCTGCATTTTTGCAAGACCGCTGCCTTTCATCCCGAATGAGAAGGGCAAATACCTTGCCTAGTCCCCACCGTGAAGAAGCCTGCGGACATTTTTGTCTGATTGGTAGTCGCCACCAAACTCCCCGTGGTATTAGATTAGCCCAGTTCGTAAAAAAATTCGCAGATCAGCTCCGCAAGTTTTATTGCCTGAACGTCACTCATGTGAGCGGCATTTTCGACAGCAACGAGTTCGATTTCGTCGCGATCGACCGCCAGAAGATCGAGTATTCTGGCAAACTTCAGTTTCAGCTCGATATCGCCTTCGAACTCGTCAATCGTGACCGCAAGGATACTGTCGTTCGCCTCGATCAATCGAGTTTGGATGCTTTCGGAAGAGGCAGCGAGGATCCGAATTGCCGAGAAAAAGTTGCCCCGGGCATAGGGATATTTGGCGTCCATGTGGTTTCCTTTTCGCTCTAGGCGCCGGCCTTGGACGTGAGGCTCGAGGGTGGTGTACGAGGTTCCAGAGCACGGGTCAACTGTTCCCCTTTGTGTCGTCAAACCGAGCGTTGCGCCCGCCATTCGGCGCACCGGCATTGAATTCGATGCAGTGGCGGCAAAGGACTCTGCAACGAATGCCGCGCTTCAGTTGGCATTCTGACAGATGCTACCCCTCAGCGACCATCTCCCGAATTGCACTGATGATGCGAGAGTGCTCATAAGGCTTGCTGAAAAACCTGCCTTGAATTGGCAGCAACTGATCGGTCAGTTGCCGATGACCAGAGGTTATGATGATCTGAACGGGCGGCCACCTATCCCGGACCGCCGCAGCGAGCTTCAGTCCATCCATCGTGCCTGGCATGTCTATATCCGTGAACATGACCCTGATGTCAGGGTTCGCATTTAGGAGAGAGATGGCATCGTCAGCGGTCGATGCCTCGTGAACAGTGAAGCCCTCGTTCTCCAGAAACGCCGCGATATCCATCCGAATAAGGACCTCGTCCTCCACGATGAGAACTGTGATTCCATTTTGCCCCATGCTCCACCACCCATATCCCACCGGTATGTCTTTTTTTAATGCCGTTGAAAACAGGCAACGCGCCACTGAGAAGAACGATCCGCGACGACGAAAATAATTGTGTTAAATTCTGCGCGGCCTGAAGGTGCATTCCGAGACTTGGATTGAGATGGCATCATGGCTCAAAATATAAAGCGAGCAAAAAAATGTTTTTCTCTGGCACCCTTAAGAGGGTGCCGAGCTTGAAATCTAATTGTTGACCCGACGTTTCAAGTCGACTACTGCATGGTTATCGATATTTTCTTGCTGATCTTTGGTTATTGCGCGATTAGTACGGCGCCCTGAACGAACCCTCCCGTTAAAACAATCGCTATCGTCATCCGCAACACATTCGTGCGGCGGTCTGCTATGTTGCTATGAAAGGGTTCATCATGACCACTGGCACAGTTAAATGGTTCAATTCCACAAAGGGCTTCGGCTTCATCCAGCCCGACAATGGCGGCGCTGACGCCTTCGTTCATATCTCTGCCGTCGAGCGCGCCGGAATGCGCGAAATCGTCGAAGGCCAAAAGATTGGCTTCGACCTCGAGCGCGATAACAAGTCGGGTAAGATGTCGGCCTGCAATCTTCAGACTGTCTAATCGGTAACTGCTTTCCTTTGACCACGGATGTACTGGCAGAGACGAAAGCAAATACCAACCGAGGTCAGGCAACCCGCCTGGCCTTTTTTTATGCCCGGTTGTCATGCCCCATCCGCTTTGACAATCCGTGGATATCCTGCAGAAAACGTGGCCCAGCAAGCCAGCGAGCTTCAGGCAATCAACACTGCCTGGCAAATAACCATCCAGGAAATTTTGAGAATGGTTGTCCGCGATATGTACAAATCCGGCGGGGAAGCGTCCTTCCAAGCGCACATCAAGCGCATCGAGGAAGCTGCGGCCGACAGGATTTACACAGGCCTGATGCTCCGTGGAACTGACGAATGGACCGAGGTTTTGGTGAAGGAAAAGGCAAGCAATTTGTCACGACGCTTTTGAAATCATTCACCTATGACAGAGCTTGAACGCTGCTATCGCTGGTTCTTTCCAATCTCGTCAGCGCTGAACAGAGCAAGCCCAGTCGTGCAATAGTATCGATGCGTAACCTCGTATCCTTCAACATAAGGCTGGATACATAACTGCCGTCCCGCGATGAGCGATCGCGAAAAATGCTTTTTTGTGTTCGATTAAAATGATCAGCGGCGGAACCTCGCGAGGTGTAAGAGGTTCTGTCCGATATCTTCAAGGAGTATGCAGATGTCGGATACCAATCGCCCCAAGCCGCCGCAGCCCAAACAGGAACAAGCGCCTCCTGGCCAAACAATGCTTATGCAACCCGTCCCGGATCATGGAGAAGAATCATATAAGGGATCCGGACGGCTGGTCGGCAAAGTGGCGCTTATTACTGGGGGCGACTCTGGTATCGGCCGTGCCGTTGCAATCGCCTTTGCGCGAGAAGGTGCCGATGTTCTGATTTCATATCTTAACGAGCACGATGACGCGAAGGAAACAGCACGCTGGGTCAAAGAGGCAGGACAGAAAGCAATCATTGTCCCCGGCGATATCAAGAGCGAATCATTTTGCATCGAGTTGGTCAGCAGGACCGTTGATGAACTTGGTGGCGTTGATGTCCTCGTTAACAACGCTGCGTTCCAGCGCAGCTACACAGATATCGACGAGATCGAAGATGCCGAATGGGACGAGACGTTTCGGACAAATATCTATGCCCCCTTCTATCTGTCAAAGGCGGCTATCCCTCACATGAAACCGGGCAGCTCGATCATCAACACAACATCGATCCAATCCCGTCAGCCATCGTCTCACCTGCTTGCCTACGCAGCCACAAAGGGGGCAGTATCCAATTTCACGGCAGGACTTGCGCCAATGGTCGCGGACAAGGGCATTCGCGTCAATGCAGTTGCTCCCGGCCCGATCTGGACCCCATTGATACCCTCCACGATGCCCCCGGAAAAAACGGAATCGTTTGGAAAGCAGACGTTGATCGGCCGGGCCGGCCAACCCGCAGAACTCGCGGGTGCCTATGTTCTTCTGGCCGCGAGCGAGGGCAGCTACATCACCGGAGCGGTCATCCCCGTCACGGGCGGCGAGATCATGATCTAGGCATGATCGATATCGTCCAAGGTCTCGACCCTGCGACAGGGCTCGAAACACATACCCCTAAATCAACGGAACAATCGATCAAACCCTTAGTTCAACCCGCAGCAGCGCGAGGAGATCAAGATGCGTTTTATTCTTATCCTAATCCACAGGGCGCGACACATGCATCGATGCCGTCGGTGCCCTTCGCTTTACGAGACGTTCCGGGACAAGAAGGACAACTGCATCAAGGTCGTCCTCACGGCGTAATTGTTTCAACAGCGAATGGCGGGATGCGGCGCTCCAGCGGCATCCTCCTCAAGCCTCACAAGGAGCCGAACAATGTCCAACGCAAACAATGATCAAAACAACCTTGGACCGACAAACGCGACCAGTCCAACTACGTTTGGTCAATCGGTCGAAAGCAAGGCGCAGCGAGACGACGCCGTCACCACCGACGATACGCGCGAGCGTCTCAACGTCTATCGGTTGGAGCCTCTTGCGGAAGCGAACGACCCTCGCTGGGATAACTCGCCATACCAGGGCATCGTCGTGGTCGCCGCGCGCACCTGTGGGGATGCACGTATCGTCGCAGCCGAACGCGAGCTGGATTTCATGGAAATCGATTCCGCTCCGGCAGAAGACGTCACAACCAGCAACGCAAGCGCCTTCCGTTCGGAGAAACTCTATACAGTTATCGAAATTGATCACGGGAGGATGGACCTGACCCGCAGCGTTCTCGAAGGCGAAATCTCCGTCGCGACGATCAAGCCTGTACAGATTTGATGGCAATAGTATTGGGGCGCGTTCATCTTTGGGCGCCTTATCTTCCAGCTCTATCGTTGTACCAGATAAGCTGCGCGATGAGGCCATGCCGCTAAGAGCCTGTGAGCGGATGGAACATCTCCCTCTCATGAGGTTGACCAACATAAAGGAGAAATTGTCAGGAAACAGGAAACTCCGAAACCGGGACCAGCCGGGACTACAGATCGATCCCCGCGGTGGGAGGGACCGGAAGAAACGCACCCGCGCGGCTATCTACCGGCTGTCGACAATCCCGCGACCGATCGTGACGCAGCCGGAGAAAACCTGAAAAACCCCGATCGCTCGAAACTGACGGATGCAGGCAGGACGAAGGGGGACAAGTGATCCCGGAGAAGAAAAAGGCAAGGGTTGCGGCCATTCATCAGGATGCAAAGGGTCTATGCCAAAGGCCTAGAGCATAGCGATAACAACTGTGTGGCGAGTGCAAAGCCGCGGGTTATTACCGGCTCCGACGACGCCACAGCCAACAAGGAGTCTCCTGGAGAAAAACCGATCGGCAAGGATGGTCGCTGGCGTCACTCTTCTCGACATGATCGCCGCGGGCGCGACCACCTTCCGCCGCACCCGCCGCCAAGGCCAGGCCCCCAGCTACGGTGACCGCAGCGGCTTTCCCGTGGGATCTAGGCTGCGCGCGCAGCCGCTCGCAAACATCTCGCGGATCTGCGATCGACACCGAACAAAACGAGCAGTACTACCAAAGAGCCAACCAGCGCTGATGATTGATGAGCCGTCGTGCCGGGAAAGATGTCTCTTGTCGCGACCACACAACCTGCTCCGGAACCATGAGAGGCAGCAACCATGACTGTCGAACAGATTGCCGGGGCCGGGCTGATGGTGCTCTTCCTGACCGACATTTTCCTTACCGTCCTCTACGCTCGGGCCGGTACCGGATTGCTCGCGCCGCGCTGGAATCGGATTGTCTGGAACTCGGTCAAAATCCTGGCTGGGCTGTTCCGCCGCCGAAGATCCGCAGCCCTACCCTTTGCCGGTCCCGTGATCGTTGTCGCGCTGATCGCATTTTGGGCCATCGGACTGACGACAGGCGCTGCACTGATCATCCGCCCCGAACTGGGCGACGCGATTCAGCCGAGCAACGGCGGCGCGTCGACGGACTTCGTGACCGCTCTTCTAGTGGCCGGCAATAGTCTCTCGATCGTCGGAGGTGGCGATTATTCTCCCCATACCTCTGCCACGCGCATTCTCTTCCTCGTCAATTCGCTGATCGGCGCATCGGTGCTGTCGCTGGTGCTGAGCTATCTGGTGCAAGTCTACTCCGCTCTGCGTGAACGCAACGCTCTGGCGCTCACCGTCGATCTGATGACCGGCGGCACGGGCGACGCCGCCGAAATTCTTGCCAGGCTCGGCCGCGACGGCAACTTCAGCAACGCTACCAGCGAGCTGAGTAATCTTGTCCGTTCGATCGCGTTAACGAAGGAGGCCCACCATTTCTATCCGTTGCTGTTCTACTTTCGCTTTACGGAGCCGCTTTATTCTGCGTCACGAATGACATTTGTCGTGCTGGACCTCACCACGCTGATCGAAACTACGCTCGATCGGCAGAAGCATGGCGATTTGGTGCGCTCGGCTCCCGTCGGGTCCCTACAGAGCTGTGCGCGCCTTTGCTCGCAACACTTGATCAAAATTTCCCGACAGTGGATGAGAAACGGACCGACGTGCGGACTGCAGATCTTGTAGCGAGCTATGCTGCGGCCTTGGCGGTGTTACGCAATGCTGGCGTCGACACGCAACCAGATGCCGAACGCTATGCCGATCGACGCAGCCAGTGGGAACCGCTCGTTCGCCGTGTAGGCTCGGCGCTTGGCTACGGCATAATCGACATCGACTGCCGCCACCCGGCGAAGCAAGCGGCTACTGACAGTGAGGGAACGCTGCAATCACTCGGATGAGCCGTTGATCGCGGAAGCCTCAGAACTATCTCCATCCGACGTGCAACTGCAGGAAATCCGATGACGAGACGACCTATCGATGATGCAGTGCCTTCGAAACATAAGCTCGAAGGCGTCGTTCGCGTCCGAGGTGCACGGGAACATAATCTCAAGAATGTCGACGTCGACATTCCGCGGGACGCGCTCGTCGTCTTCACGGGCGTCTCCGGATCCGGAAAATCATCGCTCGCATTCAGTACCCTCTACGCCGAGGCCCAGCGCCGGTACCTCGAATCCGTGTCTCCCTATGCTCGCCGTCTCTTCACGCAGATGAGCGTTCCTGACGTCGACTTAATCGAAGGCCTTCCACCCGCGGTTGCCCTGCAGCAGCAGCGCGGATCGCCGACAGCCCGCTCCTCGGTTGGAAGCGTGACGACAATCTCAAACCTGCTTCGGATGCTCTATTCGCGGGCGGGCACGTATCCGCCGGGTCAACCGCACCTCGATGCAGAGTCGTTCTCGGCGAACACGCCGGAGGGTGCCTGCCCGCAATGCCACGGTCTCGGTCGCGTCCACGAGGTGACCGAGGCATCCATGGTGCCCGATCCCTCGCTGACTATCCGCGAGCGCGCGGTGGCGGCATGGCCAGTGGCATGGGGCGGTCAGAACCTCAGGACATTCTCATCACGCTTGGCATCGACGTTGACAGGCCGTGGCGGGAGCTTCCACAGAAGACCCGCCAATGGATCCTGTTCACGGACGAGCAGCCCGTCGTCCCGGTCTATCCGGGTCTCACGTATGATCAGGTGAAGCGTGCCATGGCACGGAAGGACGAGCCCTCCTACATGGGTACCTTCTCCAGCGCCCGACGACATGTCACCCATAGCTTCGCGACGACGCAGAGTGCGATGATGAAGAAGCGGGCTGCTCGCTACATGATCAGCAGCGCCTGTCCGCTATGCGAGGGCAAGCGGCTGCGCGAGGAGTCGCTATCGGTGACGTTCGAGGGCCTCGACTATGCCGAGATAAGCAGGCTGCCGATGGCGAGGTTCTCCGACATCTTCGCGCCTTATGCGGATGCCGATGCCAGGAAGCTTAAGACACATGCGGAAAGAGCATCCGGAAAAGGCAATGGTCGTCCAGCGGATCGCCGCAGACCTCTGCCGACGGATGGATGTCCTTCTTGATCTCGGCCTCGGCTACCTCACGCTTGAGCGTAGCACGCCGACCCTGTCTCCGGGGGAACTCCAGCGGCTTCGCCTGGCGACCCAAGTCGTCTCCAACCTCTTCGGTGTCGTCTATGTCATGGATGAGCCATCTGCAGGCTTGCACCCGGCCGACACCGAAGCGCTGTTGCGGGCGCTCGACGGTCTCAAGGCGGTCGGGAATACGCTGTTCGTCGTGGAGCACGAGCTCGACGTCGTCCGTCACGCGGACTGGATCGTCGACGTGGGTCCGGCCGCTGGCGAGTTGGGTGGGGAGATCCTCTACAGCGGCCCACCGGAAGGTCTGTGGAAGGTCGAGCGATCGGAAACCGCCAGTCATCTTTTTGCGGAAGCCGGCAAACCGGCTGGACGTCGGAGAGAACCGGATGGATGGCTTCGCCTGTCCGGCGTCACAAGAAACAATCTTCGTGATGTGGATTGCAAATTTCCGCTGGGGGTAATGACGACGGTGACCGGTATCTCTGGGTCTGGCAAGTCGAGCCTGGTCAGCCAGGCGCTCGTCGAGTTTGTCGGTGAAGCGCTTGGCGCTCCGGTTCGTGTGGAAAACGATGCTGAGGAAGACGCCGCAATGGAGGCGGAGCCGGGCTTGCCAACGCAGGGCAGGATCGAAGGCGGGTTGGACAGCATCCGACGCCTCATCGAGGTCGACCAGAAGCCGATCGGCCGGACGCCCCGGTCAAACCTCGCGACCTATACCGGCCTCTTCGACCATGTTCGCTCGCTCTTCGCCGCCACTCCAGAGGCAAAGAAGCGCCGCTACGACGCCGGGCGGTTCTCTTTCAATGTCGCCAAAGGCCGCTGTCCCCGATGCGAAGGTGAAGGCTTTGTCATGGTCGAGCTGCTATTCCTGCCAAGCGTCTATGCCCCCTGCCCGACTTGCCATGGTACCCGCTACAACCCGCAGACCTTGGAAATCAGATACCGAGGCAAGAACATCTCGCAGGTGCTTGGACTGACCGTCGCCGACGCATGGGATTTTTTTGACAACGCCCCGACTGTCCGATCGTCATTGAAGGTCCTCAGGGAAGTCGGATTGAGTTATCTGCGGCTCGGTCAGCCTGCCACCGAGCTTTCAGGAGGTGAAGCCCAGCGCATCAAGCTGGCGACGGAGCTACAGCGGGCCCAGAAGGGTGGCGCACTCTACGTGCTGGACGAACCGACGACGGGGTTGCATCCTTCGGACGTCGAGCGGCTGATCGCACAGCTCAATGCGTTGGTAGAATCCGGCAACACCGTGATTGTCGTCGATCACGACATGACCCTTGCTGCGGCGAGCGACTGGGTCATCGACATCGGGCCTGGTGCCGGCGATGAAGGTGGCCGGATAGTCGCAAACGGAACACCGGAACAGGTTGCCCTTTCAGGAAATAGCCGGACAGCACCTTATCTGAAGCGAGTTCTCCCACCCAGCTGACAATCACGTCAATCGAAACCATCAGAGCTTAAAGGTCGTTGCGCTTCAAGAAGATGCCGTTCGGGTCGCGTCGTCAAGCTCATGCGAACAGGCATCATCGCATATAGCGAGCGCCGGCAACATCGAAGCCGAGCAGTTGGCCGACTGAGAGCTACAGCTCATTTTCGTCAGTACTTTAAGGTTCTGGCGCTCACGCCCGCTTGTCGGCGAGGACAGCCAACTTATGGATCTGTGGCGGCTTGGCAAACAGGTCTCCGGCCTGTGCCTTGGCCATCAAGGCTGCAGCGACTTGGCCATTTAAGTGGGCATCTCTTCCATCCTCGTCGTCAAACGTATCGAAGATCGCAAACGAACTCGGACCTTCCTGGATCGCATACCAGGAAATCGTGCCTGGCTCCGCGTTGACAAGAGGTATGGCTGATCTCAGGAAATCGGCGACCTCCTGTTCCTTGCCGGGTTTTGCTTCAAGCGGAACGTAGAGCGCGAATTTGGTCATGACCGTCTCCATGGGCACCTGATCGTGCCGCAACCTGCTATATCACGTTTAGCCGCCGGATGTTTCGAGATCGGGCAAATAAAGAAGTCCATAGGAAAGCTCGGTTTGATATAGGAGGGCGGACCCGAATGGTTGAAAAATAAAGGTCGCGGATCAAAGCTCTTGAACCATCGAGCCGCGACCCCGTATTAAGACGTTTCATCAGGACAATTTTGCCCTGGCATAGTCAGGCACTCGCCGCCGACCAGTCATTTGCCGGCTCTTCTACGCGTTTTTCCGAAACATCGTCAGCCGGGACGGGATCATGCTCATTCCCAATACGCAAACGGTCGATTGCATCGATCGCGGCTTTAAAGACATCGGCCTGCTTGGCTCCTGAAGCGACCGCTTGATCCAGCAGACTTTCCATTCCATTGCGCAATTCGGCTCGCCAGTCACTATTCATGTCGTATCCTCCGTCTGGTCTGTTTGTCGGACAGCTCGATCCACACCGGCGCGTGATCGCTGGTGCGCTCCCAGCCGCGCACATGCTTGTCGACCTCAGCCTTTTTCAGTCGCGTGGCAAGGTCGGGACTGAGCAGGAAATGGTCGAGCCTCAAGCCGGCGTCGCGTCCATAGGCATTTCGGAAATAGTCCCAAAATGTGTAAATGCGCTCTCCCGGATGCATGTCACGTAGCGCATCCGTCCAGCCCTGAGAGACAAGATTTCGGAAGGCTTCGCGCACCTCCGTGCGGAAAAGGGCGTCGTCTGTCCAGCGCTCGGGCTTGTAGACGTCCAACTCCGTCGGCATGACGTTATAGTCACCCACCAGGACGACAGGCACCTCTAGCTCCAGCAACTCGGCGGCATAGTCGTGCAAACGCCGAAACCAACGAAGCTTGTAGTCGAACTTCGGGCCAGGATAGGGATTTCCGTTTGGGAGATAGAGGCCGCCAATCACAACCCCGTCCACGATGGCTTCGATAAAGCGGCTCTGCTCGTCCTCCGGCTCTCCCGGAAGACCTTTGCGCGTCAGGTGCGGCTCTTGCCCGCGGGCAAGGATCGCCACGCCATTCCAGGATTTCTGGCCATGCCAGACCGCGCCATAGCCGGCAGCTTCGATAGCCTTCGCTGGAAACTTGGCATTCGGCGCCTTCAGTTCCTGGAGGACGACAACATCCGGCTTCGCCTCGTTCAGCCAACGAAGCAGGACCTCGAGACGACCGTTTACGCCATTGACGTTGTAGGTGGCGATTTTCACTTGGATTTATGATCGCCCTTGTCGCCTTCGCCGGGCTTGGCGTCGCGCTTCGCCTGGTGGCGTTTGTCAGCTGAGAGAGATCGACCGACGTCGACGGATTCCTTGAACTTACCGTCTTCGTCGCGACGGACGTAGCGTTTGTCGGTTCCAGTATCAATGATTTCACGCTTCGACATGATGATCTCCCAAAGTTTGCGTAGCGGAAACCCACAAGACGTCGAAAAGTTTCAGATTGGTGTCAACGGGCCTTGAACAGGTCTCAGTCGACTCTTTTACATAATAGGGGGTACATTCCCGGTCCTAGATGTTTAGTCCCGGCATTTGATGGATCGGATTAAATTTGAATCGGTTCGGCTGATTTGTCCACTGTTTGCAGATGAACTCGTAGGGTGTGAGACCGCGAAGTGTCTTGAGCCTTCGGCCAAAATTGTAGGCGGCAATGAAGTCTGCCAGGTGCTGGCGCAGTTGGTCATGTTGGTCGTAGTGAAACCGTCTGACGGTTGCGTCCTTGATTGTCCGGTTCATGCGTTCGACCTGGCCATTGGTCCAGGGATGGCGCGGTTTGGTCAGGCGATGGTCGATATCGAGATCGGCGCATGCCAGTTCGAAGGAATGGACGCGGATGAGAATACCCTTCGCCTTCATCTCCTTGATGTCGCTCGGCGTCCACCCGTCGCCGGTAGGATCGGTAAAATGGTGCCGTTATCGGTTAGCACGGTGTGAACCTTGTAAGGGACTGCTGCGACGAGGGCTCGTAGGAAGTTGCCGGCGACACGGCGGGTTGCCTTCTCATGAAGCTCGACAAAAGCGAACTTCGACGTCCGGTCAATGGCGACAAGGAGATAAAGCTTGCCTTGAGCGGTGTGGACCTCGGCGATATCGATGTGGAAATAGCCGATCGGATAGGTCTTGAACTTCTGCTTCACAGGCTTATCGCCTTCCACCTCGGGCAACTGCGAGATGCCGTGGCGTTGAAGGCAACGATGCAAGGATGAGCGTGTCAGATGAGGAATAGTGGGCTGGAGAGCATAAAGACAATCATCGAGCGGCAGTAGTGTATGCTTTCGGAAGGCGACGATGACCGCTTCCTCCTCGATAGACAGAACCGTCGAGTGTGGTTGCCTCGGTCCTGTCGGCAGGTCGGCGGCGGAGGTGCGTTTCCGCCACTTCGCCACCGTCTTCTGATTGATGCCATAGCGCTTCGAAAGCGTCCTCAGGCTCTCTTGACTATTTTGCATTGCTCGACGGATTGCCTCTGTCGTCGTGGCGCTGCCGTGTAGAACTTGTCCCATAGTGCATTCCTCCAAGCTTGGGAAAATAATGCACCATCAAAGTCTGGGATCAAACATCTAGAACCCTTTCCGAGCATCCCGATCACTTTCTGTACTGTCAGGAAGCAGCTGCCGACGCATTCAGGCTATTGACTGATCAAGCTGTGATGGCCGGTTGGGAAGAGACCGAAGTCGCCGGCGCACTGGTGGATATTGCCGACTGCCACATGCTTTCGCTGGCATGCAATCTTGAAACAGAGCGAATGATCGAACAGGCGATCAAAGGCAGGCGCTAGGAGAATGTCGGACCGATATCCTGATACGCCTGACGGGCGATACTTCGTCGTTCGCGGATGGCTTTGGCGCAAGAGCAATCCAGTCCTTGACGAGCCCACACGAAATGCACTGGTCAAGGATTTGACGGGCGGGCTCGGCGGCCTGACAGGCGGCGGCGCAGGCGGGCTCGCAGATCTCGGCGGCCTGCTTGGAGGCGCGTCGAGCGGAAGCGTTCTCGGAGGTGGCCCCGGTGACCTTGTGAAACAGTTCCAGCAGAACGGTCAACGCGAAACAGCAAAGTCCTGGGTCGAAACTGGACCAATACCGAAATTGACAATACCCAGCTATCGCGGGCTTTGGGTCCGGACGTTCTCGACGATCTGTCTGCAAGAACGGGTTTGTCGCCTGAAGATACTTAGTCGCCTGAGCAGCGATCTGCCAAAGGTGGTCGATGAGCTCATACCCGGCGGTAACATTCCTCCAGATGACTACGAAACCTATGACGGCGGTCGGCAATCGGTCCCTTCCATCAAGCCTCAAATCGTCTGAGAAATCCCACCCCAAAGGTCCCCACACGAGCGACTTTAGTTCTTCTCGCCTCGCTCAGGACATGAACTCTATGTATGTAAGCTGGGCGAATACCCCGGCGGTGAAGGAAAACGACAACTGATGATCTCGCTTGCTCCCCAAGCGGCTTTTGGCAGCGCCGAAAAGGCCTGGCTGAAAACCCTCTCGAAATACCGTCAACCTTCTCCCGGACGCAGTCTCTTCGAACTCCTCGTCAGCGCAATTCCATTCGCGTTCTTCTGGCTAGCAGCATTGGCCGCCGTCCATTATGGCTATTGGATCGGGTTAATCCTGATTGTTCCTGCCGCCGGATTTCTGCTTCGCCTTTTCATGATCCAACACGATTGCGGCCACGGCTCGTTTTTCGGCAGGCGCAGATTCGACGATTGGACGGGTCGGGCAATCGGCATTCTGACCCTGACACCTTACGATTACTGGCGACGGGCACATGCTGAGCATCACGCCTCGGCCGGAAACCTGGACGAACGCGGGGTCGGTGATATCACAACCCTGACGGTATCTGAGTATCGGGGGCTGTCAGGCTGGGGACGTTTAGGCTATCGACTTTATCGGCATCCCATAGTGATGTTTGGGATCGGCCCAGCGTGGGTCTTTCTTATTAAACAGCGCTTGCCGATCGGAATGATGCGCGCGGGAGCGTTGCCCTGGATTTCGACGATGGCGACCAATGGGGTTGTGGCGATTGTCGCGATTTTGCTGATCTGGTTGCTCGGCGTCGTGCCTTTTCTTGTCATCCATTTGCCAATCGTGCTGCTCGCAGGTGCTGCGGGAATATGGTTGTTCTATATTCAGCACCAGTTCGAGGAAACGCACTGGTCGAAACCACCGGAGTGGCAATTTGCCCATGCTGCGATCCATGGGGCGTCGCACTATGTCCTGCCATTGCCGCTACGGTGGATCACTGGAAACATCGGCATCCATCATGTCCATCACCTGTCGAGCAAGGTGCCATTCTACAGGCTGCCGGAGGTTTTGAAGGATCATCCGGAACTGAGCGATCTTGGTAGAATAACCATCATGGACAGTCTCCGTTCCGTAAAACTCGTTCTGTGGGACGAAGTTGGACAGCGGCTGATCTCGTTCCATGAAGAGCGCTCGGTCGCATCTAACATAGCCTAAAATGAGGGAAGGGCGCTCGATCCGTTTAGGAGAGCGCCCTTCGCAAACCCGCACGGCAACAAACGCGCGACAGAGCCGCTGCAGATTGCATCGAAACGGGTGATGAACCGTAGATGCGATCTTGGCTTCACGATTTCAAGGCCTAAGACATTATTCAGCTCGCCAGAGCAGTCGCGGTGAGAGTGCTAGATGAAATCCGCTTCTCGAGTTCGTCAAGGATGGTTTCGGTTTTGTAAGGCTTTGCGAGAAAGCAGATTCGATCTTCGTCGATCTCGGCTGCGGTGTGGCCCCCCGAGGTGACAATCACTGCAACCCCTGCTTCGTAGCTCACGACCAACCGCGCCAGGTCAAAGCCGTTAAGTGCTCCCGGCATGTCCACGTCGGTAATCAGCGCCTCGATCTGATGTCGTCCCAGCACTGCGACCGCCTCAAGCACATTCGCAGCCTCCAACACTGCGTATCCCTCGTCCGCGAGGCAATCTGCAAGCCCCATTCGGATCAAAGGTTCATCATCGACGACTAGGACGGTACGTTGGTACATGTTCACCTCCGGGGTTTGCTGAAAAGTCAACGCGCTCCCCACGACTTCGGTCGGACACGAGCGAGAAGTCTTTGCCAACAAACTTAATAAAATGCCTACGATTGGCAAAACCTCCGCCTTCTGAAGTCTCGACGTACTCTTGAAACAGTCCAGCTCTTGGAACGCTAAGGGCTTACTATAAGGACTACCGGCGCACATCAATTGGCAGTCTGACAAGCAGGCCTTCTCTGGAGCAATCTGCCGCCCTGGAGGCTCAGTTGCTGGCGGGAAATAGAACACGGCACCAAGTCCCTGGAAAATCCCGGCACCGTAGCCTTGCACGCCGTGCAGTTCGAGAATGTCAAGCCAACGCGCTTTGCGCAACGGGCGCGCTCTAACACCATGATCCGGCGGCCCGCAGTGTACATCCGGCCTCCCAGTGGCCGCCAGACTGAAAGCCCCAAAAGGGCGACGCTGAGCTAGCCCGTTTCACTCATGAGCTTCGGTATCGCGCCGGGGATTTCTCGCGCTAGAAATCCAAGCGGGCCCGACGCCCTTGCCAGTTGCGCTCCTGCTTCACCGTGAAGAAAAACACCCCACAGGGCGGCAATGACCGCTGTGACTCCACGCGCCGCTAATCCCGCGATCACGCCGGCGAGAACATCCCCGGAGCCGGATGTCACCAGTCCAACACCGCCGCCTTCGTAGCGCCAGATCCCGTCCGGAGCGGTTATGACCGTCTGGCTGCCCTTCATGATTACGATCAGGCCGAACTCTTCCGTTAAACGTGAAGCTGCCAATGTGGGGTCGGCCTCAACCACCTCTTTGTGTATGCCTAGCAGGTTGGCCATCTCTCCCGCGTGAGGCGTGATGATGACTCGGCCGATATGTTTTCGCAGTCCCTCACCGAGCTCGGTGATCCGCGGGAGGGCGCCAGCATCAACAACAATGACTGCTTCGCCACTGCTACCAAGCAGAGATTTCAGGATCTCGTGGCAATCATTCTCTTCTACCATTCCCGGTCCGACGAGCAATGCGTGCGTGTTGGCCCACCTTGAGGAGATGCAGGCGACGGGTCCAAATAGTAGTCCGCCTGCTGGCGTCTCCGGCAGGTTGATGACCAACGCCTCGGGCATCGCAACAGCCAAAGCTCCGGCGCGGCTTTCGACAGTGAGAATCTGAAGCT
This sequence comes from Rhizobium sp. Leaf453, assembly GCF_001425605.1. Lineage (GTDB taxonomy): Bacteria > Pseudomonadota > Alphaproteobacteria > Rhizobiales > Rhizobiaceae > Pararhizobium. Next base: position 136,152 of record NZ_LMRG01000006.1, on the reverse strand, counting down.
TGCCGGCGCCGGCCCGCATGGCGCCCAACGCCGCCAGGAGGACAGCTCCGGGAACTTCTCTGCTACCGCCTATAATACACACACGGCCTCGCTCTTCCTTGCTACCTTCCGCAGGTTGCGGCAGTGGGAGAGTTTTTAGAAGGCGCTCGTCGATGATCTGCACTTCCATCATCGAGCAGCCACGTTGGCATCTTTTTGAGCCGTCACCGGCGCTCCTGCTTCGACAAGCGGCGCCACGAAATTGTACCGCTTCAGCATCAGGCCGCCTCCGACCCCCTCCTCGGAACTAGCCACGTATTCAGTGACGCCACAATTCGACACGTCTCCTTGGCGATCGATCTCCAGAATCTTCTGCTCAGATAGGTTCTCGATAATATAGCGCATGCATAAGACGACAACCTGATGAGCAACGATCAGTACGCGTTGATCGGCGTAGTGCAGGCTGACCGTATCGAGCATGCTTCGCAGCCGCAAAATGACGTCACACCAGCTCTCTCCAGCCGGTGGCCGATGGTAAAACTTCCCCAGTATTCGCCGGAACTCCGCCTGATCTGGGTGCAGCTCTTCGATACCCCGCCGCGTCAGCCGGTCAAGAACACCGAACTCTTTTTCCCGCAGACGCTCATCGACGCTCACTGGAATTCCCATCGACGCCGACAGCTTTTCGGCAATGGTTTCTGCTGTGCGAACGGCCCGTTTGTAAGGCGATGCCAAGATAACGTTGGGCTGTTCCGTTATGGGCAGGTCACCGAACCATGCCGCCAGGGCGTCCGACTGCTGTTGGCCAAGCGCACTTAAAGGAACGTCGACGTCTCGTTCTGCGATATCTATGCGAGGATGGCCTGCGAGATCCGCGGCATCACGGGCAACGTTCCCGGCGCTTTCACCGTGACGCACGGTCCAGATTTGTTTCGGCCAGTTCTGCTTCATGTGGCTCCCGGTTCATAAACTCCAATGATAAGGGGCTGGGCTGCGGCCATCAGTGTTTACAAGCGTCCGCGTCGCAGCTCCCGGAGAACCAGATTGACTTGAAATGGTTCCGCACAGGCCGGGCTGCTGGTGATCGGCCGATCAGCGAATGCCTACGGGCTTGGCCGTAGCGCGGTTCAGAGCGGTGGACAGATGTCCATCTTCGCCTCCCTCGGCTGTTTCATCGATAATCTGCGCGCCGGGTTGCCGGATAATCGCGCTCCTCGCTCATAGTGACGGACTAGGTAGCGAATCGCATTCCGCAAGAGCGCCTTATTCCTCGTCGACCAGGTACTGTTGGGCGGCGCATTGCATGGGATTTCACGAATTCAGATAAGTAGCTTCGTTCAGCGCCCAGAATCACTGCGAGTAATCAGCCAATACCTACGCATCTCCCAGAATGAAGTCGAAGACCGGTTCAGGCTGCCCATGAGCGATCATTCGCGATGCAGGAATGGCGGCGGCTGTTGCTTCGGCGCGATCAGCTAGTAGTCCGGTTTGTATGCCTAAAACCTTCGAGAAACGATCATGCCGCGCCGGTTCCAGACCTCGCAGCAGCGCGCCAGCACGTCCAGCATGACGCATCGCCGGAATGCGTTTCCCTTCCCGGATCTTTACCCCAGTCGCTGCTAGCAAGATCAACGCCTTTACGAAGGCGCGCAACGGGCTCCCTTTGGTTGCAATCTGCCAGAGTCCTTCCCACGCCTCGTGGGCTTCCCAATAGTACCCGTGATTAAAGAGGTCTTGGCCCCAGGCGAATTCCTCCGAAGCGAGAGACGTACTCACAAATACGGGCTGAACGCCGTAGCTATGTCCTCCGGGATCACGAACCGGATGTGGACTCTTGCCTGGCAAATAGGCATAGCTGGGGAATGATCTGTTCGGAAGGAACCGAGGACGTTCCATCGCCCTAAACTCCCTATTGTGAAACCTTGATGTTAGCATGCTCCTATTGACACAGCGTCCCTCCAAAGCGCGTGGTAGGCCGCCGCTTGCCGATGATGATCTCGTGGATGAAATCAAAGCGATCATCTCCGAAATGCGACCTATGGATATCGCCGGGTTCACACGATCTTACACCGGAAAGCCCGCAGCGAAAGCCGCCCATGGCCGCACGCCAAACGCGTTTATCGGGTGATGAAGGTGCACAGCCTGTGTCTCCAACGCCATACTGGCCATTGAAAACCGCCGCCATGATGGTCGTGTCGCTGTCGCTCAATCGAATTTGCGTTGGTGCTCGGACGGTTCAGAAATCGGCTATGATAACAAGGAAAAGGTCCGCGAGGCCATTGCCCATGTCGCCATCACTCCCGCAATCTCAAAAAACTAGCTGGTGAATCCGTGCGACATAAAGCCAGCGCCGCAGCACCTAGCGGCGGGTCAGTTTTAGGTCACTGGTGGTAATCAACTTCCCTGTTTTTGGATCGCGATCAGTCGTAGTCATCCGCAAACCAGTCGGCCCTGCGCGCTGAACCGTGAGGAACGCATCCCTGTCTCCGTTGATCGCCTTTGCCCAGCGGATATTAAAACGTATGCTGTCACCGGACCGGGCACCTGCGAGCCTTGCAGTCCCACTTCCTGCGCCGACATAGCTGCCGGAGTATTTTGCGCCGTCTACCTTTATGTCGGCAGATATTGCCCTTGAAACGACCAACAGGCCGCGGCATGTGCCCTTGAGAGTGAGGGCGGCGGCACGACCTGCGGACGTGAAGCTGCACCTTACAGTAATTGGCGCGGAACTTGTCCTTAGCCGAACCGTCCCGCCACCGACGAAAGATCCGCTAATTGATTTGAGAAACTCTACTTCGCTCGCGAAACTTTGTCCTGCAAAACTAGCGACCGCGAAAAGTAGTGGAAGGAGCTTCGTGGTGCACAATCTATATATCCTTTGATCTGGTGTCCCAAGGCGGGATGCTAGACGGTGGGGGGCGGCGTCCAATCATGTTTTGTGGAGTGGATCTACCGCTGCTTCAGCGTCTCAGCGCGTTATTCTTTGGTCAGGCCGTGGATGCGGACGTCGTGCGCCCTCAATGTTCCAAGCGTCTTTTCGGTGAATGCCTTGAGCGGACCGCCTGTGCTTTGCTGTGTGTATTTGGCAAACAATGCTACTGCAGCTTCGTGAGCAGAAACCTGGGTTGAAAGGTACGCTTGATCGAAATTTTCGTCCGGAGAGGCCTTTATTGCTTCGAGCTTCTCACGATGTTCATTATCGAGCCCAGCTTTCAGCTGGAACTTTTCGCCTCGAGCCGCTTGAGCGAGTTCGACACCCGCCCGCTCGTGATCGGTGATCATGTCTTTGGCGAACGTTCTGGCAGACGGATCCTTTCCCCTCTCCACAACAAGTTTCGCCGCCTCGATTTCAAATGTGTTTGATATTGCTGCCTTTTGCGCGAAAGCCTGGGGCGTTAACGTCTGCTCTTGAGCATGGAGCTGGATAGACAACAAGCCTAGCCCGGTAAAAGTGAGTATGTAGAAAGCTTGCTTCAGGTGCTGATTGATCATTGGGGATCCTCCATCTCGGCTAACTGCGATTAGCGGCGCAAGTTCCCTGCTATGACTGAAAGATATGCTTACAATGAGCCCATTACAAAGGGGCCGGTGCGGCTGCTTGATCTGGGGTGCTGGAATCAAGGCGTCCCCCACAGCTAGCTGGCTTACAATGACGGGCGACCGGACAGGCGGGATACCCGTTTCGGCTACAGCGGTTATCGAGGATGTAACCAAGTATACGCAATCGGTGACACGGCGCTGGTGCTCAACCACGCTGGCCAGCCCCTCCCCGCGCTTGCCCAGGTCGCTGAGCAGCAGGGGATACACCTTGGGAGGGGGCTGCGGAACCTGTTAAAGGACGGACGTCCGCTCAGGCCGTTCGTGGTTCACAATCGCGGCAATACTGCCGTTATTGGTCGGAACGCCGCGGTCTAAGACTTTGGGTCGTGGCAGCTAAAGGGAGGGTCGCCTGGGTTCTATGGGCGTTTGTCCACGTGCATCTTTTGATCCACTTTGAAAAACGGATTCTTGTCACGATCCAGTGGCTTTCGCGTTATATCGCCCGTTAACGCGGCGCTCGTATTATAGGTGAGGACAAAGTGGACTTTGTGTAGCGACGTCGAAGTCCGCCAACATAAAGTGAAGGGATGGAGCACTCTATCCTTACGACGCCGGCTTCACTGTGATATACGCCGGAACCGCCGACGAGCACGCGACATCGACGAAGACATGTCGATCCCTCTCCTTGCACCGACATCCACATGCCTGGCAACCACTCCGGTGTAGACCTTGCGCATAAGGTCGCGGCGCGCTTTCCGCGGGCCGGCATAGCCTACTCCCGCCACGTTAGCTCGGACGAAATCAGACTTTCACCAAGAGCAGAGTCTTACAAATCGAGCTCATCGTCAAACAGTTGAAGCTCTGTCGCAAGCTCGACGCCGTTACGAAGACAAACGACTCGCTTCCATTTTCAGCTTTACAATCAGGCCCTGCTGAGACCAGTCGTGTTCCAGTTCCCCGCCTAGATGTCCAACCAGCGTGCGGTGAAGCAGTTTGCTTCCGTAGCCGCCCGGACCGTCAGGCTTCTTTACCTCTGGCCCACCCCGTTCCGTCCACTGGATTTCCACATTGTCGCCGACGACATTGCCTGACACGTCGAGCGTTCCTTCGGGTAACGACAACGCACCGTATTTCAAGGCGTTTGTCGCAAGCTCGTGGATGACGAGCGCCAATCCGGTGGCGGCCGTCTCGCCGACACCCACCCGTGGAACCGCGACCCTAACCCGCCCCGCGAAAGCTCCATCGTCGTCATACGGTGCAAGCAGCACAGTAATGATATCGCCGAGCAGCGCCGCACTGCCCTGCCCGTTTGGCAGCGGTCGCACCAGATCATGAGCGCGCCCAAGCGCAGTCAAACGACCTGTCAGCTGTTTCGTCATGATCTCGACCGAATCCGAAGACCGCGAGGTGATCTGCGTCAGGCCTGACGCAATTGCCAGAAGGTTCTTTACCCGATGACTCATCTCGCCCGCGAGAAGCTCATGACTTTCCTCGGCATTTTTCCGGCCCGTCACGTCCAGGAAAATACCCGTCATCTTGCGATCCTTGATGCCCGCGTCGTTGCCGCGTCCTCGGGCGGAAATCCAGCGTACATCCTCACCGACGATGATCCTGAAGTCTATCTCGTACGGACCGACGACGGCTCTGGTGGCCGTGAATGCCGCACGAACCCTGTCCCGATCTGCGGGATGGATCTTGTCCGACAGCCGCTCGAAAGTCAGAGGTGACACCTTGCTAACATCCCACAGCGTATAGCCATGGCTGTCCATGAGGAGATCGTCGGTATCAACCTGCCAGGACCACAGCGCAACTCCAGCCGCCTCAAGCGCGCCGCGAAGTTCGTCGGGGGACCAATCGAAATGATTGATGCGGTGGTCCTTGGTCATAGTCAGCTCCTCTTACGGGTTTTCAACGCCGGTTTCGTCGGGGCGCTCAGGCGGTCGTGTTCTTCCTTGGCGAGCCTTGCTTCACGTAGCCGGGACGTCTTCTCCTCACGAGACCGCATCACATGGTCAATCTCCTTGACGGCGTCTCCACGCGCGAAGAACTGCGTCCGTATCTGGCCGAACGCGACTTCGGCATTTTCGCGAGACCTGCTGTCGGACATCTGTCCTCCAATTTGTTATAGGCGGAAAATGGAGAAAGGCCGGACAAGTCCGGCCTTTCAACAACTCGCTTCCTGCAGTGCCAGTACATCCGTGGTCAAAGCGGAAGCAGTGCGATTAAGCTGGCTGAAGATTGCAAGCCGACATCTTGCCCGACTTGTTGTCGCGCTCCAGGTCATAGCCAATCTTCTGGCCCTCGACGATTTCGCGCATTCCGGCGCGTTCGACCGCCGAGATGTGGACGAACGCATCAGCGCCGCCGTTGTCAGGCTGGATGAAGCCGAAGCCCTTGGTGGAATTGAACCATTTTACTGTGCCTGTGGTCATGATGAACCCTTTCAAAGAAATGTTAAGCGACCGCGAGGCCGAAGCCGGGCGGATGGTGGTAGCGATTGATTTTGAGAGGGAAGTTCGTTCAGGCGCGGTGCTAATCGCGCGGCAACCAAAGTTCAGCAAGCAAAAGATCGATAAACCAGTGATAGAGAAAATAACGGTTCGGGTCAACTTTTAGTTTTGATCGAATTTTCATTGGGACGTACGTCGCAAGAGAAACTCATCACAACGCCATGGAACTTCAGCCATCGCTGGAGGTTGTCTTGCTGCACTGTCTGGAGAAATCGCTATGACTACACCTCAAACAAATGCGGCACAATTAGCCGCCGACTACCTAAAACTCGGCGGCACGCGTCGCGGTAAGCTCGACGATAACATTGTCGACACAAGGCAATGGCACGACGAGCCTGAAGAAGCCTCCACTTTCTGGAATGAGCGGATCCAATCGCTGCCAGACGAACGGCGGCGCGAGGTGGAAACCAACTTGCCGACAATGAATTCTGACTAGTGCAATCTGCGTGAACGACGAAGCAGTCTTGTCGTCAGATGCCAACCGATCTGATGTCCGCGGCGTATTCGTTTGTACCAATGCAGCACTTCCTGATCCTCGCTGCAGTTATTTAGTTGTCCGCGATAGCCTAAGGCGCGAGATGAGAAGCCTTTTCGATACTGTTGAACGCCTTAATCGTTATCGTCCACCGCCTGATTTTATTTATGATGAAAGCAGATTGCGTGAACTGGAAGATTTTGGGAAGAACCCGGGCGAACTGACGGGGTGGCACCACGTTCCTCACGGCCTGGTATCGCCGGCTCTCGTCGTCGTGCTGCACGGGTGTACGCAGACCGCTGCGAGGTATGACGAAGGATCAGGATGGTCGAGATTGGCGGACGACTTCGGGTTCGCCGTTCTCTTCCCCGAGCAGGCTAGGCAGAATAATCGGAACCTTTGCTTCAACTGGTTCTATGGGAGTGACGTTGATCGTGAACATGGCGAGGCCAAATCTATCCGTGAAATGATTGCGACGACGGTCGCTGACCAAGGCATTGACCCGAGGCGCGTCTTTATCACGGGGCTGTCAGCTGGCGGCGCTATGGCAAACGCAATGCTCGCCGTCTATCCGGAAGTGTTTGCTGGCGGCGCAATCATTGCGGGCCTGCCTTATGGTGCAGCCGTAACGATCCCGCAGGCATTCGACCGGATGCGTGGATATGGGCTATCGTCGCCGGAATCATCGCAGAAAAGACTCCGTGCCGCCTCTTCCCACGCCGGACCTTGGCCCTCCATTTCCGTGTGGCAGGGTACTGCAGATACGACAGTGGACCAGGTGAATGCGAAGGCGATCGTTGACCAGTGGAGCGCGGTGCATGATGTATGTTCCGAGCCGGCAAAGCACACGAATGTTGACGGCCATGATCATTTTTGTCTGGTCAGACGTTTGTGGGCACGAAATGATCGAACTTCATAGCATCAAAGACATGGAGCATGGCACGCCGCTCGACACTGCTAGCGGTTACGGCAGAGCTGGACCATTCCTGCTTGATATTGGAATTTCGTCTACTAAACATATCGCTCGTGGTTGGGGGCTCATTCCGTCGTTCGCAGCCGTCTGAAGCGTTCCCGCACGGCGATGCGTGCACAATGAGTAACCCTCCGCCCTGTCTCGCACCTCTTTCGTCCACGGATCCAAGCACAAACATTGGCCTCGAGCGTCGAGCGTTTCCACGATTCGGTAGGCAATGATGACCCTGAAGGCTATCGGCCGCCGTCAATCTGGGGCCGTGTTGTCACCGCTTAACAATTTTCTCCATCCTTGCTCCGATTGGAGATCTCTTTGACACCTATTTCGGCTTGGATGACTGCGGCCTGAAACGCTTCACGCGTCCGACTCCGAGCCCTTACTGTCTATTGCCGCAGCGCACAACTCTTCCGCCCGATGATATGCTGATCGCTTCTCGGGCCAGTTGATGAGGAGCGCCATAAGCGCTTGGAATGGTCCATGGATCGTCTGCTGACCTGCCACTGGCAATTGAACAATGATGGGCTTCCAGGTCGTCACTTTGCACCTCAACTTTCTTTGGCGGGAAGCAAGCCCTCGCCGACCCATGCCGCCTTTGGAGATTGCCACTCTTTTTCGCTCGACCAAGGGATCGGACTTTGAACGGCGCCCGCTACAGGACCATCGCCACGGTAACTAAATGTTCGAACGAACAACAACGCTGTTGGATTGTTCCCAGCGGAAACATTCTAACTTGGTGGACACCATTTGGAGTTTGTGATTCACGCAGGTCGACTGGCACCGGCCTTCAAAAGCTGATCGTTCGTCGAATTGCGTCCGCCAGATTGGATCTTTGTCGGCATGTCATCGCGTCGTGTTGTCGTCCGTTAGTCAAACACGACGGTCCTTACACCCGAGCCTAGACCATTCGTGTTCACCGCTTAAGTGTCAGCCTTTAAGCGAGCCGACCAATGTGACGTTGTTCAATTTTCTGGAAACAAAAGATGAACTATCGTGGTTATCGGCAGTTGGAGAGACAGTGAAAGGCGAGACGCGAAAACGCCCGTGCTTGTGTCATCGTGCGAAGCTAGCGCTACTCTGCCTCGCCCTTGCTTGATTTTCGATTGAAGGCTGCTGGATGGAGGAGACCGCAATGTCAGTATCAGCAATTTTTTTCCTGCTAACAGGTGCCATACCACTCCTCGCGGCGATTGTAGTCCTTTGGCTTGGACCGCGCCGACCCCGATCTTCCCATGATCGGTGAGGACAATGGCGCAGTACGCGCTATCCGATCTTTATCTTGTAATCGGTGATGCTGACCAACAACAAATCGATATCGCTGAGGTTGGTTTTGGCGAGAACGAAATTGTGTCCGGCTAGTCGTTTGATGACTGCGGGTGGGCAGGAGGGTGGGGCATGTTTCCGCTTCTGGCGAAAGCCGTATCAGACCAGTTGTCGGTCGGCACACTCAGACGGACCACGAGGCTAAACAGCTTCGGCTGATCATGCCCTTATTTATCTTCGGATGCCGTATGTCCCTCAAAGTTGATGCGTAGTCTAGAGATGCTCCCCAAACGCCGCTCCTCACGAAGAGGTCCCTCCCTGATGCAGTTATCGCAGGCGTGGATCAGAAGCTGTCAGAACAATGTTACGATAAAAGTCTCGTCACGTCGCCGATCGAGGTTAAACTTGCGCGCAGCAATGGAATTGTTCAGAGGAGGGGTGGTTCACGGACCAAACGAACGAGGTTCACATGAAAACTATACTTCCAACATTGGTAGCCCTCATCATGGTGGGGTGCAGCGAAACTAACATCAAACCTGTGCCCGAGAGCATAAACTACGGAGGGGTGCCAAGCACCCGCATTCAGAAGGCTCCGGTCGGTAGCACTGCATAACTTTGTCGACGATCGCGGCCAAAGGAAGGAAGAGACGTACGTTATTCAGACGGATAGGTCGCTGAAACTGGTCAGGAGGGAACTTGTGCCAGACGACTGGTTCTTCGGAAATCGCGAAATAACCAGGCGCTGATTACGCTCTCCAGCTTTTAGACAGATCGCCTCGAACCTCGTTCGGTCGAGACCGCGCCTTATAGCGCGGGGGCGATTGGCAGTTGGATCACGCCCTGGGCCCTGAATAGGCCGACGATTTCGGCTGTCTACCGCCGGCGTGCGCCGAACAGCCGGAACTTCTAGCTTCAATCGTTGCAGCCGTTCACTGAATCACCGGATGAGTTTGTGCTCGTTTTCGTGCGCACGTCGGTGGCACAATTTACCCCCGCTCCTTAACCGTGGACCCAACCAAGCTGCAAGCAGCGTCGGCTTAAGACACCAATGATTTTATTCCCACAGGGGAAGTAGCGCTGCGCGAGCAACTGAGCGGCATGGTTTCAAGGTTACGCATACATTCAGCGAACCAACACTTCGACTTCACACAGATCGTTTCGAATGGCTGTCGCAGCAACCCCTGCTTGACCCATCGCGTGGCTGATTTGGTCGAGACCGATCACGACGTCGCCAGCGGCATAAAGGCCAGGCACGCTCGTTCGCTGATGGGCGTCGACGTTAATGCAGCCCTCATCCGAGATGCGAGCTCCGACTCCTACAGCAAGGGCGGAACGAATCTCCGAGCCAAGGGCCGGGTAGAATGATGCGAACGCGTACGTTGTCGTCGCCGTGGTAACGGTAACCCTATCGGTTCCCAGTTCGATTGAAATCACCGGACCAGCCTCGATTTTTATCCCGAGTTCTGCCAAGCCTTTCCGCTCTGCGTCGGACAGCTCATGCTCGCCATCAGGCGCCACTAACGTGACGTCCCGAGTGTAGCTCCGCAGAAACTTTGCTTCTCTAAAGCCCTTCATGCCTGTTCCCACGACCCCCAGAGACTTATCCGACACTTCGAACCCGTCGCAAACAGGGCAATACCGCAGCAACCCCCGTGCGACCGCCTCGTCATGCGCGGGCGACGACATTGGTGGTCTGCGGTTGAGCACGCCAGTGCCCATAAGAACGGTGCGGGCAAATGCTGTGTCGCCATCGAACTCCAACTTGAATAAATCGCTGTCCTTTTCAAGGACCGTGACCTTGCTGCCCCGGATCAAAGCACCGTAACGCTGAGCTTGTGCGCGCATCCTGGCCAGAAGATCCTGGCCACTGATCCCGTCCGGAAATCCAGCATGATTATGGGATATCGGGATCATCGAGGCTCTGCTGGTATTATCGTCAAATACCGTCACGGAAAGATGATAGCGGGCGAGATAAATCGCTGCCGTCAAGCCAGCCGGGCCGCCACCGATGACTGCACAATCCCATATCGCCTTTTCCAAATTGTCAGTCATGAACGTGCTTCATCTGCCAGAGGCTTGTGTTCGGGAGTTCGGAGGAAAATCCGAACCATTCGATTGCCGATTTGCCCTGCCCGCCGCAGTTCAACGTACAGCGGCGACCATTGTTCTCACTCGTCGATTTTGTAAGACTCTGGCCGCAGGCTGAATCAATTCGGTCGATAATCGGTTTCGTCGACTCCACGCCTCGGAGCCAGGTTCGCCTAGGTTAAAGACTCACACGGCTGAAATTGATATTTTTACAATCATGTGATTCCGCCTCCGAGTTCCTCTTGCTAGGTGAAAGTGAGCCGCTATCTGATTTTGATATGTCACCTGTATTCTAATGCCGACGCGCGCTAACTTGCTCCGGACAAACAAGTTCCCAGGAAAACAGGAGCGACTGAATGGGTCGGCCTCGTCGGGCCTGACGATGCAAGTGAGTCCGCTGCGCATCATCTTTGAAAAGCGCTTATTTCGACTGACCAATTGCGCACGCGGCACACAGTTATCCAAATCCTGCTTTTTTAGAAGTCGGTTTAACACAGGTGGAACTTTGAGCCTTGTCTGTGGGTTCGAGTTCCTTCATGGCAGGAGGCACAAATGGCGGTTCAGCTTTCACTTGAACACACCGATGCTGCACCGACTGCGGGGACTGTTTCCGGGTTCTCGCATTGTCCACCGATCTTGCCTATTTGCGCCTATCGATCGTCAATGTGGTTTTCTACGGAGATCCGACGGTTGGAAATGGATGGGTCCTGATCGATACGGGCTTGGCGACTTCTAGAAAAAGAAAAAGCATCACCGAGGCTGCGAAACATCGTTTTGGCAAGAATAGCCGGCCGTCGGCAATAATCATGACTCATGCCCATTTTGATCACGCTGGATCCCTCGAAGCATTGGCAGGCCATTGGGACGTGCCATTTTACGCCCATCCCCTGGAATTTCCTTATCTCAGCGGACAAGCTTCCCCTCCGCCTCACCGTGCGCATCTACAATCGCCCCGATCTCCCGCTTGAAAGATTCAAAAATCGCCTCTAGGCGAGAGATCACTTTTGCGTTTCCATTTTTGATTTCGTCCATTGTCACTTCCCTGTTGCCGCGCCTCCCAAACGGCACTGCTTCACGACGGCGAAATGAACGACATCGATCTATGCCTAGGCCGATGGCGCCGACTGTTTGTTATCGCGCATTCTCTGCCATGCGTGGGTAGGTTTTGCAGCCAGTCCAATGAACTGGCGGTCATTGGAACAAAGATCAAAAGTCATGGTTCACCGATGCGGCGACCGCCGCTTTGATTTTTCATAGGAGGCTTACATGCCAAACGAGTTCGACGATCCAGCGAGCGGATCACGCGCTGCGCCGACGACATCTCCTTTCTACGACGCAACTCCATCTCCCGACGCTCCGGCCTCTTTCGCCGATCTGAAAGATAAGGTGAGCGAAGATATCTCGTCCGCCAAGGACACGATCAAGACGGGTGCCGATAGCGCGGTCGCGAAAGTGAAGGATGTGGTCTCTGAACAGGCAACATTCGCCGCAAGACAGGTGGGTGGCGTAGCGACCGCGCTTCAGAAAGTCGGCGCGGAATTGGAAGGGTCTGACCAGGCTGAAGTCGGGCGCTATGCCAAACAGATCGGGCTGAGCGTTCAAGGTTTTGCCAAGCAGATGGAAGGCAAGGATATAGGCGAGATCGCCAATATGGCCGAGGAGTTCGGTCGCAAGCAGCCGCTAGCCTTTTTGGGCATCGCGGCGCTCGCCGGATTGACCGCTAGCCGTTTCCTCACCGCGTCGGCAAAAAGAGCCCCGTTCAAGACCGCCAATTCTTCCTCAACTACTTTTGATTCGAACAGGACCGGAGGTCAGGATAATGGCTAAGTCTCCCGAAAGTGCCCCTCTGTCCGAACTGCTTGGCGGACTAGTCAGCGACGTGACAAGTCTGTTCCGCAAGGAAATCGACCTCGCTAAAACTGAGGCCTCCGAAAAACTTTCCAAGGCGATGATCGGCGTAGAGATCCTCATTATCGGGCTTGTCTTGGCCATCGGTGCGGTTGGCGTCCTGCTTAACGCCCTTGTCGGAGGTCTCGCTGCATTTCTCGTGACGCAGGGTTTCACTGATACAGGCGCCAGCGCCTTGGCTTCGCTGATCGTCGGGGTTGCCATCACTGTGATCGCATGGGCGTTCGTCTCTCGCGGACTCGCGGCCCTTCATGGAACCAATATCACCCTAAATCGAACCGCGACGTCGCTCCGTCGTGATGTTGACGCCGTGAAGGAGAAAATCTGATGGAACGTTCAACCGAGAAAACGTCAGCTGACATCCAGAGAGAGATAGATCAGGATCGTCAGCGTATCGGAAACCGCATCGACGCTATCCAGGAACGGATGTCGCCTGGGCAGCTGATTGATGAAGTTCTGACCTATGCCAAGGGCAGTGGTAGTGGCGAGTATGTCAGCAACCTTGGGCAGGCGCTTAAGAACAATCCGCTTCCTGTCGCTTTGATGGGTGTGAGTCTTGCTTGGCTGATGGCTAAGGGTGCAACCCCATCGACCCCCTCTCCTATCGCACAAACCGTTTCGGAATATCCACTCTATCGGGCTGACGGTCCGGTTCGACGTCTGGGCCCTCCACAAAGTGAAAACGGATCGACATACAGTCACTTCTCCGACAGCTCGGGACGGAAACTTAAAGCGCTGACTGATGAAACCGGTCGCCGTGCCGGTCATTTTGTTGATGAGGCAGGCGCGACCTACCGGGGGTTTGCCGACGCCAGTGGTAAGCAGATCGACCAAATCATTGACGAGACAGGAGCTTTGCTGGACAACGCATCGGGCTGGGTTGCGGAAAAGTGGGAACGGGCGAAAGGTGCGGCGGGCAATCTTGAGGCTGCTGCCTCGGGAGCGGCCAGTTCACTGTCTGACCAGGCTTCTTCGGCGGCCAGCTCGTTGCGAGGGCAAACAAACAAGTTGAACGACGCCATCCTTACGCATTTCCGCGACCAGCCGCTAGTTGGAGGGGCCCTAGCCTTTGCGGTAGGAGCAGCTATAGGTGCGGCGCTTCCCCACACGGACGTGGAGGACGAGTTGTTGGGTGACGCCTCAGACACTGCGATGGAAAACGTTACGGCAGCCTCGCAGGATGTGATGGACCGTGGGAAGCAAGTTGCGTCCGAAGTATACGAAAAGGTCTTGGAGGTGGCGTCCGATACCCATGACACCATTAAGGACCGTGTTGTCGAAGAGGTCGACGCCTTCGAACTTGGAGTGTCGGACCCAAAATCCTCGCAGCCCTGAACCGCGGAAAATGGGAAGCAGGTCCGGCTCGACAATCTCGTAGGGTTGTCGAGCCTTCTTCACGACTTGCGTCACCGCTTTCCCCTTCCCGGCCCGCGTTGTCACAAACGCCTTATGGCCCCGGTGATGCCGGAACCAAGCGGTCTGCTCAGAGTTTGAGGCGAAACGGAGAGACTTCAATGATTAAAGCACCAAATGAAAACCCAAAAGACGATGACTTGGAATGCCAGAAGGCGTTGGAGCCATCATTTCTGGCACTGATTGATGAGGCCATCAGGTCGGGCTGGTCGCGCGAACAGGTCATCAAATCTTTCGGTGACTTAGTAGACAATCTTTGGTTCGAGGACCAGGCTTTTCCAGACGACGCCCGCTGAGAAGCCGGGCACATTGGCTGCCGTCGGGTCTTTTGGCTATGTCAGCGCGGGTGTCCGGCCGCTGGAAACTTGCGCGGAGGGAACATTACCACCGGCGGCTGGTTAAGCCGCATCGCAATTGTGAGGATAGTGCTATGGCCACTTATACCGATGAACGAGGCAACCGTGTCGCTTCGGAAGATACAAATAGAATCGTGGTCGAAACATCCGTCGAAGCCCGGCAGGGTCTACTCGGCAGACCTGTTTTGATGGTCCTAATCGGTGGTCTTGTACTAGCTATGATCGCTTGGGGGATTTCGGAAATGTACGGCGAAGCCGTCGACAATGATGCAGCGACGGACGTCAATCAGACTTCGACCTCAACGCCAAATGCGGTTGTCACCCCCACCGATCAAAAGGTCATCGATAATGCTCCCCCGGCTGGCGAGAAAATGCAAACGGCGCCCACTGATCGTGATCCTACTGCGGAGTCCGGCACAGGCGGCGATACCCAATCAGTCGCGCCTGCTGGAACAGAAAAAATTAGGTAGTTCAGGGCGCAACACATAGCAAAACGTGAACTCAGCGATATTGGCACTGACAAACGTTACGTACGTCACGACAAAGACGGATCAAGGATCAGTCGACGTCGGAACATCGCTTGGAGCCGACAAACGCACGCTACATTGATGCGGCAACAGATAGAATTGTAACCGGGAGCATCTACCTGCCCAACGGAAATCTGGCCTGGACCAAAGCTCGACTACAAAATTCGATGGCTGGAGAGGCTGCAACATTGTCCCGCCCGGCTACGGGAACTGGAAGTTGCGTTGTTCTCGCGGGCAACCACAACGACATGGCGACTGAGATGGATGGATACAAGCTAGAGCGTTGGCGCGATGACGCATTGCTCCGTCTAGAAGTTGGTGAGTGTTTCATAAGCTGGTTTGGACAACGTTGGACGCAGTCCCCGGATTCCATGCCGACGAAGTAACCTACAAATTCTGGGATTAGCTTCGTAATGCTTCATTTATGAGGCGGGGCCATTCGAGGGACCACGCGCCGTGTCGATTGAGGTGCAGCTTAAAACTGGAGAACGCGATGATTAAACATCCTGAACGACCAATCGATGACCCTGAGCGTGAGGTTGAGTTAAGGCTGGTTGTCGACCCGCTTCTCCAAAACCTTATCGCCGACGTGGTTGCAGAGGGCTGGGGTACCGTCGAGACGATGGGTGCCATCAGGCAAGTGATGGTGCACCTGGAGGCAAGCTACTCCCAAGACCCGGATCCTGCGGAAGACCCTGACCTTTGAGTTAGCAACGTGCTCCATTTTTTCGGAAACCTACGGTGGGAGCATGGTGCGAAATGTCGACCTGTAAACTGGTGGAGATCCGGTGTTACGTTGATGTCAAGACGGCATGTGGCCGGCGCGATCAAGGTGAGGTTACCACCTATCGCTTGTAATCTTGCTTACCTCTGAAGGGTGTGTGGGTGGCGCCTATGCGGTGGGTATTATCACGAAGGAGCCAATCGATAGCGACAGGAGAATATGCTGGCGCGGAAAACGTTGCGGGGCTTGTATAAAGGAACTTGGAAAATGGGCTACGGAAACCTTCTTTCATTCCAGCCTAAGCGCATGGCCCCACTCCGATCGCTGCCGAAGCCATCACGTCTAATGTGCCCCCTGTCGCTGCAAAAGAAAGGCGTCTACCGATGATTCAAAGCAGCGCAGCTCTGGCAGATGCGATCGCTGGTGGCCGAATTCGCCGGTAAGCGGCCTCGATAAAACTGTAGAGACCGAAAGCCAGCAGGCCGACTGCTGCAAAGACGTACAGGAATGCGCCAAATGGGAGTTCACGGATCCAAGCCAACGCCTCCGAGATCCCGCCCGCCTGGTCGGGATCGACGGTGAAAGCAGCGAATGCGAAAAACACGCCGGTTATCAGCAGCAAGAAACCGCGCGCCGCAAGGCCGTAAACACATACCCAATCTAAGCCAGTTCCTGCCGTGGCCGGTATATCCAGGTACTTCCTATAGCCATGACCAAAGCCCTTGATGATTTGTGCGATACCTGACCCAACGACCGTCAATCCAATACCCGCGAGAACGTAGCGCCCAAATGGCTGTGAGATAACCCACGAGCTTAATCCAGCTTCCCCTCCCGAATCTTGCCGATCGCCAACTCTCAACGCCATACTGGCTGCATAGAGTGCAAGGCTGCTGTAAACTATGGCGCTGACGAGCAGGCCAAATCGGATAGCGTACCCCTTAGCCGTAACCGGGTGTCCGTCTGCATTTGCAAATGCCTGCGCTAGCCTCCAAGCTATAAAGCCCAATAGGCCTACCGCGATAAAGCCCATCCAAACTCGACCAAGAGGTTGCTGGAGAACGACCTGTAACGCGGACTTTGAATCAGCTTCTCCCCCATCGAAACTCGAAAACAGGGCGAGCCCGGCGACAAGGACATAAACGATACCACGCGCGGTGTAACCAGAGCGGGCAAGCAATTGAAACAGTGATTGATTTTGCATGTGACCTCAACATACGAAGTGGGGTATTGGGACGATAGTAAGGTAATCTCTTGGCTTGAAGGATTGCTTGCTCGGCCATCGTCTATTTGAGACTGCTAGTTATTTTATCTCGCGCGTCAGAAATGTGATGCGGTGAAACGCAGCAATGCCAGGCAAGTTCCTTCCAACGACTACCGGACGGTCGTCCGGCTTATGCAGCCAAACGCTCTGAGTTGGCTCGCACTCATGGCCTCGCACATCTGCGATAGAATGTGTAATCGCCGGCCATTGTCACCCGAGTTTGCGAGGACGACACGTTCCAAGAGTGTCGCTGATCTATTTTGGCGGATCCCAAAACTGTTTCGTCGCTGTGACGCAATGTTCGATTGTACTGCCGAAAGTACTGTCCGCTCTTGGTTCTGGATCATAAGTCGCCCGCGAGCGGAATGCTCGCGAGCATGGCCTGCATCCGCTATGGCCTGAGCACGACCTTGATCACGCCATCCTCCTTATCCCGGAATTTCTTGTACATTTCAGGTGCATCCTCCAGCGAAGCGGGATGCGTTACCANCTATGGCCTGAGCACGACCTTGATCACGCCATCCTCCTTATCCCGGAATTTCTTGTACATTTCAGGTGCATCCTCCAGCGAAGCGGGATGCGTTACCACAAAGCTGGGATCAATCTCTCCCGCTTCGATTTTCTCTAGCAGAGGTTTTGTATATTTCTGCACATGGGTCTGTCCCATCTTCAGGGTAAGCCCCTTGTTCATTGCAGCGCCAATTGGAATTTTATCGCCCATTCCCACGTAAACGCCGGGAATAGATATTGTGCCGCCTTTACGGCAGCTCATAATGGCTTCCCGCAGCACATGGACCCGATCGGTGGCGAGATACAGCGCTGCCTTGGCCTTATCGAGTAAAGCGTCAGTGGAGCCGTGACCTGATGCCTCGCATCCGACCGCGTCGATGCAACTGTCAGGGCCCCGGTTGGCGGTGCGGGACATGAGTTCATCGTAGACGTCAGTCTCGGAAAAGTTGATCGTTTCCGCTCCTCCCGCCTCCGCCATGGCAAGGCGTTCAGGCACCTCATCGATCGCGATGACGCGCCCTGCGCCCATCATGAGTGCCGAGCGAATCGCAAATTGACCGACCGGCCCACATCCCCAGATGGCCACCGTGTCTCCAGGTTGAATCTGCGCATTCTCGGCGGCCATGTAACCTGTGGGAAAAATATCCGATAGGAAAAGCGCCTGCTCATCAGAGACACTGTCCGGCACCTTGATCGGCCCGACATCGGCCATAGGGACGCGGAGGTATTCTGCCTGACCTCCGCTGTATCCTCCCAGCATATGACTGAACCCGAACAGTCCAGCTGGGGAGTGGCCCATCGCCTTGCGTGCAATCTCGGCATTCGGGTTCGTAGTATCGCAGCAGGAATACATTCCCTGTTTGCAGAACCAGCAATCACCGCAACTTATCGTAAAAGGGACAACGACACGGTCGCCKATCTTCARGTTGGTGACGTCCGAACCCAGCTCGATGACTTCCCCCATGTTCTCGTGACCGAGGATATCGCCACTYTCCATCGTTGGCTGATAGCCGTCCAGAAGATGCAAGTCCGAACCGCATATCGCGCAACAGCTTATTTTGATGATCGCATCTCGAGAATGTTGGATTTTCGGATCAGGGACAGTATCCACGCGAACGTCACCCTTTCCGTGCCAGCAAAGTGCGCGCATATCGAAACCTCCGTTGATGATGTCGCCCAACTGNGATTTTCGGATCAGGGACAGTATCCACGCGAACGTCACCCTTTCCGTGCCAGCAAAGTGCGCGCATATCGAAACCTCCGTTGATGATGTCGCCCAACTGAACGAAGCTGTGGTTGTTCCCACAACTGACACCGATTGTTGCTTTGCGTTCATGGCACGCCAATTACTTGGGGCTGGTATCTCCGAACGCGCCGGGATGGAACGTCAATGATTCACCAAGGCCGTGCATCAAGGCCGTGCATCCACTGCCTCATCAAAAGCGAAACGCTTTAAAGAGGCCGGGTGGCTCGGTAAGCCGGTTATGCGATGGTTTTCGGAATAACTTCCATAATCAGGGCACCTTGAAGAGAGGGTGCTTCGCCTCATCCTGAATCTCGATTGAGGAGATCCATCGGGTTTTGCGGGAGCTGATCAGGTGCCATATCGCAGTGGGCAAGACGTGCCTGGTTTATCGCATCCTCTTGAGTTTCAGACAAAAGGGGAGGCGCGCTGGTGACGGCTTCATCACCTGATCTGAAATGAAATATCGGGATGGGTTTCTCCAATATGGATCAACCGAACCGCTTGTAACAAGTTCAGCAGTCGTGGAGAGCAATCGCTCAACGCTTCCTGGATTTATGCGAAGGCGAAGGAACCATCTGTCCCGCCTCAAGTTGATCTCCATCAACGGAGAAAAACCATGGAACACAACACCCCAAAGCCAGGCCCCGCAGGCACGACAGATCAGTCTCCCCGCTGGGAAGGTCCCGAAGAAACACGTCCTGCAGGCTACCTTCCGGCTGTCGACGACCCGAAAACCGACCGTGACGCCGTCGGTGAAAACCTGAACGATCCTGACCGCTCGAAAGTCACGGATGCAGGCAAAACCAAAGGAGACGCATGATGGCACCAGATGCAGATACCGAACGGGCAAGCCGCCTCTCCACCATCCACGCGGATGCGCAAGGCCAGTACTCGAAGGGCCTGGACCACAGCGACAACAACGGCGTTGCCAGCGCCAAGCCGCGCGTCATAACGGGCTCCGATGATGCCACCTCGCATAAAGCTCCACCGGGTAAAAAGGAGCGGGGAAAGGACTGGGACATCAACTCTGATGAGCGTCAGATGAAGGATGTCGAGTTTCGCGGCTGACACGGAGCGTTTTAGACTGAGTTCCTTCGCCTGGATCAGGCGTAGGGACGACCTGGACCCACCGTGAAATTTTTCCGACCTGCTGGAACGAAGTGCCCACCGTGCAACTGTTGTTACCGGTGACCTTGGCCGTGCAGGTGTTTGCACTCATCGACAGCGGCCGACTGACCAGGCGGTCACGGCATCTTCCGGTGATCAATCAACACGCCGAAAGCCTTAGCGCCTTCGGCAAATAGGAGGAGATGAAATGGCGAGTAGCGCGTTGAAAGCTTTGCTTGGGGTCCTGGCGGTAGCCGGATTCCAGAACAGGGACAGAATCGCCGATTTGCTACGAGGGCTTCAACAGCCTCAAGGCGACGGAAGCACGGGCCAGCAGACTGGTGGTCTCGGCGGACTTCTCGGAGGGCTGGCAGGCGGCGGCGCGGGAGGGCTTGGTGGTCTTCTCGGCGGCGCATCCGCTGGCAGTATTCTTGGAGGCGGCCTCGGCGACCTTCTCAAGCAGTTCCAGCAGAATGGCCACGGCGAAACCGCCAAATCGTGGGTCGAAACAGGGCCGAATGCCGAAATCGACGATAGACAGTTGTCGGAGGTATTGGGTCCCGAGGTGCTCGACGACCTTTCGGCGCGAACGGGCCTTTCGCCTGAAGAAATCCTAAGCCGTCTCAGCCGCGATCTGCCAAAAGCGGTCGACGAGCTTACGCCGGATGGCCAGCTTCCATCCGACATTGACGACGATGAGCAGGCGCATGAAAGCAGGCGGTCTGTACCGTCGATTAAGCCGCAGATCGTCTAGGCGTAAACTTCCAAGGGCCGCTTATAGCGGCCCTATTCCGGCAGGAGCGAGAGCCCAGCTAAGCTCTATGGCAGACGCAGAAAAATGAACTCGAACTCATCTAGACCTAGGCTTTGCCCGCCTCGGCGACCCCCGGGTCATCCGTGCGTGTGAGAGGCATATTTCTCGAGAAGCGCGCAAAGCTTATCAAGTGTTCAAGAAGCCATACCGACGAAACTTTCGCTAAAAATCTCAGTGCTTCCCGTTTCCTTTCACGAGCTTCGAAAGTCTTTCCGAGATCCTGCGGAGGTTGATCTGAACGGCTATGGCCGTTCGGACGACCGGAACATTTCTAGCCGTATTGAGTTCGTTGGCACTATTTCGCACAAGAATGCTAACACCGAGGACCGGCCATGGTGAAACTTCTCGAAGACCTTTTCCTTGATACTCTCAAAGGCGTCTATTTTGCCGAACAGAAAATCGCCGCCACGCTGCCAGAGCTGGAGGCGGTTGCGTCGCACTCCCAACTTAAATCCGCTCTACGCAAACATCTCGACGAGACGAAAACTCATGTCACGCGTCTGGAAGCCATCTTCAACGTCATTGGAGCGAAACCCGAGACGAAGACATGCGATGCTATCCTGGGTATCACCGATGAGGCCGCTGACATCATCGCGGAATATGAAGGCTGCCCTTCACTCGATGCCGGTCTTCTGGCTGCGGCGCAGGCGGTCGAACACTACGAAATGTCGCGCTATGGCACCCTTCGGACCTGGGCTTTGGAACTCGGTTATGAAGAGGCCGCCGAGATCTTGCAAACTACCCTGAACGAGGAAGAGGCCGCTGATCTTGCTCTGACGACCATTGCTATTTCCGTGGTCAATCGAAATGCCGAAGGTGGCGATCAATCCACGGAAGACAGCGATCAGACAAAATCGTCCGACCTTGCTGCTGTGGGTTCGTTCAGCTGAAAGCATGAGGGTCTTTGCTACCTCGCGCGTCCCTCGACATGGAACGTTCACGTAAAGCACCCTTTGAGGCCTAGGAAACACGCAGGACGAGAGAGCGGCTACCCACATTGATAAACGCGGAGATCGCGTCTCGCAAGCTGACGGCAACAGGGTTGTTGTTGAAGCATCCCCCGAGAGCCGCCAAGGCTTCCTCGGCTGGCCGCCCCTTCCAGCCGTGATCAAGCCACAAGTGCTTGGCGGGATCGACTAACAACGACGGACCATCAAGTGCTTCGCGTCGAAATCGATGCCGGATCCCCGACGAGCTTGCCGTCCGGCAGCATAAATCCGTACACCATACCGTATTCAGCGTTGCTTTCGACACGGTGCCAACCGTCGTCCGTTTTCATCATCGCGAGATCGGTGCCATCAAGCACGAGACCAATTTCGTCTTCGGCGCGCGCCCAGAGTTGGAAGCGAGACCTTCCATCGTCAAGTCGCCGATCCCCATTGCTGCTCTGCCGTCTTCGATAATTTATGTGGAAATGATGTGCTGTCGCATTCATCGCAGCAGCCCCTGTCCACCATCGACCCACAAAGGCGATCCGGTAATATGCCGCGCCGCGTCTGAAGCGAGGAACGCGACGACGCTTGCCACATCTTCGCTACGTCCCGGTGCTCCCCCCGTGATGGGGACCTGCCCTTCAGGCCAGATGACCGGGATCGCTGTTTCCTCTTCGCCTCGCAGTGCCGTGTTGGCATCGATATTCGTGTCAATTTCTCCTGGACAAACGGCGTTGATGCGGATGTGATGGCGTGCCAGTTCAAGTGCAAGCTGCTGGACCATGGCGACTTGGCCAGCCTTGGTTGCTGTGTAGGCTGTCGCCCCCGGGGTCGTGAAAGTCCTCGTTCCATTAATCGAGGAAACAACAATGATTGAGCCACCGCCTGATGCCTTCAGGTGAGGAACCGCGGCGCGGATTGTCAGGAACGTTCCTGTCAGATTGATCGATATCGTCTGGTCCCATTCCTCGAGTGTAAGATCGTCAATGGGAGCCCATACCCCGTTGATCCCGGCATTCGCCACGACAACATTGAGGCGGCCAAAACGCGCGATCAGATCATCAACCGCATTACGCATCTGATCTTCGTTGGAAATATCAGCTTCCAGCGCGATGGCATTGCGCCCCGATGCTTCGATCTGCCGAACAACATCTTCGAGCTCGCTTGTGGTACGCCCCAACGCTCCGATGGAGTAACCTTCTGCTGCAAGTGCCACTGCTGCGGCACGCCCTATACCCGAGCCCGCTCCAGTCACCAAAGCCACTTTTATCGCCATGACCACTCCCCTTTGTTGAACAGCCGGGTAACTAAGGGTCGGGTGGATGGTTCCGTCTTGTTCTGTTTGTAAGATGTAATGAGGGGAACCATGTCGGGACGGCTTGGTTACTCGCTCGCATCCAAAAACCCGATTATACGCTCGCATCCCGCTATGGGGGCCGCTCCGGCCATAACTCCTTGGAAGTACCTATGCCCTTTGACGACAATGCAAAAACAAATGCCCACGTTCTTTTCGACGACCAACGTCCTTCGCCGCATGGACTTGACGAAGATTCCGTCACGGGTTTCGTCAGCGCGATGTGCTTTCGCCCGATGGAAGATGGCGAGATGGTCGTGCGTCTCACAG
Source organism: Rhizobium sp. Leaf453 (assembly GCF_001425605.1). Classification (GTDB taxonomy): domain Bacteria; phylum Pseudomonadota; class Alphaproteobacteria; order Rhizobiales; family Rhizobiaceae; genus Pararhizobium. Next base: position 112,905 of record NZ_LMRG01000006.1, on the reverse strand, counting down.
GAGAGGACGGCGAGATCATTGATCTGCGCACAAATCCTGTCTGCGCGGGCAGACTTGCCATTGCCCTCCTTGATCTCATCAATCAAAACGGCTGGTTCGACGTAGACCTTCGTGTCAGCGACCGCGCATCCGAAGTCGCAAGGATTTCGCCGATCAGACGAAACCAGTTTGCGTGCTCTCCCGCGAATGACTGAGTAATCCGAGCACGGCGGGGGTTATCCGCCGGTTTCACTGTGGGGTGCTGCAACCGCCTTCGACTCTGGTGACCCCTTGAACCGAAGAAAGATCGAGAGAACAACGATCACGGCGGTTGAAAGAAACTCGCTCTGCCAGTTTTGAAACGATTCGAACCAGAACTGGGCACTAGCCAAGTGATCGAGAATTGTGATTGTCGGTTGCCCGTGCATCGTCGCCTCGGCATTCTGGGCCTCAGCGCTGTATTTCAGATGCAGGCCGAAAGAAATTAGGAACAGCAGTCCGAGCGCAATGCCCAAAGAATATGAGTAGAGGCTCCGCATCCATCCGCCGGCACGTACGGGCCACGGTGCTCCAGGATCGTCTGACTTTTTTGAGGGATCCTCGTCCTGCTCGGAAGGTTCGTCCGGATCCTTGGATTCTGCCGAGCCACGCTGGAAGAGGAAAGCTGTCAGCATCACATAGGCCGACATCTGCAGAAATTCCGACTCCCAATTCTCGAACAGAGATGAAAGGAAATGCCCGGAGATAGTGTATGTGGCCAAATTAATCGGCGCTGATCCGTGTTCGGTTAGCTCCTGATCCCACACAAGCCAGCCGGACACCAGCATACCTGCGATCGTCCCTACTGACAGGATAACGAGGACAATTGTCAGGCTGTTGTCACGCAGGGTTTTCATGATGATTCTTCGGTTTGCCCCAATTGCGATTGACATATCGCTCTGACTGAGGCGGGCAAGGGGTGGCTGCCAGTTTCATATCTCTTATTCGATCTTAGAGTTCGGCATGCGTCGGAGCGTCTCGCCGCTATCGAAGTGTGTGGTCGACGGCGCAGACGAATGCGTCGGTGTTGAAGAGCAGAACCTGAACGTTGAAGAAGCACCTGAGCCGCTTGAAGAAGCAGGTGAGCTTGTGCAAACCCATGCGCTCAATCTTGGTCCCGTGCAAAGTGAAGGGAGGCCTAGTTCAAAATGATGGCGGCATCGTTCCTACTTGGAGGACGGCTTCGTCGCGTTTGCAGGTAGACGGCTACGGCGGCTACCGCTCTTAGCGGCCACGAACAGTGTTTCGCTGACATTTTGCTGGTCACATGTTCGCCGTCGGTTTTTAAGTTGGCTGCGGCCGGTCACGCGCCCATTGCGAGCGTTCCAATCTCTACCATGAGCGCCTGTTTTGACAGCCAACCCGGACGCTCACTGCGTTTGTTCCCCTTCAATAGCCGTCGCTTCATCGGTTCAAGTTCGATCAGTTAAAGGTCGCGGTTCTGCGCGTAAGGAGCATTCATGCTGACCTGAGTTTGATCGACAACGGCTATTCGTAAGTAAGCGACAAATAGGACCAGCGACGGTGAAACTTCTTGAAGACCTTGTGCTCGACACTCAAAGCCGGCTATTCCGCCGGACAGAGAATCGCCGCCACGCTGCCGGTATTGAAAGCGGATGCGTCGCACTCACACCTCATGTCCGCCCTACGCAAGCATTTCCCCACGGGCAACTTCGCAACTCTAAGGAATTCCCTTAGAAGGTCCGTCGATCACCGACGATCGGCCGGTCGCCATCGGAACAAACCGCGCGTTCCAGTGTTCAAGGGCTTGAGGAATGCGCCACATCGGCCCTGCAGGCGAACCTCGCCGAGCAGAGAGCAATGGCTTGATGACAACGTTGTTTCGGTCACGACCAGGTTCCTGTCGCTACGTGAAGCTGCGAAAAGGCAAAAATCTAGGACTGGCTCGCTCGCTCAATATAGTTTCCCGCAGGGATCGGTCGGATTTCCCGTGTAATGTTAAATGGCCGAGCATTCTTATTCAGGAACATTTGCGTGATCGATACGTTGAACGGCGTGGACAATTCCCGCCAAAGGAGAGCGTAAATGGTCGAGAAGACATTGGACGACCTGTTCCTTGACACGCTCAAGGACATCTATTTTGCCGAAAAGCAGATTCTGAAGGCACTGCCGAAAATGGCCCGCGCCGCCCAATCGGAAGAGGGTAAAGCCGGCTTTCTGCAGCATCGCGATGAAACACACGGCCAGATCGAGCGTCTTGAGCAGGTATTCGAACTTGTTGGCAAGGCCGCCCGGGGCAAGACCTGTGAAGCCATCCAGGGCATCATCGCCGAAGGCGAAGAGATCATGGAAGACTACAAGGGCTCCGCTGCCCTCGACGCGGGCCTGATTTCCTCGGCGCAGGCCGTCGAGCATTACGAGATCGCCCGTTATGGCACGCTGATCGCCTGGGCCAAGCAGCTTGGCCTCCAGGAGGCGATCCCTCTCCTTCAGGCCAACCTTGCAGAGGAAGAGGCGACCGACCAGAAGCTGACCAAGCTCGCTGATACCTCCGCAAATCCAAAGGGCAAAAAGGCTGCTTGATCATTCCGCCGTGTCCTGAAAGGGCCGTCCCATCCGGGCGGCCTTTTCTCTATGAAACATCAACAATCAAGAGGAACGACAGATGGTCAAGAAATCGACACCGTCGAAAATAGCGGCAACTTCGCCCAGGACGTCAGTGGCCAAGACTCCTAAGCAGTCTACGGCCAACACGGTCACGATCCATGACCAGCAGCTCCATCGCGGAGAAGGCGGCGAACTCCACCAGTTTGCTGAGGATGGGCATGATGTTTTAACGACCGCCCAGGGCGGTCCAGTGGCAGACGACCAGAACACGTTGCGTGTTGGCGCTCGCGGTCCACTCGTCATGGACGACTTCCATTACCGCGAGAAGATGTTCCACTTCGACCATGAACGTATCCCGGAGCGGGTGGTGCACGCGCGCGGCTATGGCGCACACGGCTTCTTCGAAACCTATGAATCGCTTGCGGCCTACACGCGGGCCGACCTGTTTCAACGCCCAGGCGAAAAGACACCGGCGTTTGTCCGGTTCTCCACCGTTGCCGGCAATAAGGGCTCTGCCGATCTGGCCCGTGACGTCCGTGGTTTCGCCGTCAAGCTTTACACGCAAGAAGGCAACTGGGACCTGGTCGGTAATAACATTCCGGTGTTCTTCATTCAGGACGCCATCAAGTTTCCCGATGTCGTCCATGCCGCGAAGCAGGAACCGGACCGCGCCTTCCCACAGGCGCAGACCGCCCATGACAATTTCTGGGACTTCATCTCGCTGACGCCCGAAAGTATGCACATGGTCATGTGGATCATGTCGGACCGCACCATTCCGCGCTCCTTCCGCTTCATGGAGGGGTTTGGCGTGCACACTTTCAGGTTCGTCAATGCCAAGGATGAGTCCACATTCGTCAAGTTTCACTGGAAACCGAAGCTCGGTCTGCAATCGGTCGCCTGGAACGAGGCGGTCAAGATCAACGGCGCCGATCCTGATTTCCATCGCCGCGATCTTTGGCAGTCGATCCAGTCCGGCAATTTTCCGGAATGGGAACTGTGCGTTCAGCTGTTCGACCAGGAATTTGCCGACAACTTCGACTTTGACATCCTGGATCCGACGAAGATCATACCGGAGGAAATTTTACCGGTTCAGCCGATCGGCCGTCTGGTGCTCGACCGGATGCCGGACAACTTCTTTGCCGAAACCGAGCAGGTCGCGTTCATGACCCAGAACGTGCCGCCGGGTATCGACTTCAGCAACGATCCCCTGCTGCAGGGGCGCAATTTCTCCTATCTCGACACCCAGCTGAAGCGCCTCGGTGGGCCGAACTTCACGCATCTTCCCATCAACGCGCCCAAGTGTCCGTTCCATAATTTCCAGCAGGACGGCCACATGGCCATGCGCAACCCGGTGGGCCGAACGAACTATCAGCCGAACTCGCGCAACGAAGGACCGCGTGAGTCGCCGGTGAAAGGCTACCGGCATTTCCCTTCGGAAGAACAGGGGCAGAAGGTGCGGCTTCGTCCGGAAAGCTTCGCCGATCATTATAGCCAGGCTCGACAGTTCTATATCAGCCAGACCCCGCCCGAGCAGCGCCACATCGCCATGGCGCTGACCTTTGAGCTCAGCAAGGTGGAGGCGCCGGTTATCCGGGAACGCATGGTGTCACATCTGATGAACATCGATGAGACACTGGCAACGACCGTTGCGCAGAAGCTGGGCTTCCAGTCCATGCCGAAGCCGGCCGATGCGGCAATGCCGACGCGCCAGGACCTGGAGCCCTCGCCGGCACTCAGCATCGTCGAACGGGGGCCTAAGCGTTTCGAAGGACGCAAACTTGGCATTCTGATCACTGATGGTGTCGATGCCAAGCTTCTGAAAGGCCTGACCGCGGCAATCACTAAAGAGAAAGCCGTGTTTGAGCTGATCGCTCCAAAGGTCGGTGGCGTGACGGCATCCGATGGCTCGTGGATCGAGGCGCATCACATGATCGACGGCGGGCCATCGGTTCTCTTCGATGCCGTGGCCATTCTCACATCGATAGCTGCGATTGACGATCTCGTCAAAGAGGCGACGGCCCGGGACTTCGTCGCCGACGCTTTCCAGCACTGCAAGTTCATCGGTTATGATCAATCGGCCCTGCCGCTGCTCGAAAAAGCCGGGATTGCCGGCGATCTCGACGAGGGCGTTCTCGCACTACCTGGAGAGGGCGGCATGTCCGCCTTCGTTTCGGAGCTCGGCAAGCTGCGTGTTTGGGGCCGCGAGCCGTCGGTGAAGCTTGGCAAGGCGTCTCCGCCGATCAAGTAGCTGCTTGGGGCGCGGATTTCCGCGCCCCAATTCATTTGAAACTGTTGGGTCGGCAGCTCGCCACATTAGCATACGGGGATGGGCACGGCGTGCCACGACCATTCGGCTACCGGCGACTTCGTTGAATAGCCCGCGGCCCTCAGCGGCAAGGGAAGAACACCAGCGGCGGCGGACACTTAGGTGGAACGCATCTCGGTCAATCACCCGATGCCAAGACCGACTCTTAGGTCAAGAAAAAAGGCACGAAAGCTGGTCCCAACGACGGTAAGAAATAGCCTATAGGAGTTACCATGCCAGATCACCGGAAAGATAACAAAGTAGACGTTACAGCGCTACCCGGGAAACCGGAGCAGAGAGCAGATCCCAAACTGGAGCCTCCTGCGAGGGAATCATCCGAGCAGAACTCCAAAGACATCAACGACCCTAGCTTACGACCTATAGGTTCTTCTGATGAGAAAGGAAAACCCTCGCTTGATTAAGGGATTGATGTCCAAGCCGACAGGCGCCTCCGCGAAAAGCAATGCGACAAACTTGGGAGAGTTCACACTCGAACGCGATTTACATGCCTGACCTTCGTTGTGAACCGTCTTTTGAACGCAGAACTGCGCCCATTCGCAGCCTAGCTCGTTTGAGCGCATCGTTGGCGGCGCTTTCTTCTCCGGGCCAACGCTTCAGCGTTTCTATAAGCACCGCTGTCTATGCCCAACCGGAGTTGGTCGCAGAGATTGAGTTTCGCGCATGGACTTGGTGAGGGCAAGTTGCGGCACGCATCATTCAAGGGAGTACGAGAAGCTGCGGACACCTTAGCCATCAATGAAATGAAAGCCCGGTGATGAGCCGGGCTTTTTCTCTGCTCCCGCTGCGAGTCATCGCGGAGCGCGAAGCTAGACGACGACAAGGGTTGAGTTAATGTCGTCGTGCCGCGCGTCGCGGAGGATGCATGCGCATAAGTGGCGTTTACTCTGTTTGTTGCCAAAACTCGCGTATTTTTGTAAATGCGCCGCGGGGCGATAGTAATGTACGCGCGGACAATCAGAGTTCCTGGACAGAGAGACGTCGCAAGGGCGACGCCATGGCCGGCCTTGGATGAATATATGCGGCTTCTAGTCTTGTCGGGTTACGCGCCAGGGCAATTCATGTCAGTCGAAAAGCATTGCGACCACGGCTCATTTACCTACAGAGATGGCAAATACGTCCGATGGATGTCACGTGGCGCAAAGTAACGAGATAGCTGCTGGTCAAACACGCTGCGTGTTCGACGCAATGTCTCCGCCCTACGGAACTTGACGCGGCCGGATCGGTTTGATCCTCGCAAACGAGGAAAACATTCATGCCACACTTCTATTTTCACCTGGCGACTAACGGCGTCGTCGAACGCGACGCTGAGGGTATCGCTTTTGACACGCTCGAAGCGGCGAAACTCGACGCTGAAAGCAGCCTGTTCGAGATGGCCTCGGAAGCACTCGCTCGCGGGAAAAAGCCCGACGTACGGTCAATCGACATTACCGACAGCGCTGGTACGATCCTGGCAAAAGTCGTGCTCGACCAAGCAGGCTAAGTGGCGGCCAACGATCAGTCGCGCCGTATCTGAGGGAAGTCTACTTTAAATTACTTATTGACGCTCGCCCCAATGGGCGTGCGCTTTACCATCGGTGTCACGAAGTGTAACTCGGCTGTGATCGCTGGGGAGTTGACTGCTCTCGCCCAACTATGGCGGAGCCGTCATGACCCTGCACAATTCTTTATTCGGAGAGCAAATACCGTCCTCATCGTCGAGGATGAACCTCTGATCGCGCTTGATATCGAGCAGACCTTGACGGATGCGGGTCATGTCTGTGAGATCCACACATCGAACGGCGACGCACTGCGATGGCTGGAACACTATACGCCCGCTTCGGCCATTTTGGATATCGCCCTCAAGCGGCTCAAGCGAACAGATCGTGCGCTCGCTTGTCTGCAGAAACATTCCATTCTTGATCTGTTCGGGCTCACGCAATGACGACGTGCCCGATGTCTTCAGGCATGCCACGTGGTTGACGAAACCATTCGAGCCATCGCGCCTTCTCGACACGGTGACAGATGTGATCGCGCAACGCGCATTTCAGGATGAAATGGAGCAACGGGCATGACGGAGGGCGAAATCAAAAAGCGCCACCGTCGTGGCGCCTCACCCCGCGGCGAATTTGAAGCAGCAAAGAGCTTCGCAACCGCAAGGAAGATGCTCGGATCGCGGCTGATAAGCGCAAGATGGAAGTGTTGCGAATGGCGCGGTTGAAACAACAGGCCGAGCAAAAGCCTAGCCATCACCGCTGATCTTGGCCCCGCTGGTCGTGTTGCGGCTTTAGCTCTCCGCCGTAGTGCACCAATCTTGGGTATGTTCAGGGACAGCGATCGAACGAATACCGAACGTTACAGGCTTACCCGGCAGAGTCACCAAACGCTGTCGAGCCCACTGGCCTTGACACTTTCCGGCATGAGAACATAATAAGAACCCGCCATCATGGCGGCCGAGAACATCCATAGTCTATCCACAGGATACGCAACGTGCCCCTCCGCGCGAGCGCAGAGACTATTGGCGAGCTCCGGGAGGCCATCGAGACGATCGATGGCACTACCCGGCGGCCGCGCAAAGCGCTTGCGTTCGGCGTTCCTAAGATAGATCAGAGATTGCCGGCAGCGGGCTTGCCTATGGCGCAATCCATGAAATCGGCGGCGGGCGGGGATGACGGGGTTAAAGGTGCCGTCTCGGCCCTGTTCGCCGCCGGTATCGCGGCCATGACAAAGGGTTCGGACTTTTGGTGCCTGTCGAGAACAGACATCATTGCGCCCAGCCTGTCGCAGGTCGGGTTGAAACCCGATCGCCGGATTTTCGTCGAGTGTAAGGACGAAATGGCAATCGCGGAGTCATGTGATGAGGCGTTGCGCCTCGGTGGTTTGGGAGTTGTGATCGCCGAACTGGGCGGCTGCCGATGGATATGTCGCGCCGCTTCCAATTGGCGGCGGAGAAATCAGGAACTTTGGCTTGATCGTTCGCCGCTGGCGACGGCAGTCCGAAGTGACAGACGACAGCAATCCGATAGCAAGCCGCGACCAGATGGAGAGTTAGCGCCCTGCCCACTGAACCTTTATCGGTCGCGGGAGTTGGTTGGGCACGCTCGATGCTCGAGCCGATGCGACAGCGAGCCGGCGAGAGCTTCGATATCGAGGTCAACGCCTGTGATGAGAAAGGATCACCGACGAACTCACGCCCGCGCCGCCAGCTGACCACGATCGGACTTGCATTCATCCCAATTGTGATGAGTAGAACTGCTTTGGCTTGGAGCGAGTCCACGCCGGATCGGCTACTGGTGCAAAGCGCACTTGCCCGATGATTATTGGGCTCCGACGCCCGGCCCCATTGAACAAGCCAACAGCGCGGCTCAGGTGGCGCCGCATTCACGGAGCCAGTGAAACACGCTTAGCGGAACTTTTCTAGACTCATCCGGTTGTGGCGGGAACGGAGTACCGCCATGCTAGTTAAAGACGTTGCAAAATCGCTTGTCGCCGAGGTAACCGGCCCCGGTTTAACACCTGCAGACGTAATCCCCCCGGACGAGGATCTTTCAGGGCAGTCGGCCGGGGTCATCAACAATGACGGGTCAGCGCCGGAGAACCGTGATCGACTCAATGTGCTGAAGGAAACAGTTGACGGCTCCATACAGTCCATTTTAGAGCGGGTGAGTCTGCAAGGTTGGCGCCCAACCGACGCAATCGACGCGATGGAGCAGGCCTTATCCACGCTCCGCGTCATGCACAGCCATGATGACCACGTAACTGCAGTCGATGTCATGGATGAGAAGAGCCCGAAAGACACGAATGAGGGGCACGCCTTCATCCATGGTCGAGACTGATTCTTATGGGAAGCTATCGGTGGACGATCCGAGCGCATGGCAGAAAAGACATCGGCAGAGTCAGCCTGATCGGTGATCTTTGAGACCCTCAGCTTCGTGGACCTCCCGGGAACGGCACCAATTGTTTTAGCCAGCGGCGAGATCGACTTTCCGGAACATGGATTCACGTTCACAATGAGGGCTGTGACGACGAGTGGTCGCTTGAGTAGACAAAGGTTGATATTGAACCGGCGATCGATCACTGATCAGCGCTTCCTGGACAGAGTAAGCTTCGGCCTGCGGCTCGGTGACGTGGTTGATCCGTGGCGCGGGGTCGGGCAGAAGCAGCGAGGGCTCCTGCCGCTAATCATAAAACAGGAGCCCTAGCCTGCCCGGAGCGTTCGAATTTCGCAGGCGGATTCTAGTCTCACGTAATTCGCACTCACGTCAATGTAACGCTCATACTAGCGCCGCAGGCAAAATGCTTGCCGAGGGGTAAAAACGCAACTAAAAATTGACGATGAGCCCAGATAAGAATCTATCCGATACGACCAAATTTCATGCCGACCGCGCTGCCGGCGGCAGGCTTTAAACAATGACGCTGGAAGAGTTCGCCAACGCGCTGCATAATGAATTTCCGGATTGGACAGTTGAAGAAATAGCAGCCCAGTTGACTGCAGCTTGGAGAAGCCGCTCGCTTTACTTCGTGAGACCGGGGCAGGACATCAAGACATGCTATAAATGAACGCCTTACGGATGATGTTTCGGCGGCGGGTTTTCGCACCAGGGATTTTCCCACCCCTCTTAAGTTTGGAATGATGGTGGTTCTGAAAGAGCCGAGAGGTGTGCAGTGATCTGCTTGGAGGCGGGAATCTTCCTCACGCAACGGTTCCGTTCCACGAGAATAGCACGGGCGATTATGATTGCGGCATGATCTTCAAAATATTCCTCGGGAACAAATTCTACGAGCGCTCCCGCAATTTTCGTCTGAGACCCGGACATTTCCTAGCGCCCGTTGTTAGCGGTCCTTTCCGAGGCTAACATGGAATCTGGTGAACTTGATAAACCCACAGACGTCGAATGGCTAAACCCGGTTTACGTCAAAATTGCCGATCGACCGCGCGAGAGGATAAGCGGGCCTGCTCAAGCCGTTCCAGACAGGCCATTGAGGAAAGCGAGAAACGTCGTGACGGAAACCGGAGCATCGAAGATCGAAGGCGAGATCACCTCGTTGAAGGACCGTGTCGTTCGAGCCTCGAGCGACAAGGATCGGTCTCTGTTCAGCCGTGAGCTACGATACTGGGAGGCGCGAAGAAAAAGCATGGAAATCGTGCCGACCCCGAATGACATAGATCAGGTGCAGTTTGAAACAGCAGTCGTTGTTGAACGTGGCGGCACCCGCAGGAACTCACCATCGTAGGGGGGACGAGGCCGATCCAACTTCCGGCGCGATCGCCTGGACGGCGCGACTGGCGCGCGCGATTGATGGAGGGAAGGTCGGCGAGCCAACCTGTGTTTCAACTGGTTTGAGCCGGGCGACATACGGCGGGATGCGGGCGAGGCTTTTTCAATCCGTGAGATGATCGGCCACGTCGTTGAGTCTCACGGTATTAATCCTGATAAGATCTTCGTCACCGGACTGTCCGCCGGCGGCGCTATGGCGAACGTCATGCTGGCGACCTGTCGCGAATTGTTTGCAGGTGGTGCAATTATCGGAGGGCTTCCCCACGGAACGGCTGATACTCGGTTTCGCGACGGCCCGAAGCATGACAACGTACGCGAGGGTGAACGATTGTGAGGGAATTCGGAAGTAACTGCCGCGGTCATTCAGCCGGGCGAACCTCAAGCAGTTCTGCTAGCCGCTTGGCATTTTTGATCGAATGGCCATCGCGATCGTTGTTGAAATAGGCCCACACGGTCTTGGCGCCGCTTCGCCTGATGCGGTCGACCCATATCATGAGTTCATCGTCCGTGTAGTCATGGCGATACCACTGCGTCGTCCCATGGAACCGGACATAGATGTCATCGGCGGTCCGAACCAGTTCGTCGGGCAACCGCGGACCACTGCACGAACAGAAAATCGCCCCTGCCGCCTTGAAGGCGTCAAAGACCTCCTCATTCCACCAACTCTTGTGGCGGAATTCAACGACATTCCTGAGAGAACGATCGAGCTGTGACAGGATCGAATCCAGCATTGCACGCGTATAGCGCACGCTTGGCGGCAGCTGGAACAGAAAGCAGCCCATTTGCGGGCCGAGGAGGTCAGCGATATAGCCAAAATCCTTGACCAGGATCCTTGTGTCCTCAAACCGCTTGAGATGCGTAATGAGCTCGCAGACCTTGATGGTGTAGATAAAACCCGGCTCGGCTTGACGAATCCAAGTCTTTACGGCTCCGATCGTCGGCCAGGAATAAAATGGCGCATTGAGTTCGACCGTCCTGAAGTGGTCCTGGTAGATTGCAAAGTACTGGCCCGATGGAACATCGGCCGGATAGAATTTGCCCTTCCAATGCCAATAATACCAGCCGGAGCACCCGATGTGGAAGCCACCGGCGATCTGATCCTTTGCTTGATCAGCAGCCGGCTTGGAATTGGCGAGCCGTAACTGGTGCATTTTGGCGGCTCGATCGATATTCGCATCGCGTTGCTTCTGGCGACGCTCGGCGCGCCTAGCCCGCCGCGCCGCGACGTCTTGGGCTGTTCGCTCGGCCATTCTAACCGTCCCCCCGGCATGATGAACGGATCGCATGAGTCAGCGCGCGCATGGGCAATCGCATCACGCGTCCTGTGAGATTTCCTCGAGCGCTTCAGTCGCCAGATCGCCCTGACGCTCAATCGCTATGTCCCCAAGCGAGATGATGCCGGAAAGCTTGCCTTCCCCGTTGAACACGACGAGCCGGCGCATCTGAAGCTCAGCCATCAGTCTTGCCGCCTCGGCAATGTTGTCGTCTTCGAGGCAGCTTTCAACCCCTTCGGTCATGACATCGGACACCGGCGTGAAGCCATCCTTGCGCTCGGCGATGACGCGTATGACGATGTCCCGATCGGTGATCATTCCGACGACGACATCATCTTCGAGCACCGGGATGGCCCCGCTGTCGATCTCGGACATCATACGTGCGACGTCTTCTACTGTATCGGTCGGCTTGGCTGATATCACCTGGACCGTCATGAATTCTCTTACTTTCACGCGTACTCTCCCATTGTTGGCTGGTTCACCCGTTAGCTTCTGCCGTGGTCGCGTTTCTCAGCAACAACTGATAACTTCCGTAGCTGCGCACGGTTCCCTCGGTACAAACCGGATCCGGATTGTTGCCAAGCCGTTGGACCGCAACCGTCGGCCAGAGCTTTGTCGGAAAACGGGCCGGAACTGACAGCGGAGTAAAACTCAAGCCGTTTTCGCTCACGAATATTGGGGTTTCGTGGAATCGCCGGACGCTCATCTAGAAACAAGCCTCCAGCTTCTCAATGTCTTTGACCGAAATTCTGAGGTCGCCTACGGTGTTGCTGCCCCCGGCCGTTCGCTTCTCGGCAGCATCCGGGCGCGATTTTGAATTGTTCCATGGGATTGGATCTGTTCCGAAATCGGGCTTATTTTGGTCAGCCTTGCTAAGTCGACAGAATTCGACCAGCAACTCAAGGCAAAGCTGACAGGCGAAAATCGCAAACTTCCGTCAGGGATTGTTAGGCACTTCGGGCTAGCGTCTCTCATGCGATAGGAAGGTCGCAATACAGCGATGTTGAACAGCCCGGAGGAATTGAATGCCACGATCGCACATGTCGACCGCGCGGCGCCGACGACATATCGTTGCCTTAATCGCCATCCTGTTCATCGCGGTCGCAAGCACCTTTGCGGTGATCGTTTTTCGTTCGATTGACACTATTCTGAATACAGCCAATCAAATCGATGACGCGCGTGCAGTCGATGCCGCCCGTGGGGCGGTTGACGCTTTGCGCAGCCAGCTTTCAGGCACGATCCATGACAACGCCACGTGGGATGGAGCTTACAAGCAACTCAATTCGATCACGCGCCGATACTGGATTTTAGAAAATTGGGCGCTGACTGCCAGCGATAACCCACTGTACGATACCGCTGTTGTCATTGATGTCAGAGGTAAGGTGATCGTCGCCTACAAAGATGGGAACGAGCTTGGCGTCGATCCTGCCGCATACTTCGGTCCAGACCTCAATACTCTCATTGGACAGGCTTACAACGTAAGACGCCAGAAAGGCCCCGTACCGGTTCAGTTTATCCAGACCAAGGGTGGTATCGCTGTGGTTGGCGCTGCGACGATCAGGCCGCGGCTGTCCGCAACGCGTGTCGAGGAAGGTAATTTATACGTTCTCATCTTCGCCCGGCATCTGACACCCAAGGTCGTAAATCATCTTGCTCGGGCCTTTCGTATTGACGGTATGACGCTCAATTCGACGAGAGATCAGAATATGCTCAACGTCCCGCTGAGCGACGTGTGGGGTCGCGACGTTGCCTATCTGAGCTGGCCATCAAAACGCCCTGGGAGCCAGAGCTTCCTTGCGGTGAGGACCCAGCTTGCGATCGGGTTTGCGATCCTCATGCTTTTCCTTGCTCAGATCGTAATCGTCGGATTCGCGATCATAAGAAAACTGCGAGAGGATGAAGCAGCGTCTCGCCACAAGGCCCTTCATGACCCGCTCACTGGTCTGGCAAACCGCGCTGGCTTTACGGAATTTATCCAAGAGGCCGTCTCGGACCCGAACGGTTCGATCATCCAGTTGCACCTGCTCGATCTCGACGGTTTTAAAGCCGTGAACGATACATGGGGCCATGGCACCGGCGACAATTTGCTTGTCGCTGTCGCACAGAGACTTCGCACAACACTTTCCGAGCCTGCTTTTATTGCAAGGCTCGGAGGAGATGAGTTTGCTATTGTCACTGTTGCCCCACAGGGCGCTCGAGAACGCGAGGCTGTTCCGGATATCATTCAACGAGCGGTGTCAACACCCTTTGAGATCAATGGTCGCTTCATACAGATTGGCGGCAGTGTCGGCGTTTCCGTGGCTCAAGATGCCAGTGCGCAAACGGGAGAGTTGATGAGGACAGCTGACATTGCCCTCTACCAAGCGAAGGATTTTGGACGTGGGATGACAGTATTCTACGACCAAGCGCTGGGTTCAGTATTAGACGAACAGTCCTTGCTCGAAGAGCAGTTGCGACAGACCTTGTGCAACGAGGGCATAGACGTCAGATATCAACCTCTCGTTGACGCCCGCTCGCACTCGCTTCGAGGCGTGGAAGTGCTGGCCCGCTGGTGTAGCCCAACACTCGGACCAGTCGGACCGGATAGCTTTATCCCCATTGCTGAAAAGACGGGTCTCATCGATATGCTTGGGCTGCAGGTTCTGGAAAAAGCCACGGCTGCGGCTGCGATGTGGCCAGCGATTAGCGTGTGCCTGAACGTGTCTCCGCTGCAATTGAAGGATCAAAATTTTGTAAATCGGGTGGCTGCGACATTGGATCGTGCGGGGCTTAGTCCAAAGCGGTTGACCTTGGAAATCACGGAGGGAGTGCTCATCACCGAACCCGATCAAGCCCACAGGGCGATCGCCGCGCTGAAAGCCCTGGGTGTAAAAGTGGCGCTTGACGATTTTGGAATTGGCTACGCCAGCATCGGCGCGCTTCGCCGGCTCGGTTTTGACCGTCTCAAGATTGACAAGTCCCTTACGGCAGAACTGGATAAAGACCCAAAAGCGGCAGGAGTGTTTCAGGCTACGGTTGCGCTGGCGAATTCTTTAGAAATCCCCGTCACGGCTGAAGGCATTGAAACCGAAGCGCAGGCGGTGATTGCCAAGCTTTCCGGTTGCGACCTGCTCCAGGGATACCTATTCGGTAAGCCAGTTACAGGTGACGAGATAACCGCGCAGTATTTTGGATCGCCCCCAATTTACTCCAGCGGTCAGCCGTGAAATCTCGTATTACCGGCCGGGCGTCACCTGCTTCAAATCTGTTACGATGGACAAGGCGGCTATGAATGGTGATCAACCATAGCCTTGTCAACGATTGGCTCTGGGGGTGCTAAGAAGATGAACCATAGAGAGGTGACAAGCGTTCCCGTGCCGACAGCAGAAAGGTGCGCCTATGACTGAAACAGAGCTGAAGCTGGAAATCCTGCCCGCCGATCTCGACCGCCTTCTCGAATCTGACCTGCTTGGCGAGCCGGCAGCAATCATCGAGCAGCAGTCGACGTACCTGGACACGAGCGACCACCGTTTGCAGGTCGCCGGTTTCAGCCTCCGTATCCGCCGGTCGGGCGATAGCACTGTCCAGACGGTCAAAGCCACAGGGCCGAGCGCATCGCTCTTTGCCCGGAGTGAATGGGAAACAAAGATTTCGGGGGAGACGCCAACCCTCGATCATTCCAGTCCCCTTCTCAATGAGTTTGGCCCTATCGCCAACGCGTTGTCACCGCAATTTGAAGTCGTTATCCGCAGGCGCGTCTGGAATTTGGTGGAAAATGGATCCAAAATCGAAGCTGTCATAGATACCGGCATGGTCGATGCCTGGGACCGGCAGACACCCATCACCGAAATGGAATTGGAACTGAAGGAGGGGACGGCTGGCGACCTCTTCACGCTTGCTCGCCAGGTTGGAGCAATCGTCCCGTTCAAGCTCGGGATGTTGTCAAAGGCGGAGCGGGGTTTTCGGTTGCTTCAGCCCCAAAGGATCGCCAGCAAGTCTGAGCCGATCGAGTTAGACCGCGGCATCTCAGCGCATGAGGCGTTTCAGGTGATCGCCGGCTCATGCTTTCGACAATTCAGAATCAACGAGACAATTTTGCTGGAACGGAAGAATCCGGAAGCGCTGCATCAGGCGCGCGTGGCCCTCCGGCGCCTGCGCTCGGCGATCTCCTTGTTCAAACCGCTGTTTCCTGATGACGAGGCCAGACGAATCTCTGACGAATTTCGTTGGCTTACCGGCGTTCTCGGTGAGGCACGCAACCTCGATGTTCTACTCCCAAAGGCTGACGAATTGCGAGTGCATTTGATGGAAGCACGAACCTCCGCGTATGAAGACGCGGTCGACGCTCTCGGCTCGTTTCGAGCCAAAGCTCTGATACTGGGCTTTTATGAGTGGCTCCAGTGCGGCGAATATCTCGTCGTTTCCGATGGCTTGGCATCTCCACGAGGCTCGGCTGCTGAATTCGCAGTCGCGGCTCTCGACAGGCAGCGCCGAAAGCTTAAGAAGCGCGGCAAAAACCTTGCAGAGACGGATGACGATCGCCGGCACGAAGCACGCAAAGATGCTAAGAAACTTCGTTACGCCGCCGAATTTTTTGGCTCCCTGTTCACCGACAAGCGGGCGACCAGGCGCTACAGCAAGTTCATTGAGGCCATGGAGCATTTGCAGGATCAGCTTGGAGCCCTCAACGATCTGGCGACCGGCCCTGATGTCCTCGACAAGCACGGCCTGCGCGATCATCCGGAAGCGACCGATCTCATTTCGCACGCCAATAAATCAGCTCTCATTTCCAAAGCACAGGATGCCCTTGACGAGGTTCTCGACGCCAAACCATTCTGGCGCTGAGGTTTGTTCCCGATTGGCTCGCCCGATCTCACAAACATGCTGAATGACCTATTGGATGCCAAAGTGACTGTTATTGCTTCTTACATGTACCGCCGCGGAAAACGGGCCGAGGAAGTGCCGCTTACCGATCAGCCTTTCAAAGGCGAAGATGGGGAATTCGTTTGGATCGGCCTGTCGGAGCCAACGGAAGCGGAAATGCAGAACATTCAAAAGATGTTTAACCTGCACAGGCTGGCAGTTGAGGACGCGCTGAACGGCAAACAGGTTCCGAAGGTTGACGTCTATGGTGACCAATTGTTCGTGGTCGCAAAAACAGCTCATCTGGATGGTGAGAAGATCGCCTATGGAGAAACCTGCATCTTTGTCGGCAGGGACCACCTGATTTCTGTCAGGCATGGCTCGGCACGATCCCACAGCGATCTTCGTCAGCAACTCGAACAATCACCTCAGCTTCTGGAGCACGGGCCGGACTACGTGCTGCACGGAATTATAGACTTTATTGTCGATGGCTATCTCCCAATGGTGGAGACGATCGAGGACAAGGTCCTCGAAATGGAAAAACATGTCCTGGTCTCGCTTCTCCAACCCGAGCAAATTCGGCGCATTTTCCGCATGCGGCGCCAAGTGATCCGGTTCCAGCGCGTGCTTGGACCGATGGGAGAAGTTGTCGGCAAGCTCAGTCATCTCGAATTCCCCTGCGTCGATAACAGCGCCAAACCGTTCTTCAAAGACGTCCATGATCACATCCGACGCGTCGAGGGGCTGGTAAACGGCCTTCGCGAAATCATGACATCCGTGTTCGAAGCATCGAACCTGCTGGAACAGCAGCGTCAAGGAACGATCACGCGGCAACTCGCGTCCTGGGCGGCGATTCTGGCGGTCCCAACCGCCATCGCCGGCATTTACGGCATGAACTTCCAGAACATGCCGGAGCTGAGCAGCCGCTACGGGTATTTCGTTGTGCTCGGTACTATCATGGTTCTCTGCAGCCTGCTGTATTTGAGGTTCAAGAAGTCTGGTTGGCTCTGACGACGTCATTTTGAGCGGTGTAATGCTAAATTCGAACCGATCCCGCGCCGCCGCGCCACATCTCCACACAACCGTCATTAAGCATAACTTCCTCGAGCAGATATGCCGTTTCTTTCAACGAAATTCTTAGACGCAGTTCTTCCCATCGTCATGCTCGGCTACATTCTGGGCAGGCTCTTAAGTGCGGCATACCAAGGCCAGCACGTCCACCCAGGCCTGCAGGTGGTCATATCAGCCGGTATCGTTATCGCTTTGGATAAAATTCGGTGCTAGATTTGAAGCAACCATAAGGTTGACCTGTGACCAAATACCGGGTCGGCGTCGAGTTTCCTTTCCAAGCCCCTCGATAGCAATTCCGAGAGCCAAATGCAGTCGTGCGGTACATTGAGAAATCATACGGATGTAATCGCGTTGGGAAAGAGGGTACGGTTAAGCGCGAGCGATTGCTATCCGGAGCTGGTCTCAGCCTTGTCCGATTCGCTTGGCGCCAAGTATTTGCCTAGACTCATTTTTAGCTACTGGGCGTCATCGCCGCGGCGCGCGATACCTGCGGACTCCTATTTCCGTCGTTCGAGGGATTTGGCGGCCCTTCTTGCTTCTCGGAGCTCGTCGAGTGTCGGGTTCCACCATCCGCGGAGCCGCACGTATTCCCCAGGTTCGGACCTCGCTGGCCAGGTATGGACGAGTTCATCAAGGGTAGAGGGTCGCCACCCGGCCCACACATGCTCTTCACCCGCGGACGGATAATATTCGGCGACCTGTTCCGGATTGACGATCTCGCCCGAGACATCGGTGATGACGACAATCCCATACGCTGCCGTGGCCACCGGCCTGCCAAGTGGCGGGAGGTCGTCGCTTGACACCGGCAATCTGCGTTTCTTTCGTTCGGTCGTTCGACGCTTCGTCCTCGCCTCTTCCTCTGTCCCCCTGCGGGCCTCAGCACGCTTCCGGCGTTCTTCGGGCTCTGACCGTTTCGCGGCTTCCTCGATCGTCTCCCAACGGTGCTGAAGATCATCGTATGACGCGAACGGGATTTCCCAGACTTTGTCGTCACCGTTCCACCGCGCGAATGGCACCTGCCGAAGCTCATCGACAACCGTTCTAGAATACGGCGTCCTTATGCGAAAACCGCTGTCGATCACTTGCAGGTAAGGACTGAGGATCGGCTCGAACTCGAAAGCATCGCGGCCGCGCTCCTCTTCGAAGGGTTTCCGGCGGTCGGCTTCGGTCGCGAGCCACCGGTCGATGCGCTTGCGAGCTGTCTTGCCGGGCACCGTCCACGCCTGAAGGCGGTCGCTCCACCTGGCGTTTGGGAAAGTCTCCCTAAAACGCGCGACGGTCATCCGGTCGAACGTAAAGGAAACCGTCTCCTGCGGTGGGCGGTCTGCCTCGGCCTGTTTTTGGTGGTCATCGGTCATGGAAGAAGAACGATCCGCCCGCTGTCGAGTTCGACTACAGCAGGGTCTTTTTCAGAAAAGACAGCGCTTTTTGAGCGCCAGCGCTTGAAACCGTGTGTCCGGTGCCCTGTTCGATATCCAGCTCGACCTTGAAGCCGGCTGTTGCGAGCTGCGCAGCCGCGAGTCGCGAGCCCATGGGAGGGATGGTGGTGCCGTTTTCTCCATGGACCAGAAGCACCGGCGTACTGTTGCTCGCGGACGAAACCGGCTGCGGGGGAAGCAAGCCGGAGAACGCGACCAGCGCGCTGACCTTCCACCTCCCGGAGGCAACGCATCAAGCGCGACGATGGCGCCTTGCGAAACGCCGACGAAGGCGACCCGCCCATGGGCGTCCGTGAACCCTTCCCGACGGACCATGTCGTTCATAAGTCCGTCGAACGCTTCTCGGGCGCTCTGGATACGCTCCGGATCGAGGGGATTGCCTTCCGTGCTGAACCACCGATGCCCGTACCTGTGATGCATCGGGGCGTCTGGAGCAACGAAGCGCGTGTTAGGAAGGTTGGCGCGCCAGGACGATGCCAGCGGCATGAGCTGCGCG
This sequence comes from Rhizobium sp. Leaf453, assembly GCF_001425605.1. Classification (GTDB taxonomy): domain Bacteria; phylum Pseudomonadota; class Alphaproteobacteria; order Rhizobiales; family Rhizobiaceae; genus Pararhizobium. Next base: position 93,616 of record NZ_LMRG01000006.1, on the reverse strand, counting down.
CCGGAGGCACCGATCCCATGCAGGAAGACGATCAGGGTTTTATCGGACAACGGTTCTCGCTTTCGGGTTTTGACAAACCGAGGGCGCTCGACCCGTCATGGAGAGCGCCCTCGTTCACCCGGACGGCCGCGCCCACGCGAAATCATTTCGCGGCGCGACTATCGTTGGTTTCGGGTGGTAGTCCCTAAATGAGGATTGCAAAGACGATCTTCAAGATCGAATCCCCCTGCCTACCATCATTTCTGAGAGCACAAATCCTTCTCCACAAGGTGTCGAACGACGCCTGAATGGGTCATGGCCGCTTGGGTTTGGGATCCGCAGCTATTTTGGCAATCCCTGCACATTCTTAGCGGTAAACGGCGCTTCACATGATTTCCAAACCAGCTATTCTGTCAACGGAGGCGAAAAAATGCGGGCAGTTCTGTTTCAAGAGGCATATCAGGCAGAAAGTGCGTCCGAGCGCGAGCGAAACCGCTACGCTCGTTTGTTCAGTTCAAATATCGTAGCCTTCAGGCTGAAAGCCAGGAAACTTGACGTCGAGCCCCATTCTGGCGGGTTCAGTCTTAAAGTGGTTTTTTCAGGTTTGGAAACCTACGAATTCGGTGACCGGGCGCTGGCGGTGCGACCGCGCGAGGTACTGTTCGTTCGCGAGAACGAAATCTATAGGAGCTCTATCTCGACAAACGCTCCGACCGACAGCTTCTCACTCTTTTTTCCTTTTGCATTTTATGCTCGGGCGATCGCCTCGAGCCGCAACGCGTCGCTTCAACGTTTCATGGACAGCGCTGCCTCAAGCGTGAGCCTTTCGGCGAAACCTCAATTCACTGATCTCCTGCAACGGATCGCTTTGGAACTTGAGCATCGGTCGTTCGATCTGCTCATGGACGAATTGGTCTTCCGACTTAAATTGGCAGTCCATGATCACACAGATGATATTAGTGCGGCCTATTCGCGTATCACGCTTCAGACGCAGTCCCGCAGCCTGGATCGCTTGCGGAGATTGATGCGCGCACGCGAAAGGCTGCACGACAACTGGAGGGGCCCTGTCACCCTTGCTGAGCTCGCTGCCGAGGCCTGCATGTCGGAATTTCATCTGCTACGAAGTTTTACGGAAGCGTTCGGAATGACACCCTCCCGGTACGTTGAGCAATTACGAATGGCCCATGCGCAGCATCTTCTGGTTCAGTCTCGGCTTCCCGTGAAAGCCATCGCACACACCGTCGGATATGCAAACTTTCCGGCATTCTGCCGCGCTTTCCAGCGCGTCACAGGAAATCCCGCGCGACTGTTTCGTTGTTCCCAACCGTTTCAGACTTTCGAGGTGTCAGCTTGATCATCCTTCGTTTTGTCATGTGCGCTCTACTGGGACTAGGAGCGCTTGGTCACCTCTACGGAACTTTTGAAAGCTATCCCATCGGGTCGGAGGTGTTTGTCTGGTCACTGTCAGCCACGGCCTTCACCTTTGCTGTCATTGGGTTCAACATTCATGCCCGGTCCGGTGACAGATTTCTTCTGGTTATGGCGACAGTTTCTGCTGTCGCATGGGCGGCTCTGGCGCTTGGTTTCGGGAACGCAATCGGTAACATCTTCGATCCGCGTGCGATCGCTCACGCCGTACCGTCAATGATCCTTGCGATAATGAACCTGATCATCCTGACCAAAACTCACGAACATGCAAATAAGGCTACCGGCTGAAGACCGCTGCAGGCGCCGGGATGTTTGGGAGGTGGAGGCTCTGGTTCAGATCGCGCACTATCGGAACGGGGCCTCCTGGTAGACGCGTGGTCAGGTACGGGGCCGCCTTTCATTGCAGGAACTGATAAAGCTGCATTAGGCGAAGTCCACGAATTCTTGTAGCAACGTATATTAGTGCCTTGAACGGATACGAACTCTCGACCTCTCGATGGTCAACGAGCTCGACACACTACGCTTATCGTTTTCAATCGCGATCTGACAACGACATGCTTGCGATTCGCGCGATGACGGCGCGCCGGTATGAGGCGAGGCGAAGGTTACGATGCAACATTCTCCACGATATCCGACGAGTTGGCAACGTTAGTCGACGCACCGACCCGCTACAGCACAACTGTTCGAGCTCGACGTGCCTGTAGCTCTGGTCGGGATTTTAATGTGATGCCGACCGATCTGGATGTCTACAAGCCGGAGCGCTGGCGAGACGACGCGCTGTTTCGGCCTGAGGTTCGCGCAGCCTATGCCGAACTCATCGACATGGGCTGGACGGTTGCCATCAGGCTGCTGCATCCGGAAGAGCGGATCTATACATTCTGGAAGTATCTCCGGAACGCTTTTGGGGAATCCTTCTAGTCGTTAGTTGAACTCCCGGCCGAGTAATGCCCCAGCGGGGATGTAGGAGGCCGCGTCACGGCTTCAGGTCCGTCGTTGATGGAAAACCCAGAAGCTTCATACACTCTTCGATGAGTTCTTCGGCACCCGGTGCATCGATCATCAATCGCACCGGCCCGACATCGGTCTGGATCGTCCTTGCCACGGTCCATTAAGACCGTACGGAACCACGATAGAAAGCTTGCTGAGGAAGAACCGAAGAGTGGCGGATTGGCAGGCTGTTTACAGAACGGACGGTTTGATGGGTCAAGCAAGTCGCTGCACCTTCGATGATTGCATCATGGTGGAGTTCTACCGTGCGCGCGGCGGTGCGACGCCGCTAAGTGCGCTGTTGATTGACGTCGACCATTTAAAAAGTTCAACGATACCTACGGTCATATCAAAGGCGACGAGTGTCTCCGGTTTATTTCGCGAGTGGTTTCGACAGTCCCCAGGGGATACGGGGACAAGACCTGCCGTTACGGCGGAGAGGAACTCGCTTTCGTGCTTCTGGGCACCGATCAGGAAACAACACGTGTGCCTGCCGAGAAGCTGTGTCGGACTGTTGAGAGTTTGGGCATCGGTCATACCGGAAGTGACAAGGGTGTCGTAACGGTCAGCGTTGGCGTCGCGACCATGGCTTCTAGCAACATATTTGCGAGCTCGTGCGAATTGATTGCCAAGGACGATGCCGCTCTATATGCGGCGAAAGCGTCTGGTCGTAACATGGTCAAACTTGGTGAGGCTGCGTGAAGGTCGCAGAACGCGGATTGAAGTATCGAGGATGAGAGGTCAGTGAAGCGGAATTGATAACCTCAGGTTTAACCCAGTGTTGGTCCATTCCCTACGCACACTTCCCCTCAACTGCGTCTCTATCATCGCCGCAACGAGTATGGATCCAAAACCCGGCTTAGGTTCGTGCGGTTCGAGGTGCGGGCCAGCCTCAAGCCAAGCAAGTTCGAACCCGCCCTCTTCGGGCAGCGGTTTCCACTCGACGGCAACCCTGCCTTTCGGTGCGAGCAGGCTTCCGTGACGCGTCGCGTTGACGGCAAGCTCATGCAGGACGAGCCCGAGCGGCTGCACCAGTGGTGGCGGCACCATGATGTTTGGACCGGAAACCGTCAGTCGTTTTTCCGCAAACGGAACGACCTGCTGGCGGACAACGTCTTCGAGTTTGACGGCGCTCCAGCCAGCCTCGGCGAGCATCGTATGCACCTGCGCCAATGCTTGGACGCGCATCTGTATGGCGGTGGCATATCGCTTTGGATCCTCCGCGTTGCTGAGCCGAACAATGCTGTCCACGATCGCCATCACATTTTTGGCGCGATGGTCGACTTCCTTCAGCAGTCGATGTTCAGTCGCTTCAAGCCGCTCGATGCGGCGTCGCTCTGTGACGTCGATCTGCGATGCAAAGATGTAGTCGACTGTTCCATCATCGGCTCGCAGCGGGCTGGTGTGTAGTTGATTCCAGAACGGAGCCCCGTCTTTTTTGTAGTTGAGAATTTCAACAGTGGCCTCCCGCTCCTCCCGAATGGCTAAGCGTATCTTTTCAACGTCAATGGGCGACGTTCCCATTCCCTGCAAAAACCGGCAGTTTCGACCGATCACCTCGTCAGCCGTGTAGCCGGTCAGTTTGAGAAACGCAGAGTTGGCGAGAACAATCGGTTGGTCCGGCGCTCTGGCATCCACCACCACCATCGGCATTCGCGTTCGCTCAAATGCAAACGACGCAAGTTCTTTCCGGTCCGCAAACCCCTTTGCCGAAAAGGCAGATGGGGCATCCCCGTGAAGATCGGTGGTCGATTGGTCGTGCAATGCCATTTGCGCTCCTCGCTGTGTGCGACACAACGCGAAGAAAAGTCTTTAGTTCAATACATGAATACCATCGAACCCTGGGAGGGGGACCATCAGCTTTGGCGGTATCTCGAAGCTCGGGCGGGCCAGCACGTAGCCTTGGATGTATCGTGCCCCAAACTCCTAAGCGTAACATGTTCGGTGTCGGCTTTGACCTTACCTAGACGACGAAGGTTGACCCACGTCGAACGCAAAAGTCGCCAGTCTTTTCTGGACCCGTCGCGTAAACCCACCCAATCTGGAAGAAGCTACTGCTCCACGTCACCCGGCGTCGACCGGTCCCGCCGATATTTTTTCTTTCGCATAACGAAAAGCGTCCTCAAATGCTTTTGATTTTCGAAGCTGCGTCTAGGCAGAATGAAGGATTCCCGCTTCGATATTGGAAACATCAAGTAATCTTTCTCCCATATGATCCGTTTTACGGAAGTCCATGGAATAGTCGAATCAGCCACCTCCGACCTCACACGAATGGCGTCATCGTCCAAACTTATGGTGATGCTCGCGTCAGCGGATGCGATTTGCCTGTAATACAGAAACGATGCTCCCCACGCCAGCCAGTGCGTGGCTAGCGAGAAGAAAGCCACGACGAGGAGGCAAGCAGGAAGCCAGAGCCTGCAATTGCTTTCAGCAACGGCGTTGATCATAATCAGCGGATTGTAGAGATCGGTGAAGAGGACAAGAAGGCAACAGACGGATAACAACCACAGAACCATCGTGACGATACTGCGATGCAATGGACGGCGCGTGAGCGCCCGCGCCACCGCGGCATAATCCCATCTGGTTAGGGTAAAGGTAATTTGATAGTTTGGCTCGTCTTGCATTGAAATCCCCGGTGGCAGCACCGCAGGCCTAGCATAAATCGTGGAATGAATGCTTCTTCCAGTCGACCAGTCGCGTCGGATGGTGGAATTGCGAGCTTGGCCATCATGCAAAAAGGGCCGGAGACAAAGTCTCACGGCCCAAGTTTTTCTCATCGACGCGTAGGGGGAGATTGCGTCGGGAATCTCAACGTAGCGGATCACGATTCATGAAGCGTAGAAGTGGGCCGCAGTGTATGCGGCGCGTTCGTGCCCTGGACGGAGATTTTCCGCTCGATGATCAGGACTTTCGAACAGAAAACCCTTCACGTTCGACGAACTGTTAGCCAAGCTAAGGCGTGGCACGAATTTTTGTAGACTAAAACGAACCAGCCCGAGGAGAACCTCTCGGACCAATTCGCTGTCCATTATGATGAAACGTCGCCAGACGAGCTTCTTAGTAAGCGACAAGCAGACCCCATCTGGCGAAGCGGCTTCGCGGTCGGCTAATGATAGCGGACACGAATGAACTGCTGTGAGCTTCTATGTCTGCGCCTAGCTCTGGAACTAGAACTTTCCATATGATCGAGGCTGTTGCGGACCGATTTGAGGCCGCGCCTCGACAGCTTCGCCGACGCTTAAGGACGCTTTACGTCTATTGGAAACCCTCCGGCACGTCGGTAGACTTGAGCTCACCAGACTGCCGTCGTTCTCTGGAATCTCCAAAAAATAATTCCAGCCCAAGTTGTAAACCGCGAGAATTTCGATCATTCTCACGGGATCGGAAGAACGGAGGAAAAACCGATGATGAACAGGCGTAAACCGGATCCGATCGATGTCCATGTCGGCACACGCATTCGCACCAGGCGGCGCCTTATCGGCATGTCGCAGACGGGTCTTGGAAACTTGCTTTCGGTGACGTTCCAACAGGTTCAAAAATACGAGAAAGGTACGAACAGGGTCGGTTCAAGCCGGTTGGCCCATATCGCCGAAGTGCTTGATGTTCCGGTCAGCTTCTTTTTCGAAGATGACCCTTCGCGCAAGGGAATGATTGGCAGCTCGAGTGTTGCCGTCGATCCGGTCGGTCACTTCATTGACACGAAAGACGGCCTCGACCTCAACCGGGCTTTTTTCCTGATCAAGGACGAGCGAGTCCGCCGCAGCATCATCAAAATGGCGGAGACACTGGCCAAATCCTCGCAAGCCCCTGAACAACTGGGCTAGCCGCGGATGCTGCATCTGTCCGTGTTTGGAAAACTCGAACTTGCCATGGACGGTGGTGTTGTACTTGCGTTTCCACGCAAGGGGCTGCTGTTACTGGCTTTTCTGATCACGGAAAAGAAAACCGAGTATTCCCGCAGTGATTGCGCCCAACTTTTATGGGGCGATGTGGATTCTTCCGCGGCGCTTGTCAATCTGCGCAAGATGATCGCCCGAATGCGGGATATCGATCTTCCGGGGCATTCAGCCCCGATGACTTTCCTGGGTGATCGCATCCGCTTGAACCCTTCGGCCTTCACCTGCGACATTGATCGCCTTGGTGACAATTCACGCTCGCCGCTGGAGCGCTATCTCGCTGTTGAAGCGCTTGTCGGCCGGCCCTTTCTGCACGGGATCGATCTGCCCGCGAAGATGGTCGCCTGGCACGCGAACCAGGAGCAATTCTACGCTCAACAGTTTCGCCAGCTTTTGCTCGATGCATGGCCGTCCATATCGGAAAGAGACCAGCAGCGCTCCGCGAGACAGGCGGCTCTGTCATTGCTCGAGATCCTGCCAAATAACCCGGAATTGCTCACACTCATCGATGGTGCAGCCACGCCAGCAGCGACAGGCCGGCTGTCCGCAGCATTTGGAATGCAGCGGATCCGCGTCGCTGCCGTTCCGGCAACTGTGCCAGCGATTGCGGAGGTCTCCACCGCCAATGCGTTGCCGCGCCTCGCGCTGATGCCGCCCCGGGGAACGCGAACCGATATTGCCGGCGCCTTGATCGAAGACATCACCATCGAACTGTGCGCGCTGAGACACTTTTCGGTTGTCGCGCCGTATACCGCGGAGCGGATCAAGAACGATCCCGACAAGGCGGCCCTGCTGGCCAAGCATTCCATTTCCTATCTGGTCGACACCAGCCTGTCCGATGACAGCCTGTTTGCCCAGATGGTGTTCGCACCGACCGACAGCGTGATCTGGGCAGAACGGTTTGCCATCGGCGGCAATGCCGTCCTGACGGAACGCAAAGCCATCACCCAATTGATCACCAGAGCCATTTCGCAACAGCTTTGCTCGACAGAAACGAATTTCTTCGACTACAGGACGCAACCCGAGGCCTATCAGGGCTACCTGGCCGGCTCACGCCACCTGAATAAACTCGGGCTGCCGGAAATAAGGCGCGCGCGCGCTGCCTTTCGCAAGACACTTGCCTCGCATGCCGAGTTTTCGCCGGCCGCAAGTGGCATGGCACGAACCTTCTGGATGGAATGGGTAATGACGGCGCGCGGCGAGGCGAGCCTTCTTTCCAGCGCGCACAAGGCAGCATCGCAAGCCATTGCCCAAAATCCGCAATTGGCATCGGGCTACCGGGAGCTCGGCGTTGCTGAACTCTATCTTGGCAATGTCGACAAAAGCCTGGAGGCGCTCGCGCGTGCCGTTGAGCTCAGCCCGCATTATGCCGATGCCATTTACAGTCAGGCGGATTCACTGGTTCACGCCTCGCGCCCGGAGGAGGCTTTGGTGCGCATCCGGCGCGCCATTGACCTTAATCCCATGCCACCGGACGACTATTACTGGTCCGCGGCGGGAGCGAGCTATCTCAGTGCCGAGTTCCAGGACGCAATCGCCTATATCGAAAAGATGTCGGACCCGTCCTCGGTGCGGCGACTTCTTGCCGCGAGCTGGGCGATGGTCGGCAATACGCGCAAGGCTCGGTTTCATCGAAACAAGGCATTGGAACTCAATCCGCAGTTCGATGTCGAGAAATGGCTTGCTGTGGTTCCAATAAAGAACCCGTTCCACAGGGAGTTGTATCGCGAGGGGCTGTTGAAGGCCGGATTTTAACCGTTGGGGAGACGTGAATTGGCAAAGGTCGTTATAATTGGAATTCCAGGCGAATCAGGTTTGTGGATCGCCGATATTGATGCCGGTACGGTAACACCTCTGGAGGCTCCGGCAGAGGGTCCTCTTGCAGCAGCCAATCGACTGAGGGCCGGCGGTACCGTCGTGACCAAGGGAGTGGATCTGGCGGTTGCAATATCGTCGGCGGCGAAAGTGTCGTCCGGGCTTCTCGACCCCTGAGGCATCCATTCTTGGACCGCGTGTGCTCCTCCACCGAAACGTGGAACCGCATTTATCCCTATCTCGGGCATTTTGGCATTACGCGGGTTGCGCGCCACACCGGCCTCGATCGCATCGGTGTCCCGGTGTGGTGCGCCTATACGCCAAATTCCAGATCGATTGTTGTCGCCCAGGGAAAAGGTGTGACCGACGACGATGCACGAACCTCGGCCGCGATGGAAGCCCTGGAGCGCTCCGTTGCGGGAATGCCGGCAGTGCCGACCCGCATTACGGACATGCGGGCATTGTCGGCTGAACAGGTCATTGCCGAACCGATGCATGAACTTCTTGCGGTCGGCCAAACGCGACTGGGCGAGACCGAGCTTACTGCATGGGTTTTCGGGCACGAACTCATAACGGGGAGCGATGCCTATGTGCCGTATGATGCTGCCATTCTCGATCGAACCAAAGCGAATAACCGCTACTGGATGTCATCTGATGGTTTGGCATCGGGAAACACGCAGGATGAGGCCGTTCTACATGGCATTCTCGAACGGATCGAACGCGACGCATTCGTGCTGTGGCAGGTCACGTCTGCGAAGAGTCGTTACCGTTCATGCTTCGACCCAAAGACCCTGGAAAACGAAACAGTCGCCGATCTCGTCGATCGTATGCACTCCGCAAACCTCGAGTGCCGCCTGTTCGATATCACCAGCGATATCGGCATTCCGACAATGGTTTGTTTTCTCGGACCTGCTGATGTTCTCATAAGCAACCGGACACGCACGGTCGATGTGACCTATGGCTGCGGCACCCATCCTTCTCGTGTCAAGGCGGCCATACGGGCTCTCACCGAGGCAGCGCAATCGCGGATGACCTATATCAGCGGCGCCCGTGACGATATCCGCCGGTCGACCTATGACCGTGTTCTGCCAGAGGAAACGCGTCAGGCATTTGCCGTAGAACCCAACTCCCCGATATGCCAATCGGTCGAAGACCCAGATCTGGCCTCAGGAGTGAGCAGCCTTCTCGATCACGTTCTGGAATGCCTGAAGAAGGCGGGCATTCCGCGCGTAATTGCCGTCCCACTTCAGGCTGCCGACCTACCGTTCGTTGCCGCCAAGGTGTTTATCCCGGCGCTGGAAAATCCGGACGATACACGCGCGCGCCGTTTCGGTCCGCGCGCCTTGGCGAAGGCAATGATGTCGTGAAGGTATTTTTCGTCGGGCCGAGTTTGCCCCAGGCCCATGAATATGCAAGTCCGGATATCTCCATCCGCCCCCCCGCCACGCAAGGTGATCTTCTCGCCGCGGTGCATGAGGGGGCGACGGTCATCGGCCTTGTCGATGGTGGCTTCGAATACACCGCGCCGGTCTGGCACAAGGAGATCCTGTTCGCCCTATCACAAGGTGTCATAATGTTCGGAGCCGCGAGTATGGGGGCACTGCGGGCCGCGGAATGCGCGACCTACGGGATGATCGGTGTCGGAGCCATTTACCACGCCTATGCCAGCGGCGAACTGGTCGACGATGCCGATGTAGCGCTGCTGCATGCCCCGCCTGACCTGGGAAGCCGTGCCCTAACCGTGCCGATGGTCAATGTCCGCGCGACAGTGCACAAACTCGTCCGGACCGGTTCGTTGCAGGCATCCACGGGAGAAGAGATCATTCACTCTGCGGACCAGATCTTCTTCAAGCAACGGACCTGGAAGCGGGTTGCAGACGCCATACGACCCCGCGAGCAACGGGACAAACTGACCGTCTTGCTGACCCGCGAATATGTCGATCAAAAGCGTATCGATGCCATCGAGTTGATCGAGGCCATCAATCAATTCTCCCCACCAGAAGATATCATCCTGAAAGATTGGACGTTTCAGGAGACGACAACCTGGCAGGAAATCGCCGGCGTCTCTAAATTGTAGCCGCACCACGACTACCGCCGCAATATATGTCACGCTCAAGTCACGCCTGTCACGCCGAAAACTGCGCTAAGTTCCTATCCAAACAAACCAGCTTTGGAAGGGAGTCGCCATGTCGGACACACGGACCACAAATTTGATCGACCTTGCAGATGTCAGCGACATGCGAGACGAAGACATTGCCGCGCTCGCGCGCATGATCGCGTTTGCGAGGAATTCGGCTGAGGATCTCCAGTTGGAAAGCACGGTCTACTGCCTAACGATGGCGCTGCAGTCGCTTCATCAGCAGCTTCGCCATGAAGTCCACGATGAGGTAAACGCCCCGGAAAAGCACGAGCCCGCGCCATCCAGACATTGAGCCCACCTGGCTTGGCAAAAATGTCCAATACCGGCCACCTAAAGTTTGCAGATTTTCAATGAACAAGTCGCTCCATACTGAAAGTAGGTCGCACCGAGCATTCTGTGCCCAGATGGTGTGGTCACCTGTGTTTCGGCCCTTTATTTGCGTGACTTAGTCAAGTCTGTTTTGTCCGTGCCGAGGTCATGGTCCTTTTCGAGGTCACGGCCTCATGATGATGTTCGGGTCGGATGCCTCAACGTGTGGAGCGCTGTGCGATCGAGTTCGCCAGCAGCACTCTGGACGTACGAACTTGAAGATGCTGGTTTTGAGGTGCTCGAAGCCGCGAACGCCTTTGAGGCGCTCGTAATTCTGGATAACACAGACATTGATGCGGTCTTTACAGATGTCAACACACCTGGTTCCACCAATGGCTTCGCGCACGTCAAGCTCGAACGCGCCGTTCGCCGCGCACGAGAGTGATTGTGACATCTGACCATGTTCGGCTGGGCGCCTTTGACCTGGAAAGTGGCGTGTCGTTTATTCCGAAACCTTATAAGCATGATGCAATTGTCAGCATGCTGAAGCCATAACGCATCAATCCCAGACAGAGATAAGCTTGTGGCACTGGTTCCTTCTTCCTTCCACTCGCCAGCATTACAGACGCTGGAAAAACGGCGGGCCATTCCATAAACCCTGCGGCAAGCAACCGTGCAGTTGCGGCGGAAGATCGCCCGCGTCCTTGATCTGTGGATCAACCGGCGCAAGCCGTTTTTCAACAAGGCGTTGGCGCAACTGATCTTTCACCTTAGCCAGAACGGCGAAAAACTCAGAGTTGCCAACTCGCACGCGGCATGCTCAACGAGTATCACTATCATCTGGCCATCCTGAAGGCCTAACGTTGATCATTGAGCTGCGCCGTGATGCGCAGTCAGTCGTTATGAGAGAGCGGACATCCGCCACCAACACTATCCCCCCGAACTTCAGCAGTGTCGCCTCCCTTCCGCGTGCCGGCGCTGAAGACGGTCGGATAGCCACCGACTGCCCCATGCCGCTACGACATCAGCTTGCAAAAAAGAGAGGCGTGCTTCAGCGCATGTCGAGCATGGTAAGCGCGTTTTCGATGGCGGCGCCTGAGGCGGTGTTGTCGAAAACACACCAGCCATCCGCCGCTGGCAGTTCTGAAAACGACTTGATCTCGTCATGAGTGTAAGTTGAGTAGTACATTTTTGGCTTTCCATGCAGACGCACGTATTTCGGTGGCGTAGCGAAATCGTCCGCCGACCATACTGGCGCCGGATCGGCAAGAACCTGGTCGATCGCATAGTGCTTCAGCAGATCCAGTGCTTCGGCCGACGCCCAGCTCTTGTGCCGCACCTCAATAACGATTGGACTGTTGTCGGAATCGCGCATGGTCTTGAACGCGGTTTTGAGCACATCGGCATCGAAGGCTAACGACGGTGGCAGCTGGCAAAGGAGTGGGCCGCGTTTTTCTCCGAGTGGTGAAATATCTTCAAGAAAGGTCGTGAACGGCTCGGTGATGTCTTTCATCGCGCGCGTATGAGTGATTTCTTTTGGTATCTTCACCGCGAACCGAAAGCTTTCTGGTACAAGTTGCGCCCACCGCGCGAAGGTCGATGTCCTGTGGCGATGGTAAAAGGTCGAATTGATCTCGACGCCATCAAACACCGAGGCGTATCGGGTGAGGCCGCTTCCTTCCTGAGCAAACTGGCCGGCGACCTTTTTTGGGATGGACCAGGCGGCGGTGGCAATAATAGACAATCGTCTTCTCCTCAGCGCGCAGCACCCGTACGAAACGAAGCGGCCGATGGCAAAGTTCCGTTTCCTTACGGAGCAGGCTGCGATCAGCGAATAGAAATGTTCGGAGAACGCATTTAGTAAAACGTTATTAGTCACAGCCCGAAAACCGAACCGCTTCCGATACGCAGAAAGACCGCGACGATTGGCTCAGTGACGGCGAATAGATGACAGGCGCGTAACGCTCCTGCTTGAAGATGCTGTCGGAACAGCACACCAAGCCGACGTCTATGCCGACGCCTTGACAAAGGCTAAAGCGCCGAAGTGGCTCGACGAGCTCAAGCCGTCGCTCCGGGAGTGACGGGGAGCTCCCAAAGCATGTTCAAGCATGCAAGGCCAATCGGAAAGGAACTTTTGTGCGATGCGGTAATTATCAACGGTCAACCGCGAAAGGATGCGATCATGCCAGACTTGAAGCTCGGTAAACCGATCCCCACAGGCATTCCCGGCATGGAGCCGGTCAGTACGACGGCGGTCGAAAGTATCGTCGATACCATGGCTCATCCGTTCGAACGCACCATCGATTCGATGACGTCCACCTACCCAGGAAAGGCGGTGCTCGATCAGATGCTTCTCTTTCCCATGAAGCTTTGCCTGTCGATCACCCTTGCGTCGACCGCAATGCTTGTCAGCCCCTGGCTGATGGTGAAGCAGCCCGAGACAAACGCTATCCCCCAATAGCAGACGATATCTCGCACGTGTCGCAGTCGCCGCCCTGCGGGGCGGCGATCAGCCATTTGGCTATCCATCTTTCGCCGTCTCAACGGCATCTTCGCAAGGCTCATCCATCACTGCCGGCACAAACTTCTGCGAAGACGGTTCCGAGACTGGCGCCCGCATGTGAACGGCTGACCAGGCGACAAACCGTGCCGTCGCGCCAGAGCAATAGCCGACGATAAATGGGATCGTCGAAGGACTTCCGGAGTTTGATCACGTCAGCATAAGGCTCATACGAACTCTGTCGCTGACGTCGATACGAACGATACAATGGCCCTTCCAAACCGCGCTCAAGTGCCGGCCGTGGGACGTTGCCATAGGCACCGTTCGGGAACAAAGTTGGTCCTAGTTGAGTTTGATTGCCGGTCAACTGGAGAAACGAGGATGGCGGCACATCGGGCTCAATGGAAAGGTCATCTGAAAGTCGGTGAACTCAGTTGCGCGGTAGGGTTGTACACCGCGTCCTCCACGTCCGAGCGGATCAGCTTCCACATGATCAACGATAAAACCGGAAACCGGCTGAAGCGCGAGTTCATCGATAGCGAGACCGAAGAACCGGTGGAACGGGACCAACAGGTCAAGGGCTTCGAGACCGGCAATGGGGATTACATCATGATTGATCCTGAGGAAGTGGCGGCGGTTGTTCCAGAATCCGACAAATTGCTCGAAGCCGAAGCTTTCATCCCCTGCGGTAAGGTCGATGACGTCTATTTCGACAAACCTTACTACCTCGTCCCTGACGATGCCGATCAGGACGGCTTTGTGAGCATTCGGGATGCATTGAGCAAAACCAATGCGACCGCGATCGCGCGTACTGTCCTGTTCAGGCGGATGCGGACTGTCTTGATCCGGGCGCACGGCAAGGGCATCATCGCAACTACCTTGAACTTCGAATACGAAGTTCGACCTTCTAGCGAGGCGTTCGAGGACGTTGCAAAGATCAAGGTCGAGGCCGAGATGCTCGATCTCGCCAAGCACATCATCAATACGAAGATGGGGGAGTTCGATCCGGCCGAGTTCGATGATCGGTATGAGGACGCTCTTACAGCTTTGGTGAAGGCAAAAGCGGAGGGCAAGACGCTTCCGAAGCCGAAGCCCGTCAAGGTCTCCAAGCCCAATGACCTCCTAAAGGCTCTGCGGGAGAGCGCTGGCCTCGACAAATCGTCGGCGAAAAAGCCCAAGGCCGCAAATGCAAACACAGGAAAAAAGACCGCATCTTCGAAGTCCACCAAGACGCGGGCGAAAACCGCAGTTAAGAAAGCGAGCTGACTGATGGCACTGCGTCGCCCCTACTGGAAAGGCTATCTCAAGCTTTCGCTCGTCACCTGCCCTGTGGCGATGACGCCAGCTACGTCCGAATCCGAGAAGGTCCGTTTCCATACTCTCAACAAGGAAACGGGTAACCGGGTGGTCTCTCAATATGTGGACAGTGTCACCGGCAAAGCTGTCAAAGACGAGCATGAAGCAAAGGGCTACGAGCGCGGCGAGAATGACTACGTCATTTTGACGGACGAGGATTTGGAGTCCGTGGAACTGGAGACCGTAAGGACGATAGACATTGAGAAGTTTGTACCACGTGGAAGCATTGAATGGGTTTACTTGGAGACCCCGTTTTACCTCACGGCAAACGACAAGATCGGCGACGAGGCCTTCGCGGTGATCCGCCAGGCAATGGAAGCTGAGGATGTCGTCGGGATCTCCCGTGTCGTCCTGGGACGTCGCGAGAGGGCGATCCTCATTGAACCGCGTGGCTTAGGTCTCGTCGTTTGGACCCTCCGTTTCGTTGATGAAGTGCGGCCGGAGAGCGAGTATTTCACCGGCATCGACGAAAAATCGGATGCAAAGGCTGTCTCGGCTATTGAAGCGGTTATCAAAAAGCGCCTCAAGGACTGGTCAACTGAGATGGTGTCCGATCCGATCCAGGAGAGCTTGCTCAAGCTGATCGCCACCAAGAAGAGGACTAAGAAGTCGTCAACATCGAAGGCATCGGCTGAGAAGGCGGTTGGCGAAGAAAAGAGCAACATTGTGAACATCATGGACGCGTTGAAGAAGTCGGTTGCTAAGGAATTGAAATCGCGCAAAACGGGCTGAGTCCCGGTCGCACGTCGTCCACAGAGCTCTTTGTCGCTTTCCCCACCCATCGCTACCAGACCGCTCACACAGCCTTCCTTGCCCTTCCGAGTCGCTTGATCTCCTGCTCCAACGAGCGTTGCCCTCCGCAATAGTCCTGCCAGGCGGACGATTTCTCGAGGAGCGACGGAACGGTTCTGATCGTGAACCTCTTTGAATCGAGATGTGTCTTCACCTGTGTCCAAGTGAGCGGCATGGACACTGTCGCGCCTGGACGGGCACGTGGCGAAAGCGGTGCAACTGCGGTCGCCATGCGATCGTCATGCAGGTGCCATCTGCTGGCAGACGTCTCCGCAAAGCCTTTCGCCTCGTCCCAGGAAAGTGGCTTCTTCTCGCTGACGGATAGGGGGTGACGACATGCAGCCCCTTCCCACCCGTCGTCCCGCAAAAGCTGATGAGCCCAAGGTCATCGAGCCGATCTCGCATTTCCCGGGCCGCCTCTACAATCGCTGAAAAGGGCACGTCCGGACCAGGATCAAGATCGAACACAAGACGTCCAGGCACTTCTGGCTGGTCAAGTTCACAGTTCAATGGATGGTGTTCAATGCCGCCGATTTGGGAAATGGCAGCGAACCCTTCGATGCGATCAACTTGGAGATAGGGCTTCTTATCGCCGAAGATATTCACAAATTCCAGCAGATTTGATGTTCCCGGCATGGCGTGCCGCTGAAAAAATGCTCGCCTGCGATCCCGTCTGGGCATCGGATGATTGAGCAGGGCCGGCCTCTTCCGTGATCGACTCAGCCTGACCCAACCTCTTCATGATACTTCACCAGTTCTTCCTTCGTGACGGGCTCTCCGTCATTGGCGTCTGGCCAGAACAGTTTGTCAGGATTGGAAATCATCACGCCCATGACCTCGGCCTTCGCACCCTTCCTATGGACCACTTTCGTTGCGACAGGTCGTTCGGGTTGGGGTGTTTCGACCTCTTCCGGCGATATTGGTTTTTTGGCTTCAACCTCTCCAGCAGGCTTGTCTTCTCGCAGCCCCTTGAATGCGGCTTGACGCACCTGTCCCTCTGCCCCGCAGATCTTCGTTTCCAACGAAAAGGAGATCGAAGGCGAAGTTTACGAGATCGTCTGTTTTGTCCTCGGAGAGGACTGCCGGAAGCACGCGAAGTCTGGCGCTCCGTTTTCGTCTAGCGCGCAGATCTCGACGTCAATGATGCAGTCTGGAAGCTTGGTGGCCGATAAGGCAATAACTGGCCATTTCGACGTCCAATCCAGCCCCTTGCGGGTCTTGAGAGTCACCTCTCCATTTTCCGCCCGCATCTGGATGCAGTAGCCGTCGAACTTAATCTTGTGAATCCAGCCTGCACAGGATGGCGGACTGTCGACCGCCAGACGCCTGTCCTGTGGATCAAGCGATGGGCCGCTCGTCACTGCCCATGATTTGAAGACGTCGTCCAACTCAAGAAGCAAATCGTCATGAAGGCATGTCGCGTCATGCTTTTGAATCACAAATCGCTGCGGGTTGAGGATTTGACGGAAACCCTTCCGCTCGGTTGCTTAGTCTTCTTAAAGTCCCGTTTGGCACGATAGGTGGAGAGATTGTCGCCCATGTCGAGTAACTTTATGCCAACAGAAGGTCCGGGGCTGCGCTTTTGATCATTTCCCTGAGACACGGATAGCACCAGCATCGCCGAGGCTCCGCTGAACAGCAGGAATTTGGCTGGCTGCTATATCAGCGGAGACCTCGATCTCGCCCTCATGCGGCGCATCGCTGCGGGTGACATCGCCACGTGACGAGTGGGTTCCGCTGGTGTTCTGATCCGACGCCGACTGAATAAAAATGTCGGGACGCGAAATTCCGTGCTGCTGAACCAGATGTTCAACGGCGAGGTCAGCCGCTTCGCGTGTCTCGAAGGTGGCACGGATTGTGGTTGTGCTGTCGTCGGCCATTGCTTGTCTCCTTTGTTTCAAGGAGGCAAACGCCTATGTTGGCAAGTGGTTTCCTTTGGCAGGCAACATGATACCCGCAAACGGCAAACGCGGCGAGAACTGTCATGTGGGGTAAGGTCGTTTCCAACCGGCGCCATATGTGGAAACTGTTCCCGCGAAGAATACCGACAACATCATGGAACACGGTGCGGAAGTATGTAGTTCGTTCTCGAAAGTGCTATGTGCATCGAGCGGTAGTCATCTTGGAGACTATCAATCCGTCGACAAGCCCCCTCCTGCGGAAGTGAACCGATCCCTCTATCCACCGGGAGGTCGCCATGGTTATTAAGGGTTACAACGTCAAAGTCGAATGCAAGACGGATTTAATCGGGCGAACAGAGGAGGTACGATGCCGGTCTTTTATTTCAGGGCGCCGGAGGAAAAAACGGCACCCGGCCCAGAAGAGCAGCTTCAGTTTGATAACTTGGATCAAGCGGTGGAGCATGCGCGTTATGCGGTATGCGACCTGGCTTCGGATTTCCTTCCCATAAGCCCTTCGGACACGATCACCATCGAAATCCATAGTCAGGACGGCGTCGTTGAGGCAGAAGTTCGATTGACCCTCCACGTTTTGCGTCGCGCCATATAACATTGTCCTCATGGCCGCTAAGTAGGCGACACTTTCCCGTGGAGTGTTTTTCCGCCAGAGTGCCGGGGTCTTGCCGGCCGGTTTCTCCACTCCATATCAGAGTCAATCAAGTTCGGAGATTAAAGTCATGCAACCCGTGAAACCGCCACAAGAAGAGAACGAATATAAGAACCGATCAGCCGATTGCCGCGAGGCGCTTGAAGGTAAAATACAGCAACTGGTAGAAGAATCCGTGCGCGCCGGCTGGAGCCGCGCGGAGGTCGCCGCCGCACTTCGCGATATTGTTGAGGATACCGCTTCGGTGATCGAGGCTCACGAAGAGTAGTGGGTACCGTAAGGGACGGCGCGGCAGAGCATCGCTCGTAACTGGCCTCAGGCGCCGACGAGCAAGGCAACCGGCTGCACCAGAATATCGGAGACCAATAGATCGCCGGCCGCAAACTCAAGTCCACTCATCAGATCCTTCTTCCGGCCGCAGCTAGCTTCAGGCATGATGAGTCTTGTGTCTCCCCAGAAGCCTGGTGAGGCAACCAGCGTCTGAGGCTGCAGCTCGGAAAACATCAGCCGAGGTGTGAGCACAATGACAAAATCATTGTCCTTGACGCGTATGAAAGCGACGACATGCTCGGCCAGTGCGCCCTCGACTTTCAGCGGCCGATAGTCGCCCTCCAGAAACAGGCTTTGCCGCTGATGGCGAAGCCGGAGCCCGGTTGTGATGAGCTTCTGTTTCAAAGCCTGCGCGTCGGGTCGTTCACTGACCGCAAGCTTTCCGTAGTCCACCGGTCGCCGATTGTCGGGATCAACCAGCGAAAGATCGATACCCTCCGTTCCCTGATAAAAATCGGGAATGCCGGGAGCCGCGATCTTGATCAGCGTCTGGGCAAGGCTGTTAAGATAACCGCTGGCGATATAGGGCTGCGCCGTCGTGATGAAATCGTCGACGAAATCCCGATTTTCAGGAGAAAGCAGCGCCGCGACATAGCGCTCAACCGCCGCGTCGTAATCTTTATCCGCCTCGGCCCAATCGGTCCTCGTCTTCGCCTCGCGGACCGCCTTCAGCGCATAGGCCGAGAATCGCTCCTGCAGCTCACGAAGTTCTTCGGCATCAACCTCACCCGGCAGCACACCGAGAAGGGCCTGATAGAGCATCCATTCCGTGTTCGGGTCCGGCGCCGGGCCGCTGGAGAGCCGCTCGATCAAGGCTGCATTCATCTGCCGCCAGCGCGCGACGTGACCAGCCCATCGATCAGCGTCCTCGGTGATTGCATAGAGGCGTGCGCGCGCGTCCTCTCCCCGCTTTGTGTCATGTGTCGATGTTCCGGACAAGCCTAGTGGCTGCGTGCGTCGACGCTCCAGCATGGCAGAGTGAAACGCGCTCACACCGCCCGGTGGATGACCCGGTTCGCCACCAACCTCGTTAGCACCGATGAGACAGTTGTAGCGGTAAAAGAGTGTGTCCTCCATTGACTTCGCCATGACCGGGCCGGTCAGTTGCTGGAAACGTGTTCGAAACTCCGTAACTTTAGGTAGAGCGCTAGCGAGCAGGCCCACCACCGCATCGATAACCTCCGGTCTTTCTGCATGGTGTCTTGCTACGGCGGCGACATCGTCAAGAATGACGATATCCTGTTCGGAAAGACCATTTGCCGTTCCGTATGTCCGATAGACGGGAAACGCGATCAGGATTTCACGGATTGCAGCAGAAAGTTCCGAACGCTTGATGTCCGGCAAAAGCTCAGAGGATATCGCCGCGAGCCGCGACACCTCTCCGGCAAAGTTGCGCGTCACCATTCTCGTTTTCGCTTGTCGCAACTCTTCTTCGAACGAACCAAGCGAAGGCAAGACCTTACGGTAGTGCGCTTCCAGGTTCTGCAATCCCTTGGCCTCGATGAAGAGATTGCTCGCGGCCTCTATGAATTCGTACCCCGTTGTGCCGGCGATTGGCCATTCGGGTATAGGCACCTCGCGGGGGCCAAGGATTTTTTCGGCAACAATAAAAAGCTCTTCTCCGACTCGTTCACGGAGGCGCATCAGATAGCCGGCCGGGTCCGCAAGTCCGTCGATATGATCAAGGCGCAGGCCTTGCACAGCGCCATTTTTCACAAGGTCGAGAACAAGGCGGTGGCTATCCTCAAAAACCCTACGGTCTTCAACGCGGAGACCAACGAGCCCCGTGACCTCGAAGAAACGCCGGTAAGAAAGATGTTCGGCGGCATCTTTCCAGTGGATTAACTGCCAATGCTGCTTTTCGTGCAATCTTGCCATCTTTTCTCGAGATTGCGAAAAGGCAGACAGAGCGCCCGGGTTTCCCCCCGTTTCGTCGATAAGCCACCGGATACTCTCCACTGAAAGCGGATAGCGCGCCTCGTAATAGCACAATTCCCACGCGCATTGTCCTCCGCGCTCCAGCGTCAATTCGCCCTCTGCAACGGCCTCCTCGAAGGTTTTTCCGAGATGCGGCAATGTCAGCCGCTCGCTCCAGTCGACATCAAAATAATCGGCGTAGGCGCTTTCTCGTCCTCTCTCCATCACATCCCACCACCAGGCATTTTCCTGCGATGCCGCCATATGGTTTGGCACGATATCGAGGATCAGCCCGAGCTCAAGCGCCTCCAGAGCTTTCACAAAACGATTGAAGCCGTCGCGACCACCGAGAGAGGGATCGATTTCGTTCATATCAGTGACGTCATAGCCATGGGTGGAGCCGCAAGTCGCGGTGAAGATCGGCGAGGCGTAGAGGTGGCTGATACCAAGGCTCTTGATATGCGGAAGATTTTCGATGGCGCGATCGAAGGTCATGCCTTCGCGGAACTGGACGCGATACGTGGCGACAGGCGGGTTCATGAGACCTCTGCAATGCTGGAATGTTGCTCTGCGGCAAAAGCTTGATCACGACGAAAAGTTCCCGCGAAGCCGCCCTCTGGTAACAGGAACAATGTTTTCGAAAGGCAGTTCAAGCCTGAAGTAAGCAAACATTGCGAGGTAGCCTGTGCCACCCTCTACCTTCGGGCCTGTTGAACAGAACGATGAGGTCCTGTTCACGCTTTGGGCTCCTCTCCAACAAACGGTGTCGCTCCGCATAGATGGGGAAGAGGACCGGCCGATGCAGCGGCACGAAGAAGGCTGGCACGTTCTCCCGCTTAATACCCCCAAGAATGGCCTGCGTTACGGCTTTCTTCTGGAGGATGGCGTGACGGTTCCCGATCCCGCCTCTCGGTTCCAGCCCGATGGTCCGCATGGCCTGAGCGAGCTGATCGATCTCGGAGCCTGCGAGTGGCAAGCCCTCGACTGGAAGGGCAGACCTTGGGAAGAGAGCGTGATTTACGAGCTGCATATCGGCACCTTCACACCCAAAGGCACCTATGAAATGGCCGTCTCCCGGCTCGATCACCTTGCAGATCTCGGTGTCACCGCCTTGCAGCTTATGCCGCTCAACGAATTTTCTGGCAGCCGCGGCTGGGGCTATGACGGGGTTCTGCCTTACGCTCCCTTTCATGGCTATGGCCGCCCCGAAGACCTCCAGCATTTTATCGACGAGGCACACCAGCGCGGGCTGAACGTCTTCATCGATGTCGTCTATAACCATCTCGGCCCGGATGGAAACTACCTGCCGTCCTACGCCCCGATCTTCAGCGAAAGACATAAGTCCGCCTGGGGCCAGGGCATCAATCTGGATGGCGATGCAGCACGCCGCGTCAGGGATTACTTCATTGAAAACGCGCTCTACTGGCTTGAAGATTTCCGCTTCGACGGCATTCGTTTCGATGCTGTGCATGCGCTGAAAGACGACGGTAAACCACATTTCCTGACGGAGCTCGCAACCCGCGTCCGGGAAAGCTTTCCTGATCGGCACATCCATCTCATCGTTGAAAACGAGGAAAATGACAGCCAACTTTTGCAACGTGATGCAGACGGAAAGCCATCCCTCTTCACGGCACAATGGAATGACGACGTGCATCACGTCCTCCATGCGGCCGCAACCGGCGAAGATTTTGGTTATTATAAGGATTACGCCGGCGACTACGGAAAAATCCTTCGTGCCCTGGCCGAAGGTTTTGTATTCCAGGGCGAGAACATGCCCTATCGCGGCACGCCGCGTGGCCAACCGAGCGGGCATCTACCGCCAACGTCATTCATATCCTTCATCCAGAACCACGATCAGATCGGCAACCGCGCCAAGGGCGACCGCTTTACGGAAGCGACGACATCGGCTCAACGGCGGGCGCTTTCCGCCATCTACCTGCTACTTCCACAAATCCCGATGATTTTCATGGGAGAGGAATGGGATAGCCGCCAGCCCTTCCCCTACTTCTGCGATTTCGACGATGATCTGAACCGGATTGTGCGCGAAGGACGCCGCAAGGAACTCTCGCGTCTTCCCGGTTTCGTCGAGATATCGAAGGAGGAGATCGATCCAACCCGCCCCGAAACATCCCGCCACGCCCGACTTGATTGGGAAAACCTATCAAAGCCGGACAACGTCGCCCACCTGGCGCACTACAAGGCGCTGCTTGAGGTTCGGCGCAATTCCATTCTGCCGCGGCTTGCAGGTATCAAGACCGGCGGGCATGGCAGCGTTGCCGGCTCGGTCATCGAGGTCAGATGGCAGACTGCGGACGGACAACTTGCCCTGATCACCAATCTCTCTGATGCCGACGAACGGTTTCCCGGTAACTCACGAGGAACAGTGCTCTGGCAGGAAGGCGATATCTCAGAAGACACCTGCGGTCCATGGTCCGTACGCTGGACAACCGGCTGAAGCCCGGCCTTCAGGCCGCCATTGTCTTCAGCACACTGCGGACAAGAGCCGGTGACGAGAGACGGTTTCCGGCGCAACTCGGCGCCTCGATCGTACCGACGCGGATCGAGAGCCCGCCACGGGCATTTGCGACGGCAAACATGGCCTCGTCCGTCAGATCGTCTCCGATCGTGACGGGTAGCCGGCCCTTGAACGGTTCCGCCTGCAGGAAGCGCTGGACCGCATCTCCCTTACTCGCGCGGGCCGGACGTAACTCGTACACCATTTTGCCGAGCTGTAGGGCCCATTCGGGTCCGGCAAGCTCGGCGTAATAATGCATGCGCTCCTCCAGCACCTTTTCGTAATCCGGCGCCAGACGGTAGTGCGCGGCAACGGCCGCTCCCTTGTCCTCGATCAAAACCCCGGGATAGGCTTCCGCCTCCTTCACCAGAAGATGCTTCAGCGCCTGAAACGCATCAGTTTCCACAACGACCGAAATCCCACCAGCATCGCGAAACTCGGCCCCATGCAAGCCCGCAAGGGGAAAGGCATAGGGCTTGAACAGCCGGTCGGCGTAATCAAGCGAGCGCCCGGTCACCAGCGCCATGGCTCCACCCAACTTCCGGTGCAGCCGGTTGAGGTGGCCGGGCAATTCCATGGGAACCTCGATCGCATCCGGTGTCGGCGCGAGATTGAGGAGCGTCCCGTCGATGTCCAGAAACAAGGCCCACTCGACGGGTGACGCCAGCAAGGCCTCCAGCATTGGTACTGTCACATCGTCATCCTGCACGATCCATCCTCCGGCTCTGACTATCACGACAAGTAGCCCGCGCCGCGGTCCCGGCAAGGGAACATCTGGCAGGCAAAGACGTTGTGACTGCGGCTGAATTTACCCGAGGGGCTTCTCAATGGCACAAACACGCGCTGCGCAAAAACCGCAGGGACACACACCTCTCGGTCACGGCGCGGTCGAACTGCCATCCGTTCTGGTCGATGATTACAATAACGAGGCGCGCGAGCGCGGCCATTTCATCGGCGACAAGGCTAACAAGGGCGCCTTTCAGGCCAAGCTTCATGAGTGGCGCAAGGTGCTGCGGGACTACAACGACGACCCGCTCGGAAAAAATCTTGCCGAATCCGTGTCCAAAAAGAAGGTAGATGCCCTGCTTGAAGGCACGGACCCTGCAGGGGTGGCGTTGGCCATGGCCGCGATCGAGGATTTTTCCCGCGATTTCGCTGATGTCATCATCAAGTACATGGCGTTCCAACCCTGGACCAAGACCGAACGCATCGTTGTCGGCGGCGGTTTTCGGGAGGGCCGCGCCGGAGAGATCACGATCGTTCGCACAAAAATGCTCTTGCACGCCGATGGCGTGAATGTCGATCTTGTGCCGATCACCCACCATCCAGATGACGCCGGCCTGATCGGCTCGGTGCATCTTATGCCCTCCTGGATGCTGAAGGGGCATAACGCGATCCTCGCCGTCGATATCGGCGGAACCAATATGCGGGCCGGCATCGTGGAATTCGCTCGGGAAAAGAACCGCATCGTGGATGCTGCCGTTCGCCATTCCGATATCTGGCGACATGTGGACGATGAACCCAGCCGAAGTGCAGCCATCGAACGCCTCGCCGATATGCTCAACGACCTCATTTCCAAGGCTGACAAGCTCAAGCTCGCACCGCTGATCGGCATCGCCTGCCCCGGTATCATCAATCCAGATGGCGCAATCTAACGCGGCGCGCACAACCTGCCCGGCGGTAATTGGGAAAGCGACCACTTCAATTTGCCGACCGCCATAATCAAGGCCATTCCGACCATCCGGGATCACAAAACCTTTGTGATGATGCACAATGATGCCGTCGTTCAGGGGCTTTCGCAGCTTCCTTTCATGGAAGATGTATCCCGCTGGGGCGTCATGACGATCGGCACCGGCCTTGGCAATGCCCGCTTCACCAATCGGGAGCCCGCCTGATCTACTTGTTGCGGAACGAATGGTGCTGCTGTGGGTTTTGAACTGACATCAATCGACGAAAGGTTCGCATATGAGCCAGCACCTTTGGCCTACCCCTATTCAATTTGAAACCTCCGATGGTTACGCCTATTCTGTAAACGGTCCAAGAGAAGCCCTTGAAGCGCTGGTCTCGATCTTTCCAGACAAATTTGGCTCACGCTACGATGAAGCCGTGCAGGCGTGTAAAGCTGTGCTTGAGGGTCAGGCAGCAACCGACACCACTCGCAGCAAATTCCTGTCGTCGCTCAATGAGAACGGCCTTCGGGTTATTGACGCCTGATGTTCAACAGACTGAAGCTAGTGCTTCGCTAGCGGGCCGGTGGTACATCCATTCGATCGGTCGAAGGTCGGTCCTTATGACCTCCTATGCTACACCGTTTCACTGGAACGATTTAGAATCCAAGACCTGCGCCGGTCACCCTGATCATACGATAATCCGGGGTAGCTAACATCGAATCATTGCCAAGTCAGATGGCAAAGGCCATGACGCTTTCCGCCCGTACAGAAACGGCTCCTTGGATCTCTTCGGAATGGAAGGGGTGATCGGCACGCGTATCGAGAACCCTTTTCCATTTGTGCCCCTCATCCGACATTGGCAACGTGAACTCCGTTTCGCCGCCAGCATTGAAGATGACCAGCAACCGGTCACTTACGACAGGCGGATCGCTTTCCGTTGCGCGTGCGACAAAGCTCGCGCCGAGAATACGGTTTTCCGGCTCCTGCCAAGAAACCTCGTCCATTAAGGTTCCATCGGCTTTGTACCAGTCGATGTGGTTTGGTCCGTCCTCGTCGTTCGAAAACCGCTCCGGCCGGAGGCTTTGATGTTCCTTGCGCAAGCCGATCAGTTGGCTGCAAAGATCGAAGAAGTTTTCCTTATCGCCGTCCCAATCGATCCAGCTGATCTCGTTATCCTGGCAATAGGCATTGTTGTTGCCGTTCTGACTGTTGCCCATCTCGTCGCCGGACAGGATCATCGGCACGCCTTGGCTCAAGAGCAGCGTCGCCATCATGTTGAGACGGCGCTTCAACCGGGCGTCCTTGATATTTGCATCGTCCGTTTCGCCTTCGATACCCATGTTGTCCGATTGATTATCGGAATGGCCGTCACGGTTTTCCTCGCCATTGGCCTCATTGTGCTTGTCGCGGTAGGACACCGTATCGGCTAGCGTAAAGCCGTCATGGGCGCTGAGGAAATTGACCGATGCCGTTGCGCCTCGGTCGGAGTGGTTGAACTGGACTGCAGAGGCGCTCACCCGCTCGGCCAGCCTGGGCACCAGACCCTCGTCACCCTTCCAGAAACGCCTGACGTCGTCGCGATACTTGTCGTTCCACTCGCGAAACGGATAGGGAAAGCCGCCGACCTGATAACCGCCATCGCCCACATCCCAGGGCTCGGCGATCAGCTTGACGCCCGCCAGAACCGGGTCCTGCCGGATGGCATGGAAGAAGGCGCCGTCGCGGTCGAACTCGACATGGCGTGTTCGCCCCAGCGTGCTGGCGAGATCGAAACGGAAGCCATCTACATGCATGACGCCGACCCAATAACGAAGGCTGTCCAGCACCATCCGCATGACCATCGGGTGAGCAAGGTTCAGCGTGTTTCCGGTGCCCGTTGTGTCATAGGTATGGCGGGCATCGTCCGGCGAGAGGCGGTAGTAGCTCAGATTGTCGAGGCCGCGGAAACTCAGCGTCGGGCCGCGCTCCGAGCCCTCGGCTGTATGGTTGTAGACGACATCCATGATCACTTCGATGCCGGCGGCATGGAAGCGCTTCACCATGGTCTTGAACTCAATGATGCGCGATTTTGAGAGATAACGCGGCTGTGGCGCGAAGAAGCCGAGCGACTGGTAGCCCCAATAGTTCCGCAGCCCCTTTTCCGTCAGATAGCGGTCATCCGGGAAATAGTGGATCGGCAGCACCTCCACGGCCGAAACGCCCAGCTTGACGAGATGCTCCACGATCGGATCGCTGCACATGCCGAGAAAGGTCCCGCGCAACTCGTCGGGCACTTTCGGATGCAGCATGGTCAATCCACGGACATGGGCCTCGTAGATGATCGTCTCGGTCCAGGGCCGGCGAATGCTCTGGTCGCCATCCCAATCGAAATCGGTATCTTGCACCACACCCTTGACCATGAAGGGCGCACTGTCACGCTCATCGAAAGATAGATCCTCGTTGGCGTTGCCGATGCCGTACCCGTAGAGCGCATCGTCCCAGATCAGTTCACCGGCAATCTGCTTGGCGTAGGGATCAAGCAGGAGTTTGTTCGGATTGAAGCGATGCCCTTGGTCGGGATCATACGGCCCATGGGCGCGATAGCCGTAAACCGTGCCGGGCTTGAGGCCGGCAATATAGCCAGACCAGATATCGCCCTCGCGCCTGGGAAGCGGCATCCGCGCGATTTCTTGCTTGCCATCTTCGGAAAAGAGGCAGAGGTCCATCTGTTCTGCATGGGCGGAGAAGACGGAAAAATAAATGCCGTCCCCAGTATATTCGGCACCAAGTTCAGGTTTCAGATAGTCGAGCTGGGAAAAGGCTAGGTCCATGTTCCACCGTCGGGTTCAGGAGTGCAAAAAGGGATGTGGACGCCCGGTGGCCGGACGGCGAAGGATGCGAACGCGCGTCATTTCTGTCTGCGCGAAAAGATCGATTTAGTCGGAAGTCGGTTTCTCGACGCGCACCTTGTCGGTTTTGGTCTGTTCGTCTGACGGAGGCGCAAACTGCCTCAACTCCTCTTCGGCCTGCCGCCAGTGCTCGTCATGCCGCCCGTCGGGACGATTGGCCCCCTCCCACAGTGCATAGGCCCGCTCTTGCAGCCACTTGTTCCAGTCATTTCCCATAGGATACTCCTTATTTTTGCGGTCCCCATGAACCGAGATGAGCCGAGAAGGTTCCTTGGACCGCTCTGAATCGAGACGCTTTTTTTTGCAGCATCTCGATTAAAGGCGACTGGATCAAAATGTGATCCTCAGGTGCCACTGCACCTGCCATCGACTAAGACGAACAGGCTCCTGCGACTGGATTTTGACTAAAGGTCATCGCGCGCGTGCGCTGCGATGCCACAGCTGAGGCTCTCGATGTCTGGCAGCGTCGGCCACGGGCATGAATCGATTTGGGAGTTGGAACATTCAATGGGCGACATGGTTGTCACCTGCGGCAAAATCGTCGGCGGCAATTCAATGTCAACTTTGCTGCGTCGCCTTAATCTGGGTTACCTTCATGAAAACAACCGATCAATTTCCGTTGACCGCGCATGTTTTCGACCCCTTGACGCCTCGAGCGTCGACGAGAATGAATACCAGCGCCGACGATCCCGCATTACACGCTCGCCTCACCCAGCCACAAGAGATCAAGGATACTACAGCCGGACTACAGTTACGAAGCTCCGTCGGCCAACAGCTTGCTATTCTGTCTGTCTCATCGGAGGTGTTCCCCCTCATCAAAACGGGCGGACTGGCAGACGTCACAGGGGCATTGCCCAAAGCGCTCAAGGGACATGGCGTCTCCACAATAACCTTGCTTCCTGGCTATCGAGGAGTCCGTGAAAAGCTCCAAAGGGTGCAACAGGCTGCAACGCTGTTTATACTCGGTGAACATGCGACTTTAGTTCGGGGTGAATTCGATGGCGACAGCTTTCTCCTTTTGGAATGCCCGGCGCTCTATGAGCGCGACGGTGGGCCTTACGTTGACGTCCATGGCGAAGATTACCGCGATAACTGGAAGCGGTTTGCGGTGCTATCCAAAGCTGCGGCTGAAGTGGCGGCGGGGATCCTCCAAGACTGGAAGCCGGATATTGTTCACATCCATGACTGGCAAACTGCGCTGACCGCCGCCTACTTGAATGACATGGGTCTGCGAACGCCTACGGTGCTGACCATCCACAACCTCGCTTTTCAAGGACAGTTTGCCGCCCAAATCTTTCCGGCGCTCGGCCTTTCCCCACGCTACTTTGATCGACGATTTATGGAGTATTACGGAGATATCAGCTTCTTGAAGGCAGGCATCGCACTGAGCGAGGTTATCACAACCGTCAGCCCGACCTACGCGCGAGAAATTTTAACGCCTGAGCTCGGCATGGGTATGGACGGCTTACTGTCGACCCGGCGGAACAATCTTCGTGGCATCGTCAACGGCATCGATCAGGAGCTCTGGAACCCAGCGACTGACCCTTACATCCCTGCACAGTATGACGTCACGTCAGTCGAAAAACGCCGCTCAAACCGGTCCGCGGTTGGACAACGGTTCGGGCTTATCGAGAACGGTGGGCCAATTCTATCCGTTGTCAGTCGTTTGACGTGGCAGAAGGGCATCGACCTCCTGCAACCCGTCATACCCGGCATTGTTGACCGTGGTGCCAAATTGATCGTTTATGGCCAGGGCGAGGGCGCGATGATCGCCCCTCTTGTCGATTTCGCAAGGCAGTACGCGGGCCGGGTCGTCGTTCATGTCGGGTTCAACGAACCAGACGCGCACCTGCTTCACAGCGGCAGCGACATCGTCCTGCAGCCGTCGCGGTTCGAGCCATGTGGGTTGACGCAGCTTTATGCCTTGCGCTATGGCGCCATCCCGATTGTTGCTCGAACAGGTGGGCTTGCTGAAACCATTATCGACGCAAATGAAGCAGCGATGGAAGCGAAGGTCGCAACCGGCTTCCAGTTTCAACCCGGGTCCGTCGAAGATTTTTATCACGCCATCGACCGCGCTCTGAGTGCATTCGAACATCAGCCTTTCTGGAGGCAGCTTCAGGCCCAGGCCATGAAGGCAAACTTCAGCTGGAATCGAAGCGCACGGCAGTATTCAACGCTTTATCGGTCGCTTATTGCAAGCCGAAATCGAGGGACTGGGTAATGCCGTTCTCTCGGATCGCGCTTGGGCGCAATCCGGGACGCGGCATTTTTATTTGAACCGACACGATCCGTCGCACGCCATAAGCATCCAGGCGACAGGTGAAATCTCGGCCATCCCAACGGCAACAAGAAGGGATGATTGTAGCAGAGGAGCAACGCGATGCCAAGAAAGCCGACCAAACGATCTCGTTCGCTCGACGATATCGCAAACGAGCAGAGCGCGGTCTATCTTCGCCGTTCTTCCATCCACTTTCTCGAATGTGCGATCCATCTCTGCGTTACACACATGCCGGTTGAGGAGGTTGCGGCCTTACTTGAAGCGCAAGCGCATATTCTAAGAGAACACGGTTAGAAACCGATGACGCCCGTACACTCTGACGGGAGCCCGACAACGGCGCTCTTCGATCGCCCGGCTGAATGTGTTGCTCCCGATCTTGTCGGGTGGAGCCTTCTTATCGATGGAGTGGGCGGTGTCATTGTCGAGACGGAAGCTTATAGCGTTGCGGATCCTGCCTCACACAGTTTTCGTGGACGGACAGCGCGAAACGGCTCGATGTTTGAAAAGCCAGGGAGCATCTATGTCTATCGCTCATATGGGCTCCACTGGTGTTTGAACTTTGTTTGCCAGCCGGGAAGCGCCGTTCTGATCCGTGCCTTGTGCCCAAAAAAGGGGATTGACGTCATGCAGCAGCGACGTGGCAAAGTGAGCTTGCATAAACTTTGCAGTGGCCCCGGACGATTATGCGAGGCACTCGCTGTCGACGGACGTTACGATGGCATGTCTCTGAGCGAGGCAAGTTTTGAACTTCTTTATCCCGAAAGTGCACCTGAGCTTGTGGTGGGCAAGCGGATTGGCATTTCAAAAGCGACTGACACCTTGTGGCGTTTCGGCGAACGACATTCCCTCTTCCTCAGTCGGAAGTTCTGATGCCCTTATGGTCTCGGTCGGGAACGCGGCGGCGCGATTTTTGCCGATCAGACGCGCCCCCTGCAGTTTCTCGGTGCTCCGTCTGGCCGTTACATCTGACCGCTTTGCCTTTCATTAGTAGCCCTCTCCTTCACACAATAAGATGCCCCGTCAAAGTAAAGCTATAGGACTGAAGGGGCGTGCGAAATTAATGGTTGGTCTATTCTTTCGTCATGGAACATTCTTCGGCTCACCCCAGTTAACGACGTCAAACGGTTGGCATCTGGGCGTTTATTTGTCCCTACGTTGTTTCGTCCAACCGAAAAGTCGGTGACTGCTCTCTGAACAATCATCCATAGCTAACGGAAAAGATCATGCCACCAATGCAATCAATTGCCCGACCGGTCGGCGATGTAAGTGTCAAGCGCGCAGCCGAAGCCCTTAAGCAGTCCTTCGACGATCTTGTCTCGATGGCCAACATCAGCGTCGAGGCTGCAGCCGGCCCTGATATACCGGAGGCATTCATAGCGCTTGCCCACAGAGCTGAGAGCGTCGGCTGGCCACTTGACATCGCTGAGGAGGCGATTCACCATCTAGCGCAGGAGTATCTCGGCGCGCGAGGAACATTTAGTGATTAATGTTGACGTGGATGAATGCCGCTTGAGAGGGTGGAGTGCTTCGAATTTGACCGGAGAAGTGGACTAGTGATTTAGCCCTGATGAACTTGCCGGGGAAGGAAACTTCACTGCGGAATTTGACGGATTTTGCAGATGCCATCGAGGAGCCGCCCGGCTTCTCCGCTTCATCGACAATTACGAGGCCTCAGATGGTGGGTCTTGTCAGACCGACGTGTGTTCCCCCAGCAAAACAGGTAGGCTAAGCACGACCTTGTTGCGCTTGCATCATCATGACCGATAAATTCGGCTTGGACACATCTTGCGGATTGTCGGCCTTCAAAGCTTCCAAAATCGCCAAATATGCCGGGCTTCCGCCTTGGGTAAACTGCGTTTTTGAGGCTTTCGGACTGTCGATGGCACTACGAGAAAGGTCTTGATCGTCCGGCATGGGTGCTCTCCAGTTATTCAGTTTCGCAGCAAACGCGCAGCAGACTGATCAGTTCCCAGACAGCGCAAAGACAAAAATTCCAGTGTACAATTTTTTGAGTACACTTGGGTGAATCGCGCGATAGTCAGACAAGCGGTGTCAATGAGGAAATGATCGCTCGGAAAAGCTTGACCCGTGCCAACTGCCGAGCCACGTGCGAGTCTAAGGCACTCATGTTGAATGGTGAACGAATTATTGCGGAAGAGTGTCAGATCGGGTGGGGTCGATCGGGGACATTCGCCATGACGGCTGGATACCCTACCGCGCGGCCAAGGCAGCGCAAATTGCCAAAACTTTGCTAGGGATCGCCCGGACTTCCACGCAAGCAATTGAGGTAACTCTTCATCCCAGGACGGTGGCGGCGCGATCGTCATAGCTGTTGTCCCGAGGCCTTCGAAAGGGTGGCTTTGAAAGGGTCATTGAGCAGTTTGACGCGACGCAGTCCGGTGGTTTTAGGCCTATAGAGGAGAGCCATCCAGTGGTAACTGACTTGCGGGTCCGCCTGGCCCGTCTGCCTGCCCTAGGCCCGCCGATGACGTCGCGAACCAAGAGCAAAGGATACTCAGTAACACCGAACGGCCGATACTTTGTTGTTCGCAGCCGGCTCTGGTGTAGGAGCAATCTGGCGCTGGATGGAGAGGGCAGGAAGCGTTTGGGCAAGGATCTCCTGACGCGCGGCGAACGGTTCAAGCGGCAAAAGTTGAGGCATGGATGTGTGAAGATACACGAACCCCCGTGGCAGCTTGAAAAGCACTTCGACTTCGGCATGCATTCTGACTGAGGTGCTCGGCGACGCTCAGGCCAAGTGGCTTCTTTGACAAGCAACCTGACGAATTCAATCGGGAGCAACAACCAAGCTCCTACGCCTTATGTAGAGCGCCGGGCTTGTGAGCGGCCCGCTTGCCTGTCTTTGCGCTTGCGACGATGTACTGCGGATCCGACTTCGAAGCCTTGACCTCATGGCCCTTGATCTTTGTCGAGGTGGTCTGTTTTTTGACGACCTTACCTTGGGTCTTGCCCTGGCTGGTTTGCCATTCGACCTTGTCGCCCTTGCTGAGCGTCTTTGCCATGCTGATATCTCCTAAAACTGTTTGGCACCAAGCCGACTAGGTTATTTCAGTTTGCTGTACGCCCAGTCACGACCCTCGTCCCCGCCCCAGAGAAGCCAGGCGATGTAGCCGGCGGACGGATTGTCGTCGTCGCCGAAATTCTTGGCACGCTTGTCCACCTTATGCCGCTTAAAGTAGCTCTTCATCCGTTTGACCGTGTCGACGCTGAGCTCGCGCTGGTTCTTGAGATCGCGAGCCCTCGCCACGCCGATCTCCGTGCCGCCACGATTGAATTTCTCGCGCAGCTCCAACCCTTTTGCCGCCTGCTTGGCAACCGCTGCTGTTGGCTTGAACGTTTCCGTCATCGCTGGCCCTCATCGAATAAGTCAGGATCTGAGAGAACTGGCGGGCATGGTCTGCCCGCCATTGCAATCACATCTCAACCTTGGCGTTGTCGCCCAGATCGGGTCGCGTGTTGGTAACTGCCGCCGCCGCCATCTTGATGTAGCTGATCACGGTGCCGGGGCTGTCCCAGTATTCGGCCGAGCTTGGGGTGACCTTCAGGATGCGGATCGACGGATCGTCGGCGCTGTCCCACCAAGCCTTTGCAGGTGTCGACCAAAGGTCGCGGATCTTCTCGCGATCGTTTTGCACCTCGGCGACCCCGGAGATGGACACATATTTTTGTCCCTTCGAGTCGGCAAACGCCAGACAGACATTCGGGTGCAGTGCCACCTCGTCATCCTTATGGCTGTCCACATCCGTTAAGAAATAGAAGGCATTCTCGATCCGCTCCCCATGAGAGGACATTGGCCTTGCCTTCAGATCCGAACCGGATTGGGTGGTAAGCATGCAGAACCCGATTTTTTCAGCGAGCTCCCAGACTTTTTCGTTTTCATCTTCGATATACGCCACACGTTTTCTCCTTTATCGTTTTGAGAAAACGGTCAATAAAGCAGGAAGTTCCCCCCGTGGCCAACTGCGTGTTAGGTTGCCGATTGTCGGAAGACCTTCTCCAGTAGTGAAAGGCGCTGTGGGCCGTCATCCATAGAGACCGTGAACACGAGCCGCTCATCGCGGTACTCGGCCTGACAGAACTTCGTCAGCGTGTTGCGCTGCTTAACGGTGGGCTTTGACGCAAAACTCATTGCCAAACCGCGTGGTCCAGCATCGATCTTGCAGACACCATACGCCGCGGCTGCAACGCGAAGTCTGGCAAGGCGGATGAGTGTGGAGACCTCATCAGGGAGCTCGCCGAAGCGATCGTCGAACTCGTCTTCCAGTTCATCCAACGCATCCTGATCACCCGCGCGAAGCAGTCGAGTATAGAGGTTGAGCCGTACCGTACCGTCCGACACGTAGTCTTCAGGTATCGATTGGGTGATGCCAATATTGATTGCCACATCCTGTTGCTCACGAAATCCCCGTTTGCCGTTGGCTAGTACCGCGCGTTCCAGGAGTTTTTGATAAAGACTGACGCCGAGCAGTCTCATGTGCCCTGCCTGATCGTCTCCGGTAATATCGCCGGCGCCACGCATATCGAGATCCTGCATGCTCATCGCGAAGCCCGCGCCCAAGCGATCGTAGGCCTCCATGGTCAACAGGCGAGCCCGCGTTTCACCCGAAATCTCATTGTCTGCCAAAAGCATGGCTAAGCCTTGTATCTGACCACGCCCGACCCTGCCCCGCAGTTGGTGTAACTGCGCCAGGCCAAATCGATCGGCCCGCCAGATGAAGATAGTGTTTGCACGCGGGATATCGAGCCCGCTTTCAATGATGTTGGTGGACAGGAGTACATCCCCATCCCCGTCGCCAAATCCGACCATGACCTTGTCCAGCTCTGCAGCTTTCATTTTACCGTGCGCGACGCGGATCGATAGCTCGGCGACGAGGTCTTTCAGCATTTCGTGAACGCCGTCGATGTCCTCAATTTGCGGCACAACAACGAAACTCTGCCCGCCGCGGCGAGACTCGCGCAGCAGCGCGACACGCATGGAAGCGCGATCGAATGGTCCAAGCGTGGTTCTGACCGGCCGACGTTTTGATGGCGAAGTCGCAAGGATGCTGACGTCCTGAATACCGATCATAGCCGATTGCAACGTCCGAGGGATCGGCGTCGCTGACATGGCCAGCAGATGCAATGCGGGCGAGAGAGATCTCATCGCCTGTTTGTCGCGCGCGCCAAACTTGTGCTCTTCATCGATGATCAGCAGCCCGAGCCGGGAGAACCGAACATCCTTTGCAAGCACGGCGTGCGTGGCGATAACAATGCCGACATCTCCAGCCCCCAATCCGGTTTTAACGTCAGCTGCCGTCTTCTGATCGATAACCCGCGACAGCATTTCGACCTTGACATCCGTATTGGCAAACCGACGCGCGAATGTGAGATAATGCTGACGGGCCAGAACCGTGGTCGGTGCTATGACCACCACTTGCGCGCCACACAAGGCGACTGCGGCCGCCGCCCTCAAGGCAATTTCGGTCTTGCCGAAGCCGACATCGCCGCAGACCAGCCGATTCATCGGCTTTCCAGAGCTCAAATCCTGCAGGACCGCTCGAACGGCCGATGACTGATGGGATGTCTCCACATAGGGAAAGCGCCGCACGAAGTCCGCGTAAGCTTTGTGTGGTGGGACTAAGACCTCTGCTGTGGTTTCGCGACGAGCCTTGGCAAGCCGCTTTAGATGCCGAGCGGCTTCTTCAATGTCCTTGTCAATTTCGGTCCGACGTTTGGCCCAGGCCTCGGTGTGCAGGCGGTCCAGTGTGACCGTTTCGGGCGACGATCCGTAACGCCACAGCTTGCCGAACTCGGCCATCGGCACGAGGACTGAGCCGCCATCGCGATATTCGAGCCGGGCCGCGTCCTGAGTTATCCCCTCGATATCAAGAATTTCGAGCCCCTGCAAGATGCCGACGCCGTGGTCCTCGTGAACCACGACGTCACCAAGCTGAATTTGCGGCTCATTCAAGAATGAGGAGGTATCGATTTCGTCGGTCTCTTCGCCCAGCACGTCTGCAGTCGTCACGACCTGAATGTGGTCGACAGCAAAGCCTCGGTCCAATCGACACTTTAGTGTCAACATGGATCCCGCCGGCGCTGAAACGCATGCCTTCCAATCATCAACAGGCGTCACATCTGATATTCGCGCCAAGGCGCGCGCCAGATTATCCATCGAACGACCGCAGCCGGCGAGTACCACGGATTGGCCCGCTTTTTTCTGCTGATCGACAAAAGTGACCAGAGCCTTTCGACGATTGCGCCCCTCGATCGGGCCTCGTTGACGAGCGTCGGCGTAATCGATGTCAAACCGGTCAAACGGTGAAAGTTCTCGAAGAAGCTCATCCCGATTAAGGTAAAACCGACTTGGCTTTCGGCGCGCCCTCGACTCGGATTGCGCACGGGCATCTGTCGCGTCCTGAATGGTCTCAATGAGTTCGTCGAGTTTGCTGTCCCATCCCTCCTGTAAAGAGAGCAGACTGCCGTCAACGACATCACCCAGCGTTGGCATAGTGCCGTAGGCTTGCAGCAGTTGCTCTTCAACAGATGCAGGACGGCTATCGGCGGCGTCTGAGAAGCTGCTGAGGATCAGCTCGGAAGCCGGCCCAAATGTCATTTGCTCGACCGTTTTGGTGGTTCGCTGAGTCTCGGCGTTGTAGAACCGTAGCTCCTCGATCCTGTCACTGCCGTCGAGCACGATGCGCATCGGGACGGGGCTACCGGCGGGAAAAATGTCAACGACGTCCTCGCGGAACACGAGTTCGCCAGGCTCATCAGCGAGCGCCTCCTCCAGATAACCAGTTCTAAGCGCGAATTTTCTGAATGCGTCACGATCGAATGGCTGCCCAACCTCGAGAGTGACCTCGCTTTCCCGCACGACAGAAAAAGGTGGGGTTGGCTGCAGCACCGCTTTCAATGAGGTGATGAGCAGCCTCGGCTTAGACGAGGATTGCAGCCAGACACGGAGCGCATCCATACGCCGACCCATCGCCTGTTTGGACGGCGCGACGCGATCGTAGGGAAGACAGTCCCAAGGTGGGAACAGGATAACCTCGATATCCGGACCCAGATGTATTGCTGCGCTGGCGATCCG
The DNA here is from genome assembly GCF_001425605.1 of Rhizobium sp. Leaf453. Lineage (GTDB taxonomy): Bacteria > Pseudomonadota > Alphaproteobacteria > Rhizobiales > Rhizobiaceae > Pararhizobium. The sequence goes on along the minus strand of NZ_LMRG01000006.1, from coordinate 57,155 downwards.
CTCCGCTGTTCCCCCCGTTAAAGCGACGAAAGTATGCGGACGCGGATCGGAATGCATGATCTCGACCAGTTTTGCGGCGGTTAACGCGTTTGAGATTTGGAAAGGGTCCGATGACGCCTGACTTGTGAAGCTTGAATAGTCTGACACGCGCAAGCCAATCTCCAGTCTTTATTCGAAATTACAAGTTTGCTCGGAAACGGTAGAGCTACGCGAAATGTCTCGCGACAGCATAGCCGCTCACGCTGGCAATCGCTGTCAAGACAGTGCCCCAGATCATATCAACGATGCTGAGTGGAGCCGGCCAATTCTTCAGCGTCGAGAGATTCGTCATATCGTACGTTCCATAGGCTGCGAGACCCAGGACGACGCCGTAACCCGCTGCTGTCCAAAGCGATCCCGCCGCGAGCCCGGGCCGAACGGCTAGAACGACAATTGCCGCAGCAAACGACAGGTAGAAAACTCCGGCAACCGCAAAGTTGGGTGACGGAAGCATCAGATCGCCGAGCTGCTGTTGGTAAAATTTGCGAGCCACGACGCCGAGCCAAATGGCGTCGATGGCCAGGAACGACAAGAGGGTGGCAATATAGGCAATTCCAAATGTTTTCACGGTGTATCCCTCCCTGTGATGCTGGCCCGCGTGCCTGTTGCGGAAGGCTCGCTGGACTCAGGCGCTTTGACAAAAACGCTATGATGCGGCTGCAGCCCGATCTTAAAGCCCTCGCAGCACACCGATCTCTTCTGCGTCCAGCCATTGCAGCAGCCGTTCACTTTTGGTCTTGAGCTTCAGCACAACACGCAGCATGCCTGACTGGAAGTCCTCGAAGACCGCCGGATGGATATAGGAAGACCGGCAGACGACACGAGTGTTGACGAGCTTCGCAGCGACGCTATCGACTGCTTCATTGAGTTGCCGGGTCAATTCGCGCTGGGTCGCAGCCGCCTCGAGCGCCGCCAGCGCCTCGACGGCCATGCAGGTCGCGCCCCACGCGCGAAACTGTTCCAAACTTAAGTCGTCACCGGTTACCTCTCGGATGTAGTCATTGACGTTATACGAGGAAATCGCACGAGCGGCCCCGCCCTGGTTAGCGTAATGGAACAGACGTTGCGCTGGGAACTCCTGCATGTCGCACAGTGATCGACGGATCGCCAACGTCGTTAGAAAGTTCGGAATTGCCAAAGAGTTCAGCCGTTTGATTTCTCCGGCTTCCTTGATTCGCCGGCCGTCCGGGCGATAGTAAAGAAATCCATCCGCACCGGATTTGCGTGTGATCCCAGTATCCAGTCCCGACACATGGACAAGCCCGGATGCGAGTTTGGCCTCAGCCGCAATCGTTTCAATGTTTGTGATGATCTCGGTCATTGCGCGATAACTCGCAAATCGGGTGGCTGTTCCTCGGCCGTCTGGAAATGGTGGCACTAATGGGACCGGTATCAAAACTGGCTACAACCCTGCCCGGACATGACCATTAAATTGGCGACCAACGTACGTTGCTGAAAAATCTACGAGTTGCTTTGGACTGCCGCACCCCAGCGGCGGCGCGCTTCTAGCGCCTCACACCGCAAGTCTACCGATCGTCGCCATATCGTCGCGAAAGCGCGAAAGCTCCTCATCTCGCTTAATCTGATCGGGACTGCGCAAAAGGGAAGACGGATGCACCTCCGGCAAGCTCCAGTACACCTACTGTGAAGGCAGTTCGACCCTAGCAAACTTGTCATCAGGCGCCGTTGTGTGAAAGCTAATAACCAGTCATTTCCAGATACCCCACACCTGACGCGCTGCCTTGGAACGAAATCGGCCCCTCCCAATATGGCGTACTCGTGCTCATCCAGGACTGATCGAACAATGGCCGGGTTGTGATCTCCAGTGACCTGCCCGGAACCTGGATACGCCATGCCACCGGCATATCTCGCCCGTTGACCCTGGCTTGTCGTACAGATACCAAATGAACAGCCCCCTTCGACAATGGCGTCGTCTTGCCATCCGCCGAAATCCAATTCGCGGAGATAAACCCTTCTTTGTCATCGCGCAGCCTGAATGCCATCAGTTTTTCGCCCGTATCGAAGTGCAGCGAAAACCAGTCCCACCCCGTTTGATTTGCAGCTAGTGGCTGGGAAGACCACTCTCTGTCGAGCCAGGCTTGCCCGCTCACTGCGACGTCAGCGCCCGATACCGTGATCACGCCATCTACCTGGTAGAAGGGTTGCGAATAATAGTAGGAAGCTTGTCCGTCCGCAGACTTCACGGAGAACCCGCGATCCCCTTGAAGCACCAACGGACCTGTCGACTTCAAGTTCAGACTGTAGCCGAAATCTTGCCCGTTCGCGGTGAGAAGGAGTTCATTTAGTTCATCGGCAGGCGGCCGCGCGACGCTCTTCATCGTCCAGTCATCGATCCAAGCCTCAAACGGTTGGGTCGTGGCATTTGCCTGCCCCACGCCTCCTCTGGCCAGACGCTCTGCGACATACTGGTGGTTGTCCGTGGTGATGGCCGCGTGGCCGATCCAAATCTGCGGGTCCGCAAAACTTTGAGCTGTACCCGGAGCCAGAGCTGAGCGGAACAACGTCCACTGTACGCCGTATCGCTTGCCGTCCGCGCTTTGGAGGTTTGCCGTCACATACCACCATTCAATACGGTAATCCGGATGAGCGCCGTGATCGGAGGGAAATGATAACGGGTGGCCTCGCTCGGGGATCGCAAAGCCCGTGGCATCTGAGCCAAGCCCGGCAAAGCCTTGGGACTGGCTGTGACCCGCTGAAGCGGTCATCACCAGGGCAACCAGCGCGCCTAGCATTATTTTAGCGTTCATCGGCAAAAATCCTCAACAATTCGGCTGGGGTGATTGTTGCCAGACGCCGGGCCGGCACGAGAATCGAAAAAAGCGCCGCTAGAAGAGCAACTGCCCCCAACCAGAGCCAGTCTAAAGGAAACACAGTCATTGGCAGCCGCCAGCCGAATGCCTCAACATTGACAATCTCCAACAATACCCAGGCTAGACCAAGCCCAACAGGAATGGCCGTCACAAAGGTGGCAAGCCACAGTGCCAACGTCCGGACGACTTCGTAAAGCGCCAGATCGCGCCTTCTGACACCCATTGCCCAGAGTGGTGCGAGTTGTGGAAGGCGAATGCTCGAAAGCGTCAGCAGGCTTGAGAACATCGCGAAGCCTGCGACAGCCAGCGTCAAGACGTTGAGGGCTCCTGTCACGGTGAAGGTTTGCTCGAACACGGCTGTTGATTGCCGTTTAAGGGAAGCCTGGTCGATGATTGCCGTCTCAGTCAGACCAAATTCCGTGACGAGCCGCTGCCTCAGGTTTGAAACCTGTTCCGCTGCAACACGTAGGCCGTAGCGAAGCTTCGGGACGTCAGGGTAATGCGCAACAAGAGAATCTATGCCGATGATAACCTGCCCTTTTGGATTGCCGTAGTCGGAATAGACACCAACGACTGTGGCGTCCCAGTTACCGGGCATCGGGATGGTCGCCCCAAACGTTGCATCGCCGCGTCTCCACATCTGCTCATTGATCAGAGCCCCTTTTCCGGAAGCGACCTCGTCCCACGCGTCGTGGTTCGCAACTATCAGCGGCCAGTGGTCGCGATACGTAGGATCGTCCACCACTCCAAAGATTTGAAGTTGCTCACCCAGAACATCTGCTTCAACATTCCAAATCGGCAGGACTGAGGTGGAATATTTGGGGAGCCATTCACGAAGTCGCTTCGCCTCGTTCTCATCCTTGGCGGTAACGTAGAGTTCCGCTGCCAAGCGCTGGTCGAGCCATCCGAGAAAGGTCAGTCGGAAGCTTGAAACCATGGTGCCGACGCCGATATTCGCCGACAGTGCGAGCAGGAGTGCCATCAGTGCAAGCGATAGGCCAGGAAGCTGCAGGCGCGTGTCGGCCCAGAACCACTGGGTGAGCGCCGCTCGCGACACCCGCTCTACCATGACTAAGATAATGGAAAGCAGCCCCGGCAACAAAAGGGCCGCGCCGAGCAAGAGGCATCCGAGCGTCCCGAAGCCTGCAACAAGTCCAGAGCCTGCAATACCGAGGAGCATCGCCAATCCAAGCAGAGAGCAACCGGCCACCGTCTGGAATATCAAGCTCTTTTTTGAAACTCTCTCCCATGCTTGTGGTTGAGCTGCTGCCAAGATTGGCAACTTCCAGACTCGCCCGAGGCTCTGCGCAGACGAAATCGCCGTACCTGCGAGAGCGATCAGCAACCCCGTAAGCCACCATTCAGGGCGAATGGACAAGGTGCCGGGGACGGTAGCGCCGTAAAGACCTCTCAATGTTGTAGCGACGCCCGGCATGAGCGTGGAGGCTACGAAATAGCCGAGGATAACACCAAGGAGACCGGACAGCAGTGCAAGTGCGGCCAGTTCGATCAGGAGCATCGTCGTCAACGCAGGCAGCGAAATCCCGAGTGAGCGCAGCGTCCGGAAAGTTCCTCGCCTTTGTTCGAACGTCAATCCCGCAGCCGAGTAAACGATGAACAGTCCGACGACGAAGGAAAGATATCCGAACGCTGTGAGGTTGAGATGAAAGCTCTCGGTCAAACGACTGACATCCGGTTCATCGGGAGTTTCTCGCAAAGAGACTTCGGGACTGAGCCGCTCTATAGCCTCCAGGTCAGACCTTTGCTTGGGTGCAACAACCAGCCTGCTGATCTTGCCATTGGCTTTCAGCAGCTGGTCGGCGGCGGCTATATCCAGGAATGCGGCATCATTTGGCACTTGCTCGGAAACCTTGATCTTCATAACCGTATTTCCACGGAGTTTGTCGGCCGTGGAAGCCGAAACGACGAGTAGGCCACGAGCAGAGAGGAAGCCTGAGAGATCGGATGCAGTCGTAATGCTATTGATTTGCTCTTCCCGCGGCATACTCAAAGGCTCAATGCCGATCAGTTTGATCCGCACAGATCCAAAACGGTACGGGCCTTCGATAACGGGTGAGACGTTCCAGCCCCATCTCCGAAGCTTGGCGTAGGTTTCGATGGAAATTCCATTGCCGTCCTTGGCAACGATCTGTCGCAACCCCCCTTGCTCGAGCACGGACGCTGCCCGCGCGTAGCTGGCTCGCGCCTCCGCGTTTATGGCCTGAACGCCCGACCATAGGGCTGTGGCAAGGGCAATCCCTGTCACAAGGGTCAGTAACTGCAACGGTTTGCGTCGCCAGTGAGACAACAACGCTGCAAATGCAGTGAATCTCATTCGACGATTCTGCCGCCTTGCAAGACGACCTTTCGATCAAGGCGGTCTGCCAGCCGCGACGAATGGGTAACAAGAAGAAGTGCGGACCCGGCATTTTTTGCCAAGGAAAGTATCAGATCAAGCACAGCATCGCCTGTTGCCTCGTCGAGATTGCCCGTGGGTTCGTCGGCAAGAATGAGCGGCGGGCGGGCGGCCAGTGTACGGCCGATCGCGACGCGCTGCTGCTGTCCACCCGAAAGCTGTTCGGGATACCGCGTAAGATATGGCTCCAATCCCAGTCTCGCGGTCAGAATTTGCTGCCATGCCGGATCATACCTATCGGCAAGCTTGGCATGGAAACACATGTTAGCCGCGACGTTAAGCGAAGGGATCAGGTTAAACTGCTGGAAAACGAGACCGACCTTCTTACGGCGATACTTTGCACGCTCGCGTTCGCTGAAACCGGAAAGCGCTTGCCCAGCCATCATCACCGACCCACTGTCAGGGTGATCCAGCCCCCCAGCCAAATGGAGGAGCGTGCTTTTGCCGCTTCCGGATTCGCCCGTTAGCGCCACGCTTTCGCTTGCACCGACAAAAAGGTCGACTCCCTTCAAAATCTCGATTGTCCCCTCGACGGTTGTGTATGACTTGCGGATGTTTGACATACTTAGGCTCATAAGCTCTCAAACCTTGTCATTAAGCGTCGGAGTGTATGTCGGATAACCGTCACAAGTGAGGTGAGGAATGTCGTCACCGTCGGCCGTGGCGGTGTGTTCTAACGCTCGCCACGATACCTTGACCGTACATAGGCCGAGTGGTGCCGCGCTTCAATCAAGGGAACACTATGAAATTCGGCTCGTTGTTCCAGTCAGGAGGTTGCCTTGCGAAGGGACCGAAAGGAGCGCGCAGTTGGTCGCACAGATAATATGAAATCACAAGCGATGCCTCCTATGCAACCCATTTCACCCCTTGAAAGCCAAGTCGCTGTCAGAGAAACAACTGCGGTCATTCGGCCATCTTTCGATGCTATCGTCTCGATGGCGAATTACCGTCGAGGTAGCATTCGGGCCTTATATGCCAGAAGCCTCTATAGACCTTGCCCGCTGAGCCGAGAACGTTGACTGGCGGCTCGACACCGCCAAGCAGGCGATTCACGGTTTGGCGCGGGAATACCTCGGTGCGCGAGATCGTTTGAAATTGCCCGAAGTACATCTCGCAATGGTTGGTAGGCAATACGCTCCGTGCCGACGCGCTCGTTCGAAAGAAGGCCGTTCTCACACGGACGGTCGTCGTCCCATCCAAGATGGCTGATAATTGGGTAAAGGCAGATCCCTTCGACCGGCACGCCCGCATCCATCGCGGCTTGGACCTCCCGATCGACGTATCTGAGCCATGCGGGGCGCTGTTCCGCCTCTATCCCGGTCTCCGCGACAAAGAGCGGTTTCCCATATCGGGCGAAGGTTTCAATCAGTATTGATCGGAATGGCTTGTACAGCGCGTGGTTCCTGTCAATCGGCGGGCCGCCGTGAATCCATTGGTTGTTATGATAGTAGTTGACGCCGACGATATCCAGATACCTGTCGGCGCCACCAATCTGCGGCCACAGTCGTCCCGCTAGCAGGTCCCATCCCTGAAATTGCGATTGCCGATGTCCTTCGGCGTCACGTCTTTCCCATGGCCGGGAAGGATCGGTAATGACATTGATGACCGGATCACAATGAACGAAACGAGCCCTTGGATCGACCGCGAGCACGGCATCCATGGCTGCGATAGAGGCGCGAGCGAGTTGAACTTTCAGTTCAAAGCCCCGCCCACGGGCAAACGGATTGAGGTAGGCGGCGTCACCACCACCCCAAGAGAAGAATGAAATTTCGTTGACGGGCGAATAGAATGGCACCGAGTCGCTCTCGTCACGGACCACACACGCTACGGCCCCGGCAAAGCGTGCAAAGCGCTTGACGAAATCCGGAGACCAGATGTCTATGTCGTCAGGCCAGCCATAATGCAGCAGGTCCCAAATGACCTGGGTCTTGGTTTCATTTGCGGCTCTGAGCATCGGCAAAAAGCTCGACCAGTCATAGCTGCCAGCGCTGGTCTCTATCAGATGCCACCGCAATCCATCACGCACTGTACGAATAGAATAGCGAGCGAGTTGATCATAATCTTGCTGAGCGTGATTATCGTGCCCCGTCGCAGCGATAATATCGAGGCGTTTTCCGACCGTCTCGTCCAAACGTGGGCGTAACCGATGGGTGGAGCATTCAAAACCGCCTTGAAGAAAAGACTGGAACAGGCCAGTCGGTGCCGATGGCGATCTCTCCGACATGACCTTGTGGATCAGGCTTTCCCATTGAGGCAAGACGGCTGCTACGCTGTAGAAACTTTCCACAGTCGAGCGCAGCGTTTCGCCCAGCCTTTGTCGCAACGCCTTGGAGCAGATTAGTCTGGACATTGCCGCAGCGACGGAGGTTGGATCGTTATACGGAACAAAGATGCCAGAGACTCCATCGTTGATCTGCTGCATCGCGCCGTTGTCGGGTGTTGCGATCACAGGAAGGCCCGCAGCGCCGGCTTCCGCAATTACATGCGGCATCCCCTCGCCCTTCGACAGCCAGACGAATATGTCAAACGAGGCCAGTAGAGAAGGAATATCTTTCCGGTCACCGAGAAACGTCAGTGCTTCAGTAAGCCCTCTGGCTTTCGCCAGTGCTTGCAACTTCACCGCATAGTCCGGAAGGAACGCGTCCGGCCCCCCGACGACGACGAAGCGCGCGGACATGTATTGAGCATGTGCGATCGCTGCAGCCTCGATGAAGTCCTCGACATTTTTTTTCGGATCAAGCCGCCCGACCCAGCCGATTAAGATCGTGTCGTCGCTCACGCCAAGTTCCCGGCGTATGATCGACCGCTGGGAAGAGTTGAATTCCGCGAGATCGACCATCGACGGTATTTCAACCGCGTCCCCTTCCCGTCCGGGCATCTTCGATGCGGCGGCGTCCCGGATGGATCTGCAAACCCCGACGTAACGATGGGTGAAGTGCTTTGGCCCCGCCAGAGCTTCCGACACCAGTCCACCATGCTCGATTAGCGGCGGACGCCAATGCATACGCTCCAGTGCCGGATAAATATCCGCAACGTTCTGGCAGGAAATGACGACATCGTAGCCTGCGATCTTGCTGGCCAGATAGTTGATCGTGTCATCGAAGGAGAGTTGATAGGGCGTTGTATCGACATCCACCCCCAAGTCCGTCAATTGCTCGTGCGTCTGCTTCGGCATCCCCGGCTTGTGAAAGCAGACGACGACGTCGATGCGGTAGCGGCTACGTTCTAGATTACGGGCGAGCAACCGAACCTCGGTTTCCTCGCCACCGACGACCAGCCAGGCGAAGACGAACAAAATACGGATGGGCGGTTCATCAGTGATCATTGGAAACCTTGAAAACGATCTGCAGAAATTCTGGCCGGTTTTCAACGAGATCAGCAAGGAATGCCGGTCCATCGTCGAACGGAACGATATGTGTGATCATGTGCTCGCGGATGAGCTTTCCATGACTTTTCAAGAGACCGATTGTTTCTTCGGCAAGCCGGCGACGGTCCCATAGTGTCGCCAGGCCACGCGGCACGCGGTTGATCTGCGCGCAGCGTAGATTGAGCCCGTTGTGATGAAACTCCTCACCCAGCCGCAAGGCATCCGCCCCACCCTGGTAGAAAGCGAGATCGACAACCGTCCCCTGCGGACGCAGCGTTTTCAACGCAATATGCAAGCTCCGCACGTGCGCTCGCGTCTGGAAAACGACATCGGCGCCGCGATCCTGGCCGCCATTGTGCCACCGCGCTTTCGCATGCTGCCAAACGTCATCCTCGCCCATGGCGATAAGGCCAAGGGCTTCTGCCTTGTCGCGCCGGAATTGCGAAGGATCGGCAACGACAACGGACGAGGCGCCCGCCCTCTGCGCGAACAGCGCGGTCATCAAGCCGACCGTGCCTGCACCGAGCACGACCACTTGCCGGCCAACGATTCCGGCACCGAGAGCGGAAACGTTCGTTCCCAGCGCATCCTCGTCGGCATGGAGGATACCGTTGGCGGCGATCGGCCCCATCTGCGCGACAAAAATGCCAAGTACGGGGTCGAGATCGTCCGGAAAAGGGATCAGAACGTCGTGATATGGATCTGCGGTATGGCCCGTCTTGTGGGCAAACGTCGTGGCAACAGTCGCCCCCTCCGCAAAACCATGTGTCCTCGATTCCGAAACCCGAGCGACTTCCATATAGCCAAGGAACGGGACCGGGTAATGGAGATCGGGCTCGTTTTCGAGGAAAACGCCACGCCCTCCATCAAAGCGAGAGTGGAAGTACGGGTTGGTATTTTTCATGAACGTCAGTTCGGTACCGGCGGAAAACCCGGTGTACAGCGTGTCAAGTCGTATCTGGCCTTCGGCGGGCGGACCTTCCTCGTACTCAAGAAAGTAAGCTTTCCCAGGTGCTTCCACGCCGAGTGAGCGAACTTTGCGGTGGCCCGGCGGCAAGCTTTGCGGTGGATCGAAACGCGGTTGATACAACAAGGGTGCCATTGGATTGCGGTGGACGTTAGGCAGTTCAATCTTAACGGGCTCGCCGCCGCGAGCAGAGGAAACAACCGCCAGCGCAAGCCTGTGCGTCGCCAATGCGTCTCCATAAGCGCAGCGAATATGATTGTCGCCGCCGCGCACCGCATCAATGAAATCACGATCTTCACGCCAGACGGGATCCCCTTCGGCTTGGCGCACCGGCCGGCCGGCGCCTACGTCGACCATGATATCGTGGTCGGTAAGTTCGATCGCGAGCCGGTCGGCAAAGATATTGAGCCCGACCTTGTGGTTCCAGCCGAGAAGACAAGTGGATGCGATATTGGCAATCACCCCTGATTGAAAGGTAAGGCTTGCGGTTGTCACGGACGGAACGTCAAGGCCGGGAAATTCCGCCCGGTCCCTGAAGCCGACACGGCCATAGACCTCTTGAACCTCCCCGATGAGATATCGCGCCAGATCAATGATATGGGTCGTTTGCTCCACGATCTGCCCGCCCGAGCGATCGTTCTTCCACCACCATTGCGGCGGTGGCGTCTGGTCCAGCCAATAGCCTGAAAGCAGTTGCGCAGGATTATCGGCCAGCAATCGACGCGCTTCTTCGACCGTGTCGAGGTACCGCCAATGATAGCCTACCGCAGTGATCAACTTTGTAGCTTCGACAGCAGCGGCAAGCTCCTCCGCCAAACCAAGATCAAGCGTGATTGGCTTTTCGACAAAGAACGGAGTACCCCGCGCGATCAGGTCGCGCTCCGCCGCGCCGTGGGCAAACGGCGGAATGCAGATGTAGACCGCATCCAGGGCCTCATCGGCCAGCATTGCGGCGTGGTTGTCGAACGCTCGCGCGCCAAAACGCGACGCGGCGTGCTCTGCGCGGCTGAAATCGGGGTCTGCGAAAGCCACAAGGCTCACATCCTCGAACCCGGATAGGATATCGAGATGCCGGTGCGCGATACCTCCGACACCGATGAAGCCGATGCGTGTCTTATTCATGTCGACGTGTCCTTGTGTGTCTTCTGTCTGTCGAGGAAGAAAGCGGCGATACACATCGGCCGTTTGATCGGCCATGCGCTGTGCTGAAAACTCCGCTTGAAACCGCTCGCGACTGGCCTGTCCGGCGATCCGCGCCCGGTCCATGTCGCCGAGAGCGGCCATTATCGTCGCTGCCAATGCACACGGATTGCTGACCTCACAGAGAAATGGATGATCAGAACCCAAAGCTTCGACGGTCCCGCCAATCCGGGTGGCTACCACCGGCAAGCCAATCGACATTGCCTCCAGCACTGCAAGCGGCAAACCTTCGAAGAGCGAAGGCAGAATGAACAGGTCGGCGCTTGCCATCAACTCGGCGATATCAGTCCGGTGTCCGAGAAATTCCACATGCGGACCAAGCGAGAGTTCGTCGACCAGTGCCCGAACGGCTGCCAACTCCTCACCTTTTCCGACAAGGCGCAGGATGGTTGAGGGGTGCTCCCGCAACACTTCAGACATCGCGGTGATCAGGGTCGCGTGGTCCTTTTGCTTGGAAAACCGGGCCACGGCGATCAGCACTCTTCCGCACCCAGGCTCGGCTCCAGCGCTGTCAAGCGGGCGCTGATCCATCGCTTCTAAAGGAAGTATCCCATTGCGAATAACAGTAATTCGGTCGCCATCGACACCGTGTTCCTCGAAACTTGCGCGCGATGCTTCCGAAACGACGATGTGGTGCGCGAGGTCCCCGCTTTCCATTGCATAAAGAGCTTGCTGATCGGTATCGGTTAGCAGGTATGGAAGATGCTCGGTACGGATGACCGGAATACCACTGGCAATTCCGGCGCGCGCGAGGCCATGACCCTCCCAGCCGATACCGGCATGAACATGCAGCAGGGCAATATCATCCGTCTTCAGCCAGCCTCCAAACTCTTTATCATTGTCAATCGCCTTCACAGAGAGGCCACTGCGTGCCGCACGCTCCAGCAGACACACCCCGCTCTTGTCGAGCGCGGCAAGCGTGACGTCGAATTGCGGTTGAAGCGCGCAACCAAGTGTCAACATGTGCTCGCCCATTCCGGATGGGTCGAGGCTGTCTGTCGCCAGGACGATACGTGATCGTTTGCCGTTCATCGCGCGTCGGCGGCCACGGTTTCGGCCCGAACCTTCTTCGCCATCCGCCGATAGGTCGCCAAAGCCTGACCAACGACCTGATCCATGTTGTAATATTTGTATGTTCCGAGACGGCCGACAAATGTCACGTCCGAGCGTTCTTTAGCCAACGCTTCATATTGTTTGTAAAGCGCCTGATTTTCAGGTCGAGGGATCGGATAGTAAGGGTCCCCGCTGCCGCTGGCAAACTCGTAACAGAGGGTGGTCTTGGAATGAACCTGTCCCGTTAGATGCTTGTATTCGGTGACGCGGGTGTAGGGAACGTCCTCGGATGGATGGTTGACGACCCCGACCGGAAGCACGCGCCGCGCATTATGGGTCTCGTGCCGGAACGTCAGGCTGCGATAAGGCAGCCGGCCAAAACGATAATCAAAATATTCATCGATCGGCCCGGTGAATATCGTCTGAGCTGCCAACCCTTGCAACTCGAGATATTCCGTACCTGTCCTGACAGTGATGTTATCGTGATCGAGCATTTTTTCGAACATCTCGGTGTAGCCATTCAGCGGCATCGCCTGATACGTGTCGAGGAAATAGCGATCGTCGGTATTAGTGCGTGTGGGGACACGCGCCGTCACCGACTTGTCCAATTGGGAGGGATCGAGCCCCCATTGTTTGCGGGTGTAGCCCTCGAAAAACGTCCGATACAAGTCGCTCCCGACCTGCGAAATGACCACATCCTTCGAAGTCCTGATCGTATCGCACGCCTCTGCACGGCTTGCCAGAAACGACGCCGCTTCTTCTTCATTCTTCAGATCGAGCCCGTAGAGAGCATTCAGCGTCGTCCTGTTGATCGGAACAGGCAGACGGAGATCGCCAACTTGCGCCAGCACCCTGTGCTCGTACGGCCTCCAGGCGGTAAACTGCGACAGGTAACTGAAAACTTCTTGGCTGTTGGTGTGGAAGATATGGGGTCCATATTTATGGACGAGAATACCGTCGTCATTGTGGAAATCGTAGGCATTGCCGCCGATGTGGGGTCGCCGATCGCACAGAAGCACGCGCTTTCCGCCTTCCGATGCGAGCCTTTCGGCTAGAACCGAGCCCGCAAATCCGGCGCCCACGATAAGGTAGTCGTATCGCGATGGTGTTCTGGATCTTGCTTTTTCAGGATACCGTATCTTAGGCACCTGCAAACCGTCTTGGCGTCCAATGGCCTCATTGACCAAAGTTTCCATCGCCAGGAATGTCTCGTCCCAGGATAGTCCTGCAAGCATGGCATCGACCGGCTTCACCCAATCGTGGGTGCCGCGACTGAGAGCAAGTGCCTCGTCACATGCTACAACGAAACGGTCTGCATCCTTGGCGACAAAAACGCCATCAACATCGCCATAATGGCGAACGACATCTGTAATTGCCGTACTAACGACAGGTCGACCTGCCGCCAGATATTCCGGCGTTTTGGTTGGGCTTATGAATTTTGTTGCGTCGTTCAACGCAAATGGCATCAGGGCGACATCCCATCCAGAAAGATAAGCAGGCAGCTCTTCGTAACTCTTCTGGCCGAGATAGTGAATGTTTGCGGCGCGCGGTAGGTCCTCGGGAGCGATCTTGGCGACGGGGCCAATGAAGACGAAAGATAGGTGGGGTCGCGCCTGAGCGACCTGCGCAATCAGTTCGAGATCAAGACGCTCGTCGATGACACCATAGTATCCAAGTTTCGTACCCCTTATGGACCGTTGATCCAACGGCTCGTCACGGTTCGTGCGAGCGGCATGAAAATGGCCGACATCGACGCTCGACGGAAATGGATGGATGTTGTCGTGCAGATGGCGCTTGGCTTGATAGAGACTGTGACCACCCGTGAAAACTACGTCCGCTCGCCCGATGAGCGCCGACTCGGTTTCCCTCAGTCCCGCCGGCGCGAATTTGAAATTCGCCAACTCGTCCATGCAGTCGTAGATCACGGCGGATGCGTCTACATGGCGGGCGAAGCTGTACATCACCGGCGTGTAGAACCAAAGAATTGGTTTCATGACGCCATAAAGTGCTAGAAGCTCGTCGAGCAATTTGCCGAGCGCTCGCTCCCTTTCCTCGTCGCTCCACCAATGCGGAATTCGTGGACGAATGGATTTGACTATCGTTCCTTCGAACGGATGAATCTCCATATAAGCAAGATGATGGTCGGTCGGGATGAACTCTTCAAAGAAGAAGACCTGCCGCGCCTTGGAAAAACGCTCCATCAAGTGTTGCGGCCGCTGCAACACAAAATCCCAACGCAGGTGAGAAAAGCATATCAGGGGGGCGTGACGGACAGGGACTGTACGGGACCCTACGGGAAAAGAACTGGAGAGATTCATTGAACATCCGCGCTTGAGAGACGAACGCAAACTACAACTCTCTCGGTTTGTTCCGCTTTCGCTTGAATATTCTTGCGCCCACTTACCTTATGAAAGCCTGCAGTCTGCGCACCGAATGAGGCCATGTCCAGTTGTCCAGCACCGCTTGCCTCGGAGAAAAATTTGAAAGCGTCGCGAGCATATCGATGACCGCCTCGTGAAAATTCTCAGCTGACGATGTGCGCCCTGTTTGCGCCGTGATGTATTGCAGTCCGCAGCGGAGAGCCTCGTTGGCAAGGACGGGAAGGCCGGCAAGCATGTATTCCGTCAGGATAGCCGGAGCCCCATCATCCACTCCGCATACGACACCCATTTTAGCCTGGTTCATGAGCTTGTTTACCTCGGCATACGCAACGCCAGGCGGCCCAACAAACTCCACATTAATGTCAAGCTCCTGGGCGCGGCTACGAAGATCCTCGCTCAATTCCCCGTAACCGAACACACATAGAGCACGAATGCTGCGCGGCAGCTTGGCCATCGCATCGAAAAGAATGTCATGGCGCTTGTAGGCCTGAGCGGCGGCGACATAGATGATGTCGTAGATCTTTGGCTCATCCATTGGATAAAACATGACGTCCGACGCAAATTCCGGCCCGATTGGCAGGATTGCGGTTTTCATGGCCGGGTGCCGAGCGACGACCTCTTGCGATTGCCACTCGGCGCCGGTGATCACCAAATCGAAATGCCGGCTTACTTCGGGTGGAACGCGCAGCGCCGGGGCGTCAATGGAATTATAGATCTTGTAGCTGTCATTGCAGGCTTCCAGAATTTCCTCGGAAACACCGAGCCCCCAAACGCACAATATGTCCGGAGCTCCGAATGCCGCAATGTGAGCGAGCATGTCATTGGAGGCAAACGGCGTCTCGGGACCATTCATCCGGAACGAGCGCCGGAAGATAAACGGTGCCCTACTTTGATCGAGCAACGGCGGATCATCACCTCGCCAATGGCTCCAAATTTCGGCGACATCAACCATTCCCACCTTGACGCAGGCGAGCGGAAGTCGATCGAGATAACCGCCCGTAACGACACAATCGTTATGTTCCTGAGATCCAAACGGTAACTCACATGTGCGCTGCGACCAGTGAGCGAGAAATTCCTTAAAATCAGGTACACGCGACGGAAATATGCCGCCGTCCTGGAAGTCGCTAATGACAACGATCCGTTTTTTTTTCAAAGGCAGGCTCATCAGACAATTGCAGTGAAAAATTCGTCAACTCGTTAGTTGCCAACCAGAACTCGTTGCCGGGCAATTTGATCCATGCCCGGCGAAGTTCGTAATCGGTCGAGCTTCTTCGGTGACGCATTGCGATAAATGTGAGATAGCAGCGCTTTGGAGAGACGCCACCTCGGCTGTCAGGCGGTAGCGCTAATTCAGCCCTAAGATCACTGTCCTCGCAAGCCTCCATTCTTAAAGTCCATGCCAACAAGTTGTTCCTGTACGCATTCGTGAGCAATAGTAGGGTGTTTGACGGTTGTCGTAGTTGACGACCATCAGTTTGTGTCCGAAGTTCCGGACTATCCTTGCTGTGCAACGTTCTCCGCTAACTGCGGGAACTGCGCGATCTCATGAACAATCTCCGCCCGACGTGCAACTGCAGGAAATCCGATGCCGAAATGACCTATGGACGACCCAATGGAGGCAACCGAAAGGCTTCAATGCCTCGTTCGTGTCCGAGGTGCACGGGAACATAATCTCAAGAACGTCGACATCGACATCCCGCGGGACGCGCTCGTCATCTACGAACCCGCCTGCGGAAAGCCGGTCGATGCCGGCGAGGATCATGTTGGAGGCGAGCAAATGGGCGGGGATGCCCCTCGTCGCGCGTGCTTCCGGCACGAGCGCCACACTCTCAGCCATCGCATCGCCCCGCTTACGGATCGCCATCGCGCCGCCCTTGATGCGGATTTCGCCATTAACGTCCGGGATCAATGCCGGGGATCACCAGTGCCAGCGCCGAGCCGCTGGAACCGAGCAGGCCGGCGAGCCCAGCAATCCAACGCGATGCAGTGTCAGGGAAGCGTGTTTCGGCCTGTGCCGGCCGCTGACATTCTTCAGTTCCAGAAGCACATCGCCCCGGACGGCTGCGCCGCCCTCGACGTCCGAGGCACCTTTCGAGCGCCGTCCGACGATATGCTCGACCATCGTGTCGATCGGTAATTCGCAGAGCGGCGCGGTGATGAAGTGACGGTCGTCGCGCAGGATTGTCGCGCGGTCGGTAATGCGGGCGATCTCGTCCATGCGGTGATTGACATAGATGATCGCCACCCCCTTATCGGCAGGGTATGATGTAAAAAACGGCCGGACATTCCGTAGCGAGATCACCTAATAATCCGGCCGCGCCACATGCCGCGGGGCAACGGTTGAGACTTGGCATTGGAGGCTGGCTTTCGCCAGGTCTTGCGCCGGACGTTGGCAATCGGCCTTCGATTAGCATCAGCAAAACGACGGTAACGCTAATATGTTCTGCGGAGGAACGATCCTAATTCCGCAGCGTTCAATGAGTGAGGAGACTTTAAATGTCATTTCCGACACCCAAGCATGCAATCGGGGATATGAACCGCTCGATCGAGTGCGAAGAGCTCATTCATCCGTTCGTAGCCGGTTTGATTGATCGAGCCGGAAGTGCGGGCTGGACGCTGGAGGAAGTTCTGCTCGCAATTGAAGAGACGGTGAAGGAGATCCGATCAACTCCACTTCCAGTATGAAGGTTAGAATGACAAACATGACGCTCACGAAAAGTAATATGGCCGAGCGTTTATTCGATCGTTCGGTGCGATACCAGGAAAGGTATGAGCACGTCGGGGACGCCTGCAGTGAAACAACGCCAAATGGATGATAGTCAGGGTCGAAACGTTTTCATTCATCCCATGAGATTCGATGGCGATGGCCGCTTGGTACAGGAAGAAATCATCGTCTTTTCAGGGATTACCATCGCCGAAGCAATCGAACGTCGTTTCGGCGGCAAGACATGTGATCACGGCCCCAAAGAAGCGTTGATTGGGACAGCGTCCGTTATTGAGAACGGAAAGGTGGTCAAGCAAACGGTATTCAAACAAGCATAGCACGACTACGACACGGCACAGCAGGCCCAGCCTACAGCGATGAACTAACGTCGTCACTCGTGGCAGGTTTGTTAGATTGAGATAGACCGGATTGAATTCGCAGAACCCGGCCAGCTCCTTCTAATCCAGAACGGCAATCACACGGTTGACCCATTGAACGACCCCATCCGCAAGAAGCCTCTGCAGGTTTTATTCATGTAGCTAGCGACACCCCAGAGCGTCCGCGACTTCTAAGCCCTTTCCAAGGCGGACTCAAAAAACGGATCTCGCGGCCGATCTTGTTGCCGAAGGACGGTTTCCGATGAAGGCCCCGCAGGCATGCCGGGCGTCTCCCGATCCAGCCTCGTCGAGCGGCTGAGAGGCAAATCAAAGCCGCGCGGACTATACCACAAGGTCGAGGATGCAGAGCTTCTGCCCGCCATCCGAAGGCTGGTGGATCAAAGGCCAACCTATGGCTATCGGCGGATCGCCGCGCTCCTCAATCGTGAAAGGCGAACCGCCGACAAGCCTGTCGTCAACGCCAAGCGGGTTCATCGCATCATGGGCAACCACGCAATGTTGCTGGAGAAGCCATGGAGTTGGTGCCAGACCGAGACAGCACGGTCAACCAGATCGAAAGAGCTGAATATCCTGACCACTGACTCTGCGTCCAGTCGGTCGGTCTTCGCCCTACGGCTTCGTCTGTTGACGAGGAAGCTTGGTAGAGTCGAGTACTGACGTGCGTATGCCTCACTTCCGCAAGAACATCGCTAAGCAAAAGCCGTCATGCCCGGCCCGGTAGCAAACCACGATCTCCACCGGAGGCCTCCTCGTAGTCGATCAAGCGGATGAGCCGGGCGGCCTTCCATAGCATCCACAACGAAATCAATCCCATTCCGCGCTCAAGATGGCTTCCCCTCGGCAGTTCATCAGGGCTAAATTAATCTAGCCACCTGTCCGGTAAAACGGGGATCGCTCCATAACCTAGAGGTAATTTCCAGACAGCTAAAGAGCTTGCGACAGTAAGCGAAGATACACGCGTGACTGCGGTTCGCGAGGCCGATTGGGTCTACCGGCTCCGAATTCCTCCATAAACGTCGGAAACGGAGTGGTCGGATCGACGGCATGCTATCGAAATCAGGGTCCACACTACCAGCGAAATTGCCGTAGTCATGATATGGGGATGTGCTCCGGCCTTGGTCGCCGCAATTTTTCCTGTGGTAGCTATCAGGTCTTTCAGCGTAGCAATTTCGGCCTTGAGAGCTTTGATTTGATCGGCGGTTGATTTGGCCTCTTCCGGGGCGGACGAGTCCCCCAGTGGAACCGCGTCAGCTTGTCCGAGTACTGCTGTGTCCGTGCTGATTATGCCGAGTGGTATGTGACCACGCCATTTCGCGCATTTTCGTTTCGGAAGTCGATCAGCGGGAAGAAACTGCCGCGATCAGCACTTCACATCGGGCCTAGTTCCGCGTGGAAACGTATGGCCCGCCCTGTTTGCAAGTAGTTTTTTGGATACCCTGTGCAGTCTGCTTCAACGTATTCGGTCTTACGGTCACGCCGTAGCCAAGATGGATATCCGCACGACCAGAGCCACGATAACCAACACGGTTTCAATGAACCATTTCCACGCCTGGGCTTTCTGAACGCTGATTGACTGTCAGGCCATCTATATTCGTTCTCGCAAACATCATGGGCTGCGAGTAAGCGCAGCCAACCATGTTATGCTGGCGCTACGCCGAAAGTTTTCTCATACGGTCGCTCATTACGCAAAATAGCCCAGGCAATACGCGCAAGCTTGTTTGCAAGGGCCACGATCGCAACATTACGGTGAATACCGCCGGAAACCAGCGTTCGAAGCCACTGGCCGGCAGGCGTATCACTTTGACTGACTACGGGCATCGCCGCTCGTGCGCCGTGCACAAGCAAAATTCGAAGGTAGTTGTTGCCACGTTTCGTTATTCCGAGCAGCCGTGGCTTGCCACCGGTCGTAAACTGTCTTGGAACAAGCCCTAGCCATACGCCGAGATCTCGCGCATGTTTGAAGCTGCTTGCGTCGCCGATCGCGGCAACCAGGGCCGTAGCGTTAAGGACACCGATACCGGGGATAGTCGTTAAACGACGCATCGCAAAATTATGCCGCGCGAGTGACACGAACTCAGCGTTCAGTGCTGCAATCTTCGTATCCATCACTTCCCACTCGTTTTGCAATTCGACAATCAGTTGATGCATGCGCGGAGACAAGGTGGCCTCCTGATCACCTGGAAGGACATCCAGGGCAACCTCAAGCTTGCGACGACCGGCGGCAAAATGAGACCGCGCTCAAGAAGGATCGCCGGGATCTAATTGATCAACGTGGTTCTTTGTGCAACGAGGCGCGATCGAACCCTGTGCAGCGACTGAATATCGAGCTGCTCCTCACTCCTGAGATCGACGAGTCGCATTGTAGGACGCGACGCGGCTTCCGCGATGCCCTCCGCATCCCTGTCGTCGTTCTTTTGCGCTTTAATATTGGGGCGAACATACTCGGGCGACATCAGTCGCACTGCGTGTCTCGTGCTGCGAAAAGTCGCCCAAGGTGGAGAGCGCCGCAGCATGCCTCCATAGCAATGATGCACGCCGGCATCTTGCCGACAAACTCAATGAGCGTCTAACGTCACATCGTTCGGCGGACAATCACCGCACCTTTGTCTCAACTCCCACAACGCTGCAGCTGTTCTTTTCCTATGTCGATGCCAAGTATCGAAATCGCCATGATCTGGCTCCTCACCTTCAATGACGAGACATCATACTCGATGTTCTCGGAAGGGCGGGCCATCCTATAACCAACAGATCCACTTTAAAGGTCAGCTATGGCTTGCTTAGATCGAGGCAAAGCGCCAACGCTTCATTCAATTGCTCTTGCATGAATGGCTTCGCCAGTCGTTGGAGTCCAGCGCCCACGCCGTTCGGCAGTTCCGCGTAACCGGTCGCTAGAAGGACGGGTATGCGCGGATACCGCTGAGCGAGTTGTTCAATCAATTCCACGCCGGTCATCTCTGGCATCGCCTGGTCCGTAATGACGATGTCTGGAAGACCCCCTTCATCAAGCATTCGAAGGGCCTCCTTGCCAGACTGCGCCTCGATTGCAACATGGCCGAGATCTTCGAGCATTAACGCAGTATTCATTCGAACGAGAGCGTCGTCATCAACCGCGAGGACCGTCAGCGACCGCTCAACGAGTGGAGCCACATCGGCGACGACCTCAGAAACTGGGTTCTGCTTCTCGTCCGGATCAGCGATCGGCAGCCAAAGTTCCGCCCTCGTTCCTTCCCGTATGCGCGACTTGAGCACGAGGGCACCGCCTGACTGCGCCATAAGGCCCTGGATCATTGACAGTCCGAGGCCGGTGCCCTTCCCGACACCTTTAGTGGTGAAGAACGGCGTAGCCGCTTTTCCTAGCGTTTCCTCGTCCATCCCGTCGCCCTCGTCGGCGACGGCAAGCACAATGTAGTCTCCTGCCGGCAACTCCTCGACTTGCCCTGACCCGACAACCCTGAGCCGGGCTTCGATAATTATTTTCCCACCTTGGGGCATCGCATCGCGGGCATTGACGACGAGGTTGAGCAGCGCGCTCTCAAGCTGGTTAGGGTCAGACATGACGGGAGGCATCACGAGCGGGAAGGTCGTGGCAATTTCGATGTCAGGACCGATGCTGCGCTCGATGAGCGACGCCATTTCTTTCACAAGCTCTGGAAGATCGACTCGTTCCAGCTTGAGATCCTGTTTCCTCGAAAATGCGAGCAAGCGCTGGGTCAGCGCCGCGCCGCGTTTTGCGCCTTGAATTGCGTTCTCGATGAGATCAACGTTGGGTCGGCCCGATAAGGCACGCTTTTTGGCAATTTCCAAGCTTCCCAGAACCGCAGTTAAAAGGTTGTTGAAGTCGTGGGCAATCCCGCCCGTCAGTTGGCCGACCGCCTCCATCTTCTGAGCCTGGAACAGCTCCTGCTGCGCGCGCTCAAGGGCGTCCTGAGCTTGTCGCTTCTCGGTGACGTCGCGCGTCACTTTGGCGAAGCCAACGAGCAACCCGTCTTCAGCACGGATCGCGTCAATAATGACGCTTGCCCAAAAGCGCGTCCCGTCCTTTCGCACGCGCCAGCCTTCCTTTTCAAAGCGACCTTCGGCGGCCGCGGTCTCGAGCGCCTTTCGCGGCAGGTCGCCGGCGCGGTCCTCCTCGGTGTAAAAGCGCGAGAAATGTTGCCCGATGATTTCGCTTGGCTCATATCCCTTAATGCGTTGCGCGCCGGGGTTCCAGCTCGACACCTTGCCGTGGGGCGTCAGCATGTAGATCGCGTAGTCGGTGACGCCTTGCACCAGGAGCCGGAATTGTTCTTCGCTGCGTCGGAGCACTTCTTCGGCCAGCTTGCGTTCCGACAGATCGCGGGTTATTTTGGCGTATCCTATAAGCCCCCCGCCGGGATGGCGAATGGCGTCGATGACGACATGAGCCCAGAAACGTTCGCCATCCTTGCGGACGCGCCAGCCCTCAGCCTCGAAACGTCCTTCGGTAGCTGCAGTCAGCAATGCGCGCTGCGGAACGCCTGCCTCCCGGTCTTCAAGCGTATAGAAGCGCGAGAAGTGCTCGCCCATGATTTCAGCTTCTGTATAGCCCTTGAACCGGTTGGCACCAGAGTTCCAGCTACTCACATGCCCATCCGGGTCAAGCATGTATATCGCGTAGTCAGTGATAGCATCGACCAGCAGCCGATAGCGGCCATCCAGCCCGTCGGTCTGGAGCGTGGTCACGTCTGCACTCATCGTCATTCCCCTCGTCAGACGGGTTGACCGTCAACTCAGCGAGGAACTTAGGTCATTCCGCCTCGACAACAAGGCCCTCTCCACGGTGTTCGAACGGTCCACTGATTCAAAGTGAGCAAGGTGCGCCAGCTTCGGGAACCTTCATCAAGCGAAGAGGTTCACTGTTCATGGCTTACCTCGTCGAAATCCTACTCCCAGCCACCTACCCCGTCCCGAATAAGGAGAAGCTAAGCAGAGTCCGGGACGAACTCACAGCGAAATTCGGCGGGGTGATGCTCCATCTCGATTCCCCGGCGGAAGGTGTGTGGAAAGATGGCGACGTAGAGCGCGATCGCATCGTCATCGTCGAGGTGATGACAGACGATCTCGACCGTTCCTTCTGGTCGCGCTATCGCGAGGAGCTGGAGGGCCGCTTCCGCCAGTACGAACTTGTCATCCGTGCTAGCGAAATCGAGCGGCTTTGAGCGACACCGCGTCGTGATGAAAGCATTTCGTGATTCTCGCACGGAACTATCGATCGCTACACAAATTTCCATTTTGAGATTACGTAAGGTGACCGAATTGAACGATGATACACGGGCTCAGCAGGCGATCGAAGAAACCGAAAAAGGCAAAGTTCCAGTTGACGGTCAGGAGCTACCAGCCGCGGGTCCTCACGCCGCCAAACGTCTTACCGACGAGAGCAAAACGCCTGGAACGGGAGCGCTTCCAGACCGCGAAGACGAAAGCGTATCGCCAGGCGGCGGCTAGCGCGCGGCGTTCAGCCGCACTTCTTCAAGGCGCAACACTCCGCAGCCGGAGACGTCGGCTTCGACACCATGCCCCTGAAGCCGAGCTCCACCAGCATGTGTTCCAGGTCCATGGCGATAAGGGACTGATCTTCGACGATAAGGATTGATGAACGTGCGACGTAAGTCACTGAACTGCCCTCCAGAGTTAAGCAAAGTATAGCCAATCGAGGTGTGAAACCGGCATAACATGGCTGACACTCGTAAGATATCGTCATCCGGCCGGCAAGCCCACAGGCATCCACTCGCCGGCGATGGCGGAAGCCGGGGCGAAAAATGGAAATAAATTCAGTGCTTCCTTGGGAGTGCCAACCAGCTTTCAAAATCGGCAATTGATATGAACTGGATTGTTCGTTCAACTTTCGCGCAGTCGATCTGACCAAAACTACGCCCGCCAACAGCAATCCAATAATCCTGATCGTATAGGCGCAGTGTGCGTTTTGAAGTCTCTGCGGCTCAAGCACCTCGCTGCTGAGTACGATGAATCGCGCACCGGTCGATTTGGCTGCTTTTGCTAATTCTTCCGTCGGGACCTGAGGGCCGAGATAGATTGTTCTGATACCCTGGGCCTGCGCGGCGATCGCTGCTGAGAGGAGGCCGAATTCGTGGAGGTCCCCTTCCGGCGTAGCAAAGAGCGCTGTGGCTCTCGGCGTGTAAGGGTTACCTATCCTGACAGCTGCTCCAAGAAGGGAGCGAAGTGAAGCGCTCAACATATGCTCGGCTGCGGTTGAAAGGAGGCCCTGGGCCCAAAGATCGCCAACTTCCTGCAAGAGGGGTAGCACAAACTCTTGGGCAAACGCATTGGAGCCCATTGCAACGAGCCGGATGCCGAGCTGTGCTTCGAGCCCTGCTTGATCAAGGCGCCTCACGCAGTCGAGCACTTCCGCCAGTGGTGCTGTTCGATGGCCGTGCTCCTGCAGCACCTTCCTCAGCGAACTGTCGCTCAAACCCGCGATCGTTCCGATCTTACTACCACGCTTTACGCATTCATTCAGGAGCTTCAATCTTGCCACATGACTTGATGTGTACGTTCTATGGCCGGAACCAACCCGCTGCGGTTCAATCGCGCTGTGACGCCTCTCCCATGCATGCAGGGTTTCTTTTGATAACCCAGTGAGCGCCGACACCTCCGACAACGAAAAAATACTTTCAGGCACTTCTCCACCCTTTCGATCCGGCCGCCTCCTGCAAAACACGCTTGAAGCATGCAGCCCACCGAAACGGACCCGGATAAGAAATGTTCAGTTTTCTCAATCCGATTTCTTGTCGGGTAGTTGTTGTACTGGAAACCGAGTCTTTAACGCGCTTGTCGCTCTTTCTCCCGGCTATCCTTGTACAAAACCTGTACAAGGGAGCCGCTTTTGCGTCGCATCGTTTGAAATAGCGCGGTTCCGATAAACGCGCCAAACACCGCCGTTAAGACCTTCTAAGTGATGACAAACTCAAGATCGGTTCCACGTCGGCGCTCATCAGTTGCCGAAATCGCAAAGGAACGACGATGAAAAATCTACCGATTGTTGTTAAATTCCTCTCCATCATGATGCTTTTCGGCATGTTCGCCCTTGGCGTCGCCTTCTACGCTGGCAGTAATATTAGCCAGATTGATGGAAACTACAGCGACTTGCTCGCCTCCGAATCAAAGGCATCTTTAAAACTAGTGCGAGCCAACCGGTCGTTTCAGGCAAGCCGTGCTGCTATAGGGGACATCTTGTTGTCAGCTTCGGTTGCAGGCAATCAAGCCGCCCTTAAGGAGTTCCAGTCTCAAGTTGATGCATTCGTGGAAAATATGGATTTAGCATCGTCCGTCCTTCAGGATCCAGACTTTGCGCAACTTAAGGAGAAAGGCCTTCAGGTTCTTAAGGGAGCATGTGAGAAGACTGTTGTAATGGGGTCTGCTGCCGTGACGGACGCCGACAATAAAGAAGCCCTCCAAGCCTACCAATCTGACTGCCAGCCGAAGTTCGCGGAAATGACGGCATCACTCGTCGCCAAGGTCGAGAAGATTATCAAGGGCGCCGACGAAAAAAGCGACGCCCTTTCGGCCTCAGCGCAATCGACCTACTGGACGACGGTCCTTGGTGTAATCGGTGGGCTTGCAGCTATTCTCGTCTGTGGTTTCTTTGCAATCCGCCTGTGGGTGGTAACACCAATCAGAGCTCTTTCGGCGACAATGGCTGGGCTCTCCTATGGTGATCTTTCCATTGAGGTTAATGGGACGGAGCGCAGGGACGAAGTCGGCGGCATGGCCAGGGCTGTCCAAGTCTTTAAGGACAACGGCCTGAAAACGCGCGCGCTTGAGCAACAGACCGAAAACCAGAGACTTGTCACAGAAGAGGAACGCCGTCGGAACGCGGAAGTCGAAGGCTTGCGTGTACAGGCAATGGCTCAGGCGACCTCGGGACTTGCATCGGGTTTGAAACACCTATCTGACGGCGACCTTTCATTTCAGCTTTCTGAACCGTTCGCGGCTGACTTTGAGAGCCTGCGCGCAGACTTCAATGCTGCCGTTTCACAGCTGTCTGAGACACTTGGCGCCGTTGCCCAGGCAACGGCCCAGATTGACAGCGGCACACGCGAGATCAGCCAAAGCGCAGACGACCTGTCAAAGCGTACAGAACAGCAGGCATCATCGCTTGAAGAAACGGCAGCCGCCCTCGATCAGATCACTACAAACGTTGCTAACTCCTCAAAAAGAGCGGATGAGGCTCGGGCGGTTGCCATCGATGCAAGCCACAGTGCCATCCAGTCAGGCAAGGTGGTTGCCGATGCCGTCAACGCGATGCAAAAGATCGAACAGTCCTCCACTCAGATCTCCAACATTATTGGGGTCATTGACGAGATCGCCTTCCAGACCAATCTTCTCGCGCTCAATGCAGGCGTTGAAGCAGCGCGTGCTGGCGACGCAGGCAAGGGGTTCGCAGTCGTCGCCCAAGAGGTGCGAGAACTTGCTCAAAGATCAGCGCAGGCCGCCAAAGAGATCAAAGAACTTATCAGAAATTCCTCCGTGGACGTGGAAGGGGGCGTGAAGCTTGTTCGCGAAACGGGTGAGGCGCTCAAAGCAATTGAGGTTCACGTCGTGACGATCAACAGTCACATGGAGGCTATCGCAACATCGTCTCGCGAACAGTCGCTCGGTTTGGCTGAGGTCAATACCGCCGTCAACCAGATGGACCAGGTCACACAACAAAACGCAGCAATGGTTGAAGAAAGTACAGCGGCGAGCGCAACGCTTGCTGCGGAGGCCGAACGTCTTCGCTGTCTTATTGAACAGTTTCAACTCGGTTGCGGTCAAGCGGCGGTCTCGGAAACTCGTCCGAGATTAGTTCCCGTGTCGGTGTCGCACAATCATCGGCCGGTGTCTTCGCCGGTCCGTAAAATGGCAGGACAACTGGCAAATGCATTTAGCAACGCCGCTCATGCCACAGAGTCCTGGCAAGAATTTTGATGAATGTGCGACGTCAAGACGACATCCATCCGCGAAATTCGCGGATGGAAACCCTCTATGCTTACCCGCAATCCTCCAGCCGATGTCATAGGGGTCATGAACCTTAGAGGGACAGTTATTTCCGATTATAAGCTTGGCACTCAAGCTCAACATGCCGGGAAATGAGCCGCCGGAACGAAGCGCCATCGTGGTAACCGAAATATCCGACGTGATCATAGGCTTGCGATGAGGAAGCGAAGCAACTCGAGCGACCATCGTGCGACAGATCGCACCGGCCATCCCGTCACCCATGATTACCGGGATAACCGGCTGACGATTTCCACCGGTGAACTTGCAACAGCTTCGACGCGCGCGAAACTAACCCTTTCATTCGCCTCTTTCGAAAGGGGTACCACCGATCCCGAGGCCAATGCCTTGCGACGCCAGCCGTAAAGCTGCGAGGGATCTAGCCCCTCAGCGCGGGCGATCGCTGATATATTCGCCCCCGGCAGCATTGTCTCCGCAATCATCAGAGCCTTCTCAGCATTCGGCCAATCTCGTGGCGTGTGCCTCGTCTCTCGCCGTCAGAACCTCAAAGGCACGAGCCTGATTCACACTGTCGCTCATAGGTTTCTCCGCATGATTCATGCCGAAAATGAGCGATCTTTCGAAACCGCGCTACGTGGGATGGCGCACCCGCTTACAGCGTTACCAGCAGGGGCCAACGTTGATTGATGACGTTGGTTCACGCAGTTATGCGGCGGCTTTGCACTCGGTATCGGGTGCCTCTGACCGATCAGCATGTTGGGAACAACTGTTTCGTAACATCGTTGAATGTGCGTAATCTCCAGATGTAACGAGGCGGCCATTGACCGGTAACACACCAAAGACAAAGCAGACCCGCGGAGAACCCTATGGTCTAGAGGAGTTCCGTCAACTTTATGGGCTGAGTACCGATGAGGCTAGAGACCTTTTCAAGCGATTCGGCCCTTCTAAAATTGAACTCGATTTGCTGATGCGCGCTAAAGGCCGGGAAGCTGCGAATTAAATGGAACCAACTGGGTGAAGCCCGGTTAAGGAGTGTCGACGCCATCTTAAACACGCTCGACATAATGCATTGCCCCCCAATGCACTGCACGAAAGGCCAGCCCATCCTCTCCGGATCGGCTGGCTTTTTCTGAATTGGAGATCGTGTCCGAATATTTATGGGCCATCACTTTTTTTTAGAACTCGCAAACGGAACCAATCACTTAACAGCGCGTTAGATCGGTTCACCAGGAAAGGAGCCCGTCATGAACCGGATTATCTATATTGTTGGATTGGTCGTAATCGTTATTGCAATTTTGTCTTTTTTCGGTCTGCGTTGATAGAACACGCACGCAACAAAGCTCTTCCGTTGCAACGGCTGGGCTTTTTCTTGTTAGTCCTCGGTGGGTGATGGCAGAGGAGTGATACCAATGGTCACTGAGTCTGACTCTCATGGGGGTTCCCATTAGCCGACGAATCTTCTGTGGTTGCCGCCCGTGATGCAAGAAGTCTTTGAACCGAAGGTCATGTGATCGAGTGCGGTCTTCTGTGAGGCCTGTAGATACGGCGTTTACAGAAGCCGCTGGCCGGTATGGTGATCTGCGAGTCGGGTCCAAATCTGAATCCCGAGCTCTTCTGCTCATGATTCGAGGCTGGTTTTCCCGATCCAGATCTTTTCGATCATTTGCCCATTCGGGTCGTCGCCTTCTCACACCCCTTTTTCCGACATTAGGCTTACCTACAACACCTTCATCATGTTGCTGGCGCCTGTGCCGGAACTCGATAATCCTCATGTCTTGTCAGCAATGCCCAGACCGTGCGCGCCATCTTGTTGGCCAGTGCGATCGCGACCAACATTCGGGGCTTTCGCGCGAGCATGCGCGCCAACCACGATCCTTCGGGTATGGATTTCCGGCCCAGCCAGTTCAGGCGTGTCATTGCCCCAATAATCAGCAGCCTGCGGATATCAGACTGCCCTGACTTGGAAATGCGTCCGAGCCGTTGTTTGCCGCCCGACGAGAACTGACGTGGCACAAGGCCGAGCCATGCTGCGAAGTCACGGCCACGCCGGAAGTTCTCCATTTGCGGGGCAAAGGCTTCGATCGCCAAGGCTGTCAAAGGGCCAACGCCAGGAATGGTCTGCAAGCGCCGCGCCGTGTCAGCTTCAGCCGACAATGCCTTGATCTTTGCGGTCCGCTCGTCGATGCGAGCCGTCTTCTCACCGATCTGTTTCAACAAGTCGCGGCATTCTTCAAGCATCAACGCAGGCAAGTCGCTGTTTAGCCCGTCCAAAATCTCTTCAATACGCTTGAAGTGGTTACGACCATGAGGAACGACATGGCCATATTCATAAAGGCATGCTCTCAGCGCGTTGATCAGTTCTGTGCGCTGATGGACGAGTCGTTCTCGAGCCCGAAACAGAATCGCTCGGCTCTGCTGATCCGCAGATTTTGGCTCCACGAAGCGCATTTCCGGTCGCTGGGCCGCGATTACGATAGCCTCCGCGTCCGTCGCGTCGTTTTTCCGCCGCTTGACGAACGGCCGTACATATTGCGCCGCGATCAGCTTCACTTCGTGGCCAAGCCTAACCATCTCACGTGCCCAGTAATGCGCGCTGCCGCAAGCCTCCATCACCACCAACGCCGGTGGGTGTTCCGCCATGAACTTGGAAAAATTCTGCCGAGACAGCTTCTTTCGAAACCTGACTTGCCCGCTCGTCGAAGCACCGTGCAGTTGAAAGACATTCTTTGCCAAATCCACGCCAACCATCGTATCGTTCATAACGGTTGCCGTCCTTTCCGCTAAGTGGTCACAACACCACATTTTGGCACTTTGCGATGCCGTCTCGGGCGGACGGCAACCACCCCATCTGAATCTCTGGCGCAAACTGGAGGTTTGCGATGGGTTCAGCGATTTCTTTACGGTCAGATTTTGATGGGGCCATGTTGCGGCTTCTGGCTCGCCAGACACGAGATGCCGACCAGGCTCGGCGTCTTCTTGCCCTCGCATCGATCTATGATGGCGGCTCTCGCGCAAATGCTGCTCGGATCGGTAGCGTGACAGTTCAGATCGTGCGCGACTGGGTGGTGCGCTTCAACGCACGCGGTCCCGACGGGCTGTTCAACGGGAGGGCTCCGGGCAAGCCGTCACTGTTGAACGAAGATCAGCGCATAGCCCTGGCACAAGCCATCGAGCGCGGCCCCACGCCTTATCTGGACGGCGTCGTTCGCTGGCGTCTGTGTGATCTGGCCCAGTGGATTTGGGAAGAGTTCCGGGTCTCGGTGAGTGAAGAGACCTTGGGTCGCGAAGTGAGATCGATGGGCTACCGCAAGCTCTCGGCTCGCCAGAGGCATCATGCGCAGGATGCCGAGGCGGCTGAGGCATTTAAAAACTTCCCCACCACTGTGGCAGAAATCGCCGCCGGTCCCGCCAAGGGCAAAATGATCAAAATCTGGTTCCAGGACGAGGCCCGTATCGGGCAGAAGAACAAGATCACTCGCCGTTGGGCCAAGCGTGGATCAAGGCCATCTGCGTCGCACGACCAGCGCACCCGCTCGGCCTATATCTTCGGCGCGATCTGCCCGCAGCACGGCAACGCAGCCGCGCCCGTCATGGGTTGTTGCGATAACCATACCATGAACCGGCACTTGATCGAGATATCCCGCAACGTCGACGACAAAGCATACGCGATTCTCATCATGGATCAGTCGAACCCGGTTGCCAGGGCAGTCACAATGTCTTCTGAATACCGATACCGCAACCCGAAAACCATTCGTGAAGCGACACCACATTGCCGGGTATCTGTCCTTCGTCCTCCGATCGACCTCTTTCGGATGCGTCAAACCCGTTCACCGCCGATCCACACCTTCGTGTCCCCAAAGTCGACCTGCATCTGATGACCGGGAGCAGTCTCAAAGAGAAGTGTCGCCCAGTTCTGCGCCTTCAACTCTCGTCCGCACTTACGACCCCTCCGTTCTACAGACTGAAGACCAATATTGGTGCCGTGCTCGGCGGCCAGTTCCTGACAGATCACATCGGCATTGCCGTAATGCCGAAAAAAGCGGTCGCGTAACCAATCATCGAACCCATCAAAAGCCGTACGGCGAACCGGCCTTTTGAACGGCGCAGCACCGCCCTCCCGTAAATATCGCCGGACTGTGTTGCTTGCGCAGCCGAACGCCTTTGACAGGCTTGGCGCCCAGCCAAGATCATGGAGCCGCAACATCGCCACCACCTCATCAGCCTGAAGCATATCCCCGCCCTGCATCGTTCGTGACGTTGCAGGATGCGTCAAAATCTCACTCGTCATCCATCTCTCCTCGTTTGACACGAGGGGGCAATTCTCCATTTCGTTAGGAAGGCAATTTCTCATATCGCCCGACAAGGCCTTCACTACTTCCGGCAATCGCGGAAGTCGCCGGCTGCGAAGCGTTTGATCAAGTAGTCATGGTCTGTGAAGGCAACCGAAAGTGCGCCGTCCCTCTTTGAATGGCCAATCCAGGTCATGGACTCGGTTGCCTTGCTTCTCCACCGAGGAGGGATGCGGCGGTGCAGATATCAAGCAGCAGTGCGGTCATGGGCGTTCACGCTCCGGTAGGCTTCGATAACGACGGATTTCAGTTCAATGATAGCGACCGGCGTTAAGATCCGCGCCGAGATGCCGTATAATCTGGGGAGAAGACCCGCAGGTCGTCGTTTCTGGCGTGAACGAGGCGCATCCCGTTCACTCTGATATTGGCCGTCAGCTGACAGTGACCACGACGTTGCCCGAGCCATGCTGTCTATTGATGATAAGACTTCCAATACGTGCACTTTTTGCGCACAACGGCGCGTACGCTGACGATGTTGGCGGATGGGGTTGGTGGGTTGAGGTTAGCGGCGATGTTTTGCGCCATCGTCGGCGGCCTGCAGCTGTCGGGCTGCGCGCTGTCCGGTGCGACGATGGCTACGCGTTGTCACGGCCACGGATAGCCTCACCGTCACACTCCCCCCGTTGAACGCTTCAGAACTATCCGCACTGCAGCCTGCCGCTATTGTTGCTAGGCGGGGTCTAATCCAGAGCCATAAGCAACGACAGGCCTACGGTAATTGTAGCGAGGCCAACTGCCGCGCCGATACGCAACCAATTCGCAAGCCGCGTTCGGCGGCCATCCCAGTCATAAGTCATGCGATCCCCCATTCTGCCGCGAAGATGGCGCTGGTGGCAGCGATTTCAACCCGCGATTTCTTAGGATTCAAATGACCACCATTACCACCACACAGGTGGACGGCGAAGCCGTGCCGACATTGAGCGCGGCCTAGGTCCCAATCCAAAAATCATCCATCATATCTGTCCGCCATGTGCTGGCTTGCCATTCGGAAATAACATTCACTAAGGTCTGCGGCACGAACATCACGAATGAGGTTCGGGCCCGCCAGTGACCAGAATCATTGCGGGAGGGGATGGCAACGTATATTTCCGATGCCCCGGCCAAACGGACGGCGGACAGAAACATCGGTTCGTTAATTGCCGGCGGGACTGTCTAAAATCCCATCATCTTGACGAGCTTGCCGCAGATCAGGTGAAGCTTTAGGCGTATGCCGATTGATATGACATCTGATAGCCTCCCAACGGCGCCGGGTACGCTTACGCTGCCCCTTCGGAAAGCGGTTTTAGGACCGCCTCTTCGATCGTGACGACCGCTACAATCTCGCCCCTATTATCGGCAATCTCGATAGCAGTGAGATCCACAGATCGACCGGCGCGCAGCTCATCAGCAACGATTTCGCGGAGGCTGTTGACGGCATCTTCTCGGGCATCCTCCAGCGTGTCGAATGCGATACCCTCATGGTCAATCTCATGGCGTTCTTGGCGCCGCAGGTTAAAGAAGAACAAAGGCATGGACGCTCCGTGCATATCCGACGGCTAGCAGGACTTCGCCGGCCTTCATCCTTGTCAACCAAAGCTGGGCAGGATTGTTCCGCCGAATCGGCAGGCTTGCCTCCCGCGCCGCCGGCAGGATCGACCACCACCAACAGACGGCCGTGGCATTTCTCGCGAATGCAGAAAAGCGCGTCCATACGGTCGGCCGTAAAAAGCTAAGCCGCCCGAGACGATGGGGAAGGTTGACATCAGATAGTCGACTGCCATTTGCGTGGATGCTCGGATGCGAGAAAGTCATCGTCATATCGCTCGTGCACGAAATAATCGAGCGCCCGCTGGCCGTCCGGTGAATCAAAGTCTGGATGCTTTCCGTCGGGCCCAGCAAAATAAGCGCCGATGACCTGATGCGCTTGGCCAACCTCGGCATATAATGCGGAAATACGTTCTGCGTTGGTCATGGCAGGATCTTCGTTTGAGGCTCGCCGTACCGGGCTTGGTGCCAACAAAGATCCCGCTTGCGCCTCGATGAATACGCTGATGGCTGCATGCTGCTCACTGGTGGCGACGGTCGTGTTGTGGGTTATGCGAGCTATTGGTTTGTATCGGTCGCGGCATCGATGGCCAACCGGGCCAACAGCTTCTGTGGCACATTGAACACTGCAGAACTAACCGCGCTAGAAACCGCTGCTGTCGAGCCGCTCCGGTTGGTTAAATCCAGATTCATAAGTAGCGGCAAGCCGACTGCTATTATACCAAGTTCGACGGCTGTATCACGGCCACATGGTGTCGGACGTAGCTGAATTGCCGACGGCCGCGGCGGAAATCGTCGATCTTAACGCCAAGGCCATCGTCTTGGCAAAAACGGCACGGCTGGATAGCGAGGCTGATCAAGATGTGGTTACGCGGGCCAATCGGCAGGCAATCCTCGTGGCACTAGAGGGTCGGCTTGCCGCCGCTGGATTTGCCATCGACCTGCTGACGGCCGCGTAGCGGGGGCGGTGGGCCTTCAAATGACATGGCGACATCTAATTTCATGCCGGCACTTCGCCTTATCGACGTCGATTCAAATGATGAAGAAATCAGCTGCCGGGGCGAGGTTGTCAGGCCGGCGAACTTGATGGCGGCGTAGCTGCCGCCAGACTCGTCACGGTTGTTAAACGAGCCGCCGATTCACCGGGCCATTTTTCGACACTACCCACCACCAACGATCCCGGGAGCGCGGGCATTCTCAACTCCTTCCCGTTAACGGACAGGGCGACCGTGCATTAGGAAAATCAAAGTTAAATTAGTTAATATCTGTCCGCGCCCTGAAGGCGTATAATCACCTCACCAGTCCCACTACGCCTTCCCTTTCCTCGGCTGCGACTGTTTAAGAGACGAATCTGCTCTTGCCCCAACGTTTAAAGGAGCAGAGCTGTGTCTCTACTTGATACTGTGGACGTGCCTTCTCGACGGATTATGGCGGCATCTGGCCGGGCTGAAGTCGTCCTCGTCGTCGAGGACGAACCATTTATCGCGATGGATATCGATGAGGTCTTAAGAGCCGCCGGACTTACGGTCGAACTCCATTCGTCGCGATCTGACGCTTTGAAATGGCTTGAAAACCGTTGCCCTGCCACGGCAGTGCTTGACCTACACCTGCGTGATGGCGACGGCTTGGCGATCGCGGCTGTCTTACAATCGCGTGGCATTCCCGTGATCTTTTGCTCCGGCGGAGATCCGTCGGACCTTCCGAAAGACTTTAAGACCGCCGCTTGGGTCCGTAAGCCGTTCATCGACGGGGAACTGGTTACTGAGGTGCGGCGAGCCATCGAGACGTGCGAGTTCCAACAGCAGATCGAGCAAAGAGCATGACAGATGTCGAAAGCAAGATGCGCCGGCGCCGTGGCGCATCCCCACGCGGTGAGTTCGAAGCGGCGAAAACTTTCGCAACGGCGAGTGAAGACGCGCGCATCGCGAAGACGAAACGCAAATCAGAGGCACTCCGGGCGGCGCGACTGACGCGCGCGCAATCTGAAGCCGATCAGAAGCAGGCCCAAGCTGAGGAACACGCATTATGAAGAAGCCAGACCGAAGTCAAAACCTCTTGGACCAGCCCAGGAATGCTTATGAAACCGGTACTTCCTCTGGAGACACTCTCGAGATCATACGCGCTGCATTTCGCAAAAATGCGGAACTCACGGAAGACGATGCGATACTGCATCTGCGCTTTCTGACCAAGGGAGTTGGATCACATTGATTTGCTGAGCGGGGACGCGGTAACCTCGCTTCAAACGCACCGTGTTTTAGGTAACCCTTAAGGCGCTTGGTTCTCCAAACCTGAAACACTTCGCGGATGCGGGACGCCGCTTCTCCGTTCGTCTCCCCGCAGCAACAAATTGCCGGTTCCTCAACCCTCCCCCCCGGACACGTGGGAGGGGTTTTGGTTTGAGGTTGGGGATTGGGTGGAAAAACGGAAAAGGACTCCGGTTGGATCCGGCGGGAGCCTAGCCTGCCCGGAGTGTTCGAATATTGCGGGCAAATCCCCGTTTCACAGAACGCTCCTGCCCGTCAACGTTTACACGCAAGCGGGGGCGTGATCATCGCAGAGAAAATTTGCCGAGGAATTGGTTATTGAGGTGCGGCGAGCCATCAAGACGTGCGAGTTCCAATAGCCGCTCGAGCAGAGAGCATGACAGAGGTCGAAAGCAAGATGCGCCGGCGCCGTGGCGCATCCCCTCGCGGTGAGTTCGAAGCAGCGAAAAGTTTCGCAACGGCGGGTGAAGACGCGCCGCAAGGCTGCGGGCAAGAAAACTGCGGTATTGCGGGAGACCCGTCAGATGGTGGCGCGCGATCGCGCGTAAATTCAACTGACCACCGAAAGTTCCCGCACCATAACGTGATGGCGCGCGGGGCACCAACTAAGGTGCTAAGCGGAACGTAATCTGTTGCCGGAGGTTGAGATGGCAATCGCTACAGCAAACCTACCGATCACGGAGGCACTGGCAGTGGTTTATGGAGTCAACAATGAACAAAACACTCACGCTCGCTCTGGCCGCAGCGCTTTCGGCGCTACCGGTTGCAGCCACTTCGGTATTTGCCCAGACAGCGACCGCGACCGCACCAATGATGGCCGATGACATGGTAACTATTGTCAATGTCGAGCAGTCAGGTACCGACAACGACAATTCGCAAAAGCAGATTCCGGCACAATTCCAGAGTGCAACGCCGGCAGCCATGAAAATGGCGCAGGATGAGCTTTCGAAGGATATGGCGCTCGTCGCTGTTCTCCAGAAGAAGAACGTCACTTTAACCAACGTCGTCGGTGTGCAGACTGCTGCGAATGGCGGCAAGATTGTTTATGTGAAGTAGCCATACGGTGGAGATAGCCATTAACGTTTACTGACCGCGGATGAACTGGCGACAACCACGATGGTAGGAGGGCCGGAGCGCAAGCGCCGACCCTCTTCTATGTTGAAAGTTGTCAGCTGATATTGCGGGTTGAGCAAGCCCCTTTTTCGACAGTTCTGCAATCGAAACATTGCGGCTTTGGCTTCTATGCCCAACATGACGAGAGTGTTTGTGACCAGCGCACCTCGCAGCACAATGGCGACTATGACGTTTTCCTCGGCCTGTTCCTGGCCGAGAGACCCAGCATTTCAAAACCGGTGGCGGGGGCCGCGGTTGCGCCAGTTTGCCGACCCGGCAATCATACCCCTTCGAAGAGCCGAATAATCTGCGCGCTCCTCAAAATGAGCGTACAGTGTTTTTGTCGCCGGCCTTCCACGGGCTCCGTCGCTTGAGAGACCATCGCGCTCCCGCCCATAGCAGAGGAACGACGATGGCGATATCCAGTGAACTGATTGGAAGCGATTTGGTCAACATGTTGAGGCGAGTCCTTGTCACTGAGTGCGCAAGACGTGAAATAAGCCCTGACAACCTAACGGGGCAAGATTTGGCCCTCGTGCTGAGTCATGCATTCAATTCGGGGATGACGGAGGAAAACGAACTCGTCGTCCTCCTTCGAAATCTATCTGATTGAAGACGGGAACTGGGAGGCACGTATGCGCAGAACTACCAAAACAGCCGCTAAAGAATATCATCATGAACTTAGGCTTGGCATTGTTGCGGGGTGCTTCTCTTTTCCGATCGGGTACCTCATTGCCTCTCTGTTCACAGCCGAATTGGGGTGGACCGCTATGTTGCCAGAATTGCTCACAGCAATGGTCCTCGGTGTCGGCGGATTGATCCTCGGCAGTATTTATGGAGGCCGGATGGATCGAGCATCCGAGAAAGCCGCGTCACGCAAGCGCACGAGGCCCTCCTCAACGGGACGAGAGCATTCGGCATGGTAGAACCGCGCATGCAAGACGCTTGGCAATAAAACGGTGTCAGGTTCCTAATCCTCGCCCCCGCACGTACGGCCATCATCAGGTCTCCCCGATAACAATTGCCGTGCTTGGTGGGCGGATAGCGCGCAGGGTCTCAGTGTCGACGGCGTTTGAAGCGGGCGCAATCGCGTAAAGGTTGAATACTTTCGCCCCAACAAAGGAGGACGGTCATGTCTTCAATCATTCCCCGCGACTGTCTCGAAACGGTCGAACTGCAAATGCTCTGGCGTGTGCTCGAGCTTGCCGGCTAGTGAGGTACCGAGTCTCAGGTCGATGCTCATGGTAGCAGGGATGCCGCGAAATTCCTCTTGAAATTGTTTCAGAGCGGCATCTACACCGAGGAAGATCTTGTCGCGGCACTCAATGGCGCTACCTGTAGGGTCAACTGAACGGAAGTAGCTCGGCGGAGTCTGTGTCAACAAAGCGCACGAGGACTGCACCCAAACCGTTTTTTGAAACTGCGATTGAAATACGAGATGTCGTTAAAGCCGACTTCAAGAGCAATGTCGCCAATTCGCTTCTCTTGGTACCGCGTGTCCATCAGCATCGCCCTCGCGTCTTGCAGGCGCAGCTCCAGGATCCGTTCGGACAAACTGTCCCCAGTTGATGCCAACAGGTCTTGCACATAACGGGCGGACAGACCGGTCCGCAAGCCAATCGATGACGCGGACAGCGCCGGATTTCGGTAATTGCTCCTGATGTACTTCGTTACCGCCTGCAGTCGGGCGGCGCGCAGTCCCCTCGTGTTGGCAAGCTCGGCATCGTCGCCCTTCGCTCCGGTCTCCAATCCTACCAGATCGATTATCGTGTCGCCGATATGATCGATCAGAGCTGAACCCGGGAGAGGACTTATCGTATCGACCATCGCCAGATAGTTGTGAAGCAGTCCGAGCGCCTCGTTGCTCGACCCTATCACTAAACCTTGTCTCTCCTCGATCCTAGCAAACCTGTCGTCAAGGATTTTCCTTGGCAAGACAAGATTTGCCCAGACGTTGTGGTCCCCACCCATGAACTGCTGGGGCTGGCACGCGTCGAGGAAGGCGCTGCGGGTTTCCATTACAACGTCGTTTCTCCGATAGGTCCCGCCGATGACCGACTGCCCGAGATTCATCACCAACAAGTATGCATCGAGCGAATTGGTACGGATACTCTGCGGTGTGCGGGTGACGCGATTAACTGTCCCGGACATTCTGGCCCAAGTTAGCCTGCCTATGACACTTGCCTGCAAAGTCGCCTCGAACGGCATTTCGGAGATCCCAACCTCCACCATCCCGACTTCGGCGAAATGGATATCGCGCCACAGGTAGAACCGATCTCGATCGCTCAGATGCTCGGGCAAATTTGCCGATGAGAATTCCTGACTTGACGGCATGGCAGGCCCTGCTGAATTCTTTTGAGCAACAGACACGAGCGCTCCCCGGAGAGCAGAGCGTCGGATGCAAGGACAATGATCGCGGGTTGCATTTACAGCTTTCGCGTTTATTACCGCGCTTTCTTGTTTGGGTCGTCACCCAAAAGTATGACGCGCGGGGCAATCCGTATATGGTCGCCGAGTGTCCTTGCCAAAAACAGGGAGGCGACAGATACGGTATAGTCATTCAAAGCAACTGATCGATTTTTAGATGACGAGGTTTCAATGTTGACGAGGTTTTCTGCTGAACAACTTTCGTCAATTATCGGCGATATCTATGATTGCGTTCTCGATTCAGATGGTTGGGTCAGCGTTTTAAACCGCATAACGCAGGCGACGAACTCGGCTTATACCACCATAGCGCTCGCCAGCACAAAGGATAGCCATGCCCGGTTCGCCGCGCATTCGACCTGGGATACCGAACAGTTGCGGGTGCTTCAACACGAATACGGCTTTCAAGACATCCCCGGCCTTATGCCCGCAGTCGTTGGCGAACTTGACATGCCTCTAACAACCCTTTCCTGCCTCAGCGAGCCGGAACTGCGCGCCACGCGGTTCTATCGTGAATGGGCTGGACCGCAAGGCTTACGCGAAGCGTGCATAGTCAAATTCGTTGACACCTCCGATCGGCTTGGGCTACTTGGCACCACTACCTATGCCAACCGTGACGTTATTTCCGGCGCGGAGCAACGCTTCATGGCTTTTCTCTCGCCGCATCTGCGTCGGGCGGCCCTAATCGGAGACCTACTGGATCAGGCGCGTCTTACGGCGCAGTTTTATCGAGAAACTTTAAATGCACTCGCTACGCCAGTTGCCTTCACCGACGCCGAAGGAAGGCTTCTGTTCGCAAACTCCAGCGCAGAGCGACTGCTGTCCGCTGAAACTCCGATCCTCACGCGCAACGGCATTCTTCAACCGCAAAACCCCGGAACGAGCGGCGCGCTTTCGACCGCGATTGCAGCAGCATGTCAAGCGGATGTCAGCCTTGGCGCGCGGGGGATTGGGCTGCCGATCTCAATGCCGGGCGAAGCGCCAGCAGTTGCCTATGTCTTGCCGCTCACGCCCGGCACGGCGCGTGCCGCGTTCCGCCCGGCGCGGGCAGCCGTTTTCGTCTCGACGATGATCTCGACGACGCCCGTTCCCGAGGCCGTGTTGATCACACTGTTTGACCTGACACCAGCGGAGGCCCGCGTTCTGCGTACAATCGGCGGCGGGGTTGGTGCTGCTTCGACCGCTAAGACGCTCGGAATTGGCGAGAACACCTTGAAGACCCACCTCAATCGCATCTACGCCAAAACCGGGACCAGCCGCCAACAGGATCTCGTCAAGCTTATTGCCGACATCGAAGCGCCACTGACCGCGTCTGGGCTCGATATGCCTGTACCGTCGGCCTAAATCCCTGGCCACCTGCCTGACATCCCGTGAGACAGTCCGGCGGCATTAGGCCAAAATGGTGTTGTGCGCAGCATTTGTCGTCCTGGAAAAGGCCGTGAAACTGCCAAGGCGCTAATGGAAATTACTATCGAGTGGCGTTGTCCAAAAAGTGCGTGGCGTAGTCCAAGACGTCCAGAAATCTCTGTGCGATAGCTGTTTCAATCAATCGTCCAGCCACCGGAATTTGCGGAATGCGGAAACAATATTGCGTGCGGCAAAGCCACGGCACCAATGTCACTCGAACCCTTCCCGTACTCTTTGGATCCGACGCTTCCTGCGTTGGCGAAAGATTGGCCGCGC
The DNA here is from genome assembly GCF_001425605.1 of Rhizobium sp. Leaf453. Lineage (GTDB taxonomy): Bacteria > Pseudomonadota > Alphaproteobacteria > Rhizobiales > Rhizobiaceae > Pararhizobium. Next base: position 17,469 of record NZ_LMRG01000006.1, on the reverse strand, counting down.
TGATCTGACAGCCGACCCAACATTTTTCGGCCACTGCGCCCCTTCATCGGAAATCACTTAAGGATGCAATCAATGCCTGTCTACATCACCACACCTCAAACCAAAACTTTCTATGTCGATGAATCGAACCAGGGATGGGTTCTCAGCAATACTGGGTCGATCGTTTCAGCAAACGGTCACGGCATCGTCAACAATGACGCCTTCCACGACAGCGTGATTACAGTCGCGGGTAATATCGTGGCCAACGCTATGTACAGAGATGGCATTCTTTCCAACGGTTCGAGTGCCACTATCAAGGTTGAGGCCGCAGGGACTATCCATGCCTACAGCGGCATAGCCATCTACGGCGACAAGACAACCGTGCAAAACCAGGGACAGATCACGGCTGAACGCTTGGGGATCTACGTCAATGCCGACGACGCCTGGGTTCTCAACGACGGCGCCATCAACGCGAATGTCGGTGTGTATTTCGAGAACACGCATGGCAATTCGGCGTTCGGTAACACCGGGACGATCACGGCCGACAGGGGATTTGTGGTCCAAAACGGGGACGCAGATATAACGCTAGGCACTAAGAGCTTCATCGACGCAAAGTCCGTCGGAATTGACCTTTCTGAGAGTTCCGCATCTCCTAACGGGATTGCCAATGACGGCCTTATCAAATCCGCCGATATCGCGATCAAGGGAGGTTCAGCCAGCGACCGCATTGAGAACACGGGAACGATCGAAGGCAAAATCATTCTGGGCGACGGTGATGATATGTTTGACAACCGGGGTGGCACGATTGACCATGCCGTCGACGGTGGCGCTGGCAATGATTTCTACGTTTTTGGCGAAACCAAATTTGCGATCATCGATAGTGGCGGAAACGACACGATTGGCACCGGCCATTCCTACACGCTTGCCGCCGACAACATGATCGAAAATCTCTATCTCGTCGGGTCAGACGACATCAATGGCACGGGCAACGCCTTTATAAACATCGTCACCGGGAATGTCGGCAACAACGTTCTCTACGGGGGCAATGACTCCGTTGTTGATACATTGATCGGGTACAAAGGAAACGACACCTATGTACTGGGATCTGGTCACGATGTCGTCCAAGAAGTCGGAAAGTCTGATGTGGTATCGTCAGACAGCGGCGTGGACACCATCACCTCAACGATCAGCCGTTCGCTTGCGGTATTTACGTTTGTCGAAAATCTCAAGCTGCTCGGAACTTCAAATATCAATGGTACGGGCGACAACACTGCGAATGTGATTACCGGCAATTCGGGCAACAACATTTTGGACGGTGGCGTCGATACAGAAATCGACACTCTGAATGGAGGCGCGGGTAATGACACCTATGCGCTGGGGTCGGGCAGTGACAAGGTCACCGATGCCACCGGGATCGACACGATATCCACCCTGATTTCCCGTAACCTCTCTAAATATGTGACGATTGAAAACCTGAGGCTTCTGGGTGCTTCAAATATCAGCGCGACTGGCAACACGCTGGCCAACACGCTCACCGGCAATTCCGCAGCCAACGCGCTTTCCGGCGGAGCTGGAAACGACGTGCTGATCGGCGGCGCGGGCGCCGACAAGTTGGATGGCGGAGCGAATTCCGACACAGCATCCTATAAGGGTGCTTCCGCCGGAGTCGTTGCTAATCTCTCCAATAGCTCGGCGAACACCGGCGATGCGAAGGGAGACATTTTTGTCTCGATCGAAAATCTCGCTGGGTCGAGCCACAATGATACGCTGATTGGAACCACGGGAGCCAACGTGTTGATCGGGACGACCGGGGCGGACAGGCTATCCGGTGGCACCGGAGCCGATACTTTCCTATTCAAAGCCGCAGGTGACAGCTCGCTGGGAGTTGCAGGCCAGGATACGATCTACGATTTCAGCCACGCGCAAGGCGACAGAATCGGCCTGGCGGGGATCGACGCCAACACATCTTCATCGGGAGACCAGGCGTTCATCTTCAAAGGCACTGGTGCATTCGGAGGCGGCAAAGGTGAACTGCACTTCGAAAAACAGGCCTCAGACACGTATGTCTATGGTGATATCAATGGCGACAAAGTTGCCGACTTTGCTTTGCATTTTGACGATGCCATTTCATTCCAAGCAAGCGACTTTATCCTTTGAATTCCATTATGCCAACTGACGGGAGGTGGACAAGACCTCCTGTCAGACGTTCAGATGAGTTTATGAGCCAGCTGAAATGTTTCTGTTAAGGTTGCGTTCACGAAATCGCCCAACAGCATGCTGACTGAGCGTTGCAGCGACCTCCAGACGACTATCCAGATGTACGACTTGCTCCCCGTCGTCGTAGTTACTATCGGTCGCTCTGAAGGGGATTCAACTTGCGACATGCTAGTTTGAATTGCATCGAGCTGGTCAAAGGGCCAACCGTAATGCGTTGGCGGTCACCCGGCCGGCATATTCGTTGTGCTAGGCTCTGAACTTTGTCGCGACGACCGGCCGAACCTTCCAGATATTCTGCACGACAGCTTCGACTTGACGTAACAAGCTTGTCAACTCCGGCTCACGAATCAAAGCATATGATTGAGATGCGGGGCAACCCATTACAACGCGAGCTGACGTTTCTCCGAATAATTCATACATTCGACCTCAAGTAAGCGGACCTGGACGATAGAGGGAACTCGAGCATACTTTAGCAGATTACGTCGCCAGAACGATCTGTGGTCGCATCTTGCTGCAATTGCGTGCAAGTAAATATCTGATTTCCGTCTCGATATTTTTAAAAGAAAGAGTTTGACACGCCAGCTCGTCTAATGCAGCTTTTGCACACGATTGCAAAAAAGAAATGGCGGGAGGCGCCGTTTGAGTTCGATCTCGTGGACCAACATCGCAACCACATTTTCACGCTCTGGAAAATGACCACTTCGCCTCTATGTGACTTTTGGAGTGGTTTGAGTTGCCAGCTTGATGCCAAAAGATTTCGTGTCGGTCGAGGAGGACTGCCACGGGAAGTACAAAACACCTGCGTCCTTTTTGATAAGTGGAGGAAATCATGTTCAAACGTTCGCTGGCCGCCTCAACGGCCCTTTTCGCGTTGACGCTGACAATGCCTATCGGCGCTTACGCTGCCACCGATCTGCAGTGGTGGCACGCGATGACTGGCGCCAACAACGAGGTCGTCAACCAACTGGCCAAAGAGTTCAACGAAAGCCAGAGCAACTATACGATCACACCCGTCTTCAAGGGCACCTACCCTGAGACCCTGAATGCGGGCATCGCAGCATTTCGCTCAAATCAGTCGCCCGCCATCATCCAGGTCTTCGACGCCGGCAGCGGGGTTATGATGGGGGCGGACGGAGCGATCATGCCAGCAGCGGACGTGCTGCAGAAAGGAGGCTACACGTTCGACAAGTCGCAGTACCTCGCTGGTATCGTAGCCTACTATTCGAAGCCGGACGGCACCATGCTGTCATTCCCGTACAATTCGTCTTCGCCGATCATGTACTTCAATAAGGACATTTTCGCCAAGGCTGGCCTTGACGCTGAAAATCCCCCAAAGACATGGCCCGAGGTGTTCGAGGCAGCAAAAAAGATTAAGACCAGCGGCGCGGCATCCTGCGGCTTAACGTCGACATGGCTGACCTGGATCCAAACCGAGAATCTCGCTGCTTGGAACAATGTCGCCTATGCCACCAATGAGAACGGGCTTGCCGGTAACGACGTGAAGCTGGAATTTAATTCGCCGCTGTTTGTTCAGCACTTCCAGGCAATTGCCGATCTCGCCAAGGACGGCACGTTCCGCTACGGCGGACGTACGTCTGAAGCAAAGCAGCTCTTCATGTCAGGCGAATGCGCTATCCTGACGGAATCTTCCGGTGGGTTGGGTGACATTATCAAGTCGGGTGTCAAATACGGCATTGGTCAGCTTCCCTATTATGAAGGGCACGGACCGCAAAACACCATTCCAGGCGGCGCCAGCCTCTGGGTCTTTGGAGGCAAGAGTGACGAGGAATACAAGGGTGTCGCGCAATTCTTCAATTTCCTTTCACAGACCAAGATTCAGGCACGCCTGCATCAGGTGTCAGGCTACATGCCTGTGACCAACGCCGCCTATGAAGAAACCAAGAAATCCGGCTTCTATGACAAGAATCCGGGCCGGGAAACGCCAATCCTGCAGATGATGGGCAAGGCCCCGACGGAAAATTCCAAAGGCGTGCGCCTCGTCAACCTGCCGCAGGTCCGCGACATCATGAACGAGGAATTTGAGGCGATGCTAGCGGGTAAGCAGGATGCAAAATCAGCACTCGACAAAGCGGTCGAGCGTGGAAACGCGGCAATCGCTGATGCGATCGGCAACTAACACATAGCATGCGTTCCCGCGCCGCTCGCAACTCATGCGGGCGGCGTATCGGTCCAAAGTTTGCCGCCCCGTCGCCCGAGGATGAAGCTGTGCATTCTGTCGCGTTCCCTAACAAGATCCTGCCCTATCTGCTGGTCGCCCCGCAGATCGTGCTGACACTGATTTTCTTCTTCTGGCCCGCCAGCCAAGCGCTGTACCAGTCGATGGTGCGCCAGGATCCGTTTGGCCTTAAGAGTGGCTTTGTTGGTCTTGCCAACTTCAAAAACGTCTTGTCGGACCCCAACTATATCCATGCGCTTCAGGTGACCGTCGTTTTCAGCGTTCTGACGGCCATCGTCTCGATGGGTGTCGCACTGCTTCTGGCGACCGCCGCCGACAAGGTGGTCAAAGGACAGGGCTTTTATCGCACGCTCTTGATCTGGCCCTATGCTGTGGCGCCGGCGGTTGCAGGCATGCTCTGGCTCTTCATGTTCAATCCGGCCATGGGAACGCTCGCCTATCTCCTGCGGCGCAACGGCTTCGCTTGGGATCCCCTGCTTAACGGAAATCAGGCAATGGCGCTGGTCGTGGTTGCGGCGGCGTGGAAACAGATCAGCTACAACTTTCTGTTCTTCGTGGCGGGGCTTCAGGCCATTCCGAAATCGCTCATCGAAGCTGCGGCGATCGATGGTGCACGTGGTAACCGCCGCTTCTGGACCATCGTCTTTCCGCTTCTTGCACCGACGACGTTTTTCCTGCTGGTCGTCAACACCGTCTATGCCTTCTTCGACACGTTCGGCATTATTCATTCGGTAACGGGCGGCGGCCCGGCCAAAGCGACAGAAACGTTGGTCTATAAGGTCTACAATGATGGCTTCGTCAACCTCAACCTGGGATCCTCGGCGGCGCAATCCGTTATCCTGATGATCATCGTGATCGCCTTGACAGCGTTCCAGTTTCGTTTCGTCGAGAAACGAGTTCATTATGGTTGAGGGCAAGAGATGATCGAAAAACGCCCCATCGCCAGCCTGTTCGGCCACTTCATCCTCATCGTCGGGATCATCATCGTCGCATTCCCGATCTACTACACCTTCGTCGCCTCGACGACGACATCCGAGGCGATCATCCGCCCTCCCATGTCGTTGCTTCCAGGCGGTCACATGGTTGAGAATTATACGCAAGCGATGTCCGGAGGCGTTGAGCGTGTCGTTGGCGTCAGCCTCGAACGGCTGCTTTTCAACTCTTTCGTGGTCGCCATCGCCATCGCCCTAGGAAAGATTATCATCTCCTTCCTCTCTGCGTTTGCCATCGTGTTTTTTCGCTTTCCCTTTCGTATGGCATTTTTCTGGATGATCTTCGTCACGCTGATGCTGCCAGTCGAAGTTCGCATCCTACCGACATACAAGGTCATCGTCGATCTTGGCCTGATCGATACTTATGCGGGCCTGACATTGCCCCTCATGGCTTCGGCGACAGCGACTTTCCTGTTCCGACAGTTCTTTATGACCATCCCTGGAGAACTGGTCGAGGCGGCGCGCATCGACAACGCAGGACCTTTCCGCTTTATGCGCGATATCCTATTACCACTCTCGAGCACGAATATCGCCGCCCTGTTCGTCATCCTGTTCATTTATGGGTGGACCCAATATCTCTGGCCCCTGCTCGTTACCAACGACGCGAAAATGAACACGATCATCATCGGGCTACGACGCATGGTGGACTTTACCGACGCATCGACGCCCTGGAACTACGTCATGGTCACGGCGATCCTGGCAATCATTCCACCAATTCTCGTCGTCGTGCTGATGCAGCGCTGGTTTGTTAAAGGTCTTGTGGAGACGGAGAAGTAATGGCCGATATTGTCCTCAACGACGTTCGCAAAAAATATGGCTCGGTTGACGCGATCAAGGGTGTTTCGCTGAACATTGTTGACGGGGAATTCGTGGTTCTGGTTGGCCCATCAGGATGTGGAAAATCTACATTGCTGCGCATGATGGCAGGACTCGAAAGCATCACGGGCGGAGACATCTCAATAGGGGGTCGTGTCGTCAACGCTCTGGAGCCATCGGAGCGCGATATCGCCATGGTATTTCAGAACTATGCGCTGTATCCGCACATGACGGTGCGACAGAACCTCGCCTACGGCCTCAAAAACCGCAACACCCCCAAGGAAGAGATTGATCGGCGCATTGCTTCTGCCGCAAGCGCCCTGGAGATCGAACCGTTTCTCGAACGCAAACCGCGTCAGCTGTCCGGTGGCCAGCGCCAGCGGGTTGCCATGGGTCGGGCCATCGTGCGTGAACCCGCCGCCTTTTTGTTCGATGAACCTCTTTCTAACCTCGATGCAAAACTACGGGTTCAGATGCGCGTCGAGATCAAGCGGCTCCAGCGCTCGCTGGCGACAACCAGCGTTTACGTCACCCATGACCAGATGGAGGCCATGACCTTAGCCGACAGACTTGTGGTGCTGAATGCCGGTCGCATCGAGCAAGTCGGCACACCGATCGAGCTTTATGAGAAACCAGAAACGACGTTCGTCGCGACGTTCATCGGGTCACCATCGATGAACCTTTTGCCGATGGAAATCTCGGCAACCTGGTCACTTGCAGAAGCGTCAGCCGTTCCCTCAGGAAGCATAACCCTGGGTGTACGCCCGGAGGACCTCCATCTGCTAGAGCCGGGCTCCCCGGACGGTGGGCTCAAAATCGACGTAACCGCCGCCGCCGTCGAACTGGTCGGTGCCGAGAGCTATGTACACTGCGTTCTGCACAATCAGCAGCCAATCGTGTTTCGCGTTCCGGGACGATCCAGGATTGTTGTCGATGAGCCGCTTATAGTTCATGCAGATTTTGACAGTCTGCACTTCTTCGATGCGACAGGGAAGCGGTTGGCCTAGGGATCGACACCCCAGTATCCACAGCCTAGATCTGTCGAGTGTCGATGGCCGAGGTAGCCGTTGGAAGGTGGTTGCCGGCAATGCAGGCCACGGTCGAGATGATGATTTGCTCGGCCTCACGTTTGGAAAGACTTGCTCGACGCTGTTCGCAGAATGTGACGATGCGTGTAAAGGAACGGCGAAATAGCGAGCATCAGAAGCGCGACCAAGATGTGGCCAAGGAGGAGGGTTGCAAGCCCGCCCGTCCTATCCCGATCTGTACCGATGCACAGCAGGCCGAGGTCACCGAGGAAGCAGCCGATCCATCAAGAACGCCGTACGGGAGGTCCCCCGGTAAGAGGTCGTCGCGCTGTCTAGCGGCAGGGTCATGCCAAGCTTAAACGAACCGCCAACGCCAAAGGCCACGATCGGAATGAAAAGAAAATGGCGAGAGAGTCGGGAATGCGGCTACGATGCGGTCCCTTTCGACAGAAGACGCCAGTTCTGGCCGCTGATCAGAAGGCCGTCCTGAACAGCGTAAGATGCCCAGTTGTCTCTGCGGGAATCGTTGCCGCCGTTCTGCTTACGTCTTCGAGGAGGAAGCGACGACGTCCGAAAGCCAACCGCAGCTTTCTCACCACTCTTGAAGCCGGCCACATTCTTGCGTTAGACCAGCGGGAAACCGTCAAGCGGCCGTCGCGCGACCGGTAATCGCCCGTTCAACAGTTACCTGCAGTTGTTCTTGCGTAAACGGCTTTGTCATTCGCAAAAGCCGCGCGAGCCCCTCGTCGTCTGGAAGTTCGGCATAGCCGGACGCCAAGATCACCGGTAGGCCGAGGTACGAGGAGAAAATCAGGCGGGCCAGTTCCGCGCCGGTCATGCCAGGCATGGCTTGGTCGGTTATAATAAGATCGAATTTCGGTCCCGATCCGAGGATCTCCAGTGCGCTTGCCGCCGAGCATGCCTCAACGGTGGTGTGGCCAAGATCCTCCAGCATGGCCGACGTTCCCATGCTCACAAGAGGATCGTCGTCTACGACGAGGATCCGCAGCGAGTGCTGGGAATCAGGAATGTCATATACGGTCTCCGGCAATGGCACCGCTGCCGCAACACTTTCGGCGATCGGCAACCAGAGGCACACATTCGTCCCTTCGCCCTCAACACTCGACAAAGTCAAAACACCACCCGACTGCGCGGCAAGCCCGTGGACCATCGACAAGCCCAGGCCGGTTCCCTTGCCCAGCCCTTTTGTCGTGAAAAACGGCTCGGCGGCGCGCGCCGCAGTGGCTTCGTCCATGCCGTCGCCGTTGTCGGATACAGATATCCGCATATACCGACCGGCGGGTAGCGTGTCAGGCCGAGAGATACCAGTTTCTTCCGCCGAAACGACAATCGTACCACCACCGTCCATCGCGTCGCGCGCGTTGACGAACAGGTTGAGCAGAGCCAATTCAAGCTGATTGCGATCAACCAGAAGGGGCGGAAGCCCTGCCGGAATGTGTTTCCTTGTGTCGATGCCAGGTCCCAAAGCTTTAGCCAGGAGGTCTTCGATGTTTTGAAAGAGTTCGAAAAAATCGACCGCTTGCGGCTTCAGCTCCTGCCGGCGTGCAAACGCAAGCAAACGCTGGGTCAGCGCTGCACCCCGCTCTGCAGCCTGTATGGCGTTTTTGACGAGTCGCTCGCTCTTGTCGTCCCCCGGAAGCCGCTTTTTCAGAAGGTTCAAACTGCCAAGGATTGCCATAAGCAGATTGTTGAAATCATGGGCGACGCCACCGGTCAACTGCCCGATGGTATCGAGCTTTTGCGCCTCGAACAATTGCGCAAGTGCTGCCTCGCGCTCGAGCGTCCGCTGGCTGATGCGCTGTTCGAGTTCTTCGTTGAGCTGCCGGAGTTGATTCGATGACGCCTCGAGCTCGGCGGTACGCTCACTAACCCGGTTCTCTAGGTCCGCGTTGAGACGCTCGAGTTCCCTAGTTTTGCGATAGAGGTCCGCAAACACGCGCACTTTTGCACGCAGCACTTCGGGAACGATCGGTACCGATACGTAATCGACCGCACCCGCAGCATAACCCCGAAGCCGGTCGGGCTCCGCCATCATGACTGCTGAGACAAAGATTATTGCGGTATTCTGATATCGAGGATGCTCGCGTATCATGCTGACGAGTTCGAACCCGTCCTGCTCGGGCATGCAGACATCCACGAGGATAACGGCAATCTCGCTGCGAAGAAGATGCTCAAGCGCTTCCCGACCAGACTGGGCCTTGATCAGGTTCTCTCCCAAATCCTGGAGAACCACTTCGTAGCTTAGCAGCTTTGCCGGCTGGTCATCGACCAAGAGGATGTTGACAGGGTTCATGGGAAAATCCTCACCGATGCAGCCACATACGCAGAGCTGAAAGCAGTTGTTCGGTGTTGACTGGCTTTGCGAGGTAATCGGACGCGCCCGCCTCCAAACATTTCTCGCGGTCTCCCTTCATTGCTTTGGCCGTGAGGGCGATGATCGGAAGGCGCCGAAACCTCGGATCAGAGCGTATAACCTGCATCGTTTCATAACCGTCCATTCCCGGCATCATGATATCCATAAGAACGATGGCGACCGCCGGATCTTTTTTGATGATGTCAATAGCCTCGCTGCCGGTCGTCGCCGTTAGCACCCGCATACCCCGTCGTTCTAACACGCTGCTGAGGGCAAAAATGTTACGCGCGTCGTCATCAACGAGCAACACGGTTTCCCCGACCAGGTCCTCGTCCGAGCTGTGGAGTTCTTCAAGCATCATTTGTTTGGCCACAGGCATGTCGGCAACGACCCGGTGAAGGAACAGCGCGGTTTCGTCCAGAAGCCGCTCGGGAGACTCCACGCCTTTCACCACGACGCTTCGTGCCATCGTGTGGAGTTTGGCATCCTCCTCCGGCGAAAGTTCGCGGCCCGTAAAGACAACGACCGGTACCTCGGCAATGTCATCATCGTCGCGCATCTTTTCGAGAATTTCGAAACCCGACATGTCCGGAAGTGAAAGATCGAGGACCACGCAGTCAGCGGGGTCGTGCTTGAGCGCGAGAAGCGCCTCTGCACCCGATCCGACGCTCGTGATGTCGATGTCACTGTCGCCAAGAAGCGCCGTGACGCTCAATCGCTCAGCCTCGCTGTCCTCAACGAGAAGAAGCCGTTTGCGGCGGGGAGCGGCGTAGTTCATCAACCGCGAGAACGCTTTCCCAAGACTATCGGTGGTGGTTGGCTTGCTCATGAATGCGAACGCACCTCGAGTCAAACCATGTTGCCGGTCCTCGTCGAGACTAATGATCTGAACCGGAATATGGCGTGTCGTCGCGTTTTGTTTCAATTGGCTGAGCACGGTCCATCCAAGCATGTCCGGAAGGAAAATGTCCAGCGATATCGCGGCAGGTTTGTACTCACGGGCAAGATTGAGGGCGTCGGTGCCACGCATAGCGACCAGCACCTTGAAACCGCTGTCATGCGCAAGATCGACAAGTACCCGGGCGTAGTGCGCGTCATCTTCGACGATCAGCAGGACCGTATCCGTGTCCGCGATGCTGTGACGGTCGTCGTCTACCAGTTCAGCGGTTCTTTCAGCCCGGCGCGCTGCTGCGGCTTCTGCAAGCTGGACGACGTTGCTGTCTGGAGGCACGAGCTTGGGAAGTGTGGCTGCGGCGCCAACATATGTCAGAGGCAGATAGAGCACGAATGTGCTGCCGACGCCTGGCGTACTGCGGAGCTGGATTTCGCCGCCGAGCAGGTTGGCAAGCTCTCTGCTGATCGCAAGACCAAGCCCCGTCCCGCCGTATTGCCGGCTTGTCGACGCATCGGCCTGCTGGAATGCCTCGAATATGAGACGCTGTTTTTCGGTGGGGATGCCAATGCCAGAGTCGGATACCTCGAAGGCTATAACCGACGGGGCGTGTTTCAGCGACGGATGATCGGTGGACCAACCTTGCGCTACCGTATCGACCTTCAGCGTGACGCCGCCTTGCGCCGTGAACTTGAAAGCATTGGACAAAAGATTCTTCAGGATCTGCTGGAGCCGCTTGGAATCGGTTATGATGCTGCGCGTGACATCCGGCCCGACTTCGATCGTGAAGGACAGATTGCGGTTGTCGGCCTCGTGTTTAAACGGACGCGACATGACCTCAAGCAGGTTGGTGATGAAAATTTCTTCTGCATCAACGGACACGGTTCCCGACTCGATTTTTGACAAGTCGAGAATGTCGCTGATGAGGTTCAGGAGATCGGTTCCGGCACCATGGATTGTCTTTGCGAACTCCACCTGTTTGCCGGACAGATTGCCGTCGGGGTTTTCACCCAATTGCTGGCCGAGAATCAGGATCGAGTTGAGCGGCGTACGCAACTCGTGTGACATATTGGCGAGGAATTCGGATTTGTACTTCGACGTGAGTGCGAGCTCGGTCGCCTTTTCTTCCAGCGCGTGACGGGCCTGCTCGATTTCCTGGTTTTTTGCCTCTACCTCAACATTTCGCTCCTCGAGCTGCTGCGCTTTTTGCTCCAGCTGTTCGTTGGTCTGCTGCAATTCGCGCTGCTGCGTCTGCAGTTCGGTCGCCAGCTGCTGGGATTGCTTCAGCAGGCCTTCGGTCTGCATCGTCGCTTCAATCGAATTCAGAACAATGCCGATGGAGGTCGTCAGCTGGTCCAGGAAGGACAACTGGAGCTCGGTGAATTCGCCTGCGGATGCAAGCTCGATCACCGCCTTGACCTGGCCCTCGAAGTGAACAGGCAGAACGATCGCGCTCTTGGGCAAGGTTGAAAAAACCCCCGAGCTGATCGGCACGACATTATCCGGCAGATTGGTTATGAGAATCCGGCGAGCATCGATGGCGCATTGCCCGATCAGACCTTGGCCAAAATCCAGCCGTGGCGGATGCGTTGCGTCGATACCATGGGCGTAGGACGAAAGCAGGGATAGCACTGGTTGCCGACCCTCGTCGGCAACCTGATAAATCACGCCCTGGTGCGCTCCGACGAGCGGCGCCAGTTCTGAAAGGAGCATTTTTCCGACCAGCGTCAGGTCTCGCTGGCCCTGAAGCATGTTGGTAAATCGCGCCAGGTTGGTCTTTAACCAGTCTTGCTCGGTATTCTGATCCGTCGTCAGGCGCAGATTGCCGATCATGGTATTGATATTGTCTTTCAGTTCGGCGACTTCACCGCGCGCCTCGACCTGGATCGACCGGGTGAGGTCGCCCTTGGTGACGGCGGTAGCAACCTCGGCGATCGCGCGGACCTGGGTCGTCAGGTTGGCGGCCAGCAAGTTGACGTTCCCTGTCAGGTCCTTCCACGTCCCTGCCGTGCCAGGCACATTTGCCTGACCGCCGAGGCGCCCTTCGACGCCGACTTCACGGGCCACCGTCGTCACCTGGTCAGCGAATGTGGCAAGCGTCTTGGTCATGTTGTTGATGGTTTCGGCGAGCGCTGCCACCTCGCCCTTCGAGGCCACGGTGAGGTTTTGCTCGAGGTCTCCGTTCGCAACTGCCGTCACAACCTTGACGATACCGCGCACCTGTTCGGTGAGGTTGGCGGCCATGACGTTGACGGTATCGGTCAAATCCTTCCACGTGCCTGCGACGCCCGGAACTTGCGCTTGACCACCAAGCTTGCCTTCCGTACCGACTTCACGCGCCACGCGCGTTACTTCGCCTGCAAAAGCGTTCAGCTGGTCCACCATGGTGTTAATGGTGTTCTTAAGCTCGAGGATTTCGCCCTTCACGTCGACAGTAATCTTGCGCGACAGGTCGCCGCGCGCCACGGCGGTGGTGACTTCGGCGATGTTGCGTACTTGCGTCGTGAGGTTGGCGGCAAGAAGGTTGACGTTGTCGGTTAGGTCCTTCCAGGTGCCGGCGACGCCCGGGACGACGGCCTGCCCTCCAAGCCGTCCGTCGGTGCCGACTTCGCGCGCCACGCGCGTCACTTCGCCGGCGAACGAGCGAAGCTGATCGACCATGGTATTGAGGGTGTCCTTCAGTAGCAGGATTTCGCCGCGGACGTCGACGGTAATTTTGCGGCTGAGGTCGCCGTTGGCGATGGCGGTCGCGACCTCGGCGATATTGCGTACCTGCGCCGTCAGGTTGCCCGCCATTGAATTGACGGAGTCGGTTAGATCTTTCCATGTGCCGGCAACACCTGAGACCTGTGCCTGACCGCCAAGCTTGCCTTCGGTACCGACTTCGCGGGCAACACGGGTCACTTCTCCGGCAAATGCGTTCAACTGATCGACCATCGTGTTGATGGTGTTCTTCAGTTCAAGAATTTCGCCCTTCACATCGACGGTGATCTTGCGTGATAGGTCGCCGCGGGCAACTGCGGTGGTCACCTCGGCGATATTGCGTACCTGTCCAGTCAGGTTGGAGGCCATTGAGTTGACGTTCTCGGTCAAGTCTTTCCATGTCCCGGCGACGCCTGGAACCTGCGCCTGGCCGCCGAGCTTGCCTTCGGTTCCAACTTCGCGCGCCACGCGCGTCACTTCGGAGGCAAAGCGGTTTAGTTGGTCGACCATCGTGTTCAGCGTTTCCTTCAACTGAAGGATTTCGCCTTTCACATCTACGGTGATCTTTCGGCTAAGGTCACCGTTGGCAATTGCCGTCGAAACTTCGGCGATGTTGCGCACTTGCGCGGTCAGATTTCCGGCCATCGAATTGACGGAGTCGGTGAGATCTTTCCATGTCCCGGCCACCCCAAGGACGTTCGCCTGACCACCGAGACGACCTTCGGTGCCCACTTCACGCGCCACGCGCGTGACTTCTCCCGCAAATCCATTCAGCTGGTCCACCATCGTATTGATGGTCTCCTTCAGCTCGAGAATTTCGCCGGATACGGTCACGGTAATTTTTTTCGACAGGTCGCCCTGTGCAACAGCCGTGGCCACCTCCGCGATGTTGCGGACCTGACCCGTCAGGTTGGACGCCATGGAATTGACTGAATCTGTCAGATCCTTCCACGTTCCGGCAACGCCCTTGAGTTGCGCTTGCCCGCCCAATTTTCCTTCGGTGCCAACCTCACGCGCCACGCGCGTCACCTCGGATGCGAATGCATTGAGCTGGTCAACCGTTGTGTTGATCGTCTCCTTCAGTTGAAGGATTTCTCCTTTCACATCGACGGTGATTTTTTTCGACAGGTCACCATTTGCAATAGCTGTGGACACTTCAGCGATATTGCGAACCTGCGCCGTCAGGTTGCCGGCCATCGAGTTGACGTTTTCGGTAAGGTCCTTCCACGTCCCAGCCACGCCAAGCACGTTGGCCTGTCCCCCAAGGCGTCCCTCCGTGCCCACTTCACGCGCCACACGCGTCACTTCGGATGCAAAGGCGTTCAGCTGGTCGACCATCGTGTTGATGGTTTCCTTGAGCTCAAGGATTTCGCCGGAAACTGTAACGGTAATCTTTTTGGACAAATTCCCATTGGCGATCGCCGTCGATACCTCAGCGATGTTGCGTACCTGCGCCGTCAGGTTGGAAGCCATTGAATTGACGTTGTCTGTCAAGTCCTTCCAGGTCCCTGCGACGCCAGGCACTTCGGCTTGGCCGCCCAGCCGCCCCTCCGTGCCGACTTCGCGCGCCACGCGTGTCACCTCTCCCGCAAAGCCGTTCAACTGATCGACCATGGTGTTGATGGTTTCCTTAAGCTCCAATATTTCACCTGAAACGTCGACCGTGATCTTGCGTGAAAGGTCGCCGCGCGCAACCGCAGTCGTCACCTGAGCAATGTTGCGGACCTGGGCCGTTAGGTTACCGCACATTGCGTTGACCGAGTCGGTCAAATCCTTCCACGTACCAGCAACGCCCGGGACGAGTGCTTGTCCGCCCAGCTTCCCTTCTGTTCCGACCTCCCGCGCCACACGCGTGACTTCCGACGCGAACGAACGGAGCTGATCGACCATCGTGTTGATCGCTTCCTTGAGTTGCAGAATCTCACCCCGCACATCAACGGTGATTTTCTTCGACAAATCGCCGTTCGCGACCGCGATAGTCACGTCGGCGATATTTCTTACCTGCGCGGTAAGGTTCGATGCCATGGAGTTGACGCTTTCTGTCAGATCCTTCCAGACTCCAGTCACTTCGGGAACCTGGGCTTGGCCGCCGAGCTTGCCGTCCGTGCCAACTTCGCGTGCGACGCGCGTGACTTCGGAGGTGAAGACGCTCAACTGTTTGATCATTGTGTTGACGATGTCGGCTGAGCGCAAAAACTCGCCTTTCAGAGCGCGGCCGTCGACGTCGAGCGGAACAGTCTGCAGAAGGTCGCCTTTGGCGACTGCGGTGATCGTGCGGGTGACGGCAGCAGTCGGCCAGACCAGATCATCGATGAGGGTATTTATGGAGCCTTCCATGTCCGCCCAGGAACCGTCGGAAAGCCCAAACCTCACCCGGGTGCTGGTTCGTCCGTCACGGCCCACGACTTGGCCAACATTCTCCAGTTGTGCTGCCATCTTTTCGTTAGCAGCAATAATTTCATTTAAAGTGTCGGCGATCTTACCCGTAACTCCAGTCAAATCTGACCGCATCCGGGCCGAGAAATCGCCCCGTTTCACAGCAAGAAGTGCTTCGAGCAGCGCGCGCGCGTCGGTCTCCGCCACTGCGGCCTCTTTGAGGTCAGGTATGTTGCGCGGATTCGAGTCCAGTTGAATGTCAGTGCCCAGTTTGCTCACGATAATCCCCTGTCTGAAAGTGTTGCGGAGTCTAAAGCCCCATTTCTAAAAAAGCCATGGGAATCAGGTGACGACCTTGATTAGTTAAACCTCCGTTGAAGGCTGTATCTCAATGCATCGGCTTCACAACCACGGTCCATGTCGAACGCCTCACCCGCTATTCGAAATCATCGGCGAAGAACCGGAGTAGAAGACCTGTCACGCCATCCTCGGCATCACTGACTAGGGAGCCGAGATCATGCAAGAAATGAAGTTTACCCGGATTTGGACCCCGGGCTTCTTGCAGCCACCCGGGCAGTCAAACATGACAAAATGCCGCGCTACGGCACTGTTGGGCGTGGCTGGACCTTGACATAAACGACGACGCCGGTGTTCTTCATACGACGCTCGACACAAAGGTCGACGAGCCAGCCAAGTGCCATCAAAATCGGACCGAATATCGACATCAACGACACACCGGGACCGGAAGTACTCGACAAGCTGTGCACACGAACTGGTTTGTCGCCGGAGGAAATCCTCAGCCACCTGAGCCGCGATCTGCTCAAGACAGTCGATGCGCTCACACGTATGGCTACACTCCCCCGGATGAAAGAATAGGGGACAGCGGTCGGCGATCGGTACCTTCCAAGGCTCACATCATTTGAGGCTTTCGATCCCCGTTCGATGAGCGGCCGTTGGGCAGACTTTCTATCCCTACGAGAGCTGAATACACTAACACGCCATAGATGAACTACGGGTCTTCGTTGCATTGGGGCATCGCATGACAGTTTAGCGCAATCTCCGTTTCATCATCATAGTCGCCAGAGGGATTGCCGCTGTGGTGACCGAGCGAAAGCGCAGCTTTCGAAGCCTTCTTGTCAAAAAATATGAACCAGCGACCAGCGCTCCGAACTTCGCCCAAGGGTGCGCGCCCAATTGCGACCGCGCGCCTGCGTCAACCCACACCTTGCCAGTTTTTGCAACGAGTCCGACTTGTGAAGTTATGATAGCCAGCCGTGCCCTCAGCAGATCAAGTTCCATTAGAAGAGCTTCACGTTGAAGCCGCGCCTTGTCTGCGGGAGACACAGGTGTCGCCGAAACTGGTGCTCCGCTCTCTTGTTCGGAGAGGAAGACTTCATCGCGCGGGATGTGTCCCCCTCCCGACAAAACGCTCGAGGGGCTAGGGTCTGAACTGCCCTTTCCAGATTGATCGTCTGCCTGGTCGGCCCAGGAGGCACCGGTATAGCCTCCTTGGAGGTTTAGCATATACTTCTCAATATCGCCCCCGCAGGCTTGTTTCAACTCGGCTACGGAATAGCCGGCTGCCTCAGCTTTCAACCAGAGCGCTTTTGCTTCCAGTTGATAGTCAGATTTTTCCGACGCGTCCTTTTGAAAGCTGACCAGTTCCGGGATTGTGGATTTCAACCAATCATCTATGTGTTGCATGTTAACTCCCCGTGCGTTCATACTTGCTGGCGTGTTCAGCATGGCGACTATGGCCTGAGCACGACCTTGATCACGCCATCCTCCTTATCCCGGAATTTCTTGTACATTTCAGGTGCATCCTCCAGCGAAGCGGGATGCGTTACCACAAAGCTGGGATCGAACGATCACGGAACGTTGCCGAGATCGCCCTT
>NZ_LMRG01000005.1 GCF_001425605.1 Rhizobium sp. Leaf453 | reverse complement strand
TTCGTGGACGCGCATACTTGGGTAGAAGCGTAAGGCGTTTTTGAAGGTCTTCGTTTCTGAACGTCATACCAGCAAGATCGTCGTCGAAAAGGCGAATGCCGAGAACGGTACATGCCTCAAAGGCAAGGCCCAGTTCCACCTTGGGATCTCCTTGTTCAAGCCGCTGAAGAGTTCCGCGTGTTATGCCGAGCCGGCCGGCAAGCTCCTGCGCCGTCATCTTGCGAGATTTACGTTCAAGCTGGATCATACTTCCCAGCACGCTAACCGCAGCAATCGTATATCGAGCATAGCTCTGTTTCTTCGTGGCCGGCATTGGTCGATCCATCAATCATATAGCGACAATATGCGCTATGCATCGAGCTAGTACAAACACTTTCGCAATGTTCACTAATGGAAGATGCATCGAACACATTCGAGCTATATGCACCATGCATCGAACAAAAACTTTCACTAAAGATATTAGGGCGTCGTCGTGACGGATTGCTCGCGAGCTCCAGCCAACACCCTCACGCCTTGATAGGAATCGAACAGCTGGGCTTCGACCAATCCAGCTAAGCCTCTGATTTTAAATAATGCTACCCGACATAAGCATCTAGTGATGGCATCCAGTCTGCAACGGTTTCCCGACCAGACGCAGCAGGCGTTCAAAAAACAACTCAACGCCTGCAACATCGAAGGCTACTAACGGGTGAGGCTTCCCGCAACCAGTACGGCAGTTGCAGGAAGCCAGCGGCGTTTTACTTCGCGACCTTGCGATCAAGGAAGCTTCGAATGAGCGGCGCCATCTCATCCAGCTTGTCTTCGAGCGCGAAATGTCCCGTGTCCACAAGATGGAACTCAGCCTCAGGAAGATCGCGCAGATAGGGATGCGCGCCTTCTTCAGGGAAGATCTGGTCGTTCTTGCCCCAGACGATCAGCGTCGGCGGCTTGCGGTCGCGGAAGAAGGCCTGGAACTGCGGATAAAGAGGCAGGTTGGTGCGGTAGTCGTAGAACAGGTCGAGCTGGATATCCTTGTTGCCAGGCCGATCGAGCAAAGCCTGATCATGGACCCAGTTGTCGGGGCTGATGCGCGTCAAGTCCTTGACACCATCGGTATACTGGAACTTGGTCGTTTCGGGTGCCACGAGTACCGAGAGCGCTTCCCGGTCCTTTGTCGCGCCCGACTTCCAGTAGGCGCGGATCGGATTCCAGAAATCGCGAATGCCTTCGTCATAGGCATTGCCGTTCTGGACGATGAGGCCGGTGACGCGGTCCGGGTACTTGAGCGCCAGCCGGTAGCCGACAGGTGCGCCATAATCCATGACATACATGGAATATTTGGCGGCGCCGAGCTTGGACAGCAGCGTATCAACGATATCGGTATAGTGGCTGAAGGAATATTCGAATTTGGTGTGCTCGGGCGCATCGCTCTGGCCGAAGCCCGGATAGTCAGGGGCGATGACGCGGTAGCGGTCTGCGAGCAACGGGATCAGGTTGCGAAACATGTGGGACGATGTCGGAAAGCCGTGAAGCAGCACGAGGACGGGGCCGTCGGCCGGGCCGGCTTCACGATAGAAAACGTTGACCCCATCGATTTTCATGGAGCGATAATGGACCGTTGCAGGCGCCTGCTGAGTGATCACCGTTGTTTCGGCGAAGGCTGTCGCGGCTGGAGCGGAAGCAGAGATGCTGGCGGATGCGAGAAGCAGTGCGGCGAGAGTACGAGACATTGTGGTTCTCCTCAGGAGTGATTGCGGGCGGCTTGTTGCCTGCAGCCACCATCGCTCTTTCGGCCTGGAGGGAGAATGCTCGTACTCGACAAGGGATTATTTCATCAGGTGATATAAATGCGATGGAATGGACATGCCAAAAGCAACCTGATCGCCGACTATTTGACTCTGGAAAGCCAACTATCAATTCAAAAGCCGGTTCTCGCGTAGTCTGGATGCAGCCATATCGACGAAGGCACGGACCTTTGCTGGAGCATGCCGTCCTTCAGGATGGAGTATATGAATTGGCAAAGCTGGTTCCTCGAACTCGCTGAGAACGATCTGGAGTTCTCCAGCGACGAGGGCTGGGCCGATCTGGTAATTGAGAACCCTGGTCAGACCCCATCCCTCACGCGCGGACTGTATCGCTGCTTCGTTGGTATTGCATTGCAGAGCCGCATCCACGGATACCCGCAGATCGCTGGCAAACTTCCATTCAGGTGAAGCCCATGCCGCTGTCGATGCAGCGATGCGGTGGTCTTTGAGATCGTCTGGCGATTTCGGAACGCCGTAGCGCTCGAAATACTTTGGCGAACCGCACATGACGCGCCGGACACTTCCGACCTTGACGGCAGAGAGATTTGAATCCGGGAGATGGCCGATACGCACAGCGACATCGATCCCTTCCTCCACGATGTTTACCGGTCGATCAATGAAAAGCGTCTTGGCTTTCATCGTCGAATGTGTGTCGAGATAGCTCGTCACGATCGGGAGGACGTACATCTGCCCGAACAGCGCTGACGCGGTTATGGAGAGAGTTCCCGTCGGCGTAGCATAGGAGCCGCCGGCGGCGGCCTCTGCTTCAGCGATATCGGCCAAAATCCGGCGGCAGTCTTCGAAATAACGAACGCCCGCTTCGGTCATCTTCACCGAGCGGGTGGTTCGCACAAGAAGTCGCGCGCCAATCAGGTCTTCGAGCGAAGCAACCGCTCTCGTGACGGCCGGGGCGCTCATGAACATCTGGCGAGCGGTGTCTGCGAAGCTCTCTGTTTCGGCGACCTTCACAAAGATCCTCATTGCCTGCCACCGGTCCATCCGCGTCCCCAATCACGTTTGTTTCCAGCACCTTAAGTGCTTGGAACCGAAGCCTCAAGAGGCAACGCATGTTCAGGCGGCCTGCGCACGAAGAGAAAGCGCGAGGCGTTCTATTTCCTCGCAGGTTTCCTCGGAAATGCCAGCGCGTATTGCGCGCTGGCGCGTTTCGCGACAGGCATTCAAAGCAAGTGATACGGCGATCGATGTATTGAAGTCGAAGCTTGAACCGCGCCTTGCCACATCCATCTCGGCGCCGGTCATCCCGAGGGCACGACCGGCTTCTTCTTGTTTGGCAAGTAGACGCTTGTTCGCATTCGTTCCTGTGAGGGCCAGTTCTATTGAAAGTCTTGCCCGTGGATCCATTGACGAGCCGACCATTGTTCATCTCCTCGGGTTAGGCCTTAAAAGCCGAAGTCGCTGAGGCCGGGGTGGTCGTCGGGCCGGCGGCCCAGCGGCCAACGGAACTTGCGATCGGCTTCAGCAATCGGGTGTTCGTTGATGCTGGCATGACGTTCCCGCATCAGGCCATCCTCGGCGAATTCCCAGTTCTCGTTGCCATAGGCGCGGAACCACTGGCCGCTGTCATCGCGATATTCATAGGCATACCGGACGGCGATACGATTGCCGGTGAAAGCCCAGAGTTCCTTGATGAGGCGATAGTCGAGCTCCTTGTTCCACTTGCGGGTCAGGAAGGCCTCTGCCTCGGCGCGGCTCTTCGCGAACTCGGCGCGGTTGCGCCAGCGCGTATCGAGCGTGTAGGCAAGCGCGACCTTTGCAGCATCGCGACTATTCCAGCCATCTTCGGCAAGGCGGACCTTTTCGATGGCACTCTCTCTGGTGAATGGGGGAAGCGGCGGACGAGACATGGAAAAATTCCTCTGAGGTTGATGGTCAATCGTAGGGGGGAGGCGGTACGTCCAGCACCGCCTCCAGGCCAGGCATCACGCAGCCGCGCGATCGATGCGGGGAAAATCGATCTCTGTGTCGAGGGCCTCATTCACATAGTTCGTGAAGGTGTTGAGGGCGACATGGGCAATGATCTCGACGATTTCCGCGTCGCTGTAGCCTGCATCGCGAACCTTGGCGATTTCCGCTGGCGCAACGGACCCGCGAGCCATTGTCAGTGCCCGGGTAAATTCGACGGCAGCCGCCGCCTTGGGATCGTTAGACGTGCCGTTTCGGTTGGCAGCAATTTCGCTTTCGTCAAGTTTGGCGAACTTTGTGCCCGTGAAGGTGTGCGCCGAGAGGCAGTAGTCACAACCGTTGGCTTCAGCCATGGCGAGCGCGATGCGTTCGCGGGTGGCCGGCGGCAGCTTGCCCTTGCCGAGTGCGCCCTGGAGCGAGGTCAGGCCCGTCAACGCGGCGGGGCTATTGGACACCAGCCGGAAGATGTTCGGAACGGAGCCGATCTGCTTCTGGATGGTCTCGAGGATCGGACGGGACGCTTCCGGAGCTTCTTCGATGGTGGCCGGGGTAGGAATGCGTGACATTGTAATCTCCTTTTTCGGTTGAGAGAGACGTTGCTCTCTTGAGATTGAATATGATCGGGTGGCGTAATTTGCTGAAGATCGAAAGGAAACAAGGGACTGTTGCGCTGGACGCAGCAATCGCCGCTTACACAGCAAGCTGCAGGCCGCCTTCCTGTTCGGCTGGAACGGCGCAGCAGAGCAGCACTTCGTCGGCGTCGATCTTCGCGGTGGGCTGCTTGACATAAGCGACGGCACCTTTGACGAGCTTCGTCCGGCACGTCCCGCAATTGCCTTCGCGGCAACTGAATTCGGGCTCGAGGCCGCGTGCTTCTGCGAGTTCCAGGAGAGTGCCGGAGCCAGATGTCCACCGTGCTTCTTTCAGGGAATTCGTGAACACGACGGGCACGGGTTTTTCGGACGGCTGCAAGGCAGAAGGCACGACTGCTGGTGTGGGTTGCCCCGTGCGGATCAGCGACGACGGACCGAAGGCTTCAGCCTGGATGCGATCATCAGCAATGTTGAGGGCCCGCAGCCCGTCGTAGAGGTCTTGCGTGAATTGTGCGGGGCCACAGAGATAGAAATCATAGTCGTTGAAGGGGAGGAACCGCGTCAGCATCGCCATATCGATCCGACCTGCGGCGTCGTAATCCCTGCCCTCTTCAGCATCCGTGGTGTCGCTAAGGACCCTGATCAAGCGCACGGCGCCCTTGGTAGCACCAATAAGGTCGGCAATCTCTTTGTCGAACGGCCGCTCAGCTTTGGTGCGGGATGCGTATAACAGCGTGACGGAACGGACCCGCTGCTTGCGTAGCCCTTCATAAACAACATGACGGAGCATCGCCAGCAGCGGCGTGATGCCGATGCCACCTGCAAGAAGAACCGCCGGACGTGTGGCGTGGGCGTCAATGCCGAAGCCGCCGGCAGGCGCGCGCGCCTCGATGACATCGCCGACGGCAGCATTATCATGCAAGAACTGCGATACCCGACCGTCTCGCTTGACGCTGATGCGGTAGATAGCGTCGGAGGGTGCGACCGAGAGTGTGTAGGTGCGGATGACCGGCTTTTCTTCATCGGGCAGCTTTACGCGTATAGGGAGATGCTGACCCGCCCTATGGGGGAGCAGCCCGGCGCCATCGCCGGGCTGCAGATGGAAAGACTTGATCGTCGCGCTTTCATCGACAATCGCGGTGACGGTCATTGGCCGCCAGCTTGTGGCAAGCTCTGTCGCACGGAGACGGTCGACCGCTTGGCTCCAGCTGCCTGTCATCAGGGAGCTCGGCGACCAGCCGTCCTTCTGAAACGCCCATCTTAGAGCCAGAGCATTGCGGCGACGAATGATACGTGTCGGCTTGAATGTCCAGAACCGCTCCGCGCCCTGGAAGGCGGCGATCTCGGGGGAGTCGAATATGATTTCGGCCTTCCCCGTCATCTGCAGCACGTCGCCCGTTGCGAAATCCACGAACAGAAGTCCTGCCTTTCCGTTCAGCAGGATGTTGCCAAGCGTCGCGAAGAAGAGATTCCCATCAAAGTCGGGGATCGTCAGGACGCCGTCGTCACCGATGCGGACGAATCCTGCGTTCCCGCCGCGGTGGGATACGTCCACTTGGCGCCGGTCCTCGCGATCGACGTAAGACGCAACGAAGAACGCATCGGCTTCCTGGATGATCGTGCGTGCCTGATCATCGAGCACAGGCAGTTCTTCCACCTTACCCTGGAACGGTCTTCCCGGCTGCCGCTCGAACGCGAAGTCTCGCAGCTGAATGTAACGCGGGCAGTTTCCGAAACTCTGGTCCACATCGACGCGGAAACCGCCCTCTATCGTCGAGACAAAACCGTTCATGCGGTTGCGGCGACGTGTTTGCATCTCGATGCCGAGGAGGCCGATCGGCAAGCCGTCGGCCATTCCTTCGCTCGCCGGATCGCTCGGATCGCGGTTTGCGAGAATGTTCAGGACGACAGGCGAAGGCGACGACATAAACCTTGGCTGGCCTTCGACAAAGGTAGCCCAGGCATCACCGGCTTGATCGACGCTGCTAAGGACGATGAACGGCAGTTGCGCATAAAAGTCGCGATGCTGGTCCGGCATGAAATCGCGAACGACACGCTGACCGACTGCGGCCATGCGTTCCTTTACGCCGAGCTTTTCCTGGATAAAGGTCTCGCCTTCATGCCACGTCGGCAGTTTTGTGAGGGTCATGGACATCTGCGTTCTCCAGGGGAAAGAGGCGAAGGGCGCGCGACGTATCGCACACCCTGTCGAGGGTCAGGCAGCAAGGCCGACCGGCGTCTTGACGAAGTCGACGAAGCCTGGAAGTTGTTCGACCCGACGCAAGAGAGCATTCACGGATGGATAGGCGCTCAGATCGACATTGCCTTCCGGAGCGCGCGCGACGTAGCTGTAGATAGCGACATCGGCAATCGTCGGGTGATTGCCCACAAGCCATTCCCGCCCTTGCAGCTGGCTCTCGATCCGGCCAAGGATGGTGTGTGCACGGCCAATGACCTCTTCCGGATTGAACTTGGCGCCGAAGACTGTCACCAGACGGGCAGCCGCCGGTCCGTAAGCGATCTCACCTGCCGCAACCGAAAGCCAGCGCTGGACCTCAGCCGCCCCTTTTGCGTCTTCCGGCAGCCATTCGGTCTGACCGGATTTCTTGGCAAGGTAAACCAGGATTGCATTGGAATCGGAAATGAAGACATCGCCATCCGCGAGCACCGGGACTTGCCCGAACGGGTTCATTTTGAGGAAATCTGGCTGCTTGTGAGCGCCTGCCTTCAGATCGACTTCGACCAGCTCGTGGGGGAGCCCGATCAGCGAGAGAAAGAGCCGGGCACGATGCGCGTGGCCCGACAGCGGATGGTGATAAAGTTTCATGTGATCGCTCCTGATTGAAGGCCGGGTCCGTTCCCGATCCATGCGCAAAGGATGCAACAGGCGATCAGCGCGTTGAATACTCATGTTTGACAGTGCATCGTTACGCTGGACGCAACAGTGCTTGGAACCGCTCCGCGCGGTGAGTTCATTCCTGAAAGCAACGCATAGACGGCTGGGCCTTGCTCAGGCCTCTGCGTTACCTACACCCTGGCGAGACATTCCCTAATCTTGAGGCGGGCTCTCAACGTGGCTGCCGTGCCGAACGTCCTTGATGAGATCGACGAACCGCCGCAATTTGGCGGGGATATTTCGTCTTCCGGGATAATAAAGGCAGAGACCCGGATAGGGCGGCGTCCAGTCGGCGAGGACCTGCTCCAGCCTTCCGGCGGCGACGTCGTCTGATACCTGCCATTCATTCAGATAAGCGAGTCCGGCTCCGTCCCTGGCCGCCCGGAGCATCAGGTCGCTGTCGTCGAGCGTGAGCTTGCCGGGAACGTCGAGCGTGAAGCTCTCCCCTCGCTTTTCGAACTCCCAGCGATAGAGCGTGCCGCTCGCCATTCTGGCCCGAATGCACTCGTGGTTCTGAAGATCTGCCGGGACCTGCGGCTTTCCATGCTGCCGGAAATACTCGACCGAACCGACGATGGCCGGACGGACGTTGTCGCCGATCGGGACGACAACCATGTCGGGGGGAACAGCCTCTCGGATTCTGATCCCGGCGTCGAAACCCTTGGCATTGACGTCGACGAGTGCCCCCTCCGTGACAATCTCCACCGCCATCTGCGGGTTCCTTCGCATGTATTCCAGGATCAGCGGCGTCAGGATCATGCGGGTTGCGCCGACCGACGTGTTGATGCGCAGGGTACCGGTGGCTTCCACACGATGCTCGTCGACATGCTCAACGGCGTTGCGAATGGCCTCCAGCGCCGGGCCGACGCTCGCCACGAATTGCTCGCCGGCGGCGGAAAGGACGACGCTCCGTGTGGAGCGATTGAACAATCTGACGCCCATGCGCGCTTCCAGCGTAGCGATCTGCTGGCTGAGCGAGGAGGACGAGATCCCAAGCTCTCGCGCTGCGGCCCGAAACCCGCCTCTGGAAGACACCGCGAGAACTGCTTCGAGTTCGGCGAGCGAGCCACGCATCATTGTCCGTAATCCCTTATCAGGCTGAACGATTTTGGCCAGCTTATCAGGACAGTCCTGAAATGCCAGATAAGCCTGACAGTCGAAAGGAGTTAGACATGCGCAACATCGACAAGATCTATATCGACGGTCAGTTCGTCACACCGAAGGGCACCGAAACGGGCGATCTTCATAATCCGTCCACTGAAGAGAGGATCGGTACGGTCCGGCTTGCCGGCGTCGACGATGCGCGGGACGCTGTCGCCGCTGCGAAGCGCGCCTTCCCCGCGTTCTCACGCACGTCGAAGGCCGAGCGCATCGATATGCTGAAGCGATTAAACGCCGCGGTCGCCGCGCGCGTTACCGATCTCACCGAAGCGATGTCGCTCGAATATGGCGCTCCGCAGACCTTCACGCGCTTTGCTATTCCTCATGCTGCTTCGAGCTTTCTCACCATGGCGTCTGTTCTGGAGGACTACGAATTCGAGCGCCAAATGGGCCGCGCCCGCGTCATCATGCAGCCGTCTGGCGTCGCCGCGGCCATCACGCCCTGGAACAGCAATATCGGCTTCATCACCTCGAAGCTCGCAACCACCATCGCCGCCGGTTCGACCATCGTCATCAAGCCAAGCGAGATGAGCGCGATCCAGACGCAGATCCTGACGGAGTGCCTGCATGAGGCGGGCCTGCCGAATGGCGTGTTCAACATCATCAATGGCTATGGCAATGTCGTCGGCGCGGAACTCAGCCGGCATCCGGATATCGCGAAAGTGACCTTCACGGGCTCCACCGCGGTCGGCCGCGAAATCCTGCGCAACGCGGCGGATACCTTCAAGCGCGTAACCCTGGAACTTGGCGGCAAGGGTCCAAACATCATTCTCGACGATGCCGATCTAGATCTGGTTATCCCCGCCGTCTTGCGGATGGGTTTCATCAACAGTGGCCAGGCCTGCATTGCCGGTACCCGTATTCTGGTTCCGAATCAGTTGCTCGATGACGTCCTGGTCCGACTGAAGCAGGAGATCGAGACATTCAAGGTCGGCGCCCCCGACGATCCGGACGCGATGATCGGACCAATGGTCAGCCGCAAGCAGTACGATCGTGTCCAGTCCTACATCGAACTGGGAACGCAGGAAGGCGCCCGTCTCCTGACGGGGGGCCGGGGGCGGCCCGCCGGTCTGGATCGTGGCTGGTTTACAAAGCCGACAATCTTTTTAGGCGTGGACAACCAGATGCGGATCGCGCGCGAGGAGATCTTCGGACCGGTCCTGTCGGTCATCGCCTACCGCGACGAGGATGAGGCCATCTCCATCGCAAACGACACCCCGTATGGCCTTCAGGCCTATCTGCATGGCTCCGACGCCGCACACATGCAGGCGGTTGCGGATCGACTGGAGAGCGGTCGCGTGGTGATAAACGGCGCACCGCATGAACCGCTCGCGCCCTTTGGTGGCTTCAAGCAGTCAGGGATTGGTCGTGAATACGGCGTGTTTGGCCTCGAGGCATTTCTGGAACCAAAGGCTATAATCGCGTAATGATAGGCGTGACGAGCGGAGCGTGAACTTCGCGCGTCACGCGCTTCACAAGCGGACCAGCATCTTGCCGACAGCCTTGCCGCTCTCCTGGAACTCGTGCGCATCGGCCACTGCATCAAGGGCATATGTTTTCGCAATCTGCGGAACGTATGCCCCCGACGCGGCGCAGGCTGAAATCTCCTCGGTTGCCTGACGCATCGCCGCTTCCGGCATGGTGTACACGTAGACGAAACGGAATGAGAAGCCTCCAAGCAGCGCCGGGAAGAACGGGATTGTGAGCTTAGCCTCCGGTGATTCCGTCGAATAGGCCGAGACGACGCCGTCGCGAGCGAGACAGGCGAGCGCCACTTCGATGTTGGCGGAGATATCGACATCCACGATACGATCGACACCACGGCCGCCCGTCGCCGATCGTATGGCCTGCGGGACGTCCTCCTGGCGCCTGTTGATGACACGATCGGCTCCAGCCACTCGCGCGACCTCCGCCTGCTCCTCGCGGCTGACTGTCGCCGCCACCCACGCGCCTGCCCATTTTGCAAGCAGGATCGCCGCATTGCCGACCGCGCCGGCACCACCCTGCACCAGAACCCGCTTGCCGCGCAGGTCTCCATCGGCGAACAGGCAGCGATGCGCCGTCATCGCCGGAACGCCGAGCGATGCTCCGATCTCAAAGGACACGTTGTCGGCAAGCGTGACGGCCTGCACGGAAGGTACGACAACGTATTCCGCCGCAGTCCCGAACGCACGGCCCCATTGCGCCATGTAGATCCAGACCCTCTCGCCGATGCGCGTCTCGCGAATGCCCGCGCCGACGGCATCAATCACGCCCGCGCCGTCCTGATGTGGCACGATCCGTGGGAATGGCATGGCCTTGCCGCCGAAGCCGGTTCTCGTCTTGATGTCGGAAGGATTGATACCCGAGGCGATCACCCTCACCCGGACCTCACCGGCGCCCGGCTGTGGATAGGGCAGGTCACCGACAACAAGCACCTCTCTCGCAGCTCCTTGTTTCTCGTAAAACGCAGCGCGCATGACACACCTCCAATCAACTCGTTCCAACTACGCGCGCCACAGGCGATCTTGCAAGTAGGCAACAGTTCTGCCTATAGGGATAGAAAGTACACCATTGGAGACCAGGATGAGCCTCCGCCAGAAGTGTCCCGTCGAGACCACCGTCGATGTGACGGGCGGCAAGTGGAAGCCGATGATCATCTACCGGCTGTTGGACGGGCCGCGCCGGTTCGGGGAACTGCGTCGCCTGGTCGGCGATCCGAGCCAGCGATCGTTGACGATGCAGCTCCGGGAGCTTGAGGCCGACGGGATTGTCGCCCGCGAAGTCTTCGCTGAAGTCCCGCCGCGCGTGGAGTATTCGCTTACACCGTTCGGCCAGACACTCGCGCCTGTGTTGATCGCCATGCGAGACTGGGGCGTCGCGTTTCAGGAGCGGAGGAGCGAGGCGCAGCGCTAGGTCGCGTCTCGTCTGGCGCTCGCCGAGAAGCGCTCTACAAAGAAATCGATCAGCACCCTGACCTTCCGCGAGACGTGCGATCCCGGCGGCCGCACGATGTAAACGCCGATCTCCGGCAGACTGTATTCCGCCATGATCGGCACGAGCGTGCCCGCTGTCACGTAGCTTTGCGCGATCACGACAGGAAGGGCCGCAACGCCCAGCCCGGCCGCCGTCCCTTCGGCGATGCCCACGGCGCTGTCTGCCTTGAACCTTCCCTGCCCGTTGACGACAACCGTCCTACTGCCGTCCGACACCTTCCAGCTTTCGGTCCCTTGAAGGATGGCCTGATGTTCGAGCAGGTCCGAGGGCTTCTTCGGGACGCCGTGGGCACTCAGGTAGTCCGGATTGGCGAACAGCCCCGCCGCAAAGGCGCCGATCTTGCGCGCCGTCAGGTTCGAGTCCTGCAGATAACCGACCCGTATCCCGCAATCGAACCCTTCCGCGACCAGATCAACGTACCGGTCGCTGTAGTGCGCGTGGAGCTGCAGGAGCGGATGGAGGCGGGCAAGCTCGGCCAGCGCCGGCGCGAAGTGTCCGGGACCGAAGGACGAAGGAACCGCCACGCGCAATCGTCCCCGCAGCTCTCCGGTCGGCAGCATTTCTTCGCGAGCGACGTCCATTTCCAGGCACATGCGGGCAGCATGCTCGCGGAAGGAAACACCGGCTTCTGTGAGTGATGCCCCTCTGGTCGTCCGCGCCAGAAGCTGAACGCCGAGCTCGCTCTCGAGGCGGACGAGCCGCCGGCTGACGATCGATTTCGGTAGCCCCAGACGCCGTGCCGCAACGGTAATCCCGCCGCCGTCTGCGACCTCAACGAAGATCTGCATGTCCTCGAAGCTGATCATTCTTGCGTTCCATTTTCCGTTCTACAGAGTGGCAAACCATAGAGCTACCGTGCCATTCATCGCAACGCTAAATTCCAGTCATCGAGCGGATCGAAACGAACTTCACCAACCCGCCGCCGACAAAAAAAGGAACACGACAATGCACAGCCAAGTATTCACCCCCGAAAATTCCGCAATGCTGCTGATCGACCATCAGATCGGCACGATGGCCTGGACCCACTCGCACGATATCAACCTGGTCAAGCAGAACGCGCTGAAGCTCGCCCGCATCGCCAAGGCCGCCAACATCCCGACCATCCTGACATCCAGCATGGAAGACCAGATCCAGGGGCCGCTGCTGCCAGAACTCAAGGAAATCCTGCCCGAGGCCTTTGACGCCCGGATCAAGCGCCCCGGTATTGTCAACGCAATGCACCATGACGGCTTCAACCAGGCGGTCAAGGCGACCGGCCGCAAGAAGCTGTTTGTCGCCGGCGTGACGACGGAAATCTGCGTCACCTTCCCGGTCCTGCAGATGCTCGACGAAGGCTACGAGGTGCAGGTCTCGGCGGACGCTTCCGCCTCCTACACCAAGTACGGCGACGACCTGGCTCTGCGCCGCATGGAAAAGGCCGGAGCCATCATCACCACCGTCGACCAGATCATCTCCGAGCTTGCCGTCGACTGGACAAGCCCGCTTGGCCAGAAGCTGGTCGGCATCCTGAACTATCACTGATGTCGGAACGATATTGAGTTCATCGGCGCGGGCGACAATCGCCCGCGCCCGAGATGGAAGGAAAAACTCCAATGACGATCACCAAAATCTCGGCAGGCCGGATGCGCGGGAACATAAGCCAAGGCTTCGGCGTCGAAATCCTGTATCCGGGTCTCACCCTAACGGCCGATGATAGCGGGATCGGTCCGATCGGCAGGATCGATCGCGCCCAGGTGCAACCCGGTCACCTCATTGGCATGCACCCGCACAAGGACGACGAGATCCTGACCTACATCCGCGGCGGCGAGATGCTTCACCGCGATACGGTCGGAAACGAGAAGAAGCTCGACAAGACGCACTTCATGATGATGAATGCCGGCCATACCTTCCAGCACGAAGAGCTGATGCTCGGGAACAGCCCGGTTCGAGCGCTGCAAATCTTCCTGCGGCCCAACGCTCCCGATCTTGAGCCGATGGTGCAGTTTCGTGATTTCGTTGACGCGAACAGTGACAACGAGTGGCGATTGATTGCCGGGCCCCAGGAGGCGCCGCTGACCGTGCGATCCGATGTCCGCGTGTTCGATGCGCGCATCACGAATGGTACCCAGCTGAGCCTGCCCGCCGCGGCCGATCCCCGGACGGCATTTCTGCTCTATGTCTTCGACGGGGCGATAGATTTTGGCGATGTCATGATCGCAACCGGCGAGAGCGCGTTCTCGCGCTCGCTGGATCATCAGCTCACTGCCAGGGCGGGTTCAGATGTCGTTCTGTTCGTGTTCGATCCTGAACCCGAGGTATTTCGTGGCGGCATGTTCAGCGGGAACCAGAAACGCATCGGATAAACTGGAAATGACGCATTGATGAATATCGGCGTGGAGAGAACATCATCCTGTTTCTCCTTGCCTTGAAGGGACTCGAACCGCCGACACGGAGTACCATCTCGCTAAGTGTATGATAGATTACAATTTTCTCGAAACACGGGCAATCTGTGGCGGCAGGATTGAAATGTCCGCCAGTTTGCCAAGTTGAAATGTCCGACTGGTCGCCACACGGTCCACCTACCAGCCCCGATCTGAGCGGCTGATCCCGGCTGCAAGATCAGATCGGGGCTAGTGCCAAACACGGCTTCGGCGTGTCGCGCTGATCCGACCCGCCGCCATGGCCGAATTCGTCGCCGCCTCCTGCCGGCAGCTTAAACTCCGTATCGCGTTCGGCTAGGGCTGAGAGATCAATGGACAGATCGATTAGTGCTTGATCGCAGTGCCCAGGTGTACAGGATCGTGTTTTGGCCTATAGCTGGATACGGTAGCGTAGGAATTGGTTGTGGGGGCAAGATTTGATCTTAACTTGCTTTTTCAAGCCGCGGCGTAATGATATGTCGAGAATTTTTCAGGGCAAACAGCTAACTACTACCGGTCCCAGTCCACCAAATTCACCTGCGCGTACAGCTTTGCGGCATACGTTTTGTCGACCTGATGGGCATGAGCGATCAACCCCATGATATGACGACGCATTCCTATCAAGGATGCGAACCCACGCGTAGCGCGATGTTTCTCCGCACCTATATTGGCATGCGAAAGTGCGTATAGGTGCGTCTCAATATTATTCCGAAACGACTTTGGAAGTTTCGGCTCTCCTCTGTCGATCAGCATTCCGAGAAGGATTTTCCGCCCCCCTGGAGCCGTGATGCTTGTTTTTTGCCGATGCACTACAAGCCCGTTCGACATTAGCGACATTTCGACCAACTTTACGAGCTTCATCGCATCGCTACGCCTTGCGTCATCAGATCGCGAAAATGCTAAATCGTCTGCGTAACGCGTATAGGTCCATCCCGATTTATTCGCGATGCGCTCGACCTTGCGGTCAAGGGCTTCGACTGCACGGTTTGCTAACATGGGACTAGAGGGGGCACCCTGCGGCAAATGTCCAACCGGCTGCGCACGATAAGGCCCACGCCCTCCGCGGCCGAGACGATCACGGTTGTCACGATGATGATGATCGGCCAGTCGCGTGCAAATGCGTGCCATCTGGAATGACAAGAGCGCGCCATAACCAAACGCCCTAAAGACCCGATAAACAGCCGCCTCAGATATAGACTCGAAGAACTGACGAACGTCCATTTTCACAAGCCACTTGGCATTCGCGTGTGACGTGGCGGCGCCCCTAAGATCTCGGTATTTAGTGAATGCAAAGCTCGCTCGGTGCGAAGGCGTGACTTGAAGAATATTCTGAGCAATCCAGCGCTGCGCCCTCATTAATCGAGGCTCTGGTACACAGATGGTTCGATATCGTCTTGATGGAGCTGATACTAAGTTCGCCACACCGCGTTTCTTGACACGGAACACTCGATAGGCGTCGATCTTGCGGTGAGCCACTTCAGCCAAAAAGTCAGCATCAACGTCTACAAGATGAGCAAAATGATTTAGGGTAAATATGACGGGCAGGTCGGGATGTATCCGTTTGACCGCCGCCGCGGCCGCTTTGCAAGCTTCAATGGTGAGCTCATCTCGGCCAGCAACTCTGGCCCCGCCAATGAAGGTCTGAGGGTCCCAACGGTGAGCCATCTACTTTAGCGCGGCCCTGGCGGCGCAGGATCGTCCATCAAACCGAGCCTCCGAGGAGGTTGCCCAAAGGGCAATGATGGATGATCCTGCGTGGACCTGCATTCTTGTGCTCTTTCAGTGGCAATAAGAAACCCTATTCCCCATGACGATAAGTTCGTACCCATCATCCTGGCCACCCTTGCGGGTGGCAGTAGCTAGATGCTACCTCTTGGTACCCTCAGAGCTTCAGGGTAGTACGGTTCGGGATTCGTTTCAACGGTTGGCCTTTTTCGTTCGGGAACCCCTCCCGCGATTAGAAACGCATACCCTTTATCCGTAAGCCGGCCTGATTGCGAAATGAGTGCCTGCGCAAGAGCTTTGCGTAGGGCGTCCATAAGGTCTGGGACGGCGATTCCACTTCTCGCGGCAAGTGCAATCTGTGAACCCCCATGCCATCGCCCCTTGAGCAAACTCAGCACGACAACCATTTGACGCTCTTCCGGCGTGAGCGATGGCGGTAGTTCGATACCGTTGTCTGACGCCGCTCCGCTGATGATATCCGCCATCTGTCGAACGCCGAATAGACTATTAAGAGCAGGGGGAATTGGACCGTCATAGAGTGCGCGCCAAGTCCCCTCACTTTGATGGAGGATCGCAGGAGTGTTGTTAGGGATACGATAGCTGAAAGCGATAAGCGCTCCTTGATTACCATAACCGCGACGCCCAGCACCCCGTCCCGACACTGGGCCGTAGTTGTCCATCAATCGACACCAAGTGAAATAGTTAGAACGGGAATATGTCCAATCCACAACGGGAGCGATCCACTGACTTATCACCTCTGGTCGGAGACGGTGGATTCGGACTTTAGTTAGCCCCGAAGGGGTTGCCGCTGCTGCGACGACCCGGAATTTCAACAGTTTTCTCGAAACCCACGATCGAACCGAGGGCACAGCCCAGAATTTGTCGAGCATGGTTCTAACGCGGCTGCCAGATCCGATGAAATCGGTAAGGATGATAACTTCGCCAGCGGGTGCGGTTTTACCGCGCATAAGATCAGGGCCGGGATGGTTCATGAATAACTTGGGCCAAGCGTCCTTCTGCTGTGAAGCAAGAAAGGCGACAAGCCCCTCACTGCCGACCCTAGCGCGCCCACGCGTTGGCTTCACGGCTGACGGCCCGCCCCGACCGATCGCACGTCGACGCAACTTTCCTTTCTTATCAGCGATAGTGACGCTCGGAAAAATCGCAGCCTCGGCGAACTCACGCTCGGCGTAAAGAGCTATACGCTTCTTTCGATGACGCGGTCCTTCTGCGATCCGATCAAGCGCCGTCCGGATTGACGTGGCAACCTGCTCCTCGTTCAGCAACAGCATCGCATCAAGCATTTCTGCCGCTGCGACTTGGTCGGCAGGCATAAATTGCGCCACCCATGCTTTACCGGTGACAGTTTGGCTTAATGTCGGCGGAGGGGGAATTGCAGGTGACCTCTTCTAAAAACGTTAACGTCTACAGGTAGGCAGCTCGCAAAACTTGCGCTTTCGCTGTGGGACCGCTTCTATCTCAGACGTCCAGCAATATCGTTTTGCGGTTGCGACCATGATGCCAAATAGTGTTCCATTCGTCCTTTAAGAGCGCCCTCATTGTCGTTGAATATTTCGTAAATCGCCTCAATCGCTATTACTGCCATGTAAGGGCTCTCGAGGCTATCGTCAGACAGGGCTTCCGTGACAATACCGAGCAACATGTCAAATTCACTGATGAACGGAGCGCCACTGAATCCCCCACGCGCTGTCGACGATACGATGAAGTGAACATTGGGAATGTCGTATCGCTGAATGTCAGCACTGATTTCAGCCGAGACAGCAATCTTATGGGCCCCATCAGATCTCGGGACTTTTGGGTATCCGCAGATAATCCCGCGGGTCAGGACAAGGCTATCCTCTATCCACTCTCCCCACATCTCAGGGACGTCGATATAGCGTGGCCGCTCATCATCAGGTATTGATTGTTGGCCCTGAACGACCGTCGCGTCTCTCCAGAGATCTGACAGCAAAATCGCGACATCCACGCTTTGGTCCGGGTGATACAGCACACCCGTCACAACAGCCCCATCGTCCGGTTGCCAAGTGGTGTTTCCCGCATAGAGGCTCACGTGGGAGTTTCCCCGCACGACATGTGCAGCGGTGGCAAATGCGCCGCCGCCGATGTGGAACGCCGTTCCATTGGCGCAATCGCCATTCTCCTGCTTGACCTGCACGCGGACGATGCACTCGCTGTACTTTCGGAAAAGTGCGTGCAGATCAATTCGCCTCCCCCATGGATGGGGAAGCTCCTTCAAACTATCGTCCGGCAAAACTACCCCCGTTTTCAGCTGTCAGTTTACTTTGGCGCGAGTGCAGCGCTCGGGCTCAGCCTATCACTGGATTAGCGACCTCAAGACCTGCTGACTTATCGTATTCGTACTTCCGGACATTAACCCGGACGACGCGACGGAAAAGCCGCCAGCCGAGACAGGAGAATATGGGTCCGTCAGGATATCGATTTCGTAGTGGCGGAGCTGATTGCCGAACTTGCCAAGAGCGATTCCAATAACCGATGCCGCTCCCGCTTTTCTCAGGAAAGCCGCAGCTACGCCGAAGGAGACGCCATAGGTGGTGCAATCATCAATGACCACGACGTTCTTTCCAACCAAACGACTGCTTTTTTTGTAAAATGGGTTGAGATGGATTGTCAGTATCTGGCCTGTGGGATCTGTACGGTCGCCCCCACCCCCTGACGACCGCTTGGGTGACGCTGTGTGCCGTATGAACAGCGGCTCTCCCCGTTTCGAAAATCGAACTCTAGAAACGGTCGTGCGCAGCCGATGCGTAAAGTCGCAAAGAGTGTCCGTATCGTCATTGTCGCTTTTTGAGGAGGGATAAACGCCCCACACCAACCCGTCTACCGAGTCGGCGCCCTCCATGAGCAACGAGCGAGCGGTGACCGCTAAAAGTGCATTGAGGCGACTGCCGCCGTTTTTGACGGTATTGGTCAGGCGTTGGGCGAAATCCTGTTGCGATACCGACTTCCCATAACCGGAAAGATCAGACAGAGCACGGACGTGGTAGCGCGGCGCCTCACCAGAGAACCACCACTGCCCCGACCAGCCGGCTATCAGCTCCACGATTTCTTGAAATTGAGCCGCACTTTCGATGCGAATACCAAGCGCTTCGACCTGTCTATCTCCAGACCAACCTGCAGCGATGAGCACAGCGTGGCCATTCTTCCCCATTTGCACGTCTTCATCTTTTGAAGCGAGAACCAGAACGTCAGATGGGTTGAGGCCGAATTTGGCGGCATTTTGGGATACGATATCACCAGACTGCCGCCCACGACTTTGCAAAAACTGGACATCCGACCCTCCGAAGGCCCCTTCGAACCAAGCCGGCTCGCCGTGGTTGGAGATGATACCGACCGGGTTTCCATCAGCGGATGCACTTGCCAAAACAGACACCAGCTGAGGGCGTGGAATTCCATTGTGCAGCAACGCGTCAGGCGACGTCATCAAGATCAGCATTCTTTCTCACTTTTTTTTCGTGTTTTGAAGTGAACTGCTGGACTACAGGTCAGCCGGCAGTTGTTTTGCAATCACTTGATTGAAGGATAGGACTAAATCATCGAGATAAAGACCATTCTCAACTTCCTTATCCGCGTCGGCATCAGAGGAAACCGCGTGCAGGTTACGAGCTGGCACATCAATGGTCCTGAGAATGCTCTCTTCAAATTTTGCAAGCGTTTCACGAAGAAATTCTTCAGGTTTCGGTTTTACCGATTTCTTCGGTGGACGCTGCGATGGTTCACTTAACCCCGCTTGACTTCCGCCATGTGAGCCGCGTCCCACTGACACCGCAATTTCCACCGTCCTCTTCATCTGAACGAGGAAGTTCTCTAAAAAAAAACCCAGGAAAAGATCGTTGCCCCGTTCTCTATGAATGTTCTTACCGGATAACGTGTCCCTCAAATCGTCGAGCAGCAACTGAAGATACTGTAGACGTGCGGCAACAACCATCACTCGCGCGTCCGCAACGGAACTTCTGGCCTTAAGACTTTCACCGACGAGCGCCCGATATTGAAATATCTTCAAATTCTTGAAGCCATCTCTGGTGAGTATCAAGCGGCCCGCCTCAGTCGGAGCGATGGATGCATCCTGCAGAATGTCGGGGCGTTGCGGGATGGCTTGCCCCTCAGCAACATGTCCGCTTTCATCTGCGATAGTCGGCTGTTGATTCCTTTCGTGAGGTCTGTCGTCAAACGAAAACTGCAGCTCTTTCGTTTGGGCTTCGACATCGCCCGCAACATCTGCTGCCTCGTCATTCGGTGTCGGATTGAGCATGCGGAGATAGTCTGTTTTACTGCGTAGAATAATCAATTGCCGAAGCGAATCTTTCGGGCAGCGAAGCAAGCTCGCGCGGTCGGAATCAGCACCGTCGGCCATTAGAAGATTTGCTTGGACTTTAGCTTCGCCGCTCTCACGATCTTTGTCTGTCGGGTAAGGGACCGCCAGCCACCGCCCATAGTCCAGCGCGGCGCGGGAGGCATGAAGGCTACCTCCTTTGAGATCCGATTGTACCATGACGACACCGCGGGCCATTCCAGCCTGAGTTCTGTCTCGTTTTACATATTGTTGATTCTGAACGTTCTGGCCAAAGGGATATTCGCTGACCAGGGCGCCGCCGGAAGCCACGATGTCCTGGGCGAGGTTCTTGTGTCGAGCCGGAGCGATCATTTGAAGTCCATGCGCCATGACGGCTACAGTATGTGCTCCCGATTCAAGGGCTGATTGATGCGCAATCGCATCGCATCCTATGGCGAGTCCGCTGACTATGCTCCATCCTTGCTCGGCGAAAAATTGCGTGATTCGACGAGCGACCACTTCTCCATGCATAGTCGGTTCGCGAGTTCCGATGATAGCGACCGAATGTTCAGGCGTCTTCCCGAGCGATCCCTTCACATAAAGGATAAAGGGATCGTCTCTCGTCGCAGCAAGCAAGCGTGGATACTCGTCGTCTATGGGTGATATGATCCGCGCAAGATGGCGCTCAGCCTGATCAATCTGTCTGGCGGCATCATTCTGCGCATTCTGCCAGTCGCCTCCGCTAGACAATGACTTCGCTATTTGGAAGACTTCGCTTGCAAGATCTTCGATTTCCATCTCGAAAAAGTTCGGTACTAGCGAGGCCTTTTTCAGGGCAGCTGGCCCAACGCCTTTCAGCATTGACAACGAGAGCAGAAACTTTGTCGCAGGTGAAATCAAACTCATAAAACGGTGCCTATGTTCTTGGCCAATGATAGGCATTTTATAATACCGGCACCAGCGGTCTTCAGGTACTTCGAAGCGTAGATTAGCGATGCGCCAGTTGTCGTAACATCGTCGAGAACCAAATATGAGGTCCCACCAGCCACCTTTTGTGGAAACTGGACAAATAGATGATCCCTCACATTCTCAAATCGCTCGTTCCCGTTCAAATGGTCGTTGTGTTGGGACTTCACGCCGCCTTTAAACGAAAGCAGATCTGGCTCGCAAACGATTGAGCGATTTTTTATGGGTTCGTCGACGATCGACTGCTGCAGTTGAGTCAAAAGATTCTCGAGCCGCGGCTTCCTGCCTGGCCGATGCGGTATCACGGTGACCACGACGTGCTTGGTACCAAAATAGGCGGGAAACTCGCCGTTTATGAAGTTCCTGAGCGTTTTGATCCATTCCTCAGGAAAGTTATCAGAGTTCTTATTCTTCTCGATCGAGTCCGTTAGAGAATGCCATTTCCGCCGCTGATGTATCGACTTGTAGTTGGAGAAATATCTCCCGGCGACATGGATGGGGTAGGCGGTAGAGTCACCTCCGATCGCCTTCGGAATGAAGTGATTAATTTTGTCGAAGCGCGAACTGCCCGTCGCGCCTTCCATGAGCCGCTCAAGGTCGGGGAGAAAAGAATGTGGATCTGAGAGGACAGTCGAAACCTCGGAAGGGGAACCAATCAAAGCATCTGGGACCCGCTGCAAGGCGCCCCAGTGTTCATTTCCCCACTTGTACGGCCATCCCCCTTTGTCAACGACGACTAGACAGCCGCAATTATACGCCGATCTTACATCGACATCATTGTCGCCAACCAAAACGACCTCGGTAAGGTATTTTACGCCGAACTCTTGGATCGCCTTAACGATGCCGTCGCCTCGAGGTTTCGTCCATTTCACGTCCTCGTATGCAACAACAATATCCCATTCGAATTTAGGATACGCCCAATCTAGTACGACTTTTGCATAACTTCGAGGAGACCGAGTAAACACACCAAGTTTAAGCTCAGGGAAGTCAGACCGGATTTTTTTCACGGTGGACAAATCGTACAAGTGACGATCTTCATCTGCCTTTATGGCAGAAATTAACTTCGATAAGTTTTTCTGGTCTTCATTGTTTTTACAAGCCTCCCTAACCGCTTTTAAATCATCGGTACGAATTAACGTATCATCTAAATCGAACAAGCAAAGCTTGAACATATCCCCTCCTCACCGCATGTATTTAACAGCGCCCTCGCCTCCCCGCTGATAGCAGGAGCAGCGGATCCAATAAATCGAAAAGCTCAGGAACAATCAACCAAAGCGTGCGAGTATCCAGCCTTGAGCAAACACCCTCAGTATTGCTTGTTTCGGGTTGAGCAGAGTCAACAAGCGACCAGCTTGCGATCAACGTGGCCGAGAATTTCCCGGTCTGCTAATTGCTACTACACGTCCTGGGAATATTCGGGGCTTCAGTTGCCAATTCTGAGATCTATGCCGCAGGCTATCGCTGCTATGCTCCCAGTGCCGCTTTGCGCCTCAACCTTTCCTCCGAGCTCAATATTCTCGTCGGATCAACGACGCCGGGAAAGCGCGATGCTCGGCTTGGCTCGCTGCGTCCATCCTTCCAGACCAACACGACTTCTTTGTCAGCGCGAATGAAGGAATGGTAGTTTCGGTACCAATGGATTATGCGATACCAAGCCCGCGGATCTATAGGCGACTCCGTCGCATATCTTCTACAAGGACTCTGTGCCGGTAGGTCGGGTTACAACTCACCTGAACGAACCTTGCCAACCCTATAATGTCATCCAGATTGACTGAGACCCATCAGAAACCGTAACTTCGGATCTCCCACCGCCGCGCTTTTCAACACGAACCTGCACGGCGATCCGCTCGATCATGGCAGCAACGTGCGTGATGACGCCAACTTTCTGACCCCTTCCCTGTAAGGTCTCCAATGCGTCCACTGCTAAGTCGAGCGTCTCCGCATCGAGCGATCCAAAGCCTTCATCGATGAACAGCGTGTCGACAAAAGATGATCGTCCTTCCAGACCCGACAATGCCAGCGCCAGAGAAAGGGAGACGAGGAAACGTTCACCGCCCGATAGGCTTCGGGTCCCGCGGACCTCGTCGCCCATGTCGCGATCAA
The DNA here is from genome assembly GCF_001425605.1 of Rhizobium sp. Leaf453. Lineage (GTDB taxonomy): Bacteria > Pseudomonadota > Alphaproteobacteria > Rhizobiales > Rhizobiaceae > Pararhizobium. The sequence continues at coordinate 167,542 of NZ_LMRG01000005.1, read as the reverse complement.
TGATGTGCAGCGTGAGATCGGACGCTGCCCCCCGCGCCAACCTATAGCGGGGGGTCAATGCGTGGAGGTGATCATTCGCCAATTGCACCATGTGGTCGAGTGTGATGCTCTGCACAAAGCGACGGAAACGATCACCGCTGGCCGAGCCGACAGCATCGTCGACTGCTTGCCATATTGCGAGTTCCGCTTTCGCGGCGTCAATTTCCGCAGATAGGGTTGCGGCGGCGCGGCGTGCCTCGTCGTCTCGCGCGACCGTAGCAGCAAGCACACCTGTCCGTTGTTGCAAGTCTCCGATTTCTGTTGCCAACGCCGCGACGACTGCGGCCAACGCCTCTGCATCGGTGGTCTCGTCGAAACCTTCCAACGCCCGGTGTAAGTCATTCTGGCGCGTAAGCACTGCGGTGGCGGCATCGTTCACGCCTCGGTCGATCCCCTGAATGCGGACCCGCAACGCTCTGCTCAAAGCTGGGTCAGCTGCGAGCAGCGCGGCAACCTGGTCTGACGAGCGAGCAATATCCAGGCACGCAGCGTTGAATGCCTCTTCGACTAAAGCACTGCGGCGTTTGGCGGTCTCCAATCCAGCGGCGGCCTCGTCGCAACGAGCGCCGGCGGCCTGGAACGCTGCATCGGTGGCGGATTTCGTCTCGCGCGCGAGCGCGAGCACCTCACGGGTGGTCCGGCAAGCCTCATTGATCCGAGTCCGGTGGCTTGCTGTCGCCTCGCCATCGAGAAGTTCAGCTCTGGCGCCCGCCTTCTCTCTCTCGGCCATGCGACGTTGATCGAGAAGAAGTGCATTCGCCGTAACCTGCGCCTGCGCGTGCTCGAGCGAGGCGGCCGCCGCTGCACGTTCGGGCGCCAGACGCTGGAGCGTCATTTCGAGTTGGCTAACCTGTTCGCGCAGGGCGGCATACTCTGTCGCAATTGTTGACAGCGTAACGCCAACATCAGTGGGATCGACCTCGAGGTCGTCAACCGCCATACCTGCTGCAGCAAGAAACGGTGTGATTTCACGGCGAATGGAAATGAGGCGCTCAGCGAGGCCCGCCGCCTGGACAGTGTATTCAGTCGCCTTCAATTGCGCAGCGTGAAAATCGGAACGCCTTTGGTCCAAGGACCGTGCAGTCGTCTCAGTCGCCTCGCCGAGCGCGTCATACTCCCTTTGCAAACTATCAATCTCAGTCCGAAGACGGCGCGCGTCTGCGAGCGGATAAGAAATGGCTGATCGCTCTGCGATCGCGACTGAAATATGAGCCGCCAGTCTCGACGCAGCCTGGTCATCGAGAACGGGAGGTACACCCTCGTTGATCCCAGCCTTCCTGCAGAGATCGTTCAAGGACGACAACTGTTCGCCGTAAGCGCCGTTGGCAGCCAGAATTTGTCCGCGCGCCACATCGATTCCGCGGTTTGTCTCCGTCTGGCGACCTTCTCCAGCGGACAGCGCGCGCGTTGCAGCGTCCAAACGCTGGCCCGTCGCGGTCAACGCGGCGTCGAGTTCTTCGCGTCGGCGGCGAAGCCTAGCAGCAATTTCATTCAGCGCGCTGGGATGCGCAAGATGCGGATGGTCGGTGCTGCCGCACACCGGACAGGCCAAATTTGGGGCCAGCAGGCTGCGCAGATGAATGGCCTCAGACGAGACAGCCTCGTCGGCGAGCTCTGCGATTGGAACAATTTCCGCACGTGCGGTCCGTTCGCGGAGCTGGTCTGCTTCCGCTTCAACAATTTGGCTTTTCGCCGTGCTTACCTCTTGCGCCGCGAGCGTGTGTTCCGACTCTCGCCTTGTTAGATCTGCCGATGCTCGAGTATGCCGGTCGCAGACGGTACTTGCTTCGCGCAGAGCCTCGAGCGCGCGCTGCAGATCGATGTCTCGTTCGTGGAGCGTCGCCTCGTCGATGCCGGCAAGACCGGCTCTGCGATCAGCGATTCCACGACTTAGGCCATTCTTTCGCTCACGATCCTCGGTGAGCCTTTCCAACAGGGTGGTTATTTCACTTTGCAATTGCGTCGCTGTTTCTTCCGCTCCGATGGCCGCCACCGTGGCTGTGGCGTGTTCCTGCTGGAGCGCTCCCCGCTTCGCCAACAAATCCATCGCATCGCCAAGACGATCAGCAAGAAGAACGCGATCCGATTGATTGCTTAATTGGGCCGCGGTCGTGCGGTACGAGTCTGATGTCTGACCGAGAGCCTGATCAATCGTGGCCAGCGCATTGGCCTTGTCGCCCAGTGTAGCTTCCGCTTGCTGCGATTTTTCCACCGCATCATTAAACTCCGTCCGAGCTGTCGTAAGCTCGGCGTCGAGCCTCTCGGCTTCGCTCCAAAGGGGACCGAAGTTCTTGAGGACGTCCTCTGCCGCTACGTTGGCGGCTACAGCGTCCGCCAGTTGCGTTGCCGACGCTGCATCTAGCGTCCGCGCCTCCTCGCGCGCGATAAGCAAGCCGTCGAGACGGGTCTTGGCCTCCGCTGCTGTCCGTCGTGCATTTTGTGCATCACCCGCTAGCGGACGAAGCGGCTCGACGAGCTCGAACTCGGCAAGAGATTTATACTCATTGGCGGCTGCTTCGCGTGCGGCACGCGCTGCGACCGCCTGGGCCTCAGCCCGTGCGAGATCGCCGCGAGCAGCAGCGACGCGCTTCAAATGATCCAATCGCGCGCTGTGTTGTTCCCGCTCAGCACCTTTTTGAGCAATGGTCGAAGCAAGCTGGCGTTGCTCCTCGAGCAGCGTCTGCCTGGCTTCGTCATCAAGAAGTCCGATGTCATTTCGACGCTGCTCCAATTGCTCAACGATTCTTCGTCGTGCGTCGGTGCCATCATGGACGCGGATCGAGATCGCTGCGTAGATTTCGGTGCCTGTGATCTTCTCGAGCAGTTCCGCACGCTCGCTCTCTGCGGCTAGAAGGAATGCATCGAACTCGCCCTGCGCCAGGAGCACCGTTCGACGGAACTGATCGAATGTGAGGTCAGTTCTCGTCTCGACCGCCTCGCGGACTTGGGTCTTGCCGGTCGCCACCGCACTGCCGTCGTCAAGTCGATAGAGCGCGCGCTGCTCATTCTGAAGACGCCCATTCGCTCGCCCCCGCGCCCGATTGGCGTCCCAGCGGACGCGGTAGCGTTCGCCATCCTGCCCGACGAAATCCACCTCGGCATAGCCGCCGCCGGCACCTCGGCGCAGGATCGCCCGGCCATCATGAATCGAAATCGGCTCCCCGCTGGGATCGGGCGCATTCTCGCGCCGACCAACGGAGACGCGCGGATATTCGCCATAGAGCGCGAGACATAGCGCATCGAGGATGGTCGATTTCCCAGCACCGGTCTCGCCGGTGATGGCAAAGAGACCGGAACCTGCAAGAGGCTCTGTGGCAAGATCGATTTCGAAAGGCGCGGCAAGACTTGCTAGATTCTCGCCGCGGATAGCCAATATCCGCATGACTATCCCTCCGCCTGTGCCCGGTGGAAAACATCCAGATGCGCGGCATCCGGGGCTACCCCGAATGTGCGTTCAAATGCGAGCTTAAACAGATCCTCAGGATCTTTTTCTGCCAGCCTGATCATAGGATCAGCGAGGGTCACGTCATTTAACTCCCTGGGCATTGCTGCGACCCGAGTATCGACGATACGGACCGGAAAGCTCTCGGCGATGCGGTCGACCTCTTCTCTGAACCCTGGTGATAGCCCCTCGCGGGCAAGCCTCACCTGGACGAATGGCCGTTCATGGATCGGTAGATCCCATGTGAGGTCGATTGCGGTCAGATGATCGCCGAGCTCACTCAAACGCATATCGCCCGCCTCAGGAAGGCGGATGAAGGGAACTGGCCGATCAATCGAGATTTGTTCTGATAGAACCGTTGTACCGTCGAGCCTCACAAGAGTGACGCCATGCGTGTAGGGCACCTCCGTCGCCGACAAAGGGATCAGCGAACCTGAGTAGCGGACAGTCTCACGACCGATAGCTTGAGCCTTATGCAAGTGGCCAAGCGCCACGTAGCTCGCTTCCGCTGGGAATACGTCATGCGGCACGGCATGCTGACCACCGACCAGAATTCGGCGCTCCGCTCCTTCTGACTCGATTCCACCCGCGACATGGAGATGTCCCGTTAGGACGAATGGTAGACCATCCATCGGGCCCCGTAACGTATCGACCAATTCGGCATAAAGGCTTCGCACGCCCGCAACGATGGGCGATCCTGCCTCAGCCTCCAGCCGCGTCAAATTCGGAAGGCACGCTGCGGTTGGATAGGAGACTGCAAGCACATGGGCAGCCACCGCACCGCTTGCGTCATTGATGGGAACGAGATGACGAGCGGCCTCGACCCGCCCTTCACGCCGCCGAACATTGCCCACGACGCGGATGTTAAACGCCTCTAACAGCGGCCGCGGCGCTTCCAACCGACCAGCCGCATCATGGTTGCCGGCGGCTATCACCATAGACATGCGCGGATTCGCTCGGCTTAACCGCACGAGCGTGCTATAGAAGAGTTGTTGCGCCTCCCCGGAAGGATTTTGACTGTCGAATATATCGCCGGCTATGACGAGGGCGTCGACATCCCGCTCCACAACGATTTTTTCGAGCCGCTCGAAAACCTTACGATGCTCATGATCCCGCGAGAAGCCACGAAGAGTTTGCCCGATATGCCAATCCGCCGTGTGTAAGATACGAATCATTGCCCCTCCTACTACAAGCATAGCATCGGATATTTCTGCCGAAGCATGCAACCTGGGAAGAATTCTGCCGGCGCATCATCTTCGTACTTTAAATGGAAGCAGGTCTAGGACCATGGCGAGAAGTGCGGTAAGCCGATGTTTAGGTTCTGCCAAGGGAACCGTGTCTATGGTTCCTCTTTCGATTGGCGTCTCAGCGCGCGTTACGACTTCCCTGATGTCGAACCTAGGATCGCCAACCTCATCAGGTGGGAAATGCGGGCAGTCTTTTGACGCCCTCCGGCCGAGGCGTTCGGAAACGGTCATCGTGCCCTGATTTGCGTCATACGCGTAATACGCCGATCGGACAGGCCTCCCGTGCCAAGGAGTAAAAAGCTGTACGAGCAAGCCAACCGCAGTAGAGGCGAGGATTCCATTGGGCCAGACGACCTGGGGCTTTCCGCCCGCATCGCCATATTGACCTGCTTCTTCGGTAAGGGCGCTATCCGTCACCACCCCAAGGCAGCGCAGGCAAGGCGTGCTCGGAGAAGATAGCACAACCTGGCCGGCAACCAGGAACTCATCTGCATCACCGAGTCGATGCACATCCATTCCCATATCGATGTAGGGAGTCAAGAACCGTCGGCAAAACGCTTCGAGCTCACTTTTCGCGATGATACGGTCGACGCCACCGATGATGATGTCGCAAGCCCGCAGATGTTCTGCAACTTCCTGCCATTTTGCCTGATGGCAAGCGATCCGAGCTTCGGGGTTGACACTGAGAACCACGCGTTTCGCTATCTCGGTCTTCGGACGAGCCTCAAGAACATCCTCCAACGTGCCGCCCACCAAACGGTTGAGATTGGTTTCGGAGATGACGTCGTCATCGACGAGAACAAAGCCGCCCACACCCAAATGCGCCAGTTGCTGAACGACGTGCGAATTGCCACCACCAAGGCCGACAAGGCCGACTGTCAGATCCTGAAGAACCTGGTCACTGTCCGGCCCAAGAAAACTCTGTCGATCAAGCCAGCTCATTTGTCGCTCCAGTCTGCTCGGATCGGAGCAGATATGCGCTTGAAGGAATTAATCGGAAAAGCGGGACGATCTGGCCCCGCCCAAAGCAACCCGTGAACGGAATCGTTGCTCAGGACGAGGAGGCCGTGCGGCATGCGTGGAGCCGTCTCGGCAAAACCGGGAACGAAGGAAGCTGCACTGTCCAGATCGACCCGGCTGAAGCCAGGGCGACCGCGGCCGCCATGCGTGTGTACATGCAGAATGGCGCTCGGCGGCCGGTAGCTTGCCTGGGCAGCCTTCCGCATCGCATTTGAGCCTATCTGCGCACCCACGCTCGGGTGCCGTTCGTAGTCATCATCTGCCACCGTTTGATATCCCCGAACAAGCAGCATAATCCCGCCCTGCCCATCTGAGGCCGCCGCTGCAAGAAGAAAGCCAACGCGCTCGTGAGCGAACGAGTGGGGACGGTGGAGGTCCGCTCGAACTGCATCGAGAAGATCCCCACCAATTTTCAAACAGACATTCATTGCAGTGGCCCCAGGTGAGCAGCGAGGATTTCTTCCCAGCCCAAAGAGGCGTCAACACCGTTCCAGGACATCGCATGCCATGTCGTTCCTGCCACTGTGTGAGTGGTCCAGTTCTGCCCACGGCTCGGAAAAGGCTTCTTTAGGAACAGGCGGGTGGCATAGCCGCTATGATAACCGGGCATTAAGATGGCATCAACAGGGACTGTCGTGCCCGCATGCTTGACTTTGAGACCTGGCAGAAAGACGGCCGGCTGGCCGCCCTCCTGCCAAAGCTCCGCTTTCGGGCAGATCTTGCGCATCTTTTGCATTTCAACAGTTGGCGTGCTCATGACGACTGTCCTACGGGCGGGTGAGAGGAAAATTCCATGCCATCGCGAACCTTGACCAGTTCGCCAGGCTTCAGCTCGTGGAATTCGCCGTCCCCGCTGATCTGGTCGAGTTTGTAACCAGCCGGGACAGAGAAGGCCGCCAGCAATTCTTCGGTGGTCCACTTGCGGCGCTCGATTTCGTACGCTGTTTCTTTGTAGTAGACAGTCACCGTCTTCTTCATTTTCCGAAGCTTGAATCGCTCGACGGTGGGCGGCGAGAGATCAACCAAAGCATCGTCTTCAAATTCGACCTCACCATCATCGGTGTCGAGCACCAAGATCTGATCGTCTTGAGCGTAAGCCAAGAACTTGATGTGCTTTGCCGCCAGCAGAGCCTGCGGCCATTCCATGGCACGCCCTTCAACGGAGAACCGGTTGTTGCTCGGCCCCTTCACGACGAAAAAGCGCACAATGCCCGGATCTTCCAGGTCCACCAGCTCCGTTGGCCGGATGGTTTCGAGGTCACCACTCTTCAGATGACGGAGAATGGCGAAATCTTCGACCGGGTAGGCGTTGGCGATCTCAGCAATCTGAGCGCCGACAACCTTCGCATCTGAGATACGCGCCTTCTGAAACGAGAAGGTCTCGTCGCTCCATTCGATTTCGTAATGCTTTTTCTTGGCCATAGCTTGGGCCTCACCTGCTGCGTCAGAGATCCGCATCTCTTTGTCCTTTCGCTGATCGAGCGTCTTTGCTCGCCTCAATATGGAACAACAGAATCGGCGGCGTGTCTACACGGTCAACATTAATTTTTGGTAATGTTTGTGACACTCACATCTTATGTGCATGCTATTGACATTTGTTGCGAACAGTTGTTGTTTTGTTCACATGTCCGACATGGAAATTTATAGAATCCTCGGCTTGGCTATTGCCAAACGTCGAAACGAACTGGGACTCACCCAAGCAGATGTTGCTGGGCGGATTGATCTAACGCGAGCTTCTTTGGCGAATATTGAAACCGGACGGCAAAAGGTCCTCCTTCACCAGGTTTTCAAACTTGCCAACGCCCTCGAAATCAATTCGATTACAGATCTGGTACCAGCGTCGTTCCAGTTCGCAGAAAATTCAGAACCCGTTCAATTTGAGGGAAGCGATGTCAATGACCGCGAGCGCGCGCAGCTGGAGCATTTCGTCCGCACACTTGGGTCGCGTTAGTCATGGCTGATAAGCTATCAGCTCGCGAACGCGCTTCGGAGATCTTGGCACAATTCAATGTTCGGAGCGCACCGGTTCCTTTAGATCGGATTGTTCGAAGCCTTGGCATAACTGTTCAATATGCCCCCTTCGACGGCGACTTATCTGGAATGGCGTTTATCAAAGATGGGAAAAAAATCATCGGCGTGAACGCGTTGCATAATATAACGCGTCAAAGGTTCACTATTGCTCACGAACTCGCTCACTTCATGCTTCACGAAGAGCGGCTCGCGTCAAAGGTTCACGTCGACAAGGGAGTTCTCAGACGCGATACGCTTGCCTCGCAAGGCACCGACGATGTCGAGATCGAAGCAAATAACTTCGCTGCCGAGCTACTTATGCCCAAAGCGGTCCTGATTGAAGCGCTCGGTGGTAAGAACTTTGACCTAGAGGATGAGGAGGCAATCGCCATGGTCGCCAAGAAATTCAAGGTCAGCTCTGTAGCCTTACAATACCGCCTTCAACAACTGTAAAAGGACAGGACACGTGGGGTTTGTGATCTACGACTTGGAAACGAGTGGGCTTCACAAACGGTTTGACCAGATTCTGCAGTTTGCTGCGATACACACCAACGACGAGCTAGAGCCGGTAGACCCACCGTTGCACATGAGAGCGCGCTTATCGCCTAGCATCTTGCCTTCGGCCGCTGCCCTGCTCGTTACTGGTCGTTCGATTGAAGAAATCACCGATCCTAAATTGCCGTCGATTCATAGTGTGGTTCAAGAAGTCCATGCCGCATTCGTGCGGTGGACCCCAGCCATGATTCTGGGGTTCAACTCGATCAAATTTGACGAAGAGCTACTCCGCCAAGCTTTCTACCAAAACCTTCAACACCCTATCTACGTCACCAACATAAAAAACAACCGCGGCGACGTATTGAGACTGGCACGCGCCGTTGCACTGCTCGCGCCGGAGGCAATGACGATCCCAAATATAAACGGGCATCGCTCTTTTCGACTGACTGATATTGCTCAAGCGAATGGCCTGCACATCGAACATGGCCACGACGCTCTCTCCGATGCGCAAACTACATTGGAGTTGTGCCGAATGATACGGAACCGTGCTCCCGATGCTTGGTCGAGCTTCTCAAGGTTTGCACACAAAGCAAACGTAATCGAATTCATACGAGAAGAAGAGGCATTTGCACTATTAGGCGAGCGAGCTGAAAGTGACTTTGCTTGCGTCACATTCGTAGCCAGTCATCCTACCGATACGAATTTACACTACTGCCTCGATCTCACAGCAGACATCCCTGCGCTACAGGAGATGTCCGTAGACGAGCTGTGCCTCGCTATTAGCCACAAAGGTGGGCCCGTTCGAGCTCTACGAGCTAATGCCTCTCCTGCGATGGCGCAGGTCTGGGAGTTGGAAACTCAAAATCTCCTCCCCATGCCAGCTCAAGTTATAGAGCGTCTAGCAAACAGCGTACGCGCCGATGAAGAGTTTTTAGACAGATTGGCGGCCGCAATTCAATCGAATCAACGGGTATGGCCAGCTTCGGAACATGTGGAAGAGCAGATCTATGATCGCTTTATTCCCAATGGTGACTCTGACCTTTTTTCCGGGTTTCATCGAACGGATTGGTCAGAGCGCCTAAGCTTCATCGCGAAGTTCTCTGATCCTCGTGTCAAACGTCTAGCGCAACGCTTGATACTACAGGAGGCGCCACATGTACTTGACCCACAACGACGATCTGCATTGACGCATGAAGTGGAAAAACGCCTTGATGGTTCAATCGCTGATGCACCTTGGACAACTGCACCGAAACTTTTGGCAGAAATCCAGGCTCTTTCGGCCGGATGCTCTGAAAAGGGGCGGCGCATCTTGGATGGCCTAAGTATCTATCTTTCGACACGGTTCCCTTAAGAGTCTGCCCCAGCTTGGTTGCCCTGTCGGATATTTAGACCACCCCCCACGCCCGAAACCTCCCCCTGCCCGTCATCTCACGCAAGCCCAGCTCCAAAACAATCCGCCGCGCCGCCTGCGGCGTCACATCCAGCGTCTTGGCCACCATCCCGGCCGACACGAGCGGTTTCGCCATCACCAGCTCGACCAGTTCCGGCAGTTTTGAAGACGTCCGGCGTCCGTCCAGCTTTCGGTCCATCATTGTCTTCGCAAGCGTCAGCCGGTCACGCTCTTTCAAGCCAATCTCAGCGGCTGCAACAAGGCCATGGGCGATGGCAAGCAGCCGAGTCTCGCGATCGCGATGGCGGCGCCGATCCACCGGGATGGTTCTGAGGCCAGCATTGACGGCAGCGACATGGGCACCGGTGGTAACGCCGGCCTGGCGCAAGATCGACGCGGCCAGCAGCCGGCCGAGCCAGGGCGCGTGCTGAAGGACGGAGAGTTCGTTCCAAGCATCAAGGGTGACGATCGCCTGCAGCACCGCCGGCAGATTTTCTGCCTGCCGCAGCACGCCGCGCCATTCGTCGAGCCTTGAATCCTCGTCCCAGTCGAGATCATAGATCATCGGATCTTTTTCGGCCCCGCCGCCGCGGCCGGGACTTGTCGCGTTTGCGATCGTCGCATCCGATCGGGCGAGCACGGCATCGATGGCGGCGTAGTCGATGCCGGGAAGATTTTCGATGTCGTCGACATCTTCCCCCTCCCCTTCCGCATCGATCGCCACCGCCGGCCGAACAACTCCGGCCGTCGTCGCCTCGTCCCCGCCGCCCGACCCGATCTCCGAGGTTTTCCGCAGCGAGCGGATGCCGGCGGCGGACAGCGCCCAGTCCGGTGACTGGGCCGCGACGCGTCGGCGGGTGCGCAGCACGTCGCGGGCGATTGTCAGCTCATGGGTGGGTGTGCGAATATCGCGGGTGGCGTCATGGAGGACGAGGTCTTCCAGGTGGACGAGTTCGCCATCGATCCACAGCGACGCGCAGGCGTCGGCAAAATGGCTGCGTTCGATACAGCCTGCGCCAACCGGTGAACGGGCGATACGCTCGTCCAGGCGCGTGAGGGCGGTACCAGCGTCGAAAGCCGGCCGCATCAGGGCTGTCATGCTGATTTTTGCGAGATCGTAAGCCATTGAAATCATGGTAAATGATTTCTTATAGGAACTCTATATGAATATTACAGTTCTTCACATGGTACGTTTGAGGGTTTGAGCCCTAACCATCGATAAGTATTGCTTATCGGATGTCATGCGTACAAACATCTTGTACGGACCTGCAATTGTGATATAGTGCGCTCACGACCAAAGTTCGGAGCCGGCGATGCCACAAACCAGCTACAAGATCAGCGAAGCCCGCAAAAATTTCGCAGAAGTCCTCGAACGTGCTAACCAGGGCGAGGAAATCGTCATTATGCGCGGCAACGAGATTTATGCCCGTATCGGCCCTGCGGCCGACGGCGGCAAACGCCCTTTCGGCCTCCTGCGCCAGCGCGGCTTGCCCGACGACCTGTTCGACACGACCGACACTGAACAGGCCGCGATCGACGCTGGCGATTGGAATGACAACACCGGCATCTGGCAAGGCAAACCCAGCGACAGACACAGCACGAAATGAGGATCCTACTCGACAGCCATGCAATTTACTGGTGGACCATCGGCAGTGATCGGCTGTCCACGAGAGCGCGAACGTTGATAGAGGACAAGGCCAACAGTGTCCTCGTCAGCGCAGTGTCGTTCTATGAGCTGGACAATAAGATGCGGCTGAACAAGCTTGACCTCAAACCGCAAGAGCTGCGAGCAGCTGTCACGGCCAGCGGACTTCAGACCCTTGCGATCTCAGACCTGCATGCCGAATTGGCCGCCGCATTCGACTGGGACCATCGCGATCCTTGGGACCGGATATTGGCAGCTCAGGCCCGACTTGAACACTGCACCTTCGTCTCAAACGATCTTGTGTTCGATAAGATCCTGCATGAACGTACCTGGTGAGGCGGACCGACATGAAGATCATCGTGGAAATTGCCGATGCAGCAGAACGCGCCGAGGAGTTAATCGAGCGTGTGGCTCAAGGCCACGAAATCCTGTTCTGCCGTGATGGCAATCCTGTTGCGGAAATGAGCCCAGTCACAAAAGGCACCGATCTGTGGGACGAGCTCTGGGCGCTGATGGCCGCAGATCGTGACCACGTGCCGGCGGGCACCACCTCCAATCACGACGAGTTCTACGACGAACACGGTCTGCCGAAATGAGTGCTGTCAATCGCCGCGTCCAAGAACTCGACACCATAGCCGCTGTGTTGCCGCTCGAGCGGAGGGACGAACTCGCCGAGCTGCTGACCGACCAGGATGTCGAAACCTTGCGGCATCTGGTCAACGAAGGCATGGGCGACAACACGTTGCGGGCACTCACCTCCGACCTGGCTTACCTGCAAGCTTGGTCACTTGCCGCCACCCACGTCTCCCTGCCCTGGCCGGCGCCAGAGGCGCTGCTTCTCAAATTCGTCGCGCATCACCTCTGGCAACCACAACAGCGTGAGAGCGATCTCGACCACGGCATGCCGGCCGATGTCGAGCGGAGCCTGCGGGACCAGGGTTTTCTGCGAACGACAGGGCCTCACGCTCCCGATACGGTGCGGCGCCGGCTCGCAACCTGGTCAACATTGACCAAGTGGCGCGGCATGAGCGGACACTTTTCCTCCCCTGCTCTCAAGTCCGCTATTCGGCTGGCCGTGCGGGCGACGCCACGCCCCAGAAAGCGCAAAAACGCCAAGGCGGTCACCGGCGACGTGCTCGCCAGGATGCTTGCAACCTGCAACACCGATAGGCTGCCGGATTTGCGTGACCGCGCGATCCTGATGGTCGCCTTTGCCTCCGGCGGGCGCCGCCGCAGCGAGATCGCCGCCCTGCGCACCGAACAACTGACCGTCGAGGCGCCAGTGGCAGTCGACAACGGCCCTCCCCTGCCCTCCCTTGCGGTCCATCTTGGCCGCACGAAAACCTCCGGCGCCGATCAGGACGAGATCGTCTATCTCACCGGCCGACCGGTAGAAGCACTGAACACATGGCTTGCTGCTGCCAGGATCGACAAAGGCAGCGTGTTCCGGGCGATAGATCGCTGGGGCAACGTTTCTCGCCGCGCAATCGATCCCAAAGCGGTCAACGATATTGTCAAGTTGCGGGCTCGAAAGGCGGGCCTTGATCCGACGGAGTTTTCGGCGCACGGGTTGCGATCGGGATATCTGACGGAAGCTGCCAACCGTGGCATTCCGCTGCCCGAGGCGATGGAACAGTCCCGTCATCGCTCCGTGCAGCAGGCTTCTGACTATTATAACAGTGCGACCCGGCGCAGCGGCCGGGCTGCAAGGCTGGTGTAAAGCTGACTCGTGTCGTTGCCAGGCATGACCATTGAAGATTGGCGGCTGGCGGTGGCAGCATCGATGCGCTTGGCCCCGCGAACATGATGCGATTGGGTATCGTCGGAACTGATAGCAGCAGGTCAGGCAATCCTCGTTGAACTTTTCTCGAAGTAGAACGCACTCAGCTCCGCGGCGGTAACGGGTTTGCTGAATAGGTATCCCTGCAACTCATCGCAACCAGAGAGCCTGAGCACTGTCGCCTGTTCCTCGGTTTCGATCCCCTCTGCTGTTACCGGGATATGCAACGCGTTCGCCAGTGCTATTGTAGCATGGAGAACTGCACCGCCATTGTCGTCGCTGTCCAACGCCAAGATGAGCGACCGGTCGATCTTCATGCGGTCGAACCCGAATTGGCGAAGCGTGCCGATGCTTGCGTAACCGGACCCGAAATCATCGAGAGAGATTTTGATGCCGGCTTGCCGGAGGCCTGTGATGGCGCGCCCAGCTTGTTCCGGATCGGAAATCAAAACACCTTCAGTGATTTCAATACAAAGCCGACGCGGATCAAAGCCAGCGCTTGCAACTGCAGCAAGGACATTCTGCACAAACGCTGGGTTTTTAAGTTGTAGTGGAGAGACGTTGACGGAAAGCGAAATCCCCGGCCAGCCGCCCGCGGCAGCCAACGACTTCGTGAGGACCTGCATTCCAAGTACATCGATCAGCCCAGATCTTTCCGCCAATGGGATGAACATGTCCGGGCCGTATCGTTTGCCGTCGGGGGTCTGCCACCGTGCGAGCGCTTCGACACCGCAGATTGCGCCAGATCCTGCCTGAACCAGGGGCTGATAGGCGACATCGATACCATCGCCAGCCAACGTTTGACGCAGTAGAAGCTCCAAGTGGTCCTGCGCTTTTGTATCAGCGTCGAATTCGTCTTCAAACTCCACTGTGATGCCACGACCCAGAGCTTTGGCGCGGTAGAGTGCAATGTCAGCACGGCGGATGAGTTCTCCCACTTCGACCGCGGAGGCTTCCGTGGACGCCACTCCTACGCTTGCTCCGATTTCAATTGTACGGTCTCCCAGTTCAAATACTCTCTGCAGGGCTATCTGGATTTGCGCACCCAATGTGGGGGAGCTTGTCGTGGTCTTAACGTCAACTGTGACGACAGCGAACTCGTCTCCACCCAAACGTGCGATCAGAGAATCCTTTGGGAGCGTCTTAGACAAGCGATTGGCAACGCCGACAATCAAATCGTCTCCGACGGCATGACCCCATGCGTCATTAACGCCTTTAAAGCCGTCCAGATCAATGAAGTGAAGCCGCATGATGGCGGCTGTGTCAGAGTAGCTAGTTGAGACTTCCCTCATCTTCTCCATCAGTCCAGACCTATTCAGAAGACCTGTCAGGGCATCATGCTCAGCCTTAAATCGTGCTCGGCCCTCGTTGGCTCGAAGTCTCGCTACTGTGAAAAAACCGACCGCGCCGATAGCACACAGGAACAGGACAAGGATCACGGCTGCTGTACGCAGCGTTCCTCGAACTGTCAGATAACTTTTAGTCCCAGGTTGTTCCGCCGGCCAGTTAAGGTAGGCCACGTTACGCCGAGACACGTCCGTCAGGGGAACCGAAAGCTTTGTTTTGGAAGGAGCCCGATCAAGCGTAAGGCCCGCGATCGAAAAAGTTTCGGACACTTCGGCTACGGCTGAGTCCGTGAGGTGTTTGGCAAATACGAGAATATGGAAAGTTTTAGAGTCGACTGTATTGTCGATGACGCTCGGCTGAATTGTGGCAGCGCCTATGAGAGCAATACCTTTGGACGTTCGTATGAAGTGGACGGGGATCGGGTCGGTTTTCGAAGCCGATCGCGCCGCGACCAGCATCTCATTGAGACCATTACCCAAGAAGTCCAAGAGTTTATTCCCGATATCCTCACCGTTGTGGTAGGCCACCACGACCTCGTCCTTGGCGTCCAGAACGACCGCCGTGTCGTAGAGTGGGTAATCAGCTGTCGTCGACGCCCAATTCTCAATAATCCATTCCGCCTTGGTCTCAGGAGCGCTGACTTTCTGGAAAGCGTCGTCCCAAAACGCATTGTCCCGGATCGTCGCACCGAGCTGCTTTCTCAACGAATGCAGCGCGCCGACGGCCGCAGCTGTCGATCGCGCGTCGTCGATCGCGTCGGCCGTGTGAGTGATGGTCTGAATTGATCGCGCGACCAGCCCTGCCAGGAGAGCAGTGACCAGTATGAAAACGAGTGCGATTGAGGCAGCCGAAAATTGTTTGCGGCGAGCGGAAGTGAATGAACTGGACAGCATGGAGACGCTTTCATGAGACGCATTATTACATGTTCCCGCGATCCGTGTGGGAACTGCAGAATGGCGTCATGCCCGCGTTAAGCGCTGCTTTTTGTAAGCTACACAGGCGACATGAATTAATCCTAAAGCGGATCGTATGTGCAGGCGTAAAGCACAGAACTGGTCTAGCCATCACGAGTCTTAGGACTATGTGATGGATGGAAAAGTTGGACAAACCATAGAGCGTAGCATGGCTAATCCGAAGATCGGTTTGGACGAAGCACAATCAGAGTTGAAAATCCGGGGTCTCAACGCCGACATTCGTCGCCCCTCGGTCGCTGCCCTTCTGACATCGATCGATCTTGCCCATCATTCCCTGGGCCCGAGGCAAAGTTGGGACCCGTCACTTTCATCGGTCATTGCCCTTATGGTCGACAGCCATTTCCCGATGTTTGTTGCCTGGGGCGACGAACTGACATTTTTCTACAATGATGCCTATGCCGAAATACTCGGCAACAAGCACCCCGCTGCATTCGGCGCGAAATTTAAGGATATCTGGCACGAGATTTGGGACGATATTTATCCGCTGATCGACAAGGCCATGAATGGCATCGCGACTTACAGCGAAGATTTGCCCCTCATCATGAACCGGGCGGGATATGACGAACGCAGCTGGTTCACGTTCTCATATTCCCCGGTCCGGGACGGGTTTGGTGTCGTGCGCGGAATGTTCTGCGCCGTGACCGAGACGACGGAACGGGTACTGCTGCAAGAGAGGCAGAGTTTTCATCTCGCCCTGGAAGAGGCGCTGAAGGACATCGCAAGTCCCGTCGAAGTTATGGCGATCGCCTCTGAAGCGCTCGGTAAAGCTCTAGACATCGCCCGGGTCGGTTACGGCGAAGTCGATGATCAAGCAGAGCACATCATTGTCGAGCGTGACTGGACCGACGGTCGAATTCCCAGCGTAGCAGGCACATACCGAATGAATGACTTCGGCCCTCCGATCATTGAAGAGCTGAAAGGCGGACGCGTCATGTGTGTCGATGATGTTGATAATGATGAGCGTGTAGGAGATATGGCAGTCGCGTTTCACGCCATCGGATCGCGAACGGTTCTGGCAGTTCCCCTCATCAAGGAAGGCCGTCTCAGGGCTATGCTTTTTCTGCACCATCCCCTGCCTCACAAATGGACCAGCAATGACATTGCTCTTGCAACAGAGGTTGCAGAACGGACGTGGTCCGCCGTCGAGCGTGCAAAATCAGACGTCGAGAAAAGGCGATATACGGCGCGCCTGGATTTCCTGGACGCGCTTGGTAAGGCGACCTCCATTCTGACGAATGCGGACGATATCCTTGCGGCTACCACAGAGATGCTGGGAGAACACCTCGGCGTTTCCAGCTGTGCCTACGCGGATATGGACGATGACGAAGACGGCTTCACCATTCGTGGTGACTGGGCCGCGCCTGGGGCGCAGCACATCAAGGGGCGTTATCGCTTGAGCGATTTTGGAACGCTAGCCGTTACAGAGCTGTCCGCAGGTCGACCGCTTATCATCGATGACAATCTGAAGGAGATCGCGCCAAACGAGGCCGCGACTTTCCAGAACATCGGCATTGCCGCGACCATTTGCATGCCCCTCGTCAAGGGTGGAAAGTTGACTGCTCTCATGGCTGTCCACCATAGATTGCCCCATTCTTGGACGTCGTACGAATTGGCTCTCGTAAAGGAAGTCACCGACCGATCCTGGGCGCATGTTGAGAGGGTCAGGTCTGAAGCCGCGCTTTTGGCCAGTCAAGCAGAATTGCGACGAGCCAACCATGTCTTGGAAGAGACGGTTGTTGAGCGAACAGGTGAACTCATGGCGGCGGAGGAGTCACTTCGTCATGCGCAGAAAATGGAGGCAGTCGGCCAACTCACAGGCGGGCTTGCACATGACTTCAACAACCTGCTCGGTGGAATTATCGGGAGCCTCGAGGTCATGCAATCGCGTCTAGCACAAGGCCGCCTCAGCGAGATTGAGCGCTACCTTACGGCAGCATCGGGAGCGGCCAAGCGCGGAGCCTCTCTCACGCAACGGATGCTGGCGTTCTCCAGGCGTCAGACGCTAACCCCCAAGCCGACTGACGTGAACAAACTCGTGGATTCCATGGTCGATCTTGTCCTTCGCAGCGTCGGGCCTGCTGTCAAGGTTGACGTCGCTTTCGCGCCCCAGGCGTGGCCGGTGATGGTCGATCCGGGGCAACTCGAGAGTGCTCTGCTAAACCTGTGCATCAATGGACGCGATGCAATGGCAGGCAGCGGTGTATTGACGATAAAGACCGCGAACCGGTCTTTCGACGAGCGGGCCGCTGGGCTACTGCGTCTTTCAGCTGGCGACTTTGTTGAGATTTCCGTTTCCGACACAGGCACAGGCATGTCGCCGGACATCATAGCGCGCGCATTTGATCCGTTTTTTACCACAAAGCCGATCGGCGAAGGCACCGGGTTAGGTCTGTCAATGGTCTGGGGTTTTGCGGGACAATCTGGAGGTGGTGTTAATATTTTGTCTGAGGTAGGCAAAGGTTCTACGGTTTCCATCTACATACCGAGGGGTGCGGACCAGATCGCTGCAGAAGACGGAAACCGGGAGGAGACGGAGGCTTCCAGCCCACTCAGTCACACAATTCTACTGGTGGACGATGAACCGCTTATTCGCATGGTGACGGCTGACGAGCTAAATGAGCTTGGTTATGTAGTAATTGAATCAGATGACGCGGCAGGAGCGCTTAAAATCATCGAGTCTGGTCAGGAGATACATTTGCTACTGACGGATGTGGGCCTCCCAAACGGGATGAATGGCCGGCAACTGGCCAGTGTGGTTCGCAATAAAGTACCGAACTTGCCGGTTTTGTTCATAACCGGATACGCCGAAAGTGCTGTACTCAATCAAGGTCACCTCGAGTCAGGAATGGAGGTTATGACCAAACCATTCGACGTGAAGACATTAGCGAAGCGGGTCCGGGATTTAATTGACAAGACTAAGGTCGCTGGTGCAGTCGGTAATAGCGTGGCTTTTTCCGACCGCAGCTAATCTCAGTTTCTCACCATCAGCGTACTCAGTTGCCCAATACCGGAAAGATGTTCAGGTCATTCAGCGCGGCTGCCAGATTGTCCAGACTGCAGGGGTTGCGGACCCGAATGTCCTTCGCGAAAAACCCCAATGTGAGCTGTTCTCTCAAGCTCGCGCTGACGGTGAACACCTCTCATCGTTGAAAAGATACGGCGATCGTGAGTGCGATATTACTCAACTGCCACTCGCTTCTGGGCCTCAGAAACTTCGGCGCGCGAGCCACACAATGAACGTGCAAGTCTCAATGCTGCTCGCATTCTCGGTACCAGTTTCTCAACGCATTCTTGGCCGGATAAACTAATTGGCGGATCGTCGCCTAAACCGCTTGCCGAGCTGATATACAGCTCGACCGCCCGAATTCTCTCTGCATGAGAATACCTGAACTACCTGCTCCTGGTCCAGGGTGTCGTCCGCATCTCCACCGGCTCAGTTCTGCGTCGAAACCAACACTCTGCCTTATCGGACGCGGGTCACGACTGGCTTGACCGCCCGGGCCGATGCCTTCAGTCACATATCGCATTTGGCGATCTCAATGTTATCCTTTGAACCCTGAACATCACACCAATCAGTGTACAGAAGCTGACGTCGGAGCGTTGATCACCAACGACCAGGGGCCGATATATGTACCGATGAGGCCAGTGGCTAAGTCATCAGCCGATTGGCGGCCATCAAGGTAGAGCTGGGTTGCCGCCTCGGCGAGCGCCTCAAGCTCCTTCTCGCCCGGATCGACTTCATAGAACTCACACCAAGCGGCGACAGCCTGTGACACGATGTATACGTCTACCCGTCTGCTGTGATTGCTGACCATCCTGCGGTCCTCTCGAGAGTTTGACCGCCCCCACAAACTTAGGCCCAGCCAGCTCTTGCTTCGTCTCAAATTCGCTTTGAGGAAGATAAACACAAAACCGTTGGCGTTGTTCCTCACGCCTCGCTTCAAACGCCGGTTTTACGTGGGTCATTCTTATAGCCGGATAGGGGTGGAGATGCCTGGCTGAGAATCCCGGCGGCTTTCCAGTAAGCGCCAGCGCCATTATGCGGCAATGTGCGGCAGAGGAGCCTAACCTCATGACTTTTTTCAACCGAGTCAGGGCACAGTGGAACACGTGGGCATTCTGCGAGTTGAAAGCTCGTGAGCACCTGTCGACGTCGACCAGTACGCACCACTCCTAGCATGGTTGACTGGTGATCGTCGTTCGCTCCCACATCACTCTTTTCGAGGACGTTTGGATGCCAGACATTGAAAAAAGATCTCCTGCCGCGCGCTCATTCGAGCAAGAGCAAGCGCGCCAGGCACAAACTGGATTTAAGGAGGAATCTACGTCGGGTGCGCCCGCACCTCTCGTCGATGAAGCGTTGGCCGCCAATCGACTTTGGAAGGAGCAGGAAGAAGTCAACGCCCTGCAGACAGAAGTCGCACGGCTTCAGGATGCTGTCGTGAAGGGGGTACCACGGGTCGGACGTTTGGCCATCGAGGAGATTGCCAGAACACGTCGCGACAGGCCATTGATGGTGGCCGTAATGATTGGAGCAATCGCCTTTTTGATGGGCGCGACACGCTGATTGCTTGCCGGGGACCGCGGTCTCGAAACACGACGACGACACTGGCAGAACATTCGCTGACAATGGGTTGGCGGCATGTCATGCGGAATGATCGCGTTTACCTGCTAGCGCCCATCGGCATTATCCGCTGCACCATCCGATGGAACGGCTCAACGTCTTCAGGTGATCAAATGCCTAAACCCTGTAACCGGAGAATCCCATGCCTTTGACGTATCAGATCGGCGAACATGACGGCGGATATGCGTATCGTGTCAACGATGTCTGGTCCGAGCCTTTCCCAGACCATGCCACAGCTTTGGCGGCGGCAAAAGCTGCGTCGTTGCGACAGCAACTTGGTGGAGAAGATGCGGACATCAGCTTCGAAACTGTGGACGGCCAGTGGCAAACTGAACATGTATCCGGTGGCGATCGTCCGGAAACACGGGTCGTTGACACGATCCCCAATGCGTAAGGCGGAACAGATGCCGATCCGAGCGCCAATCGAGCGCAAGCAGAAGCAAGCAGGATAGCATCGGCTTCGACCAGCGGTCAGACCCATTTGGCATCAACGAACCATGACACCGACCAGACCGAGTTCGGGCTCTCCGTCGAGAGCCAGGAGCAAATACGTGATGCCACGACGACAGAGGAGACAGCCGTCGAGCTTCCCAATGTCTACCGGCTAGAGCCGACCGCCGCTCCAACTGATCCACGGTGGGACAATTCTCCGAACCAAGGCGTTGTCGTGGTTGCGGCCAAAACAGCGGGGGATGCACGAATTGTTGCATCCCAGCGCGAGCTGGATTTCATGGAGGTGGACAGCGCTCCGGCGGAAGACGTTACGACCAGCCATGCGAGTGCCTTCAGATTGGAAAAACTCTATACTGTGATCGAGCTCGAACACGGTCGTCGCGATCTCGCTAGAGGTGTTCTGGATGGCAACATATCCGTGGCGACGATCAAGCCTGTGCAGGTGTAAATCGCGACTTTATCCGACCTTTTCGATGTTCAAGACCAGTGCGGACGAAATATTTTAATTGAGGCGCGGTCGAGGAAAAGCCAGCGTCTCGGTAAAGGTCCTCAAGATATTCAGCCTGCGGAGGCGATAATTTAGGGGTCCTAAGGCTGCGTCGGGTATTTAACCGGTGCAACTGGAGTTCTGGATTTTTGTTAGATGAGGCTGTGCGATGAGATCCGAGCTAATAACTTCGCAGGTCCGCCAGGGGCAAGGCGTCGTAACCATCCCTACGCCCTGGAACGGCCATCGACTTCCTGCCATTGCCGACTTGACTTCCGTGTTTCGAGACCCACGTTGTTTTACAACAGGCAGTGAACTGTCGCTCACTCTGCTCTTTTAAGTTGACTTGCCCGCAGAGTTCAGCGTCCTTTTATTCACGCAACCTGTCGGGGGCGAAACCTTCGAGAGGCTGACACCGATGTTTTTGTCTTTTTGATTACGCGAACCATTGACGACTTTAGCCAAAGCACGTTTTGCGCAGATCGTATTGCCTCGTCTCGATGAAGGCTATCGCCTCGCGCGCTGGTTGACCGGCAGCGCATCGGATGCGGAAGACGTGGTGCAGGAAGCATGCATCAGGGCCTATCGCGCTATCGAAAACTTTGCCGAAGGCAATGCGCGGGCCTGGTTCCTGACCATCGTTCGCAACGCAGCCTATTCCTGGCTGCAGCGTCACCGGCCGTCCAAGCTCGTCTCACTCGAAGACATGCCGATTGAGGCACAGCACGAGGTCGAAACGGGCGGCATCCTGGTTGCCGCAGTGCCGACGCCGGAAGACCTGCTTCTTGCCAAACAGCGCTCGGTCGCGTTAAAAAATGCCGTGGAGAAACTGCCGCTGCATCTCAGAGAAACGCTCGTGCTCAGAGAATTTCACGGACTGAGCTATCGGGAGATTGCGGCAATCAGCAATGTGCCTACCGGAACCGTCATGTCGCGTCTCGCCAAAGCCAGGCAGTCGCTTCTGTCTCTATTGAAGGAGACAGACCATTGACGATCGACAATCAGACCCTTCTTTTACTGAATGCCTATCACGATGGAGAACTGTCACCGGGCGAAGCGCTGTCGATGCAGGACAGGATCGATAGGGAACCGGAACTGGCCGCAATGATGCGCCGCCTGGCGAACCTTTCCTCCGATCTGACAGATGCACTCCCTGGCAACCCGGTACCGGACAGCTTGCGCAGCACCGTCATCGCCTCGCTTTCGCTTGATGTGACCGGTGACGATGGGGCTACGGACGAGCGTATCGACGAGAACGCCTCTATGCTGGGGGCTAATTCCCGAGCTGCCACACCTTGGCGATCGATGGCGGCTTCGCTCGTGATCGGGGTCGCGGCAGGCGGCCTCGCTGGTGGCTATGTGATGTATCTGTCCCAGGAGGAGCGGCAGGTCTCGACGATCGAACACGAAATCCTTGCCGCCCATCTGAGAGGCCTGATCGCTCCACAGCCGTTCGACATCGCCTCCTCGCAAAGCCATGTCGTGAAGCCATGGTTCAACGGAAAGACGACCATTGCGCCGACAGCGCCGGACTTTTCCGCACAGGGCTTTCCGCTCGTTGGCGGGCGGGTGGATGTCATCAGCGGACAGGTGGTTCCGACCATGGTCTTCAAGCGCCGGCAGCACACGATCAGTGTCACCGTCACGACGTCCAGTGGGATGGCGGTGAGCGCTTCAAACGTCGTCGACGGCACGAATGTCCGGCGGTGGACCGTAGGTGACCTGACCTACTGGGCCGTGTCAGACCTCAATCCCGCGGAATTGTCTTCCTTCGCCGCGCTCTACGAAAAGACGCTCTCCGGATCTCAATAATAATTTCCGCTCCACGCGAATAAACCTCTGCAGCTCCCGGTTTAATCAACCAGAGAGGCGGGGGTATCCATGAGCGAAATTGCATGTCTACTGGCGGGTGCGGGCGCCGGATTATCGATTGCAGCTCCGTTCGGTCCGACCAGCATGATGTGCGTTGAACGCACGCTGGCGGACGGCATGCGCGCCGGCATTGCATCCGGTCTCGGCGTCGCTACGGTTCACCTGACTTACAGTACACTGGCATTCGTCGGTGGGATGCAGATCATGAGCCGTCCGGAGAACGCAAGTTTCCTGGCCTTTGCAGCCGGATTGCTGCTCCTTTATTTCGCGGCCAGACTTTGGCGGCGCGAACTCGTTGCCGTCACGCCAGGCGGCATCCAGCCGAGTTTCAGCCGCGCCTATTGTAGCGCGATTGGCTTCGGCTTTCTCAACCCGGTGACGCCGGCGCTGTGCGCGGCGGCGCTGGCCGCGTTCTCAAGCCAGATAGCGGCGCCAGGCGGGCTTTTGCCCATCGGCGTTTTCCTCGGCTCGTTTGCTTGGTGGCTGCTGCTCAGCATAGGCCTGTCGCGGCTCAGGCAACGATTGACCCTTGGCGCGCTGACCCTGGCGAACCGCGGGGCTGCGATCTTTCTCGCCATTTTCGGATTGTCGATGTTGCTCAAGAGCTGTGCCGGCTTGAGCCAGGTCGGCCTCTAAGGGCGAACCTTCTGCCAGATCGTGTTTTCAAGGGCGACAATACTCCTCGCAGAACCCCTTCCCGAGGCGCCGTGGACCGGAGGCCGCGCCAAATCTGCGCGCGGCCTCCGGTTTTCGTGGGACCCCTTATGAAGACCTCAGGCGATGATATAGAAATCCGCGGCCGTCAGGCTAAGACCCTTATCCAGCAGCGCGAACTGCACGGCCTGGCCACTACCACTGCCATCGGCATCGTACCAAAGCGCGCCGAGAGCCTTGTCGTAGATAATGCGATCGGACGTATCATGTGCCTTGGTACCGACGTAGAACGCGGAATTACCAAGGCTGCCGACCGCGCCAGCCTTGGTAAAAATGTCGTCGTCGAGGCGGATTGTATCGTCAAGCGTGATAAAATCGCTGATCTCATCAATGTTCGTCGAGGCGAGCTTCGTATCGAAGACAAACACGTCCTTGCCCGAACCGCCGACAAGCAGGTCTTTTCCGAGACCGCCATAGAGTCTGTCATTGCCTGAACTCCCCCAAATGGAGTTGGCGCCAGCGTCTCCGGTCAACACGTCATTATAGCTCGAGCCAACGAGGTTCTCGATCGACGAGTAGGTATCGCCTTTCGCGTCGTTGGTGTTCAGTGTCACGTTGGAAAGGCTTGCGACAACGCCCTTTGTCGCTCCGGAATAAGAGGCGCTGTCTGTGCCGCTGCTACCCGACAGTCGGTCGGCTCCGGCACCACCGATCAGCGTGTCGTTACCACTGCCTCCGCTCAGGGTGTTGACGCCTGCGTCACCGGTCAGGCGGTCGCTGTAGTTTGTGCCGGCGAGGTTCTCAATCGATGAATATATGTCGCCCAACGCATCGTTGGTATTCAGCGATGAATTGACAAGGCTTGCGACAATCCCCTTCGTCGCACCGGAATATGAGGCGGTATCCGAACCGCTACTGCCAACGAGTTTGTCGGCTCCTCGGCCACCGATCAGCGTGTCGTTGCCGCTGCCTCCGCTGAGTGTGTTGGCGCCTCCGTCACCGGTCAGCCTGTCGCTATAACCCGTGCCGGCCAGGTTCTCGATCGACGAATAACGATCGCCCTTCGCATCGTTGGTATTCAGCGATGCGTCGAAAAGGCTGGCGACGACGCCCTTCACCGCGCCGGAATAGGAGGCCGTATCCGTGCCGCTGCCGCCGGACAACCGATCGGCGCCAACACCACCGATTAGCTTGTCGTTGCCACTCCCCCCACTCAGGGTATTCGTGCCCGTGTTACCCGTGAGCACGTCATCATGGCTCGTGCCGACTAGGTT
Source organism: Rhizobium sp. Leaf453 (assembly GCF_001425605.1). Taxonomy (GTDB): domain Bacteria; phylum Pseudomonadota; class Alphaproteobacteria; order Rhizobiales; family Rhizobiaceae; genus Pararhizobium. Next base: position 142,789 of record NZ_LMRG01000005.1, on the reverse strand, counting down.
CTCGATTGACGAATAGCGATCACCCTTCGCATCGTTGGTATTTAGCGAGGCGTTGGAAAGGCTGGCGACGACGCCCTTCGTCGCGCCGGCATAGGATGCCGCATCTGTGCCGCTGCTACCGTACAACCTGTCGGCGCTCGAGCCGCCAACCAGCACGTCATTGCCAGCGTCCCCATACAGGATATCCGTCCCGGCTTCGCCATAAAGCACATCGGAATCCTCGTCGCCGGAGATCGTGTCGTTGCCTTTGCCGCCATACAGCGTGTCGGAGCCGGCCTCCCCGTTCAGCGCATCATTCCCCTCGCCGCCATAACCGGTGTCGTCACCCGCCCCTCCCCACAGGACATCATTATCCAGCTCGCCGTTCAGCGCATCGTTGCCGGCGTCGCCATAGAGGGTGTCGATGCCTGCGCCGCCCTTGAGATCGTCGTTGCCGTCGCCGCCGTAAAGCAGATCTTCGCCGTTCTCGCCGAACAGGTAGTCATTATCCTGCTCGCCATAGAGTATGTCGTTGCCCGCATTGCCGTTCAGCGTGTCGATACCAACCCAGCCGAACAACTGGTCATTGCCATCGTTGCCGGCCAGGTTGTCGTCACCCTCGTTGCCGGCAAGCACGTCGTCGTCCTGCTCACCAGCCAGCACGTCGTTGCCCGTGCCGCCGTAAAGCGTGTCGTTTCCGATGCCGCCAAAAAGCGTGTCATTGTCCTCGTTGCCGAAGAGCGTATCGTTGCCGTCTTGGCCGTAAAGGATGTCGTCGTTCTGTTCGCCCGCCAACGTGTCCTTTCCGAGCCCGCCGATCAGCGTGTCGGCGCCGATCCAACCGTAAAGCTCATCGTCGCCGGCACCACCATCAAGCGAATCGTTGCCTTCGTGGCCGTAGAGAAAATCGTTGTCTTGCTCGCCAAGGATCTGATCATTGCCAAGCCCGCCATCAAGAATGTCGGATCCAACCCACCCGGCAAGCAGATCATTGCCGTCGCCGCCATAGAGATTGTCGTTGCCTTCGTCCCCGTAAAGCGTGTCATCACCCTGTTCGCCGTTAAGCACATCGTTGTTCTGTCCGCCGGACAGCAGATCATTACCCCACCAGCCGAACAGCTGGTCGTTGCCATCCCCGCCCCACATCTTGTCATTGCCGTCGTCACCATAGAGCTTGTCGTCGCCCTGCTCGCCGTACAACTCGTCCTCGTTTGCGCCGCCGGACAGCAGGTCGTTGCCGAACCAACCGAAAAGCTGATCATTGCCCGCAGCACCATAAAGGCTGTCATTGCCACCGTCGCCCCACAGCTTGTCGGGACCGCCGCCACCATCGATGATGTTGTCGGCATAGTTGCCGAAGATTTCGTCGTCGCCGGAGCCGGTGACGATCTTTTCGAAATTGCCGACGTCATCGGTGCCGATCTGCGCGCCGATCGCATAACCCGCCTCAGCGTTGATATCGTTTACGCGGAGGTCCATGAAAACACGCTGGGACGTCTGGTAGATCAGCGTGTCGAAACCATCGCCTCCCCACAGAAGATCGTTCTTGCCTGCAGTCGTGCTGGCATAAGCGGTATCGTTACCCGATCCTCCATCAAGGTGGTCGGCCCATCGAGTATTGCGAGTGTTGAAATAGTCAACGGATGAGTAAAGGATGTCATTGCCATTTCCGCCGGAAATGTGTTTGGCGCCGTTGCCCCCTGAAATCTGATCGTCTCCGTCGTCGCCAAATAAGCGGTCTGTCCCGCCTCTGCCGTAGATCAGGTCGTTGCCGCCCCGTCCGGAGACCCATTGGCTTGCATTGTCGTAGTCATAGAGAAAATCGTTGCCCTCGGTGCCTCCTGCAAAACCTAACAGTTGTTGAAACTCGTTTGAAAACTGTGTCGCCGCATTGAAATAATTGATTGCCATATGAACGTCCCTTCATCCAGAGGTTAGCCGTGCTCATGCCTGAGCAAGGGGCCGTCGACGCAAAACGGTGTGGCGCCAATCGGACACTTCCTGATAGAAAACCGCGGGACTGGGTGGTTTATTCGCGGAAAGACAATATTTATTTCAGCCTCATGGCAGGCGCGCGGAGCTAGCGCTCTTTCGGAGCTCTCGACAAAGTTCGGCGCGTGCAAGATCAAGGGCATTGCGGGAAGCAGCTGAATCTGCCCGACAGAGAGCGAAGGAACTTATGGCTGCGCCGACATCACGCTCGTAGCGCCGGGTTGAAAAACCGACGGTCAAGCGCTCTCTGTGGAATGGTTTCTAGACAGAGGCCCGACAATGACTCGACAATCGATGTCGATGCTTTCCCTTCAAACGGTATATCGAGCACTTGTGATCGGTGCAAGCAGTGGATCGGCGCAGCCGTTGCCGTTGCGATCGGCGTCGGTGAATGGCGCGCGCAGCTATTGACGCTTCCGCGGCGGGCAGGAGAGGTTGATATCACTGATGAAGACAGCATAGCGCGTGCCGCATCACTAATTGAAAATCGGCTCGATTTCCTTTTTGTGCAACCGGTGCTCTTGAGATCGGAGATTTTTCACCAGAAAAGTCCATCCGGCACCTCAACCCGGATGCCTTCATGGCGCAGTTTTCAGTGAACCCCGTAGGACCGGCGCTCGTCCTGAAACACTTTACGCCAAAGATGGCGCGCGAAGGTCGAAGCATCATCGCGTTCCAGTCGGCCCGCGTTGGCTCGATCGGTGACAATCGGTTGGGTGGATGGATTTCCTATCGCAAGGCAAAGGCTGCCCTTGATCAGATCGTGCGGACCGCATCTATCGAAATCGCCCGCTCCCTCAGCCGGGATGTCGTCGTAGCGATGTATTGGCAGTCACGAGGTGGATGTTGAGCCGGGCCGCCTCGCGGGCCATGTCCAGCAAACATATCCTTGCATCGGCAATCGCTGCGTCCTGATCTGGAAATTCGAGACGCTCTTCATCCTCGTCCATTTCATCGGCACAGCGAACAACGAAGTAGTACAGCGGCACAAATACGTCCCCTTTGCCGACATAGACCCCGTCGGGTCGGGGCGATTTGCCTGGTGCGCTAAAGCATTGGCAAAAGCGCCGCGCCCCAACTGCGCTTTACTAGGGTATCAGGGCTTTGTTCCGCTTCAGGAGACGAGGCAATTCCTTTAAATCCGTACAGTCGCCCATTGTCGCAGCGACAGTTTCCAACAAGACTGGATGAAAGCACGGAACTAACTGAAACATGGTGAGTTTCCATCCCAAGAGCGTATCCCCCTCGCGCTCTCTCGCCGATGCCGGTCCCCCGCTGGTATCGGCTCTAAGGCCAGCCGCTTTCCCCAAAGCCGCTGGCTTTTCTTTTGGTGGTGGCACATTCAAATGAAAAAAGCCGGCGTTCGCACTCCGGCCCTTTCAACATCTCCGCTGCTGCCAGTTCATCCGTGGTCAGCAAGCTTTAATGGTAAACTTCGGCCGTGCGGCTATTTCACGTAAACAATTTTGCCGCCGTTCGCAGCCGTCCGCACACCGACGACATTCGTCATCCGCTGATAATCTGGTTGGGGCGCGTGCGGCCATCACGTTATGGTGCTGGAACCTTGGAAGGTTTGCTTAGTTCCCGAGCGCTCGCGCTACAACTTTTGACGTGCTTCCAGCAATGCGGTCGTTTTCTTTTTGTCCGCAACAACGCGAGCTGCTTCACTGGCCATTGCGAGGTCCTTGGAATTTTGGAGATCTTCCCAAGGAGATGGGCCGCGCCTGCGAGATGTCTGTCCTTCATTTGCGGTCGCGCGCAGTCCTCCATTTGGTGATGGAACCCACGCGTCCTCAGCGTCGTCCCCCGCCGCCACGATGATCGCGCCGACGATCTATGGACAGGCTGGAACGTGGCTCAGGAAAACGCCATCAAGGGCGGTTTGCGTGGTGTCTGACGGGATGATTTCGAAGGCCGAGCCGTATAAAGTCTAGTGCCGTCAACGGCATCGACCAGGATATCAAACTCAACAAGGCGCTTTGGCTGCTCGGCGAAAGGATGGCAGCGCTGAAGGGTTGAACCCTCTCGAGTAAGGTGTCGCCAGAAGCGGTGGCGCTTTGCCTCCCCTCCCCTGTCCCGGGTTTCTCGCTGCGGCCGCTTCAGCCATCCTGACGTCCACTCCGAGGTATTGTGGACCGTTTTCCAGCCGCAGCGCCGTAGGACAGCGCGCCTGCGGCCGGAACGAGCCGAAAAGGCGAGCGCAGCCAAGCGGAGGAAACCCGCGCTCCCCAATAGCGCCGTAGCTTTTCCGGAGCTTGGTGGAAAACGGTGGTCTTTAACGTTCGGCTTCTTTGGTTTCCGCCCCATGCAACCGGTGCGCAGCGTGCGGCGGCAGTCGAATCCCGCCTCCCCTTCGGGCCACTATGAGGCTCCTGCGACTGCCTTTTTTCCGCTCCCTGCGCGTCGAGAATTCCCGAAATCCCGCTTGGAGCCGCGCTATGCTGATTTCTCCGATACTCTTCGTTTTTCGCTGACCGTGCTTTGTTCGTTGGCACTCGCAGCGGCACGAAGCCGGCAAGGCCCCCCCTCCCCTGCTGCCCCTCCCGGCATAGCCGCTGGGACGGGTTAACTGGTTTCTCTGCGTTACGCGTCTAGCCAGTTTTCGAGCTTCAGTCCGGGATACGCGAGGAAGTCGCGCGTATTGTTGGTAACCAGGATCGTATCCAGAGCGATTGCATGCGACGCAATCAGTTTGTCGAGATGATCTTTCTCCCGGTCTCTTGTCGCCATTCGAACCGGACCATAGGCACGCGCTGCTGCAATCCCAAACGGCTCTACCGTGATCAGTTCAGCCAAGGCTGCAAGATTATCAAGTTCCCGTGCGGGATCATCAGATGCGGATACACCGTACTCGAGTTCGGCGAAGGTGATGGCCGACATCACCACGTCTCCCACATAGCAACTGGCAAAGCGGCGAGCGACCTGCTCCGGCTGGTTTTTCATCAGGTGGATACACATGTTCGTATCGAGCATGTAGCGCGCCATCAGATCTTATCCCGCTCGTCTTGCTCATGGGTCTCTCTCCCGTCAGGCATAAAATCCGGAGAGAAGCGGGCGAATACATCCAGAACGCCGGCCAGGGAGCGATGCGCAGGACGGATGCGGATTTCGTCGCCGACGCGCTCGATTTCCAACTCGACATCGGTCCGGTCAAACGCCAGTTCGGCCGGGATACGCACGGCCTGCGAATTTCCATTCTTGAAAGCCTTTGTGGTGTGCATTCTATCATCCTCGTGTGTACGTGGATGTACATTAGCCGTTTATTCGTCAAATGTACATCCCTCGTGTGCACAGTGGCGATGTGTTTTTGGCTGTGATGACGGGTAACGCACGAGCCGGGCTCAACTGTGCCGCATAGTGTTCTGCTCCACCGAATCCGTAAACGGTTTTGGTCAATTCGGGGTTACGATCTCTTACACGGCGGGTTCTCGTACAAAAGGGCGAGAAGTTGAGAGCGCGACCCGCGCTTACATCTGGAAGGAGCATCCGCGAGAAGCGTATGCGCATCTTCTCCGTAACATGCCGCTCTTACGATAGGTCGGTGCTCGCGCCAATGGGCAAACGAGCCAGGGCGCTGTCGACCGGGAAGAAAAAACGGCTTTCACCGCCAAAGCGCCGAACCCTCCGTTTTTTCTCCCCGCCCGACCCATGACCCGATCCCCACCCTACCGGCAGCGTACTTACGCCCCCTCCCTTCGTTCCGAGGAACGTGTGAGCACGTCCTTCGGACCAAAGGAAACGGGACATCAGGAGACTGAAGACATGACGACGACCATCATCATCGACAAGCTGGATGCAGACCCCACGACCGTCCGCAAAACCTACTCCGCTGACAGCATTGAGGCGCTTGCCGCATCGATCAAGGTCAACGGCATTCTGCAAAACCTAGTCGTGCGGACCGCTGAAAAGAAGGGCCGCTATTTTGTGACAGCTGGTGAGCGCCGCAGACGGGCTTTGATGCTGCTGTCGGATCTCACCCAAACTGTTGGACCTCTACCGCAAGGAGGAGATGACCTTCGAGCAACTTTCCGCCTTCATGGTTTCCGACGATTTCCGACGAAGTTCAAGGTGAATACGACGCGCTTTGCCAAGAGCATGATGAACTGGCAGAAATAATCGACAACGAGGCTGAGGAGGAGAGGGCACACGAGCGCGTTGATGCGATCAACCGGCGGCTGGACGAGCTTTCCGAAACAAGGAAGCCTATTTGGCCGAAGACAAAGCGAGAAGCTGCGTCGTGCTGTATGTCAACTATCACGGCAAGCTGGAAGTGGCGATCGGCATCGTCAGGAATGAGGACGAGGGCGGAGACGAGGACGACGGCGAAAACGGTGACGCCCCCGCAAGCGCTAAAGCCAAGGATGACAGTCCGAAGCTTACCCACCCGGCAACCCTGTTCGAGGACTTGACGGCACAGAAGACCGCAGCGCTTCGCGTCGAGCTGGTCCACAATCCCGATGTGGCGCTTGCCGCCGTCGTTCACGCCATGCTGCTGCGTGCCTACACCGGCTATGTGTCCGAGCAAAGGCGCCCTGCAAGTGTCGCTAACTTATGAGCGCGTCGAAGGGGCGAAGAAATCGCCAGAAGGCGGTTACCGCTTTCGAGAGCTTACAGGAGAATTATGGGCATAAAATCCCCGGAAATCCTGCCGACCTGTTTGGTTGGTGCCCTTCACAGGGCCGTGAAGAATTGCTGCTCCTGCTTGCCTACGCCGCAGCCCCCTCTGTCAATGCGGTGGAGAAGAAATTCACTGACCGCCTCTGGTATCGAGCAGGCAAACGGGCTTGGTCGTGCGCTTAATGTGCGGATGACCAACTGGTTCGAGACGACCGCCGACAGCTATTTCAATCATCAATCGGCAGAGCATTGCTCTCGCTGTGGCGGAAGCCAAGGGCGTAGACGCAAGCATATCCGTGAAGGCAGCGGGTAAAAGACAGAAGCCGTACTGGTCGCGGACAGGCTGGTTGTTGGGGCCGGCTGGCTCCGGGCTCCCATCCGGATTGCATCGCCCAGCGCGGGACTAACGGGAGCGCCTGTCTCGCGCGAGCGTTTATTTCCGGTGCGACATTGGCTGGATGTGCCCGCATGTGATCGGGTGCGCATGATGTGGCTTGTTGTCGGACCCGCCATCTACGGTTTTCCGTTAAATGAGAAAGGAATAAATCTTCATCTCTCCTACTGTGATCGTGCTCGCAACCCCGAGCAGCTGTCAATCGTTAGCGCGATTAATGTTCCTGTCTTGAAAACCAGGGATCTTGTCAGGGGAGGCTCCGAGGATGGCACGTTGGTGGAGCCGATCTATATTTCGATGGGCCCGCTGCGTGATCGGTCTTCTTCCCAGATTCAGCCAGTTCCGTATGAGCCCCAGCTCTCTGCTAGTGTCGTTGGGAGAAGTCGACGGTTCTTGCGCGAAGTGGTGTTTAATCTCCTGGTCAATGTTAGGTAGCTGCGTCTGGCGTCGAGAGTTGCGATGCCGGTTTCGGTGAAACTAGCGGCGTTTATATCCGGATAGATCTGCTTGATCTCCTTTGTAAGCGATGCCTTCAGATGGACCACTAAGGTCGGTCGTCACGCCCGCAACCCTCGATCGGAACGATTTTCCCCGATTCTACAAATCTCCTCGCGCTGCAAAATCGTTCCGCTCTCAGGTGCTGCGACCCTTTTGGTGCGGCCGTTCCTGGTGCCGCTCCTTTGTTGTGTCCATCGGCAACGCGAACAAAGGAGATACATCAATGTCCGACCTCGTAAACTTCATCCGCTTCACCGATACTGGCCTCTCGGGCAACAACGTATCCATGGCTAATGACATCGATTTGACCGACGAAGAAATCAGCAGCACCAACCCGAACGCGCCCGTTTACCGCATCCTTGCCAAGACCCCTAGGGGACGCTCCGTAAAAATCGGCGGTATCTGGAAGAAGATCCATCAGAACGGCGGTGGCTACTACGCCGTCTCGGTCAATACTGGATAAGGACGTCTCACTGCCAATCTCGGGCGCTTCCCGGGCCAAGACGACGATGATCTGATGTCCGTCATTCCCTGGAATTGATCCAGCGAGGTGCGGCTCCGCAAAGGGCCGAACCTGAACGATCTCCTGGGGCGCCCAGCCTGAACGGCAGACACGCATTACAGTGCTACGCTGTTGGCGCCGATGGCCCGCTTTTGATACAGATCGATGGGTGCTCAAACGCCGCCCTCTCGCTTGCCGCCCGCCCGGGTGGGAGCTACAGGTCGCGCTGAACTTTACAATTGTAAAGTCTGCACCAGTGATTGGTGGTATTAACTTTTCGTTAACGAAAAACTCCTTGAAGAATCGGAGTCTCTCTGACATCTCTGACGGTAAGGGTCGCGTATCGAGACCATAACCGTCAAGGGGATTGAATGCTTTACTCGGCTTCTCATAACGTCAGAGATACCGCATCGAAGATCCAGGCGTATACGTCGAAGCTTTCGGCGGAGCTTCAAGATATGCGCGAAGCAGTCTATCCGCCAGCCGCACGAAAAACATTCGCGAGAACATTCTCGACCCTCGATCTGGTCCGCTTGCTGGGAGTACCTGAAAGCACTCTCCGGCAACTAACAATCGAAGGGAAGGGCCCTGTACCGGAGCGCGCCGAGAACAATCGGCGCACTTATACGGTTGACCAGGTGAAAGAATTGCGCTCGTTTCTCGCTACCCTTCGTCCGGATGATGCCGGTGAGCTTTTGCCGTACCGCCGTAAGGGCGAGAAGCTGCAGGTAATCGCCACTGCAAATTTCAAAGGGGGAAGTTCGAAGACGACGACCTCCATGCATCTGGCCCATTTCCTCGGGTTGCAGGGCTACCGGGTGTTGTGCATGGATCTGGATCCACAAGCGTCCATGACGGCGCTTTTTGGTATCCAACCAGAATTTGATCTCGGAGAAAATGAGACTGCTTATGCGGCGATACGCTATGACAACGAGCGCCGAGCCTTGGCAGATGTCATTCGACCAACTTATTTCCCATGCGTCGATCTGGTGCCAGGAAACCTCGAACTCATGGACTTCGAGTTTGACACCCCTTCCTACCTTACGCAGAGGAATAGGGACGACCTCGGTCTTTTTTTCGAACGGCTAAGCAATGCGCTGGCGCGTGTGGAAGATCGTTATGACATCGTCATTCTCGACACACCGCCCTCACTTGGCTATTCGACACTCGCGGCACTGTATGCTGCGACGTCGCTGATCGTGACGGTTCATCCAGCAATGCTCGACGTGGCGTCTTGCAATCAATTTCTAATCATGATTTCCGATCTTTCCGAGACGCTGGGCCAGTTCGGCGCCCAGTTTGAGCATGATTTCTTCCGGTTCCTTCTGACACGTGTGAATCCGAACGACGGACCGCAGAAGTACATGTCTGGGGTCATGCGACGTCTTTTTGGCGATGACGTACTCGTGTCGGAGGCTCTGGAGTCGACTGCTATTGCCGGCGCTGCCGTCGCTAAAAAAACGCTTTACGAGCTTGAGGTCGGGGAGGTTGGTCGGGAGGCGCTGAAGCGAGCGATCGAAAGCGCAGATCGTGTTAACTTCGAGATCCTTCACCTGATCCACAAGGTTTGGGGGCGTAGTGCATGAAAAAGAGCATACTTCAACGAATGGCAGCGGATGCCGAAAACCGCGGTGATTCGGCCCAAGCCCCTGAAGCGCTGGACAAGGCTTTTCCCTCACGACGCCACTCATCGCCGGTCATTTCAAACGTGGGAAGAGTGCTCTCGCAGTTGACCGAGGACAGCATTATTTCCCTTGATCCGACGAAAGTGGAGCGCTCTCCTTACAAGGATCGTTTTGAAAATGACGAAGAGGCTGACAAAGAACTTGAGGCGCTGAAGTTATCGATTGCAAGCGAAGGGCAAAAAATTCCAATTCTTGTCCGACCGCATCCAACGAAGAGCGATCATTATCAGCTGGCTTACGGGTACCGTCGCTGGGCGGCGGTCAAGGCGATCATGGCGGACGCCGAAAGACCGGAGGCTGTTAAGATAAAGGCATACGTCCGTGATCTTACAGATCGCCAGCTTATTGAGGAGCAGTCTCTCGAAAACGGCGTTAGGGAGAACCTCACCTGGATTGAGCAGGCAATGTGGGCCGTGCAGCTAAAAAGTGCAGGGCTCTCTCATCGTGCGATATGCCCCATCCTTGGTTTGTCTGAGGCGGCTATTTCGCATCTGTTCCGGGTCACCGACATCGTTCCAGACGATATTGTGTACGCTATTGGTCGTGCAAAAGGCGTGGGCCGCCCCAAGTGGACTGCATTTGCGGATATCTTGAAGGATTTAAACAAAGCCGAGGCCGTTCGCCGGATTGTTAAAACACCAGAGTTTAAGCAAGCAGACGGAGCGGAGCGGATCGCGCAGGCAATCAGAGCTGCAAATGAGATATCTAAGCACGGCGATGGGAAAGCTCAGGATGAGATCCGTGACTTCGCTCTTAACGAAAGAGTTTTCGGGCGTATGAAGTCTACGTCTTCTGGGACGACCGTAGTCATTCCCAAAAAAGAGGCAGCATTTGCGCGCTGGCTGGCGGATCGAATGCCGGATCTGATGCGCGAATATCAATCGGCCGACCCTGCGCAATAGGGCGGGGGGTCACAGCAAGAATTGAGCAAGGTCGAAGGAGAGACAACCGCAAAAGAAAAAGGCCCCCCAAACGTTTCCGTCGTGGAAGCCTTCCTCACATGTAGCAATCTGAGAATCGCATTTTCACGAATCGCAGTCAAGAGTCTTTGGCATCGTTTTGGTGAGCAGGTTTCTTTTGCCTTTTGAAAGGTGAAAGAAGATGCAGGTACGAAGTGTGACGACGCCCTTTGGGCGGCGGCCGATGACGCTTGCCTTGGTGAAAGGCCAAATGGCAACGGCTGAAACAAGGATCGGTCGTTCGGTCGACAAGTGGAAAGTATTTCGCGACGCCTGTGAAGCTCGAGCTGTACTCGGTCTTACGGACCGGGCGCTGTCAGTGCTGAATGCGCTCCTGTCGTTCTATCCCGACCAGCAGCTGGGCGAGGAGAAGGGCTTGGTCGTCTTCCCCTCGAACAATCAACTGACGGTGCGTGCGCACGGCATCACCGGCACCACCCTGCGCCGGCACCTGGCGGCACTCGTGGATGCCGGCCTGATCATTCGCAAGGATAGCCCTAACGGCAAGCGCTATGCCCACAAAGACAAGGCTGGTACAGTGGAAGACGCTTTCGGCTTCAGCCTGGCGCCGATGCTTGCCCGCGCCGCCGAACTTGCCCACATGGCCCAGCAGGTGGCAGCGGATCGCAAGGCATTCCGCCTTTTGAAAGAACGTCTGTCGATCTGCCGGCGGGATGTGCGCAAGCTGATCTCGGCTGCAATAGAGGAGGGAGCGTCAGGGGACTGGGGAATGATCGAAGAGCAATTCATCGGGCTTCTCACGCGGCTTCCGCGCACGCCGCAGGCTGGCGATCTGGAGCCAATTCTCGAAGACATGGAGATGCTGCGCGATGAAATCGTCAATCTGCTGGAAATGCAGGTAAATTCAGAAAAAACAGACAGCAATGATGTTCATATTGAATGCCACGTACAGAATTCAAATACCGATTCCATCCATGAATCTGAACTTGGCTCTGAAACGGGCAAGGGCGCAAACCCGAGCGACGCCATCGGACGTGCGAGTGAAACGATAAAATCTTTCCCACTTGGAATGGTGCTGAAGGCGTGCCCCGATATAGCAATGTACGGGCCTGGAGGTGCCGTCGGCAGCTGGCGCGACATGATGGCGGCGGCCGTCGTTGTCCGGTCGATGCTAGGCGTTAGCCCGTCGGCGTACCAAAATGCCTGCGAAATCATGGGGCCGGAAAATGCAGCCGCGGCGATGGCCTGTATCCTGGAGAGGGGAGGGCAGATCAATTCCGCCGGTGGTTATCTGCGTGATCTCACCCGACGAGCGGAGAATGGCGAGTTCTCGCTCGGTCCGATGTTGATGGCGTTGTTACGGGCAAATGGTTCGGCCGTCGCAAAGGCGGGTTAGGGACAGTCCCTACGATCCCGACAAACAGAGGGAGGACGATGCAGCAATATGTCCGGCCTATTTTTGCGGTCTTGGACCGCCGGCCACGATGAGGTCCGCGATACCGATCGCCTAATCAATTTTGCATGCTCAAAACGCGCAGTGGGTGAGACTGTCTGATCAGGATATCCTTAGAACGGAATGGTGACGTTTTCACCTATATCTAATGCGCCTGTCCTGAGACAGGCCCTGAGACGGTCCCGGCTCTGATCTGATAGCATGGCTGCGCCCGCCTGGATGGCAGCCTGCCACCGTTCGCCACGCTCCCATGCCTCGTTATAGACGAGGACCAGGTCGGAAACGCGACGTGTCTGCTGTAGAGACTCGACTAGGAGTTCCACCTGTCGGATATCCTTCTCGCGCTTTAAGGCGCTCAGGCCGTCTGTGCGGCGACGTGAGGCGACGATGAGCTTATGAACAGCGTACCGGGCAGGGTCTGGGACTGTCACAGGGACACCGGACTTGTGGAGGAGTATCGTCCGCACAGGATCTCGGATCAGGAAGTCGAGGAAGCGCAGCGGGTCGGCACTGGCACCGCCGAGGGCAGGCATGCTCGCAGGCTGACCGATATGGTCGTCCGATCCCCGGTTCGACGTCAGGAATTCGACCCTGTAGCCGGAAGCCGTCTGAAATGCGGAGGACGCCGTTGCTCCGGAGACATGAGGCACTGGCCGGAATGTGGGATCTATCGCCTGCAAGATGTTGGTAATAGGGGGCAGGGAGTCTCCGACCTCGGAGGAGATTGCATAGTCCTGCGCTATGTCGGCATCACCCGTGAGTATCGCGGCCATGGGCAGGCGTACCCCCAGGATCCCAGCGTAGGTTTGGAAGGCCACGGTTCCGATCAGAACCGCACGCAGCCGGAAGAGGCCAGCGGCAGCCAGGGCTTCAACGACATCGCCCGACATGCGGTCGGCCGCGATCATGCCGCCTTCGCGGGTGAGGGAGGAGACCATGCGACGTCGTGCGCGCAGATCGTCCTTCTCAGCTTTGAACCTTTCGACGCGGGCTGCGATTTCCGGATCATCTGCAGGACCGACATACCGACGAATCCGACCGCCCGCGCCGTCCGGGCGATCGAAGTACCAATAGCGCCTCTCTTTCACAGTGACCGGAGTAAACCGCCCGTCCGGCGGAAAGTCGGCCGCCCAGGCTGCATCTATCGAGCGTTGACCAAGTTCGGCGAGCATCGTCTGATACATCATGTCGATCTGTTTCATGGGTAGTTCGATCCGTTATACCTTATTTGCAGAAAGGTATAACGAACAAAGGGGCAGGACAAGGGGAGGGATTGTCATAAGGACTGTCGCCGGACTGTCCCATGGGTTGTCACTCCCTGCAAACGCGTGCAGAACAGGGGGTACAGTAACATTTGTTTTACTTTGAATTAAAGGTAATCTAGGTGGTTTCCCGCTTGGTAACCAGTCGATCGCGAAAGCATAGGCGCGGGATGATGACGCCCGTATCCTTAAGAAGCCGTCGAAGCCCGTTGCCGATGAGCCGCTGAACCGCCACAGCCATAGCCGGGAAGTATTGCTGCACCGCTTTCGCGAAGCGCCGATCAGGCTTTAACTATTTCGATCTAGGAAATCTGCATGAGCTACGCTTGGGACGGAAGCGCGCAAAGCGGATAAGGATCCTTCAAAGCATCACTTTCGGGATGGTGATCGTGCTCGCAAATGAGGTCTGTCTTGTAGCTTACCAGCCAGTATTGATCATGCGGGATGGTCAATGCGGACGAGGTCGGCAAGGATTATCTGCAATTGCGGCCATGGCCTTTCCATCAATTGAGAGCCGGGGTCCTCTGTTTCAATGATCGCATGGAGCTTGGCAATGATGTCCGAGGTTGTAAGAGCGGGTGCCTCCCACAGGGAGTTTGCCGAAGCTTCTTGAATGCCCGCAATTTGGGTTTCCCCACTACGGGTTCTGCTATAGCCGAACTGTTCATCAGCAGCGTTCCATTTCCTGATCCTGGCCGCCAATTCGGCTTTCGCCGTCTTCCTTGCTTCCGCCATTGCTGCCCCCGGTAACCAGCTGTCGATTTCCTGGCAGGTGCGGGTGACAACGGGTTTGGCTTCGCCCGGTATCTCCAGCTTTAGGACTGGAAAACCGCCGGCGGATTTCAGGACTTCCGTTTCCAGTCTCTGTTGCTGATGGCATAGCCTCTTCCCTGCTTCATTCGCGTCGTACCAGGCGCGCCAAAGTGCCAACGCGTCTCCTGGGGCAACGCCTTCTTGATCGCTGGAGGGGTTGGACACCGGGGGCCAGGGCGCTTAGATACGCCGTTGCGGCAAGAAGCATTTTCCTGCGCGGGATCGCAGGCAAAGTTCTCTTGTTTTCTGAATCAGTCATGATCCAAGCTTTCTGCACCTGGATTTTCGGTCGGGGCCGACAAGAACGTGCCCTGTGCTCGAACGTTCGCCAAGTTCGGTTTGGTGACGTTACTCAGCATCCTCTCAGATCCATGAGGATGAGATCCTTCAACATCCTCCGCAGTTCGGGCCAAGGGGTCGCTTTGAGTTTCAGGGCGGGATCTTGCGTGACGATCAGGTAATGGAGCTTTGCGGTCAGTTCGATCAGCGAAGACGGCCTTGTAAGCCCCATGACACGACCTGTTATCCCCGCCTCTTGGGCAAGGTCTTGCTCCAGGGCAACAGCGGCACTATACACCAACCGTCGGTCGGGATTTCTCCATAATCTTCGACGTTGCCGAAGTTCGGCGCGTGCCTGGGTGATCTGTTCAGCGTCCAGCTGGAAGGACAATCGTTGGATGTCGGCAATGGGGTGAGCGGCAACCGGCCGATCCGCTCCATCAATTTGCAGCGCCGCCGACAAACCGGCGGAATTTTCCACCATCTCGGCTTCAAGCTTTTTTCTGAAGCGACAGGCCCGCATTTGCTGCTGATAGAGTGCGTACCATTGGGGCCACAATTCTCTCACAGGTGTTGGACCGGGCGCTCTTTGCTCACCATCGGCTTCTACGACACGTGCACTGAGCAGTCGTGCGGCAACGGGGAGAAGGTTTCGCCGGTCGATTGTGGGCGGCAATTTTTCTGCCGCACATCCCTTTGGATTACGTTTTCTGCGGGCAATTGCGGGCAGAGTTCTGCTATTCTCAGAATCAGCCATGATCCGAGCTCCCTCAAGCTTGAATTGCGGTCAGGCCACGTAAGGTGTCGCAAGCACCTGCGTGGCTGCCGTGACCAAATGTCGGTCGCAGAGAGTTTGAATCATTCAAAGATTATGTCAAGGTTATAATGTTGAATGCCGATCAAGTCCGGATGGCGAGAGCTGCACTAAGATGGGGCGTTCGCGATCTAGCAAGCCGAGCTAACATTACCGCGGCTACCGTGACTCGGATTGAAGCCGGCCGTCCGGGCTATCCCGCGACACTTGAGGCACTACGCCTCGCGTTCGAGGCCGCAGGCCTGGAATTCATCCCGGAAAATGGTGGTGGCGTTGGGGTCCGCTTCTCCAAACCGAAAGAGTAGACACATAGAGGTGGCTTGAAGCACAGTGCCCATGATCGTACTGGTTCGTCTCAGTGCCGTGTCGGCGTGGCGAGGGTTGAAAACGTGCTCGCCTGGTCTGTGACCTTTTGCAGCTTCTCCATCCCGGTAGATTTCGCTCGTAGATGCGTTCCACAACGGCTTTCAGCGTCCAGCCGCTTTAAACAGGCCTCGATGCGGGGACGGGCGTCGCCACTGTTCAATGGGATCACCGCGATAACGAGCTCGGCTTCCTGACAGGCCTACGCTCTACGCTGCCGTTTCTTTGCATCGCTGTCGATGAAGACGCCGAGAGCGAAGACCAGCGTTTGAAATAAATGTTCGATCTCGTCGCTCATGCTGGATCGAAGGCCCCTTTGAATTCCGGATCGGCATAATAGCGGAGCTTGCGGACCCATGCCGGCCGCTGCCCCTGTCTGAGCAGGATCATCCTGTCTTCCGGTAGTCGCATGATTTCGTCAGCGTTGATGAGATCGCGGGCCGAGATGTGTTCGGAGGACGAGTTTTTGCCCTCGCTCCAGGATCTGGTGATGTACTGCGCATCCGTCTTGCCGATCGAGCGGGCAATGAGTTCGGCTGTGTCGATATCGTTGACCCCAAAAACCTGAAGGACGGCGGCATTCGACAGAAACGTGCCGGCGGGCTGCCCATAGGTGGCGCGCAGCTGATGGGTATCCTGCAGGATCGGCCAGAGCTGGACGCCATAGCCAGCCATGAGGCCCATGGCCCGTTCGATCGGCGCCAGGTGGCCGAGAGCGGCGAACTCGTCGAGCAGGTAAAGCACGGGCAGGGCAGGGGAGGCGGGATTGCGGGCCATGTCGGTGAGGCTTTGGGTGATCAGCAATCGCAGCCATCTTGAATAGGTCGAGAGCCGATCTGGCGGCAGGACCAGAAACACCGTGGCGTTGTTGCGCTTGAGATCGGCAGAGCGGAACGCCGATCGGCCAAGCACCACGGTCATGCGAGGACTGTCGAGGAGATGGGTGTGGCGCTGCGCGGCCGACAGAACACCGGCCGCCTCCCGATCCGACTTGCCAAGATGACGATTGGCGGCGCGCGCGATCAGCCCGCTGGCCTCGTCCATATCCTGCATTCGGGCCAGGAGAACCGAGAACCGCTCAGGCGCAAGCGTCAGATATTCGCACAGCGTTCCAAGGTGCCGGCGACCTGGGAACTCTGCCACGGCAATCTTGAGGATCAGCCCGGCAATGAGCGTCTTGGCTTCCTCGTTCCAATGCGCGTCACCCGCCATGCCCGGCACATCGAACACCAGGGCGTCAGCCAGCGTATTGGCATCTTCCGCCATATCGAGCTCGTCGGGATCGAGCATATCGAGGGGATTGGAAGGACAAAGAATGTTCGCCCGTGACGCCGGATGGATCGAGGATATGAACCGGCCCGAATTGTTCACGGGCGCGACCGTTGATCCTGGCGTTTTCTCCTTTTGGATCGACGCAGATCACCGAACGCTCGGCTGTCAGCAGATTGGGAATGATGACGCCAACACCCTTGCCGGTTCGTGTCGGCGCCATGGTTAGCAGATGGGCAGGCCCGTCATAGCGCAGCAACGCGTCAGTCTCCGGATCGCGACCGATCAGCAGGCCATCATCTGTTGTGGAAAGCTTCTGCAGCTCCCTGCCCGTCGCCCAACGGGCAGAGCCGAACACGGAGGAGATGGGAACGTCCGTCATGAATGCCGAGAGGGAACCACCCACAGCAAACACCAGCGGCAGATGTTTGGCGATGACCTGAACGAGCTGGCTGATCTGCCCATGTTCAAGCCCACCAATCAGATGGATGAGAAAGGTCGTCAACAGCAGCAGCGCAGAAAACAGCACGCCGACGATCGCACATCCGACAGCCAGGACGGGAGCCTTGATGACCAACTTCAGGAAACGGGAAAACGTCATTCCGGATTTCCGTGGGTGGACCCTTCAGGCGATGACGCCGGCAGGAGGATGTCGTCGAACAGGGCCTTGTCGCCATCGCGCGTGAGGAAACCCGGCAGCTCCCTGCGCAGCCAGTCGCCGAGACGCCGGGTGAAGTCTGCGTCGTTGGAATTCTCCAGCCGATACAGCACAAGAGCGCCGAGCAAAACCTTGCGGCGGGTGTCCTGGGCACGCTCCTGCTTTCCCAACCGCGCCTTGAGCGTCTTCTTGCGTTCTTCCAGTTCCAAGATGCGCTGTTCGATCGTTTTGCGCGCCATCTTTATCCCTCTAATTCTAGCACCCGCCGAGGTCGTCGTGAGACGGACGAGGATTGTTTTCGGGTTGGCCGCGGCCCGCCGGTTTGACACTGGCCGTCCCGTCGTTGGCAATCTCTGCAGGAGACCAACGACGATCTGCGGAGAGGCATTATGGCCGTCCATCATCAACGCCAGTGATGCGCGACGTGCTTGTTTCATGGACGCGTCCTCGTTCGTCCCAAGACTACAGGACAACGCAGCACCGGTACCATTGTAGGATCCTACAATGGTTACGCCTGGCGCAATCCCTTACGGAGAGAGCGAAGCGAAAGGAGTTCCAAGGGCGCACTTACGAGTTGCTGCGCAACTCAAGTCGCCGATCTGCATATCGGGAAGGGCAAACCGCGTTTGGCGATCTACCATTGCAGCATGAAGCCGATAGCCCGCAGCGGCGGCCGTAGCGCCGTGGCCGCTGCCGCCTATCGGACTGCAACGATGATGCTGAATGAGCGCGACGGCCTGGTGCACGACTTCACCCGCAAGAAGGGCGTAGAGCATGCCGAGATCGTTCTTCCCGACGGTGTGGAAGCGGATTGGGCGCTTGATCGGTCTCGCCTGTGGAACGCGGTTGACCATGCCGAGAAACGTCGGGATGCGCGGGTGGCCCGGGAGTTCGAGATCGCCCTTCCGCATGAGCTGAGTGGAGAGCAGAGGCTGGAACTGACGCGAGACTTTGCTCGTGATCTCGCGAACCGTTATGGCGCCGCTGTGGACTTCGCCATTCACCAGCCCCACACGCAAGGCGATGTCCGCAACTTCCATGCCCATGTGCTGATGACGACCCGGACGGTCGGTCCGGAAGGGCTTGGTGAGAAGACGCTGATCGAGCGGGAGAACAAGTGGCTGCTGAATCATAATCAGCCGACGTCGCACATGCAGGTGCGGGATATCCGGCAGGCCTGGGAGAACCACGCCAACCGTCAGCTGGTGCGGGCGGGGCTCGATGTCCGGATTGATCACCGCTCGCATCAAGAACGCGGGCTGGAGGTTGAGCCGACCGAGCATATGGGTGTCTTTGCCTCGCAGATGGATCGGCGTGGGCTGGAGGTGTCGCGGACGCGGATCGACGAGAAGGCGGCACGCCGTAACGCGGAACTGATCCGGGAAAAGCCGGAGCAGGTGCTATCGATCCTGACCAGCGAGAAGAGCGTGTTCGACCGGCATGATGTTGCGCGGGCGCTGCATCGCTACATCGACGACAGCCAGGGTTTCCAGAATGCTTTTGCGGCGGTCATGGCATCGCCGGCTTTGGTCGAGTTGCAGCCGGAGCAGAATGGCGAATTGGCGCGATACTCGACGCGGGAGATGCTGGAGATCGAGCACGCCATGGCCGCGAGTGCCGGCCGGATGGGACAGTCCTCCAACCATGGCGTTCATCGACATCATGTCGATCAAGCAGTGAGCCGACAGGACGATGCGATCCGGGCAAGACTGGCTGCCTCACTGTCTGGGAAAGTGGAACGCGGCGACATGCTGCTCGCCGATCGGGAGCGGGCGATCGAGCGATCCGGTTTGAGCCAGGAGCAGCGCGTGGCCGTTCGTCACATCACGGGTCCCGAGCAGGTGGCAACCGTGATCGGCTTTGCCGGCGCTGGCAAGTCCACCATGCTTGCGGCTGCGCGTTATGCCTGGGAGCGGCACGGGTATCGGGTTCATGGTGCGGCACTTGCGGGCAAGGCGGCGGAAGGACTTGAAGAGTCCTCAGGTATCGCTTCGCGCACCTTGGCGTCCTGGGATTATGGTTGGCAATCGGGGAGGGGGCAACTCGGTAGGGGCGATGTTCTCGTCATCGACGAGGCCGGCATGGTCGGAAGCCGGCAGCTCGCCCGGTTCGTAATCGAGGCCGAGGCGCGTGGCGCCAAGCTGGTTTTGGTCGGCGATCACGAGCAGCTTCAGGCGATCGGGGCAGGATCTCCGTTTCGGGCGATTGCCGAGCGCGTCGGTGCGGTCGAGCTTTCCGAGATCCGCCGGCAGAGCGAGGGCTGGCAGCGGGAGGCGTCGATTGCGTTTGCCACGCATCGCACGGGCGAGGGTCTTGCCGCCTATGCCGATCGGGGTGCTTTAAACTTCTCGGACAACCGGGATGAGGCGCGAGCAGGTCTGGTCCGCGATTATCTCTCTGATCTGGAGGAGCGTCCCTCAGGATCCCGGATTGCATTGGCGCATCGTCGGGTCGATGTCCGGGCGATCAATGCCGACATCCGGGTATTGCTTCAGGACAGCGGCAGGCTGGCACGAGGGGAGCAAGAGCAGAGTGAGCTTGGCCGTGAAATCGTCTATCAGACCAATGACGGCAAGCGGTCCTTCGCGCCAGGCGACCGGATCGTGTTGCTGGAAAACAATCGCGACCTCGGCGTAAAAAACGGCATGCTGGGAACGGTTGAGGCCGTCGAGCCGGATGCACTACAAATACGTCTCGACGGCGCAGGACAGAACAATGCCCGTGCCGTATCCATACCGGTCAATAGTTACCAAGCCTTTGACCACGGCTACGCGACGACCATTCATAAATCGCAGGGGGCGACGGTCGATCGCGCCTTCGTCATGGCGTCCGGCACCATGGATCGGCATCTGACCTATGTGGCGATGACGCGCCATCGTGACAGCGTGAAGCTCTATGCCGGCCGCGACGAGTTGAAGGATATGAAGGGGCTCAGCGCCAGCATGGACCGATCGGGGGCGAAGGAAACAACGCTCGATTATACCCGTGCCTTTGCCGAGCGGCGGGGGCTTGCGGAGGAGTTCGGTGTCCGCAGCGAGATTGCCGTTGGCCTCTCGCCTGGTCGGGCTGACGAGCGGCCTGCGGCCCACGACAGCGCTAACGATGAGCGCGTTCGCTCGCAGGCCGCTCGTCAGCCATCAGCCACAGCCGAGGCGCAGCGGAGTGGGCACGGTGTCGAGATGCCGGGCGAAAAGGTCGAGCCGCTTGTGCCGGCGCTGACGAAACACTCCCGCAGCGTAGAGGATGTGGCCCGTGAGAAAGCGCTGCCGGATCTTGAGAGGGCCATGGAGGTGGTGCGTTCCATTGGTCGCAATGTCTACGCCGATCCGGATGGTGTTGCCGCCAAGCTCAGCGTTGCCACCGTCGACAAGGGCATGGAGGGGCACGCGCTGGGGAAATCGGTTGCCGAGCGTCCGGAGCAGTTCGGGGAATTGCGTGGCAAATCCGGGCTGCTGGGCGAGAACAAGGAACGCAAAGCCGCGCGCCATTACGCCAAGGCGCTCAGCAATCACGTTGCATCAGCTGGTCGGACCTGGGAGCGGCGCCTGGAGGCGGAGCGTCATTTTGAAGCCTGGAACCGCGAGAAGCGGGATGTCGTCGAGGTGCCGGGCCTGACACCGCGCAGCGAGGCCCTTCTGAAGCAGCTTGATGGCCTACCCCAGGGCGAAAAGCCGATATTCCTCGAGCAGATATCGGGGACACCGGACGGAAAGCATGCGCTCGAGGAAGCCAGGAAGGTGGTCAATGCACTCGAACAGCGCTTTGGCAGTGCCGATCTCCGGGGGGCGAAACAGGAAAACCTGCGGCTTGGGCCGGAGGTTGCAGGTACGCTTGATCGGATCAAAGATGTTGCCCGCATTGCCGACCGGGCGCAGCGGGCTGAGCTGTCGCGCCAATACGAGTTGAAGCGGAGCCTCAACAAGGGGTTGGGATTGGGGATGTAAACTATTGCTCGCCCTGCCGACCGCCATCTTGAGGGACCGGGGCGCTAGGTCCGGGGTCTTGAACCCCGTGCCGGCCAGCAATGGATGAGACGTGAAATATATGACGACCTTTCGAAGAAATCCGTCACACCTTTATCCGTTGATCTTGAGGTCTTGGATCTTGCTTTTGGGATGGCCCGATTGCTGAAGAAGGAACACCGCCTCACCGAAAATCTCGCGCCGTCGCCGAATTCTGGCTTTAACGGCACGATCGTGCTCAGCAGGCGTTTTCGTTGCGGGAGGCGTGACCGACCCCTCATTCTCAAGCATGTCAATCAACAAGTTGCGCATGACGCAGTTCTGTTCCTTCAGATGTCCAAGCTCAACGGCCATTGGCGACATCGACAGCTTGCGAGCAATTGCTGCCTCGATCGCCTGCTCGACCAGCCGGGTTTTCGCCGCGAAAAAGCGCCCCACGAAAAACGTGCAAACGATGATGGACATGGCGACGATGACATACAGCATGGTGGGGCTCCGATCTCTGAACTGAAGTCGTGATGATGAAGCGCATTTTCAATGGGACGGCTTTGCCGATCAGTTAGCCCGGTCGCTTGACCCTTCCCGCAACCCGATATCGAGGATCGCCAAATCTAGCTTATGTGTGTAAAGCCAAGTCAGCGCGCCGGTGTTCGAGAACTGAAGCTTGGTTGAAAACCCCGCTTGGTCCAGGGCATGTTCGAAGTCCATCGCTATCATGGGCTGATCTTCGACAACCAGAATCTGACGGGAATGGTTTAGACGGGACACGGCTTCACCTGCATTGGATCTTCGAGCGCGCTTGTCGCCTCAGTGGTCGTCGTCGCCTGTTCTGGTATGAGGTAGACAGCCTGACGGTAGGCTTGATCGCCGGCAATTTAAATAAGGTATTTCAATATGTCTTTGCCCCTCGGTCGTGTCGGCGATCACGTCTCACGCTGGTGACGATCTTTGGCTATAGACTCTCGGGGAGCTGTGGGCGCCAGGACATCTTGGAACAAATTCCGAAACGCTTTCGTTTTCAGGTCAGACAGATGATCGGACATACCATGCCGCAGAAACTAACGCTCTTCGCCTCACTTGTATTGACCGGTCTGATGCTGGGATCAACGGTGACGCCTGTAAGCGCATTTCACATCATGGAAGGTCGCGCTCCTGCTTCCGGCGCGAACGGTGCTGTGGCCTTCGCCGGCGCTCCTGCTAATTCGGTGCAAGGTGATACGTCGATACTGTCTCCGGAAGACATTCTTCACATCCGCTGGTGCGCAACACGTTATCGATCCTATCACGCGACAGACAACTCCTACGCCAGTCCCTCCGGTCAACGTGTTGCCTGTCGTTCGCCGTATTAAATTGCCGAGGTGAGATACTACACTGGGCGAATACACGGTACCAGCGTTTGGAACTGGTGGCTTCGCTGCCTCCCGCTCAATCTGTAAATCTCCGGCCAAGTCTCCGCAGCCTTTTAAAAAGTCGATCGAACCAGCCATCTGGTCGAGGCGCTTCGATTCCTGATTCATTTCGATTTTCCGCCCAATGGCCTCCTGCGATCAGAAAAACCCAAATCTCGCCGCCTTGACTCTTCCACTTGATCGGAACAGAACGGGAACGTCAGCCGTTTTCGGGGGACATGAAGCCCCACCCAACGCGAGCCTAGGAGGCCTGTGAACGATGTCGCGCGCCTATAATACTCGGGTCATCGATGATCTCAGGCAGAGGATCACAGTCCAGACAAGAGACATCTATGTTCCGGATCTTCATATTGATACCTTGCGGGTGAAATCGAGGAATTTCCATTGAGCGAAGTCGAGGGAACCGTATCGACGGACATCATCACGGCGCTTGAGACCGCGGCCAACGCGATCCATGATGTCACGCTTACGGAACGGCGCCGGCTGATCGAGCAAGGTATTGAGGCCGCCACCAATAAGCGGGCGCAACTCGTGGTCCGTGGAGAGATCATTCCCGTCGAGCCGGCCTTCATGGTGGATATGCCAACACTGGCCGAGGCGGCCGACCACAGCGATACCGTCGCCGTCATCGTCAGCGCCGGCATGTTGATGCTGGCCGCGGAGATCGGCCGGCTTCGTCGCCTCAACGTCGATCGAGGTTAGTCACAGATGTCCCGTCTGTTCGCCATCACCAGGAGCATTGAAGAGGTTGTCGCGGAATTCGCGGTCGATGTTCAATCGGCAACAGACGTGCCGAGCGAAACGATCGAGGGAATGCCAGGGCTCATCGTCTTCAAGAAGAATGGCGTGCGCGTCCTCAAATCTGTTCCGTGGGGTTTCCCGCGCAAGTCACGGGATGGTCCGCCCACCCGGCTTGGCCTTGTCGCCGATCTGACCAATGTCATGTGGGAGCAGACGGTCGTCGATCCACGCTATCGGTGCCTGATCCCGCTGACGCATTTCGCAAATCCTGACGGGCCGAAAGGCGGAAAGACCAGAACCTGGTTCAGCCTTCATCGGCAACCGCTCGTCGCCTGGGCTGGTTTCTGCAGAAATACGCCAGAGTTCGGCGCCGTGTTCGCGGGCATGACAGGCGAGGCAAACGAAAAGGTACGGTCGCTGAACGAGCGCATGCCTGTCCTTTTGAGGCCCAACGAGTACGAACACTGGCTGACCGGTGACATTCAGGACGTCATCAAGTTCCAGTTCCGCGAGCCTTTGCCCGCCGAAGACTTTGACGTTCTCGAAACTCGCGACCGCTGGCAAAGCGGCAGCCCGCCGGGAACAGCTATTCTAAGCCGCTCAAACCGTTCTATGTTGTAATCGATCCGCGCCAATCCGAGGAAACCGCATGTGCAACCTGTACACCGTTCGCAAAACAGCCGCAGAAGTCGCCGCGTATTTCGGCGTGCCGAACCCGATGGCATCCAACGCGGCCGAGGAGGTTTATCCTGGAACACCGGGCATGGTCGTGATCGAGAACGACGGCGTACGTGAGCTGAGGTCGATGACGTGGGGCTTCCCTTTGCGGCTGAAGACCATGAAGCCGGAGGCAAAGCCCAAGCCCGTGAACAACATCGCCGACCTGGCAAAGGGCATGTGGATCGGGCTTGCGCGCAAACCGCAATGGCGGTGTCTGATTCCGGTCACCCATTTCGCAGAAGCTGAAGGCGAAAAGGGGAAAATGACGAGGACGTGGTTTTCCCATCGGGATCAACCGATCTTCGCATGGGCTGGACTATGGCGGGTCAGCGATGAATGGGGGCCTGTCTATAGCGGCGTGATGACCGATGCGAACGAAGCGATCGAACCCGTTCACAACCGGATGCCGGTCCTGCTCCAGTCGCATGAATACGATCTATGGCTACATGGAAGTTTCGACGAAGCCTACGCGTTTCAGAAACGGATTTTTCCACCGGACCTCATCGCCATGAACCGAACCGACGAACTCTGGGCCAGGAAAAAGGTGAGTGCGGAAACGCCGTTGCTCCTCTAAATTGGACGATCTGTACGTATCAGCAATGGCCCGCCTGGATGGTCTTACCGCCCACGTTTCGGGAAAGACGCCTCCGGGTAATTATGGACGATCACCGCAAAAAGCCGTCGCGTCCAAATTCCTTCCAACCGGCCAGTTTCGTGCTTTCCTCGCCGAACCCGGCCTTTCTTGACGATGCGGAATCTGACCCCTTCTTCAGCGAGCGGGTCAGCTTGGCTTTATAAGCGGCCCGCCGTCGGTTTTCAGCCGCCGCCACAAGGTCGTCTTCCCGCCATTCGTCAACCGCACCCCGATCGAGTAAATCCTCGACCATGCGAGGATCAAAGACGTGAAACGTGATCTGCCTCGCGCGACCTGCCAACCGGACCGTGCGCGTACCCGCACTGGGGAGCCGGCCGTCAGCGAGCCAGCGGTGTCTCTCGCCTGGCTTGATCGTAAGAATATCCTGTATCTCGCGAGGGATGACAGGTAGGCTTTCGATATCCTTCATGCCGGCAGAGACGATGCCTGCAGCCGCGTGAAATTCGACCTTTGCAGCGGCAGGCATTGCCAGCACGAGTTCACCGGCTTCGAGAACGAGCGACTTTCGCGAAGACTTCGGAAGGCGCGCTCGCATTTCCAGCAGAATGCCTTTTGCACGCACGGAGGATCCAAGCGTGGCTGCGGGCGCAAGGGGCCAGGTCTTTAGGAGTTCGATGTCATTCTTCTCTTGTCTTGGCATGTCAGGTAGATGGGTCCCGCGCAGCCCCAAGTCAACGTAATGCAGGCCGTCTCGAACGGACAAAAATTGTTGCAAGATACGATTTTGTGACTGTTCAAAGGCTTGCGAACCAACGGGCATACGGGGTGTTTTTCGCCATGTGGCGATTGTAGTCCGGCTGGCCATCATTCCACCAGACCGGACCACGTTCGCCAAGGCCGATTTTGGCCAAATCAACCCCCTTGCGTGCTTCCGCTCTTGCAGCGCTATCCTTTTCCGAATCGCGGAGAGCCCGTCGCGCAGACATCAGGTCTTTCACCAGTCTGTCCCGCTCGTCTTCGCTCAGTGCCGGATTGCTTTTCCGCCACAGGCGTCCCCGCACCACAAAGTATCGGCCATCGGGCGTGTCCGGATAATTGTGTCGATCGTCTGGCTTTCTCGTCATTCGACAGGAACTTTCAGACACATCATTGG
Organism: Rhizobium sp. Leaf453; assembly: GCF_001425605.1. Lineage (GTDB taxonomy): Bacteria > Pseudomonadota > Alphaproteobacteria > Rhizobiales > Rhizobiaceae > Pararhizobium. The sequence goes on along the minus strand of NZ_LMRG01000005.1, from coordinate 116,711 downwards.
TTTCAAATCCGAGGTCGCGGTGTGTCAATCGGACACGACGGGGATGGTGGACGCAGCGGTTTTTCCGATTTCTCGCTGCGGGCAACGAAACGCCAGGCGAGCGCCCAACCCGTCCGCCGCGTCCTTAACCCAAGAAGTAGCCAATGATTGATGCACCGACAGCCGAGCCAGGGAGTGGGGAACGGAAGGTCGAACTCGATCAAACCATGGACTACGCTATTCAGCTCCTGACAGAGGAAGCCCATAAACTCGGTTGGCAACGGGTCGAATTCCTGACAGCGGTCATGGATCGAGCTCTCCGACAACGCAATCAAAAGGAGACGAAAAAATGGAAGATGACTGGCGCGCTGAGGTTAGGCTGGGTCTGGAGAACCTGATCGACAAGGCCGTGGTAACAGAAGCAATGCAGGCGGAAGTTTTTGCAGTGATTGAGGACGAACTGGCTCGTATGCGCGCCGCCATCGAACGGGATCCGGATCCGTCAGAAGACGACACGCAGACGGCTGAGGAATCTGCCAACGATTGGCCCGGTGCATCTTAAAACTTCTCCGCGCCGGTTTGAGAGACTCTCACAATATACCGCTCTAGGTTGTCGATGGCGGTGGGCGAATCTTGTTTACGATTCGATAGAAATGGATCGCATGGCAACAAATTCCGGCAAATCAGGACCGTTATGATATATCATAACGCATAAGCAGATTTATGGAACTTTTTTTCGGGCGCGATAAAATGTAACGCTGTCATCACCAGCAACAAGTCGAGAAAGCTTCTCGGCACAATCGCAAACTTGTTCATCAGGCAATGTTCGAAGCAAACGCTATACAGGTCAGAGTTTCCATCGATGACATCGAGCCGGACATCTGGCGCCGTCTTATCCTGCCGGTCCATTGGAACCTGGAGCAACTTCATTTGGGGATTCAGGCCGCATTCAACTGGTGGAACTATCATCTCTATGAGTTTCGTATTGGCGGCCTGCGGTACGGGGACGTCGAGATCCTGACAGAGGATGCGACCGACGACGATCCTGGGGTTTTCGATCAAACAGAGGTTCGATTGCTGGACTTCGAGCAAGGCGCCGTCTTCAGTTACCATTACGATTTCGGTGATGGCTGGCGGCACACCGTCGTCGTCGAGGAGTTCCTGACGCTCGCTACCTCACCCAGGAACGGCAGCTGCGTCGATGGCAAGAGAGCGCGACCGCCCGAGGACGTCGGCGGTGTGTCGGGTTATGAGCGGTTTCTGGAGATTATTGCCGACCGGGAGGATCCTGAATACGCCGAAACCATTCGGTGGTGCGGTGGCCACTTTGATCCCGAATGGTTCGACCTTTCGATGACGGATAAAGATGTCCGCAATGCTCTACGGGCGAACGTCAAACGGCGCCTTTATCAACCGAAACCGAAAGCTATTCCGAAGAAATGAGTTAAGATGGGTTCCGCGGTTCGCTGAGATCTTCAGACCCTCAATGCTTCGACAATAACCCTGAAGGCGGGCGAATTTTGCCGGCGGCTCGGATAATACAAATAATAGCCCGGGAACATCGGCGACCAGTCGTCGAGAACCTGGACAAGCTCTCCGGAAGCTAATTCATCTCCGACGAGGCTCTCCGGCACATAAGCGATCCCGTACCCGCTGACGGCCGCGTCGATCATGGCATACGACGTATTGAACGTCAGTTGGCCATCCACCCTGACCCGGACCTCTCCACTGTCTTTCTCGAACTCCCACACATAGAGCCCGCCTGCCCGGGCCTGCCGGTGGTTGATGCAGTCGTGACCAACAAGGTCGCGGGGTGTTTCGGGAGCGGCCCGCTTTGCGAGATAGTCCGGAGAGGCGACCGCGACCAAGCGCCAGTCAGGACCGATGCGAACGGCAATCATATCCTTGTCCAGGCTCTCACCAAGGCGCACGCCGGCGTCGAACTTCTCCTCAACGATGTTCCTGAAGCCGTTATCGCTGTTCAGTTCCACCTTGATGTCCGGATACTGCTTGAGGATCGAGCGAAGTTTCGGCCAGACGACGCTCTCCAGGGCGTGATCCGACAGGGTGATGCGTACCGAGCCGGTCGGCTTGTCCCTGATTTCCATCAGTTCGTCGATCTCGGTTTCGAGCTCCTCGATACGCGGCGCCAGCGAGCGGATGAGCCGCTCTCCGGCCTCTGTCGGTACCACGCTTCGGGTGGTGCGGGTCAATAGGCGCAGTCCCATTCGGGCCTCAAGCTTCTTGATCGTATGGCTGATCGTTGACTGCGAGGTGCCGAGCTTCGCTGCTGCCTTCGTGAAGCTTCGCTCTTCCGCAACCGCCAGAAACCAGAGCATGTCGTTGAGATCTTCGCGTTTCATCGCCGCCTCCTGCATCGTCCATTCATGTCATAGGTCGATAAGTCCAAGCGAATTGCAATGACTAATCATCGAACTGCACACGGCATATATTGCCGTCATGACACAACAAGTTCTCACACGACCTGAATTTCTCGATGGCGAAGCCGAACCAAACGCGGTGGCACCTGCCGCTTCGGCTGTACCCGTTGCTGCCTGGGGCGCGGTCATCTCGATGGCCCTGTGCGTCGCCGTGCTTATCGCATCGGAGTTCATGCCGGTCAGCCTGTTGTCGCCGATCGCTACCGAACTCGGCGTAACCGAAGGACGGGCAGGACAAGCGATCTCGATCTCCGGTATTTTCGCTGTCCTGACCAGTCTGTTCGTAGCGGGTCTGACACGGCACTTGGACCGGCGATTGGTTCTTGCGTCCTTTTCGCTGATCCTGGTGGTCTCAGGAACGATCGTCACCTTTGCCCCAAACTATCTTGTGCTGATGATCGGCCGAGCCTTGCTTGGGGTTGCCATCGGGGGCTTCTGGTCAATGTCGACCTCGATCGTCATGCGGCTGGTTCCAGAGGACTCTGTGCCCAAGGGACTGGCCATGCTGAATGCGGGCAACGCCATTGCCGCGACGATTTCCGCGCCGCTTGGAAGCCTGCTTGGCAGCTATATCGGCTGGCGCGGCGCCTTCTTTGCAGTTGTTCCGCTCGCCCTTGTGGCACTTGTCTGGCAGTGGATCAGCCTCCCGTCCCTGCCGCCGCAGCGCAACGAGAGATCGTCCAACGTCTTCCGGTTGCTTGCCCGACCGCCGGTCGCGATCGGGATGGCCTCGATCATGCTGCTATTCATGGGCCAGTTCGCGCTGTTCACCTATCTGCGGCCATTTCTGGAGACGGTAACGGCAGTGTCGATATCGACCCTCTCCCTTCTGCTGCTGTTGATGGGTCTGGCGGGTGTTGTCGGAACATATCTCGTCAGCCACGTGCTTCAGAAACGGCTGTTTCCCATTCTCGTGACAATCCCGCTGTTCATGGCACTGATTGCCTTGGGCCTGATTGCCGTCGGATCATCCGCTACGTCCACAGCCGCACTTCTGATCGGCTGGGGTCTGTTCGGCACGGCGGCACCTGTTGGCTGGGGTACGTGGCTGAGCCGCACGATGCCTGCCGACGCAGAGGTCGGCGGTGGGTTGCAGGTCGCAACCATCCAGCTTGCCATCACCCTCGGGGCGTCTACGGGCGGAGTCCTGTTCGACGCCGCTGGCTGGTGGTCAACCTTCCTGTTCGCTGCAGTTCTGCTGGCCGGGTCATCCCTGCTGGCCGTAGCGGCCTGGCGGTCAACGCATCTCTGAACACCAGCGGCCATTCCATTCAAATCACTGCACCTCAACAGGAGATATGCAAATGACAAACTACACGATCTCAGACGACACGCACACCTCGAGCACCGGTATCGATCGCCGCAACCTGCTCAAGATGACGCGCGCGAGCGTAGCCGCGCTCGGCGCGATGTCGATTTTCGACATGATGGAAGCACGAGCACAGGACATGTCCAATGGCGCATCCAATTTTTACACCAGTGACAAGGTGACTCTGCACAAGGTCACGTTCAAAACCCAGTACCAAACGTCTGTCGCCGGCAACCTCTACCTCCCCAAAGGCCTCGACCGGGCCGCCAAAAGCCCTGCCATCATCGTCGGTCACCCGATGGGAGCGGTCAAGGAACAGAGCGCAAACCTCTACGCCACAAAGATGGCCGAGCAAGGTTTTGTCGCCATGTCGATCGACCTGCCCTTCTGGGGTGAGAGTGAAGGCCAGTCGCGTAATCTGGTTTCACCGGAAGCCTATGCCGAAGCGTTTAGCTCCGGCGTCGACTTCCTCGGATCGAGCGACTTCGTGGATCGGCAGAATATCGGCGCGATCGGTGTCTGCGGTAGCGGCAGCTTCGTCATCAGCGCCGCCAAGATTGATCCGCGCATCAAAGCCGTTGCCACGGTCAGCATGTATGACATGGGTGCAGCCTTCCGCGATGCGCTCAACAAGTCGCAGACGGTCGAGCAGCGCAAGCAGTTCATCGCGACCGCGGCCGAACAGCGTTGGGCCGAGGCCGACGGCGCAAATATCCAGTACATCGGCGGCACCACGCTCGAACTGACGGCCGAGACAGATCCAATCCAGCGCGAATTCTACGACTTCTACCGCACGCCGCGGGGCGAGTTCACACCTGCTGGTGTGACCCGAGAAGCGACGACGAAGCCGACGCTGAGCAGCAGCGTCAAGTTCATGAACTTCTATCCCTTCAACGACATCGAGACCATCTCGCCACGGCCGATGCTGTTCATTTCGGGCGACCAGGCCCACTCGAAGGAATTCAGCCAGGACGCCTATAACCGCGCGTCCGAGCCGAAGGAACTCGTATGGGTCAAGGGGGCTGGTCACGTTGATCTTTATGACCGCGTCGATCTCATCCCCTTCGACAAGCTGAAGGGCTTTTTCGATCAGCACCTCGCATAGCAACAATCCTGATGAGGTTTTGCTCGTTGCCCACGCGGACTTTGCCGTTTGCGTGGGCAACATTCCAGATCCACCGATTGTGAGCCACAGCACGTGCGGCGTTTGTCTGCTTCCACCGCACGATTTGAAAGAAAAGATATGAAAGTGTTTCGCCGGTCCGCCTTGCTGGTTGCGCCGCTCGCCATTGTCCTCACTGGCTACTTCATTGTTGACACCGAGGTGTCGCTAACCCCAGCGTTTGCAGCGTCCAACTCCGTGACGTTTCCGCCGCTTGAACAGCTCGTGCATTACACAACGGTTCGGCGAGGCATCACCCGCGAGCATATGCTGACAAACCCGGCCGCTCTTGCGGCACTCAAAGCCGGGCAACCTGTTCCAACCGGTACCCATATGGTTCTCGTCGATTATCAGAGCGATGTTCTTACACGTTACCTCGTGGCCCAGAAGATTGGCGCTGGCGCGGATCAATGGGAATACCAGTGGTTTTGGCCAGATCGCAGCGTCAAGGCGGACGAGAATGTCGCCCGTTGCTACTCCTGCCACCGGTCACAACAGTCCGAGCAGTTCATGTTCACGATGAGCGGCGCGATGTCCGACGATGATCCGCTGTGACGGAGGCGGGATATCCGATGCTTCGCGTAGCTAGAGATCGTCTGCTTCTTCCGTCCGTCATGGCAGCCCTGCTCATATTGGCTCTCGCCTATTGGTGGCTCGACAATGGTCCGCATGAACTCTTCGGCACGGCCATGTTCGGGCTGCTCGGCTGGCACCTCACCATGAACCGGCGCTGGTTCCTGAAGCTCAGAAATGGCCGTTACAACGCGCGCCGGTGGTTGATCCTGGTTACACATGTCTGGCTTGGGATAACCATGACGGTGCTGATCGTGACCAGCGTGTTGATCTCACGCTCGGTTCTGAGCTTCGCCCAGTTCAGCAATGACGTAACAATCATCGAACTTCACTGGTTTTCGGCATATTGGGTTGCCATCATTGTTGCCGTTCATGCTGGAACTCATTGGACCCGCGTCATGACAGTGGCCGGGGCCGTTTTTCGGCTATCACCGTCACGCACCAGGTCCGGCGTGCTGCGGCTGGCTGCCCTGTTGCTTCTGGGCCTTGGCGCCTGGAGTTTTACGGTGCTCGGCGTGTCGACTAAGCTGATGTTCGGCTACAGCCTGGAGTTCTGGGATTTCACAAGTGGGGTCTCGCCCTTCTTCGCGTACTGGGCAACTGTGATGGCAGGCGTGGCCGTACTTTCGCACTACGCCATGATCTGTCTGAGACTGCTCAATAAAACGGGTATTTGTAAAACGGAAGATCAAACATGAAACAGATTTTTGGCGCAGGCTTCATCGCCGCCGCACTCACGCTCAACCTTGGAGGAGCCGCCTTGGCGCAGGACCGCATTCTGATTTCGTCTGATTGGGGCAATGTTTCCGCGGAACTGGCGGATAATGCCGCCGCTCGCGCGCTTGTCGCAATGCTGCCGTTGACGATCGAAATGGACGATCATCTTCGTCAGGAAAAGACGGGGGACTTGCCGAGCTCATTGCCGGCCGCTCCCCGTCAGCGCAAATTTTCCGCCGGTACTCTGGGTTTGTGGAGCTCGAGCGATTTCGTCATCTACTATCGCGACGGGCGCGTGCCGCAGCCCGGTATCGTGATCCTGGGACAGGTCAATGGAGACGTCTCGATGTTCGACCGACCCGGTAAGGTCACCGTCAAGGTCGAGAAGGCTCAATGAGCCGGCGTGATGGGCCCTTTAAACACAATCCACTCGTCTAGGGCGGATTCGATCCCGTCAATCAGGCTTCCAGTGGCGTCCCGAATTGACATCGCGCCTCCGGCGAATTCCCTATTTCGGGAGAAGCCCTGCCCCCCGGAAGCTCTTGATCATTGAGTCAAAAATGGAAATGTCAGAACGGCTGCGGGCGAGAAGCTGGGCACCAGCGATCGCCGCAAAGATAGCACGCGCTCGCTCCTCGGCTTCCTTAGCGGTTACCAGTTCGGCTTCGATCATGCGGTCATTGAGCCAGGCGACGTTGACGTCGGCGAAGGTCTGGACTTCCTTTCTGACGTGTTCGGGTAGATCATCGTATTCCGCCCCCAAAAAGCTGCCCAGGCAAAGGCGATTGCCGTTTTCGAGCGACATGCGGAATGTCTCTGGATACTCGCGCAAGCTTTCCTTCGGGTCACTATTACGGCTCGCCACCTCGTCCAGCCATGCCTTCGTGTCCTGCCAGTAACGCTCGGCGATCGCCGCCGCCAGATCAGCCTTGTTTGGGAAATGATAATAGATGCTGGCGGCCTTGATCCCGACTTCGGTGGCCAAGTCGCGCATGTTTAACCCACCGTAGCCGTGCGCTTGAGCGCTCAGTTTGCCCGCTGCCAAAATTGCTTCCTTCGCATTCACACTCATGTACGCCGCTCCCAGTTCTACCTACCGAATGTTAGATAGGGGTTGACGGACCAAAAAGAAAGCCCTAGCTTTTGTCTACCATTTGTTAGTTAGGGACGCATATTATGATAAACGACCTGATCTATTCCGACGCAACCAAACTCGCCGAGCTCGTCCGGACCAAGGACGTATCCCCTGTTGAAATCATGCGGGCGCATCTCGATCGCATCGAAGCGGTCAATGGCAACGTCAATGCAATCGTCACTATTGCCGACGGCGCACTGGAAGCAGCCAGCCGCGCAGAAGCCGCCGTTCTCTCGGGAGGGGAGCTCGGTCCGCTGCACGGTGTGCCGTTTACGGCAAAGGATTCGATCGACACTGCGGGTGTCCTTACCCAGCGCGGGTCACCGATCTTCAAGGGGCGCCTTCCGGACGAAAACGCAACCAGCGTCGCCCGCCTGAAGAAGGCCGGTGGCATCCTTCTGGCCAAGACCAACCTGCCGGAATTTTCTTACTGGATCGAGAGCGATAACCTTCTCTCCGGGCGTTCAAACAATCCATGGGATCTTGAGCGCACGCCAGGTGGATCGAGCGGAGGCGAGTCCGCCGCCATTGCAGCCGGAATGTCGCCTATCGGTCTTGGCACCGACCTCGCTATCTCCGTTCGCGGCCCGGCAGCCCAGACGGGAATCACGTCGATGAAAGCGACCCACGGCCGCGTGCCGATGACCGGCATCTGGCCCCGCGCGCCACGCCGCTTCTGGCATGTTGGCCCGATGGCCGGTCAGTCCGCGATGTCGCGCTCGCCTTTTCGCAACTGGCAGGACCCGACGGCAAGGATGCGTTTTCCAGCAGCACGACGATGTTCGATGCCGGCATTGGTCGCCAGCCTTTCCGCCAATTGCGCGTCGGCTGGATGGTTGGCCCGGGCTTTGGGCCGGTCGATCCTGAGGTCGCAGCCACCGTCAAGGCAGCCGCCGAGGCATTGAAAGACATCGGCGTTTCCGTCGAGCATGTCGGGATCCCGGCGCTGGAGCGCGACTTTGCGCTCGACGTCTTCAATCGGCTGCATGTGATGGAGATGAAGCCAGCATTTGAAGAGGCGACCGCTGGCCGCCGCGACGATGAACTCTATAAGATGGCAAAGACCATGTTGTCTCTGCCGGATACGTCGATGACGGACTATATCGACGCCGAGAAGGCGGCCGAACATATCCGTGACGGCTATGCCGACTACTTCTCCCGTTACGACGCGCTCATTACCCACGTGCTTCCAATTCCCGCCCACAAGCACGGGGTCGAGGAGTTCGTCATCGACGGAAAGACCGTCGATGCCACCTACTTGCAGGGCGCGACCGTGCCGTTGAACGTTACCGGCTTACCGGGAGTATCAATGAGGTTCGGCACAAGCAGCGAGGGCATGCCGATCAACGTCCAGATCGTCGGCGCCTGGCAGGCGGAGTCGACGATCCTGCACGTCGCGTCACTGCTTGAAAGCATAAGCCCAGTTCGTGGCCTTTATCCAGACCTGTGAACAGCAGTTATATAAAGTGTAACGGCGACGAGCTACCGTCGTTAGGCCTGTGCAAAAGCAACACCGCCGCGGATTGCTGCGGTGTTGCCAAATACTTGGTGACGATGCGGCATGTAGTCACGATGTGACTGCTGCATGGAAGCCCATTGTAGGCTGCCCGTCATGAGGCCGCTATTACTTCGCGGCCTCAATGATCAGCTTCGCCACCACATCCGGGTGCGACAGCATCACGACATGGCTGGCGGCCACTTCGACGGCTGTTGCCTTGAGACGCTTGACCTGGTCTCGCTACAGTTGGGGCTGGATCACCCTGTCATCGGTCGAGACGACCTCGAACGAGGGAACGGTGTGCCACGCGGCCTGGGTCAGAGGGGTCGAGATCGCCTTGACGCCAAATGCGCCCTGTGTCGCTGCGATCAGTTCCTGTTCGTCGCGAGGCAGATCCGGTGCAAAGTAGTCGAAGATGCCTTCGTCGGTGAATTTCAGATATCCGGCGTCATCTTTCACGATGAACGGCCTGCCGGGCGCATCCGGATATGGCTTCTGCGTATCGAGTACCGACTGGCCGACCTCTGGCGCATACGCCGCGACATACACGAGGGAATGAACCTTCGGATTGACACCCGCCTGCGTTATGACGGCGCCGCCGTAGGAGTGACCGACCAACACGACCGGGCCTTCAGCATTGGCAATGGCCCGGTCAGTGAAGGCGACGTCATTTTCCAGTGTGTCCAACGGGTTCTGGACCGCCACGACCTTCAGTCCTGCCTTTTTGAGAAGCGGTATGACCTTGTTCCAAGAAGAACCATCGGCAAATGCCCCGTGAACGAGGACAACGGTCTTGGCGCTAAAGTCTGCCGCAGCCACCGGCAGGGCGACACTGGCTGTGATTGCAACAGCCGAGATGAGCGAGTTCAGGAGTTTCATTTCATGCATCCTTTTTGAGAAATCATGGTGATCGGAAGGGAAATTGAGCGCGCAGTTGTCCCGATCCCGAAACAACCATTGTTGAAATCGGGCGCTACAACGCGCGATGAAGGGTCAAGCCACGGACATGCGGCCTTCAGAATGGGATCAGATTACGGTGCCGATGGTTATTTGGCTTTGGCACCATGTTTGGCGTAGGAGCGAGCGGGGACGAGAAGGTCGGCCAGAACCCCTGCGCCAGCCTCCGCGATGGCAACGTCTTCTGCGACGGTGCCACCGCTAGCGCCGATCGCGCCGATTACCTGCCCCCAGAATACATCCAAGGCGGTCGCCTTGGATTTTGATGTCTCGATCATCTCTCGGGCCTGTGCAGCGGAGAAGGTTGGTTTGAGGCTGATCATTTCGATATCCGATTTTCGGGTGGCCGACTGCCGTTTGCTGGTGGTCGGCCACGATGCTGAATGATCAGGCTGCCCGGATACGGGTCTGGCGCAGGGCGGTGAGCAGAGCTTCGGCGGCCTCGCCGGAAGATCCCGGATTCTGCCCGGTAATGAGCTGGCCATCCACGACCGTATGAACGCCCCAATCTTTTACCTTAGAGAACACGGCTCCCTGGGCGATGAGCACGTCTTCGACCAGGAAGGGTACGACCTTGGTCAGGCCAACGCCTTCTTCTTCGGTATTGGTGAAACCTGTGAGGTAGCGTCCTTGGGCAAACGGCGAGCCATCAGCATTCTTGACATGGCGCAGTACACCCGGAGCGTGGCAGACCAACGCGATGGTCTTGCCGGCGGCGATGAAGGATTCGATCAACGCAATGGAATTCTTGTCTTCAGTGAGATCCCACATCGGGCCGTGACCGCCGGGATAAAACACCGTGTCGAAATCCTTCTGGTCAACGCTGTCGAGGCGTACTGTCTGGGCGAGCTGGGTGTTGGCGTCGGCGTCTGCCTTGAAACGAGCCGTGAGCTCGGTCTGGAACATCGGTTCGTCGCTCTTCGGGTCGAGCGGCGGCTGGCCGCCCTTGGGCGAAGCAAGCGTGATCTCGGCGCCTGCGTCCTTGAAAACGTAATAGGGAGCTGCCAGCTCCTCCAGCCAGAACCCGGTCTTGCGGCCGGTGTCGCCAAGCGTGTCGTGCGAAGTCAACACCATGAGAATTTTCATCGTCTTATCCTTTGTTGGTCGCGGCCGGACCGGCCTGGATTGTCGATCAGCGCTGCTGGCCTTTCGATGAAGTGATCATGTCAGCTGGAGAGATATTTGAGAAATTTACTTGTTGGATTTTAGATATTCACGTGCGATTACATCTGGATGAAATACGATCTGAATCTTCTGCCAGTCTTTCTGGCTCTCATGGAGGAGCGGAGCGTCACCCGCGCCGCCAGCCGTCTCGGCATTACGCAGCCTGCGCTGTCGAATTCGCTCAATCGGCTTCGCGACATGTTGAAAGATCCGCTGTTCATCCGGGAGCGCTACGGTATCAGACCGACACAGCTTGCCGAGGAGATTGCGCCGACGATCGAGGCCGCATTGGCGCAGCTCGACGATCTCATCGTCCACCAGCAGGATTTCGATCCGGCAAGCGCGGAGCGGCTGTTCCTGATCGCTCCGAACAGCTACGTCGAACTGGTCTTGATGCCAGCGCTGGTGGCAAGGCTGCGAGAGCAAGCTCCGGGGATCAAACTTCGCATGACCCCATTCGGCAACGATCTAGCCGAGACGGGCGTTATTTCAGGGACGACGGCTATGGTCTTGGGGCGGATTATCGATCCGCCTGACAACCTCGTGGTCCAGCATCTGATGGACGATGGACTGGCCTGCATCGTGCGCCGCAACCATCCGGATGTCAAAACAGGCTTGACGCGAGATCTTTATGAAAGCCTGAAACACGTCAACGTCCTGCCACCCGGCCGCATTCGAGCGGGCGTCTTCCAGGCCTTGGGACAACAGAAACTAAAGCGTGAGGTCGCGGTATCAGTGACGCATTTCCTGTCAGTTCCAGAGATGGTCGCGGTGACCGATTATTGCGCAACGCTCCCGCGCCTGATCTGTCGCAGTCTCGAGCGAGATCCGCGTCTAAAGGTGGTTGAAGCACCTGTCGACCTCGGAACCTTCCCGGTCGAAATGGCCTGGCATGTGCGGTATCGTGATGATCCCGCACACCGCTGGCTCAGGTCCCTTGTGACTGAACTTGCCAAAGATGTCGTGACGCAATGAAAGCCTTTTTTTGCGCGCTCCGACAAAGTGTTCGGCGGTATCGCCTTGACAGGATCTGAACCCTCGACCCCTCATTTCGATGTCATGATACAGTCCCACTATCGTGGCTGTTTCCTCCAGCTTGCGGCAGTCCGTGTAGTAGCGGCTGATCTCCACCGATCATTCACGACATTCTTCGAAAGCGTTGCGCCTGGGGCTTCGGCGCATCATCGGGCAGGGTTCAGATGCCTCTTAGATCTGGTCAGATCAAACGAACAGCAATCCAACGACACACTCAGCAACGCTGAAAGGTCATGATTTTCCGTCTCATGTAGGAATGTCTCCGAGGAAAAACTCAACACGGAGATAGCCATGATCGGAAATTCTTTCCCAGACCAGTTAAACCCAAAAGAACATCTTTTTGCAGCGCCGTTGCCGCTCCGCCGCAGCCTGCTGATCGCTGGTCTTTCTGCCCCGGTTCTGGCGGCAATGCCCGCCACTGCGGCAACCAAAACCACCTCCACCAAGGTCAGTAATACCGCCAAGGAAGGCCGCGATATGAATTATGTCACCACCCCCGACGGCGTCGAGATCTTCTACAAGGACTGGGGCCCCAAAGACGCCCAGTCGCTCGTTTTCCATCACGGATGGCCCCTCTCTGCTGACGACTGGGACGCCCAGATGCTGTTCTTCCTTGGCAAGGGATATCGCGTGATCGCCCATGACCGGCGCGGCCATGGACGTTCGGGCCAGGTTAGCGATGGCCACGACATGGATCACTATGCAGCAGATTTCGCGGCGGTTGCCAAACACCTCGATCTTCGCAACGCCATTCATATCGGTCACTCCACAGGCGGCGGCGAAGCAGCGCACTATGTTGCCAAACACGGTCAGCCGAACGGGCGCGTGGCAAAGCTAGTGCTGATCGGTGCCGTGCCGCCGATCATGGTCAAGACGAAAGCCAACCCCGGCGGCCTGCCGATCGAGGTCTTCGACGGCCTCCGCGCACAGCTTGCCGCGAACCGCGGTCAATTCTACTACGACCTCGCAAGCGGCCCCTTCTACGGCTTCAATCGTGAAGGCGCCAAGACGACTGAGACCATCGTCCAGAACTGGTGGCGCCAGTCGATGATGGGCGGCGCCAACGCGCAGTATCTCGGTATCAAGGCGTTCTCGGAAACCGACTTCACAGAGGACTTGAAGGCGATCACCGTGCCTACCTTCGTCATGCACGGCGATGACGACCAGATCGTACCGGTCGCCGACGCCGCGTCCCTTTCGGCAAAGCTCCTGAAGAACTCGACACTTAAAATCTATCCTGGCCTCCCGCACGGCATGTGCACGACGCATGCCGAGATCGTCAACGCCGACCTGCTCGCCTTCATCAAGAGCTAGTCGGCTGGGAAGCGGCGCCATCCGCCGCCGGCGCCGCTTCCCGTTTCATTCTGCAACTGATAACTGCTACCAAAAATTGTGTCGGGTACAGCTTCACTTAGGCGTGGGGTGCCTTTGCACATGCTACCCCCTCGATCGGTTGAGCGGCCTTCGCGCTTGGTACCCTGTTCCTAAACTCTGGAACAGGTCGGGATAGCCCCGTAGACGATATCCCTGATCCAGAGAGAATTTTATTCTTCCCCGTACTCGTCCCCGAGCCCGTTGGAAGGAACCGCCCATGGCTCTCTTTAGCATCAATGAGCAGCGCCCGGCTGAGACAGGCATCAAGCCCCCGGAAACGAGCGTGACGCCGGACCGAGAGATGCAGCGCGTGCTACGGACTGCGCCAGTGGAAACCTTCCGTATCGAAGATCCTTTCGACACCCGGCTCGCCCGCTGGAAGCACAATCCATTCCACGAGATCGTGCAGCCCATGACCGACAACGTGATCATGACCTATCTTGGAGCGATGCAGCGCCTGGAACGTCGGTCTGGAGGGGAATATTCGACGGGCATGGGACGGCGTGGCAGCATCACGTTCATCCCGGCCGGCTCCAGTTCACGCTGGGATATCCACGGTCCTATGGACATCGTGCAGCTTTATCTGTCGCCGCAACTTCTGGACCGTGTCGCACGAGAATCCCCAGGCGCAGCACGGCCGCTGAACGAAAGCACGGCGCGGCCGGACAACACCATGGCAACACTGCTCGAGTTGATCCTTCAGTCACCCGGCGATCCGGTTCACCTGGAGGCGCTTTATCGCCAGCAACTGGCGAGTTTGATCGCCATCCACCTGGTGAAGACCCATAGCGGCTTTGTCGAAGCTGCCGATAAGGCCGTGGGTGGGCTTGCTCCGAGAGTTTTGCGCATGTCGCTGGAGCGACTTTCCTCGGAAAATGGCGGGGATTTTTCGTTGGGCGCGCTCGCCGAAGCCGCCAATCTTTCGCGCTTCCACTTTTGCCGTGCGTTCAAGATGAGCACAGGGCTTACGCCGCACGAATGGTTGCGCCAGAGACGGATGGAACAAGCGATGGTAATGCTGCGCGACCCGCTCCAGCAGATCACCGAAATAGCCGGAACGCTAGGCTATGCAACGCTCACCGCTTTCTGCGTCGCGTTCAAGCGCAATACCGGCATGACACCTGGCGAATGGCGCCGTGCGGCCCTATGACGCGAAATAGACATCGGATCGCTACCGCGCTTAAAAGCCACGGCAGCCGACCCTTCGGGGACCGACTGCCGGTTTTCGTGCAACGGGTGGGTGCAAGATGACCGATCGTTTAGTGCTCGCGCGGCGGAAGGAACCCTTTGACGGTAGCGAGCTCAGGCCACGGCAGCACCGTCTCGCCCGAAACTCGCCAGTCGCCATTCACTCGACGCAGCCGCAGCTCGTGGAACGCCGGCGACGCGCTATCACTCATGCGTCGGTAAAGAACCGCGGTCGCCTCGTCGCCCTGCTCTTCGATGTGCAATATCCGCTTTTCGGTCGAAAGAGGCCTTTCGCCGGTATCGCGCCTTGCGCGGAATTCCGCGAACATTTCCGTCTTGGAAAACCGCGCGATAGTGCCGTCTTCTGTCAAAACAAGGAAGCCGAGATCCTCTGTGTAAAGGTTCTCCATCTCCTCCATACGATAATTGCTGCCCGTTTCCGCCAGGCGATCGATGAACGCGACGATCTCGGGATTATGCTGCTCGTTCATAACGTTACTCCTTCAAGCCAGAGTCATGCCGCCATCGACATAGAGTTCGATACCGTTGACGAAGCTCCCTGCATCGGAAGCAAGAAACAATGCGGCACGGGCCAGTTCCTCCGGTCGTCCCATTCGGCCTGCGGGAATGAGGGATGCCATGTAATCTTCGAATGCCGGGCGATCGGCCTCCGAAACACCCAGCTTCCCGAGGATTGCTGTTTCGACCGGCCCAGGGCTCAGGATGTTCACGCGAATCTTGCGTGGCTTGAACTCGATGGCCCAGTTCTTGGCGAAGGCAGCGACAGCAGCTTTCGAGCCAGCATAGACAGTGTGGTCCGGAAGAACCTTCGTCGCGGCAAGCGAACTCGTGACGATGATATTACCGCCATCGCGGATCAGCGGGGCAATTTCCTGCACGCCGAAGAACACACCGCGGGTATTGGTGGCGAAGTGGCGATCGTAGTCGTCCGGCGTCACGTCGCTGGAGGCGGTGAGGTTGATGACGCCGGCATTGGCCATGTAGACATCCAGACCGCCGAAGCGGGTTTTCACCAACTCCGCGAGCATTTTGTGATGTTCCAGATCGCCGACGTCGCCCACCAACCCGATGGCGCCATGGCCGATCTCGCCGACCGTCTGATCGACGACGTCCTGACGTCTGCCGGTGATGATCACCTGCGCTCCTTCTTGCGCGAAGAGAAGTGCAGTTGCTTTACCGATGCCACTGTTGCCGCCGGTGATGACGGCAACCTTGTCCTTGAGTTGTTGCATTTGATTATCTCCTTTTTCCATCGAGACAGAGATAAATCCTTGCGTGACATGCGATTAGATCACGATCGGGCACATGATCTGTGCCCCGGAGATGCCAATGCCAAACCTATTGGATGAGACGCCTGGGATGACGGCTTTCGTGCGAACCGTGGAGGCCGGCTCATTTACGGCAGCCGCACGCGATCTGAGCACGACACCGTCGGCGGTCTCGAAAAGCGTGGCTCGGCTGGAGAAAAAAATCGGAACGCGGCTCTTCCTTCGTTCCACCCGAGCACTCACCCTAACGCAGGACGGGCAGGTATTTTTTGAGCGTGTCGCACCGCTTCTGCGAGAACTCGATGCCAGCGATGACGCCATCCGTTCACAGGCGGGACCGTCCGGCAGGCTGCGCATCAGTATGCCGGGCGAGCTTGCTCCGCTATTGCTACCGCAGCTATTCGGCACTTTCGCGAAGAGTTATCCGGACCTCCAGCTCGATGTCGGGCTAACCGATCGCTTCGTCAATCTGGTTCGGGAGGATTATGATGTAGCGCTGCGCGCCGGAAAACCTTTGCAGGAGGATCTGATCGTGCGGCGCCTGGCTGACCTACCGACGATCGTGGTTGCCTCCCCTGCCTTTGTCGAAACATGGGGCCATCCGAAATCCACCGAAGACCTGGCCGGCTTGCCCTTTGTCCGCTACGCGATGGGCGGCACGGTGCAGCCTGTCAGGCTTGCCGACGGTACTGTTTTCACTCCCAAGGGGCGAGTCGATTGCGATACAGGAATTGCGATGATCCACGCCGCGCGCAGCGGGATAGGGGCGGCCTATCTGCTGCGATGCCTAGTGACGGCCGAATTGCAGGCCGGCACGCTCCTCGACCTTGCTCCGGATATCGCGCTTCCGAAGCTTCCGCTCGGCGCCTTGCATGCCTTCGGGCGGACAGTCCCGATGCGCGTGAGACTATTCTGCGACTTCATAGCGAGCGAAGCCAAAATCCTCGCCGACCTTTAGCATCGGCATCAATGAAGACCGATATTGTCGCATCACTCATCAAAGGGGGCTGCGGCGACAAGATCGACCGAAGAAGGAACCTTGTAGTCAGGAACCAGCCGCTCGCCAAAATCCCGCACAAAATTGTCGTAGGTGGTTTCCGGCTGTGTCTTGGCAATGTGGCAAAAACATGCGGTCATTTTTTTCTTCATCCCAAGCCGGGGAAACTCGGTAATGATCGCTCGCACCTCGGACGAAGGAATGAGGCTGTATTTGAGGCCCACGACATCAAAGCAGATTCCGGTCGTGCAAAGTGCGATCTCTGCCTCCTTGTAGAGCCCGATCGAAGGCGTCGAGTTAAGAGCGACGCTGTCCCAGATCAGTTGCGCGCGCCGTCCATCGAGCCCGGCTTCAGTGGCAAAATTTCGAGCCAGATCGGCGGCTTCCACTTCGAAGCGACGAGGCCCCTCAAATCGGTCGTTGAGGGTGATGTCATGTAGTAATGTGCCGACTGCAAGCACTTCGGCGTCGTGCGCTAAATTCTGTATCTCGGCGATCTTCGCCGCAAAGAGCCAGGATCGCATCACGTGATTGAAAAGGTAGGGTTCACAGATATCCCGCGCATACTCAATCGCCCGGTCGACGAGCGGCGTACTGGGAACCAATACATCAGCGAGCATCCGTGTTTGGTTCGAAGTCATGGACATAACCTTCTCGTGGCATTTGTGGTTTGAAGAATTGCGGAGAACGTTGCGCATTGGCACCGTCCACTCTCTGCCGCGAGAGCCGCATGCGATCGACTGTGGGATCGCATGCGGTCGCGTGACTGGCACCTAGGCCATCGCGTGGTCAGTAATCCCAGAAAACAGGTACCCAACGGAAGGCATCTCCGTCGACCGCAACGTGCCCGACCGACGGGAATGGCATATGCGTGGCCACCAGCAGTTCACCTGTTGCCGCCAGCTCTTTTAAAAGTCTGACCCGTACGCGGGCTGCCTCTTCGGGATCGTGCTCGAAGCCGTTGAACCAGTCGGGATGTTCGAAGCCAACCGCGAATACGGCGTCGCCGGCAAACATCAGTCGGTCTTTGCCGGACGCGACGCGCACCACGCTGTGCCCCGGAGTGTGGCCGCCGGTGCGAGAGACGACGACACCTGGAGCCACCTGGTGTTCCTCATCGAACAGTCGCAGCTGGTCATGGTATTCTTCGGCAAACCGTTTGGCGGCCGCACGAAGCGCATCCGGAAAGCCGGGAGGCATCTGGACATGCGTGAAATCGGGCGCCTCCCAGAACTTGACCTCGGCGGCGGCCACGTGAATGCGCAGGTCCGAGCGCAGCTTTTCCTTCACACCATCGACGAGCAACCCGCCAACGTGGTCCATATGCATGTGGGTCAGCACGACGTCGGTCACGGAGCCGAGGTCGATGCCGGCGCTCTCCAGTCGCTGCACAAGCTGCCCAGCCCGCGGCAGGTTCAGTTCGGGATCAAGGCCCAGACCTGCGTCGATAAGTATGACCTGCGCGCCGCTGCGCACCACCACCGCATTCAGCGCCCAGTCGAAAGCTTCCTGCGGCAGGAACATATTGTCCAGCCACGCTGCGCGCTCCGTTGGATTGGCATTGTGCCCCAACATCGTCGTTGGAAGGGGCAGCACGCCGTCGCTGATCACCAGCACTTCAATTTCGCCGACCTTCACCGCATAGCGAGAAGGGACCAGTTCCTGGGTTGCCGGTCGGCCTGCACGTTGCGTGTTTTTCAGGCTCGTGTTTGTCCGCTGGTGACCCATTGTACCGGCGGTTGCTTCTACTTGCGTCATGATGCGCTCCTGTTTTCGGGACTGGAACGTGCCGGGCACGAACCATGCGGCGAAGTGTATTGAGGAGCATTTGGACGGTCGATTGGGTCAAGGCAGAGGAGAGCCTACCCCAGAGGATAGGGTGGCCTTGTTTTTAGTTTACAAGCCCGAAGGTTAAGTAGAGGTCAGATCCGCATTTCCACCACCTGGCATTGCTGGCCAGGGCTCTTCTCTTGACGAGCTGAAATGAAATTTGCCGATTGATCGTTTGGATCAGCTTTCTCGGTCGCTCAGGGCTTTGCGAACGGCCGCAACGAGGGCGTGTCCATCGAACGGCTTTCGTAGAAACCCGTCAATGCCCCGGGCGCGGTCCTGGTCCGCAATTTCATGGCGCCCGGTAATCAGGAAAACAGGCAGCTGCGGATCTGCTTGCCTGACGAGATCCCGAAGTTCGAAACCGTCAGCGCCAGGCATCCCTATATCGCTAATCAAGACTTCGACGCCTTCGAGACCGTAAGCGAGCAGCGCGTCACCCGAGTGGAAGCTTCGCGTTCGGAATTCCGCCGATTCCAGGAGTTCAACCAGCGAAGCAAGCACCGTCGGGTCGTCGTCGACGATCGCTACTAGAGGTTTGTTCATACCGTCCTCCCTAAGGCCCAGTTACCTGGTCATGGCATCTTCGCCACGTCGAGCGGCAGTGTGAAAACGAGTATCGCGCCGAGCGGTTCATTCTTTTCCGCCCATAACTGGCCACCATGCGATTCGATGATCGAGCGCGATATAGCGAGGCCCATTCCCATCCCGTCGTCTTTTGTGGTGAAGAACGGCTCAAAAATCTTGTCCGGGAACTGGATGCCTCGACCCCTGTCCTTGACCTCGATACGAACCATATCCCCTGCCCGGAAGGCCCGGATATCGAGAACACGTTCGCTCGAAACGGAAGCCATCGCATCCATGCCGTTGCGCATGAGATTGACCAACACCTGCTGTATCTGCACCCGGTCGAACGGGACAAGCCGAAGACCGCTCTCGCCCTCGATATTCATGGTGATGCGCCGCCTCCCCGCCTCCTCTGCGAGCAGGTCACGTGCCTGTCTGACGACCGTGCCAAGCTCAGCGCTATCGCGCTTGTCCGTCGATTGCTTGAAGAGGGCACGAATTCGGCTGACGACATCGGCTGCAGAATTGGCACTTTGAACCAGGCGATCAAGCGCCTTCAGCGCGCGTTCGATATTGGGCGGGCCAGCGGTGAGCCATCGCTGGCATGCGCTGGAATAATTCATGACGGCGGAAAGCGGCTGATTTACCTCATGCGCGATCGAGGCCGACAGTTCGGCGAGGCTGGCGGCCTGGCTTGATCGCGTGAGATTTTCCTGTGCGCGGCTCAGCTCCTCTCGCGCGATCACCTGATCCTCGATATCGAGGCAGATACCGTTCCACTGAACGATCTCGCCGTCTCCATTACGCATGGCCGAAGCCCGGGTCTCTACCCAGCGGTACACCCCGTCAAAGCGACGCAGCCGGTGTCTTAGCAAATAGGGTTCGCCAGTCGCTAGTGAATGAGCGTACCGCCGCTTGACCTCAACCAGATCGTCGGGATGGATCACAGCGTCGAGAGTGCCCTCCAGCCGGGTTTTACCCAGACCATCCGTTTCTTCGAGGTTGAGGCCGAGATACTCGCGGAGACGTTTGCTGCGATAGATCGGCTTGCCGTCCGGCAAAGCGCAATAGATCAAAGCAGGCAGCGTTTCAACGAGCTGCTGAAGCTGTTGTTCGCTTTCCCGCAACGCGTCCTGAGTGGCTATGAGGTCATCGATGTCTGAGCTCACGCCATACCACTCGACGATCAGGCCTGCTTCATCCCGTGAGGGATGGGCTCGCGTCTCGGTCCAGTGATAGTTGCCGTCGGCGCGATGCTGGCGATACCTCTGGATATAGGGCGTGCCTGATGCCACGGAACGGAGGAACGCCTCTCGCGCCGCCGCCCTGTCTTCGGGGTGAACGACGCCGAGCGACGCAGATCGATCCGGCGCGGTGATGTCCTCAAGCGTGGCCCCGGTGACCTCGGTGAAAGGCTTGTTGACATAAGTCGGGGTCCCGTCGGCCATCGTGCTCCAGATCAGGGCCGGTACGGAGTCGATCAGTTGCTGCAGTTGGCGTTCTCGCTCGCGCAGCTCAACCTCGAGGGTCCGCGGCGGAGCGTCAATGTCTATGAACGTGCCGTACCAGCCAGCGATCGCGCCGTCCGCGTCATATGTCGGCTGGCCGCTGCTGCGCACCTGACCATAAACTCCGTTCGCACGCGGCATCCGATGCTCGACACTATAGTGCTCGCCCGTCTTTAAACACCGACGCCATGCCTCAGCCGCCGCGTCGTAATCTTCCGGGTGAATAATCCGCCTCCAGCCGGACGAATTGTTGTCCGGCGGCGAATTGAGGCTCTCCAGGCTGGCTTTCAAGGAAGCAAGCGCAGCCGGTGTCAAATAGATAAAATTGCCAATGGCATCGGTCGCCCAGGCATTGCCGGTGATCCGCTCGACCAGCTTCGCGGCTTCTACTGCTTTGGTGCGGGGCGGCTCTTGCGATCCACCGCGCCTATCCATTCCCGATATTCCCGCGAGCTTCGACATGCCTCACCCCGATCCCATGACATCCGAGATCACCGTGGTGCGCCTGAATGTGTGACAGCACCACAGCCATCTGGGGAGAATGGTATATCGAAGCGTCTGGCAGAAACACCTGTGCCGAAGAATAGGGCGAGGTTGGCGAGGCAATACGAATTCGACGGTGGTCGAGGGTATTTACCAAACTCACGCAGCAACGAGACGCAATGGTCGCAAGGTGGGGATTAACGACCTATCAAAGTCCCTCTGAGTGACTTGTCGGGAAGAAACGCGGGCGGTCATCAGGAGATGGCCAGCCCCTCGCTTTCCAACGCCGTCTGGACCGAAGGCCGCGCCAACAGGCGCTTATAGAGTCCATACAGCGGCGTCGGAATTGCGACACCAAACCTACTGGCCCATCGCATCATCACGAACAGATAGAAGTCGGCTACGCTCGGCCGATCGCCGAACAGGTATTCGTCGTGCATCCGGTCGGCTATATACCCGAGGCGATAAGTGATAGAGGCGCTAGCTCCGGATTGTTCTTTCGGATCTGCGCCCGAGAACAGAGATTCGAAGCTCTTGTGGACTTCCGTCGAGAGATACGCCAGGGCCTCTCACCGCTGAGGCCAAGGGCCGGCAGTTCTCCGGCTAGATAGGACAGCACCGCAACGTTCTCAGTGACGACCTCGCCACTACCAAGCATCAGCGCCGGCACATATCCCTTGGCGGTCACCGCGCGGAAATCACCACCGGATGCGGTTATCTTCGTTTTCAGGTCGACGCGTTCGGCTTCGAATTGCGCTTTGCCCTCGATCAGGCAGATGTGGCTCGCCAGGCTGCAGGCGCCAGGCGCGTAAAAGAGTTTCACGACCATTGTCTTGTTCTTCCTTCGGTGTTTTCGGTTTTTCGGCCTGTGGCCGATATTCAGGTGCTGAAGATCGTCCGGATCGACTTCAAGAAAGCGGAAGCGCTCCGCTCGTGTTTGATCGCCGCCGACGGCAAATGGCCGACGTCGTCGGAACTTGCGGACAGTATCGCCGAGACCTCTTCAGCTACTGCCGGGCGGTCAGCGATCAGGTGCGCAAAACTCTCCTGGTCGATCTCATAAGCGGTCACCCGCGTGAGCGCCTGCAGCGCGTAGGTTTCCTGCATTTCTGCGAAGAGGCCCGTCTCTCCGAAAAAGTCGCCCGAGGAAAGCCGCCGCTTTTCCTGCTGGTCGTGCTGCATCGATATCACCCCCGCGCGGACAATCATCATCGATGGCAGCGCCTGCCCCTGCGAGACGATGACATCGCCTTTGCGGTATTCACGCTCTACGCCAGACTGAGCCAGTTTTTCTCTTTCGAGCCGGGTTAGGCTGGAAAAGATCGGATTTTCATCGAGCATCTCCTCTAGGATCTCTTCTCGCGGTCTCCTGGATTGATCCGACTGAATGCCGGAGGCGATGGCAGAAGACGGCATTGCGAGCTGTAGACCGGTGGACCTGCAATGCCGGTAAAAGCGGTCGATCACCTCGTTTCGCGCCTTCATTCTCAGCATCGGATTGCTCACCCGGAAGAACAGGTGGATTTCCAACGCTGTCGCATCCACACCATTTAGCGAAACCAGAGGCGGCGGCTCCCGCATGATCGAATTGCACCCCGCCAGAACCGTCAGCATCGCCTCCTCAACGATCGAAGGAGCGTGCGTCGGCACCACCCGCACCATCATATTGAGCAGATGCGTTTCGTCGGGCCGGCTGACATTGGTCAGCTTCTGCTTCGCAAGAACACTGTTCGGTAGAACCACAATATTGTTGGCGCCCGTCAATATCTGCGTCGAGCGCCAGGTGCTCGCGATGACCCTTCCTTCAGTACCGTCCTCAAGGAGAATCCAGTCGCCCAGCGCGTAGGTATGCCCAAGATTGAGAGCGACACCGGAAAATACGTCGCCGAGCGTGTTCTGAAGAGCAAGGCCGAGCGCAATGGCGATGACGCCGGACGTCGCGATCAGCGTTCCGACCGGGGCGCCGAAAACGAAAGCCAGTGCGGCAAGCGTGGCACACAGGTAAACAGCGCCGACGACGATATCTTGAAGCAAACGGGCCTCGCGCGGCCGGCCTTCCAGAACAAGATAGATCCGCACAAACCCGATGACAGCCCATGAGAGATGAAGCCACCACAGCAACTGGGCGAAGACGATAAAAGCGGCTCGTTCGTCGGCGATGTGCAAACGTTCCGATTGACCTAGGGGAATATCTCCAAGAACGAGGACAGACGTCATGGCGGTGAAAAAGATAATCTGCACCACCAGCCGCAGATTGGAACGTACCGGGCCGATTGCTTTCCACACGGCTATTCCGGCCAGGCCGAGAATGATCAGCCATGCCAACGGCGTCGCGGCGATTTCAACCAGATATGCATGGAGCATGGCGATCATCCCGATATCGGCTGTCAGTAACCAATGCCGGCGATGTAGTTTGCCAGCATATGTTCCTGCAGCTGTTCCTGTTCGAAGAGCACCTTCAGGGCATCACGGATATCCAAGACCCCGAGCGGTTTCGCGTCTGCGCCGAGAACCGGCATGTTCTGGATGCGGTGTTCAACCATGACCTGCCATGCGGCCTGCAATTCGTCGGACGGACTGCAGAAAATGATGTTGCGGCTCATTAGCTTTTCGATGCTGGCGTTCTGCTCGAGATCTGTCAGATGGCGAATAAGGTCGGATTTGCTGAGTACGCCCGCCGCTTTCCCACTTGTTTCGCTGACGACGGCCAATCCGATCCCCGGATTGGAAAGCGTCCGGGCAGCAGACTGCGGCGTGGTGGCGACATTGATCACCATCAGGCGAGCCGATGTCATGGGATAGAGTTTTTCGATGCGCATGGGCCCCTCCTGACGGCGCTGGCTGGCGCAGCCGGGTATGTCAGTATTGGTTATGGTTCGTTCTCGGGATGGCGGCCGTTATCGGTGCCACCTCGAGAACGATGCAAGTGCCTCGCCGGACTACTTTTCGTAGATCGTCAGGTTGGTTTCATCGGTATCGACCACGAACACCGCAAGCAGGCGAGCGCGCTCCGTCTTGCTTGCATTTTCGCTGACGGCATGATGATCGCCGGGAAACTCGGAAAAGTTCTCGCCGGCGTGGTAGACCGTAACTGGCCCGTTATTGACCTGGCTGGTGATCGCTCCCTCCAGTACAGTCGCATAGATAAATGCGGAATTCGGGTGGGTGTGGGCTGGCGATGTGCCGCCTGGCGCGTATTCGACAAGCACGCCCTTCATGCTCTTGCCGGGTACGTTCGGCAGTGGCTGATCAAAGACCACCGTCACCTTTTCATCGCCGCCGTCGTCGTGGGCCAGGACCGCAGGGCTGGTGGCGAATACGAGAGCGGTCGCGAAGAGAAACGTCCTGATCATTTTCTGTCTCCTTATGAGCTTGCGTCTGCCGGCCCCTCGGGCCGGCGAGATTGAGAGGAATTTGCGAGCGCTTACTTCTTCTGTGCGGCGGGGGACTTCAGCCAGTCCTCGAAGCGGATCGCACCGAGGCGAGCGCCGGCATCGGGAACAAGTGTCCGGGCATCGATCTCGACCTCGAAATACCGAGCGTGCGGGTCCGGCACGAGTGTGCGCGGATCGTCGGTCGCCTTGAGGTAACGCGCGATGAACTCGCTCATCGGTGCCCGCTCCGGACCGGCGATCTCGATCACGCCGTTAACCGGCTCGGCCAGAGCGGTATCGGCCATGGCATCGGCGACGTTGTCCGCTGCAATTGGCTGGAAAGCGCCGGTCGGCGCGCGAACATTTGTCCCCTCAGTCGCCGACTGGGCAATGGCCCCAACGAACTCGAAGAACTGCGTCGCATGGACGATCGTATAGGGAATTCCAGAACTCCGGATGTGTTCTTCCTGGCGCAGCTTGGCGCGGAAATATCCCATCGCCTGCATGCGATCGGTGCCGACGACCGAGAGGGCGACATGATGGCGAACGCCAGCGGCCTTTTCTGCGGAGAAAAGGTTGCGGCCGGCCGCTTCGAAGAATTCCATGGCGACTTTTTCTTCGAAGGACGGCGAGTTTGCGAGATCGACTACGACCTGCGCACCGGCCACAGCTTCGGCAAGGCCTTCTCCGGTGACTGTATTTACACCCGAATTCGGAGAGGCAGCCAGCACGTCGTGGCCTCTCTTGCGAAGCCGTTGGACGGTCTTCGAACCAATGAGGCCTGTGCCTCCGATGACGACGATTTTCATGTTCAATCTCCTGGTTTCAAGTTTGAAATTGTGGTTGCAGGGTCGCGCGCTCGCACTACTGTGCGGAGGCTGCTTCCTCGATCAGCGAGGCAATTTCCTTTGGATGGGAGACCGGCAGGGCATGCGATCCGCCCTCGATGACAACGGTCTTCAAGGCTCCTGCGCGCTTCGCCATAAACGCCATAACTGCCGGCGGGATGTTGCGGTCCGCGGAACCGTAAATCGCGTAAGATGGCAGCGTCTTCCATGAAGCGACCCTCGATGGTTCGGCCAATGCGGTCTGCGCGATGGGACGCTGGGTGACCGCCATCAGCTGCGCTTCGCCTTCAGGCACATCGGCGGCGAATTGGTCATGGAACCGGTCCGGCCGGATGTAGAGGTCCTGGCCGCCGCCTGGCAGCGAAGTGGTGGTCAACGCATCGGCCAAGGTGCTGCCGGGAAATTTTGCCGATAGGCTCACGCTGGATTCGCCGGTTTCAGGAGCAAAGGCGGCCACGTAGACCAAGGCCTTCACATTCGAATTTCCGTTGGCCGCTTCGGTGATGACAGGCCCACCATAGGAATGACCGACCAGCACGATCGGTCCCGGGATCGAGCGGAGCACGCTTGCAACAGCAGCAGCATCGCTTGCGACACTGCGAAGTGGATTGGCGGCGGCGATCGCCGTATAGCCGTCCTTGGAAAGGACGCCGATCACGCCGTTCCAGCTCGACCCTTCGGCAAACGCGCCATGCACCAGGACGATCGTCGGCTTTGCTCGCGGTTCCGCGGCCTGTGTGAACGCGGTCCCCGCCGTGCCCACCGCTGCGGCAAGCGCCAGAATTTTGAGAATATTGCGCATCTAATGTCTCCTGTTTGTGCCTTTCGACCGGTCAGGAGAATGCGCTACAGGAGGCCGCCAGCCTATCGAACACAGGCATCAGGCACCTAGTCCCAGAGTACAGGTATGATAGATCGGGTGATTAGACGCCCTGCCTGAACTCACCGCCGCGCAAATCAGTTACGAGGGAGGGTACGTACGGCAGCGATGATGGACGCATAAGGTCGTTGAGCGAGCTCGAAAGTTTCACGCGCCCGGCGAAATGAACGAAGAACAGCAAGCCCGGCGCTGTGCTTCGCGACTAAAACTTTGTGGGGAATGAACGTGAACGTCAGGCGCTCGACGGCAGCGCCCCAACTTCAGGGTTGCGATCTGTCACGCATGCTTGAAGGCAGTGAATCCCAGGCACGGATCAGTTCGCCGACGGAAATGGTCCGCATCTTGCGCATCACATTGCTACGGTGGAGCTTCACGGTGATCTCGCTAATCCCAAGCTCAAACGCGATCTGCTTGTTGAGCCGCCCACGCGCGACTTCGCCAAGGACCTGGCGTTCGCGTGGGGTTAGGGTGGCAAACCGTGTGGAATGCTGCTGGATGTTTTCCGCCTGCGCCCTTTGCTCCACGTCGCGCTGGATACCAGCAATAACGGCGTCCAGAAGGGTCTGGTCCCGCACGGGTTTCGTCAGGAAATCGACGGCTCCGGCCTTCATGGCCTGGACAGTCATCGGGATGTCGCCGTATCCAGTGAGAAACACGATAGGTTTTGTGACCCCACGCGTCGACAGTTGGTGCTGAAGGTCGAGTCCGCTCGCGCCCGGCATGCGGACGTCTAGCACCAAGCAGCCCGGCCGATTGGGAAGGCCGGCGCTCATCAACTCGCGCGGTGAGGGAAAGCAGGCGACATCGAGGCCGACCGATTCCATCAGTTCCTGAAGGGAATTGCGCACATCTTCGTCATCATCGACGACCAGAACCAGCGGACTTTCCGCAGCGACAGTATGTGTATCCATCTGATCAACTCCCAGCACGGCAGTTCATCCGCTCTACTACGCTCGTCGGCGCGCAAGAGACGTCGTTGCAGGCCAAGTCGAAAATATCCTGCATCACTCTAAATCCCCATTTGCAGCTGCGTTGGCGTTTCAGCCTCGCACGGTTGCATTGTCAGCCGCCGCCCATGACCCGCTCTTCCAGCTTTTCAGGACAACTATCATTCTTCTGCTGCACCACCGCGGGACCGCCCCTTCGTCCTGTCCGCGAACCAATTGCGGACGTCGTCGGAAAACTCTGGCGGAGCCTTTGGACCGAACTCGCCGGCGATATCTGCCAGCGTCTGACTGGCAAGCGAATCTCGCATCGCCTTTTCCGCGCGCAGCATCGCTGCGTGGATAGCGCACACGCCTTTCGTCGCCCATGACGGTGGACGCTCCCGATAGACCGCACAGCGCCCTCGAATCTCCTGGCAATCGAACAGAGGCTTCCTGCCTTCGATCGCATCTACGACCTCCAGAACCGTGATATCTCCGGGCGGCTTTGCGAGCAGGTACCCCCCTTTGATACCCTCGGAGGCGGATACGATCCCCGCCTTTTCGAGCTTCGGAAATACCTTCGCCAGAAAACTCGGAGAAATTCCCTGAAAATCTGCCAGGTCGCGACTGCTGAGCGGCGCTTTGGGCGAGCTCGCCAACCATAGGAGACAATGCAACCCGTATTCCACACCTGCCGTCATATGCGCCATAACGCGGACTATAATAGTCCGCGTTATGTTAGGCAAGCATTTATTTGCGGCGTCGGGCGCACCACATCAGCGCCGTTCGGAAGTCAGCAAGCGCTGGAGCCGGAAACGTCCATCAAATGCGATTGCTATTGGCGTTCAGCAATCGGCAGATACATCGTGACTTGCGTGCCAGCGTTGAGGTTGCTTTCGGCGGCAACGCATCCTCCGACTTCCTCGACAAATCGCTTAACCACGGGCAAGCCCAAGCCGCCGAGCCCTGTCGCCCTCGTTGTGAAGAGGGGTTCGAAGGCGCGCTGCAGCGTCTCCGGGCTCATGCCGCAGCCGTTGTCTGCGACTTCTATTGCAACGACCGCCGCATATCCGGTTCTCTCCACGCGTCGGGCAGCAAGTGTAATCGTTCCTCCATTCGGCATGGCGTCGCGCGAATTGGTCAGCAAGTTCATGATCGCGCCTTGCAGACCGATCCTGTTGCAGATCACGGGCGGCAGATCCGGTTCGATGTGCAGGTCGAGCCGGATTTCGGGATGCCAGATGTTTGCGACCAGGTCCCGACACCCTATCAGGCAGCCGGCAATGCTAACCGGTTCGACCGAAGGCTCTCCTTCTCGTGCCCGACGCATCGTCTGCTCCACGAGCATCCCGGCGCGTCGAAGAGATATTCTCGCGCTGACGACGATGGGCAGCAGGCTCGGCTCCGCCTCCAAATGAGCGTTGCGCGAGAGGATGTTCAATGCAGATACGGCAACTTGTATCAGATTACCCAGGTCATGGACCGTAGCATGCAGGGGATCCGGCGGGCTGCCCGTTGCCGCCCCACCGATAACAGAGGCCGGGTATACGCTTCTGGCTTCGAAGCCTGTTTCTGTATGCGACATGAGATCCTCCATGGGCGCAGACGGGCCCAAATCGGTCGGTAACGCGCAGAAAACTAAGGGATAGCGCAGGTGGAATCGATCAAGCAAAAGGTGGGATATAACCATACCGAGGGATAGGTTTCGCGCGGATGATTTTGCACGGTGGAGAGCGACACCGCAACGCGAGCAAACACGCCGAGCTAACCAGATCGGTTGTAGATCCGCGCCAAAAGTTTACCCGCATCCTCCGAGCCGCCAGCAAGTTCGAACTCTCCGTATGGCTGGGCAGTGGTGCGGTCCGTATGGCACCGTTCTCGTCACCAGCGATCTAAAATAGCAAGGTGCGACATGCTATATCATCTGCGCATACGAACATGCTCGGTCCGCCAGTTATTTCCTCTCGGCTTGATCTTTGGGAGCTTGAAGAGTTCCGGTACATCGGCCGGTAACCTGTATCCACCGCCAACGGCGACAAGATCTAAGCGGCGAAAACCGATCCGTCTTTGCCGGGTATTCTCACAGTGCCAGGCGATAGCCACATCATGAAGTGGCTCTCAGCATTGGTCGTCCTCCTGAGCGCCATTCCAGTCTTTGCCCAGATACCATCGCCCGGCATTACACAAGAAGACGCTCCAACCACGTCAGCGCACCGGAAAAAAACGGGGGGCTGGAGGAGCATTTGGAAGTTTCCGATCTTGCCCGCGGGCTGGTAGCTCAGATCGATCAAAAAGCCGAGGCTGCGCTACCCTCCGCGAATACGACACATGACGAACCCTCGACAGGAGATATCGCCCGGGCGGTGACAGCTTGGGAAACAGGGGCCCGCGTCCGACTTCAAAGCATCGTTTCAACGGTACCGCACATTCCCGAAGATATGCGACTGGCCTATCTTCGCCTGCGCGCGGACGCCACGAGTGAAGGTCATGCAACAAAAACAATTGCGCTTTGTCTGCTTGTCGGGTTCGCGACAGCAATAGAATGGCTTGTTCGTCGCAAGTTGTGGCGTCACGGCAAGGGGGTCGAGCACTATCTGCCGACCGCCGTCCTCGCCACATTCACGGCAGCGTTTTTCTTCGCAATCGAATGGCCGCCGCTGGTCCGGCTGGTCGTCGCCTGCTTTCTCGCGGCCTTCATCTCCTATCGTTTCATCGCAGCAGGCATCGCGCACGCCGCCCATCCAGAAATCCACAGGCGGCTAAAGATCATTGCCACCTGGGTTCTGATTGCCATGGCCTTCCTCGCAGCGAGTACGTTCCTTGAGGTGGACGATAGCACCATTAACACGGTAGCCCTTCTCGCCTCACTGCTGACATTGATGCTCGCAATCGAACTCGTCTGGCGCAGGCTTATCCAAAGCATCGCCGTCAGGACGATGGTCAGCCTTTACCTTGCGGGTGTCTGGCTGCTGTGGTGTCTCGATTTCAGGGCTCTGTTCTGGGCGGGCATCTACTTTGTTGTCTTTCCTCCAATGCTGCGCGCGGTCGGTCACGCCATGCAGGAGTACATCGCCACGCATTTCCTGATTGCACCCTCCGACAACCGTAACGTCCTTCTTGTGCGTGGAGCCCGGGCGACAATCATCGGGCTTGCCGTCGCGTGGATAGCAATCGTATGGGAGATAGATGGGCATTTGGTTGGCCAAGGCGACCCGCGAGTGGCAGCCGTGTTTTACGGACTTCTCAAGAGTATCGTCGTGGTGCTGTTGGCGGATCTGGTCTGGCATCTTGCCAAGGCTGCGATCGACCGCAACGTTCCTCCCCCGAGCTCGAGTAGCACGGTTATAGAATTGGAAGCCAATGGCGTCGTCCAGGAAGCCCCGGCTACTCGGCTTCACACCCTTCTTCCAATCTTGCGAAATGCGGTGGCCGTCGTTCTTTTCGTGACTGTTGCTCTCGTCATACTAGGCCAACTCGGTGTCGATATAGGACCCTTAGTCGCCGGAGCCGGTATATTCGGTGTCGCGATCGGGTTCGGTTCACAGGCACTAGTGCGCGACGTGATCAGCGGCATCTTCTACCTGTTCGACGACGCGTTCCGGGTCGGGGAATACATCCAGGCGAAGAGTTACAAAGGCACCGTCGAAGGCTTCAGCCTGCGCTCGGTCAAGTTACGGCACCACCGCGGGCCGCTTTTCACAATTCCCTTCGGTGAACTCGGCGCGGTGGAAAACATGAGCCGCGATTGGTCCAAGGTGAAATTCGTCGTGACGGTACCGTACGCCACCGATATTGAGAAGGCGCGCAAAATTGGCAAGTCGATCGGCCAGGAACTGCTCAGCGATCCGGAACTGGGGCCGCTCTTCATTGAGCCCTTGAAAATGAAAGGCGTCGAGGAATTCGGCGCCTATGGGATCGTTATCAGCTTCGCAATGATCACTTTGCCGACCAGCCAGCAAAGTTTCATCCGCCGCTCAGCCTATGGGATGCTACGCGAAGCCTTCCAGAGAAATGGCATCGAATTCGCTCAACCGTCGGTACAGGTCGGTTCCAGCAAAACACAGGAGGCCCAGGCCGCGGCTTTTCAAGCTCATGAGCTTACAAAGGCAAGCGAGCGGGAACGCCCGGCAGAACCTTAGCTGTTTTTTTGGATTCACCGGTGAACCCCGTGCTCTTGTCGTGGGCTGCTGGAAAAGACATGGAATTCTATGGTCTTGATAGGATTCGAACCATCGACCAAACTCCTCTTAGAGCTAAATAGCTGAAATTGAAGCCGAAGACGCCTACTGACGTGATCGGCGATCGGGTACCCGCGCCGGGCCAGAACTAGTTGCCGCTTCTGCTCGCGGCTCGAATGACTGACGGATGTTCGCGGGTCATCATCGTCGAGAAAATCACCCGCGCTCGGAAAGCTCCTTGCGGTCCGCACGTGACACGTCGCCGTCGATAGCCCTCATTATATCGTGCGGGATGTTGTCGATCGCGGTTATGGAAAGCGCGGAAATGCCTTGAATCTCGAACCTGAAAATGTCCTGTCTATGGAGGAGGGCAAATACACACATACAAACGCAGCGGTCCTCCTTGCAGCCGCGACGATGGTCCGCGACGCCTTTCAAAAGTAGCGTTCGACACTTTATGTCGACCTGGATCTGGTAGTATGCAACATCGTCGCGGCCGAAAGCGAATTGGGCAGCTCATAAGCAGCCCAGCCAACCCAGTCGGCGAGCGTGGATCGGTCAAGATCGACGCCCTGGCAGCTCATGATCTGGGCCTGCCGATAAAGGGGCCTTACCTCTATTAATCTCTATTGAAACATGGGCATTTCTACATCTATAACTTGCAGACATTATTGGGGGGGGTGAAAGCAAATGTTTAAGCGCAGCGTATTGATTGTCGCACTTTCGGCTTTTGCAATATCGACGCCTTCGGTTCCAATAACCAAGCCTGCTGCGGCACAAGGCCTAGCCGGAAGCCTTGCTGGTGGCTCAGTCGGAAGCTTTCTTGAGGGGTTGCGAGCGACAGTCAAGCAAATTGAAGACTCCGCTCATTCTTTGATAGACCACGGAAACATCGCTGCGGCCCAGCAGCAAATGCTCCTCGCCGGCATCCTGAAGCAAACGATCGAACAAATCGCTGCTGCGTATGCCGACAGCCTTGGTAAGACCTTTTCCCAAATTAGCCAGGCAGAGCAAAACACCTTTACTGCGCTCGCAGATCAAGTCGACCAACTCTCCGCCCTCGAAAATGCCACCAATCAGGATATTCAAGCGAGCATCTACAGAGTCCAGGGCGCCGCGAACCAACTCGTTGATCGGTTGCCATTTACAAAGCACTTCCCGATTTTCTACGGCGTGACAGTACGTGACCTCTCGCCAGATAACGGCCAGCAGCCTGCCGATCTGGAAGTCCTTGGTCTTCATCTCTCCGACCCAGAACTCGACCGGAAATTGCCTGTTGTCAAAGTCGCGGGAGAGACTTTGCCTTCCGAGAGCCTGTCTGTACAGGAGGATCGAATTGCGATTCAAATTCCTGACAAAGTGAAGCAAAAAATTGGGTTCGGGAACGGCCCATGCAACCCGCGTAGCACATTTCCGATCGAGTTGGAGGTGTTTTATTCAATCCCACGAGGCTTATGGCCCATCAAGTGGAATGCTGAAAAAAGCATGAAATTCAATGCTAACGCGTTGCCAGGCGCACAATTTTATGACGTGCGGCTGACCTACAACGGAACGAAAACAACGACATCTTTGGTCGATCAATCGTATTCACTGCGCTCTGGTTACAAGAACATGGGTTGTGAGGAGACGACATCAGCCTCGGCGCGTTTCGAAGCCCCCGCGAACGCCACAGAAATTCAATGTAACACAGCGTGGGTAGATTCCAGCAATGTGGGTAGTTCTTCTGATAACTGTGCAATAGGTGGTACCGTTGTGACGGCTACCGGGAGCATGCGCGGCAGAAACAGAGACTGCATCGGCGGTGGCTTGGTACCGAAGGTATGCAACTGCCCTGGCGGTGGCCACGGGTACCTTCAACTCTCAGGAACTTACAAGGTACCTTCAACGACAAATTCCGAACTCAAGGAGGTGGCAATTGGGACATATACTTTCAGGGAAGGCAACAGCCTCCCAGTTTCGCTGTCACTAGATTCACAGGTCCGAAACCCACAAGTTGACGCGACGATCTCCCGCCGAGCGTGCTCAACATCACTTGATCATATCCGCATTTCTATCACGTCTCCAACTCTTCGCTATCAGCAAGGCTCGGACAATGGCCGGTTTGAGGCGTTACTTTGGAACGGTCAGATCACGATCAAAAATAAGTAGAGGGCTCTTGGATTTTCCTGCCGCAACGCACACTGCACCGGCTAAACATTTTTGATCCCAAGTTAAGCGGTGGTATCGAGTTCCGCTGGATCTATTCAGGGGCGATCTTATCCCATCCATGAGGAATTTGTTCAAGTTTTGACGGACTACGAAGCAGCAAAAACAACCATGCGAGAAAGAGTGTGACTACAACCCCGGGCATCGCACCGAATAAAATCGGCGTGTACCATGAGATTTCGACTCCGTGACCCCCACAAATTCCCGGTGGCGTCTCCATTGTCATAAGGCGCAGTTGACTCTGAGACGAGGGCAGGTTGATAAGCCGCCATTGGCCACCGGGATAATGAATTGGGGAAACTCCCGGGGCTGTCTGCTCACATATCGTACCTTCGTTCGCGACGATCATGGAACGACCGATGCCGGCGAGCGGAACGATGATTAGCATTAGAACAACGGCCAGCTGAAATATCCGGCCCTCAACGCTGCCAGTTTTCAGTCCATCGAGCATGACGACGGGGA
Source organism: Rhizobium sp. Leaf453 (assembly GCF_001425605.1). Lineage (GTDB taxonomy): Bacteria > Pseudomonadota > Alphaproteobacteria > Rhizobiales > Rhizobiaceae > Pararhizobium. Next base: position 82,632 of record NZ_LMRG01000005.1, on the reverse strand, counting down.
TGCGCTCATGCCAAGCCCGCCCGTGACGCCGTGCATAGACCATAGCGATCGTAAGCGCGAGGCACATCAAAAACGAACCCACAATTACGGAGAAATAGCCGATGATAGCCACGCCATCCTTTTCGGCGTCGGCAAGAAACTTCGCGCCAAAAATATCGACGCCGCCCTGGATGGTGATCACGCTGCCGACCACATAGGCAAAGCAGCCGAGGCATAACCATTTCCAAAGCGTTGTCAGATGTTCTTTCGTCATCCTCCCCCCCTCGCCTCTAGTTACCACCGGTTCGATTGAATAAGCGGCTCTTTGCGATCCCGGTTCGCCTTTCCAATCCCGCCGTTCATGCTGACAAACTGGTGGACGGATCACCGCAATTGCCCGCTATCAAACTTTCAGATAGTCCGTTGCGTCGAGACCCGCTCTGCGTCATGCGGTCGATCCTGTCGATCACGATGCGAGTCACGAGCCGACCGGATCGGCCAGTGGATCATACATTTCCTCCACCAGTTTAGCGTCACGCTATCGCTTCAATCAGGGAATGCGACTGTATTGATGCATGTCCGTGCAAATTTTTCCTACAAACCACCCCGACCGCGAAGATGCTTCGCACGCGCCTTTAAGGGATATGTTACTTCGACCCCGTTGTTCCGCAGCTTTGTCTAAGTTTCCAATCGGCGCAACTGCTTCCTCTCCAGGATGGCAATATGCGGCCGAAAGCCGACTGGCACTTTTGCGTGACTGTAGCCGGTAGCGTAGACAGGAGCTACCCGGAACAATGCTGGTCGGCTATCGTTTTCTCGAAATGGTCCAAGACGACTTGATGATAAGGTTCGAAGAAAGAGGGAAAGGCGAGCCGCTCGTGCTTGTCCATGGCTTGGGCGGAACGGCCCGCTCTTGGGACCTGCTCGCCGATGAACTGGTCAGGCACCGCCGGCTCGTCGTGCTCAATCTTCCGGGCCATGGAGGCTCTCCGACAACCACCCAAACGTCCACCTTTGATGGCCTGGTCTGCGCTGTCGAGCATTTTCTGGAAACGGAAGGGCTGCAGGCCGCTGATGTCGTGGGTAGTTCGCTCGGCGGCCGTATTGTCCTGGAATTAGCCCGCCGCGGCAGCGTGCGTTCGGCCATCGCATTCGATCCCGGCGGTTTCTGGCATGGCTGGGAGACGAACTATGTCTTCGCCAGCCTGATGGCCACCATTAAGCTCATAAGGGGACTGGGCCGTTACCGACGCGTTCTGGCCGGTCGGATCGCCCGCGGGGTGGCTCTCAGCCAGCTATCGCACAAGCCTTCTGTTCTTTCCCGCCAGTTCATCGAGCAAGAGATCCAGGGTTGTGCGGACGCATCGAATTTCGAAGCCATCGCCCGCGACCTGACCTCCATGTCAACGCAGGCCGGACCTCGGGCGAGCAGCGTTTCGTCCGTGGCCATCGGCTGGGGCCGACAGGACAGACTCTGCCTTCCCCGGCAAGCCATCCGCGCGAAGGCGGCCTTCCCCGGTTCGACGCTGCACTGGTTCGAGGAATGCGGCCACTTTCCGATGTGGGACCAGCCGGCGCTGAGTGGTGCCTTCATCCTCACAAGTCTGAAAAACCGCAACGAGAAATAATCGCATAAGGACCCCGCTGTGTGAATCCGCGATCGCGTCCTCGCGGCATCCGGCGCAGTCTTTCATCTACCAGAGCTCTTGACTTTCCGGCCTTCAAAATCCAAAGTTGCAGACATAGGCCGTTTATCCTTGGGGGCTGGGATGAGGCAGTTGTTTCGAGCAATAATTGCGGTTTTTTCGTTTTCAGTGTTCCTGGTGTACACTGCCGACGACGTCGAAGCGTTCAGCCTGAAGAAGCTAATTCACAATCCAGGGCGGGCAATCTCCGACGCGCTCGGCGACGTTGCCGGCGGCGTCGGTGGTATACTGGGGCAAGGCCTCAATGGCCTGGCGGCGCCGACGATCCACACCGCGACCGAAGACATGCGAAAGCTGCTCAACGAGGCGGCGGAGAAAGCCGACCAGACCGGCACCACCCTTATCGTTAAGGTGCAGGCGGCGGCGTCGACCTTGATCGGCCAGACGGGAGAGGAGTATCGGCGCAGGTTCGACGAGACCATCGTTCCGCTGCTCGCGTCCGCCGACCGGCTCGTTCAGGACAAGATCGAGGATGTCGACCGGCGGCTTGATCAAAAGATCGGCGCCTTGGAGATCGTCGCTGTCAAGACGATCCAGACGGCGGAAGATTCTTTCGTGAAGATCGTGCGATATTTCGCGATTCTCGTTTGCATCGCCGCTCTTATCTTCGTGATTTCATACATGATCGTGACGCGCAGCCCGCGGCGGATTTTCTCCTCCCGGTTTGCCGTGCTCAGCATCGCGACCTGCTGCGGCACCGCGGTCGTCCTAATCGCCGTCTCGTCCTGGCTCAGCCCGCCCGCTGGCGATCTCGTCCAAAAAATGGCGCGGGATTTCGAAAGGTCGACGGCCCGGGCGATTGCCGCGGGGCAGCTCGATCAGGCGGTGGCGTTTTCCAAGCAGCTCACCGTTCTCGGCCCGACCGATCTGAGATATCAGGCGCTGCACGATATAGCGTCTATCCAACGCGACATCCTCAGCCGGCCGGCGAGCTACCGCACCGCCTTCGGCGCCAACGACCTTCTTGTCGAGGTAGAGCGACTCACCGAGTATATGACTCATCCGGAAATGGACGCCAGCGACCCCGTCTCGGGTCTGGTGCGCCAGGAATACAATGCCACGGTTGCCGTGCTGATGTGGCAGCTGGCCCGCGACTCGTCATCGCGCGACTCCGCCCTTTGCGCCGCGATCGCAAGCTTAGACGAGGCAGCCGCATTGGCGCGGGCCGAGCAGCCGAAGGGCGATCCGAACGCGGGTAAGGCCGCGCGCGGCACGCCGTTCTTATGGCTAGCGAGCAATTATCTGCGTTGGCAAACCAAAGTTTATAACAATTTCTCGGTTTCCTGCGAAGAAACCCGATCCGGTAAAGCACACGAATACGATCAGGCGGGCATCGCCGACCTACTCGGCAAGGTGCTGCCTGCAAAGAGCGTTTCGCCTTCCATCGTCGCGCACATCGTGCGGTATAACGAATATGCCACGGACTATTACGCGACCGCCTCCGAGGCCTATACGCGAATGGTTATCCTCGACATTGACGTGCGCAAGCGTCTTTCGAGGAACTCCGAGCTGAGTGAGGACATCAGGGACCGGATCAGGCGTAGAGACGAAGCGGCTGGGAGCATCGATGCTGCATGGAGCGGCTTTCTGACTGCCGTAGGCCAGGACACACGCTTGAAGGCAAGCGATATCTCCTTGGCAAGTACCGGATTTCCCGTGGCCTTTGCCCTAAGAGCCAACGCGTTCAAAGCATCGCAACCCGTAACCGAGGGGACCGCGGTATCGAGTTTTCCTGACGTGCCGGCCTATGGCGGCGCTTGCGCGGAATATGCGAAGGCGCGCCTCGGTCCGGCTGTTGACCTGAGCCAGCTCCCCTCCGACCAGGCGTCCGGGCTGGTTGCGGAGTTTCGGCCGAATGTCGGCGTGTTCGTCTGTGCCGAGGCGATGGCGGCCGGGGCGGCCCTGCAGAAACTGGAAGGGCTTCTTACGGCGACGCTACACCAGGATACGGGCACCACCGCGAAGAGTATCAAGGTCGCCAAAGACGAGTTCGGAGGGATCATGACCTCCCTGGCCGTCTGCATGGATTTGAAGCGCGAACCCAACATCAGTTTCGAGGTCTGCCAGGATCCTCAAAAGAGGACCGATCTGGCCACCTGGCTGCTGAAGGAAGGCAGCAACGAGGACCCCGGCGACCAGCCGTGGCTGCAATACGCAATGGTACGATGAGGCAGTCCTACGACGCCCATGCCGGGCGGTCCGCAGCTGGGGAAAGCTTATGCTTGAGGGCAGTGGAATTCTGGAGCGACCGAAATCGACGGTGGAGGAGGTTTTCTTCCGGACCGAAGATGCAAGGACGCTGAGACTGCGGCGACGTCCCCCTGCGTCGAAGGATGATCTCGGCCCGCTTCTGCTCGTCCACGGCGCGGGTGTCCGCAGCAATATCTTCCAGCCGCCGCGGCCCGGCAATATCGACGAGGCTCTCTCCAGGGCGGGCTTCGACGTCTGGAACCTGGATTGGCGGGCGAGCATCCAACAGCCGCCGAACGAGTGGACGCTTGATGAGGCGGCGGTGTTCGACTATCCCGCAGCGGTCGCGACGATCCTCGAACATACCGGCGCGTATACGCTCAAGGCGCTGGTGCATTGCCAAGGCTCGACGAGCTTCATGATGTCCCTAGTGGCCGGGCTTTTGCCGCAGGTGACGACGGTCGTCTCCAACGCAGTCTCGCTTCACCCCGTCGTGCCCGGTCCCGCGCGCCTGAAAGCGCTCTATGCGGTGCCGGCACTCGGCCGTTTTCTGCCCTATCTCAATCCGCAATGGGGCATCAGCGCCCCATCGGGCTGGCCGCAGGTGTTCGACTTCTATGTCCGGGCCACCCGGCACGAATGCAACAACCCGGTGTGCAAATGGTCCTCCTTCACGTTCGGCTCCGGCGCACCGACCCTGTGGAGGCACGAAAACCTGACGGCGGACGTGCACGAATGGCTGAAGGGCGAATTCGCCCATGTTCCGATGACCTTCTTCCGGCAGATGTCGAGATGCATCGCGGCCGGGCACCTAGTTTCGACCGGCCGGTTAAACGACATCCTGCCTGCAAGCGTCGTGGAACGGCCGCCGAGGACGGACGCGCGCGTCGTCCTGCTCGCCGGGCAGTTCAATGCGTGTTTTCTGCCGGCGAGCCAGGCGCGAACCTACGATTTCCTCGATCGCCATGCGCCGGGCCGGCACGGATGTTACGAACTGGCAGGTTACGGGCATCTCGATGTGTTCATCGGCAAGGACGCCCCGAACGCGGTATTCCCACTCATTATCGATGAATTGTCCCGAGGTTGACACCATGGCGCGTCCGGCACGGCAGAAGGAACTTGAAGGACGGCACGCCTATGTGGATGGAATTCGCTATGTCATGCCAGTGGATTCATGGCAGGCGGCGGCCGTCATCGCGGCCTTTCCGTGCAATTACGAGGCGGCGGCGGCGCTGATACCGGACGGTTACGTCCGGCCGTTCCGGCTGTGGAAAAATGCGCTGCTCCTCGTCACGGTGATCGACTACCGCAAGACGGATATCGGGTCCTACATCGAATATTCGATTGCGATCGCCTGCACCCGCGGCGGCCGACCGCCGCCGCGGCTTCTGCCCGCGCTGTTCCAGCGGGCCTACGGTACTGGCCAGTTCGTCGTCGATCTTCCCGTTTCCACCGAGGTGTCCGTCAAGGGCGGGAGAGGGATCTGGGGCATGCCCAAGCATCAGGCGAATCTCGATTTTGCCGAAGGACGGGCCTGGGTGAGCGCGCAATACGACCTCGATGGGCGAATGGTCAGCCGCTTCGATGTCAGGGTCCCGCGGCGCTTCCCCATACCGCTCGACATGGGGGCTGCGAACTATTGTCAGTTCCGCGGCATGATTATGCGCTCGTTCATCTATTTCCAGGGCAAGGCCGGTGTCCATCTGATGAAACCGGGCTCGGCACGCTTCATCCTCGGCGATCATCCGCGCGCCGAAAAGCTGCTGTCGCTCGAACATTGCCCCGATCCGGTCTTTGCCGCCTACATTCCCGACGTGCGCGGCATGCTCGACGATTATTTCGACTGCTGGTTCGTGACGCCCAGGGAGCGCCCGGAACACCCCCTCGGCGAGGGGCTGGAGGCCACCTATCCGCTCGGCTACGGCCAAACGCGGCTGCCGCCGCCGGCCCGCGACGCCGGCTTCGACCTGGACAAGGAGTGAAGATGCCAAGAGCCATCGTCGTCAACAACGCCATCCTGTTCCTGTGCTGCTCGATTTATCTGGGAACCGGCATATCGCTGCTCTTCTTCCAGTTCCCGCTGGAGCCGAAGCTGACCGTCGACAATTACTACCTGATCTTCGTCGAGCCGGTCGACAACGCCACCCGGTTCTTCACCTATATGACCGCGGTGATGCTGATCACCGGTTTCGTCATGCTCGTCACCGAATGGCTTTCGGGCATAAGGTGGGTGCCGGTGGTCGTGCTTGCCGCCTTGATCGCTTCGACGCTGACGACGATCTATCTCATCTTCCCGCATAACGAAGCCTTGAGAAAAGGCATTGCCGACCCGGCCGAACTGGCGGGAACCTTCAGCGCCTGGGCGGGTCTCAATCGCGTGCGGGTGTCGCTCTGGATCGTCATGTGGCTGGCCATGATGTACTATTTCGCCCGGCTCGCCTACGCCGCGAGGGCGGACCGATGAATGACGCGCTCCTCCGCCTGGTCCTGCTCGCCATCGCCGCCATTACCGTCCTCTCGGGCGTGACGCAGATGGCGGCGGGCGGCTTCGTGCTTTCGATCATCGCCACCGATGCCCGCCCGCCGGTCGTTCACATGTTCATGACGATCGGCATGTTCATGGTCATCACCGGCGCGATGTTCCTACAATCGCTCTGGAGGCGCTCGGAAGAGCCGGCCATTCCGCTGTGGATCGCGGTCCAGAAGCTGGCCGCCGCCGTTCTCGTCACGATGGGATGGATGAAGGGCATATTCGCACCCCTGGCGCTCGGCGTTGCCGCGTTCGATGCGCTGACCGGCCTTCTCGCCCTGATTTTCTGGAGGAGGCTCGGACCATGAGCAAATTGCTACCCGATCTCTTCCTGATCGGCTACGGCCTGATGTTCCTTTTAGTGGGCATGGCGGGTGTTTTCATCGCTCCCTGGGAGCTGGAGAGGGTTTTTCGCCTCGATCCCGCCTGGCTTACCCAGCCGGAGGGGGCGATGTTCCTCAACCAATATCGCTTCCTCAAGGCGGCGGAAGCGGCCTTCGGCCTGTTCTGCGTGTACCATCGTCGCGACATTCTCGCCGGCGGGCAGAATTTCGTGATCTTCGTCGCCGGCTGCTTCCTCGCGATCCTTGCCCGCGCGTTGTCTTGGGCTGTGGACGGCCCGCCTCGCACGGCCTTCGTCCTCTTCCTGGTACTGGAGGCGCTCACGCTGATCCTGGTCTGGCGTCACGCCCGCAACGGACGAGACCAGTTGAAATGACCCGGCCTCCGATCGCTCCCGACCAGCCGAACCGGCGTGCGCTGATCCTTCCCGGAGGCGGCATGCGGGTCGCCTATCAGGCCGGCGCGTTGCTGGCACTGCACGAGGAGGGGCTGCGCTTCTCCCATGCCGACGGCACGTCCGGCGGCATGATGAACCTGGCCGCCCTACTATCGGGCGTGGAGCCCGCCGACCTGGCGCGCCGCTGGCGCACGCTGCGCCCGACCGGGTTCATTTCGCCGCTTTCCATTCGCGGCTATCTCGGTTTCCCGAACCTGCCGGCGCTTGGGGACTTCGACGGTATCGTCGCGCGTGTCTTCCCCCATCTCGGCATAAACGCGGCCCTGGTGCGCAAATCGGCGGACATCTCCGCCTATTTCAACATATGCGATTTCGGCGACAAGACGTCGAAGGCGATCCCCGCCCATGATATCCAGGAGCCGCTGCTCCTTGCCGGCCTGTCGCTGCCGCTCTTCACGCCCGCTGTTTCCTATGGCAACAGGACGTGGACCGACGCGGTATGGATCCAGGACTCGAATTTGCTGCAGGCGGTCCGTAACGGCGCCAACGAGCTCTGGGTCATCTGGTGCATCGGCAACACCGCCACCTTCAAGCGCGGTTTCCTAAACCAGTATGTCCATATGATCGAAATGAGCGCGATCGGATGGCTCAACCAGGAGCTGGCCGAGATCACCCGCATGAACGAAGCAATCGCCAGAGGCGAAACGCCCTATGGGCACGATAGGCCGGTCGTCGTGCATCTGATCAAACCGGAACGCCCCATCCCGCTAGATCCAGACTATATGGCCGGCAAGGTGAGCGGCGAGGCCCTGGTCGATCAGGGGTACATGGATGCCAGCCGCTATCTGAGGAACAGGACGGCAAGCGGCGTCGATCCGGACAGCGCGGCCACGAAGATGATCGAGGCGGCGCCCGGCATCTCTTTTCGCGAGACCATGTCCGGGCGCATCTCTTTCACGACGAACGACCCCGTGACGGCCGCTCTGGACAACAATGCAATCCCGGTCGTCCTGCGGGCAACCATCAATATCCGCGATATTGCCGCCTTCGTGCGCAGCGCCGATCACCGTGGCGACATGTCCGCGCACCTCTACAGTCCTCGCCTTGGATTCACGCTGCCGGCGACGTCGAGCAACTTCCAGCTCTTCTCGCCGGGCAGCGCCCTCGACGTCGTCGAAATGGTGTATGAGACAGGGTTTCGGCACGATGGGAAGCACTATTGGTTTTCCGGCCGCAAATCGATCCGCAAGGGGCCGTTCTGGCGGTTGTGGCGGAATACGACGACGCTCTTCGTCCAAGTTCATGAGGGGCACGATCGCAGCGGTCCAGTCGTGGCGGCCGGTGTCCTTCGCCTCGGCGTCTTCGATTTTCTGAGGCTTCTCGAAACGCTGCACGCGCGCGACTGCATCGGATTTTGGCAGCGCTTGCGCACGGTCGCAGCCTTCGCCCGGTTCTTCTCGTCAAAGCTCTGGCGCATGTATGACTTGGGGAGGCGTAAATGAGCGAGATACCTGTCGAAGCGAAGAATCGCGTCAGCATCGACCGGCCGGCGGCCGTCGGCTGGTTCAGCCTGCGGCTCCTGGCTGCGACCGGGGTCAAGGCCCTCGTCAACAGCCTGATCGGCACCCAGACGGGCCGCCGGGAATTGCTGGCAGCCCTCGACAACGGGCCTGACAGCAAGGCGCCTTTTCCAAGAGACGGGACGCTTCACCTGAAAGACACCGTGTGGGTCGACTATGTCGCCGATATCGGCGACGGCTTCGATGCCACGCATTCCGTCGCCTGGCTAATCGGGCGCGACTATCTCTTCCTTAAAGAGCCGGGCGAGCCGGTCCCCCAGCCGCTGTTGGAGCAGCCCAATGTCGAGCCGGATGCCGATGGCGGGCCTCCCGAAAGCCTGGCCTTGCCGCGCGCCGACCTGCTGATCTTCGGCGGCGACCAAGTCTATCCCTATGCGACGCAGGCGGATTATCAATCGCGCACGTTCCAGCCCTATTATGCCGCACGGCCCTGGGGCTCGTGCGACCCGCACGCTCCCGACGACGACCCGGGCGGGCGGCCCCTTTTCGTCATTCCCGGCAATCACGACTGGTATGACGGATTGATCAGCTTCGTCCGGCTCTTCTGCCAGTTCGATCCCCGGCGCTGGATCGGCGCTTGGTACGTGCAGCAGCCGCGCAGCTATTTTTCGATCATGCTGCCGCACGGCTGGTGGATCTGGGGCGTCGATGTTGCGAGCGAAGACGACATCGATCCGCCGCAGCTCGCCTATTTCCAGGCGCAGGCGCACAGGATGGGGCCTGACGACAGGGTGGTCCTGTGCACCGCCAAGCCCGCCTGGGTCGAGTGTGCCGATCGCAGCGATTCCGATGGCGAGGAGACGCTGCTTTCCGAGGCCTGGAACAGGCTTGCCAAGATCGCCAAGCTTGCCAACGATGGCGGGGTGCCGGTCTTCCTGTCCGGCGACCTCCACCACTATGCGCGGCATGACGGCGCCGATGGCAAGCAATATATCACCTGCGGTGGCGGCGGCGCGTTTACCCTGGGCACCACGATGCAGCCGGAAAAATTGCGCATCGACGAAGACCAGACCGCAGCCCGTAAGTGTGAATTTCCCTCGATCGAGGAATCCAAGGCGATGCGCACCGGCGCATTTGCAATGGTGCGGCGCCACAAGCTGTTCTGCGCGGCGCTCGGCTGCGTCATGCTGTATCTGCTCTGGTTGTTTCAGACCAGCAGCCACGGTCCTTCGGCCGATGCGGCATCGCGTACCGCCGCGCCGTTTCTCACCGTCGTGAGAAGCAGCCTGGGCGACGGGCTGTGGCGGCTGGTGTCGATCCTGGTCACGTCTCCGACCACGACGACCGTCTTCGCCGTGATCCTGGCCGGCTTCTGGGGCTTTGCAAGCAGCGGCGCAAAACGCGGCGGCGCGCGCTGGAAGAGCCTACTGCTGGGCTTTTTCCACTTCCTTGTGCAGATTGGCGCCGCAATACTGAGTGCTATCCTCGCCGCCGCCGTGCTCGACCTGATCGTGAGCGGAGGTCTTTTGCGCGATCTGCTCCTTCCGGTCATTGCGATCGGCTTGACCACGCTTTTCTGTGGCCTTGCCTTCGGCACCTATCTCTTTTTCGCCAACGCCGCCTTTGGCTGGCACGAGCAGGAGGTGTTTTCCTCCCAAGCCATCCAGGACTGGAAATGCTTCCTGCGCATGAAAATCGACAAGGATGGGCTGACGATCTATCCCATCGGTCTTCGCAAGGTGGTGACGACCTGGAAACCGACGCTGCCGGCAGAGCATGCGCCGCGGCCGAACGCGATGGGGCGTGCCGTCGCCAGGATCTTTGCCTCCGATACGTTCGCGGTGCCGAAGGGCGCCACCCATCTTTTCAGCCCCGCCGAGGCGCTGCAACCTCACCTGATCGAGAAACCGATCGTGATTTCCAGGGGGATCGAAGTCCAGGAGATCACCGGGCTGGCAGGCTCCCTGGCTAAGGTCCCGGAGGTGACGACCACATGATCTTCGACGCGATCATCATCGGCAGCGGCTTTGGCGGCGCGGTCGCGGCCTGCCGGATTGCCGAGGCCGGCCAACGCGTACTGGTGCTGGAGCGCGGTCGTCGCTGGAGCCCGGACGATTATCCGCGCGGCCCGGACGATGACTGGATCTTCGATGTCGACGAGCCGGAGGAGCAGAACGGCTGGATCGATCTCCGTTTCCTCGATGACATGTGGGTGGCCCAGGGTGCCGGCGTTGGCGGCGGTTCGCTGATCTATGCGAATGTGTCGATAGACGCGCCGAAGGAGGCTTTCGAGTCCGGCTGGCCGAGCCAGATCACCTTTGCGGAAATGGCGCCCTATTACGCACGGGTCGCCGCCATGCTGAAGCCAGAGGTCATCCCGGACAACCAACTGACGCCCCGCTACACGCTGATGCGCGATGCCGCCGCAGCGATCGGCGAAGAGAAGCGGCTGCGAAAACTGGAGCTGGCGGTGTCTTTCGACCCGGAAGGCACCTTCCCCGAAAGCCGGCCGGAATCGGAGGTCGCAACACGCAGCTTCGAGAACGCCTTCGGCAGGAAACAAGGCTACTGCGTCCATGCCGGCAATTGCGATATCGGCTGCAAGGCGCAGGCAAAGAACACACTCGATCTCAACTACCTGGCGGTGGCCGAGGAGAAGGGCGCGGAGATCAGGCCGCTGGCAATGGTGTCGCATATCGTGGCGGAAGGGCGTCACTACGCCGTCGTCTATCACGAGATCGGCAACGGCAAGCGCCGTGAACGGGTAGTCCGCACGAGGCATGTCTTCCTGGCGGCCGGTTCGCTGGGCTCGACGGAACTGCTTTTCCGGTCCCGCGATCTCTTCGCAAGCCTGCCCAAAGTCAGCCCTGCGCTCGGAAGCAATTGGAGTTCGAACGGCGATTTCCTGACGCCCGCCTTCTATGACGACCGCACGTTGTCTCCGACCCTCGGACCGACGATCACCGCCGCGATCGATTTCCTCGACGGCAAGGATGGTGGCGCCCGCTACTTCGTGGAGGACGGCGGCTTTCCCGACGCCCTTGGCAACGCGATCCGCGCCGGTGCGAAGCAGGGGCGCATGCGACCCGGATCCAATTTCCTGAAAATGCTCGCGGGCCTCGCCTATGACGGCGACACCCTGGAAAACATGATGCCGTGGTTCGGCCAGGCCGTCGACGGCGGGGACGGCCGCCTCTACTATGGGCGCGACTGGCTGCGGCCCTGGCGCCGTCGCCTCAAGCTCGATTGGAACGTCAAGCGGTCGGAGCGAGGGATCGGCCGCCTGATCGCCGCCCATGAACGGCTCAGCGCGGCCACGGGCGGCACCCCACAGGTGCCGCCGACCTGGACAGTTCTGCGCAATCTCGTCACGCCCCATCCGCTGGGCGGTTGCGGGATGGCCGCGTCGTCGGCGGCCGGCACCATCGATCACGCTGGCGAAGTTTTCGGCCATCCAGGACTTTATGTCGTAGATGGCGCGGCTGTGCCGCGGCCAATCGGGCTAAATCCTTCGAAAACGATCGCCGCTTTGGCGGAGCGTACACTCGACATCATGCTACGAAAATGAGAATTCGCCTTGAAGGGACTCGAACCTACGATCAGTTCGGGTAACAGGACACTAAGGGGCTGAATATATGTCATAATGTCCTTTAGCAGATATACTAGAGGATGGATGCGGTGGAGCAATCAGAAGATCAAAGGCGATCTAGCTTGATAACCATATCTCGTTTTTGGTGTCTGGTCACAGGCGCCGTGACAGTCCCAGCCAACCGTCAGCGAAACAGGAATGGAGCGATCGCAGGTAACTTAGTGGTGCAAGAAGGTGGCACACCGCACATCGCATCTGATTTCTTTGGCTGCAGGCTCAATCCATAACTTTAAGGTGCACAACCTCTCTCCCCTCTACCAGTTGGTAGCCGAATTCACTAGCTTAGCGGTGTCACACTAACGGGCATGATGTGTCGTGCAGTTCAAACCAGTCAACGCAAAAAGCTACTACGAAACGCTTCCGCCTGCAGATAATGCATGTGGCGACATTTGGACCGGCCTGCCTGGAATGGGCCTTTTTCGCGGAGAGTCCATCTGCGGAATTGTCGTCTCCCCAGCATGCGACGTTAGCAACTTTAAAACGGAAACGATTACGTACCTGCCGATCGTCCCGGTCCGATCGTATTTCTCTACTATCGGTTACCACTGTCGACCTCGGTCTTCTTGACCCATTCGTGCAACGTGGCTGGCGAGCAACCGATCTTGGCCGCAATAGATGAAACGGCAGCCCACCGCGAAGGGTACTCGGCTTCGTGATCCAACACCATACGAATGGCGCGTTGACGGACTTCAGGTGAAAACTTGTTCGTTGTCTTGCTCATAGTGGCTCCACTTTCTCAGAAGTTGGAGCCTCCGGCAAACCCGGCGCGGTTCAAGCACTCGATCCTCAGCTATCTTTGGTTAGCGGAACAGAACGACGCGAAACCCGCAGCTCACGACCCGCTGGCTTCTTTCAACCCGTTGGACCATGACGTGCTCCCCTGTTTGTCCGCGTTTATAAGTTAGCTCTGTTCAGGTTCAGGTCCTGTCGGGACCGGGTTGCAAACTCATAAGGGGTCAAGCCGTCGAGGCTCGTATGCGGGCGGTTCAGGTTATAATCGTTTCTCCAATCTTCGATGATCTCTCTGGCATGGCGGTAGCTGGTGAACAGGTGCTCATTGAGGCATTCGTCGCGCAAGCATTCAAGCATCTAAGACGCCAAGTAGAGAAGGCCGCATGGGTCATTCGCCGCCCCGATGCGGAGCCACCGGACGGCTTTGTGAATAGATTCAGAGAAATTGTAGACAATTCATGCCTGAGAATTCTGGAAACATAGTGCCGTTCGCCTGGCAACGCTACGTGGAAGAGACCTTGCGCCGGCGAAAGGCGGAAGGGCTCACTCAAAAGGACCACTCGGCCTTAGCGGGTGTAAGCCATCCGACAATGGCTGCGTTTGAGCGCGGTGAAACAACCCTGACTTTGGCGAAGGCGCTCGATATCCTTCGCGTGGTGGGGTTGATGAGCCTGTCGAAGGTGACACGCAAGCCCGCTTCGTGCGCGATGCATTCGAGCGCTGGCGCCATCTGATTGCCCCACTCCCCGCGCATTGTGATTTCTGGCGCGCCGCGCCTCGCTGAAACAAAAGCATGCGTCATCCGGTAAGATGTGTCCTTCGCTCTGTCGGTTTCTCGAATTGCATTATGGCGACGGGTGCGCGCGGCGGTACGCCTGGGATTTCCGTTGAGCATTCCAGACCGGCAATATCAGCTGCTTGTTCAAATGGCCCGGCGGTCAAGCGTCAATGTCGACATTTTCCAACGTATGATATAAAAATTCTTTCCTGCAAGGTATAGGCAAACATCACGTGCCGTGCAATTCTACCGGGTATTGATGTGCGGGCACTGCGCATCAAAGAACTATTGCCGGGGGGCATAGGACAATGGCGGTGAGTTTTTTCAACTATGCGGGGAACCCTGCATGGACTGGTTTTGTGCGCTTTTTAATCCCTGCAGTTTATTGCGTTGCTTTAAGCGGCTGCTTTGGCGCGGGGGATGTTGGACAAGCAGAACTTGGGCTACAAGTCAGAAACTCGGACAAACAAACACAGGAAGCTGTCTGCGCGAGAAAATTCAGCTGCCCTTCAGTCGATATGGGGCCCAGTTTCGCAGGGCGCGTCAACTATGCTGCGGCTCTCGCCGGCAAATATATCCAGTTGGCTGACAACGCCTCCCGCACGGAAGATGTTGCTGCATTGGGCATTATATCGAGTGCGGGTGTCGCGGCAGGTGCGCTCCTCTATGATGCAAACGTCAATCTTCTGAAGGGTGCTGGGCTGTCTGCGGGCATGATCGCAGCCGGCCGCAACTATACGAAACCGGGCGAGTCGGCTCAGCACCTGCTCAACGCGGCTGAAGGAATGCTATGCGTGAGCGGCATTGCGAGATCGGCGACGAAAGAAGTGCAGGATACAAGTGCCGCGCTTGTCGATGATGCGATCAACCGGATCAGGCTCGATCTCAGGCGTAAATTGGAGCGGCAGGCGCCAAATTACCGCGACATTCTGGACGCCGCGAAAGCTTACGAAGCGAACAAAGCAGCCGCCACTAGCGGATTTGTCTCGACATCGAGCGCGCTTTCGGCAGGGCTCGAAACCTGTATTTCGAAAGTGGTGATTAACGGCGCCGCCGCCTAGGTGGCATACAAGGGGACAGTCCGACCATGATGCGACTTTTGACAACCGTTGCACTCTTTCACATAGCCTTGAATGCGACACCTGCCCTGACGGCCGATCTGTGTAAGATGGCGTTGATCGACACACATATCGATGATCAAAAAACGAAAATCTACTCCTCTGAACACAAGGTGCGATCACTTTATTATTCCGCTGACATGGCCGTAAATACCGACGGCACGCCTCGTTCCTACCATCCTGGCGATCCCGAGGCCGATAAAGGATTGGCATTCAACAACATCGCCAATGCCATCAGCGAACTTTACGACGCACATGGGGACAGGATAACATGCGGTGACAAAGCCGAAGATCGAAAGGGTGCCTGTTTCGACACATTCATCTCCACGTTCGAGGATGCTCGCAACTCCAAATATAATCCGGTCGGGCATGCAGTCATAAAAACCGAGAATATGATCCCGTGGAGGCACGATGCGAATCTGGGCCGCGACGTCCCGTGCCTGAATACGGTCAAGCCATTTGAAGGCTATTTCATATCCCAGACGTCACTGTCCGTTGATACTAAGAAAGGCCTTTGCGACCAAAGCCGCTATCTGGACAGCCTGAAGTACAATGCGGTGGTTTTGCCGAAGAGGGTCAACTGGAGGGCTGGCGGAGTCAAAACAGACGGTGGCGACCTCGTCGTTGTCAGAGATCTCGAGTCTGGCAAAATCGCCTATGCGATCAATGGAGACAGAGGACCAGTCAAGGGTATCGGCGAAGGTACGATTGCCCTCACGTCGTTTCTGAGCGGCATCTCGATCAAGGGCACGGAAACCTATGCTGAAATAAAGAAGCTACACAGAGACCGAGTCCAATATATTACCTTCCCCGCAGACGACATACGGCCGAAAACCGATAACAAATTCACACAGGATGATATCGATCGGGAGGGCGCCAAGCTTTTCGAAGAGTGGGGTGGGGTGGAACGACTCGATGCCTGCGCAAAGCTCGATTAAACATACGAACGCGAACTGCCGCCCTTCAAGCCGAATTGTCGCTATCTTTCACCCTCCGATGAAGAAACAGTAGCAAAACAGGTCGGAACAAGACGCTACGCGGGTATCTATAGCGCCTTCTATAACTTCTGGTATCATGCTTTCGCGCGCATTACGCAGGGAGTTCGCCTTGGATGCTGTCAAAGCGATCACGGATCTCATTGGGGCCATTGCCTGGCCAGCTGTCGCATTGACCGCAATATGGCTGTTTCAAAGCCAGATCGGATCGTTGACCCAGTCTCTGAACCTGCGCGTTGCTGAGGCAAACAAGATAAAGCTTAAGATCGGTACGGTCGCACTAGAACTTGCGCGCGAAATCGCGCGACCGCCTGCTGTTTCGCGAAAGGTCCTGGGCCAGGTTGGCTCGACGATTGAACGCTTCGACGCTCTTGCGAAGATGTACGACGAAGTTTCAATCGAAGATGAGACCCTGCGCGTGGCGGAGCGAAAGAGGCTCGCTGATGAACTTGCGCGTTTGGCGTCGACACTTTCAATACGCCGTGCCGATTTGGCGGAGCGTCCTGACGAGGGGGCTATGGTCACGCTTGCGACGCTGGCAATTGATAATCCAAGCGACGACGATCTCAGCCTTTTGCAAAAAGTTGCCTTGACGGCGCGCTTCAATTTCACCCGCTATCGCATCCTTTTGGGAATCCTACCTTCCATCGCTCGCGTGCCTTACGATAAGAATGTGCGCGTGAGAGCGGAAACGATCATTCGAAGCGTTGAGGCAACAGGCTCCGTTTCCCCATCATTGCAACGACTGATCGACAAAACGAGGACGGTCTTGTCTGCGATTGACGAGGCCTTTCAATAGGGGGATCGATGGTTTGGACGAATAAGACCCATGTGTTCCACGGTACATTGGACATCCACACCACGAGTGTCGCCAAATCGCCGGATCCAAAGCGCGGCCGGTCGGCCGCCGACTTCGGGAAGGGATTTTACGTGACGAGCAGCTTTCACCAGGCAAAGCAATGGGCGAACCAAAAAGCTCGAACGTCAACTGCGCGCGGGTTGGTTCTGAAAGCTGCTGTCGTTCAGTTCGAAATGAACTGGGACTGGCCCTCCAATCCCGCAATCGACGTCTTGAGCTTTGTTCTCGACGATAAGCCCTTTCATGACTTCGTGGTCTTCAATCGTCTGGGAAGCACTAACCATAAGCGCAATGGAAAACACGCCTTCGATGTCGTGGTTGGTCCTGTCGCCGCCTTTCCCCAAACGCTCACTTACGCCAACTGTGATCAGATCTGCTTTGCGCAATCGGGAAAGAATGTCGCAGATGCGCTCAAACAGTTGAGATACCTGACAACGACAGTTGCGTCCTCACTATTTTGAACATTCGGGGTTTGACATGCAGGCCGAGAACGTAGGTCATGACGTGCAAAACCGTCTTATAGAGATGCTCCTTTCCCAAACGCACCGAGCGCTCGCGGAGGTTTTTCAAGTGGAGCCAATTGAGGCCCAAACCCTTCTCGAGAGGTTTCGCACTAGGCTTTTCTCCGCGCCTTTGAGCGAGCGCATCTTCGTCCTTCATCACGATCCACTGACGCTTGCCGCAGACCTGGCGGCGGAGGACCTGGATGACGACAAATGGCAGAGCGCTGTTCAGCGTTATAACGCTGAGCGAGCCCCTACCTTCGAAAGTCCATTTCAAATGACGTGAGAGGCGGCCTGCGGGCCGTGCAGGAAGTGCCTGCATCATGCATGAGCAGGCACTTCTAGCGATCTCTGGCGAAACGCATCTGCTCCAACCGCTCATCCGAACGACGCTCCGGATGTGAAGGATTACCGGCCAGGAAAATGTCCCTTGGCACGATCGCGCCACGGGCGATCTTTAGTCGATGCCTTTTGGCGATTTTCACGATCTCGGTTCCGATCCGGTCGATGGTCGCGGCCAACTGGATCTGGCCCGCCGCGCTCGCCGCATTCCATCTATAGAGGAGCGATGATTGAAAGAGGAACGAGAGATCCGCAACCGAACCGAGCTGATCCTGCGTCATCTTCCCGCTCGCTTGATGGCCATCGGGTCGACCAAACCAGACAAACTCGTCGACTTTGGAAAAATCCGAAGCGTTCGTCATATCCGAGAAATCCTGCGGTCCGAAATGGGAAAGGATCTGGCCCGGTATGATCGTATCCACAAATATTCGAGCGCCTTTGCCGGTTTGCTCGAGGCCGACCGCTCGCGTAACGGCTTCACCGCAGACAAATTTCCCGAGATGACTGGCGACCTTTTCTGGCTCCACGATCTGCCCGAAAGCCATTCCCGCACGCGCCAGCACACCAGAATACGCGTTTAACCAGAAAAGCTTGCGGGCTGCTTCAAGGACGAGGTTCGTGTTCTTCGACCACAGAAATGCACTGTCCGACAATTGCGCGACGAACAACCCATCGCTATCGACAGCCATAAGATTACGCCGGAACTGCGAAAGCAGGATTGCACAGAAGTATTGATTGGAGACCACCGGCTTTGAGTGCCTCGAATGAGCAGCGAAATCTGCCATTTCGACGATTGTTTTCGGAGACGTGGTCAGCGCTCCGACGCCGAGTATGTCAACGAACAACACTGCACCATCGTACTCGCGCATTGATTTGCCTCTAGGTTGATGCCACCGTCTCGCCCTGTTTGAACACGAGGCGTTGCGTATTCTCATGTAGAATGGTGCTTTGCTCACAACACCGTCTCGTCGGCGGCTCCATAAGCTCCAATGTCTTTCGGATGACCAGGCATCCACCAGGACTTCGTCTATTCCGGCGAAAGCACGTTTGCAGCTTAGCCATTAGATGAACGGCCCGAGACGCCCGTTTACGATATCACGCAACCGATCAAGAATGCGGTCTCCAGCAAGCCTATA
Organism: Rhizobium sp. Leaf453; assembly: GCF_001425605.1. GTDB lineage: Bacteria > Pseudomonadota > Alphaproteobacteria > Rhizobiales > Rhizobiaceae > Pararhizobium. The sequence goes on along the minus strand of NZ_LMRG01000005.1, from coordinate 63,856 downwards.
CCCTTCGGGCAAGACCAGGGTCCCGACGGCATCTGAAATGCTGCGTGCCATCGTCGACATGCATTGTGCCGCCCAGCGTGCTGGCAGCTCGATCGTTCGGGCAAGAATCTCGAAATCCTCGGGCGACAGATTATCGTCCCGGCCGTTCAGTTTAAGCGCCATCCGATCATGCTCCAGGCGAGGAAAAACACGCGTTGTCACGGCGTCGTAGGCGGGAGCAAATCTCACCGACGCAAAATGATCGGCACCCTCCTCGGCTGTTTTGAGGAGCGCCAGATTCTTCAGGTGCATGTCACCATCCGCGATAAACCACGCATAGAGCGCTCTCTGGAAAAGAGTTTTGACGGCATATAGGTCAGCGCGCAATTGCCTTGATAAGCGAGGCGAGGTCGAACCACGGAGATGTCAAACCGAGCTACATCAGGGCCGGCTTCGAATAGCGGCGTGGATTGAGTTCGAAATAGAAAACCGGCAAGCCTTTTTCCTTGCCATAGTAAGCAACCCAAGCATCAACTGTATGGCTCTGCTTCCACATTCCAAATTTCGTGGAGTTCGAGTAAATTTTATCGTTTTCCCCCAGGATTCCGACATGCCCAATTTGGCCGCCGGAGGTTGGGGAAATCACGATAACGCCTGGCCCCGGTATCTCACCTACAGGCACTTCCCTGTCCTGCTGGCGAAGGGACAAGATCATGAACGCCGTTTGAAGCCCTCCCCCAACCGGCTGGCCACAGGCCCTCTTGACGATCCGGTTCACTGCCCAAGCGCAGCCAAGCTTACCGCCGCGTGTTTCCGGCGGTGATAACTCACGCGAGTTCATTTCGGGGTTATCGACACCCCAAATCGCCGTTTCGTGCACGAGGATGTTCAGCGCTTCTTGCGAAATCGTCGGACCAGCGGCCATTACAGCCGGATCGTCATACTCCTCCACCGAGGGAAGATCGAACTGAGCGAATTTCGCAAGCAATTGCTGGAGGTCGTTGTCTGTGCCGGCGACATCCCAGACATCCCCGGTCAGAAGCATAGGTTCCCCGTCTACAAGGCCAACCAGCGATAAAGCGCTTTCATACTCCCCGGATTGCAGTACCAAGGCGTACTGATTCCCTGCCTCGTCGTGGATCGTCTCAACGATCTCACTGGTGAGCTTTGGATCCAAAACGCTTGCGATATCGGCCAAATCCATCTTGCGCCCCTTGTCTGCTTGACTACGCCACAACTACTACCCTTAATTGATTTTGACGAGTCGGAAATTCCACTATCACGGTCACGAAGGAACGCGCAGCACGACTTTCCCAACAAACTCAGATTGTCGTAATATTTAGTATTCTCAACCAGCAGTGACTGTGGTCATATCGCCTTCGAGATGGGTCTGGAGGGGAAAGAATGACGATATACAGCATCATATCTGCTGCGACTGCCGCGGCGTTCTTCATGGCATGTGCTCAGCCGGTCGCCAGCGCGGATGCAACGACAACATATGCCCTGTCCGTGCGCATGGAGACGCTTGACAAAACCGATTGCGGCAACGGCGGGAATGATTGCGTTCCTGCCTGCATGGTGCATGCGAGACTGGACCTTCTCCAATCCGGCATCACAACTTCGGTGCCCATCCAGATCGCCTTCTGGCATAAGGTGGAAGAAACCCAGGAAGATGGCGAGATTGAAGTGGTCGAACGACCTGCGGCTCAACTCATGTTCAATGAATCGCAAAGTGGCAAGTATTCGGAAACTGCCGACCACACGCCACGTTTTGAGTGTAAGGATATCGCAGTGTCGCGGATCAGTGTCGAATGCCCTCTAGTAAGCGACGACCGTTGCCCCGGGCTGTTTTATGTCCAGATTCCCGACATCAAATCGTGGGGCGTTAAGGAGCAAATAGTCCAGGCACAGTAAGGCTCGTGCGGGTAGCGCACGCTACCCTTCGGGCATAGCCCGGTCGATCTTAAATTGTCACTCCAGGTGTCGTTGCCCGTCCCGCGCCAGAAAGCCGGCGAAACGATCCGGGATCGCGACGCTCACTCCATCAGGTCTATCATGCTCCGTAATCTATCCGTGCAGGTCGACAGGTCGACCTGGCCAAGGCCACCCAGACAGCCCGCGTTTCCCGCGTCTTTCGTAGCCGGCACAAGCAGTTGTGACTTCAATATGGCATCGGTTCTGCTAACGATTGGCTACCTCACGACACCGTCACATGTCTCCGGCGTGTCTCTAAGCGAGTTCTGGGCTTGGGTGCGATATCTTCATGCCATCGCCGATACGCCCGACCTCCAACTGACGAGGCCTTTTTTCGATCTTGACGCGCACCAGAAGACAATCCTCAGCGATGACTTCGGTATGGGCATTCCCATGGCGTGGCTGATCGAGAAGCTCACCTTAGGACCGATCGCTGATGGCCGATACTTTGTCGACAGGCTCGCCGCCAGTGCCGGAGCTGCGACCCTAAAGACGGCAAAGCGGGGTCCACGGAAGACACCGGACTTCGTTGCGCGCGATGCGTCCGGGGTGTGGCACGTGATCGAATGCAAGGGCACGCAGAGCGGCATCGAGTATCGCAATCGACAATTGGGAGGCCTTAATCCTCTCACGGGAGCGGTCTCGCAGAAGAATACGATTCAGTTTCCTGCCGGCCACACCGGGCAGCGATTGGCTTGCGGATTGTCGATTGCGGTCGAAGGCAGTGGCGCAAGATCAAACCTGCGCATTATCGATCCGCCCGGGTCGGACGACTTCGTTGTTAGAGAGGACGATCTGGCCCTTGCCGATGACGCAATAGAGCGCGCCATTGGCGCGAGAGCCCTGCGTCTTGCTGGGTTCCAGGCAACCTCGGCAATGATGTCCGCGCCATCGGGACCCAGCCCAAAATCGCAACCGTTGAAGGGCAAGCGCGAGGCGGAACGGAGCGAATTCGTGGCAGAAAAGGTGCGCCACTCGAACGACGAGCTTAAGCAGAGGACGTCTTTTGAACGGTTTGGCGCGCACAAGGAACGGTACAGGGGACGTATGATGAAGGTCGACCTCCCGGTACCCATTCTGGTCGACGGTCGATCGATCCGGTCGATCAGGATCAGAAACGGCATAAACGATCGTTTCCTGCGTGACCTGACGGGGGAAGACATGAAAGAGGGAACGAGCGCGCGAGCCAATATCGGAATTGCGGACCAGGCCGACCGCACCTTCCTCGAGAAGGAGCGTTACATGGCAAGGCTCAGCATCGGCAGGCTCTTCGTCTCCGAGCTTTCGTTCGAAGAGAAGAATGCTTCCGAAATCTAGATGCAACGCTGACTGCGCTCGACGCCGTGAACCGGCCATCAATGCAATGGAGCTCTACTTGCCCGTCTCACCAATTCTCGCAATATGATGCAAAACCGCACTCGACCAAGACAGGGAAGATTAGAGGTCGCGCAATGGCGCTTTCCGTAATTGGAACCAGTGGCGCGGGCACCACATTTGAGGCAAATGCCATCGCTTGTATGCTCGCCGCATTGCTCAGCGAAACCGGAACACTCGGCGATCCCTCTGGGTTGATTGTCGAACGGATCGAGCTCCAACGCTCTGGTGCAGTCCCCGGCTTCGACGATGCAATCATTCAGCACCGCCTTCCAACGGGCGGCATACGTTCCACCGCGGTGCAGATCAAACGCACTTTGAGTGGTGTCGTTTTGCATTTAATCGTGAGATTCCAGTCCTAACAGTTTCAATAAGATAGCGCGGCACTTAAATTGAGACTTGGCATTTAATTTGAGATTCTGGCTTCGCTTTTTGGCACTTAATGTGAGATTCACCGCCAGGGAAAGATGGCTGCTTACAGCCACGCTTCCATGAGAAAATAACCTATATTACAGATGGTTATCGCCGAACCGAAAGGCGTTTTGCACGGAAAATCACACCGACGAATCTCAAATTAGGTGCCATCACCAGTCTGAACGGGCGCATTCTTACAGTTAAATGCCAAACGACAACCGGTGGCGGCGATAGAGACGGTTTCGAACGGTTTGGGTCATGCCGCAAAATCGCATAGGCTAATCGCCGCGGGGTTAACGTTACGACGCCAGCGCGAGCGTGTGAGCAGGCCGACGAGCAGGCAGGGCAGCCATCGAACTGAAACAGAACACGATCTGCACTTTTACCCCGGGCTTCCGGGGGGGGTGTGGCAGCCAACCCGTTATAAGGTTTTGGCAAAGACTTATAACGTTGACAAAAGCGAACATGGTTATAAGGTCTTGGCCGAGACTTATAACAGCGGTGCGAGATGAGCGAAAATGACTTCATCAGCAGAAGGAAACGGCGCTTCGACCAGGCGATGGCCGAACTTGCCGCCGAGAGGGCCGCCGCACTCGAGAAGGAAACGCCAATGATGAAAGGGATCGACATCAGCTATCGGACGATGTTCGCGGAGCTGGCGCAACGGACGCTCGATGCTCAATTTGTGGCGGACTTCCCCTTGGAGGGATGGTTCGTGAGCGTGACCGTCAAAGATCGCGATTACTGGTATTTTGATCTCCCTACCCCCGAGGGCAAGGACAAGCGAAGCTACGTCGGTCCCGCGAGCGACATAGCGATCACGGAGCGGGTGAAGGCCCACAAGGAGATCAAGGACAACATCCGGGAGCGGAGGCGCATGGTTAGCACGCTGCGCCGCGCAGGCCTCCCCGGTCCTGATCCATTCGCGGGCGATGTCACTAAAGCTCTAGCCGACGCCGGATTGTTCCGGCTGCGGGCCGTCCTGATTGGGTCGGTGGCATTCAGCACCTATGCGGGGATGCTCGGTGTCCGCCTCCCCTCGGCAGCCATGCAGACGGGCGACGCGGATTTCGCGCAGGACTTCGCGATCTCGGCTGGGGTCCAAGACAGCCTGCCGCCGATCCTAGAAATCCTCCAGTCGGTCGATCCCGACTTCCGAGCGGTTCCGCACCAGGCCGACAAAGCCAAGGTGGTGGCCTTCCAGAACGCCAAAGGCTACCGGGTGGAGTTCCTGACTGGAAACCGTGGATCGGACGAATACACTGGCAAACCATCGCCCATGCCCGCCCTCGGCGGCGCGTCGGCGGAAAACCTCCGGTTCTTGGACTATCTCATCTACGAGCCAATCCGGACGGTGCTTCTCTTCCGCGAGGGCGTGAACGTCCTTGTCCCCGCTCCCGAGAGGTATGCCGTCCACAAGCTGATCGTGTCTTCGCGTAGGCTGACGGACACGCTAGGACGCGTGAAAGCAGACAAAGACCTGTCGCAGGCCGCCTTGCTCTTCGAAGCCCTCATGGAGACGCGCCACGGCGACGAACTGGCCGAAGCGTGGGAGGAAGCATGGGAGCGTGGAGATGCGTGGAAAGAGGGCATCGTCAGCGGCCTATCGAGACTGCCCAAGAACGGAGTGAAAGCCCTAGAAAAGGTTCTCGGTCCCGAGGTGGTGGAAAGCCTGCTGAAAAGGTGATCGACAGATGAACGCGAAACTCAGCCCATACGGAGAGCATGAGGAATTGTGTGGCAGGTGCCGCATTTGGATAAATGCGGTATATGTAAGCGATGATTATCGCCGAGCTGGCGAGATCCCCAAAAAGTCTCAAATCATTCGACGACGGACACTCATCGAGAACATATCCGTCCTGGGGCGTCTACACCATCAACGCCATGGCGCCCGCGAAAATCGTAAGGATCAGCGCAAGACAATCAGATTCACCCAATCTGCGGACATTGTGTCATCTTTCAGTATTCAAGCCCGGTCACGACGAACACCGCGACTCCGAAAACGACCATGAGCACGGCGCCAACGATCTTGAACGTGCGATCATCATGGTTCGAGATCATCTTGTCATACGCGGCATTGCCCATTTCCTCGCGAGCAAGTCGCTCCTCCAACAAGCGTTTCGCGTCGTTATCTCCGCGCATCTGATTGAAGTACTGCGACATGATCGCTCCGTTCCGGTTGCCCTGAGTTTCGCGCACATGGGCACCGTCTGCAACAAGGTTTTTCCGGCATCGTAAAGTTAAAGGGCTGCGGCCAAAGCTGGTGCTCGCCGCTTCCAGTCACGCAGCCGGCACTAAACTTAACGCTGCCAAGGCAAGATCTAGGATTTGCGCTTTGGTTTAAGCGGGGCGAAGGCGTGCGATCTGATACCAAGTGTCCATGGCGATTGTTCGCAGCTCGCGATGATCGTTGGATGGGACGTCATTTCGGGGGATGTGAAAGAGGTTGGCAATCGGATCGTGGATGGAAACAAAACGTTGAAGGTGCCTCGGTGACTTGAAGCGCTTCATGATCCTTTCTCGCCTTCGGGTCGGCTGATGGGAGTTTTCAGCCCGATTGTTCAAGCCTTTATGCGAGCGATGCTCGACGCCGGGCATGATCTCCCGCTTCGCTGCGTTATAGGATCGAAGTTTGTCGGTGATCATCACACGCGGCGAACGGCCTTGTCCTTTCAGCAGCTTTCGCATCAAACGCTTGGCAGCTTCGGCATTGAGCCGGCTCTGGACCAGGACGTCAAGGACGAAACCCTCCTGATCGACGGCACGCCAGAGCCAATGTTTCTTGCCGGCGATCGTGATCACAACCTCATCAAGGTGCCATTTGTCACCGAGCCTGCCGGCCGAGCGCCTGCGGATATCATTGGCAAAATGCCGGCCAAACTTCTCCGCCCACAGCCTAACAGTCTGGTGAGAGACGATGATTCCACCGGCTGCCAGCACATCCTCAACCATGCGCAGACTGAGCGGAAACCGGAAGTAGAGCCACACAGCGTGGGCAATCACATCTGCTGGAAATCGATGGCGGCGATAGAGCGGATCACGGGCAAATTTGGTCATGCCACCAGATCCCACATTTTGATCGACGCCCGGTTAACATGACAGTGCCCTCGTCGATGCTGTTCAGGGCTTTTCAGCGGCGATCGCGGCTGATATGTTCATTATTTGTTCTTATCCTCCAAATGAGTCAATGCTGATTCTGGCGGTGGCTAAGGCGCGGATAGCGGTACGCGATGAGCAAGCGACGGGCATCCCAAACCAAAACAGCATGAACAGACAGGCACTTATCGGGGATGACGGCATGACGGTTGCCTATCTGGAAAAACTGAACGAGCAGCAACGGCAGGCTGTGGAACACGGCGTCAGGCGGGCGGACGGACAGGTGGCAGGACCGCTTCTGATCATCGCTGGCGCCGGATCCGGCAAGACCAATACGCTTGCCCATCGCGTGGCCCACCTGATCGTCAACGGGGCCGATCCGCGGCGCATGCTGCTGATGACGTTTTCCCGCCGGGCCGCGTCAGAAATGGCGCGCCGTGTCGAGCGGATCTGCAAGCAGGTGCTGGGCGCCAATTCCGGGACTTTGACCGATGCGCTGGCCTGGGCCGGTACGTTTCACGGGATAGGCGCCCGATTGCTGCGGATCTATGCCGAGCAGATCGGGCTCAATGTGGATTTCACCATCCACGATCGGGAGGACAGTGCCGACCTGATGAACCTTGCCCGTCACGAGCTGGGTTTTTCCAAGACCGAAAACCGTTTTCCCACCAAGGGCACGTGCCTGTCGATCTATTCGCGTGCGGTGAATTCGCAGGCGCCATTGAACGAGATCCTGCGCCAGCACTATCCATGGGTGGCGAGCTGGGAAGAACAGCTGAAGCAATTGTTTGCCGCCTATGTCGAGGCCAAACAGGCCCAGAACGTGCTCGATTACGACGATCTGCTACTCTATTGGGCCCAGATGGTCAGCGATCCCGATCTTGCCGACGATATCGGCAATCGGTTCGACCATGTGATGGTCGATGAGTATCAGGATACCAATAAGTTGCAGGCCTCGGTGCTGATGGCGCTCAAGCCCGGTGGACGTGGGTTGACGGTGGTCGGCGACGATGCGCAGTCGATCTATTCGTTCCGCGCGGCGACGGTTCGCAACATCCTCGATTTCCCATCATCCTTCAGTCCGGCTGCCGATATCATCACGCTGGATCGGAATTATCGTTCGACACAGCCGATCCTCGCCGCAGCAAATGGCGTCATCGATCTGGCGCGCGAGCGTTTGACCAAGAACCTGTGGACCGATCGGCAATCGCTGGAGCGACCGAAACTGGTCACCGTCAAGGACGAGACCGAGCAGGCGAATTTCATCGTCGACCAGGTGCTCGCCAACCGCGAGACCGGCATGACGCTGAAGAACCAGGCTGTGCTGTTTCGCACATCCAGTCATAGCGGTCCGCTTGAGGTCGAACTCACCCGCCGCAACATCCCCTTCGTCAAGTTCGGCGGCCTGAAGTTTCTCGATAGCGCCCATGTCAAAGACATGCTGGCGGTTCTGCGGTTCGCGCAGAACCCGCGCGACCGCGTTGCCGGCTTCCGGCTGCTGCAGATGCTGCCGGGGATCGGGCCAAAGACGGCCGGCAACATTCTTGAGACGATCGCGGCTGACCCGGAGCCACTGCTCGCCCTTGCCGAGATCCCACCTCCGCCCAAGTCCGGCGAAGACTGGACATCGTTCGTTCAACTGCTTGGGGGCTTGCGAAAGAATGAAAATGGCTGGCCATCGGATATCGGGCAGGCACGCCTCTGGTACGAGCCGCATCTCGATCGCATCCATGAAGATGCAGACACCCGCAAGGCCGATCTCTTACAGCTCGAGCAGATCGCCAGCAGCTATCCATCGCGCGAGCGCTTCCTCACCGAATTAACGCTTGATCCGCCAGATGCGACCAGCGATCAGGCCGGCGTGCCGCTGCTCGACGAGGACTATCTGATCCTGTCGACCATTCATTCGGCAAAAGGCCAGGAATGGCGCGCGGTCTTCATGCTCAATGTCGTTGACGGCTGTATACCGTCTGATCTGGGAACCGGGACCAGCCAGGAACTCGAGGAAGAGCGCCGGCTGCTTTATGTCGCCATGACCCGCGCCAGGGATCACCTGGCGCTGGTCACGCCGCAGCGGTTTTTTACCCACGGGCAGAACGCTCAAGGGGATCGGCATGTTTATGCGGCGAGGACGCGGTTCATTCCTGCCACGCTGCTGCAATTCTTCGAGACGACGACTTGGCCGAAGGTCTCGGCAGCCACGTCCGAGCGAAGTGCTCAGCAGATCCGTATCGATGTCGGCGCCCGTATGCGAGCCATGTGGAAATAGGAGAGGATCGATGTGCAATCTCTACAATGTGACCACCACCCGTGACGCGGTTCTCCAGTTCACGAAGGCTTTTAGGGATCGCGCCGGCTGGAACGAAGCGAGCTTCGACGTTTACCCGGGCTATCAGGCACCGATTGTCCGCGTTGCCGAGGACGGGAGCCGAGAGATTGCCCGGGCGACCTGGGGCATGCCGTCGCCGCCCGCCAATGTGAAAAACTACGACCCGGGCGTCACCAATATCCGCAATGTAAGTTCGCCACATTGGCGCCGCTGGCTTGGGCCTACCAGCCGCTGCGTCGTGCCGTTCACGTCTTTTGCCGAGCCTGACCCAGCCAGCAAGATGGAGGGCGGGCGTGTCCCGAACGCTTGGTTTGCCGGCAATGAAGATCGGCCGCTGATGTTTTTCGCGGGCTTCTGGACGCCCTGGAAAGGCGTGCGGAAGGTCAGGGATGGCGAACAGGAATACGAACTCTTCGGATTTCTGACGACCTCCCCCAACGAGATCGTCTCGCCGATTCATCAAAAGGCCATGCCCTCCATCCTGACCACGCCTGAAGAAGTCGAGACCTGGCTGACAGCACCGTGGGATGAAGCTCGTCTCCTACAGCGTCCGCTACCGGGCAACATGCTGGTGATCGTGCCGCCGCAGGCCAAACCAAAGCCGGACAAGGAAGGTCTGTTGCTTTGATCACCAGCATAGAGCACGACCAGGGCAGTCAAATGCCTGTTCACCAAATGCCGGATTACCGTCTGGAAACTGACGGCATGGGTCGCGTGCAACCCGTGCGCAAAATCATCCATGTGGACATGGACGCATTTTATGCATCGGTCGAGCAGCGAGACAACCCGGAGCTACGTGGGCTACCATTGGCGGTCGGAGGATCGGCGGCACGCGGCGTTGTGGCGGCCGCAAGTTACGAGGCCCGTGTCTTCGGCGTGCATTCGGCCATGCCGTCGGTAACCGCCAAACGCAAGTGCCCGGAGCTGATCTTTGTGCCGCCGCGCTTCGATGTCTACAAGGCGGTATCCCAGCAGATACGCGAAATCTTCGCCGAATATACGCCGCTGATCGAACCGCTGTCGCTCGATGAGGCCTATCTCGATGTGACCGAGAACTTGAAGGGCATGGAGATCGCCACCGACATCGCGTTGGAAATCCGCGCAAAGATCAAACAGGTCACCGGTCTCAATGCCTCGGCGGGCATCTCCTACAACAAATTCCTGGCCAAGATGGCGAGCAACCTGAACAAGCCGAACGGCCAGGCCGTCATCACGCCGAAGAACGGGCCGGGTTTCGTCGAGGCCCTCCCCGTCAAGAAATTCCATGGCGTGGGACCGGCCACCGCCGAACGGATGAAACGGCACGGCATCGAAACCGGGCTTGATCTCAAAGCGAAGTCGCTCGCCTTCCTTCAGCAGAATTTCGGGAAGTCCGGTCCGTATTTCTACGGCATTGCCCGTGGGGTCGATGAACGCCGGGTGAGATCCGATCGCATTCGAAAGTCTGTTGGCGCCGAGGACACGTTCGTTGAGGACATCGACGATTTCGATCTGGCCAAAGCCGAGTTGCGGCCGTTGGCCGAGAAAGTCTGGCGCTATTGCGAAGCGCACGACATCACGGGGAAGACCGTGACTGTCAAAATCAAATATTCGGATTTCAGCCAGGCGACCCGCAGCAGGACCGTGTCGGGATCCGTGTCAGACATCGACATGGTCCTGGAGAATGCTGAGACCCTGCTCGCCTCGGTGTTCCCGTTCAAACGTCCGGTGCGGCTCCTCGGGATCACCCTGTCATCGCTCAACACCGAAGTGAGCGGGCAAGAACCGCAACTCGCTCTCGGGCTCTAATGCGACGGCCCTGAAAACGAAAAAGCCTGCCGCGGGAGGAGGTGCGGCAGGCTTTCCGAAAAGAACCGAACAGTGGCTCAAGAGGAGGAGTGCCGCTGTTCCGACAGACGCCCCTTGGGAGGAGGAGTGGGCCGTCTGAATTCGAAGCTCTGCGGGAGGAGGTGCATCGCTTCGATGAAACCAAGATACCCATTCTCACCGCACATTAAATAGACTTTGCTGCAGTGCAGCTATGCGAAATATGCACGGCCACCTCTGACGAAAGAAATCTTCAACTCAGGGCTTCGTGGCAGGCCAGATACACAAACGCCCGCGTTATCAGCGGGCGTAGGGTAATGCAGGTTGGTTTGGAAAAAGCCGCTTAGCGAGCGACCGACTGCCGGGCAACGCTTTGAATATCGGCGCGATTGATACCAAGATCCTGCAGTTCGCGCGAGCTCATGCGGCCGAGTTCGGTAACGGTCTGACGGTACTTGCGCCAGCTATTGAAAGAGCGTGCTACGTTCATGATGATCCCCTTCCGTGAGGTCTCTTGACGCCAGCAACCTTGCTTCGGTTCCAACGTCGTTTCGATGATTGGAATATAGGCTCTTGCCCCGCCGTCGATAAGGCACAAGGTCTCAGGCCGGCCATGCGCTCAAAGCATGGGTCCGATCAGATACAAGCTGAAGAGGCGATCAGGCCCGAAACCGATCGAAGGCGGTGAGGCGTTTAGTCGGTGGATCGGCGTCTGGATAGCAGTAGATTTCGCCCCTGAGATAACGGAGCTCATCCTCGAGCGCTTCTTCACCAACCTCGATCCACCAGGACTTGGGTCGGCCATCGCTTCCGTCGGACCAGCGATAACCTCGCGCCTTCAGATGATCCTTCATGTCGAAGGGACTGTTTTCCGCAAAGATTCGGATACGCGATCTCTGGCTTGCTTCATAGAGTTCGGCGAAAGCTATGGAAGCAGAGGTATCCACCTCACGGGCCAGGACCTCCAGAAGTGCGAAACAATCATCGACAGCGCGATGGCCTTCATGAAAATAGCCCGCCTGCCCGATCAGGTATCCGAGCTTCGTGCCCTCATATCCCCGCGACGACCAGTCGATCTCAGAGTTGGAGCAAGCCCAGGCCTTGCCGGAAAATAGGTGAGAAAATGCCTCACAGAATGGCCGGTCGAAACCGGCATTGTGGGCAATCAGCAGATCGGCAGGTTCGATCAGTGCCTGCAACGCAGCCGTATCGATCGACTGCCCGACCACCATGTTGTCGGTTATTCCCGTAAGCCTGGTGATTTCGGAGGGAATGGAAACGCTGGGCTGCTGAAGTCCACCATAGATGCCGGTCACGTCACCGATGCTTCCTGTCGCATCGAAGGTGAAAGCGATCACGCCAATCTCGATGATCTCATCCTTGCGCGCATTGAGGCCCGTGGTCTCGGTGTCGAGAATAATGCCCTTGAGCGGGTATTCCGGACGCGGGAATGGCGCGATCGCGCGCTGCAGAAGTTTCGTGAGGATGCGGTAGCGGCCTGTCTCCGACAGATGACGGACCATGTCCTCTTCACTCATGGGGACGGCAGGCTGTTCGGGCTTGGCTAATCTGGAAGCGGCACGCGTGACCAAATCGTCGCGCGGAGCCTGCTCCGAAAACATGTCAAACTGTTCTGCCATTCCTGTTGTCAAAGCCCCACCGCCGATTTTCTACCTTCAAAACACGGCACGACCGGCAGATCAACCTTGTTGGTGGCGGTGCGATTTCAGCCATCTGTCGAGCAAGGTTTACGATCGCGCAGTTTCACGAAGTGACAGCTCTTGGGTCGTTGCGCAGAAACGTCCAAAACAGGAAAGGGCATACCAGCTGTAGCGGGCACCGCGAAAGCCGTTCGCCTCACGCAAGACCGGTAAAAAGGGTTGCCGCAGGAGGGTCAGCGTAGCGACGGCAACGCCGGACCCGGGATCGACAGCCCCCGGCGCGCGGGGCCGCTTCTCACATCCTAGACCGCCACCTTAGCTCCATGTTCAGAATTAGCGGCAGAGAGATCCCAAGCCCTGCGCGATGAAACAGATTTGCAGCATCCACCAGGCACTTGGTCTTATCAGTGGAGAATAACGGCCTCGACTCCGATCGGAAGGCCGATCCTGAAGAACTTATCGAACAACATCGTCTTCCGAAATTGCCTATCCATCATCGACATGGCCGGCACATTCTGCGGCGAGTTCTCCAGTACGCCCAACCAGGTCAGCGGGCGAACGAGATTATGTGCGATGAACCAGCCTGCCTCGTGTCGAGGGCCGAGCGGTCCCCTCGCCGGGAAAAGCTCCACCTGGAGTGCCCATTCGGTATAATCGCCAAGCGTCACCCAGTCGCCGAACCGGGTCGAGACGATGCCCAGCATATGCCTAAGATCCCAGAACAGCGCGGCAGCTTCGGGGGATAGACTCTCCTGCAGCGGAGCGGCCAACATCCATTCTGCGAGAACGGCCTGAAGCTCCCCGTGATTGCCAAGCGCCGACCTGCCGCGTTTCGTGAGCAGGGCCCTACCTTTGTAGTGGCGGATGATACGAAGGTCCTGCAGCGCCCAATGCAGGATGGCGAGCGGAGGGAAATCCGGCTCGTTGAGAACCTTGTTCACGGAATAGAGGATTTCCGGTTCATACCCGGGCCACTGAAATTCATGTGCGGCCCATTCGACACATTTCCTATGAAAAGCGCCCAGGGATTGCGTCAGCGGAATACCGCCGTTTTGCTCGACATAGCGGAGAAGCTTCATGCCATTGATGGCAAGTGGGCTCGCTGCCAGTTCCTCCTGATGAAGAGCCGGAGACAAATACACAAAGCGGGAGAGCGTGGACGGGCGGAACATGGTAACGGATAATGCCGGAATAACTCACCGCCGTCATCTCCCCGACCCGATTTGATTTCGAACCACTGATCCGACCCATCAAACCCAGGCGCCTTGAAGGGGTCCGAACCCGCGACCCTGTCGTCCAGCAGCTGTGCTGGCATTGATATTTTGCTAGGTTGGGCAACAAGGGCCGTTCTGAATAGGGCCATTTTCGGCCCCGAAGCGGGCGTTCGCCGTGCGCTTGACAGCAATGCGCCCTCGCCAGATCATCCGGCCTTGGAGGATACTCATGGACATGGTTACGCTGGACTACTTCCGAGAGCCGGGCCCGCATTCCACGGCAAAGAAGAACAAGGTCGGGCTGGCAGGCGCTCCAACGGACATCGCCGAACTAGCCGCCTGGATTCAGGGAAGAATGCTTCACGAACACTGGGCGTCGAGATATGGCGAAGAGCTGACCCCGGAGCGCCGTGAACTCTCGCAAAGGAGATCGGTGGACGCCGTGCTAGACGGCCTCCTTGCAGGGGGCAATTCACCACGTCCTGCTGCGGGTCGCGCGGTTGGTGTCTGCAGCCATTTCTCGCTACTCGCCGTGTCGGCCTTGAGAGCGAACGGCCGTGCGGCCAGGTCGCGGTGCGGTTTCGGCACTTATTTCGCTCCCGACAAGGCGATCGACCACTGGGTGGTGGAGGCCTGGAATGGTGATCGCTGGCGGATGGTCGATTTTCAGATCGATGACTTTCAGCGTGCAGAACTCGGGCTGGTCTTCGACACTCTCGATTTGCCGTCGGGTGAGTTCCTGCCGGCCGCCCAGGCCTGGCAACTCTGCCGGCGTGGCGAGGACGACCCCAATCGCTTTGGCATATTCGATGAAGGCGGCTTCTGGTTCATCGCCTCAAATATGATCCGTGACCTCGCCAGCCTGAACAAGGTCGAGATGCTGCCGTGGGACGACTGGGGGGCGATGCCATCCCCAGACGAGGAGATCAGCACCGAGGAACTGCGACGCTTCGATCATTTGGCGGAGGTCCTGCTCGACCCCGACCGTCATAGGGAAGAGCTCCGTTTACTCTATGGCGCTCCAGGGTTCGGCATGCCTGGAGAGGTCTTCAATGCTGTCAGGCAGGTTCGTGAGACGGTTTCGATCGCGCAGTAGGTACTCAAACCTCGTCGGCTGAAGTTCTGCATGCTCGGGTACTATGCGACCGCAAATACCAATGACCGCTGCTGGCGCATTCTTGCCCTCAAGGTCGTAGCGGCATTTGTCCGAACGGCCAATCGAGCTTGGTCAATGTGCGGGGAAAACGCCGCTTACAATCGTTATCACGCAGGCTTCTCTGAATAATCAGGCGGCACTCTGCAAATTCTGCACGATGAACTATTGAGCTATCATCTCTCGGATCGACCGAACCACGACATCTGGATTGTACGGCTTCGGCATGAACCGCGCCCGCGCCGGGAGGCTTTCAACACCGACTGCGCGATGGCCGGACGTTATGATGATTGTAATGGGCGGCCACCTGTCCCGAACCGACGCTGCAAGCTTGAGGCCGTCCACTCCGCCTGGCATGTCGATGTCCGTGAACATCACTTCTATCCGCGGATTGGCAACTAGGATGTCGATTGCAACATCTGAATTCGCTGCTTCGAACACCTCGAAACCGGCATCTTCCAGTTCATCGACGATGCCCATTCGAACGATGGCCTCGTCTTCGACAACCAAGACGGCGGTTCGTTGAGCAATCATGACTTAAAGTTTCTGGTTGGCCGGATCCCGTTGAATGGAGGACAAAGCGAGACATTTCCGCGTCGAGCTAGCCAAGTTTGGCTGTTAGTGTGCATACAACGCCTCCCGACGGGTAAATGATCCGTACGTCGCCTGAGAAATCTGCAGCAAGCACGCGGGAGATAAGCCGCGACCCGAACCCCTTGGTCTTTGGCTCGGACACAGAAGGTCCTCCACTCTCCTGCCAGACGAAGTTGAGATCCTGTCGTCCATCGGCGGCCCTCGCCAGATGCCAGGATATTCTGACGCGGCCGGCGTCGTTTGAAAGTGCGCCGTACTTGGTCGCATTGGTGGCAAGCTCATGCAGAGTGAGCGCCATCGAGAGGCTCTGCTTCGGCGTCATCTCGAAGTGCGAGCCATCGATATCGAAACGTCCGTCAGATCCGCCATGGGGCGCGAGTGCCGCTCGTAGCGTGTCATGGATTCCTGCGCTTTCAAACGTCGTCGCCATCAACATATTCTGGGCCTGCGCCAGAACATGCAGACGCGCATTGAATGTCTCTCGCCGCTCAGCAATATCTTCTCCACGCAATGTTTGCGTGGCGATTGCACTCACCATCGCCAGGAGGTTCTTGATCCGGTGCTGCAGTTCGCCGCTGACCATATGCTGGCGAGCCTCGTCATCCTTTCGGTCCGTGACATCCCGCACTGTGCCCACGAATTTCGTTGCGCCGTCGGCTGTAACAGTTTTCGCTCTGGCATGAATCCAGCGGCTCGGCATGCCGGGGCGTTCAAGCATTCTATACTGGACGTCCAGAATGCCACTGCCACTTGGATCAAGGGCCTGTAGCGCTGACTCGGCAAGAGCCAGCCGGTCATCGGGATGAACGCGGGATGTGAAATTGTCGAAAGTCGCCTCTTCATCAGCCAAACGATGGAGTAACGTCCTTGCCCGTTCGTCCTCCTTGATATCAATGAAATGTCCATCGACCACCGTGCATTCCCAAACGCCCATTCCTGCCGCGTCGAGCGCAAGCTCGAGCTGAAGGTCCTTGCGGCGAAGCGCGAGTTCGACGCTTTTCAAATCCGTGACGTCGCTTCCCTCCACAAATATTCCGGTGACAACGCCATCCGCGTTGAAGATCGGCTGATAGACAAAGTTGAGGAATGCTTCTTCGTAGGGGGCGTCTGGCGAACGCTGGATCGCAAAGCTGACACTGCGACCAATGAACGGCTCTCCCTTCACATAAACCTCGTCCAACAGTTCAAAGAAGCCCTGCCCTTCGATATCAGGGAATGCCTGGCGGACCGGTACGCCAATCAGGTCGCGATGCCCTACAAGCTGAAGATAGGCCTTGTTGGTAATCTTGAAGACGTGCTCCGGCCCTTCCAGCACACACATGAAACTCGGCGCATCGAGCAGCATCCGCCTTAACGTGTCGGCTTCCGCTTTGGCTGCTTCCTGTTCGGCCGCAAGCAGTTCTGCAACCTTTGCCCGTGCGGCATGACCCTCGCTGATATCACGAGAAATCGAGAGGAGTTGGGTGGGCCTGCCGCCACTATCGAGAAGCGGCAGGACTTGGACATCCCAGAATCGACCGTTCCCACGCGCGGTCTTGGCCGAACCTGTGAAGCGGGACGGACGCCCCGAGGCAGCGATTGAGACGGCATTGCGGGCGGCGACGTTGCCCTCGTCCGCCCAAAAATCAGGCCACGGGCAATCCTTCAAAGAATCAAAGTCATCCACCTCCATGACGCGCTTGCCGCCTTCGGACATGAAAAGAAGATGTCCCTCAAGGTCGAGAATCTTGATGCAATCATCTGAGGTGGAAAGCACGGCTTCCAACAGCGCGACGGGGTTCACATGGTCGGCGAGAAGAGCGTCGGCCAGTGACTTAACGGGCCCGTCGTTGGTGTTTGAACCTGGCATTGGGACAAGCTGTTCTTTCACAGAGGAACTTTTCAACCTCGGTAGCAGATGCAGTTGCACAAAGACAGGCTCGCGAGCGAGAGACCGCCTGCGCCCGGTGCCCACACGCAGGAGATCATGAACACACCCCCCTCTCTTACTTAGAAACCTGGATGTCGGGCTCCTTTACAAATCCGGATGGCGATTGACGTCCTTGTAGAGAAGGTAGCGGAAGCGCCCCGGACCGCCGGCATAGCAGGCCTGGGGGCAGTAGGCGCGCAGCCACATGTAGTCGCCGGCCTCGACCTCCACCCAGTCCTCGTTCAACCGATAGACCGCCTTGCCCTCGAGCACATAGAGTCCGTGCTCCATGACGTGCGTTTCCATGAAGGGAATGATGGCGCCCGGCTCGAAGGTGACGATGTTGAGGTGCATATCGTAACGTACGTCGGACGGATCGATGAAGCGGGTGGTTGCCCAGCGGCCCTCGGTATCGGGCATGGCGTGCATCACGCAGTCGTCTTCATGGGTGAAGATGGCCGGAGGCAGCTCCAGGCCGTCCACGACCTTGAACGCCTTGCGGACCCAATGAAACCGGATCGGCGCCGCACTGTCGTTGCTGAAGGCCCATTTCGCCCCAGCAGGCAGATAGGCAAACGAGCCGGCGCGTAGCGCATGGTCGTGGCCGTCATGGGTGATCGTGCCCTCGCCTTCGACCACGAAGATCGCAGCCGAGGCCCTTACGTCCGGCTCCGGCCTTACGCTGCCGCCACCGGGCTTCACCTCCATGATGTACTGGGCGAACGTTTCGGCAAAGCCGCTCAGCGGCCGCGCGATGATCCAGGCCCTGGTTTCCTCCCAATGCGGCAGGACGCTGGTGACGATGTCGCTCATCACCGTCTTCGGGATCACCGCGTAGGATGTCGTAAAGACGGCCTTGCTGGAGAGGGTCTGTGTCTGCGGCGGAAGGCCGCCAACCTGTGAAAAATACCGATTGCTGCTCATTCTGCCACCAACGTCTCAAATGCCTTCCGGTTCTCCCATTCCTGCGGCGTCAGCGTCTTGATATCGAACTGATCTCGCGTGCGGGTGTAGGTGTGCCCGCCCATGCGGCCAACGGCGTCCATGATCTGCTGGTCGATATGCAGGTTCGACGAGTTGACCGCGTCACTGCGCACAAACACACCAACGACTTCACCGAGAATGATCTCACGGGCCGGACCGACCTGAAGGGTCGTATGGCGACGGCATTCCAGAGCGGCGGGCGCGGCCAGAATGCGTGGGCTGCGCACCATCTGGCCGGGAACGGTCGCAAGGCCCGCCTCTTCCATCTCGTCCACCTCGGGGCCGAACTTGATGGCGCAGACCTCCATCTGGTCAACCAGCGCATTGTCGCAGATGTGCACGGTGAATTCGCCGGTCTCTCTGATGTTGCGGGCGGTGTCCTTGAAGCGCATGTCGGAATAGTTCTCGACCCCGATCGCGACGATCGCCGGATCGTGGGTCAGGACGTTGAAGAAGCTGAAGGGCCCGGCATTAGGGTGCCCATCCTTGTCGACCGTCGTCACCAGCGCAATCGGGCGCGGAATCACGGTTCCGATGAGCAGCTTGTAACGTTCACGCTCATTGAGCTTGGCGAAATCGAAATGGGTATGCTCGGTCATGTCAGGCCTCGACTGCAATACGGTGTGTTTCAAGCGGCGTATGGCGGGAGAGGTTCTCGAACCCATCCTTTGTGACGACATAAATGTCGCCGACATTGCAGCCTGCCGACAGTGGCTCTAGCCACTGGGTATGCAGCACGAATACCATGCCCTCCTCCATCCGGTCGTAGTTGTGCGACGAGATGTTGAAGCTGTTCTGCCCACCCGCCATGCCGACGGAATGACCGAGATTGGGGTTGTGCGGCCCGTGGGTTGCCGGATAGACATGCATCAGGGTGCGGCCCTGTGCTTCCCAGTCAATATTTTTGACATACTGCCGCGGGATAAGCCGCGCGCTGCCATCGTCCATCGGCGCCCAGTTGTAAGGCATGGTGCGCGCTTCGGGCGAAGAGAGCATGCCGCGCTCGATCATCGGCTCGAAGGCAGCGTTGTTGACGTCACGCATCAGGGCACCGGGCCGGATCAGCTTTTCGGCGCGCTTTACACCCTCGGTACAGGCCGCCAATACCTCCTCCTGCCGCTTGGTGATCTCTCCGACCGCGATCATGCGGGCGGTCTGGGCGGTGTAGCCGCGATAGGTGATGTTGGAGACGTAGAGATTGATGAGATCGCCCGGTCGCACCACATGGCCGTAAGGCTTGCCGCAATGGGTGCCGAACTCGTTGATGCCGATCTGATAGCCGTCGCCTGTCTCGCCGCCGAATGAGAGCTGTCCTTGCGTAAACGCAGCATAGATCTCATGGTCCGTCACGCCGGGTTTCGCCACATGATAGGCAGCCTGGGTGGCAATGCTGACGAGCTGGGCTGCGGCCCGGAACATTTCGATCTCGCGGGGCGAGCGCACCTTCTGCATCCGGTCGAGAATGGCATTGTCGGCGACGAACTTGGCTCTGGGCATCAACTCGTCGAGGGCAGCCCAGAAGGTCAGCGAGGTACGATCACCGATGCGGCCGATCTGCGCCTTCGCGAGGCCCATGCCGGCCAGCACTTCAGCGCATTTCTCCGCCGTTTTGATGACGCTGTCGCCGGGACGGTCGGCATATTCGCGACCGATCGGGCCTATCTGCCAGATATCTTCCACCAGCACCGGTTCACCGCCGGGCGGCAAAAGCACCGACTGGGTGAAGAAGGACAAAAGCGTCAGCGGCTTGTCGCTGTCGGTCGGGATGATCAGCACGCCCTCGCGCATCCAGTCGCAGATGTAGCGCAGATAGGCGTTCGAAGTATGGAACCAGCCGACGCCACCGGTATGGACGATCAGTGCGTCATGGCCAGCCTCGACAGCCTGGCGGCGAATGCGACGCAGGCGGTCCTCGAACTCCTCGACCGGCAGCGGCAAGGGTGCTGCGAAATCGAAATCCGGCTGGAAATCGGCGAGCAGCGATCCGATGCGGTAAGCGCCTGCCCTGATGGGATGTATGGTCATTGGGTATTCCTTCCAGAAGTATTTTTCTAAGGGTCAGGCTTGCCGGGAGGGCGCCAACACCCGCCGTGCAACCAGCATCACCACCAGGGTCAGCCCGATCAGAATGCCGGACATCGCCGCCACCCGGACATCGAGCGACTCCTCGATCAGCGCGAACATGCGAAGTGGCAGCACGGTGGTTTGCGCGTCGGCGAGGAAGAGCGAGACAGAGACGTTGTCGAGCGACTGAATGAAGACGAGAAAGGCACCGGCGAGGATGCCGGGCGCCAGCAGCGGCAGGATCACACGCCGGAGCGTAGTGTACCAGGTCGCGCCCATTACGGTGGAGGCTTCCGCCAACGACGGGTTGATGCCTTGCGCGACGACCGATGCGGCCCGATACATCAGCGGCCCGAAGACGACGACATGGCCGATGACGGTGAGCCAGAGCGACGGCTGGAAACCAACGAAGTTCGCCACGATCAGCGCCGCCAGACCATAAACGAGACTCGGCAAGACAAGTGGTGCCAAAAGAAACGGCTCCAGCGCATTGACCGTGCTGCGCCGCATCCGCGCCATGCCGATGGTGGCAGGCACGGCAAACAGCAGCGATCCAAGCACCGCAAGGGCTGCGATCTTCAGCGAATTGCCCGCCGCGATATGTTCGGTTCCGGAGCGGACGGGATCGAGGAGCGCCTCGTACCAGCGGAGCGAAAAGCCCTCGGGCGGGTATTTGAGCGTCTGGCCCGCCGTAAACGACATGGTGATCGCGATGACGATCGGCGCTACCAGATAGATCAGGCTGAGACCACCGAAGCCGAAGACGAAGGCCCTGTAGAGGAAGACGGGAAACGGATTTTCGCGAGGACTATGCATGGCCGACAAGCCTCCTGTGGCGGGAAATCATGGTCATGGCAACGAGAAGGATGCCGGTCGACAACAGCAGGACAACGGCAATTGCCGAGGCCATCGGCCAGTCGAACAGCGTGCCGACCTCGCGATAGATGAGCTGCGGCACATAGACATTGCGCGCACCACCGATGACAGCCTGGGTGACGAAGGAAGCGCTGGTGCTGGCAAACACGAGGATCCAGCCCGCCAGTAGTCCCGGCAACATCATCGGCAGGAGAACGGTCACGAGGATCCGCCACGGGCCGGCACCAGAGACCTGTGCTGCCTCGGTGAACTGGACCGGCGTGCGCGACAGGATGGCGATCAGCGGCAGAATGATCAGCGGCAGGTCGATCTGGCACATGGCCAAGACGAGGCCGAGTTCGGTGGACATCAGGGTGAACGGGCGCTCGGCAAGTCCAAGCGCCACGAAGGTCTCGCTGATCGGTCCCTGTCGCCCGAGGATGACGATCCAGGCAAAGGTGCGCACGACGTTGCTGGTCAGCATCGGGATGAGCGTCAGGAAGATGATGACCTGTCGCGCGGTCTTGCCACTGTGCCAATAGAAAAGCGCGATCGGAATACCGAGCAAAGTCGTGCTTGCGATCGTCTGTAGACCGAGCGTGGCGGTGTTGACCAGGACGCGGTAGTTGAACGCATCACCCAGGAAGCGTGCGTAATTGTGGAGGGACGGGCCGTCGGGGCCGATGAAGCTGAACCCGACGAGAACGGCGAGCGGCGTCGCAAAGAACGCCACCGACAGCAGAAGCATCGGGAGAACGTATGGGAAGCCGCTCGCTTTCATGTCTACACCCTCAACCGGCGACAAGCGCGTCGAACTGGCGGATCCATTCCGCACGGTTCTTGTTGATCGCCGCCCAGTCCGGATAGACCAGGGACGCAAGCTGCTCGCGCTTCACGTAGGCCTCGATGCCGGGCGTCAGCTCGACTTCCTTGTTGGTGGGGAACATCTCGGTCGGCGGCATCTTCAGCTTGTCCTGCGCAGCCTTGGAGATCGCGGCATCCATATAGGCGTAAGCTGCGTCCGGGTTCTTGGCGCCCTTGGTCAGGTGGATGTTGACCGGCGCTGCCGGCGAACCGGTATCGGGCTGGACGAATTCGGCCTTGAGGCCCAATGCCTTCAGCTTCGCGACGTTGCCAGTCGAGCACATGAAGACGGCGATTTCGCCCTGCTGGAACAATGTCATCTGGTGGTTGGTGCTGGCGACAACGCCTTTCAGATGCTCCGGATGCGCCTTGAACAGCTTGAACACGGCATCCATGTCGGTCGGACCGGTCCCGAAAATTTTTGCGATCTCGGAATAGGCCATGACACCGGTGTTGGAGGCAAAGCCCGTCCAGGAGACGAGGCCCTCGTAGGCCGGATTTTCGAACAGGTCGCGATAGCCTTTCGGTGCCGGCACCAGGTCCGGGTTATAGGCGATGCCATTGACTTCGACGGTGACGGTCGGGCCGTATTCGCCCTGGAACGCCGGATCGAGCATGTTCCAGTTCTTCAGCTTCGATGGATCGATCTTCTGGATCAGGTCGTTCTCGATGGCGACGGCCATCTGGCCGGGCGACATCAGCAGCGTGTCATAGGGCGGGTTGCCCGGGCTCGCCATGACCTTGGCAAGCTGATCCTGCGCCATGGCAGGCGCGACCGTGAGGTCGAAACCGGCTTCCTTCACGAGTGGCGTCAGCACTGTCCGATAGGCATCTTCCCAGTTGCCGGGGAAGGTCGCGGCGACTGCGGTTTCCCCAGCAGCGCGAGCCGTAAAGGGTAGCGCAACGGCTGCAGCCGCACCGGCGGCGAGCAGTCCGAAATGACGTCTTGTGATGTTGAAATCCTGCATCTGTTCACCTCTGTTGTTGTTCATTGACGGGATGTTTCCGGTTCGCTCGGAAAGGCGTGACACCTTGTGGTGTCAATCTCGGCAAAGAGCTTAGCTCCCGGCTCGGGAATGAAGGTAGAAGGTCCGCGGACCTGCGACGCGCGCAGGCCCGTGCCGTCCTCGAGAAGAAGATCATGGACGAGCGTCGGCCCAAGCGGCACGGACACCGTCAGCCTTGCCGGCAATGCAAAGCCACTCGCGGCCGTCGATAGACGGACGTCTTCTGGACGGAAAGTGATGGTGACCTTGGAACCAACAGTAAAGTTCAGGCGGCGCGGCAGAACAACCGTGTTGCCATTCGGGAGCGCGATCGTCGTTGCCTCCGCATCCAACCGCTCCACCGTCCCATGCAGCACATTGGCCTGGCCGATGAAGGTGTTGACGAACAGCGTCTTCGGCCGGTCATAGACGGCCATGGGCGTATCGATCTGCTCGACATTGCCTTTGTTCATCAGCACGAGCCGCCCGGCCAGGCTCTGGGCCTCTTCCTGATCGTGCGTGACGATCAGCGTGGTTATGCCAAGCGTCTTCTGCAAATGCAGGAGCTCGACCTGCAGATCGAAACGAAGCGCCCGGTCGAGCGCGCCGAACGGTTCGTCGAGCAATAGAAGCGACGGCCGGCCGGCAATGGCGCGGGCAACGGCCACGCGCTGCTGCTGGCCGCCCGAGAGTTCACGCGGCAAGCGGTTGCCATAGCTCTTCAACTGCACGAGCGAGAGCATCTCCTCCACCCGTTCCCTGCGCTCAGCCCGCGGCACGTGCTGGCAGGCCAGCGGATAGGCGATGTTCTCGGCCACTGTCAGATGCGGAAACAGGGCGTAGTTCTGGAACACCATGCCGATGCCACGTGACCTTGCGGACACATTGGCGAGATCCTGACCACCGAGCTGCATGACGCCGCTCTTTGGCTGGATCAGCCCGGCGATGGCGCGCAGGACGGTGGACTTGCCGCAGCCGCTTGGCCCCAGAAGGGCGACGATCTCGCCAGCTTCGACCTCGAACGTGATGTCGCTGATCGCGTTCTGCCCAACGTAGCTGTGGGTCAGACCCCGGACGCTGAGCTGCTTACCTTCTCCTGCCTTCGAGGCCTCTGCCATGAATATCCCCTTCGGTTGCGCCGTGTCGTCAAAGCGCTTAGCGCTTGGCGGCACCAGGCAGAGATGCGGTCGGTCGATGATGTTGACGTCGGTGTCGGTCATGGTGAGGGATCTGCAAGTGGCATGCCAGTTTGCGATTTCGAACTGAAGGAAAATGCTAATCCATGGAAATTGCTAGATTATTTTTGATCTACATAGTTTCGAAACTTTTTAATAATATTGAAAATTCATTTCTGCCGAATCTAAAAAATGTGCAATATCCGTAGACACCGGTCATATATTAAGCAGCGTTGCCGGGTTGGATTGGGATCTATTGGTGATCTTTTCGGGTTAAATCGCCGCAGATCACAATCCTCACAAATGGAAAATCAGAGAAATATGCAGCCAAAGCAGAAACTTAGTCGATCGATCGTCAATCCCGACATCTTAAACAATGCGGAAGCTGATTCTTTAATCATTTCTCTTTCGCAGATTCATACGAATATTTGTGCGGAGAAGCGTAAGTTCGCTTGGATGAAGAAATACTCGTTTGAAAACAAGTCGCTAAGAAACTGTCAATCAAAATGGCACGCCGATTGCATCGAAGATTGCGTAAATTCACGTCGACAAAAAAGCGACAAGGGGATCACATGCGCAGCTTCAAGAAAAGTCTCAAAGGCGGCCTGACCGGTATCGCATTCGCACTGCTTTCGACTTCAGCACACGCCGCAGAAGGTACTACCATGAAGATGGTGCCGGATGCAGACGTCGCCAAATTGCCTGGCGTCGCCTTCGAACAGACACTGGCGGACCGCCTGCCATCGGCCATCAAGGATAAGAAGATATTGAAGGTGGCGACCGATCTGACACCGCCGATCAGCTTCCAGGACGAAGGCGGCAAGCTCATTGGCATCGATGCCGATATCGCCGCAGCCCTGGGTGTCATCCTCGGCATCGATGTTCAGATGACCAATGTCGGCGCAGGTGCTGCGATCGTGCCGGCCGTCCTGTCCAAGCGTTTCGACATGACCATTTCCGGCATTAATGACGATGTGGAGCTGGAAAAGCAGGTCGACGTCATCGACTACATGTTCGACGCCACGACGATCATGACCATCAAGGGCAACCCGCTCGGCATCAAGAGCATGGAAGACCTCTGCGGTAAGAAGGTTGCCGTGCCCGTTGGCACGTTCCAGGCGCGCCTCGTGGAAGCCGCATCGGCGAAATGCTCGACACCTGTCAACATCATGTCGATCCCGAAAATGCCTGATGTCCTGCAGGCTGTTCGCACCGGCCGCGCCGACGCAACCGTCAACGGTTATGCGACGAGCGTCTACACGACGGAAAACCAGACCGGCAAGGGTGTCGGCCTGCAAGCGCTTCCGGACGTCCGCCTCGCCATCGGCTATCTCGGCATGCTGACATCGAAGGACAATCCGGACCTGCGGGATACGGTCATCGCCTCGCTGCAGCATATGGTCGATAGCGGTGCCTATAAGGCGATCATGGAGAAATGGGGTCTCGGGCCGCTGGCCGTGACGACCGTCAAGTTCAACGACGCCGTCAGCATGCCGGTGAACTGAGCCATGTCGTTCTTTGCTCAACCCGTCAGCATGGCCATCGCACCTCCGGTCGGCAAGCCGATCCGGTGGGGGCAAATCACAACCGGTGCCGGCGCGATCCTCGCGCTGGTGCTCTTCATCACCACGATCGCACGAAACCAGGCTGTTCAGTGGGGCGAAATACCCCGCTACATGGTCGATCCGGTCATCCTCGACGGCGTTGGTCTCACCTTGCAACTGACGGCCGGCGCGATGGTGTTCGGGATCGCCTTCGGCTGCATCGTTGCCATTATGGCCACCAGCCAAAACATCGTCTTGAAGGGTTTTGCCGTTGCCTTCGTCTGGTGGTTCCGCGGCGTGCCGCTCATAGTCCAGATCTTCTTCTGGTTCAACATCGCATTGTTCATTCCGGAAGTGGGCATCGGCAGCTATTCCATATCGATCAACGAAATCGTCACGCCGGCGCTTGCCGGGTTCCTGGCACTTGGCCTGCATGAAGCCGCGAATATGAGCGAGATCATTCGCGGCGGATTGACCGCCGTCGACCGGGGCCAGCGCGAGGCGGCCTCGTCACTGGGCTTGCGCCCACTCCAGGTCCTTCGAACCGTCGTCCTGCCCCAGGCGGTCCGGCTGATCGTACCGCCGACCGGCAATCAGGCGATCGGCATGCTGAAGGCAAGCGCAATCGTCTCGGTCATCGGCATGCAGGACCTGCTGACCCAGGCGCAGGCCATCTACGCGCGCAACTTCCTCGTGATCGAGCTGCTGTGCGTCGCCTCGCTCTGGTATCTGCTCATCACCACCATCGCATCGATCGGCCAGCATTTCCTGGAAAAGCACCTCGCACCGAAAGGCAGGACCGCCGGTGCGCAGAAAGGCGCGCCCAGGCGCGCCTGACACACCACCCGTTCAATCCATCAAGAAACTAGGGTCGCCATTGCAGCGCATCCGATCAGGAAACATCAAGGAGCAGATCATGAGACTAGGCATCGACGGACAGAAACTTCCCGAAGTCAGGAAGCGCGGGCCACTTAAAAGCCTCGACCACGTCAAGCAACTCAGCCTCGACGGCATCTTCTTCAGCACGATCCTCGACATGAGCGAGACGCTGGACAAGGGCGCATTGGCCGAGATCCGCGCCAAGGCCGACGAACTCGGGCTTTATCTCGAAGCCGGTGTTGGCAAGATCAATCCCTACTGCAGTTCCGAGGCGCCGGAATTCCGGGCCATCGGCGATGGCGACGTTATCCTGGGCTTCACCCGCATGATCGAAGCAAGTGCGGCCATCGGCTGCCGCGAGCTCTGGGTGTCACCCGGAAACTTCAAATCGGAATATCGCGGACGTCTGGCCAATGACCGCTTCCGCACTGACGTCACCTGGGGCGAGCAGTTGCTGGCCGTCGAAAAGGTACTGTTAAAGCTGGCACCCGTGGCACGCGCCCACGGCGTTCATCTCAACATGGAGACCCATGACGAAATCACCTCCTTCGAAATCCTTCGGCTGATCGAAAAGGTGGGCGAAGATTGCATGGGGGTCGTCTTCGACACCGCCAACGGCCTGCAGCGCGCAGAACATCCGGTCTTTGCCGCAAAACGCGTGGCCCCCTATGTCCGCCAGACCCATATCAAGGATGCCTATGTCGGTCATGCTGCGGGTGGTCTTGATTTCCAGACCCGTCCGGTTGGTGGCGGCATTGTCGATTTTGCAACGATCATCCCCATCCTCGCTAAGGCCAATCCAGACCTGAACCTTTCCCTGGAGGTCGCGGCTTCCGTCGAGGACAGGCCGCGCAAGGCCAATCCTCGCCAGTGCATTGAGCTCAACGATCCGATCTGGCGAGCCGGCCATCCCGACCTGACCGCGGAAGAACTCGAGGCCTATCTGGCACTGGTGGAAGGGTTCGAGAAGCGTGTCGCTGCTGGAGAGATCCCGGATTGGGAGACCTATGAGGCCAGCCAGTATGGCTACCCGACCTATGAGCACCAGTCCTATGGCTACGGCGAAGCAGTAGAGTTCATCAAAATTTCGGCCCGCCACGTCGAAGAGGTCTGCAAAGAGAATGGAATTCTGCTCTCGACGCCTTCCACGAAGCGGCGAGCCGCCTGACAGACCAGAGGTCCAGCACCGGCGACATATGTCGCCGATGCGCCTTAAAACCATGGGAAGATCTCGACTTTTGGTATCAGACGGATATACGCAGGAATATTCTCATGAAATTAATTAGGTCGCTTGATCTGAGGTGGAAACAGACATGAAGAAGACGACACGACGTCAAGGCGCAAAGACCGCACCAAAGGCCAACGGCTCGGTCGATGCGGCAGAAAACGCCCATGACGACGTGACTGAACGCATCCGGATCACGCTTGCCACGGCGATCGGCGAAGGTGCGCTCAAGCCCGGCGTCAAGATCCTTGAGGACGCGATCGCCGACCACTTCGGCGTGAGCCGCACAGTGGTGCGTGGCGCCCTTGGCGTTCTGGAAAGCGACCATCTCCTGGAACGCAAGAAGAACCGCGGCACCTTCGTTGCCGAACCGGGCATCGAAGAGGCCAAGGCCTTGTTCGAGGCCCGTCGCAAGCTTGAGCACGTCATCCTGGAGCTGGTCCTGGACCACGCGACCGCCGACCAGTTGGACGCGCTTGAAAAATTGACCGACGAGGAAGAGCACATCCATCACCATGGTGATGAGAAGTCGAAGACGGTGCTGTCAGGCAAGTTCCATGTCGTTCTGGCAGAGCTCGGTGGAAATGCCGTCTTGACGGAGATACTGTCGAAGATCGTCGCGCGCCTCTCGCTCGTCATGTCCCTGTACGAGGAGGAGCGGAAAGAAGACTGCGGGGCTGATCACCACCGCCAGATTGTCGGCGCTCTGAAAGCCAAGGATTTGGAAAAAGCGCAACGGTTGATGGATCATCATCTGGCCGACATCGAGGGGCGCGTTCGGCTGACCGAGGGACAGGGCGATCGGCATACCTTCCTAGCCGTGTTGGAGAATTTCTCCTAACCAGTTTGGTCTTGAAGGGATACGAACTGCGACCCTGTAACTCCAGAGCATAGGTCTGAAATAACTCAGAAGCGAATGTCAGCCTTGCTCGCATTGAATAACCGATACGGGACCGGGAGCGGACCGCCCACTATGCATTTGGTTTTACGGAGAGCTACCTCTCTGCAGGCTGTCCTCTTGGGAATGCCAATCTCCAACAGCAATTTCCTAGCCCATTTGTGGCGTTTCGCACGGGACGTCAGCCGCACGATATGGACCGCCCAGCGAGGAGCGGAGCGTACGCGGCAAGTCGGTGGGATATGAACTCTGTGAACAGCCGCACGCGCTTCGTTTTGCGTGTTTCCCCCTGCGTGAGAAGCCAGATCGTTGCACGTGATTTCAGATCGATGCCCGGAACTCTCGCCAGCAGGTGATCGGCATCTCCGACGAAACAGGGCAGTTTGGTCATGCCGATCCCTTGCCTTGCCGCAGCGATCTGCGCGTCGGCGTCCGGCGTCCTGAACGGAACCCCTGTGGCGCGAACCTCCCCATCGTTGACCCAGTCCGGAAGAGTCTGACCGCGGATGACGATGGGCCGGATTGGATCCGTCACATCCGCAAGCCACGCGGCCAGTCTATCGCAGGACATATAAACACCCGCGAGCAGATCCGGACCTTTCAGGCCATGAAGATTGAGCGGCAGGGTCTTGCGATCGGAGACCATCCGGATCGCCACATCCGCCTCCCGGTTGGTCAGATTCACGACCTCGCCGGTCGATACGATCTCCATCTCGATGTCCGGATGTAGACGCGCAAAATCTGCGATATCCGGCATGAGCAGGTGTGTCGCAAGGAACGGGGGCAGCGTCACCCGCAGAAGCCCGCGTACGCTCTGATCGCGCCCGAAGACGCGCGTCTCCAGTTGGTGCGACGAGGCTTCCATCTGGTTCGCGAACTCGAGAACCTCCTCGCCCGCGGCCGTCAGGCGGTAGCCCGAAGGCAGCTTTTCGAACATCTGCGCCCCGAGGTGCTCCTCGAGCTGAGCAATGCGTCGCAGCACGGTCGCGTGGTTGACTCCCAGGCTCTTGGCGGCAGCCCGCACTGAGCCGCCACGCGCGGCAGCAAGAAAGTAGCGAACGTCATCCCAGTCGATCATGGTCCATTCCCGCGCCGCGTGGGGCGGCTTCCGAATACAAGTCTACCATACTGAGCGGGATTGCGCGTGATCGTCGCCGCGTTCGATCAGGTAAGTGGATCGTTTTCGCACCACGGATGCGCGCGATTGCACACTCACCGCCTGGCACCGGCGAACCCATATGGAGGCTGTCGGAGGATGCCTCCGCAAAGCGATGACCCGAGACGCGACACAAGGAATGCATAACATGACCAGATTGAATGGAAAGACCGCCGTGATCACGGGCGGCGCCACCGGTATCGGCCTCGCCGCCGCAAGGCGCTTCATCGAGGAAGGTGCCTTCGTCTTCATCTACGGCCGTCGGCAGCAAGCACTCGATGCGGCTGTGGCCGCGCTTGGACCCAACGCCCGCGCGGTGAAGGGCTCGGTCTCGGATGAGGCCGATCTGGATCGGCTCTACGCGGCGGTGAAAGCCGAGCGCGGAAGCCTCGACGTCGTCTTCGCCAATGCTGGGGCCGGAAGTCCGCTTCCTCTCGGCCAGATCACCGCCAAGCACATCGACGACACTTTCGACACCAACGTGAAGGGCACGATCTTCACGGTCCAGAAGGCGCTACCGCTGATGGGCCTGGGCGGTTCGATCATCCTGACAGGATCGAGCGCCGGCACCACAGGCGCTCCCGCTTTCACCGCCTACAGCGCCAGCAAGGCAGCCGTGCGCAATCTCGCACGGACCTGGGCCGAGGATCTGAAGGGCACCGGCATTCGGGTCAACGTGCTGTCGCCCGGGGCGACGGCCACCGAACTGGCAAAGGAAGCGCTCGGAGAGGAGGGCCAGAAGGCCTACGGCGCAATGACCCCGCTGCAGCGCATGGCCGATCCGGCAGAGATCGCGGCCGTGGCCGCCTTTCTAGCGTCAGGCGACAGCAGCTTCATGACCGCCAGCGAAGTCGCCGTCGACGGTGGGCTCGCCCAACTCTGACCCCGGCGCGGTTCCGTGCCTAACTCACACACACAGAAGGACAAAGATTATGAAAGCACTAGAAGGTAAAATCGCAGTCATCACGGGCGGAAGCAGCGGGATCGGCTTGGCCACCGCCAAGCGCTTCGCGGAAGAAGGTGCGCAGGTCGTGATCATTGGGCGACGCGAGAAAGTCTTACAGGAGGCCGCGGCGATTATCGGGAAAAACGTGACAACAGTCGTGGGCGATGTCTCGCGCTTGGAGGATCTGGACCGGCTCTACGCCACCGTAAAGGAGAAACATGGTCACATCGACATTCTCTTCGCAAACGCCGGCGCAGGTACGGTCGCTCCGCTTGCGGCAGCGACTGAGGCCCATTTTGACCAAACCTTCGATGTGAACGTGAAGGGTCTGTTCTTTACGGTGCAGAAGGCTCTTCCCCTCTTCAAGGACGGCGGTTCGATTATCCTGAACTCTTCGGTCTCGAATGTGATGGGACTGCCAGCGTTCAGCGCCTACGCAGCAAGCAAGGCGGCTGTTCGCAGCTTCTCGCGGTCCTGGACCCAGGAACTGAAGGATCGCAATATCCGCGTCAATACGATGAGCCCCGGCGCGATCGAGACTCCCGCCTTGGCGACAACGACCGGCCTCACCGCCGAGCAAGCCGAGCAGGCGGTCGCCCAGTTTGCGTCACAGATCCCGATGGGTCGCAGGGGCAAGCCAGAGGAAATCGCGGCTGCCCTCACGTTCCTCGCCTCCGACGAAAGCTCCTACATCACCGGCATCGATCTCGCCGTCGACGGTGGGTGGGCGCAGGTCTGACCCGGCGTTAACACAGAATCGGAGAAGCATTATGAGGTATGCAAT
This sequence comes from Rhizobium sp. Leaf453, assembly GCF_001425605.1. Taxonomy (GTDB): domain Bacteria; phylum Pseudomonadota; class Alphaproteobacteria; order Rhizobiales; family Rhizobiaceae; genus Pararhizobium. The sequence goes on along the minus strand of NZ_LMRG01000005.1, from coordinate 31,993 downwards.
CATCGGCTTCGGCAATATCGGCCGAGCTCTGGCCCAAGCGTTTTCCCGCAAGAGCATCGAAGTGTCCGTGGCAACCACGCGTGACCCGGAAAGTTTTGCAGCCGAGGCTGCCGCGATTGGGCCGTGGGTCATTGCCAAAACACTGGCGGACGCCGTCAAGGCGGACGTCATCTTCCTGGCTGTGCGTTTCGAAGCGCACCCGGAGGTCGCGAAGACGCTTCCCACCTGGCAGGGGAAGACAATCGTCGATGTGACCAATGCCTACGGCGTGCCCCCGGAGGAACTTGGAGGACAACCTTCTTCCGCCTTTGTTGCAAAGGCCTTCTACGGTGCAAGTGTGGTCAAGGGGTTCAACCACTTGGGCGCTGCGGTTCTTGCCCAAGATCCGGCCGTGCATGGTGGCAGGAGAGCCGTGTTCCTGGCGAGCGACGATGACGCTGCCGCAGCGCAGATCGGCACACTCGCGGAAAATCTCGGTTTCTCGCCGATCAAACTTGGCGCGCTTTCGGAAGGCGGGCTGCTGGTCCAGGCGCGCGGAAAGAGCTGGGGTCATCTGATCTTCAAGGACCTGGTCAAGTTCGACTGATGAAGACCACCTGCCCACCGGCAGCGCCACGCTGCTTGGATCGGATCGAGCGCGATCCGATCCAAGCGAAATGGAGAAATAATGATGAGCACCGAAAAAAACATCGAGACCGTGAAGGACTTCTTCGCTGTGATCGGCCGCGGCGACAAGGAGGCTCTGCTGGCGCTGGTCGCCGAAGATATCGAGTGGATCATCCCGGGCAAGGACTGGCCGCTGGCCGGCACCTACCGGGGGCACGCGGGGCTGGCAGATTTGCTGGAGACGGCATCCAGGTCGATGGAAACCTCCACGGAACCCCGGGAGTTTGTCGCACAAGGAGACCGTGTTCTCGTCATCGGCTTCGCCAGCGGGAAGGTCAAAGCCACGAACAAGCCGTTCGAGGACGACTGGATCTTCGTCATCACGGTCCGGGACGGCAGACTGACCAGCATCCGGGAATATATCGATACGCAAGCGCTGGCCCGAGCCTCGCAGATGGACGCGGCCGGAGCAACATAGTGCAGGCCTTCTGCAACATCGGCTTTCGCCGAAGGTGAATAATGCCCAACCGCAAAGGAAATTCCGATGTACGACCAATCCAAACTATCCGAGTTGATCCGGTTTGCACGCATTGATGCGGGTGCCACCGTCATCGACGTTTACCCAGGCGACGGTGACTGGACGCGCCTGTTCTCCGACATCGTCGGACCCGAAGGTCGAGTCACCAGCTTCGTGCCGGCCGAAGTCGCGCACTTCAAGAACGATCCGGTCGGCGTCATGCGAACGCTCGCGCAAGAGGCAGGCCGGGAAAATGTCGAAGCCCTCTCAGCGGACCTCGTGGCGATGGCGGAGATCACGCAGCCAGCAGATGTCCTGTGGCTGCACCTGTTCTACCACGATCTCCACACCGCGCTGATGCAGACCAGGGGCGCGACGGCGGCCGATTTCAATCGAGCTGTCTACGAGCGGCTAAAGCCCGGTGGATTCTACGTCATCGTCGATCACGCCGCCGCCGCCGGAGCCGGCGCAGGTGATGCCCAGTCATTGCATCGCATCGACCCTGCCTCAGTGCGCGAGGAGGTGGAGGCTGCCGGCTTCGTACTGGATGCGGAAAGCACCTTGCTCGCGAACAGGAACGATTCACACGCGATCAAGGTGTTCGATCCCATGATCAAGGGCGAGACCGATCGCTTTGCATATCGGTTCGTGAAGCCCTGACAGTGGCCGGCGCCAAGCGCAAGCTGACCTCCCAAGGATGCCACGACACTGCTCAACTGGGCCAGTCTGTAGCAACTTCAGCTTTCGGAACTTGCTGGAGAGCCTGCAAAGGGTAAGCTTGCGGGCGCACTGCCGTCCGGAAGCATTGACTCGGTCGGTGGTGTCTCTGATCGCATTTCTGCTAAAGCAGGGAAGGAAATCGCCCGCGATGTCGCAACTGCCGAAGTGTGTAAAAGGCGCACGGGATGATCAGCCTCTCGCTCATCAGGACCCTTGTTTTGAAGGAGAAGCGCTAGAGTGAGCACCGACCTGGATACCGTGCGGTCCTATGATGCGGTCGCGGCGGAGTATGCTGCCGAGGCGGCGGCGATGCCCGAGTGGGTCGCGACCGAGATCGATGCGTTCGTGACCGACCTGGGCGGCTCGGGAAGGGTGCTGGAAATCGGAAGCGGTGGCGGGCGAGATGCACTTGAGTTTGAGAAGCGGGGAATTAGCGTCCGACGTACCGACATTTCGAAGGGCTTCGTCGAACTGCTTCGCGAAAGCGGCTTCGAGGCCGACCTGTTGGACCCGCTGACCGATGACATGGCAGACCCGCAGCGTCCCGGCACACCATACGATGGGATCTGGGCCTGCGCCTGCCTAATTCATGTCGCGCGCGAAAATTTCGGCACAGTGCTTAGACGGCTTGCCGGGGCGACCCGGACCGGTGGGCGCCTGCACGTCTCGGTCAGAGAGGGCGAAGGCGAGGATGTATCCACCCACGGCAGCGCCGCAGCACCGCGGCATTACGCCGAGACGTACTGGCGCGAGTCTGGCCTGCGGTCCGAACTCACAGACGCGGGCTGGATCGTCAGCAAGGTACGCCAGTGTGTCGGAAAGCCCCATGATCGGTGGCTGAGCGTGCGGGCGAGCCGGGCGTGACGCTCACAGATCAGGGGAATCGCTCCTTGTGGCGACTGTGAAATTCAGGTGATCCATAATGCCCGCTTCTGGGTGAAGGTAAAACCTGCCCCTATGGCCGATATGGGCGCAAGGTCGTCTACCAGCTTTAAATTAGCGTTGGCACTGTTCCGGACGGCTTCTTCGCCTTGAGCAGACTCGAACGCTCGGCACCATATTGTCTTTGCCATTTCGAATTAATTCAGCTGTTTGGTTTTCGAAGCGGAAGACAGTCTATTCTCCAATCGGAAGTTCAATTTCTTCGCGGTTTTTCTTTGCGCCCTCGATCAGGACCGTGTTGAGCCAATGGTATGTGTCGTGTCCCTGAACGAGGTTGGCTACTCGACAAGGCGTGGGTAGGCGTCCATGACGCTATGAACTTCCGCAGGGAAGCCCAAACCGACAAGAATGGTAACCGGTTTTCTGAACATATCGGGCTTCATTGCTCTCTCCTTCCCAACCCGGAATGTTGACGGGCGCCGTCCCGACGGCGCCCCTGACATAAGGGCGACGTTAAAGATCAAGCGGCCCTTTGCGCCTCGATCTGGGCCGGAGCGATCGAGGTCAAAGCGGGTGTGCTCTGGATCGTGATCTTCCGCCGCTTCAAGGCCTCAGGGATCTCACGGAGCCTGAGGGAACGGATACGGTTAATAGTTAGCTAAAAGCCGCGGCTGGACGACGTTCGATACGTGCCAGAGCAATCAGCTTGACCGCGTCAAAACCGGCCGCGCCCAGATGGATCGCCTCGGTCGCAGCAAAGGTGACGACGTCCTTGGGCATTGCCTCCAGAAGTCGCAGAACGTGGATAAACTCACGCTTACCCCGATTGACCATCCGCGCCTCCAGCAAATGGCGTAGATGCTGGAACACCTCCGGCAGGTCCCAACCCTGCAGGGCGGCTGCCTGGTCGAGCGCATTGGGCTTCATCTCGATCAGCGCCGCGCATGTAAGCTCGCTGCATGTCTGCTCTTTCGCAAGCGACGCGGTCAGACTCCCTAATCTGACTGAAGCACATATCTTTCGTTGCACCACGGGTTGTGAAAATATACGATTGTTCTGGGGTCGCCCTTGAATTTTCTCGCCTTTTCTCGCCCGCATCGCATGTGAACATTTTTCACAACAGTATTTTTGGCTTCCAGGTGATCTTCATTTCGCTAACGAGGCACAGGGCGGATCAGCCCGCACATCAAAGGGGATATCAATGAAACAGTTCCTGAACTTTGCTGCCGCGACCTCGATCGCGCTTTCGTCAGCGATCGCCGCCCCCGCCCAAACGCCCGTTCCAACGGCAAGCGACGTTCTTGTCAAATATGGCGAGGTCGAGGGATGGACTGTCTATGCAAACCAGACCCGCAGAGATTGCTTGATCGTGCGCGATTTTGGCTTGGGCTCCGTGCAGATGGGCGTGACCGCAAATGAGGAAGTTGGATACCTTGGCGTATTTACCAAGGCAGACCTTGGCTTTCAGAACGCGACCAAGTCGGAGGTCTTCGTCTCGATCGACGGTCATCTCTATGCTGGCATCGCCACCGCTACGCGCGGCGAACTTAAAGGCGGTTACTCCGGCGGCTACATCCTTTCAGACGATCCCAACTTCAAGCGCGACCTGGCCAAGAGATATGAGATGGCTGTGTTTCCCGAAACCAAGGGAGCTTTTGTCGTGGATCTGAAGGGGACCTACAAGGCAATGGCATTGGGCGCGAAGTGCCTCAAGCATTGACGTGATTGGTCACCGGATGAAGAATATGCTGTCGGTTGTTAAGTCGATCGCCACGCAGTCCCTCCGGAACGTGCAGTCTCTCGATGAGGCTGCCTCGACATTGACGGCGCGCATCGCAGCCTATGCGAAAGCCCACTGCCTGTTGCTGCAACGGGCTGGGTCAGCGCGACTTTGTCCGATATCATGGATGGCTCGAAGATCAACATCGGCCTTGAGGGCGGTGACCGGATCAAGGCTTCGGACCATTGGTCACGCTCGACCCGAAGGCTGCTCTTTCCTTCTCGGTGGTGTTACACGAGCTGCTAACGAACGCATAGAAATACGGCGCGTTGCCGAATAAAGACCGTGTTGTCGATATTCGCTGGACTATCGCGGGCGACGTTTTGCATGAGCGCTAGCATGCCAGGCGTGAAGCAGTTTCATCTCTGCACGCGTTCATGCAAGAGCATCGCCACGGAGATATCGACCGCTGGCGAATGCGGCGTGAGACGATGTACAGAGATATCGTTGAGCGCCTTAACCGATTATCAATTTGCTCAACTTGCCCAATCCAGTAAGATCGGCTGCCGCTGCCGCGAGTTCGGCAGGCGTGGCTAGGAGGTAACCTTGACAGGCTCATCCCGCACCACATCCTGGGGTTTGTCCGCGAAGCTATTTACCACCCTAGTCGTCTTGGGCGCGATCGCAGTGCTGGTCACAGGTGTTCTTGGTTACGTCCAAGCCCGTGACGCGCTTGATAAGGCGATTTTCGACCAGCTCACGGCCGCCCGGCAAACCAAAACACGCCAAGTCGAAGGCTACTTCCGCACGATCGATGCCGAATTGCGTCTTCTTGCCAATTCCAAGATGGTTGTCGATGCCACACGCGAGCTCCGAATCGCAGCGAACAAGCTCAATCGGGACGGCGCTTCACCCGAATTGCGCGAGAAGGTCGACGCTTGGTACGCCGACGATTTTATACCCGCAATCACGCGTGTTCAGGGCAAAGAACCGGCTGTGGCTGATTATCTGCCAGTCGACGCCGCTTCCTACTATTTGCAGTATCACTATATCGTCGCCAATCCGAATCCGAAGGAACGACGCAGGCTCGTCGACGATCCCGGCGACGGAAGCGACTACAGCAAGCTGCACGCCCTGTATCACCCGTTGATGCGCGCCGCAGCCGCGACGGTCGGATTCTTTGATCTGATGGTGGCCGACCCCAAATCGGGTCGCCTGATCTACACAGTCGAAAAGGAGGTGGACTTCGCCACGTCCCTGCAGACCGGTCCCAACCGCGGCAGCAATGTCGCCGCCGCCGTCGCCCGATGTGCCGTGCTCCTTGACCGGTCGACCGTCTGTCTTGAGGATTTTGCTCCTTATGCCCCATCGCGTGGGGCGCCAACGGCCTTCATGGCGGCACCCGTCGTTGACCGAGGCATCATCATCGGTGTGTTGATCGCGCAACTTTCAAACGCGGAGATCGACGACGTTGTCACCGGCGGCCGCCGTTGGCGACAGGAAGGATTTGGCGAGACGGGGGAGGCCTATCTCGTCGGGCCCGATCATCTGGTCCGCTCCGGCCCGCGGGCGTTCTATGAAAATCGGGAGACCTATTTCGCCGAACTCAAAGCCGTTGGCGCGCCGGAAGAGGAGATCGCCGCGATCCGGAGCTACGGGACCCCTGTGTTGCACCAGCGTGTTGACACCAAAGCCACGCAAGCGGCGCTCGCCGGCGTCGAAGGCACGGGGGAAATTATTGGATATCGCGGCGTCCCGACCCTCGCATCCTGGGGACCGCTCGCCATTTCCGGCGTCAACTGGGCTTTAGTGGCCAAGATCGATACAGCTGAGGCATTTGCGCCAATCTACCAGTTACGCCGGAACCTGCTGCTCGTCGGGGGGCTGGTGCTGCTGGCAATGGCTTCCACCGCCGCGTGGCTCTCCCGCGCGCTGCTTGGACCTTTGCGCGAGCTCACGGCGGGCGTGAGACGCTTCGCTGCGGGGGACTACGGTGCCAGCGTGCCGGTCCGCTCGCAAGACGAAATCGGCCAGCTCTGCTCGGCCTTCAACGGCATGGTCGTTGATCTCCACGAGAAGAATATCGTGATCGAAAACAAGAATCGCGAAAACGAGCTTTTGCTCCTGAACGTCCTGCCGGCGCCAATCGCCAATCGACTGCGGGGCGGTGAAGAGGGTATTGCCGACGGGTTTGCGGAGGTTACCGTTGCCTTTGCCGATCTTGTCGGCTTCACCAAGTTGACGTCCGACATGCCACCCGGTGAGGTCGTCACCCTGCTTAACAAACTCTTTAAAAGGTTCGATGCCGCCGCCCTTGAGCTTGGCATCGAGAAGATCAAGACGGTGGGCGATGCCTACATGGCGGTCTGCGGCATGCCTGAACCGGTTGCCAACCATGCCGAGCGGATGGTGCGCATGGCCATTCGCATGGTCCATATTGCCCGCGAGCACGGCATCGAACACAACACGTCTATGAAGCTGAGGGTCGGCATAAATACCGGTCCAGTCGTGGCCGGTGTCATCGGGACGAGCAAGTACATCTACGACCTGTGGGGTGATACCGTGAATCTTGCAAGCCGTATGGAGTCCGGAGGAATCCCGGATACCATCCAGGTCACACGTCCGGTCTACGAAAAGCTCAAGGATCAGTTTGCCTTCGAGGAGCGTGGTACGATCGAAGTCAAGGGCAAGGGAAAGATAGAAGCCTGGCTGCTGAGATTGTAGGCATTTGTCGATTTGTTGTGTACTCGTGATCACCCAGTCATCGACCCGAGGGAGCAGCTTGCATGGCCGATACGATACACCCGGCAGCGATTGAACACTTACCCCCCTTCGTCACAGCACCGGGGCAGACGGACTATCTCTTTATCGGGGTCATTATCTTCTTGATCGTGATCGTCCTGGTCATCGGCAACCTGTATTTCCAGTTGCACGCCGTGCCCGAACGCATGGCGCATCGCACCAGCAAGGTGCAGATGGAAATCGTCGCCGTTCTGGCGCTGATCTCGCTGTTTACCCACAATCACCTGTTCTGGATCGCCGGCCTGCTGCTAGCATTCGTCCATATTCCGGATTTCTCGACCCCGATTTATTCGATTGCGGATTCGCTGGCGAAACTCTCCGGCAGACCCACGGTTGACGAGGAGATCGATAATCCGGGACCGATCGAACACAGGGAGCCGGTGCCTCTGCCGGAACCCGTGGCCCGCACCGACACCCATGACGGAGGTATCTGACGATGCTTGAACTGATTTTGTGTTCCATGCTCACGGTTTTTCCCGACTATCTCTTCCGTAGATACGGCCAGGGCAAGCGGATCGGCGTCGATATCACCCTGTACACCATGTGGTACGAACTGCGATGGGGCATCACCGCCTGCCTCGTGCTGACGATTTCCCTGATCACTATGATCTTCTACTTCCATCCCTCGACCAAGAGCGTCACGGCGCTCTTCCGCACCGTGACGATCCTGCCGGAATCGGTCGGTCGCGTCGATGAGGTCTATGTCGGGCTGAACCAGAAGGTTGCCGCCGGCGATCCGCTCTTCAGGCTCGATGGCGCGGTGCAAGAGGCCGCAATCGAAACGGCCCGCCGCCGCATCCTGGAGCTGGATGCCGAAGCGGAGGTTGCGAAAACCGAACTCACGACGTCCGACGCCCAAATCCAGGAGGCCGAAAGCGCATACCAGACTGCCGTCGACGAATACGATATGAAAGCCCAGCTTCTGAAGACCGACGCGGTTGCCAGACGCGAAGTCGAACGCCTCGCAACGACCATTGAAGGCCGCAAAGCCGCGGTGGCCGCGACAATAGCGACCAAGAGCACGCTGGAAACAAAGATCAAGACATTGTTGCCAGCCCAAAAATCAAGCGCCGAGGCTGCTCTCGCCGAGGCGCAAGTCGACCTGGACAAAACAACGGTTCGCGCCGGCATTGCCGGCACCGTTCAGCAGTTCACGTTGCGTGTCGGCGACGTCGTCAATACGATGATCCGTCCGGCAGGCATACTCGTGCCCGAACAGGCCGGGCGCGGCAATCTGATTGCCGGCTTCGGACAGATCGAGGCGCAGGTGATGAAACCGGGCATGATCGCCGAGGCGACTTGCATCGGCAAGCCGTTTACTATCATTCCGCTTGTCGTGACCGAGGTCCAGGACGTGATCGCAGCGGGACAGCTGCGTCCGACCGATCAGTTGATCGACGTGCAGCAGATGGCGCAACCCGGAACGCTGACCGTCTTCCTCCAGCCGCTTTATCCAGGCGGACTCGATGGTGTTCCTCCAGGCAGCAGTTGCATCGCGAATGCCTACACCAACAATCACGATGCGCTGGCCGATCCGAATATCGGCACACTGAAATGGGTCTATCTGCATGTCGTAGACACCGTCGGACTGGTGCATGCGATGATCCTACGCATACAGGCAATGCTGCTTCCGGTGCAGACGCTGGTTCTCAAGGGTCACTGAACCATAAACGCCGGCACCCACAGGCTGCCGGCGAACACTTTTTGGGTCGAACTCATACCCGTCGCATCGAACCGGACTGGATCTGAACATGAGTAGCTTGCTGGAAGAAATCCGCCGCAACCGGGCGCTCTGGTTGTTGGTCTTCGTGCCGATCGTACTTGCTGCCGAACATCTGGTGCCGACCGCCCACACCATGCTGTTCATCCTGTCGATCCTGGCTATTTTTCCGCTTGCCGTATTGCTTAGCTACGTGACAGAAGGCGTTGCGGCAAAGATGGGAGATGCCACGGGCGGCCTGCTTAATGCTACGCTCGGCAACCTGACAGAGCTGGTCATCGCGCTTACTGCACTGCAGGCCGGTCAGCACGACCTGGTCAAGGCATCCATTGCCGGTGCGATCGTCACCAACACCCTGTTTCTCCTCGGGGCGTCCTTCCTGGTCGGCGGATTGAAGTATCGGGTGCAGGAATTCAACCGTGTCAATGCCCGCTTCCAGTCAAGCCTGCTGTTCGTCGCGACCGTCGCGATCCTGATCCCCTCTGCCGTATCCGCCGCTGATTCCATCACCATGTCAGAGTTTACCCGCAAGCTGAGCGTCGGCCTCTCCCTCCTGCTAATCGGGGTTTACGCCCTTGGCCTGCTGTTTTCGCAAAAGACCCATCGCGAGCTCTTCAGCAGCTCCGAAGCCGGTGAGCACGGCCCTACCCCCCCGACGAGCGTTGCGCTTCTAACGCTTGCGGGCACGACGCTGCTGGTGGCCCTGGTCGGGGAGATATTCGTCGGCTCCGTCCAACAAGCCGCGACCTCCTTCGGTATGACGCCCGCCTTCGTCGGCTTCATCATCGTGGCGTTGGTGGGGGGGGCGCCGAAATGGCATCGGCCTTTTCCGGTGCGCGCAAGAACCGACTGGACCTCAGCGTCGGGATCGCACTTGGCAGCGCAGCGCAGATCGCCCTATTCGTCGCCCCGGTTCTGGTGCTTCTGAGCTATGTAATCGGCCCGACACCCATGGACCTACAGTTCTGGCCCGGGGCCGTCATCATGATGTTCCTTGCAGCCATGACCGTCGTGCTGGTGACGTCCGGCGGGCATTCTACATGGTTCGTCGGCGTCCTGCTGCTGATGGTTTATCTGATCCTTGCCATGACCCTCTATCTGTTGCCGCCTCAGACATCGGAGGCGCAACCCATTTGACCTGAGCCCCTGAACTTCCTCCAATTTTTGGTAGAGTCCGTCGTATTAAGGAGACGGACGGAATGAAGCGTGCACGGTTTACGGACGAGCAGATCATCGGAATGCTGAAGGAGCAGGAGAGCGGCCAGAGAACGGCTGATGTCTGCCGCAAGCACGGAATATCCGAGGCGACTTTTTACAAATACAAAGCAAAGTACGGCGGCATGGATGTCTCGGACGCCCGGAAGCTGAAGGCCTTGGAAGATGAGAATGCCAAGCTGAAGAAGTTGCTCGCCGAGGCGATGCTGGACAACGCCATTCTGAAGGATGTCGCGTCAAAAAAATGGTGACGCCCGGTGCAAGGCGGGATGCGGTGGCCCACGTCTGCAAAGAGCATGACGTGAGCCAGCGCCGGGCGTGTGCAATCCTGGCCATTGATCGGTCGAGCGTGCGATATTGCAGCCTTCGGCCGAACGATGCGTCCATTCGGGAAGCCATGAGGCAGGTCGCGTCGGAGCGACGCCGCTTCGGCTATCGCCGTATCCATGTGATGCTGGATCGGCAGGGCATTGTCATGAACCTGAAGAAGCTGCGTCGCCTCTACCGTGAGGAAAAGCTTGCAGTTCGCAAGCGCGGCGGCCGTAAGCGGGCTTTAGGAACACGACGGCCCATCGCGCTGCCGTCACGGGCCAACGAACGGTGGAGCCTCGACTTCGTCAGTGATGCATTCACCGATGGGCGGCGGTTCCGCGTCTTGGCCGTCGTCGATGACTTTACACGGGAATGCCTCGCGCTGGTCGCCGACACATCCCTTTCGGGTCCGCGCGTCACGCGTGAACTCGATATCGTCATGGCTCAACGCGGACGCCCTCACACGATTGTCTCGGACAACGGCACGGAACTGACCTCAATGGCAATCCTCAGATGGTGCCAGCAGACACGTGTCGAATGGCACTACATCGCACCGGGAAAGCCGATGCAAAACGGCTTCGTGGAAAGCTTCAATGGCAGTTTCCGCGACGAGTGCCTCAACGAAACACTATTCTCGTCACTGCCTCACGCCAGAGCCGAGATCACCGCATGGAAGGAGGATTACAACAGGCAACGACCGCATTCATCGCTGGGCAATATCACGCCCAACGAATTCGCTGTGAAAATGGCTATGGAAAAACAGGCCGCATAGAGCCAGATTGAAAAACCAAGACTCTCCGAAATCTCGGAGGAAACTTGGGGCTCAGGTCACATTCCAACGATCAGCCAGGCAACCGGAGGCTTGTCGTTCTATGCGGACCGGTGGGAAATGAAGAGAATGAGCCGCGACGCAGTTGCTCCCATCTCAGGAGAAGGCCCGCGCTGCTGGTCATCGTAACTGGGACAGCCCTTCTGTTGGCCTCTATCGTCGTGCATCGCGTTGCAGTTCTGCTGCTCTATCACATTGGCATCCGCCCTCTCAGTCACGCAGGAAGCCTCAGCCCGCTTTCGCGCCTTGGATGGTGCTACGTGTTCGTCGTTGGCTTCGTCATCGCCCATCTCGTCGAGATCATCATCTGGGCACTCGCCTACAGGCTGACAGGCGAGCTGGCGAGCGTGGAGGAGGCCGTCTATTTCTCCGCCATCACTTTCGCGACCATCGGCCATGCGACGTCACGCTGTCGGGTAAATGGCGTCTTGCGAGCGCGATCGAGGGCGTGAACGGTATCCTGCTGTTCGGCTGGACAACTTCATTTCTCTTCAAGGTTTCCACCCTGCTATGGTTCGGCCAAATAAAGTCGGCCGAACCTGACAGCCGACGAAACGGGGACTGAGCCCGCCAACGCTCCACAGCTAAAGCAATGTGAATGGCAGGCAGTCTATTCTTTCACAACGACCCACTGGTCCTGGGGGTTGAACGTGTTGATCTTATCACCGATCTCGCTTGTATGATCTCCAAGATCGGCCTCGTAGACGATACCACTCTTGTTAACGACGAAGCATTTGACGCCGGTGATGCCATATTTCACCGGCCAAGCGACAAGACCAAAGCCAGCGATCATATTCCCGTTGATAACATAGTCGAACTTGCCACCGGCGACATTGTCGCCCTGCGCTGTGAGAATACGGTATCGGTAGCCGTTGTATCCCAAACCTGCCTTTGCTTTTTCCAGCGCGTCGCCTTCCACTAGGTCCGAACCGGCAGGGCTCTCGTCGACGTCGCCCTGTTCGGCAGGCCAATACAGTCCGTCGTGCTTGCCGTCACTGCTGATCAGTCTCTGCGCGTATTCTGTAACCCCATCGTCGTCACGATCCTGGGAGGCGTATTCTTCCTGGGCGTCGACGTAAGCCCGAACGGTGTCGATGGTCGAGAGTTCATTTTCGCCGACGCGGCGGTCCGCCATTTCCTCGAGTCCGGCATAGGTATCGAACGCCCACTTACCGTCCTTTTTCTTCACCAGCGGAAACGGGAGGGGCCAAAGCTGATTACCGATCTCCAGCATCTTGCCACCCCCTTGATCCTTCAAGATGAGCTTTTCCTTCACCCCGGCCTCGATCGCGGCATAGTTGTCGGTAGCGCCATCGCTAGCTTTAGCTTTCGCCGCATCCAATCCGAGCAAATGCGCCAGTTTGTCAAAATCTCCGACAGCCGCCTTGAACGCCTCAACCGCCTGCTGGGGCGTCGCAAACTTCGGCGGATCGTCCGTGGACATGTATTCCTCAAGGGGTGGATCGTTGTCAGCATCCGCAGGAAGCGCCGGTCCCGTCAACAGCGTACCGCCTATAAGAATTACCCCGAGAACCGGTAGCATCAATTTTACACGTACCATTTCCATGATCCTCAGTTCCTGATCATCTTAGCGACGGCGTCCGCCACCACCACCCCGATTAATTTGCCTTCCACCTCCACCACGATGGCTGCCCATTGATTGCGCCCGGTGATGCCCACCGCCATTCATGGACTGACGACCACGGTTCGAGTTCATCTGCGTCTGGCGTTTGTTGCTGACGTTTCCAACCGCTGAGCGGTTGCCGGACTTCCTTGCCTGGGCGCCCGGCTTCGGTTTGTTGACCTTGCGGTTGACGTTCTTCGGCTTGTTAGAAACGTTCTTGTTACCGGCAGCCGGTCGATTGGCGGCCGCTTTCCCATCATTCTTTCGCGCCGCTGCAGTGGGTCTGTCCTTATTGCGGTTGCTGCTCGCGCGCTCGCGCTCCGTGCGAGTTCGTTTGGCGTCGACCTTGCTCTTTCGAACGTCATCCACCGAAACCTTTGGATTGCTTGTTATCCTCTCGCCGCCGTTTCGACGGACGTCTTTAGCCCGATTGGCGATGTTGTTACCCCGGTCTGCCTTGAACTCGGTCTTGAACTTGCCACGATCGATGTTGGCGATCTGGTTCCTGTCGAAATTGATTTTCGACCGGTCGATATTTTTCCAGTCGACGTCGCCCATCTTGAACTTGTCGCGGTCTATATCAATGTTGTTGAAACACTTGTTGCAATCGATATCGACGTCGCCGTTCCAGCGCCCGCCCCAGACACCCAAGTCGTCCCAGTCGATCACGGCGGCCCAGATTGCCGCGCCTGTTATGGCAGCCGCGAAATATGGTGCCGACGGGTAATAATAGCTTGGGTAGGGATCGTCATAATAGGAGACTGGCGCCTGAACATAACCAGGCTCGTAAAGCATTTCAGGTTCGTATTTCGGCACATATATCTTTTCCGGATCGGCCGCCTGGATCACGACGTTCTCGCCCTGCGTTTCGACCTTCACCTTTTCGTCGCTCTTGATGATGCCGCTTGCCACGGCCTTGTCGCGCAAGTCCTGAATGGCGATCAACACATCCTTTTGCTGATAGGAAAGCGCGCTTCCAAGCGCCTGCGTCCAATCGAGGTCATCGCTCATCATTTTCAGAATATCGGGATAGTTGAGCAGCGAAATCACGCTGTCGTCCCAGCTCTCTTTCGGTTTCAGCTCGGCCTTGCTTTTCTTTTGCTCAAGAAAGCGTTGCGCTTCGATAATCTGTAGCGGATAGAGCGAAGAAGAGGACACCAGCGCGACCAGCTCATCCGGAAAGAGAGCTATGCGCGCGACAAGCACCTCCAGTTCGCTCGCCGTTAGAGCAGTCGGCGTCGCGATCGCTTCTTCGCTGCCCGGAGGGGCCGGCTGTTGTGCGCTGGCCGTGGTTGAAATCGCGTCGGCACTGGCTGCAAGGCTGAACACCGAAACCAGGAAGATCGCCGAAACGAAGCGTGAATATGCTGAGAGGCCATGCAGTTGCATCTCATAGTCCTCCATAAGCGGTAGCGCTGACAGTCGCGCACCCTGAGAAACCTGACTGCGCGCCGGAGCATCGAAAGCCAACCGTGCATCCATGAAGAGAACGTCGAAGCTTCCGGGTGATTATGCGTCTTTCGTCAGAGAATGAAAGCGGCGCGCGCACTCCCGCTCGAATGTCCCGCCGCGTCGCTGTCGACGAGCGGTTGAGGTGGCTCCCCTCTCGCCACGAGGGCATCTTGTCCTCGTCGGCGTCAGATTCTGAAAGGCGTGCCAGAGGGGTGTAGAAGCTCGCAAACTGAAATCCGTTCTGCATATTCCTTCTCCTGACGCGCTGCATATCGTTTTGCCTTTGCCGCAAACCGAACTGGGCCTGCCAACCAGACCGATCGCAAAGGATCGGCCTGGTCTTTTTAAACGTCACTTTTTTTTCGTCGCGTTGTACATATCGACATAACTGCGCCCGACGGCGCGCACCGCGCGGCCGATATCGTCATAGGCATCATCGGGCAGATTGGCGAAGGACACCCGCACACTCCAGTTGGGTGCATCGAACCCACCGCCGTTCAGAAGCACGATGGCGTGATCTTCCGCGAGCCGGGCCACAAGGTCGAGCGGATGCACATTCGCCTTCAGCCACGTCACCATATCTTCACCGACATATTTCCGCAGCCAGAACTCGAAATCGATCGTGCCGTAGTAGGCAGCAAAATTCGCATTCGGCTGCAGATCGAGCGGCAGGCCTTCGAGCAGTGTGTTGACCCTCTTTTGGCATATCTCCATGCAGGCCTTCTGGTAGATCTTGTCGGTGTCCATCAGTTCGCTGATCGAGAACATCGTCATCATCACCTGCTGTGGCAGGGATAGGCCCGCCGTGTGATTGAGGGCGACGTCGCGGCTGTCGGCCACGAGACGATCGATCATCTTGAGCTTGCGCGGCTCCAGCGTGATCGAGGTATAGCGCTTGTCTAGCGCCTCCAGCTCCTTGGCCGGAAGCTTAGCCAGCAGATCGTCGAGAATGTTCTTCTCGTGGATGCCGATGACGCCGAGACGCCAGCCGGTGCAGCCGAAATATTTCGAATAGGAATAGACGCCAATCGTGTTGTAGGGCAGTTCGCACATCAGCGAACGGAAGCCGGGCACGAAGGTACCATAGACGTCGTCGGTCAGGAGAATGAGGTCGGGTCGCTTCGTCTTGACGAGATCGACCAGTTTCTTCAGCGTCGCCGTATCGATCGCCATCGATGTCGGATTGCCCGGATTGACGACGAAGAAGGCCTTGATCTTCGGGTCTTCGAGTTTCGCGATTTCCTCGTCGGAATACTGGAAGCGATGCTCCTGCGTGGCGCGGATATGGACCGCGTTGAAGGCATAGTCTTCCAGTTCCGCAATCTCGATATAGGGCGTGAAGATCGGCGTGCCCATCGCGATCGTGTCACCCTTCTTCAGGATGCGGTTGGCCATCAACGACTTGAAGATGTAGCACATCGCTGCTGTGCCTCCCTCGACGGCATAGAGGTCGAATTTTCCGGAAAGCGCCGTATCGGCGCCCATCGCCCACATCAGGTAGCGATGCGAGATCTGCTCGGCATGCACCAGCATGCGGTCAGGCACCGGATAGTTGTCGCCGATGATCGAATCGGTGAGCTCGAACACGAAGGCATCGGCATCGAAGCCAAATGCCTTGACCCCGTGATCGACCATCTTAGACAGGAAGTCGGCACCCGCATCTTCCGCACGCTTTTCAAGCCAGGTTTGCAACCGGGCGGCAATGCCATTCTTCTGCGGCATCCCGGCGAGGCCCGCCACAGAATTGTCCATCGAGCGGCGGGATTCCGACAGCGCAAACATGCCAAACAGGAAGAAGGCTTCACGTGGTTTGGTTGCAATCCAGTTCGGATTGCCACGGCCAGCATTGAGTAGCGCACGGGTCGATTTTTCCGCACCGCTCTTGGCGAGCTTCATCAGGCCGTCCTTAATCTCAAACGGGCTCATGCTCTCGTATTTCTTATAATCGATTACGGTCATTGGCTTAGTTCTCCTGTGAATTCAAAGCGCCCGGGAGGGTGTGAACGGCATTCTGCTGTTCGGCTGGACGAGGGCGTTCCCCTTAAGGTTTCCGCCGTCCTTTCTTTCGGCCAGACAACGCCTGCCGAGCCTGAAGGCCTCCCGAAACGGAGACCCAGGCCGCTAACGCAAATCTAGCAGTTATAGACGCCGTTGGCGCAGCGTCGGGTTGTGCGTCGGGCGACACCTGCCACGCTGACCGGCGTCAACGGACGGCCGACTCTTGCGACAGCATCCGGAGCAAGCGCGGGGATCGAAAGGGTTGGAATATCCTTCGATAGATCCCCCACGCCCAGCAATGCTGCCCAGACGAGACAAATAATTCCTGCGCGCTTGAAGAGGGTCATTTCTTGTCTCCTACCATGAAGTTTTCTGGCAAATCGCCAAGGCTGTGCTTCATATCGTTCACGTCAATCTTTTCGGCATTGCCTGTGTTCCTGAAGCCGAAATCATCCGATGCGGCAGCATCTCCGGATTTCCAGTCGCTGATCTGAACGCTGTATTCCGGCCCACCTCGGACCTGGCTTGATGTTATGACCAACCTGCAGGGGTATGGCTCTGCGCCGTGAGCGATCCAGATTTGAAAGTCTACATCATCCTTGCGGAAGGCGAGAGAGTCGCACTCGGTCCCGTTGACTACGCCGCTTCCGAGATCTTTCGAGTCATAGACGCCCTTCATCAGTTCGTCATAGGCCGTTGTCATCAGCAGATCCGCCGCCGGCAATGGCAGTCCATACTTGTCCTTCAGCTCGTCTATCAGATTGTCCACCGTGCCGGGGATTTCCACCTGCGTGTATTTGTTCACGTTCTTTCCAAGCAGGGTTAGCGTCTTGCCGTCGAACAAGGCCTCGCTATCGACAAAGCCGCCGGAGCGGGACGTATGTACCTTGTCAGGTCGATTGAGAACCACAGTCCCGGAGCTTGCGAGCCCGAGCTTCTGGTCGCTGTTTGTGATGACCTGGAGATTGGAGTCATAGGAAAATGACATGGCCTTTTGCCCTGCCAGGTAGTCCGTCATGGCCTTCAGCAACTTCTTGGCTTCGGCGGAGTCCGTCGTCCTTACGAGTTCGACCCGACGATTGAGAGCTCTCCCCGCACCACCGTCGTTACTGGCGACAGGCATTGTCTGCCCGACACCGCCTGCCTGCAATCTATCGGCAGCGATCCCACGCTCGACAAGAGCTGCCTTGATGGCTTCCGCACGGGCAATGGAGAGCTGCTGATTGGTTTCCGCATTGCCGCTGGAATCCGTGTGGCCGACAATTCTCAAGCCCCATTCTGGGAAATTCTTGAGCGCTGTGGCAATGTCATCAAGGATCGCTTCCGTGCCCGGTTTGAAGGTCGAGGTGGAGATGCCGAAGCGCAGGCCGTGAACGTCGTAGCGTTCCCGCGTCTCCAGCGCCTGCTGCATCGCGTCTCGGCTATACTTGGTCTCGATATCCTGGGCCTGCGATGCCGTCTTGGCGACTGCTAGCAAGGCCACCGTTGCCAAAATGCCCCCTGCCATACAGCGCTTCCATGCCAAGGGTCGGCGTGGCTGGATTCGAATGTGTTCTTTGGATTCAGTTATCGTTTTCGGTTTGCTTGACATCAGATTGGGTCCTTGTCGCTGATGCGTGAATTTGACAATCAATCAATGCTCAACATCATTCAAAAGCCTCCTTTGGTTGCACTGCAATTCAAGATGTTCCGGGCGGGATCGGTTACCAAAGGCGCTGCTTCGATTGTCCGGAATCGCGCACCTTTACGCTCCGGCAATGATGCCGACGATCACGGTTCCCCAAGTTGTCAAAAGGATGTGACCGATTGGCACGGCCGGCGTATAGCCGAGCACGGCGACCATGCTGCCCGATCGATCCTGAACGGCTGCCATGGCGGCGGTCATCGTCTGGGCTCCAGCAAGCCCGCCAAGCAGCAGGATCGGGTTCATGCCGAGCACGTAACGCCCGAAATAAAGCCCCACGATCATCGGTGTGATGGTCACGACCATTCCGCCAAACAGAAGGCCGATACCCGCCTCCGCGATAGCCGAGAAGAAGATCGGCCCGGCATGCAGGCCGGTCATCGCGACGAAGGCGGCAAGCCCGAGTGCCGTCATCAGCGAGACGGCGGTATCCGGTATGCGGCCAAACAGAGGGAAGCGCGTGCGCAGATGCCCGACTATCAATCCTGCCAGCAGCGTGCCGACGCTGGTGCTCAGGGAAATCCGCATGTCGCCGATCGGAACGGTGACGAGAACACCGACGAGCCCGCCGAGAAAGATTGCAAGCCCGAGGACGAAGAAATCAGTCGTGGTCGCCGGCGCCACGACAATACCGATTCGTTTGCCTGCGGCCGAGACGATCGGCTCCGGGCCGACCACCCGCAGGATGTCGCCACGCTCCACAGTAATACCCGGTGCAATCGGGATATCCTGCCCCCCACGCGTCAGGGCACGCAGATAGAGGCTGCGTGTCCAGCTCTCCGTGGCCACATCCTCGATGCTCCGCCCCTTGATCTCGCGGTTTGTCAGGAGAATATCGGCAACCGACACCGGGATATCGAGAAGCTCACGGTCCTCGACCTCCTCGCTACGCGGTCCAAGGACGGTTACCAGCGCTTCTCGCGTCCCCGACACCGCAACGATATCTCCCGACGTAATGCCCAACATCGGAGCCGCTTCAAGGATCGCGCCGTCGCGTCGAAGACGCTGAACGAAAAGCCTATGCTGGGGGAATGTTGCCTCCGCATGCTGAATTGACATCCCTGCGATAGGCGCGTTTTCCGCGATCCGATAGGCGCGCATTTCGAACCTGTGCCAGGCCGAGGAGACGCCGGCTCGCGTTCGGGTAATCCCATATTCCTTTTCCAGTTTCAGCGCCTCGGCGACCAGGTCGATGCCGAGCAGCTTGGGAGCAACGACACTGCAAAACAGAATGACACCGACCGCACCGAAGACGTAACAAACGGCATCCGCCACCGCGACATGGGCGACGAACGTGGCGCGATCGGCTTCCGGCAATGGCAGGGCATTGATCGCTTCCGTCGCCGTGCCCATGGCCGGGCTCTCGGTCAGGGAACCGGAGAGAAGGCCGGCCGCAAAGCCGGGATCGAGCCCAAGAATCTTGGCAACCAAGATGGCTGTCAAAAGCCCGGTCACGCAGACGACAATTGCGAGAAGCACGGGTTTCATCCCGTCCCGTTTCAAGGCCTGCAGGAACTGCGGACCGACCGAGTAGCCGATCCCGAACAGAAACAGAAGAAACAGAAAGGATTTCGCCATGCCGGCCACCGGCACGTGGGCGAATTGCCCGATCAGAATGCCCGCAAACAGCGAGCCGGTAACAGGACCGAGGCCGAAGCCCCGGAATTTAAAAGTCCCGATCAAGTATCCGATGCTGATCGCAAGGAATACGGCCAGTTCGGGATATTTGACCAGAAATTGCTCGAACCAAAGCATGATCAGACGAACTCCCCCTCACCTCGTATCGAGGCATCCCCACCCCACCACCTGCCGGAACGCTGATGTCGAAACTGGCAAGCCCGAAATTACACCGGTGAAACCAGCAGGCCCCGCGTCATAACGCGGGGTCCGATCGTTGCCGGTTACCGCTTCATCTTGGCTGCGACAGCGTCCGGCTTGACCAGCTTCAGCCCTCTTGCCTTCTCGTAACCGTGGATTTCCTTCACATCGAGCTTGCGCATGAAATCGATTGTCTCCTGCGTCAGCACCTGCCCCGGCACCATGATTGGGAAGCCGGGCGGATAGGGAATGACAAAGTTAGCCGAGACCATCTCGGGCCCTTCTTTCAACCGCCGATCACATTCTTCCCCGATAAGCGGCACATACTCACAGATGGAGGCGTCATAGGCATTGAAGAAGGCGGTCCGCATGTCGCCCTCCGGCGTCGTTTTCCCGGCATCGCCGCGATACACCTCGTGGAAATGGCTGAAATTGGGAAGGTCCGGCACATCGGTCATCAACGATTTGACCCGTGTTGTGAATGCCGTTCGCTCGCCCTCGCCGCCGTCTGCCAGACATTTTTCGATGCCATGGCAGATTTCGACCAGCACGCGAACGAGATGGGCGACATCGCTGCGGGTATTGTTGATATTCGACTGCAAGAGCACGCTGTTGCGCGAGGTCTTGTTGATCTGGATGCCGTATTCGTTGGCCAGCAGTCCCTTGAACTGCGTTCCGTCGAAACCGGCGGTTCCGCAGACCATCGTCATGCGGGTTGGGTCGAGATAGAACTCGTCTTCCCGCATCGCCCTGATCACCGTGGCCCAGGTCGAACCTGGCGCGAGATAGTCCTTGAAGCCCGACTGTCGATAAGCGGCGGGGATCATGTCGTCGGCACCGAGGACACGGAAATATTTTGATATCAGCGGGTGCTCGTTGACCGCCTGGCGGATCTTGAGCGCGATCTCGATCGCATTCATTACCAGACCGTAACCGTCGAGTTCCATCTGCCGGCGGGCGACGTCGAGGCTGGCGATCAACTGCTGGTTCGGGCTGGTCGAGGCATGCGTGAAGACGGCCTCGTGGAACTGGGCTTCCACGGTGTGGAAGTCGACGTCCTTGACGAGCAGCATCGAGCCCTGGCGGATCGCCGACATCGACTTGTGGGTGGAGTTCGTCTGGTAGACGCGCAGGCGGACCAGACGAGGATCGGGGATCAGGTGGGCAGCGAGCAGCACGTCATCCGAAGCACCGTCGCCCAGATCCGCCTGCTGCTTTTCATAGGCCTTGATCGATGCGGGATCGCGCAACCACTCCTCAAGATCAGCTGCGGCACCCATGGCCGTGCGCGGACGCAGGAAGGGCGAGAAGCGAGCAAATCCGGACCATGCCTCATCCCAGAGGAAGATCAGGTCGGGCTTGATGGCGAGGCATTCCTCCATCACGCGGCGGACATTGTACATGTGCCCGTCGAAGGTGCAGTTGGTGAGATCGAGCAGTTTCAGGCGATCGAGACGTCCTTCCGCTCTCAGCGCCAGAAGCGCGCGCTTGATTGTGTCGAGCGGCACCGCGCCGTACATCGAATATTCCGTCATCGGAAAGGCTTCGACGTAATAGGGTTGGGCGCCGGTGAGAACCATGCCGTAATGGTGGGACTTGTGGCAATTGCGATCGACCACGGCGATATCGCCGGGCGCCAGAAGCGCCTGTACTGCCATCTTGTTGGAGGTGGATGTGCCGTTGGTCACGAAAAAGACGTGGTCGGCACCAAAGGCGCGCGCGGCCATCTCCTGCGAGCGCTTGATGGTGCCTGTTGGCTCCAACAGGCTGTCGAGGCCGCCCGTCGTTGCGCTGCTTTCGGCAAGGAACAGGTTCAGCCCGTAGAACTCACCCATGTCGCGGATCCAGTCCGACTTGAAGACCGACTTGCCGCGCGCGATCGGCAAGGCATGAAACGTACCAATGGGCCGGCGCGCATATTTCTTCAAATTGTCGAAGAACGGCGTCTCGAAACGGGCCTGTACGCCTTCCAGAATGGCGAGGTGCAGTTCCAGCGGTTCCTCGACGGCATAGAAGATGCGCCGGACCGCATCCGCTGCTGGATCTCCGGCAAGTTTTTCGACCTGGCGATCTGACAGGAGGTAGATGTCGAGTTCCGGACGGATTCTCTTCAAAGAACGCGCGAGGCGGAGCGCCGAAACATCCGATCCCTCGGTTTCTCCGAGCGGGTCTAGCACCGAGCGCAGCACCGGCGCGTCATGGCGCGAGCGGTAGGGAAAGCCTTCGGCGAGCACCACGGAGATGATGTCCGGGTTCAACGCCGTCGCGCAGAATGCATCTTCGAATGATCCAACAAAGATCGGTTCATAGATGAAACCGTCCTCAGGACGTCGCAGTCTGCGGACTTCGTTAGCCAATGCGGGCCATCGTGCTGCCGGCTGGCTGTTGACGAACAGCACCTCGAAATAAGGCCGGCGGCCCCCCGTTTCCCCCGTTGCCGGCGGCATGATGTCGACCACCTCATCAGCGGACATCACATCGTGGACGTCCCACTCGGCCGGCCGACCCTTGTAGGCATGAGTCAGAAGCCCGTTCGAGATACGCCGCGCCAGCTTCGCGGCTCCGGTGGGATCATTGCTTGCGATACGTTCCTTCAAGGCGTCGAGCAATCGCGCTCCTGGATAGGCGTGGTATTCTTCGGCCGGTCCGGCTCCAGCGAGCGCGGCTTCCAACGCGGATCGTTCGCCGCGGTTGGCGGCCCAGGCGTCGGCCAGGCTGGTGAGTTCACGCCAGTTGTCGGCACGCGCTGAATGTATCATCAGGAACTGATCGATATCGGCGGTCTTGGTCATTGAGTTCTCCCCATTCTGTCTCGATCGAACGTCATCGTAGACGCCGTCCAAATGGTCGGTCTGGATCGGCAGCTTCTCCACCACCGAGCTTTCGGTGCGTGACGTTCCTGATTTCGGAGCTAAGCGAAGCATTTGCGCAAAACTGCCGCGCACCGTTGCGTGGCAGGTACCCGGTGCGGGCGGGATAGGCTGCTCACGGCAGACTCCCGTCCACACCTCGCTAGGTCATCATCATGACAAGGACCATGCCCCAGATCGTCAGCAGGGTGTTGCCGACGGCATAGGTAACGGTGTAGCCAAGGCCGGGGATCTGGCTCTTCGCCCGGTCGTTGATCATCCCAAGCGACGCAGTCGTCGTCCGGGCGCCCGAGCAGGCCCCCAGCAAAATGGCAGGGTGAAAACGGAACACGTATTTGCCGACATACATAGCCAGCACCAGAGGCACTGTCGTTGCGAAAATACCCCACAGGAACAGGCTGAAGCCGAGTTGCTGCAGGCCCGCGACGAAGCCCGGACCGGAAGAAATTCCGACCACCGCAATGAAGATATTGAGGCCGACCGAATTCATGAACCAGACGGTCGGTGACGGGATTCGTCCGAATTTCGGTCGAACGGAGCGCAGCCAGCCAAAGAATAGGCCGGCAATCAGCGCACCACCGGATGTCGACAGCGTGAAGGGCACGTCTCCGACTTTATAGACCAGCGCGCCGATCAACGCGCCGATGGTAATCGCGCCACCGATGAACGCAACATCGGCAACGTCGGTCTGACGGTCAGGTACACCAAGCGCGTTAGCGGCGGCGGTCGTGTCCTGCGTTCTCCCGACAATGGTCAGGACATCGCCGCGATGTATCTGGGTGTTCGGGAGGATCGGAATTTCTGTTGCGGTGGCACCGCGCGCGATCCGGCGCAGAAAAACCCCACGGGCCGTCGGCCATTCCGCCAATTCCGCCAGCGTCTTACCATCGGCCTTCTTGTCTGTGACGAGAACATCGACACCTTCCGTGGGCACTGCGAGTAATTCACGGTCGTCGATTTCCTCTGCCGCATGGCCGATCAGGCTCACCAGCACATCGCGCCGCCCCGCCACGGCAACGATGTCGCCGGCCTGGATCACGGTGTCTGCCGTAGCGTCCTGGATTTTGCTGCCGCGACGGATACGCTCCACAAACACGCGCTGCTCTGGGATCATCGCCTCAGCTTCACGGGCCGTCTTTCCGACAACAAGTCCGTCCTCGCGAACACGGTACGCCCGCAATTCGTAGTGATGCCAGGCCGTGCCGGCTCCACCCATTTCCTTCTTGCCGCCCTTTTCCTCCTCATACCGTTTACATTCGGCTTCGAGGTCGATACCGAGGAGTGCAGGACCGATCAGCGCGAGCACGATGGCCGAACCAACAGTGCCGAAAATGTAGGTGACGGCATAAGCGACGGGCATCGCATCAAGTAGCCGCTTGGCTTCCTCCGGTGGCAAACCGAGACGGTTGATCGCATCTGTCCCAAGGCCCATCGAAGCGGATATCGTCTGCGACCCAGCGTAGAGCCCAAGCGCAGATCCGATGTCATAGCCAGCGAACTTCGCGGCAAGATAAGGCGCCCCCAGGCAAAATAGACACACGACCACCGCGAACAGAGCTTGAGGTATGCCATCCTTGGCGATGCCGCGCACGAACTGCGGCCCCACACCGTAGCCGACGGCGAACAGGAACATCAGAAAGAATGTCGCCTTAAGTGGCGGTGAAATCGTGATTCCGAGCTGTCCGATGACAACAGCCGCGATCAAGGTGGCCGTAACAGCCCCGAGGCCTAAACCTTTGTAGGTGAAGGAACCAAAGTAGTACCCCAGCGCCAGGGACATGAATATCGCAATTTCAGGATAAGTGCGAAGCGTGTTTGCAAGCCAGTCAAACATAGTTTCCCCTATTGCTCAGACTTGGAAATCCAGACGTTAAGATGCACATGGGTAATCAGTGAACGGACGTAGCTAGCTTTACGAGCATACACGCCCACCAATTCGATTCAAGATGGTAATTTCGTGCAAAATAATTATGTAACTTTCTGCATAGCGTCAGGGAGCGAGTCGAATGACTGGCGCGAGCGGCTACCGTCCAGCCGACAACAATGGGCGGCAAAACAGCATTTTGGCCTGCCCTTTGCGCCGAAAGACAGGTCGGTAAAATTCTGTTGCGGTCCTCCATTGTAGCCCCCGTGGCCTCTGAAACCTCACGCGCTTCAGCCCCGGATTTGTGGCGTTATGTCAATAGTACTGGAGATGGCAAATTTCTGGAATCTGCCTGCGATAACGTGATACGCATCCATATGGTGATTGAGAACGGTGGCAGGGATAGACAGGCACTTGTGATGCAGCCCGACATCACTCTGTCACTTGTGACCAACGGTGTTGTTGCCAGATCGCCCTTGAAGTTAACGTTTGCCGAACTTGAACAACGCATGGTCGTCGATTTTCAGTGCTCCGCCGAAAGGATCAGGGCGATATTCAAGCAGGTTGAAGAACATGGATCGTTTCAGCTTGTGGGTACTGCCGCTGCGGAAGTTTATTTGATTGAGAAAATTCTCGCCTCGTGACCCGCAACTAGGCCAAGTGCTCGTCGACTTGAAGGCGCGAGCTATCGAAAACGCGAAATTGCTGAATTGCGTGGGCATTTTCGCTGGCTCTCCCGCGAAGAATACCCCCGTTTCCTAACCAAGGGACTAGCGTTGCTGGGAGTGAGTTGATCCCTATTCCCTCCCGTCCGCAGGAGAATAGAGCACTTGACACATCCTCGGGTTTTTCTGTGACGCCTACTGGATCCGCTCTTCGGGGTAGCCGCAATTTCGCTAGACCTGTCCTCAATGCAACAACGACATTATTCCGCCAGACAATGAATGATAACATCACGGCGATTTTTATCGATGATCGCGTTGCGTTTCAGGGCATCGGCATGATCAGTTCAGCGGTCACCATGCGTGTTTCCGATGATACAAATGCATGTTTTCTTCACGTTCGAATTTCGCCCTCGCCTCTCGCGCCTAAAGATTTGCCCCAGCCTTTCGCAAACCCGATGCAATCGCAACCGCGAGCATTTCATCGTATCGTCTGGCACTCATGATGTCGTCGAAGCGCGCTTCGAAGTCGGGGCTGATTGATCGCAAGTCGGCCAGGCTGTCCGCAGCCTGCGGAGACTTCAGTTCCCCAAGAGAGGCGGCTCTCAGCATTGCGGCCGTCAAGCCACCCTGAATGATCTGCTCGGACAGAAGAGACGCTGACGACCAGTCTTTGCGCCGATAGGCATCTAGCGCAAGAACCAGCGAGGCGTCGCGGGGGATCATGCCGACACTGCGACCCGCGTCGCGTGCAAGCGCGACACCAGCGTCCCAATATCCAGAGACGAACAGGATCAGGCCAAGCTTTGCCGCGGCATCCACATTGTCGGGATTAAGTGTCAGCGCTTTGCGACCCGCAATGATCGCGGAGTCGGTTCGCCCGCTGTAGAATTGAACGGTCATGAGGGCCATCTGCGCACGGTCGGAGA
Source organism: Rhizobium sp. Leaf453 (assembly GCF_001425605.1). Lineage (GTDB taxonomy): Bacteria > Pseudomonadota > Alphaproteobacteria > Rhizobiales > Rhizobiaceae > Pararhizobium. Next base: position 5,769 of record NZ_LMRG01000005.1, on the reverse strand, counting down.
GCGGGGCGAGCTCTTCGGCGCGCCGGGCAAGTCCCAGTGCGTGGTGGGTCACGTCCCTGCTGGGGTGCCCCCCTGCCTGCGCCATCTCGACACGCGAAAGCGCCGCGATGGCGTCGGCATTGGCGGGGTTCGTCGCGAGCGTGCGGTCAAGGCATGCCACGGCCGCGGGCAGATCGTTCAGCCGGGCGTCATTGAGATCATTTTCCGCCTTGAGCACGCATGCGTTGCCGCTGGCATCTTCGGGACTTTCGGTGACTTCAAGCGCACTTATGATGCCTCTCGGGCTCGCAAGCTTTCGCGATAGAAGGCTGACCAACCCAACTCTCGACGTAACGGTCGTGGCACCTGAGGAGTCGATCGCTTCCAGGCCGGAGCTGACCAGACTTCTCGTCCGGGCGTTTATGATCTGCCACCACACACTGTGGTTGCCCCCATCAACGTAGAATTTTAGGTCGATTTTATATGTGTTCCCCAGTCCAGGTCGGAGCGCTTCCGACAGCGACGGCGTCGGCTGCACGATCGACACGTCCAGCGTCTGGAATCTCGTGAGCGCGACGAGGAGCATGTCACGGGTCTGCGTCGCCTCTCCCCAAACCCGCGGATCGGGCGACGCCATTGTCACCACCACGGTCGGCTTGACCGTCATCACAGGCTCTGAAACGAAGCCCCCCACTACAGCTGCACAAACAAGAGCAACCATTACCGCAGCGACCCCTGCTACCTGACGTTGGCGGCGAACGAAAAAGGTAAGCTGCTCAATGGGCTCCTCAGACCATTTCGTATCTGGTGCTCTCCCTTCGCGAGGCATTTCTAGAAGCGATGAATCATTCGCGGCGAGTGTCTGGCCGGTCCGCGTGAACTCGGCGACGTAGTGGCCACCCTTCGGCAATGCTATTGAGACGCAGGTCTCGTCCCCGAAAGCATCGTAATAGTGAAGAAGCGCGGACCGCAGCCTGCTCATCTCGATACGAACGATCGGATCTACCGATGGATCGAAGTTCTCAGGACGTCCGAGGACGTCGATGGCGATCGCGTAGGCCTTAACGCCGTCAGTGTGGCCCTCAAGGCAGCGCTCCGCGAGATACCGCAGGATGCTGCGGCTGCGATTGCTGCCACGGAAGCGGTAGTCGCTACAGACACGGTCCAGTTCTGCTTTTGCCTCGCAGCATGACACGTCGCCCCTTGCCTGGCCCCTGACCGTCATCGGCATCTCCAGTCATATTGTGGAGTATACGTGGGCGGAACTTATCGCAGGTTGTTAAACTTGCGCAATCCTCAAAGTGCGGAATCGTACGGACTGTTGGAGAAGCAGACTTTCAGCCTTTCTGCATTGATGGATAGCCAAGGCAGCACTCGATGATTTCAGCTTCGATCTCGAGGCAGATAGTCTCATACTCGCGCAACAGCGTGTAATCCGTCTCAGCAGGCCTCCTGTGAAGCATGTGCAAGGTGACGCAGGCGTCCTCATAGGCCTCGAAAAGGTCGATTGGCGGCGATCGTCCGGCGGCAAGACCCTGCAGTTTCCCACGCATGGCAGGAAGCTTGAGCATGAGCCGGTGCAGGCCACGTTGGCCTGCACCTGTCGGTGACATCGCTGAACTGTCTCCGCTGTTTTTCATCGACGTTCAGTCCTTGAAGGGGTGCTCGACTTATCTTGTTCACTCATGCAATTTATCAAGAACGTTACGGCAATCTGAACAGTTTCACCCGGAGTGTCTCTGTTCGGTGCAACATGTGGAAAATCTTCACTCCGACGTTCAAAGGCTTGGACATTACGGCGCGACGAAGAGCGTGGCTTGTGATCCACTCGTTTAGCGCACTTTAACTCAATCAGAAGGCGATATTTAATATCACGGATATGCGCGTATAAATAATCTAAAACATGCTATTTTACAAATCCGAAACTAACACGTCCTGGCTGGAGCATCGGCATGCAGTTGAGGCGATTACGCATCATCGTGACCGGAATGGCGGCCGCAGTGGTCGGGGCTGCCATCCCGATCGCAGTCATGGGATGGCTCTCATGGCAAATGGCCCAGGAACGGCAAGTTACGGTCCTGGACGCGATAACCCGGCGCGTTCTTAATCGCGCAGAGCTGACCTTTGCTGAGGCGTATTACGCAATGGATGTCGTTCAGAAGGAACGACTCACGCCGTGCTCGCTGGAGCACATCGCGCGTATGCGGGTCGTGACCGTCAATATCCTGTCCGTCGAGGAGATTGGCTATTTCGAGAATGGGTTTTTAAAGTGCACGTCGTGGGGTCTGGCACCCGCTGGGATTTTAAAGGGCAAGCCCGACTACGTCGGCCGCGACGGATTGGGGATCTCTCTTCAGGTCAACCCTGCAGTAAGCTTGGGAGAAACCATGATTGCGCTTCAGATGGGGAGCTACAACGTCCTGGTTTCGCCGATGCGCTTTGTTGACGCCTTCATCGACAACGGTATTGCGATCGCGCTGATGAGCGAGAGCGGAGACGTGATCAAGACGCGAAACGATCCCGACCCTGGACTCGCGGCTGCACTCTTCAAAAATGGGATCGATCACGGCCTCCACAGTGGCCGTCTGTACACTGTTCTCAAGCGGAACGGCCGAGCCGTCGTCGCCATGGTGTCCGAGGCGGCTGTCCGAGATGAATGGCTTAGACAGATGCGCATATTCATTCCGTTCGGAGCCTTCATGGCGTTGTGCATCGTGGGCATCGTCTTCTGGATGTCGAAGAAGCGTCTGTTGCCAAAAGCCGAGCTTGAACTGGCGGTCCGGAACAGGGAGTTCATCGTTTACTATCAGCCGATCATCGAACTTAAGACCGGGATCTGTTTCGGAGCCGAAGCACTGGTCCGCTGGAAAAGACCGGACGGAACTATGATACGGCCAGACTTGTTTATTCCCATCGCAGAAGAAACAGGGACAATCCTCGCAATCACAGATCAGGTCATCGATTGCGTCATCGCTGACCTTGGAACCCTGCTCGTGAAAGACCGGGCCCTGCACATTGCAATTAACGTCTGTGCGGACGATATGGGAACAGGAAGGATCCTTCGTGTCCTTGATGAAAAGCTTAGTTCGACGGCCATTCGCCGCGAACAGATCTGGCTTGAAGTGACGGAACGCGGTCTCGTTGATATCGATGCCGCGCGGGCGACATTGCTTGACGCGCGAGATTTAGGACACGCGGTTGCGATCGATGACTTCGGCACCGGCTATTCCAGCCTGCAATACCTACAGGGCCTGCCCATGGACGCTCTCAAAATTGACAAGTCTTTCGTGGATACGATTGGCAGGGACACCGCGACCAGTTCCGTTATCCTTCACATCATATCAATGTCTCAGGAGCTCGGTCTCATCACCACCGCCGAAGGCATCGAGACCGAAGAACAAGCGGCGTTTCTTCGGCTAAAGGACGTCGATTTTGCACAGGGCTGGCTCTTTTCCAAGGCTATTCCCTCACAGGATTTCATCCAATTTCACGAAGACAGGAAAGCCAGGTATGGTCCTGCGCGCGAGATCGTTAGGTCCGGAAGCGTTCTCTTTGGAAACAGGTAGCCGCGCCAGCATCTGCATGTTAATCGAGCTGCGCGAGCAGCAGACGAACCGAAACCCTGCGATGAAGTGGCTCATCATGCGTTGTTAGGGTCACCAAGCTTGAAACCTCTATGGCTTAGCGCGGTAGCGGAAGGGCAAAACGGTAGAGTATCGGTTTCGTCTCGCAGTGGCTTGACAGAAGGTCTCGTCCATCTCGTTCGTTCCGACATGATCGCGCGGGCGATCACTATGGCGGCATGGTCCTCAAAATATTCCTCGGACACATTATTGATTGCCGCCTCCGCAGCGATCCAGACATCTTCCGGAAACTCGTTTTTGATCCCCATGACAGTCTCCTGCTTCTGGGTCGTCCCACGTCGTACCAACTGAACGCCGACCGCCACCCGCAGCATCTCTCAAAGCGGCTTGCCGTGATAGTTGGACCAAGGGCTAACACGCCGACGCCAGTGCGCTGCGAAAGATCAATGGCAGTTCTACAGGCATCGGCTTGGCTAACTGACACCATTATCTGGGAATTGTCTTATCGCTGGAGCTTTCAAGCCAAGGCGAAAGGCCTCGAAATTCTGCCACGCCGATGGGTGGTCGAACGAACATTCGCATGGCTAGGTAAATGCCGGACATTAGCAAAAGACGTCGATTGTTATCGCTTCTTGCTGTCGCTTACGAAGATCTAGCAGAAGTATTGACCGCCTAATTGTATTGAGCGCGCAGCAGCGGAGGGACGGCCGCTTATGCTTGCTCAGCCCGTATCGTGTCTGCCAGTGTCACCAATTCGCTCGCTTCACCGTCAAGGCCATAGAACGCATAGGGGTTCAGGAACTGTCGTCCCCAAAAAAGTGCTCGATCCACTTCGCCCAGCGCGGCCTCAGCGCACAAGGCCCGCCAATTATTTGCGATAGTCCGCAGTTGATGGCCGACGATCTCAATCGCCTGAGCCCGGCTCAAATGGAAGTGCGGCGCTGCGTTGAGACAGGTTACGATCCTGCTGCTCCTGTCCTGCTCAACGATCAGCATCGCTTGGCCAACTTCCCCTCCTGCCCGCGGTTGCGGACAAATATCGTAGGCCGGTGTGAGCGTCAGCGACGAGTTGTCCCAAAAAGCAGCGTGATTTCTGGCATGATCGTCGGTGTTGCCAACGAGAATATTGAAGCATAGACGCGAAAACAGCTCTCTCAATGTTTCAGGGACAGCTGTAAAGCGAATGCGTATCGTTTCCGCCAAGTCCTGATAGCTTGCATATCGCGCGTGCATTTCATCGAGCTCAAGCATGGTCAAGGCGGATACCATCGACCGGCGATACCAAGCGTTGCCCGCGTGGACTCGGTCAAAGCGCTGAACAAGCAAGACGTCTTTCCCGGACGCGCGAACGATTTCTACAGGCGCCACGGTAAGTCCCGAAAGAGCTGCCAGGCGCATCGCGATATATTCGCCCTTCACCACGCTATAAGTGTCGGAACTGCTCGAGAATTTCGCAATGAATTTACGTGCATCATCGTCGATTAGGGCTTTTGGCCTCGCCCCACCGATCGAACTGCCGTGATGGAGAGCTTGATCAAGTTTGGGGCTGAGAGGAAGATTTTTCTCAACTCGCTCTGCGGCTGTCAAAAGTTGATCAAGAGTGGCGTGGCCGGTCCCCCGGCCAATATAGTGTGTCGCCGATGCTTGGAAATCGAGCGCCCCAATTCGGTCTGAGCCTGACTCAAGTAAAAATGTCAGTTCATCAAGGTCCAGTCCATTCAACTCGCCGCCTTTCACGCCGAACGCGCGATTAAGAATAACACGACGTCCCCATGCGTCGGGCGACGCGTCGCGAATGGAGCTGGCCATTGAAAGACCATGGAGAGGTCTTATCTCGCCCGTTTCGAGCGGTAATTCCGGGAGATAAAGGGCAACCGAGCTCGGATTTTCGAGATAAGATCGACCATAAACGAAGCTGATTTCGCCATTCGTCACTGCAAGGCGACCGGCCACCACTGGATCGGGGCTTTCTGATCGCCACACCCATACGAACGCTTCTGTTGGCTGCGGCTTTTTAGAAGTCATTGTCGACCGCTGTCTGTTTTCGTGGACGCGCATACTTGGGTAGAAGCGTAAGGCGTTTTTGAAGGTCTTCGTTTCTGAACGTCATACCAGCAAGATCGTCGTCGAAAAGGCGAATGCCGAGAACGGTACATGCCTCAAAGGCAAGGCCCAGCATCGAGGTATAGCGCTCGTAGGTCTGGCT
>NZ_LMRG01000004.1 GCF_001425605.1 Rhizobium sp. Leaf453 | reverse complement strand
AATCCATCCTCATTCCGCGCTCAAGATGGCTTCCCCTCGGCAGTTCATCAGGGCTAAATCAAACTAGCCGACATGTCCGGTGAAACGGGGTGCACTTCAACGTACAACCGGTCAGAACTACCGCAAGAGTTGCAATGATAAATTTCCGCATCTATTCCCCCACATAACACCTGCGGTTGCTATCACGATTCGTGAATACCGCCACCCGCCTTGGTTTGTGAGGTGCCGAATAGATGCCCAAGCTTCAAGAACGAAAAAAGGGGAACAGCTTGCTCCCCTGAACTCTTGTCTGCGTTAAGAATAACGGGGTTTCAATCCAGTTGCACGTTGGCGTCCTTGACCACAGGCGTCCATTTGGCGAGTTCGGCGGTCACGTGCGCGCCGAGTTCTTCCGGGGTCGAAGCGATGATGGTAGCGCTGAAACCCTTCATCTTTTCGGCGACGGCCGGATCGGCAAGTGCCTTCTTGGCGGAGGCGTTCAGCCGGTCGATTGCCTCCTTGGGTGTCCCGGCGGGTGCGAAAAGGGCATTCCAGGTATAGGTCTCATATCCGGGAATGGTCTCCGCGATCGTCGGCACATCCGGGAAGGATGGTGCGCGTTCCTTCGTCGTGACAGCCAGCGCTTTCAGCGTACCGGACGTGATGTGACCGGAGGAGGAGGGCAGGTTATCGAACATGATCGGCACCTGGTTGCCGATGACGTCGTTCAGCGCCGGGCCGGAGCCTTTGTAGGGGACGTGCTGCATGCTGACTCCGGCCATGCTCTTGAACAGTTCGCCGGAGAGATGCAGCGGCGTGCCGTTGCCCGAGGAGGCGTAGGAGTATTTCTCCGGTTCGGCTTTCAGCAGCGCGATCAGTTCGGCGACGTTCTTGGCCGGCAGTTCCGGATTGACGACGAGCACGTTGGGCACGACGACGAGAAGTGAAACCGGGGCAAAGTCTTTTTCCGGATCGTAGGGCTTGGTCTTCAGAATCAGCGGGTTGAGCGCATGCGTGGCGACGGTGCCCATCAGGATCGTATAGCCATCGGGTTCCGAGCGCGCCACACGGTCGGCACCGAGATTGCCGCCGGCTCCGGCGACATTTTCGACGACGACCTGCTGGCCGAGATCCTCCGACATCTTCTGGCCGATGATGCGGGCGACGACGTCAGTCGAGCCACCGGCGGCGAACGGGACGACCAGCGTCACCGGCCGGTCTGGAAATCCTTCAGCCCGCGCCGTGCCCCCGAATGCCAGCGCAGACGCTGCCACCATCGCGAGACCAAGGGCGGTCCGCCGCTTCAACAAAGACAATGCCATTGAAATCTCCTCCCAAAGACGTTCCATCGGGAACGGCTGGCAGCCGTTTCCGCGATGAACAATAGTGCGGCATCCGGTGAGGGCAACCGCGGGAGGGGGATTAACCGTTAAACCGCCGGGCGCGCCTCAGCCAAGCGAGACGACATTGCTGCCTTCGCGGTCGTCGTGATCGAACTGCAGGCGGGCAAGCTTGGCGTAAAGGCCACCTTGGCGCACCAGCGAGGCATGAGTGCCTTCCTCGACGATCCTGCCCTGATCCATGACCAGGATACGATCGGCTTTCAGGACCGTCGCCAGCCGGTGGGCAATGACCAGCGTCGTGCGCTCCTTCATCAGGCCATCCAGCGCCTTCTGGACCAGCGTCTCGCTTTCGGCGTCGAGTGCCGAGGTTGCCTCATCAAGCAGCAGGACCGGCGCATTCTTCAGGATCGCGCGGGCAATCGCGATGCGCTGGCGCTGGCCGCCCGAGAGGGTGATACCGCGTTCGCCGACTTGGGTGTCATAGCCATGGTCCAGCTTGGCGATGAACTCATCGGCTTGAGCCGCAACGGCTGCCGCCCTGACCATCTCGCGCGTGGCAGTCGGCAGGCCGAAGGCGATGTTGTCGTGGATCGAAGCGGCAAAGATCGTCACATCCTGCGGCACGATAGCGATGCGGCGGCGCAGGGCTTCCGGATCGACGCTGCGGACATCGACACCATCCAGCGAAACGACACCCTTGACCGGATCGTAGAAGCGCAGGAGCAGCGAGAAGACCGTGCTCTTGCCCGCCCCGGAAGGACCGACGACGGCGACGGTTTCGCCGGGCTTGATGGCAAAACCGAGCCCCTTGACGCTCTTGTAATCGGGGCGGGACGGATAAGCAAAATGCACATCGTCGAAGGTGATCGCGCCGGTTGCCGGTTCCGGCATCGTGGCCGGGTTCAACGGCGCGGCGATTTCCGGCTCCTCGGCGAGCAACTCGTTCAGGCGTTCAGCGGCGCCGGCCGCCTGCGACAGTTCACCCCAGACTTCGGACAATGCGCCGAGGCTGCCTGCAGCGAATACCGAATACAGCAGGAACTGGCCGAGCGTCCCGGCCGACAGCGTGCCGGAGAGCACGCCCTGCGCGCCGAACCAGAGAACGGCGACGACGCTGCCGAAGATCATGGTTATGGCAAAAGCGGTGAGGATCGAGCGTGCCTTGATGGCGGCGCGGGCTGCATCGTAGGCGCTTTCGACGGCGTTGCTGTAACGGGCCTGTGCCGCCGCCTCGCCGTTGAAGGCCTGGACGGTACGTGACGCTGCAATCGCTTCGCCGGCATAGGCAGAGGCTCTTGCCAGCGTATCCTGCGCCTCGCGCGAACGGCGGCGCACCGAGCGGCCGAAGCCTACCAGCGGGAAGACGATGACCGGGATGGCGGCGATGACGAGCATCGATAGTTTCGGGCTCGTATAGATCATCATGCCGATCGCGCCGAGACAGAGGATCGTGTTGCGCAATGCGACGGAGGCGGTGGCTCCGACGGCGGATTTGATCTGCGTCGTGTCTGCCGTCAACCGCGAAACGATCTCGCCGGACTGGTTGACGTCGAAGAAGGAAGGTGAAAGCCGGGTGACGTGATCGAAGACATCGCGGCGCAGGTCCGAGACGATCCGCTCGCCGAGCGTGATGACGAAATAATAGCGGGCGGCGCTGGCGAGCGCCAATATCACCGCGAGAATCATCAGCATCGAGAAATAGGTGTTGATGAAGCCGGAATCGGAGGTCGAGAAGCCATGGTCGATCATGCGGCGCACGGCCATCGGCAGTGTCAACGTCGTCACGGCGGCTACGACCAGCGAGATGCCGGCGCCTATGACGAGAGTGCGATAGCGCCGGATATACGGCAGCAGCTTGGCCAGCGGGCGGACAGACTTTCTTGCCCCTGGCTGAACGACATTCGACACATGACCTCCAATACCGGAAGAACCAGCGAATCTCGCATAAGTCTTCTCCGGCGGTACTTGTTATCCCGGTGACCATCATGTATAGGCACGGCATCAAATTGGGAAGCCGTCGTCCCTCAAGTGGTCTGCGGCTTCATTTACGTGTTCGGTCCCCCTGCCGCAATGGCTTGCGACAATTGGACCCTGGAACTTGCAGGAAGATTGTTATGAAGGCTGATATCCATCCCGCTTACCACATGATCAAGGTCGTCATGACCGACGGCACCGAGTACGAAACCCGTTCGACCTGGGGTTCGGAAGGTCAGACCATGAACCTCGAAATCGACCCGAAGTCGCACCCGGCATGGACCGGCGGCAACCAGCAGATGCTGGACCGCGGCGGCCGCGTTTCCAAGTTCAAGAAGCGTTTCGAAGGCCTCGGCCTCTAAGCTTCTGCACCTTGCATCCGATTTTGGGAAAGCCCGGTTCGTCCGGGCTTTTTTGCGTTGGGATTTTCCCTGTCACGAGGCTTTGCCGAACGCTTCCTTGTAGTCGGCGGGCGTAGTGGACAGGTGCTTGCGAAAATGATGCCGTAGTGTGGCAGCTGTTCCAAAGCCGGCAAGTTCGGCCACGGTTTCGACGGAGGCGGGGGAGGTTTCCAGGAGATCGCGGGCGCGCGACAGACGTTCGGCCAGCAGCCAGCGCGCTGGCGTCAGGCCAGTTGCGGCTTCGAACCGTCTCAAGAATGTGCGCGTGCTCATGCCAGCCCGCGCGGCGAGACTTTCCACCGAATGATTGCCGCCGAGATCGGACCGCATGTGATCCAGCAACGGCCCGAGCCGGCTGCTCTCATGGGCCTTGGGAACGGCCTGGGTGATGAACTGCGCCTGGCCGCCATCGCGGTGCGGTGGCACGACGAGCCGGCGGGCAACCATGTTGGCGGCCACGCTGCCATAGTCCCGGCGGATCAGATGCAGGCAGAGATCGAGACCGGCGGCGCTGCCAGCCGATGTCAGCACATTGCCCTCATCGACATAGAGCACATCCGGCGTGACGAGGATATCCGGGTAACGTTCCTTCAAGGTGTCGGTATAGCGCCAGTGTGTCGTCGCCCGCTTTCCGGAAAGAAGTCCAGCGGCGGCGAGAACGAAAACGCCTGAACAGATGGAGAGGACCCGCGCACCGCGATCATGGGCCGCGTTGAGCGCCGCGCAGAGATCGGCAGGGACCGGCCTGTCCATGCCGCGCCATCCCGGCACGATGATGGTGCTGGCCTCCGGCAACAGGTCCAGTCCGCCATCGACGACAAAACGGATGCCGCCTGTGGCGCGCATTTCGCCGTCATCGATCCCGGCAACGGCGAACCGATACCAGTCCGGCCCCATTTCCGGCCGCGCAAGGCCGAAGACCTCGACCGCAACGCCGAACTCGAACGTGCAGAGCCCGTCATAGGCAATGGCGACGACGAGTGGATTGGTGTTGGCGGAATGATCGGATCGGATTGGCATGATCTTGATGATAGATGTCATTAATGCCATCTGCAACATCCTGCCGGTGTCATTTAGGATTCCTTCGTCATCACAACGGAGGCCATCATGAGCTATGTAACCGACATCCCCGCAGCACCGTCCGACATCGCCATCAAGCATTTTTCGAGACGGCTTTCGGTCGAAACGGATTGCTCCGACGTTGCGTCGTGCCTCGGCACCGGACAACAGGATTTCGTCCTTCTGCATGTCGTTGGGTCGCGCGAGGCATATGCCCGCCGGCATGTGCCGGGCGCCATTCACCTGCCGCACCGGGAAATCTCGGCGGAGCGTATAGCAGAATGGCCGCAGGATACGCTGTTCGTCGTCTACTGCGCCGGCCCGCATTGCAACGGGGCGGATCAGGCAGCGCTGAAGCTCGCCCGGCTCGACCGGCCGGTAAAGGTCATGATCGGCGGCATCACCGGATGGGAAGACGAAGGCCTGTCCTTTGCCTCCGGTGCCGAACCCGGCGCGTTCGAAAAGGCTGCGGCCTGACGGCTTAGTACTCAAAACCAATAGCGTTGACTAATCAATTAGTGAATGCTATTGGTTTTTCATGAACGAAGCGACCGACATCACCACCGTCCTGCGTACGCTCGCCGACCCCACCCGGCGCGCCGTCTTTGAGCGCATCGTGGATGTCGAAGAGATAACGGTCGTCGAGCTCACGCGCGGCAGCGGCGTTACCCAAGGCGCGATTTCACAACATCTGAAGTCGCTGAAACTGGCCGGGCTGGTCGCCGAGCGTCCGGAAGGGCGCAATGTCTATTATCGCGCCGCACCGGAAGGGCTCGGCCCCCTGGTCGACTGGATGAGCCATTATGGCGTCTTCTGGCGCGAGAAAATCGCCAATCTCAAAACGCTGCTCAAGGAGATCGATCCATGACCGATGCTGCCGTTAAGGCCGATACGCAGGATATCGTCATCGACGAAATCTTTCCGCATGCCCCTGAGACGATCTGGAAGGCGTTGACATCCGGCGACCTGATCGCCCGCTGGCTGATGCCACCGACAGGCTTTGCACCGGTGGAGGGCACGCGGTTCACGTTTCAGACAAAGGCGGCTGGTGCGTGGGACGGCGTCATTCATTGCCAGGTGCTGCAGGTGATTCCGAGCGAGCGCTTCGCCTATGCCTGGAAGGGCGGACATGCGGATAATGTCGGCTATGGCTCGCTGCTCGATACCGTCGTCACATGGGTTCTGACCAAGGCCGAAACCGGCACGCGCGTTCGTCTCGTCCATTCTGGCTTCCTGCTGCCGAAGAACGAGACGGCCTACAGCAACATGAGCAATGGCTGGAAGAAGGTCGTCCGTAACCTCGACGCCGTCGCAGCGGAAGAGCAGGGCTCGAATGCGCTGCACTAGCGGCTGCCTGCAGGAAAAGCAGATTCATCAATGACATGACGGCCGGGCGGTCGTCGGCGCGCCGGTTTCCGGCGCGATCGCTGATCCATGACTTCAGAGAATGTTTTCGAACGCAAGGAGAGAGCAAGATGAGCAAGGCTTTTATTGGCGGCTGCGCCTGCGGCAAGGTCCGGTATGAAATATCCGCAGAACCGGTCTTCATGAACCATTGCCAGTGCCGGGACTGCCAGCACAGAAGCGGCACCGGGCATGGGTCCTATATCACCTTCGCCGATCGCAGCGTTGTCTGGCTGGAAGGGGAGGTGACCGGCTGGGAGGTTGCCGGCGATAGCGGCAACCTGAAGACACATTCCTTCTGCCCCATATGCGGATCGCCGGTGTACCTAACCTTTGCGGCGATGCCCGATCTCTTCACGATCCACGCCGCAAGTCTGGACGACCCCGGCCGCTTCCAACCGCAGGTCATCACCTACCGGATGCGGGGGCATGGCTGGGATCAGGTCGATCCCGCGTTGCCGGCTTTCGACAAGATGCCGCCGATGTAGAGTCCGTTCGTTATCCTCAAAAGCAAGAAACCCGGCCAATGGCCGGGTTTCGCTTTTCGTCTTGTCGGAAAAATCAGTTGGTTCCGAAGGCCGTCTGCAGCAGGTTCAGCTGCGCCTTGACGCCGTTCTGGTTGTCCGGCGTGAAGTTCTGGGCTTCCTGCGGGCGATAGATTTCGCGGTCGAGCAGAGCGACGCGGTTCTGAAGGCGCAGCGAACGGTCGATCAGATCGCGGAAACCTTCCGGCAGATCGTTCCAGCCCGGCGCGGTGCGATCGACGTTGAAGCTGTCGAGGCGAACCTTGTTCTTTTCCGACAGGACCTGCTCGCGGTTCATCTCGCCATTGTTGACGGCGCGCTGCAGCAGCAGCCAGGATGCCATCTGCATCAGGCGCGTGGTCAGGCGCATCGATTCAGCCGCATAGAGCACGGAGGCCATGCGCGGCAGCACCTTGGACGCGGCGCGACCGGTGCCGTCGAGGTAGCTTGCGGTTTCTTCAACCAGGCCCATGCCTTCCGCATACAGCGCCTTGAACTGCGCCGAAGACGCAGCGTGGCCCGCGAAACTCACGGTATTGAATCCCCGTTCGGACATGCTCAGATTTCCCTGGTTAAACGCATCAACTTGGACAGGTAACGAGCGGGTTAACAGAAAGTTTCCAGCCGCCCGGTTTATGTTTTGAACATGATCCCATAGCGCATTTCGCGCAAGCCCATTCTTAAGAAAGGGTTAATCTCCACAATTCTTTGAAACTTGTCCGCAACTAAGCAAAAAAAAGAGCCGCAAAGGCGGCTCTCAAGGTAAAACAGGGAGAAAAATCAGACCATTCGCCAAATGGGGAACTGTCTGAGTCCAGAGCGATCCGGATGTGTTAGTAATACCTTATAAGGCTTAATGAAGCGTTACGCAGACCAGATTCACGCTTAATTGATGCGCCATTTTCGAAATATCGGCATGATTTCCGAACTGGATGGAGGGAAAGTATTAACGAAAGATACTTTCGGCTGCGGACCGGCTTGCGTTTTTTCTCGTCCGCTCCGCATCGAGACGCTCGATTTCCTCTTTCAGCAGGATGATTCGTGCGGACAATTCGTCGGCGGACAGCAGGCTTAGATCACAGCCGATCTCGTGTGCTGGCTGTTTCTTCGGGCGATCGTCATCGAACAGGCTCATTCCGGCCTCCGTGCGGGTTGCTCGCCGTTCTGCTCTTCAAGGGGAGCGGCGCGCGGCGAAAGCTGCAGGCTTTCCGGCGTGGTCAGCGTGCCGGGATTGATTGTAGAATACGCGTCGCGCTCGGAAGCGGGCAGGGCTGCGCGCATGCGGCTGCGGAAGATCGCATAGGCGGTGATCAGGACGTGGGCGCAGGCCGTAATCATGAACAGCCCGTAGGGGCCGGTGACGGTCATGATCGGGCCGCCGATGGTCGGGCCGATGATCGTGCCGATGCCATAGAGCAAAAGCAGGCCGCCGGAAATCTTGACGAAATCCTCGGGCGTCGCGAAGTCATTGGCATGGGAGACGGCGATCGGATAGAGCGCGTTGGCCGTCGCGCCATAGATGCCGACGAGCGTGATCAGCAGAATCACATGCGTGGGCTCGATCAGGAAGACGAGAAGACCGGCAACGGCCGCGACGGCGGCAAGGGCTGCCAGAACGTAGCGGCGGTCGATCATGTCGGAGAGGCGGCCGGCGGGAAACTGCATGACGGCGCCGGCGAAAATCGTCGTACTCATCATCAGTGCAACGTCGCTATCGGTGAGACCGACCTGGCGACCGAAGACGGCGCCGAGCGTACCATAGGCCCCGTTGGCGATGCCGACGAGCAGGATGCCGAGAAAGGAAATCGGCGAATTGCGATAGAGCGCGCGAAGGTCGAGCCGCACCTGTTTCAAAGGCTGAGGCGAGGCGGCGGTCGATAGCAGCGTCGGCAGCATGGCAAGGCAATAGACGATGCCGCAGATCATGAAGAACAGCGTCGTCGACGTATCGCCGAACGGAATCATCATCTGGCCGCCGACGACACCCATCAGCGTGATGGCGATATAGAGCGAAAAGATCGCGCCGCGGCTTTCATTCGTGGCGCGCTCATTCAGCCAGCTCTCGATGATCATCGAGGTGCCGGCTGTCGAAAAGCCGGTGAAGGCGCGCAATACGACCCACCATATGGGATCGACGAGCAGGCCGGTCAGCAGGGCTATGATGGCCAGCATCGATGCGAAACCGCTGAAGGCGCGGACGTGACCGGCGCGCTTGACGATCGTCGGCGCCAAAAGGCAACCCAGCACGAAGCCGCTCGCCCAGGATGTACCGAGCAGACCAAGCAGCGTCGTCGAATAGCCTTCCGTCGTGCCGCGAACCGGCAGTAGCAGGCTGTGCAACCCGTTCCCAAGAAAGAGGAACAGCGTTCCAAGCAGAAGGGCGGCGACGGGCAGAAGGTTTTTTCGCATGTGAAATCCGCTGGTTCCGGGCTGCAATCAAAAGGTAGAGCGACACCGCCACAATTGCCAGCCGGAATTTTTCGTGAAGGGAGATTGCAAAGGACAGCACTAGGCTCTAGCGCTGATCGCGCGCAAGTGTGACCGGGGTGTGACGCGCTGCAAACCGTTCGAATTATTTTCCACAAAAGAGAAACGTGATGTCGAAAGCGTTAGCGGTCATCCTGCTTCTGGCCATGTGTATCCAGTTGCTCAAGCCCCTGAACCTTCCCGGCCTGCGTCATCGTCGGGATTTCTGGAAAATTGCAGTGTTCGCGATCGCCGTGATGATGCTGACCGTGTTGATCCGGCCATAGCAGTTCCAAGCCGGTGTTTTTGCGTCGAAATCTCTTGAAACCTCCCCTTGCCAGTTATTTTTTGTGCGTTACATCCCTGCCTTTGATGGCCACGCCGGACAACCAAGCTGGTTCGGTCTGCGGGTGGTGAAGGGGACACCGTCGATCATGAATGTTGGGCTGGGTGGAATTCGGGGCGATGCTGCTGATTATGAATTCCTGGGCAATGGCGGCGAACTCGGTGCTCTTATCCGAACCTATGATTGGGCGTCCACGCCGCTTGGACCCGTGGCTGAATGGCCGGGCTGCCTGAAGACCGCGACCTCGCTGCTGCTTCAATCTCCGGTTCCGATCGTGATGCTCTGGGGTGTCGAGGGCGTGATGATCTACAATGACGCCTATTCCGTTTTTGCCGGTAGTCGCCATCCGCAGCTCCTTGGGTCCAACGTGCGCGAAGGCTGGGTCGAGGTCGCCGATTTCAACGATAACGTCATGAAGGTTGGGCTCGCAGGCGGGACGCTTGCCTATCGGGACCAGGAATTGACACTGCATCGCAAGGGTTTTCCAGAGCCGGTCTGGATGGATCTCGATTATTCCCCGGTGCTGGATGAGCACGGCAAGCCTGCGGGCGTCATCGCCATCGTCGTCGAGACCACTGAGCGCGTGCTGTTAGACAGGCGTAACGCTGCCGAACATGAACGGCTGCAAAAGCTCTTCGAACAGGCGCCGACATTCATGGCGATGCTGAACGGCCCGGAGCATCGGTTCGTTCTGCTCAATCCGGAATATCGTCAATTGATCGCCAACCGGGATGTGCTCGGAAAGCCGGTCGCTGAAGCCTTGCCGGAGATCACCAGTCAGGGCTTTATAGAACTCCTCGATGGCGTCTTCCAAACGGGAGAGGCGGTGAGCCGGTATTCCGAAAAGATACTTCTGCAGCAATCGGATGGCAGGGTGGAGGAGCGCTATCTCGACTTCGTCTACCAGCCGATCAAGAACGATGACGGCGAGGTGACCAATATTTTCGTTCAGGGCTCGGATGTCACGGAACGGGTGCGCGCCGAAAATCACCAGAAACTGCTGATCAACGAATTGAACCACCGGGTCAAGAATACGCTGGCTTCGGTGCAGTCGATCGTGGTCCAGACCTTGCGGGGAGTGCAGTCGAAGGAAGAGGCGAGCACCGATATCAGCGGGCGCATTCTCGCGCTGTCGCGGGCGCATGATGTCCTCACCAACGAAAACTGGGATGGCGCCGAGCTGGTCGATGTCGTGACCGCTTCGATCGCGGCGTTTGCGGGGCCGCAACGAAGCCGGGTCCTGATTTCCGGCCCCGCGATCCGGCTAGGGCCGCGCGCCGCACTTTCGCTCTCGCTTGCCCTGCACGAGCTATCGACCAACGCGGCCAAATACGGGGCGCTGTCGAACGACACGGGCTCTGTCGATATCCAGTGGGATGTGGCACAGGGCAAGGAAGGCAAGACGTTTACCCTGGTTTGGCGTGAAAATGGCGGGCCGCCAGCGCCTGCATCGCTACGACAGGGGTTCGGCTCGAAGCTGATCCTTCGGGTGTTGCCCACGGAATTGGGTGGAACGGCGTCGATGGACTATGCCGAGCATGGCCTTGTGTTCACGCTCGAGGCACCTGTCGATGCCATCCATGACGAAAGCCTGACCAGTGCGTAGCCGTGACCGGAAACGCGTATTGCTTGTCGAGGATGAAGCGCTTGTTGCGATGCTTGTCGAGGATTTCCTGACGGAAATGGGCTGCGATGTCGTCGGTCCGGCCATGCGGCTCGAGCCCGGATTGCAGATGGCTGCGACCGCCGATGTCGATTTCGCCGTGCTGGATATCAATCTCGCCGGCAAACATTCCTTTCCCATTGCGCAAGTTCTGCGGGAGCGCGGGATACCCTTCCTGTTTGCCAGCGGCTATGGGGTCGCAGGATTGGCAGAAGGTTTTGAAACAACACCGGTGCTGCAAAAGCCGTTCGACAGGGGCGAGCTTGAGAAGGCGGTGCGCAGGGTTGCGAGCATCGGCTGATGAGTGACCGCGCCTACAGCAGAAGCGTTCCGCTCATGACCGTAGCGCATGAGCCGGAAATCCGGACGGTGTGAACACGCCCATCGGATTTTTCCGCGGTGATACCGATGACGCTCCGACGGCCCATTTCGATGCCTTGCTCGATGGTGATGTCGATCACGGTATCGCTCTCCGGCATCAGGGAAGTCAGCAGGGCGCCGAGCGCACCCGCAGCGCTGCCGGTCGCCGGATCCTCGATGACATTGTCGAGTGGCGCGAACATCCGGGCACGCAGACGCCATGGGTTCTCCAGGCTGCGGGTGTAGAGGAAAAGCGCAAACTGATCGTCGTCTGGTGAATATTCCCTGCCAGCTTCCGCAAAGGCCGCAGTATTGGGGCAGGCCTTGCCGAGGGCATCGAGATCAGCCAGTTCGGCAATCGCGAAGGGCAGGCCAACGGAGGCGATCACGGGAGTGTGCGTTGCGGTTCTGATTGCAGCGACATCGAGTGAAGCGCAGCGGGCGATGGTTTCAAGATCAACCTCCGGCCCAACGGATAATGCTTGCGGCGCTTCGATGCTGGCACTCGTCACCCGCCCGTCGCTGTCACGCGTCAATCTTGCCTCGACGATGCCGGCCTTTTCCTCGAAACGAAGCATATCGCCAACTGCCTTTCCGAAGATGTCGGTCTGGTTGCCGAGCGCGAAGGCGGTGCCGACATTGGGATGACCGGCAAACGGGATTTCCATCGTCGGTGTGAAGATACGGACCAGCGCGGTGTTGGCATGGTCTTGCGGCGGCAGGACGAAGGTAACTTCGGAATAGCGGAATTCGGCGGCAATCGCCTGCATCTGGCGCTCGGAGAGGCCGCGTGCATCCGGGATCACGGCCAGTTGGTTGCCGGAAAACCGTTCGCTGGTGAAGACATCAACCGTGACATAGGCAATGCTGTTCATGATCACTCCCCGAAATCCAATTGACGTCAGGGATATCGCGGGCAGGGCCGTGAGCGAACAGGGTTCTTGTCACCCGGACAATTGAATGGGCCGGAAGACGGAAAAGCCCGGCGTCGCTATCACGAGGCCGGGCTCCAATCGGGTGTGACGCTTAAGGCTTACGCAGCCTTTTCAAGCTCTTTCTTCCAGCCACCCTTGGCGGCGAGGCTGCACATCTGGGCGCGGTGGGTAAAGGCGCGCTGGCCTGCGGCGACGTTTTCAGGCTTGCCTCCCCAGGCGTTGAGCGCCTCGGTCTGCAAGGCGCGGCCATAGGAGAAGGTCATGCCCCAAGGCAGGTCATAGCCGGCCTTCATGGCGGAGAGATGCGCGGTTGCCTCTTCCGTCGACTGGCCCCCGGACAGGAAGGCGATGCCGGGAACGGCGGAGGGAACGGTACGCTTCAGGACCTTGACGGTACGCTCGGCGACCTCGGCGACGCTGGCCTTGCGCGCCTTCTTGCCATCGATGACCATGCTGGGCTTCAGGATGATGCCTTCGAGGCTGACGCGGGCGTCGTTCAGTTCCTCGAACACGATCCGCAGCGTCTCTTCGGTCACCAGTTCGGAGCGGTCGATCGAGTGATCACCGGGGGCGCCGTCCATCAGCACTTCCGGCTCGACGATCGGCACGATGCCGGCCTCCTGGCAAAGCGCTGCATAGCGGGCGAGCGCCTGTGCATTGGCCTTGATGGCGCCGAAACTCGGCAGCACATCGGAAACGGAGATGACGCCACGCCATTTGGCAAAGCGTGCACCGGCGTCGTAATAGGTTTTCAGGCGACCAGCCAGGCCATCGAGGCCTTCGGTGACCGTCTCGCCCGGGAATTTGGCCATCGGCTTGGCGCCGGTATCGACCTTGATGCCGGGCACGGCGCCGGCGGCGCGGATGATGTCGACGAAGGGTGTGCCATCGGCGGCCTTCTGGAACAGGGTCTCCTCATAGAGGATGACACCGGAAATATAGGCCTTCATCGCCTCGTCGGCGCGAAACAGCATTTCGCGGTAGTCGCGGCGCGATGTTTCCGAAGATGCGAGCCCGATCGTGTCGAAACGCTTGCCGATCGTCGCGGTGGATTCGTCGGCCGCGAGCAGGCCCTGGCCCGTTGCCATCATGGCCGCTGCGATGTCTTCCAGTCTTTCGCTCATTGAGGTTCTCCTATGCTCCTGATGGATCGCGGATAGCAGAAGAATACGGCAAGGCAAACGGAAGTTAAATTGTTTAAAACGATTGAATTTAATTTAATCGTTTGAAATCCAAGGATTATTTTTGCAGTGCAGCGAAGATCGATGCAACGCAATAAAAACCCCCGGCGGTGAGGCCGAGGGTATAAGGTCTCTATCGAGTAAACCCGACTTACTTCTGCTGGTGCAGGATATCGACGCCCGGCAGTGGCTTGCCTTCCATCCATTCGAGGAAGGCACCGCCTGCGGTCGAGACATAGGAGAGGTCATCGGCAACCTCGGCATGGTTCATCGCCGAAACGGTATCGCCACCGCCGGCAACGGAAACCAAAGCGCCGCTCTTGGTGCGGGCGGCCGCGTGCTTGGCGACGGCGACCGTCGCCTTGTCGAAGGGGGCGATCTCGAAGGCGCCGAGCGGACCGTTCCAGACCAGCGTTTCGGCCTTGCTCACCCAGTCGTTGACGGCGGCGATCGACTTCGGACCGACGTCGAGAACCATGGCATCGGCCGGGATCGCTTCGATATCGACCACTTCGTTCTCGGCACCGGCCTTGAACTCGCGGGCAACCACGCCATCGACCGGCAGAACGATGGCGCAGCCGGCTGTCGCAGCTTCGGTCATGATCTGCTTTGCGGTTGCCGCAAGGTCATGCTCGCAGAGCGACTTGCCAACATTGGTGCCGCGTGCGGCGATGAAGGTATTGGCCATGCCACCGCCGATGACGAGAGCGTCGACCTTCTTCACCAGGTTCATCAAAAGGTCGATCTTGGTCGAAACCTTGGCGCCGCCGACAATGGCGACCACCGGACGCTTCGGGTTGCCGAGGCCCTTTTCCAGCGCTTCCAGTTCGGCCTGCATGGTGCGGCCGGCATACGCGGGCAGAAGGCGGGCGAGACCCTCGGTCGAGGAATGGGCGCGGTGGGCGGCCGAGAAGGCGTCGTTGACATAGATGTCGCCATTGGCGGCCAGCGCTTTGGTGAAGTCGGCGTCGTTCTTTTCCTCGCCCTTGTGGAAGCGGGTGTTTTCGAGCAGCAGGATATCGCCGTCGGCCATGCCGGCGATAGCAGCCGCGGCCTTGTCGCCGATGCAATCGGCGGCGAAATGGACGCGCTGGTCAAGGATATCCTCGACGGCAGGTGCGATCAGCGACAGCGACATGTCGGCGACGGGCTCACCCTTCGGGCGACCGAAATGGGCGAGCAGGATCACCTTGGCACCCTTTTCCGACAGTTCGCGGATCGTCGGCACAACTCGTTCGATGCGGGTCGTGTCGGTCACCTTGCCGTCCTTGACCGGAACGTTGAGATCGACGCGCACGAGGACGCGCTTGCCGGCGATATCGGTGAGGTCGTCGATGGTCTTGAAAGTCATAAATTTTCTCCGGTCATAGTCTTTTGAAAAGGGTGGGATAGTCGGTCACCAGCCCGTCGTCATCCAGTTCCAGCACCTGTTCGAAGCCATCGGTATTCTGGAAGCGGAAATGCCGGGCGTCGAGCCGGGTATAAAACTGGTCATTGCGGCGCACGGTCATTTCGTTGCCGTCGATCCAGGCCATCGTAAAGCGTTGGGGCTCGCCTTGCACCCACCGGCTGCGCCATATCGGCAAGGAGTTGGTGAGCGGCGTCGGCCAGATATCGATGTCGATGCAGCCGGTAAGGTCCGGGCAGGGGGTCGTGTTTTCGTCGGTCCAGTTTCCGGAACCGTCGGCATGAAGCGCAAGCGTCTTTCCGTCCGTTCGTTCGATGACGGCGCTTCGCACGGCAAGCGTGTCGTCAAGTTCGAGGGCATAGAAAAGACCATAGGCAGGCGCGACGATTGCGCCGCGAACGTGCCGGCCGGCTGCGTGGGTGGTGATGTCGCAATGTTCCACCGTCTCGACCTCCAGGCCTTGCCAGCGCACACTTCGGTTCAACCCCATTTCACGCGGCTCCCGGCGGGATAACACTGTTGCCGAAGGCGATGCTCGGCCGTCGCCAGGCTTGATGCCAGGACGGAATATCGCCGTCCAACAAAAAGGGCGACGCCGGAAGCGTCGCCCATTCGTGACTTAGATGAGCTTTGCCATTGCGACGGCCGTGTCGGCCATGCGGTTGGAGAAGCCCCATTCGTTGTCGTACCAGGACAGGATACGGACGAACTTGCCTTCGAGGACCTTGGTCTGGTCGTTAGCGAAGATCGAGGAGTGGCTGTCATGGTTGAAGTCGCGCGAAACCAGCGGCTCGTCGGTGTAGCCGAGGATGCCCTTGAGCGCGCCGTCGGAGGCTGCCTTGATGGCACCGTTGATTTCGGCAACGGTCGTGTCGCGCTTGGCGACGAACTTGAAGTCGACGACCGAGACGTTCGGGGTCGGAACGCGGATCGAAGTGCCGTCGAGCTTGCCCTTGAGGTGCGGCAGAACGAGGCCGACGGCCTTGGCTGCACCTGTCGAGGTCGGGATCATGGAGAGCGCTGCGGCGCGGGCGCGGTACAGGTCCTTGTGCATGGTGTCGAGCGTCGGCTGGTCACCGGTGTAGGAATGGATCGTGGTCATGAAGCCATGATCGATGCCGACGACGTCGTCCAGCGTCTTAACGACCGGAACCAGGCAGTTCGTCGTGCAGGATGCGTTGGAAATGACCAGATGATCCTTGGTCAGCGCGGTGTGGTTGACACCGAAGACGACCGTCAGGTCAGCGCCGTCGGCCGGTGCCGAAACGATGACGCGCTTGGCGCCAGCCTGAAGGTGCAGGGCAGCCTTGTCGCGGGCGGTGAAGATGCCGGTGCATTCGAGCGCGATGTCGACGCCCATTTCGCCATGCGGCAGGGTTGCCGGATCCTTGATCGCGGTGACCTTGATCGGCTTGCCGCCGGCTACGCTGATCGTGTCGCCTTCGACCTTCACGTCGGCCGGGAACTTGCCATGGATCGAATCGTAACGCAGCAGGTGAGCATTGGTCTCGACCGGGCCAAGATCGTTGATGGCAACGACTTCGATGTCGGTGCGGCCGGATTCGACGATGGCGCGCAGAACGTTGCGGCCGATGCGGCCGAAGCCGTTGATGGCAACTTTTACAGTCATTTCAGGTCTCTCCCTGTCTAAAGGTGCTTTGCGGGGGAACGAGGCGTGCATGGCTGCACGCCCCGGAAAGAAATCAGGCGAGCTTCTTTTCGGCGGCCGCGATGATGGCGTCGACGGTGATGCCGAAATGTTTGAACAGATCCTTGGCCGGGCCGGAAGCGCCGAACGAGTGCATGCCGATGAAGTCACCGTCATTGCCGATGAAGCTATCCCAGCCTTGGCGGACTGCGGCTTCGGCGGCGATCTTGACTGGTGCGTCGCCGATTACCGACTTCTTGTATTCGGCCGACTGCTCGGCGAAGAGTTCGAAGCAGGGAACCGAGACGACGCGTGCAGCGATGCCCTTGCCGTTCAGCTGTTCGGCCGCCTTGACCGCAAGCTCGACTTCCGAGCCGGATGCGAAGATCGAAACCTTGGCACCTTCTGCGGAGCGAAGCTCGTAGGCACCCTTGGCGCAGAGGTTTTCCGCTTCATAGGTCAGGCGCGACGGCGCGAGGTTCTGGCGGGTGAGCGCCAGGCCGGACGGACGATGCTGTTCGTGCAGCGCAAGCTGCCAGCACTCGGCGGTCTCGACCGCGTCAGCTGGACGGAACATCAACAGGTTCGGGATGGCACGCAGGGCGGCCATGTGCTCGACCGGCTCGTGGGTCGGGCCATCTTCGCCGACGCCGATGGAATCGTGCGTGAGGACGTGGATGACGCGGATGCCCATCAGGGCGGCCAGACGGATCGACGGACGGCAATAGTCTGAGAAGATCATGAAGCCGCCGGAATAGGGGATCAGGCCACCGTGCAGGGCGACGCCGTTCATGGCAGCGGCCATGCCGTGTTCGCGGATGCCCCAGTGCATGTAGCGCCCGGAGAAATCGGTCGGGGTGATCGACTTCATCTGGCTGGTCTTGGTGTTGTTGGACGGCGTCAGGTCGGCCGAACCGCCCAGCGTTTCCGGCAGAACGCCATTGATCACTTCGAGCGCGTCTTCCGAAGCCTTGCGGGTTGCAACCGTCGGCGGGGCGTCGGCCAGTTTCTTCTTGTAAGCATCGATCGAGGAGTCGAAATTGGCGGTCAGTTCACCGGCGAAGCGGCGGGTGAACTCGGATTTCTTGCCAGCTTCCGTGCCGGAGAGACGGCCTTCCCAGGCTTTGCGTGCGTCCACCGAACGGGTGCCGACATCGCGCCACGCATCGAGAACGTCGGCCGGGGTTTCGAAGGCCGGGCTTTCCCAGTTGAGCGCCTTGCGAGTGGCGGCGATTTCGTCGGCGCCGAGCGGCGAGCCGTGAACCTTGTGGGTGCCGGCCTTGTTCGGAGCGCCAAAGCCGATGGTGGTCTTGCAGGCGATGAAGGTCGGGCGATCCGACTTCTGCGCGGCTTCGATCGCAGCGGCGATCTCGTCCGGGTTGTGACCGTCGACGCGGATCGTGTTCCAGTGAACGGCCTGGAAGCGGGCGATCTGGTCCGTCGAATCCGACAGGGAGACGGCACCGTCGATGGTGATGTTGTTGTCGTCCCAGAAGAGAACGAGCTTGTTCAGCTTCAGGTGGCCGGCAAGCGCGATGGCTTCGTGGCTTATGCCTTCCATCAGGCAGCCGTCGCCGCAGAGCACGTAGGTGAAGTGGTTCTGCAGGTCGGAGCCGAATTCCTCTTCGAGCTTGCGCTCGGCGATCGCCATGCCGACGGCATTGGCAATACCCTGGCCGAGCGGGCCGGTGGTGGTTTCGATACCCGAGGCGTGGCCATATTCCGGATGGCCAGCGGTCTTGGAGCCGAGCTGGCGGAACTGCTTGAGATCCTCCACCGTCATATCTTCGTAGCCGGTCAGATAGAGCAGCGAATAGATCAGCATCGAGCCGTGGCCGGCAGACAGCACGAAGCGGTCGCGGTCGGCCCACAGGGGCGCCTTCGGATCGAATTTGAGGTAACGGGAGAATAGAACCGTTGCCACGTCGGCTGCGCCCATCGGCAGGCCCGGGTGACCCGAGTTTGCCTTTTCGACGGCATCCATGGAGAGGAAACGGATCGCATTTGCCATCCGGTCGTGTTTTTCGCGAGAGATCATAGACTGTTCCGCTTGAGTTCGGTGGACAGGGAACGGTCTCTATCCTCCAAAGACCGTATAAGAAGCGGCTGACACATAGCAGTTGCTTCGACGGAGTCAATAAATACGGCCTTTTTGAAAGCCTCTCCAGAGGCTTTTTGGTCGCGTTTTTCATGATCCGGCACCAAATCGGCACGAGCGATGCAAATCGATTTAAAAACCGGTGATCCACAGCTTCTGCAAGCCGCTCCGGCGGTTGCCGTTGTGAAGCCGTGCCGAATGGGTCTAAGAGTATGATTGGCTTGAAATACAGGGGCCGGACGGCGATTCGAGGTGTCCGGAGCGTATCGGGAAAGCGTTATGGCGGCAGGAAAAACAGTCAGGGCGGCAATCGAGGAGTTGCGCAACGCGGTCAGCAGCCTCGACAACGCCATCGACCGGCGTTTCGACCGGGAGCGGGACCATGGCGAGATCGAAGGCGAGGTTCGCCGCGTCAATACCGACCGGGCGCGCCTTGCCCAGGAGCTCGACCAGTCGCAGTTCCGCGCCAACCGCCTCGAGGAAGTCAACCGCGAAGTCTCGCGCCGTCTGGTGACGGCCATGGAAACGATAAGGGCAGTGCTGGACCGCTGAGACGGGGTCCGCCTGCGGGTCAGGTGACGAGTATGGCGCAAGTAACGGTGATGATCGACGGCAAGGCCTATCGCATGGCATGCGAGGAGGGCCAGGAAGATCATCTGACCGAACTTGCGGGCCGCTTCGACCAGTATGTCAGCCATCTGAAGTCGCAGTTCGGCGAGATCGGCGATCTCCGGCTGACCGTCATGGCTGGCATCATGGTCATGGATGAACTCAGCGAAGTGAACCGTAAGCTGAAAAGCCTGCAGACCGAAGCCGACAATCTCAAACAGGGCCGCGACGCCTCCGCATCGGACAATGCCCGGGCCGAAGAAGCATTGGCCTCCGCGCTGTCCGAGGTGACGGCGCAGATCCATGGCATCGCGCAGAAGCTGTCAGGCAAGGCTGCGCCGCAGCATTCGTAAGGCTATTCCGCGGGTACTGGCCCGACGCTCGAAGCGTTCGCATTGCTCGAAGGCGCGGCACAGAATGACGGCGATTGCCGCATAGGCGGTATAGCCGACGATACCCGTCACGAACTCGAAGGCACCCGTCATCCCGATGTCCTCGAAAACAGGCACCTTCAAATCCGACGTCACTCCCGCCAATGAAGAGAACCCAAGAATAGCGATTTGAAAGAAGATCGTCTGTGCAAGAATGATCCCAGCTATCCGAGGCGCGCTTGTTGCAAAGGTCGCCTTGCCACGCTTGGCCGCCGCCGCAAAATCCACATTCCGCCCGGCTACCGCCGCCGGCAGCCATGTCCCCCAATAGCCCAGGGCAGCACCAATCAAAATGGCCGAGAAAACCATGTAGGTTATTCTTCCGGCAAAGGTTTGGCCGCGCGAGACCGCGTCTTCGAAGAACGGGGCGGCTATCGCGACGATGAAGAAAACGGGCACAATGGCTATGAGCATCAGAGCCGACAGCTTGAGGCTGAAAAACAGGATGCGCTTCAGATTGATCTCCGTCGGACGGAGCGAGACAATCAGCCCGATATCATGGACATTGTTTAACGTTGTCCAGTGAACAAAGTAGGCGAATGCGCAACTCAAAACAGTGTCCAGCGAGCCAAGCCGTTCCTGATGACCGTTTGCGGCGAGGATGACACTTGCAAGGGTTTTGGAGGCCGCGCTGATGAGTATCGCTATGGCGATCAGGCGGAGGGGAGCAAAATGTGCGGGGTTCATATGACTGTTCGGTAATTGATGATTCTAAAAAATGATCTCTTCAAGCGAAAATTGTAAAGCCATCATTCTTCTCTCGACAGAATTTTTCATGAACACTGGCGGACTTGCGTTCGTTGTCATATATAGGCTGTGCGGTCTGCGCTTCCCGACAGGAACCACAATCCCTGGGGCCATACTCGATCCAACGGGAGCTGTCCCTGACCTGGCCCGTGGGCTAGGTCACATGGCGCCCACCTACGTTTGTAGGCACCCAGGATCGTAAACATCCATCGGTTGTGTGGATCGCACTTTTCTCGCTCCCAACGCCTCAAACCTGCCCCGGCACACGAAAGGCCTCGCGAATAGCGTTGCACATGGTTTCGACGATGCGCTTGTTGCCGCGCGGTCTTGCTTTCAGGATGACGTTGGAAAAGTCGATGACATCGTAGCCGTCGTCGGCGGTCAGTTCGCGGCAACCGGCAGGGATGCTGCTGCGGGTCAGCGGCGCGATGGCGAGACCTGAGGTGACGGCCGCGATCAGGCCGCTGCTGGTGCGACTGACATAGGCGACGCGGCTTTCCCTGTTGCGCTTGATCAAGCTTTTCAGCGCCAGTTCGTCGCACCATCCGTTCTTGAGATAGGTATAGGTGGCGATCGGCAGCGGGTGGCGCAGATGCGCCTGATGCTGGTCCGATGTCACCCAGACCGTCGGATCGAGCATCAGCACTTCGTTGCGCGTCGGGCCGCCGGGCTCGAAGACAATGGCGATGTCGATCTCGCCGGCATCAAGCGCTGCGAGGTTTGACATCGAGACGCCCTGCTGCACGGTAACCTCGACACCCGGGTGAACGGCTGCGAAGGCGCCGAGTGCCTTTGGCAGGGTCGAATTGATATATTCCTCCGATATGCCGATCCGGACGGAGCCATCCAGCGCCGGAAGCCGGATGGCGGCGGCGGTGTCGTCGAGCAGCGTCACGATGCGGCGGGCATTGTCGAGAAGACGGACGCCGTGATTGGTCATGTTGACGCCGCGCGATCCGCGCTCGAACAGCGTTTCGCCCAGGATATCCTCGAGCTTCTTGATCTGCATGCTGATAGCCGATTGCGTCCGTCCGACCGCTTCACCGGCCTTGGTGAAGTTGCCGCTTTCGGCCACGGCGACGAAGGTGCGCAGCAGGTCGCTTTCAAGGGGAGGAAACATCGCGGTCGCCATCTGTTTTTCTGATGACAGACATTTTTGCAATTCGTTTGTCTAATGTCAAATCCACACCGATACTGGACCCCATATATGATGGAGTGCAGGCTAATGGCCGATGTGACGGAACACGGTTGGATCGAGGTCGGGCAGCGGCTGCAAGACCTGTGGACGCGGGTGAATGGGTGGTTTGTGGTGGAGGCGGTCGAAGTGCCGCTCGACGAAATCATCCGGCGGGGCGGCAATCATTTGCTCGATGATATCGGCGTCGAGCGAGCAGGATTCGAGGATCAGGCTCCGCCGCAGGGCGAGCGACATCGCTTCTGGATGTTATGAAATCAGATCCATCCGGGCGGCGCGAAACACAGCCTCGGCGACATTGCTGGCCTGCAGCTTCCGCATCGCGCTGTCGAAAGCCTCGTCGATCCGGTCGTGGGAAATATCGGTTTCCCTTGTAATGTCTTCCCGGTTGCGCCCGCGGGCGGCCAGCGACAGGCAGCGCAATTCCAGTGGGTCGAGTTCCGTCAACATCTTGTCCTTCATGGACATGGCCGGCTCCGCTTCAAAGCTGTACAGTTCCCCGCAACGCCGGAAGCGGGCACCGAACTGTTTTCATGATGTAAGTGCTGCCTTTCTCTTGCATATCGACCCAAGAGCGCGAAAGCGGAACCGGCGTGCATGATGAACAGACCTCTAATCTGTTTCAGAATGGGAAAGGACGATTGCCCGTCGCAAAAAGTTGCAGGGCGGACGTTTGCGCTGCGCCTTGTGGGAGCATTATGGTCTATGGAAAGACAATGGCAGCCGGGAAGAAATGTTGATGACACCGAGGGAACTGAAAGCGGCCTTGCGCATCGAGCGCCTGGAACTGCGTGACGCGATGCCGGCGGAAGCGCGAATCGAGGCGAGCCTCCGGATGCTCGATCACGCCGGCGACGCCATCGAATTCGAGCCGGGGCAGGTCATTTCCGGCTTCTGGCCCATCCGTTCCGAAGTCGACATTCGCCCGCTGATGGCGCGCCTGCGTGAACGCGGCGCGCGGCTTTGCCTGCCCGTCATTCTCGACAAGCAGACCATCGTCTTTCGCGAACTGGTGCCGGGCGCACCCATCGTCGCAACCGGCTTCGGCACGACCGGGCCGGGGGAGGACGCGCCGGTGGTCGATCCCAATATCATGCTGATACCGCTCTCCGCCTTCGACAAGGCGGGCCACCGGATCGGTTACGGCGCCGGTTATTATGACCGGGCCATCGACCGTTTGCGCCAGAAAGGCCATATGCCGGAACTGATCGGGATTGCATTCGACTGCCAGGAAGTGGCATCAGTGCCCGCTGAGCCACATGATGTGGCTCTGGATGCCCTCTTGACGGAAAGCGGGCTCAGGATTTTCGGGCTAGGAATAAGCAAATATGAGACTTCTGTTTCTGGGTGACATGGTGGGCAAGACCGGCCGGACGGCGGTCTGGGAAAAGCTGCCCGGCCTAATCAGTGACCTGAAACTCGATTTCGTCATCGTCAACGGTGAAAACGCCGCCGGTGGTTTCGGCATCACCGAGGAAATCTTTATCGAGACGATCAATGCCGGCGCCGATGTGGTGACCACGGGCAACCACGTCTGGGACCAGAAGGAGGCCGTTTCCTTTTGCCAGCGGCACGACCAGTTCCTGCGACCCGCCAATTATCCGGCTGGCACGCCCGGCCGCGGCTCGAACCTCTACTTCGCCCGCAACGGCGCCCGTGTGCTGGTCGCCAACATCATGGGCCGCGTCTTCATGCATCCGGAACTGGACGATCCCTTCAAGGTCGGTGAATCGATCCTCGCCGCCTGTCCGTTGAAGGAGCAGGCCGACGCGATCATCTTCGACTTCCACGCCGAAGCAACGAGCGAGAAGCAGTGCTTCGGCCATTTCGTCGACGGCCGTGCCTCGTTCGTTGTCGGCACGCATACGCATGTGCCGACCGCCGATGCCCAGATCCTCAATGGCGGCACGGCCTATATGTCGGACGCGGGCATGTGCGGCGATTACGATTCCTCGCTCGGAATGGAAAAGGAAGAGCCGCTGAACCGGTTCATCTCCAAGATGCCGAAAGGCCGTTTCGAGGCCGCTTCCGGCCCGGCGACAATCTGTGGCGTCGGCGTCGAAATCTCCGATCGCACCGGACTTGCGGAAAAGATCGCGCCGCTGCGGATCGGACCACGGCTGGCGGAGACGGTCCCGGCGTTCTGGGCCTGATCTGTCACTGTTGCGCATTGCCTAACCTGCAGGCAGCGTATCGGTGATGACGCGATTGTGAGCGCGGCGCCGCAATCGGCGCTTTACCCCGCGTACTTCATGCCTATCCTCGTGGCTCATGCAAACCTGAGCCGAAGGTGCATGATGACGCGATTGTTCCTGCTCGCATTTGCCGCCATCCTTCTTTTGCATGTGCTCTGGCCGATGCCGGCGCATGCGCAGGAGGCGCGCCCGCCGGTCAGCCAGTGCCAGGCGATCGCGCAAGGCCTTCCCGATGTCACCTTCGCCAGCTTCAAGCCTCCGTCCGCCATGAATATCCAGGCAGTGGCTGGAGAAGAGGTCTCGATCACCTATGTCGGCCACTCCACCTTTCTGATCGAGACGCCGGGAGGCGTTTCGATTGCCACGGATTTCAGCGGCTGGTATGCACCGCCGAAGGTGCCGGACGTGGTGACGATGAACAAGGCGCATTCCAGCCACTATACGCTGACGCCCGATCCGGCGATCCAGCATGTGCTGCATGGCTGGGGTGACGACGGGCAGCCGGCGGATCATGATCTCGTGGTGGGTGATGCCTATATCCGCAATGTCACGACGGATATCCGCTCTTTCGGCGGCGCGATGGAGCCGGACGGCAATTCGATCTTCATCTTCGAGGTGGCCGGCCTCTGCATCGGTCATCTCGGCCATCTGCATCATGAACTCGACGACACGGATTATGCCGAGATCGGTCGGCTCGATGTGGTGATGGTGCCGGTCGATGGCGGGCTGACCATGGGGGCAGAAAGCATGAGCCGGGTGGTGACGCGGTTGCGCTCGTCGCTGATCCTGCCGATGCACCGGCGCGGACCGCCGGTGACCAACTTCCTGGAGATGTTCGGCGATGGCTTCGACAAGAGTTTTGCGACGGCGGACAATGTCCGCGTGTCCCTGCGTTCCTTGCCAAGCAAGCCGCTG
This sequence comes from Rhizobium sp. Leaf453, assembly GCF_001425605.1. Lineage (GTDB taxonomy): Bacteria > Pseudomonadota > Alphaproteobacteria > Rhizobiales > Rhizobiaceae > Pararhizobium. The sequence continues at coordinate 175,430 of NZ_LMRG01000004.1, read as the reverse complement.
ATTTATATCCTGCAGGGAGTTTGATGCCGGGATTCACGGAATGAAATTGATTGCCGCCTGCCTGATTGCCCTGTTGTCCATGCCGTCTTTCGCCCTTGCCGACGGTGCGCCGCCGCCGCGGATGCCGACGGCCGATGGCGGCAAGACGGCGGATGTGCCGGAGGTGACGGCGTCATACGGAAAGCAGGAAGAATTCGTCCTGCCCTCCGGCAATATCGGCTGCATCTATACGCCGGAAGGCGGAACGGCGGTCTATCAGCCGGCGGATGGCGGCCCGGAATTGTCCTGTGACCGCATCGAGCCGCGCTATGTCCGTGCGACATTGGCGCGAAAGGGCGAGGCTACGCTTTACAAGGATGTCGGCGACCAAAGCTGCTGCTCGGCCGGCCCGGTGCTCGACTATGGCGAGACATGGGAAGCCGGCCCATTCTCCTGCCTGTCGACCCGCACGGGCCTTTCCTGCGAGCGCGATGACGGTCATTCGTTCTTTCTCAGTCGGAAGCGACTTGCCGCCAATTGACGGCGGAACGGAAAAAATTCGGGTTCGGCTGGACGCAAAGCGTCAATGAAATTATAAGGCGCCGAATTCCAAACACGACAAGCATGTGAAGAGGGCGTCATGGCCGGTCATTCCCAGTTCAAAAACATCATGCATCGCAAGGGTCGACAGGATTCGATCCGTTCGAAAATGTTCTCGAAGCTTGCGCGCGAAATCACGGTCGCGGCCAAGAACGGCCTGCCCGATCCGACGATGAACGCGGCATTGCGTCTGGCGGTCCAGAATGCCAAGGCGCAGTCCATGCCGAAGGACAATATCGACCGCGCCATCAAGAAGGCTTCTGGCGCCGATGCCGAAACCTATGATGCAGTCCGTTACGAGGGCTATGGTCCGGGAGGCACGGCGATCATCGTCGAGGCGCTGACCGACAATCGCAATCGCACCGCGTCCAACGTCCGTTCGACCTTCACCAAGGCTGGCGGCGCGCTGGGAGAAACCGGCTCGGTTTCCTTCTCGTTCGATCATGTCGGTGAGATCACCTACAAGCTTTCCGCTGGCAGCGCCGACAAGGTGATGGAAGCAGCGATCGAAGCGGGTGCCGAAGACGTCATCAGCGACGAGGACGGCCACTCTATCATCTGCGGCTTCGAGGATATCGGCGAAGTCTCCAAGGCGCTCGAATCCTCGCTCGGCGAAGCCGAAACGGTGAAGGCGATCTGGAAGGCACAGAACACGGTGCCGGTCGACGAAGAACGTGCGCAGTCGCTGCTGAAGCTGATCGACACGCTGGAAGACGATGACGACGTCCAGAACGTCTACACCAATTTCGAAGTTTCCGACGAAGTCTTGGCCAAGCTGTCGGCCTGATCCGAACAAGCGTGAACCGGAGGTATAACTCCGGTTCACGTCACGGCTTGTCGGAATTGGCAAGCCGGTTTCGCCCGATGATCGTTAGGCTCCCCCTTTTCGAAAGGGCGATTGATCATGCAGACCGTGACGAAACTTGCCGCACCCGTTCCTGCAGATGGCGATCCGGCCACACTGGACGGTTGGGTCGTGGTGTCCGGCACACCATCCATGAAGACCTGGGCGTTGCACACATCGTCGGACGGCTCGATGGTCTCGGGCTATTGGGAAGCGACGCCCGGCACCTATCACGCCACCTACACGGCCTATGAATTCGTCCACATGATTGCCGGCAAGATCATCATCACGCCGGATGGCGGAACGCCGGTCACCGTCAGCGCCGGCGATGCCTTCGTTATCGAGGCCGATTTCAAGGGCACCTGGGAAATCATCGAAACAGTGCGCAAGCATTTCGATTTCAAGGTTTCGGCCTGATCCAAGATATGAGCCCGTCAAGCCCCGGAGATGATCCGGGGCTTTTGTGCATTATGCGGCTTTGGCGAGTTCCTGCTGTGCACCCGCAAACAGGCGGACCGATTTCAGCCGGGCGTCCATGTCATAGATCGGCATCGAGACGATCAGTTCGTCAGCCTCCGTCTGGGCGAGGAAGCGGTCGAGCTTGGTCTTGACCGTTTCGGGACCGCCGACGACTGCGTAGGTCATGGCGTGATCGACGAAAATCCTTTCGCTGTCGCTCCACAGGCCATCCATGGTTTCGACCGGCGGCGGAAACTGGCCGCGGGCGTTGCGACGGAGCGCCACGAATGACTGCTGCATCGACGTAAACAGATAATTCGCTTCCGCATCCGTATCCGCCGCGACGCCCATGATGCCGACCATCGCATGCGGCTGGTCGAGATATTGCGACGGTTCGAAGCGTTCGCGGTATATTTCGAGCGCAGACAGCAGCATATCCGGCGCGAAATGCGAGGCGAACGCAAAGGGCAGGCCCAGCATACCGGCGAGATGAGCGCTGAAATGACTGGAGCCGAGCAGCCAGATCGGCACATTGCTATCCGCACCGGGGACAGCGATCAGGTCCTGGCCGTCCTTGAGCGGACCAAGCAGCGCCTGCAATTCGACGACATCATTGGGAAAATTGTTGGCGCTGGCTTCCATGTTGCGGCGAAGCGCCGAAGCCGTGCGCATGTCGGTTCCCGGCGCGCGGCCAAGGCCGAGATCGATCCGGCCGGGATAGAGCGCGGCGAGTGTGCCGAACTGTTCGGCAATCACCAGCGGCGAATGGTTCGGCAGCATGATGCCGCCCGAGCCGACGCGGATCGTCTTCGTGCCGGCCGCCACATGGGAGATCACGATTGAGGTCGCGGCGCTGGCGATGCCTTTCATGCCGTGATGTTCCGCCAGCCAGAAGCGCTTGTAGCCGGAAGCTTCCGCTTCCTGTGCCAATCGGCGGGAGTTCTGCAGCGCTTGGGAGGCGTTTGACCCTTGGGTAATTGGCGAAAGGTCGAGGATCGAAAAGGGGATCATGGGAAAAGCCTTTGATCAGCGAATTTGATGAACGACTATGTAAGATCAAATTTCCAGAATCCAAGCTATCCAATCGGAATTGCAGCCGTCACTTTATCCGCCAAGTCCTGTGAATGTTTTTGTTTTGTTCACATTTTGCTGGCAGCGTCCGGTCATGAGTATTAAGCTTCCCGCCATGCAAAACACGATTCGTATCATCGGCATCGATCCCGGCCTGCGCCGAACCGGCTGGGGCGTCATCGACACGCTCGGAAATTCGCTGCGCTTCGTGGCTTCCGGTACCGTGACTTCAGACGGTGACATGGATCTCGCCTCCCGGCTATGCCAGTTGCACGATGGCCTTGCCGATGTCATTCACACGCACAAGCCGGACGAGGCTGCAGTCGAGCAGACCTTCGTCAACAAGGACGCGGTGGCGACTTTGAAGCTCGGCCAGGCCCGTGGCATCGCCATGCTGGTGCCGGCGCGCGCCGGTCTGCAGGTGGCCGAATATGCGCCGAATGCCGTGAAAAAATCGGTGATTGGCGTCGGCCATGGCGAGAAGCAGCAAATCCATATGATGCTGAAAATCCTGATGCCTAAGGCCGAATTCAAGGGCAACGACGCGGCCGACGCGCTGGCGATCGCCATCTGCCACGCCCACAATCGTGGCGGCGCTCGCATGCGCATTGCGGCGCTCGCCGGGTAGTTCGTTCTTGACTTGTTCTTTTCCGACAATTATGTAATACCTCGGAGGTATTACCATGCGTGTCACTGAAAAAGGTCAGGTCACCATTCCGAAGGAAATCAGAGACCGTCTGGGTATCGTCCCTGGTTCGGAAGTGGATTTTGTTGCTTCGGGTGCCGGGGCGATGCTCGTCCGTGTCGACAGTCCCGAAGATAAAAGCGCAATTCGGAATTTTGACGATTGGGCTGCGCGCGTCAAAGGGACATTCGATACTGGCGGCTTGACAACGGGTGAGTTCATGATCTGGCTTAGGGGGGAGCGTGACGATCTCGACCCTCGTTGATACCAACATATTCATTGATGTGCTCGGGCCTGAAACTCTTATCCGCTATTGGTCGCTGGAGGCTCTGCGGCAGGCTTTGGGTGCTGGTGTGTTGGTTTTGAGCCCGGTTGTCTGGTCCGAACTCGCGGCGTCGCCGCTTTCGGAGGGCGAGTTGACGGCCGCACTGAGTTGGCTCGATCCGAAACGTGAAAGCATACCTTTCGAGGCAGCCTTTCGTGCCGGCAAAGCTCATCGTGCCTATCGGCTGGCGGGCGGGCAGCGGGAACGGACGTTGCCGGATTTTCTGATCGGTGCTCATGCGGATTGGCGGCGATACCGGCTTTTGACGCGCGATGGCGCCCGTTACAGAAATTACTTCCCTTCCGTCGAACTGATCACGCCGGAAACCCACCCATGAAGGATTTTTCGCCATGATCGGCAAGCTCAAAGGAACGATCGACGAGATCGGCGACGACCATGTGGTGCTCGATGTGCACGGGGTCGGCTATGTCGCCCACTGCTCGTCGCGCACATTGTCGAAGCTGGGCTCGCCCGGGGAGGCGGCGATCCTGTTTATCGAAACCTATGTGCGGGAAGACCAGTTGCGGCTGTTCGGTTTCCTGACCGCTCTGGAGCGCGAATGGTTCCGCCTGCTCCAGAGCGTTCAGGGCGTCGGCTCCAAGGTGGCGCTGGCGGTCCTGTCGGTGCTCACGCCGGGCGAACTGGCAAATGCCATCGCGCTGCAGGACAAGACATCCGTTTCGCGTGCACCGGGCGTCGGCCCGAAGGTCGCGGTCCGCATCGTCACCGAACTCAAAAACAAGGCGCCGGCTTTCGCAGGCGAAGCCTCCGCCAATATCGGCCTGAAGCAGGAAATCGGCGAAGGCGTCGCGTCGGCTCCCGTCGCCGATGCCGTCTCCGCGCTCAGCAATCTCGGCTATTCGCGTGACCAGGCGGCGAATGCCGTTGCGGCCGCACTGAAGAATGGCGGCGAGGGGCTGGACAGTGCCAAGCTAATTCGCCTTGGGTTGAAGGAGCTGGCACGGTGAATCCTTGCTTTGGCGAAAGATCCTTACTAAAATCGAATTGTAAGGAGATCGGTCATGAATGTTTTTGACAGCACGTTGACGACCAAAGGGCAGACGACGATTCCTCTCGAAGTGAGAGAAATGCTCGGGCTGAAGCCTGGCGACAAGATACGCTACGTCGTGAACGGCGATCGCGTCTACCTGCGCGTAAAGAACAAAAAAGCTGCCGATCTTGCTGGAATTTTGCACGACCCTGATCGAAAGCCAGCTTCGTTGGAAGATTTTGACAACGCGATAGCCGATTATCTCGCGGAGGATGATCAGAGGATAGTTGATGATTGGAATAGACACCAACGTTCTTCTTAGGTTCATCCTGGCGGATCACGCGGATCAGTTTGAAACCGTAAAGAGCTTTTTGCGCAGTCGGTCCCTAGACGAGCCAGCCTTCATTTCACTTGTCGTTTTCGTTGAAACAAGTTGGGTTTTGCGCCGTCGATACGGCTATGCCAATAGCGTCATCGCCGCGACGTTTCGCCAGTTACTGACGATAGAGGAGTTCTTCTTTGAAGATGAACATTTCCTCGATGACTTGTTATCTGACGACGAAAAAACACGCGGCGGAGATATAACTGGCCACGTTGTGGCTTACCTCGCCGCCCGGGCGGGTTGTCGGAAAACGGTGACCCTCGACCGCAAGGCCGCCCGTAAGATATCCGAAATGGAACTGCTGACATGACAGATGCCGGACGACTGATCGCACCGGAAAAGCGCGGCGAGGATTTGGATACGACGCTGCGGCCGCAGACGCTGGACGAGTTTACTGGTCAGGCGGAGGCGCGCGCCAATCTCAAGATCTTCATCGAGGCGGCGAAGAACCGGGGCGAGGCGCTGGATCATGTGCTGTTCGTCGGCCCGCCCGGCCTCGGCAAGACGACACTGGCGCAGATCATGGCCAAGGAACTCGGGGTCAACTTCCGTTCGACCTCCGGCCCGGTCATCGCCAAGGCCGGTGATCTGGCGGCGCTTCTGACCAATCTCGAAGATCGCGATGTGCTGTTCATCGATGAAATTCACCGGTTGAATCCGGCGGTAGAGGAAATCCTTTATCCGGCCATGGAGGATTTCCAGCTCGACCTGATCATCGGTGAAGGTCCGGCGGCGCGGTCGGTGAAAATCGACCTGTCGAAATTCACACTGGTCGCGGCGACGACCCGGCTTGGATTGCTGACAACACCGTTGCGCGATCGTTTCGGCATTCCGGTGCGGCTGAACTTCTACACAGTGGAAGAGCTGGAATCGATCGTGCGCCGCGGTGCCCGTCTCATGGGGCTCGGCATGACCGATGACGGCGCGCGCGAAATCGCCCGCCGTGCGCGTGGCACGCCCCGTATTGCCGGCCGGTTGTTGCGGCGGGTGCGCGATTTCGCCGAGGTTGCCAAAGCGGAAGCCGTCACCAAGGAGATCGCCGACGAGGCACTGACACGACTGCTGGTCGACAATATGGGTCTCGATCAGCTCGACAAGCGTTACCTCACGATGATCGCGCTCAATTTCGGCGGCGGTCCGGTGGGCATTGAAACGATTGCGGCGGGTCTTTCGGAGCCGCGTGATGCGATCGAGGATATCATCGAGCCCTACATGATCCAGCAGGGTTTTATCCAGCGCACTCCACGCGGGCGCATTTTAACCGCAAATGCATGGAAACACCTTGGATTGCAGGTGCCAAAGGATCTGGAAGCCACCCAGTTCCGCCTGTTCCAAGAGGATGATTGATTGATCACACGGCGCGGCTTTCTGAAATTTCTCGGTGGCAGCGTCGCCGGGGTGATGGCACTTGGCGGTTATGCCTTCGCCTTCGAGCCACTGGTTCGGCTCAATGTCACGCGATACAAGCTGACGCCGCCGGGCTGGACGCCGGGCTTGAAGCTGCGGGTGGTCGCGCTGGCCGATGTGCATGCTTGCGAGCCATGGATGTCGGCCGATCGCATCGCCTCCATCTGCGCCTATGCCAATACGCTCGGCGGTGACGTCACAGTCCTGCTTGGCGATTATGCCACGGGCATGAACATGGTGACGCGTTACGTTCATTCGAACGAGTGGTCGAAAGCATTTTCGACGTTGACCGCGCCGCTTGGCGTCCACGCCATTCTCGGCAATCACGACTGGTGGGAAGACAGGACGGCACAGCAGGCTGGCGGCGGCGATACATTTGCGCACAAGGCACTGAGAGGGGTCGGCATCCCGGTTTATGTCAATCAGGCGGTCCGCCTTGAAAAGGATGGGCATGGGTTCTGGATAGCCGGCCTCGAAGACCAGTTGGCGCTTCTGTCGGGCAGGAAATGGGGGCGAAAGCGGATAACGGGGCTCGATGATCTCGACGGAACACTGGCACAGGTTACCGATGACGCGCCGGTGATCCTGCTGGCGCATGAGCCGGATATTTTCCCGAAAGTGCCTTCCCGGGTGGCGCTGACCTTGTCCGGCCATACGCATGGCGGCCAGGTTCGTCTTTTCGGGCATTCTCCGGTCGTCCCCTCGCGGTTCGGAAATCGCTACGCCTATGGGCATGTGGTGGAGGATGATCGCAATATCATCATTTCCGGCGGTCTCGGTTGCTCCATTGCGCCGGTCCGCTTCGGTTTGCCGCCGGAAATCGTCGTTGTCGATCTGGGATAAAGCCATGACAAACCGAACCATGATCCGTATGGACGCCCCACCCCGGCGGTTCAATTTTCGCGTTGCCGGGCTCGGATTTCGCGATGGCCACGTGCTCGTCCACCGGGCGACGCATGAGAAGTTCTGGAGCTTTCCGGGTGGTCGCGTCGAGATCGGCGAGACGTCGGTTCGGACGCTGGAACGCGAAATGGTGGAAGAACTCGGCGTCGCGGTGACGGTCGGGCGGATGCTGTGGATGGTAGAGAATTTCTTCCAATACGAAGACCGCGAGGTCCACGAGCTCGGCTTCTATTATCTGATGGATATTCCGGGGGCATTTCCGTTTCATCCGGACGACGTTGTCCACCGAGTGAAAGATGGCGGCAGCGATCTGGAGTTCCGCTGGGTGAGAGCAACGACGGCGGCGCTGAAGGCGCTCGATATTCCGCCATATTTCATTGCCGATGAAATCGAGACGCTGCCTCCATCGCCGGTCCATGTGGTCTGGAACCACGATGATCCCGAACGCTAGGCGCGTCCCGCCGGGACCTCCCTGCGCATGATGCATTGTTCTCGCGATAGAATCGGGAGACGAGTGATGGCGCAATTTCGCAAGGGCACGAGGGTGCAATGGACCTGGGGCAGTGGCACGGCCGAAGGCAAGATAGCGCAATCGTTCACCAAAGACGTCGAACGCACGATCAAGGGTGTGACGGTCAAGCGCACGGCGTCGCGTCAGGAGCCCGCCTATCTGATCGAGCAAGTGGATGGCGACCGGGTGCTGAAGAGCCGCTCGGAACTGAGGCCTGCATCATGACGGATGATCAAGGGCACAAGCCGCCACAGACTGTCGCCAAAGCCGCTGAAAAAGGCCTGGAATTGCGGGAGAAGTTTCATCGGGGCGGTACGATGGTCGGTGTTGCCCGCGCCCGCGATCTCAAGAACCGGCGTTCGCTGTCCGATGACACGATCAAGCGGATGTCGAGCTATTTCAGCCGTCACAAAGTGGATAAGCGCGCGCCGAATTTCGGCGATGACGATAACCCGTCGGCTGGCTATGTCGCCTGGCTGCTCTGGGGCGGCGAGGCGGGCAGGGAATGGGCGACACGCGAAAAGGCGAAGCTGCCTAAAGCCCGATAGCCCGCGGTGGCCGCGATGTTGTCGTCATATCGGCGGCGAGCTCCGCTATGGTGCGTTCCAGTAAAGCCGTGCCGCCCGGCGTCCATCCCAAGGCGCCGATCTTGCAACAGCCCATGGCATTGACCTCGGTGTCGTCGTGCTCCGGGAGCGAATGCGGACAATGGGTCACGCGCTGCAAGATCGACAGGATCTCCTGGTTGCCGGTAAGGATATCAGAGACGTTGAACGTTTCGCCATTGACGCGGACGGCATCGGCTTCGAGCATCAGCCGAACGGCGCGCGCCACATCATCGCCGTGAACCTCGGTTCCAGAGCGCGCCATAACCGGCCTGCCAGAGAGATAGGTTGCGAACAAATCAGCCCATTTGTGCTGGCGGCCCGGCCCGGCAGGGCCGTAAATGCCGGTCGCCCGCAGGCTGGCGGTGACGAAACCATGGCCGCAGAGCGACAGCAGGCTGCGTTCGGCCTGCAGCTTCACCTCGCCATAGAGCGTCTCCGGTTTTCCGTACATGTCTTCCTTCAGCAACGTGCCGGGCGCTTGCGGGCCGTAGGCCGCGCGGCTCGACAGGAAGACGCAGCGGCGCACGCCGGCGTCACGGGCCGTTTCGAACAGTCTTACGGTTCCGTCCAGATTGGTGCGGCGAAAACCTTCCGGATCGTCGCCTTCGCCACCGCGATATTGTCCCGGCAGATGATCGAAAGCCGCATGGACGAAATAATAGATATTGTCAAAAGCCTCGATCTCATCCGCTTCCGGATCGAGCCGAAGCGGCACGAAAGGCACGTCCTTCGAAAAGAAGCCCGGTTCCGGCGCGGTGCGGCCGCCGACGGTAACCTTGTATCCGTTGGCCAGCAGGTGCTCGACGATGAAGCGGCCGGCATAACCAGTACCGCCGGAAACAAGAACGCGTGTCATGAGCTTCCTGACTTCAACCCGCCGGATTGGGCAGGCCGGTTATTTCCGGAATATCCTTGCCGGTGAAGAAAGCATACCAGAGATCAATCAGCGGCTGCAGTCTCTCCGACTTTGGATGGTTCTTTTCCCATGGTTTTTCATATTGATAATGCAGCACCCCGATCGACGCCCAATTCCACAGGTCGGGCACGGCGAACCAGACATATTGCAGCATGTTCATTGTCACCGGCAGACCATGCCAGTCCGGGAAGAAGGACTGCAGAAAGGTCTGGTCAGTGCGCGGCCAGAAGGCGTCGGGCGTATCCAGCCGCGCCAGCATGGCGTCGAATGTTGCGAGAGAGGGGCTTGCGACGAAGACACCGGAGTTCAGCCGGTGGAAATCCGCCAGGCTCTCATAGACGTTCGGTGCGGCAGAAAATTCCGGATAGTCGAAATAGCGGTCGATGTTTTTCAGCACCAGCGCATCCGCATCGATGAAGATGCAGCGGTCATAGTCCGTTAGCTGCCAGAGGTGCAGCTTGCAGAAATTGTCGAGCGGGGAATGAAAGTCCGGCTTTCGGCCCTTGGTGAAGGGCGCATTGCCGTGGATATTGTTGCGGCTGTGGCGATTGTTGAAACCGTCGGACAACGGTAGCAGGTCGGTTGCGACAAGCCGGCAATTGAAGGTGCGCAAAGGTTTCAATACATGCAATTCGACGCCACCGGTGTGCAGGACGACGATGTCGGCACCGGTTTGCGTGCGGCGGATCGAGCGGGCGAGTGCGGTGGCGCCCATGGCATAATCGGCATTCGTCACCAGCGTGACGAATGCGTTGCGTGACCCGGCCACGCCGGATGCCGTGATGCTGCTTTCGGAGCCTGACTGCGTCATGAAACCGATTTCAGCCTTCTTCCTTCCGGATCGTGATTGATCTTTGCGGCGATGTCCTTGGTCCAGGCCGACACCGCCGGAACACGGCTGCGATCGACGCGGTAAGCATATTTCTTGCCGACATCGACGATTTCCGCAAGCAAGCCATCCTGCAGCGTGATCGGATTGAGGCCGAGGCTGCGGAACTTCTCGTTGCGTACGATCAGCTCGTTTTCGGCGGCTTCCTTGCGAGGGTTCGGCAGCCAGGCAATCTCGGAGTCGGTGAGGCCAGCGATCATCTCGGCGAGATCGCGGACACGGTGCGTCTCGGTCATCTGGTTGAAGATTTCGACGCGGCTGCCGCGCTGGGGCGGGTTTTTCAGCGCCAGTTCGATGCAGCGGACGGAATCCTGGATGTGGATGAAGGCGCGCGTCTGGCCGCCGGTGCCGTGCACGGTCAGCGGATAGCCGATTGCTGCCTGGATCAGGAAGCGGTTGAGCACGGTGCCGTAGTCGCCGTCATAGTCGAACCGGTTGATCAACTGTTCATGACGGCGGGTCTGCTCGGTATGGGTGCCCCATACAATGCCCTGATGCAGGTCGGTGATCCGCATGCCGTCGTTCTTTGCGTAGAACTGGAACAGCAGTTGATCCAGGCATTTGGTCATGTGGTAGATCGAACCGGGATTGGCCGGATAGAGGATTTCCTGTTGCGCCGTCTCGCCGCTCTCGGTCTCGATGCCAACCGGAAGATAGCCTTCCGGAATGGCAGCGCCGACGGTGGAATAGCCGTACACGCCCATCGTGCCGAGATGCACCAGATGCGCGTCGAGGCTAATCTCGACCATGGCGTTCAAAAGGTTATGGGTGGCGTTGACGTTGTTGTTTACCGTGTAGTTCTTGTGCCGATCGCTCTTCATCGAGTAGGGCGCGGCGCGCTGTTCGGCGAAATGGATGATGGCGTCCGGCCGGTTCTCGGCGAGCCAGTTCTTCAAAAGCTCGTAGTCGCGGGCAAGGTCGATCAGGTGGAAGTGGATGCGGCGTCCGGTTTCGGCGTGCCAGATGCGGGTGCGTTCCTGAATGCTGTCCATTGGGGTCAGGGATTGAACACCCAGCTCGGTATCGATCCAGCGGCGTGACAGATTGTCGAGGATGTGAATGTCATGCCCGGCATCCGACAAATGCAGCGACGTCGGCCAGCCAACGAAGCCATCACCGCCAAGGACAGCAATCTTCATGAGTCAATCTCCTGTGAGATGAGAAATCATGCGCTGGTGATAGGAGAACATTGTGACAAACCTGCAATGCTTGCAAAACCCGTTTGGTTCCTTCACAGGAAAAAGAATAATTTTGCGAGGAGCGGCATGACTTTGATCGCGCTTTCGGGCGAGCTGACGGACCATGGACACCGGCTGGTTCAGCGGGTCTATTACGAGGACACGGATTTTTCCGGCGTGGTCTATCACGCCCGTTATCTGCATTTCATGGAGCGGGCTCGAACCGATTATCTGCGGCTTCTCGGCGTCGAACAGGCGACGCTGGCGATCGAGGGTGACACCGAAGGGCTGGTTTTCGTCGTCCATCGCATGGAGATCGATTTCAAGGCGCCGGCACGCATGGACGATATACTGACGATCACCACGACGACGGAAAAGGCCGGGGGCGCCAAGATGGTGCTGGTCCAGGAAATCCGCCGCGAGGGCACGCTGCTGATCGCCGCCAAGGTCATCATCGCCGTCATCAACGGGCAGGGCAGGCCACGACGCCTTCCGGAAGCGCTTGGGAAAAAGTTCCGCGGCGAAGCCTAGCTTTCAGCTCTCGACGGCTTTCAGCATCGCCTTGGTCAGGCTCTGCTTCCAGTCCTTTGCGTCTTCCCATGGGTCCCCCACGTCTTCCAGCCGCTGGAGAATGTCGGGGATATGGAAGCTGTTGGCGGCTTCGAGATTGGAAAGTTCTTCCCATGTGACGGGCGTCGCAACGGGGCCACCGGCGCGGGCGCGCACGGAGTAGGGGGCGACAGCGGTCGAGCCGCGTTCGTTGCGCAGCCAGTCAATGAAGATGCGGCCTTTGCGCTTGGCCTTGGACATGGTGGCAATGTAATTGTCCGGGTCATTGTCGGCGATTTTTGACGACAGGCCCTTCGCAAAGGCTTTGGCATCTTCCCATGGCGCGGCCTTCGCCAAGGGCACGATCACATGGATACCCTTGCCACCGGAGACCATGGCGACCGATTTCAGCCCCAGAGTCTGCAGCGCCTCGCGCAGCACGAGGGCCGCCTTCTTCACCGTCTCGAATGTCACGCTCGGATCCGGATCGAGGTCGAACACCAGGCGGTCGGCGGCATCCAGCCGCTTGATCGTCGAGCCCCAGATATGCAGTTCGATCGTGCCCATCTGGACAGCGGCGACCAGTCCCCTGGCATCATCGACATAGAGGTAATTGGCGGTATCGCCGTCTGATTCCTCGATCGGCACCTGATGGATTTCATCCGGAAAGCCGTCGCTGGCGTGCTTCTGGTAAAAACACTGATGATCCGGGCCTTGAGGGCAGCGCAGGATCGAGGCGGGATGATCGGCGATGAAGGGCAGCATGCGGTGGGCCACGACACCGTAATAGCGGGCGAGATCGATCTTGGTGATATCCGGATCGGAGAACAGAAGCCGCTCCGCATGTGTGATGCGAATTCCGAGCACATCGCCGTCCGTGTCCTTCTCCCTGCGCTTTGCAACAGGCTTTTCCGGAGCTTTGTCGGTATTCGCCGCCTTGCTTTCCTTCTTTGCCGCAGCCTTAGGGGGCGGCGTCTTCTTCGTTTCGGGTGTCACGGCGGAAGCCTCCTTGTCCTCGCGCAGGCCTTCGAAGGCACCATGGCGAATGTGGCCGTCAGCGGTAAATTCGGCGAAATCGACTTCCGCGACAAGCTCCGGTTTCAGCCAGATGGCCCCACGAGAGATATCTTTCGGTACGGTTTCAAACGGCGAGGTTTTGCGCTTCAATCTCTCGAACCGCGCAGCCAGATCCGCCATCGTCTCCTCATCGAAACCGGTGCCGACCCGGCCTTGGTAAACGAACTTGTCGCCATCATAGGCACCTACCAACAGCGAGGCGAAGGCGCGGCCGCGTTTGTCGGACGGCGAATAGCCGCCGATAACAAATTCCTGCCGTTTGGTGCATTTGATCTTCAGCCAGCTGCCGACGCGGCCTTCGCGGTAGGGCGCATCGGCCTGTTTGGCAATGATACCTTCCTGTCCGGCCTTGCACATGGCTTGAAAGACCTTTTCGCCATTGCCGCGAACATGCTCGCTATATTGAATGGCGCGTGTGGTCTCCAGCGTATCGAGCAGGGTCTTCAAGGCCTGCTTGCGCTCGACGAGCGGCTTCTTGCGCAGGTCCTTCCCATTCAGGTGCAGAAGGTCGAAAGCGTAGAACCGCGTTTCGCCGCCGGTCTTGATGGCCTTCTGCAAGGCCGAGAATTTGGAGCCTTCCTCAGATGCGGCCACGGCTTCCCCGTCGATCAGCGCGGTATCGCAATCGAGATCGGCGAACCCATGGGCAATGTCCGGAAATTTTTCCGTCCAGTTGAGCCCCGTCCGGGTAAAGCAGGCGACGCCTTGCTTGCCGATCGAGATCATCAGGCGGTAACCGTCAAACTTTGCTTCGTTCAGCCAGTCATCGCCAACGGGCGCATCTGCGGTCAGTGTCGCAAGCTGCGGGTTGACGAAAGCCGGCGCGTTGCCACGACGTTCTTTCGCGGTCTTCGGGGCGGTCGGTTCCTCGGCGATGGCGCCGGCCTTGACGTTGGCGGCGGCGCTTTTGCTCGACTGCCAGACATGGGCCGTTTTCTCGCCATGGCCGGAGGCGATCTCCTCCATCGAGCGCCCGGTTTTCACACTGGTGAGATTTTCGGTGAGCAGGCTTTCGCCATCCTCGTCCGTCTCGTCGTCGTGCTCCTTGATCAACAGCCAGTTTTCCCGCTTTTCGCCATTTCGCGGCTTCATCCGCACCAGTGTCCAGCCGCCGTGCATGCGCTGGCCGTGAATGTGGAATTTCAGCTTGCCTTCCTTCAGGCCTTCATCCGGGTCGTTGTCGGGTTCCCACCAGCCGGTATCCCAGAGCATGACCGTGCCGCCGCCATATTGCTTCTTCGGGATCGTACCCTCGAAATCGCCATAGGCGAGAGGATGGTCCTCGGTGCGCACGGCAAGGCGCTTGTCCTCGGGATTGATGCTCGGCCCGCGCGTCACCGCCCAGCTTTTCAGTACGCCCTTCCATTCCAGCCTAAAATCGTAGTGAAGCCGGATTGCGTCATGTTTCTGCACCAGAAACAGCTTTCCGGCCTTCGATCGTTTCGTCGCGCCTTTTGGCTCCGCGGTCTTGGTGAAGTCACGCTTGCGATTGTATTCGGTCAGGGAATCGTACTGCTGGACCATGAGGTTCACGCGGACTTTTTCTTCGCAGGTGCCTTCTTCGGCGCGGACGGTTTGGCGCTGCTGCCTTCCAGGCTCTTCTTGAGGGCCGACATCAGGTCGACGACATTGTCGCCGCGCTTGCCCTTGTCATCCTCTTCCTCATCCACCTCTATCTTGGCCTTCTTGCCCTTCAGCTTCCGCTGGACGAGGTCTTTCAATGCAGTGGAGTAGTTGTCCTTGAAGTTCGCGGCATTGAATTTCGAGGTCTTCTTGTCGATCAGCGCTGTCGCCACATCGAGCAGTTCGTCATCCGATGTCTTTCCCGAAAGCCCGTGAAACATCGGGTCCGCCTTGCGCAGTTCATCGGCGTAATGCAGCGTTTCGAGAAGCAGGCCATCACCGCAGGGCTTGATGGCGGCGATATATTCGCGTCCACGCAGGGTCAGTTGACCGAGCCCTACCTTTCCAGCCTTGCGCAAAGCGTCGCGAACGACCCGATAGGCGTCCTCGGCGAGATCGTCGGAAGGGACGACGTAATAGGGCTTGTCGTAATAGATCGGGGAAATTTCTGAGGCATCAACGAACTGGACGAGTTCCAGCGTCTTCTTCGTCTCGAGCTTCACCGCATCGATTTCTTCCGGCTCGAGCAGGACATATTTGCC
The DNA here is from genome assembly GCF_001425605.1 of Rhizobium sp. Leaf453. GTDB lineage: Bacteria > Pseudomonadota > Alphaproteobacteria > Rhizobiales > Rhizobiaceae > Pararhizobium. The sequence continues at coordinate 159,891 of NZ_LMRG01000004.1, read as the reverse complement.
GCTCTCATACTCATAACCCTTGACGATTTCGTCGGTGTCGACGGGACCTATGCCCTCAACCACCTTGTCGTAATGCACCGGCTTGCCGGAAGGTTCGTGAATCTGGCGAAAAGAAAACCGAGCGCCGGTCTTGGTAGCGCTGAACACTTCGACGGGAATGGAAACGAGGGAGAGGCGCAACTGACCTTTCCACATTGCACGCGATACCATGTTTCCACCTTTTGATGTTTGGAGTGCTAGTGCGAAATCTTTCCGTTGCTGCCGTCGCGGGCGAGAAGACGTTCGAGGGCCGCGACATCCTCGCTGGTGATGACCGGCACGGGATCGGTCACCATCGCCTGCAGCACTTCCGGTGACATGGCGTCGTTCTCGATTGCCCATTCCAGAGCTTCGCGGGTTTCCCGCTCGGCGCGGAGTTGCGCGTAGAGCGCTAGGATCAGGCGGTCGCGATGGTCGAAATGCGGCCGGGAAGGGCGCTTGGTCGATGGTTTCGGGGTTATATTGCTCATGGCCGCATAACGTGGCGATGGGCTGAATGTTCCGCCGTCACGGTGCCGTAAAGGCAAACGGACGCCGCATTGCAGTGCAGTAAAGTAACACTCCCTTAACCATAATGATGTCTTAATGCCTCTATTAGGGTTTTGTGCAATGCACGTCATCCTTTCACCAAGATTGAACGCAAGAAGGCAGACAGGAAGCTTAAAGACCGGCATGACGTCGGTTCAACGGCAGCTGCCGGGTCAATCTTGCAACAATGACGTTTGAGCTACCTGGCTGTGAGCATGAGACTGCTCTTGCCGGGCGTTTGGATTCGGGGATTTGAGACGATGGAACAGGTTGGATTGGCTGCGGCGACGACGGACGTGACGCTGTGGTCGCTATTCATGGAAGCGGGCTTCGTCGTGAAGCTGGTCATGCTGGGACTGATCGGCGCCTCGATCTGGACCTGGGCGATCGTTGTCGACAAGACGTTGAAATTCGGCAAGGTCCGCCGTCAGCTGGATGCCTTCGAGCAGGTCTTCTGGTCCGGCCAGTCGCTGGAAGAGCTCTACCGGACGCTCTCCGACCGGGCGACTTCCGGCATGGGTGCGATCTTCGTGTCGGCCATGCGCGAATGGAAGAAATCCTTCGAGCGCGGCGCCCGTTCGCCGATCGGCCTGCAGATGCGTATCGACCGCGCCATGGACGTGACGCTCGCCCGTGAAGCCGAAGCACTGGAATCGCGGCTCGGTTCGCTGGCCACCATCGGTTCGGCCGGTCCGTTCGTCGGTCTGTTCGGTACGGTCGTCGGTATCATGACCTCGTTCCAGGCCATCGCCGGCTCGAAATCGACCAACCTCGCGGTCGTTGCTCCCGGTATCGCGGAAGCGCTTCTCGCCACCGCGATCGGCCTTCTCGCCGCTATTCCGGCGGTTATCGCCTACAACAAATTCTCCGCCGATGCCGGCAAGCTGACCTCCCGCATGGAAGGTTTCGCCGACGAGTTTTCGGCCATTCTTTCGCGCCAGATCGATGAGAAGCTGCAGCCTCGCCAGGCTGCACAATAAGCGCTGCGCGACAAGCGCACGGTCTTCGCAGGAACAGGGGTATAGACGATGGGTATGTCAGCAGGTGGAGCCAAGGCCTCGGGTGGCCGGCGTCGCGGTGGCCGTGGCGGTCGCGGCGGCAAGGCCGTGATGAGCGAGATCAACGTCACGCCGTTCGTCGACGTCATGCTCGTTCTCCTGATCATCTTCATGGTCGCCGCACCGATGATGACGGTCGGCGTGCCGATCGACCTGCCAGAAACGCAGGCCAAGGCCCTGAATTCCGAAACACAGCCGATCACCATTTCCGTCAAGAGCGACGGCCAGGTCTTCCTGCAGGAAACCCCGATCCCGGTCGAGGAAGTCGCCGCCAAGCTCGAAGCCATCGCCACCACCGGCTACAGCGAGCGCATCTTCGTGCGCGGCGATGCGACGTCTCCCTATGGCGTGATTGCCGACGTCATGTCGCGCATCCAGGAAGCCGGCTTCAAGAATATCGGTCTCGTAACCCAGCCGAAAAAGGGCCAGTAGAGCGCGTACGATGAAGACCAGTCTCATCACATCGGCTGTTCTGCATGCGCTGGTGCTCACATGGGCGCTGGTGTCGCTCGGCAGCCCGGCTGACTTCCAGGTCGCCGATGTCGAGGCGTTGCCTGTCGACATGGTTCCGATTGAAGAACTGACGCAGTTGGAGCAGGGCGACAAGGAAGCGCCCAAGGCTGAAGTCCCATCCGTCACGCCGACCAAGCGTCCGGATACCGTCGAAAATGCCGAAAATGTCGGCGAGAACAATGTCGATCTGAAGTCGGCTCCAGTGCCGGACGCCAAGCCAAGCAACAACGAAGCGGCGGCAGCTCCCGAAAAGACCGAGAAGGTCGAACCGACGCCGGACCCGGCAAAGGAAGAGACCAAGGAAGTCGTCGAGGAAAAGCCTGCGTCTGAGCCGGCCACCGAAGTTGCCTCGCTTCCCGAGCCGAAACAGGAAGTCAAGCCGGACTCGAAGCCGGAAGAGCAGCCGGCTGAAGAAAAGCCCGCCGAGAACCCGGAAGCGGAGGCCTTGCCGGATAAGGTGCCGACGCCCATGGCCAAGCCGAAGGTTGAGCAGAAGGCGCAGACGGCCAAAACCCCGGATCGCAAGAACGAAGAAAACAAGAAAGAGAAGAAGAAGGCGTCGTCCGCCAACGATTCCGATTTCAACGCGGACGAGATCGCGGCGCTTCTCAACAAGACCGACCCGTCCAATGGCGGTGCGAAGCGCGGCAAGACGGAAAAGGCGTTCGGCGCGTCCAAGACGACCGGTAACACGCTGTCGCAGAACGAAATGGACGCACTGCGCGGGCAGATCCAGAAGAACTGGAGTTCTTTTGCCGGCATCGAGGGGCTGGACGGCATGATCCTGACGGTGAGCTTCGAACTCGATCCGCAGGGCAATATCGTCGGCCAGCCGGAAGTCGAGACCAAGGGTGGCTCCGAAGCAGCGCGACGGACGATGGCCGGCAGCGTACGCCGCGCCATCCTGAAGTCGCTGCCTTTCGAGGGGTTGCCGGCTGACAAATACGATTCATGGAGAGAGATGGTCGTGAATTTCGACCCCAGCTCCATGTCGATCCAATGACAAGCAATGAATGAATGGCTGAAAGGCTTGGATAAATGCTGAAACGCAACATCTTCCGTTTTTTCGTCGCGCTCGCGGCGGTGGTCACGCTGTCGACCTCGCCCGTGTCGGCGCGCGTTGAACTCAACATCAACAAGGGCAATGTCGAGCCCATGCCGATCGCCGTCAGCGATTTCCTGCAGGGCGAGCTTGGCCAGAAGATTTCCGATGTAGTCGCCGCAGATCTGAAGCGGTCCGGCTTGTTCGCGCCGATCGACAAGAACGCCTTCATCGAGAAGATTTCCAACCCGGACGCCGCACCACGCTTCGAGGACTGGAAGGTCATCAATGCGCAGGCGCTGGTGACCGGCCGCGTCACGCAGGAAGGCGATGGCCGCCTGAAGGCTGAATTCCGTCTCTGGGATACGTTCGGCAACTCGCAGATGACCGGCCAGCAGTTCTTCACCCAGCCGGAAAACTGGCGCCGTGTCGCCCACATCATTGCTGACGCGATCTACAAGGAAATCACCGGCGAAGACGGTTATTTCGATACCCGCATCGTCTATGTCGCCGAAAGCGGCCCGAAGACGGCCCGCAAGCGCCAGCTGGCGATCATGGACCAGGACGGCTTCAACGCTCGCGCGGTCACCAATTCCAACGATATCGTCCTGACGCCGCGCTTCTCGCCGAACAAGCAGGAAATCACCTACATGTCCTTCGAGGGCAACGAGCCGCGCGTTTACCTGCTGCAGCTTGAAACTGGACAGCGCGAAGTCGTCGGCAATTTCCCCGGCATGACGTTTTCGCCACGTTTCTCGCCGGATGGCCAGCGGGTTATCATGAGCCTGCAGCAGGACGGCAACGCCAACATCTACACGATGGACCTGCGTTCGCGCACGACGACGCGCCTGACCTCGACGGCCGCCATCGATACCTCGCCGTCCTATTCGCCGGATGGCAGCCAGATCGTATTCGAAAGCGACCGTGGCGGTCGCCAGCAGCTCTATGTCATGAGCGCGGGCGGTGGTGGCCAGAACCGCATTTCCTTCGGCGACGGCTCCTATTCGACCCCGGTCTGGTCGCCGCGTGGAGACCTGATCGCCTTCACCAAACAGTCGGGCGGCAAGTTCTCGATCGGCGTCATGAAGCCGGACGGTTCGGGCGAGCGCATCCTGACGACGGGCTTTCACAATGAAGGTCCGACCTGGGCGCCGAACGGCCGCGTGCTGATGTTCTTCCGCCAGAGTGCCGGAGCCGGCGGTCCGCAGCTCTACTCGATCGACATCACCGGCTACAACGAACAGCAGGTCCAGACCAAGGGTTTCGCATCCGACCCGGCCTGGTCACCGCTTCTGGAATAGCATTGCCACAATGCGGCGGGAAATGTGGCGACGTGCCCCTTTCCTGCCGCAAAGTGCTGATTTAGCAGGCCATAATACGAATTTTGACGTTCTGTTAACCATAGCTGTTGAAAGTGGATTAACCGCTTCCGGTTACAGTTCGGCAACCCTGATTTTACACTTCCAAGGAGACCGGCCCATGAGCCGCATTCACGCCCAGGCCGAAGGCCGCATGCAGACCCTCGCCCGCAACCCGGTCATGGTTGCCCTGTTCATGACGCTCGCCATTGCCGGCTGCGCCAACAAGAAGAACAGCCTGCCGAACGACGCTGCTGGCCTTGGCCTCAACGCCGCTACCCCGGGTTCGGCCCAGGACTTCACGGTCAATGTCGGCGACCGCATCTTCTTCGATACGGACTCCACCTCGATCCGCGCCGATGCACAGGCAACGCTCGATCGTCAGGCCCAGTGGCTGGCCAAGTACCCAAACTATGCGATCACCGTCGAAGGTCACGCCGACGAACGCGGTACCCGCGAATACAACCTGGCTCTCGGCGCACGCCGCGCTGCCGCGACCCGCGATTACCTCGCTTCGCGCGGCATTCCGGCCGGCAAGATCAAGACGATCTCCTACGGCAAGGAAAAGCCGGTCGCCGTCTGCGACGACATTTCCTGCTGGTCGCAGAACCGCCGCGCCGTCACGGTGCTCGGTGGCGCCGGCATGTAATTGCCGGACAGTCGAAAAAGCTTCGAGAGCGGGCGGTCTTCGGGCCGCCCTTTCTTTTTTGTCACACTTTAACCGAACTCCGTTGCTTTTTGGGGCCAATTGGAAAACTGTGCGGCAATCGTCCAAGGCCTGATTTGCATCGGCTGGCGGCGAGAGTGGAATAATCAAACAGGACTCATGACATGAAACATTTTGTCGTGGCGGGAATGATCGGCCTCACTGCCTTCGTAGGCTTCGGGCAGATGGCGACCGCCATGCCGCTTTCCGCGTTGTTGAACCGCGTCATCCATGGCGAGAGCCAATCGCCGCAGAAGACGCCGCTGCTGAAAGTCCAGTCGAGCGAGGTTGGACGCATCGGGCAGCTCGAGGAACAGATCCGCCAGCTCAATGGGCGTATCGAGGAAATGAGCTTCCAGCTTCTGCAGATGCAGGAGCAGATCCGCAAATTCCAGGAAGACAACGAATTCCGCTTCCAGGATCTGGAAGGTGGCAAGTCGGGCTCCACCAAGAAGAGCCAGATTGAAACACCCAGCACAAACGACACTGCATCCGCGACCCCACCGGCCACGGATGACCAGGCAGCAGCCGATCCCAACGCAGGTTTGGGGTCGGATACCACTGCCGGCGCCAACAATGGTACGCCACCCTCGACACTCGGCCAGATTATCTTCGACGACGCGGGCAATCCGGTCGGCGCCAATCAGGATACGTCCAGCCTCGAGCAGACGCTTCCGGGCGTGGATACGGGCATCAACCAGACGCCCGAGACGCAGCAGCAGTCCGCTTCCCTCGACAATCCCGGCGATCTCTATCAGTCCGCCTACGGCCATGTGCTGACGGGAGACTACAGCACCGCCGAAAACGAATTCCGCAGCTACCTCGAAGCATTCCCGAAGGGCGAAAAGGCCGCGGATGCCAGCTTCTGGATGGGCGAGGCGCAATATTCGCAGGGCAAGTTCAACGATTCCGCCAAGACCTTCCTCGATGCGCACCAGGCGTACAGCAAGTCGCCCAAGGCGCCGGAAATGCTCCTGAAGCTCGGCATGTCGCTCGCCGCCCTAGACAACAAGGACACCGCCTGCGCCACGCTGCGCGAGGTCAACAAGCGCTATCCGAAGGCATCTTCTGCCGTGAAGGCAAAGGTCACCAGCGAACAGAGCCGCCTTGCCTGCTGACCGTGCAGCGCCGCAGTCTGCTGCCGCGCCGCACCGCGCCGTCGAGACGGCAAGACATTTTCTTTCTTCTTTCAAGACGCCTGGCCTGATCCTTGTCGCGATCTCCGGGGGCAGCGATTCCAAGGGGTTGCTGCTGGCGCTCAGCGAGGCGATTTCTGGTGACGGATTTTCTGCATTTTCGCTGGCAGCCTGTACCATCGACCATGCGCTCAGACCTGAATCCGGTGACGAGGCCCGTGCCGTTGCTGCTTTCTGCGCAGCGCGCGGCATTACCCATGTGACCCGGCGATGGAGCAGTGAAAAGCCGGTGACCGGCATTCAGGCTGCGGCACGGCTGGCCCGGTACGGCCTCCTGGCCGACGTGGCGCAGGAATTTGGCGCGCAGTGTATCGTGACCGGTCATACGCTGGATGATCAGGCGGAAACGGTTGCCATGCGGCAGAGCCGATCGGAACCGGATGCGATCGGGCTGGCGGGTATGGCTGATGGCGTTCTGTTCGACCGGCGAATCTGGATCATGCGGCCGTTCCTCGGCCTGCGCCGCGGCGACATCCGTGAATACCTTATGTCCCGGCAGGAAGATTGGTTCGACGACCCCAGCAATTTCAACCGGGGTTTCGAGCGTGTCCGCGTCCGGCAAGCCATTGGCGAGAATATGGCTTCAGATCGCGATCAGTTCATCGCCGCCGCCACGGCGCGCCGCCGGTCGAGTGAGCGCGTCGCCGAGCTTCTCGCGTTGCACGTCACCGGCTTCGGCGCGCTCGCCATGCGGATCGATCCGGCGCTGGCCGAAAACATCGCCGATCCGATTTGTCAGCGGGCGATCCTGTCGCTGGCCGCCGTCATCGGCGGGCGATCCTATCCCTCGGGTCGGGAGACGGTCGCTCGGCTTGCCGCCCTTCTCGCCAAAGGGCAGGATGGTCGCATGACTGCTGGCCGTGTCGTCTTCGACCGCCGCCGGTCGGGCCTTTACCTTTATCGCGAGGGAAGGGGGCTGCCGGAGTTGGCGGTGCCGCCGCTGAGCACGGCCATCTGGGACAATCGATTTCTCGTCGCCAATTCCGGTGCGGAACCACTTGTTATGAGAGCCGGCGCGGATGCCGCACGGCTCTCTGCGGGACCGATTGCCGCAGGCCTGCCTGAAGCGATCGTCAAGCGCGCGGCCATATCTACCCCAAACTTTTTCGACGATCTGCCGCCAGAGGTATCCGTCGAGGCCCTAATCGGTCTTTATGACACCTTTTTGCCGCGTTTCGACCTGATTATGGCGGATGCGTTAGCCGTGCTTTTGGGCCGTGACCGTTTTATTCCACCTCCGGTTCACGATGTTTTGACGGAAAAGAAGGGTTGGACTTGAGTTTGCCTTGGCAAGCCAGTCCCGCAACCCTATGTTAGGCGCAAGAATGCAGCCACAAATCATTGCGGGTTGCGACAGAGGTTCCGGGGAGTTCGATGAACCCTAATTTTAGAAATTTCGCCCTTTGGGCGATCATAGCCCTGCTGTTGATCGCGCTGTTCAGCATGTTCCAGCAGCCGACCGAGCGCACCGGGTCGAAGGATATTCCCTTCTCCCAGTTCCTGAAGGACGTTGACGGGAGCCGGGTCAAGGAAGTGCTGATCACCGGGAACAAGGTGATCGGTTCGTATACCGAAAGCGGCGCGACCTTCCAGACCTATGCGCCGGCGATCGATACGGCGCTGACCGAGCGCATGGAAGCCAAGAACGTGACCGTCACGGTTCGCCCCGAGACCGATGGTTCGTCTGGTTTCCTGAGCTATGTCGGCACACTTCTGCCCATGCTGCTGATCCTCGGTGTCTGGCTGTTCTTCATGCGGCAGATGCAGGGCGGTTCGCGCGGTGCGATGGGTTTCGGCAAGTCCAAGGCGAAGCTTCTGACCGAAGCGCATGGCCGCGTCACGTTTGACGATGTCGCTGGCGTCGATGAAGCCAAGCAGGACCTTGAGGAAATCGTCGAGTTCCTGCGCGATCCGCAAAAGTTCCAGCGTCTCGGCGGCCGTATTCCGCGTGGTGTGCTGCTCGTCGGTCCTCCCGGCACCGGTAAGACGCTGCTGGCGCGCTCCGTCGCCGGCGAAGCCAATGTGCCGTTCTTCACGATTTCCGGTTCTGACTTTGTTGAAATGTTCGTCGGTGTCGGTGCAAGCCGTGTCCGTGACATGTTCGAGCAGGCCAAGAAGAATGCGCCTTGCATCATCTTCATCGACGAAATCGACGCCGTCGGCCGCCATCGTGGCGCCGGTCTCGGCGGTGGCAATGATGAGCGCGAACAGACGCTCAACCAGTTGCTCGTCGAAATGGACGGCTTCGAGGCCAATGAAGGCATTATCCTGATCGCCGCGACCAACCGTCCCGACGTTCTCGATCCGGCGCTTCTGCGTCCGGGCCGTTTCGACCGCCAGGTCGTCGTGCCGAACCCGGATATCAATGGCCGCGAGCGTATCCTCAAGGTGCATATCCGCAACGTGCCGCTGGCGCCGAATGTCGATCTCAAGGTTCTGGCCCGCGGCACACCCGGTTTCTCGGGCGCCGATCTGATGAACCTCGTCAACGAAGCCGCCTTGATGGCTGCGCGCCGCAACAAGCGTGTCGTCACCATGCTGGAATTCGAAGACGCCAAGGACAAGATCATGATGGGCGCGGAACGCCGCTCCTCCGCCATGACCGAGGCCGAAAAGAAGCTGACCGCCTATCACGAAGCAGGCCATGCTATTACGGCGCTCAAGGTTCCGGTCGCAGATCCCCTGCACAAGGCGACGATCATTCCGCGCGGACGTGCGCTCGGCATGGTCATGCAGTTGCCGGAAGGCGACCGCTATTCCATGAGCTACAAGTGGATGGTCTCGCGCCTCGTCATCATGATGGGTGGCCGTGTCGCGGAAGAGATCACCTTCGGCAAGGAAAACATCACCTCCGGCGCTTCGTCTGACATCGAGCAGGCGACCAAGCTTGCGCGCGCCATGGTCACGCAGTGGGGCTTTTCCGACGTGCTCGGTCATGTCGCTTATGGCGAGAACCAGCAGGAAGTCTTCCTCGGTCATTCGGTTTCGCAGTCCAAGAACGTTTCGGAATCGACAGCGCAGAAGATCGACAGCGAAGTGCGCCGCCTGATTGACGAAGCCTATGTGGAAGCGACCCGGATTATCACCGAGATGCACAGCGAGTTCGTCGCTATCGCCGAAGGCTTGCTCGAATACGAGACGCTGACCGGCGACGAGATCAAGTCTCTCATCCGTGGCGAAAAGCCGGCGCGTGACCTCGGTGACGATTCGACGCCGCATCGTGGTTCGGCCGTTCCCTCGACAGGCACCAAGAAGGACGGCTCCGTCGGCAAGGGCGATGAAGCGGAAGGCGGGTACGAGCCGCAGCCGCAATAAGGCTTTCGGCTACAGGCTTGTGTGTGACAATAAACCATCATAGAACCGCCGCGCCGTGAGGTGCGGCGGTTTTTCTTTGCCATTCATAGTACAAATGTCTTCGTTGCCGGTTCCTGCTTGGTAACGTGCTGTAATGAATTCTGATGATAAAACGGGATGCTGTCGCGCCGGTTTTATGGCAAGAGAAGAACCATCGCAGTTTTCCACGCGATCGCGGCCTGATGCAGACGCATCGGCATGCGATCCGGAAATGCCGGTATTGCGGGAAGACGTTCCTGCGGAGCGCGAACGTCTCGCGGCGGCGCCTTTGACCAGAACTGGAGTTTTTATGAAGCGCAAATATTTCGGCACGGATGGCATCCGCGGACAGTCGAACCTTTTCCCGATGACCCCGGACCTTGCCATGCGCGTCGGCATCGCTGTCGGTACGATCTTTCGCAACGGTGCCCATCGTCACCGGGTGGTGATCGGCAAGGATACGCGCCTCTCCGGTTACATGCTGGAAAATGCCTTGGTCGCAGGCTTCACTGCCGCCGGCCTCGATGTGTTTCTGCTCGGACCGATCCCGACGCCCGGCGTCGCCATGCTGACACGCTCGCTGCGCGCCGATGTCGGCGTGATGATCTCCGCCTCGCACAATCCGTTCGAAGACAATGGCATCAAGTTGTTCGGACCGGACGGCTACAAGCTTTCCGACGAGATCGAAAGCCAGATCGAGGATCTGCTCGACAAGGACATGGCAGCGCAACTGGCGAAGTCCCACGAGATCGGCCGCGCCAAGCGCGTCGAGGGCGATATCTATCGCTACGTCGAACATGCCAAGCGCACGCTGCCGCGCGACGTGACACTGCAGGGTCTGCGGATCGCCATCGACTGCGCTAATGGCGCTGCCTACAAGGTCGCCCCGCTCGCACTTTGGGAGTTGGGCGCCGAAGTCGTCACCATCGGCAACGAACCGAACGGGATGAATATCAACCTCGAATGCGGCTCCACCCATCCGGACACGTTGGCTCGCAAGGTCCACGAGGTGCGCGCCGATATCGGCATCGCGCTCGATGGCGACGCCGATCGCGTCCTCATCGTCGATGAGACCGGTACGGTCGTCGACGGTGACCAGTTGATGGCGGTGATCGCCGATGGTTGGGCGGCCGATGGCATGCTGCGAGGCGGCGGTGTCGTCGCCACCGTCATGTCCAATCTGGGCCTCGAACGCTATCTCAAGGGCCGTGGGCTGGATCTGCACCGGACCAAGGTTGGTGACCGCTATGTCGTCGAGCAGATGCGCAAGGGCGATTTCAACGTCGGTGGGGAACAGTCCGGTCATATCGTTCTGTCGGACTTCGGTACGACAGGCGACGGTCTCGTCGCCGCGCTGCAGATTCTTGCCTGCGTCAAGCGGCAGGGCAAGACGGTCAGCGAGGTCTGCCACCGCTTCGACCCCGTGCCGCAAATCCTGAAGAATGTGCGCATCTCAACCGGCTCGCCGCTCGAGGACATCACGGTTCGCCAAGCCATCGCCGATGCGGAAGCAGAACTGGCCAAGAACGGCCGATTGCTGATCCGTCCCTCGGGCACCGAGCCGTTGATCCGCGTCATGGCGGAAGGCGATGATCGTACCCAGGTGGAGCGGATCGTCGATGAGCTGATCGGCGTTATCGGCGGCGTTCGCAACGTCGCCTGACGAATCAGAAAATCACAAGATTTCCAGTTTCGAAACGCACCGGCTTTAGTTTGCCGGTGCGTTACTGCTGGCGGTTGCAAAATGTCGCGTAAAACGCACAAAACATAGTAAATTTCTATACTTAATGCTATATTAACCGCCGTCTGCAAGGATTATCCCAGTTTCAATTTCGCCCGATATAACTTTCTGTCGGTGAGACTGCGGAGAAACCCGATGAACAAGTATTTAATAGCTATTGCGGCAGGATTGCTCGCCACCTCCGCCTCGGCTGCGGACCTCGTGTACGAAGAACCACCCGTCGTCGTGCCGATGGGCGGATGGTATCTTCGTGGTGATCTGGGCATGAGCAACCAGCGCCTCGGTAGCCTGGAACACCCGCTGTTCAATGACGTCGAAATTCACGACATGACGGATGACGGTGGCTTCGGCAGCGCGCCGACTGCGGCAATCGGTGTGGGTTATCAGTTTAATGACTGGCTGCGTGCCGACGGTTTTGTCCAGTATCGTGGCAACGCCGAATTTACCGGCGCGGACCGCTATGGGCACACCGAGAATGGTGACGTCGTCTGGGACGGCACCAACGATTACAGCGGCGAAAAGTCGGAATGGCTTTTGATGGCCAATGCTTACGTCGATATCGGTGAATGGTACGGCATCACCCCCTATGTGGGTGCCGGTATCGGTGCTTCGCGCAACACCATTTCTCACTTCCGCGACGTCAACGTTCCGACAGGTGGTTTTGCCTACGCGGACAGCGGCCACAACTGGGATTTTGCCTGGGCTCTGCATGCCGGTCTCGCCTACAAGGCGACTGATCGCCTAACGGTCGATTTCGGCTACAGCTACCTCGACCTCGGCGATGGCGAGACGGGTGGTATCAATGCCTATGACGACACGGTCAGCACCTCGTCTATGAAATTCAAGGACATCACATCCCACGATTTCAAGATGGGTCTGCGTTATTCTCTGCAATAGTCGTGCAGACAAAACGACATGAGGGGCTGCCGGTTCGGCGGCCCTTTTTTCGTTTTTCAAACTATTCTGTCGTTAACTTTTTCTGAAAAAACATGCTTAACCGCTGCTTAACTTGTCCCTGCAATTGTTAACGCCTGCAGACGGCGCGCCGCGATTCGCTCGCCGTCAATAAAGGTGGACGAGGGTACAATGATAAACTGGCGGTATTTGTTTCAGGCGGCCTATACGCCGCTTGCCTTGGCCGTTATCGTCGGGTCCGTACCGCCCGCTCATGCTGCCGACGACTTGCTTGATGCGCCCGAGGTTACGATCTCTGCCGCGGCTGGCGGTGATGCGGGTTTCTATGTCCGTGGAGACTTGGGCTATGCAGGCTGGGCAGGAGAGGGCACACCTTCGCTGCGCGCCTTAAATACCGTTGCCGGAATCTCGGATAGCGCATCCTTCGATGATGCACGTTTCGGCAAACCGTTTTCGGGATCGCTGGGCGTTGGCTACCAGTTCAACGACATGATGCGCGCCGACCTGACCGGCGAGTATTTCGGTGGCGACTACGATGCATCAGGGCAGGCGAACTTTGCCTGCGCCGGAGAAGCGATCGGTACGCGCTGTGCCGGTGACGCGCGCGCCGACTACAGAGGCATCGGCCTGATGGCGAATGGCTATGTGGATATCGCCACGCTTGCCGGCTTCACACCCTATCTCGGCGCCGGACTTGGCGTCACACGGCTGGACTGGAGCGACGTGTCGCTCACGACGGAATGCGTCCCCGGAGTGGTGGCCTGTTCCGGCGCGGCAGCGGCGACGCAGTCGCTGAACGGCGACAGCAGCTGGCGTTTCACGTATGCTCTGATGGCCGGCGTGTCCTACGATGTCACCGAGCGCCTGAAGCTCGATCTCAACTATCGGTATTCACAGATTGCCGACGGCGACATGTTCGGTGGCACCGACATCAAGGGTTTCGACGACGGTTTGTCCCGCCACGAAATCCGGGCCGGCCTGCGGCTGTCGCTCTGGTAGCCGCGCGAGGTTGCCGAAACCGCCAAAAATCTTTTCACCAGCGACATAAGTTTCTTGACTTCCTTCCGCTCCCGCCATATCCACGGCGGCAGGCCACCTCTCCCTAACGAGAGGCTTTCTATCTGGAAGGATAGCTCAGATGACGACCCCTGCGACGCCGGAATTGCGCCCGGCAAATACCCATTTTTCCTCTGGTCCTTGCTCTAAGCGTCCCGGTTGGTCGCTCGAAGCGCTCTCTGATGCCGCGCTCGGTCGCTCGCATCGCGCCAAGGTTGGCAAGAGCAAGCTCAAGCAAGCCATTGATCTCACCCGTGAAGTCCTGAACGTTCCGGCGGATTACCGCATCGGCATCGTGCCCGCGTCCGACACAGGCGCCGTCGAAATGGCGCTCTGGTCGTTGCTCGGCCCGCGCGGCGTCGACATGGTCGCCTGGGAAAGCTTCGGCTCCGGGTGGGTTTCCGATGTCGTCAAGGAACTCAAGCTCCCTGATACCCGTAAGTTCGTTGCCGACTACGGCAAGATCGTTGACTTCACTCAGGTCGATTTCGACCGTGACGTCGTCTTCACCTGGAACGGCACGACCTCGGGTGTGCGTGTTGCCAACGGTGACTTCATACCGGCCGACCGCAAGGGCCTGACCATCTGCGACGCGACATCGGCCGCCTTCGCGCAGGATCTCGACTTCGCCAAGCTCGATGTCGTCACCTTCTCCTGGCAGAAGGTTCTGGGCGGCGAGGGTGCGCATGGCATTCTCATCCTGTCGCCCCGCGCCGTCGAGCGTCTCGAAAACTACGAGCCGGCCTGGCCGCTGCCGAAGATTTTCCGCATGACCAAGGGCGGGAAGATCATCGAAGGCATCTTCCAGGGCGAGACGATCAACACGCCGTCGATGCTCTGCGTCGAGGATTATATCGATGCGCTCAACTGGGCAAAGTCGCTCGGTGGCCTCAAGGCTCTGATCGCGCGGGCTGATGCCAATGCCCAGGCCATCCAGGATTTCGTCGCCAAGACCGACTGGATCGCCAATCTGGCAGCCGACCCGGCAACGCAGTCGAACACGTCCGTTTGCCTGAAGATCGTCGATCCGCAGGTTGCAGCCCTCGACGCCGCCGGACAGGATGCCTTCGCCAAGGGCATGGTCGCGCTGCTGGAAAAGCAGGGTGTCGCCCACGACATCGGCGCCTATCGCGATGCCCCGTCTGGCTTCCGAATCTGGGCCGGCGCGACGATCGAAACGTCCGACATCAAGGCTCTGATGCCCTGGTTCGACTGGGCGTTCGCGACGCAGAAGGCAACGCTTTCGCAGGCTGCGGCCTGATCGGTTTTCGACCGCGCTGACAGGCGCGGTCCTCTCATCCTTTTCAATTTTGACGAAACCAATGGAGGCCTCTCATGGCACCTCGCGTACTCGTATCCGATGAACTCTCCGAAACCGCCGTCCAGATCTTCCGCGATCGCGGCGTGGAAGTCGATTTCCAGCCGAAGCTCGGCAAGGACAAGGACAAGCTCGCCGAAATCATCGGCAATTATGATGGTCTGGCCATCCGCTCCGCCACCAAGGCGACCGAGAAGCTGATCGCTGCCGCAACCAACCTCAAGGTGATCGGTCGCGCCGGTATCGGCGTCGACAACGTCGATATCCCAGCTGCCTCGCGCCGCGGTATCATCGTTATGAACACGCCGTTCGGCAACTCGATCACCACGGCCGAGCATGCCATCGCGCTGATCTTCGCCGTTGCCCGCCAGCTGCCGCAGGCCGATGCCTCGACGCAGGCCGGCAAGTGGGAAAAGTCCAAGTTCATGGGTGTCGAGATCACCGGCAAGACGCTCGGCGTCATCGGTGCCGGCAATATCGGCGGCATCGTCTGTGCCCGCGCCATCGGCCTGAAGATGCACGTCATCGCCTATGACCCCTTCCTGTCGAAGGAACGCGCCGAGGAAATGGGCGTCGTCAAGGTCGAACTCGATGAACTGCTGGCCCAGGCCGATTTCATCACCCTGCACGTGCCGATGACCGACAAGACGCGCGGTATCCTGAGCCGTGAGGCTCTGGCCAAGACCAAGCCGGGTGTCCGTATCATCAACTGCGCCCGTGGCGGTCTGGTCGATGAGCATGCGCTGGCCGATGCCATCAAGTCCGGCCATGTCGCCGGCGCCGGATTTGACGTCTTCGAGGTCGAGCCCGCGACGGAAAGCCCGCTGTTCGGCCTGCCGAACGTTGTCTGCACGCCGCATCTCGGCGCTTCGACGACGGAAGCGCAGGAGAATGTCGCTCTCCAGGTCGCCGAGCAGATGTCGGATTACCTCGTCAAAGGTGCCGTCTCCAACGCCATCAACATGCCGTCGATCACGGCGGAAGAAGCGCCGATCCTGAAGCCGTTCATCAAGCTCGCCGACGTTCTTGGTGCCTTTGTTGGCCAGGTCACCGAAAGCGCGATCAAGGAAATCGAAATCCTTTATGATGGCGCGACCGCGACGATGAACACCAAGGCTCTGACGAGCGCTGTTCTTGCCGGTCTGATCCGCGCACAGGTGGCGGACGTCAACATGGTCTCGGCTCCGGTGATGATCAAGGAAAAGGGCATCATCCTGTCTGAAGTCAAGCGTGACAAGTCGGGTGTGTTCGACGGCTACATCAAGCTGACGGTGACGACCGAGAACCAGACCCGCTCGGTCGCCGGCACCGTCTTCTCGGACGGTAAGCCGCGCTTCATCCAGATCAAGGATATCAACCTGGATGCCGACGTCGGTAATCACATGGTTTACATCACCAACACCGACGTTCCCGGCATGATCGGCTTCATCGGCACGACGCTCGGCGACGCCGGCGTCAACATCGCCAACTTCCAGCTCGGCCGCCACAACGCCGGTGCTGATGCCATCGCGCTGCTCTATGTGGATGGTGCGGTCTCCGAGGAGGTTCTCGACAGGCTGCGGGCTAACACGGCGATCCGGGCTGCCAAGCCGCTCGTGTTCAACGTCGACTGATAGCTGCAAGCCAAATTCAAGGGTTCAGGGACGCGCCGGATCACCTCCGGCGCGTCTCTCGTTATGCAAAAGGTGAAGTTCGTGTTTGTGAGAGAGTGGAACTGGCGGCCCGCGTGTAGGGGTGACATAGAGGCGATCGACAGAATCCAGTGCACCGTCCATAGGGATCATGCTGAAGCGCCCGAAGTGCTTCTCGAGCGACTGGAATTGTGTCCCGAGGGCTGCTTCGTCCTAGAGCAGGATGAAACGATTTGTGGATATGTGCTCAGTCATCCATGGATTCGCCGTTCACCGCCACCGATCGATACACTGCTTGGGTCAATCCCGGACGCGTCCGATATCTGGTATTTGCATGACCTCGCTTTGCTGCTGGAAACAAGAGGTTCCGGTGCTGGCTCCGGGATTGCAGCTTTGCTAGCCCGTCAGGCAAAACAGGCGGGCTACGAAACCGCTGCGCTGATCTCGATCAATGGCTCGCAGGGATTTTGGCAGCGGCAGGGCTTTTCTGCACACCGGGAGGCAGCTCTTGCCCATAAGCTCGCGACCTATGGCGGGCAGGCCGTCTATATGGAAAAGGACCTCTTTGCCGACGCCATACGGCTCAGCGCCTAGCCTTCCCGGACGCTATCGGCTGGACGAGGACGTCCGCGTTCGGCCACGGCGATGCCTCCGAGCACCAGCGCCATGGCGATGATGTGGAAGGTCTGCAGCGTTTCGCCGATCAGGAAGATCGACAGCAGCGTTCCGAAGATAGGGATCGTGTTGATGAACAGCCCGGCGCGGTTGGGTCCGATCAGTTCGACGCCGCGGACATAGAGAATCTGCGACACCAGCGAGGGCAAGAGACCGGCATAGGCGATAATGATCCAGCCTTCGCTGTCCGGCCAGATGAAGCGATCCGTGGCGATCTCCCAGCCGACCAGCGGCAGGCTGCTGACCAGGGCGCCTAAGGCGGAAACGGCGATCAGGCTCTTCCAATGAATGTCCGGCTTGAAGCGCAGCGCTACGGTATAGCCGGCATAAACCAGCACGGCGAACATCATCAGCGCATCACCCTGATTGAGTTCCAGTGACAGCAAGGTCTTCAGATCGCCATGGGAGGCGGTCAGCCCCACCCCGAACAGCGTCAAAGTGAAGCCGGCAATCTGCGCCCATGAAAACGCCGTCCTGAACAGGACGTAATTCATCACAAAGATGACCATGGGAATGCCAGCCTGTTCGATGACCGCATTGATGGCGCTGGTATATTGCAGGGCCGAGTAGAGGAAGGCATTGAAGGCCGTGAACCCCACGACGCCATAGCCGAACAGCAACAGCCAGTTTTTGCTGATCGCCGGCCAATCGCGGCGCACTTGGGGAGCTGCGAAAACCAGCAGCACGAGGCAGGCAATGACCCAGCGCATGCTGGTCAGCATCATCGGGCTGACATGGCCGACGGCCATTTTTCCGGCGACCGAATTTCCGCCCCAGATCAACGTGGTGATGCAGAGAATGATATAGGCTTGTACGTTCACGGGGATTGTATTCCTGGGCGAGGGCGAGTGAGCCGATGGCGGATTGCGCGGTCCCATCCATCTATTTATGGCATCGCTTGTCGAGACACTATTGAATCAACCTGAAGCGGATATGGCAATGGGTATTATATGATGCCGTGGCATATGCTCGCCCATCAGACTTTCGACTATGATCTTGTGATGGATGCTTTGATCCCTCCGGCGCAGAGGTGGACTCACTTCGAATATTCTGATGAACTCATACGTTTAAAGCGAGTGTCCGGCCGGCATGTCGCGTGTCTGGACCCGTGACATGCCACCTGAATACGGCCCGAACGCCGTCTTTCCCATGCAAAAACCCCGAAACCCGGCCTAAACAGGGTCGCTTTCCAAAAAACAAAACAGTATAGATGCGCGGGTTTGAAGACAGCGCATGACTGGCGCCAAGGAAACAGGAAATCTGAAATGACGAATGTCGTGGTGGTCGGATCGCAATGGGGTGACGAAGGCAAGGGCAAGATTGTCGACTGGCTCTCCGAGCGTGCCGATATCGTCGTGCGCTTCCAGGGTGGCCACAATGCCGGCCACACCCTCGTGATCGACGGAACCAGCTACAAGCTTTCGCTTCTGCCGTCGGGTGTTGTGCGTCCGGGCAAGCTCGCCGTTATCGGAAATGGCGTCGTCATCGATCCGCATGCGCTGATCGCCGAAATCGAGAAACTGGACAAGCAGGGTGTTTCTATCACGCCGGAAAACCTGCGCATCGCCGACAACGCCACGCTGATCCTGTCGCTGCACCGCGAGCTCGACGGGATCCGCGAGGACGCCGCCTCTAACAGCGGCACCAAAATCGGCACGACGCGCCGCGGCATCGGCCCGGCCTATGAAGACAAGGTCGGCCGCCGCGCTATCCGCGTCATGGATCTCGCCGATCTCGATACGCTGCCGGCCAAGGTCGACCGCCTGTTGACACATCACAATGCGCTGCGCCGGGGCCTCGGCGAAGCCGAAGTCAGCCACGAGGCGATCATGGAGGAACTGTCCTCAGTTGCCGCCCGTGTGCTGCCCTTCATGGAAACCATCTGGCTGCTGCTCGATCGCCAGCGCCGCAAGGGCGCCCGCATCCTGTTCGAAGGCGCGCAGGGTACACTGCTGGACATCGATCACGGCACCTATCCCTTCGTCACCTCGTCGAACACGGTCGCCGGTCAGGCTGCCGCCGGTTCCGGCATGGGTCCGGGCGCACTCGGTTATATCCTCGGTATCACCAAGGCTTACACGACCCGCGTCGGCGAAGGCCCGTTCCCGACCGAACTGTTCGACGAAATCGGCCAGTTCCTCGGCGAGAAGGGTCATGAATTCGGCACGGTCACCGGCCGCAAGCGCCGTTGCGGCTGGTTTGACGCAGCGTTGGTACGCCAGTCGGTCGCCACCAACGGCATTACCGGGATCGCCCTGACAAAACTCGATGTTCTCGATGGTCTCGATGAGCTGAAGATCTGCGTCGGCTATACGCTCGATGGTGTCGAGATCGATCACCTGCCGGCCAGCCAAGCACAGCAGGCTCAGGCCAAGCCTGTCTACATCACGCTGGAAGGCTGGAAAGAATCGACCGTCGGTGCCCGCAGCTGGGCCGATCTGCCGGCGCAGGCAATCAAATATGTCCGCCAGGTGGAAGAACTGATCGGCGCACCGGTAGCCCTGCTTTCGACCAGCCCGGAGCGTGATGACACGATACTTGTGACGGACCCGTTTGAGGACTAGTCTTCAACCTTACGACTAGACAGTTTGGCGTGCGCGCGCTGATGGTATGAGAAAGTTCTGATGGCAGATTTTGTCGCTGTTATTCGAAGGACCGTTGATGGTCTGTCGGACAATGTTCCCGAGATGCGGGCCAAGGTCTATGAAAAGGCCCGTGGCGCTGTACGCCGTCAGCTGGAAAGCATGAAGCCGCGTCCATCGGACGATATGATCGAACGCCAGATGACCAAGCTCGAGGCGGCGATCAACGAAGTCGAGAATGATCATGCCGAGGCGTTGCCCGCGCTCGATGAACAGTACGTCGATCCCGCTCCCGAGGCCGTCGCAACCGAAGAACATGCGACGACCGAGCCGGAGGTCGAAACCGTCGCGGAAGCGGAGCCTGTCGCGGAGGAAAGCCCGGTTGTCGAAGAGCAGCAGCCGGCGGAAGTAGCGCAGCCGGAACCGGTCCAGCCTGTTCAATACGACGAGCCGGTCGAGCGTTACGAAGAGCCCGTCGCCGTTTCTCCCCCGGCGGAAGAGACTTTCGAAGCCGTTGTTGCCGAGGAACCTGTAGAGCAGCAGGATATCGTCGGGGATCACCCTGTCGTTGGACAGGAAGACACTCCCGTGGCGCAGGCCGAGCCCGAGACGGTTCAAGAGGCTTCACCGGAGCTAGAAGAGCATCACCATGAGGCTGTCGCCGAACAGCACATTGCTCACTTTCCGGAACCTGAGCAGGAGCCAGTCATTGAGCCGGTCGCCGAGCCTGAACCGGTAGAAACGGCTCCGCAGGTCGAGGCTGCTGCGGAAACCTATGAGCCCGCGCCCGAGCCGGTTGCTGAACCTGCCCCGGAACAGGTGGAAGAAAAGCCGATGCCGTCGGCATCGTCGGAATGGGAACTGCCGGAATGGAATGATCCGCTTCCGGTCGCCGCCCACAGCGAGACGGTGAGGAATGAGCCGGTCGATTCGGCTGTCATCGTCGATGAGATCCCCGACCTCAGCAATTATGAGCCGGTCGAAACTGTCACGCCGCTGACGTCGGATACCGACGGCAAGGAACACGCGCCGGGCGAACCATCCCATTCCTGGGCGTGGGACGATAATGATCCCTTTACCCAGACAGCGCCTGTTGCGCCCGTCGAGGGCTCGGAGCCGGCCATTTCCGATTGGTCCTGGCCCGTCGAGAAACAGGCGGTTTCGGTGGAGCCGGAACAGGACAAGCCTGCGAGCGACGGTTGGGCCGACATTGACGAACTGCTGGAACAAGGCCGTGCGGCCCCTGCAGCCGGCGCTGCCGTGGCTGCCACGGCGTCGCAGTCACAGGCCGAGCGGCATGATGGGGCCGCGACGCTTGAGGATGAAATGGAAGCGCCGGCACGCCCGGTTTCCTATCGCGTCGAGCCGAAGCGTTCGCGTCTGAACCTGAAGACCCTGGGTCTGGTTGCCGGGCTTGTCCTGGTCCTTGGCGGCGGCGCCTTTGCTTATTGGCAGAACCAGACAGCGGTCAATGCGTGGGTCACGGAGACCATCGCGTCTGTTTCGACGCAGGCTCCAGTCGAGACGACGCCAAACACATCTGTGCCTGCGGAAGGTACAAAGGACCTGACGACGCCGGCGCAGACCGACACACAGACGCAGACCCCGACGCCTGCGACCAACGAGGTCGCTTCGGCTGATACCAGCTCGAAGTTCACGCAGCGCCTCCAGCCGGACGGTTCCGAGGTGGACAGTGGGCCGGCTGCAGCACCGGCTGGCGAAAGCGCGGCCGAGGAAGGCAAGTCGGTTGCCGCCCAGACGGAAGCGGGTACACCACCGCAGGATACCGCGCAGGCTACACCGACAACCCCCGATGGGCAGGCGACCGGCACGCAGCCGGCGGATAGCCAGCCCGCGCAACCTGTTCCGGGGCAGCAAACCACTGCAGACCCTGCAACACAGCAGATCCCTGCCGGCGCCCAGAAGATGTTCCTCTATGAGGAGCGGCTCGGCCAGTCGGCACCCACAGCGATCGAAGGCAATGTCGTCTGGTCGTTGAAGGAGGAATCTCCGGGCGACGACGCCAAACCGGAGCCGACAATCCAGGCGCAGATCAATGTGCCCGAGCGCGGTCTGACGGCGCTGATGACAATCAAGCGCAATGCCGACTCGTCGTTGCCGGCGAGCCATGTCATCGAGTTCGTCTTCTCGCTGCCGGAGAATTTCGAGGGCGGCAGCATCGACAGCGTCCAGCGTGTCGCGATGAAACGCAACGAGCAGGACCGCGGCGATGCGCTGATTGCCGTGCCGGCGAAGATCACCGAAGATTTCCACATGATCGCGCTCAACGATTTCCCGGAAGCTGTGGCGACCAATACCGACCTGTTGCGCACCCGCAGTTGGATCGACATTCCGTTGACCTATCGCAATGGCCGCCGCGCGCTGCTGACGCTCGAGAAGGGGCCAGCCGGTACAGAGGCCTTCACCAAGGCCATGCAGGCCTGGAGCCTGGCTGCGAAACCAACGCCGGCCGTTCAGTAAATTCTTGCAGGCGCGAAAAACCCGGCTGGAGCGATCCAGCCGGGTTTTTTATTGTGCGATATCGGGCTTTTGGTGTGCGTCAGGCGTCTTCGACCACACGCAGCGCTTTGAGACGCTCTTCTGCCGCCTTGCGGACTGCATCCTGAACCTTCTCGAAAGCGCGAACCTCGATCTGGCGGACACGCTCGCGGCTGATGTCGAATTCGCTCGACAGGTCTTCCAGCGTTACCGGATCCTCGGTGAGGCGGCGAGCCTCGAAGATGCGGCGTTCGCGGTCGTTCAGCACCTTCATCGCGCTGGACAGAAGGCTGCGGCGACTTTCAAGCTCGTCCTGCTCGATCAGGATGTCTTCCTGGCTGTCGTGATCATCGACCAGCCAATCCTGCCACTGGCCGGATTCACCTTCGCTTGCCTTGATCGGTGCATTCAGCGATGCGTCACCGGACAGGCGCTGGTTCATCGAGATGACTTCAGCTTCCGACACGTTCAGCGTCGTGGCGATCTGTTTGACCTGTTCGGGCTTCAGGTCACCTTCGTCGAGTGCCTGTATCTTGCCCTTGAGGCGGCGCAGGTTGAAGAACAGCCGCTTCTGGTTGGCGGTCGTGCCCATTTTGACCAGCGACCACGAGCGCAGGATGTATTCTTGGATCGACGCCTTGATCCACCACATGGCATAGGTCGCCAAACGGAAACCGCGTTCCGGATCGAACTTCTTGACGGCCTGCATCAGGCCGACATTGCCTTCGGACACGACTTCGCCGATCGGCAAGCCATAGCCGCGATAACCCATTGCGATCTTCGCCACGAGACGCAGATGGCTGGTGACGAGCTGATGTGCCGCCTTGCGGTCGTCATGCTCCTGATAGCGCTTGGCGAGCATGTACTCTTCCTGCGGCTCGAGCATGGGAAATTTGCGGATTTCGTCGAGATAACGATTGAGACCGCCTTCTCCGGCGGTAATAGACGGCAACGTACTGCGGGCCATAATGCACCCCCCTTTCGCGTTCCGGCTTCCTTCTGGCAGGCCGGGCATGTGGGTCTATCCGACCCCACATGCTCATAGATAAGTGCGGCGAAAGCATGATTCAAGAACTCCGGTTTCACGCTTATGTGAGGCCAGAGAAGCATAATGCTCCGGGTGGGTTACTCCCCGTAAATTGTGTCCGCCCTCGAAATATCAAGGGCGGAAATCGGAACTCCGCGAGAAAATTCGTTGCTTCAGTGAACGGAAGAGCCATCGCCTTCTTCTTCGGCGGCCGTGACTTCGGCGCCTTTGGCGGTAAGCCGGACACGATTGCCATCGACGCTTTCGACCAGATCAAGCTCGATGAAATGGTGGTGGTCCTGATGACCAGCGCCGCTGTCCTTTTTCGTCAGCTTGATCCGGCTTCCTTCCACCCGGTCAACCGTGCCGACATGCAGTCCATCAGCGCTGATGATTTCGGCATGTTCCTTGATCTGTGTTGCATCAATCATCTGTCTTCTCCTTCGTGGTTTTCCCTGACAACGCGCCAGCGAAATAAAGGATGCATGATGATCGAAATTTCATGCAGATGGATAAGGCGAGCCAAGCTCAGTCTCCCGCTTTCAGCGCTTCGATCAGTTCCTGCATGTCGGCAGGCACGAGGGATTCGAAATGCATGGTCTCGCCAGTCGTTGGATGTTCGAAGGCCAGCATGAAGGCATGCAGGGCTTGCCGGGGGAAACGGTTGACGACGGCCTTGGCGTTGTCCGGCAGGAGATTGGCCTTGGTTCGGAAGGCAGCGCCATAATCCGTGTCGCCGATTAGCGGATGTCCGATATGGGCCATGTGGACGCGGATCTGGTGCGTGCGGCCGGTTTCCAGATTGCAGCGGACCATGGCGGCCAGCGCAGTCGAATCCGGCTTTTCGTGATAGCGCTCGATGACCTGGTAGTGGGTGATGGCTTCACGCGCATCGTCGTCGCCCTCGCGCTTGACGGCGCGCTTGATCCGGTCCCCAGCGCGGCCGAGCGGCGCGTCGATCGTTCCTTTCAGGCCGCGCGGGCGTCCCCAGACGATTGCTACATAGGCGCGCTCCAGCGGACCGGTGCGGCCATGGTCGGCGAATTGGTCGGACAGATGGCGATGGGCAATGTCGTTTTTGGCGACGACCATGACGCCGCTCGTATCCTTGTCGAGGCGGTGGACGATGCCGGGACGCTTGACGCCGCCGATGCCAGAGAGGCTGTCGCCGCAATGATGGATCAGAGCGTTGACCAGCGTGCCTGTCCAGTTGCCGGCGCCGGGATGGACGACGAGACCGGGCGGTTTGACGAGCACGATGACGTCGTCGTCCTCGTAGAGCACGTCGAGCGGAATGTCCTCGCCCTTGGGCTCGGGATCTTCCGGCTCCGGCATGCCGATCTCGAAGACGTCGCCCGGCTGGACCTTCTTCTTGCCCTCGGTGACGACCTTGCCGTTGATCGACACCTCTCCCTGTTCGATCAGCGCCTTGATGCGATTGCGGGAGAACTCGCCGCCGAGCGCTTCTGTCAGGAAGGCATCGATGCGACCCGTGGCGTCCTCATTTGCCGTGAGGACTTTCCTAATCGCCGAGGCTTGTTTAAAGGGGTCGTTCATTCTTCATTCCATTCCGCAGGTAAGGCCAGCCATGTCCAGTCAGAAGCCAATCGAACAGGAAGACAAGCCGCTCGATCCGGTGATGGAGAACGTGCGCCGCAAGATGATCAAGCTTCAGCTGGTCTCGGCCGGTGTCATGGTTGTCATGCTTATGGTCGTGCTTTCGGCGATTGTCTACAAGCTTACGCGTCCGGGCAAGGTGGAGACGGTTCAAACGACCTCCGTTGCCGTTCCAGGCGATGCGCCAGTCGTGGCGACGGCTGCCCTGCCAGCGGGTTTCGAAGTTTCCGATGTCGCCCTGTCGGGTGGCCAGATCCTGTTCTACGGTTCTGTTCCCGGTGGCGGGCGCAAGGCGATCGTATTCGACATCGCCGCTGGCCACATCGTCGCGGATGTGTCCGTCAAGGCAAACTGAGGCATCCGGACCTGTGACCAGCCTTCCCATCCGGATTGACGACCCCGCCGATCCACGCATCGCTGGTTTCGTCTCGATCAAGGAACGGGATCTGACCGGCCGCCACGGCCTGTTCATCGCCGAAGGCACCGTCGTCTTGCGCATGCTGGCGGCGGCGCATCGGGCGGGACAGGGTATCCGGGCCGAGGCGGTCCTCTTGCTGGAAAACCGGGTCGAGGGCGTCGGCTCCGTTCTTTCGGATTTCCCGGACTCCGTTCCGGTCTATGTTGCCAGTGCCGCGGTCTTCGATGCCATCGCGGGATTCAACATGCATCGTGGCGTGCTGGCACTGGGGAGCCGGGATCAGGCGCTTCGGATGGAAGCGCTGGTTGCCAGCCTGCCGGAAAGGAGCCTCGTGCTCGCCGCCTGCGGTATTTCCAATCATGACAATATGGGATCGATGTTCCGCAATGCCGCCGCTTTCGGTGTGAATGCAGTGTTGATGGACGAGACCAGTTGCGATCCGATGTATCGCAAGGCGATCCGCGTTTCGGTCGGGTCGGCCCTATCGGTCCCCTTCGCCCGCGAAGGTTCGGCGACGGCGCTGGTTGGACGTCTTCAGGCGGAAGGTTTTGCGATCTGGGGCTTGTCTCCGCGTGGCGGAACG
Source organism: Rhizobium sp. Leaf453 (assembly GCF_001425605.1). Classification (GTDB taxonomy): domain Bacteria; phylum Pseudomonadota; class Alphaproteobacteria; order Rhizobiales; family Rhizobiaceae; genus Pararhizobium. The sequence goes on along the minus strand of NZ_LMRG01000004.1, from coordinate 134,056 downwards.
GATCTCCACGACATTCCCGCCGCGCCGCGCACGGCACTTCTCGTGGGAACGGAAGGCGAAGGATTGCCGCAGCATATCCTGTCGTCTGTTCGTACAGCCCGCATCCGTCAGAAGCCCGGGCTGGACAGCCTGAACGTGGCGACCGCGACGGGTATCGCGCTGCATCAGGTGGCGATGATCAACGGGATGATCTGAATGGGTTGATGTTTACTGCTGGTCCGGGCGCAGCATGTCGCGGCTGCGTTTTGCAAGACTCATGCCCGCGCCGCTATTGGCTTCCTTGGCCATCTGCAACAAGGCGGGGATCGGCGATCCTGATCCCTCCTTGGCCGCAGTGAGTGCTACCATGGTGGCCGCTATATCGGCTATTTCATCGCGGATCGCATTATCATGCGCGTCGTTCGCCGAATGGGTCAGCCGATCGGCCAAGGCAGTCGCGCGGTTGCGCGCGTATTCTGTCGGCACCGTCAGATCGACGGTCGCAGTCTGCGTCATTGTGATGTCTGTCTTCATGCTGTCGGGCGCTGCATTGGCGGCCTGTTGTTTTTCCGCGCCACCAGTCGGCGAAGGGTTCTTTTCCTTGCGCGCCGGCACTGTCAGGCCGGCGGCGCGCAGCGCCTTGGATGCATCGCGCAGATCCGTGCCGGATTCCCTGAGCTTGGCCTTCAAGCGCTCGATCTCGGTTGCCCGCCGTTCGAGGAAGCTATCCTTGTCGGCGTTGCTGGCAATTTCCCTGCCGAGCTTGATGTCGAGCTGGCGAAGACGCGTTTCATCGCGGGCAAGTCTTGCTTCCAGTTCGCGGGCCTTTACGGTTTCGGTCTTCAGCTCCGCCCGAATTGTCTCGCGCTCGTCACGCAAGCTGGCCATGCGGCTCTTCAGACTTTCCTTTTCCGTCTCATAGGCTGCGACATCGATCCTCAGGCTGTCGACCTCTGCGGAAACGTGATCCAGCTGGCGGCTCAGCGTCTTGATTTCGATGCCCTTCTTGACGTTGTCCCGCTCGACATCTGCCAGTGTCGCCCGGAGCCGTTCGAGATGCTGATCCTGATGCCGTGCCGCCGAGCGCAGGTCCGCCGCTTCGACGTTCATATCCGCCAGTTGCGCATGCAGGTCGGCATTTTCTCCGGCGACACGCTGCGCTTCCTTCTGGATCGCGCCGTTCTGAACGAGGAGGTTCACGTTCTTCTCGCGCTCGCGTTTCAGTGTCTGGCTTGTTCGGGCATTTTCGGCGGCATAACCCGCGCGGGCCGCATCCTTTTGGGCACGAACCTCCTGCGGTGAAAGCGGCATGGTCGCCTTCAAGCGGTCCTCTGCGAAACGGACGATACGCTTCTGCACAGCGGGCGCCACCAGCAGGCCGAGGATCACCGCGGTCAAAAAGCCCAGAGCAAACAAAAGTGCAAATTCAATCACGGATTGGCCATTTTACTTCGAAGCACGCGGCATGCTTTGGTCTCGGTTCGGGTCCGTCCGCCTTGGGGCAGACGGCATAAGCGCTTCAAGTATTCGCGAACGCGGCTTTTTTGCAAGACGCGGCGGCATGGAAAAGGCCTGCAGGGTAAAGAACGGGTCGTTTCCCCGTCAGAAGGGGTTCCACGTCGGCTGCTGGGTCAGCTTGAGGTAGCCCACATTGATGCCGAGGCGTGCGCCGATGCCGGTGCGGATCGGCACCAGAACGATATGCTCGTCGGTCAGAACCGTCATGCCGACGCCGGCGACGACATAAGCCGAGCCCGAAACGCCGCCGAAACGCTTGTAGAGGGCGGGAACGGACGGCAGGTTATAAACCAGCATCATCGCGCGACTGCCCTGGCCACCCCAATCGATACCGAGCGACGGGCCTTGCCAGAAGACGTCGTGCTGGCCGGCATTCTTCGTGTAAAGGTCGCCTTCGCCATAGGTCAGGCCCGCCACGAATGCACCGGAGCCTTCCTGCCCGAGAATATAACCGTTCGGCAGGCCGTAATTCTGGAAAGCCCGCTCCACGACCTTGGCGAGGCCGCCGGATGTCGATCCGAAGAAGCTGTGCCCGGCATCGACGATTTCCTGCATCGTGTACTGCGTGCCGTTGGCGCTCTGGGCGTGGGCGCCGGACATCAGGCTGATGGCGGCCACAACAATGACGAACGCGTGCAGGCATGTGGTTTTCACGGCTGAGGCAATCCGCTGCATACTTGTCTCCGTAAAGTCAGGAGCGCCCGGGACGGGTATCCGGGGGCTGTTGTCCTGTCCCGTGCCAGATTGTCACGGGTTCGGCTGATTGTGAGCAATTTGAACCGATCATCTTAACAATCGGTTTACCAAATGTGGTGTCATTATGATCTTCGCCTTGACGCTATGCCCGCGCAATATTCGCGGGCTATTGCATGTCTGGAGCAAGATTGCAGCAAGCTGCCTGATATCGACGGATGAACCAAAAGCCGGATGAAAGGCTATTGAGGAAACGACCATGGGAAAGAACCCGAACCTGACCTTGACCGGTCCCGATCTCGCAGCGCTTCTGTGCAGCCGCGTATGCCACGATATCATCTCGCCGGTCGGCGCCATCAACAACGGTCTTGAACTGCTGGACGAAGGCGGGGCCGACGCCGACGCCATGGACCTGATCCGCACCAGCGCGCTGAATGCCTCTGTCCGGCTGAAGTTCGCCCGCCTGGCCTTCGGTGCTTCCGGCTCGGTCGGCGCCTCGATCGATACCGGCGAGGCTGAAAAGGCCGCCAAGGATTTCGCTTCGGTCGAGAAGAAGACCGAAGTGACCTGGACCGGTCCGCGCGTCATCATCGCCAAGAACCGCGTCAAGCTGCTGCTCAACCTGTTCCTGATCGCCTACGGTGCCATTCCGCGCGGCGGCTCGATCGAGGTTATCCTGGAAAATCCGGAATATGACGCCGTCTTCAAGCTGGTCTGCAAGGGCCGGATGATGCGCGTTCCCCCGAAGCTGGTCGAGCTTTTGTCCGGAACGCTGGAAGAGGCGGTCGATGCCCATACAATCCAGCCTTACTACACCGTGCTTCTCGCGGAAGAGGCCGGCATGGAAGTCGACGTCAGCTCCACGACGGAAGAAATTCTCTTTACGGCCAAGATGGCGGGGGCCTGAACCGGGAGATAATTCGACTTTTCGTTCCCTCGGTAACTGAATCTTTGCCAAAACGGCATACGGTTGTTGATAGGGAATGAACTCCCGCTTAGGTATAGAGAAGGAGCCTCAGATGCAACGCTTGATGATCGCTGATGATTCAGATGTCGTACGCAAGGTCGGAAAGCGCATCCTCTCCGGACTGAACTTCCTCGTCTCCGAAGCAGGCAACGGTCTTGAAGCGCTCGTGCGTTGCGAAGCTGAACTCCCGAACATCATCATCGTTGACGCCGCCCTGGATGGCGCGCTCGAGCTGATCGCCAACATCCGCAATCTGCCGAACGGCAAGTCTGTTCGCATCTATTACTGCGTCGTTGAAGCCGATCTCAAGAAGATGATGGCCGGCAAGCGCGCCGGTGCTGATGACTTCTTGCTCAAGCCGTTCGATCGCAAGATCCTGACCAGCGTTTTCGGCGCCCTGTCGATCGCCGCCTGATCGTTTTCCCATTTCAACATGAAAGCCGTAACCTTCCGGGGTTGCGGCTTTTTTGTTGCCTGAAGGGCAGGGGGGTATGGTGTCAAGGCGCGGCCGAACGCGAAAAAGCCCGCCGATGAGGGCAGGCTTTTCAAACTCTGGCTGGATCAACCGTGGCATCCTGCACTATGCGGGATGCGGAATACCGACGGCTATCATGGCCGAAGTCGTAAATCAGGCGCTTTCGGCGAAATCGCCTTCCGGTTCGCGCAACACGTAGCCGCGGCCCCAGACGGTTTCGATGTAGTTCGCACCGCCGGCAGCATTGGCCAGCTTCTTGCGCAGCTTGCAGATGAAGACGTCGATGATCTTCAGTTCCGGCTCGTCCATGCCACCATAGAGATGGTTCAGGAACATTTCCTTGGTGAGCGTCGTGCCCTTGCGGAGCGAGAGCAGCTCCAGCATCTGGTATTCCTTGCCCGTCAGGTGAACGCGCTGGCCGCCGACTTCAACGGTCTTGGCATCCAGGTTGACGATCAGTTCGCCGGTGGCGATGACCGACTGGGCATGGCCCTTGGAACGGCGCACGATCGCGTGGATGCGGGCAACCAGTTCGTCCTTGTGGAAAGGCTTGGTCATGTAGTCGTCTGCGCCGAAGCCCAGGCCGCGAACCTTGTCCTCGATACCTGCCATGCCGGAGAGGATGAGGATCGGCGTCTTGACCTTGGAGAGGCGGAGCGTTCTCAAAACTTCATAGCCGGACATGTCGGGCAGGTTGAGATCGAGCAGAATGATGTCGTAGTCGTAGAGCTTGCCGAGATCGACGCCCTCTTCACCGAGATCGGTCGTGTAAACGTTAAAACTTTCCGACTTGAGCATCAGTTCGATGCTCTGCGCTGTCGCGCTGTCGTCTTCAATCAGTAGAACCCGCATAATTGTCCCCTTTTCCGCCGCCGAAAGGTGTTGATGGCCCCCTTACGCGATACGGATCCAGTCGTTGCCTGATTTGGAGGCTGCCACGAAATGGTTAACAAATTCTGATTCACTCTGGCAAGTCCGCAGAATTCGTTAAATATTTGTCGCAGTCCTCTGTTTTCTCATATGAATCTGAAACGGGCTTCTTAACTTATTAGATTAAGAAAACTCGCTATCCGACTCATCCGACTCAATCTATGGCGAACCTCAAATTTGATGTCCGGCATTTACTGACCCTTAAATGATCGTCCCTATGATTAACGATGCCCGTAAACGAAAGGTTACCAGCGGTAGGATTTTGTTAAGATCGCTGTAATTTTTTTCATTTTCCGACACGGTAAGGTCGGTTGGACGGGCCAAATCCAGTAACCGGGGTCTCGCATCACGGGAGTATTGCGTATGAAGTCACGTGAGAGCCTTGTTCGCCTGAAGGAATTTCAGGTGAAGGAGAAACAGCGTCAGTTGAACCAGCTTCAGCTGATGATGGCCGAATTTGAGCGGATGACCAAGGAATTGGAAAACCAGATCACGTTCGAAGAGAAGAAATCAGGGATTTCCGATCCCTCGCATTTTGCCTATCCGACGTTTGCCAAGGCTGCCCGGCAGCGGGCCGACAATCTCCAGGTCTCTGTCCGAGAGCTGAAGATTCAACAGGATGCCGCTGAACTGGCTCTGGAAGAGGTTCAGGCGGAATTCGCCAAAGCCGCAGCGCTCGAAGAGCGTGATAGCAGCGTTCGCATGCGCGCTTAAGGCGCGTTTGTCGAACAGCGAAAACCACAAGGCCCTTCTCACGGACTTGGACAAGTCCGTGAGAAGGGCCTTGTGCATTTTTCAAGTGACTCCTTGCGGGTGTCGTCAGCCCTGGATTACGTCCTGCCAGTCGGGGTGGCGTTGGACCTGTGCACGCATGAACGGGCAGAGCGGAATGATCTTCCAGCCGCCTTTTCGTGCCTCATCGATGGCATGGGCGGCCAGTGCCTGACCGACACCCTTGCCGCGCAGCGCATCCGGAACGCCGGTGTGATCGATGATGATCAGCTGCGGCGATGTCCGGGAATAGGTCATTTCACCCGTGTGTCCCTCGATTGTTGCGCTGTAGCGGCCATGCGAGCCGTCTTCCGAATTTTCGATCTTCATGATTTGTCTCCATTGCTGGCAGAGGCTTTGTATCATTACGGACATGCGCCGGTCGCTGTGCAATGTCCGGGAAGGTTGATATGTATGACGCCCCGCAACAGAAGATATGATTCATGCGCCTCATCACACCGGTTTTCCTGGTCCTCGCGACATTTTTTCTGGCGCTCGGTCTGGTGCTGCCGCTCGTGAGGTTCGAGAAACTCATCTTCTTCAATGAAACGCCATCGCTTCTGGGAATCGTCTGGGCCTTGTGGGAGAGGGACAATCCGCTGCTTGCGGTCATTGTCGGTCTTTTCTCCATCGTATTTCCGTTCGCCAAGCTGATCGCGATTGCCTTCGAAGCGACGGTGCCGGCGGATGACGCCGCGGCAAGCACAGTTGTGTCGCGCCTCATGCCCATTCTGGGCAAATGGTCGATGATGGATGTGATGCTGGTGGCCTTGGTTATTTTCGCTGCGAAGACCAGCGGTCTTGCGGAAGCGTTCACACAGGCGGGGCTTTGGTTCTATGCCGGATCCGCCATTCTGACAGGGCTGCTGCAGATGCGGTTGCGGCCGCACTGAGGCGGCCGCGATGGTCTTGCAAATATCAGATCAGCTAGTGGCGGTACTGCTGGATGCGGGTCGTGCGCAGACCGGCGAGGCCATGGTCGCTGATGGATGACTGCCAGGACAGGAATTCTTCGACGGTCAGGGTATAGCGCTCGCAGGCTTCTTCCAGGCTGAGAAGTCCGCCACGAACGGCGGCGACAACTTCAGCCTTGCGGCGAATGACCCAGCGACGGGTATTGGCCGGGGGCAGATCTGCAATCGTCAGGGGGCTGCCATCGGGGCCGATGACATATTTCACGCGGGGTCGTATCATTTCGGTCATTGGACTCTCTACACATACTCAAGACCATATGAGCTCAACTTACCCTGCCACATTTAACATTTGCCTAAACGTGCGGTAACAATTTGCTCATAATTTGAGAGACTTCCGGCGCGTGCATCATGCCACCGTCTTTTTCTGGAGCGTGCGACCGAAATCGCGGCCTGGACCGGGATGCATCCAAGGCTCCGGTGCATTTTTGCAACCGCTGATATTGTAGAGTGGGCGGTTGCATAGGAGCCATGCAAATATAATGATTCAATTTGCCTAAAAATATTGCTATATCAGCACTGTAATTGAGCATAAGCATCATATTGATGCTCCGGAATGCTCTCGCTGCGTCACTTTATTTCAAAGCCACGGCCTTTTTGCTTCGATTGTGTCCTTCGCGGGAACATTCGAAGTTTTGGCAATGGCGGATTTAAGCGTGTTGACTTCGAAAAATTCCGGAAAAGAATTTTTTGAGGAGCCGGTATTTCTGACCCGGCAAATTGGTGATCAAAAATATGAAAGACCCTGACAAGCTGGCCTTGCGAAGCGAGGCTTATGCTGATTTCCTTTCCAGTATGAACAGTTCGACAGTCCAGACGGAGTACGAGGTTCTGCACCTGATGCGCCAGTGCACGGCGCAGTTCGGCTTCTCTCACTTCATGATCGCGCGCATCCCATTCGGGGAACAGCAGCGTTTCGCTGAGCGCCTGGTGCTGTCGAGCTGGCCGTCGGAGCTGGTGCGCCAGTATGATACGGCGACAATTTTCCATGCCAGTATGCTGGTCGAGCGGCTGCGCCACACCAAGCTGCCCATTTTTGGCGAGACGGCCGCCCTGCTCAGCGCGCCTTCGACCGACACAGCCGCCACGATGGAAGGCCTGCTGGCCGACTACCCACTGCGCAACACCTTCGCCGTCATGCTGCACACCACCTATGGCGAGGCCTTTGCCGTTCTTCTGTCCGGCGCGCGCTCCGAACCCGACAGGGCGGAGGCTTCCGATCTCTACTTCACGCTGTTGCAGCTGTTCGAAACGCTGGAGCGGACCTTCGAGGTCGGCTCGTCGGCGCGCGACAAGCTGTCGACGCGGGAGATCGAATGTCTCCGCTGGGCTGCGGCCGGCAAGAGCAGCGACGAGATCGCCATCATTCTCGGCATCTCCGTCTATACCGTCTCGAGCTATTTCAAGACCGCGACCCGCAAGCTCGATTCCGTCAACCGCATGCAGGCCATCGCCCGCGCCATGCGGATGAAGCTCATCTGAGCCGGCAGTTTCCGGCGCTCTTGTTCCCATCCTCGCAACTTTCTATATAGCGGCCTTGCGCAAAGGCCTGAACGGCTGGCCCGCTTCGCTGCGGCGTTGGCCGTTTGCTGGAAACAGGGTATGGTCGCGCTGAAATGCCGAAAACCCGCCGATGGACCGGAACGCCGGATTGGATGCCGTGAACAGTCTCGATTTTGATCGCAAGCCCGAAGATACGCGTGTCGTCGTTGCCATGTCCGGCGGCGTCGACAGTTCCGTTGTTGCCGGTATCCTGAAACGCGAGGGCTATGACGTCCTCGGCATCACCCTGCAGCTCTACGATCATGGCGCCGCCGTGCACCGTGCCGGCTCGTGCTGTGCCGGCCAGGATATCGACGATGCGCGCCGGGTCTGCGAAGTGCTGGGCATTCCGCATTATGTTCTCGATTACGAACAGCGCTTCCGCGAAACCGTGATCAATCCCTTCGCCGAAAGCTATGTCGCTGGCGAAACGCCGATCCCCTGCGTCGCCTGTAACCAGACCGTCAAGTTCGCCGATCTGTTGGCGACTGCGCGCGATCTCGGCGCCGATGCGCTGGCGACCGGCCATTACATCCGCTCGAAGGCCAACCCACAGCCCGGCGCACCCGGCCGCCGCGCGCTGTTTCGCCCGACCGATGCCGATCGCGACCAGAGCTATTTCCTGTTCGCCACGACGCAGGAGCAGATCGACTATCTGCGGTTCCCGCTCGGCAACCTCACCAAGGCGGAAACCCGCGCGCTCGCCGAAGACATGGGCCTCGTCGTCGCCAAGAAGGCCGACAGCCAGGACATCTGTTTCGTGCCGCAGGGCAAATATGCGGATATCATCAACAAGCTGAAGCCGAACGCCTCGCTGGCGGGGGATATCGTCCATCTCGACGGTCGCGTGCTCGGCAGCCATGACGGCATCCTGCATTACACGATCGGCCAGCGCCGCGGCATCGGCGTCGCGACCGGCGAGCCGCTCTATGTCGTCCATCTCGACGCCCGCTCGCGCCGCGTCATCGTCGGCCCGAAGGAAGCGCTGGAAACCCGCCGTGTCTATCTGCGTGACGTCAACTGGCTGGGAGACGGCGATATCCATGAGGTGGCGAAGGACGGCTTTGCCTGTTTCGCCAAGGTGCGCTCCACCCGCCAGCCTGCCCCGGCCATCCTGCGCGCTGACGCCTCCGGCATCTCGGTGGAACTCCTCGAAGGCGAGGCGGGCGTGGCGCCTGGCCAAGCTTGTGCACTCTATTCCGGTATCGGTGAGGACGCCCGCGTCTATGGCGGCGGCTTCATCCTGCGCTCCGAGCGCGAAGCGGCTGCCGAAGCCGCGCTGAAGGACCTGTTGCAAGGTGTAGCCGCGGCCTGATCGGACGAGGGCAGGGCGCCTTTGCGCGCCCATCCCCAACCCCACACCCCAAGCATTGTCCGCCGCCTTTGGAAAACTTCCGTTTTTTTGAAACAGGTCCGCTTGACACCACCATGAACCGCACCTTATAAGCCGCCCACCGATGACAAAGACGGCGGCCAAGGCCAGCGTCGAAGTCCGATGGCGGGGTAGCTCAGGTGGTTAGAGCAGCGGAATCATAATCCGCGTGTCGGGGGTTCGAGTCCCTCTCCCGCTACCATCAAAACAGCCGACATTTCCGGGCTGACCAAACTCGACAGATATCCCTTTATCTCGATCTGATAGTGCTCTCCGGGCTGACGCTTTGCGACAACCACACCCGCGATGACCTGCCTGAATGCCTGCGCCAGTTCAATTGACGGCTCGGCTTCCTTCTTAGTCAGTATTTCTGCCAGCGCTTCGACGTTCTGCCTGAAGATGCTGACGGCCTTAGGCTGGATCTCGATCACGTTTGCCAGCGGCGGTTCGGCTGCAAGTTCCTTTCGCCAGTGATCGCGCTGCGCTCGTAGACCGGGCAAGAGAGCTGCCGCGTCGTCGTCCTCGATCAATCCCTTCGAAAGCTTTTCGACAATGCGGGTTATGCCGTCCACGGCTTCCTGCAATGATTTCTCGGCCTGCGCTCGCCCTCGGCGCCGTTCGACTTCCACGCGACGGCGCTCGGCCTGATATTCCTTCACGTAGGCGTCGATGATCGCCGTGTCCGCGAACTGGATGCGGAGGGTGTCAATCACCTGCCGTTCGATCTTCTCGACGTAGTAACGGCCGTTGTTGTCGCAGCTGCGCGATTCTTTGTGGTTGCTGCAAACCACGCGCGGGCCGCTCCGGTCGGCGCCGACGATCGACAATCCCCCACCACATGCACCGCATTTCAGCAGGCCGGATAGCAGGCGTTTGCTCTTGGGCGTCGTCCTGGAATGCTCGCCGCCGCGTTCGGCCTTCCGGCGCTGTACGATCTCGAACAGGGCGTCGTCGATGATCCGCAGATGCGGGGCGCTGGTCTCCTCGTAATCCGCCTCATCGTTCACGCGCGACACGCGGCGGCCGGTGGACGGGTCTTTCACCATCCGAACCCTGTTCCAGATAATTTTCCCGGCATAGATCGGATTGCGCAGGATACCGTTCCCCCGCTGGCCGTTGCCGTTGATCGTCGAGGCGTTCCACTGTGTTCCTCGCGGTGCCGGTACCGATTCGCTGTTCAGCGCGCCCGCGATTGCCCGCGGCGAAAATCCATCCCGATACATCTCGAAAATGCGGCGCACCGTGCCGGCCTCGGCTTCCACGATCTCCAGTTCTCCGGGTTTACCGACCGTCGGCGTGTAGCCGTAGGCCTTGCCGCCAGCGTTACGGCCGGAGCGAACCACGCCAACCATCCCGCGCTTGACCTTCTTCGCGCCTTCCTCTCGCTGCATCTGGCCGATGACGCCATACATTCCGACCTGAAGCGTCTCGATCTTTCCGCCGTTGACGCAGTTGATCTCGACTGAACGGAACGTCAGGTTTTTGTGGATGTGGGCGAGGTCGCCGATATCGCGAGACAGGCGGTCTGTCGCCTCGGCAATTACCATGTCGAAGGCAGAGAGTTCAGCCGCCTGCATCAGGGCTGACAGACCGGGACGCCCGAACATGGAGGCTCCCGATTTTGCCCGGTCGTGGTATTCGCTGACGACAGTCACACCAAGGCGGTCGGCATGGGATCGACACACCCGAATCTGATCTTCGACGGACTGGTCGTTCTGCAGGTCCGTCGAATATCGTGCGTAGATGACCGCTCTCTTCATTGCTTCCTTGCGCCTTCGTCTTTTTTCTCATCGTCATTAGCGGCGGGGGGCGGTGTAGCGTCAAGGCGCGCCTGCCGCCGTGCGAGGGCTTTGACGAAGGCGATTAGCGGGGTATCCGGCTCAACCATCAGCGTTGTCCCCACTATCCCCGTTATCCACAGAGGTCCCTGTGAAGAACGCGAGCGCGCCGCGAATGAGAGGTGCGGCCAAGTTGGGGCAGCTATCATCGCATTCTCTAGCGGCCTGGCGAAGCGCAGTCACAGCGCCTTCCATCATGGTCGCGTGTTCGGTGGTCGTGGCCAGTTCTTCCAGGACAGCGCTGTGTGCCTGCTCCATCGTCGTCAAGCCAACCTTGTCGTCAGCCGGCCATTCGTTGTAGGCCCTCTCGATCTTCTGATAGCGAGAGACAAGTTCCATAAGTGGATCGGTCATCGGCTGGGCACTCCGATCAGCTTGAGGCGCCCGCAAAGGTGGCTGTCCTCATCCATCGTCTCTTCGCGATCATCGTCTTCGAGATCAGGGTCGCCGTCGAGGTGGTCGAGCAACGCGATGGCGTTATCGATCCAGCGTTCAAGCTCCTGCCGGCGGAACTGGTATATCGCAGGGGAGGCTGTCATTTGAGCTCCCCCTGGATTTCCTCAATTCGCTCTTCGACGGCGAGAAGTTTGCTGTCAATTTCGCCCGAAACGGCTTGGATCGCATTCGTCGCATCGCGTGTCAGCGAGCGGTCGGCAGCGGCCATGAAGACGGCCTCGTTGAGATATCGGACGGTGGCGAGAAGATCCACGATGTCGCCAAGGCGGCGTTCGATGTTGTCTGTCATCGTCCGGCCTCCCAACTTGCATAGGCATTGGTGCCGGTGACATCGTCGGCCAATAGCGGCGATCCGTCATCAATGTGAACTTTCGCAACCGGTGCCGAGCGCTTTCCGACGTGATCCCCGACGACCAGCGCGAACTGATGTTCGTGACATACCTCGGCACGCCACAAGTGGTCGGGATGCATCTTGGCCATGGCGTCGGCCAGTGCGTTGGCGTGATACCTGACAATTTCAGCCGGCGTTGCCTTGGCGAGAAAGTCGTCGATGCTCATGGGGACCGGTGCCGTGGCGGCGACGGCGACCGCTGCCATCGGCGGAAAGGATGCGCCGGCCAAGAGAGCGAGCGACTGACGGCGGGTCAAATTGATCGTTTTCACAGGCCCGCCCTCCGTTCGCGCTCCGACTTGATCCAGCCGAGTGCAGCCTTCATCATCCCGGTAATGCGCGGCGTTTCGCCGATGTCGTGGTCTTGAATAGCGAGTTCGAGTGCCTGTTCCGCCTCAGCAACGCTTGCGGCCGGTCGGCTCCAGTTCGCAATAATTCGCTCCGAGGCCTTATGGTCGGTCGGCAGCACGGCATTCCGATCACCGCTTTCATCCGCAGCGATCGAAGCTGCAAGGAAGTCGTTCCAATCGGCGCGATAACGATAGATCGCGTAGGCCAAGGTGGACGCGGCCGGTTCAACCGCCTTCTGGTCGCAATTGTCAACGAACCAAGGGCAGGGGCCATCAAGGACTACGGTTTTCGCGCTGATCCGCTTGGTGTGTTCGATGGCGATCCGCTGGATAGACGCGACCTGATCCAGCTCTTCATTGCGTGAGCCGTCGGCGTGAGCGTAATGCATCTCGTGCAAGATGTTGTAGCTCGCCTGCAGGAGGTGCAGCAGGTCGCTGACTTCGTAGACGATATCGCTGGGGTGGAAGTCGGCGGGCAGGTTGTTTTTCGGCATGGCTTCGCCAGCGGCCGGAACGGTGTTCGGCATTGGTATTCTCCAGATTTGAAAGGGTGGAGATCGGCGCAGTTGTGCGCCGGTCGCTGGTTAAGCGGGCGTCATTCAATCTGTCCGTAGATGAATGTGGTCAGCTTCCTTGTGGGGCCGATTGTCGTATCAGCTTCGAAAATAAGCCATTGTTCACCGCGCTCGGGTGCATGGTGATAGGTGTTCGACGAAGCGAAGCCCGTTGCGCACAGTTCCAATAATGCACGCATCACGTGGAGCGACACAGTCGGCTCATCGGTCTCGAAGTGTTTGATAATGTGCGACAGCAGTGCTTCATAGGCTACCGGTTCAATCCGCGTTGCTATGAACCTGATCACCTCGGCCAGAACCGCTGCCTTGCTTTCCGGTGCGAGTTCGCCGCCTTGTTCGCAGACCAGGGTCATAGCAGCGTCTCCGTCAACTGGCGTTGAACAAGGGCGATGACACTGGTCGGCCACATGATCTGCTTGACGGGCCGGCCCTTAAAATCCTTCTTGCCGGTGTCGAAGATATCGCCGCCGGCGGCGCGACCCGCGTCAGTCAAATCCCAATAGGCGATCCGCATCTTGCCGGGGCGCTTACCTGGAATGCGGTGCGCCGCTTGAAGGCCGAGCTTTTCAAGGATCAGGTTCACCTCGTTCGCCGTTTTGGTTGGGTCAGTCCGCTCGCCGACCGAAGTGGAGTTGATGAACTGCTGGGAAATATCAGCCTTCAGATGTGTTACGCCGGTAAGTTCGAGCACATTCACCCCGGTCTCGCGTTGGGTTGCCATTGCTGCCGAAAGCGCACGCTGATTGCCTTTCAGGCCGAGCAGCCCTGCGAGACGACTGAAACCATGCATGACGTCGCCGACGGTCTTGAGCTTCTTTGAGAGAGGCAAGCGCGACACGTCTATCGCGCCTTCTTGTGCGGCAAAATAGACGTCTACCATATCGCCCTGGACTTCCCACGCCCGATCGTCATTCATCGGCTTGGTCAGCTTGAGGTATCCGCGTTCAGTCAAAACGTTGGCCCGCGCTGTCCTCGAAGGGAAAATACCCAACTGCGACATCGTACGTATTTCGTCCGATGTCAGACTGTGGAAATCCGCGCCTTCGACAAACCGGTCACGGTTTTCGTTGAAAGTGCGACGGGCTGTGTCGTCTGGCCGCTGGTGTATTTCATCGACCTGAGACATCGTGACGATCGGCTCGCCGCGATAGGTGATGCGCTTAACATCGACCCCACCGATTGAAACCGTAGGCATAAGTGTGCTACTGGACTGGCTGTCCATTTCGGCATCCTCATTGTTGAAACTGGCATTCCGATTTCCGCGCTACGAACGCGGCAGTCATTTCGAGAACGGCTATCGAGGCGGGCTGGCACCCGATTCGGTGGCCGTTTTCATCTTAGGCTAACCCTGCTTTTTCAGATGCGCAGGAAATTTCGTTGTCATTCCTTCCAACGCTTTGAAATTTGATCATTCTTTCCCGCACGGCACGAATGATTTCGCTGTTCTGCGAGCTGCCATTTTGCTCTGCCTGCTGGTCGAGGAAGAGCCTCACGTCATCGGGCAGCCGGAACGTGGTCTTTATCTTTTGGCTCTGGATACGATCGGACCGCATCTATTAATCCTTTGTTAGGAAGAGAATGGCATGATGCCATCACGTCCGCAAGTAGCTGGCATAGTGCCATCATTTATTTTCTGTGGACATGGCATTATGGTATCACTTATGGCTGTCTCTCTTGCAAAAGACCTCGACAAGTTTGTGCTGCGCCTCCCATCAGGGTTGCGGGATCGCATCAAAGTCGTGGCCGAGGAAAACAACCGCTCTATGAATGCGGAAATTGTTGCCACGCTTGAAGTGAAATATCCGGAAGTCGCGTTTGACGTCGGGGCGTTCATGACTGATTGGATGATCCCAATCCTGCGAGCGACGTCCAGCGCGGGCCGAAGGGCGACTGTCGGCGCGGCGAACGCGTATCTCGACAAGAACAACCCGGGCATGTTCGTGGAGCTTTTGGAGGATGACGATCGTCGCCCGCAGGTCGTGTTAAACTCTAATGGCGCTCGGATCATGGTGTCTGAGCCTCCGGCGCCGCAGCAGCCAGCAAAAGAGAATGAAGAAACGCCTGAAGAGTAGCCACCCCGCCGTACTCATCGTAATCAAGGCACTCGACCAGCTTCATCCGCTCGCCGACTGATCCGTTCAGGATGTAATGGAGCTTGAGCTGTACATCCTCGACCGTGGCGCACGGTGCCGAGATCATGGCGAGGTAGGCGACAATCTCGGCGGCGCCGGTTCTGTCGGCCAAGGCCACGGATTTTGGCCAGCCTCCATTGAAGAACGAAGATTCGTCGATATCGATTGCCTGGCGGTGCGCCTCGATCGCTTGCGCGACCGTGTGGGGCGGGGTGACGGCGATGTTCATGTCGGCTCCATCGGTTAAGATGGAGTAAACATAACGAATGATTTTTCAGCCGTCAATCTTCACGACTGAAATATCATTCGCCATCTGAAATTTCCCGTTCCACCCTGATGAGGACGCCGAAAACGCGCACTTGCCCGTCGTGGATGTGATAACGGTTCGGATCCCCGTCGATGCCTTCATCTGTGACATCGGCTAGTTCAATTGTGATCGATCTAGATTTCACGGCGTTTTCGTCGGCGTTGCCGATCAAAAAGCTGATCCTGCGGCCATCGTTGGACACATACCTCACACTGATCTCAAATATGCCATGCGCCACTCGGCGCTTTACGCCTACAAGCATACCGTTCCGAAGTGGGATGGCTTCCTTGGGGTCTTTGGGATGGGCGAACGTAAGAATATCGCCTTTGATGATATGGAAGCTTGAAAACGAATCGTCGCCCATCGTCGATGCGGAGGTGTCCCAATTGGCGTACTTCCTACTGGGTCGCACATACGTGTGAAGAAGTGCCTTGCTCAACCCGGAACGGAAGACCTCGTCTTCTTGATAAATGCCCACTTGGAGAGACCCGACGATGGGAACCCGCGCCGGCCCCATTCTTGGAATGTCATCGGCTGCAGGCTGCTTATCCGGTGCGTCTGTAGCTCCCACTAGGAACGCGAGCGTGCAGTCCAGCACCACAGCAAGCTTCTCAAGGGTAGCGAGGCGGGGGCTTCCAGAATTCCCAGAGAGAATATCTGTGATAGCAGAGCGCCCTAGGCCCGCCTCTAGCGAGGCTCCGGCGGCGCTTTTCCCGATTTCTTCGAGGCGATTTTTTATTCGATTAGCGAGTTCGTTTTCCATGGCTGATTTATCCGACACAATCTCTGAAAAAGCCAGACTGATTTTTCAGTCGAACGGTTTACAGGCGAATGATTTATCAGTATGTTTAACGGATGGAAAACGAACTCCGCAAAATCTTGCTCACTACAGCCAGCGAATTCGCGAGCGTCGAACGCTGTGCAATCTCAACAGTTTCCCGCCGCGTTAAGAACGACGCGACGTTTTTCACCCGCATCGCAGACAAGTCGAAAAGTTTCACCGCAAGAACCTTCGACGAGGTCATGCTGTGGTTCGCTGAAAACTGGCCAGCCGACCAGCAGAGGCCGCTCGATCTTATGAAATGGATGGCGGATGTGGGATTCCGTCCAGCGGTGTCTGCATGACCGCCCCTCACGTGCATGCACGTGCGAGAGAGCTTCCGCATCCGCCGGAAGTCGTCGAGGCCGCACAGTATTTGTCCGACACGCCGGCGCCGCCACGCCCGATTGTCCCGCACCTGACCGAGCGCTTCGGCCTCGACCCGTCCAAGGCCTGCGCCGCGATCTACCTCGCCGGCGAAATGCGGCTGCTGCGGAGGGTGTTCGGATGACGATCGCGATCACACGTCGGGACGGCGTTGTCATATTCCCGGTACACCGAACCCGTCCACCATCCATCATGCTTCGGTTTGCCGGTCACGTAGTGAAGCTGCCAAAAACAGAACTTGGCCGGCATTTCCTGATCCGGGCGCTGCGCTTCGGAGACAAGCTCGAATGGTACGGTCCCGGTTATGACTGGGACGCGGAAGCAAAAAGTATTCGCGATGCACATGAGTGGTGCGACCGTCAAGAATGTCAGAATGACGAAGGAGCGTCACAGTGAACCCTGATTACGTTCCAGACTTCACCCATTGTGTGCTGCCATACGTGCAGTGGTACCAAGATGACTTCGTCGGCGGTGTTCGCGGGATGAAGGCTCACGAGATCGGCATCTACACGATGCTACTCATGGAAATGTACATGCGTGGTCGGGCGCTTGACCAATCCCACGACAGGCTTTCCCGCATGTGCGGCGCCGATCTTCGCACCTTCGAAAAGGTTCTTTCGCAGCTCATACCTGATGGGAAAATCGTCAAGTTGAACTGCGGCTATTGGAATGAACGATGCGAAAATGCGTTCAGGTCACGCGCAAAAATGCAGGAGCAGCTATCAATCGCGTCTCGGCAGTCGTGGCAAAAACGCAGAAAAAACAATGGCCCAGATATGCCTCTGCATAGCGATTGCATAGCGGATGCAAAGCGAAACTCAGAAGCTCAGAATATAATAAAAGAAACACCTAAAGGTGTTTCCAAAAAACGCGCCTCAAGGCTTTCGCCGGATTGGCAGTGCCCGGATGATTGGATCGATGAAGCGGTAAAAGCTGGTCTGAAGCGAGACAAGGCAGTTTCAGAGTCAGTTCGAATGCGGGATTGGTCACTTTCCAGCACCAACGGCAAGAAGATAGATTGGCGCGCCGCGTGGCGGAATTGGTACAAGGATAAACTCGAAAAGTTGCCGACCGGCAACGGGCGCGGTGCCGACGGTCACCTGACCAACGATTTCCTTTTCGGAGGTCGTTGACATGGTCGACACCAGAGCCGCCCTTGCCGAACACAATATCCGCCTCCGTAGCGAAAGCCCCGGCAGCCACAAGACCATTTGCCCAAGCTGCAGTTCTTCCCGCCGCAAGAAGAACGATCCCTGCCTCTCGGTTACCGTTGAAGGCGATGGTCGAGCGCTCTGGAAATGCCATCACTGTGGATTTGCTGGCGCTACTGCGGGCGAGGGTTATCGTCCAGCGCGCGAACGTCGCGTGTACCGCAAGCCCGTCCGGCCAGCGCGGCGTGAACGCCCGGATACGCTCCTGGCATGGTTTGAGAAGCGCGGCATCAGCCCCGAGACGGTTGTCAACTTCGGCATCCACAAAACGCGCCACTGGTTTCCGCAGACCGAGAAGGAAGAGGATTGCATCGCCTTCCCGTACGAGTGGGACGGGGAGTTGCGGAACGTCAAGTACAGGACGGTTGATAAGAATTTTGTCCAGGAAAAAGACCCGGAGCCGGTGTTCTTCAACGCAGACACAATCGGAGCCGGCGAGGATCTGATCATCTGCGAAGGCGAAATCGACGTCATCACGCTGCACGAGGTAGGATATCACCACATCGTGTCCCTGCCTAATGGAGCCCCCAAGGGGCCAGAGACAAGCGACAAGCGGTACGAGCCATTCGGCACGCATTGGGATTTGCTGACGAAGGTCAAGCGTGTCCTGATCGCAAGCGACATGGACGAGCCCGGCGAAAACCTCGCACAGGAAATCGCCAAGCGGATCGGACGTGATCGCTGCTATCGTGTGAAGATGCCAGCTGGCAGCAAGGACGCCAACGAGTGTCTGATGAAGTTCGGCGCTGACGCATTGCGTGCGGCCGTTGACGGTGCGGAGCCTTGGCCGATCGAAGGGCTACACGATATTGACGAGTTTTTCGCCGAGGTTATGGACCTTTACGACGGCAAGGGCCCGCAGCCGTTATCCACCGGATGGCCGGAAATGGACCGAGCCTTCAAGTACATTCCCGGGCAGTTCATTGCGGTAACAGGCATACCGAACCACGGCAAGTCGAGGTGGCTGTCGCAGGTCATCGTGCAGTCGGCGCGCCTGCGAGAGGAAAAATGGGCGATCTTTTCACCGGAGACCGGCCACGCCAACCAGATCGCGGACCTGTCTGAAATCTGGGCTGGCAATCCTTTCTACGATGGCCCGAGCATGCGCATGACGCGCGAAGATGCCGCCAACGCCATGATGTGGTTGCGAGAGAGGGTTTACCTGCTTGGCACGCTCGAACATACGCCGTCGATAGACTGGTTGTTGGAGCGGGCGCGCGCCGCCGTGATCCGGTACGGCGTGAGAAATATCGTCCTCGACCCATACAACGAGATCGAGGCATCGAGACCCGATAACCTGACCGAGACCGAGTTCGTTTCGCAACTGATAGCCAAGTGCAAGCGGTTCGGGAAGCTACACGACTGCACGGTCTGGATGGTTATCCATCCGCGCAAGCTCGGAAGCCCTGTGGACGGCAAGGAGCCGGTCCCGCAGCTCTACGATCTCGCCGGCAGCGCGCATTGGCGCAACAAAGCCGACGCCGGCATCGTGGTATATCGAGACTACGAAAAGAACGTCACCTTCGTCATCGCACAGAAGATCAGGCGGCAGCCGATGTGCGGGAATGTTGGGTCAGTTCGCCTAGAATTTGTCGGTGCCGAGCGCCGCTTCCATGCAATTCCTGCCAGCTACCAACCCCTTGGGAGGGAAGACATATGAGCCGTGACGACGACAATCGTAATCTACTCCAGGGCGAGGTGGTCCTTTGGAGCAACAAGCAGTGGCGGGTGACCAACCTCGTCTTGGAACAGGTTCCTGAGGACGGTGGGTGGTACTACATTTACGCGTCCGACTTGCACCGGGACATGTGGCCGGATCACATGCGGGAAAAGGGCTGGGTGGATTTTAGCAGCTTCATGGAAGCACTGACGAAGGCGCGTGAACTGCACCCGCTGAGGATTGCAGCATGACCCAGATCCTCAGCGTCACCCGCAAGGGCGATCTCCATTTCGATATCACCGACCAGTTCGGCAAAACGGTAAATGGTCCGTTCGACACGAACGCCGCTGCATGGAAGGCGCTCGATCGGCTGGACAGCGCGAGCAGCAACCAGCCGCCGGCACATCCGAAGAGCAACAAGAAGGTGTTATGGGGCAAGCCGCAGAAGAAATCGAAGAAGGCACGCCGGAAGGAACGCAAGCAGAAGGCTATCGATCTGGCCAAGCTCGACCAGAAGATGAAGGTTAACGCCGAGAAGGCGCCCGGCTGGATTCGCCGTGGGATGATCGGCAAGTTCGACCCGGCCGGCGAGCTATCATATCGGGATCACAAGCTCGGAACGTTCGGCGCTGCTTCAGAGGTCAAGCAGATCGATCCGGCCGTTTACTTGGCCGAAAAGGCGGCGCGTGGGAGTGACAATCTGTGACGATTGCCGAACGCAAAGCCCGCGAAGCTTACGACCGCGCCAACCCATGGCGGCCGATGTCAGAAGCCGAGGCCGATGGAACGATCTGCGAGCTGCAGTTTAGCGACATGGTCGGCAGCTTCGACGCCGATAGCCGCCGATATTTCCTGACCGCTACCGGGGACTGGTTCCAGATCGATCCACCCGCTCAGGTCTACAAACCACCCATGAACTGGCGCCCCGCTCAGTTGAAAATGTCACTGGAGCGACGCGCTGTCGTCATTCGCGAAAGCCAAAGGAGGCGAGCATGAGCAACGTTGTGCAACTCGGGAGCAGGAAGCCGAAGACCGAACCGGCCACGGGACCGCACTTCGCCGGCAGCCCGATCAAAGAAGCGTTCCCCGCCATGACTGTTCGTCGACCTGGTCAAATCCCTCGGAACACACCGTTCATGTTGGATGGCGAAGTTTATTTCCTGGAAGAAGATGGCCCAGAGGGTACCGCCTGATGCAGCACTTGCAAAAGACCGTTAAGCCGATTGGCGCACAAGCCGGATTTGCTGTCGTGATCCCTGACAGCATGGCAGGTTGGAAGATAATCGATCAGGGGTTTACCCTCGATCGATCCGCCGCCGCTGTCCGCGCCGCTGGCTTCGATAAAGCGCGTGTCCTCGCTGCAGTGCAGGAAGAGCAAGAGATCACCACCGTAACGACCGCCGTGCAGACGCATTACGCTGTCACCGTGGATTGGCAATCACTGTCATTGTCGGATGAGCGAGCCGAACAATGGTACGTTGTCCGCGTCGCGCCTGGCGCGCAGAAGGTAGCCGCAAAGGTCCATGACGCGCCTGAATACCGCGTTGCGGAAACCATCGTGGAACGTAATCTGCGGGAGAAGGGCGTTGATGTATACATGCCTGCATTCTGGCAGGAGAAGCGGCTTCACCGAGGCGGAAAGCTTCGATCCCGTCGTCTCCCTTTCCTGGTTGGCTACGCCTTCATCCGGCGCAATCCGGCCCTCGGGTTCGAGGCTATCCGCAAGATTGAGGGTGTGATTGACGTGGTGTCATTCGCAGAGCGGCCGATGGTCATTTCAGAAGAGGATGTTCGCTTCCTGATGATCACGATGTTCGATCGTCATCAGTCATTCCTCTTCCAAAAGGCGCAGAACATCGAAGAGGCCCGGTTCAAGCGCCGGCAGAAGCTGAACGCCGATCTGGGGCGCCATTTGCCGAAGGGGCGCGGCCGGACCGTGTCCCTGAGAACCTATGCGAACGAGTGCATGGGGAACCTACCGAAAGCCGCAAGGAAGCGGGTTTTGGGAATAATTTCCGCAATCGATGGTCTAGAGGACGACGCAGCCCTTGATGAATTCCGCAAATCTGTATATTTTCCCAATCGGGATGACTGAATTCCTTGCGCCCTCCAAGCTTCGCGCTGGACAGCTGCCGGTCCCAATGCCGATCAATCGCAATCGGCGCGATGGGAAAGTTGCATCCTTTTTTCAGTCTTACAACTTTGTCGCTGCCTCTGCTGGTGTAGCCAGAGGCACTTCTCCGCCGAACTCGCCGTTGAAATACTTGATAGCACCGATGCTCAGGATCGACACAACGATAAGGCCGATGATGGCCCTGCCGGCGTAGATGTTGAAAATGGCTCGCATGATAACCGCCTGGACGTCGCTTGATCATATGCAAACACGGCGGCGCGCGGAAGGTTCCGGTGGCAACTGATTGCAATTGCGATGGGAGAGCCGTCGCCCTTTTCAGCTGCGGCGGGCAGGACTATGCCCTAAGGGTCAAGGGCTCTGCTTCACTATACCTTGCTCTTCAGCAGGCGACTCTCCAGTGTATGGGTTGGGGTGGAGCAGGAACTGATAGACCAGGGCACCGGCAATAAGAACGATCACTGCAACTATAAGCATGGAGCTTTTTTTCATCTGCGCCTCCTGATGGACAGCTGACGAGTGTTTAAGCGGCTTCGGGTTCCCACACGAGTTATGACGAAGCGCGCGCGCTTTGAGAGACGACATGCTAAGGCTTTTGCCACGCGGCCGTCGCTCTACAACAAGACGAAGTGGCTTTAGCTCAGCAAAACCACTGCAAGAATCAAACAGGCCGTCGCACTGTTCGTCAAAACGTAGATCGTGAAATCGTGGTTGTTTGAATTTCTGCGCATGAACATTCCTCCTGAGGCACTAACCAACATGCCGTCGACTGGTTCCACCCGCCTCGGACGGGTTAACTGTTCATTGAGCATTACGACGATACCCCTAGAACTTTAGGGGTTTTGATGCGTTCTTCGGCTTCACTGCAAGGGGGACTGCATGAATATCTGCCGGCTCGAATGGTTGCTGGACGCGCGCGACGCGACGAGCTACCGCCGAATGTACGGACTGGTCATACTGATCATCGCGAGTAAATCTGCGACGGCGGCCGAGCGCGGGACGGCCGAGTATTTGAAGGAACTCCTGGAGGAGGTGATCGAGCTGGCAATCGCTCCTTCTGCGTCGCTCCAAGTAATTCGACATGGATTTGAGTTGCTGGTCAACGTCGTCGAGAACGAAGATGCTAAGGTGCTTCGTGAGGCGCTTGGAGCATCCGATCTCCAAGCGGTGCTCAGCGGCACGCAGGCGGCATAGAGATCGGGAAGGCGGGCAATCGTTCGTGAAGAACGGGTTCGCGTCCAGTCGCTCGTTCTTGGCAAGGGGAACTTGAATTATTGGAATTTTGCTCCTACCTCGTGCCCCGTCAAACGCGTTCGAGAAAGGAGATGACGATGGCAGACCATCTGTTTGACGCCCCACTGTTCCTGAAAAAGCGCCACTATGTTCAGGAACTCGCAAGCCTCGAGGACGTCTTCGACTTCCTTGAAGATTGGCCAGAAGACGAGCGAGATACGACGTTTGAGGTGCTTGAGAAGGCATGCCGCATGGCAGCGCAAGGAATATTTCCATTGCCGGCAATCCGGGAAAATGTGCGCCGTTTCCTGATAAAGCGGCATATGCTGGCGAACATCGAGGAAGTACCGATCCTGGCAAGGCGCCAAAGCGACCAAAACATCGGGTCATAAGCGCGTCTTAGGCACACAAAATGTTCAGCCCGTCCGCATCGCCGAGACGGGCTTTGTTATGCCCGACGTCACTCATTTATCGAGGTCCTCCAGCTTTATACCCAGCCCAAAAGGACACCGCATGTCGGAACACCAAATCCGTTACCTCGGCGACATGCAGCGCCTAGACCTCAAGCAGGGCGACCGTTTCGTTTTGACGCTGCCCGCTCCTGCGTCGTCGGATATGGTCGCCAGACTGCAGGAAGCATGGGCGGCCTTTGCCGATGGTGCCAAGTTGTTTGTTCTGGAGCCCGGCATGAAGATCGGCGTCATCAGCCAGTCGAGCGAGGACGAAAGCACGCCTTTGATGAGTCGTGGCGTAACCTCAACGGCCGATCTGGTTCCGTCTTTCCCGTAACGGGTGGATCGGGAGCGCCGGCCAAGCCGCCGAAGCGGTAGGAGAGTACGATGGCTGGCACTATTGAAACGAAAGCCTTCGACCCGGAAGTGCCGGACACCTACACCAGGTATTCGGAGGAAACGCCGGATGGCGGCAAGATCGTCCTCGTCCGCTACCCGGAAGGATACCGCCTTCGCCTCAATGGCGAGGTGGTTTGGCGTGAGGGAGAGGTCTCAGGGCATCAAGAGATCTTTGTGGACATTAATCCGCGCATCAGGGCGGAAGCCTATGCGGAAGTTGCGAGGCGAGGTGTCATCGGGATGGGCGCTCGTCGGTGAAGGCGTCCGATCATCGTGAATCGGCATCATCACGTGGCTATGACTGGGAGTGGCAGAAGGCAAGAGCAGCTTTCCTCTCTGAGCCTCGGAATCAACTCTGCGAACGCTGCAAGGAACGCGGCATCCTCAACGCCGGCAATCTCAGGATGGATGGATCACCTCAGACAAACCTGCAGCGCATACACTTGGTCGTCAACCACCGCATACCGCACAAGGGCGATCAAAGACTATTTTGGGATCGGTCGAATTGGGAAGTCGCCTGTCCGGATCATCACGACATCAGGATCCAGCAGGAAGAAAGGGGCAAGGTTCGTAGCGGCACGGGCTTAGACGGTCGCCCGCTTGATCCTGCGCATCCATGGAACCAGAGATCTTAAGCTGCCGCCGACCGTACGACTCCATAAAGACGTTCTTCTTTGATGGTTCCGTCCGACCTATGGAGCAGCGCACTGCACGGCACACCCTTCAGCCTGCTCGTAGTGCACACCCTTCGGACCTGAGCTTCGGATCCAGCCTGCGTTGGATGGGACGATAGCAGGACGCCATCAGACATCACCGCCCATCCTTCGCCTTCTTTGATCGAATGGTAGATGATGCGGTCGCCCATGTCGGTTCCTATCGGTTAAACCGGATAGATAGAGCACCGTCACCGCATATCGAGGTGGAACGTTCGAATGATCGGAGACCCAGCCTTTGAACCCCAATCCACGGTCAACGTTGGGGCATCTCTCCCCTGGTGGCATGGGGGTGGGGCGAAAGTCTGGGATCGACTTGGGGGCTGACCGGTCGGGGCAGTCGTTCGCACTGGAAGCAAATTTAGGGAGGGGGGATGTCGACCATCCCCGTAGGGGATGACAACGGCATTTGGTGAAATCCTCGGGGGCGATGGTTCCCCGCCTGAACCAGACTGGGCTTCGATCTACGCCGACGAGTTCGATATTCTCGAAGCGCACGAGCAGTGGTCGATCGTTCTCAACGAATTGCGAGACGCCCACACCCTGGCCGTATCGAACGGCCATGCCATCAAGCGCCTTGTCGAGTTTCGAGTTCAATATGAGAGATCGTCTAAGCATGTCGCCGAGCACGGCCCGGTCCTCAAGGGAAAGCGGGCTAAGGTCGGCCAGTGGAACCCGCACTGGTCGGTGATGCGGCAGGCCGATGAGGCGATCCGCGTGATCGAGGCGGAGCTTGGGATCGCCCCGGCGCGGAGAGGCAAGGTAACGAAGGTGCAGCGTGGCAAGAAAACCTCTCGCGCGGCGGACGGCTACCTCAAGCCAGTATCCGGGTGACCCGACTAGTCAATATGCGGCCGACGTCTTGGCCGGAAAAATTGTTGCGGGCGAGCATCACGCTGCAGCGGCCGAAAGGCACCTGAAAGACATCAAGGACGGCGGCAAGCGCGATCTGCACTGGCGACCGGAGATTGCCGGGCGCGCTATCGGCTTCTCGCCGGCGGTGCTTTCCATCACGGCGGGGTCGCATGAAGGCCGTCCGTTCAATCTTTTGCCCTGGCATATGTTCTGCACGGGCAATCTGTTCGGCTGGCGAAAAGATAGTGGCCGGATGCGTTTCCGGTCCGGCTGGGTCGAGACAGGGAAGGGGCAGGCAAAGAGCCCGTGGATGGCCGCGATGGGCCTGTACATGGGCGGCTTCTACGGCGTGAAGCGCGCCGAGGTCTATTCGATCGGCCAGGACAAGAACACGGCCAACGTGCTGTTTCGGGATGCCGTCGCAATGTGCCAGGCCAATATTCCCGGCGCCGACGAGTTCGAGACCGATACGTTGGAATCGCGGGGTGAGGTCATCATCCGCGGCACCGGTGACAACGCTTGGAAGATCGAGTTTCCGGAGACGGGCAGTAAATTTCAGGCGCTGGCGAACGGTGAGGCGATCAACGGACCGCGCCCGATCATGGTGGCGGCCGACGAGATCCACGAGTTTAAGACGAACACCTCGATCGAGACATGGAAGCGAGCTTTGGCGAAAATGCCGGGTGACGCGCTGATGCTTCTCGGGACCAACACGCCGGCGTCAGCGCAGATTGTCGGCACGGAATATTCAGAGTTTTACCAGAAGGTCGCCAAAGGCGAGATTATCGACGACGAGGCGTTCGCTTTCATCGCCCGCGTCGATAAGGCCGACCGCGCCAACGTATTCGACAACGAGAGCTGCTGGCCAAAGGCGATGCCAGCGCTTGGTGTGACTTTCCCCGTCGAGAATATTCGCGGCGAGGTGGCGACCGCCAAGGTGCTGCTCTCGACGTCGTTCTCGGTCAAGCGCCTGTATATGGGCATCCCGATCGGCTCCACCGAGTTCTGGATCGCGGAAGAGGCATGGTCCGACGTCCAGGGGAAGGTCGATGCGGAAGATTGGAAGGGCTGCAAATGCTGGCTCTCTCTCGACCTCTCGCAGAAAAATGACCTGACCGCTCTTACGGCGACGTGGGAGGCGGCCACTGGCCATCTCTACTGCAAGACCTGGTATTGGACGACGCAGGACCGCATCAAGGAACGCGGGCTCGCCGACAACGCGCCATATGAGCAATGGGCGGCCGATCCGAATGTAACCCTGACGGCAATGCCCGGCGCAGTTATCGACAAAACGTTCGTCGCGGCTGAAGTGCAGCGCATCTGTGCCGAGCACGAGGTCGAGTTCATGGCCTTTGACGTGGCCGGCATGGCCGATTTCATCGCAGCTTGCGAGCAGATTGGATTCCCGGTGTGGAAATATGCCGGGCCGGACAAGCCAACGGGCGTTGGATTGAAGCTCGTCAGCCATGCGCAGGGCACCCGTGTGGTGTTCGAAGACAAGCAATTGACGATGCCGCGATCGATCGAGCGGCTTGAAGATCGCATACTGGCAAAGACGATCACCATCGACGCATCGCCCGTCACCTATTCGTGCGCGGCGAATGCAGCAATCGACACGGACGGACAAAAAAACCGAGCGTTCGACAAAAAGCGATCACGAGGAAGGATTGACGGCATGGTGACGATTGCGATGGGCGTCGGTGCCGCGACGAACGAATTTGGGGATAAGCCCGTCGATTTCGACGCACTCATCAAGAATGCTGCGGTGTTCTGATGGCGGTATTTGGTTTGAATGGCTGGTTCGGGAGTCTGTTTTTCAGGTCAACCGGCTACAAGGCAAAGCTATCGACTGTCGAACCGGAGCGGGTCGGCCCGAACATGACGGCTGACACGGCGATGCAGCTCGACACTGTATGGTCGTGCGTGCGCCTACTGTCGGAAACTATCGGCACTTTGCCGCTCGGGCTCTACCGGAAAGACGAAAACGGCGGCCGTGTCTCCGACACAAGACATTCGCTTTACGCTTTGTTGCACGACAGCCCGAATGCTGACCAGACGGCTGCAGAATTCTGGGAAGCGGCGGTCGCGTGCCTGTGCCTGTGGGGCAATTTCTATTCTGAAAAGGTAACGAACAGCAGCAAGGAACTGATCGCGCTGAATTTTCTGCGCCCAGACCTGATGACGGTATCCAGAGACAGGAATGGTGCTCGCGTTTATCGGTACGAGGACAAGGATGGGCGCAAAACCTATTCCGAGAACAAGATATTCCACATTCGCGGCTTCGGCGTTGGTGGTGACACGGGTCTTTCGCCGATCGCGTATGCTCGCCGGACGCTCAGCCTGTCATCTGACACCGACCTGGCAGCGTCCAGCGCCATGCGCAATGGTACGCGCCCGGGCGGTTTCCTCGTCGTTCCCAAAGGTGCCACTCCCGAGCAGAAAAAGGAACTTCGGGAGACGTTTATCGACCCCATAACGGGGCCGGGCGCGACAGCCCGAGCGGGTATTCTGGAACACGGCCTCGATTGGAAAGAAATCAAGGGTATGCCGCCCGAAGACCTCCAGCTTTTGCAGGCTCGTGGCTTCAATGTCGAGGTTATCTGCCGTTGGTTCCGCGTACCGCCATTCATGGTGGGCCATACGGAGAAGACAACAAGCTGGGGCACCGGACTTGAGCAGCAGATGATCGGATTTCTGACGTTTTCGCTCCGCCCATACCTCACTCGCATCGAGCAGGCGGTGAAAAAGCAACTGATCGCGCCGGCCGAGCGCGGAACGATATATGCCGAGTTCGTTCTCGAGGGGCTCCTGCGCGCGGACAGCGCCGGCCGCGCCGCAATCCAGAATTCGCAGTCGCAAAACGGCATTCTGACGCGCAATGAAATCCGCGCCATGGAAAACCGGCCGCCGATGGAAGGCGGAAACGTCCTCACGGTTCAATCAAACCTCGTTCCGCTTGATCAGCTGGGGGCGATTGCCGCCGGCAATGAGGCTGGAGCGCGAAATTCACTGATGGCCTGGCTCGGCATCGATCAATTGGTTGATCAGGCAGTCAAAGCCCGCATCGGTCACAACGGTGGCCCGCCACTGGAGACAGAGCAATGAAACACAAGCACGGTTCCATGAAGGTCCGCGATTTCCACCTGAAGGTGAAGGCCGTCGAGGAAGACGGCAAGTTTTCCGGTTACGGCTCGGTCTTCGGCGTCGTGGACAGTTACAAGGAAGTCGTCGCGCCTAGCGCCTTCGCCGAAAGCCTTGCTGAATTGAAGGAAAAGGGCCGTCCGGTGCCTGTTCTTTGGCAGCACAGGTCAGGATCGCCGATCGGGATCTGGGAAAGCCTGATCGAGGACGACCGGGGCCTTTTCGGTGAAGGAAAACTGTTGATCGGCGACGTCTCCCAGGCCAAGGAAGCGCACGCACTCATGAAGGCAGGCGCTGTTTCTGGCCTTTCCATCGGATATTGGGTCCGTGAATCGTCTTACGACGAGAAAACCGGCATCCGTACGCTGAGCCGGCTCGACCTCGTGGAAATCAGCCTCGTGACATTCCCCGCGAACGAAGACGCGCGGGTCGATGCGGTCAAGATGAAGCTCGCCCACGGCGGACTTCCCACCCTTTCTGAATTTGAGGACGTCCTGCGTGAGGCAGGGTTCTCGAAGACCCAAGCTGCGGTGATCGCCAATCGCGGCTTGAAGCACCTGCTCGATCGGAGTGAGTCCGAGGGCAAAGGCGACATCGAAGCTGCCAAAGGTCTCATGGAGCACCTTGGCAAGTTCAAACTCCCTTCGTTCTAAAGGAACAACTCCAATGAAAACCCTCATTTCAAGCTGCGCTCTCGCGGCGATGTTGACGCATGACAATTCGTTCGAGCGCGGCCGTAAGGATGCCGGCGGCAGCGAGGAAGTCGATATCAAGGCACTGGCGGCGGGCCTCAAGCTGGCGACCGACGAGGTCAAGCGCTTCGCCGAAGAGGCCGACAAGAAGGTCAAGGCCGGCGAACAGCTTTCGCAGGAATCGAAGCAAAAGGCCGACGAAGCGCTTGTAAAGCTCAACGAGATCGGCGCCCGCATGACAGAAGCCGAGCAGAAGCTGGCCCGTCGTGGCGGCGACGATGACGGCGGCAACCGTCGCAAGTCGATCGGCGAGCAGGTCACCGACAACGAAGAGGTGAAGGCACTCCTGGCGTCCAAGCGCGGCCGTGCCCGTGTCTCCGTCAAGGCGATCATCTCGTCGCTCACCACGGATGCCAACGGCTCTGCCGGCGACCTCATCGTGCCGCAGCGCCAGCCGGGTATCGTCGCGTCGCCTAACCGTCGCATGACCATCCGCGATCTGCTGATGCCCGGCCGCACGTCGTCCAACGCGATCCAGTACGTCAAGGAAACCGGCTTCACCAACAACGCCGCAACGGTTTCCGAGACCTCTGGTGCTTCCAAGCCTCAGTCCGAAATCAAGTTCGATCTCGTGACCGCACCGGTGACCACGATCGCTCACTTCGTCAAGGCAACCGTACAGATTCTCGACGACGTCCCGCAGCTCCAGAGCTACGTTGATGGACGCCTGCGCTACGGTCTCGACTTCGTCGAAGAAGCTCAGCTTCTGATGGGCGGCGGCACCGGTACCGACTTGAACGGCATCTATACCCAGGCCACGGCCTTCTCGGCGCCGTTCACCCCGGCCGACCAGACCATGATCGACACAATCCGTCTGGCTCTCTTGCAGGCGGCGCTCGCTGAATACCCGGCGTCTGGCATCGTGCTCAGCATGCATGATTGGGCTCGTATCGAAATGACCAAGGACGGCGAAGGTCGCTATATCCTTGGTGGCCCCGGCAGCGGTGCGCAGCCGCTTCTCTGGCGTCTGCCGGTCGTCGAAACGCAGGCAATGACCGTGGACAAGTTCCTCGTCGGCGCCTTCAACATGGCGGCTCAGATCTTCGACCGCGAAGATGCCCACGTCGATATCTCGACCGAGGATGCTGACAACTTCACCAAGAACCTCGTGACCATCCGTGCAGAAGAGCGCCTGGCGCTCGCTGTCTATCGCCCCGAGGCCTTCATCAAGGGCGATCTCGGCAACGTTCCGTGATCGTTCGGTTGATCACAAGCGGCGGCCTCACTCGCCGCCGCTTTCATGAGCCGAAGGAGAAACATCATGAAACTGAAAGCACTCGATAGCTTCTATTCGTCCGAGACCAAGCAGGTTCATGCCGGCCAGGTCTTTGAAGTAGAGAGCGAGGAACGCGGCAAGGAGTTCGTCAAGCGCGGGCTCGCGGCCGTGGAAGGCGAGCCGAAAGCCGTCAAGAAGGCCGCCGCCGAGCCAGAGAACAAAGCCGCCGCCGAGCCTGACAACAAAGCTGCTTCCAAGCCGACCAAAGGAGAGAAGTGATGAGCATTCGTCGTCCCAACCCCAACACGCTCATCACAGGGCCGAATGACATCGTCGATCTCGGCGGTGGCGTGGCCGGCGCATCAATCACAGTCGGCGCCGAAAACACCAATGTCCGCGCCATCGCGATCCAGCTCAAGGACGGGCAGGGGAATGACCTTGCTGTTCGCGCCTCGGTCGAGATCGCCGTCTTCGCTGATGCAAACGGTGATGCTTTCGTTGCAACCGGCGGCTCCACTGGCATCGCTGTCGGCACGGATGGCGCTCTGCTGACGATCGTCGCCAAGAAGCTTTTCCGCGCTGTTTCCGAAGCGGACGGTGACATCGACCTGACATGGACCGACACCGGCACGGAAGCCGCCTATCTCGGTGTGATCCTGCCCAGCGGCAAGGTCATCATCAGCGCAGCGCTGACGAACACGTAAGGAGGCCGGCATGGCGCTCAAGGAACGTTCGTCGGTCAAAAGCCGATCGTCATTTGGCACTCTCGGCCGCGTCATCACGCCGAACAATTCGACTGATGTTGCTGACGCGCCCGTGAAGTGTGTTGTCTGTCTGACCTCAGGCAACATCGCCGTGATCCCGACCAACAACGCAGACGGATCACCGATCGCTTTCGTCGGCGTCAGCGCGGGGTTTATCCCACCATTCGAAGTTCGGCGCGTCATGGCGACTGGTACGACCGCGACGGTCGCAACGGTCGAAGACTGATCGATGGCAGTCCGCCGCATCTCAGGCCCGGCGCCTATCGTAGCCCCGGACAAAATTGCCGGTAGCCCTGGACCCACCGATCCTGTCGTTGCTGCACAAATTCTTGCGGTCCAGCGCAGCATCGATGGACCCACGGGATGGCTCGGGCGCGCGCTGGGCAAGCAGACGCTGGAACTGTCTCTTGAGACCTGGGAGCGGTGCGGGGATTACATCCGGCTGCCATATCCGCCTCTGATTTCTATCACCAGCGTAAAGTACATCGACAGCTCCGACGTAGAGCAGACTGTGCCGGACACGGATTATCTGAAGACGGACTTCGGCATCTGGTTTCGGCCATCGTTCTCCGCGCCATATCTCTCCGGTCAGCCGGAGCCGATCAGGATCCGATATGAGGCGGGATACGAAGCCGATGACGTGCCGGAGGAGGCAAAACAGGCTGTAATCCTTATGGTTCAGCAGCTGCGGGCAGTCGGGTCCGAAAATCTGTTTCTCCGTTCGGAAGAAGTCGAGGGCGTTGGCACCACTCAATATACCGTCAGTGACCAAGCGGAGAATGTTATACGCCGGGCCTGTGAAAGCCTACTTCAAGGTCTGAGGGTCTACGCATGACCCCAGCACAGGCAATCGGAGCGCTCGACCGGCAGCTCGCAAAACACGGGCAGGCGGTCACACTCCGCAAGGGCAACACGACAACGGGGCAGGCGACGGTCAAGGCCTTTGTGCGGGGCGTGAAGGCTGAGGATATCGTCGGCACCATCACGCAGACCGCCAAGAAAGTGACGCTGTCTCCGACTGGTCTGGACGCATTCGGCCTTCCCGGTGCCAACACGATCGTTAAGCATGCGGACGGGCAAGGCGGTATAATCGGCATGCCGGAAATCATTCGTCTCAACGACATCGTCGTGCGCATCAACATGGTGATCAAAGGCTGATGGCGCGCTACGGCTCGATGTCGGAACTGGTCCGCGTCCTGAAGCAGGAAACTGTGGAAGAGACGCAAAAGTTCATCGTGCGGATTGCGAAGCGGGCGCACAGCGAGGTCATGAGCGACCCGCCGCCGCCATCGTCTTTCGTCCGGATCGTCGATGGCCAAATCGGGGCGCCGGAAGAGGCGGTCAAGCACGATGGGCGGATTGTCTATCAGTACAGCCGCATTCAGGAGGTCGTGGATTTCGCTATCGCCACGCTGATCGACAAGTCGCCGGAACTTTCTGGAGCGTACAAGAACGCGCACCGGCTTTACCTGAACGGGCATCCCGTGGCGGATCTTTCGGGCTATCAGTCAGGCGATGACGTGATGATCACCAACACGCTCCCCTATGCGCGGAAGATCGAAGTTGGCGCAATGAAGATGCGGGTCTCTGGCACGTCCAAGGTCTATCAGCAGGCGCGCCGGATCGTCATGGGCCGGTTCGGCAACATGGTCAAGGTCGAGTTCACATTCCGGGCTGTCATCGGCGGACAGGCAGTGAACCAGGCAGAGGCGGCGTCGACCGGGAAATCATGGTGGCTCGGCCACGACGGCGTTGCACGTGCCGCCTCCGGTGTTATCGAAAGCGCGATCGGAAAGCGCCATGGCAAGACGGCACATAATCGATCGGATGTCCGGTATCCGTGCCTGGTTATCAGGGAACTGTGATGGCTGATTATGCGGGTGCCGAACTGGCAATCAAGGCACGGCTCGTAGCCAACTGGACGGCACACCGGATCACCTATCAGAACGAGACGCCGGCCGATCCGTGGCCGCCGGCGGATGGAGACGGCATCCTGTTGCCGTGGGTCAACCTTGAGATCGAATGCTTCAACAGCGAGATCGTCGGGCAAGGCCGGCCGGGCAATCATGTCTATCGGTATGACGGGCTCATCCAGGTGCATGTCTTTACCCCGATCGGAACCGGTCCCGAAGTCGGAAAGCAGATCGCCGTGGATATCGGCGAAATCTTCCGGCGCAAGAAATTCTATGACGACACGCCCGGCTGCTGTGTCCGCACCGAAGATCCGTACCCGGAAGGCGGCAACAGCGGGTCTGACGATGGGGCTTGGTTCGGCACGACCATGACCTGCGCTTTCGTCTACTGGCACCGCGGCTAATCACCACCATCATCAACCCGCCTTGATGCGGACATCCTGAAGGAGCGACGCATGGCGTACGCAGAAAATTGGAATGGCTACGTCGCCTTCAAGGCGCAATCGGCCAAGGGTTCACAGGCCAGCGGCTCGGGCGCCCAGATCCTGCCGACCTCGGGCGGCGCTGGTGGCCAGCTATCGAAGGCAGCGGTGCAGTCTGCGCTGGTTCGCGGCGATGGGCAGCAGCTTCGCGGCCGTCACGGTTCGCGCCGGACGAGCGGCACATATTCGAGCGAAATCGGCATGGGCCGCGCGGATGCCGTCTGGGAAGCTCTGATGCGCGGCACCTGGTCGGCGGCAAACCTGACCATCACGCAATCGGCGATGACCAGCGTCACCACGGGCGCGAACACGATCGTTGCCGCCGCCGGCAGCTGGATCACCGAAGGCCTGCGCGTCGGCCAAGTCATTCGTGCCACAGGTCTTCCGGATGCGGCCAACAACGGCAAGAATCTGCGAATTACCGGCCTGACGGCGACCACCATCACTGTCTCCGAAACGCTGGTGGTGAACGCATCGGCGGATACCGCCTTCAGCATCGTGCGCGTCGGCCGGGTGCTGACCAACGGCAACGTTGGGTCGATGTCGAAGACCTATTTCACGATCGAGGAGCATCTCTACGATCTCGACGCTTCCGAGGTCTACCCGGACTGCCGTTGGGGCCGGGGCATGATCCGGCTGAATGCCGATGGCATGCTCGATGCGGAATACAGTTGGACCGGAACGGGCGAAATGGATGTGGTCAACGGCGTTTCCGCACCGCATTTCACCAGCCCGACCGACCCGACCGAGCTTTCGCTTGCGGCATCCGAGGCTGTTATCCGGCTAGGATCGAGCGACGTGCTCGACCTGACGGCGTTCGACTTCACGCTGGACCTGCAGCCGACCGCACCGACAGTGGTCAACCCGACCGGCATTTCGCCGGATGTGTTCATGGGGACGCAGCAGGTCTCGATGAACCTGACGCTCCTGTTGAAGGACTTGCAGGCGCTGGCTGATTTCGACGCAGAGACGCAGCTTTCCTTGCATCTTCTGGCGTCCGAGAACGAAACGTCGCCGACCGACTTCTTCTCGCTCGTAGTCCCGAACTTCACACTCGGCTCTGTCGCCAAATCTGCCCTGCAGAAGTCCGGCGGTGCCCGCACTGTGACGCTCGGCATTCCCGCTGATCTCGTCGGCAAGGATAACCGCGGCGGCGCCTTCGACCCGACGACTGTTACCATCCAGGTCAGCAACGCGGCCTAACCCTGAAAGGAACTGGCATGAGCAATCCCGAAAAGGCAGTGCGAGACGCTGCCCAGAATTTTCATGAGGCACTGGTCGAGGCCAAGACCGCCGGCCTGGCGGTGACGTGGCCGCTGACCATGGATGCGCTGCTTTCGCTCTCGGTCAGCGAGACCGGCAAAGTATCGACAACCGTACAGGTCAACGCCTCCGATGAGGTACCGGTCGAAGTCGCTGACAAGGCGGCACTGGCTGCCCAGAAGGCCGCAGACAAGGTTGTCGAAAAGGCAGCAGTCAAAAACTGACGAGATCGGCCCCGACAGCCGAAAGACGTTGCATGCAGCAAGGAGGCGGCGGGTAGTCGGACCTGTCGCCTCCGCCCCTTCCGACAAAGGATCAGAACATGACGACTGAAGCGAAATCCGCCGGCCCGATCGATATCACCGGCTTCTTGCCTACACAGAACTATGTGCTCGAAATGGTTTCCGGCGACCGGAAGATCGGTTGGAGCCTCACCCTTTGCCCGTCGTCTCACCCCAAGGCAAAGGCGTATGCCGAGCAATCAGCCAACCGCAATCTTGAGCGGTCCCGCCTCATTGAAGCGGCGACGATCAATGGTCGCCCGTTTATCCCCGAAGAAAAGAGCGCTGACACTGCGCGCCGAGACAATGTTCAATGGGCGGTTGCACGCGTCCTGGAATGGACACCCATCTCCATCGACGGCAAGGTCTATGAATTCACCGACGAGAATGCCACCGAGCTTTTCATCAGGCCAGAAATGAGCGGCTATTACGCCCAGCTCACCACGGCGCTGAATGACGAGACCCGTTTTACGCAGCGCTTCGGAAAGACCTGATCTCTTTTGCGGAGCGCGCATTTTCGCTCTCGGTGGTAGGGGAAGACGGTGTTAGCCATCGAGAGCGGATCAAAGGGCTTTTGAAGCGGGCGAGAAAGTCGGAAAAGATTGCGGAGTACGAGGCCGAACTCGCGTTACCTGAGTTCCCGAAAGACTTGGGGTTCCTCTGGAGTGCGTATAATCGCATCAGACGTCGGAAATCGCCGCTACAGAATGGTGCCAGCGCACCGATTGAGTGGCCTGATATCGATGCATTCTGCCGGAACACTGGAATGAAGCTCGACCCTTGGCAGATAGAGGTTCTTGAAGACCTCGACAATGCTTTCTTGGCGGCAAAGTAGCCTCAACAGGGGCTATTCATACCGGTAATGAACATCTCGCTTTTCAGTCCGAAGCGAAATGGCTGCGTCCCCGTGTAGCCGCCCATCTCGTTCTTGGCATTCACGAAGCCTCAGACATAATCCTGGTTATCCGGATCTTTATGCAACTTCGTGAGCCTCGCAGACTCTGGGTCCTTCAGAAAGTCGGGGAGCACTTTGTAGAGGCTCTGCAGCTCGACAGCCGAAATAGCGCCGGCTGACCCATCGGTCACGGTCTGCCCGTACGACGATGCGGCAGTCAGCAGTGAAAATACAATCGAAAGAACGACGCGCATTTGGACCTCCAGCAACGAAGGGACGATAGCGCACGATCCCGCAAAAGGTAAGAGATGGCCGAGAGAGTGCAAAAAATCACCGAATTGGTGATCGATGCTTCTGGCGTTGAGGCCGGGATGCGTCGTGCCGAGATAGCATATGAGCATCTCGGCGATCGTGCGGCAGCCGCAACTGCGAAGGCTACTGCGTCGTTCGAACGTCAGCAGCAGATATTTTCGTCCAAGCTCCCCCAATCCATTGACCGCGTTGCTGATGCCTTCGACAATCTTCGTGCCAAAGGTGATCCAGTTGTAACAGCGCAAATCCGCCTCGAGCGGGAGATGACGCGCTCGCTCGATGTCATCAATCGCGCCGTGTTGACGGGCGTGGCTACCGAAGAACAGGCGACCGCTGAATTGTCGCGGATTCGGACGCGGCAGATCGCCGAACTGGACGGCGTGCGGCTTGCTCACGATGCGGTCGCCGCTGCTGCGAAACGTCAGGCTGCGGAATATGCCCAGCTCGCCGCAGCAGCGCGGCAGTCGCAGGTGGCGGATCGTACTCAAACGGCATTCAACAGCCAGTTGGGTATCGTCGCTCCACAGACTGGCGATGCCCGCGCATCGGCTTCCGTATTCGAGGAACAGTTCCGTGAAATGGAAGCCGCAGCCCGCCGCGCTGAGGAAATTTCCATGCTGCGCTCGCAGCAGAGCGGCGCCAACTTTGCCCAAGACCTGAACGGCCGGTTTGGTATCGGTCAACAGGCGATCTCGGCCCGTGCATCGGCTTCCGCGTTCGAGGAGGCTGCACGCGAAGCCGATGACCTCGCTGCCAAGGTTGCTTCGTTGCGGGCGGAGATCAATCCGACGCAAGCCGCCCAGGACCGACTGAACGCCGAGCTTGAGCAGTACAGCCTGCTGGCTGAAAGGGCCGGTCTGAGCGCGAAGGAGCTGGCGCAGGCGCAGGCTCTGGCGCGAGCGCGGTTTGACGCTTCGGTTCCGGGTCAAGGCGGGGCGAACGATAATAGCGGCCAGTCCCGCCGTCAGAACCTTATTTATCAAGGATTCGATATCGGCCAGGGCTTTGCCGGCGGGATGCCTGTGGGCATGATCGCTGCGCAGCAACTGCCGCAGATTGCTCAAAACTACGTCGGACAAGGCGGGTTAAGGGCGGCGGCAAGTGACATTGCTACTCTCGCGACCGGTGCTCTAGCTGCGATAGGTCCTGTCGGCATCGCGTTCGGTGTCGCTGGTAGCGCTGCGCTGGCTTATTATGCCCTTAATAAGAGAGAAACCAAGACGACTGAGGATCTGCTAAAGGAACACCAGGAAAGCATTCGCAGCGTGGGCGCTCTTTGGGGTGACGCGGCCGAGCAGCGAAGCCGGTACGGTCGTTCAAGCACTGACACTGTCACGTTGGGGCTGGATAACAGCATCACCGCGTTGACGAAACGGCTCCGCGAGAACGTCGAGAGTGGGGATGTCGGGGCTGGTATTTCGTCAGCCATCAATCTCAACAGAGATGCAACTGGACTGAACGGGCGGCAGTTCCGAGAATCTAGTTTCTTCAAAGTTCTGCAACTGGATTTCGACGCGCTCCATAAGGCAACCGTCGCTGGGAAGCCGGATATTCTCGGTTTGATCGGACGCTTGCAGGATATCCGCCGCACGTCCAATAATTCGGGCATTCGCGAGATGGCGGATGATGCTATCGCCGCGCTCAAGCCATTCCGCGACCTTGCGGAAGCCCTTCGCGACGTTGAGATGGATCGTCGCCGCCTGTTCGATGACCGGGGGCCGAACGGAAGACTTCTGTCTCGCGGAACGACAAACTCGGCAGATGCGGGGAATCTCTCCCTGTTTGAAGCCCGTGAACGTATTGCTCAAGAACGCAGCCAAGCCGCACTTGACGCGCAGATCGCATCTCTCAATGCACGTTCACCGCAACAGAAGGCAGATGCTGCCCGCCAAGCCGCCGCTGCGCAATACAACGACAATGAAACAGCTGCTGCCCGCCGCCTTCGTATTCAGCAAGAGGGGACTCTTGCACTGGCGCAAGCTGAAAAGACACTTGCCGATGCCCGCGAGGCGCGGTCGGTCCGCCTTTCGAGGATCGTCACTGACCAGCAGCTTGAAATCCAGCTTGTAGGCAAGACCGCCGGCGAGGCCGCAACTCTTCGGCGCGAATATGAACTGCTCAACCAGTTGAAGGACGAAGCGCGCCAGAACGGCGGGATTGTCGATCCGGATGAAGTGGCGCGAATTCGCGGCGCGGCCTCTCAAGTTGGCAGGCTCACCGAGGAGCTTTCCCGCGCTCGCCTCCAGCAAGACGCACGGTTTGAGCGTGAACAGCTTTTCCGGACGAACCAGGAGGCTGGAATCGCATCACAGTTGCGCGGCTCCGGCTTGCCGGTCGATCTGGCCAGCCAGGATGCCGCCATGCTTCGTTCGTTGGAGATTCTTCGGGAGAACAAAGCAGCCTGGGAAGACATCCGCGATGTCGGCCGGTCGGCGATAGACGACATCGTAGACGGTATGTCAAACGGCTTTGAAAACGGTTGGGATATCGTCAAGAACATCTTCACGGACATCAACAAGGAGATGCTCAACCTTGCCGTGGCGAACCCGCTCAAGAACGCCCTGTATGGCGACAACCTTCCGACCATGCAAAGTGTTGGCGGTCTTGGCGGCATATTCTCGGCGCTTACTGGCGGCAAGTTCCCCGGCGCCGACGCGGCGGGCAAGGCGGTCGGCGCAATGTCCGTCACGGCTGGCTCTGTTGTGGTCAATGGCGGCGGCATCGCTGATCCGGCGAACGTCTCCCGGATGTTCGCGCCTGCCAACAGCAATGATCCGTTTCAGGCGATCATGCGACCGGCTGGTGGCAACATCTCCGCCTACGCCCGCGCAATTCAGTCAATCGAGAGTGGCGGACGATACGATGCGCTTGGACCGATCACCCGCAACGGGGACCGCGCCTATGGTGCATATCAGGTCATGGGCAACAACGTCGGCCCGTGGTCGGAAGCAGCTCTTGGTCGGCGGCTCACTGCAAACCAATTCCTGTCGGATCGGGGCGCGCAAGACGCGATCTTCAATCATCGTTTCGGTGGCTACGTCGATAAATACGGTCCATCAGGTGCGGCGCAGGCTTGGTTTGGTGGCCCCGGTTCGGTTGGCAAGGGTGGAGGCTCCGCCGACATCCTTGGCACGACCGGAACCGCATATGTCAACAAGTTCAATAGCGCGCTGGATCGGGTCACGACTTCTGCGCTCTCCGCGAACCAAGGCCTGGGCACCTTCGGCGGCGGCCTCAACCAGATCGGTAGTGCTCTGTCTCAGTTCCCTGCCGCTCCACAGGGCGGCGGGGGCGGCGGTGGCGGTCTGTTCGGATGGTTGGGAAGCCTGTTGAGTGGACCTTTCGTCCCGAACGGTGCGCAGGCAACCTTTGCTGCCGGTGGCGGTATCGGGCTCTGGTCCGATGGCGGGTTTACAGGCTACGGCGGGAAAAACGATCCTGCCGGCATCGTCCATCGCGGGGAAGTGGTGTGGAGCCAAGCCGACATCGCGAGAGTAGGCGGCGTTGCAGCGGCTGACGCTATCCGGCGCGGTGGCATTGCCCCGATTTCTCGTCCCGTCGCGACAGGTGGCGGCAGCATCCGCCAAACCGTCAACCGCCAGATCAACATCATCAATGCACCGCCCGGCTACTATCCCGAGGTGCAGGAAGAGGAAGACGATGAGGGCAACGAAAAGGTCAATGTGACCTTCTCGAAGATGGCCGCGAATGAAGCGCGTCGTCCCGGCTCACCACTGAACAAGCAGTTGAAGAGCATGGGCGCCCGGCAGCCGAGGGTGCGCCGATGACGATACCCGCCTATCCTTCCGAGCTGCCGCCGCCGCTCCGCGCGGACTTCGCCGATCAATCCGGCGAGGGGCGCTCTTTCTTTCGTCCCGACGCCGGGCCGGCGGTGCCAAGCCTTCGGTTCGCGGCCGTGTCTGATGTCGTGCCTTTTTCGACCCAACTGGAGCGCTGGCAACTCGGTGTCTTCGACAAGTTCTATGAAGAGACGACGAAGAAGGGCGCCTTGCCGTTCACGATCCCGGCGCCGCTGATCGACGGTTTCGCGATGCTTGATGAGAACCTGGACGTGCTTCTCGACGAGAACGATCAGCCGCTACTCTATACCGAGACCATGCTGGTGATGTTTGCTGATCAGGGTCTGCCGGCGCGCAGCCAGATCGACGTCGAGGCGTATCGTGTCACGTTTCGCCTTGCACGGTTGCCGTCGTGAAATATCCGCTGTCGCCTGCCGCAAGCAAGGCTCAGGACGCCGTCGGCTCCGATGATTACGAGGTAGTGCTGATCCGCATCCGGCATCCCGACCTCGTCGAGGACATCCTGATTTCGTCGGACCCGAACTCGGTGGTTTCCTATGAGCCCTATATGCGCGGAACGGTGTCGCCCTGGCTAGCCGAAGAAGGGGAGGAAAACACGTTCCTGTTCATCGGAATCGGTTTTGACCTGCCCGACGATGTTACCGACGCGGCCATGCAGGGCGCTCTCATCATCGACGTTCTCGACAGTGAGATCGCGAACATCTTGACGTCAACGATCGAACCGGCGGTGGTGGACATGTGCACGGTCATGCGGTCCAGCCCGGATTTCATCGAGCGGCAGTTTCTCGGACACCTCATGTCGGGGGCTGAAGGCGATGGCGGCGCGATATCTCTTTCGTTCAACCGCCGCCACGTACTCGAAGAGCCTTGCCCGGCCGACCGGACAACGAAGGAACGTTTCCCGGGGCTGCATCCGTGACGCTGGATTGGTCAGCCCGCTATGTGGGAACGCCCTATCTCGACCATGGGCGCGGGGCGGACGGTTGCGACTGCTGGGGGCTTGTTCGTCTGGTGCTGGCAACGGAAAGAGGCATTGTCCTTCCCTCCTATGACGAGGTGTCACCGGAGGAGTTGGCCGAGATCGCGGCGCTGGTTCGCGACGAGGTCGCCGCGGGCACGTGGAGCTTGAGGGACAGGGCAACAGCGCTTGATGTCGCGGTGTTCCGGCGCGGTCGTTACGACAGCCATGTCGGCGTCATGGTCGATCAACGGCGGATGCTTCACAGCGACAAGTATGCCGGTGGCGCCCGGGTTGAGCGCATAGATTCGGGGCGTTGGGCCTCGCAGTTCGTTGGTTTTTACCGGCATCGAGATCTGATCTGACATCATGAAAAGAAAACTGCTCGACCTTCCGACGCTGGCGCCGGGGGATGCGCCCGTGCATGTCACGGTCATGCCGATGTTCGACCCGGGCGAGGCGCGCACAAAATTCGTGGTGCCTCACGGCCAGACAGTGGCCCAGATCGTGGCGGCGGCGTTTCCGGTGGCGTCACCGTCGCTGCTGAAGCGTGTCCGGGTCTCGCTCGTCCGCAATGCCGGCTTCTGTGCCATTGAGCCGGCCGTCTGGAATATTGTTCGTCCGAAGGCGGACGTTCACGTTGTCGTTCGCGTCGTACCGGCCGGCAAGGCAATGCAAAGCGTTCTTCAGTTGCTTCTCACGGTGGCGGCTACTGCAATCACTGGACCGGGCGGTCTGGCGCTGCAGGGTTTCTTTCGGACGCTGGCGACGTTCGCGATCGTAACGGCGGGCGGCCTGCTGCTGAACTCGCTGTTCAAGCCGGAAACGCCATCACAGGACAAGGAAAAGCCGACCTACACGATTTCCGGCTGGCGCAACCAGGCGTCGCCCGATGGCTTCGTGCCTCTGGTCGCCGGGAAGATGCGCTACGCGCCACGATATGCAGCGGGCACATGGACCGAGATCGTCGGCGACCTGATCTATGTTCGCTCCGCCTTCCTGTGGGGCTACGGACCGCTGGCAATCACGAACCTGAAGATCGGCGAAACGCCACTCGACAAGTACGACGAAGAGACGGTCGAAACGCAATACGGCGCCGACGGTGACGTCCCGTTCACGCTCTACCCCTCACAAGTGATCGAGGAGAGCGTCGGCGCCGAAATCGTGATGGAAGCACCACGTGATGACTATGGCGAGCCAACCGAAGATCCAGCCGTTGCAAAGCCGGTCTCCCGATACACCGCGACAGATGCTGCCGAAGCTTGCGTCATTCTGTTTTTTGAAGGCGGTCTGTTCGAGACGGGAAGCGAAGGCGGACAGTCGTCCAAGCGTGTCGAGATCGAGGTTGCGATGCGCTTGATCGGTGCGCCCGATTTCGATGTCGTCACGACGTTGATCTATGACGAGGAGAAAACGAAGTCATTCTTCCGGGCATTCCGCTTCACGCTGAAGAACCATGCCGGCGTCGCGACGCGCGGCCGATATGAAATTCAGCTGACGCGCAAGACGAAGAACGATGACGATGTCGGCGACCAGGACGACGTAAAGTGGTTTGCGCTTCAGTCTTTCCGGCCTGAATCGCCCTTCAACTTCGCCAAGCCGCACGCCAAGACACTGGCCCGGATTAAGGCCACCAACCAGCTCAACGGCACGCTCGATGCGCTGAATGGTGTCGTGTCGGCCAAGATGCGCGACTGGAACGGTTCGAGCTGGACGCCTGCCGTCGAGACGCAGAGCCCGGCATCGTTCGCCCTGCATGCGATCACCGGAGATCACTTCGCATATCCTGCAAGCGACGAAGAGATCGACTGGCCGGCTTTCGAGGAATGGCACGAACACTGCGAGGATGTCGGGCTCAAATACAACCGGGTTCATGATTTCGAGAACGGCCTCGATG
Source organism: Rhizobium sp. Leaf453 (assembly GCF_001425605.1). GTDB lineage: Bacteria > Pseudomonadota > Alphaproteobacteria > Rhizobiales > Rhizobiaceae > Pararhizobium. The sequence goes on along the minus strand of NZ_LMRG01000004.1, from coordinate 91,233 downwards.
ATGTTCTGGCGGCGGCGGGCGCTGCCGGTCGGGCGGCGGTCTGGTGGGATGGGGAGAAGTGGACGGTCACGATCGACAAACCCCGAACCGTGATCGATGACCATATCAGCGTTCGCAATGCATCCAATTTCCGCTGGTCGACAAAGTATTTCGAGCCGCCGGATGCGCATCGCGTGACGTTCCTCGATGAGACGAACGACTATCTGGAGGCTGAGCGCATCGTGCCCTGGCCCGCCGATATACGTTTTGAAACGAAGGCGACGATGGATGCCTACCTGTCTCCGCGCGCGGGAAAGCGGGCCGAGGTCTATGCCGACCCGACGCCGATCAACAATGGCTATTACAAGAAGGTCGGAGGCGCAGGGTCAAGCAGCTGGGTGTTGAAGCCGATTGACGTCACGGAGGCGCTGGAGCTGCCGGGGAAAACGAACCCGGACGAAATCTGGATCGAAACGCGCCGACTGCAGTACGAGCGCATCTATCGGAACACGGTCTACACTGCGACGCAGGCGGGCTCGATCCGTCGGGCCGCGCCTGGCAGCGCGGTCATGCTAGCGCGCGACGTGCTGGTGCGGGCGATGCATTCGGGCCGTGTGACGGCCGTTGCCGGCAATCGTATCGAGACAGATTCCGTCTTCAAGATGGAGGAGGGCGTCACATACGGACTGCGCTTCCGTCATTTCGATGATGAAGAGGACACTGAAGGCGTCTCCGTCCTTCGTACCCTGAAAACCATCCCTGGCGAGAACCGGGCTGTGTCGCTGGTCGGGAGTGGCGAAGTTCCCGTCTACGGGGATCTCGTGCATTTCGGGCCTATGGCGCAGGAGAGCATCCCGGCGATCGTCGCGGGCATCGAGCGCGGCAACGACAATTCGTCGATTTTGCACATGCTGTCAGCAGCCGACGAGATGCACGAGAAGGTCGCAGCCGAGGTGCCGCCGACGTGGAACGGGCGGGTTGGCGCGGACGCGGTCGGATCGAATACGGCGCCGCCGGTGCCCATTGTCACTTCCGTTCGCAGTGGCATCACGGGAACGGACGACGCCGACGGCCTGATGATCCGGCTTCGTCCGGGTGAAAACAGCCCGGTGATCGTCGATCGTTACGAGGTCCGCCATCGTGTCTCTGGCGCCGGCTCGTGGTCAACCGCGGCGACGGCCCCGGCATCATCAGGAGTTGTCGATATCCCCGGCTACGCGGCCGGCAATACAGTCGAATGGCAGCCTCGGTCGGTTTCGAAAGATGGCATTCCTAGTGTTTGGGGCGTGTCCAGAACGACAACGATCGGCGCCGATGATCCAGTCGTGCCAGATGCCCTCAATGTCGGCTTGATCGTCGTCAGCGGCGGTCTCGGCAAGGCTGATATCTTCCTGACCGTGCCTGACGATGCGGAGACGACAACGCATGTCAAACTCTACCGAAACACCTCCGGCGTCTTCAGTGAATCCGACGCTACCCTTGCTCCAATCCCTGTCGCGGCCGGAGGCTCTTACAACCGCGTCCTGGGTGATGCTTCGCGCGTCACCAAACTCACAAATGGTGACTTCTCTGCTGCAGCTCCACCCCCCACAACCGGAGCCGGATGGACAGTAGGCAGTGGCAAGGCCAACCACGCGGCCGGAACTGCCGGAACCCTGTCCTGGACGAGCCTGACGCTGACGGTGGGAAAGGTCTACCGCTACAGCTTCTCAATCGACAGCATCAGCGGATCCAGTGCCGCAGCGTCAGCACGCCTGACCGGCGGCAGCAGCGTCATCGGTCCGAACCATACAGTGACCGGCATTCAGTATGGCGCGTTGACAGCGGTCTCCGGCAACACCGGATTTGCCATTAACGCCAACACGAACGCGGTCGCTCAGATCGATGGCGTTGCACTCTACGAAGAGACGGCGACCTGTCTTTCGCAAGGCACTCTTTACGTCTGGCTCCGCCCGATGAACGGCGACACACCGGGGCCACTGGCCGGTCCCTACACCATTCTCGTCACCTGACCCTGAGGGAACCGAATGTCCGGCATACGTCTCAACGACAAAATTCCGTCTGCGACTGTCGACAGCTTGGTCGGCCTGCGTGAAACGCCGACTAGCCGCGTCACGCCGATCACTGTCGATAATCTTTCTGAGCAGATGCTCGCAGGGAAAATCGGTACCGAGATCGATAAGGCAGCAACGGCGGCGTCGGCCGGTATCCGGTCGGCAAAAACATGGGCAGAGCTCGCCGCTGTCGCCGGTTCTGCCGCTTTGCAAAAGGGCGAGGTGACGGATGATGCAGGCACTCACACCGATCCGGTTGTCGGTGGGAGTGTGCCGAACAAGGGTATTTTCAGCTGGTCGGTCTCACCAGCCGGGTGGAAACGCACAGGTGAATACATCGACGTTCGCGCGAACACCGTTTCAGGCGCTGGCATCGCCACCGGCAACACGCCGGTCGGGGACAACCCTGTCATCACCGTTCCCAAAGCCACGAGCACGACCGTTCGCGACAATCAGAACGATACCGACGCTGTCACGCCAAGCATGATGGACGTCGGACTGGAAGCGGATTTTGGTGATCGGGTTCTCGACGAGGATTTTGCAGCAGTCCTGCTTCGCGACGGGACCGGTGTACCGATCATTGCATCGAACTATGACGGGACTGCCTACATCCGCTCCACCTTCGAGTTCACGGACGCCGAGTACGAGTCCATTGAAGTAGACGACAACATGGTCATCCAGCGAGCCAAGCGGTGGGGCTCGAACAAGTGGGAGAACGGCCCGTTCAAGGACTTGCCCGCCCGCTTTGATGGCGCGTCCGCGACCATCGACGCCGGCAATGTCGTTGCGCTATTGGATCGAGAGATCAAGGCGACGTTCAACGACGTCAGCCCGAGAGACCCCAAGGTCGTCGATAGCGACCTCGTCTATAAAACCGTCACCGGCGGGCTGGTCAGCACGGTGAAGGAGGATCTGCTGGCGAAGAATTCGCTGGCGGCCGGTACCACGAAGATGAACGCCATCTATGGTGTCGGCCAGTCAACGGGCATCGGTCGCGAATGCTTTCCGCTTCTAAGTACGACAGCGCTCAACCCCGGCCGGTCCCTTATGCACAAGGGCTGCGGGATGCGCGTCACGGGCACGGTGCAAACCAGCTCATACGTGAACACGCCGGTCGCCAAGAGCGACCTCGTGGAGTGGGTCGATGCATTTGAGCGCCTCGACAGCATCAGCGGTGAAACGCCTTTCTCGGCTATGGGCAACCGTCTTGTGACATCAGGCGCCTTCGCCTCGACCGAAGCCTTCCTGTTCACGACGGTCGGCGTTGGTGGCACCGGCTATATGCAGAACAAGAAGGGTACCGTGCCCTATGCAAATCTGCTTGCCGCCATCAAACGCGACTGGATCATGTGCCAGGCGCTTGGAATTCCGATGGAAGTCTCGATCGACGTGTTCTTCGGACAGAACGATCGAGGTGCGGCGGCCGGCGTCGTCAAGGGCTACCTGGTGCAGTGGCAGTCTGATCTGACTGCTGATGTGCAGGCCATCATCCCCGGCCATGGCCAGGTTGTCTTCTACGTTTCGTCGCTGGCAAACTGGACCGCGCCGACCTATGCGGACGCATTCTCGTTTGTTCCCGGCGATATCGCCCAAGCTGCTCGCGAGAACCCGACGAAGATCGTTTATGCCGGCTCGGAATACATCATGCCGACGGCTGCGGACGGTGTGCATTTCACCAATGTCGGAAGTTACATGGCGGGCGATATGCACGCCGGTGCGCGCATCCGGCATAAGGCTGGTCAGGCGTCCTGCTTCAAAGCTGCCTCGGCAACTCGGTCCGGAGCGACGCTCACGCTCACGTGCAATGTGCCTGTCGGCCCGATCGTGCGAGATGCCGTCAACGTAACGCCGCCTGATGCAGATGCCGGCATCATTGCCGGGGTGAAAGACGGCTTTCGCTACTACAATCCGGCGGCGCCAACCACGATCAGCTCCATCGCGATTTTGGGTAGCGACCTCATCTTCACGCTGGCAAGCAACCCGGGATCGCTCACCGCGAACGAACGGCTTTTCATGGGCTGTGATGGCGCCGCCGGCGCAAACGGCGGGCCGACCACAGGCCCACGCATCTGCTACCGCGACAGTGATGCAGGAACCCACCCCTACGGCAACCGGCGCAACTGGCTGGCGGCGGACATCATTACTCCCACCTGATCGAAGGAACCGAACACATGGCTCAAAGAGGGCTGATCATCAACGGCTTGCGGACTTCGGGCGCAGAGTCAGCCAAGCGCATCATCATGACCCCGTTCGACAAGGCAAACGCTGCGGTGCCCGGCCTCGGTTATGACCTCGACGGTTCGCGGTTGAAGGATCAGGGCTCGCCGTACATTGGTCGCGCTCGGGGTGCCGACGCACTGCTGGCGGCCTATGGCACCGGCTGGTCTATTGTCAGTCCATCGTTGATCAACGGCAAGACCGCTCTTCGCCTGAACGGTGGCGTCGGTCATCGTATGGTCTTGTCGAAGGGACTGACTACCAAGTCCTTCACGATCCTTATGGTTGCGACGATCGGGCCGGAAATCCGGGACAGTGCGCCGGCTAATACGATCGAGCTGTTCTCGATCTACAGCGGCGCTACCGCGATTGTCCGCGCCCGGTTTGCAGTCACGACGGGCAACCTGTCATTCTCGACAACGGCTTCGCTCGGAGCGGCTACTGTCGCGAAGGCAAGTCTCCCCGCGTCCAATACGCCGGCGATCTTCGCGTTTTGCCGCGACGATGCCGACGGCACAATGACGATCAGCATCAACGGCGTCACCCTGGCAACAGGGACGGATCCAATGTCGCCCGATGTCAGCGAGGACAAGGTCATCAACCTTGGCGGTGTCGATGCGATCTCGGCCAACCGCAGCTACTACGGCGACATACTGCATTTCATCCCGATGGAAGGCCACCTCATCCGGAAGTACCCGGCGCTCTTCAATCGCATCATCACCACAGGCAAGGCCGAATTCGGTATCGCCTAACTGAGGAGGAAATCATGGAAGACGAAAAGCGGGAAATCAGCGAGGGCTCCCAGGTCGTCCTTCGCACAGGTGGCGTGGCCATGGACGTCGAGAAAGTCGTAAAGGGCATCGCACATTGCTTCTGGGAGAACCGGGCTGGTGAGCGCGTTGACGCGAGGCATCTGGTTGCCGATCTCGACATTTATGACGGTACCAATGGAATGCCGGAAGCTGTCTGAGGTGTTCGGAAGAAGGCCGGGGCGAGACCTGATCTCCATAGGGAGCTCGTATCACCAGGTCTCTCACTGCCCTGAGGAATTAATCCTACGCAGTACAGCTGCGAACAAAACGCGATGGTAACGTCAAAGTTCCGTAGCTTGAAGAACCCTGCCGATGCGGGCGCACCGGTCATTCACCCGGCCTTAAATCAGAACTAGAAGTGGCAACGACACGATCATCAGTGTCATCGCGACACCGGTGGTCAATCGCACAGCCTTCAACAATCGGCTCCGCCGGCCATCCCAATCGTAAGTCATTCATACCCCCTGGTTGCGCGAGTATCTGGTACCAGATCGGTAAACTTCAACCCGTGAAACATGGAAAAGCCCGACCGTCTTGGGGAGCGGCCGGGCCCTTTCGCTGCCCTGAGGTTTGGATCCGAACAGTTCAGCTAATCCTCAACCTATCGTCCTCCTTAAAGTTCCTCAACACCAAAGGATATCACCATGGCAAATCGCGAGCGAACCACGCTTGGGGTCGTGCACGTCACTGCCACGCCTCCGGGCTGGGACAAGGGCGCCGCCGGCATCCGGGCAATCCATAAGGCTCAGGGCTGGTCCGATATCGGCTATAACGAGATCATCAATCCGGACGGCCGGGCCGAGATGGGCCGGGGCAAGATGGCGATCGGCGCACACGTCGCAGGCTTCAACTCGATCTCCTACGGCCTGTCGATGGTCGGCGGCGTCGACGCCAAGAACCGACCAGCCTTCAACACGATCAAGGATGCGCAGCTTGAAACGCTTGAAAAGCGCATGCGCGATCTGACGATCGATTTCCCCGAGATCAAATGGTGCGGCCATCGCGATTTGAGCCCCGACAAGAACGGCAACGGCGTGATCGAGCCGTTCGAGCACATGAAGGCCTGTCCGACCTTCGATGTCATTCCTTGGGCGGCTGAACGCGGCCTGCCGGTGGCGGACATCAAGGGCACCTGGAAGCCGATCGTGCTGGAGCCGGAGAGCGATCGTGTCTACGACGGCCCGGATACCCGCACGGCTTACCTGCAGCGCCTGCTGACGCGCGGCGGCTATGTGCTGGGACCGATTGACGGCATCGCGGGAAAGAAAACCCGCACGGCCGTGAAGGCATTCCAGTTCGCGTCCGGCCTCGACCAGACCGGCGACTTCGATGCGCCGACGGTCGCGCGCCTCCGCTCCATCTTCGAAACCAAGGCTGCGGCCTGAAAGGAACAATCATGGACAGCAGCACATATCGCGAGCGGGCAGGGGTACTTGTTTCTGCTCTTGTCGTTATCGCTCTTATTCTGGTGGGGCCGAGCCAGATGATCGCGCAACTCCTCACGGGGCAGACGGTCGCGTTTGACAATACGTGGGTTGTGACGATCGCCGGCCTGGCTGGCACGGCCTTCGGCTTTCTGATCGGCAAGCAGTCCAGCAACCAGCCGGCCACGACGACGATCACGTCTACTCCGGCCACGGTCACGACGGCCGTTACCGGCGAGCCGAAGGATGGCGGCTAATGGACGGCTCCAGCTACACCGGGCCGGGCATCTGGATCCGTATCCAGCACCGGTTCGGCCCGCGCATGACTGAATGGATATGGGCGGTGATCATGACCGCCTGGGGCGTATCGCTGCTTCTGCCAGATCCGGTTTTCGATCAAAGGGCTTTTGCATTCTTCCGGCAGTTCTTCGAGGAGGACACACTCGGCTGGCTGATGGTCGTCGTCGGGCTGCTGCGCATCATCGGTCTTGTGATCAACGGCGCCCGGAAGAACGTCACGCCGTGGATCCGCGTTTTCTCCGCCGGCGTCGGCTTCCTCGTCTTTGGCGGCATCAACTACTGCTTTGCTTCATCCGGCGTCATCAGCACGTGGATTGCGATCTATCCCATGCTTGCACTTGTCGAGCTCCTGAATGCCTACCGCGCAGCGCATGACGCCGGAGAGAATTATGCAGTTTCAGGATATCGGTAACCTGCCTCCGCTCGCCATCATTGCATTCGGCATCAGCCTTGGAATTCTGTACTTTGTAACCAAGGGCGGCTTTTCCAGTGGTCAGAAGACCACGCCAGCCAATGATGTATCCACGGCTCAGGTCGCGGCTGTGATCGTCGATCCTTCCGCACTAAACCGGGGCACTGCTGCGATTGAAGCTCTCAACGTCACCCTCATGGAAACGAACGCGATTGGTCGAGAGCACGCCAAATCAAACGGCGCGCTCGCCGAAGAGCTGGACCGCGTTCGGGAAGAGCTGCGCATACAGCGCGAAATCAACCGTCGCTGACCGAAGGAATCATCATGCTTGGTCTCAATCTTGGCCTCAACCTCGGCAGTGCTGCCCTACGGGCGGGAGCGGGGGTGCCTTGGCTCACGCCCTCGACGATCGTTGCCGAGCCCGGTTCCGGAGTGAACGGCGTCAACCAGTGGAGATGCAACGATATATCGGCCGCTGGCGGTGTGATGACTATCGATCCGACGGTTACTCGCAGACCCGGCGTGTCCACTCTGAAAATCGATGCATCAGCAGCCACAGCGGAAGGCGTTGCCTATTTCAAGACCTTCCGGCACGCAATCCCCGTTACTGCACTGACCGGCGCTGTAGAGATGATCGCCAAAATACCTGTAACAAGTGCAGGCGGCATATCGATCACTCCACGAGTATCCTCTGACGTGGTGGCAAACCCGCCAACCGCTGCGGTGGTAAATAAGGTGGATCAGGGATTTACCCCTGACAAGCGGCAGGCCGGGGACTGGACAAGCCTGTATTGGCATCCGGACGGAAAGTTGTTCAGCTCCGCGCACCCCAACGGGATAGCCACGACATTTGGCGGTACGTTGGACCGGGGGAATATCCGGGAAGTAGAGTTCGAACTGAGCATATCCGCCGCGACGCCACTGGCCGAGCGATATATCCATCTGGACTGCTTCGCGCTGAATGGTCGCTCGCGACCCGCTGTGGTCTTCGGCTTCGACGGGTTTGGTGATGCGTCTCATGAGAGCATCGTTCTTCCACTCTGCCAGAGCCTCAACCTGCGAGGATACATCGCAGGCGATGGCAATGCCGCCGCCGCCAATGTCTCGAAGCTTTTGACCTTCCAAAGTGCTGGCTGGCCGATCGTTTCCCAAGGCATGAACCATACGGACTACGCGCTCAATCCGGCTCAACTGTCTCCCGACTTCGACGAGGCAAGCGGCATTCTGGAGGGACTGAACCTTGACAGCGCCTTGGAGTTTTTCGCGTATCCCTACAATTCCCGCTCGCTCGCCACGGATGCGACGCTGCTTGCCAAGGGGGTGAAGTGGGCTCGCACAATCGGCGGCAACAGGTTCCCGGCGACATCCATATTCAAGCCTAACACGCTTATGATCGGCGCGCTGGATATCGGCCAGAAGACATTTGCTCAGGTTAAAGCCTGGATCGACGATGCAATATTGGCAGGATACACGCTGGTCCTCTACGGCCATACTATCGCTACAACGGCATCGACAAGCCTCATCACCGCGACGGCCGAGTTCACCGCAATCATGAACTACATCGCTTCCCTGCGGGACGCGGGGCAGATCGAAGTTCTGACGCCGGTCCAGCATGCGCGGCGGGCGGCCTAGCCCCGCTCCCCGCCATCAAGCGCGATCACATAGAAGCTTGCGGGCATGCCGCGCTGCTTGATCGAGGCGGATGCGGTCTTTTCCTTGACCCAGTTCATATCGATACGTGGCAAGCGAAAAACTGGAGAATTCGGAAACAGCTGTCATCTTTGTCGTTCGTGTAACTTCGAATTCAACAACCAGACTGTCGTCCACCAGCACCGTATAAAGGTCCTCACCTTGTTCCGGTATGTGCCTCAAAATCTGAAAAACAAAACCGCGCACGCCGTGCTCAGACATGAGAGCGACTAACTCGGCATCGCTCATCTCCCGGTCTGGCTGCAAAACGTAGGTGCTATACCTGTCATTGAGACGCTGCGGTGACATATCGTTCCCTCGGTGTAGCGAAGAACTTGCAGCATTCAGTTCGCGACGACAACGAGAAGTTTTTCAACACTATCGGCCAGAAGCTGCCCCATCACCTGTAGATCATCTAAGTGTGGCGCAGCCTAGCTCCTCGAACTCGGACGATAGCCACTCAACGTCATCCCGATGAAGATCGATCACATTCATTGCTTCGCCGAACGTGTTTCCCAAAACAAACCCTGGCTCACCCTCCATAGAGAGTGCGGGCGGCCATTGCTTGACAGTTTCCGGTGGGAGTTTTCCGCTGTTACGTGCCTCAACAAATGATCGGCCAGAGTCCATTGCAACTTTGAACAGAGCGGTTCTATCGTCTTCATCGAGACTACCCGATGCGCCTGCTATAAGGGCGCACTGAAACGCCGCCCAGCTATTATGCCCGATCCTAATAAACTCTTCCGGCGTTTGGGCGTAAGCCGTCGTTGCCGAGGATATAAGACCAATCGCCAGTAAAAGATTTCTCATTTTGATCTTTNATGCCCGATCCTAATAAACTCTTCCGGCGTTTGGGCGTAAGCCGTCGTTGCCGAGGATATAAGACCAATCGCCAGTAAAAGATTTCTCATTTTGATCTTTTGCATTGCCAATCCAGCATCACCCTGTCAGCGCCACCACCCCTAGGTCATAGCGCAGCTCAAGGCTCGACGCGATAGCGCTGATAATATTCGCGGTCTTCCCACTCGGGGTTGAATGCATCAACGAGGCGCTTATACCTCGTGTCGAATGGGAACAAGCGGCGCCGTGTTTCGATGACCTGGTGAAATTCTTGCCATTGAAGTTCGTGAACCGCGACTTCCAAAAGCTCCAGTGGAACCGGCGCTTGAGCGGTCCAAAACCCCTCCTGTTCGCTCAGTGTGGCCTTGGCCAGCCGTAGGAACTCTTCTTTCAGGTCTGCTCGTTCGTGTAACAGGTCAACGACGGCAAACATTGCACTCTCGGCGCGGTCATTCCCGAAATTCGCATCAAAGATGCGCCACGCATTTGCTATGTAAATATCCAAGAGTTTAACGGCATGTGAGTGTTCCATCCCGTAGTCATAAAACAATTGGAGGGAAAAGCTAGATTTCGCTGACCTGCGCCCCACCATCATAGGCGCGGGCTCCGACCATCTATCATAGGCGGATGAAGAGACCGATCAAGCGACGCGCCAAGACTACTTATACCGACGGCACTTGCCAACTTCAGTGCTCGGGTGTTCGTCGTGAAAGAGAATTCGCCGACGATCGATTGCTTCATAAAGTCGGTTTTCGCGGTCGCGCACCTTCGCTTCGTATACCTGCTGCTTCTGCCAAGGCGCTAGAGATGCGGTAGCTTTTGCCAGACATTCCGCATACTCGCCCGGCATCGAAGAATAGAACTCGCGGAGGGCGTTACTAAAGTCCGCATCGAGATCGAGGTTTGAACCGGCGCGGTGCGAATAACCTTTCCACGTTCGGCAGGATGCAATCACCTGAGCCGGTACTTTTGTGGGCAAGGCTACTTTACCACCCCCGGGTCGCATAGCGGCAGAGCACTCTTTAAGAAGCTCCCTTTCAGAAGCAGACATTGTTGTCTCTTCCTGCGGACGCAAAGACTCCGCAGCTTCAGCGAACGACCTTTCCGACAGCATTATTATCGCCACCAAAAAGAAAACCGTCCCGAAGTCGCACCGCATTTCACACCTCGATAAACCCTGGAGATAACTTGCCCGCAAGAAGTTTCCGAATATGTAAAAATCGAGCGGCACCGCGCCCTCAGATCAAAGAATGAGGTGGTGTCGACTTTGCGCCAATTGTGGTCATTCGTGAAATGGTTAGTATTCCGACTGCCACCACATTGATGGCTTACGGATTGGTGTCGATGCATCTTGTCGCTATGAAAATCGTTGGCACTGTGTTTCGAGTTGATGGGACCCCTTGGGACTACCATAACAATTTGCAGCCTTTGGCCTTGGGGATCGGAGGATTCGCGACTTGCGAAGTGGTGTTGCCTGATCCAAAGGACTTAATCACGACAATGCCTCAGCCAGCCGAACTACACTTTTTTCGAGTCGTTCAGCTAGAGGACGGGGTCGAAGAAATTGATCTCTATGACTGCCCCAAGCTGATCATGAAATTCCGACCGGTGACTCTCGCAGAATGCAGGCCGTTAGTGCCACCGTCTGATTGTCGAGGAGGTCTGCTTTGGGCCCAAAAGCGGCCCCATCACCCTCAGATCGATCGGAGTCGGCGTGTGGTGTTTTTGGCCGGTTTGCGCCATTTGTAGACATCACCGGTATAACTCAACTCCAATCCACCGAGACGTGAGACGTGGTTCCTGTTTCATGGTTCCAGAGAAACATTTCTTCAGAACCAGGCTGCAAAATCAGTAGGTCGCCCATCCCGTTTGACGCAACTGCGATGCCACCAGTTGGAAAACTCGGCCAGCCTCGGGCCCGCTGCGTTTCCTTGACGATATCGTTCGCGGTTCTTGCTGAACGCTTTCGATCAGACGCATCTCGAACTGGGTTCAGTATCCAATCGTCTTCGGCCGTCGATACATCCCCGCCATTGTTGATCTGAAGACGCTCACGAAGCTCTGCAGGGAACCGTCTCCCTAAAGCCGTCTCAGCGGATTGGATGTTGTCTTCAGAAACAGGGAAAGCCATGCAAACCTAAACTCCTACATAGTCTGCGTAAATCCATGCCAGCTGCTGCATAATTGTCAACGGTGTCTGCAATGGGCCGAAAGCGGCCCCATCGCCCAACCATCGATCGGAGTCGTCGTGTGGTGTTTTTGGCCGGTTTGCGCCGATACCGTTGAAAAACACCCTCGATGTGAGGTGGCTCAACGTTGCCGAGATATCAAGTAACGAGTTGCAGAAGTAGCGAAGGCGAACTCAAGAAGCCGCCAACAACGAGGCCAGCGAACCCGAGAGCAACCGCTCCGACAACGCCATGGTTCTCCCAACCAATCAAGGTTCCCACCGCAGACGCTGCGACGATGATCGATACTGACCATACGATCTTGATGAGCGAGACTATGCGCCGGCTGGCTGTGGCTTTTTCTTGCGTCATGGAAAAACCGGTTCGTTTCGAAGCCTTTGTTGATTGAATATAATATCGAATTCTCTTTTCACGATAGGCATGATTCAATCGTCTCATTGATTTGCGGAGGATTGAGCGATGATGGGATGTCGGGCAGCTCCAGCGCAGCTCTTCTACGATTTCAGCCTTGATGATCACGTTCCCACCGACCACCTGCTGCAATGGGCCGAAAGCGGCCCCATCGCCCAACCATCAACTAAGAGACTATCGACGACCGACGCGGTTCACTGGCCCGCCTCGATTGATGGCGGTCCCTTGTGTCGCTTTTCCGGTTACCGCGCGGGCAACCGGGCGCGGCCTAAGCACGGCGCCGGTCCTCACGATACAGCCGGCCGGATAGCTGACGTATTGGCAGTAGACCACGGCATTTGCAGTATCTAGGGTAGGGGCCGCAAACCCTACCGTTAGAAAGGCAAGTGAAACAGCGATCATTCTTATTTTCATGTTCCGCTCCACATCCGCGCTATATTGCTTGGTATTTTCCCAAAATCAGCAGGCACGATCGACATCACTGATGTTGATCCTATTTACTCCAGCTGGCAATGAAAATCAGATGCGTACGGGTCAGATATAGCGGATTTCTTGCCACTTTATGCAACCGGAACGGAATATCGCGTGTTGGGATTGCTCTTCGAGAGAGTCAAAATGCCCCCCACCATCTTCTGTGGGCCGTTTATTCGATCAATCTTGTGATCTGCCACACGAGGACCCCGACGAGCAGGATCAACCAAAAGACCTTTTTCTTGGCAACTCTGATGAAGAGCCGGAAGAGTAATTCGAATAACGCCTGGGCAAAAGCTTCCATGCCTATCTCCGGCCGATGATCTCGCCGACCATAACGGAAGCCGCTTGATCTGGCAGTGTGCGGTGACCGAGCAAGGCGTGCAGAAATTCGACGGGGTCGGAATAGCCGAGGCTGCTCATCACCTGATCGAACCCACGCTTGCGGATCGCACCGAACAAAATGGTTCGGCCTGAAGCTGTGAGGCGTGGTTCGTGTCCGCCATCGTATTCGAGGTAGGGCGGCCCTTTCGCCTCGTCTCCGGGCTCTACCTGGTCGAGCACTTGGCGCACTGCATCACGGATGAATTTCGAACGGCCATGAGTTCCTGCCACCGCATCGATGCGCGCGATATCCTCGGGCGTGATGGTGACGTGAAGGCGGATAACGTTGAGCGGCGGTCTTCCCATGGACGGGATGATGGCAGAGACGTGGTTAATAAATTTCCCACCGGTCTCCGGGATCAAAGGCCTGTCTTAATTCTGATCAGCTGCAAGTTTTGCCTTCTTTGCCTCGCGGTAAATTCCTACGATCAGAGCAGAGACGCCGATATAAACAGCGAAGAATGCAAGCGCACTAAAAGCCCAAAAGCCTTTGGCAAGCGCGCCCCGGCTCTGCTTTTCCAAGGCGTCAAAAAAGATCAGCGCAGGCATGAAAAAAGCGAAGAAAGCCATAAACTTATCCTTCACAGTCGTGTATTCCCAGAAAATGCGAAGTGCGTTCATTTCCAATCATCCCGTTGGTGGCTTCACCTCCGCACTATATGAAAAGGTTTGCGGAACGCTAATACCCCGCGCCCCAGGATCAATGGGAGTCGGCTTCTGGTGTTTTTGGCCGGTTTGCGCCATAAGCGGACGAAATACAGGCATTTGGTTGTTACACACCTAGCTTGCCGCAGGGGGATAGGGTGACGTTTTCAGAAGAACAGCTTTGGGACGAGATCAATGCCGGATGGAGCCGTATGTCATTCAAGCAGCGAAACCTGTGGGAAGTGATCAAGCGCTCTCCTGAGGAATGGGAATTGAAAGGCTACGGCTCATGTTGGGTTGTCGCGATGATCGGTGAGACAGTGATCTACTACAATCACTTTGAATATGGCTTCAACCGCTCATCGTGGACCTCCTACGGGGTCATTGACCACTTCCAATCGCTGCAATTCGGACTTGAGCAAGCCGTTCAGACCCAGCTAGATATTATCAACTCTGGGCACGATGTAGGACCTCGATCAAGCGGGCCAATCGCAGGGGAGTACCCAGGAGAATAAAGCGGCCTTGGGGTCGCGGAGGCGCTACCCAATGTCGGCATAGGGCCCAAAAGCAGTCCCCATCGCCCAACCATCATATGAAGGGCCTAGAGTTAGACCGAGCTACATTACTCATAGGGAAACGCTTCAAAGGCTTTCAAGACCTCAGCAGCGCGTTCTCGGATAAGATGCCAGTCAGCATCCTGCTGTACCAGCGCCTCAATGTTCGACCTGTCGTAAGATGCCAATATGTCGGGCATATCGCGCAACGCTTCGCAGAGATTGGCGATTGCTGCACGCTGCTTCGCACTAGACGGGGCGTCGATCTTGATAGTTATCTCGCAGAACCGGGCGGCGTCATGCAGCAATTCTTCGGGAACCAGATATTCTGCTGCGGTTCCGTGCACGATCCATCGAACCTGAGCTTCCTTCGAGGCCATATATTCGAGCAAATATACCGGTAATTCTGCCATACGCTTCACTGTCTTTATACGAATATCGGATTGTAGCTGCCAACTCGGTGAAGTACCAACTGCTACGCGTGCTTTCGCTAACGGTTTCAAAACTCGTTGTTTCAGATCAGCACCATAACCTGCTCCCCCGGATCATTTGCGGCCAATGGTCGGATATGGCCGAGGATGATCCGATCCGCATGGAGGTGATCGAGCACAGCCAAGCATTCTGAGGTGGCCTATAAAGACTCACCCCTCTGATCGAGCGCCTGAGATGTGGAGAAAATGGGTGGCTTTCGAACAGTCTGAGTAAAGCCAGTGGCTGTGAAGCGAAGGTCTCCCACGTCGAGTTCGATCTGGTAATCCCAAAGCATGATCTTTCCATTTGGGGATAGGCGACTATTCGTGCGGGTGATGTCTTGGATTGAGGTGTCGCCTTGAGTTTGCCAATCCAACGAAACCCTCAGATCGGACACGTTGTTGAATTCCAGCGTGCAAGGGGCAACATCCCATCGACGCACCGCCTCGCGTTCCCAATGCCATTTGAAAATATAATCAATATCGAGGCGTATCGTGTAGTTCGCTTGGGGGAAACTCATAGAGTACAGGACGGCGTCGTGCCAACCCATGTCGACAAAATCCGCCTCCGTCCATATCTCGCGGTATTTCATTGCGCCCCCAAAAAAACAAGACTTACTCTCGCGGGCGGTTCATAGCAGCGTTTGGCGCATGGTCGCAATCAAAGCCAAAGCAGGTTGGCCACAGGCCTCATCGCTACCGACATTCGACAGATTATGAAATCTCGCGACGTGTGAGCGGAACACCGCTTTCCGGTCACGTTCGACAGCTGGCTATAGCCTACGGCCTCTGGACTCGGCGAGGATAGCACCGTGACATCAATCTCGCCCCAAGCAAAGTGGCCTCGACATATGAGCATAAGAGCATGCCGTCACTTGAGGTGGCGGTCTTCAAATTAAGCAGGCCTTCCCTACAAAGGACCATCCAAGACATAGTGTTTGAGAGCCGGGGATCGCCTGATAGTGCATGCATGGAAGCACCTCTCATTAGCCTACCGCCGACAACCCCACCTAGTAGGCTGTATTTGAGATTTGTCGACGATGGCGGAACGGTACAGCCCGTGACAAGATCGTTCCACGTATGGGCGCAAACATGTTTGCGGATCTTCGGCCGTTGAAAGTGGGATTTGATTGATGACAGTGAAATTCGAGAATGGGAAGGTCGGGGCTGACGAGGACATTGAGGCTTTGGAGTCGGCGGTAGGTTCGGTGATATCGGCCGATTACAAGCAATTCTTGCGATTTAATGACGGTGCCGAGCCTGAACTGAATATTGTTGCAGAAAACAGAGATATCGGCGTAAATCGGTTCATTCCTGTGAAACAGATATTAGAGGAGGCAATAAAACTCGCACCACTCTCGGAGGGTTGCTTTCCTATAGCCTGGGCAGAGGGCGGGAACTACATCCTAATAGATGAGAGTCAAAACGGTGCGATTTTTTTCTGGGATCACGAGTCCCAGGAAGAGCCCCTGAAAATCGCTTTGAACTTCGATTCTTTCCTACTCCAAATGAAACCGTTCAGCATAGAAGTCGACCGACGTAGGGCAACCAGATCGTGGATAAACCCGGAATTTCTCAGGCGTCA
Source organism: Rhizobium sp. Leaf453 (assembly GCF_001425605.1). Lineage (GTDB taxonomy): Bacteria > Pseudomonadota > Alphaproteobacteria > Rhizobiales > Rhizobiaceae > Pararhizobium. The sequence goes on along the minus strand of NZ_LMRG01000004.1, from coordinate 74,797 downwards.
AACCTGAGATAAGCTGTGACGACTTACAAGATGTTGGAGCCGTGACCCACCGCCTTCGAACCGAGAGATCGTCGTCCGTTAACCGCTTGTGGTTCGAGGGCTGGGTAATCATTCAGTTCGGATCAAAAGACCCCCAGCCCTGTCGCGGAGAAAAAGGGCTGCTCGATGGGCAAGATCCTCGATCTCCGCCTTAATGGATAAGTTTAGCAGCCCTTCAGTAATTATAGGGTCGATATCGACTCGTTGAGAATTGTCCGGTCTCAAAGATAACGTCAATTCAGTCCAGTCGGTCGCATCCGGAGTTGAGCTGTTACCGTCTGAGTCGATATTGCAGCCAACGCCCCAAAGATGCTCCGCCACTTCGTAGTAGGGTGGGCGCTGACCGACGGACGAAAGAATGAACTTGCACATCCCATTATCATAAACAGCTTTTGCTAAGCTGTCTCCTGCTAGATACGTAACGACGGTTCCCATCACCCTCAGATCAAATGGTGTGGCAATTTACTGGCGGCGCCAACGGCCGAAGAACCGCTCTCCAAGTGCCCACAGAATTGCCACAACCATAGCGCCCCCGGCAGCCCTATGCATATCGTGGAGGAAATACAGGAGTGCCAGCAGTGCTGCCGCCCACACCGCAAGGGTTCTAATAAGGCGATACCCCATTTTCGTTGCCTCGGAAAAATCGCTGTTGCAATCACACTGCCTACAGCCGGAACTTGCACGAGAATTACTAACAGTTTGGGCAGTGCAAGCTCACCCCACCAGAACCGAGGGCCCCCGCTCCTGTACCTATTCTTCTGTGTCTCTTACAAGAAAAATCGTGATTTCGCGACCGCGTAGAGCAGGCCACTCCCAACAAGCCCTCCTACAACAGCGTTTGTAAACAGCATGGTCACCAGCCCGAGTGCGACTACACTACCGCAGGCAATACCAAAAAGAGGGGCACGTGGTTTTGTTTTACCGCGCCAACTGCACACGAGCGAAACGGCGACGAACAAAAACGTGATTAAGGTCGCTACACCCCATCCTGAGAGCCAAAACTTTGGAAACACGACTGCCACCGCAAAGCAAATTACAGCGAACACTATGACGGATGCGTACACGAATTTTTCCATCGCCACTTGCCGAGCTCCACTGTCGCGGTTTAGATTTAACTGGTCATCTTTAGGCGACAGATTTTGTCTTTTGCGAAGATAGTCAAGTCCGGCAGACGCGGCCCATCCATCGATTCACTCACCACCCCTAAATCAAACGATGTCATCGTTTTGAGGGGCGATCTTGACCGCGCTGCGAAGCTTTCTGACGCGACCTCTGATATGCCATCCACACCTCGTAGGCTGGGGCAATCTGCACTCGCAATAAAGGGTCCGCTTTAAGGTACCGTTTCAAGTCCTCCCAAGACGTCGCGTCTGGCATGTGTGGGTCGAGCTGGGCATTACGCGTGAAATGACCGGATGCAGTGTTGAAGGTTCGGCGGTTTTTCAGGTAATCCTTAAATGACATTTTATGCTCGGATTAAGCCTACCAATAGGTGGTCTGTGTACGTCCGCACGTTCCTCGATATACCCAAAGGTAATGCTTGCAAGGGTCCGAAGCGTCAACAAAAAAAGACCTCGCGGGTAGCGAGGTCAGGCTTGCTCGGGGCTGTGACCCGACTGGCTGAACGAACCAGTAGCAGAACAATAAGACAGCTTCAATAAAGTTTGCGTCGGTGAACTTGTCAACCCTGCATTCCTATCAAATAGCTTTGGCTCGCGTGCCGTTGTCCTTTCGGCCGCTTGACAAGCCTTCGATATCGGCCAGGGACTCCCGCACCATGAATTCGGCGTGTTCGCCGCTTGCGGTAGTGCGAACGATGGTCGCCTCGGCACGCTGATAGATACCCACAGTTTGGCTTCGGTTGAAGTGCATCTGCCCGCCGTCCTTGCGACGTTTTAAGGTAATGAATTGGACTCCGGCGGCTGAAAGATGCTTGACTACGTCCTCTGTTGATTCAGCAATCACGAAGCTTGTGTTCTCTCCACCGGCAGCGGTGCGGATCACCGTCTTGGTCTGGGATGCATAAACGGCGACGACCGATTGTGCATTCAAATGAACTATCCCTTTACCGTCGGTTCGGGTGAGTTTTGTGAACATTATTGGCTCCTATCAATATGATGAACATTAAGGCGTTGGGGCTTCCCTCGCCCCTTCAATATCTTCGGAATGTACCATTGTTTTCACCGGAGCTCTAAAATTCGAACTCGCGGTCATTGTCCTTCAAGTCGCTGCGGAACGTTTTGTCCCAGGGGTTGAAGAGTGCCGGAGGAGGAGGAGTGTCGTCGTTCGGCACCTCTCGCGGCACGGCTCTTTCGTCCGTGTTCGGCTTTTTGGTGATCATCTCGCGTCTCCAGATTGACGCGCGCAAAGAGCATATATTTAAAAGTTAATCAATATGCGTGTAGCCTATGTTTGGCCTCCTCACGCTGTTTCAGGTAGTCTGTCCGCCGCCCCAGTATTAACCGTGAGCATTTATTGGTTATTGGCAGCAATATCCTGCCCAGTTCTGGCGAAGTAAATGGACTGCTTGCTCCAAGCGGCAGTCAGCTGGGCTGCGATTTCTTCAACTGTCCAATCCGGAAACTGGTCATGAAGCGCGTTGGCGAATTCCAACGTCACGGTGTAAAGCCTGCCGCGCGCAGCTCAATCAGCATTAAAGTTGATCGTATCGAAAAGTGTCTCATCTGGGCCCATCACCAATTTGCAGTTGCCGTTTTTTTTCCCTCGGCAAGAATTTTGGTGGCGATCACGTTCGTATTGTTGGGAACGCGTTGACGTGCGAGCGCTTTACGTGAGACTGGGAGCGGCCCGCAGAATTCGAACGCTCCGGGCTAGATAGGGCTCCCGCCGGATCCAACGGGAGCCCTATCCGATTTTGCCACGACCCCGCGCCCCACCATCATCTAAGTGTGGCGCAGCCTAGCTCCTCGAACTCGGACGCTAGCCACTCAACGTCATCCCGATGAAGATCGATAACATTCATTGCTTCGCCGAACGTGTTTCCCAAAACAAACCCTGGCTCACCCTCCACAGAGAGTGCAGCCGGCCATTGCTTGACAGTTTCCGGTGGGAGTTTTCCGCTGTTACGTGCCTCAACAAATGATCGGCCAGAGTCCATTGCAACTTTGAACAGAGCGGTCCTATCGTCTTCATCGAGACTACCCGCTGCGCCTGCTATAAGGGCGCACTGAAACGCCGCCCAGCTTTTATGCCCGATCCTAATAAACTCTTCCGGCGTTTGGGCGTAAGCCGTCGTTGCCGAGGATATAAGACCAATCGCCAGTAAAAGATTTCTCATTTTGATNTTTATGCCCGATCCTAATAAACTCTTCCGGCGTTTGGGCGTAAGCCGTCGTTGCCGAGGATATAAGACCAATCGCCAGTAAAAGATTTCTCATTTTGATCTCTTGCATTGCCAATCCAGCATCACCCTGTCAGCGCCACCACCCCTAGGTCATTCAGCCGATACTGATGGCCATGCGGATTTGCTTTACAGTGTCGGTCCGCAACGTTATCGTTGGCGTCCCGTACTTGAAATCACATTTGGCGAATTTAAGTGGCAGCAGTTGAATCCTTTTTCGTGGGAGTGATATTTCGTGCCTACTTTTACGCTTAAGCCGTCGGGCAATAACGGCGTCGATCTGACCAAGTATGACATAACCGACATCGCTTATTACGATGACTGGGCCGGCAATGCCACAACGATCCGGTTTTTCGATGATGCGAACAACTATACGCAGTTCACCGGTAGTGGCATCAAGGTCACGAAGACTTCGACGGGTGAACTGATGGATGTCACTGCCGGCACGATCGACACGTTTCAGGTGTCGATCGGCGGCGTGCGGGTGATTTCCGCCACCAACCTCAACCTTTCGGCGGCCACGCTGTTCGACTTCTATCAGGCCCGCTATGCTCTGGGCGCGGTCGATTACCTGCTCTCAGGCGCGGATATGATCCATGGCACCGAGTTCAGGGATATTCTCTCGGGCTTCGGCGGTGATGACCGCATCTATGGCTACGGCGGCATCGATGTGCTCGACGGCGGCGCCGGCAACGACGTGGTGCTCGCGGGTGCCGGATGGGACACGGTTTTCGGAGGTTCCGGAAACGACCGGCTTTACGGCGAGGAGGATGTTGACAGGCTTTACGGCGGAGACGGTAACGATATTCTGGTCGGCGGCCATCAGAACGATTTTCTGGACGGCGGTGACGGCAACGACGACCTCAGTGGAGGCGACGCCACCGACAATTTGCGCGGTGGCGGCGGCAGTGACCGGATTAGCGCCGGCCATGCCGATGACCGGCTATCCGGCGGCGCCGGCAACGACAGGCTCTACGGCGGTGACCACTGGGATCGTCTGGAAGGCGGCACCGGCCTCGACAAGCTCTACGGAGGCACTGGCAAGGACCGGTTCGTCTTCTCGTCGATCGCCGACTCTACGCTATCGGTATCCGGCCAGGACACGATCTACGATTTCAGTCAATCCGAGTTCGATACGATCGACGTGCGGCTGATCGACGCCAATGTCAACGTGGCCAAAGGGCAGGCTTTTGATTTCATCGGTGCGGCGGCGTTTAGCGGAGAAGCCGGAGAACTGCGTTACGCAAACACCACGGCTCGCACCTACGTTCAGGGTGACGTCGATGGCGACGGTGCCGCGGATTTCCAGATCTGGATCAACTCTGTCGTCACACTCATCTCGACCGATTTCGTCCTGTAGCTTCTCAAGTCACCGTGTCAATCTCGACATCGGGGTGGTTCTGGCCTGTGTTCGGTCTATGAAGGCCGAGCATTCAGGAAGTGATACACGACCCCGCTCCCCACCATCATGTGGAAGGGTCGCTAAGATGAATGTCTTGAACGTAGCGCTAAATCAAGAGTTGTCGGCTTCATTCACCCATAACAGCAGCGTCACAATTCCGACTGGTCCTGTGGCTGCGCATAAGGCGCCCCAAACAAGAGGTCTGGCCCCCTTCGATTTCGCAATGCTGGCTCCCCATGTTCCGAACACAGTAGCGAGCAGCAGCAGCAAAATAGATAAGATCATTTCCATAGAAGAGATGTACGACGTTTCTAGCGAACCATTCAACTCCAAAGCGCAGAACGTCAAACATCAGCGACTTAGCTTTAGTTCCTCGAGACGTTGCGGCCCTGTCATCTGCAACGCACCCTTTAAGAGAGTGCTTGGTTTACGGGCGGGCAAAGGTCATCTCGCTAATCAATTCCGGTAGACCTTCTTCAATTTCCTCCGAGGTCGGATTATCCGCCAAGCGCTCTAGGTCTTGGATCAAACAACTAAACGCCTCTGCGGGTAGCTGTCTCACTACCAAATCAAGGCAGAAATATTTGTATGATAGATCATTGCCGTTCAATACTCTCCTCACAAGCGGGACGATCAGTTTGCCGTGTGCAGCGAGGAAATCTGCCATCGGTCTAGCGACCGGCCAGTTGCCGTCTTCTGTCCATTCAAAAAGTTGATCTAGGATAGGAGTTATCGACGCAGGATCTGCCTTCTGAAGATTTTTGACCGCAGCGAGGTCATGTTTGCTTTTTGGAATTAAATTTTTCACCGTCATCATGACAATAGCTCCATGTAACGGGCGCAAGTTATCAACGCGCCGCCACTGCGTATAGCCGTCACCCCACGATCATAGGCTATAGCGAGAAAGCCCGGCCGATCGGCCGGGCTTCAGCTTTTCACGATACAATAGTCGATCAGATGATAAAATCCGAGGCAATCAGGGATATTGCCCGGTCGAGGGTGATCCGGATGTCTGCTACGCCGTCGCCGGTCACATCGGCTGAAATTGTCGTTGTCCCGCCCGATATACCATAGCGGAGTTCTCCGGCCGTTCCGCTATAGGCTGCCCGCCCGATGAACGAAAACGATTGGTGGCCATCGGTGAAATAGTCGGCGTCCACGCCGCTCAGATCGATTTTATCGCCGTGTGTGCGAGCAAAGTCGAGAATAGTATCTCTTCCCGCCGCGTGCATCGTGGAGTCCGGGAGACGAGGGTTGGCGAGATTGGTCATATAGGTGAACGTGTCAGCGCCCGCACCACCCGTAAGGAAATCCGCGCCTGTGCCCCCGGAGATCACATCGTTTCCAACGCCGCCGAAAAGGGCGTCATTGCCATTCTCGCCGACAAGGACGTCGTTTCCAGCACCCGCTCTGATTTCGTCATCGCCTCCAAAGCCGTACAGCCTATCATCCAAAATGCTGCCAACTATGTCGTCCGCATAACTGCTGCCGCTATGGTCCAGCGCGGTGTTCTGGAGTTGATCGAGAAGCGCACCTGGCATTGTTCCCGTCATCAGCCTCAGGAATTCACGCGGGGTAAGCGAGAAGCCCTGATATGCTCCGTACATTGAGTTGTCGCTGTTGTAGATGACGATATCTTCGACGGTGCCGCCGACAAGCGCACCATTGTCAAATACGAGATCCCGCCCTCCGATCGCTGCGAAGAACTCCACTCCTGAATCCGCATAAATTGCCCCGAGCGACGTGGTGTTTGAGAATTCATTACCGTGGTAGAGGTAGTCCAAGATTCCGATGGCGGATTGATTGAAATACCCGCCCACGTTCTGCGTAATGCTTATCACGATGTCCTTCTCCAACCTTCGGCTACACGCCCCTCATTCCCGGATGAAGTCTGCCGGACGGCAGGCTGTCCCGCATCCCCCATTTGCGGTATACCAATGCGGTCCCTTTTATAGGTTTGATCGCCGCCCTAACCTCCAGCGGTCATTCCCAGTAGTAGGAGTCCTCATCGGCACAGCGCTCTGGGGACAAAGCGTCCTGCTTCGTTTCGGGCCACCAAACCTTGGCGACCGATCTCGAATAATCTCCGGGTTTCATACCAAAGGCATTGCGACCCGCGCGATACCAAAGGAGCACCCGATCTTCAAACCGCTTGCAGAACTCTTTCTCAGACATGGTTAAAAGAGTAACACGCCGGATGCAGCTAGCAAGAAGATGAGCGCCGCACTGTGCCCCGCCACCCCAACCTCAAGTGAGGGGAAACTCAAACCGAGCTCATGTCCGCAAAGTGGCGAACGGACCAATCTATGCGTCGGAAATCTCTCTGTGGCCCCGCGAAATTTGATCTATTAACGCGCTGTTTTCTCTTCATAAATTAACGATTTCAATGTATCATTGAGCCTCGTTTCGGCTCTTTTAGAGGCTTGTCATGGCAGACACATCAATCGAGTGGACCGATGCAACGTGGAACCCTGTTGCCGGATGTTCGGTAGTGAGCCCTGGCTGTACGAATTGCTACGCAATGCGCATGGCTGCTCGTCTCGAGGCTATGGGGGTTGATAAGTATAAGGGTTTGACCCGCAAGAGCGGCGGGCGCGCCAAGTGGACTGGGGACCTGTACCTCGACGAAAAGGCGCTGTCCGTACCCGAGGCCTGGTCGAAGCCTCGCAACGTTTTCGTCAACTCGATGTCTGATCTTTTCCACCCGGACGTTCCTGCCGAGTTCATCGGGAAGGTGTGGCGCGCGATGGCACGAACGCCTCACCATACCTACCAGATCTTGACTAAGCGGCCTGATCGCATGGCGGAGGTGCTCTCGGACGGATTCGATATCCTATCGAATGTGTGGCTAGGCACCAGTGTTGAAGATGGCAGAGTCCTCCATCGCTTGGACCACCTGCGGCAAGTGCCTGCGACGGTTCGCTTCGTCTCTTTCGAGCCGCTGATAGGTTCTGTGTCTGGCGGTAAATTGGACGGCATCCAATGGGCGATAGTCGGAGGTGAATCCGGGCCGGGCGCGCGCTACTTGGATCCCGTCTGGATCGACGAGATTTTTGATATGTGCACAGATGCAAACGCAGCGTTCTTCTTCAAACAGTGGGGCGGGAAGAACAAGAAGGCAGCAGGTCGGTCTTACCGAGGGCGCGTTTGGGACGAAATGCCGGCCACCGCTACGCTTTGAGGATACTGCTACCAATTTTGGTGGCCAGTCCTATTGCCTTTGGTGCCGGGTTGGAAATGGCCAAAAAAAGAGAGAACATCGGGACGCCGCTCCCGTTCTTCAGCCGCTTTGGCGGCAGCACTTTTGGGAAGAGGCTCTTTAACCGAGCTTCCACGAATTTCTCGATGGCTTCGACGTCAGCTATGCGCTGATATGTCTGATCGTGGGTTCCGAACAGATCATCTTTCTGCGGCCGATTGTACCATGCATCAATCCAGTCGTCCGTACCGAGCATGCGGGTTATGGCCGCACGCTTCTTTTCATCCATCTTGTCGGGATCTCGCGTAGCCTGTCGGAAAAGCCCTGCCAGCGAAACGAGATACCAGACATCAATGGCCTCGGTTTGCCTGATGCGCTGCAGGGTCGACCAATTGACAGCCATGCCGTACGGATCAAGGAAGATGACGGCGCGCTTGCCAACCCATTTCATCGAGTCAATCTCAGACTCGATGGCGGTGTTCGCATCTCCTCGCACAATATCTATCCGGCGCCCTGGATATTGTTCCCGCAGCCGTTCCAGTGCCTTACAGTACGCTTTTTTCTTTTCCATGAAGATAACCCGGTTAAAGGCGGGCTCAATGTCGAGTGCGATCCTTGCGGAGCCTCTTCGTCGTTCAATACGCTCTTCCCGACCGGGCATGAGGTCATCGGCGATGGCATTCTGCTTGATGACACGCTCGCCCGTTCCGGCGAATGCGTCGATGTACCAGAGTTCTGGGAACTGCGATCGCAGCGCCGTTGTAAATGCTTTGAGATATGCCTCAATCAACGAGAGCTTGAGATCTGTAGAAACATTTCCAAATTCATGATCGCTCAATGCGTTGTCCCCATTGCTGGTGCTATTGCGCCCAATAATGAACGAAGCCCGGCTCATCACCGGGCTTTCGTCGTTTCGCTCCTACTTTGCCTTCTTCGTGGCAACCGGCGTGGCAGGCACATTGCAGCCCTTCGCCTTCAACGAGGATTCGACCGCGTTGACCTTGCCCTTGCTCACGGCGATCTGGCCTTCCTTGTCGCCGCCTGTCAGGCTCGATGCCGGCACGCCGACCAGGAATACGCCGACAGCGTCGCCTGTGGCGGCTTGGTTCTGCTGCTTGGACAGGGCGGCGAGATTGTTGTGCTCGTTCAGGTATTCCTGAGCGAGCTGCGCACAGTCCAGGTTCCCGTAGGCGGCCATTGGAATATCGACAGGCACGATCGCGTCCGGCCTCTTTGCGCATCCGGATGCAGCCAACAAAATTGCCAGCGCAAGAATTCGAAATTTCATAATTGCCCTCAGAGAAATGGACGTCCCCACGTCCAGAGCGTGTAGCGTGGCACAATGGATGCGCGTGTCAAGGGCATGTGGGACTTGGCTTCACACCAACTTCGTCCAAGTCACCGACCAGTCGAACCCGTCATCAACATCGACATGCCGAAACTTGCCACTGTCCGGCACGATGCCATCGGCGTCGGCGGTGATGTCGGCCGGGTTGCGCAGGCCGGGTAGGTCTAGCACCGTCAGCGTCTGATGCAGTTCGTCGATGTCAGTCACGCGCTCTATCGGCTGGCGGTTTGGCACTCGGATCGTCCAAGCGTAGAGCGCCATGGTCAGCGCCGCGTCTTGGCGGCTGCAATCTTCTCATCGGTCGCCGCGTTGGCCTGCAGGCTTAGCATCCGATAGAGCCTTAAGAAAAGATGGTTATGGCTTTTCATGATGTGGCAGCAACCGCCCGTCGTCGGCGCCGGGGTCGAAACCTTCCTCCCAAAACACCTTATCGATTATAACCTTTTCCACAATGAAACCGCTGGTGTGGTCGCAGAAACCCGGCATGTCCATGACGCTGGCAACCGCCGCGTCCGCTTGCTCTTTGCTCGAGAATACTCCGACGTCCTTCGACTGAACCTCGCCGAATTCGTTCCTGTAAATATGGTCCACGGAATAAAGGTCACTCATTCAGGCCTCCTTCCAACGAATGAAACCCTGGCTCCATCCAACCCGATCTATCGCGACCTGGCCGATGACAAAACCCTTCGAATATTTCTTGAATCCAGGCTGGTCTTTTACCCGTTTGACGGCAGCCCTTGCCAGAGCACGGGTCGAAAAATACCCGATCAATTTTGCGTACTCGTCCAACTCTCCGTCTTCATAAATGTGCTCTGCCTTCCAAACCCTGCGCACGTTTCAACTCCATCATGAATTCCGATCCACGCTACGACAGGGGCATGCTTGCCGACAAGCGCTTTCGCCTCTCGGATAGCCCGACCTTCGTCCTGCATCTGTCAAGGATCGAACGCGAGCGACAGGTTGCCTTTGTCGTCGGCGTCGAAGGCCTCGAGGACGATGAGCTTTATCGATTTGTTCTGGTCGGCCATTATTCGGTCCAGTGTCTGATCGAGATCAAGATAGGGCAGGCGGACCTATCCTCAACGTTTAGTGCTTCGTCGGATTTCCGTACATCGCGTCCTCGATCGAGACTGTGGCGACGTAGTCGCCACCCGCATCTGCGACCGCAATCGCGCTGACATTGAGTGCGATGTTAAGCCGAGCCGCTTCATGGGCCATCTCAATTATTGCGATCCTGGCGTCTGCGATCGCAGCGTCGCTGTCCTTAAAGACAAGGCCGTCGTTATCCTCGTCAACTTCATCACCGTAGTGGACATCGAAGTAGTAACGCGGCATTCCAAGCTCCGGTAAAAAAGACCCTGCCGAGGCAGGGCCAGTTGCCTGATGTGCTGGATGGGGAGGCACGGACGTGCCGTTTCCAGCGCGACTCAACGGAGCTTGCAGGGCTTTGTTCCGACTCCCCTTATATGCAGCGTTCGCCATCGGTGCGGCGCGACCCTAGGCCGCTCCGAGGATCATGTCGGCGGGGCCGGACGCGGCTTCAACACCCGCGAGTTCGAAGCCCAAACTCGGACGGAACCAACACGACTGTTCACCGTGTGTGACGCTGGGAACTGCTCGTCGGTGTCTGTCGTGCTAGTGTAGGTATGTCGGAATGGAGGAGCCGAACATGGCAGAGCACTCGGCCACGATCATTTATGACGTTGTTTCGAAGGCGATTTTGATCGAATACCGCGACAAAGTCGTGACGGTAGACGGTCCTTGGCCAAGCCAGCAACACGCAAAGGCGGCAGCCGAGGATTACTGCCGTATCAGGGGCTGGCCTTTAGCCTAGAACCTGGCGCGCATCTTGTTCACGCTGCAGCCACGCCGCCCGTAGCGCCTTGGTCTACTTCTTATCAGCAGCCACACGCGCCTCTTCGCTGCCTGTCGCAAAGCGCTCATGGTTCCTCAGATTTCATCGCGGGTGAGGGCAGGCAGATACAACCGCTCCCACCCTAACGCGACTATTTTAAAGGGAGGATCATCCGCGCGATGATTTCGTGCTCCTGTTTTACGCCCTGACCATAGAGCTCGAATATCTGGCTGGCAATTTGCTGGGCTTCGGGGCTAGACGGATCGAGTTGTAGCATCTGGCAGCGACTATTGAATATCCGCTGGATGAATTCGAGGTCCTTCTTGGTGAAAGTTGGATTGTTCATCGGCTCCTCCAGCGATGATCGTGTCACATCGCTTCCGGCTGGGTCAACCGATGCGCCTCGGCTGGAGACCCCCGAAATCTGGCACAATCCCCGCCGCAGACGTGAGCGGCTGAAGCGATGATCTCGCACGCCGCCCCACGCGTCAGTTCTGCGGGGCGGGCAATTTCAGCACTCGCAGCGCATTCCCTGGTATGAATTCAATCACGCCCTCATGTGCGAGATCAAAGAGTGCATTTACGATCGGGTCTTGCTCAAAGCCGCGACCGACAAGCGGAACGCCGATATCATACAGGCTTCGCGGCTCTGTTCCAAACGTGGCCATGAGTTTTACGATGGCCGCCTTCGTTTCCTCGTAGCTGGGCATCAGTTGACTGGTGCAGGAGCCCAATAATCATCGGGCAGATGTTCCTTGCACCAGAAGCGCGGCCCATTGCGCGCACGCTCGAGGCCGAAGCAGCCCCACTGGACGCAACCAGGATGGACACAGACGCGCTCCTCATCAGCCCTCGGCGCGCTGATCGGCTGTTGGACCTCCATCGCCACGTCGATCATGAGTAAGCCTCCGTGGCCCAGCAATCGCGCCGGCATTGATCTCTCAATTCTCGTGCGACCACGATCAAGTCGATGCTATCCACCCACATGGGCACGGAGCACTCATCCATGTGGCTGTAGGCAGCAAGCGTCCGGTTACCCTCTCGGTCAACCAGAAAGAAGAACTCGCCCATGGGAGCCGCTGCAGTCTTCTCGAACACTGCGGAGGCGAACACCTCCATTCTGGAAATTGTTGGCGCCGCGTACATGAACATCGCCGGAGGGACTTCGATCAGCGCGGCAGGCCCCGGCGGAGTCCAGTAGGCATCTGACACGAACCGAAGGTCTACATCTGCGGCTTTTGTCGACTGCTTTCTTGCGAACATGACTTCTCCTCGCCGACGGCGGGCGCCGGTCGCTCAGTGGTTTGATTGTCGAGATGGCGGCCGCAACGCCGCGGAAGTTCTTATTATGTTCTCGTCTGGTTGGGAGTCAAGAGCGAGGTTTTCGCTTACTTGCTTTTGACTTTTCAAGCGCCAGACGAGCTCTTAACAGCAAGAGCTGCTGATAATCATCTTTTGGGGATTGGAATTTAGCCCGTCCGGCCGGTGAACGTGCAGGCTCTGGCTTACTGGCTTCCAAGATTGCATCAATATCTGTCTGAAGGAGGACCATTTTTCTGCCGATTATCCGGCAAGCTCCAATCTTGCGCGCAAACTCTCTCACGTGTCTAGGCGACCAGCCGAAATGGCTCGCAAACTCCTCGGGCGTCATAAACGCTGGCGCTTCAGTCATGGTCAATCCTCGGAATTGGTGCCTGAGCACCTATAACCATAGGGAAGTTCGTGTGCTGTCAATCAGATCGCTGACGAGCAGGGAGACGGATATTCGTCGCGTAGACAGAAAAGAAAAAGGCCGGGTGAAAACCCAGCCTTCCTGCGATCCGCAGCCAGTACATCCGTGGTCTGCAAGTCAGATGCGTTGAATCATAGGGAAGTTTTGCCGGAGGGCAACAGAGTAGATCGGCAAATCTGCGAAACCATCAAATCGGAAACCGTTCACTGACATTTCTGTTAGTTGACCGAATCTTGTCTGCCGTGTTTCGTGTCGGCATGGAAACACGTCTGTCAGAATTGCGACTGAAGCCTTGGCTGCTTATGGAGTTGAACCAACGCGGATACGAAACCGCTGTCGACATGGCGCACCTATCAAGCGAGGAATGCCTGCGAATACCAGGCATGGGTGGGCGAGACTGGCGGAAGGTAGCCAAGGCGATGGGCCGGGAGCCGTACGATCCTCACCCACGCTGAAGAGCAAAAGGCAGTCTCCTACACCACAGAGGTGCGCTGGCAACGGCTCTCATTTAATTTCCACCGCCGCTAGACAGCGGCGCCATCGCGCGTTCACGGAGTGCGCTCTTCCGGGCCTCTGATTTCACCGATCATAATCGAGACCTTTGAGTCCACAATGACGCGCAGGTCCCGGATCATTCCCGCCGCTTCCAGCAATGCCTTCTGAGCCTCCGCATCGGTGCGTCGATGAATCGAGCTGCATATCTCCGCCAGGTCCAACAAAGCATCAGCGTCGGTACCGCTGCTCGGTATGCCGATGATATCGCGCATGTCCCGGATGGTGTGGATTGCCCGCTCTAGAAGCCGGCGTCGCTCGAACAGGGAGACTTGGCCAAGCGAGTTGGCGGCTCGCACCAGTTCGGCGATGAAATCGGTTGTTGCGGTCATGATCGACCAATTTTCCCGCGTTTCGATGATATGGCGGATAACAACGTCTGTACTTCAGTGTGATCGAAAGCTTCTACAGCCTTAAGCCCGGCTTCGGTGAGAAGATACGCCCCGACCCGATCGGGAAACTCCTCTTGCATCCGAATTTCGATGAAATCTCGAGCGTGCAAACGCTCCTCGGTGCTTGGACCGCACCCCTTCACGTCTTGCCAAGGTACCAGCACGCCAAGTCCGTATTCACGAAGCTGCAACAGCGCTTTCTTTTCGGCCTTGAGGAGCTTCTCCAACGGGATCTCGGCAATCCGCTTCGCGTCTGCGATTTTATACAGCCGCTCGTAGTCTTTATCGCTCATAGATTTCGGATCATATCCGATGCTGTCATAATGCCGCTTGACGATGGCATCAGGGTCGAAAGTCTTGCCACTTTTACTCTCGTTTTTACGAGTCCACCATTCGTGCTCACCGTTACCGCTTTTTTGGAAAGTCGGTTCAGCAGCGCAAAAATTACCATCGAACGGCATTACCCGAATCTTGACCCCGTCGCGCTCGATTTCGACGGTGACATTTTCCGACCTTGCCAGCTTGGCAAGGCGCGTCAATTCTGACGTTTTGATCAGCCCTTTTCTAATCATTTGGGGTTTCCTGGCGTCGTGCTCGCGAAATGGAGAATAAAATAGGAGGTCGGCAATTACCGCTTTACCTACTAACGCCTCCCGACCGCTCGAACCTTTCGATCTCATCCCAGGCGACACGGACAAGTTGCCCGCCCCACTGGAATGCGCGAATGTCGCCTCTCTTGATCATGTTTCGGACATGACGCTCAGAGCATAGCCACCGTTCCGCAAGGCGCTTCGGAGTGAAGGGGCGCTTATCTTCCTCGAGGCGAGAGACCGCGACCAGCGACGGACTGGCGTCCGCCTCGATTGAGCTCAACCATTCGTCCAGCCGATGGCGAAGATATCGATGTTCTACCGGCCGAGCCGCAAACTGGATAGGGTGAACTGGGCAAAGTTTTTTAAAACTATCAGGCGAGAGGCCGCAATATGCAGCAGCCATCTTATGGTTTAGCGCAGCGGGCCAGTAGGGCAAACGGGCAGAAGCATCATCCATTTAGTCGTCCCAATAGTTCTGTTTCGGCGGGGGATCACCTTCAGGGTCAAATAGGTCGTCCGGATCCGGAAATAAATTTTGGCGGCGTATTTCGGCCTGAATGCTTGCGGACGTTGTCAGTGCCTCGAGATCACCAAGTCGCTTTTGTGCCCAAGTGATCATCCGCTTGTTTTCTTCTAGGTAAATCTCATCGCCAGTTGCAGCCTTGATCGTCTTCCTTAGCTCGTCAATTTCGATGCGCGTGTCAGCCACCCAGCGAAGAAATTTCAAGCGATTCTCTTCTCTCTCGGTTCTCAATGTTGCGAGCTCACGCCGTCGGCGCAGCTCTTCCCGCCGCCGTTCGGCTTCTTCGTGGATACGAGCATTCTCGGCACGAGCGGCAAGTATAACGTCAAGGTTGTCGATGAACGCATCCAGGATCGTTTCGATCCTTTGAAGTTTTCCGTCGGACCAGCTTTGCCGTAAACCGTTAACCCAGAGTGCAATGGTGAGAGTTAGTTTGCCAGTATAGACGATATCAAATTCGGGCCAAGGCTCTAGACGGTCGAAAAACCATTCGCCTATCCTGCTGTTCTTTTTTCGTTTGGCAAGTAAGCGTTCATACTCGGCTTGCTCTTCGGCTGTTGGGATATGTTTCTGGCGACGCTTTTCCTCAGTTAAGGTGAATTTGGATGAGCCCATTTCAGATATGAGGTGCAAACTTTCGTTTCTTACTTCGACCTTAGCGCTTTTCGCAGTAGCGGTGAGCGCAAGGTTGTGAAGAATCGCTACAACGCGTTCTCTGCTTCGCTCGTGAACGGTGACGCCGTGCGCTGAGACGAGACCCTCGCTATCGGGCTTCGCTTTGCGCAACATTTTAGCGGCTGCCGCTATCGAAGGATGGGGATTATCTCCAGGGCTCTGAAATGTCGTCTGACCATTGACCGGACTACGCTTCTCTTCCCTTTTTTTCGCGACATTTTCCGACTTCGCGGCGGCCAGTGCCACACGCACAGTATCACTTAGGCGTGCGGTAGAAGAACCGATATGGATAGTGTGCAGGCTGGGATTGGCGACTTTTCTAAGAGGGGTTTTCTTGGCCGGCTGACCGGCTTCTATCTTTGCCCAGTATCCTCGAGGCGGCGTCGGCACCAGGTGTTTAGCGCATATCTTTCCCAGCCCTCTATCGGATATGCCAAATCTTTCCGCTAGTTTCAGGATTGGAGTGCTCCAGACTAACGCATGCAGTTCTTCCCTGCTTAGTACGCGCTTGAGCTCTTCCATCGGAAACCTGGGAGTATGTTGGATCGCGGCAAAAGTGCCTAGAGGTGCCATAGAAGTCAACTGAAACGCTTCCGTTCAGTTATCGGCCCTGCACTCGATCTGGCAACATCGGAGCACCGGCCCGCTGATCGTTCACAGGAGCCGGAGGTAATTGATTTTCAATGTATTTTTTGACTGCCCGGACCATGGCGACTTGCCATGTGCCCAAGCTGATCATGTTCGGTTCATGGTGTCGGCTGTCCTGACCACTTCGGTCTCCCGCTACCATTTTTCCAATTTTCCATACGTGAGACATAGGTAACAGGTTGTCCCTGAGACATGGGTGACAACGCCTTGATTGACGAGCCGTGCGTTATGTCCTCCGTCCCAGACCTATCCGTCCAAAGCATAAAGCGCCCATCGCCTATCGTGGCGACGGCAGGGTAATCGTGAATCGCCATGAAAACCGGACATTCGGCGATCGGCACACCGCGATGCGAGTCGCCGATCGCTTTTACCGGTCGTTGGCCTACAGGATAAAATCCGAGGCGACGAGGGCAATGGCGCGGTCCAGCGTGATCCTGAAGTCGGAAGCGCCATCGCCGTCAACATCCCCGGAGATGACGGTCTCGTTGCCGCTCACGCCGTAACGGAGTTGACCCGCCTTTTCGCTATAGGCAGCCGTGCCGATGAACTTGAAGGACTGGTTCAGCAGGAGCAGCGCATTCGCGTCCATCGGGCTGAGATCGATCCGGTCGCCCTGCGTGTGCGAGAAATCCATGATCGTGTCCTGAAAGGTCGTGGATACCGTCGAGTCGGTCACAGCGGAAAAGATGAAATGGTCGGCACCGCTGCCGCCGAAAAGCTTGTCGGGTCCTTTGCCGCCCTGCAGCTTGTCGTTGCCGGCGCCGCCATCGAGAACGTTTCTGGCTGAACTGCCCGTCAACACATTGTCGAGGGAGTTGCCCGTGCCATTGATGTTCGCCGGGCCAGAAAGCGTAAGCTGCTCGACATGGATCCCCGCAAGGGAAAAGCTCACGCGAGATTCGATACGATCCAGGCCATTGGATGCGGTTTCGATGACCTTGTCGCCGATGTTGTCGACGAAATAAAAGTCATCGCCTTTGCCGGCGGCCATGATATCTGCGCCCGCCCCCCCGTTGAAATAGTTGTTCTTGTCATTGCCGATGAGATGATTTGCGAGGGCGTTGCCGTATGCACGAGAAGCTGCGCCAACCAGGGTGACGTTTTCGATATTCGTCGCAATCGTTATGTTGATCGATGAGATGACGTGGTCAACGCCCCCGTTGCTTCCCTCGATCACCTGATCCGAAACGTTATCGACGTAGTAGGTGTCGTTCCCGGCACCGCCAGTCATCTTGTCGGCGCCTTCCCGTCCATCGAGAATGTTGTTGCCGATATTTCCCGTCAGCCTGTTGTCTTCCGAGTTTCCCGTACCATTGAGATCCGCGCTTCCAACCAGTTCGAGATAGCTAACGTAAGCAGGAAGTACGTAGGAGACCGAACTCTCGATCGTGTCCCCGTTGCTACTCAGCTTCTCCACGACGATATCGGCAATGTTGTCGACGATATATCGGTCCGCGCCGTCGCCTCCCACCATGGTGTCCTGACCGGTGCCACCGTCAAGAATCTCGCTGTCATCCGAGCCCACCAATGTGTCGTTGCCACCGTAGCCCAGAAGGCGGAAACCGATTGCGTCGTCCCAGAAATTCTTGACGTAGACGATGGTGTCATTTCCGCTGAATAGCAATTCCGCGATGTCGGCCGATGAGAGGTTCCCGGTAAAGGTGCTGATAGGTCTGGAGATATCAACGATTTGATAGCGGGTATAGCCCTCAATTTCAGTGCCTTCGTCGCTGGAGATATAATGGGGAAAGCGTGCCGAAACACCGGTGACTGTGCCTTGGAGATTTTTGACTTCGCCAGTGACCTGATCGACCGTATAACTGAACGAACCGGTCAGGGTAATGTCCCCTTGCGTCAGCTGACTTGCATAGACCGTTCCCGTCGGCAGCGGTCCCGTTACCGTCCACGTTGCGGGAAATTTGATGCCGTTTCTCGGCATGTCGTCGCCATACATCAGCGCCATAGCTGCTCCTCCGGACAGTGGGAGACAATGCGATGACACGATCGCCGTCTCTGTCTATTTCAATTCGTCCCAGAGTATATACCGGAAGTTTTTCATTATTCTATCGTTAGTTTCCGGCGCTGTTTGCTTTGTATTCTTCATGTACATCGCGATGGAAAGAAAATTCCCCAGGTTCAACGTGGCGAGTAGCATAACAATGACAAAGCTTAAGAACTGCCATATCTGATCGGCCGGCGTTCTTGTCTGTGGTGGCGCAATGAAGCCTACGAAATAATCACAGAGGCTGTGAAGGGAACGAGAAGCAGCAGGGAATATTTTCGCTTCATTGCCCCTATCTCCGGACGCCATTCGCCAGGAGGGGCGGCGTTTGCAGTCCTCCCATCACCCCTTCGACGAATCCCGCCAGGCCCGCTCGAACGGCAGACGCCAGGCATGTGGCGCAATCAGCTGGTGGATCGACTTCGGACCCCAGCTGCCTTGATCGTAGAGCCGCACCGGCGGCGGGTTTTCGAGGAGGGGTTGGGAGACCTCCCAGAGCCGCTCGATGCCTTCGGCGGAGGTGAACAGCGTGTGGTCGCCGCGCATGGCGTCGAGGATCAGGCGCTCGTAGGCTTCCAGCACTTCGCCGATCAGGCCGGTTTCGCTCATGGCGAATTGCAGCGATAGCTTGTCGAGCCGGAAGCCGGGGCCGGGGCGCTTGCCGTAGAAGGACAGCGAAACCTTTGAGGCATCGGCAAGATCGAAGGTGAGGTGGTCCGGCCCTTGCGCGCCGACGCCGGAGCCTGCCGGGAACATCGATTTTGGCGGCTCGCGGAAGGCGATCGAGATGATGCGCTGACCTTCGGCGAGGCGCTTGCCCGTCCGCAGGAAGAAGGGTACGCCCGCCCAGCGCCAGTTGTCGATGGCGCATTTGAGCGCGATGAAGGTGTCGGTATCGCTTTCCGGATCGACGCCCGGCTCCTTGCGGTAGCCGACATACTGGCCGCGCACGACGTCGCGCGGCTCAATCGGCAGCATGGAGCGGAACACCTTGTTCTTCTCCTCCGAGATAGGTGCCGGTTCCAGTGCGGTCGGCGGCTCCATCGCCATAAAGGCGAGGATCTGGAAGAGGTGGGTCACCACCATGTCGCGATAGGCGCCGGTCGTTTCGTAGAAGGCGGCACGGGTGGAAAGTCCGAGCGTTTCCGGTACGTCGATCTGCACGTGATCGATGAAATTGCGGTTCCAGATTGGTTCGAACAGGCCGTTGGCGAAGCGGAAGGCAAGGATGTTCTGCGCCGGTTCCTTGCCGAGGAAATGGTCGATGCGGAAAATCTGCTTCTCTTCGAAGACCTCGTGCAGTTTCCGGTTCAGCTCGACGGCGCTCGCAAGGTCGGTGCCGAACGGTTTTTCCATGATGATGCGGCAGCGTTCGACCAGCCCGGCCTCCGAGAGAAGCTGGACGGCCGGAAGGGCTGCCTTCGGCGGCACGGAGAGATAATGCACACGCCGCGTCTCCGGCCCGAGCGCTTCCTCGGCCTTCGCAACGGCTTCCTTCAGTGCGCCCGCGCCGGCGGAAAGCGAGACGTAATCGAGCGACTCGGAAAAGGCCTCCCACTCGGCCTTGGTGAACTTGCGGGTGAGGAACGTGTCGAGCGATTCGCGGGCGATGGTGCGAAAGGCATCGACATTGATATCGTCGAGCGAGACGCCAACGATCCGGCAACCCGGGATGAAACCGGCATTGATGAGGTGAAACAGGCCGGGCAGCAGTTTGCGCCGGGAAAGATCGCCGGTTGCGCCGACCAGCACAACGACTTGCGGATAACCGGGGCCGACCCGGTTGGAGTTCTTGCGCAAAGTGCTCGTTACCCGTTCTGCCGTCACGACATATCCCCCGTGCCTGTTTTGTCGAATAGAGGCATGGATTGCGCAGCGGATCAAGGCATCTCGCGGCGCTGCCGCCACAGCCAAATGCCGGTATTGCCCAAAGAAGGATTGCACGCGACGGAAAATGCGACGAGCGTGGCGGCCTACCTCGCATCGACCACGCAATCCCGCACGGAATCGTACAAGAAAATGCAGATGATGATTCAATTCGACTGGCTCGGCCATATCGTGGAAGCGCTCGTCATGGCCGGTATCGTCGGCGTCGCGGCCATGGCGTTTTACGAGCGACGCGTGGCCGTTCTGATCGGTTTGGCCTTCGCAGGCGGGCATTTCCACGGCAGAGAAAAGCGGGACTACGAGATCAGCGTCCACATGCCGCCGCCGCATCTGGATGCCTATCTGATGTGGCGTTGGTCGTGGGACCAGATGACGGATTTCTGGCCGGCTGCGCTGGTGGTTCTCACGATTTCGGTGTGGCTTTACCGGCGGTGGTTTCCCAAACACGAGACGTAGGCCACCCTCCTGTCTTCGGGAACATCTTCGGCCCTTTGTGCGTTGCATTGCAACCAACAAAGGAGAACCGACATGGCTGACGCCACGACCAGCAAGGATATCGAATCTCTACGCGCCGAAGTTTCGCGGCTGACGAAGATCGTCACGGCGCAGGGGGCGCAGGCCTTTTCGGATGTACGCCATAGCGCGGCCAATGTGGTCGATGCCGCAACCCCGGCCGCCAGACGCGCCGCGGAGGTCGCCAAGGCGGAAGGAAGCGCGATTGCCCAATCGGCGCGGGAACACCCGGCTGCAACCGGCAGCGTGCTGCTTCTCGCTACGGCCATCGGTGTCGGGATCGGCTATCTGCTCGGCGCGGCCTCGCAGCCCGAACCGCCCCGCCGACGCTACTGGTGATCTCAATGACGGAAATCCGGCTGAAACCACGACAGAAACGCGGCGACCCCTATACGCTTGAGCAATTCCAGGAAAAGTACGGGCTGGCGGACGAGGAGGCTAAGACGTTGCACGAGCGTTTCGGCCCATCCTCGATCGAGCTTGATCTTCTCATGCTGGCAAAAGGCAAGCCGCCGGTAAAATAATGGGAACCAAGTCGTCGCTCGCGCATTTATTTTGTATCGAAGCGAAAGCCCCCTCAGCGCTTCGATCGCACCGACGCTATTGCCCCCATACGCGTCGGTCTAAAAAGCCAAGATCTCTCGCCGAGATTTTGGCTTTTTCTTTTGGGCGTGGATGGTGTCAGGTGACTACGAGATAGATCACCGTGCCCCAGAACATCAGGCCAAGGGCAGCAGCGATGGCCAGTGCTTTGAAGCGCAGGGTCGGCGAAAAGGGGCGCTTGGGGGCTCCGAGTTCGCGGTGATCTTCCGCGAAGGCTGAATAGGCATTTCTCGAACGGTTTCGCGTCATGCGATCCTCCCATGAATTGCAGGGAGGATACCGGCTTCCGGTTAAGTTGCGGTCGTGAAAAACCTTAAAATTTGAACGATCCGAGCGATCCCGGGACGGTTTCATCTGAATCAATCGATGACTGCGCCGTTTTTCTGCTCAGGAATGCAGGATCTTCTCAATCATCGTGGTGAGGTCCCCGCGTATGCCGCCGAGTTCGTAGCGTCCGGTTTCCTCCACCTGCCGGCAAACGAAATTCACGCGCGCTTCGTCGTAATCGAGTGCCTTGAGCAATGTTTCCCGCAAGCCGACCGCTGTCAGCAATGTGGGCTCACGCAGCAACTGTCCCTGCCGCCATGAACTCATTTTGACCGTCACTGGCATCATGGTGGTGATTCTCCCCGTTCCCCGGCGCTTATCGCCAAAGAACGGTTCACCGTCGATCCCGAGGATTAGCGATGCCTTTTGCTCGGGAAAGCAGGGGATTTCGCGCAGTCGATGCTTGTCCCGACCGTCAGCCTTCGCTCAGAATCTCCATTCCACCGGTGAGCCGATCCATCAGGCTGCGGCGGGCGCGGGCGACATCACGCAGTGGCGGCTCGCCGAATTGGCGGGCATATTCGCGGCTGAACTGCGATTGGCTTTCATAACCCACCTGATGACCGGCCGAGCCTGCATCAAGCATGTCCTCCAGCATCAGCCGCCGCGCTTCCTGCAGCCGCAACTGTTTCTGGTACTGCATCGGGCTCATGGCGGTAATCGCCTTGAAATGATGATGCAGCGAGGAGACGCTCATGCTCACCCGGTTTGCCAGTTCCTCGATCTTCAGCGGCATCGCATAATGTTCCTTCAGCCAGACGCAGGCGCGGCTGATCTGGTGCGATTGGCTCTCGGTAACGGCCATCTGGCGCAGGCGCCCGCTCTGCGGCCCGGTCAGCAGGCGATAGATCATTTCCTGCTCGATCAGCGGCAGAAGTGCTGGAATATCGTTCGGCCGTTCCAACAGGCGCAGCAGCCGGATCGCGCTGTCCTCTAGTTCGGGCGTCACTGTGCTGACCGCCATGCCGCGTGCCGACGGCGTGCTGTTGCCAGCGGGCACATGGTCCAGCATGCCGGCGATCCGGTTCGTGTCGATCTGGAAGGTGATGCTGAGATAGGGCTTTTCCTCCGAGGCCTCGACGATCTGGGTGGTAACCGGCAGGTCGATCGAGGTCAGAAGATAATCCGTCCCGCTGTACCGCAGCACATCATTGCCCAGTACCACCTGTTTCGCCCCCTGTGCAATCAGCGCCAGGCTGGGCTTGTAGGCTCCGCAGGCCTTCATGCCGATGGCTGACCGCCGGTGGACACTCAAGCTTGGTATATCCGTTGGGTGATCGCCATCCTCCGTGGCGTAACGGGCAATGAGATCGACCAGTTCCTGACTGCGATAGGTTCTTGAATTTGTCATAATCGGAAGCCTTTCCAGTCATTTAGAATTTGTCTTGCGGTTCCGGAGTTAGGTATCGGATGCTGCTTTGCAAAATGCAATTTATCCCATTTGCAGGATTGTACAAAAATCTTGCAGGATTGCTCTAACGCCTTTTTCGGGACCATTGCATAGTGCGCTCGGGGCGAAGCCAATCGTGCTTCCCGTCAAACCCCGTTTCACAGAATTAAAGGAGTGACCCATGGCCCTGGCAAGAGGATATGCGGCGACGGATGCGTCGAAACCGCTTCAACCCTTCAGTTTCGAGCGGCGTGAACCCAATGAAGACGATATCGTCATCGACATCAAGTTTTCCGGCATCTGCCATTCCGACATTCATCAGGCCCGCAATGAGTGGGGTAACTCGATTTACCCGATGGTGCCGGGCCACGAGATCGCCGGCATCGTGACGGCTGTCGGCTCCAAGGTGACGAAGTTCAAGGTCGGCGATCGTGCCGGCGTCGGATGCTTCGTCAACAGCTGCACCAAATGCGCCACCCGCGATCTCGACCTCGAGCATTACATGCCTGGCCTGATCGGCACATACAATGCCTATGAGGCGGACGGCGTGACCCCGACCTATGGCGGCTATTCCGACAGCATCGTCGTCAAGGAAGGCTATGCCCTGTCGATCCCTGAAAACCTGCCGCTCGATGCCTCCGCGCCGCTGCTCTGCGCCGGCATCACGCTCTATTCGCCCCTGATGCACTGGAAGGCCGTCCCCGGCAAGAAAGTCGCCATCGTCGGCATGGGCGGTCTCGGCCATATGGGCGTCAAGCTTGCCCATGCGATGGGTGCCGATGTCACCGTGCTCAGCCAGTCGCTGTCGAAGAAGGAAGACGGCCTTAAGCTCGGTGCCGATCACTACTACGCCACCAGCGACGCGGAAACATTCAAGACGCTCGCCGGCACATTCGACCTGATCCTGTGCACAGTCTCGGCCGAGATCGACTGGAATGCCTATCTCGGCCTGCTCAAGGTCGATGGCACACTGGTCCTGCTCGGTATCCCGGAAAATGCCGTGCCAGTCCATGCCTTCTCGCTGGTCCCGGGCCGCAAGAACATTTCTGGTTCGATGATCGGCTCGATCAAGGAAACCCAGGAAATGCTGGATTTCTGCGGCAAGCACAACATCGTCTCGGAAATCGAGCTGATCCGCATGGACCAGGTCAACGAAGCCTATGAACGCGTCCTCAAGAGCGACGTCCGCTATCGCTTCGTCATCGATATGGCGACGCTGTAAGCCAAAAGACCAATGGCCCTCCCTCGGGAAACCGGGGGAGGGTATCGCTGTGGAGCTGTTCCATCAAACTGATCCGGAAAGGATCAGTTGGCTTCCGTCAGCACTTCCGTGCCAGAGCCATTCTTGCCGGTAATGGTCCATTTGCCATCCAGCGTGCCATCGCCGTTCACCTTGTAGACAACAAGGCCGATGGCATTGCCGAGAATGTAGGAGGCCGCGAAGGCATCGCCGTTCAGCATGCAGACACCGGATGATTTCGAGCCGCCCGTATTCCATTCGATGACGCAGGTCGTATCGCTCGCCAGCGTGATCTGCACCGTACCCTTGTACGGTGATCCATCCAGGTTCGTGCCTTCAAGCGTATAGTTCCCGGCATTGACGGTCTGAGCGCTTGCTGTCGAGATGGCCGCGAGCGAAAGCGCGGCAGCGATGATGAATTTCCGCATTCAACCCCTCCCCAAAAGCTCGATCTTCGAGCTGCGGTCGCAGCCTAAGCGGAATCCGGGAGGTTTTAAAGGACCATTGAATATATAGCCCAATTTTGGTGCGTCAGCATTTCCGGCGGTCAGATCAACGGCAGCGGACCGTCGTTTTTGATCTCTTCCATCACCGCATAGGTCCGGGTTTCCTTGACGCCGGGCAGCGTCCACAGCACGTGGCCGAGGAAGTTGCGATAGGCGGCCATGTCCTCGAAGCGGGTCTTGACGAGATAATCGAAACCGCCGGCCACCATATGGCATTCGAGCACGGCCGGCGCCTGCTTGATGGCGGCAGCGAACTTGTCGAAGACCTCGGCCGTCGTCTTGTCGAGCATAACCTCGATGAAGACGAGCAGACCGAAGCCCAGCTTGTGGGGATCGAGCCGCGCACCGAAGCCGGAGACGTAGCCTTCTTTCAAAAGCCGGCGCAGCCGTTCGCTGGTCGCGGTTGGCGAAAGGCCGATGCGGTCGGCCAGTTCCAGATTGGTGATCCGGCCATCGGCCTGGAGAATGTTGAGGATCCGCCGGTCGATCTTGTCTATCTCGTGCATGGCGCGATCCTCATGTTTTCAGTCGGTCTGCGCGATCAGGCGGCCAAGCGCGTTTCGGCGAGCTTCACCCAGTAGGAAATGCCATGCGGGATCGCCTCGTCGTTGAAGTCATAGGCCGGGTTGTGCAGGCCGGCGGAATCGCCGTTGCCGATGAAGATGAAGGCGCCGGGACGGGCGAGCAGCATGTAGGAAAAGTCCTCGCCGCCCATCATCGGGTCGAGTTCGCCCGAAACCTGGTTCTTGCCGGCAATCTCGGCGGCCGCCTCCAGCGCATAGACCGTTTCCTGACGGTGATTGACGGTCACCGGATAGTTGCGGCCGTAATGGACCTTGACCTTGGCGCCATAGGCGGAGGCAAGGCTCTCGGCGATCTGCTTGATGCGCTGTTCGGCAAGATCGCGCACTTCCGGCATCAGCGTGCGCACGGTGCCGGCGAGTACGGCCTGTTCCGGAATGATGTTATGGGCAAAGCCGGCATTGAACTTCGTCACCGACACGACGACGGAGGCCAGCGGGTCGACGGTGCGCGAGGCGATGGTCTGCAGCGCATTGACGATCTGCGAGCCGATGACGATCGGGTCCACCGTCTTGTGCGGCTGGGCCGCATGACCGCCGCGGCCATCGATGGTGATGTTGAATTCGTCGGTCGAGGCCATGATCGGGCCGGGGCGCGTGCCGAACTGGCCGAGCGGCATGCCCGGCATGTTGTGCATGCCGTAGACTTCGGCGATGGTGAAGCGCTCCATCATGCCGTCCCTGACCATCTCATTGCCGCCGCCACCGCCTTCTTCGGCCGGCTGGAAGATCACCGCCACCGCGCCTTTGAAATTACGGGTTTCCGAAAGATATTTTGCTGCGCCGAGTAGCATGGCGGTGTGGCCGTCATGGCCACAGGCATGCATCTTGCCTGATGTCTTCGAGGCCCAAGGCTTGCCGCTGGTTTCGGTCATCGGCAGGGCGTCCATGTCGGCGCGCAGGCCGATCGTGCGGCCTTCGCCGAGATTGCCCTTGATCAGCCCGACGACGCCGGTACGACCCAGGCCCGTCACGATTTCGTCAACGCCGAATTCCCGCAGTTTCTTTTCGACGAAAGCTGCCGTATTTTCGACGGCGAACAGCAGTTCCGGGTTCGTGTGGATATGGCGGCGCCATTCGGTCACTTCGTTTTGAAGTTCGGCTGCGCGGTTCAAGATGGGCATCGTTCGTTCCTGTCGGTCCATTGCGGGCATGGGGTACGGGATTTTTGGCATCGACCTGTAAGAATGGTCTTTGCCATCACCTCGCCATATAGGTTAAATAGCCGGACGATACGAGGCAATTCCCGAAATTTCGAGGTTTGATTGTGGTGACAACTGGAAATCGTATGGCCGGCAAGGCGAAGCTGTTGGCTGTTCTGGCAGGTGCGGGTGTGTCGCTTCTGGCCGCCGTGCTGCCGGCCGCTGCCAACCCGAAACTGGTTGTCGATGTCAATTCGCTCAAGGTTTTCGAGCAGCAGGAAATCTATCAGAAATGGTATCCGGCCTCGCTCACCAAGCTGATGACCGCTTACACGACGTTCCGGGCGCTGAAATCCGGCCAGTTGACGCTGGAATCGCCGGTGGTGATGTCGAAGAACGCGGCCGGCGAACCGCCGAGCAAGATGTTCTACAAGCCTGGTCAGGCGCTGACGCTCGACAGCGCACTGAAGATGATGCTGATCAAGTCGGCCAACGATATTGCAGTCGCGATCGGCGAGACTGTTTCGGGCTCCGAACCGGCCTTCGTCGCACAGATGAATGCCGAGGCCCGCCGCATCGGCATGTCGTCCTCGCATTTCATCAATCCGAACGGCCTGCCCGGTCCCGGCCAGTATACGACGGCCCGCGACCTGGCCGTTCTGGCGATCACCATCAAGCGCGAATTTCCACAATACGCGCCCTATTTCGCCTATGAGGGCTTTACCACCGGCAAGAAGAATTACCCCAATCTCAACATGCTGATCGGCCGCTTCGATGGCGCCGATGGCATGAAGACGGGCTTCATCTGCGCCTCCGGCTTCAACCAGGTTTCCTCGGCCACCCGTGGCGGCCGCAGCGTCGTATCGATCGTTCTCGGTGCCGATAGCCTTGGCGGTCGCGCGGATGAATCGGCCCGTCTGCTGCAGCTTGGCCTGACGTCGAGCGGCGGCGGCAAGCCCGGCCTCGGCCAGATCGCGCCCTATGGCGAGGGGCGCGAGGTCGTCATGGATGTCAGCAAGGAAATCTGCAATCCGAAGGCGGCCAAGATTCGTGCGGAAAACCGGGATGAAGTCGGCCGCCAAAAGCTCCAGTCGCCCTATATCCACGAGATCAACCGGCCGCTGAATCTTGTTGCCGCGGGCCTTATCCCCGGCGCCGTCAAGGGCAAGGGCGGCGATGGTCAGGTGCAGGGCGAAGTCGCTGATGTGCCGATCCCGACACCGCGCCCCGTTTTCTAAAATCCCCGCATAATCCGATCGGATAATCCATGAGCCTTGTTCTCAATGCCGTGCCGGTTTCGATCCTCACCGGCTTCCTCGGTGCTGGAAAGACCTCGCTTCTCAATCGGCTGCTGAAGGATCCGGACCTTACCGATACCGCCGTGATCATCAACGAATTCGGCGATGTCTCGCTCGATCATCTTTTGGTCGAGGCCTCCAGTGACGGCATCATCGAGCTATCGGACGGCTGCCTCTGCTGCACCGTGCGCGGCGAACTCGTCGATACGCTGGCCGACTTGATGGACCGGATGCAGACAGGCAAGATCAAGCCGCTGAAGCGCGTCGTCATCGAAACCACCGGTCTTGCCGATCCGGCCCCCGTGCTGCAGTCGGTCATGGGAAATCCCATCATCGCCCAGAGTTATCGGCTCGATGGCGTGGTCACCGTCGTCGATGCGGTCAACGGACTGTCGACGCTCGATCATCATGAGGAAGCCGTCAAGCAGGTCGCCATGGCCGACCGGCTGGTGATCAGCAAGCTGTCGCTGGCGACGCCGGATGCCGTCATCAATCTCAAGGCGCGCTTGCGAGACCTCAATCCCCGCGCGCCGATGATCGATGGTGATCTTCCGGAAGCCGGCAAGGCCGAACTCTTCCATTGCGGCCTCTATGATCCCGCCACCAAGATCGCCGATGTCGGCCGCTGGCTGCAGGACGAGGCGGTGGCTGATCACGACCATGCGGATCATCACCACGACCACGATTGCGGTCACGAGCATTATGATCACGACCACGATCATCATGGACATGATGACCACCACCATCGTCATCATCACGACGCCAACCGCCATGGCGCAGACATCCGGTCCTTCAGCATTGTCCATGACCGGCCGATCGATCCGATGGCACTGGAAATGTTCATCGACCTGCTGCGCTCGGCCCATGGCGAGAAGCTGCTCAGGATGAAGGCTATCGTGTCCATGTCGGATAATCCTGACAGGCCGCTGATCCTGCACGGGGTGCAAACCGTTTTTCACGCACCGCAGCGCATGGCGGTCTGGCCGGACCCCGCCGATCGCCGCACGCGCATGGTGCTGATCACCAAGGACCTGCCGGAAGCCTTCGTGCGTGACCTGTTCGACGCCTTCACCGGCAAGCCACGCATTGACCGGCCGGACCGGCAGGCGCTGGAGGACAATCCGCTGGCCGTGCCGGGCCTCAGGATGTAGCCGACGGAAACAGGGGCGGAGATGGCTTTCGCAGCGGGTGAGGGGATCGGCATCAGGCCGGTGCATCCGGGAGAGCCCAACTCGCGCTGGAGCTTGGGTGCGTCCCTCGTCGTTCATGTCCTGCTTGGACTGGCGCTGTTGCTGGTCGTCGCGCCGCCACCGCTGTTGCTATCCCCGGAAAACAGCGTCACTGTTGATGTCGTGACGCCACAGGAATTCGATGCGGTACGCGAAGAGCTCCAAGCGGCGACACCGGTACTGAAATCCGCGGACCTGCCATCCGACCGCCAGCCCGAGACAAAATCACCCGAGTTTATAAAGCTGACAACGGATCGGCCTGCTAGTGCGACGGCTGCCGGCATGATCCACGCAACGCACTTGATGGCGGCTTCCGTGCTTGCCGATCCGCGCAGCGCCAAGGCGGCGAAGGCAATGAAGACGCTGGTCGTATCTGAACGCATCGTTCAACTCTGCAATATCGAAGCGATGGAACAGATCCATGCGTGGAAGCCCACCTTGAAGCCGGACTTCCTGGTTGCCTATGCAATGGCGGAGACGAGACAGGCGGGAAACAGGGTGGAGGCGGACGGTGCTGCGTTCCGCAGCAAGCAACATTGGTACAATGTGTCTTTCACCTGCGAGGCCAGACAGGATCTGGCCGGTGTCGCCCAATTTGCGTTCCAGGTAGGCGATGAGATTCCGAAGGATGCATGGCGCGACCACAATCTGGCGGCCGATGATGGCGAGGCCGATTAGACGGTTCAGTCTTTCCGGCGGATGACGAAGCGGTGCCCGCCGGTAAAGGTTTCCGACCGTTCCAGCGTGTGGCCGTCCTCATTGCAGAAATGCGGAATGTCGATCACAGCCAAGGGATCGGTGGTCTCGACGGTGATCAGCGTACCCGGCGCGAGCGTGAGCATGCGCTTACGCGTCCGGAGCACAGGCAAGGGGCATTTCAGCCCCTTGAGGTCATAGATCAGGCTGGTCTCGTCGGGCATCAATTGCCCCAGATTTTCCAGAAGGGACGCTTCTTCGGCTGCTCGGCAACGACTTGCTCCGCAGGGGAGCTTTCCGTTGCCGCAGTGTCCTGCCCGGCAGCGGCCGGCTTTACCGCTGTTTCAGTCTTGGCCTTAGCAGCTGCCTGCGGCTGTTGTTGCATGGTCTTTGCGACAGGCTTCTGCTCGGCATTCTGCTGCTCGGCGGCGGGGTTCACGGGCGCTGTGGCAACCGCCGTCACAGTCTGCGATGTCTCGCTCTTGGAAAACAGGCTTCCCCAAAAGCCTTTTTTCGCGGGTGCTGCCTGTTCTACAGGTGTCTGCTGGAGCGCTGCGGCATCCTGTGCCGCCGCGTCAGAGGGTTTCACGGCGGCTGTTTCCGTGGCTGCGGCCTTGGTCTTGGCGGCATTCTCCGGTGTCTGGGCAACCGCTCCGGCAGCATTTTGGCCTGTGGGGCTCAGCTCCGATGGAGTTGCGGGCTCGAGTCGCTGGGCTTGCGAACCATTCTTGGCGAACAGGCTCCAGAAGCCGGTCTTCGTCGTGGTCAATTCTTCGGTCGAGGCCTGCTCGACCGGGCGTGGCAGCGGGTTCTGCGCCGGAACCGGAATGCTCTTTCCGCCGCGCGTGCTCTTTTCGAGTTCCGCGGTCTGCAGTTCGATCGCCTTCTTGGCTTCGGCCAGTTCAGCGCGACGGGCTTCGAGTTTCGCGAGATCCTCGGCCTTCATCAGTTTGCCGGCGTCGATGGAACGGCCGGTCGGCGCGTAGGCGAGTTCCTTGCCGACGCGATCCTTGGCGACGATTGCCTTGCGCTCGCCTTCGCTCGGCTCATACCACACCATACCCTCGTACTTCTTCAGCGCTTTGGTGTAATCGTCGTCATATTTCTTGTTGTAGTTCGCCAGAGCAACCTGCATCGTCGATGGCGTTGACATGGCGGGGCATTGTCCGCCGGGGCTGAACTTGCCGTCGGTCTGCTGGTTGAAGACATACTTCTTCTCGCAGATGTTGACTTCCGGCGGCCGCTTGGTGATTTCGAACTGGTCGTAGCCGGTCTTCAGCATCTTCCAGAATTCGATATGCGGGCTGTTCTTGTGACGCGCCATGTTCTCGGCCGTCATGCGGAAGGGCAGGGCCTGCAACTGGATCGACTGCTGGCCACCCTTGTAAGCGTCGCGCGCCAGGGCAAAGATTTCCTGCATCTGCTCGTCGGTCATCGAATAGCAGCCGGACGACGAGCAGGCGCCGTGGATCATCAGGTTCGTACCGTGACGGCCATTGGCCGCGTCATAGCGGTTCGGGAAGCCTGTGTTGATGGCGAGATAGTAGCTGGAATTCGGGTTCATCTGCCCGGGATTGATTGGATAGAAGCCTTCCGGCGCCTGCCGGTCGCCTTCCTTCACCTTCGGGCCAAGCTTGCCGGACCAGGCGCAGATCTTGTATTCGCGCAGCTTGGCAAAGCGATTGGTGGCGTCTGCCTTCCAGATTTCGAGCGCACCTTCTTCCTTGAAGATGCGGATCATGATCGGCGAGGTCTTCGGCATGTTCGCCGACTGCATGTTCGCAACGATGCGACCGGAAAGCTCGTAAGTCGTCTTGTTCTTGACGCTCTTGATGTTGACCTCGGCCTTGTCGAAGGTATCGAGCGTCTCGTTCGTGCAGCCTGCAAGCAGGGCGGCGACGGCAGCGGTAACGACAAGGTTTTTCAGACGCATCAGCGAAAGCCCATTATGAATACAATCAGACGCTTCGATTCCTGAAGGCGGAGCACCGGAATCAATACGTCCTTATACTTCACAAAATATTAACCTTGCAGAGCCGCCTTGCCCCAATCGTTCCAGAGCGCAGGAATATGGCCAAGGTTGGACGCCAAGCCGAGTTTGCCGCGTCCAGCCCGCCGAATCCATGAAATTTGATTAAAGCTGACGGCCTATGCTCAGATATTTCTGCCGGCGATCGGAACGCAGCTGTTCGCCCGTGCGGCCGGAAAGCTCCTTCAGCGCATCTGCAATCACGGTTCCGGTCTTCTCGATGACCGCATCCGGGTCACGATGGGCGCCGCCGACCGGTTCGGCGATGATGCCGTCGATGATTCCGAGGGATTTCAGGTCTTCGGCGGTGATCTTCATGTTGGTCGCGGCTTCCTTGGCACGTGTCGAGTCGCGCCAGAGGATGGATGCCGCGCCTTCCGGCGAGATGACGCTGTAGATCGCGTGCTCCAGCATGTAGACGCGGCTGCCGGTGGCAATGGCGATCGCGCCGCCCGAGCCGCCTTCGCCGATGACGACGGACACGATCGGAACCTTCATGTTGAGGCACATTTCCGTCGAGCGGGCGATGGCTTCCGCCTGGCCGCGTTCTTCCGCGCCGATACCCGGATAGGCGCCGGCCGTATCTATCAGCGTGATCAGGGGCAGGCCGAAGCGATCGGCCATTTCCATGACGCGGATAGCCTTGCGATAACCTTCCGGACGAGCGCTGCCGAAATTGTGCTTGATGCGCGACTTGGTGTCGTTGCCCTTTTCCTGGCCGATGACGGCGACCGGCGTGCCGCGGAAGCGGGCGAGACCGGCCTGAATCGCTTCGTCATTGGCAAACTTGCGGTCGCCGGCAAGCGGGGTGAATTCCGTGAACAGGCTCGCGGCATATTCCTGGAAATGCGGACGCTGCGGATGGCGCGCGACCTGCGTCTTCTGCCAGGGATTCAGCTTGGAATAGATTTCGGCCATCGCCTCGCGGGCGCGCACTTCCAGGCGCTCGACCTCGTCAGCGGTGTCGATGCTCTCGTCTTCGCTGGCAATTTTCTTCAGCTCATGAATCTTGCCTTCGAGATCGGAGATGGGTTTTTCGAAATCGAGATAATTGTGCATGTGATGCGTTTCCGATCATATTGCGCCAGTGTCCGCGGACAGGGTGATCCAAGTCTACGCGAAGGGTTCTGGCGCTCCTAATCCTGTTTTTTCGCCTGTTTGGCAAGAGGGTGGTGGTTTTGGACCAACTGATGCAGCCGCTCTTCCAGTACATGGGTATAGATTTGTGTCGTTGAAATGTCCGAATGTCCGAGAAGTTCCTGCACCGCGCGCAGGTCCGCTCCATTCGCCAGAAGGTGGCTGGCAAAGGCATGGCGCAGCACATGCGGAGAGATTGCCGCCACGCGAATGCCCGCACGGGCGGCGAGCGACTTGAGATCGCGGGCAAAGACCTGGCGCGGAAGGTAGCCGGCCTTGCCGACGGATGGAAACAGCCAGGGGCTTTCGGTGGGCGGTGTCTTCCGGGCCGCATTGTCGCGCGCCATCGCCTCGCCATAGGCCTGCATCGCCCGGACCGCCGCATGCGACAAAGGCACCAGCCGCTCCTTGTTTCCCTTGCCCTTGATGACGAGGAAGCGTCCGTTCTGGGCAAGCACGGAAGCGGGCAGCGAGACGAGTTCGCTCACGCGCATGCCCGTTGCATAAAGAAGCTCGATCAGCGCATGCATGCGCAGCCGCGCTACAGGATCGTCGCCGCCTGCCGCCGCTTCCTGCTCCGCCTGGCCGATCAGCTTCGACACATCGTCGATACTCAGGATTTTCGGCAGCGTCCGCGCCTTTTTCGGAGCATCGAGAATGCCGGTCGGATCGTCCGTGCGCAGGCCTTCAGCATAGAGGAACTTGTAGAATTGCCTGAGCGCCGAAAGGCGGCGGGCCTGCGAGGATGCCTTGAAACCCTGTTGCGCCAGATGGGCGAGATAAGCGCGCAGATCGTCGGAGCCTGCCTCGGTCGGCTTGATGCCGCGCTGCTTGAGGAACGAATAGGCGTCTTCCAGGTCGCGTTCGTACGATAAGAGCGTGTTGTTGGCCGCGCCGCGTTCGGCGCTCATCATCTCCAGGAAGGATTCCATGTGGGCGGCGGAAAGGTCGATCATGGCGTCTTGTTGACCCGCTCGGAGGGGATGCGGATGGTGACGTCACGCTCGACCGGATCGACGAACGTCACCAGTGCCACCATGGTTCCATAGATCACCCCGACGATGAGGGCGCAGATGAACAGGAACCGGAACAGGGTGGGCATTTTCAAATCCTCGACTGGCCGTCACTATGACCACGGCCGTTTGCAAGTGCAAGAACGGCGGATTTGCGGCGGGCTTCCATGTCTCATCTATAGGCCATCTCTTGACGCTTCCCGTCGATTTGTCGATACCGGAGGAGAATGGGGAAATTGAAACTGCATGAGCGACGTGATCGAACCGGTTTCCGAGGTGCTGATCGAGCAGGCGAAGGCCGCACTGGGGCGACGGAACCTCGTTTTCGTTGGGTTGATGGGCGCCGGTAAATCGGCAATCGGCCGGCTGACGGCAGCGGCACTCGGTGTTCCCTTCGTCGATTCCGACCATGAGATTGAACGCGTTTCCCGCATGACGATCAGCGAACTCTTTGCCGCCTACGGCGAAGAAGAATTTCGCGCGCTGGAAGCGCGGGTAATCAAACGCCTGCTGCATTCCGGTCCGCGCGTCGTTTCCACCGGCGGCGGCGCCTATATCAACGAGCGCACACGCAAGCATATCAAGCGCCACGGCCTGTCCGTCTGGCTCAATGCCGAGCTCGATGTTCTGTGGGAACGTGTCAACAAGCGCGACACGCGACCGTTGCTGAAAACCGAGAACCCCAGGCAGACGCTCGAAAACCTCATGCACGCTCGCTATCCGGTCTATGCGGAAGCGGATCTCACCGTGCTTTCCCGTGATGTCAAGAAAGAGGTGATGGTGGAAGAGGTTCTTGCCGCTCTCGCCACGATTTCGAAGAAGTGAAGCCATGACCAGTGCCAGCCTGTCCGCCTCCCAGAAAACCGTCCGGGTTGATCTGGGTGATCGCTCCTATGACATCCTGATTGGCCCGGGGCTGATTGCCACGGCCGCCGCCGAGATTGCCGGCCGGCTGAAGGGTCGCCGGATGGCTGTCATCACCGACGAGAATGTCGCGCCGCTTTATCTCGAGCCGCTGATGGCTAGCCTCAAGGCGAGGGAGATCGATGCCGTCTCGCTTATCCTGCCCGCCGGCGAAAAGACCAAGAGCTTCGAGCATCTGATCCCGACGGTGGAGGCGATCCTCGGCGCGCGTATCGAGCGCAATGATGCGGTGATCGCGCTCGGTGGCGGAGTCATCGGCGACCTGACAGGCTTTGCGGCAGGCATCGCCCGGCGCGGCTCGCGCTTCATCCAGATCCCGACTTCGCTGCTGGCCCAGGTGGATTCCTCCGTTGGCGGCAAGACCGGCATCAACTCGCCGCACGGCAAGAACCTGATCGGCGTTTTCCATCAGCCTGATCTGGTGCTGGCCGATACGGATGTGCTGGACACATTGAGCCCGCGTGAGTTCAAGGCTGGCTATGCCGAGGTCGCGAAATATGGGCTGATCGACAAACCGGACTTTTTCGAATGGCTGGAAAAGAACTGGCAGGCCGTGTTTGCCGGCGGGGACGCCCGCATCGAGGCGATTGCCGTCAGCTGCCAGGCCAAGGCCGATGTCGTCGCCGCCGACGAGCGCGAGAACGGCCGCCGCGCTCTTCTCAATCTCGGCCACACCTTCGGTCATGCGCTGGAAGCCGCTACGCAGTACGATGGTGCGCGGCTGGTGCACGGTGAAGGCGTGTCGATCGGCATGGTATTGGCACACCAGTTCTCGGCGCGGATGAACCTCGCAAGCCCGGATGATGCGACGCGGGTCGAGGCGCATCTGAAGACCGTCGGCCTGCCGACGCGGATGAACGATATTCCGGGCGGATTGCCGCCGGCTGAAAAGCTGATGGATGCGATCGCCCAGGACAAGAAGGTCAAGGGCGGCAAGCTGACCTTCATCCTGACGCGTGGCATCGGCCAGTCTTTCGTTGCCGATGATGTGCCTGCTTCGGAAGTTCTGTCCTTTCTCAAGGAGAAGCACCCGGCATGACGGTGGAGAGCGTTCTCGGCTTTCTGGCGCAAGAATGGCCGGTGCTGGTCATCATTCTGGTGCTGCTCGTCTGCTCCGCCTTCTTCTCCACGGCCGAAACCGCTCTCGTCAATGCCTCGCAGGCGCGCATGCATGCACTGGAAGCCAATGGTGACGATCGCGCGCGCCTCGTCACGGAACTGAACACCCGCCAGGATCGGTTGATCGGCACGCTGCTGCTCGGCAAGAACATCGTCAACATTCTTGCCGCGACGCTTGCCGCAGAACTGTTCATCCCCACCTTTGGCTGGTGGGGCGTGTTCTATGCGACCCTGACAATGACATTTCTTCTGGTCATTTTCGCGGATGTCCTGCCGAAGAGTTGGGCCGTTGCCTCGCC
Source organism: Rhizobium sp. Leaf453 (assembly GCF_001425605.1). Taxonomy (GTDB): domain Bacteria; phylum Pseudomonadota; class Alphaproteobacteria; order Rhizobiales; family Rhizobiaceae; genus Pararhizobium. The sequence continues at coordinate 38,543 of NZ_LMRG01000004.1, read as the reverse complement.
GGATCGGTTGGCCCGTGGTCTGGCCCCCTTCGCCGGTTTCTTCGTTGTTGTGATCGGACCGATTTCAAGTCTCGTCAACCGGCTTGTTCGCTTCATCCTCGGCTGGTTCGGCTATGAATTCTCCAAGGAAAAGCCGATGCTGACGGCGCATGAGGAACTGCGCGGCGCCGTCGATTTCCTGCATCGCGAAGGCGCCGTGGTCAAAGCCGATCGTGACCTGCTCGGCGGCGTGCTCGATCTCGGCGAACTCGAAGTCTCCGATATCATGGTCCACCGCACATCGATGCGCGGCATCAATGCGGACGACCCGTCGGAGGTCAATGTTCGCGCCGTGCTCGAAAGTCCCTATACCCGCATGCCGGTCTGGCGCGGCGCGACCGACAATATTGTCGGCGTCGTGCATGCCAAGGATCTTCTGCGAGCCCTGGCGGAACCGGACGTCCAGCCTGAAAATCTCGATATCAGCCGGATCACGCAAAAGCCCTGGTTCGTGCCGGACACGACCAATCTCAAGGACCAACTCAACGCCTTCCTGCGCCGCAAGGCCCATTTCGCCATTGTCGTGGATGAGTATGGCGAGGTGCAGGGACTGGTGACGCTGGAGGACATTCTCGAGGAGATCGTCGGCGATATCGCCGATGAGCACGATCTCGAAATCCAGGGCGTGCGCCAGGAGGCCGATGGCTCGATCGTGGTCGATGGCAGCGTGCCGATCCGCGATCTCAACCGTGCGCTGGACTGGAACCTGCCGGACGAGGAGGCAACTACGGTCGCCGGCCTTGTCATCCATGAATCGAAGACCATTCCGGAAGAGCGTCAGGCTTTCACCTTTTACGGCAAGCGCTTCATCGTCATGAAGCGTGTGAAGAACCGCATCACGCGGCTGAGGATCAGGCCGGCGGACGAAACGACACTGCCTCCGCCCCCGAAAAAGGGCGAAGGCAGTTGATGAAGGCCGGTGGCTGCGTCAGCGGCTGCCGATAATGCCGCCCAGCGCACCGCCGAGCAGGCCGCCGGCGAAGGCTGCACCGGCAGGATCCATGCCGCCGCCATTGTTGCGTTCGACGCGTCCCTCAAGAACCGGCTCATCGTTGTTCTGATAGCGCTGTTTCTTGACCCGTTGCTGGCTGGCTGCCTTCTGGCGTGCCTGCGCCTTGCGCAGGGATGCTGCCATGGCTGCAGCTTTGTCGGCTTCATACTGTGCCCGAACCTGCGGCATCATCGGATCCGTCTGGACGACGAGGAAGAGATGCTGCTGCTGGGTCAGGTAGGATGTCTCCATCAGGCCGTTCTGCTTCTGCCAGGCGGTGATCGCAAGGCGGGATTTCGCGCCCAATGCACCGTCCGCGCCGCCGGTCACATGACCGAGTGCACCCAACCGCAGCTGAAGGTCGATCCGGCCTTCCTTGTCGAGATTGAGTGCCATTTCCGTTTCCGGCGTGCCGACACTGTTCTTCACGTCATCCGGCATGGCAACAGCCGTGCGAACCTGTGAGGCAGAGGCCGATGCTTCACCAACTGGTGCCACCGAAGCGACCTCTGTCGTTGCTTCGACCTTCAACTGGTCGAGGTTGAGCTTCGCCAGCGTGGCAAAATTACCCTCCGGATATTTCTTGAGGTAAAGCTCGTAGTGCGCGACAGTGTTGCGCTTGGAGGCTTCTTCCCAGAGCTTCTGTTCCACCGTCCAGTTGACGTCGTTACCGCCGGTCGTGGCGACCTGCGCGGGCTGCGTGACCGTGTTCTGCTGGATGGCGATGCCACGATCGGGGGCATCGCCGCCCATGAACACTTCGCGGGACAGGGAGGCATTGTGCCAGGGATGCTGGGTGCCGCCGGTTGCTTCCGACACATCTGCACGAACCCGGGTCAACGCACTCTGGATTTCCAGGCCGGGCGTCGTCAGGTGCTTGGCAAGCGCTGTCGTATAGGGGCTGTTGGCGCCTTTGCCGTCCAGCGCCACGGCACCGGGGTCGGTCGAATAGGCGATCAGAAGCCCGCCGGAGCTGGACGACTGTGCGTTCGTCTGGACCGGTGCCAGGCCGCCAGCTGCTGCCGAGCGGCTTGCGGGCAGGGCCTTTGCAAGGGAGCGCGCCAGCGGGTTGTCGCGGCAGGCATCGAGGATGACGACGCTGACGGCCGGATCCGGCGGCAAGGCGGCGAGCAGTTTGTCGACCTGGATGGTGCGGGTCTTCAATTGCGCCGCCGTTTCCAGCTGGCCATCGACAGGAACGATATAATTCTGTCCATCGACCTGCAGGCCGTGGCCGGCATAATAGATGACAGCGATATCGGCGTCGTAGGCGGCCTCGGTGAACTTGTCGACCAGATTGGCCATGCCGTTCTTGTCGAGGTCTTCACCTTCGAGCACCGTGAAGCCCGCCGTGCGGAATGTCTCCGCCATCAGCTTGGCGTCATTCTTGGGATTGGGCAGCTCGACCGCGTGCTGATACGCGCTGTTGCCCATGACCAGCGCGACTTTCTTGGGCGTCGCTGCCGATGCTTCGTTGAATGATAGAAACGCGGTGACCAGCACCGCAAAAAGCCCAAACCTCCTGAGCATCTCCGTGACCCCAAAAAACAAGGCGGCCTGGCAACCCGTGGCCGGCTGCGCCTGAAAAGATGAAAATGTCTGCAAGTCTTAAATATTCGACGGATCGTGTAATCCGTTTATTCTCCGCCCGTCATAATTGTAGTTGCAGCGTTGAAAACCGTCAATTCTGCAACCCACAAATACTGATGGGTTTAGTCTGTCAGTGGCAGATTATTACCACTGTTGTTCACCAGCGGGTTGTTTCCCCGGGAACTGCCGGTTCGACGGCCAGTGCGTGCAGACCTGCTTCGAACTCCGCTTTCAGCAGGTCGTTGATGGCGCGGTGGCGGGCGACACGGCTCATGCCGGCAAAGGCTCTGGAAACGATGCGGATGCGCATGTGCGTTTCGCCGTTTCCGTCGATGTCCGGATGGTGGCCGGCATGCAGATGGCTCTCGTTGATCACCATCAGGCGCTCCGGGGAAAAGGCCGCGTTGAGTTTTGTTTCGATGCGGCTTTGAAGCGACATGTTTTGGCCCTGTTTGTCTGGCTTTTCCATCGGTTTCAATCAATGAACCGAGCCCATCGCGGATGGTGTTTTGCGTGGTGCAAAATAGCCCCACAAAGCCTGCAACATTCCGATTTGTCAATTCTTGTTGTGGCGTCCGCCACGCCCCATAATTAGCGCCATGAAACTTGATTCAAAATATTTCGACGGGATCCGGACGCGCCGCAGGCCGACCCAGAAACCCGAGCCGATGGCACCCAAATGTCAGTGGGACGGGTGCGAGGAAAATGCTGTCCATCGCGCGCCGGTGGGCCGCAACGCGGAAAACGAGTTCTTCATGTTCTGCTTCGAGCACGTGAAGGAATACAACAAGGGCTACAACTACTTTTCGGGACTTTCCGATAGCGAGATCGCGCGCTACCAGAAGGAAGCGATCACCGGCCATCGTCCGACCTGGACGGTGGGCGTCAACAAGAATGCCAAGAATGCGCCGCAGCAGTCGCAGCAGCGCTCGGGTTCCGCCGGAGCCCAGGCCCGCATGCGCGACCCCTTCGGCTTTGTCGAGCAGGCGCGTGCCCGCGCGCCCCGCCAGGAGCCGAGGCAGCGCAAACTCAAGACATTGGAGGCGAAAGCCTTCGAGACACTGGGTGTGCATGCCAATGCGACAGCCGCCGATATCAAGTCGGCCTACAAGGAGCTTGTAAAAAAGCATCACCCGGATGCAAATGGCGGAGACAGGGGATCGGAAGAGCGTTTTCGCGCCGTGATCCAGGCATATCAATTGTTAAAACAGGCTGGCTTCTGCTAGGAACCCGTTTTATTACGGTCACACATTTATAAAGGCATAGACGGGATGCCCGCCGAGAGGCGCAAGAGGGCTTCCGTGCTGGAGACATGATGAGCAAGGTAGACCTCGATATTTCCAACCTTCCCGATACGACAGTTTCCGTCCGCGACGTCTTCGGCATCGATACCGATCTGCGCGTCCCGGCTTATTCCAAGGCTGACGCCTATGTGCCGGATGCGGACCCTGACTATCTCTTCGATCGCGAAACCACGCTCGCCATTCTCGCAGGCTTCGCCCACAATCGCCGCGTCATGGTTTCAGGTTATCACGGGACGGGTAAGTCGACCCATATCGAGCAGGTCGCAGCCCGCCTCAACTGGCCATGCGTCCGCGTCAACCTCGACAGCCATGTCAGCCGTATCGATCTCGTCGGCAAGGATGCGATCGTCGTCAAGGACGGCATGCAGGTTACCGAATTCAAGGACGGCATCCTGCCCTGGGCCTACCAGCACAATGTTGCGCTCGTCTTCGACGAATACGATGCCGGGCGTCCGGACGTCATGTTCGTCATCCAGCGCGTGCTGGAATCGTCGGGCCGCCTGACGCTGCTTGACCAGAGCCGCGTCATCCGCCCGCACCCGGCTTTCCGTCTGTTCGCAACGGCCAACACGGTTGGCCTTGGCGATACGACCGGCCTCTACCACGGCACGCAGCAGATCAACCAGGCCCAGATGGACCGCTGGTCGATCGTCACGACGCTGAACTATCTGCCGCATGAAAACGAAGTCGATATCGTCGCCGCCAAGGTTAAGGGCTTCACGGAATCGCGCGGCCGCGACACCGTGTCGAAGATGGTCCGCGTTGCCGACCTGACGCGCGCCGCCTTCATCAATGGCGACCTGTCGACGGTCATGAGCCCGCGTACGGTCATCACTTGGGCCGAAAACGCTTATATCTTCGGCGATATCGCCTTTGCCTTCCGCGTCACCTTCCTCAACAAGTGCGACGAACTGGAGCGTGCTCTGGTGGCTGAACACTATCAGCGCGCCTTCGGTGTCGAGCTGAAGGAAAGTGCCGCCAACATCGTGCTCGAAACCACGGCCTGATCCATGGCAGGCCGGGGCGACAATTCGAAAGCAAGGCCTGCCGGGATCGTCGATGTCGAGCCGTTCCGCCGGGCGCTGACCGGCTGTATCCGTTCGATCGCCGGCGATTCCGAAATCGAGGTGACCTTCGCCAACGAGCGTCCGGGCCTGACCGGCGAGCGCATGCGGCTGCCGGAAATCTCCAAGCGCCCGACGCGCCACGAGCTTTCGGTGACCCGCGGGCTCGGCGATTCCATGGCGCTGCGCAAGGCCTGCCACGATGCCCGCATCCACGCCACCATGTCGCCGCAGGGTGCGGAGGCGCGGGTGATGTTCGATGCGGTCGAGCAGGCGCGTGTCGAAGCCATCGGCGCGTTGCGCATGAGCGGTGTCGCCGACAATCTGAACTCGATGCTTCATGAGAAGTATGCGCGGGCGAATTTCGGCAATATCGACCGGCAGTCCGATGCTCCGCTGGAAGAAGCGCTGGCGCTCATTGTGCGTGAAAAGCTGACCGGCCAAAAGCCGCCGGCATCGGCCGGCAAGGTTCTCGATCTCTGGCGCGATTTCATCGAGGAAAAAGCCGCCAAAGACATGCAGAATCTGTCGGCAGCCGTCAACGACCAGCAGGCCTTCGCCCGCGTCGTGCGTGACATGCTGACCTCGATGGAAGTCGCCGAAAAGTACGGCGATGACGAGGTCGAGCCCGACGATCAGGAAAGCCAGACCGACGAAGACCAGCCGCGCAGCCAGGAAGAGGAAGAAAATAGCTCCGACGAGGATGCTGGCGCTGACGCTGCCCCTGCCGACGAAAACGAATCCGCCCAGGAGCAGATGGAAGAAGGCGAGATGGACGGCGCCGAGATTTCCGACGAGGAAATGTCGGATGACGGTGAGGACGACAGCGAGACCCCCGGCGAGGTCAAGCGGCCCCATCATCCCTTCGACGATTTCAACGAGAAGGTCGATTACGGCGTCTTCACCGAGGAATTCGACGAGACCATCACGGCGGAAGAGCTTTGCGACGAGGTTGAACTCGACCGCCTGCGCGCCTTCCTCGACAAGCAACTGGCGCATTTGCAGGGCGCAGTCGGCCGTCTGGCCAACCGGTTGCAGCGCCGGCTGATGGCGCAGCAGAATCGCTCGTGGGAATTCGATCTGGAAGAGGGCTATCTCGATTCGGCGCGGCTGACGCGCATGATCATCGATCCGATGCAGCCGCTCTCCTTCAAGCGTGAGAAGGATACCAACTTCCGCGATACGGTGGTGACGCTGTTGATCGACAATTCCGGCTCGATGCGCGGCCGCCCGATCACCGTTGCCGCCACCTGCGCCGATATCCTGGCGCGTACGCTGGAGCGCTGCGGCGTCAAGGTCGAGATCCTCGGCTTCACCACCAAGGCCTGGAAGGGCGGGCAGGCGCGCGAGCGCTGGCTTGCTAGCGGCAAGCCGCAGACGCCGGGCCGCCTCAACGACCTGCGCCACATCATCTACAAGTCGGCCGACGCCCCCTGGCGCCGGGCGCGCCGCAACCTCGGCCTGATGATGCGCGAAGGCCTGCTCAAGGAAAACATCGACGGCGAGGCGCTGATCTGGGCACATAACCGCCTGCTGGGTCGCTCCGAGCAGCGGCGCATCCTGATGATGATCTCGGATGGCGCGCCCGTCGATGATTCGACGCTGTCGGTCAATCCGGGCAATTACCTGGAGCGGCACCTGCGCGCCGTCATCGAGCAGATCGAGACGAAGTCGCCGGTGGAACTGTTGGCCATCGGTATCGGCCACGATGTGACGCGCTATTATCGCCGCGCCGTGACGATCGTCGATGCCGACGAACTGGCGGGCGCGATGACCGAGCAACTGGCTTCTTTGTTCGACGACGCTGGCTCGCGTCGGGGCGCGGCACGGCGCCGGGCTGGCTGAAGGATTTTTGGACCGGGGCGGCGTCAGCTGCCCCGATTCCGCTTTGATGATGTTATTTCCCTTTTCACGGTCCGGCGGTCTGCCGTTCCATTCACGCCGGCCCGCCGGAAGGACTGCGTTTGAAAGCAACACCGATTCTCGCCTCTGTGCTGCTGCTGTCGGCATCCCTGCCTGCCATGGCAGCATCGCCGCCGCATCAGGAAACTGTCCGTGTCAAGAGCCGACAGATCGAGAGCTTCAGATTCTCGTCGAATCAGAAGCAGTTTGGAAAGCTGGAATTTGTCGGAGGCATCGAGATGTCGTCGAGCAATCCGCTGCTCGGGGCAATCTCGTCGATCCGCTTCAGGCCGGATCGCAAATCCTTCTTGGCTGTGATGGACACCGGCCACTGGGTGGAGGGAGCGGTCGAGCGCGACGGTAAGGGCCGGCTGGCGGGCATCACCGATCTGACGATTACGTCGATGATCGACCAGCAGGGCCGATCGGAACAGATCAAGAAGCGGATGGACTGCGAGGGCTTGGCGTTGCGTGACGGGCAGGTGCTGGCCTCCTATGAACGGAACCATCGTGTCGACGTTTATCCCGATCCGGGCTTCGCGCAATCAAAGCCCACCGCTACGCTGCCGGTGCTCATTCCTCTGAAGGAGCTGCGCAGCAATCGAGGGCTTGAGACCGTCGCGGTTTCGCCCAAGGAAAGCCCACTTGCCGGCGGCGTCGTGGTCGTGTCGGAGTTGAGCTTTGACAAGGCGGATCATATCCTCGCCGCCGTTCTCGACGGTCCGCGCAAGGGCACCTTCAGCGTCAAGCAGACCGATCCCTTCGCCATCACCGACGGCGCTTTCCTGCCGAATGGCGACCTGTTGCTGCTGGAGCGGCGTTTCTCCTTTGCCGAAGGTATCGGCATGCAGATCCGTCGCTTCAAGGCCGATGATATCAAGCCGGGCGCCGTCATCGACGGCGAGGTCCTGCTGAATGCCGACATGGGCTACCAGATCGACAACATGGAAGGCCTCGACGTCGTCGCCCAACCAAACGGCGACATCCACGTCATCGTCGTCTCCGACGACAACCACTCGATCCTCGAGCGCAACTTGATGCTGGAATTCAAGCTGGTGGAGTGAAGCATCACTCAACTTTTGGCGAGACGAAAAAGGGGGAGCAAGCATACGGCTTGCCCCCCTTTTTTAATTCAAGTGAATTCAGATCAGGCGCTGGCTTTCACGCCCGGCATTGGCCGAATGACGCTCATCAGCGCACCATAGGGCAACAGCATTACCAGGCCGACGATGATCTTGACGGTGAGGTCGCCGAGTGCCCAGGAAATCCAGCGCGGGGCTTCCGCTGCCATGACGCCGAGGATCGGAGCGCTTTCCAGCGCAAAGCCGTCATTCGGGCCGAAGAAGACGAAGAACGGCGCGAAGGCGACGGAGAAGAAGATCGCCGTATCCAGAAGCGAGCCGAACAGCGAGCCGATCAGCGGCGCGCGCCACCAGCTCTGTGCCCGGAGCTTGTTGAACACCGAGATATCGAGGAACTGACCGAGCAGGAAGGCCGAGCCGGACGCAATCGCGATGCGCGGCGTGGCGACGAGGATCGACAGCAGGATCGCCACGGCGAAACCGGCGATGACCACCTTGCGGGCGACGCTTGGGCCGAACTGGCGGTTGCTGAGGTCGGTGACCAGGAAAGCGATGGGATAGCTGAAGGCGCCCCAGGTCAGCAGGTCGCCCAATTGCATGCCGGCGATTGAGCCGGGCAGGGGGTACTGGACGAGGACATTGGAGGCGACGACCACGGCGGTCATCAGCGCGACATAAAGAAGAAACGTACGGTTCATCAGCATTTTTTTATCCTGGGGTATGCCACCAGTTGGAGGGATCGGGTTCGCGGAATCTCCGCGAACGGTTTTGTGATACGCACACGAGAAAAAGGCTTGCCGGTTGCCCAGGCAAGCCTTTCAAATCTCAGCGGTCAAGGTGCCGATTAGGCGGCGACAGCCGTTTCAGCGGTCTTCTTGACGATCTGGCGACGCAGCAGACGAGCGCGCATCGACAGCTCGACTTCGTCAGCCTTGATGAGGAATGCGTCGAGACCACCGCGATGTTCGACCGAGCGGAGCGCTGCAGCCGAAACGCGCAGACGGTAACGCTGGCCGAGAACGTCGGAGATCAACGTAACCTGGCACAGGTTCGGAAGGAACTTGCGCTTGGTCTTGTTGTTTGCGTGGCTTACATTGTTGCCCGACTGGACGCCCTTGCCGGTCAATTCACAACTACGGGACATGATGCACCTATTTTTTCTTTTCGCCTTCGGTCCATGCGTTTGCGGGCCATGAGCCCAGGCCGCATTCCGTTGGCCATGATTGGAAAGTTGCGGTTCTATAGTCAGGGAGAGCCGCGCAGTCAAGCCAAACCTTCATTTTCAGGGAAAACTCTTGGATGGCATGGGCGTTTTCAGGCCGGATACGGTGTTCCTGTCTGATTTGAACAATGCCTATACATCTTGTGGGCAAGCAATTCCACTTTGTTTCACATTGGTTTAAGGCTTGTGGCAAAAGCGGGCCGCGAGGCGCAGAAATGCCGCAAACCCGCCGTATCGCTGGCTTCCGCTTGGAAGAATAAAAAAGGGCTTTCTGGAATGAACCTGCGCATCGGCGTCTCGGCGCTTCTGGCTTTTGCGATGGCGACGTTTTCCACAGGCGTGGCCGGTGCCGTCGAGGTCACGCACAACACGGACTACAGCATTGCTCTCGCCGGGCTGCCGATCGCGAAAGCGTCGTTCCATACCGAGTTGAAGGCCAATCGCTACACGATATCAGGCACGATGAACTCGGCGGGCCTTGCCGATCTCTTCGCGGAAACCTCCGGCCAGACATCCGTTTCCGGCACCGTCGGCCGCGACCGCCTGAGCGCATCGGAATACAAGGTGCGCTACAAGACCGGCAAGCGCGGCAGGGCCATCGACGTCCAGTTCCGCAATGGCGATGTGACCTCGGCTTCGATGAAGCCGGCGCGCAAGATTCCGAAGAACTGGATCCCGGTGACCAAGGCCGACATGCGCAATGTCGTCGATCCCTTGTCGGGACTGATCTTCCCGGCGGATACGCGGGTCTGCCCGAAGAGCGTTCCCGTTTTCGACGGCGAATCGCGCATGGATCTGAAGCTGTCGGCCAAGGGCACCAAGCCCTTCAAGACCGAGGGCTTCCAGGGCGATGTCATCGTCTGTGGTATCAAGTTCGTGCCGAAATCCGGCTATCGCAAGGGCCGTGACGACGTCGATTATCTGCGCAAGCTGGAAACGATGGAGATCTGGTTTGCCAAGGCCGAGTCGGTCAACGTATATGCTCCGGTCTATGTTCGGATCCCGACCAGCTACGGCGCCGTGACCATCTGGGCCACGCGCTTCGGTAGTTGACGGTCAGTCATTGCCGGGGGCAGGGGTATGAATGTCAAGGCAACGCTGATCGGTTTTTCGGCGATTCTCATGTGGTCGCTGCTGGCTTTGTTTACCGCCGCGTCCGGCACCGTGCCGCCGTTCCAGCTGTCGGCCATCTGCTTTTCCATCGGCAGCATCCCCGGCATCGTCGTGCTGCTCTTGAAGCCGGAACGGCTGGCCTTGCTGCGGCAACCGGCCAAGGTCTGGATCGTCGGCATTGCCGGCCTGTTCGGCTACCATTTCCTCTATTTCACCGCATTGCGAAATGCGCCTGCCGTCGAAGCCGGACTGATCGCCTATCTCTGGCCGTTGCTGATCGTCGTCGGTTCGGCATTGCTGCCGGGCGAGCGGCTGCGCTGGTACCATCTCGCCGGTGCCGTCCTCGGCCTTGCCGGCACGATCCTGATTGTCGCCCGCAACGGCGTTGAGTTCGATGATGCCTATGCGCTGGGCTATGGCGCCGCGCTCGCCTGCGCCTTCACCTGGTCGGGCTATTCTTTACTGACCCGCCGGTTCGATGCCGTTTCGACCGATGTCGTCACCGGCTTTTGCCTGGCGACGGCCGTTCTCTCCTTCCTCTGCCATCTCGGCCTGGAAACAACCGTCTGGCCGGAGACGGCGACGCAATGGATCGCTGTTGCCGGGCTTGGCCTGCTGCCGGTCGGGGCGGCCTTCTATGCCTGGGATTTCGGCGTCAAGAACGGCAATATCCAGTTGCTCGGCGTCGCGAGCTACGCCGCGCCGGTGCTCTCGACACTGATCCTGATCGCCTTCGGCTTTGCCGAGCCATCCTGGCGTATCGCGCTCGCCTGCCTGTTCGTCACCGGCGGCGCTGTGCTCGCGGCCAAGGATGTCATCTTCCGTAATCGGTCCGCCGCGACTCAGCCTGCTGAATGATCTGAGATTTCCGGCGGCTGCCAGCCGGCCGGCGCCATCTCGAAGGCCGAGAAGTCGAAACCGGGCGAAACGGTACAGCCGACCAGAGACCAGCTTCCAAGCGAGGTCGCCGACTGCCACCAATCTGCGGGCACGATGGCTTGTGGTTGTTCGCCCAGCAGGATGTTCGATCCGAGTGTGATGCTCGTACCGGGTTTGCGGTCTTCGGCGATGCTCAGCGCCAGCGGTGCGCCGGCATAGAAATGCCAGACCTCGACGGCGTCGCGCACGCGGTGCCAGTGCGAGCGCTCACCCCGCTCAAGGAGATAGTAGATCGCCGTTGAATGGCCGCGCGGGCCGCCGGCCTCGTCCTTGAAAGTCTGGATGTACCAGCCGCCTTCCGGATGCCGCTCCATCTTCAGCGTTTCGATGATGGCCTGGGCCGAAAGGGGCAATTGAACGTCCATTAGAAATTGTCCTTCCGCTTGCGAATCTCGGCGAACACCTCGGCGTCCGTGGCATCCTGCATGTTCAGGTGCTGACGGATGCCGGCATCCTGTGCCCGCAGGAAGGGGTTGGTGCGCTTCTCCAGCCCGAGCGTGGTCGGTGCGGTAAAGCCGCCCTTGGCCCGCAGAGCCTCGATCTCGGCGGTGCGGCTTTTCAGCTCCGCGTTGTCGGGATCGACGGTCACTGCGAATCGGGCATTCGACAATGTGTACTCATGGCCGAAATAGACCACCGTGTCGTCCGGCAGTGCCATCAATTTCGTCAGCGAGGCCCACATCTGCGCCGGCGTACCTTCGAACAGGCGCCCGCATCCAAGCGCGAACAGTGTATCGGCGGAAAATAAAAGCTTGTCATCGGGGAAATGGAAACAGATATGCCCTGCCGTATGGCCGGGGGTCTCGTAGACATGCACCCTGTGTCCCGCGAACTCGAAATCACCGCCATCGCCGATCGTCATGTCGAGGCCGGGAATCTTGGCGGCCTCGTTTTCGGGCCCGATGATCGTCGCCTCGAACCGGGTCTTCAGCGCCAGATTGGCTTCGACATGATCCTGATGGTGATGCGTCGTCAGGATATGGGTCAGCGTCCAGCCGCGGCGCTTCAGCGCACCGAGGATCGGCTGTTCCTCGGGCGCGTCGATCGAGGCGGTGGCGCCACTGTCGGGATCATGGATGAGCACACCGAAATTGTCGGTGCGGCATGGAAACAGTTCGATTTCGAGTTTGGCCATTATGGGAATTCCTGCGGCGGGGCGGTTATCGCGAATGTAGTGACCGCTGTCTTGAAGTCCACCCGTACAAAGCTAACATGATGGGCATGCACGCAGATATTGTCGATCTCCGCCAGTTCTATCATTCCCGCCTCGGACGCTTCGCCGAGCAGTCGATCAGCATGGCGCTGTCGTCGCTCTGGGCAAGGCTGCCGGAAGAGCGGCTGGTCGGCCTCGGCTATGCTGTGCCCTATCTCGAACGTTTCCGGACCGATACTGAGCGCACTTTCGCCTTCATGCCGGCTGGGCAGGGGGCGGTGAACTGGCCGGTGGCGGAACTATCCTCGACTGCGCTGGTTTTCGACGAGGAATTGCCGCTGCCCGATTCGTCGGTCGACCGGGTGCTGATGGTGCATTCGCTGGAGTTTGCCGAAAACCCGCGCGAGACGATGAAGGAACTCTGGCGGGTACTGGCGCCGGGTGGCCGGCTTGTTATCGTTGTGCCGAACCGGCGTGGCGTCTGGGCGCGCATGGAACATACGCCCTTCGGTTCCGGCCGGCCCTATTCGCGCGGGCAACTGACCGCGCTTTTGCGCGAAACCAACTTCACCCCGGGCGCTTCCGCCGATGCCCTGTTCTTCCCTCCCTCCAAGCTCAAGATGATCCTCAAGCTGCGCCGTGCTTTCGAGCGGGTCGGCCGTTCGCTCTGGCCGATGTTTTCCGGTGTGATCATCGTCGAAGCCCAGAAACGGCTTTATCAGGGCCTGCCGGTTGCCGCCCGCGCCTCCCGCCGCGTCTTCGTTCCGGTGCTGGCGCCACGCGGCGTGCCGACCACGCGGGAAAAGCCTTTGACGCAAGCCCATCGAATCGATTTGTGATCCCGCGCGACACTCGACAAAAACCGTCCGCACCGGTATTGGCAGAACGTCATTTTCCCGCCGTTGAAAGCTGATCCTATGAGCGCAGACCTGCAGAACCCCACGCCACGCCCCGGTATTCTCGACATTGCCGCTTACGTGCCGGGCAAGGAGCATGCGCCGGGTGTTGCCAAGGTCTATAAGCTGTCCTCCAACGAGACCCCGCTGGGGCCGAGCCCGAAGGCGATTGAGGCCTTCCAGAAGGCGGCCGCGAAGCTCGAAATCTATCCGGACGGCCAGGCAATCGAACTGCGCGAGGCGATCGCCTCCGTCTACGGCCTGAACATCGCCAACCTGATGTGCGGCAATGGCTCCGACGAACTGCTGGGCCTGCTCTGCCACGTCTATCTCGGCCCCGGCGATGAGGCCATCATCACCGAGCATGGCTTCCTCGTCTACAAGATCCAGATCATGGGCGCCGGTGCGACGCCGGTCACCGTGCCTGAAACCGATTGCCATGTGACGGTCGACGCGATCCTCGCCGCCGTGACGCCGAAGACGAAGATGGTGTTCCTCGCCAATCCCGGCAATCCGACAGGCACCTATGTCCCCGTGGATGAGGTGCGCCGCCTGCAGGCCGGCTTGCCCAGGAACGTCATTCTGGTTCTCGACGCGGCCTATGCGGAATATGTCCGCCGCAACGATTACGAAGCGGGCCTTGAACTCGTCTCGTCCAACCAGAACGTCGTGATGACCCGGACATTCTCGAAGATCCACGGTCTGGCCGCCCTGCGCGTCGGCTGGATGTATGCACCGCTCGCCATCATCGATGCGCTGAACCGTGTCCGTGGCCCGTTCAACATGAACGCGCCGGCGATCGCTGCTGGTGCAGCCGCCATCCGCGACCAGGCCTTCGCGGCAACGGCCGTCGAATACAACCTCACCTGGCTTGGGAAGGTTACGGGCGCCTTGTCCTCGCTTGATCTTCGTGTCACGCCGTCGGTCACCAATTTCGTGCTGATCCACTTCCCGGATATCGATGGCAAGCGGGCTGCGGATGCCGACGAGTTCCTGACCAGCCGTGGTTATATCCTGCGCGCCGTGCGGGGGTACGGTTTCCCGAATGCACTGCGCATGACCATCGGCTCGGCCGAGGCCAATGAGGGCGTCATCGCCGCGCTGACAGAGTTTATGGGCCGCGCGTGATGGCAAAACAGTTTGAAACCATCGCGCTGATCGGCATCGGCCTGATCGGCTCGTCGATTGCACGCGAGATCAAGGACAAGGGCCTTGCTGGCTCGGTTACCGTCTCGACGCGCAGCGAAGCCACGTTGAAGCGGGCGCAGGAACTGAACCTTGGCGATCGCTACACGACATCGGCATCCGATGCCGTCAAGGATGCGGACCTGGTGATCGTCTCGGTTCCAGTCGGAGCGTCCGGCGCGGTTGCCGCCGAAATCGCCGCCAGCCTGAAGCCCGGCGCTGTTGTCACCGATGTCGGCTCGACCAAGGGCTCCGTCATCGCCCAGATGAAGCCGCATATGCCAGAAGGCGTGCACTTCATCCCCGGCCACCCGATCGCCGGCACGGAATATTCCGGCCCGGATGCAGGCTTCATCGGCCTGTTCAAGGGCCGCTGGTGCATCCTGACGCCGCTGCCGGAAACGGACGAGACGGCCAAGGCGAAGCTTCGGACCTTCTGGGAAACGCTGGGTTCGATGGTCGACGACATGGACCCCGAGCATCACGACAAGGTTCTGGCAATCGTCTCTCACCTGCCGCATATCATCGCCTACAATATCGTCGGCACTGCCGATGATCTGGAAGCCGTGACCGAATCCGAAGTCATCAAATATTCCGCATCGGGTTTCCGCGATTTCACCCGTCTGGCGGCATCGGACCCGACCATGTGGCGCGACGTCTGCCTACACAACAAGGACGCGATCCTGGAAATGCTGGCGCGCTTCTCGGAAGATCTCGCCTATCTGCAACGGGCGATCCGCTGGGGCGATGGCGACAAACTGTTCGACCTCTTCACCCGCACCCGCGCCATCCGCCGCTCGATCGTCCAGGCCGGCCAGGACACCGACATGGCCGATTTCGGCCGCCATGCGATGGACCAGAAGTAGGGGCCTATCCAGTCCTCACAACTGCGGCAGCACCCCGATCGGGAAGAACGCCAGGAAGGCCACACCGTCTCGCACGTTGAGTTTCACGGTCGCTTCGTTCTTGCCGTCGGCCAGCGCCGTCAGCATGTTGGCGATATTGTTGATCATGGCGGTGTCGTCCTTGTCGGTGAAGACCTTGACGAGGTTCTGCCGCCAGCCCTCGATGTTCTGCATCGTCACGCTGAATTCACCGGAGATCAGGCCTTGATCGTTGATGCTGAACGGGCCGGAGGCGGTGGTGACCATGCCGTTGCCGAGATCGAGCGTCAGATTGCGCATTTCGCCCTTGGCTCCGTGCAGGGCGCCGGGCTTCAGGCCGCCGTCATTCATCAGGGCAGCACGCCCGACAAGGGTCAGGTCGGCGCTGCCGTTGACGGGCGGCAAAAGGCTCGGACCGCCGTCGATCTTCGTGTCGAAGCCATCGATGCTTGCGGCCGCATCGAGGTCGTCACCGTTCTGGCGCAGATGCACTTCGCCGTGATCGGCGGTAAAGGCAAGCCTGTGGGTGTCGCCGGGGATGGCGTCTTCTTCGATGGCCGGCACGACGGCAGTGCCGGTGAGCTTGTCATAGGTCAGCGAGGTTCGGTCGAGGCCGGACAAGGTCGCCAGCAGACTGGCATGCAACAGGTCCCAGTCCGCCGAAAACGAGATGCCGGGTGAGAAACGCACTTCAGCCGGCCCGTCGAGTTCGATGACGGCATGGCCCGGCCGGTAGACCTGGGCTGCCGATCGCAGCGCGCCGAAGGTCGCGGATGCGCCTCGTGCGGTGTCGTCCAGCCTCACGGTATCGCAGAACAGGCCGATGCGGAACGGGAAGCCGCGGATGTCCATGTCGGTGCATTCCGCCGTGCTGCCGGTGTTGCCTTGGGTCAGATAGGTGGCAAGCCGGCTTTCGATCCGGTTTGCGGCAAAGAACCAGAGGCCGGAATAGAGCAGGATGAACAGCAGGACGCCGATACCAAGCCGCCTGATTTTCCGGGCTCCGGTCGTGGGGGCGGCGAGTTCCGTGGCCGTCATGACATGCTCCAGGTGTCGTTCGTCTCTGACGCTGCGGCACCAGGACTGGGTCTGAAATTCCGGGCGATCCGGCAGGCAGCCACCAGGAATTCGATTCCGATTGCGCGGCTTCTGCGCTAGAAAGCTCAGGAGTGCTTACGAGCCGATCCACGCGCAATCATTCGCCGCGCATGGATGACGGGATGTGAATGGCAGTGGATATGGACGATTTTTGGGTCTTTGGCTACGGGTCGCTGATGTGGAACCCCGGCTTTGCCTTCGAAGACAAGATGATGGGAAGGACCTTCGGCTACCGGCGTTCGCTCTGCGTCCGCTCTTGGGTACATCGGGGAACGCAGGAAAGGCCGGGTCTCGTGCTCGGCCTTGATCGGGGCGGCTCCTGCCGCGGCATGGCCTTCAAGGTTCCCGCCCGGGACAAAGATGCCGTCGTCGAATATCTGCGTGAACGCGAACTGGTGACGCAGGTCTACAAGGAACGCACCATGCCCGTCGTGTTGGCCGATGGCCGCCGTGTCCCGGCGCTCGCCTACATCATCGACCGCGCTCACCCGCAATATGCCGGCACATTGAGCGTGGAGGAAGCCGCAGCGACGGTCGTCGTGTCCCACGGCAAGTCAGGCGCCAACACGGATTACGTCATCAACACGGTCGCCCATCTCAAGGAAATGGGCATCCGCGATCCCTGGCTGGAAGACGTGGTCGCGCTGATCGGCCCCGCCCAACTTCAGGCCTGAACGCCGAGTTCCTTCAACCGCTCGACGGCCGTCGGCGGCAGCGGCACATGCGGGTTAGCCTTGACCGTCTCTACCAGCAACTGGTCGCTGGCGGTTTCCATGACCTCGACCAGCGTCTTCAGGAAGAGATCGGGATCGAGACCCGGCGCGATCGGCGGCAGGATGCGCACCTTGAAATGGCCGGGATAGCGCTTGAACTTGCGGCGCGGCCAGAACAGGCCGGGATGCATCACGACAGGCACCACCGGCATGTTGAGGTCACGGTAGAGCCGTGCGATGCCATACTTGTATTCAGGCGGGGCGCCGGGCGGCCGACGCGTGCCCTCCGGATAGATGATCAGCTGGCGGCCGCCGGCCATTTCCTGCTTGGTCCGCTCCATCACGGCGGCCATCACCTTGCCGCGCGCTCCACGATCGACCGGAACCATGCGCTGCTTCTGGACATACCAGCCAAACAAAGGGATCCAGACGAGTTCACGCTTGAGGATGTAAAACGGGTCCTCCAGCCAAGGCAGCAGCGCATAGACATCCCAGAACGATTGGTGCTTCGGCGCGAAGATGTAGCCGCCCTTGGGAATATTCTCCAATCCCTCGATCTCGAAGGTCGTGCCGACAATGACCTTGAACAGCCAGTTATTGCTGCGCGCCCAGTTCTTCGGAACGAACCATGACGTCTTGCGGGACACGAGGAAATAGAACGGTGTCATGACGATCATCTGAAGGATCAGATTGATGTAGAAGACGGTATTGAACAGGACGGAACGCAGGATGATCATCGGCGGGCTTTCGCGGCGAAACAGGTCATCCGCTGCCCTACACGAATATTCCGAAGGAAAACAGTCTGGCGGGTGAGATTGCGGCCTGCTTGCCGCATGAAACGACTCAGGTCTTTTCGTTTCTGAGCCCGCTTGCGGTATGGGCGCCCAGCGCGTCGCGCGCCATGGCGATCGTCAGTTTCAGATATTCCGACAAGATCGTCTTCAGCACCATCGGATTGCGCAGCCAGTTGGTGCTTTTCAGGTCGGAATTGACGACGGGATAGGCGATGAAGTCGATGCCCGGGTTGGCGCGGCGCAGTTCCAGCAGACTGCGCGGCATGTGGTAATTGTTGGTGACGACGAGGATGCTCCTGTAGCCGTTATCGCGGATCCAGTTGGCGGTCTCGTTGGCATTGCCGATCGTGTCCATCGCATCATGGCCGATATCGACGCAGCATTTGAAAAGATCGGCCGAACTCTGGGTGTTGCGGCGGATCTGTCCGCCGGTGGTCGATGGATGCACGCCGGAGATCAGCAACCGCTTGCCGGCCCCAGTCTTCAGGAGATCGACGGCCTGATCAATACGCTGGAAGCCCCCAGTCAGCACGACAATCGCATCGGCCTTCGGATTGGCGGGCGGTTGCAGCGAGGCGACGGTATCGGCGAAATAGAGGAAGCCGGCGGCAGCACAGCCTGCAACGAGAAGAAGCATATAGAAGGTCAGCCGCACGAGCCGGCGGCGAAAGCTGATATGCCTCCGCACCCACGCGCCCCGCTGCCGCATGTCACCGCCCTCGGTCATTCCTGCTCCGAATGCTCTGCCAGCCAATCTGATTCCGGCATAGAGGCAGATTGCGGCGAGGGATGGGTGCGAGGCAAAGCAATCATGGCGGTCAGCTCTGGTTGCCGTCGATGCGGGCAGGGTCCGAGCGGATCAGGTCGATCTCGTAGATCGTCCGCATCACCGTGAACCGTGCCGTCAGCGTCGTCAGGAGCGCAATTACGACCATGATGGCTGCAATGCCGAGATAGCCGGTATAGCCGATGGAGAAGCTGCCGAACATCGCAGTGGTCTGGTCGCTTTCCGGTGTCGCCAGCGATCGCGACTGCCAGAAGCTCGCGAGCGCAAAGCACAGTGCTGCGAGGACACCGCCGGCGCCGGCGCCCTTGAGACTGATTTTCAGGAAATGCTTCTGGAATTCAGAGGCGACGAAGCTCGCTTCCGCACCGACGAAATGCAGCACCTCGACGATGTGGCGATTGCCCGACAGCGTGCCGCGCGTGGCGAAGATCACGGTCAGCACCATCGCCGAGAACACAAGGATGAGCACGCCGGTGCCGATCAGTGCCGTCGTGTGCGCCATGGCCACCAGTCGGTCGACCCAGGTGCGGTGATCATCGAGATAGGCTTGCGGAATGGCTTCGGTCAGCGCCTTGCGCATCGAGACAAAATCCGGCGGGTTCTGCTCGTCGATGGTGATGATCACGAGACGCGGGACCGGCAGGTCGTCGATATCGAGGCCTTCGCCCAGCCATGGCTCCAAAAGCCGCGACGTCGCGGCCTTGTCGACGATCGTGCCATCCGTCGTGCCGTCGAAGGTGATCGCCAGGTCGCGCGCGTCGGCGAGCGCCTTTTCCATGTCGAGCTTTTCATCCGGTTTGATCTGTATGGTGATCTCGCGGGAAATCTGGCTCTGCCAGCTTTGTGCGGTCGAACGCACCATGCTGACCGCACCGAGCGTCAGGCAGGCGAGGAAGGCCATGATGGCGATCACCAGCATCAGCGCGTTGCCGGAGACATTGCCGGGCGGTACGATCGGCGCGGTCGGGCGCACACGCAGGGGCGCCTTGCGCTCCTGCGGCGCTGCCGGCTGCGAGCGATCGGTGACGCGGGCTTCACTCATAGATGTCAAGCCGCCCCTGTGACAGGATCATCCGCCGCGCCTCGACCTGATCCATCAGCGACAGGTCGTGGGTGGCGATGACGACGGCGGTGCCGAGCCGGTTGAGTTCCAGAAACAGATTGAGCAGCCGGCGCGCCATCGGCGGATCGACATTGCCGGTCGGCTCGTCGGCCAGCAGGATTTCCGGCCGGTCGATCAGCGCGCGGGCAATTGCGGCACGCTGTTTCTCGCCGCCCGAAAGCACCGGTGGCAGCACGTTGATACGCTCCCCGAGCCCGACCCAGCCGAGCAGTTCCAGAACGTCGGAGCGATAGGAGGATTCCTCCTTGCCGCGCACACGCAGTGGCAGCGCGACGTTCTCGTAGGTCGTCAGGTGATCGAGCAGGCGAAAATCCTGGAAGACGATGCCGACCCGGCGGCGCAGCATCGGAAACTCGTCGCGCGGGATGGTCGAGATGTTGCGGTCGAACATGCGGATCAAGCCGCGCGTCGGCTGCAGTGACAGGAACAAGAGCCGCAGCAGCGTCGTCTTGCCGGCCCCGGAAGGGCCGGTCAGGAACTGGAACGATTTCTTGGGAATGTCGAAGGTCAGGTCCCGGAGAATTTCCGGACCCATTCCATAGCGCAATCCGACATTTTCAAAATGAATCAACGGGGTCAGTGTCCAGCTTCTCGTCAGGCATGCCTGCCACGATTTCGCGGCGGGCTGATGGCTGCGCCGCGCGACGCAACGCAGCACCGCTGTTACAGCGTCAACATGGTTAAACAGTGGTTAATTTTCCATGAAAACACGCCGGTTCGCGAGCGCCATTTTCGAAGCATTAACCATTTAGGTTTACGTCTGGGAAAGGTTTGGTTCAATGCCCGAATCTAGCCTGTCGAGGCTTGCGGGCATTCTGGCGCGGCTGTGCTGCGAGAGGAGAGACCCATGAACGCTTCCCGCCCCAATGGTGCCACCCGCCGAATGGATTTCCTGCCGCCGGATCGCGCGGCACGTTCGGCGCCTGCGCGGACAGGCACGCGTGCCATCGAGATCATCGACGCGGAATTTGAGACGGTATCTGTCGCCAACCGGCGTGGAAGCTATCCCGTTTTCAATGACAATAGCAGGGCAAAACCACGCCCGGGCGCCCGGATGGCTGCCACTGCCGCTCCCGAAGGCGGCCTGCTCTCCCGCTTCGAACGCCTTCTGCAGGCGGCGTCGCCGAAAGCCTTCGCCGTGCTCGTCACATGTCTGTGTGCTCCGGTTTTCCTCCTCGCTCTGGGAATGCCGCAACACAACACGGCCGTCGCCTCGTCGCCCGCGCTCTCGATCAACAGCGTCACCACGGCGCTGAAAGATGCGAATGGCATGAAGATTCTCTCGGTCTACGGCGCTGTCGAAAACAACACGAACGCGCCGAAGGCCGTGCCGACCATTCTCGTCGATGTCATCGCCAATGGTCATCGCAGGACCGCGACGCGAATCATGGCCGAACAGCCGGCTCTGGCGCCGGGCGAGAGCCGTCCCTTCTCCACGCGCCTCCTACACACAGGTGGAAAACTGCCGGAGGTGGCGGTTTCCTTTGGCGGAGCGGGTGATTCGGCGCCCTGACTGTGCTAAGCGGCTAGTTTCCGGAGGCATCAAACGCAGTCTCCCCTGAAATTCGTGGAGACATCCCTATGCCCGTCGTTCGTGGAAAAAACATCGACCCCCTCTATACTGCCGAGGTTATCTCGGAGCGGAACATCGCCATGGCGGAAGAGATCGCCAAGGGGCCGCTGAACGATCTGCTGGTCATCGCGGTGCTCAAGGGCTCGTTCATCTTCGCCGCCGACCTCATCCGCGCCATGCATTCTGTCGGCCTTGCGCCGGAGGTCGAGTTCATAACGCTGTCGAGCTACGGCACCGGCACGGTCTCGCAGGGCGTCAAGATCATCAAGGATATCGACAGCGACGTGCATGGACGCGACGTCCTGCTGATCGACGATATCCTCGAATCCGGCCGCACCTTGCGTTTCGCCAAGGAACTGATGCTGGAACGTGGCGCGAAATCCGTGACCATCGCCGTCCTGCTCGACAAGAAGGTCAAGCGCCAGACGGAACTCGAGGCGGATTATGTCGGCTTCGAATGCCCGGATTATTTCGTCGTCGGCTACGGCATGGACGTCGCCTATGCCTTCCGCGAGCTGCCTTTCGTCGGCATCGTCACCGGCGACGCCTGATTGCCCTGTTCCGGAATGGTGCGGTTTGGGTGCTGTCGGGCTGTGGACAGCGCCTGATCTGGCAATTCGCGTTTACGGAATACAAAGGATCGTCTGGTTTTTTGGGGCCTGCAGCGGCGTGCTGTGAGTCGCGGACAGTCCTTGGAGAGTGGTTGTCCCGGCGGAGTTTTTGCCGAACCGGAGGCCATGATGGCGAAGATCCTGATTACCGAAGATGAAGACAGCTTGCGCCGCTTCGTGGCCCGTGCCCTGCAACTGGACGGCCATCAGACCGTCGAGGCCGCCGATGGTGCCGAAGGCCTTGCCTGCCTTCAGGACGAACCCTTCGACCTGCTTCTTTCGGATATCCGCATGCCCGTCATGGACGGCATCGAACTGGCCCTCCAGGCCTCTTCCGCCTTTCCGGCCCTGAAAATCCTGCTGATGACCGGCTACGCCGAACAGCGCGAACGCGCCGACAATCTGACCGGCAAGGTCATCGACGTCGTCTCAAAGCCGTTTTCACTGCCGGATATTCGCAAGGCGGTCGCGGTAGCGCTGGCGGCTTGAGCACGGATCAAGGAACGCTGGATCACCCCAAAAACCATCCCAACACTGCCGACCAGAATGCGCCCGCCAGCAGTAACACGAAAATCAAAGCCTTGAGCCGAAGTGACGGCGAAAAATCTCGCTCTGCGCCAAACCGACGATGATCTTCTGAAAATCTTGAATAAATATCTTCATCGTCTTTTGTCATTGGATCCTCCCGGTTTCTACTATGGACATCAAACGGGCGCCGAACAAGAATTTGCTCATAGAATAATCAAACGCCGTTAATTCGGGCGATTATACTCGTATGCGGGTGAGTCCCTAAAACACAGGGTTAAGGTAACCTTGGGTTACATGGCGCGAATACTGCAAGTTCATCGGTTGCGTTCGGAGATCGACCGGCAAGAAAAAATACCGGTGAAACCGGACGCGGCACTCGATCAGATATTTTCAGCGTAGTCTTGCAAATAAGCGGTCCGCTCTGTCATCAGATCGCAGCGACATGATGGCGAAAGTATTCTTGTAAATACTTCAGAATAGATTTTACATATTTGCTCAGAATTCAACGATAAGCAAATTTTGACGCGGACTGCCCAAGACCAGGGAACCGGCAGCCTCATCTTGTATCCCGCAACACTCCAGATATATTTTCTCTGTTTCTTGCAATCTATGTGCACTGTATTGAGTCGGATTTTATCGACGGTTGCGTTTGTGTGTCGATGTGGATCGCTTCTGGCACCTTTAGCCGGTCGTCGAGACCCGGGTCGCCGGGTGCCGTGGCCTGCCAGCGTCCTCAGTTGTTCCCAACAGTATTTACCAACCTTAACTTAAAAAGTAAATGTTTGT
This sequence comes from Rhizobium sp. Leaf453, assembly GCF_001425605.1. Classification (GTDB taxonomy): domain Bacteria; phylum Pseudomonadota; class Alphaproteobacteria; order Rhizobiales; family Rhizobiaceae; genus Pararhizobium. The sequence continues at coordinate 15,166 of NZ_LMRG01000004.1, read as the reverse complement.
GGTTAATCCTGTCTTAATCTTTCTTTTTCATAATCCACTCCAGCTGATTTATTGAACCCGGCGATATCGTCAGACAAGCAACGGAAAGTTTTGGAGTAAAGCCATGAAGACTATAGTAATTGCCTCTGTCGCGGCCCTCTTCGGCGCTACTGTCACCTCCGCAGCAGATTTATACGAGCAGCCGGTGGAGCCAATCGCCGAACCGGTCCAGGTCGCATCGGCCGGCGGTTGGTACCTGCGCGGTGATGTCGGTTACGCTTTCACTAATCTTCGGGGAGCGCATTTCTACGAGGGGCCTGGCCGTTTCTCCCGTGATTTCGACGATGTGGATCTTGACGATACCTGGAGCCTCGGCGCCGGCGTCGGCTATCAGATCAACGAGTATCTGCGCAGCGATATCACACTCGACTATCTCGGCAGCGCCGATTTTGAAAGCTCGGTGACTGGTGGCTGCGGCGTGGCTGCCGACTGCACATCAAATGATGCCGCAGAGCTTACGGCATGGAGTCTGATGGCCAACACCTATGTCGACATCGGTAAATACGGCTTGTTCACGCCCTATGTCGGCGCGGGTATCGGCGGTACGCAGGTTCGCTGGGACAATCTCAGAGGCACCGCTTGCGAAGTCGGCGATTCAAGCAATTGCGATCCTTCCATCGAATATGAAGGCCGCAGCAAGTGGCGGTTCACATATGGCCTGATGGCCGGCACTGCCATCGACCTGACCTGCAACACCAAGGCTGATGTCGGATACCGCTTCCGGCATGTTCTGGGTGGCAACATGTTCGGGTCTGCGGCAAACAGTGGTCCCGGTTCGGACGAAGGGCTCTATCTTCACGAAGCCCGCGCCGGTATCCGCTATTCCTTCGGCGGATGCCAGGAGGCCTATCTTCCGTCGAGCGATGCGGCAATCATCAAATAAAGCATCCGAGGCTTGAACGAAAAAACTCAAGGCTTTTGGCTTGAGACCTGATCAATTGAGATGGCGAGGGAAGCTTTTCCCTTGCCTTTCTCTTTTCACCTTATATCCAGCAACCGCTCCAGATACTGCTTCTCCGTCTCCGGTGACGTGTTCGTCCCCAATCTCCGGCGGATTTCGTCGAGAATCTCTCGCGCCCGTTGGGTGTCGATCTCGTCGGGCACCTTGACCTGATCGCCGAAATCCGGCCCGGCGTTCTGCTGGCGGCGGCCGAGCGGGTCGCGGCCGTTCTGGCCGTATTGCGGCACGCCCTGACCCTGGCCGGGGCCTTGTCCCTGGCTCTGCATCTGCTGCATCATGTCCTGCGCGCCTTCGCGCAGCGCCTGCAGCGCGCGGCCCTGGCTGCCGACAGCCTGTTCGCCTTGGCCCTTGCCGAGCGCACCGGCGGCGCCCTTCATCTCGCGGCCGGCCTCGCCAAAGCCCTTGCCGGGCTTGATGCCCATGCCTTCCAGACCCTTCTGCAGTTCGCCGAGCTGCTTGCCAAGCTGTTCCTGCTGGGCCTGCATGTCCTTCAGCGCCTGTTTCAGTTCCTCGGCGGTCATGTTGTCCATCGGGTTCTGCTGGGCGTTTTCGTCGCGCTGCTGGCCGGGCTCCTGCGGCATTTCCTGGTCGAACAGTTCCTGATCCTCTCCATCCAGCGGATCGCCGCGCTGCATGCGGTCGCGCAGGGCCTGGTCAAATTTGAACGTCTCGTCCATCAGCCGCTGCTGCTCCTGCATCAGTTGGCCGAGCTTGTCCATCTGCTTGCGCATCTCGCTGTTTTCCTGGCCCTGCTGCTGTTGCTGCTGCATGCGGCCGGCCTGGAGATTGTTCATCATGCGCTGCATTTCCGAGAGAAGCTGACGCGCCTGATCCTTGGAGCCGGACTTCGCCAGGTTCTCGATCTGGTTCATCATCTTTTCCAGATCCTGCTGGCGCAGGACATTGTTCTGGTTCGGGTTCGCGGCCATTTGCGGGTTCTTGGCCGCCTGCCTTGCCAGCGCCTCCATGTATTCCTTCATGGCATCGCGCAGTTCCTGCATCAGCTTGGCGATCTCCTCGTCGGAGGCGTTGCGCTCCAGCGCTTCGGAAAGCTTCTGCTGGGCATCGCGCAGCCGCTTGTCGGCCAGCGCCATGTCGCCATCCTCGATGCCGAGTGCGATTTCCCAGAGATAGCTTGCGGTATCGCGCAGCATGTCCTCGTTGCGCGACAGCGCCATGCGGGCGCGGGCCGATTGCAAAAGCAGGAAATGTGTGAGGTTCGGGATGGTCTCGTCGGGCCGCACCATCAGCGCGTCGTTGAGATCGATCGCGCGTGGCAGATCGTTCGCGTTCAGCGCAAACACCTGCCGCTGTTCGGCCACCGCTCCGGCCAGCGGCTCGAAGAACTGGCGCGCGGGCAGGATCATGTCCTGCGGCACGCTGCGTCCTTCCTGTCCGGCAGCGTCGCGGGCAACGAGGGTGACGCGAACGCGCTTGCCGGAAAGCGGATGTTCCGAGAGGTTGCGGCTCGTGAGCCCCTTCGCCTCGCGCGCATTGCGCTTGGGCAGGTCGAGGCGATATTCCGGCAGCGGATAGAGCGGCCGTGCATCCGCCGCCGGCTTGTCGAGCGGGGTGATCTCGGCCCAGGCGTCCTGAATGCCGTAATCGTCCTTGGCGATGAAGCTGATCTCCAGCGCGGCGGCCACAGTCGGGTGCGGCACGCCGTCGAAGGCGATATCGGGCACGCTGTCGGGAATGATGGTGAAAGCCCATTTTTCACCCGCGACGGAAAGCGTGCCGTCCCTTGTGATCTTCAGGAGATGCGTCTGGCTGCCGGGCTTGGCCGGATCCGCGGCCACCGGCTCTGCGGCCTCCTTGCCGGCATCGGCATCCTTCGGTTGCGTCGCAATGACGAGCGATTCCGCCGCGCCGTCTTCCAGATAGGTAACCGGCGTGTTTTCGCCGCCGCTGGTGATGCGCACGGTCAGTTCGCTGAATTGCGGAATGCGCAGCGGCTCGGCGCTGGCGGCCATCGGTTCCGTTCCCTGCCGCCCGGTGAGGAACACCGGTGCCCGGCCGGTATAGGCCGGCGGCGTCACCCAGGCATCGATGCGCGTATCGGGCGTCGTGACCACGGGCTGCGGCGGATGAAAGGCATCGGAAAGCATCCCGGCCTTGTTGGAATAGGAATAGGCGAAGGCGAGGCAGGCGAGAAGCACGGGGAAGGCGCGAAGGCCATGGCTGTCGGTACGGGCAATATCCGGGCGTGGCGGGCCGGCCTCCAGCGTACCGATCATCCGCGCCATGCGCGCCTGATGTTCCTGCCAGAGCGCCTGGCCGAAGGCGCCGCTGGTGGCCGGTTCGTCGTCCTGCACACGGATCGCCTGATGCGGCAGGTTGTTGCGCTCCTCCAGCATCCGGTCGGCTTCCGTGATGCCGGGCACGCGGACACGCAGCAGCGGAACGAGCAGGACGAGGAAAGCAGCACCAAAGACGATGAGGGCAGCGATATGCAGCCAGGTCGGCGCGATGCGGAAGAAGCCGAACCATGCGGCGGATACGAAGAAAAGAACAGTTGCGACCAGCGGCAGCGCGCGCGGCACGGCGCGCTCGGTCACCAGCACGATGCGGGCAAGCGTCCGCTTGATCGCAAGGCTTCCTGCAAAGCCTGCCGCTTCCTTCGAAGCCTCGCGCCGGATTTCCGTCATCCGTTCCCTTTCAGCGGTTCACTCGCTGCAAAGGATAACACTCTTTGTGGCGAAGACGAGGGCGACAACGCAAACGTGATCGATTTCGACTGTTGCGAATGCGCTTTCAACAGGAACGACTGACGGAACCGGGCTCGTTGTTATTCCAGCCAGTCCGGCACCGAATCCAGCCCGATCAGCTCTTCATAGGTCTTGCGCGGGCGAATCACATGGAAGCGGTCACCCTTGACCAGCACTTCCGGCACCAGCAGGCGGGTATTGTAAGTGCCGGCCTGCACCGCGCCATAGGCGCCGGCCGTGCCGACGGAAATCAGGTCCCCGGGCTTCGGCATCGCCATTTCCCGGTCGAGCGCCAGGTAGTCGCCCGTTTCGCAGACCGGGCCGACGATGTCAGCCTTGATGCGTGGCGCGTTGGCGGCGGAGATGCGCACCGGCTGGATCTCGTGATAAGCCTCGTACAGTGTCGGGCGGATCAGGTCGTTCATGGCGCCATCGACGATGACGAAGGTCTTGGAGCCGCCATCCTTCACATAGATGACCTCGGTCACCATGATGCCGGCATTGCCGACGATCAGGCGGCCGGGCTCCATGACGATCTTGCAGCCGAGTTCGCGCAACTGGTCCTTGACGATTCCTGCATAGGCGTCCGGCAGGGGCGGGGGGCTGTTGTCCAGCTTGTAGGGCACACCGAGACCGCCGCCGACATCGACGTGATCGATCGTGTGGCCATCTGCCCGCAGCGTATCGACCAGCTCGCGCAGCAGCTTGAACGCATCGGCAAATGGCTGCAGCTCGGTGATCTGGCTGCCGATATGCATGTCGATGCCGGTCACCTGAATGCCGGGCAGAGTGGCCGCATGGGCATAGACGGCGAGGGCGCGCTCATAGGCGATGCCGAACTTGTTTTCCTTCTTGCCGGTCGAAATCTTTGCATGCGTCTTCGCATCGACATCGGGATTGATGCGGAAGGAAACATGCGCTTGTCTGCCCAGACGCACGGCCCGCGCATTCAGGATTTCGAGTTCCGGCTCGGATTCGACATTGAAGCAGTAGATGCCGGCTTCCAGTCCGAGATCCATTTCGGCCGGCGTCTTGCCGACGCCGGAGAACATGATCTTCTCGGCCGGAATGCCCGCCGCCAGCGCGCGGCGCAGTTCTCCGCCGGATACCACGTCGACACCGGCACCGAGCCGGCCGAGCGTCTTCAGGACGGCCTGGTTCGAATTGGCCTTCATCGCATAGCAGACCATCGCGTCGATATCGGAGAAGGCCTTCGAGAACACCGTATAGTGCCGCTCCAGCGTTGCGGTGGAGTAGCAGTAAAAGGGCGTGCCGACCGCCTTGGCGATGTCGATGACGGAGACGTCTTCCGCAAACAGGATGCCGTCGCGATATTCGAAGTGGTTCAAGGGAGTGCTCTGTTACAGGAGGGGATCGAGGAGGAAGGGCTTGCCCGGCGCTTCATCCTTCTGTTCGACGGCACCCGGTGCCGCCTTGGTGTTAATCGGCGCGGTCGAGCCCGGACGGTCAAGGTCGCCCTTACGGCCGCAGCCGGACAGGGTCAGCGCGACAAGGGCAAGGACGGAAAGCGGCAGTATCAGCGGTCGGCTCATGGCATTCCTCGAAAAACTTCGAGCTACTTAGCGGATATGTTGATCCTTGTGCACCCTGATTCTTCATCGTTTGGGACAATCATATGATGAGAACGTGGTCGCAGCGGCAGTTTACAAATTTCTGAAGCTGCATGCTTCGATGCGAATTTCGCGGCACCTTAAGCTCGAAGTTGGAGCAATGCGTAACCCGGTGGGCGGAAGTAGTAGGACGTATTACAACGCATGATCTGCGGCGGATCGTTACCCTATCCCTGATTTTCAACTCAAAGTTTATCCAAATCTTCAATTCGAGTTTAATTGGAGAGGGCTAGATGTTTCGTCACGCCCCAAGCAAGGAGATGCCTGATGGTCGAGACATATACAGTCGAGAATGCTCTAACCGTCTATAAGCAGGGCGATTTTGCGAGGGCTGCGAATGTGTTCGAGGTCCTCGCTCAGCGTGGCGAGCCATTTGCGCAGTTCAGCTTGGGCTACATGTTTCGGAAAGGTGAGGGCGTCTCACAAGACGATGCGAAAGCTGCCGAATGGTATCGAAAAGCAGCCACGCAAGGTCATCCGGCTGCCCAACGCAATATGGCCTACATGTATGAGCATGGCTACGGTGTCTCGCAAGATCTGGATGAGGCTATAGCCTGGTACAATCGAGCTGCTGCGTCGGGAGACCCACAATCGGGAGCAATTGCCGACATATTTAGCCGAAGCAAATCCATCGTTGTGTTGCTTGCAAATCTCGGCGACGGCGACTTCTCAATTCATCCGCAGATGGCAAGCAGGCCAGAAGGTATGGCCTTGACGCTGCTCGGTACACCAAATCAGGCCGTTTTCGAACAGCTTGCCAAGATCGGATGGGCTCAGAAGGCTACCAGTCAACCGGAAGCATTATCGACGCTAGGTGGCCAGACATTCGAACTCACGGCGGAAGGCCGGCAGGCATTGCAAAGAATTCTGCCGGCGGTCGCTCGAAAAAGGCTTGCTGCGTAAAGGGCATTCAGTTCCGTGTGCGCCACCAGGCGATCTGCTTGCGCACCTCGTTCGGTGCCGTGCCGCCAAAGCTCTGGCGGCTGGCGACGGAGGCTTCGACGGTCAGAACGTCGAAAATCTTCTCGGTGATGGCCGGGTTCAGCGCCTGCAATTCTTCCAGCGTCAATTCCGACAGTTCGCAGCCCTTCTTTTCGGCCAGCGCCACCGCATGGCCGGTGACATGGTGGGCATCGCGGAAGGGCAGGCCGGCCTCGCGCACCAGCCAGTCGGCCAGATCGGTCGCGGTGGAATAGCCGGAACCGGCGGCCGCCTTCATCCTGTCGGCGCGGATGGTCATGTCGCGCACCATGCCGGTCATGGCGGCAATCGCCAGTTCCAGGCTCTCGGCTGAGTCGAACACCTGTTCCTTGTCTTCCTGCATGTCCTTGGAATAGGCAAGCGGCAGGCCCTTCATGACGGTCAGCAGCGCGATCAGCGAACCGTTGATGCGGCCGGTCTTGGCGCGCACCAGTTCGGCGGCATCGGGGTTCTTCTTCTGCGGCATGATCGAGGAGCCGGTGGAAAAGGCATCCGACAGGCGCACGAAGCCGAACTGCGGCGTCGACCAGATGACGATCTCTTCCGCCAGACGTGACAGATGTACGGCGCAGATCGAGGCCATCGCCAGGAATTCCAGCGCGAAGTCACGGTCTGAGACGGTGTCGATCGAGTTGCGGGTCGGCCCGGCAAAGCCGAGCGCCTTGGCGGTCATGTGACGGTCGATCGGGAAGCCGGTGCCGGCGAGCGCGGCAGCGCCGATCGGGCTTTCATCCATGTGCTCGATGGCGTGGCGCACGCGCGAACGGTCGCGGCCGAACATCTCGACATAGGCCATGCAATGATGGCCGAAGGTGACGGGCTGGGCGGTCTGCAGATGGGTGAAGCCCGGCATCACCGTTTCTGCATGTTCTTCCGCGCGGTCGAGGAAGGCCGTAATCAGCGCCGTCAGCATCTTCTCGGTCTTCTGCAGCTCTTCCTTCACCCAGAGGCGGAAGTCGAGCGCCACCTGGTCGTTGCGGGAGCGGGCAGTGTGCAGGCGGCCGGCGGCCGGGCCGATCAGGACGGCGAGGCGCGCTTCGACATTCATGTGAATGTCTTCGAGACGGCGAGAGAATTCGAACTGGCCGCTTTCGATCTCTGACAGGATCGTGGTCAATCCGTGAACGATCTTGTCTTTATCGTCGGCGGAAATGATGCCTTGATGCGCCAGCATGGTCGCATGCGCTATTGAGCCGCGGATGTCCTGGGCGAAAAGCTTCTTGTCGAAGCCGATCGAGGCATTTATCTCCTCCATGATCGCCGCCGGTCCCTGAGCGAAGCGTCCGCCCCACATCTGGTTGGAGCTTTTGGTTTCGGAAGTGCCGTCAGCCATGAAGAATGCCCGCCTCGGAGAATGACCCGTTTGGAAAATGAAGTGACAGACCAGAAGAAAAGCTTTCCCCCTGGCAAATTCGTGGCGATCGCCGCCCTTCTCGGGCTGATCGCCGGTGCGGCAGTCGTATACGTCAGGGAAAGCGGGTCTGGCAATGGTGCCGCCGTCGAAACCGCCGACGCAAAGGCCTGCGAGGCCGCGAAAAACAGGGTCGCGGCCATCACGCCCTTCCTGAAGGGGCAGGTCGCGTCGATGGCGCCGGTCAGCGAGCCTTATCCGGTCGCAGGCCTGAACTTCAAGGGCAAGGACGGCAAGGATCTGACGCTTGCCGATTTCGGCGGCAAGACCGTGCTTCTCAACCTCTGGGCCACATGGTGCGTACCCTGCCGCGAAGAGATGCCGGCGCTCAATGCCCTGCAGCAATCGTCGGGCAGCGACACGTTCGAAGTCGTTGCGGTCAATATCGACACCGGTGACGACGAGAAGCCGAAGGCCTTCCTCGATGAGACCAAGGTTCACGATCTTGGCTTCTACCGGGATGCCTCGATGGGTGTCTTCAACACGCTGAAGAAGGAAGGCCTTGCCATCGGCCTTCCCGTCACCCTGCTGATGGACGACAAGGGCTGCCTGCTGTCCTCGATGAACGGCCCCGCCGCCTGGAACAGCGAAGACGCCAAGGCGCTGATCAAGGCGGCAACCACGCCTGGAAACTGACCGGCCTCAGCCGATCGGGTAGACCCTTTGCCGTGCGATGCCAAGATGACCATCGGCATCGAGCGTGCCGGAAAATTCCGGCGCAACGTCAAATTCGATGGTTTCCCCGCCAGCCGTCGTGGCCAGCACGCGGCGGGAATCCGGACGGTCAATGATCTGGGTGATGCGCGCGGGTACGCCCGGACCATCCGGCTGCCAGGAGACATCACGCGGACGAAACAGGATTTCCGCCGGCCCATCGGCGACCGCCGGTGCGTCGAACACTTCACCCGCGACCTCGGCCTTGCCGCCGGAAACCGTTGCCGAAAGCCGGTTGGTATCACCCAGGAATTTCATCACGAAGGCGTCAGCCGGATTGCGGCAAACCTCTTCCGGCGTACCGTTCTGCACGATCTTGCCGCCATTCAGAATGACGACGCGGTCGGCGAGGTCGAGTGCTTCTTCCTGGTCATGGGTCACGAACAGCGTGGTGATCCCCAATGTCTTGTGGATCTCGCGCAGCCAGCGCCTCAGATCGCGGCGGACATTGGCGTCGAGTGCGCCGAAGGGTTCGTCGAGCAGCAGGACTTTCGGGTCGACGGCCAGCGCACGGGCGAGGGCAACGCGCTGCCGCTGGCCGCCGGAAATCTGTGCCGGAAAGCGGTCGGACAGGCCCTTGAGCTGGACCAGCGTCAGCAGTTCCTCGACACGCGCCTTGATCTCTGCCGCTGTGCGCCGGGTCTTCGAGACCTTCATGCCGAAGGCGATGTTTTCACCGATCGTCATGTGTGGAAAGAGCGCATAATGCTGGAACACGAAGCCGACACCGCGATCGCGCACTGGAATATCCGTGGCATCCTGTGCGCCGAAATGAATGCTGCCGCTGTCGACGAACTCAAGGCCCGCCACCATGCGCAGGATCGTCGTCTTGCCGGAGCCGGACGGGCCGAGCAGCGCGACAAGTTCGCCGCTTTCGATATCGAGCGACACATCGCGCACGGCGCGGAATGTGTTGAAGGTCTTGACGACGTTGTTGAGGCGAATTTTCACTTTGGGGCCTCCGTATGGGATGAGACGAATCCGGGCCGGCTGATGCGGCCCGCGCCCTGCCGCTCGAGCAGGACCTTGGCAATCAGGGTGACGATGGCGAGCACCGCGAGGATCGACGCGGCAGCAAAGGCGCCGACGGCGTTGTAGTCGTGGTAGAGCAGTTCGATATGCAGTGGCAGGGTGTTGGTTTCGCCGCGGATATTGCCGGAGACGACCGAGACCGCGCCGAATTCACCCATGACGCGCGAATTGCACAGGATGACCCCGTAAAGCAGCGCCCATTTGATATTGGGCAAGGTTACCGAAAAGAAGGTCCGCCAGCCGCTGGCGCCGAGCGATGTTGCCGCCTCTTCGAGGTCGCGGCCCTGCGCCTGCATCAGCGGAATGAGTTCGCGGGCGACGAAGGGCGCGGTGACGAACATGCTGGCGAGCACGATGCCGGGCAGAGCGAACATGATCTTCACATCGGCGGATTGCAGCGTCGGGCCGAACAGGCCCTGCAGACCGTAGACGAAGAGATAGGCGACACCGGCGACGATCGGCGACACCGAGAACGGGATTTCGATCACGATCAGCAGTATTCTGCGGCCGGGGAAATCGAATTTGGTGATCGCCCAGGCCGCGGCGATGCCAAAGGCGGTGTTGATTGGAACCGCGATCAGCGCCGTCAGCGCGGTCAGGCCGATTGCGCTCAGCGTATCCTCGTCCGCGATGGCGGCGCCAAAGAAGGCGATCCCCTTGGAGAAGGCTTCGTATCCGATGACGGCTAGCGGTGCCACGATGATGATCAGCGCGAGGATGACGACGATGCCGATCAGCGCGAAACGGAAAAGCGGGGCGTCGCCGACGCGCGGCGCTGTGTTGGGTCTGCGTGCCGCCATCTCAACCCCTTTCGGAATAGCGCAGGGCGCGGGCCTGCAACAGATTGGTGATGGCCAGCATCAGGAAGGCGGCCAGCAGCATGACGGATGCGATCGCCGCGGACGCCGGATAGTCGTATTCCTCAAGCCGGATGAAGGCGAGAAGGGCGGTGATCTCCGTCTCGAAGGGCTGGTTTCCGGCGATGAAAATGATGGCGCCGAATTCACCGAGGCTTCGAGCGAAGGAGAGGGATACCCCAGCCAGCAACGCGGGCGCCAGAAGCGGCAGGATGACGCGCGTGAAGATCGAGAGATCGCTGCCTCCGAGCGTCTGGCCGGCCTCTTCCAGAGCCGGGTCCAGTTCCTCGAGAACCGGCTGCACGGTGCGCACGATGAAGGGAAGGCTGGTGAAGGCGATGGCGATCATGATGCCGAGCGGTGTATAGGCGACCTTGATGCCGATCCCGCCCAGGGCCGCGCCGAACCAGCCATTGCTGGCAAACAGCGTCGTCAGCGCGATCCCGGCAACAGCCGTCGGTAGGGCGAAGGGCAGATCGACGACCGCGTCCAGCAATCGGCGTCCGGGAAAACGGTAACGCACCAGCACCCAAGCCAGCGCCATGCCGAAAATGAGGTTGAAGAGCGTGGCACCGAGCGCGCAGAGAACGGTAACGCTGTAGCTCGCCACCGCCCGATCGGAGGAGACGATGCGCCAATAGTCCTCCGGCCCGAGGCTCGCCGCCTTGAAGATCAGCGCGCCCAGCGGCAGCACGATGATGATCGATACGTAGACAAGGGTCAGCCCCAGCGACAGCGGCAGTCCCGGCAATATACGCCGTCTCACATCCAAACCCTTCCACAAACGCCAAATCGGCGAGTGTCGAGCACTCGCCGATTCAGTATGATTATTCAGAGAGCCTGTTAACGGCTGCCGTAGAGGCTGTCGAGGATCGCGCCTTCGGCGAAGTGTTCCTTGGAGATATTTTTCCAGCCGCCGAAAACGTCATCGACATTGACCAGGCGAATTTCCGGGAACTGATCCTTGAATTCGGCGGCGACCGTCGGATCGTTGACGCGATGACCGAATTCTGCGGCGATCTTCTGGCCTTCCGGCGTGTAGAGGAAATCGAGATAGGATTTTGCCAGGTCACGGGTACCGCGCTTGTCGACCACCTTGTCGACGATCGCGACGGGGAATTCCGACAGCAGGCTGACGGATGGGACGACGCTTGTGAACTTGTCCTCGCCATACTGCTTGGCAATGCCGCGCGTTTCCGCTTCGAAGGTGATCAGCACGTCACCGATCTCGCGCTCGACAAAGGTCGTGGTCGATGCGCGGCCGCCGGTGTCGAAGACCGGGACGTTGTCGAACAGCTTGGCGATGAATTCCTTCACCTTGGCGTCGTCGTTCTTGAACGCTTCCTTGGCATAGGCGGTGGCTGCCAGATAGGTGTAGCGCGCATTGCCCGACGTCTTCGGATTGGGGAATATGACCTTCACGTCGTCACGGACGAGATCGCCCCAGTCCTTGATGTTCTTCGGGTTTCCGGCGCGAACGAGGAAGGACGGGAAGGAATAGAACGGCGAGGCGCTGTTCGGGAAATCCTTCTGCCAGTCTTCGGAGACGAAGCCGTGCTTGGCGAGGAAGTCGATGTCGGTGACCTGGTTGAAGGTCACGACGTCAGCCTCCAGTCCTTCCGTGATCGCGCGCGCCTGCTTGGATGTGCCGGCATGCGACTGGTCCACCGTGACGCCGGGATGCTGCTTGATGAAGGCTTCGTTTTCGGCGGCGAACAGTTCGCGCGAAACGTCATAGGATGCGTTGAGGAGCTTGGTTTCCTGGGCCTGAGCGGCGAGAGGGGCGGCAAGTGCGAGAACGGCAGCGCCGATCAGCAGAAGTTTTTTCATGAGGGTGAGGCTCCCGTGGGTTCGTAAATTCGATCACGAAGCTACAGACCGGATCGGGGAAATCCGAGGTACCGGGATTTACGGGCGATGACGGCAGGAAAATAAAATTGCGCCAAATCGCCTTCGTGCGGAATTGAACAGCATTTGGTGGCGACGAAAGCCTGCGATATCAATATGATAGAAGTTTAATATACCCGTCGTCTTTAGCGAGTGGGGACCGGGACTTCGCCGCGATAGTCATAGAAGCCGCGACCGGACTTGCGACCGAGCCAGCCGGCTTCGACATATTTGACGAGAAGCGGGCAGGGGCGGTACTTCGAATCCGCCAGCCCGTCATGCAGCACCTGCATGATCGACAGGCAGGTATCGAGGCCGATGAAATCGGCCAGCTGCAGCGGGCCCATCGGGTGGTTGGCACCGAGCTTCATGGCGGTATCGATGGCATCGACGCTGCCGACGCCTTCATAAAGAGTATAGATCGCCTCGTTGATCATCGGCAGCAGGATGCGGTTGACGATGAAAGCGGGGAAGTCTTCGGCGACCGTCACCGTCTTGTCGAGCGTCGCGACAAATTCCTTGGCGGTGGCAAAGGTACCTTCCTCGGTGGCGATGCCACGCACCAGTTCAACCAGCTTCATGATCGGCACGGGGTTCATGAAGTGGATGCCCATGAAGCGTTCCGGCCGGTCGGTCGCGGATGCAAGCCGCGTGATCGACAGGGAAGACGTGTTCGTGGAAAGGATCGCGTCCGCCTTCAGGACAGGACAGACCTGCCCGTAAATCTTGCGCTTGACGCTCTCATCCTCGGTCGCGGCCTCGATGACGAGGTCGGCTTGGCTGAGGTCATTGAGATCGGCAGAGCCCTTGATCAGCGACAGGGCCTTCTTGCGCTCTTCGTCGGTCAGTTTGCCGGACGAAACCTGACGCGCCATGTTGCCGTTGATCGTGGCAAGACCGGCTTCGACGCGATCGGCGGAAATGTCGTATATATGCACCTTGTAGCCGGCCGCGGCCGATACTTGGGCAATGCCACAGCCCATCTGTCCAGCGCCAACAATTCCGACATTCTTGATCATCGAGCAGTTTTTCCATCATCAATGCGGAGAGCGGTGGCGCTTCCGTTCAGGCAAAAGCCGTATGCCCTTCGAGGGCAACATCGTCGGATGCCAGTGATAAAGACAACGCAGCGAATTTTCCAGCCTTTATTCGCACCTGCGATGGTCGCATTGACCGGAAAAATCGTGGTCCGAAAATGAAAACGGCCGCGTCTGTGCGCGGCCGTTTCGTGGATGTTGTCAAGAAAGGCTTAGAGCGCCTTCTGCAGTTCCGGCAGGACGTCGAAGAGATCGCCGACGAGGCCGTAGTCTGCGACCTGGAAGATCGGGGCTTCCTCGTCCTTGTTGATGGCGACGATGACCTTCGAGTCCTTCATGCCGGCCAGATGCTGGATGGCGCCGGAGATGCCGATGTAGAGTTGCGGTGCCACCACCTTGCCGGTCTGGCCGACCTGCCAGTCGTTCGGCGCATAGCCGGCATCGACGGCGGCACGGCTTGCACCGACGGCGGCGCCGAGCTTGTCGGCGACCGGCAGGATGACCTCCTGGAACTTCTCCGATGAGCCGAGTGCCCGGCCACCCGAGATGATGATCTTGGCCGAGGTCAGTTCCGGACGATCCGACGAGGACAGCGCGTCCTTGACGTGGCTCGACAGGCCCGGGTTCGCTGCGGCCGCGATGGTCTCGACCGAGGCCGAACCGCCTTCGGAGGCGGATGCGAACGAGGCGGTGCGGACCGTGATNATGGCTCGACAGGCCCGGGTTCGCTGCGGCCGCGATGGTCTCGACCGAGGCCGAACCGCCTTCGGAGGCGGATGCGAACGAGGCGGTGCGGACCGTGATAACCTTCTTTGCCTCAGACGTCTGGACCGTCTGGATGGCATTGCCGGCATAGATCGGACGCTTGAACGTATCGGCCGAAACCACTTCTGTAATTTCCGAGATCTGGGCAATGTCGAGAAGCGCTGCTACGCGCGGCAAAACGTTCTTGCCGACCGAGGTCGCGGCCGACAGGATCGTGTCGTAGGAATCGGCAAGCGAGACGATCAGCGCTGCCAGCGGTTCGGCCAGGTTGTTGGCAAGATCGTCGCTCTCGGCCAGCAGAACCTTGGAGATGCCGGAAAGTTTTGCCGCCGCATCGGCCACAGCCTTGGCACCCTTGCCGGCCACCAGCACATGCACGTCGCCACCGATCTTGGAAGCCGCCGTCAGCGCCTTGGCGGTCTGGTCGGAGAGCGTTGCATTGTCGTGATCAGCGAGAAGAAGAATGGTCATGGGTATGATCCTCGAAAAATGTTGGTTCCCGAAATCTGTCAGGCCCTGCCGAAAATGGTGTGGCGCGAGAACCGGAGCGGAGCGGACTAAACGTCCGTGAGCACCGGAAGCGCAGCGACACGCCGTTTGCAGGCGGCCTCACAGGTTTCCTCAGAGCACGCCGGCTTCGTTCTTGAGCTTGTCAACCAGTTCGGCGACGGTCTTGACCTTGATGCCGGCCTTGCGGCCACCCGGCTCCTCGGTCTTCAACACCTTCAGGCGCGGGCTCGTCTCGACGCCGAAATCGGCCGGCGTCTTCTTGTCGAGCGGCTTCTTCTTCGCCTTCATGATGTTCGGAAGCGACGCATAACGCGGCTCGTTCAGGCGCAGGTCCGTCGTCACCACCGCCGGCAGCTTGATCTCGATCGTCTGCAGGCCGCCATCGACCTCGCGCGTCACGACTGCCTTGTCAGACCCCAGTTCGACCTTCGAGGCAAACGTGCCCTGTGCCCAGCCCAACAGCGCCGACAGCATCTGGCCGGTCTGGTTGCTATCGTCATCGATCGCCTGCTTGCCGACGATGATCAGGCCGGGCTGCTCGGCCTCGGCCACACCCTTGATAATCTTGGCAACGGCGAGCGGCTCGACCGCATCGTCCGTCTCGACCAGGATCGCCCGGTCGGCACCCATGGC
>NZ_LMRG01000003.1 GCF_001425605.1 Rhizobium sp. Leaf453 | reverse complement strand
TCGCAACCATGCGCAAACTCCTCACCATCCTCAACGCCATCATCCGGGACGAAAAGCCATGGCAAAGCGCTTGACAGCAAAGACAGTCGCTCTCCCCGTTGGAACGGGGAGAAGGGACAAGCGGCCAACTTAGTCGTCCCCTCTCCCCGCGTGCGGGGAGAGGGCTAGGGTGAGGGGCCGCGCTGTCGCCAAACCACAGAACATGGATACCGGCAGTGCCCAGATACCGCCTCATCCTCCTGCGTCACGCAAAGTCCGCATGGCCGGAGAACGTCGCCGATCATGATCGCCCTCTGGCGGAGCGGGGCCGCAAGGCCGCTCCCCTCATCGGCGCCTACATGGCGCGCGAAAAACTGATCCCCGATCTCGCCCTCGTATCACCCGCCCGTGGGGCGCGGGAGACGTGGGATATCGTGCGCAAGGACCTGCCGAAGACGATTACGCACCGCGATGCACCCGGCATCTACGAGGTCCCGGTGGAAGCCATCCTTGAGGTCATTCGCGCCGTCGAGCCGGGTGTTCGCACCCTGCTGCTGGTCGGCCACAATCCCGGCATGGAGGATTTGGCGGCGCTGCTGGCGAAAACCGGCGAGGGGGAGGCTCTTGAGAGGATGGCAGAGAAATTCCCGACGGGCGGTCTTGCGGTGATCGATCTGGCTGTCGAACGGTGGGATGCTATTTCCGCCGGTACCGGTTTCCTCGAGCGGTTCGTCATGCCGCGGTCGATCGGGTAATTCGGAAGACGCTGCTTGCTCCCTCTTCGCCCCAGCGGGGAGAAGTGCCGAACGCAGTGAGGCGATGAGGGGGCGACGGCGTAAGCCGGCGCGAGCGGCACACTCGAATTGTGGCCTTCGGCTCCCTCATCCGCCCTTCGGGCACCTTCTCCCCGGCGGGGAGAAGAGGGAGCAAGCTGTTGAGTTCCCCAAGAGAGCAATTACCCCACAACCCTCACCACCGTCCCCCGCCGCATGAACCGCAGCAGCCGCCTCATCGCCGGCAGGCTCACTGCGACGCAGCCTTCGGTCGGGGTGTAACCGGGTTTGGCGAGGTGGAAGAAGATTGCCGAGCCGCCGAAGCGTTTGCGGGCCATCAGGTTCCAGTCCATCACCAGGCAGACATCATAGAGGCGATCGTCGCGGCGCATCTTTTCGTGGCTGGGCTTGAAGGGGGCGTTGACCGGGCGGTTGTAGAGGGCGTGGCCAGGCGCGTCGCACCAGAGCAGGTTTTTGGGCGTGAAACGCAAGGGCAGGGTGGTCTGGGGCCGGGTGATGCGGTCGCCGCGGATATATCCGCCAACCAAGCGCATCGGCGCGATCGGGGTGGCGCCGTCGCCTTCGCGCTTGCGCGAAGTGGTGCCCGAGCGGCCGATCGCGGCCTGTTCGGTGCGGCCGGCGAAGCTGATCAGGGCTCTGGTCCGGCTTCCTGGCTTCACCCGGACCGTGATGGTTCCTGCCGTTTTCACAGCCCGTTTTTGTTTTACGCGCATTTTACTCACAGTTTTTTGCGTTGCCCGTGATCTGAAAGCTCACCATAGCACTACACAATATGTAACAAACGGGTGAACTGTCGTTTTGCTTGCCGAGTGCTGCGATCGAGCATGTTTCAAACCGGACGCAAGGAGGAATTTCACCCATGTCGGCCCGCACCATTCTTCTCGTTGATGACGATACGGACCTGCGCGAAACGCTGGTGGAGCAGCTTTCGCTCTATGAGGAATTCACCATCCTGCAGGAACCGACTGCCACCAAGGGCATCCAGACGGCCCGCACCCAGCAGGTGGCCCTTCTGGTCATGGATGTCGGCCTGCCGGATATGGACGGCCGCGAGGCGGTGAAGCTGTTGCGCAAGGGCGGCTTCAAGCCACCGATCATCATGCTGACCGGCCATGACACGGACTCGGACACGATCCTCGGGCTGGAAGCCGGCGCCAACGATTATGTCACCAAGCCGTTCCGCTTCGCCGTGCTGCTCGCCCGCATCCGGGCGCAGTTGCGCCAGCACGAGCAGAGCGAGGATGCCACCTTCACCGTCGGTCCCTATACGTTCAAGCCCGGGCAGAAGCTGCTGACGCTGGAAAACGGCCAGAAGATCCGCCTCACCGAAAAGGAAGCGGCGATCATCCGCTACCTCTACCGCGCCGACCAGAAGGTGGTGACCCGCGACGTGCTGCTGGAAGAGGTCTGGGGCTATAATTCCGGCGTGACGACGCATACGCTGGAAACCCATGTCTACCGCCTGCGCCAGAAAATCGAGCGCGACCCTTCCAATGCGGAGATTTTGGTGACAGAGAATGGTGGGTACAAGATCGTACCCTGACGGGCCGTTGTTCTGTTGAACCCCGGCCTTTGCTGAACCCGAGATAGTCCTTTGGCGCTGAACGACGACATTGCCCTTCTGTCCCTCGTGCCGCTGTTTGCCGGCATCGACGAGGACAAGCTGCGGTTGATCGCCTTCGGCGCCGAGCGGCGGCGGCTCAATCGCGGCCAGCAGCTGTTTCGCGAGGGCGCGCCTGCCGATTGCGCCTATGCGGTCGCCAGCGGCTCCTTCACGCTCACCCGCAGCCTCGTCGATGGCAGCACCGAAACGATCGATACGGTCGGGCGCGGCACGCTCCTGTCGGAACTGGCGATGATCTCCTTCGTCGAGCGCAAGTTCACCGCCACGGCCGAGGAAGACAGCGAAGTTATCCGCATCAACCGGCCGCTGTTTCGTCGCATGCTGGAAGAATATCCGGAAGTCGCCGTGATCGTCGAAACCCGCATCCGGGACAATCTGCAGACGATGATCAGCAAGATGCAGAAGCTGGCGCGGAAGTTTCGGTAACGTTTCCTCAGAAGGACGCTGTGTTTCCCGCATCCGGGCGCTGCAGTGCATGCTTTGCTCTTTCCCGCCTCCCGCCGCGTCCCCATCTATCGGGCAACACATCGCCATCATCAGGTAGAACATCATGAAGAAAATCGGTTTCCTGTCCTTCGGACACTGGACCCCATCCTCGCAATCGCAGACCCGTTCAGCGCAGGACACGCTGCTGCAGTCGATCGACCTTGCCGTGGCGGCGGAAGAGCTTGGCGCCGACGGCGCCTATTTCCGCGTCCATCACTTTGCCCGCCAGTTGGCCTCGCCCTTTCCGCTTCTGGCGGCCATCGGCGCCCGGACAAGCAAGATCGAGATCGGCACCGGCGTCATCGACATGCGCTATGAAAATCCGTTCTACATGGCCGAGGATGCCGGCAGCGCCGACCTGATCTCGAAGGGTCGGCTGCAGCTCGGCATCAGCCGCGGTTCGCCGGAGCAGGTCATCGACGGCTGGCGTTATTTCGGCTTCAATCCTCAGGAAGGCGAGACGGATGCCGACATGGGCCGCCAGCATGCCGAGGTCTTCCTGCAGCTTCTGAAGGGCGAGGGCTTTGCCCAGCCGAACCCGCGCCCGATGTTTGCCAATCCGCCAGGCCTCCTGCGGCTTGAGCCGTTCTCGGACGGCCTGCGCGAGCGCATCTGGTGGGGCTCGGCCTCGAATGCGACCGCCCTCTGGGCGGCGAAGCTCGGCATGAACCTGCAAAGCTCGACGCTGAAGCAGGACGAGACGGGTGAGCCCTTCCATGTCCAGCAGGCAGCGCAGATCAGGCTCTATCGCGACGCCTGGAAGGAGGCAGGGCACATGCGCACGCCGCGCGTCTCCGTCTCCCGCTCCATCTTCGCGCTGGTGGACGAACGCGACCGCGCCTATTTCGGCCGCGGCAGCGACAGCGACCAGATCGGCATCATCGACAACATGCGCGCCGTGTTCGGCCGTTCCTATGCGGCCGAGCCGGACAGGCTGATCGAACAGTTGAAGGCCGACGAGGCGATCGCGGAAGCCGATACGCTGCTCCTGACGGTGCCGAACCAACTGGGCGTGGAATACAACGCCCATGTCATCGAGGCGATCCTGAAACACGTCGCGCCGGCGCTTGGCTGGCGGTAAGGGGGCGGTTGTGATGAGGTTCTGATGCGGAATTTTCCGCATCGGTTAACCTTGGAGGTAAGGACGGCTTTCTGCCCGAAGCGGACTGTTCCCACCGCTGCGCAGTGCGTATAGTTTGGTAACGCAACCAACCGGAGATGCCGATGGCCGCCACGCCTGAACAACTGCACTTGGCATTAGCCTACTGCACCGATTTTGCCAAAACGATGCTGGAAAACAGCGGCGAATTTCACCCGTTCGGTGCTATCGTTAACGTAAAGGGGAGTGTCGAGGCTAGAGGCGTGTGGACAGGGGAGGAACATCCAAGCGGGCAGGATGGATATACGATCCTGATTGAAGCCTTGCGTAAAGAATTGTTGGAGGGTCGCGCCATTGCAATCGCCGTGGCAGCCAACGTGAACATTCCGGAGCAATACGCAGCGGCTCATCGTGACGGTTTGCGCGTTACTTTGGAAGCAAACGACTACTGCAGATTTATATACCTGCCATATCGTCTTGAGCGCCGAAGCTTGTTTCATTGGAGGAAAACCGTCGCAATGTCCGAGCCCTTTGCCGTTGAATTGAAGCACTCAGATTAGCGGCGCGCCATGTCTTCCTCTGTCGCAACGCGCCCATCTCCCCTTTCCTCGCTCTTCAGACGACCCGGAAGCGCATAAGACGGCTCTGGGGGTATTGGCCCTCTCACAAATCAAAATGCGCAATCACCGGCACGTGGTCCGACGGCCTGTCCCAGCCTCTTGCTTCCTTCAGGATCTCGACGCGGTTGAGTTGCGGCGACAGGTCGGCTGAGGACCAGATGTGATCTAGGCGGCGGCCCTTGTCGGCCGCTTGCCAGTCCTGCGAGCGGTAGCTCCACCAGGTGTAGAGTTTTTCGGGAGATGGCGTGTGCTGGCGCATCAGGTCGACCCAGGCGCCGCCCTTGAGAACCGCCAGCAGGCCTTCAGTTTCGATGGGCGTGTGGCTGACGATCTTCAGGAGTTGTTTGTGCGACCAGACGTCGTGTTCCAGCGGCGCGATGTTGAGATCGCCAACGAGGATCGATGACATGCCGGCTTCGCTTTCGGCGTGCAGCATCTTCATTTCCTCGATGAAATCGAGCTTGTGGCCGAATTTCTGGTTGATCGTCCGGTCCGGCTCGTCGCCGCCAGCCGGTACATAGAAATTGTGCAGCCGGATGGTCTTGCCCGATTTTTCGAACACGACCGACAGATGGCGGGCGTCACCCACGCCGCAATAGTCGCGCCGGTCCGTCAGTTCGTGCAGTGGGAGGCGGGAGATCGTCGCGACGCCGTGATAGCCTTTTTGGCCATGGATGGCGATATGCTCGTAGCCGAGCGCCTTCAGCGGCGAGAACGGGAAGAGGTCGTTCGCGACCTTGGTTTCCTGCAGGCAGAGAATGTCCGGCGACCAGGTCTTCAGGAGATGTTCGACCAGCGGCATGCGCAGGCGCACCGAATTGATGTTCCAGGTCGCGATCGACAAGGCCATGCGTGTGATACTTTCCTTGGATAGGCTTCGGACGGGCGGAGGCGATCCGCGCAACCGTCATAGGAGCTTTTCGAGGGCTTGGCCATTGGATTGCCGCCGATATTGACAGTCGCGTGCCCTCCTTTCACCTTCGGCCGCGCCGTATTGATCAAGGCTGGAGATTGGCCGCATGATTCGACATCTGGGGCCGCAGGATCTGGCCATATTCCGCGCGATCCGGCTGGAAGCCCTGCGGCGTGAGCCCGCCGCCTTTGCCAGCAGCGCCGAGGACTGGGAATTGCTGCCGGATGACGAGTGGATGCGACGGCTCATCACCAATTATGTCTTCGTCAGCTTTGAAGATCAGATGCCGGTCGGAATCATGGGCCTGATGCGACAGAGCGCCAGCAAGATGGCGCATCGCGCCACGCTGATCATGGTTTATGTGCGCGAGGAGCAACGAGGTCGCGGCCATGCGAAAGCACTGCTCGACGCGCTCGTGCGGCATGCCCGCAGCGTCGGCATAGCACAACTGGAGTTGGCCGCCAGCGCGGAAAATCCAGCGGCCATCCGGTTCTATCGGCGCGAAGGCTTCGCCGAGGTCGGGCGGATACCGGCCGGCATCCGCCATGAAGGGCGCGAGATCGACGAGATCCTGATGGCGCGCCGCATCGACGGCGAGCCGGAATCCGGATGAGCGGGCTTACTTGCCGCGATTGTTGATGTCGTCGTAGGGGATCCGGAAGACCTTGTCGTCCATCGGGATGCCGTTCTTGACGTTGAAGATCATCACCGACGTGTCCTTCTTCTGCGCGTCGGTGATGGTCCACTGGCGCAGGTCGTAGGTCTTCGGGTCGAACATCAGGGTGATCGTCGAATCGCCGAAGACGCTGCGGTCGCCGAGCACGATGGTGATCAGGTCGGCCTCTTCCTTGACGTCGCGCACCATCTTGCCGGTCAGATCGATATTGTCGGAAAGCAAAAGCTTCAGCGGCGTCTTCGACAGCGGATAGATGTCCCAGGTCTTCATTTTCTGGTTGCCGATGACGACCGACTTGCCGTCGGCGATCACGCGCATCGGCGAGGGGGCGTCGTAGTTGAAGCGGATCTTGCCCGGACGGCTGATGAAGAACTTGCCGCCGGTCTGTTCGCCGCGCGGGCCGAACTGCACGAACTCGCCGCTCATGGTCTTCACCGAGGCGAAGTGATCGGCGATCTTCTGGGCAACGGCCGTCTGTGCCTGGACGGGTTCGAGCGGTAGGCCGATGACGGCAAGCGACGTCAGAAACGCGAGACCACTGACAAAGGCGCGGCGCGACAGGGGGGCAACTTTGCTGTCCTGTTCAAGGTGGCCGTTTACGGTGTCTGTCATCGCGATCTCCTTCATTTCCAGTGTGATGTGGAGCGCAAGTGCGGCGCCTTCAAGGCGTGGCTTGCGCACTTCTTTGCGATTATCCCGGTGATTCGGCAATCGCCATCGGGCCGGGCTTGCCGGCGGGTCCCGATATCGCTCCAGTGGGGACCGCTGATGGTCGTCAGCGGTCGTTTTCGGTGGGTACGAGGATTTCCCGTTTGCCGGCATGGTTGGCGGCGCCGATGATGCCTTCCTGCTCCATGCGCTCGATCAGGGAGGCGGCGCGATTGTAACCGATGCCGAGGCGGCGCTGGACATAGGATGTCGAGGCCTTGCCGTCGCGAAGCACGATGGCGACAGCCTGGTCATAGGGATCGTCGGACTCGGACAGGTTCGAGGTGCCGGCCGGACCGCCGCCTTCGCCATCCTCATCGTCTTCTTCGGTGATCGCGTCGAGATATTGCGGCGCGCCCTGGGTCTTCAGGTATTTGACGACTTCCTCGACCTCGGTATCCGAGACGAACGGGCCGTGCACGCGCTGGATGCGGCCACCGCCGGCCATATAGAGCATGTCGCCCATGCCGAGCAGCTGTTCGGCGCCCTGCTCGCCAAGGATAGTGCGGCTGTCGATCTTTGACGTGACCTGGAAGGAGATACGCGTCGGGAAGTTGGCCTTGATCGTGCCGGTGATGACATCGACCGAGGGGCGCTGGGTCGCCATGATGACATGGATGCCGGCGGCACGGGCCATCTGCGCCAGACGCTGCACGGCGCCTTCGATGTCCTTGCCGGCAACCATCATCAGGTCGGCCATTTCGTCGATGATGACGACGATATAGGGGATCGGCTGCAGATCGAATTCTTCGGTCTCGTAGATCGCCTCGCCGGTCTGGCGGTCGAAGCCCGTCTGCACGGTCCGGCTCATCACCTCGCCCTTGGCCAGTGCCTGCTCAACGCGGCTGTTGAAGCCGTCGATATTGCGCACGCCAATCTTCGACATCTTCTTGTAGCGCTCCTCCATCTCGCGGACGGTCCATTTGAGCGCGACGACGGCCTTTTTCGGATCGGTGACAACCGGTGTCAGCAGGTGCGGAATGCCGTCATAGACGGAGAGTTCCAGCATTTTCGGGTCGATCATGATCAGGCGGCACTGTTCCGGCTTCAGCCGGTAGAGGATCGACAGGATCATCGTGTTGATGGCGACCGATTTACCCGAGCCGGTGGTGCCGGCAACCAGCAGGTGCGGCATCTTGGCGATATCGACGATGACGGGTTCGCCGCCGATGGTCTTGCCGAGCGCCATGGCGAGCTTGGTCTTCGAGGTCTCGAAATCGCGCGAGCCGATCAGTTCGCGCAGGTAAACGGTTTCGCGGCGCTGGTTCGGCAGTTCGATGCCGATGGCGTTGCGGCCGGGAACGACGGCGACGCGGGCGGCGATTGCCGACATCGAGCGGGCGATATCGTCGGCAAGGCCGATGACGCGCGACGACTTGATGCCCGGCGCGGGCTCCAGTTCATAAAGCGTGACGACCGGGCCGGGGCGGACATGGATGATCTCGCCCTTGACGCCGAAATCCTCCAGCACACCTTCCAGCATGCGGGCGTTCTGCTCCAGCGCATCGGCAGACAGCGTCGCGTCGCGGGTGACGTTCTTCGGTTCGGCGAGGAAGTGCAGCGGCGGCAGGGTGAAATCGTCGTCGTCGGTGACCAACGACGACTGCGCCTCGCGCTCCATGCGCTGGCCGGTCTTCGGGCGTGGCGCAGCGGGGACGACACGGGCGCTGGAGGCTGGCGCGACCGGAGGCTGCTTGCGCGGTGCCGAGACCGGTGCCCAGTTCGAAGCTGCATCCATATCGTCATCATCGTCGTCACCGGACATGATGCCGGCCGGCAGTCGGTCGGCGTCATGCAGATCGTCGTCTTCATCATCGTCGATGGAAATCGAAGGAGGAGCGACGACACGCCGTTCACTGCGATCCAGCGACGGCTCGACCCGCTCGGAGCGGGAGATCGCCTTCGGGCGCGAGGGTTCGTTCAGCGTGCCGAATTCGTCGGTATTGAAATCATAGGGCTCGTCATAGTGACGCTCGGCCTGCTTGCGGCGGCCGCTGAGGCCGAACAGGCGGCGCATGCGGGCGTGGGCGGTGAAGCGCATATGGGTGATCGCGCCGGCGAGCACCATGAACAGGCCTTCCGATTCATCGTCCTCTGATTCGTCGCTGACGGTGCGGGCCTTGCTGGGTGCCGCCGCAGGCACCGCAATTTCCTCGTCTTCGTCCGGCACGCCGATCAGGCCGGCGCTGTAGATCAGGAAATAGGCAGCCGGCAGCGCGAACAGCACGGCGAGCACCATGCCGAAGGTTCCGGTCGGATAGGCGCCGGTAAAGAGAGCCGGGAAACGCAGGATCATGTCGCCGAAAACGCCGCCAAGGCCATTGGGCAGCGGCCAGGTGACGGGGGCAGGGAGGCAACTCAGCGCGGCGGAGGCGAGAACGGAGCCACCGAACCAGGCGGCGGCGCGCTTGTGGATGCGGCCGAACGGCTTGCTGGAGATCAGCACCAGGCCCCAGGCGACGACGGGCAGAAGGGCCACGACGCTGGCAATGCCGAAGAACTGCATGAAGATGTCGGCGAAGGCAGCACCGGTATATCCGAGAATGTTGGTCGGCGTTTCCGTCGTCGAGTAGGAGAAGCTGGGATCGTTGACGTTCCAGGTCGAGAGTGCGGCGACCGCGAAGCCCAACGCGACGAACAGCGCAAATCCGGCCAGCGAGGCGATCTGTTTCCAGACGAATGTGGAAAGCACAAACCGGTTGGAACGGTTGTCATACACCGCCTGATTGCTTCTGCTCATGGTGACCTGCTGCCTGTTATTCTTCAAATCGCAATGCGCGCATGCTTCGACCGTAAGCTTGGGAGGGTTAAAGTCCTATTAACCTTGACGCTTCGTTTACCGGAAACATGGCGCACCCCCTAGATTTCGGGAGGCAAGAGCGCGGGGCGGACGCTGAAAACAAAAAAAAGCCCGGATACGGAATCCGGGCCAAATGCGGTCTTGCGGGAAGCAAGACTGCGACGGGAAGTGATGCGGAGCCGTTTGTCCGGCTCCGCAAATTTCTTAGGAGTGGTAAGCGGCTTCGCCGTGCGAGGAGAGGTCGAGACCTTCGCGCTCGGCTTCGACCGGGACGCGCAGGCCGACGATCAGGTCGACGATCTTGTAGAGAACAGCCGAGCCGACGCCGCACCAGACGAGGGTGACGAGAACGGCGTAGAGCTGGGTCATGAACTGGCCGCCCATGGTGACGCCATCGGCATAACCGATACCGCCCAGCGAGGACGATGCGAAGATGCCGGTTGCGAGAGCACCGAACAGGCCGCCGATACCATGGACGCCGAAGACGTCAGCGGTGTCGTCATAGCCGAACTTGTTCTTCACCACGGAGACGAAGAAGTAGCACAGCGGCGAAACGATCAGACCCATGATGATCGCGCCCATCGGGCCGGCAATACCGGCGGCAGGCGTGATGGCGACGAGACCGGCGATCATGCCCGAAGCAGCGCCGAGCATCGAGGCCTTGCCGCGGGTGAAGGTTTCAACCAGCGACCAGGAGACGATGGCAGCAGCCGTTGCAATGAAGGTGTTGACGGTTGCGAGCATCGCGCCACCCGAAGCTTCGAGGTTGGAGCCAGCATTGAAGCCGAACCAGCCGACCCAGAGCATGGCCGCGCCGACGAGCGTCAGGGTCATGGAGTGCGGAGCCATCATGTCCTTGCCGAAGCCGGTACGCTTGCCGACCATGATCGCGCCGATCAGACCAGCGACGCCGGCATTGATGTGAACGACCGTGCCGCCCGCGAAGTCGAGAGCGCCCCAGCCGAAGATCAGGCCGTTGGCATCCCAGACCATGTGGGCGATCGGGAAGTAGACGAAGGTTGCCCACAGGACGCAGAACAGGACTGCAGCCGAAAACTTGATGCGCTCTGCAAAGGCACCGACGATCAGGGCAGGGGTGATGGCCGCGAAGGTCATCTGGAACATGATGAAGATCATTTCCGGAATGACGACGCCGTCAGAGAAGGTCGCAGCGGTCGTATCTGGCGTTACGCCGGCCAGGAAGAGCTTGGCGGTGCCGCCCCAGAAGGCTGAGGTCGAGCCGCCGAAGGCGAACGAGTAACCGTAGATGACCCAGGCAAGCATGACGGCCGAACCGGCGACTGTGCACTGCATCAGGACGGAGAGCATGTTCTTGGCGCGAACGAGACCACCGTAGAACAGGCCGAGACCCGGAACCAGCATGAACAGGACAAGGATGGTGCAGACGAACATGAAGGCGGTGTCGCCCTTGTTCGGGACCGGTGCGGCGGCGGCAGCGGCAGCAGCTTCGGTCGCTGCCGGGGCGGCTTCCTGAGCGAAGGCGACAACCGGGGCGAGGACCGCCGCAGCCGTGGCGCCGAGGCGTCCGAGAGAGGTGGAAAGTTTAAATGAGGACATTGTCAAATAGCTCCCTGAACGGCCGTGACTTACAGCGCTTCTGTGTCGGTTTCGCCGGTACGAATGCGCACGGCATGGTCAATCGAATAGACGAAGATCTTGCCGTCACCGATCTGGCCGGTCTTGGCCGACGATGCGATCGCTTCCACGGCCTTGTCGACGATCTCGGAGGCAACGGCGATTTCGATTTTCAGCTTCGGCAGGAAGCTGACGGCATATTCGGTGCCGCGGTAGATTTCCGTATGTCCCTTCTGGCGCCCATAACCCTTCACTTCGGTCACGGTCAGGCCTTGGATGCCAACGGCGGTGAGGGCTTCGCGAACCTCATCGAGCTTGAACGGCTTGATAATGGCCATCACAATTTTCATCTGGTTTCCCATCCTTGTGTTCATCTTCGGCGCGGGGGCCGTCTCTCCTTGCCGCTCAGCACAATTCGCTTACGACCGCGCACTGCTATTCAAGGCGCGTGCCAGTTCGAGAGCGGGTTGTTAAGTCTATGAAAAGACACGGAAATGCCACATTCCGCCAAAAGCCGGGATCGGAATGTTAAAAAATCGTCAATTTAAACGATGAAAAAATAAGCAAAAATAAAAAAGTGATACTTTTTTACTCAGATGCCTTTTTCCGAATCAACCCTTCCTGCGCGACCGAGGCGATCAGGACGCCGGAACGGTCGAACAGGCTGCCACGCGTCATGCCGCGTGCTCCGAAGGCGCTGGGGCTATCCTGGGTATAAAGCACCCAGTCGTCCAGCTTGCAGGGCCGGTGAAACCACATGGAGTGGTCGAGGCTCGCCACCTGCAGGTCGCGGTCGAACACCGACGTCCCGTGCGCATAAAGCGCCGTGTCGAGCAGCGTCATGTCCGAGATATAGGCGAGCACCGCCGCCTGGATGTGGCGCTCGTCGGGAACAGCGCCGGTGGTCTTCACCCAGACGTCCTGCAGCGGCTCAAGCTTGTCGCGCGAGAAATAGTGTTTCAGCGAGACGGGCCGGATTTCGATCGGCCGCGGCCGTTCCCAATAGCGGCGAATGGCTTCCGGCGCATTGACCAGGAATTTCTCCTTGATGTCCTGCTCGCCCATCAGCGTGTCCGGTGGCGCGACCTTGGGCATGGTGATCTGGTGCTCGAAACCGTCCTCGTCGAACTGGAACGAGGCTGACATGGAAAAGATCGCCTTGCCATGCTGGATGGCGACGACGCGGCGGGTGGCAAAGCTCGATCCGTCGCGGATGCGATCGACATCGTAGATGATCGGTACGCTCGGATCGCCCGGACGCATAAAATACGCGTGTAGCGAATGCACATAGCGGCCTTCGCTCACCGTTCGCTGCGCCGCCACCAGAGCTTGCCCGATCACCTGTCCGCCGAAGACGCGCTGCCATCCCACTTGCGGGGAGAGACCCCGAAACAGGTTCTCCTCAAGTTTTTCGACATCAAGCGTCTGCAGGAGCACATCCATTGGGGCGGGCATCGGTGCGGTGGTCTCAGCGGGGCGCGACATTTAGGCAATCTCCTGCGGTCGGACGTTCCAGAGGTAGGAACGGGCGCATGCTTGATCTATATAGCAGGCATGCAATGCTCAAGGGCAAAGGGAGAACGAGAGATGATCGATGTGCTGATTGCGGGCGGCGGTTATGTCGGATTGTCGCTGGCCGTGGCGGTGAAGAAGGCAGCGCCGCATCTGGCTGTGACGCTGATCGACGGCGCACCTGACGATGCCTGGAAGAAGGACGAGCGCGCCTCGGCGATCATCGCCGCCGCCTCGCAGATGCTCGACGTTCTCGGGCTTTGGAGCGAGATCGAGCCGGAGGCCGAGCCGATCAAGCGGATGGTCATCACCGATTCGAACACCGCCGATCCCGTCCGCCCGGTCTTCCTCACCTTCGAGGACGAGGCGGTCGAAGGCCGGCCCTTTGCCCATATGGTGCCGAATGTCGCTCTCGTCGGAGCGCTGCGCAAGGCGGCGGGCGAACTCGGCGTCGAGATCCGCCAATCCACCGTGGCGAAGGATTTCAGGAGTGGCGATCATGCCGTGTCCCTGACGCTATCGAATGACGATGTGCTCGACGCCCGGCTGTTGGTCGCCTGTGACGGCGTGCGCTCCAAACTGCGCGATGCTGCCGGCATCAAGACCGTCGATTTCGATTATGGCCAGTCGGGAATCGTCACCACGGTCGAGCACGAGCGCCCGCATGACGGCACGGCCGAAGAGCATTTCCTGCCGGCCGGCCC
The DNA here is from genome assembly GCF_001425605.1 of Rhizobium sp. Leaf453. Classification (GTDB taxonomy): domain Bacteria; phylum Pseudomonadota; class Alphaproteobacteria; order Rhizobiales; family Rhizobiaceae; genus Pararhizobium. The sequence continues at coordinate 197,610 of NZ_LMRG01000003.1, read as the reverse complement.
CTTCGCGACGCTGCCGCTTCGCAACAATCGCTCTTCCCTCGTCTGGACGGAACGCACCCGCGACGCCGACCGCCTGATCGCCAGCGACGATCTGGTGTTCGAGGAAGAGCTGGAGCGCCGTTTCGGCCACAAGCTGGGCGGGCTCAAGGTCGTCGGCGGTCGCCGCGCCTTTCCGCTCGGCCTGACGCTGGCGCGCGATTTCATCGCCCCGCGCTTCGCGCTTGCCGGCGACGCCGCCCACGGCATTCACCCGATTTCCGGCCAGGGCCTCAATCTCGGCTTCAAGGATGTCGCGGCGCTTGCTGAAACCATCGTTGATGCCGACCGTCTCGGTCTCGATATCGGCTCTCTGGCGGTCTTGGAGCGCTACCAGAGCTGGCGCCGATTCGACACGTTCCGCATGGGCGTGACGACCGACGTGCTGAACCGGCTGTTTTCCAACGACATTACCCCGATCCGCGCGCTCCGCGATTTCGGCCTCGGCATCGTCGACCGCCTGCCCTCGGTGAAGTCCTTCTTCATTCGCCAGGCATCGGGGCTTGGCGGCCAGAGCGAGCCAAAGCTGCTGGGTGGTCTGCCGATTTGAGCGTGAATCCGGGAGTTTGAGCCCAATTCGTGGCCGTCATCGCGTGCCCCTGAAATTCTTCAACCGGCGCTTGGGGTTGACGATCAGCACAGCAACTATTGCTACCAAGGCTGTGTACAAAGGGTGCGTCCCGAAGGCGGCGCTGACAAACGCGGAAAGTAACATTGCCCCTGCAATGTAAAGGCCCGTGGAAAATGGGCCGATCAGGAAACCCCACAGGAAATCCTGGAAATGTTTCTTCCAGCGGATGCGTTCAAAACGGCTCATGCAAGACCTCGGATTGTGTCGATCTCTACGCCGACAAGTCCCCCGGGTTTTTCATAAACCGTCTAAATTTGCGTGAACGACCGCGACAAGCGAAGCAAGTTGAGGCGCACTGCAAACCGATCAGCCCGTTGACGCGCTCAATCCTCGATCTTGCGCGCTTCCGAAATCAGCATGATCGGAATGCCGTCCCTGATCGGATAGGCGAGGCGGGCCTTTTCCGAGATCAGTTCGTTGTCGGCGGCATGGTAGCTCAGCCGGCCCTTGGTCAGCGGGCAGACGAGCAGTTCGAGCAGTTTGGGATCGACACGGCTGGTTCTATCTTCCATGGGCAGGACTTTACTGCAGCATGGTTTCGATGTCGCCGAAATTGCGCGCCAGCACGATTTCGGTAATAGCGATCAGCGTTTCGGCCCGGGTCTTCAGGTCCGGTGCTTCCAGCAGCGCCTGTTTTTCCGCCGGGCCATAGGGTGACATCATCGCCATGGAGTTGACCAGCGTCGTGTTGCTGGCCCGTTCGACGCTCTCCCAGTCCGCCTCCAGCTTGTTGGCGTCGAGATAGGCCTTGAAGGCGGCGAGCAGGGCCTCCCGATCGACTTGCGCCTCGTCGTCCGGCGTACTTAAATCGGTGACGAACGGGGCGATGCGGAAGGAACGATAGCCTTTCGTCTGCGGCATTTCCTCGAACAGCCGGAAGCGGCAGATGCCGGTCAGCGAGATGATGTAGCGGCCGTCCTCCATCTCGGCGAAGGAGGTGATCCGGCCGACGCAGCCGACCTGGCAGAGCGCCTGCACATGCGCCTGGCCGGCCTCGTCTCGGATTTCGCCGAAGGACGGCTGGATCATGCCGATCAGGCGGTTTTTCGTCAGCGCGTCATCGACCATTGCGAGATAGCGCGGCTCGAAGATGTTCAGCGGCAGCTGGGAGCCGGGAAGCAGGAGCACGCCCGTCAGCGGAAAGACCGGGAGCGTTTCCGGCAAGTCCTGAGACTTCAGATATCGTGCATTTCCAACTTGCATGTCTTGCAACACCCCATCGCGTCCAAGCGGTTTCCGGCAATCGCAGCCCAATCCGTCGCCTATCGACAGAGATGGGGCACGCGCCCGAAAACTCAAGGGATCGCGTGGCGCGATGTCAGGAGAACAGGATGGATGACAATTTGCGCCGCGCCGAAAGCGTGGCCGGATCCATCGGTCCCCAGATGTCGAAAAACTGTAGAAGCTCGCGGCGTGCACCGTCGTCCTGGAAGGTCCGGTCGCGCTTCATCACCTGAAGGAGATGATCGGAGGCGGCAGTCCGGTCGCCCTCGACATTGCGGATCTTGGCGAGCTTGATGCGGGCTTCGTGATCGTCCGGATTGGCGGCCAGCACCTGTTCGAGCGCGTTGGGATCGCCGAGCTTGCGGGCTTCCTCGATCTGGGCGACCTTCTTGGTGACCGCGATGATGCCGGCATCCTTGGCGAGCGCCTCGGGCAGGTCGGCCAGCATGTCGCGCGCCTGTTCCAGGTCGCCGGCGGTGATCAGGCAATTGACGAGCCCGGCCAGCGCCACGGGATTGTCCGGTGCTGCCTGCAGTACGGCACCGAACAGGCCGGCCGCGTTCTCAAGGTCGCCCTGTTCGAGCAGGCTCTTGGCCTCGGTCAGGGCCGCCTCGATCTCGGCCGCCTGATCGTCAACGACCGGGCCGGCGACTTTTTCGATGAACTGGCGAATCTGGCTTTCCGGTACGGCGCCCATGAAACCATCGACCGGCCGGCCGCCGACAAAGGCGATGACGGCGGGGATCGACTGGATGCCAAGCTGGCCGGCGATCGACGGATGATCGTCGATGTTCATCTTGACCAGCCGCACCCGGCCCTGTCCTTCGGTCACGACCTTCTCGATCACCGGGGTCAGCTGCTTGCAGGGGCCACACCAGGGGGCCCAGAAATCGACCAGAACCGGTTGGTGGCGGGAGGCTTCGAGGACGTCACGGGCAAAGTTCGCGGTCGTCGTATCCTTGATCAGGTCGCCTGCTGGCAAGGACGCCGCGCCGGCCTGTGCCGGAGCAGCCTGTGCGGGCGCGCCGCCATAGGTGGCCGTCGCCGTCATCTGGCTGCCGTAGGAACCTGAATAGGGATTGTCATTGCCGCTCATCGTGTCTCCTCGCGGACATGGGTGTCCGTCTGACTTTCTTGCGTCAAAGATCGTATGTCAGGACGTCACTTTCAAGACAAGCGGTTCATGTCCCGTCGCCTCGATAAAGCGCAAGAGGTCCTTGGAGGCGATCGAGGTGGTGGCGTCGTTCGACAGCGGATGGCAGTTGACGATCTCATCCTGCATCAGGTCCTGGTCGATGATGATCTTCACGTTCTGGCCGGCATCGTTGATCACGCCGAAGGCAGTAACGGCGCCCGGGATGACGCCCAGATATTCTATCAGCTTTTCCGGGCGGCCGAACGACACCTTGCTGGCGGCGCCGATGATCGTGTGCACGGTCTTGAGGTCCACGGTCGCATGTTCCTCGACGGTGAGCAGGAAGTAATTGTCCTTCTTGTCCTTCACGAACAGGTTCTTGGTGTGGCCGCCGGGGATTTCGTCACGCAAAGCCACCGATTCGGCCACGGTGAAAACCGGTTCGTGCTGCTTGGTCTTGTGGGCGATGCCAAGGCTGTCCAGAAACTGGAACAATTCCGTCTGTGTCTTCGGTTCTGCGTTGCTCATGGGCCTGTCCTTGAGGAGAAAAAGTGCCGTCTGCTTTACGGCCTGGCCCAGACAAGCGCAATCGTGTCGATGGTGAATGCGGTAAAACGCCTTGTTTTCAGGGTCTTGCGACATTTTTGAAAAATTTCTTAGATCCGGCGTCATTTCCCTGTTGCATTTGAAAATCGGCTGGGCCATATAGCGCCCGTCGCCGCAAGAAACAACGCAGCGACGCCACGGTCCACCGACTACCCCCGGGCCGAGGTTGATGAGCGGGTGTAGCTCAGGGGTAGAGCACAACCTTGCCAAGGTTGGGGTCGGGCGTTCGAATCGCCTCACCCGCTCCATTTTCGCTCCGATGAGAAACAATTTCCTGGCAGTATAAAATGCACCGAAACCGATCCTGTCGGTCCGTGTTTCGATCTCACGCACGCTCCCGTCTCCGTTACCTGTTGTGATTGCCTTTAGGTTGCAATCACGCTCGTTCAATGGTTTACTGTTTTAGCAGCTGAAAAATACTTCAATTGATTTCATCATCGTGCGGAAGCAGGGGGATCGCCATGTCGCATCCGCTTTTTTTGTCTTCGATCGCATTTTGTCTTGCCGCTGTTTGCACGCCTTCGATGGCCGCCGATGCGGTTCCGCCTTTGCAGCCTGTGATGGAAAAGGCGATCAAGGAACTGTCAACGACGGCGAGTGGGCCGGAAGGTGCGGCCTTCAAGGAGCTTCTGGCCGTTCTGCCCAGGGATTTTGACGGCAGCTTCATCGTCGAGGGTGATCTCGCTTTGTCGGAAGAGGAGCTGGTGGATCATCTGCTGGGGCTTGCGCCGGGCAGCCAGTCGAGCGGCGCCGGCGAACTCAAGCTCAGCATCCACAACGGCCAGATGGATTTCTACGCCAAGCCGGACCGCAAGCTGACCTATGCCATCGACAAGGCGTCCTTTGGCGACGATGTGCGTTATCGGGAAATCACCGAGTTGATGGAGCAGGCGACGGGTGAATGGGAGGCGATCGCGCCTGAAAGCGGGCTCGATTTCGTTCATGTGTCGGAGCAGGACGCGGCGCCTGTGGCCGGCAATGTCAACTTCATCGTCGAATTTCGCGATGCCGGCGGCCTGTTCATTGCGCGGTCCTTCTTCCCGCATGATAGCGGGGAGGACCGCAAGCTGACGATCGATCCGACCTTCTACACCAGCCAGTTCATCAAGAAGGGCGTGCTGCTGCATGAGCTTGGCCATGTGCTCGGCTATCGCCACGAGCATATCAACGGCGTGCCAGGCTGCCGCCGCGAAGGTGGCGTGTTCCTGACGCTGACGACAGAGGATCCGCGCTCGGTGATGCACTATTTTTGCGGTGGCGGCGGCAGTCTGGACATGACGCTCAGCCCCCTCGACAAGCAAGGGCATGCGATCGTCTACGGAGGGTGAGTGCCATGCTTAACCGTGATTTCCGGTGGCTGCGGGTCACTGGCTTCCTTCTGGTTTCCCTCGGCATCTCGCTGGCCGTGGGCGTGCCGAGCGCCGCATGGGCGGGGGATGAGGCAGCGGCCTTCGCCAGCGACGAGCGGCCTGCCACGGCACTGATCGGCCTGCCGGTTCATGCGGATGCCACGCCGGAAAAGCCGCCGGTCGGCACCATCGCCGATCTTGTTCTGGGCGGCAGCGATATTGCCGATGTGGTGATAGACACGCCGAACGGGCGCTTGTTGCTGCCGTTCGAGCATCTGCAGGTCTTTCCGGATATCGACGGCCATGCCTTCGTCGTCGCCAGCAACGAGACGCTGGAGAAGTTCGGTACACCCTACAGTGAGGATGAGACCGCACGGCTGCTGACGCGCCTGCCGGAGGCGGAAAGGAACATCCTGTTTCGCCCACAGGCCCTGAATTTCACCTATTACGGCGGCAATGCCGTCACCGATATCGCCAATTTCCTGGCGAAGTTCCGCGCCAAGTTCGGCGATCAGGCGTTTCGCACGGAAATGTATACGGTCCAGGCCGGCGATACCGTCTGCGGCATCTATGAAACCAAGACCCAGATGCCGGTCACGCGGACGCACTGCCCGCAATCGGCCGAAAATCTCTTTGCTGCCACCAATCCCGACATGAAGGGACCGGCGCCACAGGTCGATATCCAGATTCCGATGCTGGACATTTTCAGGCTGGAGCCGACCAAGAGAATGCCGGGCAGCATGAATTACCTGATTCGGCTGCCGGTGGATGCCAGCATGGCAGAAGCCTTCTTCGAGGATTTCGATCTCGTCTACCAGCCGAATGTGGCGGTCGATTATACCTATGCCGGCAGGGGGGAGCAGAAATATCCGCAATCGGCCGAATGGGAGGCGCTGCCCGGTCCCGACCGCGTCTGCCAGCCGGAAGCCGCGCCAGCGCGGGAGAAATCGTTCTACTACCTGTTCGACTGGCTGGCCCAATCCGGCTGGGAGCCGCCCGATGCCATCAAGGCCTGCGCGCTGAAATGCCGGGAGACCGCCAATGGAAATGATGCGGCCTGTGCCGATGTCGTGCTGGTGGACCAGTTGCTGCAGCCGACAAACGACATCACCGACATCCGCCCGCTCGACAAGAACGGTGAGGCCATGGCCGGATTGTCGCCGCCATCGGCCAACGCTTGTACGCCCGCCAATGACATCAATGTCGCCACGCAGCATGGCACCCACATGGCCAGCATCATTGGCAGCAAGGCGGATGGCAAAGGCTATGTGGGCTTGAGCCCCGGGCTCGACATTTTCGCCTATCCCTGGGCGGATGGCACGTTGATTTCCGATCTCGCGCGTTTCCTGCAGAAGCGAGTGTCCGGAAGCGGCGAAGGCCCGAGCCTCGCCGATATGGGGCCGCAGGTGTTCGTGTTCGCCAGCTATTTTCCGTCAACGAAAAAGAACCAGGGACGGTCGTACAGCTATCCCGATGCCGATCTCGATGGCAGCCGGCTGAAGACGAAGATCATCAATACGACCGGCGAGCGGGTCGGGCCGGAGAAGATCCGGATGATCCCGGCCATGCAGAAGACCATTCAGGAAACGTCCGACTACGGCCTTTGGGTGGTTGCCGCCCTGCAGAAGGACAGCCAGATTCCCGATCCGTTGGAGATCAATGCCGAGCTCGCCTATTCACCGGTCAATCTCGGTGACCTGCCAAACGTCATCGTCGTGACGGCGTGCGACGAATGTTCGGAAGGCAAGGCGTCCGTCTGGAAAGATGCTTTCTACAGCAACACCTTCGTTCACGTCGCGGCGCCCGGCATGAAGGTCGTAGCGCCCGTGGGCGAGGGGCGTTATGCCGTTGCGAGCGGCACCTCGCAGGCGACCGCCATTGTCGGCGGCCTCGTCGGCGCGATGGTCAATTGTTATCCCGACTATTACCGCGACGGCGGACCGGAAGAGTCCCTCAACTCCGCTGTCGTCAAGCAGCGGCTGCAATATACGTCCAAGCCGATCTTCTATAAGGCCGAGGATCTTGCCCGCGTGGCGAGCGGCGTCGTCGATCCCCAGGTTGCCCTGCTCGATCCGGAAAAGAACTGGATCAAGCTGAAGGGCGCGCAGGACTACACCGAACTGACCGGGAACGACGATATCGCCAACTGGTGCGAAAAGAAGATCGAGCTGGTGGACGATAACCTCGTCGCCAAGGCCGCCGCGACCCAGAATGTGGTCCGGATGGTCCGGGTCATCGTTCCCGATGGCATGCTCGGACAACCGGCACCCTGGGTGCTGTATTCGCTTGCCAAGACCGGCAACCAGCCGGCCGCCATCCAGCGATTCGATCCTCGGGTCTTCGAGGATGCCGAACGGGAGAATGTCCCGATCGCCCGCAAGAAAAGCGGTGATCTGTTGTATCCACGCGATTTCGACGATCTCGTCCTCGCCAAGCTGATCACGAGTAAACCATGCCCGGCGCCGTGAGTCGCTTCCGTAGTGCCGTGCTTTCGGCATTGCTGACGGCAGCGCTTGCCGTTCCGGCGCATGCCGTACCCTGTGGCGGCAACAGCGCGGAACGCACGGTGTTCGGCAAATGGCAGACCGTGCCGACGTCCGTGCGGGATATCAGTGCCGCGCGGCCGCATCTGGAGCGGTCGGCCCCGACCCGGACGCGTTATTTCCGGGTGTTGATGAAGCTGCAGGAGCCCGGTGGCGATCGGTGGCAGCTGGTGATCCGCGATGTCAACCAGCATGTGCTGGAGGTGTTCGGACCGGAAGATTTTGCCAATCGGGAGGTCATCCTCAGCGGGCGTCATGCCACGAATATTCTGGTCTTCGATTTGAATTCCGGCGGTGGGGAGGCTCCACTCATTCGGTTGCGACAGGAAATCCTGATGCCCGATGCGGTGGATGGCATTTCCTATTATTCGCGCCAGGTGGAGGGCATCGACAATTGGAAGGCCCTGTTCGATCCCACGGTCCCGTTCATGCGCCGCCACTGGGGCGACAATGTCGCCTTCGTCATGGTGGGCATTCACGAGGGAAGCGCGCCGGCCACCTGTTCGGGCATCGTCCTCCCGCCGCACTATCTGCTGACCAATTGGCATTGCGGCCCGGCCTTCAACGGCCAGAACGAGGAAATCCCCGGCGCCTTCTGGAGCCCGCCGATCTGCGAGCGCACCCAGCTGGACCTCTCCTGGGACGACGACACTATCAGTCGCGAGTTCGGATGTGAGCGGGTGCTGGCGACAAGCCAGGATCTCGATTATGCGCTCCTGCGCATCCGTCCGCTGGAAGGCAGCGCCTCCATCGGCCCGGTCTCGATTGCCGCGTCCACCGATACGCCGACGCTCGCGATGGTGCATCACCCGGCTGCCGCAAAGAAGGTCATTAGCGGCGACTGCGCTATCCCCGACCGGGCGCTGCCAAGCTGGCTGGGTAAGGTCGAGGGCGCGACCCTGACGCATCAGTGCGATTCCGAAGGCGGCAGTTCCGGCGCGCCGATGTTCGACAGGAAGGGGAAACTAGTGGCGCTGCATCATCTCGGCTTCGAAATAGATCCGCTGACCGGGCAATGCGACAGGAAGAACAAGGCGATTTGGATGAAATTCATCCTTGAGGATATCGAGCGCAAGCTCTCGACCACCGAGGCGCCTAATCTTCAGCAGGGCGATGTCGATATGCTGAAGTGGTTGGTCGGCAATTAAGGTTGATTTGGGCGATAGGCAGTGGCTGGCGTCGGCCCACGCAGGCAGAGTGATCGCATGCGAAGGTCTGCTTGCCTCTCTTCTCCCCGCCGGGGAGAAGGTGCCCGAAGGGCGGATGAGGGGGGCCGAAGGCCACCTCTCGCATATGACGAGTGGCTCCGGCTTCGCCGAAGCCCCCTCATCGCCTCGTTTCACTCGGCACTTCTCCCCGCTGGGGAGAAGAAAAACCAAGCCTCAACTTCCGTCATCCAGCACGACCAGAGAAGACCACCGCACGCGCGATCATCCCCATCTCGAAGGCGCTGCGAGAGATGACAGAATTTGCCGTAGGGAAAATACGACAGTTTCCTTGGCGTGAAGCGTCCCTTCCAGCCAGTACAAGTCTTCCCGGTTCAGGACGGAGCACCGCTCTCCCCCGTGCCCGTTACTCCGCCGCCAGCTTCGAAATCCGGTCCAGCCGCTCCTGCAGATCCTGAACCATGCCGTTCAACCGCGCCGTCGTCTGTTCCAGCACGAGGATGCGGGCATCCTTTTCGGCGAGGATCTGCGGCGAAGCACCCGGCTCCTGCTGTCCCGGTACGACGACCACAGGTTCCGCGCAGACTTTCTTGTAGGCCGCGACGTTCTGGAAGCGGCCCTGCATGAAATCGGTGCCGAAGCGGATGCCACGCTCGAAGGTTTCGCGGTCGATCAGCGGCGTGCGGCCGGATTCGTGATGGAACATCGTCTGGCCGAGCGCCCAGAGCTGATCGGCATTGCTGATCGGGATTTTCTCGTCACGTGCAAGCCGTCGCCCGAAATAGCGTTCGGAAAGCTGCGAATAGGCGTTGATGTAGTTGTCGATCACCGCAGGCGCGGCCGTCGATCCGGCAATGCCCTTGGCAAGTTCCACCAGTGTCGGCTGGGTGACGGCAACGCCGTTCGCGCCATAGCCTTTGCGCACCAGCAGCCAATACCACCAGATGCCGACCCCGGATTCATCCGTCTCGAAGGTCATGATCGTGCCGCCGAAAGCGTCGGTCTGGACATCGACCGGCTTGTTGTCTGTCCCGAGCCTCAGGCCCGGCCAGTTGCGGATATAGGAATTCCAGCTTTCCCAGGGCACATACATGGTGAGCGCCCCCCAGTTGCGGGTGAGTTCCGTCTTGGATTGACGGTTCAGGGCCGTCTCGCCGACACAGGTCGTCGGCGTCTGGCCTTCCCCCGTTTTGCGGGTGAAGCTGAAGGCCATCGTCACTTGTTCGGGGCCGGGACTGGTGCAGCCGACTCCTGCCTTCAGTCTGCTGCCGGTGACCTCGACACGCTTGCCGCTTTCGAGAACGGGGCCGGTGGCATCGAACTCGCCGCTGCCACAGGAATCGCCGAGGATGCGTGCCTTGCCGAGATAGACCTCGCCCGCCTTGAAGCCGTAGAACACCTTTTCGCCGGGCAGCATGCTGCTCGCCAGTTCGGCTTTCGGCGTGGTGACCACGAAGGTCCGGCTGTTGCCCTCGGAGATCAGTCCGAACTCGGAGCCGTTCGATGTCCAGTAGGAGGAGATCTTCGACGTTTCGCCCGGCTGGACCTGTGGGCCGGTGCCGACGATCGGGCCGGTTCCCGTATCGGTCCCTGTGCCGCTGCCCGGCTGGGCCGTGCCGGTGCTGCCCTCGCAGCGCTGTCCGCCGCCGAGCATGACGGCGCTGACGCCGCGGTCACGCTCATAAGCCGTTACCAGGTCGCAATAGAGCGGGACGGGGATGAAACCCTTTCCGGCGATGTTCTTCCAGTGCTCCAGATGCAGATGGAGCGTGGTCGAGGTGCCGCCGAAGTCATTGTACATGAAGCCGATCGTCTCGCCGGCGGTGACGCGTTGGTTGAGGCGCACCTTCAGCCCCTGCATGTTCATGTGCAGGTAACGGTAGCGTTCGCCGTCGCGTGGCCACAGGTCCACTGTATAGCTGCCGATCGCCTTGATGACGCCGTCCTTGACCGCGACGACGGGGATGAGGTTTTGGCGCGAACTGCGCAGCGTGCTGCAGGTCGTCGTCGTGCCGCCGCGAATATCGACGCCTTGATGCACTGTATTGAGCGGGCAGCCAAGGGGCGGTGCGTTCTTCTTGCCGCGCGTTTCGCACAGCGTGTCCGACCAGACTTCGTTGTAGTTGCCGGCGTCGCACTGGTCGCCTCCGATCGCGCCGCCGCCCTTGTTGCGGACCTGCGAGTTGAGTGTCGTCGGAAAGCCGGTGATGGGGAACTTGATGCCGGGCGCGTAGCTTGAATAGTCGGGCGCGCCCTGACCGAAATTGTCCTTGAGCACGCCGGGTGGATTGACCTTGAAATCGACTGCCCGTGCGGAGTGGAGTGGTGCAGCGAGCGCGGACAAGACAATGAGTGGAAGGAGCCATTTGCTGGGGATCACGGCTGTGTCTCCGTGTTGACGGGGAAGGTGCCGACGCAGCCACCCTGCTGGTCGCACAGCACGAATTTATCGACGATCTTGTCGGCCTCACCTTCCGTGACGCATTCCTCGTCGCCGACCAGGCATTCGAACAACACCATGTAATCCGCCCCGGCATAGCCGAAGGTGATCACGTCGCCGGCAAGCTTGTTGTAATAATCCGGCTTGGCGCCAGCAAAGGCGGGCGAGGCATCGTTGGCGGCGGCATAGGAGATGGAGCTCGCCTGGATGTTCATGTTGAATTTCGGATAGGAAACCCAAGCCGAATAGCCGGATTTGCTGAAGCTGATTCCGGCCTTCCGGGTCGTATCCTCCAGGCCCACCTGATCGCCGCCCAGTTCCGTCGTGCCGGCCTTCAGGTCCACGAACAGTTTCTGAGGGATCAGCACCGGAACGGCCGGCGTGAAATCGCCAAGCTGGTCGGCACCGGGAAACTGCAATGTTTCGCGAAAGCCGTTGGATGTCGCCTCGGCCATGTCGTTGGCGACACGGCCGAAATCGACCGGGTTTTCGATGGCGTCATCGATCACGCCCGCTTCCTGTGCGAAAAGCGGCTGCGTGATCACGTAGGCGGCAAGAACAACTCCGATGCGGCGCATGATGCTTGCTCCGTTGAAGCGTGGTGCATCTGTCAGTCTATTTGAGGGTACCCGTCAACGGGACGCCATTGATCTCTACGGTCGCCTTCTGACCTGGCGCCGTCAGGCCGGCTCGCGTCTTGTTCTCGATCTCCTTGCAGACCACCTGCGCCAGCTTGTCGGCGGCAGGCGCTCCGGGAAGACCGAGAATGGCTGCTATGGATGTTGCTGTCGTGACAAAGGCGCACTGCCGCTCGATTTGCGCGGCGATCTGCTCCGGCGTGCTCTGCGAGCCGTCGGTCGAAACGCAACCGGACAAAATAAGGGAAGGGATCAATACAAGCATAGGCCATAAAGCTACGCTCGCCGACCCGTCGAAAGACGATTTCGGGCGCATTATGTCACCTGCAAAATGTATAATTTATAGGTTGCGAGAGTACATATACTCAACGCAACCGTCAACTGCAGAGTTTTTTCTATTGCTAATCTATTGTATAGGCTTGCACTATTTTTGGACGGGCCGGATATCCGGTCAGCCGCGCCCGACATAGGGCATCTGCGTCGCCATCACGGTCATGGTCAGCACATTGGCATCGAGCGGCAAGCCGGCCATGTAGACGACCGCATCGGCGACGAGATGGGCGGGAATGGTCGGCTCGCTGGCGATCTCGCCATTGGCCTGCAGCACGCCGCCGCTCATGCGCGAAGTCATCTCGGTCGAGGCATTACCGATATCGATCTGGCCGCAGGCAATGTCGAAGGCGCGGCCGTCGAGCGCAGTCGATTTGGTCAGGCCGGCGATGGCGTGTTTGGTCGCCGTGTAGGGAGCTGACATCGGTCGGGGCGTCGAGGCGGAGATGGAGCCGTTGTTGATGATGCGCCCGCCGCGTGGCGTCTGCGCCTTCATCAGTTTCATCGCCTGCTGGGTGCAGAGGAAGGCACCCGTCAGGTTCGCCGCGACGATGGCGTTCCATTGCTCGAAGGTGATGTCTTCCATCGGCACCGCCGGCAGGCCCATGCCGGCATTGTTGACGAGAAGGTCGAGGCGGCCGAAATCATGGGCGACGGTCTGGAAGAGGGTCGCGACGGAATGCGGGTCGCCGACATCGGCGGCGAAGGCGCGCAGTGTGCCACCCGTTGCCTCCGCGATCTCGTGCGCGGCTTTTTGCAGGACGTCGTAACGGCGGCCGGAAATCACGACGGTAAAGCCGTTCTTCGCCAAGGCCTCGGCGATCGCCCGACCAATGCCGGTGCCGCCGCCGGTGACGAGTGCGATCTTTCCATGGTTTCGTGTGGTGTCAGCCATCGTCGCTTCCCTCCCCGGTCGCGTCTTGTCTTTGCAGTGAGGTGGGCCGGAATCAGCTTCTTGTAAAGACGTAATCGGTTTCCTGCCGCAGCGTTTCGCCTGGCCGCAGGATGGCTTCCGGGAAATTGGCGTGATTGACGGCATCCGGCCAAATTTGCGTTTCCAGGCAGAAGCCGGCAAACGGCCCGTAACGACGGCCGTCGAGGCCCGGCACCGGCACGTCCATCTTGAAGCCGGTATAAAATTGAACGCCCGGCTCGGTCGTGCGGACTTCCAGCGAGACGCCGGAATTGATGCTGCGCACCAAAGCGACAGATTGCTTGGGGCCGCGCGCCTCGGACAGGCAGAAATTGTGGTCGTAGCCGATCTTGTCGCCTTCCAGCTGGCGGCGCATCGGCGTCATCGTCCGCAGGTCGAAGGCGGTTCCAGCTACCGGGCGGATTTCGCCGGTCGGCACCTGGCGTTCGTCCGTCGGCAGGTAGTCGTTTGCCGCTATCATCACGTCGTGGCCCAGCGCATCGGCGGTGCCGTCGAGATTGAAATAGCTGTGCTGGCAGACATTGCAGATCGTCGCCTGATCGGTCGTGCTTTCGTAGAGAACATTGAGCACGCCGCCGTCGCTTAGCGTATAGGTGCAGGTCACGGTGCAATTGCCGGGATAACCGGCGCGGCCATCGGGATCGGTGATCCGCAGCACCACGCGATTATCCGTCTGCTCGACGATATCCCAGATGCGCTTGGCAATGCCATCGCTGCCGCCATGCAGGTGGGTGACGCCGTTCTCGTTGTTTTCCAGCTGGTATGCGGTGCCGTCGATCGCGAAGCGGCCGCCGCCGATGCGGTTGGCGTTGCGCCCCGGTGTCGCGCCGAAATAGGGGGAATGGTCGAGATAGTCCTGGAAATTGTCGAAGCCGAGCACCAGCGGCGCGGCATGGCCGTCGAGCCGCAGGTCCTGGATCACCGAGCCCCAGGTCAGAATGTTCGCCGTCAATCCCCCACCAGTCAGGACCACGCGATGCACGGCTTCACCGGTCGGTAGATGGCCGAAAATGTCTGTCTGTGTCTGCACGGCCGTTTTTCCTCCACTGCCCCGGCGGCAACCTGCGTCATTTCGCTGGGGTCGGCAACCGAAAAGTCATACAATTCACCGCAGCGTTTCCACTGGCAGCATCTCCTCACCCGTCATTGCCTGAAAAACACTGCCGGTTCGCTCAAGACGTCTTCTGATAGACGATGAACGGCGTCTTGTCTGCGATCCGATCGTAGAGTTTGCGCGCTGTTGCGTTGAAATCCTGGGTCATCCAGTAAACTTCCTGCGCCTTTTCGGCATTGGCACGGGCATAGACCGCCTCGATCAGCGCCCGGCCGATCCCCTGTCCGCGGATTTCGGGATCGGCATACAGGTCCTGCAGATAGCAGATCGACTGTTCATGCCAGCAGGAGCGGTGAAACAGATAGTGCGCAAGTCCCACCGTCTTGCCGTTCAATATCGCCAGAAACCCGGCATACTCATGCGCCGCGCCGCTCAGCAGGCGCGAGAAGGTGAGGGCATAGATTTCCTCCGGCAGGACGGTTTCGTAAAAGGCAAGATAGGCCTTCCAGAGACGGCGCCACTCGGCCTCGTCTCCACTCTCGATCGGCCGGATGACAAGATGCGTGGTCACCGTCTGTCCTTTCCGATATCCGCCGGGTCATAGGGCGTGGTCTGGTAGATTTCGTTGATCCAGTTGCCGAACAGCAGATGCGCATGGCTGCGCCAGCGGTTCTGCGGCGGCAGGCTCGGATCGTTGTGCGGGAAATGATTATGCGGCATCTTGATCGGCACGCCGGCATCGATGTCGCGGAAATATTCGTCCGACAGCGAGGTCGAGTCATATTCGACATGGTTGAACACGTAGAGCCGGTTGCCGGCCTTCTCGTGAACGAAGCACACCCCCATCTCGTCGGATTCCATCAGGATCTCGAGTTCCGGCACCGTCTGGATATCGCCGCGCCGCACCTCGGTCCAGCGGGAGACCGGGATCTGGAAATCGTCGGAGAAGCCGGAAAGGTAAGGTGAGGACGGATTGAGATTGTGGTGGCGGTAGACGCCAAAGGCCTTTTCCCTGAGCGTATGCTTCGGCACGCCGTGGAAATGGTAGATCGCCGCCATCGCGCCCCAGCAGATGTTGAGCGTCGAATGGACGTTGGTGTGCGTCCAGTTGAGGATGTCCTGCATCTCGCCCCAATAGGTGACATCCTCGTATTCCAGCGTCTCGACCGGAGCGCCGGTGATGATCAGGCCGTCGAAATGGCGGTGCTTCACCTCTTCCCAGGTCTCGTAGAAGGCGAGCAGGTGTTCTTCCGACGTGTTCTTGGCCTTGTGGCCGCCGAGGCGGATCAGGGAAAACTCGACCTGCAGCGGCGAGGCGCCGACGAGGCGCGCCATCTGCACTTCGGTCTTGATCTTGTTCGGCATGAGGTTGAGCAGCCCGATCTGCAGCGGGCGGATGTCCTGACGGATCGCCACGGTTTCGGTCATCACCCGCACGCCCTCTTTGACGAGGGTTTCGAAGGCGGGCAGCGTATCGGGAATCTTGATGGGCATGGACAACACTCGGTCAAACGAACAGGCGGACAAGCCGGAATAAAAAAACCGGCAACGATGAATCGCTACCGGCCCCGCTGCTTGCGCACGCACGGCCCTTTAGCGACTTATTTAACGTGGCTGCAAGCCGGCCGGCCAAATCACCACGAGATGCTTAAATAGCGCCGCTCGACATGAAAATCAATGTCGGAGCCAGAGGCCCCATCCTTGCCTCCCACAGGCGCCCTGCGATCGTTCACGTCCTGCTCACGCCGACGTGTAGGTCAGCGCTGAAACTCCGCCTCGCTGCATGCCGTAACCCCTGTGTCGCTGGAGGACATGCCATGACCAGTCTTGCCTATCAGATCAGCCCGACCGATTTCCGGCAGCGCCGGCTGTTGCAGGTGACGATCGCCGTTCTGGCGCTGCTGCCTGTGTTTGCCGGCCTCTGTGGCGTGGTGACGGGCGCCGGTTTTCTTGGCGTCACGGCTGGCCCCGCCGATCTCGACAGCCATGTGCGCTTCCTGTCCGGCCTGTTCCTCGCCTTCGGGCTTAGCTGGTACACCTGCATTCCGGCCATCGAGAAGAAGACCGAGCGCATCCGGTTCTTGGCCATTCTTACCGTTTGTGGCGGGCTGGCGCGGCTTGCTTCGCTGGTCATTGCCGGTGTCCCTTCGACAGGGCATGTGCTGGGCCTTTGCATGGAGTTGCTGGTGGTCCCTGCCCTCGTTGTCTGGCATGCCCGCGTGTCGCGGCTTAGCCGGAGATAGTTTATTTCATGCCGCAAAGCCGGCGCAGGCCATCCACCTCGCCTTCCGTCAGCGTCCGCACCGCGCCCTTTTCCAGATCGCCCAACGGAAGATTGCCGATCGCGACGCGCATGAGCCGCAGGCAGGCGACATCCAACGCTTCCAGCATGCGGCGGATCTGCCGGTTGCGTCCCTCGTCGAGTTCGATCTCGACCCAAGAATTTCGGCCCCCTTCGCGCAGCATCCGTGCACTCTTCGCGCGTAGGAAATCGTCATCCTGCCGGACGCCGCGCATCAGCGCCTCCATCAGATCCTGATCGGCGATCCTGTCGATCTGCACATGATAGGTCTTGGAGACATGGGTTTCTGGATCGAGCAGTGCCTGGGCAAATTCCGTGTCGTTGGTGAAGAGCAATAGGCCCTCGCTCGCTTTGTCCAGGCGCCCGACGGGGGAAAGGTGAGCATGGTCGATGTTCTTCAGGCAATCGAACACCGTCGGCCGCCCTTCCGGATCATGACGGGTGGTCACCAGCCCGCGCGGCTTGTTCAGCATCAGATAGACCGGCTGTTCCGCCACCACCATCTTGCCGTCGACAGCAATGGCGGCGTTCGACAGGTCGACCCAGGTCGCAGGATCGGTCACCACTCGTCCACTGAGCGTGACGCGACCGGCGGCGATCATCTCCTCGGCCTGCGTGCGCGAACAGAAGCCGAGCTTCGACAGGGCGCGCGGCAGGGTCACCCGCTTGCCGCCAGGCGCAGGTTCGCTCGTCTTGTTTCCGCTGATATTGCGCCCCTTGCGGCCCTGTTTCATCACACTGTCCCTCAAGCCCACATGACCGGCTGTTGACCTGCCTGCCCCTGCCATTTAGAGCGAAGCTCAACCCGAGTGCAGTTATCGCCGCTTCGTCCGTTCATCAACGGCAAATAAGCGAGGCGGCGAACGTTTGGAAGCGAGACCATGTTGAACACCGACGATATTGCGCGTGAACTCCTCACCCTCAGAGACTTCTGGCGCTATGCGATTTCTCGCTTCAACGCGGCGGAGCTGAGCTATGGCCACGGCACCACGACGGCGATCGATGACGCGGCATTCCTGTTGCTCGACAGTCTCGACCTGCCGATCGATACGCTCGATCCCTTCCTCGATGCCCGCCTGCTGGCTCCCGAGCGCAAGCTACTCGCCGAGCGGATCGAGGCGCGTGTCTCAACTCGCAAGCCGACGTCCTACATTACCGGTCACGCCTATATCCAGGGCGTCCGTTTCCATGTCGACGAACGGGTGATCGTGCCGCGCTCGCATATCGGCGAAATCCTGTTCGCTGAATATGGCGGCGAGATGGGCTCGTCCTTCCTGCCCGATCCGCTGAGCATCGAAAGCGCCGTCGATATCTGCACCGGCTCCGGGTGCCTGGCGATCCTCGCCGCGAAATTCTTCCCCGGCGCCTATGTCGATGCCGTCGATCTGTCGCCCGATGCGCTTGAGGTCGCGAAGATCAATGTCGCCGAGCATGAGGTCGAGGATCAGGTCACCCTGCATCAGGGCGATCTTTTCACCCCGCTGGCCGGCCGCAAATATGACCTGATCATCACCAACCCGCCCTATGTCGATCATGTGGCGATGGACGCCTATCCGCCGGAATTTCGCGCCGAACCGGCCATGGCCCATGATGGCGGTGTCGATGGTCTCGACCTCGTCCGCGAAATCCTGGCAAAGGCTGGCGATCACCTCAATCCCGGCGGCGGCATGATATGCGAGATCGGCACCGGCCGCGAAATCCTCGAAGCCGAGTTCCCCGATCTGGAATTCCTCTGGCTGCAGACGGCGGAAGAGGACGAGTCGGTGTTCTGGATCTCGGCGGAATCGCTCGGTGTCGAGGGCTAAGCTCTCGCTTTCAGGACTTCCGTAAGCACGTCGAACACCTTTGCATCAAGGCATTGGGACACGTTAAACCGCATGAACCCTGTCGCGGCCTGTGACAGGCTGAAGGCATTGCCGGGTGCCATGACCACACCGCGCTTGATCGAGGCGTGGGCGACGGCGGTGGCGTCGATACCCTCCGGGAGATGGCACCACAGGAACATGCCCGCCAGCGGTTCGATCCATGGCACAATCCCCAGCGGTTTCAGCCTGCCAGCGACCTCTGCTCTTGCCTGGGCAAGTTTTGTTCGCAGTATTTCGACATGCTTCCGGTATCCGCCGTCGCCGAGCACATTCAGGACGAGGTCCGCATCCAGACGCGCGCCACCGAACGACGTCGCAATCTTAAGGTCCGTCAGGC
This sequence comes from Rhizobium sp. Leaf453, assembly GCF_001425605.1. Classification (GTDB taxonomy): domain Bacteria; phylum Pseudomonadota; class Alphaproteobacteria; order Rhizobiales; family Rhizobiaceae; genus Pararhizobium. The sequence continues at coordinate 179,020 of NZ_LMRG01000003.1, read as the reverse complement.
CTTCGATCCATTGCGGCCGGGCGGCGATGAAACCGCAGCGGGCCGAGGCCGAGAGCGTCTTCGAAAAACTGCCGATCAGGATGACCCTTTCCAGCCCATCGAAGGCCGAGAGACGCGGGGCAGGCGTATGCTCGAAATCGGCGAAGATATCGTCCTCGACAATGGTGAGATCGAACTGTTCGGCGATCTTGAGAACCCGGTGGGCGACGACTGGGGACAGGGTCGCGCCGGTCGGATTATGGATGCCGGCATTGGTGATGTAGAGCCGCGGCCGATGGGTGGCGACGATTTGCGCGAACATTTCGATGTCGGGGCCAACAGGCGTATAGGGCACGGCGACCAGGTTTGCCCGGTGAGCGCGCAGCAGGGCATGGAAATTGAAATAGCAGGGATCGTCAACCAGCACGGTGTCGCCGGGTTCCAGCAGGAAGCGGCAGAGAAGGTCGATCGCCTGCGTGCCCGAATCCGTCAGCATGATCTGGTCCGGCGATGCTTCGATACTGCGCTCGGCAAACCGCCGGGCAAGCAGTTGCCGCAGCGCCGGCAGGCCGAGTGGCGTGCCATAATCGGCAAGGCTGGAGGCCGTGCCGCGCGACAGGTTTCTCAAGGCACGGCGAATGCTGTCTTCGGGCAGCCAGGACGGCAGCAGCCAGCCGCATCCGGGCTTCAGGTCGCTCTCGCTCGCCTCCAGCGACTGGCGTGAGATCCAGAAGGGATCGACGGCGCGGTCGAGTTTCGGTCCTGTTTCCGACAGCGCGAAGGGGGCGATCTGGTTGGCCACGTAGAAGCCGGAGCCGGCGCGCGATACGATCGCCCCTTCGGCTACAAGGCGCTCATAGGCATCGACCACCGTCGAGACCGAGACCTTCAGCGTTGATGCCAGCGAACGGACCGACGGCAGTTTCGCGCCCGGTGTCAGGCTGCGTCCGACGATGCGCTGCCGGATCGTGTCCATCACCATCACGACCCGCGTGCGTCCTTTGCTTTCATCGCTCATCTGTGTTGCCATTTGATCCATAACAGTTTTGCCGAACTGTATCAGTCTGTCGCTGGCGGGAACAGTGCCTGCGGAGGATAAGGGAGGCATCGAAGCAGAGGACTGACAGATGGACAGATCGACCGCCGGATGGCTCAACGGCTTTATGGGCATGCTGATTTTCAGCGGCTCGCTTCCGGCCACGCGCGTTGCGGTGATGGATTTCGATCCGGTCTTCCTCACCGTAGCACGGGCGGCGATCGCCGGGATCATCGGCTTGCTGCTTCTTGTTCTCCTGAAACAGAAGCGGCCGACGGGCCGGGAGATCGTGTCTCTCCTGGTCGTCGCCGGTGGCGTCGTCGTCGGCTTCCCTCTGCTGACGGCGCTGGCGCTGAAGCATGTGACATCGGCCCATTCCATCGTCTTCATCGGCCTGCTGCCGCTCGCCACCGCGACGTTTGGTGTCATCCGTGGCGGCGAACGCCCGAAGCCCGCCTTCTGGTTCTTCTCGATCCTCGGAAGCGTCCTTGTCGCCGGTTTCGCTGCGACACGCGGCTTGAGCGCGTCGCTGACCGGCGATCTCCTGATGCTGGCAGCGGTCATTGTCTGCGGTCTCGGTTATGCCGAGGGCGGCAGGCTGTCGCGAACAATCGGCGGCTGGCAGGTGATCTGCTGGGCGCTGGTCCTGTCGCTGCCGCTGATGATCGTCGTCACATTCATCTTCATGCCGCCGACCTTCGCCGGTATCGGCATGCCGGCCCTTGTCAGCCTGGGTTACGTCTCGCTGTTCAGCATGCTGATCGGCTTCGTCTTCTGGTATCGCGGCTTGTCACAGGGCGGCATCGCCGCCGTCGGCCAACTGCAGTTGTTGCAGCCCTTCTTCGGCCTCGCCCTTGCCGCGACGCTGCTGCACGAGACGGTGACCTGGAGCATGCTCGCCGTCACCGTCGCCGTCATCCTCTGCGTGGCCGGCGCGCGACGGTTTGCCCGCTAACCTACGAAGACATTGCATCCTTTCCCAGTCTGCGCTTTGACCCGGCGTACCGCTGCTATATTCAGGGGTAGCTGTCGTCTGCGACGGCGGGGCAGGGAGGAGAGCAACAGTGAGCCAGCGAATTTCCGATTTCGATGTCGGCCTGCTGCTGACGCTGGACGCGCTGCTGAAGGAGCCGAACGTCACCCATGCCGCCGGGCGGCTGAACATCAGCCAGTCGGCACTTTCCGCCCGGTTGACGCGGCTTCGGCATCTGCTCAACGATCCGCTGTTCATTCCCTCCGTCTCCGGTCGCGGCATGATCCCGACGCCGCATGCGGTGGCGCTGCAGCCGGAACTGACGCGGCTGATCGAGCGGTTCGGTGATTTTGTCAACACCGCCCATCTGTTCGATCCCGCCACCAGCAAACGGGTGTTCCGGATCGCCGCTACCGATAACCCCGCCGCCATCCTGGCGCCCGATCTTATTCCGCTGATCAAGGCCCATGCACCGTCGATCAAGATCGCCTTCACCCTGCCGGACAAATCGAAGATCGCCGGTCTGCTCGAACAGGGCGAGGTCGACCTGTTCGTCGGCGCGGCCGAGGATGGCTCGAACGAATTGATCTCCAGCACGCTGTTCGAGGAAAAATTCGTGACCGCCCAGCGACGCGATCATCCGCGCGGAAAGCGGGAACTGACGCTCGACGAGTTCTGCGATCTCGATCATTTGCTGATCTCGACCAGCGGCGGACATTTCAGCGGCATGGTCGACAATGCTCTGGCGGAGATAGGCCGGGAACGCCGGGTGTCGGTTTCGCTTCAGAGCTACGGCATGGCGCCGCTGGTGCTGGCGAGCACGGATTGCATCTGCACTCTGCCACTGCGCTTCCTCGAGCGGTTTACCGATACGCTCGACCTCTTCGAGCCGCCCTTGCCGCTATCGCCCTTCACGATCAACGTCTTCTGGCATCCCCGCATGCGGGCGGATCCGGCTCACATCTGGTTGCGCAAGATGGTGATGACGGCGTCGCGGCCGGGACGGCGCTGAAACAGGCATCGATTTGTCGATTGGGTGCGATCCAACGGATCGATTGGTCAGGCGAGCGTATGAACATCATGGTACGGCCAGGCCTTCAATCGTGAAGGCGGCGGGCCGCGCTTCCGGCGGGCCGCATCCTCCTGCCAACGGATGATTCCATGCTCGATTTCTATTTTCATGCCACGCCGAATTCGATGAAGGTGGCGGTGCTACTCAAGGAGTTGAACCTCGATTTTAAGGTCAGGCCGATCGACATTTTCAAGGGTGAACAGCACCGGCCGGACTTCCTGAACATCAACCCGAACGCCAAGGTGCCGGCGCTGGTGGATGGCGGTGTGACCGTGTTCGATTCCCACGCGATCCTGCTCTATCTCGCCGAAAAGCATGGCCGCTTCGTTCCGGCCGATCTCGGCGAAAAGGCGGTGATGCTCTCCTGGCTACAACTGGTGGCGACTGGCCTCTCTCCCTTTTCCGGCCAGGCGATCCATTTCCTGCATTATGCACCCGAAGACCTGCCCTATGCCAAGAATCGCTACGTCAAGGAACTGGAACGGCATTACCGGGTGTTCGATGCCCGGCTGAAGGATAGCCCATGGCTAGCGGGCGGGGATTATTCGATTGCCGACATGGCGCTCTGGGGCTGGGCAGCATCGGCCGGCTATGTCTTCGACGAAAAGGGACTTTCCGATTATCCGCATGTCGCCCGGTTCATGCAGGCGATGGCCGAGCGCCCCGCCGTGCAGCAGGCGCTCGCGCTCAAACAGGGGCATGCCTTCAAGTCGATGCTGGATGATGACAGCCGCAAGGCCTTGTTTTCGCAAGGTGTGGCTGCGTAGGGAGGCGGTTCAAGAAGCGTTTCCGGGACGGGCAGGGGAAAGCTGGATCGAATGCCGATCCATAAGCTCTCCCTGCTCCACCAACAGCTTGCTCCAGACCTGGCCGGATGCGGTTCCACCGATGAGCATTGGGGACGTCCGGCGAATGGACACGCCGGCATCGGCAAGCAGCCGCTCGCACCAGTCTCCCATATCCGCTGATGGCGTGGAAATCTTGAAGGACAAAATACGATCGGGTCGATGTGCCGCCAGATAGGCGCGGATCGTGGTTGCCGTCGCGGCATGCTGCGCATGGACCGTGGCGCAGACCATGTTCTCTTCCATGATCGTATCGAGCTCGGACATCGGTGATGCATTCCTTTCAAGCAGGTCTCGGCCCGACCGATACTGCATCAAGGCGCCGCAATTGTCATGCGGATGGCCATGCGGCGGAGCAGCGCTCACACGACAAAACCCCCGCCGTGACTGGAGAACGGCGGGGGCTTGTCATGCGCGTTGCGTTTACAGCAGGAAGTCCGAGCTGGAGACGCTGGTGACGCCGATCAGGTCGATGCGGAAGTCTGCCAGGCCGTCGCCGTTGACATCGCCGTAGACGGTGGTGTTGCCGTTGGCCTTGGTCGTCCAAAGGGTGCCGTCATCGGCCATGCCGGGCTTGGCGATCGTGAAGGTGAAGGCATTGTTGCCGGACACCTGGCTGCTGGCGTCGATCGAGGAGAGGTCGATCTTGTCATAGCCGTGTTCGAAGTCCTTGATCGTGTCCCAGCCGCTCAGCGCGCTTTCGGATGTCGATTTGAACATGAACGTGTCGTTGCCGGTGCCGCCCCAGAGGCTGTCGCCGAGCGCCCCGCCGGTCAGCGTGTCATTGCCGGCATCGCCGTGCAGGGCGTCGATGTCAAGACCGCCGTCAAGCTTGTCGTTGCCGTCACCGCCGAACAGGATGTCGATGCCGACGCCGCCATTGACGAAGTCGTTGCCTGCGCCGCCATAAAGCTCGTCATAGCCGGTTTCGCCGTTGATGATGTCGCCGCCGGCGCCGCCGTCGACCCGGTCGTTGCCGGTGCCGCCCCAGATGAAGTCGACGCCATCATTGCCGTAGAGGGAATCGTCGCCGTTTTCGCCATAGAGCAGGTCGTCGCCATTGCCGCCGGATATGCCGTCATTGCCGTCGCCGCCATGCAGCGTGTCGTTGCCGTTGATGCCGAAGATCGTGTCGTTGCCGGCCATGCCGTCGATATAGTTGTTGCCTTCGCCGCCCGACAGGCTGTTGTTGTAGGCGTTGCCGTAGCCGATCTGGTCGCCGGTGCCACCGAGCGAAAGATTTTCCATGTTGATGCCGAGCGTGTAGCTCGCCACCTTGGAAATGATCGTATCGGTGCCTTCGCCGCCATATTCGGTTGTTTTGTCGGAGAGGGTGTCGATCACGAAAGTGTCGTTGCCCATGCCGCCCCACATCGTGTCTGCGCCCGAGCCGCCATCGATGAAATCGCTGCCCTCGCCGCCGTCGATCCGGTCGGCATCGCGGCCGCCCATCATATAGTCGTTGCCGCTGCCGCCATAGAGATTGTCCTTGCCGTCATCGCCCATCAGCGTGTCGCTGCCGGCGTCACCGTAGAGCGTGTCATGGCCGTCCTTGCCGCTGATATAGTCGTTGCCGGCGGCCCCGCGAAAAATCTCGCTGCGGCCGGCACCCGTCATGCGGTTGTTGAGTTCGTTGCCCTTCAGTTCGCCGCCGCCATCCGGCGTTTCGAAATCGATGACCGGGAACACGGTCGATTCATAGACGTGGCCGTCCACTTCCAGGTTCTCGACATTGGCGCCGAGTTTATAGTCGATGCCGAGCAGGACGCGGACCGTGTCGGTGCCGCCATTGGCGTCCTCGTGGATGATGTTGGTGGAATCGCCGCCGATGTCGACATACCGGTCGTCGCCGGCACCGCCATAGAGATCCATGGTGAAGTTGTCATCGACATTGTCGACTTTGAACGTGTCGTTGCCTTCGCCGCCATAGGCCTTGCCGCCGCCGCTGAGAACGAATGTGTCGTTGCCTTCCTCGCCGTAGAGCTTGGCGTTGGTGTCGGAATAGTTCTGGATGATGTCGTCGCCGGTACCGGCATAGACGATGCCCGCTCCATCCCGGAAGATATGGGCATAGGCGCCGATCTGGATCTCGTCATTGCCGGCGCCGCCATAGATCATGTCGTAGCCGTCGCCGGACGATATGATGTCGTTGCCATTGCCGCCGAAGATATAGTCGTCGCCGTCACCGGTGGTGATCGTGTCGTTGCCGTCTTCGCCTTCGATGTAATAATTGTCGTCGTCCGGAGCGGTCCATGTGTTGTGGCCGCTGCCCAGCTTGATCTGAAACTGTCCCATTGTCGTTCTCCATCCCGTTGGTTTGATGAGCATGTCGGTTCGTTCCGACTGCATGGGGAGGGTTATCGTTCGTTTCTGTTTCAGTTTGAGTTCGTTTGGCGAGCGAAATTGTTTCAATTGTTTCAGTGATGCGGCGGAAATGGGGTTTTTAGGCTATGTTGCAGGTGGCTCAGGGCGCGTCCCCTCCGTCATCCTCGGGCTTAACCCGAAGATCCATCCGCACAAGCCATTGATTGAGAAGAGTCTTTTGACCCGACGGACGTCGGGTCGCTGGATCCCCGGGTCAAGCCCGAGGATGACGGAGTGTGGGGAGGCGTTGGTGTCAAATAACCGGCTTCGGAAGCCGTAGCCTTGCGTTTTGCTTTCGCATTTTCATTTGAAACGCTGACGTCAGCGATTCCGCAACGTCTTGCAGCCACGCGCGAAAAATCGCCGTGGTTTTCAAAGAGCAGTCCGGCCGGGACACATCGAGTGCATCAGGGTATAGTAGTAGGTGACACGCGATGTGCCCCGTTTCGGTGTCTTTTGCCGCGCTTCTCAGGTTCTTCTGCGCCTCCCGTTTGACGGAGAGGCCTCCAATGCCCCGGCCCGCTGCTTATCCGCTGGGCCTTTCTACCCGGCACGCCCGGTTCATTCGCGAACCGGAGGAGAACCGCCTTTCACGCGGCCCCGGATATCCGGCGCGCGTTCCGCCAGACCATCCGGGCACCGACCCCGCCTCGCCGGCAACGCAAACCGGTGTATCCGTGACGGGACGAGTGGATTGTGGCACAGGTGATGGGGGCGGGGATGAATGGGGATGAATTTTTTAGTGGGAGGGGGCCGACTGCAGACAGTCCCCTGCTGAGGCTTTGCCCTCGAACCGACATTCGAGTTGGGTTCGAAGGTTTTGGACGTGTGAAATGCAAACGCCGTGAGTTAGCAATTTACGCTTCTGTTAAAATGAACTCCTGCCTTGTTACCGTAACGTACTTCCATTTACGTGGTTTCAAACGAGAGTAGCGCGTCAACGACATGACCTGCCAATAGGCAGGTCTATCCGATCCGCGAAAGAGGAGACTGCAATGTCTGGAGCCTTAGACACGACACGATGGGGGGCCATGACTAGACTCTCCCGCAGGCTGTTAAGCGCGACCGTTGCCGCAGCGATATCGTTGACTGTAGGTACAATCGCCACCAAGACCGCAAATGCACAGGACGCGGCGGCTGTGAAGCCGAACATCCTTGTCATCTTCGGCGACGACATTGGCCAGACGAACATTTCCGCCTATTCGGACGGGGTTGTCGGCTACATGACCCCTAACATCGACCGCATTGCCAACGAAGGCCTGAGGTTCACGGACTACTACGCCGAGAACAGTTGCACGGCGGGACGATCCACCTTCATCACAGGGCAGACTTGCCTTCGGACAGGCCTCTGCAAGGTTGGTGCGCCCGGCGCGTCCGTGGGTCTCCAAGACGGCGATATTACGATCGCTCAGGCTCTCAAGACGCTGGGCTATGCAACAGGCCAGTTCGGCAAGAACCACCTTGGAGACAGGGACGAGTACCTACCCACAAATCACGGGTTCGACGAATTCTTCGGCAACCTCTATCACCTGAACGCCGAGGAAGAGCCGGAAGCGCCATACTGGCCTAGAGATGACGAAGAGTTTCTGAAGGCCTATTCGCCGCGCGGGGTCTTGAAGGCGTCCGCTGACGGAAAGGTCGAGGACACTGGGGCTTTGAACAAGAAACGCATGGAGACGATCGACGACGAGACGACCGCGGCAGCTATCGACTTCATCGACCGTCAGGCCAAGGCGAAGAAGCCGTTCTTCACCTGGATGAACACGACGCGTATGCACGCCTTCACCCACGTTCGGGAATCGATGAAAGGCGTAAGTGGCATGCGCGGCAACGATTATGCCGACGGCATGGTCGAGCACGACGGCGACGTTGGCAAACTATTGAAGAAGCTAGACGAGCTTGGGATCGCAGACAACACTATCGTCGTTTACACCACCGACAATGGTCCAAATCAATGGTCATGGCCGGACGCCGCAACAACGCCGTTCCGTTCAGAGAAAGATACCAACTGGGAGGGCGCATTCCGTGTCCCAGCAATGGTTCGCTGGCCCGGTCACATCAAACCCAACCAGGTTTCCAACCAGATCTTCTCGGGTCTCGACTGGTTCCCGACGCTTGTCGCCGCTGCGGGGGACCCCGACATCAAGAGCCGCCTATTGAGCGGTTGGAAGCCCGAAGGCAGCACCGTCAGTTTTAAAAACCATCTCGATGGCTATAACCAGCTCGACTACATCACCGGCAAGACGGACAAGAGCGCCCGCAAGGACTTTTACTACTTTGACGACGACGGAGCCTTGGTGGCGACCCGGTTCGACGACTGGAAGGTCGTGTTTCACGAGCAGCCCGCGCCGGGAGGCTTCGCCGTCTGGCAGACACCATTGATCACCTGGCGCATTCCGAAACTGTTCAATTTGCGGATGGATCCGTATGAACGGGCCGACATCGTTTCCGATCAATACAACGATTTTCTTGCTCGGAATGACTATTTGCTCGTGAAGGGCCAGCTCCAGGCGGCGGCTTTCCTCGAGACCTTCGTCAAATATCCGCCCAGCCAACGGGTGGCAAGCTTCAACATCGAGGGCGTACGCGAACAGGTCGACAAGGCGATCGACCAGTCCTTTAGGGATCGTGGCATCGAGAAATAAGACCAAGAACAGGCGGCACACGCCGCCTCTTCTTTTCTAGTTCTTGGGCAGTGACATGACCGGTCGCGACGACACTCTCCCTTGGCCAGCGTGATGTTCGTTGCCGACGTCGCGAGCGCCGAGGACGCAATTCTTGCGAAGGAATTTTCGGCCAGAGGATATTCTCGGCGAGGTGGAATTACTCGCTTAGCTCAGTGCCTAATGCAGTAGTTCTCTTCGACTCCAAATGGTGCTTGCGTGTCGCTGGTATGTCCGCCTTAAGTCAGTGACCGAGCTAACGTTAATGGCCGAGAAGGGGGCGAGAAGCTGACCTCCCTTCACCAATTCTACCCCTCCAATTCCTCCCGCAGCATCTCCAATTCCAGCCATTCCTCTTCCATCTTCGTCACCGAATCCCGCAGCTTTTCCAGTTCGCTGGCGAGCGTTGAAAACCGGGTAGGGTTCTTGGTGAACAGGTTGGGGTCGGCCATTTCCTTTTCGCGTCTGGCGATTTCGGATTCGGCTTTTTCCATCTCTTTCGGCAGGTTTTCGAGCGCGAATTTCTGTTTGAAGGAGAGTTTGCCTTTGGCCGCCTTGGGGGCCTGGGTGGTGGTGTCGGTGGATCTGGCTTTTTCGGCTTTTTCGGCGCGCTTCTTTTCGTCGGCGGCGCCCTTCTTCTGGGCCATCATGTCGGAATAGCCGCCGGCATATTCGATCCAGCGGCCGTCAGGCGCATCCGGGTTGGCGGGCGCGATGGTCGAGGTGACGGTGCGGTCGAGGAAGTCGCGGTCGTGGCTGACGAGGATGACGGTGCCGGAAAAGCCGGCGACGATTTCCTGCAGCAGGTCCAGCGTCTCGATGTCGAGGTCGTTGGTCGGTTCGTCGAGGATCAGGAGGTTGGTCGGGCGCGACAGGATGCGGGCGAGCATCAGGCGGGCGCGCTCGCCGCCGGACAGGTTCTTGATCGGGGTACGGGCCTGTTCGGGCTGGAACAGGAATTCCTTCATATAGCCGGTGACATGGCGCTGCTCGCCATTGACCAGCAGGTTTTCGCCGCGCCCGTCGGTGAGGTAATGGGCGAGCGTATCCTCGAGGTTCAGGTCCTCGCGGCGCTGGTCGAGCGTGGCGATCTCGAGGTTTGTGCCGAGCTTGACCGTGCCGGAATCCGGCTCGATCTGGCCGGTCAGCATCTTGAGCAGCGTCGTCTTGCCGGCACCGTTCGGGCCGACAAGGCCGATGCAATCGCCGCGATGGACGCGCATCGAGAAGGGTGAGACAATCGTGCGTTCGCCATAGGCCTTGGTGATCTTTTCCGCCTCGATCACCAGCTTGCCGCTCTCCTGCGCGTCGCTGGCGCTTGCCTGCACGGAACCCTGCGGCCCCTTGTGGCCACGATATTTCGAGCGCAGGTCCTGCAGCGCGCCGAGGCGGCGCATGTTGCGCTTGCGCCTTGCAGTGACGCCATAGCGCAGCCAGTGCTCCTCGCGCTCGATCTCCTTGCCGAGCTTGTGCTGTTCCAGCTCTTCCGCCTCGAGGATCTGGTCGCGCCAGGCCTCGAACTGACCAAAGCCCTGGTTCAGCCGCCGCGACAGGCCGCGATCGAGCCAGACGGTGGCGTTCGATACCTTTTCGAGGAAGCGGCGGTCGTGGGAAATGACGACGAGGGCCGAGCGGCTCTTCACCAGCTCGCCTTCCAGCCATTCGATGGTCGGCAGGTCGAGATGGTTGGTCGGCTCATCGAGCAGCAGGATATCCGGCTCCGGCGCCATGACGCGGGCAAGCGCTGCGCGGCGCGCCTCGCCGCCAGAGAGCTGCGCCGGGTCCTCGTCGCCGGTGAGGCCCAGATGTTCGAGCAGATAGGCGACGCGGTAGGGATCGTCGCTCGGTCCGAGGCCGGCCTCGGCATAGGCGCGCACGGTGGAAAAACCGTCGAAATCCGGCGCCTGGTGCAGGTAGCGCAGCGTCACGGAGGGATGGCGGAAGATTTCGCCGGATTGCGGCTCGGCCAGGCCCGCCGCCATCTTCATCAGGGTCGATTTGCCCGAGCCGTTGCGGCCGACGAGGCAGATGCGGTCGCCCGGCTCCACCTGCATGTTGGCGCCGGCAAGCAGCGGCGTGCCGCCGAAGGACAGGAAGATATCGTCGAGTTTCAAAATGGGCGGCGCCATGATCAGGCTCCCGAAAGATCAAAGGGGCGGGCGAGGATCAGCGCCCGGCCGGAGGACAGGGTGAAGCGGACGGTGCCCTCGGCGACATTGGAAATCGTGCGCGAGGAACCGAACGGCAGATGGAAATCATGAAGCGGGTAACGCGCGCCGGTAATGCAGAGGCCGGTCAGCGTGTCGAGCCCGAGGATGGAAAACAGGCTGCCCTTCGGCAGGTCGATGGCGCGGCTGCCTGATAGCAGCGGCCAGGCCTCTTCCTCGCCGGAAGTGAGCAGCACGTCGAAGCCGTCTTCGGCGAGCTTGGCCGCATAGAGCAGGTGCATGAAGGCATGGTCGCTGCGCTCCCCACCCAGCGCGCCGGCCAGGATCAGCCGTTTCGCGCCGCGCTCCAGCGCTGCCGCAACCGCGATCTCGCCATCGGTTTCGTTCTTGGCGGGTGGGTAAGGCTCGCGGTGGACGTTCGGCCATTCACTGATCAGGGCGTCCGGGGTGGAATCGAAATCGCCGACCCAGAGTTCGGGGGTGAGGCTGAGGGTTGCGGCATGGCGCATGCCGCCATCGGCCGCGATGACGCGCGCGCCATCAAGCTGCGCCGCCAGCCGCTCCGTCGGCATCACTGCGCCGCCCATCAGGATTGCAAAAGCCCGTTCGTCCATGGCGCAAGGCCATAGCGTAAACAGGGGGATGAGGGGAAGGGGACGCCTTCATGAAAAGAGGGGCGGATAAGAAGCTTCCAGCCGCTTTACCGCGGCGGATCCTCCAATCCGCCCAGCCGGCAGATCTCGAGATACTCGTCTTCCGTCACCGGCTGTACCGAGAGCCGCATCGACGTCACCAGCGCCATCTTTTCGAACTTCGGATTGGCCTTGATGTCCTTTAACGAGACCGGCACCGGCAGGTCGCAGACGGCGCGGATATCGACGCAGTCCCATTTGGGATCGCCTTCAGCGGTCGAATCCGGATGCGAGAGCGCGCAGACCTCGGTGATCCCGACGATCTCGAGGCCCTCATTGGAATGGTAGAAGAAGCCCTTGTCACCGATCTGCATGGCCCGCATGTTGTTGCGCGCCAGATAGTTGCGCACACCGGTCCACTCGGTGCCCTTCTCGCCCGCATCCTTCTGCATTGCCCAAGACCACTTGAACGGCTCGGACTTGTAAAGCCAGTACCCCACCTCATGCCTCCGGCTTGTTGAAGACCCAGTTCCAGGGCTTGATGTCGACAGTGGCGAACAGGCCGACCTTGGCATAGGGGTCTGCGGCCGCGATGGCGCGGGCCTCCTCGATCGTTTCGGCCTTGATGACCACGAGGCTGCCGTTCGGCTTTGCCGCATCGTCGAGGAAGGGGCCGGCGAACGTCAGAACGCCCTTGGCGTTGAGATCGTTGAGGAAATCGACATGCTCCGGACGGGTATCCATCCTGAGCTGCAGGGCATTCGGCTTGTCGGTGCACAACACGGCAAAAAGCATGGTTTTCTCCTGATGATTATTCCTGCGTGATGGGGCGGGACATCAGCTGTTCCAGCGCCGTCTTCACGTCCATTCGTCCGTCGATGATATCGGCCACCGCATCGGTGATCGGCATGTCGATTTCGAGCGTGCGGGCAACATCGGCGGCAACGGAGGCCGCAAACGCGCCTTCCACCAGTTCGCCGCTATGGCCCTTGGCGCTGCCGCTGCGGCCGAGCGCGATCCCGTAGCGCAGGTTGCGCGACTGGTGGCTGGTCGCCGTCAGCACGAGATCGCCGAGCCCCGAAAGCCCGCGCACCGTATCTGCCTCACCCCCGCGCGCCGCAACGAAGCGCGACATTTCCGCAAGGCCGCGCGAGATCAACGCGGCGCGCGCCGAATCGCCGAGACCGGCGCCCTCGACAATGCCGCAGGCGATCGCCAGCACGTTCTTGAGCGCGCCACCGAGTTGCACACCGATCCGGTCCGCAGAGGGATAAAGCCGGAAGGTCGCACCGGACAGCACTTCTGCGAGACGCGATGCGCGTTCCATATCGCCGGCGGCGATCACCATCGCGGTCGGCAGGCCCTTGGCGATATCGGCAGCGAAACCGGGACCGGAGAGCACAGCGACATTCTGCTGATGCAACTCTTCCCCGACGACATCGGTCAGCAGCCGACCGCCGCCGCGCTCCATGCCCTTCGCGCAGATGACGACATCCACGCCCTTGCCGATGAAACCGCGCAAGGAAACGGCCGCCTCGCGCTGTGCCTGCGACGGCATGGCGAACAGCACGATGCCGGCGCCTTCCAGTACCGTCGGATCGTCGGTGACGACAAGCGTTTCCGGCAGGTCGATACCCGGCAGCGCGCTGTCGTTGCGGCCCGTCTGCCGGAAATCCTCGACGACACTTTCGCGCCGGGCGAGCAGCGTTACTCGCGCCTTGCCGGATGCGGCGGCAACGGCCGCCAGCGCCGTCCCGAAAGCGCCGGAGCCGACAACGACGATACGATCCGCATCAGCAATCTCAGTCATATCAAGCCTTCGCTCCCCGTTTGCCGAAGCCGATCAGGGCCTTGGCATCCGCATCCAGCGGCCAGCGCGAGCGTGGCGCGACATCGAGATCATCCGCCGGCAGGCCCGCCGCCATGCGCTCGGCCCCAGCCCAGGCGATCATCGCGGCGTTGTCCGTGCACAATTGCAGCGGCGGTGCGATGAAGCGGAAACCGTTTTTGTCGCACAGTTCCTGCAGCGTTGCCCGAAGTACCTGGTTTGCCGCGACACCGCCGGCAACGACCAACGCAGGATGCTCGACGGACCCGGCAAACTGTTCCTTGAACCGCACCAGCCCCCGGCCGATGCGATCCTTCAGCGTGCGCGAGATCGCCTTCTGGAACGAGGCGCAGATATCGGCGATGTCTTGCTCGGTCACCGGCGCGATCGACTGCGCCGCCTGCCGGACGGCCGTCTTCAACCCCGAGAAGGAGAAATCGAGCCGCGCCTCACCGACCAGCGGGCGGGGAAACGAGAAGCGGTCCGGATTGCCGCTTTTCGCCGCACGCTCGACGGCTGGGCCGCCCGGATAGGGCAGACCGAGCAGCTTGGCCGTCTTGTCGAAGGCTTCACCGAGTGCATCGTCGATCGTCGTGCCCCAGCGCTCATAGACGCCAATATCCTTGACGAGGATCAGCTGGGTATGGCCGCCGGAAACGAGCAGCATGAGATAGGGAAAGGCCAGTCCATCCGTCAGCCGCGCCGTCAACGCATGGCCTTCGAGATGGTTGACCGCATAGAGCGGCTTGCCGCTGGCGCGCGCCATCGCCTTGCCGGTCATCAAGCCGACAAGCAATCCGCCGATCAGACCGGGACCACTGGTCGCCGCGATCGCATCGACCTGCGACAGCGTGACGCCGGCGCGCAACAGCGCTTCCTCGATCAGCGTGTCCAGTGCCTCGACATGGGCGCGCGCGGCGATTTCCGGCACGACGCCACCATAAACGCTGTGCTCTTCCAGCTGGCTGAGAACCACGTCGCCAAGGATCTCGCCCCGGCCGTCCTCTTCACGCAACACCACGGAAGCGGCGGTCTCATCGCAGCTTGTTTCGATACCGAGAATGCGCAGGCGGGCGGACATGGGGCAGGTTTACTCGAATATTGCGGTCGCGGGGAAAGGCGGATACAGGAACTCCGGTAACAACGGATCGCAGTGGATGCAAACAAAACCTTTCCGGATCGGCACGCGGGGCAGCCCGCTGGCGCTGGCGCAGGCCCATGAAACGCGGGACCGCCTGATGGCGGCGCATGGCCTGCCATCCGAAATGTTCGAGATCGTCGTCTTGTCCACCATGGGCGACCGGATTACGGACCGCTCACTGTCGGAGATCGGCGGCAAGGGCCTCTTCACCCAGGAACTGGAGGACATGCTGACCTCCGGCGGGCTGGATTTCGCCGTACATTCATCCAAGGACATGCCGACGAAACTGCCAACCGGACTGTTTCTCTCCGCCTACCTGCCGCGGGAAGATGCACGCGACGCCTTCGTCGGACGCACCGCCGCAAAACTGCTGGACCTGCCTGAGGGCGCCACCATCGGTTCCTCGTCGCTGCGCCGTCAGGCGCTGATCAAGCGGCTGCGGCCCGATATCAACGTCGTCACCTATCGCGGCCTGGTCGATACGAGGCTCCGAAAGCTGGCAGAAGGCCAGGTCGATGCCACCCTGCTCGCCTTTGCCGGCCTGAAGCGTCTCGGCAAGGACGATGTGCCGACCGAGCTGCTCGATCCCGACATCTTCCCGCCGGCACCGGCGCAGGGCGCGATCTGTATCGAAAGCCGGATCGGCGACGAGAAGGTCAATGCGCTGCTCGAAGCCATCAACGACATCCGCACCCACGAAGCGGTGACCTGCGAGCGCGCCTTTCTCGGCACGCTTGATGGCTCCTGCCGCACGCCGATCGCCGGCTATGCCGTCTCCGATGGCGAGACCATCCGCTTTTCGGGCATGATCCTGACGCCGGATGGCAGCCAGTCGTTTCGCGTTTCGAGCGAAGGCAAGGCGTCCGATGCCGAGCAGCTCGGCGCCCACGCCGGCAACGATATCCGCATCGACGCGGGACCGGATTTCTTCTCGAGCTGGACCTGATCCATGCGCGTTCTTGTCACCCGCCCACAACCGGCAGCGGCGGCAACGGCGGCAAGACTGGAAGCCTTGGGGCATAAGGCCATTCTCGTGCCGCTGATGGCGGCGATCCGTGATCCCCGGGCGGCGCTGGACGCGCTGGCGCAGCCGCACACGGCCATTGCCACCACCAGCGCCGAAGCGATCCGCGCTCTGGGCGGGAACGACCTGACGCCGCACGTCGCCACCCCCCTCTATTGTGTCGGCTCAGCCACCGCAGACATTGCGCGGCAATCCGGATTCCAGTCGGTCATCGCTGGAGCCGGCACCGGCGCAAGCCTTGCCGAGCTGATCATCCGGGACGGCACAGGAGGGGCAGAAGGCGGGCTCCTCTATCTCGCCGGCCAGCCCCGCTCCCCGCATTTCGAGGCCGCGCTTGAACAGGCGGGCATCGTCTGCCGCGTGGTGGAAGTCTATCGCATGCAGCCGATCGAACACACGCCGGACGACATACGCGCGCAGCTGGCTTTGAGGCCAGATGCCATCCTGTTCTACTCGCAGGAAACGGTGCGGCATTTTTTCCGTATCGTGACGCCCGCGATGCTCACCGACTTTGATATCCGCCTGTTGTGCATGAGCAGCCAGATAGCAGATGCCGTGCCCGACGGTATAGGCGAGATCGCTGTTGCGGCAGCCCCCAGTGAAGAGAGCCTACTCGCGCTTCTCTGAACCCGCCGCAAGCCGCCTCGTGACCAAAACGCGTCGTGACCCAGTCAAGGAATTGTCGCTTGGGGGCTTTCCCTATGCCTAGTCCGTGTCTAGGTTTAAGCTGACAGAGTGCCTTCAGTTCATGCGATAACGGAAAGAGATCATCATGGGACCGGAAAACCCTCCGCGCCGCTCGAAGTCCGAACAGGAACCTTTGACGATCGATCTGGAAGCCAACGCGACCCCGGCGGCCGATGCCGCGACCGGCGACACGAAGGCTGAGCCCGAGACCCCGATAGAGGCGGCGGATGACGCACGCCCGTCGGACACCGAAACGCCTGTAGAGGTTGAAGAATCCGCGCGAACCGGAGACCCCGTGGAAGCCACCGCACCGGCGGACGAGGACGCCCGCGCCGAGGCGGCAGCCGCCGCCTTCGCCGAAGAACCGGCCGCCACCACCTACACGGAACAGCCTGCTGCGTCTGCACCGCCACCCTATCAGCGCCCGTCCAATGCCGGACCGCTCGCGGCCGGCATTCTCGGCGGCCTGATCGCCCTTCTTGCCGCCGGCGGCCTACAATATGCCGGCGTCCTGCCGGCGCTTGGTCCTGCAACGGATAACAGCACCATCGAACAAAGCCTGTCGGCGGATATCGAATCGATCAAGGCCCAGCTGGCGGCCGCACCCTCGTCGCAGACCGCCGATCTCGGCCCGCTGGAAACCCGTCTCGCAGCGTTGGAAAAAAGCGCGGCGGAAGGCGGCAACGGCACGGCCGCCGACGTTTCCGGTCTGGAGGCTCAAATCAGCAACCTGACCGGTGAAGTCGCCAGCCTGAAATCGGCGCTGGCCGACGCACAGCAATCGACCGAGGCAGCGAAATCCGAACTTTCGACCCGCATCGACGCGGCAGAAAAGAAGATCGACGAGCCAGCCAGTGACATCCAGCTGGCCCGCGCCATCGCCGTGACGGCGCTGAAGACGGCAATCGATCGCGGTGGCCCGTTCCTGGCCGAACTCGACGCCCTGAAAAGCATCGCGGCCGACGATCCGGCCGTCACAGGCCTTGCCAAGGACGCAACGCTGGGCGTCGCGCCGCGCGCCGATCTCACCCGCGATTTCCCGGCCGTGGCAGATGCCATGCTGGAAGCCACGCAGCATAGCGACCCCAATCAGGGCGTCTTCTCGCGGCTGATGGACAGCGCCACCTCCGCAATCCGCATCCGCCCGGTCGGCAGCGTCGAAGGCGAAGGCCCGGAAGCCGTGGTTGCCCGCATCGAGGACAAGCTGGTGAATGGCGATCTGAAGGGCGCAAGCCTGGAGTGGGAAGGCCTACCGGAACCGGCAAAGGCGGCGGGTGCCGATTTCAAGACGAAGCTTGACCAGCGCATCCGGGTCGAGGGGCTGATCGACGCCACCGTTTCCGGCGCCATGACGGCCAATCAGGGCTGAGGAAGATTTCATGATCCGCATTCTGTTCTATGTCCTCATCGTTCTGGCTCTTGGTGCTGGTTTTGCATGGCTGGCAGACCGCCCCGGTGAACTGTCGCTGATCTGGCAGGGGCAGCGCATCGAGATGAGCCTGATGGTGGCCGCGACGCTTCTGGCCTCGCTGATCGCCGCCATCCTGATCGTCGTCTGGCTGGTCCGCGTCGTCTGGCTGTCGCCGCATTCGATCACTCGCTATTTCCGCGCTCGCAAGCGTGACCGCGGTTATCAGGCGCTGTCGACCGGCCTCATCGCCGCCGGCGCCGGTGATTCCGCACTCGCCCGCAAGATGACGGCCCGCACCCGCGGCCTCCTGAGCGCCGACCAGGAGCCGCTGATCCATCTTCTTGAAGCACAGACGGCACTGATCGAAGGCAAGTACAACGACGCCCGCAAGAAATTCGAGCTGATGGCCGACGATCCCGAAACCCGGGAACTCGGCCTGCGCGGCCTCTATCTCGAGGCGAAGCGTTTGGGCGCCAACGAGGCTGCCCGCCAATACGCCGAGCGTGCCGCCGACAAGGCGCCGCACCTTCCTTGGGCAACGCTCG
Organism: Rhizobium sp. Leaf453; assembly: GCF_001425605.1. GTDB lineage: Bacteria > Pseudomonadota > Alphaproteobacteria > Rhizobiales > Rhizobiaceae > Pararhizobium. The sequence goes on along the minus strand of NZ_LMRG01000003.1, from coordinate 160,652 downwards.
CCGCGCTCGATTATCGCAGCCAGTCCGGCCAGTGGGATGAAGCCATCCGCCTCATCGACCAGAGCCGCGCCGCTCATGTCATCGACAAGAAGGAAGCCGACCGCAAGAAGGCCGTGCTGCTGACCGCCCGCGCCGGCGAAAAGCTGGAATCGGACCCGAAGGGTGCCCGCGACGATGCGCAGGCGGCGTTGAAACTTTCCGAAACCCTGGTGCCCGCGGGCCTGATCGCCGCCAAGGCTTTGTTTCGCGAGGACAATCTGCGCAAGGCCGCCTCCATCCTCGAAAAGCTCTGGAAGCACGACCCGCATCCGGAAGTGGCCCGCACCTATGTCCGTGCCCGCAGCGGCGATTCGGCGCTTGACCGATTGAAGCGCGCCCACAAGCTGGAAGCGTTGAAACCGAACAATGTCGTGTCACTCGCCACCGTCGCCGAAAGCGCGCTGGAAGCCCGCGAGCTGCAGCTGGCCCGCGCGAAAGCCGAGGCCGCCGCCCGCATCCAGCCGAGCGAAGGCATCTTCCTGCTGCTGGCCGATATCGAGGAAGCCGATACCGGCGATGACGGCCGTATACGTCACTGGATGAACCAGGCGCTGAAAAGCCCACGCGATCCGGCCTGGACCGCCGATGGCATCACCTCTCCGGAATGGCTGCCGGTGTCGCCGGTCAGCGGTCGTCTCGACGCCTTCGAATGGAAGATGCCGGTTGCGCAGATTTCAGGCCCCGTCGAGGAAGGCAGCGCCGATATTGCCGACGAAGCCATCCGCAGCCTGCCGCCGGTGGCGATTGCCCATCACCGCGAGGAGCCGGTTCAAAAGCGCGTTGAAAAGGTGGTCGAGACCCCGGCAAAGTCTGTCGAGACACCGGCAAAGTCTGTCGAACCGGCGAAGGTGGAGAAGGTCGCCGAAGAGCCGGCCGTGAAGACGATCGCCGTTCCGGTTCCGACCGAATCGGTGATCGTTCCCCAGACGGTGAAGGCTGCCGCAAAGCCGGTATCGACGAAGATGGACGAGCCTGTTGCCGAGCCTTTCTTCGGCCGTCCGCCGGATGATCCGGGCGTGCGCGACCGCAGTGCCAAGCCCCAGGAAAAGACGACCGTGGCTGCGGCACCAGCCGAAACGGCCGTCGTTCCCCAGACAACGAAAGCAGCCACGAAGTCGCCGACGGCAAAGGCGGACGAACCCGTGGTTGAGCCCTTCTTCGGCCGCCCCCCGGATGATCCGGGCGTTCGCAAGGACAGCGCCAAACCTCTGGAAAAGACGACATTCCGACTGTTTTGAAGACCGAACCCGATTTTAACGGACCCACATGTTTGAACGATTTCGCAGTTTTCTCGACAGCCTCACCGGCCATGGACCTCACATCGAGCCGGGTGATCCGCGCATCGCCATCGCGGCGCTCTGCATCCAGGTGATGGAGGCCGATGGCGAGGTCCACGAGAAGGAGCGAAAGAAGATTCGCTCGATGGTCAAGGAGCATTACCAGCTCGACGACGCCTCGCTCGACGCGCTGATTGTTGCCGGCGAGGCAGCCGAAAGCCAGGCGATCGACTATTTCCGCTTCACCTCCGACATCAAGCGGCATTTTTCCGAGGAGCAGCGGATAGACCTGATCGGCATGCTGTGGGAGATTGTCTATGCCGATGGCAAGCGCAGTGAAATGGAGGATCACGTCATCTGGCGCATCGCCGACCTTCTGGGCGTTTCCGGAAGGGACAGGATCATCAAGCGGCAGGAGGTAGCCGCGAAGCTGGACGTCGTGGAGGAGACGACCGCCGAACAGGAACAGTGACATGCTCTTCGACGACCGCATGTACCCGCAAGAGCGGTAATCCCGTCCTGATCGTCCTGCATCAGGAGCGTTCCAGCCCCGGCCGGGTCGGCCAGCTTCTGCTGGAAAAGGGGCTGAGCCTCGATATCCGCCGCCCGGTGCTGGGCGATCCCCTGCCGAAAGCATTGGAAAACCATGCCGGCGCAGTCGTCTTCGGCGGGCCGATGAGCGCCAATGACGACGAGGAGTATGTTCGCCGCGAGATCGACTGGCTGTCCGTGCCGCTCTCCGAAAACAAGCCGTTTCTCGGCATCTGTCTCGGCGCGCAAATGCTGGTGCGCCATCTCGGCGGCATCGTCGCCCCGCATCGTGACGGCATGACCGAGATCGGCTGGTATCCGCTGCACACGACCGAGAAAGGCCGCGCGCTGATGGAATGGCCCTCGATGGTCTACCAGTTTCATCGCGAGGGTTTCGACCTGCCAAAGGGCGCCGAACTGCTCGCCTCCGGCAGCACCTATCCCAACCAGGCTTTCCGCTATGGCGAAAACGCTTGGGGCATCCAGTTTCACGGCGAACTGACGCGAGTGATGATGCACCGCTGGGTCGTCCACGGCGCCCACCGCTTCGACCTCCCCGGCGCCCAGATCGGCCGCGCCCATCTGGAAGGCCGCATGGACTACGACGCGCCGCTGCGCGCCTGGATGGATCGTTTCCTGACGCACATCTTCCAGCGGCAGGGTGAGAAGGTGATTGCCTGAAGAGGAGCAACGGGACTTTTGAGGTCGGAGAAACTTACCCCCCTCTGTCACTCCGTGACATCTCCCCCACAAGGGGGGAGATCACAACAACGGGCATTGCCTCCCTTACGTAATAATGTGGCCTTAAAGGCTCGCGCCTCATCTCCACCCTTGAGGGGAAGATGTCGGCGTAGCCGACAGAGAGGGTGACATCCCCGACCTCAAACGTCTCGGTATTCCCTCAGTTACCCCGCTCCGGCGCATCCAGCGAATCGATCTTGCGCAACTGCGGGAAGCCGAGCGCCCAGATGACTGCAACGGCGAGCGTGCCGACACCGCCGATGACGACGGCCGGGACGGCGCCGATGACATGCGCCATCGTGCCGGCGCGGAATTCGCCGAGTTCGTTGGAAGCGCCGACGAACACCATGTTGACAGCATTGACGCGACCGCGAACGGCGTCCGGCGTCCACAGCGCGATCAGCGTTTCGCGCACATAGACCGAGATCATGTCCGAACCGCCCATCAGCATCAGCGCGGCGATCGAAAGCCAGGCGACGTGCGAGAGTCCGAAAATCACAGTGCCGATGCCGAACAGGGCAACACCGATAAACATCAGGATGCCGGCATTGTGACGGATCGGATAGGCGGCAAGGGTGATCGCCACGACAATGGCGCCGATGCCCGGTGCGGCGCGCAACAGGCCGAGACCGAGCGGGCCGAGAACCAGGATTTCACTGGCGAAGACCGGCATCAGCGCGACGGCACCACCGAGCAAAACGGCAAAGAGATCGAGCGAGATGGCGCCCAGCACCACCTTTTCCGATCGGATGAACCGGAATCCCGCCAGAACCGAAGTCCAGTCGCGCGGCTCGCTGAGGCTGTGCTGCGCCGGCTTTTCGATCAGTGCAACAAGCAGGGACGCAAGCACGAGGAAACCCAGCGCCACGGAATAGGCGACGACTGCGCCCAGCCCATAAAGCAGGCCGCCGGCGACAGGGCCGAGGATAGCCGCCGTCTGCCAGGACGAGGAATTCCAGGCAATCGCATTCGACAGATCCTGCGCCGGCACGAGATTGGGCGCCAGCGACTGTACCGCCGGCGCCATGAAGGCGCGCTCGATGCCGAAGACGATGAGAATGGCGAAGACCGGCCAGGGCGAAAATGCATCGGCGACGGTCAGCCCCAGCAGGGCCGCAGCGCAGAGCGCGCTGATCACCATGCAGATGGCCATGATCATGCGTCGCGAATGCCGGTCGGCGACAGAACCGGTGATCAGGATCAGCACCAGCGACGGCAGGAACTGGAACAGGCCGATCAGGCCGAGATAGAGCGTGTTCTGTGTCTGCTCGTACATCTGCCAGCCGACGGAGACACTGATGATCTGGATGGCGAAGGATGCGAGGAAGCGCGAGAAGAAGAAGCGTGCGTAGGACACATGCCGGAAGGCTGCGAACCGGTCGGCACTCTGGATGACGGACATGCTGCGATCTTTCCAATAGGCTGACACTGCGTCAGGCCTGCCGTATTAAACATGTTTCGGCGCTGCGCAAAGCTTGGTCTTGCCGGTGAACGCGTCAATGTCTACATGTCTGTCAACAACGAATTGGAGCCCGGCATGCTTGCTGTCATTCAGACCCTGAACTTCATCATCAACATTGCGTGGTTTCTGATCATTGCTTCGGCGATCTTCTCCTGGCTCTACGCGTTCAACGTCATCAACGTGAACAACCAGGCAATCAACATGATCGGCCGCTCGCTCTACCAGCTGACCGAGCCGCTCTACCGTCCGATCCGCCGCCTGCTGCCGGATATGGGCGGCGTCGACCTGTCGCCGCTGGTCGTGCTCGTGATCCTCTATTTCTTCTGGTACCTGCTCAACACGACGATCGCGACAGCGCTGCTGAGCTGATCGTACGCTCGTCAGGGCCTTTGAACTTCCAATAAAAAACCTCCGGATCATCGAGATCCGGAGGTTTTTTATTAGACAATGCACCGGCCTTGCGGCCGGAGCGGAATTACTTCTTCTCTGCCTTGGCGCGCTCGATCGCTTCGACGATCAGCTGCTGGGCAACGGTGGAATCCTTCCAGCCGTAGATCTTCACCCACTTGCCGGGCTCCAGATCCTTGTAGTGCTCGAAGAAATGCTCGATCTGCTGCAGGGTGATTTCCGGCAGGTCGGTATATTCCTTGACCTTGTCGTAACGCTTGGTCAGATGATAGTTCGGAACGGCGACGATCTTCTCGTCCTTGCCCGAATTGTCTTCCATCATCATCACGCCGATCGGGCGCACATTGATGACGCAGCCCGGAACCAGCGGACGGGTCGAGGCGATCAGAACGTCGATCGGGTCGCCATCTTCCGACAGCGTGTGCGGCACGAAGCCGTAATTGCCCGGATAGGTCATCGGCGTGTAGAGGAAGCGGTCGACAACCAGCGTGCCGGCTTCCTTGTCCATCTCGTACTTGATCGGATGACCGCCAACCGGAACCTCGACGATGACGTTGATATCTTCCGGCGGATTCTTGCCGGTGGAAATTGCATCAATACGCATAAATCCCCCCAAGGGCTAATGTTTGGCTGGCGTTCCCGATATCGGGAAACATAACGCGATGCAACATGACTTTCGTTGCGAGCCTAAAAATGGGATCGTTCGGCGAATAAGAGGTTACCGCGATGCGTTATCCGGTGATCGATAACGAGCCGCCCGACTGAGGAAACCGGCATGCGCACATCCTTCGCCGTGATCGCACCGCTGCTGTTCGTGTCTACCGCGCTGCCCGCCGCCGCCAATGACAGTACCTATACCGATTTCGACACGAAGCACTGCAAATCGCTATTGACTACAGAAGAGCAGGAAGGCGGCAGTGCCATGCTGCTCTGCAAGGGGCTGAAGGGCTATCCGGTCACCTTGAAGGAAGGCGACCTTCGCCAAAGCTTTTCATATGGCAAGATCAGCAAGGCCTATACCGACAACACGTTCGAAAGTTTCGAGCCATTCAATCACACGGGAAACAAGATCGAGTGGCGTATCGACAAGAATGGCGTGCCTGTTGCGACGATCCTGCGCTGGTTCCTCGAAAACCTGGACCCCGAAACCTATGTTCCGACGCCAGCCCGCCGGGGTGAGGTTCTGGTGATCTCGAAGGTGGCGCAAGAAAATGACGGCACGAGTTGCGTTGCCGGCTATGTCGATGCGCTCGCCAATCCGGAGCCGAACGTCATCGCGCGGCGGGTGGCCGACGAGATCGCACCGGTTTTCAAATGCGGGGTCGATGAAGCCGTCTTCCACGGCACACGCGGCGACAAGGCGGCAGAACCCACCCATGTCTTTCCGGAATGAGCGATGGTTTCGGATGCGACAGGACTTTCGGCGAAGGCCTGAAAATGGGATGTTTCAGGGAAACAAGCGGTTACCGTCATGGTCACCTGGTGACTTGCAGTCGTCCTGGTGACCATGACAAGACATTCTGACTGAGGAAACCCCGCATGCCCAAACGCTTCGTCCTGATCGCCTCGCTGCTGCTGGCAGCAACGGCCCTGCCCGCGACGGCCAACGACAGCACCTATACCGATCTCGATACCGATCACTGCAAGACGATCGGTCCGGAGGACGAGGAAGGCGGCGGCATTACCCTGTTGTGCAAGGGCCTCAAGGACTATCCGGTCACCTTCAAGGAAGGCGACCTGCGCCAGAGCGTGTTCTTCGGCAAGCTCGGCAAGGCCTATACAGAGGGCGCTTTCGAAACATTCGGGCCGTTCAACCATGCCGGCCGGAAGATCGAATGGCGGGTGGATGACAAGGGCGTGCCGGTCTCGGCGATCCTGCGCTGGTTCATCGAGAATGCCGATCCCGACACGGGCATGCCGAGCGAAGCGCTCCGGGGCCAGGTTCTCGTCGTTTCCAAGGTCGCGCAAGCAGACGGCATCGGCTGCATCGCCGGTTATGTCGATGCGCTCTCCAATCCCGAGACGAACGTGCTGGCACGGCAGGTGGCGGACGAGATTGCGCCGGGCTTCAAATGTGCGGTGGATGAGGCTCTCTTCCACGGAAAGCGCGGTGACAGGACCAGCGACCCCATGCGCAACTTCCCGCAGTAGGGCGGGAACTCAGTCCCAGATATAGCCGATCTTCTTCAGGTTCTTCTCGCCGAAATCTTCCATGCCCTCGCACATGTCGCGGCCGCCGGCCATGCGGAAGAACCGGTCGGCATGGTGGCTGTCTTCCAGGCACCAGACGACGAGGCCTTGGCAGCCCAGCGATTTCAGCAGGCTCTTGGCTTCGCCGAACAGGATGCGGCCGAGACCGATGCCCTGATATTCCGGACGCAGGTAGAGTTCATAGACTTCGCCTTCCTGCGGCAAAGCGCGGGCACGGTTAAGGCCGAGCGTGGCATAACCGGCGATGACACCGGCAACCTCGATGACGAGCAGGGTCGATGGTCCGCGCGTCGCCTTGCGCCACCAGTTGAAGTCACGCCGGTTGACCATCTGGGTCAGGGGCTTGTGCGGAATGAGGCCGCTATAGGCCTGCAGCCAGGAGACGCGGTGCACGTCCGAGATGGAGGCAGCATCTCTCGGCTCGCCGGGCCGCACCTCGATGGATAATGTTTTCATAGCGCAACTCTAGACCGATGCCGTGCAAACAGTAATCCCGGCGCAACCTCAAGTCCTTGCGAACTCACAGGCTACATATGGGGACAACAGTCAAAAGTTAACGCTTTTTTAACTTTTCGGGCAAGCGACAAAAAGTGCGCCGCACAACAAATGCGGCGCAACCCTCGGCAATCACAGCGAAATCCCGGCGAATCATCTTCGCACGCCCCGCATGACATTGATTTTCCGACATTTTTAGTGATTCGCGCCGCAGGCGCAAAAAAACGTGCCGTCCTCACAAAATATGAGGGCAGCATGGAACTTTTCTCATTGTCACGCGTTTGAACACGTCTGCTCCCATCGCAACGATCTGCGGGTCGGGATCAGCTCCTCATCAGGAAGTAGGGCGTTCCGCGTGCTGGTCAACCTTCAGAGACGGAATTCCCGAAAACAGGATCGACTTATCGTTCAGCGGCACACTCTCGTGCCCGTCATGGAGTAGCCGATGAAGAACCTCTCAGCAGACAGACGCATGATCAAGATCGCCATGGCGGCCCCCTATCTCGAAAGACATGAGGAGCATGCGCTGGCGCTGGCCTGGAAAGATCATCACGATCAGGACGCCCGCAACAAGATCGCCATGGCCCATATGCGTCTGGTGATCTCAATGGCCTCGAAATTCCACAATTTCGGCCTGCCGATGAGCGATCTGGTCCAGGAGGGTCATATCGGTCTGCTGGAGGCGGCTGCCCGGTTCGAGCCGAGCCGCGAGGTCCGCTTTTCCACCTATGCCAGCTGGTGGATTCGCGCCTCCATGCAGGATTACGTGCTGCGCAACTGGTCGATCGTGCGCGGCGGCACCTCCTCGGCGCAGAAGGCGCTGTTCTTCAACCTGCGCCGTCTGCGCGCCAAACTCGCCCAGGGCGACCGCCAGCTCACCGCACGCGCCGTGCATGAGGAAATCGCCACTGCACTCGGCGTCAGCCTCGCCGATGTCCAGACGATGGATGCGCGTCTCTCCAGCAGCGACGCCTCGCTGCAGGCTCCGATTTCATCCGGCGATTCCGACAGCGGCGAACGCCTCGACCTCTTGGCCTGCGACGCCCCTCTGCCCGACGAGCAGGTCTGCGACATGATCGACGGCGAACGACGCCGCGTCTGGCTGAGCCACGCGCTCTGCCAGCTGAACGAGCGCGAAATGAAGATCATCAGCGCCCGCCGCCTCTCGGAAGACAGTGCGACGCTCGAGGAACTCGGCGCCGATCTCGGCATTTCCAAGGAACGCGTCCGCCAGATCGAAACCCGGGCGCTGGAAAAGCTCCGGATCGCACTGGTGGCGGAAGCGCCCGTGCTGGCGATGGCGGGCTGAGGGCTTATATATGCCGAATAAAGGCGCGGCAATGTCGGGCCGAGTCGGCTGAGGCATTGGGCGATTACCATCCCCTCCCTCATTCCTGTGCTCGTCACAGGAATCCAGCCAGCTCAAGTCCTTGAGCTGAAAGAGTCTCTTGACCCGACGGACGTCGGGTCGCCGGATGCCCGCCACAAGGGCGAGCATGATGGAGAGTGGGGTGCGGCTTTCGTCAAACAACCAGCTTCTGTGCCTGTCATCAGTCTGCATCGGCAATGCCAGGCTCTATGTTGCCAGTCGACCGCGTGGGGCGAAGCGATGACCACGATAATCATCAAGGATTTGCCGGACGCCACCTATCGAGCGCTGGAAAAGCAAGCTGCCTGACATGGCCGCAGCCTCGAAGCAGAAATTCATCACATCATCGAAAATGCAATACACTCGCCGAAAGATATCCGTCTGGGTTCCGAACTTGCTGCGATCGGTCGGCAGGTTGGCGGTGTCGAACTCGACTTAGCACGGGACAAAACGCCAGCTGGGACCGTGGATTTTCAATAGCCTCTCACGACGCCAACACACCGCGAGCAGTCTCACTCCGAAATGATCTTCACCTTGTCGCCCGGCTTCACCGTCGAGGTGAGCTGCAGCGCGTTGATCATACGGAAGAGGTCGAGCTTGCGGTCGGTGCCCATCATTCGCGCCGACAGGGTGGCCATCGTGTCGCCGGGCTTGGCGGTGATGACGCGGATGCGCAGCGGCTTGAGGGCGGCGGCTTCTTGCGGGGTCATGCGGCGGAAGGATGCGCGCAGAACATCGGCGGTCGGCTCGAGGCTCGGTGTACCCTTCGGCACGGCGGTCAGGAAACGGTAGATTTGCGTGTCGATGCGGATCACCGTCACGTCGAAATCCCAGCGCTCGGCGGTCGCGCGCGCGGTGGCAGCCTCAAGGCCGTTGACGGTGATGGCATGGATCGTGTCCGGCTGCAGGCCGGTCACCCAGCCGCTGCCGATATAATCGGTCAGGCTGCGCTTCTGCGTGTCGGCGACGCCATCGAAGCGGATCGCCACTTCGCCGGGACCGGTGGCCAGCACCGCTTCCGCCTTGTTGTCGATCTGGAAACCCGAGGGCACATCGAAACGGATGCCCAGCTTGCCATGCAGGAAGGTCTGGCCACGGACGTAACCCTCCTGCGGGCTATCGCCATAGAGCAGGCCGTCGATCCCGGCGAGATAATAGTCTCGACCACGATCCCCCACGGTTCCCTCCGCACCGAAGGCACGGGCATGACGGCGGGCGAGATCGACGCGTTGCGGCGCGCTCGGATGGCTCGACAGGAAGTCCAGGCTCTGGTCGCTGTCGGGATCGACCGAGGAGAAGCGGGCATAGGCCGCCATCGAATCGAGGAAGCGCGCCGCCGCATAGGGATCATAGCCCGCCTCGCCCAGCATACGCACGCCGATCACGTCGGCCTGCAGCTCCTGGTTTCGCGAGAAGGCCGCGAGGCGCAGCTTGCCACGCGCCAAGGCCTGCTTGCCGGCGAGATCGCTGGACAGGACTTCCGAGACGACGCGGCTGGCGATGACTTCCGCCTCCTCGCGCTGCTGCCGCTCGATGCCGTGATTGGCGGTGACGTGGGCCATTTCGTGGCTGAGCACGGCGGCCACTTCCGAAGCGTCGTCGGCCAAAGCCAGCAGCCCGCGCGTCACATAGAGATAACCGCCCGGCAGCGCGAAGGCGTTGATCGCCGGCGAATTGAGAATGGTGATTCGATAGGACTGGTTCGGATTCTCCGAAACCGCCGTCAGCGCGCCGGTGATGCGGGCCACCAGCCGCTCGGTCTTTGCATCCTGATATTCGCCGCCATAGCTGGCAACGATGCGCGGATGCTCGCGCGCGCCGACCTGGGCGCGCGGATCGTTCTTCTGCACTTCCTCGACGATCTGCGGATTGGACGACGGCGAGACGCTGGGCTCGTAGCTCTGCTCGATCGCCGTCTGGCAGCCGGAAAGCAACAGCGTACCCAACAGCGCCACGACCGTATGCACGCGCAGGCCGGAGCGCTTCTCCGCAGATTGCCTATCCGTGCCCGTCCCTCTCGTCATGCCTCAGCTCGTCTCCAGTCTTGATGCCAACGCCACGAATTTTCAGGCTAACACCACGCGAAAATTCATGTTTTTACAGCCACGTACATAGGCCAGGCGACCGTTTCAGCAATGCCTGCTGTAGCCTATTCGCGCCTTACGTGCCTAGCTGATATTCAGAAATAAATGCCCCGTTGTATCCCGGCAACGTATACGCGAACATGACGCCACCAGGCACATCAACGCCCCTCGCATGGGCCGGCGTTCAAATTGTGGCAAAAGCATCGCCTGCGATGCTCACCGGCCGAGAAAACGCTCGACAGCGGGAATATCGCGATGGGTGAGGAAGTTTTCGGTCGGCTCGTGCAACAGGATGCGGCCCTCGTCGAGGAAAAGGACACTGTCGGCGAGCGCACGGACATCGTCGGGATGGTGCGTGATGATCAGCATCGTGTTGCCTTCCTGACGATGCAGGTCGAGCAGTAGGCTGCTCATGCCGGCGCGCAGGCCCGGATCGAGCGCCGCGAAGGGTTCGTCGAGCAGCAGGATCGGCTTCTTGCGCACGAGAGCGCGCGCCAGCGCCACACGCTGGCGTTCGCCGCCCGACAGCGTCGGCGGCATGCGTTTGGCGAAACCATCGAGCCCGACCCGGCCCAGCGCGGCCGCGATGCGCGCCCGTTCCTTGACGCCGAGCTTCAACGCCGGATCGATGCCGAGCCCGATATTGGTGGCGACATCCAGATGCGAAAACAGATTATGCTCCTGGAAGATCACCGAAACCGGCCGCTCGGCGGGATCGCGACCGGCGGCATCCTCGCCGAGAATCTCCACCCGCCCGGCATCCGGGTTCTCGAAACCGGCAATGACATTCAGCAGCGTCGACTTGCCGGAACCGGATGCCCCTGTGATCGCGATGATCTGCCCCTTCGGCAGGGCGCAATCGAACCGCAGCTCCGTCCTGTCGAACCGGACCAGCACATTGCGCAGGCGGACAGCGATCTCCGTTCGATCGGTTTCAGTCGGCATCCGGTTTCCTTTTATCGTCTTTGGCCGCCGCCGGTGTGCCGGCGATCGTCAGGATCAGGCAGATCAGCCCGAGAAACAGCGCCAGTCCGGCCGCATCGGTGGAGCGATAACTGCCCATGCGGCTGTAAAGCAGCCAGGGCAAAGTCACCATGTCCTGCGAGCCGAACAGGGCGACGGCGCCGAGATCGCCGAGCGACAGGGCGCAGGCAAAGGATAGCGCCATCAGGAACGGCTTGCGTAGTCCGGGCCAGTCGATGAAACGCAGCCGGTTCCAGCCGCCGAGGCCGAGGCTGGCCGAAAGCCGGCTTGTCCGGGCCGAATGCGTTGAGATCGCCGGTTCCAGCACCCGGTGGACGAAGGGCATGGCCATCAGCATGTTGATGAGGATGACGAGAAGCGGCGCGAACAGCGCGACGTCTCCAAAGGGTCTGAGCAGCAGGAACCAGCCGGCGCCCAGCACGACCGGCGGCACCAGCAGGATCAGCGAGGTGCTGGCCGAAATGCCGGCGGCAAAACCGCGCGGCAGCCCTGCCGGATGCCGCGACGACAGCGCGGTCTGCCGCGCCCGGATCATCACCGCTGTTGCGAGGACACAGAACAGGCCCGAAACCACGGCGATGACGAGACTGGTCAGGAAGGCCCGGTGCACCAGCGGATCCGTCACCAGCCGCACCAGATTTGAGCGCAAGCCTGAGGAAACGACGGACGCGAGCGGCAGCACCAGAAACACAACGGCAAGCGCAATGACCAACCCGTCGCCGGTCTTGCTGAAACCCCGCCTCCCGTCGAAGCGGCGCACCAGGCGTCCGCTGCCATGGCCCTCATCGACGGTCGGCGTCAGCAGCCGGATGGCGACCAGCAGCGCCGCCGTCACCGTGATCTGCAGCATGGAAAGCGCAATGGCCCGCGGCGGGTCGAAATCGAAACGCAGCGCCTGATAGATCGCCACCTCGATCGTGCTCGCCGCCGGTCCGCCCCCGAGCGTCAGCACCAGGGTGAAACTTGTTGCGCAGAGCATGAAGATCAGCCCGGCAATGCCCGGCAGCAATCCGCGGATCGCCGGCCATTCGATGAAGCGGAAGATCGATAGTGGCCGCATGCCGAGATTGGCGCCGACCAGCCAGTATTCGCCGGGAATGCGCTCCAGCCCACCCAGCATCAGCCGCGCCGACAGCGGCATGTTGAAGAAGACATGGGCGATCAGGATGCCGGACAGGCCGTAAATGCTGACCGGCTGCCCGAGCCCCAGCCAGGCCAATCCGGAGTTCAGCACACCCTGCCGCCCCCAGATCCCGATCAACCCAAGCGCCGCCACCAGCGCCGGCAGCCCAAGTGGCAACGCCATCAGCCGCAACACCCAGACCCGGCCGGGAAAGGCCGTCTGCCGCGCCAGCGCGCGCGCCACCGGAATGGCAAACAGGATGGAGAGCCCAGTCGATAGGCATGCCTGCAGCAGCGTGAACCGTGCAACACGCCAGACATAGGCATCGAAGGTGGCGCCTTCATTCACCGTGCCGGGCTCATCGAAGGCCAGCAGCGCCCCCGCCGCGAGAACGACAAACAGCACGATGCCGCTCAGGCAAAGGCTGCCGGCGGCAAGCGTCAAACGTCTTTCGATACGACCGATCATGCTGTCCTTACCGCCTCATTCCACGCCCGGTCCCTCAAGCTGGTGGCAGCCTTGAATATGGTTCCTGGGCGAGGTGGCATCCACAATCTCCGTCATCCTCGCCCTTGTGGCGGGGATCCAGTGGACCGACGTCCGTCGGGCCGAAGGACTCTTTCAGCCCAAGGACTTGGGCTGGCTGGATTCCTGTGACAAGCACAGGAATGACGGAAACCCTGGATTCCGTCGAGTTCCCGGCCATTCCTCCATATCGCATCGACTTGGTCGCTCCCGGATGGGGAGAAGTGCGTAAAAGCCTATCAATTCACACTCATCGCAGCCAGCCACTCGTCGATCCAGGCCTTGCGGTTGGCCGCAACCTCATCGGGCGACATCAAAAATGTCTTCTCCGGATTGACCAGCTTGCCGAAGGCGTCCGGCAGCGGCTCCTTGCCGGCGGCAACCGGCATCATCCAGTTGGTCGTCGGAATGATCGACTGGAACTCCGGGCCGGTAACGAAGGACAGGAAGCTCTTGGCAAGCGCCGGATCCTTGGCGGCCTTGGTCATGCCGGCCACTTCGATCTGGATATAATGCCCTTCCGAGAAGGCGGCCGCCTGATAGCGGTCGGTGCTTTCGGCAACCATGTGATAGGCCGGCGAGGTCGTGTAGGACAGCACCATCGGCGCCTCGCCCTTGGTGAACAGGCCGTACGCTTCCGACCAGCCGGGCGTCACCGTCAGCACGCGATCCTTGAGCTTGGCCCAGGCCGCACCCGCCTCGTCGCCATAGACGGACTTGACCCAGAGCAGCAGGCCGAGACCCGGCGTCGAGGTGCGCGGATCCTCGATGACGATCTTCTGGGCGGCATCACCCTCGACCAGTTCCTTCAGGCTCTTCGGCGGTTCCTTCAGGGTCTGCGTATCGTAGATGACGGCAAAATGGCCGTAGTCGTAGGGCACGAACGTATCGTCGCTGAAGCCGCCGGGCACCTTGACCGCCGAAAGATCGAGCCCATGCGGTGCAAAGAAACCGGTCGCCTTGGCTTCCGAAACCAGGTTGGTGTCGAGACCCAGGACCACATCTGCCTTGGAGGCGGCACCCTCAAGCTTCAGCCGCGTCAGCAGCTCGACGCCATCGGCAACGCTGACATAGTTCACCTTGCAGGCGCAGGTCTTTTCGAACGCCTCGGCCACCTTGGCGGCCGGCCCCCATTCGCTGGTGAAGCTCTCATAGGTATAGACCGTCAGCAACTTGTCTTCGGCACGGGCCGAAAACGAGATGAAAAAGGCAGCCAGTGCCGCCATGAATGGAATAATTGCCTTGCGCATCAGCGCCTCCTTCAAATCCAAAAAATGGGAATAGGGCGCTGAACCGTGCCGTCTAATCCCTCCGCCGGTACAAACCGGATCAGGTTCTTCGGGTTGGCATGAAGCCTCTCAGCCATTTATCCCGAAAGACAAAGGGCACCCCGTTAGAGCGGGATGAGATTTAGACGCGGGTGATATGCTTGGCAAGGGGCAACATGTCGCCGGCAACAAGAGCAACTTCAGCCGGCTTGTCAGGTCAACGGCCCTATTTGTTAAAATTATCAAAACCTGATAATCTTGGCTAAAACAAAGGAGCCAACTATGCCCTCCAGCTACAATATCGGTCCGCGCTACGAAGGTTTTGTGCGCGATCTCGTTGAAAGCGGGCGCTATGCCAGCGCCAGCGAAGTCATGCGCGATAGTCTCCGCCTGCTGGAACAGCGTGAAGAGGTCCGTGCCCTTGAATTGGAAATGCTCAAGCGGGAATATGCCGAGGGCAAGGCCAGCGGCGAACCTGAAAAGGTCGATCCCGTGGAATTCCTGGAGGAGCTGAAAGCGGAACGCGCCCGCCGTGCCTGACTACAAGCTATCGCCGCGTGCCAAGCGCCAAATGCGCGACATCTGGCGTCATATCGCCGCCGACAACGAGCCGGCGGCCGACAGGCTTTTCAATCGCCTCTTTGAAAAATTCCAGCTGGCTGCACAGCATCCGGAAATGGGTAGTGCCCGTCCCGAATTAGGTCCGACGATACGCATTCTCGTCGAAGGACGCTACATCGCAATCTACGAACCCACGAGCTACGGAATCGAAATCGTGGTTGTGATCCATGGAATGCGCGAGCCATCAAGCTGGCTCGACTGATCTTTGCTTACCATTGGACTTTGATAATCGGGGGGCCGCCCCTCACCCCGCCGCCTTCTGCGGCAGCCGAACCGCCTTCAAACTCACCGCCGCTACCAGCGCCACCAGCGCGATCCCCACCGCCGTCAGAAACAGCGGATGGAAGGCGGCCGTGTAGTTTTCGGCGACGAGTTGGCGGGTCGCTTCCGGCAGGGTAGAGAGCACCAATGGGGTCAGCTTTTCGATATCGGCGACGCCGGGGATCGGGGTTGCGCCGCGCACCAGACCGCTGGCGATGATGGCGCCGTAGATGGAGATGGCGATCGAGGCACCGCCCATGCGCGACAGGGTGATGGCGCCGGTGGCGGCACCGACGTCACCGCGGGAGGCGAGGTTCTGCACCGCGATAACAGGCACCTGCTGGCCGAAACCGACGCCGATGCCGTGCAGGCCCATGATGGCGCAGATCAGGAACAACGGCGTGCCGGGATGAACCTGGGAAAACAGCACCAAAGCCAGCATCATCAGACCGGCGCTGATGATCGAGAACGGCTTGTAGCGGCCGGTCATCGAGATCAGCCGGCCCGCCGTCAGCGAGCCGCAGACGATACCGCCGGTCAGCATGATGAACATCAGGCCGGCGACGGAGGGCGACAGGCCGGTCGTCGTCTGCAGGAACAGCGCGTAATAATTGACCATGCCGATGCCGATGGCGCCGCTGGCCAGCGAAATGACCAGCATCAGGCTGAAGGTGGAATTGGCAAACAGGCTGAGCGGCACGACCGGCTCCGGCGCGCGGCGCTCGACGGAAACCCAGGCCACGGCTGAGACGATCGCGATCGCCAGGACGACAAGGCTCCCCGTCGAGACCAGAGCACCGAACAATTCGGCGCTGTCGCCCAAGAGCACGATACAGGTGACGGTGGTGGCGAGCAGCAGCGCGCCGGCATAATCGATCTTCGGACGCCGGGTCGGGCGGCGATAGGGCAGGAAGACCATCAGGCCGGCAATAACGGCAATGCCGATCGGGATATTGATCAGGAAGATCGAGCGCCAGCCGAACAGGTCGCTCATCGTGCCGCCCAGCACCGGGCCGACGGCGCCGGATGCCATCAGCACCAGGCTGGAATAGCTCTGGTATTTCGCCCGCTCGCGCGGTTCGAACAGATCGGCATTGATGGAGAAGATCGACACCATGATGCCGCCGCCGCCCAACCCCTGCAGCACGCGGGCGGCGATCAGCGTGTTCATCGACACCGCGAGACCACAGGCGACCGAGCCGAGCGTAAAGATCGTGATCGCGGCGATCATCACATATTTGCGGCCGAACAGATCGCCCAGCTTGCCATAGACCGGCATGACCGCGCAGGTGGCGAGCAGATAGGCCGAGCCGATCCAGCCGAACCGCTCCATCTGCCCGAATTCGCCGACGATGGTCGGCAGGGCGGTGGCGACGATCTGGTGATCGAGCGTCGCCATGAACAGCGCTGTCATCAGGAAGAAGAAAAGCGTCAGGCGGAGCGCATGGCTCGAAACGAGCGGCGCAGGGGTCGCGTGCATATCCATCGGGGGAGGTATCCGGTTGCTTTGGGCAATTTATGTGCTGTTAGCATATAATTGTCAATCGCATATTTGTGATAACAGCAAATTGCCGCTTTCTGAATGGCCGAAGTCTTGCTATTGTCGCCCGCATGCAACACGCGACGGCATATATCGAACAAAACGAGGACCTGACCGAGAAGGAGGCGAACCGCGCCTCTATTGGCCGGTCCATGGGGCGCTGGCGGTTGATGGTCGGGCGGCGGGTTTTGGCGCGCCTGGCGATCGACAATGTCGCGCCGGGCCTGGAAATCACCCATCTCGATGTGCTCGACGCCGTCTGGCGCGCGCGCGGGGAGGGCGAGGTCACCGTCGGCACGATCGCCGAGATCATGCGGATCGATCCGTCCCGCGCCAGCCGCATCGTCGCCGACATGGTGACGCGCGGCGCGCTGAAGCGCGAAGCCTCACAGGCCGACGCCCGCCGCATCATCGTCGTCATGACCGAACTCGGCACCAGGCTGATAGGCGAGATCAAGGCGGTCAAGCGCGGCGTCATCGAAAGCATACTCGCCGATTGGCCGGAGGAGGATGTCGGAGCGTTCGCCCATCTGTTCGACCGCTTCGTCGGAGATTTCGAGGCGTTTTATCAAAACCGGGAAAATGCCGGGCAGAAGCCGGGGGTGGCCCATCCGTAATCGTCGTGCGGGACATCTGCCACTCCCCATTATCGGCACGTCGCTTTACGCCTTCACTCGCCGCCTTGTTTCCCCCGACGCCGACCGGAATTATTCTTGAAAACCGATCCCGAAACCTTCATCCGCGCCAATACAGACATCATGGTGCCGCCGCATGTGCCGGAGGTACGGCTGCATCTGGCCGGCGAGGCGCATGAGCTTTGGCTGAAGACGGAGGAGGAGCTGGAGGAGATCGGCCTGCCGCCGCCGTTCTGGGCTTTTGCCTGGGCAGGCGGGCAGGGGCTGGCGCGGCATGTGCTGGATCATCCGGAGCTTGTGGCCGGCAAGCGGGTGATCGATTTCGCCTCGGGCTCAGGGCTGGTGGCGATCGCGGCGATGAAGGCGGGGGCCGCATCGGTGCTGGCTGTCGATATCGATCCGTGGACGGCGACCGCCATCCGGCTCAATGCCGAACTGAACGGTGTTGATGTTGTTTCGTCGGCTAAGGATGTCATCGGCGGCGCGTGCGACGCGGATGTCTATCTGGCCGGCGATGTCTTCTACGACAGGGCATTTGCCGACAGGCTGATCCCGTGGTTCTCGGCGCTTGTCGATGAAGGGGCCGATGTCTTCGTCGGCGATCCCGGCCGCGCCTATTGCCCGCGCGACCGGCTGCAGATGCTGGCGACCTACCAGGTGCCCGTGACCCGGGCGCTGGAGGACAGCGAGGTCAAGAAGACCACGGTCTGGCGGTTCGGACCGGCTGTCAGCGGCGGATGACGCAGACGCCGGCTTCCCACGAGCAATCCCGTCCGGCAGTGGACGGGTTCACCCGGATGATCTTGGCGCGATGGCTGCGGTCGACACCATTGCCGTCATAAGGCTGATATCCATAGTCATAGCCATATTGGTCGGAATTGATGTAGGTGCCGTTGCCGGGATCGCGCCACGCCTCAAGCCCGCCGAGATAGGCACCGGCCATGCCGTCGCTCGGAAAATTGTCGTAGCGATAGGCCGGTTCCCAGTAGTTGCTGTTATCGACGCGGTATTCCCTCGGTACGATGCGGCGGTTCGGTCGGCGATCGGGCGAAAACCGGGTTTCGCCGTATCGATACTCACCACGATGATGATAGTCGGTGTGGCCGACCAGGCGATATTCGCCCTTCCGCTTGACGTGGCGGCGGTCGCGGCGATCATGATGATAGCGATGACCGGCGGTGACGCCCGAAAGCGTCTCGGTCCGGTCGCGATGTTGCTGGGCATGATGCTGCGGCCGCCGGTGATGGTTGCGGTCGCCGTGACGGTCGCGGGCCTCAACGAAACCCGTCAGGGAAACGATCATGGCCAGAGCCGCGATCGAGACTTTCGTCGCATTGAGCAAGGTGAATGCACGCATGTCGCGGACCCTCCGGATAACTCTTAACAAATCCTTAAGAGGCAATCTGGGCCAACGGGGTCAAAAAGTCACGGTTTTTGCCGATTTTTTCGATTTCTATCGTTAACGCGGCAGGGATTCCCCCGGTCGCGACGACACAGTTTCGTCTAATCGATTAAAATCATTTTGCACTGCAAACACACTTGTCGTTAATGAATATGGTGATTAAAGGTCGGCAGACTGAATTGTGCACAATCAGGTGCAATACCGGAGAAAAATGGTCCAGTTTTTGGGCATTCGACCGGTTTCTTCCGTGAGGTTCAGATGACGAATGTCACCAAAAACCGGCCGCTCTCGCCGCATCTTCAAGTTTACAAGCTGATCCCCACCATGGCCATGTCGATTGTGCACCGCATCACCGGCGGCGCGCTCTACTTCGGTACGATCCTGGTTGCCTGGTGGCTGATCGCCGCGGCCAGCGGTCCGGCCTATTATGATTGGGCGATGTGGGCCTTCGGCACGATCATCGGCCAACTTGTTCTGTTCGGCTATACCTGGGCGCTGGTCCACCACCTGTTTGGCGGCATCCGGCACTTCGTCTGGGATCTCGGCTACGGCTACGAGAAGCATTTCGCCACCAAGCTTGCCATTGCCAATCTGATCGGCTCGGTCGTCGTCACCGTGCTCATCTGGATTGTCGGCTACGTCATTCGCTGAGAGGACAGACTTCCATGGATATGCGCACGCCCCTCGGCAAGGTTCGCGGCCTCGGCTCGGCCAAGGAGGGCACCGATCATTTCTGGCGCCAGCGGCTGACCGCCGTTGCCAATGTGCCGCTGATCATCTTCTTCATTCTCTTCCTCGTGAAATATGCCGGCGCGCCCTATGCTGAGGTGGTCGCCGCCCTGTCGAACCCGTTCGTCGCCGTGATCATGGGTCTGGTGGTGATTTCCGGGATCATTCACATGAAGATCGGCATGCAGGTGATCATCGAGGATTATGTGCATGGGGAGGGGCTGAAGATCGTGACCCTCATGCTGAACACGTTTTTTGCGATCGCGGTTGGCGGGCTCTGTCTTTTCGCCATCCTGAAGATCGCGTTTGCAGGGTAATTCAAAATGGCACCCAATACATCGCCGAACATTAACGGCCACGCCTATGAATATGTGGATCACGCCTTCGACGTGATTGTCGTCGGTGCCGGCGGCGCCGGTCTTCGCGCCACGCTGGGCATGGCGGAGCAGGGGCTGAAGACGGCCTGCATCACCAAGGTCTTCCCGACGCGCTCGCACACCGTTGCCGCCCAGGGCGGCATTGCCGCCTCGCTGCAGAACATGACGCCGGACTCGTGGCAGTGGCACCTCTATGACACCGTCAAGGGCTCCGACTGGCTGGGCGACGTCGATGCCATGCAGTATCTCGCCATGGAAGCGCCGAAGGCGGTCTATGAGCTTGAGCATTACGGCGTTCCCTTCTCGCGCAATGCCGAAGGCAAGATCTACCAGCGGCCGTTCGGCGGCCACATGCAGAACTACGGCGCCGGCCCGCCGGTCCAGCGCACCTGCGCCGTTGCCGACCGTACCGGCCACGCCATCCTGCACACGCTCTATGGCCAGTCGCTGCGCCACAACGCCGAATTCTTCATCGAGTATTTCGCGCTCGACCTGATCATGTCGGATGACGGCAGCCGCTGCACCGGCGTCATTGCCTGGAACCTCGACGACGGCACGATCCATCGTTTTGCCGCCAAGATGGTGGTTCTGGCGACCGGCGGTTACGGTCGCGCCTATTTCTCGGCGACTTCGGCCCACACCTGCACCGGCGACGGCGGTGGCATGATTGCCCGCGCCGGCCTGCCGCTGCAGGACATGGAATTCGTCCAGTTCCACCCGACCGGCATCTACGGCTCCGGCTGTCTGATCACCGAAGGTGCGCGCGGCGAAGGCGGTTACCTCGTCAATTCCGAGGGCGAGCGCTTCATGGAGCGCTATGCCCCGTCAGCGAAGGACCTCGCTTCGCGCGACGTCGTCTCCCGCTGCATGACGCTGGAAATCCGCGAAGGCCGCGGCGTCGGCAAGAACAAGGACCATATCTACCTGCATCTGGATCACCTCGATCCCGCCGTCCTCCACGAGCGCCTGCCGGGCATTTCCGAAAGCGCCAAGATCTTCGCCGGCGTCGATGTGACCCGCGAGCCGATCCCGGTCCTGCCGACCGTGCATTACAACATGGGCGGTATCCCGACGAACTATTGGGGCGAGGTGCTCAACGCCGACAGCGCCAATCCGGAGCGGGTCATTCCGGGCCTGATGGCCGTCGGCGAAGCCGGCTGCGCCTCGGTGCACGGCGCCAACCGCCTCGGCTCCAATTCGCTGATCGACCTTGTGGTCTTCGGCCGCGCCGCCGCCATCCGTGCTGGCGAGGTCATCGACCGCGCCTCGGCGATCCCGGCGATCAACGAGAACGCCTGCGAAAAGATCATGACCCGCTTCGACAAGCTGCGCTACGCCAATGGCGGCACGCCGACGGCGGTGCTGCGCGAGAAGATGCAGCGCACCATGCAGGACGACGCCGCCGTGTTCCGGACACAGGAATCGCTGGAAAGCGGCTGCAAGCGCATGAGCGCCATCTGGTCGGACCTCAGCGATATCAAGGTCACCGACCGTTCGATGATCTGGAACTCGGACCTGGTCGAAACGCTGGAGCTGGAAAACCTGATGGCCAACGCCATCACCACGGTTTTCGGCGCCGAAGCCCGCAAGGAAAGCCGCGGCTCCCACGCCCGCGAGGATTTTGTCGACGGCCCGTTCTCCGGCCGCGACGACGTCAACTGGCGTAAGCACACCTTGTCCTGGGTCAGCGAGACCGGCGAAGTCAAGCTCGACTACCGCCCGGTTCACACCGAACTCCTGGCTGACGGCATCGATCCGCACAAGATCGAGCCGAAGGCGCGCGTATATTGATGATGGCGGCGGTGGGTGCGGGATATTCCGGCACGCCGCTTGTCAGGAAGCTCGGGTTCAAGCCCGGAATGACGGTAGCCTTCATCGCGCTACCGGACAGTCTGGCGGACCTTGCGGCTTCGGCCGATTTTGCCGTCTGCGACCGCTTTCCAAGCTGGGAGGCGCTGCGGGCGGCGAAGGAAACATATGATGCGATCCATGCTTTCACATCAGTGCGGGCGGAGATCGAGAACGAGCTTTCCGGCCTGCAGGACCGGATCACGCCGGATGGTATGATCTGGGTCTCATGGCCGAAGAAAGCTTCGAAGGTTAGGACGGATGTGACCGAGGATGTCGTACGCAACGCGGCCCTCGGTCTGGATCTGGTGGATGTGAAGGTCGCAGCGATCGACGTCATATGGTCGGGGCTGAAACTGGTCATCCGCAAGGATCGGCGCAAGGAAAGAACGGACAGGTCGTATGGTTGAACTCGCTCTCCCCAAGAATTCGCAGATGACCGAAGGCAAGGTCTGGCCGAAGCCGGCCGGGGCCACCAATACGCGCGAATTCCGCATCTATCGCTGGAGCCCGGACGACGGCAAGAACCCGTCGATCGACACGTTCTATGTCGATATCGACGATTGCGGGCCGATGGTGCTCGACGCGCTGCTCTACATCAAGAACAAGATCGACCCGACGCTGACGCTGCGCCGCTCCTGCCGCGAAGGCATCTGCGGCTCCTGCGCCATGAACATCGACGGCACCAACACGCTGGCCTGCACCAAGGGCATGGACGAGGTGAAGGGCACGGTGAAGATCTATCCGCTGCCGCATATGCCTGTTGTCAAGGACCTGGTGCCGGACCTCACCAATTTCTACGCCCAGCATCGCTCGATCGAACCCTGGCTCAAGACGGTTTCGCCGACCCCGGCCAAGGAATGGAAGCAGAGCCACGAGGACCGGCAGAAGCTCGACGGCCTCTACGAGTGCATTCTCTGCGCTTGCTGTTCCACCTCCTGCCCGAGCTACTGGTGGAATGGCGACCGTTATCTCGGTCCGGCCGTGCTGCTGCAGGCCTATCGTTGGCTGATCGACAGCCGCGACGAAGCCAAGGGCGAGCGCCTCGACAATCTCGAGGATCCCTTCCGGCTCTATCGCTGCCACACGATCATGAACTGCGCCCAGACCTGCCCGAAGGGCTTGAATCCGGCCAAGGCGATCGGCGAAATCAAGAAGATGATGGTGGAGCGCCGCGTCTAAAGCCGAGCCTTCCGGGTCGGTTTTGACGGATGTTTCGGTCTTTTCCTCTTCTCCCCAGCGGGGAGAAGGTGCCCGAAGGGCGGATGAGGGGGGCGAAGGCCACTTTTAATATGCCGCTCGCGCCGGCTTTGCCGTCGCCTCCTCATCGCCTCACTGTGTTCGGCACTTCTCCCCGCTGGGGCGAAGAGGGAGATCGTTGGGCTGCTGTCGTCCGATTACAACGGGTGAGGTTCGCTGTCGCTCACCAGCCGTCGGCAACCTCCCGGCGCAGAAACCCACCGTTTCAATCATGCCACAGTCTTAAAGAATCATTCCCATCTTGAATTTAAAGTTAGTTTTAAGCTAATTCCGCCTATATTCCCCTGAACAACGCCTTAGACGCCAATAGCAGAGACGATCGGGAGCTTTAGACATGCGGACAATACATGCGGTTGCGGGACTGGCCGTGGTGCTGGCAGTGGCTGGATGTCAGCGGACGTCCATGACTGATTTCGGCGGTAATTCCGTGCAGCCGGCGCCCTTGCAGGCCCAGCCGGTGGCGACGGTCCAGTCCAACCAGCTTCCTGCGCCGTCGGGCGATACCTCGCAGTTCCCGGCAGCGCCCGTCAGCGGCACGGCTGCCGTGGGCGGCGTGCAGACGCCGGGTACGACGGAAGTCGCGGCTGCGACGACGGGCCTCGATGTCACCAAGGAATCCATGGTCGGCAACTGGCGCGTTTCGAATGCCGGCAGTTCCTGCGACATGTTCCTGACGCTCACCAATTTGGGCAGTGGTTCGCGTGGCGGTACGCGCGGTTGCGCCGGTGAGTTGACGCAGATGGGTTCGTGGGAAGTAGCCGGCAAGCAGGTCGTTCTCAAGGACCGCAGCGGCAATCCGCTGGCCCGCCTGTACAAGAGCGCCGATTCGCGCTTCGACGGATCGACCAACGGCGGCCAGCCGGTCAGCCTCAGCCGCTAACGAACCAGCCCGGCATCTGAGCCGGGCTTTTTCTTGCCGTCGTTTCCGACACCAGACCGGTTCAGCGCGTGCCCAATCCCGAAGACAGCATTTCCCGAAAACTCGAAGCCATGATCGCATCCGGCGCGCTGACGCGTGACCCGGCGCAGCTCGGCATTGCCAAACGGCTCGATCATCTGTCGAGCGAACTGGCCGGCAGCCGGGCGCAGCGCAAGTCGAATGCGCTCGGATGGCTGTTTGCTTCGCGCAAGAACGATCATCCGCCGCTGAAGGGGCTCTATCTCTACGGTGGTGTCGGGCGCGGCAAGACCATGCTGATGGACCTGTTTTTCGAGACGGTGCCGATCCAGCGCAAGCGGCGGGCGCATTTCCATGAATTCATGGCTGATGTGCACGAGCGCATCTTCAAGCATAGGCAGAAGCTGAAGAACGGCGAGACGCGCCAAGCGGACCCGATGCCGCCGGTGGCCTCGGAGATCTTCGCCGAAGCCCGGCTGCTCTGCTTCGACGAGTTCTCGGTCACCGACATCGCCGATGCGATGATCCTGTCGCGGCTGTTCAGCGAACTGTTCGCCAAGGGCTGCGTTCTGGTCGCGACATCGAATGTCGAGCCGGTCAATCTGTACCGCGAAGGCCTGAACCGCGATCTCTTCCTGCCGTTTATCGATCTCTTGAGGCGGTATGCCGATATCGTGCCGCTCGATGCCGGCACGGATTACCGGCTGGCCAAGACCGATGGGCTGCCGGTCTGGTCGTCGCCGCTCGGACCTCAGGCCGACGCGGAGTTGGACAAGGCCTGGACGCTGGCGACGGCGGGACATTCTGTCCGCCCCGCCGAGGTTGCGTTCAAGGGGCGCAAGATCGTCGTGCCACAGTCAGCCGGCGAATGCGCGCGGTTCTCGTTTGCCGATCTTTGTGAGAGGCCGCTGGGGGCGGCGGATTATCTCGCCATCCTCTCGCATTATCGCACGCTCTTCGTCGAAAACATCCCGCATATGAGCCCGGAACGCCGCAACGAGACCAAGCGGTTCATCATGCTGGTGGACACGATCTACGACCACGGCGCCCGGCTTTTCGCTTCCGCCGCAGCCGCGCCAATCGACCTTCTGACGGCCAAGAGCGGCACGGAGGGCTTCGAGTTCGACAGGACGGTTTCACGGCTGATCGAGATCCAGAGCGAGGAATATGCCCGCGCTCATCGGGAAAATTCTGCTGTTTCGTGACATGATGACGACATAATTTCTTACGTTTACGTAAGAAATTTATGATCTAACCGATTGAAAACGTTCCACTCAAAACTAGTTATTGATATTTTAGATTTTGAAGGTTAATTCCTTGCGCCGAAAGGTTTGCCACGGTGGGCGCTTGGAGGCGCCGCGTTCAGGCCTTGTCAGATTTGGATCCTAAAGGAAGCACTTTCATGGCTCGCAACAAGATCGCACTCATTGGTTCTGGTATGATTGGTGGCACGCTGGCGCATCTCGCCGGCCTGAAGGAACTCGGCGACATCGTCCTGTTCGACATCGCCGACGGCATTCCGCAGGGCAAGGGTCTCGATATCGCCCAGTCCTCGCCCGTCGAAGGCTTCAATGCCAATCTGACCGGCGCCAGCGACTATTCCGCCATCGAAGGTGCGGATGTCTGCATCGTCACCGCCGGTGTTGCCCGCAAGCCGGGCATGAGCCGCGACGACCTGCTGGGCATCAACCTCAAGGTCATGGAACAGGTCGGCGCCGGCATCAAGAAATATGCCCCGAACGCCTTCGTCATCTGCATCACCAACCCGCTCGACGCGATGGTCTGGGCACTGCAGAAGTTCTCCGGCCTTCCGAAGAACATGGTCGTCGGCATGGCCGGCGTTCTTGACTCGTCGCGTTTCCGCCTGTTCCTGTCCCAGGAATTCAACGTTTCCGTCCAGGACGTCACCGCTTTCGTTCTCGGCGGCCATGGCGACACGATGGTGCCGCTCGCCCGCTACTCGACCGTTGGCGGCATTCCGCTGACCGATTTGGTCAAGATGGGCTGGGTCACCAAGGAGCGTCTCGAAGAAATCATCCAGCGCACCCGTGATGGCGGCGCCGAGATCGTCGGCCTGCTCAAGACCGGTTCTGCCTACTACGCTCCGGCCGCTTCGGCGATCGAAATGGCTGAATCCTTCCTCAAGGACAAGAAGCGCGTTCTGCCGGTCGCCGCTCACCTGACCGGCCAGTATGGCGTCAAGGACATGTATGTCGGCGTGCCGACGATCATCGGTGCCGGCGGTGTCGAGCGCATCATCGAAGTCGAATTCAACAAGGCTGAACAGGAAGCCTTCGACAAGTCTGTGGCAGCCGTTGCCGGCCTGTGCGAAGCCTGCGTCGCCATCGCTCCGAGCCTGAAGTAATCACCTCCGGCCTCAATCAGGATTATCTCCATGAACATTCATGAATATCAGGCCAAGGCTCTGTTGAAGACCTTTGGTGCTCCGGTGGCAGAAGGTGTCGCCATCTTCTCGGCGGAAGAAGCTGAAGCGGCTGCAAAGTCGCTTCCCGGCCCGCTTTACGTCGTGAAGAGCCAGATCCATGCTGGCGGCCGCGGCAAGGGCAAGTTCAAGGAACTCGGCCCGGATGCCAAGGGCGGCGTTCGCCTGGCTTTCTCGATCGAGGAAGCCAAGAAGCATGCTGCCGAAATGCTCGGCAACACGTTGGTAACCGCCCAGACCGGCGAAGCCGGCAAGCAGGTCAACCGCCTCTACATCGAGGATGGCGCCGATATCGACCGCGAACTCTATTGCTCGCTGCTGGTCGATCGCTCCGTCGGCCAGGTCGCTTTCGTCATCTCGACCGAAGGCGGCATGGACATCGAGGCTGTCGCCCATGACACGCCGGAAAAGATCCACACCATCGCCATCAACCCGGAAACGGGCGTGACGGATGCGGACGTTGTCGCGATCAGCAAGGCGCTCGAACTTTCGGGTGCGGCCGCCGAAGACGCCAAGTCGCTCTTCCCGCTGCTCTACAAGGCCTTCAACGACAAGGACATGTCGCTGCTCGAGGTCAACCCGCTGATCGTCATGAAGAACGGCCATCTGCGCGTTCTCGACGCCAAGATGTCCTTCGACGGCAATGCGATCTTCCGTCACGACGACGTCAAGGCGCTGCGCGACGAGACCGAGGAAGACGCCAAGGAAATCGAAGCCTCCAAGTGGGACCTCGCCTACGTTGCCCTCGACGGCAATATCGGCTGCATGGTCAACGGCGCCGGTCTCGCCATGGCGACGATGGACATCATCAAGCTTTACGGCAAGGAGCCGGCAAACTTCTGCGACGTCGGCGGTGGCGCCGGCAAGGAGAAGGTGGCTGCTGCCTTCAAGATCATCACCGCTGACCCGAAGGTCGAGGGCATCCTCGTCAACATCTTCGGCGGCATCATGAAGTGCGACGTCATCGCCGAAGGCGTTGTCGCTGCCGTTCAGGAAGTCGGCCTCAAGGTTCCGTTGGTCGTTCGTCTCGAAGGCACGAATGTCGAGCTTGGCAAGAAAATCCTCAACGATTCGGGCCTGGCCATCACCGCCGCCGACGATCTCGATGACGCGGCGAAGAAGATCGTCGCTGCGATCAACGCCTAATCTGGGGACCTGATAGATGTCTATTCTCGTAAACAAGAATACCAAGGTCCTGGTTCAGGGCCTGACCGGCAAGACCGGTACGTTCCACACCGAACAGGCGCTCGCCTACTACGGCACGCAGATGGTCGGCGGTATCCATCCGAAAAAGGGGGGCGAAACCTGGACCGGTTCGAAAGGCGAAAGCCTGCCGATCTTCGCCTCCGTCGCCGAAGCCAAGGAGCGCACCGGCGCCGATGCCTCCGTGATCTACGTTCCGCCGGCTGGTGCCGCCGATGCGATCATCGAGGCGATCGACGCGGAAATCCCGTTCATCACCTGCATCACCGAGGGTATCCCGGTCATGGACATGGTCCGTGTCAAGGCCCGCCTCGACAAGTCGAAGTCGCGACTGCTCGGCCCGAACTGCCCGGGCATCCTGACGCCGGAAGAATGCAAGATCGGCATCATGCCGGGCTCGATCTTCCGCAAGGGTTCGGTCGGCATCGTCTCGCGCTCCGGCACGCTGACCTATGAAGCCGTGTTCCAGACCTCGAACGAAGGCCTCGGCCAGACGACGGCTGTCGGCATCGGCGGCGACCCGGTCAAGGGCACCGAGTTCATCGACGTGCTCGAAATGTTCCTGGCCGACGAAGCCACGACCTCGATCATCATGATCGGCGAAATCGGCGGCTCGGCCGAAGAAGATGCAGCCCAGTTCCTCATCGACGAAGCCAAGAAGGGCCGCAAGAAGCCGATGGCCGGCTTCATCGCGGGTCGTACCGCACCAAAGGGCCGCACCATGGGCCACGCCGGCGCTGTCGTTTCCGGCGGCAAGGGCGACGCGGAATCCAAGATTGCCGCCATGGAAGCAGCCGGCATCAAGGTTTCGCCCTCGCCGGCGCGCCTTGGCAAGACACTGGTCGAAGTCCTCAAGGGCTGAGACACCGAGACTTGATCTGGCGGGCTATTGCAGCCCGCCAGATCACCTCCATCTACGGGATGGTTCGGCGTTTCGAACGCCACAGATAAAGGTCGACCGGGACCGAAGCCGGCAGAGTTAACAAGTCAGGAGGCGGACGGACAGGTCCGCAAAACACCATGGCAAGGCAAGAAGCCAACGAGCAATTCCAGCTGACATCGTTCCTCGACGGTGCCAATGCGGGCTATATCGACCAGCTCTATGCGCGATACGAAAACGATCCGTCATCGGTCTCCGGCGAGTGGCAGTCGTTCTTCAAGGCGCTGCAGGATTCGCCAGACGACGTGATCCGCGCCGCCAAGGGTGCTTCCTGGAAGAAGCCGAACTGGCCGATCCCCGCCAGCGGCGACCTCGTCTCGGCGCTGGATGGCGACTGGGGCACGGTCGAGAAGGTCATCGAAAAGAAGGTGCAGGCCAAGGCCGAGGAAAAGGCCGCCGCGACCGGCGTTGCCGCCACGCCGGCCGACGTTCACCAGGCGACCCGCGACAGCGTGCGCGCCATCATGCTGATCCGCGCTTACCGCGCCCGCGGTCACCTGCATGCCAAGCTCGACCCGCTGGCGATTGCCGCGCCGGTCGAGGACTATCACGAGCTGTCGCCGTCCAACTACGGTTTCAGCGACGCTGATCTCGATCGCAAGATCTTCCTCGACAACGTGCTCGGGCTTGAAGAAGCAACACTGCGCGAGATCGTCGAAATCCTCGAACGCACCTACTGTTCCACGCTCGGCGTCGAGTTCATGCATATCTCCGATCCGGAGATCAAGGGCTGGATCCAGGAGCGCATCGAAGGCGCCGACAAGGGCATCGACTTCACGCCCGAAGGCAAGAAGGCGATCCTGCAGAAGCTGATCGAGGCCGAGGGCTTCGAGCAGTTCATCGACGTCAAGTACAAGGGCACCAAGCGTTTCGGCCTCGATGGCGGTGAATCGCTGATTCCGGCGCTGGAGCAGATCATCAAGCGCGGCGGCCAGGAAGGCCTCAAGGAAATCATCCTCGGCATGGCCCATCGCGGCCGTCTGAACGTCCTGACCAACGTCATGGGCAAGCCGCACCGTGCCGTCTTCCACGAGTTCAAGGGCGGCTCCTACGCGCCTGACGATGTCGAAGGCTCGGGCGACGTGAAGTACCATCTGGGCGCTTCCTCCGACCGCGAATTCGACGGGAACAAGGTGCACCTGTCGCTGACGGCGAACCCCTCGCATCTCGAGATCGTCAATCCGGTCGTCATGGGCAAGGCTCGCGCCAAGCAGGACCAGATGGCCAAGGTGTTCGAAGGCGACATCATCCCGCTGTCGGAACGGGCGCAGGTCATGCCGCTGCTGCTGCACGGCGATGCCGCTTTCGCGGGCCAGGGCGTCACGGCTGAAATCCTCGGCCTGTCCGGCCTGCGCGGCCATCGTGTCGCCGGCACCGTGCATTTCATCATCAACAACCAGATCGGCTTCACCACCAATCCGGCCTTCTCGCGTTCGTCGCCCTATCCGTCCGACGTCGCCAAGATGATCGAAGCGCCGATCTTCCACGTCAACGGCGACGATCCGGAAGCGGTCACTTACGCCGCCAAGATCGCCACCGAATTCCGGATGAAGTTCCACAAGCCGGTCGTGGTCGACATGTTCTGCTACCGCCGCTTCGGTCATAACGAAGGTGACGAGCCGTCGTTCACCCAGCCGAAGATGTACAAGGTTATCCGCGCCCACAAGCCGGTCGTCCAGATCTATGGCGAGCGCCTGATCGGCGAAGGCGTCATCAGCGAAGGCGAACTGGAAAAGATGCGGGCCGACTGGCGCGCCCATCTGGAACAGGAATTCGAGGCTGGCCAGTCCTACAAGCCGAACAAGGCCGACTGGCTCGATGGAGCCTGGTCGGGCCTGCGTGCCGCCGACAACCAGGACGAACAGCGTCGTGGCAAGACCGGCGTGCCGATGAAGGCGCTGAAGGAAATCGGCCGCAAGCTGTCGGAAGTTCCCGCCGGCTTCAACGTCCACAAGACGATCCAGCGCTTCATGGACGGCCGTGCCAACATGGTCTCCACCGGCGAAGGCATCGACTGGGCCATGGCCGAGGCGCTCGCTTTCGGTTCGCTGGCGACGGAAGGCACCAAGATCCGCCTGTCCGGCCAGGATTGCGAACGCGGCACCTTCTCGCAGCGTCATTCGGTTCTCTACGATCAGGAAACCGAAGAGCGCTACATTCCGCTCGCCAACCTGTCGCCGACCCAGGCCCGCTACGAGGTCATCAACTCGATGCTCTCGGAAGAGGCTGTCCTCGGCTTCGAATACGGCTATTCGCTGGCCCGTCCGAACGCGCTGACCCTCTGGGAAGCCCAGTTCGGCGATTTCGCCAACGGTGCGCAGGTCGTGTTCGACCAGTTCATCTCGTCGGGCGAACGCAAGTGGCTGCGCATGTCGGGCCTCGTCTGCCTCCTGCCGCATGGCTACGAAGGCCAGGGTCCGGAGCACTCGTCCGCCCGTCTCGAGCGTTGGCTGCAGATGTGCGCCGAAGACAACATGCAGGTCGCCAACGTCACGACGCCGTCGAACTACTTCCACATCCTGCGCCGCCAGATGAAGCGCGACTTCCGCAAGCCGCTGATCATGATGACGCCGAAGTCGCTGCTGCGCCACAAGCGCGCCGTGTCTTCGCTGTCGGAAATGGCCGGCGACACGTCCTTCCATCGCCTGCTCTGGGACGATGCGGAAGTGATCAAGGATGGTCCGATCAAGCTACAGAAGGACGCCAAGATCCGTCGCGTCGTGCTCTGCACCGGCAAGGTCTATTACGACCTCTTGGAAGAGCGCGAAAAGCGCGGCATTGACGATGTCTATCTGCTGCGCGTCGAACAGCTCTATCCGTTCCCGGCCAAGGCGCTGATCAACGAACTCTCGCGCTTCCGCAACGCGGAAATGGTCTGGTGCCAGGAAGAGCCGAAGAACATGGGCGCCTGGTCGTTCATCGACCCCTATCTGGAATGGGTGCTCGCCCATATCGACGCCAAGTACCAGCGCGTTCGCTACACCGGCCGTCCGGCTGCCGCTTCCCCGGCAACGGGCCTGATGTCGAAGCATCTGGCGCAGCTCGCGGCCTTCCTCGAAGACGCGCTCGGCGGCTGACGATCGGGAGGCCGCAGGGCCTCCCTTTCTCCCCATTAGAAACAGACACCCGATCAACGGACGATAAATATCATGGCCACAGAAATCCGCGTTCCCACTCTGGGCGAATCCGTCAGCGAAGCCACCGTCGGTACCTGGTTCAAGAAGGTTGGCGACACCGTCAAAGCCGATGAACCGCTGCTCGAACTCGAAACCGACAAGGTGACCATCGAGGTTCCCGCGCCCGCTGCCGGCGTTCTCACCGAGATCGTCGCCGCCGCCGGCGAGACCGTCGGTCTCGGCGCGCTGCTCGGTCAGGTCGATGCCGCCGGTGCAGGAACCGCCGCTGCGGCGCCCGTTGCCGCTGAAAAGAAGGTCGCCGCTCCGGCTGCGGGAGCCCCTGCGGCCCCGGCCGCCGCCGCTCCCGTTGCGTCGGCCATGCCGGCCGCTCCGGCTGCCGCCAAGATGCTGGCTGAAAACAACCTTTCGGCCGATCAGGTCGATGGTTCCGGAAAGCGTGGCCAGGTGCTGAAGGGTGATGTGATCGCCGCCGTTGCCAAGGGCATTTCGGCGCCTGCGGCTTCCGAGCCGGTCAAGGCCGTCACCCGCGGCCCGTCCTCGGCCGAGGATGCACCACGCGAAGAGCGCGTCAAGATGACCCGCCTGCGCCAGACCATTGCCCGGCGCCTGAAGGATGCGCAGAACACCGCTGCCATGCTCACCACCTATAACGAGGTGGACATGAGCGCGGTGATGAGCCTGCGCACCAAGTACAAGGACATTTTCGAGAAGAAGCACGGCGTCAAGCTCGGCTTCATGGGCTTCTTCACCAAGGCCGTGACCCACGCGCTGAAGGAAATCCCCTCGGTCAACGCCGAGATCGACGGCACCGACATCATCTACAAGAACTTCTGCCATATCGGCATGGCCGTCGGCACCGACAAGGGCCTCGTCGTTCCCGTCATCCGCGATGCCGACGAGATGTCGATCGCCGGTGTCGAGAAGGAACTCGGCCGTCTCGCCAAGCTCGCCCGTGACGGAGCACTCGGCATGGGCGACATGCAGGGCGGCACCTTCACGATCACCAATGGCGGTGTGTACGGTTCGCTGATGTCCTCGCCGATCCTCAACGCGCCGCAGTCGGGCATTCTCGGCATGCACAAGATCCAGGATCGCCCGGTCGTCGTCGGCGGCCAGATCGTCATCCGTCCGATGATGTATCTCGCGCTCTCCTACGATCACCGCATCGTCGACGGCAAGGAAGCGGTCACCTTCCTCGTTCGCGTCAAGGAAAGCCTGGAAGATCCGGAACGTCTGGTTCTCGATCTGTAATCTGAGCTGAGCAGCCTCGGGGTTAATGCCCCTCATCCGGCCTGTCGGCCACCTTCTCCCCGCTTTCGCAGGGAGAAGGGACAAGCGGCAAACTCTATCGTCCCCTCGCCCCGCGTGCGGGGAGAGGGCTAGGGTGAGGGGCAATCTCGCAACGCGAAGTTGGCTCTTGATCTGAGATAGCCGACGCTGAATCTCACAGGGAATTGTCTTCAATGGACGCAGCAACTCTCGCCGTATCGCCGTTTGTCATGCTGGTCGCCTGGAGCGTGGTGCTGCTGGCCGTCCATATCGGCCTCCAGAGCATTCCCGCGACGCTGGAACTCGGATCGGCCTGGAATGCCGGCCCGCGCGATGAGCAGAAGAAGCCGGCCGGCGTCTTTGCCGGCCGCGCCGATCGCGCCTTTGCCAATTTCCGCGAAACCTATCCCGCCTTTATCGGCCTGGCGCTATCGCTCGCCATCGTCGGCGATCTCACCGGTTGGGGGCTGACCGGCGCGTGGATGTGGCTGGTCTGCCGGATCGTCTATATTCCGCTTTATCTCGCGGGCATTCCATATGTTCGCTCGCTGGTCTGGCTCGGCTCGCTCGCCGGCTTGCTCGTCATGACGGCTGTGCTTATCTTCTGACGGATATCGAAACCGGAGAGACTACCGTGCATCCCTACCTCATCGAACTTGCCGCGCTGATGGCGATCTTTGCCTTCGCCATCGTCTCGCCGGGTGCCGATCTCGCCATGGTCATGCGCCAGTCGCTGATGAACGGCCGTCGCGCCGCCATCATCACCTCGTTCGGCGTCGGCACATCGCTGATGTTCCACGTCACCTACACGATCCTCGGCCTCGGGCTGATCATCTCGCAGTCGATCTACCTGTTCAACATCGTCAAGTGGTGCGGTGTCGCCTACCTTCTCTATATCGGCATCAAGGCGCTACGCGCCGGCAAGACCGACATGACGGCCGCGACCGCCGGTGCCGAAGCGAGCGACAGGCGCCAGTCTGGCCTCAAGGCTTTCGGTCTGGGCTTTGCGGCCAATGCGCTCAATCCGAAGCCGGTCTTCTTTTTCCTGTCGATTTTCTCGACGGTGGTCAGTGCCCATACGCCGATCATGATCAAGTTCGGCTATGGCCTCATCATGGCAAGCTGCCTGATCGCCTGGTTCGTCGGCGTCAGCCTGTTCATGACGACGCCGAAGATGCGTGCCGCTTTCTCCCGCGCCAGCCAGTGGATCGACCGCGCCAGCGGCCTCGTCTTCATCGCCCTCGGCCTCAAGCTCGCCACAGAGAAGGCTGCCTGATCATGTCGCCCGCCGGTTCCGCATCGCTTCTCGTTGCCCTGCTGGCGGTTTCGCCCACCATGGCCGCGGATTGCCTGCAGGAGCGGGCAATCTATGGTGATGCGGCCGGTGCCTATGAATTGCGTTTCGAGCCGGTGGGGTCGGAGAGCGCTGCCACCAGCAACCATTTCAAGGTTGCAGTCTCCAAGACCGATCTCGTGCTCGACGGCATCGTCATGCAAGCCGGCGAGCCGGTTCGGGCCAATGGCATGATCATGAACAACTGCCCGGAAGGCGACATTACCGGCGATGACATCGCCGCCTGCACGGTTTGGGAAGGTGTCATCTATTCGGTCGGAAACGACGGCACGGTCGGGTCCCTGCCGCCGGAGGGTGTGAATGCGGTGGCGCAACTGCTGCTGCCCGATTTCGGACCCGCCATTCGCAACTCGTCCATCTGGGGCAAGGCAACCGTCGCGCCCTGGGATGTGCTGACCTTCAAGGGGTGTGCGTCATGACATCAAGCGATCTTCCCGTTCTGCTCGTCACCGGCGGTAGCCGTGGCATTGGTGCGGCGGTCTGCCAGTCGGCGGCGGCGCAAGGCTGGGCCGTCGTCGTCAACTATGCCTCCAACCGCCCGGCGGCGGATGCGGTCGTGACCGCCATCACAAAGGCCGGCGGCACGGCCGTTGCCGTCGAGGGTGACGTCGGCAGCGAGACGGGGATCGACGCGATCTTTGCCGCGATCGACAAGACGTTCGGCCGGCTCGACGGCCTCGTCAACAATGCCGGCATCGTCGGCATGCCAGCCCGGATCGATGAAATCACACCGGAACGGCTGGAGCGCATGCTGCGCGTCAACGTCACCGGCTCGATCCTCTGCGCGGCGGCGGCGGTGCGGCGCATGTCTGTGCGCCACGGCGGCAAGGGCGGCGTCATCGTCAATCTGTCTTCCATGGCCGCCGTTCTCGGTTCGGCCGGGCAATATGTCGATTATGCCGCCTCGAAGGGCGCGATCGACAGCTTCACCATCGGGCTTTCGCGCGAGGTTGCCGACGACGGCATCCGCGTCAACGCGGTTCGGCCTGGTGTCATCGATACCGATATCCACGCATCCGGCGGTCTTCCCGACCGCGCGCGGGAAATGTCGCCGACCATTCCGTTGAAACGGCCGGGCACCGCGCAAGAGGTTGCCGACGCCATTGTCTACCTGCTTTCCCCTTCGTCGTCCTATGTCACGGGCGCCATACTCAACGTCAGCGGCGGACGATAGCCGCTCTCAGGAAGGACCTTTCCATGTCTTATGATCTCATCGTTATCGGCACCGGCCCCGGCGGTTATGTCTGCGCCATCAAGGCGGCCCAGCTCGGCCTCAAGGTCGGTGTCATCGAGAAGCGCGCCACCTATGGCGGCACCTGCCTCAATGTCGGCTGCATTCCGTCCAAGGCCCTGCTGCACGCCTCCGAAGTGTTTCACCAGACCGCCCATGGCATCGACGCGCTCGGCGTCGAGGTGGCCGCGCCGACGTTGAACCTGTCCAAAATGATGGCGCACAAGGATGCGACGGTGAAGTCGAACGTCGATGGCGTCGCCTTCCTGTTCAAGAAGAACAAGATCGATGCTTTCCAGGGCACCGGCAAGGTGCTCGGCGCCGGCAAGGTCTCCGTCACCAATGACAAGGGCGAGGAACAGGTTCTCGAAACGAAGAACATCGTCATCGCCACCGGTTCAGACGTTGCCGGCATTCCGGGTGTTCAGGTCGAGATCGACGAGACGGTCATCGTCTCCTCCACCGGCGGGATCGCGCTGGAAAAGGTCCCGGCCAACATGGTCGTCGTCGGCGGCGGCGTCATCGGCCTCGAACTCGGTTCGGTCTGGTCGCGTCTCGGCGCCAAGGTCACCGTCGTCGAATATCTCGACACGATCCTCGGCGGCATGGACGGCGAAGTCTCCAAGCAGTTCCAGCGCATGCTGGCCAAGCAGGACATCGATTTCAAGCTCGGTGCCAAGGTGACGGGCGTCGAAAAGTCCGGCGCAGGCGCCAAGGTGACCTTCGAGCCCGTCAAGGGCGGCGATGCGCAGACGCTCGATGCCGATGTCGTGCTGATCGCCACCGGCCGGCGTCCCTATACTACCGGTCTCGGTCTTGAAGAGGCCGGCATCAAGCTGGAGCGCGGCCGTGTCGAGATCGACAATCACTTCCAGACCAGCGTTGCCGGCATCTACGCCATCGGCGACGTCGTGCGCGGCCCGATGCTCGCCCACAAGGCGGAAGATGAGGGCGTCGCCGTCGCCGAGATCATTGCCGGCCAGGCCGGTCATGTGAACTATGACGTTATCCCGGGTGTGGTTTACACCCAGCCGGAAGTCGCCTCCGTCGGCAAGACCGAGGAAGAGCTGAAGGCGGCAGGCATTGCCTACAAGGTCGGCAAGTTCCCGTTCACCGCCAATGGCCGCGCCCGCGCCATGCTGGCCACCGACGGTTTCGTCAAGATTCTCGCCGACAAGGAAACCGACCGCGTTCTCGGCGGCCACATCATCGGCTTCGGCGCCGGCGAGATGATCCACGAAATCGCCGTCCTGATGGAATTCGGCGGCTCGTCCGAAGACCTCGGCCGCACCTGCCACGCCCACCCGACCATGTCGGAAGCCGTCAAAGAAGCAGCGCTGGCAACCTTCGCCAAGCCGATCCATATGTGACAATACATGCAGGGGGCCGTGACAATCGGCCCCTTTGCGGCGTTTCGGCGGGCGCTTTAGGATTGCTTGATCCAACGGAGCCCGCCATGCCCCAGCGCACCCATTCAGTTCCCGTTACCCTACCGCATCCGGCCCTGCCGCTTGCCGATTGGGCGGATTGTTACGAGCGTCTGGTGCCGGGCCAGTCTGCAACGGCGATCTCGTTTGCAAAACGCGGGCTTGGCCGTTTTCCGGGCTGGGTTCGTGCCCTGCTGGCGGTGCGAAACGCCATTGTCAGCCCGTTCGGCCTGAAGGGCTCCGGGGCGGATGGCAAGGCGGAGATGGTCGGCTTCTTTCCGATCGTTTCGCAGACCAGCGAACGGGCAGTGCTCGGTTTCGACGATACGCATCTGGATTTCCGCATCGTCGTCGATGTCAGCCAGGCCGGCGAACTGGCCCAAAGGGTCAGCGTCACGACGCTGGTTCGCCGCAAGATCCTGTTCGGCCGTATCTACATCGCGTTGATTACGCCGTTTCACCGGTTGATCGTCCGCACGATGCTGTCGCGGCTGGCTCGGTCGAAACCGGCTGCCGGCTAATCGCCGATCACCCCAGCTTAGGCCCAGCGCAAACACGCGGAGGCCTCTTGTAAAAGCCGCGTTTCAGCGCCAATCTCCGGCAAACGGCGCGAGGGGTGCCGAGGGTGGAATGGCAGGGACCCGTGGCATCCGATATCAGCGCGCCGAGATCGCAGAAACGCAAGGCATCGACAGTCATTCGAAGAGTCAGCTACGAAGCTCGGCAGAATCTGCGGCTGATCACCGCCGCAACGGTGATCTTCATCGTCCTTTTGCTCGGCGCCTCCTTCTGGGTCTCGAAGAAAGGGCAGGCGGCGGATGAGGCCGTGGCGCATACGGTCCGCAACGAACGGCTGATTTCCGTCGTCCAGTCCCAGTTGCAAGATGCCGAGATCGGCCAGCGTGGTTATCTCCTGACCGGCGATCCCTACTATCTCGAGCCCTATGAAAAGGCTGTGAGTGCTCTCGCGACCAGCGTTGAGACACTCGGCGAAGGTGTTGCCGACAATCGCCGGCAGGATGGAAATATCGCAGTGCTGCGCTCGCTGGCGACCCAGAAACTGTCGGAGCTGCGCCAGACTGTCGAGCGCCGCCGCGCCGGCGACGAGGGCGCGGCCGTGGCGGTGCTTCGCACCGGGCAAGGCAAGGTACTGATGGACGGCGTGCGCGACGTCCTTGAACGGATGCGCGCGGAGGAGGAAAGCCTGATGGCCGTGCGGTCCGATCAGGCCCGTCGCGCCGGTTTCATCCAGGAAATCATGGTCATCGGCCTGGCGCTTCTGGCCGGGCTGATGGGGCTGCTCGCCATGCGCCTGACACTGCGCCGCGCGCGTTCGGCCGAAGCCTCGCGCGATGAGCTGCTGCAGCATCTCGACCGCAAGCTGCTCGCCATCCTCGCCGCCGATATCGTCGGTTACAGCCGGATGATGGAGGAGGACGAAAGCCGGACCCTGTCGCGCCTGAAGGACGTGCGCGACCGGGTCGATCCCATCATTGCCTCCCATAGCGGCACCATCGTCAACACCGCGGGCGACAGCGTGCTCGTCGCCTTTGCCAGCGCATTGTCGGCGATCGATTGCGCCGTCGAGATCCAGGGCGTGATGATCGCCGAGAGCGCCGGCGTACCCGACGACGAGCGCCTTCTGTTCCGCATGGGCATCAATGTCGGCGATGTCATCGTCCAGGATGGCGATATCTTCGGCGATACGGTGAATGTCGCAGCGCGTCTGGAGCCGATGGCCGAGCCCGGCGGCATCTGCATCTCGCGCGGCGTGCGCGACCATATCCGCAAGCAGCGCGACCTGAATTTCGATGACCTGGGTTTCCTCAAGGTCAAGAACATCGCCCATCCGGTCAGCGCGTTTCGAGTTAGGTTCGATCCGGCGGCGGCGGTTGTCGAGGCGGTGGTTTGAGGGTGGATTCCGCGTCCGATTGATCTTTGGACGGCGTGGAGGCTCACCCCCCTCTGTCCCTCCGGGACATCTCCCCCTTGAGGGGGAGATGTCGGCCCCCGGGTCTTGCCTTTGGCAAGCCCGAGGACAGGCTCAGCCGACAGAGGGGGGAACCCCCAAGCTCAAGCAGCAATTGTTCGAAAACGCCGGCCCCGTTACGCCTGCGCCGGCTGCGTGATCCCGCCATCCGCGCCGGGGGCCAGCGCGTCGAGGCCGGTGGCGACGACGGAGACGCGGAAGACACCGTCGAGGTTCTTGTCGAAGATGGCGCCGACGACGATGTCTGCGTCGACATAGACTTCCTCGCGGATGCGGGTTGCCGCCTCGTCCACCTCAAACAGGGTCATGTCCGAGCCGCCGGAGATCGAGATCAGCACGCCCTTGGCGCCCTTCATCGAAACTTCGCTGAGCAGCGGATTGGCGATCGCGGCTTCGGCGGCCTTGGAGGCGCGGCCGTCGCCGGTCGCTTCGCCGGTGCCCATCATCGCCCGGCCCATACCCTTCATCACCGATTTCACGTCGGCGAAGTCGAGGTTGATCAGGCCTTCCTTGACGATCAGGTCGGTGATGCAGCCGACGCCGGAATAGAGCACCCGGTCGGCGATGACGAAGGCATCGGCAAAGGTGGTCTTGGCATCTGCGATGCGGAAGAGGTTCTGATTGGGGATGACGATGACGGTATCGGCGGCTTCGCGAAGGCGCTCGATGCCTTCCTCGGCGGACTGCATGCGGCGCTTGCCTTCGAAGCTGAACGGCTTGGTGACGACTGCGACCGTCAGGATGCCGGCATTGCGGGCGGCCTGCGCGATGACGGGGGCCGCACCGGTGCCGGTGCCACCACCCATGCCGGCGGTGACGAAGCACATATGCGTGCCGCCGAGATGATCCATGATCTCGTCGATCGATTCCTCTGCCGCCGCGCGGCCGACTTCCGGCAGCGAACCGGCGCCGAGCCCCTGTGTGACCTGCGCGCCAAGCTGGATCAGCCGCGTCGCCTTCGACATGGTGAGCGCCTGCGCATCCGTATTGGCGACGACGAATTCAGCACCCTGAAGTCCCTCGGTAATCATGTTGTTGATGGCATTGCCGCCACCGCCGCCAACACCGATAACGGTAATCTTCGGCCTCATTTCCGAGATTTCGGGCTTCTTGAAATTCATGCGTCGTGTTCCTCGGGATCAGGCGGCTGGCTGGCTGGTTGCTTGGGACGAATCAGTATTGCCCAGCAGATTAGGTCAGCAACAAGGCAGAGAGGCGGCGCCTGTGCAAGAGGGAGTGGGAAATATGGGCGCCGGAGCTTGTCCTCACCCTGCAGGCCAGAGCTGTCGCGTAGGGGTAAGGCCCCTCTGGCCTGTCGGCCATTTCGCCCATAAGGGGGATACCCGGCCGCTACCCCCGGTTTTCACAACTCGGGCGGCGCTGCAGGTTGAGCCCTCCCTTGTGGGGAGGGGGCGGGAAAGGGACTTTCCCATATGCGGCAGTTCTCAAAACGGGATCAGGACGATCAGGGTGCATGCGATGACATTGGCGACAAGGAAGTACGGCGCGTTCAACAACCCGTAGAGGATCGGTCGTGGAAATAGCGGGTTGATGGCGATGTTGAAGGTCATCGGCACAAGGAAACCCAAGCCGACCACAAGACCTAGCGCCAGCGCATCGGGAACGGACGTGATGCCGAGTGCACTGACAAGGACCGCGTCGGCAATGACGGTGACGAGCGAGCAGATCATCGGGCCGACGATGAAGATCGCGCCGGAAACCCGTTGCTCCTCTTCCGGCAGGTTTTCGCGCCCGGTGACGTACAGATACTGTTTCGGAAAGAGCACCATGAAATAGGTCGCCCCGAGGACCATGAAGACAAGCGTCCCCGCTGATACAGCGACCCAGTGAATGCCCGCAAACGCCTCGATCATGCTTTTCCCTTTAGATGCTGCTTCGTCGATGAGGTTGGTATAGCCCCGTGCAGCTGACAGTTTGTGGCAGTTGCCTGCCGGCGCACTCTGGCCGGCTTTCTGGACGTCCTCCGTCCTTGGTTTTCCTCGATGGGTCCCTTGCTTCAAGCTGCCAACAATAGGATGTTTCGAGGGTGAGTTTGGCGGTGGGTGGACATGGATTCTCGTCAGGGCGATCCGGTTATTCGAAAATTGGCGACCGTCCCCACGGCGAGCGGCCTGGCTGCGCGGCTTGCCATGGCGCATCTTGTGCGTTCGGGAATCAATCCGGTCCCCTTGCTGTCCCGTTCCGGGGTTTCACAGTCTGCTCTTTCCAACCACGGGCGCATCAGCGTCTCCTCGCAGATCGAACTTCTGGACCTGATTTCCGCCGACACGAAGGATGTCTGGTTGGGCCTGACATTGGCGCAGGATTTCGACATGCGCGAAATCGGCATGCTTTATTACGTCGCCGCCTCGTCACGAACCCTTGGTGATGCGCTGCGGCGGATCGAACGCTATGCGCGCGTCGGAAACGAGGCACTCACCGTTCAGGTCGATACGGCGTCGGCATGCCGCATCGGGCTATCCTATGCCGGCATTCCACGACACCGGGACCGGCACCAGATGGAATGTCTCATGTTTGCGCTTCTGCGCCTTTGCCGGGAGATGACCGGAAGAAAGCTTGCGCCGCTGAGAACCCACTTTGCTCACCATCGTTCCGGCAAATTCGACAGAATCCGTCGGCTGTTCGGCTGTGACGTCGAATTTGGCGCATATGCCGATGACATGCATTTTGATCAGGCAGTGTTGGCACTTCCCTTGATCCAGGCTGACCCGTTTCTCAACGAAATCATGGTCAAGATGGTTGAAGAGGTTCTCTCCGGCCGTACGTCGAACTCAAGCCCCTTTCGCACCATCGTTGAAAATACGATTGCCCCGCTGCTGCCCCATGCCCAGGCGAGTGCGCGATTGGTCGCCAACCGATTGGGTATGAGTGAGCGGACCTTCGCTCGCAGGCTTTCGGAAGAAGGCCTGCGGTTTGGCGAAGTCCTCGATGATATGCGTCGCGACATGGCAATCCGATATCTCGACGATGATAATCTTCAGGCGCGACAGATTGCCTGGCTGCTGGGTTTCCATCAGCCGAGTTCCTTCAGCCATGCCTGCCGCCGCTGGACCGGAAAGTCTCCGTCGGACCTTCGGCGACGACGACTGACACCATCGTCCTGAAACGCCCAATCACCCGTTGGCGGCGCCGCGATGTGCGGCCTCCCGTGTGTTTGGCTTTCAACTGTCGTCGCTGTTGCAGGGCCCAATGATCACCACAGCATCGGCTTTACGCATCCACGCCACGCGCTCGGCGCGACTGCGGCCGTACGCATGATGCCATTGCGTCGACATTGGCAGCGGGAAGCAAGCAATCGGCAGCTTTCAGCAATCAGCGACATGGTGGGCTTTCTATCTAGGGAGCGGCGGACGCTCATGGGTGGGGGGAGGCGGCAACGTCCATGAGCAAAGCCGCCACGGGTGTGAAGTGCCATGCCACCAATGGCGAGGCCCCACCCAGGGCGCGCCGCGATGTCTGCATCCGGCGCGCCCACATGCCCGCAGTTTTGCTGCCAGGCAGGCGCGCACTAGCCGGTGTCAAGGTTGTTGCCGTCGACACTATCACAATCGATGCCAGACGTTCGCTCCGCTGACATTGGCTCTCAAGCGGGAGTGAATCTTCACGTTGAGGATAAGCATGAGACTGTTTCGGATTTTAGTTCATTTGTTTTCCCGAAGGGGCAGCCCGCCTAGGCAACGAGAATATGCTCCGCCTCCGGCAGTGATCCTTCCGGTTCCCGCACCAGCACCAACCGTGTTGCGCGGACGCTGCTGGGTAATCGATGGCGACACGATCGCAATTGATAAGGTCCGTATTCGTCTCGCCGGAATTGATGCGCCCGAGCTCGATCACCCATGGGGCAAGCAGGCAAAATGGGCAATGGTTCAGCTATGCAAAGGGCAAATGATTACGGCTCGACTCAGGCCAGAGCTCTCTTATGACCGCATCGTCGCGGAGTGCTCATTGCCAGATGGCCGCGATCTGGCGGCTGAACTCGTGCGATGCGGCCTTGCCTTAGACTGGCCAAAATTCTCCGACGGAAAATATCGCCACCTCGAGACGCCGGATGCACGCCGGAAACTGTGGCGCGCCGATGCACGGCAGCGTGGGCGCTTTCGCGGGCAGAGCGGTTGCTAGCACTCCGCTCGGTATTGTTTGGCCGTCGGTATCGAAATCGTTCGTCTCGCTGCTAGTTGTTCGCGGGCTGCGGACCATGAGGGTGACCAATTTGGAGGCATTCGCAAAAAAGGCGAATAGGCAGCGAGTAGGCATTTGATGCTTCCGCCTGACTGCCCGAAAGCCCCAAGGAAGCTAAGCACGGCGAAATGTTGCTCATCAGAGCGTAGAATATGCCGAAATGGTTGAAACGAGTACCCTTCGCGGTGATATGCGCAGGCAGCTGCTATGTCGTATACGGATTATAGGATGGCTACCGTGCCGGGTATCACACGAGGCCGGATATGCCCGAGGGGCTTTCTCAATTTCCTATAAGAATGGGATGCGGGCGCGCGAACGTGATAAAAGGCTGGTTGCTTTCCTGCATTCGTCGAAATGGCGGGCTCAGTTCACGGCTGATATCGTGAACCCGTCCTTGCGCAGGAGTTCGATCAGCCCGTCATTGCCCGGCAGGTGCAGTGCGCCGACGGCCATGAAGACGGCGCCCTGGTCGAGGATCGGTTTGGCGCGGGTGGCCATGACCTTGTTGCGGTCGGTGACGATGCGCTGTTCGAAATCGGCATAGCCATCGTCGGCGCTCTCCGATTTCTCCTCGGAGACGGATTTCATCAGCGGCATGATCATGCCGATCTCCTGGGAGAGATAGAGGTCGGTCGTCGTCGCCATCACGTCGGTGACGACATCGCCGAGTTCGAGCGTCTCGATCAGGGCCTGAAGGTGAAACTGCAGCGGCAGCGAATCCATCGCCTGCAGCTGCTCGACCATGGTTTCCAGGCCCTTCAGCGTCTTGCCCTGCTTCACGGCGTCTTCGGCCAGTTTCTTGTCGAGGAAGGAGGCGCCGGCGGCCTTGCGGCTCAGTTCGCAGGCAGGCAGGGCAACGAAGCTGGCGATCATCCAGGGCTTCATCTTGGAGACGGCGGCGAGCGGAATGCCGCGTTCCTTCAGGCCGGCGGCGAGCTTCTCTTCCTCCGCGGGCTCCAGGAAATCCTTGATCGACTTGCCGTCGGTCAACATCATCAGTTGCGGCTGCATCATCATGGCCGCCGCCGCCTTTTTATCGTCGACGACCTCGTCTGATTCGACGATGACGGTCTTGGCGGTGTCATAGGCGGCAGTTGCCCCGTTCGGCATGGCCAGAACGCGCGGGTCGGTCACATGCATGGTGCCGAGCAGGTAGGAGGGCGCAAGCCCGGTCTTCTCAATCTTCCAGAACGTGCCCTTGCCGTTCGGAATGGCGGCCGCCTCCTTCTGCAGCCCGGCATAGCGCGCCGGGTCGGACGCCTGCATCTCGGCCACCAGATCCTTGCCGCCACATGCGGTATCGCTTGCGGCATGGGCCGGCGAGAGCGACAGTAGCGT
Source organism: Rhizobium sp. Leaf453 (assembly GCF_001425605.1). Lineage (GTDB taxonomy): Bacteria > Pseudomonadota > Alphaproteobacteria > Rhizobiales > Rhizobiaceae > Pararhizobium. Next base: position 116,032 of record NZ_LMRG01000003.1, on the reverse strand, counting down.
CGCGATCAGGGTGGCCGCGAACAGCACATGCAGGGTGGCGATCAGGGCCAGAATATTGTCGGTGACGCGGTCGGCGACGGCCATATGGATCGGTCGGATGAAACGGTTCATGGCGGCATGCTCTCCACGGATATCGTCGCCACCATAACGGGGCGGGTTTCCCAATCCGTTAACGAAGTCGTTCACCTTGTTCCGGATCACCGATCAATGAAGGCGGGTGACGGTGTAGCCCTCCTTGCGGAAGAGTTCGACCAGACCCTGTTCGCCGATCAGGTGCAGGGCACCGACGGCGATGAAGGCATTGCCCGTCTTGAGAAGAGGTGCGGCACGCTCGGCCATGCGGATGTTGCGATCGACAATCATCTTTTTCATGAAATCGGCATAGCCTGCATCTTCAGCCTCCGTCGTGCCAAGTACGTGGTAACTCAGCGGCATGAACATCCCCACATCGCCATCAAGGTACATGTCGGTCATGGTCGCGAACATATCGTTCAGCTTGTCATCCGCCTCCAATTGCTGAAGGACGGTGCGAAGCAGCGGCGCGGAATCGACGGAATTCATCGATTCCATCTGCTCAACGACGGTTTCAAGGCCGACGACCATCTTGTCCAGGTCCAGTGCGATGCGGATCAGCGAAAGATCGAGGGGCACCAGCCCGGCGGCTGCCCGTCTTTTCTCACAGGCAGGAAAGCTTATATGCATGAGCAGGATCCAGGGCTTCATCTTGGAAAATGCAAGGAGAGGGATTCCTTGCTTCTTCAGCGCGATTTCCAGCCGGTTGGTCTCCTCGGAATTCAGCAGGGACGTCACCGACGTGCTATCGGTGAACATCGAAAGGTCGGGACGGGACAGCATGATCCGAGCGATCTCCGGCTGTTCCATGTTTTCCAGTTCAAGAGCAACGGTATCGGCATTGTCAAACGGTGCCCATGCTTCCTCCGGTGTCAGAACGACGCGCGGATCGGTGACGTGCATGGTGCCGAGCAGATAGGAGGGCTCACTACCGGCGCGCTCGACCTTCCAGAATATGCCCTTTCCGTTGGGGACCTCATCAGCCTGCTTGCGCAACTCCACCAAAGCCTGCGGGTCGGTGCGCTCCAGTTCGGCCAGCAGGTTCTTGCCGGTGCAGACCGGCGGTTCCTCGGCCCATGCCGGAAGCGCAAGTGCCAGCGAAATGAAGAGTATCGAGGCAGTTCTGGCGAGGAACCTGAAGGCGATTGCAAGAAATTCCGGGACACGCGAATGGTAAAGGCAAGGACGCATCATAACTCGCAAGCAATTGATCTGAAACGACGACCGCATCTATGAGTTGTTTTTCGCCCGGCTTCAAGCACGGGGATGGGCGCGGTCGTAGATTTCGAGGAGCCTGGCTGAATCGACGCCGGTATAGACCTGCGTCGTCGATAGGCTGGCGTGGCCGAGCAGTTCCTGGATGGTGCGGAGATCGCCGCCGCCGGCCAGCAGATGGGTGGCGAAGGAGTGGCGCAGCGCATGCGGTGTCGCAGTATCCGGCAGGCCGAGCGCACCGCGCATCTTCTGCATTTCCCGCTGGATGATCGCCGCCTGCAATTGGCCACCCCTGGCGCCGCGAAACAGCGGGCCGTCTTCGCCGAGGTGATAGGGGCAGAGCTTTTGATAGGCCCTGATAGTATCGACCGCCACGGTGATCAACGGCACGATGCGGGTCTTGCCGCCCTTGCCGTGGATGCGCAGCGCGGTCGGCGTACCGGCGAAATCTCCGGGTGTCAGGTCAAGCGCTTCGGAAATGCGCAGGCCGCAGCCATAGAGCAGGGTCAGCACGGCGGCGTTGCGGGCGGCGATCCAGGGCTCCTCGGCCAGTTGGGCGTCATGGGTCACCACCGTCAAGGCATCCGCGGCAGTCAGCGGTTTCGGCAGCGACTTTGGCTGTTTCGGCGAACGCACGGCGGCCGCACCGGCGGCATTGGCAAGACCTTTCTTTTCCAGATGCCGCAGGAAGGAGCGAAGACCGGCGAGGCCACGTCCGAGGGTGCGGGCACCGGCGCCATCGCGGCGGCGGGCGGCGAGGAAACCGCGCAGATCGCCGGGCCGCAGCGCGCTGATGTCGCTGAGCTTTGCGGGGCCGGCGAGATGCGCAGTCAGGAAATGCAGGAACTGCCGTGTGTCTCGCTCATAGGCCTCGACGGTCTTGCCGGAGAGACGACGTTCGTTGTCGAGGCTCGCCAGCCATTTCTGGCGCTCGGCCATCAGGTCGGGATGGCCAATGATCAGCAGTTCGTTCACCCGTTTGCTCCGCGATATCGAGGTTCGCCGGACTCTGCGCGTCAGCCTGTTATGTTTTTCCTAACGCCCTTGGAATTTGTCATGGTGGGATCATATTCACCTGCAATAGCTCACAACATTTAAAGCGTTACAGCCACCTTTGCGCGTCATATTTGACGCGCGGCGCTGTAGGCAAAGCGGATAGCACCATGGCAAGACGGGATTTCGCAGGCGGTTTCACGTATTTCGCAGAGACGGTCGCGCTGGTCTCGCATGGACAGCCCGGACATATCGTCGATACCCTGATCGCCGAGCGCGGTCAGCGCATCGTCAAGCATCCGCTCTGGCCGGTGATGCGGCCGTTTCTCTATACGCTCCTGAATTATCGCAAGGCGATCGAGTTTGCCGATGGCGTCGCCAATCTGCCGGGCTTCCAGGCCTTCGAGCATCTGAGCCGGATCCTGTCGCTCGATATTCGCGTGCACAATGCCGAACGCATCCCGCAGACCGGCGGCTTCCTGATGGTCAGCAATCATCCGACCGGCATTGCCGACGGGATTGCGGTGTTCGATCTCCTGAAGAGCCGCCGTCCGGACATGATGTTCTTTGCCAATCGCGATGCCATCCGGGTCAATCCGCGTTTTGTCGAGATGGTCATTCCGGTGGAATGGCGTGAGGATTACAAGAGCAAGCTGAAGGCGCGCGAGACTCTGCAGGTGACCAACCGGGCGATTTCTGAAGGCAAGGCGACGGTGCTGTTTCCCTCCGGTCGCATCGCCTATTGGGCGGATGGCCGGCTGAACGAGCGTCCCTGGAAGACATCGGCCGTCAGCTTCGCCCGCAAGTACAATCTGCCGATCCTCCCCGTTCACATGGCGGCGCGCAATTCCGGCCTGTTCTACTGGCTGGCCAAATGGTCGACCGAACTGCGCGACATGACCGTCTTCCACGAGCTTCTGAACAAGAAGGGCGATATGTTCGACTTCACCATCGGCGAGATGATTCCGCCGGATGCGCTGGACGGCGATCCGGCGGAAGTGACGCAGGCGCTGGAGCGGCACACGGTGTTCGATCTGGCCCGTGATGGCGATGCGCCATTCCGCTCTTCTGTTCCACTGTCTGCGGCTATGGTCTAAAATCTGCGCCATGCAGATTCGATCCATGTTCGCCGCCAATTACCGTTCGCTGAAATCCATTCGCATGGATATGGGCGGAGTCAACCTGTTCATCGGCGAAAACGGCGTCGGCAAGTCCAATCTCTATCGCGCCCTGCAACTGGTTCAGGCGGCCGTGCGTGGCCGGCTGGCATACGAGATAGCCCGTGAGGGCGGCATGGCGTCTGCCTTGTGGAGCGGCAAGCGACGTGCTGGCGGTCCGGTGCGCGTCAAGCTCGAGGTCGAGCTTCTGGATGAGGTCGCGGCGTTGAGCTTTCACTATCGGGTCGAGGCTGGATTGCGCCCTCCCATAGACGCCGCCGGTTTCGCTTTCGAGCCGCAGGTGAAGGAAGAGGAATTGAAGGTCGATGCCGGGCGATCCGTCACGGTCATGAAGCGGGCCGGGCCGGGCATTTTCGTGCGCAATGGTTCGGGCCGCATGGAGGAGCATCCGGAAAAGGCGCTGACATCGGAAACGGCTGTGGCGCTGCTGGGCGATGCCGGCCATTATCCGGAGGTTGGTACCCTGCGGCGGGTGATCGACGGCTGGCGCTTCTTTCACGGGTTTCGCACTGACCGCGATTCACCGCTTCGTTCGCCCTGCCTTGCCGTTACGGCCACGATGCTGGACGAGGACGGTTCCAACCTGGCGGCCGTGTTCGCGACGTTGCGCCATACCCGTCAGGATACGGTCGATCTCGACCGTGCCGTGGCCGATGCTTTCGGTGGCGCGCGTCTCGTCGTTCCGGACCCGATGGAATTCGCCGAATTCTCGCTGGTTTTCCCGGATTTTCCACAACGCGAGTTTTCGCCGCGCGAACTGTCGGATGGGCAGATGCGCTTTCTGGCGCTCGCCGGCGCGCTGCTTTCCTATCGCCGGCCGCGCTTCATTGCGCTCAACGAGCCGGAAACCAGCCTGCATCCCGACATGCTGCCGGCGCTCGCCGCGATGATCGCCACGGCCTGCGCCGACAGCCAGATCTGGATCGTCACCCATTCGGAAGCGCTGGCTGCCGAGATCGAAGCCCGCTGCGGCACCCGCCGCAAACGCGTCATCCGCACGGACGGTGCGACATGGATTGAGGGGATGCGGCTGACGGGGATGATGGATGAGGATGAGTGACGTGCGTCTTTTTCACGCCCAATTCTTCAACCCACTGTAACCACAGTGCAATCGCTCATACGGTTAATCACCCCGTAACAATTATCATATAATATGATCGTCCATCAGGAGGGTGCCGGCCACGTCCCGCTCGCAAGGGTGGCCGGTTGCATGAGGCTGGACGCTCCGCGCCGGTGAGATCCGGAATTTTTTCAAACTGTATCGATGTTTGTTCTGCCCGCCGGAGGCTCTCTTCGTGCGAGGATCTTATTGCTGGGGGATTGCATGAAATTCACGATTGCCCGCGGATTGCTGATTTTTGGTGTTATCGTCATTGCCGGTCTTGTCCTGTCGATCGGGATCAAGACCCACGCGTTCAACAAATTGCGTGTGAACGGACCGGTCTATACGCAGGTCATCTATGGTAAGGATCTGATTGCCGACATCCTGCCGCCGCCGCTCTATACGGTCGAATCCTACATGCTGGCGATGGAGGCGGTCTCCAATCCGGAATTCGCCAAGGCCAATCTCGACAAGATCACTGTGCTGAAAAAGGCCTTCGAGGATCGACGGGTCTACTGGAAGGCCTCGACCGCTCCGGCCACGCTGATGGCCAAGCTTGAAAACGATGTGTTGGCGCGGGGCGATCTCTACTGGGAGGTCATGGAGAAAAAGTTCCTGGCATCGTTCCAGAGCGGTGACCTCGCTGGAGCGCAGGCAGCACTTGCCGATCTCAAGACGAGTTTTCATCACCACGAAACCGCCGTCAACGAACTGGTGGCCATGGCCGATACCTTTTTGAAGGAACAGGAAGCGGCGGCCGCCTCGGATACGGCAATCTTGTCGGCGGCCGCCTTCATCAGTTCCATCGTCTCGGTCATTCTCCTGCTCGGTGGCCTCTGGTTCTTCCGCCGCCGGGCTGTCCAGCCGCTGGCTGCCATGTCGTCCTACATGCAGACGCTGACGTCAGGCGATTATGACCAGAACGTGCCCTATGCCGGCCGTTCCGACGAGATTGGCGATGTCGCAAAGTCCGTATCGATCTTCCGGGAGGCGGCGATCGAGCGGCGCAATGCCCGCCAGCGCACCGAGGATGAACGGCAAAAGCAGTATGAGCGTGACGAAGTCCTCAGTCGGCAGAAGGCCGCCGAGGAGGCCGGACGGTTGCAGGTCATCGAGGCCCTGACCCATGGACTGGAGCGGCTGTCGCATGGCGATCTGTCGATCCGCATCCGGCAATCCTTCGCCTCCGAATACGAGGCGCTTCGCACGGAGTTCAACGGCAGCGTCGAACGTCTGGCTGAGACGATTTCCATTGTTCTCCACACATCGGCGCGCCTCAGAACCAATTCGCTGGAAATCGCCGGTGCGACCGATGATCTCGCCAAGCGAACCGAAATGCAGGCGGCGTCGCTGGAACAGACCGCGTCTGCCTTCGACGAAATCACCGCGACCGTGAAGAATTCGGCCGAGCGAGCGCGCGAGGCGAGCTCGGTGATGGAGGCGGCGAAGGACGGTGCCGCGAAATCGTCTCTGGTGGTGCGCGAAGCGGTCGCGGCCATGGAACGGATCGCCGATTCCTCGTCACAGATCAGCCAGATCATCACCGTGATCGACCAGATCGCGTTCCAGACCAATCTTCTGGCATTGAATGCCGGCGTCGAGGCGGCGCGGGCGGGGGATGCCGGCAAGGGGTTCGCTGTCGTCGCCCAGGAAGTGCGCGAACTGGCCGGTCGCTCGGCAAAGGCCGCGCACGAGATAACCGCGCTGATCGAGGCCTCGACGCAGGAAGTGGCTGGCGGTGTCAAGCTCGTCAACGAGACGGGTTCGGCGCTTGGTGGTATCGAGCGGCATGTGTTGCAGGTCACCGGCCTGATCGGCGGGATCGTGACTGCCGCGGGCGAACAGACGGCGGCGCTTGCCGAAATCAACACGGCCCTGCACCAGATGGACCAGATGACCCAGCAGAATGCCGCGATGGTGGAAGAGACCAATGCCGCCTGCCGCGAACTCAGCGACGAGGTGCAGGACCTCAACAATGCCGCCGGACGCTTCCAGATTTCCGGGATGACGGAGAGCCGTTCGAGGAAGGCAGCTTAAGGCCGTTAGACTGTTGGCAAACCAAGACGCTGATTAGTTGACAAAGGCCATTCCCCCACACTCCGTCATCCTCGCCCTTGTGGCGGGGATCCAGCGACCCGACGTCCGTCGGGTCAAAAGACTCTCTGAAACTCACCCGTTCTCTCACCGCGCGGACGCGCGGTAGCTGGATGCCCGCCACAAGGGCGGGCATGAGGAAGGTTGGATTTGCCGCCCAGTCTTCCAAACGATCTTCGATACTAAAAGAAAAAATGCCCCGCGATCGTCTCGCGGGGCATGTTCGTTTGAGGTTATTGCCGGAACCGATTACGCGATCTTCTGGCCGGTCTTTGCCCAGTCGGCGAGGAAGGTGGCGAGGCCGGCGTCGGTCAGCGGGTGCTTGACGAGCGCCTTCAGCGTGGCCGGCGGTGCGGTGACAACGTCGGCGCCGATCAGTGCTGCTTCCTTAATGTGGTTGACCGTGCGGGCCGAGGCAGCGAGGATTTCGGTCTCGAAGCCGTAATTGTCGAAGATCTGGCGGATATCGCGGATCAGGTCCATGCCGTCGATAGCGATGTCATCGAGGCGGCCGATAAACGGCGAAACGAAGGTCGCGCCAGCCTTGGCGGCGAGCAACGCCTGGTTGGCCGAGAAGCACAGCGTCACGTTGGTCAGGTGACCGTCGGACGAGAGGTTCTTGCAGGCCTTGAGGCCATCGAGCGTCAGCGGCAGCTTGATGCAGATGTTGTCGGCGATCTTCGAAATGACGGCCGCTTCCTTCATGATCGTCTCATAGTCGGTGGCGGCGACTTCGGCCGAAACCGGGCCTTCGACGATACCGCAGATTTCCTTGGTGACTTCAAGGATATCGCGGCCGGACTTCAGGATCAGCGAGGGGTTGGTCGTCACGCCGTCCACGAGACCCAGGTCGTTCAGTTCCCGGATTTCTTTTACATCGGCTGTATCGACAAAAAACTTCATGGAATTCTCCCTTGGGACACGCGGCTGTGCTGTTGTTTCGGGGTTTCCTTTAACGCAAACCGAAGGCAAGGTCACGGCCGATGACTGAAGATTCGACCGATTTGTTTGACGACCTGTTTGCCCGCCGGGTCGTGCCCGTTCTGGTGCCTATGCCGGCCCCCAAAGCATACTCCTATGCGGTGCCGGAGGGAATGGTGGTCGAGCCGGGTTCCATCGTGCAGGTGCCGCTTGGTCCGCGTCAGGTGCTGGGCGTCGTCTGGGACGGGGCCGAAGATGACGCGGTCGACCCGAAGAAGCTGAAGGCCATCACCAAGGCATTCGAATGCCCGCCGCTGGCCAAGGATATGCGCACATTCCTCGACTGGGTCGCGACCTACACCGTTTCCCCACCCGGCCTCGTTGCCCGCATGGCGCTGCGCGCGCCGGCCGCCTTCGACCCCGAGCCGATGGTCGAGGGCTTGCGGCTGACGGACATGCGGCCAGAGCGCCTGACCTCGGCGCGCGAACGGGTGATTGCCGCCGCCGACAACGGCTTTACCTGGACGCGCTCGGGGCTCGCGCATGCGGCAGGCACCTCGTCGAGTGTCGTCGACGGGCTGACCGCACAAGGCGTGTTCGAGACGGTGTTCATGCCACCGCCGCCCGTGGTGGCCGCCCCCGATCCCGATTATGCCGAGAACCGCCTTGAAGGACCGCAGAAGCAGGCGGCGCAGGATTTGCTGGAAAGCGTCGAGGCCGGCGGCTTTTCCGTATCGCTGATCGACGGGATCACCGGCTCGGGCAAGACGGAGGTCTATTTCGAGGCGATCGCCGCGACGCTGAAAGCGGGCAAGCAGGTGCTGATCCTTTTGCCGGAGATCGCGCTGACGGCGAGTTTCCTCGAACGGTTCCAGGACCGCTTCGGCTCCAAGCCTGCTGAATGGCATTCCGACCTTGCGCCAAGAACTCGTGAAAAAGTCTGGCGGCAGGTGACGGAAGGTGGCGTGCGTGTCGTTGCCGGCGCCCGTTCGGCGCTGTTCCTGCCGTTCGAGAATCTCGGCCTGATCATCGTCGATGAAGAACACGACCCCGCCTACAAGCAGGAGGATCGTGTCTTTTACAATGCGCGCGACATGGCGGTGGTGCGGGCGCGGATCGGCGAGTTTCCGGTCATCCTGGTCTCGGCGACGCCTTCGGTCGAAAGCCGCGTGAATGGCGATCTCGGCCGCTACAAGCCGATCCATTTGCCGACGCGGTTCGGCGATGCCGCGCTTCCGGATCTCGGTCTGATCGACATGCGCCGCCATCCGCCACAGCGCGGCGGCTTCCTGTCGCCGGTCATGCTCAATCATATCGGCAAGGCTGTCGGGCGCGGCGAGCAGGCGCTGCTGTTTCTCAATCGTCGCGGTTATGCACCCTTGACGCTCTGCCGGGTGTGCGGCCATCGCTTCCAGTGCCCGGATTGCTCCAGCTGGCTGGTCGAGCACCGGTTTCGCGGCCAGATCCAGTGCCACCATTGCGGCCATGCCGAAAAGACCCCGGAAGCCTGCCCGGAATGCGGCACGTTCGATCATCTCGTTGCTTGTGGCCCGGGTGTCGAGCGCATCGCCGAAGAGGTTGACCGGCATTTTCCCGATGCCCGCACCATCGTGCTCTCCTCCGATCTGATGGGCGTCAAGCGGCTGCGGCTCGAACTGGAGGCGATCCAGCGGGGTGAGGCGGATATCGTCGTCGGCACCCAGCTCGTTGCCAAGGGGCACAATTTCCCGATGATGACTTTCGTCGGCATCGTCGATGCCGATATCGGATTGGCCAATGGCGACCCGCGTGCGGCGGAGCGGACATTCCAGTTGCTCAGCCAGGTAACCGGGCGTGCCGGACGAACCGGCTTGAAGAGCCTCGGCCTGCTGCAGACCTACCAGCCGCAACATCCGGTGATGCAGGCGATCGTGTCGGGTGATTCCGAGGCGTTTTACGACCGCGAGATCAGCGAGCGCGAAAAGGCGCTGCTGCCCCCATTCGGCCGTCTGGCATCGGTGATCATTTCGGCGGATACGCGGGCCGACGCGGAAGGACATGCACGCGGCTTGCGACTTGCTGCCCCCCGGGTCAGCGGCATCAGCATTCTCGGCCCGGCCGAAGCGCCGCTGGCGCTGATCCGCGGCCGCCACCGCTTCCGGCTTCTGGTCCACGGCCGCCGCAACAGCGACATGCAGGCCTTCGTCAAGACGATGATGGCCAATGGCCCGAAGATGCGCGGCTCGGTCAGCGTCCAGCTGGATATCGATCCGCAGAGTTTCTTGTAATCGTCTTTCGTAGCGCCTGATCCTCGCATAATCCCTTTTTGCCGCGGTTTTCTCCGTGAAGGGATAATGCCTTGAATTTCAGGTGGATGCGGAAATGACATTGTCTTTCCCGCCGAATCCGTCTGTGCGATAAGCGAATCGGCCGTTGACCGTGCAGAGGACGCAGACATGGAACTCTATATTCCAACCGAAACGGGTGAGTTCCTGGCGTTCTGCGCGGCCATAGCCACGTCACTGATCGGCCTCGTCTTCCTCTTTGCGCCGGGTCTTGCCTTTCGCGCGCTCGGCCTCGACCTGCGGGAAGGGCGACGAGGCGGGTATGCGGAGGCGCGCTCGACACTGGGCGGATTTCCGCTGGGGCTGGGGATCGCTGCGATTCTTCTGGCGCAGCCGATGGTCTATCTGGCGCTCGGCGCTGCCTTTGCGCTCGCAGCCTTCGGCCGCATCCTGTCGATGCTGTCGGATGGCGGCAATACGGTTGTGAACTGGGTGTTCCTGATCGTGCAGATCGTGCTTTCGGGCTTACCCTTGGCCTATGTGTTCGGCTTTATATGAAGCGGCCGGGCGACGTCCACGGTGTGGACCTCGTCAGCTCATACCCCATTTTTGTCAAAATTTGGCCAAACCGCCCAAACTTGAGCGCATTCGTGCGGTTCTCGTGTTGCGAGTCCAGATATCCTATGCTAGACGAACCGCGACTTGTGGGGGAAACAAGCCGTCCGGCTTGCAGAACCCAGAAAATATAGCAACAAATTCAAGGTGTTGGGTTTACGGTTCTCCGCAGACATCGCTCTTGAATTAAAATAAGAGAAGCTTGTGCCCGTGGCAGACACATCCCAGCTTATTTCCGGTGTTGCAGAAAGGTACGCGTCTTCGCTTTTCGATCTCGCGCTTGAAGCGGGGCAGGTGGAGAGCGTCGGGGCGGATTTGGACAAGTTCCAGTCGCTGATCAACGAGAGTGCTGACCTGAAGCGCCTTATCGTCAGCCCGATCTTTTCTGCCGACGACCAGTTCAAGGCCATTTCCGCGCTCATCGCGAAGGCCGGTATCACGGGTCTGGTTGGCAATTTCCTCAAGGTGGTTGCGCGCAATCGCCGCCTGTTCGCAGTGCCGGGCATTGTGAAGTCCTATCGCGAAACTGCCGCCCGTCATCGTGGCGAAGTTTCCGCCGAGGTGACTTCCGCGCATGCCCTTACGGCCGCGCAGCAGACTGAATTGAAGGCGGCGCTGAAGAGCGTCACCGGCAAAGACGTGACGCTTAACGTCACGGTTGAACCCTCTATTCTCGGTGGTCTGATCGTCAAGGTCGGGTCCCGCCAGATTGACACTTCCCTTCGCACAAAGCTTTCGAGCCTTAAGCTTGCACTGAAAGAGGTCGGCTGATGGATATCCGCGCCGCGGAAATTTCCGCAATTCTCAAAGATCAGATCAAAAACTTCGGCCAGGAGGCAGTCGTCTCCGAAGTCGGTCAGGTGCTCTCCGTCGGTGACGGTATTGCCCGCGTCTACGGTCTCGACAACGTCCAGGCGGGCGAAATGGTCGAGTTCCCGGGCGGCATCCGCGGCATGGCGCTGAACCTCGAAGCTGACAACGTCGGTGTCGTTATCTTCGGTGCCGACCGCGAGATCAAGGAAGGCGACACCGTCAAGCGGACCGGCGCCATCGTTGACGTCCCGGTTGGTCCGGAACTGCTCGGCCGCGTCGTCGACGCGCTCGGCAATCCGATCGACGGCAAGGGCCCGATCAATGCCAAGCAGCGCTCGCGCGTTGACGTCAAGGCTCCGGGCATCATCCCGCGCAAGTCCGTTCATGAGCCGATGTCGACCGGCCTCAAGGCCATCGACGCTCTGATCCCGGTTGGCCGCGGCCAGCGCGAGCTGGTCATCGGCGACCGTCAGACCGGCAAGACCGCCATCATCCTGGACACGATCCTCAACCAGAAGGCCATCCACGACAACGGTCCGGAAGCTGAAAAGCTTTACTGCGTCTACGTCGCTATCGGCCAGAAGCGCTCGACCGTTGCCCAGTTCGTCAAGGTGCTCGAAGAGCGCGGCGCGCTGAAGTATTCGATCATCATCGCTGCTACGGCTTCCGATCCGGCTCCGATGCAGTACCTCGCACCGTTTGCCGGCGCTGCCATGGGCGAATACTTCCGTGACAACGGCCAGCACGCCCTGATCGGTTACGACGACCTGTCGAAGCAGGCTGTTGCTTACCGCCAGATGTCCCTGCTGCTGCGTCGTCCTCCGGGCCGCGAAGCTTATCCGGGCGACGTTTTCTATCTGCACTCGCGTCTCCTCGAGCGCGCTGCAAAGCTCTCCGATGAAAAGGGCGCCGGTTCGCTGACCGCTCTGCCGGTCATCGAAACCCAGGGTAACGACGTTTCGGCGTTCATCCCGACCAACGTGATCTCGATCACCGATGGCCAGATCTTCCTTGAAACGGACCTGTTCTACCAGGGTATCCGCCCGGCCGTTAACGTCGGTCTGTCGGTTTCCCGCGTTGGTTCGGCCGCCCAGATCAAGGCGATGAAGCAGGTTGCCGGCTCGATCAAGGGCGAACTCGCCCAGTATCGCGAAATGGCCGCCTTCGCCCAGTTCGGTTCGGACCTTGACGCTGCAACCCAGCGCCTGCTGAACCGCGGTGCCCGCCTGACCGAACTCCTGAAGCAGCCGCAGTTCTCGCCGCTGAAGACGGAAGAGCAGGTCGCGGTTATCTTCTCGGGCGTCAACGGCTATCTCGACAAGATCCCGGTCGCCAAGGTCGGCGCCTTCGAGCAGGGCCTCCTGTCCTACATGCGCTCGGAAGGCAAGGCCATCCTCGACACCATCCGCACGGAAAAGGCTATCAGCGACGACACCAAGGGCAAGCTCAAGGCTGCTCTCGATGCCTTCGCCAAGTCTTTCGCCTGATCGGGTTCCATAAGGACGGATAACGGATGCCTTCACTTAAGGATCTGAAGAACCGGATCGCCTCCGTCAAGGCGACGCAGAAGATCACCAAGGCGATGAAAATGGTCGCCGCGGCGAAGCTTCGGCGTGCTCAGGAGGCGGCCGAAGCGGCTCGCCCGTACTCGCAGCGCATGAGCGCGGTTCTGTCGAACATCGCAGCCGCTGTCGGTTCTGACGACAGCGCGCCGCGTTTGATGACTGGCACTGGCAAGAACCACACGCATCTGCTCGTGGTCTGCACGGCGGAACGCGGCCTTTGCGGTGGCTTCAACAGCCAGATCGCCCGCTTTGCGCGCGACCACGTTCGCAAGCTTCTGGCCGAAGGCAAGACGGTCAAGATCGTCTGCGTTGGCAAGAAGGGCTTCGATATCCTGCGTCGCGAATTCGCGTCGCTGATCATCGATCGTGTCGACCTGCGTGAAGTCAAGAAGATCGGCTTCGAAAACGCCGACCTGATCGGCAAGAAGATCATCGGCCTGTTCGAAAAGGGCGAGTTCGATGTCTGCACTCTGTTCTATTCGGAGTTCAAGTCGGTCATCTCGCAGGTTCCGACAGCACTTCAGCTGATCCCCGCTGCCGCTCCGGCAGAGGCGGTATCGACGGAAGCCGGAGCTACGGCGATCTACGAATACGAGCCAGATGCGGGCGAGATCCTCAGCGATCTCATTCCGCGCAACATTTCGGTGCAGGTTTTCCGGGCTCTGCTCGAAAATGTTGCCGGTGAAATGGGTGCCAAGATGAGCGCGATGGACAACGCCACGCGCAATGCCGGTGAAATGATCAACAAGCTGACGCTCTCCTACAACCGTCAGCGTCAGGCTCAGATCACCAAGGAACTCATTGAAATCATTTCGGGCGCGGAAGCGCTCTAAGGTTACGGAAAGAGGGTAAGGATCATGGCTAAGGCAGCTACCCCCACAGATACAGCAGCGGCAAAGAAGCCGGCTGCTCCGCGCAAGACGGCAACTGCCAAGGCTGCTGCTGCAACCACGTCGGCTGTTCTCTCCGGCGCGACCGGCAAGGTGACCCAGGTCATCGGCGCCGTCGTCGACGTTTCCTTCGCAGAAGGTCAACTGCCGGCAATTCTGAACGCGCTGGAAACCGACAACAACGGTAACCGCCTCGTTCTCGAAGTTGCCCAGCACCTCGGCGAAAATTCGGTTCGCACGATCGCCATGGACTCGACCGAAGGTCTGGTTCGCGGTCAGCCGGTTGCCGACACAGGCGCTCCGATCACCGTTCCGGTTGGTCTCGAAACCCTCGGCCGCATCATGAACGTCATCGGCGAGCCGGTTGACGAAGCAGGTCCGCTGATCACCTCCGGCAAGCGCGCCATCCACCAGGATGCACCGGCTTACGTCGAACAGTCGACCGAAGCACAGATTCTCGTCACCGGCATCAAGGTCGTCGACCTCTTGGCTCCTTACGCCAAGGGCGGCAAGATCGGCCTGTTCGGCGGCGCCGGCGTCGGCAAGACCGTTCTCATCATGGAACTGATCAACAACGTCGCCAAGGCGCACGGTGGTTACTCGGTATTCGCAGGCGTGGGTGAACGTACCCGCGAAGGCAACGACCTTTACCACGAAATGATCGAATCCGGCGTGAACAAGCACGGCGGCGGCGAAGGCTCCAAGGCTGCTCTCGTTTACGGCCAGATGAACGAACCGCCGGGCGCCCGCGCTCGCGTCGCTCTGACCGGTCTGACGATCGCTGAACAGTTCCGTGACGAAGGCCAGGACGTTCTGTTCTTCGTGGACAACATCTTCCGCTTCACCCAGGCAGGTTCCGAAGTGTCGGCTCTTCTTGGCCGTATTCCTTCGGCCGTGGGCTATCAGCCGACGCTCGCAACCGACATGGGCCAGATGCAGGAACGCATCACCACGACGACCAAGGGCTCGATCACCTCGGTTCAGGCCATCTACGTTCCCGCCGACGACTTGACCGACCCGGCTCCGGCCACCTCGTTCGCCCACCTGGACGCAACGACCGTTCTGTCGCGCTCGATCGCTGAAAAGGGTATCTACCCGGCCGTTGACCCGCTCGACTCGACCTCGCGTATGCTCGACCCGATGGTTGTCGGCGAAGAGCACTACGAAGTGTCGCGCCGCGTCCAGACGACCCTGCAGCGTTACAAGTCGCTCCAGGACATCATCGCCATCCTGGGCATGGACGAACTGTCGGAAGAAGACAAGCTGGCCGTTGCCCGCGCCCGCAAGATCGAGCGCTTCCTGTCGCAGCCGTTCTTCGTCGCCGAAGTCTTCACCGGTTCGCCGGGCAAGCTGGTTGCTCTCGAAGACACGATCAAGGGCTTCAAGGGCCTGGTCAATGGCGAGTACGACCACCTGCCGGAAGCCGCCTTCTACATGGTTGGCTCCATCGACGAAGCAATCGAAAAGGCCAAGCGCCTGGCTGCCGAAGCCGCTTGATGAACTTCGACCGGGGTGCGTGCTTCAGCCGCGCCCCGGTTGTCAATCGCTGCGGCTGGAAGGGTTCCGGCCGCTCCGAACGGAATTTTCTGCCGGGATGATGTTTCCGGTAGCTCCAAAAGAAGCGAATGATCATGGCTGATTTCAATTTCGAACTCGTTTCTCCGGAACGCCTGCTGCTTTCCGAGCGCGTCAGCGAAGTCGTCATTCCGGCAACGGAAGGCGAAATGACCGTCATGGCCAATCATGCCCCGACGATGACGACGATCAAGCCGGGTATTGTTACCGTGAAGGCTGCCGACGGCAAGGTCACGCGCTACGTCGTGTTCGGCGGTTTCGCCGATATCCTGCCGACCGGTTGCACGCTGCTGGCCGAATCCGCTGTTCCGGTCAGTGAACTGGACCGCAGCGCAATCGACAAGCGCATCGAGGCGACCAAGGCAGAATTGGCGGAAGGGTCGCATGGCGACGAGTACAAGACGCGCCTAGAGCAGTTCCTTGCTGAACTGACTCAGTTGAACGGCATTGTCGTCGCCGCTTGAACGGAAAGCGACCGCTGCTATTTCAAACCCCGCTTCGGCGGGGTTTTTTTATTGCCTGCGGATAGCGGCGCGATGGCGATTCCAAGTGGCTTTGCGCCGTTAACGCTTTGAATCGATAAAATCTCGCAACTGCGAAATAAATTTACACGACATATTTTTCCGCTATCTTGCGTCTATTGCAGGTTTTTTTGATATTTTTGGGCGAATTTGGCCCGACAAGCATAGAGGATGCGCATGTCTTCCAAGATCGTGCCGGTCATCATGGCCGGCGGCAAGGGTACGCGGCTGTGGCCGTTGTCGCGCTCGGCTTCGCCCAAGCAGTTTCTCCAGTTTCTCGGTGATCACTCGCTGTTCCAGAAGACGCTGGAACGCGTCTCAGATCGTGAATGGTACACGCCGGCCGTCATCGTCACCAATGCCGAATTCCGCTTCATCGTCGCGGAGCAGGCGCGTGCGCTGGATGCGGAGCTGTCGAGCATCCTGCTGGAGCCGATTGCCCGCAATACGGCTCCTGCGCTTGCCGCCGCGGCCTTCGTCGTGCTTCGCGATCATGGCGATGACGCGATCATGCAGGTTCTCGCCTCCGACCATGAGATCGATGCCGGTGAGCACTATTTCGATTGCATCCACATCGCCCGGGAGACCGCCAAGGCCGGTAAATTGGTGACCTTCGGGATCCAGCCGACCGAACCCGCGACAGGCTATGGCTATATCGAGAAAGGAGAGACGCTGGAGACCGGCGCGAATACGGTCGCGCGCTTTGTCGAGAAGCCGAACCGGGAGCGGGCCGAAGAACTCTTGGCGAGCGGAAACTATCTGTGGAATTCCGGCATGTTCATGCTGCCGGTCGGGCAGTTCCTCGCCGAAATCCTGCGCTACGCCCCTGCCGTTTACGATGCGGCGCAACGTGCTATCCAGGCCTCCCAGCGCGATCTTGATTTCGATCGGCTGGACGAGGCTGCCTTCTCGCAGGCACCGAATATTTCGGTCGATTATGCCGTTTTCGAAAACACGCCGCATGCCGCCGTCGTGCCGTCATCCTTTAGCTGGTCGGACCTCGGCAGCTGGGATTCGGTCTGGGCGATCGGCGAGAAGGACGCAGACGGCAATGTCGTCGGGCAGAAGGCGACCGTGTCCAACACGCGCAATTCTCTGGTCCTGTCGCGCGATATCCATCTCGCGGTGCAGGGGCTGGACGATATCGCCGTCATCGCCAGCGAAGACGCCGTTTACGTCGGCCGGCTGGAGGACAGCCAGGATGTCGGCAAGATCGTCAAGCAGCTGGCGCAGTCAGCGAAGACCAAGGGGCTGACGGAAAACCATCCGACCTCCTATCGCCCTTGGGGCGCCGTGGCATCGGTTCTCAGCGGCGAACGGTTCGAGGTCAAGCGCCTGCATGTGACGCCGGGCCGCAAGATCTCGCTGCAGAAGCATCACCATCGTTCAGAACACTGGATCGTCGTGCGCGGCACGGCCGAAATCACCATCGACGGCCAAACGCGGCTGCTGCATGAAAACGAGTCGGTCTATATCCCGCAGGGCGTCGTTCACCGTCTGACCAACCCCGGCAAGATACCGCTGGAACTGATCGAGGTGCAGACGGGTTCGTATCTTGAGGATGACGATATCATCCGGCTGGATGATGAGTTCGGGCGGACGTAATCCAAGGCGACCGCGATCAGAGGCAGATTGAGTATGATGGGTAAGCAGCGCATTTTGTGGATACAGGCTCGCACTCGTCTTTAAGTGAAGTCCGCTCACCGTTTCTGGTCATCTCATGTTGCCGATCACTGGTTATGCGCTTTTGGGAATGGCGATCGTCTTCGGGCTCTTCGTACCGCCATCTGCCTTCTATTTTTTTCTCGCTCCCAGCTTGGCTGCGGCCAGGAAAAAGGCCTTTTCGCAAGATGATCCCGAGGGACGATTACTCGATGAAGCAGTGTACGGATACATGATCAGTCGCTTGGGGCGGCTCCATATTCGTTTGCTTCTGATTATGTGTTTGATTTTCACAATCAGCGGCGTGATCAATATCATCGTTATCGCGTTTGCCGCTAATAGCTGACAAAGCAAAACGCCCGGGATCTTCCGATCCCGGGCGTTGCGGCTTATGGTCTTGTTTTTCTGCGTTTCCCCGCAGGTCAGCTTGCCATTTTGTCCGCGTATGCGCGCTGTTCGTAGTGGTGGCCGAAGCGGCTCTTGAGGAACGCGTCGAGGCTGATTTCTTCCTGCCGGATGAAGCCCTTGGCCGGCAGTTCACCCTTGGCCAGCATGTCGAGAACGGCGCAGATGCTGGTGGCCGTGGTAATCTGGATGGCGCTCATCATGCGGCCGGCGACGACGGCGCTGTAAACCTTGTTGGCGTAGGTTTCCTGCACCAGACGGCCTTCCTTGCGGCCGGAGACGGTCACGAAAATGATAACGACGTCCTGCATGGTCGAGGGCAGCGAGTTCTCGAAGATGTCTTTGAGCACTTCGCGACGATGACGCAGACCCAGGTCGTTCAGCAGCGCCTTCATGATCGCGGCATGGCCGGGATAGCGAATGGTGCGGTAGTTCAGCGTGCGCACTTTGCCCTTGAGGGTTTCGCACAGCGTGCCGAGACCGCCCGACGTGTTGAAGGCCTCGTAGGTGACACCGTCGAGCGAGAATTCCTCGCGCTCTTCCAGAGCCGGGACTTCGATCAACTGGCCTTCGACGATGGCTTCGCAGGGCTCGATATATTCGTTGATAACGCCGTCGGTGCTCCAGGTCAGGTTATAGTTCAGAGCATTGGACGGGTACTGCGGCAGGGCGCCGACGCGCATGCGCACACTGTCGAGCGTGTCGAAACGGCTGGCGAGATCATTGGCGACGATCGAGATGAAGCCCGGTGCGAGGCCGCACTGCGGAATGAAGGCGGTTTGTGCGGTTTCAGCGATTTCCTTGACGCGGCGGGTGGATTCGACATCCTCGGTGAGGTCGAGATAGTGGACGCCGGCCTTCGAGGCGGCTTCGGCAATCGCGATCGTCAGGTGATACGGGGCGGCGCTGAGAACGGCGAACTTGCCTGTCAGGAGCGCGACCATGGCGGCGCTGTCGGAAATGTCGATTTCCGCGACCGAAATCGCGTCGTGCTTCTCGATCAAGGCCAGTTGCTCGGCGCTGCGATCGGCAAGGGTGACCTGATAGTCGCCGGAATGGGCGAGAAGCCGCGCAATGGTGGAGCCGATCTTGCCGGCGCCGATGACGACGATGTTTTTCATGGTGGTTCCCCTCGAATGAATGTCAGAGCCCAATTCTTCACCGTTCCACAGTTGATATGAAGCGCTGATCTGTTAAAAATGCCGTCAAAATATCGGCATAACGCCGATGGAGTTTTGCAGAATGACGTTAGTAGACAAGGACAGGCAGCTTCTCGCCATCCTCAGCGAGAATGCCCGCATGCCGACTGCGCTTCTGGCACGAAAGCTGGGATTGTCGCGCACGACGGTGCAGGCAAAGATCGAGCGGTTGGAGCGGGACGGAGTGATTGCCGGCTACGGCGTGCGGCTATCGGATGACTTTGAGAAGGGTCTGGTCAAGGCGCATGTGCTGATTACCCTCGCAGCCAAGGCGCTCGGGCGGGTGACCCAGGAACTGCACGATATCGAGGATGTCCGCACCCTGCATTCGGTCAGCGGCAGCTTCGATTTGATCGCCATTGTCGCGGCCAGCTCCATCAGCGAGCTTGATCTGGTGATCGACCGGATCGGCGAAATCGACGGGGTGGAGAAGACGCTGTCGTCGATCATCCTGTCGACACGCATCAGCCGCTGATCCGCTCGCCGGAAACGCCGAAAAGACGACTGAATCTTCCTTCGGCGATGAGGCGGAGCTGTTGCCGTTTTTTGCGGCAGCCCTATGTTTTCGTTCAACGAAGGAGCGCGCATGGTAAACGGGAATGAATCCAAAGCAATGACGGGGGTCGCTGGGCTGGACGATGTGCTGTCCGGCGGCTTGTCACGCGGTCACGTTTTCCTGCTGGAAGGATCGCCCGGAACGGGCAAGACCACGATTGCCCTGCAATTCCTGATCGAAGGTGCAAATCTGGGTGAGCGATGTCTCTACATTACCTTGTCCGAGACGGAGGACGAATTACAGGAGAGTGCCGCCTCTCATGGGATGACGGTGGGCGAGTCCATCGAGATTTTCGAGCTTGTGCCGCCGGAAAGTCTGCTCGATGCCGACCAGCAGCAAAGCCTGCTCTACTCATCCGACCTTGAACTCGGCGAAACCACGAAGCTGATCTTCGAAGCCTTCGAGAGATTGAAACCCAGCCGTCTGGTGATCGACAGTCTTTCGGAAATCCGGTTGCTGGCGCAGAGTTCGCTCCGTTATCGGCGCCAGATCCTGGCGCTCAAGCATTTCTTCGCCAAATCCGGCGCGACTGTCGTGCTTCTGGATGATATGACGTCGGACAATCTCGACAAGACGGTTCACAGTGTCGTCCACGGTGTCGTGCATCTTGAGCAGCTTGCGCCCGATTACGGGTCGGAGCGTCGTCGCATGCGGGTCGTCAAATATCGCGGTCAGGCGTTTCGTGGCGGGTATCATGATTTCGTGATCAAGACCGGCGGCGTGGCGGTATTTCCGCGGCTGCGTGCGCTGGAGCACCGCACCGATTTTGCGCGCAGTACGTTAGGAACCGGCATTGCCGAGTTCGATGGCTTGCTGGGCGGGGGCGTTGAGCGAGGATCAAGCACACTGCTGATCGGACCGGCCGGTACCGGCAAGAGCCTGTTTGCCTTGCAGTTCGTTGTTGCCGCAGCAAAACGAGGGGAAAGATCGGCGATCTTCATCTTCGACGAGGAACTCGGGCTGCTCTATGATCGGATGAAGCCGCTGGGTATCGATCTTGAGCGCATGCGGGATGAGGGAGCAATCCATATCGAGCAACTCGACGCGGCCGAATTGTCGCCTGGAGAGTTCGCACAGCGTGTCCGGGATCGGGTATCGACATTCGATGCCAAGACCGTGATCATCGACAGCATCAATGGCTATCAGGCATCCATGCCGGAAGAAAATGCGCTGATCCTGCACATGCATGAACTGCTGCAATATCTCAACCGCCAGGGTGCCAACACATTTCTCACCGTCGCCCAGCATGGCCTTGTCGGAG
Source organism: Rhizobium sp. Leaf453 (assembly GCF_001425605.1). Taxonomy (GTDB): domain Bacteria; phylum Pseudomonadota; class Alphaproteobacteria; order Rhizobiales; family Rhizobiaceae; genus Pararhizobium. Next base: position 95,131 of record NZ_LMRG01000003.1, on the reverse strand, counting down.
ATATGAAGTCGCCGGTGGACGTCACTTATCTTGCCGATATCGTTATCCTGTTGCGGTACTTCGAGGCGCTCGGCAAGGTACGCCGCGCGATCTCCGTCATCAAGAAGAGAACCGGCAGGCACGAAGACACGATTCGCGAGTTCCATATCGGCGATGCCGGGCTGACGCTCGGACCGCCGCTGTCGGGCTTTCAGGGCATTCTTCGCGGCGTGCCGACGCTGGTGAACGAGGGGCAGGCCTTGCTCAATTTCTCGGACGGGGACGGCAAAGATTCCTAACAGAGACGCCATAGCGCTGATCCATGCACCTGTGGGACGGGACGCGCAGATTGCGGCTTCGTTGCTGGCGGAGGTCGGCATGCGTTCGCAGCTTGCCGATGATCTCGACAACTTCGTTGCCGGCCTGGAAGAAAACATCGCCTTTGCTGTCGTCACCGAGGAAGCCTTGCGCTCGGCCGATCTTCGCGCGCTTTCGGCCTGGATCGCCACCCAGCCCAGCTGGTCGGATATGCCGTTCATCATCCTGACGCAGCGTGGTGGTGGCCCGGAGCGCAACCCTGCTGCCGCGCGCCTGTCGGAAGTGCTTGGAAATGCTAGCTTCCTGGAGCGGCCCTTTCACGCGACAACCTTTGTCAGCGTCGCCAAGACCGCGCTTCGCGGACGGCGGCGCCAGTATGAAGCCCGGCTGCGTATCGAGGCGCTGGATGAGGGCGAACGGCGGCTACAGACGGCGCTGGAGGCAGGGCGGCTGGGCGCGTGGGAACTCGATCTGGCAACCTATGCGCTGACGACATCCGTCACCTGCCGCAGCATCTTTGGGCGAGGCCCGGAAGATGATCTGACCTACGATCACCTGCTTTCCCTGATTCATCCTGACGATTTGGAGCGGATGCAGGCGGCGGTGATGAATACGATCGAGACCGGCGCCGATTATTCGATCGAATATCGCCTCATCTGGGAGGATGGATCGGTTCATTGGGCGGAAATCCGGGCGCAGCTCTACCGGGATCGCAAGAACCGTGCGGTCAAGCTGGTCGGTGTCTCCGCCGATATCACTGCCCGCATGCGGGCCGAGGAGCATCAGCGGCAGCAGAACGAAATTCTCGAAGTTCGGGTCGCCGCCCGCACCGCCGAGTTGGAAGCGGCGCATGCGACCGTGATGGCGGAGGTTGCCCAACGTGAACGCGCCGAGGAGCAGTTGCGGCAGGCGCAGAAGATGGAGGCGATCGGCCAGCTGACCGGTGGGGTCGCCCACGATTTCAACAACCTGCTGATGGCGGTGCTGGGTAATCTCGAACTGTTGCGTAAACGGCTGGACGGCGACGCCAAATCCGTGCGGCTGATCGAGGGCGCGCTACAGGGTGCAAAACGCGGGGCATCGCTGACGCAGCGGCTTCTGGCCTTCGCGCGTCGGCAGGACTTGCATATGGGCTCCGTTGATATGGCCAAACTGGTCGTCGATATGGAGGACCTTCTCAAGCGCTCGGTCGGTCCCGAAATCATGGTCGAGACAATGATCCCCGCGACGCTTCCGCCCGTGGTTGCCGATTCCAACCAGATTGAACTTGCACTGCTCAATCTGGCGGTCAATGCCCGCGATGCGATGCCCAACGGCGGCGCGCTGCGGATCGAACTGAAGGAAGCGATGCAGACGACACCCGACGACGACCTCGCAAAGGGACGTTATGTGGTCCTTTCGGTCATCGACCGGGGACACGGGATGGATGCCGAAACCCTGCAGAAGGCGATCGAGCCGTTCTTTTCGACGAAGGAACTGGGCAAGGGCACCGGTCTCGGGCTTTCGATGATCCACGGGCTCGCCTTGCAGCTCAAGGGCGCGCTCAAGCTGACGAGCACTGTCGGAGCCGGTACAACGGCCGCGCTCTGGGTGCCGGTTGCGACGGAGGATTTTGTGGTCGAGCAAGTGGTGGAACCCGAACCTTTGAATGGCCATGATGCCGGGCCGAAGAGGATCCTGCTGGTCGATGACGATGTGCTGATCGCCATGAGTTCGGCCGACATGCTGATGGATCTCGGTCACGAGGTGGTGGAAGCGCATTCCGGCAAGGAAGCGCTGGAACTGCTGAACAACGGTCAGGTGTTCGACCTGATGATCACCGATTATTCCATGCCGGGCATGACGGGTGCGGAACTGGTGAAGGCGGCGCGTGCCCTGAAGCCGGATTTCCCGATTCTGCTCGCCACCGGATATGCTGACCTGCCGCCGGGCGCGGATATCGAGGTGCCACGGCTGGGCAAGCCCTATTCGCAGGATAGCCTTGCGGCCGAGATCGCCAAGCTGACAGTCGGGCGCCCTTAGGGCTGCCTCTCGCGGCTACCGAACCTTCAAGCCCAGTTCGGCAAGCAACTGGCCGGCCTGATCGCGCGAGATGGTGGCGCCCTTGAACTGCTTGGCGTTCAGCAGGCGGATGCCGCCGAGGTCGGCGCCGCGAAGGTCGGCACCCTCGAACCGGCATTCGTCCAGATTGGCGTCGCGCAGGCTGCAATCCTGAAAGATCGCGTCGCGAAAATCGGATTTCCTCAAGTCCGACAGCTGAAAATCGAGGCCATTCAAACGTGCCTTTCGGAAAGACAGGCCCGGCAGGCGGGCATCAGCGAGCCGGGTTTCCTCGAAGGTCAGGTTGAGCGTCTTTGCTTCCGAGAGATTGGCGCCGGTCAGCTTGCTGCGCTTGATTTGGGCGACAGTGAGCGTGGCGCCCCGGAGGTTTGCATTGTTGAAGTCGCAACCCGTGATCCGGCTTTCGGAGAGATCGGCGCCGGTGAAGTCGGCGAGGCCACCCTTGCAGTTCGACCAGAGCGTCTCGCTCAGCTTCGCGCCGGTCAAGATGGCCTGCTTGACATTGCAACCCTCGAACACCCAGCCATCCAGTGCCAGGCTCGAGAGGTCTGCCTCCTCGAGGGTGCAATCGATCAGCTTGTGCGGCGTCCCGACTTTGACGAGGGCCTCGACCGCAGCACGATCCAGCGTGCGGCCCTCTATTGTGTGGGCTGATGTTATTTCGGATGCCATGTCGATTTCCTTGATTGCCAGCGAGGAAACACGGCACTTGACCACGTCCACCGCTGATCGTTGCCGATCAAACTGGACCGTGGAAGCCAGAAGGCCATAAGCTGCTGAAAGCAGGGGCCGGATTACCAACCGGCCCATCTTTTCCGGTGTAGTTGCTTAACCCGGACGGCGCCTGGGTTCAACCGCGTTGACGACGAAGGTCAGTGTGCGGTGGTGTGCGGGGTCGGTGCAGGGCGCTTGATGATGGCGGCGGCGGAGATGACGATCGGGTCAAACCCGGCATCGCCCTGCTCGATCAGCTCGAAGAACGCCTTGCGCATGCGCGGCTCCCAGAACTTGTTGATATGGGTCGCGACGCCTTGGACGCGCTCGGCTTCCGGCTGCGACTTGAAGAAAGTGGCGATCTGGTTGGCCATCCGCACGAGTTTGCCATTGGTGTTATCAAGCGACATTGGCGACAGCTCCGGATTGAATGCGATCGGGGTGAGTGAAAATCTCGAAATCGGCGCCGCGCACCAGCGCGACGAGGGTCATGCCGGCCTCGTCCGCGGTGCGAATGGCGAGCGCTGTCGGCGCCGAAATGGCAATGATGAACGGGCTGCCGATGATGGCGGTCTTCTGCACCATCTCGACGGAGACACGGCTCGTCACGACGACGGCGCCGGTGGCACCGGGATGGCCGGCACGGGCGGCGGCCCCCACGAGCTTGTCCAGTGCATTGTGGCGGCCGACATCCTCGCGCACGACGATCAGGCCCTTGCCCGGCCCGTAGAAGCCGGCGCCATGTACGGCACGCGTCTCGAAATGCAGCGGCTGCTGGCCGTTCAATAATGCGACTGCCTCGATGATCTGCTGTTCGGTGAGGCGCAGCGGTGAGGCGGAGACGGATGGCGTCCTGCGCACGGCCTGCTCGATCGATTCGATACCGCAGAGACCGCAGCCGACCGGACCGGCCATATGGCGGCGGCGGGAGACCAATGCGTCATTCTCTTCGTCCCGCAACATGATCTGCAGGTCGATGCCCTTTTCATCGGGCACCGCTTCAATGGATTCGATCTGCGACGGGTTGGTGATGATCCCTTCGGTCAGGCTGAAGCCAACGGCGAAATCCTCGAAATCGCCTGGTGTCGCCATCATCACCGCATGGGTGGAGCCGCCATAGGACAGGGCCACCGGGGTTTCCTCGGGAACGACACGGGAACCTGGGGTGAGTTTGCCGTTGCGGTGAGCGGTCTCGGCGACGGTTTGTGTCAGCTTGAAGGAGGTCATGCCGCACACTCCCTCTTCTCCCCATCGGGGAGAAGGTGGCGCGAAGCGCCGGATGAGGGGGGCGAAGCCACCTTATCCGTGTCAGCGAATGAAATCGCTATCCTCAGCGCACGTGAAACTGGCCTGCGGCCCCCCTCATCCGCCCGGAGCCTGTCCTCGGGCTTGCCGAAGGCAAGATCCGTGGGGGCACCTTCTCCCCGCGGGGGAGAAGAGGGGGAAAGGCGGAACGGCTGGGTTAAGCCCCTCCCCCTTGTGGGGAGGGGTTGGGGAGGGGACTTTCTTTTAGTCAAAAAAGAACCCCTCCCCTCCGCTTCGCTCCGACCCTCCCCACAAGGGGGAGGGTTAACCCGCGTCTGCCGCAAGCTCCCGGCAAAAGGGAAAAACCGTACTCGTCGGAGCGAGCCTGAAGTCAGAACCATCACTTACAAATCCTACTCCGCGGCCTCCAGCTTGCCGGCGATGCGGCGGGACTGGCGGGCTTGTTCGTCGTAGTCCACCTGCCATTGCGACGGGCCGTTCGAGGGCGAGATCTGGACCGCTGTCACCTTATACTCGGGGCAGTTGGTTGCCCAGTCGGAGAAGTCGGTGGTGATGACGTTCGCCTGTGTCGTCGGGTGATGGAAGGTGGTGTAGACGACGCCGGGGGCGACGCGTTCGGTGATCAGCGCACGCAGGGTCGTGTCGCCGGCGCGGCTCTGCAGCTTTACCCAGTCGCCATCGCGCACGCCGCGTACCTCTGCATCGTGCGGATGGATTTCCAGCCGGTCTTCCTCATGCCAGACAACATTGTCCGTGCGCCGTGTCTGGGCGCCGACATTGTACTGGGAGAGAATGCGGCCGGTGGTTAGCAGCAGCGGGAAGCGCGGTCCGGTCTTCTCGTCGGTCGCGACATATTCAGTGCGGATGAATTTGCCCTTGCCGCGGACGAAGCCGTCGATATGCATTATCGGGGAGCCGAGTGGCGCCTTTTCGTTGCAGGGCCACTGAACCGAGCCCATCTTTTCCAGGTAATCGTAGGAGACCAGCGCGAAGCTCGGGGTCGTGGCGGCGATCTCGTCCATGATCTCGGACGGATGCGTGTAGTTCCACTTCAGGCCCATCGCCTTGGCGAGGTTCTGCGTCACTTCCCAGTCGGCATAGCCGTTGCGGGGTGTCATCACCTTGCGGACGCGGTTGATGCGGCGTTCGGCATTGGTGAAGGTGCCATCCTTTTCGAGGAAGGTCGAGCCCGGCAGAAAGACATGGGCGTAGTTGGCGGTTTCGTTGAGGAACAGGTCCTGCACAACGACGCATTCCATTGCGGCGAGGCCCGCTGAGACATGCTTGGTATCCGGATCGGACTGCAGAATGTCCTCGCCCTGGATGTAGATGCCCTTGAACGAGCCATCGACGGCGGCGTCCAGCATGTTGGGAATGCGCAGGCCCGGCTCGTTGGAGATGGTGACGCCCCAGAGCTTTTCGAAGATATCGCGGGTCGCGTCGTCCGAGACGTGGCGATAGCCGGGAAGCTCGTGCGGGAAGGAGCCCATGTCGCAGGAGCCCTGCACGTTGTTCTGGCCACGCAGCGGGTTCACGCCTACGCCGGGACGGCCGATATTGCCGGTGGCCATGGCGAGATTGGCGATGCCGATGACGGTCGTCGACCCCTGGCTGTGCTCCGTGACGCCGAGGCCGTAATAGATGGCGCCGTTGCCGCCGGTGGCGAACAGGCGGGCGGCACCGCGGATTTCTTCGGCCGGAACGCCCGACAGCTTTTCGACGGCTTCCGGGCTGTGATGCGGTTCGGCGACGAAGGCGGCCCAGTCCTCGAATTCCGACCAGTCGCAGCGTTCGCGGATGAACTTTTCGTCGAACAGGCCTTCGGTGACGATGACATGGGCGAGCGAGGTGACCACGGCGACATTGGTGCCGGGAAGCAGCGGCAGGTGATGCGCTGCCTTGATATGCGGCGACGAGACCATGTCGGTGCGGCGCGGGTCGATGACGATCAGCTTGGCACCCTGGCGCAGGCGCTTTTTCAGGCGAGACGCGAAGACCGGATGGCCATCGGTCGGGTTGGCGCCGATGACGATGACGACGTCGGTAAACTCTACCGAATCGAAATTCTGCGTGCCAGCGGAGGTGCCGAAGGTAGCGCCGAGCCCGTAGCCGGTCGGCGAATGGCAGACGCGGGCGCAGGTGTCGACATTGTTGTTGCCGAAGCCCGAGCGGATCAGCTTCTGCACCAGATAGGTCTCTTCATTGGTGCAGCGCGAGGAGGTGATGCCGCCGACGGATTCGCGCCCGTACTGATACTGGATGCGGCGGAACTCGGATGCTGTGTAAGCCAGCGCCTCTTCCCAGCTGACTTCGCGCCAGGGATCGCTGACTTTCTCGCGGATCATCGGGTTGAGGATGCGTTCCTTGTGGGTCGAATAGCCATAGGCGAAGCGGCCCTTGACGCAGGAATGGCCGCGATTGGCCTGGCCGTCTTTCCACGGCACCATGCGCACCAGTTCCTCGCCGCGCATTTCCGCCTTGAACGAACAGCCGACGCCGCAATAGGCGCAGGTGGTGACGGCGGAATGTTCCGGCTGGCCGATCTCGATCACCGACTTTTCCGTCAGTGTCGCGGTGGGACAGGCCTGCACGCAGGCGCCGCAGGACACGCATTCAGACGACAAGAAATCCTCGTGCATGCCAGGCGATACGCGGCTGCCAAAGCCTCGGCCTTCGATCGTCAGTGCGAAGGTGCCCTGCACTTCCTCGCAGGCCCGCACGCAGCGCGAACAGACGATGCATTTCGAGGGGTCATAGGTGAAGTAAGGGTTGGATTCGTCTTTCGGCATCCACTTGGCGTTGATGTCGCCATTGTTGCGCGCCTTGACGTGGTTATCGCCGTCATAGCCATAACGCACATCGCGCAGGCCGACAGCGCCGGCCATGTCCTGCAGTTCGCAGTCGCCATTGGCGGCGCAGGTCAGACAGTCGAGCGGGTGGTCGGAGATATAAAGCTCCATCACGCCCTTGCGAATATCCTTCAGGCGCGAGGTCTGCGTGTGAACGCTGATGCCGGGGGCGACCGGTGTGGTGCAGGATGCGGGCGTGCCGTTGCGTCCTTCGATTTCCACGAGACAGAGGCGGCAGGAGCCGAAGGCATCAACCATGTCGGTGGCGCAGAGCTTCGGCACCTGGATGCCGGCTTCCATCGAGGCGCGCATGATCGAGGTGCCTTCGGGCACGGTGATCTCGCGACCGTCGATGGTCAGCGTCACCATTTTCTCGGAACGGGAGGCGGGGGTGCCGTAGTCGATTTCGTGGATGAGGGACATGGTTAGACCTCTTATTCCCCAGCCGAAGCAAAGTTGGGGCGTGTGTTACGGGGCGTGCCTTCGATTAGCGTCTGCACCAAGCTCATGGCGCGCACGATTTGAAGCTCAAAGACCATGGAGTCTTTGCTTTTCAAACGGCCACTCTCTTTCACATCCGAATGCACAACTGCATTTGAAAGCTCCCGAAAGCTTTGAAGCGCAATTTTGTTTGCTTGTGGCGGGAGGTCGACAGCCAGTTCGATACGAGTCTTTAGCTTCGTATGATCGTCACCTGCTTTATAGTGATCTCTCAATACCTGTTCGATCACACTTCGCATCAATACTATCGAAGCGAGAAATTGACCAAATATGAAACACTCGTGGACCTCTTGAAGGAGGCGGAGGAGAGAAAATTTCTCGGTTGTCCCATATTTTGAATCAATATGCCGCGGGATCATCACAAATGGAACAAGCAGCCGTCTTCGCAATGTAGCGCGAAGACTCAAGCCGGTATGGCCCCGCAACTGGTTCCAAGCGAAAACGGCGTCCTCAATACTTTCCGGAAAGCCATCTGGGAATCCGCGATGTTCTTGAGTGGCCTCGTCACGAGCGAAGTTTAGCGCGGTTTCAATACTTTGCGCCTTCTCAAGAGCGCTGTCGTCGGCAATCTCCCAATGTCGTTGGGCGCGGGATAGCGCTGCGGGAACCGACAGTGCATCATTCTGATCTGACGGACTCAATATGCCTAGGTCTAGATCGGCCAAAAAAACCTCAGCGACAACGTGTTCAAATCGGGCTTCAAAATCTCGGAACTGTTTTATGAACTTCGGCTCTGTTGGACTTGCAAAAATCTGCCGGTCAGAGCGCTCAGCGTTCCTAAGCACCGAAGCGGAGAAATGTAGATCGATACATAGTTCGCGAATGCTCTCATCGTTCTTGGCAATTCGAGCGAGATCGGTTGGCTCTAAATCCAAGTTCTTCAACTTGGAGAACAAAGTCGCGAATTTGATGACTTCGGCCGAGTCCGTCGTCATTCCGCAGCCTCCACCATCGGAGCCGGCGAGAAATCGTTGGGGAAATGGTTCATCGCGCTCATCACCGGATAGGGTGTGAAGCCGCCCAGCGCGCAGAGCGAGCCGAATTTCATCGTGTTGCAGAGGTCGGCGAGCAGCGCCTTGTTCTTCTCCAGCTCGATCCCCTGGGCAATCTTGTCGGCGGTCTCGACGCCGCGGGTGGAGCCGATGCGGCAGGGGGTGCACTTGCCGCAGCTTTCGATGGCGCAGAATTCCATCGCGAAGCGTGCCTGCTTCAGCATGTCCACCGTGTCGTCGAAGACTGTGATACCGGCATGACCGATCAGCCCATCCTTGGCCGCGAAAGCCTCGTAATCGAACGGCGTGTCGAACAGCGAGACCGGGAAATAGGCGCCGAGCGGGCCGCCGACCTGCACGGCCTTGACCGGCCGTCCGCTGGCCGTGCCGCCTCCGATCTCGTTGACGATCTGGCCGAGGGTGAGGCCGAAGGCGATCTCGTAAAGGCCGCCATGTTTGACATTGCCGGCGATCTGGATCGGGATCGTGCCGCGCGAACGGCCCATGCCGAAATCCTTGTAGAAAGCCGCGCCCCGGTCGAGAATGACAGGGATGGAGGCGAGCGACATCACATTGTTGACGACCGTCGGCCGCCCCAGGAAACCTTGCAGGGCGGGGAGTGGCGGCTTGGCGCGCACGATGCCGCGCTTGCCTTCCAGGCTGTTCAAGAGCGAGGTTTCCTCGCCGCAGACGTAAGCTCCGGCACCGCTGCGCACTTCCATGTCGAAGGCGTAGGCTGACCCGAGCACCGAAGGCCCGAGGATCTTTTCGGCGCGGGCGAGGCGGATCGCTTCGTCCATGATCGCTATCGCATGCGGGTATTCCGAACGGATATAGACATAGCCCTTGGTCGCGCCGGTCGCGATGCCGGCGATCGCCATGCCCTCGATCAGCACGAAGGGATCGCCTTCCATGATCATCCGGTCGGCAAAAGTCGCACTGTCGCCTTCGTCGGCGTTGCAGACGATATATTTCTGCGGCCCGGCCGCATCCATCACCGTCTTCCACTTGATGCCGGTCGGGAAGCCCGCGCCGCCGCGCCCGCGCAGGCCGCTGTCGGTGACTTCCTTGACGATATCGGCAGGCGTCATAGCGATCGCCTTTTCCAGCCCGGTCAGGCCGCGATATTGGCGATAGTCTTCGATCGACAGCGGATCGGTCACTCCGCAGCGGGAGAAGGTGAGGCGAGTCTGGCTTGCATAATAGGGGATATCCTGGGTCGGCCCATGACAGAGCGGATGGGCGCTGCCATTGAGGAAACCGGCATCGAAGAGCGAGACGACGTCCGATGGTTTCACCGGGCCGTAGGCGATGCGGCCGTGATCCGTGCGCACCTCCACAAGCGGTTCCAGCCACAGCATGCCGCGCGAACCATTGCGCACCACACGCGCATCGATGCCACGGGCAGCGATTTCCTTTTCGATGGCCTTGGCCACCCTGTCGGCACCGACAGCGAGTGCTGCCGCATCGCGGGGGACGAAAATGGTGACGGTCATGCGCGCACCTCCGCAACGAGGTCTTTTACCGCATCCGCATCGAGCCTTCCGTGCACCTCACCGTCCAGCATGGCGGCGGGTGCGGTGGAACAGAGCCCCAGACAGTAGACAGGTTCGAGTGTCACGGCGCCATCCAGTGTCGTCTGGTGGAAATCGATACCGAGCAGGGCCTTGACCCGCTCCGCCAGCGCATCGCCGCCCATCGACTGACAGGCCTCGGCGCGACAGAGCTTCAGCACATGCCGGCCGGTCGGGTGATCGCGGTAATCGTGATAGAACGAGACGACGCCGTGAACCTCGGCGCGAGACAGGTTGAGTTCGCGGGCAATGATCGGCAGGGCTTCCTGCGGCACATAACCGAACTCGGCCTGGATTTCGTGCAGAATCGGCAGAAGCGGGCCTTCGAGCGCTTTCAACTCGCCGATGATGGACAGCGTCCGCTCACCGATATCCCGGCTTGATACATGCAGGTTCAACGTTCAGACCTCCCGAACTGAAATGAACAATATGGCGCGCTATGCTCAGTTCCACCGTCCGATATCACCCGCCCCCTCCAGAGCTTCGGATAGTCTCGTCTCATCCCGTACAGGACAAAGACGGCGTTTTTGCATTTCACGCATTAACGAACAGCGTGTCAGCACTCAGATATCGGGTCAATACGCGTATTTCGTTGAGTGATAGGAATTTTCTATCAATAGGGGGGAATCTCGCCGAGTGTGCGGGCTTCGTGCAGAAGTGCGGAGACGAGGGGCGTGAACGGTTCCCGGTGCGTGGCGACCAGACCGACCGTGTGGCGGGCGTCCGGCTCGACGATCGGAATGAGGCGGATGTCCTCGTAAAAGCCAAACGATTTCCCGACGTTATAGGGCATGATGCTGGCCCAGTGTCCAGTGCGCACATGGGAAAACAGCACGATCATCGAATTTGATTCGAGTTTTGGCGAGACGCTGACACCAGCCTCGGCGAAATGCTGGTTGATGATGCGCCGGTTCTGCATATCGGCGGTCAATAGACAAAGCCGAATGCCGGCGATTTCCTTCCAAGTCACGGTTTCGCGATCCGACAGCGGGCTGCCGGCGGCGGTGACGAGATGATAACGCTCTACCTGCAGCGGTACACTGGTGACGCGACCAAGCGGCTCGTTCTCGAGATAGGTGAGGCCTGCGTCGATCTCCAGATTTTCCAGAAGGCCGAGGATTTTCAGGGATGTGGTGGAGAGCACGGAAAAGGTGACGTCGGGATGCTTTTCCTGGAACGGGCCGGTGATGCGGGGTACCATGGCGAGTGTCGTCGGCACGGCGGCCAGCCGGATATGGCCGACCAGACCGCGTCGTGCGGCCCGCATCTCCTCATGCATGGTGCGGGAATCGCTGACGATGCGGCGCGCCCATTCCAGCACGCGCTGGCCCTCCGGCGTCAGGCTCTGGTAACGCGAGCCGCGATTGACCAGCATGACGCCGAGTTGCTCTTCAAGCTGCTTGATGGCAGCCGAAAGGGTCGGCTGGGTGATGCCGCAAAGGTCGGCGGCGCGCCCGAAATGCCGTTCCTGGGCGAGCGCGATGAAGAATTCCAGCTTGTCGATCATGCGCTACCTCTCCCAAACGCGGTGTTGTCTGCGCTCAGCAGATCAGCTGTCCGCCGTTCACTTCCAGCACCTGGCCGGTGATGTAGCCGGAGAGCGCATGCGAGGCGAGGAACAAATAGGCAGGCGCGCAATCTTCCGCCGTTCCCAACCGCTGTAGCGGGATCGTCTTGCGGGTGGCCTCCAGCTTTTCGGCGGAGGAATAACGATCGTGGAAATCGGTGGTGATGGTACCCGGCGACACGCAATTGACGCGGATGCCGTCCGGCGCCAGTTCGCGTGCGAGTGCCTTGGAATAGGTGGAGACGAAGGCCTTTGTTGCCGAGTAGATCGATGAGCCGGCGCTGCCGCCGGTCAGGGCCGAAATGGACACGGTGTTGACGATCGCCGGATGCGTGCCACGCCTGATCAACGGCAAGAGTGCCCGGGTGGTCTGGACCACAGCCGTCTGGTTGAGTTGGACGACACTTTCATATTGGGCGTCCGTCAGGTCCCCTGCGAGGAAGCGTCCCACCATGGTGCCGGCATTGTTGATCAGGACGTCGATCGTCTGAAGCCGCTTGCCGATGCTTTCCGCGAGCAGATCGACGCCACCGGCCGTGGAGAAATCGGCATAGGAGAGATAGGCCCGGCCATCGACCAATGCGGAATCGAGAAAGTCCGGAAGTGGCTCGCGCGCGATGCGCCCGCCATGCAGATAGACGATGGCGCCACAATCGAGAAACTGGCGCGCGACCTCAAGGCCGATACCGCGTCCGGCACCCGTGACGACTACGTTCAGATCCTTGAACAAAGATGGATGAAACATCGGAAATCCTCCCAAGCGACCGACAGGCTGTCGCATCGCGACCAGAATTGCAAACGCGGCGATTGACCTTTCATTTTCCCGCAGGTTCCTTTTCGAAGGGCATGACGCGTTTATGAAATTGCACTGCTTTCGTTTTTGCATATTATGAAGAAAAACGAAAACGGTGGGGAGTGAGCATTCATGTATCTGACGGGTCGACAGTCCGAAATCCTGGAACTGGCCAAGACGGAAGGCCGTGTTCTCGTCGATGAACTTGCCCTGCGTTTTTCGGTCACGCCGCAGACGATCCGCAAGGATCTCAACGATTTGTGCGACGGGCGGGTGCTGACGCGCATTCATGGCGGCGCCATCTTCCCGCGCGGAAACGAAAATGTGAAATACGAAGCGCGCCGGTCGATTGCGGCGCCGGAGAAGCAGGCCATCGGCCAGGCCGCGGCCGCGATGATCCCGAACAATTCGTCGCTGTTCATCAATATCGGCACGACGACGGAAGCCGTCGGCGAAGCGCTGCTCGATCACAAAGAGCTGATGGTGATCACCAATAATATCAATGTTGCCAATCGCTTGCGGGTTTTCCCCTCGATTGAGGTCGTCATAGCCGGCGGTGTCGTGCGTGGTGCGGATGGGGGCATTGTCGGCGAGGCCGCCGTCGATTTCATTCGTCAGTTCAAGGTGGACTACGCTGTCATCGGCGCGTCAGCGATCGACCATGATGGAGCGCTGCTGGATTTCGATTATCGCGAAGTGAAAGTAGCGCAGGCGATCATCGCCAATGCCCGCCATGTCATCCTGGTGTCCGACTCGACCAAGTTCGAACGAACCGCACCGGTGCGGATCGGCCATATAACGCAGGTCCACACCTTCATTACCGATACCTGTCCGGTCGAAAATGTGCGTTCGATCTGTCAGGAACAGGACGTTCGCCTGATTGAAACCTCAGCCTGAAGGGTGAATTCAGGCACTGCTGATTTTCTAAAAACATTCGTTTGACATTCGCTAGATATTCGCTTTAATTATTTTTGCTTTCGCAAATGCGCAAAATGGTGCAATGCGAAAAGCGGGGAGGGAAAGCAGTGCCTGCGCAGGATGTACTCGACATTTTCGTGATCGGTGGCGGCATCAATGGCTGCGGGATCGCAAGGGATGCGGTCGGCCGCGGCTATTCGGTCGCGCTTGCGGAAATGGACGATTTCGCCTCCGGCACCTCCTCGCGCGCCACCAAGCTGATCCATGGCGGGCTTCGCTATCTCGAGCATTATGAGTTCCGTCTCGTGCGGGAATCGCTGATGGAGCGCGAAGTGCTCTGGGCGATGGCGCCGCATATCATCTGGCCGATGCGTTTCGTGCTGCCGTTCCACAAGGGCGGTATCCGCCCCGCGTGGCTGATCCGTCTCGGTCTCTTTCTCTATGACCATATCGGCGGCCGAAAGCTGCTGCCGGCGACGCGCACGCTCGACATGCGCCGCGATCCCGCGGCCAAGCCTTTGAAGGCGCTGTTTACCAAGGCTTTCGAATATTCAGACGGCTGGGTCGATGATGCCCGCCTCGTTGTTCTCAATGCGAAGGATGCAGCCCTCAAGGGCGCTCATATCATGACCCGCAGCCGCGTGACCTCGGCGACACGCGAAGGCTCCGTCTGGGTGATCAAGGTCGAGGATACGGCGACCGGGGTCGTGAGCACCTTCAAGTCGCGCATGCTGGTCAATGCCGCCGGCCCCTGGGTCGATGTCGTGCTGTCGAATGCCGTGCGCAAGAACAATGTCCACAATGTCCGTCTGGTTCAGGGAAGCCATATCGTCGTGAAGAAGAAGTTCGACGATGCACGCGCCTATTTCTTCCAGAACCCGGACAATCGCATCATCTTTGCGATCCCCTACGAGACCGACTTCACGCTGATCGGCACGACCGACAATGATTTCACCGGCGACCCCAAGGAGATCCGGATCACCGAAGGCGAGATCAACTATCTCTGCAATGCGGCGAGCGAATACTTTTCCGAACCGGTCAAGCCGTCGGATGTCGTCTGGACCTATTCCGGCGTGCGGCCGCTGTTCGACGACGGTGCCTCGAAGGCGCAGGAGGCGACGCGGGATTATGTCCTGAAGATCGACGGCAATGCCGGCGAGGCGCCGTTGCTCAACGTGTTCGGCGGCAAGCTGACGACCTATCGCCGGCTGGGCGAGCATGCACTGGAAAAGATCGCCGATGCGATCGGCTCCAAGGGGCGTCCTTGGACGGCCGGAAGCGTGTTGCCGGGCGGCGATTTTGCGCCGACGGCCTATGAATCCGAAGTCGCCAAGCTTTCAAGCCGCTATCCGTTTCTGGCTGCGCGCCATGCGCGTCGATTGGTAAGGCTCTATGGTACGTTGGCGACAAGCCTGCTCGGCAATGCCGGCAAGGCGGAAGATCTCGGACGCCTGTTCGGCGCCGATCTTTATGAAATCGAAGTGCAGTGGCTGGTCGCCCAGGAATGGGCAAGGCGCGCAGAGGACGTGCTTTGGCGCCGGACCAAGCTCGGATTGACATTGACCCAGGCGGAAGCCGCCGGGTTGGAGGAATACTTGCGGGAGACTGTCCGCAACGTTGCCTGAGGGCAGCGCCTCGATGGCGCTGCCGATGGCTGGGAGGAAGCCTGAGAAATGCTTGAACTGAAAGATATAACCAAGGTCGTGGGGGCGGATACGCATATCCATCCGACGAACCTTGTGCTGGAGCGGGGCTCGCTCAACGTTTTGCTTGGCCCGACGCTGTCCGGCAAGACGTCGCTGATGCGGCTGATGGCCGGTCTCGACAAGCCGACGACAGGTACGATCTCCTTCGATGGCAAGGATGTGACCGGTGTGCGGGTGCAGGATCGCTCCGTCGCGATGGTCTACCAGCAGTTCATCAACTATCCGGCGATGACGGTCTACGAGAACATCGCGTCGCCGATGCGCATTTCCGGCAAGGACGAAGCGACCATAGATCGCGAGGTGCGCAAGGCGGCCGAACTGATGAAGCTGACGCCCTATCTGGAGCGTACACCGCTCAACTTGTCCGGCGGCCAGCAACAGCGCACGGCGCTTGCCCGCGCCATCGTCAAGAATGCCAGCCTCGTCCTGCTCGACGAGCCGTTGGCGAACCTCGACTACAAGCTGCGTGAGGAATTGCGCGAGGAATTGCCGAAGCTGTTTGCCGCATCCGGTTCGATCTTCGTCTATGCGACCACGGAACCGCAGGAAGCGCTGTTGCTTGGCGGCAATACGGCGACCCTGAACGAGGGTCGCATCAGCCAGTTCGGCCCGACTATCGGGGTCTATCGCAAGCCCACCGATATCATTACCGCCAAGACCTTCGCCGATCCGCCGCTGAACACGATCGAGTTGACCAAGGCCGGAAATGTTTTCGAGCGCCAGGGCATCACCGTCCTGCCGGTGCCGGAGCATCTGGCAGGTATTGCCGACGGTCCCTACACCGTTGCTTTCCATCCGCATCACCTGTCCCTGACGCGTCCGCATGCGACCGCGGCGCCGCTCAAGGCGAAGATCATCATTTCGGAAATCGCCGGCTCCGAGAGCTTCATCCATGTCGATTGCGCCGGATCGCGCTGGGTCATGCTGGAGCACGGCATTCACGACATCGAGCCGGATACGGCGATCGAGCTTTTCGTCGACACGCGACACCTGATGGCCTTCGGTGCCGACGGTCGCGCAATCGGCGGCTCAGCCGGTCGGGGAGCGTGAGGAGAACACCATGGCACGCATAAATCTCGATCATATCCGCCACGCCTACGGCCCGAACCCGAAAAAGCCTTCGGATT
This sequence comes from Rhizobium sp. Leaf453, assembly GCF_001425605.1. Classification (GTDB taxonomy): domain Bacteria; phylum Pseudomonadota; class Alphaproteobacteria; order Rhizobiales; family Rhizobiaceae; genus Pararhizobium. Next base: position 78,766 of record NZ_LMRG01000003.1, on the reverse strand, counting down.
ACTCGCTGAAGGAAGTGCATCACGAGTGGAACGATGGCGGCGCCTATGCGCTGCTCGGCCCGTCCGGCTGCGGCAAGACCACGCTGCTCAACATCATTTCCGGGCTGCTGCAGCCGTCGGAAGGCAAGATCCTGTTCGACGGCAAGGACGTGACCAACCTGTCGACGCAGGACCGCAATATCGCGCAGGTGTTCCAGTTTCCGGTCATCTACGACACGATGACGGTGTACGACAACCTGGCCTTCCCGCTGCGCAACCGTCGTGTTCCGGAAAACGAAGTCGACCGCCGCGTTACCGAAATCCTCGAAATGATCGGCTTGTCCGATCGTGCGAAGAAAAAGGCGCAAGGGCTGACCGCAGACCAGAAGCAGAAGATCTCGCTCGGCCGCGGCCTCGTCCGCTCCGATGTCAGCGCCATCCTGTTCGACGAGCCGCTGACGGTTATCGACCCGCACATGAAATGGGTGCTGCGCTCGCAACTGAAGCGGCTGCACAAGCAGTTCGGCTTCACGATGGTCTACGTGACGCACGATCAGACCGAAGCGCTGACCTTCGCCGACAAGGTTGTCGTCATGTATGACGGCGAAATCGTCCAGATCGGGACGCCGGCAGAGCTGTTCGAGCGTCCGAAGCACACCTTCGTCGGCTATTTCATCGGCTCACCGGGCATGAACGTTCTGCCGGCGAAGATCGATGGCTCGTCTGTCGATCTCGATGGTCAGAAGGTCGCTCTCTCGTTTGCGCCGAAGATTGCGGCCGGTGCCAAGACCGAACTGGGCATTCGCCCGGAATTCGTCCGTCTCGGCCGCGAGGGCATGCCTGTGACGATCTCCAAGGTCGAGGATATCGGCCGCCAGAAGATCGTGCGCGCCTCCTTTGCCAACCGCCCGATCGCCATTGTCGTTCATGAGGACGGCGAAATTCCCTCGGAACCGAAGATCACCTTCGATCCCAATGCCATCAATATCTACGCCGATTCCTGGCGCGTTGGTGGGGAGGCCTGATCATGGAAAAGACCTGGAACAACAAGGCCTGGTTCATGGTCCTGCCGGTGCTGGTGCTGGTCGCCTTTTCGGCAGTTATCCCGCTGATGACGGTGGTCAACTATTCGGTTCAGGACACGTTCGGGAATAACGAGTTCTTCTGGAACGGCGTCGGCTGGTTTTCCGACGTCCTGGATTCCGACCGCTTCTGGGAAGCGCTCGGGCGCAACCTGCTGTTTTCCGGCATTATCCTGGCAATCGAGATTCCGCTCGGCATCCTGATCGCGCTCAACATGCCGAAAAAGGGTTTTGGCGTGCCCGTCTGCCTCGTCCTGATGTCTTTGCCGCTGCTTATTCCGTGGAACGTGGTCGGCACCATCTGGCAGGTCTTCGGCCGTGTCGATATTGGTCTGCTCGGTTATACGCTGGCGGCGCTCGGCATTCCCTATAACTACGTCAACAATGTCTTCGATGCCTGGCTGACGCTGATCGTCATGGACGTCTGGCACTGGACGAGCTTGGTCGTTCTCCTCTGCTATGCCGGTCTCGTCTCGATCCCGGATGCCTATTACCAGGCTGCCAAGATTGATGGCGCCTCGCGCTGGGCCGTATTCCGCTACATCCAGTTGCCGAAGATGAAGCGCGTCCTGCTCATCGCCTTCCTCTTGCGCTTCATGGACAGTTTCATGATTTACACCGAGCCCTTTGTCATCACCGGCGGCGGCCCCGGCAATTCGACCACGTTCCTGTCGATCGATCTCGTCAAGATGGCGATCGGCCAGTTCGACCTTGGACCGGCCGCGGCCATGTCCCTCATCTACTTCCTGATCATCCTGCTGCTCTCATGGATCTTCTACACCGTGATGACCAATAGCGATGCGCAGAACTGACGGCTGGAGGGAGGAAAAACAATGACCACCGCGACGCAAACATCCGACCGCAGCCTCTCCTGGCTGGTGCCGACCCTCTACATCGTCTTCCTGTTGCTGCCAATCTACTGGCTCGTCAACATGAGCTTCAAGACGAATACCGAGATCACCGGCACATTCTCGCTCTATCCGCATGCACCGACCCTTCGCAACTATGCTGTGATCTTTACCGATCCGTCCTGGTACAAGGGTTACATCAACTCGATCATCTATGTGGTGATGAACACGGTCATCTCCGTCTCGGTGGCGCTTCCGGCGGCCTATGCCTTCTCGCGCTACCGTTTCCTCGGGGACAAGCACCTGTTCTTCTGGCTGCTCACCAACCGCATGGCGCCGCCGGCCGTTTTTGCGCTGCCCTTCTTCCAGCTTTATTCGGCCTTTGGCCTGATCGACACGCATATCGCGGTTGCCCTGGCGCACTGCCTGTTCAACGTGCCGCTGGCGGTCTGGATCCTCGAGGGCTTCATGTCGGGTGTACCGAAGGAGATCGACGAAACCGCCTATATCGACGGTTATTCGTTCCCGCGCTTCTTCCTGCGGATCTATATCCCGCTGATCGCATCCGGCATCGGTGTCGCGGCCTTCTTCAACTTCATGTTCTCCTGGGTCGAACTCCTGATCGCCCGCACGCTGACGACGACCGATGCCAAGCCGATCGCCGCCATCATGACGCGCACGGTCTCGGCATCGGGAATGGACTGGGGCGTGCTGGCCGCGGCCGGCGTGCTGACCATCATTCCCGGCGCCATCGTCATCTATTTCGTTCGCAACTACATCGCCAAGGGTTTTGCCCTTGGCCGGGTCTGAGGGGGAGGGTCTCATGGCTGCTGTCATTCAACGCACCAATCGCTGGCCGCTGGCTCTGGCCATCGTCCTTGTCGTCTATGCCGCCATCGTCGGGCTGCTCATCCTGGCACTGCCGGTCAAGGACGGGGTGCGCGACTGGTTCGCGCCGCTGATCCCAGGTGGGTGGATGGCCTGGTCATTCCCCGGCGCCATGTTCTTTCTGACGATCTTCCTGCTGCTGTCGCTGATGGCGGTCTGGGAATATGCCAGCCCGGGCGGCAATCCGCGCGTCGGCATCCTGCGCTTCGAGACGACGCGCGGAGACCGGCTGTTCGTCTCGCTGCTCGGCAGCGCCTTCATTCATCTCGCATGGCTGGGACTTGTCGGTCCCAACGTGTGGTGGGCTCTTGCTCTTTCCGTCGTGTACGCCATCGGGGTGTTCAAGCTGGTCTGAGACAAGATTACGAACCGGATAGCCGGGGAGGAACCGGGCCGTCCGTCACTGCAATCGCAAAACCTTTAAGGGAGGACACCTATGCGACGGCATCTTCTAACAACGACAGCAGTCATGCTTCTGGCCTTTACCGGCACGGCATTCGCCGGCATGGACGAAGCAAAGCAGTTCCTCGACAAGGAAGTGGGCGACCTGTCGACGCTTGACCGCGCCGGCCAGGAAGCGGAAATGCAATGGTTCATCGACGCGGCCAAGCCGTTTGCCGGCATGGACATCAAGGTGGTTTCCGAAACCATCGCCACGCACGAATATGAATCGAAGGTTCTCGCTCCGGCCTTCACCGCCATCACCGGCATCAAGATCACCCACGACCTGATCGGTGAAGGCGACGTCGTCGAAAAGCTGCAGACGCAGATGCAGTCTGGCGAAAACGTCTATGACGCCTATGTCAACGATTCAGACCTGATTGGTACCCATTGGCGGTACCAGCAGGCCCGCTCGCTGACCAAGTGGATGGCCAACGAAGGCAAGGACGTGACCAACCCCGGTCTCGACCTCGCCGACTTCATCGGCACCAAGTTCACGACCGCTCCGGACGGCGACCTTTACCAGTTGCCCGACCAGCAGTTCGCGAACCTCTACTGGTTCCGTTACGACTGGTTCAACGACGAGAAGAACAAGGCGGACTTCAAGGCGAAGTACGGCTATGACCTCGGCGTTCCCGTCAACTGGTCGGCTTACGAAGACATCGCCGAATTCTTCACCGGTCGCGAAGTCGACGGCAAGAAGGTCTATGGCCACATGGACTACGGCAAGAAGGACCCGTCGCTCGGCTGGCGCTTCACCGACGCCTGGCTATCGATGGCCGGCAACGGCGACAAAGGCCTGCCGAACGGTCTTCCGGTCGACGAATGGGGCATCAAGGTCAACGAGAAGTCCCAGCCGGTCGGATCCTGCGTGGCGCGCGGTGGTGATACCAACGGCCCTGCATCGGTCTATTCGATCCAGAAGTACCTCGATTGGCTGAAGGCTTACGCTCCGGCTGCAGCCCAGGGCATGACCTTCGGTGAAGCCGGTCCGGTTCCGGCCCAGGGTGAAGTCGCCCAGCAGATGTTCACCTATACGGCCTTCACGGCCGACTTCGTCAAGGAAGGCCTGCCGGTCGTCAACGCGGACGGTACGCCGAAGTGGCGTTTCGCTCCGTCGCCGCACGGCGTCTACTGGAAGGAAGGCATGAAGCTCGGCTACCAGGACGTGGGTTCCTGGACGCTGCTCAAGTCCACCCCGGATGACCGCGCCAAGGCCGCATGGCTCTACGCGCAGTTCGTCACCTCGAAGACGGTCGACGTCAAGAAGGCTCACGTCGGTCTGACGCTGATCCGCGAATCGACGATCCAGCATCCGAGCTTCACGGAACGGGCTCCCAAGCTCGGCGGTCTGATCGAGTTCTACCGTTCGCCGGCCCGTGTCCAGTGGTCGCCGACCGGCACGAACATCCCGGACTATCCGAAGCTGGCCCAGCTGTGGTGGCAGGCAATCGGTGATGCTTCCTCCGGCGCGAAAACCGCCCAGGAAGCCATGGATTCGCTGTGCGCCGAGCAGGAAAAGGTTCTGCAGCGCCTGGAACGTTCGGGTGTACAGGGCGACATCGGTCCGAAGCTCGCCGAGGAACATGACCTCGAATACTGGAACAAGGATGCCGTATCGAAGGGCAACCTCGCTCCGCAGTTGAAGATCGAGAACGAAAAAGAAAAGCCGATCACCATCAACTATGACGAACTGGTCAAGAGCTGGCAGAAGTAAAAGCCGGCAACGTCCTCAGGTGAAATCGAGCCGCCCGGGTCATGCCCGGGCGGTTTCTTTTTTGGATGGGCGACAGCATGGCGCATGTATCGGAACCAACCCCGTCGGCGTGTCGTTTCTTTGCAGAGAAGGAGATCGATATGTCCATCGAAAATGTTGCCAGATCACTATTGGCCGAAGTCAACGGCCCTGACGCCGACAAGAAGCGGAAGCAGCCTGCTGCGGGCGTGGATGACGGCAGTCTTGCCGCAGAAAAGAAGCCCAAGCCGAACGAGCCGGATCCGGAAGAGGTGCAGTATCCCGGCTATTTTAAGGATGGCGGGAGCCTGTAGCAGGAATGATTTTCAATTGCGATCATTCGCGACCGGTAGTCACCAGGTTGGATGGGGCGATCTTGCGTACGCGTGACAATAAAAAACCACCGGCGCGAGCCGGTGGTTCACAAAGACTTTCGAGTTCCAGAAGTGGTCGGCCTTAAAAGCCCGTGCCGCCCTTCAGTTCGTTGATCAGGGTGCGAACCATGATCTTGATATCGAGCAGAACCGAGAAGTTGCGGACATATTCGACATCGCAAACGACACGGCGAATGGCCATCCATCGCTGTTCCGTCGGACCACGCAGACCGCGTGCCTGGGCGAGACCGGTAATACCGGGCCGCATCAGGTGGCGGTTTTCATAACCTTGCACCAGTTCGGAATAGCTGCGCCCGGCAGCCAGCATGTCGGGAACATGGGGGCGAGGTCCCACGAGCGACATGTCACCGGTCAGGACGTTCCAGAGCTGCGGCAGTTCATCGAGATTGGTCTTGCGCAGGATGCGGCCGAGCGGGGTGATGCGCGGGTCATTGTCGATCGTCTGACGCACGCCGCTGTTATCGCAAAGGTCTGTGTACATCGAGCGGAACTTCAGGATCTCGAACGGGGTCTCGTTGAGGCCCGTCCGCAACTGCCGGAAGAAAACCGGGCCTTTGCTTTCCAGCTTGATGAGAACGGCGACCAGAACAATGGCTGGTGCGAGCACAAGCAGACCGAGGAACGATCCAACAATATCCATGGCGCGCTTCAAGGCCAGTTGAAGAGGCATGTCCGGCGCGCTGGCCGGATTGATGTAAAAATTGCTTTCGTCCGCACGCCGTTCCTTGGGATGAACGGAGAGCCTCCCCGAAATCGTCCTGCCCAGCCGGCTATCCTCCACTCCGACAACGGCTGTTTGTTGCAACATCATTTTTTCTGTCATTGCGTTTACTACTCCTGGCACCTTTGACAGACAGCTCAGCCTTTCCTTGGCTTTACTGAAAAATTTGTTTTGTCGAAGAACTGATCGATCTTCTGTTTTGCAAGAATTTCGCGTCTGACAGGCAGCAGTTGCCTGCTTCCGGTTTCCTCGCTGAAGGTTTCGTCCCTGAAAAGTATTTTGTCGAAAAAGCGTTTTTTGAGTTTTTAATCATTTATTAAATATGATCGACTTTGACAAGCCACCGCGACCGCAAACTTGCCGTTTGTGGTTAATTTGCGACGGTTCAAAATGGCTCATTTTTGGGTGAATACCGTTGTTCTGCAATGATTTGCGGCATCGAGCACATCTATTGTGCAGCGCGGTAGAAAACGGGTCGAAGCAAGCTGCTAATTTGAAATTTTTATGACTGCAAATATTGTCTTATTCTGCAGGTCCGTTGAGTGATAGACCCTGCGAACCTTCGCCCGCCATCATGCCATCGATCATCGGCAGCCCGTTGCTGTCGGTCAGCGGAAACCATTTCTTGCGATCGAAGAATATATCTCCAGGCGTCTGCTTGCCGGGGCTGCTGATCTGATTGGCGAGGAAATTGTACCGCGGGGTTTCCCCGAATTCTCGCTTGAACTGGATCCGGCTGCCGAAGTTGCGAATGTCGAAAGCTTCCAGTCCATGGATCTTGCCGAGAATTTCGCCAGGGTTTCCCCACCGTACTTCACGCAGGAATATGTTCGCGGCATTGCCGGCGAGGTCGACGACCCTGATCGTATCGGCGGTATCCTCGATGTTCAGCTTTACCCGGAAGGATGTGACACGGTTTTCGCCGTCACCCTTGATGAAGATGAAAACGGATGACTGAACCGGTTGTTCCGGGCTTCTCGGCGGGAGATTGACGATGGAGGAGCATTCCCACTTGTCCTTGCTGGCACTGCTGATCGTCCAGTCGAGGTCGTTGAAGCCGCCGGCCTTCAATTTCTCGCATAATGTCCTCGGGTCGCTCTGGATCAGTCGAACCAAGCGCTGTTCCGGCGCCTTCATATCCGAGAACGCATGGATGGGCAGGATCATCCGCGCCGCAGGCAAGCGAACGCCTTTGCTGGTTTTGATCGTGACGGTCCTGGCTTCAGGTTCCTCGCGCAGCAAGAGATCGGGATAGCCGAGAAATGTCAGCAGGACATCAAGATTGCGGTGGCGATTGGCGAGCAGAACGGTTGCCAGGATCCCGATGACGACCAAAGCAAGGGTAATGGCGAAAAACAGCCTGCCGGATCGGCGGTTGCGGTCTCTCGTCACGCCAGAATCTGATTTACCCGACGTTCGCCGGTCTCTTGCCCCGCGTCCTCCCATGCTTAGGCCATCCGCCACTCTCGATTTTTACAACGCCATTCAGGCGCGTCCTGCGGGCGAGATTATGGACGTCTGTCAGCTGTTTGCCGATCCCTGTAGGCCGAGATGATCACGTGGGCGACAAGCAAGGGCCACAAAAGGCATAAAACCAGTCCGAGAACGCGCATCCCGTCCCAGGCGCCGCCCGCAGCTTCGCCCTCGCGATAGGTATTGTCGAGAAAGAACAGGCAGATCAAGGTATAAAGTGACAGAAGCCATGCCATCGCGCGGGTGCCGAAATTCAAGGGAGGGAAGACAAACTCGGATACACGCAGTTTCCACCGTGGCAGCATGGCTGGAGAGTTTCGCTTCCCCTGGCTAGCTGGTGAAAACACCACGACAAACACTGATTGCATCATCGCACGATTCGAGCGCATCGCACAATCGACCGTGTCGCCCTGACCGAGCCGGCCTGCCTTCGAGGGGCTGTCAGCTTCCTTCGTCCGGAATGTTCAAGATATGGCCGCAAGCCTTGCAATGCACGGCATCGGCGTCGTGGCGCTGCAGGCCGCATTCCGGGCAGGGGAAGTTAACCTTGTGCGGTCGTACGATCGCCTGTGCCAGCCGGACAAACAGCGAGATGCCGAAGATCATGGTGACGATCGAGGTCAGCTTGCCGAGTGGCCCCGGAAGGGTGATGTCGCCGAAGCCCGTGGTTGTCACGGTGGCGACCGTGAAGTAGAGGGCGTCGATCAAGCCATCGACACCGGGCACATGGTAGAAAAACGTCGAATAGACGAAGCCGGTGACGAGGAAGAGGAAGGTGAGGAAGTTCACGCAAGCGCGGATCACATCTTCCCATTCGCCGCAGCGGGCGCGCTTGATCAACAGGGTGAAGACCTTGCTCTGGCTGAGCGACCAGATCCGGAAGGCACGCAGGAAGGCGAAGTTCGAGAAGGTTGCCGGGAACAGCAATGTCGCCAGGATGATGATATCGACCCATGTCATGGGCCGCGTCAGCCACCGCGTTAAACTGGCGGTTAGCAGTGCGCGTCCAGCAAGCTCGAAGGCAATCAGGACGGCAATGGCATAGTCAACGATCAGATAGGTCCTGCCGCCGCTGAAATACGGGCCGAGCAGGAAAAAGATGATGATGGCCAGATCGACCAGCGCCATGATCACCTGGAAGCGAACGGCACGCGGACTGGTGCCGAGATAGAGCATGCTCAGCCAGGCACGGATACTGTCCAGCATCGTTCCGGTGGGCTCTTTTGTCTGACGGGAGGTGGCCATGCCGGACCGTAGGCTGAACTTTATGACCGTTCAAGCGCCGATGTACGCTGTTGTGAAACGAGACAGAGCCTCGCAGGGAGCAAGGCTCTGTTGAATTTTGCGCATGTGGAAATGCCTCACGCCGCGGCGAAGCGGTAGCCGGTTCCCTTGCGTTCGGCGTAACCAATACCGGGATAGGTCCAGTGATAGCCGAGGAGCTTGATGCGGTCGGTGGCGGCGCGGTCCATCAAAGCCTGGCGGTTCCTGATCGCGACGTCCTGCTGCGTGTCGAAGCCGAATTTCCAACCGGGATGCTCGAACGAGACGATCCGGTTGGTGGCTGCGTCGGCCGAGATGATCAGACCGTCGCCACCGGCTAGCTCCAGCGAGATGTGGCCCGGCGTATGGCCGGCTGTATCGAGCACACGCATGCCGGTGACGATGTCATCGCCCTGCTTGACCAGCTTGACCCGATCCTTGACTGCAAACAGGTCGCGCTGGGCGCCGCGGGCAAAGCCGTGCAGGGCCTTCGGCATCTTCGTTTCGAAATCCGGATCGGTCCAGAAGGTCCATTCCTTCTCGGAGACGACATATTCGGCATTCGGGAAGCGCAAGGTGCCGGCGCTCGTCAGGGTGCCACCGGTGTGATCCGGATGGGCATGGGTGAAGACGACCTTGGTGACATCGGCGGGATCGATGCCTGTGATCTCGAAATTCGTGCCGAAGGTGCCGGCCGTGTCCTGGAAATTCGTGCCTGAGCCGACATCGACGACGATAATGTCCTTGCCGGTGCGGATGACAGGGATGTTGGACGGTGCCTGAGCGCTGTCAGCACTGCCGCCGAGGCGCTTGAGGATGTCGACCCGCTCAGCCGGTGAAGCTTCGGGCATGATGATGTCGGCAGGCAGGGTAATGTAGCCATCGCTCAGGACGGTGATGTCGAAATCGCCCTGGGCGATGCGGTGGGTTTCGGTGGCGAACATGGTCTTGGGCCAGAAGGGAAGGGTTGCGATGGCGCCGCCAAGAGTAAGGAACCGGCGACGGGCGGGGTCGATTTCAGGAAGCGTATCGAGTGCGGCTAGGGTGCGGGCCATGGCGGTGCTCCAGTTCGGATTGGGTTGATGGGGGGGAGGAGGCCGGCACCGCGCGGGAGGCGGTGCCGGGCATCTGGCGGTCAGGACCGTGCGAACTCGAGCAGGTCGGCGTTGAGTTGCTGCTTGTGCGTGTCGGTGATGCCATGCGGGGCGCCGGCATAGACCTTGAGGATGGCGTGCGGCACCAGTTTCTTGGAGGAGCGGGCGGCGGCATCGATCGGCACGATCTGGTCGTCGTCGCCATGGATGATGATGGTTGGCTTGTCGAACTTCTTCAGGTCCTCGGTGAAGTCGGTCTGCGAGAAGGCGACGATCGAGTCATAGGTGTTCTTGTGGCCACCCATCATGCCCTGCAGCCAGAAGCTGTCGATCATGCCCTGTGAGGAAACCGCGCCCGGCCGGTTGAAGCCGAAGAAGGGGCCGGATGCGATGTCGCGGTAGAGCTTGGAGCGATCGACGATGCTGGCGGCCTGGATGCCGTCGAAAACCTCCTTCGGCAGGCCGAGCGGGTTGGCTTCGGTCTTGACCATCAGCGGCGGCACGGCGGAAATCAGGCCCAGCTTGGCGATGCGGCTGGTGCCATGGCGGCCGACATAGCGGGTGATCTCGCCGCCGCCGGTGGAGAAGCCGGCGAGGAAGATGTCCTTCAGGTCCAGTTGCTCGATCAGGTCGGACAGGTCGTCGGCATAGTGATCCATGTCATTGCCGTCCCAAGGCTGTGACGACCGGCCATGGCCGCGGCGATCATGGGTGATGACGCGGAAGCCGTTCAGGGCGAGATGGAAAGCCTGGGCTTCCCAGCTGTCGGCGGACAGCGGCCAGCCATGGCTGAGGATGACGACCTGGCCGTCCTTCGGACCCCAGTCCTTGTAATAGATTTCGACGCCGTCGCGGGTGATGATCTTGCTGCTCATGGTCTTGTTCCCTTCATTGGATGTTGTGTTGGCTGTGGTGGCGGAATTGGCTGCAACGGCTGCGGCCGGGAGGCCTGCGAGACTGGTGATGCCGGCGGCACCGATCAGCATGTTGCGGCGGGTCAGGACTGCATTTTCGGTGGAGGCGGTGATGGTCATTGTCGTGTTCCCTTGTTCTATGTGGTTGTTTTTCCTCGATGGGCGGCTCCGTTTCGGTCATTCCGTTTCCGCCGCCCGTCTTGTTGCTTTGATACCAAGCGGGGCCTAAACTCGGGATTGGCGAAACTGACATTAAGCGGGACGGAACTGACAAATGGCGTTCGGTGAACCAGCGGAGATCGGAATTGTCGTCTATCCGGAGGCGCAGCGTGCCGCGATCCACGGGCTGACCGACCTGTTCCACGTCGCCAACCTGATGAGCGAGGAGCAGGGCGGTCGGGCACCGGCGCGTATCCGCGTCAGCCATTGGCAGCTTTCGGCCGACGGTTCATCGGTGGAGAAGGCTTTCGACAGTCATCCGGGCCTGCCCGAGCGGGGTCTGATCGCGCTGATCCTGCCGCCGAGCCTCACCAACCTGCCGGTGGGCGAACGCATGGCCGCCTTTCCGGCGTGGATCAGGGCGCAGCATGCGGACGGGACGACGATCTGCTCGATCTGCGGCGGCGCCTATCTGATGGCTGAATCCGGCCTGCTCGAGGGACGGCTGGCGACCACGCACTGGACGCATTCCGAGCAGATTTCCGGCAAGTTTCCCGGCATCAAGGTCGATGTCAGCAAGCTGATCATCGACGACGGCGATATCATCACGGCCGGGGCGATGATGGCCTGGATCGATCTGGGGCTGAAGCTCGTCGCGCGCTTTATGAGCCCCAGCATCCAGCTGGCGACGGCGCGTTTCATGCTGGTCGATCCGGCCGGGCGCGAACAGACCTTCTACAGCACCTTTGCGCCGAAGCTGCACCATGGCGATGAGGCAGTGCTGAAGATCCAGCACTGGCTGCAGGCGCATCACACGGAAAAGATCACGCTGGAAATGATGGCCGAGCGGGCGGGGCTTGGCGAACGCACCTTCCTGCGCCGGTTCCAGAAGGCAACCGGCATCAATCCGACCGAATATTGCCAGCAGTTGCGCATCGCCAAGGCGCGGGAGCTTCTGGAAATTTCCAGCATCAAGGTCGAGCAGATTGCCTGGCAGATCGGTTATGAGGACCCGGGCGCGTTTCGCAAGATTTTCCGAAAGCTGCTCGGCCTGTCACCGGGCGAATATCGCCGCCGGTTCTTTGTCGGCGAGGACGAGGCTGCGCTGGCTTGACAGCTTTCATCCGTCATGGTCGGGCTTGACCCGACCATCCATGCCCCGGGTTGTGGATCCTCGGCGCGGAGGCCGAGGATGACGGAGTGGAGGGAGGTTGTCGCAAAATAAGCCGACTTGGGGGAGCCAAACGAAAAGAGCGGCCCGTGGACCGCTCTCTGAACTCTCGGATAGGACAGGCACCGATCAGGCGGCGATGTCGTCCATTTCGCGTTCCTTGAACATGCGGGCGAGGTTGAGGAAGCAGATCATGCCGGTCTCGTTGGCGATGATGCCTTCCGCATAGCTCTTGTCGAACGAGGTGGTGATTTCCGGAACCGGCTGGACCTGCTCGCCGCGGACGGTCAGGATGTCGGAGACGCGGTCGACGACGAGGCCGATGACCATGTTGTGCACTTCGGCGACGACGATGGCGCTGCGCTCGTTGGCAACCGTGCTTTTCATGCCGAGCTTGTGGGCGAGATCGATGATCGGGATCACGGTGCCGCGCAGGTTCATGACACCCAGGACTTCGGCCGGAGAGTGCGGGATCGGGGTGGACGGCGCCCAGCCGCGGATTTCGCGTATCGTTGTCGTCTTCACGCAGAATTCCTGATCATGAAGGCGGAAGGCGATGATCTCGAGGGTTTCGTGACCGAAGCTACCTGTTGCGATTGTGTTGCTCATCAAAATTCTTCCCAGCTATCCCGATTGGCGGCAACTGCCACGTTTGAATTAAAGGCCTTCGCCACCCGGTTGGCCATCGCGCGGGCTGGAGAAGCGACCGGTCTGGCATCCTGCCGCGCTGTCGTTATGCGCCCCTCTCCTGCCTCGCCGACCTTGAATTGACCCAGAAGCTGGAAAAGAGCTTCCGCTTCCCTTGCCAAGGAGTGGCTGGCAGCCGTGGATTGCTCGACCATCGCTGCATTCTGCTGTGTACCTTGGTCCATAGTATTCACAGCCTGGTTAATTTCTTTCAAACCTGTCGCCTGTTCTTTCGCACCTTCTACAATAGCGACCACATTCGTGTTGATCAGTTGCACCTGCGCGAGGATTTCCTCCAGCGCCTTGCCGGTCTGACCAACCAACGAGACGCCACTTTTTACCTGTTCGGTGGAGGCGGTGATCAGGCTCTTGATCTCTTTCGCGGCCTTTGCCGAGCGTTGGGCAAGTTCGCGAACCTCCTGCGCCACAACGGCGAACCCCTTGCCGGCATCCCCGGCACGTGCAGCCTCGACGCCGGCATTCAAGGCAAGCAGGTTGGTCTGAAAGGCGATTTCGTCGATGACGCCGATGATATTGCTGATCTCGCTGGACGATGCGGCAATCTGGCCCATCGCAGCGACGGCGTTGTTGACCACGGTGCTCGAACGCTCGGCATCCTCCTTAGTCTGTGCGACGAGCTTGCCGGCCTCCTCGGCGCGGCGGCTGGAATCGGCGACCGTGGTGGTGATCTGTTCGAGTGCTGCGGCGGTTTCCTCGATCGAGGCGGCCTGCTGTTCGGTGCGGCTCGACAGATCGGCGGCGGCGTTGCTGATTTCGCTGGATCCGGAGGCGATCGCTGCCGCGTTCTGGCCGACAGCGCGCATGGCCTGTTTCAGCTTTGCCGCCGATTCGTTGAAAGCGAGGCGCAGTTTCTCCAACGCCGGGATGAACTTATCGCCGATCGACTGATCGAGATTGCCGGCGGCCAGCTTTTCAAGCGCGCCCGCAAGTGTTTCGCTGTTTTGAATGCGGCCGGTCACGTCCGTCGCAAATTTGACGACCTTGAAGACCCGACCATTGTGATCGAAGATCGGATTGTAGCTGGCCTGGATCCAGACCTGTTTTCCACCACGCCCGATCCGCTTGAACTCGTCGGCGATGAACTTGCCGGAACGCAGATCGTTCCAGAGCGTCTTGTATTCCTCGCTACCGGCATAGGTCGGCTCGCAGAACATGCTGTGATGCTTGCCCCGAATGTCGGCAAGTTCGTAACCCACAGTCGAGAGGAAGTTGGCGTTCGCGGTCAGAATCTTGCCGTCCGGCGCAAATTCGATGACGGCCTGCGCCCGCGAGATGGCGTCGATCTTGCCGGCATCTTCGGCGGTTTTCAGTTTCGCGGTGGTGATGTCGGTGGCGAACTTCACAACCTTGTAGGGCTTTCCGCCCCGGAAGATCGGGTTGTAGGATGCCTCGATCCATATTTCCCGACCGCCTTTGCCGATGCGTCGATATTGGCGGCTGTCGAATTCGCCGCGGCCGAGCCGCGCCCAGAATTGCTGATAGTCCGCGCTGGCGGCGTCGGCGGGATCGACGAACAGCCGGTGATGCTGGCCGACGATTTCAGTGAGCGAATAGCCCATCGCCCTGCAGAAATTGTCGTTGGCGGTCAGGATCCTGCCCTGCATGTCGAATTCGATGATGGCCTGCGAACGCTGCATGGCCGAGAGGATTGCATTGGCGTCTGTGCGGAATCGATTTCCAAAAACTGGCATCGTCGTCTCAACGGTTTGCCGCGAAATACATGTGTTTGGCAGCACATGGCGGGTGGGTTCAAAAATGACTTTGAGTTGGATGCCGATTCATCGGCGTCGCGCCTGCATCATGCTTGGCTCGGCCAATCGCGCTGACCGCAATCTGGTGAGAACATATTAAATAAATATTGAGGAAAGTGGACCGCGCGGGTCATCTATACTGATTAAGTCAAATTATTTGACATAACCACCCGGCTGGCGAGTAAATAAGGCGGAATTTGCTCGCAGACCGCGACCCGTGCTTGGAACGGATCGCGGTCGCAATGTTTTTACTGGTCAGGCGTGCAGAACGGCGGCGAACTGCTCGACAGCCCAATCCACCTGATCGGCCGTAATCACCAGCGGCGGCGCGATGCGGATCGTATCGCCATGGGTATCCTTTGCGAGGATGCCGCGCTCCTTCAGGGCTTCGCAATATTTGCGGGCGCCACCGGCCTCGGGGACCAGTTCGACAGCCAGCATCAGGCCGCGGCCGCGAACTTCCTTGATGATGTTGGATCGGATGTCCTTGAGGCCCGCCATGAAACGGTCGCCCATGGCGGCCGAGTTCTCAATCATGCCTTCCTCGGTCAGCGCCTTCAGGGCTGCGCGCGCAATGGCACAGGCGAGCGGATTGCCGCCGAAGGTCGAGCCATGTTGACCGGGCTTCAGGACGCCCAGAACCTCGGAATTGGAGAGCACGGCGGACACCGGATAGAAGCCGCCGGACAGCGCCTTGCCGATCAGGGTCACGTCGGCCTCGATGCCTTCATGCTCTTCGGCCAGAAGCTTGCCGGTGCGGCCAAGCCCGGTCTGGATTTCGTCGAGAATCAGCGTGATGCCATGCTTAGAGCAGAGCGCACGAACTTCCGGGAAATAGCCCTGCGGCGGGATCATGACGCCGGCTTCGCCCTGGATCGGCTCGATCAGGAAGGCAACGGTGTTTTCGTTGATCGCCGCGCGGAAGGCATCGATATCGCCGAACGGCACGGTGCGGAAACCGGGGGCGAAGGGACCGAAGCCAGAGCGGGCATCCGGATCCGTGGAGAAGCCGACAATGCCCATGGTGCGGCCATGGAAATTGTTGGAGCAGACGATGATCTCGGCCTTGTTCTCGGCAACGCCCTTGACCTCGTAACCCCATTTGCGCACCGCCTTGACGGCGGTCTCGACGGCTTCGGCGCCTGAGTTCATCGGCAGGATCTTGTGGCTGCCGGTGAGAGCGGCCAGTTCCTCGTAGAGATGTGCCAGTTGGTTGTTGCGGAAGGCACGGGATGTCAGCGTCAGCTTGCTCGCCTGTTCCACCATCGCCGCCAGGATCTTCGGATGGCAATGGCCCTGGTTGACGGCGGAATAGGCCGAGAGGCAATCGAGGTAGCGATTGCCGTCGAGATCCCAGACATAGACGCCTTCGCCGCGTGCCAGCACGACGTCGAGCGGCTTGTAGTTATGCGCGCCGAGCCGGTATTCGGTTTCAATCAGGGCATTGGTCGTGTTCATGGGTCCTCCGGTGGCTTTGTTCTTGGGTCTCAGGCGCTGCGGGTGGGGCGATCGAGGATGCGGCGGCCGAACAGGCTGGCCGTCAGTTCGACGAGAATGCGGGCGCTCTTGCCGCGATCGTCGAGGAACGGGTTGAGTTCAACGAGGTCGACCGAGGAAACGAGCCCGGTATCACAGAGCATTTCCATGATCAGATGCGCTTCGCGGAAGGTCGCACCGCCGGGAACCGTGGTGCCGACGCCGGGGGCGAATTCCGGATCGAGGAAATCGACATCGAGGCTCACATGCAGCAGGCCGTTGGCTGCTTTCACCGTGGCGATGATCTCGTGCATGATGTGCGCCATGCCGGTCTCGTCGATAGCGCGCATGTCGAAGACATTGACGCCGTGCTTGGTGATTTCCTCACGCTCGCGCGCATCGACGGAGCGGATGCCCACCTGAAAGACGTTCTTGGGATCGACCATCGGGCGATCCTTGTCGAGGATCGGGGCAAATTCCGCCTGGCCGCAGAAGAACGCGACCGGCATGCCATGCATGTTGCCCGACGGGGTGGTGGCCGGCGAATTGAAATCGGCGTGAGCATCGAGCCAGAGCACGAAGAGAGGGCGGCCGACATCGGCGGCATGACGGGCCATGCCAGAAACCGAGCCCATGGCCAACGCATGGTCGCCACCGAGGACGATCGGCACGCCACCGGCGCGGGCGACGTCATGCACGGCGGAATCCAGCGCGCGGGTAAACGCCGTGACGATCTGCAGGTTGTTGGCGCCCTTGTGGTTGGGAATGTCGCGCGCCGGCAGCGGCTTCACGTCACCCTCATCCGTCACGGTATGGCCGAGTTCGGCGAGCGTGGTGTCCAGACCCGCGATGCGCAGGGCGGCAGGCCCCATGGCGCAGCCGCGACGGCCCGAGCCTTCTTCGATCGGTGCGCCGATCAGGGTGATCTTCTTCTTGGTTTCAGCCATGGTTTCCCCGCAGGTTTGCGTGATGCCGGTTTGCCCGGTTTCTGCGCGGATTATACGGGTTCAGGCGTTGGCAAATAGATGGAAAACTGGCAAATGGAAGGCAATAATCGGCATTATGATAAGGTTGGATGCGCAAGATGATAAGTCTGGATGATCTCGATCATGCGCTGATCAGCGCGCTGCGTCACAATGCCCGCACGCCGGTTTCTTCTCTTGCCGCCATGACCGGCGCATCGCGCGCCACGGTCGCGGCCCGTATCGACCGGCTGGTGGCTTCCGGCACCATCGCGGCCTTCACCATCCGCACCGGCGCCGAACTGTCCGGCAGCGGCGTGCGGGCCATCGTCATGATCGAGATCCACGGCAAGATGGCGGACCGTGTGGCGGCGCAATTGCGCGGCCTGCCGCAGGTCCGGGCTCTCCACTCCACCAATGGCCGCTGGGATTTCATCGCCGAACTGGAGGACAAGGACCTCGGCACATTCGACGAGACGCTGCGGCTCATTCGCCTGATCGACGGCATCAACCTGACGGAAACGAATATCCTGCTGAAGACCAGCAAGATTTCGGCGGCGGTTTAGGAGAGAGAGAGAGAGAGAGAGAGAGAGAGAGAGAAATTACCGATCGTCTGATCGGGCGTTCTTTACATAGCCGAGTGATTTTCCCACAATAATGTCGATTCATGGGCGCTTCGCAGGCACCCGCTACATGCGGCCCGAATGGGCCTAGCTTTTTTGAAGAAAGATTGCCCATGAAAGCGCCGACGAAGGACTTTGTGGTTCCCGACGATGCGAAGGAAGTGCCCGGTCTCATCTATTACAACATGGCCGGCAAGAAGAGGCGGGCGCACGCCACATGGTATCGGGGTGAGACGACGAACTTCCATCCCGTTCGGGATAGCCTGAGCGAACCCGATGCCGTGGAACGCTATGTCGGTCATGGTTGGCTGCCAGGCGCGCCATTCATCAACCGCGAACACTACATCACAGCCTTTGGAAGCTGTTTCGCATCCGAAGTTACGAAGTTTCTCCAAGCCGCAGGGTATCGCGTGTTCGGAGACAAGACGAGCAATCTCGACGCTCACGTAGTGCGCTCGGGCGAGGGAATCGTCAATTCCGCAGCTCTAAGACAGCAATTCGAGTGGGCTTTCCATGATCAAGGCCCAAAATCATCGGTCTGGCACGACAGGGATGGCGCCTTTGCGGGTGCTACCGAGGACATGAAGGAAACAACACGCCAGATTTTTGCCGAAACGGACGTCTTCATCTTTACGCTCGGCCTTTCCGAAGTCTGGTACGACAAATCGACGGGAGATATCTTCTGGAAGGCCATACCCAAGGCTGTTTTCGACCCCGATAAGCATGGTTTCAAGGTTCTGACTGTCGAAGAGAACAAAACAAATCTGCGGTCCGTACTACAGATCATCCGGGAATATCGGCCTTCGGCAACGGTTGTGATAACCCTCTCACCGGTTCCGCTTGCCGCAACATTCCGGCCGGTATCGTGCATCACTGCAAATTGCGTCTCGAAGGCATCGCTCCGGGTTGCCATTGACGAACTGATGCGCGAGTTCGTCGACGATCGCAATTTGTACTATTTTCCATCCTACGAGATCGTCACGGCGTTTCTGGAAGACGCATATGGCGTCGATCTTCGGCATCCGCGTCCCGAAACGATCGACTTCGTCATGCAGACATTCAAGCGGAGCTTTCTTTGCTGACTATTGATGCTCCGTTCGACATCGTCGTACCTTTTTTCACCGAATGATGGCTCAATATTCCTTCTCATAGAAAATCCCGCCGCCCGCGCCGCTCGAGCCGGCTTCGCCGCGCAGCTTGACGCCACGGCCGACGTCGAGATTGATGATCGCCTTGCCGCCGCCGGATTCCGAGCCGGACTGGAGTTCGAGATAGGTCCGCTCGTTGAGATATTTGCCGGCGGTCACGGTGGCGCCGCCGGTGGCGTCGGTGGAGACGTCGAGATCGTCGACGCCGAGCTTGTTGCGCAGGCCGTTCAACAGCCCGTTCGAGCCGCCGCCGGCGAGTTCGCTGACGGCGCTGGCGAGCTGCGCGATCTGCAGGGCCGAGAGCTTGGAGAGCGAACGGTTGAAGATCAGCTGCGCCAGGATTTCATCCTGCGGCAAAGCGGGTGACGACGAGAAGGTGATCGCCGGATTGTTGGCGACACCGGTGACATTGACCGTGATCGTCGTCGTGCCGGCACTGGAGGTGGCGTCGAGATCGAGTGTCGGGATCAGGTTGCCGCCGAAGCTGATCGTTCCGTCGGTGAAATCGAGCCGCTTGGCGAGGATTTCGAGCCGGCCACGACGCATCTCGAACGCGCCGGAGACGACCGGCTGGGCGGCTGTTCCCCGGATCGTCAGGTCGCCGCCGAGTTCGGCATCGATGCCGCGGCCGCGCACGAACAGCTTTCCGGGCGCGCTCACCGTCAGGTCGAAGCCGATGACGCCGCCACCGCCGGCGCCGTCACCACCGCCACGCTGGTCCTTGCGGATATCGGCCTGCATCTGACGAACCTTGGCCGGTGCATTCTTGTGCTTGATGTTGATCTCGGACAGCGAGGCCGGCAGCTTTTCCGGAATCGTGATCGCCGCCTTCTGGATCGTGACATTGCCGCCGAGGATCGGCGAGGCCGTCAGCGGGCCTTTCAGCGTCATGGCGCCATCGACGGTGGCCGAGACAAGGCTGCCATCGACATAGGTGGCGTTGTCGAGGCGGATCGTGAGGTCTGCCGGAAAGCCGGAGCCGGGCGTGATGCCGACCGTGCCGGAGACATCGAGCGAACCGCCGCTGGCCAGCCGGCCGGACAATTTCGAGATATTCGCCTGCTGGCCGTTCAGCGAGACATTGGCGGCGAGGTCGTCGATCGCCAGATTATGCCTGACATCGACGAGGCGTGCGCCCGAGGTCGAGATCGTGCCGGTGATAACAGGTGCCGTGGCCGCACCCGCGATCGCGACATCTACTTTCGCCGAGCCGGTCAGCGTGAAGCCCTGCTGGGCCAGCAGCGCCGCACCGAGGCCGAAGGGGAGATCGCCCGAGAATTTCATGGCGATCGGCCGGTTTCCAGTGATGCCGACCTTGCCGCCGCCCCGGAAGGCGAGGCCGCTCGGGCCGCTGAGCGTCGTGTCTACGGTCACGGTATTATCAGCGAATTGTCCCTTGGCTGTGATGTTGAGCGCACCCACACCCGCAGAGCGGGTCTGCGCAAAGCCGGCATTAGCCCAGCGCAAGTCGTAACTGACTGCCGGAGCCGCAGCCGTGCCCTTGACGCCGACCGTGCCGCTGATCGCGCCATCCGCGCCGAGCGAGGGCGAGAACGTGTTGGCAAGTTTTGCCGGCAGCGCATTGAGATTGACGGCGAGATCGAGCTTTTCGCCGGCCTTGCCTGTCACCGCGATCGAGCCGCCGGAAGCGCCGATGGTCAGCTTCTGCAGGCTGACGGTGCCATTCTCGATGGTGATCACGGTCGGGGACGACAGCTTGAGTGGAATCTTGCGCGGAGATGCGGCGAAATTGGCAAGATTGACGACCGTCTTGCCGCCGCTGGTCTGGATATCGGCACTCAGATTCAGCGGCGCGCCGTCATAGCTGCCGCCGAGCGTCACATTGGTCTTGGCCGCCTGCTGGACGAAATCGAGCTTCAGGCCGTTGACGCGGTTTGCACCTTGCGCAAACGCTTCGACCGACAGGTTACCCTTGATCGCCAGTGTCTTCAGGTCGGCGATATTGATATCGGCTGATGGTTTGGTGATGACCAGGTCGCCGCGCTTGATGCCCGAGCCGCTGGCCTTGAGCGCGATCGAGGTCTTGCCATCGGCGCTGTTGATCGCCGCCGAGCCGGCAATGTCGCCCGACGCCTTTTCACCGGCCATGGCGGCGAGCAGGCCGACATCCGGGAAATTGAAGTCGATCGAGCCCTGCGGCAGGAAATCCGTGGTGAATTCGATGGCTCCGTTCAGCTTGTTTTCACCGATCTGGGCTTGCAGTACGGGAACGCTGGTGCGGCCCTCCTTGGAGACGAGATCAGCGTTGACATTGATCGCCTGGCCGCCGAGTGCGCCGGTTGCCGTGATCTTGGCCTGCGGATTGCTGGGGTTAGCGGTCGCATCCACCGCCAATTGGAGATCGCTGAGCGTCCGTCCGGCGAGTGTCGCGCCACTGGAAGTCACGTTGGCCTTGACGCCGAGATTGTCGAGCGGGCCGGTCGCATCGACCTTGAATTCGGCTGTACCCTTGGCATCGGCAAGTACCTTGCCGAGGTCGGGCAGGGCGCCCGTCAGCGCGGCCGTCAGGTTTTGTTCCTTCAACGAAACCGATCCGTCCGCCCGGATGGTGCCGGAGGCGATCTTGAGGTCGGTGATATCGACGGCGCCTTGCGGGCCGGTCACCAGCCTGCCGGTGATATCGACGGGCGTATCGAATTTTGCCGCGGCTGCGGGGGGCAGTGCTGCCGGCTTGGCCGAAATCTTGAAGGTCGTGCGGACAGCATTGTCGGCAAGGGCGAAGGACCCTGCCAGTGCGCCGTCGAGATTGGTGCTGCTGATGGTGACCGGGCTGAAGCCGATTGCCTCGGACGTGACGTCGAGTGTCGTCGCCACCTTGATCGGGCCTTTGACCAGCCGGTCGAGATCGGCGCTGGTCAGCTGTGTCGCGCCGGTTTCGATGGTCGTCGCAACCTTGCCGGAGCGGGTGGTGAGGTTGAAGGCATCGCTATGCGCCGTCAGCTTGATGGCGTCGAACCGGCCTTGCGGCAAGGCAAGCTGGCCGACATCGGCCTTCACATCGAGATCGGCCGCCTGCATCGTACCCTTGATCGAGGCCGTGCCCGTGTCGAGTACGAGATGAGCTTCACCGCCCTGCAATGGGAGGCGGGCGTCGATGCCCGCAAGCGTCGCGGTCAGGTCGAGCGTGTCGCCGGCACTGCCGTCCAAAGTAACAGTGCCGCCGGATGCCTTGACAGCAAGCTGGCTCAGGCGAACCGCGCCGTTTTCAATGACGATCGTCGTCGGGCCTGCCAGCTCAAGCGGAATCTTCTTCGGTGCGGCAGCGAAGGATTGCAGGTTGATCGTCGTCGTGCCGGCCGCGCTCTGCAGATCGCCACGCGCCGTCAGTGGTGCATCGTCATAGATGCCGTCGAGGGCAAAATTGGTTTGTGCGCCCTGCTGCTCGAAACCGAGCTTGAGGCCGGCGAGCTTGTTGTCGCCCTGTGCCACGGTCTCGACAGTGACATTGCCCTTGATCGCCAGCGCCTTGAGATCGGCAATGGTGATGTCGGCGGCCGGTTTGGTGATCACCAGATCGCCGCGCGTGATGCCGGAGCCATTGGCTTTCACGGCAACCGAGGTCACGCCGTTGTCACTCTTGATACTGGCGGAACCGGCGAGGTCGCCGGATGCGGTCTGGCCGGCCATGGCGGCGAGCAGGCCGAGATCGGGCAGGTTGAAGGTCAGGGTGCCGTTCGGCTGGAAATCGGCGGTCAGGTCCAGCGCGCCGGTCAGCTTGTTCTCGCCGATCGTCACGTCGATGGAGGGGATGCTGGTCGCGCCCTTGGCGGAAGCGATTTCGGCCTTTGCGTCGATCATCTGTCCGTCCAGCGATCCCTTTGCGGTCACCGTGGCGTTCGGCCCGTTCTGGCCAACGGTCGCATCGGCATTGACGGCGAGGTCGTTCAGGGTTCGCCCGGCCAGCGTCGCGTCGGTGGAAGTGACCTCAGCCTTCACAGCCAGCGCATCGAGCGGGCCGGTAACATCGGCGCTGAACTTGGCAATGCCCTTGGCGTCGGCCAGAAGCTTGCCGATTTCCGGCACGGTGCCGCTGATGGCGGCGGTGAGTTCGCCCGTCTGCAGCGCCACTGATCCGGCCGCCTCGACCGTACCGGATGCGAGGGTGAGGTCGGTGACATTGACGCTGCCATCATTGCCGGTGGCCAGATTGCCGGCGATGGCGATGGTCGTGTCGAATTTCGAGGCGATGCCCGGCGGCAGCGTCGTGGGCATGGCGAACAGCTTGAAGGCGGAGGCAACGGTCCCCTCGGCGATCGTATAGGAGCCGATCAGGGTGCCGCCGACGCTGGCACTTTCGAGCGTGACGGGATCGAACGACACAGTTTCCGGGGTCAGGGACAGTGTGCCGTTGAGCTTGACCGGACCCTTGACGAGGCGATCGATATCGGCGTTCACGAAGCGGGTGGCGCCGGTTTCGGCGGTCACTCTCAAGGGGCCTGTCTTCGTCGAGAGATTGAAGGTGTCGCTATAGGCGTGCAGCTTGATGGCTTCGATCTCGCCCTGCGGCAAAGTTGCCTTGCCGATATCGGCGCCGATGTCGAGCACGGCGGTCTGGGCGTCACCGATCAGCGAGACATTGGCGGAATTGATCGACAGCTGCGCTTCGCCCTCAGCGAGCGGCAGCCGGAAGTCGATCGGGGCCGTCTTGCCGGTGAGGCTTGCCTGCAGGTCGTTCTGGCCGGCGGTGCTGTAGGTGCCGGATGCGGAGAGAGCCAGCGCACCGGTGGAGATATTGCCCCTGTCGATGCGCACGGTCTTGCCGCCATCGATGGCTGCTGCGAGGTCGATTTCGGTCGTGCCGGCAAACAGCGGACGGAAGGCGGCCGGCAAGAGATCGCTGAACGTACCGCCACCCTGCAGGGCTACAGTACGGAAACCGTCTGGCGCCAGGGTATGTTCGCCGTCGAGCTTCAGGACCTGGTTGCCATCGAGGGATGCCGTCGCTGACCCCTTCCATTTCGAAAGCGGGCCATCGCCGGTCACGCTGACACTCAGTGCCGGCTCGCCGGGAAGGCGCATCGCCTTGGCCAGCAGTCCGCCCTTCGGCTCGTTGATGGTGGTTTCGAGCTTCAGCTCATTGCCGGCCGGATTGAAGACGATGTCGGCGACGGCCTTGGCATCCGGCCGGTCGCGTTGCGCAACCGCAAGGGCCGCTGCGATGCTTGCGTTGGTGGCGTCGATCTTGCCCTGAGCGCTGAGGAACTGGTCGGCTCCGGCGATCTCCTTGCCGATCACCACTTCCTTGATGTCGAAGGCGTCGATCTGCACGTCGATCGGCAGGGCGAAGGTCTCGCGGACCTCCTGTGTTTCCTGCGAGGGGATCGGCAGCCGTTCCAGGCGCACGGATCCGGCGGAGAGCTTCGCTGCCTCGAACCGGGACGAGAGCAGGGCCGTCGGCGACCAGTCGATCGCGACCTCGCGAATCTCCGCATAAATGCCCTTGCTGTCGAACAGCGTCACGCTCGAGGCTGTGAAATCACCGGTCAGCAGCGCACTGGGATCGTTGATGCGCACGATCTGGTCCGGGGTCGAGGCATATTTCTCGATCATCATAGCCACGAAACGGGCGCCAGGTGCCGTGAAGCCGGCAAACAGTACGAAAAGTACGGTGGCAACGAGCGAGAAGCCAAGGAGATAGGCCAACCAGCGCAGGGCGACTTTCAGAAAGCGGAGCAAACGATTCATGGTTCATCCATAGCGCAAGTTGCGTCGGGGTGAAATTGCATCTGCCTGAACCCGGGGCTTCGCATCCGGTTCCAGGTCGTGTCGATTGCGCCTGCAATCAGAAGGCTTGGCCGATCCCGGCATAGATTCCGTATTTCGTGCCATCGGGATAGGCGTTGAGCGGTACCGCGACATCAAGGCGGATCGGTCCGAAGGGCGTGTTGTAGCGCAGCCCGAGGCCGGCGCCGGCGCGCAGGTCCGAAAAGTCCGGCGCTGTCTTCGCCGAAACCGTGCCGACATCGACAAAGGGAACGAGGCCGATCTTTTCGGTGATGCCGATGCGCGCTTCCACCGTGGCATTGACATAGGAGCGGCCGCCGAGAATATCGTCGTCACCGTTGCGCGGGCTGATCTCCTGGTAGGAGTAGCCGCGCACGGTACCGCCACCGCCGAGATAGAAGCGCCGATTGGCTGGAATGGAAGCGAGGCCATCACCGCCAATCAGCGTGCCTATGCCGAGCCGGCCGGCCAGCACGAAGCGGTTTTCCTCACCCAGGCCGAGATAGGCGGACGCCGAGCCTTCAATGGAGCTGAAGAAGGTCTGGCTGTCGATCTCGTAGCTCGGCTTGGCGTTGATCGAAGCGCGGTAGCCTTCCGTCGGGTTCAGCTTGTCGTCGCGCGTGTCGCGGATGTATTCGATCGGGATCGCCGCCGTCAGATATTCATTGGTGCCGAAGGCATCCTCGACATCGGCCCATTGCAGTTCGCCGCCGACCGACAGCGTATCGGTCTGTGACAGTTCGGCGGTGACGCCCGCAGCCCCGGTGAAGATGGTGGCCTTGTAGGCGTCTGGATCGAGAAGCTGCGCCTTCAGGCTGGCATTGAAGGTGGTGGTCGGACCGAAGGCGCCGGGTTTTGCGAAGATCAGGCCCGCCGAATAGTCGAGGCTGCCGACATCGGTGGTTTCGCCGATTCGGCTGACCGAGCCTTCGAGGCGTAGCGATTCCGCCCGGCCGAACAGGTTGCGATGGCCCCAATAGCCTTGGATGCCGAAGCCATCCGTTGTCGAATATTGTGCGCCGGCTCCGAAATAGCGGTGCTTGCCTTCCGAGACCTCGATCGTCATCGGGAGAGATCCATCCGGCGCCAGGACCGTGGCTTCCTTGATGGTGATGCTGGAAAACACGCCAAGCTGGCGCAACCGTTCGGATGCCTTGCGGATTTCCTCGGGCGAATAGGGATCGCCGCCGTTCAGCCGCGAATATTCAGCGACGAATTCGGGATCGACCGTCTTGGTGCCGGCGACGGAAACAGCACCGACCGGCGCGACCGGTCCACCTTCAGCCGCGATGGTGACGTCGACGGTATTAGAGGCGTGATCGGCGACGACGCTGCGGTCGGTGAGCTTGGCGAGCGGTCGGCCTTCTTCCTTCAAGTCCTCGACGACCTTTTCGCCGGCCTTGATGATCAGGGTCGAGTCCGCCCGGCTGCCCGGCTTCAGATATTCATCCGGCCGCTTGCCCACGGCATCGCTTTTCAGCACGACCTCGCCGAGGGTGAAAGTTGGGCCGGGTGTGACGGTGATCTCGACGGGAACGGGGGTATCATTCGGGAATACGGGATCCGGCGGCAGGCTGTCGATGTCCTGGCCGTTGATTGTCACGGTCACGACGCCGCCATAGCGCGCTTGCTCATAGAGCGCAGCCAGCAGCCGGTCGCGATCGTCGCGAGCCTTGATGGCAAGGCCCAGATTTCCGGAGACCGGTTCGTCCTTGTCCTGAAAAAGGCGGGAGCTGTTTTCCAGCGCTTCCTTCAGGTCCTCGTCGCCGGAATTTTCGGTCAATGTCAGGCTGTAGTTGACGGGATCGACGACCGGGTTCGCTTCCTCTTCCTTTTCGAAGAAGCTCATGCCGAAAATCTTGAAGGCATAGGCGTTGGACACGGAAAGCGGGCCGCAGGCAACCAGAGCCGCGACCGCAAAAGCAGTGCCAGCCTTCCGATACGCAACACCCACAATCGGCAGACGCATTCGTTTCCGCATTCGCTGTCCAGGCCAGTTTCAACATTCGCCCGCCGTCATGGCAAACGTCTCATTGCATGACAGGGTCGCCCCTGATGAGCGGCGACCCTACACAGCATTGTCCGATTGATGAAGACTCGAAGCCGGATTTTGTTGAAAAACCAAGGCGACTGTGACGCGTCGGAAACAAAAAGCCACGATGTCGGATCGATTCTATCGTCTGTCACCAATCGTTTTGACATCGACAGTAGGTGTCGCCGCTTGCTCCCCAAAGGAGTTCCAGTATGGTCGGCCAGACACAAAGCATGGAGCTTGGGGAATGAACACCGCACCTCGTATTTCGCTGACAGACAAGGCCGATATCGAGGTGCCGGACGGCCATGCCTATGCTGCCATCACCGACATGAACGGCATCCTGCGCGGCAAGCGCGTCGCCGCCGGCAAGATCGGCAAGCTGAAGAAGGACGGCATTCGCATGCCGCTCTCGTCCATCGGCGTGGATATCTGGGGCACCGATGTCGCCGGCACAAAATTGACCATGGAGCGCGGCGATCTGGATGGGGTCTGTGTCCCGACCGGCCGTGGTCCCCTTAATCTCGGTTTTGCCGGACCGGTCCTGCCGATGTGGATGAGCAAGGAGGATGGTCAGCCCTATTTCGCCGATGGGCGGCATCTGCTGGCCGACATTCTCGAACGCTACAGCGCGATCGGCCTGACGCCTGTCGTCGCGGCGGAGTTGGAGTTTTACCTGATCGATCCCGATCAGGATCGGCCGACGCCCGCATCCGGCGGTCCGGGTAGTCCGCCGAAGGATATCGACAATATCTATTCGCTGGAGGAACTGGCCGAGGTGGGGCCGTTTCTCGACGAGGTCTGCGCGGTCGCTGCGGCTTGCGGGATCGAGGTGGATGCGGCGATCGCCGAGGGGGCGCCGAGGCAGTTCGAATTCAACCTCATGCACCAGCCGGATGCACTGAAGGCGGCGGAAGACACCCTTTACTTCAAGCATATCATCCGCAACGTCGCCCGCCGCCATGGCTCCCTTGCCTGCTTCATGGCCAAGCCCTATCCCGGCTATGCCGGCAACGGCCTGCATGTGCATTTTTCCATGCTGGACGCAGATGGTCGCAATGTTTTCGATGACGGCACGGAGCGTGGATCCGATCTCATGCTGTCGGCTGTCGGCGGGTTGCTGGAAAGCATGGCGGATATGACGCTGGTCTTTGCCCCACATCTCAATTCCTACCGCCGTCTCGCGCCGGGCGGACTGGCACCGACCACGGTCGGCTGGGGCTATGAAAACCGCACGGCAGCGCTGCGCATTCCGGCAGGCCCGCACGTCGCCCGGCGGATCGAACATCGTGTCGCCGGTGCCGACGCCAATCCGTTCCTTGTCTTCGCTGCGATTCTCGGCGGCGCGCTCGATGGCATTACCCGAAAGCTGAGCCCGCCTCAGCCCGTCGGGACCAATTCGCATGAGCTGGAATTGCCGAAGATCGCCAAGGATTGGCGCCAAGCGCTGGAGCGTTTTTCGGCCACGGAGAGCCTGGGCCGGATCCTGCACCCGGAGTTTGTTTCCTGCTTTGCGGCCTGCAAGCAACAGGAGCAGGACGTCTTTGCCGCACAGGTGACCGATTTCGAAATCTCGACCTATCGGGTCAGTGTCTGACGATCTCCAAATACAAATGCCGAAGAAGTCCGCCATGGCCGAAAACTATTGCAAGTCCTACTACGCCGCCACCGCCAATCCGGTCGAACCGTTCGGGCGGCTCGCCGGTAGCCTCGACGTCGATGTCGCCATCATCGGCGGCGGTTTTACGGGCGTTGCGACCGCGTTGGAGCTTGCGGAAAAGGGCCTTTCTGTCGCCCTGCTGGAAACCAACCGCATCGGCTGGGGCGCCTCCAGCCGCAATGGCGGTCAGATCACCGGGTCGCTCTCGGGCGATCAGGCCATGCTCAAGCAATTCCGTCGTGTCCTGGGGGCTGGCGCGGAGGATTTCGTCTGGAACCTGCGCTGGCGCGGGCACGACATCATCCGCCGCCGCGTCGAGAAATATGCGATCCGCTGCGACCTGAAATCCGGCCATATGCATGCGGCGTTCAAGCCCTCGCATATTCCGGAACTGGAGGGCATGTACAAGGCTGCCGTCGCGCATGGCATGGGCGATGAGGTAGAGATGGTCTATGGATCGGCTGTGCGCGATGTCGTCGGCACGGACCTCTATGCCGCCGGCCTGATCAATCGCCGCAACATGCACGTTCATTCGCTCAACCTCTGCCTTGGCGAGGCAAATGCTGCACGTAGCCTCGGTGCCAGGATTTTTGAGGACAGCCGGGTGAACGAAATCCGCTACGGCAAACGCGTCGAACTCATTACCGACGGCGGCAGTGTCCGCGCCGACAAGGTGCTGATCGCCGGCAATGCCTCACACCGGCTGGCACGCGGCAAGCTTTCCGGCCTGCTTTTTCCCGCTACGCTCGGCATCGTCACCACCGAGCCGCTTTCGGATGAGGTCGCCCATGCGCTCAATCCCCGGGATCTGGCCGTCTACGACACCCGGTTCGTGCTGGACTACTATCGGCTCACCGCCGACAGGCGCCTGTTGTTCGGCAGCGGCACGAATTATACCGGGCGGGAGAGTTCGGATGTCGCGGAGACATTGCGTCCCGCGATCGAGAAAACCTTCCCGCAATTAAAAGGCATCCGCATCGATTTCGCGTGGCAGGGACAGGATGGCATCAGCATCAATCGCATCCCGCAACTCGGCCGTGTCACGGAAAACGTCTTCTATGCGCAGGGGTATTCCGGCCACGGTGTCGCGACTTCACACATCGTCGGTGAAATCATGGCGGCGGCCATGACGGGAGATCCGCGGGATTTCGATGTCTTTGCCAGTGCGCATCAGTGGCGGCTGCCGATCGGGCGCTTTCTCGGTAATCAGGCGCTTGCCCTGGCCATGTGGTTTTTCCAGCAGCGGGAAAAGCTGAGCGCATGAAAAACCCCGGAGAGCTGTTTCAGCTTTCCGGGGTCCATTCGGGCTGGCAGCAACCAGCAGATTATATCACGGGCAATCGTCGATGTAGCGGCGGCCGTAGCGGTCGCGGTAGTAGCACTGGCCGGGCTGTTCGGTGACATGGCCGATGACAGCGCCGGAAACGCCGCCGATTGCCGCGCCGACGGCTGCGCCGCGCACGTCACCGGTGATCGCGCCGCCGATGATAGCGCCGGAAACCGCGCCGATACCGGCACCCTTTTCAGTCTGCGTGCAACTCGCGACGGATAAAGCGAGCAGCACAAGCACGATGGCCTTTTTCATTGGTTCTCCAATCTGGACGCGAAGGATCTGATGTCCGCGCTGTCCGTTTCTCCCCTGAGATGGAGGGTGGGCGGTTCAGGCCCCCTCCGGTCGAACTTGCAATTTCGAAGATAAATGGCTGTCTGCGAAAGTCTACAGACATCCTGCAAAATCCCCGTGATCACAAGAGAATAGCATAGAAGCTGAACGGACGCTGAAGACGCAGTTCCCTGTGGCACAGCTGCGTCCAACCACATCAGAGTTGGAGTAAATTTCAAGCCCCGTGAGATTTTTCAAACCAGATTGAAAGTAGCGGTTGCGGCAAGCCGAAAAAAGACAAATGATGCGAATGCCGTAGCGCTTTGAGGAGAAGGCCCCGCGGTGATGGCATGAAAGTTGACGCGGTTCTGTCGCGGGAACGAATTATCTGCCCGACAGCCGCTCGTGTTGGTACGACCAACCTCGGAGGAGCGAGATGGCAAAAGTGAAAATGACGGTCAACGGCCGGCAGGTCGGATCCGAGTGCGAGGACCGCACCCTGCTGGTGCATTTCCTGCGGGAAAACCTGGCGCTGACGGGAACCCATGTCGGCTGTGATACCACCCAGTGCGGCGCCTGCGTCGTCCATATGGATGGCCGTTCGGTGAAAAGCTGCACGATTCTGGCAGCCCAGGCTGCGGGATCGACGATCACCACGATCGAGGGGTTGGCCGGTGGTGGCGACCTTCATCCGGTTCAGGCGGCCTTCAAGGCCAACCACGGCCTGCAGTGCGGCTTCTGCACGCCGGGCATGGTGATGACCGCCGTCGACATGATCCGCCGCCATGGCGCCAATCTCGACGAAGCCACCGTTCGCGCCGAACTCGACGGCAATATCTGTCGATGCACCGGCTACCACAATATCGTCAAATCGATCCTTGCCGCTGCCGCCGAAATGGGTGGCGTGCAGCAGGCTGCCGAATGAGGCAAGCGATTAGGGAGTAGCGAATAGCGAATAGATGGCCGCTGCGCGGCACAGTCGCGGTTCGAACTCTCCCCATTCGCTACTCACTATTCGCTATTCGCTCTTCTGGAGGAGATGAAGCATGGGTGTTGAAGGCATTGGCGCCAGCGTTGCGCGCAAGGAAGACAAAAGGTTTCTCACCGGCAAGGGCCGGTACACGGACGACATGAGCGTTCCGGGCATGAAATATGCGTTCTTCGTACGCAGCCCCCACGCCCACGCGAAGATCAAGAGCATCGATATCTCCGCCGCGAGTGCCATGCCCGGCGTGATTGGCGTGCTGGAGGGCAAGCAGTTGCAGGCCGACGGGATAGGCAATCTCATCTGCGGCTGGATGATCCACTCCAAGGATGGTTCGCCGATGAACATGGGCGCCTGGCGTCCGCTGGCCCATGATACCGTCCGTTACGTCGGCGACGGGGTTGCCATCGTCGTGGCCGACTCGCTCGGCGAGGCGCGCGATGCGGCGGAAGCCGTGGTGGTCGATTACGATGTGCTTCCGGCCGTGACCGAAGCGGTCAAGGCGCTGGAAGCCGGCCAGCCGCAGATCCATCCAGAGGCTGCGAACAACCTGATCTTCGATTGGCAGATCGGTGATGGCGGCGCGACCGACAAGGCGATTGCCGAAGCTGCTCACGTGACCGAGATCAAGCTTCACAACAACCGGCTGGCGCCGAACCCGATGGAGCCGCGCGCCACGCTCGGCATCTACGACAGCGCCGAGGATCATTACACCTGCTACACCACAAGCCAGAACCCGCACGTGGCGCGGCTGGTGATGAGCGCCTTCTACAATGTCGCGCCGGAAAACAAATTGCGCGTCATCGCCCCGGATGTCGGCGGCGGTTTCGGGTCGAAGATCTACATTTATCCGGAAGAAATCGTCTGTCTTTGGGCCTCCAAGAAGACCGGCGTTCCGGTGAAATGGACGTCCGATCGCACAGAAGCCTTCCTGACGGATGCGCATGGCCGTGATCATGTCTCGACGGTCAAGATGGCCTTCGACAAGGACAATCGCGTCACCGGGCTGAAGGTCGATACGATCGCCAATCTCGGCGCCTACATGTCGCTGTTCTCCTCGGCGGTACCGACCTATCTTTACGCGACGCTGCTGTCCGGCCAATATGCCATTCCGGCCATCCACGCCAATGTGCGGACGGTCTATACCAATACCGTTCCTGTCGATGCCTATCGCGGCGCCGGGCGGCCGGAAGCGACCTACCTTCTGGAACGCACGATGGAGACGGCGGCGCGTGAACTCGGCATTTCTCCGGCCGAACTGCGCCGAAAGAACTTCATCCGCAGCTTCCCCCACCAGACACCTGTCATCATGAACTATGACGCCGGCGATTATGAAGCGTCGCTGGAAGCCGCGATGGCAACCGCCGACTGGAACGGCTTTGCCGCCCGCAAGGCGGAGGCCGCCCGGCGCGGCATGAAGCGCGGCATCGGCATGAGTTGCTATATCGAAGCCTGCGGCATCGCGCCGTCGGCGGCGGTCGGGTCGCTCGGTGCCGGTGTCGGCCTGTGGGAATCGGCTGAGGTTCGCGTCAATGCCGTCGGCACGATCGAGGTGATGACCGGATCGCACAGCCATGGCCAGGGGCATGAGACCACGTTTGCCCAGCTGATCGCCGATCGGTTGGGCGTTCCGATCGACAGCGTCAACATCGTTCATGGCGATACCGACAAGGTGCAGATGGGCATGGGCACCTATGGCTCCCGCTCCGGCGCCGTCGGCATGTCGGCCGTGGTCAAGGCGCTCGACAAGGTGGAGGCCAAGGCCAAGAAGATCGCTGCCCACCTGATGGAGGCTGACGAAAGCGACATCGTCATCGAGAACGGCGAGTTGAAGGTGGCCGGTACGGACAAGGCGCTGCCCTGGTTCCAGGTGGCGCTGGCCGCCTACACCGCGCACAACCTTCCGGCCGGCATGGAGCCGGGATTGAAGGAGGGCGCGTTCTACGATCCGTCCAACTTCACCTTCCCGGCCGGTTGCTACATCTGCGAGGTCGAGGTCGATCCGGAAACTGGCACGACGGAGATCATCCAGTTCGTCGCCGCCGACGATTTCGGCAATATCATCAATCCGATGATCGTCGAGGGCCAGGTGCATGGCGGCATCGCGCAGGGGATCGGTCAGGCGCTGCTGGAAAACGTGCATTACGATCCGCAGAACGGCCAACTGATCACCGCGAGCTACATGGATTACGCCATGCCGCGTGCCGACAACCTGCCGTCCTTCAAGCTGTCTCACCAGAACACGCCATGCCCCTCCAATCCGTTGGGGATCAAGGGCTGCGGCGAGGCGGGTGCGATCGGCTCGCCGCCGGCCCTGATCAACGCCATCACCGATGCGATCGGCAATAACAGCCTGACCATGCCGGCAACGCCGCAGAAGGTCTGGTCCGCGATCAACGCCGCCAACTGAACCCGGAGGAGAAAACCATGTACGCGACAAACTACCACCGTGCATCCTCGGTTCAGGATGCGGTCAAACTGAAATCCGGGACCGAGGAGGGCAAATATCTCTCTGGTGGCATGACGCTGATCGCGACGATGAAGCAGCGTCTCGCATCCCCGAGCGATCTCGTCGATCTCCGGCATATTCCGGACCTCAAGGGGATCTCGGTGAACGGACGAAGCGTGCGGATCGGTGCGGCAACGACGCATTATGACGTGGCGTCCTCGGTGGAACTGAAGGCCGTCTGCCCGGCGATCTGCGATCTCGCCCATCATATCGGCGATCCGCATGTCCGCCATATGGGAACGATCGGCGGCTCGGTGGCCAACAATGACCCGGCAGCGGATTATCCGGCGGCACTTCTGGCGCTTGATGCCGTCGTTGTTACCAATGCGCGCGAGATCAAGGCGGGAGACTTCTTTACCGGCCTGTTCGAAACGGCCTTGGAAGAGGGAGAGATCATCGTCGCGGTTACCTTCGATGCTCCGGAAAAAGCGGCCTATGCCAAGTTCCGCAATCCGGCCTCGCGTTATGCCATGACGGGCGTCTTCGTCGCGCGCCGTGGCAACGGCGAGGTCCGCGCGGCGGTGACCGGGGCAGGCGCCGACGGCGTGTTCCGTCACGATGGCATCGAGGCGGCGCTGGCTACAAACTGGTCGGCGGATGCGCTCGCCGGTGTGACGGTCGATGCGTCCGATCTGCTCTCGGACATCCATGCCAGTTCGGAGTATCGCGCCAATCTCGTAAAAGTGATGGCCAAGCGCGCAGTCGCGGCGGCGTAAGGCATTTCCGTATTATTTTTGAAACAGAATATAGGGACGGGGCAACCCGTCCCTTCTTCTAGTGACTTGACTCAAATCATGTCGGATGGAATGAAAACCGGTAAGGATAGTTTGGAACTGTTCAAAATTAGGGGCCTTTTGCCGCACTTGGCCGCGATCACCCTCGCAGAGGTTGACGCAGACGGTCTTTGGATCAAAAAGACGGCAAGGTTCTGGAGACGATGATGGATTTCGAAAGTTTCTTCAAAGGCGAGTTGGACGGCCTGCATCAGGAAGGCCGCTACCGCGTGTTCGCCGATCTGGAGCGCCAGCGGGGACAATTTCCCAAGGCGACCCGCTACAACGCTGAAGGCGAAAAGCAGGACGTCACCGTATGGTGTTCCAACGACTATCTCGGCATGGGCCAGCATCCCAAGGTCACCGAGGCGATGAAACTCGCCATCGACCAGTGTGGCGCGGGTGCGGGAGGCACCCGGAATATTTCTGGCACCAACCACTACCACGTTCTTCTCGAGCGCGAACTTGCCGATCTGCATGGCAAGGAATCCGCACTGCTGTTCACCTCCGGCTATGTGTCCAACTGGGCAGCCCTCGGAACGCTCTGTTCGAAGATTCCCGGTGTGATCGTCTTTTCGGACGCCGGGAATCACGCATCGATGATCGAAGGCATCCGCCACTCCAAGTGCGAGCGGGTGATCTTCAAGCACAATTCGGTGGCTGACCTCGAAGCCAAGCTGAAGGCAGCCGATCCGCGCGCGCCGAAGCTGATTGCGTTCGAATCCGTCTATTCGATGGACGGCGATATCGCGCCGATCAAGGAAATCTGCGACCTCGCCGACCAGTACGGTGCGATGACTTATCTCGATGAAGTCCATGCCGTCGGCATGTATGGTCCGCGCGGCGGCGGCATTGCCGAGCGCGAAGGCCTGATGCATCGCTTGACGGTGATCGAAGGCACGCTCGGCAAGGCCTTCGGCGTCATGGGCGGCTACATTGCTGCTTCGGCCGCCCTCTGCGATTTCATCCGGTCGTTTGCCTCCGGCTTCATCTTCACGACGGCGCTGCCACCGGCGCTGGCGGCCGGTGCCGTTGCCTCGATCCAGCACCTTAAGGTCAGCCAGGTCGAGCGCTTCGCCCATCAGGAACGCGTCCGCCGCCTGCGCAATTTGCTCGACAAGAATGGTATTCCGCACCTCAACAACCCCAGCCACATCGTTCCGGTGATTGTCGGCGATGCGGCCAAGTGCAAGTGGATCTCGGACCTGCTGCTCGACAATTGCGGCGTCTACGTCCAGCCGATCAACTATCCGACCGTGCCGAAGAAGACCGAGCGCCTGCGTATCACGCCGACGCCGCTGCATTCGGATGCGGATATCGACCATCTGGTTGGAGCGCTTCACCAGCTCTGGTCGCGTTGTGCGCTGGCAAGGGCCGTTGCCTGATTACCGCTGCATCGCGGGCTTGAAATCGAAATGCGGATCGTCGAGAGATGGTCCGCATTTTTGTTTTGAAACCTGCTTTGGAGCCCAGTCATGGATGTCGAGCAAAGACTGAATGAAGTCATCGACGAGGCTCTGCAGTCGGGTCGGATTACCGGCACCGTCGTGCTCGGCTTCCAGCATGGCGAGCCGATCTTCCGCCGCGCCGCCGGTTTTGCCGATCGGGAGGCCGGAAAACCAGTAACCTTCGATACGATCTTCCGTCTGGCATCGGTTACGAAGCCCATTGTCGCGGCAGCCGCGCTTGCCATGATCGACCGGGGTATGATGAGTCTTAGCGACAGGGTCTCGGGATATCTGCCGTGGTTCCAGCCGAAGGCGCCAGACGGTGCGGCGGCTGATATCAGCATCCATCATCTCCTGACGCATACGTCGGGATTGACTTACGATCCGGCGCTTGAGCATCTGCCAGCGGACCTTGCTGTCAATTGCGGCCTGTCGAATACGGATCTTGATTTCGCAGGCAACTTCAGCCGCCTCAATCAACTGCCACTGGCATTCACGCCCGGTACGCAGTGGAATTACTCGATCGCCACCGACATTCTCGGCGCTGCGATCGCCGCCGTCAGCAGATCAAGCCTTGAAGAGGCGGTCGTCGCGCATGTCGCCGGGCCTCTGGGTATGGCTGACACTCGCTTTCATGTGACTGATGTCCAGCGGCTGGCGACGCCCTATGCGGATGGTAATCCTGTGGCGATCCGAATGCCCGATCCCTATTTCCCCAATGGCGACGCGGAGGGGTCCGTTGGTTTCTCGCCGTCGCGGATTTTCAATCCGCACGCATACCAATCCGCCGGCGCCGGGATGGCGGGGACAGCGGATGACATCATGACCTTCCTTGAAGCGCTGCGGCGGGGCGGCAAGGGCGTGATGAAGCCGGAAACGGTCGGGATGGCGCTGAGCAACCGGATCGGCGACCTGCGCTCGGATCCTGGCTGCGGTTTCGGCTATTTCGGTGCTGTGGTGCTGGAGCCTTGGGCGGCGATGAGTCCGCAATCGCCGGGCACCGTCCGCTGGGGTGGCGTCTATGGCCACAACTGGTTCATCGATCCCGTCCAAGAATTGACGGTTCTCAATATGACCAACAATGCCGTCGAGGGCTGCATGGGGCAATTCCCCGATCGCATCATGCGCGCCGTTTACGAGGGGTAAGGGTCAGGCCGCCGCGGCCGTCTGCTCGACCTCGGTTCTCGCGATCCGCCGGGCCTCCTCGTCGGCGAGGAAGACATCGTCCATCGTCGTTGCCGCCGGCAGGCCCGATAACGCATCCATCACCGTTTCGGTGATTTCCGCCATCTGCAGGAAGCCGACATGGCCGCCGATGAAGGCCTCAAGCGCCACTTCCTTGGCGCCGTTAAGGATGGCGCCCTGGGCACCGCCGCGTTCCATCGCCAGCCGCGCCAGCCGCAGCGCCGGAAAGCGCTCTTCGTCCGGAGCCTCGAAATCCAGCCGGGACAGCTTGGCGAAATCCAGCCGCTGCACGTCGAGCTGCGGGCGGGCGGGGTGTGAGAGGGCATAGCCGATTGCGGTGCGCATGTCCGGACAGCCGAGTTGCGCCAGCACCGAACCGTCGCTGTAGCCGACCATCGAATGGATCACCGATTGCGGATGGACGATGACCTCGATCTGGTCCGGGCGCATGCGGAACAGGTGCTTCGCCTCGATCATTTCCAGCGCCTTGTTGAACATGGATGCGCTGTCGATGGAAATCTTCAGGCCCATCGACCAGTTGGGGTGGGCGCGGGCGGTGGCGGCGGTAACGTCGCGCATCTCCGCCAGTGACGACTTGCGGAACGGGCCGCCGGACGCGGTCAGGATGATGCGTTCGACGGCATGGCGCTGGTGCTCTTCCAGCACCTGATAGATGGCATTGTGTTCGCTATCCACCGGCAGCAGCTTGCCGCCGCCCTCGGAAACGGCCCGGATGAAAAGGTCGCCGGCGGAAACGAGGCACTCCTTGTTGGCAAGGGCGATATCGGCGCCACGCCGGGCGGCGGCCAGTGTCGGGGCAAGGCCGGCCGTCCCGACGATGGCGGCCATGACCCAGCCGGCATTGCGCTCGGCCGCCTCGATCAGGCCATTGCGACCCGCCGCGACCTCGATGCCGGTGCCGGCGAGCGCCGACTTCAGATTTTCATACTGGCCTTCATCCGCCGTAACAGCCAGTTCCGCACCGAAGGATTTTGCCTGTTCGGCCAGAAGATCGATATTGCCACTGCCGGTCAGCGCGGCGATCTCGAACCGCTCGCGCCCGCCAAGCTGTCTGATCACGTCGAGGGTGCTGGTGCCGATCGAGCCCGTCGAGCCCAAGATCGTCAATCGGCGTGTGTCGGCGGCGCCGGAAGTCATGGCCAAATCCCGTTGTTCTTTTTCTATTTGCTAGGCTCTACAGGTGAACGCGAATGTCAACAAGGGTGGCTTCGAACAAGGGGAGGGCGATAAGGTCGCAGGATGCGAATCAAACGCGATGATCACACTGATCGTCTGCCGGAAAGGATGCCCCGTGCTGAAACTTGCCCTGTTTCTCGGCTGTGGCTGCGTGCTGATCGATCCGGCGTCGGTATCGACCGTGTCCGCAGGCTCCGTACCGACGGAACTGGTGGGGCAATGGCTCGCGGAGGATATCAACGGCGGTGGTGTCATCGACTTCCTGCAAACGACGCTGGAGATCAACGACGACGGCACTTATGCCGGCTTTGCGGGCTGCAACAGCTATACCGGAACGTTCGGGCTATCCGGCAAGGAGATCACGTTTTCGCCGCCAGGCGCGACTCGGAAAATCTGTGTGCCCGCCGTGATGGATCAGGAAGGCAAGTTCTTCGAGGTGTTGAAGCACGGTCTTTCATGGAGAGTGGAGGAGACCAAGCTCTTCCTTGCCGGAGCGGATTCGAAAACCGCGCTTCGGCTGGTTGCGAACTAGCCGGGCATCAAGCGCGGATCAGGATTTTTCGTCCAGCGCCCTCAGCGTGCGCTTCAGCAATTCGGCCTCATCCCAGACGCCGTGACGGTAGAGCGTCAGCACCAAGGCGGCCACAGGATTGTTGGCATCGCTGTCGGCGGAAATCTTGCGGGCTTTCCGTGCGGTATCGAACACGCGCTGGCAAAGCTCCACATGGTGTGGAAGCATCGGTTCGTTTAGCCATTGCTTCATACGCTATCCTCCCCCATCCCATTCTGAAACATACATCATTCCCGCACGCGAAGGGAGCAGCCCGTCAGCTCCATCCTCCATAAAATGTAGCCGCGCTTACGATGATCCAGCGGAATCCCGGAGGCGATACGGGTGGCTTTCGAATGTGGCGATTTTTCAGCAAGGCTCTTTTTGTCTGCCGGTGGCGATTAGGCTTAAGACACGGCTCACGTCGGCTGTGAAACCGCCGCAGGATCGAGCATGGGGACTGCCGTATCGAGGTCGTTCTCGGCATATTTGATCGCGAGGATGCTGAGGATCGATCCAACAATCACCACAAAGACAGCGCGCATGGCCATTTGCATTACATCATTTCCTGTTCAAGCATCCGTGCAAACGTGCGGATGGACAGGTTGTTCCGTCATGTTGCGGCACAGGTTCAGTGCGCAACACTCAGAATGGCGTAACCAAGCAGGCTGATCGTGGCGACGGTTACGCGCGCAGACGGGCTTATGCGACTATCGCTGAGAAGGGCTGCCAAGACCAATCCGAGTGCGATGGTGACCAGGCCGATGCGGATATCCTGACTGGCAAAGGCGAGGGCGGAGGCCGTCAGGCAGATGGTACTGGCAAGCGCCGTAGCGGGCGACAGCAGGATCGCGGTGTCGGTCGTCTGGGAAAAGATCGTCCGGAACCGGCTCCAGCTGCAGGCAATGGCGAGACTGAGGAGAAGCGTTGCGAGTATCTGCATCAGACTGAAGCCTGCCGTGCGGTGAAATTTGCCGATGGCTCTTCTGCGGTCTTTCGAGCATGCGAAAAGGCGTTGCCGATCCCAATCAACACCGGATTATCGACGCCGATCCGCGCGACTGCGTCGGCAAGGCCGTTGAGCGTTCCGACCCAGCGTGTTTCGTTCTCGCGGGTGATCGCGCTGACGACGACGGCGGGCGTCAGGTCATCCATGCCTGCAGACAAGAGCCGGGTCTGGATCTGGCCGGCAGTGCGTCCGCCCATGTAGAAGATCGTCGTGGTCGCGGCCTCCGCCAAGTTCTGCCAGTCGAGATTGGTTGGCAGGTGTCCAGCGCGGGAATGGCCAGTAACGAAACGGACGGCCTGTGCATGATCGCGATGCGTCAGCGAAACGCCGAGCCGTGCGGCCATGGCGCTGGCCGATGTGATGCCGGGCACGACATCGACGGGAATGCCTTCCTTTTCCAGGCAGGCGATTTCCTCGCCCGCGCGACCGAAGATCATCGGATCGCCGGATTTCAGGCGGACGACGCGCTTTCCCGCTTTGGCGAGCGAGACCATCGTGGCGTTGATGTCTTCCTGCTTGCAGCTTTCGCGGCCGCCGCGTTTTCCGACCAGCATCCGCTTGGCCTCGCGACGGGCAAGCTCCAGCACCTCGTCGGAGACGAGATCGTCGAACAGGATGACGTCAGCGGCCTGCAGGGCACGAACCGCCTTGAGCGTTAGCAGTTCCGAATCGCCGGGACCGGCGCCGACCAGTGTGACTTGGCCAACAGAGTTTCGGACGGATGTTTCCAGCCTCTCGGCTGAAGAAAGAAGGTCGTGTTCCGTACCGGCTTCCGGTTCAGGACCGAAGGCGCGATCCACAAATTTCTCCCAGAAGACGCGGCGTGGGGCGCCGGGGCTCACCCGAGAATTGACCTTTTCTCGGATCGTATGCGCCAGCGTTGCCCATGACTTCAATGATGGCGGCAGCAGCGTTTCGATGCGGCGGCGGATTGCCTGGGCAAGGATTGGAGCAGCGCCGTCAGTCGAGATGGCCACGACGACGGGGGAACGGTTGACGATCGAACCGAACTGGAACTGGCAATAGTGCGGCTTGTCGATGACATTGACGGGAACGCCGGCCTTGCAAGCGTCAGTATGGAAGGTGGCGGCTGTCGATTCGTCTTCGCAGTCGGCGATGGCGATAGCCGCGCCCGCAAACGACTGTGGCGACCAATGCATGGCGTGATGATGGAACCTGCCTTCGCTCGATTGCGTGTCGCGGGCGATGAGGCTGGCGAAGGTCTCGCCCAGGTCCTCGGCGTAGACATGCACCTCGGCGCCGCAGGCGGCCAGCAGTTCCGCTTTCCAGGCGGCGGCGTCCGATCCGCCTGCGACGATGACGCGCTTCCCTTCGAGCGCCCAGAAGATCGGAAGCTTGGCGAGCGGCGCCATGCGGGCGGGCGTGGCATTGCGGTCACTCGGCAGCAGCTGCAAGACATCCATCGATGATCCCCCTGATTTCTCCGCGGCAGGAGCCGCAATTGGTGCCGGCATTGGTTTCCTTGCCGACGGCTTCGACGCTGTGACATCCGCCGCGGACGGCGGCGATGATCTGGTTGACGCCGACATTCATGCAGGAACAGACGGTGGCGCCGGGATCCATGCGGCCGGCACCTGGGCGTCCCGCAACGACAGCGAAACGTTTGGCCATTTCCGTATGCGCAGCGGTGAGCTGTTCGATTGCCCAGTTGCGGGCGACGGCGACGGGTTGGCGAGCGATGAAAAGGGCGGCCAGCAGCCGGTTGCCGTCGAAGAAGGCAAGGCGCAGATCGCCGGTCTGCGCATCCGCATAGCCGAGGGGTTCGATGTTAGTGGGGATGTCGAACCGTGCCCGGCACCAGGCCGTCCAATCCTGCGGCGCGTCATCGAAGGCAAGCTCCATCCGCCATCCGCCTTCGGCCTTCGCCATCGCCCAATAGGCGCTGCCCGGATGCTCGGGCTTGGTGGTGGAGACGGCGAAACCGTAATGCGAAACCGGGAAACGCCGCGCCGCCACCGCGACATTCTTCGAGGCCGGCTGGCCGGATACGGGATCGGTCAGTGGCGCAACGACCGTGTCGATCCGCGCCTTGGCGGCGAACTGGCCGTTCCAGTGCATCGGCACGAACAGGCTACCCCGCGCCTGCCGGTCGGTGACGAGGGCACGCACGACGGCCTTGCCATAGAGGCTTTCGATTTCGACAAGGGCCGCGCTGGCAATGCCGTTTTCCATCGCATCGCGCGGGTGAATTTCGACATAAGGCTCGGCGATATGGGCGGAGAGCCGGGCGCTCTTTCCGGTTCGTGTCATCGTATGCCACTGGTCGCGGATGCGGCCGGTGTTCAGGGTCAGCGGAAAATCCGGGCTGGTGCGGTCGGAAACAGGTGCAGCGACCGCGATGAAACGGGCCTTGCGGTCTGGGTGGAAGAAGCCTCCGTCCGCGAAGAAGCGGGTCACGCGTGGTGCCTCATGTTGCGGCTGCGGCCACTGGAATGGCATCAGCGCATCATAGGTGTCGGGCGCGATCCGCGCGTGTGCGCCGATGTCGAAATCACGGCTTCCCATATTTTCGAAGGCCGAGAGGGCGGCGTGTTCGGCAAACACTTCCGCGGCGGAGGAATAGGGGAACGCGCCGGCAAAACCCATGCGGCGTCCAACTTCGGCCATCTGCCACCAGTCGGCCTTCGCCTCGCCGGGGGAGCCAAGAAAATCGCGTTGGCGGGAAATGCGGCGTTCGGAATTCGTGACCGTGCCGTTCTTCTCGCCCCAGCCGAGCGAGGGCAGGAGCACATGGGCGAACGGTGTCGTGTCCGTCTGCTGCAGCACGTCGGAGACGACGACGAAGGGACAGGCGGCGATCGCGGCCGCGACGGCATCGGCATCCGGCATCGAGACGACCGGGTTTGTCGCCATGATCCAGAGTGCCTTGATGCGTCCGTCGGCGACTGCGCGGAACATATCGACCGCCTTCAGGCCGGGCTTGCGGGCAATGGCCGGCGAGGCCCAGAAACGCTGGACGCGGTCGCAATCCTCGGCATTCTCGATCGCCATATGGGCAGCAAGCATGTTGGCGAGACCGCCGACCTCGCGGCCGCCCATGGCATTCGGCTGGCCGGTGAGCGAAAAAGGCCCCATGCCCGGCCGGCCGATGCGGCCGGTGGCGAGGTGGCAATTGATGATGGCATTGACCTTGTCGGTGCCGGAGGCCGACTGGTTGACGCCCTGGCTGTAGCAGGTGACGACGTTTTCGGTTTCCTCAAATAGCCGGAAGAATTGACGGAGCTGCATCGACGGCAAGCCGGTGCGTTCCATCAGTTCGCCAATATCCAGAGCCGACGCGGCTGCGAAAGCTCCGGCGAAACCGTTGGTATGGCGGCCGATATAGTTCTGGTCGATCGCGGCGGTGCTGGTGAGATGGGCGAGCAGGCCCATGAAGAGCGCGACATCGCCATCGGGGCGGATCGCCAGATGCATGTCGGCAATATCGGCGGTCATCGTGCGGCGCGGGTCGATGACGACAATTTTCAT
Source organism: Rhizobium sp. Leaf453 (assembly GCF_001425605.1). Taxonomy (GTDB): domain Bacteria; phylum Pseudomonadota; class Alphaproteobacteria; order Rhizobiales; family Rhizobiaceae; genus Pararhizobium. Next base: position 35,750 of record NZ_LMRG01000003.1, on the reverse strand, counting down.
GCCCGGCCGGGCGGCCTTGGCGGCGGCGAGGCGCTGGTAGATGACCGGATGGCACCAAGCGAGGTTCGATCCGGTGAGGATGACGAGATCGGCGAGTTCGATATCCTGATAGGTACCGGGAACCGTATCCGCCCCGAAAGCGCGGCGATGGCCGGCGACGGACGAGGACATGCAAAGCCGCGAATTGGTGTCGATATTGGCCGAGCCGATGAAGCCCTTCATCAGCTTGTTGGCGAGGTAGTAGTCCTCCGTCAGCAACTGGCCGGAGACGTAGAAGGCGACCGAGTCCGGGCCATACTCGGCAATGGTTTCTGAGAAACGGGTGGCGACAAGATCCAGCGCCTCATCCCAGCTTGCCCGCTGCCTGCCGATCTGGGGATGGAGTACACGTCCGTCGAGATCGATGGTTTCGGCGAGCGCCGAGCCCTTGGAACAGAGCCGGCCGAAATTGGCGGGGTGATCTGGGTCGCCCTTGACGGTCACCGTGCCGATGTCATCGACCTTGGCAATGACGCCGCAGCCGACACCGCAATAGGGGCAGGTGGTTTTGGTTTCAGTGGACATGGGCGTGTCCTCCGGTCATTCCGTACTCGTGGCTTTCACCCCCCTCTGTCAGCCTTGCTGACATCTCCCCCTCAAGGGGAGAGATCGGGAGCGCGCAGCGCCATCTTCGTCCTCCATTGGCGATCTGTGCGCTGAGAGCGTTGAGTTCACCACGCGAGGCGGCATGCGCGGTCCCATCTCCGCCCTTGAGGGGGAGATGTCGCGAAGCGACAGAGGGGGGTACTGCCACGAGCACTGTCATCAGGTCATTCCGCCGCCATCATCAGGCTTTCGAGCGCGATGGAGAGCGCGCCGTCGTCGTTGCGCACCCGGATCGTGCGCACCTCGCCCTCATCGGCACCCAGCGCCTTGCCGGTTTCGAGCGAGATGACCCAGTTGTGCAGCGGGCAGGTCACGGCGTTGCCGTGGACGATGCCTTGGCTCAGCGGTCCTCCCTTGTGCGGGCAGTGATCCTCGATGGCGAAGACCTCGTTTTCGCTGGTGCGGAACACTGCGATCTTGCCCTGCGGGGTCTTGACGCAGCGCGCGCCGCGCAGCGGGATGTCGGAAATGTTGCCGATTGCGATCCAGTTCATGTCCATCACTCCGCAGCTTCCGGATAACCAACCGTCGCCATCGGCCGGAATTCATGCTTGTCCTTGCCGGAGACGCGCTCCGACCAGGGATCGACCTGGGCGAATTTCTGGGAAAAGACGAAGCGGTCGTAGTAGGCCTGGCGCTTCTCTGCATCGCCCATGATCTGGCGGCGGATCTCCTCCAGGCCGATGCGCTTGGCCCATTTGTAGATGCGCTCGAGATAGCGGGCCTGCTCGCGGTACATCTGGGTGAGCGCCACGATATGCTCCAGCGCATCGTCCTCGGTTTTCACGAGGCCAAGCACTTCCGTGCCCTTGATGTCGAGACCGGCCGCACCCGCGAAGTGGATTTCGAAGCCGCTATCGACGCAGATGACGCCGATATCCTTGCAGGTCGCTTCGGCGCAGTTTCGCGGACAGCCGGACACGGCCATCTTCAGCTTGGCCGGTGTCCAGGAACCCCACATGAATTTCTCGATGCGGATGCCGAGCCCGGTCGAATCCTGCGTGCCGAAGCGGCACCAGTCGGAACCAACGCAGGTTTTCACCGTGCGCAGACCCTTGGCATAGGCTTGGCCCGAGATGAAGCCGGCCTTGCCGAGATCGGCCCAGACGGCGGGCAGGTCTTCCTTCTCGATGCCGAGAAGGTCGATGCGCTGACCGCCGGTGACCTTGACCAGCGGGATTTCGAACTTGTCGACGACATCGGCGATGGCGCGCAGTTCACCCGCATTGGTCACGCCGCCCCACATGCGCGGAACCACCGAATAGGTGCCGTCCTTCTGGATATTGGCGTGGACGCGTTCGTTGATGAAGCGGGACTGGTAGTCGTCGGCGTACTCATCCGGCCAGTCGCAGACGAGGTAATAGTTCAGCGCCGGGCGGCATTTGGCGCAGCCGCAGGAGGTTTTCCATTCCAGTTCCTGCATGACGGCCGGGATCGTCTTCAGCCCTTTCGCCTTGATCAGGCGGCGGACATCGTCATGGCCGAGTTCGGTGCATTTGCACATCGGCTGGACGGCGGCCGGATTGTAGGCTTCGCCGAGCGTGATGGTCATCAACTGTTCGACCAGGCCGGTGCAGGAACCGCAGGAGGCGGAAGCCTTGGTGTGGGCGCGGACATCGTCCAGCGACGTCAGGCCCTTGGATGTGATCGCACCCGTGATCTTGCCCTTGCAAACGCCGTTGCAGCCGCAGATTTCCGCATCATCCGGCAAGGCTGCAACGGCCGCCGTAGGGTCCAGCGGGGACCCTCCCTGGTAGGCCTGTCCGAAGATGAGCGTTTCGCGCATCTCGGAAATATCGGTGGCTTTCTTCTTCAGGTCGTTGAACCAGGCGCCATCGGCGGTTTCGCCGTAGAGCACGGTGCCGATGATGCGGTTGTCCTTCAGCACCAGCCGCTTGTAGACGCCGGCGGTGGCATCGCGCAGCACGATCTCCTCGCGGTCGTCGCCATCGGCGAAATCGCCGAGCGAGAAGAGGTTGATGCCGGTGACCTTGAGCTTTGTCGGCGTATCGGAATGAACGAAGGCGGGCGAGCGGTCCCCAGCCAGATGCGATGCGGCAATGCGCGCCATTTCGTAGAGCGGGGCAACGAGGCCGTAGACCATGCCGCCGACCTCGGCGCATTCGCCGAGCGCCAGGATGTCGCCATCCGATGTCTGCATGCCGGAATCGACGACAATGCCGCGGTTGACAGCGAGGCCTGCCTCCCGGGCGAGGCCCGAATTCGGGCGGATACCAACAGCCATGACAACCAGCGTCGCCGGGATGATCCGGCCGTCGTCGAGTTCGATGCCCTCGACCCTGCCATCGCCGATGATCGCCTTGGTGTTGGCCTTGCAGATGACCTTGATGCCGCGTTCCTCGACGGCCTTCTGCAGGAGGTAGCCGGCGGCCGGATCGAGCTGGCGCTCCATCAGTGTCGGCATGACATGCAGGACGGTAACATCCATGCCGCGCGAGGCGAGACCCGCCGCCGCTTCGAGGCCGAGCAGGCCGCCGCCGATGACGATTGCCTTTTCGCGCGACTGGGCGGCGAGCAGCATGGCCTGCACGTCGTCGAGGTCGCGGTAGGTGATGACGCCGGGCAGGTCCTTACCGGGAACCGGGATGATGAAGGGGACGGAGCCGGTGGCAATGACCAGCTTGTCGTAGCTTTCGGTGACGCCGTGATCGGAGGTGACGGTCTTCCTGTCGCGGTCGATGGCGACGATCTTGTGGCCCTTGTAGAGGGTGATGCCATGCTCGATGTACCAGCCGTCGCCGTGGATGACGATCTGCTCATAGGTCTTTTCGCCCGACAGGACGGGGGAAAGCATGATGCGGTCGTAATTGACGCGCGGTTCGGCATTGAAGATCGTGACGTTGTATTGTCCGGGGGCTTGTTCAAGCAGGTGCTCCAGCATGCGCCCGGGCGCCATGCCATTGCCGATGACGACGAGTTTCTGGGTCATGTCGGTTACTCCGCTGCTGTTCTGGGAAGAGCGCTGCCGGTCTCGTCCAGACGGGCGGCACGCTTCTGACGGATGGTTTCGAGGTGTTCGGGCGAAGGGTTGGCCCCGCCCTCATAGGCTTCGAGGAAGTCGATGAGTTCTTCGCGATAGGCGTAGTAGTCGCGATGGGCGAGCAGGGCCTTGCGGCTGCGCGGGCGTGGCAGATTGACGTCCATGATGTTGCCGATGCGGGCGTTCGGGCCGTTCGACATCATCACGACGCGGTCGGCGAGCAGGATCGCTTCGTCGACATCATGGGTCACGCAGATGGCCGTGACCTTGGTGCGCGCCCAGACGTCCATCAGGACTTCCTGCAGTTCCCAGCGGGTCAGGCTGTCGAGCATGCCGAAGGGCTCATCGAGCAGCAGCAGCTTGGGGGAGAGCGCGAAAGCACGGGCAATGCCGACGCGCTGCTTCATGCCGTTCGACAGGTCGGCGGCGACGCGGTGCATGGAATCACCGAGGCCGACTTTCTCCAGATAATATTCGACGATGTCCTTGCGTTCGGCGGGCGACGCGGTCGGATAGACCCGGTCGACGCCCAGCGCCACGTTTTCGCGGGCCGTCAGCCAAGGCATCAGCGAGGGCGACTGGAACACGACAGCCCGGTCGGGTCCGGCGCCGGAGATTTCCTTCCCGTCGAGAATGATGCCGCCGCCGGAGATCGAGTTGAGGCCGGCCGCCATCGACAGGACGGTGGACTTGCCGCAGCCGGAATGGCCGATGACCGAAATGAATTCGCCCTTGTTGATCTTCAGGTCGAAACCATCGACGACGGTCAGCGGACCTTTCGGCGTCGCATAGGTCTTGCGGACCTCCGAGAATTCAACGAAGCGCCGTTCGACCACGGTCCGGGCGGCGCGCTCGTAAGCCGCCGGCAGCTTGTCCTTCATCGGCTTCTGGGTGATCGGGATGACGTTCGGCAGTTCGATGATGCGACCGACAGACGTATTCCGGTCGGCGCCAACATCCATCAGATAAGCAGTAACCTCGGCGCGCAGGCGGATGAAGTCGGGGTCGGAATTCATTTCGGCACGGTCACGCGGGCGCGACAGGGTGACATCGAAGCTCGGGCCAAGCGTTGCATTCGGGCCGGGCGTCAGCGGAATGATGCGGTCGGCCAGCAGGATCGCCTCGTCGACATCGTTGGTGACGAGAATGATCGTCTTTTTCTCCTGTTCGGAAATCGCGGCGAACTCATCCTGCAGCTTCGAGCGGGTGAGCGCGTCAAGTGCCGAAAGAGGCTCATCCATCAGCAGGACTTGCGGCTGCATCGCCAAGGCGCGTGCCACGGCAACGCGCTGGCGCATGCCGCCGGAAAGTTCTGCGGGCTTGCGGTCCCTGGCATGGGCAAGGCCGACCATGGCGACATACCGCGAGACGATGTCCCGACGTTCAGTTTTGGTCTTCGACTTGAAGACGCTGTCGACGGCAAGCGACACGTTCTGATCGACCGTCAGCCAGGGCATGAGGGAATAGGACTGGAACACCACGCCGCGTTCCGGGCCGGGGCCGGTGATTTCCCTGTCGTTGAAGAGAACGACGCCCGAATCCGGCTTGATGAGGCCGGCGAGGAGAGAGATCAGCGTGGTCTTGCCCGCGCCGGAGAAGCCGACAATGGCAATGAACTCGCCTTCCTTCACCTTCAGGTTGACGTTCGTGAGAACGTCATTGCGGCTCTTTCCCTGGCCGTAGGATTTCGAGACGTCGCTGAGTTCGAGAATGGTCATCATCGTTCCCTTAGCGATTGGCCGAGAAGGTGAAGGCGGACTGGAGTGCGTACATGATGCGGTCCAGGGCGAAGCCGATGATGCCGATGGTGAGAACCGCGACCATGATGCGGGCGAGCGAGGTCTCCGAGCCGTTCTGGAATTCATCCCAGACGAATTTTCCAAGGCCCGGATTCTGCGCCAGCATTTCAGCGGCGATCAACACCATCCAGCCCACGCCGAGTGCGAGTCTCAGGCCAGTGAAGATCAGCGGCAGGGCGGATGGCAGAACCAGCTTGCGGATCGTCGTTGCCGTCGAAAGCTGCAGAACCTTGCCGACATTGACGAGATCCTTGTCGATAGACGCGACACCGAGCGCGGTGTTGATCAGCGTCGGCCACAGCGAACAGAGAGTGACGGTGACGGCCGAAATCACCAGCGACTTCGGCAGCAGGTCGGACGGGTTCACGTAGAGCGCCGAGACGATCATGGTGACGATCGGCAGCCAGGCGAGCGGAGAGACCGGCTTGAAGATCTGGATCAGCGGGTTGATCGCGCCGTTGATGGTGCGCGACAGGCCAGACGCTATACCGAGCGGAATGGCGATCACGCTGCCGATCAGGAAGCCGAGGCCGACGGTGAGCAACGACGTCAGGATCTGGTCGAGATAGGTCGGCTTGCCGGTATAGGTCCGGTGTTTGACCTCATCCGGCTTGCCTTCGGCAACGAGCTTGGCATTCCGCTCGTCCTGGCGCTGGTAGAAGGCGGCGGCCTTTTCACGCTCGGCGAAGTGATCGTCCCAGAGGGCGCCGGCCTGTTCGAAGACTTCGACCGGGCCGGGAACGGCGCCGAGCGATGTCTTGACCGTCGGGGCGAGAACGCCCCACGCAACCAGGAAGAACAGGATGCCGGCGAGCGGGATGATGAGCGTCTTGCGGATTTCCGCCATCTGCTCGCGAACACTGTCGCCTGCCGCGATCCTCAGCAGCGGCGTTACCCAGCCGAGTCCGAGAATGTTGAGCCAGGTGGCGGCCTTGTTGATGCGCTGGAAGAGGCGTTCCCGGCGCATGGCGCTGTCGAGCTTGCCGGTATCGATGCTATCGGTTGCGTGGGCCATTTAAGCTTGCCTTGTAGGTATCGGGAAAAGGTGGATCAGCCGCCGACGATCTCGGAGCCTTCGACTTTCTGCTGGCCCTTAAGGCCGAGTTTCAGGCTGTCGATGTAGGCATTGGGCTGCTTGCCGTCGTAGCTGACGCCGTCGATGAAATCGGTGGTCGCTGGCTTGTAGCCATCGCTGTTCCAAGGGAAGTCGGCATCCTTGGCCTTGCCTTCCTCGACCAGCATCTTGGCGGCTTTCAGGTAGACATCAGGCTTGTAGACGGACTTGGCCGTTTCGGCGTACCAGACGTCGTCCTTGAATTCCGGAATCTGGCCCCAGCGGCGCATCTGCGTCAGGTACCAGATGGCGTCGGAGTAGAAGGGATAGGTGGCGTTATGGCGGAAGAAGACGTTGAAGTCCGGGATGTCGCGCTTGTCGCCCTTCTCGTATTCGAAGGTTCCGGTCATGGAATTGGCGATGACCTTGGCGTCGGCGCCGACATATTCCTTGCGGGAGAGGATTTCGACGGCCTCGGCTCGGTTGGCATTGTTGTTTTCGTCAAGCCACTGCGCTGCGCGGATCAGTGCCTTGGTCAAGGCGAGCGTCGTGTTGGGGTTCTGCTCAACGAACTCTTCTGTCAGGCCGAACACCTTTTCCGGATTGTTCTTCCAGATTTCATAGTCGGTGACGACGGGAACGCCGATGCCCTTGAAGACGGCGGCCTGGTTCCAGGGTTCGCCGACGGAATAGCCGAGGATCGTTCCGGCTTCGAGCGTTGCCGGCATCTGCGGCGGCGGCGTCACGGACAGAAGCGCGTCGCCCATGATCTGGCCGGAAACGTCGGCCGGCGAATAGTAACCGGGATTGATGCCGCCGGATGCCAGCCAGTAGCGCAGTTCGTAGTTATGGGTGGAAACCGGGAAGACCATGCCGAGATTGAATGGCTTGCCCTCAGCCTTGAACTTGTCGACGACTGGCTTCAGGGCGTCGGCCTTGATCGGATGTGCAGGCTTGCCATCGGCGCCGGCCGGCACGTTGGGCTTCATCATGTCCCAGATCGCATTGGAGACGGTGATGCCGTTGCCGTTGAGATCCATGGAAAACGGCGTGACGATATGCGCCTTGGTGCCATAGCCAATGGTTGCGGCGAGCGGCTGGCCAGCCAGCATGTGGGCGCCGTCGAGTTCGCCGGTGATGACGCGGTCGAGCAGGACCTTCCAGTTGGCCTGCGGCTCGAGCGTGACATAGAGGCCTTCGTCCTCGAAGAAGCCCTTTTCATAGGCAATCGCCAGCGGCGCCATGTCGGTCAGCTTGATGAAGCCGAGTTTCAGTTCGTCTTTCTCAAGCGACAGTGTTTCGGCGGACGCGTGCGTGGCAAAGGCGCCGATTGTCAGGGCGGAACAGATGGCCGTCGCCCCGGCCAGCACTGTCTTCATGGCATCCGTCAATTTATCGGTCATCCGTCGGTCCCCTCGGGCTACAGGAAAATGGGCAATAAAAAACGCCGCTCGGAGATTGCGCCTTCGGGATGATCCATCCCGGACTGCAAAAACCTTGCGACGTCGGTGTCACTGCGAACCCATGTCTCCGGGCTCGGCTTACAGCGGTCGCCATTGACCGCTACGATTTATGTCATGCAATGCGCATGCCAGTTTTGAGACGAAATATTAGGATATTGAAATCGAATGATTTTTCACGGAATTCATGGGTTCGCCTAAATTTTAACCACCATGTTTTCGTGCAAAAAATTTCGGCTTTTGCTTTTGCGTTGCCGACATCGCAGTGGAATTTTTGTGCAATGCGAAAGGACGGTCGGTCAGATTTCCTCGCCGAAACGTATGTTCCGCATCTCGGCTTTGACTGGAAATGCGGCGATATAGGCAGCCATCGCATCGGGGTCGAAGACCTGCCCATCCAGGAAGCGATCACCGTCTGACGCTCCCTCTATCCGCGCGTCGGCATTCGCCGGCGCGGCCTCCGGGCCGAGGGCTGATCGGTAGATGTCCGGCCTGTAGGCGGACGCGGCGGCGGCCATGCCCTCGGGCGAAAGCTCCGCCTGCCCCCAGCGGACCATCTGACTGTAGAGCCACAGCGCCTGACTTGGTCGCGGATAGTTGGCGGCGCCGGTGTGGAAAGTGAAGTAGTTGGTGATGACGCGCTTGTTGCCGCGCGCGTCGAGATTGAACTCGCCAGCCAGCACTCGGCGGATGATGCCGATCGGTGCGGAGATATAGCGGCTGTCCGCCAGCGCTTCGGACAGCGCGTCGTGATTGCCGGGATCATCGCACCAACGTGCGGCGGCGTCGAGCGCGACGATCAGGCGGGATACGGTTTCCGGGTGGGTCTCCGCCCAGTCCGGCCGCATGCCGATCACCTTTTCTGGTGCCGACGGCCATATGTCCTGCTTGGTTGCGACAATGCGGCCGACGCCGCGTTCGGAGGCGACCATGTTCCAGGGCGCGCCGACGCAGAAGCCGTCAATGGCGCCGGCGGCGAGCGCATCCGATGTCATCGACGGCGGTACAACGACGAGCCTGATGTCGTTGTCCGGATCAATGCCGCCGGCCGCCAGCCAGTAGCGGAATTCATAATTGTGCGAGGAGAAGGGGTATGTGACACCGAGCGTCGGCAGGGATTCGCCCTGTGCCTTCATGCCCCTGATTACCGTGGCCAGCGCCCGGGCATTTTCCAGCGCGCCTGCGGTTTCCGTTATGCCGGTCTCCTGTCGCATGCGTGCATAGAGACGGGTGGACAGAGTGATGGCATTGCCACCGCGGCCGAGCGAAAACGGGGTGATGGTCGGTGACGGATTGGAGCCGAGGCCCAGCATCGACGCAACTGGCATGGGCGACAGCATGTGGGCGATGTCGAACTGCCGGAAGGCGAGGCGGTCGCGCACATTGGCCCAGGATACATCGCGGACGAGATCGAGCAGGATGCCCTCCTTCTGTGCGAAGCCAAATTCCGCTGCCGCGATCAGCACCGATGCATCGACCAGCGGAATAAAGCCGGCGCGCAGCGTGCGCGGGCCTTCCCCGGTCAGTCGGCCGGGTGCCGCGACATGGCTATTGCCGCCGCGCGGGCCGCCGGAGGGATCCGAGGATTTCGACATCATGTTCACTCCACTGCCTCCCTGGGCAATCCGACTGTTACATCAACAGCCCTGCGGCGGTGACGACGCTCTGGGCGATGTCGGACAATTTCTTCTTTTCGTTCATGGCTGTCTGGCGCAGCAGCGCATAGGCTTGCTCCTCCGAAAGGCCTCGCATTTTCATCAAGATTCCCTTGGCGCGCTCCACGATCTTTCGCTCCTCCAGCGCCGACTTGGCATCTGCCAATTCCCGCTGCAGACGCGAGAAGGCGTTGAAGCGACTGACGGCCATGTCGAGGATCGGCTTGACGCGCTCCTTCTTCAGGCCGTCGACAATATAGGCCGACACGCCGGCATCGACCGCTGCCTCGATGGAGGCTGTGTCGGACCGATCCACGAACATGGCGATCGGCCGGCTGAGCGTGCGCGTCAACTGGAACAGGTGCTCCATCATGTCCCGGTTCGGGTTTTCGAGGTCGATGAAGATGACATCCGGCTGCAGTGTCTCGATGATCCGTGCGATGCCGTTGACCTCATGCACCACAGTGACCTTGGCATGTCCTGCTTCACGCAGTCCTTCCTCGATGATGGACGCACGAATCGCGTTCTCGTCGATCACAAGAATGGTGAGGTCCAGATAAGCCATGGCGCATACATGACGCAGTGCAGCAATCTTGGCAATGCCTATATTAGTAGCGATTATATCCTTGCATTAAAAAATAGGCAATTATGGTTTCCGCACGCTGGACTGTCATGGCTTTCGAGCAAATAAACTGCCTTTTTTCAATCTGCACCTTTATCGGCTGGCAATAGACGGCTTACGATGGAGAAATTGCAGTGACGAATGAGCTTGGCAGTCGGGAGTAGCGCGTGCATCAGGATATGGCTTTGGTAACGACCGTCGCGGTCAGCTTCGTGCTGGCGGCGGCTTTTGGCTACTGCGCCGACCGACTTCGCCTGCCGCCGCTTGTCGGATATCTCGTTGCCGGCATCATGATCGGGCCGTTTACGCCGGGTATCGCCGCCGATAGCGCGATGGCCGCGCAACTCGCCGAAATCGGCGTAATCCTGCTGATGTTCGGTGTCGGTCTGCACTTTTCCGCCTCGGACCTGATCGCGGTGCGCGGTGTCGCCATTCCCGGTGCGATCGGCCAGATCGTTCTGGCGACGCTGCTTGGCATGGGACTGACCACGCTGTGGGGCTGGAGCCTCGGCGCCGGGCTTGTCTTCGGGCTGAGCATTTCCGTCGCCAGTACCGTCGTACTGCTGAAGGCACTGGAGGAGCGAAATCTCGTCAATTCGCCGAATGGACGCGTCGCGATCGGCTGGCTGATCGTTGAGGATCTGGCCATGGTGCTGGCGCTGGTTCTGCTGCCGATCCTGGCGCAGGTGCTGGGCGATGGCGAGGCTGTGGTGTCTCACGCTGCAAACTCTCATGCCACGCCGGCCAGCGGCGGCATGGATGTCATGCTGACCATTGCCATGACGGTGGTGAAGCTTGCGGCCTTTGCCGCGCTCGCCATCATTCTCGGTCCACGGATCGTACCCTGGATCCTGACGCTGGTGGCGCGGACCGGCTCGCGCGAACTGTTCACGCTGACGGTGCTTGCGACCGCCGTGGGGCTGGCCTTCGGGTCAGCCGCGATCTTCGGCGTATCCTTCGCGCTCGGCGCCTTCTTCGCCGGCGTCATCATGAGCGAATCGCATCTGAGCCACCGGGCGGCTGCCGATTCGCTGCCGCTGCAGAATGCCTTTTCCGTGCTGTTCTTCGTTTCCGTCGGCATGCTGTTCAATCCGCATATCTTGATTCAGCAACCGCTGAATGTCCTTGCAATCGTGGCGCTGATCACGCTCGGCAAATCGATCATCGCCATCGGTGTCGTGCTGGCGCTGCGCTATCCCATGTCGATGGCGCTGACAGTCGGGGCGAGCCTCGGGCAGATCGGTGAATTTTCCTTCATCGTGGCGGGACTCGGCATCTCGCTCGGTCTTCTGTCGCAGGAGGGACACGATCTCATTCTCGCCGGCGCGATCCTCTCGATCACGCTCAACCCCTTGCTTTTCTGGGCTGCCGGCAAACTCAAGGCCATGCTTGGCAAGACCGCCCCCACATTCGTCGCAACCCACGGCGCAAGCAAGCTGGCCGCCCTCAGCCGCGAACTCGAGATCGTCAAGGCGCGGGTGGAGGAGAAGGAAAGCCAGCAACAGCTAAAGAAGCAGCAACTGGTCAGCATGTTCCCCCTGTTCTCGCAGGTCGATGAGCATGCGTTGGAAGAACTGCTTCTCCTGTTTCGGCCGGACTCCGCTGAACCGGGCGACAAGGTGATCCGCGTCGGCGAGCGGGGTGACGCCATGTATTTCATCTCGGCGGGCACGGTGGAGGTGCGCCTGGAAGCCGGCTCTGTTCCGCTGGAGGCGGGCGCGTTCTTCGGCGAAATGGCGCTTCTCAGCGGCGGGCTGCGTACGGCTGACGTGATCGCCGTCGATTTCTGCCAGTTCCTCAAGCTCGACCGCCGTGACTTCAATATGTTCATGGCGCGCCATCCCCGCCTTCGCACCGTCGTCAGCGACATGGCGCGCGAACGAAAACAGATGAATGTGGTGCGCGAGACCAATGGTGGCGCCTCGGAATGAAACTTGCGCGGTTTAAGCGGGAATGCAATTTTCACCGAAAATGCGGGCCGCATTGGCAATAATCGGCATGCGGCTTTGATGTAGACTTCTGAAAGTCGCATTGAAGCCGGAGACCGCCATGACTGCGCCGCATCCCTCCAAGACCCATATCGGCAATCACAAGCTTCATCCCGAAACGCTGATGCTGAACTACGGCTACGACCCGGAACTCTCCGAGGGCGCAGTCAAGCCGCCCGTCTTCCTGACCTCGACCTTTGTATTCAAGTCCGCGGAAGAGGGGCGGGCCTCGTCTATTCCCGCTTCAATCATCCGAACAGCGAAATCGTTGAGGACCGGCTGGCGGTGTTCGAGCGTACGGAGAGCTGCGCGCTGTTTTCCTCCGGCATGTCGGCGATCGCCACGACCCTGCTCGCCTTCGTGCGACCCGGTGATGCGATCCTTCATTCGCAGCCGCTCTATGGCGGCACGGAGACGCTGCTTGCCCGGACCTTCCTGAACCTTGGTGTTGCAGCGGTCGGGTTTGCCGATGGCGTCAATGAAGAGAGCGTACAATCGGCGGCGGAGGCGGCGATGGCCAAGGGCCGCGTCTCGATGATCCTGATCGAAACGCCGGCCAACCCGACCAACAGTCTCGTTGATATCGCGATGATCCGCAGGCTCGCCGACAGAATCGGCAAGGCGCAGGGGCATACGCCTGTTGTCGCCTGCGACAACACCCTGCTCGGTCCGGTTTTTCAGCGGCCGATCGAACATGGCGCGGATATTTCGCTGTATTCGCTGACCAAATATGTCGGCGGTCACTCCGACCTGATCGCGGGTGCAGCACTCGGCTCCAAAGCAGTGATGAAACAGGTCAAGGCGCTGCGCGGCGCCATCGGCACGCAGCTCGACCCCCATTCCTGCTGGATGCTTGGCCGCTCGCTGGAAACGCTGTCGATCCGCATGGAGAAGGCCAACAGCAATGCATTGGAAGTCGCGAATTTCCTGCGAGATCATCCGAATGTCGAGGGCATCCACTATCTGCCCTATCACGATCCGCAGTCGCCGCTCGGCAAGACCTTTGCCGCGCAATGCACCGGCGCCGGTTCGACATTTTCCTTCGACATCCGCGGCGGGCAGCCTGCGTCGTTCAAATTTCTCAACGCGCTGCAGATATTCAAGCTCGCCGTCAGCCTTGGCGGAACGGAATCGCTCGCCAGCCACCCGGCCAGTATGACCCATTCCGGCGTGCCGATCGATGTCCGCCAGCGCATCGGGGTCTTGGAATCCACCATCCGCCTGTCGATCGGGATAGAGCACCCGGACGACCTGATTGCAGATCTCACCATGGCGCTGGACGCGGCGTGACGGGAAATTTCCTGATTTTTCGTTGTGTCTTGAAACGGTTACATTGCTGCGCCATATTGCGCTCATGGAATTCGTTTCCAGCGGCTGACCACGGATGAACTGGCAGCTGTTGTCGAGACGGGTCGGAGAGGTCGGGTTTTCACCCGGCCTTTTTCTTTGGGCGGACCGATCTCATCAATCAGTAGGTTTGGGAAATGTCGCCTGCCGGTCGGCTGGAAGAATGGTGATCCCAATTGGATTCGAACCAATGGCCTCAGGATTAGGAATCCTGCGCTCTATCCTGCTGAGCTATGGGACCGACCGGAAGAACCCATACAAAAGGCTTGAGCTTTAGCCAAGTGTTTTCCTGCGTACCCGCCCGCTGCTTTTTCCGTGACGCGCCTGTGTGGGGCTGGCGCCGGATGCTTTTCCGATGTTAAGCAGGGTGCGGCGCAACGGGGAGGAGACCCGGCCGTTACGGTGCCGCTTAACAACGAGACGCACAAGAGTTTGATCCAGCATGTTCATTGGAATTGATTGGGGCGGCACGAAAATGGAAGTCATTGCGCTCGATCGCGATGGCGCAACAAGGGCAAGGCACCGGATCGCTACGCCCAACAGCGGTTATGACGCCTGCGTGCGCGCCGTGCAGGAACTTGTAGCGACGGCCGAGCAGATGGCCGGAGAACGCGGTACCGTCGGCATCGGCATTCCAGGTAGCCCCAATCCGCGCACCGGCATCGTGCGCAATTCCAATGCCGTGCTTTTGAATGGCCAGCCGCTGGGCCGTGATCTTCAGGCCGCGCTCTGCCGCGAGGTCCGGCTGGCCAACGATGCCAATTGTCTCGCGGTGTCAGAAGCGGTGGATGGCGCGGGCAAGGATGAGCACACGGTATTCGGCATCATCGTCGGCACCGGCCATGGCGGTGGCCTCGCCATCGGCAAGCATGTGCATGCCGGCTATCAGGGTGTTGCGGCAGAGATCGGTCATTATCCCCTGCCGTGGATGACGCCTGAGGAATATCCGGGACCCAAGTGCTGGTGTGGAAAGCACGGCTGCCTCGATATGTATGCCTGTGGCACCGGTCTTGAGCTCGACTATCGCACGACAACGGGCGTCGACAGGCGCGGCCGCGATATCATTGCCGACAAGCGCAATGGCGAGCCGGTGGCGACCGCCGTCTACCAGCGTTTCGTCGACCGGCTGGCGCGCAGTCTCGCGCTTCTCACCAATGTCGTCGATCCCGATGTTTTCGTGCTGGGTGGCGGCATGTCGAATGTCGATGAAATCTACGATGAATTGCCGGACCTGATCGTCAAATACATTTTCGGAGACAGCTTCGAAACGCCGATCCGCAAGGCCGTGCATGGTGACAGCTCGGGCGTGCGTGGCGCGGCCTGGCTCTGGAAAGACTGAGAAAAGGATAGGGGACACATGGGTATCGAAGCGGATCTGGAGCGGATCGCCGTTCAGGAAAGCGAGCTGCAGTTCGAAAGTTTCAATCTCGAAAGCGGCTGGGCGCTGGGCTCTTTGCTGCGGGAGATGGCTGTCGAGCGAAAGTTGGGCGTGGTGATCGACGTCACGTTGTTTTCGATGCCGGTCTTCTATACGGCGCTCGAGGGCGCGACGCCTGACAACCCGCACTGGGTGCGCCGCAAGCGCAATTGCGTCTTCCGCTTCCTGAAGAGCAGCTATGCCGTCGGCCTGTCGCTCGCCAAGCAGGACAGCACGATCCAGGCGAAGTTCGGCCTGCCGGATGCGGATTACGCACCGCATGGCGGCAGCTTCCCGATTGTCGTCAGGGGCACGGGCTGCATCGGTGCCGTCACCGTTTCCGGCCTGCCGCAGCGCGAGGACCACAATATGGTCGTCGAGGCATTGTCTCAAATCCTCGGCAAGGACAATGACGCGCTAAAGCTGGCGTAATCCCGGGTCTATCGATATTTTCAAAGCGCATTTGCTGGAATGGATTTTTTGCCGATGGATATTGCAGGCTTTTCCGCAACGCTGAACGAATGGCTGACCGGAGCGGCGTTGCCGCTCTGGCAGGAAAAGGGTTTTGACGGCCCCGGTGGCGGCTTTGTCGAAACCATCGACATGACCGGCGAGCCGGCGCGCGCAAACCGCCGGTCACGCGTCCAGCCCCGTCAGGTCTATTGCTTCGCCGAAGCGGGACGCCGTGGCTGGACTGGTGACTGGCAGACGCTTGCGACCTCCGGCACAGCCTATTTCGATCGCGTCTTTCTGCAGCCGAGCGGCTTTTTCGGCGCGCTGGCGGATGCGGATGGTAATCTGCTTGACCCATCCTTCGACCTTTACAATCAGGCGTTCGCACTGCTCTCCTTCGCCTATCTGGCGCAGGTTTTCCCGGAGCGGAAAGCGGAGATGATCGAGCGCAGCAATACGCTGCGCGAAAAGCTCGAGGCCCATTGCAAGCATCCCACAATCGGTTTCGAGGAAGACAATCCGTCGCGTCTGCCGCTCGGTTCCAATCCGCACATGCATCTGTTCGAGGCCTGCCTGGCTTGCGAAAGCGTTGATGGTTTTGACACCGTCGCCTGGACCAATCTCGCCGACGAGATCGCCACGCTGTGCATGGATCATTTCATCGATGCAGAGACTGGCGCGTTGCGTGAATTCTTCGACCATGACTGGGCACCGATGCCCGGTGACAAGGGACGGATCGTCGAGCCAGGTCATCAGTTCGAATGGGCTTGGCTGCTGCTGCGCTGGGGCGAGCGGCGCGGTAACGCGGATGCACTGGTCAAGGCGCGCCGACTGTTTGAGATCGGTGAGCAGTACGGCATCGCTCAGCCGCGCGAAGTCGTCGTCATGACGCTGTTGGACGACTTTTCGGTTCACGATCCGATTGCCCGTCTCTGGCCGCAGACGGAATGGCTGAAGGCATCGATCCGATTTGCGACACTCACTCAAGGCGAAGAGCGCGAACGCTATCTACGTTCGGCCGTGCGGGCCGCTACGGCGCTCATGCGCTTTCTCGATACGCCGGTGAAGGGCCTTTGGCGCGACAAGCAGAAGGCAGACGGCAGCTTCATCGACGAGCCGGCGCCCGCCAGCACGTTCTACCATATCATTTGTGCGATCTATGAATTGGACGATTGCCTGAAGAGGCTTTGAGCCAATTTTTCCGTCTTCGTTTTGAACGGCCCGCTTCTTCCAGACGCGGGCCGTTTGCGTTTAAGGAGATAATCTGCGGCAATCATATGTTGACATAAAGATATCTTTATGTGAATTCTGAAATTCGAGTTTTGTCGTTTTCAGAACGGGAGATTTCCCATGTCCGCCATCGAAGCCCTTTTCGGCGCCGTATTCCCGCAACCGGATGGATCCGAGGTCATGGCCGCACTGAAGGCGGCGGCGCGCGAACGCATCCTGATCATGGATGGCGCGATGGGGACGGAAATCCAGCAGCTAGGGCTGGGTGAGGACAATTTTCGCGGCGATCGATTCGCAGCCTGCGAATGCCACCTGCAGGGCAATAACGACCTTCTGACGCTCACCCAGCCCGGTGCGATCGAAGAAATCCATTACAACTATGCCATTGCTGGCGCTGATATCCTTGAGACCAACACGTTTTCGTCGACCTCCATCGCCCAGGCCGACTACGGCATGGAAGCGATGGTCTATGAACTCAATCGCGACGGTGCCCGTCTTGCCCGCCGCGCCGGTTTGCGCGCGCAGCAGGTGGACGGCAAGCGCCGGTTTGTTGCCGGCGCGCTCGGGCCAACAAACCGAACCGCCTCGATCTCTCCGGATGTGAACAATCCCGGCTTTCGCGCCGTTACCTTCGATGACCTGCGGATCGCCTATGCCGAGCAGGTGCGGGGTCTGATTGATGGTGGCGCAGATATCATCCTGATCGAGACGATCTTCGACACGCTGAACGCCAAGGCAGCGATTTTTGCGACCGAGGAAGTGTTTGTCGAGAAGGGCGTGCGGCTGCCGGTGATGATTTCCGGCACGATCACGGACCTTTCCGGACGTACGCTTTCCGGCCAGACACCGACGGCCTTCTGGCATTCCGTGCGCCACGCCGATCCTTTCACCATCGGGCTGAACTGCGCACTCGGCGCAAACGCCATGCGTGCGCACCTCGCCGAAATTTCCAGCGTTGCCGATACCTTCGTCTGCGCCTATCCGAATGCCGGCCTGCCGAACGAATTCGGCCGCTATGACGAAACGCCGGAGGAGATGGCGGCGCAGATCGAGGATTTTGCCCGTGAGGGGCTGGTCAATATTGTCGGCGGCTGCTGCGGCTCGACGCCCGCCCATATCCGCGCTATCGCCGAGGCTGTGGCCAGGCATGCCCCACGCGTCATCCCGGACGTACCGCGGTTGATGAAGCTTTCCGGACTGGAGCCGTTCACGCTGACCAAGGACATTCCCTTCGTCAATGTCGGCGAACGCACCAACGTCACGGGTTCCGCCAAGTTCCGCAAACTGATCACGGCAGGCAATTATTCCGAAGCGCTGGATATTGCCCGCGACCAGGTGGCCAACGGCGCCCAGATCATCGATGTCAACATGGACGAGGGCCTGATCGATTCGAAACAGGCCATGGTCGAGTTCCTCAACCTGATCGCGGCCGAACCGGATATCGCCCGCGTGCCTGTCATGATCGATTCGTCGAAATGGGAGATCATCGAGGCCGGGCTGAAATGCGTCCAGGGCAAGCCACTGGTCAACTCCATTTCCATGAAGGAAGGCGAGGAGGCGTTCCTGCATCACGCCCGGCTTTGCCGCGCCTATGGTGCGGCCGTCGTGGTCATGGCGTTCGATGAACAGGGGCAGGCGGATACGCAGGCCCGCAAGGTCGAAATCTGCACGCGTGCCTACAGGCTTTTGACCGAAAAAGCAGGTTTTGCGCCGGAAGACATTATCTTCGACCCGAACATTTTCGCCGTCGCCACCGGTATCGAGGAACACAACAATTACGGCGTCGATTTCATCGAAGCGACGCGCGAGATCATCGCGACGCTGCCGCATGTGCATGTTTCCGGCGGCGTTTCGAACCTGTCCTTCTCTTTCCGTGGCAACGAGCCGGTGCGCGAGGCCATGCATGCCGTGTTCCTCTATCACGCCATCCAGGCGGGCATGGATATGGGCATTGTCAATGCCGGCCAGCTTGCCGTCTACGACCAGATCGAACCGGAACTGAAGGAAGCCTGCGAAGACGTCGTCCTCAACCGCCGTCCCGATTCGACCGAGCGGATGCTGGAGCTTGCAGAGCGCTTCAAAGGCGCTGCCGGCAAGGAAGCAAAGGAGCGCGATCTGAAATGGCGCGAATGGCCGGTCGAAAAACGGCTGGAGCACGCGCTGGTCAACGGTATCACCGAGTTTATCGATGCCGACACGGAAGAGGCGCGCGTCAATGCCGAGCGGCCGCTGCATGTGATCGAAGGTCCGCTGATGGCGGGCATGAACGTGGTCGGCGATCTCTTCGGCGCGGGTAAGATGTTCCTGCCGCAGGTGGTGAAATCCGCTCGCGTGATGAAGCAGGCCGTCGCCGTGCTGCTGCCTTACATGGAAGCCGAACGCCTTGCAGGCGGTGGCGAGGGCGAACGCCTGAGTGCCGGCAAGGTGCTGATGGCGACGGTGAAGGGCGATGTCCACGATATCGGCAAGAACATCGTCGGCGTCGTGCTGGCCTGCAACAATTACGAGATCATCGATCTCGGTGTCATGGTTCCTTCGTCGAAGATTCTCAAAGTCGCGCGCGAGCGCAAGGTCGATATTATCGGTCTATCCGGCCTGATCACCCCGTCGCTCGACGAGATGGCGCATGTAGCGGCCGAAATGGAACGCGAAGGCCTGGATATTCCGCTACTGATCGGCGGTGCCACGACCAGCCGCGTGCATACCGCTGTCAAGATTCATCCGCGCTACCATCAGGGACAGGCGATCTATGTCACGGACGCGAGCCGCGCCGTCGGCATCGTCTCCGGCCTGCTGTCGCCGGAGATGAAGGATGGTTACATCGAGACCGTGCGGGCCGAATACAGGAAGGTTGCTGACGCTCACGCCCGCAACGAGTTGGAAAAACAGCGCCTGCCGCTGGCAAAGGCCCGCGCCAATAGCCAGAAGGTCGATTGGAGCACTTATCAGCCGAAGGCGCCATCCTTTCTTGGAACGCGCGTGTTTCAGGGCTGGGATCTTGCAGAACTGGCCGAGTATATCGACTGGACGCCGTTCTTCCAGACCTGGGAGATGAAGGGCGTCTATCCGAAAATCCTCGACGATGAGCGGCAGGGCGAGGCTGCCCGTCAGCTGTTTGCCGATGCACAGGCCATGCTCGCCAAGGTGATCGCGGAACAATGGTTCGCGCCGAAGGCAGTCGTCGGCTTCTGGCCGGCCGGTACCGTCGAGGACGATATTCGTCTGTTCAGGGACGAAACCCGCAGCGACGAGCTTGCGACCTTCTTTACCCTGCGCCAGCAGATGGCCAAGCGGGATGGCCGGCCGAATGTCGCGCTGTCGGATTTCGTCGCACCAGCGGACAGCGGTGTCCGCGATTATATCGGGGGCTTCGTTGTCACCGCAGGCATCGAGGAAGTGGCGATTGCAGAACGGTTCGAGCGTGCCAATGACGATTATTCCTCGATCATGGTCAAGTCGCTGGCGGATCGATTCGCCGAAGCCTTTTCCGAACGCATGCATGAATTTGTCCGCAAGGAGCTCTGGGGCTACGCAGCCGACGAGGCTTTCGGCCCGCAAGACCTGATCGGCGAGCCCTATGCCGGCATCCGGCCGGCGCCGGGCTACCCGGCCCAGCCCGACCATACGGAAAAGGCCACGCTCTTCAGTCTTCTGAAGGCGGAAGAGGAAATCGGCGTCACGTTGACCGAGAGCTTTGCCATGTGGCCGGGATCATCGGTGTCCGGCCTCTATATCGGCCATCCCGACGCCTATTACTTCGGTGTCGCGAAGGTGGAGCGTGATCAGGTCGAGGATTATGCTACCCGCAAGGACATGCCGATTGATGAGGTCGAGCGCTGGCTGGGGCCGATCCTCAACTACGTCCCGGCCCCGAAGGTGGAAGCAGCCGAATAGCAGCGAATCAGGCCGGACGGATCGCCCGTTCGGCCAGATAGCCGTTCAGCCGGTCCGCACTTCCCAAGGGATCGGCGAGCCCGACATAAGTGTCGGGCCGCAGCAGGTAGATCGCATCGCGAGCAAGGCCGGCGTCGCCGAATTCCTCTCGCCATTCGAACGCGTGCAGTTGGATGTTGTGGTCGGCGCAAGCTGCCTTGAGTTCCGCCGAAGCTGCGCCATAGACATGGACCTGCCAGGCGATAGCCGAGAGCGAATCATAGTTGTCGCGCCCGTCGAACCGCACGAAGGGGAGCCGGTCGCCGCCCTCGACCTTTCCGGCCTTGCCGACGCTCAAGGGACTTTCCGGATAGTCCAGCGTCGTCTGCGAGACTAGGCGGAAGATGGCTTCGCGGGCGGGATCGAGGCTCCAGGCCACTTTCGCAAAGATCGGCGCGACGCGGGTGCGCATGAATTCCGCGATGCTGCCTTGTGCGGTTACGGCGCTGAAAACGCGGTCGGTCGTCTCGACCAGCTTGCGCGCGAAAACTGGCCGCTCCAGCTCGAAACTGTCGAGAAGGCTGTCATCGGCCTGGCCCTTCAGCACGGCCGCGAGCTTCCAGGCGAGGTTGATGGCATCGCCGATGCCGGTGTTCATGCCTTGTCCGCCCGCCGGACTATGCACATGCGCGGCATCGCCCAGTAGGAAGACGCGGCCATGCCGGAAACGTTCGGTGATCCGGTGATGGACGCGGTAGGTGGAGAACCAGTTGACCTTGTTGATGACGAGCCCGATGGCGCTGATTGCCTCACGCCCAACATCCTCGATGGTGAGTGCCTTGTCCCTGTCGATTCGATCCTCGCGGATCGTTCCGATCAGCCGGGTCTTGTCGGTTCCATAGGGCAGAAGCAGCATGAATTCCGGACCTTCGAAGACGATGGTGACTTCGCCGTCGGTCTTGTCGGACTCGGCTTCCACGTCGGCGACGTAAAACAGCTGATCATAGGTACCGCCTTCGAAACTGGCGCCGAGCGTCTTGCGGACCACAGACCGGGCGCCGTCGCATCCGGCTAGATAGCGCGTCTCGCAGGTCTCGACCTGCCCGTCAGGGCCGCGTAAGCGCGCTGTCACGATGCTGCCGTCATCGGTGAAATCCACAAGCTCCGTCCGCCGCTCCACCTCGATGCCGCTTTTTCGCAACTGCTCGACGAGAAAGCGCTCGTGCAGGTCCTGCGGATAGACCAGCACGAAGGGATAGGGCGTGATGTCTTCGCCGGCATCGCCGAACGAAATGTTGGCGCGCGGCCTGCGGCCGGCCCACATCTTGATGCCGGTGGATTTCCGCCCGGCGTCCGCAACGGCGTCGCCGATCCCCAACTGCCGGTAGAGTTCCAGGGTGCGGGCATGGACGACCATGGCCCGCGAGGTTTCGCCGGGGCCTTCCGATTTGTCGATGATTCGAACCTTGATTCCCTGCCCATTGAGCCAGAGCGCCATGACGAGGCCCGTCGGGCCTGCTCCGACAACCAGAACGTCTGCTTCAGCCATGACGAACCTCTCCCGGAATAAATCTGATGGGATTATTTACGGCTTTCGGTGGCAAGCGTCTACGGTTTCAAGGCAGGAGGTTCCGATTGAGAAACGCTCGCCGCTTGATATATGGACCAGTGCCCGTTCATGACGAGGCGGACGTTCAGACCGGGAAGGAACATATTATCATGGTGGAAGACAAGCTCGACACCGTCGCCCTTCTCAAAGCGATCGCCGACAGCCCGAAACGCGACAACAGCGTCTACCACCGTGCCATGGCTGAAGCCCGCCAGGCCTTCGAGGACGCGGAAGCCGCGCTTGGTGGACCGGTGCGTTTGCGGACCAAGACGAAGGTGAAACGCAACGGCGATTACGTCGTCAAATGGACATTCAAACGAATCGACTGATGTGAGATGCTGATAAGGACACGTTCAGCCAAAGACGCATGAGCGCGCATGCTTCAGTTCTTGATGTACCATCCCCAAGGCTCGTCGCTGTTGAAGCGGGTGATCTGCTTGGTCTCCAGATAGTTGGATAAGCCCCAGCGGCCGAGTTCGCGGCCGATGCCGGATTGCTTGTAGCCGCCCCAGGGCGCTTCGACGAAGGTCGGTTGCGAGCAGTTGACCCAGACGATGCCGGCTCGAAAGGCTTCGGCGACGCGCTCGGCACGAATGACGTCCTTGGACATGACAGCGGCGGCGAGGCCGAAGCGGCTGTCATTGGCCATGCGGATGGCATCGTCCTCATCCTTGAACGGCTTGACGCAGACGACCGGGCCGAAAATCTCTTCCTTCCAGACATAGCTGCCTTCGCTCATGCCGGTCAGTACGGTTGGCTCCAGGAAGTAACCGCTGTTCAGCCCGGCGGGGCGGCCGCCGCCATGCGAGACGGTCGCGCCGTCGATGCGGGCATGCTCGATCGCCGACAGGATCTTGTCATACTGACCCTTGGAAACGATCGGGCCGAGCAGCGTTCCATCCTCCATGCCGTTGCCGATCCTGATTTTCGCAGCTTCCTCGCAGAGCCGCGAAAGAACGGCATCGTAGATGCTTGCTTCGACCAGAACCCGTGAGGTGGCCGAACAGACCTGACCCTGGTTCCAGAAGATGCCGAACATGATCCACTCGACGGCCTTTTCGATATCGCTGTCGGCGAAGATGACGAAGGGGGATTTGCCGCCGAGTTCGAGGCTGACATTCTTGATATCCTGCGCGCCCGCCATCATCACTTTGCGGCCGGTGGAAACAGAGCCGGTAAAGGCCAGCTTGTCGACCAGCGGGTGCTCCGTCAGCGGTTCGCCAGCCTGCATGCCGGTGCCGGTGACGATGTTGAGTACGCCGGCCGGGAGACCCGCCTCCTCGGCGATGACGCCGAGTTCGAGCGCGGTCAGCGGCGTCAGTTCGGACGGTTTCAGCACCATGGTGCAGCCGGCGGCCAGCGCAGGCGCCACTTTCCACGCCACCATCAGCAGCGGATAGTTCCATGGCGTGATCGCGCCAACGACGCCGATCGGCTCGCGGACCACGCGCGAGGAAAAGCGCGGCTCGCTGAGCGGGATGGTCTCTTCCGGATGGGCGTCCAGTTCTTCCGCCAGCCCCGCGTAATAGGTGAAGCATCCGGCGACATCGTCGATATCCCAGAGCGCTTCCGGCAGCGGCTTGCCATTGTCGAGAACTTCGAGTTTCGCCAGAAATTCACGCTTTTCGGTGATTTTCGTGGCGATCGCCCGCAGGTAGACGGCGCGTTCAGCGCCGGTGAAATGTGGCCATGGTCCGGTATCAAAGGCGTAGCGGGCGGCCTTGACGGCCTTGTCGATATCGCTGCTCGTCCCGGCCGGCGCCTTGTGGATCACCTCTTCGGTCGCGGGATTGATGACATCGAACGTACCGCCTCGTTCAGGCGTCACCCATTCGCCGTCGATATAAAGCCTGTCCTGCATGTCGCGTCCTTTTCAGATCAGGTCGAGAATGGCCTGGGCTGCCACCGTCACGCCGGCGGCTTTCTTCATCGCTGTGGAGTTGGTGGACAATTTATCGCGCAGGGCGGGATTGTCGAGCAGGCCGGTGATGGTCGACGCCAGTTCGGTGTCGCTCCAGCGGTATCGGTCCAGCCGCCTGCCGACGCCGACATCTTCGGCCCGGCGGGCATTGTCATGACCATCCCAGCAGAATGGCATGACCAGCGATGGGACGCCGAAGTAGAGCGCCTCGCAAAAACTGTTGTTACCGCCGTGATGGATGAACAGGCTCGATTGCTCGACGACGGACGGTTGCGGAAACCAGCTGTCGAGGAAGACATTGTCCGGAATGCCGGAATAGTCTTCGCGCCAGGGACCGACATTGACGATGAAGCGATAGGGCAGGGTCTCGAAGACGCCGATCATCCGCTTGATCATCGAGACGTCCATGGCGCCGAGACTGCCGAAGCTGGTCAGCACCAGCGGTGCATCCTGATGCGAAGCGAAGTGCGGCAGCGTATAGGGCGCCTCCTGCCGGACACAGCCATCGAGATAAATGAACTTTTTCGGATCGAGGGGTGTCTGGCGATCGAAACGGACGATATCGGGCGAGAGGAGGAGATTGAGGAAGGGCGAGTTTTCAAGGAATTCGCTCGGCGGCAACGAGTTGAGACCGCATTCCGCGAGGAAGGTGTTCATGCGCTTTTGCGCCGGTGCCACGGCCTTGGAATAGGCGCGGGAAAAAGCCGCCCATTCGCTACTCGGCCTGTCGCCACAGCCGGAAAGGTAGGGCGGTACCTGCGGATCTGGCAGTTCCGTCTCGGCGCAGGAGATGACACGAACCCACGGCACGCCGGCATTGGCGATGGCCGGAAACATGACGACGTTGTCGAGCACGATGGCTGCGGGCTTCAATTGCGCCAGAAGCTGGCGAAGCGGTTCCTCGGCCGAGATTGCCGTATCGACAATGGCGTCCCAGGTGGGCGCAACATAGCTTTTGACCTGTTCCAGCGGCGTCTGGCGAAAGGCGTCCTGATGCCGGTTGATGAAGTCGGTCCAATCCGTCTGGCTCTCGGCGCCTGCCGATTGCAGCTGGTATTCCGGAAAGCCGTATTCACTGAAGACGCCCCGAAAGCCGGGATGACAGATGAAGACCGGGCGGGCGCCCAGCCGGCGCAGTTCCTGGGCGATGCCGACGCAATTCAGCGCGGCGCCGTAACTGGCTTCCGGAAAGAAGGCGATCACCTTGGGCTGGGTCATGCATGCACCGCTATCTAGCCGACGACCTTGAAGATGGGCGGAACGCCGCGTCCGGCAAGGCGAGGTCGCTGGGAATGGGAAAGCTGGATATGCACGCGCATCAGGTCGGCCGCAAGATCAAGCTGGCCGCGTTCGATCTGCTCAAGCATCTGGATATGTTCCATATTCGATTGCATCAGCCGGAAAGCGTTGACATGGACCGGTGGCTGGCTGGAGCGGCGGCGGCGGTGATGGCTCGACAGCGCCTCCGACATGAAGGGATTGCCGCAGCTTTTGGCGATCAGCATGTGAAAATCGAAATCGGTGCGCTCGAACAGTTTCTGGTCGAAGCTGCTTTCGGTCATCGAGCGCAGGATTTCCATCGACTGGCGCAGGGAGGTGATGGCGGCAATGTCGCGGCGAAAGCCGGGCATGGTCAGCGCAAGCGGCTCGCAGGAGAGCCGGTATTCGAAGCTCTTGGCGATAGCATCACCGCTGATGGCGAATTGTTTGATCAGCCATTGCTGGCCGGCGGCGCGCTCGGCGAGATTGTCTTCCGCCAGTCGCGTCAGCGCGTTCTGCACCGCATTGCGCGACGCCTCATAGCGGCGCTGCAGGCTGGCGACCGTCTGGGAATCACTGATCCTCCCGGCCGCCACGTCACGCAGGATAGCGTTGTAAAGTTCGGTTTCTTCGGCCGGTTCGGCAATATCCTCCAGTCCTGGAAAGGTGGCGGGGTCGATTGCCAGAAGGTAGCCGCCTTCCACTTCCGCCGTGACGAGGGATTTTTCGGCGAGGAACTGTAGTGCCTTGCGGATCGGTGTGCGGGAGACGTTGCAGCGGGAGGCGAGTGCCTGTTCCGGCAGTCGCTCACCGCGGCTCATTCCGCGTTCAGTGGCAATATCAAGTATTTTCTGCGCCAGTTCGACATGGCGATGATTTACCTTCTTTGTCTCCGTGCCCATCATCAATCGCCCTGCATTCCATATATTTGAGCTTATGCTGCATCGTCATTGGCGGCTTCGCAAGGGCATTTGTTAAATTTTCATGGTGTGCACGATTCTGTATTGACGTATTTTTTTTATAAATAATACTGCCTGCCGAAGCGAACACATAGACCGGATAACCGGCGGGCCGCTTCGGGAACAGAGGTTGAACCCTCGGGACAGGCTGAGCGTCGGATCGCGAGACCTCCCGGGACGATGGATTTAGCGCAGACCACGAACGCTTGGCCCAGCCGGCGTCCAGATTGCGCCAGCAACGGGAGATGTCCTTGAAAACGTCAGTGAAATTGCGCCTGGCCGGTCTTGTCGCGGCGTCCGCCATGACCCTTGCGGCGGGAACGGCGATGTCGGCCGATCTGGTGATATCCAATTGGGATGGCTACATGGCCAAGGACATCGCCGAGACCTTCAAGGCGGCGACCGGGCTTGAGATCGAGGTCGTCAATCATGCGACCAATGAAGAAGTCATGGGCAAGCTGATGGCCGGCGGGGGCAAGGGTTATGACATCGTGTTCGTCTCCTCGCCGTTTGCGGAAATCCTGAACCATCAGGGCATGCTGGCGCCGATCGACAAGGCTGCGGTGCCGAACCTCGCCAATCTTTATCCGGAAGCGGCGGCTCTTGCCTATGATCCGGGTACGACCTTTTCCGTTCCCTATACCTGGGGCACGACCGGCCTGTGCTACCGCTCGGATGTCGTAAAGAACGCGCCGGATAGCTGGATGAATCTGCTGGCGCCTTCCGACGACCTGAAGGGCAAGACCACCATGCTCGCCACCGACCGCTGGCTGATGGCCGCCGGTTTGCTGGCCAAGGGCTATTCGGTCAACGAGACCGATCCGGCCAAGGTCGAGGAAGCCAAGAACCTGCTGATCGAAGCCAAAAAGACGCTGCTCGCCTATGACGACACGACCTTCTATTCGAAGCTGGTTTCCGGCGAGGCCTCGCTTGTTCACGCCTGGGATGGCTGGTGCAACTACGGCATCACCGAAAACAAGGACATCAAGTTCGTCGTGCCGAAGGAAGGTTCCGATCTCTGGGTCGATACCATCGTCGTCACGAAGAACTCTGAAAAGCAGGCCGAGGCGATGAAGTTCATCAACTTCATTCTCGATGCCAAGAATCATGCCTGGGCAGCGGAGAACATTCTCTACAAGGTGCCGAACAAGGCCGCCATGGAAAGCCTCAGCCCGGATCTGGTCAAACAATATCCGAATATGGGCATGACCGCGGCGGAGCTTACGAAATACGAGCTTCTTCGTGACCTGGGCGACGCGCAGAAGGAATATTCCCGCGCCGTCAGTGAGATCAAGGCCGCCAACTAGGCCCATTGTACTGTGTGGCGGTGCGACGTCAGGGGCGTCGTGTAGCCCACCAACCCGTGGCGGCTGAGTGGCGGCTCGCCGCCACGGGATCATGTTTCAGACAGTAAAGACAGATCAGTAGTAGACGTAGCCGGCTGTTCCGGTCGCGGCGGAGCTTTGCGTGGCCTATCAAACGACAAGACCCAATATGCTGGCGGCACCCGCCGTGCTGTGGCTTCTTGCCTTCATGGTGGCGCCGTGCCTGCTCGTTCTCAGCTACGCCTTCTTCCAGCGTGGTACCTGGGGGGGCATCGAATATACCTTCACCCTTGAAAATTTCGTCCGCGTCTTTGATCCGCTCTATGCGAAAATCTTCCTGAATTCGGCCCGGATCGCGCTGACGACCACCGTTCTCGCCATCCTGATCGCTTATCCCGCGGCCTACGCCATCAGCCGCGCGCCGCGAGTGCGCCAGCCGATGCTGCTGTTTTTCGCCGTCCTGCCCTTCTGGAGCAATTACCTGATCCGCACCTATGCCTGGATCGTGCTGCTGAACCGCGAAGGGCTGCTGAACGGATTTATCTCGTATCTCGGCTATCAGGGCGAGCCGCTGTCGCTGCTTTATACGGAAGCGGCCGTCATCACCGGCCTCGTCTACAACTATCTGCCCTTCGTCATCCTCGCGATCTATTCCACGCTTTCCCGGCTCAATCCGGAGCTGATGGAAGCTTCGCGCGATCTCGGAGCGGGCGCCTTCCGCACCTTCTGGCGGGTGACATTGCCACTGACGCTTCCGGGCGTGGCAGCCGGCGGGGTCTTCGTCTTCGTGCTGTCGATCGGCAATTTCGTGACGCCTGCGCTGCTCGGCGGCGGCCGCTTCCAGATGATCGGCAATCTCGTCTATGACCAGTTCCTGACCGCGAACGACTGGCCCTTCGGCGCCGCGCTCGGCATGGTGTTGATCGCCATCATGGTGGCGCTGCTGTTCCTGCAGGCGCGCGCCACGTCCCATGCCAGCGGCGAGCGGAAGGGGGAGGCTGCCTAATGTCCATGTCCAGCGGCATTGCCCCCAAGCGCCTTCCGGGCCGTATCATTCTTCTCCTCGTTTTCGGCTTCCTCTATCTGCCTATCGCGGTCTTGGTGATGCTCTCCTTCAACGAGTCGGGTCTTCCGACCTCGTGGTCCGGCTTCTCGACGCACTGGTATGCCGCGCTTATGGGCAACAACGAAATCCTGCATGCCGCCTGGAACACGCTGGTCGTCGCCATCTTCGCGACACTGATTTCCACGGTGCTCGGCACGCTGCTTGCCATCGGCATGGAAACCCGCGCCCGCAAGAGCAACGGGCTCGAAGCGCTCGCTTTTGCGCCAATGGTCATTCCCGATATCGTGCTGGCCGTGGCGCTGCTGACCTTCTTCTCTCGGCTGAACCTGACGATGGGGCTGCACACGATCATCCTCAGCCACATCATCTTCGATCTGGCCTTCGTCTGCTCCGTCGTCAGGGCGCGGCTGAAGCATTTCGATTTTTCGATCGTCGAAGCCTCGCGCGATCTCGGCGCGTCCGGCTGGACGACCTTCTGGCGGGTCACATTCCCGGTGCTTCTGCCGTCGATCATCGCCGGCGCGCTGCTCGCCTTCACCCTGTCCGTCGATGAATTCATCATCGCCTTCTTCACCGCCGGTGCCGGCCGTTCGTCGATCACGCTGCCCATGCAGATCTATTCGATGATCCGCTTCGGCGTCACACCGGAAGTCAATGCGCTCGCAACCATCGTCATGGCGGTCAGCGCCACGGCGCTCCTGCTTTCGCAATGGCTCAATAAAGAACAGATCCAATGACTGCTGCTGCACCATCTGCAAAACCGATCCTCAAGATCGAGGAGATCGTCAAGAATTACGGGCCGATCACGGCGGTTGATCGCGTCTCGCTCGATATCCGCGAGAAGGAGTTCTTCGCGTTGCTCGGGCCTTCCGGCTGCGGCAAGACGACCCTTCTGCGCATGCTGGCCGGCTTCGAGATGCCGACCGCCGGGCGCGTGCTGCTGGAAGGTCAGGACATCTCGCCGCTGCCGCCGGAAAAGCGGCCGCTGAACCTGATGTTCCAGTCCTATGCGCTGTTCCCGCATATGAGCGTGCGCAAGAACCTCGCCTATGGGCTGGAAATGGAGAAGCTGTCGCGCACCGAAATCGACCGCCGCGTCGATGAAATCCTCGCAACGACCGATCTCGCGCGCTTCGCGGACCGCAAACCGGAGCAACTGTCCGGCGGCCAGAAGCAGCGTGTGGCGCTAGCCCGAGCTCTGGTGAAGCGTCCGAAGGTGCTGCTGCTCGACGAGCCTTTGGGTGCGCTCGACAAGAAGCTGCGCGAAAAGATGCAGCTTGAGCTGAAGCGCATGCAGCACGAAGCAGGCATCACCTTCATCATCGTCACCCACGATCAGGAAGAAGCCTTGGTCATGGCCGACCGCATGGCGATCCTGAAAGATGGGCGTCTCCTGCAATGCGGCAAGCCGGAAGAGATTTACGAACAGCCCGCCGACCCCTTCGTCGCCAATTTCATCGGCGTGATGAATTTCATCGAAGGCGCCGTTTCCCCTGCGGGCCAGTTCGAGGCTCCCGGTTTGCGGCTTCCCGTTCCAAGTGACCGCAGCGGTTCGGCATCGCTTGCCGTGCGGCCTGAGCACATCACTGTTGCGAGCGCCGATGCGGGCTTCAATGGGGTGATCGAGGAGATCGCCTATCACGGCCTTGACCGGGTGCTGCATGTGCGTACCGCTGCATCTCCGAACGCCATCCAAGTCCGTGTTTCTGCCGAAACCGGTGCCCGCTACCGACCGGGCGACCGGATCGGGCTCGGCATTGATGCCGCCAAGGCGCGGCTTTTCCATTCTGCGGCGTAAGCCACGGCCCAAACAAGAACAAGAGGGAACCCATGTCCAAGACGATTGCATTCTTTCCCGAAGCAGCCTTCGGCCCGGCGCTGAATTCCGTCGGCATTGCCCAGGCCGTCGAAGCGCTCGGCCACAAGGCGGTCTTCCTATCCGACCCCGGCTTTGTCGATGTCTACAAGGGCTATGGTTTCGAGGCCCACCCGGTCAACCTGTCGGCGCCGATGCCGCCCGAGCAGATGGCGAAATTCTGGGAAGACTTCATCAACGGCCATATCCCGAATTTCCGCAAGAGCCCCTATGACCAGATTGAGAACTATGTCCGCGATTGCTGGGAAGCGATCGTCGACAGCGCCAAATGGGCGCAGAAGGACCTGCCCGGTGTTCTCGCGAAGATCAAACCGGACCTGATCTGTGTCGACAATGTCATCCTGTTTCCGGCGATCAAGCAGTTCGGCAAGCCGTGGGTGCGGATCATCTCCTGCTCGGAAAACGAGATCGAGGACCCGAAGATCCCACCGCACCTCTCCGGATGCCGCCAGGACGATCTCGCGGGCCATGCCGCCTATCGCAGGAAATTCGAGGAGGTCATCAAGCCGATCCACGACGATTTCAACAGCTTCCTCGCCTCGACCGGCGAGGCGCCCTATCCGATCGGCCAGTTCTTCGAAGCATCGCCGTTCATGAACCTGCTGCTCTATCCTGAATCGGTGAAGTTCGAGCGCGAACATCCGCTCGACCCAAGACAGTTCCAGTATCTCGAAGGCTGCGTGCGCAAGGAAAAGCCCTACGAGGTTCCTGTCTTTGCCGAGAACAATGACAAGCCTCTTCTCTATATATCCTTCGGCAGTCTTGGTGCCGGCGATACCGATCTGCTGAAACGGCTGATCGCGACTATCGGCAAGCTGCCCCATCGCGCGCTGGTCAATGTCGGTGACTACAAGGATCAGTATAGCGATCTGCCCGGCAATATAATCGTCGAAAGCTGGTTCCCGCAGCCCTCCGTCATCCCGCAGGTCGATGCGGCCATCCATCACGGCGGCAACAACTCGTTCACCGAGTGCCTCTATTTCGGCAAGCCGGCGATCATCATGCCCTATGTCTGGGACGGTCACGACAACGCCACCCGCGTCGACGAAACCGGCCACGGCTTCAAAATGCCACGCTACGACTGGACGGACGCGGAACTGGCGGCCAAACTCGATGCCTGCGTCAACGATCCGGCGATGAAGGCGAAACTGGCAGCCACCAGCGCCCACATGCAGGCCCAGAATGGCCCGCAGAAGGCGGCCGGCATTCTCGACCAGCTTGCAAAGACGGGGAAGTTCGATGGCTGAACCATCCTCCGCTCCCCACATCTACAATGCCTCGACCTACGACGATCTCGTCTACTGGGGCCTGCAACCCGACAGTGTCGAAGGCCAGTCGAAATCGACAGGCCGGCTTGTCCACAAGGGGCCGAACAACCAGCCGGAATCCGGCATCTGGGTCTGCACGCCCGGCCGCTGGCGCCTGTCGATTCCGCGCGACGAATTCTGCCATTTTGTCGCCGGCCGTGCGGTTTACCGCTCCGATGACGGCGAGGTGATCGAGGTCGAGGCGGGCACGGTGGTGATGTTTCCCGGCGGCTGGACCGGCGAATGCCATGTGATCGAAACCATGCGCAATATCTACATGCTGGTCTGACCGGCCTGTCTCGACATTACTGCGGCAGTGTTTCGGCTGTTCTTGTGAGCGCGGAAACTGCCTGAATAAAAACGAAAGGAAACATCCGATGACCGCAACACCGCTGATGCGCAACCCGCTCGACGAGACCGACCTCAAGGACTGGGGCATCATCCCGACGATGATCGAGGGCGAAAGCCGCACGACCGGCAAGCTGATCCACAAGGGGCCGGACGGGCAATCCGAATGCGGCCTGTGGATCTGCACGCCCGGCAAATGGAATTGCCACGTCACCCGCGACGAGTTCTGCCATTTCCTCGAAGGCCGCTGCACCTATGTGCACGAGAGCGGCGAGGTGATCGAGATCACGCCCGATACGGCCGCTTTCTTCCCCCAGGACTGGAAGGGCGTCTGCACCGTGCATGAGACGATCAAGAAGGTTTACATGATCCGGTAGGGGATCGGGAGGGAGGGCTTTCCGCGCGTCTTGAGCGAGAAGCCCCTCATCCGCCCTTCGGGCACCTTCTCCCCGCTGGGGAGAAGAGTAGCGCGGCGATCTCTGGACCTCCTCTCCCCAGCGGGGAGAGGGCAGGGTGAGGGGGATTTCGCCAAGGCAAATGCGTTAACAGGAAAAACCCATGTTCAATCCAGCCGAACCCGTGTTCTACCGGCATCCGGTCTATATCGCCGCCAGGGGTGAACGCCACACGGTGGTCAATCCGGCAACACTTCAGCCGGAGGGTACATTCGCGGAAACGACGGCGGCCGAACTGGATGCCGTGCTGCTGGCTGCCAAAACGGCCCAGTCGGAATGGAAGCGTCTGGACGCCAAGAGCCGCGCGACCGTGTTGCACCGGATCGCCAACCGGATTGAAGCGACGGACATGCGGATCTGCGCCGAACTGATGTCGCGGGAAATGGGAAAGCCCTATCCCGAAGCGATCGGCGAAGTCGCCAATTGTGCCGGCGCTTTCCGTTATTTCGCCGAAATGGCGCGGGACGAGGCCGGCAAGGTGGCGGGCACGACACAGAAAGGCTCGTTCCAGTATGCCCGTTATGAGGCTCTGGGCACCAGCGTCCACATCATGCCGTTCAACTTCCCGATCCTCTTGATGTGCTGGACGGTCGCGGCGTCGCTTGCCTCTGGCAATGCCTGCATCATCAAGCCGGCGCTGGCGACGACGCTTTCGACGCTGGAATTCATGGGCGTGTTCGAACCGCTGCCAGAGGGGCTGATCGCCTGTGTTCCCGGCGGTGCCGATGTGGCACAATATCTGATCGCCTCGCCTTTGACGCATGCCGTCGCCTTCACAGGCTCGGTGGGGGCCGGCAAGGCAGTCGCTGCCGCTGCAGCCAGCCAGATGAAGCCGGCCGTCATCGAAGCCGGTGGCAGCGATCCGATGATCATCACCGCCCATGCGCCGCTCGATGTCGCCGCCGCCGGTGCTGTCACGGCCGCCTTCCATCTGTCCGGTCAGGTCTGCACCTCGGCCGAACGTTTCTTCGTTGTCGACAGCATCCATGACGCCTTCATCGAGAAGTTTGCCGCCGAGACACGGCGCTTACGCGTCGGCAATGGCCTGACGCGTGCTGAGATCGGTCCCTTGGTGAGCAAGGCCGCGCGCGACAAGGTCATCCGCCTGGTCGAGGATGCCAAGGCCAAGGGCGCGACCGTCGTTCTCGGCGGAAAGATCCCCGACAGTGAACCGGTCGGCTGGTTCTATGAACCGACGATCCTCACCGGTTGCACGCCGGACGTGGCGATCATGCAGGAGGAATGTTTCGGTCCGGTCGCCGCGATTGCCCGTGTCGCCGATTTCGACGAGGCGGTACGGCTTGCCAATGACAGCCCCTTCGGCCTCGGCGCTTCGGTCTTCACCACCAGCCTCGAGGAGGCGATGGAAGCGGCCGAGCGCCTCGAATCCGGCATGGTCTGGGTCAACAACCCGATGATCGACAACGATGCACTGCCGTTCGGCGGCTGGAAAGCGTCCGGCATGGGGCGCGAACTCGGCCGCCAGGGACTCGATGCCTTCCGCCGCTCGAAGATGGTGATCATCGACCACAAGCCGGTGATCCACGAATGGTGGTACCCCTATCCCGACGATTGGTTTTACGAGGAAGGCGGGCGCAAGCACGTCTGAAGTTTCTCTTCTCCCCATCGGGGAGAAGGTGGCGCGATGCGCCGGATGAGGGGAGCGTCGCTCCTGACACGCTCTTGATGGCCCGCCGGGCGAGAATTCGAAAAGGACACCCAAGTTATGAAAATCTCCATTCTCGGTGGCGCCGGCCTGATGGGTGCCGGTATTGTCCGTGATCTCGTCTCCGACCGCGCGATCGTCGATATCACCACGATCCGCATCTGCGACACATCGCGTCCGCGCATGGAAAGCCTGGTTGCCGATCTGGGCGATCCCCGGCTGGACCTGTTCGATCTTGACGTGACCGACCCCGCGCGTCTCGCCGAGGCGATTTCGGGTGCTGATCTTTGCATCAATTGCGTGCCGACCTTGCTCGGCTTCCAGATGAGCATCTTTGAAGCGTCGCTTGCGGCAGGCGTCGCCTATATGGATCTCGGCGGCCTCGGCACCTTCACCGTCAAGCAGATCGCCGAACACGAGCGCTTCAAGGCGGCGGGCGTCACCGCCGTCGTCGGCGTCGGCGCCGATCCCGGCATGTCCAACGTCATCTGCCGCGCGGTCGCCGATGAACTCGACACGATCGAGAAGATCAATCTCTACTGGGCGGCGGAACTGACCGGCGAGGAGAACCCGATCCTGATGCCGCCCTACAGCGTCTCGACCGTGCTGGCCGAATATGCGCATCCGAGCACGCAGTTCCTCGACGGTCGTCATGTGGAGTGCCCGCCGATGGGGGGCAGGGAAGTCATCGACCTGCCGGAGCCTTGGGGGCGTTGCGAATTCATGTATTCGCCGCATTCGGAACAGCTGACCGTGCCGCTTGCCGACGGCATTCGAGACAAGGGTATTCGCGAGTTCACCTGGAAACTGCATCTGCCGCACCGCGAGCATGAAGCCTGGGTCG
Source organism: Rhizobium sp. Leaf453 (assembly GCF_001425605.1). Lineage (GTDB taxonomy): Bacteria > Pseudomonadota > Alphaproteobacteria > Rhizobiales > Rhizobiaceae > Pararhizobium. The sequence continues at coordinate 570 of NZ_LMRG01000003.1, read as the reverse complement.
GTCTGGTGAAGGCGGGTTTCGGTGATTTCAACGATCCCGTCGAGGTCGGCGGTGTCACCGTCAAGCCGCTCGATGTGCTCAACGCCGTCATACAGCGCAATATCGCCCGCAATCCGCACCGGATCCCGCAGCAGGAAAGCTCGGAAATCCATTTCGCCATCGGAAGGGGCCTGAAGGACGGCAAGCCGGTCGAGGTCCGTTATGAGGTGATCGTCACACCGGACGAGATGTATGCGCCCTATGTCGACGCCGGCACCTCTATGAGCGCGTCGATTGCAGCACAGCTGGTTTTGAAGAACCCGAAGCGACCTGGCGTCTGGGCGCCGGAAGAATACTTCACGGCAGCCGATTTCTTCCCTGAACTGGAGAAGCGGAAGTTCCGGGTGAGAAGCAGCATCAAGGCGCTTTAGGGCGCCTTTTTCACGCCCACGCGAATTTGACCATTTGGGCAAGAAATTGCCCTTTGGATTTTGTGATTGTGCGCCGGATTCCTATGTTTTTGGGTTGTTGTTTGAAATTCGTGTTTAATTTCAGTAACTTGTAAGAAAGTTCATTTTTTTGGAAATGTCG
>NZ_LMRG01000002.1 GCF_001425605.1 Rhizobium sp. Leaf453 | reverse complement strand
AATCGTCGACTGGTACATGCAGGGCAAGATCCAGATCGACCCGATGATCACCCATACGATGCCGCTCGACGACATCAACAAGGGCTTCGACCTCATGCACAAGGGCGAAAGCATCAGGGGGGTGGTCATCTATTGAGATCGAACACCGAACCGCGCGCAGGCTGAAATTTCAAGGATCGTGCCGCCGGGTGGGGCCTGGCGGCGCCTGTATCATCAGCCGGGCATATTGCATCGGCGATAAAGGAGGAGAACCCCATGCCAAGCCTTGCAATACATCCATCCGTCGACAGCGGGTTCAAGGCGATAGACGCCACTTTTTCCGGCGGCACGCTCGTCTGCAATTGCGCGAGCAATCCCGTCAAGGTGCGCATCAAGGGCGACATCGCCCACAACCACGCCTGCGGTTGCACCAAGTGCTGGAAGCCGGACGGCGCCGTCTTTTCTGTTGTTGCCGTCGCACCGACCGAAAATGTCGAAGTGCTTGAGAACGGCGACAAGCTCGAAGTGGTCGATTCCGCCGCTCTCATCCAGCGTCATGCCTGCAAGGGTTGCGGCGTCCATCTCTACGGCCCAGTTGAGCGTGACCATCCGTTCAAGGGCCTGTCCTTCGTTCATCCCGAGCGTTTCCAGGAACAGGGCTGGGCCAAGCCCGGCTTTGCAGCCTTCGTCTCCTCGATCATCGAGAGCGGCTTCGACCCTGCCAAGATGGATGGCGTGCGCTCACGCTTGAAGGAACTGGGGCTCGAACCCTACGACTGCCTCAATCCCGGACTGATGGACTATATCGCCACCTGGACCGCCAAGAAGAGCGGTGTGCCTGCGGCCTGACACGTCTGCCTGAAACAGAAAGCCCGGCTCAACGGCCGGGCTTTTTTGTATCCAGACTTCCTTGGGTTCAGGCGTCTTCCCATGGGAAAGTGTCGAGGCGCACTGCGCCATCTGCCGTCACCAGCGCCTGGGTTTCCAGCTTGATGCTCTCCGATCCGTTCTCGGCGATCAGGCTTTCGACGTTCAGCACCATGCTCTCCTCGATGAGGCCGGCAAAGCCGTCATCGAAGTCCGGGTGCAGCAGGATGCCCGGCCATTCGTCGGCCATGCCCGTACCGTGCACGGCAAGCGTATAGCGGTAGGGCTGGTATTTGTCCGGAATGCGCCAGCTCTTCCTGTTGAACTCGCCAAAGGTCATACCGGGGCGAATGATCGACAGGTTGTGTTCGATCTGGTCGCGCGCGGCAGCATAGAGTTCCTTCTGCTTGCCGCTCATCGCGACATGCCCGCAGGTCCATGATCGCGACAGGTCGGCGCAATAGCCATAGGGACCTATCATGTCGGTGTCGAAGGAGATCATCTCGCCGCGCTGGATCACATAATCAGAGCATTCCTGATACCATGGATTGGTACGCCCGCCCGCCGTCAGGAGCTTGGTCTCCAGCCATTCGCCACCACTACGGGCGTTTTCGAAATGCAGTTCCGCCCAAATCTCCCGCTCGGTGCGGCCGGGCTCGGAGACCTCATACATACGGGCCATGCCGGCCTCGCAGACGCGGATCGTCCAGCGCATCAGCTCCACTTCCTCGGCGCTCTTGATGGAGCGTGCCCGCTCGGCAAGTTCCTGCCCGTCGATGAGGGTGAAGCCGCGCTTGTGCAACTCCGCCGCCGGTTGCGGCTCCAGCCGGTCGACGGCGAGGCGACCCTTTGTGCCATGGGATTTCAGGATGTCTTCGATCTCGTCCGCCCAGGCCTTCATTCGGTCTTCGACGAGATTGCCGGCGGTGAAGAAAAGGAAGGATTTGGCCGTGCGCACCTCGTCTATCCCGGGCAAGCTGTCATTGACGTGCTCTGAACCTTCGAATTCGAACATGATCGCCGGACCATCCGCAAGGACCAGCGCATAGCGCGAGGGATTGTGCATCGTCCAGATGCTCATGTTCGAGCAGTCGAAGGCATAGCGGATATTGACGGGATCGTAGAGCAGCAGGGCGGGGCAGTCCCATTCCCGCATCTTCATCCGCAAGCGCTCAAGCCGGTAGAGCCGCGCCGCGTTCAGAGTCGACAGGGGAATCGGGCTGATCAACGGCCGGTCAGCTCCTTCCGGATTGAGATAGGCCTTCTTGCGATCATCCTTGAAAACAGGCGCATCCATTCCGTGCTGCGCACGGTTGACGATTTCGAGCATCTGGCATGTCCTGAAAAGGGAGGGAATGGGCCGCGGCGCCCCATGACCAAATGGCCGGGGCGCCGTCTTCGTCAGCGGTCGATCACGAGATCGCTGAGCGGCTTGGAACAGCAGGGCAGGAACAGGCCGGCGTCGATTTCGCGCTGGCGGATGCCGCCATTGTGGTTCATATCGACCGTGCCGGAAACCAGCTTGGACTTGCAGGTGCCGCAGACGCCATTGGAACAGGAGGACGGCAGCTTGACACCTGCCTTCTTGGCGCAGGAGAGCACCGTCTGTTCGCCGGATACCTCAATCTGGCGTACCTGCTTGGCAAACGATACCTGGAAGGTCCGCGCGGTCGCTTCCTCGATGACGGGAATATCGACCTCGTCGATGACGGCGGCGTCGAAACTTTCCTCGATATAGTTCGACGGTGGCACGCCAAGCTCGGTCGCGATCGCCCGGGCGGCGGCCATGAAGGGAGCAGGGCCGCAGCACATGACGACGCGCTCGGCGACATCCGGCGCCGCGAGCTTCATGTAGTCCGGCGAGATGCGGCCAGTAAGTCCCGGCCAGGACAATTCTCCACTCACCTTTTCCGGCAGGAATTGCAGGCGCAGCCCCTTCATCCGGCTGGCGAGCACGGTCAGTTCGTTGCGGAAAACGAGATCCTTCGGCGTGCGACCGGCATGCAGGAAGACGATATCGGCAGGCTCATAGGTATCGGCAAACTCGCGCACCATCGACATGACCGGCGTGATGCCGGAGCCGCCGGAAAGGAACAGATATTTCTTCGCGTTCGGCCGGACGAAATGGCCAAGCGGACCATTGGCCTTTACCTTGGCGTTAATGGCCAGATTGTCGTGCAGCCAGTTGGAAATCCTGCCGCCTGGAACGCGTTTCACGGTCACAGAGAAGGCATTGGTCCGCCTGGGGGACGAGGAAATGCTGTAGCAGCGGCTTTCCGGTTCGCCGCCGATTTCCAGGTCGAAGAGGAAATACTGGCCGGCCTCGAAGACGAACTGCTTTCCTTCCGGCGACGCGAAGGTGAAGGTCTTCACGTCATGAGTTTCCTGGTGGATGTCGATACAGACGAGATCCTCTCCCGCATCGCGGTTCCACATTTCGCCTTGATGAAGGCGCGGGGCCGGGTTGAAGGTGCTCTTAGTATCCATGAGCACGCATCCGGTCGATGTACCACGTGGCGAACTTGTCGAGGTTCGTCTCGGAGAAGGGCGAATAGGGGCCGGGAATGTAGGCCGGGTCCTCGACGCCGGCATGCGAGCGAGCGACCAGTTCCGCATCCTGTTCAGTCGTGGCGATCCAGACATTGGTCAGCTTGTCGAGATCGTAATCGACGTCCTCGACGGCATTCTTGTGGACGAGCCATTTCGTACGCACCAGTGTCGTGTCGGGCGTGAGCGGGATGACGATCGAGACGACGGCATGGTCGCCCATGAAATGGTTCCAGCTGTTATGGCCCCACAGATGGGTATCGCCGAGATCCTTGCGCGTCATCGTACCGAGCAGTTTCGACGAAGCCGCCGTCGCATCCGGCGTTTGCGATTCACCGGCGCCGGAAATGATCAGGCGCTGGGTGCGGAAGTTTGTGCTGCAATCGACCAGTTGCTCGACGGCGGCGGACGGAAAGCCGTCGGCTTCCCAGCGCTTGGTGCGTTCCTCATAGAGCGCGAAATGCTCCTCGGCCTGCGCCCGGTCCTCGGGGCTCAGGGCATCCGGATCGAAGCCGAAGTCGAGATCGACAAAGGAGACGCAGAGTTCCGGATGGTTGGCCGAGCAATGATAGCATTCGCGGTTGTTCTCGATCGTCAGCTTCCAGTTGCCCTTCTCGACGACATCGACCTCATGGGCGACCTTCGAATTGGCGATATCATAAGGGGCGAGCCGTTCCGCCATGACCTTTTCAAGGTTTACGATATCTTCGGGTGGGTTGTCCGAGAGGCAGGCGTAGACGAGGCCGCCGATCGACTTGAACGACACCTGCTTCAGGCTGCGGCACTCCTTGTCGAAACCCTTGCCCATATGCGGCGCATAGCTCAGTTCGCCCGTCAGTTCGTAGGTCCAGGTGTGATAGGGACAGACGAGCTTGGAGACGATCGACTTGCCGGTATCGAGCAGACGCGACCCGCGATGACGACAGACATTGTGCATGACGCGGATTTCATTGTCGTCGTCGCGCAACAGGATCAGGCTGGTCTTGCCGATATCGACAACTGTCGCGTCGCCCGGCTCCGGCACGTCGCATTCGAGACCGATGCAGATCCAGTGCTTGCGAAAGAAGACGTCCAGGTCGGCCTCGAAGACGTCCTCACGGGTGTAAAGGCCGGCCGGGAGCGAATGGCCTTCGGCGCGTGCATCGAGCAGCGCCGAAATGGAGGAGGCGAACTTTTGCAGCATAATTCAATCCTCATGTCTGCGGATATCAGGAAGTGTCTGAGTGCAGGTTCGCTGATATGCGGTCATCGCTCAACGTCACAAATATGCTTGACAGACATTACCAGATGTAATGCCATGTCTTCAAATCCGCATGGCCGTTCGCGGTGTCGCAGGCAGAGGGAAACATGGCCAATCTGCGCAAGAAAATCCCGCCTTTGACGGCACTTACGGCCTTCGAGGCGGCGGCACGCCTTTCAAGTTTCACGCGCGCGGCGCTGGAACTTGGCGTTACCCAGGCTGCAGTCAGCCGGCAAATCCACCTGCTTGAGGAAGACTTCGGATTTCCGCTGTTCCTTCGACTACATCGGCGGGTCGAACTGACGGAAAAAGGAAAGGTTCTCGCCAGCGCTGCGGGAGAAGCTTTCAATCTGATTGCCGAGACGGTTGCCGATCTCAGGCTGGAAAAACCGGATGACCAACTGGTGATATCCGCGACGATTTCGTTCGCCCATTTCTGGCTGATGCCGAGGATCGGTTCGTTCTCCCAGATGCATCCCGACGTGAAACTCAGGATCATCACACAGGATTCGCGCACGAAGATCGATGACGGGGAGATCGATGTCGCGCTGCGCTACGGCACCGGCACATGGCCGGACGGGCAGGCCGAGTTCCTGTTCGATGACGAAGTCTTTCCGATCTGCAGCGCGGGATATGCCAGGGTAAATGCGCCGGTCGTTACGCCTGCGGACCTGTTGAGGCATCCGTTGATTTCGAGCGATACCGACGACCCGACTTGGACCGGCTGGGACGAATGGCTTGCAGCGCACTCGATCCAGGGCAAGGCTAAGACACGGGGAATTCACTGCAGCTTCTATACCGAGGCGATCTATGCTGCGCTCAACGGTCAGGGCGTTGCGCTGGGATGGAAGCGGCTGGTCGGCGACCTGCTCGATCAGGGCCGCCTTGTGCGCCTGACGGAAGCATCGATCAAGACGAGGGCTGGCTATTTCGTCGTCATTCCCAAGCGCAGGGCCGGTAAGAACTATGTGCAACAGTTCGTCGATTGGCTTGGCCGGTAAGCGCCTGCGATTGTATCTCCAGTCACATCCAAAGTGTTGGGGATTGGGTGTAGAATCCGGAGCAGTCGCAACGTGCCTGAGCCCCGGAGGCCTGCTGATGGACGATGATTCCCATGCTGATAAGCCGCTTTCACAGCCACTCGCCCTGCAAGGCTGGGAGGATGTGAAGTTTTGGCGCAAGGGCGAACGGGAACGTCTCATCGCGGCACGGCTTGCTAAACCAGCCGAAATCCGCGCGGTTCAGGGGCAGGCAATCGCGGCTGCCGTGCTGGCGGAGATTGGCGATATTAGGGACGGCATCGTCAGCGCCTACTGGCCGTTTCGCGCCGAGCCGGACATGCGGTCGCTGCTCGATGAGGTCAACCGGCGTGGCGGGCACACGGCTCTGCCGGTCGTACTGGAAAAAGGGCGGCCATTGGAATTCCATCTCTGGCGGTCGGGCGAGGCCCTTTCGCGCGGCGTCTGGAATATTCCGATCCCAGCGGAAAGCCGGCCATGCGTGCCGGATGTCGTGATCGCTCCGGTGGTCGGCTATGATCCCGGCTGTTATCGTCTCGGTTATGGCGGCGGGTTCTTCGACCGGACGCTGGCCTTTCTCCAGCCTCGGCCGCGCGTCATCGGCGTGGGCTATTCGGACGCGAAGATCGCAAGCATCCATCCGCAGCCACACGATATTCCGATGGATATGATCGTCGTCGAAACGGGAATCTTGCGACCTCAGCCCTGATCGGCGACTTTCGGCCGTGGTCCGCTGAAGTCCCGCAGCAGGGGCAGCAACCAGTCGCCCTGGCGTTGAATCTCCGCGAGATAGGGGGTGTCCGAAAGGATGAAATGGGTGATGCCGGCCTCGTTGTATTTGCGCAGTGACCGGGCGACATCCTGCGCTGAGCCGACCAGCCATGTCGTGCTCGCTCCGCCGCCGCCGAAACGGCCGGGTGCGGTATACAGATTGTCATCGAGCACATCGCCGCGCGCGGCGAGATCCAGAAGGCGCTGCTGTCCGGTCGCGACCATCTGGCGATGATCCTGCCAGCTTCCGGCCTTGCCCCCCGCCATCTTCACCACCTTGGCTTCCGCATCCGCCCAAGCCTGTTCGGTCGTATCGCGCACCAGAGTGGTGATCCTCAGCCCGAACTCCAGCGGCGGCAGGTTACGATCAAGCGACTTGCTCAGCGTCTCCAGCCGGTCGATGCGTTCACGCACGCCATCCAGAGGTTCGCCCCAGAAGAGCTGCACATCGGCTTCCGTGGCGGCCACATGTTCGGCCGCTGCGGAAGCGCCGCCAAAATAAAGCTTGGGGTGAGGGTCACCGTTTCGACCGTCGAACCTCGGCATAACGGTGGAATCCGATACCCGGAAATGGTTACCAGCGAAGGTAACGTTTTCTTCTGTCCAGAGACGCCGGACAAGCCGCATGAACTCCTTCGTCCGGGCGTAGCGGGTCGATTGGTCAGCCTCACGATCGCCGTAGGCGGCAAGCTCATCCCGGCCCGACACGACATTGACCCGCACCCGGCCGCCGCTCAAATGGTCGAGTGTTGCGGCTGCAGAGGCGAAATTCGCAGGGTTCCAATAACCGGGGCGAGCGGCGATTAGCGGTTCGAACGTCGTCGTGCGGGCGGCAAGCGCCGTCGCGACCGTGAATGTATCGGGGCGTCCCCATCCGGTGCCGATCAGGGCACCTTTCCATCCATGCCGTTCGATCGCCTGCGCCTGTGCCGTCAGGGTATCGAGGCTGTTGTGGTCATCGGCGGCGGTATCACCGCGATGTCCGGCCTTCATATCATTGGGAATATACCAGAGGAAATCAGGCGATGTGGTCAAGGCCGATTTCCCTTGGATGATAACTGGGCGCGTTCGTCGTCAGGCCGACCATCGGATGTCCGCAATGTCCAGCGAGCCGGGCGTCCCGCCGTCTCGTGACAGTTTCGCCGCTGCCTGCTGGAACGCAGCGTTCAACGGTACAGGCACGCCATGAAGACGTCCAAGCCGCACGACTTCACCGTTGAGATAATCGACCTCGCTCGAGGTGCCGCGCACAAAGCTCTGCCAGGTCGATTGCTGGCCGCGCTCGATGCCGCTGCCTTCGGCGACATGCCAGGCGGAAATGTCGACTGTTCGCTCGGAAGGGGCGGCTGGATCATATCCGGCGGCCTTGAGGACCGCGCGTGTTTCGTCGGCGAGTTCGGTAGCAGCTTTGGTACGGGCTTCCGCGGTCCCGGCAAAGAGTTCGACGACATTGGTGACGTTGTGGGTGAGCTTCGCGGCCTTCCAGCGGCGGATGTCGGCGCGGGCCTCGGCGAGATATCCGGCCTTTGTCAGGTCAGCGACGATCGCCGTCGCGGTGTCATCCAGACCGGTGGGATAGCGCCCGAGGGTAACGATACCGACATTCGGTGTTCCGCCGACCACGACTTCGCCAGTCACGGTGTAACGCGCCGGGACGAGAATGCTCGCTGCATAGACGCGGTCGAAACGCCGGAGCGCGATGTCCTCGGCGGCCAGACCGTTCTGCAACGTCACGAGTGGCAGTTCGGATGCAAGACCGCCGCCCTCGACGTCGCGCCAGGCCCAGAAATCGGTCGCCGCCTCGACGTCCTGTGCCTTGACGGTGAGCACGAGAACATCGTCCGGCGTGAGAGTTGGAGGTGTTGTTGTGTCGACCGCGTTGAGCGAGACCACGCGGGTTTCACCGGGGCGGCGATAGGAAAGGCCGTGACGGGTGATATGTTCGATCTGCGCGCCCCGCCCGACCAGAACATAGGGAATCTGCTGGCTTTCGAATTGTGCGGCAAGGCTTGCGCCGACGGCGCCGGCTCCGATGATGATGTAGCGTGTCATGTCCGTCTTCCGCAAAGAAAGTTGAGAGGTGGGTGGATGGGCCTGCGTCGTCAGTGTTCGGTCAGGCTGTTTTCAGGATCGGGATATCGGCCGTATAGTGTGATGCCGCGGCCTGCTCCCGGTTCCATTTGTCGAAGGCCGCGCGTCCGAGAATGGAAACGGACGTGTCTTCCTGCGGGGCGTGGACAAGTACGGCCTGGATGTCGCGGAAATGCCGCTCCAGCCCGAGGTCGGCGCCAAGGCCGGGATTGCCGAGGCCGCGAACGGCGACCTGGACCGCCTCGCGCAACTGCCGCCCAGCGGTAAGTCGAGCTCGGATCAACCGTTCGGCGTCGTTGAGACCATTCTTGAGTGCATCGAAGATGATGTCGCGGGCGCCCGAAACCAGCAGGTCGATTTCGCCCGATAGCGTCACGAAGCGTTCGGTGCGGGCAATGGGATGGCCGAGATTGGTCGGGACGCGCTCGTGCGCGAAGCGGATGAACGCCTCCTGCGCCGCCTCCGCCACGCCAAGATAGATGGCGGTCAGGGCCAGCGTCATGGAAGCATGGGCGCGGTTGTCCTGCTGGGCAACGGAGGGATCGACCAGTTCCAGAACGTTTTCCGCCGGGATCTCGACGTCGGTATATTGGACGTCATGCGAACCGGTGGCGCGCATGCCCAGGCTCTTCCAGTTTTCGATAACGTGGATGCCGGGAAGGCCGCTCGGCACGACGAAGGTTCCGACGCGGGCCGGCGTTTCGTCGGTGGTCGCCCAGACGAGGAAATGGGTGAGGCCGTGTGCGCCGGTGACGAACATCTTGCGGCCGGTGATCGACCAGCCCTTGGCCGTGCGGCGGGCCAGCGTCGCCGGCAGTCCGCCTCGGGCAGGCGATCCGAGTTCCGGTTCAACGCGGGCGGCATTGAGCAGCAGCGGCCGGTGCTTCGCTTCCGTCAGCAGCCGCTTGTAAAGATCCTCCGGCCAGTGGTTTTTGCCGGCCTGGCCGAGATGGTTGAAGATCGTCATGGCACTTATCAACGCGACTGACGGATCGCCGCGCCCCAGTGCTGCCAGAATCTGCGCGGCGTCATATAGCGTCCCGCCTCGGCCTCCGTGGCGGGACGCGACGGTGCTTTCGAGCAGGCCGCTTGCATGCACGGCATGAATGCCCGTCCAGGGAAACTGCCCGGTCCGGTCCGCTTCCGGCGCTGCTTCTGCAAGGATCCGGGTCGTGGCGTTCAGAAGGCCTGTGTCATAGGGCATGGTATTCGCGCTTTCCGATAGGCCACCAGTCTCGCGAGGGTTCGCGTGAACTGGTGGCGCTGCAGATTGTGGGGAGACCCCGGCGGGCGGCAACCTTCAGGCCGCCGACTTCTTCTTCGCCTCTTCGCGCTCCCGGATGCCTTCGCGCACCAGCGGCAGCACGTAGCGCCCGTAATCGACGGCATCGTTGAAGTTGTCGTAACCGCGGATCGAGATCAGGTCGGCGCCGAGATCGATATAGTCGAGGATGGAATCGGCAATCGTGCGGGGCGACCCCACCAACGCCGTGGTTGCGCCGCCGGCATTGGTGGCCGTGACGGTCGGATACCAGAGCGCGCGATCATGCACATCGCCACGTGAGGCGATTTCGAGAAGCCGCTGCGACCCGACATTGGCGGGGCGCGGTGCGGACAGGGGCGAGCGTCCGAGGCCCTTCTGACGGTTGTCGTTCAGCCGGTCGAGAACCTGATGCGCCTTTGCCCAGGCCAGCTCATCGGTTTCTGCGACGATCGGGCGGAAGGTCACCCAGATGCGCGGCCGGTCCGTCCGGCCCGCCTTGGCGGCTTCTGCGTAGACGCGGTCGATCTGTTGCTTGGTCTCCGCCAGCGGTTCGCCCCAGAGGCCGAAGATATCGCAGAGCGAACCGCCGATCCGGTAGGCGGCATCCGACGAGCCGCCGAGCGAAATCGGGATCGTTCCGTGTGTTGGACGCACGGCGCTACGGAACTGCTTGAACTGATAATATTTCCCGTCGAAATCGAAGGGTTCCTTCGATGTCCAGGCGAGACGCAGGATACGGATGTATTCCTCCTGCCGCTCGTAGCGCTCTTCCTTGTTGAGGAAATCGCCTTCGCGCGCCTGCTCCTCGTCGCTACCCCCGGCGATGAAGTGGACGACGACACGGCCGCCGCTTAGCTGATCGAGCGTTGCGAGCGATTTGGCCGCCACCGTTGGATAGACGGTGTTCGGGCGGAGTGCGACGATGATCTTGATATTTTTCGTGTGCGCCAGAACGGTGGCGCCGAGCGTAAAGGGGTCGAAGGACGAGGAGGAGTAGGGGATCAGCGTGTAGTTGAAGCCATAATCGTCCAGCGCGCGGGCATAACGCTCCAGATAACGGGGATCCACAGGCGCGTCTGGCAGGGGTTGCAGGTCGTTCGACGCATTGGGGAAACTGACGCTGATGAATTCCGCTGGCATGGGAGCTCCTGTTTTTATCGAAGAATGAGGTCAGGGTAGGGTGTCGGGGGGTGACGAGGAAGACAGGTCATTCTTTTTCTATAGAAATAGTAGAAAATATTCCTTCGCCTTACGCTTTGAATGGTCTTGGGCGACGCCTGCGTCATCGTGGCGATGCAGTTTGGAAGCCTTCAAAAGGATGCCGACCAGCCGAGAGCAGGTGCAACGGTCTCAGCCAGATCCCGCAACAGGCGCTCACTTTCCGAAAGGCCGAATGCGGGCGGAAGGAACAGAACGACTTCATCCGCAGCAGCAAGGCCTGCATCGTTGAAGACAGCCTCGATCACCTGATCGGGCGTGCCTTGGAAGACCGGTGAAATCTGGGCTCCGGCGGGTTGGGCGGGTGGAGCCAGTGCACCCTTTGGGCGGGACGCCGCGATGCCGAGCGTCCGGCGCTCCAGATCATAGGCGGCATATTTTTCCCGAAGCTCGGCGGTCGTGCCGACCAGGATCGAGGCGGCAACGGCCACCGGCGGCGGCTCCGTGTTCCAGAGCCTGCGCCAGGTGCTGCGATAGGCTTCGATGATGCGGGCCTGGTATTCTCCGAAGCTTTCACCCTCGGCCTGATCGTGCTGCACCGTGCCGGAGATCAGCCCGATCCCGAGTTCGGCGGCCTGTATCGCCGAGCTGAGGCTGGCTGAACCCTGACGAATCCGCGAACGCAGTGTTGGGCTGTGCGGCGTCACGCGCAGTTCGGCACCTTGCGGCGCACCTTGGCCAGGTTGAGTGACTGTGTGCAGGATATCGCCCGAGATGGCCGCGAGGAACCGCGCCTGACGACGCTTGGCTTCCGTTCGGGCATCGGTATCGACCGTGCCGAAGACGGCGTCGAAGGCTGCATTGGCGCCGGTCGAGATGGCAAGCTCGAGCCTGCCGTCGATCAACAAATCCGTCGTGCCGGCGGCCTCCGCAAGCAGGATCGGGTCTTGGTAACGCATGGGGATGACGGCCGAGCCGAGCGTGATGTGCTTCGTGTGCTGACCGGCGGCGGCGAAGAAGGGGAGCGGTGAGGAAAGATAATGGTCGAAATGACGCTGATAGGCCCAGCCGGATTGATAGCCCAACTGTTCGGCCGTCCTGAACAGTTCGATACCGTCGCGCAATCCCTGTACCGGCCCGGCATCGTCGTTGAATGAAACGCGCGTGTTGAAACCGAGCCGCTTTTTCGGGCGGAAGGGCAGGGGCTGCGTGCTGGCGGGGGATGATATCGTCATGCGATCTGTTCCTGATGGACGGCACGGCGGATTTGCGGCCTCGGTGCATGAGCGGCCGGAGCGGCGCCGGATGGGATCGATTTCAGCAGGGAGGCCGTATAGGGCTCTTGCGGATCGTCGAAGATATCGCGGACAGCTCCCTGTTCGACGACGCGTCCGCGATGCATGACCGAAACGGTATGTGCGAGCTGCCTGACCAGCGCCAGGTCATGGGAGACGAAGAGGTATGTCAGCCCCAGATTGGCCTGTAGCGACAGCAGGACTTCGACAATATCCGCCTGGACGCTGACATCGAGGGCCGAGGTCGGCTCGTCGAGCACGATCACGTCGGGTTTCAGGACCAACGCGCGGGCGATCGCCACGCGCTGGCGCTGACCGCCGGAGAGCGCATCCGGTTGCCGGGAAAGCAGATGGTCGCAAAGCCCGACATTGGCAAGCGCCTCGCGGACACGTTCATTTCGTTCGTCTCGCGTTCCGATCTTGAAGCGGTCGAGCGGTTCGCGGACCAGTTTTTCGACCGTCCAGGTTGGATCGAGTGAAGTGAACGGGTTCTGGTAGACGAGCTGGAGATGCCGCCAGACAAAGCGCAGGGATTCAAGCGAACGCCCGTTGACCTGCTCGCCGGCAATTTCGATTTTCCCGGTGTCGGGCTGTTCCAGCCCAAGCAGAAGCCGGATTGCCGTCGTCTTGCCGGACCCGGATTCGCCGACCAGGGCATGTGTCGTTCCGGCTGCAACGGCAAAGGATATGTCGTTGACTGCGGTCACGGCCTTGCCATCGACAGAGAAGGTCTTAGTGACTGCGCGGACCTCGATCTTGGGTGTTTTTGTGATATCCGCCTTGAGCAAGCGAAGATCAGGGTCCCGCAGCCGGGCGTATCGATCGGGATTGAGCGCCGGAACATCGGCGTGCAGTTTCCTCGCGTAGGCGGATGTGGGGGAAGAGAAAACAGTTGCCGTGCTTCCGGCTTCCTGGATGGCGCCGTCCTTGAGCACTACCAACGAATCCGCCCGTTCCGCCGCAATCGCCAGATCATGGGTGATGAGCAAAAGGCTGATGTCCAGCTCCTGCTGCAGCTTAGAGAGCAGGTCGAGGATTCGCTTCTGGATCGTGACATCCAGCGCCGAGGTCGGCTCGTCAGCGACCAGCAGCGACGGTCTCGGCAGAACGGCGAGACCGATCAGCACGCGCTGCAGCATGCCGCCGGACAGCTGGTGCGGATAGGAATCATAGACCCGCTGCGGATTGTCTAGTCCGACCTGGGCGAAGGTCTCCAGAATGAGTGCCTTGCGGATCGCTGCATTGGGCTCGTTGAGCAGCGCTGCCGCTTCCTGTGCCTGGGAGCCGATCGTCCGGACGGGATTGAGCGAGTTGCCGGGATCCTGCGGTACGAAACCGATGGCGCGTCCTCGCAGCGGCCGGAAATGCCGTTCCGGCAGACCGAGCACGTCCCGGCCATCGAAATCGACGCGGCCAGATGCATGTCCCTTGCCGGGCAGCAGACGAAGGATCGCTCGTGCGATCGTCGATTTGCCGGAGCCGGACTCGCCGATCAGCGCGAGGCTCTTGCCTCGGTTCAAGCGGAAACCGACATCACGAACGACTTGCTGTGGGCCGTAGGAGACGTTGAGATTTTCAACCTGCAACAGCAGGGGCGTGTGCGGCAGTTTCAAAGGGGCAGTCAGTCGGTCTTGCGGAGCCATCGGCTGATCCTGTTCACTGAGAGGACGGTCGCGATTGTGACGAAGGCGGGGGCATAAACGAGCCAAGGCCATTTGAGGTAATCCTTGCCGATCGAGATCAGCAGACCCCAGTCGGAAGCAGGCGGCGGATCGCCATAGCCGAGGAAGGCAAGGCTGGCGATCACCAGGATCGAGTCGCCGAAATGCAGCACGGCAAGCGGCAGGACCGAGCGGGAGGCATTCGGCAGGACATGCCGCCAGAGGATGTGCCAGCGCGATCCGCCTGCAAGATAGGCCGCCTCGACAAACGTCGCCTGCCGGGTCTTGATCACCTCCGAGCGCATGACGCGGGCAAAGACGGCGACGGCCGAAACGCCGGTGGCGATGGCGGCATTGGTCGTGTCGAAGCCGATCGCGGTAACGACGATGACGGCCAGCAGGAATTTCGGAATGGCGAGCAGTACATCGACCAGCCGGGCAAGCGTGGTATCGACCCAGCCCCCGAGAAAGCCGGAGAGCAGGCCGATGAGACCGCCCGCGAAGACACCGATGAGCACGGCGATCAATGCGCTCGAAACCGAAGAGGCGGTGCCGTAGACGACGCGGGTATAGAGGTCGCGACCCAGATGATCGGTGCCGAACCAGTATTGCAGGCTAGGCCCCAGCAGCTTGTGGGCGGGAACCCCGTTGACCGGATCATGGCTGGTGAAGAGCCCCGGTGCGAGCGACCATGCAATTGCCATTGCGACAATGAGGAACGAGAGCGCAACGGTGAACGGCAGCCGGTCGGACGTGAGCCGGCTCCAGAATGAGAGGCGAGTGGAGTTATAGGTAGCGAAGGTCATGAGGTCACCGCCGTAGGAATGCCCGAGGAGTTGTCATCCGCAGTGACGGGACGGCGCTGTGGAGTGCCAAGCAGCTTCACGCGCGGATCGAGCAGGGGATAGACGAGATCGGCGATCAGGTTGACGACGACGAAGACCACTGCTGCCAGGGAGACGACCGCCTGCAGGACGGGCAGGTCTTGGGTGCTGACGGAGCGTTGCACCAGGCTGCCGATACCGGTGCGGCCGAACACCGTTTCGGTAATCAGTGAGCCGCCAAGCAATTCACCGATGGTGAGCGCGATGACGGTCACGACCGGAAGCGACGAGGGCTTGAGCAGGTGGCGGGCAAAGAGGCGCGCCTTGCTGAGGCCTCGACTGCGGGCGACGGCGGCATATTCCTGGTCGGCCTCATGGTCGAGATTGGCGATCAGCACTTCGGCGATCTGGGCGGAGATCGGGATACCCAGAGCGATCGCCGCGAAGAAGGTCGCCCAGAAGCTGTCGGGTTCGATGACGCGGAAGATGCCGAGTTGAAAGCCGAAGATGTGGATCAGCACCAGGCCGATGACAAAATTGGGCACGGACAGGAACAGCGACGGGAAGCCGCGCAGCAGGCCCTGCCCATAGCGTTTGGGCAGGAACCGGGTTCCGTAGGCGATCACCACCGCCAGAACCAGGGCCACGAGCAGGCCGGAAGCCGCGAGGATCAGCGTCGAGGGCAGAACCTCGCCGATGAGCGTTGCGACGGGCCGATGCGACCGCATGGAAATGCCGAGGTCACCCGTCAGGAAGGCTGATAGAGACGACCAGAGCTGAACCAGAACCGGCCTGTCCAACCCCTGTGCGGCAATGATCTCGGCGATCTCTTCTTCGCTGAAGCCGCTCTGCGGATTGCGCAGAACGTTGGTGATCGGGTCGCCCGGCAGGATGCTGACGACCACGAAAGTGAGGACGTAAGCCAGCAGGATCACGACGACTGCCTGGAAAAGACGCTTTGCGGCATAGGCTCGGTAGGCGCTGTTCATGCCGGATACCTCCTTACTTTCTTCGGGTGCATTCCGGCTTATTCGCTCTTCCAGGCGGTGTAATAGCTGGCATACCCGATGCCGTTATAGGTCACGTTTTTCAGCTTGGGCGACTGGACGTAGATGCGCTGGACGATCTGCGTACGCGGGATGAAGTAGCCCTGCTCAAGAATGTATTTCTGCAATTCATCCAGGAGCGGCGCGCGGGCATCGATCGAGGCAGCGCCGGCGATCTTGTCGCGCAATTCGTTCAGCTTGGCGTCGCGCTCATCAAGGGCAAACCAGTTCTCGCCATTGTTGGCATTGGTCAGGATACCGGCGACGGTGCCGGCGTCGATGAAGCTGCGGGTCACCTCATAGGCCGGGATCGCCGGGCCGCCATACTTCACCTTTTCGCCGAAGGTCACGACGTCATAGGCCTGGATATTGACCTTCCAGCCGATCTTGCCGAGTTGCTGGGCGATGAGTTCATCTACCGACTTGGATGTCGCGAGATAGGGGTTGGAATGAAGCGTCAAGGTCAGAGCTTTGCCGTCCTTGGTGCGGATGCCGTCGGCACCCTTGACCCATCCATCCTCGTCGAGAAGCTTTTCGGATTTTTCGGGATTGTAGGCCAGAAGGTCGCTGTGGTCTGTTGCGCCCGGCACGTTGCTCTGGATGAACGAGGTCGCGAGCTTCCAGTCCGGTGTATAGACGGTGTCGATGATTTCCTGGCGGTTGATGCCGGATTGGAGGGCCTGGCGGACCTTTACGTCGTCGTAGGGCGCCAGCTTGGTGTTGATCGCCAGGCCGTTGACGAAGCCGAGATAGCGTGGTGTCGCGACGGTGAAGCCGTCGTCCTGCAGGGTCACGAGTTCCTGGGGCGAAGCGTTATAGGCCACGTCAGCCTGTTCGGACTGAACCGATGCGACGCGCAGTGACGGTTCGGAGACCAGCTTGTAGGTGATGGAATCGAGATGGGCCGGGCCGGTCTGGCCGACAGCCGCAGGACCCCAGTTGTAATCCTTGCGCTTCACCAGCTTGACGAAATCGCCTTCCTTCCAGGACTCGACCACATAGGGGCCACTGCCGGAGGTCTTGCTGAGATCGGCCTGATCGGTAGCCGGCTGCGCGAGCGTCTTGGGAGAAATGAGGATCGAGCCGTGATAACCGAGCGTCGGAATCAAGCCGAGGGTGGGCTTCTTAAAGATGACCTTCACAGTGGTCGCATCGACCGCTTCGGCATGGTCGTAGGTTTTCGGGAAGAGGCCGATCGGGTTGATACCTTCCTTCTTGCGGCCGGCATACCAGATGTCGAGATTGGCGACCACGGCGGACGCGTCGACGGGCGTGCCATCTGAGAAGGTGACGCCGCTCTTCAGGTGCAGGGTGAATTCGGTGGCCGTGTCGTTCTGTTCCCAACGCTCGGCAATCCAGGGGCTCACCTTGCCGTCGGCATCCACGTAAAGAAGCTTGTCGGTCACATGGCCCCAGATATGACCCTGAAAGCTGGAAATCGCGCTGTTGTTGGGTATCCAGGTGTCGCCGAGGGAATCGATCAGGAAGGTGATGTCTCCGCCTTCGACCGGCGTGTCGGCGCTGAAGGCCGGTGATGGCTGCATCGTTGTGACCAGAGCCGCAAAGGCCAGCGCCGAGGTGGCTGTCAGCAGACGGCGACGGGAAAGCGAGGAGAAAAAGAGACGGTCGATCATGATGCGGTCCTGTTGGTTGTCGTGCTGATCATGATGCAAAGACTAAAGCTGGACGGCGCTATCGAGAAAGACTGGTTGTTCTTTTTCTACTAAATTTATGGATTATTTTCTCCGATTTCAGAGCGTGGTGAGGTCAGCTTTTCCGGGTGGATGATTTTGCCGTCGCTGAAGCTTCCGCGTGCAGTCGTCGCCGACGTCGTTATCGGCGGGTAGCTTCCGGCCAGGCATGGCGCTGTCTGCGAATGTCATCTCCTCAAGAATCCGCACGGCTGGAACATCGCCTGCGAACCGCTCGATCTCCGCCCGTGTCAGTTGGCCCGTACAGGCCTGCGCGAGCTGGGATGTGCCGATATCGCGGGTAAGGATGTTCGGATTTCCGTGCAGGCACATGGCCTTGTCGGCGTTTTTGTCGTGCGGTTCGAACCATGCCCCTGTCGCAAGCTGCATGACGCCCTTGCGGACGTCGTCGCTGATGATAGCGGCTGCGAGGCAGCTGCCACGGGCATTGAACAGCCTGACGATATCGCCGTTTGAAATGCCGCGTGCAGCGGCGTCGGCTGGGTGTATGCGAACCGGCTCGCGGTCCTTGATCTTGGCTGAGCGGCTGAACGCGCCGTAATCCAGCTGGCTGTGCAGTCGCTGGTATGGCTGGTTGCAGACAAGATGCAGGGGATATTGGCTGGCATCCGCGGATCTCTGTGCATACCAGCGCGGATGACCACGGCAGTCGTCATAGCCGAAGCGGTCGACCGTCTCGGAAAAAATCTCGATCTTTCCGGACGGTGTCGGGAGTGCCTCCGCCACCGGATTGTCGCGGAAGGCGCGCGCCGGTCCGCCATCGTCGGGCTCCAGCGGCAGCAGCAATTCGCCGCGCACCCAGAAATCCTCGAAATCAGGCGCTTCGTGACCGCCGGCTGCCAGCGCTTCTCGCGTCGGCTCATAGAGATGAGACAGCCATTCCCGGCTTGTCCGGTTCTCGGTGAAGGCTTCGAACGTGCCCAGACGGCGGGCGATGTGGGCGAAAATCTCGTAGTCGTCCCGCGCTTCGCCGACCGGCTCGATCAATTTCTTCATCGCTACCATCAGCGGATCGCCCTGTGCCGCGCCGATATCGTCACGCTCAAGCGTCGTCGTCGCCGGCAGGACGATGTCCGCGTGGCGGGCGGATGAGGTCCAGGCCGTTTCGTGGACGATGATGGTTTCCGGCCTCTTGAACGCTTCCCGCAACCGGTTGATATCCTGATGGTGATGAAACGGGTTGCCGCCCGCCCAATAGACCAGCCGAATGTCTGGATAGTGCAGTGTCTGGCCATTGTAATTGAAAGCCTCGCCCGGATGGAGAAGAAGATCGGCGATGCGGGCGACCGGAATAAAATCCGGAACGGGGTTCCTGAACTGTCCAAGGGTTGGGAGCCGGACGGACAATTGCCGTTTGCCGGTATTGCCGAGCGCGCCCAGAGAATAGGAATAGCCACCGCCATCCAGCCCGATCTGACCGAGCATCGCCGCCAGCACGATGCCCATCCAGACCGGTTGCTCGCCATGATCGGCCCGCTGCAGCGAATGGCTGACGGTGACCAGCGTTCGGGAATTCGCCATGGTCCGTGCCAGTTGCCGGATGGTCCCGGCATCGATGCCGCAGATGCCGGCCGCCCATTCAGAGCTCTTCGCGATGCCATCGGTCCGGCCGAGCAGATAGTCCTCGAAACGTTCGTAGCCGACGGTGTAACGATCGAGGAAGGCCCGGTCATGCCGTCCGTCCATGACCAGTGTATGCGCCAGGCCCAGCATCAGCGCGACATCGGTGCCGGGCTCGATCGGCAGCCATTCCGCATTTGCCTCAGGCGGAAAATCATCGCGGAGCGGGCCGACCAGAATGAAGAGCGCACCGCGTTCGCTGGCGCCCTTCAGCCTGTCACGAACGATGTGCTGACTGTTGCCGCCGCCATGCACATCGGCATTCTTGATCGCCATGCCACCGAAGGCGACGACCAGTTCGCTGCTGCGCTCGATCGCGTCCCAGGTGACGCTTTTGCGTTCGAAATGATCGTATGGTCCCAGCACATGCGGAATGATGACCATAGCTGCGCCGGAACTGTACGTGTTGACCGAGCGCACATAGCCGCCGAGCAGGTTCAGGAAACGGTGAACCTGGCTTTGCGCATGGTGAAACCGTCCCGCGCTTGCCCAACCATAGGAGCCGCCGAACACGGCTGTGGGACCGAACGTTCCGTATACGCGCTGAAGTTCCCTGGCGACAAGGTCCGAGGCCTCCTCCCAACTCACCTCGACAAATTCATCGGCGCCACGGTTTTTGGCATGACCGGGTCTGCCTTCCAGCCAGCCGCGCCGGATGGCGGGATGCCGGATGCGGACCGGGCTGTCGGCAATCGCCGGCAGGTTGCCGAGCAGAGGCGACGGGTTCGGATCATGCGGATGCGGGCGGATTTCGAGCTTGCCATCCCGGTAGCGGCCGGAAAACGCGCCCCAATGGGAGCTGTGGCTTTTGAACGATGTCATGGCGTTAGCTCTCAGTGGCAATTTAGACAGATGCTATTCGGGCAGGATCTTGCCCGGGTTCATGATGCCCTTCGGGTCGATAGCACTCTTGATGACTGCCATGAGATCGACGGCATCGCCGTGTTCCTGGCGCAGATAGGCGATCTTGCCCGTGCCGACGCCGTGTTCGCCCGTGCATGTGCCACCGACCGAAATGGCGTATTGAACCATCTTCTTGTTGATCGCGGCAACCTCGTCGCGTTCCGCTTGGTTATCCGGATCGATGGCGAAGACGACGTGATAGTTGCCATCGCCGACATGGCCGAGAATGGCTGCGGGAACGCTGCAATTGTGCAGGAGTTCGCGTGTCCTGATGATGCAGCCGCTGAGTTTCGAGACGGGGACGCAGACATCGGAAGACCAGCCCCTGGCATTCGGCCGCTGCGACACGACGGCATAGAATGCGTTGTGGCGGGCCTTCCATAGCCGGTTGCGATCCTCGGGCGCATTGGCCCATTCGAAATCCTTGCCGCCATTGTCTTCGACGATGGCGGAGACCATCTCGACCTGCTCCTGTACACCGGCGGGAGAGCCATGGAATTCGAAGGCGAGCGTGTCCTCGATTTTCAGCGACAGGTTGGAATAGGCGTTGACGGCCTGGATGAGCCCGCGATCCATCAGTTCCATGCGGGCAACCGGGATGCCGAGTTGCACGACAGCAATCGCCGCCTTCACGGCCTGTTCGACACTTTCGAACGAGCAGAGCGCCGCCGAAATCGTCTC
This sequence comes from Rhizobium sp. Leaf453, assembly GCF_001425605.1. GTDB lineage: Bacteria > Pseudomonadota > Alphaproteobacteria > Rhizobiales > Rhizobiaceae > Pararhizobium. The sequence goes on along the minus strand of NZ_LMRG01000002.1, from coordinate 210,450 downwards.
GGGAATGCCATAGAGCTTCACCGTCACTTCGGTAATGATGCCGAGCGTGCCCTCGGAGCCGACGAACAGCCGGGTCAGGTCATAACCGGCCGATGACTTTCGCGCCCGGCCACCGGTGCGGATGATCTGGCCGGTCGGCAGAACCACGGTCAGGGACAGGACGTTTTCCCGCATTGTGCCGTAGCGCACGGCGTTCGTTCCGGAGGCCCGCGTCGACGCCATGCCGCCAAGCGAGGCGTTGGCGCCGGGATCGATGGGGAAGAAAAGGCCGGAGTCGCGTAGATAGGTGTTGAGCTGTTCGCGCGTGACGCCGGCTTCCACCGTGCAATCGAGATCGTCTGCGCTGACACGTATGATCCGGGACATGCGCGAAAGGTCGATGGAAATACCGCCCCTCACGGCCGAAAGGTGGCCTTCCAGCGAGGTGCCGGCGCCATAGGCGATGACCGGTACGTCCTCGGCGGCACAAAGCCGAACAATTTCGGCGACTTCCTCGGTGCTTTCCGCAAAGATGACCGCATCCGGAATTGCCGGCGTGTGATGGGACTCACCACGACCATGCTGTTCGCGCGCCGCTTGCGAGATGGAAAAGCGATCTGCGAAACGGCTAAGAAGCGTTTCGCTCAGGTTGGCCGGCAGTGAGCTCATGGCTTGCCGGTGCCCGTCTCGACCGGCGTATCCCCCGGCTGGCCCCATTCCGTCCAGGCGCCATCATAGATCGCAACATCGTCCTTGCCGGCCAGATGCAGCGCGAAGGTCAATGCGGCGGCGGTGACGCCTGACCCGCAACTGGCGATGACCGGCTTCGAGAGGTCGAGGCCCGCCTTTTCGAACGCCGTGCGGATCTCGTCCGTGCCGATGACTTCGCCCGTCGCCGGATTGGTCAAGGCGTTGAACGGCAGGTTCAGGCTGCCGGGGATATGACCCGATCTCAGCCCCGGTCGTGCTTCCTTCTCTTCTGCCGTGAACCGGCCAACCGAGCGGGCGTCGATAACCTGTTCGGCGTGGCTTTCCAGATTGTCGAGAACCTGTGCCTTCGAACGAACGGCACTGGGATCGAATTTCGCCTGGAAGATGGCGCCGGCGAGCGGCGGTGTTTCGGTCGTCACAGGGCGGCCCTCGGCGAGCCATTTCTTCAGCCCTCCGTCCAGGATCGCAACGTTGTCGTGGCCGAAGACGCGCAGGGTCCACCAGACCCGCCCCGCCGACATCAGGCCGGGCGTGTCATAGACCACGACGACACTGTCGTTCGAGATACCCAAGTCTGAGGCATGACGCTCGAAATCCTCGGCAGACGGCAGCATGTGCGGCAGCGACGAGCTGTGATCGGCGACCGCGTCGATGTCGAAGAAGCGCGCGCTGGGAATGTGGCGAGCCGCAAAATCCTCGGCGGCGATCGGCATCACGCCGGGCAGCTTGAACGACCCATCGAGAATGACGAGATTGGGGTGATCGAGATGCGCCGCCAGCCATTGCGTGGTGACGAGCGAGCCCGGCAGGGAAAGGGACATGAAAGGCTCCGGAATTGGTCTGGAGAAATGGTTCGCATGGGCGCAGCCTAAAGGCCGCGCCGCGCTACGACATATGGTCAGGCGACGAGCTTTTCGCCCTTCAGGTGACGCTCGAGGAACGGCAGGCTGTCCTGACCCCAATAGAGTTCGCCATCGAAGCGGAAGGTCGGCAGACCGAAGACGCCGGCAGCCTTGGCGGTCTCGACGTTCGACTTCCACACTGCCTGCACCGCATCGCTCTGGGCAAGCGCGTCGAGTTTCGCACCATCCAAGCCTGCCGCATTTGCAATCGCCTGACGGACCTCGGCCTTGCCGATGTCTTCACCACGCGACCAGAAGGCTTCCTGAAGTGCCGCCGTTAGCGTCAGCCAGTCGGCGCCGCTTTCAATCGCGGCGATGACCAGATGACCGGCGGGCGTAGGATCCGAAAGGGCCGCGCGGTTTTCGAAGTTCAGCACCTTGCCGCGCAAAGCAGCCCAGCGCTTCAGGTCCTTGGTCCAATAGGCCCGGCGCGCTTCCGGACGATTGCGGGAATAGACCGCGCCATTGTCTTCGATCAGCGGGATGACATAGGGCCGGATCGTGGCGCCATACTCGCTTGCGAGCGCCTTGAACGGCGCAAACCCGATGAAGGCCCAGGGAGAGCCGATGCCGAAGAAATAGTCGATGGTCTTGGTCATGCCGGGGCCTTTTCGGAATGTCTATGGGAATGAATTTGGGCGTCGAAGACGGACAGGGCACAGGCACGCGCGACGAGGACTGCCTGCGGATCGCGGCCGACGGCAACTGTCGAAAGCGCGCCTTCATAGAGAAGCGAAAGGTGCGCAGCGATGTGATCTGACTGTGCGCCGGCTTTCGCCATGATCGAGCGGAAGATGTCGCGCACCGCTTCCTTGTGCGTGCGGGCGACGGATATGACGCGTTCGGAATCGCCGTGTTCGGCGACCGCAAGCGCGAAGGCGCAACCCCGAAATTCCGGGCTATCCGCCTTTTCATGCAGGCGTTCAAAAATCAGCTTGATCTGGTCCCGCGGCGCTTTCACCTGCTCCAAAACAGCATGCAGAGAGCTGACAACGCGCTCGTGCCGATCCTGGAGATAGGCGGCGACCAAGTGGTCCTTTGAAGGATAATGACGATAGAGCGTTGCCTTGGCGACATTCGCCTCTTCAATAATGCGGTCGATGCCCACGGCGCGGATACCTTCACGGTAAAACAGCGCGCCAGCGGCAGTCAGGATTTGGTGGGAGATGGGCTCTTTCATGGAACTGCTTCAAGTTTGAAAATGGATGGATGGTTACGCTCCAGCGGTAATGCGCAAAGGTTACGGCGCGCAATAGAAAAGAGACAGACAGATCATTCTTTTTCTTCTCGGTTTGAAGAAACGGTTTCGCGCTCGCGGTCTTGTCGCGATCGCCACACCGATGATCTGACTTGCCTTTGCAAACTCAGACCCCCAGGTTTTGCCTCAGTGTTTCGTGCTGATAGTCATGATGGAAGATGCCGCGCCGCTGGAGTTCGGGAATCAGGTGATCCGTCACCGCCGTCAGGCCGAGTTCGTATTTCAGGGTGAAGGCGAGGAAGTTGAAGCCGTCGGTGGCGCCGCGTTCGTAACGGTCCTGAAGCTGGTCGGCGATGTTCTCGACGGAGCCGATCGGGAACCAGTGGCCGGCACCGCTGGAATGATAAATGATCAGGTCGCGGACGGTGCGCACCTTGCCGGTTTCGACGAGATTGCGGAACACGCCGAAACGCGACCGGCGTCCCTGAACATCGGCGGTCTGCGGCAAGTCCTGGAGCGGAATTTCGTCATCGAGGTCGATGCCCTCGAAATCCACGCCGCCGAACTGGCTGGCCAGTGACTTGCGGCCTTCTTCGAAATCGATGTCGTCGATGACATCGCGCCAGAAACGGTGGGCTTCTTCGTCGGTGGAGCCGATGACGGGAGCAACGCCGGGGAGGATCTTGATGGAATCCGGCGAGCGGCCGAAGGCGGACGCCCTTTGCTTGAAATCCTTGTAGAGTTCGATCGACGGTTCAGTCTCCGTCAGGCCGGTCGTGAAGATCACATCGGCGATACGCGCGCCGAGTTGACGCCCCTCGTTGGAGGAGCCTGCCTGCGCAAGGATCGGTTTGTCCTGCGGACTGCGAGAGACATTCAGAGGCCCCCGAACGGAGAAGTGCTGGCTGCTCCAGTCGATCCGGTGAACCTTTTTCGCATCGACGCGCTGGCGACCACTGTCGTCATAGGTGACGGCGTCGCGCTCCCAGCTTTCCCAAAGCGCCTGGACCACCCCGGCAAACTCTTCCGCGACGGCATAACGGTCGTCATGGGCAGGCAGCGGCTTGCCGAAGTTCTTCTCGCCGGCAGATGATGTGACGAGGTTCCAGCCGGCACGCCCGCCCGAAATGTGGTCGAGGGACAGGACCTGACGGGCGAGGTTGTAGGGCTCGGTGAACGAGGTCGAGATCGAGCCGATCAGACCGATCCGGGATGTCAGGGCGGCCAGTGCGCTGAGCAGCGTCACCGGCTCCAGTCCCGGCTTCGGTGCCGTCTCGCTGGTGACGAGGGCATCGGCGAGGAAGATCGTGTGGATCTTGCCGCGCTCGGCCTGCTGCGCCTGTTCGATATAGGCTGTGATGTCGAGAAGATTATCGGTCGGCCCGTCCCGCCCGGGCTTTTTCGTCTGGCCGGTGCCGCCGAGAAGCAGGCCCAGCACCAGTCCCTGGCCGCGCTCGCTTGTGCGGCCTCCCCATTTGTTCGTCATGGTGGTCGTCCTTCAAAAAATGGTGCGGCTCAGGCGTGCAGTTCCAGACGCGCTTCGGCGAAGACTGGCGTGTAGGCCGGGGCAACCGGCGGCGTCCGCAGCAGGTGTTCGGCGCGCTCCGACAAGGGATGCACCTGTGCGAAGCCCTTGTAGGTGGAGATTTCGACGTCGACGCCGTAGACCCGCTTGATCAGCTCAGGTGAATAGACATCAGCCGGTCGGCCATCGCCGATCACCTCGCCATCGTGCAGGAAGACGACGCGATCGGTGAAACGGGCGGCCTGGTTGAGGTCATGGATCGCGATAACGCCGGCTACATTGTTCTTCCGCGTGACTTCGCGTGCAACGCTGAGTGTCTGCCACTGATAGCGGATATCGAGCGCACTGGTAGGCTCGTCCAGAAGCAGGATTTCCGGGTCTTGCGCCAGCGCTCGGGCGATCAATACACGCTGACCCTGTCCACCGGACAGTTCGGTGACGTTGCGGTCGCCGAGTTCGTCGAGCCCGAGCAGCCGCATAGCGGCTTCGACATGTTGCCAGTCCTCGTCGCGTGGCTTCGTTCCGAAATAAGGCGTGCGACCCAGAAGAACGGCTTCCTTGATATCGAGGGCGAAGGAGAGCCCGATGGACTGGGGCACATAGGCGACGATCTTGGCCAACTCCCGCCGTGGCAGGTTGGCGAGGTCGGTGCCGCCGTTCCAGGTGATGGTGCCCCTGGTGTGGCGGTTGATGCCGGCGATGGTCTTGATCAGGGTGGATTTTCCGGAGCCGTTCGAGCCGAGCAGGCCGACCAGTTCGCCTTTGCTGACGTCGAGAGTCGCGCCCTTGACGACCTCTCTCTTTCCGTAGCCAACAACGAGGGAGTCAATGGTGAGGGTCATTCGATCGCCTTTTGCCGAGTGAGGATGAGGTAGAGGAAGATGGGCGCGCCGACCAAGGCATCGATGATGCCGACCGGAATGACGCCCGGCGAGATGACGAGCCGGCCGACTGCGTCGGAGACGACAAGCAGCAGGGCGCCGATAATGGCCGAGAATGTGGTCAGGAACCGGTGGTTGGAGCCGACCACAAGCCGCGCGATATGGGGCGCGACGAGGCCGACGAAACCGATGATGCCGGTAAACGCGATCGTGACGGCCGTCAGCGTGGCGGCGATCGCGATCGATTCCAGCCGGACGCGGGAGACGGCGACGCCGAGCGTCTTGGCGGAATCGTCACCGGCAAAGGCGATGGCGTTCAGCGCGCCGCTGCGGAAACGGATGTAAGGAAAGGTGATCCCCAGCAGCACCAGCAGTACCAGTACCTGATACCAGGCGGAATTGTTGACCGAACCCCAGGTCCAGCGAACGATCGCGGCGAGGATTTCGTCTTCCGCGAAATACTGGATGCAGGCGGTGAGCGCGCCGAACAGTTGCGACAGTGCGATCCCGACGAGGATCAGCGAGGTCGGATTGAGGTTTCGTGTCGAGGCCAGCGAAAGAACCAGCGCCGTGTTCAGAAAGGAAAACAGCAGCGCGCCGATAACCAGCGAAATGGTGGCGCTGCCCGCCGTCGCCCCGAAGATCACGATAGCGAGTGACGCGCCGAAGGCAGCGGCCGGTGCGATCCCGAGCGTGTAGGGGCTGACGAGCGGATTGCGCAGCAAGCCCTGAAACAACGTCCCTGCGACGGCGAGCGCGGCGCCACCGAAAATGGCGAGCAGCACGCGCGGCACCCGCAATTCCCAGATGACGGTCTGGACCTGAAGCACGGCGCGATCGGTCGGGACGACGCCGGTGATCTTTCCCCAGAATGTCTCCAGGACATTGACGAAGGTCGCCCCGGATGTTCCGATCTGCACCCCGATGATCGCGGTGACAAGCACCGCAACGAGACCGAGCGCGATCGCTGTGTTCTGATAAGCGTACCGGTCGCGCTGGCGCCGGGGCCGTCCCCCACCAGCCGGCGTGCCGACCAGAGTAGGATCTGTCTGAATTGAACTCATTGCGGTCCTCGCTGATCGATTGTTCGCTGCGGTGCCGACAGCGCTTAGCTGCCTAGCTTGTAGACGTAGTCGGCGATCGGGCGAGGTTTCACGCCCTGCGCCTGCAGCCAGCGTGCAAAATATGCGTCGACATCGACATCGGCGAGGCGGTCCGGATAGAGCCATTTGGCGACGGCGAGAGCGCCGACCTGCTTGCCGAGCGACGAAAAGAAAAAGTTGCTGAAGACGAAGACATTCTTGTCCTGCACGGCCTTGATCGCATCCCATCCGGCACGTCCGGCAATGCGTTCGGACTGATCAGACAAGAGCTTCTTGTCCCAGGGCTCGTAACCGGATGCCTGGCCGTCGACGCCGTTGTGAATGATCACATCGGGATTGCGGCCGATGATCTCGACGGGGTCGACCGTGTAGGTGTGAACCGAGGCACTGCCGGTATTGGCGATCTTGATATCGCCGAAAATGTTCTTGCCGCCACCGAGAACGATCGTGTCATTCCAGCCGGAACCGGGCAGGGAGGTCACGAAGTCGGCGTTGTTCTCGAAGTAGACCGTCTTTGGTTTGACACCCTGCAGTTTGTCTTTCAAAACCTTGTCGATATCGTCATAGAGTTCGGCGAGGTCGGCGGCGCCCTTTTCCTTGCCGAAGATCGTGCCGATATTGGGCAGCTGCGCCCGCAGCACCTTCGGGTCCCAGGTGCTGACAACGACGACCTGAATGCCGAAGGGCTTCAGCTTCTGTTCGGCATCCTGCCAGGGCGAGTTGCGGCGGGCAAAAAACACTTCGGCGCCGGATGTTGCGATCGTTTCCCAGTTCGGGCCATCGAACTTGCCGGCATCCGGCACATCCGCGAACTCGGCGAAATAGTCCTTGTTGGCGGCGTTCTTGCGCGGATCGGCGGTCTGGTCGACAGCGACGATCGTGTCGCCGGCGCCAATCGCCCGGACGATTTCCGTCTGGTACCAGAGATCTGGATAAACGGCCTTGATCGGAACCGGAAGCGTGACTTCACGACCGAGTTCGTCGGTGATCGTTACCGTCTTGCGGTCATCGGCCTGGGCGGTGGTTACGCCGAAAAGTCCGGTCGCACCAAACGAAAGGGCGGCCGACAGCAGAAGGGCCGTGCCCCAGCGCTTGCCAGGCCGGGATTTCGATAATTCAATGGACATGGTCGCTTCCTCTCGCTCGAGTCCCCCGAAACAGGCTCGACGATGGAAAGCGTTTCGCCATCTCGTTGAGCCTGCTTCGACAATAGGGGAGCGAATGAAGGCTGAGAAAGACTGGTCTTTCTTTTTCTATAGATTTAGTAGAATATTATCCCATGGTGCGGCGAAGGCAAGAGATTGTGGTCTTCAAGCAGATTAGAGAGGGGAGGTTTATCGGGCTGCAGTGAATGATGATCTGCCACAAACAAAAACGCCATCCGCGGAGGCGGACGGCGTTTGTTGTGTTGAATAAGCCGACACCTGTTTTCTATTGAACGTCGAGCGTCCGTGTCAGGGTCAGTGCCGCAATGGTGCAGATGGCGCCCGAGATCAGGTAGCCGCCGATGAAGATGATGCCGAAGCTGCTGGCAAGACCGAGCGCGACCAGCGGCGCGAAGCCCGCGCCGAGCAGCCAGGCGAGGTCCGACGTCAAGGCTGCGCCGGTATAACGGTAATATTGCGTGAAGCGCGAGGAAACCGCACCGGATGACTGGCCGAAGGTGAGGCCGAGAATGAAGAAGCCGATCAGGATATAGGCATCCTGGCCCTTGCCGCCGGCATCGAGCAGGAACGGCGCCGAGAAGCTGAAGATGGCGATGAGGATCGCGCCGACCATCAGCTGGTTGCGGCGGCCGATCCTGTCGGCGATAACGCCGGACAGGATGATGCCAACAGCGCCGAGCGCCGCACCGGCCACCTGGACCCAGAGGAACTGCGCCGCCGACTGACCGCCATAAAGGGTGATCCAACTCAGCGGGAAGATGGTGACGAGGTGGAACATCGCGAAGCTCGCGAGCGGCACGAAAGCGCCGAGAATGACGTCGATGGCGTGTTTGCTCAGCATTTCGAAGATCGGCCGCGCCTGCAGTTCCTGGGCTTCCATCGCGGCACCGAATTCCTTGCTGGCGACGATGCGCAGGCGGGCAAACAAGGCCACGACGTTGATCGCGAAGGCGACGAAGAACGGATAGCGCCAGCCCCAGGCGAGGAAGTCGGCCTCGGACAGGCTAGTGACCATGTAGCCGAAGAGGATGCTGGCCAGCGCAAAGCCGATCGGTGCACCAAGCTGAGGAATCATCGCGTACCAGCCACGGCGATTTTCAGGGGCGCTAAGGTTCAGAAGCGAGGCCAGGCCATCCCAGGCGCCGCCGAGCGCGAAACCCTGTCCGAGCCGGAATAGCGCCAGAAGCGCCACGGCCCAATAACCGATGGTCTCATAGCCGGGCAGGAAGGCGATGGACGCCGTCGAACCTCCGAGAATGAACAGGGCGATCGTCAGTTTCGTGCCGCGTCCATAGTTGCGGTCGATCCACATGAAGACGAAGGAGCCGATCGGACGGGCGATGAAGGCCAGCGGAAACAGGGCAAAGGCCATCAGCGTCGCCGCAACCGCGCTCGGCGCGAATGGGAAGATCAGCTTCGGAAAAACGAGGATCGAGCCGAGACCGTAGACGAAGAAGTCGAAGAATTCCGATGTTCGGCCGATCACCACGCCGATGGCGATATTGCCCGGCGACAGCGGCTTGCCGTCGGCATGCATCTGCCGGGCGTCCTGTTCGAGACCAGTGGATGTTGGGTTGACGGCCGAACTCATGAATTTCTCCGAGCGATGTGCGCCATGTCCTTCGAGTGTTGACTAATTGACTTCCAATATCAAGAATTAGCTCAGCATTCGAATTTCGGGGCAGATGTCGATAACCAGTCGGCCTGCTTCCACGGCAGTGCAGCAAAACCGACACGTCTATTGCGCTATTATAAAACTGCGGCAACGCGAAATGAAAAGCAGCTCTTGCACTGCGACAGAATGCTGCGGTGCGACGAACCACCTCATTCCCATGTGCGACCGTGCCTGATTATTGGCAAGAAACATAACGCAAGTTGAGCCGGAAATGCCGATGAAAATCGCCCAACGATCGATCATCCTGACGCTCATGCTGCTGGCCCTGACAGGGTGCAACATGGTCGTCATGTCGCCATCCGGCGACATCGCCGCGCAGCAGCGGGACCTGATCGTCATCTCGACGATCCTGATGCTGATCATCATCATACCCGTCATCTGCCTGACGATATGGTTCGCCTGGCATTACCGCCAGTCGAACACCTCGGCGAAATATGATCCGGAGTGGCATCACTCCACCGGCCTTGAAGTCGTGATCTGGTCAGCGCCGCTGGCCATCATCATCGCGCTGGGCGCCATTACCTGGGTCAGCACCCACAAGCTCGATCCTTACCGGCCGCTCGACCGCATCGATGCGTCACGCCCGGTGACGTCGGAAGTCAAGCCGATCACGGTCGAAGTGGTGGCGCTCGACTGGAAATGGCTGTTCTTCTATCCGGACTACGGGATTGCAACAGTCAATGAAATGGCAGCACCTGTCGATGTGCCGATCAATTTCAAGCTGACGGCATCCTCGGTGATGAACTCCTTCTACGTTCCCGCATTGGCCGGCATGATCTACACCATGCCGGGAATGCAAACCAAGCTGCACGCCGTGATCAACAAAGCTGGCGAATACGAAGGCCTGTCCTCGAACTATAGCGGCGATGGCTTCTCCCACATGCGCTTCAAGTTCCACGGTCTTGACCAGGTGGGCTTCGACAGCTGGGTCGCACAGGTCAAGCAGAACGGCACGGCGCTCAATCGCGACGCCTACCTGAAGCTCGAAAAGCCAAGCATCAAGGAACCTGTTCGCTACTATGCTACGGTTGAAAACGGGCTTTACGATGCCGTTCTCAACATGTGCGCGCGCCCCGGCCAGATGTGCATGAAGGACATGATGCATATCGACCTGATGGGCGGTGCGGGCCTCGAGAGCCATGAGAACAAGGCCAAGCTCGAGCACGACAACCGGCATGCGGACAGCGCCGGAGGCCATGGCGAAGAGGCCGCACCCGGCGCCACGTTCCCGGATACCGGCAATCCCGCGCGCAGCGAAGAGCCGGCCGAAGGCATCAAGGACGGGCAGGAAATGCCCGCCGAGATGAACCACGAGATGCACACGAAGTAATCGGGACGTTCGCGCCCGCCGGCTGCGGCGTGCTCGAAGCAACCTCACGAGGCCTTTGGCCTGCATTCGAAACGATATTGGATACCCCATGTTCGGCGATATCAGCCTCACGAAATTCCTCTTCGGTCGGCTTTCCCTGGAAGCGATCCCCTATCACGAGCCGATTCTCGTCGTGACCTTCGCGGTCGTCGCGCTCGGCGGCATCGCCGTCCTTGGCCTGATCACCAAATTCAAGCTCTGGGGCTATCTCTGGAACGAGTGGTTCACATCCGTCGATCACAAGAAGATCGGCATCATGTACATCATTCTGGCGATCATCATGCTGCTGCGCGGCTTTGCCGACGCGATCATGATGCGTATCCAGCAGGCGATCGCCTTCAACGGCAACGAGGGTTACCTCAACCCGCATCACTATGATCAAATCTTCACGGCGCACGGCGTGATCATGATCTTTTTCGTCGCCATGCCCTTCGTCACCGGCTTCATGAACTATGTCGTTCCGTTGCAGATCGGCGCGCGCGACGTTTCCTTCCCGTTCCTCAACAACTTCTCGTTCTGGATGACGACGGCAGGCGCCATAATCATCATGATGTCGCTCTTTGTCGGCGAGTTTGCGCGCACCGGCTGGCTGGCCTATCCGCCGCTTTCGGGATCGGACTACAGTCCCGGCGTCGGGGTCGATTATTATATCTGGGGCCTGCAGGTGGCAGGTGTCGGGACCACGCTTTCAGGCATCAATCTGATCGCGACCATCGTCAAGATGCGCGCGCCGGGCATGACCTTCATGAAGATGCCGGTCTTCACCTGGACCTCACTCTGCACCAACATCCTGATCGTCGCCACCTTCCCGATCCTGACGGCGACGCTCGCGCTGCTGTCGCTCGACCGCTATGTCGATACGAACTTCTTCACCAATGACCTTGGCGGCAACCCGATGATGTACATCAACCTCATCTGGATCTGGGGTCATCCGGAAGTCTATATCCTCGTGCTGCCGGCCTTCGGCATCTTCTCCGAGGTCGTCGCGACCTTCTCCGGCAAGCGTCTGTTCGGTTATGCTTCGATGGTCTACGCCACCTGCGTGATCATGATCCTGTCCTATCTCGTGTGGTTGCATCACTTCTTCACGATGGGTTCCGGCGCCTCGGTCAATGCCTTCTTCGGCATCACCACGATGATCATCTCGATCCCGACCGGGGCGAAGATGTTCAACTGGCTCTTCACCATGTATCGCGGCCGTATTCGCTACGAACTGCCTATGCTGTGGACCATCGGCTTCATGATCACCTTCGTCATCGGTGGCATGACCGGCGTCATGCTCGCCATCCCGCCCGCCGACTTCGTGTTGCACAATTCGCTGTTCCTCATCGCGCATTTCCACAATGTCATCATCGGCGGCGTGCTGTTCGGGCTGATGGCAGGTCTCGTCTACTGGTGGCCGAAGGCTTTCGGTTACAAGCTCGATGTCTTCTGGGGCAAGATGAGCTTCTGGTTCTGGCAGATCGGCTTCTTCTTCGCCTTCATGCCGCTCTATGTGCTGGGCCTTATGGGCGTCACACGCCGCGTCTCGCAGTTCGAGGACCCGTCGCTGCAAATCTGGTTCATCATCGCCGCCTTTGGCGCCGCCCTGATTGCCTGCGGTATCGGCTCCTTCATCATCCAGCTCGTCGTCAGCTTCCTGAAGCGCGACCAGTTGCGTTGCGACAGCGGCGATCCGTGGGATGGCCGTACGCTGGAATGGTCGACTTCGTCGCCGCCGCCGGACTACAACTTCGCCTTCACGCCGGTCGTGCACGATCATGACAGCTGGTACGACATGAAGAACCGTGGCTATGAGCGTCCGCTCACCGGCTTCCGCTCGATCCATATGCCGAAGAGCACCGGCACCGGTGTCATCCTCGCAGGCATCAGCGTTGTATTTGCCTTCGCGATGATCTGGTACATCTGGTGGCTGGCGGCCCTGTCTTTCGTCGCCATCATCGCGGTTTCGATCGCCCATACCTTCAACTACGATCGTGACTTCTTCATCCCCGCCGAGACGGTGACGGCGACGGAAGATATGCGCACGAAACTGCTTGCAGAACGGACCTGAGCCCATGAGCGCGACCCACGTCCAGGAAACCGAAAAGCCGCAGTTCTATCTGACGGAAGATCATCATCCGGAAAACAGCACCATGCTGGGTTTCTGGCTCTACCTGATGAGCGACTGCCTGATCTTCGCCGTGCTGTTTGCAACGCACGGCGTGCTCGGGCGCAACTATGCGGCAGGCCCGTCGCCGGCGGATCTGTTCGATCTGAACATCGTCGCCGTCAACACCGCCATGCTGTTGTTCTCGTCCATCACCTATGGCTTCGCCATGCTCCAGATGGAGCGCAACGCCAAGATGGAAACGTTGTTCTGGCTGGGCGTCACCGGCGTGTTCGGCGCGATCTTCCTGGCGCTGGAGATCTATGAGTTCCATCACCTGATCCAGGAAGGCGCCGGCCCGACGCGCTCCGCCTTCCTGTCATCCTTCTTCACGCTGGTCGGCACCCACGGCCTGCACGTGACTTTCGGCATGATCTGGCTGATCACGCTGATGGTGCAGGTCAGCCGGCGCGGCCTCGTTCCTGAAAACCGCCGTCGGCTGATGTGCCTGTCGATGTTCTGGCACTTCCTCGACGTCATCTGGATCGGTGTGTTTTCCTTCGTCTATCTGCTGGGAGTTCTCGCATGAGTGCACCATCGCATCAGTCATCCCACGGACACGGCGCGGATGCGCATCATGGCCATGGTCACGAGGCCAGCCATGGATCCCTGAAGAGCTACATGATCGGCTTCGTTCTGTCGGTAATCCTGACGGCCATCCCCTTCGCGCTGGTCATGGGCGGCGTCCTGGACAGCAAGCTGCTGACAGCTGTGATCGTCATGGGCATCGGCGCCGTGCAGATCGTCGTGCATATGGTCTGCTTCCTGCACATGAACCCGCGCTCGGAAGGCGGCTGGACGATGATGGCGCTGATCTTCACGCTGGTGATCGTCGGCATTGCGCTCGCCGGATCGCTGTGGGTCATGCATCACCTGAACGCCAACATGATGCCGATGACCCACGACATGATGAAGAACATGCCGTGACGGCGTGAGGATGGATCCGGTGCTGTCATGAACAGGGATCGGCCTGCGGGAGAGGCGGAGGCGCGTGCTTCGTCGTTCCGTTCCCGTCTGGGGTTTGCCGGTCTCATGCTTCTGCTTACCTTCGTGTTCGTTGGTCTCGGCACCTGGCAGGTCCAGCGCTTGTTCTGGAAGCTCGATCTCATCGAGCGTGTAGAGACGCGTGTCCATGCCCCGGCTGTGCCCGCACCATCCCTTTCCGAATGGGCAGAAGTCGCAGCCGCCACGGACGAATACCGGCACGTCACCGCCAAAGGGTTCTTCGATCACGATAAATCGGCCCTGGTGCAAGCCGTTACGGAGCGCGGCGCGGGCTTCTGGGTATTAACGCCGCTAAGAGTGAATGACGGGTCGACGTTCCTGGTGAATCGTGGCTTCGTGCCGGCCGACCGGAGCGCCCGGGATGCACGTCTCGGCAGCGAACTGGCGGCTGGGCCTGTATCCGTCACGGGCCTTTTGAGGATCAGCGAACCGGGCGGTGGCTTTCTGCGCTCCAACGATCCAGCCAATGACCGCTGGTTTTCCCGCGACGTGGCTGCGATAGCCGAGGCAAAGGCGCTGAAGGATGTCGCCCCCTATTTCATCGATGCGGATGGGACACCCAATGCTGGTGGTCTGCCGATCGGCGGTCTCACAGTCGTCGCTTTCCGAAACAGCCATCTCGTCTATGCTCTGACCTGGTACTCCCTCGCGATCATGAGCGCAGTTGCGGCCTGGTTCATCCTTCGCCGACGGGTTGCCTGACGCCAATGGCAAGAAGAACGGGGCGTTCTTGCAAACGCCCCGGTCCAATCATCTCGATTCGTCGTTGCGTTTGTTCAGGCCTATGAGCCCTTGTGGTCATCATAGGCTGCGACGATGGCCGCCATCTGTTCGGGAGACAGGGCCTGCATCTGCGAGGACGTCAATCCCTGCAACTGGGCGAGGCTGAAGTTGCGCGCCTGCGCCAGCGTCAGGCCCGGCAGTGCGGACAGGCTGATCGCGCCGATATCGGCACCGGAGAATGTGGCAAGCGCCGCCGGGCTGATGGCCGTGATCTGCGATGCGCTGAACTTGGCGATCTGTGCTGGCGTGAGCGCCTCTGCCTGCGCCGCTGTCAGGCCGGAAACGGTTGTTGCCGCCAGTCCGCCGATGGAGCCGGGTGCGATTCCGGCGATCTGGGCCGGAGTAAGACCGGCGATCTTTTCCGGGCTGAAGGCAGCGATCTGCAAGGCAGTGAAATTGCCCATCTGCGCCGGTGTCACGGCAGCGAGCTGTGCCGATGTCAGGCCATTGACCTGGTAATAGGTCAAGTTGGCCATCTGTGCACCGGTCAGGCCCGCGATCTGATCGGGATGAAGCGCTGAAACAAAGGATTCCGGCAGGCCGGCGATGGCCGAGGCGCTGATCGCCGCGATATCCGTTGCGGAGAAAGTGGAGACGATCGTGCTGCCCAATGCGCCGATCTGGGTCGCAGTCAGCGCGCCGATCTGCGCGGTGGTCAAGCTGTCGACCTGTCCGGCGGTAAAGCCTGCAAGTTGCGCCGCCGTCAGGCCGGGAATGGCCGCGACGGTGATGGCTTCGATCTGTGTCGAGGACAGCACCGCGACGCTTGTGGGGGGCAGTGCCGCGATCTGGGTGGCGCTGAGCGCCTTGATCTGTGTCGCCGTCAGCCCGCTGACCTGGCTTGTGCCGAGATTCGAAATCTGGTCGGCTGTCAGCCCGGCCATCTGGGCGGCCGAAAGCGCGCCCAACTGATCGGCGCTGAGATTGGCAATCTGCGGTGCGCTGAGACCCGCGAGAGCGCTAGCACTGATGGCGGCAATGTCGGCGGCCGAGAAGGTCGCCAGCGCCGCCGCCCCGAAATTGCCCATCTGCGTCGCTGTGAGCGCGGCGATCTGGGTCGTCGAGAGGCTATCGACCTGGGAAACCGAAAGTGCACTGATCTGGGCAGCTGTCAGTCCGCCAACGGCCTTTGCGCTCAGTGCGCCGATCTGTTCGGGCGTCAGTGCGGTGATCCGGTCCGTCGAGAGACCGGCGATCTGGGCGGCACCAAACGCTCCGAGTTGAGCATTGGTCAGGCCGTTCATTTGCGCGGCACTCAGGCTTCCTGCCTGACTGCCCGTCAGCGCGCCGATCTGGCCCGCCGTCAGCGCGCCGACCTGTTCAAGGCTGAGACCTGCAATGCCGTCCGCGGTGAGGCCGGGAATGGCGGATGCGCTGATCGCGGCAATCTGCGCGGTGGTAAAGCTGGAGAGTGTGCTGACCGGCAGCGCCGCAACCTGCGTCGAGGTCAGCGCGCCGACCTGCGCGGTTGACAGGCTGGCGACCTGGACGATGCTGAGGGCGGCGACCTGTGTGGGCGTCAACCCTGCGACGGCCTTTGCCGACAGCGCGGCGATCTGGTCGGTGGAAAAGGCGGCGAGACGATCGGTGGGCAGGGCAGCAACCTGCGTCGCGGTTAGCGCCGTAACCTGCGCATTGGTCAGTCCATCAACCTGCGAGGCGGTCAGTGCCGCGACCTGCTCCGGCTTCAGCGCCGCAATCTGGGCAGGCGTGAGGGCGCCCATCTGCTGCGGAGTGAGGGATGCCATTGCCGCGGCCGTCAGACCGGTGATTGCGGTGGTGCTGATCGCGGCGATTTCTTCCGGGCTGAAGGTGGCAAGCCCCTGCGGGGTGAGGGTGGCGAGTTGCGTCGCGGTCAGGCCGTTGATCTGGGTCGTCGTCAGTGCCTCGATCTGGGCATCCGTCAGACCACCGACCTGGACCGGGGTCAGTCCTCCGACGGTCTTTGTCGTGAGCGCTGCGATCTGGTCGGTCGACAAGGCGGCAACGCCTTCCGCCGTGATTGCCGCGGCTTGCGCCGGTGTCAGGGCACGGATCTGCGAGGTACTCAGCGCGGCGACCTGACCGGGTTGAAGGTCAGCGATCTGACTGGGCTTCAGGGCCGCGATCTGACTGGATGTCAGTGCGGCAATCTGCTCCGGTCCGAAGGCTGTCAACTGCGCTTTGGAAAGGCCGGGAATAGCCGCCGGCTTGATGGCGGCGATGTCGGCGGTGGAGAAGGTCGCCAGGTCATCCACGGTCAGTGCCGCGACCTGCGTCACGCTGAGGCCACCGACCTGCGAGGACGTTAGGGCTTCTGCCTGGGTTGTGGTGAGTGCCGCGATCTGTGCCGTGGTCAGGCCGCCGATGGCCGCCGTGCTGAGGGCCGCGATCTGGTCGGTGGAAAACGCCTTGATCGCATCGACGCTGAGCGCTGCGACATGGCTGGCGTTGAAACCCTTGATCTGGGTCGTCGACATCGCTTCGATCTGGGCCGGCGTGAGCGCGCCAACCTGCGTGTTCTTCATGGTGCCGATCTGGCCGGCCGTGAGTGCCGAAGCCTGCTCGAGCGTCAGACCATTCACGTTTTCCGGAGACAGCCCGGTGACGGCTCTTGTGCTGATCGCCTGGATTTTCGCAGGCGTGAACGTTTCCAGCGCGGAAGGCGTCAGGGCCGCGATCTGGGCGGTGCTGAGAGCGGCGACCTGTCCCGTCGTCAGCGCCTCGGCCTGGCCCGGCGTCAGCGCTGCGATCTGGGCTGGTGTCATCCCGGCGACGGACTTGGCATTGAGTGAGCCGATCTGCTCGGGGGAGAGGACGGCGATCTTGTCCGTGCCGAGTGCCGCCACCTGCGTGGCGCTGAGGGCGCGCAACTGCGTCGTCGACCAGACATCGACCTGCTGCGGCGTCATCGCCGTGATCTGGATCGCCTGGAAGGCGCTGATCTGCGTTGGCGTCAGGGCGGCGAACTGGTCAAGCTTCAACGCCGCGATCTGGGTTGCGGTAAAGCCCGGAATTGCCGCCGGCTTGAGGGCGGCGATATCCTCAGCCGAAAACGCGGCCAGCGCCTCCGGGCTGAGGGCGGCCACCTGCTTGGCGCTGAGGTTGCCGATCTGCGCTGACGTGAGTGCATCGATCTGTGCGGTTGTGAGAGCCGTGACCTGGGCCGATGTCAGGCCGGGAATAGCCTTGACGCCGAGAGCGGCGATCTGCGTGGTGGAAAGCGAAGCGATCTTGTCCGGGCTAAAGGCGGCGACCTGAATAGAGGTCAGCGCGCGCATCTGGTCTTCGGTCAATGCCCCGACTTGCGCCGTGGAAAGGGCTGCCACGTGAGTTGGCTTCAAGGCCGAGACCTGGGCCGGGGTGAGGGCAGCGATCTGGCTAGTAGAGAGTGCGCCAATCTGCTCGACCGACAGGCCCGACATCGCGGACGGCGTCATCGCCGCGATTTTAGCCGTGGTGAAGGCCGCCAACGCAGCAGGCGTCAACGCCGTGAATTGGCGGGCGCTCATCTGCCCGACCTGGCTTGACGTCAGGGCAGAAGTCTGTGTGGCGGAAAGCGCGGCCAGTTGATCGTAGCGTAAACCGGTTATGGCTCTGCCACTGAGCGCGCCGATCTGCGCTGCGGAGAAGGCGGCAACGCTTGCGACTGGCAGGCCGGAAATCTGTGTTGCGCTCAATGCGCCAACCTGCTGTGTGGTCAATGCACCGATCTGGGCGGCGGAAAAAGCACCGATCTGCGTATCCCGCATGGCGGCGACCTGCGCAGGCGTCAGGGCGGCAATCTGACTGGTGCTCAGCGCTCCGATCTGATCGGTGGTCAGCCCACGGATCGCCTTCGTGTTGATAGCTGCGATATCGTCCGTCGAGAAGGCTGCGAGATCTTCCGCGCTGAGGGCGGCGATCTGGGCTGAGCTCATGCTGGCGATCTGCGAAGGATTGAACGCTTCGGCCTGTGCGGTGCTCAAGCCAGTGATCTGAGTGGTCGTCAGAGCCGCGACCTGCGCTGCGCCAAGGCTGGAGATGGCATCCGTTGAAATCGCCGCAAGCTGGTCCAGCGTCAGGCCAACCATCGCCTTCGGCGCGATCGCGGCGATCTGGGAATTGTTGAGGCTGCGAACGCTGTTTTCCTGCAGGGCCGCGACCTGAATGGAGGACAGCGCGCCAAGCTGCGAACTCGACAGGGCGGCAATGTCATCGGAATTCCAGGACGCAATGACCGAAGGTGAAAGGGCCTTGATCTGAAGAGGCGTATAGGAAGAGATCGTTGTCATATCGCAGACTTTCAGCCGGTATCGAGAATTTTTCCTGGTGTCATCGACCGTCACATGGAAGCCATGGCCTTCGACACGCACAGTGACGCTATCCCCATGCTAGGGGCGAACGCTTGTGTCAGGCTGGTCTGCTCTCGTGTTCGTTGTGGCTACAGGCATGAAATGCAAGCGCTTTGGACGACACCCTCATGTCTGTTCGCGCACTCGTCCGAGCTGCGCGGCGACGGGCTTTGGCCGAACGGCGTCGTGTTCGAGCGTGGAGTGTGGAACCGCGCGGATTTGGCTCCCTTACGAAGCCAATCGCGTCATCGGCTAATCAGCCTCTGCCTTCGTCGATCCTTGGCAGGAACCAGGCGAAAAGGCCCGCAAGAGGCAGGAACGAGCAGAAATAATAGACTGTTTGCACACCGTAGCTGTCGGCGAGAAAACCGAGGAGTGCTGCGGCAATGCCACCCAGTCCGAAGTTCAGGCCGTAGAACAGGCCGCCGATCAATCCGATTCGATTGGGCAGCAGTTCGATCGCGTAGATCAGGATCGAGGCGAACGCGCTCGCCATGATCAGGTTGATCATCACGGTCAGCACTCCGGTCCAGAACAGGTCGACATGGGGCAGGATCAGCGTCAATGGGAGCGGCCCCAGCACGGAAATCCAGATAATCCGGTAACGCCCGATCCGGTCGCCGACGATACCGCCGATCAGCGCGCCTGCAGCAGAGGCCAGGAGGAAGATGAACAGCATCATCTGGGCCGAGGGAATCGAAAGGCCGAATTTTTCCATGAGATAGAAGGTGTAGAAAGACCGGAAGCTTTCGCCATAGGCATTCTTAACGAACATCAGGAAGGTCAGGACGACCAGGCCGACGCCGATCGTCACAGGCGCATGCCGCACCGTACCTCCTTTCGTCTTCCCTTTTGCCCGCATCGCCGCGAATTCGGCGCTGATCTCGCGCTGCTTGCTTCCGATCCAGGTGAGAAGCATCATGGCAAGAAGGGCTAGGGCCGCAAACCAGGCAAGGCTCGGCTGGCCCCAAGGAACGATGATGAACGCAGCGAAAACCGGACCGAGCGCGCCTCCAGCCTGCCCTCCGACCTGGAAAAGTCCCTGCGCCAGTCCTTGCCGGCCGCCGGCGGCGTATCGCGCCATGCGGGTCGCTTCCGGATGGAAGATCGACGATCCGATGCCGATCAGGGCAACCGACACAAGGATGATCGCATAGCTATGGGCGAAAGCGAGGCTGACGAGGCCGGAAAGGGTAAACATCATTCCCACGACCGGCGAATAGGGTGCGGGATGCTTGTCGGTGATTATGCCGATTGCCGGCTGCAGCAGCGAGCCGGCGATCTGGAATGTCATGGTGATCATGCCGATCTGCACGAAATCCAGCGCATAGGCATCCTTGAGGATCGGGTACGCAGCCGGAATCAGCGATTGCATCAGGTCGTTCAGCAGGTGGGTCAGGCCCAACACTGCCAGAACGGCGAGATACGTCTTCGAGGAAGTCCTGGTGGTCGCAGCGGCAACTGTCATCGGTGGTTTCACTATCGCAGAGGCGATGCGATTCCAGTGCGGGCGCTACGCCGTCTTTTCATTGCGGTGACCGCGCAGGGTCACGCGAACTGGATTACTTGCCGGGCTTCTTCTTCGGTGCCGGCAGCAGGCCATCACGCTGCATCTGCTTGCGGGCCAGCTTGCGCTGACGGCTGATGGCTTCGGCCTTTTCACGGGCTTTTTTTACGGACGGCTTTTCGAAAGCTTCACGCATGCGCATCTCGCGAAAGATGCCTTCGCGCTGAAGCTTCTTCTTCAAGACGCGGAGCGCCTGATCGACATTGTTGTCGCGAACCAGTACCTGCATTGGATTCCCTTTGAATCGTCAAAAAATGGTCGGACGCAAATTACAAATTTTGGCTCTTAAACCAAGGGGAATCTCAGGTTCGGGTGGATAAATTGTGATATTTCGGTTTGAACCGCCGATTATTCCATAGGAATTGGCTTTAGGCCGAAGCCCAGACGGTAGCGAAAAAGCCCCATCCACTCCCCGTCTTTCAGCACAACCCTCTGCTGCGTATCGCCCAGGGCGTCAAAATGCCGTGCGAGAGCGGGATCATCGAGGGTATTGGTGTCGAACGACAGCAGGATCGCATCGCGCCCTCGAAAATCCTCGGGCCTGTGCCAAAAGCCGTACATCAGGCTGGGGGGCTGCCCGATGACACCGCGACCGACCGAGCCGGCTCCTTCTTCATTCCTGCTTGCGTAGAAGGCGAGTTCGCTCGCGACGTTGTACTTGTCCATTGCAATGAGGATTGGCGTCCTGCCCGTCTCGCGTTCCACCGCATCGCGGATGTCCGCGACCTGACGGCCGAACTCATTCCATGCGACGGGTTGTTTCGGCAGGCTGAGATTTCCTTGAAGCGCGGGGGCAAAAGCCATCAGGTTCAGGACCAGCCCGAACAACAGAACGCTGATGCCGATCGTCGCAACAGCGGCTTGCCTGGCTGTGCGAGCGAAACGGGTCTGCCGCTCGGCCAGAGCCACGATCGTTGCCGCGATGGATGGGATCGCCATCAGCCAGACCGGCCCGGTCCAGTTGAGCTTCGTGTCACCCAGAAAGCTGGCGATGACGAAAATTCCGAACGGCACTGCTAGAAAGCTGACTGCAAAGCAGGCAGTTCGACGCCTGTTATCTGCGTCACCGATCTCCCGCAGTCGATGGAACAGGATCGCGAGCGCGGCCACAAGGCCCGTCGGCGTCAGAAGGCCCGCGGCATTGATCAGGAGGGCAGGCAGGTTGAAGCTGATTTCACCTTCCAGCCGTTCCGTGCTCTGGAAGGAAAAGGATGCAAGTCCGTTCTGCGCGTTCCAGTAGATTACGGGTGAGAAGATCAGAAGTGCAAGGCAAGCGGCAAGGTAGGGATGCGGCCGCTTGAACCACCGGCGGGCATCGGGATCTACCAGCATGACGGCCAGTGCAGCCGGGCCGAGAAGCGCAATGGTATATTTCGAAAGCATGCCGATACCGATGCAAGCGGCTGCGCCATACCAGCCGCGAGTCTTGCCATCGATCATGGCGCCGTGGAGACAATAGAGAGCGCCGGCCCAGGCTGCCGTCAGCGGAGCGTCCGGCGTCATCACGAAGCCGATCGAAAAGAAGAATGGCAGTGTCGCCATGAGCATGAGGCTGACGATGGCTGTCGTCGTATCGAACAGCCGGAGCGTTAGCCGGAATGTGAACCAGGCTGCGATGGCCCAGCAGACGCTGGCCATGATCCTGACACCGAATTCATTGTTGCCGAAGATCGCGGTGCTGCTCCAGATGAGCCAGGCGACCATGGGCGGATGATCGAGATAACCGATATCCAGATGCTGTGCGTAGTTCCAGTAATAGGCTTCCTGCGGGATCAGGTCGATCACACCGATGAAGGTCAAGCGCAGAAGGATGGCGTAGGCGACAATGCCGAGCGCCGCGATCCGCCATCTGATGACGCTGCTCCGGCGCGGGTAGGGCGGCTGCCAGACAAAAAGAGTTGATCCGATGAAATTGACCGCAGATGCGGCACCGATCGCGACGAGCATCGCCAGCGGCACAGGCATTAGATCCACGCTCGTCAGACCGGCCAGAACCCCGCCGCGGATGGAAAGCGCCAGCATGCAAATTGTAAAGTAGCGTGCGGAGAGAACCAGCCACTCCTGTGCCGATCGTTCACGCACCTTCGACAGCCATCGCGATCCCAAGAGCAAATTGGATATGGTTGCGGTGGCGAAGCTGATGATATGGGCGATGGCGATCGACATCCCCATGTGCCGTAGAACCTGAAATGTCAGGAGATCGACCCCGACCCCGATCAACCCTGTCAGGGCGAATAGGGCAAGGCTGTCTACCGAGACCCGACCACCGGCGAGAACAACGAGCCTCTGCAGATAGGCAAACAATTGCGAGAAGCCGATTTTCGAATGGCCAAGCGTGCGGTCAATGAAGGAGATCGGGATTTCTGTGGTCCTCAATGTTCCGCCGCCGGCCGCAATGATCTCCAGCCCGATCTTGAAGCCGACAGCCTGCGGGTCGATGGCCAGCAATCGCTCACGCTTTACCGCGAAAAAGCCCGACATCGGGTCGCGGACATCGGTCAGGGGCCGCGCCATAAGGCCGCCGAGACGCGAGAGCAGACGGCGGTGCATTGGCCAGCCCGGCGTTTCACCGCCCGGCACATAGCGGCTTCCGATCGCCATATCTGCCATGTCATCGAGAACGGGTTCGACCAGCGCGGGAAGGCGATCGGCCGGGTGACTGAGGTCGGCATCTATGACGACGATCACATCGGATGTTGCGAGCGCGGCTGCATCAAGCACATCGCCGGCCAGTCCCCGTTTGCCATCACCTTGGACGAGGCGGACATTCGCATGCATCTGCCAGCGGTGCACGCAATCAATCGTGCCGTCGGTGGAGCCGCCATCAGCGACGAGGATCTCAAATGCGAGATCATGACGTTCCTGCGCGGTAATCGCCAACAGGACGCGGTCGATATTCTCAACTTCGTTCAGCGTCGGCACGATAACCGAGACACGACGTACCGAGGAGGAAGAGGAATAGGGAGAAGTAGTTTCGTCCGCACGTGGGACAGACACAAGCTGGAGCATCGATAGCGCCTGGATTGGTTCAAGGGCTTCCAGAACTAGGCAATCGCGGGCATCTCCATCGCTACGTTTTGTTGCGAAATATTTTGGCTTCGGGCGAAATTGCGGCGGCCCCTGATCGTCACACTTGCTGGAATCCGTCGCGGGCCAGCGTCGCAACATTTCTTAAAACGATGAAACGGCGCTCCGGCCGATCCTCCCTATGCTTTGCCATGAATTGCGCGCCGCAAGGGTTCAGCGCTGAACGGAAGGATCGATAATGGTACGGCTTCGGATGGAATATCTTTCGCAATGGTGCGCCATGAGCTGCTTCAGCGCCGCAATCGCGGTGATGTCGCCAACAGTGGCGAACGCGCGCGATGGCATGCCGGTCACAGTCGTTCGTGCCGAACGCAGCGATATCAGCGAGAGCATTTCGGTTGTCGGGCGGCTGGCGGCGCGTGAAGAGATCGCCGTACATCCGCTGGTCTTCGGCAAGGAAGTTACTGATGTTCTCGTCGATGCCGGAGATGTGGTCGAAAAGGGACAGGCCCTGGCGATCCTCGACACGATTGAGGCGCGTATCCTGCTCGACAAGAATGCGGTCAACCGTCTTCGTGCACAGGCGGCCGTCCTTGTGGAAGATCGAAAAGTCGAAGTCGCCCGCGTGGCAGAGCGCGATGCCTTGCAGCGGGTACAGCGAAGCCGTGCTCTTCACACCAAGCAGGCGCTTGCCGAACAGGTTCTCGACGAACACGAAAACGCTTATGCCCGCGCCGTCGCGGAACTGGAGCTTGCACGCCAGTCCTTGGCACTTGCGCATGCGGACGAGAAACTGATCGAGCGCGAGCGGCGGGAAATCGAACTCACGGTTGAACGAAGCACCGTGCGTGCGCCACGCGCCGGCAGGATCCTCAGCCGCGACGTACGTATAGGCTCGACGACATCGGATGCGCCACCGCCGCTTTTCGTTCTGGGCGAGAACGACACGATCGAGATGCTCGCCGAGGTGACGCAGAACAATTTCGTCAGCCTTCAGGAGGGAATGGCGGCCAGGATCACGATCCCCGGAGAAGACCGATCGATCGAGGGCACGATCAGATTGAAGGCCGCCAGGCTCGATACCGCGACCGGAAGCGCGGTGGTTCGCATACAGCTCCCAAATGCGGCCGATCTCGTGCCGGGCATGTTTGTCAGGGCTGCGATCGATACATCGGCGAGGAACGGCGTTCTCGTTCCGGCTTCCGCCGTCAGGAACACAGGGACGGGACCGGTCGTCTACGTCGTGAAAGATGATAAGGTCGCCATGCGCACGGTATCCACTGGCCCCCGACAGGACGATCGGGTCGAAATCCGCGACGGGCTGAGTGCCGGGGAACTGGTCGTGCTCAAGGCGGGCGGTTTTTTCAAGGGACGCGAACGCGTCCAGCCATTGATCGCGGATGCCTCTATCGATCTGCCGCAGGATGTCTCGGCGACCGTGGTTCTGCAGGATCCGGTGGAGGCGGTACGGTGATCAAGGCCAATATTTCCGCCTGGGCGATCCGCAATCCGCTGCCATCAATCCTGCTTTTCGTGATTCTGACGGTCGTCGGCCTGTACAGCTTCAGCCGTCTGCCGGTCACCTACTTTCCCACTATCATCACGCCGACAGTCAAGGTCACAGTCGAGCAATCCGGCACCACGCCAACGGAACTGGAGACTGAAGTCACGCGTCCGGTCGAGGACGCGATCGCGAGCCTGCCCGGCATCGATGAACTGACCTCCAGTGTCGTACAGGGCGTTTCGGTGACGACCGTGGAATTCGAACTCGGCGTCGTATCGCCGGACAGGGCGATCGCGGATGTGCGGGACGTGGTCGCGAAAATCCGCTCAGACCTTCCGGCCGATATCGACGAGCCGGTGATCGAGCGCGTGGAGGAAGAGGCGCAGTCCGTGGTGAGCTATGCCGTGACGGGCAAGGGCATGAGTGCGGCGGAGCTTTCCTGGTTTATCGAGGATGTCGTTGCGCGTGATCTTCAAGGCGTGGTCGGCGTCGGCCGCGTCGATAGAATCGGCGGTGTCGACCGCGAAATCCAGGTCGAACTCGATGCTACGCAGATGCAATCCCTGTCCCTGACGGCTGCAGCGGCAACGCAGGCGCTGTTTCGCACCCAGGTCGAGCGATCGGGCGGCAGGACACAGCTTGGTGAACGGGAACAAGCCGTCGCCACCATGGCCGCTGCCGGCTCGGCTGGCGAACTGGCGGATCTGCACATTCCCCTGCCGGACAATCGAAGTGTCCGTCTGGGCGATCTCGGCCGTGTAACCGACACTGTCGCCGAGCCCCGATCGTTCGCGACCTTCGATGGCTCCGATGTTGTCGGCTTTTCCGTCTACCGCACGCAAGGGGCAAGCGATGTCAGTGTTGCTGCCGCCGTTGCCCGGGCCATCGACGATCTTGAAGCGCAACACACGAGCGTCGGCTTCCGGTTGGTCGAGGACAATGTCGCCTATACGATCGGAAATTACCGCTCGGCAATGCAGACACTGATCGAGGGCGCGGCACTTGCGGTCGTCATCGTGTTCATCTTCCTGCGGGACTGGCGCGCGACGCTGGTCGCCGCCGTCGCGCTGCCCTTGTCGGTCGTCCCGACTTTCTTCGTCATCGCCCATCTCGGCTTTTCCTTGAACATATTGAGCCTTCTGGCGATCACGCTGGTGACCGGCATCCTTGTCGATGACGCGATCGTCGAGATCGAAAACGTCGTGCGCCACCGCAATATGGGCAAGTCCGCCTATCGTGCCGCCCTTGATGCCTCCGACGAGATCGGCCTGGCTGTGATCGCCATATCGGCAACGATCATCGCCGTTTTCGTGCCGGTCGGCATGATGACGGGTGTCGTCGGTCTCTATTTCCGGGAATTCGGCCTGACGGTTGCGATCGCGGTGTTCTTCTCGCTTGTCGTCGCCCGGCTGATCACGCCGATCATGGCTGCCTATCTGATGAAGGGTCATGCGGCCTCGGCGGAAAGGCAGGGACGCGTTGCATCGGCCTATGAACGTCTCCTGCACGTCAGCCTCCGCTGGCGCTGGACGACGGCCGGAATTTCCATCGGCGTGTTCGTGGCGGCGGTGATGATCCTCGCCTCCGCGCCCACCGGTTTCCTGCCGGACGAGGACAACGGACGTCTAACTCTGACCGTGGAATTGCCGCCGGGATCGACCCTCGACGATACCCGCGCCGTCACCGACGAGATTGCGGCGCGTCTCGGACAGGATGAAGATGTCGAGGGTGTGTTTGCCCGCGCCGGATCGAGTATGGGCGGGCAGGCGGATGTCCGCTATGCGGTTATGCTGGTTGATCTGACGCACAAGTCCGAACGCAAGCGGTCCCTGCCGGAAATCGAGAAGGATCTGGATACACGGCTGGCATCGCTGCCGGATGCCAAGATGCGCTTTCTCAACAGTCGGGGTGCACGGGATCTATCTTTTGCGGTTCTTGGTTCGGATGGAGAAGCCGTCGAGGCGGCAGCGAATACGATTGTCGAAGCACTGTCTGCCGATAGTGACTTTATCGATCCGACCGCCGACGGCGCCCTGACCAGCCCGCAACTGACAATGGATGTGATGGCCGACAAGGCCGCCAGCTTGGGCGTATCACCCGCAGCCGTTGCGGAAGCCATTCGCGTATCGACGGTTGGCGATGTCGATGACCGGCTGCCGAAGCTGATCGATGGCCGCCGCCAGATTCCGATCCGCCTGCTTCTGGACCGGCGCCAACGCGACGATCTCGCCTTTCTGCAAAACCTGTCCGTTGCGTCCGTCACAGGCGCCAATGTGCCCTTGTCGGCTGTGGCGACATTTTCGTTCGGTGAGACGATATCGTTCATCGATCGGTTCGATCGCCAGCGTCGCATCGAGATCGGCGCAGATATGGCGAACGGGCTGACGCCAGGGCAGGGGCTGGAGCGTCTGGATGCACTTCCGGCGGTCAAGAACCTCGCCGGTGGCGTGACCATCCAGGCGACGGGAGATTCCGACAGCGAGGGCGATGTGTTCGAAAGCTTCATCGTGGCCATGGTCGCCGGGATTATGCTGGTGCTGTGCGTACTGATCCTCCTGTTCGGCAACGTTCTTTCGCCCCTCACCATCCTCGCCTCCCTGCCGCTGGCGATTGCCGGCGTTGCCGCCGCGCTGTTTATCAGCGGCGGCGCCGTTTCCCTTCCGGTCGTTATCGGAATTCTGATGCTCATGGGTATTGTTACCAAGAACGCGATCATGCTGATTGATTTTGCCATCGAGCGGGAACGGGAGGGTCTGCCCAGGGTCGAAGCGATCCGCAGGGCATGCATGGAGCGCGCGCGGCCGATCGTGATGACGACGCTGGCAATGGTCGGCGGCATGTTGCCGTCGGCCATTGGCGTCGGTGATGGCGGCGAGTTCAGGTCTCCCATGGCAATCACGGTCATAGGCGGGCTGTTGGTTTCTACCGTGCTGTCGCTGATGGTGATCCCGGCGCTTCATCTGATTGTATCCAGTTTCGGCGATCGAATTCGGCAGATGACACGGGCGTTTTTCGACGGGACGGAGCGGGAGGCTGCGTAAAGGATAAGGCTGCCCGTTGTTTTTGGCGACGGAACGGCTTGCCTTCGCAACAAAACTTAACACATTGAAATATTAAAGGCGGTGCTTGGGCGCATGTTTCTGACATCGGGAGTGGGGCAGGCGGAAATGCAATCAGGATCGGGAAGCGCGCAGATATTGATCGTTGAAGACGATCCCGAAATCGGCAGGCTGCTGGCCCTGACCATGCAGGAAAACGGCATGATCCCGACCGTCGTTGAGGACGGTCATGTCATGCAGGCCCTGCTTCGGAAAAACGCCTACGACCTGATCATCCTCGATGTGATGCTTCCCGGCGAAGACGGAATAAGCCTCTGCCGCAAGATCAGGTCTGAGAAGACCATTCCGATCATCCTGCTGACGGCGCTTGGTGAGGAAATCGACCGGATCGTCGGTCTGGAGGTCGGTGCCGACGATTACGTCACCAAGCCGTTTAGCCCCAGGGAAGTGGTCGCCCGTGTCCGCAGCCTGCTGCGGCGGGCATCCTACGGCCTGGTGGAAACCAACAGCCAGCGCAAACTGCGCTTCGACGGCTGGCAGATCGACCCGCTTCGCCGCCAGCTTCATGATCCCAGCAACGCCCGTGTCGCCCTGACCACGACGGAATTCGATCTGCTACTCGCCTTATGTCGCAATCCGGGCCGGGTGATCACGCGAGAAGAACTCCTGTCGCTGACACATTCCGGTCTTGCCGGACCGATCGAGCGCAGTGTCGACGTCCATATCAGCCGGCTGCGTCAGAAGATCGAGCGTGACCCCAAGGAGCCCACGCTGCTACAGACCGTGCGTCTCGGCGGTTATACGTTTACCGCGATGGTCGACGAAGCCTGAGAGCTTCCCAAAATGAAAAGCCCGACCAAAAGGCCGGGCTCTCGTTCTTGACTGGCGATGACTTGCTCAGAATTTGTAGCCGACGAAAATCGATGTCGAGGGCTGGACTTTCTCCTTCACGATCGGGCTATCAGCCGCATCGCCTGTCAGGACGCCGACACCCGCTTCGCCGCGAACCATCCAGTGTTCATTGATGAGGTAGGTGGCGGACAGGCTGACATCGACGCGCTTCAGGCCTGCACCTGCATCGTACTGGGGAAGGTCGGATGCTGCCGATTGGTCCGCGTTGACACCGAAATAGGCATCCATGTGCTTGCCATTGGCGATGGTCGCCTCGACGCCGGCGCCGAGGATGAGTTGCTCGGTTACGGGGGCGGTGTATTCCGCGCCGATCGTTCCGATCAGGCTTTCGCTGCCGCCGATGGTCTGGTCGATCGCCGCGTAGATTTCGAGCGGCCCCATTTCATAGGCAGCCTTGAGGCCGACAGTTGCGGCGAAATCGATGTCGCCAAGGCCCTTGAGTTCGTCGGCATCGTCTTCGTCACGGCCGGTCTCGTAGCCGACACGTGCGGAGAGGGAAAAACCGTCCCGCTCGAAGGCCTTGATCGTTGCGCCGGTGGGGTCGATTTCAAGCCATTCGCCATAGGTGAAGATGAAGACCGGGATAGGGTTGATGGCAAATTTGTCGCCGCCCTCATATTCCGGCTCGAACATGGCGCCGGCGCCCAGGATGAGGCTCCAGTTCCGTGATGCGGGGTCCTTGGCAAAACGCTCGCCGTCGAATTGCTGATCAGTCGGCTGCGGATCCTGCGTCAGATCGGCGGCCCGCGCGTTCAGCGTCGTTCCGGCGAGCGCAAGCGCCATGCAAAGCATGTGACGCGAAACGCGTTGTTTGGCGGGGTACAAAAAATCCATGTTTGCTCCAGAGTATATAGCCAAGCCTGTCCGATCGTTTCGGACGGAGATGGGGGACCCTGGTTTTCTGGCATGTGCCGCTGAAGCAGTGCGTGTTGTTGTGTTGCGCTATGTTACGGACGCGGATGCGTCGGCTGTAACAAAACTTAACGTGCTCGCCGGGCAGGCGACTGTATGGTGTTGCGGATAATCGATCCGCCAGCGCAGGGATGCGCGCGTCTGTCTATTGGTTTTGGAGAATGTATGCGTTTTCGGTTGTCCCTTTGGCCATCGACGATCAACGGTCAGATCACCTGGATTATCGTCCTTGGTCTGCTGATCGTGATCGTCGGCGGCCCGGTGCTTGAGCGGGCAGTGCGGACCGACGCGGACATATCGGACATCGAGCGAATGTCGGCTCGCGTTCATGCAATTTCGAGTATTCTTGCGAATACGGCACCGGAGGAGCGTCCTATCATCATGGATGCCGCGAAGCGGGATGGCCTGCAACTGGAACTGTTGCCCCTGTCCGATTTGGCCTTCTTCAGGAGTTCCTCATCCACCGAGCCGATGATCCAGGTCATACTGGAATGGATTTTCCCGCCGGACGATATTCCTGTTCCGCTGCAGGGTTGGAGAACGTTCCTGAACGATCAGCGCGTGATTGCTGCCAAGGTCGATGACCAAACCATGGTGGTTTTGAGCGAACTGCCGAAGACATTCTTCTGGAGCGATGATGTTCTTGGCCGGGGCTCGAACTATCTTTTTGCCTTGTTGACGCTGATCGGCCTGTTCTCTGCGTTTGCCGTCTGGGCAATCACGCTGCCCTTGCGTCGGATCGCGGCTGCCGCAATCAATGCTGATGCCTCGACCGGTCCTCCGATTTTCGAGGAGCGCGGCAGCGTCGAGATTGTCGCTCTGGCACGGGCGCTGAACGATATGCGCAGCCGTATTTCGGATATGGTGGAGGGACGCACGCGCATGTTGCGCGGTATCAGCCATGACCTGCGAACCCCGCTGACGCGAATGAGATTAAGGGTTGAGCGAGTCACAGATACAGGGCTGCGAGACGCGCTTCTGAGCGACATCGAGCAGACCGACCGCCTCTTGTCCGAAAGCCTGAATTATCTGCGTGACGACTTCAAGCGCGAAGTGCCCGAGCGCGCGGACATTGCCTCCGTGGTCAGGACCATTTGCGACGAGTTTCAGGATATCGGGCATTCCGTCGATTATGCGGGGCCGAACCGGCTGGTCGCGAATTTCAAGCCGATCGCATTGAACAGGGCGGTTTCCAACCTCTGCGAGAATGCAACGAAGTTCGGCACGGAAGTCAAGGTCGGTCTTAGTTCGAAAGACGGGTTCATCACGATCGAGGTTGCGGATAATGGCCCGGGCATCCCGGCGGACTTGCACCGCAAGGTGCTGGAGCCATTTTTCAAGGGCGATCCCGCGCGCACCGGTTCTGACAAGGGGTTCGGCCTCGGTTTGTCGATCGTCTCGGAGATTGTGCAGGCGCACCAAGGCGAACTGCATCTCGAAGACCAGCAGCCGCATGGGCTCATCGTTCGCGTCACGATACCGGCGTGACGCGAAACGCGCAAAGCGCTGCTCAGGCCGGCTTCAGGAAATCCGAGCGATGCGGCGTGAAGCAATCCACCAGACGACCCTTTTCCAAGGCCTTGACGCCATGCTTCAGTCCGGAGGGCACGATGAAGCTATCGCCTGCCTTCAGTGTTTCCGTCCGCCCGTCGATGGTGACCTCGAACGCACCTTCCGCAACGTAGCTCGACTGCACATGCGGATGAGAATGGATCCAGCCTTCTCCGCCCTTTTCGAAGGCGAATTCGACCATCATCAGTTCGTCGGTATAGCAGACGATGCGACGCAGATTGCCGTCGGGTGTGGTGTCCCAGACGCCTTCCGACGCCCGCATGAAAATATCGGCACTCTGAACCATGATCACCTCGCAAGCCATCCGCCGTCCACCGGAAGGACAGCTCCATGCATGTAATTGGATGCCGGCGCGAGCAGGAAAACCGCTGCATCGCCGATATCGTCCGCGACACCCCAGCGCCCTGCCGGAATGCGTTCGAGAATGGATTTGCTCCTGTCCGGATCGTTGCGAAGCGCTTCCGTGTTGTTGGTCTCGATATAGCCCGGCGCGATGGCGTTCACATTGATGCCTTTGGCTGCCCATTCGTTGGCCAGCAGGCGCGTGATGCCAAGGACACCGTGTTTTGAAGCCGTATAGGACGGTACCCGGATGCCGCCCTGGAACGAGAGAAGCGAGGCGATGTTGACGATACGGCCGAGACGCTTCGCCTCGATGCACTGGCGGCCGTAGGCCTGGCACAGGAAGAACACAGACTTCAGGTTGACGTCCATGACGGCATCCCAGTCCTCTTCGGTGAAGTCCACCGCATCGGCGCGGCGGATGATACCGGCATTGTTCACCAGGCCATCCAGCGGACCGGATTCCATGAGGTCTTTGAGCATGGCGACGGCAGCATTGGCGTTACTGATATCAGTCTTCCGCGAAAGGAAGGTGGCGCCATTGGCTTCGACGAGCCGTGCGGTTTCATCCATGGCGGATCTGCCGATGCCGATGACGGTGCCGCCGGCGCGTGCGATGGAGATGGCAATACCCTGACCGATGCCGGTATTGGCTCCCGTCACGGCAATGCGCTTTCCGGCGAGGCTGAAAGCTGAAAGATCGCTCATCGCATGTCTCCGATCGCCACTGCATCGACATCGGTATAATCGACATTGTCGCCGGCCATGGCCCAGATGAAGGCGTAATTGGAGGTGCCGCAGCCCGAATGGATGGACCAGGACGGTGACAGGACGGCTTCTTCGTTCGCCATCACGATATGACGCGTCTCGGAAGGTTCTCCCATGAAATGGAAGACGCGCGCGGCCTCGGCCAGATCGAAATAGAGGTAGGCCTCCATGCGGCGGTCATGCACATGCGCCGGCATCGTATTCCATACAGAGCCCTTGGCGAGCTGTGTCATGCCGACGACGATCTGGCAGGTTTCGATCGTCGTGGTGAACTGGAAGATCGAGCGTTCGTTCGAGGTGTCCTGGCTGCCGAGATCGAGGCGTTTCGCTTTGTCGAGTGTCATGAGCTGCGTTGGGCACTTGCGATGTGCCGGTGCCGACAGGATGTAGAATTTCGCCGGTGTTGCGGCATCTTTAGAGGAGAAGGCAACCTCTTCCCCAAGGCCCACATAGAGCATGTCGCGTGTGCCGAGCGTATAAGCGGTATCACCGACGGTGATCTCGCCGGCACCGCCGATATTGACCACGACCAGTTCGCGCCGTTCCAGGAAGGATTTCGTTCCGACCGGCTTGATGGTTCCCAGTTTCAACGTGGCGTGGGTAGGAAAGGCGGCGCCCACGATCATGCGATCATAGTGCGTATAGGTCAGGGTGATCTGGCCCGGCTCGAAGAGATTGCCGATATGGAAGTTATGCCGCAATTCATCTGTGCCCATTGCGGCGGCCGCGAATGGATCGATCGCGAAACGGATGGAATGTTCGATTGTCATGGTTCTCTTCTTCTGCGGTTCAAAACGTTCGGATACGACTCTGTGGTGAGATGAGTTCGGAGTAATCCGCCTGCTGACCGGAAAGCCGCTTGCGGTAACGCTCCTGGGCCGCAAGCAGGTGAGCCCGCATGGCGTCGCGTGCCGCATCAGGATCGCCAGCCGAAATCGCCTGCAGGATGCGCAGATGCTCGCGCTGCAAACCGCTAAGATACTCCGGCGATAGGACTTCGATAGAATACCACGGGGAATTTCTGTCGCAGGGAATGGTCCGATCGCCCAGCGCGTCGAGAATTTCGACATAGAATGGGTTGTTGGTTGCCGAAGCGATCTCGCGATGGAATGCGAAGTCGGCCTTGCCGGTTGGTTCGCCCAGTTTCAGCAGATGTTCGAATTCGAAGAACGCTTCCTGAATGCGTGCTTCCTGCGAAGGGCTGCGCCTTTGCGCAGCAAGGCCCGCGCTTTCGATCTCAATGCCCATACGGACTTCGAGCACGTTCACGGCCTGGCTGATGCGGTTACCCATATCGGCGGTGATGGCGCTGATCTTGCGCATGGGATGATCGACGACGAAGACGCCAGCACCATGCCGCGCCTCTACAAGGTTGTCGGCAGCAAGGGCGGCCACGGCTTCACGGACGACCGTTCGGCTGACGCCGAAGATCTCGGTCATGCGCTGTTCCGTCGGCAGCCGTTCGCCGAGCTCGAAATCGCCGGCGAGGATCTGCGATCGCAGGGCTTGCGCGACATTCTCCGAAAGCTTCGGCTTCCGTTCCACGCGCTTGTCGGTTGGGTTCTCGCTCATCACCTGTTCCCTATTTGAAGACGCTCGGCAGCCAGAGCGACAGGGCTGGTATATACGTGACCAGCAGCAGCACAACGATGCCGGCGCCGTAAAATGGCCAGATCGAGCGCATGGCTTCCCAAACCGATATCTTTCCGACCGCACACGCCACGAACTGTACGCCGCCGACCGGTGGCGTATTCAGCCCGATACCGTAGTTCAAGATCATGATCACGCCGAAATGCACGGGATCGATACCGTAGGCGGTTGCGATCGGCAGGAAAATCGGCGTGGTGATGATGATCGTCGGACCCATGTCCATGAAGGTGCCAAGCACCAGCATCAGGACGTTAAGCAGCAGCAGGATCATGATCGGATTGTCCGACAGGGTCTGCATCCAGGCAACCAGCGTTGCCGGAACCCTGAGGAATGCCATGAGCCAGGAGAAGGCAGCCGCGCAACCGATGATCAGCAGAACCATCGCCGTGGTGCGCACCGCGCCCATCGTCGCATGGACGAAGTCCGCCCAGCTGAGCTGCCGGTAGATGAGAAGCGTGACGAGCAGGGCGTAGATCACGGCAACGCACGAACTCTCCGTTGCCGTGAAGATGCCTGAGCGCACGCCGCCGAAAATGATGGCGATCAGCATGAGGCCGGGGATCGCAACGGCCAGCAGATGCAGTGCGGTCGCGAAGCCGGGAAACTTCTCGGTCGGATAGCCGCGCTTGCGCGCAACGATATAGGCCGTGACCATCAGGACGGCGGCGAAGAGCAGGCCAGGGACGATGCCGGCCGTGAACAGGTCGGCGATCGAAATCTTGCCGCCCGCCGAGATGGAGTAGATGATCATGTTGTGTGACGGCGGCAGCAGCAGCGCGATCAGCGCCGCCATCGAAGTGACGTTGACCGCATAGTCGGCACCGTAACCGCGCGCTTTCATTTGTGGGATCATCAAGCCGCCAACGGCGGCCGCTTCGGCGACGGCCGAGCCGGAAATACCACCGAACAGAGTGGAGGTCAGGATGTTGACCTGCCCGAGACCACCGCGCAGATGCCCGACGATGGAGGCCGCGAAGGCGACGATGCGCCCGGCAATGCCGCCCCTGACCATGAGGTCGCCGGAATAGATGAAGAAGGGAATGGCGAGCATGGAGAAGACGCTCATGCCTGAATTCATGCGCTGGAACACGACCAGCGGCGGCAGGCCCATGTAGACGACGGTTGCGAGACTGGAAATGCCGAGGCAGAAGGCGATCGGCGTTCCAATCAGCATCAGCAGCGTGAAGGTGCCGAACAGGATCCAGAGTTCCATCGTATCAATTCCCCTTCGCCACGCCGGGCTTGTCCTTGGCCGCAAAATCTGCGGCGTCGTTGCGGACATCATCGATATTTTCAAGTTCGACGGCGATTTCTGTCGGCGCCATTTCATCCAGCGCATCATCGATCGGGGCGCCGGTGGCTCTCAGGACGATACGCTCAAGGGCGAATAGTGTGATGAGGGCGCCGCCACCGATCAGCGGGGCGTAATCCCATGCGCCGGATATGCCGAGCGCCGGTAGCGTCGTTGCCCAGGTCAGGCCGACGAGATTGCCGCCATACCAGACCATCCCCAGCCCGAACACGAAGATGACGATGTCGGAAATCATCCGCAGCCACTTCTTGCCGGCAGGCGGCAGGACGTAGAGCAGCACGTCAAATCCCATGTGGTTGTTTTCGCGAACACCGACGGCGGCGCCAAGAAAGATGAACCAGCTCATGAGGATCACGGCTCCGGCCTCGGTCCAGCTTGGGGAATCGTTGAGCACATAGCGGCAGAAAACCTGCCATGCGACGATCGCCGTCATGACGACCAGCCCCACGCCAGCGATGTAAAGCGCGGCCGTGTTGATCTTCGTCAGTATGGGTACGCCTGTTCTGATTTGGATAGACATGGGTTTCAGCGTCTCCTGACCTTTCCGGTTTTCGGAAAGGAGTGGACCCGACGGGTCCCGGACAGTGTTGCGCACAGGCGAAACCCCTCCCGCACATTGCGCGGGAGGGGAAATTCAGCGGGCCTACTGGACGGCCTGCACGTCCGCGACGAGCTTTTTCAGGACTTCGTCGGTGATATGCTTTTCGTAGACGGGCTTCATGGCATCGATGAAGCCCTGCTTTTCGACTTCGTTGATGGCGGCGCCGGCCTTTTCAACATTGCCGCGCGATTCCTGCGTCTTGGCGGCCCACAGCTCACGCTGCTTGGCAACGCTGTCCTTGGCGGCCTGCTTGAAGATTTCCTGATCTTCCGGCGTCAGCTTGTCGAAGGCGGCCTTGTTCATGACGAACACTTCCGGAAGGATCGTGTGTTCATCCAGCGAGTAGTTCTTGGCGACTTCGTAGTGTTTGGCGGTGTCGAAGCTCGGGAAGTTGTTTTCCGCACCGTCGATAACGCCGGTCTCGATCGAGGAATAGACTTCGCCGTAAGGCATCGGGGTCGCATTGGCACCGAGGGCGGCGACCATATCGACGAAGATGTCGGACTGGATGACGCGGAACTTCAGGCCCTTCATGTCGGCCACGGTCTTGATCGGCATCTTCGAATTGTAGAAGGAGCGTGCGCCTGCATCATAGAAGGCGAGCGCGACGAGACCGGCCGGCTCGAACGCCGCCTTGATCTGGTCGCCGATGGCTCCATCCATGACCTTGTGCATGTGCTCTTCCGATCGGAAGATGTAGGGCAGCGCCGGAACGATAGACTCCTTCACCGTGCCGTTGAACGGCGCCATGGACACGCGGTTGAGTTCGATGACGCCGGAGCGGACCTGTTCGATCGTGTCCTTTTCCTCGCCCAGCTGGGCGGAGTGATAGACCTCGATCGCATAGCGGCCGCCGGTGCGCTCCTTGACGAGTTCGCCGAAATACTTGACGCCCTCGACC
Source organism: Rhizobium sp. Leaf453 (assembly GCF_001425605.1). Lineage (GTDB taxonomy): Bacteria > Pseudomonadota > Alphaproteobacteria > Rhizobiales > Rhizobiaceae > Pararhizobium. The sequence continues at coordinate 173,564 of NZ_LMRG01000002.1, read as the reverse complement.
GTCGGATAGCCGTCCGGATGCGTGTCCGATGATTTCAGCACGGTTTCGGCCGATGCCGTGCCCAGCATCAGCAAGGAAGCGAGCGCGACGCCCGTCCAGAGTTTGGTGATTTGCAACATTTTCTCCTCCCAGTTGGCGAGCTGAGCCCGCTGTTGCAGTCATGACTTCACAGATTGTATGCCCTCTTGACGAGGCCATAGGTGAGCTCGTGCGCCAGCTCATGCGCCTCCTCTTCCCGAAGGCGATGTTCAGCAACAAGCCGCCCAAGGAAAGCGCAGTCGACCCGGCGCGCGACGTCGTGTCGTGCCGGAATGGATGGGAAGGCCCGGGTGTCGTCGTTGAACCCGACCGTGTTGTAGAAGCCGGCGGTCTCCGTCGTCATTTCGCGGAAGCGGCGCATGCCTTCCGGGCTGTCGTGGAACCACCAGGCGGGGCCGAGCTTGAGGGCAGGATAAACGCCAGCCAGCGGCGCAAGTTCGCGCGCATAGCTGGTTTCGTCGAGCGTGAAGAGAATGACCGAGACGCGCGGATCGGTGCCAACAGCATCCAGCAAAGGCTTGAGCGAGCGGACATAGTCCGTCTGCGTCGGGATATCGAAACCTTTGTCACGGCCGAATTTCTGGAAGACGGCCGGCGAATGGTTGCGCCAGGAGCCGGGATGAATCTGCATGACGAGACCGTCGTCGGCGCTCATCTTTGCCATTTCGGTTAACATCTGCGCACGAAACAGTGTGCGCTCCGCATCGTCGGCACCACCGGTACGCACCTTGTCGAACAGGCGGGAAGCCTCACCTGTGTCGAGATTGGCTGTTTGCGCCGAGGCGAAGCCATGATCCGTCGCGGTCGCGCCGAAAGATTTGAAATAGTCGCGGCGATTCCTGTGCGCGTCCAGATATCCCTGCCATGTCCCGGTATCGCAGCCGCTGATCTCGCCGAGTGTGTTGAGGTTTGAGAGAAAACCTTCGAAATCCGGATCGATCACGGAATCCGGGCGATAGGCTGGAACCACGCGGCCTTTCCAGCCGCTGTCCCGGATCATGGCATGCCACTTCAGTTCGTCGAGCGCGCCGTCCGTTGTCGAGATGGCTTCGATATTGAAGCGCTCGAACAGGGCGCGCGGGCGGAATGCGTCTGTTTCCAGCAACGCGGCAATCGTGTCATAGTAAGTGTCAGCGTTGTCGGCTGTCAGCGGTGCGGTCAGGCCGAACAGATTGGCAAAGGTATAGTCCAGCCATAGCCGAGTCGGCGTGCCGCGAAAGAGATGATAGTTTTTCGCAAAGAGGTTCCAGATGCGCCGACCGTCCGTCTCGACCGGCGATCCGTCGAGGGGCGGCACGCCAAGGTCTTCGAGCCGGATTCCCTGGCTGAAAAGCATCCGGAAAATATAGTGGTCGGGAACGATCAGAAGCTGGGCGGGATCGGAAAAGCGCTTGTTCTCGGCATACCAGCTCGGATCGGTATGGCCATGCGGACTGATGATCGGCAGGTCTCGGATCGCGGCGTACAGCGACCGTGCCACGGCACGGGAAGCTTCATCACCCGGAAACAGTAAATCTCGTGCAACAAGGGTCATCACAACGGCCGCTCCTCCTTCGGCGCTGAATTTGGTATGGTGAAAAAGAGATCATGTCAACATACAAAAAAACGTCAGTCGTATGATGACTTTTGCCTTGACGATACAGGGGTCGTTCGGGCACATCTGCCGTCCAGCCGAATGGGAGGAGCCATGACGGATCATCTTGTGGCGCCTCGCGCGCGCCTCGCTAGCAGGACACTTCCAAACCTGCCTGCCGATGTCTCGCGGCCTTCCTATGACAGGACTGCGGTCCTGCCGGGCATGGTGCATCTCGGACTTGGCGCCTTCCACCGCGCGCATCAGGCGACCTTTGTCGATGACTGTATGAAAAGCGGCGAGACGGAATGGGGCATCGTCGGCGCCTCGCTTCGCAGCGCCGATACGCGGGATGCGCTGGCTCCACAGGACGGTCTTTACACGCTGTCGATCGTCGACGGTGATGGCGAACGGCTGCGGGTGATCGGCTCTTTGCTGGAGACTCTGGTCGCGCCTGACGATCCCGGCGTTTTGCTTGACGTCATGAGTGCCCCGCATATCAGGATCGTCACGCTGACGGTGACGGAGAAGGCCTATCTGCGGGCTTCGACGGGAGACCTCGACCTGAACCATCCCGATATCGTCTGGGACCTTGCCAATCCCTCCAAGCCACGCACGATCCATGGCTTTCTAGCCGAGGCGATCGCGCGCCGAAGGGCGGCAAGATCAGCGCCGTTCACCATCCTTTCGTGCGACAACCTTCCCTCCAACGGCGCCACTCTGAAGCGGCTTCTCGTCACCTTTGCAAAGGCGCGCAATGCGGAACTCGGCGCATTCGTGGAGCGTGAAATTGCCTGCCCTTCCAGCATGGTGGACCGCATCGTTCCGGCAACGACCGACGAGGATCGCGCCCGTATTGCCGAAAGGCTCGGTGTTGACGACGCCTGGCCGGTGACGACCGAGCCGTTCCTGCAATGGGTGGTGGAGGATGATTTTCCGGCCGGCCGCCCACAGTGGGAACGGTTCGGCGTCCAAATGGTCGGGGATGTCGCGCCCTTCGAAGAGATGAAGTTGCGCCTGCTCAACGGCTCGCACTCGTCCATTGCCTATCTCGGCCTGCTGCTCGGTAAGCCTACGGTTTCTGACGCATTCTCCGATCCGCTGATCCGGCGTTTCGTGGCAAGGCTCTGGGCAGAAGCGATCCCGTCGCTTCCGGCGGATGCCGGCCTGAACCCGGTTGCCTATACCGCGCAGCTTGAAAAGCGCTACGACAATCCCGCGCTGCGGCATCGCACGGCACAGATCGCCAATGATGGCAGCCAGAAACTGCCTCAGCGCATCATCGCGGTTGCACTGGAACGGTTGGCGGCAGGTGGCTCGGTCCGGCATCTGATGCTGGCTCCAGCGGCATGGCTCGCGGCGGCGTTGGCGCGTGGGCGAACCTTGCCCGCCAATCATTTCACCGATCCGCTGGACGCGGCACTTGAGGCAATATTCGCGCGGAATGCCGATGCGCTGCAGACAGTCTCCGCGGCTTTCGAGGCCGCCGGTTTCGCGGCGGGATCGCCCCATCGCGATACGCTGGTCCGGATTGCTGCGGACCATCTCGATTCGCTTCGGCGTCATGGCGCGGAAGCCACATTGAAGGAGTTGCTGGCATGAAGGAGACCTGGCGCTGGTTTGGGCCGGACGACACGGTGAAGCTCGCCCATGTGCATCAGGCGGGTGCGAGCGGTATTGTCAGTGCGCTGCACCACCTCAATGATGGCCGCGCCTGGCCGGCGGACGAGATCGCCAAACGCAAGGCAGAAATCGAGGCGGCGGGGCTAACCTGGGATGTCGTCGAGAGCATCATCGTGCACGAGGACATCAAGACACGCTCCGGCCGTTACAAGGATTATATCGAGAACTACAAGCAATCGGTGCGGGCGATCGCGGCCGCGGGCATCAAGACGCTCTGCTACAATTTCATGGCGATCACCGACTGGACGCGGACCGACCTGCACGCCCCGATGCCGCATGGCGGCGACGCGCTGCGCTTCGATATCGTCGATTTCTGTGCCTATGACCTGTTGGTTCTGAAGCGGAAGGGCGCGGAGGGCGAGCATCCGCCGGAACGGATCGCCGAAGCGCACAAACGCCTTGCGGCGATGAGCGAGAGCGATCTCGCCCGGCTGGAAAACAATCTCATCGGCTGGGTTCCGGCGCGCGAATTCGTCTTCGACCGCGACAGCTTTCGCCGGGCGCTCGCCGTCTATGATGACCTGACGGTCGATGGTCTGCGCGAAAATCTCTTTGCCTTCCTGCGTGAAATCGTGCCGGTCGCGGAAGAGGTCGGCGTGCGCATGGCAATCCACCCCGACGATCCGGCGTTCCCCATTTTCGGCCTGCCGCGCGTTGTCTCGACGGCGGATAGTGCGAGGGCGCTGCTCGACGCGGTCGATTTGCCCGCAAATGGCTTGACGCTGTGCACCGGTTCCTACGGCTCGAACGCCGCCAACGATCTGCCGCACATGGCCAAGGCGTTCGGCCCGAGGATCCATTTCGCCCATCTGCGCAATGTGACCAAGGAGCCGGACGGCTCGTTCCACGAAGCAGAGCATCTGTCGGGGGATACCGATATGGTTCGCGTTGTCGCCGGCCTGATGCGAGAGGAGGCGCGGCGAAAGGACGAAGGCCGGGCGGACTGGCAGATCCCCATGCGCCCGGATCACGGCCACGCCATCGTCGATGATATCGGCAAGAAGGTAAACCCAGGCTATTCCTGCATCGGACGCCTGAAGGGGCTGGCGGAGTTGCGCGGCATCCAGACCACGCTGACCGCGACAGGAATTCCGGACTGGCTGTAGACGAGGTGCCGCCCATGAACGCTTCCGGCAGATATCGTGCGGGCATTGTCGGCCTCGGCATGGCAGCGCCGCCGCATGTGCAGAGCCTGATCGATCTCGGGGGCCGGGTTGAGGTCGCCGGTTCCTTCAGCCCGAGTGCAGCGCGGCGGGATGCCTTCACGCGACGTTTCGGCCTGCCGGTCGTTGATGATGCGGCGGCGATCTTCGAAGATCCGTCGATCGACTATGTTGTCATCCTCACGCCGCCCAACACGCATCTCGAACTGGTGCAGCGCGCTGCGCGCGTCGGCAAGCATGTGCTCCTTGAAAAGCCGCTGGACGTGACGCTCGAACGCTCGGCGCAGGTCGTCGAGAGTGCGCGGCAAACCGGAATCAAGCTCGCCATCACTTTCCAGCGCCGCTTCTGTCCCACGATCGCGGCGACGGCGAGGCTGATCGCGGATGGGGAGCTGGGCCAGATCATTTCAGCCTCCCTGCAGGTGGCGAACTGGCGGCCGCAGAGCTATTACGACGAGCCCGGCCGTGGCACCTTCGCCCGCGACGGCGGCGGCGTGTTGCTGACCCAGGCCATCCATACGATCGACCAGTTCATCGCGCTTGTCGGTATGCCGACGCGGGTTCATTGCCTCTCGGTCACGAGTGCAGCCCATCGCATGGAGACCGAGGACCTCGTCCACGCGACCTTGCGCTTTGGGAATGGTGCGATCGGTGCGCTCTCGGCGACCACCGCAGCCTATCCCGGTTTCCCGGACCGGATCGACATCCTTGGAACCAAGGGATCGGCACGGCTGGAGGGCGACCGTGGCACCATCAGTCTGATGGACGGGCGAACGCTTGTTCTTGAAGACGGTTCTGACGGCGGAGGGGCAGGGGCGGATCCAATGGCTTTTTCCCATCACAACCATCGTGCCCTGCACGAGGACTTCCTCGATGCCCTGTCCGAGGATCGCCAGCCGCTCGTGAATGGTCACGAGGCACTCAAGGCGCATCGACTGATCGATGCGCTCCTTCGTTCCGCGAAAACAGGCGAAACGCTGTTCGTGGATGAACCGGTTTGACGTTCACGCGCCTGCCTAGAAGCGCGCGAATCTTGTCGAACGAGGCTTGAGCGTCGCCCGTTACGACATGATCAGGCCGCCATCGACATTGATGGTCTGGCCGGTGATGTATGCAGCATCAGCCGAGGCGAGGAAGGCGACGAGGGCACCGACTTCGGCGGGCGTGCCGGCGCGGCCCATCGGGATGCCTTCGACCCATTCCGCCATCAATTCACCCGGACCATATTCGCCGAGCATCTGGCCCCAGACGCGGTCGTTATAGTCCCACATCTCCGTGTGGATGATGCCGGGGCAAATGGCGTTGGCGGTAATGCCTTCGCGGGCGAGTTCCTTGGCAAGGCTCTGGGTCAGGCCGACGACGCCGAATTTCGAGGCGGCGTAATGCGGGGTGTAGATGAAGCCCTGACGGGCCTGGCCGGATGCGGTGTTTACCAACCGCCCCTTGGTTCCGCTGGCCCGAAAACGGCGGATCGCCTCTTGGCAGCAGAGGAAAACGCCCTTGGTGTTGACGTCGAGGTTGAGGTCCCATTCCCTCTCGGTCAGGTTCTCGACCTTGGCGATGGTGATGACGCCGGCGTTCTGGACGGAAACCAATAGTGCGCCCAGCTTGGCCTCGGCCTCGCCATAGGCTTCCTTAACAGCCTTTGCATCGGTGACATCAAGCACTAGGCCGAGGATTTCGGCGCCGGTTTCGTGGGCGAGCACCGCCGCGGCCTCGACCGTATCCTTTTCGATCGCGGCAATCGCGACCTTTGCGCCTTCTTCGGCAAAGCGCTTGGCGATGCCGCGCCCAATGCCCTTGTTGCCCCCGGTGACGAATACCGTCTGGCCTGCGAAACGTCTCATGGTCTTTCCTCCATAAAGCGCAGCAGGCCAGCGGTCGATCCGGGATGGATCAGGCCGTGAGCCGTGCTGCTGTGAACTTGTCTGTGACAAGCACATCAATGACGCCCAGTTTCAGGGCGCCGGCGATGGCCTGGGTTTTGGATTCTCCGCCGGCGAGAGCCATGACGCGGTCGGTCTTGCGCAGTTCTTCGAGCGACAGGCCGATGACCCGGTCGTTGAGCGGGGTTTCGACCGGTTTGCCGTCCTTGTCGTAGAACCGGTAGGAAATTTCGCCGACCGCGCCGGCATCATGCAGCATGGTCATTTCCTGCCGCGAGAACGTATTGCCCGAACGAGCCAGCAGTTCCGACGGTTCCACGGCGCCAATACCGACGATGGCGAGGCTCAGGCGGCTGAAGAGATCCATCGTTTCGCGCACGACGGGGTCGGCAAGCATGACGAGCTTGGCTTCACGCGAGGAGGTGATGCCTTGCACCAAGAGCAAGCGGGGCTCGCCGCCGGTTAGCTTGGCAAGCCGCGCGGTCAACTGCGTCGCGTGGGTCTGCACCGACGCATCGCCCATGCCGCCGAGGATCTGGACGATATATTTTGCCTTGGCATTCTTCAGCGGGTGGATGTTGTCGACCATCCGCAAGATCGTCTGGCTCCAGCTGGAAACGCCGACAATCTCGTCCTGCTGGAGCGTGACTTCGAGAAAATGCGCAGCGGCTTCGCCGATCCGGGCCATGATGGCGCCGTCGCGATCTTCGGAACAGTCAATGACGATGGCTTCTGTGAGGCTGTATCTGTCACGCAGCGCCGTTTCGAGTTCTGCGAAGGTTCCAGCCGGTGGAATGACCGTCGTGCGGACGATGTCTTCCTGCTCCGCCCGCTTCAGCATGCGCGAAACGGTGGCCTGCGACATGTGCATGATCTCGGCGATCTCTGCCTGCCGCTTGCCTTCGACATGGTACATCTGGGCAATTCGGGCGATCAGTCGCAGCTCGTTCAGTCGTCCCACGGAGGCCTCCATTAGTGAATTTTTATTCACTCATAAATGAAGGTTTGGAGACGGTCGAGCGATAGATTGCGTCCTGCCAAACTTGAAGACGTGCTGGTGCATCGGAGGCACGCGGCGTGATCGGATTGTTCGAACGCGGCAAGGCGGCGATCGCGGCGATATCCGGCCAGATGCCCAGCGAAAGACCAGCAAGGTAAGCCGCGCCAAGGGCGGAAGCTTCCGGCGCGTCGCACTGGATGATGGCGTGGTTCAACATATCCGCCACGCATTGCATCAGGAAATCATTTCGGCTCGGGCCACCGTCCGCATAAAGCCGGCCGAGTGCGGTGGGAGACTGCGACGACATCGCCTTGAAGACGTCGTGAACCTGGAATGCGATCGAATCGGTCACGGCGCGCGCCATCTGGGCGCGGGTGGTGTTAAAGGTGATTCCGGAGAAAAGCGCGCGCGCGTCGGCGTGCCAATAAGGCGCACCGAGGCCGACGAAGGCGGGAACGAAACCGGGGCCTTCCGGCTCCGCTGTTGCCGCAAGCTCCGTCAGTGCCTGCACATCGGTCAGCCCGAGCATCTCGGCCATCCATGGAAGCGAGGCTGCCGAGACGAGAATATTGCCTTCGAAGGCATAGGTGGGCTTGCCGGCAATCGACCAGGCGATGGTCGTCGTGATGCCCTGTTCCGGCGCGATGAAGCGCGGCAGGGTTGTCATGATCGATGAGCCGGTGCCGAAAGTCACCTTGCCGTCACCGGGCTCGAAGGCGCCATGACCGAACAGGGCCGCATGGCTGTCACCGATCGCAGAGGCAATTGGAATGCCGTCCCGGAGACCGGGCACGTTCCTTGTGACGCCGAAATGAGCGGCACTGTCGCGAACTTCGGGCAGGGCGGATTTCGGTACGCCGAAGAGGTCGCAGAGTTCGTCGCTCCAGACCTGACGGTTGAGATCGTAGAGCTGGCTGCGGGCGGCATTGGCAGCGTCGCAGGCGTGAACCGCGCCATCGGTGAAGCAGTGGATCAGCCAGGCATCGATCGTCCCGAGCCGGACATCGCTGCCAGCAGGCACTCGATCCAGCAGCCATTTCATCTTGGGGCCGGGGAACATCGGGTCGATGGGAAGGCCGGTCAGTGCCTGGACACGCGGCGCATGGCCGGCAGCGATCAGGTCGGCGCAGGTCGGCGCGCTGCGGCGGCATTGCCAGCTGACCACCGGGCCAAGCGGCCTGCCCGTCCTGGCATCCCAGATGGTGACGGATTCACGCTGGTTGGAAATGGCGATGCCGAGAATATCGACGGCGGGTGCTGCCTGAAGGCATGCAGCAATTGCCTCCTGGACGGACTGCCAGAGACGGACCGGGCTCTGTTCGACCCAGCCGGGCTGTGGGTGTTCGATGCCGACCGGCGACGCTCCGCGCGAGATGATGTCGCCGGAGGTAGAGACGAGCACGGCTTTCGAGTTGGTCGTGCCCTGGTCTATGGCAAGGATGGCGGTCGTCATGGGTTGCTCCGGCAGGCAAAAATTAGAGGGCGCGACCAGGGAGGTCTCGTCGCGCCCCACACGGGATCTAAACGCACATCAGGATATGCGGGAAGACGTCCGTGCAATCAGTGCAATGGCCGCCTCGGCAATGGCTGCCGGCGACATTCCGAATTCATCCAGCAGAAATTCCGCGGAGCCGGTCGGGGCGAAGATACCTGGCACGCCGAGAATTTTCATCGGAACCGGCGCTTCGGCGACAACCACTTCCGCGATCGCCGAACCGAGCCCGCCGAAGGTCGAATGCTCTTCCGCTGTCAGGATGGCGCCGGTTTCTCGGGCGGCGGCAACGACGGCATCGACGTCGATCGGACGAACCGTCGCCATGTTGAGCACGCGCGCCTCGATGCCTTGTTCGGCAAGAAGGGCGGCGGCCTTCATCATGCGATGGGTCACCGTACCGTTGGCAATCAGCGTAATCGCATCGCCATCGCGCAGCAGGTTCGCCTTGCCGAGCTCGAACTTATGGCCTGCCGGCAGCAGATCCGGAACGCCGACGCGGGAGAGGCGGAGGAAAACAGGGCCATCATAGCTCGCGGCCCATTCCACGGCGGCAGCCGTTTCGATCGAATCGCACGGGGCGACGACCGGCAGGTTCGGCAGAACGCGGGTCCAGGCGAAGTCCTCGATCGAATGGTGCGTCGGGCCGAGTTCGCCATAGGCCATGCCGGAGGAAATGCCGATCAGCTTCACATTGGCGTTGGAATACGCGATGTCGGCCTTGATCTGCTCCAGGGAGCGACCCGTCAAAAAGCAGGCGGCGCCGCAGACGAAGGGCAGCAGTCCGCCATTGGCGAGACCAGCCCCGACGCCGACCATGTTCTGTTCGGCGATGCCAACGTTGACCAGACGTTCCGGCCACTTGGACTTGAAGCCGCCGAGCTTGGAGGAGCCGACGGAGTCGTTGCAGACGGCGACGATCTTCGGGTTTTCGGCGCCAAGACGTTCCAGCACGCTGACGAAAGCGTCGCGGCAGTCATGCAGCTTGGGCGAGGATATTACGTCTTTCATCACAGGGTCTCCGAAAGCTCAGCAACGGCAATCTTGTACTGGTCGGCATTCGGCACCTTGTGATGCCAGTCGACCGTGTCCTGCATGAAGGAGATGCCGTGCCCCTTGTTGGTATGGGCAACGATGCAGTGCGGACGATTGCCGCGCTTTTCGAGCGCCGGAACGATCTCGTCCATGGCATTGCCGTTGATCTCGGTGACATCCCAGCCGAAAGCGGAGAGCTTGGCCGGGAAGGGGGCGAGGTTGTTGGTATCTTTCAGCGAAGCGCCCTGCTGGAATCGATTGTGGTCGATGATCAGGGTCAGGTTGTCGAGGCCGAACTGCGCTGCCGATGCGATCGCTTCCCAGTTGGAGCCTTCCTGCATCTCGCCGTCACCGGTCATGACATAGGTGTGGTATTTCGCACCCGTCAGCTTCGCCGCCTTCGCCATGCCGACCGCGACCGGCAGGCCATGGCCGAGCGGGCCGGTATTGGTCTCGACGCCCGGTACCTTGTTGCAGTTCGGATGGCCGTTGAGGCGCGAATGCGGCTTCAGGAACGTGGCGACCTCATCCTCCGGAATGAAGCCGCGTTTGGCGAGCGTAACGTAGAGCGCCAGCGCAACGTGCCCCTTCGACAGGACGAAGCGGTCGCGGTCCGGATTTCTCGGCTGGTCCGGCCAGATGCGCAAAACGCGGAAATAGAGCGCCGTAAGGATGTCGATAGCCGACATTTCCCCGCCGATATGGCCGGCGCCGGCTTCGAAAACCGCTTGCAGATCGCGAAGGCGGATCTGTCGAGCGATGCGGTCGAGATCGTTCGGCTGCATGTAATCCTCTCAGTGAATAAATATACAGTTGTCTTTATATTTGCACGAGAAGGCGGCAAGTCAAGTCAAAAATATGCGGCGTTCGCCTAAATTAAGTTTCTCGTCATGTGTTGACACTCGGAATTTCGCAGGTTACGAATTTACACACATTACTGAATATTTATGCGATGCGCTGTATGGATGCGGCGCATCGGCCCTGGAGGAGACGTGCTGATGGTGGCAGCGGTAAAGGAAAGACAGGCATTCGCAGGCGGACTTCTTCCGTCGCTTCGCGGCGCGACCGGTCCTTTGATCGGCCTGATCGTGCTCTGCCTGTTCCTGACATTGGCGACCGACAAGTTCCTGTCGATCCGCAACTTCCTCAACGTGCTGGATCAGATCACGGTTCTGGGTGTGATGGCCGTCGGCATGACGATGGTCATTCTGATCGGCGGTATCGATCTCGCCGTTGGCTCGGTGCTGGCGCTGGCGATGATGGTACTCGGTTATCTCAATGTCGTGCTCGGCGTTCCGATGTGGCTGGCGATTACGCTGGCGCTTGGCGCCGCGTCATTGAATGGTCTTGTGGCCGGCTTGCTGATCACGCGGTTCAACGTGCCGCCATTCATTGCGACATTGGCCATGATGTCGATGACGCGTGGTCTCGCCAACATGATTACCGACGGCCAGCAGATCATCGGCTTCCCGGCCTGGTTCAACATGATGGCCATCGTCCGCTTCGGTGGCTTTTTGACGCTGACGGTCGCCGTGATGGTCGTGGTCTTCATCGTCGGCCTTCTCTATCAGCGCTATCGTCACGGCGGGCGCGTGCTGTACGCCATCGGCGGTAACCCGGAAGTCGCCCGTCTCGCCGGCATCAACGTCCAGCGTGCGACGGTCCTCGTCTATGTCGTCTGCAGCTTCCTTGCCGGTCTTTCGGGCATGGTTCTCGCCGCCCGGCTCGACTCGGTGCAGCCGTCCTCGGGCGTTTCCTACGAACTCGACGCCATCGCGGCGGTCGTGATCGGCGGCACCTCGCTGTCGGGCGGTACGGGTGGTATCGGCGGCACCATCATCGGCGTCCTCATCATCGGCGTCCTGCGCAACGGCCTCAACCTGCTCAGCGTCTCGCCTTTTCTGCAGCAGGTCATCATCGGCGCGGTCATCGTGCTCGCCGTTACGGCGGAAACCTACCGCAAGCGCAAATAACGGCTTTCCCCTCGCAGCTGGAGCGTGGCGAGGGGCTGAAAACGGTTCGCAATGGTGCGGACCGGCAAAAGGGAAGGTGGCACCTGTAAGCGCAGGAGATCACCGGGTAACTCGGAGGAGAACCATATGAAACTGTCCAAATTGCTGCTCGCAGCCACCGCCGCTTCCATGCTGGCACTGCCGGTAACGGCTGCCGAAATCAAGAAGATCGGCCTTGCCGTTCCGAACCTGCAGGCCGACTTCTTCAACCAGATCAAGCTGGGCGTCGAAAAGTACGCCAAGGAAAAGGGCATCGAAGTCATCGTCGTTGATGCGAAGAACGACACCAACACCCAGGTCAGCCAGGTGCAGGACCTGATGACGCAGGACATCAACGCATTCATCTATATCCCGGCCGGTGCTGCCGCTGCCGCCGTCCCGACCCGCCTTGCCCGCGAAGCCGGCATTCCGGTCATCAACGTCGATCGCGTTCCCGAGGGCGCACCGGGCGACACATTCATCGCTGGTGAAAGCGTCGAATCCGCCTATCAGGTGTGCAAGCACATCATCGAAAAGGCTGGCGGCAAGGGCAAGATGGCGATCATCCACGGCCAGAAGGGCACGACGCCGGAAGTCGATCGCTTCACCGGTTGCAAGCGCGCCATCGACGAGAATTCAGGCGTCGAACTGGTCGATCAGCAGTGGAGCCAGATGTGGTCGGCTGACGAAGGCTTCTCGATTGCCCAGAACATGCTGCAGGCCAACCCGGATATCACCATCATCTTCGGTCAGGCCGATGGTCTCGCCATGGGTGCCGCCAAGGCTGTCGATGTTGCCAACCTCTCCGACAAGGTGATCATCGGCGGTTACGACGGCGACGTCTCGGCTCTCGAATATCTGGCGAAGTGCAAGGGTCCGTTCATCGCAACCGCGACCCAGAGCACGCAGAAGATGGGCGTTCTCGCCGTTGAATCCGCAATCGCTGTCGCTGCCGGCCAGAAGGTCGAGGAGCGCCAGACCCCGAATGCGGTTCTGACGACCTGCGAAAACGCACCGGAATTCGTCAAGAGCCACCCGTAATCCGTCCTGATGCGAAAGGCAGCGCCATGACGACCCGCTCTCCCATCCTCTCGCTCCGTGGGGTTCAGAAATCCTACGGTCCGATCAAGGTTCTCCATGGTGTCGATCTCGACATCTATCCGGGGGAGGTCGTGGCACTGCTCGGTGAAAACGGCGCCGGAAAATCGACCCTGTCGAACATCATTTCCGGCACTGTCCAACCGTCCGCAGGAGATATGACCTGGTCGGGGGCGCCCTACGCCCCCGCCAACCCGCGTGCCGCCATCGATGAAGGTGTCGGCATGATCCACCAGGAGTTGAAACTGCTCCCCAAGCTCTCGATCGCCGAAAACGTCTTCGTTGGTCGCTATCCGATGAAGGCTGGGCGGATCGATCGCAAGGGCATGGAGGAGCGGGCGCGCAGTGGCCTGAAGAGGCTCGGGCTCGACGTTTCGCCCGATCGTCTGGTCGAGGGGCTGTCGACGGGAAAACAACAGCTCATCGAAATCGCCAAGGCGCTGACGCTGAATGCGCGGCTTCTCATTCTCGACGAGCCGACAGCCGCACTCGGCGGGGAAGAAACGCAACTTCTGTTCCAGCAGATCGCCCGCCTGAAGGCGGATGGCGTCGGCATCATCTACATTTCGCACCGGCTCGAGGAAATCCGCCAGATCGCCGACCGCATCGTCGTCATGCGAGACGGCGCCAAGGTTCAGGAATTCGACAGGGGCGATGTGCCGATCCGCACGATCGTCGAGGCCATGGTAGGCCGTTCGCTGGAACGGATGTTCCCGGCGCTCCCGACGCCGTCCGATCACGTGGCGCTTGAGGTTCGTGGCCTGTCTTCGCCCGCCAACACGTTTCGCGACATCAATTTTTCCGTCCGCAAGGGTGAGGTCTTCGGCATTGCAGGCCTGATGGGCGCCGGCCGCACCGAATTGGTTCGCGCCATCACCGGTGCCGACCCGATCTCGGCCGGCGAGGTTCTGCTGCACGGCAAGCCGGTCACACCGCGCTCTCCCATCGATGCGATCCGCAATGGCATCGTTCTGGTGCCGGAGGATCGCAAGCTGCAGGGCGTGGTTCTCGATCACTCGATCGCGGAAAACATCGGCTATGCCAATCTCCGCGAAATCTCACGCAACGGCTGGATCTCGTCGCGCCGCATCCGCGAATTTGCTGACGGGTTCATCCAGCAATTTGGCGTCAAGGGACGCGGCGGGCAGAATGCCGGCGAACTGTCCGGCGGCAATCAGCAGAAGGTGGTGCTGGCCAAATGGCTGGCGCGCAAGCCGCAGGTGGTCGTTCTGGACGAGCCGACGCGCGGCATCGATGTGGGCGCGCGCTCGTCCATCTACGATCTCATCATCAATCTCGCCCGCGAGGGTGTCGCCGTGATCGTGGTCAGCTCAGACCTTGAGGAAGTGCTGGGCGTGTCCGGCCGCATCATGGTCATGGCCCAGGGAAAGCAGGCCGGTATCCTCAACCGTGAAGACGCGAACGACGTCTCGGTGATGGAACTGGCGACGATCTGAAAAGGAAATGTTTATGTCTGACATCACGCTCAATGCGCCGAAGCTGTTCGATCTCTCCGGAAATGTCGCGATCGTGACGGGTGCGGGCAGCGGTATAGGCCAGCGTATCGCGATGGGGCTTGCCCAGTGCGGCGCCGATGTCGCGCTGCTCGACCGGCGTACCGACGATGGCCTTGCCAACACAGCCGATTTCATCGCGCGGGCAGGTCGCCGCAGCATCCAGATAGCGGCCGATGTGACGAGCAGTGCGGCGCTCAATGACGCCGTCGCGCGCATCGAGGCCGAACTCGGCGTGCTGACGCTTGCCGTCAACGCCGCCGGCATCGCCAATGCCAATCCGGCGGAGGAGATGGAAGAGAGCCAGTTCCAGACGATGATGGACATCAACCTGAAGGGCGTCTTCCTGTCCTGCCAAGCGGAAGCGCGCGCCATGCTGAAATCCGGCCGCGGCGCGATCGTCAACATCGCCTCCATGTCCGGCGTCATCGTCAACCGTGGCCTCAACCAGTGCCACTATAATGCGTCCAAGGCCGGCGTCATTCACATGACCAAGTCGATGGCGATGGAATGGGTCGATCGCGGCATCCGCGTCAACACGATCAGCCCCGGCTACACGGCGACGCCGATGAACACCCGGCCGGAAATGGTGCACCAGACCAAACTGTTCGAAGAACAGACGCCGATGCAGCGCATGGCCAATGTCGATGAAATGGTCGGGCCTGCCGTCTTCCTGCTGTCTAATGCGGCAAGCTTCGTGACTGGCGTCGATCTGCTGGTCGATGGCGGCTTCTGCTGCTGGTGATGACGCTTCCGAAGCTCGTTCGGTTATTTTGAACAGATCGTTGCAATTTTTTTGCTTGAACAGGCCTCTCGCCTCAAGCTATTGAAAGAATGTTCTCAGGGCGGGGCGAAACTCCCCACCGGCGGTATCCGGAGCGATTCGGGAGCCCGCGAGCGCCTTCCAATGGAAGGGTCAGCAGATCCGGTGCGATGCCGGAGCCGACGGTTAGAGTCCGGATGGAAGAGGACAAGTCTGTGGAACCGCTCGTGTGAGCGGTGCCTGGGCCTGTTCGCCCAAGGGATGAATGGCGGCTGAAAGCCGTGGTTTAACGCTGTAACCGGCACCCTTGAAAGGCAATGAAATGGCAGTCTCGAAAATTGAAGATGCGATCGCGGCTCTTGCGCGCGGCCAGATGATCGTGGTGGTGGATGACGAGGACCGCGAGAACGAAGGCGACATCATCGTTGCGTCCGAAGCGGTCACCTCCGAGTCGATCGCCTTCATGATGAAATACGCGCGCGGACTGATCTGCGTGGCGATGGAAGGCCAGCGGTTGGAAGCACTGGATATCCCGCTGATGGTTCCGCAGAACACCGAGCTGCACAAGACCGCCTTTACTGTCTCCGTCGATTATCTGCCGGGCACGACCACCGGCATTTCCGCGTCGGATCGCGCAGCAACCGTCAAGGCTCTGATGGATCCCGCCGCGCAGCCGGCGGAATTTGCCCGCCCGGGTCACATTTTCCCTCTGCGTGCTCATCCCGGCGGCGTTCGCGCCCGCCCGGGCCACACGGAAGCTGCGGTGGAACTGTCGCGTCTGGCCGGAATGGCGCCGTCGGGCGTCATCTGCGAAGTGGCGAACGACGATGGAACGATGGCGCGGCTGCCGGATCTCCTAGTGTTCGCAGAGGAGCACACGATGCCCCTCGTCACGATCCAGGATCTGATTGCATTCGTCAGCCGGGATACGGCTGTCGCAGCTTGAGCGCAAACGGAGCGGGCGGGCCGATCAGAGCCCGCCGTCTTCGGCCATACTCGCCTTATGCTACCGGCTGAAAGGTATAGGCCGCTATCGACTCCGGCTTCATCTCGATCGAGAAGCCCGGCAGTGACGGCGGCATATAGGCGGCGTTTTCGATGCGGCAGGGGTCGAGGAAATGCTCGTGCAGATGGTCGACGAATTCGATGACGCGGCCGTCCTTTGTGCCGGAGATCGCGAGATAATCGATCATGGACAGGTGCTGCACATATTCGCAGAGGCCGACGCCCCCGGCATGTGGCCAGACCGGAAGGCCGAATTTCGCGGCCATCAGCAGGACGGCAAGCACTTCGTTGAGACCACCCATGCGGCAGGAATCGATCTGGACAATGTCGATCGCGCCGCCGGCGATCATCTGCTTGAAGACGATGCGGTTCTGGCACATTTCGCCGGTCGCGACCTTCACAGGATGAATGGCTTCGCGGATCGCCTTGTGGCCGGCAATATCATCCGGGCTCGTCGGTTCCTCGATGAAGAAAGGCTTGTAGGGCTGGAGTTCCTTCACCCAGTCGATGGCCTGGCCGACTTCCCAGACCTGATTGGCGTCGATCATCATGTAGCGATCGTCGCCGATCACCTCGCGGGCGATGCGCAGGCGGCGCTTGTCGTCCTCCAGATCGCGGCCGACCTTCATCTTGATATGGGTAAAGCCCTGATCGACGGCCTCCTGGCAGAGCCGGCGCAGCTTCTCGTCCTCGTAACCGAGCCAGCCGGCAGAGGTCGTGTAGCAGGCGTAGCCTTCCTTTTCGAGCGTGGCGATGCGTTCGGCCTTGCCGGCTTCCGCCTTCTTCAGGATGGCAAGCGCCTCATCCGGCGTCAGGGCGTCCGTCAGATAGCGGAAGTCGATGATATCGAGGATTTCCTCGGGGCTCATCTCGGCAACCAGACGCCAGACGGGCTTGCCGGATTCCTTGGCGAGCAGGTCCCACACCGCATTGACCACGGCGCCGGTCGCCAGATGCATCGCGCCCTTGTCCGGGCCGATCCAGCGCAACTGGCTGTCACTCGTCACATGACGCCAGAAGCGGCCGGGATTTTCGCGTACCCATTCCAGATCCAGGCCAACGACCAGATGCTTCATCGCCTCGATCGCGGCGCAGCAGATGTCGTTGCCGCGACCGATGGTGAAGGTGAGGCCATGGCCTTCCAGACCGTCCGTATCGGTGCCCAGGATGACATAGGCGGCCGAGTAATCCGGATCGGGATTCATGGCGTCCGACCCATCGAGGCTCTGCGAGGTTGGAAAGCGCAGATCGAGCGAACGGAGGCTGGTAATCTTGGTCATGGGATGGCCCTTGGTCTATGGTTTCACCGTCGATCGTTCGCCGGCGGTCGTGAATGCTTCAGATGGTCCAGCCGCCGTCGATGGCGTAGGCCTGTCCGGTCGTGTAGGTGGCGCAGGCGAGATAGACGGCGAGATCGGCGATTTCCTCCGGTGTGCCGATCCGGCCGATCGGCTGGCGAGCGATGAAGGCGGCGCGCATGGTCTCGTAATCGCCCTGGGCCTTCAGGCGGTCCTGCAGGGACGGGCTTTCGACGGTGCCTGGGCAAATGCAGTTGCAGCGGATGCCCTGGGCGACATAATCGGCGGCGACGGATTTGGTCAGGCCGACGACGGCGGCCTTGGTGATGGTGTAGGCAGCGCGGTTCGGCACGCCCTTCACGCTCGAAGCGACCGAAGCCATGTTGATGATCGCCCCGTCCTTCTTCTCCAGCATGGACGGCAAAACCGCGCGGATGGTGCGCACCATGGCGCGAACGTTGAGGTCGAAGGCGAAATCGAGATCCTTGTCCGGCATGTCGAGGATGGAGCCGGCGTGAACGAAACCGGCGCAGTTGAACAGCACGTCGAAGGGGCCAGCCTCGGATACAACGGTGCTAACGGCTGCATCGTCGAGCACATTCAGGATGCGGGTCTCGATGCCAGCCTCTCCATCCAGGGCCTTCAACGCCTCGGCATTGATATCGGTGGCGACGACGCTCGCACCGGCGCGGGCAAAGGCCAGCGCGCTTGCGCGGCCGATACCCTGGCCGGCTGCGGTGATGAGGACGCGCTTGTTTTCGAGGGAAAGCGACACGGGTGGCTCCTTCAATGTTCGGCTCAGGCGGTGGCCGGCCGGCGTTCGACGATGTAGATGTGGTCGGCGGCGAGCACGACCTCACCCTTCTGATTGATGACTTCCGTGCGTTCGATAACACGGCCATGGGTCGCGCGTTTCGGATCATCCTCCTTGCCGGTGATCGTAACGCGCGTGTGGATCGTATCACCGATGAAGACCGGTTTGATAAAGCGCATGCGGTCATATCCATATGAAAATGCGACGGGATTGATGACGCTCGCGGTCAATCCCACGCCGATGGCAAAGACCATCGTACCGTGGGCAATGCGCTGGCCGAACGGCTGCGTCTTCATGAACTCGGCATCCATATGGTGCGGGAAGAAGTCGCCGGTATGGCCGGCATGCACGACGAAGTCCGTCTCGGTGATCGTACGCCCGCTCGTCTTGCGTCCCTCGCCAATTTCGTAGTCTTCAAAATATTTGACCTGTTCCATGTCTGGTTCCTGTTCAGGGCCGGGCGGCGAGCGGCGTAGCGGGGGCGGCACTGGAGGCATAGGCGGCCTCGACGAGCGCCATTGTCATCCACGCATCCTCGACCGAAGAGACGAGTTCGGCATCCTCACCGGTAACGAAGCGCTGGAGATTGGCCATGCGGCCGACAAAGGCATCTGGGAACCATGTTCCCTCAAGCGCCACCGGCACCCAGCCATCGCCACCCTTCGAGTGGATTTCCAGAATGTCCGACTCGCCGCGCGGATAATCGAGATTGACGCCAAGCTGGAGATAGGCCGCACCCTCGGTTCCCGAAACGCGAAACTCGCAGGCCTGATGCTTGCGGCCGAACTTGTGATCGTGATTGATCGACAGCGCGCAGCGGACGCGATCGCCGTAATCGAGGATCGCGGTGGTGCGCGTCTGCGCCATCCTGTGGTTGGGGTGGCCGATTGACTTGGCGTGCACACCCTGCGGATCGCCCAGAATCTGGCGGATGGCGTCGAGATAGTGGATCGAGTGCATGGCGATCTCGATGCGTGGCAGACCTTCGAGAAAGGACCACAGTTCCCACGGCGTATCGAGTGCCAGATAGACGTCGAAATCGACGACCTCACCGAGCAGGCCCTTGGCGATGGCATCCTTCAATACCAACAGCATCGGCGCGAAGCGGAGCTGGAAATTGACGGCCGCCTTGAGCTTCTTGTCTCTGCAGATGTGCAGGATTTCCGTTGCCGCTTTAAGGTCCGAGCCCATCGGCTTCTGGATCAGCACAGCCGCACCGTCCGGCAGAGCCGCGAGCACCTTCGCATGGGCAGCCGGCGGCGTGGCAAGATCGAAGATCGCGCCTTCAACGGACGCCGCTTCCTCGACCGTGCGATAGGCCACAACGCCCCATTTTTCGGCCAATGCCTTGGCCTTGTCGTGATCGGGGTCATAGACCCCGGCAACCGGAAAACCGCCCTTGCGATAGGCCGGATAATGGGCGTCGCCGACGATCGAGCCGGCGCCGAAGGTGACGATCGGGCGGGGATTTGACGGCAGGGGCCAGGATTGGGCGAGCGATGTCGGGTTGAAATCAGGCATGGAAGAACACCTCTTCCATGCCTGCCCACCACTCGCCTTCCTTGCGGGTGTCGAGCGGCGTTTGGCAGGGCATGCAGACGGCCCACCATTCCTGCGTCTTCGGATCGGCTGCCATCTTCGCCATGTCGGCGGCATAGTCGGTGCCGTGATATTCGAAGAAGGAGAACAGCAGGTTCTCCGGCTCTTTCAGGAAGATCGAGTAGTTACGTATGTCGCAAGCGGAGATCATCGCCAGAATGTCCGGCCACGCAGCCGCGTGCAGGCGCTTGTATTCCTCGATCTTCTCCGGCTTGACGCCGATCACCATGCCGATGCGCTGCATGTTTCAGGCTCCCTTGCGGATTTCGCGCTCGAACTCGGAGATCGAGCGTGCGCGAATGGCGTCCCAGTCCCAGTCTATGCCAAGGCCCGGCACCGTCGGCGCCAGTGCCATGCCGTTCTCGATCTGCAGGCGCGAGGTGGTGATATCGTCGAGCTGCGGGATGTATTCCACATATTTGCCGTTCTGCACGGCGCAGGTCAGGCTGACATGCAGTTCCATCAGAAAGTGCGGGCAGACCGGCATGTCGAAAGCCTCCGCCGCATGCGCCACCTTCAGCCAGGGCGTGATGCCGCCGATACGGCCGGCATCGACCTGCACGATGGAGCAGGCACCCTTCTGCATATATTCGCGGAAATGGCGGATCGAATAGAGGGATTCACCGATGGCAATCGGCGTCGATGTGGACTGGTTGAGGCGCACATGGCCATCGATATCGTCGGCCGGCAGCGGCTCCTCGATCCAGCCGAGATCGAGATCGCGCAGGCGCTCGGCCCGGCGGATCGCCTCGTCGACAGAAAAGCCCTGATTGGCGTCGGTCATTATCTCGTAGCCGTCGCCAACCGCCTTGCGGACGGCTGAGAGACGCGCGACATCCTCGGAGCCATGCGGCTTGCCGATCTTCACCTTCGAGCCGGTAAAGCCTTGTGCTTTGGCGTCCAGCGCGTCCTCGACCAATGCTTCCACCGGAATATGCAGCCAGCCGCCTTCGGTCGTGTAGAGCGGGCAGCGGTCCTTGGCGCCGCCGGCGAGCTTCCAGAGCGGCAGGTTCTGTTTGCGGGCGCGCAGATCCCACAGCGCGGTGTCGATGGCGGCAAGCGCGATCGAGGTGATGGCGCCGATCGTCGTTGCGTGCGTTGCGAACTCGAGTTCGTGCCAGATCGCCTCGATCTGATCCGCATCGCGACCGATAATCCTTGGCACCAGGTGATCGGCGAGCAGCCGCATGACGGAGGAACCGCCGGTGCCGATCGTGTAACTGTAACCGGTACCGACTGCGCCGTCGCTGTCGGTGATGGTGACGAGCGGCGTTTCCTGGCTGACGAAGCTCTGGATGGCGTCCGTGCGTTCGACCTTTGGGCGAAGGTCGACCATTTTCAGTTCGACGCGTTCGATCTTCGCCATGTCAGCCTCTCAGCGTGCGGCCGCTTTCGCGGTCGAAAAGATGGGCCTGGGAGAGGTCGAAGCAGAATGGCAGCGTTTCACCCGGCGAAAGCCGCCGCGGATTCAGCATGCGGCCGACCCATTCGGCGCCAGCAAAATCGGAGAAGACCAGCGTTTCGTTGCCGAGCGGTTCGGTCAGGATGACGCGGAGGTCCTGCTTGTGGACATCGGCGTCCTCACCGGAATGAATGCCGTGGCCGGCGGGGTAGAGATCGTCCGGCCGCAGACCGAAGGTCACCTTCTGGCCGGCCGTCACACGATCCTTGAAACGTGCTGGCAACGGTAGGCGGTCGCCGTTGGTGAAAACGAGCTGTCCATCGACGACTTCGGCGTCCTTCAGGTTCATCGGTGGCGAACCGATGAAGCCGGCGACGAACTTCGACTGCGGCCGTTGGAAGACATCCTCCGGCGTGCCGACCTGCTCGATATAGCCGTCGCGCATGATGACGATGCGGTCGGCAAGCGTCATCGCTTCCACCTGATCGTGCGTGACGTAGATCACTGTCGACTGCACCTTGGCATGCAGCTTCTTGATTTCGACTCGCATCTGGGTGCGCAGTTTCGCATCGAGGTTCGACAGGGGCTCGTCGAACAGGAAGACATCCGGATTGCGCACGATGGCGCGGCCCATGGCGACGCGCTGGCGCTGGCCGCCGGAAAGCTGTGAGGGACGACGGTCAAGCAGGTGCGTGAGATCGAGCGTTTTGGCGGCTTCTTCCACCTGCGGCGCGATCTCCTCCGGCTTCTGGCCGGCGATCTTCAGCGAGAAGCCCATGTTCTCGCGCACCGTCATATGCGGGTAGAGCGCGTAGGACTGGAACACCATGGCGAGGTTTCGGGCGCGTGGCGGCAGGTCGTTGACGATGCGGCCACCGATCTTCAGGTTGCCGCCGGAGACCGGCTCGAGGCCGGCGATCATGCGCAGCGTCGTCGACTTGCCGCAGCCGGAGGGGCCGACCAGAGCGATGAATTCGCGGTCCGCCACCTCAAGATCGATGCCATGCACCACTTCGAGCGCGCCGTAGCGCTTCACCAGCTTTTCAAGGGAAACGGTTGCCATGGATTATCCTTTGACTGCGCCGGAGGTGAGGCCGGAAACGAGATGCTTCTGCACGATGAAGGTGAGGACGAGGGCCGGAATGATCATGATCACCGCCAGCGCACACATGCCGCGCCAGTCGATGGTGAACTCCGACGTATAGTCGAGCAGGCCGACCGGCAGGGTCTTTGAGTTGACGGAACGGGTGAGCTGCGAGGCGAGCGCGAATTCGTTCCACGAGGTGAGGAAGGCGAAGATGCCGGCCGATGCGATGCCGGGGCCGGCGAGCGGAAACTCCACCTGCCAGAAGGCCTGCCAGCGGGTGCATCCATCGATTTGCGCGGCCTCGGCGAGGTCCTTCGGCACCTGCCGGAAGAAACCGTCGATCAGCCAGATCGTGAAGGGCACGTTGAGCGCGACATAGGCGGTAATCAGGCCGAAATGCGTGTCGATGATGCCGAGCTTCGAATAGACGAAGAACAAAGGCAGCGACAGCGCGATGCCGGGCACGGTGCGCGTCAGCATCAAACCAAGGAAGATCGACGACTTCGCCTTGAAGCGGAAGCGCGCGAAGGCATAGCCGCCAGCCATGCCGATGGCGAGCGCGATCGCCGTCGAGGTGACGGAGATGATCAGCGAATTGCGGAAATATTCGATGATCGGGATGCCCCCTTGTCCGACGCCGGAGAACATCGCGATATAGGCATCGAAGGACAGGTCCTGCGGTATCCAGACCGGCGGCTTTGCCATGATCTCGACTGTCGGACGGAAGGAGGCGAGCACGATCCACAGGCCGGGCAGGCAGATGACGGTCATCGCCAGGAACAGGCCGATCTTGTGGGCGGTGGAGAGAAGGATGCCGTTGATACGGGCTTTTGCGTTTTCGTTCATCTGACCACTCCTCCTACCATTCGGCCGCAATCTGGGTCCGCGCCGCCGCAAGCTTGCGGTAGAAATAGACGGTGAAGAGGATGGAGAGCAGGATCGCGACATAGGCCATGGCATTTGCAAGGCCCATGCGGGCATCGGCGTAAGCCGTGCGCGAGACGAGCGTCCAGAGCAGTTCGGTGCGCTTGGCCGGGCCGCCATCGGTCATGATCTTCACGATGTCATAGGCGCGGGCGACGTCGAGAGAGCGGATTGTCATGGCGATGTAGGCAAAGGGCATGATGAAGGGCCAGGTAACATAGCGGAATGTCTGCCAGGGGGTGCAGCCATCGACGCGCGCCGCCTCGATCGGCTCCTTCGGCATGGCAAGCAGGCCGGCCAGGATGAGGATGGCGAAGACCGAGGTGGACGACCAGATTTCAGCGACGAGGATCGCAAAGAAGGCAAGCGACCCGTCGATCAGCCACGGGATCGCCTGATCGGTCAGACCGAGCGACTGCAGCGCATTGTTCACGAGACCGATATTGTCGTTGAATATGAACTTGAACTGGAAGCCGACGAGGATCGGCGAAAACATCATCGGAAACATCATGATGGTGCGCAGCAGCCTTTGGCCGCGCGTCGCCTTCTCGACCAGCATGGCAAGGCCAAGGCCGAGCAGCATTTCGACATTGAGCGCGACGGTGAGCAGCAGCACGGTGCGGCCGAACGCCGTCCAGAACTCGATATCGGTCAGGATGCGCACATAGTTGCGGAAGCCGATCAACGTGAAAAGCGACGCCGGCTGTGTCAGCCGGAACGGCGTGAAGCTCGAATAGAGCGACAGGATCAGCGGAATGATAACAACGGCTGCGAGCACCAGAATGGCGGGCAGCAGAAGCAGAAACGGTGCCGGTGGCCTCCAGCCTTTCATATCGGCTTCTCCTGTCTTTACGAATGCAAGGAAAACCCGCCTGCCGAAATCGGCGGCGTTCCAGTTTTCCGAAATGTCATTAGGGGTGGCAAGTGGCGCCGCGATGCGGCGCCACAAGATGCGCTTAGAGAGCGCCGGCGTCCTCGAGGATCTGCGTGGCCTTCTGGGCGGCGGTATCCAGGGCTTCCTTCGACGTCTTGTCGCCTAGGATGGCGGCCTGAAGCTCCGGATAGACGGCGTTGGAGATTTCGATCCAGGACGGCGTCTGCGGAACGGCGAAGGCATGCTTCGCAGCTTCCTGGAACGCGCTCAGGACTTCCTTCTTGTACGGGTCGCTCTCGGCCTGCTTGATGTTGTAATCCCAGACGGCCGTGCGTGTCGGCAGCGGGCCGGCGGAGGATTCAAGCTTCTGGCTGTCCTCGTTGGTGAGGAACCAGACCAGCGAAGCGGCCGCTTCCTTGTTGGCGCAGCTTTCCGTGACCGAGAAGCCGTGGTGGCCCGACCAGCCCGTGCGCTTGCCGGACGAACCGGCCGGCTGCACCTTCACGCCGACATTGCCAGCGACCTTGGACGACTTCGGATCGTTGAAGAAGCTCGCCCAGCCAGGCCAATCGAGATTGACCGCGATGGTGCCGGACGCAAAGCCTTGTCCGAGATCGTCCCACAGATAGTTCGTGGTGCCGGCCGGAACGGCCTTTGCCTTGTAGAGATTGACGAACCAGTCGAGTGCGCGAACGCCAGCTTCGGAATTGAAGGCGGGCTTGCCGTCGGCGTTGAGATATTCGCCGCCCTCGGCCACGACCATTTCGTAGAAGCGGCCGTTGATGGCCTCTTCCTTGCCGGCATACTGCGTGCCGTAGAAATCAGGCGGGCTGGAGAAGAAGGTCGCCTGGTCCGTGACCTGCTGCCAGGTATCCGGCGGCGTCAGCTCGTAGCCGTACTTTTCCTTGAACGCCGCCTTCTTGGCTTCGTCCTGGTAGAGGCTCTTCTGGTAATAGAGCGCCGACACGTCGAACTGCGCGCGCGGCAGCATTACCAGCTTGCCGCCAAGCGTCGAGGACGAAATGTTGGCCGGCACGAAGGCGGCAATCTCTTCCTTCGGCAAGAGCGCGTTCAGATCCGTGTAGATATCCGGATACTGCGGTGCGAACGACGAATGGTTCGAGCCGACGCACCAGGTGATGTTGCCGGTCGCGATATCCGATTTGATTTCCTTGTCCAGCTCGAAGTGGTTCTTCTTCGAGAGAACGTTCACTTTCGCGCCGGTCGCCTTTTCCCACTCGGCGATGCGCGCGTAAAGCGCTTCATACTGCTGTCCACCGATGAGCTTTGCATCGATGGTTACGCCTTCGAATTTTCCCGGCAGATCCGCAGCGATAGCGGACCCAGACCATGCGCACATCACGGCGACAGCCGCGACCCCTGCTAGAAATTTCGACATCTTCTCCTCCCAATTTGGCCTAAGCCAGCCCTCACCAATGAGAACTTCATTCATATACAAACTATTTATTCATGCATCGTCAAGAGGAAACTGACATTTCCAGATTGTCAGGCCAAATTCCTGCGTATATGAATTAATCTATTCACAGGAGAGGTGGGCCGGTGTCTGAAGACGAAAGTGATCGCTACAGGGCACCCGCCCTCGACAAGGGCCTCGACATTCTCGAGCTGCTCGCCGCCGTCGATGGTGGTTTGACGCAGGCGGAAATCGCCAAGCGCCTAGACCGAAGCCCGAACGAATTCTACCGGATGCTGGATCGGCTAGTGCGGCGCGGTTATGTCACGCGCATCGATGGAGACCGGTTTTCCCTGACGCTCAAGCTGTTCGGTCTCGCGCAACTCCATGCGCCCGTGCGCCGGCTCGTATCCTTCGCCGTGCCGCTCATGCGCGAACTCGCCGAATCGTCCCGGCAGGCGAATCAGCTCGTGGTTTTCGACCGTGGCAATCCGGTGGTCATCGCCCAGCAGGAAGCGCCGGGTTACTGGGGGATTTCGATCCGTGTCGGCTCGCGTATCAGCCTTTTCGACACGGGGTCGGGCCATGTGCTGCTGGCCTTCCGTTCGCCGGCCGAGCGCGAGCGGATGATCGCCGAGAACATCGGCAGCAGTGGCGAAGATGCCCGTGTGACGTCGGAGTTTCTGGCGCGGCTCGATCTCATCCGCTCGCGCGGATATGAGATGATGCCGAGCGCCCAGACGGCCGGTGTCATCAACTTGTCCGCGCCGGTCCTGGGGGCGGATGGCACGGCCATCGCCGCGCTCACTGTCCCCTATATCACGCTGATCAACGCGCCGCTTGCCCCCGATATCTCCACGACGATCCATCTGCTCAGCGAAACGACACGCGGCCTTTCAGAGATGGCGGGAGCTGGTTTCAACGCCGGCGAATGAATTAAATTCGTATTTGAATAGGCAATTCTTCTGTGCCAGTGTCCGTTCCGTCGCGGGAGGACGGCTCATGATTTTCGATACCCATCTGCATCTCATATACCGGGACCGGCTGTCCTATCCGTGGCTCGCCTCCGTGCCGCCGCTCGACGCCGATTTCACCCATGATCTCTACGCCCGGGAAGCCCGCCGGCTGGGCATTGCCGCGTCGCTGCACATGGAAGTCGATGTCGCCGAAAGTGATATCGAGCGCGAGACAACGACTATCCGCGCGCTGGCGGCGGAGGAGGGCAGTCTGCTTGTCGGCGCGATCGCCGCTTGCCGCCCCGAGGCTTCCGACTTTCCGGCCTATCTCGAGCGTGTTCGCGCCGAGCCGTTCGTGCGCGGTTTCCGCCGCGTGCTTCACGTCATGCCAGACGACCTGTCCGAGGGCGCAACTTTCCGGGAGAACATCCGGCGGCTGGCGGGGACGGGTCTCAACTTTGACCTCTGCGTGCTGCCGCACCAGATCGGCAAGGCGATCGCGCTGGCGGATCTCGCGCCCGATGTTTCCTTCGTCCTCGATCATTGCGGCGTGCCGGATATCAAGGGCGGCGGCTTCGATGTCTGGAAGGGGCCGCTGGCGGAAATTGCGCGCCGGCCGAATGTCACCGTCAAGCTTTCCGGTATTCCCGCCTATGGCGCTGACAACTGGACACTGGAAGTCCTGAAACCTTATTTCGCCCGCGTCGCAGAAGCCTTCGGCTTCGAGCGCATGGTCTGGGGCAGCGACTGGCCGGTTTGCACGCTGGGCGGCGGTCTCTCGACCTGGATCGGGACGACGCATGCGCTCCTGTCAGGGGTGAGCCTGGAGGACAAGGCGCGCGTGCTGTCCGAAAACGCACGGCGCCTCTGGAAGGTGGACATCGGCAAGGGAAGTTAGCGAAAGCTCTTCAGGAAGAGGTCGTTCAGGTCGGCAATGGCCTGTGCCGCCGGCTCACGGCTGGTCACCGCCCGGTTGATCCGTTGGGACGCTTCCTCTTGGAATGGCATGTAGCCGTCATGCCGTGGTCTCAGCCATCCTCCCTCCAGCGCCTTCCGCGTTGCGCGGTAGAAGTCGAGCGTGGCGTCGTTCGCCCCGTCATCTTCCCAGCCTGCTGCATGGCCCGGCTGGCCGCCGGAGCGCCAATATCGGTCCGCCTGCACCGGTCCGCTGGCGATCCAGTAGGCGAAATCCACGGCTGCGTCGCGATTGGCGGAAAAGGCGGAGACGGCGATGCCGGTGCCGCCCAACGCGGAGCCTGTGGGTCCGTTGGTACCGGCGACGGGCATGTCGGAGAATGCGATGCGGTTGCTGCGAAATCCGGCGAGCGAGTAGCTGACATAACCGTAGATCAGCGGCGATACGGTATAGGGTGATCCTTCCCGGCCCATCACGTCGAAGACCGCTATGGGATCCATGCCGAGGCAGGCTGGATCCACCAGCGCGGCGAGTTCACGGATCAGTTCGATGGCTTGAGCCCCGATCTCGGCATCCGCGAAAGGTTGATCCCGATCGACCGAGCAGGGACGGCCGAGATTGCCGCATAGGCTGAAAAAGCACATCAGCGAATGCGGCGGGCGCAATGTCAGAAGCACTTCGCCATTCCTGGCGAGTTGCAGAACATCGTCCCACCGGGTCGGGGCCGAGGGTAGCCGATCTGGCCGCCAGGCCAGCACCTGCGTCGCCGCATCGAGCGGGAATGCCCACTGGCGACCCTGCCAGTTGTAGCTCGGGAAGGATGCGCCGACCGTCCCTTGCGCGAGGGCCGTGAACGCATCGGCGCGGGCGGGTTCGTCCAGCGGTGCGAGGCAGTTTTCGGCGGTGATCTGCCCCACATGCGGATGGTCTATCACGATCAGGTCATAACTGCGCGCCAGTTCCTCGACCGGGAAACTCTCGAAATCCTGCAGCGAGCGCTTGTCCCATTCGACCGAAACCCCCGTGCGCTCCAGCCAGTCCTGCGAACAGGCAACCATGGGGTCATAGCCCCGGGGGTGGCTCCAGGTCATGCCTTTCAGGGTGATCTTGCTCATTGGGCAAACTCCGCGCGAATGCGATCCGTGTGTTCTCCGATGCGCGGCGCCGCCCTTCCGCCTGCCGGGCGCTTGCCGTTGACGCGCACGGGGCAGCGGGTCGTGCCGATCGAGACATCGTCCTCGCGGGTGACGGTTTGCAGCATGTCGAGAATGCGGAATCCTTCGCTCTGAAGCAGGTCCGGCCATTCCAGCACCTTGGAACACCAGATATCGGCGGGCTCCAGGATGGAAAGCCAATGATCGACCGTCGCGGTCGCGATGCGATCCGCGATGATCGCCTTGATCTCATCGCGGTGGGTGAACCATGCCCTGCTGTCATCGCGGTAGGGAGAGAGCGTTTTGATGTCGAGCAGATCCTGAAGCCGGCCGATCGGCGTCATGGCGATGGCGAGATAACCGTCCTTGGCGGGATAGACCCCATAGGGAGCGGACAGATAGGCATGGGCGCTGCGGAAGCCTGAACGCTTCGGCTTGCGGCCGCCATCGTTCAGATGCGTCGTCAGCACTTCGAACTGGAAATCGACCAGGCTTTCGAGAAGGCTCGTCTGGATATGGGCACCCTTGCCGGAAATGCCCCGGCGAACCAGCGCGGCGAGAATCCCCTGACAGGTATTGGCGCCCGCCAGCATGTCGGCAACGGCGAGACCGAAGGGGACCGGTCCCTGCTGCTCATCGCCGTTCAGCCACATCAGGCCAGAGCGCGCCTGCGCCAGCAGGTCCTGGCCGGGACGCATGACCCATGGCCCTTCCTCGCCATAACCGCTGATCGAGGCGTAGACGATGCCGGGATTGATGGTCTTCACGGCTTCATAGTCGAGGCCGAGGCGCTCAATGACGCCGGGCCGGAAATTCTGGATGACGACATCCGCCTTGCCGATCAGCGTGCGGAGAAAGGCGAGATCCTCGGCCTTCTTGAGGTCGATCCCGAGGCTCTCCTTGCCGCGGTTGATCGCGTGAAAAAGGGTGGAGTCGCCACCGACTTCCGTATCACTGAGATAGAGCCGCCGGGAGAGGTCGCCGCCATCGGGCCTTTCGATCTTGATGACCCGCGCACCGAGATCGAGCAGGCGCAGCGAACAATAGGGGCCGGACAGAAACTGACTCAAGTCGATCACGGTCAAGCCGCTCAGCAGCCCATCCTCATCCTGCATTCTATCCTCCCGCAACACTTTCAAAAATTCTTATTTGAATTTATCCTTCATATATGAGGTGAAATTTCATGTTGTCAACATCATGAGACGATTAAGCTTCGAATAGGCATGGCCGCGGAAGCCCTCGTCCCGGAAGGCGACTCCGGGCATGCACGAGCAATCCGATTGGAATGAAGAGTCGGATGAGGCAGCAAATGGCAGGCGTCGACCGGCCGTCCTTTGTCCATCGGCTTCAGCGACAGGGAAGGGAAATATATGCTAAGGGGGCAGCGCTATCGCTCGAACGGCTCGCCCAGAGAAGCGACGCCGTTGAGTTTCAACAGGCGGCGGTCGGCGGAGATGATACCGAGCACGATGATGGTAACGATATAGGGCAGGCTCGACAGGAGCTGCGAGGGTAGGTCGAGGCCGGTTGCCTGGGCGGCAAGGCTCATCAGCGATACCGCACCGAACAGGCAGGCGCCAAGAAAGATGCGGCCGGTCAGCCATGTGCCGAACACCACCAGCGCAATCGCGATCCAGCCGCGGCCGGCGATCATGCCGTCGGCCCAGAGGGGGGTGTAGATGACCGAGGCATAGGCGCCGGCAAAACCCGCCATCATGCCGCCGAAGGCGATGGCCGCGACGCGGACAGTGATGACCGGATAACCGATCGCATGCGCCGCCTTCGGGTTTTCGCCGACGGCGCGGATGACGAGGCCGGTCTTGGTGAAGGCGAAGGTGGCCCATATGGCGAGCGTGGCGAGAAGCGACAGCCAAACGACGATATCCTGCTCGAACAGGCCACCGATGACGGGGATGTCCGAGAGCCCGGGAATGGCGATCTTCGGCAGGCCCTTCACCGTCAGGCTCTCATAGGTCTTGCCGAACAAAGCAGACAGGCCCTGTCCAAGAATTCCGATGGCAAGGCCGGTCGCCACCTGATTGGCACGGAAGCCCAGCGCGACGAAGGCGAAGACGAGGGAGAGCAGGGTGGCGCTGAGGCCGGCGGCGATGAAGGCAAGGAAGTGCCCGCCGCCGTGATAGACGACGATGAAGGCGATGACGGCACCGAGCGCCATCAGCCCCTCGACACCGAGATTGAGCACGCCGGCGCGCTCCGTCACCATTTCGCCAAGGGCTGCAAGCAGGAAAGGCGTGGCGGCCGCCAGCATGCCGGCGAGAATGAACTCGATGGCGTTCATGTCGTGCTCCCCGTTGTGGCCGGTCGGGCTTTATGGGGCCATTCAAGGCGGTAGCGCACGAAGGCGACGGCGATGAGATAGGCGAGCAGCAGGCTACCCTGGAAGACGCGCACTGCAGCAATCGGCAGGTTGGCTGAGACCATGGCATTGTCACCGCCGATATAGATGACCGCCATCACGACGGACGATATGATGATGCCGATTGGATGCAGGGCGCCGAGATAGGCGACGATGATCGCGGCGTAACCGTAGCCGGTGGAGATCGAGCGCTGCAGCTGGCCGAGGGGGCCTGCGACTTCCGCGGCTCCGGCGAGACCTGCCGCAAAACCGCCGATCAGGAGCGACAGCCAGATCGCCCGGCTTTCCTTGAAGCCGGCATAGCCGGCCGCACGCGGAGCGAGGCCGCCGACCTGCAGCTTGTAGCCCATGAAGCTTTTTTCCATGAATACCCATGCGACGATGGAAAGCGCGAGCGCGATCAGGATCGAGACATTTAGCCGCGTGCCGGCAATCAGCGTCGGCACCATGGCGTCGTACTGGAACATGACGGATTGGGGGAAGTTGAAACCGGCGGGGTCTTTCCAAGGCCCGAGCAGCAGGTAATAGAGAAACTGTGCGGCGACGAGGCTCAGCATCAGCGAGACGAGGATTTCGTTGGCGTTGAGCCGCACGCGCCAGAAAGCTGTGATCGAGGCCCAGAGCGCGCCACCGATGGCGCCGAGCAGCAGCATGACCGGCCAGATCCAGCCGCCGGTCGCCTGCGGAAACCAGACGGGAATGGCGGAGGCGAAGATCGCGCCGAGGATAAACTGGCCCTCCGCGCCGATGTTGAAGACTTTCGCGCGGAAACCGATAGCGAGACCCTGCGCGATCAGAAGCAGCGGCCCGGTCTTCAATAGAACTTCCGAAAACGACGCCCAGGAGAGGAAGGGTTCGAGGATCATGGCGTGCAGCACGGCCAGAGGATCGCGGCCCATGATTACATAGAGGATGAGATTGAGCACGATGGCCACGGCGAGCGCGGCCGGTGGCGCGATCAGCGTGGCTTTCAGCGAGGCGCGCTGGCGGCGAACGAGGGTCGGCAGGGCAAACGAACTCATGCGAGGGCTTTCTCGGGTTTCGCCCCGATCATGTAGCGGCCGATCTCTTCCGCCTTGGTGTCGCGGGTGACCAGCGATTCGCTCAAGGTGCCGTGGTACAGGACCTGAATGGTGTCGGAGAGTTCGAACAGCTCTTCCAGCTCCTCTGATATGACGAGGATGGCCATGCCTTCGTTGCGCAATCTGATCAGGCGCTGGCGGATGGCCGAGGCTGCCCCGATATCGACGCCCCATGTCGGCTGCGCCACAAACAAGAGCTTCGGGGCCAGCATGATTTCGCGGCCGACGATGAATTTCTGCAGATTGCCGCCGGAGAGCGCGCCGGCTTCGGCTTCGGGGCCGGGGGTGCGGACGTCATAGTCGCGGATGCAGTCATTGGTAAACGCGGTGGCGCGGGCCTTGTCGACAAGACCGTTTTTCAAAAGCTTCAGTGGATGGGCCGTCAGGAGGCTGTTCATGACCAGCGACATTTCAGGCACCGCGCCGCGGCCAAGCCGGTCTTCCGGCACGAAGGCGAAGCCGAGTTTGCGGCGAGCAGCCGCCGGAAGTTGGCCGACATCCTTGCCCATCATGAAGATGCGGTCGTGCTGCTCGCGTGACAGCACGGTCTCACCGGAAATCAGCCCGGCAAGTTCGCTCTGGCCATTGCCGGAAATGCCGGCGATGCCGAGGATTTCGCCGGCGCGTACGCTGAGGGTTATATCGGAAAGCGGTACGGCGAAGGGGTCGTCCGGCGTATAGGTGAGACCGATGATCTCAAGCTGCTTGTCGCCGCCTGCGGTCTCCACGGCCGGCATCGGCTCCGGCATATCGCGGCCGATCATCATGCGGGCAAGGTCATGGGCATCGTGCTCGCGCGGATCGACATGGCCGGTGACGCGGCCGCCGCGCAGGATGGTGGCGCGGTCGCAGATGGCGCGGATTTCTTCGAGCTTGTGCGAGATGAAGAGAATGGAGACCCCGCCATCGCGCAGGCGACGCAGCGTCTCGAACAGTTTTTCCACGAGTTGCGGCGGCAGCACCGAGGTCGGCTCGTCGAGGATCAGCAGTTTCGGGTTGGTCATCAGGCAGCGGATGATTTCCACCCGCTGGCGCTCGCCGACCGAAAGCGCATGCACCGTGGCGAGCGGATCGACTTCCAACCCGAATTCTCGGCCAAGTGTGCGGATGCGCTCGGCAAGTTCGGCCGGACGGCCCGGCACGACGAGGCGGATATTTTCCACCACCGTCAGGGTCTCGAACAGCGAGAAGTGCTGGAAGACCATGCCGATGCCCCGGCGCCTCGCTTCGGCGGGCGAAGCAAGGTGCAAGGGGCCCCCTTGCCAGACGGCGGTTCCGCCGTCCGGCTGTTCGACGCCGTAGATGAGTTTCATCAGCGTCGATTTGCCCGCCCCGTTTTCCCCGAGGATCGCGTGGATCGAGTTTTCAGCCACATCAAGGTCAATCTCCTGATTGGCCTTGATCGGTCCGTAGCTCTTGGAAATGCCGCGCAGCGACAGGAGCGGGGTGGTCATCGGCGACTTACTTCGGCAGCGGGGTGGCGACACCCTTCACATGCCAGTCCATGGCAATGATATCGGCATCCGCCAGCGTCGCACCGGCAGCAACCCCTTCCGATCCATCCGCCTTGGCGATCGGGCCGGTGAACGGCGAGAAGCTGCCGTCGGCGATCTTGGCCTCGGCCTCCTTGATCTTCGTCATGGTCTCGGCCGGGATGGCCGGGTTCCAGTCGACGACCTCGACCACCTTGTCGGCAACGCCGAGGAACGCGTTCGCACCCTTGAAGCTGCCAGCGAGATGCGCATCGACCGAAGCCTTGAAGAAGGGCGACCAATCGGTGGACACGCAGCCGAGATAGGTCTTTTCAGCATATTTCTTCATCGAGGAATTGAGGTTGAAGGCATAGACGCCGGCTTCCTCGCACGCAGAGATGACCGAAGGTGTGTCCTGCGCGTTGGAGAAGATCACGTCGCATTGCTGGGCGATCAGGGCCTTGGCGGCTTCCTGCTCCTTCGCCGGGTCGAACCAGGAATTGACCCAGACAACCGAGACTTCGATGTTCGGGTTGACGGTCTGGGCGCCGAGCGTAAACGCGTTGATCGAGGTGATCAGTTCCGGAATGGCGAAAGCCGAGACGGAGCCGAGCTTGCCGGTCTTGGAAAGAGCGGCTGCGGCCATGCCGAGCAGATAGGTGCCCTGGAAATACTTGGCGGCGAAGGGCGAGAAGTTCGGCGCGACCTGGAAGCCGGACGCGTGCAGAACCGTGACACTCGGGTCGCGGCGGGCGATCTGCAGGGCGCCGTTCTGGTAGCCGAAGGAGCCGGCGATCAGGACCTTGTTCCCGTCGGCGACGGTCTTGTTCATGATGCGGTCGGCATCCGGGCCTTCCGCGATATTTTCGAGAATGGTGACTTTCACCTTGTCGCCATAGGCGGCCTTGATCGGCTCGAGGCCAGCCGCAAGAGCGTGGCCCCAACCGACATCGCCGATCGGCGAGGGGACGACGAGGGCAATGCCGAGCGGTTCGTCGGCGGCAAAGGCCATGCGGCCACCGAGCGCGCCGGCGAGACCGGTGGCGGCTGCGGCCTTCATCAATGTTCTGCGGGTAATGTTGGTCATGGTTTCAGTTCCCTTTGTTGGTTTTTATGAGAATTTCACGGTGGCAAGCGCGGCTTCGGCGTCCGCGGCAAGCTTAGCTTCGTCAAGGCCCGGAAACGCGCCGTCCTGCCAGACGATGCGGCCGTTGATCATGGTCATGTCGGTTGCCATGCCGATGCCGACGCGCGGAATGAGGCTCAGGGGATCGTGCCGGGTGCCGACATAATCCATGCGGCGGGTGTCGATGGCAAAGAGGTCGGCGGCCATGCCGGGTGCAAGGCGGCCGATATCGGTGCGGCCGAGCAGGCTTGCGCCGCCTGTCGTGCCGTAGCCGAGGAAATCGACCGGCGGCGGAACCGGGTGGCTGCGGCTGGAGGCGACGAGGCATTGCAGCATGTAGGCCGAATGCAGGCAGTGCATCAGGTTGGAATTGTCATTGGAGGCCGCGCCATCGCAGCCGAGACCGACGCGGACGCCGAGCGCGGCCATGGCCGGAATATCGGTGACTTCGGCGCCGACGAGATAGACGGGTTCCGGGCAGTGGGCGACACCCGTGCCGCTCGCCGCCATCGTCCTCAGCTCGTCATGGGTCAGTTCCCAGCAATGGGCGTAGAAGGCGTCCGGGCCGGCAAAGCCGAGGTCTTCAAGGTAATCGACGGTGCGCTTGCCGTGGCGGGCGAGGATGACCGGGCTTTCGCCTTCGCCGACATGGGTGTGCATCAAGACGCCCTTGTCGCGGGCAAGCGCCACCGATTCCACGAAGGTTTCGCGGTAGCAGTTCACCGGCTGGCACGGTGCGACCACGACCTGGCGCATGCTGAAGGGGCTGGTGTCGTGATAGGTGTCGATCAGACGGGCGCAATCGGCGATGAATTCGTTCGTCGTTTCCAGCATCTCGTCGGGAATGGTGGACCCTTCCGACTTCGGCAGCGTGTTGCCGCCGCGGCCGGCGTGGAAGCGCATGCCCAGGAGATCAGCCGCTTCGAACTGACGGTCGATCAGCCGTTTTCCGGCATGGCGCGGGAAGTTATACTGATGATCGAAGGCGGTGGTGCAACCGTGCTTGATCTGCTCGGCCATGGCGGTGACCGAGGAATGATAAAAGCATTCCTCGTTGAGCTGCGAGAAGATCGGATAGATCTTGTCCAGCCACTCGATGACCGACAGCTTGGTCCAGTCGAGATCGGCGCGGTTACGCACGAAGCACTGGAAGAAGTGGTGGTGGGTGTTGACGAGGCCGGGATAGACGAACCAGCCGGTGGCATCCTGAACCGTGACGCCCGCCGGGGCGACGAGGTTTTCGCCGATCGCCTTGATGGCCGGACCATCGGTCAGGAGGTCGACATCGCGCTTGACGATCGGACCCTTGCCCTCATCGACGACCACGGCCGCGCAGTTTTTCAGGAGGTATCCGCTCATGCCTTGCTTTCCTCGACCGTGGGCTCGGGCTTCAGTTCATGCAGCCGGTGAATACCCGGCATTTCGACGAAGCCATGGAGCGAGCGTAGCGCTCGCGACCAGAGACGGATCGCCGGGTAAGGATCAAGCGAAACCCCGCCATCCGGCGCCAGCGCCACATAGGGAAAGCAGGCGATGTCGGCGACGGTCGGCCGGTCTGCCGCAAGGAAGCGTTGGCCGCGCAGGTTCTGTTCGACAAGCCCGGCTTCGAGTTCGCGAAGGGCAGCGATGCCCTGGGCCTGCAGCGCATCGATATCACCGGTACGCAGTAGCATTTCGTGCAGCCGCGCGCCGCCGAGATTTGCCGTCAGGCGGCCGGAGAAGGACAGCCATTGCTGTACCCGCGCGGCTTCTTCGGGCTTGGTGCCGGCGAGCCATTCAGGGGCGGCCTGTGCCGCGAGATAGACGAGGATCGCCGAGGATTCGGTGAGGATCAGGTCGCCGTCTTCGATGATCGGGATCGAGCCTGCCGGGTTGAGCGCCAGAAGCGCTAGGCCGCGATGCTCAAGGCCGGGATGGAAATCAACGGGGCGGAGTTCGAGCTTCACGCCGGTCAGCGCCGCCATCAGGCGAACCTTGTAGCAGCTGGGCGAGAGGATGTAGTCGTAGAGCTTCATTATTGGGCCACCAGCTGCGCGCCATAGGTATAGTTGTGGCGCTTCAGCCAGCGACGATAGGCAATCGAGGTCATGTCCGCCCGTGTGGGGATTTCCATGCCGGGATCGAGCGGCAGGAGGCGCGGGATCTGGTTTTCCAGGATCGAGCGGTCCTGCAGGAAGATCGTCTGCTGGAAATGGATGAGATCGGTCATCGACGTCTCGTCATCGAACAGCGCCATCCACGGCCAGACATCGCAAAGCTCTTCCGTCAGCGGCTGGACGAACAGCGTGATCACATCCCATTCGGTGGGGCGCGGCGGGCAGGTCTTGTAGAGAACCGTGCAGGTCGGGGCGGCGACGCGGTACATGTATTCCGTGGTGATGCCGCCACTTGCGGATTTCGCTGCCTGCGGCTGGTAGAACTTCACCTGCGTCGCCCAGACTTCATCCACATCCTCGCGGATTTCCACCTTGTAGTTCTGCACCTCTGTATGCGGCTCGGCACCGAGGATATCGGTATG
The DNA here is from genome assembly GCF_001425605.1 of Rhizobium sp. Leaf453. Classification (GTDB taxonomy): domain Bacteria; phylum Pseudomonadota; class Alphaproteobacteria; order Rhizobiales; family Rhizobiaceae; genus Pararhizobium. The sequence continues at coordinate 136,309 of NZ_LMRG01000002.1, read as the reverse complement.
CACGAAGGGGAAATGGGCGATATCGAGGAAGTTTTCGACGGCGCGCAGCGGCGAGCAGCGCACGCGGACAACGCCGACATCGACGAAGCGGCGGCCGGGCTGATCTGCCTCGGGGATCGGGAAAAGGTCTTTCTTCGGTTCGCCGAGCGAGGTCCAGACATGGCCGTAGCGCACCTTGACCGGAAGCGAACGGCCATTGCGCCCCGTCACCCTGGCATTGCCATCCTTTGTCACAACAATCGGCTCGCCCATCAGCATGGTGTTGCGGCCCGCTTCATCAAGCTGGGCGAAGATGCCCACCGGATACCATTCGTCGATCATCGCCTGAATGCTCATGCTGCGATCCCCTTCTTCTGAAGATCCTCTGCCGCCCGGCGCAGGCTTTCCGCAACGCGCGACGCGGCAATGCGGCTGTCAGCGGTTGTTTCGCCCTTGAGCAGCACATGGATCAGTGTCTGCCCATCATCACGGGCAGACAAGAGAAGACAGAGAGTGTCGGCATTTTCCGCCGGCACGACAAGCCCTTCGGCGGTTGCTTTTGCGCCTGCTGCGGCCTCAATGGCAGCAATACCGGCGCTGGTCGTCATCGAACGCAGCGGCATCAGGCCTTCAAGGACAGGCGGTGTCGTTGCAGCTTCATCGGTGGCCACCCAGATCACGCCGCCAGCTTCTTCGACGGCAAAGGTCTTGGCACGGATCGCTTCCGGCGGTTCCAGGCCGGGATGGGCGGGAATGCGAACGCATTTCCCGCTCCGGGCGTAGCTCCAGCCATGATAGATGCAGGACAGGTTTTCGCCGCGCACGAAACCGTGCGACAGGCTCATGCCTCGATGGGGACAGCGATCAGCGGATGCGGAGAGGCGCCCGCTTTCGCTGCGCCAGAGGGCAATCGAACCGGCAGGAATACGCGCCGGAATAACGGTTCCCACCGGCAGATCGGCGGAAAGCGCGACTGGCGTCCAAGGGCCGGTCGTAAGGGTATGCATGGGTAAGCTCTCTGAACAATTTCAACGTTTTGCCGGTTAAAGATGGGCCACCTGAAGTGTTGTCCGTCTGTTCAGCGGCTTCAACGTTTGCATAAAAAATCCGCAATGGCAAGAATGATTAAATAAGATGCGACGGGTGTTTTTCATGACGGTTCGCGTCCACCGTGCAGCTGCGCTTTTGGTGCATTTCAACCATCCCCGGTCACCAGAGATTTCCGTTCGATCGCATCGACCCAGACGTCGATCGGGCCAAGCGAGCAGCCCATCTCCATCATATCGATCAATTCCTCCGGGCCGTCGAGTTCAAGCTCGATACGCTCGGCGTCAGCATGGGAAATCGCCTGCGACAGCCCGAGCTTTGCCGCGTGACGATTGATCCATGGAAGAAAGGTGGTCGTGTCGAGTTCGCCCAAAATCGTCATCCGTTCCCGGTTCTGGTTTTCCTTCACCATCAAGGCCTCTCGTCCTTCCGCTGGGTTGGTCTGCTTTTGAGCGCACGCAATGCTGCCGTCAATCATGGTTTTGCTGCGGACATAAGCGGCAGCAACATTTCGCGACAAGCCAAGAATAACATCCTTGACAAAGTTTGCGTGCCTGTCTTTTATGCAAGCCTGAAGATTAGGCAGCGCTGGCTGCGTTTCACATGACTTCGTTTGTCGAAGGGCAATATCGCCCCACAACGCCCCGGTTTCCGGGACCCGCGTTGTGGGTTTTTTGTGTTTGGAAAACCGATGCGGGACACGGCTAAGATAGGCATTCTCTACTCGACCACCGGGCCGTATGGCGCTTTGGGACGGGACGGCTGGGCCGGTGCGGAATGCGCGCTTCACGACTGGCAGGCTGCCGGCGGTGAGGGCGTCGAGCTGGTCTTCGTCGATGCCCATGCCGATCTCTCCGCCTATCTGGAAGGTGCGCGCAGCCTGATCAAGGATCATGGCTGCCGCAATATCGTCGGCACGATCACGTCTTCGGCGCGCAAGGAAGTCATTCCGCTGGTCGAAAAGCACGACGGGCTTCTGTGGTACATGTGCCCCTATGAAGGCTTCGAGGCGAACGAGAATGTCATCTACATTGCCGGATGCCCGAACCAGCATCTCATCCCGCTGCTCGATTACCTCATTCCGCGCCACGGCAACCGGCCCTATCTGCTCGGCGCGAACTATGTCTGGGGCTGGGAAACCAACCGCCTTGCCCGCGAACTGATCACCAAGGCCGGCGGCCAGATTCTGGGCGAACGTTACCTGCCGCTGGAAGAGACGGCCGTCGAGCGCATCATTGCCGATATCGCCGAAAAGCGGCCGAGCTTCATTCTCAACAACCTGATCGGTCCATCGAGTTACGCGTTCCTGGCAGCCCTGCGTCGTCTCGGCGAACAAGACCCAGCCTTCCTCCCGGAAAACTGCCCGGTCGCGAGCTGCGACCTGACGGAATGCGAGCTTTCCGATATCGAAAAGGGCGTTGCCGTCGGCCAGCTTTGCGCGCTTCCCTATTTCGACAGCCTCGACACCGTCGAAAACCGTGCATTCAAGAAGCGCGTGCAGGCTTGGCGACCCGAAATTACCCATATTTCCAGCATCTTCGCCAGCGCCTATGCGGCCGTGACGCTCTGCATCGCTGCCATCCAGTCCTGCGGCAGCGATGATCCGATGGCGATCCGCCGCGAGGCCACGTCCCACACTTGGCCGTCCGTGCTCGGTAATCTCGATATCGACCCGGCGACCAACCATTCGGCGCTGCCGTTCCATCTCGGCCGGATCAATGCCGAGGGCGGCTTCGACGTCATCGCCTCGCGGCCGGCCATCGTTGCCGATCCCTACCTGACCGGGGAGCGCGCCCGCCCCGCGCCGTCGCTCAGGGTGGTGTCATGATCAACACCCCGAATTTTGCCGGCTGGCGAGCCACGATCCTTGCGGAAGAGGATAGCAATACCGACAGGCTGCGCCGCCAGCTCGCGCTTCTCGGCGTTTCCGCTGCGTTGCAATGGCTGCCCCTGTCTCCCATCGATCTGCCGGATTTGGTCATCGTCGATGCCGATCGTGGCTGGGATGAATTGCTGCCCTGGCCGGAAGGGAAACCGGCGCGTCCGGTTGCTGCGCTTCTGGGCTCGGAAGCCCCCGGCCGCATCGCCTGGGCCATCGGCTGCGGCGCCTCCGCCATCATTCCGAAACCCGTTTCCGCCTCGGCGATCTATCCGGCCCTCGTGCTGGCTGTCGCATCCCATCAGCAGCGCATGGAGGCTGACGCCCGTGTGGCGAAACTCGAAGAACGCCTGCGCCTGCGACCTGTCGTCTTTGCCGCCATCAACCGGCTGAAGACGGAGCGGCAGATCGACGATGAGGAAGCCTACCGGCTGCTTCGGGAATGCGCGATGGAACGCCGCATGCCGATGGAGCAGCTCGCCGCTTTGTTTCTGGGCGGATCAAAAGCCCTGAAGGATGCCGGCTGATGCGTGTTCTCAAAGAAATCTGCCGCCAGCCGACCGCGCTTTTTGGCCTTGCGGTCGTCCTTATCGTTATCCTCATGGCGATCGCCGCCCCGCTGATCGCACCGTTCAATCCCGATGAGCAGATGTTCGACGGCCTGACGCTCGAAGGCGCACCGATGCCGCCCGGGAGTCAATTCCTGCTCGGCACCGATACCCTGGGGCGCGATCTGTTTTCCCGCATGTTGTTCGGCGCCCGGACCTCGCTGATCATCGGCCTTGTCGCCAATGGCATCGCCGTTGCCATCGGCCTTTTCGTCGGCATCACCGCCGGATACATGCGCGGCTGGGCCGGCAATCTGCTGATGCGCTTCACCGATCTGATGATGGCGTTTCCGGCTCTGTTGCTCGCCATTGTGCTCGCGGCCCTTCTGAAGCCCAGCCTCTGGATCGTCGCCATGGTGATCGCGCTGGTGAACTGGGTACAGGTCGCGCGCATTGTCTATACCGAGACACGCGGACTGGTGGAGCGCGATTTCATTCTCGCCGAACGCTCCCTTGGCGCAGGTCACGGCCGCATCCTGCTCCTGCATATCCTGCCGCACCTCGTTCCCACGGCGATCGTCTGGGGCACGCTCGGCATTGCAACGACCGTGCTTCTCGAAGCAACCCTCTCCTTTCTCGGTATCGGCGTGCAGCCGCCCAATCCGTCCTGGGGCAATATCATCTTCGAAAGCCAGAGCTATTTTCAGGCAGCCCCCTGGCTTGTCTTCTTCCCCGGCGCCGTGATCCTGTTGACCGCGCTCGCCTTCAACCTCGTAGGAGACGCGCTGCGCGACATTCTCGATCCGACCCAGCGGGGGAGGGGCTGATGCTATCCGTCCTCGCCAAGCGTCTCGTCCAGTCCGCGCTCATCCTCTTCGGCGTCGCCGCCATCACTTTCGTTCTGCTCTATGCACTGCCAGCCGATCCCGCACGGATGCTGGCGGGTCGTAGCGCAACGGCGCAGACGGTGGCCAATATCCGCCATGAACTTGGTCTCGATCAGCCGCTGCTCGTCCAGTTCATGCACTATATCGGCGGCCTGGTGCAGGGCGATCTTGGCCGCTCCTATGCACAGAAGACCGAGGTCATCACCCTCATCTTCGCCCGCCTGCCGGCAACGCTGACATTGATGGCCGCCGGCATCCTGATCGAAGTCATCATTGGCGTGACGCTCGGCACATTGGCGGCGCTCAATCGTGGACGTTTCATTGATCGCGCCGTGATGACCACGGCTTTCGTCGGCGTGTCTGCACCGCAATTCGTGGTCGCCCTATTGTTGCTCTATGTTTTTGCAGCAACGCTTGGCTGGTTCCCGATGTCCGGCTACGGCACGCTTTCCCATGTCGTGCTGCCGGCCGCCACCCTCGGCATTCTCGGCGCTGGCTGGTATGCGCGCATGGTGCGCTCGGCGGTTGTCGATGTGCTCAATCAGGATTACGTCCGCACCGCCCGCGCCAAGGGGCTTTCCCAGCGCCGCATCATCCTGCGCCATGTGCTGCCCAACGCCGTGCTGCCGATCATCGCCATGATCGGCATCGATATCGGCCAGTTCATGGGCGGCGTTGTCGTGGTGGAGGCCGTCTATGGCTGGCCGGGTATCGGTCAGCTCGCCTGGCAGGCGATCCAGCAGGTGGACATCCCGATCATCATGGGTGTCACGCTCACCTCTGCGCTTGCCATCATTATCGGCAATCTCATCGCCGATTTCCTCGCGCCGGTCATCGACCCGCGCATCCGTTCAAACTGAAGCCCAGCGATCAAAAAAAGGGGAACCAAAATGTTCAGACGCATGCTTCTCAGCACCACCGCAGCGGCGTTTCTAGCGCTTACGCCGTTCGCAGCCAGCGCGCAGGATGCACCTGCCCAAGGCGGCGATATCGTCGTGACCTACAAGGACGACATCACCACGCTCGATCCGGCCATCGGCTATGACTGGGTCAACTGGTCCATGATCAAGAGCCTGTATTCGCGCCTTGTCGACTACGAGCCGGGCACGGCCAACATCGTTCCTTCGCTTGCGGAAAGCTTCACCGTCGCGCCGGATGGCCTGAGCTACGAATTCAAGCTGCGCAAGGGCGTCAAGTTCTCGAACGGCCGCGAAGTCGTCGCTTCCGATGTCAAGTATTCGATCGAGCGTGCCGTCAATCCAAAGACGCAAGGCCCCGGCGCCGGCTTCTTCGGCGCCATCGCCGGCTTCGACGACCTGACCGGCGGCAAGTCCGAAACGCTTTCGGGTATCGAGACGCCGGATGACGGCACCGTCATCTTCAAGCTGTCGCGCCCGGATGCCACCTTCCTGCACGTGCTGGCGATCAACTTCGCCTCCATCGTGCCGAAGGAAGCGGTGGAAGCGGCCGCCGGCGATTTCGGCAAGAAGCCGGTCGGTTCCGGCACGTTCATTCTCAAGGACTGGACGATCGGCCAGCAGCTCGTTTTCGAGCGCAACAAGGACTATTTCGTCAAGGACATGCCGCATATCGACAGCTTCAAGGTCGAGGTCGGCCAGGAGCCGCTTGTTGCGCTGCTGCGCCTGCAGAAGGGTGAAGTCGATATTGCCGGCGACGGCATTCCGCCGGCCAAGTTCCTAGAGATCAAGAACTCGCCGGAAGGCGCGCAAATGATCGTCGATGGCGAACAGTTGCACACCGGCTACGTGACCCTGAATACCAAGGTGAAACCATTCGACGACGTGAAAGTGCGCCAGGCGGTCAACATGGCCATCAACAAGGAGCGCATCACCCGCATCCTGAACGGCCGCGCCACGGCCGCCACCCAGCCGCTGCCGCCGTTGATGCCGGGTTACGACAAGGCCTTCACCGGCTATGCCTATGACGTCGAAAAGGCGAAGGCTTTGCTTGCCGAAGCTGGCTACGCAGATGGCTTCGAAACGGTTCTCTACGCGACCAACACCGATCCGCAGCCGCGTATCGCCCAGGCAATCCAGCAGGATCTCGCCGCGATCGGCATCAAGGCTGAAATCCGTGCTTTGGCGCAGGGCAACGTGATTGCAGCCGGCGGAACGGAAGGCGAAGCACCGATGATTTGGTCGGGCGGCATGGCCTGGATCGCCGACTTCCCGGATCCGTCCAACTTCTACGGCCCGATCCTCGGTTGCGCCGGGGCGGTACAGGGCGGCTGGAACTGGTCGTGGTACTGCAACGAAGACCTCGACAAGCGGGCAACGGCGGCTGACGCCATGTCCGATCCGGCTCAGGTCGCGGAGCGTCAGGCCGTCTGGGGCAAGATCTTCACCGATATCATGGCGGATGCGCCGTGGGTGCCGGTCATCAACGAGCGCCGTGTCGTTGCCAAGTCGCTGCGCATGGGCGGCCCGGACAACATCTACATCGATCCGACCCGCGTCATCAATTACGACGCGATCTTCGTAAAGCCGTAAGCTGAAGCACAGGCCTTCTCCCGCCAATGCGGGGGAAGGCGCCGTATTGAGGAAACAACCAAGAAACGTCGAGGCATCGCCATGTGTGTCGCTTGCAAATACACCATCCACAGCGCTCAGCACAATTTCGGCTGGAACCGGGATTTCCCGCCCGCTCTGACCGCAAAGCCGGGTGAAACGATCCTGTTCGAATGCCTGGATTCGTCCGGCGGCCAGCTTGGCCCCGATGCCACGCTCGATACGCTCGCCAATCTCGATTTCGGCAAGATCAATCCCGTTTCCGGGCCGGTCTATGTCGAAGGCGCGGAGCTGGGTGACGCGCTGAAGGTGACGATCCGCAAGTTTCATCCCTGCGGCTATGGCTGGACGGCGAATATTCCGGGCTTCGGCCTGCTGGCTGACCAGTTCAAGGATCCCGCTCTGCATGTCTGGACATACGATACGGCTTCGATGGCGCCATCCGCCTTCGGTCCCGGCGGCCGCGTGCCGCTCAAACCCTTTACCGGTACGATCGGTGTCGCCCCGGCGGAAGCCGGGCTTCATTCCGTCGTTCCGCCCCGTCGAGTCGGCGGAAACATGGATATCCGTGATCTCTCGGCAGGCGTAACGCTCTATCTGCCGATCGAGGTGCAGGGCGCTCTTTTCTCCGTCGGTGATACCCATGCAGCGCAGGGCGATGGTGAAGTTTGCGGCACGGCCATCGAAAGTCAGATGAACGTCGAGCTGACGCTCGATCTCGTCAAGGGCGCCAATCTCCAGACGCCGCGCTTCACCACCACCGAGCCCGTGACCCGCCATCTCGATGGCGCAGGCTATGAGGTGACGACCGGCATCGGCCCCGACCTGATGACCGGTGCCCGCGAGGCCGTTATGCGCATGGTCGATCTCTTGACCGCCGAACACGGCATGAACCCGGTCGATGCCTATATGCTCTGCTCGGTCTGCGGTGATCTCCGGATCAGCGAGATCGTCGACATGCCGAACTGGGTCGTTTCCTTCTACTTCCCGAGAATCGTTTTCGCATGAACGACATCGCGTCCCGCCCCGCAACCGTTCTTTCGGTCCGCGACCTCTCGATCGACGCACGCACGCCGAGCGGGCTGAAGCGCATCCTCGACGGCATCAGCTTCGATCTCGCCGCCGGGGAAACGCTCTGCCTTGCCGGCGAATCCGGCTCCGGCAAATCCGTGACCTCGCTTGCGATCATGGGGCTGCTGCCGAAAGCATCGCTCAGGGTCGCCTCCGGCGAAATCCGTTTGGGGGAAACCGACCTGCTGCGCCTGTCTGAAAAGGCGATGCGGCGGGTGCGCGGCGGCGACGTGGCGATGATTTTTCAGGAGCCGATGACATCGCTCAATCCGGTAATGAACATCGGCACGCAACTGGTGGAGGCGATCCGCGAGCATCAGGATACGGCCAATGCCGAGGATGTGGCGAAGCGCATGCTGGATGCAGTCCACATCTCAGATCCTGTCAAGCGCATGACACAATATCCGCATGAACTTTCCGGCGGCATGCGCCAGCGCGTGATGATCGCCATGGCGCTCTCTTGTCGCCCGAAAGTGCTGATCGCCGATGAGCCGACGACCGCGCTCGATGTCACGGTCCAGGCGCAGATCCTCAAGCTGATGCGCGAACTGAAGCAGGAATTCGGCACGTCCATCGTCATGATTACGCATGACATGGGCGTTGTCGCCGAAATGGCCGATCGCGTCGTCATCATGCAGAACGGCAAAACCGTCGAGCAGGGCGACGTGCTGGACATCTTCCGTCGCCCCTCTGCTACCTATACCCGGGAATTGCTTGCCGCAGTCCCGCGACTCGGCACCTATGCCGGCACGGACGAGCCGCCGCGCATCTCCTCCGCACCGGCGCACCTGCATTTCCCGAAACCCGTGCTCGAAGTCTCCGATCTCACCGTCATCTATGGCGGCAAGAGCGGCTGGTTCGGCCGTGGTGCGGAAGCGCCACCGACGGTGAAGGGCATCAGCTTTCGGCTGGAAGCCGGCCAGACGCTTGGCCTCGTCGGCGAAAGCGGCTCGGGAAAATCGACCACCGGCAAGGCGGTGCTCGGTCTCATCCCCTTCAAGGGCAGTGTCCGTATCGACGGACAGGATATCGCCGGCCTCTCGGCCCGCGCCATGCAGCCGATCCGCCGCACCGCGCAGATGATTTTCCAGGACCCCTACGCCTCGCTCGATCCGCGCATGAGCGTCGGCGCAGCCATCGCCGAACCTCTGGTCATCCATACCATCGGAAATGCCTCCGAACGCCGCGACCGGGTGGCGGCGCTCCTGAAGCGCGTTGGCCTGACGCCGGATGCAGCGGAACGCTACCCGCACGAATTTTCCGGCGGCCAGCGCCAGCGCATCTGCATCGCCCGCGCGCTTGCGCTCGAACCCAAGCTTCTCATCGCCGATGAAAGTGTCGCTGCCCTTGACGTCTCGGTACGCGCCCGCGTGCTCGACCTGATGCTCGAACTGCAGGAGCAGATGGGCCTCGCTTATCTCTTTATCTCGCATGACATGGCCGTGATCGAAAAGATGGCCCATTCCGTTGCCGTGATGCGGGGCGGTGAACTGGTGGAAATGGGCACGCGGCGACAGGTGTTCGAGGAGCAGCGGGACGAATACACCCGCAAGCTGATCGGCGCCGTTCCAATTCCGGATCCGGAAGTGTACCGAAAGGCCGCGCTTGGTTGATCGTCATTCAAGAAACGTGGTCTGAGTTGCATTTCCGCACAGACCAAGTGGATTTTTGTCACTATCGATGCGCAATCTCGCAACACGTCCCCGCCTCTTGAAGTGTTTCCTTGTGATCTCCCAAATTATATGACAATTAAAGTCAAGTTATATGCGGGAATTTCTGCCCATTGAATTATCCGGGCTGGCAGTTGATACGGTTCTCGCGACATCTTGCGGGTTGGGTAGATCGACATGGGCTTCTGGCATTCGATGGCTTGGAGAACCGAGGGCATCAAGGTTACGGCACCGGTCCAATGGCGCCAGTTCGATGGACTGGTCAGCGTTCTGTGGGAGGCTGAAAGCCAGCGTGGAGCCAGCGGCTATTATCTCGCCGACGATCCGCGCATCATGTTTTTTTTCAATGACGTGTCTCCGAACGTGCGTATCTCCAACCGGGACGACAGTTTGACACGCGGCGCGAGGCCGATGTCCCGCGCCGTCTATGTCCCGGCCGGCGTGCCGATGTGGACGAACAGCACGGAAACACACCGGTTCACGCATCTTAATCTCCACCTGCACAAGGACCGGCTGCTTCGATACCTGATGCCGTCCGTCGGAAGTTCGGCGGCGCAGACAGCGCTTCATCGTCCGGTCGAGATTCAGGATGTCGCTGCGATCGAGGTGCTGGCGAAGCTGCTGGCCGAGGAGATCAAGTCGCCCGCCAGGCATGCCGTCTATGCCGAAAGCCTGATCGGCAGCATCGTTGCTGGTCTGCTGGATATTCCGGCCGAAACTGAAGAGAAGGCCGGCGGGAGGCTGACGCAGGGGCAGATGAACAAGCTGCTTTCGCATATCGACGGGCTCGGCGACTATCGAATGTCTGTTGCCGACATGGCGGCTACTGTTGGATTGTCGGAAAGCTGGTTCGCGAGCGTCTTCAAACAAACGACAGGCAAGACACCGCTGCAATGGCAGCTTGCCAAGCGCGTCGAACTGTCCAAGCAATTGCTCGGCGAAAGCGACCTTTCGGTTGCCAGCATTGCCGCCCAGCTTGGGTTTTCCGATCAGGCGCATCTGACCAAGGTGTTTCGCCAGATCGTCGGTGAGACACCCGCCGCCTGGCGGCGATTGCAGCAACTTCGGCAGGTTTGAATGTTCCGCCCGAAGGGATCGGACGGAACGTCATTTCCGTTACCAGGTCTGGCGCAGCGTCGCCTTGATGGCGCGGCCCGGGTTGTAATAGACAGCCCCGAAGTCCTGGCTCGCCACATGCTTCTCGTCGAACACATTGTTGACGTTCAGCTGGAATGTCGTGTTCTCCTGGATCTTGTAGGTAAAGGCGGCGTCGAACACGACAGCGCTTTCCGATTCCGTGGAATTGTCGAGATTGGTGAAGTACGAACCGGTGTAGCGAGCGCCGGCACCAAACGTCATGTCGCCACGGGCACCTTCACCCTCCAGCGTATAGGTGCCCCACACCGAAGCGAAATGCTTGGGCACGCGCATCAGGCGGTTGCCGTCGTTGGTGCCGCCGGGCTCGACAACCTTGGAGTCGATATAGCTGTAGGCGGCAATGATGTTGATGTTGTTCGTCACTTCCGCCTTGGCTTCGAGCTCGAAGCCGCGATGCCGGACCTTGTCGACCGTTTCGGGAATATAGGTAACCGAATCGAACACGGTGATGTTGCCCTTGGTCAGGTCGTAGATCGACGCTGTGATCAGTGCCGGGAAAGCTTCCGGACGATACTTGATCCCGATTTCATACTGCTTGCCGGTCGTCGGCTTGGCGCCCGATGCCGGCGGAGCGGCTGATTCCGCATAGCTGATATAGGGAGCCAGTTCCTCGGTGATCTTGTAGCTTGCGCCGATGCGGGTGGTGAACTCGCTATAGTCCCCGGACTGCGTGGTGCCGGCAAGCAGGTTCGTTTCGCTCAGATCGAGCCAGTCGTTGCGCAGGCCGGCGCTGACCGTCAGCCTGTCGAAGAATGTCAGATCTTGCTGCAGATAGATCGCATTCGTCTGCTGGTCGTTATTCGTGCTGGCATAAGGCGACATCGAGCCCGGTCCGCCCGAATAAATCGGGTTTTCCCAGTTGATCGGCGGTGCGCCCGTATAGAAGTTGTCGCTGTCGGACTCGTAGTTGTTGTAATCCGCGCCGAGAAGCGTGCGGCTCTCGACATCGTTGAAGTTCGTTTCGTAGACCAGGTTGGCATCGATCACGAACTGTTCGGAAGACGAGCCGTTCCCGAAGAAATAGCGGCTGGCGATGTTCGAGCCGTCCGTCGACGTACTGCCGATGTAGGCGCTGCCGAACCCGCTGTTCAGATTGGTGTAGCGCGCATTGGAGCTGAAGCTCAGCCCATTGCCGAAATCATGATCGAACATCACACTGTAGGTGTTGCGGTTCGTGTCGGTGAAGTAATAGTCCGGCTCTCCGAAGAACACGTCCCTGTCGAAGTCCGTGCCGAGCGGATGGCCGCCGCTGCCGGGAACGCCGTCCTTGTCGAGATGATCGTAGACGAAGGTCAGGCTCGTCGCATCGGTCGGGCGCCAGGTAATACCCCCTAGGAAGAAGTTCTCGTCGTCCTGGGAATGGTCATACTCGGCGTCGGCGCGCTGGAACTTGCCGGTCAGGCGATAGGAAAGCGTGTCGTCTGCGGTGAGATTGTCGCCGAAATCGAAGCCGACTTCCTTGTGCGAGAACGAACCGCCGGTGCCGTAGACTTTGCCGAAACGCTCGCTCTTCGGCGTCTTGGTGACGTAGTTGACCGATCCGCCGGGTTCCGATGCGCCGAAGGCGGAGGAGCTTGACCCCTTCAGCACTTCGATGCGCTCGAACGCATAGGGTTCCTCGCGCACGCCGGCGAACGTCCTGCCGACCGCCAGGCCATCGCGGTAGGTGTAGGGCGTGAAGCCGCGAATGTCGAAATAGTCGTAGCGGTCGTCCGAACCGTAGAAGTCGGTGACCACGCCGGCGGTATATTGCACGACCTGCTCGACCGTGTCGGCGCCGCGTTCCTCGATTTCCTTGGACGTGATGACGGAAACGGAGGCAGGCGCTACGAGGATATCCGTCGGCAGCTTGCCGGTACCGGTCGTTTCCGTTGCGACGATCGACTTCGAATCGTTTTCCGTATTGAGGACCGTTCCGCCGGTTCCGCCTTTGACAACCAGTGTCTCCAGCTGGGTTGGGGCGTTCGTCGTGCCTGCATCCTGCGCAAACGAAAGGGCAGGCACCAAAGCGATGAGTGCCGTGCAACCCAGAAGGAGTGCGTTTCGGTAGCGGATCGGTGTCGGCATAACGCGACGGCCTGTTTGATCGAAGTCCATGTTCATGTCCCAACTGACGTAACTGCGGAAAGCGACCGGCGTCATTGCCGGTCCTGTTCGAGGTCGCCGAATTCAATCGCGCTCAGTCGCTCGCAGCGCTTCAATCATGCGCCCGACCGGCCCCGGCTCGAAATCGTTGTCCCCATGATGGCTATTAACTGGAGCGGAATAGTCCAGTATTGTATATTTCTCCGGTTTTGTAGGATTCAATGGAAATCTACAGGCGCTTTTTGGAGATCGGCCGCTTTGTCGTTGACGCCGCCGGATTAAGCTGAGAGTTGGGGTCAACTTATCAATCTCGGATGGAGTGTGGCGTGAAGCTGTTCCGTTTCGCCGTACTGGCAATGATCGTTTCGATCTGGTTTGGCGCCCATGGAATCGCCCTTGCGGCCGAGACCGCTTCCTATCCCATCACCATCAAGCATGCCTTCGGCACAACCGTCATCGAGAAGAAGCCGGAGCGGGTCGCGACCGTCGCCTGGGCGAACCATGAAGTGCCGCTGGCGCTTGGTATCGTGCCGGTCGGGATGGCGCGCGCCAATTTCGGCGATGATGACGGTGACGGCATCTTGCCATGGGTCACCGCAAAGCTGGAGGAACTGAAAGCCTCTCCTCCGGTCCTGTTCGACGAGGGTGACGGCATCGACTTCGAAGCGGTTGCCGTGACCCAGCCCGACGTCATCCTTGCGGCCTATTCTGGCCTCAGCCAGGCTGACTACGACACCTTGAGCGCAATCGCGCCTGTGATTGCCTATCCGCAGGCTCCCTGGTCGACGGACTGGCGCGAGATGATCCGGCTCAACAGTGCGGGTCTCGGAATGGCCGGCGAAGGCGAGGCGCTGATCACCAGCATCGAGGCCGACATTGCCCGGACGCTGGAAGGTCATCCCGAACTCAAGGGCAAGTCGGCGATGTTCATCACCCATCTCAGTTCCTGGGATCTGAGCATCGTCAATTTCTACACGACCAACGACACGCGCGTGAAGTTCTTCGCCGATCTCGGCCTTGCCTCGCCGAAAAGCGTCGTGGAGGCATCGCAGCCCGGCAAGTTCTCGGGCTCCGTCAGCGCCGAGGAGATCGATGCCTTCGACGATGTCGACATTCTTGTCACCTATGGCGACGGAATGCTTTTCGATGCCCTGAAAGCCAATGCGCTGATGCTGCATATGCCGGCGGTGGCGCGGGAATCGATCGTCATGCTCGGCAACAATGCAGTCGGGACCGGGGCAAATCCGACGCCTTTGTCGATCAGTTGGGTGCTGAAGGATTACGTGGCGCTTCTGAGCGAGGCGGCCAAGAAGCAGAAATGACCGCCGGGATCCTCAAGACATCGGATGGCCAGTGGTCGGCCGCATCCGGCTCCAACCGGACGAGAAGTCTCTGGCTTGCCGGGTTGCTCGTGCTGTTGGCCATCTTCGTCGTCCTGTCCGTCACGGTCGGGACGCGCAATGTCGCTTGGGCCGACATCATCGCCGGCATCGGCGGCGCACAGGACAATATCGGCCGGGCGTCGGTCGCACTGCGCATTCCACGAACATGTTTGGCTCTGCTTGCGGGCGGTGCGCTGGGGCTGGCGGGAGCAATCATGCAGGGCGTGACCCGCAATCCTCTGGCCGATCCCGGCATTCTCGGCGTCAACATGGGCGCGTCCCTGGCCGTCGTCGTCGGGGTCGCCTGGTTCGGGATGTCATCCGCGCATGCCTATATCTGGACAGCGGTCCTCGGTGCCGGATGCGCGGCGACCTTCGTCTATGCCATCGGATCGCTGGGGCGCGGCGGTGCGACACCGCTGAAGCTGGCGCTCGCGGGCGCTGCGACATCCGTGGCGTTTGCCTCGCTGGTGATCGCTATTGTCCTGCCGCGCGGCGATATCGCAGGCGGTATACAGTCCTGGCAGATCGGCGGCGTCGGCGGCGCGACCTACGAGCGCATCCTTCCGGTCCTGCCGTTTCTCGGCATCGGCTTTCTCATCAGCCTGCTTTCGGCCAGGAAGCTCAATTCCCTGGCGCTCGGCGATGATCTTGCGGCGGGCCTTGGCGAAAATGTCGCGGTTGCGCGCGCCGTCGCATCCCTCGGTGCCATCCTGCTCTGCGGCGCGACAACAGCGGTCTGCGGCCCGATCGGTTTCCTCGGTCTTGTCGTGCCGCATGTCTGCCGTTTGCTGATCGGCATCGATCATCGCTGGCTGCTGCCGTTTTCGGCCCTCGGCGGTGCGTGCCTGCTGCTGGCGGCGGATGTTCTCGGCCGTATCGTCGCGCGCCCTGCGGAGATCGATGTCGGCATCGTCACGGCTTTGATCGGCGGGCCGTTCTTCATCTGGATCGTCAGGCGTCAGCGGGTGAGGGACCTGTGACCGTGCACGCCTCCACCATCGATTTCGTCATTTCAAATCGCCGCCGCCGGGCGTCGCGGTATGCCGCTACACTCGCCATCATGCTTGCCCTCGTGATGGCAATCTTTGCCATCACGCTGTCGATCGGCCAGTCCATCACGCCACCAGCGGATGTCTTGCGGGTGCTGATGGGAGAGACGGTTCCGGGAGCCAGCTTCACGGTCGGTCAACTCCGGTTGCCGCGCGCCGTCATGTCGGTTCTCGCCGGATTCTGTTTCGGCCTTGGCGGCGTCGCGTTCCAGATCATGCTGCGCAATCCGCTCGCCAGCCCCGATATCATCGGCATCACCTCCGGCGCCGGGGCGGCTGCCGTCTTCGCCATCGTGATCCTGTCGATGAGCGGGCCGATGGTCTCGATCATCGCGATCGTGGCGGGACTCGGCGTGGCGCTGGCCGTCTACGGCCTCTCCTTCCGGAACGGCGTTGCTGGAACGCGTCTCATCCTCGTCGGTATCGGCGTGTCGGCCATGCTGCAGAGCATCATCGCCTATATCCTGCAATCGGCCCCGGCCTGGAGCCTGCAGGAAGCGATGCGCTGGCTGACGGGGAGCGTCAACGGCGCGCAACTGGATCAGGCTTTGCCGCTGCTGACGGCTCTCGTCGTCTTCGGCGGACTTTTGGTCAGCCGCAGCCGTGATCTGGAGGCCCTGCGTCTGGGTGATGATATGGCGGCCGCCCTGGGCACGAAGGTTGCCCAGACCCGGATGCTGGTGATGATCGCGGCCGTCGGCCTCATCGCGTCGGCAACCGCCGTGACCGGACCGATTGCCTTCGTCTCCTTCCTGGCGGGGCCGATCGCCGGCCGGATCGTTCGAAACGACGGTTCGTTGCTGCTCCCCTCGGCGCTCACGGGTGCTCTCCTCGTGCTGGTAGCCGATTATGTCGGGCAGCACTTCCTGCCGGGACGTTATCCCGTCGGGGTCGTCACTGGAGCGCTCGGAGCGCCCTACCTCATTTACCTGATCATCCGCGTCAACCGGATCGGAGGCTCGCTTTGACCGACCATCTGCTCGTGGCCAAGGAGCTCTCGGCCGGCTACGACAAGGCCGAAATTCTGCATGGGCTCGATCTCACGGTGCCGCCCGGCAAGATCACCGTGATCGTCGGGGCCAATGCGTGCGGCAAGTCCACCTTCTTGCGCACGCTGTCGCGGCTGATTTCGCCCAGTGAGGGACATGTGCTGCTCGATGGCAAGTCGATCCATCGCATGCCATCCCGTCTCCTGGCGCAGACCCTTGGTCTCCTGCCGCAATCGCCGATCGCGCCGGAAGGCATCACCGTCGCCGATCTCGTCAGCCGAGGGCGGCATCCGCACCAGGGCCTGTTCTCCCGCTGGACACGGCAGGACGACGAGGCCGTTGACAATGCTCTGACGGCGACGAAGACGTTCGATCTGGCCGAGCGGCCGGTCGACGAGCTCTCCGGCGGGCAGCGCCAGCGTGTCTGGATCGCCATGGCGCTGGCGCAGCAGACCGATATCCTGCTGCTCGATGAGCCTACGACCTTTCTCGATATCAACCACCAGATCGAGGTTCTCGATCTTCTGACCGACCTGAACCACACGCGCGGAACGACCGTGGTGATGGTTCTGCACGACCTCAATCTCGCCGCCCGTTATGCCGATCACCTCGTCGCGCTTGCGGATGGCCGCGTGCATGTTTCGGGGAAGCCGGAGGAGGTGCTAACGGAAGAGACCGTGCGGCACGTGTTTGGTCTGGAGAGCCGGGTGATCGTGGATCCGACATCCGGGCGGCCGATCATGCTGCCGATCGGGCGCCACCGGATGGCGGCTACCGCCGATAAAATGACTCGCGATACGTCGCAAAAGGAGAAAAGCGCATGAATGCCTTCCCGTCCTTCAAGCTTTCCGGCGTGGCCATTCCCAGCAATGCTTCCGATATGCTCGACGAAATCTGCGAGCATTTCGTCGAGCATGCTGAAGTGGAACGGGCCGGCGACGTGGCAATCCTGCGCAGTCCTGCCGGGTTGGCCCGTATCGGCATCGATACCGGCCGCCTGCTGATCGATCTCGATTGTCCGTCACCGGAAATGCTGCACATCAGCCGAACGATCCTGGCTGAACATCTCTTCTATTTTGCCGAGGACCAGCCGTTTGAACTCACATGGTCGGAAGCGACGTCCCTGTCCGTTCCACCGAACCTGCGCGAGGTCACGGTCGTTTCGGCACACGACATCACGCCGCACATGCGCCGGGTCATCTTTTCCTGCGTTGATATCACGCCTTTCACCGAGGGCGACATGCATGTGCGCTTGCTGGTGCCGCCGAAAGGCAGGACGCCGGTCTGGCCGGGTTTTCGGGACGATGGTCGTATCTCCTGGCCGGAGGGAGAGGACGAACTGGTCGTTCGCGTCTACACGATCCGTGCCATCGATGAGGGGCGCAAGGAGTTGACCATCGATTTCCTGCAGCATCCGACCCCCGGCGTGCCCACACCCGGTGCCGACTTCGCGCGCGATGCGCAACCCGGAGATATTGCGGGGCTGATGGGGCCGGGCGGCGGCCATGTGCCCGAGGCACGGTCCATGCTGCTGATCGGCGACGAGAGCGCCCTGCCGGCCATTGCCCGGATCGCCGCCGAGGCTCCGGCGGGAACCCGAATGCGGGCGATCATCGAAGTTGGCGATGGGGCAGAGGAACAACCGCTTCCGACCAACGGTGTGCTCGATGTGCGATGGCTGCACCGGAGCAGCTATCCGCAGGACGCGGCCCGAACCCTCCTGGCGGAGGCTGAGCGGGCGGTCGATGCCGTGGCAGACGATACATTCATTTGGGCCGCATGTGAGAAGGACGACATCCGTGTCATCCGAGCGCAACTGAAGGCGCGTGGGCATGACCGCAAGAAAATGTACGTTGCGTGGTACTGGGAGAAAGCTTCCTAGCCGCCAATGAGATGCCGCCGCAGGTATGCGGCCGAGTGAAGCACGTCACCAGCTGTCAGGCAATGTGTGCCAGACATTGATCAATCCGCATGGTGACAGGCCGTCAGCAAGCCGGGCGCCGCCGTTCTCTCGATGAGGCGCGGATCCTGTTCCGCACAGATCGAAGTTGCCTTCCAGCAACGGGTGCGAAATCGGCAGCCGCTCGGCGGGTTGGCGGGGCTCGGCAGGTCGCCTTGCAGGACGATACGTTTGCGTGAACCGCGCAATTTGGGGTCCGGCGTCGGAACGGCTGACAACAGGGCCTGGGTATAGGGATGGGCCGGCGCGTTGAAGATCGCGTCCTTCGGGCCGGTCTCGATGATCTTGCCGAGATACATGACCATCACTCGGTCGGACACATGCCGAACCACGGCAAGGTCATGGGCGACGAACAGCATCGCCAGATTTCGCTCGCTCCGCAGTTTAGCAAGGAGATTCACGACCTGGGCCTGAACCGAAACGTCGAGGGCTGACACAGGCTCATCGCAGACAAGCAAAGTGGGATTGAGGGCAAGAGCACGTGCAATGCCGAGGCGTTGTCTTTGCCCACCGGAAAACTCGGAAGGGTAGCGCTCGGCGTGTTCGGCACGCAGGCCGACGGATTCCAGCAGGTTGACGGTCTCGTCGCGCCAACGCGATTTCGGCAAGACATCCGGATGGAGCGCCCAGGGTTCGGAGATCAGGCGGTCGACGCGCATCCGGGGATTGAGCGACTGGTAGGGATCCTGGAACACGACCTGCATTTTCCGGCGCAGCGCATGGAGCTGTTTTCCGCTCGCGGTCGTTATATCAACATCATCCAGAAACGCGCGGCCGCTTGTTGCCGGTCCGAGTTTCAGTAGTGTGCGGACGAGGGATGTCTTGCCGCAGCCGCTCTCGCCGACAAGCCCCAGTGTTTCGCCGCGGGCGATTTCGAAGCTGACATTCTCGACAGCGCGAACCGGTGCCTGTGCGCTGCCGAAATGTCGGGAGAGATTTTCGACCTTGAGAAGCGGCTTGTTCATGCGGATACAACCGGGAAATGGCACGCGACCTGCCGGCCGGGACCCATGGACTGAAGGGCGGGGACGTCTTTGGCGCATATATCCGCCGATCTGGGACAGCGCGTCCTGAAAGCACAGCCGGAGGGCAGGGCGGCCGGATTGGGGGCCG
This sequence comes from Rhizobium sp. Leaf453, assembly GCF_001425605.1. Lineage (GTDB taxonomy): Bacteria > Pseudomonadota > Alphaproteobacteria > Rhizobiales > Rhizobiaceae > Pararhizobium. The sequence goes on along the minus strand of NZ_LMRG01000002.1, from coordinate 116,961 downwards.
AGCCCGGGATCGGCAGGAGTTCGGCCTCCTCGCTGTCCATACGCGGCTGCGACGCCAGCAATCCGTTGCTGTAGGGATGGCGCGGATCTTCGAACAGTTCGAAAACATCCGCCGTTTCGACGATGCGGCCGGCATACATGACGGCAACGCGATCGGCGAGCTCGGCCACGACACCAAGATCATGGGTGATGAAGATCATGCCGGCATCGCTGCGCTTGCGCACGCGGTCGAGAAGGTCGATGATCTGGGCCTGGATGGTGACATCGAGCGCCGTTGTCGGCTCGTCCGCGATGATAATGTCGGGCTCCAGCGCCACGGCCATGGCAATCATGATCCTTTGGCGCATGCCGCCGGAAAACTCGTGTGGGTATTGTCTGGCGCGCCGGATGGGGTCCGGAATTCCGACCGCCGTCAGCAGGTCCAGAACCGCCTTGTCGATGCCTACCTCTGGCGTACGGCCGTGGATCCGGAACATCTCGGCGATCTGCCAACCGACGGGATAGACCGGATTGAGGGCGGCAAGGGCATCCTGGAAGATCAGGGCGATACGGCTGCCGCAGAGGTCCCGGCGCTCGTTCTGGGGAAGCCGGAGAATGTCGGCGCCGTCGAAATGGATGGTGCCTTCATTGATTGCACCCGGCGGATCGGGGATGAGGTCCATGATCGCCGCTGCGGTCACGGATTTTCCCGACCCGCTTTCGCCGAGCAGCGCCAGCACTTCACCACGCTCCAGCGAGAAGGAGACGCCGTTGAGCGCGAGGATGCGCCCGGCCGCAGTGTCGAAACTGACCTGAAGGTCCTTGATTTCCAGAAGCGCCATTATCGTCTCCGGCTCACGAGGCGCCAATGCTGCGAGGGGTCGTTGACGATCCGGAACCAATTGGCGAGCAGATTGAAGGACATGGTAGTGAGCATGACGGCAAGGCCGGGGAAGAACCCGAGCCACCAAGCGGAGGAGAGATAACCCTGACCCTGCGCCACCATCAGACCCCAGCTGACCGCGGGGGGCTGGATGCCGAGGCCGAGATAGCTGAGGCCGGATTCGAACAGCATGACCATGGCAAGATTGACGGAGGCCAGCGTCAGCATCGTCGGGGCAACGCTCGGGAGGATATGCACCCGCAGAATCCAGAGCGATCCGCCGCCAAACACCTTGGCCGCATCGACAAACAGGCGTTCGCGGGCCTCCAGCGTTTCTGCCCGGGCAACTCGGATGTATGCCGGCATGCGGGTAATCGCGAGAACGAGGATGAGGTTGAGTACACTCGGCCCGAACAGGTAGAGGCCAAACAGCGCAACGAGCAGCGTCGGAAAACCGAGGATGATATCGGAAATACGCATGATGACATTGCCGATGATGCCGCCGAAATAGCCGGCGATGACGCCAAGAACGGTGCCGCCGACAAGACTGGTCAGCACGGTAACAAGGGCAATCCCGATCGTCGTCGATGCCGCCTGTATCAACCGCACGAGAAGTGGCCGCCCGAGTGCATCGGCACCAAGCCAGAGTGTCCACGCCTGGCTGAAATCGAATGGCGGTAGGTTGCGGGCCTTCAGCGAAATACGGTTTTCGCCTAGCAGGGAGAGCGCATCCGCCAGAATGGCGAAAACCACGATCAGCAGCCAGATGGTGGCGGCGACCGCCATGGGATCTCCACGGAGAGCGCGAAGAAACCAGGCGAAGCGTCCGCTTGCCGCCTTGCGTTCGCCGAGCAATTCTGAAGTCGCTTCGGTCATTCCACCCTCACGCGCGGGTCGATCGAAGCGTAGAGCATGTCGACGAGAATATTGGTGATGAAGATCACCACGGCGACGGCGAAGATCGATGCCTGCACGATGGCAAAGTCACGCTTGAGAATACCGTCGATCAGCAGTTTGCCGATACCGGGGAATCCGAAGACGACCTCGACGACCCCACCGCCGCCGGCAAATTGCGCAGCCAGATCGCCGGTGACGGTAATCGCCGGCAGGAGTGCGTTGCGCAGCGCATGCACGAAGATCACGCGCTTGCCGCGGGCACCCTTGGCGCGGGCGGTGCGAACGAAGGTCGCGTTCAGCGCCTCGATCATCGATCCCCGCACGATCTGAACCAAAGTTCCGAATGGCCGGGCGAACAGACAGGCAATCGGCAGGACCCAATAGACCGGGCCATCGAATCCCGATGTCGGCAGCAGGCGGAACGTGACGGCAAAGAGCAGCACGCCCATGAGGCCGAGCCAGAAATCGGGAACGCTGGCGGCAGCCTGGGAGAGGACATTGATGCCACGATCGATCCAGCCACCGGCATTGACGGCTGCGATGGAGCCAGCGACGATTGCTGCAAGGAAAGCAAGCGTTAAAGCGATGGCACCGAGCGCAAGCGTATTCGGCAGGGCTTCGAGCACAACGTCCATCGCCGGCCGGTTGTGCCAGAGGGACATGCCGAAATCGAGCCGGAGCATGTCTCCGGCCCAGTCGAGGAACTGGGCCAGAAGGGATCGGTCGAGCCCGAGGCGTACCCGCATGGCCTCGCGTGCAGCATCGGATGCATCGACCGGCAGATAGAGGTTCACGGGATCGCCGGTGAGCCGCACGAGGATAAAGGCGGATGTCATCAACGCCGCAAGCGCAAGCGCGGCGAAGATCGTCCGTCTGACGAAATAGGCGAGTGACATCCGTTCTCCTCGGGCACCGAGCGGAGGGAGGATCAGCGATAGCTGATCGTCTTCAGCTTGATCTCGTTACCGGCCTGAACATCGGGCGTATAGTTCACCTCCGGCGCGACGCGCGCGATCGTCACCATATGGAACAGCGGCACGATGTTGATCGCATCGACAGCGAGATATTTGAACGCTTCCTGGAACAGGCGCTTGCGTTCATCGCCGGTTGCCTTGGACGCATCGGCGATCAATGTATCAAGCTTCGGGTCGGCGATCGACGATGTATTGCCATCGCTGGTGAAGCGGTTGGGCAGGGTGAAGACCGCGTCGCCTTCGGTATTGTCGATCTGCGTCTGCAGGATAGACGGCTGGCGGCCGGCATCCCACGGCTTCAGGAGTTTCTTCAGCCAAGGGCTGGTTTCCAGCATTTCGAGACGAACATTGAAGCCGGCGTCAGCAAGCATGGCCTGGATCGCCTCGAGGCTTTCGGATGAATTCGGATAGATGCCGATGCGTCCGTAGATGACGATTTCCGTATCGACCGGGACGCCATCGGCGCGCGCGGCGTCCAAGAGGCTGCGGGCTTTTTCCGGATCGTAGGTCCAGACCGGGATATCGGGGTTGTAGCCGAAAACCGAGGGCAGGACGACCTGCATCGCCTTCTGGGCCTGCGCATGGAAGATCGTGCCGATCAGTCCGTCACGATCGATTGCAAGGTTCAGCGCCTCACGCACCCGTTTGTCGTTGAGGGGCGCAACCTCCTGATCGATCCGCAGCAGGGAGGTTTCTGCATTGGGGAATGCGTGGTCGTTTGCCGTCGTGCCGTCCTGCGGTGCGATCTCGTAGGCGATCTGCGCCTCGCCGGTGTCGACCATCGCAGCGCGAACCGCCGATTCCGCACGCCAGAGAACGGTCGCGTTCTGGATGGCGGGCTTGTCACCCCAATATTTGTCGAAAGCCGTCAGCGTGATCGACTGACCCGGTGTCCAGGCTGCGAGCTTGTAAGGCCCCGTGCCGATCGGCTCGCGCGACTTGGTGTCGGCAGGCGTGGCCGGCGATCCGATATCGAGGGTGGCCAGCTTGTTGGGCAGGATGGGCTCGACGATATCTGTACGGATGACAAGCGTCTTCGCATCGACGGCCTCCGTGGTCAGAACAAGCCCTTTCAGCGTGGCAAGGCCGACTTCGCAGGCGAGTGCAGGATCTTGCGCGCGCTTCAGTGCTGCGGCGACTGCGGCTGCATCGAAGGGTTTGCCGTCATGAAAGGTCACCCCTTCGCGCAGCGTGAATTTCCAGGTGAGGTCATCGACCTGCTCCCAGGCGGTGGCGAGGCTGGGCTGGACCGAACCGTCTGCGGGGCTCAGGTTGACCAGCGTTTCGGTGATGTTGTTGCGCAGGACGCGGGCGTTGCCCGAGAGGTCCGTGTCGCAGGGATCAAGCGACTTCGGCTCGTCTGTGACGACGACACTTAACTTGTCTGACGCGGCATGGCCTGGCATGGCCACGCCGGCAGCCAGCGACAATGCAAGAAGCCCGATTTTCGCCGATCTGCCGATGGAAATGGTTGTCACGATATCCTCCTCCCGCAAGGCCTCGCCGTTGCTGTGTTGTATCAGGTAGACCTTGCCGTGAAAGCTGCCGGTTGCTCGCCATGGGCGCAACCGAGCCGCTTTACTTCCTCCCGCAAGCGCGTAGTGTCATATCTGACATTCGCCGGGCAAAAATGCGCACATGAGCGGCAAATGTCAACATTGATAATTCAAATGAGGAATAAATGGTTCATGAATGAACTCAAGCATGGTTCGCCGGTGGTGGAAAAGACCGCGCATCTCTTGGAGGCGGTTGCCGATGCGCGCACCGGAATTTCGCTTGCATCGTTGGTCGAGCATCTGGGCGTGCCGCGTTCCACAGTGTACCGGATCCTCAATTCATTGAGTGCGCATGGGCTTGTCGCGCGTGTCAACGGCGGCTCGATTTACGAGCTCGGACCGAAATTCGTCGAGCTGGCGCGCCGGATTTCTCCCGGTGCGGACAAGGCATTTCTGGTCGAGGCGGCGAAGCCGATCTTGACGGCGGCGGCCGACAGGATCCTCGAATCCTTCAAGCTTGCGGCGCCCGAAGGCCATGAAATGATGACCATATTTGCTGCGCCAAGCCCGGGCGACTATTCGCTTTTCATCAAGGTTGGCGGCCGTTCCAGCAAACATGTCGGGGCAGGCGGCAAGCTCGCGCTCGCGTTTTCCGACTATAGCGAAGTAGAGTCCTATTGCGCTGCCGGTCTGGAGGGGCGCACCCCCTACACCATCACTGATCCGGATGCGCTGAAGGAGGCGCTCGCCGATATCCGGCGCAACGGATATGCGGAGGACAATCAGGAATCCAATCTCGGTGTGCGGGCAATCGCGACGCCGGTTTTCGATTCCGGTAGCCAGCTTGTCGCGACCGTCAGTGTTCCATTCATCGGCGAGGCGACACCGGATCGGGCGCGTTCGATCCGGCGAGAAGCACTGGATTGTGCCGTTCTTCTCACAAAAGCGATAGACGGGCGGCATCCATTATCCAAATAAGAATTATGAATTTCTATATTGAACATTCCAGCTTTGCCTGTTAGTGCTCCTGCAACACGCAATGGAGGACTTCATGACAAATTTGGATTCTTCGGTTCGGGCAAAGCTTGCGCGAACGAATTCGGCAACCCTCAGCACCCTGCTTTTAAAGCGGGGGCTGCGCAATACGGCCATTCGCGGTGTGCGTCCGCTCTCAAATCAGGAAAAGCCGATGATCGGACCGGCGGTGACCGTGCGCTATATCCCGGCCCGCGAGGATATCGACGGCTCCACCTACAGTTCCGACCCCTCGAACCACCAGCGCAAGGCGATCGACACCATTCCGGATGGCCATGTTCTGGTCTTCGATTGCCGCGCGCTTGCCGACGTCGCCGGGATCGGTGCGATGCTTGCGCGGCGTCTTGTCTACCGCAATGCCGCCGGCATGGTTCTGGATGGCGGCGTGCGGGATACCGCAGATATCGCATCCCTCGGTTTCCCGACCTATTGCCTCGGACCGGCGGCACCTGCCAACCTGGTTGCGCATCATGCGTCCGACATGAACCAGCCAATCGCCTGCGGGGGCGTCGCGGTCTATCCCGGCGACATCATCTTCGGCGACGGCGAGGCCGTCATCGTCATCCCACGCGAATATGTCGATGAGATTGCCGATGAAGCCGTCGCCATGGAGGAGCAGGAGGAATTCCTGAAGACCGAAATCGAATCCGGACGTTCCACGCTCGGAGTCTATCCGCCCAACGAAGAAACACTTGTGCGTTACGCAGAGTGGCAAAAGTCGCGTTCAGCGGTGAACTGAGAACGCGGCGAATAATCCGTTGCAATTCCAAGGTTACCGCCCGGAATATGTCGTGCCGGGCAGGAGATCGGCACGACAACAGAACTCGCATGTGTGGAGTTCCTGAAAAGATATCTACCATTTGATGCGTGAAGGGTCTTCCGCCGCCACGTGGCTTACGACAATATGGTCGAAGCACGAGCGATCCAGACACAACGAATCACGCTGATGGGGGCAGGTCATGTTGCCGGACTTTCGAATGGTGTTCGAGTCAGCCCCAGGCCTCTATCTGGTCCTCGACCGGAACCTGACCATCGTCGCGGTGAGCGATGCCTATCTGAATGCGACGATGACGGACCGGGCCGTTATCGTCGGCATGAATATTTTCGATGTCTTTCCGGATAACCCGGAAGATCCGACCGCGTCGGGAACCCGAATTCTGGGGGATTCGCTTCGACGTGTCGTCGAAACAGGTGTCGGTGACGCGATGGCCGTCCAGAAGTACGACGTGCGAAAGCCCGACGGAAGCGGCTTCGAAGCGCGGTACTGGAGCCCCTTCAACAAGCCGGTCCTCGACGAGAATGGCAAGGTCGCCTATGTCATCCACCGGGTCGAGGATGTCACTGAGTTCATCGGACTGAAGAACAGGGACAGCGCGCAGCTCGAAGCCAACGAACAGTTGCGCAGCCGGGCGCAGAAAATGGAGCTGGAAATCTTCCAGCGCGCGCAGGAGGTGGCCGAAGCCAATCGCAAGCTTCGCGATCTCGATCGGCTGAGGACGGACTTTTTCGCTAATGTCAGTCATGAGCTGCGGACACCGCTGACGCTGATCCTCGGCCCGGTCAGGAAGGTTCTGTCGGACGCCTCCTTGTCTGGCGCCGATCGTCGAGACCTCGAAGTTGTCGAGCGAAATGCACTCACCCTGTTGGGTCAGGTCAACGACCTGCTCGATGTCGCGAAGCTTGAAGCCGGCAAGTTCGATCTTGTCTACACGCGTCTGGACGTCACGCGCTTCAACCGGACCCTGTTGTCCAGCTTCGAGGGTTTGGCGCGCGACCGGGGAGTAGCATTTCGCTCGGTCGAGCCCGCTGACCTCGACATGGAGGTCGATGTCGAAAAGCTGCAGCGCATTCTGCTGAATCTCCTGTCAAATGCATTCAAGTTCACGCCTTCAGGCGGTGATGTGGAACTCTCCCTCGAACGCGTCGGCGGCAACGCGGTGTTCAAGGTTGATGATACGGGCCCTGGGATTCCTGAAGAAGACCGCGCCATTGTGTTTGAACGCTTTCGGCAGCTGGACGGCGGCAAGCGGCGGACGAAGGGTGGAACCGGGCTGGGCCTGGCGATCGCCCGGGAATTCGCTTCGCTGCTGCACGGCACACTGCACGTCGATGCCAGCCCGTTGGGTGGCGCGCGTTTCACACTCGTTGTTCCGCTCCGTGCGCCGGAGGGATTTCCAGTCATTGTGGATGAAACATTACAGCAAGCCGGCCTGTCGGACATTGTCAGCCACGAACTCGCGAAGGTTCCCGGAACGGCAGCCGATGTGCCGGGCGTGGAAGGCGGTGCCCGCATTCTCGTCGTCGATGACAACGCCGACATGAGAAACCATATCGTAAGTTTGCTGGCGGAACGCTATCGCGTGGAGACGGCTGATGATGGTTCTGCCGGCCTCGCTGCCGCCCGCCAGTTTCTTCCCGACCTTGTCATCACCGATGTGATGATGCCGGTGATGTCCGGTGATGATATGGCGCGGGCATTGTTGGCTGATCCGGTAACGGCGGAAATTCCCATCTTGATGCTGACGGCAAAGATGGATGATCCCTTGAAGATGGAACTTCTTCAGGAGGGCGTTCGCGATTACATCGCCAAGCCGTTCTCGGCGCGGGAACTTTCGATCAAGATTGAACGGCTGATTGCCGAGCGCCGCAAGGTTCTGGAAGAAAAGTCGATTCTCATCGAGAAACTCCGTCGGTCGAACAGGGACCTGGAGCAGTTTGCCTATGCGACTGCCCACGATCTTCGTTCCCCTCTGCGGTCTATCCATGTGTTGGCGGATTGGATCCACGAGGACGCTGAAGGATTGCTGCCTTCGGAAAGTGTCGATCACTTGCAGAAATTGCGCAATCAGGCCCGCCGCATGGAGAAACTCCTTCAGGACATTCTGACTTATGCGCGGGTAGACCAGATCAACGGGCCTGCAGGCGAGGAGGGCGTTCAGGCGAGTGCGCTTCTGACTGATGTTGTCAGTCTGATCGACCCGCCAGCCGGCTTCGTCGTGAATGTCGATCGCAGATTCAACGGGATCGCGCTTCCACGCATGCCGCTCCAGCAGATTTTTCACAATCTGATCCACAATGCCGTCAAGCACCACGATGGGGTTTCCGGCCGCATCGATATCGATGTCTTCGATCTCGGCGACCGATTTGCCTTCTCGATTCAGGACGACGGGCCGGGCATCGATCCCAAATATCATCAGAAAATCTTCGATATGTTTCAAACCCTGAAACCACAGTCACAAAAAGACGGTAGCGGAATGGGACTGGCGTTGACGAAGAAACACATCAACGGGCACGGTGGTCAGATCACCGTTGAATCGGAGCCGGGTATGGGAGCCCGATTCTCATTTACATGGCCAAAAGCGGCGGCCGGACATCGAGGGCAAGATACGAAATGAATGACAGACTGATCGACGTGCTCATTGTCGAGGACAACGACATCGACACGGAAGCAGTGAGACGTGCCTTTCGGCGGGCAGATTTTCCCAATCCGACACATATTGCCGGCGATGGCGAGGAGGCGCTCGATATGCTTCGTGGCAGCCATGGCCGGAAGAAATTGCCGCAGCCATGCGTCATCCTGCTGGATATCAACATGCCGCGCATGGACGGTATCACCTTGCTCGACGAATTGCGCCGCGACGATGAATTCAAGCAAAGTATCGTCTTCATGTTGACGACCTCCGGACACGAGGCCGACCGGAAGTCGGCTTACGATAAGAACGTGGCCGGCTATTTTCTCAAGGAAAATCTGGGGGCCCTCGTGGAGACGCTGAAGCCCTATTGCCGGGGCAACGAATTTCCGGGCTGACCGCTTCACGGCTTGATCCCGTGAATGCATGCGAAAAGCCGCGTTTAGAGGCTGTGCTGCATTCGTCCGAGAACGTTGGCCAGTCGTTGTGTCCCGATATCGGCTTCTGCTTCCGTCAGGCCGGAGAAACCGAGCAGAAGGCGTGATTGCGCGGCTGCATGGACATACATCGGGGAGACGGGAATGACGATGACGCCGGCCGCATGCGAGGCTCGTGTCAGCGCCTTGTCGTCCGTCCACGTGCCCGTGCTGCGGACGGTAAAATGGATACCCTGCGCCGGGAGGGGGGCGATGAAATGCTCTGAAAGCCGGTCCTCCAGCATGCCGGCCAGCAGATCGCGCGACGCGCGGTAGCTCTCCCTCAGTCGGCGCAAATGGGCGGGAAAATATCCTTCATTCAGGAAATCGGCGACGACCAGTTGGTGCAGAGGGGCGGGGAATCGGTCGATGATCGGCCGTACAGCCCGAAAGGCTGGAACGAGATCGTCGGGCACGATCAGATAACCGACGCGAAACCCCGGAAGAAGCGCTTTGCTGAATGTCCCCGCGTAAATCACGCGGTTTGTCGGATCGAGCCCCTGCAGGGAGGCAATCGGCCGGCCCTCGTATCGGAATTCGCTGTCGTAATCGTCCTCGATGATCCAGCAGCCGCGCCCCTGTGCGAAAGCGAGCAATTCCAGCCTTCGGTCGAGCGGCAGGGCCGAGCCGGAGGGGTACTGGTGCGATGGTGTAACGTAGATCGCGGCGGGTGCCGGCGCGTCATGGGCGTGCAGTGTCGCGGTTATCAAGCCTTCGTCATCGACCGGCATTCCGTGGATTTCCGCCCCGTTTAGCAGAAAGGCCTGTCGTGCCGGTGGATAGCAGGGGTCTTCGATGAACGCCGTTTCTCCCGGCGAAACCAGCACGCGGATCGCGAGATCGAGCGCCTGCTGAGTGCCGGAGGTGATGAAGAACTGGCCGGGCTCGCATCGCACGCCCCGCGACGCTGCGACATGGGCAGCGATTGCGCTTCGCAGTGAAATCTCGCCTTGCGGGTCACGGTAACTGTCCGTGACATAGTCGATATGGCGGTGTGCCAGCCGCTTCAGGAGGCCGGCCGTTCGTGCGTCATGGATGACACGGCCAGTGGCGAAGGGCACCTGCGCCGGTGCGGCCATCTCCATTTGCATGACCCGTCGTGCAGCGACGGAGATATCGCGTCGGTCCATGCCGGCCGTCGTCGTCTGTGCCGCATGGCTCCCGACCGGCATTGGCGGCAAGCCGGAGGCGACATAGGTTCCGGATCCATGCCGCCCGACCGCGTAGCCTTCCGCGATCAGCATGTCATAGGCTTCGGCGATCAATCCACGGGATAGTGTCCATTCGGCGGCAGCCGTGCGCGTCGAGGGCAGGCGTTGATCTGGTTTCAGGATGCTCGCAACGATGGTATCGCGCAGTTGCAGATAGAGTTGCCGCACGGCCGACACTGGGGACGATGGGGTGATCGTCGGCATAAAGCCGGCGGCCGCACTTTCGCGCCGCATTGTGCGGGCACGAGGTCCTTGTCGCGAAGTGGTCCGCATCGGCATCTCGAAGTGGCTCTGGATTTATACGCTATTGTGGCGCTTTCTCCTGCCACATTCAACCACGGTTTCGAGATCCCATGCGCTCATCATCCGCTCCCTTCCTTTTCGCCGGCACAATGCTTGCTGCCGCCGGCTATGGCGCCACCTTCCTTCTGTCGGCCTATTACCGTGCCCATGGCGGCAGTGATGTCGATACCGGCCTGACACTCGGCGCCGCTATGGTCGGCACATTTACGGGCGTCCCGCTCGTCGGCTGGTTCTCAGGCCGGTTCGACGCGGCCCGCATGAGCGCGATTGCCAACTGTGCCGTTGCACTCGGTTTTCTGTTGCTCGCGTTCACCACGGGCGGCGGATTCGGGCTGGCGCTGGTTTCCGGTTTCTTCATCGGTCTCGGATGGGGCATGTTTTACATCGGCGCGCCGATGGCGCTATCCGAGCGGGTGACGGATGCCGACCGAGCGTTCTGGTTCGCCCGTTTCGGTGCGTTCCAGATGGCGGGTATCGGCGGAGGTCCGGTGATCCTCAATCTGCTCGTCCAGCAGGCCGGTCTGTCGGTCGAGACCGCTTTCCAGATCGTCGGCCTAGCTTGCGTCAGCGCATCGGTTCTGCTCTGGACGTTCGGCTCGGTAGCGCCCGGTGGTGCGCGAGGAGTGGCGCTTCGACCCTGGGTGCGCTCCATCACGGTCATCGGTCGCAGTTCCTCGGTGCGTCCCATCCTGATGGTGGTTCTCGGTGCCTGCGTCTTTTCCGGCCTTTTCACCTTCCAGACGACGCTGGTCGAGGGTACCTCCGCCAATGCTGCAAGTTTCTTTGCTGTCTATGCCGTGACGGTGGTCGCAGCGCGGCTGACGCTCGCCCGTTTTCTGGCGACACTGCCGCAGGTCCATCTGGCGACGGGGCTTCTGATATCCATGATCCTCGGCGTCGTGGCGATGTTCGGCGTCGGCATCCACCCGGCTTTCCAGATCCTGTCGGCGGTCCTCACCGGCATCGGTTATGGCCTCGTCTATTCCGTGATCCAGACCTGGGCCGTCAACAACACAGAGCCTGCCTATCGCCATGCGGCGCTGACCTGGTTCGTCCTGTCCTACTTCGTCGGCATCTTCGGCTTTCCGGTTCTCGGCGGCTGGGTTCTTGTGCATCTCGGACGGGAAGTGTTCCTCGGCATGCTGCTGGCTGCCGGGGTCGTCGAACTGCTGATTGCATCCAGTATCGGCTTGCGCAGGGCACAGGCTGCCTGATCAGATAGGCAACTGAACGCCAGCCGCCGGCTCTTCTCCGAAAGGAATTTCCATGACAGATATCACCGTTCGCCCGCTCCGCCTCGAAGACCGCGCGCAATGGGAAGTGCTCTATCAAGGTTATGCGACCTTCTACAACGTCGCTCAGACGGGAGACATGCGCGACACGGTCTGGTCCTGGCTGCACGATCCCGGCAAGGAGGCGCGGGGCCTTGTCGCTGCCGGTCCAGATGGAAAACTGATCGGCCTCACCCATTTTCGGCCCTTCGCCCGTCCGCTCTCAGCCACGACCGGCTGCTTTCTCGATGATCTCTTCGTTTCGCCAGACGCGCGCGGATCTGGCGTCGCCGATGCACTGATCGAAGCCGTGCGCGCGATCGCTGACGGAGAAGGTTGGTCCGTGGTGCGCTGGATTACAGCCGAGAACAATTATCGCGGCCGCGCGGTCTATGACCGGGTGGCGACGAAGACCCACTGGGTCACTTATGACATCAAGATTTGACCGGGGCGCCGGCTGCGGCCCGCGCCTGATGCTGGATAGGCTTGCAAATGCCCCTCACCATCTGCGGAAAGCGTCTGGTGAGGGGCGTGGCAATCAAGCGTAGCGTGCGGCGTACCAGGCCTTGAACAGCGTGTACTGGTTTTCCAGGTGCTTCTGCTGCGAGGCGCTGAGCTTGTCCGTCTCGTTGAAGTGCAGCGTGTATTCCGTGTCGCCGTTCAGCACCATCAGATGCTTGTAGTGCAAGACGAGGTCCGGGCCTTCGTCATAGGTGGAGAGCACGGTCAGCGCTTCCTCGAGTTCGAGTGCGTCGCGCCGCGCCGTAGCGTCGCCCTTGGCGGCTTTTTCGCAGAGCGATACCAGATGCAGGACTTCCTTCGGTAGGGCATTGCCGATGCCGGTGATGGCGCCGCCGGCGCCGCAATTGACGAAGCCATGATAGACGCCGGTATCGACACCGACCATCAGCGTGAGGGCGTCGTCACCCGATGTGATGTTTTCGGCAGCGTAGGTCATGTCCTTCTTGCCGCCGAATTCCTTGAAGCCGATCAGGTTTGGGAAGCGTACGCGCAGGTCGAAGAACAGATCGGCGCGGGTGGCGAAACCGTAGTAGGGGCTGTTGTAGATGACCGCCGGCAGGTTCTTGGCGGCTTCGAGGATGGCCGAGAAATGATCACGCTGGGCCGAGGCGGAGGAGCCGCGCGACAGCACCCGGGGAATGACCATCAGGCCCTTGGCACCAACCTTGGCAGCATGCGCCGCGTGGCTGACGGCGGATTTGGTGTTGATCGCGCCGGTGCCGACGATGACCGGGACGCCGGCTTCCGCCAGCCGTCGTACGCCTTCCTGTCGTTCTTCGTCTGTGAGAAGCGGCCAGTCACCCATGGAGCCGCAATAGACGACTGCGGACATGCCCGCGGCGATCAGTTCCTTGCCCTTGCGGACGAGCGCATCGAAATCGGGTGTACGGTCAGGTTTGCAGGGGGTCATGAGTGCGGGAATGCAGCCGCTGAATATGTTCGCCGTCATTGTCATCTCCTGGGTGCGGGTATGTCCGAATTGCTTTGATGGGAACTGATATATCAGAAGGCGGTTCTGGTGTCTACAGACGGGTTCTCGTCAATAGGAGATTTTATAAGCAAATAATAAAACTGTATTTTCTTGGAAATTTGGTTTGATATTTCAATGGGCCCGCTACGCCACGTAGATGGCGACGTGACGGTCTTCGCGAAGGTATTGGAAAGACTGGTTAGGTGCCGCAGCCACTTGGCTGCCGGCCGGCGCGCGACATCAGGGATAGGTCGCCGCTACTGAACGACGACCTCTGAACTCGATGTTCTGATCGCCGTGCCGTCCATCGTCACGGAAACCTCGACCTGATACCGCCCTGATGGCAACGCACGCTTTTTTCCGGCGAAAGCGGAATAGGCAGCCTTGTTTCGGTCGAGCGGCTCGCCGGTATGGTCGAAGAGCAAATTCCCGGCGTCATCCTTCAGGACAAATCGAATGACGCTTCCGCGCTTCAGATTTGCAAACCACGCCCAGGTCACGAAGATGCCGTCGGCGGTCGATGCGGTCGGTGGTGGGCCTTCCTGAACGAGGGCCTCATAAGCGACCGGCTTTCCGGCGACGCCCACAGCCAGAATGTCCGGCTTTGTCGGCTCCAGGCTTGCGACGATCTCCGGGGAAAACAGGGAACCGGTCGATTGAAACGCTGGCGAGCACCCTTCGGAGAGCTTTCGGCCGGTCAGCGGATCGAGCGTGTCGCCATTGTGTTTGACCGTGATGTGCACATGGGGAAATTGAGCCAGCCCTGATGCGCCGACATCGCCGAGCCTGTCGCCTGTTTTGACCGCATCTCCCGGTTTGACCGCAAGACTGCCTTGCCGCAGGTGGCAGTATTGCACTTCGTATCCGTCCTGAAGCTGCAGGACCAGACCGTTGCCGCACTCCTTGCCGGCAATGCTCGCCCGGTCGCTTTCGGTTTCGACCAGATGGTCCTGTTCACCGTCGCGAACCCGCAGAACCGTGCCATCAGCCACTGCGACGACCGCGTATCCGCTTTCCACGTCCTTCATCGAAAGAATGCGCAGATCGGTCCCCGTATGGCCATCATAGGTCATGCCGCCGCAGAGCGGATCGGCGACGGCATCGCCCTCTGCCATGTCGGAATATTGTTGCATGAAGCATGTTTTCCCGAGTTCACACTGCGCCGGCAGGCGAAGTTCGATTGCGAAGGCAGGAGCGGAAAGCAGTACGGCGGGAAAGGCGCCGGATAGAAGATGACGTGCAAGTCTGGACAAGGGCTTATCCCGGTTGAGGACGAGTTGGCCTGCACCCTACCATAACAAGGGAGGACAAATAATGACTTTCCTGCGGTCAGGCAAAGCTTGGTGCGGATCGTCTGATCCGGTTGGGTCCATGCCATCATGATCAGTGTTGATCGAATTCCATCATCCGAACGGTTGACCGGCCTTCGAGTGAGACTATCCATGTTGATGAGCCAAAGACATCAGCAGGATAGACGGAACAATGCGGATAGCAGTTATCGGTGCCGGTATCATGGGGGCGGATCATGCCCGGATCGTGGCCGAGGAGCTTCCCGGAGCCAGGCTTCAGGTCGTTTGTGACATGGACGGCAAACGCGCCCGGCGTGTTGCCGATACTCACGGAGCACAGGATATTTCCACCGATCCCGCAGGCACGGTTACGCGCGGGGATGTCGATGCGGTTGTTATTGCGAGCCCGGACTTCACCCATGCTCCGCTGTCGCTGGCGTGCATCAAGGCAGGCAAGAGGGTGCTGTGCGAGAAGCCCTTGTCGCAATCTTCCGGCGAATGTCTCGATGTGATGCGGGCCGAACAGACAGCAGGCGAGAAGTTCGTGCAGGTTGGCTTCATGCGCCGCTTCGATCAGTCCTATCTGGAAATGAAGAAGGCTCTGACCGATGGAACGCTCGGTCGCGCGCTGATGATGCACAATTTCCATCGGAACGTGGCGACGCCGGCGGCGGATTTCACGGGCGCCATGGCGATCACCAATTCCGCTCCACATGAATTCGATGTGGTCCGTTACGTGCTGGGTAGCGAATTTGTCTCCATTTCCGCTTTCCAGCCCCGCCGTTCCGATGCGCTTGTCGCTCCGGTTTTCATGGTGCTGGAAACGGCCGATGGGCAGCTCGTCAATATAGAGGTCAACAACAACGCGTCCTATGGCTATGACGTTCGGGCCGAACTGGTCGGCGAGAACGCCAGCATTGCGATGAACCAGGTGGCGTTTACGCGGATTGATCGAAGCCTCGGCCAGAGCACGGGATATGATGCCGACTGGCATGGACGCTATGCCGATGCCTATCGGCGGCAGAACCGCGCATTCCTCCGCTTCGCGCAAACCGGTGTCTTTCCGGAAGGTGCGTCGAGCAGTTGGGACGGATACTGCGCCTCTATTGTCGCGGAAACCGGCGTGAAAGCGTTGCAGGAGGGCCGCAAGGTGCCGATCGAGATGATCGCCAGGCCGGACTTCTACGCCTGAAGCGAGGCTCGTACCCGAAACAGCAAGATTTTCAAAAGGGCAGCGGTTCCGGGATATTTTCCGGTCCGTAGAGGACGACCGGCACTTCGTTTTCCACCTGTATCGCCGCCGGTTCGCCGCCGAAGGAATAGTGCCGCAATATCAGATTGACGGCCTTGCGGACCTGGAGTTCAGGGCTCTGGTCTATGGTGATCGACATGAGGCCTTCCCGCAGCAATTTCGCCGTTTCCTGGGTCAGTTCGTGCCCGACGAAAACCGGGCGGTGCGCCAGAATACCGGCCCGGATCGCATTGGCGACGGCGATGTTGGCCGCGCCGACATTGTAGACCGCCGTTGCTTCCGGACAGCTCCTGAACGCCCTTCGCAGGCCGAGTTCCGATTGATCCCGGTTGTCCATGCCCTCGACGATTTCCGCGATGACCCAGGATGACGGGCTGTCCTCCAGAAAATGCCTGATGCCGCGCAGCCGGTCGGCGTGAGCCTGGAACCCCAGATGGTTGCACAGGATAATGATCTTGCCGGGTTCGCGGCCCATTCTGGTTAGGAAATAGCCGGCGGAGCGGCCGGCCTTGTAATGGTCTGTCCCGGCATAGCCGATGCGTGCGGCACCCGGAACGTCGGTGATGACGGTGACGACGGGAATTCCGCGCGCATTGAGGGCTCGAACGGCGTCATGGATCAGCGGATGATCCGGCATGGAGGAGACGACCGCATCGCAGGTCGTCCTGATCAAGGCCCTGGCGATGGTTTCAGCCTGCTCGTCATCGAGTATGGTGTGATGGATGACGATCGATCCGTCGATGGAATTGGATAGGCGCCGGAACTCGAAGCCCATCCGGGCGATCAGCGGCAGTTCGGGCCTTGCCAGGATGACATCGATACGGATCAGCCGGCGATGGCTCGACGGAAGCAACCGCCGGATGCCGAGTTCGCGCGCGGCCTGCAATACGCGCTTGCGGATATCCTCGCTGACATTGCCGCGATCGTTGATGACGCGATCGACAGTGGCGGTGCCGACCTTGGCACGTCTGGCGACGTCCGTCAGGGTGATCTTGCCGCGTTTGTTGTCGGACATAATGCGCGGCCTCTCCCAGGTGCACTCCGCCGTCATCACTACACCTCGGTTGATTGAAATCAATCAGGATAGTGCCCAGTTCTTCGCGTCTTTCGCCGTTCGGCTGATTGAAAAAAATCAGCAGCGCATTTGACCAGGTTTGGATCGTGACCGCATAAGGCGACATGGCTGGAAGGCTGACAACCGCGGGATTTGAGGAGACGAGGACGTGGCCCGGAATATCGATTTTGCACTCAACCATATTACGGCACCACGGCTTGGAAGCCGCGACTTTATCGATCTCGCGGCACGGCTGGGATGCGGCGGGGTCGAGCTCCGCAATGATCTTGCGGACAAGAACCTGACGTCGCGGGATTTCTTCGACGGTGAAAGCCCTGAAGCGATCGGCGCCTATGCCCGTGAGAAGGGCGTTCGGCTGCTCGGTCTCTCCGAGGCCTATGGTTTCAATCGATGGTCCGAAGCGATGAAGGCCAAGGTGGAACTGCTGATCGCCCAGGCGAAGGAGAGCGGCGCGGAGAGCATCAGCCTCATTCCAAGCAATGACGGTGTCAAGGAAACGGATGAGGCACGGCTCGGAGCCCTTCGCGAAGCCCTTGCCATCATCCGCCCGATGATCGAGGCCGCTGGCATCAAGGCGCTCATCGAGCCGCTCGGCTTCACGACATCTTCACTGCGACTGAAGCGCGAGGCCGTGGAGGCGATCACCGCCGTCGGCGGCAACGATTGCTTCCGGCTGGTGCACGATACGTTCCATCACTTCCTGGCGGGTGAAACGGAGTATTTTCCGGACATGACCGGGATCGTTCACATCTCCGGCGTCGTGGATCCGGAAGTCGCGACCAACCAAATGCAGGATGGTCACCGGATTCTTGTCGATGATCGGGACAGGCTCAGCAATATCGGACAGATTCGCGATCTTTCCGGTCTCGGCTATGCCGGCGCCTATTCGTTCGAACCCTTCGCGACATCCGTCCACGCCGATCCTGCTCTGGAAAACAGCCTCCGCGACAGCATCGCGTATATCAGGGCGGCGCTGGCATCCTGATCGGCTCTTCACCTTGGAATTGGGTCACACGTCTGCTGTGACCCATTTCGCATTTACTGGCTTGCCGCAGCATCCGGCATTTCCCACATCGGCAGGCGATCGGATCAATAGCCCTTGGCAATGTTCGCATCCAGCCGGATCACGCCGGTATGTGAACGATAGGACGCCACTTCCTGTTGCCCGAACATCCTGAGGATCGAGATATCGCTCGACGGGATGACGAGGTCGAAGCCTTCGTCGAGCAGTTTTTGCCAGGAGCGACCGGCGCTGGGCACCGTGCCGATCTTCTTTCCCGCCGCCTTGGCGATCGCGAGAACTTCATCGACGAGCGCGTTTACCTCGGGGTGATCGAGGTCGAGGATGTGGCCGGAATCGGCCGCCAGATCGTTGCGGCCGATGAACAGCATGTCGACGCCGTCGATTTCCGCGATGGCCCTGGCATTTTTGACGCCAAGGACGGTTTCGATCTGGCAGATGACCAGCGTGTGGTCGTCGATCGTATCGACATAGCTGTCGTTCATGCCGTAGTCCGATCCTCGTGCCACGCCGATCGCCAGACCCCGCACGCCTTTCGGGGGATACCGGCATGCCGAGACGACAGCCTGGGCAGCCTCGGCGGTTTCGACCATCGGCACCATGATTCCGTCGGCGCCCTGATCCATCAGGGTCTTGATGATGGCGGGATCATTGGCCGGGACACGAACCAGTGATGCAGCGCCAGTTCCGCGCGCCGCGCGCATGACATTCGCCGCATCGGTGACCGAGCCCAGCCCATGCTCCATGTCGATCATCAGGATATCGTAGCCGCAAAGGCCCATCATTTCGGCGACGGCCGGATTGAACAGTTGGATCCAGCACCCGAAGAGGGATTTGCTGTCTGCAAGGGCCGCCTTGGCTGTGTTGGGGATCATCCGAAAACTCCTCTATTCCTCTGCGGTCATAGTTTCAGAATCGAAGTCGATCCGTCTCCCAGCAGGCCGCGCGTAATGCTGCCGTTCGAAGGGAGCAGCGGGATCAGGCAGGACTGGACCGCGTGATAGAGATCGGGCCTTCCGACAAACACCCGGTTCACTGGCTGCAACTCCTCGTCGAGTTCCGGGATCCAGCCGCCTGACTGCGGGCGGCGGTCGATGAAGTGGTTGTTCACAAAGCCCCAGATCCGGCGATACCATTCCTCGAAGCGTGGATCGTCATCGACAGCGCCAAGCAAGGCGGCAGCGCCGATGCCTTCCGCAGCCGGCCACCAGTAGAGATCGCTGCGATCCGGTCGGTCATCCCAGTCAAGCGTGTAGAAGAAGCCGCCCACCCGATTGTTCCAACCGGTCTCGATGGTCTTCAGGAAAAGGCCCTTGGCCGCCTCGATCATCCAGGTGTGCGCGCGACCGCCAAGTTCCCAAAGCTGCAAGAGAAGGCGGCTCCATTCCAGCGCATGGCCGGGTGTCGTGCCACGCGGTCTGAACATGGGATCGCCGGCGTAATCGAGATCGACGGACCAGTCGCTTCTGAAATGCTCCGCAACCCGCCAGCCCTGTTCGCGGGCGTGCCGGTTGATGATGAGCGATGCGATGCTTTCCGCCATATGCAGCAACTGCCGATCGCCGCTCGCCTCGTATGCGGCCATCAGCGCTTCGGTGAGATGCATGTTGGAGTTCTGGCCGCGATAATCGCTGATCTCGCTCCAGTCCTCGGCAAACTCTTCCCTGGTCGCGCCGGCGGATTTGTCCCAGAAGCGCTTGTCGAGGATCTCAAGGATATCGGCCATCAGCCGATCGGCATCGGGATGGCAGACGACCTTTGCAGAGGAGGCCGCGAGAATGACGAAGGCGTGGCCATAGGCGAGCTTCGCCGGGTTCGTCGCCCCTTCATCGTCCACGCCCCAGAAATAGCCGCCGTTTTTCGTATCGCGATGGCGCTTCCAGATGAAATCCATGCCGTGATCGACATTGCGATCCGCGCCGGGCAGGCCAAGAAGATGGGCAATCGAGAAGCAATGGACCATGCGCGCGGTGTCATGCACCTGCCGTAGCGCACCGGCATGTCCCGCCTGGGCGGGGTTGGGCTGGCCGTTATCGGCAAGGGTTGAAAAGCCACCCTTGGGATTGAAGGACGTGTACTGGAAGAAATCGAACAGCGAGCGGGCCTGGGAGAGCAGCCATTGCCTATGGGCGTCGCGTTCGACGTAACGGGGGCCGGTCATGCCGATCCAGCTTGGCTTGGGTGTATCCGTCATGCGTCGCCCCAGAGTGTCGGCCATATCGAGGGTGCCCCCATCTCACGTCCTCCTCTTGAACGGCTCGAACCAGCCGAGCCCGGCGATCGTCGTGGTTGCCGGCACGTATTCGCAGCCCACGAAACCGCTGTATCCGGCAGCATCCATCATCTCGAAGATGTAGGGATAGTTCAGTTCTTCTCCGTTCGGCTCGTGCCTTGAGGGAACACTTGCGATCTGCACATGGCCGATCAAGGGAAGCAGCCGCTGAAAGGAGCGGGCGATGTCGCCGTGCATGATCTGGCGATGGAAGATGTCATACTGGATGCGGATGTTCGGCAGCCCGATATCGGCGATCAACTGCTCCGTGAACATGAAATCGTTGAGAAAATATCCCGGCATGCTGCGAGGATTGATGGGCTCGAGAAGCAAGACGAGATTTCGCTCGGCGAGCCGTCCGGCAACATATTCGACGGAGCGCCGGTAAGCGGCTGCCGCTTCCGGATCGCTTCGGTCCGCCAGGCCCGCCATTAGGTGCAGGCGTTTCGCGCCCGTTGCTTCCGCATAGTCGAGGCCGAGTTCGACGCTTGCCTTTACATCTTCGAAACGGTCGGGAAGGGAGGCAATGCCTCGCTCTCCGGCATCCCAGTCGCCGGGTGCCAGATTGAACATAGCCTGGGTAAGATCGAGGGATTTCAGCATGTCCGAAAGCCGGTGCGCGGGAATGCTGTAGGGAAAGAGGCACTCGACGGCGCTGAAGCCGGCCTGCGCGGCGGCTTTGTATCGATCCGGGAAGGCAACCTCGTTGAACATCATCGTCAGGTTCGCAGCGAATGTGGGCATGATGGCGACCCTTTCAGCTCTTGTGCTCGGGCAGCGTCGCGCCGGACAATTGGGCGTAGATGCGGGCGACGGAGGAGTCGTCATCCTTGCCCATGCCGGCGCCCGCCGCCGCCAGATACATCTGCAGCGCGGCGGCGGCGATCGGCGCAGGGTAGCGTTCGGAGCGCGCCATATCCTGGATAATGCCGAGATCCTTCACGAAGATCTCGACGGAACTCAAAGGACTGTAATCTCCATCCAGGACATGCGGCATCCGGTTTTCAAACATCCAGGAATTGCCCGCCGATGCAGTAATCACGTCATAGACGGTTGCAAGATCGAGCCCGATTTTCGAAGCTAGTGTGATTGCTTCGCAGGCGACCGCGATATGGACGCCTGCGAGCAACTGGTTGATCATCTTCACCGAGGCACCCACGCCCGCCTTGTCGCCGAGGCGATAGACCTTCTGTGCCAGGGCGGAAAGGACAGCCTCTGATTTCTCGAATGCTTCCGGTTCGCCCGAGGCCATGATGGTGAGTTCTCCGGATGCGGCACGCTTGGCCCCGCCGGAGATCGGCGCATCGAGGAAGAAAACGCCCTTTTCCTTTGCCCTTGCCGCAAGGCGCTCGGCATCCGCCGGGGACATGGTGGCAGACGAGATGAAAACTGCGCCTTGCTGCATGGATTCGATGGCGCCGCCGGTGCCAAAGAGAACCTGTTCCGTCTGTGCGGCATTGACCACGACCGAAACGACGACCGGTGCGTCCTGTGCCACCTCGCGCGGCAAAGCGCCCGAGGACCCGCCTGCGGCTTGCAGGCGTTGTCGTGCCTGCTCCGTGACATCGCAGCCGGCAACGGCGAAGCCTGCGCGCAGAAGCGATTCCGCCATGCCGAATCCCATGGAGCCGAGACCGATGACGGCGACCTTCCCGGGTTCGCCGTGAACATGAGTGGCCATGGAATCTCCTCCAATCCTGACCTGGATGGCTCCATCGGAGTAGGACCGAAGAGGCGCGGGTATTATTGTAAAATGTGATAATTGGGATTGCCGGTGGTGCCAAGCGGTTTCGGGGGCAAAGCCGTCGGTCCCTGCCATGGCGTTGGGTGTGCAATAGGCCGATTGGCAATGGCTTGAATTGCATTGATCTGGAGAAAGCTCCCATGCTCGAAGGAAAAGTCATCTTCATCACCGGGTCGTCGTCGGGCATCGGTCTGGCAACGGCCAAGGCCGCAGTCGACAACGGCGCGAAGGTCATTCTGCATGGCTCATCGAAGGACAAGCTCGAAGCAGCGGCGGCGTCGCTTGGCGGCGTCCCCCATGTTCAGGGTGACCTTGCCGCTCCGGACGCCGCAGAGAAGATTGCCGAGACTGCAATCGCCGTTCATGGCCGCGTGGATGTCCTGGTCAACAATGCCGCGATCTTCCCGCGCACTCCGCTGGAAGCCTCGGATGGCGAAGCCTTCGATCGGATTTTCGCGATCAATACGCGCTCGCCCCTGCTGCTGACGCGACGTCTGGTCGCCCACATGCGCGAGAAGGGGATCAAGGGTTCCATCGTCAATATCGGTTCAGTGAACGCCTATTCCGGGCAACCGGATCTTCTCGTCTATTCCATGTCCAAGGGCGCGCTCATGACCATGACGCGCAATATCGCCGATGGCCTTGCGGCGGAAGGCATCCGCGTCAACCAGTTGAATGTCGGCTGGACGCTGACCGAGACGGAAATCGAAACGCAGCGGGCGCAGGGCCGGCCCGACGATTGGCAGAACAGCCTCCCGGAGGTCTTTGCGCCGTTCGGGCGCATCCTTCTGCCAGAAGAAGTGGCCAATCAGGTTATCTTCTGGGCCTCCGACATGTCCGCGCCGGTGACAGGACAGGTCTATGATGTCGAGAAGTACACATTCCTCGGCCGCAACGTGATGAGCCGGGTGGTCTAGCCCCGACCGACTGCCGATTGAGAGGATGAATGCTGCCCTTGCAGCGGCGCGTTCGCGTACATACCTCACCATTAGTGTAATAAAGCATTTGAGATGAGCCATGGATAAAGCCGCACTCTCGCGATCGATCGTTTCCGTCCGCACAGTCATTCCGGAGGATGCGTTTACCGCGCGATCCCTTGGAACCCTGCGTGAGGGAAGCGGCGTGGTGATCCGGGCGGACGGACTCGTACTTACGATCGGCTACCTGATGGTCGAGGCGGAGGAAGTCTGGCTCACGGATCGGAACGGCAAGGTTACGGCTGGTCATGCCCTGGCCTACGATCAGGAAAGCGGCTTTGGACTGATCAAGGCGCTCGGGCCGCTCGATTGCCCGGCTCTGGTGCTCGGCGATAGTGCCAAGGCCAATCGCGGTGATCCCGTTGTCATGATCGACGGGCAGGGGCAGATGCGGGAGGCCGCCATCGTCGCCAAGCAGGAATTCGCGGGTTATTGGGAATATCTGCTGGACGAAGCGATCTTTACCGCGCCCGCTCACCCATCCTGGGGTGGCGCCGCGCTTGTCGGTCAGGACGGGACATTGCTGGGGATTGGCTCCCTGAAGCTCGAGATGAGCCGTGGCGGACAGGCATCCGATATCAACATGGTCGTTCCCATCAACCTGCTCCGTCCCATCCTCGACGATCTCCTGACCCGCGGAAAGGTGGACAAGCCGCCCCGCCCTTGGCTCGGCGCAATGACCGCCGAGACCAATGGTGACGTCGTGGTCATCAGTGTTTCGCCTGAAGGCCCGGCGGCACAGGCGGGGTTGAAAGGGGGAGACGTGATTTCCGAAGTCCGCGACGAAGAGGTCAGCGGCCTGGCGGACTTCTATCGGCAAGTCTGGAAAAGCGGCGATGCAGGAGCGGAAATTCCCTTCAGGATTCTGCGCAACGGGCGTGAAACCTGGCTGAGGGTCAAGTCTGCGGACCGTGACAGCTTCCTGAAAAGGCCTCAGCTTCAATAACGGTCGCAAGTGGTTCTGCGCAGACGAGCATATCCGGGTGCTTGAGACCGGGGGGGCGGGCCAGCGTGGCATGGTCATTCCTTTCTCTGTAGGTGAAACGGATCGGCGGCACAAACGGTGGTGACCCGTTTGCGCCGCCCAAGGCATGATAGCGGCTGGCTCAGCTTTTTTTCATCTCGGCGAGGTGCTTGCGATAGGCCGGCACCGGCATGCCGCCCCAGCCCCAGTTTTCGAGGTCGACCTCCTCGATCACGACGAAGGTCGCTTCCAGCGGCTTGTTGAGGACATCGAGAAGCACTTGGCTGACGCCCTTGATGATGGCCGCCTTTTCCTCTGCGGTGACTGAATTGCGGTCCGGCGTGGTTCCCTCGCGGGTAACCTGGACAGTTACGATTGGCATTGGCGTCTCCTTCCTGGTTGAATGACGAAATGTTGTGTCGAATTCGAATGCGCCCGGCTTCACCAGCGTCCGGCATTCTGGCCGCCATCGACATGCAGGATCTCGCCGGTGACGAAGGCTGCATTCTCCAGATAAAGGACGGCATCGACAATATCGTGGATTTCGCCCATGCGCCCGACCGGATGCAGCGCCGACAGCGCGGTATGGTTTTCCTGCGGGTGCATCGGCGTCTTGATGATGCCGGGCGAAACCGCGTTGACGCGAATGCCGCTCGTGGCGAACTCTATGGCCAGTTCCTGCGTTGCCGAGGCCAGCCCGCCTTTCGTCAGCGAGGCAAGTGCTGCCGGCACGCCTGCGATCGGCTGATTGACGATGCTCGTCGTGATGCTGACGATATGGCCGGAGCCCCGCTTCAGCATCTCGCGGGCTGCCCGCTGGGTGATGTGGAAGAAGCCGGCGACGTTGACGCTCATGTTGAGATCATAGTCTTCCTGGGTGAAGTCGACGAACGGCTTGGCGGTGAAGACACCGGCATTGTTCACCAGCGTATCGATCCGGCCGAACTGTTCGATCGCGCCGCGCGCGACCCGTTCGGCGGTCTGGGGATCGCCGATGTCACCGGCGATGGTCAGGATATCCGGATCCGCGCTGGGCTTGATCGAGCGCGATGTGGCGACAACCCGGTAATCGCGTTTGCGGTAGGCATCGACGAGGGCTGCGCCAATGCCCTGCGATGCGCCGGTGATGATGACGACTTTCTTCTGCGAGCTCATGAGTATGATCCTTGGTCAGATGCAGCGATCCTTCGATCGCCCTACGCCCTCGGCGTTGGTGCATCCTGTTTAGATCATTCCGGATATGAGCAGAATTAACCTAGTTGGGCAGACAGTCTGCCGATAATCGGCGGGATCAGTCGATCTTGTCAGCTTCTGCGGCTAGACGTGTGAACTGCGCCCGCAAACGGGGCGTCGCGAAATCAACGAAGGCGCGCACCTTTGGAACCGACATGCGGCCGTGGGGCGCGACCAGATGCGCCGGCAGTGGCGGATGCTCGGCATCGGCCAAAACGATCTGCAGTCGCCCATCCCGGACATGTTCGGCGACATGGTAGGAATAAAGCCGGGTCAACCCGGTGCCTGCGACGGCTGACGCAACGGCGGCGCGTACACTGTTGACCGTCAAACGCGGTGAAAACTGCACCGTGCGCGGAATGGTGGAGCCTTCGGCCGGCGTAAAGTTCCAGGAATCAAGCCCGAAATTGGTGAAGGCGATGATCTGATGCTGGGCGAGGTCGCCGGGTTCATCGATGCGCGGGTGGCTGGCCAGATATGCTGGTGAGGCCACGACCACGCGCCGGATATTGCCGCCGAGACGGGTGGTGACCAGCGAGGAATCGGCGAGGTTTCCGATGCGTAGCGCAAGATCGACGCCTTCATCGACGAGGTTGACGAAGCGATCGAGCATCAGCAGTCGCACCGAAACGGCCGGATATTTCTCCAGGAAGTCATCGACGATGCGCCGCAGCACATCCTCGCCCAGGATCGGCGGTGTCGAAATCGTCACGACACCGCGTGGCGCGGATCGTTCGGCGCCGGCCAGCATGTCGGCTTCCTCGAGATCCATCAGCACTCGCTTGCAAGCGGTGATGTATCGCTGGCCGGCCTCGCTGAGCCGCAACGTTCGTGTCGTGCGATGCAGAAGTTGGACCCCGACATGCGCTTCAAGAAGGTTCAACGCCCGGCTGACGGCAGTCGGCGAGCGCTTGAGAAGTCGCGCCGCGCCGGCAAGGCTGCCTTCTTCGACCGCCGTGACGAACACTTTCATTGCATCGATGCGGTCCATGATGAGGCCGATCCGTCAGATTCCGGACCCGTCGAACTGCGGAGCGTCGTCATGCTCCCAGGGCGAAGGCATCGATGCGCGGCTGAGATTGGCGGATGGCATCGGCATCCAACACTTCAGTTCCGGCTCGGCATATTCGATGACGCAACCGGGCGAGGAATCGGCTGCACGCCAGCCTTCCGAACCGAACTGGTCGCCATGCGACCAGTATGCGAGATCGACTTCCGCCGGTCCTTGCTCTGACGGGCGAACCGTGACGAGGATTCGATTGCCGTTTTTCGGGGCGCTCGCCATCGGCCGCCATCTGTCGGATTCGATCATGATTTTTCTCCTGCCTCGCGACGGGGAAAGTGTCGCCTCGCGATGGAAGGCGGTCAACCCAAACTTTTAGCATGCCCGTCGTCCGGGCATGCGGCAGAATTTCCAAGGTTAATCAGGATGCTTCGACAGCGCTGATCACAGCAGCCTGCCATTGGCCATTTCCCGAAAACCGGAAACGATTGTGGGCAAGACGGGGCGCTTCGCAAGGATTGCCAGCATCCGCCGTTGCGCCCACCAGCAGAGGAGGCCCAGCCCGACTCCGCCGAGAACGGAGGCGATGGAAAACAGGACGGGATCGATTGTCCCCGACAACGATGCGAGGATCAATTCCGGGGCGAAGCGATGCAGGAGATAGATATGAAAACCCGCCGCTGAAATTGGAACGATGAGGAATTTTGCCCATTTACAAAGGGGAATCCGAGGCAAGAAAAGGAGCGCGGCGAGAACGGGAATCTGCAGCATGTATTTGACCCGTGTGCCGATCCAGATGCTTTCGTAAAAGGCAAAGAAGACGAAGATCACGGAGCCGATAACAAGCAGCATGGCACGCTTGTTGGTAGTATCCGCCAGCGCGGCAAGCCAGCCGATGGTGGCGAGATAGAGAAACCAGGGCAGCGTGAAGATCTGGCGATTGCCCGGAAGCTCCCAGAACATCGGAATAACGAGACGAGCGAAAATCGCGGCGGCGAGCAGGACGAGTCCGGCCGCGAAAGGATCGCGGGTCGAGATTCCTCTGACCGCAGGAATTGCAAAGAAGGCGGTAAAGACGAGAATCAACTGGCAATAGGCCTCGATGAACCAGTAGAGATAGGGCACCATCGTATGCCGTTCCGGATCGGCGAAGCCCATATTCCCGACCATGAAAACGGAAGCCCAGGGGATGTCACCCCAAGTGGCCGCATAGGCAGATACGATGAGGTAATAGGGGATGAGCACGGCGATCGCCGAACGGAAAAGCCGGGACAGGTTGCAGTGCAGGATGGCGTCCTGCTGATACCGTGCAAAGCCAAAACCGACGAGGATCAGCATGGCTGCCGATCCGCCGGGTATCGGCCAGAGCGTTTCGTGCTGAAGCACAACCAGCAGGATCGCAAGCGCGCGGATGATGAAGGTGGTGTCGAGTGTCACGCGGACTTTCGCGGGCCGGCCGATGGCGGAGAGTTCCGCGACCGACAGGGTTTCCCAGTTCACTGGGGTTTCCCCGAGAATGTCTTCCAGCCCGATGGAAAGCTGCACGAACCGCAGGGAGTCGCCGCCGAGCGAGAGGAATGTATCCTGCGGGCGAACACGCGCGGGATAGAAAAGCTGGGCAAAGATGTCCTGAATGGTTTCGCTCTTCCGGTCCGTATCGCTGGATCGCGCCGCGAACCGGTTCGCCAGCTCCGCGTAATCGATTTTCCCTGCTGCCGTTCTTGGAAGATTGGCGCACATGGTCACGCCGATCTGGCGCCATGTCAGGCCACTGGCGTCGGCGAGACTGCTTTGAACCTCGCGTTCTCTTCCTGTCTCTGTGCAATAGGCGTGGATTTCCGTGTCATTGCCGACAACGGCGCAGCGTATGCCCCGCTTTTCGAGAGCCTCTTCCATGGCATCGTGACTGATACGCAGGCCGGCGATTTTCGAGATACGTTTCAACCGCCCGCAGATCTGGAACAGGCCGTCCTCGTCGAATTGCGCGAGGTCGCCGGTTTTCAGCCGATCGAGTTCCGCGCCACGCGCGAGATCGGTGCGGGACGTGGCGTAACCCATCATGACGTTCGGGCCGCGATAGACAAGCTCGCCGACTGAGTCCGATGTCGTGATTTCGCTGCCCTTGTCGTCTTCGATGCTGAGCATGCCGCCGGGAACGGCGATGCCGATCCGGCTCTCATTGCCCTCAAGCTGCCGGGGCGGAACATAGGCCAGACGAGCGGTGCCTTCGGTCTGGCCGTACATGACGAAGAGTTCAGCATCCCGTTGCCCGAGCGCCCGATTGTATTTTCTGATCAGGTCGGGCGAGAGCCGCCCTCCGGCAACGGTCATGAACCGCAGTGAAGCGGGAATGTGGTTGCGGAAATCGATGCTTTCCAGCAGTTCATAGGAATAGGGAACGCCGGACAGATTGGTACAACCGGACTGTTCGAGGCGGTCGAGGAAACCCGGTTGCGCGATCGACTGCCTCGGAAAATAGAGGCTCGCGCCGACGGCGAGATGGGAATGCAGGACCGAAAGCCCATAGCAATAGTGCAGCGGCAGAACCACGCAGCTTCGATCTGTGGCGGTAAGGCTGAGGTATTCTGCGATGGAAGCGGCATTGGCCTCCATATTGCCGGTCGACAGGCGAACGGCCTTGGGAATGCCCGTGCTGCCGGAGGTCATCATCACCAGACCCAGGTCGGGATGCAGGGTTGTGCCCTGTTCGGTGGCATGGACCGTTTTCCACCGCCCTGCCACGGGCCGCTGGATCAGGTCCGGAGCGAAAGCGTCAGTGACGCCGGAAGCCTGCCTGGGTTCAAGCGAGGGCATTGTCAGGACGGCGTGTCCGCCGGCAAGCGCCGCGAGATAGGCGACGATCGCGTCGAGCGAATGCGCCATCTCGATGGCTATCAGTTGCTTCCCGGCAGGGAGCGCCGTTGCCGCGCGATCCACCTCGGCCGCCAGTTCCCGATAGGAAACGGGTTTACGATCCGCAAACAGGAGCGCGGGTGTATCTCCCCATTCAGCCAGTCGGGAAACAAAATGTGGAGGCATGGCGATCGGGTTCACTCGGACAATTTAGCGAGCGCTTTGTTAGATAGGTGATCGCATTTGTCAAGTTATCGCGCCGGTGCCGCATGCTGTAAGCGGAAGCAATCCGGCTGGACAGGATTCGCTTCAGCCCGTTCGCCCGACGCGGGACAGGAAGATGACGGGAAGGATGCCGATCGCGACGATGGCAAGTGCGGCAATGGAGGCTTCTTCATAGGTACCGCGGGCTGCCTCGCCATAAAGATGGGTCGCGAATGTTTCCAGATTGAGCGGCCGCAACAACAGTGTCGCCGGCAGTTCCTTGACGCAATCGACGAAGACGAGAAGGCCGGCCGCCGTCAGCGCCGCGCGCGAAAGGGATAAGTGGACGCGGACGAAGGTTCCGGTCGCGGTTTGCCCGAGAAGGCGAGATGCTTGGTCGAGTGATGCAGGAATGCGAGCCAGTCCGGAATCGATCCCGCCGGCCGAAATAGCCAGGAACCGGACTATGTAGGCGTAGACCAGTGCAAGTCCCGATCCCATGAAGAGAAGACCGGTGGCAAATCCGAGCCATGTCGTTGCAGCGCGATCGATCGCCTGGTCGAATGTCGCAAGCGCAATGAGAACACCGAGCGCGACAACGCTGCCGGGCGCGGCATATCCGAGGGTCGAAACGCGGTAGCTCCATGTCGAGATCGGCCCCGGCCGCAGGCGGTTGGCGTAGGCGACAGCGAGGCCTGCCGCAAGCGTGCAGATGGTCGCCAGCAGGGCCAGTACGATCGTATTGAACGCTTCCGCGAAGAAGCGCTCGGACAGGCCGGCGAACTGGACCCGCTTCCAGGCTTCAGACGACAGATAGAGTGCGGGGGCGATGAAGCCGATCAGGATCGGCAGAGCACCGGCCGCAAACAGCAACCAGCCCTTGATCGGTGAAGGTCGGTGCGGTTCGAACCGCTGGTGACGCTGCGCACCGGTCGAGTATCGTTGCCGGCGTCGCGCCCAGCGCTCCAGCGCGACGAGCGTGACCACCACCAGCAGCAGAGCAAGCGCGATCTGCGCCGCGCCGGGAAGGTCGTTTCGGGTGATCCATGTCGTGTAGATCGAGACCGTCAACGTGCGCACGCCGAGAAACTCCGCAGCGCCCACATCGTTCAGCGTTTCCATCAGGGCCAGGCTGACGCCGACGGCGACGGCTGGCCGCGCCAGCGGCAGCGCCAGATGCCAGAACAGGCCCCGGCGCGAAATGCCGAGCGTGCGCGCCGCGTCCAGCAGATTGCCGGATTGAGTGAGGAACATCGCCCGGGTCGGGATGTAGACATAGGGATACAGCACGAAGCCGAGCAGGATGATGCATCCCGCCATCGAGCGAATGTCGGGGAGGCGGAACTCGCGCGGGCTGGTATAGCCCAGAATCCAACGGATGGCGCCTTGCACGGATCCGATCGGATGCAGGATATCGAGATAGGCATAGGCGATGATGTAGGTGGGCACAGCCAGCGGCAGCAGCAATGCCCATTCGAGCATGCCGCGACCGGGAAAATCATAGGCCGTAACCAGCCATGCCAGCGATGTCCCGAGAACGGCGGCGAGAATGCCGACGCCGATCAGAAGGATGACGGTGTCGCGTAGGGCGATGGGCAGCACATTTTCGAGAAGATGGAGCCAGAGCCCGGCGGATCCTTGCATGGCCTGAACGAAAAGGGCTGTGATGGGCAAGAGCACCAGCAAGGCCATCGCAATCGCGCAGGCAAGCCAGAGCGCGCCGCTGCGCTGCCCTCTCTTCCTATACCCGATGCTCACTGCCATGCGATGCAACCCATACCTCGGCGTCATTCAACACGGAGGAACCCAAGCCACGAGGCGCCCGTGACATCACGGGCGCCTCGTGCCGTGTTTAGTTGTCGAAGCCGACCTTGTCGACCAGTTCGCTTGCCTGCTTTCTATGGCTGACGATTTCGGCGAGAGACTTGTTGTCGATCTTCAGCTCGCCGAAGGAAGCGATGATCGGATCGGCCGCGATGCCGGCTTTCACCGGATACTCGTAGTTTGCTTCGGCGTAGATCTTCTGGGCTTCATCGGAGACGAGATATTCCAGAAGCTTCACCGCTTCCGCCTTGTTCGGCGCATGCTTGGCGACGGCCGCACCGCTGACGTTCACCTGCGTGCCGCCATCCTTGAAGGTCGGCAAGATCACCTTGATGGCATTGCCCCACGCGGTCTGTTCTTCTCCGCCTTTGCCCGAGCGCATCAGGCCGACATAATAGGAGTTGGCGATGGCAAGGTCGCAGATGCCGCCGAGGATATCCTTGGCGCCGTCACGGTCGCCGCCGGCCGGCTTGCGGGCCAGATTGTCCTTGAGGCCGGTCAGCCACTTCTCGGTTTCATCAGCGCCGTAATGGGCGATGTAGTCGGCAAACAGAGCCGTATTGTAGGGATGCTGGCCGGGGCGGATGCAGACCTTGCCCTTCCATTTCGGATCGGCGAGATCCTCATAATTCAAGGTGGCGAGATCGCTGTCCTTGGGCGCGTAGACGACGCGGGCGCGCATCGACAGGCCGAACCAGTTGCCATTGGCATCGCGAAGTTCCGCCGGTACGGCTTCGGTGAGAACCTTGGAGTCGATCGGCTGCGTCACGCCCTTGTCGACGAGATCGACGAGATTGCCGGCATCGACCATCATCAGCACGTCGGCCGGGGAGCTTGTCCCTTCGGTGGCCACGCGCTCGGCCAGCCCGTCCTTGAGGAATACGGTGTTGACCTTGGTGCCGGTCGTCTTGGTGAACGAATCCAGCAAAGGCTGGATGAGGCCAGGCTCGCGGGTGGTGTAAATATTGAGCTCCGCTGCGGCCGCGACGCTGGTGCTCGAGAGCAATGCGGCTGCCAGAAGCGTCGACTTTTTGCACAGTTGTTTCATGGTGGTTCTCCAGGTGAACAGGCCACGCTGTCGAACATTAATGGACAATAGCAGTCAAGTTTGTCGGGGCCAGTTTACCGTAACCAGTCACGCCAGTGTGACTGCCCGGTGCTCCAGATCGGCAAACAGCAAGTAGCTTTCGGGGAGCACGGCCAAGCCTAAAGTGTCCGCATCAGGCGGCACACGCTGCATCGTCCGGATTTGAAGCAGCGCGTCGAGACCATCGACATCGACGGAGATTTGCTCGATTTCTCCCATGAGGACGCGGTGCCGGACGCGGCCTGTAAAGGTCGCGTTTTTCTCGCTGACCGCAATTCCCTGCGGCCGCAGATAGACGATCACCTGCTCACCATCGGCGGCGTCGAGTGTGTGAGGAAGGCGGCCGAGCGGTGTTTCGATATGTCCACCGGAAAACAGGCCGGGAACCTTGTTGAACGCACAGAAAAATTCAGCGGCATAGGGTGTCTCCGGTCGGTCGTGGATATCGTAACCTGAGCCCTGCTGGACGATGCGTCCGTCTTTCATCAGCACCACCCTGTCTCCGGCCGATAGTGCCTCTTCCGGATCATGGGTTACCATGATCACCGTGGTCTGGGTCTGGCGGAGCAAGGACAGCGTTTCGTCGCGGACGCGTTCCCTCAGTCCGCGATCGAGATTGGAGAAGGGTTCGTCCATCAGCAGGATATCCGGCTTCGGCGCCAGTGCCCTTGCCAGCGCGACACGCTGTTGCTCTCCACCCGAGAGCATGTGGGGATGACGCCCGGACAGATGCGAAATGCCGACCTGCGCGATGACGTCGGCGGCGCGCTTGCAGGCCTCGGCCTTCGGTATGCCCTTGAGGCCGAACATAACGTTCTGCTCGACAGTCAGGTGCGGAAAGAGGGCGTAGTCCTGGAAAACGAAGCCGATATTCCGATTTTCCGGCTCAATGAACGCATCGGGGCCAGAGGCGGGTTGTCCATTCAGGAGAATTCGTCCCCTGTCGGGAACGTCGATGCCGGCAATGATCCGCAGCAGGGAAGACTTGCCGCAACCCGACTGGCCGACCAGACAGATGATTTCTCCCTTGGCGACATCGAGCGTTACATCGCTCAAAGCGGCGGTGCCTCCGAACGACCTGCTGATTCCGTGTATTTCGAGAGCGCCCATGCGTTTCCGTATCCGTGCTGATGCCTGGCAGCGCAGGTATCATAGACTGCCTTGTTCATCGAGAACCGATTTTCGGAGAGCCCGTCAACGTAATGCGCGGCTTTGTGAATGCCGGGCGGCGCAATGTCGCGGGATTGTCATTTCCGGCCTTGATCTCAGAGACGGAAGTTGAAAATCTCGGTTCATTCTTTGTGAAAGGCCATCCCATGATGCGCATGCTTTTCGTGTTGTTGATCGCTGTTTTTCCCACATGTGTCGTTGCCGCAGACGGCCCGCCGAAGGGAAAATGGACGATCGCGTCAGGTGTTCGATTCTCGGAGGGCGGTGGTGTCGCAGAGGTGGAAAAGGGTAATCCCTTTATCGGCAAGACGATCCGGTTTTCCGCGCACGCGGTCGAGGGGCCGGCGCCGTTTGGCTGCAACGATGCTGCCTATATCTGGTCCGACGTGCCTGCCGAAGGTTTCTTCCAGGGCTTTGCCGAAAATGCGGAGAAGGCGGCCACAAATGCCAGGCTGGTGCAACTTCCGGACCCGGCAAGGACGCTGGGCGTGACTTGCGACAAGGGCATTTTTGATTATCACCTGCGGGACGAGAACACGATGCTGATCATGCTCGACCTCGTTGTCTACACTTTCGAGCGGCCGAAATAAGCGGTTCGGCAGGCGGGTTGTTTCAGCCGGGACGGTCCCGGACGAGCTGCTGCCATGCTGCGCCGCAACAAAATAAAATCGATTAGAGAAAACTCAAAAGCGACAAAAATGGACGGATTGGCGGCAAGTCGTACTGGACAGTACGCCTCAATTTTGCTTGTTCGGCCTTCGAATTTTGTCGTGTCGGTGGGGAGAGCGGATTAGCATGGCAAGTAAGATTGGGGCGCTAAGGGAGGTGTTTTCCGGGGAATCGCGTGTTGCGATGACGCCGGACAGTGCCCAGGCATTGCAGAAGCTTGGTTATGGTTGCGTCATCGAAGCCGGCGCCGGCCGAGCAGCCGGCTTTTCGGATGACGCCTATCGCGCGGCGGGTGTCGAGATCGCGCCGTCTGCGGCTTCGGTGTGGGCCGATGCTGATGTGATTGCCAAGGTACGGCCGCCGGAGCTCGGCGAAGTCGCGCAGTTGCGGCCCGGCAAGACGCTGATCTCGTTCTTCTATCCGGCGCAGAACAAGGAGCTTCTGGATGCTGCGAAGGCGACCGGCGCGAACGTGATCGCCATGGACATGGTGCCGCGCATCTCGCGCGCGCAGAAGATGGACGCGCTGTCGTCGATGGCCAATATTGCCGGCTACCGGGCGGTGATCGAGGCGGGCAGCAATTTCGGCCGGTTCTTCACCGGCCAGGTGACGGCTGCCGGCAAGGTGCCCCCGGCCAAGGTTCTGGTGATCGGTGCGGGTGTCGCGGGCCTGGCGGCTATCGGCACGGCGACGTCCTTGGGTGCCATCACCTATGCGTTCGACGTGCGCCCTGAAGTGGCCGAGCAGATCGAATCCATGGGCGCCCAGTTCGTCTATCTCGACTTTACCGACGGTCAGGGGACCGGCCAGCAGGATGGCGCCGCGACCGGCGGGTATGCCGCGCCGTCCTCGCCGGAATTCCGCGAGAAGCAGTTGGCGAAGTTCCGCGAACTGGCGCCTGAGATCGACATCGTCATCACCACGGCGCTGATCCCCGGCCGTGACGCGCCCAAGCTCTGGCTGGAAGACATGGTCGCGGCAATGAAGCCGGGCTCGGTCGTGGTTGATCTTGCGGCTGAACGCGGCGGCAATTGCGACCTGACGGTGCCGGATCAGAAGATCGTGTCACCGAATGGCGTGACCATCGTCGGTTACACCGACTTCCCGAGCCGCATGGCCGCTCAGGCCTCAACGCTCTATGCGACCAACGTCCGCCACATGATGACGGACCTGACGCCGGGCAAGGACGGTGTCGTCGTCCACAACATGGACGACGACGTCATTCGTGGTGCGACGGTCGCCAAGGATGGCGAGATCACCTATCCGCCGCCGCCGCCGAAAATCCAGGCGATCGCCGCGCAGAAGCCGAAGGAAAAGGCGAGGGAACTGACGCCCGAGGAGAAAAAGGCAAAGGAGGTTGCCGCTTTCAAGGCGCAGACGAAGAGCCAGGGCATCCTGCTGTTCGTGGCGACTGCTCTGCTGCTCGTGGTCGGCTCGGTGGCGCCGGCGAGCTTCATGAGCCATTTCGTGGTCTTCGTGCTCGCCTGCTTCGTCGGCTTCCAGGTGATCTGGAATGTCAGCCATTCCCTCCACACGCCGCTGATGGCGGTGACGAATGCCGTGTCCGGCATCGTCATCCTCGGCGCGCTTCTTCAGATCGGCTCGGGCCATTGGCTCGTGGTGATCCTGGCCGCACTTTCGGTGCTGGTCGCCACGATCAACATTGTCGGCGGCTTCCTCGTGACGCGCCGCATGCTCGCCATGTTCCAGAAGTCCTGAGCCAGAGGCCACCATCATGACCATCGGTATCGTTTCGGCCGCCTATATCTCGGCTGCTGTCCTCTTCATCCTCTCGCTCGGCGGCCTGTCCGGCCAGGAAAGCGCCAAGCGCGCCGTCTGGTACGGCATTGTCGGCATGGCGCTCGCCGTCTTTGCGACCGTTTTCGGCCCTGGCGTCGGCAACTGGTTCATCATTCTTTTCATGATCGCTGGCGGGGCGGTGCTCGGTTATTATGTCGCCTCGCGCGTGCAGATGACCGAGATGCCGCAGCTTGTGGCCGCACTCCACTCGTTTGTCGGCCTTGCCGCCGTCTTCATCGGCTTCAACGCCCATATCGAAGCGGCCAACATTGCCGGCATGGATGAGGCGGCGCGATCGGCGCTGTCGGGCTTTGCGGGAATTCTCGCCCACAAGAGCCCGGTCGAACTGGCCATCATGAAGGTCGAGGTCTTCCTCGGCGTGTTCATCGGGGCTGTCACCTTCACCGGCTCGGTCGTCGCCTTCGGCAAGCTGGCCGGCAAGGTCGACGGCAAGGCGAAGAAACTGCCCGGCGGCCATTTCCTCAATGCCGCGGCCGCCATCTTGTCGCTGCTGCTGCTACTGATGTATGCCAACGGCGCGGGTGCGTGGACGCTCATCGTCATGACGCTTCTCGCCTTCTTCATCGGCTATCATCTGATCATGGGCATCGGCGGCGCCGACATGCCCGTCGTCGTGTCGATGCTGAACAGCTATTCCGGCTGGGCGGCGGCCGCCATCGGCTTCACGCTCGGCAACGATCTGCTGATCGTCACCGGCGCGCTGGTCGGCTCGTCGGGGGCGATCCTGTCCTACATCATGTGCAAGGCGATGAACCGCTCCTTCATCTCGGTCATCCTCGGCGGCTTCGGCGGCACGACCGGACCGGCCATGGAAATCTCGGGCGAGCAGATCGCTATCGACGCGGATGGCGTTGCCTCCGCCCTCAACGATGCCGACAGTGTCATCATCGTGCCCGGCTACGGCATGGCGGTGGCACAGGCCCAGCAGTCGGTCTCGGAGCTTACCCGCAAGCTCAGGGCCGCCGGCAAGACCGTGCGCTTCGCCATCCACCCCGTCGCTGGTCGCCTGCCTGGCCACATGAACGTGCTGCTCGCCGAAGCCAAGGTACCCTACGACATCGTTCTGGAAATGGACGAAATCAACGACGACTTCCCCAGCACCGACGTCGTCATCGTTATCGGCTCCAACGACATCGTCAACCCGGCCGCCCAGGAAGACCCGAACTCCCCCATCGCCGGCATGCCGGTGCTCGAGGTCTGGAAGGCCAAGCAGGTGTTTGTCTCCAAACGCGGCCAAGGCACCGGCTATTCCGGCATCGAGAACCCGCTGTTCTACAAGGACAACACCCGCATGTTCTACGGCGACGCAAAGAAGAGCATCGATCAGCTGCTGCCGATCATCTCCTGAACATGAGGATGGGGCCAAAAGGCCCCATTTATGCCTGCGGAATAGTTCGCCTTTGAAAGAGGGCCAACAAAACGCGGGGACTTTTCCTGTTGGCCTCGACAGCGTTGTCGCGGCAAATTATCTATAAAAAATGACGTCGCCGAATGAAGACACCATTGCCAGCCGCATCAGCCGAATCCTTGCCGACAGGATCGTGACCGGTAGCCTTGAGCCCGGCTCCAAGCTTCGTCAGGATCATATAGCCGAGGAGTTCGGGACCAGCCATGTGCCGGTACGCGAAGCCTTTCGGCGGCTGGAAGCGCAGGGGCTCGCGGTCAGCGAGCCGCGGCGCGGCGTTCGCGTTGCCTCGTTCGATCTGAAGGAGGTTCGCGAGGTTGCGCAGATGCGCGCGGCTCTCGAAGTGCTGGCGTTGCGGCACGCCGCCCCTCACCTGACGTCCGCCATTCTCGATCGGGCGGAGGAGGCGACGGTGGCAGGTGACAATTCCCGTGATGTCCGATCGTGGGAGGAAGCGAACCGGCTGTTTCATACCCTCATCCTGGCCCCCTGCAATATGCCGCGGCTGCTGACGTCGATCGGGGATCTTCATGCAGCCAGTGCACGGTTCCTGTTCGCCAGTTGGCGGTCGGAATGGGAAGTACGTACCGATCACGATCACCGCGCCATCCTGACATTTCTTCGACAGGGCAATATCGAAAACGCGGCCGCCGTTCTCGAACGCCATGTCCAGTGGATTGGCCAGAAGCCGGTCAGAAACGCTTCCGGCGCCACACGCGAAGCCTTCGCGATCGTTGGCTGATCGCAGAAATTTTCGGCGATATTTTTCAATAGGTTGATCCGGTTTGGATCTGTCGATGCTCCCCAGCGGTTGAATGTTTGCGTCCTTTGCAATGCTAAGGATGTTGCCTCATGGTGTCGCACGAAAAATTATAGATAATATCAGATTATATCTATAATAAGATTTCTGTGCGTATCTAAAGGGAGTTCAGTCGCAAGTGCTTCAGGAAAAAATCTCGAAACAGCCCGAAATGACCTCGCTTGCCGATGTCAGCGCCCGAGTTTCTTTTGATGACGCAAAAATTATCTATAATTTGCCCTTTAACGATCTCCTGTTCCGCGCCCAGTCGGTTCACCGCGAGCATTTCGATCCCAACGCGGTGCAAATCAGCAGGCTTCTCTCGATCAAGACCGGCGGCTGCGCCGAGGATTGCGGCTATTGCAGTCAGTCGGCCCATTCTCCGACAGGTCTGAAAGCGTCGAAGCTGATGATGGTGGAAAAGGTCATCGCCGAGGCTCGAAAAGCCAAGGCCGAGGGCGCATCCCGCTATTGCATGGGCGCAGCCTGGCGTAGCCCGAAGGCGCGCGACATGGATGTGCTGGTCGCCATGATCGCGGGTGTCAAGGCGCTGGGTATGGAGACCTGCATGACCCTCGGCATGCTGTCGCCGGGGCAGGCGGGCATTCTGGCGGATGCAGGCCTCGACTACTACAATCATAACATCGACACGTCGGAAGAGTTTTATCCCGAGATCATCACCACCCGCACCTTTGCCGATCGTCTCGATACGCTTGCCAATGTGCGGGATGCAGGCATGAAGGTCTGTGCCGGTGGCATTCTCGGCATGGGCGAAACGGTCGATGATCGCATCTCCATGCTGGTGACGCTGGCCAATCTGCCCGAGCCGCCGGAAAGCGTGCCAGTCAATATGCTGATCCCGATTGAAGGCACAAGGCTTGCGGATGCGCCACCTGTCGACTCCATTGATTTCATCCGGACGATCGCCCTTGCCCGTATCCTGATGCCGCGCTCGCATGTCCGGTTGTCGGCGGGCCGCACCCGGATGAGTGATGAAATGCAGGCGCTTTGTTTCTTCGCCGGTGCCAATTCGATTTTCGCCGGGGATGTGTTGTTGACGGCCGAAAATCCAGGTGAAGATCACGATTCCGCGCTTTTCCGTCGGCTTGGGTTGAAGCCGATGGAACTGGGGCAGGCCGAATGACATCGGCACGCCTTGCCCGCTACCAGACGACATTGGCGGGGTTGGAACGAAAAGGTCGCCGCCGTTCGCTCCTGGCACAGGACGGGGCCGACTTCAGCTCGAACGATTATCTTGCGCTGGCGGGTTCTCCGCGTCTGGCCGCCGCTGTCAACGCGGCCGCTCAACGCGGAGTACCAGTCGGCGCGGGAGGATCACGTTTGCTGCGTGGCAACCACCCGGAACATGAGGCGCTGGAGCGTGAGGCGGCGGCATTTTTCGGCGTCGAGCGGGTGGTCTATTTCGGAAGCGGCTATGCCGCCAACATGGCCCTGTTTTCCACCCTTCCGCAGCGTGGTGATCTTATCGTTCATGACGAATTGGTCCATGCCAGCGCTCATGATGGGATCAGGGCCAGTCGGGCGCAAGCCGTGGCAGTTGCCCACAACCATGTTGCCGCCTTCGAGAAGGCGATTGCGGCCTGGCGGGCGGAAGGCGGTGCGGGGTATCCATGGATAGCCGTCGAAAGCCTTTATTCGATGGACGGCGATCGCGCTCCCCTCGCGCAACTTGCGGAACTCGCTGACAGGTATGACGGATTTCTGGTGATCGACGAAGCCCATGCGACCGGCGTCCTCGGGCCGGGCGGTCGAGGATTGTCCGCCGATCTCGATGGTCGGGAAAATGTTGTTGTCCTGCATACTTGCGGCAAGGCTCTCGGCGCATCCGGCGCGTTGCTCTGCGCCAGCGCGACACTTTGCGACTATCTCGTCAACCGGGCGCGCGGCTTCATCTATTCGACGGCGCCGTCGCCGCTGATGGCCGTCGCCGTACGCGAGGGATTGAAAATACTGGCGGAGGAACCGCAGCGCCGGTCTTCCTTCGAAGCTCTGGTATCTTTCGCCAATGCCGCGCTGGTGGCAAATCTCGGTGTCGAGCCCGGCCAGTCACAGATATTGCCCATCATGATCGGCGACAACGGTCGAGCCGTCCGGATTGCCGCGCGCATGCGCGAGGAGGGATTCGACATCCGCGCCATCCGCCCGCCAACGGTCCCGGAAGGCACAGCGCGGCTTCGCATTGCCATCACTCTCAATGTCAACGAAGAGACCATCGAACGCATGTTTGTCCGGCTGCGGACAATCATGGCGGAGGAAACCCCATGATGCCTCGTTTCGTTGTCACCGGCACAGATACCGGCATCGGCAAGACCGTGTTTTCGGCGGCGCTCGCCGCCGCCTTGGGCGGCTCCTACTGGAAACCGGTGCAAGCCGGGTTGGACGAAGAATCCGATAGCGAGATCGTCGGCCGTCTCGGTGAAATCCCGCCGGCACGCATCCTGCCGGAGGCCTACAGGCTAAAGACGCCCGCATCGCCCCATCTCTCCGCGCGGATAGACAAGATCGAGATCAATCCCGAAAAGCTGGCGCTGCCGGAAACGGAGGGGCCGCTTGTTATAGAGGGGGCAGGCGGCCTGCTGGTGCCGCTGACGGACAATCAGGTATTCGCCAACGTTTTCGCGCGCTGGCACTTGCCCGTCATCCTCTGCGCGCGCACCGCACTGGGGACGATCAACCACACGCTGCTGTCGATTGAGGCACTGCGCAGCCGCGCAATCCCGATCCTCGGCGTCGCTTTTATCGGCAACGAGGAGGCCGAAACACAGCGGGTTATCGGCGCCATAGGCAATGTGAGAATTCTCGGTCGTTTGCCGCGTCTTGATCCGTTGACCCCGATGAACCTGCGACAGGCATTCCGGGATCGATTTTCCCTTTCCAACTTTCTGGAGCTGGCGGCATGAACCACACAGCTTCGGCGTCCCCGGTCTGGCATCCGTTTACCCAGCATGCGCTGGAACCGGCGATGAAGCGCATCATCCGCACGGAGGGAGCTCATCTCGTCGACGAGAACGGGTCGCCAATCCTCGATGCGATATCCTCTTGGTGGGTCATCACCCATGGCCATCGTCACCCGGTGATTATGGAAGCGATCAAGGCCGCCTGTGATAGCTATGACCAGATCATCTTCGCGGAATATTCGCATGAACCAGCGGAGCAGCTGGCTCTAGGCCTGATCGAGATCGCGCCCACCGGTCTCGGTCATGTCTTCTATTCCGACAGTGGCTCGACCTGCGTCGAAGTGGCGTTGAAAATGGCGCTCGGCTTCTTCCACAATTCCGGCCAGCCACGCACGCGCATTTGTGTTCTGGAAAACGGCTATCACGGCGACACGATCGGCACGATGTCGGCGGGTGAGCGCGGCGTTTTCAATGCTGCCTATGATCCTCTGCTGTTCGGCGTCGACCGCATCCCGTTCCCCTCTCCGGGCCGCGAACAGGACACGCTCGACGCTTTCGAGGCCTTTTGCGCCAGAGGCCAGGTGGCGGCTTTGCTGATCGAGCCGCTGGTGCTCGGCGCCGGTGGGATGCTGTTCTATCCCGCCTCGATCCTGAGCGCGTTGAAACGGATTGCGGAGAGATACGGTAGCTTGATGATTGCCGACGAAGTGATGACCGGATGGGGGCGGACTGGCAGTCTCTTCGCATGCGAGCAGGCCGGGATCAGCCCGGATATTCTCTGCACGTCGAAGGGGCTGACGGGCGGGGCAGTACCATTGGCAGCAACACTGTGCACGGCAGAGATTTTTGATGCGCACCTCTCCACGGACCGGCGCCGCACTTTCTTTCATTCAAGTTCCTACACGGCCAATCCGATCGCCTGCGCCGCAGCCGTTGCCAACCTATCCGTCTGGAAAAACGAACCGGTCAAGTCCAGGATCAACATGCTGCAATCCATGCAGGCGCAGAGGCTCAGCCGCTTCCGGTCCGATCCGCGTTTTGCCAATGTCCGCCAGTCGGGCACGATAACCGCGCTTGATCTCCGCGTGCCTGTGGGTGGTTATCTCTCCGATGTCGGGCCAAAACTACGGGCATTCTTTCGCGAGCGGAACTTGCTTATTCGCCCTCTCGGTAACGTCATCTATCTAATGCCGCCCTACTGTGTTTCCGTTGAGGATCTCGATCGCGCCTATGATGCAATCGACGAAGCGGCGGCAACCTTCGCGGTGGGCCGGTTATGAGAAGGATACGGTCGTCCAGGCTTGGCGGTTTCGGCCATTCCGTTCCGGCAAGACGTGTCGAAAACACCGAAATTGAGAACAGGCTGGGCCTGGAGCACGGCTGGATAGCGCGCCGCACCGGGATCCATGCACGGCACTGGGCCGAACCCGGCGATACATTGTCCGGGCTGGCGGCCCAGGCTGGTGCGGCAGCAATCGAGAATTCCGGAATAAGCCGTGGAGATATCGCGCTGACCCTGCTTGCGACATCGACGCCGGACCATCTTCTGCCGCCTTCGGCGCCCCTTCTTGCCTGCCGCCTCGGTCTGAAGAATTCCGGCGCGATCGATCTGGCGGGGGCCTGTTCAGGGTTTCTCTATGCGCTGACATTGGCGGACGGTTTCGTTCGGACCCAAGGGCGCCCGGTCCTTGTCGTTGCGGCCAATATTCTCAGCCGGCGGATCAACCTGGCGGAACGAGCGAGTTCCGTTCTGTTCGCCGATGCGGCCGGCGCTGTTGTGCTGGTGCCTTCGGAGGATCCGCAGACGGGTGTTCTCGGCCTCGACCTCGCTTCCGACGGTCTCCACTATGACCTGATCTCCATCCCGGCAGGTGGCAGCAGCCGGCCTTTTGCGGCCGGCATGACGGCGGATGAATGCTTTATGACCATGCGCGACGGACGAGCGATGTTTACCCAGGCGGTCGATATGATGAGCCGATGCGCAATGCGGGCTTTGACAAATGCCGGGCTGACGGCGGCGGACATCCATCGTTTCGTACCGCATCAGGCCAATGCCCGCATCTTCGATGCCGTCTGCGATACCCTCGATATTGACCCGCAACGAACGCTTAGAAGCATCGCGGATTATGGAAATTCATCGGCGGCGACGATTCCGCTATCCCTCTCGCTTGCGCACCAGGCCAGCCCGTTTTCTTCCGGCGAGCGGTTACTGCTCACCGCCGCCGGAGCGGGGCTGACCGGCGGCGCCTGTGTCATTGGGTGCTGATCCTCTCGGTGGTCGAAACAGACGGATCGTGCGAGTGGGAACCGTTCAATTCAACGGTATGGCGTTGTCGGCCTTGCTTGCCTGGTAGACGTTGGACAGTTCGTCGTATTTGCGCCGGATGGCCTCGGCGCGGTCGGCAAGAGCTTTTCGCTGCGGTTCGGGAAGGCCGTCGATCAGGGCGTGGATGGACTTCCCCTTCCAGAA
Source organism: Rhizobium sp. Leaf453 (assembly GCF_001425605.1). Taxonomy (GTDB): domain Bacteria; phylum Pseudomonadota; class Alphaproteobacteria; order Rhizobiales; family Rhizobiaceae; genus Pararhizobium. The sequence goes on along the minus strand of NZ_LMRG01000002.1, from coordinate 73,485 downwards.
TGCATTCGTCCTGTTGTAGCCGCCCGGTTCGAGGGTGAAGACTTCCTTGAGGATCTTGAGGTCGTGGGGGATCGAGAAGGCATCCCGGGAATCCTCATGGCTGAAGAAATAGTAGAAATTGTCGAAGCCGGCCCAGGTGATTGCGGAAAGGCACATTGAGCAGGGTTCGTGCGTCGACAGGAAGATCAGGTCGCGCGAGTCGGGGCGATCTGTCCCTGTCATTTCATAGAAGCGCTTCAGCGTGTGGACTTCGCCGTGCCAGAGCGGGTTTTCCGTTTCATTGTTGGTCTCGACGAGAACGGTGGAAAGGTCGGATTTCTTCATCAGGGCCGCGCCGAAAATCTTGTTGCCGGCGGCGACACCTGCTTCCGTCGCGGGAATGATGCCGCTCTCCATCGTCTCGAGAAGGGCGTCGAGAAGTTCATATTGGTCTGTCTGCTGTGTCATATGCGGATCCTTGCCCAAAGCGTGTCGTGCTTCGGGGTTTCGTTGCGAGTTCGGAGTGAATGTCAGTGTGCTTCGGCGACGACCAACGGCACCTCGGTACCCTTTGCGTCGTAGAGTTTGCCGCCGAGGAAATAGTCACCGTCATGAAGGCGGGCGATGTCCTGATAGCGGATCGTACGTTCGGTCGCTGCGACGAAGACCGATTGCTGATCGGAGTTGCCGGCGGTCAGGTGGTTGAACAGAAGGTTGAGCGAGATCGCCATCAGGGCGGCCGAACTGATGCCGGAATGGAAGATTGTCGCCACCCATGCCGGAAAATGCTCGTAGAAGCTCGGAGCGGCGATCGGGATCATGCCGAAGCCGATCGATGTCGCGACGATGACGAGGTTCATGTTGTTTTCGTAGTTGACCTTGGACAGCGTGCGAATGCCACTGGCTGCGACCGTGCCGAACAGCACCAGCCCGGCGCCACCGAGAACCGACGTGGGGACGGAAGCCACGACGCGGCCCATGATCGGCAGGAGGCCGAGCGCAACGAGGAAGAGACCGCCGGTCGCCACCACATAGCGGCTCTTTACACCCGTCACGGCGACAAGGCCGACATTCTGCGCGAAGGCACTCTGGGTGAAGGAGCCGAAAACCGGAGCCAGAATGCTGGACAGCATGTCTGCTCTCAATCCATCGCCCAGACGGCGGGAATCCACCTTCGTTCCGACGATTTCCCCCACGGCAAGGATGTCCGCCGACGTCTCCACAAGGGTGACCATGATGACGATGAACATCGAGATGATGGCGGCGATCTCGAATGTCGGATAGCCGAAGTGGAAAATCTGGGGCAGGGCGAAGACCGGGCCGTTTGCGACCTGCGAAAAGTCCGTCATGCCGACGGCATAGGCGATGGCAGTGCCAATCACGAGCGAAAGCAGGATCGAAAGCCGAGAAATCGATGCGCGGCCGAGTTTGCTGAGAAACAGCACGATGACGAGGGTCACGGCGGCCAGTTGAATGTTCGCCGGGCTGCCGAAATCCGGTGCATTGCGATTGCCGCCCATGGCCCACATGGCCGCCACCGGCATGAGGGTCAGGCCGATCGTCGTGATGACAATGCCGGTCACGAGCGGCGGGAAGAAGCGGGTGATGCGCGAAAAGACCGGCGTGATCAGAAGGCCGATCAGCGACGCCGCGATAACAGCACCCAGAATGGACGGAATGCCGCCATTGCCTGAAATGGCAATCATCGTCGCCACGCCGGAGAATGATACGCCCTGCACGAGTGGCAAGCGGCTGCCGAAGAACGGAACGCCGATGGTTTGCAGGATCGTTGCCAGTCCCCCGGCAAAAAGCGATGCCGTTACGAGCAGGCCGATTTCAGCGGAATTCAATCCGGCGGCTTGGCCAAGAATAAGCGGGACGGCGACGATGCCGCCATACATTGTCAGGACATGTTGCAGACCGAAGGCGATATTGGCTCCAATGCTGAGCCGTTCGTCTTCGGGGTTCGTGCATTCAGAATTTTCCTCGATATTTGCTGCCAAGGTCGTCTCCTCCGTACCTTTGCGAATGTTCCGTCTCCCACGGAACACGTTGAAGGCTAGATCAAGAGGATGCAGTTGGCTTTCGTGAAAAAGGCGAAACACCTTATTCATAATCTGGATGGTCGTTGAGTGTGGGCAGCGAAACTGCCCCGATCTCGGGAACAAAAGATGGGGCCTCGCGACCCCATCTTTTTGTAAGCTGTTATTGACCTTCTCCCGTCGTTCAGGCCGCCTGTTTGGGCGAGGCGGCGTCCTCGGCCATCTTGCGGGCCGTAACGAAATCCACCTTGCCCGAGCCGAGAACCGGCACCTTGCCGACAACCACTTCGGCCGGCACCATCATGTCCATGGCGCCATTGGCTTTGGCGAAGCTCATGAAATCGGCGCGGATGGCATTGGGAGCATCGGTCAACAGGATAAGGCGCTCGCCCTTTTTCGCATCCGGTATAGACGAGACGACGGAGAGCGCATCGGGCCAGAGCTTGCCGGCCAAAGCCTCGACAGCGGCCAGCGAGACCATCTCGCCGCCGATCTTGGCGAAACGCTTGGCGCGGCCGCAGATTCGAACGAAACCGTCTTCATCGATCGTGACGATGTCGCCGGTGTCGTGCCAGCCATCGGCCAGCGGTTCGAGAACGCCGGGATTTTCGGCGCGCAGGTAACCCGCCATGACATTGGCGCCGCGCACATGCAGGCGCCCGCCTTCGTCAATGCCCGGAACAGGCTCCAGCTTCCACTCCATGCCCGGCAGGATCTTGCCCACCGTGCCGGACTTGTTGAACATCGGCGTGTTGATGGAAATGACCGGCGCTGTCTCAGTGACGCCGTAGCCTTCCAGAATACGCAAGCCGAATTTCTCCATATAGGCCTGACGTGTCGAAGCCTTGACCGGTTCGGCACCCGAGAAGATGTAGCGGATCGAACGGAAGTCGTAGGGATGTGCAGTGCGGGCATAACCGTTCAGGAACGTATCCGTGCCGAAGATGATGGTGGCGTTCGAGGCGTAGATCAGCTCCGGCACGATGCGGTAATGCAGCGGCGACGGGTAGAAATAGACAGGAACGCCGGAAATCAGCGGCAGGATCGTGCCGGCCGTCAGGCCGAATGAATGGAACACCGGCAGGATGTTGAACACCTTGTCGCCCGAATGGAAATCGATGCGCGAGGCAGCCTGGGCGGCGTTCGACAGGATATTGGTGTGGGTCAGCACCACGCCCTTCGGGCTTCCTTCGGAACCGGAGGTGAACAAGATGACGGCGGGATCGGTCGGGTTCGCCTTGACGAGCGGGCGGCTGCGGCGCAGGAGGCCGGCGATCTTGTCCAGTGTCGTAATGGAGGCGCGCAGGTCGTCGAGCCAGACGATCTTCACATGCTTTTCCATCTCCTCGATCACCGGGCCAAGCTTGGCCTGTGTCACGAAGGCACGCGAGGTGAGAACGTGCCGGACTTCCGCCGCCTTGCAGGCCGCGAGGATATTGGTGGCACCGGCGGTGAAGTTCAGCATGGCCGGCACCTTGCCGGCGGTCATCACGCCGAGAATGGTCGCGACAGCGCCGTTGGCGTTCGGCAGCATGACGCCGATGTTCTTTTCCGGAAACATCTTCTGGAAGCGAGCGCCCAGAACTGCTGCGCCTGTCAGGAGCTTGCCGTAGGATAGCGAGCCTGTCACTGGATCTTCGGATGCAAGTCGGCCCATGCCGGTTTCGTGCGCCGTTTCGATGACGCGCTCCAGTACGGTGGTCGCCGTATTGGTGGTGCGGAAGAGCAGCATCGACATGACCTGGTAGAGGGCGGCACCCGCGGCGATCCGGCGCTTGCGGCCCTTGAGTTCTGCCGGGACGTCGAGTTTGACGGGTTCGAGGATGGTAACCTTGACCTTCGGGAACAGGCGGCGGCGAACCTGGCCGCCGGAGAGGCGCGAGAAATAGCTCTTTTCCAGGCCGTCAATGCGGACGGGCACGACCATCGAGCCGGTCTTGTCGGCGACCATGGCGGCGCCGTCATAGACCTTCATCAGCGTACCGGTGACGGTGAGGCGGCCTTCCGGGAAGATGCCGATCGAATTGCCCTCCTGGACGATCTTGATCAGCGAGCGCGTCGCCATCGGCTTCGTCGGATCCAGCGGCAGGAACTTGCACATCTTCAGGAAGGGTTTGACCCACCAGGCTTGGGCGATCTTGTAATCGACGGCAAAGACCGGTTCTTCTTCGGTGATGGCGAGCGCCAGGGCGCCGTCGAGGAAGCTGACATGGTTGAGCGCGATGATCGGCGCCTTGCCGGCTTTCTTGACGTTTTCCAGTCCTTCGACTTCCAGACGCATGAAGGCGCGGAACAGGATCGAGATGAAATCGCGGAAAGGGTTGGTCGGCAGGGTCGCCAGCATCAGCCAGACGATGCCGACATTGATGACCGACAGGATGAGAATGATCATCGGAACCGTCAGGCCAGCGGCCTGAAGGCCTGCTACCAGCGCGAGACCCGTGGTGATGAACACGGCCGAGAGCACGTTGGCGGCGCCGATGACGCGGGCACGGCGATCCTCATGCGCCCAGGTCTGCATGGCGGCGAAAGTCGGGACAGCGAGAAAGGCGCCGCCGATGGCCATGCCCGCGAGGTCAATCGCCACGCGGATGGTGTTGGGGCCTGCGAAGAAATCGGCAATCGTTTCTGCTTCGGTGACGGATTGCAAGCCCCAGAGGTTCCAGGCGAGGTGCATGCCGAACAGCGCGATGATCACGGTTCCGACAGGAGCCGGCAACAGGACGACGCGACCCGCCGACATCCAGCCGGCAATGGCCGAGCCGACGGCGATCGAGACGGCGAAAACGGCGAGATAAGCCGGCACGACGACTTCCGATCCGCCGAGGATTTCCGTGACCATGACCGGCAGCATCGACATGACGAAGGCGCCGACGAACCAGAACCAGGAATTCATCAGGGCAGAACGCCAGATGCGGGTGTCCTGCCGCAGTTCGTTGATCAGCGTATAGCTCGAACGCAGGACGTTTTTGTCAATCACAAGGTCCGGGGCTTTCGAACCGGTAGCCGGGATCATACGGGCGGCGATCCAGCAGAGCACGGCCAGGCCCATCATCATCGGGCCGAAAACCCAGACATTGTCGCCCTCGGTGAAGGCCAGTGCGGCGACGATCGTGCCGGTCAGGATGGCGATGAATGTGCCGCCTTCGATCCAGGCATTGGCCTTGGGCAGATCCTTGCGCTCCAGATGATCCGGGAGGATGCCGTATTTGATCGGGCCGAACAGCGCGGAGATGACACCGAAGCCGAACAGCGCCAGCAGCAGGATCGGGATGGACGAGAAGGCAATACCGATGACGGCGACGGCGGCGACTCCGATCTCGGAGCGCTTCAGCAGTTCAGCCATTCTCGCCTTATCGTACTTGTCCGCCAATTGCCCAGCCATGGCCGAGAGCAGCAGGAAGGGCAGGATGAAGATGCCGCCCGCCAGAGTGACGAGCGAAGCGCCCTCGGCGGCCATCTGCGCCAGGATCACGAAGACAAGCGTGTGTTTCAGGAAATTGTCGTTGAAGGCGGAGAGGAACTGCGTCCAGAAAAGCGGCGCAAATTTCCTCGATGTCATCAGATTGCGTTGCATGGCGGGTTCCTCGTGCGATCCGGGCAGATAGCCACAGAGTTGTTGCGCAATGGTTGCGAGCGGCAACAACTCTGTGGTGTGGTTAAGGAAAATTAATTGTCACCGCTGCGATTGAAATTGACGAGAAGCTTCTCGGTCTTGGCATCCTCAATCTTACGGATCAGCTTTTCGGATTCGGCGTTATCGCGCAGCGTCTTGGTGATGTTGACCGTGGTCTGAACGAGCATCAGGATGCCCATGGCCAGATAGCCTTTGCCCCAGAGATCGAGCGGCATCATGTAGAGGCCGAGCGCCAGCATGAAGGCGGCGCTGCCGAAGGAGATGTAGGAGAAGCTGACCCAACTGGCGGAGTGTTTCTGGAAACTGTCGTTCATGGTCGTGATCCTTTTTTGACGGGTGTCGGGTTCTTGAGGGACGTATCAGGCGGCGGAATTCATCTGGCTGCGAAGGCGGGAAAGAACGTCATCCGCCGAAGTGCGCAGGGGCGCCCCGCATCCGGCATTGGCAAGCTTCTCGATCACACGCTCCGGCGCCAGGCCTTCCAGTTCCTGAAGGGTGGCGGCGGCCACCTCATTCTGCGCCTGCCGGGTGCGAAGCCGCGACAGTGTCTCCTCCGCATCAGCCAGGGTGGCTAGCCGGCGCCCGGTATGAATCCTGCCGAGCTTCTGGACTTCCTCGGTCGCGCGCACCACACGCTCACCGCGCTGCAGGTCGTGGAAACGGGCTTCGGCGGCCCGAAGCGTGTCTTTGGCCTTGTCGATCGCTGTTGAGAACTGCGCCTGGGCGGCAGTCGATGCGTCACGCTCGGCCTCCAAATGAGCGATGGTTTCGGCCGCTTCCCGTGCCAGCAGCGTATCGCCTTTTTGCAGGGCGGCAAGCGTGCGAGCCTCGAGATTGGCGATATGCCCGAGGATTGCCGCATGCTGCTTCTTTTCCTGCGCGTTCTGGGCGATGGCTACAGCGACCGCGCGGCGGGTCGACTGGATCGCGAGGCTCGCGTCGCGAATCTGCTGTGCGAGCAGGGGCACGGCGTGTCGGTCGGCGAATGCCTGTTCGGCCTCATGTGCCTGGCCGCGCAGCAATGTGAGAATTAAATTGAACATGTTCTTCCTCCACTGTATGAACAATGTTCATGAATATACGCGAAAATGAACAATGTTCAATATGTAAAATGAACGTCGTTCATATTTTTGGATTGGATATGGTTAATGGCCGGCAAGCGGGAAGAAAAACGTGAGGATCTGAAGGCGAGGCTGATCGAGGCCGCGCGCAATCGCATCAGTGCCGACGGGCTGGCAAACCTGCGTGCCCGCGACGTCACCCAGGATGCAGGATGCGCGCTTGGCGGCCTCTATACGGTGTTCGCCGATCTGGATGAGTTGATCATCCACGTCAATTCCGGAACCCTGAAGGCGCTGGAGGCATCGCTAACCCTGCAGGAGGTCAAGGACAGGACGCCGACGGACCGGATGCGCAATCTGGCGAAAGGTTATCTCGCTTTCGCGGTCCATCATCGTCATCTTTGGAAGGCGCTGTTCGACCATCGTCCGGCAGAGGGCCAGCCGTCGCCGGAATGGCATCTTCAGGAGCACATGTTCCTGATGGACGTCATCGCCGAACCGCTTGCCGAATTGCAGCCCAGCCTGTCGGCCGAAGACCGCGCCAGTCGTGCCCGTACCCTGTTTGGCGCCGTCCACGGCGTGATCACCATCAGCCTCGAAGCCCGCTTCGTCGGCGTTCCCATGGAGCGGCTGGAACGTGAACTCGACGAATTCGTGCAGACGATTGCGGCAGGGTCGAAGGCGAGGCAGGCCGAGTAGTCAAGCCACGCACCGTCGCAGACGATGCATTAGGGAGTAACAGCTGTTTCTCCTGTTACGAAGCGGAGGCGCCACGTCTTGCCAGCTGATGTTCGCGCCAGATGGTGAAAAAGCCGGCGCCGACGACGATCAGGGCGCCTGCGATCATGTTCAGGGTTATGGTTTCGCCAAACAGGACGACCGCAGCGATAACGTTTAGCACAAGCTGGAAATAGGTCACCGGCTGGACTTCTGCAGCCTGCAGCAGTCCGTAGGCGCGGATCAGGAAGTAATGGCTGAGCGTGCCGCAGACGCAAAGGGCGGCAAGCAGCGACCAGTCGGAAGGAGCAATGGCCGTCCAGTAGAATGGTCCGATCAGCGAGACGGCGACAGCACCGGTGATACCGGCATAAAACAGGCTGGTCACGGCAGAATCTTCGTGGCTCACGGCACGGGTCGCGATGCTGTAGAGCGCGAAAAGCAGGGCTGCCCCGAGAGGAAAAAACAGCGACATATCAAAATGAACATCGATGGGATTGATGATCACCAGCACGCCGAAAAGACCGACAATCACGGCTGTTCCGCGCCGCCATCCGACAGCCTCGCCAAGGAGCGGGATGGACAGGATCGTGATGATCAGCGGCGTGACCTGGAAGATCGACTGGCTCATGGCGAGCCCGGCATAGACATAGGAGAAAACGATCAGCACGATCTCCGCGACGAGCAGGATGCCTCTCGCGATCTGCAACCATGGACGGTTCGTCTTGACAGCTTGCCTTATGCCGCCGGGCGAGGATGCGGCGAAGGCGCAGACGAAGATCGCGAAGGCCCAGAACCGGATCATCGTGATGAAAAGCGCGGGATAGCGATCGCCGAGATATTTGGTGATCGCATCCTGGCCGGCGAAAATGCAGATGGCCAGGAAAGCGAAGAGATAGCCGCGGGTCTTGGAAGTCATGATCTGAGCAAATTTGGTCTCGTTTCCAACGCTGATAGCACATATCCGGTGCCGTGCCAGTCCGAACGAAATTGCAACGGTCAGGATACTGTTGTTTTTCGAGGGTTCCCGTGACGGGCCGTGATATAGTGCGGATATGCGCAGTGATGTTCGGCCAACCGACCGAGCATGGCGATCGGGAGGCAAACGATGGCAAGGGAGAACGACAAGGCGGAAGAGCCAGCGCGGCTAGATCTCGTCCGCCACTATAGACCCGTGGCGATCCGCTCCGTGGTGGCCGCGCACGCGATGATTCCGAAGGTTAAGCAGCACCCCGAGTTCGACCCACCGGACACCGGTACGCAATTCTCCCTACCGGCGGGTTTCCATAGTCCGCCGGATGACTAAGAAGAGACGCTACTCTGCAGAGCCGCGAGACGTCATCTCTCGATCGTCGATGCGCGGCTACCGCATTCCTGTCAGAAGACGCTTCCATTGGTGCGGACGGCCTCCGCATAGGCCATCATCAGCGGACCTACCCCCTTGGCGTCATCGCATACGACGGGCTCCGTGAGGTAGTAGTGGGGTGTTCCGTCGCGATAGGGGCCGTCGATCGAGCCAAGCCCCGCTACCTGGCATATCCCGGTAAAGCGGATCATCCCTTCACTTTCTGCCAATCGGGTCTCAACAAGCGCGGACAGTGCCCGTTTTCCTGCAGCAGCAAATTGCTCGGCAGTTGGTCCCGTTGCAAGGTCCAGCCTTGCCGCGCGCATCAGGGCATATGCAAACATGGCCGTGGCGGAACTCTCCTCATAGTTGCCCTCCAATTGAGGCGCGTCGAGGACTTGCTCCCAGAGCCCCGAGGAGGTCTGTCGAGCGGCGATTTCATTCAGTATGGCAATGGTTTTTTCTCGCAATGCTGAACTGTCCGCGCTGGCGGGAAGGATGACCAGTGCGTCGATCAGCGCCATCGCCAGCCAGCCTATCGCGCGCGCCCATACAGCCGGCGATTTCCCGGTGTCGCCATCGGCCCAACGCTGTTCACGGCTCTCATCGTATCCGTGCACGTAAAGCCCGCCGCGGTCGACCGTCAGCGCGAGCGCGGAATCGAATTGCTGCAGCGCATCCGCGATCAGTGACGCATGGCCGGTCGCAAGCGCGTATTCGATCTGGAATGGCAGAGCCATGTAGAGCCCATCCAGCCAAACCTGATGCGGGTACCGCCGCTTGTGCCAATAGTTGCCGGTCCGGATGCGGGGGTGGTCTTTCAACTGACCGATCAGGTGCTCGGCGGCAGCAGTGTAGCGTGTCTCTCCGGTAAGTGCCGAGAGCGGAAAGAGCACACGACCCGAAAGGATATTGTCGATATTGTATTCTTTCGGATCGTAGCCTGCGAGCAGGCCCTTGCTGCTGACCTGTGCCGATACAAGGCGCGTGAGATGGTCTACCCAGCGATCCTCGCCGGTTGCTTCATATAGGAGCTGCAAACCCCGATAGATGCAGCCGTCCTCATAGCACCATGCGCCAGCCTTGTACGGTTGGTAGCGGGTGGCGAACTGGTCGAAATAGGCGGTCGGATTCATCGGTTGTCTCGGTCAAGGGGAAGAGAAATTGTGGCTGTCGAAAGGAGAGCGGGATCATCGCAATCAATGTCTGCATATTCGGCGACGATGGCCTCGTGACGCATCGGGCGCACCTGGTCAGCCATGATCGGTGGTGTCGCGACGGCGTCGGCACAGTGTGAGGCAACCGTTACGCGTCGGATGCGGACGTTGCGGATCGGTGCCTCCGGCAGTCCGAGGAATACACCGGCGGCATGGGCGAGGCCGCGAATCTCGACATCATCGACCGACACGCCGTCGATTATCGGTGTTCCCGGGCCAAGTGGTGCCGCCATGCGCGATTGCACCCAGTCGTCGTGTCCATCCGCATCGCAGTGATAGAATGCGTTGACCGACATGGCTGTTTGCACGTCGTCCATCATGACGCGGCGCATGGCAATGCCGGTAATGACGCCACCTCGGCCGCGCCTTGTCTTGAGTCGCAATCCCCGGTCGGTGCCGATCATGTCGCAATCCTCGATGGTCACGTCATGCACGCCGCCGGACATTTCCGAGCCGACGACGAGACCTCCATGGCCGCGTTCCATCAGGCAGTGGTGGATGCGAACGCCGCGGGTCTCTGCGAGATGATCCTCCGTGCCTCCGGCGACACGCTTGCCGGCCTTGATGGCGATACAGTCGTCACCGACCGAGAAGCGGACGCCGGCGATCGTCACGTCGCGGCAAGACTCCGGGTTGAGACCGTCGGTGTTGGGGCTGTCATGGGGGGCCTCGATCGCGAGGCCCGCGGCGACAAGTCCTTCGCACCCTTGCGGGTGAATTGTCCATGAGGGAGCGTTGCGGATCGTGAAGCCGAGCAGCGTAACGTCCTTGCAGGAAATCAGATGCAGGCCGCGGGGTCTGCGGGCGCCGTTCCGTGTCTCCTTCGGCCATGTCCACCAGTCGCCGAGATGACCGGAACCATCCAGGATGCCGGCACCTTCTATGGTGATGTTTCGGGCATCGATCGCGTAAACCGGCGCAGCAAAGCAGGCGTCGGGCAGTCCTTCCCAGCTTCCGAGCATATGGCCGAAATCGTCTCGCGCCGGCAGGATCGGCCAGCCCTCGCGGATCGATGGCGCGCGAAGGACCGCCCCCTCTGCGAGTTCAAGTGTCATGTCGCTCTTGAGGCGAATTGGGGGAATGGTCCAGATGCCGGAAGGAAGCCGAAGCGTCCCGCCTGTGGGAACGGACGCAAGCGCATCTGCAATCGCCTCCGCATTGGCGCGCGTGCCGTCCCGATCGTCCGGTTCGACGTCCGGCCGTATACCGAATTGTCGAGCCTCGATCAGACCGGCGCAGGCCGGGGTCTCGAATTCCAGGTGAGCAAAGCCATCGGCTTCGAAGCGATAACGCGTCGCCGGACTCAGACCGTAGATGATCATGACCGCCAGATCAGTGGGACCTTCGCGTGATGGTACATCCGCATCCACGGCGGTCAGCCGCCACGCGACCGTGTGCGGCAGGCGATATCGTGCGCCGGGCAGGGGTAGGCAAAGCGCAGCCGTTCGCGCTGACAGCGCGACGGTGGAAGGCTGGGTCATAGTTCGTCTCGTGTTGTTACCCGTCGCCACACAAGAGCGACGGGCGGTTGGTCCCGTCAGTCGTGTCTGGTCAATCGTATTCGGCCAGTACGTCGTTCACGGTGTCGATGATCTGTTTGGCTGCGTCGTCGGCGTTCAACTGGCCATAGGCGTATTCCTCAAGCGTATCGATGAACGCCGCGCGGATTTCCGGATGTTCGTTGAATGGGGAGACCACCGGACCCGCCGACGCCATGACGATGGCGTTGGCGGCGCGAACCTCGGGCTCGCCCTGGGTGCCGAGCCTTGCTGCCGCCGCTTTCGATGCCGGCAGGCCGCGTGAGGTTCCGAGTGCATCGATCCCTTCCGGTTCGTTCAGCAGGCAGTTGACGATCTGAGCGGCGGCTTCCGGTGCCTTGGAGTGCTTGGAGATCGAAAACACCATCGAGGGCTTGGCGTAGACGCCGTCGGTGACTGCGCCGGCGACCTTCAGGATCGGAAAGGGTTTCAGCACCTGACCGTCTTTCAACGGATCGGCATATTTCGAATAGGTCGAGTCCCACTCGTAGGAGCCGGAGATCTTGCCTTCGGCCCAGGCCGGCTTCTCGAACAGGTTGACGTTGCCCTCGGCCGCTTCCTCCTTCTGCGACTTGATTGCGCCGGTCTCGACCAGCTTGCCAAGGAAGGATATACCTTCCGCCAGTTGTTCCGGCGTCCATGCGACGCGGTTCGTGGCCGGGTCGACCATGTCCTTGCCGGTTTTCTGCACGACTGTCAGGATCGTCAGCAGATGCGCCGTCTCCTTGACGGCGTTGAAGGTGTAGTAATCCTTGCCGATCTTTTCCTTGATCGTCTTCGTCGCCTCGAAGAACTCGTCCCAAGTCTTCGGGATCGGAACTCCGGCCTTCTCGAAGGTCGTGGTATTGAAGAAGAAGACGCGGCCGGTGGTGGAGACCGAAAGCCCCTGCAGGATGCTGTTCATCGAGCCGGCGGTCAGGTCGGCGTCGGTCCAGTTGGAAAGATCGATACCCTTCACTTGGCGAAGGTCGGCAAAGCCGGTTCCGTCCTTGGAAAACAGCGGGAGCCAGGGCCAGTTGACCTGGACAATGTCGGGTTCCGTCCCGCCGGCCATCTGCGTTGTCAGTTTTTCGAGATAGCCGTCGAAGCCGGTGAACTCGCCCTTCACAGTGTGGCCGTACTTGGCGCCGCAAGCCTCGATCGCCTTCTGGGTCGCCACGTGACGGCTCTCACCGCCCCACCAACCCATGCGCAGTTCGGCGGCTTGCACTGCCGTCGCCATCGCGAGTGCCGAAAATGCAGTGCCAGCCAGAGCGGCGAGCATCCTGGTGTTCTTCATTGCTTTACTCCTCCCTTGGTTCAGGCCGCGATGCTGCCTCCTCGCAGCGATACGTTGCGGCCGTCGATCTTGTTGAAAACATGCAATTTCGTGGGGTCTGGCCGCAGGCGGACGATGTCGGACCGCCCCAGCGCTTCGAACTCACCGGCACCGACGACGCAGACGAGCTTGCGTCCTTCGAGTTCCGTATGCAGGTAGACCTCGTGGCCCATGAATTCGGCATTGGCGAGCCTTGCCGACAGGCCTGGCCCTTCGCTGCCGGCGAGCGAGAAATGTTGCGGACGAATGCCGATGATTGCATCCGAAGGTTTTTCGGACAGGCGGCGTTCAAGATCGCTACCGATCGCAATCTTCTGGCTGCCGACGATAAAATCGCCTCCCTCCAGGGCACCGTCCACGAGGTTCATTTCCGGACTACCGATGAAGCCGGCGACGAACAGGTTCGCCGGATGATTATAAAGTTCCTTCGGTGTTGCCGCCTGCATGATGCGGCCAGCCTGCATGACGCAGATGCGGTCGCCCATCGTCATGGCTTCGGTCTGGTCGTGCGTCACGTAGATGACGGTCGAGGACAGACCTTCGGCCTTCAACTGACGGTGAAGGTCCGTGATGCGCACCCGCATCGATGCGCGCAGCTTGGCGTCGAGATTGGACAGCGGTTCATCGAACAGAAACACGCCCGGCTTCTTGATCAGCGCCCGCCCAAGCGCCACACGTTGCGCCTGCCCGCCGGACAGCTGTTTCGGCAGGCGGTCGAGCAACGGTTCGATTTCCAGCATTCGAGCGACATCGGCGATCGCCGCATCGATCTCGGGCCTGGAGCATCCGGCGATCTTCAATCCGAAGGCAAGGTTTCCACGCACCTTCATGTGCGGATAGAGCGCGTAGTTCTGGAAGACCATGGCGATCGAACGCTTGCCGGGCGGCAGGTCGTTGACCCTTCGGTCACCGATGATGATCTCGCCTGCGGTAATCTCTTCCAGGCCTGCGACCATCCTGAGCGTCGTGGACTTGGCGCAGCCGGACGGACCGACCAGCACCATAAATTCGCCATCGGTGATGTCCAGGTTGATGCCATGGACGGCCTTGAGCGTGCCGCCATAGACTTTTTCGAGATTCTTGAGTTGGACGCCTGCCATGTTCAGCCCTTGATCCCCCCGGAGGAGATTCCTTCGATGAAGTATCGTTGCGCAGCGAAGAAAACGATCAGCGCCGGTGAGATTGCGAGTACCGACATCGCCAGGATGCGGTTCCATTCGAATGCTTCTGTCGTGTCGATGGAAAGCTTGAGCGCCAGGCTGACCGGGTATTTGTCGACCGAAGAGAGGTAGATGAGCGGCCCAAGGAAATCGTTCATCGTCCACATGAACTGGAACAGGCAGACCGAGATCAGCGCCGGCGCCAGCATCGGCACGACGATGTAGACGAGCGTCTGCAGGCTGTTGGCCCCATCGACGCGGGCGGCCTCCTCCATGTCGGAGGGGAGCGAGCGCAGGAACTGCACCAGCATGAAGACGAAGAACGCATCGCCGGCCAGCGCGGAAGGCACCCAGAGCGGCAAGAAGCTGTCGAGCCAGCCGAGGTCGCGGAACAGGATATACTGCGGGATACGGGTGACCACGTTCGGCAGGAGCAGGATGGCGATCACCGATCCGAACAGCACCTTCTTCAACGGAAAGTCGAAGCGCGCAAACGCATAGGCCGCCATAGTGCAGGAGATTGCCGTGCCGATCACTTTCGGCAGGATGATCAGGAATGAGTTCCAGAAGAACCTTCCGAATGTGTAGGGGGTGGAGGTCTGCCAGCCCTTGATATAGCCGTCGAGTGTCGGATTTTGCGGCAGGAATCCCGCGCCTGAGAAAATCTCGGAATTCGTCTTGAAGCTTGCCCCGACCAGCCAGATCAGCGGGTAGAGCATGACGAAGCCGACCAGGAACAGAAGCGCGTAGCGTATCGCGGTCGAGAAAAGCCGCAGCCCTGCTCGCCGTTTGGCCCGGGCAGTTTCGTCCATGGTGAGATCGTTGGAGGTGGTGATATCGGTCATGGCTCAGCTCCGCTTGTCGCCGGCGTAATAGACCCACTTCTTGGAAGACCAGAAGGCGATCAGGGTCAGTACCGTGATGATCGTGAAGAGAACCCAGGCGATTGCTGAGGCGTAGCCCATGTTGAACTTCTTGAAGGCTTCCTCGTAGATGTAGAGCGGCAGCAGATAGGTCGCCTTCAATGGCCCGCCCTGCGTGATGATGTAAGGGCCGTTGAACTCTTGGAATGCCTGGACCATCTGCATGATCAGGTTGAAGAAGATAACCGGCGTCAGAAGTGGCAGGGTGATGAAGAAGAAGATGCGTACCTTGCCGGCACCATCGATCGCGGCGGCCTCATACAGCGACTTGTCGATGGACTGCAGCGCTGCCAGGAAGATGACCATGGCCGAGCCGAACTGCCAGCAGCGCAGGAGCGTGATCGTCAGCAGCGCGTTGGTCGGATCGCCGAACCAGTCGATCGGGCCGAGACCGATCGTCGCCAGAGCCATGTTGACCAGGCCTTCGGTTGCAAACATGTAGCGCCATAACACCGCAATCGCGATCGAGCCGCCGAGGATCGATGGCACATAGAACGCAGTTCGGAAAAGTCCGATGAACTGCAGCCGATAGTTGAGAACGGTCGCGATGAAGAGCGCAAAAGCCAGCTTCAGCGGAACCGTCAACAGGACATAGAGCAGCGTTACGTTCAGCGATTTGAAAAACGTGCGATCACGGGTGAAGAGCCGCTCATAGTTGGCAAGGCCCGTCCAGTCCGGGCTGCTCATCAGATCGTATTTGGTGAAGCTCAAATAGAGCGAACCAAAGAACGGAATGGCCGTGAAGACCAGCAAGCCGATGATATAGGGGCCGAGATAGCCGAGCCCCAAGAAGCGCTGCCCTTTCATGAGTCTCCTCCCGGATGGTCTTGGGCGGTGACAAATGAAGATGCAATTTTGTACAGGTTGGTTTCTTGGAAATTGGCCGTCAGATAATGACGCGCCGAACTCTGGTCCCTGTCCACCGATCTCCTCCCTGGTAATTCGGCGCCCATAGGCAATTTGTGACATGACATAATCGCATCTTTGTCCAAGAATGAATTGACGAAGGCGAGGAAAAAGATGGACGAAATTGAAGGTGGTATTCTTTCCAGCATTCCACCCGCTGCCTTGACCATGAGGCTGACGCGGGCGGCAATCCGGATGGAACATTCGCGCACCTGGCGGATCGACAAGGAAAATCCGGTCGACGATCTGGTCATCTGTCTCGAGGGCAGAGGGCATTATCTGGTCGACGGCGAACCGCGTGTGATGGAGCCGGGGGATACGATGCTGATCTCTCGTGGGCAACGTTTTGTCGGCTGGTGTGTGGGCGACACAGTTTACAAGGGGGTGGCGCAGCACTTTACCCTTGATATCTACGGACGGCACAACCTGATCGCGCAGATGGTTCTTCGTCCGAAAATCAGACTGAGCCGTTGGGCGATGCTTGAACCGCTCGTCCGCCATTACCGGCAAAGCGCACCGCCATCGTCGGTGACCTTGGGGCAGCATCACCTTTTCATGGTGCTGCTGATCGCCTTCATCGAGGATGCCTTTGTCGGATGGCGGGGCGGTGCAGCCTATCAGCCGGAGGGGGCCGACGCGCTTGATCTGGCCGTCATGAAAGCCGCCACCATGATTTCGGCCAATCCTCTCGATCTCGACATCGCCGCGCGCGCAATCGAGGAATCGCCCTACAATCGGGACTATTTCCTGCGCGAATTCCAGAAGCGTGTTGGAAGGACGCCGCGAAAATACCAGGAATTCAAGCGGATGGAACGTGCCATGCATATTCTCGAAGCGGGGACGACGGTGGGGGCCGCTGCCGTCGAGGTTGGATATACCGATCCCTATTATTTTTCGCGCATGTTCAAGAAAACGCTCGGGGTCAGCCCGCGGGATCATTTGCGTCGCATGCACCGCAGCCGGGTTGGTGGCCTGATGGGCCTGGACGAGACAGACCAGGAGCTCATGCTTTCCGGCAACTGGAAGGACGAGGCGTTCGCGGGACGATGATCGGGCTGGACCATGCCGTCCTATTGGGCGGCTGCTGCCTCGAGATAGGCTGTCGCGAGCAGGACTGCCTCGTCTCGAAGCCTCTCTAATACCTGTTGATCAGATGCCACTGCTCCGAAACTGCTGCGTGCCAGCCCGGCCAAAGCCGAAAGCAAGGTGAAGGCTGTCTGTCTGGTGTTTTGGAAGGATGCATCGGATGCATTTTCGAGCAGGTGAACCACGGCAGCTTGCAACCGTCTGTAGACATCCGGAGACAACCGGAATTGGTCGATGGCGCCTGCAACCCGGTAAAGGGCAGCGGTCGCATCCGGCCGGGACACCTTCACGGAAACATAGGCTTCGGCGATGTTTTTGGCCAATTCGCGCAACGATCGTTTGCCATCGTGCTTTCCCACATGTTCGATGGCGTCAGCCATCTCCTCGAAATGCAGCTGGAGGATGGCAAAGAGCAGCGATTCCTTGTTTGGAAAGTACTGGTAAAGCGTGCCGACCGACACACCGGCTCGTTCGGCCACCCGGGTGGTCGTCAGCCGTGTCAGCCCATCGGCAATCAAAACCTGAATCACGGCTTCGTGAATGGCATCGACCGTCGCGCCGGACCGCGCCTGAGCCGGTGATTTCCTTGGTTTCAGACGTTGCGGAACGGGCGGAGAAGCGTTTTTCAATATGCGAATTCCGGCCTCTGGGTCACTCAGATATAGTCTTGGAATAACGGAGCGGTCAACCGAAGGTCTTGAGACGCGACCTTCGATCATTGCCCGATCCGTTGAACACGCAGGGTTTGCGAAGTGCCCGCGCAGGGTGACGAAAGGATATTCAAGGATGAAAGACAGCACGAAATCACCGGAGAGCGGCATCACCCGCCGGCTCTTTCTGGCCGCGACTGCCGGCACGATCGCTTCCGCGTCATTACTGTCCGATGCGGTCGCGCAGGGGGCTCCCCGCGTTCTCAGGTTCAGCGATCACGAGCCTCTCGGCGGCATGCGGACCCGTTTCCTGAAGGACGTGCTCTTTCCGGCGATCGAGCGCGAATCCAATGGGCGCCTCAAGATCGAGGATCACTGGAATGGCGAGATAGCCGCGGCCTATGACGGGCTCGGCGCGGTCAGCGCGGGGAAGACGACGGATATCGCGACTGTGGTGCCGGAATACACGGCCAAGGAAATGCCGCTGCACCAGATATTCAAGAGCTTTCCCACCGGTCCGAGCGGCGGCCGGCAGGTCGATTTCTTCCGCCGGGTCGATGCCGAAGTCCCTACTTTTGCCGCCGAGCTTGAGAAGAACAATATCGTCCAGCTGTTCTTCGCGACCGGTTATCCTGTGGCGTTCTACAGCACCGAACCGCTGGCCGCTCTCGATGGGCTGAAGGGCGGCAAATGGCGGTCGGCAAGCTTCTGGCACCTCGATTTCCTGCGCAATGCCGGCGCCACGCCCGTGACCATGCATTGGGGGCCTGAAGTCTATGACGCCCTCAAGGCGAAGACACTCGATGGGCTGATGGTCAACGTCGATAGCGGCTATATGCTGAAGGTCCACGAAGCTGCGCCCAATGTGCTGGTCTCGAAGGATCTTTGGCTGGGTCATGTCTACATCGTGGCGATCAACAAATCCGTCTGGGACGGCTTGACCCAGGAGGACAGGGATGCCATCCGGCGTGCCGGTGAAACATCCTACGCAAGTCTTGGCTCGGTCATGGACGCGAGTTTTGAAGCTCAGTTGGATGAATTGCGAAAAGCCGGTTCGACAGTGCGGGTTCTCGACTCCGAAGAGCCCCGGCGTTGGGCAGAGGCCACGCGATACAAGGATGCACAGGCAAGCTGGGCCAAGGATCAGGCCGGCAAGGGTACGTCCGATGCGGCCACGGTCATCGACCAGGTCGCGGCCATCATGAACGACATGGAAGGATAGTCAGCGCTGGCTTGCCGGCTCTTTGAGACAGGACCTCGTTTTTCGGAAAACTGCGGGAAGTGAGGTCCTGTGCTGTTTCCATCGCCTCGTCGATGCGGGGAGCGAAGGCACCTTCGACAAGACTTGACGGGGTGTAATGTGCTGGTGCTGGTCACCGTGCATTGAAATTCCATCCCCTTGAACGGGCGCGACCGCCGTTGCGACGTCATCACGAAAAAGCATTGCCTCATCAATTTCTTTCATTCTTCCGACCCTTTCCATCGCTTGACTCATGGTGGGGATTCACCTCTACATAATGTTGTCTGACATCTTACAAAATGGGAACCAGGGCGACAATCGCTCAAGGAGGAAGGCATGAAGAAATTTTTGACACGTCTGGCGATCGGCATTGCCGCACTGGGTGTCATCACGTCGGCGCATGCGGGAGAAACGCTCGATCGCGTGATGGGGAAGAAGACGATGGTGGTCGCGACCAATAGTGGCTGGCCACCCCAGAGCTATCTCGACGACAACAATGAAATGGTAGGCTTCGATATCGACGTGTCGCGCGAGATTGCAAAGCGCCTCGGCGTCGAAGTCAGCTTCGAGACCCCGGACTGGCAGACGCTGACCGGCGGGCGCTGGCAGGGACGTTATGATCTGGGTGTCGGCTCCGTCACGCCCACCAAGGCACGCGCGCAGGTCATCGATTTCGTCGGCGTCTACTATTACAGCCCCTACGTTTACGTCGTTCACAAGGACAGCACGGCCAAGTCGGTCGCGGACCTCAACGGCAAGATCATCGGCGTTGAAACTGCAACGACGTCCGAGGATTTCATTCGTCGCCAGCTGGAAATCGATGCGCCGGGCCTGCCGCCGATCGAATACAAGCTGGAGCCGGGCGAAATCCGCACCTTCGCCGATTCCATGCTGCCGTTCGACGACCTGCGCCTCGGCGCGGGCGTCCGTCTCGATGCCGTGATCGCGCCGGAGCAGACGGCCGCCAACGCCATCAAGAACGGCTATCCACTCCGCATCCTCGAAGGCGACTATGCCTTCAAGGAGCCGCTGGTGGTCATCGCCGAAAAGGTCGATCCGGAATGGACCGCCAAGGTTGGCGGGATCGTTGCCGAGATGAAGAAGGATGGCACGCTGGCCACGCTGACCACCAAGTGGTACGGCAAGGACTACGCCGCCGACTGATATCCCTTATCGCACGGACGGTTCCCGCCGTCCGTGCGACCGTCGATGCGCAAGCTTGCGAGCAAGAACATGTCCTATCCCGATACCTATTATCGACGCACGATGACGGAAGAACAGGTCAGACCTGTGCTCAATGGCACGGCAGACTGCGACACAGTCATCATCGGCGGGGGGCTCGCTGGTCTGACAACCGCGCTTCAGCTGGCACGTGCGGGGCAGTCTGTCGTGGTTCTGGAAGCCGAGAGCGTCGGTTTCGGTGCTTCCGGGCGCAATGGTGGTTTCGTCAGTCCGGGATTTGCAACGGGGAGCGACGAGATTGCCAGCATGGCCGGCAAGGAGGCCGCGCGAAAGATTCACCTCTTGTCGATCGAGGGCGTTGATTTCGTTCGCGACACCATTCGTGATTTAAAAATCGAAGGGGCGCGTCCGCAACCGGGCATCATGAGCGTGCTACGCCATGATGACGGCCCCAGCCTCAAGGTCTATGCGGATCAGGTCGCGCGCAACTACGACTATCAACTCGACTATCTGGAGCGTGATCAGGTCCAATCCGTCCTGAAATCCAGCCGCTACTACCAGGGGCTGCGGGACGCAAAGGCATTCCACATGCATCCGCTGAACTATTTGCGCGCCATTGCCACGGAAATCGAACGGCTGGGCGGACGGATTTACGAGGGCTCGCCGGCCACATCGACCGCCCTCCATGCTGCAGAGAAGATCGTCAGTACGGCCAGCGGCCGTGTGAAGGCGCGCCACGTCGTGTTCACGACCGGCGGCTATACCGGCGCGCTCAACGGCCGGTTGAAGCGGGCCTTCCTGCCGATCGCCACCTATGTGATGCTGAGCGAGGAAGCGCCCGACCTGATCCGCCAAGCGATCGCGACGACCGATGCGATCGGCGACAATCGCCGCGCCGGAGATTATTACCGGCTTGTCGATGGCGGCAAGCGCATCCTGTGGGGCGGGCGGATTACCACGCGTGCGGCATCGACTTCTGCCCTTGCCGGCGAACTGCGCCGCGAGATGACCGGAACCTATCCGCAGCTTTCCGGGCTCAAGACCGAACTCGCCTGGTCCGGCCTCATGTCCTATGCCCGTCACCTCATGCCCCAGATCGGCCAGATGCAGCCGGGTGTCTGGCATTGCACGGCCTTTGGCGGACATGGGCTGAACACGACGGCGATTGGCGGCAAGCTGGTGGCCGAGGGAATTCTAGGCCAGAGCGACCGCTATACCCTGTTCAAGCCGTTCGGGCTCGTCTGGGCTGGCGGCCTTGCCGGGCTGGCAGTCGCACAACTCACCTATTGGAAATTGCAGGCTCAGGATCTCTGGCGCGAGCGCGCGGCCTGACGGCGGAGGATGGACATGATTGGCCGTTTGATACTGACTTACCCCGATGCCGCGCGACGCACGGGAATTGCCTTCGTCCTCTGCATCATCACCCTTGGCCTGTACGCCATGGGTATCAGCTCGGCCTGGATCGGATACCTGATCCCGGCTAGTGCAACGTGGCTTGCCGACAACATCGCTCTCGGGCGTCTGTTCGCCGCCGGCATGATCGCGCTGATCCTTGCTGCCAACTGGATGGCGCTTCGCCAGCTCTCCCGCCGTCAGCAGATTATCGGCGTCTGGATCGAGCTCTTCCTGTTGCTGATGCTGTTCTTCTATTCCTTCAACCTTTCCCTGCCGTTCATCGGCAAGAAGATCGGATATCTGATCTCGCAGGGCGTAGTGACCACGCTCTATATTTCCGCGATCTCCATCGTTCTGGCGACGGTGATCGCGCTCGCGGGCGCAATCGCGAAACTGTCGAAAAACGGCGTGATCTACGGGCTGGCGACATTCTACACCTCGCTGTTTCGCGGGCTGCCGCTGTTGATGCAAATCTACATCATCTATCTCGGCCTGCCGCAGGTCGGCTATGTTATCGGTGCGGTTCCCGCCGGCATCCTGGCGCTCTCGCTCTGCTACGGCGCCTATATGACGGAAATCTTCCGGGCCGGTATCGAGAGCATTCCGCGTGGGCAGTCGGAAGGCGCAACGGCGCTGGGATTGAGCTCCAGCCAGACGATGGCACTTGTCATCCTGCCGCAGGCGATGCGGGTGATCATTCCGCCGACCGGCAACCAGTTCATCGCCATGCTGAAGGATTCCTCGCTGGTCTCCGTCGTCGGGGTCTGGGAAATCATGTATCTCGCCCGCACACAGGGCCAGACGGAATTCCGGCATATCGAAATGCTGATCACCGCCTCGATGATCTACTGGATCCTGTCGATCGGGCTCGAATTCCTGCAGTCTCGTATCGAAGAGCGCTTTGGTCGGTTCAATGCCCGCTGAGATAATTTCCAGCCAGATGCGGAGCGACTCGGTTGCCCAATCCAATCTGCGGGCCGTCCTCGTCGTGCTTCTGGCTTTTTGCGTATTTTCCGCGACGGATGCCATCGTCAAGCTTCTGGCCCAGCGCTTCGCCGTGCCGCAAGTTACCTTCATGGTGACATCGGCAGCCCTCGTGCTGATCGTGGCGCAGGCCGCGATCACCCGCAACGGCGGCGTTCTGTTGCCGCGCTATCCTGGTCTCGCTCTTTTGCGAGCATTGCTGCTGGCCGCCGATACAATTCTCATCCACTACGCTTTTGCCGTGTTGCCGTTGGCTGAGGCTTATCTGCTTGCATTTCTGACGCCGCTGATGGTGGCGGTGCTGGCCTTCGTTCTTCTCGGCGAGCGCTTGTCGATGCTTGCCTGGTCGGGTGTCTTGATTGGGTTCGTCGGCGTGACGGTTGCGTTGCGACCGGGCGTCGAGCCGCTGAACCTCGGTCATGCTGCGGCCGTTGGATCGGCGCTGTTGTTCGCGCTGTCGCTCATTCTTTTAAGACGCGCGAAACCGGGCGAATCCGACGGTGCGCTCGTCGCCACATTGCTGGCGGTACTGGCCGCGCTGGCGCTGGTCGTCGCCCTCGTCAATGGCGGGCTGACGCCGGTCACCATCACGGATGTCGGATTGGCCTGCCTTGCAGGTGCCTTTATGTTTGCCGGCCACATGCTGCTGGTCCGGGCCTTCCGTATCGGCAAAGCCTCGATCGTCGCACCCTTTCAGTACAGCCAGATCATCTGGGGCATGGTCTATGGCGGGCTGCTGTTTGCGACACCGGTCGAGTTTCACACGCTGGCAGGCGCCGCCATCATCATTCTGTCGGGCTGGCTTGTCCTGAAATAACCCTTGGAGACGTCGATGAACCCTTCCATGCAGAACGCGCAGATTGTGCTGCGCAGCGTCCACAAATGGTTCGGTGAGTTCCACGCGCTCGATGACATCAACCTGTCCATCGCGCCGCAGGAGAAGGTGGTGATCTGTGGGCCGTCCGGCTCCGGCAAATCGACGCTGATCCGCTGCGTCAACCGGCTGGAAGCACACCAGCAGGGCCATATCCTTGTCGGCGGTGTCGAACTCGACGATGACGAACGCAAGGCCGATATGATCCGCCGCGGCATCGGCATGGTGTTCCAGCAGTTCAACCTATTCCCGCACCTGACGATCCTCGAAAACTGCATTCTGGCGCCGATGTGGGTCAAGAAACTGCCGCGCAAGCACGCCGTCGATATCGCCATGACCTTTCTGGAGCGTGTCCGCATTCCCGATCAGGCAAACAAATATCCCGGCCAGCTGTCCGGCGGCCAGCAGCAGCGCGTCGCCATCGCCCGGGCGCTGTGCATGAACCCGAAGGTCATGCTGTTCGACGAGCCGACTTCGGCGCTCGATCCTGAAATGGTCAAGGAAGTGCTCGATACAATGGTCGAACTGGCGGGGGAGGGCATGACCATGGTTTGCGTCACGCATGAAATGGGCTTTGCCCGGCAGGTCGCCGACCGGGTGATCTTCATGGATCGCGGCCGGATCGTCGAGGAAGGCAAGCCGGAGGATTTCTTCGCCCATCCGAAGACCGATCGGGCCAGCCTCTTCCTCAGCCAGTTGCTTCATTAGGGGAGGAAATGCCAGAAGGCGGACGCAAGGTCGCCTTCTGGTCCTAGGTCATTGTCGTTGAAATCAAAGCGGGGCGGGAACCTGCGGGAAACCGCCGACATGGCCGCAGGTCAGCGCGGCGCGATCCCGTCCGGTCTCAAGGCACTGTTCGAGCGGCAGGCCGCTGATATGGGCCGATAGAAACCCGGCAATGAAGCTGTCGCCGGCACCGGTTGTATCAATGATTTCGACAGGTGTGATGCCCATTACCATCGTGTAGGTTCCGTCGCTTGCACTGGAACCGAGCGCGCCGCGCGTGACGACGGCAAGTCGGGCACCCTGCTGGAGAAGCTCCGCCGTCATCTGTTCGGCTATCCGGCCATCTTCGCCAGCCGAGCCGAACGCGATAGTGAGCCCATCCGGGCTTCGATTGGCCGGGTCGGCATTGACGGAGAGGTCCTGTGAAACGCTGATGTCGGCGGCGGATAGCGCGCGTTTCAAAGCCCCGCCATCGTCCAGCCAGCCAATATGGACATGGTCCATGGTTTTCAGGATATCGACCTCCGCAAGGGAGGGCGCATAACCTGCACAGACGCCGAATTCCTCGTAGGTCATGACACGGTCGCCCGATTCCAGCACGGCGATATCCGTATAGGCGGTGACGCCTGCCCGATCCTGCAGATGGTCCGTGAGGACGCCGTTTTGCTGCAGGAGAAGCCGCGTCCTTGTGCCGTCTGCGTCGGTGCCGACAGCGCCGAAATAAAAGCAGTCATGACCGAGTGCAGCCAGCTGGACCGCGACATTGACGGCGTTTCCGCCAACCAGCGATTGCCCAACCGGTGGCTGGAAGCGATCGATGCAATTGTCGCCGACGGTTGCGAAACAGAGTTTTTTCATGCGGGTCCCCGGCAGGATTGCGACGGCGAAGGCCGCGCATGCCAGCTTGGCATGCGCGGCCTTAACGCGATTGCAGGATTGCCTCAATAGGCGACGCGCTTGTAATAGCGGCGGGTGGTCAGCGGATGGTTGCGCAGGACTTCGAGATGGGCGCTGATGCGCTCCAAAACCGTTGCCAGCAGCACCGGAGAAATCATGGCGCGAACCTCCGCGGAAATGCCGGGCAGGTCGAACGTTGCCGTGTCCAGCACCGTCAGCTTGTCAGTGTAATTCGGGACGAAGTTCTCGACGCGGTCGGCGAGTGGCCGCAAGGCATCCTCGCCTTTGAAGAGAATGACGCTCACGCCTTTTTCCACCAGTTCCAGCGTGCCATGGAAGAAATCGGAAGCATGGACGGGGCGGGTGCGGATCCACTGCATTTCCTCCAGGATGCACATGCCGTAGTAGAAGGCCTGCGGCCAGACATTTCCGGCGCCGGTGATGATGTGATAATCCGACGCCGCAAGCGTCCGGGCGAAATCCTCCGCCTTCGGCTCATAGGCGCGCTTGACCTCAAGCAGCAGCGCCGGAAGTTTTACGAGTTCGCCCACCAACTGATCGTAATTGGCGATCTCGCCGCGATGTTTCATGATCGAAAGCGCGATGATCAGGGACTGCAGGTAGAAGGATTCGCAGGACGTATCGTCCTCGGCGAAGTTGACGAAGACATGGTCTCCGCCCTTGCCGAGCGGGGTTTCCGCGTGACCGACGAGTGTGAGCACGGTCGCGCCGATCTCCTTGAGCTTGGCAAGCAGCGCCACGCTTTCCTTCGTCGTGCCCGACAGGGACGGCATGACGACGATCGATTTTTCGGTCAGGTTTGCCGAGCCAGTGATCGCCAGCTCAGCCGGCAGGCCGTGGAAGGCCGGGAAGCGCGACTTCGTCTGCAGCAGTTGCGCCGCTGGCTGCATGAGGATCGCCGCGCCGCCCGTTCCGAGGAAGAACACATTCTGCGCGCCGGCCGACAGGCAGGAACCGATAACCTGATCGAGCCGGGCATGCAGTCCGACGGCGCCATTCTGAATCCGCAGGAAACGTTGTTCATCGAAATTGAGCATGGCGGGTCTCACTTGTTTCAGGCCGAGAGGCCAGTTGGTCAAAAATGTTGTAAGACAACTGACATCTATGTTTTTTATTGTCAACCACTGGGTCGTGCGGATTTTGCATGGATTGATGCGGGAGCGCCATGGATAAGCCGAATGCAGTCCAAAGCCAGCAGTTGACCTTTGCAAATTTGTCAGACAAGAACAAACAGCATTGCCATAAATTAGCAAGAGGTCATTATTGGACGAGCCCATTCGCGATACCCGCACATTGGTCATCCAGTTGCGCGACCGTATCGCCAATCTCATCAAGGACGACGGACTGAAGCCGGGTGACAAGCTGCCAACGGAGGCGCAGCTGACGCAGCGGTTCAAGATTTCGCGCCCGGCCGTGCGCGAGGCACTGAAATTACTTGAACAGGACGACGTCATCTTTGTCGAGCATGGGCGCGGCAGGTTCGTCTCCGCCATGTCCGCGGTGAGCGTCGACCGGCCGATCACGGTGTTCGAGAGCGTCACCGATATGACGCAGCACTATGGCTACAAGACCGACAATCGAGTTCTTTCCATTGCAGAGGAAGAACCGGACTCGGCCACTGCCGAGCAGCTGCAGCTTGCGACCAGCGAGCGGGTAATCCGGCTCGAACGCCTGCGGCTGCAAAATGACGAGCCGATCATGTATTGTATCGACTACATACCGCGCCAGATCATTCCGGCACGTCTGTTCGACGTGGACTGGAGCGGTTCGTTGTTGTCCTTGCTTGAACGCTATCGCCACCGGCCTCGGATGTCCTCCGCCAAGGTCTCGGCCGTGATGCTGCCTCATGATGTCGCCGAGCGCCATGATCTGCGCGGCTTCGGCCCGGCACTGCTCATCCGTGAGACCTGTTTCAATACAGCCGGCGTTCCGGTCATCCATGCAATAGACTACCATCGCGGCAGCCATTTTTCATTCAGCCTCGTGCGGAAATAGGGCACCGAACATCGTTTCAGGCAAAGCCATTTGCCAACTGAACTGAAGGCTGCAAATTTTTTTGCAACCGCGTGGAACAAACCCGTTCCTGGCGTGTTTTGGCGTCAGGTCGATTTCTGTCGGCACCAGCACCGTGTTAACAACGATGAGGATGTGCAGATGAACAACCTGTTGCCCGACCTTCATGAAGGTCATGCCCCCATCACCTTGCATCAACTGTTTCGGGACGCGCTTGAAGCCTATGACGACTGGGTCGACGGCGACGATGTCCCGATGGTTTATCATCAAGGCATGCCCGTCTCTATCGCAGCCGTTTTCGATCGCATGCGGGACTGCACGGATATCCTGCCCAACAATATGGTCAGTGCAATCACCGAACGCCTGACCAAGCCCTGGAGCAGCGATAGCCCGCTCGACGAAATGACCTTTTCAACGGCTGCCCGGGTCATGGGCGTCATGGTGCGCAAACGGCAGAAGCGGCATGGAAGCGGTGATATCGACGCCTTTATCCGTCGATTCGAAAAACCGCGTGGCAGTGTCATCCATCGCTAGGATCAATCCCATCCGATTGACGCCGCCCCGACCCATTGGGGCGGCGTTTCTCGATGTAGGCGGGATAAGTAACAGAAATATTTCAGAGAATTTCCGGATGTGAAAACGACTTGAATCCGGGCCTTCTCCGTGCCTAAAATGGACAAAATAGATAGAGTATGCCGTATATTTGGCGTTTGCATGTGGGTGCCCAGGTTCAACCATCCAGCCGCATGATGCGGGGAGCAAATGATATGACGGTACACGGATTTTCGTCGCCTTTCGGCCTTAGGGACGAGCCCTTGCAGATCGCCGTTGTCGGTCATGGCTTTTCCGGCCTGATGATGGCGATCGCGCTTTTGAAGACGGTGAGCCAGCCCTTCCAGTTGCGCCTGTTCGATCCCCGGCCGATCGTCAGCGGTGGTCAGGCTTTGGCCACCGCCCGGTCCACCGAAATCCTCAATAGCCGTGCCCGTGACCTGTCGGTTTCGACGGGCGAGCCGAAGGATTTTACCCGTTGGCTGCAGGCCAATGCGCTGTTCCGCGAGGCGGTGTCGGCCGCCATTCCCGGTTTCGGCCAGATCTTCGTACCGAAATCAACTTTCAGCGACTACGTGTACCAGCGGTTTTCCGAGGCGCTTGCCCAGCGCAAGGATGTCATCGTCCAGATGTCCAACGAGCGCATTACCGGGCTGCGCCGCAATGACAATGGCCTGTTCACGCTTGGCCTCGATGACGGCAGCGAAGCCGTCTATGATACGGTGATCCTAGCGACCGGCTACGGCATGAAGGCGCCGGTGGAGCCAGTGCGCGAGGAGCGACAGACCCGTTTGCTGCAGCCGGCGGCAGCATCGCGGCATGTTGTCGTGATGGGCAATGGCCTGCGGGCTGTCGATCAGGTCCTGCAATTGCGCGACGGCGGCTTTACCGGACGCATCACAATCCTGTCGCGCCGGGGGTTCCTGCCGCAGCCGCATACGCGCATGCCGGCGGATGCCGTCTTCCCGACGCAGCCAATGCCGTCGCAACTGCGCAGCATTGTCCGTTTCGTTCGCAAGGCTTGCGCCCAGGCGGAGGAAAATGGCTGGAGCTGGCAGGCGGCGATGAACGGCCTGCGCAAGCGCGCCCGCACGCTCTGGGCATCCTTGCCTCCGGCCGAGAAACGGCAGTTCAACCGGCATCTGCGCGCCATCTACGACAGTCACCGCAACCGTCTGCCGGCGGACGTTCATGCGCGGTTGGAGCGCGAGTTCGCGGGTGGCCTGACCGAACTGAAGCGAGGGACGACGCTCAGGCATTTGTCCGACGGTCTGCTGGTTCGCTGGGCCGGACAGTCCGACGAGGAAAAGCTCGTCGCTGACGAGGTGATAGACTGCCGGTGTCTCTCCCCTGATCTCACGGCACCTGTTGTCAGCGATCTGCTGCGGGCGGGTCTCGCCACCACGGACGAGTTGAACCTCGGCCTCGCGGTCAACCCGTCCGGCGAGCTGCTAACCGAGAGGGGCCGGCCGGTCGGCCTGTTCGCAATCGGTCCGTTGGGGCTCGGCTCGCTCCCCGACATTGATCTGGTCCCGGAAATCGTCACGCAGACCTATGCAGCCGCGACGCTGATCAATGCCCGGTCTCAGCCGCAATTGCAGGCAAGCTGATCGATTTGACGCTTCGGGACGCTGCACGACGGCGTTTGAGAACGCCGACAGCCCGTTCGCGTGCTGTTTCGCGAGGTGCATTTCGTAGCTTCGGGAAAAACGCGGGTAGCACTGTTTTTCTTCGCTTCGCTGCGATTAAACCGTGACCTTCAACCGTTAACCAGCGCAGAGACCACGATCGGTCGCTGCCCATCCTCGGTTGACAAACTCCAGGCGAGCTTGAAGAGTACAACCGGTCAGAACGGCAGCGTTGGGGAGGACTTATGTCTATGCGCGCGTTTATCCGATTTTCTGCGATTATTCTGGGTACCCTGGTGCTTTCACCCGCCTCGCACGCGGCGGAGACCGGGCGTCATATCGTGACAACGGAAAATTCCGATTACTTCGGCTTCGATCTACGCACGGAGCAGGACGTGTCGCTGGCCGAATGCAAGGCAGTGTGCATCGCCGACTCTTCCTGCCGGGCCTTCACCTACAATCCGAAGGTGAAATGGTGCTTCCTCAAGTCCGACTATAACAAGCTGAACACCTTCAACGGTGCGATCGCAGGCAAGATTGCGGATACCGCGTCCACCGAGCCTGACATTGGCGCGCCGCCGGCGCTGCCCTTCGTCACGGAGCAGTTGCTGAGCGATGCCCGCACGGCAAAGGACAATCTGGCCAGCTTCAAGGAGCAGGATGTTCAGGGGCTGTATGGCCGTATCGCGGCCGGTAACCGTGAACTGGCAGCTGGCAATGTCGCTCCGGCCGTGAAGGCTTTCGTGGGCGCGCTGGCTATCACGCCGGATGATGGTGAGCTTTGGCTCGAAGCTGCGAAGGCGGGAAACCGTGTCTATGGCAACACCGATTTTGCCGTGCAGGCCTCTCTCGCCGCGCTGAATGCCTACCAGTTGTCGCGGACGACCCGGTCGCGCGCCGATGCGTTGGCGGAACTGGCGACGGCCTACAAGAATTCGGAAAACTTCCGCCCGTCGCTCGACGCGTATAAGGCGAGCCTGGCACTGGCCGAGTCAAAGTCCGTTCGCGCGGCCTATCTCGATCTGCGCTCGCGTCAGGGCTTCCGCGTTACCGAACATACGATCGATTCCGACGGCGCCATCCCGCGCGTCTGCGTCCAGTTCTCGGATCCATTGGTCAAGCTCGGCGTCGATTACACACCCTATGTCACGCTTGATGGTGACGCTCCAAAGGCGCTCGAAGCCAAGGGAAGCGAAATCTGCGTCGAGGGCCTGAGCCACGGCCAACGCTACAAGCTTGCCTTCCGCGAGGGCCTCCCGTCCTCGATCACGGATGAGCCGCTGGCGACGACCGTCAATCTCGACGTCTATATTCCCGATCGCACGGCCATGGTCCGTTTCACCGGCGACAGCTTCGTTCTGCCCGGCACGGCTCGTCGCGGCATTCCGCTGGTATCAGTCAATACCTCCAGCGCCAATCTCAAGCTCTACCGTATCGGTGACCGCAATATCGCCTCGCTGCTCACAACCTCGCAATTCCTGACCCAGCTCGATGGCTATAGCGCCCAGCGTATCCAGGACGAGAATGGCGAACTGGTCTGGCAAGGCGCGATCGATATCGCCACCGACCTTAACAAGGAAGTGGTGACCAGTTTCCCAGTCGATGAGGCACTGCCGCAACGCAAGCCCGGCGTTTATGTCCTGACGGCTGTCTCGGAGACGGCGCCCAGCAATGAATGGGATAGTCAGGCAACGCAGTGGTTCGTGATTTCCGATATCGGCCTGTCGACCTTTTCCGGCACTGATGGCCTCTCGGTCTTCGCCCGTTCGCTGGCAAGCGCCAATCAGCTTGATGGCATAGAGCTGACGCTGCTCTCCAAGAACAACGAAGTGCTCGGCACCGCAACCACCGATGCCGATGGTCGCGCGACGTTCGACGCCGGCCTGCTGCGCGGCACGGCCGCCATGGTGCCAGCCGTCATCACCGCGAAAAGAGGCAATGACGATTATGTCTTCCTGGACCTGACCCGCGCCGGTTTCGACCTGTCGGATCGTGGTGTCACAGGACGTACTGCGCCGGGCGCGATCGATATCCTGACCTGGACCGAGCGCGGCATCTACCGGGCCGGCGAAACGGTGCATGTTTCCGCGCTGGCCCGCGACAGCGCGTCAGTGGCGATCGAAAAGCTGCCTCTGACCTTCGTCTTTATGCGTCCCGATGGCGTCGAAGACCGTCGCCTCGTCAGCGATGGCGGACAGGCGGGTGGTTACGCCGTCGATCTGCCGCTGCAGCCCAATGCCATGCGCGGTACCTGGATGGTGCAGATATTTACCGATCCGAAGGGCACGGCGATCAGTGAAAAGCAGTTTCAGGTCGATGACTTCGTGCCGGATCGGATCGAGTTCGATCTGGCCAGCACAGTCAAGCAGATCGATCCGGAACAGCCGACTCCGGTCACCGTTGATGGTCGCTTCCTCTATGGTGCGCCGGCTGCAGGGCTGGAACTTGAAGGCGAACTCGCTCTTAAGCCGACGCGCGAAAGCCCGGACTTCAAGGGCTATTTCTTTGGGCTTGCCGATGAGGAAGCCACGGAAGATAGCCGCACGACGCTGGAAGGCCTCGAGCCGCTGGACGAGGACGGCAAGGCGACCTTCGATGTTGACCTGACCGACACGCCCTCCACGACGCAGCTCCTCAACGCCACGATCACTGTGCGGGTGCAGGAAGCTGGTGGCCGGGCGGTCGAGCGTTCGCTCAGTCTGCCGGTCAAGCCGGAAGGCGAGACGATCGGCATCAAGCCGGAATTCACCGGCGAGCTTGCTGAGAACGCCGTTGGCAAATTTCACGTCATCGCTGTCGATGCCACCGGTGCGAAAGTGGCCAAGACCGGACTGGGCTGGAAGCTTCTGCGCGTCGAGCAGGATTACCAGTGGTATCGCGACGGAACCTCGTGGAAATACGAGCCGGTAATTTCGACCAAGCAGGTCTCCACAGGTCGCCTCGATGTGACGCCGGACGGCGGCGAGATTGCCGTCTCGGCCGATTGGGGCCGTTACCGGCTCGAAGTCGAGACGGCGGATCTCGATGGGCCGACATCGAGCGTCGAGTTCGATTCCGGCTGGTATGTCGCGGCAAGCTCGACTGAGACGCCGGATGGTCTGGAGATCGCCCTCGACAAAGAACACTATGCCATCGGCGAAACGGCAAAGCTTCGGGTGTCGCCACGTTTCGCCGGCGAGGTTCTCGTTACCATCGGCTCAGAAAAGCTGATCGGTACGAAGACGGCGACCATTCCGGCCACGGGCGGCGAGGTGGATGTCCCGATCACCGCTGATTTCGGCGCCGGCGCCTATGTCACCGCGACGCTCTATCGTCCCGGCGATGCACAGGAAAGCCGCATGCCGATGCGCGCCATCGGCGTGAAGTGGCTGGCTGTCGATCCGGCAGACAGGAAACTCGCGGTCAAGATCGATCTTCCGGAAAAGACGCTGCCGCGCCAGACGCTGAATATCCCGGTCTCGGTGACCGGTGCAGGGGTGGGCGAAGAGGCCTATGTCACGGTTGCCGCCGTCGACGTCGGTATTCTCAATCTCACCCGCTATGAAGTGCCCGATCCCGACGGCTGGTATTTCGGCCAGCGCCAGTTGGGTCTCGAAATCCGCGATCTCTATGGACGCCTGATCGACGGCTCGCTCGGTGCCACCGGCCGGCTGCGCACCGGTGGTGACGGTGGAGAGATGCCGCTGCAGGGAAATCCGCCGACCGAGCAACTGGTGGCCTTCTTCTCCGGCCCGGTCCAGCTAGACGAGAATGGCAAGGCCATCATCAGCTTCGACATCCCGCAGTTCAACGGTACCGCCCGTGTCATGACCGTCGCTTGGTCGAAGACCGGCGTCGGGCATGCAAGCACGGATATCGTCATCCGCGATCCGGTCGTCGTCACCGCAAGCCTGCCGAAATTCCTCGCCCCCGGGGACAAGGCCGAACTGAGGCTCGATATCTCCAATACCGACCATCCTGCCGGGGATCTGACGCTCAAAGTCAGCAGTAATTCCCCGGTGGCCATCGATGCGGCCGAGGCGCAGCAGACCTTCAGTGTCAAGCCGGGCGGGAAGTTTGACCTGACCCTGCCTCTGTCCGGCGTTCACCCCGGCAATGCCGCCATCTCGATCGAGCTGGCGAGTGCGGATGGCCTGTCGCTGCAGCAATCGGTCTTCGTTCCGGTTCGCCCCGCCGCGCTGCCGGTCACCACCCGTCACCCGGTCACCCTCCAGCCGAATGCCAGCCTGAAAGTGGATGGCGAGCTTCTGGCCGAAAGCATGTTGCAAGGATCCGCCGTCAGCATCAGCGTGACGCGGTCGGCGGCCTTCGATATTCCGGCGCTGCTGACATCGCTCGAGCGTTATCCCTATGGCTGCGCCGAGCAGACCACGAGCAGGGCGTTGCCGCTGCTGTACTTGAGCGAACTCTCCAAGCAATCCGGCCTGCCGGATGAACCGGATGTCCAGAAGCGGGTGCAGGAAGCGATCTACCGCGTTCTGTCCTACCAGTCCTCGACCGGCAGCTTCGGCCTGTGGTCCCCGGGCTCGGGCGATCTCTGGCTCGATGCCTATGTCACGGATTTCCTGACCCGGGCGCGCGAGCAGAAGTACCAGGTGCCGGATCAGGCCATGGTGCAGGCGCTCGACAATCTGCAGAATTCGCTGAGCTATGACAGCGACATCAAGAGCCAGGGCAATGAAATTGCATACTCGCTCTATGTGCTCGCCCGCAACCGCAAGGCCGCGATCAGCGACCTGAGATACTATGCCGATACGAAGCTGTCGGAATTCCCGACTCCGCTCTCGAAAGGTCATCTGGCTGCGGCGCTTGCCCTCTATGGTGATGCGCAGCGTTCGCAAAGCATCTTCGAGCAAGCGCTGGCGATGTCGACGGCCACGACCAATGCCAGCCTCGACCGGTCGGACTACGGCTCGCCGCTGCGCGACGATGCCGCTGTCCTGACACTGGCTGCTGAGGCCCGGCCGGTGCCGACGATCATTCCGCAACTGTCCAAGATCGTTGCCCGCGAATGGGAGCATCAGTCCTACACCTCAACTCAGGAACAGATGTGGACGCTTTTGGCCGCACGCGCCATCCAAGGCGGTGACCAGGACCTGAAGCTCGATATCAACGGAACGGCGCGCAGCGGTGGTTATTCCGCCCGCCTGACCGGCGACGAGGTTCTCGACCAGCCGATCACGATCAGCAACAAGTCGAGCGATCCGATAGCTGCGGTCGTTACAACGCTTGCCGCGCCAGCCTTCCCGTTGCCCGCCGGCGGCAATGGCTTCAGCATCCAGCGCACCTACTACACGCTGGATGGCGAGGAAGCCAATATCACCCAGGCGAAGCAGAACGAGCGCTATGTGGTCGTCATCAACGCGACCGAGAGCAATGCCTGGTCGTCGCGCGTGCTGATCACCGACCTGCTGCCGGCCGGTTTCGAGATCGACAATCCGACTCTCGTCGATAGCGCCAAGCTTTCGAATTTCGAGTGGATCGGCGAGGTTGAGGCGGCGCATACGGAGTTCCGAAGCGATCGTTTCGTTGCGGCTTTCGATCGGTCGAGCGGTGACGACCGGGCGATCACCGTCGCCTATGTCGTCCGCGCGGTCACACAAGGCACCTATGATCATCCGGCCGCCAGCATCGAGGATATGTACCGTCCGCAGTTCTCCGCGCGCACCGCCATGGGGCGCATGGAGGTCCAGGCGGTCGAATAATGTCCATCTGGTGGAAAGCACTGGCTGCACTGACCGGCTCCGCGCTGATGTGCGTCGCCCTGATAGCCGGCATCGACGCGGCGGATCGCGCCTATCCGCCGCCGCTGGCGAAGGCAAGCATGGTCTCAGCCGAGGTGCTCGACGCAGACGGGCAGTTGCTGCGCGCCTTCGCGACGCCGGAAGGCCGCTGGCGGCTGCAGACCAAGGCCGCCGATGTCGATCCGCAATTCGTCCGCATGCTCGTCGCCTACGAGGATCAGCGGTTCTTCGAACACAAGGGTGTCGACCCCTGGGCGCTGATGCGCGCGGCCTATCAGTTCGCCATCCATGGGCGGATCGTGTCCGGCGCGTCCACCCTGTCCATGCAGGTCGCCCGTCTGATCGAGCCGCGGGAAGGGCGCTCTTTCGGCGCGAAACTCCGCCAACTGGTTCGGGCCGTGCAGATCGAGCGGCGTTTGAGCAAGGGCGAAATCCTCGATCTGTACCTCACCCATGCGCCCTATGGCGGCAATCTGGAGGGCATTCGCGCCGCAAGCCTCGCCTATTTCGGCAAGGAACCGCGCCGCCTGACAGTTTCCGAAGCTGCCCTCCTGGTCGCCCTGCCGCAATTACCGGAGCGACGTCGACCGGACCGGCATCTGAAGGCTGCGGAGACAGCCCGCCAACGTGTCCTGGAGCGCATGGCTGTTTCGGCCGTGATCGGGGAAGGGGAGGCGCAGCGCGCGGCGTCCTTTGCGGTGCCGACGCGGAGACTGCAATTGCCGGCCTTTGCAGCCCATCTGGCTGAAGCCGCCCTTCGCAAGGAACCGAAGGTGATGCAGCATCACACAACGCTTCGCCGGCCGATCCAGAAAGGGCTTGAGATGGTTGCCCGCGAAGCTGCGGGCAGGCTCGGTCCCAGAGTATCGATCGCAATGGTGATGGCTGATGCGCGAACCGGCGAAATCGTCGGCGAGGTGGGGTCGGCGGATTATTTCGATGCCAGCCGTTCGGGCTGGATCGACATGACCCGGATGCCGCGCTCTCCTGGCTCGACCCTCAAGCCGTTCATCTACGGTCTCGCCTTCGAGGAAGGTCTCGTTTCGCAGGAAACGATCATCGAGGACCGCCCGGCCGATTTCTTCGGCTATCGTCCGCGCAATTTCGACATGACCTATCAGGGCGATGTCAGTATCCGCGAGGCATTGCAATTGTCGCTCAATGTGCCTGCCGTCCGGTTGTTAAATGCTGTCGGGCCGAGCCGCCTGATGATGCGCTTCCGTCGCGCCGAGGTTCGACCGATCCTGCCGCCGAACGAGGCGCCGGGATTGGCGATCGGCCTCGGCGGCCTGGGCATCAACCTGAAAGACCTCGTGCAACTCTACGCGGCGCTTGCCAACCGCGGCAAGCCGGTGAAACTCGGTGACGGCATTCAGGGCGAGCCCGGAGCAATCGAGAGCGAACCAATACTCGATTCCGTCGCTACCTGGCAGATTGCCGACATTCTGTCGGGTGTCTTGCCGCCGAAAGGTGCGGTCCAACGCGGTATCGCCTACAAGACGGGAACGAGCTACGGATATCGTGATGCCTGGTCTGTCGGTTTCGATGGGCGCTATGTTCTGGGCGTGTGGGTCGGTCGGCCGGACAACGGTGCCGTCCCGGGCCTCACCGGCTACGGCACCGCCGCACCGATCCTGTTCGAAGGTTTCGCCAAGTCGGGTGTTGCCATCACGCCGCTGCTGCGTGCGCCTGCCGGGGCGGTGCGCATCGCCCAGTCGCAACTGCCGATCAGCCAGCGCCGTTTCTCGCTCAATGCCAGCGGTCTCGTCTCCGCCTCTATCCGGGAAGCGGCACCGCAGATCGTCTATCCGCCGGAAGGCGCCAGGGTTGAGTTGGGTGTCGATACTGCAGGTTCGCCGATGCCCCTGGTCCTCAAGCTGCAGGGCGGCCGCGCGCCGTTCCGATGGTTGGCCAACGGCAAGCCACTCGCCGAGACATCGCGGCGGCGGGTCAATCAATGGGTTCCGGATGGTGCCGGTTTCTCGACATTGACGGTCATCGACGCCGCCGGTCGGGCCGCGACCGTTCGGGTGTTTCTCAACTGAGAACATCCGCCGGTTAGTTTTAAATCGCGGGCCGCACCCTAAATTAGCAACTCCAAATTGTAACCTGTCATGAATTGGGATTCACGAATGCGGCCGCATCCTTTAACAGTGGCTATGATTCGACGTGCCGTGATTCGAAAACCGGATTTGGCATTTGGTGGTTTCCGGGGAATAAGACGGGGTTTTTTTGGCTTTTCCAGACGTCACATTCTTGCGCGCTGCCTTCGCCGGCATCGCTCTGACGCTGGTTCTTACCGGCTGCGCCGCGCGCGAGGGCGTACGACTTGCCGATAGCGCAGTGACCGTTTCCGAGGAAACTGCGCTCGCCATGCCGCCGCCTGGCGGTCCGGCCATCGTCAATATCGTCGAGCGGCGCTTCAGCAACGCAACCCAGCAGGACATTTTCCTGTTCACCTCAGCCTCGACGCCCGGTCAGAATGTCATGCGCGTGCAGTTGTTCGGCCCGGTCGGCTTCGAGCGTGATAGCGACAAGACCCTCGGCTATTCGTCGATCCGTGCGACCGACATCGCCAAGGAAATCCGCCGGGAATTGCCGGGTGTTGCGCTGCGACAGTCGCCGCTCTACCTGCAGAACAATTATGGCCCATTCGGCTATGCCTTCGGCAAGAGCCATCAGAATGATTCCTGTCTCTATGGCTGGCAGCAGATCCGTTCACCGGAGGCCGCACGAACTGTCTTCCAAAATCGCGGCACGATCCAGGTTCGTTTGCGCATCTGCGAAGAAGGTGCCAGCGAGGAAAGACTGCTCGCGATCATGTATGGATACACGATACGCGCCGGCTTCAGCGCTCCAGGATGGAACCCCTATGGCGAACCGCCGAGCGCCGATCCGACATTGGGGCAGACCGGAAATCCGATCTATCCGAAGACCGACGCGCTTCGAAACGCACCGTCCCTGACCGAGGACGAACCGGAGCCGCGCCCTGTTGTGAGGCGGGTTCGCACCGCTCCGCCGGTCAAAAAAGTGGAAACGGTCAAACAACCGGCCGCTGAAGAAACCATTCCTTTACCAACAACCACGGATATAGATGCAGTCGTTGTTCCTTCTCCCGACTGTGTGACACAGTCAGACGGCGCCACGCAGTGCAAGTAGCCTCGGCACAGTGCTGACTGCCACGGCAGTTCAAGTCGACCGCGGCATTCAGGCTAAAGTCGACCAGCATTGCAGCATCGGTCGGCCTCGTGAAAGGCAGCAACCATGCGCAAGGCCGGCATTATTCTATTCTGGGGAATAACATCCCTTTGCCTGCTCGCGCTGGTCAGCCTTCCGATCAATCTGCAGACCCAGTTGATCGCCAGCATCACTGTCGTCACTTTCATGGCGGTCATCAAGATCCTGCGAGCTGAAGGGATCTGGCGTTTGACGGCGCTTGCCTTCGGTACGGCGATCGTCATGCGCTATGTTTACTGGCGCACCACCAGCACGCTGCCGCCGCTTAACCAGCTTGAGAATTTCATTCCCGGCTTCCTGCTCTACCTCGCCGAAATGTACAGCGTTACGATGCTGGCACTCAGCCTGTTCGTCGTCGCCATGCCGCTGCCCCCGCGTCCGTCGCGCGCGGCATCCGAGGGCAAATATCCCAGCGTCGATGTGTTCGTTCCGACCTATAACGAGGACGAGGCCCTGCTCGCCAACACGCTGGCCGCCGCCAAGGCAATGGACTATCCCGCTGACAAACTGACAGTGTGGCTGCTGGATGACGGCGGTACCGTCCAGAAGCGTAACTCGGCCAATCTCTTGGAGGACCAAGGGGCGAAGGCGCGGCATCAGGATTTGCAGGTCCTTTGCCACGAACTTGGCGTGAATTACCTGACGCGCGAGCGAAATGAACATGCCAAGGCGGGCAACCTCAACAACGGCATGGCCCATTCGCAGGGTGAATTGCTCGCGATCTTCGATGCCGACCACGCGCCGGCGCGTGATTTTCTCCTGGAGACCGTCGGATATTTCGAGGACGACCCGAAGCTTTTCCTCGTCCAAACGCCACACTTCTTCCTTAACCCCGACCCTGTCGAGCGAAATCTCAGAACCTTCGAGCGGATGCCGAGCGAGAACGAAATGTTCTACGGCATCATCCAGCGCGGTCTCGACAAGTGGAACGCCTCCTTCTTCTGCGGCTCGGCAGCGGTTTTGCGCCGTAAGGCACTTGAGCAGACCGGTGGGTTCAGTGGTGTCAGCATCACCGAAGATTGCGAGACGGCAATCGATCTGCATGCCAGCGGGTGGAACAGCGTCTATGTCGATCGCCCGCTGATTGCCGGGCTGCAGCCGGCAACCTTCGCCAGCTTCATTGGCCAGCGGAGCCGTTGGGCGCAGGGCATGATGCAGATCCTGCGGTTCAAGTTTCCGCCGCTCAAGCGCGGCCTGTCGATCCCGCAACGGCTTTGCTACACCTCATCGACACTGTTCTGGCTGTTTCCGTTTCCGCGTACGATCTTTCTCTTCGCGCCGCTCTGCTATCTGTTCTTCGATCTCGAGATATTCACCGCGTCCGGTGGTGAGTTTCTGGGCTACACGCTTGCTTACATGCTC
Source organism: Rhizobium sp. Leaf453 (assembly GCF_001425605.1). GTDB lineage: Bacteria > Pseudomonadota > Alphaproteobacteria > Rhizobiales > Rhizobiaceae > Pararhizobium. Next base: position 34,051 of record NZ_LMRG01000002.1, on the reverse strand, counting down.
GTGAACTTGATGATGCAGAACTATCTCTATGGATCGTTCCGCTGGCCCTGGATCTCGGAACTCTATGAATACGTGCAGACGATTCATCTGTTGCCAGCCGTCGTGTCCGCGATCCTCAATCCGCGAAAACCAAGCTTCAAGGTGACGGCGAAGGACGAGTCCGTTCTCGTTAGCCGCCTGTCGGAAATCAGCCGCCCATTCTTCGTTATCTTTGCTGTTCTGCTGCTTGCGCTGGTGGTTACCGTCTACCGGGTTTACACAGTACCTTACACCGCCGACGTGACGCTGGTGGTCGGAGGCTGGAACCTGTTGAACCTTATTCTCGCCGGTTGTGCGCTCGGCGTCGTGTCGGAGCGTGGCGAGTACAGTGCGACGCGAAGGGTAAAGGTGACACGGCGCTGCGAATTCGGGCTGGACGACCAGTGGTATCCGGCCACGATCGACGATGTGTCCGCCAACGGTGCTCGCGTCAATGTCTTTGCCAAGAATCTTGCGTCGCTACCAGTCGATACGCGGGGCATGATCCGGTTCAAGACCCATGGCGGCGATACCGAGGAAATCCTTCCCGTCGCGGTCCGCAATACGTCGGTCGCCGGCGACATCATCACCATCGGCTGCCTTTACCTGCCGGAAGTGGCGCGCCATCACAGCCTCGTCGCAGACCTGATCTTCGCGAACTCGCAGCAATGGACCCAGTTCCAGCTGTCGCGCCGGGGCAATCCGGGCCTGTTTCGCGGTACGATCTGGTTCTTCGGCCTGGCCTTCTACCAGACCACGCGCGGTCTTCTCTATTTCTTCAGCAATCCGGCCGCACGCGACAAGGCGCGCAGGCTGGCGGAGGCAAAGAAATGAGGCGATCCGTCGTTCTTGCGTTCGCGCTGCTCGCCCTCTCGCATGTTTCGGTGCATGCCCAGACGCTGCCGTTCGACATGACGCCGGACCGACCGGCCGACAGCCCTGTTTCCAATACACCTGCCGTTACAGTGCCGGCGGATGGCGCGGGGGCCGGCGACACACCGGCGACAGGTGTTACGGATACTCAAGCCGATCCGTCCGCAACCGCGGCCGAACCGTTCCACCGGTTCATCCTGCCCAACGGCAATCTCGGATTGACCGGTGAATTCGACGACCGCACATGGTCCGTCTATCTGACGCCGCAGCAGGCGGCTATCGGCTCAAAGCTGAATATCGGTTATCAGAATTCCATCTTCGTCGCACCGGAAGTGTCGCGCCTCTCCCTGGAGGTCAACAATGCCCGGATGGCCGACGAGCCCGTGCGTTCACCCGACTCCGTGTCCGACCTGAGCTTCGATATCCCGAAAGGGCTGCTCAAGCCGGGCGCCAATCTGATCCGGCTGCGCGCGAACCAGCGCCACCGCACCGATTGCACCGTTCAATCGACCTATGAACTCTGGTCGAATATCGATGCGCAAAGGACCTATCTGAGTTTTGCCGATAATTCGGCCCAAGCGCTGCAGAGTTCCGACGACATTCGTGCCATCGGTGTCGATGAGAATGGACTGACGCGGTTCAATTTCATCGTGCCCGCATTGGAGCAGCCGGGAGCGACGATACCGCTGATGCGACTTTCGCAAGGTCTGGCGCTGCTCGCCAATATGCCGAACCAGGCCTTTTCCTTCGAGACACAGGGACTGCCGGCACCCAAGGCCGGCGAGATGACGGTCCTGGTGGGGACACCGGCCGAAATCCAGCCGCTTCTGTCAACCGTGCCTTTGGGAGCTGCCTCGGCGCCGGTTGCAGGATTTGTAACGGACCCCAACACCGGATCGCCCATCCTCGTCCTCAGCGGGCCGACATGGCAGGCCATCCAAACTGCGATCGAGAGTATCGTCGCGTCGACTGATGTCGACGTGACCACGCGTCGCGAACTCTTGGCAACACAAAACTGGCGGTCTCCGGATGCGCCCTTCCTCTTTGCGGACACCCGGCTCAGCTTCGCCCAGCTTGGCCTGAAGACCGAGCAATTTTCGGGTCGTCGTTTCCGTACGAATTTTACTGTTGGTATCCCCTCCGATTTCTACGCGGACGCCTATGGAACGGCTCTCATCCTACTCGATGCCGCCTATTCGGAAGCAGTGCTGCCGGGCAGCCATGTCGACATTTATGTCAATGGTTCGATCGCCTCGACTGTCCCGATCACCTCTTCCGGCGGCGGTATCCTGCGGCATTTGCCGATCAACGTGACGATGCGGCATTTCCGGCCGGGCGTGAACACGATCGCCATCGAAGCCCTTATCGAGACCGAGGATGACAAGGTTTGCGCTCCGGGTGCAACCGGGGTGGAGACGCCGCGTTTCGCACTATTCGATACGTCTGAATTCCACATGCCGGATTTCGCTCGCATCGGTCAGTTGCCGAACCTGGCCGCCCTGTCGGGAACGGGCTTCCCCTATAATCGGAGCCAAGAAGCCATTCCGCTTTCCATCGACCGGGTCGATGCCGACACGCTGTCCGCGGCGGCAACGGTTCTCGGACGCATGGCCGTCGGCGCCGGGCACCCGATTCCGGTCGAAACCATCGCATCGCCGGCCCTAATCGGCAACAGGAGCGCGATCTTCATCGGTTCGCTCTCGCAGATGCCGCAGATGGTTTTCACCCGGATGAATATTGCCGAAACCGCCCGCAACACGTGGGGACCCGATCCAGGCGACGAACCGGAGGGAGTCGATACGGAGGCGACATTCGATGAATGGCGGCAGAAATTGCGTGGGGGCATTTGGAGTGGACAGATCAGTTCCTTTGAGGACTGGGTGAAACGCAATTTCGACATCTCCTTGTCGTCGCTGCGTTTTGCGCCGACCACCGAGAGCAGCTTCACGCCCTCGAACGAAGCGTCGCTGCTCATTGCGCAAGGGGCGAGCCCGGACGGGACGGGCACGTGGTCCGTAGTCGCCGCTCCCAGCGGGCGGGATTTGCGCGAAGGCGTCGAAGCGGTCAGCACGCTCGCCAACTGGTCGCAGCTTGCAGGCCACATCACCACCTATCGACGTGGCACGAAGACTGTCGAAACGGTCCCGGTGAACGCATTCAACTTCATGCCCACCCAGCCGGCGTCGGTTTCGAACTATCGGCTGATCGCCGCCAATTGGCTGTCGACCAACATCCTGTCCTACGCCATGCTGCTTTCGGCACTGGGCGTTCTTCTCGGGCTTGCGACTGCAGCGCTGCTGACCAATCTCGGACGGAGAAAATGATGGGCAGGATGCTTGCAGCGCTTCTTGCAGGCATATTCGGCGTCTGCCTTGCAGTTGCCCCAGTCGCGGCGCAGCAGCCTGTCATCGCAGCCGAGGCATGGAGTGCGTACAAGGCCAAATTTCTCGATCCGTCTGGCAGGATCATCGATGATGGCAATGGCGGCATCAGCCATAGCGAAGGGCAGGGCTATGGGCTGCTTCTCGCAGTGCTCGCCGGCAGCCAGCCGGATTTCGATTTCATCTGGTCTTTCACACAGACGGAACTGTTGCTGCGTGACGACGGACTTGCCGCCTGGAAATGGAGCGAAGCCGCAAAACCGCATATTACCGACATCAACAATGCGACGGATGGCGATATTTTGATTGCCTATGCGCTCGGTCTCGCCGGGCGGCAATGGAATAGACCCGACTACACCCAAGCGGGTTCTCGCATCGCCCGCGCCATCCTTGACCGCACACTTCTCCATCAGGGAGACCGAAGTGCGCTTCTGCCCGCCGCTACAGGGTTTTCGGCCCGCGATCGAAAAGACGGCCCCGTGGTCAATCCATCCTACTGGATTTTCGAAGCCTTTCCTGTCCTTGACCAGTTGGCGCCATCGCCCGAATGGGCAAAGCTGCGTAACGACGGCATTGCTCTCATCACTGATTTCCACTTCGGCCCAAAGCAATTGCCCGCAGACTGGGTTTCGCTGATGTCTCCGCCGAAACCAGCGGAGGGCTTCCCGGCAGAGTATGGCTACAACGCCTTGCGCATCCCGCTTTACCTCGTGCGTGCCGGCTTTACAGACCGGCAACTGCTCGACCGGTTTCGCCGGCAAACCTTCAGCGCAAACGGCACATTTACAACCATTGATTTGGAAAGCGGGAACATAAGGAGCAACCATTCCGATCCAGGTTATCGAATTATTAACCATATTCTGGCCTGTGTAGTGGACAAAACGAGGCTACCGGCAGATCTCAAACAGTTCACGCCGACGCTTTATTATCCTTCGACGCTCCATCTGCTGGGGTTATCGTTTATCGCTGCAAGTCAGCCGGAGTGCTTATGAAGTCGACCTTCATCGCTTTGTCAGCAGCGATTATCGCCGTCGGCGTTGTCAGCGTGAAGAAGCCTGATTATGTGAAGCATATCATCAGCGTGTTTTCCCCGGCGGGCGAGGAGGAGCGTACGCCGTTTGTAACGCGCGTTGCGGAGCAGAAGGTCGAGGCGCCCGCAGAGAAAAAGCCGGCGCCGGTCTTTCAGGAAGTGAAGCGGCCGGTCCAGCCGCCCGTCGATACCGTGGTGACGGCTGCGATGGACAAGAAGGTGGACGAAAGCGCTCTGCGTTATTTTGCGAGCCGTGGCGATACCGCGCGATTGCAAGCCGAAATTTCCCGCCTGAAGGCGCTCTATCCCGACTGGACGCCTCCCAAGGATCCGCTGGCTATACCTCAGAACGAGGACAAGCAGCTTGAAACGATGTGGGACCTCTATGCGCAGGGGCGCTACACCGATGTCCGCAAGGCAATTGCCGAGCGGCAGGCAGCAGAACCCGCCTGGAAAGCCCCGGCGGACCTGATCGACCGCTTGGCCGTAGCGGAGGCGCGCACGCGCTTGATCAATGCCTCCGATCTAAAGCAATACGAAACGGTGGTTCGGATCGGTTCGGAAACGCCGAGCCTCTTGACGTGTAGCGAAGTCGATGTCCTGTGGCGCGTCGCGGAAGCGTTTTTTCGCACCAACAAGGCGCAGCGGGCCAATGACGCCTACACCTATATTCTTGCCAATTGCCAGAACAGCGCGGAGCGGCTTGCCACTGTTCAGAAAGCAGCGGCTCTCCTTCCTGCCAAGGATATCGAGGCACTTCTGACCCGCGAAAAAGTCGCGCCGGATGGAGCAAGGGAATTTGACAGTATCCGCGACGATCTCGCGCGCCGCTTTGTTGCCGAGGCCAATGCGGACGGCAAGATCGTTGTTTCACCGGAATACGTGTCCCGCGTCGAGCGGCTTGCGGAAACCGGCGGCCTTGCGTCTGACGCCTTGCTACTGGGCTGGTACTACCTGCCGCGGGGCGACATGGAGGATGCCGAGAAGTGGTTCCGCCGCGCCCGTGACAAGGAGGATTCAGCCTCTGCGTCCCAAGGCCTGTCGCTTGTCCTGATTGATCGTGGCGTACCGCAGGATGCGGAGGATGCGATGTATCGTTGGCGCGATACATCCGAGGATGCAAAGGCGGTCTATCTTGCCGCAACCGCCAACCTGCTGGCGCTCGATCCACCCGCGTCGATCAAGAGCGAAGTCCTCAAACGTATTGCCACGGAAACGATCAAATCGCGGGATGCGGCCACTGCGCAGCAATTCGGCTGGTATGCGCGCGCGCTCAACCAGCCGCAGACGGCAATCAAGTGGTTCAAGACCGCCCTCGGTTGGAAACTCGATGACGAGCCGTCTGCCTATGGTCTCGCCGTCACCTATCTTCAGGTGGAGGATGCAAAGGGCCTGGCCGAAATTCAGCGGCTTTGGGCCGGACGTTCTGAGCGCATCGCCAGAGCCGGCGAGGAAGAACAAACGGAAGAGAAGACGACCGAGTTGCAGGTGCCCGCCACCGAGGAAGCTGCCGTTGTTGGTGGCCAGGCACGTAGACCGGCGGCCCGAGTTGTCGTCGTGGCGGGTGAGCCACAGGAAACCGAGATCGTTGTCGAGCGTGTCCGCCCACGCGGGACCGCGAACACGGGACGTGGATGCAAGACAACCGTTGACCCACAGATGCTTGCACCGGAAGCAGCCCTGACACGCGGCTGGTGCCTGATGGAGATGAACAGACCGATGGAAGCAGCGGCCGCTTTCGAGGTCGGCTTGCTCGGTTCCTCCGCCAAGACCCGCGAAGACGCCGCCTATGGCCAGAGCCTCGCCTATCTGCGTGCCGGATTGGCGAGCAAGGCTGCGGTTTCCGCCGTCAAGGCACCGCAGAATCGCAAACGGGCCTATGAGCTTCAGAGCGCTATTCTTGCGGACAAGGCTGTGGCCGCCTTCGATGCCGGACGTGCGCGTGAAGCAATCCTTGTTCTTGACCAGTTGAAGCAGATCGGGCCGGAACGGACGGACCTTCTGTCGCTTCGGGGCTACGCCTATCTGAAACTGAAACGCTACGCGGACGCGCGTCAGGTGTTCGAGGCGCTGGCCGCGATCGGCAATCGCGACGGTCAGCGTGGACTTGGCATCCTCTACCGGATATTCAACGACCACGAATGATCGGCGCAGCGGAGAACTGACGCCGGTGCCATTGAAACGTCGTTGAAGCGGAGTGGAAAATCGTGACATCGTCCCCCTTGGATATCCCGGTCAAGACAGCGGACGGCAGCCAGACGACGCTTGAGGCATATCGCGGTCGTGTGATGCTCGTCGTCAACGTCGCCTCGAAATGCGGACTGACGGTTCAATATGAGGGACTGGAGAAACTGTTCGAGGCAAAGCGTGACGAAGGCCTCGTCATCCTGGCTTTCCCGGCGAACGATTTCATGGGGCAGGAGCCCAGCACCGAGGCTGAAATCGTCGAATTCTGCACCAGCACTTACGACGTGCAGTTCCCGATCTTCGCCAAGATCTCCGTCAAGGGCGCTAGCGCCCATCCGCTCTATCAGAGCTTGACGGAAACAGCGCCCGAGGCGATCGGTGAAGGGCCGATGCGCGAGCGTCTGAAGGGCTATGGCGTCGTATCCGACGATCCGGCCGACGTGCTGTGGAACTTCGAAAAATTTCTGATCGGCCGCGACGGTCAGGTTGCCGCCCGGTTCGCACCGGATGTCACGCCGGATGATCGCCGGCTGGTTTCGGCGATCGAGAAGGAATTGGCGCGCCACAACTGACGCGCCAGCTAGTCAAGTTATTGGCGGGAGAGATAATCCCGCGCCACCCGGGTGACCATCGCCAATGAAATCGCACCGGCATCCGGGTGCCCGATGCTCTTTTCAGCCAGAGGACGGGCACGGCCCAGTTTGGGCGTCAGCGCAGATGTTGCGTCCGCAGCAGCCGTTGCGGCGTTTGCCGCCGCCGCCCAGGCTTCTGTCAGTGACTTCCCGCCGGCGGCTTCTCGTTCCAGCGCCTCGACAAATGGGACCAATGCATCAACGAGCGTCTTGTCGCCTACCCGCGCCCGCCCGAGACGGGTGACGCCATCGAGCGCCAGTCGCGCACCCTTGACGGCGGCGTCCTTTTCGATGGCCTCGTTGTCGCTCAGCGCATTACTCCAGGAACGAAGCAGCAATCCCCAGATCGCACCGGATGTGCCACCGGCCCGATCGGCCCAGGCATCGCCGGCCACGGCAAGGACGCTGGCCGCCCCGGCACCTTCGGCAACGGCGGCGTTTGCCGCATCCAATGCCGCCGCTGAGCCGCGACGCATGCCCTGTCCGTGATCGCCGTCGCCCGCCTGCGCATCGATCCGGCCGAGTTCTTCCTCGGCATCCTTCAATGCCCCGGCGATTTGCGACAGCAGGCCGCCGATGCAAACGCCTGCGGCCTTCGACGCTGCGGAAGAGGGGGCAAACACGCTCTGTCCGTCGGCGTCCTCGATAGCGTCGGTCGCCGGTTCGGTGGCAAAGGACGCACCACGCCGCAGCACCGGCGTATCGCAGGGCGCCGACCACAGCGTTTCCAGTTCGTCATCCAGCCAGAGCAGTGTCAGCGAGCAGCCCTGCATGTCGAGACTGGTGACGAATTCACCGGCTTCCGGTGCGACAATCTCCAGTTCGGCATCGGCGAGAAGTCCAGAAATTGTCGTCCAGAGCACGAACAGCTCTTCATATTTCGTGGCACCGAGGCCGTTCAGGACAACGCCGACCTTCTTCGTCCCGGCAGGGCGTTCGACGAGAAGCTTTTCGGTCAGCAGCTTGGCCAGATCCCTGGCCGAAACGATCTTTTCTTCCTTGATGCCGGGTTCACCGTGAATGCCGAGACCGAGCGCCATCTGGCCGTGCGGAACGGTGAAAAGCGGGGCAGGCGCGCCGGGAAGGGTGCAACCCTTGAACGCAACGCCGAAAGACACGGTGCGGCCGTTGGCAAGCCGCGTCACGCGCTCGACCTCATTGAGGTTCATGCCGGCTTCCGCTGCCGCGCCCGCGATCTTGAAGACCACCAGGTCACCGGCAATGCCGCGGCGCTTGGTGCTTTCTTCGGCGGCAGCGCTCGCGACATCGTCCGTGACCGGCACGATCCGGACGTCGATGCCCTCTGCCCGAAGCCGCTCGGCCGCAACGCCGAAATTCAGAACGTCGCCGGCATAGTTGCCAAAGCCCAGTAGGATGCCGCCGCCCTGGTCGGCGTGACGGCAAACGCGCGCAACAGCTGCCGTCGATGGCGATGCAAAGACGTCGCCGGCCACCGCGGCATCGGCAAGGCCGGGACCGACATAGCCTGCAAACGCCGGGTAGTGCCCGGAGCCGCCGCCGATGACGACCGAAACCTTGCCCTTCGGCACCTTGGTCGATCTGACCACGCCGCCCTTCACATGGCGGACATAGCGGCTGTAGATCGCGGCAAAACCGGCCAGGGCAGTGGAGGCAAATTCCTCCGGAGCGTCGAAGATCGTAGTCATGGCTTGTGTCCTTGGTCGCGAGGCAGGATTCGCCTCAGATAGTCGCGGTTCGTGGCGCCGACGGAAAGCCCGTCACCACCATAATGTTCACAAAGAAACGGGCTCGAAAAGCCATGCGCAAACGCCATCCGAATTGCGGTGCGATAATTGATGATCCCGGATTCGAGTGGTGCCGGATGCGTCACGGTCACGCCCGATGCCGGATCTTCCGTGCGGGTGTAGTTCTTGACGTGCCAATATTTGGCATACGGCGCGACCTTGGCCATCATCTCCTGCCAGTGCTCCACAGGCCTGTGCAGGCGGATAAGGTTGCCGAGATCCGCGTTGATGCCGACATTGGCAAGGCCGACATCCGTCACGAAGCGAACGGAACTGTCGGCCGTTCCGAGATAGGTATCCTCATACATTTCGAGCGAAACCTCGATGCCGAGTTCCTCTGCGTGGCGGCCGAGTTCGCGGATGCGCGACACCGCCTTTTGCCAGATGGCCGGATCATCCGGGTTCTTCGCGCCATCGACAGTCCAGAACCAGAGTGCCTTCTTCTGCGCTGATGTCAGCGGTTCGAACAGGCCGAAGGAGACGGAGCCTGCTCCGATCGCCTTTGCCGTATCGATCACCCGATGCCCATAGGCCAGGTGTGCATCGCCGTCGCGGGCGTCGATGACACTGCGGCGGGAGGTGGAGATGGCCGGGACAGTCAGCCCCAGCGACCGGGTGAGGCTCATGAAATCGTCGAGTCGTGACGCCGGAAGATCGGCCAGCCGCAGCCAGCTGTCGGTTGGGTCGAGCTCGGTGAAGCCGGCGTCGACGACATCGTCGAGCGTCGCTGCCCATTCCTCAACGGACTGGTCCTGAACGGACCGGCCATCCGGGAGAAAGCCGGGATACTGGATCATTGCGGCCGCGATCGGCCAGGTTTCTCTGTTCCATCGACGCGGTTCGGCTGTCATGGTGCTTTCCTTGCGATTTCGGGAGGGTCGGCGGTCGTTCAGACCGCCGGTTTGCCATCGTGGGTGCTGGTCTCGATTTCGGTCTTGCGGCCACGGGCAAGCCCGATCAGCCAGAAGACCAGCGGCGAGAGTAGCAGTGCCAGCCCGAGCGCCATCAGGCCGGTGACGAGGCCGTTCGACCAGAAGATCGACAGTGAACCGTTCGACATCAGCATCGATTGCCGGAAGGCATCCTCAGCCTTGTCCCCGAGAACCATGGCCAGCACGAGCGGCGCCAGCGGATAATCGAGCTTCTTGAAAATGTAGCCCAGGATGCCGAAGCCAATCACCAGCCAGATATCCATGACCGAATTGGCGACCTGATAGGCGCCGGAGAAGATCACGGCGACGATGATCGGCCCGATGATGGCAAACGGCACGCGCAGGATCGAGGCGTAGAGCGGCACGGTGGCAAGCACCAGGATGACGGCGACGATATTGCCGAGATACATCGAGGCGATCAGGCCCCAGACGAAATCCGGACGGTCGGTGAACAGGGTCGGACCAGGCGTCAGGCCCCAGATCATCAGTCCGCCCATCATTACCGCTGCCGTGGCCGAACCCGGCACGCCGAGCGCCAGCATCGGCAGGAGCGCAGAGGTTCCGGCCGAGTGATCGGCGGTTTCTGGCGCAACGATGCCGCGCGGGTCGCCCTTGCCGAACATCGATTTGTCACGGGCCGACCGGCGGGCAACGCCATAGCTCATAAAGGAGGCTGCAGTCGGCCCGGCCGGCGTGACGCCCATCCAGATGCCGATGATGGTCGAGCGCAGGATGGTGAACCAGTAGCGCGGCATTTCCACCAGCGTGCGGCCGATTTCCGAGAGGCGTACGCGCGCCTTGATTCCTTCGAAGCGCAGGCCTTCCTCGGTCGTGAGCAGCAGTTCACCGATGCCGAACAAGCCCATGACGGCGATCAGGAAGGAGACGCCCTTGATCAGTTCCGGAATGTCGAAGGTCAGCCGCAGGTTGCCGGAGATCGTGTCCATGCCGACCGAGGCCAGCGCAAAGCCGAGCATCATCGAGACCAGCGTCTTGAAGGGCGATTGCGCGCCCATCGAGATGAAGCTGGCGAAGGCCAGGAAATAGACGGCGAAATATTCAGGAGACGAGAAGCGCAGGGCGAAATTCGCGACCCAGCCGGACAGAAGCGTGATCATGACCACGCCGGCCAGGGCGCCGATACCGGCGGAGACGAAGGCTAGCGTCAGCGCACGGCTCGCCAGTCCGGCCTTGGCCATCGGATAGCCATCGAAGGTCGTGGCGACGGACGAGGGTTCGCCGGGAATATTGAACAGGATGGAGGTGGTCGAACCACCGAACAGCGCGCCCCAATACATGCAGGAGAGCAGGATGATCGCCGAGATCGGGTCCATCGAGAAGGTGAGAGGCAGGAGCAGCGAGACACCGTTGGGCGCACCCAACCCCGGAAGGACTCCGACGAGAATGCCGAGCGTGACGCCGAGCATCATCAGCAGGATGTGGTTGAAGCTCAGGATATGGCCGAAGCCGTCGATCAGGAGACCGATATTTTCCATGTCTTTCCTCCTAAAGACAAGAAGGCGGCGGGATCAGTAGATCCCGAACCATGCCTCGACCGGTCCTTTCAGGAGCGGAACCTTGAAGCCGATTTCGAAAACGACGAAGAAGAAGAGGGCGACCGCAATGCCGGCGGGCGGGCCGATCCACCATTTGTAGCGCCCCTGGAATGTCATGGCGCCGGCAATGTAGAGCGCCGTGCCGACATAGAGACCGAGAAAGGTGGAAATGCCGGCAAAGGCGACGAGCGGCAGCAGGAAGGACAGGACCACCTTGAAGCGTGCGGCCTCGAAACTGATCTCGCCGCTGCCGCGATGCTTGATGAGCGCGGCCACGAGATTTGCGATACTGCCGAGCGCGATCAAGAGGCCGATATAGAAGGGAAAATATCCCGCATCCGGCCCCATGTCCGTCCATCCCGTTCCAGCCTCGCTAGACCCAATGCAGACGGCAATACCGAAGGCGCCAGTCAGGAGGGCGACGCCCACCTCCATGGCGAAACGGGAAACTCCGCTGGTGCTGTTCTCACTCATCGTTTGACCTTTCCGATGGGAGCGGACGCCATCATGGCGCCCGCGAGGAACCTTGGGAGGTTCAGTTTGCCAGCCAGCCTTCACGCTTCAGCACTTCGCTGACGGATGCTTCGTTGCCCTTGATGAAGTCGGCCAACTGGGGGCCGCTCAGATAGTTCGGCGATTGCGAGGTATCAGCAAGATATTTCGCCCATTCCGGCGTTTCGGCTACCTTCTTCAGCACGCCGGCGTAGAAATCCACCACCTCTTGGTCGACGCCAGCCGGAAGCCAGACAGTGCGCGGCATGGAATAGCTTTCGATCGGAATCCCGGAGTCCTTGCAGGTCGGGATGTCGCCCCAGGACTGTTCGCCGGCAACCTTGTCGGTGCTCTGCAGCTTTTCCGTCTTGAAGACGCAGAGCGGCTTCACCATCCCGGCCTGCCACTGGCCGAGATTTTCGCTGGGATTGTTGACATTCGCCGCGATGTGCTCGCCTGCCAGCTGAACGGCCGCTTCGCCTCCGCTCTTGAACGGAATATAGCCGAGCTTCGCGCCGGTCGCGTCGTTGATCATCGAGGTGAGGATCTGGTCGACATCCTTCGACTGGCTGCCGCCGACCTTATAGTCGCCGGCTTCCTTGGCCTTGGCGACGAAGTCTGCAGCGGTCTTCACTTCGGCCTTGCCGTTGACCCAGAGAATGAACTCGTCGGAGGCAAGCGCCGCAACGGGCGTCAGGTCAGCCGACTTGTAGGGGACCTTGGCGCGAACGGGCAGGAGATAGGCATTATTGGTGCCGAAAGCCAGCTTGTAGGCATCGCCGCTGTAACCAGCCGTGTAGACGAAGCCTTCCGCGCCACCCGCGCTGCCCTTGTTGGTAACGATGACCGGGGCCTTCATCAATTCGTACTTGCCGATGATCGCCTGGATCGTGCGGGCGAAGATATCAGTGCCGCCGCCGGGGCCGGCGGTCACGACGAATTCGACCGGACGATCCGGTTCGAAGGCGAAGGCCGGGCTGGTAACGCCGAAGGCGGCAACCATGATGCATGCAAGAGAGACGGACGTTTTCATCTTAACTCCTCCTTTGGATGGGTTCCGGCGCGAACCTCCTCCACGCCGGTATAGGTCGAAACGGATCGAATTCAGGCGGCGGCCGCCTGTGCTGCGCTTCTTTTCGCCATGCGGGCAGCAAGCAGGATGGCTTCGCGGCTGGCGCCGACATCGGCAATGCCCTTGCCGGCAATGTCGTAGGCCGTGCCATGGGCGGGGGTGCACAGCGCAAAGGGCAGTCCGCCCATCATCGTCACGCCCTTGTCGAAACCCATCATCTTCATCGCGATCTGGCCTTGGTCGTGGTACATGGTGAGCACTGCCTGGAAACCATCCTTCAGGGCGCGCAGGAACACCGTGTCGGCCGGGAAGGGACCATCGACATTGTAACCCTGCGCCCGCGCCGCTTCGATGGCCGGCCCGATGATGTCGATTTCCTCCATGCCGAAGCTGCCGCCGTCGCCGGCATGCGGGTTGAGGCCCGCGACCGCGATCTTGGGCACATCATATCCCGCATCTTTCAGGCAGGCCTGGGTCAGTTCCAGCTCGGCAAGGATTGCTTCGACCGAGAGGCTGGACGCCACTTCGGACAGCGGGATGTGAGAGGTAACGCGCGCGTTCCAGACCTTTTCCAGCACGTTGAATTCACGAACCTTGCCGGTGAAGCCGATGACGTCGGCGACAAAACGGATTTCGTCGTCGTAGCCCGGATAGGCATAGCGCATCGCCTTCTTGTTGAAGGGAGTGAAGCAGACGGCCTGTGCGCGGCCGTGATGGGCGAGTTCCAGTGCCGTGCGGAAATTGCGGGTGGCGAATGTGCCGCCGGCAAGAGTTGCCTCCCCGCGCTCCACGTCGGCCGGGTCGAGGTGGCCGAGATCGATGAAGACGTGGCGAGTCGTTCCGGCCGCCTCGAAATTTTCCAGCGAAGCCGATGCCAGGTCGAGTGTGAGACCGGCGCAGGCAGCGCCTTCGTCGAGGATGCGGCGGTCGCCGATAGCAACGATATGGGCGGCGTCGCGGATATCGCTGAGCGAAAGCAGGCGCGCGGTCAGTTCCGGGCTGATGCCGGCCGGATCGCCCATGGCGAGCGCGATGACGGGGCGCTGGGTGTTGTTGGTCATGATGAAGGTCCTCCGCTTCCTGCTGTTGAAAGGTTCATACGTCATTCAAAATTTTGTATCAAGTCTTTTGCATTCTGTATGCAGCATTTTTTGTTGACGATGGAACTGGCAGTCTTCATGCTCAAAAATGCGGAGACGTTGATTCAGGCGCTCACGCCAAGAAGCGGGACGGATACACAGACAATGGACGAGATTTCCTCAGTGCAACGCCGCGCCGATGCCGGCCCGATCCGCCGAACTGCGCTTCACGACACGCTGGTCAGCCATTTGCGCGACATGATCATCGAGGGTGATCTTGAACCCGGCACGCGCCTGCATGAGGGCCAGCTCGGCGAACAGCTCGGTGTCTCACGTACACCGCTTCGCGAAGCGATCAAGTATCTGGCGAGCGAAGGGCTCGTCGAACTGGTGCCGAGCCGTGGCGCCGTGGTGAAGCGCTTCAGCCCGAAGGACGTGCGGGACATGCTGACTGTCCTGCGTACGCTGGAGGAACTGGCCGGCCGGCTGGCTTGCGAGACGGCCACGGACGCCGAGATCGCCCAGGTGCGGGCTTTTCACGACCAGATGATCGACTGCTACAAGGCGGGTGATCGCCTTCAGTATTACAAGCTCAATCAGGAAATCCACACAGCGATCGTCCGGCTCGGCCAGAATGCCTCGCTTGCCGACATCCACGCCATGCTTCAGACGCGGTTGAAGCGTATCCGCTTCATCGGTCATGAAGGCCCGGAAAAATGGGCGGCGGCTGTCGCCGAACATGAAGAGATGATACAGGCGCTGGAAGGGCGCGACCAGACGAAGCTGTCGGAAGTGCTCGGACGCCACCTCTTTAATGCCTGGGACAGGGTTCGCGATTCACTCTGAAACCTTTCCAGCGGGTGTGATATTCTCAGGGACATGCCGTTGACTTGGAACCTATGTCCGGCCCGGCCGTTCTCATTTCCGTTGGAAGGTTCGCCCGATGAAAAAAAGCCACGCTGCAGAAGATGACCTGCATTCCATCCTCGACAGAAAGTTGACCGCTTTGTTCCGCGAAATGGAAGACGCGGACTGGAGAGCGGACGATATTGCTTCAGCAATCGACGACATCGTTAAAAGGCGATGGCTAAACCAGGCGCAATCCTTGCAAGGCGTACGAGACGTAATGTCTAAGAATTTCGTGTCAGATGGAAACGAGGGATAGTGGCGCCCTGTCGAGTCGAAAGGAAACGCACATGCCTGCCAAGTTTCAGGTTGTGGCTCTGAGTTCAAACGATCCGGATGGCATGGACCGGCATAATGAGCCTCAGCTTGCCTATCCCGATGCGCTGAAGACCGCGCAGTCGCTGAAATTCCAAGGCAAGGCTTTTCGCGTGTTCATCGACGGGGAGCACTCCGAGGAAGAAATCCGGTCGTTTCGAAACCTCGGTGGACTGATGTAATCAGTTTCCTGTAGATCACGGCGACGATCAAGAGTCGCCGCATTCTTAACCCGATCCAACTTGATCGAAGCAATCGCTCAATGAGCTTTCGATCTTGAAGTCTGTTTTTCGCCGGCGCTTTTGCCATCGGCACTTTTTGACCGTTCTTCAACGCGATCGGCACCCTTTGCCAGGTCTGAACCCTTGCTGGCCTCCACTTTGCGTTCCTCCGCAGCGGTGCTGCGGCGCAGGCCGCGAGCCGATTGCTTGCCCTGTTTCGTCGGGGCTTGTTCCACGCCCATGAGAGTATCCTCCGTTGAATATCATCAACGGGTGAAACGGTTTTCGATGGGCATTGTTCCCGGATGCCGTAGGATTGTGACGTTGGAACACAGGATAGGCTTACTTTTCGCAGATTGATGTCAGCGGCTTCTTCGATCGAAGGGGACAACTTCGCCTCTGGTTCCGAATATGACGCGTCCGATCACCTTCCCCAGCGCGTCCTCGGTGAACGGCTTGGCAATCGTTTCATAGGATGCGATTTCGCCGGGTAACTCAGCATATCCGGTCGCGATCACGATCGGGAGGTTCGGCTTCTTGACGCGGATGGCGGCAGCCAGTTGAGCGCCGGTCATGCCCGGCATCGCGTAATCGGTGATCAGGCAGGAGATTTCCGGATGCCGCCCGAACAGTTCCAGCGCTTCCAGTGCTGTCGTTGCGGCAATGACCGTTGCGCCAAGCTCCTGCAGCGTGGATTGAGTGTTGATCAGGATCAGCGCCTCGTCATCCACAACAAGAACGGTGTGCCCGTCGAGCCGGACAACGTGATCAGAGGATATGTCCGATCGAGCCCGATCGTTCGCCTGCATGGTGGCGCTGGCGACCGGAAGCCAGACGGTGATGGTCGTGCCGATACCTTTCTCACTGCTGATTTCGAGCGTGCCGCCGGACTGTTCTGCAAATCCGCTGGCCATTGAGAGACCTAGCCCCGTGCCCTTGCCGACACCCTTCGTGGTAAAGAACGGTTCGCGCGCGCGCAGCAAGGTCGCTTCGTCCATGCCAGCGCCCGTATCGGTCACCCGAATGCAGACGAAGGAGCCACCGTGGAGGCTGGGGGGCGCCGGAACCGGCCCGTCAGCAGCAAGCATGATTGTTCCGCCCTCCATCGCGTCGCGGGCGTTGACGACAAGATTGAGCAGAACCATCTCGAGTTGATGCGGATCTACAAAGATTGCGGGCAGCCTATCGGGAAAACGGTTGATGACCCTTATTCTCGGCCCCAGTGACCGCTCGATCAGGTCATGCATCCCTTCCACGAGGTCGCGGATCTGCAGGATCTGAGGGCTGAGGCTCTGGCGACGGGAGAAGGACAGCATACGCTGGGTAAGCGCCGCGCCGCGTTGCGCGCCCTCGATCGCATTGTCGACCATGCGGGTGACCCGCTCTGCTTCGGAAACATGCTTGCGGATCATTTCGAGATTGCCGAGGATGATGGCCAGGATGTTGTTGAAATCGTGCGCGACCCCGCCCGTCAGTTGGCCGATGGCCTCCATTTTCTGCGCTTGCCTGAGTGCCTCTTCCGCCCGTCGCCGCGCCGTGACGTCGACCAACCCGCCAACGGCCCAGATGAAAGCACCATTGCCATCCCGCTCGATGCGGGAGGTGGAAAGCACATCGATGAACTCACCCTGGCGGCTCACAAGCCGGTATTCCCGTTCGTGTAGTTCACCTTCCGCAAGCAGCCGCTGCCAATCACGAATGCGTTGGCGGGCCGATTCTTCCGTCATGAAATTGATGAGGGGGCGGCCGATCACCGAATCCCGATCATATCCGAGCAGCGCCAGCCAGGCGTCGCTGACATCTTCGATACGGCCATCGGCATCGAGAGCATGCAGGGGGAGCGGCGTGCGCCGGTAGAGCGAGCGGAACTGCGCCGCGCTTTCCTTCAGGGTAAGGGCTTCCTTTGTCGCGAGCGCCGCAAAGCGCCGATCGAAGATTGCCGCGACGATGGCAGCGAGCAGGATCAGGAAAGTAATTCCGGAAATCGCAAGCGCCAGGCTGTTCTGGTTGACGCCGTCACCGACCGGGGCATCCGTCCCGCCATGCATGTGGAACATTGCGGCCTTCATGCCCGCGAAATGCATTCCTGAAATGGCCAGACCCATTGCAAACGCCGAAACGACCTTTTCCACGAACCGTGCGCCACGGAAGGCGAGCCAAAGGGCGGCGATGGATGCGGCGAAAGCGATGAAAACGGAAACGAGTACCCAGACCGCATCATATTGTAGATCGGCATGCATCCGCATTGCCGCCATGCCGATATAATGCATTGCCAAAATGCCGAATCCCATGAAAAGCCCGCTTAAGACGAAGGCTACTGGGCCGGTTTCGGCGCGCGCAACCACCGAAAATCCCACTCCGGTAACAAGGATCGCGGTCAACAGCGAAAACGCGGTCAGCCAAAGATCATAGGAGATGTCCATGCCGGGAATGACATAGGCGAGCATCGCCACGAAATGCATTGCCCAAATTCCACCGCCCATGCAGATGGACGCGGTGCAAAGCCAGCCAAGTGAGGCGAGGCGCGATGCCGCCGCCGACATTCGCGACGCAAGATCAAGCGCCGTATAAGACGCCGCCATCGCGATCATCACGGCAAGGATCACAAGAAAGCTGTCGTGTGATCCGATCATTCCGCTATCCTTAGCTCCTTCGAAACGATAGACGGCGATATTCGGTCAGCGAAGTCCGGTTCACCTGCTCGAAGTTGTATCGCCTGATTCATTCGGATTCTGTCACGTGTGGTTGTCTTTGCCCATAGGCTACATGTTGGGGTTATCGGAAAAACTGTTCTGCTGACAGCAGCCGATTTCCCCGCTGTTTCAGGCTACGTCGACGCTGACAGGTGAGGCGTTTTCAAAGCCCGCCTTGGTCCGGTCCGCATCATGATGTTGAAACCGGAGAGGGGGACGCGTGGTGCTCGCCACTGTCAGGTGATTTGCCCCGGCTGGCAAAAGCCGCCCCTGGTCGGAGCGGCTCACCGTGATGTCTGGTAATCTTCGGGACGTTTCCTTCATTCGGAAAGCTGGCGCGCCGCGTTTTCAATGACCGAAGCAACTTTCTCCGGCTGAGAGGCGAAAACGGCGTGACTGGCCACGATCTCGCTCACCTGGCTGCCCGCACGTCTGGCCATGTCGCGTTCCAGGTCCGGATTGATCGAGCGATCCTGCGTGGCGACGATCGCCCAGCTTTTCTTCACCTTCCATGCCGGCTCTCCCACTTTAGCGGTGAATGCCTGCTTCGAGGCGAAGACCTGCGACCGTGCCAGAAAGGCGGCGTCCTCCGGTGGCAGGTCCGCCGCGAAGTCGTTCGCGAAGGCCGCCGGATCGAGATAGAGATATTTTCCATCCTTCGTCTCGCGGATGTTCATGCCGCCGGCCGGTTTGGAGCTGGCTAGGCTGATCAGGCTTTCGCCCTTGTCCGGCTGGAATGCGGCGACATAGACAAGGCCTGCGACAGTCGGGTTGTGGCCCGCCTCGGTGATGACCATGCCGCCATAGCTGTGGCCGACGAGCAAAACAGGACCTTGCTGCAGATCGAGGACACGGTTCGTTGCGGCAATGTCATCGGCAAGCGAGGTGATCGGTTGCTGGACGATCGTGACGTTAAACCCGCGCTTTTCGAGGATTTCTGTGGCCTTTCTCCAGCCGGAGCCATCGGCGAGAGCGCCATGGACGATGACGATATTCCGGACCTCGGCGGCCTGGGCCGCATAGGCAATGACGCTGGTCGCAAAGGCGATGGCAAGGGCGGAGATAGAACGACGATTCATCAAGATATTCCTTTGAGTGTTGGATTTTTGGATGGGGAGGGTTCAGCCGAAAGTGAAGGCGTAGGCTTCGACGCCGGGATCGAGAAACCGGATCTGGAAATCGCGCGGTTTGACGTCAGCCGACTGGCGAACGAGTTGGTAGAGCCGGGTCGTTGTCACGGTACCGTTGCCATCCGCGTCGGTATCTGCTCCGTGGTCGGCGCCGGGCGGTTTGCCGTCGAGCGTCACCTGGAAACGCACGGGCTTGCCGGAGTCATCCGGACCGAGGACCAGATGCAGATCGCGTGCGCTGAAGCGATAGCCAATGGCGCCCTCGGCCTTGTCGAGCTTCGCCTCTTCCGCGCCAACGGTCCACGTGCCCGAGAGACCCCATTCGTTCAGTTGCAGGGGCTTTGCCGAATAGTCCCGGGCAGTATCTGCCTGCATCGCCTCGAAGGAGGAAAAGCTCGTGGCGCGCTGGTAACCGAGATAGGTTTCGCCGGAGCCTATATTCTGGAGATCCGGGGCGGCCTCGGCCCCTTTCGCGTCGGGGTTCACGGATGCGCTCGCCTTCATGTCGCTTCCGGCTTCGCGCAGCAGGTCCTGGATCGCCTGTTCGGTCTGTTGATAGTTGCCTTCGCCGAAATGATGGTAGCGGATCTGCCCCTTGGCATCGATCAGGTAGTGGGCGGGCCAGTAGCTGTTCTCGAAGGCACGCCAGATCGTGTAGTCGTTATCGACGGCGACGGGATAGCCGATCTGGAAATCTCCGATCGCCTTTTTGACATTGTCTATTTTCTTCTCGAAGGCGAATTCCGGGGCGTGAACACCGATCACCACCAAGCCCTGATCCTTGTACTTCTCAGCCCAGGCGCGGACGAAGGGCACCGTTCGGATGCAGTTGATGCAAGAATAGGTCCAGAAATCGACCAGCACGACCTTCCCGCGCAATTGCTCGATCGTCAGCGGCGGCGAGTTCAGCCATTCGACAGCGCCGTCGAGCGATGGCGCTTGACCCTCGATCGGCAGATCGGCATGGAACGGGCTTGTTGTATCGAGGGCCATCATACTGTTGCTGGCGACTTCAGAGGACGGGGCGGGTGACCGCGCCGTGTGCAGTTTGTCGAGGACAGCCTGTTCGAGGGATGCGGTGCTGGCATAGGACAGGCGCGCCAGAAGCCCGGTATCGAGGCCGAGTGCGATGACGCCAACGCCGGCCAGAACCGCGGCTCCGAGGCCTTGCCGCAGCCGTTCGCTGATGCCGAGCGACCGCTTCATGCCGGCAAAAATCCGGCCGCCGGCGAAAAGGGCGACGGCAAGCGAGGTGGCAGCACCGGCGGCATAGGCAGCGAGCAGCAAGGTCGTTTCGAGATTGGCGCCCTGCAGGGCGGCCCCTGTCAGTACGAGGCCGAGGATCGGTCCGGCGCAGGGTGCCCACAGGAGCCCTGTCGCCACGCCGAGCATGAGAGAACCCAAGGCGGTTGGGGCAGAACCGGGCATGCTGGAAGCATTTGT
The DNA here is from genome assembly GCF_001425605.1 of Rhizobium sp. Leaf453. Classification (GTDB taxonomy): domain Bacteria; phylum Pseudomonadota; class Alphaproteobacteria; order Rhizobiales; family Rhizobiaceae; genus Pararhizobium. The sequence continues at coordinate 13,325 of NZ_LMRG01000002.1, read as the reverse complement.
CAGCCTGTTGCCGAAATCGACGATCGGGCGGGTGATCGCGTTCGCAAGCCGGGGCGACATCAGGCTGAGGCCGAAGATCGAAAGCAACACAAGCGCTGCCAGACGGCCATATTCGTTTGCTTGGATCGCCCAGGCACCGCCGACAGCGGCGAGCGTTGCGACAGCGGCGAATGTGATCGCCATGCCGGCGAGCATCGGCAATGTGCTGCGCACGAAAGGCTGTCCGGCGCGGGCGAAGACGAAGGGAAGAACCGGCAGGATGCACGGGCTGAAAATGGTCAGCACCCCTCCGAGATAGGCAATGATCAGAAGTGTCATCGTCGTTTCCTCTGAAAACGGATTTCGTATTCCGGGGCAGGGTGTGGATGGCCCGGCGACGATGGAAGTTTGATCGGTGCCGAGTATCCCGGATGTGTCCGGCCGGGCGGCGAAGTGTATCGGATTGTAGAATTGGGGCAGGGTGCCGGCGGCCGCTTCAAGCCGTGGTGCTGGGTTTGGCCAATTGTACCAGACTGTATCAGGGCGGCCGGAGGCTACATCCGCTTGCAATAGGGTGCCGAGGGCACACACCAAGGATACATGCCCGTTGTTGTCTGTCGATCGTGATCAACACGGATTGGAGAGAAAACAATGGGCAACGACATCAATCTTGGACGCCGCCATTTCTTCGGCATCGCTGCGATGACCGTCGCAGCGGTAGAGTTCGGCGCAATGTCAATCGCGCAGGCAGGAACCGCACCATCCGCCACCGCGATGAAGAAGGGCACGCATACCTCGTTCGATGCCTTGAAGCAGATCGATGCCGGCGTGCTCAATGTCGGTTACGCGGAAGCGGGGCCGGCAGATGCTCCGGTCGTCCTGCTGTTGCACGGCTGGCCCTATGACATTCACAGCTATGTCGAGGTTGCGCCGATCCTGGCTTCGGCGGGCTATCGCGTCATCATTCCCTATCTTCGCGGCTATGGCACGACCCGCTTCCTGTCGAAGGATACTCCGCGCAACGGACAGCAGTCAGCGCTGGCTGCGGACATGATTGCACTGATGGATGCGCTCGGTATCGAACAGGCGATTGTCGCCGGTTACGACTGGGGCGCGCGCACCGCCGATATCATGGCGGCCCTCTGGCCTGAGCGCTGCAAGGCGCTGGTCTCCGTCAGCGGCTATCTGATCGGAAGTCAGGAAGCCAACCGCAAGCCCCTGTCTCCGAAGGCCGAGCAGTCCTGGTGGTATCAGTTCTATTTCGCTACGGAACGCGGCCGGGCGGGTTATGCGGCCAATACCCACGCGTTCGCCAGGTTGATCTGGGAAACGGCGTCGCCGACCTGGAGGTTCGATGACGAAACCTTCAACCGTTCGGCAAGCGCCTTCGGTAATCCCGATCATGTCGAGATCACCATCCATAACTATCGCTGGCGGCTGGGGCTGGTTGATGGCGAAGCGCAATACGATGCTTACGAAGCACGTCTCGCCAAGGCGCCGGTGATCACGGTTCCGACCATCACCATGGAAGGCGATGCCAATGGTGCTCCGCATCCGGATCCCTCAGTCTATGCCGCCCGGTTCTCAAGTCGGTACGAGCACCGGCTGATCACCGGCGGTATCGGGCATAATCTTCCCCAGGAGGCTCCGGAAGCTTTTGCCCAAGCCGTGCTCGATGTGGCGAAACTCTAGGATCGACGTCGATCGCCGAACAAATCGCTTTACTCCCGGCGGCCGATTATCGATCTAATACGCGGCCTTGGGGCGGATGAAGGACAATCATGGACCATATCGATCATATCCTCGTCGTCGACGACGATCGCGAGATTCGTGAGCTTGTCTCGCGCTATCTGATCAAGAATGGGCTTCGCGCGACAGTGGCGGCCGATGGCCGCCAGATGCGGTCGTTCCTTGAAGGCAACACGGTCGATCTGATCATTCTGGATATCATGATGCCCGGCGACGACGGGCTCGTGTTGTGTCGCGAATTGCGCGCCGGAAAGCACAAGGCGACGCCCATCCTGATGTTGACCGCCCGCGACGACGAGATGGACCGGATCATCGGTCTGGAAATGGGCGCCGACGATTACTTGCCGAAGCCGTTTGCGGCGCGCGAACTTCTCGCCCGGATCAAGGCTGTATTGCGTCGCACCAGAATGTTGCCGCCGAACCTGCAGATTTCGGAGGCCGGCCAGCTTCTCACCTTCGGTGACTGGCGCCTCGATACGGTTGGGCGTCATCTTCTGGACCAGCAGGGAACGGAGATCGCCCTGAGTGGCGCGGAGTATCGGCTGCTGCGGGTGTTCATCGATCATCCGCAACGCGTGCTCAACCGGGATCAGTTGCTGAACCTCACGCAGGGGCGGGACGCGGAATTGTTCGATCGCTCGATCGATCTGCTGGTCAGCCGGCTGCGCCAGCGGTTGGGTGACGATGCACGGGAGCCCACCTACATCAAGACGGTGCGCGCCGAGGGCTATGTCTTCTCCGTCCCGGTCGAGATTTCGGAGCCGAGGATATGAGGGACGGCGGCATGCTGTTGAATGGCTGGTGGCCGCGCACGCTCCGCTCCCGGTTTTTTCTCATCCTGCTTGCCGGATTGGCGATCGCCTACGGACTGTCCTTCAGCATTCTCTTTCTCGAACGCTACATGTCGGCAAAATCTGTCATGCTCGGAACGCTGGAAAGCGATCTCGCCACATCGATCGCGGTGATCGACAGGCTGCCCGCGGATGAACGGCCGCAATGGCTCGATCGGTTGAGCCGCGGCAGCTACCGGCTTGTACTGGGTCCCGGGCTTCCCGGCGTGCCCGACATGTCGGGCCGGGGAGCCGAAATCGCTGCACGGATCGAGGAGGCAGCAGGCCACAAGTTTCCGCTGAAGGTCGAAGCGATTCCCGGTGATAGCGGCAGGCTGCAGGGTCATCTTACCCTGTCGGATGGATCTCCGCTGACGATTGACGTGACGCCCAGAGGCGTCATGCCGCTCGCGGGTTGGCTGCCCTATGTCTTTGCGGTCCAGATGGCGTTGCTGGTGCTTTGCACCTGGTTTGCCGTGCGGCTGGCATTTCGTCCGCTGGGCGAGCTGGCGGCCGCGGCCGATGCGCTCGACCCGAACGTCAAGGGCGCGCCGATGCCCGAGGATGGCCCGAGCGAGGTTGCCCATGCCGCGCGCGCCTTCAACGCCATGCGGGACCGCATTGCCCATCACCTGGAAGAACGGGTGCAGATTCTCGCCGCCATCTCGCACGATCTGCAGACGCCGATCGCGCGCATGCGTCTGCGGGTCGATATGGCGGACGATACGCCGGAGAGGGACAAGCTCGTCAGCGACCTCGGTGAGATCGAGCGGCTGGTCAAGGATGGTATTGCCTATGCCCGAAGCTCCCATGGCAATGGCGAGAAATCGGCCCGCATCGACCTCTCGTCCTTCATCGACAGCATTGCCTATGACTACCAGGACACCGGGAAGGCGGTCAGCGTGCTCGGTGTCGTGCAGGGTACGGCGGTGACGAAGCCCCACGCCCTCCGGCGCATTCTGACGAACTTCATCGACAATGCCATCAAGTTTGCCGGTGCTGCCGAAATCAGTGTCGAGTGGGGGGAGGGCGATGGTGTCGTCATCACTGTTCTCGATCGCGGGCCGGGCATTCCCGACGATATGCTGGGTGCGGCCATGCAGCCCTTCTTCCGGCTGGAGCAATCGCGCAACCGCGAGACCGGCGGCACAGGCCTCGGCCTGGCAATTGCCCAGCAGTTGGCGACAACGCTAGGCGGATCGGTGCGCCTTTACAATCGAACGAGTGGAGGACTGGCGGCGGAACTGAGCCTCGAGAGAAAATAACCCGCGTTGCAAGGCAGAGTGTCGTTCCGGGGCGCTGCTAAACTCTGATACACTTCGGCCTCAGCAGGAAACACACCGGATACGTCGACCCCTCAAAACACTCCTCGTCAGCGGATATCGCTGCGAACGACGAACCAAGGAGTGTTCCATGTCCATGATCGAAAATGTTCTCTACACCGGCAGAACCCATACCACCGGCGGGCGTGAAGGCTTTGCACACAGCGACGATGCTGCGCTCGACGTCAAGCTGTCGCCTCCTGGAAGCGGAAAGCCGGGTACGAATCCCGAGCAGCTTTTCGCCGCCGGATGGTCAGCCTGCTTCATCGGCGCGATGACGAGGGCTGCCGGAAAGCGCCAGCTTCGGCTTCCCGCCGATACGGCCGTCGATGCAGAAGTTGATCTCGGAACCACCGAAGGCGAGTTTTTCCTGCAGGCACGCCTGAACATCAGCCTGCCGGGGATCGAACCGGATACTGCCCGGTCCATCATCGAGGATGCCCACCAGATTTGCCCCTATTCCAAGGCGACACGGGGCAATATCAACGTCCAGCTCAACCTCGTCTGATACGGGAGCGAGATCATGCGCGTGAACAAGGCAGTCATTTGCATCCTCGTCGCCATGGTGGCCGTGACCCCGTGCATTCTCGATGTTTCATCGACGGAACCGTCGCCACTTGGTACATTGATCACAGCTGCCCTCGATCCTTGAGGGCACCCACCAATCCAGCCTTCTGAGAAGACAGGTGCGATGAATCATTTGTTATTGACTGATATGTCAATAACTGCATAAAGTCTTCGTCATGGTTAGACCAAGAGAATTTGATCGTGACGAGGCCCTTCAGAGGGCGATGGAGGTCTTCTGGTCGAGGGGTTTTGCCGCCACCTCGACGGATGACCTCCTGCAGGCCATGAATATCGGCAGGCAGAGCCTTTACAACGCGTTCGGCGACAAACGGACGCTCTATCTCGAAGCACTATCCGCCTATCAGCTGAAAACCACCTCTGGCCATCTCCGGCGCCTGTCGGAGCCGACGTCGGCTCTGGAGGGTATCCGGGCGTTGCTGCGGGGGCTGATTGCCGAAGACGACCGCGTCCGTTGCCTCGGTTGCATGGGTGTCGGTTCGGTCGGCGAGTTCGGCACCACCGACGCCCTGCTCATGGAGCAAAGAGCCAAGGTCAGCGCGGCGCTCGGCACGCGGATTACCGAACGAATTCGGGAGGGACAGGCAGGCGGAGAAATCGACAATGGTCTCGACGCGGAGGAAGCGTCCGCATTCGTACAGGTGACGATGACGGGACTGCAACTTGCGGCGCGCGCCGGCGGTGGTCTTGAGGAGTTGAGGGCGATTGCATCTTTTGCGACGGACCGGCTGAGAGCCGTGTAGATCGAAAAGGATCGTCTTTTTATTTGGTTAGTTATGGACTGTTTAGTCAAAAAAAGGAGAATGAACGTGACAGATGAAATAATCAAGGGGACGAAAACTGCGCTTGTCTTCGGCGGTTCGAGAGGCATCGGCGCTGCAGCCGTCAAACGCCTCGTCGAGGATGGTTTTGCGGTTGCCTTCACCTATGTGTCTCGTCCCGATCGTGCGGTGGCTCTCGTGCAGGAGATTGAAACGACGGGCGGCAAGGTCAGGGCGATCCACGCAGATAGTGCAGATCCCCAGGCCATTCGGGATGCGGTCGCCAAGGCCGTCGATGCCTTCGGCCCGCTCGATGCCGTGGTCGTCAACGCTGGTATCCTCAGGCTCGGTACGGTGGATGCAGTCAGTCTCGAGGATCTCGAAATGATGCTGACGGTCAATGTGAGAGGCGTGTTTCTTTCGATCCAGGCTGCCGTTCCGCATATCAGGGATGGTGGACGGGTGATCACCATCGGGTCGAACGTCGCCATCCGCACCGGTTTTGCAGGTTCGAGCGTCTATCAGTTCACCAAGGGCGCCGTCGCGGCCATGGTCAAGGGGATTGCGCTGGATCTCGCGCCACGCCGCATCACCGTGAACAACATCCAGCCAGGACCGACCGAAACGGATATCACCAGCGATATGCTGGACATGCTCTCAGAAAGGAGCCCTCTCAAGCGAGTGGCCGATACCAGTGAAATCGCCGGCGTCGTCTCCTATCTTGCCGGACCGGAATCGTCCTACATGACGGGCGCGAGCCTGACGATCGATGGTGGTTATACGCTCTGATCGAGCACAACAATCGGTGTCGCGGTGACCCTCTCAACATCCCGCGACGCCGGTATTCGGCGCACAGAGTTGTAAGGCAGGATAATATCAGGCGGATTTCCGCAGCATCAGTTCGGCCTTGAGCAGGATTCGGTTCTGGGTCAGCAGCATATCGTCCCCCGGCGTGTCCTCGCCGAGCTGCTTGAACAAGAGGCCGATGGCGAGCCGGCCGATCTCATTGTAGTTCTGGGCAACGGTGGTGATCGGCGGGCAGGTATATTGCGACAGGGGGTGATCGTCGTGACCGGCGACGCGGATATCGCATCCGGGGCCATGGCCGACCTTGAGACCCTTTGCCCAGGCGGCGGCGATGACGCCGAAGGCGAGGCGGTCGTTGGCGCAGACGATCGTGCGAGTCGGCAGGCGCGACGGCGCGTCAAACAGGCGTGAAGCCTCTTCCATGGCGAAGCGTTCGAAATCCCAGGTGGCAACCGCAGACAGCTTGATCAGCTCCGGCGTCAGGCCGAAACCGGTCATGGCTTCGACATAGGCATTGCGCCGCTCGACGGCATTGATGTTGACTTCGGGCATGCCGAAGAAGCAGGGCGGCTCGCCCGAGCGGCAGAGATAGTCGACGATCAGGCCGAAGCTCTGGCGGTTGTCGGTGCCGACGAACGAGGCTCCGCCATCGGTCGGGGTATCGACATACACAAGCGGAATATCGCGTCCAAGTTGCTCCAGCGTCGAGCTGCGGGTTTCCCGCCCGATGGGAGCGATGATCGCTCCGGCCACGTTCATGGACCGGAACGTCTTGATCGCCTCTTCCTCGATTTCCGGCTTTCCATCCGAGGACAGGACAAACGCAAGAAAGCCGGCTTCATTGGCGATGATCTCGATCCGCCGTGTCAGCGCCATGAAGAACGGATCGAGCGTATTGGGAATGACAATGCCGATGATATTGCTGCGGCGGCGATTGAGGTTCACCGCGAACATGTTCGGGCGGAACCCGGACTTCTTCAGCGCCTCCTCGATCGCGTCCCGTGTCTTCTTGCGAACGGAGCCGGGGTCGTTGAAGTATTTGGAGACGGTCGGCCGCGACAGGCCGACGAACTCCGAAAAGTCCTCCATCGTCTTAATCGTCTTGGCCAATCCGCATACTCCGTCGAATTCTAACTTACCGTCTTAGAGCGCTTCATTGTCAAATGGAAACAATGAAGCGTTCCAACGTTCGGTCTCCACTAGAAAAGCCGGAATGAACGATGATCTCGGCTGCCGCCGTCAGTCATCGACATACTGAACTTTCATCGTCGCCGGATCGCTCGGCTTGGTCAGGAAATAGGGCACCATCTCCGCAAGCGGCAACCGGTGGGTGACCAGCCGGGACATCCGCTCCCGGTCTGCGGACAGGACGGACAACGCATCGGGGATATTGCGGTTGAGCGAGTGCGAGCCGACGAGTTTCAATTGACGCCGGAAAATCTGGAACGGCGAGATGGAAACCCGCGCATCCGGCGCGCAGACGCCGAACAGCAGAGCGGTGCCGCCATCGGCGACGAGATCGATCATGCCCTCGACGACGCCGGGAATGCCAGTCGCGTCCGCAACGAAATCATAGGCCCGCTCGCTGGCGAGCAGTTCCCGCGATTCCGAGACAATCGGCGTGAAACCGAGGCTTGAGGCGGAGCCCAGCCGGCCTTCGTTGATATCGGCGAAGGTAACCTGTTCCGCCCCGGCCGACTTCAACGCAAGGCCGAGCAGCAGCCCGATCGGACCGGCACCGAAGATGAGGGCGTTAGACGGTGCGCTGGCCTTGTCCGTTATGCCGGCGGCGCCGACACCATTGAGAACGCAGGCCAACGGCTCGGCAAGTGCCGCCAGGTCGTAGGGCATGTCGCCGATATCGTGCAGATGATCGGCTCTGACGACGCTGAACTCGGAGAAGCCGCCATTGTGGGAAACGCCATAGGCCTTGAGATCGCGGCACAGATTGGTCAGGCCCTTGCGGCAAGAGGGGCATGTGCCGCAGGGCAGGTTCGGGTCCACGGCGACGCGGCTTCCCGTCTTGATGCTCCTGACGTCGGACGCGAGGTCGATCACCTCACCGGCATATTCATGGCCAGGCACGAGCGGGAATGCGCCCGCCCCATAGCGGGCGTGCAGCACGTCGATATCGGTGTGGCAAAGGCCGGCCGCCTTGACGCGGATAAGCGCATGGCCGGGTGGCAGGGCGCCGACGGGAATATCGCCGATCGTCGCCTTGCCCTTTTCAACGAATTGGATCGCCTTCATGACGGTGCTCCTCAGCTCATCCAGTTGCCGCCGTCGACATTATAGGTCTGCGCCAGAATGTAATCGCTGTCGGCCGATGCGAGGAAGACGGCCAGCCCCTTGATATCGTCGGGCGTGGCGAAGCGGCCGATCGGAACGGACTTGGCGACCTGTGCCTTCTTTTCACCGGCAGCAAGGCCTTCCCACTTGGCAAATTCGGCATCGACGATGTCCCAATGCTCGCCATCGACCACGCCCGGCGCGATCGCGTTGACATTGATGCCATGCTTCACCAGCGCCAAGGCTGCCGATTGGGTGGCCGAGATGATTGCTGCCTTGGAGGCGCAGTAGAGTGTCACGAGCGATTCGCCGCGCCGTCCGGCCTGGCTTGCCATGTTGATGATCTTGCCGCCGCGACCGCGCGCGATCATGACGTTGGAAACCGCCTTCATCATGAACAGCGGTCCCTTGAGATTGACGTCGAAGACACGGTCATAGCTGTCTTCGGTGATGGCGTTGATCGGTGCCATGTCGAAGATGGCGGCATTGTTGACGAGGATGTCGATCCCGCCGAAATCCTTGTCCACCTGGGCGACTGTCGCATCGATGCTGGAAAGATCGGTCACATCCAGCCGGACGGCAGAGGCGGAGGGGCCGATCGACGCCGCTGCTGCCGTTGCGCGGTCGATGTTGATGTCGCCGATCACGACCTTGGCGCCTTCCGCCACAAAAGCCTCGGCAAAGCCCAGGCCGATCCCGCGTGCGCCACCGGTAATGAGGGCGGTCTTGTTCTGCAATCTCATGATGGTTTCCTTCGCGGCCGGGACCTTCGCCACCGCATCGTCTGTTTGGTCTGGTAGAATGAGGCGCGAGGAGCCCGGCGATATCGGGCCGGACTCCCCCCGGGAGGGTCCACGCTCAAGGCGTGGACTGTTGGCTCACTTGATGTAGCCGGCGCGGGTCATGTCGCGTTCAGCCTGCGTCTGCGCCGCATTGAGCGCATCGTCGACGGACTGCTGGCCCGAAAGCGCGGCGCTGATCTGCTGCCCGACAAAGGTGCCGATCGCCTGGAACTCCGGAATGGCGACGAACTGCACGCCCGTATACGGAACCGGATCCTTGGTCGGCTTGGACGGGTCGGCCGACATGATGGCGTCGAGGACCGTCGCTGCGAACGGAGCCGCCTTCTGGTATTCCGGCAGCGCGTAGGTGGACTTGCGGGTGCCCGGAGGAACCGCGACCCAACCTTCGGATTCGCCGACCATCTTCACATAGTCCTTGGAGGTCGCCCACTTGAGGAACGACTTTGCCACATCGACCTTCTGCGATGTCGCGGGGATTGCGAGATCCCACGACCAGGACCAGGAGGAGCCATTCGGCGTGACCGCGACCGGGGAGCGCGTGAAGGCAATCTTGTCGGCGACCTGGCTCTGCTTCGGATCGAAGACGCGTCCGGCAGCCGAGGTTGCGTCGATCCACATGGCGCATTTGCCGGTGGCAAACAGCGTCTGGTTCTCGTTGAAGCCGTTCGCCGTCGCGCCCGGAGGGCCGTATTCGTTGAGGATCTGGACGTAGTCGGTCACGGCTTTCTTCCAGGGCTCGGAATTTAGCTGCGGCTTCCAGTCCATGTCGAACCAACGGCCGCCGTAGCTGTTCACCATGGTGCCGAGGAAAGCCATGTTCTCGCCCCAGCCCGGCTTGCCGCGCAGGCAGATGCCATATTGCTGGTTGGCCTTGTCGGTGAGCTTGGCCGCAAATTCCTTGATCTGGTCGTAGCTCGGCTGGTCCGGCATGGTCAGGCCGGCGGCTTCGAACAGGTCCTTGCGGTACAGGGTGAACGAGCTTTCGGTGTAGAACGGCACGGCATAGAGCTTGCCGTCGACCGTCAGGCCGGCCTTGATCGGGTCGAGCAGGTCGGAATAGTCGTAATCGTCGCCGAGATCGTCAACCGGCGTCAGCCAGCCGGCCTTGCCCCAGATCGGCGCTTCATAGCCGCCGATCGTCAGCACGTCGAACTGGCCGCCCTTGGTGGCGATATCTGTCGTGACGCGTTCGCGCAGCACGTTCTCTTCGAGCACGATCCAGTTGATCTTGTTGCCGGTTTCCTTCTCCCAGGCCGCCGACAGCTTCTGCATGATGATCATGTCGCCGTTGTTCACGGTCGCGACGTTGATCTCCTCTGCCTGGGCCATGCCGGCCAACAGGCCGACGCCGAGGGCGGATGACGACAGCATGCGCACATATTTACTCATGAAAACCTCCTCCTTCTCAAATGTTCCCGCATTTTCTTACATGCGTAAACTTTTTATCTTCAAATCGCAGACTTTTGTCAAGCGATCCGGGTGAGTATTTGCGCCCTGGAAGCGCAGGATGCTGAAATTTAAGGCTCTTTTTGTTGTTGTGCGCTGCAATATGCGTCGATGTTGGCCTTCGACACGTGTAGGCGATTTCTTTGCTATAATTTTACGCGTGTAAATTTAATGATTGACATTACACGCTTGCGATTATAATTCCGTCGTCGATATCAAAGGCGCGCGGCCATATGCGCGTCCGGGAGGAATGGGAATGAACAGTCGTCAAGCGCTCGCGCCGGAATCCTTCGGGCCGACCATCACCATCGGCGAAATCCTGGTGGAAATCATGGCCACGACGGTCGGTGAAGGGTTCCGTGAGGCGCAGTCGCTGATCGGGCCGTTTCCGAGCGGTGCGCCGGCCATCTTCATCGATCAGGTCGCCAAGCTCGGTGGTGCCTGCGGCATCGTCTCGGCTGTCGGCGACGACGATTTCGGCCGGCTGAATGTCGAGCGGTTGCAGCGCGATGGCGTCGATGTCTCCGCGATCGCTGTCCTGCCGGATATGCCGACCGGCAGCGCCTTTGTGCGCTATCGGCCGGATGGCGCCCGTGATTTCGTCTTCAATATCGCCAAGTCCGCGTCCGGCGGCACGACTATGACGGATGCCGCGCGCGCCCTGATCGCGCGTGCCGGTCATGTCCATGTCATGGGCTCCGCCTTCGCCATTCCCGGCATCGCACCGATCCTGCTTGAAGCCGTCTCGGTCGTGAAGGCGCGCGGTGGCTCGGTCTCCTTCGATCCGAATATCCGCAAGGAACTGGTGGGCGAGGGTGGCGAGGCCAAGCGGCAGCTTGAGGACATGCTTGCCGTCACCGACCTGCTGCTTCCGTCCGGCGAGGAACTGTCGCTGGCTGCCGGCATCGAGAATGAGGCCGGCGCGATCGAGAGCCTGTTGTCGCGCGGCATTTCGGAAGTCGTGCTGAAACGGGGGAAGGAAGGCTCCTCGCATTTCAGCCGCGCCCATGGCCCACTCCATTCGCCGGCCTTCTCTGTGGAAGAGGTCGATCCGACCGGTGCCGGCGACTGTTTCGGCGCCACCTATCTCACCTGCCGCCGCAAGGGGCATTCGCCCGAAGAGGCATTGCGCTACGCCAATGCGGCCGGCGCCCGCAACGTCACGAAGCAGGGGCCGATGGAGGGCACGTCTTCCTTTGCCGAACTCGACGAGTTCGTCGCAACGACCCGATCGGAGGTTTCGAAATGAGTTCTCTTCTTCTCGATCTGGCCAACGCCCGCCGCGAGGGGCGTCCTTTCGGTATCACCTCGGTCTGCTCCGCGCATCCGACCGTGCTGCGTGCCGCCATCCGCCGGGCCACGCTGACACAGCGTCCGGTGCTGATCGAGGCGACCTGCAACCAGGTCAATCATCTCGGTGGCTATACCGGCATGACACCGGCCGATTTTGTCGGTCTGGTAGAAGGCATTGCAAGGGAGGAAGGGCTGGACCGCAGCCTGCTGATCTTCGGTGGGGATCATCTCGGCCCGAATCCCTGGCGCAACGAAGCGCCCGAGAGCGCCATGGAAAAGGCGAAGGTGATGGTCGAGGCCTATGTGGCGGCGGGCTTCGGCAAGATCCATCTCGATGCCTCGATGGCCTGTGCGGGAGATCCCGCAGTTCTCGAAGACCGGACAATTGCGACGCGGGCGGCGGCGCTCTGTCAGGTGGCGGAGGCAACCGCGAAAGCAAATGGGCTCCCGCTTCCGGTCTATATCCTCGGGACCGAAGTTCCGGTTCCCGGCGGCGCCGATCATGTCCTCGATACGGTCGAACCGACATCGCCGGATGCCGCTGTCTCGACCGTCGCCATCCACCGCGAGGTGTTCGAGGCGGCCGGGCTGCAGGACGCCTTCGCCCGCACCATCGCCTTTGTCGTTCAGCCGGGCGTCGAATTCGGCAGCGATAATGTCATCGTCTATGATCCACCCAAGGCCGCCCGTCTGGCTGCGGTGCTCGACAGTTATGACAGCCTGGTTTTCGAGGCTCACTCCACTGACTATCAGCCTGAAGAAGCTCTTGCCGCGCTGGTAAGGGACGGCTTTCCGATTCTGAAGGTCGGCCCCGGTGTGACCTTTGCCTATCGCGAAGCGCTCTATGCGCTGGACATGCTGGCAGGCGAACTTGTGGACGGTTACGCCGAGCGGCCACTGCGAAAGGCGATGGAAAAGCTCATGATGGAGCAGCCGAAGGACTGGCGTGGCCATTATCATGGCGACGAGGCCGCCCTGCGGCTGCAGCGCCATTACAGCTACAGCGACCGCATCCGCTATTACTGGAACAGGCCGGAGGCACAGGCCGCCGTCGATTCTCTGTTTCGCGCCCTTGAAAAGGTGACGATCCCGGAAACATTGATTCATCAACACTTCCCGCAGTTCGAGGCGCGCGACCTCAGCGGACGGTCCGTCGAGGATATCCTGATCGCCGCGGTCGATATCGTGCTGGGGATCTACGACCGGGCTGTCCATCCGCACGTTGCCTGACGGGCGTCGGGACGGATCACGGCACAGCCGGTCAAGCCGGTGTTGTGAGGCAGGCATGCGCCGACGGGAGCCGGTCGCTGCAACAAGGGGGAGGGACTTTATCATGGCGACAACGAACACTCGTGGTCTGGCGCGATTGATGATGGCGCCGTCGGTTGGGTTGCTGTTGATCTGGATGATCGTGCCTTTGGCGATGACGTTCTGGATGATCGTGCCTTTGGCGATGACGTT
>NZ_LMRG01000001.1:966417-966858 GCF_001425605.1 Rhizobium sp. Leaf453 | reverse complement strand
GGTGACAAGCGCACCCTTCGTAAGACTTGACTAAATTTCAAACGAAGGGGTTTCACCGGACATGTCGGCTAGWTTGATTTTGCCCTGATGAACTGCCGAGGGGAAGCCATCTTGAGCGCGGAATGGGGATGGATTTCGTTGTAGTCCTCGATCCACCGGTCGATAAGCCGGAGCGCTGTTTCGGTGTCCGGCAGTGCTGAGATGCGGATGTAATCCCGCTTCAAGGTTTTGACGAAGGCTTCCGACATACCATACGACTGGGGACTAGCTAGCGGCGTGAAGCAGGGCGTCAGATTGAGTGCCTGAGCAAACAACCTCGTATCCCTCGCGGTGTAAGCCGAACCATTGTCCGAGAGATGCTCGATTGCGTGCGGGGCTCTCGTTGCTGTGAACCGCTTCTCGACCGCCTCCAGCATCATGTCGCGCACGTCCGAGCCGGAG
>NZ_LMRG01000001.1:966006-966345 GCF_001425605.1 Rhizobium sp. Leaf453 | reverse complement strand
ATGCGATGAACCCGCTTGGCGTTGACGACAGGCTTGTCGGCGGCTCGCCTTTCGCGATTGAGGAGCGCGGCGATCCGCCGATAGCCATAGGTTGGCCTYTGATCCACCAGCCTKCGGATGGCGGGCAGAAGCTCTGCATCCTCGGCCTTGTGATAGGAGCCGCGCGGCTTCGATCTGCCTTTCAGCCGCTCGACCAGGTTGGAACGGGAGACGCTCAATGTTTCTGCGACGGTCTTCATCGCGAACCGTCCTTCGGCAACAAGATCGGCCGCGATATCCGTTTTTTTGAGTCTGCTTTGGAAAGGGCTTCGCGGAGGATTTCGACCTCCATCGTCTTGC
>NZ_LMRG01000001.1:501596-965908 GCF_001425605.1 Rhizobium sp. Leaf453 | reverse complement strand
ATTCAACGTGTCGATACTCGTTAGACATAAGCCTGTCCTCAAGCCTGTGCTTGAGCCTTTCTGCTTATGCCGACTGTCCGGTCGAAATGGGGGGCAGTTCACCATCGGATTGACGGTCCAGCCGTTTCGTCTGGTGCTGGCACATATGTATCTTCGATGAGCTGGCTGATTCCGATACCATTGCATGCCTATACTTAGAGGACCGCAACAAGTCGCTTTCGTCGAGCGACCTAGAGGAACCGGAATTCTAGCATCTTTCGCAAGGAACTGAGTTGCCAACAACGTGCAGCTTTAGAGAAATCTTCAACTATCCGATAGCCGCTTGTAGCTTATTCACAGCTTGGCGCCCTGTATCGGGAGTGTCCAGTGCAAGCACCAGCCGCTTGCCCGTCGTCGTGTCGAAGAAGTGCAGGCGGGAGGGGGCGATGGTGAGGGCGATGGTGTCGCCGAGTTCGATTTCCGGGGAGAGGGCGGCGGTGAGTTGCTTGCCGTCGATCGTGCCATGGACGAGGCGCTGGGCGCCGAGTTCCTCGACATAGCCGATCTTCAGGGTGAGGGATTGTTCGCCGGGGTTGGCGAGGCGCAGGTCTTCGGCGCGGATGCCGACGGTGAGGTCTGTGGGGAGCGACGAGAGGCGGTCGGCCTCGATGATCTGCGAGCCGAGATGCAGGCGGTTGCCTTCGCGATTGGCGCGCACGAGGTTCATGGCGGGGGAGCCGATGAAGCTGGCGACGAAGGTGGAGGCGGGGGTGTGGTAGACGTCGAGCGGTCGGCCGATCTGTTCGATCTCGCCGCCGTTGAGAACCACGAGGCGGTCGGCGAGCGTCATGGCTTCGAGCTGGTCGTGGGTGACGTAGAGAGACGTCGTGCCGAGGCGCTTCTGCAGTTGCTTGATTTCGCCGCGCATGGAGACGCGCAGTTTGGCGTCGAGGTTCGACAACGGTTCGTCGAACAGGAAGGCGGCGGGTTTGCGCACGATGGCGCGGCCCATGGCGACGCGCTGGCGCTGGCCGCCGGAAAGGGCGCGGGGCTTGCGGTCGAGATATTGTTCGAGCTGCAGCATGCGGGCGGCTTCCGCGACGCGGGCGTCGATCTCGGCCTTCGGCGTGCCCCGGTTCTTCAGGCCGTAGGCGAGGTTGTCGTAGACGGTCATATGCGGGTAGAGCGCGTAGTTCTGGAAGACCATGGCGATATCGCGCTCGGCCGGCTCGACATCGTTGACGATGCGGTCGCCGATTTCGACGGTGCCTTTGGAGATGGTCTCAAGGCCGGCGACCATGCGCAGCAGGGTGGACTTGCCGCAGCCGGAGGGGCCAACGAGCACGATGAACTCGCCATCGGCGATATCGATCGAGACGGATTTCACCGCCTCGACGCCGCCGGCATAGATCTTCGAAACATTGGTGATGTTGATCTGAGCCATGGCGCTCTCCTTTACTTGTCGCTTTCCGTGAGACCCTTGATGAACCAGCGCTGGAAGATCATGACGATCATCACTGGCGGGACCATGGCGAGGATCGCCAGGGCAAAGGCCTCGTTGTAATCGGGAATGTTGGAGCCGACCCAGACGAGCAGGATTTGCTTGATTCCGCGCACCAGCGTGAAGAAGCTCTCATCCGTGGTCATCAGCGTCGGCCAGAGATACTGGTTCCAGCCATAGACGAACATGATGATGAAGATCGCCGCCATCATCGTCTTCGACAGCGGCACGATCACGTCGATGAAGAACTTGAACGGGCCGGCGCCATCAATGCGGGCGGCTTCGAGCAGTTCGTCCGGGATCGATTTGAAGAACTGGCGGAAATAGAAGGTGCCGGTGGCGGACGCCAGGAGCGGCACGATCAGGCCGGTATAAGTGTTGGTGAGGTGAAGCGTGTTCATGACCTCGTAGGACGGCAGGATGCGCACTTCGAGCGGCAGGAGCAGCGTCGTGAAGATCATCCAGAAGAGGATGGTCGCGAAGCGGAAGCGGAAATAGACCAGCGCATAGGCCGCCAGCATCGACAGTGCGATCTTGCCGACGGCAAAGCCGATGCCGAGGATGAGAGAATTCATCATCATCCGGAGGCCGGTGATCTTGCCGGTAAAGCCGCCTTCCTTAGTCAGCACCTTGGTATAGGTCTCGACGAAATGGCCGCCGGGCAGGAGGCTGAGACCGTTGCGGTGGATATCGGCCGCCTCGTGGCTCGAGGTCATCAGGGCAACGACCAGCGGGCCGACCATGATGAAGACGCCCATCAGCAGGATGAAATGATTGAAGAGTTTGACGCGCTGCATGGCCGGGCTCCGCTCAATTGTAGTGGACGCGCCGCTCGATGAAGCGGAACTGGAAGATGGTGAGCACGAAGACGATGATCATCAGGATGACCGACTGGGCCGAGGAGCCGCCGAGGTCGTTGCCACGGAAGCCGTCCATATAGACCTTGTAGACCAGCGTGATCGGGTTGTTGGCGGCCTTGTCCTTCACCATCACGTCGATGACGCCGAACGTGTCGAACAGGGCATAGGTCGTGTTGATGATCAGGAGGAAGAAGGCCGTCGGCGCGAGCAGTGGCAGGATGACAGTCCAGAAGCGGCGGAAGCCGGAGCGGCAATCCATCAGCGCCGCCTCGCGCACCGAAACCGGAATGCCCTGGAGGCCGGAGAGGAAGAAGATGAAGTTGTAGGGAATCTGCTTCCAGACGGAGACGATGATCATGGCGGCTGCGGTGTCGTTGTAGTTCAGCCCGACCTTCATGTCCCAGCCGAACAGGCCGACGAATCTCACCAGCGGGCCGATATGCTGGTCGAACATCATCATGCCCATCAAGCCGGCAACCGGCGGGGCGATGGCGTAGACCCAGATCAGCAGTGTCTTGTAGGTGGCATTGCCACGAATGACACCGTCCGCCTTGACGGCGAGCAGAAGGCCGATCGCCAGCGAAAAGAAGGTGACGGCGGCGGTAAAGATGGCTGTGAAGCGGGCGATGCCGAGATATTCGCCGGATTTCAGCACATCGGTGTAGTTGCTCGTGCCGACGAAGGTGGAGCCGAAACCGAAGGGGTCCTCAAGGTAGAAGGACGACTGGATCGCCTGGACCGAGGGCCAATAGAAGAAGATGAAGATGATCGCCATTTGCGGGGCGAGGAAGAGATAGGGCAGGTAGGGCGAGGAAAACTGCACGCGCTTGGCGAAACTGGGCTCCGACGGGGCGGAGCGGAAACGGGCGAAAAAGCCGCCGGTGGTGGTGGCCGCTGGGCTCGTCGGGGAGAGCGATGGTGCGTGCGTCATGGGTTTGGCCCTTGGGGGTGGTAGAAGGACGATCCGGCATTTGCCGCATCACCCCCCTCTGTCACTTCGTGACATCTCCCCCTCAAGGGGGAGATCATTTCATGTCCCTCGCCGCTGCTGTGGTTGAGGCGAGAGCGTGCCTCTTGTGATCTCCCCCCCTTGAGGGGGAGATGCCCGACAGGGCAGAGGGGGGTGTCGTGCGCCAAATCCGCAAGGTGGCCTTCGGCCACCTTCTCCCCGCCGGGGAGAAGAGGGAGTTTGCCGTCAGCCCGTGGGCAACCCTCCCCACAAGGGGAGGGGAAACCAGATCAACCAGCCGTTTTCGCAAAGCGGGCGAGAAGTTCGTTGCCTTCCTTCTCGATGGTTTCGAAGGCTTCCTTCACGGAGACTTCGCCGGCGAAGATGCGGCCGTATTCGCGTTCCATGATTTCGCGGATCTGCGGGTAGAAGCCGAGGCGGTAACCCTTCGACCATTCACCGGCCGGCAGCAGGAGCTGCTGGATGCCGACTTCGGCAGCCGGCTTTTCCTTGTAGTAGCCCTGGCTCTTGGCAAGCTCGTAGGCAGCCTTGGTGATCGCGACATAACCGGTGGCTTCATGGTAGAAGACCTGGACTTCCGGCGAGGTCAGGAACTGGAAGAAATCGGCCACGCACTTGTTTTCTTCATCCGACTTGCCGGACATGGCAAACAGGGCAGCGCCGCCGATGAAGGACGAGGTACCGGCGCCCTTGATCGAGCCCCAATAGGGCAGGAAGGTTGCCGAGAACGGCATCTGCGCCGTCTTCTGCAGGCCACCGAACGAGCCCGACGAACCGATCCAGAGAGCGGCCTTGTTCTCTTCGAACATTTTCTGGTTATCGTTCCAACCGGCGCCGTAATAGGCGAAGTAGCCTTCATCGGCCCAGGCCTTCAGCTTGTCGAACATCATGATGAGGTTCGGATCGGTGACCTTCAGCTGGGTGTCGACAACGCTGTCGTAACCGTTGTTGTTGGTGGCGAACTGGATGTTGTTGCGCGAGAAGAAGTTCTCGGTGAACTGCCAGGTCAGCTGCGACTGGACGAGCGGGATGAAGCCGGCTTCCTTGAGCTTCGGAGCGGCGGCTTCGAATTCTTCCCAGGTCTTCGGGGCTTCGACGCCGGCCTTCTTCAGAGCTTCGTCGTTGATGTACATGATCGGTGCCGAAGAGTTGAACGGCATGCCGACGAACTTGCCTTCGCTATCGGCGTAGAAATAACGAACGCCATCGATGAAGGCGTTGCGGTCGAAGGTGTAGCCGGCCTTGGTGATCAGGTCTTCAGCCGGAATGACGGCGCCCTTGGCGTTGATGATCGTGGCCGCACCGGCATCGAAAACCTGCAGGATGTTCGGCTGTTCGCCCGAGCGGAAGGCGGCGATGCCGGAAGCGAGCGCTTCCTCATAGGTGCCCTTGGAAACCGGGGTGAGCGCGCAAGCGGTCTGCGAGGCGTTGAACTTCTGGGCGACTTCGTTGATGACTTCGCCGTTGCGGCCGGCCATGCCGTGCCACCAGGTGATGTTGGTCGCGGCAAACGAGGAAGTGGCGGAGAAAGCCAGCGCGAGGCCGGTCATCGTGATGTTCTTGATCATGGGCAGTTCCTTTCACCAGGGTTAAGGTGAGGAACCGGCTAAAGCCCTTCCATGACATCAGCATAACGCTTTTGTGTCGGAACGATTACAACGATGCACAGCTGTTCAAAAAGCATCCGGCAAATGGACGGGCCAGCGCCAGGGCGTCACGGAGATGATGTCGTAGCGGATTGAAAGGAGTGCGGAATCCCTTTGTTTCGCCAGCCAGAGGTCGCTTGCAGCGCGGATGCGGCGTTGTGCAAAATCGGAAACCGCAAAAACGGAATCTTCCAGCGAGCGGCGGGCTTTTACCTCAATGCAGGCGATGAGATTGCCCTTGCGTGCAATAATGTCGATTTCACCCAGCTTCGTGCGATAGCGGAAGGCGCAATACGATAGCCCTTGAGAACCAGGGAAAGGGCGGCGCGATATTCGGCCAGCGATCCGCGCCGGACCGCCTTCAGTCTTTTCTCGTCCGGCGCCTTACGCGTCATCCTGATCCTTGAGTTCGAGCAGCCGGTCGTAGAGATCCTTGCGGTTGAGGCCGGTCTGTTTGGCGGCTTCGGTCGCGGCCTTGCCGGTCGACATATCCTTGACGAGTTTCTTGAGGATGGCATCGACATCGTCGGCCTCCGGGGCTGCCGGCGCATCCGGCGGACCGATGACCAGCACGATCTCGCCCTTGACGGTGGCGCCCTCATCGTAAAATGCCTTGAGCTCGGCCAATGTGCCGCGACGGAATTCCTCGAAGGTTTTCGTCAGTTCGCGGCAGACGGTGGCACGGCGCGCAGGCCCCAGCACGTCATGGGCAGCTGTGATTGTCGCTGCGATCCGGTGCGGGGATTCGAAGAACATCAGGGTGGCGGGGATTGCCGCCAGTTCGGCAAAGCGGTCGCGGCGGGCCTTGTCCTTGGACGGCAGGAAGCCGGCAAACAGGAAGGCGTCATTCGGCAGGCCGGAACCGACAAGGGCGGCAAGCGGCGCCGATGCACCGGGGATCGGCACCACGCGATGCCCGGCTTCGATGGCGAGTTGCCCCAGACGATAACCGGGATCGGAGACTAGCGGCGTGCCGGCGTCGGAAACCAGTGCCACGGACTTGCCTTCGTCCAGCGCAGCCAGCAGCTTCGGGCCGACCTCGTTGGCATTGTATTCATGATAGGCATAGGGGCGGTTGACGATGCCGTAGCGATCGAGCAGCACACGGGTGACGCGGGTGTCCTCGCAGGCGAGCACATCGGCCCCGGCCAGAGTTTCCAGTGCTCGCAGCGTGATGTCGGCGAGATTGCCGATAGGGGTGGCGACGAGATAGAGCGCCGGCTCGAGCGGGCGGGCGGGAACGGCGACATTGTGCAGGCGATAGCTTCTCTGCCGCTCGCCTGTCTGTCTCTCGCCGTCTGTCTGATGTTCCACGATATGTTCTTCCCGATGCGTTGCCGGCCTTTATGGGCGAGGGACGGGGCGGGGGCAAGGGTTGCTCTTGCCGGACGGGGAACCGGTCACGCCAACGGCTTCATTCCTGGGCGCATTCGTGCCACCAATCTGGCAATCAGAATGAGGTGGGGCACATGATCCGGGCAGATATCATTATTCTCGATGGCGACACGGCGGTGCCGCATCTTGCGCGCCTGACGGACATCCTTATCGCCAGCGTGGAGGGTGGTGCGCTGATCGGTCATGTCCTGCCCGTCGATCGGGCTTCCGTCGATGCCTATTGGGCTGATGTCGTGGCATCGGTCGACACGGGCGAGCGGTTGCTGATCTGTGCGCTTGTCGATGGCGAGATTGCCGGGACGGTTCAGCTTTATCTGTCGCCCGAGCCGAACGCGCCGCACCGGGGCGAAGTCTACAAGCTGCTGGTGCATCGCGAGGCCCGGAACCGGGGCATCGGGGGCGCTGATGCGGGTCGTCGAGGAGGAGGCGCTACGGCATGGCCGGACATTGCTGCTGCTTGATACCGTGCAGGGCGGCGCGGGTGAACGACTGTACCGTCGCCTCGGCTGGCAGGAGATCGGCATCGTGCCCCGGCACTTCGTCGATCCCTGGGGCGTGTTCAAGTCGTCGGTCTATATGATGCGTTTTCTGGGGCCTTGAGCCGCAGGAGGAGCGGTATGGCCGCCAGTGCTGCCATGCCGGCTAGACCCACGACGATGATCGTCCATAGCGACGGCACGACGCCGAACTGGGCCAGCGAGGCGGACATGACGAAGGGTGCGATCGCCGAGGTCACCTGCTTGGCCGATGTCGACCACCCAAGCCGCTTGCCATAACCGCGCCGGCCGAACAGTTCGAGCGGCAAGGTGCCGCCGACAATGCTGGTCAGGCCCGACCCCAGGCCCATGCAGACGGCAAACACGACCGCACCGGGAAGCCATGGCGACGTGCCGAGAAGGATGACCAGCCCGAGCGGAAGCATGATCGCGGCAATGACGGCGAGCCACGCCTGCGACAGATTTTGGCCGAACAGAAGATTGATGAAGCGGCTGGTGACCTGTGCAGGACCGAACAGAGAGGCCACCGCAAGACCGGCCGCGCCGAGCCCGAGCGCCTGTGTCAGCGGGACCATGTGGACGAGCATGGCTGACAGCGCGTAGCCCTCGATGGCAAACCCGGCAAGCATCAGACCGAATATCAGGCGATCGCCGCGCGGAGGATTGTCTTGGATTTCGGAGGCGGTTCGCGCTTCGATGACCGCGCTGGATGTCAGCCGGGCAAGGGCCAGATGGATGGGGACGCAGACCGCGATATTGAGAGCCGCAAAGCCCAGATAGATCTCCCGCCAGTTCAGGATGCCATGCAGCCAGGATGTCAGCGGCCAGAACAGCGTCGATGCGAACCCCGCGATCAGGGTCAGGTGGACGATGGATTTTTGTCCCGACAGGCCGCCCGCCTGCACGATCGCGGTGAAGGCGGTGGCATAAAGTACCGTCGAGGAGACGATTTGCATCGCGGTTAGTGCGGCCGCGAAGGTCAAGGCGTTTGGCGCGAAAGCGGTCAGGACCAGCGACAGCGCGGCGCCGATCGATCCCAGTCCCATGACCAGACCGGCCCCATGCCTGTCGGCAAGGCGCCCGGCAAGCGGCGCGGCGAAGCTGCCGGCCAGCAGCGCGAGCGAGAATGCGCCGAAGATCCATTTCTCCGACACGGCAAGATCGCGCGCCATGTCCGGCACGAGGATGCTGAAGGCGTAATAGAGCGTGCCGTAACCGATGATCTGGGTCGTTCCGAGCCCGACCAGCGCCCAGCGGGGAAACTTTCGCTCCATCCGGTCAGGCGACCCGCTTGCCGGCAGCATCAAGCACCCGCTCGCCGTCCTCCTTGATGAATTCCGAGGTCAACATGTCGGCCGGGATGATGTCGAGCACGGCCTCGGAGGGGCGGGAGAGACGGGTGCCGAGCGGGGTGATGACGAAGGGCCGGTTGATCAGGATCGGGTGTTCCAGCATGGCGTCGAGTAGCCGGTCATCGCTCACCGCCGGATTGTCGAGGCCGAGTTCGGCATAGGGGGTGTCCTTTTCGCGGATGGCCTTGCGGACGGTCAGTCCGGCGTCGGCGATCATCTTCGCAAGATCCTGTTTCGTGGGCGGTGTCTTCAGATAGTCGATGACAGCAGGTTCGATCCCGGCGTGACGGATGAGGGCGAGCGTGTTGCGGGACGTGCCACATTGCGGATTGTGATAGATCGTGACAGGAAAAGTCATTCTGCACCTGTTGGATTGGCGTTTTGTGAAAGGCGGGACGGTTCGGCCAGCAGCCAGCCGGTTATGGCAACGGCCAGCAACGCACCGGCGATTTCCGAAACGATGAAGCCAGGAAGATCGACGGGGCGGATGCCGGAGAAGGTGTTGGTCAGCGAGCGCGCGACGGCGACGGCCGGGTTGGCGAAGGATGTCGAGGCGGTGAACCAGTAGGCGGCGGTGATGTAGAGGCCGACGAGCCAAGGGATCGCATCGCCGCGAAAGCGCAAGCCACTGAGGATCGTCAACACAAGGCCGAAGGTGGCGACCACTTCGGCGGTCCATTGGCCTGTCCCGAGCCGCGCCGTCTGCGAAACCTGCAGGATTGGCAGATCGAACATGGCATGCGCCAGCCAGGTGCCTGCAATGCCGCCGATGATCTGCGCGAAAACGTAGAATATCGCCTCCCGGGAGCCGATCTCTCGCCTGGCGGCAAAGACCATGGTGACGACGGGATTGAAATGCGCACCGGAGATCGGCCCCATCAGCGTGATCAGGACGACGAGGATGGCGCCGGTTGGAAGTGTGTTGCCGAGCAGCGAGACAGCCGTGTCATCCGACAGCCGGTCGGCCATGATGCCGGATCCAACGACGGTGGCAACGAGAATGGCCGTTCCGAGTGCTTCGGCAAACAGGCGGCGGCGAATATCGAAACCCACGTCAAACCGCCTTCGGCATGTCACGCCCGATCTCGTCGAGGCGCTTTTGCAGGGCGAGTTTGTCGAGGCTGGTCATCGGCAGGCTGACAAAGATACCGATCCGGTTGTTGAGCATCCGGTAGGCTTCCGTGAAGGCAAAGTGGCGTTCGGCGTCGTTCCCATTGGCCTCGGCCGGATCGGGAATACCCCAGTGCGCGCTCATGGGTTGCCCCGGCCAGACCGGACAGGCTTCTGCGGCCGCATTGTCGCAAACGGTGAAGACGAAATCCATTTTCGGAGCGCCGGGTTCCGCGAACTCGGACCAATCCTTTGACCGGGCGAAGCCGGTGTCATAATTCAACCCCTTGAGCAACTGGATCGTGAAAGGATGAACATGCCCCTTCGGGTGTGATCCGGCCGAAAATGCCCGGAACCTGCCTTGGCCCAAACGGTTCATGATCGCTTCCGCGATGACGGAACGGGCAGAGTTTCCGGTGCAAAGGAACAAGACGTTATAAGGGCGTTCGGACATGGCTGTGGCCTTGGTTGGATGGCTGTGCGAGAGAAAGCTTCATAAGAATTGCTGACGACGGGCAGAGCGACGACGCTTGTCGGGTCTTGAGAATGTCCTTCGAAGCCGTCGCGCGTTCGACTTGCCGGAAACCGAGATTTTCGAAGAACGCGGCGGCTGTTGTCGTCAGAAGATAAACGCTGTCCACGTCCCGCTTTCGGGCGATATCAAGAAGGTTTTCGGTGATTGCCCTGCCGATGCCCTTGTGTCTGTGGTCCGAAGCGACGGCGATCGATCGCAACAGGATGTTTCGATCGGCGGTTTCGAGACCGCCGACGCCGTAGAGTGAACCGTTCTCCGTCGCCGCGAAAAACAACCGTCCGGCTTCCTCAAGATCGTCGACAGGCAGGCCGACCGCTTCGAGCATGGCCTTGAGGGCGGGATCGCTGCCGGAGACGGGTTTGATCTCGATCATTGCGCCTTCTCCACGATCTCTGGCGCGCAGCAGACATTGGCGGCGCCGATGGGCGTGCAGATTTCCGGATGGCCAGCGCAGCAGTCCTCCATCAGGAACCGCACCAGGGCGCCGAGCGTGTCGTAGCTTGCGGTGTAGATGATCGAGCGCGATGCCCGCTGCTGGCTGACCAGCCCGGCCTGTTCGAGCGCCTTCAGGTGGAAGCTGACATTGGTGGCGGAGACGCCGACCTTTTCTGCGACGGATCCGGCGGCCAGCCCCTCTGGCCCGGCGATCACCAGTGTCCGGACGATCCGGAGCCGGGTGTCCTGCGAGAGGGCACCGAAGGCGGAGAGGGCTTGACGTTCTTCCATATTTCAATAATCCTAAAAGTGTCAAAATAAGGAATAGCGCATATGGCAATGCTCGACAAGACACAATCCGCAACCGACGACATCGATCTCGGCTTCCTGTTGGTGGCGCTGGATGCCAGCCCGGATGCGCCGCTGGTCTTTTCCTATGGTGGCGCCGATATCCGGCCCGGCTACCACATCACCGAAGTCAAGGCGGGGCACTTCTCCGCACTCGACTGCGGTGCCAATCCGGAGGCTTGGTCGGAGATTTTCGTGCAGCTCTGGGATATCGAGGAGGGGGATCGCACCCATATGCCGGCACGCAAGTTCGCCGCCATCGTCCGCAAGGTTGCCGAACATGTGGCGCTTGATGGATCGGCCCGGCTGACATTCGAGGTTTCCGATGGCGTTGCCCCGATGCAACTTCACAAGGCGTCGTCACCGGTGCTGCGGGGCGGTGTCCTCCACGTGGACCTCGGTCCTCGCCCTGCAAGCTGCAAGCCCCGCGACCGATGGCTGGCCGAAACGGTCAGGCAGGCGTCGTCCTGTTGTGGCCCGGCCGCCGAGGGGGCGAAATGCTGCGCGTGATGTTTTAAGTCGGGGCGGGGCTCGGGCTTCAGTCAACCTGTGACGCTGCCCCTCATCCAGCCTGTCGACCACCTTCTCCCCACGCGCGGGAAGAAGGGATATGCCGCAGCGCCCAAGGTATAATGGGGATGACCTGCCAATCCCGTTGACAATCGTCCCGACTCATCCGCGATACCGCTTGATTTCCGCGGCTTGTTTCTGCCATTTTGCCCGTCCACATCTGAGTGGGCCCGATGGGGCGTCAAAGGTAAAGGCCGGGAGGCTTCTTCCGGTATTGGTTGAAAGCGGTAGCATCCATGCGCATTACTCTCGAGCGGTCCAATCTCCTGAAGTCGCTGAACCACGTTCATCGCGTGGTCGAGCGTCGCAACACCATTCCGATCCTCTCGAACGTGCTTCTGCGCTCCGATGGCGCCAGCCTCGAAATGAAGGCGACCGACCTGGATCTCGAAATCACCGAGGCGACGCCGGCGCAGGTGGAGACGGCGGGCGCGACGACGGTTCCGGCGCATCTGCTCTATGATATCGTCCGCAAGCTGCCGGATGGCTCGGAAGTGGCGCTGGCCACCAATGCCGAGGGAACGGCGATGACGGTCCAGTCGGGCCGCTCGAAATTCTCGCTGCAGTGCCTGCCGCAGTCCGACTTCCCCGACCTGACCGCCGGCGCCTTCACGCACACGTTCCGTATCAAGGCGACGGACCTGAAGATGCTGATCGATCGCACCCAGTTTGCGATCTCGACGGAGGAGACCCGCTATTACCTGAACGGTATCTACATCCACACGATCGAGAGCAAGGGGCAGCTGAAGCTGCGCGCGGTCGCGACCGATGGCCATCGTCTCGCACGCGCCGATCTCGAAGCGCCGTCGGGTTCGGAAGGCATGCCGGGCATCATCATCCCGCGCAAGACCGTCAGCGAGTTGCAGAAGCTGGTCGACAATCCCGAAGTTGTCGTCACCGTCGAAGTGTCGGACGCCAAGATTCGCCTTACCATCGGCTCGATTGTCATGACCTCGAAGCTGATCGACGGCACCTTCCCGGATTACCAGCGGGTCATCCCGGCCAACAACGACAAGGAACTGAAGATCGATTGCCAGTCCTTCGCGCAGGCCGTCGACCGCGTTTCAACCATTTCCTCCGAACGCGGCCGCGCCGTGAAGCTGGCGCTGAGCGACGGCCAGCTGACGCTCACCGTCAACAATCCGGATTCGGGCAGCGCGACGGAAGAACTGCCGGTCGGCTATGACAGCGATCCGCTGGAAATCGGCTTCAACGCCAAATACCTGCTCGACATCACCGCCCAGCTTTCCGGTACCGATGCCGTCTTCATGCTGGCAGATGCAGGCTCGCCGACGCTGGTGCGCGACATGGCGGGCGACGATGCGCTGTATGTGTTGATGCCGATGCGCGTTTAAACAACGCAGCGCGAAAACGAAAAAAGGCCGGATCTGATCCGGCCTTTTCTATATAACGGATTTCGAAAGGACGATCTGGCTGCTTTGAGAGGCGGAAACAGCTTCCTGTTGGGAGCGGCAATTAATGGCGCGAAATGGCTTGTTTTTGTCGCATTGAACGACACATAATCATTTCGTAATGGAGGGTGCTGCGTTGCAACAGGGCAGGCATGATGTGCTGCCCGCAATGCAGGCGGTGTTGCTGGAGATACGCATGAATTTTCGTCTGAAAGAGCGTCTTGGCAAGAAATTCGATGAGGAAATCCGTTTCTTCAAAGGATGGAAGAGCAATATGAAGGCCGTCGGCTCGATCGTGCCGACATCCGGGATCACCGCCCGCAGGATGGCCAGCGTCGTCAATCCGCATTCGGGCCTGCCGGTCCTGGAGCTTGGCCCCGGCACCGGCGTCATCACCAAGGCGATCCTGCAGAAGGGCGTTCAGCCGGAAAACCTCGTTTCCGTCGAGTTCTCCACCGATTTCTACCAGCATCTCGTCAAGACCTATCCGGGCGTCGATTTCATCAATGGCGATGCATTCGATCTCGACAAGACGCTCGGCCTGCGCCGCGACCAGAAGTTCGACAGTGTCGTCTCGGCGGTGCCGCTTCTCAATTTCCCCATGCATATGCGCGTATCGCTGATCGATGATCTCCTGTCCCGCATTCCCGTCGGCCGTCCGGTCATCCAGATTTCCTATGGCCCGCTGTCGCCGGTGGTGGCCATGCCGGACCGTTACCAGATCTCGCATTATGACTTCGTCGTGCGTAACATTCCGCCGGCACAGCTCTGGGTCTATCGCAAGACGCACTGAGCGTTTCCATGTTCGGGGTCTACATCACCCATCCACAGGTTCGCATCGACCCGGACGTGCCGGTGCCACGCTGGGGCCTGTCCGACCTTGGCGCTGCCCGGGCGGGAAAGGCCGCGCGGTGCGGCTGGGCGGGAGAGCTAACGCGCATTCTCTCAAGCGACGAGACCAAGGCGATGGAAACGGCCGAACTGCTTGCGGGCGCGATCGGCTGCAAGGTCGAGGTGCTGGAGCATTCCGGCGAGAATGACCGGTCGGCGACCGGCTTCCTCGTTCCGGAGGAATTCGAGAAGGCAGCCAACTGGTTCTTTGCCCATCCCGAAGAGAGCTTCAAAGGGTGGGAGCGGGCGATCGACGCGCAGCGCCGGATCGTTGCGGCGGTCTCCTTGGTTCTGGACAGTCACGATCCGTCGCAGCCGATTGCCTTTGTCGGGCACGGGGGCGTCGGCACGCTCTTGAAATGTCATCTCGCCGGCGTGCCGATCGCGCGCAGTCACGACCAGCCCGGCGGCGGTGGCAATCTCTTCGCATTTTCCCTTGCGGACCGTTCCCTTGCATGCGATTGGGAGCCGTTTGAGCTCTGGCAAGGATGGCAAAAATGACTTTGGACGCACGCGACCGGCTGATCGTCGGCCTGGATATCCCCACCATCGGCGAGGCCGAGGCGATCGTCAGCGCGATCGGCGATGACGTGCTGTTCTACAAGATCGGCTATCAGCTGGTGTTTGCCGGCGGGCTGGAGTTTGCCCGCGATCTTGCCAAGGACGGCAAGAAGGTCTTTCTCGACATGAAGCTGCTCGACATCGACAACACCGTCGCCAAAGGTGTCGAGAATATCGTCAAGATGGGCATGTCGATGCTGACGCTGCATGCCTATCCAAAGGCGATGCGGGCGGCGGTCGAGGCGGCGAAGGGCTCGGACCTTTGCCTGCTCGGTGTGACGGTGCTGACCTCGATGGACGAGCAGGATGTCATCGACGCCGGTTATGAATATGATCCGCATACGCTGGTGCTGCGCCGGGCCGAACAGGCGCGCGCCGCCGGCATGGGCGGCATCGTCTGCTCGGCCGAGGAATCGGCGGCTGTCCGCAAGATCGTCGGCCCGGACATGGCGATCGTCACGCCTGGCATCCGCCCGGCCGGGAGCGACAAGGGCGACCAGAAGCGGGTGATGACCCCTGCCGATGCGCTGACCGCCGGATCGAGCCACCTCGTCGTCGGCCGCCCGATCGTCAAGGCTGCCGATCCGAAGGCTGCGGCACGAGCGATCCTCGATGAGATGCGCGGCGCGCTCTGATCCGTTTTCGTTATCGCTGATTGGCGACAGTTCACCGACGAGCAAACCTGCCTTGACCGGTCAAATGATTTGACGGAAGAAGCGGGAAACAGAAGCGGTTGCGCCGGATAAGGAGACGATCATGGCCAAGGGATACTGGATTGCACGGGTCGATGTGCGCGATACCGAGCGTTACAAGGACTATGTCGCCGCCGCCAAGCCAGCTTTTGAAAAGTACGGCGCGAATTTCCTCGCGCGGGGTGGGGCTTTCCAGCGGCTCGAAGGTGATGTGCGGGCGCGCAATGTCGTGATCGAGTTTCCCTCGCTGCAGGCGGCCGTCGATTGCTACAATTCCCCGGAATACCAGATCGCCGCCGCGATCCGCCAGGAAGTGGCGGATGCGGAAATGGTCGTTGTCGAGGGTATCTGACGACATTAAAGCCTGCGGCGGAAAGCGGCAGCAAAGCCTGTGCGATAAGCCTTTCCGTCGCCGGATGATTGGGCTATGTAGCTCACATATAACATGCAGAACATCAGGAGTGCCTGCGCCATGACCTTGTCCAATCTCCCGCCGCTCGTCACCGTTTTCGGCGGCTCCGGATTTGTCGGCCGTCATGTCGTGCGGGCGCTCGCCAAGCGCGGTTATCGCATCCGCGTCGCCGTCCGCCGTCCGGACCTTGCAGGCTTTCTGCAGCCGCTCGGCAATGTCGGCCAGATTTCCTTCGTCCAGGCCAACCTGCGCTATCGCAAGTCGGTCGATGCGGCGGTGCATGGCGCCGATCACGTCGTCAACTGCGTCGGCATCCTGTTCGAGGCCGGCCGCAACACCTTTGACGCCGTACAGGATTTTGGCGCGCGCGCGGTGGCGGAAGCGGCACGCGGGGTCGGCGCGACGCTCACACATGTTTCGGCGCTTGGTGCCAATATCGATTCCGAATCGGTTTATGCCAGCAGCAAGGGCCGCGCCGAGAAGGCCGTGCTTGAGATCGTGCCGGATGCCGTGATCCTGCGTCCGTCCATCGTGTTCGGCCCGGAAGATGGCTTCTTCAACAAGTTCGCGGAAATGTCGCGCTTTTCGCCGGTCCTGCCCTTGGTCGGCGGCGGCAACACGGCGTTCCAGCCGATCTATGTCACCGATGTTGCAGAGGCTGTCGCCCGCTCCGTCGAGGGCAAGGTAGCGCGTGGCAAGATTTATGAACTGGGCGGCCCGGATGTGCTGACTTTCAAGGACTGTCTCGAGGTCATGATGAAGGTCATCGACCGCAAGCGCATGCTGCTGCCGCTGCCGTTCGGTATCGCTTCGATGATCGGCTCGGTTGCCTCGATGATCCCGCTCATCGCCCCGCCGCTGACGGTCGACCAGGTGACGCTGTTGAAGACGGACAATGTGGTTTCCGATGCCGCGCAGGCGGAAGGCCGCACGCTCAAGGCGTTCGGGCTGGAGGGAAGCTCGGTCGAATCGGTTCTGCCGACCTACATGGTTCGCTACCGTCCGCAGGGCCAATACAGCCGCTCGGGCAGCGCTGCCTGAGACCGATTTTCGCCTGTTCGAATCGGGTTGCAATCACGACCGCCGGCCTCCACCGGCGGTTTCTTTTTGTCCGGTTTAAAAAAGCGTTGCGTTTCTGCCTCACTTAAAAAAGCGATTGGCATTTACCGTCGATTCAACATGTCTCGTTATTGATAATAACGGTGCCAGCGCCTAGACAGCAGCCGCGCCGCATCGTTCGGTTGAGAGACCGGCCGGCGCATCACATTCATCTTGAGAGGCACTTTTCCCCATGGGCAAATCGATCGCGATTTTCTTTGCGTGCGCGGCACTTATCGTTCTGGCTGGGTCGTTCGCCGCACCGAAGACGGTCGCCAGCAATCACAGCTGCACGCCGGCCTATGGCGTCGATCCCTGCACGACCGCCTCTATCGGATCGCTCGACAAGTAAGACATTCCCGTCCCGGTTCGGGACGGCTTTCGTTTATGGCGGGGGCCAGGAACCGCGTGCATCCTTTCAACGGGATGCGCGCGGTTTTTTATTGTTTTCAGCCGAACAGCCAGAGGCCGATCAGGCCGGCGGTGCCGACGATGATGCGCCAGATGGCGAAGGGGGCAAAGCCGCGGTTCGACACGAAGTTCAGAAGCGAGCGTACGACGAAGAGCGCCGACACGAAGGCGGCGAGGAAGCCGACGGCGATGACCGTCACGTCGTTGAAATCAAGCGCGTCGCGGTTCTTGTAGAGATCAAGCGTGAACGCGCCAAGCATGGTGGGCATGGCAAGGAAGAAGGAGAACTCGGCAGCCGAGCGCTTGTCGGTTCCCATCAAAAGCGCGCCGGCGATCGTGGCGCCGGAGCGGGATGTGCCGGGGATCATCGCAAGGCACTGGAAAAGGCCGATTTTCAGCGCCAGCGAGGGTGGATAATCCATAACGTCGCGATAGATAGGCTTCAGAGGCATGCGATCGATCGCATAAAGAATGATGCCGCCGATGATGAGGACGATGCAGATCAGCATCGGCGTTTCGAACAGCACGGTCTTGATGAAGTCATGGGCGATGGCGCCGATCACGGCAGCCGGCAGGAAGGCGATGAGGACCGAAAGCACGAAGCCCCGCGCCTTGGCGCTGGAGGGGAGCGCAAGCGCGATCGACAGCAACCGCTGGAAATAGACAAGCAGGATCGCGAGGATTGCACCCAACTGGATCAGGACGGCAAAGGTGTTGCCGGGCGACTTGAAGCCGAGGAAATGACCGGCGAGCAGGACATGGGCAGTCGAGGACACCGGAATGAATTCCGTCAGGCCTTCGATGAGGCCAAGAATGAGCGCACTGATGATCGATTGATCGGCCATGAAATTAAGTATCCCTGAAGCATTGGAGGTTAGGGTCGTGGACCATCGAAGGGCATTGGCTGATTCGCTTGTGTTTGCGGCAGCAAATTCCTATAGCTTTTTCAAACGCGTGGTGGCCAGACGAAACCTGTGCGACAAACCCGTTCCCTCCCAATCGAATTGACGAAACCCGATATCTGATGCCGACACTCTATCACCACCCCATGTCTACCGCGTCCCGGTTCGTGCGCCTGATCCTCTCGGAGTATGGCTACCAGATGGAACTGGCCGAGGAGCAGCCCTGGGAGAAGCGGCGCGATTTCCTCACTCTCAACCCGGCCGGCACGCTGCCCGTCTATGTCGATGACAGCATGCGCGCGCTTTGTGGTGCGACGGTGATTTCCGAATATCTCGACGAAACCAACGGTGTGTTGAAGCGCGACCGCCGGCTTCTGGCGGAAGATCCGTTCCAGCGCGCGGAAATCCGCCGCCTGGCCGAGTGGTTCCTGCAGAAGATGGAGGCCGATGTGACGCGACCGCTGGTGCGCGAGCGTATCTTCAAGCTGCAGATGACGCCGGACCAGGGTGGGGGGGCGCCGGATTCGAAAGTGCTGCGCACCTCGCGCTCGAACATCCGGCAGCATCTGAAATATCTTGGCTGGCTCGCCGGCTCGCGGACC
Organism: Rhizobium sp. Leaf453; assembly: GCF_001425605.1. Taxonomy (GTDB): domain Bacteria; phylum Pseudomonadota; class Alphaproteobacteria; order Rhizobiales; family Rhizobiaceae; genus Pararhizobium. Next base: position 947,729 of record NZ_LMRG01000001.1, on the reverse strand, counting down.
TATCTGGCCGGCGATCGCCTGTCCTACGCCGATCTCGCCGCCGCCGCCGCCATCTCGGTGCTGGATTATCTCGGCGAGATCGACTGGTCGGAGGTGCCCTCCGTCAAGGACTGGTACCAGCGCCTGAAATCGCGCCCGTCCTTCCGCCCACTGCTGGCCGAGCGTGTGCGCGGCGTGACCCCGGTGTCTCATTACGCCGATCTGGATTTCTGATCGTCTTCCTTGGTAAAGTCCCCTCCCCAACCCCTCCCCCCAAGGGGGAGGGGCTTAAGCTGCCGCTTTGTCTGATGATGAAAACAGAGGGCGGCAGCTGGGTCTCTCCCCCCTTGTGGGGGAGATGGCCGACAGGCCAGAGGGGGTCTTTATGCTATAGGCTATATTCCTGCGCAGGAGGGTCTTGTGTCCGGCAATGCGCTCCGTGAGGAGAAAGACGAAAAGATGCGGCGGACGCTGACCGGGTTTCTGAAGGAGGAGGCCCGGCAGAAGGGGTTCGATGTCTGTCGCGTCACGCTACCCAATTCCATTCCGCGTGCGCCGGAGCGGCTGGCCGATTTTCTCGCGCAGGATTTTCACGGCACCATGGACTGGATGGCCGAGACGGCGGAGCGCCGGGGCGATCCGCGTGTCCTGTGGGGCGACGTCCGTTCCGTTGTGCTGTTCGGCATGAATTACGGGACGGACGAAGACCCGCGCGCGCTGCAGGACCGACCGGATCGCGGCGCCGTCTCCGTCTATGCCCGCAACCGCGATTATCACGATCTGATCAAGGGGCGGCTGAAGGAGGTTGCAACGCGATTTGCTGCGCGGGCCGGCGCCGATGTGAAGGTGTTCGTCGATACCGCGCCGGTGATGGAAAAGCCGCTCGCCGAACAGGCCGGTCTCGGCTGGCAGGGCAAACACACCAATCTCGTCAGCCGCGAGTTCGGTTCCTGGCTGTTTCTCGGCAGCCTGTTCACCACGGCAGATCTGGTAATCGACACGCCGGAACGAGATCACTGCGGCTCCTGTCGTGCCTGTCTCGATGCCTGTCCGACCGATGCCTTTCCGGCACCCTACAAGATCGATGCGCGCCGCTGCATTTCCTATCTGACGATCGAGCACAAGGGGCCGATCGATCCTGACATTCGGCCTCTGATCGGCAACCGGATCTATGGCTGCGACGACTGTCTGGCCGCGTGCCCCTGGAACAAGTTCGCGGCCAACGCCTCGGAAATGAAGCTGCAGGCGCGCGAAGACCTGAAGGAGCCCAGACTGTCCGATCTGCTGGCACTGGACGACCCGACCTTCCGGACGTTTTTCTCCGGGTCGCCGGTCAAGCGCATCGGCCGCGACCGGTTCGTGCGCAACTGTCTGATCGCTGCGGGAAACTCGGGCGACGTGGCGTTGGTGGGCCAGTGTATGGCCTTGGCAAGCGATGTGTCGCCCGTTGTGCGGGCGATGGTGGTCTGGGCGCTGTCGCGGCTGATGACCTCTGGCGATTTTGCGGAATTTGCGGCAAGACGAGAACGCGAGACCGATCCGGAGGTGCTCGCGGAATGGAAACTGGCAGGGGTGGTCTGATGCATGTTCTGGTACTGGGCGCCGGGTTTTCCGGCAAGGCGATCGCGAAGGCCTTCCTGCCGCTGGCGCCATCGGTAACGGGGACGACCCGTTCGAGTGAAAAGCTGGCCGCGATCGAGGACGCCGGAATCCATGCGCTGGTCTATGACGGCGTGACCATTTCGCCAGAATTGGCGGAGGTCATGAAGCGCACCACGCATCTGATCCAGTCGATTGCGCCGGGCCGCGATGGCGATCCGATGATGCGGGCGGATGCCGCGCCTCTGCTGGATCTCATGCCGAACCTGCAATGGGCCGGTTATCTCTCGACTGTCGGCGTCTATGGCGATCACGGTGGCGCCTGGGTGACGGAGGATGCCTCGCTGGAGCCGGTCTCGGCCCGTTCCGTCGAGCGTGTGGCGGCGGAAAAGGCCTGGCTTGCCCTCGGAGCGGAGAGCGGCATTCCCGTGGCCGTGCTGCGTCTCTCCGGCATCTACGGTCCCGGACGCAACGCCTTCTGCAACATCGCTGCTGGAACCGCACGGCGGCTGATCAAGGCCAATCAGGTGTTCAACCGCATCCGCGTCGAGGACATTGCCGGGTCCGCGCTCTTCCTGTCGGAGCGGGCAATGGGCGGGATTTTCAATGTCACCGACCATGAACCGGCGCCGCCGCAGGATGTGGTGCTGGAAGCGTCACGCCTGATGGGCGTCGCGCCGCCGCCGGAAATCCCCTTCGAGACCGCCGAACTGTCGCCGATGGCGCGCTCGTTCTACGGAGAAAACAAGCGGGTCTCCAATGCCCGCCTGCGCGATGCAGGCTATGCATTCCAGTTTCCGGACTATCGGATTTCGCTAGCGGATTTGTGGAGCAACGACAGCTGGCGGGGATGAGCTTTCAAGTAAATCGTCACGCCGATAGTGTATGGTTCGTGCGCGATAGTCTTGTGTTTGTCATCGATAATATTACCGGATTGGTCCGGTTTTGGTCTGTCCGGACGTAAAGATGAGGTACCTTTATTCTTTTGCAGAAATGCAACGTTAACGCGACTTGTCGATTTTCTAGCTTCCGAATCCGCCGGATTTAGCCAATTTCAAAAAATTGAATCACTTTTTATGTGCTTGTGCACGGTTTTGCGAGCGTCCGAAGTACCGTTCGGCTTAACGCCTGATTCCAAAGCATTTCTGCAGTTTTGTGACAGTCATTGAAGATTTCGTAATTTTAATTTTTTGCAGATCGTCAATGTTTCCTAATCCAAGGTTAAAGGTTGAAGCACTTTTTCGCCATTTTTGGCGGTGACAAGCGCACCCTTCGTAAGACTTGACTAAATTTCAAACGAAGGGGGTCATCTGTTTGATCACGATGAAATTCACTTCCGCTGCGCTGGCCGCAGTGTTTGCCGTGGGGGCAACTCTTACATCTGTGACACCTAGCCAGGCAGCCGGACAAGGCTGTGGCGGCGCTTCCTGGTACGCCCTGTCGTCGCGCACGGCATCCGGCGAGCGCATGAATGCATCCTACCTCACCGCCGCCCACCGCAATCTCAAGTTCGGCACCAAGGTCGCCGTCACCAACAAGCGCAACGGCAAGACGGTTGTCGTTCGTATCAACGATCGTGGCCCGTTCATTCGCGGCCGTGTCCTCGATCTGTCCAAGGCGGCCGCTAACCATATCGGCATGGTCCGTTCGGGAACCGCCAGCGTCTGTTATCGCGTCGTCGGCTAAGTCGACAACACACCCGTCCGGATTTTGTTCCGGCCGGCTTTGATCCGGTTCGATCGGAAAACCACTGGTTTTCCTTATCGGCCACACTACGCATCTGGTCAGCAATCGTCACACAGCGGCACTGCCTGCTTGCTCTTGGCGTCCATCACCGCTACCACGGCGGAAAATGGAGTTTGAAAGATGCGACTGGGTGGCAGGCTCGCCGGAGCTATTGAGGTTCTTGCCGATATAGAGGCGCGCAAGCGTCCCGTAGCCGATGCCCTCAAGGATTGGGGGCTGGCGCACCGCTTCGCCGGATCCGGCGACCGGGCGGCGATCGGAAACATCGTCTATGACGCGCTTCGGATGAAACTCTCGCACGCCTACCTGATGGACAGCGACAGCGCGACAGCGCTCGGCCATGCGGTGATGTTCCGCCAGTGGGGCGTTTCGCCGGGACAACTGGCGCAGGAACTGGAGGGCGACAGGTTCGCCCCCGAGCCTTTGACCGACGACATGAAGTCCGCCTTTTCCAGCCGCAAGCTCGAGGATGCGCCGCTGCATGTGCAGGGCGATATCCCCGAATGGGTGCAGCCGTCCTTCGAGGAGAATTTCGAGGATGAATGGCTCGTCGAAGCGCAGGCGCTCGCCGGACGCCCGGCGCTCGACCTGCGAGCCAACACGCTCAAGGCATCCCGTGACAAGGTTCTGAAGGCGCTCGACCGCAGCGGCGTCGAGCCTGCGGCGATTGCGCGCCAGGGTATTCGCGTCAAGGCCGGCGAGGGGGCGTCGCGTCTTCCCAACGTCACCGCCGAAATCTCCTTCGAAAAGGGCTGGTTCGAGGTTCAGGACGAGGGATCGCAGATCGTCGCCGATCTCGTCATGCCGAAGGAAGGCGACCAGATCCTCGACTATTGCGCCGGTGGCGGCGGCAAGACGCTGGCCATGGCTGCGGCCATGAACAACAAGGGCCAGATCCACGCTTATGACACCGATCGCAAGCGGCTGGCGCCGATCATCGAGCGGCTGAAACGGGCGGGCACGCGCAATGTCCAGGTTCACGACCGGTTGGACGGCCTGAAGCCGCTCGCCGGCCGCTGCGACCGCGTTCTGGTCGATGCGCCCTGCACCGGCACCGGCACCTGGCGCCGCCGCCCCGACACCAAATGGCGGCTGACGCAGAAGAACCTCGACGAGCGGCTGGGCCAGCAGCAGGAAGCGCTCGCGGGGGCTTCGACCTTCGTGCGCCCGGGTGGCCACCTCATCTATGTCACCTGTTCGGTCCTGCCTGAGGAGAACGAGGCGCAGGTCTATGCCTTCTGCGAGCAGAACCCGGATTTCGAAATCCTCTCGGTGGCCGATGCCTGGGCCGACCTGTTCGGCACCGACAAGCGCCAGCCCTGGTCTGCGGACATGAAGACGGTGACGCTGACACCGGCCTCCACCGATACAGACGGCTTCTTCTTCTGCATGATGGGCAGGAAGGGCTGAGCTCGGGTTTCGAGTGCTGTGTTCGGCTGTCCGATCGCCCGCCAGCACATTGAAAACGTTCTAAACTATACTCTTTGACACATGTTTGGTTTTGGTTCATGACAACCGGGCTGAATAGCCACGCCCATGGTCCGGGCCGCGCGGCTTGCGCGACGGGGATCATCATTCCGGGCGGTGGGGAACGCCGAAGTCCTTCGGAAAGATATCAGGAGAGGTCATGACCACATCATTCCTTCGCAGCGCCGCGCTGGCGCTGGCCACCGCGACGTCCTTGCTGGCCTTGCAGCCGGCGCAGGCGGCAACCGACGCGGCCGCTGTCGTCAAGCATTATGCCGAAGTGGCACATGCGAAATACGCCGATGCGCTGTCGACCGCCGAAGCGCTCGACAAGGCCGTCGACGCACTGATCGCGACGCCAAGCGAAGCGACGCTGAAGGCTGCGCGTGACGCCTGGCTTGTCGCCCGCAACCCCTATCAGGAAACCGAAGTCTACCGTTTCGGCAACCCGATCGTTGATGAATGGGAAGGCAAGGTCAACGCCTGGCCGCTGGATGAAGGCCTGATCGACTATGTTGATCCGAGCTATGGCACCGAGAGCGACGAAAACGCGCTGTTCACCGCCAACGTCATCGCCAACAAGACGATCAAGATCGACGGCAAGGATGTCGACGCGACCAACATCACGCCGGAATTCCTGGCCGGCACGCTGCAGGAAGCCGGCGGCATCGAGGCGAACGTCGCCACCGGTTATCATGCCATCGAATTCCTGCTCTGGGGCCAGGACCTGAACGGCAACGGTCCGGGCGCTGGCAACCGCCCCTATAAGGACTATGACACCAAGGCCTGCACCAACGGCAATTGCGACCGCCGCGCTGCCTATCTGAAGGCTGCCAGCGACCTGCTCGTTTCCGACCTCAAGGAAATGGTTGCGAACTGGACGCCGGATGGCGCGGCCACCAAGAATGTCGAGGGTGACGCCAAGGCCGGCCTCGGTGCCATCCTGACCGGCATGGGATCGCTGTCCTACGGCGAACTGGCCGGCGAGCGGATGAAGCTCGGCCTCTTGCTGCACGATCCGGAAGAAGAGCATGATTGCTTCTCCGACAACACCTACAACTCGCATCTGCACGACGCGATCGGCATCCAGGCTGCCTATACCGGCGAATATACCAAGGTCGACGGCACCAAGCTGACCGGCCCGTCGCTGTCCGAACTCGTCGCCGCCAAGGACCCGGCGCTCGACAAGGAAATGAAGGACAAACTGGCAACGACCATCGCGGCGATGCAGGCGATGGCCAAGCGCGGCGACACTGTCGAGAAATACGATCAGATGATTGCCGAGGGCAATGCCGAGGGCAACGCCGTCGTCCAGGCAGCCATCGATGGCCTCGTCGCCCAGGCCAAGACCGTCGAACGCGTCATTGCGTCGTTGGATCTCGGCACGATCGAGCTTGAAGGTTCCGACAGCCTGGATAATCCTAACGCTGTCTTCCAATAAGAAAGCAAAGGCGGGCCGTCGCACAAGGGCGGCCCGGTTTTCCGGAATGAGTGCTTGGGGCCTTCCCCGTCTGATCCTGCCGCTTGCCATCGCACTCTGCTGCGTGGCGGGCGGCTTTTCTGTTTTCCGGACGGACGGTTTTGCATTCGGCGCGGAAGACCCCTCCCCAACCCCTCCCCACAAGGGGGAGGGGCTTAACCCAGCCGCACCGCCACACAAAATTGTCACCTTGCGCGAGGTGTCGCAGAATGGTGGGACGGTGCGGCAGTCTAGCCCCTCCCCCTTGTGGGGAGGGGTTGGGGAGGGGTCTTTTGCAATAGCCCTTGCCGATGATTTGGAGCTCCCGGCAAACACCGAAAGCCACGTGGAGGACATTGCCTCCCCACGCACCGACCTCTCCGAACATGACCGCAAGCGCGTCGCCGATGTCATCCGTCCCGCGACGAACTTCACCAAGGCGGAAAAATTCGAGGCAATGGCGGGTGGGGCGGGGACGTCGATTGCGTCGGTCAATCAGGACAGCTTTTCGCAATTCTCCGCCAACATCACCTTTGCCGAGGAAGAGACCTTCAAGCTCGGCAATGCGCTGTTTCGCAAGCTTTGGGTGTCCTCGCCGTCCTCGACGCAGGCATCCGATGGGCTGGGGCCGCTCTACAATGCGCGCGCCTGCCAGACCTGCCATCTGAAGGACGGGCGCGGTCATCCGCCGGAGGGCAATGCGGACACGACGTCGATGTTCCTGCGACTGGCGCGGCCGGCAGCAACGGAGGCTGAGCGGCAGGCGGTTGCGGCACATAAGGTGCTGAATTTCCCCGATCCGGTCTATGGCGCGCAATTGCAGGACAGCGCCGTGCCGGGCCTTCCGGCAGAAGGTCATATGAAGATCAGCTATACCGAGAAGGCCGTGACGCTTGCCGGCGGCGAGATCGTGTCGCTGCGCCAGCCCACCTATACGATCGAGGGACTGAGCTATGGGCCGCTCGATGCCGCGACGACGCTATCGCCGCGGGTGACGCAACCGATGGGCGGGCTCGGGTTGGTCGAGGCCATTCATCCCGCCGATATCCTTGCCAACGCCGATCCCGATGACCGGGATGGCGACGGGATCAGCGGCAAGGCGTCGGTGGTGCGCGATCCTCAATCCGGAAAACTGGTTCTGGGGCGGTTCGGCTGGAAGGCGCAGACGGCCTCTGTGCGCCAGCAGAGCGCGGAGGCGCTGGCCGGGGATATCGGCATTTCCTCGCCGGCCGCCAAACGCAGCCATGGCGACTGCACGGCCGCGCAGACCAAATGCCTGTCGATGGCCGATGGTGTCCAGGCGCGGCTGGGCGATACCGAAGCGCCGGACCGGGTGCTTGGCCTCGTCACCTTCTATTCGGAAAACCTGGCCGTGCCCGCCCGCCGCAAGGCGAGTTTTGCGGAAACGCTTGCCGGCAAGAAGGTTTTCTACGAGACCGGCTGCATTTCCTGCCATGTACCGAAATTCGTCACCCGACGTGATGCCGGCAACAAGGCGCATGCGTTTCAACTGATCTGGCCCTATTCCGACTTTCTGCTGCATGACATGGGCGAGGGGCTGGCCGATGGCCAGCAAGTCGGAGAAGCGTCGGGCAGGGAATGGCGCACACCTGCTCTTTGGGGTATCGGTTTGACCCAAGTAGTAAGCGGGCACACGTTCTTTCTGCATGACGGGCGGGCGCGCAATCTCACCGAAGCCATTCTCTGGCATGGCGGCGAGGCGCAGAAGGCGCGCGACCGTTTTGCCGATCTCGAAAAAGCCGACAGGCAAGCCCTGATCACATTCCTGGAGTCCCTTTGATGCGTTATCGGCCTGTCCTGCTTCTCAGCCTCGCCCTTTCCGCCGTGCTGTCGGTTTCCGCCATGGCCGAGGATGCCGAAGACGCCGCGCCGCCGCGCGCCAGCCTGAAGCAGGAAGCCGTGCCTGATGTCATGGCCAAGGCCGTCGACGATTTCATCCGCCCCGGTTACCGCGACCTGATGGAAGGCACCGAATCGCTGGCGGAAGCTGCGCACGTCCTGTGCGAGAAACCGTCGGAGGAGACGCTCGGCGACGTCCAGATGACCTTCGACGAGGTGGTGCAGCAATGGTCGACGATCGAGATCGTCCGTGTCGGGCCGGTGCTGGATGGTAATCGTTTCGAGCGTTTCCTGTTCTTCCCGGATCGCAAGAGCACCGGCCTGAAGCAGGTGCAGCGCATTCTCGCGACCAGCGACGAGACTGCAACATCGCCGGATACGCTGAAGGGCAAGAGCGTCGCGACGCAGGGGCTGGGGGCACTGGAATATGTGCTCTACGGTACCGGCGCCGAAGTTCTGCCGCAGGAAAAGGGCGGTTTTCGCTGCCGCTATGGCGCCGCCATCGCCGACAACCTGAAAACCATTGCCGCCGAACTCAGTGCGGAATGGGAAAAGCCCGATGGCATCCAGAAGGCCTGGAAGAATCCCGGTCCGGCCAATCCGCTCTATCGCGACGGCAAGGAGGCTGCGACCGAACTGCTCGGCATCCTCGTCCATGGCGTCGAAAGCATTCGCGACCAGCGGCTGCGGCCGTTCTATGCCGGCATCATTAAGGGCGAGCCGGACAAGGGCCATCCGAAACTGGCGATCTATTGGCGCTCCGGCAATACGATGCCGGCGCTGTCTGCGAATTTCATGGCGCTGCAGACGCTGTTCAACGCGGCCGACATGCAGGCTCTGCTGCCAAAGGAAGACCAGTCGGTGGTGAGTGCCGTCAATTACGTGCTGCAGGCGATCGTCGATGATGCCGACCAGATCGACCTGCCGATCGACGAGGCTATTGCCGACGACGACCAGCGGGCGCTTTTGAACCGCATTCTTCAGAACACCAACGATGTACTGCAGCGCCTCAATCTCGATTTCGGCGCGGCCATCGGCCTGACCTCGGGCTTCTCGTTCGCCGACGGCGATTGAGGGCGCAGAAGCCTGCCAAGCGGTTGACAGGGCAGCAATATTGGCGCAATGGGGCGGCGTGTTCGATGCGAACACGGCCAAAAAAGGATCAACGGATCATGAACCCCGACAGTCGAAGTACAGCTTCGATTTTTTCGACCGTCCGGCCCTGATAGCAAGGGTTGCCGCTGGCGGTCGATAGACTTGCCAGATTGGAACCCGATATGCTGCGCACCTACAAAAGCCAGAGCAACCAGCTCGTCCTCATCGACGCCGCGATGGAGCAAGATGAAACCTTGCCCGTCGTATGGTTCGACCTGTTCAACGCCTCGCAGGACGAGATCCGGATCGTCGAGCGGCAGCTCGGCATCGAAATCCCGACCCGCGACGAGATGCAGGAAATCGAGCTTTCTGCCCGTCTTTACCAGGAGGACGGCGCCGAGTTCATGACGATGACGGCCGCCACCGAGCTTGATGGCGATTACCCGGTCAAGGTTCCCATCACCTTCATCCTGAAGGGTACGACGCTGGTCACGGTGCGCCATGCCGATCCCAAGCCGTTTCACATCTATGCGGCGCGGATGCAGAAGCCGAACGGCGCCTCCTGCGAAACGGGCGAACTGACGATGATCGGCCTTTTGGAAGCGGTGATCGACCGGACTGCGGATGCGCTGGAGCGTGTCGGCAACGAGGTCGATGGCATCTCGCGCGAGGTGTTTCGCAAGACCAATGCGACGGTGACGAAGAAGACCCGCGACCTGCAGTCGCTGATCGAGCAGATCGGCCAGAAGGGCGACCTGTTGACGGTGATCCGTGAAAGCCTGGTCAGCGTCGGGCGTCTCGTCGCCTATCATACGGCGCTGGATGGGATCGGTACCCGCAAGGCGATCAAGGAGAGCCGGCAGCGCGTCAAGCTGATCCAGCGCGATGCGGCGTCGCTGGGCGACCATGCGCTGTTCTTGTCGAACAAGATCAATTTCCTGCTCGACGCGACGCTGGGCCTGATCAACCTCGAGCAGAACCAGATCATCAAGATCTTCTCGGTCGCCGCCGTCGTCTTCCTGCCACCGACGCTGGTCGCTTCGATCTACGGCATGAATTTCGAGATCATGCCGGAGTTGAAGTTTCAGTTCGGCTATCCGATGGCGCTCGGCATGATGGTGATGTCGGCGGTGTTGCCGTATCTGTATTTCAAGCGGCGGGGCTGGCTGTAAACGAGGAATTGAGGAATATTGGAATCCTGCGGAGACCTCATCCTCCGTCATGCCTGTGCTTGTCACAGGCATCCAGTCGCGCCGCGTCTGCGGCGCGGAAGGCTCCTTCCACGCGACGTCCGTCGCGTGGAAGGATTCCTGTGACAAGCACAGGAATGACGGAGGATGAGGCCTTGCTGATCAACGGCAACTCCCGTGTTTGCGGAACGTCATGGCATATCAAAGCATACCGTCGGACAAATCTCTCACCGACCGCCGGACCTTCCTCAAAATGGCCGGGGCCGCCTGGGCAGCGACGCTGGCGCCACAGGTGGCCTTCGCATTGTCGCGCGCGCAAGCCGTCTATGCCTCCGGGTTCCGGTCGCCCAATGGTGCCTATGGCGTGGCTCTGCTGAGCGAGGAAGGCGCGATCATCGATCGCATGCCGCTGCCCGCCCGGGCGCACGGCATGACCTATAGCGCGGCTTCCAACCGCGCCGTCGCCTTTGCCCGTCGCCCCGGCACGTTCGCGATGATCTTCGCGCCGGACGGGAGCGCCGAGCCGATCGTCATCACATCGGCGGAAGGCCGGCATTTCTATGGGCACGGCTGCTTTTCGGGCGACGGGCGCCTGCTCTATGCGACGGAAAACGACTTCGACGGCAATCGCGGCATGATCGGTGTCTACGACGGCTCGAACGGCTTTGCGCGGCTGGGTGAGTTTCCGTCCTATGGCATCGGGCCGCATGATATGACGCTTGGTGCTGACGGGCATATGCTCGTCGTCGCCAATGGCGGCATCGAGACCCATCCGGATTTCGGCCGCACCAAGCTCAATCTCGACCACATGGAGCCATCCTTGGCGCTGATCGATACGAAAAATGGCAGCCTGATCGAGCGGCATGTCATGCCGGAGACGCTGCGCCAGCTATCGACCCGGCATGTCGATATCGACGCCGATGGCAAGGTCTGGTTTGCCTGCCAGTACGAGGGCGCGCGCAACGACCTGCCGCCGCTTGCCGGTTCCTTTTCCAAGGGTGAGGATATCCGCTTTCTCGATCTGCCGGAGGAAACGACGCTGGCGCTCGCCAACTATGTCGGTGCCATCGCCGTTAACCGGCGCGATGGACTGGTTGGCCTGACCTCGCCGAAGGGTGGTGCCGAGGTGACGGTGGATGCCAGGACGGGAAAGGTTCTGCGCCAGACCGTGCTTGCGGATGCAGCCGGGATCGCGCCGGCCAAAAGCGGGTTTGTCGCGTCGTCCTATGACGGTCGGTTCGGCGGGACGCTGAGCGACGTGGCCTGGGACCAGCATATCGTGCGGCTTGGCTGAGCCCGGCTCAGAGATCGACGAGTTCGTCCAAATCCTGCCAGAGATAGGCGATCTGCTCATGATCGCGGCTGCCGACGCGGATCGTTGACCGGGCGGAGGCGGTGGCGCCGAGATATTCGTAGAATCCGCGATTGGCGTTTTCTGCCAGCACCCAGGCGAAAAGGCCTTCCGCACCCTGGCTGCGGCAATCCCGGGCAGCGGTCTGGACCAGTGCCTTGCCAAGCCCCATGCCCTGCGCGGCGGGGCGAATGTAGAGCGAATAGAGTTCCATCACACCGGAGGACACAGCCCCTCGGGGCGGGCCATAATTGGCAAAGCCGATCATGCCATCCCTATCCACGCCCGCCTGATAGGCGACACCCTTGGCTCCCATGCGGCGGGCATGGCGCAGGGACTGATCCTGCTCGGTCATCCCAGCAAGAAAGGCGTCGTCGATGATGCCACGAAAGGTGTGCCGCCAGGTCTCGACGAGAATTTCGCCGATCACCGGGATATCCTCGTCGTCGGCGGGGCGGATGCGGAAGGGCTGGTTCATCATGGGCATATAAGGGCAAAGAGTTGTCCGCGAAAGGGCGGATAGCGCCGCAGACTGGACTTCAAAAAGCCCGAACCTATATCCGGCCCATGCCAAGATTCCTGATCCATCTCTTCTTCGTTGTCCTCGTCCTCGCCTGCGGTCTGCTGATCGGCATCAACAATGTTCCCGGCGAATGGTATCAGTCTCTGGTCAAGCCGTCGTTCAATCCGCCGAACTGGATCTTCGCGCCGGTCTGGTCGATCCTCTATGTGATCATCGGCTTTGTCGGCGCGCGCACCTTCATGGATCATCGGCATTCGGCGGCGATGCGGCTGTGGGTGGCGCAGATGATCTTCAACTTCGCCTGGTCGCCGCTGTTCTTCGGCGCACACGAGATCGCGCTGGCGCTGATCGTCATCATCGCATTGCTGATCTCGATCTCGGCTTTCATCGTTACCAGTCGCCGGCAGGATTATCTCTCCGCAGTGCTGTTCGTGCCCTATCTCGCCTGGGTCGCCTTCGCCACGCTGCTCAACACGTCGATTTTCCTGATGAATTGAACTTGTCCCGCTTTCGGCCACATGCCACTGTTGCATCGCAACCGGGCAATCGTGCCCGGTCATGAGGGACACACGTTCAGGCCGATGACAGACTGGCATAATGCGGATTTCCGCGACCGTATCCGCAACAGTTTCAACCGGCAGGCCGCCATGGCGACGATCGGCGCCGAACTGACGCGGGTGGAGCAGGGGACGGTGGAGATCGAGCTGCCGTTCGACGAGAAACTGACGCAGCAGCACGGTTTCCTGCATGCCGGCATCATTTCGGCAGCGCTCGATGCGGCCGGTACCTATGCCGCCTATTCCGTCATCGATGCCGATGCCTCGATCCTGACCATCGAATTCAAGGTCAACCTGATGTCGCCAGGGCGGGGCGAGCGTTTCCTGTTTCGTGGCGAGGTGACCAAGCCCGGCACGACGATCATCGTTTCCGACGGGCGCGGCTATGCGATTTCCTCCGATGGTCCCGCCAAGCTCATTGCCTCGATGACCGGCACGATGATGGTGATCCGCGGCCGCGAAGGGATCGAAGGATGAGTTTCGAGCTGAAGCATGTGGCGAGCAAGACGCTGCTCTACGTCATGGCCGTCGATGCGGAATACGGCACGCATCTGCGCGCCCGGATTTCGCCGCTGATGACCGGCGTCGGACCGGTGGAGGCCGCCGTGGTGCTGACACGCACGCTAACTGAGCTGAACGGGCGCGAAAGCCTGCCGGATCTCGTCATCTCGCTCGGCTCGGCAGGTTCCGCCCGGCTGGAACAGGCGGAAGTCTATCAGGCAACCTCGGTCGGCTATCGCGACATGGACGCTTCGCCGCTCGGTTTCATCAAGGGTGCGACGCCGTTCCTCGACCTGCCCGTGACCGTTGATCTGCCGCTGGCCATCCCCGGCGTCAGGCAAGCCAGCCTTTCGACCGGCGCCAATATCGTCTCGGGCGCCACCTATGACACGATCGCCGCCGACATGGTGGAGATGGAAACCTTCGCTGTCTTACGCGCCTGCCAGTCCTTCGGCATTCCGCTGATCGGCCTGCGCGGCATTTCCGACGGCAAGGCGGAGCTGAAGCATATCGGCGACTGGACGGAATATCTGCATATCATCGACGAGAAGCTGGCCGCGGCCGTGGATGCGCTGGAAAAGGCGCTGGAAAGCGGCGATATCGCGCTCTGAGCGCGGGATATCAGCGGCAACTGAAATTGTCCGGGTGCAATGTAATCGTTGCGCTTGCGGCCGCCTTTATTTAAAGGCTCGGCAACAGTTCCCCATTAGATGATCCCAAGCCAACGGAAGCGCGTCATGACAGCGACAGTCCATCCCGATACCGTTCTCATCGTCGATTTCGGCAGCCAGGTCACCCAGCTGATCGCGCGCCGGGTACGCGAGACGGGCGTCTATTGCGAGATCGTTCCCTTCCAGTCGGCCGAAGAAGGCTTCAAGCGGCTGAACCCGAAGGCGATCATCCTGTCGGGCAGCCCGGCTTCGACGCTCGACATCGGCTCGCCGCGCGCGCCGCAGATCATCTTCGACAGCGGGCTTCCGGTTCTCGGCATCTGCTATGGCCAGCAGACCATGTGCGAACAGCTCGGCGGCAAGGTCGAGGCCGGTCACCACCGCGAATTCGGCCGCGCCTTCATCGAGATCGACAAGGACTGCGCTCTTTATGACGGCCTCTGGACCGTCGGCTCGCGCCACCAGGTGTGGATGAGCCATGGCGACCGCGTCACCGCCATACCCGAAGGCTTCGAGGTCGTCGCCACCTCGCCGAACGCACCCTTCGCCTTCATCGCCAACGAAGCCAAGCGCTTCTATGCCGTGCAGTTCCATCCTGAAGTCGTGCACACGCCGGATGGCGCCAAGCTGCTGGCCAATTTCGTTCACAAGATCGCCGGCCTGAAGGGCGACTGGTCGATGGCCGCCTATCGTGAAAAGGCCGTTGCGGAGATCCGCCGACAAGTAGGCGACAAGCGCGTCATCTGCGGCCTGTCGGGCGGCGTCGATTCGTCGGTCGCGGCTCTCCTGATCCACGAGGCGATCGGCGACCAGTTGACCTGCATCCTCGTCGACCACGGCCTGATGCGCAAGAACGAGGCGGCCGACGTCGTCGCCATGTTCAAGGAGCATTACAACCTGCATCTGGTTCATGTCGATGCTTCCGACCTGTTCATCAACGCGCTGGAAGGCGAGAGTGATCCGGAAACCAAGCGCAAGACGATCGGCCGCCTGTTCATCGACGTGTTCGAGGCAGAAGCCAAGAAGCTCGGCGGTGCCGATTTCCTCGCCCAGGGTACGCTCTATCCGGATGTGATCGAAAGCGTCTCCTTCACCGGCGGCCCCTCGGTCACCATCAAGTCACACCACAATGTCGGCGGCCTGCCTGCTCGCATGAACATGCAACTGGTCGAGCCGCTGCGCGAACTGTTCAAGGACGAGGTCCGCATCCTCGGCAAGGAACTCGGCCTGCCGGACAGCTTCATCGGCCGCCATCCCTTTCCTGGGCCTGGCCTTGCCATCCGCTGCCCGGGCGGCATCACCCGCGAAAAGCTGGAAATCCTGCGCGAGGCGGATGCCGTCTATCTCGACGAAATCCGCAAGGCCGGCCTCTACGATGCCATCTGGCAGGCCTTTGCCGTCCTGCTCCCGGTCCAGACAGTCGGCGTCATGGGCGATGGCCGCACCTACGAATTCGTCTGCGCGCTGCGCGCCGTCACCTCGGTCGACGGCATGACGGCGGATTTCTACCACTACGATATGGAATTCCTCGGCCGCGCCGCCACCCGCATCATCAACGAAGTCCGCGGCATCAACCGCGTCGTGTATGACGTGACGAGCAAGCCGCCGGGCACGATCGAGTGGGAGTGAGGGGCGGAGCCGGCCAGTTGTCTCCTTGAGCGGCTTTACATCGCTTAGGCGGGGGCACCGTCGGTAGCCGGCGGCGCAGCCTGTTCGCAATAGTCGATCAGTAACTCGGTCAATACCCGTATCTTGCGCGCGGGATGGCCTGGCGGGCGGATGACATAGACGCCTGCCGGTGGTGGCGGATGCTGTGTCATGATTGGCACCAGCGCTCCGGAGACCAAAGACTCCTGAGTGAGGCAATCGGGAAGGTATGCGATCCCCAGTCCTGCTTTTGCAGCGGCGACGAGTGCCGTGCCGTTATCTGCCTTGAAACGCCCCTGTGGGCGAACCGTTGTGATCTTGTCTCCATCCATGAACTGCCAGGCTTCGGTTCCTTGCATCAGAGCCTGATGGGCGGCGAGTTCGTCCGGCGTTTGTGGAGCGCCGTGCGCACGGATATAATCCGGACTGGCCACGAGCTTTCCTTCAATCGCGCCGACACGCCTTGCGATCAGGTTCGAGTCCTGAAGATAACCAAGCCGTATGGCGCAGTCATAGCCCTCCGCGATCAGATCAACAAAGCGATCGGCGTAACAGGCGTGGATGTGGAGCTGCGGGTGTTGTCGCGCCATTTCCGAGAGGACTGGAGCGAAGTGGGTCGGGCCGATGGAAAGAGGCATGGCAATACGCAAACGGCCGCGAAGCTCTCCCGCAGGCAGGATTGTTTCCCTGGCAATATCGATTTCAGCGCAGGCTTTCGCCGCATAGTCGCGGAATGTCGTGCCTGCCTCGGTAAGCGCTGCACCACGGGTATTCCGCGCGAGCAATTGTACACCGAGTTCCGTCTCAAGGCGCATCAGCCGCCGGCTGACGATTGACTTGGAGATACCAAGCCGTCGGGCGGCAGGAGAAACGCCTCCGGCATCAGCGACTTCCACGAATGTTCGCAACTCCTCGATATCCATTTGGTGTTCCCCATTGCGCGACACAGCGTGGCATTCTGGGATGCTACCGTATCCAAAACAGGAATGGCAATGTTCATCGCGACAGCGCGGCCGTCAGCGCATGTCTCCCGCAAAACCAGTGTCGCTTGCAGTGGCAGCAAAGGATGTAGCAATGACTTTCCGAAACGGTCTCGCCTCGCTTCTTCGTCCCGAAGACTCGGTCCTCGTTCTGATCGACCATCAGCCTTATCAACTCGCGAACGTGAACAGCCACGAACCGCAAATGGTGATCAACAATACGGCGGGCCTTGCGAAGGCTGCCAAGGCGTTCGGCGTCCCCACGATCCTGACCTCCGTGATCGCCGAGCGGGGCGGCCTGCTCTTTCCGCAGATCACGGATGTTTTCCCAGGTCAGGAGGTGATCGACCGGACGTTCATCAATACCTGGGAGGACCAGACGGTTGTGGATGCGGTGAAGGCGACTGGCCGCAAGCAACTGATTATCGCAGGTCTATGGACGGAGGTTTGTGTCGCGATGCCGGCTATACAGGCTGCGGGTGAAGGTTGGGATGTGACCGTCATCACCGACGCGTCCGGCGCCGTCTCGGTAGAGGCGCACGAGGTCGCGATCAAGCGCATGATCGCTGGCGGCGTGAACATGATGACCTGGTTGGCACTGGCGGCCGAATGGCAACGCGACTGGGCACGGCTTGATCAAGCCGTGGCACTGACGGAAGTCATCACGCAGCATGCCGGGGGTAGCGGCATTGCGTTTCTGTGGGAACAGCAGTTGCTTAATACGCCCGTGCCGGGCCACAAGGCCGGATGATTTGCTGCGAGATAGACGGAGTGGAGCGGCGGCCTGATTGCCGCCGTTCCACTCCAAATTTCTCAAGCCCCAAGCGTAACCAGCAGTTCTTCCAGCTGGTCGAACTGTTCGGGCGTGCATTCCATGCCGGAAATGGCTTCGTCGAGGGCTTCCTCGTTGGGGTAGAGTTCGTGCAGGGTGAGAAGCGTCCTGTCGCCCTTGTCCTCGAAGGTGACGGTGGTGAGCGCTGCGTCCGGGCTCTCCTCGTTCGTCCAGACGAGACGGGCGTTGGGAATGACTTCGAGATATTTTCCGAAGAATTCCATGGTGTTTTCAGCATCGTGGCCGAAGGCGACGCGGTAGCCGCCGCCGGTGCGGACATCCATGTCGCAGGAAAACATCGGCACGCCCGTGGATTTCGGCGCCCACCAGCGCATGAACAGCTCTGGCTTCGTCCAGGCCTCGTAGACAAGGCGCGCCGGGGCGTCGAAGAAGCGCGTCACGACCAGTTCCCGGTCCGATTTGCGTTCGACCTTCGTGCGCTGGTCCGTGAAGGTGGATCCTGCCTGATTTCTCTCATCCATTGGTCTTCTCCCTCCGTTTCATATCCTCAAGAACCGTATCCAGATCGTCGAAGCGCGCCGCCCAGAGCTGGCGGTAGCTTTCGATCCAGGCGGCTTCTTCCTCCAGCCGGCGCGCCCCGAGCCTGCAGGTCCGGACGCGGCCGATCTTTTCCGTTGTGACCAGCCCCGCCTGTTCGAGCACGACGACATGTTTCTTCATGCCTGTCAGCGTCATCTGGAACCTGTCGGCAAGCTCCGTGATCGAGGCCTCCGCCTGTCCGAGCTGTTCCAGCACGCCGCGTCTCGTGGCGTCGGACAGCGCCGCGAAGGCGGCATCGAGATTGGGTTGCGAATACTGAACCATTTGGTTCAGTGTATAGCGCAAGGGGTGACGGCGTGCAAGTGGGGCTGCCGCCTGTCTGGCAATCGGAAGCGACAAGCCGCCATCGGGATTATTTCAGCGGCAGGAACACCTCAGCAACCGCTTCATGTTCCGGCACTTCCGGAAAGAAGCTCAGCCGCTGGCAATAGAGCGGGAAATCGCGGGGTTCCTCGCCGCTCGCCGGCAGCCAGTCGCGGTAGAGGTAAAGAGCGGCCGGCTCGAGATTGTCGGTATTGCCGGTGACGCGCAACACGGCACAGCGGCCGCCGGGAATCTCGCCGGCCCGGACCGTATCGTCGCTCGCTGCGATCGGCTGGTTGGTGCCGACGCAGAGGTCGATGCTGTAATCGGCCGGCGAGGTGGGGCGGCGCTCAGAGCGCCAGACATTGAAGGTCGGGCTGGTGCTGGGGTGCAGGCCGGCGGCCTTGCGCCAGGCGATGAAGCGCTGGATGGTGGCGCCGAGGGTGGCCGGGTCGCCCCGATGCTCCATGATCGCTACCGGCGTGGCGGGCACGGTGCGGATGGTGACGTCGTCGGTGGTATGGATCTTGTGCATGCGCTTGCTCCTTGCTGTGTCGAGAGGCCCGAAGGCGGCAAGCCACGGCTCCCAATCGGGAGATTTCCGAAACGACGACGGCGATTGACCGAACCTTTGCCGAAAGGCGCGGGCGAAGGCATCGGGCGCCTCATAACCGGCATCCATCGCGATCTCCGTGACGCTTTCCTTGTCACGGTAGGCCAGCCGGTAGGATGCCCGCTTCATCCGGGCAAGCTGGATATACCGATGCACGGAGAGTCCGAAGGTCGCCGTGAACTGCCGGTGAAAATGAAACTTCGAGAAGGCCGCGACACCGCTCAGGCCATCGAGGTCGAGATCGCTGTCGAGATGCCGGTCGATATGGTCCAGAACCCGCTGCATCCGCTGATGATAGTTTTGAAGCGCCGTCGTCATTCCGTCCTGTCTCCGTGGCGGCTCAAACTAGGCGGACAAGCCGAGATGACGCTCGACCGATCTTGCGGTTTGCGCAAGTGACCGGCCTTGATGTCGTCCTTCCATCCTCTACCATTAAAAAATCTGCGGGCATGCTGTCGATTTGCGGGGAACCCGTTCGTCGTTGTCATGTCCGGTCGGTTTGACCGGCTTCAACAAGGAGGAAGACGATGCGTGTGATGGTTCTGGTGAAAGCGACCGAAGACAGTGAAAAAGGCTTTTTCCCGACGCCCGAAACCAACGAGATGATGAAGGCGATGGGCCGGTTCAACGACGAACTGGAAGCTGCCGGAATTCTTGTGACTGCCGATGGCCTGAAGCCTTCCTCCGCCGGCAAGCGGATTGCCTTCGATGGTCCCAATCGCAAGGTAATCGACGGCCCCTTTGCCGAGGCGCGCGAACTGGTCGCCGGCTTCTGGCTCTGGAACGTCAAGGACATGGACGAGGCGATCGCCTGGGTGAAGCGCTGTCCCAATCCGATGCCGGGGCCAAGCGAGATCGAAATCCGCCCGCTCTATGAAATGGCCGACCTGCAGTAGCGGTCGCGCATGCCGCCACCGGAGCTACAGCAGCAAAGATTGCTGCGCCGGTTCGGGCGGCCCCAGATGGACGCCCTCCAGCCCCAGCATGTGGACCTTGGCGGTGGCGCCGCCCGGGGCCGAGAAGCCGCCGACCTTGCCGCCGGCGGCCAAGACCCTGTGGCAGGGGATGATGAGCGGAACCGGGTTCTTCGCCATGGCCTGGCCGACATCGCGGGCGGCTTCAGGGCCGGCGCCGAGTTCCTTGGCGAGCGTGCCATAGGTGGTGGTGCGGCCCCAGCCGACGCGGCGCAGGGCGGCATAAATCCGCCGGAAGAAATCTTCCTGTCCTTCGAGATCAAGCTGGACGTCTGAAAAATCGATGGTCTCGCCATCGAAATAGCGCCTGACGGCAGCGATAATATCGGCAATCACCGGCGTTGGCTCGCCTCGTTCGGCGCTGGGCACGCGACGCAGTACATTGCGTTCGGTCGCCTCGGCGCTGCGGGTCGGCAACTGGAAGCGCGTGACGCCGACCTCGTTCCAGGCGATGCCGCACCAGCCGCCGGCCGTTTCGAAGATGTGATAGGTCTGGGCTCTCTCGGCCATGATTTTCTCCTTTCCTTCATTCCCGCCGGGCGGTCAGGCGGCGAGGCGCCGGTGATTTTTCTCGAGGTCGAGCAGATAGCGCTTGGCCTCCAGCCCGCCGGCAAAGCCGTGCAACTGGCCGTCCGAGCCGATCGCCCGATGACAGGGCACGACGATCGACACCGGATTGCGCCCATTGGCGGCGCCCATGGCACGGAACGCCTTCGGGTTGCCGATCTGGCGGGCAATCTCGGCATAGGTCCGTGTCTCGCCATAGGGGATCGTCAACAATGCCTGCCAGGCCGCCCGCTGGAAATCCGTGCCGTCGAGATCGAGCTTTATGGAAAAGCTGGTCCGGCTGCCGTCGAAATATTGCTGCAGCTGCCACTCGGTCTCCTTGAGAACCGGGTGGTCGCGATCCTCGATGGAAGGGCCAAGCCGCACTCGCTTCGGATCGTCGTTCTCCCACAGGATCGCCGCCAGGCCGTCGCCGCGCGCGACGAGCGTGAGCCGGCCGACCGGCGAGGAGATTGTCTTTGTAACGTTCATCATGGCCTGATTTTCGGTCAGTTTTCGCGCGAAAGCCACCCGATTCTTGCGCTTTTCGCGCCGGAAACATGCGGAAATATCGATCCGGAAAGCGGTGCTATGGGTGGGACGGCTGTTTCGGGATGGACATCCGTCGTAGGAATAAGTTCATATCGTTCTTGTTTTGTTCTTGATCGAAAATCAGACTCGCGTATACTGGCGCCATCCAGAAAGAGATGAGGTTTGCCATGCTTGAAACAGCCGGGAATGACGTCGTGCGCGCCGATCAGCAGTCGTTCGCGTTCGGGAATGGAGGGGCGGGAATGCGGCCGCGCAACAGGCGTGTCGGGGATTTCGGGGCGAGCAATCTCTTCCTCGCCCTCATGCCGGAGCGCGATGTGGCCATGCGCGCGGTAGATATCGGCCGCGATACTGTCCGTCGTCATGATCTGTCAAGTGTGCCGCGCCCGCAGGACATCATGCATGTGTCGCTGAACGGCGTGGGCCGGTATAACGGCGTTCCGGAAGAGACTGTCTTTGCCGTTTCGGCGGCGATGTCGACGATCAGGGCGATGCCGTTCGAGGTGACCTTCGACCGGGTGTCCTATTTCTCCGGGCCGAATGCCGTGGTGCTGACCAATCCCGTGCGTAGCGAGGAGATGATGGATCTGCATGTGCAGATCGCCAAGGAAATGTGGGCGGTCGGCCTGACCTTCACATACAATCCGCGCTTCTTGCCGCATATGACGCTGGTTTATGACGACAAGCCCATTCCGGAACAGCTGCTCGCCGAACCCGTCATCTGGACCGCCCGCGAATTCGTCCTTGTCCGCAGCATCATCGGCAAGAGCCGATACGAATTTCTCGACCGCTGGCCGCTTCTGGGAGAATAACAAACAGGGGAATTGCCGTTCTGTTTTTCCGAACGGCAATTCCGGATTTATCCGGCTAGTCCGAACCCGTCCAGTGTGCGAGCTTGCGGTCATCAGGCAGCCAGCCCGGCCGCCGCAAGGACAGGAAATTCTCATGTTCCGCTCGTTGATTGCCAGTGCCGTCATCGCCTTTTCCTCCCCGGCTTTCGCTGCCGGCGTTCCCCAATATCCTGCAGAATTCACGACGCAGGAGATCGCCACCAACGGCACGACGCTGCATGTGCGCATCGGCGGCAAAGGCCCGGCTGTCACGCTGTTGCATGGTTATGGTGAGACTGGCGATATGTGGGTGCCGCTGGCAACCGACCTTGCACGCGATCATACGGTGATCGTGCCGGACCTGCGCGGCATGGGCCTGTCGGCAAAGCCGGACAAGGGTTACGACAAGAAAACGCAAGGCCAGGATATTGCCGGCGTGCTGAAAGCGTTGAATGTCGAAAAGACCGATGTCGTCACCCATGATATCGGCAACATGGTCGGTTACGCCTTCGTTGCCCAGTATCCGCAGGAGGTCGGCAAGTTTGTGCTGATGGATGCGCCGATCCCCGGTGTCGGCCCTTGGGAGCAGATCCTCAAGCATCCGCTGCTGTGGCATTTTCATTTCGGTGGCCCGGACATGGAGCGCCTGGTCGCCGGCCGCGAGCGCATCTATCTCGATCGTTTCTGGAATGAATTCTCGGCCGATCCGAAAAAGTGGGACGAGGACGCGCGTGAACATTACGCAGCCCTCTATGCGCAGCCCGGCGCCATGCATGCCGGCTTTGCCCAGTTCCTGGCTTTCGACCAAGATGCTGTCGACAACACCGAGCTTCTGGCAAGGGGCAAGCTGACCATGCCGGTTCTTGCGATCGGAGGCGAGAAGTCGTTCGGATCGACCATGGCCGTCGTCGCCCGCGCCGCCGCCGACAATGTCACCGAAGTGGTGATCCCGGCCTCCGGCCACTGGCTGATGGAGGAACAGCCCGAGGCTTCCGTCAAGGCGATCCGAACCTTTCTCGACGCCAAGTAAATGTAAGCGGGAGATTGGATCGGCGCGCGAACTACCCGCGCGCCGTTTCCGTTCGTGGCGATGCCGTTGGGCCGCGCCGTGATTTTTGGCGTCTTGCGCAAGCCGGTCCGAAGCCGCATAAGCGCCCGAAACGGGAGACGCAGGCGTATGGATATTTCCGACATCATCATCGAGGGCGATACGATCGGCGCGGCCTGGCGGCTGCCGGTGATCCGATTCAACGGCAGCGATGATGCCGCGCCGAAGGTCTATCTGCAGGCGGCACTGCACGCCAATGAACTGCCCGGCACGGCGCTTCTGCATTTTCTCTGCGAATACCTGCGCAAGGCCGAGGCTGAGGGGGCGATTCGGGGCGACATCACCGTCGTGCCACAGGCCAATCCGATCGGCACGGCGCAGGCGCATTTCGGCGAGCCTCAGGGCCGCTTCGATCTCGGTTCGCGCACCAACTTCAACCGCGAGTTTCCACTGGTGTCGCTGGGCGAGCGCGAGACGCTGATCGCGGATCTCGACCGTTACACGGCGGTGGACCGGCTGAAGCGGCAGTTACTGCACATGGCGCTCGGCGCCGATCTGGTGCTCGACCTGCACTGCGATGACGAATCCCTGCAATATGCCTATATCGACGAGGCCTTCTGGCCGGAGGCCGCCGAGCTCGCCGCCGCCCTCGACATGGCCGTGGTGTTCCTGGCGGACGGCGAAAGCTCAGCCTTCGAGGAAGCTGTCGGTTATGCCTGGAAATACGAGACCGGCGAAAAGGTCACCCGGCTGCCCGGCCGCATGTCGACGACGCTGGAACTGCGCGGCACACGCGACGTCTATCCGGACGTGGCGCGGAAGGATGCTGAGGGATTGTTCAATTTCCTCGTCGCCCGTGGTGTCGTCGCTGGCGATGGCAAACCGCTTGCCGCATTTGCAGGACCCGCGACGCCGCTCGACAATATCGAGATGATCCGTGCGCCGCTGTCGGGAACCGTGTTGTTCCATCGCAATATCGGCGACCGGGTCGAGGCTGGCGATCTTCTCGCGACAATCATTACCGCGCCGGGAACCGAAGGCGGCATGCTCGATCTGCATGCGCCGCAGGCCGGGCTGATTGCCACTCGCACCTCGCAGCGCTTTGCCCGCCGCCGCGACAACCTGATGAAGATCGCCTGCGCGGAAAAGACCAAGGCTGCCCGCAAACCTGGAACGCTGGAGGCTTGAGGTTTTTCCGCTGGGCGTTGCTCTCTAGCGTGTGAGCAGGGTTATCGTATAGGGAAAAGTCCCCTCCCCAACCCCTCCCCACAAGGGGGAGGGGCTTAATTTGCCGCTCTGTCCGAGGCTGAAAACTGCAGGTGGCGGCTGGGTCTTTTCCCCTTGTGGGGGAGATGGCGGGCAGGCGAGATTTGTCTTTCTTCAAATGCGATAGCTCTGGACGCGCACCTTTCGGTGCCCGCCCATCCGCCTGAAGGCACAGGGTTCTCGCGAGAATAGCGGGGACAATCGCCGGGCGCCGGGTTCTGTCATAATCCCTTTATGAACTTGCGGTCTTTAGCCGCTGCGGCGACGCGGGATTGGCCTGAGAGCCATCCGGCCGAAACGTTGCGGTGGAGAAAGCCCATGCCCGTCTATGATCTTGCCGTTGTCGGCGCCGGTATCGTCGGCCTCGCTCATGCCTATGCGGCGGCCAGGCGCGGCAAGTCGGTCGTGGTCATTGATCGGGACGCGCAGGCCAATGGCGCATCGGTGCGCAATTTCGGCTTCGTCACCGTGACCGGGCAGGGTGCCGGCGATTGCTGGACCATGGCACGCCGGGCGCGCGATATCTGGGCGGAAACGGTGGAGCAGGCCGGCATCGCCGTGGTTCAGCGCGGCATGGTGCTGGCGACGCGGCTGGAAGAATCCGAAGCAGTGATCGACGCCTTCCTCCGCACCGAGATGGGTGAGGGTTGCGCGCGGATCACCGCCACCGAGGCACAGGCATTCGTTCCCTGCCTGCGACCGGCGGCGGCCCGCGTTTCGCTCCATAGCCCGTACGAAATCCGTGTCGAATCCCGCACCGCCATTCCCCTGCTGGCGCGTTTTCTTGCCGAACATCACGGTGTGACCTTCCTGCGAAACACAGCCGTCATCGCCGTCGAGCCGCCGCGCGTGGAAACGGCGCGCGGCGTGATCGAGGCTGAGACGGTCGTCGTCTGCCCCGGCGACGATTTCACCGGCCTGTTTGCCGACCGTATCGCCACCTATGGCGTTACCCGCTGCAAGCTGCAGATGCTGCGGCTGCGCCCGGCCAGCCCTGTTCATTTCAAAACCGCTGTCATGTCCGATCTCGGTCTCGGCCGCTATCTCGGTTATGCCGAATTGCCGGAAGCGGGAGCGCTGAAGAAGAGGCTGGACGCGGATCTGAAGGCCGAACGCGACAACGGAATCCATCTGATCGTCACGCAATCGGCGGATGGATCGCTTGTTGTCGGCGACAGCCATCACTACGCGGCGACGCCCGATCCCTTCGCGTCGGACGCGATCGACGACCTTATTCTCGCCGAGTTCGATCGCGTGCTCGACATGCCCGGCCCGTCGATTGCGGAGCGCTGGCTTGGAACCTATGCCTCGGCGCCGGATCGCTGGCGCTTTACCGACAGACCGTCCGATTCGGTGCGTATCGTGGTCGTTACCGCCGGCTGCGGCGCCTCGACAGCCTTCGGTATCGGCGAAGAGACCATCAACGAACTCTATGGGAGTGTCGCATGAGCAAGTTCAAGGCCGTGGTGTTTGACTGGGCCGGCACCGTCATCGATTTCGGATCCTTCGCGCCGATGGGTGCGTTCGTCGAGACCTTTGCGAAATTCGGCGTCGAGGTTACCATCGCCGATGCCCGCAAGCCGATGGGCCTGCCCAAGCGCGCCCATATCAGCGCCATGCTGGCGGAACCGCATATCGCCGAGCGCTGGGCTGCGGCGCAGGGGAAAGCGCCCGACGAAAGCGCCATTGACCAAGTCTATGCGCTGTTCGTACCGCTCAACGAAGAGGTCGTCGCCGATTACTGCACGCTCATTCCAGGCACGCTCGAAACCGTCGCCTATCTGCGCGCCAAGGGCCTGACGATCGGCTCGACCACCGGCTACACCCGCTCGATCATGGAGCGCGTCCTGCCGATTGCCGAAAGCCAGGGTTACGCCCCCGACAACCTGATCTGCGCCGACGACCTGCCGCTCGGCCGACCGACGCCGATCGGTATGTACAAGTGCTTCCTCGACCTGATGGTCTATCCGGCCGGCGCGGTGATCAAGGTGGATGACACGGAGCCGGGCATCGCCGAAGGCGTTGCGGCCGGCTGCATCACGGTCGGCGTGACCTTGTCTGGCAACGAGGCCGGGCTGACGCCGGACGCGCTGGCAGCCCTGTCGCCCACCGAGCGTTCGGCCCTGCATGAAACGATCGGCGCGAGGCTCAAGGCCGCCGGCGCGGATCATATCATCGAGACGGTGGCCGACCTGCCGCGGTTGATCGACATGCTGGAGCGCTGAGCGCCGTATTTTCAGCCTCTTCGCTTCATGCTATCCCGCTTCGCCTGCAGCGAAGGGATGGCATGAAGCATGAGCGTGACGATCTACGGCATCAAGAATTGCGACACGATGAAGAAGGCGCGGACCTGGCTGGACGCGCATGGCGTCGCCTATGATTTCCACGATTACAAGGCCTCCGGCGTCGACCGTGCCGATCTCGAGCGCTGGGTAGCGGCCTTGGGCTGGGAGACAGTGCTCAACCGCGCCGGCACGACATTCCGCGCCCTTGCCGATACCGACAAGCAAGACCTCAACGCCGAGAAGGCCATCGCCCTGATGCTCGCCCAGCCCTCGATGATCAAGCGGCCGATCCTCAATCGCGACGGCCAGTTCATCGCCGGGTTCAAGCCGGAGATTTACGAGCGGTTCCTGGAGGGCTGAAACCATGTCTAAAAGCACGCGGGCAACGCTTGCGCTGACCAAGGCCGGGGCGGCGTTTACGGTTCACAGCTATGACTACGATCCGTCCGCCGACCGGATAGGAATGGCGGCGGCAGAAGCCTTGGGCGAGGAACCGCAGCGCGTGCTGAAGACATTGATGGCAGAGGTGGATGGCAAGCCGGTCTGTGTGGTCGTTCCCTCCGATCGCGAGGTCAGCATGAAGAAGCTGGCGGCCGCCTTTCATGGCAAATCGGCCAATATGATGAAGCCGGCGGAGGCCGAGCGGCTGACGGGCTATCATGTCGGCGGCATAAGCCCGTTCGGACAGAAGAAGCAGGTACCCACTGCGATCGAAGAGGCGGCGCTGGCCGAGGCATTGGTTTACATCAACGGCGGCCAGCGCGGATTGCAGGTGCGGCTGGCGCCGAACGATGCCCGCAAGGCCCTGAATGCTGTCGCGGCCTCGCTGATCGCGTAAATTCTGTTATGCGGTTGTATTAAATTCACGATACACTTCATCATCGCTTGGTGGGGGAGTGCGGACATGAAGGTTGCATCAACCAATGTAGATCGCTGGGACGCCGTCGGTGTTCAGGACGTCGGCGACGCTGCCCGCCGAGCCGCGCATCGGAAACGCGCTCTGCCGTCTTCGGTCAAGCGCTTTCGGTTCCTCACCGCCGATGGCCAGACCGCGACGGCACTGGAACAGGAAGCCCTCCTCGGCATCAACGATCTGGTGGAAGCCAGTTTTCTCGAGCGTTGCCGTCTCGTGATGGATTGCATCGGCCGTCTGCGGTTCCCAACGCCACGCGGACGCTCTTTCGCTACCGGATTTCTGGTCGCGCCCGGCCTTGTCATGACGAACCACCACGTATTTCCCGACGAACAGTCGGCTCGTGGCGCTTCGCTGGAATTCGGCTATCGATACGACATTGCCGGTGCCTTGCCGGCCTTCTCGGAGGAATTCTCCCTCGATCCTGCAGCCTTCTTCGTCTCAAACAAGGCATTGGATTTCGCTATCGTGGCGGTCGCGCCGCGTTCGAGCAGCAATGCCGAGATCGGCGCACGGGGTTATCTTCGTCTCATCGCGGAAAGCGGCAAGGCGGAGCAGGGGGATTTCGTCAGCATCATCCAGCATCCGGACGGAGCGCCAATGCAGATCGCGCTTCGCGAGAATGAGGTGATCCGCGCCGATCCTGCCGATGACTTCCTGTTGTATCGGGCCGATACCGCTCATGGGTCCTCCGGTGCGCCTGTGTTCAACGACAGCTTCCAGATCGTCGCACTGCATTCCTCTGGCCGCATCCTGCGCAACGAACAGCAACTCTACGCCAAGGTGGACGGGACATGGGTTGCAAGTCTGGAAGGGCTGGAGGAATCCGATGTCATCTGGGAAGCCAATTCCGGTTTCCGTGTCAGCCGCATCTGCAAGGCCCTTCCGCCGCTCGCTGAAGCGCGTTCGCCCCGTCATGCGGCGCTGATTGCTCAATCCATGCAAGGCGGCGATGTGCTGGCAAAGGCCGTCGAGCGTGCCAAATCCGGCGTGAACGAGCAGGAAGTCAAAGAGGAAAACCGGTCAATCGACATGGTCACAAGCAAAGGGAAAACCGACATGCCCAATACTCCGCCAGTCAGTTCGAACGAGTTTGTCATTCCCCTGCAGATCCGGATCAGCGTGGAAATGGCCGGCATGCCGGCCGCAGCCCAATCTACCGTCCCTAACAACGCAGCAACCGGCGGATTGGAAGCCGAACGCTTCGAAATGCGCATACCCTTCATCTACGGCGGATTGCCGGATCGCCCGGGGTTCGTGCCCGCTTTTCTGGAGGGTGACGGTGCGGGCGACGCGCCAATGCCGACGCTGACCGACGCGGGGAAGGCAGTCTGCGCACCACTTCTCGATGGTTCGGGCAACGAGCTTCGGTACCGGCACTTCTCGGTCTGGATGCAGAAGGACCGCCGTCTCGCGCTTTTCACCGCCGCCAATGTCGACTGGCGCGCGCGCAAGAGATTTGTCGATGGCCGCAGCACCGACCGCAAGAGCCTTGCCGGATTTCCGCCGGGTGAAAATATTGCCGAGCAATGGGCAAACGACGATCGCATTGCCGCCGAGCATCAGCTTCCGGATACGTTCTATACTCAGGATCGTGGCGCTTTCGACAAGGGACACCTGACCCGGCGCGACGACGTCTGCTGGGGTGGAAACTTCGAGGAAATTCAGATGGCGAACGGCGACACTTTTCACGTCACCAATTGCTCGCCACAGACGAAGGCTTTCAATCAAGGCCCGGCCGGACAGGACAACTGGGGCGATCTCGAAACCCATATCCAGAAGGCAACGAAGGAAGATGTCGAACGTGCGATCACCTTCGCCGGCCCGATATTCGGGGCCGATGATCGCTGGTTCTCCGGACAGACGGACGACGGACCGCTTCGGGTACAGATTCCCACCCGCTACTGGAAGATCGTGCTTGTTCGCAAGGACGGCGCGTATCAGGCCTATGGCTTTGTTTTGAAACAAGATGTCGCGAGAATTACCGAAGCGGAATTCTATGTGACCGAGGAATGGATCGGCGCGTTGACCCGACTTTCGGACCTGCAGGCCCTGTTGCGCGGCTGGATCTCGCTTGAAGCTCTGATACCGTTCGACCGGTATGACGATGCGCGACCGGCCCTGATCGGGTGAAGCCGAAAGACCTTCTGTTTTGCCTCAAAGCCCACTAGAATCATATCCTCGTGAAAAAGCCAGCAGGATATGCGATGACCTTCCATTCCCCCGCCCATCAAGCCGTCGATCCCGTCAAACTCGACAAGTTCGCCGAAGTCGCCGTCAAGATCGGGTTGCATCTGCAGCGCGGGCAGGATTTGCTGATCACTGCGCCGGTCGCGGCGATGCCGCTGGTGCGGCTGATCACCAAACATGCCTATATCGCCGGCGCCGGTCTGGTGACGACCTTCTATTCCGACGAGGAAACGACGCTGGCGCGCTATGCCCACGCGCCGGACGAAAGCTTCGACCGGGCGACCGGCTGGCTCTACGATGGCATGGCCAAAGCTTTCGGCGCGAACACCGCCCGGCTCGCTATTTCCGGCGACAATCCGATGATGCTGGCAAACCAGGACCCGGCCAAGGTGGCGCGCGCCAACAAGGCCCTGTCAATGGCCTACAAGCCGGCGCTGGAGAAGATTTCCAACTTCGACATCAACTGGAACATCGTCTCCTATCCGAACCCGGCCTGGGCCAAGCAGATGTTCCCCGATGACCCCGAGATCGTCGCCATCGAAAAGCTTGCCAATGCGATCTTCTCCGCCTCGCGCGTCGATGTCGCCGATCCGATCGCCGCTTGGGCCGAGCACAATGCCAATCTCGCCAAGCGGTCGTCCTGGCTGAACGGCGAGCGCTTCTCGGCGCTGCATTTCACCGGACCGGGCACGGACCTGACGGTGGGGCTGGCCGATGGCCATGAATGGCATGGCGGTGCTTCGACCGCGAAGAACGGCATCACCTGCAATCCGAACATTCCCACCGAGGAAGTCTTCACCACGCCGCATGCGCTGCGCGTCGAAGGCCATGTGTCGAGCACCAAGCCGCTGTCCGATCAGGGCACGCTGATCGACAATATCCAGGTGCGTTTCGAGGGCGGCCGGATCGTCGAGGCCAAGGCTTCGAAAGGCGAGGAAGTGCTGAACAAGGTGCTGGATACGGACGAGGGCGCACGGCGCCTCGGCGAAGTGGCGCTGGTGCCACATTCCTCGCCGATCTCTGCCAGCGGCGTTTTGTTCTACAACACGCTGTTTGACGAGAATGCCTCCTGCCATATCGCGCTCGGCCAATGCTATTCGAAATGCTTCCTCGACGGCGCTTCGCTCAGCCAGGAACAGATCAAGGCGCAGGGCGGCAATTCCAGCCTAATCCATATCGATTGGATGATCGGTTCCGGCGCGGTCGATATCGACGGCGTGCGCGCCGATGGCGCCATGGTTCCGGTCATGCGCAAGGGCGAATGGGCCTGATATCTTGAGATATCCCACGATCATATAGTCGTGGGGATGAGGCTTAAGGCACGGCCGCGGCAGGTGCCGGGGAGCGCGGCGCCATCTGTGCCCACTGCCCGAGCCAGACACTGGCCAGGACCGAGACAACGCCGATGATCTGCAGCGGCGACAGGCTCTGACCGAGCACGCCCCAGCCGAGAAGGGTGGCGACGAGCGGGCTGAGGAAGCCGAGCGGCGCCGCGACTGTTGGGCCGATCCGCGCGAGGCCGCGAAACCACAAGATATAGGTAAAGGCCGCGCCGATCAGGCCGAGCCAGGCCATGCCGAGGATGTTCGCCACGGTCGGCACCGGTGGGGCGGGTTCCAGGAGTAGAGCGACGGGAAGCAGCAGCAATCCGCCGGCCGTCAGTTGCCAGGCGGTCACGGTCAGGGTCGAGACGGGCGGTGCCCATCGTCGTGTCAGCACTGTGCCGAACGCCATGGATACAGCGCCGGCGAGACCGGCAAGGATACCGATCGGGTCCAGCGCCGCGCTCGGCGTCAGCACCAACAGGCCAACCCCCGCCATGCCGATCAGGGCCGCGACGATAGCCAGCGGCTTGACCGGCGTTCCGATCAGCGACCGCGCCAGCAGCACGACGATCAGCGGCTGGATCGCGCCGACGGTCGCGGCAACGCCGCCCGGCAGGCGATAGGCGGAGATGAACAGCATGGCCCAGAAAAACGAGAAATTCAGTGCGCCGAGAATGAAGCTGCGCCGCCACCAGATGCCGAAGGGCAGTTGCCGGACGAGAAGCAGCAAGATGAGGCCGGCAGGCAGCGCGCGCAGCATGGCAACGGTGAGCGGGTAACCGGGCGGCAGAAACTCGGTGGTGACGAGATAGGTGCTGCCCCAGATGGCGGGTGCAATGGCGGTCAGCGCGATATCGCCGGCGGAGGAATTTATCTTCATGTGAAGTATCTCGATTTCAAGATAATTCGAGCATAGAACTGATTGTCTTGACGTCAAGATGAATTCTGCCTACCACCGACCGTATGGATGAAGATCACGTCGACAGGATTCTGGGACAATGGCGCCGCGAGCGGCCGGACCTCGATGTAGAGCCGATGGGCCTGCTCGGGCGGATGGCGCGGCTGAACACCTATCTCGGCCGGGAGGTGGAGAAGACTTTCCTGTCGCTCGGGCTGACATCCGCCAGCTTCGACGTGCTGGCGACCTTGCGGCGCTCGGGCAAGCCCTACCTGCTGTCGCCGGGTGACCTCTTGGCGACGATGATGATCACCTCCGGCACGATGACCAACCGGATCGACCAGCTGGAAAAGGCGGGTCTTGTCGAGCGGCTGACCAATCTGGAAGACCGCCGCAGCGTGCTGATCGCGCTGAAGCCGGAAGGACTGGAACTGGTGGAACACGCCGTCACCGCCCATGTCGCCAACCAGCACCGGCTGACGGCGCTTCTCGATCCGGACGAGCGGAAGGCGCTGGACGCTATTGTGAAGAAATATCTGGCGGCATTTGAATAAGCCTCAGCAGGCGAGATCAGCGACCACCGAATCCAGGATCAGCATGCCGGCCGGCGTGCAGCGAAGGCGGGAATTGCCGAGGCGTTCGATGAAGCCGTGCTCGATCAGGAACTGTTCGCGTTCCGGATCCGGTTCGCGGCCGGACAGGTCCTGCCAGCGGACGAGATCGATGCCTTCCTTAAGGCGAAGGCCCATCAGCAGCAGTTCGTCGGCCTGTTCGTCATAGCCCAGCACTTCCTGGTCGACCATGCCGTGGCCGTGTTCCTCGACCAGTTGCAGCCAGGCTTCCGGCTTGCGCTCGGTGGCGGTGGCGATCTTGTTGCGGCCGCGGGTGATGCGGCCATGGGCGCCGGGGCCGATGCCGGCATAGTCGCCATAGCGCCAATAGGTCAGGTTATGGCGGCTCTCGGCGCCGGGGGCGGCATGGTTGGAAACCTCATAGGCCGGCATGCCGAAGCCTTCGGTGATCTCCTGTGTCGCCTCGTAGAGCACCGCCGAATGCTCGCCATCCGGCACGATCAGCTTGCCCGCCTTGTGCAGGCCGTAGAAGGGCGTGCCTTCCTCGATCGTCAATTGATAGAGCGACAAGTGATCGACGGCATAGGAGACGGCCTGGTTCAGCTCCTGTTCCCATTCCTCGACCGTCTGGTTGGGGCGGGCATAGATGAGATCGAACGACATGCGCGGGAAGATGTCGCGCGCCAGGCCGATCGCCTTCAGCGCATCCTCGACATTGTGCAGCCGGCCGAGGAATTTCAGATCGCGGTCGTTCAGTGCCTGCACGCCGAGCGAAACGCGGTTGACGCCAGCGGCGCGATAGCCCCGGAAGCGGGTGGCTTCGACGCTGGAGGGATTGGCCTCCATGGTGATCTCGATACCGTCGGGCACATGCCAGAGATTGGCGATGCCGTCGAGGATCGCCTCGACGGTTGCCGGGTTCATCAGCGACGGCGTGCCGCCGCCCATGAAGATGCTGGTGACGGTGCGCGGCCCAGACATATGCCGCATCGCCGCCATTTCGGTGAGGAAGGCGCTGACGAAACGCGGCTGGTCGACCGGCTGGTGGCGGACATGGCTGTTGAAATCGCAATAGGGACACTTGGCGGCACAGAAGGGCCAGTGGACATAGACTCCGAAACCGGGGTCCCTGTTGTCGCTGATCGAGGAGAGGCTGGCCATTCTGTCTTGGTCTTTCAGGCGCGCGTGGCGCGGGGTCGTCGGGTCGTGTTGACTGCTATTTAAAGATTAAGGACGCGAAAGGCTATCCCATCGCAGATGCGGCTTGCTTGAGCCTCGCGACGGTTGAAATCCTCTGCGATATTCTCTTCTCCCCAGCGGGGAGAAGGTGGCCGAAGGCCGGATGAGGGGGCCGAAGGTCACTCTTCGACTATGCCGTGCGCGACGGCTTGCGCCGTCGCCCCCTCATCGCCTCTTTTCACTCGGCACTTCTCCCCGCTGGGGAGAAGAGGGATCACGCGCCGTTTTCAAGCGCTCAAACACGTCTCGGCAAAAATCTTAAACGCCCGTGCGCGGTGCGACAGCGCCTTTTCGTCGCCGGGCTTCCACCCATGCTTTTCCTCGGCGCTCATCTCGCCGAAGGTGACCTCGTAGCCGAGCGGCTGGAAGACCGGGTCGTAGCCGAAGCCTTGGGTGCCGCGCGGTGGCCAGACGATGTGGCCTTCGACCTCGCCCCGAAACAGTTCGACATGGCCATCCGGCCAGGCAAGGCACAGGACCGAGACGAAGCGGCCGGTGCGGCGGTCGAAGGCGGTGGCGCCGGCTTCCTGAATGGCGGTCTCGACCTTTTCCATCGCCATGGCGAAATCACGGGTGCCGTCGACGGTTTCCGCCCAGTTGGCGGTGTAGACGCCGGGGTCGCCGTTCAGCGCATCAACGACGAGGCCGGAATCATCCGACAGGGCGGGAAGACCGGATGCCTTTGCCGAGGCCAGCGCCTTGATCGTCGCGTTTTCCTCAAACGTCGTGCCGGTTTCGTCCGGTTCTTCGAAATCGAGGTCGGCGGCGGATTTCGCCTGGAAACCGAGCGGGCCGATCAGGTCGCGGATTTCGCGGATCTTGCCGGCATTGTGGCTGGCAACGATGATGGTCTTGTCTTCGAGCTTGCGCATGCGTGTCTCTCTCAATCAATGGCCCAGAGGCCGGGTTCGGCGCATTCCAGGCTGTTGCCGGCGGGGTCGCGGAAATAGAAGGAGCGGGCACCCGTCGGCCAGCGGATATCAGCCTCGATCGGGATGCCGGCGGAGGTGAGTTTCTCGATCCAGCCGTCGAGCTTGTCAGCCGCAACGCGGAAGCAGGCGTGGCCGTTGCCCTTGGTGCCGTGGGGCGGCACGGGCAGCGCGCCCTCATGCGGTGGCTTGACCGTCTCCTCCGGATTGAAAATCAGCAGGACACTCAGGCCGCAGCGGAAGAAGACATGGCGATTGCCGGCGCGGGTGATCTTCTGCAGACCGAGGACGGTGCCGTAGAATTGCTCGGCGGCATCGAGGTCGTCGGCGTAGAGGGCGGTTTCGAGAATGCCTTCGAGCGGTTCAGCCATGGCACGGGCCTCCCGAATGGTCAGGTTCCTCTTCTCCCCGGCGGGGAGAAGTGCCGAGCGAATGCGAGGCGATGAGGGGGGCTTCGGCGAAGCCGAAGCCAAGCGCCAAATCCGCAAGGTGGCCTTCGGCCCCCCTCATCCGGCCTTCGGCCACCTTCTCCCCGCTGGGGAGAAGAGGACGCAAGCAGCAAACTCGGTCGTCCCCTCGACCCGTGTGCGGGGAGAGGGTTAGGGTGAGGGGCAATCCTGTGAGGGGCGCCGACTGCACGATCGCGAACGTCCTCAGCCAGCCACCGTCTGCTTTTGCATTTCCACCAGTTCGGCGATGCCGTTCTTGGCGAGACCGAGCAGGGTGCCGAACTCTTCTTCCGTGAACGGCTTGCCTTCCGCCGTGCCCTGGATCTCGACGATGCCGCCGGAGCCGGTGATGACGAAGTTGGCGTCGGTTTCGGCGGAGGAATCCTCAAGGTAGTCGAGATCGATGACCGGCTGGTTGGCGAAGATGCCGCAGGAAATGGCGGCGATATTGTCCTTCAGGACCTTCTCGACCTTGATCATGTTGCGGGCTTCCATCCATTTCAGGCAGTCGTGCAGCGCCACCCAGGCGCCGGTGATCGAAGCCGTGCGCGTGCCGCCATCCGCCTGGATGACGTCGCAGTCGATCGAGATCTGGCGTTCGCCGAGCGCCTGCAGGTCGACGACAGCACGCAGCGAACGGCCGATGAGGCGCTGGATTTCCTGGGTGCGGCCGCTCTGCTTGCCGGATGCCGCTTCGCGTTTCATGCGCTCGCCGGTGGCGCGCGGCAGCATGCCGTATTCGGCGGTAACCCAGCCCTTGCCGCTGTTGCGCAGCCATGGCGGCGTCTTGTCTTCCAGGCTCGCCGTCACCAGAACGTGCGTGTCGCCGAACTTGACGAGGCAGGAGCCTTCCGCATGCTTGGAAACATTGCGCTCGAAGGTAACCTTGCGCATCTGATCGGTTTTTCTGCCGGAAGGCCGCATCATGAACTCCTGTGATGTTTGTCAGCCTTCTATCCCAACTTGCGTGGAAGGGAAATCATTTGCTCCAAAAGAGTGATGAGGCGGCAAAAGGCGCGGGAGTGCGGGCTTTGCGGGCAATTTCCCTTTTGCTATCCGGGCCGGGATCACTATATTTCAAGAGACTTCAACAACATGGGTTCTTGCGTTCGAAATGGTGCTGGACAAATCTGCAATGCGGGACAGGCTTTCGGCGCTCGATGAGCGATCAGGCGAAATCTTCCGTCGCATCGTGGAAAGTTATCTCGAAAGCGGCGAGCCACTCGGATCCCGCAATCTTTCGCGTATCCTGCCGATGTCGCTGTCGCCCGCTTCCGTGCGCAATGTGATGAGCGATCTCGAGGATCTCGGCCTGATCTATTCGCCGCATATCAGCGCCGGCCGGCTGCCGACGCAGGTGGGCCTGCGCTTCTTCGTCGATGCCTTCATGCAGGTGGGCGATCTCTCGCCGGAAGACCGCGCCTCGATCGACCGGCATGTGCGCCGCGCCGACCGCGACCAGCCAGTCGAAACCTTGCTCAACGATGCCAGCCAGATGTTGTCGGGCATGTCGCGCGGGGCAGGGCTCGTCATTACCGCCAAGAACGATCCCGTGCTGCGTCATGTCGAATTCGTGCGTCTGGCGCCGACCAAGGCGCTGGCCGTGCTGGTCGGCGAACACGACCAGGTGGAAAACCGCATCATCGAGCTGCCGGCCGGCGTCAGCAGTTCACAATTGACGGAAGCCGCCAATTTCCTCAACGCCCATCTCGCCGGCCAGACGCTGCCCGAGGTGCGCGGTCAGCTGGAAAAGGTCAAGGAGACCGTTCGGCGCGAACTCGACACGCTGAGCCAGGATCTGGTCGAGCGCGGGCTTGCCATCTGGTCGGGCAGCGAGGCGGACGACAAGCCGACGCGGCTGATCGTGCGCGGCCGCGCCAATCTTTTGGAAGGGCTAGCCGGCGCCGAGGATGTCGACCGGCTGCGCATGCTGTTCGACGATCTGGAAAAGAAGGACAGCTTGATCGAAATCCTCAACCTTGCCGAAAGCGGGCCGGGCGTGCGCATCTTCATCGGCTCGGAAAACAAGCTCTTCTCGCTGTCCGGTTCCTCGCTGATCGTCGCGCCCTACAAGGACAGCGACGACAAGATCGTCGGCGCCGTCGGCGTCATCGGGCCGACACGGCTGAACTATTCCCGCATCGTGCCGATGGTGGACTATACGGCGCAACTGATGTCGCGTCTTTCACGGTAGACTGGGGTGGAAAGCCCGGTTTTTCCGGCAGCTTTCGATTGAACCCTTGATTTTTCGGCTTCAAAGCTCGATATCGACACCAAATCCTAACATGCTGATATTCCGGAGACCGTCATGACCGACGATACGAACAAACACGGTGCTGCTGAAGCAAATGCGGCCGACGCTGCTGCCGCAACCTATGCCGAAGCTGCCGCGGAACAGGTCGACGCGCCCGTTGCCGAACCCGATCCGCTGGAACTTGCCAAGGCTGAAGCCGCCGATTTCCGCGACCGTTACCTCCGTCTCGCCGCCGAGATGGACAATCTGCGCCGCCGCACCGAGCGCGATGTCAAGGACGCCAAGTCCTATTCGACCGCAGGTTTTGCCCGTGACATGCTGGCCGTCTCCGACAACCTGCGCCGCGCGCTGGAAGCCATCCCGGCGGAAGCACGTGCGGCCGGTGATGCCGGTTTCAACGCGCTGGTCGAAGGCGTGGAAATGACGGAACGCTCGATGCTGTCGACGCTCGAGCGCCACGGCGTCAAGAAGCTGGAGCCGGTCGGCCAGAAGTTCGATCCGAACTTCCATCAGGCGATGTTCGAGGTCCCGAACGCCGAAGTGCCGAACAACACCGTCGTCCAGGTCGTCCAGGCCGGCTACACGATCGGCGAGCGCGTCCTGCGCCCCGCCATGGTCGGCGTCGCCAAGGGCGGCCCGAAGGTGGTTGCGACGGAAGAAACGCCGGCGGCTTGATTTCGCCTCCTTAAGGGACAGGGCGTTGCATTTTTGCTAGCTTGGGTGAGTGCATGGTAAAAGAAATTACCCCTGTACTTCCCCCTGGCGTCGCGGACAGGTTCATCGAACTCTATTTGCTGGCGCCGATGCTGGCACTCGGAACGCTTTATTTTGTACGCAGAATTGTCCGGGATTTGAGGTTCTCGGAAGATGACATCGCAACCAGATGGGTCGGTGAGGGATCGCAAGAGCCGGTCGGTCCTGTCATCAATCTCATCCTCGATGTTTTGGTAGCCCTTCTTCTGGGGTGGGTGACCGTCGCCCTGATCTGGTATCGATAGTGCACGCGAATATGTGCGCTATGCCACTTGAGGGGTAAGAGCTAGCTACGCCGGTTTGACATACGGCAGCTTGATATTCCGCTCGTGGCAGACTTTTTCATAGCCGTTTTGAATGGCGGCGAGGTCGTTCTTCAGAGCTTCGATACTCTCCGACAACTCTTCCAGGTCACCGTCTTTCAAAAGACGCTGCAGTTCGATATGTCGGTCAAGAGGACATGCAA
The DNA here is from genome assembly GCF_001425605.1 of Rhizobium sp. Leaf453. GTDB lineage: Bacteria > Pseudomonadota > Alphaproteobacteria > Rhizobiales > Rhizobiaceae > Pararhizobium. The sequence continues at coordinate 909,306 of NZ_LMRG01000001.1, read as the reverse complement.
GCTGTCGCCTTGGAACACTACGCCGGGATGGCTGCGTTCCGGCAGTTTAACGACGGCATAATTGTGTGACGGGGTAAGAAGCTCGGCTGTCCGCATGGGGCGTCCTTTGTTCATTGATCTTGCTGCAGTCTTTCTACACGCGAGAGTATCGTGATCGCGCTCTCAAATAACCGCCTCGATCAAAAACGGCCCCGGACGCGACAGGGCGTGGTCGAGAAGTCTGGCAAAATCCTCGCATGTATCCGCCCGCGCCGCGTCCACGCCCATTCCCTTGGCCATCAACACCCAGTCGAGCGAGGGGTTGTCGAGGTTGAGCATGCGGCGGGCGTTTTCGCCGATGGTCTGGACCCCGACATTGCGCATTTCGCCATGCAGCACGGCATAGGTGCGATTGGCGAAGATGATGGTGACGATGTCGAGATGTTCCCGCGCCTGAGTCCACAGGCCCTGAACGGTATACATGCCGCTGCCGTCAGCCTGCAGGTTCACGACCTTCCGATCCGGGCAGGCAATCGCAGCGCCGACGGTCACGGGGATGCCCATGCCGATGGCACCGCCGGTGATCATCAGGAAATCGTGCGGGGCCGCGTGTTCGGACAGTGCAAAGAAACGCCGGGCCGAGGTGATGGCTTCGTCGCAGACGATGGCATTGTCGGGCAGCTTTTGCGCCACCATCACCGCCACCGCGTCCTCCGTCAGCGGTCCCGAAGGCTTTCCTTCGTCGGGCATGCTGGTTGCGCGCAGCAGTGGTTGGGTGGTCTTGATCCCCAGTTCATCCCGAAGCTCTTCCAGCGCCCGCTTCAGATCGTCGCCATGGGCAGCCAGCGTCAGAACCTGACAGTCTTCGCGCACGAGGCGCCCGGGCTTGCCGGGGTAGGCGAAGAAGGCGACGGGCTCGGATGCGCCGACGAGAATCAGCACGTCGATCTCGGCCAGCGTCTCCAGTGCGGCATCGACCGGATAGGGAATGCGGGTGGGCGCAGCACGGCCGCGTCCGCGCTGCATATGCGCCACCTGGACCTCGCTGAACAGGCGCACATCGAACGCGGCGGAAATCTGACCGGCGATCTCCAGCGCATCGGCCATTGCCGCTGGTCCACGAACGATCATTCCGGCCCGTCCACGCACCTTGCGGATCGCCTCGGCGGCTGTGCGGATCGCTTCGGGTCTGGCGGCGCCGGGTTGGGGGCGTTCGATGGTCAGCGAAACGGGCGGCTCTGCCGCGCTCCATGCCGCGTCGGCAGGCAGGATGAGGGTGGCGATGCCCGGGGGGGACAGCGAGGCGTGAATGGCCGCCTTCGTCGCCGTCGCAACATCGTCCGGTCCCTTGATCCGGCGCACCCAGTTGGACATCGGCGCGGCCAGGCTCTCGATATCCGTCGTCAGGGGTGCGTCGAGCGGCAGGTGGTAGGAGGCATGGTCGCCGACGACATTGATCATCGGGACCTTGGCACGCCGGGCGTTGTGGATATTGGCGAGCCCGTTTGCCAGGCCCGGCCCCGTATGGAGCAGGGTTGCCGCCGGTCGTCCGGTCATGCGCGCATAACCATCGGCCGCGCCGGTCACGACACCTTCGAACAGGCCCAGCACGCAGCGCATTTCCTGCCGGCGATCGAGCGCCGTGACGAAATGCATTTCCGATGTGCCGGGATTGGCGAAGCAGACATTGACGTCATTGGCCAGAAGCACGTCACACAGAATATCGGCGCCGTTCATGGTGAACCTCCCATCCACACTTGCATGCATTGCCGTGTCGGCGTTCATCTGCGACCCGATCAAAGATGCCGCGGCACCTTGGCTTTCAGCAATTCCACCAGCCCCGGGTCCATAAAGTCGTAATCATCCGGAATGTTCAGGCAGATGAGGCGCTTCAGGTTCAGGGAGGCCCTGTACTTGCCCTGAACCTTGGAACGGTGTGCCTTCTCCATGACGAAGATGATGTCGGCCCAGTCGGCGAAGACTTGCTCGGCGGTCGGGCTGCGCAGCTTGTTCTGGCTGCAGATGAAGAGGACGTTTTGCAAGGCTTCTCCGTTATGCAAACAGCTGCTTCAGGTGATCGTTCAGGAACCGGCCTTCCGGATCCAGCCTGTTGCGCAGGGCCTTGAAATCGCCGGCGCGGGGGTAAAGCGCGTCGACATCTTCCGCGCCCATGAAATGCAGCTTGCCCCAATGCGGGCGGGAGCCGAACTGGCGCAGGATATCGTCGACGTCCTTCAGGTAGTTCCAGTAATCCGTGCCCGGCTGGCCGGAGACGGAAAGCGTGATCGAATCCTGCTCGTAGAACGGGCTGATCCAGCCGCCATCGCCGGCGGTGAAGCGGTATTCGATCGGGTAGATGCAGGTCGGATGCTTCTCCAGCATCAGCTTGCGCACTTCCATGCAGGCCTGCTTGCCGTAGCGGACCGGCACGGCATATTCGAGTTCATGGAAGTTCGGCACATATTCGATCGGGTAGATTTCCGAGGAATAGGCGATCTTCTCGAAGCCTTGCTCCATCGGTGCGGCATCGGTGAAGTCGATCGTCTTCATCTCGCAGACATCGGACAGGCTGGTCGTTGTCGAGACCGAGGACGTATCCGGCAGGCAGTAGCAATGGCGGCTTTCCGGCACCGGGCACCAGAAGAAGCCGAAATGCCGGTGATTGGCAGCGAGATCGTCATGTTGCTCCATGCATTCGTCGAAGGTGCAGCGCCACAGCTTTTCATGCAGATTGTAGCTGTCCATCACCTGCAATGTGATTTCGGAGATGACGCCGAGCATGCCGATCGAGACGCGGGCGGCGTTCAGCATGTCCGGCTCGCTGTCGTCGATGGCAAGGATGCTGCCGTCCGGCTGCACCAGCCGCATGCCGACGATCTGGGAGGCCATGTTGCCGAGCTTCAGGCCGGTGCCATGGGTCCCGGTGGTCAGCGCGCCGGCCAGCGCCTGGCTGTCGATATCGCCCTGGTTGATCATCGACAGGCCGCTGCGCTTCAGGGCCTTGCCGAGCGTGTTGATGGTCGTGCCGGCATGGACGGAGACGCGCTTGCGCGCCGTGTCGATATTCGTGATGCCCTGCAGGCCGGACAGGGTGAGATGCAGGCCGCTGGTCAGCGCCACCGGTGTAAACGAATGGCCAGAGCCGGCGCAGCGCACGTTGAGGCCGCTCGACGTCGCCTCGCGCACCATTTCAGCCAATGCTGCCTCGCTCGTCGGCGCGCCCCTGTGCCGCACGATGCACGATTGATTGCCGACCCAGTTCCGCCAGTGACCGCCTGCTTGCATCATGTTCTTCCCCTCGTTGATCTCATTTTTAAGTCCAAGTTTCTTTCCCAAGGCCGTGCGGTTCAATCTTCAGGATAAATCATCGTCCCTGAAGTTGAAGCAGCTTGGTTGCCAGCCAATAGGCAAACCATTCAAAATTGCCGCTATAGGCGCGATCGATGATGTATCTGTCTGGCTTTCGGGGACTGACCAACAACCGAATGTGGCTTCCGAAAGGATAAAGCACTTTTTCGGTTGGGCGGGCTCGGATCGTCACGCAATGTGTTTCCCCATTGAGAGTGAAGAAGGCCGTGACCATCAATACCGTCTCTTCGCCTGAGCCAAGGATTTCACTCCCGGAAACCGCTGCTTCGACCGGGCGCCACTTCCCTCTTAGGAAAAGAGCTCCTGTCCGGTAGATGAGCCAGACCGTGATTCCCGAGAGTAACAGGATGCCGGCATGCCAGTTCAGGAACAGCACTGCGAGTGCAATGACGGCCAACCAAGTGTCAAACATGATTGCCCTCCTTTGAGACAGCTCCCGCCGCTCACACCGCCGTAAAGCAATTATCGACAAACAGGTGCGTGCCGTTGACGAAACTGGACTCGTCGCTGGCGAGGAACAGGGCGGCCTGCGCCACTTCCATCGGATCGCACATGCGACCCTGCTGCGCGGCAATGGCGGCGTCGGAGACGTCGACGCCGTGCTTGGCGAGGCCCACCAGTTCGCGCTTGCCGTGGTCGGTGGCGATGAAGCCGGGGCAGACGGCGTTGGAGCGGATGCCGCGATCACGAAATTCGACGGCGATGGCGCGGGCGAACATGTGGCAGGCGCCCTTGGTCGTGTCGTAAAGCACTTCCATCGGCGTTGCCGCGACGGCCGAGATCGAGGAGGTGGAGACGATGCTGCCGCCGCCGGCGGCCAGCATGCCGGGCAGTACGGCCTTGGTCATCAGGAACATCGAGCGGACGTTGACGGCCATCAGCCGGTCCCACTCGTCCTCTTCGGTCTCGAGGAAGGGGCCGACGGCAAGAATGCCGGCGTGATTGAAGAGAACCCGGATCGGCCCGAAGGCATCCTCGACCGCTTTCACGGCGGTCTTGACCTCGGCAGACACGGAGACGTCGGCGGGCGCGAAGATGGCCTCGCCACCCTCGGCGCGGATCGCGGCGGCGACCTCTTCGCCCTTGCTGCGCGGCAGATCGACAATGCCGACACGCGCGCCCTCGCGGGCAAACAGTTGCGAGGCGGCGAGGCCGCATCCGCCGGCACCTCCGCTGATCAGTGCGGTCTTTCCAGCCAAACGTCCTGCCATGCCCGTCCCCTTCATGTTTGTTGAACGGGAGTATTGTCGAGCCGTGCGGCCGTGTCGATACGTCTTCAGGCCCGGTTCGACAATTTTTGGATGTGGGGGAGGCGGTGACCCGAAACGCAAAAACGCGGCCTAAAAGCCGCGTTCGCACGAAATTTGTCATGTCAGATACGATCAGGCCGCGTTGGAGGCCTGGTCGTCGCTGAGGAAGGTATAGATCGCCGAGGCCGAGTCGGTTGCGCGAAGGCGGGCGACCATGTCCTGGTCCCGCAGCACGCGGGCGATACGCGACAGTGCCTTCAGATGATCGGCACCGGCACCTTCAGGAGCGAGCAGCAGGAAGACGAGATCGACGGGTTGGTCATCCAGCGCTTCGAAATCGACCGGCGATTCCAGGCGCGCAAAAATGCCGACGATCGACGACAGATGCGACAGCTTGCCGTGCGGGATGGCGATGCCGTTGCCGACGCCGGTCGAGCCCAGGCGCTCGCGCTGGAGAATGACGTCGAAGATTTCCCTCTCGGGCAGTCCGGTGATCTTGGATGCTTTTGCCGCCAATTCCTGAAGCAACTGCTTCTTCGAGTTGGCCTTCATGGCCGGGAGTATCGCATTCTGCTGCAGCAAGCCTGCCAATGCCATTCTTTTGTCCTCGTTCGCCGGCTGGAACTACGGGCGCGCCGTTATCGGCTGCGCCCGCATCCACTACCAGAAAAAAGCGGCAGACCAGACGGAGGCATGCCGCCATCCGGTCCGATCCACTCAGCCCTTGATATTGGCTGCATCAATCCAGCCAATGTTTCCATCGTTGCGTCGATAGACGATATTCAACTGCTCGTTTCCTGGGCTGCGGAACATGAGGACGGGGTCATCCGTCATATCGAGCGCCATCACGGCGTTCGCGACGGACATCGTCCTCAACTGTTTTGAACTTTCCGCGACGATCGTCGGTGCATAGTTGTCCGGAAGCTCATCGTCTTCATCGGGCACTGAATCCATCACGGTGTAGGCAACTTCAGCAAATCCAGCATGGCCATTGCCATTGTGGTGGTCCTTGAGCTTCCGCTTGTAACGGCGGATGCGCTTTGCAATCCGTTCTGACGCTGCGTCAAATGCGGCTTGCGGCTCGTTCGCTTCACCGCTCGCCTGCAAGGTGGCCCCGGAATCGAGGTGAATCTTGCAGTCCGCGCTGAAACGAGATCCAGACTTTTCCACAGTGACCTGGCTTGAATATCCTCCGTCAAAATATTTGGTTACGGCCAGACCGATCTGATCTTCGATCCGAAGACGAAACGATTCGCCGATTTCCATATGTTTACCGGATACACGCACACTCATGGAGTTTCCTCTCTTTTCGTGATTTGCGTAGCCAGTCTATTCCAACCGCTTCCGTCATCCAAGCATTTCACGCACGCAAACGAAATTTGCGTCATGCCGGCCAGGATTTGAAGGGATATGCTTGAGGCAGGCTCCATGCCATTGCCTATTGGGGCGGCCTCATACTCCCGGTTGCCCGAAAAGTCAACAGGATGGTTAAGAAGCCGGGGTTTGCGGTCGCTCGGTCTGTTGAAAGCCGGTATAGCGGGGATAACCTCCGGTCGTGCAGGCTGGCGCAGCGACGGCGCCCGCATCGGATCAGGCCGAGACCTTGGCAAGCGCCCGCTTTTCCCGGCGGCGTTGCACCGAGGAGGGGATGTTCATCGCCTCGCGATATTTCGCCACCGTCCGGCGGGCGAGTTCGACGCCACCCTTTTTCAGGATGTCGACGATATCGTCGTCCGACAGGACCGCATCCGGGCTTTCGAGCACGATCATGTTGCGGATGCGGTGGCGCACGGATTCCGCCGAATGGCTGTCGCCGCCCTCGGCCGAGCCGATCGAGACCGTGAAGAAATATTTGAGCTCGAACAGTCCGCGCGGCGTCAGCATGTACTTATTCGACGTGACGCGGCTGACGGTCGATTCATGCATCTTGATCGCGTCTGCGACCGTCTTGAGGTTGAGCGGCCGCAAGTGATCGACGCCATGCACGAGGAAGGCATCCTGCTGGCGCACGATCTCGGTTGCCACCTTCATGATCGTCTTGGCGCGCTGGTCGAGGCTGCGGGTCAGCCAATTGGCGGTCTGCAGGCAATCCGTCAGAAAGGCGTGATCGGCACTGTTCTTCGGCGCGTGCTTCGATACCGTGGCGTAATAGGTCTGGTTGACCAGCACGCGCGGCAGCGTATCGGGATTGAGCTCGATCGCCCAGCTGCCATCCGGCGCCGCGCGTACGACGACATCCGGAACGATCGCTTCTGATGGGCTCGCTTCGAAACCGGTGCCGGGTTTTGGGTCCAGCTTGCGGATTTCCGCCAGCATGTCGATGAGGTCTTCCTCGTCCACGCCGCAGATGCGTTTCAGGCTGGCAAAGTCGCGCCGCGCCAGAAGCTCCAGATTGTCGAGCAGCGCCGCCATGGCCGGATCGAGGCGGTCCCGCGCTCTGAGCTGGATGGCAAGGCATTCGCTGAGCGAACGTGCAAAGACGCCCGGCGGGTCCAGCTGTTGCAGGCTGTCGAGCACACGCGCCACATCGCTTGCCGCGCAGCCGAGACGTTCGGCCATTTCCATGAGGTCGGCGTGCAGATAGCCGGCCTCGTCGAGCTGGTCGATCAGGTGCTGGGCGATCAGGAGGTCGCTGGCGCCGTGGACGGTGAAAGGAACCTGCTGGTTGAGGAAATCCCGTAGCGTCAGGCGATTGGCGACGAAATCGTCGAGATCATATCCCTCGCTGCCATCGCCTTCGCCGCCACCCGGCATGGATTTCCACTGGCTGAGCAGTTCCGGCGCGTCCGCGCGCTGCGGCGCGGTGTCGTCGGGGAAAACATTCTCGAAATTGGCGTCGAGCTGTTCGCTCATGCGCTCGCCGGTTATCGATGTCGTGCTGTCATAGACGTCGCCCAGCGTATCGAAGCTTGAGGCGTCCGATGTCTCGCGCTCGCTGCGCTCATCCGGCGTGATGTGAAGTTCGTCCTTGCCGTGCCGGTCCGTCCCGGAAGAGCTGTCGTCGCCGGCGGCGAATTCGAGAAGCGGGTTTTTCTCGACTTCGAGTTCGATGAATTGGTTGAGCTCGAAATGCGTCATCTGCAGCAGCTGGATGGACTGCATCAGCTGAGGGGTCATCGTCAGAGATTGACTCTGGCGCAGGAAGAGGCTGGCTGATAGTGCCATTCGGACGCGAAACTCCCCTCGATTTTCCGAGCTGGCCGCGCCATTTTGATGGCTGAAAGCGCCAGTTCTTCAACTGGCCCAAAAATTGCTTATTAATGGGGTTTGGTCAAGTATTGCCTGGAAATAAGATGAATTTTGCGGCAGCCGCTAATTTTTAAGCTGCAGGCATCCAAAAACAACGCAAAACCAGCCTTTTTCACCGGTTTCGGGGATCTGGCGAGGTTCCGCCGCAAGCGTCGAGAGGCAGTTACGGTAGCGCGATATTGCGGCGCAGCATTTCCTGCGGGGCCAAAAATTGCGTAAAACCGCGAAAGGGTCAAGAGGCATGTTTCAAAAGCGGCAGATTGTCGCCTGCCGCCGTCGTTTTCGTTTACCCTTCTATTGGAAAGATAAGCGTCAGAGACTGAAATTGTCGCCGAGATAGAGGCGGCGAACATCCGGATTGGTGACGATGTCATTGGCCCGGCCATGCGTCAGCACTTCGCCCGCATGGATGATGTAGGCGCGGTCGATCAGCCCCAGCGTTTCGCGGACATTATGGTCTGTGATGAGAACGCCGATGCCGCGCGAGGTGAGATGACGCACCAGCGCCTGGATGTCGGCGACCGAGATCGGATCGACGCCGGCAAAGGGCTCGTCGAGCAGCATGAAGGTTGGATCGGTCGCCAGCGCGCGGGCGATTTCCAACCGTCGACGTTCACCACCCGAAAGGGCGACAGCCGGAGACTTGCGCAGGTGAGAAATGTTAAACTCGCCCAGGAGTTCGTTGAGCTTGTGCTCGCGCCGCTCGCGGTTCTTGTCGTGAACTTCGAGCACGGCGCGGATGTTTTCCTCGACGGTCAGGCCACGAAAAATCGAGGCCTCCTGCGGCAGGTAGCCGACGCCGAGGCGGGCGCGCCGATACATCGGCATCGTCGTCACGTCGTTGCCGTTGATCTCGATCGAGCCTTCATCGACCGGCACGAGGCCGGTGATCATATAGAAACAGGTCGTCTTGCCGGCGCCGTTGGGGCCGAGCAGGCCGACGGCCTCGCCCCGGCGCACGACCAGCGACACGCCGCCGACGACGCGGCGGCCGCGATAGGACTTGGTCAACCCGCGCGCGATCAGCGTGCCTTCATAGCGCGCTTTGTCGACGACACGAGAGGCCGCGACTGTTTCCGGCTTGCCGCCACGCTTGCGTTTGTGAAGAAAAGGAATGTTCACGTGCGCGTCTGCATCAATTCGTCTTCTGGGACTTCGGGTCCAACTGGATCTGGACGCGTCCGCCACAGGCCTCGAGTTGCGCTTCGCCCGTGTTCATCTGAACGTTGAGCTGGCAGCCGGTGAAGACGTTCTTGCCTTCCGACAGCACGACCTGCTTGCCCTTCAAGACGAGTGTTTGCGCCGTCATGTTGAATTCGCCGTTGTCGGCGGTGGCCTGCTGTGTGCCCGACGACAGGAACACCTTCTGGCTGACCTCGATGCGATCGATATCGGCGTTGCCGCCCGAGATCGCGCCGCCACCCTTCTTGTAATAGACGACCATGCTGCCAGCCTGCAGCACCGTTGTTCCCTGAACGACCTTGACGTTGCCGCTGAAGAGCGCCTTGCTTTCCGCATCCTTGATTTCGAGCTTGTCGCTCTCGATCTGGATCGGTTCGTCGTTGGACAGTTCAAGTCCTTTCATCTTGCTCGTCGTGGCCTGCGCGGATGCCGAGGAGAGCGGGGCGGTGGCGAAAAGGCTTAAAAGAATGACTGTTCCGGCAAGCCGAAACGAAAAGGCTGATGTGGCCGACATGTGTGCCCCGGTTTTTTCTAGTTGGCGGTTTTGCGAATGGTCTTCGGGTCGGCGATGACCCTGACCTTGCCTTTAAACGTTACAATGCGTCCCTTATCCGTCATTCTCAGCGACTGTGCAACAATGGAACCGCCGTTCATGCTGATTGCGATCGGCTTGGTGGTTTCCATTTCTCCGGCATTGATATCGAGATAGGCCGCCTGGAAGTCGGCGACGAGGCCGTTGTTCATGGTGATGCTGAAAGGCGCGTTCATGTTCAGCGTATTGCCGCCACGGTCATAGATGCCGCTGGTGGCCTCGACGGTGGCGATCAGCGTGTCGTTGACCGGCATTTCCGCGTGGATGGTTTCCAGCGTGATGATGTCGGGATTGGCGATATCCTGCAGCGCTCGCACTGCTTTCATCGAATAGCTGATATCCTGCTTGTTACGGCCGGAAATGGCCGGGTTCTGCATGACGATCTTGCCGTTTTCGATCGTTGCATTCTCGATCTGCAGGTTTTCCGGCAGGAAGGCACGCACGACCGAAACCGCTACGAAGATGGCGCCGATCACGAACGCGATCAATGGCAGGATGATCTTCAGCCGGCGGACACGCACGGAATGGCGGGCTGCCTCGGTATAGGCATCCACCCGAACTGCGCCGGAATGTGGCATCGCGTTGGCAAATTGCGCGTCACTGAGCATAAATTAAACCTGTCATTCAAATCCGCGCGCCACCGGATCGAGAGATCATGGAGCCTGCGCCACGCCGTTCGGGCGATGTGAGTGATGGCGAATATGGAGATTTTTTTGTTCGCCGACAATGGACGCTCGAATTTTGTTCAAACCGGGTTACAACGTGGCGCGCCACCGCTATGTGCAGCGGGCATTATTCGTGGCTGATTTGCCCCCCGAAGCCGCCCGCCCCTTGAGAAGGAGGAAAGACCATGGATCAGACTGGCATCGCCGACCGGCGGCAACTTCGGCGAAAGCTCGGCTTCTGGCGCCTGGTCTCCATTGCTCTCGTGCTGGTGGCGGGACTGGCGGTCTACGCATATTCCGGCGCGGGACAGGGCGCGCTGCGCCCCCACATCGCGCGCGTAACGATTTCCGGCATCATCCAGGATGACAAGGAGCTTCTGGAGAGACTGGACCGGATCGCCGAGGCCGATTCCGTCAAGGCGCTGATCGTCACAATTTCCTCGCCCGGCGGTACGACCTATGGCGGCGAAAGGTTGTTCAAGGCGATCCGCAAGGTTGCTGCCAAGAAGCCGGTCGTGTCGGACGTGCGCACGCTGGCCGCCTCCGCCGGCTACATGATCGCGCTGGCCGGCGACCGGATCGTTGCCGGGGATACCTCGATCACCGGTTCGATCGGCGTCATCTTCCAGTATCCGCAGATCAAGGATCTGATGGACAAGGTCGGCGTCTCTCTCGAGGAGATCAAATCCGCGCCATTGAAGGCCGAGCCATCGCCGTTCCATCCGCCGAGCGACGAGGCCAAAGCCGTCATTCAGGCCATGATCGACGATAGCTTCAACTGGTTCGTCGATCTCGTTGCCGACCGCCGCAAGATGCCGCGCGCCGAAGCCCTCGGACTGGCCGACGGACGTATTTTTACCGGCCGGCAGGCGTTGAAACTCAAGCTGATCGATGAACTCGGCGGAGACGACGAGATCCGCACCTTCCTCGAAGGCCGCAAGGTTGCAAAGAAACTCGACATCATCGATTGGGAGGAGCCGCGACGCTCCTTGCCTTTCGGGATCGGCTCGGCTGCGGCCGCATGGGTCAAGGCCTTGGGATATGAGGCTTTTCCCTATCTTGGGAGCCTCGAAAAATTGGGTCGCGAGAAGTTGTTTCTTGACGGTCTGGTTTCCGTTTGGCAGGTTGGCAGCGATTGAGAAAACCGCCGAGAGCGCCCAATGGTTTTTTCCATGGTCGAAACCGGCAAAGCAACATCCCGGCAGGTGGACAAGACCATCCGATGGGCGTAACGCTTTAAGAACAAATATAAATTCATCAGAGGGGGCGACAGTGATCAAGTCAGAGTTGGTGCAGATTGTTGCGGCTCGCAATCCGCATCTCTATCACCGTGATGTCGAGAATATCGTCAATGCGGTCCTTGATGAGATCACAGATGCCCTGGCTGCCGGAAACCGGGTCGAGCTGCGCGGTTTCGGCGCTTTTTCGGTGAAAAACCGGCCTTCACGTTCCGGCCGCAACCCGCGCACCGGCGACAGCGTCTTCGTCGAGGAAAAGTGGGTTCCCTTCTTCAAGACCGGTAAGGAATTGCGTGAACGCCTCAATCCGGGCGCTGACGACGAAGACGATGAATGAGCCGTGCCTGAACCGTCCGATGCCGTAAAGTACCGGGCAGGTGGAATGACGGAGATGCGATGATGCTGAAGAAGATTGTGAATATCGTGGTGCTGGTTCCGGTGGCGATCATCCTGATCGTCCTGTCGGTCGCCAACCGGCAGACGGTGACGCTGGCGCTCAACCCGTTCAATCCGGCAGATAGCGTACTTTCGGCGTCGGCGCCCTTCTTCGTCTTTATCTTTCTCGCCGTGATCTTCGGTCTGGTTGTCGGTTCGCTCGCCACCTGGTTCGGCCAGGGCAAGTACCGCAAGCGTGCCCGCAACGAGGCCCATGAGGCCGTCAAATGGCATGCGGAAGCTGAAAAACACCGCACCCGCGCCGAAACCATGGCGGCACAGACGTTGCTTCCCTCAAAATAAGACTTGTTCAGCCGGCTGCTGCGGCGCGCTCGGTGACGACCGTGCTGAAATCGGCGAAGAATTGCTGCGCCAGCTTCTTGGCGCTTGAACCGACCAGCCGTGAACCGAGCTGCGCCAGCTTGCCCCCGATCTCGGCCTTGGCTTCATAGGTGAGGATCGTTTCCGCACCATCCTCCTTCAGGACGACATCGGCGCCACCCTTGGCGAAGCCGGCAATGCCGCCCTTGCCTTCGCCGGTAATGGTGTAGCTCTCCGGAGCGTTGATGTTGGACAGGGTGACATTGCCGGAGAAGGACGCGGAAACCGGACCGATCTTGAGCTTGACGCTGGCGGTAAGCTCGGTCGGCGACGTCATCTCCAGCGACTGACAGCCGGGAATGCATTGCCTGAGAATGTCCGGGTCGTTCAGCGCTGCCCAGACGATCTCGCGAGGGGCCGCGATGCGTTCTTCGCCACTCATATCCATGATGATCCTCCCTGATCACACCGTCCCAAATGTATCGCAGATCGGAAACAGCTTTGCCAAGAGAAAGAGCGGTGCTATTTGCAGCCTTTAAAGACACGAAAATGACGGACAAAACGGCGTGAAAGACAAAGATCGACGGCCCAAGGGCAAAGCCGGACCGGCCGCATCATCACGCGGCGGGCAGGGACGCGCCGCCCAGCCGGCAAAATCGCGACCGCCGCAGGCAAAGCCGCAGTTCACCCGCAACAATGAGGGCCGCGCCGCACCCAAGCCTGCGCCGCAGAAGGTCGTGTCTGAAAAGATCGTTCTGGAAAAGGCCGATGCCATCGCGCCGCGCGCCGAGGTCCGTATCCGCACGGGTGCCAAGCCTGACGAACGCGTGCCGATCATTCTCGAAACGAAGGGTGCGCGCGACTATCACCTGATCGATAGCGGCGATGGGCTGAAGCTCGAACAATACGGCCCCTACCGGATCGTTCGCCCGGAAGCGCAAGCGCTCTGGCCGAAGACATTGCCGGCGCATGTCTGGGACAATGCGGACTCGGTCTTCACCGGCGATACCGACGAAGACGGCATGGGCCGCTGGCGCTTTCCGCGCCAGGCGCTCGGCGAAACCTGGCCGATGCAGATTCTCGATGCGGAGTTCTACGGCCGTTTCACCGCCTTTCGCCATGTCGGCGTGTTCCCCGAGCAGCTAGCGCATTGGAGCTGGATGAAGGATCAGATCGAGACGGCCGGGCGTCCGCTGAAAGTCCTGAACCTGTTCGGCTATACCGGCGTCGCCTCGCTGATCGCGGCCAAGGCCGGTGCCGAGGTCACCCATGTCGACGCCTCCAAGAAGGCGATCGGCTGGGCGCGGGAAAACCAGGCGCTCGGTCGGGCGGAACAGTTGCCGATCCGCTGGATCTGCGAAGATGCGATGAAGTTCATCCAGCGCGAGGAGCGCCGCAGCAGCCGCTACGACATCATCCTCACCGATCCGCCGAAATTTGGTCGCGGTCCCAATGGTGAGGTCTGGCAGCTGTTCGACCATCTCGCCCTGATGCTCGACATCTGCCGCGAGATCCTGTCGCCGGAGGCCCGGGGGCTGGTGCTGACCGCCTATTCGATCCGTGCCAGCTTCTATTCGATCCACGAATTGATGCGAGAGACCATGCGCGGACGCGGCGGCGCGGTCGAATCCGGCGAACTCATCTTGCGCGAAGGCGGCCTTGACGGCAACGAGCCGGGCCGCGCGCTTTCCACTTCTCTCTTCAGCCGTTGGGTGCCGAAATGAGCGACGATTACAGGGATCACGGCCCGCGCCGTGTCGGGCAGGTGAAGGAAGTCACCAGCCTGTCCAATCCGATCATCAAGGACATCAAGGCGCTGTCGAACAAGAAGGATCGCGACGAAAGCCGCTCCTTCATCGCCGAAGGCCTGAAACTGGTCATCGATGCGCTGGAACTCGGCTGGACGATCAAGACGCTGGTCTATGCCAAGGCCGCCAAGGGCAAGCCGCAGGTCGAGCAGGTCGCGCTGAAAACGGTCGCGGCCGGGGGGCTCGTGCTCGAAGTCAGCGAAAAGGTGCTGTCGAGCATCACCCGCCGCGACAATCCCCAGATGGTCGTCGGCGTCTTCGAACAGCGTTACCGCAATCTGCGTGATATCAAGCCGGCTGTCGGCGAGACCTATGTGGCGCTCGACCGCGTCCGCGATCCCGGCAACCTCGGCACGATTATCCGCACGGCCGATGCCTCCGGGGCATCCGGTGTCATCCTGATCGGTGAAACCACCGATCCCTTCTCGCTGGAAACCGTGCGCGCAACCATGGGCTCCGTCTTCGCCATGCCGGTGATCCGCGCGACCGTTGCAGATTTCATCAAATGGCAGAAGGCGGCGGGCGTTCAGGTCGTCGCCACACATCTGGCCGGCGCCGTCGATTATCGCATGATCGATTACCGCAAGAAGCCCGTCGTTCTGCTGATGGGCAACGAACAGGCCGGCCTGCCGGAGGAGCTTGCGAAGGAGGCGACCGCGCTTGCCCGCATTCCGCAACAGGGACGCGCGGATTCACTTAATCTTGCGATCGCCACAGGGATCATGCTGTTCGAAGTCCGCCGCCATCTGCTGACACTGGACGACAGGGCATGAGTGAAAAGACGGCACTATTTTCGCGGCCCGTGCCCATTGCCGTGTTCATCATTATTGCCATCCTGCTGGATCAGGCGATCAAGGTCGCCGTCGAACTGTGGCTGCCGATGGAGCAGGCGGTATCGGTCATGCCGATGCTGGCGCTGTACCGCACCTATAATTATGGCGTCGCCTTTTCCATGCTCTCGGGCATGGAAGGCTGGTTCATCGTCAGCATGCGGCTGGTCGTCGTCGCCTTCGTGCTCTGGCTCTGGCGCCGCACGCCGAAGGATCGCTTCTTCGCGCATCTCGGCTATGCGATGATCATCGCCGGCGCGCTCGGCAACCTCATTGACCGTCTGATTTTCGGATATGTCATCGACTATATCCTGTTTCACACGGCGACCTGGTCGTTTGCCGTCTTCAACCTCGCCGACAGTTTCATCACGGTCGGTGCCGGCTCGATCGTTCTGGACGAGCTTCTGCAGATGAAAAAGCGGGATCGCTAAAATTTTACGGACCGGCTGAAGCCATTCAAAACCCTTGCCGTGCTAGGGCTTGCGGCATGAGCGAGCTGTCAAACCTTCGAGAACGGATTGCATCCGAGTTCAACGCGCCCAAGCGTACGCTGAACGATCGGCGTATTGCGGAATCACAGTCGGCTGACGATCCGCATTCGCTGGAGCCGGAAGAAGGCTTCGAGGTGCCGAAAGAGCGATATCCGGCCCTGAAACCGGCTCTGGCCGGGGCGGGGCTTCTTTGCTCGGCCGCAATCCTAGGCACCGGTATCGATGCGGGTTTCTACCTCCTGTCTGGAGGACTGGCTGCTGCCGGTGTTGCTGGCGCTGGCCTGCTTCTCCGCGACTGGTATCGGTCGAATGTGAAGCCCGCCACCGCGCATGGCCATATCCACGAGGAACGGCTCAGCGACAGCCGTTGGGAGCGCAGCGAGACATCCCAGCTTCTCTCGACTGTCCATGACGCGCTCGGCGATATCGCCATCATCCGTGAACCCGGCGGCAAGATCGTCCAGGCCAATGCAGTCTTCTGCCGTCTCACCGGCTGGCTGAAGCCGGAAGGCATGAACTGCGAAGCGCTCGGTATCGAATTCGAGCCGACCGGCAATGCCAACCACTATAAGGTGCGAATTGCGACCGAGGCGGGCGCGAAAATCTTCGACTGGCATGACGTCATCGCCCGCGAGCCGGCAAGCGGCATCTTCATGCTGCACAGCATTGCCCGCGATATCACCGAGGAAAGCCGGATCGCTCGCGAAAGCGAGGAGGCGCGCCGCCGGGCCGAGCAGGCGAGCCAGGCAAAGTCGCGGCTTCTGGCGACGGTCAGTCACGATATCCGCACGCCCTTGTCCGGCATTCTTGGCATGAGCCATCTGATCAGCCAGACGCGGCTGACCAGCGAGCAGAAGAACTATCTCGCCGGCATGCGCCAGTCCGGCCACGCGCTGGTGCAGCTGGTCGATGACCTCCTTGATTTTTCGTCGATCGAAGCCGGCCGCTTCCAGTTGCGCCCGGCGCCCGAACCGTTGCGGGAAACCATCGAGAGCGTCGTCGAGATGCTGTCGCACCGCGCCCACGAGAAGGGTATCGAGATCGGTGCCACCGTGACGGCGGACGTTCCCGGCCTGATGGATTTCGACGCCGCCCGTTTGCGCCAGGTCCTGTTCAATGTGATCGGCAATGCCGTCAAGTTCACCCATGTCGGTGGCGTGCTGGTCAGAGCATGCGTCGAGCGGCAGGAGATTGTCGTTCGCGTCGAGGATACCGGCCCGGGCATGAATGCACAGGAGCAGGGCCGCGTCTTTGATGAATTCGAGCAGGCCGGTGGCAACGCCCAGCGCAATGGCGGTTCAGGTCTCGGCCTGGCGATCTCGCGGCGCATCATGGAGGAGGGCAACGGCTCGCTGACCGTTTCCAGCGTTCCCGGCAAGGGCAGTACATTCGAGATCCGTTTCCCGGCACAGGGGTGCGATCTCGCGGCTGCGGTGCGTGCCCGCAGCGGTGTTCTCGCCGGTTCCCGGGTGCTCGTCATGGCGCCCGCCGGCCCCGCTTCCAAGGCGCTGGCAGCGACGATCCACACGCTTGGCGGTGACTGCGAATGCGTCGAGACACTGGAAGATGCGCAGACAGCCGCTATCCGGGCCATGTCGACGGCAGCTCCGCTGACCGATATCGTCGTCGATCATCGCCATGCCGCACAATTTCGCCGGCTGCTCTCCCAGATGCCGAGCCTGGAAAATCGCAGGCTGCGTAAGACCTACCTTGTCAATCCGGAGGAGCGCAACGGCCGCCAGATCAACCAGATGGACGGTTACCATGCCTGGTTGATCCGTCCGCTGCGTGAAAAGTCGCTGGTCGAGGTTCTGCAGGGCCGCATGAAGGGAATGGAAGTGCGCGACGCCATCAATGACAACAGGCCGATGCTGCGCGAGGTGCCGGCCGTGCGCGAAAAACCGCAGCCGGGTGGCGTGCTTCTGGCAGAGGACGATCCGATCAATGCCTTCATGGTACGCTCGGTTCTGGAAAAGGCCGGCCATTCGGTTCGCGTCGTCGGCGACTTTACGGCACTTGGTGTCGCTCTGTTCGATGCGCCTGCTGAGGTACGCATTTCTCCCGAACTGATCGTCAGCGATCTCAACATGCCGGGCGGCGATGGGGTATCGATGCTGAAGCGTCTGCGTGAGGACGAGCGTCAGGCGGGAGGAAAACCCGTTCCCGTCATCGTTCTGACCTCCGATACGCAGGGGGAAACCCGTCTGCGACTGCTGGCGGCCGGAGCGAATGCCGTGCTGGCGAAACCGGCCGATCCGAAGGCGTTGACGGCCGAGATCGATCGCCTGCTGGAACGTTGACTACGGTGGTTTTCTTGTAGCCCCAATGTCACTATCCTGTCGCAGAAACATGGTTTAAGCCGCGGCAGGATCAAGCGACTAGGATGACGCGCGATGACAATCGAACCTTTGGATCTGGTCGTGGTGGCTGAGCAGCCGCAGACCCGCGTCCGGAGCGTCAATGCCCCGACGCATGACATACTCGGCCGTATCGGCAATCTGGAAACGCGCCTTGCCCGGACAGCGTCCGAGATCGACGCCGCGCAGGCCGTCCGCTACAAGGTCTTCGTCGAGGAAATGAAGGCGCAGATCCCGCAGGATGCCGAGCGGCGCAAGCGCGATACGGATGCCTGGGATCTCGTCTGCGACCACCTGCTAGTCCTCGACACGGCCATCGAAGGTGACCCGGAAGACCAGATCGTCGGAACCTATCGTCTGCTGCGCCAGGACGTTGCCGTGCGCACCGGCGGTTTCTATTCGGCATCCGAATTTTCGGTCGGCTCGCTGCTGGAGCGCCATCCGGACAAGAAATTCATGGAACTCGGCCGTTCCTGCGTCCTGCCGGAATATCGTACCAAGCGCACGGTTGAACTCCTGTGGCAGGGCAACTGGGCCTATGCACTGAAATATGGCGTCGATGCCATGTTCGGCTGTGGCTCCTTCCCGGGCGTCATTCCGGAAGAGCATGCGCTGGCGCTCTCCTTCCTGCATCACAACATGGTCGTTCGCGACGAATGGGATGTCTCGGCTCGTCCGGAGCTGTTTCGCACAATGGACCTGATGCCGTCGGAAGCAATCAACATGCGCAAGGCGCTCGCCGCCCTGCCGCCGCTGATCAAGGGCTATATGCGTCTCGGTGCGATGGTGGGCAAGGGTGCAGTCGTGGATTACGCTTTCCGCACCACCGACGTTCTGATCGTACTGCCGATCACCAACATTTCCGGCCGTTATCTCAACTATTACGGTGCGGACGCCGGCCGATTCGCCAGTTAATCGTTAAAAAAGCGTTATTGCGTCGCAAAATTTAATTGACGCAGTGCAGCATTTTTGGATACAATTTTGTTGTGAATGGAAATTTTTTGATCAGGCCTTTGTATTGCGTAAGAAGTATTCATTCTGAGTATATTTGATCAAGATCGACATATCGCATGAAAAAGCCCGCTCCGGTCCTCCCGGGCGGGCTTTTTTCGTTGTCGCTTGTGCGAAGCGAAAGGGTTTCTCAATTGTTCGCATTATGCGCGGCAAGTGCGGCCATGTTGACGATATCGGAATCCTTGGCGGACATCGAAACGATCTGCACCGGCTTGTCGAGGCCGACCAGAAGCGGGCCGATCACTGTCGATCCGCCGAGTTCCTGCAACATCTTCGTCGAGATCGAGGCCGAGTGAAACGCCGGCATGACGAGGACATTGGCGGTCCCGGACAGGCGGCAGAACGGATATTGCTCCATCACCTTCGGATTGAGGGCTACATCGGCGGCCATTTCGCCATCATACTCGAAATCGACGCGGCGCTTGTCGAGGATGTTGACTGCCTCGCGCACCCGCTCCGATCGCTCGCCGGAGGGATGGCCGAAGGTGGAATAGGCGAGCATCGCCACGCGAGGAACATAGCCGAGGCGGCGGGCGAGCCCGGCCGCCTCCTCTGCGATATCGGCGAGTTCATCGGCCGACGGCATGTCGTGGACGGCGGTATCGGCCACCAGAACGGTGCGGCCACGGCACAAGGCGAGCGAGACTCCGATCACCCGGTGGCCGGGTTTCGCATCGATGCAGCGGCGCACGTCTTCGAGCGCGGTCGAATAGTTGCGGGTGATGCCGGTCACCATGCCGTCCGCATCGCCCATCGCCACCATGCAGGCGGCGAAATGGTTGCGGTCATTGTTGATCAGGCGCTGGGCGTCACGGAAGAGGTAGCCATCCCGCTGCAGTCGCGCATAGAGGTAATCGGTATAGGCGCCCGTGCGCTTGGAAATGCGGGCATTGACCAGCTGGATACCGGGACGGTCGAGGTCGATGCCCTCGCGCTCCGCCGTTTCACGCATACGGTCCTCGCGGCCGAGCAGGAGCGCGGTGCCGAGCTCCTGGTTGGCATAGGCGACGGCAGAGCGCATCATCTGCACCTCTTCGCCCTCGGCAAAGACGATCCGCTTCGGCTGGCGGCGGACGCGTTCATAGATGCGCTGCAGCGTCGAGGCGATCGGATCTCGCCGAGCCGACAGCTGGCGACCGTAGACGGCGAGATCCGGGATCTGCTTGCGCGCAACGCCGCTTTCCATGGCGGCCTTGGCGACAGCGACCGGGATGGCCGAGATCAGGCGCGGGTCGAACGGCACCGGGATGATGTATTGCGGTCCGAAGCGCGGCCTGTTGCCCTGGTAGGCGGCGGCGACATCATCCGGCACGTCTTCCTTGGCGAGGCTTGCAAGCGCTTGTGCGGCTGCGATCTTCATTTCCTCGTTGATCGTCGTCGCATGCACGTCGAGCGCGCCGCGGAAGATATAGGGGAAGCCGAGAACGTTGTTGACCTGGTTCGGGTAGTCCGAGCGCCCGGTTGCCATGATCGCGTCGTCACGGATGCGGGCGACTTCTTCGGGTACGATTTCCGGATCGGGGTTCGCCATCGCGAAAATGATCGGCCGGTCCGCCATCGATCGGATCATGTCCTCGGTGAAGGCGCCCTTCTGAGACAGGCCGAACACCACGTCGGCGCCATTCATGGCTTCCGCCAGCGTCCGCCGGTCGGTCTTGACCGCATGGGCCGATTTCCACTGGTTCATGCCTTCGGTGCGGCCCTGGTAGATGACGCCCTTGGTATCGCACAGGATGACGTTGGCCGGGTTGAAGCCCATCGACTTGATGAGCTCGACGCAGGCGATGGCGGCAGCGCCCGCGCCATTGCAGACAAGTCTGGTCGTCTTGAAGTCGCGGCCGGTGAGCGCCAGCGCGTTGATCAGGCCGGCAGCGGCGATAATGGCGGTGCCGTGCTGGTCGTCATGGAAGACAGGGATGTCCATGATCTCGCGCAGCTTCTGCTCGATGATGAAACATTCCGGCGCCTTGATATCTTCCAGGTTGATGCCGCCGAAGGACGGGCCGAGGAAACGCACGCAGTTGATGAATTCATCGACATTCTCGGTATCGACTTCGAGGTCGATGGAATCGACATCGGCGAAGCGCTTGAACAGGACGGATTTGCCTTCCATCACCGGCTTGGAGGCCAGCGCGCCGAGATTGCCGAGGCCAAGAATGGCCGTGCCGTTGGAGATGACGGCCACCATGTTGCCGCGCGTCGTATAGTCATAAGCATTGGAGGGATCAGCGGCGATGGCCTTGACCGGTACGGCGACACCCGGCGAATAGGCCAACGACAGGTCGCGCTGCGTCGCCATTGGCTTGGTCGGGGAGATTTCCAGTTTTCCAGGGCGTCCCTGTGAATGGAAGTCCAGTGCTTCCTGATCCGTCACGCTGCGACTGGTCTTTTCATTTCCGGCCATGGAACCTCCAACCTTTTGTGGGCGACGGCTCTCCTCAGCCGCTTTGTTGTTGTCTTCTATAAACGCGCATGGATAGTGTGGCACCACTTTTCTGGGACCAGCATGACTTTTGTAACCGAGCCGCTCATCCGCAACTCCGAGGTTCTGTCCGCCGATCAACTGGCGTCGGAGGAGAGCCGCGCGACCGCGACGCCGATGATGGAGCAGTTCATCGAGATCAAGGCGAACAATCCGGATTCGCTCCTGTTCTACCGGATGGGCGATTTTTACGAACTGTTCTTCCAGGATGCGGTGGAAGCCTCGCGGGCGCTGGGCATCACGCTGACCCGGCGTGGCCAGCATCTCGGGCAGGACATCCCGATGTGCGGCGTGCCGGTCCATGCCGCCGACGATTATCTGCAGAAGCTGATCGGTCTCGGTTTTCGCGTGGCCGTTTGTGAGCAGGTCGAGGATCCGGCGGAGGCCAAGAAACGCGGCTCAAAGTCGGTCGTCAAGCGCGACGTTGTCCGGCTGGTGACGCCCGGCACGATCACCGAAGACAAGCTTCTCTCGCCGTCGGAATCCAATTATCTGATGGCGCTCGCCCGCATTCGCGGCGGCAGCGAACCGGCGATCGCGCTTGCCTGGATCGACATTTCCACCGGCGTCTTCCGGCTCGCGGAAACCACCGAAACGCGATTGCTGTCCGATATCCTGCGCATCGAGCCGCGCGAATTGATCCTCGCCGATACGGTGTTCCACGATCCGGACATGCGACCGGTCATTGACGTGCTCGGTCGTGTCGCCGTGCCGCAGCCGGCTGTTCTGTTCGATAGCGCGACGGCGGAAAATCGCGTCACCCGCTACTACGGCGTCAAGACGCTGGACGGTTTCGGCAGCTTTTCGCGGGCGGAACTGGCGGCCGCGTCGGCGGCCATTTCCTATGTCGAAAAGACCCAGCTGGCAGAGCGCCCGCCGCTTGGGGCGCCGGAGCGCGAAAGTGCCGCCTCGACCCTGTTCATCGATCCCGCCACACGCACCAATCTCGAACTGGTGAAGACGCAATCCGGCGATCGCAACGGCACGCTGCTGAAGGCGCTGGACCGCACGGTGACCGGCGGTGGTGCGCGGCTTCTGGCTGAGCGCCTGATGTCGCCGCTGACGGATCCCGAGCGCATCACCGCCCGCCTCGATTCTATCACTGCGCTTGCCGACCAGCCGGCCTTCTGCAGCGATCTGCGCTCGGCGCTGAAACATGTGCCCGACATGCCGCGCGCTCTTTCGCGCCTGTCGCTCGGACGCGGCGGCCCGCGCGATCTCGGCAGCATTCTGTTCGGCTGCCAAGCGGCGATCCAAGTCGCCGGTCTTCTTGGGAGCGGCAATCTTTCGGAGGAGCTTGGAGAGGCGTTGCAGTCCGTCCAAGCATTGCCGCAGGACATGGTGCGGCAGCTTGGCGAACTTCTGGGTGACGACCTGCCATTGCTCAAGCGCGACGGCGGTTTCCTGCGCGATGGCGCCAGCGCCGAACTCGATGAAATGCGGGCTCTGCGCGACCAGTCGCGCCGTGTCATTGCCGGCCTGCAGCTGAACTATGCCGAGGAAACCGGCATCAAGTCGCTGAAGATCAAGTACAACAACGTGCTTGGCTATTTCATTGAAGTGACGCAGGGCAATGCCGGTCCGATGACCGACAGTGCCGAAGCAAAGGCCCGCTTCATCCATCGCCAGACCATGGCGAACGCGATGCGCTTCACGACGACGGAACTCTCCGATCTCGAAACCAAGATCGCCAATGCCGCCGACCGGGCGCTAACGATTGAATTGGAAGCCTTCGATCGCCTATCCGCCATGGTGGTCGCCGAGGCCGAGGCAATCAAGTCGGCTGCGCTCGCGCTGGCCGTCGTCGATGTCTCGGCCGGTCTGGCAACGCTTGCCGAGGAGCAGGCCTATTGCCGGCCCCTGGTCGACCAGTCGAAGATGTTCGCCATCGATGGCGGCCGCCATCCCGTCGTCGAGCAGGCATTGCGCCGTCAGTCTGGCACGGCATTTGTCGCCAATGCCTGCGATCTCTCGCCCCATGACGGCGAGGGCGCCAGAGAAGGAGATGGGGCGATCTGGCTGCTCACCGGTCCCAACATGGGCGGTAAATCGACCTTTCTGCGCCAGAATGCGCTGATCGCGATCATGGCGCAGATGGGCTCGTTCGTGCCCGCCGCAACCGCCCATATCGGCATTGTCGACCGGCTGTTTTCCCGTGTCGGCGCCTCCGACGATCTGGCGCGCGGTCGCTCCACCTTCATGGTCGAGATGGTCGAGACCGCCGCGATTCTCAATCAGGCAACCGACCGGTCGCTGGTCATCCTCGACGAAATCGGCCGCGGCACCGCCACGTTCGACGGCTTGTCGATCGCCTGGGCTGCCGTCGAGCACCTGCACGAGGGCAATCGCTGCCGCGGCCTTTTCGCCACCCATTTCCACGAACTGACGGTGCTTTCGGAAAAGCTCGGTCGCCTGTCCAACGCCACGATGCGGGTGAAGGAATGGGACGGCGATGTCATCTTCCTGCATGAAGTCGGTCCGGGTGCTGCCGATCGTTCCTACGGCATCCAGGTCGCCCGTCTCGCCGGCCTGCCGGCCTCCGTCGTCGCCCGCGCCAAGGATGTGCTGGCCAAGCTGGAGGACGCCGACCGCAAGAACCCGGCCAGCCAGCTGATCGACGACCTGCCGCTGTTCCAGGTGGCGATCCGCCGCGAGGAACGCTTCAAGGCGGGTCCGTCGAAGGTCGAGGAAGCGTTGAAAAGCCTCAATCCCGACGACATGACGCCTCGCCAGGCAATGGATGCGCTGTACGCGCTGAAGAAGCAGCTGGCGGGTTGATGGTTGTCGTCGGAGACGGTGTTTTTCTCTTCGAAAACAATATGTTTTCGAGAGGCAGTGCGCTAATTCCCGGTTGAATATTTAGGGTTTGCTCCTGTAGGTTCTCATTGGGGATCTGGGGGCATGAATGATTGGCTGGTATTATAAACTAGGGAAGCAGCAGGCCGGGCCGGTTTCTTCCGAAGAGCTTGTCGAGTTGGCGAAAGCGGGGGCAGTGACGCAGGAGACCAAGCTGTGGCACGCCGGCATGACCAGTTGGACAAGAGCCGCCAGCGTCTCGAAATTGCAGTTGTCTTTTCCTGAAGCGCCAACGGATCAGCAACGAAACGTTCTCGATCCATCGCTTGCTGGGCCGTGGCCGCGGCTCTGGGCCAGATTGCTGGATGTCTATATTCTCACTGTTGTCATCGGCGGCGCCGTCGTCGTCCTTGCTGAATTTTATCTGCCGTCTCTGTTCTTCAAGCTTGTGAGTCTACCCTCTGTCGCTCTCGACGTCCTGTTTTTGCCGCTGGCCAGTGTCGCCACGGCATTGATGATGCGCGTGACTGGAACGACGATCGGCAAGGCACTTGTTGGCATCAAGGTTCAGAACCTTTCCGGTGCTAACACGTTGTTTTTTCTGCTGAGGCGTGAATTTAAGGTCTGGATATTCGGCCTGGGCTTCGGGATACCGTTGATCAATCTCCTCACAATGATCAACCAACATCAGCAGATGTCAAAGAAGGGATCGGCCGATTACGATCAAGGTGTCGCACGGGTAACCGGGGGTAGCTCGCAGACACGCAGCACGGTTGCAGCCATTGCCTTCGCAGCCGTTTTTGCTTCCGTGTGGTATCTTGGCACAGTGGAAGAGAGCGCGCAGCGCGATGTCAAAATCACGCAGGATTGGATCAATCCGGCTACGGGCGACAATACTTTCATCTCCAAAGCCTGGGTTTTCAAAGACTTGGAATCCGAGTTCGGTAGCGCCTTCTATTTTTCGTCGGATCAGCTGCTGGCTGAGATGGTACTGGGCTATGAGCCCTTGGATCAGGATGGGATTGATCCGTTGGCCTATGGAGAAGCGCTTCAGGAAGCGATCTCGGACGAGTTACGCGTGACCTCGGAATGGAAACCGGTCGAAGTCGCGGGCGTCAAGGCGATGCGAGCCGCGGCGGTTCACAAGACAGCGACGGACGTCAATGTCGAGATTACGGTGTCTATCATGGGCAAGAGCGCGTGGCGTCTTTTGGTGTATGTCAGCGGCCGGCCAACAGACAAATTCATCGAAGGTAAGGCGGCTGCACAGTCGTTGTTTTCGACGATCAAGGACATCAACGTCCCGACCGATCTACCCTGCGAGGGCGGCCGTTGCGTCTGACATGATCGTCCAGCCGCTGGATTGAGCCTGCTGCCCTCTTTAAATGATGGAACGCTTCTTCGACAGCCGCCTTGTGCGCTGCAGAAACCACTTGGCAATTGTTGATCGCTACAGTCTTGTCCATCCTCGGACAAAAGGTCTATAGCGCATGAACAGGAAGCGGCTCGCAGAGCACGCCGGACAGGAAGACGATCGGCATTTGATGGTCAGACACGAAACGTCATTTCCCGATATCCTCAATGTCGATGCGCTGAGAGCCAAGTGCAGTTTCATCGCTTCGGCCCATGCCGAACAGCGCGATCTGATGCGCCAAGCGCTGCTGGCGGCCTTCAAGCAGGCCAATCTCGCCGGCCGCGAAAAAGCCCGTGAACTGCTGATCGAAGATGGCGGCGGTCTGAAATGCGCGCAGCGAATTTCCTGGCTGCAGGACGAGTTGATCACCGTCCTGCATGATTTTGTCCTCAACGAGGTCTTCGACGCCGCCAATGCGCAACCCTGGACCCGGATCGCCGTGACGGCCGTCGGCGGTTATGGGCGCGGTACGCTGGCGCCGGGGTCGGATATCGATCTTCTGTTCCTGCTGCCGGTCAAGAAGGCAGTCTGGGCGGAGCCCGCCGTAGAGTTCATGCTCTATATCCTCTGGGATCTCGGCTTCAAGGTCGGCCATGCCACGCGCACGATCGAGGAATGCATCCGCCTGTCCCGCGAGGACATGACCATTCGCACGGCCATCCTCGAAACGCGGTTCATCTGCGGATCGCGGGATCTGGCGAATGAACTGGAAACACGGTTCGACAACGAGATCGTCAAGAATACCGGCCCGGATTTTATCGCCGCAAAGCTCGCCGAGCGTGACGAGCGCCACCGCAAGGCCGGCGACACGCGCTATCTGGTCGAGCCGAATGTCAAGGAAGGCAAGGGCGGCCTGCGCGACATCCACACGCTGTTCTGGATCGCCAAATACTATTACCGGGTCAAGGATTCCGCCGATCTGATCAAGCTCGGCGTTCTCTCGCGCCAGGAATATACGCTGTTCCAGAAGGCGGACGACTTTCTCTGGGCCGTGCGCTGCCACTTGCATTTCCTCACCGGCAAGGCGGAGGAACGGTTATCCTTCGACATCCAGCGCGAGATCGCGGAAGCGCTGGGCTATCACGATCACCCCGGCATGACCGCCGTCGAGCGCTTCATGAAGCACTATTTCCTGGTGGCGAAGAATGTCGGCGATCTGACCCGCATCTTCTGCGCGGCGCTGGAGGATCAGCAGGCCAAGAGCCTGCCGGGTTTCACCGCCGCCATCAGCCGCTTTACCCATCGCGTCCGCAAGATCGCCGGGACGCTGGAATTCGTCGATGACGGCGGCCGCATTGCGCTCGCAAGCCCGGATATCTTCAAGCGCGATCCGGTCAATCTCATCCGCATCTTCCATGTCGCCGATATCAACAAGCTGGAATTCCATCCGGCGGCACTGAAACAGGTGACGCGGTCCTTGAACCTGATCACGCCGTCTCTGCGCGACAACGAGGAGGCCAACCGTCTCTTCGTCTCGATTCTCACCTCGCGCCGCGATCCCGAACTGATCCTTCGCCGCATGAATGAGGCCGGCGTACTCGGCCGGTTCATTCCGGAATTCGGCAAGATCGTCTCGCTGATGCAGTTCAACATGTATCACCATTATACGGTGGACGAGCATCTGCTGCGCGCTGTCGACGTGCTCTCCCGCATCGATCAGGGCAAGGACGAGGAACTGCATCCGCTCGCCTTCAAGGTGATGCCGACCATCGATGACCGCACGGCCCTGTTCGTCGCCGTCTTCCTGCATGACGTCGCCAAGGGCCGTCCGGAGGATCATTCGACCGCCGGCGCCAAGGTGGCGCGCAAGCTCTGCCCGCGCTTCGGGCTGACGCCGAAGCAGACGGAAACGGTCGCCTGGCTGATCGAGGAGCATCTGACCATGTCGATGGTCGCGCAGACGCGCGATCTCAACGACCGCAAGACGATCATCGATTTCGCCGAGAAGGTGCAGTCGCTTGACCGGCTGAAGATGCTGCTGGTGCTCACGATCGCCGATATTCGCGCCGTTGGTCCCGGCGTGTGGAATGGCTGGAAGGGCCAGCTGTTGCGAACGCTCTACTACGAAACCGAACTGCTCCTGTCCGGTGGCTTCTCCGAAATGCCGCGCAAGGAGCGCGCCACCCACGCGGCCGACGTTCTGTTCCATGCGCTCGACGACTGGAGCCAGAAGGATCGCAAGACCTATACCAAGCTGCACTACCAGCCCTACCTGCTGTCCGTGCCGCTCGAGGATCAACTGCGCCATGCCCGCTTCATCCGCGAGGCCGACAAGACGGGCCGGGCGCTGGCAACCATGGTGCGCACGCATCAGTTCCATGCGATCACCGAAATTACTGTTCTGTCGCCCGACCATCCGCGCCTGCTGGCCGTCATCGCCGGTGCGTGTGCGGCGGCCGGCGCGAATATTGTCGATGCGCAGATCTTCACGACGTCCGATGGCCGGGCGCTCGATACGATCCTGATCAACCGCGAGTTCTCCGTCGATGACGACGAGATGCGCCGGGCGGCCAATATCGGCAAGATGATCGAGAACGTGCTGTCGGGCTCCAAGCGTCTGCCGGAAGTGATTGCCAGCCGCACCAAGCACCGCAAGCGCAACAAGGCATTCACAGTGCCGCCGGCTGTCAGCATCAACAACAACCTGTCGAACAAGTTCACTGTCATAGAGATCGAATGCCTCGATCGGACAGGTCTTTTGTCCGAAGTGACCGCCGTCCTCTCCGACCTGTCGCTCGACATTGCCTCGGCGCACATCACCACCTTCGGCGAAAAGGTCATCGACACATTCTATGTGACGGACCTCGTCGGCCAGAAGATCACCAACGAGGCGCGGCACGGCAACATCGTGGCGCGGCTGAAGGCTGTCATGTCGGACGAGGCGGATGAAATGCGCGACCGCATGCCGTCCGGCATGATCGCCCCGCAGCATACACGGTCGGTGACCGGCGCCCGGAAAACCAAGGCAGAATCATGAGCCTCGTCAGGAAATTCATGACCGTCGGCGGCGCCACGCTCGGCAGCCGCATCTTCGGTTTCGCCCGTGAAACGCTGATGGCGGCGGCACTTGGTACCGGCCCGATGGCCGACGTCTTCTATGCCGCCTTCCGTTTCCCGAACCTGTTTCGCCGGCTGTTTGCCGAAGGCGCCTTCAATGCCGCCTTCGTGCCGCTGTTTTCCAAGGAGATCGAGGCGAACGGCATCAATGGCGCCAAGCGGTTTTCCGAGGAAGTGTTCGGTGTCCTCTTCACCGTCCTGCTGCTGATCACCATAGCCATGGAACTGTCCATGCCGCTTCTGGTGCGGTTCGTCATCGCGCCGGGTTTTGCGGATGATGTCGACAAGTCCGCCCTGACGGTGAAGATGGCGATGGTCATGTTCCCCTATCTCATGTGCATGTCGCTGACGGCAATGATGAGCGGCATGCTCAATTCGCTGCATCATTTCTTCGCGGCCGCTGTGGCGCCGATCTTCCTCAATGTCGTGATGATCGGGGCGTTGCTTTATGCGCTCTACAACGGCGCCGATCCGCTGACGACAGCCTGGTATCTGTCCTGGGGCGTGCTGGTCGCCGGTATCCTGCAACTCGCCGTCGTCTATTTCGGCGTTCTGCACGCCGGCATGAGCATAGGGCTGAAATTCCCGCGCTTCACGCCCAACGTCAAACGGTTGCTGATCCTCGCCGTACCCGCCGCCATTACCGGCGGCATCACCCAGATCAACCAGCTGATCGGCCAGGCCATCGCCTCGGCGCAGGATGGCGCCATCTCCGCCCTGCAATATGCCGACCGCATCTACCAGTTGCCGCTCGGCGTGGTCGGCATCGCCGTCGGCGTCGTGCTGCTGCCGGAATTGTCGCGGGCACTGAAGGGCGGCAATCTGCGTGAGGCGGGCAATCTGCAGAACCATTCGATCGAATTCGTGCTGTTCCTGACGATCCCCGCCGCCTTCGCGCTCTGGATCCTGTCCGACGAGATCATCCGCGTGCTCTATGAGCGCGGTGCTTTCCATGCGCAGAATACCGTTGTTGTCGGCTCGATCCTGGCTATCTACGGCATCGGCCTGCCGGCCTTCGTGCTGATCAAGGCCCTGCAGCCAGGCTTCTACGCCCGCGAGGACACCAAGACACCGATGCGTTTTTCGGCGGTGTCGGTCGCCGCGAATTGTGCCCTGGCGATCACCCTGTTTCCCGTGCTCGGTGCGCCGGGCATCGCGGTCGCGGAGGCGACGGCCGGATGGATCAGCACTATCCTTCTGTTTGTAACGCTGCTGCGACGCGGGCATCTGGTGTGGGAATGGGCGCTGTTGCGCCGCACGGCCTTGCTCATTGTCGCGGCAGCGGTGATGGGCGGCGTGCTGCTTTATCTACGGGACGTCTTTGCGGCCTCGCTTGCCTCCGGTTCGCCGCTGCTGACGAAGCTCGGCGCGCTCAGCCTGCTGATTGCGGTGGCGATGGTCGTCTATTTCGCGGTTGCCTTCCTGATCGGCGGTGCCGATCTCGGCATGATCCGGCGCAACATGAAGCGCAAGGGACCGCCGACGCCTCCGCCCGTCGATCCTTGAGGGACACATGAAGCAGATCATTGCCCGCATCGCCCTTGTCGTTCCCGACTATGACGCTGCCATTGCCTTCTATCGCGATGTGCTGGGCTTCGACCTGCTCGAGGATACCGATCTGGGCGATGGCAAGCGCTGGGTGCTCGTCCGGCCCAAAGGGGCGACGGAAACGGCCCTGTTGCTGGCCAAGGCGGAAGGCGAAAGCCAGATCGCCGCGATCGGCAACCAGACCGGCGGACGCGTCGGCTTCTTCCTGTTCACTGACGATTTCGATCGGGATCATGCGGCCATGTCGGCCAGCGGCGTCCGCTTTCTCGAAGCGCCACGCCGGGAGGTCTATGGCACCGTCGCCGTCTTTGCCGATCCCTTCGGCAATACATGGGATCTGCTCCAGCCCGCGGGCTGATACCTCAGCAATCCACCCAGCGCCGTTTCGGGCCGATATCGACATGGATGATGCCGTTGCAATAGCGGCCGATACCGCCGATGCCGGGCGCCGAGAGTGCGGCGGCGAGGATCTTCCTTTCCGGTACGCCTGGCACGCGGATATCGGCAGCCTTGCAATAGCGATGCTGCGACCTGGCACGGCCGGAGCGGGGGCGATGGCCGGAGGTCACCACCGGCCGCTGACCGGTCTTGGCGGCGATATGGGCGAGGACGCCCTGCAGTTTCGGAGAAAAGCAGCCAGTCGAGACGGACACTGTCTGCACGGAATAGGCCGTGGTCCTCGAGTGGACCGGCAGCTTGACCTTGCGCTGAAAGGGATTCTTGGCGTCGGCGACAGACAGGGGCGAGAGGCTGACCAGGCAGGCCAGGAGCACACAGAGAAAATTACGCATTACAAGTCCTCGTCATGCAGCGCAGGTGGCGCATACATGCAAACGTCGTTGGCCCGACACGCGAGAGGGCCATGGCTTGATCGGGAGAGGTGCGGCGACAGGGCGGCGCCTCGTGATGATGGGTAAATTCATTCCAAATGAAGCGAGATTATGAAATTATTTGGCGCATATCGAGGTAATTCGTCCCGCAGTTTCGCCATCTTTATTAATTCACCCGATAATTTAGAGCATAAATTTCCGGATAGGTTGTGGCGCTGGTTTGCAGCCGGGTGTTGCCGTGTTTCCTCGGACGTCATCGTTTTCAGGGCGGGGAAGGCTATGGCGACGCTGCCCCTTGATCCCGACATCGGCTGCGTGCATAAGCCCGCAAACATCAATCAAACTGGGCCTTCCACAAGCCCGATCGAGGACAGAATGTCAGAATTCAAGCCGCTCGTTTTCTCCGGTGTCCAGCCGACGGGAAATCTGCATCTGGGCAATTATCTCGGCGCGATCCGCAAGTTCGTGGCGCTGCAGGACAACAACGACTGCATCTATTGCGTCGTCGATCTGCACGCGATCACCGCGCAGCTGGTGCATGAGGACATGCCCGGCCAGATCCGCTCGATCGCCGCCGCCTTCATCGCCTCGGGCATCGATCCGACGAAGCACATCGTCTTCAATCAGTCGGCCGTGCCGCAGCATGCCGAGCTTGCCTGGATCTTCAATTGCGTCGCCCGCATCGGCTGGATGGAACGCATGACCCAGTTCAAGGACAAGTCCGGCGGCAAGAATGCCGAGCAGATGTCGCTTGGCCTGCTCGCCTACCCGAGCCTGATGGCAGCCGACATTCTGGTCTACCGCGCCACGCATGTTCCTGTCGGAGACGACCAGAAGCAGCATCTGGAACTGGCCCGCGACATCGCCCAGAAGTTCAACATCGATTTCGGCGATCACATCCGCAAGACGGATTATGGCGTCGACATCAAGGTCGGCGAGGAGCCGGTGCATGCCTATTTTCCGATGGTCGAGCCGCTGATCGGCGGGGCCGCGCCCCGCGTCATGTCGCTGCGCGACGGCACCAAGAAGATGTCGAAGTCGGATGCCTCCGATCTCTCGCGCATCAATCTGATGGACGATGCCGAAACGATCGCCAAGAAAGTGCGCAAGGCCAAGACCGATCCGGATGCGCTACCGAGTGAAGTCGATGGCCTGAAGGGCCGGCCGGAAGCCGACAATCTCGTCGGCATCTATGCCGCTCTCTCGGACAAGACCAAGCAGGACGTTCTCAACGAGTTTGGCGGCCAGCAGTTCTCGGTCTTCAAGCCGGCGCTGGTCGACCTGTCGGTCAACGTTCTCGCGCCGATTTCCGGTGAAATGCGCCGCCTGATGGACGACACGACGCATATCGACGCGATCCTGCGGGATGGTGGCGAGCGTGCCCGGGCACGGGCGGAAGTGACGATGAAGCAGGTCCGGGACATCGTCGGCTTCCTGCAATAAATTGCCGCAAAAGAAACCTTGCAGCCAAAAATATCGGGTGTAAGAGTCCCGCCATGGTTTCAACACGACTCTCGAGAATGGAAGGTCACCGCCGTAAATTCATGGCGGTGATCGACGATACCCCGGAATGCAGCCGCGCCGTACACTATGCCGGAATGCGGGCCAAGAATTCCAGCGGCGGCCTGGTTCTGCTCTATGTTATCGCGGACGCCGACTTCCAGCAATGGCTGGGCGTCGAGGGCATCATGCGCGCGGAAGCCCGCGCCGAGGCTGAGGCGACGCTGGCGAAGATCGCCCAGACGGTGCGCGAAACCATCGGCATCGAGCCGGAAATGGTGATCCGCGAAGGCAGCGCCACCGAGCAGATCTACGGCCTGATCGAGGAAGACCGCGATATCGCCATCCTGGTTCTGGCCGCCGGTTCGGCCAAGGATGGGCCGGGGCCGCTGGTCTCATCGATCGCCGGCAAGACGGCGGCGTTTCCGATTCCGGTCACGGTTATTCCGGATCTGCTGACCGACGAGGAAATCGACGCGCTGAGCTGATGGCAGCGTCAATCGAATTCATCGTCGTTTGATGCAAACGGCCGTACGCTATCTTGAAGCGCCCCTTCAAACGGCTTATATTCTTTTGAATAATTCTAAACAGGCTGGTTGAGCGCGATCCCGGCCGACGCGGAGAAAGACATGTTCATCCAGACCGAAGCCACACCGAACCCCGCCACGCTGAAGTTCCTGCCGGGCAAGGTGGTGATGGAAAATGGCACGGCGGAATTCCGCGACGAGGAAGAAGCTGCTGCCGGTTCCGCTCTCGCATCGCGCCTGTTCGCCATACCCGGCGTGACCGGCGTCTATTTCGGCTATGATTTCATCACCGTGACCAAGGAAGCACAGGAGTGGCAGCACCTGAAGCCAGCGATCCTGGGCTCTATCATGGAGCATTTCATGTCCGGCCAGCCGGTCATGGCGGTGCAGACCCGCGCCGAGGAAAGCGATCAGGACGGCGAATTCTTTGAGGCCGGTGACGAGACCATCGTCGCCACGATCAAGGAATTGCTTGAAAGCCGCGTTCGCCCCGCTGTGGCACAGGATGGTGGCGACATCACCTTCAAGGGCTTCCGTGACGGCACGGTGTTCCTCAACATGAAGGGCGCATGCTCCGGCTGCCCGTCTTCGACCGCAACGCTGAAGCACGGCGTGCAGAACCTGCTGCACCATTTCATTCCCGAAGTGCAGGCGGTCGAGGCCGTCTGAGCGAGCGATCCAATCGTGCCTCGACTATCCCTTCAGATTGAAAATCCATGATCGTCCTGGCTATCGATACGGCCGGGACGGGTTGTTTCGCTGGTGTCTATGACGCCGGTGA
This sequence comes from Rhizobium sp. Leaf453, assembly GCF_001425605.1. GTDB lineage: Bacteria > Pseudomonadota > Alphaproteobacteria > Rhizobiales > Rhizobiaceae > Pararhizobium. The sequence goes on along the minus strand of NZ_LMRG01000001.1, from coordinate 875,591 downwards.
GGATCGCCTGCTGGCATCGGCAGGCGCCGACATCGGCCGCGGCCATGCCGAACAACTGATGGCCTTCATCGATCAGGCGCTGGCGGACAGCGACCGCGCGCTTGCGGATGTCGATCGTATCGCCGTCACCATCGGCCCAGGCTCGTTTACCGGCATTCGCGTCGGTGTGGCTGCTGCGCGCGGCTTTGCGCTGGCGTTGGGTGTGCCGGCTGTCGGCGTTTCCGTGCTTGCGGCTCTCGCAGCTTCCGCCTGTCAGGTGCGTCCGGAACAGGCCGTGCTTGCCGCCATGGATGCCAAGCGGGACGAACTCTATTGCCAGGTCTTCGAGGCCGACGGTACGCCGCGCACAGACGCGCAGATCGTCGAGCTTGCGGATGCGCAGATCAGGTTTGCCGGGTTCGACGGGATCGTCTGCGGCTCGGCAACACGACACCTGATCGCAAAGCCGACGCCCGGCGTTTCACAAGCAGACGCCTGCGATATCGGTATCGTCGCCCGTCTCGGCGCGGCTGCCGATCCTGCACAGGGCAAGCCCAGCCCGCTCTATCTGCGCGGGCCGGATGTCAAATCCCAGGCCGGTTTCGCGGTGGCGCGAGCGTAAGATGTCGCTGACCGATTATTTCGTTCGCAAACCGGAATTCGACATTTTCCCCCTTGAGGCCGCCGATCTGCCACGGGCTGCGGCAATCCACAAATTGCGCTTCACGCACGCCTGGAGCGACGGCGAGTTGCATGCACTCCTCGTCCAGGATACGGTCTTCGGTTTCGTCGCCAGCCAGAGCAATGCCGCACGCCGGATCGTTGCTGGCTTCGTGCTGGCACGTGTCGCGGCCGGCGAGGCGGAAATCCTGACGATCGGTATCGATCCGAAATTTGCCCGGCTTGGCCTCGGTTGGCGGCTGATGCGGGCGGCGATCAGGCAGGCGCGGGATCAGGCGGCCGAAGCAGTTTTCCTGGAGGTCGATGAGACCAATCTCGCCGCCGTCGCGCTCTACCGGAAGCTTGGTTTCGCCAAGGTCGGCGAAAGACGCGCCTATTATCAGGACGTTAACGGCAAGAAAACCGGCGCCCTTGTCATGCGGCTTGATCTTGGTTAGGCCGTAGCGCCTGAACGAGGAAAGCTCTTGCTGCTCCAAGCCGACGAAATACGCATGGATGACGACCGTCGCGAGACGGCCTGCCACCCGTCGCTGCCGTGCCGGGCGAGGGGATTGGCCGCGTGATCAACTGGCTGCGCGTCACGCTCTGCATGATTGCCCTGATCGCCGCTACGCTCGTGCTGGCACCGATCCAGATCGTCCTGCTCTGGCTGGATGTCGCGCCCCGGCGCCGGCTGCCGCGTGTTTGGCATAGCATCGCCTGCCGTCTGGTCGGCATCCGGGTCCATGTCCACGGCAAGCCCGACCCACAGCGTCCGCTGATGCTCGTCTCCAACCATGCCAGCTGGAAGGACATTCTTGTCCTCGGCTCGATTGCCGATGTGGCCTTTGTCGCCAAGTCCGACGTGAAGGCCTGGCCGGTCTTCGGTCTGCTGGCGCGGCTGCAGAAGACGATCTTCATCGATCGCGATCACAAGCGCACCACCGGCAATCAGGTCAACGAGATCGGCCAGCGGCTGGCCGATGGCGAGATCGTCGTGCTGTTTCCCGAAGGCACGACCTCGGATGGCAATCGCTTGCTAGAGGTCAAGACCTCGCTGTTCGGCGCGGCTGCCGCTGCCGTGCCCTTGTCGCCGACCGGCGCCGTTCACGTCCAGCCGGTCGCCATCGCCTATACCGGCATTCACGGCATGCCGATGGGACGCTATCACCGGCCGGTCGCCGCCTGGCCCGGCGATATTCCGCTTGCCCCGCATCTCCTCGGTATCCTCTATGAGGGCGCTGTCGATGTCGATGTGATCTTCGGTGAGCAGATCACCTATACGGCGGAGAGCAACCGCAAGGTTGTCAGCCGTCAGGTGGAAAAGAGCATCCGCTCCATGCTGTCGCTGAAGCTGCGCGGGCGCTGACCCCTTGGGGGCTTCAATTTCGGGCCTCTTTGCTCTATGGAACGCGGCATGACACAGGAAACATCCGTTTTGACCGCCAAGCCAGACATGGCTCCCGACGTCGCGCCCATCCGCAAGGTTTTCGTGAAGACCTACGGCTGTCAGATGAACGTCTATGATTCCGACCGGATGACGGACGCGCTGGCAAAGGATGGGTATGTCTCGACCGACGTCATGGAAGATGCCGACCTGGTCCTGTTGAACACCTGTCATATCCGCGAAAAGGCGGCGGAAAAGGTCTATTCCGCGCTCGGCCGCCTGCGCGACCTGAAAAAGAAGAAGGCCGGCGAAGGCCGTGAGATGATGATCGGCGTCGCTGGCTGCGTCGCCCAGGCCGAAGGCGACGAAATCCTGCGCCGCGCGCCGGCCGTCGATCTCGTCATCGGCCCGCAGACATACCACCGGCTGCCGGAGGCGCTGAAGCGCGTCAAGCGCGGTGAACGCGTGCTGGAAACCGACTACGCCATCGAGGATAAGTTCGAGCACCTGCCGGCGCCCGACAAGGCAAAGACCAAGGCACGCGGCGTTACAGCTTTTCTGACGGTTCAGGAAGGCTGCGACAAGTTCTGCACCTTCTGTGTCGTGCCCTATACGCGCGGCTCCGAAGTCTCCCGCCCGGTCGCCCAGATCGTCGCCGAGGCGCAGAAGCTGGTCGACGGCGGTGTGCGCGAAATCACGCTGCTCGGCCAGAACGTCAATGCCTGGCACGGCACGGGTCCGGATGGTGCGAAGTGGGGGCTCGGCGAATTGCTGCACCGCCTGACCGCGATTGAGGGGCTTGCCCGCCTACGTTACACGACCAGCCATCCGCGCGACATGGATGACAGCCTGATCGAGGCGCATCGCGACCTGCCGCAACTGATGCCCTATCTGCATCTGCCGATCCAGTCTGGCTCCAACCGCATCCTGAAGGCGATGAACCGGCGCCATACCACGGCCGAATACATCGCGCTGATCGCCCTCATCAAGGCTGCCCGGCCGGATCTCGCGCTGTCGGGCGATTTCATCGTCGGCTTTCCCGGCGAGACCGACGAGGACTTCGAGGACACCCTGCGCCTCGTCGAGACCGTCGGTTATGCACAGGCATTTTCCTTCAAATATTCGACACGACCGGGAACGCCCGGCGCCGATCTGGAGGACCAGGTGCCGGAAGACGTCAAGGCCAAGCGCTTGGAAAGATTGCAGACTTTGCTGCTCAAGCAGCAGAACGAGTTCGCTCAAGCGTGCATCGGGAAGACGATCGACCTGCTTCTGGAAAAACCCGGCCGTATGCCTGGACAGCTGATCGGCCGCTCGCCCTGGCTGCAATCTGTGAATGTTGATGCAATGTCATCGCAAATCGGTGACATTATAAGGGTACGAATCACTGGTGCGGGCCCTAACAGTCTGTTTGCCGAGGTGGTAAGCTAGGGGACCGCCAGCTCAAGGAGCCTTACCGCTTGAACGGACACGAATTGGTTTCATCTTCGCCGCGCCAGTCGAAAACATCCGCGACAGACGTCAATCACTTCGTGCTTACTTTCGAGAATAATCGCTTCGCCAGCGAGCTTTTCGGCCAATTCGACCAGAACCTCAAATTGCTGGAACAGCGGTTGAAGATCGAAGCGCGTCCGCGCGGCAATTCCGTTGCGATCTCCGGTGACCTTCTGGCAACCAATCAGGCCCGCCGGGCACTCGATTTCCTCTACGGCCGCCTGCAGAACGGCGGCAGCGTCGAGGCATCGGATGTCGAGGGCGCCATTCGCATGGCCATGGCTGCCGATGACCAGCTGCAGTTGCCGACTATGGAAAAGAAAGCCAAACTGAACCTCGCCCAGATTTCAACCCGCAAGAAGACCATCTCCGCGCGCACACCGACGCAGGATGCCTACATGCGGGCACTGGAGCGCTCCGAGCTCGTCTTCGGCGTGGGCCCTGCCGGTACGGGCAAGACCTATCTGGCGGTTGCCCACGCAGCCCAGTTGCTTGAGCGCGGCGCCGTTGACCGCATTGTCCTGTCGCGTCCGGCCGTGGAAGCCGGCGAACGCCTCGGCTTCCTGCCCGGCGATATGAAGGACAAGGTCGATCCCTATCTGCGGCCGCTTTATGATGCGCTCTACGACATGATGCCCGGCGACAAGGTGGAGCGGGCGATCACGGCCGGCGTCATCGAAATCGCGCCGCTTGCCTTCATGCGTGGCCGCACGCTGGCCAATGCCGCTGTCATCTTGGACGAAGCACAGAACACCACCGCGATGCAGATGAAGATGTTCTTGACGCGTCTCGGCGAAAATGGCCGCATGATCGTCACCGGCGATCCGAGTCAGGTGGACTTGCCGCGTGGGGTCAAGTCGGGTCTCGTCGAAGCCCTGCAGATACTCAGGGGCGTCGAGGGCGTTTCCGTGGTCCGCTTCAAGGATGCCGATGTCGTGCGCCATCCGATGGTGGCCCGCATCGTCCGGGCCTATGAGGCCACGACCGCAGTCCATGACGAAAGCGAGCAGGGCGACCGCTGAGGCGGCCGCAAGCCCATCCGATGACCATGCTTGATATCCAGATCAGTATCGAGGGAGGCCCTTGGCCTTCCGAGGAGGACCTTCAGTCCCTGAGCGAACGCGTGCTCGGGTCGGCGGCCGATTTCCTGAAGCGCGAGGAAAAGCAACCGTTTCCGAAGGAAGCGCCTGAGGTCTCACTGGTCTTTACCGACGATGCCTCGATCCGGGCGATCAACGCCGAATGGCGCGCGCAGGACAAGCCGACCAACGTCCTGTCCTTTCCAGCCTTTCCGCTGACGCCGGGCAAGAAACCCGGACCGATGCTGGGCGATATCATTCTTGCGCATGAGACGCTGGTGCGCGAGGCTAAAGACCTCGGCAAGCCCTTCGACGAGCATCTCACCCATCTGCTGGTCCATGGATTTCTGCATCTTTTCGGGTATGATCACCTGGAAGACGACGAAGCGGAAAGAATGGAGAGCCTTGAGACTCGTATTTTAGCCGGTCTTGGGTTATCTGATCCCTATGGGGACAGCGATCCCGTTTGATAGTTTGGAACAATGAGCGATTTTAGAGCACAGCCGGCCGCGGTTGTTAGAGATGAGGCGGAAGCCTCCAGTCAGGACGAACCGGGCAGTAGTAGCGCCGGGCAGAAACCTGAAAGCGGTAAATCGGGCTCCTCCTTCTGGAGTCGCGCGGCCCGGATATGGCGCGCCAGCAGCGGTACGAGCCTGCGCGAGGATCTTGCAGATGCGCTGATGACAAGCGGAGCAGAGGCCGATACCGCCTTCACGCCCGCCGAGCGCGCTATGCTCAACAACATCCTCCGCTTCCGCGAAGTCCGCGTCGAGGACGTGATGGTACCGCGCGCCGATATCGAGGCGGTGGACATGAGCATCACCGTCGGCGAATTGATGGTGATCTTCGAGGAATCCGGCCGCTCCCGCATGCCGGTCTACAGCGAAAGCCTCGATGATCCCCGCGGCATGGTGCATATCCGCGATCTGCTTTCCTACGTTACAAAACAGGCACGCAACAAGCGTCGCAGCGGGAGCCGCACTCCTGCCGCCGCAACATCCGTTGAAAAAGCAGAAAAGCCGGCGCGGCAGCCGAAGGCTGTCTTCGATCTTGCCCGCATCGATCTCAACAAGACCGTGGAAGAGGCCGGCATCATCCGCCAGGTGCTTTTCGTGCCGCCGTCGATGCACGCATCCGATCTGATGCAGCGCATGCAGGCCGCCCGCATCCAGATGGCGCTCGTCATCGACGAATATGGTGGAACCGACGGTCTCGCCTCGCTGGAGGATATCGTCGAGATGGTCGTCGGCGATATCGAGGATGAGCATGACGATGAAGAGGTCATGTTCGCCAAGACATCGGAAGATGTGTTCGTCGCCGATGCGCGCGTGGAACTCGAAGAGATCGCGGCTGCGATCGGCCCGGATTTCGACGTGCGCCAGCAGTTGGAGGATGTCGATACGCTCGGCGGTCTCGTCTTCGCTTCGCTTGGCCGTATCCCTGCCCGGGGCGAAGTGGTGCAGGCCATTCCGGGTTTCGAGTTCCAGGTTCTCGACGCGGATCCGCGCCGCGTGAAGCGTGTCCGCATCGTCCGCAAGCGCCCGCCCGCGCGTCGCCGTCCGGTCAAGGGCGAAGAAGATCTGCCGGCCGAGGCCGCACAGCCCGGCACGTCTGAGCAAACCATGCGCGAAACTGGCTGACAGCCGATCGCCGGGCTCATCAAGCCGTTTCAAGGCACGACAAGCTGCCGCTTTTTTGGAAGACTGCCCACGCGTTGATTCGGATGGGTGGTCTTCGCGCTTTGGTGCTTGTCCGGCTTGCGGCTGGGCGGAAGACCCACGTTGAAATGGGGGAAGTGAATGGAGCGGCTTGCGGGCAGGATCATGCTGTTGTCGGGAGCCCGCCGGGCACTTGTCGCCTTCGTCGCCGGATTGGTCGCCGTTCTGGCCCTCCCGCCCTTCGGTATCTTCGCCGCGCCGTTCCTGTCTTTTCCGGTTCTGGTCTGGTTGATCGATGGCGCATCCGGCGATCCTGATCACGGTGCGATCCGGCGCAGCTTTCCGGCCTTTGCCATCGGCTGGTTCTTCGGCTTCGGCTATTTCCTCGGGGGGCTTTGGTGGCTTGGCAATGCGCTGCTGGTCGAGGCGGACGAGTTCGCCTGGGCCTTACCGCTTGCGGTGGTCGGCGTACCGGCCTTTCTTGCCTTCTTTCACGCCTTCGCCGTCCTTCTTGCACGCCTGCTCTGGTCGAACGGCCTCGGCCGGATCGCTGCCCTTGCCTTCGCGTTCGGCCTGTTCGAATGGCTGCGCGGCTTCGTCCTGACCGGGTTTCCGTGGAACGCGATCGGATATGCAGCCATGCCGATGCCGCTGATGATGCAGTCCGCCGCGGTCATCGGCCTTGCTGGCGTCACGGTGCTCTCAGTCTTCGTGTTCGCGGCCCCGGCCCTGATCGGGACGCGCAAGGGCATGGGACTGGGCCTGTCGGTCACCGTTCTGTTGATCGGCGCGCATTTTGGCTACGGCTTCTATCGCCTGTCGCAGGCCCCGCCACCGCCGGCCGATCCGGCCGTCACTGTTCGGCTCGTGCAGCCGATGATCGACCAGTCGAAGAAACTGGATGACGACGAGCGGGCTTCCGTTTTCGAGGAACACCTGAAGCTGACTCAAGAACCGGCGCTGGATGGTGCCAAGCGTCCCGATATCGTTGTCTGGCCGGAAACTGCCGTGCCGTTCATCATCACGGAAAATCCGGATGCTCTGCTGAGAATCGCTGACGTCTTGCAGGACGGACAGGTGCTGATCGCTGGTGCAGTGCGGGCCGAGGATGCGGGCGCTGGACAGCCGCCGCGCTATTACAATTCGATCTATGTCATCGATGACAAGGGCCAGATCATCAGTGCTTCGGACAAGGTGCACCTCGTTCCATTCGGTGAATACATGCCGATGGAAAACCTGCTGTATTCGGCAGGCCTGAACGCCATCGCCGCCTCCATGCCGGGCGGCTTTTCGGCGGCCGCGACGCGTTCGCTGCTGACTCTGCCGGGCGGTGCCGCGCTTTATCCGCTGATCTGCTACGAGGCGATATTTCCCAATGAAATCAGCGATGACGTGCAACGGACCAGCGCGCTGCTCAACCTGACAAACGACGCCTGGTTCGGAAATACGCCCGGTCCTTATCAGCATTTCCAGCAGGCGCGATTGCGGGCCGTCGAAAACGGATTGCCGCTGATCCGCGACGCCAATACCGGCATTTCCGCGATCGTTGATGCTCGCGGCGAAGTGGTCACCGGCTTTCCATTCGGGGCCAAGGGTTTTGTGGACACAATTTTGCCGGGAAAGCTCGCTTTGCCTATGAGCCCGGCGGAGCAGCAGCGCAACGGCATGCTGATCGCCGGTTTCCTGCTGGCGCTCGCGATTATTTCCCGCGTTAGTTTTATTTTGCGAGAGAATTGACCAAAAACCCCTAAAATTGCATAGTGGCTATCACCATAGATCTTCAACTATGTTCAGAGGGTTTCCGCCCGGCTACACAACGTGGCGTGTAGTCTGCTCTCGGCAAGTGTCCAGGTTATGGAAAAACTGCAACTTTGCTTATTAGGAAACCGTCATGACAGAAAACAAGAAGAAGCCGAACCCGATCGACATCCACGTCGGTAGCCGGATTCGTCTTCGCCGCACCATGCTGGGCATGAGCCAGGAAAAGCTCGGTGAGAGCCTCGGGATCACGTTCCAGCAGATCCAGAAATACGAGAAGGGTACAAACCGGGTTGGCGCGAGCCGCCTTCAGAACATTTCAGGCATCCTGAACGTTCCAGTCTCCTTCTTCTTCGAAGACGCGCCGGGCGATTCGGCATCCTCCGGCCCGACGGGCATGGCGGAAGCGTCGAGCTCGAACTACGTGGTCGATTTCCTGTCGTCCTCGGAAGGTCTTCAGCTCAACCGCGCATTCGTCAAGATTGGCGATCCCAAGGTGCGCCGCAAGCTCGTCGATCTCGTCAAGGCTCTCGCTGCGGAGGCTGAAGCCGAATAAGGCTGGCGCAAGCAGAAACTGAAAAAAAGCGGCCGGATAGTGCCGCTTTTTTTGTGCGCGAATGTGACGATTTTGTGAATGTGTCGTGGCGCCGACGGGGGGCTGTCTGTCGCGAAATACCGAAAAATGCATCAAAAAGCAGGAAAAACGTTCCTCTAACGCGGATATAAAGATATATTTATGTCCTTGTGTGCTTGTTTTTTGATGGCAATATCACTAACACGTTCCAAGCAGTTTTTTCTTTGAGGGGACTTCCCGCATGCGCACAAACTACCTGTTTACGAGTGAATCCGTAGCAGAAGGCCATCCCGACAAGGTCTGTGACCGAATCTCGGATGAAATCGTCGATCTTGTGTATCGTGAAGCTGCGAAAACGGGTGTCGACCCCTGGGGTGTTCGCATCGCTTGCGAAACGCTGGCGACCACCAACCGCGTCGTCATCGCCGGCGAGGTTCGCGTTCCCGACACGCTGCTGAAAAAGGACAAGGACGGCAACGTCGTCAAGGATGCGGCCGGCCATCCGGTTATCAACCCCGCCAAGTTCAAGTCGGCCGCCCGCAAGGCGATCCGCGAAATCGGCTACGAGCAGGCTGGCTTCCACTGGAAGACCGCGAAGATCGACGTGCTGCTGCATCCGCAGTCGGCCGACATCGCGCAGGGCGTCGATAATGCCGCAGACAAGCAGGGCGACGAAGGCGCAGGCGACCAGGGCATCATGTTCGGCTACGCCTGCCGCGAAACCGCCGACCTCATGCCGGCACCGATCTATTACTCGCACCGCATCCTCGCGCTGCTGGCGACCGCCCGCAAGACGGGAGAGGGCGACGCAGGACGGCTCGGCCCAGATGCCAAGAGCCAGGTGACCGTTCGTTACGTCGACGGCAAGCCGGCCGAGGTGACCTCCATCGTGCTGTCGACGCAGCATCTGGAAGAAAGCTGGGATTCGGCCAAGGTTCGCGCCGTGGTAGAGCCCTATATCCGCGAAGCGCTGCACGACATCGAGATCGCCAACGACTGCAACTGGTACATCAACCCGACCGGCAAGTTCGTCATTGGCGGCCCGGATGGTGATGCTGGCCTGACCGGCCGCAAGATCATTGTCGACACCTATGGTGGGGCTGCCCCGCACGGTGGCGGTGCATTCTCCGGCAAGGACACGACCAAGGTCGACCGTTCCGCCGCCTATGCTGCCCGTTATCTGGCCAAGAACGTGGTCGCGGCCGGGCTGTCCGACCGTTGCACGATCCAAATCTCCTACGCGATCGGCGTTGCCCAGCCGCTGTCGATCTATGTCGACCTGCATGGCACCGGCAAGGTCACCGAAGATCAGGTCGAAGGCGCGATCCGCAAGACCATGGACCTGTCACCATCAGGCATCCGTCGTCATCTGGATCTGAACAAGCCGATTTACGCCAAGACTTCGGCTTACGGCCATTTCGGCCGCAAGGCAGGCCGTGACGGCTCCTTCTCGTGGGAAAAACTTGATCTCGTCAAGCCGCTCAAGGATGCGCTGAAGGCCGCCTGAGCCTCCGGACGGCCAGAACATCTGGACGGCCAAAGCCTCTGGACGGACTGTTCGATAAGACTGTAAAGCGGATGTCTCCGGAAGGAGACGTCCGCTTTCATCGTGAAAGACCACTGCCATGACAGATCAGCACCGTAACCGCTCGACCGAAGCCTTCTTCGGACGCCGCAAGGGCAAGCCCTTGCGCACCCTGCAGGCCACCCATCTGGAGACGGTGCTGCCGGTGCTGCGATTGCCGCTCGGTTCGCCGGCGCCTTCGGATATCAAAGCGCTGTTCAGCCATCCCGTCGATCGCGTTCGGCTGGAAATCGGCTTCGGTGGCGGCGAGCATCTGATCCACCGCGCGGTCGAAAGTCCCACGACGGGCTTTATCGGCGTCGAGCCCTTCGTCAATTCCATGGCAAAGCTGGTTGGGCATATCGAGGAGAAGGGTGCTGAAAACATCCGCCTGCACGATGACGATGCGACGCAGGTGCTCGACTGGTTGCCGGACGCCTCGATCGACCAGATCGATCTGCTCTATCCGGATCCCTGGCCGAAGCGAAAGCACTGGAAACGCCGCTTCGTGTCGAAGGTCAATCTCGATCGTTTTGCCCGCGTGCTGAAGCCCGGCGGGACCTTCTGCTTTGCCTCGGATATCGACAGCTATGTGAACTGGACATTGTCGTTCTGCCGCGATCACGCCGCCTTCGAATGGACGGCGGAAAACGCGAGCGACTGGCTGACACCCTATCCCGGCTGGCCGAGCACGCGCTACGAGGCCAAGGCTCGACGGGAAGGGCGCAAATCCGCCTATCTGACGTTCCGGCGGCTCTGAACAAAAGCCGGAACGTTACGGTCAATTCGGGTTACAGCATGTCTCCTGAAAGTGGTCGCCGGTTTCAGGACAAAGACATGCGTTAAAACAAAGAACTAAAGCGCATTGAGCGAATCTGAAAGATCGCGACGCGCTTTAGTGCAGGCTGACGGTCCGCAGGTCGTCTTCGGCGGCTTTGAAGAAGGTGCTCGAACGGTTGTCGGTCAGTAGGATCGGCGTGCCATCGGCGCCGAAAAGGGCCCAGAGGTCGAGGCCGGGATCCATGTCGGGCGCTTCCGGGAAAACGCGCGACACCTCGTCGGAACGCATCTTGCGGATATAGCCAACTTCACCGGCGCCGAGATGGGCCAGGTCGTTTTTCGACAGATGCGAGCTGACGTGTTTCAATCCCATGAGTGTAACTCCGTGGCTTTACATAATCACCCGCCAGCGATGGCGCATGAAAATGTAACTCATTGATTTTTTTGCACGAAGTTTGAGCCTTGCGGACAAAGCCGACGCCTGATGCAGCCGGCATTGCTTTGCCGGTTATCCTACTCTGGGACCAAAATATTAATTTTCTTTACCATGCGGACAGGTTCGGGGCGGATGAGGTCGACGGAAAGCAATCCGTTCTTCAATTCGGCCTTTGAGACCTGCATTCCCTCAGCGAGAACGAACATGCGCTGGAACTGACGGGCCGCTATCCCACGGTGCAGATAGTCGCGTTCGCCCGTTTCGGCCTGCCGTCCGCGGATGATGAGCTGGTTTTCCTCTGTCGTGACATCGAGATCCTCCTCGCCGAAGCCGGCGACGGCGAGTGTGATTCGCAACCGCTCAGGCTCGCCCGATTTTTCGTCGCGGCGAATGCGTTCGATATTGTAGGGAGGATAGCCATCATTGCCCTTGGCGATCCGCTCAAGGGTCTTTTCCATGGCATCGAAACCGAGCAGCAACGGGCTCGTAAAGGGCGTAATCCGGGTCATCGTTAGTCCTTGGCTGTCAAGCGACCGTCGCACGGGCCCGCGAGGCAGCGTCCGCACGCCTCAATATGGTAGCTGTGCGTAGCGAGCGCAAGGCGCTTGCGCCGGAAGGGGAGGCAAATCATAGTCCGCTCGCTGATTTGCAAGGAGACCCGCATGGCTGCGCCGAAAAAGATTATCATCGACACCGATCCGGGGCAGGACGACGCCGCAGCGATCATGCTGGCGCTCGGCAGCCCGGACGAACTCGAGGTGCTCGGGATCACGGCGGTCGCCGGCAATGTCCCCGTTGCGCAGACATCGCGCAATATCCGTGTCGTCTGCGAACTCTCCAACCGTCGCGACGTCAAGGTCTATGCCGGTGCCGACCGGCCGCTGAAGCGTCAGCTGGTCACGGCCGAACACGTCCACGGCAAGACCGGCCTTGATGGTCCTGTGGTTGAGGAACCGACCATGCCGCTGCAGCCGCAGCACGCCGTTGATTTCATCATCGAGACACTGCTGGCGGAAGAACCAGGCACCGTGACGCTGTGCACGCTCGGCGCGCTCACCAATATCGCGCTGGCGCTCAACAAGGCGCCGGAGATCGCACCGCGCGTGCGGGAACTGGTGATGATGGGCGGCGGGTTCTTCGAAGGTGGTAACATCACGCCGGCTGCCGAATTCAACATCTATGTCGATCCCGACGCCGCCGAGATCGTCTTCAAGTCCGGCATCCCGATCGTGATGATGCCGCTTGACGTCACTCACCGGGTGCTCACCTACAAGGCACGCGTCGAGAAGATCAAGGCGATCGGTTCGCCTGCCGCCGTCGCCATGGCCGAGATGCTGGAATTCTTCGAGCGTTTCGATGTCGAGAAATACGGTACGGATGGCGGCCCGCTGCATGACCCCACCGTCATCGCTTACCTTCTGCGCCCCGAACTCTTCAAGGGCCGCGACTGCAATGTCGAGATCGAGACACAGTCGGAACTCACCGTCGGTATGACCGTCGTTGACTGGTGGCAGGTCACCAAGCGCAAGCACAATGCCAAGGTCATGCGCGAGATCGATGATCAGGGCTTCTTCGACCTTTTGACGGAACGTATCGGGCGTCTTTGAAACTAGACATGACAACGGCGCCACTGGGGCGCCGTTGCTTTATTCTCCTGGCCAAGTCCCCAATCCGTTTGGTTACGGGGTCGTGGTCTTGGTCGCGTCGGTGCTGGTTGCCGGCGTTTCGGTCGCTGGCTTGGTTTCTATGGTCGCTGGCTTGGTTTCTGTGGTTGCAGGCTTGGCGTCGGTTGACGGGGTTTCGACGGCCGGCACATTGACATTGACGTCAGTACCGCCGCCACTGCCACCGATGTTGATGACGCCTGTAAACATCAGCAAGCCGCCGATAACGACGACGGCCAGAATGACGGCAACCGCCCATCCGGTATTGCTGCTGCGGCCTGTGTTGATAACTGTGGGTCCACGATCAGTCATCTCGGGTTCCTCCGGGTTGATAACTAAACATGAAACGCAGACCAATGGGGGAAGTTCCGTGAAGAACCCAAATCGCTTCATCGAAGCCTGCGATTTTCCGCTGCCTTGATCGCGAACGCGAAACGGCGCCACAGGGGCGCCGTTTGCATCTTGATCAGTCCAAGGTGCTGAAACCTCAGAATTCTTCCCAGTTGTCCTGGGCCAGTGCCGTGTTGCCGGAGACCTGCGGTGCGGCCTTCTGCGCCGGGGGAACGTAGCGGGTCGGAGCGGCCTTTGCTGGCGCACTGTAGCTGGTCGCAGGGGCCTTGGCAGGCGCCCGCATGCTGGCCGCGGTGCTGCGCAACATGTCGACGGATGAGTGACCCTGGCGGGCGACCTGGAAGCGCGACACCAGCGTGCTCAGTGAGCGGGCTTCTTCGTTCAGCGCCATGCTGGCGGCGGTGGTTTCTTCCACCATCGCAGCATTCTGCTGGGTCACCTGGTCCATCTGGTTGACGGCGGTGTTGATCTCCTTCAGGCCGACTGCCTGCTCGGAGGCCGAGCTGGAAATCTGACGGATCAGGCCGTTGATCTGGACAACCTGGTCGGCGATCTTCTGCAGGGCACCACCGGCCCGGCCGACAAGATCGACGCCATCACGGACCTGGCCGGCCGAGGTGTTGATCAGGGTCTTGATCTCCTTGGCGGCGTTTGCCGAACGCTGGGCAAGTTCGCGGACTTCCTGGGCGACGACAGCGAAGCCCTTGCCGGCTTCTCCGGCGCGAGCAGCTTCGACGCCGGCGTTGAGAGCCAGCAGGTTGGTCTGGAAGGCGATTTCGTCGATGACGCCGATGATGCGGCTGACTTCACCGGACGACTGTTCGATGCCCTTCATCGCGGCGATCGCCTTCTGGACGACTTCGCCGGACTGTTCGGCATCGGTGCTCGCCGTCTCGACGGACTTTGCCGCGATCTTGGCGTTGTCGGCGCTGGCGTTGACCTGCGAGGTCAGTTCATCGAGGGCTGCCGCGGTTTCTTCCAGGCTTGCGGCCTGCTGTTCCGTGCGGTGCGACAGATCGTTGGCGGCGTTGCTGATTTCGCTGGTGCCGGTGCCGATGTTGACGACGGAGGTGTTCACCGTCTGGATGGTCTCTTCAAGACTTTCCATCGCCGAGTTGAAGTCGCTCTTCAGCTGCGCGTATTCGCCGGGGAAATTATCGGAGATGCGATAGGCAAGATCACCGGAAGAGAGATGCGACAGGCCCTTGGCGAGCTTGGCGACGATCTCACGCTGGGTGGCGTTCGACTGGGCGCGTTCGGCTTCCGATTCACTCCGCTGCTGTTCGGACTGATGACGCTCGTGGCGTGCTTCTGCTTCCAGGCGCTTGGTATCGGCGAGCTGGTGACGGAAGCCTTCCAGCGCCTTGGCAACGGAGCCGGTTTCGTCGGCGCGATCCTGACCGGCAACCGCCGTCGTGTAGACGCCGTTGCTCAGGTTGGCGACGTCGCTGACGAGGCCTGCAAGCGGTTTCTGGACGAAGCTGCGGACGGCGAGATAGAGGCCGAGCAGAACGGCGCCAAGCACAATCAGACCGCCGATGATCATCATGTAGGTCTGGTCGAGAACCGGAGCATTGATGGCACTCTGCGGCACATCGACGAGAACGACCCAGGTGGTGTTCACATCCGGCAGGGAGAACGGAAACACGACGCGTTCGAAGGTTTCGTTTCCATCATAGGTCAGGTCGTGGATCATGCCGGGCTGCGCGCTGGACAGCGCGTTCTTGACCACGTCGGCACCGATGCCGTCGTAATCCTTCATCAAAAGGTCCGGGATCGGGGCGACGAGCCATTTGCCTGTCTGGGACAGGAGCGTCACACGGCCGGTGCCGAAAGGGTGCATGTCCTTGACCTTGTTGGCGAGCGACGTCAGCGAGACGTCAACACCGCTGACACCGATCAGTTTGCCGTTAGAAATGACCGGATAGGCGATCGAGGACATGGAGTTGTTGTCACCGGTCGTGGTTTCCGCATAAGGCGATGACATGGCGCCCTTCAGGCTCTTCACTGCGAGCGAATACCATTCGGCCGGATAATCGGAATCGAAGGTCGAGAAGTCGATGCCCGTCTTGCCCTTGGTCCAGTAAGGGTTCAGCGTTCCGTCCTTGCTGGCGCCGAACTCCTTCTTGCCGGCATAGTCGGCGGACTTGCCGTCAAATGCGTTCGGTTCCTCCGCAAACCAGCTGCCGAACGCGAAAGCGTTCTTCTCGACATTGGCCTTCAGCATGTCAACGATGCCCTTGCGGTCGAGATAGCTGCCCTCGTGACCACGACCGATGACGCCGGCCGTCGAGCGCGCTGCGCCAGCCAGTTCGGCAATGTTGCTGGCGATGTCGGACGCAATCGCTCTTGCTTCCGTGCGGGCCTGATCCAGCACCAGCGTCTGCACGCGGTCCTGAGTCTGCGAGATCAATACGAAGTTGGACGCCAGCAAGACAAGTGCGATAGTGCCGCCGGTCACCGCTATAAGTTTGGTCGCCAAGGACTTGGCCTGGAACTTGAACATGAATGTCCCCGCATGAAAGAGGCCGCGGGTTTCGATGCCGCGGAATGACGCGATCTGTTGGTGGGAATGCTCCGTCATGGAGCGCCAGATGCCGACCGGCATCGAGAGGCCGCCTCTGATCCTGGGCAAGCAAGCCTGTGTAGCTGTTTGATACAGCGATATTTATTAAAATTAGACCAACGTCACAGACCGAATTCCGGCCTTTTCCGTGAAGGACTTACACGGAATGCAGCATTGACGACGCATCCTGTCTCAATTGCGCAAAGGCCGGTCAGGATGCCGTCATGGCTCAGATTTTGGCATCGACCTCAACGGCGAGCGGAATGGCCGGCTGGGCGCCGGGCTTGAGGCAGGCAAGCGAGCCGGCGACAGCGGCACGGCGCAGCGCCGCGTCGAAATCGAGGCCGGCATCAAGGCTGGCGGCAAGATAGCCGCAGAACGTATCGCCAGCGCCGACCGTGTCCACTGGTTCGATCTTCAGTCCCTTGGCACGGTGGAATGCACCGTTACGGATGGCGATGACGCCTTCCGCGCCCAACGTGACGATGATCGTCTGCTTCGTCTCGTCATGGAGCCGCTTCATCGCCTCCTGACGTTCATCGGCCGACAGGCCGTCCTGTCCGGCCAGAAGTTCGAATTCGGTTTCGTTGGCGACGACGATATCGGCCATGCGTCCGAGGCGGGCGGCATCGGCCGTCAGCGGCGCGATGTTCATGACCGAGGTGATGCCCTTCTGCCGGGCGGAAACCAGCGCCTGTTCCACGGCAGAGGCAGGGATCTCAAGCTGCAGCATCAGCGTATCGCCGGCAGCCATCGCATCGACTGCGGCCACCGCATCCTGCGCATTCACCGTGCCGTTGGCGCTGGCTACGACGACAATGACGTTCTCACCATCACCACCCACGAGGATATGCGCGGTGCCGGTCGGCTCGTCGGCAATCTTGGTGGCCGAAAGATCTGTGCCTGCTTCTTTCATGAGCGCCAAAGCGCCTTCAGCAAAACTATCGGAGCCGACGGCACCGGCCATGCGGACGGACGCGCCGGCCCGGGTCGCCGCAAGCGCCTGATTGGCGCCCTTGCCGCCGGCGGCCGTGGAGAAACCGGTGCCGGTAACGGTTTCGCCGGGTTTCGGCAGGCGCTCCGTGGTGGCGATCAGGTCCATGTTGATGGAACCAAAAACTGTGATCATTGGACGCGTCTCCCCGGCAGTCGATTTTTGCCGGACACTGCCCGAGACCGTCAGTCCTCGTCAACCACCCGAAGCTTCAATTGTCCCATGCGATTGTCGAAAGTCTTGGATTCCTGTGGTGGAGGCTGCGTGTTGCCGGCGGCCTCCAAGTCCAGCGCCTCGATCCTGCCGCCGCGCTTCTTTAATTTGTCGGACGAGATGAGGATGTCGTCGACATCCTTCTGCGTCGTGAGGAAATGACCGTGCAACTTGCGCACGCGATCGTCGAGGCGGGTGAGATCCTCCATCAGCCGGATGACCTCACCCTGGATCAGGTGGGCTTGCTCGCGCATGCGGGCATCGCGCAGGATTGCCTGAATGACTTGGATCGACAGCATCAGCAGGGAGGGGGAGACGATGACTATGCGCGACTTGTGCGCGCGCTGGACAATGCCTTCGAAATTCTCGTGAATCTCGGCAAAGATCGATTCGGAGGGTACGAAGAGGAAAGCCGTCTCCTGCGTCTCGCCGGGGATCAGGTATTTACCGGCAATATCACGGATATGCACTTCCATGTCCCGCCGGAACTGCTGGGCGGCCTGGCGTGCGGCTTCCGGATGCTCGGCGGCACGAATGGCATTCCAGCCTTCAAGCGGAAATTTCGCGTCGATCACCAGCGCCGGCTGCCCGTTCGGCATACGCACTGTACAATCCGGCCGCGCGCCGTTGGACAACGTTGTCTGGAAAGCATAGGCCCCCATCGGCAGGCCATCGGCGATGATCGTTTCCATGCGCGACTGCCCGAATGCACCGCGCGTCTGCTTGTTCGAGAGGATGTTCTGCAACCCGGCCATATCCTTCGCCAGCGACTGGATATTGGTCTGCGCGGTATCGATGACCGCCAGCCGTTCCTGCAGCCTGCGCAGGTTCTCGTGCGTCGCTTTCGTCTGTTCGGTGATCGAGGCGCCGATCCGATGGGTCATGCCGTCAATGCGCTGGTTGATCGACTGGTTCAACTCCGACTGGCGGGCGCCGAACACATCCGCCATCGCCGCAATGCGCCCCTGCATCTCTGTCTGCGCCGCCAGAAGCGCGTTCATTCTTTGCTCGGCATCAACAGCGGCCTCGCGTGCCCGGCGCCGGGCGAGCATTGCGGGGATACCGGCCAGAAGAAGGATGGCGACGGCAACGAACAGCATCATGCCCAGTGTCACGGGATAGCTGCCAAGAACGATGAGGGGCTGGTCGAAGGTGAGAATTGTCGGTTCCATCGACACAGACTAGGTGTTTTCATGTCTTTTGGCCAGATCAAAACAAGAACATTTCCGGGGTTGACGGTGTGAGTGCCTGCTTTTATTGCAAAAATCTTGGCGGAGAGAATTCCATCGGCCCGAAAGATCGGTTATGGGAGCCAGATGACCATCAAGCCGCTCATCATCCTTCCCGACCCCGTTCTGCGCCAGCTGTCGAAGCCGGTCGAGACCATCGACGCCGATGTCCGCCGCCTCGCCGACGACATGCTGGAAACCATGTACGATGCGCCGGGCATTGGCCTCGCCGCCATCCAGATCGGCGTTCCCCGCCAGATGCTGGTGATTGATGTCTCGAAGGAAGGCGAAGACAAGCAGCCGTTAGTCTTTATCAACCCGAAGATACTGGCTTCGTCGGATGAACGCTCTGTCTATGAGGAAGGCTGCCTGTCGATCCCCGACTATTATGCCGAGGTGGAACGGCCGGCGGAGATCACCGTCGAATATGTCGATCTTGATGGCAAGCAGTTGACGGCCAAGGCCGACGGCCTGCTCGCGACCTGCCTGCAACACGAGATCGATCACCTGAACGGCGTCCTGTTCATCGACCACATTTCCAAGCTGAAGCGCGAAATGGTGATCCGCAAGTTCGCTAAGGCCGCCAAGGTGCGCGGCTCCAAGGCGATCTGACGCTTCCGTTGAAAATTGGATGGCTCGGGACTATGATATCAGTGATATCATAGTGGAGGTTGCGCATGGGCGATCTGCTTCTTCGTGGCATCGACGATGCTTTGAAGGTTGAATTACAGGAAAGCGCGCGCCGCAATGGGCGTAGTCTCTCGGATGAGGCGATTGTTCAAATACGGTCGGCTCTTGAGAGAGAGCGGCATCGTGGTCAGACCGCCGGTCAGAGACTTCGCTCTATCGTGAATGAGCAGAGGTTCGAAGAAGACGAGTTGCGCGCCATTGATGAGTTTCGGAAGCAGCCTGATCGAGCACCTCCGGATTTCAAATGATCGTGTTGGATACGAACATTATATCCGAGTTGCAGGGAAGGCTGCATAGCGAGCGCATCCTTCGATGGTTGGATGCATACGATAGTGAAGTTGTTTTTCTGACTGCAATTGCGATGGCGGAAATCCATTATGGTATTGCCTTGTTAGATCGAGGGCACAGGCAAGACAGCCTTCGCAGAACGTTCTTACAAATCGAGAGCGAGTTTTCCGGAAGGATATTGAGCTTCTCGCAAACTGCAGCGGCACGCTACGGTACAATTTCCGCTTATCGACAGAAGGCGGGAAGGGCGATGGAAACCAAGGACGCCATGATCGCCGCGATCTGCTTGTCGCACGATGCGACACTGGCGACGCGGAATGTAAAAGACTTCGAGGGGCTTGATTTGAAGCTCGTAAACCCGTTTGAAGAGGCCTGATCAGGAACGGGAGGCCGAGCACCGTGTCGCTTCGCATCATTTTCATGGGAACGCCCGAATTTTCGGTGCCGACGCTGGCGGCGCTGGCGCAGGCCGGCCACAAGGTGGTTGCGGTCTATACCCAGCCGCCGCGGCCGGGCGGACGCCGTGGCCTCGACTTGCAGAAGTCGCCTGTGCACCAGGCGGCCGAACTGCTGGGCATTCCCGTTCTGACACCCGTCAACTTCAAGGATGCCGCCGACCGGCAGACCTTCCGCGATTTCGATGCCGATGTCGCCGTCGTCGTCGCCTATGGCCTGTTGCTGCCGGAGGAGATTCTCAACGGCACGCGGCTCGGCTGCTACAACGGTCATGCCTCTCTTCTGCCGCGCTGGCGGGGTGCCGCGCCGA
Organism: Rhizobium sp. Leaf453; assembly: GCF_001425605.1. GTDB lineage: Bacteria > Pseudomonadota > Alphaproteobacteria > Rhizobiales > Rhizobiaceae > Pararhizobium. Next base: position 855,461 of record NZ_LMRG01000001.1, on the reverse strand, counting down.
TCCAGCGGGCGATCATGGCCGGTGATCACGAGACCGGCATGATGGTGATGAAGATGGACAAGGGGCTCGATACCGGCGACGTCGCGTTGACCAAGGTTGTCGCCATCGGCCCAGACATGACGGCGGCCGAACTGCACGACCGGCTCATGCTCGTCGGTGCAGGGCTGATGAAGGAAGCGATGGACAAGCTCGATGGCGGCGATCTGCCGCTGACACCGCAGTCCGAGCAGGGCGTGATCTACGCCGCCAAGATCAGCAAGGCCGAGACGCGGATCGATTTTTCGAAGACCGCTGTCGAAGTCCACAATCACATTCGCGGCCTGTCGCCCTTTCCGGGCGCCTGGTTTGAACTGGAGATCGCCGGCAAGCCCGAGCGTGTCAAGGTCCTGTCCTCCAAGGTCGAGACTTCCGGTGGGGAAACCGGAACGGCGCTGTTCGGCGACCTGACGATTGCCTGCGGCGATGGTTCTGTGCGCCTGACACGGCTGCAGAAGGCCGGCGGCAAGGTGCTGGGTGCAGACGAATTCCGCCGGGGCACGCCCGTCCCTGCCGGCACAAGGCTCGCCTGATGCCGCGCTTTCGTATGACCATCGAATATGACGGCTCGAACTATGTCGGCTGGCAGCGGCAGGACAATGGGCCATCCGTCCAGGGCGCGGTCGAGAAGGCAATTCTGTCACTGATGCAGGAGCGTGTGGTGATCCGTGGTGCGGGACGCACCGATTCCGGCGTCCATGCCTGCGGGCAGGTGGCGCATGCGGATTTTTCCCGGCAGTGGAAGCCGGATACACTGCGCAACGCGCTGAACGCGCATCTGGGACAGGCGGGCGAGCAGGTGGCAATCCTCGAGACGGCGGAGGTGCCCGATGATTTCGACGCCCGCTTCTCCGCGCTCCGGCGGCATTATCTCTACCGCATCATTTCACGGCCCGCACCGCTGGCGCTGGAGGCACGACGCGCCTGGTGGGTGCCGAAGCCGATCGATCATGACGCGATGCACGCGGCGGCGCAGGTTCTGGTCGGGCGCCATGATTTCACGACCTTCCGCTCGACCCATTGCCAGGCCAACAGCCCAGTGCGCACGCTCGACCGGTTGGACGTCACCCGCAATGGCGATGTGATCGAGATGCGGGCGACGGCGCAGAGTTTCCTGCACAACCAGATCCGCTCCTTTGCCGGTACGCTGAAGCTGGTCGGTGACGGACGCTGGACGCCGGAGGATGTACGCAAGGCCTTGGAGGCACGGGACCGCAAGGCCTGTGGCCCGGTCGCGCCCCCGGACGGGCTTTATTTCATGCAGGTCGATTACTGAAGCGACGCTGCGTAGATCGGCATCAGCCCGAAAAACGACGGCAACGCCTCGCTCAGCATCAGCGATGGCAGGATCAGCAGTGCCGAGATCGCCGACGCCAGCAGCAACTGTTCACCGGTGATGGTTTTGATCAGCCGGAAGATCGCCGTGAAATTGGCGATCAGCAGCAGGAAGGACAGGAGATAGGCCAGCCCTTCGCTGCCTGGAATAACCAGCCTGATCGTCAGGGGCACGGCCATGGCATAGACGGTCGGGACTGACAGCCAGTTGGTGGTGATGATGATCGATGCCAGCAGGTCGGCATAGCCCAGTGGCTTGGCCAGGATCGCGATCAGGACAAGCGGCACGATCCAGATCGTGACATCGACGAGGAACAGCTTGACGATGAACGGCAATCCCGTTGCCGTGCCCTGTGGCATCTGCTCCAGATAGAACAAGCGCCACGCCGCCCAGCCGACGGCCATGGCGGGCAGGCACCAGAGGAAGGCTGCGAAGGAGCGCCAGACGCCGGAGGCGGAGATGTCGAGCCAGTCGAAGCCGCTCCGGTCGCCGAGGATCAGGAGCCAGAGGCCCTTGATGTAATATCCGATTTCCTCAATCTGCGGCATGACCGAACCAGCGGCTGATGAAGGTCTCGTAGATGTTGGTCAGCGTCTCCAGATCGGCGACGGCGACGCGCTCATCGACCATATGCATCGTCTGGCCGACCAGGCCGAACTCGACGACCGGGCAGTAATCCTTGATGAAGCGCGCATCGGAGGTGCCGCCGGTGGTCGAGAGCTTCGGCTCACGGCCCGTAACGGCCTCGACGGCGCCGGAGAGCGATGCGATCAGGGCATTGTTGCGGGTCAGGAAGACATGGCTCGGACGCTCGCTCCAGACGATATCGTATTTGACCGGCGCGCGGCCGGGGCGCAGCACGCCATCCGCCGCAGCGCTGTCGAGCCGCGCGATGATTTCCGCCTTCAAGCTATCGGCCTCCCAGGTATCGTTGAAGCGGATGTTGAAGCTGGCCGATGCCCTGGCGGGGATGACATTGACGGCCTTGTTGCCGACATCGATCGTCGTCACTTCGAGATTGGATGGCTGGAAACTTTCCGTGCCGCTATCGAAAGGCGGGTCCATCAGCGCCTGGGTCAGCGCCAGAATGCCGCGCACGGGGCTGTCGGCGAGATGTGGATAGGCCGCATGGCCCTGAACACCGTGCACGGTGACGGTGCCGGACAGCGAACCGCGACGGCCGATCTTGATCATGTCGCCGAGCGTGTCCGGATTGGTCGGTTCGCCAACCAGGCATGCGTCCCAGCGCTCGCCCTTTGCCGCTGCCCATTCCAGCAGCTTGATGGTGCCGTTGATGGCCGGGCCTTCCTCGTCGCCGGTGATGAGGAAGGAGATCGAGCCCCTGGGTGGGCCGTTCTTTTCGATATAGCGGGCGACGGCGGCGGCAAAGCAGGCGATGCCGCCCTTCATATCGACGGCGCCGCGCCCGTACATTTCGCCGCCGGCAATATCGGCCGAGAAGGGGCCGTGCGTCCAGGCGGCCTCGTCGCCCACCGGCACGACATCGGTATGGCCGGCAAACATCAGGTGCGGCCCGTCGGTGCCGATGCGGGCATAGAGGTTCTCGATATCCGGCGTGCCGTCCTCGGTCGCCATCACTCTTTGCGTGGCAAAGCCCAGCGGCTTCAGCATCGCCTCCAGCGCCGTCAAGGCACCGCCTTCGGCGGGGGTAACGGACGGGCAGCGAATGAGGGTGGAGAGATTGGCGACGGGATCGGTAGCGGTCATCAAACAAGGCCTGTTGTTGTGCGGGCTTGGTTTAGCCGATCCATGCCGGACTGTCACGGGGTGAGGTGGGTGGTGTTTGGGCGCGCGCGCATGCGGGAGCTTAGTCGCAGCCATCCTCCCCGACATTTGCAGCTGCGGTGTTCTTTCGATAATGAAACATCCAGCCATTAGCGGACCGGAGGAACAGTCATGGAATATCGTCGCCTTGGAAAATCGGGCCTGAAAGTCAGCGAATTTTCCTTCGGATCCTGGGTGACATTCGGCAAGCAGGTCGATGGCGGCGATGCCGTGAGCCTGATGGCGCACGCCTATGACAACGGCATCAATTTCTTCGACAATGCCGAAGGCTACGAGAGCGGCAATTCCGAAATCGTGATGGGGCAGGCGCTGAAAACCCTGGCCTGGAGCCGCGACAGTTTCATCGTCTCCAGCAAGGTGTTCTGGGGCGGCGAAAAGCCGACGCAGCGAGGCCTTTCCCGCAAGCATGTGACCGATGCGGCTCATGCCGCTCTGAAGCGTCTGCAGGTGGACTATCTCGATCTCTATTTCTGCCATCGTCCGGATATCGACACGCCGATCGAGGAAACGGTGCGCGCCATGCACGACCTCGTCGCCCAGGGCAAGGTTCTTTACTGGGGAACGTCGGAATGGTCGGCCCAGCAGCTGACCGAGGCCTATGCCGTGGCGCGCGATCTCCGGATCACGCCGCCGACGATGGAGCAGCCGCAATACAATCTCTTCGAGCGCCAGAAGGTCGAGGCCGATTATCTTCCGCTTTACGATCTGATGGGGCTGGGCACGACAATCTGGTCGCCACTGGCCTCGGGTATCCTCACCGGCAAATACAACAGGGATATGCCGAACGACAGCCGGCTGAACCTTCCCGGCTACGAATGGCTCAAGGAAAAATGGTCGAGTGAAGCAGGTCGTGCGCAGCTGGAAAAGGTCAGGGAACTGACGGCGCTGGCCGACGAGGTGGGCCTTTCAACGACCCATCTCGCCCTGCTCTGGTGCCTTTCGAACCGGAACGTATCGACCGTCATTCTCGGCGCTTCCCGCAAATCGCAGCTGGAAGACAATCTGGCGGCGCTCGATCACAAGGATAAACTGACGCCGGACGTTCTGGCACGCATCGAAAAGATCGTTGGCAACAAGCCTGCGGCTCCGCAGCGATTCTGACGAAACCTGCCTTGTGCCCGGATGGAGGGGCCGGGCAATTGCGCGGTCTCATACTGCCGACAAACCCGGAAGCCGTTTATTTGACGACAGCCAATTCCCACTCTCCGTCGTACTCGCCCTTGTGGCGGGTATCCAGCGACCCGACGTCCGTCGGGTCAAAAGACTCTATTCAGCTCAATGACTTGAGCTGACTGGATTCCTGTGACGAGCACGGGAATGACGGGGAGGATGTTCGCCGCTGAATGTCCCAAGCAGCCCCTCAAAGTCGTCAGAGATAGACTTTGTCGGCAATCTCACATCGGGGCAATTTACATGACCTCGCGATAGGCGAGAGAAGGGCAGAACAGATGTCAATTCCGCCCCCCATTCGCCTTGATGACCTGTCCGTTCACCCAGCCGCTATCCGGGCTTGCGAGGAATGACACGACCTCTGCGATATCCTCTGGCTGTCCCAGCCGGCCAAGCGGGATGTCGTTGGTGAGGCGCTGCAGCACCTCCGCCGAGCGTCCGGCCAGCAGGAGTTCGGTGGCGACCGGGCCGGGGGCGACGGCGTTGACGGTGATGGCGCGGCTGCCGAGTTCCTTGGCGAGTGTATGGGTCATGGCTTCGACGGCCGCCTTGGTCGCGGCGTAGAGACCGTTACCGGGGGAGTAATGGCCGATGATGCTGGTCGACAGGTTGATGATCCGGCCGCCATCGCGAATACGCCGGGCGCCTTCACGCATGCCGTTGAAGGTGCCGGTGAGATTGACCGCGATCAACCGCTGGAAATCCTCGTCGGAGAACTCAGCAAGCAGGCCGAACCTGCTGATTCCGGCATTGTTGACAAGCACATCGACCGGCCCGAGTTCCGCTTCGGTGCGCTCGAACAGGGAGGCGACGTCCTTCGCGTCGGAGACATCGGCGCGAACGGCGATCGCCCGGCCGCCTGCGGATTCGATGTCGGCGACGACCTTTTCCGCCTCACCGGCGTTCGAGGCATAGTTGACGACTGCCCGAAAGCCGTCGGCAGCAAGTTGGCGGGCAATGGCGGCGCCTATGCCTCTCGATGCGCCGGTGACGATTGCGGTTCTGGTGTTGTTGGGCATGTCATGGTCTCCATTGATTGATGGGACAGGTCGCCAGCCGCTGGCTCCCCTTGCATCCTGATCGATGCAGCGCAATATGAGCGATTATTCGCTTTTTGCTACTCGCGTTCCCGGCCATGATCGACAACCCCACGAAACCCCGCTCAATCCCGAGAAAAGCGCCGAAACAGGCGCGTTCGCAGGCAACGGTCGATGCGATCGTGGAGGCTGCGGCTCGCATTCTGGAGGAGCGTGGCCATGAGGGATTTTCCACCAATGCGGTGGCGGAGAAGGCAGGGGTCAGCGTCGGCTCGCTCTACCAGTATTTTCCGCGCAAGGATGCGTTGATCGGGGCGCTGATCCTGCGGGAGACCCGGGCACTGGTCGAAAGCGCGGAGGGCTCAGTCGGTGAGCCGACCGGCGAGGCGGCCGTGTCGGCGTTGATCAGTCCCTGTGTCGAGCAGCAATTGCGCCGGCCGGCGCTCGCACGCCTGCTGGATTTCGAGGAGGCGCGCCTGCCGCTCGATGCCGATACCGAGTTGGTCAAGGAACGGTTTTTCGAGCTGACGCGTCACATGCTGTTGCGCCCGGACCTGCCGCCGCAGGCGGATATCGAAACTGCCGCGCGCGACGTGGTGGCGATCATCAAGGGCATGGTCGATGCCGCGGGCGAACATGGCGACGGGGACCGGGCCGCGTTGTCGCTGCGGGTGAAGCGGGCCGTGCTTGGTTATCTCGGCACCGCGCCCCAGGCGTAAGACAAGAAAAATGCCGGAGGAGGGTTGTCCAAACCGGCATACGATCATCCATGTTCGACGGAGGCTGAAGACAGCCTCCGTCGGTTACCAGCCGCGCCAGCCGGTCGAGGCGACCAACTCGTTGCGGATGAAGGCGACATCGCCGGAGCGCGAGATGGCGCGGCTTCCCGGCAGACGGGCGCGATGGTGGAGCAGGCCCGACAGGTGACGTGCCGACGGCGCGGGGAGATCGTCATCGGAGAGATCCAGCATGTCGAACCGGGCCGGATCGATCGAGACGACGCGGATACCCTGATCAACGAAATCCTTGGCGAGGCCGAGCGTCAGCATGTCGATCGCGCCCTTGATGGTGGATTGCGTCTCTTCGTCCGGTGTCGCGGCGCAATGCTCGGGCGAGCTCATGTTGATGATGATGCCGCCCCGGCCGTTGAACTGGCGCGCCGCTTCCTGACACATCAGGAAGGTGCCGAAGACATTTACCGCAAAGGCACGGCCGGCATCATCCGAAGCGTCGACCGGCTCGGCTCTGAAAATGCCGGCATTGTTGACGACGATGTCGGGCGTGCCGAAAATCTCGACCGTGGCCCGGAAGATGCGGCGCACGTCCTGCGCCTTCGAGACGTCTCCCTGCACGGCGATGGCACGGCCACCCCGCCGGACGATGCCGGCGGCAACGCGCACTGCGCCCTCGCTGTCGGTGGCGTCGTTGAGCACGACGGCGGCACCTTCCGCCGCGAGGCGGGCAGCGATGCGGGCCGTCGGTCCATTGGCGGCGCCGCTGACGATAGCGATTTTTCCGGTCAATCTTGTCATGGGATCATCCTTGATTCTTCGGACTTCAGCCGTCCGATATCCCAAGCATGCGGCAGACAAGGCCCCATGCGTTACAGCGATCCTGCGAGATTTATATGTGATCCTGCAAATGTTGGGGTGGAGACATTTCACCCGGCGGCTTTCGATACTAGCTTGTCTTCAACGGAACACACAGCGATCCAGGGCAGAAACATGCAGACACAGACAGGCAATATTGAGAAAATCGCCGATCTCATTTCGCGCCACGTCGTGGGCGAAGGATCGCAGCAGACGATCATCGACAACCTGTTCATCGGCCGCCAGACATCGCCGACAGTAATGACCCATTCGGCCTATCGCCCGGTCTTCGCGCTGGTCGTCGGTGGCGAAAAGAGTATCAAACTCGGGCATGAAGTCTACAATTACGGGGCTGGCGACTGTCTTGTCGTGTCGGTCGACCTGCCTGTCAGCTCCAAAACGGTGGTCGCGAGCCCCGACAAGCCGCATCTCGGCCTTGCCATGGTGATCGACCCCGACAGGGTCCGCGAGGTGCTGCAGCGGATCGCGGTGCCGACAGTGGCGGCAACAGCCAATGGTACAAGGGGCTTGGCGGTCACCAAGGCGCCGCCGTCCCTTGTCGATGCGACGCTGCGCTATATCCAGCTCCTTGATACTCCAGACGACATTCCGGGCGTCGCGCCGCTGATCGAGCAGGAAATCCTCTATCGTCTGCTGACCGGCGTGCACGCACCGCGTCTGATCCAGATTGCTACGGCCGATACGCCCGGTAACCGCATCGCGAAAGCGATCGCCTGGCTGCGCGAAAACTATGCCCGAGCACTGCGGATCGAGGACCTCGCAGACCATGTCGGCATGAGCGTTTCCTCGCTGCACCATCATTTCAAGGGCGTCACCGCCATGACGCCGATGCAATACCAGAAGCAGCTCCGGCTCAACGAAGCGCGCCGGTTGTTGCTGGTCGAAAATCTCGATGTCGGCACGGCCGGGCATCGGGTCGGCTACCAAAGCCCCTCCCAGTTCGGGCTCGAATATACCCGGCTTTACGGTCTGTCTCCGTTGCGCGACCTCGCCGCGCTCAGAACGCAGGCGGCGGCCGAATAGAGCGCAGCACAGTTTACCCCGGGGACGCTGGCGAGACAGCGCTGGCGCCCCATATCACCGACCACCCAGCCCGCTTTGCCGGGCTTCCCGCCACACCTATGGATAAATGGAGCACACCATGCGTTACAATCAGCTTGGCAAGACTGGCCTGTTCGTTTCGGAAATCTGCCTCGGCACCATGACCTTCGGGCCGGCGAGCGAGGGCATGTGGGGTTCGATCGCCGACGTCGATCAGGACGCCGCCGACCGGATCGTCCGGCATTCGCTTGATGCTGGCGTCAATTTCATCGACACGGCCGATGTCTATTCCAACGGCATTTCCGAGGAGCTGCTCGGCCAGTCGCTGATCAATCTCGGCGTCGACCGCAAGGATGTCGTCATTGCCACCAAGGTCTATGGCCAGATGGGCGACGGGCCGAACGATCGCGGCGCCTCGCGCGGGCATATCATGGATTCGGTCGAGGCGAGCCTCGATCGCCTGCAGATGGATCATATCGACCTCTACCAGATCCACGCGACCGACCCAATCACGCCGATCGACGAGACGCTCCGGGCGCTTGACGATCTCGTCACCGGCGGGCTGGTTCGTTATATCGGCATCTCCAACTGGCAGGCCTGGCGCATCGCCAAGGCGCTGGGCATTTCCGAGCGCAAGGGCTTTGCCCAGTTCGACAGCCTGCAGGCCTATTACTCGATCGCCGGCCGTGATCTCGAGCGCGAGATCGTGCCGCTGCTGACCGAGGAGAAGATGGGCCTGATGGTCTGGTCGCCGCTCGCCGGCGGTCTCTTGTCGGGCAAGTACGGTCCGGGCGCGCCGGGCAATGGCGAGGGCCGCCGTGCCGCCTTCGACTTCCCGCCCGTCAATACCGATCGGGCCTGGGATTGCGTTGCCGCCATGCGTGAGGTTGCCGCCAAGCATGGTGCCAGCGTTGCCGAGGTGGCGCTCGCCTTTATCCTCGCCAAACCGTTCGTCACCAGCGTCATCGTCGGTGCCAAACGGGTTGAGCAGTTGGAGGAAAACCTGAAGGCGGTGGATCTGAAGCTGGATGCGGAGGATCTGGACAAGCTCAACGCTGTCAGTGCGCTGCCGGCGGAATATCCCGGCTGGATGCTGGAGCGTCAGGGCGCAGCCCGGCGGCCGAAGCCGTTCGTGCCTAAGGCGTAACACGGTAAATCGGCGGTCTTTCGACATCGTTGCGGGGAGCAGGCTTGCATGTTTGCCGCATTGCGCAGACAAGGAATAGTCTGCTCCCTCTTCGTCAGTCGAAAGTAACGCGTTGAACGACAATCCCCTTGCCGCCGTCGATGTCATTGCGCAGATCAGCGCCGTGCCGACGATCCTCGACGTTGTCTGTAAAACGACGGGCATGCGCTTTGCGGCCGTGGCGCGCGTGACGCAGGACCGGTGGATTTGCTGTGGCGTGCAGGACAATCTGTCGTTCGGGCTGGAGCCCGGCGGCGAGTTGAAGATCGAATCGACGATCTGCAACGAAATTCGCGATCACCGGCAGGCAGTCATCATCGACAATGTTGCCGAGGATCCGCATTACGCCACGCATCATACGCCGCAGATTTATGGGCTGCAAAGCTATATCTCGGTGCCGATCACGCTGGATGACGGCTCTTTCTTCGGCACGCTCTGCGCCATCGACACCGTGCCGCGCACGCTGAATACGCCGGAGATCGCCGGCATGTTCACGCTGTTCGCAAAGCTTATTGCCTTTCATCTCGAAGCTCATGATCGGACCGATCAGGAGCGGCAGGCAAGCGAATTGCGCGAGCAGTTCATCGCCGTCTTGGGCCACGACCTGCGCAATCCTCTGGCGTCGATCGATGCGGGAACACGGATGCTGCAGCGGACGGTTACCGACGACAAGGGCAAGTCTGTCATCGGCCTGATGCAGAAAAGTATTTCCCGTATGTCCGGCCTGATCGACAACGTGCTCGATTTCGCCCGCGGGCGGCTGGGCGGCGGGATACCGATCGAGCAGGCGGATGAAGTGCCGCTGCGGCCGGTGCTTGAACAGGTGGTCGCCGAATTGCGGATGGCCAATCCGGAGCGGCGGATCGACAGCGAACTGACGGACACGGTGGTGCGCTGCGACGAGGGCCGGATCGGCCAGCTTCTCTCCAATCTTCTTGCCAATGCGCTCACGCATGGCGATCCCGAAGGGCCGATTCAGGTTGTATCTTCGGTCGTCGAAGACCGGTTCGAACTGTCGGTGGCCAATGGCGGCGAGCCCATTCCTGAGCAGGTTGTCAAGGATATGTTCAAGCCATTCGTGCGGGCAGCTCATTCGTCCAGTGCGCAGGGGCTGGGTCTCGGGCTCTATATCTCGTCTGAAATCGCCAAGGCGCACAAGGGCAAACTGCAGGTGGTCTCGCCGCCAGAGGAAACGCGCTTCACCTTTTCTATGCCGCTGCGGTGAAGGTTACCGGCTGCGGCCGAGGGCATCCTCATCGGGAAGGCCGGGCCACAGGCACAACACGACGAACATCACGAAGCTGAGCACCGGGATGAACAGGCAGATGGCATACATGCCGGGATAGCCGACATCATGCAGCCGCTTGATCGTGAGCATGACGATCGACACGGTCGAGACGAGCCCGGCGGCGACGAGGGCCAGCGTCCAGAGCGCCAGCGAGATATCGTTGTCCTGGACCGCCAATATCCTGGCGCAGAAGAAACAGCCGACGACGATCCAGAACAGCCAGCCGAGAAAATAGGGCAGACGGCCAATGCGGCCGGAGGGGCTGAAGAACAGCCAGGATATGGTCTGTTGCCCCTCCGTCGCCATGATCAGTCTCGCAGCAGTTCGTTGATGCCGGTCTTGGAGCGGGTCTTTTCATCGACGCGCTTGACGATGACAGCGCAGTATAGGTTCGGAGCGACGATGCCGTTCGGCATGATCGCGCCGGAGCCCATCGAGCCGGCAACGACGACGGAATAGGGCGGCACTTCGCCATAGGTCACTTCGCCGGTGGCGCGATCGACGATCTTGGTCGACTTGCCGATGAACACGCCCATGCCGAGCACCGAGCCTTCGCGCACGATGCAGCCTTCGACGACTTCCGAGCGGGCGCCGATGAAGCAATTGTCCTCGATGATCGTCGGGCCGGCCTGCATCGGCTCCAGCACGCCGCCGATGCCGACGCCGCCGGAGAGGTGCACATGCTTGCCGATCTGGGCGCAGGAACCGACGGTTGCCCAGGTATCGACCATCGTGCCTTCACCGACATAGGCGCCGAGATTGACGAAGGACGGCATCAGGATGGCATTCGGGGCGATATAGGCGGAGCGACGAACGACGGCGTTCGGCACGGCACGGAAGCCGGCGTCGCGGAACTGGTTTTCACCCCAGCCTTCGAACTTCGATGGCACCTTGTCCCACCAGGTCGACTGGCCGGGACCGTTCTTGACGACTTCCATGTCGTTGAGGCGGAATGACAGGAGAACGGCCTTCTTCAGCCACTGATTGACCGTCCAGTTGCCGTCGGAGCCACGCTCGGCGACGCGCACCTTGCCGGCATCCAGAAGGTTCAGCGCGGCTTCCACCGCATCGCGGATCTCGCCTTTGGTCGAAAGGGTCACGGTGTCGCGATTGTCGAAAGCGGCGTCGATGGTCTTCGACAGGGCGGCGAGATCATGGGTCGTCATCGGAATTCCTTAAACTTCGGCGGATATCGTCAAATGCTCTAGTGCATGATCCCGAAAAATTGAAGTGGTTTTCGGTTGCGGTCTGCGGCGGATGAAGGTGTATGGCACGGAATGGCTGCGGGGTGATTTGATCCGTAGCGCCCGATGCATCGGAAGGAGCATCCGGCAGCGATGATTTGCTGCCGGTTTGCGGCAGGAAAGTGTGACATGGCAAGAATGAAGAAACGCAATCTGCGGCGCAAGGATGGGGTCTGGGACCCGCTGGTCGACAGCGAACAGGCAAAACACCGTGCGGCCGGCGTACCGCAAACGCCGCAATCGATGTCTCCCGCTTACCGTCTGGCCTATGCCGATGACGATTTCCTGGCGCGCGAGGAACTGCGCCCGGTGCGGCTGCAGCTCGAGCTCCTGAAGACGGAAATGATGCTGGCCGAGCGCGGCATCAAGTCGACGGTGGTGATGTTCGGTGGCGCCCGCATCCCCGAGCCGGGCGGGGACGCCTGGGCGGCGAAGAACGACATCCAGCGCAAGAACCTGACAGCAGCCTCGATCTATTACGAGGAGGCGCGGAAATTCGCCAAGCTCTGCTCGCTGCATTCGGCCCAGACGGGATACAAGGAATACGTGGTTACCACCGGCGGTGGGCCGGGCGTCATGGAAGCCGGCAATCGCGGTGCCGACGAGGTCGGGGCGCCGTCGATCGGGCTCAATATCGTGCTGCCGCACGAGCAGGCGCCGAACCGTTACGTGACGCCCGACCTGTCGTTCAACTTCCACTATTTCGCCATCCGCAAGATGCATTTCCTGCTGCGCGCCAAGGCCGTCACGGTTTTCCCGGGCGGGTTCGGCACGCTGGATGAATTGTTCGAGACGATCACGCTGATGCAGACCGGCCGCATGGCGCTTGTGCCGCTGATTCTGTTCGGCGAGAAATTCTGGCGCACCGTTGTGAATTTTGATGCACTCGCTGAGTTCGGGACGATCGCGCCCAACGATGTCGACCTGATCCAGTTCGTCGAAACGGCCGACGAGGCCTGGGAGATCATCTCGAAATTCTACGAGACGGTTGACCCGGCATCGGTGCCGATGGCATCTGGAAAAAGGTAAGCTACAGCTTACCTGAAGATTGCTGAAGCCGCGCCCGAACCAAACAGCGTCGGGCGCGTTCTCCTGTTCATTCGCCAACACGGGAGAAAATCATGTCGCAGAGAAGCCTTTCCGAAGTTGCCAAGAAGATGCGCGATATCGATATTGCCATGCTGTCAACCCATACCGATGGTGGCGCCATCGCCGCACGGCCGATGAGCAACAATGGCGACGTCGAGTATGACGGCGATTCCTATTACTTCACCTGGGAAAAGTCGCGCATGGTCGATGACATCAGGAAAAATTCGAAGGTGGGCCTGTCCTTCCAGGGCAAAAAGGCCTTTTCGGTCGCCGTCGAAGGCGAAGCTGACGTGATCAAGGACAAGGAAGCCTTCAAGGAACACTGGACGCCGGATCTCGACGACTGGTTCAAGGACGGCATCGACACCAAGGGCGTGGTGATGATCAAGGTCAGCGCCGTGCGAGCCCATTATTGGGACGGCGAGGACGAAGGTGAGGTCAAGCTGCCGTCCGGCAAGCGCCACTGACACCGCCAGCGAAGGTGTCTATTGGCTATCCGTCGCAGTGACAGGCGGTCCTGTCTGTGGCAATGAGCCGGAATGAGAACCCTGCGGCTTGTCCTGAATGATAGAATGTCGGCTGGCGCCATTGCGGCGCTGGTCGGTTTTCTGCTGTTGGCGCAGGGTCTGTTCGGCGGCCTTGCGCAGGGAACGATGGCGAGTGCTGCTGTCGATCCGTTTAACATTCTCTGCATCGCGCATGAGACGGATGCCGCACAGAAACAGGGTCCCGGTGATCCGGTTCACGGCGTGCACGATCTCTGCGCGACGCTCTGCCAGTTCGCGGCGAGCGTCACGCCCGTCTTGCCCAGCCATGTGGCGGGCATCCTTTCTCCCGTCCAGCAGGCGGGCAAGCCGCAACCGGCCCGAGAGATCCTCCCCGCAGCCGTCCCGCGTGGCAATTTTGCCGAAGCGCGGGCGCCCCCCATTCTTCTCCGCATGACACCTTGAAGTCCTGTCGCGCATCCGTCGCGGCTGCCTCTTTTGCTTATCTGGAGAAAACCATGTCCGATTTCACGATCGGTCGCGCGAACGCTGCCGTACCGGCGCGTTCCTCGATCGACCTCTACCGCGCCGTCTGGCGCTGGCATTTCTATGCGGGACTGCTGGTCCTGCCCTTCCTTATCTCGCTGGCGGTAACCGGCGCGCTGTATCTCTTCCGCGACGAACTGGACGCGATCATCCATTCCTACCTGAAACAGGTTGAGATCCGCGACGATGCGGCGAGAGTGGCGCCGTCGGCGATGGTGGCTGCGGCGCTGGCCGCCTATCCCGGCACCGTCGCCAAATATACCGATGCGGCAACAGCGGATAGTTCGGCCGAGATCACCGTCAGCACGGAAACATCCGGCAAGCTCGCCGTCTATGTGAACCCCTACGACGGCAAGGTGCTGGGCGCGCTGCCCGATCGCGGAACGGTCATGTGGACGATTCGTTACCTGCACAGCCTGAAATATTTCGGCTCCTACGCCCGCGCATTGATCGAGATCGCCGCCGGCTGGTCGATCCTTTTGGTCGCCACCGGCATCTATCTCTGGTGGCCACGCAGCCAGACCGGCGGCGTGATCAGCATTCGCGGTACGCCGAAACGGCGGGTGTTCTGGCGCGATACGCATGCGGTCAGTGGCATCTTCGTTGGTTTCTTCATCGTTTTCCTCGCCGTGACCGGCATGCCTTGGTCGGGCGTCTGGGGCGAAAAGGTCAATGAGTGGGCGAACGGCAACAATTTCGGTTATCCCGCCGGCGTTTATGTCGGCGTGCCGATGTCGCAGCAACGGCTGGATACGATCGCCAAGACGTCATGGTCGCTCGAGCAGGCGCAGGTGCCGCAATCATCGACAGGTGGTGACGGCAAGGCCATGAGCCTCGATGCGGCGGTGGCAACGTTGGAAACGCTGGGCCTGGCGCGCGGTTTCGCGGTCAACATCCCCGCGACGCCGGATGGCGTCTATACTGGTTCCGTCTATCCCGATGACGTGTCGCAGCAGCGGGTCGTGCATCTCGACCAGTATACCGGCAAGCCGCTGATCGACATGCACTATGCGGATTACGGTCCCATGGGCAAGGCGCTGGAATGGGGTATCAGCGTGCATATGGGTCAGGAATTCGGGCTGGCGAACCAGCTGGTGCTGATGGCGGTCTGCCTCGCCATCGTCCTGCTCGCGGTCTCGGCCGGCATCATGTGGTGGAAGCGGCGGCCCAAGGACTCGCTCGGCGTGCCGCCCATGCCGTCGGACCGGCGGGTGTTTCGCGGCCTGATCGTGCCCTTGGCCATTGGCGGCGTGGTCTTTCCGCTCGTCGGCCTGTCCTTCGTCGTGATGCTGACGCTGGACTGGCTCTATCCGCTGTTCCGCCGCGCCATCCGCTTCGCGCCACCAGCGGCGGGTGCGTGATGGAAGACGGTGCCTGACGACGCCTGGCGTTCGGGTGGGTGAAATTGATTGGTTTTTGTGCTACGGTGCTCAAGCCTCACAACCGTGAGGACATCATCCGCGACCGTGCCGGCATGGCAGTATCGGGATTTCTTGCCAGCATTGGAACCGCACATGAGCCGCCCGACCGTCAGCCAGCTTGCTCCGCACGCTGCCAGTGAACCTCCGCTCCGCACCAATAAACTGCCGTTCGGCCAGTTCATCGAGGCGGAAAGCGATGATGAGATCGTCAACGTTCATGCGGTGATCCAGCATATGGACGTGCTGTTGCGCGTCCCGACCATTGTCACGGCTGCGGTCATGCCCGATGCCTGTCCCTCCGGATCAACCCCGGGTACGATCCCTGTCGCGGTGTTGTCGCCGCCAGGGACGCCATCCATCCCGGCTTCCATTCGGCCGACATCTGCTGCTCGATGGCCGTCACCTTCTTCAAGCGCAACGATCCGGTTTCCGACATGCTTGATGACGCGATGGCATCGACGCATTTCGGCCCGGGGACGCGGTCGGCCAGCGAAGTCGGGAAGAACAAGGAGCTTGCGACACTGATCGGCAAGTTCGCGAGGAACTATTTCCTGAAGGGGCTGGAAAAGCACGCCGAGCAACATTTCCTGACGCAGGGCGACGGAAATCACTTCCTCTATATCGGGGAAACCGAATCGGACCACTGGCGCGCCCTCGTTACCCATCACGGTTCGCGCGGTCTTGGCGCCCAGGTCTACAAGAGAGGGCTGGCCGCCGCTCAGAAGCACACGGCGATTCACGCGCCGAAGGTGCCGATGCACAATGCCTGGATCGATGCCAACAGCGACATTGGTGCGCAGTATTGGGAGGCGCTGCAACTGGTCCGCGAATGGACCAAGCTCAATCACTTCGCGATCCACCGCAAGATCGCGCTGCGGCTTGGCAATGCAATCAGCGGCCAATTCTGGAACGAGCACAATTTCGTGTTTCAGCGCGATGGCCTCTTCTATCACGGCAAGGGCGCGACCCCGTCGTTTCAAGGCTTCTCGCCTGATGACACCGGCCTCACCCTGATCCCGCTGAACATGGCCCAGCCGGTTCTGATCGCCGCCGACCGTCCCGACGCGCTTGGCTTCGCACCGCATGGCGCCGGTCGAAACTTGTCCCGTAACGCGCACTTGCGTCGTCTGGTGGAAGAATTCCGGGCCGAGGCCAGTGGGCTCAGCCCGGATAACATTGCCGCGATTGTCGGCCGGGAGACAAAGGGTCTCGATATCCGGTTCTTCACCGGCAAGCCCGATATCTCGGAATTGCCGAGTGCCTACAAGAATGCCGAGCAGGTGGCGAGCCAGATTGAAAAGCACAAGCTGGCCCATATCACCGAACGCATCATGCCGCTCGGCTCGATCATGGCCGGCGAGATGAACTGGAACCGCGCTGGCCGCTGACTCTTTGCCAGCGCGGGGGATCGTTCTTTCACTGACCGTCACATCACGGACGGCAGATACGCTCAGATCTTCTTGGTGAAATCCGATGCGTCGATGAAGCCGTCGCCGTTGGTGTCGCGGCGCTTGAACATCTTGCCGGCCTGTTCGGTCACCTCGGCGAGGCTCAGCGTACCGTTGTTGTCGGTATCGGCATGCTTGAACATCCTGGGCCGCATTCCGGGCATCATTGCCGGGCGCATGTCCTTCAGCTTTTCCATCGCGGCGGTCTTTTCATCGCCGGTCTTGTCCTTTGCGGCGCGCCATTCCTTGCGGGCTTCGCGGAAGGCCTCGCGCTTGGCCTTGATCTCATCGCGTGAGACCTGGCCATCGCCATTGGTATCGAACGCCTTGAATGCGTCGGAAGCCCGCGCTTGGGCTTCCTCCAGCGAAATCTTCTTGTCGCCGTTGGTATCGAGGCGCTTGATCATGAACTCGGCGCGCTGTTCCGGCGTCGGCTTCTGCCGGGCGGCGAATGTGGGGGCGACGAGGCTGGTGAGAGCGACGCTGGTGGCGACGACGCCGAGGATGAGAGTGTTCTTGCGCATGTCGGATCCTTTCAGTGATCGTTGTCCCTGAATGAAAGGATAAACGGGATTGCTCCCCGCGCCAGTTACATTTTTGTAATACAACCAATTGATACAAAAGGGATTTTTATGTGTCCGAAATGTGTTTGAAGATGGCTGTCAGGATATCAGCCGGGTCAGGAAACCTGTCAGGTCCTCGGTGATGAAATCGACATCGTTGTTGTCGTCGCTGGTCTTTTCCCAGGCTTCGGCAAACTCGTATTCGAAATTCTGCGGCACCAGCAGCACGGTCTTCATGCCCAGCGCTTTCGGCACGACCAGATTGCGCGGCAGGTCCTCGAACATCGCGGCACGCTTCGTATCGACGCGGTGCAGGCTCATGAACTTGTCATAGGTATCGCCGGCGGGCTTGGGCACGTAATCGGCGGCGACGATGTCGAAGATGTCGTCGAAATGCTCGAGGATGCCGAGCGCCCGGGCAGTCATTTCCGCATGCGGGACGCTGCCATTGGTGAAGATGAACTTGCGGCCGGGCAGGGCCTTGATCACCTCACCAAGGGCTGGATTGGCCGGCACGACGGTGTAATCGATCGCATGCGCTTTTTCGAGGAAGTCGTTGGGGTCAATGCCGTGATGGATCATCAGGCCCTGCAGCGTCGTGCCGTGATCGCGGTAATACTGCTTCTGCAGCGCCTTGGCATCGACCGGGTCCATCTGCAGCAGGTTGGCGACAAAGGCCGTCATGTTGCGGTCGATCTGCGAGAACAGATTGACGTGATGCGGATAGAGCGTGTTGTCGAGATCGAACACCCAATCGGTGATATCAGCGAAATCGGCTTTGGTCGGCAGGCGGTCGAGCTTTGTCATGGCCGCCTTATGCCATGGGCCGTGGCCGACGCAAAAGGGAAATGCGGCACCGACAGTGATTTCCGCATCACGCTTCAAACAATTTGCGCCAACCGTCACGCCGGCGTGATGGATTCGCGCGCGGCGCCATGATAGCGGCAAGGCATGGAAGCCTGGATCGCCATCACCATCACCGCCGCCTTCATGCAGAACCTGCGCTCGGCCTTGCAGAAGCATCTGCAGGGCTCGCTCGGGACGACCGGCGCGAGCTTCGTGCGCTTCGGCTTCGGCTTTCCGCTGGCCATCGCCTATGTGCTCGGCCTGCATTACATCGCCGACTATGCCTTTCCGGCGTTGAACGGCACTTTCGCCTTCTGGGCTGTGCTGGGTGGTCTCGCTCAAATCTTCGCGACGATCCTGCTGGTCTATCTATTTTCACTGCGCAATTTCGCCGTCGGCACGGCCTATTCCAAGACCGAGCCGGTGCAGGCGGCGATCTTCGGCCTGATCCTGCTCGGCGAACGGCTGACGCCGGGTGCGGTCGCGGCGATCATCGTTGGCGTGATCGGCGTGATGATGATCTCGGTGGCGCGCATGCCGCTTTCCTGGCGCAACCTCTTGGCGGCGCTGACGGGCAGGACGGCAATGATCGGCATCGCGTCCGGCGCGGTCTTCGGTATCTCCGCCGTCGCTTACCGTTCGGCCTCGCTGTCGCTCGACGGACCGAACCCGGTGATGCAGGCAGCCGTAACGCTTGCCTGCGTCACGACGTTCCAGACCGTCTTCATGCTGGTCTGGATGATCATCAAGGACAAGAGCGAGATCGGCCGAGTGGCACGCTCCTGGCGCTCCTCGGCGCTGGTCGGTTTCGCCGGCGTCACCGGATCGGCCTGCTGGTTCACGGCGATGACGCTGCAGCAGGTTGCCTATGTGCGCGCGCTTGGCCAGATCGAACTGGTCTTCACCTTCATGGCCTCGATCTTCCTGTTCCGCGAGCGCATCAACCGCATGGAGACGGCCGGGTGCCTGCTCATTGTCGCGGGTATTTTGCTGCTCTTGATGTGGAAATAGAACCTCCATCCGGTCTGGCGTCCGGCATACCGTTCATGGCATGAACGTCGGGCAGCATTTTCGGAGGAAAAGTGATGACCCAGATCGACAAGGCAAAGGCGTTCAAGGCACTGCATCGCAAGGGCGATCCGGTGGTGCTCTACAATATCTGGGATGCCGGTACGGCAAAGGTGGTCGCGGAATCCGGCGCCAAGGCGCTTGCGACGGGAAGTTGGTCGGTCGCGGCTGCCAATGGTTACGGCGACGGGCAGAAAATTCCGATGGGCCTGCTCATCGATGTCGCCCGCTCCATCGTCGTCGCGACGGATTTGCCGGTGTCGATCGATTTCGAAGGCGCCTATTCCGACAAGGCAGATGAAGCGGCGCGGAACGTAGCGCAGATCGTCGATATCGGTGCAGTCGGCATCAATTTTGAGGACCAGGTGGTCGGCGCCAGCGGATTGTACTCGATCGAGGCGCAGGCGGCGCGCATCAAGGCCATCAGGGCCATGGCGGACGAGAAGGGTATTCCCTTTTACATCAATGCCCGCACCGATCTGTTTCTGAAGGTTTCGGACGATGCCGACCATCCGCAGCTTGTGGACGAGGCGATCGAACGCGCGGCAGCCTATGCCGAGGCGGGAGCGGACGGTTTCTTCGTTCCCTGGCTGTCGAATCCGGATTTGATCAGTCAGATCTGCGACGCCGTTTCCCTGCCGGTCAATGTCATGATGCGACCGGGCATGGAGGTAAAAGCGATGGCTGGTCTGGGTGTCGCGCGCATCAGCTATGGACCGGGACCGTACCGTGCAATGATCGAATGGCTGAAGGGGCAGGCGGGCGCAGTTTACGGGGCCGGCTGAGGGCGTCGCAGGGTGACACGCCATCGCCACTTTCTGCCGTGAGGCCGGGCACGATCCCAACCTCCTTCACCCGCTCTCTCACCGCGCGGACGCGCGGTGGCTGGATGCCTGTGACGAGCACAGGCATGACGGAAATTTAAAGGGCCGTGAATAGCTTTTGCATCCCGTTCAGCGCCGTATGGTTTCAGTAAATGGGACTGGAATGGTGTTCCGATCAAGGAACGATCAGCGTTCCTGCACCATGCTCGGTGAAGATCTCAAGCAGCACCGAATGGGCAGTCTTGCCGTTAAGGATGACGACACCTTCGACGCCACGGGCGAGTGCTTCGATGCAGGTCTCGACCTTGGGGATCATGCCGCCCGAGATCGTGCCGTCCTTGATCAGGGCATGCGCCTCGGCGACGGACAGTTCCTTGATCAGTTCACCGTTCTTGTCGAGGACGCCCGGAACGTCCGTGAGGAACAGCAGGCGCGTGGCGTTCAGCGCGCCGGCAATGGCGCCTGCGAACGTGTCGGCATTGATGTTGTAGGTATGACCGTCGCGGCCGGGCGCCACGGGCGCGATGACGGGGATCATCTCGGAGCGGGCGAGCAGGTCGAGCAACGTGCGATCGACCTCGACGATCTCGCCGACGAAACCGAGATCGAGAACACGCTCGATATTGCTGTCGGGATCCTTGATGGTCTTCTTGGCCTTTTCGGCGAAGACCATGTTACCGTCCTTGCCGCAAAGGCCGATCGCCCATTCGCCGGTCTGGTTGATCAGGGCGACGATTTCCTTGTTGATCGAGCCGGCCAGAACCATCTCGACGATCTCGACCGTCTTTTCGTCGGTGACGCGCAGGCCGCCTTCGAATTTCGATTCGATGCCCATCTTGGTCAGCATCGCGCCAATCTGCGGGCCGCCGCCATGGACGACGATCGGGTTGACGCCGGACTGCTTGAGGAGGGCGATATCCGCTGCAAAAGCCTTGCCAAGCTCGGGATTGCCCATGGCATGGCCGCCATATTTGACGACGATCGTCTTGTTCTCGTAGCGCTGCATGTAGGGCAGCGCCTTTGCGAGAAGGTTGGCCTGGATTTCGCTTTCGGATGCGGACATGGAAGATACCTCTGAAATAGCCGGCTGCTGTTTAGCGCAAGTTTTCGGCGGAGGGAATGATCCGGTCGAAAGATAAAGGTGATGTGACAGCGTGCGAAGTGGTGCCGGGTTTATCTTGGTGGCCACCCTTTTTATCCCCGGAATTGTGCTCTATGGTCGCGCCGACGGACGAGGACCGGAAGCATTCATGGCCACAGACGACATCTCAAAGCTGATCGGCCGGGTCTCGCTCAAGGACCGGGCGGCGTTCTCGGAACTGTATCGGCTGACCAGCCCGAAACTTTTCGCCATCTGCGTTCGTATCCTGCGTGATAGAACAGAGGCGGAAGAAGCCTTGCAGGAAATCTACATCAAGATCTGGCAGCGGGCCGATCGGTACGCAAGCGGTGAGACGAATCCGATGTCCTGGCTGTCGGCGATCGCGCGCAACCATGCGATCGATCATCTTCGCGCGCGAAAGCCTGTGGCAAACACGATTGACGAAGCCTATGATCTGGCGGATTCTGCGCCCGATCCCGAAAGGACCGCCATCAACACGGCGGAAGGCCGCCGGATCGACAATTGCATGAACGAACTCGAAGCTGATCGCGCCGATGCGGTGCGCAAGGCCTATGTCGAGGGATTGAGCTACCAGGAGCTTGCCGAAATGTTCGGCACGCCCCTGAACACGATGCGGACATGGCTGCGCCGCAGCCTTTTGAAACTCAGAGAGTGCATGGAGCGATGACCACACAGAACCCCGAAAGCGGAGATTCCCGTCGCGACCAGGTCATCGCGGGCGAATATGTGCTGGGCGTTCTCTCCGCCGACGACCGGCGCAAGGTCGAGGCGCGCATGGTACTGGATCGTGCCTTCGCCGCCATGGTCGATCACTGGCAGAGCAATCTCACCTCGTTCGACGATACCTACGAGCCGATCGTGCCGCCGCCGAAGGTTCTGGCGACTGTCGAGCGCCGGTTGTTCGCCGAACAATCGACGGCTGCTGCCGTTTCCGCACCGACCGGATTCTGGAATTCACTGGCGGTCTGGCGCATGCTGACGCTCGCGTCCGTCGCGGCTCTTGTCACGGTCGCGACCTTTTCATCCGGAGTGCTCACGCCGCAAAACCAGACGAGGCCGCTGGTGGCGGAGCTTGCCGGCGAAGGTAGCGCGACGATCAATCTGCTGGCGCAGTACGATGCCGGCAGCGGTGCGTTGAAGGTAACGCCGGTCGCGGCCAAGCAGGCGGAAGCGAAGTCGCTGGAACTCTGGCTGATCGAAGGCGATAATCCCGCCAAGTCACTCGGCATCCTGCCGCAGACGGGCGAGGGCGAAATCGTGATTCCGCAGGAATTGCGCTCGAAATTCGGCGAGGGTGTCACGCTTGCCGTCAGCGTTGAGCCGTTTGGCGGCTCGCCAACGGGCAGCGCGACCGGGCCTGTAGTTGCTGTCGGCAAGACACGTCTGCCATAAGGTTTTAGCTCATTTCGTAAGTATTTACTTACTCAATGCTGCGCATCTTTTTGCGCGGCATTTTTCATCGTGAGCCGATAATCGAAATAATCTCAGATATTTGGGAAAATCGAAAATTTCCTGAAACTCTTTTTGAAAGCCTCCCGTTCCTTGTTCTGTCCTCTGCGCAGGGAACACGAATTCCAGAAAAACGGGAGAGCCCGCATCGCGGGACAAAGAGATCAACAGGAAGGAATAGACATGTTCAAGTCCATGCTGCGCACGGTCACCGTCGCTTCGATTCTGGCTGCCGGCACGATTGCCGCCCATGCCGAAAATCCGATGGTCGGCGGCGCGCCGATGTACGACAATAAGACCATCGTCGAAAACGCCGTCAACTCGAAGGATCACACGACGCTGGTCGCCGCCGTCAAGGCTGCCGGCCTGGTCGAAACGCTGTCGGGCGCCGGCCCGTTCACCGTCTTCGCGCCGACCAACGATGCCTTCGCGGCTCTTCCCGCCGGCACGGTCGATACGTTGCTGAAGCCGGAAAACAAGGAAATGCTGACCAAGGTGCTGACCTGCCATGTGGTTGCGGCCAATGCCATGTCCGACGCCATTTCCAAGATGGTCGCCGACGATGGCGGCACGCATGATGTGAAGACGGTTGGCGGTTGCGTCCTCAAGGCCAAGGCCGATGGCGGCAAGATCACGCTGACCGACGAAACCGGCGGAGTCGCCAATGTCACGATCGCCGACGTCAAGCAGTCGAACGGTGTGATCCATGTGATCGACAAGGTGCTGCTGCCGAAGTCCTGATCGCCTGACCCTTGGGAGCCGGATGCCACTTGGCATTTTCGGCTCCGGGCCGGGGACTGATGGTCTCCGGCCTGAAGGCCACCGGATGTTACTCTCCGGTGGCCTTTTTCAGTGATTGCTCACGCGGGATTGATCGGCAATTGTTTTGTCGTCCGCGCAGGACAATATTAGCTTGGTGTCAACGAAGCGCCTTCGACGCTCACTGCACGGGAGATTACCATGACAAGCCGCCGCTTTTTTCTCATCTCCGGCACCGCGTTGGTTACGGCGGCGATGTTTCGCGGTTTCACATCGACATCCTTCGCGGAGGAGGCATTCGAAGTGACGAAGACGGACGCGGAATGGAAGGCGATGCTGACGGAGGAGCAGTACCAGATCCTGCGCCACGAGGACACCGAGCGTCCCTTTACCAGCGCACTTAACACCGAGAAGCGGAAGGGAATCTTCCATTGCGCAGGCTGCGACCTGCCAGTCTACTCGTCCGACGCCAAATATGATAGCGGCACCGGCTGGCCGAGTTTCTGGGAATCGCTGCCGAACGCCGTCGGCAAGCGAGAGGATACGTCGTTTTTCATGGTACGGACGGAATGTCATTGCCGCCGCTGCGGCGGTCATTTCGGCCATATTTTCGACGATGGCCCTCAACCGACCGGTATGCGCCACTGCATCAACGGCATGGCGATGACGTTCAAGCCTGCCACCGCTGCCTGAAGCGGCTGACCCTTCAGTCGATTTTGGCTGTAGCAGGTACGGTGAGCGGGGCGGATGGCATGAGCGTCTTGCTCACGCCATGCACAGCCAGCGAAACCACGCTCGCCGCCATGAAGACGAGATTGGTGTTACCGGTGGGCAGCCATACGGCCAGGACCAGGCAAAAGGCCGCGAAAGCGAACCGCCCCAGCACCATGCCGCGCAGCATCGAGATGACGAATTCCGGTCCTGACGCCCGGTGAGACGATGCCGACAGGACGATGCCAAGCAGCGGGAAGACGGCCAGAAGCCCGCTCCAGCGCGGTCCCGCCACCGAAGCGAGCGATGTGACAGCAAGTGTCAGGATCGCACCGGCCAGCATGCGGGTCGCGATGTCGCTGCGACGGAGTGCCTTGCCGATCGCGGCAAAACGGCTGCGCGGCAGGAACATCTGCGAAAAGAGCGTCGCTCCCAGCCCGCAGAGGAGGGCGATGGGGGTCGATACCGGCAGCATGGAAAGCCCCAGCGCAACGAAGCCCCAGACGATGAGAGCCACCGTGACCGAGACGACCCAACCATGGAAACGGCAGGTCCAGCCATAGGCGAAATTGAAGGCTTCCGAGCCAGCGATCGCCGACATCGAAAGGGTCGCTGCGATGCTGCCGAAATGCGGTCCCTGTTCCAGGGTGAGGAGATAGAGGATCGGACCCGCCACCACCGGCAGCGCTGAAAGCCATCCCGCAATCGAAGGTCCCCATCTCTTGCCCGCCAGCGAGACGGCAAGGAGGACGGCAGGAACGAGGGTGAGTTTCAGGAAGAGCATGAGGGGACTGTCGCCGGAAGGGTTCTACCCCTTACCGGTCGCACGGATGGCGATCAAGTGCCGCCCCTCCAGATCTCGTCGTGTCAGAACGTGCCTGGTGTCGGTGACTCCGGCTGGGTACCGGACAAGGCTTCCTGCAGCTTGGTTTCCTGTTCCGGCGACAGCGAAGTTTTCAGCACCTTGCCCCGCAGGCCCGAAAATTCCGCCAGAACCTTTTCCGGCTGGACCTTGCGCACGAGGATGAACAGGGCCGAGGAATTGTTGGGAATGGTCTGGCCGAGCGACTTGATGAACTCGTCATCGATGCCGTAGTCGGCGAGCGAACCGGACAGGGCACCAGTGCCCGCGCCGATCGCACCGCCGATGGCGAAGCCCGCCAGCGGATTGAGGAACAGAAGGCCGACCAGCCCGCCCCAGATCGAGCCGCTGAGCAGGCCGGAGGTGGCGCCGATGGCTGTCAGGTTCAGGCTCTGCTTGAGCTGCACCTTGCCGCTCTCGTCGCGGATGACGACGACGGCATCTTCCAGGTCGATCAGATATTCCTTTTTCAGCGCCCCCAGCTTCAGAAGGACCTTGTCGGCTTCCTCGACTGTATCAAAACCCACGACAATCAGATCGGACATGGTGGTGTCTCCTTGAAGATGCGACAGATCGAAGGTCGCCGAAGGGCCACCCCGTGCATGTAGATAGAGCACATTTCATGTCAGAGTAGTATGACAGGCAACGTCAGGACGAAATGGCGACCTTGATCGCGTCGCGCAGTTCTTCAATGCCGAGACCTTTTTCGGACGAGGTCGACAGCACTTCCGGAAAGGCGGCGGGCCGCTTGCGGATTTTCTCCAGCGTCTCGGCGATCAGCTTCGGGACGGCGGGTTCCTTGATCTTGTCGGTCTTGGTCAGGACGATCTGGTAGGACACCGCGGCCTTGTCGAGTAGGTCCAGCACCTCATCGTCGTTCTTCTTGATGCCGTGGCGGCTATCGATCAGCACGTAGACACGCTTCAGGGTCGAGCGGCCGCGCAGATAGTCGAAGACCAGCTTGGTCCAGGCATCGACATGTTCCTTCGGGGCCTGGGCATAGCCGTAGCCGGGCATATCGACGAGTGCCATCGGCGGCATGTCGCCGGCGTCGCCGGAATAGCCGTCCGGCACGAAGTAATTGAGTTCCTGGGTACGCCCCGGCGTGTTGGACGTGCGGGCAAGGCCCTTCTGGCCGACAAGCCCGTTGATCAGCGACGACTTGCCGACATTGGAGCGGCCGGCGAAGGCGATCTCCTGCGGCCCTTCCGGAGGCAGGAATTTCATCGAGGGCACGCCGCGAATGAAAATCCATGGCCGCCCAAAAAGGGGCTTGTCGTCCTGCGGCTTGGCGTCTGTCATGGCGGTCCCGTCCTTCGTTTGTCAGAGGACTTCGGGGTTTTGCGCCGTCCTGTCAAGGAAACTTGCGATGATCACGCATTTCCTCAGCGGACCGCGCGCCGCTGCCGCCACAATTCGACGCTGAGATAGGAGAGAAGCGCGACCAGCACGACCGTGCCGCCGATGACGGTATTGGCGCTCGGGACCTCACCATGGATCAGCGCCACCCAGAGCGGACCGAGCACCGTCTCGGCCGTACCGAGAAGGGCGGCGAGTGCCGAGGGAATCAGCCGGGCACCGGTGACGAACAGGGCCAGGCCGAGGCCGAAATTGAGGGCACCGAAGGTCACGAGGATGCCGAGTTCCGGCAGCGTCACGGCAAAGCCGGATGCCATGATGGCGGCAAGCGTACCGGCGACGATGGTGCCGAAACAGGTGGCCGGCGTCATGCGGACATGGGCGTAACGGCGGGTGATGATGGTCGCCAGCGCGAAGACGAAGGCGATGAGGATGGCCAGCGCATCACCGATCCACGATCCGCCGCCGCTGAGCGAATCCGAGACCATGATCGCCACCCCGCCGATGACCGCCGCGATCGCAATCCAGGTGAGCATGGAAATACGCTCGCGAAACACCAGCCAGCTGATCAGCGCCGCGATAAGCGGCACGCCGGCCTGAATGAGGACCACATTGGCAACAGTCGTATAGGCGAGCGCGAGAATGAACGAGGTCGAGGCCGTGGCGAAGCAGAGGCCAACGGCGATGCCGGGAAGGCCCATGCTGCGAAACAGCCGGACCGTGCCACGCGGCCCGTCACGCAGCAGCATGAAGCCGATCAGGAACAGGGCGGCAAACAGCGAGCGCCAGAAGACCACAGTCCAGCTGTCGCTGATGTCGAGGAACCGCGCCAGCGTGCCGCCGAAGCTCCAGGCGATCGCCGAGCCGAGCACGAGCATGATGCCCTGCGGAGAACTCTGTTGACCCATGCTGGGGGCTTGCGGCATGGCGGCGGGTTGCGACATGGCGGATATCCGGTTTCGGTCAGGGCAATGTAGGGACGATTCTCGACGCGGGCGCCGGGATTCGCGACAAACGTCTGTCGCAAATTTCTCGCGCTTTAGCTTAGCTGCGCCGTTTCGGGAAGATGTTTCTATGCACCCACGATTGCTTCCAGGAGCAGCGTTCGCAATCGTACCACCGCCGGGCTCTTGTCGTCGGTACCGCCATGTAGGGCGAGTTCGATGGTGCCGAGGGCCGGCAAGCCGCAGGCAAGGGGATCGAGGATGCGCAGATGCGACGGAATGCCCTCCGGCGTCCGCAGCGTCACGCCGAGACCGGCCGTCACCGCAGCCCAGAGACCGGCGAGGCTGGGACTGGCGAAGGCGTGCCGCCAGGCGATCTTGTCCCGTTCAAGCGCTTCGACACCGGCAGAGCGGAAGGCACATGGATTGTCGAAGGCGATGAGCGGTAGCGGTTCGCTCTCGTCGCGCCGAAAACCTTCAGAGCCGATCCAGACGACGGGACGCCGGGCAACGATCTTCGCCTGCGGATTTCCCATAGCTCCCCATGTCAGCGCAAGATCGAGATCACCCCGCGTTACCGCCTCAGTCAGTGCAGAGCCGCGATCGACGCGTGCCTCGACGCGGACTTTCGGATGGGTCTTCGCAAAGCGCCCGAGCAGACCCGGAAACCAGGTCTCGGCGAAATCCTGTGGCAGACCGATGCGCACCCAGCCCTGCAATTCCTTCAGGCCGGACAGGGCGGCATGGGCTTCGTCATTGAGGTCGAGAATGCGGCGTGCATAGCCGATCAGGAGTTCGCCGGCCTCGGTCAGCGCCAGTCCGCGCCCCTGCTTCTGAAACAGTGTCTGGCCGGTCTGCTCCTCCAGCTTTCGCAGTTGCAGACTGATCGCCGAGGGCGAGCGGCCGAGCCGGTCGGCAGCCTTGGCGAAGCTGCCGAGATCGACGCCCGTGACAAAGGTGCGCAACACGTCCATGTCGATATTGACCACGGAAACCATTCTGTTTTTCAAAACATTCAGTTTTAAAGATCCAATTTTTCAAAATAAATGTGCGGCAGTATTCTGATCTCGTCAACAGGCAGAAGAAAGGAATTCAGTCATGCCCTTCGTTCACATCAAGGTCGCCGGCGCCACCGTCGGAGCTGAGGAAATCCGGCAATTGCAGCGGCAGGCGACAGGCTTCATGGTCGATATCATGCGCAAGCGGCCGGAAGTGACGGCAGTCCTCGTCGATGTCGCCGAGCCCGGACACTGGTCGGTCGGCGGGGAGACTGTGCCGGTCGCCGCCAATCTCGACGTCAAGGTAACGCGCGGCACCAACACGCACGAGGAAAAGGCCCAGTTCGTCGCCGCCGTGGCCGACATGTTCAGGCGCATCCTCGGGCCGGACCTGCCGATCGCGACTTATGTTGTCGTTGACGAGGTCGAGGCGGATGCCTGGGGCTATGACGGCGTGACGCAGGAAGAGCGGCGTCTGTTGCGCGCTCAGGCTGCAGCCGTATCCCGAGCCGCCTGAACCTTACACCTGAAACGACAAAGGCCCCGGAGACGATCCGGGGCCTTGTGCTTTTGCGTACCTGTCCGGCTATTTCGCCGGTTTGGGTTTTCTGGAGAACAATCCCTTGAGATTGTCGAACAGTTCGATCTTGGCGCCATGGCGCTTCATGATGAAGGCCTGCTGCATGATCGACAGCGTGTTGTTCCAGGCCCAGTAGATGACGAGGCCGGCCGGGAAGCTTGCCAGCATGAACGTGAAGACCAGCGGCATCCAGGTGAACAGCATTGCCTGTGTCGGATCCGGCGGGGTCGGGTTCATGCGCATCTGGAGGAACATGGTGATGCCCATGACCAGCGGCCAGACGCCGATCATCAGCGCATGCGGAACAGCGAACGGCAGAAGGCCGAACAGGTTGAACAGCGAGGTCGGATCCGGCGCGGATAGATCCTGGATCCAGCCAAAGAACGGTGCGTGACGCATTTCGATGGTGACATAGATCACCTTGTAGAGGGCGAAGAACACTGGAATCTGGAAGAGGATCGGCCAGCAGCCGGCGATCGGATTGATCTTCTCTTCCTTGTAGAGCGCCATCATGCCCTGCTGCAGTGCCATGCGGTCGTCGCCGTGCTTCTTCTTCAGTTCTTCCATCTTCGGCTGAACCTTCTTCATGTTCGCCATCGAAGCGTACTGCTTGGAAGCGAGCGGGAAGAAGAGGCCCTTGACGACGATGGTGGTCGCGAGAATGGCGATACCGAAATTGCCGAAGTAGCGGAAGAAGAAGTCCATCAGTTTGAACATCGGCTTGGTGATGAAGTAGAACCAGCCCCAGTCGATCAGCAGGTCGAACTGCGGAATGGAGTAGGACTTCTCATAACCATCGACCAGCGGCACCTGCTTGGCGCCGGCGAAAACAAGGGTTTTCAGGTCGACCGACTGGCCGGGCGCGATTGTCACTGCATCCTGCTTGTAATCCGCCTGGAAACGCGGGCGGCCATCGGTGAAGTGCTCATACTTCGATTCGTAAGCCGTCGCCTGCGGCGGTACGATGGCAGCTGCCCAATACTTGTCGGTGATGCCGAGCCAACCGGACGTTGCCTTCTCGTGCTTGACCGGAACGTCGTTCTCCACCTTGCCATAGGCAATTTCATTGAGGCCATGCTCGCCGATCACACCGATGAAACCTTCGTGCAGAACGTAAACGCTCGGGGTTGTCGGCTTGTTGAAGCGCGTGACGCGACCATAGGCAGAGAGCGAAACCGGTGCTGCGGCGCCATTGGCGATCTTGTCGGTGATCTGGAACATGAAATGATCATCGATCGAGATCGTACGGTCGAAGATGATGCCCTTGTCGTTGGTGAAGGTCAGCACGACGGGGGTCGCTGTCGTCAGCTTGTCGCCGCTCTTGACGGACCATACGGTTGACGGTCCGGGAACAGCGCCGGTCTCGGCATTGCCGATATAGCCGATTTCGGTGAAGTAGCCGTCCTGCGTGTCGGAGGGGCTGAACAGCGTGATCAACGGGCTCTTGTCGTCAACGGTCTCGTGGTATTCCTTGAGCTTCAGGTCGTCGAAGCGCGCGCCTGTCAGGTTGATGGAGCCGGCAAGTGCTGCGGTGTCGATGGTGACACGCGCCGATTTTGCAACGGCCTGATCGCGGGTCTCGACAGCGCCCGGAACCGCTCCGTTCGCCGGCTGGGCGGTCGTCGCGGCATCATCCGTTGCCGGCTTGGCCGCCTGCATCTGGGCCTGCTGGGCTTCCGCGGCGATGCGGTCCTTCTCCAGCTTCGGGTTGACATAGAGAAATTGCCAGCCAATCAGAATGAGTACCGACAGGGCGATCGCCACGAAATAGTTGCGGTTATTTTGCATCATTCTTTCCTGGAGCGGCCAGCGGCCGTGAATGTTTTTGCTTGTTTTCGATGCGCTCGCCAAGGACCTTGCGGATCCGTTCGAAGGGAGCGTTCAAAACGTCGCGTCGGGCGACAATCACATAGTCATGTCCGGGCTTCATTGCAATTCCGGCGGAAAGCCGCACGGCTTCCTTCAGGCGCCGGCGCATCCGGTTGCGCTCGACAGCATTGCCGTGCTTCTTGGTGACGGTGAAGCCGACACGCGCAGCGGTGTCCGGTTCGCCGCGATCGAGAACTTCGAGAAGGACCAGCGGACCCTTCCGCTGCTCTCCCTTGCGCACAGCAAGAAACTGCGGCCGGCTTTTCAGCCGCCCGACAGTCGATTTATGCTTGGGTGATGTCATTCGCCCGCGCTCCTTGTTGGAGCAGGAGCATCCACCGCCCCGGAGGACAGTTGAAGGATGCTCCGGCGCCGCGAGGTTGCGCGTATAGGTTTCGCGAGGTTAACTGCGCGAAGACGCGGCACGCGCCAGACGGCCTTAAGCCGACAGACGCTTGCGGCCACGTGCCCGGCGGGCAACGATAACCTTGCGGCCACCCTTGGTGGCGATACGTGCACGGAAGCCGTGACGGCGCTTGCGAACAAGCTTGGACGGTTGGTAGGTACGCTTCGTCATTTATTTTAATACCGCGGTGTGCGGCCCTTCTTAGGTTTGCTTCTTAGCAAGGGAGCGTTACGTTCCGGCCACGACTTCGCGCGAGGGCAAGGTTCCTTGTCCGGACGTGGGGCGGCTTATAAGTGCAAAGGCCCGCGAAAGTCAATTGCTGCCGTGGAAAAGCTGGATTTGGCGCGGTTCGGAGGTTTTTCCGGCACGAACATGGGCTCAATCCTGGCCGTGATAAGCCGTTTGGCGGCCTCGAAATTAGCAGATGTTAATGTGGAAGCATAAACAGAGTCCTAACAAGGATTCGCTAGATTTCGACAGGTCCTCGCAGAGCTTCGTTAACCATCGCTGACATAGTGTCGCCCGATATTGTACGAGCAAGTTGCCTGCCTTTCCCGCGGTCAGGCTGCTCAAAGGAGACACTAACCATGAAAATTCGAGGCAAGATTTATCTCATCGTCGCTGTCATGAGCATGATTGCTCTGGTGGTGACCGGCATCGCACTGACGGTCATTACCCAATACAACAACAAGCTCGCCCAGTTCGACAATGCCTCGGATCGTGCCTACAACGGCGAACACCTCAATCGCCTGGTGACCGCCGTCGTCATGGAAGCGCGCGGGATCTACGCGGCTCCGACCGTTGAAAAGTCCAAGGGTTTCGCCGAAGGTATTACGAAGAACCTCGGCAAGATCGATGCGCTGCTGACAGAGTGGCGTCCGCTCGTCCCGGTCGAACAGTTGCCGGCCTTCGACGCGGTGGTAAAGCGCGCGGCCGAATTCCGTACTTTCCGCACGGAGACGGCGCGCCTCAGCCAGGAAGTCTCGCCCCAGGCTGCCAACGAGCAGGGCAACAACGAACTCAATCGCGCCAACCGCAAGGCCTTCCAGGCCGAGATCGACGCCATCGTCGAAACCGACCGCGCCGCGCTCGATCAGATCCAGCAGGAAGTCAATTCGATCGAGCTGCAGATGATCTGGCTCGTTCTGCTGACCGCAGGTGTCGGCCTTGTCGTCGGGACCGGCGTTGCCGTCTATATCGGCACCAAGCTCAGCCAGCCGATCCTGCAGCTGACGGATACGATGAAACATCTGGCCGATGGCGATCTCGATGCCGACGTGCCGTTTGCCGGCCGCAAGGACGAAATCGGCGAAATGGCGGGTGCCGTCGAAGTCTTCAAGCGCAACGGCCTTGCCGTGCGCGAGTTGAACGCCCAGGAAAGCGGCCTGCGCCAGAAGAGCGCCGACCTGCAGTCGAGCATCGCTGTCGTCGTTTCCGCAGCCGTTGCCGGAGATTTCACCCAGCGCATCGAAAAGGATTACGACAACGCCGACCTCAACCGTTTTGCGGCCAGCGTCAACGAACTCGTGAGCAGCGTCAACAGCGGCATCAACGAGACGCGCCGCGTTATCGCCAGCCTCGCTGTCGGCGACCTGACGCAGAACATGTCCGGCAACTTCCAGGGCGCTTTCGCCGAGCTGCAGCAGAACGTCAACGACTCGCTGTCGACGCTGCAGAACACGATGCGCGAAGTCCGCACCACCACGGACTCGATCAACGGCAATTCGAGCGAACTGCGCTCGGCCGCCGACGACCTGTCGAAGCGGACGGAGCAGCAGGCTGCCGCGCTTGAGGAAACCTCGGCCGCTCTCGAGCAAATCACGGTTGCCGTCCGCAACTCGACCGACCGTGCCCAGGAAGCGACCGTCATGGTCACCGAGGCCAAGCAGAGCGCGGCTCAGTCCGGCGAAGTCGTTCGAAACGCCGTCGATGCGATGGGCCGCATCGAACAGGCATCCAGCGAAATCGGCCAGATCACCAATGTCATCGACGAGATCGCCTTCCAGACCAACCTTCTGGCGCTGAATGCAGGCGTCGAAGCAGCGCGCGCCGGTGACGCCGGCAAGGGGTTTGCCGTCGTCGCGCAGGAAGTCCGTGAACTCGCCCAGCGTGCAGCAAGCGCCGCCAAGGACATCAAGAGCCTGATCGCCAAGTCCGGTTCCGAGGTCGCGACGGGCGTCAAGCTGGTGCAGGAAACCGGCCTCGTTCTCGGCGAGATCGAGACACGGGTCCTGAAGATCAACGACCATATCCACTCAATCGCGCTTGCGGCGCGCGAGCAGTCGACGGGCCTGAGCGAAGTCAGCACCGCCGTCAACCAGATGGACCAGGTGACCCAGCAGAACGCCGCCATGGTGGAAGAGGCCAACGCCGCGACCCACAAGCTGTCCGGCGAAACCGACAGCCTGGCGCGCCTGGTCTCGCACTTCAAGCTGGACGACGGGGCAGCGCCGCGCCGCGCCGCAGTTGCGCCGGTTCGCGAGACCACCCGTCCGGTTGCCTCGCCGGCCCGCAAGATCATGGGCACTGTTGCCCGTGCCTTCGGTGGCGGTGGAGCGGCAGCAAGCGCAGCCGTTTCCAAGGACAACTGGGAAGAATTCTGATCCCTGTTAAGGTAAGCAAATCCGAACAAAAGCCCGCGACGATCGAGGATCGTCGCGGGCTTTCACGTTTTTGTTCTTCGATCACGGCGACGTTTTTAATCGCGATCATTCGTTATTGGTTCGTGCAGATCTTTCCTTCTAATGATGCTCCTCACCGAACGAATGTGACGACCAGCGCATGAAACAGCAGGATATCGACAGGGAAGATCATGGGACCGCGGCCGGGGCGCAAGGCCTGCCGCCGGCGTCGCATTCCCTTGCCTTTCGCGTGACGCCGCTTCTTCTGCTGATCTCAGGCCTTGGCATCGCCTATGGGCTCGGCCTGCATAGATATGTCTCGCTCGACTGGCTCGTCGATCAGCGGCAAGTCCTGCATGATTTTGTTTCCGCCTATCCTCTTCGCGCAGCGGCGCTGTTTTTCGTCGTTTATATCGCTGTGGTCGCACTCTCCATTCCGGCCGCGTCGGTTCTGACGATCTTTGCCGGATTCCTGTTCGGGTGGCTCGCCGGCGGCCTCCTCGTTGTCGTGGCGGCGACGGTCGGGTCATGTCTGCTCTTCGCCGCGGCCCACACCGCGTTCGGGGATATCCTGAGACAGAGAGCCGGGCCGTTCCTCGGCCGTTTTGCCGAGGGTTTTTCGAAAAACGCCTTCAGCTATCTGCTGGTGTTGCGGCTCGCACCGATCTTTCCGTTTTTCGTCGTCAATATCGCGCCGGCCTTCTTCGCCGTCAGCCTGCGGACATTCGCGGCCGCCACATTGGTCGGCATCATCCCCGGAACCTTCGTTTATGCCTGGCTCGGCCGGGGTTGTGAGCGGATCATCGAAGATGCGGCGACCAGGGACAAGCCGCTGATGCTCTCCGATTTTCTCGTGCCGGAAATGACATTTTCCCTGATGGCGCTTGCCATCATTGCCGCGCTGCCGCTGATCGTGCAATTTGTACGGGAGAAAAAGCGATCGGCTGCCCATGGCGGAAGAAACTGACATCACGGCCAAGACTCTCACTCCCGACATTTGCGTGATCGGCGCTGGTTCTGCTGGCCTTTCGGTCGCGGCCGGCGCTGCTGCGTTCGGTGTGCCGGTGGTGCTGATCGAGCGCGACCGCATGGGCGGCGATTGCCTGAACCATGGCTGTGTTCCTTCCAAAGCGTTGATTGCGGCAGCAAAGCACGCGCATGCCGTTCGCCAGGCCGCCGCCTTCGGTGTTGGTGCGGGTGAACCGGTCATCGATTTCGAGAAGGTGCAGGCGCATGTCCAAGGCGTGATCGCCGCAATCGCGCCGAACGATTCGGTCGAGCGCTTCACCGCCCTGGGCGTGCAGGTCATCAAGGGCGAGGCGCGGTTTGTCGATGGCGATACGGTCGCCGTCGGTGATGTGACGATCCGAGCTCGCCGGTTCGTCATCGCGACCGGATCGAGCACCATCCTGCCGCCGATCCCCGGGCTCGCCGAAATCGACTACCTCACCAATGAAAGCCTGTTCGACCTGAAGCAACTGCCAGAGCACTTGCTGATCATCGGGGGCGGCCCGGTCGGGCTGGAAATGGCGCAGGCACACCGGCGGCTTGGGGCTGCAGTGACTGTTATTGACGTGCGTGACGCGCTTGCCGGAGACGATCCGGAACTGGTGCGCATTGTCATCGACAAGTTGCGCGACGAGGGCATTACCCTGTTTGAAAACACCCATGTGCTCGCGGCCGGCCAGACAGCGCATGGCATCTGGCTGCAATGCGAGAACGGCGAGGGCGCCCATATGGTTGAAGGCAGCGCCGTGCTGCTGGCCGCCGGACGTCGCGGCAACACCGTCGGTCTTGAGCTGCAGGCGGCCGGTATCCGTGAAACCGCGCGGGGGCTCGCCGTTGACACGAGGATGCGGACTGACAACCGGCGGGTTTATGCGATCGGTGACGTGGCGGGCGGACCGCAGTTCACCCATATGGCCAATTATCACGCGTCGCTGGTGCTGCGCGAAATCCTGTTTCGCCTACCGGTGCATGAAAACCGGGACATCTTGCCGCGCACACTTTTCACTGAACCGGAAATGGCATCCGTTGGGCTGACGGAGGAGGAGGCGCGCAGGCGTTATGACCATGTCAAGGTGCTGCGATGGCCGTATTCGGAAAATGACCGCGCCCAGGCCGAGCGCGCCACATCCGGCCTGATCAAGATCGTTGTCGGACGGCGCGGCAGGATTCTCGGGGTCGGCATCGTCGGTGCCGGTGCAGCCGAGATGATCAACATGTGGTCGATGGTGATTGCCAACGGCCAGCGACTGCGGCATATCCGCAATGTCATCGCGCCCTATCCGACGATGTCGGAGATTGGAAAGCGCGCCGTCATCGCCTATTATACGCCGATGACGCGAAAGCCGTTTGTCCGGGCGATCATCCGGTTTCTACGGCGTTTCGGGTAGGGCGACGGAACAGCGACATGGCAGCAGACACAACAGAAACCGCGGCAGCGCGTCCGGCTCCGATCCCCTCGTCTCCGGCGAAGGCCGGCTTCTTTCGTGGCCTGTCCGGCAAGCTGCTGCTGCTGACCGTCGTTTTCGTGATGCTGGCCGAAGTGCTGATCTTCGTGCCGTCGGTTGCCAATATGCGTATCCGTTGGCTGGAGGACAGGCTGAACACGGCCGCCGCTGCCGGCGTGGTTGTGGATGGCCTGCAGGGCGTGGAACTGCCGCGCCCGGTGCAGGAAGAAACCCTGATGGCGACCGGCACCAAGGCGATCGTACTCCGGCGCAAGGACGAATCGCGGCTGATCGCGGCCTTGGACATGCCGCCGGAGATCGATGCGCAATATGATGTCGCGGCGATGACGCCGCTCGTCGCTATTCGCGATGCCTTCGATACGCTGCTGTTCGGTGGCGACAAGATCGTGCGGATTTATGGTCCGGTTGGCGACAGTGCCGCCGTGATCGAGGTCGTCATGTCTGACAAGAGCCTGCGCAAGGCGATGCTGATCTATTCCCGCAACGTCTTCTTCCTGTCGATCGCCATTTCGTTGTTTACCGCCATGCTGATCTTCCTCGCCATCAACCGGCTGATGATCGTGCCGATCCGCAGGATGACCGGCAACATGCAGGAATTCTCTGCCGAACCTTCTGACCCCGGCCGTGTGCTTGAACCGGCGCCGGGGCGCGACGAACTGTCGATCGCCGGCCAGCACTTGGCCGCGATGCAGCAACAGTTGCAGAAGACCCTGAAACAGCAGAAGAATCTTGCCGATCTCGGCCTTGCCGTTTCCAAGATCAACCATGATATGCGCAATATCCTGTCCTCGGCGCAGTTGATCTCCGATCGCCTCGCCGATGTCGATGACCCCATCGTCAAGCGTTTTGCGCCGACACTCCTGCGCACCATCGACCGCGCGGTCGGCTACACGACCGAAGTCCTGTCCTATGGCCGTACCACCGAGCCAGAACCGCATCGCCGCTTCCTGCGCTTGCGGCCGCTGGTCAGCGACGTCGGCGACATGCTGGCGATCGACCCCAATGCAGGCATCGAGTTCCATGTGCAGATTCCCGACGACCTGCAGGTCGATGCCGACAGTGAACAGCTGTTCCGCGTCGTCCATAACATCTGTCGGAATGCGGTGCAGGCATTGATGAACGATGGCGGCGACGGATTGCCGCGTGTCGTCAGCGTCTCGGCCATGCGCACCGGCAGCGTCGTCAGTATCTCCGTCGATGACACAGGGCCCGGCATGGCGCCGAAGGCCCGCGAAAACCTGTTTGCCGCCTTCCGCGGCTCCGCGAGATCAGGCGGAACCGGCCTTGGCCTGGCGATCGCCCGCGAACTTGTCCTGGCCCATGGCGGCACGATCGCGCTCGTGGAGAAGGCCACGCCGGGCACGCTCTTTCGCATCGAGCTTCCCGACCGTCCCGTCCCGCTCGACGCGTTCCGCTCCAAGGCGCGCCACTGACATCAGCTCTGGAAGCAGGGCCGGTGTTGCAGAGAAGACTGAGTGTGGAAAGCTTTGTGAAAGGAATAATTATATAAAATCAATATGATAAATTGTAGTTCCGAACAAAACGGAATTTTTTTGCCCAAATGCGCTTGCAATCCCCGATGGGACGTTTTAGAGGATCGCCACGCAAGCGGTTCACCGCCGCAGCAACACGCACCCGTAGCTCAGCTGGATAGAGCACCAGACTACGAATCTGGGGGTCAGGAGTTCGAATCTCTTCGGGTGCGCCATTTTCTTTCCGATCCATTGATCGTCTTCGATTAGTCTAGCGTTTTGACGTAGTCAGTCGGTGTCTTGCAGACCGGCTGTTTAGTCGGTTTCAATATCGACTTCCTCTACCTCCACATCTTCTTCCTGCTCCTCCTGTTGCATGTTGCCGAGGACGGCGATGCAGAGTGCGATGGCGGCGTTTGCAGCGGTGATATAGGGACCCTTGCCCATCCGGGCCGAGCCGCCCGCATCGTCCCAACTGAGTCCCCCGGACTGCTCCGGCAGGGCTGTTTGCGCAAAAGTGTAGGCGTCGTTCATCAGCTTCGTATAAAAGGGCAGCCGTGTTTCCTTGTTGGCCGGAGTGTGCCACACGGCTGCGCTGGTTTGCCTTTGTGATGCGGGATGGATCTCTACCCTGACACTCCGCGTATAACCGATGAGCAGGCCGATCTCACCGTCGAGGCCTCGGCTCGGCTGCTTCAGGGACGTTAGGCGTTTGATCAGCTCGGCATGTTTCATCGTCGGCTTTCGGTGTTAGGCGAATTGGACGTCTATCGCATCACGGGCATTTTCCATGGACATCGGAGCAAATAGGGCTTTTCGCCTTTCGGCAAGGGGCAATGCGGCGGGCGGCATGGATTGCCTGCCGTATTCGAGTTTTCGCAGGCTCCGACCGGTTTGGCCTCGCAGCCACCAGCTTGACGATCGCTCCCTGCGGCAGGATAGTGTCTGTGCGAACGTTTTTGCGAAGAGGTCTCCATGAGGCGCCGTTTTCACACGATCGTTCACGCTACGGCTGTGGGTCTCGCGTTTGCGACAGCGCCGATCGCAATCAATTCTGACATGCCCGCTCTGTCGAGGCGGCCTCTCATTCCTATTGCCTATTCGCTCTATTGCCTCGACCATCTCGATGAATGCCGGGAAAGCCCGCCAGCCCGCATCGAATATACCAGCGAAGTAAGCGGCTTGCTGCAGCGGGTCAATCGCGACGTCAACCGCGCGATCCAGCCTGTTGAAGAGAGAAGCGATGTCTGGTCGCTGGAGCCGGAAGCGGGCGATTGCGACGATTACGTGATGACGAAACGCAGCAGGCTGATCAAGGCCGGCATTCCCTTGGGTGCGCTGCGCGTCGCGGTGGTGCTCACTCCATCCGGAGCGGGCCATGCGGTCCTGATCGTCAACACGTCGGATGGCGACCTCGTGCTCGACAATATCCGCAAGACCATTGTCCGGCGCGAAGAGGCAGCCTACCATATTCTCAGCCTGACGTGACATGCGGCGTGCCACGGCATGAGCGAGCCGGTACCAGGGAGAAAACCATGAAACCCTTCCGATACGGCGTCGTTTATGCCCTGACCGTTGGCGGCATCGTGACGATCGCGATGATCATCGCCGTCGTTCTTTTTACCAGGATGTAGCAGGCTCTAACGGCGCTGAAGAAGGTCCAGCGTTCTCCGGTCGGGTTCGCCATCGAAAAAGCGCGCGATCGCAGCGCGAAAGGGTGACGGGTCCGTTGCCACCGCTTCAAACAAGGTCATGGAGGAGCGGAACTTAAGGTCGTCCGGATTGCCGAAGATAGAATGGGCCGACTGGCCGGCATGGGCGGCGACGGTTTGCGTGCATTCCACCAGTCTCGCGCCAAGCAGCGGATGGGCGAGATAGGCCGCCGCTTCCTCTCGTCCCGAGATGGCGAAATGCTGCGCCATGAGCGATGAGCCGAGGCCGACAAGTTGCGGGAAGATGAACCACATCCAATGGGTCATTTTCCGGCCATGGGCGAGCTCCGACAGGACCGTGTCATAGATCCCCGCCTGCGCCTCGACGAAACGTTCGAGATGGTAGGGATCCTGCATCGATGGACCTCGTCGCTGGAAGGCCGCGCCGTCTGTCGGCGCGGCGCTGTTCTGCTACCACTTCTGGTGAACGTGCACCTTGATCAGCCGCTCATAGACATCGGCCAGTTGCGAAAGCGCGTCAGCCGACAGCGGTGCAAGGTCGCTTGCCGCGGCATTGGCCTGAGCCTGCGCTTCGTTGCGGGCACCGGGGATGACGACGGATACGGCACTGCGCTGCAGGATCCAGGCGAGCGCGAACTGGGCCATGGTGGCACCTTCCGGCACCAGCGGCCGCACCTGTTCCACGGCTTCCAGCGCAACATCGAGCGGCACGCCGGCGAAGGTTTCGCCGACATCGAAGAATTCGCCGTTGCGATTGAACTTGCGGTGATCGTCATCGGCAAACCTGGTGTCTGCGGTGATCTTGCCTGACAGCAGGCCGGAGGCCAGCGGCACGCGGACGATGATGCCGACATTCTTCTTCTGCGCCTGTTCGAAGAACAGGTCGTGCGGGCGCTGGCGGAATATGTTGTAGATGATCTGGATCGTCGCGACGCCCGGATATTCGATCGCCTTCAGCGCTTCCTCGACGGTGGAGACCGAAACGCCGTAATTGCGGATCTTGCCCTTGACGACGAGATCGTCCAGCGCGCCGAACATCTCCGGACGGTAGAAGACCTCCGTCGGCGGGCAATGAAGCTGGACGAGATCGAGCGTTTCGACGCCGAGATTGGCAAGGCTGCGGTCGATGAAGGCCTCGATATTGGAGCCGGTATAGCCATCGGCCACATGCGGGTTGAGCCGGCGGCCGGCCTTGGTGGCGACGAAGGGTTTTTCGCCGCCGCGCTCCTTCAGCACGGAGGCAATGATCTTTTCCGAGCGGCCATCGCCATAGACATCGGCGGTATCGATGAAGGTGACGCCGGCATCGAGCGCGGCGTTCAGTGCCCGCTTGCCATCGTCCTCCGACACATCGCCCCAGGCGCCGCCGATCTGCCATGCGCCGAAGCCGATTTCGGAAATGGTGGCGCCTGTGCGCCCCAGGGTTCTGTTTTTCATGGGTAGGTTCCTCGCCTGTTATGTCCGGTGGAATTGTATTTAGCCGGGCTTTCTAAGCCGATTGTGACAAAGCTGAAAGTCTATTCGTCATCAAAGCGCATCTCCGCGCGACCCCGCGTCAGATCGCGAACCATGGCCCGGACCGTCTCACGCAGCGGCTTGGCCATTTGCACGTCGAGAATTGCGCCGGTGCCGGTAAAATTCTCCGCCGAGATGATGACACCATTCGAAGCCAGCCGTGCCTTGACGATGGCAAGGTCGGAAAAGTCGCAGGCGATGGTCGCACCGTCGGTCTCGATCACCTCGGTCTTCTCGGCCGCCCGCAGCCCCATCGCCGCCGTCCCACCATAGGCGCGGATCAGCCCGCCGCTGCCCAGCAGGATGCCGCCGAACCAGCGGATGACGACGACGGCGACATGATCCAGCCCCTGGCCATCGATTGCCTGCAGGATCGGTTTGCCGGCAGTGCCGCTCGGCTCGCCGTCATCGTTGAAGCGATAGACCTGACCGATGCGCCAGGCCCAGCAATTGTGGTTTGCCGCCGGATCGGAATGGGCGGCAATGAAATCCTTCGCCTCCTGCTCATCGGACACGGGGCCGTAGATCGCGATGAAGCGGCTCTTCTTGATGTCCTGGCTGAAGGTTTCGGTGGCGCAAAGGGTCAACATGTTGCGCTGATGTAGCCGAGCGGCAGCGTCCCGGCAATTGCTTCAATCACCATCGAAAGCGGTCAGGATCGGGCATGGCCCGGCTTTCCCATGGGCGCAGTCGTGGGCCAGCCGGTGCAGGGCCTTTCGCGCGGCCTGAAGCTCGGCGATCTTCTCATCGAGCGCCACGATGCGCTGGTTGGCAAGGGCGCGCGCCCGTGCCCGGTCCTCGGTGGCGTCGAGGTCGATCAGTTCGCCGATCTGCTCCAGCGTGAAGCCAGCGGCCTGTGCCGAGCGGATGAAACGCAGGCGGCGGATATCGGCTTCGCCATAGCGGCGGACATTGCCGCGCAAGCCACCGCCACCCTCCCGCTCCGGCAGTTCCAACAGGCCGCGTCGCTGGTAATAACGAACGGTCTCCACGCCCACGCCACCTTCGCGCGCCAGCTTTGCAATTGTCATGGTCGACATTCTTGACTCCGTACTATGGTACGGAACCTATATGGGGTGCAGTCACGCAATACCCAACCCCTGAAAGATTGCATCATGTTGAAATCAGCAAGCCGAAAGGCCGTTCTCTACCGGATGGTGATGCCCAAGCACACCTGCCCCTATGGGCTGAAGGCTAAGGATCTTCTGGAACGCGAGGGCTACGAAGTCGAAGACCATTGGCTGAAGACGCGCGAGGAAACCGATGCATTCAAGGCAGAGCATCAGGTGAAAACGACGCCACAAGTTTTCATCGATGGTAGCCGCGTTGGAGGCTATGACGATACGCGGCGCTTCTTCGGCAAGACGGTGCGTGATCCGAAAGCGGTGACCTACCGCCCGGTTCTGGCTGTCTTCGCGATCGCCGCCCTGATGGCGCTGGCGACGAGCTATGCCAGCTTCGGCACGGTCCTGACCATCCGGGCCGCGGAATGGTTCATCGCCTTCTCGATGGCGATCCTGGCCATGCTGAAGCTGCAAGATATCGAGAGCTTTTCGACGATGTTCCTGAACTATGACCTGCTGGCCAAGCGCTGGGTGCGCTACGGCTACGTCTATCCGTTCGCCGAGGCCGGCGCCGGTATCCTGATGATCGCCGGCGCCCTGAACTGGATTTCCATCCCCGTCGCGCTGTTCATCGGCACGATTGGTGCAGTCTCCGTCTTCAAGGCCGTCTATATCGACAAGCGAGAGCTGAAATGCGCCTGTGTCGGCGGCGGCAGCAACGTGCCGCTCGGTTTCATCTCGCTGACGGAAAACCTGATGATGATCGCCATGGCGGTATGGATGCTGGTGATGTCGGTGTCGGCGGGGCATATGGGATGAGACTCGTGTCAAGGCTATTGCGCGTATGGTAGTCCTCTCCCCAAACCCCTCCCCACAAGGGGGAGGGGCTTAGCCTGCCGCCCTGTCCGTGGTCGGAAACGGGCCTCTCCCCCCTTGTGGGGGAGATGGCCGACAGGCCAGAGAGGGATTTTTTCTTACGTAACGGGCTCGTCCCCTGACGCCTTAAACGATCAACTCAACCATCGACATCCACCGCAAGCGTGATGTGCTTCTCAACCTCCAGTTCGGCCAGCCGGCTTTCCAGCGCCGCCCGGATCGAGGCATAGCTGCCGCTACCGAGCGCCAGCCGTTTCGGCGCGACCGGACGGTCGGCGGCCTCTATCATCGCCATGCTCATCTTGACCGGGTCGCCATTGGCGACGAACGCGCCCGACGTGACGGCTCGGCGAATTTCGCCGGCAGGCGTATCGTCATAGACGGCCATCGGCGGCGGGCTGACGATGCCCTTGGCGAAGTCGGTGCGGGACGGGCCGGGCTCGACCAGGGTGAACTGGATGCCGAAAGGCGCCACCTCCAGTGACACTGCCTCGACGAAGCCATCGATTGCCCATTTGCTCGTGTGGTAGAGGCTGAAATTCGGATAGACGATCTGCCCGCCTTCGGACGAGACCTGCAGGATACGTCCGCCACCCTGGGCGCGCAGATGTGGCAGGGCGGCGCGGATCACCTGGATCGAGCCGATTACATTGGTGTCGAGCTGGTGCCGGATCTGTTCGTCGGTTGCTTCCTCGGCGGCGCCGAACAGGCCGTAGCCGGCATTGCTGACGATGACGTCGATGCGCCCGAAAAACGCGAAGGCCTCGTCGATGGCCCGGCGAACTGCCGCCGTGTCGGTAACATCAAGCTGCGCCACGTGCAGGCTGTCGCCATGCGCCGCCTTCAGGTTGTCGAGCGCCTTCACCTTGCGCAACGTGGCAAACACGCGGTCGCCGCGCGCCAGAAGCTTTTCGGTCATGATCCGGCCGAAGCCGGATGAGGTGCCGGTGATGAACCAGGTCTTTTGCATCGTAGTCTCCTCTGTGTTCGCCGCGATCTGCAGCGTCGATAAGGAGAAGATAAGCGAATCAATTCATGTTACTATCGGCGCAATATTGGATGTGTTGGTGAAAATAACCCATGAATAGCAAGCCCGCCCTCGGCGATCTCACCGCCTTTGCCGCCATTGTCCGCCATGCCAGCTTCCGCAAGGCGGCGGATGAACTCGGCCTGTCGCCCTCGACGCTCAGCCATATGATGCGGACGCTGGAGGCGAACATGGGCGTGCGCCTTCTGCATCGAACCACCCGCAGCGTGTCGCCCACCGAGGCTGGAGACCGGCTGGTGACGCGGCTGCAGCCGGTGCTGCGCGATCTCGACCGGGCGCTGGAGGAGGTGGAGGTGTTCCGTGATCGCCCCAGCGGAACGCTGCGCATCAACACCAGCGA
Source organism: Rhizobium sp. Leaf453 (assembly GCF_001425605.1). Taxonomy (GTDB): domain Bacteria; phylum Pseudomonadota; class Alphaproteobacteria; order Rhizobiales; family Rhizobiaceae; genus Pararhizobium. The sequence goes on along the minus strand of NZ_LMRG01000001.1, from coordinate 811,274 downwards.
GATCGCCGGCCGCGTCCTGATGAAGACCGTCGTCCCGGCCTTCCTCGCACGGTTTCCGGACATGGTCTTGGATATGGTCACGGAAGGCCGTCTGGTCGATATCGTCGCCGAGGGCTTCGACGCTGGCGTGCGGCTGGGCGAGGCGGTGCCGCAGGACATGATCGCCGTGCGCTTCGGCGGCAAGGCGCGGTTCATCACCGTCGCCTCTCCCAATTATCTCGCTCACCACAATGCACCGCAGACACCGGATGACCTGAAACACCACACCTGCATCCGCTTCCGCATGCCAAGCGGCAAGCTGTTCCGCTGGGAGTTCGAAAAACACGGGCAGGAACTGAACATCGACGTCTCCGGCGCGCTGATGCTCGACCATCTCGACCTGATGTGCGAGGCGGCGGCGCAGGGGCTGGGCATCGCCTATGTCTCGGACAAGGCGGCCGAGGCCTATCTCCGCGAGGGCCGGCTCGTCACCGTCCTCAACGACTGGTGCCCGGCGATCCCCGGCCTGTTCCTCTACTATCCCGGCCACCGGCATGTGCCGCCGGGGCTCAGGGCGTTCATCGATGTGATGAGGGGGGTGGGGTGAAGGCTTGAGATCGTCTTGCAGATGACGAGGGTTCGCGAAATCATATCGGTTAGCGCGAGACGTCGTTATACTGCGATAAAAGAAAAAATGGCGCCCGTGCGTTGGTCTACCAAAAACGAGATCCGTCAAATGTTAACAGAAGAAAAATACAATACTCTGCTTCAGAGCATCTTAATGGTCCATACTCAGCCCGCGTTATCGCAACTGAATGCCATCAAGCAATCACTTCCAAAACAAGCGCGGCAATTTGAGATCGGGATTCATCCGGGACAAGATGGAGAGGGTTTCTTTGATGTTGTCGTCCATTTGGATGGGCCTGACCTTTATGTGCTCAACAAGGCAATACAGCCCTACCGCGTCTTATTCTCGGTTAAATGTATTGATGGTCGGATGCAGCCAGATGTTCCCATGTTTGATCCTGGTGAAACCTTGTTCTGCGTGAACGACGTTATTGTGGATGTCTGCATGACGTGGGTAGAAAAGCTCTGGTCGCAAAGCGGGGGTGTCGGCCTGCCTGGCTATGTGTTTGGGGAAGAAGGCTACGGAACTATATCGCGTAAACCGCTGCTTCCATAAGTCCTGCCCCAATGTGCTCACAGTGTCTTCAGAATGATAATCTTTGGCAGCCTTGGCCGCTTGCGGTCATTTAATCAGATGAGGGAGGGCGTTGCCTCCCCTCACGGAAAATTTTCCTCACCCAATAGACATCAAGCTCGCATTCCCCCCGGCAGCCGCCGTGTTGACGCTGGTGGAAACTTCCTCCAACAGCCAGTTGAGGCAATAGGCGTCCGGGTTTCGCTCGAGTTCTGCCGAGGATGCAGCCTGGACGAGGACGAGCGGGCCGGGCAGGGCGGCGATCTTTTTGTTGGCGGCGCGAACGCGGCTTGCCTCCCCTTCGATCAGCGCGCCGGCGAAGGGCACGTCCATGCGCCAGTCGGCGGTATAGGAGACGCGGGCGGCAACAGTTGCCGGCAGGGTCGAGAGCGCTTCCTTGAGGCCGGACGTGGTGTCGACCACGGCGGTGTTGCCGGTTGCGAAGACGGCCGCCAGCTGGCGGTAGAGACCGTCGGCCGTTTCCGGTGCGAGCAGGATGCGGCCGCGCGGATGCAGGGCATAGATGTTGCGCTCGCCGACGGGGCCGTCGAGCTCCGTCGTCAGGCCGAGGGCCGACTGGCTGCCGGTTTCGCGGGCTTCCACCGCCTGCGCCTTCAGTCCCTTGCTGTCCAGCCAGCGGGCGAAATCGAGCAGGACCGGATCGGTATGCACCGAGGCGTGCTGCGGCGGCACCGGCGGCGTGGTAACGAGACGGCCGAGATAGAGCGGGCCGCCGGCCTTCGGGCCTGTCCCCGAGAGACCGCGTCCGCCGAACGGCTGCACGCCGACGACGGCGCCGATGATGTTGCGGTTCACATAGAGATTGCCGGCCTTCACCCGCGAGGTGACATGCGCGATCGTCTCGTCGAGGCGCGTATGCAGGCCGAAGGTGAGACCGTAACCGGTGGCGTTGATATCGTCGATCAGCCGGTCGAGATCGTCGCGCTCGTAGCGCAGGACATGCAGGACCGGACCGAAGACCTCGCGCTTCAGATCGGAAAGCTGCTTCAGCTCGATGATCGTCGGCGGCACGAAGGTACCCTCAGCCGTGGCCGGCGACAGGGCGATCTGCTCGACCTTGGCGCCGATGCCGCGCATGGCCTCGATATGCTTTTCGATGATGCCTTTGGCTTCCGCCGTGATCACCGGCCCGACATCGACGGCGAGGCGATCGGTGCGGCCGATATCGAGTTCGTGCAGCGCACCCTTCAGCATGGTCAGAACGCGGTCGGCGACATCGTCCTGCAGGCACAGAACGCGCAGCGCCGAGCAGCGCTGGCCGGCGCTGTCGAAGGCCGACGCGATGACATCGCCGACGACCTGTTCGGCAAGGGCCGAGCTGTCAACAATCATGGCGTTCTGGCCACCGGTTTCGGCGATCAACGGGATCGGCTTGCCGGATGGCGACAGGCGATCGGCGAGCTGCGCCTGGATCAGGCGAGCGACCTCGGTCGAGCCGGTGAACATCACGCCGGCAATGTTCGGCGCGCCGACAAGGGCAGCACCGACGCGCCCATCACCCGGCAGCAGTTGCAGCGCTTCCGGCGGAATGCCAGCCTCGTGCAGGATGCGCACACCTTCGGCGGCAATCAGCGGGGTCTCTTCGGCGGGCTTGGCCAGCACCGGATTGCCGGCGACGAGGGCGGCCGTGATCTGGCCGGCAAAGATCGCCAGCGGAAAATTCCACGGGCTGATGCAGACGATCGGACCGAGCGCTTGGTGGGCAGGGCCAAACGTACGGGTCGCCTGTTCGGCATAGTAGCGCAGGAAATCGATGGCTTCTCGAACTTCGGCAATGGCGTTCGGCAGCGACTTGCCGGCCTCACGGACGATCAGGCCGAGCAGCGTCGGCATGCGGGCCTGCATCAGGTCGGCGGCGCGCACCAGGCATTGGGCGCGCTCGGCGGGCGCGACAGTGCTCCACTTTGCACCCTCGGCCAGCGCGATCTCGACTGCGCGGCGGGCATCGTCCTCGGCGGTCTCGACGACGGAACCGACGACATCGCGGTGATCGCCGGGGTTCAGCACCGGGCGCGCTTCGCCGCGCAGCTTTTCGGCGCAGAGATGCGGCGCCGCCGTCCAGTCGATGGCAGCGCTCGCCTTCAGCGCATCCGAGAGCATCGACAACGAATTTTCGTTGGAGAGGTCCAGGCCCGCCGAATTGCTGCGGCCGGCATAGAGATCGACCGGCAGCTTGATCCGGTCGTGCTGCGCGCCCATGACCAGCATGGACCGTACGGCATCGACCGGGTCGGCGATCAGCTCGTCGATGGAGACGGCCGGATCGGCGATGCGGTTGACGAAGGAGGAATTGGCGCCGTTTTCCAAGAGGCGGCGGACGAGATAGGCGAGCAGTGTCTCATGGGTTCCAACAGGCGCATAGATGCGGCAGGGACGGTCGAGATTGGCCTTGCCGACCACCTCGTCATAGAGCGGTTCGCCCATGCCGTGCAGGCACTGGAACTCGTATTTGCCGACCTTGAAATCGGAGCCGGCCATTTCGTAGATCGTCGCCAGCGACTGGGCATTGTGGGTGGCGAACTGCGGGAAGATGACATCGGTCGCATCCAGCAGCTTGCGGGCGCAGGCGATGTAGGAAATGTCGGTGTAGATCTTGCGGGTATAGACCGGGAAACCATCGAGGCCGTCGACTTGGGCGCGCTTGATCTCGGCATCCCAATAGGCGCCCTTGACGAGGCGCACCATCATCCGGTGACCGGAGCGACGGGCGAGGTCGATGATGAAATCGAGCACGAAGGGGCAGCGCTTGCCATAGGCCTGGACGACGAAGCCCATGCCGTTCCAGCCGGACAAAGCGGGGTCGAGGCGCAGGGCTTCGAGGAGATCCAGCGACAGTTCCAGCCGGTCGGCTTCCTCGGCATCGATGTTGAGACCGATATCGTAGCTCTTGGCAATCAGCGCCAGCGCCTTCACCTTCGGCAACAATTCGCTCATGACGCGGGCCGACTGGGCGCGGACATAACGCGGATGCAGGGCCGACAGCTTGATCGAGATGCCGGGGCCTTCATGGATGCCGCGGCCGGCGGAAGCCTTGCCGATCGCGTGGATGGCGTTCTCGTAGTCCGCATAATAGCGCTTGGCGTCGGCGGCCGTCGTCGCGGCTTCGCCCAGCATGTCGTAGGAATAGCGGAAACCCCGGGCTTCCAGCGGCTTGGAGCGCTTGATCGCCTCGTCGATCGTCTCGCCGGTGACGAACTGCTCGCCCATCATGCGCATGGCCATGTCGACGCCGCGCCGGATCACCGGTTCGCCGGCGCGGGCGATCAGGCGGGTCAAGGCGGCGGAGAGGCTGCGGTCGTTGACGGTGGAGGTCAGCTTGCCGGTGACGACGAGGCCCCAGGTGGCGGCATTGACGAACAGCGACTTGCCGCCGCCGATATGGGACTTCCAGTCTCCCTCGGAAATCTTGTCGCGGATCAGCGCATCGCGGGTCGCGGTGTCTGGAATGCGCAGCAGCGCTTCGGCCAGGCACATCAGCGCCACGCCTTCCTGGCTCGACAGCGAATATTCATGCACCAGCCCCTCGACGCCCGAGCCCTTGTGCTTGGCACGCAGTGCGGTGATCAGCTTGCGGGCGGTCGTCTGGGCGCGCGAACGGACGTCTTCAGGCAGGGTGGCGGCGGCAACCAGTGGCGGCAGGCATTCGGTTTCCGGCCGGCGATAGGCGGCGGTGATCGCTTGGCGCAGCGGCGTTTGCTCGGCAATCGGTGGGGCAAAATGGTCGAAGGCAGCGGGCGCGGTCTCGGTGGTCTGTTGCAGGTGCGGCTGGCTCATCGAATCATCCCTCTTCGAAACTGTCGGGCGCGCGGACGAGGCCCGGATATGATGGGCGCAAATTAGGTCAGAGGTCGCCGGATGACCATCCGGTAAAATAACGGTTCGTCCGGATGTTTCACCGAAAACAGTTGCGCTTGCCGCGAGAGATGCGGCGATCGAGAAATCACGCCGGACGATCGGAGGTCAGAGCATGACCTTTTGCGACAGTGCATGGCGCGCCATCAGGCATTCGTCATCCCCCGGCATGCAGGTGCGACAGACGATCGGCCGGACCACGTAGATCTTGCAGCCGACATGGACGCCGAGCGTGCCGTCCAGTGCCGAACAGCGATTGTCCGCGCAACGCATGCCGCCCAGATCGGCCGAAACAAACTCCGCCGGGATTTTCTCCAATTCCTCGTCCGTTTCCAGCGAAAAACGCGGCCAGTCCTCGGAATAGCTGCAGCATGCGCCACAACTCTGGCAATCGAAATCTTCTGTGGGAACGGCAATGGTCATGGGCAGGAAGGGTAGCGGAAATTGCGGGGGAACGGAATGGCTGACGTCACCATGGTAACGCATTGACGAGCCTTGAACGAGCTCAACCGTCTTGTTACGACTGGATCTCGTCACAACGATACGAAGACCCAGTGTTGATGCTCACTGAAAAACAGCGCGGAGTGTTCTGGGGCATGATGGGTGGCTTGGCTTCTGCCTTGCTCGCTGTGTCAGTCTCGATCGTTTTTGCGCCTGGCGCGCTCCTTCCGGAAAGTACCGACGCCGTCTCGGCAATTGTTCATACGCTTCAATGGGACGTCCTGGTGGTGGTGTGGCTTGCCGCATCCATAGCCGCTCTTGCGCGCCATCGGTTCTTCACGCCTTCGGATATCGATGGCAGCGGGCTTTCCGAAGGGACGTCCACCGCCAAGGTGCTCCAGTCGGTTCTCCAGAATTCCCTGGAGCAGGTGGTTCTCGCGCTTGCGACCCATCTCATCTGGGCAGCCGTTATGCCGTGGCGCTGGCAGGCTGCGGTCCCGGTGGCTGCCATCCTGTTTTTTGCCGGCCGCATGCTCTTTTGGCGCGGCTATGCGCGCGGCGCTCCAGCACGCGCCCTCGGCTTCGCGCTCACATTTTACCCTACGGTCGTGATGCTTTTCCTGATCCTCGTGAATCGCGTCTGGACGTTTTTTACCGGTTGATTGTCGGGCCCTGGGCCGCCTCACGCCACCGCCGCTTCCCTGACCGCAATCTCGTAATCCTCCGTGTGCACCAAAACGCCGGTGTCCGTCAGGACGACGATGCCATAGGCGGCGGGTTCGTCGACAGAGAGGGAGGCGTCGGGCGAATGGAAGGGCATGGGCTGCTGGTGGACCGGGCTCTTGAAAACCGAGAACGGAATGCCGCGGCTGGAACCGGAAATCGTCCGATGGACATGGCCGGCAAAGATGTGGAGGACGTTGCCGTAGCGTTTCACCAGGTCGTAAAATTCCACCTCGTTGACCAGACGGATCATGTCCATGCCGGTAAAGCCCGTCGCATGCGGTGGGTGGTGCATGAACAGCATGACGGGCTTCTCCCCCGCGCTTTCCAGTTGCTCGTCGAGCCAGCCCAGCCGGGCATCGCAAAGCAGGCCGGCATGGCTGTTGGGATAGGAATAGGGCGGCGCAAACAGCGTGTCGAGGAGAAGCACCCGGCAGTCGGGGAAATCGATGGCCTGCTGGACGAAGCCATTTTCGTCGGTTGGACAGGTCTTGAACGTCTCCAGAAAGACGTCGCGCCGGTCATGGTTGCCGATGGTAATGGCAATCGGCGGCACGAAACGGTCAAGCAACCCCTTCAGGCGTTCGTAGGAAGCCCGGTCGGCCCTGTGTGTCAGGTCCCCCATGAAGATCACCCGGTCCGCATCGGCATGGTAGCGGTTGACATGATCGATCCCGGCGGCCAGCCGCTGAAACGGATCAAGCCCGATGATCGACTTGCCCTCTGGCACCATATGCAGGTCGGTGAAGACGATCAGCTTTGTCATGTGGGGAAATCCGGTTGAGAAAGGAAGGGCTAATGAACGTCCCAAGGCTGTCGGTACAACCTTGCCGGGTCAAGCAACATAATTGGGAGAATGGGATCAGGGCGTGATTTCGAACAGCGCGTCGTCATAGCCGACGCCAGCGCCGTTCTCGACCAATGTCCGAAGAAGCAGACAATCCTGTTTCGCGACGACGGCGCGCAAGGTCAGGCCCGTGCGGATATAGGCAACGACATCGCCGGCGGCCGCACGGCGCGGCAAGGGATTGGATGTTGATTCTGTCGCTGGATGAGTAAGCAATAGGTTACCCACTGCAGGCGAGCGCAGCACATCCGGCCCGACGGTTCCGGCCGGCTGCGGTTCGGCGGCTTCGATATTGCTCTCGCTGCCGAGCGTGAGATGAAGCTCGGTAGAACCGTGCTCATAGTCGAAGACAGCAATGCCATGCCGTTCCATCAGCGTGATGATGCGCCCGATATCCTCGCTCGTCATGGCGTCAGGCGCTCCGGGCAATGGTGAATAGCGGCACGCCTGCCGCCACTGCTGCGCCGTCCTCAAGATGGATGGCGGTGATGGTTCCGGCGCAATCGGCCTCCACCGGGTTCATCATCTTCATCGCCTCGATGATCGCGAGCTTGCGGCCGTCCTCGACGGTGTCACCGACCTGAACGAAGGGCAGCTCGCCGGGCAGCGGCGAGCGGTAGAATGTGCCGGGCAGGCCGGCGACAACGACGTGGTCCTTCGACTTGACCGATGAGGCAGACGCCGGCGCGCTTGCGTTTCCATCCGTTGCGGAAGCCGATGCGGCGCTTGACGCCTGTGCCCTGGCGGGTTGCGTGGCGGTTTTCGACAGGCGGATGCGCATGCCGTTTTCGCTGACTTCCAGCTCGTTGACATCGGAGCTTTCGAGAAGCCGCATCAGTCGTTCGATAAGGTCGAGATCCATGATTTCTTCGCTTTCGCCCGGCATCAGGACAGGAAGTTCTTCACCGCGATGCCATCGGCCTCAAGGCCTTGGCGAACGGTCGCGGCGATGGTGACGGCGGCGGGTGTGTCGCTGTGGACGCAAATCGAATCGATCGGTGTCGCGATGCTTTTGCCGGTGATGGTTTCGATCGCACCGGCGCGCACCATGCGGATGACGCGGGCGGCGGCCTCGGCGGGATCGTGGATGACGGAGCCGGCGATCTTGCGATCGACGAGATAGCCTTCCTCGGTATAGGCACGGTCGGCAAAGATTTCCGAGGCCGTTTTCAGACCCATCTCGTTCGCCTGCCGCTGCTGGTGACCGAGCGCAATCACCAAGCAAATCAGCGAGGAATCGACTGCCTTGATGGCGCGGTTAACGGCCATCGCCACCTCGGCATTCTGCTGGGTGAGATTGCCGAGCGCGCCATGGGCCTTCACATGGGTGATCGGGTGTCCGGCATAGGCTGACATCGCCTGTGCCGCGCCGATCTGATAGGCGACGAGGCGCTCGATCTCGCCGGGCGTGAAGGGAATATTGCGGCGGCCGAAGCCCCAGAGATCGGGAAAGCCGGGATGCGCGCCGACCGCCACGCCGCGTTCCCTGGCCAGCGCAAAGGTCGTCGCCATGATCTCCGGATCGCCGCCGTGGAAGCCACAGGCAATGTTGGCAGAGGTAACGATCTTCAGGATCGCATCGTCATCGCCCATCCGGTAGGCGCCGAAGCCTTCGGCCATGTCGGAATTGAGGTCGATGCTCAAGGGTTTGGTGTTCAACGGTTTTCCAGTTTTTGCAGGAATGATTTGCCCCGATCCTAGCCGATATGCCGGGTGCTGGGAATAATGCCGGTCTGCTTCCAACCACGGAATCCGTGCTACTGATGCGGCAGCGGCTAGGCAAACCAGAAAAGCTGATATATCACGATGGCGTCGAAATTCTCGTAGCGGAAATCCCTTTGACCGAGATTGTCTCTCCCAGATTGAGCATGGAAGGCGCCGGCGCGATCCTCCTCGATGCGGCCGGTGCGGTGTTTTCCGATGCCGTCCAAGCGCGAATCTGGGCGGTTGCCGCTGCCATGGCGGCGCTGGATGGCGTTGCCGAGACGGTTCCCGGCATGAACAACCTGATGATCGTGTTCGATCCGCTGGCGCTGGCACCGGTGAAGGCTGAAAAGCAGTTGCTGGAGGCATGGCTCACGGTGGTGCCGGATGCCGTGGCAGGCCGCGATGTCGATATCCCCGTCGTCTATGGCGGCGAGACGGGTGAGGATCTGGTTTCGCTGGCAAATCACGCAGGTCTGAGTGTCGAAGAGGTGGTTCGCCGCCATTCCGATGCCGTCTATTCCGTTGCTGCTGTGGGGGCCATGCCGGGCTTCGTCTATCTGTCGGGGCTCGATCCACAACTCGCCATGCCGCGCCGGGCGGTGCCGCGCATGAAGGTTGAGATCGGCTCGGTGATCATCGGTGGTGCGCAGGCCGGCATCATGCCCTGCACGGCACCTTCCGGCTGGCACATTATCGGCCGGACGGAGGTTCCCCTGTTCGATCCGCTGCGCGATCCGCCTGCCGCCTGCCGCCCCGGTGACCGCATCCGCTTTCGCGTCGTCGAGGTGAAGGCATGATCGAAATCCTCTCCACCGGCGCGGTCAATTCCGTGCAGGATCTCGGCCGCACCGGCTATCTCGACGCCGGCGTCGGTCGCTCCGGCGCCATGGATTTGCCTGCACTCGAAGTGGCCAACCTGCTTGCTGGTAACGATCGGCATGCGGCCGGCATCGAGATTGCTCTGTTTCCATTCCGGTTGCGGTTCGAACGCGATACGGTTTTTGCGTTTGCCGGTGCCGATTGCCCGGCACGGATTGGCGACCGTGAGGTGCCGGGCTGGTGGGCGATGAATGCCGTGGCAGGCGACGTTCTGACGCTCGGCCTGCCGCGTTCCGGCGCCCGTGCGGTCCTGGCGTTCCAGGGTGGCATCGATGTTCCGCTCGTGCTCGGTTCGCGGGCCACCGATTTGAAGAGTGCCTTCGGTGGACTGGAGGGGCGTGGCCTCAATCGCGGCGACCGGCTGTCGCTGGTGGATGGGCCGCGCAAGCGGTTGAAGATGGAAGCGGGTTTCGGCGCCGACCCCACCGGGCTGCGCGGGCCTGCTATCGGCAAGGATGATCCGGTCGTCATGCGCGTCCTGCCCAGTGCGGAATATGATACGTTTACAGCGGAAGCGATCGACCATTTCACGCAGGCGGAGTGGTCGATTACCAATGACGCCAATCGCATGGGCTATCGCCTCAGCGGCCCCGACCTGCAGCTGACGCGCAAGCTGGAACTGTTCTCGCACGGCATCATGCCCGGCACGGTGCAGGTGCCGCCGAACGGCCAGCCGATCATCCAGCTTGCGGAAGCCAATACCTGCGGCGGCTATCCTAAAATCGCGAATGTGATCGAGGCGGACCTGTGGAAGCTGGCGCAGGCGCCGGTCGGCGCACGGCTGCGGTTTGAAATGACTGATCGCGATACGGCCGTCGCGGCGCTGGCGAAGGAGCGGGCGTTCATGACCGACCTTGCCGCCGCCGCAAGCCTGATGCGCGGCTGGATGTAATTCCTTGAAATCCGGAGTGAAACGATGAGATGGAAACGCACGATCCAGTTGCTGGATGTTCATTGCGAAGGTGAAATCGGCAAGGTCGCGATCGGCGGCGTGCCGAAGATCCCGGGCAATACGATCGCCGAACAGTTGAACCATATCAACACGGTCGATGACAGCCTGCGCCGGTTTCTCTGCCTCGAGCCGCGTGCCGCCTCGATCGGCTCGGTCAACCTGCTGCTGCCGGCCAAGCGTCCCGAGGCGGATTTCGGTTTCGTCATCCTGCAGGCGGATCAGGCGCATGCCAGTTCCGGCTCCAACTCGATCTGCGTGACTACGGCGCTGCTCGAATCCGGCATGGTCGAAATGAAGGAGCCGGAAACGGTTGTGATGCTCGACACTGCCGCCGGCCTCGTCAAGGCGACGGCGACCTGCCGGGATGGACGCTGCGAGCGGGTGAAGCTCACCATGGTGCCGTCTTTCGTGCATGAGCTGGATGTCGAGGTCGAGACGCCCGAATGGGGCCGGATCAAGATGGATATCTGCTATGGCGGCATTTTCTATGCGCTGGTCGATGTCGCGCAGATCGGCACCACCATCGACAAGGCGAATGCCCGCGCGATCGTCGAGGCCGGGATGAAGCTGAAGGATCTGGTCAACCGCACCATCCCGGTCGTCCATCCGGAAATCCCCGAGATCAAGGGCGTGGCCTATGTAATGTTCCGCGATACGGAGGCCGACGGCACGGTACGCACCTGCACGACGATGTGGCCGGGCCGCGTCGATCGCTCGCCCTGCGGCACCGGCAGTTCGGCCAATCTCGCAACCTTGCATGCGCGCGGGCTGGCCAAGGTGGGCGACACCTTCAAGTCGCGCTCGATCATCGGCTCCGAGTTCGAGGTGGGTCTCGAAAGCGTCACCGAAGTCGCCGGCCGTCCCGCCATCATCCCGACCATCTCCGGGCGCGGCTGGACCTTCGGTCTGCATCAGGTGTCACTTGATCCGACCGATCCGCTCGCGGAGGGGTTTGCGATCACGGACACTTGGGGGCCGCAAGCTGGGGAGATCAGGTGAGGGGCTGATATTGATTTCCTCTCAATGGAAGGGTGGTCGCATGTGGGAAAGACCCCTCCCCAACCCCTCCCCACAAGGGGGAGGGGCTTAAACTGCCGCTCTGCCCGTCTTCTGGAGCGCGAGTTCGGCGGCTGGGTCTCTCCCCCCTTGTGGGGGAGATGGCCGGCAGGCCAGAGGGGGTCTTTGCTCCGCATGCAATAGATTTGCCCTCAAAGAATGGATTGCAACACCATCAGCCACGCCCGGAAATCCGTCGTGGTTTGGTCAATTCCATTCTCCTTGGCCGGGGCGCTGGAAAGTGCCGCTGACGAAGTAATTATATATGACGCCTTCCAGCGCCCCGTTCAGTGTTGGTCGACGGGCAACTTCGGTTTCTCTGCCAGAACGGCACCCCTTTCGGGGGACCACGTCTGTTGTGTGCCTCACAGGCACGCCCCGATCGTGTTTCAAACGGGAGGGAAACCACTTTCTGCCAATCCACCGGACAAGGGCTTACGTCTGTCCCCATCCGGCACCGGCCCCGCCTCACTGCCACGCCTGGCAGCGTATCCTTTGGCGGAACGGGATGATGATGGCACGGGTTTGCGAGGCGGGGATTTCGTCGTTCGGCCGAGATCCCCTCACCAACAAAATCTAACACTTAGCTAAAGCTAAGATGTTGATTTTGTGTCCTCTCCCACTGGGGGAGAGGTAAAACTGCCGTGACCTCTCGGCTTGAGATGATCCCCGGTTTGGCGAGGTGTTGACTGCTAGTGAGAGGATTGCTTCTTGGTCCACTGCCGACTCCCTCTCTTGCAATTTCTAACACTTAGCTTGAAGCTAAAAGTTGAAATTGCTTTCTCCCCCACCGAGGGGGAGAAAGGCGGCCGCAATCTCACTTGATACGGCTCGTTTTCGCCAGAACCATGCTGGCCTGTTCGCTCGGTTCGATGCTGGCCGTCGTCGCGGTATCGACCGGCTGCGGTGCGATCTTGTCCTGGGCAAAGGCGTCGCCCTTTTTCGCGGCCATGGCGAACATGGAAAGGGCGGCTTCCGGGTCGGGGCTCATGCCTTCGCCGCTTTCCAGCATCAGGCCGAGATTGACCATGGCATCGACATTGCCGCGATCGGCGGCGAGCTTGTAGAATTCGGCGGCCTTGCGGTTGTCTTCCGGGATCAGCGTGCCCTCGTCGAGAAGAACAGCCAGATTGAAGGCGCCGAGGCCATCCTTGGCGGCGGATGCGCGGGCGAACCATTGGGCAGCGAGCGCGCCGTTCACCTCGGTGCCGACGCCATCGCGATAGGCAACGCCGACATTGTAGGCGGCGAGGATGTTGCCGGCCGCCGCGGCCTTCTGGTAAAGCGCGAATTCCTTCTCGTGGTCGCCACGCTCGCCGATCATGACGGCATAGTTCACCATCGCGAGCGCATGGTCGCCTTCGACCGCCTCTTCGAGCATCGCCATGGATTGCGCCCGCTGGCCGGCGGCATCGAGCACGCGGGCGAGTTGAAAGGTCTGGCGGGGACCGCTTCCCTGGTTATAGGCTTCGCGGCAAGCCGAAAGAGCGACGCCGATGCGCAGATCCTCGGTCGCAACGGGCCGAAAGGACATGTTGCGTTGCAGGTCGTGTTCGCTGCCTGTCTCCGCATCGCACTGGTCGGCGGGGAGCAGCGGCGAGGCGGCGTGCGCGGAGGGAATGGCGATCGCCGCGATCGACAGCAGGCTCACGGCGGTGAGCAGGATCGCGTTGACTGCCGAAATTCGCTTGCTGGTTCCGTTTTTCATGGCGTTCTCCTTTGTGTTTGTGCCAACCTATGGGCTGAGCCGGCCGGCGGCTGTTCCGTGGGAAACAGCATCTGGAGAGGCCGGGGCGGATAACGGAATTACGCCGGTCAAAGCGGCATTCTGGACGGGTACTGCGGAAGCGGGCTTTGGTCTCAGGAGTGTTTCGGGAAGCCGGGTTGTTAAAAGGAGCAAGGACAATGACGCGAGAGTTCAATCTGCTGCGGCAAGGTCTGATCGGACGCCGGACCTTCATGGCCGGTTGTGTGGTGGCTGCCGGAGGCTTTGCAGCCATTCCGTCGCGGGCCAGCACAGTTATCGGCAAGGCCTCGGACATACGGGGCGAGGTCGACCTGAAACGGGCTGAGAAGAAGGAAGGCCTGTCCGCCGGCGGCGACATCATGAACAATGATTACGTGGTGACCGGCAGCGAAAGCTTTGCCGATCTGGCGCTGGAAGGCGATACCCGTATCCTGCTGGGCAGCAAGACGGAATTGCTGCTCGACAGCTTCATCGCCAGCCAGGGCGGCACGATGGAGCTCGGTATGGGCCAGATGGTGTTCGACCGGCCGGAAGGCCTGCCGAAGATCGACCTGGCGCTGCGCACCACCTTCGGCATGATCGGCGTGCGCGGCACGAAATTCTTCGCCGGCCCCAATCGCGGCGTCTTCGCGGTGTTTGTCGAACACGGCCAGGTGTCGGTCGAGGGCGGCGGCGTCCAGCGGCTGGTCGGCGCCGGTGAAGGCATCGAGATTGCCAAGCCGGGTGACGCCCCGACCGAGACAGTCAAGTGGAAAGAGGCCCGGATCGTCGAGGCCTATGCCAGCGTCGGCCTCAAGCGCTGATTGATATTCTCAGGCTTCAGTGGTGAAGAGTTCCATCTCGCCGAAGCCGCGGATTTCGTGCATGCCGACAGAGCGCAGCTTGCGGCCGCTCTGGACGGACGCTTCCGGGCCGACGCAGATCGCCGTGCCGAGGAATTTGTTGGCCTCCTGAAGCCGCGCCGCCAGATTGATGGCGTCGCCGTGTGCCGTGTAATCCAGCTTGCCGCCGGCTCCAACCTCGCCGAGCACGGCGATGCCCGTCTCGATGCCGATGCGGGTGCGGCCGAAGCCATGTTCGACGAAACCCGGCCGCCGGCGCATTTCCTCCGTCAGGACGCGGATGGCCTCGGCGCAATCGATCGCCTTGTTGACGTGGTCTTCCAGATCCTCAGGCGCATTGAAGAAGGCGTGCACGGCGTCGCCCACCACCTTGTCCACCATGCCGCCATGGGTGGCCACGAGGCCGTTGACCTCGGCGTAATAGATATCGAGCAGGGTCACCAGATCGCGCGGCGACAGCTTTTGCGATAACGTCGAGAAGCCCTCGATATCGGTGAACAGCGCCGTGACGGGCCGCTCCTCGCCGGCGACACGGTCGTCATCGGGATTGTCGATATAGCGGGCCACGACGGATTGCGGCAGATATTGCGAGAACTTGCTGCGGGCGGCCGATTCCGCCCGGCGGACGCGGGCAAATTGCAGCGTGCTGGTAATGACGAGGACGAAGACCAGCGCCGCGCTGATCGAGACGGCATCGAGCAGCAGGGCAGAGGAGGCATAGATTGCCGTCGCCGCGCCGATGGTCGCCGAGATTGCCAGCAGGCCGAGCGCAACCGAGGTCACCGGTCTGAGGCGGGTCGCGACAAGCGCCACCAGCAGCCCGCCGATCAGCGCGATCGCCGCCTCGAACATTGGCAGGCGCGCGTCGCGACGGGGGATGAAGCCGGTGAGGACCGCGTTAGCGATATCGGCATGGATCTGCACGGATGGCTCCAGCGGCATTGAGGCCGTTGGGCGCAGGCCGCCGAGATTGGGCATGCTGCTGCCGATGAAGACCGTCTTGTCCTTGAAACGGGAATCCGGCGTTTCGCCGCTCAGCACGTCGCCGGCCGAAACCGTGCGTGCATCCAGCGCTGCGATCGGGCTTGCGGCAAACCGCATGCTGCCGTCTTCATCGAGTTCGATCACGCGGGTTTCCAGCTTCAGCCAGGCGGGCTCACCGCCAAGAATCGGTGTGCGGGCGCCGGTGGCGAGACGCGCGGCCTCAATGCCCAGCGTCGGATAGGCGTCGTTGCCGATGATCGTATAGGCTTGGACGCGGCGAATGCGGGCATCCTCGTCGCCGACGAGAAACGCGGCGGCGGCAGACCGCGACGCGTCCTGCAGGAAGCGGCAGGATGCCTCCGCGCCATCGATGAACCAGAGATCAGGAATGGCGACCGGCCTGCGGACCGCGACCGGCGGAACAGGGGAGGGATGTTCGACTCCGCCTTCGGCGATCAGGAAGCCGAGGATGACGGGAACGGCGGAAATGCCTTTGGTGAGCGCGGCATTCGCGGCTTCGGATGGATCGCAGGCCGTGCTGAAGATGAAATCGATCGCGACCGCCTTTGCGCCAGCCTTCGACAGCCGGGTCAGCAGTTCGGCCGTCTCGTTCCGGCTCCAGTTTTTCTCCGCCGTCTGCTGAACCGCCTTGCGATCGACGTCGATGACGACGATCTGATCGGATTGAGGCGCAGGCGCCCATTGGGTTAGAGTATCGAAGAACTGTTCGCGCTGGGTTTCCACCGCGTCACTGGCATAGAAGAACAGCAGGAGCGCGCTCAGGATGCTGGCCGCTATTCCGGCGAACAGCGGCTTGATCCGGCTCAGGCGAAGGCTTTTCAAGACCTCATTCCTCTTCCGGTTCCGCAATCTTCTGCAGCCGGCCGATATGGCAGGTGATGACGCCATCGGCCCGCTTGATCGCCCCGCTTTCCTCCAGCGCAAGGATGGCGCGGTTCACCTTCGGGCGGCTGGCGCCGAGAATGCCGGCAATGTCGGACTGGCTGAGCGTCAGGCGCAGATTGGCGCTTTCCGGCAGTTCGTTGCCGTGGATCTGCCTCAGGGTTGCCAGGAAGAAGCGTGCGACACGCGCGTTCAGGTCATAGAGCGCGATTGTTTCCAGCCGGTCCGTCGTGTCGCGCAGTTGCGAGCAGAGATAGCGGATGATCGATTCGGCGGCGTTGGGCGTGTGGGTGATGAAATCGAGAAAGGCCTTCTTGCCGATGACATAGCCCTCGGTCGCCGTGATCGCGGTGGCATCAGCCGAACGTGGCTGGTTGTCGAGGATCGCCATCTCCCCGAACAGGGCGCCGGCCTCGATGTGCCGCAACAGGAGTTCGCGTCCCTGTGGCGTGATCAGCGTGAGCTTGATGCGGCCGGACAGGACGGCAATCATGTAATTGCCCTCGTCACCGCGCTGGAAGATGACGGTTCCGGCAGTCCATTTGCGGTAGGTGGCAAGTGCGGCGATCGCTGCAACGGTTTCCTTGTCGAACTCCTCGAAGATCGGAAAGGAACGCCAGAAGGCAGGACTCTTGTTGACCTCACTCATACTTCACCCCCGTGCACACACTAATTCTGCCGCGCAGAAATTCTTCTCGCAGTCTTTGCGGTGTTGCAACAGAAAACACCGCTGATACCCGGTTAAACGCTGGATCGATTGCGATTGCGCGCGAGACTCATCCCTCGCGTTCCGAGCTTTCGCCGTAAAGTGCGCTCTATTGACGATCTAGCCCAGCTGTTTTGTTATTGTGAACAATCTGTTTCGTGCCCGCGGTCTGGATGAATTTGGATTTGCTGATAAATCTAGCGTCAACAACGAACCCAAACCGGAGTTTTTCCCAATGCAGCAGAACGTCGTCGTCCTCGTCGGACGCATTCTCCTCTCTATCCTCTTCATCACCGCCGGCTACGGCAAGCTGACCGCGCTCGGCGGCACCGCCGGCTATTTCGGCAGTATGGGCCTGCCGCTGCCGATGGTCACCGCCATCATCGTCACCGCAGTCGAACTGCTCGGCGGTATCGCGATCCTCATCGGTCTCTTCACCCGTCCGGTCGCCTATCTCCTGGCGCTCTTCTGCGTCGCCACCGCCTTCGTCGGTCATGGTGACTTCTCGGTTGCCGGCAACGACATCCACTTCATGAAGAACCTCGCCATCGCCGGTGGCTTCCTGGTTCTCGCCACCTTCGGCGCCGGTGCCCTCTCGGTTGACGCAAAGCGCGCCTGATCGCTGGTGAACAGACATGACAAAGCCCGCCGATGGAAACGTTGGCGGGCTTTTCCGTGTCTGCGGTGAAGCTCAGGGGTAGATGACGCCCTTGCGCAGGATGACATTGCCATAGAGCCTCGGCTCGCTCGTCTGCACGACGGTGTGCGCTGCCCTGACGCGCGGATAGAAATCAGGGCCGAGCAGCGGAACGACGGTGCGGTCTGGTTCATGCCGAGCGCAGCAGCTGACGATATCCTTGTGGACTGGATCCAGCGCGTCACGGTCCTGCTTCACCGTGGCGCGAAAGATCGCTTCCGGCACGAAATCGTCGATCGGCATGACGCTGAGAATGGCGTCGAGAACGGGGATGAGATGATGGCCGTCCATGCGGATCAGCCGCCGGCCATGTTCCAGGCCCGGATAGTTCCCATCCACAAGGGCGATCTCGTCGCCATGGCCCATGGCGCGCAGTGTTGCAAGGAGCTCCGGGCTCAGAAGCGGGTTCAGACCTTTCAGCATCAGGCTGTCTCCTTGAAGAGAACGTTGGTGTCGATGAGATAGCGGGAAAACAGCGGCAGGCTGGCCCCGCCGATGGCGCGCGCTTGGGCGCCGACCGCGCCCTCGATGATCTCGGGCAGGATGACGCCTTCGAGGTCGAGGTCGCCGGCAGCCTTGCGGATGGCGGCAACGATGCGCTCGCGCACCCAGCCGGGAAAGCCGCCATCGATCACGGCAGCGCCGAAATCGATGATCGAGGCGGACGAAACGATCGCTTGGGCAAGGGCTGCGGCCGTCAGTTGGATCCAGGTCTCCAGCGGCTCGCCGAAATCGATCCATTCATCGGCCGAATACCACAGCGGTTTGGGGTCGATGCCCTTGTCGCGCAGGAGATTTTCGAGGACGAAGATCGAGGCGATCTTCAGGAGCTGCTGCGGTTTGCCATTCCTGTCGGAGACCTGCAGCGGCCCGACGGCCCCCGCCGTTCCGGTGCGCCCGGAAAACAGCGAGGAATTGAGCACGATGCCGCCGCCGATGAAGGATCCGATGTAGAAATAGATGAAGTCCGGATAGCTGGAGCCGACGCCGAAGATGAGTTCGGCACCGCAGGCGCTGGTTGCATCGTTTTGCAAAAGAACCGGGTGATGCGTTCGCGCCGCCACCTCTTCGCGCAGGTCGAAGCCGCGCCAGGCGTTCATCTTTTCTGTTGGTGCGCCGGTTTCCCCAGCCCAGCTCCAGAGCTGGAATGGCGTCGCTATGCCGACGCCGGCAATCCGGCTTTTCTGTTCCTCCGTCAGCATTTTTTCGAGTTTCGGGATGCCTTCGGTGATGAAGGCGAGGATTTCCTCCGGCATCGGATAGGCGTGGATCTGGTGCAGTTGCAGGCGGATATTGCCAACGAAATCCATGAGAACGAGGTCGCAACTGCGCCGGCCGATCTTGACGCCGTAGGAATAGACCGCATCCGGATTGAGCCGCATCGGGATCGACGGCTGGCCGACCTTGCCGCGCACAGGCTCGCCCCGCATCAGCAGGTCGTCCTTTTCCAGCGCCCGCATGATGACGGTAACCGTCTGGGCCGAGAGGCCGGAGCGGCGGGCGATGTCGGCCTTGGATAGGCTGCCGTGACGGCGCACCAGCGACATGACCAACCGTTCGTTGTAGGCGCGCACCCGCGTCAGGTTTGCGCCGCCGGCGGGATCGATCACGTCCGGCGCCGTCGATGCACTGCCGGCATCGGCTTGTGATGTCATTCCCCGGTTCCTCCACCGGTGCGATCCACTGCCCGGATTGGGGTTCCGGGTCGTTTGGCGGATCGCGCCTTCATTGCCATTTTCTTATATGTGCACTGCACCAATAGATGGCGAATGCACATTCTCTGCGCAGAGAATGCCACATTACAATAATAATTCAATTTGATTTATTTATTGACAGGGTCTGTTTTTGGTGTTTGTTTTATGCCCGGAAGCGCCAACCGCGGCGGAGGAAAGTGTTGCGGTGGGCGAGGCCTGACGGGGCTGGGAAAACCGGCTCCAGTGTTCAATCCTTGGGAGGATTTCATGAAGAAGACTATTGTTTCCGCCGCTCTCGGCGCGCTGGCGCTTGGCGTCGTTTTCGCCGCTCCGGCACAGGCCGCCGACGTTTCGGCTTGCCTGATCACCAAGACCGATACCAACCCCTTCTTCGTCAAGATGAAGGAAGGCGCTGAAGCCAAGGCAAAGGAACTGGGCGTTGATCTCAAGTCCTACGCCGGCAAGGTCGACGGTGACCATGACAGCCAGGTTGCCGCGATCGAGTCCTGCATTGCCGATGGCGCGAAGGGTATCCTGATCGCCGCTTCCGACACGAAGGCGATTGTCGAGCAGGTCAAGAAGGCACAGGATGCCGGCCTGCTGGTCATCGCACTCGACACGCCGCTGGATCCGGGCACGGCCGCTGACGCGACCTTCGCCACCGACAACCTGCAGGCCGGCAAGCTGATCGGCGCCTGGGCCGCTGCAACGCTCGGCGACAAGGCCAAGGATGCCAAGATCGGCTTCCTCGATCTCGTTCCCTCGCAGCCGACCGTTGACGTGCTTCGCGACCAGGGCTTCATGATCGGTTTCGGCATCGACCCGAAGGACCCGAACAAGATCGGCGACGAGGATGATCCGCGCATCGTCGGCCACGACGTGACGAACGGCAACGAAGAAGGTGGCCGTACCGCCATGGAAAACCTTCTCCAGAAGGATCCGGACATCAACGTTATTCACACGATCAACGAACCGGCTGCGGTCGGCGCCTATGAAGCGCTGAAGGCTGTCGGCAAGGAAAAGGACGTTCTGATCGTGTCGGTCGACGGCGGTTGCCCGGGTGTCAAGTCGGTCGCCGAAGGCGTCATCGGCGCCACCTCGCAGCAGTATCCGCTGCTGATGGCATCTCTCGGCATCGAGGCCATCGCTGCCTATGCCAAGGACGGCACCAAGCCGAAGCCGACGGAAGGCAAGGACTTCTTCGATACCGGCGTGGCGCTGGTCACCGACAAGCCGGCAGCTGGCGTCGAGTCGATCGACGTGAAGACCGGCACGGACAAGTGCTGGGGTTGATACCCCTGAACATTAGGTTCACTATCTCACGTGAAGGGCGGTCTCGGCCGCCCTTTTTCAAACCGGCATAACCGGCACCATAGGCCGGGACGGTTTCCGACCCTTGGGAGGGATTTATGGCCAGCATCCAGGAATTCGAGAAGGTACTCGACAAGAGCGACACATCGGTCGCCACTTTCGAGCACCAGTCGATGATCCATCGCGTTCAGCATTTTCTTCATTCGAAACCGGCCGCGACGCCGGCCATCGTTCTCATTCTCTCGATTATCGTTTTCGGCGTGCTGAAGGGCGAACGTTTCTTCACGGCAGGCACGCTGACGTTGATCCTGCAGCAGATCGCCGTCGTCGGCATCCTCGGCGCCGGCCAGACGCTTGTTATCCTGATTGCCGGTATCGATCTGTCGATCGGCGTGATCATGGTTCTGTCCGCCGTCGTCATGGGCAATTGTGCCGTGACCTACGGCCTGCCGGCCTTGCTCGCGGTTCCGCTTGGCATGTTGACCGGCGCGGTCTGTGGTCTCCTCAACGGCTT
Source organism: Rhizobium sp. Leaf453 (assembly GCF_001425605.1). Taxonomy (GTDB): domain Bacteria; phylum Pseudomonadota; class Alphaproteobacteria; order Rhizobiales; family Rhizobiaceae; genus Pararhizobium. The sequence continues at coordinate 790,218 of NZ_LMRG01000001.1, read as the reverse complement.
TCTCGTTGCCAAGGTGAAGCTGCCCCCGTTCATCGTGACGCTCGGCACCTGGTACATCATCATGGCGACGAATTTCATCTATTCGGCGAATGAGACGATCCGCCGGGCCGACATCGAGACCTCGGCGCCGCTGCTCGGTCTGTTCGGCACGAGCTTCAAGATCGGGTCGGCCGTGTTCACGCTCGGCGTCATCGTCATGGTCGTGCTTGTTCTGGCACTCTGGTACGCGCTCAACCATACGGCTTGGGGACGGCATCTCTATGCGGTGGGCGACGATCCGGAAGCAGCCAAGCTCTCCGGTATCCGCGTCGATCGCGTCATGCTTGGAACCTATACGCTGGCCGGGCTGATCGCGGCGCTTGCCGCCTGGGTCTCGATCGGCCGAAACGGTTCGATCTCGCCTTCATGGGCCGTCACCGACTATAACCTCCAGGCCATCACTGCGGCCGTGATCGGCGGTATCTCGCTCTTCGGCGGACGCGGTTCGATCCTTGGCACGCTGATCGGCGCCATGATCGTCGGCGTGGTGTCGATGGGCCTCAACATGCTCGGCGCGGACCCGCAATGGAAAGTCGGCCTGACCGGCGTCCTCATCATCTCGGCGGTCGCGATCGACCAGTGGATCAGAAAGGTGGCAGGCTGATGGAACCGCTCCTCACCGCACGTGGCATCGTCAAGCGTTACGGTCGTGTCACCGCGCTCGACAATTCCGATTTCGACCTCTATCCCGGCGAAATCCTCGCCGTGATCGGCGACAACGGCGCCGGCAAATCCTCGCTGATCAAGGCGATCTCTGGGGCCATCCGGCCCGACGAAGGGGAGATTCGCCTCGACGGCAATGTCGTGCAGTTCTCCAATCCGATGGAGGCCCGCGCGGCCGGCATCGAGACCGTCTACCAGAACCTGGCGCTTTCGCCGGCCCTGTCGATCGCCGACAACATGTTCCTCGGACGAGAGATCCGTCGTCAGGGACCGCTCGGATCGATCTTCCGCATGCTCGACCGGCCGAAAATGGAAAAGATCGCCCGTGACAAGCTCTCCGAGCTTGGCCTGATGACGATCCAGAACATCAACCAGGCGGTGGAAACGCTGTCCGGTGGCCAGCGCCAGGGTGTTGCCGTGGCCCGCGCCGCCGCCTTCGGCTCCAAGGTCATCATTCTCGACGAACCGACGGCAGCACTCGGGGTGAAGGAGAGCCGCAAGGTTCTCGAACTCATCCTCGACGTTCGTTCGCGCGGCCTGCCGATCGTGCTGATCTCGCACAACATGCCGCATGTCTTCGAAGTGGCCGATCGCATCCATATCCACCGGCTCGGCAAGCGCCTCTGCGTGATCAATCCGAAGGATTACTCGATGTCGGACGCGGTTGCCTTCATGACCGGCGCGAAAGTGCCGACAGAGGCCGTCGCCGCATGAGCATGACGCTTGCCGCGATTGCGGATCGGGTCGTCGAAAGGGCGGGGCAGTCGTCCCGCTTCATCGTCGCCATTGCCGGCCCTCCCGGGGCCGGCAAATCCACCCTTGCCGATGCGCTCCAGGACGAATTGACCCGGCGCGGTGAAAAATCCGCCGTCCTGCCGATGGACGGCTTTCACATGGACAACGGCATTCTGGAGGAGCGCGGCCTTTTGAAGCGCAAGGGCGCGCCGGAAACCTTCGATGTCCGTGCCTTCTTCGATATCATCTCGGCCGTGCGCCGTGCGGACGAGGAAGTGCTGGTACCGGTCTTCGACCGTTCACGCGAAATCGCCATCGCCTCGGCCCGCTTGGTTTCTCCGGAAACCCGCATCATCCTGGCGGAGGGGAACTACCTGCTTCTCGACGAGGCGCCCTGGTCCCGGCTCGACGGCATGTTCGACCTGACGATCTTCGTCGGTCCATCCTACGAGGTGCTGGAAGAGCGGCTGCGCCAACGCTGGATTCACTATGGGCTCGATGCGGCTGGTATCGAATGGAAGCTCTACGGCAACGACCTGCCGAACGGCAAACGCATCATCGACAATTCACGGCCTGCGGATATCGCGATCGAGATTTTTGAAACGAACTGATCGCGGCGATCCTTTGTTGTTTCAGGTGAGCGAATGATGCTATCGGAGGGCCGAACACGGCTGGGCACGATGCCTATTTCTTCAGTCATTCCTGCGCTTGTCACAGGAATCCAGCCACTGCGCGTCTGCGCGGTGAGACGAGTCCTTTGACCCGACGGGTCGCTGGATCCCCGCCACAGGGGCGAGGATGACGGAGAGTGGAGGTTGGATCGAGCGAACCTGAGACGTCTTGCTGTTTCAGATTCGCCGACATGCCGGAGCTTGTGTTTCCGAACGTCCATGCTTGCCTGGAGATATCCGCATGAGCCCACAGCCGGTCACCGAACTGACGATCCGCCGTCCTGACGACTGGCACCTGCATTTGCGCGATGGCGAGATGCTGAAGGGCGTGATCGGTGATACCAGCCGGCATTTTGCCCGCGCCATCATCATGCCCAATCTTGTGCCGCCGGTCGTCACGACCGCCGATGCAACGGCCTATCGCGAGCGCATCATGGCGGCGCTGCCGAAGGGCGACCGGTTCGAGCCGCTGATGACGCTCTATCTCACCGAGGGCACGAACCCTGATGATGTCGAGGCGGGCCACACGAGCGGCCTGATCAAGGCAGTAAAGCTCTATCCGGCCGGCGCGACCACCAATTCGCATGGCGGCGTGCGCAATTTCGAGAATGCCATGCCGGTACTGGAGCGTATGGCCAAGATCGGCCTGCCGCTCTGCGTCCACGGCGAAGTGACGACGCCGGATGTCGATATCTTCGACCGCGAGGCGGTGTTCATCGAGACGGTGCTCGATCCGTTGCGCGCGCGCCTGCCGGAACTCAAGGTGACGATGGAGCATGTCACGACGAAGGACGGCATCGATTACATCAAGTCCGCCAAGAGCAACCTTGCCGGCTCGATCACCACCCATCACCTGATCATCAACCGCAATGCCATCCTGGTCGGCGGCATTCGGCCGCATTATTACTGCCTGCCGGTCGCCAAGCGCGAGGTTCATCGCCTGGCACTGCGCGCCGCCGCCACATCCGGCAATGCGCGCTTCTTCCTCGGCACCGACAGCGCGCCGCATGTCGATCCCTTGAAGGAATGCGCCTGCGGCTGCGCCGGCATCTATACCTCGATCAACACGATGAGCTGCCTTGCCCATGTGTTCGAGCAGGAGAATGCGCTCGACAAGCTGGAAGCCTTCGCCTCGCTGAACGGCCCGGCCTGGTACGGTCTGCCTGTCAACGAGGAAACGATGACGCTGCGCAAGCAGGCGGACGCGCTGTCCTTCCCCCCGAAGATCGAAACGGGGGCCGGAACCGTGACCGTGTTCGACCCGATGTTCCCGCTGCATTGGGCGGTGGTTTGAGGGCTTCGCGTAACCGGGCTTGATCGCGGCAAAATCTTCCCCTATCCATGGGCTTGGCCGGATGCGGCCAGCCGCCCCGCAGCGCCTCGGCGCGAATGGTGAATGCATCCACTCCAGCCTTTCTCATCCTTGCCCATGGCGTCGATGGCGAACGGGTCAGCAGAGCGGGCACTGATCGTCCTGTTTGCCGCGAGATGGAGGATGAACCATGCGCGATTTTCGCGATGCGAAGCTCATGGCAAAGGTGCTGAAACAGGCCCTTGCCGATCAAAACACCACCCTTTCCCACAGCCAGGCCCTCGAGATCGTCGCCGCCCAGTTCGGCTATGACCATTGGAATATCCTGTCGGCAAAAATCGACGCGGCGGAGAAGGGAAAAACGACAGGCGACGGTGCCGTCGGTATCCAGCCGCCGATCCCGATCTTCCGCATTTTCGACGTCGACAAGGCGATGGAATTCTATTGCGGCTTCCTCGGCTTCACGCTGGATTGGGAACACCGCTTCGGCGACAATTTTCCGCTCTATTGTCAGGTCTCGCGTGAAGGCATGCTCCTGCATCTGAGCGAACACGCAGGCGACGCCAGCCCCGGCGCCCGGGCGTTTGTGCGTGTCGGGGATGCGGCGGCGCTGCAATCGGAGCTGGCTGCCAAGGACTACCGCTATATGAAGCCCGGGTTGAACAAGGCGCCCTGGGGGTTGGAAGTGGCGGTCACGGATCCCTTCAGCAACCGGATTACGTTTTGCCAGCAGCAGGGTGAAAATCAGGCGGATTGAATGGCAGCAGCCTTTCGCTGATCAAGGAGTCCGCTCCCTCTTCGTCCCGCTGGGGAGAAGAGGGAGATCGGTCCGCCACCTCTGGCATTAGAAGGGCTGACCTGCTATGCGGCGAGGGATAAAATTCCCGACAGCGCAGGAGACCGCCGATGATCCAGACATCCTTTCCAGACAAGGCCGTCATGGCCGAATTGGTGGCCAAGATGCTCTGGGAAATCAAGGCGGTGCATTTTAGCGCCGACAAACCGTACAAGCTGGCGTCGGGCATGGCGAGCCCGGTCTATATCGATTGCCGCAAGCTGATTTCCTATCCGCGCATCCGCTCGACGGTGATGGATTTTGCCGCCGCCACGGTGCTGCGCGAGGCGGGTTTCGAACAGTTCGACGTGATTGCCGGCGGCGAGACGGCGGGCATTCCATTTGCGGCGATGCTGGCCGAGCGCCTGTCGCTGCCGATGATCTATGTGCGCAAGGCGCCGAAGGGACATGGCCGCAACGCGCAGATCGAGGGCCATATGCCGGAAGGCGCGCGCGTCCTGGTGATCGAGGACCTGACGACGGCCGGCGGCTCGATGTTCAAGTTCATCGACGCGATCCGCGCGGCGGGCGGCGTGGTCGATCATGGCATCGCGCTGTTCTATTACGACATCTTCCCGCAGGCGCGCGGCGAGATGAAGGACAAGGGCGTGACTCTGCTCAATATCGCCACTTGGCGCAACGTTCTGGCTGTCGCCCGCGAGCAGAAGCTGTTCGATGAAAAGACGCTGTCGGAGGTCGAAGCCTTCCTCAATGCGCCGCTCGAATGGTCCGGCCGCAATGGCGGCGTGAGCGCGCTGGCGACGGCGTGAAAAGGATGCTGGAATTTCCCGGCAACTTAGATTAAATCGATTGAAATAAGATCATCGAAGGGGAGGACGTCGTCTTGATCATCTGCTGTGGAGAAGCCCTGATCGACATGCTGCCGCGCCAGACGACGGCGGGCGAAACGGCGTTCGCCCCCTATTCGGGCGGCGCGATCTTCAACACTGCGATCGCGCTCGGCCGGCTCGGCATCCCCACCGGCTTCTTTACCGGCCTATCCGACGACATGTTCGGCGACATGCTGCGCGAAACGCTGAAATCCAGCAATGTCGATTTCGCCCCCTGCGCTACCCTGTCGCTGCATACGACGGTCGCCTTCGTAAAGCTGGTCAATGGTTCCGCGACCTATGCCTTCTTCGACGAGAACACTGCCGGCCGGATGATCACGAAGGACCATCTGCCGGCGCTGGGCGATTTCTGCGAAGCGCTGCATTTCGGCGCCATCAGCCTGATCCCCGAACCGTGCGGCTCGACTTACGAAGCGCTGATGACGCGCGAGCATGAAAAGCGGGTGATTTCGTTCGATCCAAATATCCGCCCCGGCTTCATCAAGGATGCGGCATCTCACAAGGCGCGCATGCTGCGAATGGCGGCGATGTCCGATATCGTCAAGTTCTCGGACGAGGACCTCGACTGGTTCGGCGAAGAGGGTACGCATGACGAACTGGTGGCCAAGTGGCTGCAGCGTGGCCCGAAGCTCGTCGTCATCACCAAGGGCGCCGATGGCGCCGATGGCTATACCGCGCGCGGCAAGGTCTCGGTCGGCGGCGAAAAGGTGACGGTTGTCGATACGGTCGGTGCCGGCGACACCTTCGATGCCGGCATTCTCGCCTCGCTAAAGATGAACAACCTGCTGACCAAGGCGCAGGTGGCGACGCTCAACGAAGAGGCCGTGCGCGATGCGTTGACGCTGGGCGCCAAGGCGGCGGCGGTGACCGTGTCGCGGGCAGGGGCGAACCCGCCGTGGAGCTATGAGATCGGGTTGTAAGGCGCGGCTCATTCGGCTTTGTCGTTACAGCCTACGTTTCCGGAGCGCTCAACGACTGGCTGTCATGCCTGTGACTTAGACTGGCACGGCGTGAGGCTTTGCAATACAAATCCGAGGGCGTCGATGAGCGAAGGCAACGCCGATCCAGGTCCGATTCAGACGCCGCCCCGCTGGGCGCCGGCAGACCTGCCGCAGATTCGGGCGCGCGTGAAGAAGAGCATGACGACCGACATCAATGGCCTCTTACTGCCCAAAGGCTTCCGGCGCGAAGACAGCCGCTGGCTACGGCAGGGCGTTTTCTTCGAGGTCTATTTCGAATTTCAGAAGAGCCAATACGGCTTCAGTTGCTATTTCAACATCGGTCGCGTCAGTCGCCTTGGCGATCAACAGCATTGGCGGATGAACAGTTTCCTTCCGACGGTCGAGCTCAAGAACGAATATGATGCCCACTATTACGTGGACCTCGATGGTGACAGCCCCCGCCGGCGCGAAATCATCCGGCAGTTGAACGAGATCGGTCTGCCCATGCTTGAGCGACTGGCGAGCTGGCGCGGTCTGTTGACGAGCTTGCCGCCCGGCAGCAATTGACAGCGGGTACCTTTTCCCGGGCCACTTTGCGCCGTGACGACGACCTTGCCGAGTGGCTACACGGTTTGTCCGATGCGACGCCCTCGTCGCGCGAACGCATTGCTCGGAACCCCATCGAGATTGGACAGAAACTGCCGGGCGCATTCACCCCAGCTGAAGGTCAGCGCCTTTCGCCGGGCATCTTCGCGTGACAGTTTCAGAGCATCGAGCGCCGCCTGGCGCAGGTCGTTTGACAGGACGCCGCCGCCATCGCCGAGGATGTCGTTCGGCGCCGTGACGGGAAAGGCGGCGACCGGGCAGCCGCTCGCGAGCGCTTCCAGGATGACAAGACCGAACGTATCGACCCGGCTCGGAAAGACGAATACATCGGCCGAGGCATAGATGGTGGCCAGTTCCGCGCCCATGCGCTTGCCGAGGAAATGGACGTCCGGATAGCGCTGCCGCAGCGTGGCGAGATCCGGTCCATCACCGACGACGACCTTGCTGCCCGGCAAATCGAGGTCGAGAAAGGCAGGCAGGTTCTTTTCCACGGCAACGCGGCCGACGTTCAGGAAGATGGGGCGGGGAAGGGACAGATCCTGCCGGAGCGCCGGATCGAACAGCGTGGCATCGATGCCGCGTGTCCAGCGCTTGATGTTGTGAAAGCCGCGTGCCGCCATCTCGGTGCCGAGCGAGGCGGTGGCGACCATCATGCCATTGCCGGAATTGTGGAACTGGCGCAGCCACCAGTAGCTCCAGCTTTCGGGGATCGGCAGGCGGGCGCTGACGAATTCGGGAAAGCGGGTGTGATAGCTGGTCGTGAAGGGTAGTTTCCGCCGCAGGCAGACGGCGCGCGCCACGAGACCCAGCGGTCCCTCCGTTGCGATATGAATGTAATCCGGCTCTACGGCATCAATCGCATCAGCAACATGCCGGCGCATGGGAGGCGCAAGCCGGATATCGGGATAGAACGGCAGCGGAAAGGTGGCGAAGCGCTCCGGCGTCAAGAAATGAACGGTGACGCCCTGCTCCTTCAGCGATCGAGCGAGTTCGTCGAGCGTGCGCACGACCCCGTTGACCTGCGGGTGCCAGGCATCGGTAACAACGAGAATGGTCTTTTCCATGGGGGCCTCAGCGTGGCTTGGCCGCATGCCATCTTTCGCACTCGGCGCGAATCGGAGTGGTGCCTGCGACCGGGCTCTTTAAGCACGCTCTGATGACAGAGCGATGATCGCTTTGCGGGGCGTTGCCGGCCGGCGTCCTGCCCTGAAACCGTTTGCGCAATGCGACGCTCAGTGTTTGAGACTATTGGGCAAGGAGAAGGTGTATGCTGGGTATCCCATACTATATTTTCGCGCAATTTGACTATTAGTTTATGAAAACCTAAAATAAAAGTTAGGATGAGCTAAAATAATAGTAAAATCTGTCTTGGGAGCACGATCATGGAATTCGAACTGACGGAGAACAGCTATTTCGAGAACATGCTGCTGGATACGGTCTCTGGTTATACAATCCTGAACATGAATTCGTTCATTCTCGGAGGGTCCCTTTTCGCGAATCTGTTTGATTTCAGCGGCCTGACCAGTATCCAGAACGGCAGCAACATCGATCTGTTTGACGGTGACGACACCTATATCGGCCATGTCGGCATCGACAGGGTATCGGGCGGGGCTGGCACTGACAGTCTGTCGGGTGGAGATGGCAACGACATCCTGAACGGTGGTGAGGGTAATGACACGCTTCTGGGTGGAGCGGGCGACGACACGCTTCTGGGTGGAGCGGGGGTCGATATACTTCGCGGCGGGAACGGCAACGACACGTTCGATGGCGGTGACGGCAACGACACGTTCTACCTGGATGGAGGGGGGCGGCTGGGTCGGAATGTGGGCGATGACGTCTTCTTGGGCGGTGCCGGCTACGACACGGTCCGGATCATCGGCGGCGTGCTGGTAACGGACCTAACGCTCGACGCGGCCGCTGGTGTGGAAGTCCTGACTTTCAGTAGCAGCGATAGCGACAGTTTTGTCAATGTGTTGCAAGGGACCGGCGCCGCGAACCGGTTCGACCTCAGCGGCCTTACCGGCCTCGGCAACACGATTGTATGGCATTGGCCGGGCGATGGTCCGGGCGACCCGGGCTGGGAAGAGATCGAGGTAATCCCGATAAGAATGGGTGCCGGAAACGATACGTATATCGGCTATAGCGGCAGTGACTCGGTGGAGGGCGGAAGCGGCAAGGATACGCTGTCGGGCGGAGACGGACATGATCACCTCACTGGCGGGGAAGGGAGCGATACGCTCGACGGAGGTGCAGGTAACGATCGGTTTTATGTCGGGATCGACTACGGCGAGTTTGCCGGCAGTGATATCTATATTGGTGGAGCCGGCCAGGATGAATTTGTGGTCGTCGATCACGCATCCGTCGAGACCCTGCTCCTCGATACTGCGGCCAGCGTGGAAACCATTCATGTCGGTACCTATGCCTTGTATGGTACGGGCAGGGAAAATCTGTTTGATATCAGTGGTGTGACGAGTGTGACGGGATCCGCCAGGTTCAGTCTGGGCAAGGCAAACGATGTCTTCATAGGTCATGCCGGTACGGATAACGTCCTTGGCGGGAGCGGCAATGACAGGCTGGAAGGGGGCGGTGGAAACGACCAACTGCAGGGGGATGCCGGCGGTGACGAGCTTCTCGGCGGAGATGGAAATGATGCGCTTCTGGGGGGGCTTGACAATGACACGCTTGACGGCGGTCTCGGCAATGACGATCTCAAGGGCGAAGCCGGCAATGATGGTCTTTATGGCCGGCGCGGCGACGATCTCCTCAACGGCGGCGATGGCAATGACAGGCTGATTGGGGGTATCGGTGCGGATACGCTGACCGGCGGCACGGGCGCGGACCACTTCACCTTCCGGATGATCGAGGACACCACTGTGTCTTCGTCCGGCCGCGACATCATCCTCGATTTCGCCCGAACCCAGGGAGACAAGATCGACCTGAGTGCCATCGATGCCGATCTGACGACCACGGGCGATCAGGCCTTCACACTTATCGGTTCCGCGGCCTTCAGCAATGCCGCAGGTGAACTGCGCTACCAGTTCCAGGGTCTGCAAGCATTTGTTTCAGGTGATATCGATGGCGACGGGGCGGCCGATTTCACGGTTGTTCTCGACCGCACGCTCACCATGCTGGCGACGGATTTCGTGCTCTGACCTGACGGTGAGCACTACCTGGAACATCGACGAACAAGCGGCCGCCCACCCGTGGGTGTGGCCGCCATGGTGCGGAATTACCGGCCCATCAGCGCGCGTTGTTCGAGGCCGCGTCCCGCTGAAGCAGTGAGGATGGCGAGGAGAGCGCCTTCGTCGGTGCGGATATGCACCGAAAGCGAGCGATAATCGGCATCGCGGCCGATCCGGTCGGCGATGCGCTGGCCGTAGTATACGGCGGAGCCGACGTCGAAATGATCGACACCTTCATCATCGACGACCTGTTCGTCGCCGAAGTGCAAATCGAAGAAATAGTGCTCCACCGTGCTGCCCCGGAACCCCGCGTCGCCGGAAGGTTTCCCGGCTTGAAGACGTGAGGGAAGAGATAGCGCATTGTGTTCGAATACAGGCTGAATTGTGCGTTCAGCCTGCATTCATCCATGTCACTCGCGGAGGGAAACCGCAGTTTACTTCTTGGCCTTGAGCAGGGCCGAAACGAGGCCGGCGGTCGATGAATCATGGCCTTCGGCGCTTTCCTTGCCTTCAACAACGGGCAGCAGGCCGGTCGCCAGTTCCTTGCCGAGTTCGACGCCCCACTGGTCGAACGAGTTGATGTTGAACAGGGCGCCTTCGACGAAGACGCGATGTTCGTAGAGTGCGATCAGGCGGCCGAAGGTGAATGGCGTCATCTTGTCGTAGACGAAGGTCAGCGACGGGCGATTGCCGTTGAAGACGCGGTGCGGCGCGATCCGCTCGATGAAGTCTTTGGCGAGGCCCTTCGAGGCCATCTGCGTCTTTGCCTCTTCCAGCGTGCGGCCCTTCATCAGGGCTTCCGACTGCGCCAGGCAATTGGCGATCAGCAGTTCATGCTGGTGGCGCAGGTTCGGTTCATGGCCGTTGGCTGATATCATGAACTCGGCGGGGATGATGCTCGTGCCCTGATGGATCAGCTGGTAGAAGGCGTGCTGGCCGTTGGTGCCGGGTTCGCCCCAGACGACCGGGCCGGAATTACCCTCGACCGCGGTGCCATCCAGCGTCACGCCCTTGCCGTTCGATTCCATATCCAATTGCTGCAGGTAGGCGGGGAAGCGCGACAGGCGCTGATCATACGGCAGGATAGCGCGGGTGGCATACCCCAGAACGTTGCGATGATAGAAGCCGAGCAGACCGAGCATCATCGGAATGTTCTCGCGCAGCGGCGCCGTGCGGAAATGATTGTCGATGGCATGGGCGCCGGCCAGGAATTCGCCGAAATTCTCCTTGCCGATGGCGATCATTAGCGGCAGGCCTATGGCCGACCAGATCGAATAGCGTCCGCCGACCCAATCCCAGAAACCGAAGATCCGGTCGCTGTCGATGCCGAAGGCGGCAACCTTGTCCAGCGCGGTGGAAACGGCGCAGAAATGGCTGCCGACGGCCTTTTCGCCGAGCTTGTCGGCGATGAAGGCGCGCGCGGTCGCCGCGTTCGTCATGGTCTCGATGGTGGTAAAGGTCTTCGAGGCGACGATAAACAGCGAGGTTTCGGCGTCGAGCAGCTTCAGCGTGTCGGCGATATGGGCGCCGTCGATGTTGGAAACGAAATGGAGGCGCGGGCCGTCATGCTCGGGTGCGAGCGCCAGTGTGGCCATGACCGGGCCAAGATCGGAGCCGCCGATGCCGATGTTGACGACGTCGGTAATCTTCTTGCCGGTGGCGCCCTTCAACGCGCCGGAGCGGATGCCGTCGGAAAAGCCACCCATGGCGTCCAGCACGGCGTTGACATCCGGCATCACGTCCTTGCCATCGACCAGCACGGGCGTGTTGGAACGGTTACGCAGCGCAGTGTGCAGGACGGCGCGGCCTTCGGTGATGTTGATGATATCGCCGGCAAACATGGCGTCGCGCTTTTCAGCGACCTGCGCCGCCTTGGCGATGGCCTCGAGCCCGTCGATGATCTTGTCGTTAACAGCACATTTCGAATAGTCGAACAGCATGTCGTCGAGCGTGATGCTGAACGTCGAGAACCGTTTGGGATCGCTGGCGAAAGCGGCCCTCAGATCGGTTGCATTGGTATCGGCAACAGTGGATTTCAGCTGGTCGACAAGAGCGGTCATCGCAGGGTTCCTTGCTTTGCGGAAGGGTCGCGATAGCTAGTCGCTTTGGCCCCTGCAAATCAAGCCTTTCCTGTCCGCAAAGGCGAAAAAGCCTGCGCTTTTAAATGGATTTAAATCCCGCCCGCCCAAGCAGTTGCATCAGCGTTCGCTTACAGTAGATTTGGCGCATTCAGGGGCAGAAGCAGCAGCGCCATGCCAGCCGGCGCATCCGGGCGAATGGGCGTCCCGGACTGTAGCAGGGCACAGCCTTACCCTTGAAAGTGGAGGTGAGCTATGTGGTTTCGACCATTTGGCATCACGTTTAGCATAAGAAAAACCCGCACGAGCTGGTCAATCGCCGTGCGGGTTCAATTCTTAAGATAAACAAAGGTGGCTGGAGTTCGCGCTCCAGTCACCACTCCGCTAAAATAGAGATTATGCGGTGTTCTGACAAGTCACACAGACTTTCAGCCGCGAAGATCCTTGCGCAGGATCTTGCCGACATTCGACTTCGGCAATTCGGTGCGGAACTCGACGAATCTGGGCCGCTTGTAGTTGGTCAGATTGGCGACGCAATGCGCCTTGACGTCGGCCTCCGTCAGGTTCGGGTCCTTCTTGACAACGAAGAGCTTCACCGCTTCACCCGAATGCTCGTCGGGAACGCCGATGGCGGCGCATTCGAGGATGCCGGCAAGGGTCATCGCCACTTCCTCGATCTCGTTCGGGAAGACGTTGAAGCCGGAGACGAGGATCATGTCCTTCTTGCGATCGACAATCTTCACCAGCCCCTGCGGGTTCATGAAGCCGATGTCACCGGAGCGGAAGAAGCCATCAGGAGAGATGGCGCGGGCCGTCTCATCCGGCCGCTGCCAGTAGCCGGCCATAACCTGCGGGCCGCGAATGCAGATTTCGCCGATATCGCCGAGCGGCAGGTTATGGCCATCCTCGTCGCGAATCTCGACATCCGTGGAAGGCAGCGGCAAGCCGATCGTACCGGTAAACTCTCCTTCGTCCAGACGGTTGGCAGTGGCGACCGGGGATGTCTCGGACAGGCCATAGCCCTCCTTGATCGGCGATCCCGTCATCTTCTCCCAACGCTCCGCCACAGGGCGCTGCACGGCCATGCCACCGCCGAAGGTGAGCGCCAGATCGCTGAAATCGAGCTTCTGGAATTCGGCATTGTTCATCAGCGCGTTGAACAGCGTGTTGAGGCCGGGGAAGATGTTGATCTTGTATTTGGCGATTTCCTTGACGAAGGCCGGAATGTCGCGCGGGTTCGGGATCAGGATATTTTCCCCGCCGGTGCTCAGGCCCATCAGTGCGTTCACCGTCAGGGCGAAGATGTGATAGAGCGGCAGCGCGCAAAGGAAGACCAGATGCTCGGGGCGCTTCCGGTTGATGAAGGCGGTTTCCAGCCAAAGCCCCATCTGCGCCATGTTCGACAGAAGATTGGAATGGGTCAGCGTCGCGCCCTTCGAGACGCCGGTCGTGCCGCCTGTATATTGCAGGAAGGCGACGTCAGTCGGTTTGACATCGACGGATTTGAGCGTCTGCCGCCCGCCATTGGCGAGAACGGTTTTGAACGACAGGTGTCCGGGCAGCGACCAGACCGGAACCAGTTTCTTCACCTTGCGCACGACGATATTGACGATCAGCCCTTTGACGCCGAGCAGGTCGCCCATCGTGGTGACGACGATATGCTTGAGGCTCGTCCTGGCCGCAACCTGCTCGACCGTATGGGCGAAGTTTTCGAGTACGAAGATCGCCTTCGCGCCGGCATCCTTCAACTGATGCTCGAGTTCGCGCGGCGTGTAGAGCGGGTTGACGTTCACGACGGTATAGCCGGCACGCAGGATACCGAAGACGATCACCGGGTTCTGCAGGATGTTGGGCATCATCACCGCCACGCGGTCGCCCTTGGCGAGACCTGCCGATTGCAGCCAGGCACCAATCTTTCGGCTCTGGGCGTCGAGATCGGCAAATGTCAGCGTCTTGCCCATGCAGGTGAAGGCCGCGCGGCTGGCATATTTCTGGCACGACTGGGCAAAGAGATCGCCGATCGAATTGTAGGGCAGGGGAGCGATTTCTGCCGGCATGCCTGCTGGATAGGATTGAAGCCACGGCTTGCTCGCATGGGCTCCGGGTGTCTGAATGTTGGTATCCGGCATGTCTCTCTCCCTCATGCTGCCTGTCTTGGAAGCTTGCAAGCGTCGTGCATCCGCTCGCTTCGCCTCATTTTATTCGCGCATCCTATCCAAAGCCTTTCGGCTATCGAAGCTATGCATATCGCGAAACAATCCCTCCAGATTCTTCCGTCGATTCAAGATGAGGCTTTTGCCATGCCCCATCAAGCTCATTCGCAACTATATAACTTTAACGTAAACGTCAATTAAAAGTCCAAATCGATAGCAGCGACGGCCAGATTTCTCGGGATGGTGGCGCAGCAATTGCTTTGCGCGCCGGGGCAAAACGGTATATTGCAGTGCAATAGGCCGGCTCGTTCCTCCCAAGCCCTTCCGGCCCTCCTTTTCAAGACCAAACAATTTGCGCCGCAAGGCTGCCGATGGATCATTCTATGGCTGATAACGTCCTTTCCCCCGCTCCGGTCGCCCGTTGGGGTGGTCTCTCAAGTGCCGAATTTGCTCTCGCCGTCGGCGGCTTCGGAATTGGTACCGGCGAGTTCGCCATCATGGGGCTGCTGCCGCAGGTCGCCGACGATATGGCTGTCTCCGTTCCCTATGCCGGTCACGTGATCAGCGCCTATGCACTCGGCGTCGTTGTCGGTGCACCGCTTCTGGCTGTGCTCGCTGCAAAGTCGTCGCGTCACAATGTTTTGCTGTTGCTGATGAGCCTGTTTGCGATCGGCAATCTCGCCAGCGCGGTAGCCGGCAGCTTCAATCTTCTGGTGGCGGCGCGTTTTCTCGCCGGTCTTCCGCACGGTGCCTTTTTCGGCGTCGCGGCGCTGGTCGCGGCCAATATGGCCGCCCCGCACCAGAAGGCGCGCGCCATCGGCCGCGTCATGATGGGTCTGACGGTCGCAACACTGCTCGGAACGCCGCTTGCCGCCTGGTTCGGTCAGGCGCTCGGCTGGCGTGCCGCCTTCGGTATCGTTGGAGCGATCAGCATGCTCACCGTCGTGCTGACATGGTTCTATGTGCCGCGTGACCGCACCAATCCGGCAGCCTCGCCCTTGACGGAACTCGGTGCGCTCGGCAAGGCGCAGGTCTGGCTGACGCTCGGCATCTGCGCCATCGGCTGCGGCGGCATGTTCGCTGTTTTCAGCTACATCACTCCTGCCTTGACGGAAGTGGCTGGCGTCTCGCTCGGCACGGTGCCCGTGATGCTCTCCGTCTTCGGCGCCGGCATGATCCTCGGCAATATCGTCGGCTCGCGGCTGGCAGACTGGTCGCTGATGTCGTCGATCGGCATTGCCCTCGTCTTCAATCTCGTCGCCTATGTCATGTTCTATTTCACCATGAACACGCCATGGATGGCTGTCATCAACGTGCTCCTGATCGGCGGCGGTTTCGCCGTTGTTCCCGGCGTCCAGATGCGTTTGATCAATGTGTCCGGAGAAGCACAGACGCTGGCTGCGGCGCTCAGCCATTCCGCCTTCAATCTGGCGAACGCGCTCGGTGCCTGGCTTGGCGGCCTGTCGATCGCTGCAGGCTATGGCTGGACATCGACGGGTCTGGTCGGCGCGATGATGTCGGTTGCCGGGATTGGCATTTTCCTGTCGTCCGTCTTCCTCGACCGGTCGCGGGCCGTGCGCGCCGCCTGATATCTTCAGGCAGGCCACCTGCTCTTGAAGCCTTTTCTTACCGTGAAATGCGGTTGTCATTCCCTTGTGTTGACGATGCGGTCATACTTACGTAGGCGCATGTTTCGCCACAGGGCGGCAACAAATGGAAACACGCTGGTGCGGGGCGGCTTTTGCTGTCATCCTGCGCCCGCGGGAGGAG
This sequence comes from Rhizobium sp. Leaf453, assembly GCF_001425605.1. Lineage (GTDB taxonomy): Bacteria > Pseudomonadota > Alphaproteobacteria > Rhizobiales > Rhizobiaceae > Pararhizobium. The sequence continues at coordinate 774,382 of NZ_LMRG01000001.1, read as the reverse complement.
ATGTTTTTGCAGTTGAGCAATCGAGAACGGGAAGAGTTGCCGCAGGAACCGCGGCTTTTCGGTCGTCCTGCCTATGAGCGTTCGGCGCTCGTCGGGCCGATTTCTGCTGCGCGCTGGTTGCTCGTTTTCGTCCTGCTTGCCGGTGTCTACTTCTTCCATGGTTTCCTCGTACCAGTGCTTGCGGCGCTGGTCATCGGTTTCGCCAGTTGGCCGATCTACCGGCGCATGCTGGCCGCCATCGGCGGCAATCGCACGCTGGGCGCGACGATCGCCATCGTTGCTGTCATTTCCTTCATCGTCGCACCGATTTCGCTCGCAGCCGTCTATGCGGTTGATGAGGTCCGCAGCTGGGTTGTCTGGACGATCGAGACGAATGCCACTGGCGCCGTCGTGCCCGCCTGGCTGACGCAGATCCCGGTCGCTGGAATCTGGTTAGGCGAACAATGGGCGAAATATATCGGCCATCCCGGCGCGCTGGGCGAACTCGTCCAGCTCGTCAGCGGCTCCAATATCGGCAATATCTATCGCGGCGTGCTCGTTGTCGGCGCATCCGCCTTTCAGTCCTTGCTGACGCTGCTGTTCATGCTGATCACCCTTTTCTTCGTCTACCGTGACGGCGAGAGGCTGGTGGAACAGCTCGACAAGCTCGGCGAACGCATCCTGCCGATGCGCTGGGAGCGCGTCTCGCGCATCGTGCCGCTGACTATTAGCTCGACTGTCACCGGCATGGGCGTCATCGCTATCGGGGAAGGCATCGTTCTCGGCATCGCCTACTGGATGGCCGGGGTTCCGTCGCCCGTCACGCTCGGCATCATCACCGGCATCATGGCGCTGGTCCCGGGCGGCGCGCCGCTCTGCTTCACGCTGGTATCCGTCTATCTGGTCGCCAGTGGCTCGGTCTTTGCCGGTGTGGCGCTGTTTGCATGGGGTACGATCGAGCTGTTTATTGTCGACAAGACCTTGCGGCCCCGTCTCGTCGGCGGCCCGATCAAGCTGCCCTTCCTGCCCACGTTCTTCGGGTTGGTGGGCGGCGTGAAGACCATGGGGTTCCTCGGCCTCTTCGTCGGGCCGGTTCTGATGGCGCTGCTGGTATCCATCTGGCGCGAATGGCTGCGCGAGGTTACCTCGCAGCCGGTGCCTCCCGGCCGGATCATCAAGTAAGACTGACCGGATCGCCCTGGTGGATTTCCGCAGCCTCGATAACGGTTGCCAAGACGCCGAAACCGCCGCCACCATGGCGCGCGATCGCGTGCATCACCTCCTTGGCAAAGGGCAGGTCGCCCTGCGCAAGCGCCGTGAAACTGCAGCGTTCGCAGGGTTCGTTGATCGCAACCACGGCATTGCCGATCCGCAACGTCCTGCCGATCAGTTGCCGATCGGGAAAGCCCGGCTCATTCTCTTCCATATCGACAACGATATTCGGGCGGAACCGCCTGACATCGACCATGGATTGTGGTGGCAGCAAATCCGCCAGCGCCCGCAGGGAAGCGGTCGTCAGGATGTGAAGATGCCCGCGATCATAGCGCGGCGCCAGTTGTGTCACCGTCGCGGTCCCGGACGTGTGCGACAGTGGACGGAAGCTGACAGGGAACCCCGCGCGAGTGGAGGCGGCAGCATCGGCGAGATCGGAAGGAGCTGGCAGCCAGGCGGCACCATCGATATTGATCTCCAAGCCGTTGTCACCGACGCGGGCCAGCATGTCCGGTACGAACCGCCAGCGCCGTTCGCTCTCTGGTGCCGCCACGTTCCCGTCGGCGTCTGCCAGACCCCAGCCGCGATCGCATGCGACGCCGTGGGAGTCCAACTGCACACTGCTGATCCGTTCACCTCGCAATGAGCTCACCGGATATCGCCAGAGTTCAAGGACCGTGCCCCACCGTTCCGCCATGAAAACCTGCCCTGCTGTTTCGTGGTTCCAACATTGGTGGTGTTCGTCAGCGAACACAACAGGCATCCGATGGGAAACAAACGGCCGATTTCCTCGCAATAGGCGAAACTGAATCCGGAAACGCAAGGGAATTGCCGCGTGATCTGCGCGCCGGGTTGCGCTAATGATTTCTCAAGGCCGCGCGGCAATTCCGCCGCCGCGAGGCAAATTATTCGAAAATCCGGGAATGCAGATGAACCGCACCTATTACGCTCCAACGGGCGGCAACCCGCCGCAGACGCAGTTGCTGACCGACCGCGCCGTCTTCACCGAAGCCTATGCCGTCATCCCGAAGGGCGTGATGATGGACATCGTTACCAGCTTCCTGCCATTCTGGGACAAGACACGTCTGTGGATCCTGTCGCGGCCGCTTTCCGGCTTCGCAGAGACCTTCTCGCAATACATCATGGAAGTGGCACCCGGTGGCGGCAGTGACCGGCCGGAGCTTGATGCGGGCGCCGAGGGCGTGCTGTTCATCGTCGAAGGCCAATTGACGGTGACAATGGACGGTGAGACCCATCAGATGACCCCGGGCGGCTATGCCTTCATTCCGCCGGCGAGCAACTGGTCCGTGCGCAACACCAGCAAAGAGACGGTCCGCTTCCACTGGATCCGCAAGGCCTACGAAGCTGTCGACGGCCTAGACCATCCGACACCGCTCTTCCTTAACGAAGCCGATATCGCCCCGTCACCGATGGCCGGTACGGAAGGGAAGTGGGCGACGACCCGGTTCGTCGATCCCAACGACCTGCGCCACGACATGCATGTGACCATTGTCACTTTCGAGCCGGGCGCCATCATCCCCTTCGCCGAAACCCATGTCATGGAACACGGGCTCTACGTGCTGGAAGGCAAGGCGGTCTACCGGCTCAATCAGGACTGGGTGGAGGTCGAGGCGGGCGATTACATGTGGCTGCGCGCCTTCTGCCCGCAGGCCTGCTATGCCGGCGGTCCGGGCAAATTCCGCTATTTGCTCTACAAGGACGTCAATCGTCACATGAAGCTGAAGCCGCGCGCCTGAGCGCTGCTTCAACATGGTCTCGCTGTCTGCCGTGCCGGAGCTGCCTCAGGCGAAGCCGGCGGGCAACTGTGCGACCGTCCGGTCGCTGCCATAATCGCGCTGATGGGCGATGTGGCCGCGCAGGCGGCGCGGCGCTGTCTTGATCTCGATTTCGGAAAGGTCGAAAATGCCGTCGGCAAAGGTGCCGGTGTCGGTCGTTTCTTCGCGTCTGGTATTGAGCAGATTGAAGATCATCGAAGGTCCTCCCGTTTTCGCATCAACGGCGCAACCGCCGCATCTGTTCCGCTGATAGGCCAGAAATAGTTAAAAAATTAACCATGTTTTGGCGGGCGCCGAGCGCATTGACATGCGTCTTTTCGGGCGGAAATCCAGCGCTGTCGGGTGTTACACCGATGCGATCATCATAGCGCGGATTGATGACAGTTTTTGACGGGGAAGCGACACGTGGCCTCGTTTTTGCGATCGAAGCCGAATGATAATGCCTGCCGTCTCAAACAGGCAGGCACGATATGGCGAACGAGGGATGGATGCCTAGTTCAGCGGGTAGGACGAGATTTCGTCGCGCAGGATCCGGAAGGCTTCGTCGAGCGCATCGACGAGAATGTCGGTCAGCTTGTCGCCATTGTCATCCTGCAGGAACAGGGCAATGGCCGCTTCTTGGGAGTTGGGGGCGTATTCCACGGTGTTCGACATATCATTGTCCTTTCACGATCCGGCATCATGCCGGTGAGGGGACAGGCTAGGGTGAATCGCTTGCCCGTGGCTGGAGGCCATGCCACGGGACGAATCCATGTGTTGCGGATAGGCCGCCGCGCAGGCGATAGGCCGTGGACCGGCATGGCCGCCGGATGCAGTGCCTTCGAAATGTCCCAATGGCAGTTGAACTGTGGAACGGTCTGCTTCTCCGCGCGTTTTGGGTGGGGCAGCCACCGGGTCAGGGGCGTTGGTCGGAAGCTTCCGTTACATCGTCCACTCCCCGCCGGTCAATGTGTCGGTGGACCACCGACCGCATGCACGGTCACGGTTTTAAAAGGAAAATGACATGAAGAATATGTGTGCTCTGGCATTCACCGCGGCCTCGCTGCTGGCAGGCGGATCGTCGGCCGTCATGGCTGCCGATCCGGTCGAGGGCGCTCCGGCGCCGGCCTATGAAGAATCCGACGTTCGCGGTGGCGTGAAGATCGGCTACCTGACCTGCGAAATCGGCGGCGGTGTGGGCTATGTGCTTGGCTCGGCCAGGGAAGCGGATTGCACCTTCCGTTCGACGGTGGGCGCCGAACGCACGGATCATTATAGTGGCGCGATCCGCAAGATGGGCGTCGATCTGGGCTTCACCACGAAGAGCAAGCTGGTCTGGGCGGTGCTCGCGCCGACCGCTGGATATCATCAGGGCTCGCTGAGCGGCCTTTATCAGGGCGCCAGTGCTGAAGCGACCGTCGGTGCCGGTATCGGCGCCAATGTCTTGGTTGGCGGTACGTCCGGTTCGATCCACCTCCAGACCATCAGTGTCACTGGCCAGATCGGCCTCAACGTCGCGGCCGGCGGCGCGTCGATGACGCTGACTTCTGTCAACTGACACAGCCCAGCCCTTCCGCCTCGGTGGCGGAGGGGCTGCCTCCCCATGACGCTTCCACGGGCAGGAATTGTGACCGCCTTTTCGCGCGCGGCACTGAATTTTTTATTTCAGCAAAACGTATGGAACTTTTGACGGGCATCGGTGTTCAGCCGAAACCGAAACAGGAGTTTGTCCCATGCTTGAGAAGCTCTCCTATGTCGCATTCGGATTTCTTGTCGCCGTTAGTTTCATGGTCATCGGATCGCTGGTCGACGGATCGCCAACCAGTCTCGCGAAGACCGGGCGGCTGACCGGCACTGTTGCGCCGCCTGATTTTCTGGTGGAACGATTCGGGTAATTGCTGCCCGAAGCCTGGACGCAAAATGAAGTCGCTTGGATTGGTTGGATCAGTCCCGAGACGGTTTGGTGCGACCACGCTTGGGGTGCGGAGACCATGAAAAGCAAGCTGTGGTGAAGAAATGGTGCCGCTTACGTGACTCGAACACGTGACCCCGTCATTACGAATGACGTGCTCTACCAACTGAGCTAAAGCGGCCCGCATCCGTTCCGCATTGGCTGCAGAACGATGTGTGAGGGGCTGATACCTGCAAACCGACGGGATTTCAAGCCATCAGTTTTCAGTTTGGGAAAAAAGCGCGGGACAATTCCCAGTGCCTTGTTTTACAGGGCCAGCCGCTGGCGGGCATCTGCATATTCTCCCGCGAGCCGATTGACCAATGCCGCGACCGGGGCGATCTCGGTGACGGCGCCGATGCCCTGACCGCAGCCCCAGATATCCTTCCATGCCTTGGCGCCGGTTGTCGCCGTTTCGAAATCCATCTTCGAGGGATCGGCTTCCGGCAGGTTTTCCGGGTCCATGCCGGCGGCGACGATCGACGGCTTCAGGTAATTGCCGTGGATGCCGGTGAAATAGTTGGAATAGACGATATCGCCGGCGCTGCTATCAACGATCATCTGCTTGTAGGCGTCGCTAGCGCGAGCCTCCGTCGTGGCGATGAAAGGCGAGCCGATATAGGCCATGTCTGCCCCCATCGCCTGGGCCGCAAGGATAGCACCACCGGTGGAGATCGCTCCCGAAAGCAGAAGCGGCCCGTCGAACCAGGTGCGGATTTCCTGGATCAGCGCGAAGGGCGACAGTGTGCCGGCATGGCCGCCAGCCCCGGTTGCGACCGCGATCAGGCCGTCGGCACCCTTGCGGATGGCCGAATTGGCGTGCCTGTTGTTGATGACATCGTGCAGCACGATACCGCCATAGGAGTGGATCGCCGCATTGACCTCGGGCACGGCGCCGAGCGATGAAATGACGATCGGCACCTTGTATTTGACGCAAAGCATCAGATCATGCTCGAGCCGCTTGTTGGACTTGTGGACGATCTGGTTGACGGCGAAGGGTGCGGCAGGTTTGCCGGGGTTACGGCTGTTGTGGGCGGCAAGCTCTTCGGTGATTTCGGCCAGCCATTCGTCCAGCTGTGCTTCCGGCCGGGCGTTGAGCGCCGGAAAGGAGCCGACGACCCCGGCCTTGCATTGGGCAAGCGTCAGCGCCGGGTGGGAAATGATGAAAAGCGGCGCGGCGACGACCGGCAGCCGGGTGGTGCCTTTGAGAAGGGCTGGCAAGGACAAGTGTTCGCTCCCGGGTAATTATTTGACGTTTCCGTAAACGTAAGAATACTAGCAGTGACTTTCTGTTTTGCAAAGGCGTTTCGCGTCACCGGGAACTGTGTTGCGCGCTGAAACCGCCGGGTTTTCCCCTGCCTTGGCCGTCAGTTTGGCGTGCGAGGCTTGCAGATCGCTGCTCCAACCGTTACCGAATTGTTAATACATCCAAAAGCCTGCCGGATTTTCCCGATAATCCAGGGGGCAAATCATCAAGCCGGACCTTGCCTTCGGGTGTGGTGCCGGGAAAAAATTTGATAGCATGTCTGCCCCTGCGGGCGATTGGCCGTGTGTGACATGCTCTGGCGGGCGCTTGGATGCCCGCCCCGGAAGGACAAAGTGTGAGCGGACTGGAAACTGCCATCAGACATGCGCTGGAACGGTCCGACCGGACGAGTTCCGAAACTCGCGCGCGCATCTACCAGTCGGCTCGCAACGCGCTGGAAGCAGGCCTGCGCAAGCAGGATGTTCACGACCCGGAGGTCATCGCGCAGCAGCGTCATAGACTCGAAGCCATCATTCACGGGATTGAACAGGAAGAACGCAACGCGCTGAAGGCGCAAGCGGCTGTCGTTTCCCCGGTGCGACGCGATGAAGTCGCCCCGGCGCCTTCCGTGGAAATCGATGACGGCGCCCATCTTCCACCGGAAGGGCGTGCCGATGTTTCGGACAGCGGGATCGACCCGGTCGTCGATGACGGCTTGGCAGGCTTGCGTCCGGAGCGCCGGGCCAACGCCCGCACGGACGAAGCTGCCCCGGTCGCTGCCGAGCCACAGGCCGGCAAGCGCGTCAAGGCCGCCAAGGCGGCACCAGCGGCAAAGCCGCGCCGGCGCAAGCGCGGAAGCTTCCTCTCCTTCGTCATGGTCGTCACCACCTTGGGCGCTGCGTTCCTGGGGGCGGTCTGGTGGGTGGATACGAGCGGACTTCTGAAGACACCCGCCGAGCGCGATACCAGCGTCGCCAATCCGCCATCAACGATACAGTCGGAGGATTTTGACGGCGGGGCGGGGCTGCAGACGCTCGGAAGCCAGTCCGGCTTTACCGGCGACTGGATCGATGTGTTCACGCCGGCCGAGATGGCCAAGGTTTCCGTGGAGGGGCGTGCGGCCGCCGATCCGGTTAGCGACGAAGGTGGCCAGCGCGTGCGCATCACGTCCTCTTCGGCGGATCAGGACGGCAATGTGCGGATCGAGATTCCGACGGCCATTCTCGAGCAGATTTCCGGTAAGACCTCCACCGTGGCCCTGAGTGTGCAAGCGGATTCCGGCAAGCAGACCCAGTTCTCGGTAGAATGCGATTTCGCCTCGCTCGGCGATTGCGGTCGTCATCGCTTCACGGTGAACGAGGAGAAGAGCGACATGTTGTTCAAGGTGACGTTTGATCGCAGCCTGGCGCCGAGTTCGCCCGGCCATATCCTGATCAACAGCGACGTGACGGGCGCCGGCAACAGCCTCAGCCTCTATGCCGTGCGGATCCTGCCAGGACAGTAATCCCGGCTGAACCCACCCGGCGGGCCGTTACTTTAGGAAGTCAGGACCAAAACCAAGGATCTTGTCATCGATCTGGCCGATCGCGCCCTTGTCCTTGCCGTCATAATCGAGCGCCGTCAGGATGTGGCGGATGAGGTCCAGCCGCGCTCGCCGCTTGTCGTTGGCGCGGACCACCGTCCAGGGCGCATGCTCGGAATGGGTTTCCTTCAGCATGAGGTCGCGCGCATCGGTATAGAGATCCCACTTCGTCAGGGCTGCGATGTCCATGGGGGACAGCTTCCACACTTTCAGCGGATCGTGGCGCCGATCGTGGAAGCGCTTCAGCTGCATCTCGCGACCGATATCCAGCCAGAACTTGAACAGGTGGATGCCGTCGGCGGTGATCAGCTTCTCGAAACGTGGCGTCTGCTTGAGAAAATGCTTCTGCTGTTCCGGCGTGCAGAAGCCCATAACGGGCTCGACGCCGCCGCGATTGTACCAGGAGCGGTCGAACATCACGAATTCGCCGGCCGTCGGAAAATGCGCGACATAACGCTGATAGTACCACTGGCCGCGTTCTGTCTCCGTCGGCTTGGTCAATGCCACGACCCGAGAGGAGCGGGGGTTCATATAGGCCCGTGTGTCATGGATCGCTCCACCCTTGCCGGCGGCGTCCCGCCCTTCGAAAATTGCCACCACGCGCTGGCCTGTCGCCTGCAGCCAGAACTGCAGTTTGACGAGTTCGATCTGCAGTTTTTCGAGGGTCTGGTCGTAGCTGTCCCCGTCGAGCTTCTTGTCATAGGGGTAGTTTCCCGAGTTCAGCGCGGCCTTGTCGATCCAGGACGGAAGTTCGGGATTATCGACATCGAAAACCCGTGGCTTGCCGTTGACGACGAGTTCAACCGGCTTGTTTCCTGCAGTCTCCGTCATGGCATGTCCTTGCTGAATGCTTTTCGATGGGTGCCGATTTCACGGGGAGGAGGCCATAATTGCATTGCGAATTCAAGCATCCCGTGAAAATCATGTCATGAATCTCCGGTATCAACGGCTGATTGTACACCCGCGCGAGAAACTATCTTGGAAGATACAAAAACAGTCTGGGAGCATCTGAAGGAGCGGGCCAATTCCGAGAAATGGCATATCGGCCTGTCGGCTGTTGCAGCCGGTGCAGCCCTTCTTCTCGGCCTTCACGCCATCGCAGTGCTGCTCCTCTGGCTGGTCTGGCTGGCCGCTTTGTTGCGCCGTTCCGCGGATCCTCGCCCGCCACTTCCCGAGGTTGTCGCAGTGCCGCCGGAGGCCGACAACCTCGACGTACTGGCCAGTGTCTTCAACGCTCTGGACGCGCCGATCATCGTCGTGACGGCCGGTGAAACCGTCCTGCTGCAGAACCAGGCGGCGGAAAAGGCGTTCGGCACCATCCCGCCCAACAGTGATCTGTCGGCGCGTGTTCGCTCGCCGGGCATCCTGGACATGGTGCGCGAGACGATAATCACCGGCAAGGCCAATCAGATCGAGCATTCCGAGCGCTTCCCGTCCGAAGCGGTCTATATCGTCCGCGTGGCACCCGCCGAAATTCGCCTCCCGACTGATCAGCGGCTTTATGTGCTTTCCTATCGTGACATCTCGCAGGCGCGCCGCATCGACCGGATGCGCTCCGACTTCGTCGCCAATGCCAGCCACGAGTTGCGCACGCCGCTCGCCTCCTTGCGCGGTTTCATCGAAACCCTGCAGGGGCCGGCGCGCAACGATGCCAAGGCGCACGAGAAATTCCTCGGCATCATGCACGAGCAGGCGACGCGGATGAGCCGCCTTGTGGACGATCTCCTGTCCCTGTCGCGGCTGGAGTTGAAGTCCCACATCGCCCCGGACGAGGCAATCAATCTCGCGCCCTTGCTCGGCCATGTACGCGATGCGCTGTTGCCGCTGGCTGAGGATCTGGATGTCAAGGTGACATTGGTCGTGCCCGATCAGCCAGTCATCGTTCAGGGCGATCGCGACGAACTGACCGAAGTGTTCGAGAACCTGATCGAAAATGCCTGCAAATATGGCCAGGAGGGCAAGAAGGTCGAGGTTGTGCTTTCGGGCGGCGGCGACCAGCCGACCGAGGTGTCGGTCCGCGATCACGGCCCGGGTATCCCGGCCGAGCATGTTCCCCGCATTACCGAACGTTTCTATAGGGTTAACGTCGAAGCCAGCCGGTCCAAGAAAGGCACGGGCCTGGGGCTGGCCATCGTCAAGCATATCCTGACACGACACAGGGCCCGGCTGCTGGTGCAATCGGAGGTCGGCAAGGGTACGGTGTTTACGGTAAGGTTTTGACATAAACCTGGCGCCATGAAAGCCATTTTCGAAAAATATCAAGTATTTTCAATCGCTTGATCTGTCACAAATGTTTCTTGAATTTGACATAAAAGGTGTGGGCATCGGGCGCTAACTAGGGCGGCCGGTCGACACGGCGAAAGCGAGCGCTGATGAAAAGCGCACCCACACAAGCCCATTCTGGGAGAATTCTGATGAAGTCTTTGAAACTCACTGTCGCAGCACTGGTTGCTTCCGCCGCTTTTGCTGGCGTAGCCGTTGCTCGTGACCAGATCCAGGTCGCAGGTTCCTCGACCGTTCTGCCTTATGCCAAGATCGTTGCCGAAACGTTCGGCGAAACCTTCCCCGACTTCAAGACCCCGGTCGTTGAATCCGGCGGCACGGGTGCCGGCCTGAAGGAATTCTGCAAGGGAGTTGGCCCGGACACGATCGACATCGCCAACGCTTCGCGCAAGATCAAGGACTCGGAGCTGGAAACCTGCAAAGCAGCTGGCGTTACCGAAGTTCAGGAAGTCAAGATCGGTTATGACGGCATCGTCTTCGCAACCGACTCCGGCAATGCTGACCTGAAGCTGGTTCCGCAGGACCTCTACCTCGCTCTGGCCGCTGAAGTCGTCGTTGACGGCAAGCTCGTTGCCAACCCCTACAAGAAGTGGTCGGAAGTTAACAAGGACCTGCCGGACGTTGAAATCGCCGCTTACATCCCGGGCGAAAAGCACGGCACGCGCGAAGTCTTCGACGAGAAGATGCTCGCTCACGGCTGCAAGGACTCCGGCGCTGCCGACGTGATCAAGACCCTGATCACCGACGAAAAGGAAGCCGCCAAGAAGTGCATCGCCGTTCGCAAGGACGGTCTGGCGATCGACATCGACGGCGATTACACCGAAACGCTCGCTCGTATCGCTTCCAACAAGAACGGCATCGGCGTCTTCGGCCTGTCCTTCTATGAAAACAACGCTGACAAGCTGAAGGTCGCAACCGTCAACGGCATCGTACCGTCGACCGAAACGATCGCTTCCGGCGAATATCCGGTTTCGCGCCCGCTGTTCTTCTACGTCAAGAAGGCTCACCTCGGCGTTATCCCGGGCCTGAAGGAATATGTTGAGTTCTTCCTCGACGACCAGATGGTCGGTCCGGACAGCCCGCTGGCCGCTTACGGCCTGGTTCCGGCTCCGGATGCTGAGCGTGAAGCTGACCGCAAGGCGTTCACCGACGGCAACATGCTGTAATAGCAGTCTCCCAAGACGCGGCACGGCAGTTTTGCCGTGCCGTACCTCCCGAGATCGGATTTGCCGGCTTTCAATGATTGACAGGCCGGGGGGACATATCGATGAGCACTTCACTTATACTTTTGGTCATTTTGATCGTTGGTCTTGCTGCATATTTTGCCGGCCGCGCTAGGGCGATGGCCAGTTCCAATGGCAAGCTGTCCGCACTCCATTCGCTTCCAGGGTATCACGGCGTCTATGTCGCCATCTGGTCGGTTCTTCCTGCGGCTGTTATCCTCGCCCTCTGGCTGATTGCCAGCCCCTTTTTCGTTGAAAACGCGACAAGGAACTCCTTGCCGGAGGACGTCCGCAACCAGGGTGGCGCGACGACCGAGCTGATGCTTGGCCAGGTCATGCAGGTCGCCAACGGTCTGCGACTGCTCAACGCCGACGAAATGGCCGCCGTCACAGGTGATCCGGCCGTTCTGCGCGATACGCTAGCCGCCAAGGGCGTGCCCATGGCAAATGCCGGTGAGGCCTATATGGTCACGTCGGCGAAAACCTATAATTCGATGAAGGACACCAGCCGCTGGGCGATGAGCGCCGTCGTGCTGTTGATCGCCATTGCCGGCGCCGTCTTTGCCATCCGCGGTATCACCGCGCCGTTCCGGGCCCGAAACCGCGTCGAACGCGTCATGCTCGGAGCCTTGCTTCTGGCCTCGTCCATCGCGATCCTGACGACCGTCGGTATCGTCGGCTCGATGCTTTCGGAAGCGATCCGCTTCTTCCAGTCTGTTTCTCCCAGCGCCTTCTTCTTCGGCACGGTCTGGGATCCGCGCTTCTCGGCTGCCGGCAGCGGCGGCACGGAAGGTCAGTTCGGCCTGTTGCCGCTTCTGGCCGGCACGCTTTATATCGCCTTCGTCGCCATGCTCTTTGCCGTTCCGGTTGGTCTCTTCGCCGCCATATACATGGCCGAATATGCCAAGCCTGCGGTTCGGGGCATCGCCAAGCCGCTGCTTGAAATCCTCGCCGGCATCCCGACCATCGTCTACGGCTTTTTCGCCCTGATCACGGTCGGTCCGTTCCTGCGCGACATGTCGGCCCAACTCAATGGACTGGTCACCGGCAATTACGTCAACTTCATCCAGGCACAGAGCGTTCTGACCGCTGGTCTCGTCATGGGCATCATGCTGATCCCGTTCGTCTCGTCGCTATCGGATGACATCATCACTCAGGTGCCGCGGTCGCTTCGCGACGGCTCGCTCGGTCTCGGCGCGACCCGCTCGGAAACGATCAAACGCGTCATTCTGCCGGCAGCGCTTCCGGGCATCGTCGGCGCGCTCCTGCTGACCGCCTCGCGTGCTGTCGGTGAAACCATGATCGTGGTGCTTGCCGCCGGTGTTGCGGCCCGCATGCAGCTCAATCCATTCGAAGCGATGACGACGGTGACCGTCAAGATCGTCAACCAGCTGACCGGCGACCTTGAGTTCAACTCGCCGCAGACACTGGTGGCCTTCGCGCTCGGGATCACCCTGTTCGCCATCACGCTCTGCCTCAACATCTATGCACTCTACATCGTGCGCAAATATCGGGAACAGTACGAATGACCGACGTTACATCCTCCGTACAGTCCACGTTTCAGCGCCCCGCTCAGGCAAGACGCGATATCGGCATCAAGAAGCGCTATGCAGCCGAACGCCGTTTCCAGGCCTATGGCTTCACTGCTATCCTGATCGGTCTGTTCTTCCTGTTCGTGCTTTTGTGGACCGTCGTTTCCAAAGGCTATACCGCCTTCCAGCAGACGACGATCACCCTGCCGATTGAGTTTTCGGAAAAGATCATCGATCCGAAGAACGAACGGGCGACAAATCCTGCCAAGCTAATGTCGGCGAACTATCCGCTTCTGGTGCGTGACGCCCTCGTCAAGGCGCTTGCCATCGACCCCGCCGACAAGGCGCAGGTCAAGAAGGCCACCGAAATGGTCTCGGCCAGTGCACGCACGCAACTGCGTGACATCGTGGTTGCCAATCCGGCAATCATCGGCACGACCGCCAATGTCTCCCTTTTGGCGGAAGGCAATATCGATAGCGCCAACAAGGGTCAGATCGACCTGACGGTTGCCGAGGCAAACCGCAAGGTCAACGATCAGCAGATCAAATGGATGGGGACCCTGTCCGAGAGCGGAGCTCTGGCGAAGCAGTTCAACACCGGCCTGTTCACCTATGGTGCATCGAGCCGTCCGGAAGCTGCCGGTATCGGCGTCGCGGCGCTCGGCTCGTTCTACATGATGCTGATCGTGCTCGTGCTGGCCCTGCCGATCGGTGTCTGCGCGTCGATCTACCTGGAAGAGTTCGCACCGAAGAACCGGCTGACGGACCTGATCGAGGTGAACATCAACAACCTCGCCGCCGTTCCGTCGATCGTCTACGGTCTGCTGGGTCTGTCGATCTTTATCAACTTCGCCGGCATGCCGCGCTCGGCCGCGCTGGTCGGTGGCCTGGTTTTGACGCTGATGACGCTTCCAACGATCATCATCGCCACCCGCGCGGCGCTGAAGGCGGTTCCCCCGTCCATCCGCTCGGCCGCCCTTGGCCTCGGTGCCTCGAAGATGCAGACCATCTTCCACCACGTTCTGCCGCTCGCGATGCCGGGCGTTCTCACCGGCACGATCATTGGCCTGGCGCATGCGCTCGGCGAAACCGCGCCGCTTCTCCTGATCGGCATGGTCGCCTTCGTGGTCGACTATCCGGGTTCGCCGATGGAACCATCCACGGCGCTGCCGGTGCAGATCTACATGTGGGCCAACGAAGCCGAACGTGCATTTGTCGAACGGACGTCGGGTGCGATCATGATCCTCTTGATCTTCCTCGTCGTCATGAACCTGGGCGCAATCCTGTTGCGGCGTCGCTTTGAGCGTCGCTGGTAGTGAGGTATGAACATGAACATGATGTCAGAAGCAGCAGTTGAAAAGGCGCTGGACCAGAAAATGAATACCGTTCCCTTGAAGATGATCGGCAAGGACGTCTCGGTCTATTACGGCGAGAAGCGCGCACTCTACGACGTGAACCTCGATGTTCGCGAAAACACCGTGACCGCGCTGATCGGCCCGTCCGGCTGCGGCAAGTCCACCTTCCTGCGGACGCTGAACCGCATGAACGACACGATCGATAGTTGCCGCGTCACCGGCAAGATCACGCTTGATGGCGGCGATATCTACGATCCGAATATCGACGTCGTGGAACTGCGTGCCCGCGTCGGCATGGTCTTCCAGAAGCCGAACCCGTTCCCGAAGTCGATCTACGAGAACGTCACCTATGGTCCGAAAATCCACGGTCTCGCCCGCACCAAGGCCGATCTCGACCAGATCGTCGAACAGAGCCTTCAGAAGGCCGGCCTCTGGAACGAAGTGAAGGATCGCCTGCATGAATCCGGCACCGGCCTTTCCGGTGGTCAGCAGCAGCGCTTGTGCATCGCGCGTGCTGTTGCTGTCAGCCCGGAAGTCATCCTGATGGACGAGCCGTGCTCGGCTCTGGACCCGATCGCGACCGCCAAGGTCGAGGAACTGATCCACGAATTGCGGACGAACTTCACGATCGTCATTGTGACCCACTCGATGCAGCAGGCTGCTCGTGTTTCGCAGCGTACCGCCATGTTCCACCTCGGCAATCTCGTCGAGGAAAACGACACCGACAAGATGTTCACGAACCCGGATGACCAGCGCACCCAGGACTACATCATGGGCCGCTTCGGCTGAGGATGCGTCCTGTCGCCTGCCCGGATCAGGGCAGGCGCCGTTTTCCAAATCTGGATTGTGATCGCGAGGAAAAACAATCATGTCTACGCACATTGTTTCCGTCTATGACGAAGATCTGAAATACCTGACTCGGCGCATCTCCGAAATGGGTGGCCTTGCCGAGCAGATGGTGGCCGAATCCGTGCGCGCTTTGGTCAATTCTGACCTGGCGCTTGCCCAGAAGGTCATCTCCGACGACGCTATTCTCGATGATGCCGAACGCCAGATCGGCGAAAAGGCGATCGTCACAATCGCCAAGCGCCAGCCGATGGCGGCTGACCTGCGCGAAATCATGGGATCAATCCGCATTGCGGCCGACCTGGAGCGCGTCGGCGATCTCGGCAAGAACACCGCCAAGCGCGTCATCGCCGTTGCCAGTTCTACCCTCCCGCGTCAGTTGGCCCGTGGTCTCGAACATCTGGCCGAGCTTGCCCTCGTTCAGCTCAAGGAAGTGCTCGATGTCTACGCGTCGCGTTCGCCTGAAAAGGCCAACAGCATCCGCGAACGTGATAGCGAGATCGATGCGATCTATACCTCGCTGTTCCGCGAACTCCTGACCTACATGATGGAGGATCCGCGCAACATCACGCCGTGCACGCATCTCCTGTTCTGCGCCAAGAACATCGAGCGGATCGGCGACCACGCGACCAACATCGCCGAGACGATCTTCTACATGACGACCGGTGCCCAGCCTGCTGGTGAGCGTCCCAAGGACGATTCGGCCAACACTGTCGGCGCGGTCGGCAACTGATCGCGTGACGAAAATAGGTAAGTAAGTTCTTACATAAAATGCGCGAGCGGCCGCTGGAGCCGCTCGGCTGCCTGAGGTCCGGCGGACCGGGCGCCAAGGAGCTCATAGACTATGCTGCCAAGAATTGCCGTTGTTGAAGATGAAGAGGCGCTGAGCGTTCTTCTGCGTTACAACCTTGAGGCTGAAGGGTTTGAAGTCGATACGATCAACCGTGGCGACGAAGCCGAAATGCGCCTGCAGGAGCGTCTGCCCGACCTTCTGATCCTCGACTGGATGCTGCCGGGTGTCTCCGGTATCGAGCTATGCCGTCGCCTGCGCCAGCGCTCCGAGACCGAGCGTCTGCCTATCATCATGCTGACGGCGCGCGGCGAGGAAAGCGAGCGTGTTCGCGGTCTCGCAACCGGTGCCGACGATTATGTCGTCAAACCGTTCTCGACACCGGAACTGATGGCGCGCGTCAAGGCGATGCTGCGTCGCGCCAAGCCGGAAGTTCTCTCCACCCTGCTGAAGTGCGGCGATATCGAACTCGACCGCGAAACCCATCGCGTCCATCGCAAGACCCGCGAAGTGCGTCTGGGGCCGACCGAGTTCCGCCTGCTGGAATTCTTCATGGCCTCGCCGGGACGCGTGTTCTCGCGCTCCCAGCTTCTGGATGGCGTCTGGGGCCACGATATCTATGTCGACGAGCGTACCGTCGACGTCCATGTCGGCCGCCTGCGCAAGGCGCTGAATTTCTCCAACATGCAGGACGTGATCCGCACCGTGCGCGGCGCCGGCTATTCGCTGGAAAGCTGATCAGTTATATTTGACCAGACATGAAAAAGGGGCCTTCATGGCCCCTTTTTTAATGCTTGTGCGTTGGCTCTTACCGTGCCCGGCGGCGCTCTGCGGACGGCTGGTAGGCCAGCTTCGCATGGAACGTGCAGTAGGGCGATGTGTCCGGAGAGTCGTTACCGCAGAAGTGGAACTCTTCCTTCATGGGATCGCCGATCGGCCACTTGCAGGTGCGGTCGGTGAGCTGCGTCAGACCCAGGCGACGCGACATCGGAACGACGACGTTGCTGGCCGGTGCCTGTTCGAGTTCCTCCATCGTATCGATCTCGATCTCTTCCTTCATCACGGCGCCGCCGGCCGTCCGCGTTGCAGCGCGGGGCGTGGCGATGCGCGACGAAGCGAAGGTGTTCTGCGTGCGCGGTGCTGCCGGCGCCGGACGCTTGGCTCGCGCCGTCGTTGTCGTCGCGCCGCCGGCCTTGGCGCGGCCAGGCAGGCAGAGGCGGTGCACCTTCCCGATAACGGCATTGCGGCTGACGCCGCCAAGCTGAGCGGCGATCTGGCTTGCGCTCAGACCTTCGGACCACAACTTCTTGAGTTTTTCGACCCGCTCGTCAGTCCAGTTCATGGTCATGTCTCCATTCACAGCGTTAGTGATGGTCGAATCCTCCACCGAACCCCGGAGGCGATCCGAGGTTGAAACGCGATAACACTTTTGGTGACTAGGTCCGCCGCCGCGTTCTAGTAATTGTTTATTAACGTAGAGCCCGGGGGACTCCGTGACAAGAGTCCCGTGAATCACGCCGAATCGATTTTCGAGTTTTCCCCAACTTGCTTGCAGCGCGTGGTATTTTTGCAAGAGTGCGGCGTAAAAAAATCGCAGGCCTTTCGGAGTGCGCGAATGGCCGCAGATCATGGCGTTTTGTTGACATTGCAGTGCGAAATGAAGATAGTGCCGTCGCCGCCGCAAGGCGGCATTTTGATTTTTCAGGGCTGGCCCAGCCCGGTGTAAACACGTGATCCAGGCAGTCACGCCGTGATGATTGAGGAGACTTGCGCCATGGCCGAAGCCACGCCGCTTTACGACACATATGCCCGCGCACCTCTCCGGTTCGAGCGCGGCGAAGGCGTCTGGCTGATCGCTGAGGACGGTACCCGCTATCTGGATTTCGCCGCAGGCGTCGCAGTCAATTCGCTTGGCCATGCGCATCCGCATCTGGTGTCGGCGTTGAAGGAGCAGGCCGAGAAGGTCTGGCACCTGTCCAACCTCTATGAAGTCCCCGGCCAGGAAAGCCTCGGCCGCCGGCTGACGGACGCGACCTTCGCCGACAAGGTGTTTTTCACCAACTCGGGTGCCGAAGCTCTGGAATGCGCGATCAAGACGGCGCGGCGCTATCATTTCGCCAAGGGGCATCCGGAAAAATTCCATATTATTACCTTCGAGGGCGCTTTCCACGGCCGCACGCTGGCAACGATCGCCGCCGGCGGCCAGGCGAAATATCTCGAAGGTTTCGGCCCGAAGGCTCCCGGTTTCTACCAGGTGCCTTTCGGTGACATGCAGGCCCTGAAGGCCGCCATCACCGAGGAAACGGCCGCGATCCTGATCGAGCCGATCCAGGGCGAGGGCGGCATCCGCACCGTTCCGAAGGAATTCCTGCAGGAACTGCGTACGCTCTGCGACGAATTCGGCCTGCTCCTGATCTTCGACGAGGTTCAGTGCGGCGTCGGCCGTACCGGCAAGCTGTTTGCCCATGAATGGTCGGGTATCACCCCGGACATCATGGCGGTGGCCAAGGGGATCGGCGGCGGCTTCCCGCTTGGCGCGTGCCTTGCAACCGAGGAAGCGGCTGCCGGCATGGTCGCCGGCACGCATGGATCGACCTATGGCGGCAATCCGCTCGCCATGGCTGTCGGCAATGCCGTCCTGGATGTCGTACTGGCGGATGATTTCCTGCCGCATGTCCGCGATGTGGCCTTGGTCTTCCGTCAAGGGCTTGCCTCGCTTGCCGACCGGTTCCCCGATGTGATCGAGGAAATCCGTGGCGACGGCTTGATGCTTGGCATCAAGGCCAAGGTGCCGTCGGCAGACCTGTTGAAGGCCATCCGGGCGGAGCGCCTGCTGGCTGTCCCGGCCGGTGAAAATGTTATTCGCCTGCTACCGCCGCTCACCACGACGGCGGAAGAGGCCCGCGAGGGTCTCGCTCGCATCGAGCGGGCGGCCGAGCATCTGACGGCGGAACGACGACAGGCTTCGGCCTGAACGACGTTCCCCGCATGCTCGAATAATGACAGGACCTGAATAGAATGGCCGATACAAGACACTTCCTCGACCTCTCCGCAATGACGTCGAATGACCTGAGAACCATCATCGACGACGCCCGCGTCCGCAAGGCCGCCACCAAGGCCGGTACGGCCGAAAAGCCGCTGGCCGGCAAGATGCTGGCGATGATCTTTGAAAAGCCTTCGACCCGCACCCGCGTCTCTTTCGACGTCGGCATGCGCCAGCTCGGCGGCGAGACGCTGTTTCTCTCCGGCACCGAAATGCAGCTCGGCCGCGCCGAAACCATCGGCGACACCGCCAAGGTCTTGTCGCGTTACGTCGATGCCATCATGATCCGCACCACCGATCATAGCCGCCTGCTGGAACTGGCCGAACACGCAACCGTGCCGGTCATCAACGGCCTGACGGACACGACGCATCCCTGCCAGATCATGGCCGATATCATGACTTTCGAAGAACACAGTGGTCCGGTGAAGGGCAAGACGATCGCCTGGACCGGCGATGGCAACAACGTGCTGCATTCCTTCGTCGAGGGCTCGGCCCGTTTCGGCTACCAGATGAACATGGCCGTTCCGCTTGGTTCCGAGCCGGACGACAAAATCCTCAACTGGGCGCGCAACAATGGCGGCAATATCAAGCTTTACCACGAGGCCGAGCAGGCCGTTGATGGCGCCGATTGCGTCGTGACCGACACCTGGGTCTCCATGAACCAGGAACATCGCGCGCGCGGCCACAACGTCTTCCAGCCCTTCCAGGTGAACGAGGCCTTGATGAAGCGCGCCAACAAGGATGCACTGTTCATGCACTGCCTGCCGGCCCATCGCGGCGAAGAGGTGACGGACGAAGTGATAGACGGCAAGCAGTCGGTTGTCTTCGACGAAGCCGAAAACCGCCTGCACGCCCAGAAGTCCGTGCTCGCCTGGTGCCTCGGCGCGCTCTAAGCAGGCGCGATCGCCCGACTTGAAAACGGTCGGGCGGCACACGATCTATGGACCAGAAAGATGACCGGCGCCGAATACGCGACCGGTCATCGTCGTTGATGACACCAACCATCCGTTCGCTTCGGTGCTGAAGCGACAAGACCGGCCGCCGCTTTTTCCAGACATGCTCTGGACAAACCGTGACGGTACGGGATCAATGGACACATCGGACATCGCGTCGCCGCGGGGCTCGGCTCCTCAGGCGTATCGGTGATCGAATGCTAAGGAGCAAGATGATGACGGAAACCATGCCGGGCCTCGGCGAATTCGATTTTGCCGGTGATGACCACGTCGTACCGTTTCAGGTTGAAGGCCTTGATGTGCGCGGCCGCGCCGTCCAGCTCGGCCCGATGCTGGACGCCATTCTCGAACGTCACAACTATCCGCTGCCGGTCGCCCGTCTCGTCGCCGAAACGGTCGTACTGACGGTTCTGCTTGGTACCTCGCTGAAATTCGAAGGCAAGCTGATCGTTCAGACCAAGAGCGATGGTCCTGTCGATCTGGTCGTCGCGGATTTCGCGACGCCTGATCGTGTGCGCGCCTATGCCCGTTACAATGAGGAAGCGTTGGCGACGGCCCAGAAGAACGGCCAGACCCAGCCGTTGCAGTTGCTGGGCGAGGGCGTGCTTGCCTTCACTATCGATCAGGGCGCCCATATGCAGCGCTATCAGGGCATCGTGCCGCTGGATGGCGCAAGCCTTGAGGAGATCGCCGGGGTCTATTTCCGACAGTCGGAACAGATCCCGACCAAGGTGCGCCTCGGCGTTGCCGAATTGCTCGACCGCGATGAAAACGGCAAGCCGCGTCACCGCTGGCGCGCCGGCGGCATGGTCGCGCAGTTTCTGCCCGATGCGCCCGAGCGCATGCGCCAGCGAGATTTACATGGCGGTGATGGCGACACGACGAATGCGGATGGCGATTTTGAGGTCGACGACCTGTGGGATGAAGCCAGCGTCATGGTCCAGACCATCGATGCGGACGAACTGACCGACCCGACCGTCGGCACGGAACGCCTGCTCTACAGGCTGTTCCACGAGCGCGGCGTCAAGGTCTATCCGCCGCAGGCCGTCTACGACAAGTGCAGCTGTTCGCGCGAAAAGCTGCGCGACGTGCTGGCGAGCCTCAGCCAGGAAGACATCGATCATTCGATGGAAGATGGGAAGGTTTCAGTCACTTGCGAATTCTGCTCGACGACCTATCGGTTCGAAGCAACCGAAATCCGGCCGCAGTGATCTTGCGGCCCTTGGAGCGCTTTGTCCTAGATTAAGCGCTCTAATTCAACGTCCGGGTCTGGCCCGGCGAGTCCAGCGAAAAGGCGGGGATGTCGACGTTGAAGGCCTCGCCTTCCGTCGTTTCCATGGAATAGTGACCGAACATGACGCCCGATGGCGTATCGAGCGGGCAGCCCGAGGAATATTCGTAGGTGTCACCGGGGTTGAGAACCGGTTGCTCGCCGATCACGCCCGGTCCGTTGACCTCATCAACCTGGCCGTTTTCATCGGTGATGTTCCAGTAGCGCGTCATCAGCCGTACGGTCTTGCCGGAAAGGTTGGAGATCAGGATACGGTAACCCCAGACATAGCGGCTGTCATCCGGATCGGATTGCTCCTCCAGATAGTATGGCTCGACCGTTACCTCGATATCGCGAGTGAGCGCGCGGTACATATGCAAACCCTTTTCAAGTCTATAGGCGATATTCTACAGCAAGATGGTTTCGTCAAGAATAACGGACAGGGTAAACTGTAAGGATAGGAAACAGCATGCTCGACGGGCATATCAGGCAGCGGCTGGACCCTTGGCTTGACCGTGGAGGGCATTTTCTGGCCAGCCGCGGCGTCAGTGCCAATGCCGTTACCGTCACCGGTTTCCTGCTCGGGCTCGCTGCTGCCTTCGCCATTATCATCGACGAACTGATGCTGGCTTTTATTCTGATCGGTGCTAGTCGTCTCTGCGACGGTCTGGATGGCGCGGTGGCGCGCGCCACGGCAAAGACCGATTTCGGCGGCTTTCTCGATATCGCCCTCGATTTCGCCTTTTACGGTCTCATTCCCTTCGCCTTCATCCTGTCGGACCCGTACGAGAACGGAGCGGCCGGCGGCCTGCTGCTTCTCGCCTTCTACATCAACGGCGCGAGCTTCCTAGCCTTTGCCGTCATGGCCGAGAAACGGGGGCTAACGACGGAGGTGCGCGGGGCGAAATCGCTCTATTTCACCACTGGCCTTGCCGAAGCGACCGAGACCATCGCCGTCTTCCTCGCCTTCTGCCTGTTCCCGCACTGGTTCTCCGAGATTGCCGTCCTGTTCGCGCTTGTCTGCTTCTACACGACGCTGTCGCGGCTGATGCTGGCCCGTGCCAGTTTCAGGGACAGTGTTCAGGCATAGAAAAACGCCCGCATCCGGAAGGACACGAGCGTTTCAGGCAGTTCCGAAAGATCAGGCCTGGACGGACTTGAGCGCCCGGGCGAAATCGTCGATCAGGTCGTCACCGTCCTCGATGCCGGCCGAGAAGCGAACAGTGCCGGGCGAGATGCCGAGTTCGGTGCGGGCCTCTTCGGAGAGGTTCTTGTGCGTCGTGGTCGCCGGATGGGTGATCAGGCTCTTCGAATCGCCTAGATTGTTGGAGATCAGCACGGTCTCGAGCGCGTTCTGCAGCTTGAAGGCCGCTTCCTTGCCACCCTTCAGTTCGAAGCAGACCAGCGTCGAGCCGCCTTTCATCTGCCGGGCGATGATATCGGCCTGCGGATGGTCCTTGCGGCCGGGATAGATGACCTTGGCGACCTGGCTCTGCTCGGCGAGGAAGTCTGCCACGCGCGACGCGTTCTCGCTCTGCTGGCGCACGCGCAGCGGCAGGGTCTCGATGCCCTTCAGCAGCGTCCAGGCATTGAACGGCGACAAAGCCGGGCCGGTGTGGCGGAAATAGTCGTGCAGATGCTCGTTGATCCATTCCTTGTCGGAAAGGATGACGCCGCCGAGGCAGCGGCCCTGTCCGTCGATATGCTTGGTCGCGGAATAGACGACGACATGGGCACCCAGTTCCAGCGGCTTCTGAAGGAGCGGCGTCGCGAAGACATTGTCGACGACGACCTTGGCGCCGATTGCATTGGCGATCTTGGCAACGCCGGCAATGTCGACAACTTCCAGCGTCGGGTTGGTCGGGCTTTCGAGGAAGAACACCTTGGTGTTCGGCTTGACCGCCTTTTCCCAGTTTTCGAGGAAACGCCCATCGATCAGCGTGCATTCAATGCCGTATTTCGGGGCGAGCGTTTCCACCACCCAGCGGCAGGAGCCGAACAAGGCACGGGCGGCGACGATATGATCGCCGGCCTTCAGCTGGCAGAGGATGGCGGCGGAGACGGCGGCCATGCCGGATGCCGTGGCGCGCGCATCCTCGGCGCCTTCCAGCATGCACATGCGCTGCTCGAACATGTCGTTGGTCGGACTGCCGTAGCGCGCATAGATGAAGCCGTC
Source organism: Rhizobium sp. Leaf453 (assembly GCF_001425605.1). Classification (GTDB taxonomy): domain Bacteria; phylum Pseudomonadota; class Alphaproteobacteria; order Rhizobiales; family Rhizobiaceae; genus Pararhizobium. The sequence goes on along the minus strand of NZ_LMRG01000001.1, from coordinate 751,166 downwards.
GGTCTCGCCCTTGAAGCGCGCTTCTGCGGCTTCCGAGGTGTCGTAGACGAAGCCCTGCGTCATGAAGATGGCTTCGGAGGTTTCACCATGATTGGAACGGGTCGTGCCGCCATGAACGAGCTGTGTCGCGGGGCGCCAGGTTTTGCTCATTATCGTCTCTTTCAACACAAAAAAACCGGCCGCGAAAAAGCAAGCCGGTTTCAAACCCGGCCTTTTTAGCTACTTGTTTAACGTGGCTGCAAGCCGACCGGCCAAATCACCACGGGATAAGTCAGTATTTACTGATTGGCCGCGCTTGCGTCAATTCCCGCGAACGAGAAGATATGTCACAGGGACAATTTGGGTTATGACGTGCCGGTGCCGGCAAAGAGGACGATGAAATGACGAGGGCTACGGGCATTCTGGCCGATCGCGCCATTGCGGCGCTGTTTGACGAAGGACGGCTGAAAAGCGAAGCCAAGCTGGATATCGACCAGATTCAGCCGGCAAGCCTCGACCTTCGACTGGGTTCGAAAGCCTTCCGCGTCCGCGCCAGCTTCATGCCCGGTCCCGGTCATCTGGTCGCTGACAAGCTCGACCGGCTGAAACTGCATGTCATCGACCTGTCGGAAGGCGCGGTGCTGGAGACCGGCTGCGTCTACATTGTGCCGCTGATGGAAAGCCTCGATCTGCCGGTCGGCATGTCGGCCTCGGCCAATCCAAAAAGCTCGACTGGCCGCCTCGACATCTTCACCCGCGTGATCACAGACCGCGCCCAGGAATTCGACAAGATTCCCGCCGGCTATTCCGGTCCGCTCTATCTGGAAATCAGCCCGCGCACCTTCCCGGTGATCGTCCGGCGCGGCTCGCGCCTGTCGCAGATACGTTTCCGCATCGGCCATGCGCTTCTCACCGAAACCGAAGTGATGGCGCTGCATGAGAGCGACGTGCTGGTCGCCAGCGAGACGCCGAATGTTTCGGGCGCCGGCATCGCGCTGTCGATTGATCTCAAGGGCACCGGCGATGATGGCCTGATCGGTTATCGCGGTAAGCACCACACCGCCGTCGTCGATGTCGACAAGAAGGCCGAGCATGGCATCTATGATTTCTGGGAGCCGCTCTACAGCCGAGGCCGTGACGAACTGATCCTCGATCCCGATGAATTCTACATCCTTGTCTCGCGTGAAGCCGTGCATGTGCCGCCGCTCTATGCTGCCGAGATGACGCCGTTCGATCCGCTGGTCGGGGAATTCCGCGTTCACTATGCCGGCTTCTTCGATCCCGGTTTCGGCCATGTCTCGGCCGGCGGCAAGGGCAGCCGCGCGGTGCTCGAAGTCCGCAGCCACGAGGTTCCCTTCATCCTCGAACACGGCCAGATCGTCGGCCGTCTGGTCTACGAGCATATGATGGAGCGGCCGGAGGGGTTGTACGGCGTCGGGCTCGGTTCGAACTATCAGGCGCAGGGCTTGAAGCTGTCCAAGCATTTCCGTTCGGAATAGCCGGCAATAGCATCATTGTCGGTTCGGTTTTCTCCGATTCCTGCCTTGACAGGCAGCAGTGCTTGGTGAAAACCTGCCTCGCGTTGCGGGTATGATGTAGTGGTAGCTTGTCAGCTTCCCAAGCTGATCGTGCGGGTTCGATTCCCGCTACCCGCTCCACTTGGTTTCTCAGTGTTTGCGCGATTTTCAATCGCCCGTTTGCGGCGGTTTTGACAGGCAGTTTGACTCAAACGGAAAACCTTGCCTCGCCATGTCCATGGAAAGTTCCGAATATCGCCAGCGTCTCCGGGAGGAGCAGGAGCAACTCAAGAATTTACTCGCCAACGAGTTCAAGTTCTTCAGTGCGACCAACGAATTTCGTGACGGCATGCTTCCCGGTATCATTTCGCTAATGCGGCGTTATGACAGTATCGAACGGGTCCTCAAGCGCTATCAGGCCGATGATGCCCGTCCGGCTGCAGAGCCGCACATGGTCATCGACAGGCCGCCCGTCGAAGGCGATACGCTGCATTTCACCGGCGACCCTGTCACGGGCGACTAAAGGTCGTTTCATGCCGGTTCCTCGGCGCCAACCGCGGCGTGCGGGGTCTTGTTCCAAGAGAATGGGCTCGTCCGCAATTCCATCAGGGCACGCCAGGCCGCAAGCGACATGATCAACCAATAGGCCGGCACGAAGCCCCAGCGCCAGCCGACCGCTCGTTTCTCGCGCTTTGTCATCCGGTTGAATCCCAACGCGATGAAGACAGCGTAGCTGCCGAAAATATTCACCACATCGCAGATGAAAAGCCAGAAGGTCAGCCAGCCATCGACATGGGTTCCGTCCTGAACCATCAGCCATCCGAGATAGACCAGAAAACCGAGAATGACGGGATGACAGAGCGATGACAAAAGCATGCCGGCGATCAGCACTTGGAAGACGATAAAGGCTGCCCAGCCCATTTCCCGGCGCAATTGCGCGGGCCTGCGCATCAGCACCAGCCATGTCTGCAGCCAGCCCTTGAACCAGCGGGTCCGCTGCCCGAGCCAGACCGGGAAGGTGATCGGTGCCTCCTCGAAGGTCGGCTTGTAGATCACCTGCGAGCGATAGCCGAGGCGGTGCAGGCGAAGTCCGAGATCCGCGTCTTCGGTCATGTTGTACGGGTCCCAGCCGCCGATCTGCTTGAGTTCGGCGGTGCGGAAATGGTTCGATGTCCCGCCGAGCGGCAGCGGCAAGCCGGTCAGCGACAGCATCGGCAGCAGGCCTCGAAACAGGCCGGCATATTCCAGTGCAAACAGAGCGCTCAGCCAGGATTGGCGGGCGTTGGTGATGATAAGCGGCGCCTGCAGGCAGATGACCTGCCGGGAAGCAGCGCAGAAGGCTGCATAGGCTTCGTGCAACTGGCCCGGATGCGGCCGGTCCTCGGCATCGTAGACAGTGACGAAGTCACCCCGGACGCCCGGCAGGGCATAGCTCAGTGCCTTCGGCTTGGTGCGCGGCAGATGGACGGGCACACGGACGATCTCGTATTCCGGCGCCAACCGTATGGCTTCGAGCGCGGCGATCGTCTCGAGATCGTCCTCCTCGCAGACAAGCTTGATATCCAGCCGCGAGCGTGGCCAGTCGAGCTTGTCGAGGGCGCCGACCAGTTGGGCGGCGACGCTCTTTTCCTTGTAGAGCGCCACGAGCACCGAATAGACCGGCAGCGGGCCGGCCGGCGGGGCCTGCGCGACGGGATGTGGTGCCCCCTCCTGCATGAAGGCGCAACCGAGCGCATAGAAGCGGACAAGGAAATTGGCGAGATAGAACAGCGTCAGCACGATATGCAGCAGCATCAGACTGATCATCGGCAAGCCCATCGCCATGGCCAGCAAGGTGCTGACCAAGATGCCGGCATAGAAGCCCTGCTTACCCCAGAAGGTAATCCGGGCGCTGTGAAGCGGTGTCGTCTCGAACAGCGCCTGTGTGGTAGCCGATACGCGACGCAGCCGCCCCGCCTGCCAGACGGCCCTGCGCACGGCTGACGGTGTCGAGGCAGCCAGCGATTGCCTGAGCAGCGGTGTCCGCTGCAACAGACTGGCAACGTCGCTGAGCCGCGCCAGCGAAGGGACAATGATGGTGACCGGTGGCCGGGAAGGATGATGAACGCGCAGGGTTTCCGGCCGGAGAAGCTGGATGTCCAGGCCCGCAATATCCTGGACGCGCGCCGGATCGATCTGCGGCATGAAATCGAGGCCGAGCATTTCGGCGAGCGCTTCGAAATAGATGGTTTCGTCTATATCTCCGGAGGCGAGCAGTTCTGCCTCGACGGTGGTGCCGTGGCTTTGCGCCGACAGCATGGCCCGGGCGATCAGGGGCTTGCCGATGCCCATTTTCAGAAGCAGCCGGCCTTCCTCCTTCAACGCAGGCGCGAATCCAGCCGCGACGGCGGCGGGTGTCGAGGACGCGGCCGTTGGTTCATTTGCGGTAGCCATTCCGGAATTGTCCGGATATTCTCCGAGACGCATAAAATCCCCGTTGCCGCTCGCGCGGCAATATCCCCTTACCTGACCCCGGGAATATCATAATGACACGCGCTTTCCGTGCATCCCTAAAATTTTATGGGATTTTCGCGTTGTGCGTGCTTCTGGTTGCGCCTTTTTCGGCCATGTCGCACGCTGAGGATGGCGTTCACGACATGCCGCTGCTCTTCGATGCGCGAGAGCGGATCGCCAAGCCGGATTTGAGCGGTCTGGCGCGGCTGCGGTTTTTGACGACGGTCGACTTCCCACCGTTCAATTTCATCGACCAGTCGGGCCGCCTGTCGGGTTTTCATGTCGACCTTGTTCGGGAAATCTGCCGCGAACTCGACATTGCCGCCAAGTGCCAGATCCAGGCGGTGACCTTTGCCGAACTGCAACCGGCACTGGAAGACGGCCAGGGTGAGGCTGTCGTTGCCGGGTTGGGGATCAGCCCGGAACTGCGCCAGCGTTTCGCCTTCTCGCGTGTCTTCATGAAACTGCCGGCCCGGTTCGCGGCCAATCGGCAGGCAATGGGCAATGCGCTGTCTGTCGCTGCGATCGGCAACAGGCCCATCGGCGTCGTCACAGGCACGACGCATGAGGCCATGGCGAAGGCTTTTTTTCCGAAATTGACAATGATGTCCTTCCCGACCCGGGATGCAATGCTTTTGGCGCTCAAGCAGGGAAAGATGGCGGCGGTCTTTTCGGACGGCATGCAATTGTCGTTCTGGACGGCGGGCAGCGAGGCGGGCAATTGCTGTGTTCTGCTCGACGGGGCTTATTTCTCGCAGCGGTTCCTCGGCGAAGGCCTGGCGATCATGAACCGCAAAGGCGACCCGGCGCTGACCCAGGCGATCGACCATGCGCTTCTTGAGCTTTCGCGCAAGGGCCGGCTCAACGAAATCTACCTGCGTTATTTCCCTGCCGGCATCTATTGAAGCCGGTCCGTGTCTCGCGGCCGGAACGGCAGCAGCAGCGACCAAACCAGGCGTTGCGGCAACGGGTTCCGGTATGAGTCAAGACCGATGCGCATATCCTCCGGCGCCTGCCGCGACTGCGCACGATAGGTGGCGAAGAGGCGGTCCCAAAGGGAGAGATTGAAGCCGTAATTGCTGTCCGTTTCGTCGGGCTGCGACGAATGATGGACGCTGTGCATGTCGGGTGTGACGACCAGCCGGCGCAACATGTGATCCAGCCGGGCCGGCAGCTTTATATTTGCATGGTTGAACATCGCTGCGCCATTCAGGACGATCTCGAAGATCAGGACGCTGACGGCAGGCGCGCCGATCAGGAGAATGACGGCCGACTTCCACAGCATCGACAACAGGATTTCCAGCGGATGGAAGCGCAGTGCCGTCGTCAGGTCGAGACCGGTATCGCTGTGATGCACCCGATGGATGCGCCACAGGACGGGGACCTTGTGCGACAGCAGATGCTCCAGCCACACTGTAAAATCGAGGATGACGAAGGCCAGCGCGCCGGCGATGAGCGGCGGTAGCCCTACTATCGGCAGTAAACCGTATCCGTGAATCTCTCCCCATAAAGCCACGCCTGTCGCCGCCGCTGGAAAGACGATGCGAAGCATGAGCGACGAGAGGACAAGAATCGAGAGATTGGTGAACCAGCGGCGCGCCTTCAGTGCACGCATCAGTTCCGGGCGCTCCAGCCGCGGATGCAGCAATTCCAGGAGCGCGAGCGCCAGAAAGATGGTCGCGAAACAAAACAGCCGCCAGACGGGTTCGCTGATCCCGAATATCTCAACCGCCATGCCAACCTCCTGCCGCCGCATTCACCTTAATGCGGCCGGCTTTTCCGAGGACGCACATTGACGTGAGGTAGCCTATTTGCGGAAGCGGGCCATGGCGCCACGTTCGATCGCGGCGCAGGTGAGCTTGTCCAAGCCCAGACGGTCGCGCAACAGCTGCAACAGGCGGATTTCCTCCTGGCGGATGGAAAGGTCGGCCGAAGCGATTTCGACCGCCAACGCGTAGGCGGTGTCGTAGAGGCGTGTCGGCAGAGCTTCACGCACCACTTCGAGCGTGATGTCCAGACCTTCCGGCCCTCCGAGAAGGGCGGCGCATTCACGGGCGGTGTGGGTCAGGTGCTCGTCATCGAACCCGTCGAAGACCGGCAGGAAGCTGGTCAGCCGGCCAATGCGCTCCAGTTCGTCGTCGGTCATGATGGTATCAACCGCTGACATCATCACCATGACATAGATGAGGGCTTCGTGATGGCTGAGGGTCGTGGGCATGGGATATCCGTCGTTGCTGCAGGCGGTTTGACAGGTATGGGCAAAGAGGACGGCTTACAAGCCCTGCTCTGCGGGAACCGTGTCCGCGGGTATGTCGCCGGGGATGAGCGTCTCGTCGACAGGTGCCGATGCCGCGCTGAAATCCCGCGGATCGTCCCCATAGAAGCCAAGTCGGGACTTTCGAGCAGTGTCCACCTTGCCCGCAAGTGGTGATCCCGCAGACGCCTCCGCCCAGCCGTTCTCCGCCAGCCACGCGGCCGGATCGAGGTTGCCGATGGTGCAGTCAGCCGTCACGGTGCCCTGCCAGCCTTTTTTTGGAACGATGCACAGAAGGGCGCGGGCGCGAAGAAAATTGCGGAAGGCGGTTCGTGCCACCGCGCCGCAGGGCCAGGATTTCGCGCCATCGCCACAGCTCCGCTCCGCGTCCTGCGGCGCGAGGCCCTCCAGTTGCAATTGCCTGTCGCCGAAGCGGATCAGACCGGCCGACAGGGCGATGGGATGGCGCAGCACGACCGGGACGGGCTCCGGCTTGGCAACCGGATTCGACAGTGACTTGCGCGCCTCGATCCGCTCCAGCGGCTGTGTCGTGACGTCCTCGGGCAGGCCGAACTGTTCGGGAGCGATGCCGCGCACAACCTTGTTCTGCGGTGCGATCATCCCGCTTTCATCGGATTGAGGCGACGCGGAGCCGGAAGGGTCGGGGTCGGAAAGCGCGGGATTGGATTTGGTCGGATCGTCGAGTGGCGCGCCGCCCTCGACCTTGCCGCCGTCCATCTGGCCTGCACCGATCGGTTCTCCATCCGTGGACGCGCCGTCAGCCTTCCCGTCATCCGCCCCGGGGACCGGAACATCCGTACTCATGTCGTCTCCGCCAAGGTCCGGAACATCGCTCATATCCGGTGTCTCGAGCGTGAAATCCGGCGTATCCGCTGCCTGCCGCCCCTGAATGGTGGATGCGCCGCTCATCAGCAGGGCGATCGTCAGGGCAATGCCGAGAAGGCCGCCGCCGGCGGTGAGCAGATGCTTCTTCATCAGGAAAACTGTCCTATTGGCTGGCCCAGATGATGCGGGCGATCCATTCGACATCGCTCAACTCGAAACTTCGGTTCGGATGGTCGGGATTGAGCGAGAGCAGTTCGATGCTGCGCGCGGTCTGACGGACCAGTATCTTGGCCATGACCTCGCCTTCGATCGTCTTGACCACGACGCGGTCGCCACGCCGGATCTGGGCGCCGGGCTCTACAATCAGCACGTCGCCGTCCCGATAGAGCGGCAGCATGCTGTCGCCCTGGATTTCCAACGCATAGACGCCCGCCTTGGCGCCGGGGGCGGCCGGAAATTCGACCACGTCCCAGCCTTGTCCCGCCGGAAATCCGCCGTCGTCGAAAAAGCCGCCGGCGCCGGCCTGGGCAAAGCCCAGCAGCGGGATCGAGCCACTCTGCGGCGGAAAGGCGCCCTCCGGCAGGGCGCCACCCGCAGCCGGCCCCGGGCGCAGGAACTCCATGAACTGGGTGATGGTAGAGCCGGTGGCGTCGAGAACCTTGGCGATCGATTCCGTCGAAGGCCAGCGTTCGCGGCCGTCGGCGGAGTGGCGCTTGGATTTGTTGAACGAGGTCGGATCGAGCCCGGCCCGGCGGGCAAGGCCCGAAGGGGATAGCTGATGACGTTCGGCGAGCGCGTCGATCGCGCTCCAGATACGGTCATGGGAAAACATCGTTGCATATCCTGCGGGCGGTGAAGCGCGACGCTTTCGGTTGGCTGGTCCGGCTTCTGTCTCGGTCAGGAAGATTAGCGAAAATGCGGGTTGGAGTAAAGCGAAAGAGGAAAATAATCCTCATATCTGCCCCTGAGCCATGGCTCTGATTGAAATGTCCGGCCCTCCACCTATACTTGGTTGAAATCCCCTTCCGCCAAGCGCGAGGCGCCTGTTTGTCTTCCATCGTGAAATCCGAATTTCTGCTCGGCGCTGCCGTTCTCGCTGCCGCTTTCGGCATGATGTTCGAGCATGCGCTGCTGGGGATGGGGCAGGTGGCGGCGCTTGCCGGTGCCGCGGCCCTCGTTGTCGCCATCGTACTTGCCTCGATGCGCGTTGCCCATCATGCCGAGGTACTGGCCGCCAAGGTTGGTGACCCCTACGGCACGATGATCCTGACGCTGTCGGCCGTGCTGGTCGAGGTGATCATCCTGGCGATCATGATGAGTGGCGAGGATATCTCGCCGACGCTGGTGCGCGACACGATCTATTCCGCGGTCATGCTGGATATCAACGGTATTCTGGGGCTTGCGGCGCTGCTCGGCGGTCTCAAGCATGGCGAGCAGCCGTATAACGACGATTCCAGCCGCACCTATAGCGTCATGATCCTGACGGCGATGGGCATTTCGATGGTTGTGCCCGAATTCGTGCCGGCAGCGAAGTGGCATGTCTATTCCGGCTTCACCATCCTCGCCATGGTGACGCTCTATGCGGTCTTCCTGAAGATGCAGGTCGGCGCGCACAGCTACTTCTTCAGCTACAGCTATCCGAAGCGGGAAGGCGCGCAAAAACGGACCCTGGCAGAAGAGCCGGTTGCCTTGTCTGTCGCGATCCTCATCGCTGGTGTCGTCATCATCGGTGTGCTGGCGGAGGTGATGTCCGGCCTGCTGACGGTCGGCCTGAAGGGCAGTGGCGCGCCGCCGGTCATGGCCGCTCTCGTCGTCGCGGCCATTTCCGCCTCGCCCGAAATCATGACAGCGATGCGGGCAGCCCTTGCCAACCGGATGCAGGCCGTCGTCAACATCGCGCTCGGGGCTTCGCTGTCGACCGTCATCCTCACCGTGCCGGTGATGGAAGCGATCGCGCTTTATACCGGTCAGCCGTTCATCATGGCGATGACGCCGGTGCAGACAGTGATGGTGGCAATCACATTGATCGCCGCCGCTATCAACCTCAACGATGGCGAGACCAACGCGATCGAGGGCATGACCCATTTCGTGCTGTTCGCTACCTTCATCATGCTGTCGTTGATCGGAGTTTAGCAACGGTCTCGCAAACGGATGGCGCGGCCAAAAAGCGGGGTCGGGGCACCCCCATTTTTCGCCACAGGTCGAAGCCTTTTCCGCCGCCGCGTGCCGCGCTATCACGGGCCATGCCGACGTTGCGTCGTGCACTTGGAGACTTCCGTGAATCCCTCCGTCCTTTCCGGCGTTCTGCTGACGATCTTTTCCTATTTCCTGTTTTCCCTGCAGGATGCTGCGGTCAAATGGCTGGTGGTGGCCCTGCCGGTCTGGCAGATCCTGTTCGTGCGCAGCGTGACGATCTTCTCGATCTGCCTCACGGTCGGCGGCAAATCGCTGGTCGGCCGCGCCTGGCGTTCGCCGGTCCTGAAGCCGATGTTCATACGGAATGTCCTGCTGCTGGCCGCCTGGCTGTCCTATTACACAGCAGCGCGCGATCTGGGGCTCGCCGAACTGACGACGCTTTATTATGCCTCGCCGATCCTCATCACTATCCTTGCCGTGCCGATCCTCAAGGAGCATGTGCCGCCGCTGCGCTGGATCGCGGTGCTTGTCGGCTTCGTCGGTGTAATGATCGCCACCGATCCGTTCGGCACCGGCATGAAGATCAGCCTGCCGGTCTGGCTGGCGCTGCAGGCCGCCGTGTTCTGGGCGATCTCGACCGTGCTTTTGCGCAAGACGGCGCTGCAGGAGGTAACGCTGGTGCAGATGACGATTTCCAGCGGCTTCTTCATCCTGTTCACCGGCATCGCCGTTGCCGTCGATTACGTGCCGCCGAGCCTCACCGATGTCGCGCTGATGGCAGGAACCGGACTGGTCGCCGGCATCGGTCAATATGCCTTGTTCGAGGGCATGCGGCGGGCGCCGGTCTCGGTTTTGGCGCCGTTCGAATATTCGTCGCTGATTTGGGCTTTCGGGCTCGGCTTTCTGATCTGGGGCGATATTCCGGCATCGCAGGTGTTCATCGGTGCCGGCCTGATCTTTGCCGCCGGCATGATCATCATTCTCGGTGAACGGTTCGGACGCCGGCTGCGGGCCGGCTAGGTCTTGCGCTGAATGAAGCGGCGGAAGGCTTCCAGTGTTTCGCTGCTGACGTGATGCTCGATGCCCTCGGCATCGATGCGCGCTGTTTCCGGGCTGACGCCGAGGCAGCGCAGGAAGGCTTCCACCGTCTGGTGTCTTGCGCGGCTTTCCAGCGCCACCTTCTGGCCGGCCTCTGTCAGGAAAACGCCGCGATAGGGTTTGCGCGAGACGAGACCTTCGGCCGCCAGCCGCGCCAGCATCTTGGCGACGGTGGGCTGGGCGACGCCGAGACGGGCAGCGATATCCACCTGACGCGCCTCATTGCCATCCTCGATCAGATCGGCGATCAACTCGACATAATCCTCCACCAGCGCACCGCGACGGGCTTCGCGGGTCTGCCGGAAGCCCTCGGAATGAATGTCCGCGTCTGGAAGCGGATCGGTGCGTGGAACGGGGCGTTTCGGCAAAAGGTATGATCCTCGCGGTTCATCTTAACGGCTTTTGCGATTTCATAGCACGGGCTTGAATTTTTCATAACGGTTTATCCCGCCATCCACTGCGCAGACGGCCCCAAGAAAAAGCCTTATCGATACAATATAGCCTATTGCATAATGTTGGGCCTTGGCATAGCTTTCGAGTGCCCAAGACCGTTCCGCATCCGGAGACCGTGCATGTCCGATTCGCAAGCCGCCCTTCCACCGCAGCAGAGCTGGACCTTCGCCAGCCCCAAGGAAGACCCCAGACCAAGCCTTCCCGAAGTCAATGCCAGCATTGCGGTGCCTTCCGGAGGGCTCTGGTTCCGTCGGTTGCTCGCCTTCATGGGGCCGGGTTACATGGTCTCGGTCGGCTACATGGACCCGGGCAACTGGGCGACGGATATCGCCGGTGGATCGCAGTTCGGCTATACGCTGCTCACGGTCATTCTGCTCTCCAACCTGATGGCGATCCTCTTGCAGGCACTGGCCGCCCGGCTTGGCATCGCCACCGGCCGCGACCTGGCACAGGCCTGCCGCGATACCTATTCGCGCCCCGTCAACTTTCTGCTCTGGCTTGCCTGCGAGGCGGCGATCATCGCCTGCGATCTGGCTGAAGTCATCGGCACGGCGATCGCGCTGCAGCTTCTGTTCGGCATTCCGCTGATCGGCGGCGCGCTGATCACGGCGGCCGATGCCTTCCTGTTGCTGCTCCTGATGAACAAAGGCTTCCGCTATCTCGAGGCCTTCGTCATCGCGCTTTTGATCGTCATCGCCGGCTGCTTCATCATCCAGATCGCTGCCGCCGCCCCGCCGGTTGCGGCTGTTCTCTCGGGCTTCCTGCCGTCGTCGGAGGTGGTTACCAACCCGGCCATGCTCTACATCGCCATCGGCATCATCGGCGCCACCGTCATGCCGCATAACCTCTATCTGCATTCGTCCATCGTCCAGACCCGTGCCTACAAGCGCACTGACGAGGGCAAGCGCGATGCGATCAAGTGGGCGACGACGGACAGCACGATCGCGCTGATGCTGGCTCTGTTCATCAATGCCTCCATCCTGATCATCGCGGCTTCCGTCTTCCACGCCAATGGCCGCACCGACGTGGCCGAGATCGGCCAGGCTTACGAGCTCCTGTCGCCGCTGCTGGGCCTCGGCATCGCCTCCACCCTGTTCGCCGTGGCGCTGCTGGCGTCGGGCCTCAACTCGACGGTGACGGCAACGCTGGCGGGCCAGATCGTCATGGAGGGGTTTCTCCGGCTGCGCATCCCGCAATGGGCGCGCCGCCTGATCACCCGCGGCATCGCCATCATCCCAGTCGTCGTCGTCACCTGGCTCTATGGCGAAAAGGGAACGGCGGAGCTTCTGGTGTTCAGCCAGGTCATCCTGTCGATGCAGCTGCCCTTCGCGGTCATCCCGCTGGTGCGCTTCGTCTCGGATAAAAAGAAGATGGGCACCTTCGTCATCCCGAAATATGTCGCCGCCATCGCCTGGCTCGTCGCCTCGATCATCGTCGTGCTCAATCTGAAGCTCCTGTACGACACCTTCATCGGCTGAACCGGTGACATCCAGAAAAGACAAAGGCGGCGGGTTTGCCGCCTTTTTCGTTTGCGGATTATCGCCTAAAACAGAGCGGCGGGGATGACTTGCAGGCCCTGTTTTTACGGTCAGCATCGGGTTTCCGGTGGCCGCTTTACGGTGAACTGCGGCGCAAAAGCCTTCAATTCACACCCCGATGCCCCATATGTCTTGCACGAGGTGCGCTTTGCGTGCCCGCGAGGAAACAACAGGATTGGGTTTGATGTTCAGGTTTGGACGGGTTCTCGCAACCGTTGCGGTTGCTTCGATGGTGATGCTGACGGTGGTGGATCTGGCCGAGGCTCGTCGCTCCGGCAGCGGCTTCGGCAGCCGCGGCAGCCGCACCTTTTCCGCGCCGCCGGTCACCCGCACGGCGCCGGCTGACGCGACGCCGATCAACCGGACGATGACGCCCCAGACGAACCAGGGCCAGACGGGTGCGCAGCAGAACATGGGTCAGGCGGCTCGGCCCAGCGCCCAGCAGCAGCGTCCGGGCGGCTTGTTCGGCGGCTTTGCCGGCTCCATGCTCGGCGGTCTGGCGCTCGGCGGCCTGATCGGCATGATGATGGGCAATGGCTTCGGCGGCATGGCCGGCATGCTCGGCATGATCCTGCAGATGGCGCTGATCGCCGGTGCCGTGATGCTCGCGTTGCGCTTTTTCCGTGGCCGCCAGCAGCCGGCCGCCGCCGGCTACTCGCCGCGTGAGGCGACGGGCTATGCGGGCGCTTCGCCGATGCAGGGCTTTGGCACGCAGGGTCAAGGCTCCGGCCAGGGTCTGGGCATGCCGTCGTTCAAGATCCCGCAGATCGGTGGCGGTGGGCGCGTGGAGCCAACACGCCAGACCAGCCAGTCGACCGACGAGATCGGTGTCGGCGAGGATGACCTGAACCAGTTCGAGACCATACTGAAGCAGGTACAGGCGGCCTATGCGGCTGAGGACTACGGCACGCTGCGCAAGCTGACGACGCCGGAAGCCATGTCGTGGCTCGCCGAGGAACTCAGCGAAAACGCCACAAAGGGCCTGAAGAACGAGGTCAGCGACGTGCAATTGGTGCAGGGCGACGTGGCCGAAGCCTGGAACGAAAATGGCGACGACTATGCGACGGTTGCGATGCGCTACGAGAGCATCGACGTCACCCGCGACCGCGCCACCGGCCGCGTCGTCGAGGGCGATCCGGACCAGCCGACCGAAGCTGTCGAGCTCTGGACCTTCCTGCGCAAGCCCGGCGGCGGCTGGCAGGTCTCTGCCATCCAGGGCATGGCGGCCTGACGCCAGGCCTATTCCGGCCAATCGATCGGCCGCCGGTTTGACCGGCGGCTTTTTCATGTGGTCGGGTCATCCTCCGGCACGCCCCAGAGCCTGGCGAGTTCCTTCAGCGTTGCTGCCTGGCGATGGGCGCCATCGTGAATGCAGGGCGGGAATAATTTGTGGTAGCCGGGGGTTCTCGACTGCATCTCGGACAGGAAACCGCGACAGGCCTTTGCGCGCCGGCAGGACGGGAGCGTGCAGGTCTTCCAGTACCCGAGTGAACTGGCGGGAATCTGCATGATTTTCTGCTCCTCGCGCTGCTGCTGGCGTTCCGGCAGCCTTCGGTATTCGCCCCAGGTGAAGCCGGGCAAATAGAGCTCGGCGTCCTGCTCCTCCTGGTAGCGCTGTTCTTCTTCCTTCGTCCTGATCTTCATCCTGTTTCCTTTGCGCATGCGCTTGCGGTCACGCGGCCGGTCGGCCCGTGTTCGACATTGCTGGAGAGCCCACACGCATGCGGAACCTCATGTGAATTTAGTTTGTGGCTCCGCATGCGCGTGGCCTTCGGTGTCTTCTCGGGGCGCCCAGCCCCTACAGGTGATTGCCTCGCCTCGCTGCATGGCCTGGTTTCCGCTTGTCCTTTCGGGACAGGCTCGCCACTTGCACGGCTCAACCGAACCGGAACCTGGCGGCCCGGGGGAGGCTTGATAGGCGGGAAACCCCGCCACGGCTTTCACCTCCCTGATCCCTGCCGCACGTTACGGCTCAAACCAGGGCACCGTCCCCCACCTGCCCGCGACCGTCTCGCGAAACACTCCGGCGGTGGAGACAGGGCCAGTATGGGGCAGGGGTGGGAGGCGGGGATGAACGGGGATGAGATTTTTTGGAGAGGCGTATTTGGAGGTGGTTGACTGGCGGCTGTCGGCTCCTAATTCCACCGTCATGCCTGTGCTTGTCACAGGCATCCAGCTACCGCGCCTCCGCGCGGTGAGAAAGCTTCGCATCTGTTGAGAGAGTCTTCCACGCGATGGACATCGCGTGACTGGATTCCTGTGACAAGCACAGGAATGACGGAGAAAACGGGGTACCTTGCGGCGGAACTTGAGTGAGAGGCTGGTGTCGGCCAAGCCAGTTACCACCATTAGCCACACCTCAAAGCCCATGGAGATAGTGCGCGATATCCTCCCAATCCGGATTCATCGTCTCGATCAGATTGAGTTTCCATTGGCGCGGCCATTTCTTGATGGTCTTTTCGCGTGTGATTGCCGTCGTCACCAGATCGTATTCCTCGAACCAAACAAGCGTCTTGACGCCATAGCGGCTTGTGAAACCGGGCGTCAGTTCGTTCTGGTGCTCGAATAAGCGGTCGGGCAGGTCGGTTGTGACACCGGTGTAGAGCGTGCCATTACGCTTCGAGGCGAGGATGTAGACGTAGCCCTTCATGGTACGAGGGTGAGGGATTGGTAGCGGGGTGGCAGGAGGGGTAAGGGTAAGGAGTGCCGCGTCTCGCTCGGGTGTCATTTTTGGGGGGCTGTCGGGTCTCAACTCTCCGTCATGCCTGTGCTTGTCACAGGCATCCAGCCACCGCGCGTCGGCGCGGTGAGAAAGCTTCGCATCTGCGGAGAGAGTCTTTCACGCGACAGACATCGCGTGACTGAATTCCGGTGACGAGCAAAGGAATGACGGAGGAGAGGATGGCCTTTTCCAAGTGGCCCTTCACATCTTCTCCCCCGGCATCTGGCTGGCCTGCTGCATCCAGTCGATAAACTGTGCCTCGTCGAACACGCCGTCCTCGTGGATATGCAGATACCGTGCATGTTCGGTTTTCGATGCGACCGGCGGCATCGGGGTCAGGGATGTGCCACGGAAGAAGGCGAGCTTGATGTATTTATCGAAGCAGTGGATGCCGAGGAACCAGGTCTGGCCGTCCATACCGTAGAGCGGCGAGTTCCATTTGACGGCCTTTTGCACGTCGGGGACGGTCTGCGTCACGAGCGTGTCGAGGCGATGGCCGATGGCGCTTTTCCAGCCTGGCATGGCGGCGATATAGGCCTGGACCGGGGCGTCGCCGTGGCCTTTCGCGATCTGGGGATTGCCGCCGGAGAGCAGGGCGGGGCCGGTTAATGGGGCGTCCGGTTTCGCAGCGTCCTGTTTAGTGGCCGGTTTGGTTTTGGCAGGCTTGGCCTTGGCGCCGGATGCCTTGGCTTGTTCTGATGTTTTGCCCGTCATGGTGCGTTCTCCGCCTGGTGCGGAATCATAACCGATGGAAGAGGATGAGGCGAGAGGATGGGGCGGCAAAGGGGAGGGCGCATATGGAAAGGCCCCTCCCCAACCCCTCCCCACAGGGGGGAGGGGCTTAACCTGCGGCCACGCCTTGTGGCCAGCCAAGACGAATTCAACTCGCTGAGCCCTTTGTCTTGGAAGCGGTTTCTTCTTGCCGGGTTGCTGTGATTGGATTGCGAAGGGTATGGCATCGTAGCCCCTCGTCCTTGTGGGGAGGGGTTGGGGAGGGGACTTTGCTATATGCGAAAGCGCCTATCTCTTAGGAGAGCCGGGCAAAAGGCCATCGCGCGGCTTTCCGCGGCCGCGCGATGGCCGGTTCGACGTCAGGCGGCCTTGGCGGCGGCGATGGCGTCGAGATCGCGGATGGCGTCTGCCGGCAAGGCGAGATCGGCGACGGCGAGGTTTTCCCGCAGGTGGGCGCGTGAGGATGTGCCGGGGATCAGCAGGATGTTGGGCGAACGCTGCAGCAGCCAGGCAAGCGCCACCTGCAACGGCGTTGCGTCGAGACGCGCGGCGACATCCGAGAGCGTCGAGGATTGCAGCGGCGAGAAGCCGCCGAGCGGGAAGAAGGGAACGTAAGCCGTGCCTTCCGCAGCCAGCTGTTCGATGAAGGCGTCGTCGTCGCGATGGGCGAGATTGTACTGGTTCTGGACGCAGACGATCTCGGTGATCTTGCGGCCATCGGCCACCTGTTTCGGGGTGACGTTGGACAGGCCGACATGCTTGACGAGGCCCTGGCGCTGCAGGTCTGCGAGCACGCTCAGCGGCTCTTCCAGCGAGCCTTCGGCCGGGCCGTGGACATCGAACATGGCGCGCAGGTTGACGACTTCGATGACGTCGAGGCCGAGGTTTTTCAGATTGTCGTGGATCGCCTGCGTCAGCGCTTCCTTCGAGAAGGCCGGGTTCCAGGAGGCATCCGCGCCACGCGTCGCGCCGATCTTGGTGACGATGACGAGGTCGTCGCGATAGGGGTGCAGCGCTTCCCGGATGATTTGGTTGGTGACATGGGGGCCATAAAAATCGCTGGTGTCGATGTGGTCAACGCCACTTTCAATGGCCTCGCGCAGCACGGCGACGGCTTCCGCGCGATCCTTCGGCGGGCCGAAGACGCCCTTGCCGGCAAGCTGCATGGCGCCGTAGCCAAGGCGCTTGACCGTACGGTCGCCGAGGGTGAACGTGCCGGATTTTTCAAGACTGGACATGATGATGCTCCGTTGCTGGGACATCTGTCAGATAGGGCATTTTGGCTGGGCGAGAATAGTGGATAGTCGGTACAGGCTGTTTGGTTTTTTGGACAATGGGGCGGCGAAGGAATCAAATTGTCCGGCGGTGTTTCAGATTGAGAACGATGCCTTTGGGAGGGCGGGCCAGAACAATCTCATCGTCATTCCTGTGCTCGTCACAGGAATCCAGTCGCCCAAGTCTTTGGGCGAAGAGAGTCTTTTGACCTGACGGACGTCAGGTCGCTGGATCCCCGCCACGAGGGCGAGGATGAGGGAGAGTGGTGTGATCGCCCAGACAAACAATGAGTTTAAGCCTTGCCGACAAGCCAGTCAGGCCGGTGAGGGTCTGACTGGCTATCGTTGATTCAGGCTCGCTCACGCCGCCTTCGCGGCCGCGCCATAGGGGTCGAAGCGGCCGTAGAAGGTTTCGTTCTTGGCGGCCATGTCCTTCAGCAGCGGCGTCGGCTGGAAATGGGCGCCGTAGGTGGCGGCGAGCTTTTCGCAGAGTGCCACGAAGGTCTTGACGCCCATGCCGTCGATATAGCTCAGCGTACCGCCGGTATAGGGGGCGAAGCCGAAGCCGAGGATGGAGCCGACATCGGCTTCGCGCGGATCGGTGACGATGCCTTCTTCCACGGTGCGGGCGGCTTCGAGCGCGATGGTGACGAGGAAGCGCTGCTTGATCGTTTCGACGTCGAACGTGTCGGCGGTCTTCTGCGGGAAGAGGTCTTTCAGGCCCGGCCACAGGAATTTCTTGGCGGGCTTTGCCGGATATTCGTAGAAACCCTTGCCGTTCTTGCGGCCGCGGCGGTCGAGGTCATCGACCAGCTTGTTGATCAGCGTCATGTGCCGCGGATCGACGGAGGCTTCACCGAGATCGGCGATCGAGGCTTTCAGGATCTTCTGGGAAAGGTCGATCGCCACTTCGTCGTTCAGCGACAGCGGGCCGACCGGCATGCCGGCCATCTTGGCGGCATTCTCGATCATGGCCGCCGGCACGCCTTCGATCAGCATGTCATAGGCTTCGTGGATGTAGCGGAAGACGCAACGGTTGACGTAGAAGCCGCGCGTGTCGTTGACGACGATCGGCGTCTTCTTGATCGCGGCGACGAAATCGAGCGCGGTGGCGAGCGCCACGTCGCCGGTTTCCTTGCCGAAGATGACTTCCGTCAGCATCATCTTCTCGACCGGCGAGAAGAAGTGGATGCCGATGAACTGGGCCGGGCGCCTGGAATTCTTGGCAAGGCCGGTGATCGGCAGGGTCGAGGTGTTGGAGGCGAAGATGGCGTCTTCTCCCAGCACGGCTTCGACCTTCTCGATCACATCCTTCTTGACCTGGCGATCCTCGAACACGGCCTCGACGACGAGCTTCACGTCCTTCAGGTCGTTGTAATCGGCGGAGGGTGTGATGAGCGCCAGCAGGGCCTCGCCCTGTTCCGGTGTCATCCGGCCCTTGCCGATCGCGTCCTTCACCAGGCCTTCCGAATGGGTCTTGCCCTTGGTGGCGGCTTCGATGTCGCGGTCGATCAGGGTGACAGCGATGCCGGCGGCGGCGGAGACATAGGCGATCGAGGCACCCATGAAGCCGGCGCCGACGACGCCGACGGCCTTGAGGTCCGCTTTCGGTACGCCGGCCGGGCGGCGGGCGCCCTTGCCGAGTTCCTGCATCGAGATGAACAGCGAGCGGATCATCGAGAAGGCTTCGGTGGTCTGCAGGATCTCGGTGAAGTAACGCTGCTCGATCTTCAGGCCGGTATCGAAGGGAACCTGCAGGCCTTCATAGACGCATTTCAGGATCGCGAGACCGCCCGGATAGTTGCCTGCGGTTTCGCGGCGCAGGATGGCGGATGCGGCCGGCCAGAGTTGTGCCGCAGCCGGCGTCCAGATGCCGCCGCCGGGAACCTTGTAACCCTTCTCGTCCCAAGGCTGGACGGGCTTCAGGCCATTTTTGATCATGGCTTTCGCGGCATTGATCAGTTCTGCTGGATCGACAACCTCGTGCACCAGGCCCATGGCCTTGGCGCGCTGCGGGGTGAGCGAGGAGCCGGTGGTCATCATCTGCAGGGCGTCCTGCGCGTTGGTCAGGCGCGGAACGCGCTGCGTGCCGCCGGCGCCGGGGAAGATGCCGACCTTGACCTCGGGCAGGGCGATCTTGACCGATTTCGAATTGGCGGCAACACGGCCGTGGCAGGCGAGCGACAATTCGAACGCGCCGCCCATGCAGGTGCCGTTGATGGCCGAGACCCACGGCTTGCCGGAGGTTTCAAGCTTGCGGTAGAGGCCGGTCATCTTGCCGGTGAGATCGAACAGCTTTTGCGCGGCGTTTTCCGGGTCGAGCTTCTTCTGTTCCTGCTGGAACGTGAACATGCCCTTGATCATCGACAGATCGGCGCCTCCGGAGAAGGTGGACTTGCCGGAGGTGAAGACGACGCCCTTGACAGCGGCATCCGCGACGGTCTGGTCGATGATGGCGTCGAGTTCGGTCATCACCTCGGCGGTGATGACGTTCATGGACTTGTCCGGCATGTTCCAGGTGACCAGCGTTATGCCGTCTTCGTCGGTTTCGATGGTGAAATTGGTGTAGGTGGTCATGGTGGGATTTCCTCTTCCCTGAAATTCTGTTCCGGCGGTTTCCGTATCCTCCTCTCCGTCATCCTCGGGCTTGACCCGAGGATCCATGCCTCGGGGCCGTGGATGGTCGGGTCAGGCCCGACCATGACGGAGGACTGGGAGGACTAAACCCGCTCGATGATCGTCGCCGTGCCCATGCCGGCGCCGATGCACAGCGTGACGAGCGCGGTCTGGAGGCCGCGGCGTTCCAGTTCGTCGAGCACGGTGCCGAGGATCATCGCGCCGGTGGCGCCGAGCGGGTGGCCCATGGCGATGGCGCCGCCGTTGACGTTGATCTTGTCGTGCGGGATGTCGAAGGCCTGCATGTAGCGCAGGACGACGGCGGCGAAGGCCTCGTTGAGTTCGAACAGGTCGATATCGGCGATCGACATGCCGGCGCGCTTCAGCAGCTTTTCGGTGACATCGACCGGGCCGGTCAGCATCAGCGCCGGATCGGAGCCGATATTGGCGAAATGTTTGATGCGGGCACGTGGCTTGACGCCCATCGCTTCACCACCGGCCTTCGAGCCGAGCAGAACGCCGGCCGAACCGTCGACGATGCCGGAGGAGTTGCCGGCATGGTGGACGTAGTTGATGCGCTCGATTTCCGGATGCGCCTGGATGCCGACGGCGTCGAAGCCGCCCATTTCGCCGGGCATCTGGAAGGACGGGTTGAGCGAGGCGAGGTTCTGCATCGTCGTCGTGGGACGCATATGCTCGTCCTTGGCGAGAATGACGATGCCATTCTGGTCCTTCACCGGGATCACTGACTTGTCGAAATAGCCGTTGTCCCAGGAATGGCCGGCGCGCTTCTGGCTCTCTACGGCATAGGCATCGACGTCATCGCGGGAGAAGCCGTATTTGGTGGCGATCAGGTCGGCGGACACACCCTGCGGCATGAAGTAACCGGGAAAGTTGACGGACGGGTCCATGTACCAGGCGCCACCGGACATGCCCATGCCGACGCGCGACATCGACTCGACACCGCCGGCGATGACGATGTCGTCGGCGCCTTGCGCAATCTTGCCGGCGGCGAAGTTGATGGCATCGAGACCGGAGGCGCAGAAGCGTGAGATCTGCATGCCCGGCGCCTTGTTGGAATAGCCGGCCTCGAAGGCGGCAGCCTTGGGAATGACGGCGCCGGCTTCGAAGACCGGATCGACGCAGCCCATGATGATGTCATCGACGGTGGACGTATCCAACCCGTTGCGGTCGCGCAGTGCTTCCAGCACCTTGGCGGCGAGGCGCGGCGTCGGCACTTCATGCAGTGCCCCATCCTTCTTGCCCCGGCCGCGCGGCGTGCGCACGTGGTCGTAAATGAAGACTTCGGTCATGATTGTTTTCTCCCTGTCGGCAGTTCAACCTGCCAAAATCTATGTGTCCACTGTCACCGGCGGCATGCGCCGGGTCAACCCTCCCCCTTGTGGGTAGGGTCGGAGCGAAGCGGAGGGGAGGGGTTCTTTTTTGAGAAAGAAAGGCCCCTCCCCAACCCTCCCCACAAGGGGGAGGGAGCACCTTGGTGCAAGCTCAATCAGAACGCAGCCGCGTCGAGTGCCATCAGCGTGTCGGCGCCGGTTTCGATGCGGGCTTTGCGGAGTGCGGTTTCCGGCATGATGCGTTCCATGAAGAATTTCGCGGTGACGAGCTTGTTCTTCAGGTAGGCCTCGCGCTCGCCGGCGCCTTCGGCCAGCTTTTCTTCCGCCGTCTTGGCGATCTTCGCCCACATGTAGCCGAGTACGACGAGGCCGAAGAGGTGCATGTAGTCGGTCGAGCCGGCACCGGCATTGTCCGGCTTGGCCATGGCATTGCCCATGAACCACATGGTAGCCGCCTGCAGGTCATTCAGGCCTTTTTTCAGACCCTTGGTATAGGTGACCAGCTTTTCGTCCGAACGGTTTTCCTCGCAGAAATCGCCGATTTCCTTGAACAAAGCTGTGATCGCCCGGCCGCCGTTCAGCGCCAGCTTGCGGCCGACGAGGTCGAGTGCCTGGATGCCGTTGGCACCTTCGTAGATCATGGCGATACGGGCATCGCGGACATACTGGCTCATGCCATGTTCTTCGATATAGCCGTGACCGCCGAACAGCTGCTGGGCCATGACGGCGTGGTCGAAGCCCTTGTCGGTAAGCACGCCCTTGAGGATCGGGGTCATCAGGCCGAGAATGTCGTCGGAGGTCTGGCGGTCATTATCGTTGTCGCCGCGATGGGCGATGTCGGACTTCAGTGCCGTCCACAGCGTGAAGGCGCGGCCGGCCTCGTTGAAGGCCTTGATGGTCATCAGCACGCGGCGAACATCGGGATGGACGATGATCGGATCGGCTTGTCTGTCCGGAGCCTTGACGCCGGAGAGCGCGCGGCCCTGGATACGGTCGCGGGCGTAGTTCGCTGCGTTCTGATAGGCGATCTCGGAGATCGACAGGCCCTGCAGGCCGACGCCGAGGCGGGCCTCGTTCATCATGACGAACATGGCGTTGAGGCCCTTGTTCTCCACGCCGATGAGATAGCCGACCGCTTCGTCATAGTTCATGACGCAGGTCGAATTGCCGTGGATACCCATCTTGTGCTCGATCGCGCCGCAGGAAACGGTGTTGCGGGCGCCGACGGAGCCATCGGCCTCGACATGGAACTTCGGCACGATGAACAGGGAAATGCCCTTCACGCCCTCCGGTGCGCCCTCGATGCGGGCCAGCACCAGATGGATGATATTGTCCGACATGTCGTGTTCGCCGGCGGAGATGAAGATCTTCTGGCCGGAAATCTTGTAGGAGCCATCGCCCTGCGGCACGGCCTTGGAGCGGAGCAGGCCGAGGTCGGTGCCGCAATGCGGCTCGGTCAGGTTCATCGTGCCAGTCCAGTCGCCGGTCACCATCTTCGGCAGATAGGTTTCCTTCTGCGCGTCGGTGCCGTGGACGAGGATAGCGGCGATCGCGCCCTGCGTCAGGCCCGGATACATGGTCAGCGCCATGTTGGCCGACGACATGTATTCGCCAACGGCAGTGTGCAGCGTATAGGGTAGACCCTGGCCTCCGAATTCCTCCGGCACGGCAAGGCCGAGCCAACCGCCCTGGCGGTAGAGGTCGAAGGCCTGCTTGTATCCCTTTGGGGTCGTTACTGTCGCATCGTCGTTGCGCTTGCAGCCTTCCTGGTCGCCGGAGAGATTGACCGGGAACAGCGCTTCTTCGGCGAGTTTCGCCGCTTCGCCGACGATCGCCTCGATCATGTCGGGTGTCGCATCGGCAAAACCGGGCAGGTTATTGTAGCGCTCGATGCCGAGAACGTCGTTGAGAATGAAAAGCGTGTCTTCTACCGGAGCCTTATAGCTGGGCATGTTTCCTGTTCCTCACCTGTAACCCTGTCATGGGTGCGCCATGTCATTTTCATCATGCTACAAAACTTTGACGTTTGCGTAAACGTCAAAGTTGGTCGATCGTGAAACTTTGATCGATGGCCGGCCAAAAGCCGGAACAGTGATGTGAAAGCCTGCCGAACCGCAGCATGCGCGCAAATCGTTAAAAAATTTTCAGTCAGGTTAACGGCTTGTTTACCACGTTTCGTGAAAGTGCGTGTTGAGATGGTCACAGCTGCAACAGTTCTGTCTTCGCGTCATTGCAGCTTTGTCCGGATCGGTACCGGATCGGAAGGCGGGGGTTTGCCTTTCTGAGATCCAGAGTCCGATCAAGGCCGATGGAAGAGGCGAAGAACGATGAACGGATCGCGATCAAACACTCCACGCTCGGGCAATCCGGGCTCTGGCGCCTATGGCGACAGGTCGTCCCTCGATGCGCTGAACCGCACGATCGAAGGGCTGGAAGCGCGCATCGAAGGATTGATGGGAACCGGCGGGCGCGAACAGCAGCGCGGCCGGGATGTGCTGGAGCGCGAAATGCCCGCGCCACGCCTCGACCCGGTCTCCGAAATCATGCAGCGCCAGCGTACGCTGAATGCCAGCCGCGAGCGCGATGCGATCCGCGAACGGGTGCAGCCGCGTCAGGAAGCACGCTACGAAGAACGCCGCCCGGTGCAGGCTCCGGTCCTGCCGAAGCGCGAGATGCCGCTTCCCGAACGGCCGCTGAGCGAGCGGCTGCGCAGCGAGGTCTATCGCAGCGAGCCTTTCCCAAGCGAGCCCGCGCGTCGCGAACCTGTCCGCCAGGAACCGATTCGTCAGGAAAACCTCCGCCAGGAGAATTACCGGCAGGAAATGCCACGCCAGGATTATGTACGTCAGGAAGCGGTTCGCCGCGAGCCTCTGCGTTCCGAGCAGTTCCGCAGCGAACCGCAGCGTCCGGACCCGGCCATGGCCGAGATCGCCCAGTCGCTGGTTGGCTTGCGGCAGGAACTCAAGAAGGACATCGCCGACGGCCTTGCGCGCGAAATGGAAACGCTTCGCGCCGAAATCCGCGGCATCACGGCGGACGCAGGTCAGGACCAGGCTCTGGCCGAAGACATGCGCGGCGATCTGCAGCGTCTGGCCGACAGCATCAACCAGCTTGGCAAGCAGGCTTCGCCTGCCCAGACGGATGAACTGAAGCACGAATTCGACGACCTGCGCAGCATGATCGAGGGCCTTGCCCGCGAGGACAGCGTGCGCCGCATGGAAACCCGCTGGACCGGCGTCGAAGACCGTCTGAACGTGTTCGACACCAACCGCGACGATGAACTGGTGGCGCTGGCCTACCGCCTCGACGAGATCAAGTCGCAGATCGGCACGATGAACAACGGCCCGGCGCTGCATGCGCTGGAGGACAAGCTGGTTTCGGTGGCGCAGGCGATCGAATTGATCGGCCGTCACATGCAGCCGGACGACCACCGGATGGCATCGCAATTTTCCGACCTCGACGCCCGTCTGGACGAGATCAGCCGCGCGATCGTTGCCAGCGGCCGCACGGCCGCGCCCGACAGCCCTGCCGTCACCCGCGTCGAGGGTCGCCTTGCCGACCTGTCGCGCCAGATCGACAACCTGTCGGCTGCACCGAACACGTCTGGTGTCGATCGCATGGAAGGTCACCTCGCAGACCTGTCGCGCCGGATCGACCGTCTTGCCGCAGCACCGGATACGTCCGGCGTCGATCGTGTCGAACATCATCTGGTCGATCTCTCCCGCCGGATCGATGTCCTGTCGCGTCCCACGGACAATGGCCTGTCCGCACGCATCGAGGCGCTAACGGCCCGTGTGGAGGAGTTGGCGAACGAAGAGGCGGCCGTTCGCCTCGAAGAGCGCATCGAACAGCTGTCGATGATGATGGAGCGGTCGCAGAAGGCGTCGGTCCAGCCGGACCTGACGGGCTATCTGAGCGACATTTCACGCAAGATCGATGCGCTCGACCAGGGCGCCGTCAACGATGCGCTCGCCGAACGTCTCGACGACCTCGCCCGCCGGATCGATTCGCTCGATGCGGCGCCGGTCTCCTTTGCCGGCAACGACCGCTTCACCCGGCTTGAGGACCAGCTGACGGATATCGCCATCCGTCTTGAGGAAACCCATGCCGCGCCGCAGGATGACAGCGAAATCCTGCGCAGCCTGCAGGACCAGATCGCCAACCTGTCGAGCCTTGTCAGCCAGCCGCGCGAGATCGTTGCGCCGGCTGCCGTTCCCGCCGAGTTTGAAGGCCGGATGACGGCGCTCGAGGAATATCTGGCGACCAGCGACGAATATATCATCGAGGCCGCCCGCCAGGCGGCCGAAGCGGTGATGGAAGCCTATTCGAAGAACGGCGGTATCGGTCAGGCCGCGTCCGGCGGTACAGACATGGCGGCAATCTCTGCCTTGGCGGATGATCTCAAGGTGCTCGAGAATCTCAGCCGCTCCAGCGAGGACCGCACGGCCCGCACATTCGAGGCGCTGCACGAAACGCTTGTCCATATCGCCGAGAAGCTGGAACGGCTGGAAGAGCGCGGTGTGGCCCAGGAAGCGCCGCGCCCCTTCGGCCTTCGGGATTATCAGGAGCAGCGCCAGCCGGAAATGCCGAAGGCGACACAACCTGTCTTCAACGACCACGAGGACCCCTTCGCCGAAGTCCAGATAGGACGCCGCTACGAAGATCTGAAGCGCGACATGCATGCGATGGCCGCCGAGGCCGAGTCGGCTGTTGCCTTGCATCCCGAAGTGGCTGACGTCGCGGAAGCTCTGGTTGTTTCGGAGCCTGCAATCGTCGAAAAGGCTGATGCAAAGTCCGTGACGGCACCTGCCAAGACCAGCCTGCTGGCTGGCCTTGCCAAGCGGTTTTCCGGCAAGCGCGCTGAACCCGTGCGCGCTGTCGAGCGGCAGCTTGTCGATCCGACACCGCCGATGGATGCGTCCGAAACAATCGAGCCCGACGTCGCCAACCAGCTCCTCGAGCCGGGCTCCGGCGTGCCGGACGTCAAGAAAATCCTCGAACGCGTCCGCGCCGGCCAGAACGCGCGCGCCGCACAGCCGAGCGAAGGTGACAAGGCGGATTTCATCGCGGCTGCCCGTCGTGCCGCGCAACTCGCCGTTGAGGAAGTCGATACCCTGAACCGCGGCAAGACCAGCTCTACCCCGTCGTCGATCGGCGGTGCTTTTGCCCGTCATCGCCGCCCGATCCTGATGGCCGTGGGCGCCGTGCTCCTGGCAATCATGTCCTATCCGCTGGTCAACACGCTGATTCGTGGCGATCGCGCGCCGGTCGAGGCGCCGGTGGCCGTGATCGAGCAGCCGGTTGCCAAGGATGTGCCCGCCACCGCCGATGTTGCACCAGTGACCCCGGCTGAAGACAATGCCGAGGACACCAAGGTCGAGCCGCTGAGCACGTTGCAGCCACATGCTGGAGAAGACGCAGCCGGCGAGGATGCGGTCGGGCAGGATGGTGGCATGGACGACGGCGGGCAGCCGGCGACGGCTGAGCCGCAGATGAGCCAGCCCGAAACTCAGACGCCGGAACAGACCGTGCCGCAGGCGGAGCCGGTCAAGCCGGCGACCGATGGCGCCTCGCAGATGCTTGCGCCCGCCGGATCGGATACGGCCGCAAGTCTCGATGCGCAGAATGCGGATGCTGCCAAGACTGATGCGGCCGCACCGGTTGCTGCCGCTGACATTGCCGTGCCGGCCGAAGTCAAGCCGGAGGCCCTGGCCGAGGCCGCTAAGAAGGGTGACCCGGCTGCACTGTTCGAAATCGGCGTGATCTACACGGAAGGCCGTGGCGTCAAGGCCGATCTCGCCGAAGCCGCCAAGTGGTACCAGCGCTCGGCTGATGCCGGCGTCATTCCGGCACAGTATCGGCTGGCAAGCCTCTATGAAAAGGGCAGCGGCGTCGCCCGCGACGTATCCAAGGCGCGCGCGCTCTATCAGGAAGCCGCTGAAAAGGGCAATGCCAGTGCCATGCACAATCTTGCTGTCATGCTGGCCAGCGGCGGCGCTTCGTCGCCGGACTTCGCCGCTGCCGGACAATGGTTCGGCAAGGCCGCCGAGCATGGCGTCCGTGACAGCCAGTTCAACCTGGCGATCCTCTATGCGCGCGGCAACGGGGTGAAGCAGGATCTGGAAGAATCCTACAAGTGGTTTGCGGTCGCGGCCCGCGACGGTGACGCAGACGCTGCCCAGAAGCGCGACGAAGTCAGCAAGGTTCTGAAGCCAGAACAGTTGAAGAGCGCAAAGGCCAAGTTCGACGCCTGGAAAGTGACCCCGGTCGATCCGGCCGCCAACGCGGTCGACGTTCCGGATGCCTGGGTCGGCAAGGGTGTGAAAACCGCTTCCGTTGATATGAAGAAGGCGCTTCGCAACATCCAGGCGATCCTCAACAACAACGGCTTCAATGCCGGCAAGCCGGATGGCGAGATGGGTCAGAAGACCGTTTCGGCGATCAAGGCCTTCCAGAAATCGATCGGCCAGGAGCCGACCGGCCAGATCACCGATGCGCTGGTCAAGGAACTCCTGAAGCGGAACGGCTGAACATGACGTCTGCGGCCCTATTGATGCCGCAGACCGACCGCACAAAGAGAGCGGCGAGGGGGTAGACTACAGCCTTGCAGAAGGTTGACTGGCCTTATCCCCGAGCGCGTGACGGAATGACATTGAAATCGCAATTTTCATAATTGGTTTTCAGGCCCTTCCACTCCTTAAGATTTTCCGGTGGTGAATCACTTGCCAGCCTGACGTTTTCCGCCCGCTTTGCGGGCTATTGGCATATTTAGAGGTACGGCCGTGACAGTGTATCTGCCCATCGCAGAGTTGTCGGTGAACATACTCATCATCCTGGGTATGGGCGCGGCCGTCGGGTTCCTGTCCGGCATGTTCGGCGTCGGTGGTGGCTTCCTGATCACACCGCTGCTGATCTTCTACAATATCCCGCCGGTCGTCGCGGTTGCCACCGGCGCCAACCAGGTCGTCGCGTCGTCGATCTCCGGTGCCATCACACATTTCAGGCGCGGTACGATCGATATCAAGCTGGGAACGGTACTGCTCTGCGGCGGTCTCGCCGGGGCCACTGTCGGCATTTGGATTTTTTCGCTGCTGCGCCGTATCGGCCAGCTCGACCTCGTCATTTCGCTGGCCTATGTGCTGCTGCTCGGTACTGTCGGCTCGCTGATGCTGTGGGAGAGCATCAATGCGCTGCGGCGCGCTCGCCGCAACGAGACGGTGACTTTGAAGAGGCCCGGCCATCACAACTGGGTGCACCGGCTGCCGCTGAAGATGCGGTTCAAGAAATCCAAGATCTATCTCAGCGTCATCCCGATCGCCGCCCTCGGCTTCTGCATCGGCATCCTGACCTCGGTCATGGGTGTCGGCGGCGGCTTCATCATGGTTCCGGCGATGATCTACCTCTTGCGCATCCCGACCAACGTCGTCGTGGGAACCTCGCTGTTCCAGATCATCTTCGTCTCCGCCTATACCGTCATCGTCCAGGCAACGGCGAACTATACGGTCGATATCGTTCTGGCCTTCGTTCTAATGATCGCCGGTGTCGTCGGCGCCCAATATGGCGTGCGTGTGGGCCAGCGGCTGCGTGGCGAACAATTGCGCGCTCTTCTGGCGCTGCTGGTGCTTGCCGTCGGCCTGAGACTGGCGATCGAACTCGTGATTCCGCCGAAGGAAGTCTATTCCGTCGTATCTGCGGGGCTCGGCTTCTGATGCGAACCTGGATACGCGCCCTGCTGCTGGCTGCTGCCTTTGCCCTGCCGATGGCCGTGCAGGCGGAGCCGATCGATTTTACCGAAAAGCTGGATATCGGCATCTCCACCGACCAGATCGCGATTACCTCCGACTTTCGCGGCGCGGACCTGACGATCTTCGGCGCCATCGACGGCTTCGATCCGAACGTGCTTGCTCAGGGCAAGTACAACATCGTCGTCGCGCTCGAAGGACCGAAGGAAAATACGACGGTGCGCAAGAAGGAGCGCGTCTTCGGCATCTGGATCAACACCAGTTCCATGACCTTCGAACTGGTGCCGGAATCCTATTCCCTGTCGAGCACACGCGATATCGAAACCATCGCGCCGCCCGGCGACATGACGAACATGGGCATCGGTGTCGCGCATATTCCGCTGATCCCGATCGGTTTTATCGGCGATGGCAGCAACCTGACGGAATTCCGCGATGCCTTCCGGCGTCTGCGTGAGACCACGGGCGTCTACCAGCGCGATCCCGGCGGTGTGCAGTTCATCAGTTCCAGCCTGTTCAAGGCCTCGCTGCGCTTGCCGGCCGACGTTCCCAATGGATCGCATATCGTGCGCGCCTATCTGTTCCGCGACGGTATTTTCGTGGCGGCAAAGGCGCTGGAGCTGCAGGTGGTCAAGACTGGCCTGGAACAGGCGATCACCCGCGCCGCGCACGAATCGCCCTTCCTCTACGGTATTGTTGCCGTCCTGCTCGCCGTCATCACCGGCTGGCTGGCCAGTATCATCTTCCGCCGGGATTGAGCTTCGCTTTCGAGAGACTGCCGGGTGTGGTGAGCACACCCGACAGGTCTTCTGGATCTATGCGTCATCCGCACCGAGAAAGCCGCCGGACTGGCGGGACCAGAGTGTCGCGTAGATGCCATTCCGCTCCATCAGTTCGGCATGGGTGCCATCCTCGGCGATGCGGCCCTGATCGAGAACGACGATCCTATCCATGCGGGCGATGGTCGACAGGCGATGCGCGATGGCGATCACCGTCTTGCCGTCCATCACCTGATGCAATGTCTGCTGGATCGCCGCCTCGACCTCCGAATCCAGCGCTGACGTCGCTTCATCCAGAATGAGGATCGGCGCGTCCTTGAGGATGGCGCGGGCGAGTGCGATCCGCTGGCGCTGGCCGCCCGACAGCGAAATGCCGCGTTCGCCGACATTGGCGGCATAACCGGTGCGCCCATGCTGATCGCGCAGAGCCGGGATAAACCCGGCAGCTTCGGCCTTTTCCGCCGCCGCCTCAAGCAGATCCTGCGGCATGTCGGGGCGGCCATAGGCGATGTTGTCACGGATGGAGCGGTGCAGCAGCGAGGCATCCTGCATGACCATGCCGATCTGGCGGCGCAGACTTTCCTGCGTGACCGAACGAATGTCCTGTCCGTCGATCCTGATGGTGCCGCATTCCGGATCGAAGAAGCGCAGCAGCAGGTTGACCAGTGTCGACTTGCCGGTGCCGGAACGGCCGACGAGCCCAACCTTTTCTCCTGCAGCGATGGACAATGACACGCGGTCGAGACCGCCATCGTCCTTGCCGTAGTGATGGCTGACGGTATCGAAGCGGATGGCGCCGCCGCGCAGGGTCAGCTGCCCCGCGTCGGGTGCATCGACGATGTCCAGTGGCTGGGCGACAGTCTTCAGCGATTGCCGCATCGTGCCGAGATAGCCGAACAGCGATGAAACGGCATCGAGCATCCATTCGGCCATGGCGGTGATGCGGAAGCTGAGGGTCAGCGAGGCGGCGATGAGACCGAGCGGTGCTGCCCCGGATTGCCAGAGCGCGAGCGAATAGCCGACCAGCCCGACGATCAGCGCGCTGCCGAGGAACAGCATGCCGGAATTGATCGTCACTTCCAGGCGCTGGACCTCGACCGCCGCATCCCGGGCCTCGCGAAAGTGTTCGTCACCCTCCGCATCGCTGCGGTTGCTGGCAAACATCTTGAACGTATCGATGTTGGCATAGGTATCCACCATCATGCCCGTGAGCGCCGAAAAGGCCTCCTGATAGCGTTCCGATGCATCGCGGATGCGCGGGATGGAATAGGCCATCAGCCCGACATAACAGCCCGCCCAGACGATGAGCGGGATGGTCAGCCAAGGGTCGATCGAGGCCATCAGCCAGACGGAGCCGACGATATAGACGGCGACGAAGGAGAGTGTGTGCTGGACGCTGTAGGCGACGCCGACGGCGGCCGCGCCGAGATCGCGGACCTGGGACGCAACCCGACCAGCGAGATCGCCCCGGAACCAGCCGACGGATTGCCCAAGCACATGGCGGTGCGCACGCCAACGGACGAGGGATTCCGCATTCGGCCGGAAGGCGATGTCATCCAGGCTTTCCCGCAGCCATCCGGCGAGCGGACGCGCCATAAGCACCATGGCCGCGGCCAGCAACAGTTCATGTCCGTGCTGCGCCCAGAAAGAGGCGGGCGGCGTGGCAGCCAGCGCATCAACCAGCCGGCTGGCATAACCGATGAGCCAGACCTCGATCGAGGCGCCGATCACCGTCAGAAGCAGGCTCAGCGCCGTGACGTGGCGGAACGGCCAGAGCGTTTGAACCAGAAACCGCCAGGGACGGTCGGGTGGCGTGGTTTGGTCATGGGGTTGAAATGGATCGATGAAGCTTGCGAAGCGACGAAACATGTGTGCCCTCCTGGGGCCGAAAGATAGTCATTTGATGGATGGACCAAACAGGCAGCCCGATCCCGGCACCGCTTGTTCAGCTGCGTGATGTGCCGGAAGTTCTCATCAAACGATTTCCTTCTTCAGTCGCTTGGCCGGTCTTATAGCCGAGGAACCGGAAAATGTCCAATCGGTGCGATGCGTGCAGTTTGCCTCGCAGGCAAAACAGGCTATCTCCTGAGAAAAATATCAGGAGACCCGTGCCATGAAGCCGATTTTCGTCCAGCTGCAATGCGCCCCCGGCAAGACCTACGAGGTCGCCGACGTGATCTACAAGAAGGAAATCGTTTCGGAGATGTATTCGACCAGCGGCGATTTCGACCTGCTGATCAAGGTCTATGTCGATGAGGAGCAGGATATCGGCAAGTTCATCAACGACAATATCGCTACCGTGCCGGGCATCAACCGGTCGCTGACGACATTGACGTTCAACGCGTTTTAGGCTGCTTCGGTAGTCTCGATAGCATAGGTGAGGACGACCGAGCCGCCGGCTGTTGTCATCGAGCTTTGCAGCCTGAGCGCTGTTGTATCGCGGCCCGGCCTGAAGAACGGGGTGCCGCGGCCGAGCAGGACCGGCGCGACGCCGATCATGATTTCATCCACGAGGCCGGCCTTGAGCAGGCTGTCGCAGAGTTCGGCGCTGCCGAAGATGCGGATCGGTTTCGTCGCCGTTTGCTTCAGCCGACGAAGGTCGCCGATGATGTCGGCTGTGACGGTCGTGTTTTTCCAGTCGCTGGCGGTGATGGTGCGTGAGGCGACAAGCTTCGGCGTGTCGTTCATGAAGGTGGTGATATCCTCATCCTCTTCCGCCGTCGTCCAGTAGGCCTTCATGCCCTCGTATGTGATGCGGCCGAACACGAGCGCCTCTGTCGCCGTGCCCCAATCCTTCGATAAAATGGAAAGCTCGGGCCCCCAGGCGCGTTCGTGAAATTGGATATCCCATTTCTTTTCGCCTTCGAAATAGCCATCCAGCGTCACGAGATTCCAGATGCACAGCTTGGCCATGGTCGTTTCTCCCAAGAAACACCAACCCAGCATCGTCAACCTGATTGCAAATTGCAAGCAGTTTTGTAAAGACTTTGTCAATTGACCCGTTAACCAGGTCCCTTTGCGCGGAAGACGGCCTTCTCCTGGGGCGACAGTTTCTCGGTTGCCATCCGCAGAGCGGTTGCGGACAGGCTGCTCCGGTTTTCCGCCAGGAAGGTTTTCAACCGGGCGCGGTCGGCCTCGCCGGCGGTGCGGATCCAGGAGCCGATCGCCTTCTGCACCATGTCGTGCGGATCGGCCGCCAGTTGGGCACAGATCAAAAACGTATCGTCAAGGTCGCCCTTGCGGATAAAATAATAGGTTGCAACGATCGCCGTCCTTCGCCGCCACGGGTCCGATGACGCAGCCAGCGCGTAGAGCGGGTCTCTCGGCTTGTCGTCTAGATACTGGCCAACGACATGTGGCGCGGCGCGATCAACCAGATCCCAGTTGTTCAGCCGATCGTGGCGATCGAGATAAAGTTGATAGAGTGCGGCAAGCGGATTGGCGGGCTTTTTCTGGCGAGCCTGGAAATCCATGACGGCGGCGGCGGCCATCCGGACCTCGTAGAACGGGCTATCGAGCAAAAGGTGGATTTCGGAGATCGGCAGGGTGGCATGGGCCTTGGCGACGGGAAAGACCTTGCCGATACCAACGCCGAGCACCTGCGTTTCGCCGAGACCGTCGTAAAAGAAGCGGGCAACATCGGCCACCGCATCGTCCGAACGGATGGCATGCAAGGCTGCTTCCACGCTTGCGGCTGTCATGCGGCTCATTCAGCCCTCCTATCGCACAGGCGGGCGTTATTCTGCCAAGGTCGGGCAGGTGCGGCAAGTTTGTGGAGGCGGTACCGGTCAGCCCAGCAAATTGGAAAACCGTACCGAATAAATCCTGTCCCGTCCCAGCATGTGGGCGACGAGGCTGGTGCGGTCGAACAGGCCGTGCATGGCCTTGTGACGCAGGTCGAGGCCGCCGGTGGTGACGCCGAAGGCGGGCATGATCAGGCGGCGGCTGTCGGTGGCGAAACAGGCGCGGCGAACGCGTTTTTCACGGCGGGTCACGGTGGCGGCGGGATGCAGGTGGCCGGCGATCTCGCCGGCGGTCGCATCCTTTGCAGGCTCGTGACGGAAGATCAGGCCGGCATAACGGAGTTCGTCGGCGGATGTGCCGGGCAGGCCGACGGTGCCGTCAGGGTCATGATTGCCGTTGATCCAGATCCATTCGCGCCCGCGCGCCATCGTCTCGATCATGCCGCGGAACTGGTCCGGCATCAAAGCGGAGCCGACACGGTCGTGGAAATTGTCGCCGAGGCTGATGACGGTCTTTGGGTCGTGGCGGGCAATGACGGCTTCGAGGATGCGAAGCGTCGCCAGCGTGTCATAGGGCGGCAGCATCATGCCCCGGCGGGCAAAGGCCGAGCCTTTTTCCAGATGCAGGTCGGAGACGACGAGGATATCGAGATCCGGCAGGTAGAGCCCGCCCAGCGGATCGCAGATCGCGGCGACGCCATTGATGGCGATGCGGGCAGACAGGGCCGGATTGTCCGGCAGGGCAGAAATGGCATGGGCAATGCGATGCATGATCTTCCGGCGCGACGTCATAGATGGTGTTCGCCGGTCACATCCTCGAACAGCTCGTCGGCGGCTTCGGCAAGCAGGAAATCCTGCGCGTCGCCATTGACCGACTCCTTGCCGATTTCCAGCATGACCGGCACGGCCAGCGGCGAAATGCGATCGAGCGGACGATGGGTGATGTGACCCTTGATTCGCGCCAGCATATCGCCAAGCCGCTCGATTTCCAAAAGTCCGGTCGAAGCGTCGTTGCGGGTGGCCTCAAGCAGGATGTGATCCGGCTCGTGGCTGCGCAGCACGTCATAGATAAGATCGGCCGAGACGGTGACCTGCCGGCCGCTCTTTTCCTTGCCGGGATGGCGCTGGTCGATCAGGCCGGCGATGACAGCGCAATTTCGAAATGTGCGCTTCAAGAGGAAGCTTTCGTTCAGCCAGGCTTCGAGGTCGTCACCCAGCATGTCCTCGTCGAACAGGTCGGAAAGGCGCGGCCGGCCGTTGCGGAAGGCGACGCCGAGATCCTCCAGTCCCCAGATCGCCAGCGAATAATCGGTGGCGACGAAGCCGAGGGGTTTTAGCCCGGCGCGGTCGAGACGGCGGGTCAGCAGCATGCCGAGCGTCTGGTGCGCCAGCCTGCCCTCGAAGGCATAGATCACCATGTAATGGCGGCTGCCGCGCGGGAAGGTCTCGATCAACAGCTCGTCTTCCTTCGGCAGCATCGACAGGTCGGCCTGCAGCGACAGCCAGTCGCGCACCTGATCGGGCAGGGCCTTGTGGCGGGCGGGATCGGCGAGCATCTTGCGAACCTGCTGGGCAAGATAGGTCGAGAGCGGAAACTTGCCGCCATTGTAGGAGGGAACCTTCGGGTCGAGCTTGTAGCCTTGGCTCACCAGGCACTCGCTTTCACGGATGCCTTCGAAACGCAGCACCTTGCCGGAGAACAGGAAGGTATCGCCGGGCGACAGCATCTCGATGAAATATTCCTCGACCTTGCCCAGCACCATGCCGCCGCGCCCCAGCGAGCCGCGGGCATTGTGCTTCACTAGGCGAACGTTGAGCATTGGCGATTCGATGATCGTGCCGATGTTGAGACGGTATTGCTGGGCAATCTGCGGGTTGGACACGCGCCAGCGACCCTCCGGGGTCTTGCGGATCTTTGCGTAGCGCTCGTAGGAGCGCAGCGCATAGCCGCCGGTGGCGACGAAATCGATGATGCGCTCGAAGGTCTCCCAGGGGAGCGCCGCATAGGGTGAGGCGCTGGTGATTTCGGCGTAAAGCTCCAGCGGATCGAAGGGCTCGGCGCAGGCCATGCCGAGCACATGCTGGGCCAGCACATCAAGCGCGCCCTTGCCCACCGGCGGAGTGTCCTGCGCCCCGAGATAATTGGCGTCGAGCGCTGCCTGACATTCCATCACCTCGAAGCGATTGGCCGGCACAAGGATGGCGCGGCTCGGTTCGTCCATGCGGTGGTTGGCGCGGCCGATGCGCTGGGCAAGGCGGGAGGCTCCTTTCGGCGCGCCGACATGGATGACCATGTCGACATCGCCCCAGTCAATGCCGAGATCGAGCGTCGAGGTGGCGACGACGGCGCGCAGACGGTTCTCCGCCATCGCCGCCTCGACCTTGCGCCGCTGGCCGACATCGAGCGAACCGTGATGCAGCGCGATCGGAAGATTGTCGTCATTGATGGTCCAGAGTTCCTGGAAAACACGCTCGGCCTGGCTGCGGGTGTTGACGAAGAGCAGGGTCGTTTTCGTCTCGCCGATCGCGCGGTAGATATCGCCGATCGCGTAGTTGGCCGAATGGCCGGCCCAGGGCACGCGCTCTTCGGTCGAGAGGATGGAAATGTTGGGCTTGGCACCACCGGTCACCGTGATCAGGCCGGCATGGTGGTTCTCGCCTTCCCTCTGCGGCGCCAGCCAGCGCTGCAGGTCCATCGGGGCGGCGACGGTGGCGGACAGGCCGATCGCCTGCATGCGGGGTGCGAGGCGCCGCAGCCGGGCAAGGCCGAGCGACAGGAGATGGCCGCGCTTGGAGGTGACGAGCGAATGCAACTCGTCGAGAACGACATATTTCAGATCCTTGAAGAAGCGTTCGGCTTCGCCATTGGCCAGCAGCAGCGCGACCTGTTCCGGTGTCGTCAGCAATATATCCGGCGGATTGATCTTCTGGCGCTGGCGCTTCGAGGCGGGCGTGTCGCCGGTGCGGTTCTCGATGCGGATCGGAAGACCCATGTCGCCAACCGGTTTCATCAGGTTGCGCTCGATATCGACGGCCAGCGCCTTGAGCGGCGAGATGTAGAGCGTGTGGATGCCGGTGAAGGCGGAGCCCGGCGGAATCTTGCCGCGCTCCGTCAGCGAGACGAGCGAGGGCAGGAAGCCCGCCAATGTCTTGCCGGCGCCAGTCGGCGCGATCAGCAACATGCTTTCGCCGCCCTGCACGCGCGACAGAAGCTCCAACTGATGGGCGCGCGGCTGCCAGCCCTTTTCCGCGAACCAGCGCAGGAAGGGCGGGGGCAGGAGAAGCGACATCTCCGGGCGCGTGGCGGAATCGATCTGGTTCACGCGAACAAATGTAGATCAAACCTGCGCAAATTGAAGAGCATGATCAATGGACGGCGAACGGACGGGCGAGAATTCCCTGCTGAGATGAAAAAATCAAAAAACCGGGAACCTCTTCGGGTGCCGCGCATTGATGGATTCATGCAAAATTTTCGAGGGTGAAATCGCAAAAGGAGGCCATCATGCCGTTGTCAGCGTCCGATGAACACGTCATTCCGCCGGATGAACATATTCTGACCGTCCAGGAAGCACTGGAACCCCTGTTCCAGAAACTGGAGCATGATGCAGAGACGAAACTTGTGGAGGCTGCGGTTCATGCCGGATGGTCGCCGTATGAAGCGCTGCACGCGATCGACGAGTTGAAGAAGCAGGACGTGGCTTCCTGAGGCGCGCCTTATTTGCGTTTACGTCGATGCAGCAGCGTTCCATCGCTGTTGCATCTCCTCTGGCGTGACCTGTTCAATGGTCTGCGACAGCATCCATCGGTGGCCATATGGATCCAGCACCTGCGCGACGCGCTCCCCGAAGCTCTGGTCGGCCGCCGCTCGCAGCATGGTTGCTCCGGCCGACAGGGCCTGCGCAACCATGGTATCCGTGGAAACTACGTCCAGATGAAACGTGACCGGCGATCCGCCGATCGTATCGGGAGAGAGCGCGCCGAAATCCGGATATTCATCTGCCAGCATCATCAGCGTCTCTCCGAACCTCAACTCGGCGTGGCCGATGCGCCCATCGGTCGGGTCGGTCATGCGAAAGATTTCTTCCGCGCCAAAAGCCTGCTTGTAGAAGTCGATGGCTTGCGCCGCATGTTTCACGACAAAATAGGCACTGACTTTCCGTGCGAGACTCGACATGGAACCCCTCTCCTTGACTGGATCTGACAATAACGTTACGTATCGTAAAGATATTAGTCAAGAGGGTTGCATGACGGCGAGAAAAAGAGGGCGGCCGCAAAGCGAGGAGGCGCAAAGACGCGTGCTGCACGCTGCCCACGAAATCCTGATGACGGAAGGGTTCGGACGGCTGACGATCGAGGCGGTCGCGGCGCGATCCGGTGTCGGCAAGCCGACGATCTATCGATCCTGGGCCAATGCGCAGGAACTGGCCATGGCCGCTTTGCTGGTCACATCACCGGCTGAAACCCAGGTCGACGGGGCAACCGCGCAGGCGGCCCTCGGCGCCCAGATGCGCGCGCTGGTGACCGCGTTTGCCACAACGAGAGGACGGCAGATCACCATGGCACTGGCGGCAGCCGACCCGGAAAGCGAATTCACCAAGGCGTTTCGCAATCAGGTCATCCTATCGAGCCGGGCCGCCGGTCGCGATATTCTGGAACAGGCGGCGGCACGGGGCGAGATCGCACCGCCACCCGATCTGGAGGCTTTGCTCGATATGATCTACGGCCCCGTGTTTTTCAGATTGCTGGTCGGGCACCAGCGGGTATCGCCGGAATTCGGCGATACCATCGTCAACATTGCCCTTCGAGCCGTTGCGCCTTAGCCGGAATGATCGTCTTTACGGTTACAGAAGAACCAAGCTCGTGGCTCTATCTTCCGCCTGATTTCGCCTGCATCTTGGCGATGGTCAGCGTCTCGTCGGCGCGGCCCCAACCACCATCGACGACTTCATCGACCAGCACCATCGTGTACGGGCGCACACCTTCCCCGAAATAGCCGACGAACAGGTCGGTGGTCTTGTGGATGATCTCTTCCTTCTGCTCGGCGGTCACGGTGCCCTGCGGGAATTTGTAGTTTGCGAATGGCATGGTCGGCTCCTTTTGGTTTGTGAGGATGACCAAACCTAGCCGTCAGTTCGACATACTTGAAATCGATCGTCGATATATGCATTCATCCATGCCATGGATTTACATGGCATCGACCTGAACTTGCTCGTCGCCTTCGACGCCCTGATGGCGGAACGTAGCGTGACCAAGGCGGGCGTCCGCATCGGCCGAACCCAGCCGGCCATGAGCGCTGCCCTGTCGCGGTTGCGGGCGCTGTTGAAGGATGAGCTTTTCATTCGTGGTCCGAACGGATTGCAGCCGACGGCGCGGGCGCTTGACCTGTCGGAACCGCTTGGCCGTGCTCTCGCCGAGATCCAGCGGACGCTGGATTTCACCCAGGCTTTCGAGCCGTCGGTCTCGACGGTCACCTTCACGCTCGGTCTGTCTGATCATCCAACCTTCGTGCTCCTGCCGCGCCTGATCGAGGCCCTGAACCGGCTGGCGCCGAATGTGTCGCTCCGGGTGCGCCATTTCAGCGCCCGCAACGATGCGATCACCATGCTGGATGCCGGCGAGGCGGATGTAGTGATCGGCGTGCCGGCGACGCCAACCGGGCGCATCCTGACGGCACCGCTGTTCGAGGAACGGTTCGTTTCCATCGTTCGGCGCGGTCATCCTGCCGCCGATCGGCCGCTCGACCTTGAGGCCTTTCTCGACCTGCCGCATCTGCTGGTCTCGCCGGAAAACGATCGTTTCGGCCATGTCGATGTGGTGCTGGCCAAACGCGGACTGGCGCGGCACCTCGCACTGACGCTGCCCAATATGTATGCCGCGCCGCTCCTGATCGCCCGTTCGGATATGATTGCCACGGTCATGGCCGGCGTGGTGGTGGCATCGGGACAAGCGCCCGATCTCGCGATCCTCGAGCCGCCGATCGAGCTGGCGCCGGTGCCGTTCATCCTGCACTGGCACCGCCGCAACGACCTTCATCCGGCACAGCGCTGGCTACGGGAGTGTATTGCGGGGCTTTATCCGGCGGAGACTGGACAAGCTCACATCGCGATGTAGCGGTCCTTGCGGTGGTTGATGGCGAGCGTCAGGTTCATGACAACGGCGCCGACGACCGAGCAGGCGATGATGAAGGGGCTGGCGAGGAAGAAGGAACAGGCGACAATGGTCCCGTCGAAGGCGAGTTGCACGAAGCCGGCGCGCCAGCCGAAACGATCCTGCAGATAGAGCGCCAGGATGCCGACGCCGCCGAGGCTGGCGCGGTGGCGAAAGAGCGCGAGCAGACCGGCACCGATGACCAGGCCACCGAACAGCGCCCCGATCAGCGGATCGACATGGGTGAGGTCGAGCGCGCGGGGCAGGACTTCCGACATGCCCGAAGTCAGCGCCACGGCTGCGAATGTCTTCAACGTGAAGGCGAGGCCCATGCGGCGGAAGGCCAGGTAATAGAACGGCAGGTTGACGGCGAAGAAGCAGGCGCCGAAACTGAAGCCGGTCGCATAATGGACCAGGAAAGCAATGCCGGGCGTGCCGCCCGTCAGCAGTCCGGCGCTTGACAGGAGCGTGATGCCGAGCACGGCGAGCATGCTGCCGGAGAGGACACCCTGCGCATCGTCGACCAGCGAATGCCGTTCAGCGCTCGATGCCATCAGTGCTGCAAAGGCGGATTTGGCGGGTATCACCATCATTGTCGTCATTCTCCTTGGCCGATCCGGTCCCTTCTATCGCCCCGTTTCCGGAACGCAAGCAGAGGTCCGAAAATTGCCACTTGACGACGGCGATAATCATGGATAAAAAATATCCACGATAGAAACGGAGGCAAGCCGATGAAAATGGGCGAAGGGGTGGAGCAGGCCATTCACAGCGTTGCGATGCTGTCGGGCCTTTCGGAAGGCAGCGTTCTGTCGGCCGCCGCGATCGCCGAGTTTCACGGTGTCTCGACGAGCTATCTTCTCAAGCATCTGCAGGCGCTGTCTGGCGCCGGCATTCTCGAAACGGTCCCCGGTCCGAAGGGCGGGTATCGTCTGGCGAAGAAGTCGGCCGACATCACGCTGCTCGACGTCGTTCTGGCCGTCGAAGGGCCGGCACCCGCTTTCCGCTGCGGCGAAATCCGCCAAAGGGGGCCGAACCCGGTGCCGGACCGTTATTTCACCAAGCCCTGCAACATCTCGGCCACGATGCTGCGGGCGGAGCGGGTTTACCGGGCCGAACTTGCCAAGACCACGATCGCCGATCTCGGCGTTCAGCTTGCGGAAATCGACGATGGCCCGATCGCCGCCCGCAACTGCGCCTTTCTCGAAATCCATGAACGCAAAGCAACGGCTCGCTGAGCCCCAACCAAGGAGAACTGACATGCATCCTCGTCTCGACATGACCAAGGCATCCCCGGACGCTTTCAAGGCCGTTCTCGCGCTTGAAAACTACGTGCAGGCATCCGGCCTGGAGCGCCGCTTCATTCACCTGATCAAGCTGCGGGCCTCGCAGATCAACGGCTGCGCCTACTGCGTCGACATGCATGTCAAGGAATCGCGCCATGACGGCTTGAGCGAACAGTGGATCAACCTGATGTGCGTCTGGCGCGAATCCCCGGTTTACGATGCTCGCGAACGCGCTCTGCTCGGCTGGGTCGACGCGGTGACGAACCTCGCGCAGACCGGCGCGCCGGATGACGCCTATGAAACGCTGGCGGCGCATTTCTCGGCTG
Source organism: Rhizobium sp. Leaf453 (assembly GCF_001425605.1). GTDB lineage: Bacteria > Pseudomonadota > Alphaproteobacteria > Rhizobiales > Rhizobiaceae > Pararhizobium. The sequence goes on along the minus strand of NZ_LMRG01000001.1, from coordinate 710,136 downwards.
AGGAAATCGCCAAGATCACAGTCGCGATCGGCACGATCAATGTCTGGAACCGTATCGCTGTATCGTTCCGCTCGCAGCATCCCATCGACAAGGTCGCGAAGGCCGCCTGAGACAAGCTTAAAACGAAACGAGAGCGGGAAGGGGCTACCTTTTCCGCTCTCTTTTCATTCGGGCTTTCGAAAGTTGGATGAGGGGGCAGCCGGTGCCGCCCTTGGCAGTGGCGCGGCGCAGTCTTTTACAAGACCACGCCCTTGGCCCCCTCATCACCCCGCTTTGCGCGCGACGTCTCCTCCGCCAAGGGGACGTGCGGTCTACAAAGCGATATAGCGGTCGGCGCGATGGTTGATGGTCAGGAACAGATTGAAGACCACTGCACCGAGAACGGAATAAAACACGACCGAAGGCGTGGTGACGAAGAAGGCGGCTGCGAGCACGCAGAGGTCGATGGCGAGCTGCACGAGGCCGGCGCGGATGCCAAAGCGCTCTTGCATGTAGATGCCGAGAATGCCGACGCCGCCGAGGCTGGCGCGATGGCGATAGAGCGCGAGCAGGCCGAAGCCGAGCAGCAGGCCGCCGAGAAGGGCCGCCCAGGCCGGGTGGATTTCCGAAATCTGGAAGACCTGGCCCTGCACATTTGTCAGAACTGACGTGATGCTGATGGCGATGAACGTCTTGATCGTGAAGGCCATGCCCAGTTGCTTCCACGACAGATAGAAGAACGGCACGTTGAGCAGAAAGAAGGCGAGGCCGAAATTGATGCCCAGCGCATAATGCAGCAGGAAGGCGACGCCGGCCGTGCTGCCGGTCAGAAGGCCGGCGCTTGCCAGCACATAGAGACCGAGCGCAGCGACCAGGCTGCCGGAGAAAATACCCTGCACGTCCTCGATCGGCGTGTGGCGCGTCGCGTTGGTATTCCAGAAGCCAAGTGCGCTAATGATGCTCATGTGACGATCTCCAATGGCAAACGGACAGGCATTCCGGACATGCCCGAATGGCAGGCCCGAACAACAGGAAACGGAAGGAATGAAGGTGCATGGACGGCCGCGATCTCTCGACTGCGCCGCCTGTGTGCGATGCAGCATTTATCGCGATTTCCGCTGTCACGATCAAGTGAAATATGTAAGCAATGCTGACCTATTTCAACTTCGCAAGAAAAATGCGCTTAGGCCGTTTTTTGCGTAAGGAACAGCATGCCGGAGAGCGGTTTGCCGCCATCATTGCGAATGACGGTCTCGCGTTCCGCCAGCACCGCCAGCCCGAAATCGGCGCAACGCCGTCGGATGTAGCCGCGCGAATGGGCGTAGCGCAGCGATTGGCGCAGGACGACGTCACCATCCTCCCCGGCATCCTCGGTCGAAAAGGCGAAGATGCCGCCGGGCGCCAGCAGTTCGCTGATCAGCACGAAGATGCTGTCGAGATTGCCAAGATAGAGGAAGACATCAGTGGCGCTCACGAGGCTGGCGCGGTGGCTGGCTTTGCCATCGAAAAGGCCCGAAGTCTCCGGTGGAAGGAAAAGATCGGCCTGACCGAGATGATCGTAGACGTCTTTCTCGGCCGCCTTGGCCAGCATGTTGGTCGAGAGATCGTAGCCTTCGAGATAGTCCGTACGGGCACGGACGCGCTCACCGAACAGGCCGGTGCCGCAACCGAGATCGACCAGATGCTTGATACGTGTTTTGCCGATCCGCTCCTCCAGCAGTGCCGTCAGCGTTTCCGGAACGTTGTAGCCGAGCTTGTCGACGAGCGAGATATCGAAGCGGTCTGCATAATCGTCAAACAGGCGCTCGACATGATGGCTCGGCGGTTGGCCACCTTCCGGCGCGCTACCGAGAAAGGCGAGTTTCAGCGATGCGCCGAAGATGTCCTCGGGGTTCAGCTCCAGAACTTTATGAAGCGCTTCGACCGCCGCCTCCTTGCGGCCCGATTTCTCCTCATAGTCGGCAAGGCGGAACCAGCCGGCCGCCCAGTCGGGAACAAGTTCCAGCGCCTGGCGCATCAGGTCGGCCGCATCCGCATGGTCCCCTTCGGTGGCCAGCATATGCGCATATTCGGTGCGGCGATCGGCAAGCAGATTGCCGGAGGAGAGTTGGGTGGAAGAGATGGTGTTGTGCCTTGTTCCCGCGAATATCAACCGCTTTTCGCGTGTGACCGGTCAAATGGCAAGCTTTGAAAGGCCGGCGCGGTGATCCGGCGAGGTGCTCTCGCCAATCCTTGCAGCTTGCGGCAGGCCTCTGCGCGTCTTATGTCAGGCGAAACAGGAGAATCATGACGTCATGGCCGATGGAGTGAACAGGTTTCTGGGCGATTCGCCCCTGCGCGTGCTGGTCAAGCTGCTGGTGGTCTCGATCATCGTCGGATTCGTCATGGCTGTTTTCGGCTGGACTCCCTATGGCATCCTCTACACGATCCGGGACTTCGTCCTCGACCTCTGGCATTCGGGCTTCGCGGCCCTCGGAAAGGTCGGCGATTACCTGCTGCTCGGCGCGGCCGTGGTGATCCCGGTCTTCATCATCCTGCGCATCCTCAGCTACCGGCGGTAACATGCACGACCACACTTTCCTCGCCTCGCGGCGCACTCTCCTGCGCGCGGGCGCTCTCCTTTCGCTCGGCCTGCTTGCCGCCTGTGGCACGCCGAAAGTCACTGCCCCGAGCGGCGGCGGCAGCGACCAGACTGATGCGACGCTCGGCTATGTCAACGCGTTGAGGAAGCAGAAGGGACTGCAGCCGTTGGTGCGCGACCCGGCGGCGGCGCAGGCCGCGCTTTCCCAGGCCGGCCGCATGGCCAAGGCCGGGAAGATGTCGCACCTGATCGGCATGGGCGACAGCTTCCTCGATCGCATGAAGGGTGGCGGCGTTTCCCTGCCGGCGGCGGAAAACATCGCCTCGGGCCAGGACAGCGCCGAAAAGGCCTACACCGCCTGGTACAATTCGCCCAAGCATCTGGAAAACATGCTCGGGCCGAACTATCGCGGCCTCGGTGTCGCGGTGATGCGGAATCCGGCTTCCGGAAACCGGCCCTATTGGGCCATGGTGCTGTCGACCAGCTGATCCGATTCTCGGAAATGGCTGGCCTGAGGGCAAGGCATGGACACGACGCGGGCATCCGATATCGCCGACAATGTGGATGGGGCAGGGCCTTTCCTCGTTACAAACCGGCTGATTCTGTCGATCGCCGTGCCGATGACGCTGGGTTTCCTGACGACGCCGCTGCTTGGCCTTGTCGATACCGCCGTCATTGGCCGCCTGGGTCAGGCGACGCTGCTGGCCGGCCTCGCGGTCGGCGCAATCATCTTCGACCTGATTTTCACGACCTTCAATTTCCTGCGCGCTGCGACGACCGGCCTGGTGGCACAGGCCTTCGGGCGGGGTGACAAGACGGAGGAGCAGGCGGTCTTCTGGCGCTCGCTGATCATCGCGCTTGTCTGCGGCGGCGCGCTCATTCTGGTCTCGCCGCTGCTCTTGTCGTTCGGCCTCTGGCTGCTCGCGCCGGGGCCGGAGATCGAGGCGGTGACACGCACCTACTTCAACTGTCGCATCCTTGCGGGGCCAGCCTCGCTTGCCAACTATGCCATTCTCGGTTTCGTGCTGGGACGCGGGCAGGGGACGACCGGGCTATTGCTGCAGACCCTGATCAACGGCATCAACATCGTCCTTTCGATCACGCTCGGCCTTTATCTCGGCTGGGGCGTCATGGGCGTGGCGCTGGCGACGGTGACGGGCGAAGTGGTCGGCGCGATCGTCGGCTTCGCGCTGGTGTGCGCGCGCTTCGACCGGTCCGTGGCACCGAGTTGGGCGACGGTATTTTCGGCTGAAAAGCTGAAGCCGCTGTTCGGGCTGAACCGCGACATCATGATCCGCTCTTTCGTGCTTCTCGCCGCCTTCATGTTGATGACGCGGATCGGCACCTCGTTCGGCCCGGTGACGCTCGCCGCCAATTCCGTGCTGATGAGCATCTTCCTCGTGGCGGGCTATTATCTCGACGGGCTGGCCAATGCCGCTGAACAGCTGACGGGCCGGGCGATCGGCGCGCGATTCCGTCCTGCCTTCGACCGCGCCTTGCGGATGACGGCGACATGGTCGCTGGCGCTTGCGGGCATGACCACTGTTGCCTTTCTCCTCTTCGGCAACCGGTTGGTGGATGTGTTGACGACGGCGGCGGACGTGCGGGCGGAGGCTTACATCTACATGCCCTGGGCGGCGATCACAGCGCTGACGGGCGCGCTCGCCTTCCTGATGGATGGTGTGTTCATCGGCGCCACATGGTCGCGCGACATGCGCAACATGATGCTCTTGGCCTTTGCCGGTTATGCGCTGGCGCTCTGTCTTCTCGTGCCGGTCTTCGGCAATCACGGCCTGTGGGCGGGGCTCAACCTGTTCCTGCTGTTTCGCGGCAGCTTCCTTCTGGCGCTGGTGCCGCGACGCTCGGCTCAGACGTTCCGGGCCGCCCAATAGTCGGTGCGTGTGCCGCGGATCTCGGCGATCGAGCCGAGCTTTTCGCGGTCGCAGAGCTGCGACAGGCCGCGCACGATCCGGCCGGCCAGCGCCGGGCCTTCGTAGATCATGCAGGAATAGAGCTGGACGAGATTGGCACCAGCACGGATCTTTTCCGCGGCTGTTTCGGCGGAAGAGATGCCGCCGACGCCGATGATCGGCAGGTCTGGTCCGACACGCTTGCGCATCTTTGCCAGTACGGCGGTGGATTTTTCGAACAGTGGCTTGCCGGAAAGGCCGCCGCTTTCCTTTGCCTGGCGCTGGTCCTTCAACCCGTCGCGCGACAGGGTGGTGTTGGAAACGATGAGGCCATCGAGATCATGCGCAAGTGCCTCGGCGGCGATGTCGTCCATGCCTTCCTCGGTGAGATCCGGTGCGATCTTCAGAAAGACGGGCACGCGATTGCCGGTCTTTGCCGCTTCCGCATCGCGGGCTGCAAGCACCGCCGAAAGCAGCGCCGAAAGGCTTTCCCGCGCCTGCAAGTCGCGCAAGCCGGGTGTGTTCGGCGAAGAGATATTGGCGGTGAAGTAGCGGGCGACATCGTAGAAGGTGCGTATACCAACGACATAGTCGGCAATACGGTCGGAACTGTCCTTGTTGGCACCGATATTGACGCCGATCATGGCAGAGCGCGAGCAGCTACGAAGGCGCTGCAAGGCAGCCTGGTGTCCCTCGTTGTTGAAACCGAGCCGGTTGATGACGGCGTCGTCCTCGACAAGGCGGAAGATGCGCGGCTTGTCATTGCCAGCCTGGGCATTCGGCGTCACGGTGCCGATCTCGGTGAAGCCGAAGCCGAGGCGCAACAGCGCTTCCGGCACCTCGGCATTCTTGTCGTATCCGGCGGCCATGCCGATCGGATTGGCAAAGGACAGGCCGGCGACCGTCTGGGCGAGGCGCCTGTCGGCAGGGGCGGCGCAGGATGGGACGAGCCCGGTTTTCAGGCCCTTGATCGACAGCCCATGGGCGGCTTCCGGATCGAACAGGAACAGGCTGCGGCGGGCAACAGACTGGAAGAGATCGATCATCGGTCAAGCTCCGGAAAGATATGGACGCCGGTGGCATCAAGCGGCAGCGGTTTTTCCCAGACGACGGCGTCGAGGGACAAGGTGCCATAGAGATGGGGGAAGAGCGCGCCGCCGCGCGAGACTTCGTAAACCAGGGCATTGCCGAGCCTGTCGCCATCGACCGCGACCAGCAGCAGGCCATCCTGTCCGGCAAAATGGCGGGCGGCGGTTTCGATCGCCTGTTCGGCAGTGGAGAAGTGGATATAGCCATCGGTCACGTCGATCGCGGCACCCTTGAATTCTCCATGGCGTCGGGCATCTTGCCATAGAGTTGCCGGAACGATTTTGTAGATGATGCTGGGCATGCCGCCGTTTCCTGGAGCGTGGACATTCTGTTTTGCGGAATTGCCGCAAACTTCTGCGAAAGTCCACCTTCAAGCGGGACAAGGCCCGGATTTTTGGCGATCAAGGAGAATGCCATGACGAGGATGCTGATGCCGGTGGTTGCCCTTGGCGGCCTGTTGAGTGCCTTCGCGGCCATGGCCCAAGAGCCGGCGCCGGGGCGTTATGCCATGCAGAAGACCGACAGCGGCATCACGCGGCTGGATACGCAGACCGGCGAGATGTCGCTTTGCCAGGAAAAAGACGGCGAGATCATCTGCAGGATGGCCGCCGACGAGCGCAGCGCCTTCGAGCTCGAGCTGGATTTGTTGACCAAACGCGTCGAAACCTTGGAAAAAGCCGCCGCAAACGCGCCGAGCGGGCTCAAACCACGGCTGCCGAGCAAGGAAGAGATTGACCAGACGATGAGCGTCATGGAAAGAATGATGCGCAGTTTCATGGGAATTGTGAAGGATCTGGAGGACGAGGAAAAGTCGCCGTCGAACAAGACGGACGAAACGCCTCAGAAGACCTGACCGGATCCGCACGCGCGGCAGGGAAATTGGAGGATTTGCCTGTCACGAAGCTCTTGGGAGGGAGCGTCATGACGACAGGTTTGACCATCATCATCGCGGACGACCACCCGCTGTTTCGTGGCGCGATGCGCCAGGCGCTCGCCGGCATGCCCGGCAATCCGACCATCATCGAGGCGGGCGATTTCACCTCTGCGCGGCAGGCAGCCATCGATAACGTTTCGGTCGATCTGATGCTGCTGGATCTGACCATGCCGGGTGTCAGCGGACTGTCGGGCCTGATCGCGCTTCGGGCCGAATTCCAGAGCCTGCCGGTGATGATCGTATCCGCCCACGACGATCCGGCGACGATCCAGCGGGCGCTCGAACTCGGTGCCTCCGGCTTCTTGTCCAAATCCGCCGGGATCGACGAAATCCGCCAGGGGATCGATACCGTCATGGCCGGCGACATCTTCACGCCGCCCGGCTTCGTGCGCGGCATGGAGCATGAGCCGGAAGTCGCAGCCCTCCTGCAGCGCCTGCAGACGCTGACGCCGCAACAATCCCGCGTGCTCGGCATGCTCGCCGAAGGCCTGCTGAACAAGCAGATCGCCTATGAACTCGGCGTCTCCGAGGCAACCATCAAGGCGCATGTATCGGCCATTCTGCTCAAGCTCAATGTCGATAGCCGTACGCAGGCGGTCATTCAACTCGGGAAGATTGCGGCTGTTGCGGCTTGATCATCCACGGCATTTGACCCGGGGCTCAGCGATTGATGCGGAGTAGTAACCTCCCGTCGGGTGTATGTCCCATTCAGCCTAGACTACTGTCACTCCGCCGCCGCCTTCATCGAGACCGACAGCTGGGTCAGCCAGGCCCGCATCGAGGCCGGGCGGACGGGTTTGTTTTGGAGCGCGATGCCGTCGCGTTCGGCAGCGCCCCGGACCTCTGGAGAGCGGTCGGCGGTAACAAGCAGGGAGGGGATTTCGGCGCTGAAATGCAGGCGGATGGCGCGGATGACATCAATGCCGGTGCCTTCGTCGAGATGGTAATCGGCGATGATTGCATCCGGGCGCCGGTCGGTGCCGGTCAATCCCTGCTGCCATTCCGAAAGCGATGGCGCGGTCGATACGGTGCAGCCCCAGCCTTCGAGCAGGAGCTTCATGCCTTCGAGGATCAGCGGCTCGTTGTCGATGCACAGGACGCGCAGGCCGTGCAGTGGTTCGGCGGTGCGGGCAGGCGCGGCGGGAGTGGTTCTGACGCCTGAGCCGGCATTGCGGTCGATCGGCATGGTTACGCGGAAGCGTGTACCCTTGCCAGGCTTCGACTGCAGGTCGACCTGGTGATTGAGAACGCGGGAAATGCGATCGACGATCGACAGGCCGAGCCCGAGGCCTGACGCCGTCTTGGCGCCTTCGTCGAGACGGGCGAATTCCTTGAAGACGGTGCGGAATTTCGAGGCGGGAATGCCGATACCGGAATCCAGCACCTGAATGATCGCGTTGCCGCCCTCGCGGCGAACACCGACAAGCACCTTGCCCTCGAGCGTATATTTGATGGCGTTGGACACGAGGTTCTGTACCAGACGGCGCAGCAAGTTGGGATCGGTGCGCACCGTCAGTGAGGTCGGCATGACCGTCAGTTCGAGGTTGGCGGCGCGGGCGACGGGTGCGAAATCGGTTTCGATGCGGCGCAGCAGATCGTTGAGCGGCACGGATTGCAGTCGCGGCTTCATCGCCCCGGTGTCGAGCCTTGAAATATCGAGCACGGCGCCAAGGATCGTTTCGACCGATTCCAGCGAGGAATCGATATTCTGTACGAGCGCGCTGTTTTCGGAATCGCCGAGGCGTTCGACCAGTGATGAGGAATAGAGCCGGGCGGCGTTCAGCGGCTGCAGGATGTCATGGCCGGCGGCGGCGAAGAAACGTGTCTTGCCGATATTCGCTTCCTCGGCGGCCGCGCGGGCTTCGGCGACCTGCTTGTTGACACGGGTGAGTTCGCCGGTGCGCTCGGCGACGCGCAGTTCCAACGTTTCGTTCGCCTGCTTGAGCGCCATGTCGGCGGCGACGCGCTGGGTGATGTCGGTATAGGTGGTGACGATGCCCTTGTCGGGCATGGCATTGGTACGCACTTCGATGATGCGGCTGCCACCGGAAAGCTCCAGCAGGAACGGCTTGTCGAGCGTCAGGAAGTTGGCGATCAGCGCCTTGGCGTCTTCCTTGCGGATATCCCCCCGCTTCGTCAGCAAGGCGACGATCTCGGCCAGCGGGAAGCCGACCTGGCCGGCGCTCTCCGGCAGGTCCAGCAGCTGCCGGAAGCGGCGGTTCCAGATGATCAGGTTGTTGGAACTGTCGAAGACGGCGATGCCCTGATCCATCTGGGACAACGCCGTCTGCAGCATGTCCTGATTGTATTGCAGCGCCTCGGATGCTTGGTCGAGCAGCCAAGCTGTATCAGACGACGTGTCGTCTGCAGGACGAGGCGGGCGGACGACGAGCCGATGGCGCTGCCGAGCAGTTGTTCGGAGAAATGGATCAGGCCCATATCCGCCGGCTGCTGGTTTTCCAGCCAGCGGCCGGACTGGCGTTCATAGGTCTGGAACGATCGCTCCATGCGTTCCTCGCCGAGATAGCGGGCAATGGTGGTCTTCAGGTCCAGCACGGTGATCTTGGTCTTGCGGCCGCGAAAGGCCTTTTCGGTACGCGACTTGCGGCGGATGAAGACGCCGGCCTGCACCCGCTCCAGCGGTTTTGGCGCCCGGGTGAGGGAGCCGACGACATAGGCGATGATATTGGCCAGCAGGCTGAGCGCGGTGGCGTTGACCAGCGGGTCGGTAGCGCTTTCCGAAAAGGCACCGGTGAAGGGAAAGAGGAAGCTGAGCACTGCCGTCGCGACATGGGAATTGTCCGGCCCGCCGAGGCTTGGCAGGAACAGAAGGTAGGCCCAGACGAAGAAGCCGAGCGTCATGCCGGCAATGGCACCGCGCGCATTGGCCTGGCGCCAGACAAGGCCGCCGAACAAAGCAGGCGCCATCTGCGAGATCGCGGCAAAGGACAGCAGGCCGAGCGAGGCGAGGCCGGCGCTCATGTCGGCCGAGCGATAGTACCCGTAACCGAGCAGCAGTACCGCGAAGATGGCGGTGCGCCGGACATTCAGCAGCGTACCGGCGACATCGTTGAAGCCGCCGCGCCCCATGAGGTTACGCCGCAGGAAGATGGGCATGACGATGTCGTTGGAGATCATGATCGACAGTGCCACCGAGGCGACGATGACCATGGCGGTGGCGGCAGAAAAGCCGCCGATAAAAGTGATCAAAGTCAGGATCGGCATGTCGGCGGCAAGCGGCAGCCGCAGCAGGTAGAGATCCGCCTCGCCGCTACCGGCGAATGTCAGCACGCCGCCGATGGCGACGGGGAGCACGAAGAGATTGATGGCGACCAGATAGACCGGAAACAGGATGCCGGCTGTGCGCAGGTCCTTTTCCGTCCGGTTTTCGACGACGGTAACATGGAACTGCCGGGGCAGCATGATGATGGCGAAGGCGGAGAGCACGACCAGCAGGATCCAGCGCGACATCGGTGTCTGGTATTGCAGGGCGGTCATCACCTGTTCGTTGGCGAGCGCCTTTGCCCAGAGATCGGCAGGGCCATCGAACAGGAAGAAGACCACGTAAAGGCCGACGGTCACAAGAGCCAGCAGCTTGACGACGGATTCCATGGCAATGGCCAGGATCAGGCCATCCTGGTGCTCGGTTGCATCGGTGTGGCGGGTACCGAAGACGATGGCGAAGCAGGCAAGAAAGAGTGTGACGAGAAGTGGCAGGTCGATATAGTTCTGACCGGCGCCGATCCCGTAGCCGCTGGTGTCGACCATGGCGGAAACAGAACTGGAAACGGCTTTCAGCTGGAGTGCGATGTAGGGAATCGCGCCCACCAGCGAGATCAGCGCGACGATCGCGGCCACCGCCGGGTTCTTGCCGTAGCGCGCGGCAACGAAATCGGCGACGGATGTCAGCTTTTCCGCCTTGGCAAGCGAGATGATGCGGCGGATGACCGGCAGGCCGATGGTGAACATCAGGATCGGGCCGATATAGATGCCGGTGAATTCCAGTCCACGCTCGGCGGCAAGGCCGACGCCTCCGAAATAGGTCCACGAGGTGCAATAGATGGCAAGGCTCAGGGCATAGACCAGCGGCCTGCCCTTTCCGGCAGCGGCGGTTTTCCGCGCCTTGCGATCACCATAACTCGCCACCGCAAACAGCAGCAGCAGATAGGCAAAGGCGGCCGCGAAAATGATCGAGCCCGACAGCATGTGTCCTCCTGGTCCTCGGTGCAAAGCATAGGACAAGACGGAGATGAAGAAAATCGGCGTCGGCTAAGCCTTAAGTCAAAGAACCGACAGTTCTTTTCCTGCCATCGGAATTCGACTTCGAGCCAGCTATTTTTCGGCTTGTGATTTACATGAAGCCGAATTCGGTTAGCATCCGGGCGGCATTCGGCTGCGTAGAACGGACGGGTGCGGCTCATTTCGATAATGGATTAAGGAGAGAGTAATGCTGAACGAATTCAAGGCGTTTATTGCCAGGGGCAACGTCGTTGACCTTGCCGTCGGTATCATCATCGGCGGCGCTTTCACGCTGATCGTCAATTCGCTGGTCAATGACATTATCATGCCGCTCGTCGGCGCCATTATCGGAAGCATCGACTTCTCCAATTTCTTTGTTCCCCTGTCCAGCAAGGTAACCGCGACATCGCTGGCTGCGGCGCGCGAACAGGGGGCGGTTTTCGCCTACGGCAACTTCCTGACCGTCGTCCTGAATTTCCTCATCCTTGCCTGGATCATTTTCTGGCTGGTCAAGGCCGTCAACAGGATGCGCGTGACCTTGGAAAAGCAGAAGGAAGCCGAGCCAGCCGCCCCGCCGCCGGCAGACGTACAGCTCCTCACCGAAATTCGTGATCTGCTGAAGACGCAGCGCGTCTGAGCGTCCTTAGATCCATCACGAAATTCGATTGATCCGTCAGCGAATATCGCGTGATCGTGATGTGAAAAACCGCTAGAAGCGGCGCTCTGGTATTTAAAGTTTCGCATAACCCCGGACGTTTTTTCGACTTACGGGGTTATGCGCGAGGAGCCCGTCGATGACCATCCTGTCCAGCCTCAGTCCTCGTTCGCTCGCCGCCCCGGAAAGCGGAATCGTCGAACTGGTGAATTATGCGCGTGGACGGGACGGGTTGATCCCGCTCTGGGTGGGTGAAGGCGACCTGCCGACGCCGGATTTCATCTCGAAAGCGGCGCAGGCCTCGCTTGCGGCCGGCGAAACCTTCTACACCTGGCAACGCGGGGTTCCGCCGCTGCGTGAAGCGCTTTCGCGCTATTACCAGCGCCATTTCCACAAGACGCTATCCCCGGACAATTTCTACGTGACTGGTTCCGGCATGCAGGCGATCAAGCTGGCGATCGAGGCGGTGACATCGCCCGGTGACGACATGGTGTTCCTGTCGCCGGCCTGGCCGAACTTCGCCGCCAGCGCGGAACTGTCGGGTGTGAAAGCGATTGCCGTGCCACTGGAATTCATCGATGGCAAATGGCAACTGGACATCGACAAGCTAGAGGCTGCGATCACGCCGAAGACCCGGGCACTGTTCGTCAACACGCCCTCCAATCCGACCGGCTGGACCGCGACGCATGACGATCTCAGGGCGATCCTCGCGCTCGTCCGCAAGCATGGCCTGTGGATCATGGCCGACGAAATCTATGCGCTCTATTATTACAACGGCCCCCGCGCGCCGTCCTTCCTCGATATCATGGAGGAGGACGAGCGCATCCTGTTCGTCAATTCCTTCTCGAAAAACTGGTCGATGACGGGCTGGCGCGCTGGCTGGATCGTCGCGCCACCGGCGATCGGACAAGTATTGGAAAATCTCATCCAGTATTCGACCTCCGGCGTGGCGCAGTTCATTCAGGCCGGCGCCACCGTTGCGCTTGATGAGGGCGATGCGTTCGTCGCCGAAAACGTCGCCAAGGCGACGCTGTCGCGCGACCTGTTCTGCGACGCGCTGATCGCCACCAACCGTGTCGAAACGCTGAAACCCGATGGTGCGATCTATGCCTTCCTGAAAATCGACGGGGTAACCGATGCCCGCCGTGCCGCACTCGACATCGTCGATCGGACCGGTGTCGGCCTCGCGCCCGGAACGGCCTTCGGCGCGGGCGGCTCGCTGTTCATGCGTGCCTGCTTCCTGCGTGACCCCGGCCAGATCCGGACGGCGGCCGAACGCTTGTCGGCCTATATTGCCGGTCTCTGACAACGACGAATATCCGATAAAATTTTATCGAATATTCCAATGATGCAATAACTATACATATGATAATACTTTGATTCCTATCGCCTGAACGGTCGATAGTGAAGGTTCGGAAAGATTTTTTGGCTTTGATGCTTCCTGTCGAAACGGACAAGGAAGTAAGTGCATGACTGTGCTTGTAACAGGTGGCGCTGGATATATCGGAAGTCATATGGTCTGGGCGTTGATCGATGCCGGCCACGACGTCGTGGTGCTGGATCGACTGTCGACAGGTTTCCGTTGGGCCTTGGCGCCGGAAGCTCGCTTCTATCTCGGCGATGTCGCCGACAGGATCGTCCTGCACCGCATTTTCCGCGAAAACCAGATTGAAGCGATCGTGCACTTTGCCGGCTCCATCATCGTGCCGGAATCGGTCGCCGATCCACTGTCCTACTATGAGAACAATACCGTCAAGACGCGCGAACTGATCGCCGCAGCCATCGAGGCCGGTATCAAGCATTTCGTGTTTTCGTCGACTGCTGCCGTCTACGGCACGCCAGACAATCCGCTACCCGTTCGCGAGACGTCAGCGCCGCATCCGGAAAGCCCGTATGGCATGTCGAAGCTTATGTCGGAGATCATGCTGCGCGATGCGGCCACGGCCCATGATTTCCGTTATGTCGCCTTGCGCTATTTCAACGTTGCGGGCGCAGATTCACGGGGCCGCACCGGGCAGTCGACGATCGGCGCGACGCATCTGATCAAAGCGGCCTGCGAAGCCGCACTCGGCAAGCGCCACAAGGTGGATGTCTACGGAACCGATTATCCGACGGTCGATGGGACCGGCGTGCGCGACTACATCCATGTCTCCGATCTTGTTGCGGCGCACATGAAGGCACTCGAATATCTGCGCGACGGTGGAGAACCGCTGGTTGCCAACTGCGGCTATGGCGAAGGCTATTCCGTCCTGCAGGTCCTGCAGGCTGTCAAGCGGGTACACGGCCGAGATTTCGCGGTCAACTATTCGGAACGGCGCCCGGGGGATGCCGCCATCATCGTCGCAGACCCGACCGTCGCCCGCATGAAACTGGACTGGACGCCGGCATTCGATGATCTCGACCTGATCATCGGCTCAGCGCTCGATTGGGAACGTCATCTCGCTCGCAAGAATAGCTACGACGACAAGGAAGTCCCGCGTCGGTTTATGGCGCTGCGGCGTTGATCTGAAAGCGCGGAGCTTGCCGTCGCACCAGTTTGACGACAGCTTCAAGCTCTAGGGTGCCAGTCAGGATAGACTGACTGGACCTGGAGCATCATGGATTTTCCGCGCCTCAAGAACCGTATGACCGCAAGGCCGCTGGCCGTGCGGCTGACGACGGCGCGCAAGCCCGGCCCCAATCCGCGACGGACCGGTATCCATCCCATTTCCCTCCGCCATGTGACCGCCGCCCTTGCCGGCGATCACCGTCGCATCTAGCCGGAGGATGACATGAAAGCGGTCATTCTCGCCGGCGGCCTCGGTTCGCGCATCGCGGAAGAAACCCATCTTCGCCCCAAGCCGATGATCGAGATCGGCGGTCGCCCGATCCTCTGGCACATCATGAAGCTCTATTACGCCCACGGCGTGCGCGACTTCATCATCTGCTGTGGCTTCAAGGGCTACATGATCAAGGAATATTTCGCCAATTACGGCCTGCACATGTCGGACATTACCTTCGATCTGGCAGAAAACTCGATCGAGTTCCATCGGCAGAGCGCCGAGAACTGGCGGGTGACGCTGATCGATACCGGCGAAAACTCGATGACCGGCGGCCGTCTCAAGCGCGTGTCCTCGTACCTGAAGAACGAGGAAGCATTCTGCTTCACCTATGGCGACGGCGTCAGCAATGTCGATATCGGTGCGACGATCGCCTTCCACAGGAGCCATGGCAAGCAGGCGACGGTGACCGCCGTTCGGCCGCCGGCACGATACGGCGCGCTACAGTTGGACGGCAACGAGGTGCAAGGCTTTATCGAAAAGCCGGAAGGCGAAGGCGGCTTCATCAATGGCGGCTTCTTCGTGCTGTCTCCCCGCGTGATCGATCGGATCGAGGCGGATCATTCGAGCTGGGAAGGCGAGCCGCTGATGGGGCTCGCCAAGGACGGCGAACTGCAGGCCTATCTCCACGAGGGCTTCTGGCAACCGATGGATACGCTGCGCGACAAGAACCATCTCGAAACCCTTTGGCAAAGCGGCGCTCCGCCGTGGAAAAGCTGGTGATGCCTATGACAAACGAATTCTGGCGCGGAAAACGAGTTCTGGTCACCGGACATACCGGCTTCAAAGGCAGCTGGTTGACGCTCTGGCTGCGCGAACTCGGCGCCGATGTTTCGGGCCTTTCGCTGGCGCCGCAGACCGATCCGTCGCTTTTCATGCTGCTGGGCGGCGATACGTCCGGACCGGGTATCATCGATATCCGTGACCGCGATGCCGTCAACAATCATGTACTGCGCACCAAGCCGCAGGTGGTTTTCCACCTGGCCGCACAGGCGCTGGTGCGCGCTGGTTACCGCAGCCCGGCGGAAACCTACGACATCAACGTCCTCGGCACGGCCAACCTGCTCGATGCGCTGCGTATGTCGGAGGACGTGCGTTCGATCGTCGTGGTGACGACGGACAAGGTCTATCACAATGCCGAAACCGGTCTCGCCTTCATGGAGACCGATCCGCTCGGCGGCCACGATCCCTACAGTGCCAGCAAGGCGGCAGCGGAAATCGTCGCGGCAAGCTATCGTTCCTCCTTCTTCGCGGCGCGCCAGATCGGCCTTGCCACGGCGCGTGCCGGCAATGTCATCGGTGGCGGCGACTGGGCGGAAGACCGGCTGATTCCGGATGCCGTGCGGGCCTGGCAGAGCGGCGAGACGCTGCAGGTGCGCCGTCCGCGCGCCGTGCGCCCCTGGCAGCACGTGCTGGAGCCGCTCGGCGGTTACATGGTTCTGGCCGAGCGTCTCTGGCAGATGCCGGAGGGCATCGAGAGCTACAATTTCGGACCCGATCACGGCGAAGCGGCCTCGGTTGGCGCGGTGCTGAAGATGGCCGAGCGTCATTTCGGCGGTGGCGCGATGCTGCTGGGCGACGGAACCGACGGTCCGCACGAGGCAGGCTATCTGGTCCTCGACAGCAACAAGGCGAAGGCCGAGCTCGGCTATCGTCCACGCTGGCGGCTGTCGGAGACGGTCAAGCGGACGATGGAATGGTATCGCGCCCAATGCGACGGGCAGGCGGCGCTGGAACTCTGCCTTGCCGATATCCGTGACTTTGCCGGCCTGTCGATTGCGGCCGAGCCCTTGAGGGCGGCTGGATGAGCGGGCGCTTCACGGCGCACGAAACGCCGCTTCGCGGGCTGTTCGTGATCGAGCGCAAGACCATGTCGGACGACCGGGGCTTCCTGTCCCGGCTTTTCTGTGCCGAGGATCTGGCAGCCTTCGGCTGGCAGGGAAGTATCGCCCAATTGAACGAGACGGGAACGCGGCAGCGGGGGACCGTACGCGGCATGCATTTCCAGCGTCCGCCGCATGCCGAGATCAAGCTTGTCACCTGCACGCGCGGCCGTATCCTCGATGTCGCCGTCGATATCCGCAAGGAATCTCCGACCTTCCTCCAGCATTTCGCAATCGAGCTTTCGGAGGACAATGGCAAGTCCCTGCTGATCCCGAAGGGTTTCGCCCACGGCTTCCAGGCGCTGACCGATGATGTCCGGATGATCTACGCGCATTCGCAGGCTTATGCCGAGGAAGTAGAAGGCGGTCTTAACCCGCAGGATCCCTCGCTTGCTATCGACTGGCCTCTGCCGGTGATCAACCTGTCGCCGCGCGATGCGGGCCATCCGCTGCTGGCACAGGATTATCGTGGAGTTGCCGCATGAAATGCCGCCACTGCGGATCGACGCATATGGTGCCGTTCCTTGATCTCGGAACCGCGCCGCCGTCCAATTCCTATGTCCGGACCGATGAACGGCATATGCCGGAACTCTGGTATCCGCTGGTCATCCGTACCTGCGCGGAATGCCGGCTGGTGCAGACCGAAGATTTCGCCGATCGCGAGACCTTCTTCTCGTCGAGCTATGCCTATTTCAGCTCGTTCTCGACCTCCTGGCTGAAACATGCCGAACGATATGTCGCTGACATGCAGACCCGGTTCGGCCTGACATCATCTTCCATGATCGTGGAGATCGCTGCCAACGATGGCTATCTCCTGCAATATGCCAAGGCGCGCGGCATCGGCTGCCTGGGCATCGAGCCGACGGCGAGCACGGCGGCTGCGGCGCGTGAAAAGGGCATCGAGATCATCGAGGAGTTCTTCGGCGCGGAACTGGGCGAAAAGCTGGCGGCGGAGGGGCGTTCGGCTGACCTGATGGCCGCCAACAACGTGCTTGCCCATGTGCCGGATATCAACGATTTCGTTGCCGGCTTCGCCCGTCTGCTGAAGGCCAACGGTGTCGCGGCCTTCGAGTTTCCGCATCTGCTCAACATGGTGCGAGAGGCACAGTTCGATACGGCCTATCACGAACACTATTCGTATCTGTCGCTGACGGCGGTGAAGCGCGTGTTCGAGGCCAACGGGCTGTCTGTCTTTGACGTCGAGACCACGCCCTGGCATGGCGGCAGCCTGCGGGTGTTCGCGCAGCGCAGCGATACGGGGACGCATGCCGTCACCCCAGCCGTGGCCGAGACACTTGCCGCCGAACAGGCTGCCGGCATGCTCGAAGATGCCTTCTACACGAATTTTCAGGATGCGGCGCAGACCGTGCGGGACGGCTTCCTGAGCTTCCTGATCGAGAGCCGTCGGGCGGGCCTGAAGGTCGCCGCCTACGGCGCGGCCGCCAAGGGCAACACGCTGCTGAACTTCGCCGGCGTCAAGCCGGATCTCCTGCCATTCGTCGTCGACAAGAACCCGGCCAAGCAGGGGCTTCTGCTTCCCGGCAGCCGTATCCCGGTTGTCACCGAGGACATTCTCAAAGCCGAAAAACCGGAAAGGGTGGTCATACTGCCATGGAACCTTCAGGCCGAAATCAAACAGCAGCTTTCGTATATCAGCGATTGGGGTGGCAAGTTCGTAACGGCGGTGCCGATGCTGACGGTGCATCCGTAGCCGAGGTTACCCTGCCGGAAGCCGCGCTCGAAAAGCCGGTCAAGAAATCGGACGCAGCGAGCGTCAAGATCGGCTGACGCCGACTATCGACCGCTGTCGCCGAGGACTTCGAGTTCGTGCTCGATCGAGTGCTGGACGAGGCGCGCCCAGATATCCTCGTAGAAGTCGGGATTCAGTCCGGCCTTCTCGGCATTCTTGCGTGCATTGCGTCGCACCTGATCGACCCGGGTCGGGATGTCGGCCTTTAGCCCGGCATCTTTCTTGATCTCCGCCGCGCGCCCGATATAGCCCCAGCGCTCCTTGAACAGGGCGATCAAGGCTTGGTCGATCCGGTCGATCTCAGCGCGGATGTCTGCCATCGATGTGCAGTCTGCCGGGCTTTTCTGCATGCGGGTCTCCGAAGTCATTCAATGCGATCCATGCTGCATCGCAAGACCGCTCGTGTCGCTGCTTAGCAAGCAAGCCCTCTCCTGAAAAGCTGAAAACCGGTGCCGTGGACGATGGGTCGCGGGCAAGCTTCGCGAAAGCCCTCGTGTCTAGTGTTCGGCAAACGGAGAAATTTCATGTTCGCCCAGCCGAAACTGACGATTTGTGTGCCCTCACGGAACCGCCAGCGCTATTTCCAGGAAACGATCAGAAGCCAGCTGATGAACCTGCGTACAGACGTGGAGTTCGTGTTCGCCGACAATTCCGATGACGCCTCGATCATGAACAGCTTCATGGAAGATGTGATCGCCGATCCGCGCGTGAAATATTTGCCGTCCACCGGTCGCATCCTGCCGATGGTGGAAAACTGGGATCGCTGCGTTGAGGCCGCGACCGGCGAGTTCATCTGCATGATCGGTGATGACGATTATGTCGATGTCGATGTGATCGACTTGCTCATCCGTTCGCAGCAGGAGCACAAGACCGTCGATGTGTTGGTCTGGAGCCGCCTGACCTATAACTGGCCGGGCAACCGTCCGAACCATTGCAATGTTTCCGTGCCTCTGAAGACCGGTGTGCACCGCGTGTCGCGCGCGGTTGCCTATCAGGAATTCTTTTCCTGGAGAGGCGGCAAGGCGACACCGAACATGAGCTTTTGCTTCTATCACAGCGCGGTTTCCAAGCGGGTGATGGACAAGATCAAGGCGAAGTTCGGCGGCAAGTATTGCGAATATCCGGTCGTCGATTTCGAGAATGCCTGCAAGGTACTCGTTACGGCAGAGCACATGTTCTACTCGGAGCGCCCTTTCTCCGTTCTTGGCTCATGCGCGGACAGCAACTCTGCCAAGCTCAAAATTACTGAAAAGATCAACGAGATGCATGCGGCCTTCATGGTTGAGACCGGCCGCAACATTGACGAAGATCCGCACATGAAGAATTTTCCCTTCCCGTCGATCCTCGGTCTTGCCGCCTGCATTGCGCAGACTCAGCATTGGTTCCTCACGACCTATGGCTACAGCCCCATCAAGGGCTGGGAAGCGAATTTCGCGGAAGCCTGCGGTATCAATTGCGGCATAATGGGCAATGTCGAGGCCTATGAGGGCATGATCGCGGGATATCGTGCCGCCTTTACTCGCTGGCATGGGGGCAAATATCTGAAGAACTTCAAGCCGGTCGATTATGTCGAGCCGGCCGGTGCCAAGTTTTTCACCGGCGTCGCCAACGACTTCCTCTTGATCGACGAAGAGATCGCGGGCGTCCAGACGCCGGCGGAACTCTATCACCTGGTCGATCAGATGATTGCGCCGGTGAAGGATCTTGAACTGAAATTCAACGAGCATTTCAAGGCTGCGTAGGCAGACGAGGACCCGGCGAGGCTCGCATGGCGGACTGCTCGAAAGAGCTGCGTGCCTCGCCGGCACTTTCCCCGCACCGCGCGTCGGAATTGCGACATCGAAAGGATGTGAACAGCATGATTCAGAATGAGGTGATCATCCCCGCTTCGGTAAGGGACGACTTCGCGGCCAAGGGTTATGCGATACTGCCGCAATTCTACGACGCGCAACGCGACGTGGCGCCGATTCAGGAAGGTATTCGGGTCATCCTCGAGCTGCTCTGCGCCAAATATGACGTGGATGCGCCGACGGATACAGCCTGGAACGCGATGACGCTGGCCTATCCGGCGCTGATCGCCAAGAACCGTGCCTGGGGCGGCGAGGTCTATGATGCAGTCAAGCAGATCCCGGCCTTCATGCTGCTCGTCACCAAGGCCGTCAACCAGACGGTTTTCCAGCATCTGCATCCGGAGTCCATTCCGGGCATAGCCGCCGGCGGATATGGCATCCGTATCGACAATCCTGGCGAGGAGAAGTTCCGCGCCCAGTGGCATCAGGAATTCCCGGGTCAGCTGCGCAGCCTCGACGGCGTCGTCTTCTGGACGCCACTGCTGCCGGTGACGCCAGACATGGGCCCCGTTCAGATCGCCGCGGGCTCGCATGCCGAAGGCCTGATTCCGGTCTATCGCGATGACGCGGGCCTCGGCAAGAAAGGCGCCTATGCGCTGTTCATGGACGGCTGCGAGGAGCGCCTGGCGAAATACGAGGTCGTCGCGCCATTGACCAATCCGGGTGACTTGATCCTCATGGACTTCCTGACCATGCATCAGGGCGGACACAATGTCTCGAAGATGCCGCGCTGGAGCATCCAGTTCCGCTATTTCAACTTCGCCGATCCGCTCGGAGTCCGCATCGGCTGGTGCGGCTCGTTCGCTGCCGGCGTCGATTTTTCCAAGGTTCTGCCGGAACTGGTGACCGACGGGGAGACGTCTATATGACGACGACCACATGCCGGGTTTGCGCGACGCCGATCGCCAAGGCTTCCTACGAGGCTTCCGCCCCGGCGCTGACCTCGATGATGGCCTTCATCGATATTCCGACGCTCGCCTATGTCTGTGACGAATGCGGTCACGCGCAATGCGCCGACCTGCCGGATATCGACACGTTCTACGATACGACCTACCGTATCTCGCTGGAATCGGACGATCACGACCAGATCTTCGCCGTTGCCGCGGATGGCACGCCGATCTACCGCACGGACCATCAGGCCGCGATCGGGTTGAAGCTGATGGATTTGCCGCAGGGTGCCTCGATCCTCGATTACGGCGCGGGAAAAGCCGACACGCTGCGCAAGATGTGCCGCGCGCGTGCTGATCTTCACCCGCATGTCTTCGACGTCAGCCGCGACTATGTGGCGGCATGGAACGGATGGGTGAAGCCGGAGGATCAGGCGAGCTATACCGTTCCGGATAGCTGGACCGGACGCTTCCAGGCAATCATCAGCCATTTCGTCATCGAGCATGTGGCCGAACCTGTCGCGTTCCTGAAAACGCTGCGCGCACTGCTGGCGCCGGGCGGAAAGCTTCTTCTCTCCATGCCCGATGTCGCAGCCAATCCCGGCGACATGACGGTGGCTGATCATCTCAATCATTTCAGTATCGCCTCCTTGAAAAGCGCGCTGGCGCTTTCCGGCCTCAAGCTCGAAACCGTCGATAGCGCCGCCTTCCCAGGCGCCTTCTTCATCGTCGCGGGCCGGCTGGAAGAGACCGCAGCGGAAGCGGTCGACCGGCAGGAAGTTGCCGATGCCGCCTACAAGGCCAAGGAAATCTGCGCCTTCTGGAGGGATGCAACCGTTCGGCTCGACGGTGCGGCCAAGCAGTTTTCGGGCAAGCGTGGGGCGATCTACGGTTCCGGCTTTTACGGCAGCTGGATTTGCAGCCGCATCGAGGCCGATGTCGATTTCCGCGTCTTCCTCGATCAGAATCCGAAACTTCAGGGATCGGTTCATTTCAACCGTCCAGTCCTGTCACCGGCGAAGCTGGAAGACGACGTCGATGTCGTTTTCGTCGGGCTTAATCCGTTGAAAGCGCGCGCGGCCATTGCCGGCCAGGCGGCACTGCATCGTCCGGGGCTTGAACTCGTCTGGATCGACGGCTGAGGCAGGCGTTACAGCCAGCCTCGCGAAAGGCTTTGGCGATAGTTTGACCCGGTCACATTGCCCGGACAGCCGTCGTCACGGGCGGAAGGTCGGGACTGCTTGAACGGATCATGAGCCGGAATATCGTTATCTCACAGTCGATGTATTTCCCCTGGGTGGGTCTGCTGGAGCAGATTCGGCTGGCGGATGTCTTCGTGCATTATGATGACGTGCAATATTCCAAGGGAAGTTTCAGCAACCGCGTCCAGGTGAAGGGTGTCAACGGTGTGAGCTGGATGACACTACCGCTGCGCGACTATCATTTCGGCCAGAGGATTGACGAAGTGATGCTCGACGACCGCACCGACTGGCGCAGCCGGCATCGCGAAATCCTGCGGCAGGCCTATCGCAAGGCAGCGTTCCGTGACGAGATGCTCGGCGTTGTCGACCGCGTCTTCGCGCAGGATGCCCATACGGTCGCCGATATCTCGCGCCTCTCCATGCTGGAACTCGCAGCCTATTTCGGTCTCAGCCCGAGGTTCCTCTC
Source organism: Rhizobium sp. Leaf453 (assembly GCF_001425605.1). Lineage (GTDB taxonomy): Bacteria > Pseudomonadota > Alphaproteobacteria > Rhizobiales > Rhizobiaceae > Pararhizobium. Next base: position 687,892 of record NZ_LMRG01000001.1, on the reverse strand, counting down.
TTCCGAGAACCTGCCCGTTCCCGGCGCGAGCAGCGAGCGGGTCTGCGATATCGTCGAGCATCTGGAAGGCACGGTCTACATTACCGGCCACGGCGCCCGGCGTTACCTGAACCACGGCCTGTTCGAGGAAAAGGGCATTTCCGTCGAATACATGCGCTATGAGCGCACCCCCTATCCGCAATTGCACGGCGACTTCACCCCTTTCGTCACCGCATTGGACCTGATCGCCAATTGCGGTGTTGAAGGCGCTGCCATGATCAATTCGGGAACGATCGGTTGGAAGGAATTCACCCAATGACGACAGAAAATCTGGATGCAGTCACATCCGAGTATCGTCCGAATGCCGCAACGGCCATCGAAAACGATCTCATCCTCAACTGGTACCCGGAGCGCATCATTCGCCGTTTCGGCAAGGTCGGTTCGATTCTCGAACTCGGGATCGGTCACGGCTACACGCCGGGCCTGTTCAACGCCGCCTGCGATCGCCATGTGATCATCGAGGGTTCGCAGCTGGTCATCGACCTGTTCAAGGAAAAAAGCCCGGATTTCGCTGGCGAGGTCGTGTTCTCCTATTTTGAGGATTTCGAGACCGCAGAGCGCTTCGACGTCATCGTTATGGGCTTCATCCTCGAACACGTGGATGATCCCGGAATGCTGCTGGAGCGTTTCAAGAAATTCCTGAAACCAGGCGGACGCATTTTCGTCGCCGTTCCCAACGCCAAGTCGATGAACCGGCGTCTCGGCGTCGAGCTCGGCAAGATCGACGACATCTACAGCCTCAACGCCAACGACCACGCGTTGGGTCACAAGCGGCAGTATTGCCGCGACACGCTGAAGCAGGAAATGCAGGATCACGGTTATGCGGTGAGCCTCGAAGAGGGCATCTACCTGAAGCCACTGCCACTGGCTGTCCTGAAGACTCTGCCGGACTTCCAGGAAAACCTCGATGCCATGCTGCGGGTCGGCATCGACTTCCCCGATCTCTGCGTCGCCCTGTTGATGGAAGCCACGCTACAATGAAAACCGCCGCCGTCATCGGCGCGCGCTCCATGCTCGGCAGCCAGCTGGTCAAGCGGCTGCATGAGCGGGGTATCGCGACGGTGACCATCGGGCGCTCCGCATCCGACGATATTGTCTTCGACCTGACGGATGCCGCTGCCTCGATACCCGAACTCATCAATGCTGACGTGGTTTTCCACTGCGCCGCGAGCTTCGCCGGTGACAGCGATGACGGATTTCGCCAGAATTTCGCGGCCAATGCAGCCAGCGCCTTCTCTGTTGCCGGGCTAGTGCGCGATCTCAAGGCGACCGCGCTCATCTATGCCGGATCGGCCTCGTCCGACAGCACACTGGACCCCGGCAATTTCACGTCCTATGGCCTGAGCAAGGGCATTGCCGAGCAGGTTTTCGACTGGTCGCTGCAACGTCAGAAAGTCCGGTTCTGCAGCCTGCGTTTCTCCCAGCTGTTCGATGTCGAAGGTCGCTGCTGCGACCATCAGGCCTGGTTTGGCCGGATTATCGCCTATGCATCGCGCGGTGAGGATATCCGCATGCCACGATCGGATGGCGTCCGTAATTTCCTGCATGTGCACGATGCGGCTGACCTGATGATCCGGGCGGCAAAAAGCCAGGTAAAGGGTGTAATCGATATTGCACATCCCGAGTCGCTGACGATCGAGGAGATCGCCGATCTCGCTTTTGAGGTTTTCGGGCAGGGCGGCCGCTCCGTCATCGTGCCGGAGAAGACGCCGTTTCGGCCGATCCATTTTCCGAGCGGGATTGAAGCCTTCGCCGCGCTCGATCTTCATCCTGCCATCGGCATGCGCGATGGTATCGCGATGATCCGTGATGCCGGAACCGCGACCGCCTTCGGACCCATGGACCTGACATGATGATGCAAGCAACGAAGAGACCCGGAGACGCGATCACTGTCGTCGTGACGGCGGTCGGTGCGTTGATCGGCCAGGGGATCATCCGGTCGTTGAAGCTGTCGGGCCTTGATGTTCGCGTCATTGGCGTCGACCGCGATCCGAACGGCATCGGCCCCTATTGGTGCGACGCGTTTTTCGCCAAGCCGGCCATCGATGAGGGTTCAGACGCCTATCTCGATTTCTGGAAGGATCTGCTGCGTGACGAGGCTGTCGATCTCGTCCTGCCGGGGCTTGAACTCGATGTCCTGTTCTTCAGCCGCAATCGTGCGGCCTTCCCGGATCTTCATGCGCGCATCGTCCTCAACGATCCCGCCGTCATCGAGTTGGCGCAGGACAAATGGGATTTCGGCGTTGAACTCGAACGGCTCGGCCTGCCGGCCATTCCCGCGCGTCTGGGTGCCGGCTTTGCGGATTGCGTGCATGATCTCGGCCTGCCGCTTCTGCTCAAGCCACGGCAGGGTAACGGTTCGCGTGGCATCGCAGTCTTGAAGGACGAGGACGATTTCAACTACTGGAGCCGCAAGAGCAAAGACGACTTCCTGATCCAGAAATTCATCGGCAGCGACGAGCACGAATTCACCGTTGGCGCGTTTGGTTTCGGCGATGGCACGGCCCTGCCGCCGATCATCTTCCGCCGCAAACTCTCGGTTGCCGGCAATACCCAATATGCCGAGGTGGTGGATCATCCCGTGCTGGCGGAGACCGTCGCGAAGCTCGCTTCGATCTTCAAGCCCGTTGGCCCGACCAATTACCAGTTCCGCATGGATGGTGACACGCCCTACCTGCTGGAGATCAATCCGCGTTTTTCCAGCAGCACGTCGCTGCGGGCCGCCTTCGGCTATAACGAGGCCGTCATGTCGGTTGAATACTATCTCTTGGGCCGGAAGCCTTCTGCACCAGACGTTCGTCCGGGCCGTGGCTGGCGCTACTATGAAGACTATGTGGTGACATGATCGCAATCATCTCGGACATCCACGGCAATCTTCCGGCGCTGAAGGCGGTGCTGGAGAAGATTGACGCGCTTGGCTGCGAGCGGGTCCTCTCGCTCGGTGATGTCGTTGGCTATTACGCCCAGCCTGGCGAATGCGTCGATCTCCTGCGCGCGCGCGGTATCGTCAATATTCTCGGCAATCACGACCATTACATTGTCAGCGGCGAGGGCTGCCCGCGTTCCAAGCTGGTTTCCGATATCACCGAATATCAGCGTGGCATCATTTCGCTCGAGCAGGTGGAGTGGCTCGCGCAGTCCAAATCCCATATCATCGACGGAACAACCTATTTCACCCATGGCGGTTGGCGCGATCACGTCGACCAGTATCTCTACCAGATCTCCGACGAGGACCTGCCGGAGGGGGCGGAAACCTTCTTTGCCGGCCATACGCATGTGCAGGTTCGGCTCGATGTCAACGGCCGGACATTCTGCAATCCCGGCGCTGTCGGCCAGCCCCGCGATGGCGACAGTCGTGCGGCATTTGCCACGTTCGAGGACGGGGTGATCGAATTGCGGCGGGTCGATTACGACATCGATGAGACAGCCTTCCACATGCAGGCTGCAGGCTTTCCGGCGCGGTGTTATGAGAACCTCTATATCGGCGCGCAGATCGGTGGCCGGATCGACAAGGTCACGCTGGCGGAGTGAGGGCTTCGTTCTGACCGAAATCCAGGCGGAGGCACCCCCCTCTGTCGGCTACGCCGACATCTCCCCCTCAAGGCGGGAGATGAGCCGCAAGCCTCGTGCTCACCTTATTGGGATGCGTTTAGGGGAAGGTTGATCTCCCCCCTTGAGGGGGAGATGTCACGGAGTGACAGAGGGGGGTGAACCTCCTCAATCTCGCGGTCGATTAGCGATCTCCCGAGGAGCCAACGGAAAAGACTGCTCGCAGAGAACTCAAAAAATTCTTAACCAGCGTCCGGCAAACGAACACAATATCCACCAGGCGAGGAAGCCAACACGAGCTTGCCGTTGATGACGGGATCGACGTGGAAGCGGTCGGTTTCCTTGAGATAGTCGTTGAGCGCGCTCAGCGGCTCGTCGCCGGCGAACCAGGCTTTCGAGCGCTTCTTCGGGGCCTGTTCTGCGGTCCAATGGGCGGCGGCGGTGTCGGCGACGACGAGATAGCAGCCTTCCGTGACCAACGGACCGTAGGCGCGGCATTCGGCGAGAACATGCTTGTACGAATGGTCGCTGTCGAGCACGACCATGACGCGGGCGCCCTCTGGAATCAGGGCACGGACTGCATCCAGCGTGCTGTCGTCCACCGAGCCGCCCTCGATCAGGGCGATCCGGCTTGCCATCGGATGCGTTTCGATCGCTTCGCGGTTATGGGCGCGGATATCGATGTCGACCCCGATGATCTTACCCTTGTCATTGCCGGTCATGGCGAGCAGCGAGGCCATGAAGATCATCGAGCCGCCGCGCGCAACGCCGGTTTCGATGATGATGTCGGGGCGGGTGTTCCAGATGACTTCCTGCGTTGCCATGATATCGGCGGGCAACTGAATGATCGGAACGCCCATCCAGCTCCAGAGATAGGAATAGTCGTAGGTATCGAGCGCCAGCATGGTGTCGATCGATTGCTTGAAGACCTTTTCGTCCTTGCCCAGCGCCAGGCACATCGCTTCCTTGTGGGCTTCGAATTCCTGGCGGTCGTCTTTGGTGGTCATGGAATGGTACGCCTTTGTTTCAAGCGGATTTGGCCAGGCGCTGTTCGCCAGGCAGGGCAGCCGCAGAACGGCTGTCGATCAGGCCGATGACGACATCGGCCACACGGGCAATCTCGTCTTCTGCCATGTCATGATAGCTGGGCAGGTTGATGGCCCGCTCCGGAATGTCCCAGGCATGCCGGTTGCCGCGCTTTTCCTCGAACATCGGCAGGCTGCTCAACGGATGGAAGAACACGCGCGCGTCGATATTGGCGTCGTTGAAGGCCTGCTGCAGCATTTCACGCGTTATGCCGAGATCGCGATCGAACACCACGGTCGGCATCCATGCGCCGTTGACGGTGCCGGGCGCTTCCGGATTGAGGCTGATGCTCTGGTAGGACTTGAGTTTTTCGCTGTAGCTTTGAAGAATCTCGCGTTTGCGGGCGATCAGGCCTTCGATGCGTTCCAGTTGGCCACAGCCGAGGGCTGCCTGGATGTTCGACATCTTGTACTTGAAGCCGACATCATCGGGCCAGAACTGCTTCTTCTGGCTGCGGGCGCGGCCGTGATTGCTCAGCGTCAGGACCTTTTCGAACAGGGCGCTGTCTCTGGTGACGAACATGCCACCTTCGCCTGTTGTCAGCGTCTTGGTGCCGTGAAACGAGAAGGTACCGAAGATGCCCATGGAACCGGCGCGGCGGCCATGCCACTCGGAGCCGATCGCTTCGGCGGCGTCCTCGATGACGGGAATGGAGTGGCGGCGGCCGATCTCCAGGAGACGGTCCATGTCGCAGAGATTGCCGTAGATATGGGTGGCGATGATTGCCTTGGTTCTGGGGGTAATGTGACGCTCGACATCATCGGGGTCGATGCACCAGCTGTCGGGCCGGACATCGACGAAAACTGGAGCGGCGCCGAGATGGACGACAGGCGCCGCCGTCGCGATCCAGTTGGTGTCGGCGAGGATGACCTCGTCGCCTTCGCCGATACCGAGTGCCGCGAGGCCCATATGCATGGCGCCGGTGCAACTCGACGTCGCGATGGCGTGGCCAACGCCGAGATGACGACGAAAGCCGTCCTCGAAGCGGACGATATAGTCGTAGCAGCGCTCGCCCCAGCCGTTCGCGGCGGCATCCGTGGCATAGGCCACTTCCAGCTCAGTGATCGAGGGCTTGGTGTAGGAGATGCGTGCTGGCGTCGCGGTCATGCTGAGGCTTTTGTATCGTCGCGCATGACGCCGCCGCAGATCAGTCCGACGGGTGCCAGCATCAGCCTGACGGTGTTGTAGAACTCGCCGGCATCCTGCGCGCCGCCGAGGAAGCGGTCGACCAGCAGAGCCTTGCCGTGCAGGCCGCGGCGCGTGTCGTGCGCGCGGACGGGGTGGAATTCCGGACGGAAATACGGGGCGAGATGTCCACCTTCGAATTCGCGTAGCGCCGCGAAATAGGCGTTGCCCTTGGCCGTGAAGGCCTCGCGGCTGGCCTCCATCATGCATTCGATCGTCAGCGCACGCACGAAGGCTTCGCTATTGCCGGACCAGGGCGAGCCGAGTTCGCGCAGCACGTGGAACTGCACCTCCGCCACCGCGCCGGCGATGCCGAGGCCTGAATGGAAGGGGAAATTCCAGGGATGGCGCGGCGCTTCCGGCGCATAGGCCGAGGTACTGATCGCCGACATCGGCCGGGAGCAGAAAGCGAGTTCGTTGGCGAAGAGAACGACTTTCGCCGCCCACTCATATTGCGGCAGCGGTGTCGACCAATCCTGTGCCTCGGGCAGATCCAACAGGGCATCGATGAGGGAGCGGCGAATGGCGGCGTGATAAAGACCGAAAGGCATCTTCGGAACGCTCAGGCTGTTTTCCCAGCAGAAGAAAGCCTTGAGCATCGCGGTCTTGTCGAAGGTCTCGATCTGGTAGCCGGCGGGGATGGCGACGGAGCCCGCCTTGCCGCGTTCGGCATGACGATCGATCTGGAACGCGTTCCAGGCCAATGCATCGACATTCGGAGACGAGGCCTCAAGGAAAGCGACCATGACGGCGAGGTCACTTTCGATCATGTCGCCGGGCATGACCAGCGTCACCCAGTTGCCCGTGGTGGCGGTGACGGCCTGGCGCCAGAGAGCCTGACGGCTGATGCCCGCTTCTGCATCGGTGACGCGAATGCGGGCATCACCGGCCACGAGGCTGAGAAGCGCCTCGGACATGACCACGTCTGCGGGCCGGGCAATGACGATCTCGAAATCGGCGGTCCTGTTTTCCATCAGCGCGGCGATCAGCGACAGGGCATCCTGCGCTTTGGTTTCCAGCGGAATGCAGATCGAGAGTTGTGTCATGGCTAGCCTCGCGACGTCAGCAGGATTAGCGCAAGCCGTGGGCACGGCGGCAAATCCGGAATTGGTCACGTCAGCAGACAAGTAACTTCCGCATGGAGGAGGGTGCGGTCCTGTCTCCTGCCTGAAGCCATTGCCTGCTGACGTGTGCCTTAGAGGTAACGTGGGAAACTTGAGCGAGGCTTTGCAAGGGCGGACAGGTCCGGTAGCCGCCGACAGTTTGCCTTTTCATCAACTTGTCGGCTCTTTTGAACCTGATTTTCTTAAAAATGCGGATTGTGTAAAATTCTACGCATCCATTTAAGCGGCCCGCAAACTGTGGCGGCTATGGTCATCTCATCGGAGAACGGAACCAGCCAGACGGTTTCGCAGCATGACGCTTTCCCCGCAGCCGGAATGAATCCGGCGCTCTTAGACTCGACGCTGTCCGGACAGGGGCAGACGGACGGGATAGAAACAGGGACAGGGTCATGCTGAAGAGAATTTTCGTTGCGATCGCAATGTCGATCGGTATTGCTGCCACTGCCGCTCTGCCTTCGCAGGCCATGAGCATCTCATCTGCCGCCCGCTCCATCAGCGCGACCGTGCCGGTCCGCAATGTCGAGCTCAGCGAGCGCACCAAGCTTTCCTACCAGCTCTTCTGCCTGCAATATGGCAATGAGTGCCGCACTTCGAACCGCAACGTCATCGCCTATACCAACAAGGTGCGCACGGTGCTGGCCTCGGTCAACCGCAGCGTCAACCGCGTCATGCCGGCGATCCGCGCCCAGCGCGAGTTCCTGTCGCTGAACCAGCTTCCGGGCACGAGCGACGAATATGCGATGATGAAGCGCAGCCAGCTGATCCGTGCCGGCCTTCCGGCAGGCGCGATGCGGGTCGCCAGCGTGACCTCGCCGGAAGGCCGCAGCCATTCGGTCCTCGTGGTCACCACCTCGAACGGCGAGTTCGTGCTGGACCACCGCCAGGCACCGGTCCTGAAGCGCCGCGACACCGGCTACAGCTTTGCTGCACTCAGCACCGTCCGCTTCTTCGACTGAAACGTTCCAGGATCGATGTCGCCCGAAACGGGCGACCGAAGCCAAAGTTTACTGACGACTGTCCCAACTTGCCGCAGGAAATTGTCCCTTCCTGCGGCCTTTTTCTGTTCCGAAATTACTTTCGAGCGAGATAGGCTTCCGCCAGCTCCGTCCAGAAGGCGGCACCGATCGGCAGTAGATCGTCGTTGAAATTGTAGCCGGGATGATGCAGCGACTTTTCGTTTCCGGTGACGCTGGTGCCGAGGAAGAAATAGGTGCCGGGCCGTTCCTGCAGCATGAAGGCAAAATCCTCGCTGCCCATGAAGGGGCGTTCGAGATCGACGACCTTGTCCTTGCCGGCAAAACGGATGGCGAGCTCGCGGACGAAATCCGTCTCGGCCTTGTGGTTGATGGTGGCGTCATAACTGCGCTGGTAATCGACCGTTGCCGTCATGCCGAAACTTGCCGCCTGGTTTTCGGCAATCAGCCGGATGCGGCGCTCCAGTTCGTCGCGGACCTTCGGGTCGAAGGAACGGATGCCGACGACAATCTCGGCGCGTTCGGGAATGATGTTGCTGGCCGAGCCGCTGTGGAACGAGCCGACAGTGATGACGGTCGGGGCCATCGGATGGATATTGCGCGAGACGATCGATTGCAGAGCCATGACGATCGAGGCGCCGCAGACGATGGGGTCGGCGGTTTCCTGCGGCTCGGCGCCGTGGCCGCCCAGTCCATGCACAGTGATCTTCGCCTCATCGACCGCCGCCATGATCGGGCCTTCGCGCAGTGCGAACTGGCCGAACGGCAGGCCGGGTTCGTTGTGGAGCGCGAAAACGGCGTCGCAGGGGAATTTCTCGAACAGTCCCTCATCCATCATGATCTTGGCGCCGCCAAAATTCTCCTCGGCCGGCTGGAAGATCAGGTGGACGGTGCCGTCGAAATTCTTCCGCTCGGCAATGGCGCGGGCGGCGCCCAGAAGCATGGTCGTGTGGCCGTCATGGCCGCAGGCATGCATCAAGCCGGGTGTCTTCGATGCATAGTCGAGCCCGGTCTCCTCGAAGATCGGCAGGGCGTCCATGTCGGCGCGTATGCCGATCGAACGCTCGCTCGTGCCGTTCTTCAGAGTCGCGACGAGACCGGTCTTGGCGAGGCCACGGGTGACGGTGTAGCCGAGGCCTTCGAGGCAGGTGGCGACGAAATCCGAAGTGCGGAATTCCTCGAGCCCCAGCTCCGGATGGGCATGCAGGTCATGGCGGATCGCGACCAGTTCCGGCATGGAATTGGTCAGGTTGATGTTCATTGTCATGTCAGGCACCACGCGTTGGAATGCGATTTTCAAGATAACGGAAGGCCATGACAAGAATACCGGTCAGGCACATGTAAATGAGCGCCAGCAGCAGCAGCGGCTCATAGGTTATGTAGGTGTCCTGCCGGACCTTGGAGATGACCGCATAGACATCGATCACTGTGATGGTCGCGACCAGTGGGGTGGCCTTCAGCTGCAGTACGGTTTCGCCGTTGAGCGTCGGCAGCGCACGGTGGATGGCGCGCGGCAGCCAGATACGGCGGAACATGGTCCAGCGGCTCATGCCATAGGCGCGGGCGGCCTCAAGTTCACCGGCCGGCACGCCGGCAAAGGCCCCGCGCATGACCTCGCCCTCGTAGGCCGCAAACGAGATCGTCAGTGCCGCAACGCCATAGGGCCAGGATTCGCGAAGATAGGGCCAGAGGAAGGATTGGCGAATAGCCGGAAACTGCGGGAAGAGTGAGCCCAAGCCGTAATAGAGAAGCCAGAGTTGCAGCAGCAGCGGCGTGCCGCGAATGATCGTGCAGAAGGTCTTGGCCAGCGCCTTGAGCGGCCAGGGCCCGGTGACCTGCACGAGGCCAAGCGGCACGGCCAAGACAAAGCCGAGGATCGCGGTGCTGAACAGCATCGCGAGCGTAACGATAATGCCATGGCCGAGCTTGGGCAGATATTGCGGAATCCAGTCCCAGCGCATGAACCAGGCGATGCAGAAGACGAGCACCGCGGCGATCAGGATGAGGACGATCCGGTGCGGCCTGAAGAAACTGTCCGCCGTGGGCAGGTCTTCCGGCAGGATCGCCATCGCATGGGTGGTGACATCCGGGGGCGTGGTGTCGGGGAGCGGAACGCCGGTCATGACTGCTCCACGAAACCGCGCCGGGCGCGACGCTCGATGATCTTGATGACGAAATCGGAGACCAGAGTCAGCGCCAGGTAGAGCGCTCCGGCGGCGCAGAAAAACAAGAGATAGGCCTTGGTCGCTCCGGCCGCCTGGCGGGTAACCAGCGTCAGTTCGGAAAAGCCGACGACGGCCAGCAGGGCAGTGTCCTTGGTGGCGATCAGCCAGAGATTGGAAAGGCCGGGAATGGCATAGGGCAGCATGGCGGGCAGCGTGATACGGGTCATGACCTTGGTCGGCGACATGCCATAGGCACGCGCGGCCTCGATCTGCCCGGCCGGCACGGCCTTGATGGCGCCGCGCAGCACTTCGGTGGAATAGGCACCTTGGACGATCCCGATGACGAAGATGCCGGCGGCGAGCCCACTGATATCCACTTCGCTGAATCCGAACAGCCCGAGCAGGTGGTTCAGCAGATCGGTGCCCGCGTAATAGAGCAGCAGGATGAGAACAAGCTCTGGCACCGCGCGCACGATCGTCGTGTAGCACTCCATCAGGTCGCGTGTGATCGGCCCGCCATAAAGCTTGCCGACCGCGCCGCCGATGCCGAGCACCAGCCCGAACGTATAGCCGCCGATGGCGATCACGATCGAATTCATGAGGCCCTTGAGCAGCACGCCGCCCCAGCCGGGCGGCTCGAGCGCCAGCAGGCTCCAGTTGATGAGGGATGCGGGATCAGCCATGGACGTTCAGCTTGCTCTTGAGTTTGCCCCTCACCCTAACCCTCTCCCCGCATGCGGGGAGAGGGGACGATCGAGGTTGCCGCTTGTCCTTCTCCCCGTCAAAACGGGGAGAAGGTGCCCGATAGGGCGGATGAGGGGCGAAGCCGCCACCTCATCGGTTGGCAATCATTCCCCGTAGATGTTGAAGTCGAAATACTTCTTCGAGAAGGTGTCGTAGGTGCCGTTCTCGCGGATCGCCTTGATGGCGGCGTTGAGCTTGCCCTTCAGCTCGTCTTCGCCCTTGCGCAGGCCGATGCCGACGCCGGCGCCGAGGATGGCCGGATCGTCCTTGACGTTGCCCTTCAGGTCACAGCAGGCCTTGCCCTGGTCCGTGGCGAGGAAGGCGCCAAGCGCGATCGCGTCGGCCTGCACGGCATCGAGGCGGCCGGCGGCGAGGTCGTTGTTGGCTTCGTCCTGCGTCTGGTATTCCTTCACGGTCGCGCCATTCTCGCCGAAATACTTGTTGGCGTAATCCTGGTGGACGGTGGAGACCTGAACGCCGATGGTCTTGCCCTTGAGGCCTTCAGGTGTTGCTTCGAAGGAAACATCCTTCGGGCCGATGACACCGGTCGGCGTGTTGTAATACTTGTCGGAGAAGTCGATGGTCTTCAGGCGTTCCTCGGTGATCGACATGGAGCCGATGATGATGTCGATCTTCTTGGAAGTCAGCGCCGGAATGATGCCGTCCCAGGCGACAGGGGTGATCACGCATTCGAGCTTGGCCTCGGCGCAGATCGCCTTCTGGAACTCCACTTCCCAGCCTTCCCAGTTGCCCGACGCATCCGGCGAGGTAAATGGCGGATAGGGCTCTGCGGCAAAGCCGACCTTGATCGGATCGGCAGAGGCGGCGCCTGCGGCGGCGATGCCGAGAGCGAGTGACAGGGCAATGGTCTTGAGCGTCTTTTTCATGCTGTTTCCCTTTTTTGGTTTTTGCAGTTTTTGATCTCAGTGAATCGAGCTGATGAACCTTTTCAGCTTTTCGGATTTCGGGGATCCGAAGATCTCGTCCGGCGGCCCCTGTTCCTCGATGACGCCGTCGGCCAGGAAGACGATGTGATTGGCGACGTTGCGCGCGAACTTCATCTCGTGGGTCACGAGGATCATCGTGCGCTTCTCCTTTGCGAGATCGCCAATGACGGTCAGCACTTCGCCGACGAGCTGTGGATCGAGCGCCGAGGTTGGCTCGTCGAACAGCATGACCAGCGGCTGGATCGCCAAGGCCCGGGCGATCGCCGCACGCTGCTGCTGCCCACCGGACAGGAAGGCCGGATAGGCGTCGCGCTTCTCGAACAGACCGACACGGCGCAGCAGCGCCTCCGCCGTCTCGATCGCCTCGGCCTTCGACTTGCCGAGCACGTGGACAGGAACCTCGATGACATTCTGGAGGATGGTCATGTGTTGCCAGAGGTTGAAGCTCTGGAACACCATGCCGAGCTGTGTGCGCAGGCGTTCGACCTGCTTGCGATCGGCGGGCATCTGGCCGCCGCGCCCGTCCTTCTTCATGGCGATCGTCTCGCCATGGATCGTGACCGTGCCGGCTGTGGGCAGTTCCAGCATGTTGATGCAGCGCAGGAAGGTCGATTTGCCGGAGCCGGAGCCGCCGATGATGGCGATCACGTCTCCCTGGTTGGCGGTCAACGAAACGCCCTTGAGCACTTCCAGCGGCCCGAAGCGTTTGTGGAGTTGTGAGACCGCAATTGCCTGGGCAGGTATCGTCATGAATGATCTGCCCGCAAGAGGCAGGATGCCGGTTTCGAACGCATGAAAACAGTTCCCCTGGTTTTCTTTTCGTGCGGCATTTTTGCCTGTCACGCTGTTCCATGAAAGCCATCGTGGCACTTGTGCAGAAATTATTCAACCGTATAATAACGCCAACGCTGCTTTTTCTGGCAGCCCTTCCACATGATCAAATTTCCGACAGGAGTAGACGATGACGGCTTATGGTTCGCAGGAGATGTCGGCCAATCTGGTGCGTGTGCTGATGCGTCGGCCGGGCGCAAGCCTGGCCTCGGCCGATCCTGCGCAGTGGCATTACGGCCCGACATTCGATGGCGAAAAGGCCGTGCGGCAGTACACGGAATTTGCAAGCCTCGTGGAAAAGTCCGGTGCGGAAATCCTCTGGCTGGAAGACAAGGGCGATGGCCTTGCCGACGCCATGTTCACCCATGATCCGTCGCTGATGTCCAACCATGGCGCTATCATCCTGCGCATGGGCAAGCCGCTGCGCGAAAAGGAAACGGCGCTGCACGAGGCCGCCTACAAGAAGGCCGGTATTCCGATTCTCGGGCGCATCGTCTCGCCCGGCACGGTGGAGGGCGGCGATTGCATCTGGCTCGATGCCGAGACGCTGATCGTCGGCCGCGGCGTGCGGACCAACGAAGAAGGCATTTCGCAGCTGACCGAAATGCTCAGCCCCCACGGTATCGACGTGCTCGGTTACGACCTGCCGCTCTGGCAGGGCGAGGAAGCCTGCCTGCATCTGATGTCGGTGATGAGCCCGCTGTCGCGCGATCTGGCGCTGGTTTTCGCGCCGCTGCTGCCGGCCTCCTTCTACCAGCTCCTGAAGGAATGGGGCATCACCATGATCGAGGCGCCGGCGGATGAGTTCCATGCCAGCAACGGCCTCAGCCTCAATGTCCTGCCGGTTCGCCCGAAAGAGGTGATCATGGTTGCGGGCTTCCCCAAGACCAAGGCGGCGATGGAAGGGGCCGGCTGCAAGGTTGAGGTCTTCGAGGCTGACGCGCTGTGCATTGCCTGCGAAGGTGGCCCGACCTGCCTGACGCGGCCGGTGTTGCGACGGGCCGCATGAACCGCCGGACGTTCCATCGCGCGCCGGAGGGAGAGCGGCGGCAGGAACTGATCGAGGCGACGCTCGACACGATCGCTGAGCTTGGACTGAAGGGCGCGACGGTCCGCCAGATCGCCATCCGCGCCGGGGTCACGGCAGGCCTTGTCCGGCATTATTTCGATTCGAAGGATCAGATGGTGGCCGAGGCCTATCGCTCGGTGCTGGCAAGCTTTGCGGCCAAGGCCGGGGATATCGGGGGCGACCCGCAAACGCGGCTGCGCCGGTTCATCACTCTGAACCTCACCGCGCCGGTTGCGAACGGCCGCAGCCTGTCGCTCTGGGCCTCTTTCATCAGCCAGGTTCGGGTCGACCCGGAACTGGCCGCGATCCACCGGGAAGGATATCTCGGGTTTCGCAACGATCTTCAGGGGCTGATCGGCGATTTCCTGCGCTCGCAGGATCGTCCGGACAGCGAAACGGAATGCCGCCGCCATGCGATCGCCATCAACGGCATGATAGACGGATTGTGGCTGGAAGGCTGCCTTGCGGGTGAGCTTTTCGAGGAAACCGAACTGGTTTCCATCGCCCTGTCCTCGATCGAGGCGCTGCTGGGCCTTTCGCTCGGCAATGACGAAACTCCCGGCGAGGCACATGGCCGCGCCGCCGAAACTGTCTGATACCAGGAGACACCATGCGCTATTCATCGATCACCGACCGCCTGGCGGATCTCGGCTCCGAAAAATGGGCCTTGCATATCCGCGCGCGCCAGATGCAGAGCGAAGGCACAGATGTCATCCAGCTGACAATCGGCGAGCCCGACATTCCTGCCGATCCGTCGCTGCTGGCCGAGGCGCAGCGGGCAATGAACGCCGGCCGATACCGCTATTCCAACGGTCGCGGCGAACCCTCCGTCGTCAAGGCGCTGACGGCGCGCTATGCCCGCCGGCGTCCGGACGTCACGGCCGAGAACGTGCTGTGCTTTCCCGGCACCCAGACGGCGTTGTTCGCAGTGATGCTCGGTCTCGTCGAGGCCGGCGACGGCGTGCTGGTTGGGGATCCCCATTACGCGACCTATGAAGGCGTCGTGCAATCGACCGGCGCCCATCGCGTCACCGTACCGCTGAAGCCGGAACACGGTTTTCACATGCAGGCGGCGGATCTGGAAAAGGCGATCACGCCGAAATGCCGGGTGCTGCTTCTCAACACACCGCACAATCCGACCGGCGCCGTGCTGACCGCGCAGGAAATCGGCGAGATCGGTGAGGTCTGCCGCAAGCATGATCTTTGGATCGTCTGCGACGAGGTCTATGAGGAACTGATCTTCGACGCGACCTTTGCCTCGCCCTTCGACAATCCTGATCTCGCCGAGCGCACGATCGTCGTGTCCTCGATTTCCAAGTCGCACGCAGCGCCCGGTTTCCGCAGCGGCTGGGCGATCGGTCCGACGGAATTCGCAAGCCGGCTGCTGCCGGTCTCCGAGACGATGCTGTTCGGTGTCCAGCCCTTCATCGCCGACATGACGGCCTATGCGTTGACCCATGAGATCGGCACGTCAGCGGCCATGCGCTCGTCCTTCAAGGCTCGGGCCGATCTGATCGTCGAGCACCTGTCCAATGTGCCGGGTGTGCGGCCGCTGCCGCCGGAAGCGGGCATGTTCATCCTGCTCGATGTCGTCGGCACCGGGCTGACCGGCGAAGCCTTCGCCTGGGCGCTTCTGGAGCAGGAACATGTCGCTGTCATGCCGGGATCGTCCTTCGGCGTGCATGCGACGCCCTATGTGCGGATGAGCCTGACCGTGCCGGAAGAGGCGATTGTCGAAGCCTGCCGCCGCATCGCCGATCTGGCGCTCCGGCTGGTGTCGCGTCAGGAGCGCCCGGCATGAGCATTGCAGAGATGAAGACCGTTGGCGAAGTGCTGGTCGACCTGCTGGAAGCCAATGGGGTCGATACCGTCTTCGGCATTCCCGGCGTTCATACGGTCGAGCTTTATCGCGGTCTTGCTGCGTCGAAAATCCGGCATGTGACGCCCCGCCACGAGCAGGGAGCCGGGTTCATGGCCGACGGTTATGCCCGCGTCAGCGGCAAGCCGGGCGTGGCGCTTGTGATCACCGGGCCGGGCCTCACCAACACGATCACGGCGATGGCGCAGGCCCGGCAGGATTCGATCCCGATGCTGGTGATTTCCGGCGTCAACCGGCGGGATTCCCTCGGGCACGGGCGCGGGCTTTTGCATGAGCTGCCTGACCAGCACGGCATGATCAAGACGCTGGCGCTTTATTCGCACACCTTGCTCAACCCCGCCGATCTGGCACCGGTGGTCGAGCGAGCCTTCGCCATCCTCACCTCCGGCCGTCCGGGTCCGGTGCATATCGAAATCCCCACGGATGTGATGACGGCGCGGATTTCCACGCCGGCCTTGCGCAAGGCGACGGCAACGCGGCCGCGCGCCGATGCCGAGACGCTGCAAAAGGCGGCGATCCTCTGCGGCAATTCCAGCCGCCCGCTGATCATCTGCGGTGGCGGCGCGATCACGGCGGAGGCGGAAATCCTCGAACTTGCCGAGCGTATCGGCGCGCCGGTGGTGATGACTGTCAATGCGCGCGGCATGCTGGCAGGCCATCCGTTGCGGGTGCCGGCGAGCCCCAGCCTCAAGGCCGTGCGCAGGCTGGTCTCCGACGCCGACCTGGTGATCGCGCTCGGCACGGAAATGGGCCAGACCGACTATGACATGTATGCCGATGGCGGTTTCCCGATTCTCGGCAACCTGATCCGCACGGATATCGATGCGGCACAGCTGGCGCGCGGGCCGCATGCGGCGCTGTCCATCCTGTCGGGCGCCAAGGCAGCCGTCTCGGGCATGCTGGCTTTCCTGACGACGAAGCCTGCGGCAAGGGGCAAGGAGAGGGCCGCCGATGCCCGCAAGGCGGCACTGGCGGAACTGACGGCGAAGATGCGCGCCGAAATCGCCGTGATAGATGCGATCTATCAGGCGCTGCCGGATGCCGTGATCGTCGGGGATTCCACCCAGGCTGTTTATGCCGGCAATCTCTATTGCGATGCGCCGCGGGCCAAATCCTGGTTCAACTCCGCGACCGGCTTCGGTGCGCTCGGTTATGCACCGCCGGCTGCAGTGGGCGCGGCGGTTGCCGATCCGGAAAAGCCGGTGATCTGCCTCGTCGGCGATGGTGGCATTCAGTTTTCGCTGGCGGAACTGGGATCGGCGGTCGATATCGGCGCCAATGTGATCTTCCTCGTTTGGAACAATGACGGCTATCAGGAGATCGAGAACTTCATGGTCGAATCCGGAATCACGCCGGAAGGCGTGAAGCCGTCGGCTCCCGACTTCATGCTGGCGGCCGGTGCCTATGGCGTGCCCGCCGTGCGGCTTTCGAAGGCCGCCGATCTGCCGGCCGCTCTGATCGATGCCCGCAAGCGCGGCGGCACGTCGCTGATCGAAATCCACCAGACGCGGACGACCGGCGTCACAGCGTGAGGCAAGCCGGTGGTGGGATATCCAAACCTGTCGCCGAATGGTAAGATTTGACTTTGGCGTCGAGCGATGGTCTTTAGGCGCGCTTGCGGGCTGAATCGGCGAGCAATGGGGCGATTTTCAGTGAAAACTGTCCGCCAACGGGAAGGAAAATGTCCTTCATGGGCATGAACGGCAACAGGATCGATCGCAGAGGTGCTGGCAAGCTTTTTGCCGTGCTCTGGATTCTGGCGGCTGCCCTTGCCATGCAGTTCGTTGCCTCGGCGCAAGGTTTTTCGTCGCGCCTGTCCACCCAGCAGAATGCCGGCAATGTCGCGGTTCCCGAAAGCGGGCAGTCCGACACGACCCTGTCGCGGCATATCATGCGGGCCTTCCCCGTTGCCGACCTGCGGTTCACCGCGGATCGCGCCGATGGCAAGGCTTCGCCCGGCGGACCAGTGCCGTTCCTGCTGCCAGCTGCTATCGACGTCGCCGCCATTTCCTATGGCGGTATTCCGGCAATGGCCTTTTCGCCGGCTGTCGCCGCTGGCCAGCGCTACGATATCATTCGCGTCCGCGGCCCTCCGGTTCTCGGCGCTTGACGGCTGTCCTTCGGGGCAGCTGATGCGCTGCGGCGCATTTCTCATTTGACTGTCACACCCGCTGTCCTCGGCCCTGCCGATGGATGTGGGCTATAATGGAACCTCAACATGCGCACTTCGAAATGGGCCATTCTGGCCTATGTCGCAGTAACCCTTTTCGGGATACTCGCGGCGCTACCAAACGTGCTGCCGCTGGCTGTCCAGCAGCAATACGCCGCCTTCCTCCCGGTGAAGCCTGTCACGCTCGGGCTTGACCTGAAGGGCGGTTCCCACCTCGTTCTGGAAGTTGATGCGGCCGGCCTGCGCAAGGCTCGTCTCAATACGCTTCTCGACGACATTCGCGGCGCCCTGCGCGGCGTGCGGCTGCCGACCTCGTCGGCGCGCATCGCCGGCGACACGATCGCCGTCAAGATTCCCGATCCGGCCGATCGCGAAAAGGTCATGCCGAAAATCCAGGAACTGGCGGTCCAGACCGGCACACTCGGCTTCGGCACGGTCACGTCGGACATCGATGTTACGACGGCCGATGACACGATCACCGTCAAGCTCACCGAGGCCGGCCTCACCGAGCGCATGACGGCCGCCGTCGATCAGAGCCTCGAGATCATTCGTCGCCGCGTCGACCAGGTCGGCGTTGCAGAACCGCTGATCCAGCGCGTCGGCTCGGACCGTATCCTCGTCCAGTTGCCGGGTCTGCAGGATCCGACGCATCTGCGCGAACTGCTCGGCTCGACCGCGCAGATGAGCTTCCACATGGTCGACACCTCCGTCGATCCGAACTCGCCCAACCCGCCGCCACGTGGCGTCGACATCCTGCCGGGCGCAAACGACGGCGGCAAATATGCCGTCGAAAGCCGCGTCGCCATCGCTGGCGAACGTCTCGCCGACGCCAAGGCCGGCTTCAACCAGCAGACCAACGAGCCGATCGTCTCGTTCACTTTCGACAGCCAGGGCGCCCGCCAGTTCGCCGAAATCACCCGCGACAATGTCGGCCTGCCTTTCGCCATCGTTCTCGACGACAAGGTCCTGACCGCGCCGCGCATCAACGAACCGATCACCGGCGGCCAGGGCCAGATCAGCGGTAACTTTACTGCCCAGGAAGCAACCGTTCTCTCGGCCCTCCTGCGCTCCGGTGCGTTGCCGGCGCCGCTCACCATCATTGAAGAACGCTCGGTCGGCCCGAACCTCGGTTCCGACTCCATCCGCATGGGCATCTATACCGGTCTCGCCGGCTTCGCCCTGGTCGTGACCCTGATGGTCGTGCTCTACGGCGCCTGGGGCATGATTGCCAATCTCGGCCTGCTGCTGCACACCATCCTGACGGTCGGCGTGCTCGGCATGCTCGGCTCGACGCTGACGCTGCCCGGTATTGCCGGTATCATCCTTGGCATCGGCATGGCGGTCGACGCCAACATCCTCATCAACGCCCGTATCCGTGAAGAGACGGAAGGCGGGGCAGGGGCGATGAAGGCGCTCGATATCGGCTTCAACAAGGCCTATGCGACCATCATCGACAGTAACGTCACCACGCTTTCGGGCACGATCCTGCTGTTCATGTTCGGCACAGGCCCGGTTCGCGGCTTCGCGATTACCATGATGCTCGGCATCGTCATCTCGATGTTCACCTCGATCACGGTCGTCCGTCTGGCGATGCGTGAAGTCGTCGTCCGTCGCAAGATGAAGAAGCTGGAAATCCCGTCGCTGTTCGGCGGCGTTCCGCATCTGCCGCAGATTTCCTTCATGAAGGGGCGCTTCGTCGCCATCGGCATGTCGGCTTTCCTGTCGGTCAGTTCCGTCATTCTCTTCTTCCATCCCGGCCTGAACTACGGCATCGACTTCGTCGGCGGTATCCAGGTAGAGGCGACCTCCAAGAACGAGATCGATCTTGCAAAGCTGCGCGGCGAACTGGAAGGCCTGCACCTCGGCGAAGTCGCCCTGCAGGAATTCGGCCAGAACAAGTCCGTTCTGATCCGCATCCAGCGCCAGCCGGGTGGTGAGCAGGAACAGACCGTTGCGCTGAACAAGATCAAGGACAGCGTGGCCCAGGTCATTCCGGACTCAAGCTTCGAGCGGACGGAAGTCGTCGGCCCGACCATCTCGGCGGAACTGGCCCGTTCTGGCTTCCTCGCCGTGGCGCTCGCGATGCTGGCGATCCTGCTCTACATCTGGTGGCGGTTCGAATGGCACTTCGCTGTCGGCGCCATCGCGGTGTTGCTGCTCGATATCACAAAGACGATTGGCTTCTTCGCACTGACCGGGATTGACTTCAACCTGACGGCCATCGCGGCGCTTTTGACGATGATCGGCTACTCGGTCAACGACAAGGTCGTGGTTTACGACCGCATGCGTGAAAACCTGCGCAAGTACAAGACCATGCCATTCTCCGACCTGATCGACATGTCGATCAACCAGGTGCTGGCGCGATGCATCTTCACCTCGATGGCCACGGCGTTCTCACTGGTGCCGATGGCGATCTGGGGTGGCGATGCGGTCAAGAGCTTCGCCTGGCCGATGATCTTCGGTGTCATCGTCGCGACGACGTCATCGATCTATATCGGTGGTCCAATCCTGCTCTTCCTCAGCCGCTGGTGGAAAGATCGGGAAGCAACGCGCGCGCCGGGTACGGAACTGGCCAAGAGCTGATTCCGCCTCCGAGCCGAAGAAAATTTGAAAGGGCAGCCTCGGCTGCCCTTTTTTTGTCCCATGCGGCGCCTACATATCATTGCGGGACGTGAGGAGTTGTCCCGTCGAGCTAGATCATCATTCCAATTTGTCGTGTTTGTTGAAAACAATGTCCCTTTGATCGCTATTATGGCGAAATAATGGGTATTATTTTTCAATAAACGTCAATTTTAATTGACTGAATTGGTGGTCTATTGTAATTCTTGATCATCCGATGACAGGAGAAGTCAGCCGGATGCCTGTAACCCGACCCAAGGTCAAGTGGCTTGGGTCATTGCCAAGGAGAGTGTCATGTTTGCCAATCATCACGTCGCCACTCTTCGCGGCACGCGTTCCTATTGTCGCGCAACGAAAGACCTTTGCATTCGCCTCATTACGCGAATGTGATCTGAAAACAGTCCTTTCCTTGAATTTGCACGATTGAGAATGATCCGCGTCCCGGCGTGGAAGGAGCGTATATATGAACAAGCAGGTTATAGAATTTGGCGGCGAAGCCGTCGGTGTCGTCGTCCCGGATGCGGGTCGCATGAAGTTTGTCGCGGTCAAGTATCACGTCTGGGATCTCGATTCGCGTTACTTCCGTTCTGCGGATGAAGCGCGATCCGCGGTCCGCCAGTTGGTGGCAGCCCAGAGCGGAAAGTCGGCAGTGTTGCGATCCGCTGACACTTCGGCGCTTTATGCAGTGGCGTAAACCATAAATGTGCGTGAAAACCGCAGTTTGGCCATCTTTTGACTAAATCGGTATATTGGCAAGGCTTCTCTTGTGATATGCCGGTTTATGACGATGGCAATCAGCAGATCGAAGCCATTTTTGAGCGCTGATCTGTGGAAAGAGCGAACTGCGATGCTGACGAAAAAGGGAAAGTACGGACTGAAGGCTCTGGTTGATCTTGCGCGGCTTGATCCGGGCGAGACGGCCTTTATCACCGAGATTGCGAGCCGCAACAATATCCCGAAGAAGTTTCTCGATACGATTCTTCTGGAATTGCGCAATGCAGGCATCCTGCGCTCGAAGAAAGGCCCCGGCGGCGGCTATTCCCTGTCGCGTCCTGCATCTGAAATCCGCATCGGTCAGGTCGTGCGCACGCTGGATGGCCCCCTCGCGCCGATCCGTTGTGCAAGCCGTACGGCCTATGAGGTCTGTGATGACTGTCATGATCCGGATACCTGCGAAGTTCGCCACTCCATGACGATCGTCCGCGATGCGATTGCCGACATTCTCGACACGATGACGCTTGAAACCTTCGTCAACAACCCGGGAAAATCCCTGCTTGCGGACGACGACATCGTCGAAAAGCGTGCAAGCTGAGGCCTCTCCAGCACATTTTGTGGTTTTTCTGACGTTTTTCGCGCCACCGTCGCGGGGAAAACGCATGATTTGGCCATTTTGATTTGATCTGGGAGCGCTCTGGTTATAACCGGGCACTTGATAAGGGTCTTGGAGCGTGATGATGGGTCTCAGGCAGGTCGATAACAACACCCCGGAAGAGCGTGCCGTGCTCGAATCGATCGGTCGGTCGATGGCGACCGCTGTCGATGGCATCAATGCGCTTGCCTCGCATTTCGCCACGGATCCCGCGCTCTCGCATAATCTCGTCGAAGCGGTCAGCCTGATCGCCCGTAGCCGGGGCCGCGTGGTGGTATCCGGCGTCGGCAAGAGCGGGCATATCGGCCGCAAGATCGCCGCGACCATGGCTTCGACCGGCACATCGGCCTATTTCGTCCATCCGACGGAAGCAAGCCACGGCGATCTCGGCATGATCACCTCAGAGGATTTGCTGATCCTCCTTTCCTGGTCCGGCGAAACCGTCGAACTCGGCAATATGCTGACCTATGCCAAGCGTTTCAATGTTTCGATCATTTCCGTGACCTCCAACGCTGAAAGTCTGCTGGCGCGCAACTCAACCGTTGCCATCACCCTGCCGAAGGTCCAGGAGGCCTGCCCGCACGGTCTGGCGCCGACGACCTCCGCCATGTTGCAATTGGCCGTCGGCGATGCCTTGGCGATCGCGCTGCTGGAGCGGCGCGGATTTTCGGCGCAGGACTTCAAGACCTTCCATCCCGGCGGAAAGCTCGGCTCGCAATTGCTGCTGGTTCAGGAACTGGCGCATGACGGCGATGCCATCCCGCTCCTGCCGCTCGGTAGCCCGATGGGCGATGCGGTCATCCAGATGTCGTCTAAAGGTTTCGGTGTTCTCGGCGTGACCGATGAAATAGGAAAGCTGGTCGGCGTGATCACCGATGGAGACTTGCGCCGCCACATGTCGCGTGATCTGCTGCTGGAAACGGTCGATACGGTGATGTCGCACAAGCCACGGGTCATCAAGGGGTCCATTTTGGCGAGTGCTGCGATGGAACTGATGCAGGCGCAAAAGGTCACGGTTCTGTTCCTCGTTGAAGATGATGGTGTTCCCAGTGGCATCCTGCATATTCACGACCTGCTGCGCGCGGGTGTCGCCTGAGTTTCGGTAGCGACCGTACGCCAGCGGCCGTCGCGACGTTGATGCCGGTCGTTGGGAAAACGATTTTGCGAGCGAACGCCATTGCCTGAACAGCAACATTTCCTTCAAACGGATCAGGGCGCGGAGAGCGCTCCGGTCGTCACGTTCGCGTTTCACATTCACGGCTGGAAGCAGGCCGTTTTCCAGCGCTACTTCCCGGAATGCGACTTCGTCTTTGTTCCCATGTACGCGCGGGAAAACGAGTTCGAGGAGGAATGGGCGGATCGCATCCTTTCGGCAGACAAGCCGCAGATTTTCGTCTGGAGCCTGCGCGCGCCGGATGGATTGCGGTCCTTTGCAACACAGAACGGCATACCGGTCTACTTCATCGAGGATGGGTTTATCCGCTCGGTCGAAGCCAATGCCAGCCGCACGCCGCCGCTCTCGCTCGCCTTCGATCAGGGAACGGCCTATTTCGACTGCCGTACGGCGTCGGATCTCGAGCGCCTGCTTGCGACCTATGATTTTGACGCCGATCCAGACCTTCTGGAGCGTGCCCGAAACGGAATCCGGTTTTTGCTGGAATCGGGCGTCAGCAAATACAACAGCGATGCCAAGACGGATATCGACAGTGTCTATGGCCCGAAAACGGGCAAGCGCGTTTTGGTCATCGGCCAGGTCGAGGATGACGCCTCCATCCAGTTCGGCTGCCTGCCGCCGATCACCAACAATGATCTCGTACGGCTAGCAGCGGCGGAAAACCCGGATGCACAGATCATCTATAAGCCACATCCCGACATCCTCAATCGTGTGCGCCTTGCGCAATCCGACCCGCAGGATGTTCGTCATCTCTGCCAGATCCTGGCGGAACCGCTGCCGATGGCGCGCGCGTTCGAAACGATCGATCATGTTTACACGATCACCTCGCTGGCGGGCTTCGAGGCGTTGTTGCGCGGGCTAAAGGTCACCGTGCAGGGATGTCCGTTCTATGCAAGCTGGGGTCTGACAGATGATCGCCAGCCCAATCCGCGCAGGGGACGAACCCTATCGATCGAAGCCTTATTCGCCGGCGCCTACCTTCTCTATCCGCGCTATTTTGAACCGGAAACGGGCAGATCGGTTTCGTTCGAGGAAACGGTCGAAAGCATCCGCCGTCATTTCGCCGCACCGGCCGTTCCGGTCAAACCCTATCGGGCGCCCGGACCGAAGTGGCAGGCCTGGGGACCCTATGGCATTCTCGGCTGGCGGCATCTGCTGACGCCGATCGTATCGCCGTTCATCGCCGGGATCGGCCACGGTCGTGACGCCGAGAATTACCGCGAGGATCCGATCCAGTTCTTCCGAGAGCTCTCGAATCCCAAGTTCAGATTGATCGGCCGAATACTCTATCCGTTCGACAAATAGGTCGTGGCAGTTCTTTGCAAGAAGGACGTGATATAGTGTCGGCTCGAAAATGTGGCGGCATCGCATGGCGATATCGCGCGGATTGGTTTATGGAATGACGCGGCTGCGTCGCCCTCAGGCGGTGATGTGGCCAGAGGCACTGGAAGAAAGCAGCTTGTTTGGGACATGTGGCCACACATACGCGAGTCGTTTCCGCCTTGCTCGTCCGCGAAATGGAAGCCCGTTTCGGCAACAAGCCCGGCGGATATGTCTGGGCATTCCTTGACCCGGCCGCAAATGTCGCCCTGTTGACGCTCATCTTTCAAGCCATCGCCCGGGCTCCACCTCTCGGCACCAGCTTTCCCCTGTTTTTCGGAACAGGCTATATCGGGTTCCAGTTTTACCAAGCCATGGCGACCTATCTCAACGGTGCCGTCCGGGCAAATAAGTCGCTTTTGAATTACCCCAACGTCGCCCCCGTCGACACCATAGTCGCGCGATATATTCTGCAGTTGGTTACGACTGTGGCCGTTGCCGTTGTGGTCATGTCTGTCATCATCGCCACGATGCGGGTCCCGCCGGAAATATCATGGCCACCGATCATCGAAGCGGCCTTTATTGCCAGCATCCTGGGATTGGGCGTCGGACTGTCGAACAATGTCCTGTTCATCAAGTATCCGCTTTATGAGAAGGTCTACGCCATCATCAGCAGGCCGATCTATCTGATTTCTGGCGTGTTCTTTTTACCGGATGCCATTCCGCATCCCTACAAGGATATCGTGCTTCTCAATCCGCTCATTCATGTGACCATGCATTTCAGGACCGGCTTTTATGACGAATATCGGGCTTTGGGTTTGGATATAAACTATGCTTACGGCTTCGCATTTTTGACATTCTTTTTTGGAATGGTGCTTTTTTCCATGTCTTCCGCTGTTTTGAGAAACGAATGATCAGGCTTGAGCAGGCGACAAAATTCGCGCGCACCAGAGGCATCAACAAGCCCATTATCGAGCGCGCTTCCCTCGTCTTGCAGCGCGGAAAAAGCATCGGCCTGCTCGGTCGTAATGGCGCCGGCAAATCAACTTTGCTCAAGCTGATCGCAGGCACAATCCGATTGGACAGCGGGCGTATCATCCGGCAGGGGAAGATTTCCTGGCCGCTGGGCTTTGCGGGAAGTTTCCAGAGCACGATGACCGGCGAGCAAAATGTACGCTTTGTTGCTCGTATCTATGGCGTGGATACCCGCGAACTAATCCAATACGTGGAAGAATTCGCTGAACTGGGGCCTTTCTTCAAGGCGCCGGTTGGTACATATTCGTCGGGCATGAAGGCCCGTCTTGCCTTCGGTTTGAGCATGGGTGTGAATTTCGACTACTATCTCGTCGATGAAATCACTGCTGTTGGCGATGTGAATTTCAAGAAGAAGTGCAGGGTTGTTTTTGAAAGCCGTCTGCAGGAATCCGACGTCATCATGGTTTCTCACAGTACAACAACCATTCGCGATTACTGTGATTGTGGCGTGGTTCTGGAAAATGGCAAATTAACCTATTATGATGATATTGAGGACGCGATCAGCGCTCACAACAGGAATATGAAGGAACGGTAATGGCGGTCATCAAGAATGCGGCTTCGAATGCCGCGCCGACGGACCTGACTGATAACCGTCTGGCTGGCAAAGAAGTCGTAAAGCCTAGAAGCGTTCACCTCCTGGAAGGTCTGTTGGGTAATGACGATCGTCTTCTGGTTCCGACCAGACCCGCGCCGATTGCCAAGGTTAACCCGACCCGTAACAAGATTCACACGATCATCACGCAGGAAGTCAAAAAGCGGAGCTTTTTGGGGTCGCTACGGCTGCGCCATGCGATGATCATCGTCAGTTTCATTCTGTTCGTCGCGATCCCGGGTACCCTCGCGTCCATCTACATGATCTTTTTTGCGGCTGATCAGTACCACAGCACGGCTTCGTTTTCCGTCAGAAGCATAGAAGCTGCCGGTGGGTCGGATATTCTGGGCATGTTCACTCAGGCATCCACAGGCAACACGCAGTCCGACAGCTACATCCTGATGGATTACATCCGAAGTGAGCGCATGTTGGCCGACGTTGAAAAGAAGTTCGACCTGGAAAAAATCTATGAAGCCCGTGGGGTCGACTATTTTTACGGGTTGGGGGCTGGTCTCCCGATCGAGAACAAGCTCGAATACTGGCGCAGTATGGTCGACGTAAATTACGACCATGCGTCGGGCATCATGCAGTTGCAGGTCAGGGCATTCGATCCGAAGCAATCGCAGGAAATTGCCCAGTTCGTGATCGAAAAGAGCGACGATCTTGTCAATAACCTGTCGGCAGAGGCTCGCAATGGCGTCTTGAAGACGGCTGGCGACGAAGTTCGTTCGGCGGAAGAACGCCTCACCAAGGCGCGTGTCGCAGTCCGAGACTATCGCGATGTTTCCCAAGAGGTCGATCCGGTTGAGGGAGCGAAGCTGGCGGCTCAGTTGATTGGTGGACTGGAAGCGCAGTTGGTGCAGATGAACGCCGATCTGGCGACCGCCCTGACACAGATGGGCGAAGATACGCCGCGTGTCCGTGTGCTGAAGGCACGAATTGCAAGTGTCGAGCAGCAGCTGGATTCCGAACGCCGGCGGCTTGGTAGCGGGAATGTCGCCGAGAAGTCGGCGCGTGGAAGT
The DNA here is from genome assembly GCF_001425605.1 of Rhizobium sp. Leaf453. Classification (GTDB taxonomy): domain Bacteria; phylum Pseudomonadota; class Alphaproteobacteria; order Rhizobiales; family Rhizobiaceae; genus Pararhizobium. The sequence goes on along the minus strand of NZ_LMRG01000001.1, from coordinate 660,999 downwards.
GCAACGGGCGATGTCGCTGGCCGAATTCAGCAGTTCGAAGAGCTGGAAACGGAGCGCGAATTTGCTGAGCGCGCCTATACCGCATCCTTGGCGAGCCTGGAAAAGGCCCGTCTGGATGCCAGCAGCAAGCAGCGCTACCTTGCTGTTTTCAACCAGCCAACCCTTTCGCAGATGGCGCAGTATCCAGCGCGCTACCTGAATTCGTTCCTGGTTTCGCTTGGGCTTCTCTTCGCTTGGGCCGTGTTCGTCATGGGCTATTACAACATTCGAGATCGAACCTGAGCGCCCAACTCGCCGGATGAGATTGGTGAATCTCGTCCGGCGCTCCATGCATCAGTCTCACGCCGGCTATCCTCCCATCTACGCATGATCTATGAGGAGTCTGCTCCAGAGCGCTTGTACTTCTACGGTAATCAATAAATGAATGTCTTTGCGAGGGTTGGCAGCTTTTTAAAATCGCTGCCGAAGGTTCGATTTCTCAGGCCACTCGCAGTGCTGGTCGATCAGGGCGAAAGCAATACCATTGACGCCAAGGGGCGGCTGGTTGCAACGATTCGCCTTTCCGGCAGTGGGCACAGTATCGAGCTTCCGAAATCCTCGACTTTTACCGGGCATATCACGATCCGCGGTCGTGGGAACCGCATTGTCGTCGGCGAGAACTGCCAGCTTTCAGGTGAAGTGATCATCAAAGGCGCGCGCCAGACAGTGATGATTGGCGAAGGGACGACTTTCGAATCTGTTTATGTCCTCAGCCAGGAGCGCTGCGATGTGACCATCGGGCGCTGGTGTATGCTTTCGCGCGGCATCGAAATCCGCACGAGTGATGCCCATTCGATTCTTCGTAAAGCGGATGGTCGTCGATTGAACCGTGCCCGATCTGTTGTCGTTGGCGATCATGTCTGGGTCGGGGTCGGTTCCATGCTCAGCAAAGGAACTGTGATCCCGGACGATTGCGTCATCGGCGCGAAATCCTTCGTCAACAAATCCTTCACGGAAAGTGGCGTTGTCATCGCGGGGACGCCAGCAGTTGTCGTGAAGCGTGGAATTACTTGGCACAGGCGCCGGCTCCGCCAGTTTTCGAAGGAAGAAATGCAGGAATGGCGCACGGTCGAAACTGTCAATGACGACGACGATTGATTTTTTGCGGCTTTTGCCTCGGGGGTGGATCGACAAAGGCGCCGGGCTGGTTGACGGATCGCTCATGCAGCCGTTTGGCTATGGCATCTGCGCCTGCGTCCGTTCCATCAGTTGAGTAAAAATTACCGCGGACCTGAATGGCCGCCGCCAGCAGTCGAAAGAATGCCTTCCGAATTTTTTCATCAGGCGGCGCAGGCGATCGCCAAAACGTGTCGAGGTCTGCCTGATCACTCAAACCCTTGACGTCGAAGACCGCCACGCCCAATACCTTGATCGGTTTGCCCACCTGCAGGGCGCTGAGCCCCACCGTCGAGTTGACGGTTACAGTTCCCGCAGCCTTCGCAAGCAATGCGTTCAGGTCTCCTCCGTCGAGAAATTGTACGCGATTGCCCACACCCAATCCTCTTGCCAGATCATTGATGAAAGCTCGCCAGGAGATCAATCCGTTATCGAGTGGATGAACCTTGGCGATCAGCTGAGATGTCGGCGGGGCACATCGAGCAAAGGAAGAGAGGACCGTTTCGATAGCTTCCCGCTGGTCATTATAGGGGGAATGTGCTCTCAACTGAAAATCGGTCTGGAGTTGCAGCGGGTAGACGAAAAACGGCTCCCTGCCGGCGAAGATTGCGTTGACGAGCGCCGCGGCCTCCGAACTCCTCCTACGGGCACCGATAAGCCGTGTCACCCAACCCGCATACTCCGCCAAGGGATGGAATAGGGCGTGCCTGCGGTAGTGGGGGAAGAGAAACCACAGGAAGACATTGGGCAGATTGTAGAGGAGATCGTAGGCGGCCTCTGCAAGAAAGCTCTGCGTGTAACGTCGTTTCCAGTCCGGTTCCGGCAAGGCACGGGCAGCCTCGATGATCAGGCCGGGATCAGCAGGAAAATGCGAATTGGATGACATGCCGCCGCGTTCGAGCGTCAGCCAGTCCGGGCGCAGGTACCCCATCTCGATGACCGAAACCTCGATTTGCCGCTCCCGGGCGATCTCAATCGCCTGCTGATGGTAAGCGCGCTCTTCACCAAGGAGCACGAGATCTGTGACGCCGTGATCCTGCACGAAGCCTGCAAAATAAGCTTGCCAGGCAGGACCGCCGTGCCCTCGATAGTTGAACCCGTTCTTGCGTCTCCAGAAAATCTGGTCGCCGGCGTTGAGATTGATCCTCAGGCATCGATGCCCGAGCCTGTCGAGGCGATCGGCAATCTTGGCGAAGATCGGCGAGGACGGCCCTTGTAGGAAGAGAAAGACACGCCGTGTCACGGCTGAAAAACCATTGTCATTCTCCTGAAATCCGCGCCGGCACTAGATCAGATCGTCCTTGCGCAGATTGGCATGCCTGAGCAATACCTCCAACAGTTTCCACGGCTCCTCGCTGCGCGCCGATGTCGGTACATGGTCCGACTTGCGAGCCTTTCCAAGGGGCACGATGAAATAGTCGGTCCGCGGATCGGGAAAAGGATCAGCAAAGGATTTCAGCAACGGTGCATGATCGCCGTAAAACAGCAGCCAGACAGGGCGGTCAAGCGTATTCAAATGATCCACCAGTTTGCCCAAGGCCTCGTCGGATTGCTGAAGAATGTCGAGGTAGATCTCGACAGGATCGGTTAGATCCCTGACACGACCGGGTTCCCAAGGTCCGTGATTGGCCATCGAGGCGACAAAGAGGAAACTGCCCTCCGCGACGGTTTGCTTGTCGAGGTCGGCGATTACCTTCTGGGTCAGCACGAAATCGGAAACGTAGGGGCCATCGGCCTGCGGATCATGATCGAAGTCGTCGAGCATGGTCATTTTCTCGAAACCAAGCTGCGGCATCGCCTTGTGACGCAGGAAGAAGGTCCTGTCATAGGGGTGCATGAAATGCGTGTTCCATCCGGCCTTCTTCAGTTTCGTCGGCCAGACGACATCGGTGTAATGGCTCGCGCGCAGATAGGGATAGCTGGCATCGATATGAAGATCGTCGGGAACCAGCCCGCTGAGTACGGCGAACTCCGTTCTCAGGGTGTACCCACCCTCGAAGACCGTTGCCAGGCGTCCCCACTGCGCGGCCTTTTTCTGCAGCCGGTCGATCGTCGGCAGCTTGATGCTGTCGACACCGCAATGGCGCATATCGATGAACGATTCCGACTGCCAGACGATAACCAGTGGTGCTTTGTTATCGTCGTCGTGTCCGATCAGGTCCTGCACCGCCGCCAGGAAGCGCTCGGAGAGTTCGGCGACGATCTTTTCGCGGCGGCGACCGAGCCAGATAATGAAGTGAAAGATCACCGAGGCGAAGGTGCCAAACCGGATCGTGCTGACCTTCACGTTCGGCTTGCCGACAAGACGTTGCGCCAGATCAGCCACGGGGCGGTTGACCGGGCCGTAGAACAGCAGAATCCACGGCAGGTCTGCGATCAGGAACATGAGAAGGATCCACAGAGGCCTGTTGCTCGACGGCAGCAGGTGCGGCTCGAAATACATGTAGAGTGCTGAAACGCCGAATACATAAAGGAAAGCTACAAGCCAAAAAACGATGTTTAGTGAATTGGCATAGAAGATCGATTTGTATTTAAAGACGTCGGCGACCAAGGCGATATCGGAGAAAACCAGAGGTTCACGAATGAACTTGTATTTCGCGCGCGAAATACCGGTGAAGATGACGAAGAAGCTCATTGCGCCGGCACCGGCATAGAGCGGACGCCAGGAGATCGCGAAAAAGCCTGCAAAGACAAGCGCGATGATGGGAAGTCTCGCAAGGATATCGACGATTGCGCGCTTCACGCTAGCCGGCGGTCGATTGCGGCGACGCTCGCGCTTCGGCAACGCAAAGCGGTCGGTAAACAGGACGACGGAGCAGGCCAGAACGTAGCAGAATAACGTCAGCGCCACGGGATGGTCATGCATGTGGAGCGACGTCAACGCCAAACCGATACCTTCATATTCGTTCGCTTGCCGCAAATCGTATTCGTTTCGGCGCAACAGGACGACACTTAGAATATTTCAAGCCTAACCGAAAGCGATTCTACGAGAATCTGGCCGCCGGTTCGTCCGTTACCTTGGATAACCGCCATCTACTCAAAAAACATGACAGAATCTGATTCTGCCGCTGATGCACGGGGATTGCGCCCATTCAAGGGCGACGGCTGATTTTGAGGATCGCGCGATCGAACCACCAGTTGAGGAAGGGCTTGAGGGTGGAACCGAAACGTCCGAGAGAGCCAAGCGACAGGCCGAAGAAGACCTCGAACGAGCGCTTGTCTATTGCGCGGACGATTCGCGCTGCCACGGCAGAGGACGCCCATGGCGCGACGCTCCCCATGATCACGGCCGCCTCGAGCGGCCGATGCTCAAGCTCGCGTGTGAACTGGGGTGTTTCCGTATCTGGTGGAAAGCAGACGGAAACGCTGACACCTTGTGGTCGTGCTTCAGACCGAAGTGCTTCCGCAAACCCGTGCAACGCAAACTTCGAAGCGGAATAGGCGGCATAACCGTAAATCCCGATCAGACCTGCTCCGGACGAGACCAGCATGATCCTGCCACAGCGACGCTGCTTCATGCCGGCATAGACAGCGCGCACCGCATTGACGCTGCCTGTGAAATTGGTTCGCATCTGTCGTTCGAATGCTTCTGTAGAGATTGTTTCGAAGACACCCGGCTCGACTATGCCCGCGGAGGTGATGAGGATATCGCAGGGGCCGAAGGATTCTTCGCAGCGGCGGATTGCTTCCACCGTCTGGATTTCGTCGGTCACATCCGCGCTGTCGATAAGGACTTTCGCTGTCGCGTTCGTGCGCGCGAGTTCGGCTTGCGCTACCTCGAGCGTCGACAGTGTGCGAGCCAGAAGGGAAATCCGCGCCCCCCGGTCGGCATAGATCCGGGCGATCTCCAGGCCGATCCCGCTTGAGCCGCCCGTAATGATCACATGAGTCATTCTGAAAGACCAGTTCGGTTGATGGTCGATGGAACCGGCTGCCAGATAAACGCCAGATTATCGAGAGGCCAGCATCTTCATCATCTGCTGGATGTCGATCGAGGCCAATCCGAAGTTTCGCTCGGTCAAATCCTTCAGCTTGTCCGCTGTTACGGCGACGGTCTGGCGAATCTGCTCTTCCGTATGTTCGCTGGTGATGAAGAAGCGCAGACGTGCCATCCCCTCCGGCACCGCCGGATGGATGATCGGCAGGGCATTGATGCCGGCGGCAAGAAGGTCGTTCGACAGTTGCACGGCCCGCAGGGAATCGCCCACCAGAACGGGCACCACTGAAAAGCCAGCGCTCAATCCGGTATCGAGGCCTGCTTCCTGCGCGAGTTTGAGGAAGAGCGCACCATTTCGTCTCAAGGAGGCCACTCGCTCGGGCTCGTTTTCCAGGATGTCGAGGCTCGCGATTGCCGATGCCGTCAGCACCGGTGCGAGACCAACGCTATATACGAAGCCGCCAGCTGTTGCTTTGAGAATGGCGGCAAGCGCGGCACTGCCGGCAATGTAGCCTCCGCAGCTTGATGTAGTCTTGGAGAGCGTCCCCATCCAGATATCGACCTGTCGCGGATCGATTCCGAAATGTTCGAAAGTGCCCCGGCCGCGCCTGCCGAGAATACCCAGCGAATGGGCTTCGTCGACCATGAGCCAGAACCCGTATTCGGCTTTCAGCTTCATGATGGCCGGCAGGTTGGCGATATCGCCATCCATCGAATAGACGCCTTCGACGATCACCAGGATATGGCGATAGTCGCCGGAAACAGTGCGCAGCACGTGTTCCAGGTCATTGGCATCGTTATGCTTGAACAGGCGCCGCGTCGCGCCGGACAGCTTGATGCCGGCCAGCGCGCTGTTGTGAATGAATTCGTCATGCACGACGAGGTCCTTCGGACCCATCAGGCAACTGATCGCCGCCACATTGGTCAGATAGCCGCTGACGAAACAGACGGCAGCATCAACGCCGTAGAAAGACGCGATGCGCTCCTCCAGTGCCGCATGGGCCGGACGCTCACCTGCGACGAGGCGACTGGCCGAGGCCGAGATACCGAACGTGCCAATGGCATCGCGCGCATTCGACAGGACGTGCTGGTGACGGTTCAGACCCAGATAGTCGTAGGAAGCAAAATTGATCAGCTTGCGGCCATCGATCACCGTCGTTGCGCCGGCCGCAGTCTGATGCGCCCGGTAGAACGGATTGTCGATGCCCAGCTGCTCACTCGCCACCTTCTGGGTCAGAACCTGCTTGTATTCCGGCAGGTCCTCGAAACGCGTTTGCTTGCGGCGAACAGGCGGAGGAACGTCGCGCTCGGAGCGAGCCATGCGATTACGCTCGGAAGACTGGTGCGCGTTGCGCATCCGGTCCAGCAGGTTTTCCTTCAGGCTGCTGTTCATCTTCGAAGCGGTCTGACGTTCCTCGTTCTTGCTCATTGGCTCACTGCCTTATCCACACTGTTTCCGGCTCCATTGCCTGTGTGGCGCTGGGCAAGCTCGTTGACGATCTTGTTGTCCGTGGGCTCGCCATCTTCGTCGCTGCCATTATCGCGCTTGCTGACCTTGTCGTAAAGTTTACGGGCCACATCGCCGACAGTGGTGTTATCAGCCACGCCACTGAGCGGCATGTCGAAGCCGGTATTCTGCTGGAAGCTGATCCCGAGTTCCACGGCCATCAGGCTGTCGAGGCCGATTTCCTTGAGAATCTTGTTGCGCGAGATCGTATCCTTCGAGACGCGCAGGATGGCGGCGATTTCACCGGCAACCAGATCGTAGAGGATGTCCTCGGCTTCCTGGGGCGATTTTCCTTCGATCATCGCCACGAGATCAATCGTCTTGCCGTCGCTTCCGGACGAATGCTGGTCAGCGGTGCGCAGGATGACTTCGAACAGCGCGTTGCGAACGGCCGGCAGGTTGCGTGCTGCCGACCAGTCGAGTTCGGAGATCATCGTCACAGCCGCATCCACCGTGCCCGGATCGGAACGGATGTGGCTCTCGACGTGGCTGAGGGCTGACTGCGCCTTCAGCGCCGTCTTGCCGATACGCTTGGAGAGCAGGTCGTTGACGTCGGTGTTCTGGGCCAGATAGCCCTTGTCGGCAATCGCGCCGAAACCGATGGCAAGACCGGGCAGGCCTTCGAGACGGCGGGCGCGCGCCAGGCCTTCGAGATAGCCGTTGGCGGCAACATAGTTTGCCTGTCCCGGATTGCCGACGAGCGTCGTTGCCGAGGAAAACAGGATGAAATGATCAAGCGCGTCGCCACGGGTCAGCCGATCCAGAACCGCGGCACCCTTGGCCTTGACATCGATTACCGGACGGTTTCGCTCACGGCTGAGATTGTTGATCAGCGCGTCGTCGAGAACCATGGCGGCGTGAACGACGGTCTTCAGCGGCGCGATCTGGCGCAACGTCTTCAGCAGCTTGTCGGCCGCCGCTTCGTCGGTGATGTCGCAGGCGTGGACGGTTGTCGAAACCCCCCTGCTTTCCCAGCGCTTGATCGCCTCCAGCGTTTCCGCATCCGCCACGCCGCGGCGGGTGGAGAGCGCGATGTTGCGGGCACCCTTCTCGACCAGCCAGTTCGCGGCAGCAAGGCCGAAGCCGCCGATACCGCCGACGACCAGATGCACGCCGTGGTTATCGACCTGCATGCGGCCAGCCGGGCGATTGGCGACCTCGTCCCGGCCGGAAACCGGCGGCAGAACGACGATCTTGCCGATATGGCCGGCATTCTGCATCAGGCGGAAGGCGTTGCCGATCTCGTCGTGCCCGAAGGCGCGATAGGGCAGCGGCACCAACTTGCCTTCTTCGAACAAGGCACCAATCTCTGTGAAAATCCGCTTCGTCAGATCCGGTGCATTGACCAGCAACTGATCGGCGTCGATGCCGAAATAGCTGATATTGCGACGGAACGGCCGCAGGCCGATCTTGCTGTCGGAGTAATAGTCGCGCTTGCCGAGTTCGAGAAACCGGCCGAACGGCTTGACCAGCGACAGGCTCTGTTCCATCGCCTCGGAAAACAGCGAGTTGAGGACGAGGTCCACGCCTTCGCCGCCGGTAACGCCGAGGATATCGTTGACGAAGGCCAGCGAGCGCGAATCGAAGACGTGATCGGCGCCGAGCATCTTGACGAAACGGCGCTTTTCACGCGTACCGGCCGTGGCAATGACCTTGGCGCCGGCAAGCTTGGCGACCTGCAGGGCGGCAAGCCCGACACCGCCGGCAGCACCATGGATCAGGATCGTTTCGCCGGCACGAATACGGCCGAGTTCCATCATCGCATAATATGCGGTGAGGAAGGCGACCGGCACGGTTGCAGCGGCGACCGGGCTGACGGTTTCCGGCAGACGGGCAACGCCCGCACGGGAGACGACGGCGTGGGTGGAGAATGCCGCCGGGCCGATTGCCATCACGGCGTCTCCGATCGAAAGATCCTTGACCGCGCTGCCGATAGCGACGACATGGCCGGAAAGCTCCATGCCGATCGTTGCGCCGGCGAAGCCGTCCTCAAGCGCTTCTTCCGGCAGCAGGCCCATGGCCCACATGACGTCGCGGAAGTTCAGGCCCGTCGCAGCAACGGCGACAACGACATCATTGGGGCCTGGCTGCGGAATATCGGTTTCTTCCCAAGCGATGCTGCCAACCTGCGAGCTGACGCGCTGGCGGATCGTTGCTGCCTTGAAGCTGGAAGTGCGGCGCAGGGCTTGGCTGACTGGGCCTTGAACGGCCCGGATTTCCGACAGGATGCCGGTCTTGCCATCCAGCAGCCATTCGCGGTTTGCGCTTCCATCCGAAAGCAGCGCAATTGCCGTGGCGAGTTGGATACCGGCATCCGCCTTCGGGCCAGTGAGATCGAGTGAATGGATGTCGAGGATATCGTATTCGTTCTGGAGAACGCGCGCGAAAGCCCAAAGACCGCTGTTGACGCTGGAGCCCGCCACATTTTTCTGGCGCGAAGCCACTGTCACCGGCGAACCGCCAGGTGCTGCTACGACGAGGCGTGGACGCAGTTCGGCGGCCGGCTCGTCATCCGCATAATGCTGGCGCAGAGCTTCGGCGAAAGCGCTGAGCGAGAGGACACGGTTCTGCAGGACAGCCGAATCCTGGCTGCGGTCGCCTGATGTCGCCGCCGACAGATAGACGGCACGCACCGGCTTGTCGTGGAGGCCCTGAAAGGCTTCCGCCAGCTTGGCCTTGTCGGCGTCAAAATCGCCGGTCACCTGAACCGGAACGAGCGGTGACTGTATGGCGTCCTTGCCCGATGGCAGACCCTTGTGCAGGGTCGAAACGCTGCCTTCATGCAGGACTAGGACCGGTGTCGTGACATCAGCAGCCGGTGAGGAGTCGGTCGTCTTCGCTTCGGCCGGCTGGCCGCCTTGTGCTTCCACGACGATGATATTGCCATGCGACAGTTCGCGATCCTCAACCGTGACATTGCGCAGGCCGAGGTCGGTCAGGCACTTCTGCCACTGGGTGATGGTAGCAAGCTTTCCGATCGGGAAGTCGATCGCTTGGCTGCGGGCGAACCAGCCCTCGGTCAGACCGAAGACGAAATCGCTGAACACGGTCGGTGCATTGGTCGCGGCAACCAGCGCGCCGTTCTCGGCGAGGTGGGTGCGCATCGCGCCGCGGATCGCCGCATCCTCGTCGACCAGCTGGAAAAGCGTATCCGACGCGCTGACGGCTAGATCGAATGCCGGCAGGGTGGCGAAGGCATCCTTCTTGAGGACACGCACATGGGCATGTTCCTCAAAGGCGATTTCGAGATTGCGCTGTGCGTTTTCCCGCGGCTCAACGATGATCAGGCTGGCATTGTACTTGGTTGCCAGAGCTGCAAGGCGTCCGGTAAACCCGGCCGAAATGGTTCCGGCCTCGACGATCCTCAAATCCCGTTTGCCATTTTCGCTTTCGAGCGCCTTTTCGACGGCATCAAGCACCAGTTCCATCCGCTGGCGGGTGGATTCGGAATGCACTGTCTGGTGGTCCAGCGTCGCATCACTGATGAAGCCTTGCGGCTTGGTGGTGACGTCGGACTCGACGCCGGAAATTTCGGCGGCAAACAGGCTGTCGATTCGATCGAGCGCTTCGGCATAGGAATTGTTGATCAGAACGGCTTCGACGGCACGCTCGGAGCGCTCGCCATAGAGCTCCTTGAGGATGTCACCAACCGGTGGGAGTGAAAACTCGGTCGCGATCTTCCAAGTTCCACCCTTGTTCTCGCACAGGCCGGCATCTTCCAGGACGTAAAGGCAGTTGGCCAGGAAGCAGCGGAAGGCGAAGTCGCCGGGAAGCGAGCGCGTGTCAATCTTCGCCGTACCCTTGCCGAGCTTGAGTGCAATCTCATGGCAGGCGCGGTAGATCGCGGCATTGAACAGAAGCGTGGTGTTGTCGATGCCGGTATCGTCGGTGGCGGCGACCAGTGGCATCGGCAAGGCAGTCGAGGATGCTGCGGCAGCAAACAGTGCTGCGCGATCTGACGGGATCGCCTCGTAGTGGAAGGACAGCATGTCCAGCGTCTTGTGCTGGCGCAGGTAGGTCCGGCGGAAGCGGCAATCATCGAAGGCGGCGATGAGGTCGCCACCGGCGCTGAAGAAACGGAACTTCGCCTTGATCGAGTTGGCACTGATACGCTCGATCTCAACCACGGCGCGCTTGACGGTCAGCCCCGAATTGCTGATGCGCACCGAGCCGAAGCGGACCGGAATATAGGGTGCGCCGCCGGCTTCGCCGGTGAAGCGATCGAACAATGCCACCATCCCGTGGAAGGTCGCGTCCACGGAGATCGGGTTAAGGCTGTAGGATACGAACGGGTTACCGGCGTCTTCCGGCTCCTTCAGTTCGACATCGATGAACCTGTCGTCATAGGAAACGGCCTTCGCCATCAACTGGAAGCGCGGACCGTAGTCGAGGCCGAACTGGCGGGCTGTTTCATAGGCCTTGGCCGGCGTGACCGTCGCAGACTTTTCGAGTCCTGCGAACGGGTTTGCGGCCGGGGCGGTATTGGCCGGGATCGGCTTGCGGCTGCGCGCCACGGCATGCACGGCCCAATCGTCTTCCGACAGGCGTTCACGCGAACGGATTTCGATATCGCCGGTTTCCGGCGAGAGCACTGTCGACAATTCCATCATCCGGCTGTCGGCAAGCTCCAGCGGCCGTACGATTTCCAGATTGGTGATGTCGACTTCCGGCGTGCCGTAAAACTGTTGCGCGGCGGAAATAGCGATTTCAATGAAGCCGCTGCCCGGCAGGATGGCCTTGCCATCGACGACATGCTCGGCGAGGTCCGGGAACAGATGGGCGTCGATGTGGTTCTTCCAGCTACCGCTGTTGAGGTCGGCACGCCAGCCTGCAAGCGTATAGGGCGACTTGGCGCCACGGCCGAACAGATCGGTCGCGTCACTGGTCGAGGCCGGACGCAGTTCGGTGGGCTCGAAGGGCAGGTTGGGCAGGCGGACGAAGGCGTTGCGCTTGCCGAACAGGCGGGCTTCATCGAAGGCGGCGCCATGAGCGATCGCACGGGCCATGGCGCGCGAGATCGGATCCTGCCCCTTTTCACCGGGATCACGCAACAGGGTCGGTACGACCATGCCAGGGATCGACGCCTGCTTGACGGTTTCCTTCAGGTAGGACGACAGGATCGGGCGTGGCGAGACTTCGATGAACAGGCTGCAGCCGAGTTCGATGGCAGCTTCGGTCGCGGCCTGGAAACGGACCGGTTCGCGCACGTTCTTCCACCAGTAGTCCGGATCGAGCTGTGTTCCGTCCAGTCGCGACCCGGTAACGGTCGACAGATAGGCGAGTTCAGACTTGCGCGGAGCAATATCCGGGATATCGCCGAGGAAGGATTTCTTCGCCTGATCGATAATCGGGTGATGGAATGGATAGTTGATATCAAGAATCTGCACCGGAATTTTCGCCTTGCGGGCAGCGTCCCGATAAACAGAAATTTCGTGGGCCCGGCCGGAAATGGTCACCGAATTGTGCGCGTTGACGGCGGCGACGCAGACTTGCTCCAGGCCGCGTGCCTTCGCAAACGCGTTTGCGGCGTCCTCGCCGAGCATGACTGCGGCCATCGTGCCCTGACCGGCGAGAAGATCCTGATGCAGCGAGCGCTTGGCGACGATCGACACGGCGTCCACGAGCGAGAGGGCGCCCGCCGCATAGGCCGCGGCGATTTCACCGACGGAATGGCCGAAGACGGCGGTCGGCTTGATGCCCATGGCAACCAGCGAATCCGACAGGGCAGCCTGGACTGCAAACAGCAGGGGCTGGGCGACCTTGGTGTCTGAGAGCTTCTTGTCGAGGTCCGGATCCGTCAGCAGATCGGTCAGTACAATGTCCGAATGGAACTTGAACAGCGCGCTGACAGAGGTGAAGCACTGGCGGAAGTGCAGATTCTCGCGGAACGCTTCAACACCCATGCCGGCCCATTGCGAACCGTTGCCGGAGAAGACGAAGGCGACCTTTGCATCCTTCGTGACTGCTTCGCCGGTTTCACCGATGTCGGAAGCCGGCTTTTCCAGATGGCTGGCGATGGCGCGAATGATGTCTTCCGGATGGTCGCTGCGAGCAGCAAAACGATGACGCATCTGCGTACGGTTGACGCCGGAAGCAGCAATGATGGAGCGCGCTTCTTCTCGCGAGGCCCTGGCGAAGGTCGACTTGTACGACTTCAGCAGTTCTTCGAGACTGTTGGCCGTATGGGCGCTCGCCATGAAGACATGGCCGGTTGCATTGTTGCGATGCCGCTCGTCCTGAACTGGATCGGGGTCACTGATGACCACGTGGGCATTGGCGCCGCCGAATCCGAAGGAGTTGATGCCGGCGAGGCGGGCGCGTTTGCCGCGCAGGAGTTCGATCGGATTTGCCGTGACGCGGACGTTCAGGCCGTCGAAATCGATGTTTTCGTTCGGTGTATCAAAATGCAGAGAGGCCGGCAGATAGTTGTTCTCAAGCGCCATGACGGCTTTGAGCATGCCAAACAGGCCGGATGCCGGTTCGGTATGGCCGATATTCGACTTGATGGAGCCAATCGGGACAGGCGCGCGGCGATCAGCACCGATCACGGTACCGATAGACCAGACTTCGGCGGGGTCGCCCACCTTGGTGCCCGTGCCGTGGCCTTCGACAAAGGCAACCTGGTTGGCGTCGATATTGTTGCCCTGATAGATCGAGCGCAGCAGATTGGCCTGAGCTTCGCGCGATGGCAGGGAAATGCCGTTGGTGCGGCCCGCAGAATTGACGCCGGTGGCGACGATCTTCGCGTAGCTGCGGTCCTTTTCCTGCTTGGCGCGGTCGGAGCGGCGCAGGACGAACACAACGCCACCCTCAGCGCGCACATAGCCTGCGCCGTCATTGTCGTAGGCGCGGCAGAGCCCCTCGGGCGACAGCATGCGGGCCTGAGCAAATCCGACGAAGGGCAGCGGGTGGGCAAGAATATTCACGCCGCCGACGATGGCGGTGTCGATTTCACCGGCATTCAATGCACGCATCGCCTGATCGAGCGCGACCAGCGAGGAGGAACAGGCCGTATCGACTGTCATGCTGGGGCCGCTAAGCCCGAAAATATGCGAGATACGGTTGGAAACGATCGACAGCGTGTTGCCGGTCATGAAGTAGGGGCCGGCCGCAGCCGGGTCTTCGACCGTCAGGTTCGCATGGTCGAGGCTCGATGCGCCGATATAGACGCCGACATTTTCGCCATGCAGCGACGGAACGGAAATGTTCGCGTCCTCAAGCGCGCGCCAGGCGAGTTGCAATAGAACGCGCTGCTGCGGATCCATATACATGGCTTCGCGCTGCGACATGCCGAAGGCAGCCGGATCGAAATCATAGACGCTGTCCAGAACGCCAGCCGCAAACGAATAGGTCTTGCCCGGATTGCCAATGACAGGATGCCAAAAGCGGGCAAGGTCCCAACGATCTGAAGGTATGCGCGTGACGGTGCATTTGCCCTGGCGCAGGACTCGAAACAACGCCTGGGGCGAATTGGCTCCCGGGGCGAGACATGCGCGCCCTATGATTTCAACTGTCATATTTTATCGAACGCTCTAAACTGCTGTGAGTTGTCTTTGCTGCTTACACTTGAAACGCGAAAAAGCAATCGGAACTTCCTCTTCCGACCCGCAGTGGCGGGCCGTCATCCTTTCGACGCCAGCTATATTAGCGTCCTTTTAACCCATGTTCACTAGCTTTCAACCCTGTTGTGCGAACTTACACTTGGCGGATGGGCGTCCAACACACTTATGGAAACACACCGTAACCGTTGTGGAGAACCTATTGCCGGAAAGGCGCACTGCAATTATTTCGGCGGCTGTGTCCTGGAATGGCTTGTTGTGGGACAGCGATTGTGCTTTTCAAGGGGCAATCGGAATTCCGGTTATCAGAATGCAGCGGCGCCAGTGGTATCCCGCATACCAATTTTTGGGGTCGATTTCGGAGTGCTTTAATTGAACCGTTTGAATGCGATCCTGATTTGCGCCCTCTTGACGGGATGTCAGGCAGTTCCGGGCGAAGGCCCTGTTTCTTCTGAAATTATCAAGGATGCAGGCCTTTCGGGGCAGGAACTTGGCCGGAAGAATGCCGCTGCCTATGACATCATTGACGTCGATGCCCGTTCGGCGCGTCTGGTGTCGCAATACGTTGCGACCGCGATGAACCGGCGATTCGGCATCGGCGGGGGCGTCGGGCGTGTTGTCATCGGTGTTGGTGACCAGCTGAAGGTCACGATCTTCGAAGCCGGCAGCGACGGACTGTTTTCCACATCGGATTCCAAGCAGACCAATCTCGACCTCGTCGTCCAGCCGAACGGCATGGCGTCCATTCCCTATGTCGGTCTGGTTCAGTTCGCCGGCAAAACGCTGGAGCAGGCGCGCCAGACTATTCTTGACGCACTGGTCAAGAAGGCCGTCGAACCCGACGTCATCGTCACCAGCATGTCGACTGCATCGCGCAATGTCACCGTTTCGGGTGCCGTCGGCCATTCTGCCGTCGTTCCGCTCAGCCTGGTCAGCGAGACGATCAACGAAGTCATCGCAAAGGCAGGCGGCCCGACCGCGCAGCCGTATGAAACCTATGTCACACTGGTTCGCGGCAAGAAGACCGGCACCGCCCTGTTGAAGTCCATCATCGAAAATCCGTCGGAAAACGTCCGCGTTGTGCCGGGCGACCAGATTTTCGTGACGCGCGACCCCCGCACCTTCACCGTGCTGGGCTCGACCAGAATCAACAAGCGTGTCGAATTCGGCGCCAACGACCTGAATATCCTCGAAGCAGTAGCGCTCGCCGGTGGCGGCGACGACAACGCGGTCGATGCCAAGGGCTACTTCGTCTTCCGTTATGAAGAAGCCGATGTCGTTTCCAGCCTGCTTGGTCAGGAGCGCTTCAATGCCATGCTCAACAAGGGCATGGCGCCAGACGCCCAAGGCCGTTATCCGATTGTTTACCGTCTCGACATGAGCCGCCCGGACAGCCTGATCGTCGGCCAGACCTTCCCGGTCAAGAGCCGCGATGTGATCTACGCGTCGCGCCATCCGTCAGTCGATTTCGCCAAGTTCCTGGGGATTGTCGCGCGTCCTATTGGTGTCGCCAGTGGCGCGACGAGCGCGGTCCGCAACGTGGAACGCCTCGGCGACTGATAAACGGCCGTGTCGCGCTTGCGTGATACGCACATTCAAAAGCCAGCACTCATCGGGTGCTGGCTTTTTTGTTGGTCCGGATCGAAGTTAAAAAGAGAGATCGAGGACGCGGTCTTCGAACAGACGGTTGCGCGATCCCTCAAGATGCAGCCGCATGGCCTTTTGCGCGTCCTCCGCCCGACCGTCGGCTATTGCCTGGTAGATGGCGTTGTGCTCGTCGAACACCCGCTCCAGCCCGAGCCGTGGTCCCATCAGCGAAAGTCCGTGCAGATGCATGCCGACGG
This sequence comes from Rhizobium sp. Leaf453, assembly GCF_001425605.1. Taxonomy (GTDB): domain Bacteria; phylum Pseudomonadota; class Alphaproteobacteria; order Rhizobiales; family Rhizobiaceae; genus Pararhizobium. The sequence goes on along the minus strand of NZ_LMRG01000001.1, from coordinate 644,997 downwards.
CGATATGCGGCTTCAGCGCATCGATCGAGGCTGTATAATAATGATTGTTGGCCGCTTCGGTAACGCAGCGGTGGAAGACGAAATCGGCGTCGGTGCGATGAAGCTGATGGCTGGTTGCCTCGCGCAGATCGGCAAGCGCAGAAGCGATCTTCTGAATTGCCGCCTCATCGCGTCGCTGAGCCGCAAAGAAGGCAGCAGCCGGCTCGATCGTCAGGCGGAACTCGTAGCAACGCTGGATATCGGCAATGGTCTTGACCGGGGAATAGGCGAGATGTGTCGCCGGTGAGGCCTGTGCGCTGACAAAGGTGCCTGCACCCTGGCGGGAATAGACCATTCCTTCCTCGCGCAGGCGGCCGAGCGCATCGCGCACGATCGGCCGCGAGACACCCATGATCGACGCGAGTTCATGCTCCCCGGGCAGGCGGGAATCCGGCGGATAGTTGCCGGAACGGATGCGCTCCTTCAACTGGTCGAAGACGCGATCGACAAGCCTGACCGACTTACCGCGCTCTGGCTTGGCGTTCGGGCCGGACTCTCCGATTGAGGGGGCATCTTGCGCCATTCTTTTCACCACGCCTGTTTTTCGATCCTTGTCCCGTTGGACATTGTTTGACTTAGCAGATTCTCGGGAACGAGTTTTAGCAAAGAATCAACATTGCCGAAGCCCCCCGACTTGACCGCACAGTTAAATGTCCGGCCATCCACGCTTGTTATCTCGAACCAGGGGATACCCGCCTCGATCTCGCCGTTCGGTACGAGAACTCTGGCGCCAAGCTCCCTCAGGATGGCCAGCGCCGTATCGCCACCGCCCATCATCAGCATGTCAGGGCGTGTCTGCGCGACGATGTCGCGGATGCCCTCGGCAAAGCGGACGACGACCTCTTCCGGCTTCGAGACCTGTTCGCCCGAACACCGGGCAATGGCTGGAAGCGAACTGATCCCGGCTGCGGACAATGCCCCGGCAGGCGCGTCCGAGACCGAGGCGATCCAGCGATGTTCCTGAAGATAGACGATCTGCGCCGCGGTAATCGGATCGCGCGAGCCGAAGGCGAATAGCGTTTCCGAGGTTGGTGACAAAGCAGGAGGAGCGGCTGCTGGCCGGTAAAGGGCGCGGGCAAACGCGCTGCCCAGGCCGCGCGCGCCAACGGCAATCGAGCCTGTCCAGTCGGTCTGGCGAACCAGATCATCAAGGTCTCGATCGGTTGTGGCATCGAACACCGCAACAGAGTCGGTGCCCGCCGGAAACAGTGGGCGGATCGATAGGGGAGTGTCAACGCCACGGCCAGTGACGGCGCCATCAATGGTGAAGCGCTGCTGGTCGGGGATCGCGGGAGCGACAAGGATATGCTGCCGTTCGGCGCCTTTTGCCAGCGCCAGACTTTCGGTGGCGACATTGCCTTTCAGCCGCGAGTCGATTTTCTTGAAGAGAATATCGGGCTTCGCCGGTCCGAGCGTGGAGAGTACCATCTCAATCCGTGCCACCGCTTCCTCGTCGGTCAGGGCGCGGGACGCCGTATTGACGACAAGTACCTCCGGATCGTGTGTCAGCGCCTCGGCCAGCGCCTCCACATCGATCGCCACGACTACCTTCAGGCCGGCCTCGACGAACGGCGTTCCGGTATCGAGCGCGCCCGTCAGGTCATCGGCGATGATGGCAATCTTCAGCGTCATCCGGGCAGGCCCTCGGTCACGGCATGACAGGCGACCATGTGGCCGGGGCGCGCTTCGCGCCACTCGGGCACCACCTTGCCGCAGACATCCATGGCGATCGGGCAGCGGGTGTGGAAACGACATCCGGCGGGCGGGTTGAGCGGGCTGGGCACATCGCCCTGCAGGATTTGCCGCTTGCGGCTCCGCTCATGCGCCGGATCGGCTTCCGGCACAGCGGAGAGCAGAGCTTTGGTATAGGGATGCAGCGGGTGCTCGAACAGTTCCTCGCGGGTGGCAAGCTCCGCCAGCCGACCGAGATACATGACGCCGACGCGGTCGCTGATGTGGCGCACGACGGCGAGGTCATGGGCGATGAACAGGTAGGTGAGCCCGTATTTCTGCTGCAGGTCGAGCAGCAGGTTGATGATCTGCGCCTGTACGGAGACATCGAGCGCCGAGATCGCTTCATCGCAGACGATGAATTTCGGCTGGCAGGCCAGTGCGCGGGCGATCGCCACACGCTGGCGCTGGCCGCCGGACAGTTCGTGTGGGTAACGCGAAGCAAAACGCGGCGGCAGGCCGACATCGGCCAGCAGCGTCGAGATCCGGTCCTTGAGTTCCGCCTTGGTGGCGAGCTTGTGAAACAGGATGGGCTCGCCGACCGCTTCGCCGATCGTCATGCGCGGGTTGAGCGTGGAATAGGGGTCCTGAAAAACGATCTGCAACTGGCGGCGATAGGGCCGCATCGCCCTCTCGTCGAGTTCGACGATGTTCTTGCCCTGATAGATCACCTTGCCCTCGGTGGCCCGATGCAGGTTGAGCAGCGTGAAGCCCGTCGTCGACTTGCCGCAACCGGATTCGCCGACAAGGCTCAGCGTCTCGCCTTCGAGAATGTCGAAATTGACGTCATCCAGCGCATGCACGGTCGCGGCACGTTCCCCGAAGGCACCAAGCCGGACGTGGAAGTGCTTGACCAGATTTTCGATACGCATCAGCGGTTGGGCAGCCATCACGCGGCCTCCAGTTTTCTTTGGGCAACGAAGCAGGCGACGCGGTGCGCGCCGTTCTGACCAATGCCCTCCAGCGACGGGACCCGCTCGTGGCAGACCGCTTCGGCGAGCGGACAGCGCGGCGCGAAAGGACACCCTTTGGGGCGGCGGCCGGGTTCGGGCGGCGTGCCGCCGATAGAACTGAGACGGGCCGAACGCTCGTCGGACAGTTTCGGGATCGAGGCGAGCAAGCCCTGCGTATAGGGGTGGCTCGGGTTCGAAAACAGTGCATCGACCGGCGCATCCTCCACCACGGTTCCGGCATAGAGAACGTTGATGCGATCGACGAGGCCGGCGATCAGCGCCAGATCGTGGGTGATCCAGACGACCGACATGCCGAGCTTGTCGCGCAGGTCCTTCACCAGATCGACGATCTGCGCCTGGATGGTGACATCGAGCGCCGTGGTCGGCTCGTCGGCGATCAGAAGCTGCGGATTGCAGGCAAGGCCGATGGCGATCATCACGCGCTGGCGCATGCCGCCGGACAGTTCGTGCGGATAGGCGTCCAGCCGGTCCTCGGCGCCGGGAATGCCGACGAGCTTCAGCAGTTCACCGGCGCGCTTGCGGGCCTCGGCCTTCGACATGCCGCGATGGTAGATCAGCGGTTCGGCCAGCTGCTGGCCGATGCGCATCACCGGATTGAGCGAGGTCATCGGATCCTGGAAGATGAAGCCGACATCGCCGCCGCGCACCTTGCGCAGCTCCGAATTCGACATTTTCTGCAGGTCGCGGCCTGCGAAATTGGCCTCACCTTTCGTGACGCGGATCTTGTTGGGAAGCAGGCGCATCATGCTCAGCATGGTCAGGCTCTTGCCACATCCGGATTCCCCGACGATGCCGAGCGTTTCGCCCTTGCCGACATGCAGATCGATGCCATCGACGATGGTCGCCGGGCCGTTGCGGGTCTCGATCTCGATGGTAAGCCCCTTGACGTCGAGCAGGCGCTCGCTGGCTGCAGAGGGGACGGGGCGGATATCGTTGGCCATCATCATCATTTCGCTCCTCGCGGATTGAGTGCGTCATTGAGCCCGTCGCCGAGGAACGAGAAGGCGACGGAGGCGAGGCCGAGCACGGCGGCGGGGGCGGCGAGCAGATGCGGATAATGCTGCCAGACGCGCAGGCCGTCGGAAATCATGTTGCCCCAGCTCGGTGTCGGTGGATTGACCCCAACGCCGAGGAAGGAGAAGGCGCTTTCCAGCACCATGGCGGTGCCGAGGCCGGCGCTGACGGCGACGATCAGCGGCCCCAGCGCATTCGGCACGACATAGCGCATCAGGATGATGCGGTTGGTGAGGCCCAGCGCCTGGGCGGCGGTGATATAGGGCCGCGAGCGTATCGACAGGACCTGCGCGCGCACGAGGCGGGCATAGGGTGGCCAGGAGATCAGCGCCATCGAACCGAAGACCAGCAGGAAATCTACCCAGATGGTTTCGCGATAGAACGGATTGAGGGTAGCGAGATACCTGGCTTCCATCCAGCTGGAAATCGGTGACTTCAGGGACGCATTGATGACGACCACGAGCAGCAGGTTTGGGATCGACATGGTCATGTCGGTCAGCCACATGACGGCCTTGTCCAGAAAGCCGCCAAAGAAGCCGGCAAGTGCACCGAGTGTGACGCCGATCAGCACGGCGATGAACGTGACGACGATGGCGACGAGGAAGGCCGTGCGTGTGCCATAGACGACACGGCTGAACACATCGCGGCCGAGATCATCGGTGCCGAAAAGATGGGACAGCGACGGTGCCAGATTGCGGCCGTTCAGATCCTGGCTGAGGAAGTCGTAAGGTGTGAGATAGGGTCCAAACAGCGCTGTGAAGGCGAGGACTATTACGATGATAAGGCCGAAAACGGCGAGCTTGTTGCGGCGCAGGCGATGCCAGGCGTCGCGCCAGAGGCTAACGGGCGGTTCGATCTCGATCGGCGTAGTGGTCATGGGAACGACAGACACGGTCAGCGGCTCCTTCTGGTATCGTTGGCGCGCGGGTCGAGCAGCGGATAGAGCACGTCGACCAGCAGGTTGGAGATCATCACCAGGAATGAGCCGATCAACGTGATGGCGAGGATGACTGGGTAATCGGTATTGGTCAGCGCCTGTACCGTGAGGCGGCCAAGGCCCGGCAGACCGAAGACCAGCTCGACGAAGATGGCGCCATTGACGATGGTGATCATGATGAGGCCAAGCTGAGTGACGACCGGTGTCAGAACCGGGCGAAGGATATGGCGCAGCGCGACCATCGTTTCCGGAACGCCTTTGGCGCGGGCGGTGCGAACGAAATCCTCCGACAGGACTTCGATGACGGCGGCGCGGGTCTGGCGCACGATGAGCGCGATCGGCTGGAAGGAAAGGACGAGCAGAGGCAGGAGGATGCGCACATCGAACACGCCGCCCCAGCCGTAAGGAACTGCCGAGCCCGGCAGGACCATGATCAGCAAGACCATCAGCATCGGGCCGGCGACATAAGCGGGGATCGCCCAGAGAAACAGGGCGGAGCCAAGGATGGCGTAGTCTGTGCGAGTGTTCTGGTTCAGCGCCGCGATCAGGCCGAGCGGGATGGCGACGACAGCGGTGAGGATGACGGAACAGAGCGCGAGCTTGAAGGAAACGGGGGCTGCGGCCGAGATCATCGCCCAGACGGAGCGGCCGGAGCTCAGCGAATTGCCAAAATTGCCGTGCAGCAGGTTCCAGATATAGCTGCAGAACTGGACGAGGAACGGCCGGTTGAGGCCAGCGCTTTCGCGGATCGCCTCGATGCGTTCCGGATTATAGGCAACGTCGCCGGGCGCGCGCAGGAAGATCAGCTTGATCGGGTCGCCGGCCCCGTAATAGGCCAGCGCATAGACCCCGAGCATGACAAGAAGGACGGATGGAATCCAGACCACGAAACGGGTCGTAATATAACGCAGCATGGCAGTCTCCCACCGTTCGTTTCAGAAGATGATGCCGTGAGCCAGCGCCGTGGCACCGACTCCCGCGCAATCATACTCCGGCATAAGCAATCTGTGCGGAAGCGGGTCTCCGCTCCCGCACAGAAATGTCGGTCAATCCCGGCCTCAGGCGATCGAGATGTCCCAAGGGGCGACGACTTGCCAGTCGAGGTTCTTGTCGATGCCAGTCACCTTTTCGGTGGCCCAGCGCGACATCGCCTGAGCGTACCAGGGGATGAAGTTCCAGTCTTCGCGGAAGGCCTTCTGGGCTTCCTGGGCAAGGGCGATGCGCTGCGGATCATCAGCGGCCTTGGTGGCGGCTTCCGCCAGCAGGCTGTCGACCTTGTCGTTCTTGTAGCCGCCGAGCTTGTTCTGCGCGTTCGACGAGGTCGAGGCGATGGAACCGGCAAGATAGGACACGGCATCGGGAACGCGGGTGCCGACGTCGTCGCGGAAGATCTGGACCGCGTTCTGGTCCGGACCGGCATAGGCATCCTGCTGCGGCTTCATATCGACTGCGGTAATGCCGAGGTTCTGGCGCCACTGTTCGGCGATGAACTGGGCGGCCGCTTCGATGGCCGGGCCGGACACGCCGACGAACAGAAGCTTCGGAAGCCGCTCGGGGCCGCCATAGCTCGATTCCGCCAAAAGCTTCTTTGCGCCTTCCGGATCATATGGATAGGGCTCGAAACCGGAATTGTCGGCGCCCGGTACGGAGTTGAGGACCTGATCGGTCTTCTTGTGCGGGCCATCCGGGAAGGAAGCCTTCATCAGGCCATCGCGGTCGACGGCCATGATCAGCGCCTGGCGAACTTTCGGATCATCCATCGGCGCGCGCGACGAATTGAGCCAGAAATGCTGGCTGGTCGGGATCAGCGGCCCCTCGGCAAAGCCGGCGCCGAGATCCTGCACGATCGTCGAGGTGACGAGCTCGGTATGGGCATTGTATTCGCCGGACTTCAAAAGCGAGGTCGCGGTGACATTGTCTTCGATCGAGTCGATCTCGATACGGGCGAGTTTCGGCTTCGGGCCGAAGAAGTTTTCATTCGGCTCGAATACCAGCTTGCCGGCGTCGAGATCGATGCTGGTGAGCTTGAACGGGCCGGAATAGACGGCACTGTTGGCAGGCGAATACCACTCGGCGATTTCCTCACCATCTTCGCCGCGCGACTGCGAGGCCTTGGTGATCGGTGCGATATGGTTGCCGAGGCGCATGAAGAAGATCGGATCGGATTCCGACAGGGTGACGACGACAGTGTTTTCGTCCGGCGTGGCGATACCGGAGATTTCCTTGGCCTTGCCGCCGCTGACATCCGCATAACCGACGACCTTGCTCAGAACCTGATCGGCGCGCTGGTTCTTGGTGTTCGGCATCGCCGAGACGTTCCACGAGCCCTTGACGTCTTCAGCGGTGATCTTGCTGCCATCCGAGAAGACAGCCTTCGGGTCGATCTTGAAGGTCCAGACCTTCTTGTCGGCGTCCGGCTCCCAGCTTGTAAAGACGTAAGGGTGCAATTCGCCCTTGGAGTCGAAATACATCGGCGAAGCCCACCAGGCCGAATTCCAGCGATACGGAGGGCCGCCGCCACGCAGGGGCGACCAATCCTGGTTGAAGGCCGGATGTGCGACCTTGAGTACCTGCCCCTCCTGGGCAACGACGATACGCGCATTCAGGCCGAAGAGACCGAGCGCGACACTGGTGCCGAGGCCCAGTTTCAGGGCGCTGCGGCGTGTCATCTGCGGCTGTGACGAGCCGCCTTGATTGTTCTGGTTAGACATCTGATCCTCCAATAGATGCTGTCATCGCGCCCTCCGCTGTCCGGTTCCCTGACAGATTGCCGCGCCATGATGAGGTCAGACACTGGATCGATATTGTAAATATGTCAACATTAATTCTTTGGAATATTCGCATCCGTTTTGCAGATAAGAATAAAGTCATTATTTTTCAATGAGATATTTTTAGATTACGATTTTCTCCGCGGAATTTTTATTGACAACTTGTCATAACTGATGAAAAAGCAGACAGGCGGTGCTCGGAAATCCCGGCCGTCGCAGGCGACGGGAGGAGTTCGCACCCATGACCAATCACAAGATCACCGGCGTCTATTGTGCCGCCGCGACGCCGCTCAACGCTGACGATACGCCGGACCTCGGCCTGTTCACGGCCCATTGTCAGCGCCTGCTTCAGGAAGGATGCCATGGTGTAGCGCTGCTGGGAACGACCGGCGAAGCGAATTCCTTTTCATCGGCGGAGCGCCGCGCCATTCTCGAGGCAGCCCTGAAATCTGGCATTTCCGGCGAGCAACTGATGCCCGGCACTGGCGTTGCGGCCATTCCCGACACGATCGAGCTGACCCGGCATGCGATTTCGGTCGGCGTTTCTCGTGTCGTGATGCTGCCGCCCTTCTATTACAAGGGCGTGTCAGATGACGGCCTTTTCGCCGCCTATGCGAAGATCATCGAAACGATCGCGGATGACCGGCTGCAGGTGGTTCTCTATCATATTCCGCAGGTGTCCGGCATTCCGCTCACCCTTTCGCTGATCGGCCGCCTGATCGAAGCCTTCCCGAATACGGTCGTCGGTATCAAGGATTCCTTCGGTGATTTCGCCAATATGGAGGCGCTGATCGCCGCATTCCCGGGCTTTTCCGTTCTCGCCGGGGCGGATCCGCTGCTGTTGCCGCTGATCAAGGCGGGCGGTGCCGGTTGCATCACCGCCACCTCCAATCTCGTCGCCGACTCGCTGCGCACCGTTTACGATCATGCCAATGATCCGGCCAAGGAGCAGGAGGTCGAGGCGGCGCAGGCGCGGATCAATGCCTACCGGTCCCTGTCGAATTCCTATGTGCAGATCCCAACAATCAAGGCGATGGTCGGGTTGAAAAACGGCAATTCTGCCTGGGCACGGCCGCGTGCTCCGCTGATGGCGCTCAGCGCTGCCGATCAGGCCGATCTCGCTGCCAAGTTCGCGCAGTTGCCTTGAGGAGCGAACCATGTCCGGATTGAATCCTGAGGAAATTCCGTCGCTTATGGATGGCGTGATTGCATCGCATACGGTTGAGGCGCATCGCCTGGATGCCTTCCTGCCATCGCCCTGCGTGCAGAACCATGCGGCCAATCTCGCCTTTCTTGCCGATGGCACGCTGACCTGTGTCTGGTTCGGCGGCACGATGGAGGGCATGGGGGATATTTCCATCTATCTGTCGCGTCTGACGCCGGGGTCGGCTGCATGGTCGGCTCCCGAGAAGATGTCGGACGATCCGGCGAAATCGGAGCAGAACCCGCTGATCTTCAATGCCCCGGATGGTAACATCTGGCTGATCTTCACATCGCAAACATCCGGCAATCAGGACGGCGCAATCGTCAAGCGGCGGATATCCAGTGACGGCGGCCTGACCTTCGGCCCGGTCGACATTCTTTGTGATATTCCCGGCACTTTCGTGCGCCAACCCATTGTCGTCAACGGTGGCGGCGCCTGGCTGCTGCCGGTATTCCGCTGTATCGGTGAGCCCGGTCAGCGTTGGACCGGTGATGTCGATACGGCCGCTGTGCTCGTTTCACGCGATGCCGGCGCCAGTTGGCAGATGGTCGATGTGCCCGACAGTATCGGCGCCGTGCACATGAACATCCTTCCGCAGGGAGACGGAAGCATGGTTGCTTTGTTTCGCAACCGCTTCGCCACACAGATTCTGTGCAGCGTGTCCGACGATGACGGGATGACCTGGAGCGCACCGAAGCCGACCCAACTGCCGAACAACAATTCCTCCATCCAGGCGGCGGTCCTTGCGGATGGACGCATCGCGGTTATCTATAATCATTCCAATGCCTTGACATCGACCGACAGGCGCCAGTCGCTCTATGATGAGATCGAGGCGGAGGAGGGCGTGTCGCCACCGGCGCCGGAGGCCGTTGCGACGGAGCGGAGCGATGCGCATAAAGCCATCTGGGGCGTTCCGCGCGCGCCGATGAGCCTTGTGTTCTCGGCGGATGGTGCAAAGGCATTCACGGATCCCGTCGACCTCGAGACCGGCGACGGATATTGCCTGACCAACAATTCCAAGGACGCGCTCAACCGTGAATATTCCTACCCATCGATCGTCGAAGGGGCGGATGGCGCGCTGCATATCGCCTATACCTACTACCGGCGTGCCATCAAGTATGTGCGGCTGGAGCCAAGCTTCATCGATTGAGGCCCGGCTTGAAGGCGAGGAATCGGCGGAGGCCGATCGTCAGTGTCCGTGGACTATTTTACAGGTTCCGGAAACCCTTGCTCCAAGCCGCATTGTTTTTGACAAGTTGGCTTGAAGAGGCAGTGATTTCCCGCCTTCTGGCGGCGGATCCGCCGTGATTTATACAATTTCCAATCTCTGTCGGCATTATCCGTTGAATTCCTTCGTGATCAGCGACAGAAGCGAACGCCAATAGATCGCCATCGGAATAATGTTTGAAAACATGTAATTATAGGGAATAAGAGAGATGGCTGCATGGATCTCGCCGGTGCTCCCGGCGGAAAAATGCATCACGGTTGTTCTTCGCTCTTGCCAAGAAACAGGGATTCATGTAACAAATTTACATGTTGTAGCGCCGTCAGGCGATACGAGAATGGAGCCGACGAGGAATACGCCATGACAAGCCTGAGCGCCCCAATCGCGATCATTCGTCCGGAAATCATCGAGTTCGGCGTTGGCGTTGCCGGAAAGCTCGGTGCCTGGGCAAAGGCGCAAGGCTATTTGCGGGTCCTGGTCATCTCAGATGCGTTCAATGCGTCGCGTGTCGGCATTCTGGAGCTGCCGGGCGATGTCACCGTCTTTTCACAGGTTAAGCCCGAGCCTGATACCGACAATCTCGATCTGGTGCTGGCGGCGGCGAATGCGGCGCGGGCCGACCTGATCGTCGGGTTCGGTGGCGGCAGTGCGATGGACCTTGCAAAGCTTGCATCGGTTCTGTCTGGCTCCACCCAGACGCTGCGCGATGTGGTCGGCGCCGGTAAAGTCGTGGCCCGCCGCCGTGCGGCGCTGGCCCAGGTGCCAACGACATCGGGAACCGGCAGCGAGGCCGGCATTCGTGCACTGGTGACCGACCCCGCGACGCAGGCGAAGCTTGCCGTCGAAAGCATCCACATGCTCGCCGATATCGCCGTGATCGATCCCGGCCTCACCTTTACCGTGCCGGCCGCGACGACGGCGGCAACCGGGGTGGATGCGATGGCGCATTGCGTCGAGGCCTTCACCAATCGCAAGGCGCATCCGATGATCGATCTCTACGCGATCGAGGGCGTGCGTCTCGTCGGCCGTTATCTTGCCCGCGCCGTCGCCGACGGTTCGGATGCCGAGGCGCGGGCCGGCCTGTCACTCGCCTCCCTCTACGGCGGCTTCTGTCTCGGCCCGGTCAATACGGCTGGCGGCCATGCGCTCGCCTATCCCCTGGGCACGCGCTGGCATGTCGCGCATGGCGCGGCCAATGCCCTGATCTTTCCGCATGTGCTTGCCTTCAACACGCCCTCGGTTTCGGAGAAGACGGCGCAGGTTATCCATGCGCTCAATCTGAGCGCCGGAAGTGATCAGGCGTCGGTGTTCGATGCGACCTTCGGCTTCTGCTCCGGGCTTGGCATCGAGATGCGGCTCTCTGCGCTTGGTGTACCGGAGGCCGATCTCGAGGCGATGGCCGATGATGCCTTTGCGATCCGGCGACTGCTCGACAACAATCCGCGCGATCTTGGCCGAGGCGATATTCTTTCGATCTACCAAGCCGCATACTGACTGGAACGAACCCACGTCCGGCGCTGCCGGATTGCGGAGGAGGCGGTTCATCCGCCATGGAGGACTAAAACCATGAGCACATCGCGCGTCGCCGTCACGCTGGGAGACCCGGCCGGGGTCGGGCCGGAGGTCATCGTCAAGGCACTTGCATCCCTGCCGCAGGCGGAACGCGACAGCTTCGTCATTGTCGGCAATGTCGAGGCGCTGGAGCGGGCGAACCGGCTGACGGGCACGGAACTAGCGTTTTCAACCGCGCCGGCCGCCGGCGTGATCGCTGTTGACGAGGTCGCCATCGATGGCACCTTGCCGGATATCGGCAAGGTGAGCCCCGTCGCGGGAGATGCGTCGGTCCGCTATATCAAGCGTGCGGTCGAGCTTGCCCAGTCCGGTGCTGTCGATTGCATCGTCACCGCACCGATCAACAAGGAGGCGATGAACCTCGCCGGCCATCATTTCGATGGCCATACCGGGCTTCTGGCGCATCTCACTGGCTCGAAAAGCTCGTTCATGTTGCTGGCATCGGAGCGGCTGAACACGATCCACGTTTCCACCCATGTCTCGCTGCGCACTGCGATCGAGCGGGCGACAGTCGAGCGGGTCCTGGCGACCATCGAGGCCGGGCACCGGCATTTTCTGCGTCTCGGCAAGAAAGCCCGTATCGCCGTTGCCGGCATCAACCCGCATTGCGGGGAGGGCGGCCTGTTCGGCGACGAGGATACGAAGTTTCTCGCCCCGGCAGTCGAACTGGCGCAGGCCAAGGGGATCGACGTGGTCGGGCCGATTTCCGCCGATACGGTTTATGCCCGTGCCTATGGCGGCGCGTTCGATCTGGTCGTGGCGCAGTATCATGACCAGGGCCATATCCCGATCAAGCTGGTCGCCTTCGAGACCGCCGTCAATGTTTCCCTTGGTCTGCCGATCGACCGTGTCTCTGTCGATCACGGCACCGCATTCGATATCGCCGGAACCGGCAAGGCCAACCACGCCAACATGCTTTCAGCGATCGACTATGCCCGGCTGGTCGCTGCGGCTCCAAGGCCCGCGGCCTGAATAGGGCTTTGCTCAGTTGGTGTCGTAGAAGTCACTGCGGATCTCGCGCCGGATGAGTTTCAGGGAACGATCCGGCTCGATGACATAGGTCTCATAGGCAACGCCGTTGACGACGCGGAAGGAGTTGTGAAGGCGACTGCCGACCGGTGCCTTTGTCAGCTTGGTTCGCGGCTGGCCGCCATAGGTGATGCTGCCGGGAATGGGTTCGACTGTGGGCGGCGTACTGTTGCAGGAGGTCAGCAGCAGGGCCGCAGCACTCAGAAAAACGAGAGATTTCATCCGGCTTACTCCCTGAAGGTTGCCGTTTTGCAGCATGTCATAGACGAGGCGACACGGTCAACATTCTCGTGTGGCTGTCTCGACGACGCTCGTTCAAAACCTCGTGGAGACATTCGATTTTCGAAATCAATGCCGACACACGATTGAGGGGCAGACCCGAAAGCGGACCCAACTTTCTTTCCCTGCCAGCTTGGCAGGGAAACTTACTTGATTTCGGTTTCCTGCTGGAAGTGCTTGACGCTCAGCGCGGCGATGCAAAGTGCCAGGGCCGGCGTGTTGGCCGTGAAATAAGGGCCGTCATCGATCTTCGCCGTCCCCCCGCGCGAATCCCAACTGACGCCACCGACGCAGCCTGGAACCAGACTCTGCGCCAGAAAGTAGGCATCGTCGATCTTTCCGGTAAAAGCCGGCAAGTTGCTGCTTTCATCTCCATCGGACGGGTAAAGCCACACGACCTTCCGTTCTTCCTTGCCGTCTTCTCCCTTGGCGATTGTCTTCACATGACGCTTGTAGCCCATGACAATCCCGATGGAGATATCGAGATCCCTGCTGGGCTCTTTGGCATGCTGCAATTGCAGGATCAGGTCGGAAATTGCCATCGTCGGAACTCAAAGCCTTGTTTCAATGCCGCCTAAGTAGACCGGCGCAATCACGCAATCAACACCGATGCTCCATATCACGAGATGACGCATGGGGCAGGACCAATATTGTGACAAAGGACTTTAACGCACCGAGCTTGCGTGTCGCTAGTGCTTCGCACTGTTCTTGTTTGACGCCGAAAAGACGAAATGAAGCTGGCCGGACTTGATCGAGGCGCGCTCGATCAGAGCCTTGTGCTCCTCCCGCATCGCCTGCGACCGCTCCCGAAATGCCCGCGACCGCGCCAGCACTGCCTGCGTCCGTGCGGTGATTTCCTCGATGTGACTCATGATTGACCTCAAGGCTCAGACGCGATGTCGTCGCGCGGCGAGTTTGTTCACTATATGTTCTCATTTCGGGCGAAAGTCAAGATGCGGTGCTGACGGTTTCGCGCTAAAGGATGAAGTAGCCTTTTGAGAGCGTCACGGCGTCATCCAGATGAATGGAAAAGTCCGCCTTTTTGTCTCCGTTCACATCAGCGTAGATGTAGGTATCGGAAGCGCGTTTTTCATATCGCACCTCGCCGGCCTTGCCATGAAACAGGGATTTCCCGATGAAGCTGAACGCCTGATTGCCTTCCTTGAGCGTATTCGCGTCGATCATGCTGAGATCAATTCGATCGCCGGCTCTCCCGGAAAAATCAAGGATAGTGTCACGGCCGATGTCGGTCGCCGTGGACTCGCTCACGGATTTGTAAATGAACCGGTCGCCGCCATCGCCGCCGGTGAGCACGTCTGCGCCACGCCCCCCGGTTATTTTGTCATTGCCCGCATAGCCCAGCAAAATTTCGGATTGCGTGCCGCCGGTAAGGACATCGCCTTTGGAAGTACCCCGCACAGCTTTCAACAGGTCGAAAGTGACAACATTGCTGGTTCTGTCGGTGTTTGTACCTTGGTGTGCAGTCCCGCCGTCATCGACCACCCTGAAGGAAAGCGTGGCCACGTCTTTACCGAGTTTGTTTGCCGGCGGTTTCCAGACAAGTTTGGAGATGTCCGCCACGGCAACGAAGTCTCCAGGCTTGACGTCGTGACCGGAGAGCGTGACCTTGCCGGAGGTCGGCAGCTTATCGAGGACCACACCTTTCAGGCGGTCTCCGTTCTTATCGACGAGTCGGAATTCATCGGTCGAGAAGCGATGCGCGCCATCCTTTTCGACGGCGATGGTGTAATCGAAGCCGGCAGGCGAGTCGTTCTTGAACCATACCTTTCCGTTGGCCTCATACCTCTTTTGATAGACTTCGCCGTCCTGCGACCATGTGACGATCCAGCCACCGTCTTTCAGCACGCTGACCGAAGATGCCTGTACAATGTCCGATCCATAGTCACTGACCTGCCGACTGCCGCCGACGGGCAATCCATCGGCATCATACTGTCGCTGCCGGATCACGGTCAAAAAATACGGCTCACCATACTCTCCATCCAAATGCATGCGGTCCGTGGAGGTAATGAGCCACCCACCGCTAGGAAGGATCGTTATCGTAGGACTGTAGGATTGCTCTGTCGGTACGTCGGTAACGAGGGTAGAATTCCCCAGTTGCTTTCCATGGCGGTCGAACTGAAGCATTCTTATTACCTGGTCCACCTCTCCCGCCGATACCCAACCTCCATCGGGAAGCGCCGCCGTCACTTCAACGAATTCAACCTTTGTTGCGACAGTCGTCCTTTTCCCGTCTGCATCAAATCGTTGCCAGACAGGGCTGCGAAGCACTTCCGAGTGATACTGGTTGATCCAGCCGCCGTCGGCCAGAGCAGTGATTTGGGCGCGAGTTTGGTCGTAATGTTTGTGAGGTTCTGTAATAAGCGTTTCGCTACCGATTTTCCGGAAGTTCGCATTGTATCGCTGTTGATAAATGTCTCTGGAGTCGTTTACCGGATCATACCGGAACCATGTTGCGACGTAATCGCCATTTTCCAGCTTTGTCGGCAAGGTTAACAGGTTGTCGAGCTTTTCGACGAGGCGTCCATGCTTATTGAATCGCTCAAAAACAGGCGGGCCGTCGAAACCGTGAGAAAACATCGCAACCCATCCACCATCGGCTAAGGTGAGTGTTGCAGGATCGGATTGATGGCCTTTTAGGCTGCTATCCACTTGGACGTCGTTACCAATTCGGCGGCCCGCAGCGTCAAACCTTGTCTGATACACGACGTCATTTTTGTCTTGGTAGGCAAGAAGCCACGTGGAAATCCATCCACCATCCGCCAGCGCGTCAACATCATACGAATGTTTGTCGGCGCCAGATACCTCTCCGGTACTGGTCACCACCTGCTGACGAATCCTTGCCATTTCATGTCTCGCAACCGATTTGCTTTCAACCCGGCAACAACAACCGCCGCTGGTGCGAGCATTTCTATCAAGGGAAAACCAATGGTCAAGCAAGGACGGCATGAGCGTCGTCGCGCTGCCGAGGGAAACAATTCAATTCGGAAAAAAACTGGTGCTGCTAGAGAGATTTGAACTCTCGGCCTCTCCCTTACCAAGGGAGTGCTCTACCCCTGAGCTATAGCAGCATCGTGCGGCGGATCAGTCTTGTCCGGCGCGAGCGAGGGCCTATTGCCATAGGTCGTTGCGGAGTGCAAGCCGCAAAACTGAAATTCGTCACATGAACCGGGGAAAAGACGGGTGGACTTCCGAAGCGTCGGGTTTTCGGCTATTTCAGCGTCATGCAAGACGAGAGCGATCAGACAGAGAATAATGCAGGTCCCGAGCGCCGCGGCCATCTGGAGCCGGGGCACGAGGCCGAGCGCCAGGCCGAGGCGCGACGGCTGAGGGCCGCGAAGACGCTGCGCGACAATCTCATGCGGCGCAAGCAGCAGGGCAGGGCAAGGCGTTCCGGCGCTGCCGATGAAACTTCCGGCCTGCCTGCCGCAAAAACGGACGAATCGGCGGAATAATCCAGCGGCGGCAGGATGACGGGGGCCGGAAACAGATATCGTCAGTTGCCGGTGTCTGTCTGCACAGTGTCGTTCTTCCGGTGAGGGGCATCGTTGAAAGCGGATTGACGGATTATGATTCTGCATCTCTCCCCGCCGGCGGTTTACCGTCACGGTTCAATTCGCTTCTCATTTCACGGCGCATCCTTTATGGAGGCGCCAATCTCTTCAAGACGGACTGTCAGGAAAGGCGGGCGGCGCCCGTAAGGTACCCTATGGATCGCATCAGAATTACCGGCGGCAACGAGCTTCGCGGCATCATCCCGATTTCCGGCGCCAAGAATGCCGCGCTGCCGCTGATGATCGCCTCTCTTTTGACGGACGACACGCTGACCCTGGAAAACGTGCCGCATCTGGCCGATGTCGAGCAGTTGATCCGCATCCTCGGCAATCATGGCGCCGACATCTCCGTCAACGGCCGCCGCGAGCGCCAGGGCGAGAGCTATTCCCGCACGATCCATTTTACCTCACGCAACATTGTCGACACGACCGCTCCTTACGAGTTGGTCTCCAAGATGCGCGCCAGCTTCTGGGTCATCGGCCCGCTTCTCGCCCGTGAAGGCAAGGCCCGCGTGTCGCTGCCCGGCGGCTGCGCCATCGGCACGCGTCCGGTCGACCTGTTCATCGAGGGCCTGACGGCGCTCGGCGCCAATATCGAGATCGATAGCGGCTATATCAATGCGACCGCGCCCAAGGGCGGCCTGATCGGCGCCCGCTACGTCTTCCCGAAGGTTTCTGTCGGCGCGACCCATGTGATGATGATGGCGGCGACGCTCGCCAACGGCACGACGACGATCGGCAATGCCGCGCGCGAGCCTGAGGTCGTCGATCTCGCCAATTGCCTCAACGCCATGGGCGCCAAGGTCAGCGGCGCCGGCACCTCGACGATCACGATCGAAGGCGTCACGTCGCTGTCCGGTGCGCGCCACCGCGTCCTGCCGGATCGCATCGAGACCGGCACCTATGCCATGGCGGTTGCCATGACCGGCGGCGATGTCGTGCTCGAAGGCACGAACGGCGCCTTGCTGGAGACGGCACTGGAAGCCATCCGCCGCGCCGGTGCCGAAATCACAGAGACCGAAACCGGACTGCGTGTGGTTCGCAACGGCGGCGGCATCAAGCCGGTCGATATCGTCACCGATCCCTTCCCGGGCTTTCCGACCGACCTGCAGGCGCAGTTCATGGGCCTGATGACCAAGTCCTCCGGCGTTTCGCACATCACCGAGACGATCTTCGAAAACCGCTTCATGCATGTGCAGGAACTGGCCCGTCTCGGCGCCAAGATATCGCTGTCGGGCCAGACCGCCAAGATCGAAGGCGTCGAGCGCCTGAAGGGCGCGCCGGTCATGGCGACCGACCTGCGCGCCTCGGTGTCGCTGGTCATTGCCGGTCTGGTGGCGGAGGGCGATACGATGGTGTCGCGCGTCTACCATCTCGATCGCGGTTTCGAGCGTCTGGAAGAAAAACTCAATGCCTGCGGCGCCCAGGTGGAACGCGTCAGCGATTGATCCTTCCCGAACGTCTTCCTCGCAGTTGCGGATTTAGCGTCGGCGTCCTATGTCCTGTTCCATGATGGTGGCGGCCTTCGGGCCGCCGCGACAAGCGCTTGGGCAAGGGATTTGACGGCATGGACAGTTTGAAGCTGATGGCGCTCGACGCCGAGGACCTCGCGATCGTGTCCGCCCATGTGCAGGATGCGGTCTTCAAGGTTTCCGGGCTCGCCTATGCGTCGCGCTCGCGGCAACTGTCGCTGGTCATCAACCGTTTTGTCTGGGAAACGGCAGAAGGGCGCGGCAAATCCTTCGAGCGCCGCCGCAGCCTGCTGCTGTTCAAACGTGTCTCCGCCGTCCGCTCCATCGGGTTCAATCGCAAGGATGCCGAAGCCGTCTTGTCGCTGCTGGCGATCCAGTTCGAACAGAATGGCGAGGGACCGGACGGAACCGTCGAGTTCGTGCTGTCGGGTGGCGCTTCGATCATGATCGATGTGGAATGTATCGAGGTTCAGCTTGCGGATACCGGCGGCGCATGGGAAACCGGTTTCAAGCCTCGCCATCCGGCTGGCGCCTGATTTCCCGACTGCCGGCGATAAGCCGTGCGCAACTGCCGATTACCGATTGAGGATACTTTCCCTTGGCCATTCGTCTGGACTATCTCACCCCCGGCTTTGAAGAACAGTTCGCAGCCTTTCTGACGACCAAGCGGGAAGTGTCCGAGGATGTGAATGCCGTCGTGCGGGCGATCATCGACGATGTTCGCGCTCGTGGTGACGCGGCGCTTGCTGACTATACGAAGAAATTCGACGGTCTCGATTTTGCCGTGACCGGTATGCGGGTGATGGCTGAGGAAATCGACGCGGCCATCAACCAGGTCCCCTCCGAAGTGCTCGGCGCGCTGAAGGTCGCTGCCGTCCGCATCGAGGCGCATCACACGCGGCAGCGCCCGAAGGACGATATCTACGAGGATTCGATGGGTGTCGGCCTTGGTTCTCGCTGGACGGCGATCGATGCCGTTGGTCTCTACGTGCCGGGCGGCACGGCGAGCTATCCGAGTTCGGTGCTGATGAACGCGCTGCCCGCCAAGGTGGCGGGTGTCGAGCGTATCGTCATGGTCGTGCCGGCCAATGGCGGTGCGATCAATCCGGCGGTTCTTGCCGCCGCGCGCATGGCGGGCGTCGAGGAGATCTACCGGATCGGCGGCGCCCAGGCGATTGCGGCGCTTGCTTACGGAACGGCCAGCATTGCCCCGGTCGCCAAGATCATGGGACCGGGCAATGCCTATGTGGCGGCCGCCAAGCGGCAGGTGTTCGGCACGGTCGGCATCGACATGATCGCTGGCCCGTCCGAAGTGCTCGTTATCGCCGACCGCGACAATGATCCAGACTGGATCGCTGCCGATCTGCTCGCCCAGGCCGAACATGATGTCGGCGCGCAGTCTATCCTGATCACGGACGACGCGCCCTTTGCGGCAGCGGTCGAGGCTGCTGTCGAGCGTCAGTTGCGCACGCTTCCGCGCGGCGAGACGGCCCGCGCCAGCTGGCGCGATTTCGGTGCCATCATCCTTGTGCCGGAACTCGACGTGGCGGTGCCGCTCGCCAACCGCATCGCCGCCGAACATCTGGAACTGGCGCTGGCCGATGCCGATGCGATGATCCCCAAGATCCGCAATGCCGGCGCGATCTTCGTCGGCCGCCATACGCCGGAAGTGATCGGCGATTATGTCGGCGGCTCCAACCATGTCCTGCCGACGGCACGGTCCGCCCGGTTCTCCTCCGGCCTCGGCGTGCTCGATTACATGAAGCGCACCTCAATCCTGCGGCTCGGCACAGACCAGTTGCGTGATCTCGGCCCGGCGGCGATCGCGCTGGCTCGCTCCGAGGGACTGGAGGCCCATGCCCGCTCGGTTGCCATCCGCCTCAATCTCGGGGATAAGGGATGACAGCCAAGGCCAGCCACCGCCTCTGCGATGTCGTGCTGGACGAAACCATCGGCCGCTCAACGCCCGATGTCGAACATGAACGGGCGGTGGCGATCTTCGACCTGATCGAGGAAAACGCCTTCGAACCCGAAGGCCATCCCGGCGGGCCTTACCGGCTGAACCTGTCACTGATCAATTCCAAGCTGGTCTTCGCGATCACGCTGGAAAATGGCGAGCCGGTGGCCACCCATATCCTGTCGTTGACGCCCTTTCGGCGGATCGTGAAGGATTATTTCATGATCTGCGAAAGCTATTACGAGGCGATCCGCTCCTCGACGCCCAGCCAGATCGAGGCGATCGACATGGGCCGGCGCGGTATTCACAACGAAGGCTCGCAAACGCTGATGGATCGGCTCTCGGGCAAGATCAAGCTGGATTTCGATACGGCGCGGCGTCTCTTCACGCTTGTCTGCGTGCTCTACTGGCGGGGCTGAGCGTGACGATCGCCGCTTCGCCCCAGATACCGCAGCGTAGCATCAAATCGCCCGCTTCGGTGCTGTTCATGTGCGGCATGAATGCGATCCGTTCGCCGATGGCCGAAGTCCTGGCCAAGGCCATGCTGCCGGCCGGGACCTATGTCGCCTCTGCCGGCGTGCGGCCGGGCGAGCGCGATCCCTTTGTCGATGTGGTGCTGGAGGAGATCGGGCTGACGGCCGGGCGGCACCAGCCGCATACACTGGATGAACTTGAGGACGATTATTTCGACCTTATCGTGACGCTGGCGCCGGAGGCGCATCACGCGGCCCTTGAACTGACGCGCTCGATGGCGATCGATGTGGTATATTGGCCGACGCCGGACCCGACGGTTGCGACCGGTACGCGCGAACAGATCGTTTCGGCCTATCGCGACGTTCGAAATCACCTGGCGACGCTGATCAGGCATCGTTTGCTTGGACAAATGCCCGAGAAGATGGCATAGCGCCTTCACAAAACCGGAAAAGAAGATCGCTGCTGTTCACAAAACCGCGGCGATTGTGTAGTTTCCGCGAAATTTTTTAAGGACGCGGTCGCGTCCGCATCGAAGCACAGAAAGACATATCCTACATGGCGAAAGAAGAAGTCCTCGAATTCCCGGGCGTCGTTACCGAATTGCTTCCCAACGCAACCTTCCGCGTGAAGCTTGAAAACGAGCATGAAATCATTGCCCACACGGCAGGCCGCATGCGCAAGAACCGCATCCGTGTTCTCGCCGGCGACAAGGTGCTGGTCGAAATGACGCCGTACGACCTCACCAAGGGCCGTATCACCTATCGCTTCAAGTAAGCGTCGCGGCATCTGCGCTGCAAATTTCTCAGAATCACGGCTTGGTTGCGATGGCATTGACACAGAAGCTGATCCTGGCCTCCGGTTCGCCGCGGCGTGTCGAACTGCTCGCGCAAGCGGGTATTGAGCCGGCGCGCCTGATGCCGATGGATCTCGACGAGACGCCGAAGCGCACCGAGCATCCGCGTTCGCTTGCCTGGCGCCTGTCGGCTGAGAAGGCGCGCGCGGCGCTGGCCGCGATCAAAGGCGAGCCGGCCTGGGAGGGCAGCTATATCCTGGCTGCTGATACCGTCGTTTCCGTCGGACGCCGCATCCTGCCGAAGCCGGAGCTTGTCAGCGAAGCCTCCAGCGCGCTGCATCTTCTCTCGGGACGCAGCCACCGGGTCTATACCGGCGTCTGCCTGATCACTCCGGACAGGACTGTGCGCCAGAAGGTCATCGACACCAAGGTCCGCTTCAAGCGGCTGTCCAGCCATGACATCGACAGCTATCTCGCGTCTGGGCAATGGCGCGGCAAGGCCGGGGCCTACGGCATCCAAGGCATCGCCGGCAGTTTCGTGGTCAAGCTGGTGGGATCCTATACCAATGTCGTCGGACTGCCGCTCTACGAGACCGTGAGCCTTCTCTCAGGCGAAGGCTATGAGGTGCATGGCACCTGGGTGAAGGGGTGAGGCCATGAGTTCTGAAAGTAACAAGGGCATGTCCAACGTGGCGCCACTGCGCAAGACCGTTCAATGCCCGGAATGCAAGCGGCCCTCGCACCGCGAACATTACCCCTTCTGCTCCGATCGCTGCCGCAATGTCGATCTAAACCGCTGGCTGACCGGTTCCTACGCGATTCCGGTTGCTGACGATGAGTCAAAAGTCGGCGAGGACGAGTAAGTCCCGCGGAATTTCGGCGGATATCCATTATTTTTCAGATATTTGCATCAACTGACATTTTCCGGTCGAAAAATCGTCATTTGGTGCTGGACACCGCCGAACAAGATGTTATAACCCCGCTCGCTTCCGGGGCGCAACCAACCGCCCCACGGTTCTTCAAGCGGAACCACTGCTGACAAGCAGGGATGCCCGGATAGCTCAGTTGGTAGAGCAGCGGATTGAAAATCCGCGTGTCGGTGGTTCAAATCCGCCTCCGGGCACCATAATTTTCTCAAAGTCAATGTGCCGAAAAGTTGGTGTCAGACTGTTGGCGTCGATTATCTCGGTGACATGCTCTCAACATTTGTTTGCCATTCACTTCACAAGCCGCTTTGACCGAAACTGACCTATGATCCTCTCTCTGCGGACTTTGCCACCCGGATATTCGATCTGATCGAATACTGAGCCATGGGCCCATGTTTGGGGCGTTTGATGATTCCAGTCTTGCGGTCAAGAAGCAAATGGTTCATGGATTATCCACAGGCGCCGTTCAATTGGCCCCTGATATGTTTTTCGGCAAAAGCCCCAGGTTGTTTTGACGCCAGGATTTGCCGTTAAGGTTGATTCATCAGGCAAGATGTGGTTTTTGCGCGTTTCAATCTGGAGCCTTCAATGATCACGGAAAAGCCAAAAACCGGAGACATCTCTGATGAAGAGGATGTCATCGAAGACGACGCTCCTCTGGAGTTTTTTAACCCCTGGGACAACCATTTCAGCGGTGCTTTCAAGGCGAAGGAAAGGGAATTTGAATTTTAGCCCCCGAGGCGCGAATAACTTTTGACGTCTGAACGTATAGCGTGGGTCATCTCTGGACTAATGCAAGCAAATATTATCCCATCGTATCGAATAGGAGGCGTGATGTTTACAAACCTTACACGGACTGAGGGTAAAGGCGCAGTTTATATCAATGCGGAACTGGTGGTTGCCGTTTTTTCGGCACAGGCCAAAACTGTAATCCGAACAGCGGCAGGTGGTGAAAACACGAGCTTTGTGGTTTCCGAACTCGCGGACGATGTCGTGAAGCGACTTTCCGCAGCTGGCGCGACCTTCATCACCTTTACCCGAAGGAAAGATGGAGGTGCTATCCATTTCAATGCCAAGCAAGTGGTCGGCATTTACCAGCGCGCAGACGCAACCGTGATCCGGACGACCGCAGGCGGTGAGCATGCTGAATTCGTCGTTCCGGAGTCCATCACCGCGGTGGAGGGATTGCTGAACAAGGAGGCGCCCGCCGAGGCCCCGGCAGAGAAGTCGCTTATCAATTCTTTCCTGTCCGGCGCGTCGGCGCGCAAGAAAACCGCTGATAAGCAGGCCGCAAGCTGAGTTGCCAGCCCGCGTGGATTGACAAGAAGCCCGGTTCATAGCCGGGCTTTTTCGTTGAGCCATTTTCGCAGGAAATTCAGTTACACGCTGGTTGCGTTCAATTCTGAATGATGCGTCGTGCGGAAATGACAGGCCGGATTCTGCGCCCGGTTTGCCTGCGCAAAGCCCTGGAAGTTCCACCGCAGGGCTTGAATATGACAATTATATGACTAATGTGCGCCGGCAACCCAGTGGAGGCTGACGGCTGTGTGGACGGAGATTATCGCCCACCGTAGTGCTGTTCAATCAGGCGACGGCAGCGATCGGAAATGAGCATGGCATTGTATTCGTCTGAAACCCCGGCCTTCAACTGGCAGGCCGGAGCCATCTGCTATCGCAGGAACATCCAGGCGGGCGAAATGGAAGTGTTGCTGATTGGAAGCCTGCGGACTGGGCTATGGGGCATACCCAAGGGGCACATCGAAAGCGGCGAGACGGCCAGAGAAACCGCAGAACGCGAAGCCTTCGAGGAGGCCGGCATTTCCGGCCTAATCGAGAAGGACGCCCTCGGAACGTTTACCTATGCCAAGGAAACAAGCCCCAACCGTTTTCATGTCACTGTTCATCTTTTGCGCGTTCTTTCACGCTCCGATGATTTCCCGGAAGACCGGATTCGGAAATCGAAATGGGTCCCGGTCGAGATGGCCATGCGCGAGGCGGGCCATCCCGAATTGAGCGATCTGTTCGCAAGGCTTCTGAAGCAGTCGGAATGCCCGGTGCATTAGAACCGTGCGTGCCATTCCTTTACCGGTCATTCGCCCTGGGTTCGAGGCGAGACCGGTTTCCGGATTTCGTCACGAATGAAGAACCTTCTCCAGAATGAAGACATTGTCGTCTTCCTCATCAACGAGGCGGCAGGCACCGGTTTCCTCGACCGACGAGCAGATGAAATCGACCTGCATCTGATCGCGATCCGTCAGCATCAGCAGGGTTTCCTTCAACTCCTGCAGGGCAACGAGCCGGGACGGGCCTGTGAGCGCGCCGTCGTGCCATGCGGTCAAACGGATGGTCTGAAACATGCTGCATCTCCTCGTTCGATGTCCGGGATTGTGTCTCCGGACCGATTCGACGTCCATCGCGACAATTCACTATGTGCTGCCATCAAAAAGGCGCAGTGACTGCACGGCCCATGACGATCTGTGCCTGCAGAACTCACCGGAGAATGGGAGGAAGCACCTTCACTCTTCCCTTGCCCTCCACTCTTTCCAGCGGAAATAGATGTTGGCGCCGATTTCGGCGAAGGGGGAGGGGGCGATTTTTTCGGGTTCGGCTTCCGCGAGGAAATGGGCGGATACGTCCGAGCGCTGATTGAGCAGAAGGTCGGCCGCGCCGATACCTGTTAGCGTGCTGCGCACGGTGCCGAGACCATTGTCGGCACAGGCGGAGAACAGGCCGGGTTCGAGCTCGCGCATCACCGCCACGCCGTTCCATGTCAGGCAGAGATGCCCGGCCCAGCTGTATTCCATGGGCACATCGGCGATGGCCGGGAACCGGTCCGCGAATTTGCGGCGATGGGTTCCGGCGGCGCGCTCGACGGCGGCCTGCGACGGGACCATGCCGGGAAGGAAGCTGGCGCAGGTGCGGGTGACGATGCGATTGCCGCCCTGGGCGGTGTCGATTCGGCGCATCGTCGTCCCCATCGGGTCGGATGGCGTGATACCCCAGCGCGGATGTCCACCCAGCCGGGAGCGCGCGTTCCGGTCCAGTTCGACGGTCATCGAGGCATAGAGGAAGACATGCATCAGCCGCCGGCGGGCGAAGCCGAAGCTTTCGAGATGGCCGTTGTTGGCGAGGATGACTTTCCCGGCGGTGATCCGGCCTTTTGGCGTTGCCAGTATCCAATCAGGGCCGGTCTTTTCCAGTTTGGTAACGGGCGAATTTTCGTAAACTGCGACGCCATTGCGATGAAGGCCGGTGCCGAGCGAGCGGATGTAGCCGGCCGGCTGCAGCATGACTGTGCCCGGCGTATAAAGGCCGGACGTGTAATGGCGGCTGCCGGTCACCGCGTGCATCTCCCGCGCATCCAGCATGTCGTTGGCCTCTCCGAGTTCGGTGAGGTGTTTGGCATAGCTGACATTCAGATTTCGGCCCGTCTCGGTCGCCGCCCCGTTGATCTTTCCCGCCGGGTCGAAGTAGGCGGAATCGATCGAGTAATCATCGACAGCGCCCTTGGCAAAGGCGATCGCGGACCGGTTGAGCGCGATCATCGTCTTGTCGGCTGCCACACCCTTTCCGGCATAATCGTCGGACTGCAGGTCGTGCGGCAGGTCGATCATGAAGCCGGAGTTTCGCCCGGAAGCGCCTTCGGCAAGCGTGCCGGCTTCAAGTATCGCGATGCGCAGGGTGGGATCGAGTTGGCGAAGGCGACGGGCGGCTGAAAGACCGGCAAAGCCGGCACCGACGATGGCGACGTCGGCCAGGACGTCGCCATCGAGCGGCGCGAACGCCGCCCGTGCCGGAAGGATCGCGTTCCACGCTGCCGGTCCGCGATGGACCGGCAGTCTTTCAGCCGTGTGGATGGTCACGCGACGGCCTCATCGCCGTCGTCGGTGAGATCGAGCCAGATCGTCTTGATGCGGGTGTACTGGTCGTGGGCGTGGATGCCGTTGTCGCGGCCGCCGAAGCCGGAGGACTTGTAGCCGCCGAACGGGGTGGAGATGTCGCCCTCGCCGAAGGAGTTGACGGTCACCGTGCCGGCGCGGATGGCGCGGGCGCCGCGGATGGCGCGCTTGGCGTTTGCCGTATAGATCGACGCTGCCAGACCATATTCCGTGTCGTTGGCAAGTGCGATTGCCTCGTCGAAGCTCTCGACCGCCAGGACCACCAGCACCGGGCCGAAGACTTCCTCGCGCACGATCTTCGCGTTGCGATCGCTGACATCGATGATCGTCGGTTCGACGAAGCCGTCCTTGGCCGTGCCGCCGAGCAGAACCTTCTGGCCCTTTTCGAGATAGGACGAAACCTTGTCGAAATGGACCTTCGAGACCAGCGCGCCGACCCGGTTGACGGGATCGAGCGGATCGCCCATCGGCCATTCGCGGGCATGAGCGATGACGCGCTTGAGAAGCTCGTCCTTGATGCCGCGCTGGACGATGAGGCGCGACGATGCCGAGCAGTTCTCGCCCATGTTCCAGAAGGCGCCGTTGACGATGTGCGCCGCCACCTTGTCGATATTCTCGGCATCGTCGAGCACGACGGCCGGGTTCTTGCCGCCCATTTCGAGGGTGACTTCCTTGAGGTTGGAATCGGCCGAATATTTCGGGAAGCGCCGGCCGGTCGCGGTCGAGCCGGTGAACGACACCATGTCGACATCCATGTGGAGACCGAGCGGTTCGCCGACTTCGCTGCCGCCGCCGGGCAGCACGTTGAATACGCCGGCCGGAATGCCGGCTTCCATGGCGAGTTCGGCGACACGCAGCGCTGTCAGCGTCGTTTCCTTGGCCGGCTTGACGATGACCGAATTGCCGGCTGCCAGTGCCGGGCCGATCTTCCAGGCCAGCATCAGGAGCGGGAAGTTCCACGGCAGGACGAGGCCGACGACACCCACCGGTTCGCGCACGATCATGGCGATGTGATTGTCGGAGGCGGGCGAGACCTGGTCGTAGATCTTGTCGATCAGTTCGGCATGCCATTTGATGCAATGAACCGTTTCCGGCACGTCGACGCTTTCGCAGTCGTAGATGGTCTTGCCGCTGTCGAGGCTTTCGAGCACCGCCAGTTCATGGGCGTTGCGCTTGATCAGCTTCGCAAGCTTGATCAGGGCTTCTTTGCGTTCGCCCGGATGCAGGCGCGACCAGCGGCCATCCTCGAAGGCGTCGCGCGCCTTCTGGACAGCAAAATCGACATCCTCGGCGCCGCAGGCCGCGACCTTGGCGAGCACCTTGCCGGTTGCCGGATTGATGGTCTCGAAGGTCTTGCCGGATATGGCCGGACGGAAGCTGCCGTCGATGAAGGCTTCCGTCGGGAATTCGATGTTCGCGGCAATCGCCTTGTATTCGTCATGTGTCAACAGATTGCCCATGGTCATGTCTCCGCCTGAATGTCTGCGATCGTCTGCTTGAGGACCCGCACCACCTGTTCGAGCTGGCGCTTGTCGTCCTTGTTGAGTGCCTTGAGGGGCGGCCGTGGCGGGCCGGCGTGAAGACCGACCATCTCGCAGCCGTGCTTGATGCACTGGATGAACTTGCCGCCCTGTTCGAGCACGCGCATCAGCGGCATCAGAGCCGACATGATGCGGCGGCCCTTGGCAAAATTGCCGTCGAGTGCGCAGGCCTTGTAGAGCGCGAGATGTTCTGCAGGCAGGAAATTCGAGCCGCCGCAAACCCAACTGCGGGCGCCCCAGGCGAAGAATTCCAGCGCCTGGTCGTCCATGCCGCAGGACATCTGGATATGCGGATAGTCGCGGGCGAGTAGATGGACGCGGTTGATGTCGCCGGAGCTTTCCTTGATCGAGCAGAAGTTGCGGCTGCGCCCGACCCGGTCGAGAAATTCTTCGCCCATGTTGATGCCCATGCGGCCGGGATAGTTGTAAAGCATGATCGGCAGGTCGGCGGCACGGTCGATGGCGAGTGCATTCAGCGCGTTTTCGCGCTCGGTCGGCACAGAATAGGGTGGCGAGCCGACGAGGATGGCCGACGCACCAATCTTCGCAGCAGTTTCGGCCATCACGATGGAATCGGGCAGACGGATGGCGCCGGTGCCGATGATGAGGGAGACGCGATCGCCGATCACCTCCTTGGCAAGCGTTGTCAGCTCGATCCGCTCGTCCATCGTCTGCGCGTAATATTCACCGGTTGAACCACCATTGATGATCCCGTGAACACCCGATGCGACGAGGTACTCGATCGCCTTGGCAAATGCATCACGATCGATCGAACCGTCATCGCGATGCGGGGTGATGACAGGCGTGTAAATCCCCTCGAACTTCATCATTTGCTCCTTGGGCTATGCTCTGATGGCAGTCACGGTTCCGCGCGTTCGGCTCACGCTTCCGGTTCGCGGCCGGTATGACGACCATATATCGCAATATAATACATATTGTCTACTAAGAATATTATGCAGTCGCTTGTGACGGATCGGTGTTGAGAAGGCCCGGCTGGAACAAAGTCCAGCCGCGTTCATTATTCCTGCCAAACATTGGGTAACGGAAAGCGTGGTGGTTGATATGGTTCGGACCTTCCTGAAGCGGACATTGCTGGTTACCGCCGTTCTCGCCGCGTTGCCTTCGGCGTCGTTCGCGCAATCGCTTGATCTTTCAATCGACCGGGACGGGCCGCGCCTCGAATATCGCGACGGTGACCGGCGGTATGATGAGCGGCGCCGCGGTTGCAGCGAGCGGCAGGCGATCCGTGTTGCCCGTTATTTCGGGATGCGCGATCCCGCGATCCAGTCCGTCACGCGCCGGTCCGTCGTCGTTGACGGGATTGGAAGTCGCGGCGAGTTCACCGCACTTCGCTTGGCTAACCGTGAAGGCTGCCCGCGCATTGGTTAGGGCTGCAAACGGAAGGCGGTAACTGGCTGGGATGAGGCCTTCCGTTTTCTGTCCGACTGGAAGGAGGAACGATCATGATGCATGGCGGTAGCAAATCCATCGGTGCGAGGAATGCAAAGGCCGGCGGCCATGAACTGGAAGACTATTTTGCCGGGCTGGATGATGGAAATCCCGAACCGCGTGCGGGTACGCCGGCAAATGTCGATCCTTTCGCTGAAAAGGCAGATAGGTGGTCCGCACAACGGCGGGAGCTGCGCCGACTGACAGCCTATGCCGCGCATCTCAAGCAGGAGATTTCGAAACTGGCGCCGACGTCATCGCCATCAGGAGAAGTCGTCCAGCCTCCGTCCGCTCGTCCCGCTTGGGCAGGCGGTTTGGCGGCCGCACTGCTGATCGCCGCTGTTGCCGCCGGATTGCTGACGTTCCATCTGTCTGACAGGCGGTAGCCCCGACTCCTTCAGTTCCGTGTGACCAACATATGGGCTTCCGCGGCAGCGGCGACAAACGCGTCACGCACACCCGCGCAGGGTATGCGTTCACCCAGCGCTGCCATGCAGAGTTTCTTGGCTTTCCAATACTGTTCGCCCTCCGCTTCCGGCCACCTTTGCGCCAGACAGTTCAGCGCCTGTAGCGGGCCGCTGATCTTTTCCGGTTCACCCTGTCTCAGTTGGATCATGACCGGTTCAGCCCATACAACATCGGCACAGCGGTCTGATTTTTGAATGATCATTTCGATATTCCTCCCAAAGCGACCATCCAACTCCGAGCAATGATTTATGTTCCTTAACAAACGCTAAAATGAATATTGAAGGCGAAATTTCGATTGATGCAGTTTTCGGGACCGGTTCCTGAATTGAAGCATGGCATCATCATGCAGACATCGGCCGGTACGTCCTGCAAACAAACACGCTATTGGGAAACCGTTGTCGGATCGGCATAATTCACTGATTTTCACAGGTGAAGCACTGCGATTTCCTGCACTTGGCATGTGACATCGACGCATGTAAGACGGTCATGATATGTCCGGCATTTCCGGTCGCGGCGGGGGACGTGAACGTGAAAAAACGACTTGTTGCCGTCGCGTTGACAGCACTGACACCTGCCATCGGCATGCTCGCCTACAATGAGATTGCGGCGCGCGCCGAGCGCAATGCAGAAGTGCATCGCGAGGCCGCCCAGATGGCGCGTCAGGCTGCCTCGGAAATCGGCAGCGTCATCGAAGGCATCAAGGGCCTGCTGATCGCGACCGCCGCCATTCCTTCGATTGCCGAACGGGATTCTGCCAATTGCAATAAAGTCCTCAAATCGGTGGCCTCGAAGCTTGAACCTGTTCGCAACATTCTGGTCCTGGATGAAACCGGCAAGCTTGTCTGCGACAGCATGGGCTGGAATGCCGGAACGGATTTCGGCGATCGCGACTATGTTCAGCGCGCCTTGAAATCGGACGAACTGGTCGTCGGCGAATATACCGTCGCACGGGTGTCGAATGCACCAATCCTGCCCATGGCGCTGGCAATCAAGCAGGGGAACAAGACGACCGGCGTGCTTGCAACCGGCGTGCGGCTCGAGTGGCTGGAGGAGCAAATCCTCGAGCGTGGTCTCCCGATAGGCGGTTCCGTGACGATCGCCGATCGCAAGGGTGTCATCCTGGCGCGCAATCCGGATCCGCAAAAATTCGTCGGGACAACGATACCAGCGCAATATCAGCCCCTCCTGTCAGCGGAGTCACCCGGCACGATGGAACTGACAAGCCAGGACGGGACCAGACGCATCATGGGCTATACGCCGGTGTCCAGGAGTAACCCGCTCTATGTCAGCGCCGGCCTTTCGGAAGCCGTGGCTCTGGAACCCATCAACCGTGCCTCCGTGACGGGGCTGGTGATGATGGTGATCGGGGCGGTTTTGGCCTTGTTCGCCGCGGTCTTTGTCGGCAACCGGTTCATCCTCAATCCCATCAATCACATCGTCTCGGTGCTTCAGCGATGGAGAGATGGCGAAACCGACGCCCGCACCCGGATGAAAGGCCACTATGGTGAACTCGGTCAGGTCGGCGCATCCGTCGATGGGTTGCTTGATGAGCTTGAAGTGCGCCGATGCGAAACGAATCGGGCCGAGGAGCAGCGCAAGCTGATGGCGAAGGAACTGTCGCATCGGGTGAAGAACACGATGGCCGTCGTCCAGGCCATCGCAAGGCAGACGTTCCGAAACCGCTCGGAGGAAAATACGGTTTTTGCCAGTCGGGTCGGTGCTTTGGCTGGCGCCTACGATGTGCTTCTGTCCGATGACTGGAAGGCTGCGGAACTCCGCGATGTTGTCGACAGGACGCTTCGGCCCGTCGGGGGCGACCGTGGCGGTCACATCAGCCTTTCGGGGCCACCCTGTCTGCTGGAGCCGGAGGCGGTGACCGCACTGTCACTCGTCGTGCATGAACTGGCGACAAATGCCCTGAAATACGGGGCGCTGAGCGAGACGGATGGTCGCCTGGACGTGACATGGTCGCTCGATGGTGATCGCGTCACATTCGATTGGAAGGAGCGCGGCGGGCCGGTAATCACCACGCCGGGCGGCGAAGGCTTCGGGTCAAAACTTATCCGTAGCGCATTTCCGGCTACGCTCGAACCGCAGAATCGAACCGAATTCGAGACTGATGGTCTCAAGTTCCATCTGTCGTTCCGCGCGACGGACAAGGCGGACGCCGACAAGGTGGTATAAAACCCCTCAACCCGCGAATATCAATTTTCCTGACTGCCTGCCGCCTGCGGAAACCACGTGTCAGCAGGCGCAGCGTGCACCCGGTTGCGTCCGTCCCGCTTGGCGCCATAAAGTGCTGCGTCAGCCCGGGCAACGAGTTCGGTTGGGTTGAGAAACGGGCTCCCGCCGCCCATGGTCGAAACGCCAAGGCTGCTCGTGACAAATCCGAACTCGCTCGATGTATGCGGGATATTCTCTTCCTGCAGCGAAAGACGGAACTGCTCCGCCAGTGCCAATGCTTCCGTTCCGTCGGTCTCGGGAAGCAGCACGACGAACTCCTCGCCACCGTAGCGCGCCACGACGTCGGTCGAGCGGCGGCCGATCTTCTTCAGGCATTGGCTGACGATTTTGAGGACAGCATCTCCAGCGGGGTGGCCATATGTATCATTATAGGCCTTGAAGCGATCAACATCGACAAGCAGCAGGCTGAGCGGCGCACCGCTACGCACGGCGCGAGAACATTCCGAAGCAATGGCCTCATCGAAGGTCCGGCGGTTGAAGAGCCCCGTCAGGGCGTCCGTTTGCGCCAGGCCCTTCATGTGATCCGCAAGCTGCCGCAGCGATTGTTCCGACTGCTTCATCGCGGTGACATCGGAGACCACCACGAGCGCCGATCCGTCTTTCGCCATGCGGGTGCGCAAGCTGAGCCAGCGGCCATCGAAGAGCGGGATTTCCTCGTTCTTGTTCGAGTGCAGGCTTTTCGCCGCGCTCTGGATCCATTCTTCGCTGACATCGGTCGGCAGATCCTTGCGCTCTGTGTGGCGCACCGAGGCGCGGACAATATCGCTGATATGAGCCCCTTCGCGCCGCGCATAGGCGGAGCGTGGAAACGAGGTCCGATACTGTTCATTGCAGAAGACAAGATATCCGGCAGAGTCGAACATCGCGAGCCCATCCGACATTTCGTCCATTGCCTGGGACAGCAGATCGCGGCTTTCCTGGACTTGGGCTTCCAGCATCTTGTGATGCGTGATGTCGCGGGTAACGCCGGCAAGGCCGATCGTGTCGCCGTGCCGATTTTTCAAAACCACCTTCGATGTCAGGAACCAGCGCTCCTTGCCGTTCGGCGTCCTGATCTGCTCCTCCTGGTCGATCACAGGTTGGCCCGAGGCGATGATATCCTGTTCCGCCTCGAACAGATGCCGCGCATGCTCTGCATCGGTGATGTCGAAATCCGTGAGGCCGACCATTTCCGACGACTTCTGGCGGCCGTTGTAGCGCGCCACGTTCCGGTTGGTGACGACAAATTCGCTGTTCAGGTTCTTGACGTAGTGAAAGTCCGGAGCCTGGGTGAGCGCGGCCCTCAGGATATCGCGCTCCAATGTGAAGCGATGGAAATAGGTGATGATGCAGGCAATGGCGGCCGTGGCGAGGACGTTCAGAAGTACAATAGGAACGCCGATGTTCCGGAAGCCTCCGGGGATCGACAGCATCGGCGAGATTACCATCAGTGCAGTGGAAACAAGGCCGGCGCTTCCTGCCATTGCAAGGATGCCCATTGGTCCGAAGGGACGCCGGCCCACGGCATAATGAACGGCCAGGCCAAGCATGGACATGCCGAAGATCGTGACCACACCCTGCACGGCGCCAGCGCCACCCATGAGCGCGCGAAAGGCAACGGCCATCGGCATTGTGATTGCAATGGACAGTGGTCCGCCGAAGACGGCAGAGGTCAGGATGACCGAGGTGCGCAAGTCGACATAGACGCCGGGCACGATTTCAACAGACAGCAGCATGGAGGCGATGGCGCACAGTCCCAGTGTCACGCCAAATCCAATTTTCAGTTGTGTCCTCGACAGGCGGTAGAATTTATATTGCAGATGCATCCACAGCGAGATGATTGCGGCAATGCATGTGAAGTTTCCAATGAGGACTTGCCAAACAATCACTGCAATACTTCCCCGACATCTTGCATATGGTCTATTGAAACGAACTTGTGCCGACCTCGCCTTTGGGCTTTTGCCCGAACGATGAGCTTTCGTTAATTCCGATACGCGTTATTGTTTTAGATTTGAATAACGCTTCTGCTTTTCAGTCCGCTCACGGCAGCGTCCTGTCGAAACGCGGCGGGGCTTTTTGACGTCCATTTGCGAAAGGCGCGGTGGAAAGCGCTGGGCTCGGAGAAGCCAAGCTGCACGGCGATTTCGCCGACGCTGCGATCGCTGCGAAGAAGCATGTCGATCGCAAGATCGCGTCGGATTTCATCCTTGATCCCCGCATAGCTCTGCCCTTCGCCATGCAGCCGGTGGCGGAGTGTGGAAGGCGACATGCGCATTTGCGCGGCGAGGTCAGCGAAGCCGGACCAGGAAGACGGCGGTGTCTGGCGCAAGCGTTTTCGAACACCGGCGGCCAGACCGGCGTCGTAGCGATAGCGCACCAGAATATTGGCCGGCGCGCCGCGTAGGAATTGCTTCAAAGCCTGCTCGCTGCGCACGATCGGCAGCTTCAGCACGGTGCGGTCGAAGGCGAGCAGGCTGACGGACTGCCCGAACTGGACGGGCGCGCCGAAGAACAGGCGATAATCGGCCCCCTGTCGTGGTTCCGCACAGCGGAAATCGACCTTACGGATCGGGATGCGCCGTCCGACCAGCCAGCACGTGATGCCATGCAGCAGAATCCAGTAAGTGCGGTAGGCAAAGGCGGAGCGTGCAGCGCTCTCGTCTGTCAGCACGATCTCAGCCAACCCGTCGCGGATATGCAGTTCTCCACGCGGATCTTCCAACAGAATGTTCAAAAAGCGCAGCGCCCGCCGCAGCGCCTGTTCAAGCGTCCCAGCATGGAGCACGCAGTGGCAGAGCAGGGTGAAGCTGCCCCGCCGCATCGGCCGCCCGCCCATGCCGAAGAATTCATCATCCAGTTTGGCAGCAACGGCAAGCCAGAGGGCACCATATGTTTCGGCGGAAATAGGTTTGTCGACGACCGGCGGCAGACCGAGCGCCGCCAGCAACGGTTCCGTCGGCTTGCCCTTCCTTCGCAGGCTGTCGAGGGCTTCCTCCACGAAGGAGGGGGAGATCATGCGCCGGTCGGGGTCGGTCATCGGGCCTGTTCCAGTGTGGTAAAAGTGGCCGAAAATGAAGGACACTTCTGTCATCGCTTGCAATAGCGCGTCAGCGTAGAGTTCTGCAAGACGGTGTGGCCGAAGCGGCTTGCACCAGCGATCGGACGTGGCACGGGAGGGCTGCAGGATGGATCGAACGTCGGCTCAGGTCCGCGGTGGCAGGACAATCGTGCCATGATGATTTCCGGGAAAGTTTTTGTTGTCACCGGTGGCGGTTCTGGTCTTGGTGCCGCCGTTGCCCGTATGCTGATCGAGGCAGGCGCTTGCGTCGTTGTCGCCGATGTGAATATCGAGGCGGGGAACAGCGTTGCCACAAGCCTTGGACAAAGTGCTCGTTTCATCCGGACCGACGTGACCAGCGAGGCCGATGGTCAGGCGGCAGTCGATATGGCTTTGGCAACGTTCGGGCAGCTAAACGGCTTGGTCAACTGTGCCGGCATCGCGCCGGGCGAGAAGGTTCTGGGGCGCGACGGGCCGCATCGTCTCGAAAGCTTCGCCCGTGCGGTCGGCATCAATCTTGTCGGCACGTTCAACATGATCCGGCTGGCGGCGGCGGCCATTGAGAAGCAAGAGCCGGACAGCGGCGGTGAGCGTGGCGTGATCATCAACACCGCGTCAGTAGCGGCCTTCGACGGGCAGGTCGGGCAGGCGGCCTATGCGGCTTCCAAGGGCGGCGTTGTCTCCATGACATTGCCGATCGCTCGGGAGCTTGCGCGCTTCGGTATTCGCGTCGTCTCCATCGCCCCGGGCATTTTCCAGACGCCGATGATGGCGGGCATGCCGCAGGAAGTGCAGGATGCGCTTGGAAAGAGCGTACCGTTTCCGCCGCGTCTCGGCCGACCCGATGAATTTGCCGCACTGGTGCGCCATATCTGTGAGAACAGCATGCTGAATGGCGAAGTCATCCGGCTGGACGGCGCGTTGCGCATGGCGCCGCGCTGAGGCCGATATGGGAGTTTTTCAATGACAGTGCATGATCCCATCGTCATCGTCGGTTCGGCCCGCACCGCCATGGGCGGCTTCCAGGGTGACCTGCAAGGTGCCACCGCGCCGGAACTCGGATCCGCCGCCATTCGCGCCGCGCTGGAGCGCAGCGGTGTTGCCCCGGATGTGGTCGAGGAGATCGTGTTCGGCTGCGTCCTGCCGGCGGGGCAGGGGCAGGCCCCGGCGCGGCAAGCGGCGATTGGCGCCGGCTTGCCCTTCGGCGTTGGCGCCACCACCGTCAACAAGATGTGCGGGTCCGGCATGAAGGCGGCGATGCTGGCGCATGACCTGATCCTTGCCGGCAGCGCCACCATCGCCGTTGCCGGCGGCATGGAGAGCATGAGCAACGCGCCCTATCTGCTCGATCGCGCCCGCGGCGGTTATCGGCTCGGTCATGGCCGTGTGATTGACCATATGTTCCTGGACGGACTGGAGGATGCCTATGACAAGGGGCGGCTGATGGGAACCTTCGCCGAGGATTGTGCCGAGGCCTACCAGTTCACGCGCCCTGCCCAGGATGATTTTGCCGTGACCTCGCTGACCCGGGCCAAGAAGGCGATCGAAGACGGATTGTTTGATGCCGAAATCACGCCGGTGACCGTCAGAAATGGTCGCACCGAGCAGACTGTCAGTCAGGACGAACAGCCCGGCAAGGCCCGCCTCGAAAAGATCCCGACCTTGAAACCCGCATTCCGCGAAAACGGCACCGTCACAGCGGCGAATGCCTCATCGATTTCGGACGGCGCGGCTGCACTCGTGCTGATGCGCCGCTCCGAAGCGGATCGCCGGGGTTTGAAGCCACTCGCAACCATCGCCGGCCATGCGACCCATGCGCAGGCGCCCAATCTGTTCGCCACGGCTCCGATCGGCGCCCTGACGAAGCTCAGCGAACGCACGGGTTGGGATTTGAGGGATGTCGACCTGTTCGAGATCAACGAGGCCTTCGCCGTTGTCGCCATGGCAGCGATGCGGGATCTCGACCTGCCGCACGACAAGGTCAATGTTCACGGCGGTGCCTGCGCGCTCGGCCACCCCATCGGGGCCTCCGGCGCCCGCGTCATCGTCACATTGCTGGCGGCCCTGGAGCGCTATGATCTGAAGCGCGGCATGGCCTCGCTCTGCATCGGCGGCGGCGAGGCGACGGCCATCGCCGTCGAGCGGCATTAGGGAGAGGCGGCTGATGATCCTGTCCGAACAGCAAATCCAGATCCGCGACATGGCCCGTGATTTCGCCCGCGAGCGTCTTTTGCCGGGTGCCGCCGAACGCGACGTGAAGCATGCCTTCCCGAAGGACGAATTGAAGGAGATGGGCGAACTTGGATTCCTCGGCATGCTCGTGCCGGAAGCCTATGGTGGTTCGGAAACAGGCACGGTCGCCTATGCCGTCGCGCTGGAGGAGATCGCCGCCGGTGACGGTCCCTGTTCGACCATCATGAGTGTGCATAGTTCCGTCGGATGTGTGCCGATCCTGAAATTCGGCACCGAGGAACAGAAGCAGCGCTTCCTGCCGAAACTGGCATCCGGCGAATGGATCGGCGGCTTTGCCCTCACCGAGCCGCAGGCGGGGTCCGATGCATCCAATCTGCGCACCCGCGCCCGCCGTGATGGCGATCATTATGTGCTCGACGGCGCCAAGCAGTTCATTACCTCCGGCAAGAACGGCAATGTCATCATCGTCTTTGCCGTCACCGATCCCGATGCCGGCAAGAAGGGCATCACCGCCTTCATCGTGCCGACGGATACGCCCGGCTACGAGGTCGTCCGCGTCGAGCACAAGCTCGGCCTTCATTCATCCGACACCTGCCAGATCGCCTTTTCCAACATGCACATCCCCGCGGACCTGCGGTTGGGCGCGGAAGGCGAGGGGTACAGGATCGCACTTGCCAATCTCGAAGGCGGCCGCATCGGCATCGCCGCGCAATCGGTCGGCATGGCGCGGGCGGCCTTCGAGGCGGCACGTGATTATGCCCGCGAGCGCATCGCCTTCGGCAAGCCGATTATCGAGCACCAGGCCGTCGCCTTCCGCCTTGCCGACATGGCGACGCAGATCACGGTGGCGCGGCAGATGGTGCTGCATGCCGCCGCACTGAAGGAAGCCGGCGAGCCCTGCCTGACGGAAGCATCCATGGCCAAGCTGTTCGCCTCGGAAATGGCAGAGAAGGTCTGCTCGGACGCGATCCAGATTCACGGTGGCTACGGTTATATGTCGGACTATCCGGTCGAGCGCATCTACCGCGACGTCCGCATCTGCCAGATCTACGAAGGGACCAGCGACGTGCAGCGCATCGTCATTGCGCGTAGTCTATAAGAAAAAACGCCCTACTTCCGGGAGGGACTGGAAGGCAAGGGTGAAAAACGGGAGGAAGAACGAGGCATGATCGAGTTCCCGCAATTGAGCCTGCATGTACCGGAACCGGCGGTCCGGCCCGGCGGCATGCCGGATTTTTCCAACGTCAACATCGCCAAGGCCGGCTCCGTGCCGCGCCCGCCGGTCGATGCGGCACCGGAAGACATCCGCGATCTCGCCTATTCGATCATCCGCGTCCTGAACCGTGACGGCGAGGCTGTCGGCCCCTGGGCAGGCTTGCTTTCCGACGAGGAGTTGCTGACCGGCCTGCGCAACATGATGAAGCTCCGGGCTTTCGATGCCCGAATGCTGATGGCGCAGCGGCAGGGCAAGACCTCGTTCTACATGCAGCATCTCGGCGAAGAGGCCGTTAGCTGTGCCTTTCGCAAGGCTCTGCGCAAGGGCGACATGAACTTCCCGACCTATCGGCAAGCTGGTCTGCTCATCGCCGATGATTATCCAATGGTCGAGATGATGAACCAGATATTCTCGAACGAGAAAGACCCGTTGCGCGGCCGGCAGTTGCCGATCATGTATTCGTCGAAGGAACACGGCTTCTTCACCATTTCCGGCAATCTCGCCACCCAATATGTGCAGGCCGTCGGCTGGGCCATGGCGTCCGCCATCAAGAACGACACCAAGATTGCCGCCGCCTGGATCGGCGATGGTTCGACGGCGGAATCGGATTTCCATTCGGCACTGGTCTTTGCTTCGACCTACAAGGCACCGGTCATTCTCAACATCGTCAACAATCAATGGGCCATTTCGACTTTCCAAGGCATCGCCCGCGGCGGCTCCGGCACGTTTGCCGCCCGTGGCCTCGGCTTCGGTATCCCGGCGCTGCGTGTCGATGGCAACGATTATCTCGCCGTCTATGCCGTCTCCTGCTGGGCAGCTGAGCGCGCCCGGCGCAATCTCGGTCCGACGCTGATCGAATATGTCACCTATCGCGTCGGTGCCCATTCGACCTCCGATGACCCGAGCGCCTACCGTCCGAAGACCGAATCCGAAGCCTGGCCGCTCGGCGACCCCGTCCTGCGGCTGAAGAAGCACCTGATCGTGCGCGGCGTCTGGTCGGAGGAGCGGCATGTGCAGGCGGAAGCCGAAATCCTCGACGAGGTGATCCAGGCGCAGAAGCAGGCGGAGGTACACGGCACTCTGCACGCCGGCGGCAAGCCTTCGGTGCGGGACATCTTCGAGGGTGTCTATGCCGAAATGCCCGCGCATATTCGTCGTCAGCGGCAGAAGGCAGGATACTGACATGGCCAGAATGACGATGATCGAGGCCGTACGCAGCGCCATGGATGTGTCGATGGAGCGCGACGACGATGTTGTCGTGTTCGGCGAGGATGTCGGCTATTTCGGCGGCGTCTTCCGCTGCACGCAGGGGCTCCAGGCGAAATACGGCAAGACCCGCTGCTTCGATGCGCCGATCAGCGAAAGCGGCATTGTCGGCACGGCGATCGGCATGGCCGCCTATGGATTGAAGCCCTGTGTCGAGATCCAGTTCGCCGATTACATGTATCCGGCCTATGACCAGATCACCCAGGAAGCAGCCCGCATCCGCTACCGCTCCAACGGTGACTTCACCTGCCCGATCGTGCTGCGCATGCCGACCGGCGGCGGCATTTTCGGTGGCCAGACGCACAGCCAGAGCCCGGAGGCGCTGTTCACCCATGTCTGCGGCCTGAAGGTTGTAGTCCCCTCCAATCCCTACGACGCCAAGGGCCTGTTGATCGCCTCGATCGAGGACCCGGACCCGGTCATGTTCC
Source organism: Rhizobium sp. Leaf453 (assembly GCF_001425605.1). Classification (GTDB taxonomy): domain Bacteria; phylum Pseudomonadota; class Alphaproteobacteria; order Rhizobiales; family Rhizobiaceae; genus Pararhizobium. Next base: position 605,290 of record NZ_LMRG01000001.1, on the reverse strand, counting down.
TCGAGCCGAAGCGCCTCTATAACGGCCCCTTCGACGGCCATCACGACCGGCCGGTGACACCCTGGTCGAAACATGAGCTCGGCGAGGTGCCCGAGGGGCATTACAGCATCCCCATCGGCAAGGCGGAAATCCGCAGGCCAGGCTCCGCGGTAACCGTCGTCGCCTATGGCACGATGGTGCATGTTGCGCTGGCCGCAGTGGAAGAAATGGGCGTTGATGCGGAGGTAATCGACTTGCGCAGCCTGCTGCCGCTCGATCTCGATACGATCGTGCAGTCGGTCTCGAAAACCGGGCGCTGTGTCGTCGTGCATGAAGCTACGCTGACTTCGGGCTATGGCGCGGAACTCGCGGCTTTGGTGCAGGAGCATTGCTTCTATCATCTGGAAGCACCGGTGGTTCGCGTCACCGGCTGGGATACGCCTTACCCGCATGCGCAGGAATGGGATTATTTCCCCGGTCCCGCCCGGGTCGGACGTGCGCTTGCCGAAGTGATGGAGGCGTGACCATGGGTGAATTCACCATCAAGATGCCGGATGTCGGCGAAGGTGTGGCGGAAGCCGAACTTGTCGAATGGCACTGCAAGGTCGGCGATCCCATCCGTGAGGACATGATCCTCGCCGCCGTCATGACCGACAAGGCGACCGTCGAAATCCCGTCGCCGGTCAGCGGCACGGTCTTATGGCTGGGTGCGGAGATCGGCGATGTCGTCGCCGTCAAAGCGCCGTTGGTGCGCATCGAGGTTGCGGGGGAGGGCGGCGAGGCGGAGGCTGTTGCGACGGCGGAAACTGTGGAAGCCGAACCCGTAAGGCTGCTGACGGAAAAGGCCGAAAGCCCGCCGTCTTCCGAGATTCAGAAGCCGGCCGCAACCGCGCCCGTTGCCAAGGTCAAACCTCACACGGACGCTGTTGCCGATAAGCCGCTGGCATCACCCGCTGTGCGGTTGCGTGCACAGGAGGGCGGCATCGATCTCAGGCAGGTGACGGGCACCGGTCCTGCCGGCCGCATCACCCATGACGATCTCGACCAGTTTCTTGCCCGTGGCACGCAGCCGCAGGCTGCACCCGCCGGTCTTGCCAAGCGGACCGCAGTCGAGGAGATCAAGGTCACCGGCCTGCGCCGCCGCATTTCGGAAAAGATGGTGCTGGCCACCTCGCGCATTCCCCATATCACCTATGTCGAGGAAATCGACGTGACCGATCTGGAAGATTTGAGGGCGACGATGAATGCCGGTCGCAAGCCGGAACAGACAAAGCTGACCATCCTGCCCTTCCTGATGCGGGCCATGGTGAAAACCATCGACGAGCAGCCCGTGGTCAACGCCACTTTCGACGATGACGCAGGCATTATCAGCCGGCATGCGGCCGTCCATATCGGCATCGCCACCCAGACACCTGCGGGCCTGACCGTGCCGGTGGTGCGCCATGCGGAAGCACGCGGCATCTGGGATTGCGCGGCCGAGGTCGTACGGCTGGCAGAGGCTGCCCGAACTGGATCGGCGCTGCGCGAAGAACTGTCCGGCTCGACCATCACCATTACCTCGCTCGGCGCCATGGGCGGCATCGCCACGACGCCGATTATCAATCATCCGGAAGTGGCAATCGTCGGGGTCAACAAGATCATGACCCGCCCGGTCTGGGATGGCAGCCAGTTCATTCCGCGCAAGATGATGAACCTGTCCTCCAGTTTCGATCACCGCGTGGTGGACGGCTGGGATGCGGCGACCTTCGTTCAGCGGGTCAAGGCGCTGCTCGAAACGCCGGCGCTGATTTTCATTGAAAGCTGAGCCCATGAAAGAGATCGTCTGCAAACTTCTCGTCATCGGCGCCGGACCGGGAGGCTATATCTGCGCCATCCGTGCCGGCCAGCTTGGCGTCGATACCGTCATCGTCGAAGCCGTCAAGGCGGGCGGCACCTGCCTGAATATCGGCTGCATCCCCTCCAAGGCGCTGATCCATGCGGCCGAGGAGTTCGAGAAGGTCAGTCATATGGCTGGTGGCAAGAGCCCTCTCGGCATTTCTCTCGACGCGCCGAAACTCGATCTGGGCAGAACTATCGCCTGGAAGGACGGGATCGTCGGCCGGCTGAACAGCGGCGTGCTGGGTCTGCTGCGCAAGGCCCGGGTGAAGATCGTCCATGGACGGGCGAGGTTCCGCGACGGCAAGACCGTCGAGGTCGAGACGGAAACCGGAATGCAGGTCATCCGCGCCGAGACGGTGGTGATCGCCACCGGTTCCGAGCCGGTGGAGTTGCCATTCCTGCCGTTCGGAGGCCCGGTCATTTCCTCGACCGAGGCCTTGTCTCTGAAAACCGTCCCGCAAAATCTTGTCGTTGTCGGTGGCGGCTATATCGGGCTGGAACTCGGAACGGCCTTCGCCAAGATGGGGTCTGCCGTGACGGTGGTCGAAACGACCCCGCAAATCCTGCCGCAATATGATGCCGAACTGGTCAAGCCGGTGGTAAAGCGTCTTGCCGATCTCGGTGTCCGCGTGCTGACCGCTGCCAAGGCCAAGGGGCTTGCCGGCAATGCGTTGCTGATCGAGACGGCTGAGGGAGCGGAGGAGCAGCTTGCCGCCGACAAGATCCTTGTGACCGTGGGCCGCAAGCCGCGCACGGAAGGCTGGGGGCTGGAGGAACTGGATCTCGACCGCAGCGGCCGGTTCCTGCGCATCGACGATCGCTGCCGGACATCAATGCGTGGTATCCACGCTATCGGCGATATCACCGGCGAGCCGATGCTGGCGCATCGCGCCATGGCGCAGGGCGAAATGGTCGCCGAGATCGTCGCGGGCCGGAAACGGACATGGGACAAGCGTTGTATCCCGGCCGTCTGCTTCACCGATCCGGAAATCGTCACCGCCGGCCTGTCGCCGGACGAAGCGCGAGCGCAAGGGTACGAGATCCGCGTCGGGCAGTTTCCGTTCAACGCCAATGGGCGTGCCATGACCATGCTCTCGGAAGAGGGCTTCGTGCGCATCGTGGCGCGATCCGACAGCAACCTCGTCTTGGGTGTTCAGGCCGTCGGTGCCGGCGTGTCCGAACTGTCGAGCGCCTTTGCGCTGGCTCTGGAAATGGGCGCGCGGCTGGAGGATATTGCCGCGACGATCCACCCGCATCCGACCCGCAGCGAAGGTTTTCAGGAAGCCGCTATGAAAGCACTTGGTCATGCCCTCCATATTTGATCCCGCGGCATTGCACTCCGAAACACTGGTCGAGCGACAAGGTGCGCTTGGCCGCATCCGGCTCAATCGCCCGAAGGCGCTCAACAGCCTGACCCTGGGCATGGTGCGCGATATCGAAGCGGCGCTGGATGATTTCGAGCGCGATCCCGCCATCGTGGCCGTCATCGTCACGGGGGAGGGGGAGCGCGGGCTCTGCGCCGGTGGCGATATCCGCGCCATCTATGACGGAGGAAAAGCCGGGTCCGATGAACCCGCAACCTTCTGGCGCGAGGAATATCGGCTCAACGCCCGCATCGGCCACTATTGGAAACCCTATATCGCCATCATGGATGGCATAGTCATGGGCGGCGGTGTCGGCATTTCCGTCTATGGCAGTCACCGCGTCGTCACCGAGCGCACCCGCTTCGCCATGCCGGAAACGGGGATCGGCTTCTTTCCGGATATCGGTGCCTCCTGGTTCCTGACGCGGCAGGACAGTGAGCTTGGCACCTATATCGCGCTGACGGGGGAACCGCTTTCGGCAGCAGACGCCATTCTTGCCGGCCTCGCGGACAGCCTCGTGCCATCGGATCGCCTGCCCGCGTTGATTGAGGCGCTGCCCGAACTCTCGGCAGGCGGATCCAGTGATGCTGTATCTGCGGTGATCGAGTCCCACTCAGCGAAACCCGAATCCGGCAAGCTGGAACAGAACCGGCAGGCCATCGACCGGCTGTTTGCTTTCGATACCGTCGAGCAGATCATGGAAGCCCTGCAGAAGGACGGCGGTGTGTTCGCGCAGCAGTGTCTTGCCGACCTCTCCACCAAGTCCCCGCTCAGTCTCAACGTGACATTGCGCCTGCTGCAGCTTGGCCGGCAGTCACCGAGCCTGGAGGCATGCCTGGAGCGCGAATTTGCGGCCACGGTCGCGGTTCTCGCCAGCCATGATTTCTACGAAGGCGTCCGCGCCGCCGTCATCGACAAGGATCGCAATCCGCAATGGCGCCCGGCCCGGCTTGCCGATGTGATCGATGCCGATGTCGCCGCCTATTTTCAGCCGGTCGACCGGCCGATCTTCACTGACGCCAGCAAGCAAGGAGCCAACCCATGACCTCAATCGGTTTCATCGGTCTCGGCCATATGGGTGGCCCAATGGCGGCCAATCTAGTCAAAGCAGGGCATGCGGTGAAGGGGTTCGATCTCGCCCAACCGCTACTGGATCAGGCTAGCAAAAACGGGGTCACGGCCTGTACATCGCTTGCCGAAGCCGTCGAGGATGTCGATACCGTCATTACCATGCTGCCCGCCGGCAAGCATGTCCTATCGGTCTGGCAGGAATTGGTGGCGGCGGTGCCGTCCAGTACATTGCTGATCGATTGCTCGACCATCGACATCGACAGCGCCCGCAAGGCGCATGAACTGGCCGCCGGGAAGGGCTGCCCCTCGCTCGATGCGCCGGTTTCGGGCGGCACGGGTGGTGCGGCGGCCGGTACGCTGACCTTCATGATCGGCGGCGAGCAGCAGGCCTTTGCCGATGCCGCACCGATCTTCCAGGCCATGGGCAAGAAGATCATCCATTGCGGTGGCGCATCAGCCGGACAGGCTGCCAAGATCTGCAACAACATGATCCTTGGCATCAGCATGATCGCCGTCGGCGAGGCTTTCGTGCTCGGCGAAAAGCTCGGACTTTCCCATCAGGCTCTGTTCGATGTCGCCTCGGTTTCGTCCGGCCAGTGCTGGTCGCTGACGACCTACTGCCCCGTACCGGGACCAGTCCCGGCATCGCCGGCCAACAACGATTACAAGCCAGGCTTTGCCGGTGCCTTGATGCTGAAGGATCTGAAGCTGTCGCAGGAGGCGGCCGCAGCCAGTGGAGCAACAACACCGCTTGGCGCCAAGGCCGCCGAACTCTATCAGATGTTCAACGATATCGGGCATGCCGACACGGATTTTTCCGGTATCATCAATCTCCTTAGGGAAAAATCCGCCGATCTCTGATCGTCCGCTCCTCATGGCCAAGGACCAGTTCATGGAAAAACCGATCATCGTCGAACAGCAGGACCGGGTCGTCATCGTCACGCTGAACCGGCCGGCCGCCCGCAACGCGCTGAATTCCGAAATCATGAATGCGCTCGCCACCGAACTTGCGCCGCTCGATCGTGATCCCGGCGTCGGCTGCTTCGTGCTGACCGGATCGGAAAAGGCCTTCGCCGCCGGTGCCGATATCAAGGAAATGGCCGACAAGTCGTTTCCGGATATGTTCGGCGACGATTTCTTTGCCGCATGGGACAAGTTCGCATTGTTCCGGACGCCGAAGATCGCTGCCGTCTCCGGCTATGCGTTGGGCGGCGGCTGCGAGCTGGCGATGATGTGCGACATTATCTTCGCGTCGGAAACCGCGATGTTCGGCCAGCCGGAGATTAAGCTCGGCGTCATCCCGGGTATGGGCGGATCACAGCGGCTGACCAAACTGGTCGGCAAGTCCAAGGCAATGGATATGATCCTGACCGGCCGGATGATGGATGCGACGGAAGCGGAGCGCTGCGGCCTCGTCTCCCGTATCTTGGCCGCTGACAAGCTGATGGACGAAACGCTGGCTGCTGCCCGCACGATCGCCGGCTATGGCAAGCTCGCGACCATGGCAGCGCGCGAGGCCGTCGATCGGGCACTGGAAAGCGGTCTGCGTGAAGGCATCCTGTTCGAGCGCCGAATTTTCCACGGCCTGTTTGCGACCGAGGACCAGAAGGAAGGCATGGCTGCCTTCGTCGAAAAGCGGCCGCCGCAGTTCAAGGGCAAGTGACCGCTCCCATTTCGCTTGATCAAGACTGAACTTTTCGTCGCCTGAAGAATTCCGCTTCCTCACAGGGAGAGCGGGATATCATGGAATTTTCAGGAAAAGTGGCGCTGGTCACTGGCGCCGGTTCCGGCATCGGCAAGGCCTCGGCACTGGCGCTGGCGCAAAAGGGCGCTGTTGTCGGTCTGCTTGGGCGAACCGAGGATGAACTTAGGGAAACAGCAGATCAAATCACGGCTGCCGGCGGCAAGGCGATGACGCTCGTCGCTGATATTTCGCAGGCGGACGAGATGCGCCAGGCGGTCGATCGCCTCATCGGCGCGCATGGGCGGCTTGATATTGTCGTCGCCAATGCCGGCATCAACGGTGTCTGGGCGCCGATCGATGACCTGAAGCCGGCCGAGTGGGACGAGACGATCGCGATCAACCTGCGCGGCACCTATCTGACCGTCCACCTGACGGTTCCTCATCTCAAGGTCGGCGGTGGGGGTTCGATCATCGTCGTCTCGTCGATCAACGGCACTCGCACATTCACGACACCCGGCGCGACCGCCTATTCGGCTACCAAAGCGGCGCAGGTGGCGATGGCCCAGCAACTGGCGCTCGAACTGGCGCGACACAATATCCGCGTCAATGCGGTCTGCCCCGGCGAGATTGAAACCAATATCGACGCCAATACCAAGCTGCGCGGTGAGGAGGAAACCGCCATTCCCGTCGAGTGGCCGGAGGGTCAGGTGCCGATTACCGGTGGCGAGCCGGGCAAGAGCGCCGACGTGGCAGACGTCGTGGTGTTCCTCGCCTCCAACCTTTCCCGCCATGTCACGGGAACGCCGATCTGGGTGGATGGAGGGCAGGGCCTGCTGCGCTGACAGCTTATTCGTAATGACGAAGGGCGCGGTCGATGCCGCGCCCTTCCTTGTGGTGGTCAGCGAAGATGTAGGGTCATTCGCAGGCTGCGCCGCTTTCGACCCAGGCCGCAATCAGTTCGCCGAACACCGCCTGCGAGCCGGGAACCGGTTCGCGCCCGGCGCCCGGCTGCCAGCCCCAGCCGACGAGGCTGTCATGCGCCATATGCTCGGTGATCTCGGCCAGCGTCTTGCCGCCGTTGCGTTCGGGGTCCTTGATCTGTCGACAGATGTCTCCGAGCGACTTGCCTTCCCATGCCATCTCGATCGGCGCCAGATGCCAGGAGGGATGGCCGGGAATGCTCTTCAGCGTTTCAGCCTGACCGATGACCTCGACATTGGCCTGCCCGTGACAGGTATTGCAGGTCATGCCCGGCATGCCCATGCCGCCATCGCCGCGCGTCACCGGCGGCTGGTGCTTGTGCATGGCCATGGTCTGCAGCGGCCGGTCGGTTGCCGGATGACAGTTGACGCAGCGTGGATGCTGAATGACCTTTCCGGCCTCCTCGAACAGCGCCCAGGAGCGCTGCTTGGCATCGGTGATCGACTGGAACTCCGCAGCCGGTTTGAGCGGTGCGGATGTTTCCGTCCCGGTATCCTGCGCGACCGATAAGGTGGCGGCGAAGAGAGAGGCGGCGACACCAAGCGTGGCGCCGAGGGCGATGATACGGTTCTTCATGGTGCAGCCCTCACGATGTCACGACATTGACGATCGGCAAGGTCCGGACCGGACTGCCCGTCAATCGTCGCCAGGCATTGGCGACGGCCGGCCCGACAGGCGGAACGCCGGGTTCTCCCACTCCGCTCGGTTTTTCCGTCGATGCAACGATGGCGACCTCGACCGCCGGCATCTCGTTGATGCGCAGCGAGCGATAATCATGGAAGTTGGACTGCATGATCTTGCCGCCCTTGCCCAGCGTCACCGCATCGAAGAGGACGGCGCCGAGGCCGTAGCCGATGCCGCCTTCCATCTGCGCCTTGATGACATTCGGATTGACAGCGACGCCGCAATCCACCGCGCACCAGACCTTGTGGACGCGCGGCGCTCCGTCGTCGCCGAGCGAGAGTTCGACGATCTGGGCGACATAGGTGCCGAAGCTCTTGACGACGGCGACGCCGCGCGACCGGCCATCGGGAACCTTCGAGCCCCAATCGGCGATCTCCGCCACCTTCTTCAACGTGCCGGTATGCCGGGGCTCGTTGGTCAGAAGCGCAAGGCGACCTTCGACCGGATCCTTGCCGACCTTCTGCATCAGTTCGTCGACAAAGGTCTCGACGGCAAAGCCCGTATGTGTATGGCCGACCGACCGCCACCAGAGCGGCGGAACGGCGAGTTGGGTATTATGGGCGGTCACGCGCAGATTGGGGATCGCATAGGGCAGGTTCGACGCGCCCTCGACCGAGGTCTCGTCGAGATCGGCTTTGCCCATGATCGACTGGCCGACGATGACCTGTTCCCAGGCCGTGATCTTGCCGTCCGCATCGATCGCGCCGCGCATCTTATGGGCATACATCGGCCTATAGAAGCCGCCGCGAATGTCGTCCTCGCGGGTCCACATGTGCTTGAGCGGCCGGCTGCCGTCCGTCGCGGCAAAGACGCCGGCGGCTTCCTGCATGTAGGGCGAGCCGAACTGTGCCTTGCGGCCGAAACTGCCGCCGGTCATCTGCGTGTTGACGCGGACCTTGGAGGGATCGATCCCGATGATCTTGGCTGCCGTCATCTGGTCCATGGCAGGGAATTGCGCGCCATTGTAGACATCAAGCGATCCGTCCGCGGCCTTGATGAAGACAGCGTCGAGCGGCTCCATCGGGGCATGGGCGAGGAAGGGAAAGACGAGTTCCGCTTCCAGGGTCTGCAAGCCGTCCCGCTTGAAGGCCGTGTCGACATCGCCATTGTTGGTCGCTTCGAGACCCTTTTCAGCAAACTGTTTGGCGTAATCCGCCGCCAGTTCCTCGCTCGAGCGAGTCTCGGCTTTTGACAAATCCCATTCGACCTTCAGATTGGCCCGGCCGCGCAGGGCCGCGAACGTGTTGTCGGCATAAACCGCGACGCCCTGCGGCACCTGTTTGACATCGACCACGCCCATCACCTTGAGCGTTTCGCTGTCATCGAAGGATTTGACCGTCGCGCCGAAATGCTCGGGATGCGCAACGACGGCGACCAGCACATTGTCGGGAGTAATGTCGAGCGTGTAGATCGCCGTGCCGTTGGTCTTGCCGACCGTATCGAGCTTCGGCAGTTCTTGGCCGATCAAGACGAATTTCGACGGGTCCTTGAGCACCGGATTTTCCGGCGGCGTCTGTGCCGCCGCCTTGACGGTCAGCGCGCCGAAGCCGCTTTCCTTGGCCGATCCCGCATGCTTGATGCGTCCCTTCTCGACGGTGATCTCGCCAGCCGGCACGCCCCATTCTTCGGCGGCCGCCGCGACCAGCATGGCGCGTGCGGTGGCGCCGGCCTTGCGCAATTGCTCGTAGGAATTGGCGATCGAGGTGGAGCCGCCGGTTCCCTGCAGACCGAAGGCAAGATTGGCGTAGACCTTGTCATCGGCGGGAGAATGCACGGCGCGCATTTGCGACCAGTCGGCGTCGAGTTCCTCGGCGACGAGGGTCGCCAGTCCCGTAAACGGCCCCTGACCCATCTCGATATGCTTGGAAAGCACCGTGATGGTGTCGTCGGTGCCAATCTTGACGAAGGTGTTAAGGGCGGTCAACGCATCTTCGCCTCCGGCCTTGATACCGCTCGGGGAGGCGAAAGCGGCCATGTTGCGCGGAACAAGCGCGAGACCGATGACGAGGCCGCTGCCGGCGAGGAAGGCGCGGCGGGTGGTGGAAATCTGTTGCACGGTCATGGCTCAACCCTCCATCGCATCGGCGGCATTGTGGATCGCCTGCCGGATTCGATGATAGGTCGCGCATCGACAGAGATTGCCGGCCATGGCGCCATCGATATCGGCATCGCTGGGTTTCGGCGTGACTTGCAGAAGCGCGACGGCAGACATGATCTGCCCGGATTGACAGTAGCCGCATTGCGGAACGTCGATCGCGACCCAGGCGGCCTGCACCGCCTTTGCTTCCGGTCCCTCGATCCCCTCGATAGTGATGACCTCGGAACCATCGACCGTCGAGATCGGCGTGATGCAGGAGCGGCGCGTCATGCCGTCGAGATGAACGGTGCAGGCACCACACTGGGCAACGCCGCAACCATATTTGGTGCCGGTCAGTTTTTCGAAATCACGGATCACCCAGAGTAGTGGCGTATCCGGATCTCCGTCGAAACTCCGTTCTTTTCCATTCAGTGTGAAAGTAACCACGGTGCAGCCTCACGATTTTTCCGGGACCGCATGCGGCCGCGCGGGATTGAAAATTGAATTTCAACTGGATGCCGATCATGAACAGGTAGTTTGACCGAACCGCATTTCCAGTGCTGGAAGCGGATAAAAGAGCCGGTTCTCGCTGAGGTGGCCGAGAATATGATCGGCGGCAGCATGAGGTTGCGTTTTGTGGCCGATCGAGAGATTGCTGCCGCGGTCAGCCGGGGACCATCATCCATGGAAACGGAGCAGACCGATATCGATCCGCCTGCTTCCATAAACGCTCAGATAATATTTCCGTCCGGGTTATTTGAGTGAGGACCTGCCTCGTTCAAGGTAGTTGCCGGCCCCCTTGGCGGCGACGCGTTCGTCGCCATCGGTCACTGTCTTGCCACGCACCATCACCCGCACCGGCCATCCGGTCACCTCCAACCCCTCATAGGGTGTGTAGTCAGCACCGTGGTGCAGGATGTCGTTGGTGATCACAACGGATTTATTCGGGTCCCAGAGCGCGATGTCGGCGTCCGAGCCGATGGCGATTGTGCCCTTGCGCGGATAAAGGCCGTAGAGCTTGGCGTGGTTGGTGGAAGAAAGCGCAACGAACCGGTTGAGATCGATCCGGCCCTTGGCCACACCTTCCGAAAACAGGATCGGCAGCCGTGTCTCCACACCGGGAATGCCGTTTGGGATCCAGCGGAAGTTTCTCTTGCCCTTCTCGTTGAGCTTTCCGGTGTCGTCGTCGTAGCGGAACGGGCAGTGGTCGGAGGAGAACAAATCGAACGTGCCGTTCTGCAGACCCTCCCAGCACGCAATCTGGCTTTCCCTGTCGCGAGGCGGCGGCGAGCAGACGAATTTCGCGCCTTCCAGTTCGGTGGCATCGAGATCGTCGGCGGTCAGCATCAGGTATTGGGGGCAGGTTTCGCCGGCCACCTTGCTGCCGCGCCCGCGCGCCCGCTGGATCTCTTCCATCGCCTCGCGGTTCGAGACATGAACGATGACGATCGGCGTGTCGACGATTTCGGCGAGCGAAAGCGCACGGTGGGTTGCTTCCCGTTCGGCGGCGACCGGCCGGCTCGTCGCGTGATATTTCGGAGCAAGTTCGCCATTGGCCTCATGGCGGCCGATCAGGAAGCGGATCGCGTCCTCGTTTTCGCAATGGACCATGACCAGCGCGCCGGAGGTCCTTGCGCTGTCCAGCGTCGCCAGGATTTCGTCGTCGCGCAGGCGCAGGTTCTCATAGGTCATGAAGACCTTGATCGAGGTGTAGCCGTCTTCGACCAGGGCAGGGAGTTCCTGGCCCAGCACGTAGCTTGTCGGGTCGGAGACGATGATGTGAAAGCTGACATCGACATAACATTCGCCATCCGCCTTGGCGTGATAGACCTTGAGCGCTTCCCTCAGCGTCATGCCCTTTTCCTGCAGGCAGAACGGCATGATCGTCGTATTGCCGCCGAAAGCCGCGGACAGTGTACCGCTGGCGAAATCGTCGGCCATGACGATGCCGTCGCCGGAGGGTTGCGCAATATGTACATGGCTGTCGATGCCGCCGGGCATGACATAGAGACCGCTGGCATCAATGATCTCCGGCGCATCGGTGAGGCTTTCGGCCATGGCCGCGATGCGACCGTCGCGAATGCCGACATCGCAGCGGAAGGTATCGCTGGCTGTGACGACGGTGCCGTTACGGATGATCGTATCAAATGGCATGCGGTCTCTCCGGTTGGTCAGGCAGCGGTTGCGGAGCCGGTGGTCGATCCCAGAATCGTGTCCAGCGCCTTGGTCATCCGGTCGATCTCCTCGATCGTGTTGTAATGGACCATCGAAACACGGACCATGCCGTTGTTTTCCGTGAGATCCAGATATTCGGCGAGGCGCCGCGAGTGGAAGTCGCCGAACCGGATGGCGATCCGGTGGGCATCCATCGCCTTGCAGATCTCCGCCGAATCCCTGCCGTCGAAGACAAAGCTGATGGTCGGGATGCGGGTACCGTCGCGGTTGGCGCTGTGGCCGATGATACGGCAGTCGTTGCGGCCGCGCAGATAGGTCAGAAGGCGCTCGACAAGGGCATTTTCCTGCACGGCGATCGCGCCATAGGCCGCGACGATCTTCTCGCGGATCGATCCCGTTGTGCCTGCCTGTTCGCCGAGTTCTCCGAGGTAATCGACGATGCCGCAGGTCGCATAGGCAAGCTCGTAGTTCGGATTGCCGGGCTCCAGCTTGCCGGGCACTTTGTCCTTGCCGTAGAAATAGTGGTAGAGCGTATCCAGTTCCAGCAGATGATCGTATTTGCCGTACATCAGCGCATAATGCGGGCCATAGGTCTTGTAGAGGCTGAAGACGTAATAATCGGCATCGAAAGCCTGCACATCGACCGCGCGATGGGGCGCATAGGCGACAGCATCCACGCAGATCCGTGCCCCCCTTTCATGGACGAAATCGGCGATCGCGCGCACGGGGTTGATGGACCCCAGGATGTTCGACACATGGGTGATGCAGACGAGTTTCGTGCGCTCCGACATCAGCGGCTCGAGGTCGGCGAGATCGAGCGTGTAGGTGTCCTTGTTGAGCGGCCAGGTCTTGATGACCATGCCGGCGTCGCGCAGCCTGTCCCAGGGGCCAATGTTGGATTCATGATCGGCGATGGTGACGATGATCTCGTCACCAGGCTTAAATTGGCTCGTCATGGCGCGGGCGAGATTCTGCAAGAGCGCCGTCGTCGAATTGCCGAAGACGATTTCCTCCGGCCGTGACGCATTGACGAGGTGCATCGCTGCAGTGCGTGCTTCGTAGAGTGCCTTCGCGGCAGCTTGGGATACTTCGTAACTGCCGCCGATCTGGACATTCCTGTCATAGAGGAACGTGTTGATTCGCTCGACCGCGCGCTTCAGGATCTGCGATCCGCCGGCATTGTCGAAGAAGGTCCAGCCATGGGAAAGACCGGGAAACTGGCTGCGGACAAAGTCTATATCCAGGCCGTTCTGAACGGATGTGTCTTGATGGGGCATGTGGTCCTCCAGACCCGATTTTGTTTTTCTCAGTGTTCGAGAACGGCGCGCAGAAAGCTGCGTGTCCTCTCTTCCTTGGGATTGTCGAAGATTTCGGCCGGCGTGCCCTGCTCGATGATGCGGCCGCCATCCATGAAGATGACGCGATCGGCCACCTGGCGGGCAAAACCCATTTCATGGGTGACGACGACCATGGTGACGCCGGTGCCGGCAAGCGTCTTCATCACGTCCAGCACTTCGCCAACCATTTCCGGATCGAGTGACGAGGTGGGCTCGTCGAACAGCATCACCTTGGGCTCCATCGCCAGTGCGCGGGCAATCGCCACGCGTTGCTGCTGGCCGCCCGAAAGCTTGCCGGGATATTTTTCCGCCTGGGTTTCGATGCCGACGCGGGCCAGCAGTTCGCGGGCCTTTCGTTCGGCCTCCGCGGGCTTCGTGCCGCGTACCCGCATCGGTGCCAGCATGACGTTTTTCAGCACCGTCAGATGCGGAAACAGGTTGAACGACTGGAACACCATGCCGACCTCGGCGCGCACCTTCGCCAGCGCCTTGCCGGGGCCGACCGTAACGCCGTCGACCACGATACTGCTGTCGTCGGAAAAGGCCTCCAACCGGTTGATGCAGCGGATCAAAGTGGACTTTCCTGATCCCGAAGGACCGATGACGCAGACCACCTCGCCTTCGGCAATGTCGAGATCGATGCCATGCAATACCGTGAAGATACCGTAGGCCTTTTTCAGATTGCTGATCCTGATGAGCGGGCTCATGGGCGCTTCTCCCTGCCGAAGCGTTTTTCCAGCCGTGCCACGATGCTGACCAGCGGCCAGAGTAGGGCGACATAGATCAACGCCGCACCGATGAGTGGCGTCGGATTGGCCGACAGTGCTTGCGCCTGGGTTGCCTGCTTCAACAGGTCCGGCATGGCGACGACGGACGCGAGCGCCGTGTCCTTCAGGACGTTGATGCAGTTGTTGGTCAGTGGCGGAATGACGATCTTGATCGCCTGCGGCAGGATCACATCGACCATCATGTGGCGCGCAGAGAGGCCGAGCGCCTGGGAGGCTTCGAACTGGCCGTGCGGAATGGCCTCGATGCCCGCGCGGAAGATTTCGGCGGTATAGGCCGATGAAACCAGCGTCAGCGCCACGACGGCGGAGACGAAGGGGGAGAAGCGGATGCCGACGAACGGCAGGGCGTAGTAGACGACGATCAGCAGCACCAGAAGCGGGATCGAGCGGAAGATGTCGATATAGATCTTGGCAAGAAAGGGCACAGGGCCAGGGCCATACAGCCGAATCAGTGCCAGGAAGAGTCCACCGATCAGGCCGGCGATGATGCTGGTGACACCGATCTCCAGCGTGACCAGCAATCCCGAAAGGAGAAGCGGAAACGTGTCGATCAGGATCGGTATGTTGAAGAAGGTATTGAGCAGGTTCATGAGGCCACCGGCAGTCTGCGTGGATGTGATGGCGGCGTGGCAGCGCCACCATCACAGGAGGTCGCGGTTTACTTGGCGGCAGGCATGTCCATGACCATCACGGTCGAAGTCGTGTCCTCGGCCTTTGCACCGAACCAGGTTTCATGCAGCTTTGCGACAAAACCTTCCTTCTTCAGCGTTGAGATCACGTCGTTCACTTCCTTGGCGAGAGGATCGTCCTTGTTGAACATGACCGAATATTTCTCGCCGGTGGTGATGCGTTCGACCACCTTCAGGTCCGGCTTGTCCTTGACGTAATAGAGCAGGGCCGGGATGTCGCTGATATAGCCATCGATACGGCCGGCGACGAGATCGAGCATGGCCGGCGACAGGCCTTCAAACTTGCGGATTTCGCCCAGCTTGTACTGCGCGGTGTTGTTGGTGGCCCACATGTCTCCGGTCGAGCCGGTGTCGACGCCGACGACCTTGCCTTCCATGCCGGAAAGGCCGGTGATGCCGCTTGCCGCTGTTACCGTCAGCGACTGGTCGCTGTCGTAGTAGGGCTGCGCGAAGGTCACGGATTCCAGCCGCTTTTCAGTAATGGTGATGGAGGACACCGCCATGTTGATACGCCCGGACTGAACAGCCGAGAACAGGCCGCTGAACGGGATGTTGACGAACTCGACCGACTTGCCGAGCCGCTTGCCGATTTCCGTTACGAGATCGATTTCGAAACCAACCGTCTTGCCGGAAGCGTCTTGGAACTCCCAAGGGACGTTGCCGATATTTGCTCCGACGGTCAGGTCTGCAGCGATGGCGGAGGAAGTGAATGTTGCTGCGGCCAAAAGGCCGGACAGAATGGTGGAGGTGATGAGTGTCAGCGCTTTCATGAGGTTCCCCTTGATTTTTTGGCATTAACACGGCTACGCTTGGTCTAACTGGTCAGACCAGTAAGACCAAGGAAGCATGCCTGTTTGGCAATTGCAAGACGTGGTGTCGATAAAATAGACTTGGCGCGGGATTGGGCTCTTCACAATGCCAGAGAGCCGCACCGCAGGGGCAGATGGAAAACACGCAATGCTGAACAAGACACTGGTCCCGCAATCCGTTGCCCGCGAAATCCAGAGCATGATCCAGAACGGCAGTCTCAAGCCGGGAGAGAAAATTCCCTCGCAACGGGAGTTTTCGCAGAAATTCGGGATCAGCCGCGCGTCGCTGCGGGAGGCGTTGCTGACCCTGGAAACATTGGGCCTGCTGAAAACGGAGGCGGGGCGAGGGACCTTCGTTTCCGGGGGGCCGTCTTCCGCCTCCAATCACATGGGTCCTTGGCCATATTCTGACAGTTACTCCGTTTTCGATGTTTTCCAGACACGCATCATGCTGGAAGGGCAGATTGCGGCCCTTTCGGCGGGTCGCCTGATGGCTAACCAGCTTGATCAGATGGAGCGGGCGACACAACAGATGGAAGAAGGATGGGCTAAGCAGGACTTGCTGGCCAATGTCGAGGCGGATCTGGAATTTCATGCCATTATTGCATCCGCCTGCAGCAATGCCATGTTGCGTGCGCTCTACCAGACCGTTCGCGAGCAATTGACGGCGACCCAGCGGCAGCCGATCCCCATTACCGACCCGGCACGGATGAGCGCGTCCATCGCGGAACATCGCCGCATCATCGCAGCATTGCGTGCCAACGATCCGGCCGGGGCGCGACTGGAAATGGAAACGCATATCCGCAACACGGCGCGCTGTGCGGGGCTGGAACCGTGACAACTGACGGCGAGCAGCAACCGGACATCGAAGCGCAATCCGACGTACCGACCAAGCGGATGTTGTCCTGGGCGAAAAATTCGACGGTGTATCGCCTCGGGCGTAAGATGATGACGGAAAAGGAACTTTTCGACGCCGTATCCCGCAAGGCGAAGGAGAAGTTCGAAGACATCACTCCGGCACAGGTGAAGGCGACTGCAACCTTCGCCGTGACGTTCGCCCATGAGATCAAGGGGCTGGACGATGCGGCCTATGCTGGGATCAAGACGCGCAGCGCCGTGCGCAGCGGCAAATCGAAACGCGTCATCGCACAAAAACTGTCGGCCAAGGGCATCGATAGCGAAATCGCCATTGCCGCTCTGGAAGAAAGCAACGACCTGTTCGCGGCGGTCGTCTTTGCCCGCAAGCGTGGCTTCGGCCCGTTCCGGCGCAGCGATCTCGATGAGCAGCGAAAGGTCAAGGAACTGTCAGCCTTTGCCCGGCAAGGCTTCTCGTTCGAAATCGGCAAGCGCGTCTTTGCCATGAGCCGCGACGAGGCCGAGGAGCTGGTGCTGTCGGGGCCGCAATAGTCGGCCCGACTTTGGGAACATAGTCCGGATATCCGTGTTTGGGAAAGGACACAGGGAGATCCGAAATGACCATACCCGCTGATCCAATCCCCGGCCCGGAGACACCCGGAGGCATTCCTACTATTCCGCCTCTGGAGCGGCCGGTGCCGCCGGTCGAGGAGCCGGAACCTGACAGGCTACCCGATGAGGTGCCGGTGCCCAATCCCGACGAAAACCCAGACCCGCCGCAGCATGTCGGTCCGTTCGATGCCATGAGGGATCTGAGCTAGGCACCGTAGACTTGCTCAGTGGTGGCCATACCAGGTGTAGGTACCGTCGGTACCATTGGAATTGTGCTGGGCCTGCCGGTGCATTTCGCGTCTTGTCGCAAGGTCGATGGAAGCCTCGAACAGTCCGCCAAGTCGTTTCAGATCGGATGTCACCAGCGCATAGGCGCTGTCGAACCTGTCGAGATAGGCCTGCTGCTCCTCGACGGTCATGTCGGGAGTGGTGTGCCACGGCGTGTCGTTCGGGCAAACCGGGATCAACGACATTCTGGGGCCAATATCCCTGTGAAACCTGGCAAGCATAAGCCCGGCTCTCGCAAGTTGCCGGCGATAGTCCGGGCGAAGTTCTGTCGCGATCACAAGGCGAAAGGCGTTGACGAGCGTTGTCTTGGATGTCGGCAGGGTGTTGACGTCGAGGATATCGTTCCAGATTTCCTCGCGCCGCATGAAGGCGAGGAAATCGTCAACGAGGAGCTCTGCCTGATCCAGGATTTCGGCGTCCGACAGCAATGCGTCGCCAGAAGTGCCGAAGGGATGAGCATGCGCCATATGGTTCTTCTCCCATGATCTTCATCAACGCGCGTGATTCCAGAAAGTTCAATGACCGTCAGCCCTAGCGTCGGGCGGATTGGGGAAATTGGGCAATACGAGGGAACGAAGTCGAGGGAGGGGCGTTTCGAAAGCCACAACCAGGAGATTCCAATGAAAACGCTCGCCGAACTCTTCGAACATACGCTGCAGGACGTCTATTACGCGGAAAATGCCATCACCAAGGCGTTGCCCAAGGTCGCGAAAGCGGCCAAGGACGCGAAATTGAAGGCGGCGGTCGAGCATCATCTTGAGGAGACAAAGGGCCAGATCGAAACCCTGAAGAAGGTCTTCAAGACAATCGGAAAGAAGCCGGAAGGCGTCAAGTGCGATGCCATTGAAGGTCTGTTGAAAGAGGCCGATGGATTGATCGAAGAGGGAGAGGGCGTAGCGCTGGATGCCGG
This sequence comes from Rhizobium sp. Leaf453, assembly GCF_001425605.1. GTDB lineage: Bacteria > Pseudomonadota > Alphaproteobacteria > Rhizobiales > Rhizobiaceae > Pararhizobium. The sequence continues at coordinate 587,109 of NZ_LMRG01000001.1, read as the reverse complement.
ACTTCTGGCTGCATCACAGGCTGTCGAGCATTACGAGATCGCCCGCTACGGCTCGCTGCGCGAATGGGCCAAGGTCCTCGGAAACGAGGAGGCTCATGTCCTTCTCAGCGAAATCCTCGACCAGGAAAAGGCAACCAACAACAAACTGACCAACCTGGCGGTTACGTCAATCAACAAGTGAGCGCTATGCGGCATTGAGGCCTTGTGCGGCCTGCTTCCGCAGGCCTCGCATCAGAATGCCAAGACTTCGATCGGGTCGCCAAGCCCACGAAGGGGATGGAAACCAAGGTGTTCCATGCCGGCCTGGCATCCCGCCATCTCGACGAAAGCGCGCGACAGAAGAACCGGGCGCTTCAACTCCTTGGTCAGGCTCTCCAGCCGAGATGCGATGTTGACGGCCGGCCCGATGACGGTGAAATCGAGGCGACTGCGCGAACCGATATTGCCATACATCACGTCACCCACATGGACACCTATGCCGTAGCCCAGCGGCTTGTGACCTTTCTTGATATTGGCGGCATTCAGGGCCTCCATCGAGACCTGCGCCTCGCGGATTGCGTGCAGCAGATCGGTGGAGGCGTTGGGGTTGCTCAACGGAAAGATCGCCAGCAGGCCATCGCCCATGAACTTCAGGATTTCCCCGCCGTGCTTTTCGATCGGTTCCGACATGGCGTCGAAATAACCGTTGAGCAGTTCGATGACGTCGTCGCGCGGCCAGAGGTCGGAAATGCCGGTAAAGTCGCGCAGGTCGCAGATCATGATGGCGGCGCCGACGGTCACGCCGCTGCCGCGGGTCGTGGCCCCGGCCAGGATCTGTTCGCTGGCATGCGGGCCGACATAGGTTTCCAGCAAAGTTCGGGCGAGCCGGTTCTTCAACCGGATTTCGCTGACGAGCGCGAAGGCAGGCAACAGATCGGCGAGGAAACGAAGGTCGTCGTCGCTGAAGCCGCCCGGGCGGTCGCTGCCGAAGGTGATGATATGCTGCTTGCCCAGCGTATGCTTGAGCGGCCAAGCGATGTAATCCGTATGCCCTTCGGCCCGGAGTTCGTCATAGAGCGGATAGGCCGGCGACGGGAAGCCGGGTTCCAGATGCTGGCGCACCACAGCGGCCCCGCCGTGGATATCACTCACAGGGCTGTGGCGGAATTGCGCGGTGTCCTCGACCCCGTAACCGAAGGTGCTGATTTCCGCTTCGCGCAGACCCTTGCGCCAGAGAATCTTCGCGCCGAGCCATTGCGGGTGCAACGTCCGGAAATGCAGCGTGCCGCGAGAGACGGGGATCCCGGCCTCCAGCAGCTTGTCGCACAGCTCGACGAAGATGTTGTCGATGAAGCGCTCTTCCTGCGTTTCGGTCATCAGCCAGTCGATAAGGCTGCTGCTATCGACCGACAGCACGTCGCTGTCACGGAGGAGGCTGGAAGTGGTGCCGGGAGGAAATTGCATGGCTACACCGCGTTCTCTTCATCTGTCTGCAAGCCGTGAATCTAGTGACGGCGAGATCGGATTACCAGAGTACAATCAGCAGAAGTATAGGTCGAAAGCGAGTTTCCTGCGCTGGGGCCGGATCTGCCATGGCCAGACAGAATCATGGCGCCGATTGAAAACAATCGACGCCATGGGATTTCGATTAAGCGGCGGCGGAAACGCTGCCTTCCGTCGGAACTTCGGCGATCGTCTTCAGAATCTGCGAAGCGATCTGGTAGGGGTCGCCCTGCGAATTAGGGCGGCGGTCTTCCAGGTAGCCCTTGTAGTCGTTCTTGATGAAGGAGTGCGGTACGCGGATGGAGGCGCCACGGTCAGCCACGCCATAGGAGAACTTGTTCCACGGAGCGGTTTCATGCTTGCCGGTCAGGCGCTTGTCGTTATCAGGACCGTAGACGGCGATGTGGTCCATCAGGTTCTTGTCGAAGGCAGCCATCAGGGCTTCGAAATAGTCCTTGCCGCCGACAGTGCGCAGGTATTCGGTCGAGAAGTTCGCATGCATGCCCGAGCCGTTCCAGTCGGTGTCGCCGAGCGGCTTGCAATGGAACTCGATATCGACGCCGTACTTTTCCGTCAGGCGGAGCAACAGGTAGCGAGCCATCCAGACTTCGTCGGCAGCCTTCTTCGAGCCCTTGCCGAATACCTGGAACTCCCACTGGCCCTTGGCCACTTCGGCGTTGATGCCTTCGTGGTTGATACCGGCAGCGAGGCAAAGGTCGAGATGCTCTTCAACGATTTCGCGGGCGATGTCGCCGACGTTCGAATAGCCGACGCCAGTGTAGTACGGACCCTGCGGAGCCGGGTAGCCGTGTTCCGGGAAGCCGAGTGGACGGCCGTCGCGGTAGAAGAAGTATTCCTGTTCGAAGCCGAACCATGCGCCTTCGTCGTCGAGGATGGTGGCGCGGGCGTTGGACGGATGCGGTGTGACACCATCCGGCATCATGACTTCGCACATGACGAGAGCGCCGTTCGTACGGGCCGGATCGGGGTAGATAGCAACCGGCTTCAGGACGCAGTCAGACGAGCGGCCTTCGGCCTGCATCGTGGAGGAGCCGTCAAAGCCCCAGAGCGGGAGCTGCTCGAGCGTCGGGAAGGATTCGAATTCCTTGATCTGCGTCTTGCCGCGAAGATTCGGAACCGGCGTATAACCATCGAGCCAGATGTACTCGAGCTTGAATTTCGTCATTTCTAACCTCTCATGGGTTGATGATGCGAACCACTGAAAATCAGAACCGTGGCCCGCCGCCAACGGCTGCCCTTTGACATGCATGCGGCGTGCCAGTTTGAAGGCGGCGAGAAAAAAGAGCGATTTTTTAAGCGCGCTGACCATTTTTCGGCCGATTGGTGCAGTGCAAGGTGCTGCGGTGGCCCGAAATTGCGAAGTCACTGGCAAATTTGGAGTTTTTTGGCCAAAACGGCCTCATTTTTCTCAATTTCAGAGTCGTTTTTTTGAGAAAACACGTCGCTTTGCGCGAAATTTGCGCAAAATTCGGGGTAATTTGATTTAAGTGCACACGCACAAAATTTATCTCGAAAATCCCTCCAAAGTGCACCTGCCTAAAAAATGGCCTATTTTTTAGGCTTTGTGATTTTTTTTTAATCAATCCGCGCATTTCCCGCGCAAGTCTGCTATAGTCAAAAAAATCGATCGGATGAGATCGATTAAAAAAGGAAAATGGCAGATGGCAATGATTTCGACTGGCGAGACCGCCATGATATTTCAGTTTCCCGCCGGTGGGCGGAATTTGATGGGCCGCCGCTTTGACAAGCCGGCAACTGTTACCGATTTCCAGCCGAAGAATGTGATGGTTGTCGACTATCACAGCTGGTACCACGATGAAGCGGTCCGCGAAGAACAGAAGCCGAAGTCCTGATCTCGACAGGTCAGCACCGGTTGCCCCGCCCGTAGCCTTCTCATCGATTTCCCTCTCATCGGTGCGCGTTTGACATAGTCCGCGTTTGCCTGAAGTCTGCGCCAAGACTTCCCCGATGTTGCAGCTTGCCTGCCCAGCGTCCATGAAGGGCTTTTCCCACGAAAACCTCTGATTCCAGCGTTCGCCGCCGCTAACGCTTCGCCGTTGCGATCACGTCGGTCCCGCGCAAGCAAGCAGGCGCATCGTGGTTAACAGGCTTTAACGATGCGCTCGTCGTGTGTGACGCATTCTTAATCAATCAGGCGCAAATTAGAGCAGAATCGTCCACGCATGGATCAAAAACACGGTTGATCCGTTGTGCGATAGGAGATTTGGCGCAATCGGCGGCGATGCTGCCGAAGCGGGCTAAGTTCACCGCGAGGCAGGTGGCAGAGCCGGATGGCAAAGGCTGTTCCTGTCCGAACCGAGGTTGTTCGACATGACTGACCATATCATGAAGACGCTCTTGAACATCATGGCCGCGCTTTCGCTCGGCTCAGCCATGATCCTGTTCGTCGTCCTGTAACGGGCGAGAGAAAAGGCTGCGGAGGCCTCAAGCGCCGGGCTTACGGATAGAGATAGTGCGCGTCCCATTCTTCGTGCGGGATCAAATCGCCGATCTTGTACTTGAATGACAGCACCTCGATGTGGTCCGGGCCAGTGCTGCATTTGTATTTGAGCTTGTACCATTCCCCCTTGCTGCGGAAGACTGCGCCCGGCGCTCTGATCTGATCATTTTCGACCACCGGATCCGCAAACGTGTAGGCAATCACCTTATCCGGCTTATAGGCGGTCTTGTCCGCAATGATTTTCCACATCGCTTCCGTGTCGCATCGCTGTTCGAGGCGGGTCTGCGGGTCAAGTTTCTCGAATTGCCGCACCAGCGACTGATCCATGGCAATTGCCGGTCCCGCAATCGCGGTCGTCAGCAGAGCCAAGCACACAAGCCTGTTCATTGCGTCGTAAACTCCTTCGTCATGACAGGAAAGGAAAAGGCTGAATGCGCCTCAGGCCGAAGCGCGCCATGATCCGGCGTTAACTTCAAGGCAAGCTTTGTGTTCATTAAAAGGCAGCACTGCCTCAATCGTGTCGCTAAATCTCGGAAACGTCGATCCATTCGGCCGAAGCGAGGGTAGCCATGCGCTCCGGATTGATCCTGACGGCAGCATGCGGCGCACCGGCGGCGGGGACGACTTCGTCGAACGCCTTGAGCGAAATATCGCAATAAATCTTGTGCGGCTTGACCAGTCCGAACGGGCAGACACCGCCGACGGGATGGCCGGTCTCGGCCTCGACCTCATCGAAGCCGAGCATGCGCGCCTTGGTGGCAAAGCGCGCCTTGTATTTCTTGTTGTCGAGGCGGGCGTCGCCACGGGTAACAATCAGGATCACTTCGTCGGCGACCCGCAGCGCCAATGTCTTCGCGATCTGTGCCGGCTCGACCCCGTGACCTTCCGCCGCAAGCGCGACCGTCGCGGTACTTTGCGTGAGTTCGATAACGTCGATATCGGGCGCATGTTCGGCAAAGAAGGTCTTGACGGAGGAAAGGCTCATGATGTCTCGGGAGATGGAATGAGGAATGACCGGATTTGTTTCAGTCGTCGTTCGACGCGTCAAGGTTTTCCGGACGAATGCCCTCCTGGTCGTGCGGCAGATAGCCGTGGCTGGTGAACCAGTTGACCAGGATAGCGGCGATCGCCTGTTCACGCGTGTGGATTTCGGGATGATCGCTGATGAAGGAACTCAGGGCTTGCTCGATCCGCGGATCGTAAAGGTCGGACATGATATCTCCCATAGGAAAAGGCCCGCCTGGGGGCGGGCCCAGGTCAAAAAGGCGTGTCAGGCGCGTTTTACGATCCTGATCAGCACGAGAAGAATGACGGCGCCGAGGGTGGCGTGGATGATCGCCCAGAGAATGCCGCCATCGGCGCCGAAGCCCAACCGCGGGAAAAGTGCGCCGGCGATGAATGCGCCGATAATGCCGACGACGATATTGCCCAGGAGGCCGAAACCGAAGCCGGAAACGATGACGCCGGCGAGCCAGCCAGCAACAGCGCCGATGAGAATGAAGACGAGGATGCTTTCGATACCCATGGATGGTTCCTTTCCGTTGTATCTCCAAAGCAAGATAGCGCAGCAAAGCGATTGCGATAGAGGCCAGAAGGGAAATTTTCCAGCCGAATCGAGTGCTGGCGAGCCTCGGCTGCATCGACATGGCCCGGAAATGAAAACGGCCCCGGAGCGGACATGCATCGGAGCCGTTTTGTCAGAGGTGTCAGACGATCCCGCCACCGCCACTCTTCGAAGCGGGCCGTTCGCCCGCCACCTTGGCGCGGTAACCGCTCGCCCGGTAAGCGGCGACCGGGGCGATGGCGCCGCCTGCTTCATAGCGTGACATGGCGAGGATCGGTTCGACATGGGTGCGGAAGGCGGCCTTGAGCGTTTCCGTCGCCATCAGTGCGTCGTTGCCGTCCTGATATCCTTCAAGCGCCTTGCGATCGACCAGCAGGGCCTGCGCATAGGCGCGGCTGACTTCGGTCGCGGAGTTCATCAGGCTCTCGATCGGGTCGGTGACATTGTGGCTCTGGTCGAGCATGTGCGCCGGGGCAAAGCCTTCGGCGTTGCGAGTTTCGGCGTCGACCAGTTCGTTGAAGACGAGGAACAGGCGGTAGGGGTCGATCGAACCCGTATCCAGATCGTCGTCGCCATATTTCGAGTCGTTGAAGTGGAAACCGCCGAGCTTCTTGAACTGGATCAGGCGGGCCACGATCATCTCGATATTGACGTTCGGCGCATGATGGCCGAGATCGACGAGGCAATAGGCCTTGGGGCCGAGTTCCTGGGCGATCAGGTAGTTGGTGCCCCAGTCCTGCACCACGGTCGAATAGAAGGCCGGCTCGAACATCTTGTGTTCGGTGAACACCTTCCAGTCCGACGGCAGGGCCGCATAGACCTTTTTCATGGCATCGAGATAACGCTCGAAGCTCTTGGTGAAGTTGGTCTGGCCGGGGAAGTTGGAGCCGTCGCCGATCCAGACGGTCAGTGCCTTCGAACCGAGTGCCTTGCCGATCTCGATGCATTCGAGATTGTGATCGACCGCTTGTTGGCGCGTTGCGGCATCTGCATGGGAGAGCGAGCCGAACTTGTAGGAATGCGCCTGATCTGGTGCGTCCGAGAAGGTGTTGGAGTTCATCGCGTCGAAGCCGAGGCCCAGCGCGTTGCCCTTTTCCTTCAGGCCCTTCAGGTCATCGACCTTGTCCCACGGAATGTGCAGAGACACGGTCGGGGTGGCGCGGGTCAACTGCTGGATGACCGAGCAATCCTCGATCTTGTCGAAGATGTTGCGTGGCTCGCCGGCTCCGGGGAAGCGGGCAAAGCGCGTGCCGCCGGTGCCCACACCCCAGGACGGGACGGCAACTCCGTAAGCCGATACTTTCTCTTTGATAGCATTGATATCGACGCCCCGGCGCGCAAGCTGCGTGCCGAGATGGTCATAGTCCGCCTTCAGGTCGGCGATGCGCTTGGCATTGTCGGCGTCGATGACGTCGCGTGTGATCATCAGTGTCATGTCAGCCTCCGATCAGCGTGTGAACGACTGGGCATTGCCCGCATCGACATTGATGATGTTGCCGGTCGACTTGGCCGACATGTCGGAAGCGAGGAAGTAGATCGCTTCGGCAATGTCTTCCGGGAAGACCGAAAGCTTCAGCATGGAACGGTCGCGGTACATCGCCTCCAATCCTTCCATGTCAGTCTTGTAGACGGCTGCGCGCTGTTCCTTCCACTCACCCGACCAGATCTTCGATCCGCGCAGGACGGCATCGGGGTTGACGACGTTGACGCGGATCTGGGCGCTCGCACCTTCGAGCGCGAGGCAGCGAGCCAGGTGGATTTCGGCCGCCTTTGCCGTGCAATAGGCCGAAGCGCCCGGCGAAGCGGCAAGGCCGTTCTTCGAGGCGACGAAGACGACGTTGCCGCCGGCCTTCTGGTTGCGGAAGATGCGGAAGGCTTCGCGCGAAACGAGGAAATAGCCCGTCGCGAGAATGTCCATGTTCTTGTTCCACAGCGCCAGCGACGTATCCTCGATCGGTGCGGAAGAGGCGAGGCCGGCATTGGAAACGAGAATGTCGAGGCCGCCGAATTCGAGAAGCGTATCGGCGAAGCTCTTGGCGACGGCGGTCTCGTCGGTGACGTTCATGGTGACGGCACGGACGAAATCCTTGCCGTAGCGGCCGCCGAGTTCACCCAAGGCGGAATCGAGAGCTGCTTCGTCGATGTCCGCGAGCACAACGCAGGCACCTTCCTGCATCAGGCGATGAGCGGTTGCCTTGCCGATGCCGCCGGCGCCGCCGGTGACGAGCGCGATCTTGCCGGCCAACATCTTCGGCTTCGGCATGCGCTGCAGCTTGGCTTCCTCGAGCAGCCAGTATTCGATGTCGAAGGCTTCCTGTTCCGGCAGGCCGACATAGGTCGAAACGCCGGAGGCGCCGCGCATGACATTGATGGCGTTAACGTAGAATTCGCCGGAAATGCGGGCCGTCGCCTTGTCCTTGGCAAAGGTGATCATGCCGACGCCGGGGATAAGGTAAACGACCGCATTCGGATCGCGCATCGCCGGGCTGTTGTCGCGCTTGCAGCGCTCGTAATAGGTGGCGTAGCCGGCACGGTATTCGGCGATCGCGGCTTCAAGGCCGGCAAGCGTCTTGTCGATATCCGGATTGGCCGGATCGAAATCGATGACCAGCGGGCAGATCTTGGTGCGCAGGAAATGGTCGGGGCAGGAGGTGCCGAGGGCTGCCAGCGGTGCGAGGTTCTTCGAGGTGACGAAGTCGAGCACGGCCTGGCTGTCATCGAAATGGCCGAGCTTGCGCTCGTCGGCGCTGATCATGCCGCGGATGACCGGCATCAGTTTTTGCGCGATCGCGCGACGTTCGTCCGATGGCAGAACCGGCTTGACCGCGCCGCCAAAGGCCGGCGCCGTGTTGGTCTCTTCAAACCAGGCGATCGCCTTGTTGATGATCTCGACCGTCGTCTCATAGGCTTCCTTGGCGGTGTCGCCCCAGGTGAACAGACCGTGGCTTTCCAGGATCAGGCCGCGCGCGTTGGGGTTCTCGGCGCAGAATTTCGACAGCCAGAGGCCGAGTTCGAAACCGGGACGCTTCCAGGGCAGCCAGCCGATGTCGTCGCCAAAGATCTTCTGGGTCAGTTCGCGGCTGTTCTTGGAGGCGGCAATCGCAATGATCGCGTCCGGGTGCATGTGGTCGACGTGCTTCTTCGGCACATAGGCATGCAGCGGCGTGTCGATCGACGCGGCGCGCGGATTGAGGTTGAAAGTGCAATGGGGCAGGTAGCCGACCATTTCGTCTTCATGCTCGAGGCCGCGATAGAGGCCCTTCAGGGCTTCCAGCTTTTCCATGTAGAGTGTCGAGAAGCCGTCCATCTTGATCGTGCCGACATCGCCGCCGGAACCCTTGACCCAGAGAACCTCGACCGTACCGCCGCCGAGCGGATCCTTTTCCATGACTTTTGCGGAGGTATTGCCGCCGCCGTAATTGGTGATGCGCTTGTCGGAGCCGAGCAGGTTGGAGCGATAGAGAAGCCGTTCCGGCTCGCTCATTCCTGCCGCCTTGCTGTCATCCCAAAGATTGGCAAGGCGCGAGCCTTGTTGCTTGTCGAGCATCTCATTTCCTCCCGGTAATGCCGCGCATGCCCGTGGGTCGGGAGCGCATTGGTTGGCGTCAGATCACATAAAATCCGCGCCGCTGTCAATCACAAACGATCAAAAACAATCATATTGCACTGCACAATGAAAAAATATGACTGATTGTGATTGACAATGCGCGTTCGTGATGGAAGCATAGACACTGTTGGAGGAGCGCAATGCACGAGAAAGAGCGACACAGGATCATTCTGTCAGCTGTCCAGGACAAGCCGGTCATCACCGTGCCTGAACTGGTCGATCTGACGGACAGTTCCGAAGCGACGATCCGCAGGGATATCGCGGCGCTGCATGTGCAGAAGCGTCTTCGCCGGGTGCGCGGCGGCGCCGAAGCGATCAACCCGCCGCAGTTCGTCGGTCTGGCCGGGCGCCCCTTCAGCGTCAATGAGGGCCTGCATGCCCGCCAGAAGCAGGCGATCGCCAAGGAAGCGGTGGCGCTCTGTCAGGACGGCGAGCCGATCATCATCAACGGCGGCACGACCACCTTCCAGATGGTGCATTTCCTCGCCAACCGCCGCATGCAGGTGTTCACCAATTCCTTCCCAATCGCCGAGCATCTGCTGAAGCACTCGAAGAACACGGTGATGCTGTCCGGCGGCACGATCTACCGCGAGCAGAACATCATCCTCAGCCCCTTCGATAATGACGTGACGCGCAATTTCTATGCGCGCCGTATGTTCATGGGCGCCCAGGGCCTTGGCCCGCTCGGTTTGATGGAGGGCGATCCGCTGCTCATCCAGGCAGAGCAGAAGCTGATCGATCAGGCCGACGAACTCGTCGTGCTGATCGACTCGTCGAAATTTCACAAACGCTCCAGCCTCATTCTCTGCGGGCTGAAGCGCATCACCACGGTGATCACGGATTCCGGCATCGAGGACCGACACGTCCAGATGCTCGAAGATGCCGGCGTCGGTTTGGTTATCGCCAATACGAAGCCGGACACGAAGGAAAACGCTTCCTCGACGGCATGATGCCAACGGGGAAGGGGGGAGTTCAAAGGGGGCTTGCGACGGCGTTTCGCCCGAAAGGTAACCGATGAGATTGATAGAACTGAGCCGGACAAGGCGGGCCAATGGGGCTGCGCGCGGCTTATAGGGAGGAGAACGTAATGAAATTTCTGAAGACTTTGGCCCTGACGACCGCTCTGGCGGCAACCATGATGACCGCTCCTGCAATGGCTGCGGAAAAGATCGCTCTGGTGGTAAAGTCGCTCGGCAACGGCTTCTTTGACGCCGCAGCCAAGGGTGCTGAAAACGCAGCCAAGGAAATCGGCGGCGTTGAAGTGATCTATACCGGCCCGACTTCGGCAACCGCCGAAGGCCAGATCGAAATCGTCAACTCGCTGATCGCCCAGAACGTCAACGCGATTGCCATTTCGTCGAATGATCCGGACGCGCTCGTTCCGGTTCTGAAGAAGGCCATGGATCGCGGTATCAAGGTCATCTCGTGGGATTCCGGCGTGGCTCCGGAAGGCCGCCAGATTCACCTCAACCCGTCCGATACCAACCTGATCGGCGAAACCATCATCAAGCTCGCTGCTGACTACCTGCCGGAAGGCGGCGACGTCGCCATCCTCTCGGCTTCCTCGACAGCCACCAACCAGAACGCCTGGATCGATGCTGCCAAGAAGATCCTTCCGGAGAAGTTCCCGAAGATCAACCTCGTCTCGGTCGTTTACGGCGATGACGACTCGGTCAAGAGCACCAACGAAGCCAAGGGCCTGATCTCGTCCTACCCGAACCTCAAGGCCATCATTGCTCCGACCACCGTCGGCGTCGTTGCCGCTGCCCAGGTCGTGACAGACGACAAGCTGATCGGCAAGATCAACGTCACGGGCCTCGCTCTGCCGTCCGAGTTCAAGCAGTTCATCGACAACGGTTCCTCGCAGGCCGTTGCTCTGTGGAACCCGATCGACCTCGGCTACTCCGCTGTCTACCTCAGCCACCAGCTGATCGGCGGCACCGAAGCCAAGCCGGGCGCGAAGTTCTCGATCGGCAAGGTTGGCGAAATCACCCTCGATGACACGAACTCGGCCGCCATGGCTGCCCCGTTCACGTTTGACAAGTCGAACATCGAGGAATTCTCGAAGATCTACTGATCCGCGCATCAATCTGGCCGGCGGCTGATGTCGCCGGTCAGATCCGCGGACGCGGTTTACGCACCGCCTGGCGGCCCGGCCTTTCGGGCGATTGCCGTAACCGATTGAAACGAAGCTGACCCAAATGACATTGCCCCAACGCAAGCCCGAGAGCATGCCTGCATCTTCGACGCCGAGGATCACGCTGTCCGGCATCACCAAGACCTTCCCCGGTGTTCGCGCCCTGCACAAGGTTGCGCTTGAGCTGTATCCCGGTCAGGTCACCGCCCTGATCGGCGAAAACGGTGCCGGCAAGTCGACGCTGGTCAAGACCATGACCGGCATCTATCAGCCCGACGAAGGCGAAATCCGCATCGACGGCGAACCGGTCACGCTGTCCTCCCCGCATGCTGCCTTCAAGCTCGGCATCACCGCCATCCATCAGGAAACGGTGCTTTTCGACGAGCTGAGCGTTGCGGAAAACATCTATCTCGGCCATGCGCCGAAGACCCGTTTCAAGACCGTCGATTGGGGCCTCATGCGCGAGAAGTCGGGCAAGCTCCTGAAGGAGATCGGTGCCGGCCATATCGAGCCTGACACTCGCTTGAAGGATCTCAGCATCGCCAACAAGCATCTCGTCGCCGTGGCGCGCGCGCTGTCGATCGACGCCGACGTGGTGATCATGGACGAGCCGACGGCCGCGCTCTCCTACAAGGAAATCCAGGATCTGTTCGAACTGATGGAACTCCTGAAAAAGAACGGCAAGGCGATCCTGTTCATCTCGCACAAGTTCGACGAAATCTATCGCATCGCTGATCGCTATACGGTCTTCCGTGATGGCGAAATGGTCGGAAGCGGCCTGATCGCCGATACGAACCAGGATACGATCGTCCGCATGATGGTTGGCCGTTCCGTCGAGCATGTTTTCCCCAAGCAGGAAACGACACTCGGCGAAACCGTGTTGACAGTGTCCGGCTACTGCCACCCGACCGAATTCGCCGACATCAACTTCTCGCTGCGCAAGGGCGAAATCCTCGGCTTCTACGGCCTCGTCGGTGCCGGCCGGAGCGAACTGATGCAGGCGCTGATCGGTATCACCAAGCCGTCTAAGGGTGCGGTCCGGATCGGCGATGACATCGCCGTCATCCGCAGCCCGGCGGCGGCGATCGAGAACGGTATCGTCTATGTGCCGGAAGAGCGCGGCAAGCAGGGCGTGGTCGTCGATATGCCCATCGTCCAGAACATCGCGCTTCCCTCGCTGCGTCGCACCTCGAAGAACGGTTTCCTGCGTCTCGCCGAAGAGTTTGCGCTGGCACGCGAATATGCGACGCGGCTCGACCTGCGTGCCGCTTCGCTCAGCCAGAACGCCGGCACGCTGTCCGGCGGCAACCAGCAGAAGGTGGTCATTGCCAAGTGGCTCGCCACCAAGCCGCGTGTCATCATTCTCGATGAGCCGACCAAGGGCATCGACATCGGCTCGAAGGCGGCCGTTCATGCATTCATGAGCGAGCTTGCCGCTCAAGGATTGGCCGTCATCATGGTTTCGTCTGAACTACCGGAAGTGATGGGCATGAGCGATCGCATCATCGTCATGCGTGAAGGCCGCATCGTCACGACAATCGAAAAGAACGACGGCTTCGACGCGGAGACGCTGGTCCGCGCCGCCGCCGGCATTGGGGAGAAAGCGGCATGAAAACCGTTATCCGATCCCGCGAATTCTGGCTGGCCGCCATCGTCGCGGTCATGGTCATCGCAACCAACCTGCGCGCGCCGGGCTTTGCCGCCACGGACAAGCTGGCCGGCATCTTCAACGATACCGCCATGCTGATGATCCTGGCGCTCGGCCAGATGGCGGTTATCCTGACGCGCTCGATCGACCTGTCCATGGCCTCCAATCTGGCGCTCACGGGCATGATCGTGGCGCTGATCAACGCCGCCTTTCCGGCGATCCCGATTCCGGCGCTGATGCTCTTTGCCTGCCTCTGCGGCCTCGCGCTCGGCGCCTTCAACGGTATTCTGATCTGGCTCCTGAACATTCCGGCCATCGTCGTGACGCTCGGCACGCTCACCATCTATCGCGGTATCATCTTCCTGATCGCCGGCGGCCAGTGGGTGAATGCCGACAAGCTAAGCCCGGCCTTTGTGCAATATACCCGCATCGAGTTCCTCGGCCTGCCGGCGCTCTCCTGGTATGCCATCATCGTCGCTATCGCCTTCTTCATCCTGATGACGCGTACCTCGCTCGGCCGCGCCATCTATGCGGTTGGTGTCAACCCGACGGCATCCGTCTATGCCGGTATCGATGTCGGCCGCACCAAGTTCGCGACCTTCCTGATCTCCGGCCTGCTGTCCGGTTTTTGCGGTTATCTCTGGGTTTCTCGTTACGTCATCGGCTCGGTCGAGGTCGCCAAGGGTTATGAACTCACCATCATCGCAGCCTGTGTGATCGGCGGCATTTCCATCTCCGGCGGTGTCGGCACGGTTGCCGGCGCGCTGCTCGGCGCCCTGTTCCTCGGCGTCATCAACTCGGCGCTGCCTGTTATCAACGTCTCGCCCTTCTGGCAGATGGCGATCTCCGGCGCTGCCATCATCCTGGCTGTTGTGCTCAACGCCCGTGGCGAAAAGCGCGGCAGCCGGCTTATCCTTCGTGAAGCAGAGGCCACGTCATGACCGACCTAGCGCATGCAACGCGCCATATCCCCGATCGTCTCGACAGCCCAGCGCGTGCGGCCCTGTACTCCTGGCCGACGCTTCTGCTGATCGTCGGGATCGTCCTGTTCATCGTCAACTCGCTGGCCTCACCGTATTTCCTGTCGCCCTGGTCGCTGTCGGATGCGACCTTCAACTTCACGGAAAAGGCGATCATTGCGCTCGCCATGGCGCTGTTGATCATCGCCGGTGAAATCGATCTTTCGGTCGCCTCGATAATCGCGCTTGCCTCGACCGCGATGGGCGTCGCCCTGCAGTTCGGCGTCGGTGTTCCCGGTCTGGTCGTCATCGGCATCCTAACGGGCCTTCTCTGCGGCATCTTCAACGGCTTTCTCGTCACCGGCCTCGGCCTACCCTCGATCGTTGTCACCATCGGCACGATGAGCTTTTTCCGAGGCATCTCCTATATCGTGCTGGGAGATCAGGCGTTCAAAGGCTATCCGCCGGGCTTCGATTATTTCGGCCAGGGCTATGTTTGGTGGGTGGTGTCCTTCGAGTTCGCACTCTTCCTGCTATTCGCTCTTCTTTATTATGTGCTGCTGCACCATACGAATTTCGGCCGGCAGGTCTTCACCATCGGCAATAATCCGGTCGCGGCGCGGTTCTCCGGTGTGCGGGTCGAGCGGGTCAAGTTCATCCTGTTCTGCCTCACTGGCCTCATGTCCGGCATTGCGGCTGTCCTGCTCACCTCGCGCCTTGCCTCCACCCGTCCGTCGATTGCGGTCGGCTGGGAGCTGGAAGTGGTGACCATGGTCGTTCTCGGCGGCGTCTCGATCCTCGGCGGCTCCGGCACCATCCAGGGCGTCGTCATCGCCGCCTTCATCATGGGCCTCGTCACCTTCGGTCTCGGCCTCCTCAACGTGCCCGGCATCGTCATGTCGATCTTCATCGGTGCGCTCCTGATCTGCGTCATCGCGCTGCCGATCATCTGGTCCCGCACACGCCGCCGGGCGACGCGGTAGGAGGAAGCCCCCATGGAAAAATACGCTTTCCGCATGCGGCTCAATCCCGGCATGACCGAGGAATACAAGGCGCGCCACGATGCGATCTGGCCGGAGCTGTCGCAGCTTCTGACGGAGGCCGGAGTCTCCGATTACTCTATTCATCTCGACGAAGAGACCAACCTGTTGTTCGGTGTCCTCTGGCGGCGCGACGATCACACCATGGCGGAACTGCCGTCGCATCCGGTGATGCAGAAGTGGTGGGCCTATATGGCTGACATTATGGAGACGAAGGCTGACAACGAGCCTGTCGCCGTGCCGCTTCTCACCGTCTTCCACATGAAGTGATCCCATGAGAATCATCGCTGTCATCGATATCGGCAAGACGAATGCCAAGGTCGCGCTCGTTGATCTCGATCGCTTCGAGGAAATCGCCGTGCGCAAGATCGCCAACGGCGTGTCGGGTAACGGGCTCTATCCGCATTTCGATGTCGAGCGCCTGTGGCGGTTCATTGCCGAAAGTCTCGCGGCGCTCCACGCGGAGACACCGATCGACGCGATCTCGGTGACAACCCATGGCGCGACGGCGGTGCTGCTCGATGCGAACGGCGACCTCGCCCTGCCGCTGCTGGATTATGAGTTTACCGCGCCCGATACACTTTCGGCTGATTACGATAAGGTACGGCCACCCTTCGCGGAAACCGGCGCCGCCCGCTTGCCGATGGGCCTGAACATCGGCGCGCAGATCTATTGGCAGCAGCAAACGTATCCCGAGCATTTTGCCAATGTCGCGACCATTCTCACCTATGCGCAATACTGGTCCTACCGCCTGAGCGGCGTGCTCGCCAACGAACTGACCTCGCTCGGCTGCCATACCGATCTCTGGAACCCCTACACCGGCGATTTTTCGACCATGGTCGATGAACGCGGCTGGCGGCCACTGTTCGCGCCGGTTCGCCGGGCCAGCGATCTGCTGGGCGGGCTGACGGCACAGGCGGCTCGGGACACCGGATTACCGGAGGGCCTGCCTGTGTTCTGCGGTATCCACGATTCCAATTCCTCGCTGTTGCCGCATGTCCTGACGCGGCCCGCACCCTTCTCCGTCGTCTCCACCGGTACCTGGGTGGTGATCATGGCGATGGGCGCACGGAAGGTGGCGCTGGACGAGGCACGCGATACGCTGATCAACGTCAACGCGCTCGGCGATCCCGTGCCGTCGGCGCGGTTCATGGGCGGACGCGCTTTTTCCATTCTGATGAAGGATCAGCCGGTGACGCCGTCTGTGGAGGCGGAAGCTGCCGTCGTGGATCGCCTATGGATGCTCCTGCCATCGCTGCCGGAAGGTTCTGGACCTTTCCCGCAGACCAAGGCACGCTGGACCTGCGATGAGTCAAGTCTGATGCAGGCGGAACGGCTTGCTGTCGTGTCGTTCCACTTGGCGCTGATGACCGCGACCTGTCTCGATCTGATCGGGGCGGAAGGGGAAATCGTCGTCGAGGGGCCGTTTGCCGGAAATCCGGCCTATCTGCGCATGCTGGCTGCGGCCACCGGCCGGCCGGTCCTGATCGGCAGTCAGAGCGCCACGGGCACCAGTCTCGGTGCGGCCTGTCTTGCGGATGGCAGCCGGGCGCAGGTTCAGACGTCACGCTTCAGTGACGAAACGTCTGCAGGATATCAGGCCTATGCGGAGAAATGGTTCGCCGAGGCAAACCGTTCAAACGTGGTCTGAGCAAAAACGGGAAGAGATGCGTTGGCGTGCAGCAACGCTGGCAAGTGAAAGTCGCGTCTGACGACGTTTGTTGCGGCTGTTCTTAAAAAACCCGGGAGTTCAAAGACTTGCGGTCATCCTCAATATTCAGGAGGATGGAGATCGCTGCCATTGTGAGGGTGGCGATAAGCACGGCGCTCAGTCCCAGAACAATCATTGCTCGTCCCTTCTACGTCATCATCATGATGCCGCTTCAACGTGACCGGCTATGCTTGTGCATGGCTTGCGCCGGTCAGAATAGGCATTAGTTAATAAACCGCCCTCATCAGATCAATTCCCAAGTTTTACCATTGAGAACCTGTTGTTTCTCTGTCCGGCGCAAATGCCCGGCCAGCATGCCCTTGCGCTCATCCACAGCAATATCGGTCTAATTTTAGTGAAAGAAGATACGGGCTATCAACCGTTAACCTTCAAGCAAGGAATTAACCATAAACATGGTCTCACACGTCGGAGTGGGAAATTCTGTTTCCTGACATGGCATGACGCCGCACCGCCGAACCGGTTTTGATCCGGTATGCACTTCACCGAATTGACGATGAGAACGAAGCGGCGCGTGCCGTGGCTTATGGCATGGCTGCCATCTCCACAAGCATCTGCGGGCGGGATGCCAGTGTTCTTCATGGATTGGTTCGTTGAGGGGGAGGGTGCCGCAGTCTGCAAGGCCGGCGGACATGCAGGAGCACTTTGAATTTCTTTGAGAATACTTGTGAAAGCCGTTCGGTTTTCAAGAATTGCGTAGCAGACCGGGGAACAGCGTGAGGCAGGAAACGTCGCCAGATCAGACCAGGAAGGCTCAGGCAGGCAGCCTGCTCGAGCGCTTGCGTTTTGCTGGCCTCGACGGGGACCAGACCGACGTCCTGCGCAAGAACCGCCAGTCCCTAGGCGCCCAGGTGGAACTCGCCCTGCGCGATCTGTTCCAGCGCCTCCAGACCTTTCCCGATGCGGCACGCCATTTCACCAGCGACCGCCAGATCGATCGGCTGCACGATCTCAAGGCTTCCCATTGGAGCGTCCTGACGGATGCCCGTTTCGACAGCCTTTATGCCGAGCGCGTCAAGGTCCTCTCCGACACTGAAAGCAAGATGGGCCTCGATCCGCGCTGGCAGATCGCCGGTCATGCGGTCGTGCTTGAGCGCCTGATCTGCTCGATGATCGAGGAATGCTGGCCGAAGTCGGTGCTGCCGCTTGGCAAGTCGCGCAAGCAGGAGCTTGCCGATCTCGTCGCCGCCCTCGTGCGCACTGTTTTCGTCGATACCGAAATCTCCGTTTCCCTGCGCTTCAACGAACAGCGTCACAACCATCAGCGCGCCCTTGCCGAACAGCGCAAGGCCGGCGAAGCCGAGGCCTTGGCGATCTTCGGCGATGTCACCCAGGCATTGGGCCGCAATGACCTCTCCGTCCGCGCGCCAACCGACGGCGCTGCCGCTTACCAGCCGCTGGCGCAGAACTTGAACGAGGCGCTCGACGGTGTGCAGCGTCAGATCATTGGCCTGTCTGACCGGGCTGCCATCATGGAAACCGCGTCGCAGCAGCTCTCCGGCCAGACTGGTCAGTTCTCGACCAAGGCCCGTGAACAATCCGAAGCCCTCAGCGACACCTTAGCTTCGCTTGTTTCCATCGTCGACCGCGTCAAGCACAACGCAGTACAGACGCGCACCGCCGAAAAGAGCGTCGCTACCACCCGCCAGTCGGCTGAGCGCAGCGGCGAGATCGCGGGACAAGCCATTTCCGCCATGGCCGATATCGAAGCTTCGGCTGAGAAGATCGGCCAGATCATCGGCGTGATCGACGAGATCGCCTTCCAGACCAATCTGCTCGCCTTGAACGCCGGCATTGAGGCCGCGCGCGCCGGCGAAAGCGGCCGTGGCTTTGCAGTCGTGGCCCAAGAGGTCCGGGCACTGGCCCAGCGCTCAGGCGATGCGGCCCGGGAAATCAAGCAACTGGTCTCGAGCACCAAGTCCCAGGTCGAAGTCGGCGTCGAGCATGTCGGCCGCACTCAGGATGCGATTAGCAGCATTGTCGAGCAGGTGCGCGGCATCAATGACGCGATCGCCGGAATTGCCGTGGAAACCGGCGAGCAGGTGACGAGCCTCGAATCGGCGGCGTCTGATCTCGGCCGCATCGGCGCCGAGATCGCGGCAAGTGCCGGCCGGGCAACTGATGCCAAGGAGACCTGTGACGACCTCCAGACCGTCATTCTCGAGCTTGGTCAGACGATCCGCCAGTTTCACGTCCAGCGGCAGGCCCCGAAGGCTGCTGTTGCCATGCCGAAGGCCAGGATCGAAATCGGTCATCGTGACGAAGCGGCCGAAGAAGCTCTGGACAATTTCGACGATGGCTACGGCCTTCAGGGCCGCCTTGCCGGATGGGGGCGCTGATGCAGAGCCGCCACAAGCATAGTCTGCCGTCATCGGCGATGTTCGAAGTTCAGCGCGTCAGGTCCGTCCCGCGCGCGGAAAGCCAGTCAAACCATCTGTGTAAATTACTCCCAGTCAGACAAGGAAAGTAGAGATGGCAGCAAAGAAGGCCGCTCAGAAAAGTCTAAGCCTCGCGCCGGTCCTCGATCTGAACGAGGCGAACGCGCTGCACACGAAGCTGATGGGCTTGCGCGGCAATACATTGGTTATCGATGCCTCGGCAGTCGAGCGTGTCGGTGCCCTCTGCGTTCAGGTCCTGATGGCCGGAGCGAAAAGCTGGGAAGAGGACAAGCAGTCGTTCACCTTCGCCAAGGTGTCGGACGCATTTACGAAAACGACGCAGCTCATCGGGGTCAATATCGACCATCTGATGGCAAAGGAGATTTGAGACATGAAAAAGAAAGTTCTCACAGTCGATGATTCCCGGACAATCCGGAACATGCTTCTCGTCACGCTGAACAATGCCGGGTTCGAAACGATCCAGGCGGAAGACGGCGTCGAAGGCCTGGAAGTGCTCGAGGACGCCAATCCCGACGTCATCGTCACCGATATCAATATGCCGCGTCTCGATGGCTTCGGCTTCATCGAAGGCGTTCGCAAGAACGAGAAGTACCGGGCTATCCCGATCCTCGTGCTGACGACGGAAAGCGACGCTGAAAAGAAGAACCGTGCCCGCCAGGCAGGCGCGACCGGCTGGATCGTCAAGCCGTTCGATCCGACCAAACTGATCGATGCCATCGAGCGCGTAACCGCCTAAGCTAAGCCAGGATTCCAGCCATGGATATGAACGAAATCAAAGAGATTTTTTTCCAGGAATGCGAGGAGCAACTCGCTGAGCTGGAATCCGGTCTCCTGCGGCTCAATGACGGCGATCGTGACCCGGAAACGGTGAACGCGGTCTTCCGTGCGGTCCACTCCATCAAGGGTGGTGCCGGAGCTTTCGGGCTGGATGATCTTGTCTCTTTCGCACACGTGTTCGAGACAACGCTTGATTGCGTTCGTTCCAATAAGCTGGAACCGACCCAGGAAGTCCTGAAGGTGATGTTGAAGTCGGCCGACGTCCTGGCCGACCTCACGAATGTCGCCCGTGATGGCGGCAGCGTCGATCAGGCCCGCTCGGCACAGCTGATCCGTGAACTGGAAGCGCTTGCGAAGGGCGAAGCCCCGCCGGCCGCCGCAACGCCTGCACCCGTCGCCGCTGCTCCCAAGGCGGCCCCGGTTGCAAAGGCAGCACCTGCCCCCGTCGCCGCCGCGCCCCTGGTCAATGACGAAGGCTTCATGCCGGTCGCCTTCTCCTTTGACGATTTCGGTGGCGAGGAAGAATCTGTCAGCGATCTGCCGGCCTACGACATCGTCTTCAAGCCGAAGTCGGAACTCTACACCAAGGGCAATGAGGCAACGCTTCTCCTGCGCGATCTCTCGCGCCTCGGCGAGATGAGCATTCATTGCAACATGGACAACTTGCCGGGTCTCGACCAGATGGACCCGGAAACCGCCTATTTCTCCTGGAAAATCTCGATCAAGACCGACAAGGGCGAAGACGCCATCCGTTCAGTGTTCGAATTTGCCGAGTGGGATTGCGATCTCGAAGTCACTGCTCTCGACGCTGGTGAAGCCGGCGAAGGCTCCGACGACGACCTGCCGATGCAGCCGGTTCCCTTCGATCTCTCCGTCCTTGACGGCGAGCCGGATGCACCGATCGGTGTCGTCGAGGAAGAAGAACAGCTGGCTGCCGCAGCAGCAGCCCAGGAAGCAGCAGTTGCCGCCGCCGAAACGGCCAGCAACGTCCTGCAGATGGCCGGCAATGCCGCCCGGGCTTCCGCCGCCGACAAGGGCGCAGCTGCGACTGCCGCTGCGCAGAACAATGCGCAGCAGGCTGCTTCGGCCGCTGCTCCGACGATTCGCGTCGATCTTGATCGCGTCGATCGCCTGATCAACCTCGTCGGCGAGCTTGTGATCAATCAGGCCATGCTGTCGCAGAGCGTCATAGAAAACGACTCGAACGGCGTTTCCTCGATCAATATGGGCCTGGAAGAACTCCAACAGCTCACCCGCGAGATCCAGGACTCGGTCATGGCCATCCGCGCGCAGCCGGTGAAGCCGGTCTTCCAGCGCATGGCCCGTACCGTCCGCGAAATCGCCGATATCACCGGCAAGTCGGTGCGCCTCGTCACGGAAGGTGAAAACACCGAAGTCGACAAGACGGTCATCGACAAACTGGCTGAACCGCTGACGCACATGATCCGCAACGCGGTCGACCATGGTCTGGAAATGCCCGAGAAGCGCCTTGCCGCCGGCAAGCCGGCCGAAGGCACTGTCAAGCTGACCGCCAAGCATCGTTCGGGCCGTATCGTCATCGAACTCTCCGACGACGGCGCCGGCATCAACCGCGAGCGCGTTCGCCAGAAGGCGATCGACAACGACCTGATCGCAGCCGACGCCAACCTGTCGGATGAGGAAATCGACAACCTGATCTTCCACGCCGGCTTCTCGACCGCCGAAAAAGTCTCCGACCTTTCCGGCCGCGGCGTCGGCATGGACGTGGTCAAGCGCTCGATCCAGGCACTCGGTGGCCGTATCAACATCTCGTCGAAGCCGGGCCACGGCTCCGTCTTTACCATGAGCCTGCCGCTGACGCTCGCCGTCCTCGACGGCATGGTCGTCACCGTCGCCGGCCAGACGCTGGTCGTGCCGCTGACGGCGATCGTCGAGACCCTGCAGCCGGATGCCGCATCGATCCATTCCTTCGGTGCGACGCAGCGCCTGATCTCGATCCGCAACTCCTTCTGCCCGCTGGTCGATGTCGGTCGCATCCTGAATTTCCGTGCCACCCAGGCCAATCCGGTCGAAGGCGTCGCTCTTCTGGTGGAATCCGAAGGCGGCGGCCAGCGCGCACTGATGGTCGATGCCATCCAGGGCCAGCGTCAGGTCGTCATCAAGAGCCTGGAAGCAAACTATACGCACGTGCCCGGCATTGCCGCCGCCACCATTCTCGGTGATGGCCGTGTCGCTCTCATCCTGGACGTAGATGCTGTCGTCGCAGCATCGCGCGGCCAGTCCCTGCAACAAGAATCGTCGCTCGCTGCTGCAGGATAAGCCTATGACGTCTCTCGCAAAAAATCTGACCAAGGCAGGACGCGAACTCATCGCGTTCCGGATTGGGGATCAGGAATTCTGCGTCAACGTAATGTCGGTGCGGGAAATCCGGGGCTGGACCAAGGCAACGCCGATGCCGCATGCACCCCGGTACGTGCTTGGCGTGATCAATCTGCGCGGCGTCGTGCTGCCGATCATCGATCTGTCGGCCCGGCTCGGCATGAAACCGGCCGAACCGACCGTGCGCCACGTTATCATCGTGACGCAGGTCATGGACAAGGTTGTCGGGCTTCTCGTCGAAGCGGTGTCCGACATCCTGACGATCAACGAGGAAGACATTCAGCCGACGCCGGACATGTCGTCGGAATTCGAGCGGACATTTGCCCGCGGTGTCCTGGCGATCGACAAACGCATGATTTGCCTGATCGAACTGGAAGCCGTCTTCCCTCATTCTGAAAGTGAAGCTGCATGAGCATGCCGGCCGCCTTTGACAGCAGATTGCCCCCCGACGAGTGCCTGGCAAGCGGCGAATATCCGTTGACGCGCCGCGACCTCGCCGAAATTGCGGCAATGATCTATGCCGATGCCGGCATTTATCTGAACGAATCGAAGGCCTCGCTCGTCTATTCGCGGCTTTCGAAGCATATCCGCAATCTCGGGCTGAAGGGTTTTCGCGAATATTGCCAGCTGGTTTCCTCGCCGGCCGGTGCCGCCGAGCGCCGCGACATGCTCTCGCATCTCACGACCAATTTCACGCGCTTCTTCCGCGAGAACCACCATTTCGAGCACCTGAAGACAGACGTGCTGCCAGAACTGATCGCCCGTGCCAAGGCTGGCGGCCGCGTGCGCATCTGGTCGGCGGCCTGCTCGGACGGGCAGGAGCCCTATTCGATCGCGCTCACCGTCCTGTCGATGATGCCGAACGTCACCGATTACGACTTCAAGATTCTGGCGACGGACATCGACCCGAAGATCCTGGCGCTCGCCCGGGCCGGCGCCTACGACGCGACCGCGCTCGAGACTGTCAGCCCGGCCATGCGCAAGCAGTGGTTCGCGGAAGTCAACGTCAATGGCCGCCAGAAGTGGCAAGTGGATGATCGCGTCAAGAAACTGATCACCTTCAACGAACTGAACCTGATGGCGCAATGGCCGTTCAAGGGCCAGGTCGACGTGATCTTCTGCCGCAATGTCGTGATCTATTTCGACGAGCCGACGCAGCAGAAAATCTGGACCCGGTTCGCCGGCATGCTCAATGCAAAGGGTACTCTTTATATCGGCCACTCGGAGCGGGTGTCCGGTGATGCAAAGTCGGTCTTCGACAATATCGGCATCACCACCTACCGCTATACCGGCAAGGGAGGGCGCTAATGGCAGCAGCACGCGTTCTTGTCGTCGATGACAGCGCCACCATGCGTGGCCTGATCACGGCAATCCTGAGTAACGATCCCGATGTCGAGGTTGTCGGCCAGGCGGCCGATGCCATGCAGGCGCGTCAGGCGATCAAGGATCTCGATCCGGACGTCGTCACGCTCGATATCGAAATGCCCAACATGAACGGGCTGGAATTCCTCGAGAAGATCATGCGGCTGCGGCCGATGCCGGTCATCATGGTATCGACGCTGACGCACAAGGGCGCGGAAGCCTCGATCGCGGCGCTTGAAATCGGCGCGTTTGATTGCGTCGGCAAACCCTTGCCGGGCGACCCGCGTCCGTTCAGCGATCTCGCCGACAAGGTGAAGGCGGCTGCACGTTCGCAGCGCAAGTACATCATCTCCGGCAACAAGGCGGCTGCCCCAAGCGCCGCTAATACGAACGGAGCGTCCGATTATCGCGCCGGCCGCAAGATCATCGCCATCGGTTCGTCGACCGGCGGTGTGGAAGCGCTGATCGCGGTTCTGCAGAAATTCCCTGCCAATTGCCCGCCCACGGTGATCACGCAGCACATGCCGCATACCTTTACCAAGAGCTTTGCCGAACGCCTGAACCGCCTCTGCGCCCCGACAGTGCAGGAAGCGACGGATGGTGCCCGTCTGGAGATCGGCAAGATTTATCTGGCGCCGGGTGGTGAACGCCACCTGCAGGTCGTCAATCCTTCTTCGCCCAGCTGCCGTCTGCTGGATCGCGAACCGGTCAATGGTCACCGCCCCTCGGTGGATGTGCTGTTCGATTCGGTCGCGGAACTGGCAGGCAGAAACGCAGTCGGTGTGATCCTGACCGGAATGGGCCGCGATGGCGCATCCGGTCTCTTGAAAATGCGCCACGCAGGTGCCCGCACATTCGGTCAGAATGAAAAAACCTGCGTTGTGTATGGAATGCCGAGGGTTGCCTGGGAACTGGGCGCCGTCGAAACGCAACTACCCCTCAGCTCAATCGGGGAAGAAGTATTGAAAAGCACCGCCGCCCGAAGAGAAGGAAGCGAATAAAATGTCCATAGCGGAAAAAATCAAAGTTCTGATTGTCGACGATCAGGTCACCAGCCGTCTGTTGTTGGGCGATGCCCTGCAGCAGCTCGGTTTCAAGCAGATCACGGCCGCCGGCGATGGCGAGCAGGGCATGAAGATCATGGCCCAGCAGCCGCACCATCTGGTCATCTCGGACTTCAACATGCCGAAGATGGACGGCCTCGGTCTCCTGCAGGCCGTGCGAAACAACCCTGCGACGAAGAAGGCCGCCTTCATCATCCTGACCGCACAGGGTGACCGGGCGCTTGTGACGAAGGCAGCGGCGCTCGGCGCAAACAACGTGCTGGCCAAGCCTTTCACTATCGAAAAAATGAAGGCCGCAATCGAGGCTGTATTCGGGGCATTGAAATGATCACTGAGGCTGCGATCAAGCGTGTGCATGTCATCCAGGGCGAATGGAAAGTGGTCAATGATCCTGACGTCGTTTTGTCGACCATTCTCGGTTCCTGCGTGGCTGCGTGCATGCGCGACCCGATCGCAGGTGTTGGTGGTATGAATCACTTTCTTCTGCCGGGCTCGGCGGATGCAATTTCATCGGGGGGAGATGCCACGCGCTACGGCGTCCATCTGATGGAATTGTTGATCAACGGGCTTCTGAAGAAGGGCGCTCGTCGCGATCGGTTGGAGGCGAAGATTTTCGGTGGTGCGAAGACAATTGCCCGCTTCTCCAATGTCGGCGAGCAGAATGCCCTGTTTGCCCGGCAGTTCCTGATGGACGAAGGCATTCAGGTGGTCGGCGAAAGCACCGGTGGCGATCACGGCCGCAAGCTCGAATATTGGGCGGTGAGTGGCCGTGCCCGGCAATATGCATTGACGGGTGTCGAGGCGCAGAAGGCTGTCGCACAGGAACAGCGTCCGCGCCCGGCTCCGAAGCCGGTCGACAATTCGATCGAATTTTTCTAGCGCTTGGGTTGCCTTCCGGGTTCAGCACTCGGGTGGCAATTTTGGCAGAGTATTGAGTATTGGCTGTTCAACGGGGGCGTTCGAACGGCAATTGTTGCCAGCGTGAGGATGAGTAATGCTGACTGAACTGAAGAGCCACATGCCTCACGTCGACGAGGCGCTCCCCGATGTGATGATGCGCATCGTGTCCGAGCTGTACGACGTCGCCTATCTCATCGAGCGCATCGAACCCATGCTCAGCGATGTGCATGGCGAGGCGGTCCTGGAGGCCGTCGATCGCATGAAGGTGCTGCAAGGCATCGATCTCGCCGTCCAGAAGACGCGCGGCCTTGCCGAATTTATCGACACGGTGACGGCTGCCATCCCGCAGTCCTGGCTTGTGGATGTCACCACCGCGCTCAACCTTGTGAAGCTTGCCGACATGCAGAAGTCGCTCGGCAATGGCATGCTGCGCCATGGCCATTCCCAGCCGCTGACGGACTCTTCGGGTGATTTCGAGGCGTTTTGATCTCGTAAGACATTGATTTCATATTGTATCGACGGCCGCTGCCTTGGAGATGTCCAAGGCGGCGGTTTTGTTTTCTGACACCGGTGACGCGAACGGTTCTTTTCGCATTGCCGTTGAAAGCGGCTTCCAAAGACAAGTTCGCGCAAGTTTCGTTTCTTAGTGTGCCAATCGGGACTGGTAGATTTGCGCGTGATTTGACGAAGCCACAGGCGCCGGATCGATCCAGAAACCCGAATGTTTGGATCTGCGCATGTTAACTCCCCCGGGCGATGTTGCCCGATCGGAACATGTGCCACTGGGTGCGGAAACAGAATGAATCTGTTGGATCAACTCTCGTCGGTCACGAAAAATCTGGCCAATCTCGGACAGGGCAAGCTCATCGCGCTGATCTCTGCCGGCGTTGTCGCGGTCGCGATCGTTCTCGCTGCCGGGCTCTATGTCAATAAACCAGCCTATGAAACGCTCTATGTCGGTCTGGAGACGAACGACCTCAATCAGGTCAGCGTCGCGCTCGCAGAGGCTGGCATGGATTTCGAGGTTGGCGCGGATGGAGCAAGCATCCAGGTCCCGGTCGGCATGACCGGCAAGGCCCGCCTGCTTCTCGCCGACAAGGGCCTGCCCAACAGCGCCAATGCCGGTTACGAACTTTTCGACAATGTCGGATCGCTGGGCTTGACCTCCTTCATGCAGGAAGTCACCCGCATCCGGGCGCTTGAAGGCGAAATCGCCCGCACCATCCAGCAGATCTCCGGAATTTCAGCCGCCCGCGTCCATATCGTCATGGCCGACCGCGGCAGCTTCAGGAAGACGGAACAGAAGCCCACCGCATCGGTCATGATCCGCGGCAATGCCAGTGTCGGCCGTTCCTCGGCAGCATCGATCCGCCATCTGGTGGCATCCTCCGTTCCGGGCCTCAGCATCGACGACGTGACGATCCTGGATTCGGCCGGCCAGCTCCTGGCGTCCGGCGACGATCCGTCCAACAGCGCCATGAACCAGTCGCTCGGCATCGTCCAGAACGTCCAGAACGAAATCGAAAGCAATATCGACAAGGCGCTCGCTCCCTTCCTCGGCATGGATAACTTCCGCGCCAGCGTCACCGCCAAACTGAACACCGACACCCAGCAAATCCAGGAAACTGTTTTCGATCCGGAATCCCGCGTCGAACGCTCGACCCGCGTCACCAAGGAAGAGCAGAAGTCCAGCCAGCAACAGGCAGACAATGCCGCTACGGTCGAGCAGAATGTTCCGCAGGCGGCACCGCAGGGTGCGACGTCCGGCCCGCAGTCGAACGATCAGACCGAGAAGAAGGAAGAGCAGACCAACTACGAGATAAACTCGAAGACCGTCGCGACCGTCAAGAACAGCTACACGGTCGAAAAGCTCTCCGTTGCCGTTGTGGTCAACCGCGGTCGTGTCGCCGCCATGGTTGGCGAAGGCGCTGACCAGGCGAAGATCGATGCCTATATCGCGGAAATGCAGAAGATCGTTGCCTCGGCGGTCGGCCTCGACACCGCTCGCGGTGACGTGATCACCCTGACCGCCATGGACTTCGTCAACACCCAGCTGCTGGACGAGCCGGTTTCCGGTCCTTCCATCATGGAAACGCTGACCCGCAACCTCGGTGGCATCATCAATGCGCTGGCCTTCGTCGCGGTCGCTTTCCTGGTGGTCTGGGTCGGCCTGCGCCCTCTCGCTCGCTCCATGGGCCTCGGCGCTGGCGGCGGCACTGCTCTGGCCGAAAACGAAGCCGTTGGCCTCGAACTCCCGGACTTCTCACCTGCCGCAACCGGCAGCGCTGCTGGCGGGGCGCTGATGGAAGGCTTCGGCTCCGACTTCGGCTTCGACAGCACCGACGACCTGCTCAGCCTGGGCGACGAGAGCGAAGGCGGTTTCAACCGCAAGGTCAAGGAAGGTCCGGAGCGCAGGCTTTCGCGCATGGTCGAGATCAGCGAGGAACGCGCCGCCAAGATCCTGCGCAAGTGGGTCGCCGAAAAGGCAGCCTGAACCCGCGGGCAAATTCCCACCGGCACCGATGGAACGAGATGACCCGCCTGACCGGCGGGTTTTCTTTGCCTGCTCCAGCAACATATGGATTCAATTGGCGATTGCGCTTTGTAAGTGTCGGCTACCCGCCATAGTCGCGCCTGATTTACATCGCCTGTTCCAGAAATTCGCCCTGTTTGCGATGACCCCGAAAATAGACCCGACTTCGCTTTCTGTATTCAATCGTGGCTGGGCAGGGTGAGAAGAATCTCGGACTGCTCAAAGTCACGTAACGAGGCGCCCTGGGATTCGTTATATTTAACAAACCGTTAATTTTTTCCTGGGGACAGCAGGTTTTTGCCTCAATCGTCGCAGTCGATGTCGCGGGTATAGATTCAGCGGTTCAGGTTAGATTCAGTGAATTTCAAATATTACGAAGTTAATATTTAAAGGTTAACCTCGTTGTTTGCGGAGAATTACAAAATCTAGCTATGAAAGATGCTGATGCAATTTCGCAACATGCTGCGAAAACAAATAAGAAAATGGAAACTTGACAATTTTCGCGGCTCGGAGATCGGGTGATTTGCGTGCCCGTTTTTCCATTCTTGCGAGTGGCATTCGTACGCCTTTTTGAGCTCGAAAAGCGTCGCAATTCAATTTTTTTATTAGAAATATGTTTTAATTCAATATGTTATTCTAAATTCAAAAATCCGCGGTTCATGCAACCTCCGGATATCCTGCCACATTCACGAATCGATTCACGGATCAGCTGAAAAGTAAATCCCGAGATGAAGGCAGTAGTTTTTCATAGGGGTAGATGTACATTTTACGTAGTGATTCGCGTACTGATTTGCGTCTGTCTGGGACGGCGGACTACCCAGACACAGTTGCCGGCGGCGGCGGCGGAAAACGCTTCAATGAGCACGGACGAATCCATCACGGGGGTAATGTCATGGATGCTCTACATACGGAGATTGCGATCCGGCCTGCGCCGATCGCCACGATGCGTGGTATTGGACGGGCCGTTTCCAAGGAACAGCTGATCCGCAAGCTCGGCGAGTTTGCCGAGCGCGGTAACCTGAACAAGGGGCTCGCGGCCCTGACGGATTATGTTGGGGCGACCCACTATCTGCTGGCGCGGTATGACCTGTCGCAGGATAATGGCCTGGACTTCGTCGTCTGCTCGGACTGGCCGTTCGATGTCGTTCAGCGACTCGGCAAGGTGATGTCCCAGCTCCATTCGAAGACCAACGAAATGGAAAAGTGCCTGTCGGTCATGCAGCCGGTCTTCATGAGCCTGCCGGATGATATCGACGTCAGCCGTGGCATCAGCCACGAATATTGCGCCATCACCTTCAATGTCGGCCGCACGCGGCTGTCGCTGATGCTTCTCTTCCCGCAGGACGTGATCCTGTCGCAGGAGAGCCTCCGGGATGTCGGTCTTCTCACCGGCTATTTCGCCAGCTTTACCACCGAGCGCGACGTTCGGTCGGATCGCGAATTCGAACTGACCGAGCGCGAGCTCGAATGCCTCTTCTGGATCGCGGAAGGCAAGACCAGCGACGAGATCGCCGTCATCCTCGGCATCTCGCGCAATACGATCAACAATTACATCACCAGCGTCATGCGCAAGACGGCCACAAAGACACGCTCCGAGGCCATCGCATACGCCGTTCGCAACAACCTCGTTTAGGAAAGCCGGCCATGACCTATTTCCTTCCGAATTCGCGTACACCGGACGATAGCAAGGCCGGTCGGCAGCAGGCTGCCAGGGCGTCACGGGCCGCGACGCTCGTCGCCCGGTTGCAGGCGATGCAGAAGCAGATCAATGCCAAGCATTTTGCCGTCCTGCGTCTGAATGGAAATAGCCTGCCATCGGCCCGCAAGCTGAACTGCGTCATCGATAACTGGGGTGCAACATCCGAGGCTACCGCGCACGAACTGGTCACCGCCTACGGTGCCGACATGCTCGCGCATCTGGATGCCTCGCTGCTCCCGGTGCTGTGGAATGGCACGGGCGAGCATCAGGCGGCCGAGGCGGGTGACTTTGTCCGCTTCACCCATCGATTCCCCACGCGCCTGCTTCCCTATTCCGGCATCGCTTTCCCGGTCCGGCTCGGGGCACAGGGCAACGGTTATGTCATCTTCACCGGCAGCTATATCGACCTGACGAGCGAGGTGATCATCGATCTGCACGGCCGTAGCTGCCAGATCATGACCGACCTTCTGGCCGCCGACGAGCGCCGGATGCCGCCTTCTGAAATGCTCAGCGACCGCGAGATCGGTTGCCTGCAGATGGCCGGGGACGGCTATATCAGCGAAGAAATCGCCGAAAAAATGGGACTGTCGGTCCATACCGTCAATGCCTATCTCGGCGCGGCGACGACCAAGCTGGATTCGGTCAACAGAATCCAGGCGATCGCGAAGGCCATCCGTCTCGGTTACATCAGCTGAAGCATGTCGCGCAGAAACGCACAGCGGTTTTGCGGTAACGACATGCGATAAGACAATAAGCGAAGAGATTGGTTTCGGCCATCATGGCCGCAGATCCGTGCCTCAGCCCGCCATCGCGGTGGGATAGGATCGAACGAACTTGGCTGCATTCAGGCTGTGCGCCAGGAAAGCCGTGTTCTCATCGGGGTCGCTGGAAGGCGTCTGGAAGTTGATGTGGTTGATCTCGAGGCCGGCTGTGTCCTTGCCGAGCGCGAGCTGTGCATAGACCGTGACGCCGTCCGGCTTCAATTCCAGATCCAGCGTGATTTCCGGCTGCGTATCCCAGTCCAGCTTGTAATTGCCACCGATTCCGAAATTCACCGTGCCGGGCAGAAAATAGAGTTCGGCAGCGGACGAGACCAGATCGGCCAGGCTCGCATGCGATTCAAACCGCAGCAGCGCAATGAAGTCGGCTGCATCGATCAGCCGCAATTCCGTCGCCACCGGACGAATCGCTTCGGCTACAATTTTCTCGCGTTGTTCGGAATATTCGCATTTTTTCATCGGGATTACGTCATCCGTTTCGTTTCGGCTGCGTTGCATAGACCCGGTGAATGAGTTCGGCGACTGCCTTGTAAAACACCGGTGGAATCACACTATCCACCGAGACTTGCGCAAACATTGAGCGTGCGAGAGGCGGATCTTCGAAAACCGGAATGCCGTTCTCCTCCGCCATTTCACGAATTTTGAGCGCGACCAGGTCCTGACCCTTGGCAACAACCACCGGCGCATCGCCTTCCTCGCGCACGTAACGCAGCGCGACGGCATAGTGGGTCGGGTTTGCAATCACCAGCGTGGCGCGGGGAACCGACGTGATCATGCGCCGGCGCGCCCGGTCGCGGGCAATGGAGCGAAGCCGCGCCTTGACGATCGGATCGCCCTGCGACTGCTTCAGTTCTTCCTTGACCTCCTGCTTCGTCATCCTGAGCTCGGTGTGCCAGTGGTGTCGCGTCCAGAAAAAGTCCGCGATGGCAATGATTGCGGTGGCGATTAGGATGACGATCATGATCTGATTAAGATCGTCGGACATGGTCGCGAAGATCGTCAACGGATCGGAAAACATCGATTCTAGCGACGCGTAGTAGTCGTTCCACAGGACGAGAACGATGACGACCGAGACGATCAGGATTTTGAACAGCGCCTTGGCGAACTCGACGAGACCCTGGATGCCATAGATGCGCTTGAACCCGGAAACGGGCGAAATTCGTTCCATCTTCGGCGCGATGCGGTCGAGGACCGGCGTGGGCAGGTTCTGCAAGACGGACGAACCGATACCGAAAACGATCACCAGGATGAAGAACGGGATCAACAGTGCGCCTGCCTTGGAAAACAGGTGCGTGATCAATGCGACGACATCAGTTGACGTTTCGATGCGCCACGCCTCCGGCTGCTCGAAGATATCCTTGAGCGATTCGGCGACGACGGTGAAACCCTGGGGCAGGAAGAAAACGATGAAGATGTAGATGGCCGCGACCGAGGCAAACATGGTCACTTCGCGCGAAAACGGCGTATTGCCTTTCTCGATTGCGTCGGAGATTTTTTTCTCGGACGCGTCTTCTGTTTTACTGTCCTTGTCCTGATCGTCCGACATCGGAAGAAGACCTCACGCGCTGCGTCTTCGTTGCGGAGACGAACCGATCGCCCGGGTCTTTGCGACCGGCATCATTCGCTCCACGACGGCTAAGCCGTCGGGACCGTTGTGAGCCGAGGTTTCAGGGCATGCAAGGGGACAGGGCACCGAAATGCCGGCGCTTCACAGAAACTCGCGGGAATCCGGGAGGATTTGAGGTGCGGATCAGGCTGCGACCGCAGCCTTTTCCTTCAGCTCGATCTGGCCGCTGGCGGCAAGACGGATGGCTTCCTGGGTGATCGAGCGGCGGGCAATCGCGATATCGCGCGGATTGATGCCGGCATCGCCGGAAGCGAGATCCGATTCGATCATGCGGCGCTGGCGAGCGCCGATCGAGGCAAGCACCGCCTCGCGCAGGTCCATGCTGGAGCCGCGCAGCGCCATGGTGATGATGTCGCCGGAAACGTCGTTGAACAGCTGAACGCGGCTGCGCTGCGGCATGAGCAGGACGTCGTCGAACAGGAAGATCTTCGGACGGACCTTCTTGACCGATTCGGTGTTGATCGATTCGAGCGATGCGAGCAGCGTATCGACCTGAGTCTTCTCCAGCTCGTTCATGACCTCGGCGATCTTGATCGAGCCGGTCGAATTGCGATCGGCTTCGAGTTCGCGGATCAGCTCCATGACGCGGGTCTCGATGATCTGTGCAGCCTTCGGGCTGACATTCTTCATGTTGACGGCGCGGTTGATAATGTCGGCGCGATCGGTTTCCGGCAGCTGCAGCAGAACCTTGGCGCCGAAGGTCGATGGCATCATCGACAGGACGTAGGCGATCGTCTGGGCATGTTCCTTGCCGAGGCTCTGGGCGACGGCGACCGGATCGGAATCCTGCAGGCGATCCCAGATATTGGCTTCGTAGGAGGCAAAGGCGGTGCGGCGGCCGAGCAGCCCGTCGACTTCATCCGGCGTCAGGCCTTCTTCGAGAATGCCTTCGATCGCCTTGGCGTTGTCCATCAGGCCGGCGCCTTCGGTGAACAGGTCCTCGAACTCGTTCACCAGGATTTCAAGTTCGTGGGGCGGGATCGAACGGAGCGACTGGGCAGCGGCGATAATGCCCTGCAATTCGCTCTGGGTGAAGAATTTCAACAGTTTGCCGGCAACGGGCTTGCCCATCGCAAGCAGAACGGCTGCGGCCTTGTCCATCTGGGAGAGGGGCTTGGAAACCGCCGTACTTTCAAAACTGTCAAAATCCATCATGGATCGATCCTCATGACCCTAACCGGGTTCAAACTTTACTGGTACCCTTGATTTCGATGAGTTTAACACCGAAACGTGTCTCGTCTTCCTCGAGAACCGTGATCTCGCCGCGGCCGATGACCCTGCCGTTGACGACGATCTCGACCGGTTCGCCGATTCGCCGATCCAGCGCGATCGTTGCGCCTTCCGTCAGATTCATAAGACCCGAAACTTGCATGCGGCTGGAGCCGAGGACGATCTGGACATCGATCGGGATGTCCATGATCAGGTCCATGTTGGCATTCATGCCACTGCCTGGCTCGCTGGCCGGCCGATCCTCGAAGCTGCTGCCGCCGAAATCGCTGCCGCCGAACGAACCGGTGTCGAATGAGGAGGATGCTGAACCACTATCGAGATCGCCGAAGCTCGTGGCGCCGAAATCACCGCCGAAGCTGTTGAGGTCGCCATCCGTGCTGCCGAATTCGCTGCCGAAATCCGATGTTTCGCCGAGCGTCGATGTCGCGCCGAAGTCCATGCCGAAATCGGTCTTCGGCGTGGTGCCGGCGGCGTCGTTTTGCAGGACGCCACGCAGATCGTCGATCGCCTGATCAAGCTCGGCGTCGCCGGCGTTCAGGATCGTCTGGTCGTCAATTGGTGCTTTCTTCGTAGCCATGTGCAAACTATTCCAGTTGAAACTTGCCCCAACCATGTTGCCGGGTAAGGCAGGGGATTTTTAACTCATGAGATGATGGAGAATGTCGCTCTCCGAACCTTGGGTATCCTTGATCCGGACCGTGTATTTGGTGCCGGACCGGCCGAACTCGCAGATGTACATGTCACGGCCGTTGGCATTGACCTCGACGCGCACATCCCTGGCGTCCTGGAAGGGAATGACGTCGCCCGGCTGCAGGCGGCTGATCGTGTCGAGCGTAAGGCTCTGCAGGTTGACGCGTGCCTCCAGCGTCACCGTCGAGCGACGGACCTGCTGTTCCAGCTGCTCGCCCCAGGCGGTCTTGGCCTTGCGCGCCTGGCCGACACCCTTCGGGAAAACGATGTTGGTCTTGAGGAGAATCTGCTGTGGCACGATGATCGAAAAGGTCGACAGAACCGGGCCAAGGCCCATCGTGACATTGATGCAGGCGGCGTAGGGATCGGTTGCTTCCGGGTCCGCTGCCGGCCGCTGGCTGGCATTGTAGGGTCGGCTCAGGGTCGGTTCGAAACCGCCGGGCGCGTTGACGGCCGATTTCAGCACTTCCGCGATCTTCTCGAAGACCATTGTCGCGACATCAAGCTCGATGGTGGACAGGTTGCGCGGCTTTGGCTCCTCGATGCCGGTCGGCGGTGCGCCGAGCAGCACTTCCATCAACGTGATGATGACGGGGCTGTCGCAGCTGATGATGAAATCCGGGCACCAGTTGCGCAGGGTCGTGTCGCACAGCGCCACGCCGTTGCCGAGCCTGGCGATCAACTCGGATTTCAGGCCGGTGTCGAAGCCGGCATAGCCGATCTCGATATCCAGACCTGTCTCGTTCTGGAAGATATCCGGCAGAAATTCGGTGAAGACCTGCCCGAGGTCGGCACAGAGCTTGCCGATCGTCTTGTTGTCGCCCAGCGCGCCTGTCATGCGGGCGAGCAGCTTGCGGTCGAAGGTGTAGACGTTGTTTTCCAAAGCCGATGTCATCCGATCAAGCCGCCTTGCTTTCGCCGCCGCCGCCCGGGTTCATCATTTCCTGCTCGACCGAATCGATCGACGGACGCTCGTAAGCCGAGATGGTCTTGCGGCCGTATTCGAGCGCAACCTGGGGAACCGAGCCGTTCATGTAGGCCAGCAGCGTCTGCTTGACGATGATGTAGAGGCGGTTTTGCTTTTCGCGCACCGACTTGACGTTGGCGATGACCGGAGCCACGACGCAGTAGGATAGGAAGATGCCGAGCATGGTTCCGACGAGGGCGGCTGCGATCTTGCCGCCGAGAACTTCAGGCGATTCCGAGATGGCGCCCATGGCCTTGATGACGCCGAGAACGGCCGCGACGATACCGATGGCGGGGAAGGCGTCGCTCATGGTGGTGAGCGCGTTGTACACCTTCATCTTGTCATGGGTGATCGTGTTGATTTCCTCGTCCATCAGCGCTTCGATCTCATGGCTGCGGGCATTGCCGATGATGATCAGGCGAACGTAGTCGCAGATGAAGGCCGTCAGTTCCTTGTTCTTCAAAACGGTCGGCGCCGACTGGAAGATCGAGGATTCATCGGGATTGTCGATGTGGCTTTCGATCTCGTTGCGTGACTTGGTGCGCAGGTCGCGCATCAGGCTGTAGAGAACGCCGAGCGTATCGAGATAGTTGCGCTCCTTGGGAACCTTGTGGGCGAAGGCTTCACCGAGCGCCTTGCCGGTGTCCTTCAGCACTTTCATCGAGTTCGCCATGACATAGCCGCCAAGGCCTGCACCGCCGATGATGACGAGCTCGAACGGCTGGTTCAGAACTTCCATATGGCCGCCCATGGCGATGAAGCCGCCGAGAATACAGCCTATGGTCAAGACGAGACCGATGATGATGTTCATTGAGATACCTGCCGCAATGATGGATTTTCGACGGTAGAGTTAGGCCTCCAGCCTTGCGTGAGGCTGGCTGTTTGGCCCCGATTACCGCCTTTGCGTGCAAACAGGTTCGCGCAAGCAAGCTGCGGCAATTTCCGTTCGATCGGCGCTATCCGCGCCATTTCTAATGGATGAACGGGGAAACGTCGTGACGACGACCTATACCAGCTACCAGATGATAGCAGGCAACCTGTCCAAATCGCTGGAACGGGTGTCCGCACAGCCGGATGTCGCCCGCGAGACCGAATATTACCTGAAGAACATCGGCAACGTGAAAACGATCGATGATTTCTTCGCCGACACGCGACTTTATAATTACGCGATGAAGGCGCATGGCCTCGAAGACATGGGCTACGCCAAGGCGTTCATGCGCAAGGTGCTGACCGAGGGCATCGACACCGACGAAGCCTTCGCCAAGCAGCTCACCGACAGCCGCTACACCGACCTGGTCGAATCCCTCAACTTCGCCCGTCAAGGCACGACAGCGACATCCTTCGACAAAGCGCAGAAGGGCGTTGCCGACAAATATGCCCGCCAGACGCTCGAACAGAATGCGGGTCAGGAAAACTCCGGTGTGCGTCTGGCGCTGTATTTCGAACGCATGGCGCCGTCCATCACCAATGCCTATGGTCTTCTGGCCGACAACGCCTTGGCAGAGGTGACGCGCACGCTGCTGCAGATGCCCGTCGAATTTGCCGCTTCCCATATCGACAAGCAAGCCGAAACGATCGAAAAGAACATCAATCTCAAGGATTTCAAGGATCCGGCCAAGCTGACGAAGCTGCTTGAGCGTTTCACGGCACTTTGGGAAATCAACAATTCCTCAGACCCCTATGACCCGCTCGCCGTCTTCGGCTCGTCGAGCGGCTACGGCATTTCCTCCGATCTTCTTCTTTCCATCAATACGCTGAAACTCGGGGGACGCTGATATGCAAACCGGTCTTTACGTTGCTGTCTCCTCGCAGATGGCGCTTGAAAAGCGCATGAATACGTTGGCCGACAACGTCGCCAATTCGACGACTGTCGGCTTCCGTTCGACCGAGGTGAAATTCAACCAGGTCCTGGGCGACACGCAGCCGACGAAGGTGTCCTTCGTCTCCGAAGGCCAGGAGTTCCTGAATACCAACAATGGCGGCCTGACCCGCACCGGCAACCAGCTCGATTTCGCCGTCAAGGGCGAAGCGTGGTTTTCGATCGATACGCCCGGTGGCGCAGCACTGACCCGCGACGGTCGCTTCACGGTGACGGACGGTGGCGAACTCGTCACGCTCAAAGGCTATCCGGTGCTTGACGCCGGCGGCGCACCGATCCAGCTCAATACGCAGGCGGGCGACATCAAGGTCGGCGCTGACGGTGCCATTCAGCAGAACGGCACCCAGATCGCAGCGCTCGGCCTTTATGAAGCCGATTTCAGCAACGGCTTTTCTCGCTACGACAACAGCTCCGTCATCCCGAATTCGCAGCCCGAGCCGGTCGTTGACCGCATGGATGTCGGCGTGATGCAGGGTTATGTCGAGGAATCCAACGTCAATCCCGTCCAGGAAATGTCCCAGCTCATCATGGTGTCGCGCGCGTTCGAAAATATCACCGCGCTGTTGCGTGATAGCGAAGGCTCGCTCGACGAAGCAATCAAGACGCTTGGCGGCAGCAAGTAACAGTTACCGATCTTCACAAACGACTGACGCCAACCCGCTGATGCTCCCCGGAGCAGGGTCAGGCAGACGGCAGGAGCCGGAATGCAGAACGAGACGATCCAGATCCGAAATTCCTCGACCTCGCTGGCCGCGCTTGCCGGCCTTGTCGGGCGTTATTCCAATCCGGAATTCTCGATCGCCCCCGGTGGCCATGTCCAGTCGATTTCGGCAGGGTATTATACGGTCAGTGGCCTTTCCCGGCATGTACGCCTTGGTGACTTCGTCGCCCACAAGAGTTCGACAGGCACCCATCTCGGCGAAGTCGTCAAGGTCGAGCAGGAAACCGTTGTGGTCTGCCCGATCGAACCGGGCGATCCGATCGGCATCCACGACACAGTCATCCGCAAGGGCGCCTTCCGTATCGCGCCGACCGCATCTTGGTGCGGCCGCACGATCAATTCTCTGGGCGAACCGATCGACGGAGGCGGGCCGCTGCTGCAGGGCGATATCCGCCGCCCGATCTCCAACACAGCGCCGCCCTCAATGACCCGCAAGCGCGTCGAGCATGGATTCCGCACCGGCGTGCGCGCCATCGACATCTTCTCGCCGCTCTGCCTCGGCCAGCGCCTCGGCGTTTTCGCCGGCTCTGGTGTCGGCAAGTCCACGCTGCTGTCGATGCTCGCTCGCGCCGATGCCTTCGACAAGGTTGTCATCGCGCTGGTCGGCGAACGTGGTCGTGAAGTGCGCGAATTCATCGAGGACACGCTCGGCGACAACCTGGCGAAATCCGTTGCCGTCGTCGCCACCAGCGACGAAAGCCCGATGCTGCGCAAAATGGCGCCGCTGACGGCCGTCACCATCGCCGAGCACTACCGCGACCAGGGTGACAATGTTCTCCTGATCGTCGACAGCGTTACCCGTTTCGCCCATGCCATCCGCGAAGTCGCGACCGCTTCCGGCGAGCCGCCGATCGCGCGCGGCTATCCGGCTTCCGTCTTCACCGAACTGCCGCGCCTTCTGGAGCGTGCAGGTCCGGGCGCCGAAGGTGCCGGCACGATCACGGCGATCATCTCAATTCTGGTGGACGGCGACAATCATAACGACCCGATCGCCGACTCGACGCGCGGTATCCTTGACGGCCATATCGTCATGGACCGCAGCCTGGCCGAAGAGGGCCGTTATCCGCCGGTCAATCCGCTGGCGTCGGTCTCCCGTCTGGCGCGCAAGGCTTGGACGCCGGATCAGGAAAAGCTGGTTTCACGGCTGAAGTCGCTGATCCACCGTTTCGAGGAAACCCGCGACCTGCGCCTGATCGGTGGTTACAGGCCTGGTAGCGATCCGGATCTCGACATGGCGATCAAGCAGGTGCCGGTGATCTACGACATTCTCAAGCAGACGCCAGGCGAAAAGCCGGCCTTTGATGCATTTACCGATCTGGCGAATGCGCTGAAGGCGGCAGCCGGCATGGGTAGTAATCCAGGGACCGTGCAGAACACGCGGGCGAGGGGGTAACGGTGACTGATTACGACGCCGACGAAATCGTGCCGCAGCGCAAGCGGACGGAACGCACGCCGATCATCGACAAGGCGCTGGGCGCGACCGGTATTGCGCTCGCTGCACTTGCTACCTTCTTCCCTTGGTATGCCTTCCTGCATCAGGACAAGTTCTCGATGCCGACGCTTTGGCAGGGCACGACCCAGGAAATGCCGGCCGGCAACGGCGGGCAGGCTTCACCGGTCGCTTCGCTGAACCGCGATGCGGATACGCAGGCCGCCCTCGACCAGCTGACGACAGCAACGGTCCCGGGCGAAATAAAGAAGCCCGGCGGCGAAGACGACCGCGAGCAGCCGTTCCCGGCCGCGACGGGCTTCCGTCTGATGCACGTCGCCAACGGCCGTGCGCTGATCGAAGACAGCAGCGGCATGTATATAGTCAAAATCGGTTCGACCCTGCCGGACAACAGTCGACTGGCAACATTGGAACAGCGCGACGGGCGCTGGGTGATGATCACCTCCAAGGGCGATATCTATAGGGCTGAGTGATCGCGCGATCCTTGATCGCCGACAGCCCCTGTGTCCGCATGCGCCTTCCGGCCGTGCGGAGCAGCATGGTTCATGATGCGCCAGATCCTTTCCCGTTCTCAAAATTCCGGTTTTCGGACACCAATGCGGGGCACGCGACAGCCGTCCCTGCAGCATTCACGGCCGTTGCCGTCTTTTCACCATCCGCATCAGTCCCACGCAAGATTGCTTCCCTAGGTTCGGGAGCAACAAGCATGGAGTCGCATGATGCAACCTATACAGCTTTTTGATCTCGCGTCCCGGCAGGCGCAATGGCTGGCAGTTCGCCAGAACGTCGTGGCCGGGAATATCGCAAACGCCAATACGCCGCACTACGCCGCCAAGGACGTCAAGCCGTTCCAGAGCGTGATGCAGGAAACCGGCTTCCAGATGGCCGCGACCAACCCGGCCCATTTCACTCAGAGCCCGATGGCGGCTCAGGTGACAGAAACCAGCATGATCGACGATGCACAGGTCGAGCAGTCGGGCAACAGCGTCCAGCTGGAAAGCGAACTGATGAAAACCGGTGAAATCAAGCGCGACTACGAGCTCAATACCGGTCTCGTGAAGGCGTTTCACCGGATGATGCTCATGACGGTACGGAAATAACGGCCATGGATCCTCTGGTTTCAGCTCTCAAGGTGTCAGCCACCGGTCTCGAAGCGGAATCGACGCGCCTGCGCGTCGTTTCGGAAAACATCGCCAACGCCCGTTCGACCGGCGATGCGCCGGGCGCGGATCCTTACCGCCGCAAGACGGTCAGCTTCGCTGCGGAAATCGACCGGATCAGTGGCGCATCCACCGTTGAGGTCCAGCGGCTCGGCACCGACGATTCGAACTTCACCATCGAGTTCGATCCGGGCAATCCGGCCGCAGACGACAAGGGCATGGTCAAGCTACCGAACGTCAACGTTCTCATCGAGATGGCCGACATGCGGGAAGCGAACCGCTCTTATGAGGCCAATCTCCAGACCACGCGCCAGGCCCGTGATCTGATTTCCGCAACCATCGACCTTCTGAAGGCTTCGCAATAATGATCGACGCAATCAAGACCATCAGCGCCGCGATCTCCTCGGTTCAGGACGTCGCCTCCTCCTCGAGCACCGCATCGGCGCAGAGCATTTTCGGCGGCGCGGCCGCCGCCGGCCAGACCCAGAGTTTTGCCGACGTCATGAGCAGCATGGCCACCGACATGGTCGGCAGCCTGCAGAAGTCGGAAGCGGCCTCGATCCAGGGCATCCGTGGAGAAGCCAATACCCGCGAAGTCATCGACGCCGTCATGAATGCCGAACAGTCGCTGCAAACCGCCATCGCCATCCGCGACAAGGTGGTCAGCGCCTATCTCGAAATCGCACGTATGCCGATCTAAAGGACAGATACAATGAAGGCTCTCTCGATCGCCGCGACCGGCATGAATGCGCAGCAGCTGAACCTGGAAGTGATCGCGAACAACATCGCGAACATCAATACCACCGGTTACAAGCGTGCGCGGGCGGAGTTCTCCGATCTCCTGTACCAGACCGAACGCGCCCAGGGCGTGCCGAACCGCGCCAACCAGGCCATCGTTCCGGAAGGCGCGATCGTCGGTCTCGGCGTACAGACATCCGCCGTGCGCAACCTGCATCTGCAGGGCAGCCTGATCTCCACCGGCAACGATCTCGACCTCGCGCTGGTCGGTCGTGGCTGGTTCCAGATCGAGACGCCGGATGGCGAAACGGCCTATACCCGCGCCGGCGCTTTCAACACCAATGATACGGGCCAGCTCGTGACCATCGACGGTTACACGGTCGCCCCGGCCATCACGGTTCCGCCGAATGCGAGCGAGATCACTGTTTCCACCTCTGGCGAAGTCTTCGCCAAGATCGACGGCAGCTCCATCCCGACATCCATCGGTCAGCTGACCATCGCCAACTTTGTCAACGAAGCCGGTCTCGAGCCGCAGGGCGACAACCTCTTCAAGGAAACGCCAGCCTCCGGCACCCCTGTCATCGGTACGCCGGCCGATCCGGGCTACGCCCAGATCAAGCAGAAGTATCTCGAAGCGTCGAACGTCGATCCGGTGAAGGAAATTACCGACCTGATCTCCGCCCAGCGCGCCTATGAAATGAACTCGAAGATCATCCAGGCCGCCGACGAAATGGCCGGCACGGTCAGCAAGAACCTGAGATAATAGAGGGAATGGCAAACATGACGTTCCGCCGGACTGCCAAAGCATCGATCCCGGCCGGCATCGCCACCCGCAGGGGACTTCTCCTGCGGACGCTGGCCGTCGCCGGTTCCATCTGCGCATGCCTGATGTCCGCGGATGCGGCCCTTGCCGAACAACGCATGGCGGTCATTCCCACGCAGACGATCTATCCCGGCGAAGTCATCGCCGCCAATCAGTTGCAAGCGGTCGAGGTTACCAATCCGGCACTCACCGGCAACTACGCCACGTCGCTCGACCAGGTCACCGGCAAGGTAACCAGCCGGACACTGCTCGCCGGCCGCGTCATTATTGTTTCCGGATTGCGTGATCCCTACGCTGTCGAGCGCGGCAAGGCGGTGCGGCTTGTCTTCACCAATGGACCGCTGACCATCACGGCCGGCGGCGCTCCGCTGGACAATGCTGCGATCGGCGATCTCATCCGGGTTCGCAACACCGATACCGGCGTCATCGTCTCCGGCACGGTGATGGAAGACGGCACAATTCATGTGGTGGCAAAATGATCTTTCGTTTCGGCAAATGGTGCCTGGCATGTCTGGCGGTGCTGGCGATGGCAATCGCGCCGGCCGAAGCCGCGTCGCGCATCAAGGACATCGCCTCGCTGCAGTCGGGTCGGGAAAACCAGTTGATCGGCTATGGTCTCGTCGTCGGCCTGCAGGGCACCGGCGACAGCCTGCGCTCCTCGCCGTTCACCGAGCAGTCGTTGCGGGCAATGCTGCAGAACCTCGGGATCTCGACGCAGGGTGGTGAATCCCGTTCGCAGAACATCGCAGCGGTGCTCGTAACCGCCAACCTGCCGGCCTTTGCCAGCCCCGGCAGCCGCATCGATGTTACGGTCGGTTCGCTCGGCGACAGCACGTCGCTGCGCGGCGGTACGCTGGTCATGACTTCCCTTTCCGGCGCGGATGGCCAGATCTATGCAGTCGCGCAAGGCTCCGTCGTGGTTACCGGCTTCAGTGCCCAGGGCGACGCGGCATCGGTGACGCAGGGCATCACCACGTCGGGCCGCGTCCCGAACGGCGCCATCATCGAGCGTGAGTTGCCGGCAAAATTCAAGGATGGCTTCAATCTGGTTCTCCAGTTGCGCAATCCGGACTTCTCCACCGCTGTCGGCATGGCGGCCGCGATCAACCGGTTCGGAAAGACGCAGTTCGGCGGCAGCATTGCCGAAGCACGCGACTCGCAGACCGTCGTGATCGACAAGCCGAAGATGGCCGACCTGTCACGGTTGATGGCCGACATTGAAAACCTTGTGGTCGAAACCGATGTGCCGGCCCGTGTCGTGATCAACGAACGCACCGGAACGATCGTCATCGGTCAGGATGTCCGGATCAACCAGGTTGCTGTCAGCTATGGCACGCTCACCGTGCAGGTCTCGGAAACGCCGACGGTCGTCCAGCCGGAGCCCTTCTCGCGCGGTGAAACCGCTATCGAGCCCAACACGACGATCGAGGCCTCGCAGGACGGCGGTACGGTTGCCATCCTCAATGGGTCGAACCTGCGCTCGCTGGTTGCCGGGCTCAACAGCATCGGCGTGAAACCGGACGGAATCATTTCCATTCTTCAGGGCATCAAGACTGCCGGTGCCCTTCAGGCGGAGCTCGTATTGCAATGACCGTGCATAGCATCCTTGGCCCATCCAACAGCCTGCGTCGCCGTCTCGTGATGATCGCAGCCGCCGGCACCATGCTGGCCATGCCCGGCGCGTTCGCCCAGGAAGTGGCGGCACCCGCGACGGGACTGCCCGCAAACAGCGACGAAATCCAGCAGTTCTGCACAAACATCGCCGACAAGGCGCGCGACCAGCGCTATCTCCTCCAGAAGAAGAACCTGGAAGACTTGCAGGCGGAAGTCGATGCCCGAATCGTCAAGCTCGAGGAGCGACGCGCGGAATACGAAGACTGGCTGAAGCGCCGCAACGATTTCCTCAAGCAGGCCGAACTCGGCCTGGTCGATATCTACAAGACCATGAAGGCTGACGCCGCCGCAGGACAGCTTGAACTGGTCAATCCCGCGATTGCAGCAGCCATCGTCATGAAGCTGCCACCGCGCCAGTCGAGCCTGATCCTCAGCGAGATGACCAGCGAAAAAGCGGCCGTCCTGACGAACATCATTTCCAGCGCCAGCGATTCTCAGACATCAAAGGAACCGTCATGAAATATCCTCTCCCGGTTCTTCTTGCCGCCAGTGTCGTGCTGAGTGGATGCACAAACCAGACATTCAACGAAATCGGCAGGGCGCCTTCGATGAGCCCCATCGGCAGCGGGCTGCAATATGCCCAGACGCCGCAGATGGCGATGTATCCCAAGGAGCCGCGCCAGATTGCCAATGGCTATTCGCTTTGGAGCGACAACCAGGCGGCGCTCTTCAAGGATGCGCGCGCCCTCAAGGTCGGCGACATCCTCACCGTCGACATCCGCATCGACGACCGGGCGTCGTTCGACAACAATACCGAACGCAGCCGCACCAATGACAGCGGCTTCAATATCGGCGCGAATGGAAATTCGCAGACCAGCGATTTCGGCTGGAAGGGCGGTCTCGATTACGGCTCGAACACGAAGTCTAAGGGCGAAGGCACGACGGAGCGGTCCGAAAAGCTGGTCCTGCTCGTCGCGGCCGTCGTCACCGGCGTGCTGGAAAACGGCAACCTGCTGATCAGCGGTTCGCAGGAAGTCCGGGTCAACCACGAAATCCGTATCCTGAACGTCGCCGGTATCGTGCGGCCTTACGACGTCGATGCGAAGAACATGATCTCCTACGACAAGATCGCCGAAGCGC
Organism: Rhizobium sp. Leaf453; assembly: GCF_001425605.1. Lineage (GTDB taxonomy): Bacteria > Pseudomonadota > Alphaproteobacteria > Rhizobiales > Rhizobiaceae > Pararhizobium. The sequence goes on along the minus strand of NZ_LMRG01000001.1, from coordinate 542,551 downwards.
GCATCTCCTATGGCGGTCGCGGCCGCCTGACGGAAGTGCAGCAGCCGCCATGGGGCCAGCAGGTCATGGATATCGTCTCGCCGATCTGACGCGGCTGTATTGCCGCCGGCGTCGCGGCTTGCTCTTGATGGATTTGGAAGATGGAAGAAGAGACAGCCCACGCGGCACCGAAAAAATCCTCGCCGATTATCCTCATCGCGGCACTCGCGGTGCTGACGCTGGTTGCCGGCGGTGGCGGCTGGGTCGTCGGTGGCATGCTGGCGCCCAAGCCGGTCACCGCCGAGGAAGCCAAGCTGATCGAACAGGCAAAGGCCGCCATCGCCAGCAAGGAAGCCGCTGAAAAGCCGGCGGGCGGCGAGCATGGCGGTGCGAAGAAGGATGAGGGATTACCGTTGATCGCGACGGAAGCCAACGGTGTCGTCCAGCTCGATCCGATCACCACCAACCTGGCCTATCCCTCCGAAAACTGGGTCCGGCTTGAGATCGCCCTGCTTTTCAAGGGTACCCCCGACGTCACGCTCTCCACGCAGATCCACCAGGATATCGCCGCCTATCTGAAGACGGTGTCACTGCAGCAGATCCAGGGACCGCGCGGCTTCCAGTATCTCAAGGATGACATCGAGGAACGGGTTGACCTTCGCTCGGAAGGGCGCGTAACCAATGTGATCTTCAGGACTTTCGTCATCCAATGATTCGCACATGATCCGTACAGTCGCATTCATCGTCGCCATGGTGGCCATGTCGGGTATCGCGGGAGCGCAGGGCTTCCCGAGCGATATCCTGAACACGCCTGTCGATGGATCGGTCGCGTCCTGGATCATCCGCACCTTCGGCCTGCTGACCGTCCTGTCTGTCGCGCCGGGCATCCTCATCATGGTGACGAGTTTCCCGCGCTTCGTCATTGCCTTCGCCATCCTGCGCTCCGGCATGGGGCTGGCCACCACCCCCTCGAACATGATCATGGTCAGCCTTGCGCTGTTCATGACTTTCTACGTCATGGCGCCGACCTTTGACCGCGCCTGGCAGGAGGGGATCAATCCGCTGCTGCAGAACCAGATCAACGAGACCGAGGCGATGACCCGCATCTCGGAACCGTTCCGCGAGTTCATGCTCGCCAATACACGCGACAAGGATCTGCAACTTTTCGTCGATATTGCCCAGGAGAAGGGCCAGACCGTGGTCGTCGATAACAAGGTCGATCTGCGCGCCGTCGTCCCCGCCTTCATGATTTCCGAGATCAGGCGCGGCTTTGAAATAGGCTTCCTGATCATGCTGCCGTTCCTGGTCATCGACCTCATCGTGGCCACCATCACCATGGCGATGGGCATGATGATGCTACCGCCCACGTCGATCTCGCTGCCGTTCAAGATCCTGTTCTTCGTCCTCATCGACGGCTGGAACCTGCTCGTCGGCAGTCTGGTCAGATCCTTCAACTGATCTCCTATTCGTGGTTAATGAAGGGTCAATTTCCGCGCAGGATGACCTCGTCTCGATTTTTCATATCTATTTGATTTTATGTGATAAATTTTTTATGCCTCGACTTGAGGTCGTCTATTCGTGTTTGAGCGGGCTCTGATATTCGCCCGGCATTTAAACATATCGAAAGCTTTGGCTGCGACATTACCCTCACATGACGGATTTGGACTTTCTGACCAACAGGGAGCCGAGTGGCATGATGCCGAACCGCCATTACCGGTAAGTATTCAGTCCGGTATGTCCCCCAATCTTGTATTTTGTATCTAGAGGGACAACCCCAATGACAAGCATCCTGACAAACTCTTCTGCAATGGCAGCTCTCTCGACGCTGCGCTCCATCAGCTCCGACATGGAAACGAGTTGGCGACGCTTCCGACAACGCTGCCTACTGGTCGATCGCAACGACCATGAAGTCGGACAACAAGGCTCTTTCGACGGTTCAGGACGCACTCGGCCTTGGCGCTGCCAAGACGGATACGGCTTACACCGGTCTGAACGCCGCCATCGACGTTGTTTCCGAAATCAAGGCCAAGCTGGTTGCAGCTCGCGAACCGGGCGTTGACAAGCTGAAGATCAACAAGGAAATCACCGAGCTCAAGAACCAGCTGGTTTCGACGGCAACTTCGGCTTCCTTCTCCGGCGAAAACTGGCTGTATCGCGACGCCTCTTCCGCAACTGCTCTCGGCACCAAGGAAATGGTCGGCTCGTTCACCCGTTCGGCTTCCGGCGACGTCTCTGTCGGTACCCTGGAATTCGATGCTTCGACTTCGGTTCTCATCGACACGCAGGACTCTTCGCTCGGTCAGCTGACCAAGGGTGTCGCAGTCGAGCAGGGCACCGCTGTTGGTACCGGTACGACCAACGCCACTTACAACCTGATCGTTGCATCCGGCGGTACCGCTCCGTCCGGCTCCACCACAGTCGAACTGACGGCATCGACCTCCGACGACAACATCGAAGGCATGATCAGCGCCGTTGACTCGATGCTGACCGACCTGACGGACGCCGCTGCAACGCTCGGCGCGACCAACAAGCGCATCTCGATGCAGGACGACTTCATGGCCGACCTGATGGACGTGATCGACAAGGGCGTTGGCCGTCTCGTCGACGCCGACATGAACGAAGAGTCGACCCGCCTCAAGGCTCTGCAGACGCAGCAGCAGCTCGGCATCCAGGCTCTCTCGATCGCCAACTCGGACTCGCAGAACATCCTGTCGCTGTTCCGTTAATCGAAAAACGGCGCGGGCCGGCCATCCCCCCCAAACGGCAGGTCCGCGACCTCAAGGAAAACCGCATCTCGAAAGAGGTGCGGTTTTTTTGTGCCCGCAAAAATGTTTTGGTCCTTTAGGTTTTCTTTAACCATGATGGTGTTTTCTATGACCATCGAAACAGCGGGTTAACCAAGAAATTTAACGCGTTAGCAAGCATGAGGCTGGCTGCTGTTTCCCGGTAACGACCGGAGTGCCCTTCCATTTCACCTGTTCAAAAGGGGCAGTTTACTATGACGAGCATTCTCACCAACTCGGCTGCAATGGCAGCTCTCTCCACCCTGCGCTCGATCGCCGATGGCATGGTTGGCGACGCTTCCGACAACGCTGCCTACTGGTCGATCGCAACGACCATGAAGTCGGACAACAAGGCTCTTTCGACGGTTCAGGACGCACTCGGCCTCGGCGCTGCCAAGACGGATACGGCTTATACCGGTCTCGACAACGCCATCGAAGTTGTTTCCGAAATCAAGGCCAAGCTGGTCGCTTCCCGCGAACCGGGCGTTGACAAGCTGAAGATCAACAAGGAAATCACCGAGCTCAAGAACCAGCTGGTTTCGACGGCTCAGTCGGCTTCCTTCTCCGGCGAAAACTGGCTGTATCGCGACGCCTCTTCCGCAACTGCTCTCGGCACCAAGGAAATGGTCGGTTCGTTCACCCGTGCGGCTTCCGGCGACGTCGCTGTCGGCATTCTGCAGTTTGACGCTTCGACCTCGGTTCTGATCGACACCGTCGATGCCTCGCTTGGCCAACTGACCAAGGGTGTCGCAGTCGAGCAGGGCACCGCGGTTGGTACCGGTACGACCAACGCCACTTACAACCTGATCGTTGCATCCGGCGGTACCGCTCCGTCCGGCTCCACCACAGTCGAACTGACGGCAACGACCGCTGACGACGACATCGAAGGCATGATCAGCGCCGTTGACTCGATGCTGACCGACCTGACGGACGCCGCTGCAACGCTCGGTGCGACCAACAAGCGCATCTCAATGCAGGACGACTTCATGGCCGACCTGATGGACGTGATCGACAAGGGCGTTGGCCGCCTCGTCGACGCCGACATGAACGAAGAGTCGACCCGCCTCAAGGCTCTGCAGACGCAGCAGCAGCTCGGCATTCAGGCTCTCTCGATCGCCAACTCCAACTCGGAAAACATCCTGTCGCTCTTCCGTTAATCGGATCCAAAACACGACAGGGACAGCGGGCGGCCATTACCGTCGCCCACTGGCATCCAACAGGCCGCGTCTCGAAAGAGACGCGGCTTTTTTCTTTTATTTCCAAAGAGAAACCATATTAATGTTTTGGCAATCGAAATTTATTTTTCTTCATTTTCATTACCGACTTTCTAACGCCCTTAAAGGTTTGTTAACCATAACGCTATTAAGTGTTCGTTAAGAGCGATAGGCTGCCCCTGGGCTAAACATAGGGCAGTTTGCATGACGCTGGTCCCGTCGCTGCCGGTTTTCAACCCGGAATGTTCCGTTTAATTTTCGAACTGGGGCAATGACCATGACCAGCATTTTGACCAATTCCGCCGCGATGGCGGCCCTTCAGACATTGCGTTCTATCAATACGAACATGGAAACGGTCCAGAGCCGTATTTCTTCCGGTTACCGCGTCGAGACCGCAGCCGACAACGCTGCCTATTGGTCGATCGCGACGACCATGCGTTCGGACAACGCCGCACTGTCGACCGTTCAGGACGCGCTCGGACTGGGCGCGGCGAAAGTCGATACCTCCTATGCCGGCCTCAGCTCCGCGATCGAGGTCGTTTCCGAAATCAAGGCCAAGCTGGTCGCCGCGCGCGAACCGGGCGTTGACAAGACCAAGATCAACAAGGAAATCACCGAGCTCAAGAACCAGCTCGAATCGGCTGCGGAATCCGCATCGTTCTCAGGCGAGAACTGGCTTTACAATGATTCGACGACTCCGCCTGGCACCAAGTCGATCGTGGCATCCTTCAACCGCTCGACGGACGGCACCGTTTCCGTTTCGACGCTGGATTACGACACCGCGACGTCAATCCTGATCGACACCAAGGACTCATCGCTCGGCCAGTTGACCAAGGGTATCGCGGTCGCGCAGCCTGTCGGTACGGCGCCGGCCACCACGATCAATGCCATGTACCACCTGATCCTGCCAGCTGGCGGTACGGCTCCGTCCGGCTCGGTTCTGGTCGAGCTCAGCACTGCGACTTCGGATAACGATATCGATGGCATGATCAGCGCCGTCGACATGATCTTCAGCAACCTGACGGATGCTGCATCCACGCTCGGCGCCATCACCAGCCGCATCGACATGCAGGAAAACTTCGTCGCCAACCTGATGGACGTGATCGACAAAGGTGTCGGCCGTCTCGTCGATGCTGACATGAACGAGGAGTCGACCCGCCTCAAGGCCCTGCAGACGCAGCAGCAGCTCGGCATCCAGGCGCTCTCGATCGCCAACACCAACTCCGAAAACATCCTGCGTCTGTTCCAGCAGTAAGCCTGATCCTGGCGGGCCGGTGGGCATCGATCCGGTCCTTGCCATCATTTCGCACCGTCGCTCCGTTGCGGGCGCCGGACACGTCTTTCCTCCGCGCCGCCGGTCATCGGCTCGTTGGAAACGGTTGGACCGCGCTCATTGCCCAAGCGCGGTCCAACACCTACATTTTCGCGCAAGTTTGGCCGGATAGTCTCCACCCGCAGCCATCCTCGTCCCGGTTGCCAGCCAATATGAATGTTGCGCTGCCGTTGTATGCGGCCCCACGTTTCCGGACCTCCCGGAAAGTGAGCCGATACGGATAGAAAATGTTCGGGCCTTGCCCGCCGGCATCAGCCGGTTGCGGGGTCTTGAAGGAGACATTCCGGAAGTGTCACAGTCTTTTGTTTCAAGGCCATCGGGCCACATGCTGTCGGCAACCGAGCAGGGGGCAGGACGAGACGCGACCGCAATTTGGACGTTGGAGGCTCGTTCATGAGCGCTTCCATCTCTCGCTATCTCAAGGACTTCAGCGCTCCGAAGGTTGATCTTTCCATCGTCCCCCAGCGTTATTTTCCGGATCTGGACGACGATATTTCCAGCGAGGCGGTTTTCGCCGTGAAGCAGCAACCTCAAATTCCGCCACCACCCGTTCAGCCGCAAATCGATGTTGAAGCGGAGCGCCGCGAGGCGTCCATACAGGGTCGTCTGGAGGCCGAGAAGGAACTGAGCGCTGCGCATGCCAAGGAGATCGCGAAGCTGACAGCGCGTCACGCCGCAGAACTCGAAACGATGCGCACGCGATTCGATACGGAGATCGCGGCGATGATCAATAATCGCGTTTCCGAGATGGGATCCCAGATCGCCACACTGCTGGCCGACCAGACCGCGCGTGTGCTGGCGCCGGTGATGGACCAGGTCCTGCTGCAGAAATCCATCGCGGACCTCGCGAAAATGATCGAGCATTCGATCGACGCCGGAGAGGGCTGCAAGATCAACGTCAAGGGACCGCTTCCGCTGTTCGAAGCCTTGAAGCGTCACCTCAAGGACGAAACCCTGATTTTCCGCCACCAGGAAACCACCGACATCGACCTGTCCGTCGAGTTCGGCGAATCGATCCTGGTGACCAGAATGGCCGCATGGGCCGATACGGTAGGTAAGGTGCTGGCATGAGTGAGAATGAAGGCCATCATCACGGCAAGAACGAAATCATCATCATCAAGCGCCATGGCGGTCATCACGACGGCCATCACGGCGGCGCGTGGAAGATCGCTTACGCCGACTTCATGACGGCGATGATGGCCTTCTTCCTCGTCATGTGGCTGATCAATGCGGCCAACCCGCAGACCAAGGCAGCGCTCGCATCCTATTTCAACCCTGTCCAGCTCAGCGATGCCAAGCCCTCCGAAAAGGGCGTCAAGGCACCGGCAAAGGACGCCAAGGGTGAAGAAGACCAGATGAAGTCCAAGGTCGACGGCAACGAGACCAAGACCGGCGGCTCGGCCAAGAGCGGCAACGACATGACGGCGACGTCGGGCGAGGAAACCCAGTATTCCGACGCCGACTTCTTCGAAAATCCCTATTCAGTCCTCTCCGAAATCGCCAACGAAGTCGGCCGTCAGGCCAACATCAGCGCCAAGGGTGAGGGCGGTGCCTCCACCTCCGGCCCGGCAACCGGTGCGGAGGGCGGCGAAGCCTATCGCGATCCTTTCGATCCGGATTTCTGGACGAAACAGGTCGAACTGCAGAACGCCGAAAAGGGTGGCGAAAGCCTTGAGGCGAAGGCCGGAAACGGACCGAGCGACGACACCAAGGATGCTGCCGGCAAGGAAAAGTCTCCCGAGGAGTTGAAGGCGGAGGCTGACAAGGCTGCCACGCAGAAACCCGACGAGAAGGCGGCCGAAACGCTGAAGGCGGAGATCCAGAAGGAAATCGGCGGCGCTGCGGGAAAGCTGTCCGAGGGCCTGCTTGTCACCCCGACCGAGGGCGGCCTGCTGGTCACGATCAGCGAGCAGGGCGAAGCGCCGATGTTCGGCGTCGGTTCGGCCGTGCCGCAGAAGGACATGGTCATCGCCATGGAAAAGATCGGCAAGCTACTGGCGGCCCGAAAGGGAAGCGTCGCCATCCGCGGACATACGGACGGACGCCCCTTCAAGAACGGTGCCTATGACAACTGGCGGCTTTCTTCCGATCGCGCGCAGAGCGCCTATTACATGCTCGTTCGCGGCGGTCTCGCTGAAGGGCGCGTCAGCCAGATCAGCGGCTTTGCCGACAAGCGGCTGCAGGTGACCAACGATCCGCTCGCACCGGCCAACCGCCGCATCGAAATCCTGTTGCAGACGAACCAGGGCTGAGCCGATGTTGAAGGCGATCCGCACACTTCTTCTCTGTGCCAGTGCGTTCGGGGCCTTTTCGGGCTTTGCGGCGCATGCGGACGAGCTTGAGGATCTGCCACCTTACAAGATGCTGCGTTCGCTACAGCACATTCAGGATTCCATCGTGCTCGGCGACCATTCGGCCGCCGAAATGCAGCGGTTCATGCTGGCGGCGATCGACAAGAGGCTGCGTGAGGCGGATCCGTCGGTGTTCGACGATCCGCGCAATGTCGATGCAGCCTTCATCTACGCCATGAGCGGCGGCAATCCCGAGACGCTGTCCTATCTCGCCAACCACGATATCGAAGGCAATTTCGACAGCCGTATCATCGACGCGCTCAACCATTACCTGGCGGGCAAGGGCGGTTTGATGGTCGGCTATCTGGAGAAGGCGATCCCGGAATACCGCAACTCGCGCGTGGGGCCTTATCTCTATCTGGTTCTCGGCAATGCCACGGCCATGCAGAATCCGGCGAACTCGCTGAAATATTACGATTGGGCGCGCCTGACCTCGCCGGGCACCAATATCGAGGAAGCAGCGCTCCGCCGCTCGATCGCGCTGGCTACCCGCGGAGCGATGCCCGACAAGGGCTTCACCTATTCGCTTTCCTATGCCCGCCGTTTCCTGACATCGCCCTATGCCAGCCAGTTTGCCGACGTTTTCGTCGAGCTGGCTGTTGCCAACTACAGCGACCAGACGGAAGCGAAGATCCAGGAAATCCTCAGCTTCATGGACAAGCCCCGGCAGCGCGAGGTCTACCTGCGCATTGCTCGCCGCGCCGCGATCGGGGGCATGCAGGCACTTGCAAAGCTTGCGTCGGACCGGGCCGGAGAGCTTTCCGATGGCACGGATGCAGGGCCGAAGGCGCTCGCCAGTCTCTATTCCGGCCTGGTCGGCATTCCCTCGAAGGGGATACTGGAGGCCGTCAAAGATATCAGCGCTATACCGGAGGCGGAGCTTTCGCCGCGCGATCGTGCGCTTCGCCAGGCCGCCACAGTGGTCGCCGAGGAAGTCTTGCGCGCCCCAGATCCAGAAAGCTTGACGCAAGCGACTGATTCTAAAGTCGTTCCTGAAAACGTGAACATGACGGGGGAAAACGGAGCAGAGACGGGAAGCGGCGATAGCCCGTTTGCAGTCCCGGCGTCCGGTGTGGCGGAGAATGCTGCGCAACCGGAACCGGAACAGCAGGTGGCATCGTCGGAAAATAATCCGCCTGATCCGGTTCTCGATGCGTTTCTGACCAATGGTCGCACGAAACTCGACGAGATCGATTCTCTCCTGAAGGGGGATGAGGACAAATGACGACGGTGGACGACAACTTACTTGCTGCGACATTGCGGACTGCGAAATCCGGTTCGAAGGCTGCGGCCAAGCATCTCGATATGGATGCCGCCAAACAGCGTTCGGCTTTCGAGAATGCCTTTGCCGATGCGGGCAAGAAGAAACCGACGATCGCTATCGATGGCAAGTCCATCTCGACCGATTCAACGCCGCGCGCGAACATCGCGATTGCGCAGAAGCTGACCGCCAGCACCGTGAAGACAACAGCATCGTCGAATGATGCGAACGATATAAGGTCCACGACGCAGGTTCAAGCCAAGGTCGAGGTCGAGAAAAGGGCCAAGATCGAGGCCGAGAGCAAGGCCGAAGTCAGGGCAGACGCACGCGTCGAGGCGCGCCAAAAGGTCGAGGACAGGCTGGAAGCCGATGCCGAGGCCAACATTGACGCCCGCGCCGATATGGACGCAGAAGCCCCTTCCGCATCAGGCGTCGACAGCGCCGAAACGGGCGCCTTCGATGATGCTCCAATCGACGTGAAATCGATCTACGCGGATGCGGCCAAGACAACCGAAGAGCCATCCACCGAGGTTGCGGCGGATGACACTCCCGTCTCACACGGCGAGGAAGCTGAGGAAGAGCCTGTTTCTGCCGCACGATCGGCTTCCAAGAGCCTTCCTATGTCCGGCGATCTTTCGGTTTCCAGCGCCCTGTCCACGCTCACCGTTCTGGACGATGTCGAGCCTCAGTCGGATTCCGTGCCGGACCTGAAGGCACCCATTGATGCCGATCCGAAAACGGCGCGGGCTCTGCCGGTTGATGAATTCAAGTCGAAACCGAAGATTTCTGACAAACTGGATGCTCAGCAGGCATCGGCTCTGCCGAAGTTGGAAACCAGGAAACAGGAGCCGCAGCCGACCGTTCTGCCGCAAGGCAGCGTGGACGCTTCTATCAATGTCATCAAAAAGACGGATGAGAAGGCCGCTGATCCCGTCGTAAACCCGACCGTGACGCCTGAAAAGGCAATCGAGACCAAGGTAAGTGGTAGCAAGACCGAAGCGTCGAAAACAGTCGAAGCCAAAGTCAGCGGGGTTAGTGCTGCTGAAGTGAAGGGCAACAGTCCCAGAGCCGACGAGGTCAAGGCGCAAGACTTCAAGCCGGCGCAGCCGGACCTTGCCGGGTCGGTACAATCGACGGATGACACGGCACCTGTCACGACAGCACCCGCAACGCAAGCGACCGCGGATGTCAGCCATTTGCTGACTCTCCTGAGCCCCGCGCCGCTACCTGTTGCGGAGACAGCAGTTGCGAAATCGGAAACCACGCCGGCCCTGTCGGAATTCCATGCTTTGGCTGATCGCGCCGGAATGGCCGCCACTGCTCCCAGGGATCGGGCAGAAACAAAGTCTGAAACCAAGGATGATGCCGCACCGGTGAGCGACAAGATCGCCGTGGGCAGCGAGAAGGCGGCGGCATCTACCGACGCAAGCACCGCAAACAATACCGTTTCGGCGGACACTGATCAAATCTTCCGCTTTGCTCGTTCCGACGGCAAGGGGCAGATTGTTTCCATGAATGTGGTTGCTGACGGTGACAAGACCGCCGTCAAGAACGACATTCCGGTGGTCGGCGCCAAGGCTGAAACGGTTACTGTCGTAGAGGCGCGGCGATATCTCGGCTTGGCGCCCTCCAGCAATGCTGCAGCGGTAACCAGCCAGATTGTATCCAACCCGGAATGGGCCAAGACACTCCAGCCGGCAGATGTGGGCGCCACGTCTTCGGCGCAGGCCTCCACAGGCAAGGTTCTCAACACGCTGAAGATCCAGATGCATCCGATTGACCTTGGCACCGTCACAGCCACGCTGCGGCTCAAGGAAGACGAATTGCATGTCGAACTGAAGGTTGAGACCGGAGGAGCATTCCGGCAGCTCAGTGACGATCAGAATGACATCGTGAAGTCGCTCCGGTCGCAAGGCTTCGCCGTCGATCAGGTAAATATCGTTTTCAACGCACCGGATTCGTCCGGCAGCACGACACAACAGCAGGCGCAGCCTCAGACTGCCCAGCAGGGCCGTGAGGCGTTGGCGGATGGCTCCCCGCAGGGCAGGGGCCAGCGCAACGACAATGGCAGCCAGCAGCAAAGCAGCGGAAGGTGGACCGGGAATGAAGGCACGAGCGACCCGTCTTCTGGGGCTGACGCTAGCCGGACTGGTGACGTCTATATCTAGTGCCTTTGCCAGTGCAGGGGTCTGCGAGAGCGAAATCACGGCAGCAGCGGCAAAGTACCAGATCCCTCCTGGCATCCTCTATTCGGTCGGCCTGACCGAAACGGGACGCAAGGGATCTCTGCAGCCTTACGCGATGAATATCGAGGGTAAGGCCTATTTCGAGAACAGCGCGCAGGGCGTTCTGCAGCGTTTCTCGGAGGCACGCGCGCAGGGCGCCAAGCTGATCGATCTCGGTTGCATGCAGATCAATTATCACTTCCATGGCGAGAATTTTGCCTCGCCAAACGAGATGCTGGATCCGAAAAAGAACGTCGAATATGCGGCGCGCTTTCTGTCCAATCTTCACGCCAGGCATGAAACCTGGACCATGGCCGTCGCCCGCTACCATGCGGGACCGAACAACAACCCCGCACAGAAGAAATATGTGTGCCGGGTGATCGCGAATCTCGTCGCGACAGGCTATGGAAAGTGGACGACCAACGCGTCTACGTTCTGTCAATAACACAACTTAAAAGAGAAATCTCATATCGACTTGCTGCGCTGCGGTAGGCTTCGCTAAAAATGTGGAAAAATTAAGCGCAAGCCATGTCTTAATCACATGTTAACGTTTCCACAAAAAAATTAGTGCCCCATTTTGACGCACCCACTATATCTAGTTCAAATCGGCACAGAAATCTTAATCTACTATTAATTTCACCCACTAACTTTCCATAGTTGTTCAAGAATCCCCCGATTCGTACCTCTTAGTCATCGAGGCACCATACTGATTCGGAGGCGGACGAATGATCGTAGTGGTTGATGAGCGTGAGCTCGTGAAAGACGGATACACTTCTCTTTTTGGACGTGAGGGCGTGCCCTCCCAAGGGTTCGACCCAACGGAATTTGGCGACTGGGTTTCGAAGGCTGCCGACAGCGACATCGACGCTGTCGAAGCCTTCCTAATCGGCCAGGGCGAGCGGGCGATGAGCCTTCCCCGGGCGATCCGGGACCGGACGACGGCACCGGTGATCGCGATCAGCGATTCGCCTTCCCTGGAACAGACACTGGCGTTCTTCGACTGCGGCGTCGATGACGTCGTGCGCAAGCCGGTTCATCCCCGGGAGATCCTGGCGCGAGCTGCGGCCATCCGCCGTCGTCTCAAGGCCCTGGTCAACTTCACCGACATCGGCCCGATCCGGGTTTTCTCCGATGGCCGCGACCCTGAAGTCCAGGGCGAAGTCTTTGCCCTGCCGCGCCGCGAGCGCCGCATTCTCGAATATCTGGTCGCCAACCGCGGCCGCCGTGTTTCCAAGTCCCAGATCTTCAACGCGATCTACGGCATCTTCGACGAGGACGTCGAGGAAAACGTCGTCGAAAGCCACATCAGCAAGCTGCGCAAGAAGCTGCGCAAGAAGCTCGGCTTCGATCCGATCGATTCCAAGCGGTTCCTCGGTTACTGCATCGACTGGGAATAACCCTTTGCGATCCGGTGGTTCGGATGTGGCGGCAACCGATTCACCTACCAAGACAGGTTCACGCAAGGCCCAACTTCTAGTCTTGCGATAACGACGAAAACGAGGATCGGACATGAGTCTTTACGGAATGATGAGAACCGGTGGTTCCGGCATGAATGCACAGGCTAACCGCCTGGGCGCGGTGGCTGAAAACATCGCCAATGCCAACACCACGGGTTACAAGCGCGCATCGACGGAATTCTCCTCGATGATCCTCCCGACCACCAACGGATCGTACAATTCCGGCGGCGTCGAAACAAAGATCCGCTACAACATTGCCGCTGAAGGCGCCAAGACCTACACGACATCGGGTTCGGACCTGGCGCTCGATGGCGGCGGTTTCTTCATCGTCGAAGGCGGCAACGGCCAGGAATTCCTGACCCGCGCCGGCGCTTTCACCCAGGACGGTGACGGCAACCTCGTCAATTCCGCAGGTTACAGCCTTCTCGGCTACGAATACGGCAACGGCGCCGATCCGACGGTCGTCGTCAACGGCTTCGATGGCCTGAGCAAGGTCAATCTCGCTTCTGATGGGCTCGTGGCCAAGGGCTCGACCACAGGTACGATGGGTGCCAACCTGCCTTCGGGCGCCGCCATCGGTGACGTCTCCACAACTTCGCTGATCGTCTACGACAGCCAGGGCAATACCCGCATTCTCGACTTCAACTACGAGAAGACCAACGCTAACGAGTGGTCCGTCGAGGTCATCGATCGCGATACAGGAACATCGCTCGGCACTAAGGCCCTCCAGTTCAACTCGGATGGTGAGCTGACGACGACACCGACGACGATCGCGACAACGGCCATGACCGGTCTTTCCGGCACCGGCGCCGACCTTGGCGTCCTGACCATCGACCTCGCGAAGACCACCCAGCTGGGTTACAAGTTCAATCCTGACGGCGGCACGATCGACGGCAATTCGCCGAGCAAGGTGGCGGGCTTCCAGATCGACGACGACGGCATCGTCTACGTCAAGTACGAGAACAATACGCTCGAGCCGCGCTATCGCATCGCTCTTGCCAGCGTCCAGAGCCCGGACAATCTCGTGCCTCAGTCTGGCAACGTCTATTCGCAGGGCACCGAGTCCGGCGTCATCGTCACCGGCTTTGCCGGCTCCGGCGACTTCGGCACCATCATCTCCGGCGCACTGGAAAGCTCGAACGTCGACATCGCGGAAGAACTGACGGCGATGATCGAATCCCAACGTAGCTACACGGCAAACTCGAAAGTGTTCCAGACAGGCGCAGATCTGCTGGACGTTCTCGTGAACCTGAAGCGCTGATCAGTAATTAAGGGACGGACTGCGCATGTCGCTCGCTGCCGCAATAAATACGGCCCAGACGATTTTCAGCAATACGGGGCAACAGACCGCCATCGTATCGAAGAACATCGCCAATTCCGGCAACGCAGACTATGTGCGCCGTCTCGCCCTGATGGGCATCGATTCCCAGGGCTCGCATTACATCAAGATCGAGCGTGCTCAGAACGATGCGATGTTCAAGCAGAACATCTCCAATATCTCGATCGCATCGTCGCAGTCCGTTCTTCTCGACGGGCTGCAGCGGATGCAATCGGTATTCGGCGGCGACGAATACCCCTCCTCGCCGTCCAACTACCTCGCGACCTTCCGCGCCAGCATGCAGACCTATGCGGCCGCGCCCGGTAACGTCACGATCGCGTCATCGACTATCGCTGACGCGAAGGATCTTGCCTATTCATTGACCACCAGTTCCACGGCTATCCAGGATGTGCGGGCGACGGCGGACAAGGAGATTCAGGAGCAGGTTGGCCAGCTGAACAGCTATCTGGATCAGTTCGCGACGATCAATAACGAGATCGTTGGAAACCTTGCGACCGGCAAGGATGCCAGCGACGCGCTCGATCAGCGCGACAAGCTCCTGAAGGCGATGTCGGAAATCGTCGGCATTTCGACCGTCACGCGCACCAACATGGATACCGTCATCTATTCTTCCGATGGTACCGTTCTATTCGAGACGATCCCGCGCAAGGTCACCTTCACTCCGACCGATACCTATGATTCGACGGTCACTGGCAACAAGGTCTATGTCGACGGTGTTGCGCTCAAGGGTGGCACCGGCGGCAACACGACCGGCGAGGGCTCGCTTTCGAGCCTGCTGCAACTGCGTGACGATCTTGCCCCGAAAATGCAGTCGCAGTTGGATGAAATTGCGCGCGGTCTTGTTACCATGTTCCAGGATGGCGGGCTTCCCGGCCTTTTCACCTGGTCCGGTGGCACGGTTCCTGCGGCAGGCACGCTGGAGCCCGGCATCGCATCCAGCATCCAGGTCAATCCGCTTGCCGATGCCAATCCGACCCTGTTGCGCGATGGCGTTAACGTGAACTCCAACACGGCCGGAAATGCGGGCTACACCGCTCTGCTGGATAGTTACATCGTCGCAATGGATACGAACATGTCGTTCGATACGGCGGCGGATCTTGGTGGCACCGCCACCATCATGACTTATGCATCGTCGTCGATCGGGTGGCTTGAACAGTTGCGCAAGGCCGCAACCACCGCGAATGAAAACAAGTCGGCCATGCTGGCCCAGACCCAGCAGGCGCTCAGCAACGAGACGGGTGTCAGTCTCGATGAAGAACTCTCGCTGATGCTCGATCTGGAGCAATCCTACAAGGCATCGGCAAAACTTCTCAGCACGGTTGATGAGATGCTGAGAACACTTCTGGATACGGTGAGGTAATCATGAAGACGTCCTTCGTCTCCAATCTGGCGGTTCAAAATGCCATGCGGGTCACGATCCAGCAGGGGCAGCTCGAAGTCATCAAGCTGCAGCAGGAAGTGATCACGGGGAAATACGCAGACAGTGGCGCCGAACTCGGCGCAAGTTCGTCGCGTGCGGTGAATCTCAAGAACGAGCTGGCTCGCCTGGAAAATCTCAAGGAAACCAATGCGGTCGTCACGCAGCGTCTATCGGCGTCGCAGATGTCGCTGGAAACCATGCGCAAGGCCGCCGAGCAGATCAACACCACGTTGATCGCGACGCTGGGCAACGACGACGCGTCCCGACTGACGATCGCCAAAACCGATATCAATGGTGCGCTTGAAGCCTTCGTTGCTGCGGCCAACGTACAATTCAACGGCGAATTCCTGATGTCGGGTATCAATACCGACGTGAAGCCGCTGGCCGAATACAATGCGGCATCGCCTGCCAAGGCCTCGTTCGATACTGCGCTGTCCGGCTTCATGACGGCCAATGGTATCGCCTCGATGAGCGACTTTACGGTCGCGCAGATGGACGATTTCATCGAGAATACGCTGGAGCCGATGTATACCGGCACGCAATGGGATACGGACTGGTCGGAAGCTTCGGATCAGAACGTCATGAGCCGCATCAGCGCCAGCGAAGTGATCCCCAGCACGACGAACACCAATACCGACGGTGTTCGCAAGTTCGCACTGGCTGCGGTGCTGACGACCGAATTGCTCGGTGCGAATGTCTCGTCCACCGTGCGCTCGGCTATCAATTCGCATGCACAGAACTATGTACAGCAGAGCTCGACGTCTCTCATCGAGACGACCAGCACGCTCGGCATTTCGGAGTCCCGGGTCACCAAGGCGAATACATCGCTGGAGTCGCAGGTCAAGCTGATCCAGACGCATATCAACGACATCGAGGGTGTGGACCCTTATGAAGCGTCGACGCGGATGAACACGCTGCTGACCCAGATCGAAACTTCCTACACGCTGACGTCACGGCTTCAGCAACTGAGTTTGATAAATTTCCTCTGATGCGGTGAGGACCAGGACAAACATGAAGGATGTCTGAATGTATCAGTTTTCATACGCCGAGATCATGGAGGACGGCGTCGCCGACTCCAAGGATCGCGAACGGCAAGTGCTCGACCGCTCTATTGCGCTGCTTGCAGCCGCAAGACTGCAGAAAGGGTACTCAAGGGAGGCGATCGAGGCGATCTACTACACACGACGGGTCTGGATCCGCTTCATCGAGGATCTGCGAGCGTCGGACAACCAGTTGAACGATGAGTTGCGCGCCAACCTCATCTCCATCGCCATCTGGATACTCGGTGAGACGGAGAAGATCCGCAAGCGCGAGTCTTCGAACTTCCAGGGCATCATCGATATCACAACCATCATCAGGGATGGACTCAAATGAAGAGCACACTGCGTATCTCGCTTAAGTCGGGCGAACGGATTTTTGTCAACGGGGCAGTGTTGCGTGTTGATCGCAAGGTTGCAGTCGAGTTCCTGAATGATGTGACATTCCTGCTCGAAAACCACGTCCTGCAGCCGGAGGACGCTAATACTCCGCTGAAGCAGCTCTATTTCATCGCGCAGATGATCCTGATCAATCCGGAAGGCGCTGAGCAGTCGACGAGCATGTTTCGCAAGTCGGTAATCATGCTGCTCAACTGCTTCAAGAACGAAGATATCGTCTCCGAGCTGAAGCGGATCGACGGCATGGTGACGCAGGGCCGTGCCTTCGACGCGCTGAAGGCCATCCGCGGCCTCTATGCCGCCGAAGACCGGATCCTCAATAACCAGGAAATCACCCCTGCTACGATCGAGCAGATCCGCAAGGAGATTGCGCCATGGCGGTAAGCGGCGTTTCGGCCAACAAGACGGCGACGAACCAGACGACGGGGACGGGTTCCGACGCGTCCAACGCGTCTGCCAACGCCAGCCTGAACTACGACAGCTTCCTGAAGCTGCTCGTGGCGCAGATGAAGAACCAGGATCCGACGGAACCGATGGATTCGACCCAGCAGATCGCCCAGCTCGCGACCTTCTCGCAGGTCGAGCAGACGATCAAGACGAACACCAATCTCGAAAGCCTGCTGCAGCGCACGTCGCTCAGCGAAGCCAATGCGGTGATCGGCAAGACGGTGACCAGCGCCGACGGCAAGACAACTGGCGTCGTCAAGGAAGTGAAGCTATATTCGGATGGAATCATTGCCGTCCTCGATAACAAGGAAGAACTGGTTATCGGACCCGGCGTTACCATAAAGTGATAGCTCATGAATGAGGCAGATGCCCTCGATATCGTGCAGGCGGCGATCTGGACAGTGGTCGTCGCCTCCGGGCCTGCCGTTCTCGCCGCCATGGTCGTCGGCGTCATCATCGCCTTCATCCAGGCGCTGACACAGGTTCAGGAAATGACCCTGACCTTCGTGCCGAAAATTCTCGCCGTTCTTGTGACGGTCGCCCTGACAGCCTCTTTCGTCGGATCGCAAATCTCGATCTTCACGAATATCGTCTTTTCCCGCATTCAGAGCGGCTTCTGACAACGCGCGGCGCCTGTTTCGACCCCCGGCGTTTTTCGTGCTTTCTTTCCCTTCTTTCCGACACGGATGCCACCCTCGCGCAAGCTTGGCGGGGTAGGTCTGCTCTCTAGTATGGGCAGCAGGTATGAATGCTGTCCGCCTCTCATGAAGAGACGGAATTTCCGATGGCACAACCACCTGCACTCGTCATCCCGAAACTGGCGCCAAAAGGCCGGGATATCGGCTTCGCGCTCGGCATCGTCGCGATCCTCTCGATCCTCTTCCTGCCGATCCCGCCATTTCTGATCGATATCGGTCTGGCCTTCTCCATCGCGTTCTCGGTTCTGATCCTGATGGTTTCCCTCTGGATCCAGAAGCCGCTGGATTTCTCGTCTTTCCCGGTCATTCTGCTGATTTCGACCATGACCCGTCTGTCGCTCAACATCGCGACGACGCGTGTTATCCTTTCGCACGGCCACCAGGGGCATGATGCCGCCGGCGGCGTCATCGCCGGTTTTGCCGAACTGGTCATGGGTGGCGATTTCGTCATCGGTCTGATCGTCTTCCTCATCCTGATCACGGTAAACTTCATCGTCATCACCAAGGGCGCGACACGTATCGCGGAAGTCGGCGCTCGCTTCACCCTCGATGCCATCCCCGGCAAGCAGATGTCGATCGACGCCGACCTGTCGGCCGGCTTGATCGACGAGAAGGAAGCGCAGCGCCGCCGGCGCGAGCTGGAAGAGGAAAGCTCCTTCTTCGGCTCCATGGACGGTGCCTCGAAATTCGTGCGCGGTGATGCGATTGCCGGCCTGCTGATCACCGCCATCAACGTCTTCGGCGGCATCATCATCGGTTACGTTCGTCACGGCATGTCAATTGGTGAAGCCGCCGACGTCTTCGTCAAGCTCTCCGTCGGTGACGGTCTGGTCTCGCAGATCCCGGCGCTCATCGTTTCGCTCGCCGCCGGCCTGCTCGTGTCGCGTGGCGGTACCTCGGGCTCGACCGACCAGGCTGTTGTCAACCAGCTGGCCGGTTATCCGCGCGCCCTGATGGTCGCTTCCGGCCTGATCATCATGCTGTCCCTGATGCCGGGCCTTCCCTTCCTGCCGTTCGCAGCCTTGGGCGGTGGCATGGCTTTCATCAGCTACGTTATTCCCCGCAGACTCGCTGCCGCCAACAAGATCAAGCACGAGCAGGAGCAGCAGACCGCGCAGCAGAAGACCGATACGGAGAAGGATTCGGTCAAGTCGGTCCTCAAGACGGCGGAAATCGAGCTGCTGCTCGGCAAGCAGGTATCCACCCGCCTTCTCGGCGCCCATCAGGAACTTGGCTTCCGCGTCGGCAAGATGCGCCGCAAGTTTGCTGGCCAGTACGGCCTCATCGTTCCGGAAATCAAGGTGTCCGACGACATCGCCATTCCGGACAAGGCCTATCAGGTCCGCATCCATGGCACGACGATCGCCTCCAACACGGTCCGCGTCGGCGAAGTCATCGTCGTCACCGGCGGTGGTCGCAAGCCGAGCTTGCCGGGGGACGATATCCGCGAACCCGCATTCGGCATGCCGGCGGTCTCGATCCTCGAAGCCTTTACCGAGGACCTGAAGCGCGAAGGCTTCCACCCGATCGACAACGTCTCGGTCGTGCTCACCCATTTGTCGGAAGTCATCCGCAACAACCTGCCGCAGCTTCTGTCCTACAAGGACGTGAAGATCCTGATCGAGCGTCTCGATCCGGAATATCGCAAGCTGGCAGACGAAATCTGCACGTCGCACATGTCCTATTCGGGTCTGCAGGCCGTGCTGAAACTGCTGCTGGCCGAGCGCGTGTCGATCCGCAACCTGCACCTGATCCTCGAAGCGGTCGCCGAACTCGCGCCGCATGTCCGCAAGACCGAGCAGATCGTCGAGCATGTTCGCGTCCGCATGTCGCAGCAACTCTGCGGCGATCTTGCCGATAACGGCACGCTGCGCGTCCTGCGCCTCGGCAACAAGTGGGACATGGTGTTCCACCAGGCGCTCAAGCGCGATGCCAAGGGCGAAATCGTCGAGTTCGACATTGATCCGCGCCATCTGGAAGAGTTCAGCGAGCAGGCGACCAAGGTTATCCGCGAACATCTCGACCGCGGCATGCCATTCGTACTGGTAAGTTCGCCCGAATCCCGCTCTTATGTCCGCATGATCATCGAGCGCCTGTTTGCCACATTGCCGGTCCTGTCCCATGTCGAACTCGCCAAGGGTCTCGAGATCAAGATCATTGGCTCGATTTCATGATTTCCGATCCTGAAGGCACGGTGCTGGCGCTCTTTGCCGCATTCTGCCGGATCGGAGCCTGCCTGATGGTCATGCCGGGATTCTCCACGGCGCGCGTATCGGTTCAGATCCGTCTCTTCGTCGCGGTGGCCGTATCCATGGCCATCCTGCCGATCATGTGGAACGAGATCTATCCGCAGGTATCGGGCAAGGGACACACCTATATCTACATCATTGCCACCGAGACCGTGATCGGCAGCGTCATAGGGCTGATCGCGCGCTATTACGTGCTGGGGCTCCAGTTCGCCGGAACGGTCATCACCATGATGATGGGCTTCAACGCGCCGCCGGCCAACGACGTGCTGGAAGATACGCCGGAAAACCAGCTGACCAACCTGATCAGCTTTACCGGCCTGATGCTGCTGTTCATGCTGGATTTCCACCATGTCATCCTGGCGAGCATCGTCGATTCCTACAAGGCGATGCCGCTGGGCATCGGCTTCGATCAGCAGGGCGTGCTGATCACGCTCACCAATGCGCTGGAAACCACCTTCTACATCATGCTGCGGCTGGCGAGCCCGTTCCTCATCTATGGCCTGTTGTTCAACGTCGCCATCGGCATGGTCAACAAGCTGGCGCCGCAAATCCCGCTCTATTTCATCTCGCTCCCCTATCTGATCATGGGCGGCATGTTTCTCCTCTATCTCGGCATCGCCTCGATGCTGAAGCTTTTCGCCGACGGCTTCGGCCCGTTGATGCAAGGGAGTTGAGTCCCCAATGAAAACCCGTTCGGAAAAGCTCAAGCGTCTCGTCACAGTTCAACGCCATCTCGAGCAGATGGCCGAGAGCGAACTGGCCGATACCTCCCGTCAACGCCGGGAGCTCGCCGAGACCATCGATGTCGTTGTCGATGCGATGGGGTCTGCGAGCCCGTTGCACGCCATGTTTTCCGGTCATTACTCCTCGCAGCTCGGCCGTCTCGCGCAGAAAGACCAGATGCTGCTGAGCATCCAGCAGGTTCACGAGGCCCGCGTTCTCAAGGAGCGGGTCAAGGGTGACCGTCTCGAAGAGCACATGAAGGATGCGCGCGATCTCGAAGACCGCGAAAGTGCAGACAATGCGATCTACGATCTCGTCGATCAGCATGTGATGAGCAAGTCACCAGCTTCCGGTAAGGTTGACGGCTCATAGTGTGGCCTCGGGATTGGCCGCGACCGCGTCTGATCCAATCGTTCAAACTGCTGAAATTACGGCATTATCCAGTGCGCGAGAACGCGCCGGGTGAGCGTCGTGACCAAGAGGACAACGCATGGCCATTTCTCCTCCGAGTGATCTTGTACTGGATGTCGTGCGCGCCGCCGATCCGGCCAAGGTCGAGGAAGCGCAAGCGCGGCTGAAAGCCAATCGCGCGGCCTTCCAGGCATCGAGCCTTGCCGAAAACGGCAACGGTTTTGCCAATACGGTGGCCATTCTCGAAAACAGCCCCAGCAACAGCCTCGGCGACATCAACAACCGCGCCGAAGCCAAGAAGATCCCCGAGACCTATCGCAAGTTCGAGGCCATGGTGCTGCAGAACTTCGTCAAGTCCATGCTCCCGGCCGAGAGCGAGGAAGTTTACGGCAAGGGGACGGCCGGCGATATCTGGAAGAGCATGATGGCCGAGCAGATCGGCAACACAATGGCGAAGGGCAACGGCATCGGCATTGCCGAAAGCCTTGTGACGGACCGGATCGTCGGTTCCGATGGCACCGACCGCGTCAACGCCTCGCTCGGCGGCAACGACAACAATGTCGCGATGAGCATGGTCCAGGAATATCAGCGCAAGGCAGTCGCCGACTTCACGGGAACGGAAGACAAGACAGACCAGCAGTAGGATATCCCGGCCGACTGCCTGGGATAGCCTGATACGGAAGTTTTGCGCATGCATCACGCCAGGGGCCGAGGCCCGCGTGCAGCCAGCGCCAACGGGAGCGAAATGATGGAAGTTGTTGCATCGGGTGACGTGCGGATCCAGAACGTGCTGGGACGTCTTGAAATGATCCTCGACAACGAGAGTGCCCGCATCGGCGTCGATCCGACGTTCGATCTGAAGGCGTCGAATGCCCGCAAGAGCCGTTGCCTGTATGAGCTGACGATGCTGCACCGCGATGCATCGCCGGACGAAATCTCGCCGGCCTTCGTCTCGCAGACGAAGCACATCCAGAGCAAGCTGGTCGCAAATTCGCAGAAGGTGAATGCGCATATGGAGGCCTGCCGCTCGGTGGTCGATATTCTCAAGGCTGCGGTCCAGGATGCGGATGCGGACGGCATCTATTCCGAACAGCAGTTCCGCTACGGCGATTTCTGATGCTCAAGCTCGTCATTACCGGCGCCTGGATTTGCGCGGTCTCGCTTGGATCGGTCTATTTCTCGATCCAGCATGCTTCCGCGCCGATCGTTTCCGATGCGGAGGCTGAGCGCCGCGCATTGCAGGAATATGTGCCAGGTGAACTGATTACCGTACCCGTCATCACCGATGGCGGCGTGCAGGGCTATTTCCTCACCAAGCTTTCGTTCTCGGTCGACAAGGCCAAGGCGAAGAACATGGAAATCCCGCTGAAGGAATCGGTGACCAATGCCCTGTTCGATATCCTTGTCGGACAGAAGCTGATCAATGTCGCGGATTCCAACAGTTTCGATCTCGCCAACTTCAAGACGGTGGTGAAGGAGCAGCTGAACAAGCAGCTCCGCGACGAGGTAATCTTCGAGGTCCTGATCGAACAGCTTGAATATCTGTCCAAGACCGACGTTGCCCGCATCGCCAATTCGGCGAATCAAAAGCAGCAGAAACCGGTCCCGATCGTCGATAAGAAGGGCCAGACCGCCCACGATGTCCTGCCGGGTAAGGAAGCTTCAGCCGGCCACTAAGCCCGGCAGGCAACACTGTGCGACGCGGCTCAGTTCTTTTCGGGATTGCGGTACTGTTCGTTGACGAAGCCGAATTCCATCATTAGCCGCCCGACAGCGACATAGAAATGGTAGAGCCCTGCCGATGGCAGGTTGGCGGATCGCCACAACAAGACGCCGCGAAACGGCGAAGCTGCCAGAAGCGCCAGAGATTTGGCGATCGTTCTGATCCGCCCGGCGAAGCCCGGCCTCGCGCGATGCTCCAGCACGGCTGAAATGGCGCCGTTCCTCAGGCTGCGCGCCCGGATCCACGACATCTCCGTTCGCCGCGCCGGCACGGTTTCGGCAACCCAGGCTTCCTTTGCCCAGGCAAAGGTAAAGTTCTTTTCCTTGCAGCGCCGATAGAAATCGCTGTCGCCTCCACCGATGAAATTGAACAGCGGATCGAGGAACGGACGCGGCATCGCGTCCAGAACCGGCCGGGTGATCAGGACATTTCCGGAGGAATAGAGGATCGGTACAGGGCCGCTCGTGTCATAATGAGGCATGAACACGGGATGGCGCTTGCGATCGTTGCGGGTCTGGTCCTCGAAGTCGGGCAGCTGTGGACCGCCGACAAGGTCCGAACCCGTTTGTTTTTGTACCGAAACGAGACTATCGAGCCAATCGGGGGCCGCGACTTCATCGTCATCGATCACGGCGATGGCGCGAAGATTGGCATAATGGGACAGTGCCATCGACCAGCCGGCATTGTAGGCGTGGCAGTTTCCACGCTGATGGGCGATGACCACCAGGCCATTGACGCGGTGGTCGGCAAAGAACTTTTTCGCGGTATTTGCGCCCTCCATACCATCGGCATCGTTCTCCATCACAACGATGGCAAAGGCGCAGCCAGGGGCTTGGGACACCACGGTTTTCAGCGTTTTGACCAGATGTTCCGGCCGCCGGAATGTCGGGAGCGTGACGACCAGTTCGACGCTGTCAGCCGGATCGACTGTCGCCTGGGAAAACACGGTCACATCCTGGAGGGGCGGGTTCATGGCGGCAACCTGTTGACGGCGAGGATTTGAAAAGCACTAAACCAAATCTTCCTAAACAGATGCTGAATTTCCAATTTCGCTTTTGAATGAATGATTTAAAGGTCATTTTACATCGCGTTGATACAGTCGCCGCAGTTGTTCTCAAGTCTCGTGTGGCGACATGCATCTGGTTTTCGTTTCCTCGCTGGTGCCGGTGGAGAACCCTTCATCGGGTTTCGACATTGCAAACCGCGCCGTGCTGGACGGCCTTCGCGCCTTGGGCCATCAGGTCAGCGTCGTCGGCTTTCTGCAGCCGGGGCAGACCGTTGCGCCGGACGGAGCTATGTATGTCCTTGGTGAACTGGAAGTCGCCAATGCCAAGGTCGGAGCATCCACGAAGCTACGCTGGCTGGCCAAGGCATTTCTCAACCACACCACCGTCTCGTCCGCCAAGCTGCTGACGGTCGATGCCGATCATATTGACGCGATGTTGACGGAACTGCAGCCGTTCGACGGCATCATCCTCAATTCCGTGCAATTGCCTGGCGCATTCGCCAGCGTCTTCCAAAAATATCCGACGATCTACATCGCCCACAATGTCGAAGCGGACTCGGCGCTGGAAAATGCCGAGCGTGCATCGAGCTGGCTGCAAAGGATGCTTTTCCGGCGCGAGGCACGTTACCTTGAACTGCTCGAAAAGCAGCTGACCCAGGTGGCTTCGGCGATCTGGACCTTCGCGGAAGCGGATCGTTTCGGATTCGGATACACGGTTTCCGATCGGGCGGCTGTCCTGCCGCTGGTCACCCGCTGGGAGCCGCCGCAGGACCGGATCGGCGCGGTCGTGGAACATGATCTCGCCCTGATCGGAACCTGGAGCTGGCAGCCCAACCGGATCGGTCTCGACTGGTTCCTGTCGAAGGTCGTGCCGCTGCTGCCGGCTGAAATGACCATCGCCATCGCGGGCCAGCTGCCGTCCGTACCCGCCGTTTCCCATCCGGGTGTCCGCTTTCTCGGACACGTGCCGGATGCGCGCGCCTTCGTCGAGGCTGGAGCAGTCGTTCCGCTGATCAGCCGCGGCGGCACGGGCGTCCAGTTGAAGACGATTGAGACCTTCGAACTCGGCATGCCGAGCGTTGCCACGCGCGCATCGCTGCGCGGTGTAGGCTCGCCGCCGGCAAACTGCTCGGTCACCGACGATCCCGCGGATTTCGCGCGGTTGCTGACCGAGCGCGTGGCCGAGGTTCGCGCCGGAAATCGCAAGCGCCTGTCTGGCAGGCTCTTCCATCAGGCTCAGAAGACGAAGCTACTCGAAACGCTTGAAAAGGGCCTTTGCAGCCTTGGCAAACGCTTTGCGGAAAAAGGTTTCGCATCGTCCTGGGAAGAACCCGAGCCGGCCCGGGCAAGCAAGAAGACAGCCGGTGCGCCGTTTGGCTTTGCCGTGCATGAGGGGGGCAAGTCCCGATGAACGTTTTTCCGGAGACATCGATCGTCGCGTCGCAACGCGCGATCCTCGACCTGCCCGTCTGTGATTTCGGCTGGGCGGATGCGTTTGCGTTTGCCGACGAGATCGCCTCGCTGCCGATCGGTCAGACGGTAATCTCGTTCCTGAACGCCAACAACGCCAATCTGATGATGCGCGATGCCGACTATCGCGCCATCCTCAACCGGCACATCGTCCTTCCCGACGGGCACGGCGTCGACATCGCGTCCTGGCTGTTCCATGGCAAGGTGTTTCCGGCCAACCTGAACGGTACCGATTTCGTGCCGGGATTGTTGACGTATATGACCACGCCGCGTCGTGTGGCGATGATCGGTGCCCGTGCCGATGTGATTGAACGGGCGGCGGAAAATTTCAGGAAGCATGCGCCCTGGCACGAGTTCATCGCCGTTGCCGACGGCTATTTCGACGATTCCAGGTCGGACGAGGTCATGGCCAGGGTTCGCGAACTGAAGCCCGACATTCTGCTGATCGCCATGGGGAGCCCGAAACAGGAAAAGTGGATCGATCGTTATGTCGGTCCGGGTCACGCACGACTGGTCATCGGTGTCGGCGCATTGTTCGATTTCGTCGCGGGCGAGGTGCCGCGTGCATCATTGACGATCCGGCGTTTGCGGATGGAGTGGCTGCATCGGCTGGCCTACGAGCCGGGCCGTCTCTGGCGTCGCTATCTGCTTGGAAATCCGCGCTTCCTCTTTTACATCCTCCGTCATAAGCTGAGTCTGAAATTCAAAACTCCGGAGGTTGGCGGTCGCCACTCCGGGTCGCGGTCTTTCTGACGGAACCCATCATGCGCACTGCTGTCGTGACAGCGTCCTACGCCAATGATTTTGAGCGCTGCCGCCTGCTGTGCGAAAGCATGGATCTGCGGCTGAAAGGCGATTGGACGCATTATCTGCTGGTCGCCCCGTTCGACGTCGCGCTGTTCCGGCAGTTGGAAGGCCCGCGCCGCCGCGTGATCAGCGAAGGCGACCTATTCCCCTGGTGGCTGCATGCGGTGCCGGACCCGATGACGGCTGGTCGACGCAAACTCTGGATCAGCCCCTACAGCCTGCCGTTGCGCGGCTGGCAGGCGCAGCAGTTGCGCCGGCTCGCGCTGGCGCGCCATATCGACGAGCCCGTGATGTTCGCCGTCGATTCCGACGTCGTCTTCCTGCGCGATTTCGACCCGGCCAACCTCTGGCAGGGCGATCGGTTGACGCTGTACCGCAAGGATGGCGGCATCGGTCAGCGGATGCGCTCCAATCATCTGGAATGGCTCGCTCATTCCGACCGGCTTCTCGGCATCGGCCCCTTCAGCCTGCCGGCCAACGATTACATCAACACACTGATCGCCTGGCGCACCGACACGACGCGGGCGCTTCTCGACCATATCGAGACCCTGCATGGCCGCCACTGGATCCGGGCGATCATCCGCTCGCGTCAGTTCTCGGAATGCCTGATCTATGGCCGGTTCGTGGACGAAGTCCTGAAAGGGCAGGGGCATGTCGCGTCGCCCGATGGCCTTTGCCATGTTCTCTGGTTCGAGGACAGTTATGCGCGCGATATCAATGGCCTGCGCCACTTCATGAACGACATGGCGCCGCACCAGATCGGCATCGGCGTGCAGTCCTTCGTCGGCCACGACCTGACCGATATCCGCAACATCGTTCTCGAACGGGCCGCCTGATGTTCTTTAGATGACCCGGCTCGTCTCCCGGCGCATGGCGCTGTAGGTGAGGGTGAAGGAAGCGGCATAGAGCGCCAGATAGACACCGTTGAGCATTGGCGACCAATAGGCGACATCCGTGCTGGCCGTGAAGAGCGCCGCAAGCAGCCCCACCTTGACGATCCCCGCGATAACCAGATTGACTATCCGGCGTACCGTGCGGCCGGTCGCATAGAGCAATTCTGAATGATACTCGACGAGATTGCGGAAGGACGGCACCAGCAGCACGGCTATCAGATAGGGTGCGGCTTCGGAGACATTGTTGCCGAGCCCGCGCGGAAAGATCCAGAGATAGACGGCCATGCCGGTGATCGCCACCAGCGAGACACCCGCCACCAGCCCCTCGATCGTCAGCCGGGTGCGCCACGAACTGATCGTGCCGGGTGTGCGCATGATCTTCTGGACCAGCAATGTGTTGAAGGACCTGACCGGCAGCGCCGTCAGGTCGGCCAGCCGCATGATGATCGCGTAGATGCCCGAAACTTCCGGCCCGCTGATCGCCAGAACCGCGATCTTGTCGAATTCCGACTGGATGTAGAACAGCACCTCGGCGCCCGCGACCGAGACCGAATCCGCCCATCTGCGGATATAAAGCTCCGGCCGCCAGCGCAGCCGCACTCGGGGAAAATACCAGATGATGGCGATGACGAGTGCGAGCGCATTGGCGCCGAGATAGAACAGCGACCATGCCTCCAGCGACGACCAGTGAAGCACTGAAAAGGCCAGGGCGGCTGCTGTGCGCATGCCGGTGCCGATGACGACGAGAAACGCGGCGCGGCCAAAGCGGCCGAGCCCGTTCAGCACGATGACGACGACTTCCAGCCCACGCCAGCAGATGATTTCGGCGACCATCAGGGCAAGGAAGACGTGAAGCGCGATGTCGCGCTCGAAAACGGCATAATAGACCGCCAGGCACAGGACAGCCAAAAGCGGCAGCGACGCGAGCGCCCCGACGATAAAGCCGGCACTATAGGTGCCGACCAGCAGCGGCTTGACGGTTGCGACCCGGTAGAGCGGCGACATGAAGCCGAAGGCGAGCACGCGCGAAATCATGATGCCGGCCGCAGATGCGGTGGCAAACAGCCCGAATTCGGCAATCGACAGGCCGTTGGCAACGCAGATGAAATAGACGAGCGATAGAACCAGACGGCCCGCAGACCCGCCTGTCATCGAGATATAGGCGTGAATCACGCCACTGTGGCGCTTATAAAGGGTCTTGGCGAAATCGATCAAGGGGCGGGGTCCAGCTATGCTGTCCCGTTTTAGACCTTAAAGCTTAATGAGCGGTTTGGCGGCGTCTTGTCGAGGTCACATTGCCGTGAGAACGGGGCCGCCGTTAACGGTTTGTTTCCCATAAAAACTTAAGCTCCATTCATATTCATTGGTGTGCCCAATTGCGGGCGTTTGCAGGTTCTGATGTTCGATCCGGATGACAACAAGCGGAACGCCGCTCGCCGCTCCCTCCTCGACCTTGCGTCGAAGGAGCAGGAGATGCCGCGCCGTGCCCCACAACGGCAGAGCCCCGGCTCTTTGCTTGATCGCCTGTCCAGTTCAACGGCAAAGCCGCAATCCGCGCAAAACGAGGCTGCGCCGCAGCCGGGCGACATCTCCGAACAGCCGATTTCCACCAGCCGTCTGTCGTCCTGGCTCAAGGGTTCGGAAAAGGTCAAGCCTTCACCGCAACGTGAAACTGGAGGTTTCGCCCACGAACCCACACCGACATCCGAAATCTACCTCGACGATACGCGTGACCGGCCGCTGATCGATATCGCCACGATCCTCTCGTCGGTCTGGCAGATGCGCAAGGTCGTCGTCGTCCTGACAGTTCTGGGCGCTGTCGGTGGCGTGGCGCTGGCCATGTCCACGCCGAGCATTTACGTGGCAGACAGCAAGCTTTACGTCGATCCGCGCGAAGTCCGTTTGACGGATTCCGATCTCTCCAAGGAAAGCCTGGCGACCGAGGCCATTTTGGCGCTGGTCGATAGTCAGCTGGAAGTTCTGCGGTCGCGCACGGTCCTGGAAAAGGTCGCGATCGACATGGGGCTGGACCGTGATCCGGAGTTTGGTGGCAAGTCCACCGACAAGGGAAATCTGGCGGCTGGAATCGATGTCATTCGCGACATCGTCTCGCCCGGCAAGGGACAGCCCGCGCCGGCGTCCGGGGTCAGCCCGCAAACGCTGGAGAAACTCAGCGATGCGGTATCGGTGTTCCGCGATCAGAAAACCTTCATCGTCACCGTCGAGGTGGAAAGCCGTGATCCACAGAAGTCGGCGCTGATCGCCAACCGCATCGTCACGACGTTTCTCAGCGAGGAGCAGGCCGCTCAATCCGGCTTCTTCCAGCGCACCACTGCGGCCCTCGACAGCCGGCTGGCAGACCTGCGCAAGGAACTCGATGCCGCCGAAAACGCGGTGGAGAAGTACAAGGCCGATCACGATATCATCGGTGCCAACGGCGAGCTGATTTCCGACAAGCAATTACTTGCATTGAACGATCAGGTCGGTGCGGTGCGCAGCCGGATCGCCGATGCGCGCGCGAAAGCGGACGTGGTCACCAAGACCCGGCTGAATGACGTGCTGAGCGGCGCCGTGCCGGAAGAGCTGAGCTCAGTCACGCTGCAGGAACTTCGCAAGCAATATTCGCAGGCACGCGCGCAACTCAGTTCGCTCGATGCAAGTCTCGGCCCGCGCCATCCGCAACGGCTGGCAGCTGCGCAGGCACTCGAGGTTGCCCGCTCCGAAATCGGCAACGAACTGCGCCGTATCGAAGCGACATCGCAGACCGAACTCGATCGGGCGATCCGCACCGAGAAGGATCTTCTTCAGCAGCTTGCAGTGCAGAAGGCACAGCAGGTCAATTCCTCGACCGGCTTTATCGAACTGCGCGAACTGGAGCGCAAGGCGAATGCTACCCGAACGATCTATGAATCCTTCCTCAAGCGGGCGAGCGAAACCGGCCAGGAAGAAAAGCTGACGTCCAAGAATATCCGCGTGATCTCGTCGGCCGAGCCGCCACTTCAGGCCAAGGGGCCGTCGCGCAAGCTCATTGCCATCGGCGGTATGATCGGCGGCTTCATGGCGGGTATTGGTCTCGGGATTGTGCTCGGCGCCTATCGAAGTCTGCGGGACATGTTCCGGCGGTCGAACCGTGCGCCTGTGGTGGTTCCGGATCGCGACCCGCCGGGGCAGGACGATCATCCAAGTGGGCCTGTTCCCACACGGCGGTTCGAAGAGCCGGTGCCCGCGGCATCGGTATCGGCCGTCAGACCGCGCATGCCGGCGGCGCACCATGCCGAGGCATCCGCCGCAGCGCTCTCCGCTCTGCCGGTACGCCACGCGGCAGCGACGGACTACGAGCGGGATTACCCGTACGACAACCGCGGTTACGAGCGGGAAGACGGCAATGTCGCTCAGGTCCAGGCCGACCTGCGCGCGCTTCGCTCCCGCGTCGAACACTACGCCAGACTGCGTACTGGTACCGGCCGTTAAAGCCTCTTCGGCAAAAGACAATCCGTGCCGTATCCGGCGCGGGTTTCGCCCATTTCCTCACCAATGCAAGAAAATGAAAGACGCATGGCCTTCGCGTCCATCATTGCGCTTTCGGCCTTGATTTATTCGATCTGGACAGCTTAGGACGCATTGAGGCCATCGATATTATCCGCTGGCATTAGAGTGATAAAAAACGAACGACCATCTGGGAGAACACCGTGACGACTGTGATTGATGGCAAGCAGGTTGCAGCGTCGGTGATCGATGCCGTGAAGGCCGCATCCGAGACACTGACGAAGGAAACGGGCGTCAAGACGGGTCTCGCCGTCGTCATCGTCGGCAGCGATCCTGCCAGCCACGCCTATGTCGGCGCCAAGGGCCGCATGGCCAAGGAATGCGGTTTCACTTCGGTGCAGCATACCCTGCCGGAGGAGACGACCCAGGAAGAACTCGCCGCACTCGTCCAGACGCTCAATGCCGACGAGACGCTGCACGGCATCCTCGTTCAGTTGCCGCTGCCGAAACACTTGAATTCCGAGCCGATCATCCAGTCGATCCTGCCGGAAAAGGATGTCGACGGTCTGCATGTCGTCAACGCCGGCAAGTTGGCGACCGGCGATCTCGATGGTGGCCTCGTGTCCTGCACCCCGGCCGGCGCCATGGTGTTCGTCAAGCGCACGCATGGCGAGGATCTTTCCGGCCTGAACGCCGTGGTCATCGGCCGCTCCAACCTGTTCGGCAAGCCGATGGGGCAGTTGCTGCTCGCCGCCAATGCGACGGTGACGATCGCCCATTCGCGTACCAAGGACCTGCCAGCCGTCTGCCGCAACGCCGACATCCTGGTCGCCGCTGTCGGTCGCCCGGAGATGGTGAAGGCCGATTGGGTCAAGCCCGGCGCCACCGTGATCGATGTCGGCATCAACCGCATCGCGGCACCCGAAAAGGGCGAGGGCAAGTCGAAGCTCGTCGGCGACGTCGCATTCGAGGAGGCCGCCAACGTTGCAAGCGTCATCACGCCGGTTCCAGGTGGCGTCGGCCCCATGACCATTGCGATGCTGATGGCGAATACCGTCATCGCCGCCTATCGCAAGGCGGGCAAGAAGGCGCCAAAGTTCTGAGTTGGAAGGCTTGACTGATCTTCACGACCGTGCGGCAGGGCCGGTGGAGGCCCTGACGATCAGTTCCGTGCGCCACAGTTCCTGATCCGGATAGTCACCGGTCTTGAGGATGCGCGAGATCAGCCGTGTCGCGATGCGTGACCCGGCTGCCCGAAGCGACGATCGCGTTGTTGTCAGAGGCACGCTGAAATTCTCCGGCTTCAGCATCGGCAGAACGTCGTCATGGGCGATCAGCGAGATATCGCTGCCGATCTGCAGCCCGGCCTTGTTGATGGCCCTGACGGCGCCGAGTGCTATCACGGTACTCGAACACAGCACTGCGGTCGGCGGGCGTTCGCTGTCCAGAAATTGCTGCATGGCCCGATGGCCGTATTCGTCGGTCATCAGAGAGTTATGCACGAGGCTCTCGTCCAGCGTCATGCCGTTTTCCTCCAGCGCGCGCCGCATGCCCTTGGCCCGGCGGATGGAGAAGGTCAGGTTTCCCGGGCCGTTGATCAGCGCGATCCGCCTATGCCCAAGCTGGATCAGCAACCGCGTTGCGTCATAAAAGGCGCCGGTATTGTCGATGTCGAGAAACGGATAGTCGGCCGCTTGTCCGATCGCGCGGCCATGGACGACGAAGGGGATCGACAGCGATTTCAGCATGGCTATGCGCGGATCGTTGGCGCGGACATAAGCCAGGAAAAGGGCATCGACATTGCCGCTCGCCGCCAGTCGCTTGAATGTTGCTTCCTCGTCGTCAGGCGCGCTCGGATTGATGACGAAATGGAAATCGTGGCGAACGGATTCCTCCCCGAGACCAGCCAGGAATTCGCCGAAATGCACATCCGAATCGATGCCCTGCGCGATCGGCATGACGAGCCCGATCGACCCGGCCCGACCCGTCGCTAGTCTCTGGGCGGCGCGATTGGGGCGATAACCGGTGTCGCGCACGGCGCTCAGTACACGCTGGCGCGTTTCCGCATTCACCTCCGGATAGCCGTTGAGTGCGCGGCTGACCGTCGTTTGCGACAGGCCCAGCATCTCCGCCAGCTGCTTCAAATTCACGTTCATTGTCAGCGCATCCTCCCAAAGCGCTTTGATTTTTATTAGAATTTCCTTTTTCAGTGTCAAGGCGCGGACGGTTTTGTAACACTCCGTGACGCACCAACAAAGAAAAATTGGCTTCATTGCGACGCAAACCTTCGCTGCAGTGCATAAAATCATCGGCATTTTCCCGGCTGTGGGAAAGCACTTGACTTTCTGCCCCTCAAAATGATTTGTTAGCAAACTCAAAGCGCTTTGAATTTTGTGGGCGCAATGATATCCGCCCGGCAACAAAATGGGTCGGGCATTTCTTGGGAGGAAATGACGTGAAAAGAACATTCTTGATGGGAGTGGCAGCGCTGGCGCTTGTGGCTGGTGCCGCGAATGCCGCCGAGCTGAAATTCAAGCCGGGTGAAGATTCCAAGTTCAACTGGGGAAGCTACGAAGAGTTCAAGAAGGGTCACGACCTCAAGGGTCAGACGCTGACCATCTTCGGACCGTGGCGCGGTGAGGACGAGGCCCTTGTCCAGTCCGTACTCGACTATTTCCGTGATGCAACCGGCGTCGATGTGAAATACTCCTCCTCGGAAAACTACGAGCAGCAGATCGTCATCGACACGCAGGCTGGCAGCCCGCCGGATGTCGCCGTCCTGCCGCAGCCGGGCCTCATCGCCGACCTCGCCTCGAAGGGCTACCTGACGCCGCTCGGCGAGGACACCAAGAAGTGGCTCCTCGAAAACTATGCCGCTGGCCAGTCCTGGGTCGATCTCTCGACCTATGCCGGCAAGGACGGCAAGAAAGAACTCTACGCATTCCCCTACAAGATCGACGTGAAGTCGCTGGTCTGGTACGTGCCGGAAAACTTCGAGGATTCGGGCTATGAAGTTCCGAAGACCATGGAAGAACTGAAGGCGCTGACCGAAAAGATCGTTGCCGATGGCGGTACGCCCTGGTGCATCGGTCTGGGCTCCGGCGGTGCGACCGGCTGGCCGGCGACCGACTGGGTCGAAGACATGATGCTGCGCACGCAGCCGGCCGAAACCTATGACAAGTGGGTCACCAACGCGCTTCCGTTCAACGACCCGGCTGTCGTCGGCGCCATCGACGAGTTCGGCTGGTTCGCCAAGAACGACAAGAATGTCGATGGCGGTGCTGCTGCCGTTGCTTCGGCCGACTTCCGCGACAGCCCGAAGGGCCTGTTTGCGTCGCCGCCGAAGTGCTACCTGCACCATCAGGCCTCGTTCATTCCGTCGTTCTTCCCGGAAGGCACGGTTGTCGGCGAAGATGCTGATTTCTTCTACATGCCGCCTTACGCCAGCAAGCCGGAGCTCGGCAACCCGGTTCTCGGTGCCGGCACGCTCGCCATGATCACCAAGGACACGCCGGCTGCGCGCGCCTTCATCGAATTCCTCGAAACGCCGATCGCGCACGAAGTCTGGATGGCTCAGACGAGCTTCCTGACGCCGCTGAAGAGCGCCAACAAGGAAGTCTATGCCAACGGCCCGATGAAGAAGCAGGGCGAAATCCTGCTGAACGCAACGACCTTCCGCTTCGACGGCTCCGACCTGATGCCCGGCAAGATCGGCGCGGGCGCGTTCTGGACCGGCATGGTCGATTACGTTGGTGGCAAGTCGGCACAGGATGTCGCCGACGGCATCCAGAAGGCATGGGACTCGATCAAGTAAGATCGGTCAGGCCATTCGCGCCTGAAGCGCGCAGTTCACAAGACCGGCTCCGGAAGAAATCCGGGGCCGGCAAGAAAAAGACTGCAAGGCCTGAAACCCATCGAAACGCGTTCGCCTGTGAGGCGCTGACGATGGTGACGAAGCCAACATAAAGCGCCTTGGAATAGGAACCGCTGCCGAGCGTATGTGACGCCCGGCAAAGAGGCGGTGCGACCGTTCCGGCCCAGCATGCATCCCGTATCGAGGATATCATGCGGCAAAGGCGGCCAGGCCGTACATCCGGCCTTACATTCCTGGGGAGGAAGTTGCCATGCAGCAGTTGTTATTCGCCATCGCCACGATGGCTGCGGGGGTTCTCGCCTGCGCCGCCTATTTCTTCGGTACGAACTGGATCCTCGACAGGATCTTTCCATCGAAAGGGCTGACAGGTCCGGTCGCCTCGCGCAACCTGCGCATCACCAATGCCATCCGACCCTGGCTCTTCCTCGGTCCGGCGCTGTTTTCGCTGACCATCTACCTGATTTATCCCGTCATCGCCTCCGTCTGGCTCAGTCTGCATGACAGGGCAGGTGAGAATTTCGTCGGATTGAACAATTTCATCTGGATGTTCAATGACGGCGAGTTCCGCCAGTCGATCTACAACAACTTCCTCTGGCTGCTGGTCGTGCCCGCCGCTGCCACCTTCTTCGGCCTGATCATCGCGGCGCTCACCGATCGCATCTGGTGGGGCAATATCGCCAAGACGCTGATCTTCATGCCGATGGCGATTTCCTTCGTCGGCGCGTCCGTCATCTGGAAGTTCATCTACGATTACCGCGCCGAAGGCACCGAGCAGATCGGTCTCCTGAACGCCATTGTCGTCTATTTTGGTGGCTCGCCGGAAGCCTGGGTGACGCTGCCCTTCTGGAACAACTTCTTCCTCATGGTCATCCTGATCTGGATCCAGACCGGTTTTGCCATGGTCATCCTGTCGGCCGCCCTGCGCGGCATTCCGGAAGAAACCATCGAGGCTGCCGTCATCGATGGCGCCAACGGCCTGCAGATCTTCTTCAAGATCATGATCCCGCAGATGTGGGGCACGATCGCGGTCGTCTGGACGACCATCACCATCCTGGTGCTCAAGGTCTTCGACATCGTGCTCGCCATGACAAACGGGCAGTGGCAAAGCCAGGTTCTCGCCAATCTTATGTTCGACTGGATGTTCCGCGGGGGCGGGGACTTCGGCCGTGGTGCTGCGATCGCCGTCATCATCATGGTTCTCGTGATCCCGATCATGATCTGGAACATCCGCAACGCGACCAAGGAAATGGAGGGCCATTGAGATGATTGCTTCTTCCCGCTCGCCACTTGTCTGGCTCGTCCATATTTCCGTCGTCCTGCTGGTGGTCCTCTGGACCCTGCCGACCGCCGGCCTCCTGATCTCGTCGCTGCGTGACAAGGACCAGTTGGCCGTTTCCGGCTGGTGGACGGCTCTGTCCACATCATCGCAGAACCTCACCGGTCGTGCCGCCTTGCCAGAAACGCAGGTCGAGCGTGACGGCAAGTTCGTCATCGCGGGGAACCTTCTGGAAGGCGGCAATTCGAAGGTTTCGGCCTTCGGTGTCCGGCCGCTGCAACCGACCGCATTTGCTGTTGGTATGGCTGCCGACCTTGGCGATGGCCAGACGCTGACCGTCCAGGACGACGGCTCTTACGAGATCGTTTCGCCAACCCGTATGGAAGGCACGCGCGGACAGCGCATCTTCTACACTGCCGCCGTTCCGCCGCGCTTCACCTTCGACAATTATCGCGAAGTCATGCGGGCCGCCGGCATCGGCGCATCCTTCATCAACTCGCTGACCGTCGCCATTCCCGCGACCGTCATCCCGATCCTCGTTGCCGCCTTCGCAGCCTATGCACTGGCCTGGATGAAGTTCCCCGGCCGCGCGATCCTGATTGCCGTCGTCGTCGGCCTGCTCGTCGTGCCGCTGCAGATGTCGCTGATCCCGCTGCTGAAATTGTATAATGGCGTCGGCGCGTTCTTCGGTGTCCCGGCCAAGACCTATGTCGGCATCTGGCTGGCGCATATGGGCTTCGGCCTGCCGCTCGCCATCTATCTCCTGCGCAACTACATGGCCGGCCTGCCGCGCGAGATCATGGAATCGGCCCGTGTCGATGGCGCTTCCGATTTCGATATCTTCATCAAGATCATCCTGCCCTTGTCCTTCCCGGCGCTGGCATCGTTCTCGATCTTCCAGTTCCTCTGGACCTGGAACGACCTGCTGGTCGCCATGGTCTTCCTCGGCACCGGCAATGACGAACTGGTTCTCACCGGCCGTCTCGTCAACCTGCTCGGCTCGCGCGGCGGCAACTGGGAAATCCTGACGGCCTCGGCCTTCATTACCATTATCGTGCCGCTGATCGTGTTCTTCACCCTGCAGCGCTACCTGGTGCGTGGTCTGCTGGCGGGCTCGGTCAAGGGCGGTTGAAATCTCGTAATCTCAAGGACGTCTACAGGAATGAATATGAGCATGACCCAGGCAATTGGTTCGACATTGCAGGCCGACCGGGACTGGTGGCGGGGCGCGGTGATCTATCAGATCTACCCGCGTTCCTACCAGGACTCGAACGGCGACGGCATCGGCGACCTGAAGGGCATCACCGCACGGTTGCCGCATGTCGCGTCGTTGGGCGTGGATGCGATCTGGATCTCGCCGTTCTTCACCTCGCCGATGAAGGACTTCGGCTATGACGTGTCGAACTATACCGGCGTCGATCCGATCTTTGGCCTGCTTGCCGATTTCGACGCGCTGATCACGGAGGCCCATCGCCTCGGCATCCGCGTGATGATCGACCTCGTCATGTCGCATACGTCGGACCAGCATCCCTGGTTCGTCGAAAGCCGCTCCAGCCGCTTCAATCCAAAGTCCGACTGGTATGTCTGGTCGGATTCGAAGCCGGATGGCACGCCGCCGAACAACTGGCTGTCGATCTTCGGCGGCTCCGCCTGGCAGTGGGACCCGACACGCCTGCAATATTACATGCACAACTTCCTGACCTCGCAGCCGGATCTCAACCTGCACAATCCGGAAGTTCAGGACGCGCTTCTGGCTGTCGAGCGTTTCTGGTTGGAGCGCGGCGTCGATGGCTTCCGGCTGGATACGATCAACTTTTACTTCCACGATCTGGAACTGCGCGACAATCCGGCTCTGGCCCCGGAACGCCGCAATGCCAACACCGCGCCGGCGGTGAACCCCTATAACTATCAGGAACATCTCTACGACAAGAACCGCCCGGAGAACCTCGAATTTCTCAAGCGCTTCCGCACCGTCATGGACGAGTTCCCGGCAATCGCCGCCGTCGGCGAAGTCGGCGACAGCCAGATCGGTCTTGAGATTGCCGGCCAATACACGTCCGGCAATGACAAGATGCACATGTGCTATGCCTTCGAGTTTCTGGCGCCCGATCCGCTCACGCCGGCGAGCGTCGCCCAGGTGCTGCACGATTTTGCCCGCGCCGCTCCCGAAGGCTGGGCGTGCTGGGCTTTCTCGAACCATGACGTCGTGCGCCATGTCAGCCGCTGGGGCCAAGACATCGCCGATCATCAGGCGCATGCGAAGTTTCTCGTCAGCCTGCTGACCACGCTGCGCGGCTCGGCCTGTATCTATCAGGGTGAGGAACTGGGCCTGACGGAAGCGGACCTCGCCTTCGAAGATTTGCAGGACCCCTACGGCATCCAGTTCTGGCCCGATTTCAAGGGTCGCGACGGCTGCCGCACACCGATGGTCTGGGAACAGGACGCGGTCAACGGCGGCTTCGGCGAAGGCAAGCCTTGGCTGCCGGTGCCGAAGGAGCATCTGGAGCGCGCTGTTTCCGTGCAGCAATCGGATCAGCAGTCGGTGCTCAATCACTACCGGCGTTTCCTGGCTTTCCGCAAGCAGCATCCGGCCTTTGCCAAGGGCGAGATCGAATTCCGGCCCTATGCCGCGCCGGTACTCGGTTTCGAGCGGACATTCGGCAACGAGACGATCCTCTGCCTGTTCAACATGAGCGGAGAGGCAACGCGTATCGAACGGCCGTCGGAGCAGCTGGAAGTTCTGGAAGGCCACGGCTTCGCATCGCAATTGACGGACGACGGGATCACGCTGCCGGCATGGGGCGGGTTCTTTGCCCGTATCGTCTAAATCGGATCAAGCCGGCCCGCATAAAGGTCCGGCCAAAAATGAGAGAATGAAGGGGAGGATGACATGGCAGGTTTGCAACTGAAGAATATCCGCAAGTCTTATGGCGCGGTGGATGTCATTCATGGCATCGATCTCGACATCAAGCAGGGCGAATTCATCGTCTTCGTCGGTCCGTCCGGCTGCGGAAAATCCACGCTGCTACGCATGATCGCCGGCCTTGAGGAAATCTCCGGCGGCGAAATGTATATCGCCGACCGCCTGGTCAACGATGTGCCGCCGTCGCAACGCGGCATCGCCATGGTCTTCCAGTCCTACGCGCTCTATCCGCACATGACGGTTTACGACAACATGGCGTTTGGCATGCGCATCGCCAAGGAAAACAAGGAAGAGATCGATCGCCGCGTCCGTTCAGCCGCCGACATCCTCCAGCTCACCAAGTATCTCGATCGCCTGCCCAAGGCGCTCTCCGGTGGTCAGCGCCAGCGCGTCGCTATCGGCCGCGCCATCTGCCGCAATCCGAAGGTCTTCCTGTTCGACGAGCCGCTGTCCAACCTCGACGCGGCCCTGCGTGTCGCGACCCGCATCGAGATCGCCAAGCTGTCGGAACAGATGGCCGATACGACGATGATCTACGTTACCCACGACCAGGTCGAGGCCATGACGCTCGCCGACCGCATCGTCGTGCTCTCTGCCGGCCATATCGAACAGGTCGGCCCGCCGCTGGAGCTTTATGAGCGCCCGGCCAATCTGTTCGTCGCCCGCTTCATCGGTTCACCGGCCATGAACATCATCCCGGCAAAGATTGTGTCCACCGGCGCTGAGACAACGGTCGAGCTGCCCGGCGGCAAGAAGGATGTGCTCGACATCCCGACGGCCGAGTCCGAAAATGGCAAGACGGCAAGCTTCGGCGTCCGTCCGGAAGACCTGCGCGTCTCGACTGGTGACAGTTTCCTCTTCGAAGGCACGGTGTCGATCATCGAGGCGCTGGGCGAAGTTACGCTTCTCTACATTGAAGGCCTGGTCGCTGGTGAGCCGATCATCGCCAAGATCCCCGGCATCCTCGATATCAAGCGCGGCGAGAAGGTTCGCTTCACGGCTGACAAGGCGAAGCTCCACCTCTTCGACGCCAACGGAAAGACCTACCGGGTCTAACCGAGCAACACCCTCGAAAAGCCCGTCTGGACTGCGGTTCAGGTGGGCTTTTCATGATGTGTATCATTTTAGATCTTCGTCTCATGCTCCGTTAAAGGCTCCCGTGCCATCTTTTCCGGACGGGTAGACGAGGGCAAGGGCGATGCGGGGAGTAGCGTCGGACAGGCCGACATATCTGAGCCGGGAAGAATCCTTCATGTATGATCGGGAAGCCTATTTCCCGCTGGAGGAGACGCATAACGAGGCCCGGATCGAGTATACCGAAAACGGCATGCTCAACCTGACCTCACGCCGCTGCGAGTTGCTGCAAATATCGAAGAGCAGCGCGGTCATCGGCATCACCACCCAGTTCAGGTTGCCGCAAAATTTCTACCTCGATATCACCGGTGCCCGCATCGGCATGATCGGCTGCCTTGTCCGCCGCGTCCACGCCAACAACATCCTCGAAGCCCGTTTCCTGCGGCTGATCTCGGACCGAGACCTCAACAAGATTTTCGTTTATTCCACGCATCCCAATCACCGTGGCCGAGTGCTGGATATCTACAATTGATGCTCCATCCCACCGGCTGACACCCACGCGCGCTTGACACCATGGCCATGGCAATGTGTGACTGATCATTCGTCACTGGAGCGGGATGATCGAGCATGGAAAAACCCTACAAGCTTTCCTGTCACTGTGGTGAAATCCGCTTTGAAATCGATGAGGAAATCGGCGAACTGATCGAATGCAACTGCTCGACTTGCCGGCGCTCCGGCTTCCTGCACTGGAAGGTCCCGGCCGACCGGATCAAGCTTCTCAGCGAAAAACGCCAGATGGCCACCTATGTCTGGCGCTGTATCACCGAGGGGCATCATTTCTGCCCCACCTGCGGGGTCGCCCTGCTGCGCACCGGTTATCCCGCCGGAAAAGTCTCGGTCAACGCCCGCTGCATCGACAACATCGACCTCTTCGAACTGACGATCGAACGCTACGACGGACGGCGCGACATGCATCCTGGGCCGTTGCCGTGAAGGCGGCAGGTATAGCGGCAGAAGAACAAGCCCCTCACCAACAAAATCTAACACTTAGCCTGCGGCTAAGATGTTGATTTTGTGTCCTCTCCCGCAAGGGGAGA
>NZ_LMRG01000001.1:0-501529 GCF_001425605.1 Rhizobium sp. Leaf453 | reverse complement strand
AATCTTTCGTTCCGAAACAGCGCGTCACGAACCAGATCGCGGGTATTCTCCGCATGCTGAAACCCATCCACCTCGATGATCAGCCGGGCGTCGAAGCATGGACGCATGAACCGCCCCCTCAATTGAAGCGAGCCGCTCGCGAAACCGGGGACGATATTGACTCGCAACGGTACAGCATATTTACCTCTCACCCAGTGGGAGAGGACACAAAATCAACATCTTAGCCAAAGGCTAAGTGTTAGATTTTGTTGGTGAGGGGATCTCAGCCACACGACAAAATCCCCGCCCCGCAAACCCGTGCCATGATCATCCCGTTCCGCCAATGGATACGCTGCCAGGCGTGGCAGTGAGGCGGGGCCGGATGGGGGACAGACGTAAGCCCTTGTCCGGTGGATTGGCAGAAAGTGGTTTCCCTCCCGTTTGAAACACGATCGGGGCGTGCCTGTGCAGACCCTGGTGGTCCCCCGAAAGGGGTGCCGTTCTGGCAGAGAAACCGGAGTTGCCCGTCGACCAACACTGAACGGGGCGCTGGAAGGCGTCATATAAATTACCTTAGCTACCGGCACTTTCCAGCGCCCCGGCCAAGGAGGACAGGACCAACAGAACCACGACGGGTTTCCGGGGCGTGGGTGATGGTGTTGGACGAGCAAGTGAAAGAACAAGCATGGATTTCGAGCCATGTGGCTTCGCCCCCCTCATCCGGCGCTGCGCGCCACCTTCTCCCCGCGGGGGAGAAGAGGCAGCCCATGGCCTCGCTTGGTGAAACAAGGAACAAACTCTGGAAGGGATAATGTTTAAAGACGGAGTATCGGCATTCTCCCTCTTCTCCCCGGCGGGGAGAAGGTGGTGCGAAGCGCCGGATGAGGGGGGCCGAAGGCCACCTGGAAGGTATTGCGTCTAGCTCCGCCGAAGCCCCTCAACGCCTCGGAGTCTCCTAATGAAAGAACACACTCGCTCCATGGTCGGCCGCACCCACCGCCGCGCGGAAGGGGGCGAACATTTCGCGGCCCATGCCGAACTCGTTGTGGGAGAGGTCGGCTTCGGCCGGTGTGCGGCCGGCCAGTTCGGCGGCGTCCACCAGAACCTGGATCGTGCCGTGAACGGCGTCGAGTCGGATGATGTCGCCTTCGCGGATCTTCGAGATCGGGCCGCCATCCTTGGCTTCCGGCGTCATGTGGATCGCCGATGGCACCTTCCCCGACGCACCGGACATGCGGCCGTCGGTAACCAGCGCCACGGTCTGGCCGCGATCCTGCAGGATGCCGAGCACGGTGGTCAGCTTGTGCAGTTCCGGCATGCCGTTGGCCTTCGGGCCCTGGAAACGCACAACGGCGATGAAATCGCCTTCGAGCTTGCCGTCCTTGAAGGCGGCCTGCAGTTCCAACTGGTCGTGAAAGATCTTCGCCGGTGCCTCGATGATG
This sequence comes from Rhizobium sp. Leaf453, assembly GCF_001425605.1. Taxonomy (GTDB): domain Bacteria; phylum Pseudomonadota; class Alphaproteobacteria; order Rhizobiales; family Rhizobiaceae; genus Pararhizobium. Next base: position 500,108 of record NZ_LMRG01000001.1, on the reverse strand, counting down.
TGGCGCTCCGGCTTGACGGCGGAAATCTTGATGACGGCCTTGCCGAGATTGCCAGACAGCATCTTCAGGCCGCCGGAATGCTGGAAGGGGTGTTCGACGGTCGAGAGCACCTTCGGGTCGTGGCTGACTTCGGGTGCCGGTTCGCGGGCGACCGTGCCGTTTTCGCCGAGCTTGACGTCGATCGCGTAGGCTTGCAGCCCCTGGCCGAAGACGGTGCGCACGTCGTCGTGCAGCAGGCCGTGCTTCAGAAGCTGGCTGATCAGGTAACCCATGCCGCCGGCGGCGTGGAAATGGTTCACGTCGGCGAGACCGTTCGGATAAACGCGGGCGAGCAGCGGGATGATATCCGAAAGCTCGGAAATATCCTGCCAGGTCAGCGCGATGCCGGCCGAACGGGCCATGGCGACGAGATGCATGGTGTGGTTGGTCGAGCCGCCTGTGGCATGCAGGCCAATGACGCCGTTGACGATCGAGCGTTCGTCGATCATCTCACCGGCCGGTGTGTATTCGTTACCGAGCGCGGTGATGGCGAGCGCCCGCTTGGTCGCTTCCTTGGTCAGCGCGTCGCGCAGCGGCGTGCCGGGATTGATGAAGGAGGCGCCGGGCAGGTGGAAGCCCATGATCTCCATCAGCATCTGGTTGGAATTGGCAGTACCGTAGAAGGTGCAGGTGCCGGGGCCGTGATAGGACTTCGATTCCGCCTCAAGCAGTTCTTCGCGGCCGACCTTGCCTTCGGCGAAGAGCTGGCGAACGCGGGATTTCTCGTCATTCGGCAGGCCGGAGGTCATCGGGCCGGCGGGAATGAACACGGCCGGCAGATGGCCGAAGGTCATCGCGGCGATCATAAGGCCGGGCACGATCTTGTCGCAGACGCCGAGATAGACGGTCGAGTCGAACATGTTGTGCGACAGGCCGACGCCGGCCGCCATGGCGATCAGGTCGCGGGAGAAGAGCGACAGTTCCATGCCGGGCTGGCCCTGGGTCACGCCATCGCACATGGCGGGAACGCCACCGGCTACCTGGGCAACACCGCCAGCTTCCGCGGCCGCCTGACGGATCAGCGCCGGATAGGTCTCGAACGGCTGATGGGCCGAGAGCATGTCGTTGTAGGATGTAATGATGCCGAGATTGGGGACTTCATCACCGGAGAGGGCAACCTTCTCCGAGGGGGAACAGACAGCGAAGCCGTGGGCAAGGTTGCCGCAGCCGAGAACAGAACGGGTGACGCGCTTGGAGGCGGCGGAACGGATCCGGTCCAGATAGGGCTCGCGGTAGGGCTTCGAGCGTTCGACGATGCGGGCGGTGATCGCGGCGATGCGGCTGTCTGCGGACATGACAATCCTGTTCCGGAGTGTGCGCCACTCCTGTGTCTCACATGGTTTCGGTCAACCGGGTCTTGGGATCCCCGGATCTGTGTATCAGACGGCCCAGTAGATCTGGAGCGGCGAGACGGCCCGGCGCAAAACGGCTCGGATCGGCATCTCGGCTTCGTCTCCGGACGCTTCTGCCTGCGCGAGAACGTCCTTCTTGGCCGCGCCTTCGATATGAAGCACCAGAAGTCGGGCATCCTGAAGGCTGGAAAAGGTGAATGTCAGGCGCGGCTCACCGGCGCCATCGGCTTCCATGGTCATGACGCCACGCGGTGTTGCCGGATCCAGCGCCTCGGCAAGCCGCGAGCCGCCCGGGAAGAACGAGGCCGTGTGGCCGTCGCCGCCCATGCCGAGAATGACGACATCGAAGGGCGTGCCGAAACCGGCGGTCTCCCGGCTGGCCGCAGCGGCCGATTCCTCGGCCGACGCGGTGGGGTAATAGAGCGGCTGGAATTTCGCAGCGGCGGCCGCGTTGATAAGCAGGTTGTCCTTGACCAGCTTCTCGTTCGAGCGGTCGCCGTCCGGTGCCACGAAACGTTCGTCGACCAGCGTGACCGTGACGTTCGACCAGTCGATCGCCTTGGCCGACAGCGCCTTGAAGAAGGCCTTCGGCGTCGATCCACCGGAGACTGCGATGCTGGCTGCGCCACGCGCCGCCACTGCCTCGGCCAGTGCCGTGCTCACGGCGGTGGCGAGCCCTTCAGCGAGGACTGCTCCATTGTCGAATACATGCATCGCAGCCGCCATTCTCTTCTATCCTCAGATCACTTCATGCCAGGTGCGGCCGTCGCGTTCGATCAGCGCGATGGCCTGGCTCGGTCCCCAGGTGCCGGCGGTATAGGCCTGAACCTGCTGGTTGACCGCTTCCCAGGACTTCAGGATCGGATCGACCCACTTCCATGCGGCCTCGACTTCGTCGCGGCGCATGAACAGCGTCTGGTTGTTACGCACCACGTCGAGCAGCAGGCGTTCATAGGCGTCGGCGCTGCGGGCGTTGAAGGCCTCGGCGAAGGTCATGTCGAGCGAGACATTGCGCAGGCGCATGCCGCCTGGACCCGGATCCTTGATCATCAGCGACTGCTTGACGCCTTCGTCCGGCTGCAGGCGGATGATCAACTGGTTCGCCTCGATGCGGCCAGCCGCATCGTCGAAGATCGAATGCGGAATCTGCTTGAAAGTGATGACGATTTCCGACATGCGGCCGGCCATGCGCTTGCCGGTGCGGATGTAGAAGGGAACGCCAGCCCAGCGCCAGTTATTGACCTCGGCCTTGATGGCGACGAAAGTTTCGGTGTTAGAAACGCCGCCTTCGAGTTCCTCGAGATAGCCCTTCACGGCACCACCAGCGGAGGCACCGGCCTTGTACTGGCCACGGACCGTCATTTTCTCGACATTGCCTGGGTTGATCGGCTTGAGTGCCCGCAGCACCTTCAGCTTTTCGTCGCGAACGGCTTCCGCGTTCATCGACGGCGGAACTTCCATAGCGACGAGGCAGAGAAGCTGCAGGATATGGTTCTGCACCATGTCGCGCAGCGCGCCGGCCTTGTCATAATAGCCCGCGCGGCTTTCGAGGCCGACGGATTCGGCGACGGTGATCTGTACGTGGTCGATATAGGACGAGTTCCAGAGTGGCTCGTAGAGGGCATTGGCAAAGCGCAGCGCCATCAGGTTCTGCACGGTTTCCTTGCCGAGATAGTGGTCGATACGGAAGATCTGCTCTTCCTTGAACACCCGGCCGATCGTGTCGTTGAGTTCAAGCGCGGAAGCGAGGTCGCGGCCGATCGGCTTTTCCACGACGATGCGGGTCGTCTTGGTGATCAGCTTGTGGTCACGGATCTTCTCCGAAATATCGCCGAAGATGGCTGGGGCCACGGCGAGGTAGAAGGCGCGCACGCGCTCCTTGCCTTCGTCGAGGATAGCCTTCAGCTTGTCCCAGCCATTGTCCGACTTGGCATCGACGGAGATGTAGAACAGGCGGTCGGTGAAAATCTTGACCTGCGCCTCGTCGTATTCGCCCTTCTTGAGGTGCTCTTTCAGGGCGTCGGCGGCGAACTTGCGGTATTCTTCATGGGTGAGCGCGCTGCGCGATGCGCCGATGATGCGGGTCGGATCGCTCAGCTGGCCATCGAGCTGGCGATGGTAGAGGGCGGGAAGCAATTTGCGTTCGGCAAGGTCGCCGGTGCCTCCGAAAACCACATAGTCAAAGGGTTCCACAGGGATGATCTGGCTGCTCATGAGAAATCTCGATCTCGTTCTAGTCTGAGGAGTGTATAATCTAATCGATTTAAAAGCGCTAGGGTGCGACGCAACAAAATGCAAAATGCCGCATCCGAGGGTCGCTTTTAGAACTTGTCGCGCAGGGCATACCAGCTGAGCGCGAGGAACAAAAGCACGGAACGGAACCGCGTGCCTCCGGGAAATGCCGGAATGTCCAGCTCTTTGAAGAGATCGAGGTCAGATCGGTTTCCGGTGACGAGGTCGGCGTAGAGCTTGCCACAATAGTTTGACAGCATGACGCCATGGCCGGAATAGCCGCCGATCGAGGTTACGCCCGGCATCACTTCGCGAACGAAGGGCTGGCGGGGCATGGTAATGCCGACCGAACCACCCCATGCATGGGTGATCTCGATATCGGCGAGCGCCGGATAAATCTCGCTGATCTGCCGGCGGATATGGGCGGAAATCTCGCGTGGATTGTCGGCCGTATAGGCTTCGCGGCCACCGAACAGTAGCCGTCCATCCCGGGATTTGCGGAAATAGCGCACGACGAAACGCGAATCGGCAACAGCCTCGCCACCCGGCAGGACGTCGGGGAAATCGGCCAGCACCTGTGTCGCACCGATGAAGGAGCGAATCGGCATGACATGGCGCGCGGTGACCGGCTCCAGATTGCCGATATAGCCATTGCAGGCGATCAGCGCCCGATCGGCCCTGATCGTTCCCCTGTCGGTCTCAATAGTGACCTTGCCACCTGCCTGGGTGATTTTCAGCGCCTTGGTTTGTTCGTGCAGTGAAGCGCTGGCCAAAGCGGCCTGCTTCGCCAACCCGACCAGCAGCTTCATCGGCTGGATATGGCCGGTGCCGGTATCGCGAATGCCGAAAAGGTAGCGTGTAGAGCCCAGCCGGGAGACGGTCTCGTCACGGTTCATGAAGGTCTGATGGGTATATCCATAGCGCGACGCAGCGATCTCGACGCTTTTGCGATAGTCCTTCTCGTGGCCCGGCTTGTGGCAGACATTCATCTGCCCCGGCACGAACTCAATGTCGATGTCATGACTGGACGAGAAAGCGAGAAGATATTTCTTTGCATCTTCGGCAAGGTCGAACAGGGCCTTGGAACGCTCGAAACCGAGCGAATCTTCCAGTTCCTCCGGCGACCAGCGCTGGCCGGTGCCCAGTTGGCCGCCATTGCGGCCGGAAGCGCCATCACCAAACCGATAGGCGTCAATCAGCGTCACCCGCACGCCCTTCGACGCCAGGTTATAGGCGGCCTGCAGACCGGTGAAGCCGCCGCCGACGATTGCGACATCGGTTTCGACCGAGCCCGGAAGGGCCGGATATTCCGGCCGTTCCGGCACATTGGCTTCATACCACGAGATTCCGGGCGAGATCGGGCTTTGCCAAGGCATGGCTACGCCTTTCCTGTCAGACATTGAGAAGCAGGTATTCGCGTTCCCAGGGACTGATCACCTGCATGAAGGTTTCGAATTCGCCGCGCTTCACGCCGCCGTAGATGGCAATGAATTCCGGGCTGAAGATCTCGGCGAGCGAGGGCTCCGATTCGAGCAGCGAGATGGCTTCAAGCAGGCCGCGCGGCAGGTCGATCGTGCCGCCGTTTGCCGTATCTTCTGCCGGTGCCGAAGGCTCTAGGCCCTGCACGATGCCGAGATAACCGCAACCGAGCGAGGCCGCGAGCGCCAAGTACGGATTGGCGTCGGAGCTTGGCAGACGGTTCTCCACCCGCCGGGCGGCGGAATCGGAAACGGGCACCCGGAATGCCGTCGTCCGGTTGTCGTAACCCCAGGCATTGTTGACCGGGGCGGACATATCTGGCGTCAGGCGACGATAGGAATTCACGTAAGGCGCCATCATCGACAGCGTCTTCGGCACATATTTCTGCATGCCGCCGATGAAGGAGAAGAACTCCTTCGAGGCTGTGCCGTCGGCATTGGAAAACAGGTTGCGTCCCGTGTTGATCTCGACGATCGACTGATGGATGTGCATGGCGGAGCCCGCCTGGCCCTGCATCGGCTTGGCCATGAAGGTGGCATAGATGCCATGCTTCAACGCGGCCTCGCGGATGGTGCGCTTGAACATGAACACCTGGTCGGCAAGCTCGATCGGATCGCCGTGGCGCAGGTTGATTTCGAGCTGCGCCGGTCCTTCTTCATGGATCAGCGTGTCGATCTCCAGCCCCTGCTTTTCGGAGAAATGGTAGATGTCGTCGATCAGTTCGTCGAATTCGTTGACGCCGGCGATCGAGTAGCCCTGACCGCCTTGAATAGCGCGGCCGGAGCGGCCTTTCGGCGGATGCAGCGGATAATCCGGGTCCTCGTTCTTGGCGACCAGATAGAATTCGATTTCCGGCGCGACCACCGGCTTCCACCCACGCTGACGATAGAGGTCGAGAACGTTCTTCAGAACGTTGCGGGGTGTGTAGGGAACGTTTTCGCCCTGGGAGCCGGCGATGTCGCAGATGACCTGCGCCGTCGGATCGCTTTCCCAGGGAACGACCGAAAGGGTCGAGAGATCAGGCACCAGCTTGATGTCGCTGTCGCGGCTGTCATAACGGAAATCGCCGGTTTCTTCCGGATATTCGCCTGAAATCGTGTGGCGGTAGATTGCCGATGGCAGCGCCAGCGAGGTGTTGGAGGTGAATTTCGAAGAGGGCATCATCTTGCCGCGCGGTACGCCGGCAATATCGGGTGTGATGCATTCGATGTCTTCGATACCGCGGATCTTCAGCCAGTCGGCGGCTTCCTTCCAGGTCTTCACTCCGCGTGGAGATTGAAGTGCGGCGGGTATTTTCGTGGTCTTGACGGTCCTTGTAGTCGGTTGGGCAGCGTTTCTTCTGACAGGCATAAATCACCGGTTTTGGGTTCGGATGGAGCATCATAGACAGAGTTTGGCAATTGGCTAGGGTGAAAACCGGGACTTTTGCGTGTCTCACAGGCTGTATTGCGGCTCAGCAGAGGATCGGCGATTGACTTTCGCAGGTCCGCCTTCGAAAGGAAGCTGAACAGGAACGGATGTCTTGGCTGAACAATTCGACGTGGTGATACTCGGGGCAGGGGCTGCCGGCATGATGGCGGCCATCGAGGCCGGTAAGCGCGGCCGGCGCGTCGTCGTGCTCGATCATGCGAAGGCGCCGGGCGAGAAAATCCGCATCTCCGGCGGCGGTCGCTGCAACTTCACCAACATCCATGCCGGTCCGAAGAACTTCCTGTCCGCCAACCCGCATTTCTGCAAGTCGGCGCTGGCGCGCTACACGCCGCAGGATTTCATCGCTCTGGTCGAACGCCACGGGATCGCTTGGCACGAAAAGACGCTCGGCCAGTTGTTCTGCGACGACAGCGCCAAGGACATCATCCGCATGCTGTTGGCGGAAATGAAGGAGGCGCGTGTTGTCCTCCGTCTCGGTGCAGAGATCCGGTCGGTCGAAAAGAGCCAGTCTGGATTTCGCTTGGTCACGGGGGATGGCGCGATCGATGCAGTTTCGGTGATCGTTGCGACCGGCGGCAAATCGATCCCCAAGATGGGGGCGACGGGGTTCGCCTACAGGATCGCCGAGCAATTCGGTCTGCCGATGATCGAGACCCGCCCCGCATTGGTCCCGCTGACACTGGACCCCACGCAGCTTGAAAGCCTCAATGGGCTCTCCGGCGTGGCGGTTGATGCACGGGTTCATTCCGGCAAGACGGTTTTCGAGGAGGCCTTGCTCATCACCCATCGAGGCCTGAGCGGCCCAGCCATCCTGCAGATATCTTCCTATTGGCGCGAAGGCGGACAGATCCGCATAGAACTTCTGCCGGGTGTCGATGTCGCAGCGTCGCTCAAGGCGGCACGTCGGGATAATGGCCGGCAGGCGCTGCAGACCGCGCTTTCCGACGTTCTGCCCAAACGGCTGGCGCAGTTTTTCGCGGAAGCGGCCGGATTGCACAATCGCACGCTCGCCGACCTCTCCGACAAGGTGATCGACACCTTCTGCCTCGGCCTCAAGACCTGGATGATCACGCCCGCCGGCTCGGAAGGATATCGCACGGCCGAAGTCACGCTGGGAGGGGTCGATACCAGGGCGCTCGATTCCCGCACCATGCAGGTGCGGGACGTTCCCGGCCTCTATTTCATCGGCGAATGCGTCGATGTCACTGGCTGGCTCGGCGGGTACAATTTCCAGTGGGCTTGGGCATCAGGCTTCTCCGCGGGGCAGGCCGCATAGACGCTGGCTGCGATCGTCTGATGTTCAAGTAATCTTAAGACATCTGGCCGAACCTGCTTCTCACGCTGGCACAACCAGCAGACGGGGTGGCAAAGACGCGCTTTTCGGAGAATGTTTCAGAAAAGTGACATTTTTTCCCTTTTGTGTGCTGTTGCAACATGAAGTGGGCTAGCGGTCCGGATCATCCGGGACTATTGTTGCTTTGGTCGAAAGGACATGATGCCATGAACCAGTCACGCAGCCGTTCCACAGCCCGCGCCATTGCCATCGCCAAAGCCGATGAGAGCCGCACGCGAAAGGCGCTCCTGATACGCGCATCCGTGATCGCGCTCTTTGCAATTGCAGCGCTCGCTGCACTTCCGAGCTTCCTTTCCTTCTGAATCGCTTCTTTCCCGTTTCCCTGTATAGCGAGCCCGCATAGGGGCTTGCTTGTGTTATTTGCTCGACCTGAAGAGCAGTCGGTCCGCGTGCAAGGCAGCGGTACCCGTGCGGTTTCAAAACTTTCTCCGCGACGCGCCTGAAACGATTTAGGTCGCATTTATTTAAATATTAATCGTTCCCGTTGAAGAATGCGTCCCAACGGAGTCTGCCGTGATCTGTCCAGGGGAAGTGGCGGGTCATGCAATGAATGCCTGGCAGGCTGGCGGCGATGCGCCGCATGGTTTTCGGTTAAAATCATCAGCTTGTTTGCGCGCCGGGGAAGCCTGAAAAGGTTTGGAGAGGCGGAGCGGGCTGCGAGCCAAGGTGCGTCCATGTTCATCGACAAGATTCTTGCCCGATTCAAAATCCAGACGAAGGTGCTGTTGTTCATCATGCCCTTCGTCGTCAGCATTTGTGCCGTCGGTATCACCGGGCTCTATGCTTCCGGATTGCTGCAGGGCCGGATGGAGATTTCGAATAGCGTCCTGCAGTCGCTCAGCGGCTTCAAGGATGTCTATGCGGGCATGAACAGCTTCCTGCAAAACACGTCGGAAGAAACCCGGCAGGCCGTTCTCACCAAGCTGGAAGCCCAGCAGGGCGTGCTGGCCGATACGCTGGCGCAGGTCAACGACGCGGAAGGCCGCCAGCAGCTGCAGGTGGCCGTCGATGGATCCACCAAGATCGGCGATCGGGTTGGACAGTTGTGGACCCTCTATGAACAGGAAGTCGCGCTGCGCAAATCCATTTCCAACAGCCTCGGCAGCCTGCTCGGCGAGCAGATGAAGGTTCTGGAAGAAGCAACGAAGATGGAGCGCGTCGTCCGTAAGGACGAAGAGGCCGCAAAGTCCATTCTGCGTGAAGCCGATCGCCTGACCTCGTCGAGCGACACGCTCGTCGCCTTCATGTCCGCCTTCGCCAAGGCCGCGACGCCGGAGGACAAGATCAAGCTGGTCACCGATTCCTATGGCGACCTGACCAAGGTCCAGCGCAAGATCACCTCGGCCTTGCCGGCAAACCAGAAGGCCGTCGCCGAGACGTTCAAGAAGACAGTCGCCGAGATCAAGGGTCTGATCGATACCGGCGGCGTCTCGGAAGAAAATGCCACCGCGATCGGCCGTCTCGTTGCCCGCTTCCGCCAGAACAGCATCCAGTTCCAGACCGCTGCGACGGTGAAGATGAAGGATGCGACCGCAACCTTCGGCAAGCTTGATGCGCCTCTGGTCAAGGCTGGCACCGTTTTGACCGATACCCGCAAGCTGGTGAATTCCGTCTATTCGATCCGTATCGCCGCCGCGAGCTTCCTGGAAAAGTCCGACGAGGACGGCCGCAAGCGCCTGACGCGTGAATTCTCGATCATGGGACAGGACGTGCAGAGCCTGGCGCAGACCGCTGGCGACCTGAAGTTCTTCTCTGATCTTGTCGGCTCGCTGAAGCCGGTCATCGAAAAAATGGATGCCGACAGCGTCACGCTGGTCGATATCAGCAAGAAGCGCGAAGCCGAATTTGCCGCCGCGGCCGCCGAGATCGACAATATCTGGGGTCAGCTCACCGCCTTCGCGGAAGGTCAGAAGACCACGGCTTCGGTCGAGCGCGACAAGGCCAACCAGGTTTCCGTCTTCGCCACTGTCTCCGGCATCCTGATCGCGCTTCTCGCCGGCGGTGCGCTGGTGCTGACTTTGAAAGGCCCGATCGGCCAGATTACCGCCGCCATGCGCCGTCTTGCCGACGGTGCGCTGGACACATCGATCGACGGCGGTGCCCGGCGCGACGAAATCGGCGACATGGCCCGTGCACTCGGCATCTTCAAGGAAAATGCCCTTTCCAAGGTTCGCATCGAAGCGGAAAGCGAAGAGCAGCGTACGCAGGCGGAAGCCGAGCGGATGCGCAACGATGCCGAAAAGCGGGCGATGGACAGCCAGATCGATTTCGCAGTGAACGCTCTGGCCGCCGGTCTTGGCCGCCTGGCCAGCGGCGACCTGTCCGAGCAGATCGATACGCCGTTCACCGGCCGTCTCGAACAGCTGCGCATGGACTTCAACGGCTCTCTGATCCGCCTGCAGGATACGCTGCTGCAGATCCGCAACAATGCGCTGTCGATCCAGCGCAGCGGCAACGACATGCATTCGTCCGCGGATTCGCTTTCCAAGCGCACCGAGGCACAGGCGGCGTCGCTTGAGGAAACGGCGGCCGCCGTCGACCAGATCACCGTCACGGTCCGCTCATCGGCCGAGCGGGCGCATGAAGCCAATGTCGCGGTTTCCCACACCAAGAAGAGCGCCGACAGTTCGGCGGTCGTTGTATCGAACGCGATTGCAGCGATGGGCCGGATCGAGGACGCATCCCGCCAGATCGAGCAGATCATCGAGGTCATCGACGAAATCGCCTTCCAGACCAACCTGCTGGCGCTCAACGCCGGTATCGAGGCGGCGCGTGCCGGTGATGCGGGCAAGGGCTTTGCGGTTGTCGCCCAGGAAGTTCGCGAACTGGCGCAACGTTCGGCAGGAGCGGCGCGGGAAATCAAGGATCTGATCAACAAGTCCACCAACGAAGTGAGCTCCGGTTCGCAGCTGGTGCAGGAAACGGGCGCCGTACTGGCCTCGATCAGCAACCAGATCGTCTCGGTCAGCAGCCATGTCGAAATGATCGCCACGGCAAGCCGCGACCAGGCGGCGGCGCTGAATGAGGTCAACGGCTCGGTCAACCAGATGGACCAGATGACCCAGCAGAATGCCATCATGGTCGATCAGGCCACCAATGCCAGCCGCGAACTCGCAAACCAGGCCGACACACTGATGATGCTGGTCGAACAGTTCCGCCTGGAACCGGTCAATGCCGGCAGCAGGCAGGTCGGCCGCGCCGCCTGAACAACCTGTACGTGAACACGATGCCCGGCCTCTCCGCCGGGCATTTTTTATTGAGAGAAAACTCCACCAAAAGCCCGGAAAACAAGGAAACCGGGCCGATATTCTCACAGATTTTTAAGCCTTCCAATTCACAGTCATGATGAATCTTTTGTTTACGAAGGCCGTTTCATGTTCCGTTTTCTCAAATCCTCCGTCGTGTCCCAGCTGGTCGCGATCACGCTGGGTCTGATCTGTCTCAGTACCGCGACGATTGTCGGCGTCATGCATTACAATCTGCGCAGTTATGTGATGAAGGACGCGACCATGGACGCCCGCGATGCGAGCCGGGCGATGGCCGTTCTTTACGGCATGAAGGTGCCGGATGCCGCCGTCGACGTCAAAGACGGAACACTGGCTGCCGTGACCGAAGAAAAGATGGCTGTGCTCGCCGATCACGATCTGGTTGACCGGACCGCCCAGACGATTGGTGGCGTGGCGACCATCTTTGACAAGCAGGGCAGCGACTATGTCCGCATCTCGACCAATGTGAAAAAGGAAAACGGCGAGCGCGCCGTTGGGACGAAGCTCGCACCCGAACATCCCGCTCAGGCGTTTCTTGCGCGTGGCGAAGCCTATTACGGTCCCGCCGTCCTGTTCGGCCGCGACTATATAACCGGCTATTTCCCGGTGAAGAATAGCGCCGGCGCAAATGTCGGCATGCTGTTCATCGGCATCCCGACGGAAGTCTATTTCAGCAAGATCAACTACCTGCAATATCTGATCCTGGCCATCGGCGGCGGCGTGATGATCGTCACCGGGCTTCTGGCTTACCTTGCGATCCGCGCATCGGTACGCCCGCTCGGCGTTCTCACCGGCTCCGTCGAGACCATCTCGGCGGGAAATCTCGACGTCACTGTTCCCTATCTCGACAAGAAAAACGAGTTCGGTGGTATCGCCCGGGCGCTGGCCGTCTTCCGTGAAAATGCGCTGGCCAAGCAGCAGATGGAAATCGACACCGAAAGCCGCCGGATTGAGACTGACGAGGAACGCGTGCGCCGGGATGGCGAGAAGCGGGAGATGGATCGCCAGATCGATTTCGCTGTCAACGCGCTTGCGGCAGGCCTCGGACGCCTGTCCCAAGGCGACCTGACGCAGACGATCGACACGCCGTTTGTTGGGCGCCTCGAACAATTGCGCAGCGATTTCAACGGGTCGCTGACGCGCCTGCAGGAAACGCTCTCCTATATCCGCGATAACGCCCAGTCGATCCAGCGCAATGGTAGCCGGATGCTGTCGTCCGCCGATGCTCTCTCCAAGCGTACCGAAGCGCAGGCGGCATCGCTCGAAGAAACGGCGGCGGCGGTCGAGGAGATCACCGTCACGGTCAAGTCGTCCTCCGGCCGGGCACAGGAAACCAACCGCGCCGTTGCCGAAACAAAGAAGAGCGCCGACAGTTCGGCAGCCGTCGTCTCGAATGCGATTGCCGCCATGGGTCGGATCGAGGATGCCTCACGCCAGATCGAGCAGATCATCGAGGTCATCGACGATATCGCCTTCCAGACCAACCTGCTGGCGCTGAATGCCGGTATCGAAGCTGCACGCGCCGGCGAGGCAGGCAAGGGATTTGCCGTCGTGGCGCAAGAGGTTCGCGAACTGGCCCAGCGCTCGGCGGAGGCTGCACGCGAAATCAAGACACTGATCGAAAAATCGACGAACGAGGTCAATACTGGCTCGGCGCTCGTGCAGGAAACGGGCTCGGTCCTCGCTTCGATCAGCAAGCAGATCGTCGCGATCAGCCAGCATGTCGAGATGATCGCCACAGCCAGCGCCGACCAGTCGGCGGCCTTGCAGGAGGTCAACGGCTCGGTCAACCAGATGGACCAGATGACCCAACAGAACGCATCGATGGTCGCAGATACCACCAATGCCAGCCGTCAGCTCGCCAACGAAGCGGACATGCTGATGTCGCTGGTGGAGCAGTTCCGGCTGGAGCAGGGCGCCGGCGGCCACAAGATCAGCCGCGCCGCCTGATCGGGGGCATATCACTGAAATTGCAAAGGCCCGGTATTGCCGGGCCTTTGTCGTTTCGGGCTCACTGTGCCCAGCGCATGCGCAGCCGCTTTGCGGCGGCGGCGACCTTGCTGGTCAACGTGTTGCGGTGTCGCAATTCCTCGAATTCATGCTCCTTGCGCTTGGTCTTCGCCAGCATGTCTATCATCAGGGCGACGCCAATCATTTCCGGCATATCTGTCTCCTTTGGCAATGGGAAACCGTTGCGGGAATCGATGTCCCACGCGCTGGTGTCCACTCATGTCCGTGATGCGAAACCCGGCTTGGCGGGTTGCGTTTGCAGGATCAAAATATGCTGCAGAAATTGTTTTATAAATGAAAGAAAATGCCTTATGTCTTTCATCCGTGAAAAACATAAGCTGGGATGCCTATCAGATTTTTCTTGCCGTCGCGCGCCATGGCGGCCTGACTGGAGCCAGTCAGGCAAGCGGCCTCAGCCCAGCGACGGTCGGGCGGCGTGTGCTCGATCTCGAGCAGAATGTCGGCCGTCAACTGTTCCTGCGCAGCCAGGCAGGTTACAGGCTGACCGCTGACGGGCAGGCCCTGTTCGAGCAGCTTCAGGCCATGGATGCGGTGGTGCGCAAGGTCGATGGCTGGCGTCAGGAGGCGCACGGAACCGCGGTGGTGCGGCTGATGGCCGGCACGTGGGGGACATGGCTGATCTGCGAGAACATCCAGGCGATCCGCAGCGACCGCGATGGCTTCCGGCTCGACATGTCCGTGTCCGAACGCCGGGCGACGCTCGCCCATCGTGAACATGATATCGGCATTCGCGCCGTGGTGCCCGACGAGCTTAACCTCACCCGCCGCCATGCCGGCGATGTCGCATACGCCGCCTATCGCCAGCGCAATGCGCCGGACGGGCTCGCTGCATCATGGATTTCCGTATCGGAGGAGGATGCTATCTCGCCCTATCTGCGCTGGCCGCACGAGAATGCCGGCGCTTCGATCGCCGTCATCGTCAGCCGGCCACGCTCGATGCTGGACCTGGCCCGCGCCGGGGTAGGGCAGGCGGTACTGCCCTGTTTCGTCGGCGATCTCGATCCCGGGCTGGAACGGGCAAGCGAGGAACTGAAGTCGCTGCGGCATACACAGTGGATCGTCACCAACAGCGAGGACCGCCACCGCCGTGAAATCCGCACAGTCTCCGACCGCCTGTTCCGGCTGTTGAAGAGCCATGCGGATCTCATCGCCGGCAAGCGGCCGAGCCGGACGGTTTGAGGCGCGAACTCCAGCATGACGGCGCGTTTGCAACGGCAAAGAGGCTTGAGGTGATCGCCGGCTGCACGGATCAGACGTTGGCCTGCTCGACCCGCAGCGGCGGGCCGACATTGAAAATGTGATGCGCGTTATGCAGCTTCTCGAACTCTTCCGAGGCTGCAGAGCCGGGGCCGAGGCCTGCGCGAAAGAACTGCTCCATGTCGAGCGCGGGGGTAAAGGCGATCAGCATGCGAGCCGGTGCGACCAGATTCAGGAAGGCGTGCGGCACCATGCGTGGGCCAAAGATCGAATCTCCCGGGCCAAGGCGAAGAAGCGTGTCGCCGACCTGAAACAGGAAGTCGCCTTCCAGCACCATGAACCATTCGTCCTGGCGTTCATGATAGTGGAGCGGCGGCCCGCCGATACTATCGCGAAAGGTGTCAAAGATGAGTAAGGCTCCGTTGCTGTCTCCAGCGGAAACCTTGCAATCGAAGCGGCCGTTGAGGAAGCGGAGTGGGTCGTTATATCGATCCTCGCCGAACGCGACTTTGCCGGGAATGCTCTGCATGTCCATCTTGCGCCTCCGCAGCGACTGGATTGCATTCACAATCCGGAGGGTAGAATGACGGCGGCAACAGGTCAATCCGACAGCCACGGGGACCGGACGGGCAGCAAGTAGGCAGGTTTTGCTGTTGGTATGGGTCCCGCATTGCTCCATCAAACAAGCAACCCGGATCGTTGTTTCGCGATCCGGGTTTGCCATGCGGTGTGGCTGTGCGTCGAAGACTATCGTTGTCCCTGCGCGACGATGACCGGGATCAGCAGATCGCCCCAGTTGCCTTCTCCGCCGTGGTGACGCGCGGAGCGAATGAGTTCGACGGAAACGCCGGCGTCCACTGCCTTCATGACGGCCTGATTGAGCCGGTGCAGGTCGTTGGCGACCATGCGGATCATCGCTTGCTGTTCCTGGGTCATGGTCGAGGACTGTTCCTCGGCACGTTCCTTGACCTGGGGCTTGAAGGCTGTCTGGACTGTCATGGCATTTCTCCTCTTTTCAATGGGGGTTGTTGAAGTCTGATTGCAATTCTCGGAGGGGATCGTACCCCTCACCAACTTCGGCCAAGGGTTCGACTGCGTCTCACCCGGCCTTCGTATCCTCTCCCACAAGGGGAGAGGAAAACCTGCCGCACCGTCCTGCCTCACATGAGGAGCGGTGATCGTGGCACCCCTGCCTCTCCCCTTGTGGGAGAGGATAGTAAGACCGCGTGAGACGCAGTCGAACGCTGGGCGCACTTGGTGAGGGGGTACACTTGCCCACTCACTCCGCCGCCGGGCGGAACTGTTCGTGTTCGGTCGATTCGTGCATGGCGGTTGTCGACGACTTGCCGCCGGTGATTGCCATCGATACGGCGTCGAAATAGCCGGTGCCGACTTCGCGCTGGTGCTTGGTGGCGGTGTAGCCGTTGATCTCGGCGGCGAATTCCGCCTCCTGCAGCTCCGAATAGGCGGCCATCTGCCGGTCCTTGTAGCCGCGGGCCAGTTCGAACATGCCGAAGTTCAGCTGATGGAAGCCGGCAAGCGTGATGAACTGGAACTTGTAGCCCATGGCGCCCAGTTCTCGCTGGAACTTGGCGATCGTCGCATCGTCGAGGTTCTTCTTCCAGTTGAAGGACGGCGAGCAGTTGTAGGCCAGCTTCTTGCCCGGATGGATTTTGTGAACGGCTTCCGCAAACTTGCGGGCCTGCTCGAGATCCGGCTTGCCGGTTTCCATCCAGATCAGGTCGCAATGCTCGGCATAGGCAATGGCGCGGGCGATGCAGGGCTCGATGCCGTTCTTGACATGGTAGAACCCTTCCGTCGTGCGGCCGGCATCGTAGTCGACGAAGGGTTGGTCGCGCTCGTCGATATCCGAGGTCAGGAGCTTGGCGGCCTCGGCATCGGTGCGGGCGATGACCAGCGTCGGCGTCCCCATGACGTCGGCGGCAAGACGCGCGGCATCGAGATTGCGGATATGGGCGGCCGTCGGGATCAGGACCTTGCCGCCGAGATGGCCGCACTTCTTTTCCGATGCCAACTGATCCTCGTAGTGGACGCCGGCGGCACCCGCCTCGATGAACGCCTTCATGATCTCGAAGGCGTTGAGCGGTCCACCGAAACCGGCTTCCGCGTCTGCGACGATCGGTGCGAACCAGGTATCGACCGACAGGCCCTTGCCCTCGGAGCTCTCGATCTGGTCAGCGCGCTGCAGTGTGCGGTTGATGCGACGGGCAAGCTCGGGCGCGGCATTGGCCGGATAAAGCGACTGGTCCGGATACATGGAAGAAGCGGTGTTGCTGTCGGCGGCAACCTGCCAGCCCGACAGATAGATCGCCTTCAGCCCGGCGCGAACCTGCTGCATGGCCTGGTTGCCCGTCATGGCGCCGAGCGCGTTGACGAAATCTTCTTCGTGGATCAACTGCCACAGGCGGTTGGCGCCGCGTTCGGCGAGCGTATGGCTGATCTGGACCGAGCCGCGCAGCCGCTTGACATCATCAGCCGTGTACGGCCGTTCGATGCCGTCGAAGCGGCCCTGCGGTGCATTCGGAACGAGATTGTAAAAATCAGTCATAGTCGATCCTCCTGAAGTATTGGCCTGCTTGAGACTTTCGTCTTAGTCCTGACCGTTTGTCGAAATCTAATGTGACTTGTTTTACAGTGCAGTGCATATAACGGCCAGAAGAAAACGCAAAATGCTCATAACAAAGGGGTTAGGATGTCTTGTGTTTTACAAATCGCTTTTGTAATTTTGTAAATTATGTAAATTCCGGGTTTAGTAAGTCCTGTGTAAAGGATGTGACAAATGGCTGAAAACAAGATCTTCGCCGGAGCGCGTGTACGACGAATCCGCAATGGCCTGTCGCTGACGCAGACGGCCATGGCCGAGGCGCTTGGCATATCGCCGTCCTATCTGAACCTGATCGAGCGCAATCAGCGGCCATTGACGGTCCAATTGCTTCTGAAGCTTGCCTCCGTCTACAAGGTCGATCTGGACGAATTGCAGGGAGAAGCGACCGGCAGCGTTGCCCAGTTGCGTGAAATGTTCGCGGATCCGCTGTTGTCCGGAGAGTTGCCAGGCGATCAGGAACTGATCGAGGTCGCCGAAGCCGCGCCGAATGCCGCCACCGGTATCCTGAAGCTCTACCGCGCCTACAGGGAACAATCGTCGCGGCTGAAGGATTTGAGCACGATGCTTGCCGGTCAAGGGCATATGGCGGCCCTGGCGGAGGCGAGATTGCCGATGGACGAGGTGCGCGAAACCTTCGAAAGCCGGCCCTGTTATTTTGCCGCTATCGACGAGGCGGCGGAAGCCTTTCATGCCCAGCTTTCACCCGGCGACGATCTCGCCGGCGCGCTGAAAGGCTGGCTGCGGAAGGAGCATGGGCTGAGCGTCCGTGCTCTCCCGGTTCATGTCATGCCGGACCTGCGCCGCCGCTTCGATCGCCATTCGATGCGGCTGTTTCTGTCGGAGCGGCTGTCGGCGCAGGATCAGTTGCGCGAAATCGCCATGGAGGCGGCGCAGATTGCCTTCACCGAAGCGATCGCTGCGGATCTGGCGCAACTGGGACTGTCGACCGGCGAGGCGCGCCGCATCGGCCGTTTCGAACTCGCCCGTTATGCCGCGCACGCGATCATGATGCCTTATGGTGCGTTTCTCTCGGCGGCGCAGCGGGCGAAATACGATGTCGAGGTACTTGGCGCCCGGTTCCAGGTCTCGTTCGAGCAGGCGGCCAGCCGGCTGGTGACGCTCCAGCGTCCGGGCGCTTCCGGTGTCCCGTTCTTCCTGATGGAAATCGACCATGCGGGGCATCGCCTGCGCCGCTCCGGTGCGCAAGGCTTTCCGCAGGCACGGTTCGGTGGCGGCTGTCCGAAGCTCAATATCCACGCCGCCTTCTCGCAGGCCGGGCAGGTTCTGGTCGAGCGCGCGGATATTTTCGGGGGCGGCGAGTATCTGACTATTGCGCGCACCGTCGAGGGGCCGCGTGCCGGCTTTCAGGAACGGGTGCGGCGGACGGCGCTGCTCTTGGGATGCGAGGTCGCCCATGCGACGGAGACGGTTTACGGCGAGGCGCCTGTTGCCACCGTTGCTGCCGGAACGGCCTGTCGTCTGTGCGAGCGACAGGGCTGCCTGTCCCGGGCGGAGGCGCCGGTCACCCGCCCGCTTGGGCTCGACGAGATGGTGACGGGGCTCAGTGCCTTTGATTTTCAGTAGCTGACCGGATGATGCGCCGGCAGCAGCGGTGCGTTCGGAGCAAAGCATTCCGAGGCGAGGCCGGTCGTATAGCCGTGGGTCACGTGCGCCCGGGCGGCATAATTCTGGTTGCGCATCAGGATGGCGTGCAGTTCGGGCAGGTTATAATAGGGCACGCCGGGATAGAGGTGATGCTCCAGGTGGTAATTGATGTTGTGGGGCGCGAAGAACAGCTTTTCCCAAGCGTATGGATAAACCGTGCGCGAACTGCCGAGTTCGTCGGAATAGTCCATGCTGCCGAAATGTTCGGCGACGCTGCGGACATAAAGAAAAAGGCAGAAGAAGGTAAAGAACGGCACCAGCCAGTAGAGCGTGAAATCCGTCCACAGGCCGAAGATGGAGAAGATGACTGCGGCCGAAACGTAGAACCCGAGGCGCAGCAGCTTGTAGGTGCGGGTCGAGCGGTCGTGTTTGGCGATGCGCTTGGCCATGTGCAGGATGTCGCGCACCGAGTTCACCGCCACGAGATAGCCGAGCAGCTGGACGATACCACGCCAGAGTTTTTGCGGGAAGGTAAACTGCGCCATGCCGAGCTTGGCGGCCCAGTCGGGATCGTCTTCCGTATTGGTGTGCTGGTGATGGGCGAGGTGGTTCATCCGGTAACCATCGACCGTCGCCAGGATCGGCCAGGCGAGCAGCAGGTCGCTCATCCAGTCGCTTACCTTGCGATTCCTGATGATGCGGTAATGGGCAGCCTCGTGCATCAGGCAGCCGAAGGCATGCATCCGGCCGGCGATGACGAGGATCGCGGCGAGATAGGCCAGCGGATGCTGCATGTATTTGCTGAATGCGATTGCCCCGGCAATCATTGCCCAATCGAATGCGATGGCGAAAAGAGTCTTGTGGGGCCGCAGAACGGATAGCCGTTTCAATTCCCGTGGGTCGATCCTTGGCGACTTGGCACTCATGACGCACTCTCCGCAACGCAAAACGCAGGGCGAAAATCGCATTCCAAACAGGGTTAATCAATCGTAAACGCCGTTCTGCGCCGCCGATCTGGGGTTATGGTTAACCCGGCGGCGGCCGGCTGGCGCGGCGCTCGCGTGCCGCTGAAAAGATTCATGTTTTTGCGGAAAGCCTAAAATTTACGCGGATAGCGTGATGCCTTCAAAGAGTGCGTAAAAGCGCTTGTGGTTGTCGAAAAACATGCCTAACTTCCAAACCCATACGGGTCTGGCTGATGGGTGCGTGGCGATGGCGCGCCCGGGCTTACCCGATAAAAAAGGGGAATTTCATGTCGCGAAAGATTGTCACCGCCTTTGCCGCAATGGTCCTGAGCGGGTCCGCAACGATTGCCGTGGCGCAGGAGCGCGTCGTCAACGTCTACAACTGGTCCGATTATATCGATGCCAGCATCCTTGAGGATTTCACCAAGGAAACCGGCATCAAGGTCGTCTACGATGTCTTCGATTCCAACGAAATCCTTGAAACCAAGCTGCTTGCCGGCGGCACAGGCTACGATGTCGTGGTGCCGACCGCGACATTTCTGCAGCGCCAGATCGCGGCGGGCGTTTTCCAGAAGCTCGACAAGTCGAAGCTGCCGAACCTTTCCAACATGTGGGACGAAATCACCACGCGCGTGGCGACCTACGATCCGGGCAACGAATATGCCATCGACTATATGTGGGGCACGACCGGCATCGGCTATAACGTCGAGAAGGCGAAGCAGATCCTCGGGACGGACGAAAAGCCGACCTGGGATGTGCTGTTCAAGCCGGAAGTGGCCGCCAAGTTCAAGGATTGCGGCATCTATCTGCTGGATTCGCCGACGGACGTCGTGCCGAGTGTTCTTCTTTATCTGGGGCTGAACCCCGACAGCCATGCGCCGGACGACCTGGCGAAGGCCGAGGAACTGCTCCTGTCCATCCGGCCCTATATCCGCAAGTTCCATTCCTCGGAATATATCAATGCGCTGGCCAATGGCGACATCTGCCTGGCGCTGGGCTATTCCGGCGACATCTTCCAGGCGCGTGATCGCGCTGCCGAAGCCAAGGCCGGCGTGACGGTCGATTATTCCATCCCGCCGACGGGCGCGCAGATGTGGTTCGACGTCATGGCCATTCCGGCCGATGCGCCGCATCTGGCGGAAGCCCATGAATTCCTGAACTACCTGATGAAGCCGGAAGTTATCGCCAAGGCCAGCGACGTGGTGTTCTACGCCAACGGCAACAAGGCATCCCAGCAGTTCATCAGCAAGGACGTCATCGACGACACGGCCATCTATCCGCCGGAAGACGTGATGAAGAAGCTCTTCACGACAACGCCGTTCGAGGCAAAAGCGCAGCGTGTGCTGACGCGCATGTGGACCAAGGTCGTTACCGGCCAGTGAGTTTCAAGGAATTGCCCGGACCTCAAAAATCCGGGCAATTTTCTTTTAAGGGCAGGGCGGGACAGAAGACCGCCCGGGCATGTCATTCGGGGATAGATGATGAAGTCACTTGGTAGTATCCGGCGTTCCTTTGCCCCCTGGGCGGACCCGACCTCCGTACCGTTCATCGCGGTCAAGAACGTCACCAAGAAATTCGGTGATTTCGTCGCGGTCGACGATCTCTCGCTCAACATCTACCCGCGCGAGTTTTTCGCGCTGCTCGGGGCGTCCGGATGCGGCAAGTCCACGCTTTTGCGCATGCTCGCCGGCTTTGAACAGCCGACATCGGGCGAGATCATTCTCGACGGCCAGAACCTTGCCGGCATTCCGCCCTACAAGCGCCCGGTCAACATGATGTTCCAGTCCTATGCGCTTTTTCCGCACATGACGGTCGAGAACAACATTGCCTTCGGTCTGAAGCAGGACGGAATGCCGAAGGCGGATATTGCCGAGCGGGTCGACCAGATGCTGAAACTGGTCAAGCTCGACAAGTTTTCCAAGCGCAAGCCGCACCAGTTGTCCGGTGGCCAGCGCCAGCGCGTGGCGCTCGCCCGCTCGCTTGCCAAGCGGCCGAAGGTGCTGCTGCTCGACGAGCCGCTCGGCGCGCTCGACAAGAAACTGCGCGAGGAGACACAGTTCGAGCTGATGGACCTGCAGCAGGAACTCGGCCTTACCTTCGTCATCGTCACCCATGACCAGGAAGAGGCGATGACTATGGCCGACCGTATCGCCGTCATGGCGCATGGCAAGGTCGTCCAGGTCGCTACGCCGCCGGAAATCTACGAAGCTCCGAACTCGCGCTTCGTTGCTGATTTCATCGGCGACGTGAACATTTTCGACGGCACGGTCTCGGCGGTCGGCGAGGGTACGGTGGAGATAGCGACCCAGACCGGCTTTACGGTGCGTGTCGCCTCCTCCGAGCCGCCGGCGAAGGGCGCCAAGGCCTCGCTCGCCATCCGGCCGGAAAAGATCCGTGTCAGCCGTGACCAGCCTGCCTGCGCGCCACTCAATGCCGCGCAGGGCGAAATCTGGGATATCGGCTATCTCGGCGACATGACGGTTTTCCACGTCAAGCTGAAGGACGGCAAGGTCATCAAGGCTTCGTCGCTCAATGCGGTGCGCGCCGTCGAGGATCCGCTGGGCTACGACCAGGAGGTCTGGATTTCCTTCGATGAAAACGCCGGCGTCGTGCTGAAGGATTGATGCCATGTCAAAATTCGGATCGGCAATCTTCAACCGGCTGGTGATCATCATCCCCTACGCCTGGCTGCTGTTCTTCTTCCTCATTCCCTTCTTCATCGTCATCCGCATCTCGCTGTCGGAGACGGCGACCGCAATGCCGCCCTATCTGCCGGTCTTCGATCTGGCGTCCGGGGTCAGCGGGTTCATCGACAACGTCAAACAGTTTTCGTTCGACAACTATGTCTGGCTGACGGAAGACGCGCTCTATGCCAAGGCCTATGGCTCCAGCCTCTGGATCGCCGCGATCTCGACATTCCTGACGCTTCTGATCGCCTATCCGATGGCCTACGGCATGGCGCAGGCGCCGAACACGATCCGTCCGACCTTGATGATGCTGGTCATCCTGCCGTTCTGGACGAGCTTCCTGATCCGCGTCTATGCCTGGATCGCCATCCTCAAACCGGAAGGCCTGCTCAATCAGTTCCTGATCCAGATCGGAATCATCGACAGTCCACTGATCATCCTCGGCACCCACACGGCAATCTATATCGGGATCGTTTATTCCTACCTGCCGTTCATGGTCCTGCCGATCTACTCATCGCTGGAGAAGATGGATCACAGCCTGACGGAAGCAGCGCAGGATCTCGGCTGCACGCCGATCCGCGCCTTCTGGCGGGTAACATTCCCGCTATCGCTGCCGGGCGTCATTGCCGGCTGCATGCTGGTCTTCATTCCGGCGGTCGGCGAGTTCGTCATTCCGGATCTGCTTGGCGGATCGGAAACCCTGATGATCGGCAAGACGCTGTGGAACGAGTTCAACGCCAATCGTGACTGGCCGGTCTCGGCGGCGGTGGCGACAATCCTGCTGCTCATCCTGGTCGTGCCGATCATGTTCTTCCAGCATGCGCAAGCCAAAGCGGACGGGAGATAATCATGCAGCGCTGGTCCCGTTTCAACATCGCTTCAATCGTTTTCGGCTTTGCCTTTCTCTACCTGCCGATCGTGCTTCTGGTGGTCTTCTCGTTCAACGAATCCAAGCTCGTCACCGTCTGGGCGGGTTTCTCGACCAAATGGTACGTGCAGCTTTTCCACAATCAGGCACTGCTTGATGCTGCCTGGGTGACGATCCGCGTCGGTCTGGTCTCGGCCACTATCGCGACGGTGCTCGGCACGCTGGCGGCGCTCGCCATGACGCGCTACACCCGTTTTCGCGGACGCATGCTGTTTTCCGGCATGATATATGCGCCGCTCGTCATGCCTGAAGTCATTACCGGTCTGTCGATGCTGCTGCTGTTCGTTGCCATCGGCTTCGATCGCGGTTTCTGGACGCTGATGCTGGCGCACATCACTTTCACCATGTGCTTTGTCGCCGTGGTGGTGCAGTCGCGCCTCCTCTCCTTCGACCGGTCAATCGAAGAGGCAGCGATGGATCTCGGCGCAACACCGGTCGCGACCTTCCTGCAGGTAACTTTGCCGGTCATCGCGCCGGCCGTGTTCTCCGGCTGGGTTCTCGCCTTCACGCTGTCACTGGACGACCTGGTGATTTCGAGCTTCACCTCCGGCCCCGGCGCCACCACCCTGCCGATGCGCATCTATAGTCAGGTGCGGTTGGGGGTCACACCGGAGATCAACGCGGTCTGCACCATCCTGATCGGCATCGTCGCCATGGGCGTGCTGATTGCCTCGGTCGTGTCGCGGCGCCGTGAAATCCAGCGGGTGAAGGACGAGCAGGCGGCTTTCGCCCACTAAGAGATATGTGGGCGGGAGCGTCAGTCGCGTTCCCGTTCCCTCTCGCGCGGCGGCAAGAAGACATAGGTCAGAAGCCAGATCGGCAGGACGATCATCGAACCAAGCAGGATGTTCGGCAGCGCCCAATTTGAGAAGCGCACCAAATAGCCCCAGAGGATATCCGGCGTCAGCCCAGCTTGCTGCAGGATCTGCTCCGACGAAATGTTGAAAACCGAGAGGCCCGCGCCCGTCAGCAGCGATGCGAGGGCAATCTTGAGCAGGGCAGCAAGAAAACGCAACACGGACACATCTCCAGTGGGCTGATTCGCCACCATATTTTAGATGGGCCTGTGATAAAGTCGACGTGACGTCTCATGGCTCGGCGGGGATGGCCGAAAGCGGCGAAATCACCGGGTTCGGCCAGGAGCCGCCGATGAAGAAGCGCACCGGCTTCAACGTCGTATCCTCCGGCCGGATGGCGCCGGCAAGCGCCAATCCGCCGCTGCGATAGGGGATGACGCCGGCAAAGGACAGTGTCTTCCCATCGCCGCGAATGTCGGCCCTCACGAGCTCAGCCTCGCCGCGTTTCAGCGTTGCGACGATATCGGCTGTCGTGAAGGCGAAGGAGCCGTCGCCGGCGCGGCTGGCGGGGAAGAAATCACCGTCACTGGCCAGGCGTTCGAACTCTGGAGCATCGAAATTGGTCAAAACACCATCCCTGGCGGTGTAACGGACCTCTCCCGAAACTCCGCTCAAGGTCATGGACGACAGCGGTTGTGTTGTGGCGAGATCGACGCTGAAGACACCGCGTCCGAGTGGCAGCGGTCCTCCAAGCCCGAAGGTCGCGGCAACCGATCCGAGGTCCGCGTCCTGCAAGGAGGCCTGCAATTGGCCTCCGTCGGCGCCGTCTCCAGCCAGGGCGAGACGCCCGCTGAGGGAGCCTCCGGAATATCGGGCGTCGCCGATGTCAATGGAGATGCGGCCGTTTTCCGCCATGATACCCGCGGCGACGTCCGTCAGCATAACCGGATCGTAACTGACCTCCTGCGCCGAAAGCCGCAGATCGAGGCCGAGTTGTCTCAAAAATCCGATATCTGGTAATTCGGCGGCGCTGACGGTTCCGGTCTGCGGCGGCAGGAAGGAGGCAGCGAGGGATTTGATGTCCATCCTCTCGAAGGCCAGCGTCCCGTCGATACGCGGGCCGTGGCGATGGAACCAGGCAATATCGAGCACGCCCGTCGCGCTGTCCCCATCGAGAGACAGGGCTAGATTATCCATCTTCATCGTCCCGCCCGCCATCGTCATGCTGGTGTCGACGGCGATCGCTTCATCCACATCGCCCGGTAGCGCGTGGCCGTCACGCCAGGCGAGAAGCGTGGAAACCGAACGAGCCGAAAGCTGGAACTGGCCGGATATGAACGGATCGTCCGAGCCGTTGGCGGTGCCATCGAAGGCGAAGCTCAGTGGGGTCGAGGTGAACGATGTCTGGATCGTGCTGTTGCGGCCCGATAGCAGCATCAGCGGTTCGTCGCAATTGACGGACCATTCGACTTTTTGCCCATTCATCACGGCCGAGAGGCTGGCGCTCATGCGTGAGGTCGGCGTCTGCCACTGGACCGAACCTGATATGCTGTTGACGCGATAGGCACTGTCGGTGACCCGATCAATGATATCCAGCGTTCCATTGTCGATGGTGATGTCGCCGATCGGGATGTTGCGGACCGTCGAGGGTGATGCCGACGATGCATTGGCGACGGCATCGGCCATCCATCCGGCCCGGCGCCAGTTGAAACTGCCATCCGTCCGCCGCTCGACTGTAAAAGTCGGCTTGACGAGGTGAAAGTCGTAGAAGACCGGTGTGCCGCGCAGAGCTGCAAGGATGTCGAAGCCAGCGGCGATGGCATCGGCCGTAGCCAGTTTCTGTGGCGCGTCGGTTTCGCCGCCTTCGAACACGACATCGCGCAAGGTCAGCATCGGATGCGGCCAGACGCTGAGTTCCGGATCGCCGGCGATACGTGCCCGGGCTCCCGTCCATGAAGACAGCGCCCGCTCCATGTTGTCCTTGACGCTCGCGGTCGAGACGAACAGGGGAAGGGCGATCTTGAACAGGACGGTGGCGACAAAAAGACCGGCAACAAGAATGGCGAACGTGCGCGATGCGAGAAGCATGCGCAGTCGGGTTTTCCATCTGGCTGTGTCTGAGAATGGCGTCATGGCCGATCGGCATGCTTTCAATCGTTTTGAAGCAAACTGGATAGGCTTTCACCTTCCAGAAATCAAACGGTGGCGGCAGGGAAATGTCGCAACTGCCATAGCCATCCCCTGTGCAGCCTGTTTATCTTGCGTCGCAGCATGATATAGAGACTGGCGTGGGAAGCGGAGGAACGCATGCAATCAGATCGGCCCCTTTGGACACCGTCACCCGAATTTATCGCGCAAACGCCGATGAAGCAGTTCATCGACTGGTGCGAGCAGCGCTTCTCCACCACCTTTGCCGATTATGATGCCTTCCATGACTGGTCGGTCAACAACCGCGCCGATTTCTGGGGCGCGGTCTGGGAACATTGTGGCGTGGTCGGTGAGCGCGGCGAGCGCGCGCTGGTCAATGGTGACCAGATGCTGGATGCCCGGTTCTTTCCCGATGCGACGCTGAATTTCGCCGAAAACCTGCTGCGCCACAGCGGCAGCGATGATGCGCTTGTGTTCCGTGGCGAAGACAAGGCGCAGTCGCGCATGTCATGGGACGAATTGCGTGCGCTCGTCTCGCGCCTGCAGCAGGCCTTCAAGGCGGCCGGCATCGGCAAGGGCGACCGCGTCGCGGCGATGATGCCGAACATGCCGGAGACGATCGCGCTGATGCTTGCGGCAACGTCGATCGGTGCCATCTGGTCCTCCTGTTCCCCCGATTTCGGCGAGCAGGGCGTGCTCGATCGTTTCGGCCAGATCGAGCCCAAGCTGTTCATTGCCTGCGATGGCTACTGGTATGCCGGAAAGCTGCAGGACGTCTCGGCGAAGGTGCGGGCGGTGACTGCGAAGCTCGGCGTGCCGTCGCTGATCATTCCCTATGCTGGTGATGCCGAGGCGCTGGCTGCATCCGTCGAAAACGGCAAGACGCTGTCGGCCTTTATCGCGTCCTTTTCCGAAAAGCCGCTTGAATTCGTCCGGCTGCCCTTCGCGCATCCGCTCTATATTCTCTTTTCATCCGGCACGACGGGCGTTCCCAAATGCATCGTCCATTCCGCCGGCGGTACGCTGTTGCAGCACCTGAAGGAACACAGGTTCCATTGCGGCCTGCGGGACGGCGAAAAGCTCTTCTATTTCACTACCTGTGGGTGGATGATGTGGAACTGGCTGGTATCGGGCCTCGCAATCGGTGCGACGCTCTGCCTGTTCGACGGCTCGCCCTTTCATCCGGATGGCAATGTGCTGTTCGATTACGCGGCCGACGAGCAGTTCGCTGTTTTCGGCACTTCGGCCAAATATATCGATGCCGTGCGCAAGGGCGGTTTCACGCCGGTCACGACGCATGACCTGTCGGCGCTGCGGCTGATGACCTCCACCGGCTCGCCGCTGTCGCCCGAGGGGTTTTCCTTCGTTTACGAAGGCATCAAGCCGGACGTCCAACTCGCCTCCATTTCCGGCGGCACGGATATCGTCTCCTGCTTCGTGCTCGGCAATCCGCTGAAGCCCGTCTGGCGCGGCGAAATCCAGGGGCCGGGGCTCGGGCTCGCCATGGATGTCTGGGACGACGACGGCCATCCTGTGCGTCGTGAGAAGGGCGAACTCGTCTGCACCAAGGCTTTCCCGTCCATGCCGGTGATGTTCTGGAACGATCCCGAGGGCGCGAAGTACAAGGCGGCCTATTTCGAGCGCTTCGACAATGTCTGGTGCCATGGCGATTTTGCCGAATGGACAGAACACGACGGTATCATCATCCACGGCCGTTCGGACGCGACGCTCAATCCGGGCGGGGTGCGTATCGGCACCGCGGAGATCTACAATCAGGTCGAGCAGATGGAAGAGATCGCCGAGGCGATCTGCATCGGCCAGGATTGGGAGGACGATGTCCGCGTCATCCTGTTCGTGCGGCTGGCCGCCGGTCAGGCACTGACGGATGATCTGTCGAAGGCGATCAAGACCAAGATCCGCACCGGCGCCTCGCCGCGCCATGTGCCGGCGAAGATCGTCGCGGTCACCGACATTCCCCGAACGAAATCAGGCAAGATCGTCGAGCTTGCGGTGCGCGAGGTCGTTCACGGCCGCCCGGTCAAGAACAAGGAAGCACTCGCCAATCCGGAAGCGCTCGACCTCTATGCCGACCTTGCAGAACTGAAAAGCTGACAGCGGGCTGTTAAGGATTTCGGGCCTGACGAATTAACCAAAGGTTTCTTCATTGCTGCAGATGCGTAAAATTTGCGGGGTCCGTGGAAAGGTTTTGTTTACGAATGGCAGCGCATGGTGATCTCAACTTGAGGCCACCCGATGTGAGGGTTGGCTTTCGGCAGGGATGCCGAAATGGACATGATGTCATTACTTCTCGAGCACCTGTTTTAGCATTCAACTATCGAGGCAGCTTTTTAGCTGCCTCTTTTTTTGCCTGCTGTTTCCGGTGCTTGGCGGCTCCCGTCAGTTCGCCAAAACCCGCTGCGACGGGAAGGAGATTTCCACCAGCGTGCCTTCGTTCGGCGCCGAATTGATCGAGAAATGCGCCCGGTTGGCTTCCGCCATCGCTTTCGTCAGCGGCAGCCCGAGGCCGGTGCCGTCGCCGCGCTTGCGGGCGCCGGTGGTGACCTGGCGGAAGGGCTTCATCGCCTGCTCAAGCTCGGTGCGGGTCATGCCGACGCCGGTGTCGCGGATGCGCAAGATGACGCTGCCGTTTGCCTCATAGGCCGTCGAGACGACGATCTGCCCGCCCGAAGGGGTGAAGCGGATGGCGTTCGAGAGGATATTGAGCGCGATCTGCTTGATCGAACGATTGTCGGCGACAACGTTCGGGACCGAGCCGGACAGCGACGTGCGGATGATCACCCGCTGGCTGTTGGCCTGCGGCTGTACAAGGGAGACGGCTTCAGAGACAGCGTCGTTGATCTCGACCGAGGTGAATTCGAGGTCCATCTCGCCGGCTTCGATTTTCGAAATATCCAGGAGGTCATTGACGATATCGAGCACATGACGGCCGGAGCGGCCGATATCGCCGGCATATTCGACATAACGCGCATTGCCGATCGGGCCGAAATGCTCGCTCGCCATCATGTCTGAAAAGCCGATGATGGCGTTGAGCGGGGTGCGGATCTCGTGGCTGACGCGGGCGAGGAAGTCAGTCTTGTGGGCGTTCGCCGTCTCCGCGGCGCGCTTGGCGTTGCGCAATTCCTCTTCCGTCCGCTTCCACTGGGTGATGTCGCGGATGACGGCGCAGAAGCCATTGGAGGAGGAGAGGCGGCCCATGGTCATGAACAGCGGAATGAAGCCGCCGGACGCCTCGCGGCCGATCACCTCGCGCCCGTCATTGAGCACGCTGGCAACACCATGGCCGGACAGGCCGGCGAGATAATCCAGCACCGCCTTCTGGCTTTCATGGGCAAACAAAGTCGCGAACGGCTTGCCGCGGATTTCGCCATCATCGTAATTGAACAGGGCGCTTGCCGAGCGGTTCAGTGAGCGGACTTCACCTTCAGAGCCAACCACGACCACGCCATCGGTCGCTGTCTCCAGGATGGAACGCAGTTCCTCCGTTTCCATCCGCAGTGCTTCCACGGCGGCGTCGGTCTCGCTGACCGGCTCGATCTCCGCCGGTTCGCTCCGATCGGCGACAGCAGCAGCGACAGGCGGCGTGTGCACGGCCGACAGCGCCATCATCAGGGCGCTCTTGTCTTCCCAGCGGATCGATTGCAGCCGGGCGGTGACGGGAACGAGATGACCGTCGTTGCGGATCACCATCATCGTGCCATCGGGCAGATCGACCAGGCCGTCTTCGTCGCCGGCAAACAGCGCATCAATGCCGCCCTCCTCGCGCAGTTCGTCGAGATCGGCATAGCCGGTCAAGGCCAGGAATTCGGAATTGGCGTGGAACAGTTCGTCGCCGCTGTGAACCAGAAGCGCCAGCGGCAGATTGTCGAGCATTTCGCCCGTCAGGCTGCTGTTGCTGCTGGTGCGCGCGGGAACGACCGGTGCCGTTGGCTCGGCGGAGATGGTTTCCGTCGTCGCCTCCGCCGGGACTGTGTTTTCCGCTACCACGTCTTCCGTTGTTTCAATTGCATCGGGTTCGGTTTCGGCGGAAGAGGTTGCGGTATCGAGATCGGCGAAATCATCGCCGTCGAGTTTCTGAGGCGTCTTGGACGCGATGCCATCGAACGGGTCTTCGGCGACCGGCGGAACCTCCGCTGCCGGCACGTCATCGTTCGGCCGCTTGCCGAAGGTTTCGCCGAGTTGTCGGGCGATTTCGCGGAAGGCGGCCTGTTCCGAGCGGCTGAGGCTTTCGGCACCCTGCGGGCGGTGGTGATCGAGATTGACGATCTTGTCCGAAGCGCGGCGGCCTTGGGTCTCGACCAGTTTCAGCGCCGGACGCTCGCCCCGAAATGGGTCTTCCGGCGGGATTTCGGAGGCAGTGCGCGTCCGGCCGAATTCGGCGAAGGGATCCTCGTCTTCCGGAGATCCCTGTGCTGCGGCGGCGTCCTCAGCCGACTGCTGATCGTCAGCCGGCTCCGGCGTTGTTTCCGCCTCTGAGATCACTTCATCAGCAGTCAGCTCTTCGCTTGCGGACGTATTATCCGAAACGAGTGTCTCTTCGGTCGTATCGGCATGGTCCGCAGTCGCCTCGACGACAGGTTCATCGAACCCTGCAGCCATCGGCTCCTCGACGGCTACGGCCGGGCTCACCAATGTGTGTCCCAAGGCCAGAGCGTCCTCGACCGCATCGGCGACACGGACGATGCCGAAGCCGCGGAAGCCATCAAATTCACGGTTGCGCGAATAGGTCGGTAGGGCGGCGAGATCGACCGGGACCTGCAGGCTTGTGCCTTCGACCGGCCAGAGGATCGTCTTGCCCGACCAGGTGTCGCGTCGCTTCAGGAGGTCGCCGATCGTGTTGTCGGGATCGAGATGAAAGCGCTCCGCCAGATCGGTGAAGGGCTGGCCCGCGACATCGGCCGCGTTCGGGCCAACGGCCGTGGCGAATTCCTCGGAAATTTCGCTGAAGCGGCCGTCGGCATCGATCTTCCAGACGAAGCGGATGGCCCTGCTGTTCGGATTGAAGACGAAGCCGTCGGTCGCAGGTACGGGTTCAGCCGGGGTGGTGTCCGACGTGGCCAAGGGGGCGGTTTCTGCCATCTGCTCAGGAGCTGACGGGACTTCGGCTGCCGCGTCGGTGCTTTCCGCGACAATCTCCGTGGTTTTATCGCCAGACACGGCAACGCCGTCATCGGCGATGTCGCCGCCTTCAAGCGATACCGCTTCATCAGAGGCGATGACATCCTCCGTCGCAGCATCGGGCAGGACATCGGGCTCGGCTTCGATTTCTTCGGCCGACACTTCGTCCAGAACGTCCGCTTCTGTCTCGGTTGCCGCGAGTTCTGGCGTGGTGCTCTCAACGATCGCCGTTTCGCCCGCCGCCGATTCTTCCGCCGGGCTCACAGAGCCATCGGCTTCGCTGGCAGTAACGCCGCCGTCTTGGTCGCTGCTCGACAGAGTGTCTGCCAGAACATCCGGGACAGGCTCATCCGCCTCGGCAACGGTCTCAACGGTTTCCGTGGAATCGGCCGTGTCGTCACCCGACGGCTCCAAGACCTCATCGGGGGCCACGTCTGCCAGCGGGGCCAACTGGGTGTCTTCCACCGCAGCATCCTGCGCCGGAGCAGCATCGTTGGATGTGTCGGGCTCGGCCGCTTCCGCTGCCGGCTCTTCGGCAAAATCCTCGTTCTCGGCTTCGATTTCCTCGATCTCTCCGATGCCGCCGATGACATCGTCGGGAACCACTGCTGCCGCCGTTGCGGCAACGGCGGATGCCGGTTCGACCGGCGGAGCCTCTGCCACAATAGCTGCCGGTTCCTCGGCGTCCTCGAAATCAGAGCCTGCATCCATCGTGCCGAGAATGGTTTCGACGGCGAAGAGGAGGTGCAGGGCAGGGCTGTCCGACAGCTTGCCGATGGCGGCGGGCAGGTGGCCCTTGCCGGTGGGGATCGGGCGCTTCAGCAGCCAGTCGCTGTCGCGGGAGACGGCCGAAACCAGCGAGCGGCAGGTCTGCGGCGTCATGGCGAGCGCATCGAAACCCGGCGAGGCGGCAAGGATCGCGCCGTCGCCGTCGAGCACGGCCATATGCGTATCGGGATCGTCGAAGCCGGAGATCATCCGGGCGGCGCGCACCTCCGCGCTCAGCGGCTTGCCGCCGCGGGGTGCGGTGAACAGGATCGCGGTTTCGCCCGGGCGCACGGTGATCATCTCCACAGACGCGCTGACGGAGGCGCGCTGGAAGCCGGAGGCGATGCGCATGAGGAAAGAGCGCCGGTCGCCGCTGCGCTCCAGTTGCCGCGCGGCGGCCTCCATCTGGCGATAGGCGGCATCGCCGCGATTGGCGCCGGTATCGATGAAATCATAGATCGAGGGCAGGCCGAACAGGCCGGCGCCTTCGCCATTCGACCAGAGCACCTGATTCATGTCTGGCGAAAACAGCACGGCGGCATCGCCGCGCGCAAAATGCTCCCGCACCCGTTCGTGAACGGCGATGTCGATGAAGGGATACGATTTTGCGGGCATCGGCAGACCTGGTTTTCGAAACCGTCACACGGACGGGATTGTTAACAGTCTATTAATAACCGCCGGGGCGACAAGGGTCCAGCCGCCAGACCCCGAGCCACAGGCCTTTCGCGGCGCAAGGTTAATGCTGGTCATTTTAACGATTTGTGCGATGCACAAATATGTTGCAATGCACAACGAGATCGCCTATATAGACATCATCAGAAAACGGGTGCCTCATGAGAGGGCCAAACCAAGGAGCGCATATCATGGCTACCAA
The DNA here is from genome assembly GCF_001425605.1 of Rhizobium sp. Leaf453. Taxonomy (GTDB): domain Bacteria; phylum Pseudomonadota; class Alphaproteobacteria; order Rhizobiales; family Rhizobiaceae; genus Pararhizobium. The sequence goes on along the minus strand of NZ_LMRG01000001.1, from coordinate 467,193 downwards.
GAAAACCGATGACGTCTTTTCGCTTGCCTCTTTCGACCCGACAAAGGTCACCGAAACCTTCCGCGATTTCGCGGAAAAGGGTGCTGCCCAGTCCAAGGAAGCCTATGCCAAGATGAAGACGGCCGCAGAAGATGCGACGAAGACCGTTGAAGCGACGCTGGAAAGCGCGCAGTCCGGTTCCGTCGAACTCGGCCTCAAGGCCATCGATGCGCTGCGCACCAATGCCGAAAGCTCGCTGTCGCATCTCGAAGCGCTGCTCGGCGTCAAGTCGGTCTCCGAACTGTTCGAACTGCAGACCGCCTTCGTCCGCAAGCAGGCTGAACTGGCCATGGAACAGGCCAAGTCGATGCAGGAAGCCACCCGCAAGGTCGCTGAAACCGTCGCAAAGCCCGGCAAGGACGCCGCTGAAAAGGCTTTCGCCGGCTTCAAGAAGGCCTGATTTCGCCCCGCCGGCCTTGCCGGCACGGCCATCAAGACAGACCGGGTGAGTTATCACCCGGTTTTTTCACATAAGGGCACAAGTTATGTCTTGCAAAAAAGACCGACTGCCCGTATTTGGACCCGGCAAGCGGATATGACCTTGTCTGTCCCGCTTGCCCTTGTGCGGTTGTAGCTCAGTTGGTTAGAGCGCAGGTTTGTGGCACCTGAGGTCGGTGGTTCAACTCCACCCAACCGTACCATTCCTACTTCAAAAAAATCAGCTATTTGCGAGTTTTTGAGGAGGCAAATGCCCGCAAATTTCAAGTCTCAATAACTCGCCATGCCAGATGCTGAACATCGTTTGGTGCCTACGCTTATCCACAGATTTGGTGCTTGCCTGATTCCTGCGGGCAAAGAGTCGGTATCATGACGCCAATCGGTTCCCATAATGGTAATGTGCTGGCAACCACTAGCGCCGACGCCGGTAGGATTCGAGTTGTTGCAAAAATGGACGGCGTGTAGTGTCCAGCAATTCTGGGATGGGCAAAGGGCAGTATTGTGGTGAAGTATATGAAGGCGGAACGGGTGATGATGCGAAATCACCCAGAGATGAGTGAAAAGTGGATCCAGCATCTCATCGCAGAAGACCCCTCGATACTCGGCCTCGGTGATCTCGTCCTCCGTGCGCAGGAACGGATTCATGCGAAGGCCGGGCGATTGGACCTCCTCCTGCAGGATCCGGATACCAACCGCCGCTATGAGGTCGAGCTTCAGCTCGGGCCTACCGATGAATCCCATATTATCCGCACCATCGAATACTGGGATATCGAGCGGAAGCGGTATCCGCAATACGACCACTGCGCCGTGATCGTCGCCGAGGACATTACCAGCCGCTTCCTGAACGTGATCTCGCTCTTTAACGGCACCATCCCATTGATCGCGATTCAAGTTCAGGCGATCAAGGTTGGCGAAGAAGTGACGTTGGTTTTCACCAAGGTTCTCGACGAACTGACACGCGGAGTTGTCGACGAAGACGAAGATGCCGCGGCGGCTCCCACCGACCGGAACTACTGGGTTGCTGTGAAAGGCAGCGAGGCAACCGTTAAAATGGCCGACAAGATGCTGGAGCTGGTCCATGAAATCGCTCCCCATCTGCAGCTCAAGTACAATAAGTTCTATATCGGCCTCGCTCAGGACGGGCAACCGAACAATTTCGTCTCGTTCCGGCCCAAGCGGAGCCACTTGGGATTTGAGTTCAAAATGCCGAGGTCGGATGAAATCGATCAGATCATTGAAACTGCCGGGATCGAGACATTGGAATACAACGTCCGCTGGGGCTTGTATCGTGTTCGCCTTGCCAAGGGTGATGTCGAGAAAAAGGCTGACACGTTGCGCCAGCTCATCAAGCTCGCCTACGACTACAGGAACGCCTGACGCCCTACGATCGGGCCGTCGTATTGCGCCTGGATTCTCCACCTTCGAGCCGATATCAGAACCGGATATGTTGATTGCCGCTGAGAACTGACCCGGCGCCGGGTCAGTTCTCAGCGGCAATCGACAATGTCTTCGATCGATGCCGACATCCGCGTCCCAGGTCGGGACGATATCGGAACGACTCGGCGAGCTGCCAGAGCGTGTTTGTCCCCCCTCACATCTTCCCCCAACCCATAAACCTTGTGTTTACCTAATCCTGTGTCCTTTCCGGTCAGTCCACCCGAAATTAGGATTCTGTTGACCCCTTCGCCCCTAGTGTCGCCCCGTTCGATGTAGAACCGGCACGCATGATGCGCCGCTGAAATGACAATGGGGTTGGTGGCACATGACGTGCGGAAAATATCTGGCAATTCCGGCCGGGGTTCTCGGCTTGGCTCTTATTCTGCTGCCGATGAGTCTTCAGGCGCAGCTCATGCTTTCCTTCGCTGTCCTCGGCATCATGTTCATCGGCATGACACGTCCCGACAACAGCACCTTCCGGGTTATCACGCTCGTCTTCGCCGCCATAATCGCGCTTCGCTATGGGTTCTGGCGCACGACCGAGACGCTGCCGGATATCACCGAGCCGTTGAATTTCATTCCCGGTTTCCTGCTTTATCTCGCCGAAATGTATTGCCTGGCGATGCTGGCGATCAGCTTTTTCATGGTCATCGACCCGATCAAGCGCAAGACGCCGGACATGGGCAACACGACGGACCTGCCGACAGTCGACGTGTTCATCCCGAGCTATAACGAGGATGCCGAACTTCTGGCCGTGACGCTGGCCGCGGCCAAGTCGATGGCCTATCCGAAGGACAAGCTCAACATCTACCTGCTCGACGACGGCGGCACGGAAGCCAAGCGCAACCACAAGAACCCGCATGTCTCGGTCGCCGCCATCCGCCGCCATGAGCAGTTGAAGGCACTCTGCACCGCGATGGACGTGCATTATCATGCCCGCAAGCAGAACGACCACGCGAAGGCCGGCAATCTCAACGAGGGCCTGAAGATATCGAATGGCGAACTGGTCGTGGTGTTCGACGCCGACCATGCGCCGGTGCGTGATTTCCTGCGCGAGACGGTCGGCTTCTTCCGTGAGGATGAAAAGCTCTTCCTCGTCCAGACCCCGCATTATTTCCTCAATCCCGATCCGCTCGAAAAGAACCTCCAGACCTTCGCGCGCATGCCGTCTGAAAACGAGATGTTCTATTCGATCCTGCAGCGCGGGCTCGACAAGTGGAATGCTTCGTTCTTCTGCGGCTCGGCCGCCGTGCTACGCCGCAAGGCGCTGGAAACGACCGATGGTTTCTCCGGCCAGTCGATCACCGAGGATTGCGAAACGGCCTTGTCGCTGCATTGCCAGGGCTGGCATTCGGTCTATGTCGACAAGCCGCTGATTGCCGGCCTGCAGCCGGAGACCTTCGTCTCCTTCATCGGCCAGCGCGCCCGCTGGTGCCAGGGCATGCTGCAGATCCTCATCCTGAAGCGGCCGTTCCTGGCCAAGGGCCTGACGATCCCGCAGCGCATCTGCTATGCCGGCATCAACATGTTCTGGCTCTTCCCGCTGTCGCGGCTGGCCTTCATGTTCTCACCGCTGCTCTACATCTTCTTCTCGCTGGAGATCTACAAGGCCAACATCCTGGAGTTCGCTTCCTATGCGGTCACCTACCTGATTTCCTCGTTTGCGATGCAGAGCTATCTCTATGGCCGCGTCCGCTGGCCTTGGATTTCCGAGCTTTATGAATATGTGCAGTCGGTCTTCCTGTTCGGCTCGATCCTCAGCGTCGTGCGCAATCCCCGCAAGCCGACCTTCAACGTCACCGCCAAGGGCCAGACGCTGGACAAGAGCAAGCTGTCGCCGCTCGCCACGCCATACTTCGCCATCTTCTTCCTGCTGCTCGCTGCCGCCCTCTATTCGGGTTACCGCGTGCTGACGGAACCGGTCGCCAGCGAACTGCTGTTGATCGTCGCCATGTGGAACCTGATCAATCTCGGTCTCGCCGGTGCCGCCCTTGGCGCCATCGCCGAACGCCGCGAGTTGCGCCGCAACCAGCGCCTGCCGGTCAAGCGCCACGCGCTGATGCATATCGACGACATCATCCACCACGTCATCATTCAGGATGCCTCGAGCGGTGGCGTCTCGATCGAATTCGTCGACAAGGCGCCGAAGCTCGATCTCGCCAACCCAACCAAGGCGCGGATCGAAGTGCGTCGTGGCGGCCAGGTCATCAGCTTCAATGTGGTCTATCGCTCGCGCCGGATGCTGGAAAAGTCGGCGATCTGCGGCTTTGCCTATGCCGAACGCACGCCGGAAACATTCATGGCGATTGCCGAGCTGATGTATTCCGACCAGTCGGTGCTGCAGGATCGCCTCGTGCGCCGCCAGGTTCGCCGCAACTTCTTCTGGGGAACCAGCCGGTTTGCGCTCTGGAGCCTGACGGAATCGCTGCGGGCCATCCGTTACAGCGCCGGTCTCATCCGTGAAAGCGTCGTCCAGTCCTTCGAGGATGCGCCGATGGTGCTCAACGACAACAAGGTGGTTGCCGTGCCGCTGCCAGCCAAGACGGCCGACGCCGCTCCGGTTCTCAAGGGAGAGCAGCTCTATGCGTAGATTTTCCCGTGTGAATGTCGCCGGTATGTCCCTGGCATTGGTGATGGCGCAGGCGCTGCCGGCCTCCGCCCAGAGCCTCTTGGATGCAGCCCCCGCTGTCAGCCGCACGCTGCCCGGCGAAAGCGAAAGCATCCTGTCGACCCGCTCGGCGCCGGTCGAAGCCGTGGCGAAGAAGATCAGCGGCCTCGTGCCGTTTGAGCAGGCGACGCCCGCCTATCATCTGTCGGGCGAGGATGACATTGCCCGGCTGACCTTCAACCTGTCGCCGGACCAGGCGGCCACTGGTGGCGCGCTGGTGCTTGCCTATCGCAATGCTGTCTCGGTCCTGCCAGACAGCTCGGTCATGGATGTCGAGGTCAACGGCAAGCCGGCCGGCAGCTACCGGATTGCTTCGCCGAACGGTTTCAAGACGGAAAACCTGAAGGTTGCGGCCGATCTGCTGAAGCCCGGCCGCAACGAGGTGCTGCTGCGCGCCCGGCAGTTCCACCGGGTCGATTGCTCGCTGGAAGCGACCTATGAACTCTGGAGCGAGATTGACCCGGCGACAAGCGGCTTCGTCGCGGCGAAGACCCATGGCTTCCGCTCCTTCGACGACCTCTTGACGATCGCCCGTACAGAGGCCGGCGTCACCGATATCCGGCTGGTCCTGCCGCAGACGGCGACCTCGGAAATGCTCAACGACGCGGCCCCGGTGCTGCAGACGCTGGCGCTGTTTCTCAACCGCGACGACATTTCCGTCAGCATCAGTGAAAAGCCGGGCACGGGTCCCGGCATCGACCTCTATGTCTCGACGGACAAGACGCGGGCGCAGTCAAGAAATTCCGCGATCGGTACGATGCCCTACGGCTTTTCCGTTCGCGATGCGGGCGAGGGCGTCCGGGCCATGGTCAGCCTGCGCGGCGCGACACGCGCAGAAATGAGCGGACAGTTGCTTGAGGCCATCCGCGGACCGCTGAAGGACAGCCTCGACAGCGGCATCTTTTCGAGCCATTCCGGCACGATCGTCGCCGATGCGTCGATGAGCTATACGCTGGCCGATACCGGCTATGAGACCCGGGTCTTTTCCGGTCGGCTGTCGCGCACCCGCTTCAACATGGTGATGCCGGCCGATTTCTATCCGGCCGATTACGCGACGATCAGGTTGAAACTGCACGCCGCGACATCGCCGGGGCTCAAGCGCACGGCGCAATTCCTGGTGCGCGTCAATGATCGTGTCGTCACCAGCTATCCCTTCCGCAATGCCGAAGGTGAACAGTTCGACGGCAAGCTGATCGAACTGCCGCTGCGCGCCTTCCGGCCGGGCAACAACAAGGTCGAACTTCTGGCGGAACTGCCTGTCGAAGCCGACGCGGTCTGCGCGCCGGATCTGCGCGACGATGCCAAGCCGCGCTTCATTCTCTTGAACGATACGAAAATAGAGATTCCCGCCTTGGCACGGATCGGCCGCCTGCCGGATATCGGCGCACTGGCCGGCACGGCCTATCCCTATGCCGATGGCAAGCCGTTCGATATCGTCATCGAGCGCCCGGATGCGCAATCGGCCGGCGCGGCCTTCACCATGCTGTCTCGGCTGGCGCTGGCGGCCCGCAACCCGCTCAATGCCGATATTCGGCTGGGCACCTCCGGCGCGGCGGACGATCGTAATGCACTGGTCATTACCACGCAAAACGCCTTTGCCGAGCTCGGCAGGGCAGGTAAGGGCGGTTTTCCGCTGGACACGCTACAGTCCTCCGCGAACGGGGCGTCGCTGACCGAGACCGATCCGGTCCGCACTGCCGCGATCAGCGACAGCGCCTCGACGATCTCGGAAAGCAATGCCGACGACTCCACCGCGCTGCTCGATGCCTTCCGCAAGTCGACCACGCAGCCCCAGGACAGCCTGTCGATGACTTCGAGGGTTCAGGGCTGGTTTGCCTCGGCCGGCCTGCGTTTCGGCAAATGGCTGAACTATCAGGACGGCTCCGCATCGGTGGCGACACTGAAGGAAGGCCAGTCGCTCCTGACCCTGTCGCAGGCGCCGTCTCCATCCGGCAATGCGGTCTGGACGGTCGTTCATGCGGGGTCGCCAAGCGATATCGCGGCCGGTATGCGTCGTCTGGTCGAGCCCGCCGTCTGGTCGGGCCTGAACGGTGGATCGGCCGAGATCGAGACCGCGAGCCTGACGGTTAACACCATGCCGCCGGCGACACATTTCATCGCCGGCCTGACGGATCAGAGCCCCGGCAATGTCCGCCGCCTCGCGGCCGCATGGTTCTCCGATAATTTCCAGTTCTACGTTCTGCTGATTGTGGTTTCCATGGGTGTTTTTGCGGCCTGGCTCGGCTTTGCCATCCCGCGCAAGAGTGTGAGGTCGGATCAATGATCGTGATGAAGAAACATTGGGTCGCGCTGCTGGCCGCCTCCAGCCTGCTCTTGCCGGCAACCGGCTTTGCCCAGGATTCCGCCAAGCTGCTGACGCAGGCCGCAGGCTCCTTCCGCCTCGTCGATGATGCGATGACGGCGGCAGCGGAGGGGCAGGCGGAAGACCTCCCGCCGGCGTCCGGCGAACAGCCTGCCGAGGCGGTGATGACCAAGGATGGTCCCGACGCGGTGGAACTGGCGGCACTTTATTATTACGCCGAGCGGAAGCAGGACGACCGCGTCGCGGCCGAGGCCGCCCGGTTGCGGCTGAAGTTTCCGCAGTTCGAGATGCCGCAGGATGTGTTCCTGCCGCAATCGGCGCGTGGGGCGGATGAGAGCGCTTTGTGGAAACTCTACGAGAGAAACGACTTCACCGGCATCGATGCCGAGATCATTCGCCGAAAGACCGAGACGCCGGACTGGACCCCGACGGCCGATTTCACCGACAAGCTGACGCGCAAGAAGCAGCGCGTGCTGATGACGGAAGCGGCCGGTGACAAGAACTGGACGAGCGTCATCCAAGCGGCGGGCAGCCTCGATCCGGCAACGGAAACGGAAATGGACCTGCTGTGGACGCTGATCGATGCCTATTCCGAGGCGGATATGAAGCAGCCGCTGGCCGATGTCTATCGGGGCATCCTGCTGCGCGAAGGCGACAAGCGCCTGCCGGATGATGTGCTGGTGACGACCTTGCAAAAGGCGATCCGCGATTTTCCGGCCGCCGAAGTTCAGGCAGTAATGGACAAACTGGCGGTAACCCCGGCCATGCAGGCCGGGTTGCAGCCTGTGGCCTTCGATCTTCTGCGCAAATCGGTGGCCGATTTCAATGCCGATGACAAGGCGACTGCGCCGCTGTCGGAAGAGCAACTCGTGCCGCTGAAGACTGCCGCGCAGCCGAAGGCGGAAGATCTGGCGTTACTCGGCTGGTATTATCTGAAGATCAAGCAGCCGGCCGTCAGCGCGCAGTGGTTCAGCAAGGCTCTGGCGCTGCAGGCGGATGCTCAGAATGCCAAGGGTCTCTATCTCAGCCTCGCAGCTCAAAACCTTGACGAAGAAGCCTATCAGGTCGCGGCCATGCATCTGCAGGACCTGTCCGGCGATCCGGAATTCCTGATGAACGCGCTGTCGCTGCGCTTCGCCAAGCCGGACGCTGCCGCCATCGATGAGAAGATCGTTGCGTCCTATTCGACAACGATCCTTCAGACGCTGAACGCCGATCACGCCGAGATTCTCGCGTGGTATGCCTATAATTCCAAGCAGTACGAGGCGGCTTCTGCCTGGTTCCAGAAGGCGATCGATTGGAAGGTCGCGCCGGCCCGCGTCAAGGGGCTGGCGCTCTCCTATCTCCGGCTGTCGCAGAAACAGGAATTTGCCGGACTGGAGGAGAAATACGGCGCGGCCTATCCGGATATCTGGAGCGAGATCAAGGCGGCCGCGCCGCCGAAGGGCAAGAAGGCGGCCTCCGTCATCAAGCCGCGTGGCGCGATCCAGGCGAATTATTTTCGCAACTTCCAGGCCAAGCGCTACAGCGCCTGCATCAACGATCTCAATGACCTGCAGGCGAGGGGGCAGATGTCTACGGCGGCCGCGCAGATTGGCGGCTGGTGCTATCTCGGCCTGAGCCGGCTTTCGGAAGCCCGCGCCGCCTTTGCCCAGGGGCTGAATGGCAGCGGTCAGGTCCGGGCCGACTCGGCCTATGGCACGGCGCTGACGCTGTTGCGTGGCCGTTTGACCGATGACGCCGAGGCTGTTCTTGCCGCCTATCCGCTCAGCCCTGAGCGCGATCGGGAAATCCGCGCGGAAGTCTATGTCCAGCGCGCGCGGGCCGCCTTCGACCAGAAGCAGTACCAGAATACGCTGGATGCGCTGAATGCCCGCGCCAGCCTGATCGCCGAGCCGGCCGATCTCAGCCAGCTTCGCGGCTGGGCCTATTACCACCTCGGCAACAAGTCGATGGCCAAGCAGGTGTTCCAGCGCCTGAACGACCACCTGGCCGATGCCGGCGTTCGCCGCGGCCTGATTGCCGCCAGCCAGACGGATACCCGCCGATGAAATATCTTCTTCCTGTCATCGCAGCCATGCTGGCGCTGTCGTCCTGCACCACCGTCGACGATCCTTTCCTGCAAACGGGTGCGCTGAAGGCCGATGGCCCGTCGCTCGCGACCTCCGCTTCGGCCGATTATGCACTCGCGGCCCTGCCGGGCCTACCGGCGGCATCGGTTCGCCAGTCCGTCCGTACCGATCATATCGAACAGACGATCCTTTATGCCAATGCTACCGATCTGGCCGGCGAGAATGCGCTGACGGTGACCATCGGCAAGGGTGGGGAGGGCTTCAAGGGCGCACCATCGCAGGCAGAGGTCGAAGCAGAGATGCGCACAGTCCTGTCCGGTGTCCGCATGCGGGTGAGCCCGGTGATATCAGACAATGCCTATGGTGTCTTCGGCTTCGCCACCGGCCCGCTCGGCAAGGGCGGCAGTTGCCTCTATGCCTGGCAACTCGCCAGAAGCATCACGCCGAATGGCGGCGCCGGTCTCGGTTCCGGTTATGCCGCGCAGATCAGGCTTCGTTATTGCAATCCGGCAATGCCGCAGGATCGTGTCGCAGCGCTGATGGAAGGTTTACGGATCAAGCCGGTGTCGGCGCAGACCTTCGAGACGCTGCGCCATGCCGGCGGATCCGGCGCGATGGCGGCCGCTCCGGTGCTTGTTTCGCAGCCTGTGGCTGAGCAGGTCGTAGAGCCATCGGTGGCCGAGGTTGCGCCGGTCCGTCGCAAGCTCCGGCGCGCGGTGAGCCCGGCCATGACCGCCGAACCGGTGGAAGCTGCGCAAAAGACTGTCGAAAACGCAGTGAAGGTGCCGATGCCGGGAGAGGCGGCAGCCTTGGCGGCTAAAGATGCTGTGCCTGTTGTTGCCGAACAGTCGGCAAGCAAGGCGATAATCAAGCCATCGACTGTTCCATTGCCCGGAGCCGTCGCGTTTGCGCAGTAGGTCAGGTTGAGCCGTCTCGATTGGCCGGTTTCGACAGAGAAGGCTACCCTTGCTCTCCGTCATGGTCGGGCTTGACCCGACCATCCACGGCCCCGGCACATAAATCCTCGGCTCAAGGCCGAGGATGACGGATGGAGATGTATGTGCCTCGAAGCAGGGTTCCATCGCCCCTATCCGGAATATGAAGTGCCGCCGACAGACGAGGCCGTCGCGATTCCGGACTGGCCGTAACACATCAGCCACCCCCTACAGAAAGATATGGTGTTCCTCCGTCACCAGTTCCTGCAGGAAATCGACGACGGTGCGGACGCGGACGAGGTCGCGGGCGCTTTCGTGATAGGTCGTCCAGTAGCCGCGCCGGATCGTTGTTTCCGGCAGGACGCGGACGAGTTCGGGGTATTGCCGGGCGATATAGTTATGCAGGATGCCGATGCCGGCGCTGGAGCGCACCGCTTCCGTCTGGCCGGTGGCGCTGGAAATCTCGAAGGACGCATCCCAGCTGCGCATCACCTCACCGGTGAAATTCAGGGAAGCCGTGAAGATCAGGTCTTCGACATAGCCGATGCGGCGGTGTGCCTTCAGGTCATCGACCGTCTCGGGCGCGCCGTAGGACGCCAGATAGTCCCGTGAGGCATAGAGCCCAAGGGTATAATCCGTCAATTTCGAAGAGATCAGCCGCCCTTGTTCCGGCCGTTCCAGCGTGATGGCAATATCGGCCTCGCGCTGCGACAGCGAAAACGAGCGGGGCACCGGCACCAGCTGGATGCGCAGTTCGGGAAATCGAGCCGTCAACCTGCCGAGGCGCGGCGCCAGGAACGACACGCCAAAACCATCCGGCGCCCCGACGCGCACCGTTCCGGCGATCGCCGTATCGATCCGGCCGATCTGTGCCTGCGCCGCCAGCATCTCGGTTTCCATGCGCTCCGCAGCATGCAGGAAGATTTCGCCTTCCGCCGTCAGGTCACAGCCATTTGTGCGCCGGATCAGGAGCCGGGTTTTCAGCGCTTCCTCCAGCGCCGTCACCCGCCGGCTCAGCGTCGCATGGTTCAGTCCCAGCCGCTTGGAGGCCGACAGGATCTGCCCGCTGCGGGCGACAGCGAGGAAGACGCGGACATCATCCCAGTTCATGTGTTGGTCTTCGCGAACAGAGCAATAGGATCGACGTCGATCAGCCTCAGCGCCTTGACCATCGCGGCCGTGCCTTCCTTGTATGTCAGGAAATGCGGTGTGCGGATATGCGCCTCGTAAGCTTCTCGATCGGCATAGACTTCAAGGATGCGGATCTGTTCCGGCCGATCGCGTTCGGAGACGGCATGGAGCATCAGGACGCCCGGTTCCTGCGCGACGGACGCCTCGATCTCCTCCGCCAGAAACCTGCGGTATTCGACGAGTTGGGCGGGATCGATCTCCAGCTCTGCGATCCTGACGATCCTCCCGTCTTGCTGTTCCATGGCCATCTCCAGATCTTGGCATCAATTTTTGCACAACGGTTGCTGAATATCGCGCGTTGATTTGTCGATATTGTAGTGCGACACTCCGCGCATAATCAAGATCAGGAGGATCACCCATGTACGAGATTGGTCATTTCATCGGCGGCAAGAAGGTTGCCGGCAACAGCGGCCGCACCAGCAACGTCTTTAATCCGGCAACGGGCGAAGTTCAGGCGACCGTGGCGCTCGCCAGCGACGCGGAACTGGATGCAGCCGTCCAGAACGCCAAGGCCGCGCAGCCGAAGTGGGCCGCCACCAACCCGCAGCGTCGCGCCCGCGTCTTCATGAAATTCGTCGAGCTCCTGAACACCCACATGGACGAACTGGCTGTGCTGATCTCGAAGGAGCACGGCAAGACGGTCGAGGACTCCAAGGGCGACGTCATCCGCGGCCTCGAAGTCTGCGAATTCGTCATCGGCATTCCGCATCTTGCCAAGAGCGAGTTCACCGAAGGCGCCGGCCCGAACATCGACATGTATTCGATCCGCCAGGCTGTCGGCATTGGTGCCGGCATCACCCCGTTCAACTTTCCGGCCATGATCCCGATGTGGATGTTTGCGCCTGCCATCGCCTGCGGCAATGCCTTCATCCTGAAGCCGTCCGAGCGCGATCCGTCCCTGCCGATCCGCCTTGCCGAACTGATGATCGAAGCCGGCCTGCCGGCGGGCATCCTCAATGTCGTCAACGGCGACAAGGGTGCTGTCGATGCGATCCTGACGCATCCGGACATTTCCGCCGTATCCTTCGTTGGCTCGACGCCGATCGCCCGTTACGTCTATGGCACCGCTGCCCAGAACGGCAAGCGCGCCCAGTGCTTCGGCGGCGCCAAGAACCACATGATCATCATGCCCGACGCCGATCTCGACCAGGCCGCCAACGCCCTGATGGGTGCGGGCTACGGTTCGGCAGGCGAACGCTGCATGGCGATCTCGGTTGCCGTCCCGGTCGGACAGGAAACAGCTGACCGCCTGATCGCCAAGCTGACCCCAATGGTCGAGAGCCTACGCATCGGTCCGTATACCGACGAGAAGGCCGACATGGGCCCGGTCGTCACCAAGGAAGCCAAGGACCGCATCCTCGGCCTGATCAACAAGGGTGTCGAAGAGGGCGCCAACCTCGTCGTCGATGGCCGCGATTTCAAGCTGCAGGGTTATGAAAACGGCAACTTTGTCGGCGGCTGCCTGTTCGACAACGTCACCCCGGACATGGACATCTACAAGACCGAAATCTTCGGACCGGTTCTCTCGGTCGTGCGCGCCAAGAACTATGAGGAAGCGCTCGACCTGCCGATGAAGCACGAATACGGCAATGGCGTCGCGATCTACACCCGTGATGGTGATGCTGCCCGCGACTTTGCATCACGCATCAATATCGGCATGGTCGGCGTCAACGTTCCGATCCCGGTTCCGCTGGCCTACCACTCCTTCGGCGGCTGGAAATCCTCGTCCTTCGGCGATCTCAACCAGCACGGCACGGACTCTATCAAGTTCTGGACCCGCACCAAGACGGTGACGAGCCGCTGGCCGTCCGGCATCAAGGACGGTGCCGAATTCGTCATGCCGACGATGAAGTAAGCCTCTGTAAAATCACATCCTCCCCGATTGGGCCTCCTTGCGGAGGCCCTTTTTTGTGGCCATCGCCTACTTGTGGTTGACCCGGCTTCATCGCCGTTTAAGAGTTCGGGCGGCCGAATATCGGGGGATGATCGGCCGTTCCTTCCATTGTGTCCGACATGACGAAAGAGGGGCGACCATGAGCACGATCGAAACAGCCACACTGCCACCGGCATCGCGAGACTTCCACCGGCTGTCCTTTACAGGAAGCGCCTCCGAATATTTCGGCATCTGGATCGTCAACATTCTGCTGACGATCGTTACGGTCGGAATCTACTCCGCCTGGGCCAAGGTGCGCCGTAATCGTTATTTCTACGGCAATACGGTGCTGCTCGGCCGCGCCTTCGAATATCATGCCAAGGGCAAGCAGATCCTGATCGGCCGCCTCATCGTTTTCGCCTATCTGGTCGTCTACAACGTCCTTCTCAATGTCTATCCGCTGGCCGGCATCGTGCTCGTCGTGGTGATCTTGTTCTTTGTTCCCTGGCTGGTCATGCGTGGCCTGCGATTCAGCGCCCGCGTCACCAGCTATCGCAATGTCCGCTTCGATTTCGTCGGCAAGGTCGGCGGCGCCTTCCTGGCCTTTCTGGTTGGGCCGGTCGTCGCGGCGCTGACATTGGGCATTCTGACGCCGCTCGCGAGCCGCTGGATGTACCGATATATCGGCAATAACCTTCGCTACGGCGGCAAGGCCTTCACGACGGATCCACAGCTCGGTCCGATCTACAAGACATGGCTGTTGTCTGCCCTGATCATCGTTCTCGGTTTCGTGGTCATCGGCACGGTCGTACTGGCGAATATTTCCGTCTTCGCCGCGATGGTCGACAATTCCGGTGCGGTGCCGCCGGAAATGCAGGCTGGCATGTTCATGCTGATGACGCTCAGCATTCTGTCCTTCTACCTGTCCTTCGGCGTCGCGGCGCTGTTCTATCGCGCCGGCGTGCGCAACGTCGCCTGGTCCGCCACGCTGTTCGACGGCAAGCACCAGATGCTCAGCGACATGTCGCGGTTTCGTTATGTCTGGATCGTCATCTCGAATATCATCGTCACGGTCCTGACACTGGGTCTGATGCGTCCCTGGGCGGCGGTGCGATCCGCCCGTTATCAGAACGAGCATACGGCGATCCGCTTCGATGGCGATGTCGGTGAAATCCTGGCGGCGGCGGAGCAGGAGGGCATGGCAGTGGGAGCTGAGTTCATGGACTTCGAGGGCTTCGATTTTGGCTTCTGAGGCCGAAAAAACGATCCGTGGCCACTGGCATCCGCGCGATTCCAGCCGCTCGGTCGCTGCCAGCCTTGTCACAAGAGACGGGCAGGTTGCTGCAATCGGCGATGATGGCGCAGAGCTTTCGGCGGGCGCCTTTTCCGCGCTCGACATTTCGCCGCGGGTCGGCGCCATTCCTCGCCGGATTGAGTTTCCGGATGGCTCATTGTTCGAGACCGCAGACAATGACGCGGTGGACAATCTATTGCGTGCAAACGGGCGCCGGGGTGTCGGTTTCATCCATGGGCTCGAACGGTTTCACCCGCGGCTGATCCTGTTCGCCGCTGCGGTCTTCATCTTGTCCGGCCTGGTTTACCGCTATGCATTGCCTGTGCTGGTCGAGGTTGCGGTGGTGGTGACGCCGCCGGTCGTGCCCGAATTGATGTCGGCCGGCACGCTGGAAACGATGGACCGCACCGTGCTCGACAAATCGGGACTGGACGAGGCGAAGAAGCGCGCGATTTCCGAGGGGTTCGATCGCATCGCGGCACAGTCCGTTCGCGGCAAATCTGCCTATACGTTGAATTTCCGGAAGGGCGGGGCGATCGGGCCGAATGCCTTCGCGTTGCCGGACGGTACGCTGGTCATCACCGACGAACTTGTCGAACTGGCTGGCGATGATACGGAAATGCTTGTTGGTGTGCTGGCCCACGAGATCGGGCATGTCGAGTTGGAGCACAGTCTGCGGCAGATCTATCGTGCTGCGGGAATGGCTGGTCTCATCATGTTGATTGCCGGCGATATCGGAGACAGCGTCGAGGACCTGCTCGTTCAGGGCGGCGGTCTCCTGGCGCTGTCCTATTCGCGTGACGCCGAAGCCGCCGCCGACCGGTATTCGGTCGTGCTGATGGGCAAGGCCGGATATGACCCGACGGCGATCGCCCGCTTTTTTGAAATCATCGAGAAGAAGTTTGGCGATGCGGCTGAAACGAGTGTCTTTTCGACCCATCCGGGCACGCCGGAGCGACAAAAGTCCATTGTCGATTACGCGAAAGAATTGCGGCGACCCGCTACGGGGAACTGATCCGATACGCGGGACCGTTTAACTTGCTTTGATAATTCAACTTTTGGGTGGACAAGCCCGCATGAAGCTGATCATCATCACTTCCAGATGTTTTTTGCTTTTTGGAATTGTTCCAAACTAGCATCCGTCCTATATGAGAGACACGAGCGTGGCGCGGTTGGCAGATTCGCCATTGGATCCATGCACCGTACGGGTTCACAGGGGCTGTCGTCCGAATGGGACGAGCCGGAATTTGAAGTCTGGAGTACGTAATGCGCCTGACGAAGCAAACGAATTATGCAGTCCGCATGCTGATGTATTGTGCCGCCAATGACGGCCATCTCAGCCGCATTCCTGAAATTGCCAAGGCCTACGGTGTTTCCGAGCTCTTCCTGTTCAAGATCCTGCAGCCGCTGAACAAGGCTGGTCTCGTCGAGACCGTTCGCGGTCGCAACGGCGGCGTGCGCCTGCCGAAGCCGGCTTCCGAAATCACCCTCTTCGATATCGTCAAGGTTACCGAAGACAGCTTCGCCATGGCTGAATGCTTCGAAGCCGGCGAAATCGATTGTCCGCTGGTTGATAGCTGCGGCCTGAACGCAGCGCTGCGCAAGGCGCTAAATGCTTTCTTCGAAGTGCTGCAGCAGTATTCGATCGATGATCTGGTCAAAGCGCGTCCGCAGATCAACTTCCTGCTGGGCCTTGACCACCTGACCCACCCGAAGACCGCTGCGGCCTGATGCTTGAGCGTGGGGTTCAACGCACATGCTGATACTTAAAAAGCCCGGTTAAACCGGGCTTTTTGCTGCGTGATTGAATTGTTTGCCCGATGACCCATCCTACGACTTCGTCACATATTCCCGCAGGATGAATTCGATCGCGGTCGGGTCAAGCTCCGCCTTGTCGATGCGGAAATCGACGCCATAGTCCTCGATCTTCTGGAAATAGGGATCGGCAACCGATGAAGAGATCACCCCGATCGGTCCGATAAAGCCCTGTTGTCGCATCGCGGGGACCGTTTCGCGAAAATCGGCCTGTGGCTGCAGCCGGTTGTCCATCAGCACCATGGAAACCGGTTTTCCGGACTTGATGAAGTCCAGAGCCGCATCAATGGTTTCACAATAGTGCAGCTGAATTTCGGTGCTCGTCACCTTCTTCATGATTCCGCGCATGATCAGGTTTTCGGCCGGATCATCGTCGACGAGAAGGATGTGGATCAGGTTTGTCATGACGGTGTGGCTGTTCCGTTTGGGGGAATGGCTGATGATGAAAATGGTTTCGGTTGCCGTCCGGCAGATATCGGTTTCGTGATTCTACTCATTGAATGATCTGCTCCCGGATCGCCTTCGCGACCATCTGGGTTCGGTTGACCACGTCGAGCTTCTTGAGGATCGTGGCCGTGTGCGAATTCACCGTGTGTTCCGAGACGGAGACGATCAGCGCGATTTCGCTGGCAGTCTTGCCATGCGAAATCCAGCGCAGGATTTCCGTCTCCCGGGGGGTTAGGCCAAGTCCTGCCTTGTTGGACAGAACGAGCCTATAGAAGAAGTCGAAGGCGCAGACAGCGTCGTAACAGAGCTCGAAATGCTGCTGCTGCTCGATGTCTTCGCCATCGCCCAGAAAAAGGATGGCATAACGGGCACCGTTGATACCGCTGACCGGTACGCACATCAGCATTTCGAAGCCGAGTTGGTCGAGCAGGTTGCCGCCTCCGCCCAGGTGAGGGTCACCGGCTTTCCAGACGGATGGGATGGTCGAGGCATGCAAACTCTTGAAGACGACGGAATCACCGAAGCGATGCCGCTTGTCGTATTCCTCGGCAAGGCCTGATGGCAGATCATGCAATGCCAGCCGGTTGGACAGCATGCAGGCATCGCCCTCATTCCCCAGTTGCAGGATTCCGAAATGATCGAAACCGAACCGCAGGGACATTGTATGGAAAATACGGAAGAAATCGACGCGATTGAGCGCTTTCTCCAGGTCGCCGTCAAAATGATATCGCCGGTGGTTTTTCAGAAGCGTTGCCACGACGCGGCCGTCCTCCACAGTGTCCCGCGAGCACCAGTTTAGCGTGCGATTCATCACAAGCAACTGGCATTTCAAACGAAAATAGGGGCCGGCAAAGGTTTTGGAAGGGGGCGAGATCGAGGGAGGGGCAGCGAGTGGGAGGACTGCATATGGTCGCTTTCGTCTAATCCCCGCCTGGCAGACAAAAGCTTGGCAGTCCTCCCCGCCCCGCAAGTGTGTTATGCCACTTGAAGCGCTTTGGAACCATCCGTGCAATTTGCGATTGACATTGTTCAATGTGCCGATTTGATTCGATTTCGGCTGGCCATCCGTTCAAAAAAGTCGTGTATAGCGTCGTCGTTGTCGTATCCGGATGATTTTTCCAATTGGACAAATTTTTCTGGATGCTTATTGCAATGCCGGGGCAAATGTCGTTCCATCCGGCCTTGACCGGAAACAACGGCTTCTGCGTCAGAAAAATTATGAGAACAAGAACAAAACTGGGAAGCAAAGCTCATGAAAAAGCTCACTACTCTCCTCGCGGCAACCGCAATCGCCACGCTGATGGCCGGTTCCGCATGGTCGAAGACGTTCGTCTACTGCTCCGAAGCGTCGCCCGAAGGTTTCGATCCGGGTCTCTACACCGGCGGTCAGACGTTCGATGCTGCAGCGCATACGGTTTATAACCGTCTGGTCGAATTCAAGCCGGGCACGACGGAAATCGAGCCGGGTCTTGCCGAGAGCTGGGAAATCTCCGCCGATGGCAAGGAATATACGTTCAAGCTGCGGAAGGGCGTCAAGTTTCAGACGACCGACTTCTTCACGCCGAGCCGCGAGCTGAACGCCGATGACGTCATTTTCTCGTTCGAGCGCCAGTACAAGGCCGACAATGCGTGGAACAAGTACGTGCCGGGCGCGTCCTGGGAATATTTCTCCGGCATGGGTCTTCCTGATGTCATCGAAAAGATCGAAAAGGTCGACGACCTGACGGTCAAGATCACGCTGAAGCGTCCGGAAGCACCGCTGCTCGCCAACCTCGGCATGCCGTTCATCTCGATCGTCTCCAAGGAATATGCCGACAAGCTCCAGGCCGACGGCAAGATGGAACTGATGAACCAGCAGCCGCTGGGCACCGGTCCGTACACCTTCGTCGCCTATCAGCCGGATGCAGCGATCCGCTACAAGGCCAACCCGGACTATTGGGGCGGAAAGCAGAAGATCGACGATCTGGTATTTGCGATCACCACCGACGCCGCAATCCGCGCACAGAAGCTGAAGGCCGGCGAATGCCACCTGATGTCTTACCCGAATGCGGCTGACGTCGAGGAGCTGAAGAAGGATCCGAACCTGCAGGTTTCCGAGCAGGCCGGCCTGAACGTCTCTTACCTCGCGTACAACACGCTGGTCGCGCCGTTCGACAAGGTCGAGGTCCGCAAGGCTCTCAACATGGCGATCAATCGTCAGGCCATCGTTGACGCGGTCTTCCAGGGTGCCGCAACCGTTGCCAAGAACCCGATCCCGCCGACAATGTGGTCGTATAACAATGCCGTCGAAGACGACAAGTACGATCCGGATGCGGCCAAGAAGATGCTCGAAGACGCCGGCGTCAAGGATCTCAAGATGAAGATCTGGGCCATGCCGGTCGCGCGTCCGTACATGCTGAACGCACGTCGTGCAGCAGAACTGATGCAGGCCGACCTTGCCAAGATCGGCGTTACCGTCGAGATCGTTTCCTATGAGTGGGCCGAGTACTTGAAGCTCTCGTCCGCCAAGGATCGTGACGGTGCCGCCATCCTCGGCTGGACCGGCGACAACGGCGACCCGGACAACTTCCTCGACACCCTGCTCGGCTGCGATGCTGTCGGCGGCAACAACCGTGCGCAGTGGTGCAACAAGGAGTTCGACGACCTCGTGACCAAGGCGAAGGAAACCTCCGACGTTGCCGAACGTACCAAGCTCTATGAGCAGGCGCAGATCGTCTTCAAGAAGGAAGCGCCCTGGAACACCATCGACCATTCCGTCGCTGTTGTTCCGATGAGCAAGAAGGTGTCCGGCTTCGTCCAGTCGCCGCTTGGTGACTTCGCGTTCGAAGGCGTCGATATCGCCGAGTAAGATCGGCTTCCGAAAACGTACGCCTTAAAGAGCGTGCTTTGGCCGGCGGTCCGAATTTTCGGGCCGCCGGCTTTTCAAAAAGAACAAGAATAAAAAGAAGGGATTTGGCTCCCATGTTTCGTTTCATCGTCGGGCGGCTCGCCGTCCTGATACCCACGTTTATCGGGGTGTCTCTCATCGCATTCTCTTTCATCCGCCTTCTGCCAGGCGATCCGGTCATGCTGATGTCGGGCGAACGCGTCATGTCGCCGGAGCGCCACGCGCAGCTCATGGCCGAACTCGGCCTCGACCGGCCGATGTACCTGCAATATTTCGATTATCTGCTCGGCCTGCTGCAGGGCGATTTCGGTTCGTCGATCGTCACCAAGCGCGAGGTCCTGACCGACTTCCTGCAACTCTTCCCGGCGACGCTGGAGCTTTCGCTCTGCGCCATCGTTCTGGCCGTGGCTCTCGGCGTGCCCGCCGGCGTTCTCGCAGCGGTCAAGCGCGGCACCTGGCTTGATCAAACGTTGATGGGAACCGCACTGGTCGGTTATTCCATGCCGATTTTCTGGTGGGGCCTGCTGCTCGTCATCTTCTTCTCCGGCTATCTCGGCTGGACGCCTGTCTCGGGCCGCATTTCGCTGATGTATTTCTTCCCGCAGGTCACCGGCTTCATGCTGATCGACAGCCTGATTTCGGGACAGGCCGGTGCCTTCAAGTCGGCGGTAACCTACCTTATCCTGCCGACCATCGTGCTTGCCACGATTCCGCTCGCGGTCATTGCGCGCCAGACGCGTTCGGCGATGCTCGAAGTGCTGGGCGAGGATTATGTCCGCACGGCACGCTCCAAGGGTCTGAAGCCCTTCCGCGTCATCGGGGTGCACGCCCTGCGCAACGCCCTGATCCCGGTGGTCACCACTATCGGCCTGCAGGTCGGTGTGCTCTTGGCGGGTGCCATCCTGACGGAAACGATCTTTTCCTGGCCGGGTATCGGCAAATGGATGGTCGATAGCGTCTTCAAGCGCGACTACCAGGTCGTGCAGGGCGGTCTGATGTTGATCGCCGGCGTGATCATGATCGTCAACCTCATCGTTGATGTGCTCTACGGGCTCATCAATCCGCGTATCCGGCACTAGGAGGCTCAAATGGCTGCTGTCCAGGAAGTCGATGTGCAAACATCCACACCACCAACCGGGCTCAAGGAGTTCTGGTTCTATTTCACCCGCAACAAGGGCGCCGTGATCGGACTTGTTGTCTTTGCAACGATCCTGTTCCTCGCGGTTTTCGCCGGGATCGTCTCGCCTCACAGCCCGAGCGCGCAGAACCGTGAGGTCCTGCTCCTGCCGCCGGCCTTTGCCGAAGGCGGCCAGTGGACCTATCTGCTCGGCACTGACGCTGTCGGTCGCGATATCCTCTCGCGCCTGATCTATGGCGCGCGTTTCTCGCTCTTCATCGGCGTCATCGTCGTCAGCCTTTCGGTCATTTCCGGCGTTCTCGTCGGTCTGGTCGCCGGTTACTTCCGGGGTCGCACCGATACGATTATCATGCGCGTCATGGATATCATCCTGGCGTTCCCGTCGCTGCTGCTCGCCCTGGTTCTGGTGGCGGTTCTCGGTCCGGGCCTGCTGAACGCAATGATCGCGATCTCGCTGGTCAACCTGCCGCATTTCGTGCGCCTGACCCGTGCCGCAGTCATGTCCGAGCGCGCCAAGGATTACGTGATTGCCTCGCGTGTTGCTGGCGCGGGTACGATGCGTCTGATGTTCCTGACGATCCTCCCCAACTGCCTCGCGCCGCTGATCGTTCAGGCGACACTCGCCTTCTCGGCTGCGATCCTCGATGCAGCCGCGCTCGGCTTCCTCGGCATGGGCGCCCAACCGCCGACGCCGGAATGGGGCACGATGCTGGCCGAAGCCCGCGAATTCATCCAGCGCGCCTGGTGGGTCGTGACCTTCCCGGGGCTTGCCATTCTCATCACCGTTCTTGCCATCAACCTGATGGGCGACGGCCTGCGCGATGCGCTTGATCCCAAGCTGAAGAGGTCATGATGTCCCTTTTCGAAGTTGAAAATCTCGTTGTCGAATTCCAGACGGCCGCCGGCCCTTTCCGCGCCGTCAATGGTGTCTCGATGAAGGTGAATGCCGGTGAAGTTCTCGCCATTGTCGGCGAGTCCGGTTCCGGCAAGTCGGTCTCCATGCTGGCGGCCATGGGGCTTCTGCCCTGGACGGCCAAGGTGAGCGCCGACAAGCTGCAGTTCAACGGTATTGATCTGCTCGGATTGTCGGCGTCCGAACGCCGCAAGATCGTTGGCAAGGATATTGCCATGATCTTCCAGGAGCCGATCGCCAGCCTCAATCCGTGCTTCACCGTTGGCTTCCAGATCGAGGAGGTCCTGAGCATCCATCTGGGCCTGGGCAAGGCGGCGCGACGTGCGCGCGCTATCGAACTGTTCGAACTGGTTGGCATCCCCAACCCCGCCGAGCGGTTGGGCCACTTCCCGCACCAGATGTCAGGCGGACAGTGCCAGCGTGTGATGATCGCCATCGCACTTGCCTGCAACCCGAAACTCCTGATCGCCGACGAACCCACGACGGCGCTCGACGTGACGATCCAGAAGCAGATTCTCGATCTGTTGATGCGGCTTCAGGCCGAAAACGGCATGGGTCTCATTATCATCACCCACAATATGGGTGTAGTGGCCGAGACCGCCGATCGCGTCATCGTCCAGTACAAGGGCCGCAAGATCGAGGAGGCGGACGTGCTGTCGCTGTTCGAATCCCCGAAGAGCGAGTACACGCGCGCGCTCCTGTCGGCGCTTCCCGACAATGCCACCGGCGACCGTCTGCCGACGATCGCGGAATTCCTCAGTGACGACCAGATCTTTGCAGGAGCTGTTCGATGACCCCAGTTCTCGAAGCCAGAAACCTTGTCCGCGATTATCACATCCCGGGCAGCCTCTTGAAAAAAGGCAAGACCGTTCACGCCGTCAAGGGCGTGAGCTTCTCGGTTGAGCAGGGCAAGACGCTGGCGATCGTCGGCGAAAGCGGCTGCGGAAAATCGACGCTCGCCCGCATCGTCACCATGATCGATCCAGCAACCTCGGGCGACATGCTGATTGACGGCCAGAAGGTCGATATCGCGCATCAGAAGCTGACGCCGGATATGCGCCGCAAGGTTCAGATCGTCTTCCAGAACCCTTACGGCACGCTCAATCCGCGCAAAAAGATCGGCGAAATCCTCACCGAGCCGCTGATCATCAACACGAGCATGAAGGCGGACGATCGGCGCGACAAGGCGCTCGCCATGCTGAAGAAGGTCGGCCTGGAAGAAAAGCATTACGGTCGCTATCCGCACATGTTTTCCGGCGGTCAGCGCCAGCGTGTCGCAATCGCCCGTGCGCTGATGCTCAATCCGCGTCTTCTTGTGCTCGACGAGCCGGTCTCGGCACTCGATTTGTCGGTGCAGGCACAGGTTCTCAACCTGCTGGCTGACCTGCAGGACGAGTTCCAACTTACCTATGTCTTCATCAGCCACGACCTATCGGTGGTGCGCTACATCGCCGACGACGTCATGGTGATGTATTACGGCGAGGCGGTGGAATACGGCAGCCGCGAGGAAGTCTTTGCCGATCCCAAGCACAGCTATACCAAGACGCTGTTCGCGGCGACGCCGCGGGCCGATGTCGATAGTATCAAGGCACGCCTTGCCCGGAAAAATGCCGCCTGATGGGCGGCATGATTTCGCAATCATGGTTCCACTAACCGGCGATCTGCGATAAAGCGCCAGCGTCACAACAATTTCAGACTGCGGTCCGCCGCATTTCATGAGGAATGGAAAGATGGATATCAAACGCTTCGAAACTGGTCCGCGCATGAGCCAGGCCGTCGTTCACAACGGCACCGTCTATCTCGCAGGCCAGGTCGGCGAGGCCGGCTCGGACGTTACCGAGCAGACCAAGCAGGCACTCGCATCCGTCGATCGCCTGCTGGCACAGGCCGGCACGGACAAGACCCGCATCCTGTCGGCCACCGTATGGCTCGCCGACATGGTCGATTTCCCGAAGATGAACGCTGTTTGGGATGCATGGGCACCGCAGGGCAACACCCCGGCTCGCGCCACCGGTGAGGCCAAGCTGGCAACACCGGAATATCTCGTCGAAGTCATCGTCATCGCTGCTCTCTGATCAGAGCATCGCATAGATGCAGAGCCGGTGCTCAGGCGGGTGCCGGCTTTTTCATTGTACAGTCAGTGTCAGTTTCCGATCCGCGCGATACCCGATTCGCCATTGTCACGGATCCATTTGACCTTGTTCGGTCCCGCGTCCGTCAGGTCGAAGCACATTTTAGAGCCGTCATACCAGACCTTGAACTGCTGGCAGAGCTTGTCGGACTGGATCCACCAGCGACCGCTGTCTGTCGGCTGGATGAACTTGCCAAGCCCCAGCGCCTTGCCACTTCCATCCACCACGCCCGAGGTTCGATAGTTGAGCGGGAATTCACCGCCCATCGGGGCTGCCAGATAGATTGTTCTTCCGATGATCTGGCTGCGGATATCCGCTTCCTTCATCTGGGTTGCCTCCGCCGCGGCGGCAAGGCCAGACGCTGCAATCCCGAAGCAGGCAACAAAAAGCGCCTTCATGACCATCTCCATCGCTTGATGCAGTTCGATACGCCGGGAAGGAGAATTGGATCACATCCGTTTCTTGCAAAAGTTTCTTCATCACCGACGTAGTCACGCGGAACAATCGCATGTCCACTTCGTTATGAGGATAATCCTTCGGGATGTTCTCCAACTATAAAAGGGACGTGCCATGTTGTACTGGTTGCCGAGGATTTTTCTGTTCCTGCTCATGGGCGCCATCCTGGGGCTGGGCGTTGTGTCCGCCACCTCGGATGATATCGCCAACACGCTGATCGTGGTTATTCTCGGTCTCGGTCTGTTTTCACTTACGCTTCATGTTTTTCCTCCGGAAAGATACTGACGACGCGGGCCCATATAGGGTGATAAAACGGTTTTCTTTTTTTATGAACGCTGTACGTTTGCAACGTAGACGTTCATGGGGAATTGCTCGGTGATCGGTTCGCGCATTTTGGCGAGAACAGGCTGTCCCGGCGGGAGAGGGACTTGACCGTCATGCACGGGGGCAGGTTGTGGTGATCGGGCGTTCGGTATTTTCCCGGACAGTGCCGCTGATCCTGTTCGCAGGCGCAGTCCTCCTTTTAGGCCTTGTGCTGGTTTCGCTCCGCTTCGCCTATGAGGCGGGGGAGAATTCTCAACAAGCTCTGGAGGCATCGCGCCTGAATGCGCGCGCCCTGCTTTTGTATAACCTTGTCCAGGATGCGGAGACGAGCCAGCGGGGTTATCTGCTGGCCGGAGAGGAAAAATACCTGGCGCCATTCAAACGTGCCGAGGTTCTGATCCGCCTTCAGTTTCTCAGCATCACCGGTGATATGGTCAAGGTCGGCATCAGCGGCATAACCGTTAATCGGCTGAAATCGCTGATTGATGCCAAGATCAGCGAATTGAAGAGCACCATCGCGCTTCAGGCTGCGGGGCGGCACGATGAAGCATTGGCCGTCGTGCAGACCGATGCCGGCAAGATGGCGATGGAAGAAATCCGCCAGATCATGACCCGGATTGACGCCATCACCGGCAATATCGGATTCCAGAGACGCCAAGCGCTGAACAGCGCCACCGCATGGCTGATGATTACTATTGGCGGCGGTGCGGTCCTGCTTGTCGCGCTCGTCGGCGGAGCCATTCTTCTGGTCTTCAACCATACCCGTCAGCTTGAGGAGGCGCGCAGGGCGCTGGCCGAGCAGAACGAAACCTTGGAGACGAGAATCCGTCAGCGCACGCAGCATCTGGAGCGTGCCAATCGTGAGTTGCAGAGTTACGCCTATATCGTTGGCCATGATCTGAGAGCGCCACTCGTCAATATCATGGGCTTCACCTCCGAACTGGAACGGGCGTCGGCGATCTTTTCCGATTATGTGAAAAAGCCGGATGGCGAGCGCGATGAACTTATCGAAAAGCAAGCGTGCGAAGCGGTCAATGTCGATATTCCCGAAGCGTTGGGGTTCATTCGATCCTCGATGAGGCGCATGGACGATCTGATCAATGAAATCCTGCGGCTGGCACGCGCGGGTAGTCGGCAATTGACACCGGAACGGGTAAGCCTTGCGGAACTTCTGTCCGAGGCCGTCGCCAACCTGCAGCACCGGCTTGATGAAACCGGTGCCAGCGTGGAAATCGCTGCGGATTTGCCGAACATTTCGTCCGACCGGCTTGCCCTGCAACAGATTTTTGGCAACCTTCTGGATAATGCGGTAAAATACGCACACCCGTCCCGGGCCCCCGTGATCCGCGTAACAGGCGTGGTGGCCGGAGATCAGGTGGTGATCGAGGTCGGGGACAATGGCAGAGGTATCGCTGAACGGGATCTGGAGCGGATCTTTGAACTCTTCCGGCGTTCAGGACCTCAGGACAAAGCAGGGGAAGGCATAGGTCTGGCGCATGTCCGTGCGCTTGCGCGGCGTCTGGGGGGAGACGTTCAGGTCAAATCCGCGCTGGGAGAGGGAACGACGTTTTTCGTCAGCCTCGCGGCAGATTTGCGGTTTGTGAAAGACAGGGGGGAGCAATGAGCAATGGTCTACAGCCCGTCGTCATCATCATGGTCGAGGATGATGAAGGCCATGCCCGTCTGATCGAAAAAAACATCCGCCGCGCGGGTGTCACCAACGAGATCGTCCCCTTCGTGACCGGAACGGCTGCGCTGTCATATCTGCTGGGCGCGGACGGTTCCGGCGCGGACCACGAGGGCAAGCAACTGCTGATTCTGCTCGACCTCAATCTGCCTGACATGACCGGCATGGATATTCTGGCGCAGGTGCGCGAGAGCGAGCATTTGAAGCGGCTGATGGTGATTGTCCTGACAACCACCGATGATCCCGTCGAGGTCCATCGCTGTTATGATCTCGGCGCCAATGTCTATGTCGCCAAGCCCATGCAATACGAGAAA
Source organism: Rhizobium sp. Leaf453 (assembly GCF_001425605.1). Lineage (GTDB taxonomy): Bacteria > Pseudomonadota > Alphaproteobacteria > Rhizobiales > Rhizobiaceae > Pararhizobium. The sequence continues at coordinate 440,810 of NZ_LMRG01000001.1, read as the reverse complement.
TTCGTTAATGCGATCCAGCAGCTTGGTCTTTTCCTCTCCGTGGTGACCGTGCCGGAGGCGTCCTGATGGATCGCTTTACCGGTGGCGATCGCGGCGAGATGCGCATTCTCTACATCGATGATGATGAAGCGCTTGGCGTTCTTCTGCGCAAGAACCTGACGCGACAGGGCTTTCAGGTCATTACCGCACTCGACCGCCAGGCCGGCATGGCTGTGCTGGAAGATGGCGGTGTGGATGCGGTTGCCCTCGATCATTATCTGCTCGGTGAAACCGGCCTCGATATCCTGCCGGCCATCGTTGCCATGCCCGACCATCCGCCCGTCGTTTACGTCACCGGTGCCGGCGAGGCGAGTATTGCCGTCGAGGCTTTGAAGCGCGGCGCTGAAGATTATGTGACGAAGAGCGTTTCGGCAGAGTTTTTCGATGTTCTGGGAACGGCACTCCGGCAGGCGCTGGAACGGGCGCGGTATCGCAAGGAGACGTCCGCGGCACAGGAAGCGGTGCGCCAGGAGCGTGACAAGGCTGAGCTTCTTTTGCGCGAAGTCAATCACCGTGTCGCCAACAGCCTCAGTCTGGCGGCATCGCTGGTGCGGATGCAGGCCTCGCTGGTAACCGATCCTGAGGCTCAGGCCGCACTGCAGGAGACACAGGTCCGCATCCACGCGATCGGCAATGTGCATCGGCATCTCTATGCCAAGAACCAGGTCGGCATTGTCGATATCGACGATTATCTGAAGAGCCTGCTGGAGGAGCTTCAATCGTCGATGCGTGACGATGCGCGCCCGCATACGATTGTCGTTTCGGTTGATGCTGTGCAACTGCCGACCGACAAGGTCGTGCCGCTAGGGCTGATCGTGAGCGAACTGGTCACCAACGCCTTCAAATATGCTTATCCGACGGGGAGCGCAGGTGAGATCCGCGTTCGCGTATCGCGTCTGGAGGATGAAACCGTGGAACTGGTGGTCGAGGATGATGGCGTCGGGCACGATCCGCTGCAGCCAGCCAAGGGGACGGGGCTGGGGACCAGGATCCTGAATGCGATGGCATCGACAATGGGCGGAAATCTGGCCTACGACAACGTTGCCGTCGGCACTCGAGCGCGCATGACATTCCAATACAGGTGATCCGTCGATACTGGAGAGCCGGACGGCTCTCCAGTCGTGAATGTCAGAGGCGCTGTTCTAAGCGACGGGGTGTTGCCACTTCCTGACCGTGATGAATCGATGAAACCTCCAATCGGGGCAGCATTCCATCATCGCGGATCGATAAAGCGCAATCTTCCGCGCAAAGATTCCTGCGGACGTTGTACGCCCAAAACGTAAGGCAAGGCTTATTGTTCCGGAGCAACGCCCCCGGAACTTTTTCGCAACCGTCGCGTTAACGGGCGACATGCCCTTGGCCAGCGCCCAAACGCGATCCGTCCGCGGCATTTTCCAGACATGAAGCATCGCTGCTCGACCTGTTGAACCGGGCCGGGCCAATGGAGATACTGAAAATGGGCGCCTTCCCGGCGAGTGGACTGATCAAGCAGCGGAAACAGGCGGAAATCGAGGCACGGGTTGCCGAAGCGGCGCCGCCGCAGTCCGCGCCGAAGACTGGGCTGGATCTCGTCGTCGCCTGGAGCATCGTCGGAACCTTCATCATCTTCGCATCGGCAGTGATCTACATGATGGAAGCGATCCTCATGCCTGTCACGCTTGCTATAGTCATCGGCATGGTGCTGGGGCTCGCCGCGGACCGTCTCGCCCGGTTCGGGTTGCCCCCTGTCCTTGGCGGTCTGCTTCTGGCGCTCGTCTTCGTCGTCGGGCTTTTCTTCCTTATCAATGCCATCATCGAGCCACTGTCCTCGCTGGCAGGACAGGCTCCGGCGATGCTGGAGGGGGCGATCGAGCGGATATTACCCTATCTGCAACGGTTCGAATGGGTGAAGCTCGCCATTGCCGGCACGGATGAAAAGGCGATGACGGATGTCGCCATCGCAAACGCCGGTACGATGCTCGGACTGGTCGCGTCGGGTATCACCCCGGCTTTCATCCAGATCATGATTTTCCTGGCGGCCTTGGGTCTGTTTCTGGTCGGGCGCGCGCATCTGCGCAAGACGATCATTCTCGCATTCGCGACGCGCGAACGCCGGCTCGCCGCGATCCGCATCATGAATGCCACCGAAAATGCCGTCGGTTTCTATTTCTCCACGGCGAGCCTGATCTACCTCGTTCTCGGGACGATCACTGCCGTAATTGCTTTCGTCGGAGGGCTGACGATGGCGCCGCTCTGGGGACTGTTCGCCTTTGTATCGAGCTTCATCCCCTATCTCGGCGTTACGCTGATGACGATCGCGCTCATGTGTGCGGGTCTGCTTACCCATGACGCATTGCTGCTGGCGCTCGCACCTGCCGCCGGCTTCTTCGTTCTGCATCTGGTCATGGAAAATATCGTCACTCCCTCGATTCTGGGTCACCGGCTGGAGGTCAACCCGTTCCTGATCTTCATCGCCATCATCTTCTGGACCTGGATGTGGGGTGCGGTCGGGGCAATGCTGGCCTTGCCGCTGTCGCTTATCGCGATGACCATATTCAACGAAGTCCGCACGCAGCCGCCGGAACGGCAATTGCCGGGCTGACAAGGGCCATCCGACAGGAACGCGATGGCCCGGATGCCGATCGTTATTTCATTCCGCCAATTGAGAGCCGCTGTATGCCATCAATGCTCGATGCTGGAGAGACCGCGCAGGACGACCTGCGTGGAGGACGTACTCCTTGGGGAGGGGGCGCCCTGCCTCCCCGCAAGAACCACCTGACCGAGAGTTTCAAGACCGAAGTGCTGGTCGTCGGTGGCGGGATTACCGGATCGCTCGCTGCCCAGCATCTGGTAGCGCGCGGCGTGGATGTGACCGTCATCGACAACGAGCAGCCGGGGCTTGGTAGCACGGCCGCCAGTACCGCGATGCTTCAATGGGAAATCGACCGGACGCTCGGCGAACTGACGGAGTTTTATGGCTTCGACCAGGCCGTCACCATCTATCGGCACAGTATCGCGGCTGTGCGTGGTCTCCACGATTTGGTCGGTACGCTCGGCCTGTCCTGTGCCTTTCGTCCGCGTTCGACCCTCTACCTCGCCGCCGGAGATGTCGGGCCTGCGGCCCTGCGTGACGAACACCTGTTGCGGGAGCGGGCAGGATTGCCGGGCATGCTGCTCGATCACGCCGAGCTTTTGTCGCGCACGGGTATCGACCGCGCTGCAGCGATCGCGTCGCCCGGTTCCGCCGACGCTGATCCGCTGCTTTTGTCTTGGGGGCTTATGCAAGATGCATCCATGCGCGGTGCGCGGTTAGTAGATGCCATGGTCACCGCCTATCACGACGCGCCCGGTTCGGTGACGGTCGAAACCGATAGCCCTTTCGTCATCGAAGCGCGACACGTCATTCTTGCCACCGGTTATGTCATGCCCGACTTCGTCCGCGCCGAAATCCACAAAACCTCATCCACCTGGGCGATCGCGACCGTGCCGCAGGCACAGCAAAAACTCTGGCCCGGTGGAGAACTGATCTGGGAGGCTTCGGACAATTATCACTATGCCCGCACGACGCAGGATGGCCGGATCATCATTGGTGGCGGAGACGACGACACCGTCGATCCTGACGAGCGCGATGCAAAGACGACCGTGAGGACCGCGCAACTTGTCGATACGCTTGCCGGCCTCTGGCCGGCAGCCGATCGTCAAGTGGACTTCGCCTGGTCTGGCGCTTTCGGGCAGACGGAGGACGGCCTGCCGCTGATCGGCCCAGTCGTCGGCATGCCCCGCATCTTCGCCGCCTATGGCTATGGCGGCAACGGTATCACCTTCAGCTATATGGCCTCGCGAATCCTCGCAGAGCTTTGCGCCGGCAACAGGCAGGCGTGGTTTGACGCCTTTGCGATCGAACGCCCGTCACCGAGGCAATAGAGGAAGGTTCAGGTCCTCCCGGACCGTGCGTTTTCGTCGAAGAAAAGCGCCTGGCTGATCAACGCCTTGACCATTTCGGGATTGAACGGCTTTGTCACGAGGAAGGCGGGCTCGGGCTTGGTGCCGGTCAGCAGACGCTCCGGAAAGGCGGTGATGAAGATCACCGGGATCGTCGCGCTCTTGAGGATTTCGTTGACCGCATCGATACCGGAACTGCCGTCCGCAAGCTGGATGTCTGCAAGAATCATCTTCGGTGCGGTCTTCTCGAACAGCGTGATGGCTTCGCCATGGGTTCTGGCCACGCCGGCAACGGTATGTCCGAGGCTGGTGACCATGTCCTCGATGTCCATGGCAATGAGCGGCTCGTCTTCGATGATCAGGATTTCGGTGGCCACCTGCAGCGAAATATCCTCGGACGCCTTATGCAGCAGGTTCGCGGCTTCGGCTTCACTAATCTCAAGGATTTCGGCGGTCTCCGCAGGCGAAAAGCCCTCGACCGAAACGAGCAGGAACGCTTTGCGCTCCTCCGGAGGGATCATCGAAAGATTGGCGGCCGCGCGCTTTTCCCAGCTGAAGGGTGATGCGGTTTCCGGCAGGTCGATGCTGATCTTGTCCATCTGCGAGCAGAACAACCGGAACAGATTAACCCTGTCATTGCTACCTTGCGGGAAAAGCGAGATATCGGCGATCAAAGCTTCCAGCACCGCTGCGACATAGGCATCGCCCGAAGTCTGCGATCCCGTTACCGCGCGCGAGAAGCGGCGAAGGTAGGGCAGGTGGGCTGCGATCCGCATGGAAAGTGACATTTATGACTTCCTTCAGTATGATGACGCCTCAATTTGCCGATGCGGGACGCTAATCCGAGTCGAACCATGTCGTTGGTTTGAACATGTTTTATGCTTTATGGGAAGTTTTGAAGCGGGCTGAATATGGATCGCGCCGTGGCAGAACCCGTAAAAATTCGGAACATCGCAAGAATTATAGTGTATCAAAACAGGCACAGAAAGGCATGGCGGCTTTGTGGTGCTTGCCGCCGATTCAGGAGTGAAACTGTCGATGAGTGACATCCCGGAAAATCATCGGCGTGCCGGGCCGGCAGGAAAGGCAGGCGCTTCTCTGAAAGACCCGAATGCCCAGATCGCATCCATGTTGAAAGCGCTCTACAACGCCGTCGAGCAGGAGCCCATCCCCGACATGTTTCTCGATCTGCTCGAGAAACTGGACCAGGCCGAACGCCTCGGAAAGTCCCGAACCTGAGCGCTGCCTCCACGCGACAACCCAGCCCTTAAACGTGAAAAACGGGCCGAAGCCCGTTTCTCGTCGTATCGATATATCATTCGTGCCGATCAGCAGGCGTCGACGTAGCGGCGGCCGTAGCGGTCGCGGTAATAGCACTGGCCCGGTTCACTGGCGTTGCCGATGAGGGCGCCGGCCACACCGCCGACAGCTGCACCAACGGCTGCGCCGCGGACATTACCGGTCGCTGCGCCGCCGATGATGGCGCCTGAAGCAGCACCGATGCCGGCACCCTTTTCAGTAGCGGTGCAGGCTGCGAGAGGCATAATGAGCGCGATTGCGAGGAGGATCTTTTTCATGGGTGGCTTCCTTTCATGGGTCTGAATGATGACGGAGTTCGGAACTTGCGGGTCAGATCCGACCCATCAGGACAAGGATGAGGAGGATGACGACGACCAGTCCGAGGCCACCCGAGGGACCATAGCCCCAACTGCGACTGTGACCCCAGGTCGGCAACGCGCCGATCAGCAACAGGATCAGAACAATCAGGAGAATCGTACCGAGCATTTTACTTCCTCTTCAGGTTCAAGGCCTTTTGGGCCACCAATTCCACTGCCAGAACGCCTGTCACATAATTTTGTTCCAGCGGCTCGTATGACCGTCACAGTCCAAATGGCAAGGACCGCGCGAAGGGGACGGATTCTGATTTTTTGGTAAGTTTATTCTTACGGCTTGAAGTCAGGGGGCCCAGCAACAGGAAGGCGCTGATCAGTTGATCCACCTTGTCTCCCGCTTCGGCCATGGGCAGATGGCCAACCTTGTCGAGGATGACCGTGTGAACCCGCGGCAGGCGGCCGGAGAGGTGGATCTGATGGGACGGCGGCACGATGGCGTCGTGCGCTCCGATAATGTTGAGGACGGGCACATCGATATGGGACAGCTCGGCGAACACGGATGTTCGCGACATCCACGAGACGAAGGCAGCAATTTCGTCGGCCCGGGATTTTAGTAAGTGCTCGCGCACGTTTTCCATCGTTGCCAGCGTCTCTTCGGTTTCCCATCCGACAGTCTTGTCGAATACGCTTTCGAGCGAGCCCCAACGAAAGCTCTCGCGCGTGGAAATCCATCGGGTAAAAAGCCGGATAAACAGGTGACGGCCGAGCAAAGGCAACCGGAGGATACGGGCGGCGATGCGCTCCTGGCCTTCGAAGCGGCCGCAGGCGAACGCTCCCATCAGGATGACATTGCTGACCAAATCCGGACGATGCCGCGCCAGCAGGAGTGACACAAATCCGCCGGTCGAATGGCCGATCAGGGTGACGGGTTCGCCATCGAAATCCCGTTCGATTGCTTGTGCGTAGGCATCGACGATGTCGTCCGTATTCAGAATACCGGTGAAGCCGTCCAGCATCCAAGGACTATGCCCTGGCAGGGGGTAGGCGAGCGCACGCCCCTCCTTCACGATGCTGGGCGCAAAGCTGCTCCAGAAGGAAGGTGCCATGACCATGCCGTGGATCAGCACGGTTCTCATGCCGGAATCTTCGGATAGCCAATGGGGAGATGGGGGACGCAACATGACGGACATTCCTTGAACGGCGTCAGCAGTCATGCCTGGAGAGTTGGTTGTCTGGGGCGGGCGGCCAAATCACGGCGCGGGTATCCGGGTTCACCAAGTCACGTCAGGCATTCCTTGACGCGCATTTTAAACGTCGAGTGAGTTCCAAAAGTTCCCGTCGATTTTTCGGGAACATCCGGGCGTGTGTGTCCGTTGTCTTGGCAAGTGAATCATTGTGCAGGGAGCACGAGGATGGAACACATAGCCGCAATCATGATGCTGGTCGGATGCAGCCAGGGCAACATCGAATGCAAGGAATTGCCGGCGCCAGCCGTCGGGTTCGAAACCGCCGAGGAGTGCCAGGAACTGCTGCGTCCGTCCATCAATGAGGTCCGAAAGGGTTACAAGATCGTCTACGGCAAGTGCGCCGAGATCGATCCTGCACTTTACATCGAAGACGCTACGATCACCTGGGACATCACCCCGTCGAACGAACTCGATGTCCAGATTACCTTCGATGAACCTGCATCGCCGATGATGGTCGCCGAGAAGGCCGGTCGCAAGGCCGTCATTTCGAACTGATCATTGGCGGAACCTTTTCAGGACACCCCGCGTTCAATCAACACCAACCAGAGGAGCACAATCATGAATTGGGACATTATCGAAGGCAAGTGGACCGAATATCGCGGCAAGGCCCAGACCCAGTGGGGCAAGCTGACCGATGACGATCTCGATGTCATCAACGGCCGCCGCAAGGAACTGGCCGGCCGCATCCAGGTCCGTTACGGCGTCGAAAAGGATGAGGCCGAGCGGCAGATCGACGAGTGGTCCTCCCGCCACTGATCCATGCGGGTAAAATCACTTGCAGGCTAAAAATCAGACGGCACGCGGATGTTCATCCGCGTGCCGTTTTGCGTCCGGGTAACTCGCGGCGGAAAATTCGGGGAACAAAACCGGGCTGTTTTCGTTCTCCGAATGTCATTTTGGCGGCGAGCCATAGGCCCCGCAAACAACTCCACTTCCATGAAGCATGAAGGAGCACACGATGATCCGCACTCTTTTGGCGACGACGGCCCTCGCGACATTCCTGGTATCAGGCGCTCTGGCTCAGGATGCTGCCAACCGGTCCGCGCCAGCGACAGCCGAAACCCCCAACACGCAACAGGGGCCGAACGGTTATTTTTCCGCGGCTCCAGAGCAGATCCTCGCAAGTTCGGTCCTCGGCAAGACCGTCTACACGGGCTCCGATGAACAGGGCGAGGCGATCGGTGATGTCAATGACGTTGTGATCAATGCCGATGGTGGTGCCGAAGCGCTGGTTGTCGGCGTCGGCGGCTTTCTCGGTCTTGGCGAAAAGGATGTGGCCGTCGGCTTCGACCGGGTTTCCTGGTCGGACCGTGACGGCCAGCGCATCATCGTGGTCACCGCCACCAAGGAGGAACTGCAGGCCGCACCGGAATTCGAACGCGGTGCGATGATGGAGGGCACTGCAGCAACGCTGCCCGAGGATGAAAGTGCTAATGCCGGCTCAGCCAAACCACCTGTGCTGGCAGACGAGACAGCGCAATCCACGCAGCCGGATCAGCCGACACTCGGTACCACACCGCAAATGACGGATCCGGATGCAGTGATGCCACTCGATACCAACACGACGGCATCAACCGACCCGGAAATGAAGCTGGTCGACCCGGCTTCGATATCGATCGATAAACTCATCGGCACAGACGTGAAGGTTGCGGATGACACGAAGGTCGGCGAGATCGGCGACGTCATCCGGACCACGGACGGCAAGGTGGAAGCGTATATCATTGATGTCGGCGGCTTCCTCGGCATTGGCCAGAAGCCGGTGGCAATGAGTGCAGAGAGTGTCCAGGTCATGGCGGACGCCGACGGCATCATGACGATTTACTCGCCGTTCACCCGCGAGCAACTCGAAAGCCAGGTCGCCTATGATGAGACGGCGTACAAGGCCAATCCCGAGGGAGTGTTGCTGCGCGCATCCGCGAATTGATGAAATATTTGAGGCTGGCATCGGAAAGAATACCAGCCTTTTCATTCCGGAATTTTCGAGGTTCAGACAATAAAAATGGCGGCCGGGTGGCCGCCATTTTCGTTTCAGCTGATCATGAAATTCTACTTGTCGCCATCGCGTTCTGACGCGTCGAGCTTGCCGAGAAGATCTGCGAAATGTCCTTCTGTCTTCGGCATGTCGTCCTTGAAGTACAGATCGCGCAGGGTCTTGCCGATATGCAAGTTCTTGTCCCGCGCCCGGATGGGTTGGCGGACTGCGGCTGCGGCCGACTTCCAGATATTCGATGTCGATACGGTCATTTTACTATCTCGCATGATGTATATGCCTTCACAACGTCACCTGCGCCGGTAATGTTCCGTGAATTGCGTGGCTTAACCGTGTCAAATTGGGGCAATTTTCCCCGTCATGGTTAAGGAAAGGTGTAGATTTGCCTTGGCGTGGCGCGCTGTGGAACGGCCGGAACAAAACTACTCCTAATACGTTTATGGCAAGACGAACAAACCAAGGAGAATTCACCATGCTGTACTATGCTCTCGTCTTCCTCGTCGTTGCCATTATTGCCGGTGTCCTGGGCTTCGGCGGCATCGCTGGCGCTTCCGCCGGTATCGCGCAGATCCTGTTCTTCCTGTTCCTGGCTTTCCTCGTCATCTCGCTGGTGGCTGGCCTGATGCGCAGAACCTGATCCCATCTCGGGTGATGCGAACAAAAAGGAGCGATGCGAAAGCACCGCTCCTTTTTCTTTGGGTTGATTTTCGGGACTGAGGCGACCTGTCGCGGTCCTCGCCTTGCCGAAGGACCACGGCTTGGCTATTCATGGCCGAAGCATTTCGCAATCGCACAATTGGAGCCATCAGCAGCATGAAGTCGCTGGAACTCATCGTCGAACGGATCATCCTGTCGAGCCGCTGGCTCCTGGTGGTTTTCTATCTAGGGCTTGTTGCCGCGCTCGGCCTCTATGCAGTCTCCTTCGTCTACAAATTCTACAAGGTCGCGATCATGGTCTTCGTGTTCGACGAATCCGACATGATTCTCGCGATGCTGGGACTGATCGATGCGGCGCTCGTCGCCAGCCTGATCGTCATGGTGATGATTTCGGGCTACGAGAATTTCGTCAGCCGCTTCGACGAGGCGGATGCGGAGGTCTCTTTCCTTGGAAAGCTCGATTCCGGCAGCTTGAAGATCAAGGTCGCCTCGTCGATCGTGGCGATCTCGTCCATTCACCTGTTGCAGATTTTCCTGAACACGCAGCAATATACCAATGACCAGCTGATGTGGGCGACGATCATCCATATCGCCTTCGTTGTATCGGCCCTGATGCTCGGCTTCCTTGAGCAGATCATGGCGAAGCTGAAGAAATAGATGTCGGCGAAGCCGGGATTGGAGAACGGGGCATGAAGACAGACGTCGTTGTTTTGGGGGCAGGCATTGTCGGCCTGTCGACAGCCATCCATCTGGCGCGGCGCGGCAAGTCCGTCGTCCTGCTCGACCGCCGCGGCGCCGGCGAGGAAACGTCCTACGGCAATGCCGGCCTGATCCAGCGCGAAGGCGTTTTCCCCTATGGTTTTCCGCACGATTTCGGCGCGCTCTTCCGCTATGCACTGAATAATACGATCGACGCGCACTACCATTTCCGGGCGCTGCCGGGTCTCGTGCCCTTCCTCATTCGCTACTGGTGGAATTCCGGTTTTACCCAGCACCAGAACATCGCCTCCATGTATGCTCCGCTGATCGAAAACTCGATTGCCGAGCACAGTGACCTGATCAACGCATCCGGGGCCGGCGATCTCATCCGCAAGGATGGCTGGATGAAGGTATTCCGTACGGAAGCCGCCCGTGATGCCGCCTACAAGGATGCCGAAAAGCTTTCATCGACATTCGGGGTTAGCCACCAGAAGCTATCGACCAGCGAATTGAAGACCATGGAACCGTCGATCAAGGCGGATCTCACCGGCGGCCTGCGCTGGACCGATCCGTGGTCGATTCTCGATCCCCATAGTCTGAACAAGGCCTATCTCATCTATTTCCAGTCGCTCGGCGGCAGGCTCGTTTCGGGCGATGCGGCTACTCTGGAGCATGTGCTTGAGGGTGCCGGCTGGCGTGTCGCAACGCCTGAAGGTCCGCTGGAAGCCAAGGAAGTCGTCGTAGCACTCGGTCCCTGGGCCGATACGGTCACCCGAAAGCTCGGCTATCGCTTCCCGCTCGCCGTCAAGCGTGGCTACCACATGCATTACGGCATGCAGGAGGGCGCGGAGCTCAACAACTGGGTGCTGGACGCGGAAAAGGGCTATTTCCTCGCACCGATGCTGCGCGGAGTACGCCTAACGACGGGGGCCGAATTCGCCAATCGCGATGCACCGAAGACCCCTGTTCAGCTAACCCGCGCCGAGCGTGTCGCCCGGGAGTTCTTCCCGCTGGCCGAGCGGCGCGATGACGAGCCGTGGATGGGCGCGCGCCCGTGCACGCCGGACATGATGCCGATCATCGGTAAGGCACCGCGCCACGAAGGCCTGTGGTTTGCCTTCGGCCATGCGCATCACGGCATGACACTCGGCCCGGTCACCGGAAGAGCGCTGGCCGAGAGAATGACCGGCGAAAAGACGGTGATCGATATCAAGCCCTATCGTCCGGACCGTTTCGTCGCCTGATTTGCGGCGATCTGTAAAAAAGTTTCTGTCCCGCGGAACAAACCTCGCGTTCGGCCGTTCAGCGGTTTGGCTGAAAACGAGGGTTCGGTCTGTCGCGCCATGCGCGGCCCGTGAAAATGACTGCCGAACACACGGCAGCGGGAGCAGATATTTCATGCAGAAGCAGGTTGTCGAGTTCAACGGCGAGGCCGTTGGCGCGCTGGTGCCGGAGGGCGAGCGGTTCCGGTTTATTGCGGTCAAGTTCAACGTCTGGGCTCTGGATGGGCGAGCGTTTTCCGCGCCGCTGGAAGCGCGGCGTGCCGTGATTGCATTGCTGTCGAGGGAGCCGGGGCAGACCATGCCATCGGCGAGTTTCTGGGTTCCCGGCGAGGATGATCCGTCCGAAAGCCAGTTCAAGTGGAACGAGACCTCCACAGTTCCGCCGGCCGCTGTCTGATCAGATCGGCCTCATTCGATTCAAGGATCGGTATAGCCCGATGCGCGAATATCGAGGGTGTGGGCCGACGGATTCTCCTTGAACAGCAGGGTTCCGGTTGCGCTCGACTTGTCCGGTACATAGTCGAAGGTGACTTCTCTTATTTCGATCGTAGTATCGCCGTCGGTTAGCGTTCCGGTGACTGGAACGCCAGCCGCGGTCCTCGTGCCCCGGTTTTCCACGACAAACGATACCTGATGGCCGCCGGCGACCTCCCGCTGGCCGGTGATGCGGACGGTGAGATCAGGCTTTCCGCCTGATACTGTTGCGCCTTCGTATCCGATCCAGCCAATCATGCTGACAACGAGAACCGTGCATAGAAGCCCTGTTACCCATTCCACCCAATGAGCATCGCGCGACACTGTACGGCTTCTGCTTGTGCCATCACCCTCTTGAGCCATCACGCCATCCTCACAGGATCAGCCGCGCGGCCGCCGCGCCGATCGCGCCGGGAAAGGCGAGAACGATCATGGCCATCATTGCGGGCGTGAAGGAGCCGCCATCGAGCCGTCCGAAACTCCAGAGGGCGTAGAGGCTGATCAGCAACGCAATCACGTAACCCGGCAAGGTGAAGCGGATCAGCGCATGCCAACGCGGTGTGTCGTCGGCCAGTTCGTGGCCACCCTTGAACGAGACAGCATAGACGAAGGCGTGCATGATCGCGATCGAGAGAAGGATGGTCGCGAGCGCATGCCAGGGTGTCATCTTGTAGGAAATGAGGATCATCTCCTCCGTCGGTGCCATATTGAGGTTGAGGAAAAGAGCGCCGACCGCCATCATGAAAAGCTCGCTGCCATAACCGGCCTGCGGATCGTCGTCGGCATCATCATCTCCGCTGCCAAGTTCGCTGCGCCCGAGCAATGCGCCGATGCTGGCGGGAACCGCCTGTACCGCGATCTTTCCGGTTATCTCCTGCAGCGGCATGTCTGACATCAGAAGCTTGAACAGCAGGAGAATCACTGCGCTGGTGACGATGCCAATGCCATAGGCGATCATCGCGTCGCGGGCGCTCTCGCGGAGCGAAAACGTTTCTTCGAAGCCGATTCTGTGGGAAATGCCGATCAACAGCGGAATAGCCAGAACAAGCAGGAGAGCGAGGCGCCAGCGATCCATGGTGAAACCGAGTGCCCACATTTCCATCGTCATCTGCATGGGCAGGGCAAAGAGAAGTGCGCCAGCGAACCCTCGCCCAAGGCCGACCAGAAACCGCGCCGGCGTCACTGCTCTTTCGTCAGACTCCCAAGGGCCGGCTGTCTCCATCCGTCGCCTCGTTACTCATCCCAGTCCGCGGGAATGCCTTCATCGACACCGCTTGTCGTCAGGCCATTGCGAATCTTGATGACGCCGGGAACTGCGTAGATCATCGCTTCGATCCTTCCGCGCTCGTGTGATGTGTCGACGGTACCGCTCAGCCAGACGGCCCCGCGGCGTACGGTGAGGTCAACGCCGGCTGTCTCGATCTCGCTGTCTTCAAGCGCAGTGGAAATCCTGTCTTCCAACGCGTCGTCGTTGACATCCGCCTCGGTGTCGTCGCCAAACAGGTCAGGGCCATTGGCACTTTCGATGACGGTATCGCTGCTTCGCTCGAAACCCGGATTGCCTGCTTCGTCGAAATTCTCGGCGGATTGTCCATAGGACCCGTTGCCGATCCTCGTCTGCCGTCCCGGCGTGCCATCGGCGTAGGGCCAGCCCTCGTTCACATCGCGATCCTCATAATCGCGATAATCCTCTTCCCGCCCCGTGGTTTTGGTGGTCCTGTCGATCATGGATCTGTCCTCGATGTTTGGATTGGAGAAGAAACGGATGGCCGTGCATTTGGTTCATTTGGAAACCATCGTGCCGGGACGAATTTACGGAATAAAAAAGGTGGAACTGCTGGCGCGGCTCCACCTCTTCGTCTGTCCGTACCGGCGGTTAGTTGGCCGGAGCGGTCTCATTGGTCTGCGGAGCCATGCCGTTGGTCTGGGGCTGCTGGTCAGCACCCGTGGCAGGGGTCTGCGTATCAGGAGTTGCCGGCGTGGCGTTCGGTGTCGCCGAGGTGTCCGGCGTAGCGGTGCCCGGTGTCGCGCTATTATCGGCCGGCGGGGTAGAATTGTCAGCCGGAGCGGTCGTCGACTGGTCGGTCGTGGCCGGCGGGGTTGCAGTATCCGTCGGCTGATCGCTCGACATTTCTGCCGGCAGCCAGACGAGCAGGGCCAGAACCAGGCCTGCAAGAAGAACAATCAACACAGGCCAGGTCGAGCGGGACGAACGCACTTCGACCTCCTCGGGCCGACGCTGGTTCAGGAGGGGATCATTCACCGGCTGAGATGTCACCGGATCGATACGCTGGCCAACCGTGTCGGCAGGCCATGCCGTCGGATTGACGGGGCGGTCACTGGGGTCAAAACGTTGATTCATGGCGTTCACATCCTTTCGAGAAATGGTGCCTGTGCCATCAAACGTTGAAGGCAACTGAGCCCTAAACGCCTTGGTAAGGCGAAGGTTCCTTGAAAAGCTGTCGCTACCGTGAGCGGTTTAAGAGGAAGGTAGCTCAGCGATCTCCCCATTGCGCCAGCAATCGCGGGCTGGTCATGTCGCCGGACTCTTCATCGACCTCGACGGCATAGGCTGCAACGCCGGCAAAACGACTGGCCATGGCACCCGCGATCTTCTCGGCGCTGACGGCATTGGAAGCCTGTCGCATCTCGCCCGGTACCAGATTTCCACGAACCTTGCGGTAGGGAAGGACAATGAATTTCTCGGCCATGATCGGCGCCTTTCAGAATCTCGGGCAGTGGGATTGCTTTTGCTGGTACGCCGGTGAATGGACAGAGCGGCGTATTGTGTGCTGCCTGCTGTAACATCGATTGCACAATCGCGTACTGGCAATCCGCAGAAGTCAGTGTTTCTTGAAGCAAGCGTCAGTTGCGCGAAGAAAAGGGCGTCGTTCGCGGCGGCAGCGCGACGACATCGAAATGTTCAGGCGGCAGCTTGGCCTTGGCCCGCTCCACCATCGTCTCGTAGGCGCTTTCCAGATGGCGGCAGAAGCGTTCGGCGTCGAAAAGCGGTGCGGTCAATCTCTGCTGGCCGATCACCTGTTTCAGGCGTGTGACTTCGGCCGGATTTTCCGCCAAGGTAACGGCCATGTCCACGAAAGCGTTTGCATCGGACCCCACCAGCCCTGGCATGCCCAACGCTGTGAGCAGGCTTTCGGAGACTCGCGAGGCGAAATTGTTGCCCTTGAACGTCACCACGGGAAGCCCGGCCCAGAGCTTGTCCGATGTTGTCGTATGGCCATTGTAGGGGAAGGTATCGAGCCCGATGTCTGCGGCCTGCAGCCTTGCGATATGGGCCTCATACGGGGCAGATTGCGCAAAGATGATCCGGTTTGGGTCGATGCCGCGTTCTTCGAACGCCGCAAGAAAATTGCTGCGGGCAAGCGGGCCGTCGATCATCACCCAGAGGACGGTGCAGCCAACTCGTCGGAGGATTTCGGCCCAGTGGTCGATAACCTCGAGCGAAATCTTTCGGGGTGCATTGAAGGCGGCAAGAACGATGTTTTCTTCGGGCAGTCCGAGGGACTGGCGGTGCGCCGCCGGCGGCAGGGCGCGATGGACGGGGTCATTCGGCTGGTAGCTCTCCGGCAGGCGGCAGAATTTCTCGTGATAGAAGGGCTTTGAGCTGTTGGGTAGAACGATCCGGTCGCCGATGACGAAGTCGCAGTCGATATTCGTGCCGCTGCCGGGAAAGCCGAGCCAGGCAACCTGGACCGGCGCCGGCATCTGGTTGAGAATGTTTGAGCGCGATCCGCCCGTATGCCCCTTGAGATCCACCAGGACATCGATGCCTTGCCGGCGGATGATCTCGGCGGCTTCAGCGTCGGTCTTGCCGAGGATCGGGACGATGCGCCCCCACCGTGCACGGTTGTCTTGATCGCCCGCCGTGTGGTGATCCTGCGTGTAGCAGAACAGGGTGACGTCGAAACGATCGCGGTCATGCGCCTCCAGCACGCTTTGCAGCAGCCGCATGGTGGCATGCGCGCTGAAGAAATCGTTGGAGAGGTAGCCAAGCCGGATTTTCGCTCCCCAGGCATGCGGTCGCGTCCGCCTTTGCCGGCTGGCCGCAGGCGAGGGAGGCGCCGTCAGGCCCGGATTGTTCGTTGCATGCCGGTTCAACCGTTCGTCACCGCAGCGCAGGAGATTGGAATAGGCGGTTTCCCCCTCCAGTGCGGAGAGGTCCCCTGCCTTCAGCTGCACGGCCAGCGCCTTTTCGAGTACCTCGATCGCCTTGAAGTCGCAGAAGTCGCGGGCGACCGACATGAACTTGAACTGCGTAAAGGGATCATCCGGATAAAGCGCCGCCAGCTTGCCGAAGACCGTCAGCGCTAGCGGGTTGCGTTCCTCTTCATTCAGGATTTCGCCCGCAAGCTTCAGGTGATCGGTGTCATTACTGGTGCAAAGCGTTTCCTTGACCAGATCGATGAGGGAGTGATCGCCGCTGCGCCGGAAGGAGCGGGTCAGCGCATAAGCGAGTTCCTTATCCTGTGGTAGGCTGTCGAGAAGTCGGATGCCGAGCAATTGTGCCCGGTCGTCATCACCAGCCTCAACGTAAAGAACAACGGCCCGCTTGCGCAGTAAGGGCGCCCCAAGACTATCCGCGCCATCCGCGGCCTGTTCGAAAATCTGCGCCGCCTCCGCGGGAAGGCCGAGCTTGACCAGTGTTTCGCCGAGGAGTGTCCGGGCGGCCGGATCCATGGCATCGCCGAGCATCGGCGTGAGGATCGTCAAGGCTTCGATGTAATCGCCTCGTTCGAAATCGGCGCGCGCCGCCGCCAGTGCTTGCCCGTCATCCATATGCGCTATTCCAAAAGACGCCCTGTCGGGCAAAGCAGGCACGCTAGAATGCACTCCTTGTGCGAGGCGGGTCTTGGAATCAGATGGGAGCGTGCTTGATGAAACAGGACGGCCACGTTCTTTCGTGGCAGCGAGAGAGACGTCAATCTGCTCGCCCGACCCTATTCTAAAGTTAATAGCAGTCGCGTCCGATCCTTGCGGATGTCGTCCGTTTCGCAGATTTTGCGGACAATTGATATGGGGATGATGTCAAATTGTCCGGGTTCGAAACGGGAAATACGTGGACGCGTCTGTTCACATCTCGACGGATCTCGCCATCAGGCATTTAACAGTGTTGCCCACCCATGCTATCCGGGACGTTCCATATGAAAGGATCACTGCGAATGTTCGAGGCAAAAGCGATATCCGGAACGGACAAACCCGCGTTCTACCGTGAACTCGGCGCTCAGTTGAGTGCCTTGCTGTCGGGCGAAAGCGATCCGATAGCCAACGCCGCCAATACTTCGGCGCTGATCTTCCAGATGATGCCGGACCTCAACTGGGCCGGGTTCTATTTCCTGCACAGCGAGGACGAACTGCTGCTGGGACCATTCCAGGGGAAGCCTGCCTGCGTGCGCATTGCCGTCGGCCGTGGCGTCTGCGGAACAGCCGTTGAACGTGGTGAATCCGTGCTGGTCGAGGATGTCCATGCTTTTCCGGGCCACATCGCCTGCGATGCCGCCTCCCGCTCGGAACTGGTCGTGCCGCTGCTGAGCGATGGAGGAGGTGTTTTCGGTGTCATTGATCTCGATAGCCCGCTGCCGGGCCGCTTCGATGGGGATGACCGGGACGGGATCGAGGCTTTGGCGGCAATCTATGTCGCCGCCACGTCCTGGAACGATTGATCGTCATTTGCCTTAAGGGGCAGAGCGCTTGGTCGGCGAGGGCACGCCGACGCGGATCGCCTTCGAGAAATCCGGCGACAGACCATCCGCTTTCGCCCGTTCGGCGATGTGCGCTTTCTCGCGCAATTCGGCAAGCGGCACGGATGTGTCGACGGCTTCGTGTTCATAAGCGTAGTCGGGAAGGTAGCCGTTGACGATCAGGCGCCAGTCGAACGGGATGCGACCACCGACCGCCCGCATCATCTTGACGACGGTGGTCGTACAATTGGTTGTCAGCGAATTATAGAATTCCGGCGTTTGCGCCAGCTTGTTGGCATCCGTGACATATTCCATCAGCAGTGTTCGCGCGGCCTGCGGAGATGCGCGCAGCCGGTAGATCTGCACGTCCTCCCCGCGCACGTTCGAACGAACGCCGACGACATCGCGTTCGTCCGCGGCAACGATGACCAGCGGGTTGGTCTTGAACAGGTCGGCAATAGGCGAGAAGGAGCCGCCGACCTTGCGGCGAACCTCGACAGACCAGGCAAGCTGGTCCCCGCCTTCGAAGCCGAAGCTGAGAATGAAATGGGCCATCTCCGGTCCCGCCCAATAGGACATGAACAGATCGATCCCTTCGATCTTGGTGAGATCATAGGTGCGCGTGTCCCATCGTTCGGTGAAATCGGTATTGCTCCGCCACGCGAAATTACGCACACCGGTTAGCGTCAGGACGTCGCCATCAACCGTGCCGGTCACCTGCCTGACGACATCCGGCGCCCAGTTTGCATCTCTTTCGGGTTCGATCGTGCTCCACCAGATGCAGACCAGTGCGAAGGCGACGGCATAGGCGGCAAACGCCTTCGACCGGTGACGTCCGAACAGTATGATCAGGGTGACGAGACCGAGAAGGCCGAACAGCGCGGCCCCGATCCCTCGGGGTATATCCGCCGCCGGCAGGCGATACCATAGCGCAAGACAGGCCCAGATGGAGGTCACGACCACCATCAGAATGAGCGCGGCGACAATGATGGTACGCGGGATGAAGCGCAAACCGGCCCCCTGAGACAACTGCAACCATGAAGGATGCCTTTATTCAGTATCTGCTCCTCAACCCGCTTTCAAGCGGTGTAAACACAGAGAAAGATTTAGGTCACGATACAGGCAAGGGTTGAGAAAACAGGCGGCGTTGGCCCTAGGTCCAACTATACATCCGCTTCTGAGGTCGCGAGAATACCGCGACACGAAATGGGTTGATTGAGCCGTTTTGGCATCTCCGAGCCAGTAGCACGTCAGCCGGCAGGTTCTCTGCGCATGTGGCAGGGCATCTCGGTCAAAAGGGGATTGAACATGTCTCGGATCTTTGGATCGCGCTTAGCCGCAGGCCTCGGACTGATGCTGGTCTTCGGGATATCGACGATTGGACCGGCGCATCTTTCGCCTGCTTTCGCGCAACAGACTGCGGCGGCCGACCCGGCGACTGGCGCCGAAGAATCGACCGATCCTCTGACCGACGATGAACTTGAGGTTCTTGTTGCACGCATCGCGCTCTATCCGGATGAACTCGTTGCGCTGGTGACGTCGGCGTCCCTCTATCCCCTGCAGATCATCGAGGCGCAGCGCTATCTGGACCAGTTGAAGAAGGACCCGAAGCTGAAACCCAAGTCGACCTGGGATGGCAGTATCGTCTCGCTTCTGAACTACCCGCAGATCGTCAAGATGATGAGTGATGATCTCGACTGGACGCAATCGCTTGGTGAGGCGCTGACGAACCAGCAGAAGGATGTGCTGATCGCAATCCAGCAATTGCGTGACAAGGCTGTCGCCGATGGCATCATCAAGACCGACGACAAGATCAAGGTGATCCACGAGAACGACAACGTCCTCATCCAGCCCGTCAGCTCCGAAACAGTCTATGTGCCGCAATATGCGCCGCAGATGCTCTATGAGCCGGGCTATGCGCCCGCGCCGATCGATTATTATGATGAACCCTATCCGAGCTACTACCTGCCGACCGCGACATTCTTTGCCGGTGCGGTGACCGGGGCTATCTGGGCGTCCGCCGTCGACTGGGACGATTGGGGGGTCTGGGGCGGCCGCTGGGGCGGCGATGTCGATATCGATTGCAACAATTGTTTCAATGATCGAGATTTCAACGGTAAATTGAATATCGGCGATGTCGATTGGAAGAACGTCGACCGCAGCAAGATCAATTTCGACAGGAACCAGTTCAACCGGATCGACCATCACGATTTCAAGAACAACATCAAGGCTGACGGTCGAAACAGTTTCAAGGCCAAAGCCAACACGATCAACAAGGATCGCGTTAGCAACATCCGCAACAAGCCCGGCAATATCTCGGTCAAGGACGTCCGCAACAGCAAGATCGATTCGGACAGGATCAATCGGGACAGAGCCAAGGCAGCAACTCGCAACAAACCCGGCCAAGGTCAGGCGGCGGCAGCGGCGGCAAACAGGAAGCAGGGTCAGGTCAACCGGCCGGCAAATGCGAAGCCGAAAGCGAAGGGCAGTGTGAAGGCCAACAGGCCGGCCGCCAAGAAGAAACCGGCCGCCAGGGTCGACAATCGCTCCAGGAAGCCGTCAGCGCTCGGGAAGGTCGATCATGGGCGGCGGACGCAGATGCAGTCCAATCGCGGCAGGCAATCGGTGGGTGGCGGCAATCGCGGTGGCGGACGCCAGATGCACCGTGGTGGCGGCGGTGGACGCCAGATTCATCGGGGCGGCGGACGGCGTCGGTAACTCTCGGCAACAAGGAAGACAGTCATGACACTCTCCGTCAAAAAATTGCTTCTGAGTTCGGTGTTCTCCGTTCTGTTGCTGGGCGCGACAACCGGAGTTGTAACCGCCGAGGAGCCCACCGAGGAAACCGTGATCGCCGGTTACGCGTCCGAGACCGATCCGCCCGTGTTCGACACGCCGGAACAGGCCGTCGATGCTTTGAAAGCAGCACTGGCGGCGGATGATTTTGACAAGCTCGCGACATTGATGGGTCTTGACCCTGCCAAGACGAAATTGGCCGAAGGGGTGATGGACACCTATGCGGATATTCGTGACGGCGTGAAGACAAAGCTTGTCGTGCGCGACGTCGAGGGCCGCAAGCTGCTCGATATCGGCGACCAGCTCTGGACGTTGCCGTTCCCCATCGTGAAAGGTGACGATGGAAAATGGGCCTTCGATACATATGCGGGGTTTGAGGAAATCCTGAACCGGCGCATCGGCGAGAACGAACTGCAGACGATCGATACCGTGCGCGCCTATGTGGATGCGCAAAAGGAATATGCCTCGGCGGACCATGACGACGACGGCGTCATGGAATATGCCCAGAAGTTGATAAGCAGCGATGGCAAGACCGATGGCCTCTACTGGCCTTCGGATTTGGGCGCCGGCGATAGCCCGGCGGGCGATGCTTTCGAAATGGATGAGGTCCTCACAAAGGCGAAGGCGGGGGCCGGTTATTTCGGATACCGCTACCGTATCCTGACTGCGCAGGGCGAGAACATTGCCGGGGGCAAGTTCGATTACATCATCAATGGCAACATGATCGCCGGCTTCGGTCTGATCGCCTGGCCCATTCGATATGGCCAAACCGGGGTGAAGACCTTCTCGGTCAACGCCAATGGCACGGTCTACGAAGCGGATCTCGGGAATGACACCGAAAAGATCGCCGCCGGCATCAAGACGTTTAACCCGGATGACAACTGGGAAGTTACGCCGGAGTGAGGAAAGCTGGCCTCAGTTGGTCGGGTCGCCGCCTTGATTGGTCTTGTCGTGTCACCTGATCAGGGGCATCTCCGGGTATCGCGTGCGTCGCCGGATAGCCGTTATTCAGCTGTGATCGGCCGCGCAAAGATCGTGATTGGCAAGCGCCCGGATGACGTAACAATCCCTGACCTGATTGCCATGGCAATGGCTGGTGATGCGCTCGAGCTCTGTTTCGAGCTTGCGTAGCTTGGCAATCTTGCGGCGCACCTCGGCCAATTGCGTTTCGGCGATCTTGTCGGCATCCGCGCAGGGATGGTCGGGATGCTCGCTGAGGTCGATCAGTTCGCGGATCGCTTCAATGGTCAGCCCGAGATCACGGGCGTGGCGGATGAAGGACAGTCGCTCCTGTTCCCTTGACGAATAACGCCGCTGGTTGCCGTCCGATCGCTCGGCATGGGAGAGCAGCCCCATCTGCTCGTAATATCGGATCGTCGGAATCTTGACGCCTGTCGAGCGGGAGAGATCACCAATGGTCAGCATGCTGCAACTCCGTATCTGTTTGTCTAAAGTGATCTTCCCCCGTTGTCGTTTCAAGGCACTGCCGGTGGTCGCAGCAGCCGCAGCGCATTGATCGTGACCAGCACCGTCGCGCCGGTATCCGCCAGGATCGCCGGCCAGAGCCCGGTGATCCCGATGACGGTGGTGACGAGAAAAACCGCCTTCAGGCCCAGCGATATCGCGATGTTCTGGCGGATATTGGCCATGGTGCGTTTCGACAGGTCGATCATCCCGGCGACATCGGCGACACGGCCGTGCAAGACGGCCGCATCGGCGGTCTCCAAAGCGACATCCGTGCCTCCGCCCATGGCGATGCCGATATCGGCGGCAGCCAGCGCCGGCGCGTCATTGATGCCGTCCCCGACCTTGGCAACGACAAAGCCCTCGGCCTTCAGTTCGCCGACAATACGCTGCTTGTCCTCAGGCATCAGTTCGGCGCGAACCTCGATACCGAGTTGCTTGCCAATGGCTTTTGCCGTGCGGGCATTGTCGCCGGTCAGCATGACCGTCCGGATGCCGGCATCCGTCAAGGCTTTCAGGCCGGCCAGGGCATCGGCACGCGGTTCGTCGCGCATGGCGATGGCACCGGCCAGAACATTGCCGATGATCAGCACCGATACGGTCTTGCCATCGTCGTTCAGTTCCGTGATCCGAGCCATCTGCTCGTCCGAAAGCGTAACACGTTCGCCGCCGGCGCGGGGAGAGCCGAGAAAGATTTCCGTGCCATTCACGATCGC
Organism: Rhizobium sp. Leaf453; assembly: GCF_001425605.1. Classification (GTDB taxonomy): domain Bacteria; phylum Pseudomonadota; class Alphaproteobacteria; order Rhizobiales; family Rhizobiaceae; genus Pararhizobium. Next base: position 418,212 of record NZ_LMRG01000001.1, on the reverse strand, counting down.
GGTCACACCCTTTCCGGCCAGCGCCTTAGCATCGCTGGCCGGGGGAATAACCAGTCCCTGATCCGCGGCCCTGGCCAGGATGGCGGTTGCAAGCGGATGGCTCGATCCGGTCTCCAAGGCTGCCGCATAAGCCAGCACGTCCTGTTCGGAGCGCTCGAAGGCAACGATATCCGTGACCTTCGGCTTGCCGGCGGTGAGTGTGCCGGTCTTGTCGAGGGCAACGGCGGTCACGCGACCGATGTTTTCCAGGACCGCGCCGCCCTTGAGCAGCAATCCGCGCCGGGCGCCGGCTGAAAGCGAAGCGGCGATCGCCGCAGGCGTCGAGATGACGAGCGCGCAGGGGCAGCCGATCAGCAGGATGGCCAGGCCCTTATAGATCCATTCGCTCCAATTGCCGCCAAGAAGCAGCGGCGGCAGGACCGCCACAAGCGCGGCCACAACCACCACGCCCGGCGTGTAATAATGCGAAAAGCGGTCGATGAAACGTTCCGTCGGCGCCTTGGATTCCTGCGCCTCTTCCACCAGTTTGACGACACGGGCAATGGTGTTATCGGAAGCAGCCGCGCTCACGCGGATGCGCAGAGTGGAAGCGGCGTTGATGGTTCCGGCGAATACCGTGGCATCCACACCCTTGTTGACCGGCGTGCTCTCGCCTGTCACCGGCGATTCATCGATCGCCCCTTCGCCGGAGACGATGACGCCGTCGGCGGGGATAAGGTCGCCGGGACGGACGAGAATGATATTTCCGATCGCCAGCGTGTCGGCCGCGACCTCGCGCGTTTGATTGTTCCGTTCGACAAGGGCAGTCTTCGGGACGAGTTCGGTCAGCGCCTGGATGCTGGCACGCGCCTTGCCGGCTGCCACACCTTCAAGCAACTCGCCGACAAGGAAAAGGAACACGACAGCGGCCGCTTCTTCCCCGGCATTGATGAAGATGGCGCCGACAGCCGCGATCGTCATCAGCATTTCGATGGAGAAGGGCGTGCCGGCCATCGCTGCCATGACCGCGCGCCGTGCGATCGGGATCAGTCCGACCAGCATGGCTGCGATGAAAAGGGCAGGCGCGATCGATGGCACAAGATGGCCGATGGCATAGGCGACAGCCAATGCTGCGCCGCAAGCGATCGCCAGCTTGCCTTTCCGGCTCTTCCACCAGGAACCATCCGTAGGGCCATGATCGTGGCCGTGCAGTCCCGCCGCGGCCGGTTTCGCGTGATCGTGGCCATCGTGATGTTCGTGGTCGTGCGCGCTCGCGTTGGTATGATCATGTCCGTGACCATGGTCATGCCCGCAGCAGGACACACTTGCCGCCGGTGCGGGGTCTCTTTGGTCAAGCGGCGAAACGGGATAGCCGAGCCCGGTGACTTTCTTCGCGATCGCCGCAAGATCGCTGGTCGTATCGTGATGTACGGTCATCGTGCCCGCGGTCACCGACACGGAGACATCGGAAACCCCCGGCATACGGCGAACGGCCGTGTCGATCTTGGACGCGCAACTGGCGCAATCCATGCCGTCAACCCGGTAGCGGGACTGTGTTGCGTTCGTCTTCATGATGGGACTCCTGTTATCAGGCCCTACCAAGTACATGCTCTAGTAACTAGAGGTGCAAGAGGGAAAATCAGCAATTTTCGCCAACGGTGCGCTCTGGAGCCCTGGATGTTATCGACCTGGCGAATGAAACGCGATTTCGCCGAAAGTGATCCATTCATTGTTACCGTAACGTACTTCTCAACAGGCATTGAATACATAGAGTGCGACTCTCGTACTCAATGGGGAGGTAGACGCCTTGGGCCGAGGAAGCATCAACATAGGCCCGCTCCACGGCGCAGGGGGGCGGGGGTTGCGGCGGCTGATGCTTAGATTGCCGGGACTTCGCGGCAAACTTCAGTCGCTCGCGGCCAAGTCGGTGCCTGTCAGCAATCTCCTCGAAGCTTATGAGGATGCCAGTGTTGCGCTTAATCAACTGCGTACCGCTCCCGGGGAAGACAATTGCCCGCTTGTGAAGGAATACGACTCCATCTGCGCCGAGATCGAGGCCGAGATCATAGAATACTGCCTTGAGAAAAGAGCGTGAGGACAGGAAACGGACGCCGTCCGCTGCTATTTTCTGGACGGCTTTGAATGGCGTTCAACAGAGCAGTCGGCGACCCGTCCGATTTCCGCAAGTTCATCAGCTCGCTCGTTGCCCGCGAGACCGCTGTGGCTCTTGCACCATGCGACCGTCATCAAAGGCAGGTGAACAAGCCGCGCATCAATGGCCTGCCACAGGTCCGCGTCGGGGATGGTCCGCTTCCGCATCTTTGTATTCGGGCTGATCTTCTTCCAACCATTGTTCTTCCAGATGTGCCGCCAGCGATTGCAGCCGCTGACCGCATACGTGGAATCCGTCCAAAGGGTTACGGCTTCTTCCGTTGCATTCTCCTCGATCCATTGGGCGGCATTGAGGAGAGCAATCAGCTCCATTGTGTTGTTGGCTGTATCCAAGACTCCGCCGAAAGCGGATGCGATCTCAGTCGCATCCCGATACGCAACATAAGCCCAGCCACCTCGCCGGCTGCGCGGTTCGCAAGAACCGTCTGCAAAGACATTCAAAACGAGGGCCGTCTCCTGATGGGGCAAGCAGGCGTTCGTTCCGATCATGACATCATATGTTTCGAGCGACGCCCTGTTGCCGTCATGGGTTCTTCGACCGCAGCGTGGCGAAGACTGGAGTCGCGGCGTGCACGCCGACGATCGTTACCCCGCCGACCGCTATCGCGAGGATGGCCTGGATGGCCGATGTTACCAGCCAGTGAATGATGTCGGATAGAAACCCTATGGCGTGGCTGGCCAGGCTGGCGATCTCTTCGATCAGGTGCTCCGGCGCGTGATAACCGAGTTGGGCCAATCCGTGGACGAGGATGCTGCCGCCAACCCAGAGCATGGCCGCCGTCCCGATAGCCGCCAGAATTTTCAGAAACACGGGGACGCCGACGACAAGGCCGCGACCGAAGGCGCGCAGCATCGCGATTGACGAACGAGTCAAGGCGAGGCCCGCATCGTCCGCCTTGACGATCAGGGCGACAACACCGTAGACGGCGAGCGTGATCAGGATACCGACCGCCGCCAGCACGGCAGCTTGCGAATAGATGTTCGAGGTGGCGACATTGGCGAGTGTCAGGGCCATGATTTCTGCGGACAGGATGAAATCCGTGCGGATCGCGCCACGGATCTTCTGGTTCTCCAGCGCTACGGGATCTGTGGTGTCCAGAAGCGCCTCTTCGTGGGCGTGCGCCGCGTGCGGCATCACCGCTTCATAGAGCTTTTCGGCGCCCTCATAGCAGAGATAGATACCCCCGAGCATCAGCAGCGGCGTGATGAGCCAGGGCGCGAAATAGCCGAGAAGGATGCAGGCAGGAAGCAGGAAGAGCAGCTTGTTCTTCAGGGAGCCCAAGGCGATCTTGGCGATGATCGGAAGCTCGCGCGCTGGTGAAAGGCCGACAACGTAACGTGGCGTGACTGCGGCGTCGTCGATCACGACGCCGGCGGCCTTGGCACCTGCCTTTACCGTCTGGGCTGCCACGTCGTCGAGCGATGCCGCCGCCAGCTTGGCGATCGCCGCAACGTCATCCAATAGTGCCAATAGCCCTGTCGCCATCTCTGTCTCCCTTGATCCATCACGAGGATTATTGCCTCCTGCATGCGCTTGTCGAGTGCTTATCCGCCCACGCGAACAAGATCATCGTTGACGCCGCTGCTGTGCAGCCGTCTATTGCCGTGCAGAGGCTTGGGAGATCGTCGGTGCAGTGTCTTGATTGGATTGCCTTTGTGTTATTTCTGGTCACGTGGATCGGCATCGAACCGATGATGGCCATAGGGTGGCCGCGTCGCGCAAACAGCCTGCTTCTCGACATGGCGCGTGTACGCAAGGCCTGGATGCGTGAGGTGTTGACCCGCGACAACAATTTCATCGGAGACGCCGCCATCCTTGGCCATACCATTAATTCGGCCTCCTTTTTCGGCTCGGCCAATCTCATCGTTATCGTCGGGATGAGCAGCGCGCTGTTCATGGAGCCCAATCTCGGCGGTGAGACTGGTATCATTGCCAAGGTCACGGCGATTGGCCCGACCTGGCTGTTTCAATGCAAGGTCGTGCTGGTGATGGCGACGCTGTTGCGCGGATTGTCGGATTTCATCTGGGCCGTGCGGCAGATCAACTATTGCCTCGCCGCTATCGGCGCCAGCCCTTCGCGGGAAGAACAGCGGGACATCGAAGCGTGGACAGAGGCGTTGACGCTGGTGGTCAATCCGGCCCTGCGCTCCTTCAGCGTCGGTGTCCGGTCGTATTATTTCACCGTGGCGGCCGCCCTCTGGTTCCTCGGCCCGATTGCTTTCATCATCGCCACGCTCTGCTGCGTCGCCCTTCTGGTCTGGCGCCAGAGTTGGTCGGATACGGCAAGAGGCGTGAAAGCGATCCGCAAATTGCTTGACGGACCGCTGCTGCCCAAAGACGTGACGCCAGCGCCGGAAACCGTGCAACCCGTCCCGCGGGAAAAGCTGGGTGTCTGACCCAAGGCTGCGAATGCACTGGGTTGGCCAGTGTATGTGTTGCCAGAAAACCCAATCGGACGCGTTTTATGCATCCGATCGCGTTTGGCAGCTTCTAAGGTGCGGGTTAGCGCGGGCAATCCTAATCGCGCGTGGTGCGCAGGTTCACGACGACGCGGCGGTTCTGCACCTTGCACGAGCGGTCGTTGCAGTCGCGAACTTCACGGTCGTTGCCATAGCCCTTGGCCCACATGCGCTTGGGGTCCACGCCCTTCGAGGCGAGATAGGCCATCACGGCATCCGCACGCTTCTGCGACAATGTCACCATGCTGCCCGCAGAGCCGGAATCGTCTGAAAAGCCTTGCAGTTTCACCAGCCAGCGCGGATTCAGATTGAGCCAGTTTGCTTGCTTGTCCAATGTCGCCCTTGCAACAGAATCAAGGTTGGCCGAATCCTGTGCAAAATAGATGCGGCGTCCGACATTGAGGATGAAGTCTTCCTCGCTGCCGAGAGAGACGGTCTCAAAGCCGGGAGCCGGATCGTTGGTATTGCCGGTCATTGGCACGACAGTCGGTTCTTCGACCGCGGCGATATCGGGTGTGGTACAGCCGGCAAGCGCCAGAAGAGCGGCCGCGGCGGCAAGGCGCCTCGTGAAAACGGTCATAGACATCGAGGATTTCCTATTCCACCTGGGTTGCGTCGCTGACCTGGGGTGCCTGGTCGGCAATATGCGGGAGAACCTGCACAGCCGTTCCGATGGGGCAACGCTGATAAAGGTCGATGGCGTCCTCGTTGAACATGCGGATGCAGCCGCTGGAGGCATCCTTGCCGATGCTGCCAGGGTCCAATGTCCCATGGAAGCGGTAGCCGGTATCGACACCGTCACGCAGCAGGTACATGGCGCGAGGACCCAGCGGGTTCTTCGGCGAGCCGCCCTCGACGAATTCTGGAAGCTCGGGATGGCGCTTGCGCATTTCAGGTGGTGGCGTCCACTTCGGCCACAGGGTCTTCTGGTCGATCGTGGCGCGGCCGTACCATTTGAAGCCCTCTTTCCCGACGCCGACGCCGTAGCGGATCGCTGTCTTGTTCTCCATGATCAGGTAGAGAAAATGATGCCGTGTGTCGACGACTACGGTGCCGATCGGCTCGGTGCTGAAATATTTAACAACCTGGCGGTGCCACTTCCTGTCGATCTTGGCGAAATTTGTAGCCTTGTACGTGACGCCATTATCGACGGCGGTGCCGTTGAAATACGATGCTGCAGCGGCGAAGGCCTGTTCTTGCGCTGCACCGGCGCCGAGCAGGGCCAAGCCACCAAGCAACGTTTCCCGTCGAGTCAAATTCATCGGCATTCCCCCTGAAAGCCAAGCAACGTCATGGCAGTAAATCAGATTTTTTATCTCCCACAACAGAAAACTCTTCGCTGACGATTCTTTCGGCTGACTGTTGCATTGTTTCCCATGCCGTTGATTGACGTCGTGTTCATGCGATCCAGTAAGCGGCCACCACGACCGGAAGCATCTCTCCATGATTGCAAATGCTGACAATTTCCGCCGTTGGCAGCCCTCGCTTCGGTGTCGCGCCAAAGAAGTCTCTGGCCTGCGTGCCGGTTAGCCTGCATGCTAAGCGGGATACCGATGGGGACGAGTCATGCTGAAAAATCAAAAGCCGTCCGCCGCAAAACGGGCGCTCGGCGTTAAGACGGCGTCGCTTGCGGGCAATTTGCCAACCTATGAGCACATCGTGACCGATGTGAACGAGACGTTTCTCTGGCGGGTCGATGATTATCCCTGGGAGCGCAATGTCTGGAATTTCCATCCGGAGATCGAAATTCACCTGATCCGCAATGCCAGCGGCATGGCCTTCGTCGGGGACCATATCGGCGAATTTCATTCGGGTTATCTGACGGTCGTTGGCCCCAATCTGCCGCATGACTGGGTAACCGCGACGGAGCCCGGTGAACTCATCCCGGGCCGGGACGTCGTGATCCAGTTCGATCCGGCGCGTGTGAAGGCGATCGCGGAGACCCTGCCGGAGTTCAGCCAACTCGACGCCTTCTTCAGCCGGTGCGAGCGCGGCCTCGTGTTCACCGGAAACACCCGGCGCGATGGCGCAGAGATGATCGAGCGGATGGGAGGCCTCAAGGGATTTGCCCGTCTCTCCCTCTTCATTCAGCTTCTCGAGCTTTTGTCATCCTCTGACGAATACGAAATCCTGTCCTCGCCGGAATTTGCGCCAAAACTCGACGCGGGCAACCTCGATGTGCTGCAGCGTTCACTCATCTATATTTTCGAGCATCTCGCATCCGATATTCACATCGACGAGGTCGCCGAACTTGCGGGAATGAGTGAAAGCGCCTTCTCACGCTTCTTCAAGAAGAATACCGGCAACAGCTTTACCGATCACGTCAACAAGTTGCGCATCTGGCAGGCCTGCAAGCTGCTGTCGGAAACCGACATGCCGATCACCGACATCTGCTTCGAGGTCGGCTATCTCAATATATCGAATTTCAACAGGACTTTCCTGAAGCAGCACAAGGTTACGCCGTCGGCCTATCGCAAGCTGACGAGCCAGCGACGCCCGGTCCGGGCGCTCGACACACAATCCGCATAGCGCATTAAAGTACAGATTCGATGCATGGAGCGCGCTAGTAGTCTGCGTCATGGCTCGTACTATTTGTCCGCGATCAACATCGCCGGGAGGCGCAGAACGATTGGGAGATCGTCTGCGTCAGGGACCTTTGGAGGACATCATGATCATCAAATCGCTCGTTTCGAGCATCGCTATCGCATGCGCAGTTTTCGGCGCCGCAATCCCTGCAGCCCATGCCGCAGAGTGCTCCGGCACCATCCGCGTCCTGGCTCAGCCGCGAGACGGCCTGACCCTCTTGGAACAGTACAAGGACGAGTTCACCAAGCTTTCGGGCGGCGCGGATTTCCAGATCGACTATCTCAACGAGAATGATCGCCGCGCCAAGACCAAGGCCGATGCCTCGACCATCGGCAAGTACAATGTGTATTATATTGACGAGGCCAATGTCGCGCTTTTCGCGTCGTCCGGCTGGGTCGCGCCGCTGCTCGACTATTACCCCAAGGATTACGACTACGCCGATTTCGATCCCGGCCGCCAGAAGGTCGCGACCTATGACGGCAAGGTCTGGTTCGCGCCGCTGACCGGCGGCGGTGACCTGATGGTCTATCGCAAGGACCTGCTGGAGGCCGCCGGCATCCAGCCGCCGAAGACGCTCGACGAATATGTCGCGGCGGTCGAGAAGCTGAATCAGCCCGACAAGGGCATCTATGGCACGGCGCTGCGCGGCCAGCGCGGTTCCGGCGCCAATGTCTGGCGCTGGATGCCGTTCTTCAAGGGCTTCGGCGGCAGCTGGTTCGACGGCAAGACGCCGGCCTTCGACAGCGAAGCGGCCGTCAAGGCGACCGAAACCTACCTGCGAATCTTCAAGTCGTCCGCGCCGGGCAGCCAGACGGGTGGTTGGGACGAGGCCGTCGGGGCCTTTACCTCGGGCCAGGTTGCGATGCTGATCGAATCCACGCCGCTGGTCGGCATGGCGCTCGACAAGAAGTCGTCGCAGGTGGCCGACAAGATCGGCTACCTGCCGCCGCCGACGCCGCTGACCGGCGGTGGTTATGGCCACGGCCTTGCCATCGGCACCAAGGCGAATGCGGACGATGCGGCCAAGCAATGCGCCGGTCTCTTCATCGGCTGGGCGACATCGAAGGAAAACGAGCAGCGCCGTCTCGACGAAGGCCAGTTCAGCGAGCTGAACCGCACCAGCGTCATGACCAGCGACAAGTTCGCCGAACTCTATGGCCCGGATCTCGGTCAGGCGCTGGCCGATACCGGCAAGGTCACGGCCGTCAACTTCTGGCAGAGCCCGCAATGGCCTGATCTCGGCGACCGCTGGGGTATCATCCTCGAAGAGTTGATCACCGGCACCCGCACCGACGTGAAGGAAGGCCTCGACGAACTCGACGGCTTCGCCAAGGATCTGGTCGCGCGCAGCCAGTAGTTCTCGTCCCTTGTTTCGTGTCCCGGCGGGCTCATTGTTCGCCGGGTTTCTGTCCATCGGCGTTTGATCGCCGGAGGGGTACCCCATGAAAGCCAAACATATCCTGCCGGCGGTCTTTGTGACGCCTGCAATGGCCATCCTGGCCGTGCTGGCCCTCGTGCCGACGGTCTATGCCATCGTCATCTCGTTCCAGGATCGCGAACTGAGCCGTCCGGACGGGCAGTTCATCGGTCTGGTGAACTACCTTTCTCTTTTCTCCGACAGGCGCTTCATCAACGCCATCCAGGTCTCATTGACGTGGGAGGTGCTGACGGTCGGCCTGACGCTGCTGATCGCGATCGGGCTCGGCATCCTGCTGTTCGAATGCGCGACGCCGAAGACGCGCAACATCCTGTCACTGCTTTTCCTCGTGCCGGTGATCCTGCCGCGCGTTTCCGCCGCCTTCGTCTGGAAATTCGCTTTCCATCCGCTCTACGGAATCATCACCTATCCCTACAAGGCCATTACCGGACAGCCGCTCGATCTGTTGTCCAATCCGCTGACGGCGCTGGCCACCGTTGCGTTGGTCGATGTCTGGCAATGGGGCCTGTTCTTCTCGGTCATCGTGCTGAAGCTGTTGGAAACCCTGCCGCCACAACCCTTCGAGGCGGCACGGCTCGATCATGCCCGGACCTGGGAGGTCTATGCCTATGTGGCCTTGCCCATGCTCAAGGCGCCGCTCATCTCGCTTGCCTTCGTCAAGATGATCGAGTCGCTGCGCGCCTTCGACCTGATCTATGTCATGACCCGTGGCGGCCCCGGCATTTCGACGGAGACGCTCGACATGTACGCCTTCTCGCAGGGCTTCATCGAGTCCGGCCGGATTTCCTATGCGTCGAGCATGGCCGTCTTGATGATGATCGCGACGTCGGTCGCATTCACCTTTCTCTGGAAGAGGGCCAGGATATGAGCACGCGTCACCTCGGCCGCACTGCCGGAAAAGCCATCCTCGCGCTGGCAGCCTTTTCCGCCGTCTTCCCCGTCTTCTGGACTGTTCTCAACGCCTTCAAGAACCGCGTCGATATCGTCACGCCGACGCCGCTGTTCATTTTCACGCCGACACTCGACAATTTCGCCTATGTGCTGGGGCGCGACAGCGTCTTCGCCGGACTGCTCAATTCGGTGATCATCTCGGGAATGGCGGTGCTGATCGGCGCCGTTCTCGGCCTGCCGGCAGCCTATGCCATCGCGCGTTATCCGAACCGCTGGTCGAAGGACATCCAGTTCTTCGTCCTGTCGCTGCGCTTCCTGCCGCCGGTCGCCGTCGCCATTCCGCTGATGGTGATCTGGCTGGATTTCGGCTTCTACGACACGCGCCTGTCGATGATCGTGACCTATACTCTGCTGACGCTCGCGACTATCGTCTGGCTCAGCGTTCCCGCTTTTGCGCGGGTGCCGAAGGAGGTCGAGGAAGCGGCGCGCGTCGATGGCTACGGTCCGTTTGCGATCTTCTTCCTGATCGCGCTGCCGATCGCGTCGCGATCGCTGATTGGCGCCGTCGCGTTCAGCTTCGTGCTGGTCTGGAACGAGTTCCTGATCGCGCTGATGCTGACCACTTCGGATGCCAAGACGCTGCCGATCGTCGCCTCGGAACTGACGCAGCTTGGCCGCGACGTGCCCTGGGGTATTCTGAATGCCTCGGTCGTTCTTCTTTCCATTCCGCCGCTGCTCTTCATCGGAGTTTTGAGCGGCATGCTCAACAGCGCCTTCAAGCGTAAGTCATCGTAAAGGATCATACAGATGGAAGCTCTCGTTCTGGAGCAAAAGGGCGTACTGGCGCTCAGGGATATCGACCTGCCGGCGGACATCGGCCCGGACGACGTCAAGATCCGGATCCATACGGTCGGCATCTGCGGCAGCGACGTGCATTATTATACCCATGGTGCAATCGGCCCCTTCGTGCTGCGCGAGCCGATGGTTCTTGGTCATGAGGCGGCCGGAACGATCGTCGAGATCGGCAGCAATGTGAAGGGATTGGTGCCAGGCGACCGCGTCTGCATGGAGCCGGGCATTCCGAACCTCTCCTCGCGCGCGTCGAAACTCGGCATCTACAATGTCGATCCGGACGTCCGCTTCTGGGCGACGCCACCGGTCCATGGCGTGCTGACCCCCTCTGTCGTCCACCCGGCGGCCTTTACATACAAGCTACCGGATAATGTCAGCTTTGCGGAAGGCGCGATGGTCGAGCCTTTCGCGATCGGCATGCAGGCGGCTGCACGGGCGCGGATTTCGCCCGGCGATGTCGCTGTTGTCGTCGGCTGCGGACCGATCGGGATCATGGTGGCGCTTGCCGCGCTCGCCGGCGGTTGCGCCTCCGTCTATGTCTCCGATTTCAGTGCGGAAAAACTGGAGATTGCCGGCCGCTATCCGGGCATCATCCCCGTCAATATCGGCGAGCAGAGTTTGAACGACGTTGTTCAAGCCGGTACGGATGGTTGGGGCGCCGATATCGTCTTCGAAGCCAGCGGCAGCGCCAAGGCCTATGCCGGCCTGTTCGATCTCGTCCGGCCGGGAGGTGCCGTGGTTCTCGTCGGCCTGCCGGTCCAGCCGGTGAGTTTCGATGTATCCGGCGCCATCGCCAGGGAAGTGCGCATCGAGACGGTGTTCCGCTATGCCAATATCTTCGACCGCGCGCTGCAACTCATTGCCTCGGGCAAGGTCGATCTGAAGCCGCTGATCACGCAGACCTTCGATTTCGCCGAGAGCATCGCCGCTTTCGAGCGAGCCGCCGCCGCCCGGCCGACGGACGTCAAGCTGCAGATTCGCATGCCAGTGGGAGGAAACTGAGATGTCGAATATCGTTTGCTCCGGCGTCGACAAGAATTACGGCGCCATCAACGTCATCAAGGATTTCAACCTCAATGTCGCCGATCGGGAATTCATCGTCTTCCTCGGCCCTTCCGGATGCGGGAAATCGACCTTGCTCAGGATGATCGCCGGCCTTGAGGATATTTCCGGCGGTACGGTGTCGATCGGCGGCACGGCGGTCAACGAACTGGAACCACGCGACCGCGGCGTCGCCATGGTCTTCCAGAACTATGCGCTCTATCCCCACATGTCGATCTACGACAACATCGCCTTCGGCCTGAAGCGTATGAAAATACCGAAGGCCGATATCGACCGGCGCATCAAAGCCGTTGCCGCGACCCTGGGGCTTGAACCCTATCTGTCGCGCAAGCCCACCGAATTGTCCGGTGGCCAGCAGCAGCGTGTGGCGATCGCCCGCGCCATGATCAAGACCCCGAAAGTGTTCCTGTTCGACGAGCCATTGTCCAATCTCGATGCCAAGCTGCGCCATCACATGCGCGTCGAGATCGCCCGGCTTCACCAGAAGCTGCAGACGACCACGATCTATGTGACGCATGACCAGCTGGAGGCGATGACGCTCGCCGATCGGATCGTTCTGATGAAGGGCGGCGCCATCGAGCAAGTGGGAACTCCGGCGGAAATCTATGGCAGGCCGCGCACGCTGTTCGTTGCCGGCTTCATCGGCACGCCGAACATGAACCTGATCGACGTCACCGTCGCGCGGGGGGAGGCGGGCTGGCTGCTGCGGACGGAAGGCACGGACATCCGTATTTCCGGCCATGGGTTCGATCTGAAACCCGGCCAGGAAGCCGTCCTGGGCATCCGCCCCCCGGATCTGGTTCAGGCATCCTCGACTGCCGGCAATGTCCTGACCGGCGTGGCCGATCTCATCGAATTCCACGGCAACGATGCCCTTGTGACCTTCAAGCTTGATGGCAAGGAAATCGGGGCTTTGGTGGATGCCGTTTCCTGCCCGAAAACGGGCGAGCGGTTGGCATTTTCCTTCGATGAAGCCCGCATTCACCTGTTCGACAAGGCGACTGGACTGACGCTGCGGCGCGATGGTGGAAGCATTCAATAACCTGGTGGAAATCTCCCTCCACCAGCGGGTCGGGCGAGGGTGTCGAACATGATGCTCTCGCCCGGCGTGCTTTCCGATGGTGCACCCATCGCGAGGGCAACGAACTGGATGCTTGCGCATTCTTGACTGGAGCTCGCAATTGCGGTGCTGTCCTCGGGTCCGCCTTTCGGCTGGACGAGAGGAGATGCATCATGAAGCAGTTTATCGGTGGTTGTCGGTGCGGCGATATCCGGTTCGTGGCGAGCGGAGCCCCGTATCGGGTCGGTATCTGCCACTGCCTCGATTGCCGCAAGCATCACGGCGCATTGTTCCATGCGTCGGCGATCTTTCCGGAGGATGCGGTGACGATCGAGGGCGAGACGCGCGATTATGCCGGCCGCTTCTTCTGCCCCCGCTGCGGCTCGCCGGTCTTCGGCCGGACGGGAGACGAGATCGAGATCAATCTCGGATCGCTCGATGCGCCCGATCAGTTCCAGCCGACATACGAACTCTGGACGATCCGCCGCGAATCCTGGCTGCCGCCGTTTTCGACACGGCTTTACGAGCGCGACCGGGAGAGCGAAAGCCGCTTCGAAGACTGACGATTCCGCTCAGTCCTCGATGGCGGCGAGTGCCGCGCGCAGCTTCGTCGGGCTTTGCCCGAAGGCCTGCGAAAAGGCGCGGGAGAAATGCGAGGCATTTTCGAACCCGACTTCGAGCGCAACCTCGATCAGTGGCGCCTTGGTCTTGGTCAGCAGCTGCTTGGCCCGCTCCATCCGCACCCGCCGATAGACGAGTGCGGGTGAACTCTTAGTCTCGTTCATGAACAGCCGCTCCAACTGCCGCCGGGAAAGGCCGACGGACGAGGCCAGTTCCTCGATCGGCAGCGTTCCTTCGACATGCTGCTCCATCATGATCAGCACGGCCCGGATCCGCGGGTCCTTGCACTCGATCGAGAGCGGCTTGCGGGTCTGGATGGCAAGGGCGGTGCGGGCTTTCTCGATCTGCAGCACTTCCAGCGCGTTACGCTCGGCTTCCTTGCTGATGTGCCGCCGGACGATGAAGGCCGCCATGTCCGCGGCACTGCTGCCGCCGGCACAGGAGCCGCGCGTCCGGTCGAGATTGAAAATCCGGTCGGAGCGCACCGGATGGTCGGGGAAGCGCTCGCGGAACGTGTTGTAATGCAGCCAGCTGACACAGGTCCGATGCTCCTTCATCAGCCCGATTTCGGCGAGAATGAAGGTGCCGGTGCAAACGCCGATCAGCTTCACGTTCTTGGCTGCCGCTTTTTTCAGGAAATTGACGGTATCCAGATCCACGGTCGCGCTGTTGTTCAGCAGGCCGCCGACCACGACGATGTAATGAAACTGGCTGGGATCGACGAAATCCGACGTCGGCGCGACCTTCACGCCGCAGCTTGAGGTGATCAGATGCCGCGTGCTGCCCAGCACTTCCCAATCGGCGAGCACGCGCCCCGACCGGTCGAACTCGTCACTCGCCAGCCGCAACGTATCGACGAACAGCGCGAAGGCCGACAGCGTAAACGACTTCGCCAGGACGAAGCCGATCTTCAGTCTTTCCGCCGGCATGCGTGCATCCGTGGATTTCATTCGAGCTCCATCGCAGTCCCTGCGTCTTGTTCTGGGAAGTTCGGCCGCACCCAGCGATTATTGTCTACAAATAGTATACACGTCTTCAGCGCTGCGGAAAAGATATGGTTTAACGGCGCCGGTCTCCGCAAATCGACGAAAATAAAACGCCGATTGTCGCATGTTTCTGATCGGCATGAACGCGAATTTGCGGATTCGGGTTGCCTGGAAACGCACTGTTTACCGGAATTGGCCCTCGCTTTGGCTGAATTGGCCCGCAGGCCGATCGGCTCATCGGCCCTGCAGCCCTGTACCCATCGCCGGCGATTTCGCTTTCCGTTCTTGTCGCCGTCATGGCACATGAATGGGCCTCCCTGATACGCGAAGAAGGCGCGTCTATTGGCAAGTGCCGGTATGGCACCTTTAAAATTGTTGGAATTTCCCGAACTGCGTCATGCAAACGGCATTTGAGGAGATGCCGTTTTCTTCATCACGGCACGACCCGATTCACCGCGTAATGCACAGGTTTCTGACAACGTCATTCAACCAAGGGGCAAGAAGGGATCGTTACAGCATGAAGTCGTCCTTTTGCAGGGCCATAGCCTCATCAAGCTGGATGCTGAAATCCGCAGACTTGTCTCCGTTGACGTCGGCATAGATGTACGTGTTCGATCCCTTCTCCTGATAGCGCAACTGGCCCGCTTGACCTGAAAATGACCCGTTTCCAATGAAAATGAAGGCCTGGTTTCCAACCGCATTTGAATTTGCGTCGATGGAAGAGAGGTCAATCCGATCGCCGCTCGATGCCGTGAAATCCACGATGACGTCACGGCCGATGCTTGTCGGGCCGCTTTCGGAGAGCGAATTGAAATCGAAGATGTCCGACCCGTGGCCTCCGATCAGTTTGTCCACGCCTGCACCACCGGCCAGCACATCATTGCCGTCACCGCCGTCCAGAGTGTTTTCGCCGGTGTTGCCGGTCAGCCTGTCGGCAAAGCTTGAACCCGTCAGGTTCTCGATCGAAGAGTAGGTGTCGCCCTTGGCGTCCTGCGTATTGACCGCAGCATCGGACAGGTTCGCCATGACGCCCTTGCTCGCGCCGGCATAAGATGCCCGGTCAATGCCGTTGCCGCCAATCAGTCTGTCCGCTCCCGCGCCGCCGATCAGGATATCGTCGCCGTCGCCGCCATCCAGCGTGTTGTCGCCGGCGTTCCCGGTGAGCCTGTCGGCAAAGCTTGAGCCAGTCAGGTTCTCGATCGAAAAGTAGATATCGCCCCTGGCATCCTGCGTGTTGACGGAGGCATCGGACAGGCTTGCGGTAACGCCCCTGGTCGCTCCCGCGTAGGACGCCCGGTCAGCACCGCTGCCACCAACCAGCTTGTCGGCACCACCGCCGCCGGTCAGGATATCATCGCCATAGCTGCCATCCAGCGTATTTGCAGCGGCGTTGCCGATCAGCCTGTCGGCAAAGCTTGTGCCAGTAAGGTTTTCGATCGACGCGTAGGTGTCGCCCTTTGCGTCCTGCGTATTGACCGATACATCGGACAGGCTTGCCATGACGCCCTTGTTCGCGCCGGCATAAGACGCCCGGTCCATACCGCTGCCGCCAATCAACGTGTCAGCGCCAGCGCCGCCGATCAGGACATCGTCGCCGTCGCCACCATCGAGGACGTTTGCGGCGGTGTTGCCGGTCAACCTGTCGGCATAATTCGTGCCGATCAGGTTCTCGATTGACCGGTAAAAATCGCCCGAAGCGTCGTTAGAATTGTAGCTGGTGTCAACCAGGCTGGCGATGACCGCCTTGGTGGCGCCGGCATAGGAAGCGGTATCAAGCCCAGCACCGCCTCTGAGATCATCGTATCCTGCGCCGCCGATGAGGATATCGTCGCCATCTCCACCAGAAAGCGTGTTGCCGCCGGAGTTGCCGGTTATCACGTTGGCCAATTCATTGCCGGCTGCGGTGATGTCGGCGGTACCGGAGAGTGTCAGGTTCTCGAGATTGCCGGAAAGAACGTAGCTGACCGACGCTCGAACGAGGTCGATTCCTTCACCAGCATTTTCGATTGCCTTGTCGCCTGCTCGATCAATCAAGTACGTGTCGTTGCCCAAACCGCCGATCAAAGTATCGGTGCCTGTGCCGCCGTCGAGGATGTTATCGCCTGCATTGCCAATAATAACATTGATGAGGCTGCTGCCGGTCCCGTTGATGTTGGAGGTGCCAGTAAGTGTGAGGTTCTCGACATTGCCGGCGATTGTGTAGCTGACAGACGAGCGGGCGATATCCATACCTCCGCCTGTCTTCTCGATGATTTTGTCGCTCGAACTGTCAACCACATAGGTGTCGTTTCCCGCACCGCCAATCAGGGTATCGGCACCTGAGCCGCCATCAAGTATGTTCCTGCCGGCGTTGCCGGTGATGATATTGACGAGGCCGTTACCGGTTCCATCGATATCGGACGTACCAGTGAGGGTAAGGTTCTCGATATTGCCGATAAGGGCGTAGCTGATCGACGAGCGGACGAGATCGGTGCCTTCATCCGCTTTCTCGACGATTGTGTCGCTGGTGCTATCGAGAATATAGGTATCGTTGCCGAGGCCACCGGCGAGAGTATCAGTGCCGAGGCCGCCGTCGAGCGTGTTGTTGGCAGTGTTTCCGGTCAGGCTGTCATCATACCGGGAGCCAATGATGTTCTCCACGCTTGAATACGAGTCTCCGGCGGCACCTCCTGCGTTCAGCGCATTGTTTGCAAGATTGAGCGTGACGCCGACGGTGGCTGCGGCGTAGGACGCAGTATCAGCGCCGCCGCCGCCGTTAACGGTATCCGATTTGGCTCCAGCGATAAATGTATCGGCTCTCGCCCCGCCGGTTACGGTGTTGCCATCGGCGGACAGTGTAACGACAACAGCTCCCACGTCCTGGAGTGCCTTGGAAAAGTTGATCGCGCCGGAACCGGAGATAAAAATGGTAACCGAATACGTAGCCGGGCCGTGCGAATCATAATTTGTGATGCGCTCGAAACTTGACAATTGAGTGGTGGTCGCAGTGATGCTCTCCCCATCGACATCGAGAACCTCGACCTCTGAAACGGTTAAGCCCTTCATATCTCCATTGGCGACCATGATATCCCAGCCACTGCCGCCAATGGCCGTAACGACTCGTCCACCCAAACGACTGATGGCCAGGAAGTCATTGCCGTTGCCACCGTTGACGGTGTCATTTCTGCCCCAGGCGGTGATATGGTCGTTGCCGTCGTTTCCATTAAACGTATCGTTGTCATCGACACTATAGTTGTCCCAGAATTCGTCATCCCCGGCCCCGCCGTTCAGAATGTCGTCCCCCGCATTGCCGTACAACTGATCGTCCAGATCTCCGGCCGTTACAGTGTTGCCATCAGCGGATGTATGGACATTGACCTTCCGCACGCCTCCAAGCGCTTGAGTAAGATCGACCGATCCTGCCCCGGAAAGCCAATAGGTTCCGCCGGTTTCCTCATCGTACAAACCCGCGCCGATCCACTCGAAGCTCGACAGTTGAGCCGCCGTTATCGTAATTTGCTTGACCGCCTCCAGAATCTCCACCCCCGAAATGGAGATTTTGGAGATATCACCGGACGTCCGAAGGCGGTCCACACCAGCGCCGCCGTCGATCTTGCTTACTGTGCCGGCAATTATGATGTCTGAGCCGGCGCCGCCGTTGACGATGGCGTATTTCGATCTGGCGTAGATCGTATCGTCTCCGTCTCCGCCATTCAGGATGTCGCGGCCCAAGCTGCCATAATTCATGCTGCCGTAAAGCGTATCGTTGCCTTTGCCGCCATTCAGCGTGTCGGACGCATCACTGCCGTAGATCGTGTCGTCTCCATCACCTGTCGTAATCGTATTCCCGGCCTCAAAGGCAAAGACCTCCACGGCACGGATCCCCTCCAGCGCCAAGGAAAAGTCGATTGTCCCGATGCTCCCGATTTGAAGGGAGACGGTATCCGTCAGATTGGCCGGCTGATCATATGTGACGATGCGATCGAAGGTCGAAAATTCAGCTGCGGTCATCGTGACCGTAACTCCGTTCGTTTCCAGTATTTTCGCCATTCTCGAATCGATCCCCAATCAGCATGTGGTTGTCAGTACCGAAGCAAATTTCACACAGGTTACTCAGCTTCAAGTCAACCATTATTTGAGGAGGTACTGAACTTTCGGTTGTATCGGTTCGCGGCTGGGCTTTGAAACCAAAAATCAGGCAAATCCTGTTGAAGGCCAACGTGCTGTGTGGGCAAGATATTGATCGCGTTTTGCTTTGCTTGAACTTGTAAAAAACAAAAGCATTTCTCGCCCGAGAACGCGGCGTCAGCCACGCCATCAAATCCTTGCTCCGTCGGGAAAGCTCCATGATGGCACCATCAACTAGTTCACCTCGAACCACGCCCAGAAAAAGGCGTATGACTGGAGATTCAAGGAATTTAGAGTTTTTAGGGAGATTTGGCTGGGGAACCTGGATTCGAACCAGGACTAACGGAGTCAGAGTCCGTGGGTCTACCGTTAACCTATTCCCCAACGCTCAGGGGCGATATGTGCGCCCGGCTGGTGAGGCGGGCTTATAAACAAAGAATCGGCGGATGCAAATAGATTTTGGAAAAAATTTTGGAAGCGGTGGAATGTGTGCCAGCCTGTGGCGCGAAAGGTGCGGCTTGCCGAAACATAAGCGATGAAAGCGGCGGCGCAAAAAGAATTTGGTGAATTGGGCAGGCGCTGGTAAAGTCTGGTCAACGAAAATCAAGAGAGCGCCTTGAGCGGCATTCGTTCTGCGCGGCGCAATGGACAGACACGTGAGAGACCCCGACAGCGGCGAACAGCCGTCCGTTTCCGGGGCGTCGGCAGCAGGCCGTAACGAGGGGCAGACACCGTCCCGTTCCGGCAAGGGCAAGCGCAGGCGGGGAAAGCCGTCGCGCATTGTCCCTGCGAATGCCAGTTCTTCCGGCCATGCCGGAGAAACAGGGCGTCCCGAAGTGAGAGATGCGACCGGCGAACCCGTG
This sequence comes from Rhizobium sp. Leaf453, assembly GCF_001425605.1. Taxonomy (GTDB): domain Bacteria; phylum Pseudomonadota; class Alphaproteobacteria; order Rhizobiales; family Rhizobiaceae; genus Pararhizobium. The sequence goes on along the minus strand of NZ_LMRG01000001.1, from coordinate 399,135 downwards.
CGCAAACGCAAGCGTCGACGCCGGTCGAAATCCGGCCAGGCGCAGCCAGGCGCACCGAATCAACCCGTTGCCGCAAGCCATCCGAACGCTTCCGCTCTCGCTGAAAAGCCGGTGGCTGCTGCCGGTCCGGATCACGCCAATCAGAAGCGAAGCAAGAAGCACCGGCAAAGGCGCAGCCTGCAGGGGCGTCCGCTGGCAACGAGCGAAAAGCCGCGTCCCCTGGCGGATACTGCTACAAGGCCACAGCCGTTTCATGTGTTTCCAGCCCGAAAGACCGAGGATCGCCCGGCTAGCCAACAGAACGGCAGTGACGAACGGCGCGGCAACGGCGCTGCGCACGGACATGCTCACGGGCACGGCTTCGAAAGTTCGCCGCTCTATGCAGCGCTCGATCTCGGCACCAACAATTGCCGTCTGCTGATCGCCCAGCCGACGCGCCCCGGCCAGTTCCGGGTCGTCGATGCGTTTTCACGGATCGTGCGGCTGGGCGAGGGGCTCGGCGCCTCCGGCCGGCTGTCTCAGGATGCCATGGACCGGTCGATCGATGCGCTCAAGGTCTGCGCTTCCAAGCTGAAGACCCGCGATATCCGCAAGACCCGGCTGATTGCTACGGAGGCGACACGCGCCGCCGAGAATGGCGAGGCTTTCCTCGAACGCGTTTTGGCGGAAACCGGGCTTGAGCTCGAGATCATCACCCGCGAAACCGAAGCGCGGCTCGCCGTGTCCGGCTGCTCGTCGCTGGTTGGGCGCGAGACGAAATCGGTCGTACTGTTCGATATCGGCGGTGGCTCCTCGGAAATCGCCGTCATCAAGATCGGCGAAAACCGGTCCAGCCGGCTGGCCAATCACATCACCCACTGGACATCGCTGCCGGTCGGCGTCGTCACGCTGTCGGAACGCCATGGCGGCCAGGATGTGACGCCGCAGGGTTTCGAGGCGATGGTGAGCGAAGTTCAGGGCATGCTCGCCAAGTTCGATTGCCCGGCGATCCATACGCTCGACAATCCCGGCGACGAGAACGGCTTCCATCTGATCGGCACGTCCGGAACGGTAACGACGCTCGCTGGCGTCCATCTCGATCTGCCGCGCTACGATCGCCGCAAGGTGGACGGGCTGTGGCTGTCGGATGACGAGGTGTCGGCCATGCAGGCGCGTCTGCTGTCCTGGGATTTCACCGCGCGAGCGGCCAATCCCTGCATCGGACCGGATCGGGCGGACCTGGTTCTGGCCGGCTGTGCCATTCTCGAAGCCATCCGTCGCCGCTGGCCGTCGGAGCGCATGCGCGTTGCCGATCGTGGGCTGCGCGAAGGCCTATTGACCGACATGATGGCCGATGATGGTGTCTGGCGGCGCGGTCGCGCCCGGCGTCCCATGCGCGGCCCACACGCTTCCCACGAAGGAAACACGCAATGACCAAACCCCCGATCGGCGGAAACCGCACCGGGCGCAAGCTTGGCCAGAAGGTCAAGAAGGGCAAGCTCAAGGCCTCGTCGCGGCGCTGGCTGGAGCGTCATATCAACGATCCCTACGTGCAGCGCGCCCAGCTCGAAGGTTATCGCGCCCGCGCGGCTTTCAAGCTTCTGGAGATCGACGAGAAGCACAAGATCCTGTCGGGCGCCAAGCGCATCATCGATCTCGGCGCCGCGCCGGGCAGCTGGTCGCAGATCGCAGCCAAGGTCACCAATTCGACCGATGCCGAGCCGAAGGTTGTCTCCATCGACTTTCTCGAGTTCGACCCGCTCCCTGGCGTGCATATCGTGCAACTGGACTTCCTCGATCCGTCGGCGCCCGAAAAGCTGATGACGGCACTCGGCGGCACGCCGGATCTCGTGCTCTCCGACATGGCGGCGCCGACGACGGGCCACCGCCAGACCGACCATATCCGCACCATGCATCTCTGCGAGGTCGCGGCCTATTTCGCCATCGACGTGCTGGCCGAGGGCGGGCATTTTCTGGCCAAGACCTTCCAGGGTGGCGCCGAGCGCGAACTGCTGACGCTGCTCAAGCAGAATTTCAAGCAGGTCATCCATGTAAAACCGGCTGCGTCGCGGGCGGAATCGGTCGAGATGTTCCTACTTGCCAAGGGCTTCAAGGGCCGCAAGCCTGGCGCGCCATCGCTGCGGGAAACCGAAACGGCGATCGACGACCGCTATCTCACCGACGAGCGGGATCCGGTCGAGGCCGAATAAGAATGCTTCTCTATGTGACTCTCGGCAGCAACGATCTCGCCCGGTCGCAACGCTTCTACGATGCGACGTTGGCGCCGCTCGGTCTTTCGCGCCGCAAGCAGGATGATGTCGAGATCGGCTATGGCGCCGAGAGCGACAGCCGGTGCCGCCTGTGGGTGGTCACGCCCTATGACCGGAATGCCGCGACGATCGGCAACGGGTCGATGGTCGCTCTGGAGGCGGACAGCCGCGCGGCCATCGACGCCTTTTATGCGGCAGCCCTTGCCCATGGCGGCACGGATGAGGGCGGGCCGGGCCTCCGGCCTTTCCACGCGCATTTTTATGCGGCTTATGTTCGCGATCCCGATGGCAACAAGCTGTCGGCCGTCTGCGAAAAGCCGGAATAGTCTCGGCTATTTGACCGCCACGATCTCCTCTTCGGGGTCGAGATGTTTCCCGTGTCCCGATACCGAGGCACCGGCAGTCTTCGACATGCCGATCAGCGGGATGACGGCCGAGAGCGTGATGGCAGAAATCAACATGAAGGCGGTCTGGAAGTCACCCAGTTCCAGCGGCGATCCCGTTAGCGTCGTCTCGATTTCCAGGATCGCACCGGCAACCGCGACGCCAAGCGCCAGGCTCATCTGCTGCAGCACGGCAGTCATTGAGGTCGCCTTGCTCGCCATCGAATCCGGAATGTCGGCAAAGGCCAGCGCGTTGACGCTGGTGAAGAAGAACGACCGGGCAAAACCGGCCAGCAGCAGGATCACCATCATCACCGCGTAGGGTGTCGCCGGGGTGAACAGGCCGTTGACGAAGGTCAGGATCGCGCCGGTGATGCAGGCGAAGATCAGTGTCGTGCGGAACCCGGCGAAGATCAGGACGCGCTTGGCGAAGAATTTCGTGGTGAGTGCGCCGACGGCACCGACGAAGGTGATCATGCCGGATTGGAACGGCGTCAGGCCGAAGCCGACCTGAAGCATCAGTGGCATCAGGAAGGGCACGGCGCCGATCGAGATTCGGAAGAGCGTGCCGCCGATTGCGGCTGCCCGGAAGGCACTGTCCTTGAACAGGTTGAGATCGAGAAGCGGCGCCGGGTGGCGACGGGCGTGCCGGACATAGAGAACCGCGCAGACGATGCCGATGGCGACAGCGACTGCTCCGACCTGTGGCGGCAGGGCCGGCAGGCTCATGACCGACAGGCCGAACATCGTGCCGGAGGCGGCGATGGCGCTCAGGAAGAAGCCCTTGATATCAATTGGCGGTGGCGCTTCGCTGACGATTTCCGGCAGATAAATGCCTGAGAGGATGTAGCCGAGAATGCCAACCGGGACGTTGATCAGGAAGATCCAGTGCCAGGAGAAATAGGTGGTGATGAAGCCGCCGAGTGGCGGGCCGGCCAGCGGTCCGACGAGGGCGGGAATGGTCAGAAGCGCCATGGCGCCGACCAGCTCGCTGCGCTGGGTGGAGCGAACCAACACGAGACGCGCCACCGGCGTCATCATCGCCCCGCCCATGCCCTGCAGGAAGCGGGCGAGCACGAAGGCAAGCACGCTGTTGGCAAAGGCGCAGAAGATCGACCCGAGGATGAAGACGAGGATGGCGGCGCGAAAGATGCGCTTGGCGCCAAACTTGTCAGCCATCCAGCCGCTGAGCGGAATGAAGATCGCCAGCGATACCATGTAGGAGGTCAACGCCAGTTTCAGCGTGATCGGCCCGACGCCAAGGTCATGGGCGATCGCCGGCAGCGAGGTGGCAATGACGGTGGAATCCATCTGCTCCATGAAGAGAGCGACGGCGAGGATCATCGGGACGATGCGGTTCATGCGAAGGCCTTGCATGCGGGAGGATGAAGCGACGGAGATAGGGCTTTTCAGGCCAAAGTCGGGTCGCGGCGTTCAACTTGCGATCACATCCGTGTGAGTCCTGCAGGCATTGTTTGTCAAGGCGCTAGATGTTGCCTTGCCGGATGTCGCCATCCGCAATCCATTGCCAGAACCCCATTGGAGAACAGCAAGATGACATCTTTTCCCTTGAGCCGTCGTGCCTTATTTGGGACAGCAGCCGCCGGCGCGCTGGCCGCACCTTTTGTCATGAGCAGCAGCGCCCTGGCGCAAAGCGAACCGAAAGCCGACAGCATGAAATCACCGGCAGGCAGAACCAACAGTTTCAAGATCGGCTCCTTTGGCGTCACCGTCATCAGCGACGGTATCCGCGTCGCCGAGAAGCCGCATGAAACATTCGGCACCAACCAGTCGCCCGAGGCAGTGGCGGACCTTCTGAAAGCGAATTTCCTGCCGACCGAAAAATTCGTCAACGGCTTCTCGCCGACCCTGATCGATACCGGCACCGATATCGTCCTGTTCGACACGGGCATGGGCGAGGGCGGCCGGGAGGCCGGTGCCGGTCATCTGCTCGAAGGCCTCAAGGCTGCGGGTTATACACCGGATCAAGTGAGCGTCGTCGTCCTCACCCACATGCATGGCGACCATATCAACGGCCTGATGGAAGGCGGTGCGCCGGCTTTCAAGAATGCCCGTTATGTCGCCGGCCAGGTCGAATTTGATTTCTGGAAGGACGAGGCCCGTGTCGGCACGCCGGCCGAGAATGGCCATAAGGGCGTCTTGAAGAATGTCGTGCCGCTGGCCGATAAGATGACCTTCATTGGCGATGGCGCCGAAGTCGTGCCGGGCATCACCGGCATGGCCGCTTTCGGCCATTCGCCAGGCCACATGGTGTTCAAGGTTGAATCGGAAGGCAAGGGTCTGGTGTTGACCGCCGACACCGCCAATCATTTCGTCCTGTCGCTGCAGCGACCGGATTGGGAAGTGAAGTTCGACATGGACAAGGCAAAGGCGGCCGCCGCACGCAATACGGTGTTCGACATGATCGCCACCGACCGTCTGCCTTTCGTCGGTTACCACATGCCGTTTCCGGCCGTCGGTTTCATCGAAAAGCACGAGCAGGGCTATCGGTTCGTGCCGGAGACCTATCAGTTCGAAATCTGATGCCGCATTGCACAGGAAACTTGGCAGACCCGGCGTTTTCGCCGGGCCTTGCCACTTTCCAACCCGTCATATCCGTGTTACCAGCCCTCGCCAACTTCCAAGAAACTCTCGCCCGTTGATCGGGGCGAGTCTCCCGCCGCACGGTTTTCGATTGTGCGGGGAGGGTTCCATTTACCGAAGGGATTGGCCATGGCACGCATCATCGAAACGGCGACCGGTTTGGAGGCATTGACCTTCGACGACGTTCTTCTGCAACCGGGACATTCCGAAGTCATGCCGGGGCAGACCAACATTGCCACCCGCATCGCCCAGGATATCGACCTCAACCTGCCGATTCTGTCGTCTGCCATGGACACGGTCACCGAAGGCCGCCTGGCGATCGCCATGGCGCAGGCCGGCGGTATCGGCGTTATCCACCGTAACCTGACCCCGATCGAACAGGCAGAGCAGGTCCGCCAGGTCAAGAAGTTCGAAAGCGGCATGGTCGTCAACCCGGTGACCATCGGTCCCGATGCCACGCTCGCCGACGCACTGGCGCTGATGAAGATGTATTCGATCTCCGGCATCCCGGTCGTCGAAAATGCCAATGGCTCTGTTCCCGGCCGCCTCGTCGGTATTCTGACCAACCGCGATGTGCGCTTCGCGTCCGATCCCGGCCAGAAGATCTACGAACTGATGACCCGGGAAAACCTGATCACGGTCACCGAAAACGTCGATCAGAAAGAAGCCAAGCGCCTTCTCCACACTCACCGCATCGAGAAGCTGCTGGTCGTCGATGGCGATCGCCGCTGTATCGGCCTGATCACCGTCAAGGATATCGAGAAGTCGCAGCTCAACCCGAATGCTTCCAAGGATGCTCAGGGTCGCTTGCGTGCCGCCGCCGCCATCAGCGTCGGTGATGATGGTATCGAGCGGGCCGAGCGGCTGATCGATGCTGGCGTTGACCTCATCGTTGTCGATACCGCGCATGGCCATTCGCAGCGCGTTCTCGATGCTGTCACCAAGGTCAAGACCATGTCGAACTCGGTTCGCATCATGGCCGGGAATGTCGCCACCTCCGATGGCACCAAGGCGCTGATCGATGCCGGTGCGGATGCTGTCAAGGTCGGTATCGGCCCGGGCTCGATCTGCACCACCCGCATCGTCGCCGGCGTCGGGGTGCCGCAGCTTGCGGCCATCATGTCGGCTGTTGAAGCCGCGCAGGCCTCCGGCATTCCGGTCATCGCCGATGGCGGCATCAAGTTCTCCGGCGACCTCGCCAAGGCGATCGCCGCCGGCGCATCGGCCTGCATGATCGGCTCGCTGCTCGCCGGCACGGACGAAAGCCCGGGCGAGGTGTTCCTCTATCAGGGCCGTTCGTTCAAGGCCTATCGCGGCATGGGTTCCGTCGGTGCCATGGCGCGCGGCTCGGCAGACCGCTACTTCCAGGCGGAAGTGCGTGACACGCTGAAGCTGGTGCCGGAAGGCATCGAAGGCCAGGTGCCGTATAAGGGACCGGTCTCGGGTGTGCTGCACCAACTGGCCGGCGGTCTCAAGGCTTCGATGGGTTATGTCGGCGGCAAGACCATCAAGGACTTCCAGGAACGCGCCACCTTCGTGCGCATCTCCGGCGCCGGCCTGCGCGAAAGCCATGCCCATGACGTGACCATCACCCGCGAAAGCCCGAACTATCCGGGCGCGATGTAATTATTGTTTCATGTTTGAAATTTGAAAGGCGGCGAGGGCAACTTCGCCGCCTTTTCATTGATCTCAATGGCCGAGTGCCCGGCGGAGCGCCTCACTGCCGTAGTGATGCCCCTTCACCTCATAGCCGAGTACCGGCACGAGTGGCGCGAACATCAGGATCACCAGGCAGAGCGTCATGCTGACGCCTGCGGCAGCACAGGCGACGGAGAGTATGACGATCGCCGTCATGCCGGCCATCAGCCAGACATAGAACGTCTCCATTTTGCGCAGCAGGTAAACGTAGAAGCCGAATATCAGCGAGATATAGGCAAAGACTGGGATGGCGACGGTGAGAACCGCGGCCACCGCGCCGATATGGGCCTTGTGCTCGATATAATAGGCGGCGACGTGGAGCCCGGCGCCGGTGGCGGCAATGGCGGCAAAGACGAGCATGTTGCCATAGCCCCAGACGAAGGACCGGTTGCGGAAGACGTGCAGCACCCGGCCTGCCGGCAATATGAAATAAAGCCACCACATGCCGAATGTCAGGCCGGTACCGGCAATGCAGACGAGGATGGCGTCGAGGTTCCAGCCCTGTTCACCGGTGATGGCTGAAATCGACGCCACCGTGCCGACGACGCCTTCGCCGAGCGTGATGATCGCCAAGAGGCCGTAACGTTCGGCTATATGATGCGCATGCCAGGGCGTGCCGCCGTTGGTGCGTTCGGCAATGAACGGCCCCAGCATTTCAATGAGCGTCAGTGTAATGACGCAGATGGCGGTCACAAGCAGAGGCATGTCGATGAAGATCGAGATGACCCAGCCGACCTGGGCGATGGAGATGGCGGTCACATAGGTGAGGCAGGCCTTGCGCCGTTCCGGATTTTGCCGAGCCGCCCGCAGCCACTGGAACACCATCGCGATGCGCATGATGACGTAACCGAGCACCATGACGCTGTTGTTGACATGCTCGCCATGATCGATCGTCTCGAACATCTTCGGCAGGCCGAGCGCCAGGACGAGCACACCGACCATCTGGATCATGGTGGTGACACGGTAGACCCAATCGTCGGTATCGAAGGCGGAGGCGAACCAGGAAAAATTGACCCAGGCCCAGCAGACCGCGAACATGGCAAAGCCGAAGCCCATCAGGCCGGCGGCGTAATGCCCTTCGGCGAGCAGGTGAGCGAGTTGCGACGCGGCGATGCCAAAAGCGATGACGAAGGTCAGGTCGAAGAGCAGTTCGAGTGGTGTCGCCACACGGTGATGTTCATGCGGGTCGCGTCCGGTCATTGCCGAAACATGATGGTGGGGAAGCGGTTCGGCGGCGGGATTTTCGGACATTCGTATTCCACTCGTCATTGGCGGGCGCGGGTCATGGCTCCCGTGTTGCAGTATGGGCCGACCTTCTCCCATCGGCAAAAGGGGAGTCAAGCCACCGTCGTTTCTGGATTTGGGCCGCCGTCGCTATACATGATCCCTCATTCGAATCGACGGAGTCTTCATGCCCACATCGACTGCAATCTTCTGGCCTGTCATCGCGCAGGTCGGGCTCGTCTTCTCCATCTATTTCCTGATGATGCGCCGCAGGTTCGGTGCCGTGCGGGCCGGAACGGCAAAGGCGCAGGATTACAAGATCCCGACGATCGAGCCGGCACCCAGCGCCACCGTCGCGCGCAATCTGATCAACCAGTTCGAACTGCCGCTGCTCTTCTATCTCGTCTGCGTTATGCTTTACGTGACGGCTGGGGTCAGCCAGGCAGCAATTATCGTCGCTTGGCTGTTCGTGCTCAGCCGGTTTGCGCATGCCTATGTGCATGTGACATCGAACCGCCTGAAAGTGCGTCAGCGGCTTTTCACCGTCGGCTTCGTGCTGAACTTCGTGCTCTGGGTGCTTTTCGCCGTGCACATCGCCACGATTTGACCGTGATGCACCGTCACATTCTGTTGCATTGCGCAGTGCACAAGGCTGGACTATCATCCCCTCCATTAACAGGAAATGGAATCCGCTCGCCGACAGCAAGCGTCTGAAATAAATAAACTATCATCCCCTCTATCGTCTTTCCGCATTACCAAAACTTAATCTGCGAAAGCGGAACGTGGCCTCCCTTCCGGGCGTTGTCTGTTCGCCGTCGCAGCATTCCAGAGGTAAGTATCCGGTGAGCACCATTCCCACAGAAAAGACCGTGCTGGTGTTTCAGGGCGGCGGCGCTCTCGGCGCCTATCAGGCCGGCGCCTACGAAGCGTTGCACGAGGCCGGCATCCGCCCCGACTGGCTGGCCGGTATTTCGATCGGCTCGATCAATTCGGCGATCATCGCTGGGAGCCCGGTCGACAGTCGCGTCGATAATCTGCGCACCTTCTGGCATCGCGTGTCATCGGGTCTGTCAGGCCATTTCTTCGGCAATGGCGACGTGATGCGCAAATGGTTCAACGAATCCGCTGCCGTGCTGGGCTCATTGACCGGCGTTCCCGGCTTCTTCACCCCGCGCGCCTTCGCGCCTTGGAACATCCCTGGCGACCCCATGGCCGCCATCAGCCTCTATGATACGGCGCCGTTGCAGGAGACGCTGGCGGGTCTGATTGATTTCGACCTGATCAATTCCGGCGCCATCCGGCTGAGCCTCGGCGCCGTCGATGTGATGAGCGGCAATTTCAACTATTTCGACAATCGGCACTGCGAATTCACCACCGAACATATCGCCGCCTCCGGGGCGCTACCGCCGGCTTTCGCGCCGGTCGAGATCGACGGGCGCTACTACTGGGATGGCGGCATCGTTTCCAACACGCCGCTGCAACGCATTCTCGCCGGCGAGGAACTGGAGAGCGACCTCTGCATCTTCCAGGTCGATCTGTTCAGCGCCCGGGGACCACTGCCCAAGGACCTGTTCGATGTCGATGCCCGCGAAAAGGAAATCCGTTTTTCCAGCCGCACCCGTTTGAACACCGACCAGTTCCGCAAGCTGCAGACTATCCGCATGGCGGCCAAGCGCCTGATGGAGAAACTGCCCGACGAACTGAAGGACGATCCGGACGCGCGGCTGCTTGAAAAGATCGGCAATGATTCCGCCGTCACCATGGTGCACCTGATCTATCGCCATGCGGCCTATGAGGGCGGGTCGAAGGATTACGAGTTCTCGCGGCTTTCTGTCGAGGAGCACTGGAAGGCCGGGCATGACGACGTTGTTCATACGCTCACCCATCCGGACTGGCAGGAGCGCACCCGCCCGACAAACGGTATCCGTGTCTTCGATCTCTGCGAAAAACACGTACGGGAGAAAAAATAGTGAAAATCGATGACGTGAAGCGCAATGCCTTCGCCATGCCACTGACCAGCCCGTCCTATCCGCCGGGTCCCTATCGGTTCATCAACCGCGAATATATGATCATCACCTACCGGACCGATCCGGAAGCGCTGCGCCGCGTGGTGCCTGAACCGCTGCAGTTCGACGAGCCGCTGGTGAAATACGAGTTTATCCGCATGCCGGATTCTACTGGCTTTGGTGACTACACCGAATCCGGTCAGGTCATTCCCGTCACCTATGAAGGCGTCCATGGCGGCTATGTGCATTCCATGTATCTCAACGACGACGCGCCGATCGCCGGCGGCCGCGAGATCTGGGGGTTTCCGAAAAAGCTCGCCGAGCCGTCGTTGACTTCGGTCAAGGATGCCCTCGTCGGTACACTGGATTACGGCGGCCAGCGCGTCGCCACGGCAACGATGGGCTTCAAGCATCGCACGCTCGACAAGGCCAAGGTGCTAGAAAGCCTGAAACAGCCGAATTTCATGCTGAAGATCATTCCGCATGTGGACTGCACGCCGCGCATCTGCGAACTGGTCCGCTACTATCTGGAGGATCTGACGGTCAAGGGCGCTTGGGAAGGGCCGGGCGCGCTCGCGCTGTTTCCACACGCGCTGGCGCCGGTCGCCGACCTGCCGGTGCTTGAAGTCAAATCCGCCATCCATATTCTCTCGGACCTGACGCTGGGCCTCGGCGAAGTGGTCCATGATTATCTTGCGCAATAGGGAGTTAGAACCATGAAACTCAAGGACAAGGTCTGCATCGTCACCGGCTCGGCCAGCGGCATCGGTCTGGCGATCGCGAAGAAATACGTGTCGGAGGGGGCCAAGGTCGTGATCGCGGACCTGAAGCTCGACGCGGCGGAAGCGACGGCGAAGGATCTGACGTCCGCCGGCCCGGGCGAGGCCATCGGCGTCGCCATGGATGTGACCAGCGAAGACGCCGTCAATACCGGCGTGGCCGAGGTCATCGCCAAGTGGGGCAGGGTGGATGTGCTCGTCTCCAATGCCGGCATCCAGATCGTCAACAAGATCGAGGACTATGCCTTTTCCGACTGGAAGAAGATGTTGTCGATCCATCTCGATGGTGCCTTCCTGACCACCAAGGCCTGCATCCCGCACATGAAGGCGCAGAAGGGCGGCGCCATAATCTATATGGGGTCGGTGCATTCGCACGAGGCCTCGCCGCTGAAATCCGCCTATGTCACCGCCAAGCACGGCCTGCTCGGGCTTGCGCGCGTTGTTGCCAAGGAAGGCGGGCCGGACGGCGTGCGCGCCAATGTCATCTGCCCCGGTTTCGTCAAGACGCCGCTGGTCGAAAAGCAGATTCCGGAACAGGCCGTGCGGCTCGGCATTTCCGAGGAGGAAGTCGTCAAGAAGATGATGCTCGGCGGCACGGTCGATACCGAATTTACGACGCTTGAGGACGTCGCTGAAGTGGCGCTGCTGTTTGCAGGCTTCGAGACCAATGCGCTGACCGGCCAGTCGCTTGTCGTCAGCCACGGTTGGTACATGCAATAGGCTAATGCCCTGATCCGGCCGTGGTCCTCACGGCCGGATCACGTTTACGTCAAGTTAACGGGTCGGCCGTTGCCACCTGCGGGCGATGTCGCAATTCTGTTGCTCTCGTGCCCGCAGTATGCCGGACAGGAACATTGCTTGCCACCATCAAGCGCGCTTGCCTTGAGCGCAGGACGCGCCTCACCCCGGGAGGAACGACAATGGAACAGCCGAAGATTACCCAGGCGATGATCAACGCCTATGACGAATACACGCACCTGAGCCTCGACCGCCGAGGCTTCATGCAGAAGCTGACGGCCCTGACCGGCTCGGCGGCAAGTGCCGCTGCCATCGCGCCTCTGCTGGCCGCCAACAGCGCCCAGGCGGAAATCATCCCGGAAGCCGATCCGCGCGTGAAAGCGGAAGACGTCACCTATCCCGGCGAAGGCGGCGACATGAAGGGTTATCTGGTGCGCCCCGCCGATGCCTCCGGAAAGCTGCCCGCCGTCATCGTCATCCATGAAAATCGCGGCCTCAACCCGCATATCAAAGATGTCGCCCGCCGAATGGCGCTGGAAGGTTTCGTTGCGCTGGCCCCGGACTTCCTGTCGCCATCGGGCGGCACGCCTGCCGATGAGGACAAGGCACGCGAAATGATCGGCGCGCTCGATGGCAAGCAGACCATCGGTAATGCGGTTGCGACCGTCACCTATCTCGAAGGCAACGAGGCCACGACCGGCAAGGCCGGCGCCATCGGTTTCTGCTGGGGTGGCGGCATGGTCAACAAACTCGCCGTCGCGTCCCCCAACCTCAAGGCCGGCGTTGCCTATTACGGTTCCCAGGCACCGGCCGAAGATGTGCCGAAGATCAAGGCCGCGCTTCTCCTGCACTATGCCGGCCTCGACGACCGCATCAATGCCGGTATCGACGCCTATAAAAAGGCGTTGACCGACGCCGGCAAGGATTTCACCATCCAGATTTACGACGGCGTCAACCACGCCTTCAACAACGACACCTCCGCCGCCCGCTACGACAAGGCCGCCGCCGATCTCGCCTGGAGCCGGACGGTGGAGTTTCTGAAGGCGAAGGTGGTGTGATAACTTTCCGAGACATCTGAATTCGAGGCTCACCCCCCTCTGTCACTCCGTGACAGAGGGGGGTGAGCCTCCGCAAACTCGGAACGTTGTCTCAACTGTGCTTCTTCTTATCACCCCAACAACTCCCCCGCCGCCTCGGTTACCAAAGCCGCTAGTGCCTGCTGGTCGCCGTCGCGGCCGCTGCGGTTGCGCCAGATGAGGCCGATCTGGCGGGAGGGCTGCGGTTCGGCGAAGGGGACGATGCGCATGCGGTTGCGGGTGCGCTCGTCCTTCACCGCGATCTCCGGAATGAGCGTGATGCCCATGCCATGGCTAACCATCTGCAACAGCGTCGCCATTGACGTTGCACCATAATTGGCGACGCTGCGGCCGGCATTGGTGCCGCAGACAGCGAGCGCCTGGTCGCGCAGGCAGTGTCCTTCTTCCAGCAGCAGCAGCCGGTCCATGTCCACCTGCGCTTCCGTCATCGGCGAGACCAGGACGGTGTTTTCGTCCTCGGCACTGGCGATCAGGAAACGGTCCTCGAACAGTGGGCGCGATTGAAGGCTATCGTCTCCGTGGGGAAGCGCGATGATGGCGCAGTCGAGCTTGCCGTGCTTGACGTCATCGACGCAGCCGGTGGTCAACAGTTCGCGCAGTTCCACATCCAGTTTCGGATAACGCTGTCGCATCATCGGGATGAGCTTGGGCACCAGATATGGCGCGACCGTGGGGATGATGCCGAGCCGGAGGCGTCCCTCCAGCACGCCGGTGGCTTGCCGGGCACGGTCATACAGAGCATCGACAGACAAAAGGATGGCGCGGATATCCGGCAGCAGCGCCTCGCCCTGCCGTGTCAGAAGCGCGCCGCTGCGGTTGCGCTCGATGACCTTCACGTCGAGATGGCGCTCCATTTCGGCGATCTGCGCGGAGAGAGCCGGTTGACTGACATTGACCATTTCGGCGGCCCGCCCGAAGTGCCGTGTGGTTGCCAGAGCATCGAAATAACGCATTTGTCGCAGGGTGATCATGATAAGTCTATCCTATCGATAATCCTATTAAATACAATTGGAAACTATGGAGAATATGGACGAAGGTGCGGCCGAACCAATTCCATTGCGTTAAAAACAGGAGGCACACATGGACGCCAAGGTCGAAAAAACGGGTAAGTGTCCGGTCATGCACGGCTCGCTCACCAGCAATGCGGGCGAGGGCACGTCGAACCGGGAGTGGTGGCCGAACCAGCTCAATCTGAAGATTCTGCATCAGAATTCCGCCCTGTCCGATCCGATGGGAACCGGCTTCGATTACGCCGAAGCGTTCAAGACGCTCGATCTTGCCGCCGTCAAGCAGGACCTGTTCGCGCTGATGACGGATTCGCAGGAATGGTGGCCGGCCGACTTCGGTCATTACGGCCCCTTCTTCATCCGCATGGCCTGGCACAGCGCCGGCACGTACCGGACGGGCGACGGTCGCGGCGGCGCTTCCTCGGGTACGCAGCGCTTCGCGCCGCTCAACAGCTGGCCGGATAACGTCAACCTCGACAAGGCCCGCCGCCTGCTCTGGCCGATCAAGCAGAAGTACGGCAACAAGCTCTCCTGGGCCGACCTGCTGATCCTCACCGGCAATTGCGCGCTCGAATCCATGGGCTTCAAGACCTTCGGTTTCGCCGGCGGCCGTCCCGATGTCTGGGAGCCGGAAGAAGACATCTACTGGGGTGCCGAGCGTACCTGGCTCGACGACAAGCGCTACACCGGCGAACGTGACCTCGAAAACCCGCTCGCAGCCGTGCAGATGGGCCTGATCTATGTCAACCCAGAAGGCCCGAACGGCAATCCGGACCCGATCGCTTCTGCCCGCGATATCCGCGAAACCTTTGGCCGCATGGCCATGAACGACGAGGAAACCGTCGCGCTGATCGCCGGTGGCCACACCTTCGGCAAGACCCATGGTGCGGGCGATGCCGCCCATGTCGGCCGCGAGCCGGAAGCCGCCGATATCGAACTGCAGGGCCTCGGCTGGGCGAGCAGCTATGGCAGCGGTCATGGCGGCGATACCATCTCCAGCGGTCTCGAAGTCACCTGGACCTCAACGCCGACGAAATGGAGCAACAACTTCTTCTGGAACCTGTTCGGCTATGAGTGGGAACTGACGAAGAGCCCGGCCGGTGCACACCAGTGGACCCCGAAGCATGGCATGGGTGCGGGTTCAGTGCCGGATGCGCACGACGCATCGAAGCGCCATGCGCCATCCATGCTGACCAGCGACCTCGCGCTGCGCGCCGATCCGGCCTATGAGAAGATCTCGCGCCGGTTCTATGAAAACCCCGATCAGTTCGCCGACGCCTTCGCCCGCGCCTGGTTCAAGCTGACCCACCGCGACATGGGACCGAAGGCTCGTTATCTCGGTCCGGAAGTGCCGAGCGAAGACCTGATCTGGCAGGACCCGATCCCGGCCATCAACCACGTCCTGGTCGATGACGCCGATATCGCATCGCTGAAGGAAAAAATCCTTGCCTCGGGCCTGTCGGTCTCGCAGCTGGTTTCGACAGCCTGGGCATCCGCCTCGACCTTCCGCGGGTCGGACAAGCGTGGTGGTGCCAACGGCGCCCGTATCCGCCTTGCCCCGCAGCGCCATTGGGAGGCTAACCAGCCCGATCAGCTCGGCACGGTGCTTGTTGCGCTCGAAGCGATCCAGGCGGCCTTCAACGACGCCCAGTCCGGGGCTAAGAAGGTCTCGATTGCTGACCTGATCGTTCTGGGCGGTGTTGCCGCCGTCGAAAAGGCAGCCAAGGACGCCGGTCACGACGTCTCGGTTCCCTTCACGCCGGGCCGCACCGACGCCACGCAGGAAGAGACCGATGTCGAATCCTTCTCGGTTCTCGAGCCGGTTTCGGAAGGTTTCCGCAACTATCAGAAGACCGCGTTCACGGTTTCGGCCGAGGAACTGCTGATCGACAAGGCTCAGCTTCTGACGCTGACCGCGCCGGAAATGACGGTTCTCGTCGGTGGCCTGCGCGCGCTGAACGCCAATGTTGGCCAGTCCCAACACGGTGTCTTCACCAAGAGCCCGGAAACCCTGACGAACGACTTCTTCGTCAACCTGCTCGACATGGGCACGGTGTGGAAGGCTGTTTCGGCTGACAAGGACGTCTTCGAAGGCCGTGACCGCAAGACCGGCGAGGTCAAGTGGACCGCAACCCGCGTCGATCTGGTCTTCGGCTCGAACTCGCAGCTGCGCGCTCTTGCCGAAGTTTACGGCCAGAGCGATGCAGGTGAAAAGTTCGTTCGCGACTTCGTCGCTGCCTGGACCAAGGTGATGAACGCGGACCGGTTCGATCTGAACTGATCGTCACCGTCGCTGTGAAATCGAAACCGGGCTCCGCAAGGCGCCCGGTTTTTTCATGTCTCCGCCTGTTTTGAGTGCAATCCGCAGATAAGACCAAAAATGGTTCACCAGCCCCTCTTGGGACATGACCCGTGTTCGTCTATGAGTTCCCCGCACCGGCGATTAAGCCTTTGCGACTGTTAACTATTTTGATGACGAGAAGCTAATGTAGGGTGCCTTCAGGGGCGCATTTGGCCATACGGCAATACCGGCTGCGTAAAGCAGAGCCGCGCCCTTTCCACCGAAAGAGCGCGGTTTTTTATTGTCACGATGGTTGGTTTACCAGCCGGGCAGCATATGGCTCTGGCGCAGGCGCGGATAGCGAGGGAAGCTCTTGATGTCTGTGTCGAGATCATCGGTGGCCGCGTTCGGCGTGATGTTGTCGAGGCAGGCCGTGATGTGATTGGTGATCGCGTTCGACAGCGATGGCGAGAGGCCTGGACGCTTCATGATGCCGATCTGCACCGGCGCCAACGCCGGAAAGCCGTCCGCCTGGGTCAGCACCTTCATGCCGGTGCGCAGCGCCGATTCCGGCAGGACCGAAACCGCCATGCCGGCGAGCACGGCCGCCGCGACAACGGTCGATGACCAGCTTGTGAACAGGATGTTGTATTCCTTGCCCGTCGCGTCCAGCGCAGAACAGGCAGCTTGCCGCCATTGGCAATCGCGTTTGCCGACGGCCAGCGGCACCGGCGCATTCTCCGGCAGCGGATGATTGATGGAACTCACCCAGCAGAGCGGCTCGGTGCGCACGACATCCGAAGCGCGCGCGCGCGGATTGTGCGTCACCAGCGCGATGTCGAGTTCGCCCTTCGCCATCTTCTCGGCGAGGTCGACGGATGGTTCGCAGACGATGTTAAGCTCGACATTCGGATGCGTCTTGGCAAAGCGGACAATGATTTCAGGCATATAGCGGTCGGCATAGTCGTCGGGTGTGCCGATCCGCAGCGTGCCTTCGAGCCTGTTGTCATCGAAGGAGGCAATCGCTTCGTTGTTCAGCCGGATCATCCGACGGGCGAAGTTCAAGAGCCGGTCGCCCTCCGCCGTCAGCCGGTTGCCGCGGCCATCCTTGGCGAAAAGCTGCTTGCCGATCCGCTCCTCGAGACGCCGCATCTGCATCGACACGGCTGACTGGGTCTTGAAGACCCGATCCGCCGCCTTGGTGAAGCTGCCGGTGTCGGCGATGGCCACGAACGTCTGCAATTGATCGATATCGAGCGGTGCGGCCATGGCCCCAGGTCCTTCGAAAGAGTACCTATAAAATTGTTTGATGAATATCATTAGAAACATTCGTTGGACTGATCAATAAGGATTTGCGAATTTGATCGTGCAAATCGCATCAAACAAGCGGCCAGCCAGTCTCTGGCGACACCGATCACCATCAAAGTTTCGACCCGACCCCCGCGCTGACCTCCCTGCGGGGGATGGGTCGCTTCGTGCCCAGGAAAAAGGAGTAGTATCATGCGCACGACCGATTCCACCCTCGATCTCACCCTGACCGGGAAGCTGACCGCCGCATCCCGCCTTGCGGGGCTGACGGGCGTGATGACGTCGGTTTGGCGCCTGCTGCGAAACCGAAGCGCCATCGGCCGCTTGGACGATCTCGACGATCATCAGTTGCTGGACATGGGTCTCAGCCGTCATGAAGTCCGTGAAGCCCTGACCTCGTCGTTCTTCGACGATCCCAGCCGTCATCTGACGCAGGCTTCTCGCAACCGAGCGAATATTTTCTACAGGAATGCGCGCCAAGATTGACGTATTCCTCCGCTGCAGTATGGTGTCGGCCGATTAAACCGACCAGCAGCTTCAAAATTTTGTTGCGCTCCTCATGCGTCGAAAGATGCGCCGCGCAACAGGGACGCGCAGCCGCCTCTGCGCGTTACCGTTCCCCGCAGGGTTGAGCCAATATGCCCTGCTGCTTGCCCGGTGCGCGGTCCCGAGCCCGCACCGGGCTTTTTCTTTGATGGCGATCCCGATAAAGGCGGACACGTCTCAGACGAGCACGAAATCCGCCGCTGTCAGTGTCGAATTGACCCCCGACGTGTTGTCGATGATGGCGAACTTGATTGCGGAGTAAGTCGCCCCGGATCCGTCACGGTCATAGAAGAGCTCTCCCGTCGTGCGGTTGTAGATGATCCGGTCGCTGGAATCGGCTGCGCCGCTGCTCAAGTCCTTGAAAGCGGCGGAGACGAGTGTGCCGTCAGGATGCTTCGCAATGTTGACGAAGATCGAATCCTCCAGATGGATCGTATCGTCCAGGCGGACATAATCGTTGATCGTGTCGACATTGGTGCCTGCGCTCAGGGTGGTATTGAAGAGGAAGAAGTCCTTGCCGGCGCCGCCTGTCAGCAGATCGTTGCCAGTGCCTCCATTGAGGATGTCATCGCCGCTGGCACCATCGAGAATGTCATTGCCTGCGCCGCCAAGAATCGTGTTGGCGATCGAGTCCGCACCGGTCAGATTGTCGGCGTGCGCGCTCCCCTCAATGTTCTCGATCACATTGTAGGTGTCGCCCGATGCATCCCCCGTATTGACCGCCGGATTTTTCAGACTGACCACGACGCCCGCGGTTGCCGTTCTGTAGGAAGCCGTATCGGAACCTGGTCCGCCGATCAGGGTATCCGCGCCCGCACCGCCAATTAGGATGTCGTCGCCATCCTGGCCTCTGAGCGCGTCGTTGCCGGCCCGGCCATCCAGCGTATCATTGCCTGTTCCGCCATAGATCGTGTTGGCGGTGCTGTTGGCGGAAAGGGTATCGTTGAAGCTGGAGCCGAGCAGGTTTTCGATCGAATTGTAGGTGTCGCCCGCCGCCTCACCAAGATTGCCGGCGGGGGTCGAGAGATCGACCTTCACGGCAGCGGCCGCATTGGCGTAGGACGCCCAATCGGCACCGGTTCCGCCGATCAGGTAATCGGCCCCCTTGCCGCCTTCCAGGGTGTCACTGCCACCTTGGCCATAGATCTTGTCGTCGCCGTCGAGGCCCTGCACAATGGCGCCGTCAATCCGGCTCGTCAGCACGTCATTGGCGCTGGTGCCCTGGATCGGGCTGGTGCGCGGATCGAAGATGGTGAGTTGGATGTCCCTGTCGCCACCAACGTCGGCGGTGAAGGTCGCCACGAAGCGGCCGTCATCGAGCAGCGCGAATTGCATCTGCGAGGGATTGCCCGTTGTTGCAAGTGTGAATTCCGTACCCACTTCCTGGCCGGATGCGTTGAAGCGCTGCCCTTTCAGGCTGTGAGACGTGCCATCAGCCCAACCGAGAACGAAACCGCCGTCGGCGAGCGCCGTCACCGTCGGTGCGCTTTCGGCACCCGAAGTCTCGCGCAACACTTCGACACCGACGACGCCCGGCGCGGAAAAGTAGCGGGCGATCGCGCCCGGCGCGCCGGGACCGGCATCGGAATCTGTCCAGGCGATGACGAAACCGCCATTCGAAAGCGTGGCGATGACAGGCTTGGCGGCCGTGCCAAGATCGGTGCTGGCAACGAGCCTCTGGGTCAGCGTGCCGCCGCTTGTTCTGACCGAATACCAGATCTGGGTATAGTCGGTGCCCGCGCCGATGGTCAGGTCGCGCTCATAGGTTACGATCAGGCTGCCGTTCGACAGCACAGCGAGATCGGCCGCGCGGGTGGCTTCCGCCGTCGTCTCGAAATTGATCAGCGTGCCCGCCGCCTTATTCGAGAGGATATGCCCGACGATATTGGAGGCGGCGCCATTGTCGCTTTGCTCATAGACGATCGCCGCATCGCCATTGGCGAGCGCAACAATCGACGGCGCGCGATCATCGACCCCGAGCGGACCCGCAAAGTTCTGCCGCAGATCGATATTGTAGTCGAAGCTGCCGTCAGCTTTGAAATAATCGATGTTGATGTTCTCGGCGTCGCCGATCGGCACGGCGTCCGTCGATTGGTAGGCGACGGCAAAACTGCCGTCGTCGAAAGAGATGATGTCCGGAGCCTGCTGGTTGTCGTCGTTGTATATGACGCTGGCAGTAAATTCGTCGCCGACCGGACGCCCCAGCGCATCATAAATCTGGCCGAGCACTTCCAAGCCCGGAAAACCGAACTGACCGCCGGAGTCATCGATCCATGTAACCAGAAAACGGCCATCGGCGAGCGCTACGACCTTGGAACCGTATTGTGTGTTCCCGTAGGTGCCGTCGTCGATGGTATTCACTTGGAAACGCGACTTCCACAGCGTGGGCTTCGTTGTCATGGTGCTTTCCCCGGCAATATCTCATCCTTGGCGTCCTCCATCGATTGATGTCGCGATTGGTCGGAGCGCTTCGGTGCTGAATGTATGATGCGATATGTCACATGCCGCCAGTCATGCAGATGCTTCGGCATCATAGCTGCACGGCTTTATTCAACTTCAGGTATAGAATATGCGTCAATCTTGTCGCTGTGTCAGGCTTTGTCAATCTGAGTTTTATGACATCACCAAAACACCGGATTCGGGTCTTGTCAGCCCGACGTATTCTTCCGGTAGGTCTCGAACAGACCGTCGATGGTCTTCTGATATTCCTTCTGTGCCTCAAGCCCGCTGTCAAACATCTTGTTCATCATGTCGGTAAATGGAACCATGGGGCTGGTGTCGGTTGTTTTCTTTTCCGGTTCGGGTTTTCCACCCGGCGCGCTCATCATGTCCTGAAACGCCTTCATGAACGGATTGCCGGCAAACATATCCGGCGCAGTTGGCTGTTTTTCCTCCGGCTTGCTCATACCGAAGAACCCCTGCATGGCCTGCGTAAAGGGATTGTCAAAGGGATTGGGGGCGGGTTGCGGCTTCTTGATGAAGCCGGAAGCCTCCAGCCACGGCTTCATCATCGTTTCCATGGGCGTATTGGCGAAGGGATTCTGCATTCCGCCCAATTGGCCGGACGCCTGCTTGAACAGGCCACCCATGATGGCGCTCGCTATGGCGGGCATCATCTGCTTGTAGATTTCCTGCCCTATACCGGTTACGTGCGCCGCCTGTACCGAGACGGCCTGCAGCATCTCCTTCGAACCGAAAAGCTGGTTGAGGACATTGTTTCCATCCGTGAGGCCTTGGGGCGTGAAGGCCTTGTTCAAATCCTCGAAATATTGCGCATAGTTGCCGCTCGACATCGCGGTCAGCATGGCCCCGACATCATAGGGATTGGCCGAGTTGTGCTTCAGCGCTGCGGAAAAGGCCGGCATCAGCGCCGCCGTCGCCTTGGTCATCTGTTCCTGCGCGAGTCCGAATTGCTTGGCCATCACGTCGATCGCCTTGCCGTTCTGCGCCTGCATCATCATGTCAAAAAGCGGGATCATGTCCTGTTCTCTCCTGCAGGCGAAACGACGCATCTCGTTGCACTATAACGAGGAAATGACAGGTGGAAACCGCTTTTTCAGAAAGCCGGCAACCATCGGTTCCCGGATCATTGATAGCCGAGCGCCGAAAACTGTTCCTTGAACCACCAGAAGCCGGCAGCCGTCGCAAGCGCAACGAGGCCAAACAGAAACCATCCTGTCGGTGTGAATGTCTGGCGCTCCACATTGCGGTAGGAAAGGTTCGATCCCTTCACGACAAACGCCGCACCGAAAATGATGCACAGGGGAACGATCAGGAAAATCTTGAGGGAGTAACTGACCTCCGGCGCGCCCTGCCGTGCCTCTTCAAGTGGGCGGATTGCAAAGAACCAGCCCAATGCGACGCCAAGCGCGATCAGCGCCAGCCCCGCCAGCCTTGCCTTCAGTTCCTGCATGCTTGCTCTCCCCCCCCCTCGGGACGGCAATCAGGACGTGGCGCCCATCAATATTGATAGTCGGCGAACACCGGATCGACCGAACCGTTCCAGCGCCCGTTGTAAAGAGCCAGCAAATCCTCGGCAAGCGTTGCCTTCTTGGCCAGCACTTCGTCGAGAGGCGCAAGGAAGATCGTCTCGTCAACTTCGTCGCCGTTCAACCGCTTGCGGTTCTTAAGGCCGAGGCGCGAGATCGACAGAACCTCGCGGGAAACGTCGTAGAGCGACTTACCGCCATGCGCGGTTTTAAGTCCCTGCGCCGGGACGGCGTTGCGCATGGCAAGTGTGTCCTCGTAGGTCCATTCGCGCGTAAGGTCTTCCGCCGCTGCAAGCGCTTCGTCGTCGTAAAGGAGCCCGACCCAGAAGGCCGGCAGCGCACAGATCCGCCGCCAGGGGCCACCATCGGCGCCGCGCATTTCGAGGAAGCGCTTGAGGCGCACGTCCGGGAAGAGCGTCGAGAGGTGGTTGGTCCAGTCGCCCATATTGGGTTCCCAGTCGGCCAATTCACCCTTCAGTGCGCCGTTCATGAACTGCCGGAAGGTCACATGCGTACAGTCGTGATACCTGCCGTCGCGGACGACGAAATACATCGGCACGTCGAGTGCCCATTTGACATAGTCCTCGAAGCCGAAATCGGCGTTAAACACGGCTGGCAACACGCCGGCGCGCTGGTTGTCGGTGTCGCGCCAGATGTTGCCGCGCCAGGACAGAAGGCCGTTCGGCTTGCCGTCGGTAAAGGGCGAGCTTGCAAACAGCGCCGTGGAGAGCGGCTGCAGCTTCAAGGAAACCTGCATCTTGCGGCGCATGTCTTCTTCGGACGAGAAGTCGAGATTCACCTGAATCGTGCAGGTGCGATACATCATGTCGAGGCCCTGCGTGCCGACCTTCGGCATGTAGCGGCTCATGATGTCGTAGCGGGATTTCGGCATGCGCGGGGTTTCCGCCAGCGTCCATTTCGGGCTGCCGCCGATACCGAGGAAACGGATGCCGAGCGGTTCGGCGATTTCGCGCAGCACGGCCAGATGCTGGTTGGATTCCTTGCAGGTCTGGTGCAGGTTTTCGAGCGGCGCACCCGACAGCTCGAACTGTCCGCCGGGCTCCAGCGAGATCGCGCCCTGTCCGGACTGTTCGGCGAGACCGATGATGTTGCCGGCGTCGATGATCGGCTCCCAGCCGGTCTTTTCCGCCATGCCGTTCAGGAGCGCAGAAATGCTGGCTTCGCCGAAATAGGGAACGGGGCTGTTATCGGCCTTGAAGAAGGCGAATTTCTCATGCTCGGTGCCGATGCGGAACCTGTCCTTCGGCTTGTTGCCTCCGGCCAGATATTCGGTCAGTTCTGCGACGGAGCTAACCGGCGTCTGGTCGGTGGTATCTCTGGCCATGGGCGTCTTCTTTTGAATGGGCTTAAGCCTGCCGGACGGCAGAATTCAGGAGGGTGATTGAACCGGTTTCACGTGTGGTGCAAGTGAAATTCTTTCAAGTCCGGTTCAATTTTTCAACACCTTGCAGTCGCGAAAATGTCGCATGTGCTATTGCCAATCGCCGATGGCCGCTTGGATAACCGCCATGGCTGCGACGGCGGCGGTATCGGCCCGCAGGATTCGGGGGCCGAGTGGGATCGCGGTGACGAAATCGAGGCTGCGCAGCAGGCTGCGTTCCGTATCGGAAAAGCCGCCTTCCGGGCCAATCAGCAGCGCATGCTTACGCTCCTTGATCCCGGCCAGCACCGGCAGGGGATTCTGGCCTGCATCGCCTTCGTCGCAGAAGATGATTCGACGGTCGGTCGGCCAGTTTTCCAGAACATCTTCCAGCCTGCGTGGTTCGGTGACATCCGGAATGCCGAGCACCCCGCATTGTTCGGCCGCCTCGATGACATTGGCGCGGACACGATCGAGATTGGTGATCTTGCCCTGGACATGCTGGGTCATCACCGGCTGCAGCAATCCGGCACCCATTTCAACGGCCTTCTGCACGAGATAATCCAGCCGCCCGACTTTTAGGGGAGCGAACAGATAATGCAGATCGCAAGGCGCGGGCTGCGGTCGTGTCTGCTCGACCGCCGTCAGGAACAGCCGCTTCTTGGTCGGGAAGGACAGGTCTGCCCGCCACTCGCCATCCCGGCCGTTGAAGATCAGGACCGCATCGCCTGCCTCGAAACGCAGCACATTGACCAGATAGTTGAACTGTTCCTTCAAGACCTCGTAGATCGCGCCCTTGGCAAGCGGCACATCGACAAACAGCCGCTGCATGCGGAAATTGGCGCGCATGGGATACGTCCTTAGATGAAGAGGGCTGTGAAAATGAAATAAAGCGCGGCGGATAGCAGCGCCGAGATTGGAACGGTGATAACCCAAGCGCCGACGATTGTCATGAAATGCGAGCGCCGGACCAGGCGCCGCCGATGGCTTTCCTCGGGGCTGTGCTGAACACGCCGTTCGAAATCCATCTGACCGGTTTTCTTGCGGACATATTCCAGTCGCCGCGTGGAGTTGCGGGTATACCACTCGCGGAAGAAACCGATGCCGAAAACAGCGCCGACCGCCGTATGGGTGGTCGAGACCGGCAGGCCGAGCGATGTGGCGATGAGCACGGTGATCGCCGTCGCCAACGCCACGCAATAGGCGCGCATCGGATTGAGCTTGGTGATTTCCTCGCCGACGACGCGGATGAGCTTTGGTCCGAACAGCAGAAGGCCGCAGGAAATGCCGAAGGCGCCGATCAACATCACCCAGAGCGGAACATAGGTTGTCTTGACGATCGCCAGCCCGTTGACATTGGCGACGATAGCCGAGAGCGGGCCGACGGCATTGGAGACGTCATTGGCGCCGTGGGCGAAAGAGAGCAGCGCCGCGGACAGGATCAGCGGCATGCGAAACAGCTTGCGCAGAGACTGATTGCGGTTTTCGAGGCCCCGCGCCTGCCGGGCAACCCATGGGCGTGTGACGAGAATGGTGACAGCCGCGACCGCAAGGCCGATCAGGATGCCGTTGGTCAAAGAAACAGTAACGACCTTTTCCAAGGCGATGACGGCGAAATAGGCGGCAAAGGATCCGGTCATCGCGGAGATGAGGAACGGTGTCCAGAACACGGCCGCACGTATCTTGTCTTCACGATAGATGATGAAGGTCTTGATGAACGCCAGCAGGATGGCCGCGATACCACCGCCGAGGATCGGTGACACCATCCAGCTTGCGGTGATCCCGGCAAGCGAAGTCCAGTGGATAGCGTCCATACCGGCCGCCGCAACACCGGAACCAAGAATACTGCCGACGATCGAGTGGGTGGTCGAAATCGGTGCGCCGGACCAGGTGGCGATATTGATCCAGACGGCGGCCGAGACGAGCGCCGCCATCATGACCCAGACGAAGGAAAGCCCGGTCGGCATTTGCGCTGCATCGACGATACCGGCCTCGATGGTAGACACCACACGGCCACCGGCGAAGACAGCGCCAGCGATCTCGAAGATTGCGGCGATGACGAGCGCCATTGCCATGGTGATCGCCTTCGATCCCACAGCGGCGCCGACATTGTTGGTCACGTCATTGGCGCCAATATTCATGGCCATGTAAGCGGCAACAGCGGCGGCAGCGACGATGATCAGGAAGCCCGGTTCCTCGGATACATAAGCCGCCGCAAGGATCATGCTGAGAACGAGGAAGAGCATGCCGAGCCCGATGCCCGCCCACGGCCGCAGCACATGGTTAGTCGCCTGCTCATTGAGCGTGACCTTGTCGAGGTAGCTGTCGAGTGTCGGCTTTTCGAGGCTCGGGAGCGGTTTCACCGTCTTTTCTCCATTCATGCAGGCGACGGGCTGTTCTGTCGGAACTATGCCCGGTCGGCCTTACGTCACGCTATCCGCTTTACCGGATGGCGGACGTCTATCGCGCCATCGATTCGGGAGCGGAATGCATGGTGGCCAAAAGCCGTTTTTCAAAATTCAGGATCAGGTCCTTGAGCATCGGCTCGGCGACACGGTTGGCCGCCTCGTCGAATGTCACCCACTCCATCTTCCGGCTGCCCTTTTCCGGAAAATTCTTCAGCATGTCCAGCACGACAATCGGGTAAACCTGCACCATGCACTGAACTTTCAGTCCATGGTCCATGCCTTTGTCATACATGTAGAAACCGATACGTTCCGCGCCGGCCTCACCCTTGACGCCAGCCTCTTCATACGCTTCGCGTGCGGCAGCCTCGTGACACAACTTGCCTTCCATCGGCCAACCCTTGGGAATGACCCACCGGCCAGTATCGCGGCTGGTGATCAGCAAGATTTCGGGTATGGCCGTCTTCTTCTTGAATCGATAACACAGTGCAGCGCACTGCATTCGCACCGGGCGGCGGAACATCAGGCGGACGTCTGTGGCGATTCGATTCAAAATGTTCAACGTCAGGGTGACCTTTCAACCAATAGAATCATCAAACTGTAATATCGTTTCACTATGCTCGCTTCGTGCAGGCTGTAAACGGGTAGATTTAGTGAGACACATATAGTGCCGCAGCGCGCCCACGGGAGAGGGTACGAAGCGGAAGGCGGCTAATTTAGGTGGATTGCACCAGCGAAACGTGTCGTTCGCGCCGTCCTAGAGTTTGTTTGCGGCATTGGCGAGGCAATCCACGCCATTTTTCACAGAAATCTCGATCAGTGCTCGTCGTCGATAGCCGTTTTCGGGTTGGCGGCGGACGGCTGGCGGCCGCGTTGCTGCATGCGCAACTGAGAGATGCGCGCCCACTCGCCGGAGCGCTCGGCGTCGCGCGTCGCCGTGATGATGAAGTCGATATGGTTCTGCGCCGCTTCCCGCGCCTGCTGCGGATTGCCGGCCATGATCGCTTCGTAGATTGCTTCATGCTGGGCCAGCAGCCTGTCGCCGGCGCCGGGGGCAGCAAACAGGACCTCGCGATTGAAGAAGATGCCGCCGCTCAAGAGCCGGTAACAAGCGCGCAGCGTATGCAGCAGGATGATGTTGTGGGCCGCCTCGCCGATCGCGCTGTGCAGGTCGACATCCGTCTTCAAGCCACCTTCGGCAGAGCCCGCCAGATGGGCTGCGCGCATCTCCTCCATGATCCGTGTCAGCATGTCCTTGTCGAAGCGCGTCGCGCGCCGCGCTGCCAGTTCCGCCGTCATGCCCTCAAGTTCGCGGCGATATTCGAGATAATCCTGCGTCGCCTCCTGGTGACGGGCGATCAGTTCGATCACCGGCTTGGAGAAGACCTGGCCGATGACATCGGCGACGAAGGTGCCGCCGCCATGATGGCTGACGAGCAGCCCACGCGCTTCCAGTTCCTTCAGCGCTTCGCGCAGAATGGGGCGGGAGACATCGAGACGACGTGACAGGTCGCGTTCGCTCGGCAAACGCTCGCTGTCGCGCAGCACGCCGTCCAGGATCAGGAGTTCGATCTGCTCGATGATCTCGTCGGAGGTTCGGCTGTGCGGGATGCGGGCAAAGGCATCGATGATCTCGTCTGTCACGGCAAATCTCCTTGACCGGCAATCTAGCTGCCCGTGAAAAAGTGGTCAAATTCTTTAGCCACTTTGACCGCCGTTGCGACGGAGAATGTCGGGGCTGCGTCAATGCGTCCTTTCCCTTTTGCTCATCCTGTTGATAAGAGGGTTCTGATTGATGCGTGAGAGGGGAAAACGCTTCATGGCAAAACGCAGCTTTGCTTTTCCATCGGCACCGGCTCGCGCGCAGGCGCTGGGCGAGATCCATGCGCGTCCATATGCATTGGTGAGATCGCCGCGGGTGATCTTCCAGCTTGCCTTCATGACGGACGGTGGCTCGGGCGTCGATCATGCCGTCCTGTCCGATCTGTCGCGTGCCCGCGGCGTTTCCCCGCCCAGCCGAGAAGCCAATCACCATGCCTTGTCCTGGGGGCAGGGCACGCTGCGCTGGGAGCGGCACACAGAATTTTCGACCTATTTCTGGGACGGCGAAATCCCCGACCGCTTCGGCGGCGAAGTCACGACTCATCCGTTCGGCGACGGCTTTTCTCCGCCCGGCACGCTGATCTCCGGCATCCGGCTGGAAATCCGTCCTGACACGCCGGAAACGCGCGCCGCCATGAGCCAGTTCGATCCGACCAGCCTCTGTTACAGCGACGTCAAGGGTGGCCAGGCCGTCGTGCTGACGGATTTTCGCCAGAACGGCGATGGCCTGACGCCGATCCTGGTCATTGATCGCGGCATGACGGAAGCCGGCACGGGCGCGCTCATCCAGCGTCTGCTCGACATCGAAACCTACCGCACACTTGCCATGGTTGGACTGCCTCTGGCGCAGTCGCTTTCGCCCGATATCCGCCGGATTGAGGATGGGCTCACCGGGGTGACCCAAAGGATGCGCACGTCAGCCCGCGAAAAGGCGGACGAGATGTTGTCCGAGATCACGCTGCTTGCCGCCGAGCTTGAGGCCGGAGCCGCGCTCAGTCTCTATCGTTTCGGCGCTAGCCGCGCCTACTACGGCATTGTGCAGGAGCGTATCCGCTCGCTGACGGAAACCGGAGTGCCCGGGTACGAGACGCTAGGCACCTTTCTCGAACGGCGGCTCGCGCCGGCCATGCGCACCTGCCAGTCGGTCGAAGAGCGGCAGGCCAACCTGTCGCGCAAGCTGACCCGCGCCACCGCCCTGCTGCGAAGCTGGGTCGATGTCGAGCTGGAGCGGCAGAACAGCGTTTTGCTCAATTCGATGGATCGCCGCGCCAAGCTGCAACTGCGGCTGCAGCAGACCGTCGAAGGCCTGTCGGTCGCCGCGATCTCCTACTATGTCGTCGGCCTGTTCGGCTATCTCGCCAAGGCGCTGGAAAGCGAGGGCCTGCCGATCAAGTCGAGCGTGCTGACCGGCCTGTTCGTCCCCATCGCCGTGCTGGTGCTGTGGCTGGTCGTCCGTGCGATCCGCAAACATCATGCAGACGAAGACCGCGAAAGCCACTAAACCTTGAAACCGCATCAGAGAGATTCGGTCAGTCGGTGAATGGCGAAAGCGGCGAAAAAGGCGAAACTGGACAAGAATGGGCTGACCGCGCTTGGTCTCGACAAGCTCATCGAGCTTGCGCTGGATGAGGCGGCACTCAACCCATCCTTCAAGAAGCGCCTGAATGCGGCGCTCGCCGGCATCGGTGGCGGTGCCGGGATTGCCAAGCTCGTCGATACCCGTCTCACCACACTGGAAAAGGCCACCTCACGTATCCGCTGGCAAAAGGAGCGCGCTTTCGGCAACGACCTCGAAAGCATTTCCGCCAGCATCATCAAGGAGTTCGGTGCCGTCGATCCCGGCATGGCGCTGGAACGGCTGATCCGCTTCGTGCTTGGCTATGACGGTATCGCGGAGCGCGCCAACGATTCCAGCGGCCGCATTGCCGGCATCTATGCGCAGGCCTGCGAGGCGGCATCGGACCTTGCACAACGGGCGTCGGCCGAGCAGCAGGCGCATATCGCGTCGCTCATCACGCCCGCGCTGTCGGGGATGGATTATCATGGGTTCCGAACACTCCTGGCTGTGCGCATTGCTGCAGGCCTTTCTCCGGAAGTTCTGAAGGCATGGGACGCTGCATTGGCGCCGGTGATGAAAATCCCGGCGAGCGCCACCCTTCTTCCGGCAGTCGTTCCAGTCCGTCGTGCCATCGTTGATGCGCTCGGCGATCTCGATGCCTATGTCGCGATCGAGGAGGCGCTTCCCGATGCACTGCGTGATCCCGTCGTCGTTGCCGACCGCCTTCATGAGGCGGGCCGGTTTGCTGATGCGCTGGCCTGGATCCGCCGGCCGCGCAAGTCGCGCGTCGGTTTTGTCCGCCGCAGCGAGCTGATCAATGGCGCGCCGAAGCCCCTGCCGGACCGGGACCGGCTGGAGGCAGCCATCCTCGAAGGCATGAAGGACCGGCCGGCCGCGCAGGCGCTTCGCTGGAAGATTTTCGGGCAGGCACTCGATGTCGAAATCCTCAGGGAATACATCGCCAAGGCCGGGGATTTCGAGGAGTTCGAGGCGCTTGACCGGGCCTTTGCCTTCGTCGAGGACTATCGAGAGCCGCATGCTGCGCTGCGCTTCTACCTCGCCTGGCCGAGGCTCGATCTTGCGGCACGTTATGTCATTCGGCGCTGGGGCGTGTGGGAGGGGGAGTTTTACGAATTTCTCCTGCCCGCCGCCGAAGCCTTCGAGGCGGATTATCCGGCGGCGGCCACAGCGCTCTATCGCGCGCTTCTGGAACGCATTGTCGGCCGTGGCCTGCTGGAATTTTACGGGACGGGCGCGGACTATCTGGTGAGGCTCGCGGCACTTGCGGCGCGGCCCGGCGGCAATGATGGGCTGATGCCGCATGAGGACTATGTCGCTGATCTCAAGCGCAGGCACGCCCGCCGCTATGGTTTCTGGGACAAGGTTGCTACCGCTCCCAGTAAGGCTCCGGGCCATAAAGGCTTGTCAGGTAATCGATGAACAGCCTCACCTTGGCCGGCAGGAACTGGCGGCTGGGATAGAGGGCGGAGACGAACAGGTTGCGCGAACCCTCCCAGTCGGGAAGGACCTGCACCAGTTTTCCCGATTTCAGGTCGCCGCCGACATCCCAGGTCGAGCGCAGCGCGATACCGGCGCCGGACAAGACCGCCTCGCGCACCACTTCCGATGAATTGGTGATCAACCGGCCCTGCGGCTTGTAGCTCATCGTTCCCTCGCGGCTTTCCAGCTTCCAGGTATCGTGATTGTGCTGGCGCAGACAGATATGGCGGCTGAAATCTTCGGTCGTCTCCGGCATGCCGAAGCGTTCGATATAGGCAGGCGAAGCGCAGAGGATGCGCCGCACCGGCGCGAGTTTCCGGGCGACCAGCGTCGAATCGCTGAGCTCGCCGATCCGGATCGCCAGATCGAAGCCGTCAGCGACAATGTCGGAAAACTCATCGGAGAGGACGATGTTGAGCACGAGATCGGGATGATCCTCGATGAAGCGGGCGAGATGCGGCGCGACATGCATGCGGCCAAACGAGGTGGGCGCCGTGATGCGCAGCGTTCCCTGAGCCTGCCCCGAACGCCCGGACGCAAAGGCTTCGGCCTCCTCGATCCCGGCCATGATACCGAGAACCCGGTCGTAGAACCCTTGGCCAGCCTCGGTTAGCGAGATCTGCCGGGTGGTTCGTTGGAACAGCCGCGTGCCCAGCCGGTCTTCCAGCCGCTTGATCCGCTTGGAGATGACGGCGGGCGAAAAACCGAGTGCCCGCCCGGCGGCGGACATGCTGCCAGTCGCCACGACACGGGTGAAGACCTCAAGATCGCCCAGATTTGTCATCAATCTTGACCATTGTTTCGGAAACCGAAAAACTGATTATCATTTGCCGGAACGCGAGCATAGTGGTAAAGAAAAAATACCACTTCTCGAAATGCGCAGGGAGGACGAGATGCCCGAGACGATCGCCTTTCTGGAGCCAAAGCCATCGGTGCTTGCCCGCCGCGATGCCATCATTGCCGATCTTGCCGATCTCCTGCCGAAGGGCTGTCTGATCAGCGAAACGCGCGGGCTGGTTCCGTTCGAGACAGATGCCTTCATCGCCTATCGCCAGGTGCCGCTCGCCGTTGCCCTACCGGAAACGACGGCGCAGGTGGCCGCGGTGCTGAAATATTGCAGTCGCTACGGCATCCCGGTCATTCCGCGCGGGGCCGGGACGTCGCTGTCGGGCGGCGCCATCCCGCAAGCCGATGCCGTGGTGATTGGCCTGTCGAAACTGTCGCGCATTCTCGATATCGATTTTGCCAACCGCACCGCGACGGTGCAAGCGGGTGTCACCAATATCAACATTTCCGAAGCCGTCTCTGCCGACGGCTTCTTCTATGCGCCGGATCCGAGTTCGCAGCTCGCCTGCACGATCGGCGGCAATATCGGCATGAATTCCGGCGGCGCCCACTGCCTGAAATACGGCGTCACCACCAACAACCTGCTGGGCGTGAAGATGGTGCTGTTCGATGGCACGATCATCGATCTCGGCGGCAAGGCGCTGGATGCGCCGGGTTATGATCTGCTCGGCCTCGTCTGCGGTTCGGAAGGCCAACTCGGCATCGTCACCGAGGCGACCGTGCGGCTGATCGCAAAACCGGAGGGCTCACGGCCGGTGCTATTCGGCTTCATGTCCTCGGAGGAGGCGGGAGCCTGCGTCGCCGAAGTCATCGGCTCCGGCATCATCCCCGTCGCCATCGAATTCATGGACAAGCCGGCCATCAGCATCTGCGAGGCCTTCGCCCAGGCCGGTTATCCGATGGATGTCGAGGCGCTGCTGATCGTCGAGGTCGAGGGATCGGAGGCCGAAATGGAGGCGATGCTGGCCTCGATCATCGCGATCGCCCGTCGCCATGGCGTCTCGACGATCAAGGAGAGCCAGTCGGCAACCGAGGCGGCGCTGATCTGGAAAGGCCGCAAATCCGCCTTCGGCGCGACCGGCCGTATCGCCGATTATATCTGCATGGATGGCACGGTGCCGCTCAGCCAGCTGCCCTACGTCCTGAAGAAGACCAGCGAGATCATCGATGGCTACGGGCTGCGGGTCGCCAATGTCTTTCACGCCGGCGATGGCAACATGCATCCGCTGATCCTCTATAATATCAACGACCCCGAGGACGCCGCGCGTGCCGAGGCTGCCGGCAACGATATCCTGCGCCTCTGCGTCGATGTCGGCGGCTGTCTCACCGGCGAGCATGGTGTCGGCATCGAGAAGCGCGACCTGATGCTGCACCAGTTCAGCCAGGTGGATCTCGACCAGCAGATGGCAGCCCGCGCCGCCTTCGATCCGCAATGGATCCTGAACCCCTCCAAGGTCTTCCCGCTGGAAGGGCGCCCGGCTGCATGAGCATGGATTTCGAACCCGCATCTGAAGAGGAGGCCGCCGATGTAGTCCGGCAGGCCTTGGAAAACGCAACACCGCTCAGGATCGTCGGAGGCGGAACGCGCGCCGGACTTGGCAATCGCGTCGAGGCCGAGCAGGTGCTTTCGACCCGCCGGCTCACCGGTATTGTCAGCTACAACCCGGCGGAAATGAC
Source organism: Rhizobium sp. Leaf453 (assembly GCF_001425605.1). GTDB lineage: Bacteria > Pseudomonadota > Alphaproteobacteria > Rhizobiales > Rhizobiaceae > Pararhizobium. The sequence goes on along the minus strand of NZ_LMRG01000001.1, from coordinate 366,257 downwards.
CATGAGCGCCAGGGCGGGCACGCCGATGGCGGAGATCGAGGCGGCGCTGAAGAAAAACCGCCAGATGCTCGCCTTCGAGCCGATGGATCACCGCGGTGTCATGGGCACGTCGGGAGAACCGACCATTGGTGGTGTCTTTGCCGCCAATGTGTCCGGTCCCCGCCGTTTCACCGCCGGCGCCGCGCGTGACCATCTGCTCGGCATCCGCTTCGTCAATGGCGCCGGTGATGTCATCAAGTCCGGCGGCAGGGTGATGAAGAACGTCACCGGGCTCGATCTGGTCAAGCTGCTGTGCGGCGCGCATGGAACGCTCGGGCTCATGACCGAGGTTACATTCAAGGTGCTGCCTCTGCCGCCCGTCGCCGCGACGGTCGTCGCCTTCGGCCTGGACGATTCACAGGCCGTCGCTGCCATGGCGCATGCGATGGCGATGCCCGTCGAGGTGTCCGGCGCCGCCCATCTGACGGCGACCGTGCGTTACCGCTTCATCGGCAGCAATTTTCCGGAGGGCGCGGCAACCGTGTTGCGCATCGAGGGCCTGGCTGCCTCGGTTTCCGTCCGCTCCGAAAAACTGAGGGCGGCGCTGGCAACTGTCGCGCCCGTTGCCGTCCTTGATCCGGAAGTGACGGAGAAGCTCTGGCACGATATCCGCGATGTCAAACCCTATGCGGACGGCACAAGGAAGGCGCTCTGGCGTGTCTCCATCGCACCAACCGCCGGCCACCAGCTTGTCGCCGCGCTGCGGCTCGAGGCCGGTGTCGATGCCTTCTACGACTGGCAGGGCGGCCTCGTCTGGCTGCGCATGGAAGCGGACGCGGAAGCCGATCTCCTGCGCCGCTACATCAAGGGACTGGGCGGCGGCCATGCGACGCTGATACGCGCGTCCGATGCCGTGCGCGCGGAGACTGCGGCCTTCGAACCGGAACTTCCGCCCGTCGCGGCCTTGTCAGCGCGGATCAAGGAAAAGTTCGATCCCAAGGGAATTTTCAATCCGGCGAAGATGGGGTGAGTACCAGTATGCCGAACCTTACCCCCCTCTGTCACTGCGTGACATCTCCCCCTCAAGGGGGGAGATCATTCCGTTCCCTTGCCGCCCTCTGTGTAAGGCGGGCAAGAAGTCAGCGGCCAATCTCCCCCCTTGAGGGGGAGATGTCCCGGAGGGACAGAGGGGGGTATGCCTCCGCACATTCGGAGCAAAATACCTGATGCAAACCACCTTCACCCCCGAACAGCTTGCCGATCCGCATGTGGCCGAATCTGAATCCATTCTGCGCAAATGCGTGCATTGCGGCTTCTGCACCGCTACCTGTCCGACCTATGTGACGCTCGGCAACGAGCTCGACAGTCCGCGCGGGCGCATCTACCTGATCAAGGACATGCTGGAAAACGGCCGTCCAGCGGATGAGGAGGTCGTCACCCATATCGACCGCTGTCTGTCCTGCCTCGCCTGCATGACCACCTGTCCCTCGGGCGTGAATTACATGCATCTGGTCGATCATGCGCGTGTGCATATCGAAGAGACCTACCGACGGCCGCTGAAGGATCGTCTGGTGCGTGGCGTTCTGGCCGCGGTGTTGCCCTATCCATCCCGCTTCCGGCTGTCGCTGAGAGTGGCAAGGCTTGGCCGGCCCTTTGCCGGGCTGATGAAGAAGGTGCCGTTCCTGAAGACCTTCGGCGTCATGTTGGATCTGGCGCCAACCGAGATCGCTGCGCCATCCGAAGCCTCGAAACCGGGTGTCCGGCCGGCAAACGCTGAGAAGCGCGGCCGGGTCGCGATCCTCACCGGCTGCGCCCAGCCGGTGCTGAAGCCGGGGATCAACGAGGCGACGATCCGGCTGTTGACCCGGCTCGGTGTCGAGGTCGTGGTGCCGGAAGGCGAGGGCTGTTGCGGCGCGCTGGTGCATCACATGGGCCGCGAGGAACAGGCGCTCGCCTCGGCGCGGCGCAATGTCGATGTCTGGACAAAGGCGATCGAGACGGGCGGTCTGGACGCCATCATCATCACCGCGTCGGGCTGCGGCACGACGATCAAGGACTATGGCCACATGCTGCGGCTCGATCCCGATTACGCGGAGAAGGCCGCGCGGGTCTCGGCCCTCGCAAAGGATATCACCGAATATCTGGCTGGCCTCGACCTGCCGCGCCAGGAACCGAAGAACCTTTCCGTCGCCTATCATTCCGCCTGCTCGATGCAGCACGGCCAGAAGATCACCATGGCGCCGAAACTGTTGTTGAAGAATGCCGGTTTTGTCGTGCGCGATCCGGCGGAGGGGCATCTCTGTTGCGGGTCGGCCGGCACCTACAACATTCTCCAGCCGGAGATTTCGGCGACGCTCAAGGCGCGCAAGGTAAAAAATATCGAGGCGACGAAAGCGGATGTCATCGCCACCGGCAATATCGGCTGCATCACCCAGATCGCGACAGGCACGGCGATCCCGATCCTGCACACGATCGAACTTCTCGATTGGGCCTATGGCGGAGACAAGCCGGCTGGCATAAGCTGACCGGCAGGATGATCTTGCCGTCGGGGGAAACCGCATGCGTCTCGTGCCAATTGCCACTGTTCTTGCCATTCTCTCCGCCGGGCCGGCCTTCGCCTCCGGCGGTTTTTCATGCACGGTCGATGACAAAGTGCTGTCGCTCGATGCGGAAAGCGCGTTCAGCCATGGACTGGGCGAGGGGCTGCTGAATTTTCACGGCACGGCCGAAATCCGCGATCCCTTCGCGCCCGACGGCCTGCGCAGGGTAACCCTCGCTGCGAGCCATCTGCCCCATCACTGGCTTTCCGGAAACGAACTCAAGTTGCGGATCTATTCCGAAACCACTGACGGCCCGTTCGCCTCCTTCGATCTTACCGTCGAGACGACGAGCAGCGAGGCCGACGATCCGGCCTATACCGGCACATACCGCCTGCAGATCTATCGTGCCGAAGCGCCGGCGGGTTCGGATGAGCAGCAGGTGATCCGGACCGGCACGGCGGAATGTTCGGTCGGCTGAGGAGACTTGAAAGCAGGAAGTCCGCTGTTGATAGCTTGCTGCGACTATTGTCGCAGACAACCCCGCAACCGGTTGTTTGACGACCGCCGCGACCTGACTCTCCCTCATCCTCGCCCTTGTGGCGGGGATCCAGCGACCCGACGTCCGTCGGGTCAAAAGACCCTTTCAGCCCAAGGACTTGGTCTGGCTGGATTCCCGTGACAAGCACGGGAATGAGGGTGGTTGTGGATGTCGTCAAACACCCCAGCAGCCTTTAAAAAGATTGAAAGCACCCCATCAGCAAGAAAGCCGCCATGGATCGCTCCAGGCGGCTTTCAAAAGTGGACGCTGATCTCTCAACCGCCGAAAATCGTGCGCAGGATATCGATGCCGCGGTCGTCGTAGGAGACGTCGCCCTGCCTGTTGCCGGGGCCGATGACGATCACCTTGGAACCGATCGAGGCGCGATCGTAGAGATGCTCCACATCCTTGTTCATCATGCGGATGCAACCGGACGACATGTTCTGGCCGATCGTCCAGGGCTGGTTGGTGCCATGGATGCGGAAGCCGGAATCGTTCTTGCCCTTGTAGAGATAGAGCGCGCGGGCGCCGAGCGGATTGTCGATGCCGCCTTCCTGATAGGCCGGCAGGATATGCCCCTTCTTGCGTTCGCGGATGATCATTTCCTTCGGCGGCGTCCAGCCCGGCCATTCGGCCTTGCGCTGCACCTTGACGACACCGGACCAGCCAAAGCCTTCGCGGCCGACACCGATGCCGTAGCGCGTCGCCCGATTCGGGCCATCGATGTAATAGAGATATTTGTTGTTGGTATCGACGATGATCGTGCCGGGCGCTTCATCGGTGCTCAGCCGCACCTTGGTGCGCCAATATTGCTTGGCCGGCATTTTCTGCATGGCGACAAGCGTCACATCCGAATTCGTCTTCGTGTTCGCCGGTTCCGCCGGCATGAAGGCAGCAGCACCCGACGCGCCAAGGAGGATAGTGGTCGCAACCGCGGCGGCCAAAGTTCTCAACGCATGTTTCATATAGAATCCTCTCCAGTCCCAAGGCAGGAAACGCTATTCACAATCGCGTTTTCTGCAAGTCTCGCGGAGGCTGGATAGAGCGATTGTGATCGCAAGCGCTGTAACGATGGGAACAGTTGTTGCCGAAAGGTCACTTTTGGACCTCTCGGCACACTGTGGAGGCGCTAGATGACGATGACCTTCGTGCCGACCTTCACGCGTTCGTAAAGGTCCGTCACGTCTTCGTTGCGCATCCGGATGCAACCGGATGAAACAGCATAGCCGATCGTCCAGGGCGCGTTCGTGCCGTGGATACGATAGAGCGTCGAGCCGAGATACATGGCACGCGCGCCAAGCGGATTTTCGACGCCGCCTTCCATCGTGGCCGGCAGGTAGTGACCCTTGGCGGCTTCGCGGGCGATCATTTCGGACGGCGGAGTCCAGGTCGGCCATTCCGCCTTGCGGGTGATCTTGTGGGCACCGGCCCATTCGAAGCCCGGCTTGCCGACGCCGACGCCGTAGCGCCTTGCCTCGCCGTTGCCAGTGACCAGATAGAGAAAGCGGTTGTTGGTATCGATGACGATCGTGCCGGGCTTTTCCTGGGTCTCATAGGCCACCATCTGGGGCAGGAATTGCGGATCCATCTGCCGCGGCTTCGGTTGCGCGCGCGTCATCGCAACCGGCTCGACGTTCCGCTGGAAGAGATAATTCTTTTTTCGGGTGGCGACCGGTGCCTGAACGGCGATACGACGCTGCTGCTGCCGGTAGACAACCGGCTGGACGCCGCCGCCAAGCTGGGTAACCCAGGGGGCGGTGAGGTCCGGGCTGAGGATGACGGGTGGACGGTTGCCATATCGGTCCTGCGCCTCGGCAAGGCTGGTGAATGCGACAAGCATGGTTGTGGCAAGGATGAGGGTTTTTTTCAGCATCGGACGGTTACGCTACCTTTCGCCGGGGACATGTCATAGCTTCGCCATCCGCGGGGCGGGCGCAGCCAGACGGAAATCATGAACGCCAGAAACACTAGCGGGATGGGGCGATCGTGGCACCGGGCAGCAACCGAATGGTAAATGCCCGTTCATTAAAAGGCCTTCGGACACTGAAAGCTTTGGGTAGGGTTATCGCCCGCTTTAGGACTATGGTTGGCGAATGGTAAAGCGTGGAAAAGAACGGAGAAGCGTGTGACGGCAAAGGGCATCATCACCGGCGAGGACGGACGCGACCGCTGCGCCTGGCATGCCAATCTGGAGGATTACCAGCGCTACCACGACGAAGAGTGGGGCAAGCCGATGGCCGATGACATCCGCCTGTTCGAGAAGATCTGCTTGGAAGGCTTCCAGTCCGGCCTGTCGTGGTTGACGATCCTGCGGAAACGGGAGGCGTTTCGCGCTGCGTTTGCGGGCTTTGATTTCGATCTCGTCGCGGGCTTCGGGGACGACGACATCGCCCGCTGCCTCGCCGATCCCGGCATCGTGCGCCACCGCGGCAAGATCGTCTCCACCATCAACAATGCAAAGCGCGCCCAGGAACTGAAGGCCGAGTTCGGTTCGCTCGCTCGCTATTTCTGGAGCCACGAGCCGGGTGGCAACGAACGGCCGAAGATCGTCACCTGGGAAGCGATCGCGGCCAATCCAACCACGCCGACCTCGACACTGATCTCGAAGGATCTGAAGAAGCGCGGCTGGACCTTCGTCGGCCCGACGACGATCTACGCCTTCATGCAGGCGATGGGCTTGGTCAACGACCACATCGAAGGCTGCTTCTGCCGGGAGAAGGTCGAGCAGATGCGCGCCGGATTTGAGCGGCCCTGACGTTTTAGTGGAAGCGCGCCGTGGTCGACCGGTTGTTTTCATAGAGGAGGCCGAGGCCGAAAGCGACGAGGATGGCGCCGATCACCAGCCATTCCTTGTTGTCCGACATGGGGCTGCCGGTCAGGATGTTGGCGCCTTGCAGCATCCACAGCGCGCCTAAAAGAACAACGACGATACCCGCAATATTCTTGAAGATCTTCATAACGTCCTCCACGTTCTGACACAGGAAGTATGTGCCTGATGGGGAAGATCGTCAATGCTGGCAAAACGCTGGAATTGCAGGCGCCGGAGGCTTGCTCCGGCGCCGTTTTCGTCAGGCTTGAGATCAGCCGCCATTGCGGGCCAGCCAGTCCTTCATGGTCTTTATTTCTGCTTCCTGGGCCGAGATGATGCCCTCTGCCAGTTTGCGCAAGTTTTCATCCTTGCCGTATTCAAGCTCGATCTTCGCCATGTCGATGGCGCCCCGATGATGGGCGATCATGCCGCGCACGAAGTCGATATCGGCATTACCCGTGAAGGTAATGTCCATGCCTTCATGCATCGTGGCGTTGGCTTCGGCAAAGGCCTGGCTCGACGGGCCGTTATCGCCCTTGGGCTGCGCCATGGTTTGCATGGACCCGTGGCCCATCTTGCTGTGATCCATCTCCTGCGCGACAAGAGGTGAGGTGAAGGTGGCGGCCAGCATGACGGCAGCCGTGATCAGTTTCAGAGACATCCTGTGCTCTCTTTTCTATCTGTTTTGAAATATGCGGGTGTCACCCGCGTCTAGGACAGCAGGACGAAGCGCTTGGGAGGTGGAAACTGCGGCTTGATGCTGGTTGCCAGCAAGGGCTTTTGCAGCGCCGGCAAGACCGTGCCCGCCTCGATCGCATCCCGGTCAAAGCCGAAATCATCGATCATAACAGCGACACAGGCGGCACAGAGCATCGGATGAACCACCTTCGGATGATGCGAACAGGCCTTGTCCCCCGGTGGACAGGCGAGGTCCGTCGAGGCTGCCGGTGTGGCATGCGCCGCCGGTGCGTGATGCATCGCTACGTTTTTGTTCATCACGCCGATGTCCTGCAACTGCGCGAGCGCGGCGGTCCAGCCGCTGATCAGGGCGCAGAAAACAGCAAGGACGATAAGTGAAAGGCGCATACCGGCAAGATAGGCATGTCTGTCCGCGATGAAAAGGAGGGTGGCATTTTTTCAATCGAAGATATTCAATCCACCGGCGTGAAGGCGAAGATGCCCTGCATCCGGCCGGCGGATGACGCGCCGCTGCCGATGGTCGAGGTGCCCACGCAAAACAGCGGGGCATCCTCTTGCGCCTCTTCCCGCATCGTCGTGCAGAAAAAGAAGGAGGATGCGGCGGCTGTAGCTTCCTCCAGGATGTTGAGCACGGTCTTGTGGTGGTCCACGTGATACTCGCGGATGATATCGAGAAGCCCGCAGAGATTGTCGCCGAGACCGTGGCGGTCGCGGGCAATGTCGCCAACGGTGAAGATGCCGGTGGAAAGGTCGCAGTGCCAGGTTTCGATGATGTAGTCCTGCCGCATCAGGACCTCGACCCATTCCTCATGGGCGCGCCTGTCCTCGGGCAGAATGGTGCCGAAGCCCGGTTTCATGAACTGCAGCATGCCGTCCGTCGCTCCCCGCTTCTCGCCCGCGCATGCACTCCTGGCAGGATCGAGGCAATTTTTGAATTCAGGACCGTTTTGTCGCGATTTAGGGCTTTACCTGTGGGAAGAAAAGGATTGATCTTGTCCTTCATCGTGCCGTTGCAGCCTGCAGGAGAAGTTCTCCGTCAAATTTGAAAATATCGCATAAAAACCGTAACTTAAATGCCTGTGATTGATCGTTTGCTAATCCTTTGATTTTAATTTTTAAAGCTGATCAACTTTTGATTTTAGGAAAGATACATGCCGAACACGCTGAGGAGTGAGCTGATAAGGCAATTGCGCGCTTACCGGTTGAAGACCGGCTTGAGCCAGAGTGACATTGCATGGAAACTGGGATTTTCCCTGCCGACGGTCTCCCGCTGGGAGCGTGGTGTGGCGACACCCGACCTGCGCGCCGTCGGCGCCATCGTCGATTTTCTCCGCCGCGCCGATATCTATGCCGGTCGGGTTCTCATGCAGTCTATTGTGACGGCGCGCGACAGCCGCAATCTCTGGGAAGGCGAGGATATCCGCTATCTCGCCGGCTCGAAGCAGGAGTTCATCGAAACCCCGCAGATGAAGGCCTTTATCGGCAAGAGCATCCGCCGTTACATGACCGGCCTTTACCAGCAATTCATCGAGGACAGGGCGATGGTGGCGAGCCTCAAGGCCGGCGAAATCGCCAGTGTCGATTTCTATGGCGGCGCATCGATGTCGGTGACATCCATCCCGGACGGGTTCGTTCAGCTGAAGCGAATGAGCTTCCAATCGGAATTGAAGGGCGTCATTCGCGGCGATACGCATTCGATCCTGATTCCACGGGCCGAGGCATCCATCGCCGAGGGTGCTGTCGTCCATGACTGGGATACGCTTTCGCAGCGTCTTTAGGTCAGGTTTCGGGCTTTTGGACGCGGCGCAAAGGCTTGCCGGGCCGAGCGTGATCGGATAGGGAAAGCCCCGAAAGACTTGACCGATCGACGCTGAAAGTGCTGCCGCCATGAACGATAAAAAGAAGAAGCCACAGAAGCTGAAAGCCCGCCTGCCGCGCGGCTTCGTCGATCGCTCCGCCGCCGATATCCGCGCCGTCGATGAGATGACCGCCAAGATCCGCGAAGTCTATGAACGCTATGGCTTCGACCCCGTCGAAACGCCGCTGTTCGAATATACCGACGCGCTCGGAAAATTCCTGCCCGATAGCGACCGCCCGAACGAAGGCGTCTTCTCTCTGCAGGATGACGACGAGCAGTGGATGAGCGCGCGCTACGACCTCACCGCGCCGCTCGCCCGCCATGTGGCCGAGAATTTCAACGAAATCCAGCTGCCTTATCGCACCTATCGCGCCGGCTACGTCTTCCGCAACGAAAAGCCAGGCCCCGGCCGCTTCCGACAGTTCATGCAGTTCGACGCCGACACGGTTGGCGCCGCCGGCGTCCAGGCCGATGCCGAAATGTGCATGATGATGGCCGACACGATGGAAGCGCTGGGTATCCAGCGCGGCGATTACGTGATCCGGGTGAACAACCGGAAGGTTTTGGATGGCGTGCTTGAGGCAATCGGGCTGGGCGGGGATGAGAATGTCGGGCGGCGGCTGACTGTGCTTCGTGCAATCGACAAACTGGATAAGTTCGGTGTGGAGGGCGTGAAACTCCTACTTGGCGCAGGGCGCAAAGACGAAAGCGGAGATTTCACCAAAGGAGCAGGGCTTAACGAGGATCAAATCGAACGTGTGGGCCGCTTGTTTCAATACGTCAACGAAAATGATACCCAATCGATCGCTCGCCAATATGAAAATAGTGAAGATTTCGCGTTCGAAACGGTTGTTGGGCGGTTGGATTCTACGAGCGAACAGAATATCGTCGAGATGGAAGCTCGATCTAAAATCGGTCGTACAAATCAAATCGCGCTTGGTTATATCACCGCAGCTTTAGCTCCCAGTGAAGCTGAATTTAACGCTGGCGGGCAGGCGTTAGCTGGTCTCACTGAATTACTTCAACTAGCGATGATTGTTGGAAGTTGCGGTTACTCCGATCGTGTACTTATTGATCCCTCCTGTGTCCGCGGCCTCGAATACTACACTGGCCCTGTCTTCGAAGCCGAACTCCAGTTCGCCGTCACCAACGAAAAAGGCGAGAAGGTCGTGTTCGGTTCGGTCGGCGGTGGTGGCCGGTATGATGGGCTCGTTTCGCGCTTCATGGGTCAGCCGGTTCCGGCAACGGGTTTCTCCATCGGCGTCTCACGTCTGATGACGGCGCTGAAGAATCTCGGCAAACTCGGCATGGAAGAAGTCGTCGCCCCCGTCGTCGTTTGCGTCATGGACCGCGACACCGACAGCCTCGGCAAGTACCAGCAATTTACGCAGGCGCTGCGCCATGCCGGCATCCGCGCCGAAATGTACCAGGGCAACAAGAAGAATTTTGGCGACCAGCTGAAATATGCCGACCGCCGCAACTCCCCGATCGCCATCATCCAGGGCGGCGACGAGCGCGCTGATGGCGTGGTGCAGATCAAGGACCTGATCGAAGGCAAACGTCTCTCGGGCGAGATCGAGGACAACGCAACATGGCGGGAGGCGCGTGTGGCTCAGGTTTCCGTGCCGGAAGCCGAGCTTGTCGCCAAGGTGCGCGAGATGCTGGCGGCGCAGGCCGAGGATCGGGCGCGGGCGAAATGACATTTGGCGGGGTATCAATAAAACCCCTCCCCAACCCTCCCCACAAGGGTGAGCGGGCAGGGCGGCGTTTGCCTCGATTTAAGGGAACTCTATCTCCTTTTCTCAGCCATGACGGTTTGATCTGGAACCACAGGCTCATTCGCCTTGCAGGAATCTCGGCAAACTCGAAATTGCCAATCGGAAACGGCAGCGGCGCCTTGCCTGCTCCCTCCCCCTCGTGGGGAGGGTTGGGGAGGGGCCTTTTGACCGATATCGGACTTTACCCATGCCCCTGATCAACCTCCCGACCTTCGCGGCCGACCTATTGGCGGATTTCGAACGTCTTGGCACGACGCGTGTTGACACCCCCGTCATCCAGCCCGCCGAGCCGTTCCTCGATATGGCCGGCGAAGACCTGCGCCGGCGCATTTTCCTCACCCAGAGCGAAACAGGCGAAAACCTGTGTCTGCGGCCGGAGTTCACCATTCCCGTCTGCATGCGCCATATCGAGACCGCGACCGGAACGCCGAAGCGCTATTCCTATCTCGGCGAGGTGTTCCGCCAGCGCCGAGAAGGCGGTAGCGAATTCTATCAGGCCGGGATCGAGGATCTCGGAACCCGTGATTTCGCCGGTGCCGATGCCCGCGCCGTGGCCGATGCCGTGTCAATCCTCGGCAAGCTTCTGCCCGAACGCCCGCTGGCCGTCACCATCGGCGATCAGGCAATGTTCGAGGCTGTCGTCGCCGCACTTGGCCTGCCGGCCGGTTGGCAGAAGCGGCTGATCCGCGCTTTCGGCGAGCAGACCCAGTTGGAAGCACTGATGCTGCGGCTGGCGAAGCCGGAGCATGTGCCGGGGATCGACGCCAAGGTCGAGGCTCTGCTGGCCGGCGATGACGAGGAAGGCCTGATCGCCCATATCGACGGCGTGATGGAGGCGACGGGCTACCTCACCAATGCCAGCCGCGCCCCGAAGGAAATCGCTCGCCGCCTGAAGGAAAAGCTGGCGCTTGCTGGTACCTCGCTCGATCCCGGCAAGCTGGATGTGCTGCGAGAATTCCTGTCGCTCAATGTCAGCCTGCGCTATGCGCCGGGCGTGCTCGCCGATTTTGCCAAGAGCACCAACCTGCCGCTGCAGGCTGCCGTCGAGCGTTTCGATGCCCGCGTTGCGGCCTTTGCCAATGCCGGCGTCAAACTGTCCGATATCACCTGGCGGGCCGCCTTCGGCCGTCCGCTCGACTATTATACCGGCCTCGTCTTCGAGGTGACCTTGCGCAACGATCACCGGGTTCTGGCCGGCGGCGGGCGCTATGACCGCATGTTGACGCTGCTCGGCGCGGCGGACACCATTCCGGCTGTCGGTTTCTCGCTCTGGCTCGACCGGATCGAAGCGGTGAGGGGAGAGCGCTGATGATCACCATTGCCTTGCCCTCCAAGGGCCGCATGAAGGAAGACGCCTCCGCAATCTTCGACAAGGCCGGTCTGAAGATCGTCGCCGTCGGTAACGAGCGCTCCTATCGCGGCCGCATCGAAGGCCTCGACGATGTCGAGATCGCCTTCCTGTCGGCCTCGGAAATTTCCCGCGAGATCGGCGCCGGCTCGATCGACTTCGGCGTCACCGGCGAAGACCTGATCCGCGAGGGCCTGTCGGAGGCCGATGCCCGCGTCGAATTCTGCGCCCGGCTCGGCTTCGGCCATGCCGATGTCGTCGTCGCCGTGCCGGACATCTGGCTCGATGTCGATACGATGGCAGATCTCGGTGATGTCGCCGCCGATTTCCGAGCCCGCCACGGCCGCAGACTGGCGATCGCCACCAAATACTGGCGGCTGACGCAGCAGTTCTTCTCCAGTCAGCACGGCATCCAGCTCTACCGCATCGTCGAAAGCCTCGGCGCCACCGAAGGCGCGCCGGCAGCCGGCCTTGCCGATATCATCGTCGATATCACCTCGACCGGTTCGACCTTGAAGGCTAACCACCTGAAGATCCTGTCCGATGGCGTCATGCTGAAATCGCAGGCCTGCCTGGTGCGGGCGCGCAAGGCCGAGCATGAGGGTAATCCGCTGGTGGGCAAGATCATCGCCGCAGTGAACGCGGCCTGCTGAGCGCGTCAATGCAGCAACCGGTATCGGCGTCCCGCGCCGAGCCGGTAGGCACCGCGTGACAGGAATGCGGTAAGGCTGGTCATGAACCATCCTGCGGCAAAGCCTATCCCGGCCCATATCAGGCCTGGAACACTGACCGGCACGGCGGGAATGAAATCTCTCCAGGTATTCGTGAGTACCGCGCTGTCCGCATCGCGCAGCAACACGAAAGGCTTGAGGATCGGTGTCGCATCGGCCAGCGCCTCATCCTGTGCCTTGAGCGCCTGAAAACGATCGATCGCACTGCGCATGGTCGCGCCCTGTTGCCTGAGAAAGGGTTCGATGGACGCGGCGTAGATGCCGAGTGCCTTTTCCCGATCAAGTGCATTTTCGCTTGCCTGCCGGTCGAATGTCTCGACAAGCACACGCAATTCATCCAGCGCGCCGCCAATGCGTTGGCGATATTGCTGGGTCAGCTCCGGCGCCTGAGAGGTGACGATGCCCCCAAACGTTGCGAGCCCCAGTGCAAGAAGCCGGGCAAATGGTTTCATGATCTCCAACGCCTTCATGCTTGATTGCCTGAAAGCATAACGAGCTTGTGTTGCAAAGGTTCGATGGACATCCATAACCGCGCAGATCATGGTCCCCGATTTTTTCGCCATGCCGGCTGTTCGCCCCTGAAAATTGAGACATGACTGACTTATATTCCGGCTCCCACCCCCGAGGAGTTCTCCATGGCCGATCTGTCCGCTTTCCCGATCACCACCCGCTGGCCCGCACAAAACCCCGACATCATCCAGCTCTATTCCCTGCCGACGCCGAATGGCGTCAAGGTTTCGATCGCGCTCGAAGAGCTCGGCCTTGCCTATGAGCCCCATCTGATTTCCTTCGGCACCAACGACCAGAAGTCGCCCGAGTTCATCTCCCTTAATCCGAACGGCCGTATTCCGGCGATCATCGATCCCAACGGCCCGAACGGCAAGCCGATCGGCCTGTTCGAATCCGGCGCCATCCTCGTCTACCTCGCCGAAAAGACCGGCAAGCTCATCCCGGCCGATCCGGCGGCGCGGTATGAAACGCTGTCCTGGATCATGTTCCAGATGGGCGGCGTCGGGCCGATGTTTGGCCAGTTCGGCCATTTCTTCAAATTCGCCGCCGACAAGGTCGCCAACAATTCCTATCCGATGGAGCGTTACCGCGACGAATCCAAGCGGCTGCTCAGCGTGCTGGAAGCGCGGCTGGAAGGCCGCCAATGGCTGATGGGCGACGAATACACGATCGCCGATATCACCACCTTCCCGTGGATCGAAGGCGCCCGCAAATTCTATGGCGGCGGCGATGTTCTGGAATATTCGAGCTTTCCGAACGTGATGGCCTGGGTCGATCGCGCCCTGGCCCGCCCGGCGGTCCAGAAGGGTTTCGATATCCCCAAGCGCGACTGATCGCGCCATCCACTGCCGTCCGCCCGAGTTGACGAAACTCGGGCGGACAGGCTACGTCTGGGGAAAAGAAGCTTTCTTGACGGGTGGAACAAAAGTGGCAGGCAGACTTGTTGTTGTGGGCGGCGGTCAGGCCGCCTTTGCTTTGGTGGCCAAGCTCCGGGCCTTGAAGGACGAACGTCCGATCACGGTCATCGCGTCCGAAGCCAGCCACCCTTACCAACGACCACCGCTTTCCAAGAAATACCTTCTGCGCGAAATGGATCTCGATCGCCTGCTGTACCGGCCCGAAAGCTGGTATGGAGAACACGATATCGACATCCGCCTCTCCACCTCCGTCACCGGCATCGACCGCGACAGGAAGACTGTCACCCTCAGCGACGGTTCGACGCTGGAATACGCAGATCTGGCGCTGGCAACCGGCTCGACGCCACGCAAGCTGCCGGCCAGTGTCGGCGGCGATCTCGCCGGCGTCTTCGTCGTGCGCGATTTCACCGATGCCGACCGGCTCGCCGAGGAGATGAATCCCGGCAAGCATGCGCTGATCATCGGCGGCGGCTATATCGGTCTCGAGGCCGCTGCGGTCGCTCGCTCCAGCGGGCTGGATGTCACCGTCATCGAAATGGCCGACCGGATCCTGCAGCGCGTGGCGTCGGCGGCGACGTCAAATCTTGTCCGCAACATTCACACGTCGCGCGGTGTCGATATCCGCGAAGGCGCAGGCCTCGTTCGCTTGGTGGGTACGGATGGCCGGGTGACAGCGGCCGAGTTGACGGATGGCACGACCATTCCGGTCGATCTGGTGATCGTCGGCATCGGTGTCACCGCCAATGACGCGCTTGCCGGCGAGGCCGGGCTCGAAATCGCCAACGGCATTGTCGTCGACCAGTTTGGCCGCACCTCGGATCCGCATGTCTACGCGATGGGCGACTGCGCCGTGCAGCCGTGGAAGGATATGCGCATAAGGCTGGAATCGGTGCAGAACGCCGTCGATCAGGCCGAAGCCGTCGCGGCCCTGCTTGCCGGCGGCGAGGCACCCTATGAGCCGAAGCCTTGGTTCTGGTCGGATCAGTATGACGTCAAGTTGCAGATCGCTGGCTTTGGCCTGGGCCACGACGAAACGGTCGTGCGCGCCGGCCAGCGGGAAGGCAGTGTCTCGGTCTGGTATTTCATGGGCGGCAAGCTGATCGCCGTTGACGCGCTCAACGATGCCAAGGCCTATGTAACGGGCAAGAAGCTCATCGATCTCGGCCTCACACCGGACCGGGCAATCCTCGAAAATCCGCAGGCGGATTTGAAGACATTGCTGCCGTAGCAGGCATCATCTTACTGGTGGATGTTGAACAGCCGACCCTTCGTTTCCAGCTGGAAACGGGGGAAGAAAAACACGCCCAGCATCGAGCCTGAATAACGCTGTTCCAGTCCGCTGGATTCGCCGACGCAAAAGACCGGCTGCTTCTGCCCGGAGGAAAGGCTGATCGTCGTCGAGAAGCAGAAGGATGAGGATATCGTCGCAGCCTGTTCGAACAGTTCGAGCACATGGTTGCGGTCTGCACTGTCGTAGCAGCGGACGAGATTCAGCAGGCCACATTCCGGCTGCTGCAGACCATGCATGGCGGCCGCGCTGTCGCCGAGCCGAAACAGGCCGTTCGACAGGTCACCCGACCATCCCTCGGAAAAACAGAATTGCCCCAACAGGTCCTGCCCGCTCTCGCCCATGGCAAAAGAACCGGGACCGGGAACCGGTGAAAGGCCTGTTCTTGCAATCTTAAACAAAGTCCACCCCAGCATATGCACGAAATTCGAAGTTCATTCAGCCGCTCCCGTCAAAGGGAGCGCAAGAAACGATTTCCATTTTGCAGCAAAGACTTAGTCGAGCGGAGTTCACGTCACGCTGTTTTGCGGCTGCAAGTTATAGAAAACGCAACTACCAAGTCTTGTCCGGTTATCTGCGGAAGACGAAGCAAATTGTATCCGAGGAAAATCTATACGCTTTATGGTTCGGGATCAAAGTGATGTTGGGCACACAGTTAATAGAGAAAATTTGACTGATCTTATTGTCAAACGTTCCGGCCTTTAAATCCCCGTGAATCTCAGGTTCACTTGGGCGCTGTTATAGTTGCTTTTGTATCCGCTTCAATGGTGTTTCGAGAAATATTTCTCGCGTCCGGTCTGCATCACTGAACCACCGCATTGTGGAACAATCGCGGCGATGCAATCAGAAACAGATTCGTGCCCGGTTCGGCAATGGGGCAAATGCCGTAGCTGGCGGCCATTTTCGGGACGATAGAGCGCCCGAAACGAAAAAGGCGGACCTTGCGGCCCGCCTTTTCCTCATTCCAAAGCTTGGAAGTGGTCATTCCGTAATAAGGCGGATGCCTTATTACATCATGCCGCCCATGCCGCCCATGCCACCCATGTCCGGCATGCCGCCGCCAGCCGATTCCTTCTTCGGCAGTTCAGCGATCATGGCTTCCGTGGTGATCAGCAGCGAAGCAACCGAAGCTGCGTTCTGCAGAGCCGTACGGACAACCTTGACCGGGTCGACGATACCCATGGCGATCATGTCGCCGAATTCGCCGGTCTGGGCGTTGTAGCCGAAGTTGTCGGTGTTGCTTTCGAGGATCTTGCCGACGATGATCGAGCCTTCGTCGCCTGCGTTTTCAGCGATCTGGCGCACCAGCGACTGAAGTGCCTTGCGGATGATCGAGATACCGGCAGTCTGGTCGTCGTTTGCACCCTTAAGGTCGAGAACGATCGAGGCGCGCAGCAGGGCGGTACCACCACCAGGAACGATACCTTCCTGAACGGCAGCGCGCGTTGCGTTCAGCGCGTCGTCGATACGATCCTTCTTTTCCTTCACTTCGATTTCGGTCGCACCGCCAACGCGGATGACGGCAACGCCGCCAGCGAGCTTGGCAAGGCGTTCCTGCAGCTTTTCGCGGTCGTAGTCCGAAGTGGTTTCTTCGATCTGGCCCTTGATCTGCGCGACGCGGCCTTCGATTTCAGCCTTCTGGCCGGCACCGTCGACGATCGTCGTGTTTTCCTTGGAGATCGAAACCTTCTTCGCACGGCCGAGCATTTCGAGCGTGACGTTTTCGAGCTTGATGCCGATGTCTTCGGAGATGACCTGGCCACCCGTCAGGATCGCGATGTCTTCCAGCATGGCCTTGCGGCGGTCGCCGAAGCCCGGAGCCTTGACGGCAGCGATCTTGAGGCCGCCACGCAGCTTGTTGACGACGAGCGTAGCAAGTGCTTCGCCTTCGACGTCTTCCGAGATGATCAGGAGCGGCTTGCCGGTCTGAACGACGGCTTCCAGAACCGGGAGCATGGCCTGCAGGTTGGAGAGCTTCTTCTCATGGAGAAGGATGTAGGCGTCTTCCAGCTCGGCAACCATCTTTTCCGGGTTGGTCACGAAGTAGGGCGAGAGGTAGCCGCGGTCGAACTGCATGCCTTCGACGACTTCCAGCTCGGTGTCGGCGGTCTTGGCTTCTTCAACCGTGATGACGCCTTCATTGCCGACCTTCTGCATCGCTTCAGCGATGTACTGGCCGATTTCCTTTTCGCCGTTGGCCGAGATCGTGCCGACCTGGGCAACTTCGTCCGACGTCGAGATCTTCTTTGCCTTGGCAACGAGGTCCTTGACGATAGCCGAAACAGCGAGGTCGATGCCGCGCTTCAGGTCCATCGGGTTCATGCCGGCTGCAACAGCCTTGCCGCCTTCGCGAACGATGGCCTGGGCGAGAACGGTTGCGGTCGTGGTGCCGTCGCCGGCGATGTCGTTGGTCTTCGAAGCAACTTCGCGGACCATCTGGGCGCCCATGTTCTCGAACTTGTCTTCCAGTTCGATTTCCTTGGCGACGGAAACGCCGTCCTTGGTGATGCGCGGAGCGCCGAAGGACTTGTCGATGATGACGTTACGACCCTTCGGGCCGAGCGTGACCTTCACTGCGTCTGCGAGGATGTCGACGCCGCGCAGCATCTTTTCGCGCGCGGTGCGGCCGAACTTAATTTCTTTGGCTGCCATGATAAAAACTCCCGGGCTGATGCCCAATTGGTTTTCTGGAATGTGTGAAGCGGGTACCGGCTAAAATCAGCCGATGATGCCCATGATGTCGGCTTCCTTCATGATCAGAAGGTCTTCGCCGTTGAGCTTGACTTCGGTGCCCGACCACTTGCCGAACAGAACGCGGTCGCCAGCCTTGACGTCGAGAGCGATCAGGGCGCCCTTGTCGTCACGGGTGCCGGTGCCGACGGCGACGATTTCGCCTTCCTGCGGCTTTTCCTTGGCGGTGTCCGGAATGATGATGCCGCCCTTGGTCTTGGCTTCGGATTCAACGCGACGAACGACGACGCGGTCGTGCAGCGGACGGAAATTGGTTGTCATTGTCTAATCCCTCGATCAAATGACTTCACGGATCGTCATGCGACCCGATGGATGGATGTTAGCACTCCTATTGTTTGAGTGCTAGCGGCTTGCAGATAGGGGTGGCCGCGAGATGAGTCAAGGATGAGGCGGAGCGTTTTTTTTAATCAAAACGTCGATTGACTCGATTTCCCGTTTTTTGTTTAACGGACCCATGGGGTCTGCGAATACCCCACGAGGCGTCATGCCAGAATTTCGCGTCCATTCTTTCCAAAAAAGGGACGTAATCATGGCCTCGTACAATTCCATTTCCGTTGAAAAACTTGCTCGACTTGCCGGCATCCCAAAGGGACCGATTGTCATCGACGTGCGCGACGACGATGATTTCGCCGCACGGCCGGCTCTGCTGCCTGCTTCGACGCGCCGACCCTATGCCACCGTGTCGCAGTGGGCAGCCGACTATCGTGGCCTTTGGGTCGTCGTCGTTTGCCAGAAGGGCAAGAAGCTCAGTGAAGGTGTCGCCGCCTGGCTGCGGCATGCCGGAGCGCAGGCGGAAAGTCTCGAAGGCGGCCTAGAGGCCTGGGCTGCAGCCAGTCTCCCGCTGGTGCCGATCTCGGCGATTCCCGGAAGCAACACCGGAGGTGGCTCGGTCTGGGTCACCCGCTCCCGCCCAAAGATCGATCGCATTGCCTGTCCCTGGCTGATCCGCCGTTTCGTCGATCCCGCCGCATCCTTTCTTTTCGTCGCCGCCTCCGAGGTCGAAGCGGTCGCCGACCGTTTCGGCGCGACGCCTTTCGATGTGGAAGGTGTCTTCTGGAGCCACCGCGGAGAAGAATGCACTTTCGACACGATGGTCTCGGAGTTCGGTCTGAACTTTCCGGCGCTACAGCGCCTTTCCCTGATCGTGCGTGCCGCCGATACAGACCGGCTTGATCTTGTGCCCGAGGCGTCCGGCCTGCTTGCGGCTTCCCTTGGCCTGTCGCGCATGTTTGCCGACGATCTCGAACAGCTCGATGCTGGCCTGATTCTCTACGACGCCTTCTATCGCTGGGCCCGGGACGCCACGCAGGAAAAGCATGAATGGGTATCGCATGTCTCAAGGAAGGGCCGGGAAAATGAATGAGGCCGTCACCGCTTTTGCGCCGCCACACCCGTCGTTCGTTGAGGCAACGAAAGTCTGGGCGAAGATCGGACTTCTGAGTTTTGGCGGCCCCGCCGGGCAGATTGCCCTGATGCACAAGGAACTGGTGGAGGAGCGGCGCTGGATTTCCGAAAGCCGGTTCCTGCATGCGCTGAATTTCTGCATGCTGCTGCCCGGGCCGGAAGCGCAGCAGCTCGCCACTTACATCGGTTGGCTTCTGCACGGCTCGCGTGGCGGCATCGTCGCCGGCCTGCTGTTCATCCTGCCGGGCTTTTTCGTCATTCTCGGAATGTCATCGGCCTATGCGCTGTTTCATCAGACGGAC
This sequence comes from Rhizobium sp. Leaf453, assembly GCF_001425605.1. Taxonomy (GTDB): domain Bacteria; phylum Pseudomonadota; class Alphaproteobacteria; order Rhizobiales; family Rhizobiaceae; genus Pararhizobium. The sequence goes on along the minus strand of NZ_LMRG01000001.1, from coordinate 346,805 downwards.
TGGCTCTCCAGCCTGTTCTTCGGCCTGAAGGCAGCGGTGCTGGCGATCGTTGTGGAGGCTGTCATCCGGGTCGGCCGGCGAGCGCTGAAGACGCAGTTTGCGCTGGTGGTCGCGGCACTCGCCTTTGCCGCGCTCTTTCTGTTCGATCTGCCGTTTCCGCTGGTGGTGCTGGCCGCCGGTATTGCCGGCTATGTTGCCAGCCGGATGCAACCTGCCGCCCACCGTACCGCAGCGGCTGCGAAGCAGATCATGGCCGACAAGCCCTCGGTCATTGATGCCAATATGCCGGATATCGCCTCCAGTTGGGCGCGTACCGGCCGTATTCTTGGTCTCTGGCTGGCTCTGTGGATCGCGCCTTTCGTCCTGATTGCCGGTGCGATCGGCTTCGGCAATGTCTATCTCGCCATCGGCCTGTTCTTCTCGAAAATGGCGGTGGTGACCTTCGGCGGCGCCTATGCCGTGCTGGCCTATGTCGCGCAGCAGGCGGTCGAGACCTATCATTGGCTGAAACCCGGCGAGATGCTCGATGGTCTGGCGCTCGCCGAGACGACGCCGGGGCCGCTGGTGCTCGTCCTGTCCTTCGTAGGCTTCATGGCCGCCTTCAGAGCACCACTCGGCCTCGATCCGCTTGCGGCGGGTATGCTCGGTGCGACGCTTGCTACCTGGGTCACCTTCGTGCCTTGCTTCCTGTGGATCTTTCTCGGCGCGCCCTATGTCGAAACCTTGAGGAACAACAGGGCGCTGTCGGGCGCCTTGTCGGCAATCTCCGCCGCCGTCACCGGCGTCATCCTCAATCTCGCCGTCTGGTTCGGGCTGCATGTGCTGTTTGCCGAGGTGGCAAGGGTTGAGGCTGGGCCGTTGTCGCTGCCGTTTCCCGTCTGGCAGAGCTTCCAATGGGGCGCCTGCCTGCTGACGCTTCTGGCCGTCGTTCTGCTCTTCGGCCTCAAACGCGGGATCGTGACGACGCTTTCGATCTGTGCCGTGGCGGGGTGGCTGATCGGCAAATTTTAGGAACCGGGCATCCCCGAATGCCCGAAACCTTGGGATTCGGTTGCCACTTTCGGCATCCAGTCTTGTGTTTTTTCCGCCTGCCTGCCATGTCAGCCCGACCAATTCTTTCTGCGGGAAGCCAGCATGGCCGTTCGGATCAACAGTTTTCGCGACATTGCCAGCCGCTACGACGTCGTCCTGTGCGATGTCTGGGGCGTCCTGCACAATGGCGTTGCGGCCTTCAAGGAAGCCTGTGAGGCGCTGACCGAAGCGCGTGCCAGGGGTCTGACCGTCGTCCTCATCACCAATTCGCCTCGTCCGCATCCCGGTGTCATCGTGCAGATCCGCGGTCTTGGTGTTCCGGATAGCGCGTATGATCGCATCGTCACCTCCGGCGACGTGACCCGCGCGCTGATCTCGGCTGGCCCGAAGAAGATCTATTTCATCGGCGCCGAGCGCGACCTGCCTTTGATCGAAGGGCTGGGCGTCACCATGGCCTCGTCCGAGGACGCCGAGATAATCGTCTGCGCCGGTTTCTTCGATGACGAGACGGAGACCGCCGAGGATTACCGCGCGACGCTCGCGGGCATGGCCAAGCGCAAGCTGCCGCTGATCTGCGCCAATCCCGATCTTGTCGTCGAGCGCGGTCACAGGCTGATCCCCTGCGCCGGTGCCATCGCCAAGGTCTATGAGCAGCTGGGCGGCGAAACCCGCATTTCCGGTAAGCCGCATGTGCCGATCTACCGTGCCTCGCTGTCCGAGGCGAAGGCGGCGCGGGGCAGCTTCGACCTGTCGCGGGTGATCGCGGTCGGCGACGGCATGCCGACCGACGTCAAGGGCGCACAGGATTTCGGCCTCGATGTCCTCTATATCAGTGCCGGTATTCACGCCGCCGAGTATATGACGGGCGAGAAGACCGACGAAGGGAAGCTGACGGCCTTCCTGAAAAACGAGGGCGCCACGCCGAAATGGTGGATACCGAGACTGGCTTAGTGGCGGCGGCGCGCTACAGCATGTCTCCCGAAAGTGGTCACCGGTTTCGGGATCAAGACATGCGCAAAAAACAAAAGGCGAAAGCACAGGAAGCGAATCTGAAAGATTCCGACGTGCTTGAGCACTGGCCGATCGAATGGCAGAAGAGATGACTGGCGTGACGGATATGACGGTTTTCCATCGCAACGAGACCCGCGAACCCCTGCCGCAGGCGCTGCGCGGCGGCGTCATCGCCATCGGCAATTTCGATGGCGTCCATCGCGGCCACCAGTCGGTGCTGAACCGTGCCCTGGAAGAGGCGAGCGCGCGCGGCGTTCCGGCGCTCGTCCTGACCTTCGAACCGCATCCGCGCACCGTCTTCCGGCCGGATCGCCCGGTGTTCCGTCTGACGCCAGCGCCGCTCAAGGCGCGCATCCTGGAAGGCATGGGCTTTTCCGCCGTCATCGAATATCCGTTCGATCGCACCTTCTCCGAACTGTCCGCCTCCGATTTTATTCGCTCGATCCTGATGGACTGGCTGCATGCCAGCCATGTCGTCACCGGTTTCGATTTCCATTTCGGCAAGGGCAGGGAAGGCGGCCCGGCATTCCTGATGGCCGCCGGTGGCGAAAACGGTTTCGGCGTCACGCTCGTCGATGCCTTCCGTGATGAAAACGCCTCCGTCATCTCATCCAGCCATGTCCGCGGCCTGCTGGGCGAAGGCGACGTCGTGCAGGCGGCCGGCATGCTCGGTTATCGTTATACGGTCGAAGCCGAGGTAATTGGCGGCAAGCAACTCGGCCGCACGCTTGGTTACCCCACGGCGAACATGCAGCTGCCGCCGGAAGTCGAGTTGCGCAACGGCATCTATGCCGTCCGATTCCGCTGTGCCGATGGCGTCATCCATAACGGCGTCGCCAGCTTCGGCAAGCGCCCGACAGTGGACAGCAACGGCACCGCGCTGCTGGAAACTTTCGTGTTCGATTTCTCCGGCGATCTCTATGGCCAGGTCTGTTCCGTCTCCTTCTTCGGCCATCTGCGCGACGAGCTGAAATTCGATGGCCTTGAGCCGCTGGTGGTGCAGATGAAACAGGACGACGCCGAGGCGCGCGCCCTTCTGTCGGGCGTGCAGGCCCTGAGCGACATCGACCGGCATATCGCATTCTGAACCGATGGGTCGGCATGCTGCCGCCCCCTACAGAGGATCACATCATGGCCACCACGCCCCGCCGCCCCGTCAGCGCCATGGACGCCGCCGAAGCCCTGTTCAAGCCCGCGAAGAAGGCACCTGCGCCTGCCGTCGAAAAGCGTGCTTTGCCGGAAACCAAGGAACAGGCCTCCCTGAAACTCGACAGCTCCGTGCTGCAGTATTTCCAGGACGACGGCCCCGGCTGGCAGGACCGCATCAACGATGTTCTGCGTGCTTTCGTGGCGGCAAATCCGAAGGACTAGGCGACCTCAGAGCTTGCGATCGGAGCCAGCTGTCTTCAGGATGCCGTTGGCGGTGTGCCGGCTTTTCAGGTTACGTGGGACAAGAACGAGTTTTCCCGTTTCGAGGGATCGCCACTTCTCGTGCGAACCTTTGGCATTCGTCTGATATTCGTATCCGAGAGCGAGAAGAATGTCGCAGACGACCTTGTAGTACCCTTCTGCCACTATGCCGCCGCCGGGATATCTGGTCTTTGCCAGAGAATGGCCGGAATGAGATCGCGTAACGGTGTGTCGGCAAGATCGGGCGCGCTGATATGATTTGCCACGATCAGGTCGATTGCCGTGTCGAACATCACGTCTTCGAACTGCTCGACCGTATCGGCTTCGATATGCAGGCCTTCGATGTCGCTTTCCGAGTAAAAGACCTTGGCGTCCGCATCCCAGAGCGCTTTCACAAAAAATGTCCGTTTGACCATATCATGCTCCCGCAACAGATCGTTTTGTTCGGAAACGATCCTCGCAATGTTATCACAGGAAGAACCAACAGTTCCATCCGCTGATCATAGCCCCCATCCTTGTTCGAAACTTTGGCGTTTTCATCTTCCTTTTCGCCCGAAAACCGCTTAAACAACCGGCCACCATGACCCGATATCGTCGATTGATACGTGATCTGCGAATTATTGGCCCGGCCTTCCCAGCGCTTTGATAGCCGCCGGAAGGTCCGGGTTTTCGGCGTTCCGGCGGAGCGCCACCGTTATCCCCTTGAAGATATCCCGTTCGCACGCGCGGCGACACGCGCTCAACAGTGATTGCAAAAGCTATGACCGAAACTGCCGAAAAGCTCGATTATTCCAAGACCCTCTATTTGCCTGAAACCGAATTCCCGATGCGCGCCGGCCTGCCGCAGAAGGAGCCGGAAACGGTTGCCCGCTGGCGCCAGATGGACCTCTACAAGAAGCTGCGCGCCTCCGCCGCAGGCCGCGAAAAGTTCGTCCTGCATGACGGCCCGCCCTATGCCAACGGCAACATCCATATCGGCCACGCGCTGAACAAGATCCTGAAAGACGTCATCACCCGCTCGTTCCAGATGCGTGGGTTTGACTCAAACTATGTTCCGGGCTGGGATTGTCACGGCCTGCCGATCGAGTGGAAGATCGAGGAAGAAAACTACCGTTCCAAGGGCAAGCCGAAGCCTGACCTGAAGCAACCGGCCGCGATGATCGAGTTCCGCAAGGAATGCCGCGCCTATGCCGAAAAGTGGATCAAGGTGCAGGGCGACGAGTTCCAGCGTCTCGGCATCGTAGGGGATTTTGACAATCCGTATCTGACGATGAACTTCCACGCCGAAAGCCGCATCGCCGGCGAACTCCTGAAGATCGCCATGAGCGGCCAGCTCTATCGCGGCTCGAAACCGATCATGTGGTCGGTCGTCGAGCGCACCGCGCTGGCGGAGGCCGAGGTCGAGTATCACGACTACGAGAGCGATACGATCTGGGTGAAGTTCCCGGTTGAAAGCGTTGCGACAATTGGCGAGCCTGCGCAGGCTGCGTCCTACATGGATGATCTCCGTGGAGCCTACGTCGTTATCTGGACGACTACCCCGTGGACGATCCCAGGCAACCGTGCCATCGCCTATTCGCCGAAGGTCGCCTACGGCCTCTACGAAGTCACGGCTGCCGAGAACGATTTTGGCCCGCGCCCGGGCGAAAAGCTTATCTTTGCGGATGCGCTTGCTGAGGAATCTGCGGCCAAGTCCAAGCTGACCTTCAAGCGCCTCCGCGATGTCTCGGCTGACGATCTGGCCGCCATCACCGCAGCTCACCCCCTTCACGGCCTCGGCGGCGGCTACGACTACACCGTCCCGCTCCTCGCCGGCGACCACGTCACAGACGATGCCGGTACCGGCTTCGTCCACACCGCCCCATCCCACGGCCGCGAAGACTTCGAAGCCTGGATGTCGTCCGTCAAGGAACTCGAAGCCCGCGGCATCGACACCCGCATCCCGTTCCCGGTCGACGATAGCGGCACTTACACCGCCGACGCCCCCGGTTTCGAAGGCGCGCGTGTCATGGACGATAGCGGCAAGAAGGGCGATGCCAACGACCGCGTCATCAAGGCGCTGATCGAGCGCAACGCGCTGTTCGCCCGCGGCCGCCTGAAGCACCAGTATCCGCATTCCTGGCGCTCGAAGAAGCCGATCATCTTCCGCAACACGCCGCAATGGTTCGTCTACATGGACAAGGACCTCAAGGACGGCACGACGTTGCGCACCCGTGCGCTGGGCGCCATCGACGACACCCGCTTCGTGCCCGCCGGTGGCCAGAACCGCCTGCGCGCCATGATCGAGCAGCGGCCGGACTGGGTGTTGTCGCGTCAGCGCGCCTGGGGCGTGCCGATCTGCGTCTTCGCCGATGAGGAAGGCAATGTCCTGCAGGACGAAGATGTCAACAAGCGCATCCTGGAAGCCTTCGATGCCGAAGGTGCCGATGCCTGGTTTGCCGAAGGCGCCAAGGATCGCTTCCTCGGCAACGGCCACGACCATGCCAAGTGGACTCAGGTCATGGACATCCTCGATGTCTGGTTCGATTCTGGCTCGACCCACACCTTCACGCTGGAAGACCGTCCGGACCTGAAATGGCCGGCCGACGTTTATCTGGAAGGTTCCGACCAGCACCGCGGCTGGTTCCACTCCTCGCTGCTTGAGTCGGCTGCCACCCGCGGCCGCGCACCCTATGACACGGTCGTCACCCATGGTTTCACCATGGACGAGAAGGGCCAGAAGATGTCGAAGTCGCTTGGCAACGTCGTGTCGCCGCAGGACGTGATGAAGGATTCCGGCGCCGATATCCTGCGTCTCTGGGTCATGACCACCGATTATTGGGAAGACCAGCGCCTCGGCAAGACGATCATCCAGACCAACGTCGATGCCTATCGCAAGCTGCGCAACACCATCCGCTGGATGCTCGGCACGCTGGCGCACGACAAGGGCGAGGAGATCGCCTATGCCGAGCTTCCGGAACTCGAAAAGCTGATGCTGCATCGCCTGTTCGAGCTCGATCAGATGGTGCGCGAAGGCTATGACGCGTTCGAGTTCAAGAAGATCGCCCGTGCGCTGATCGATTTCGCCAATATCGAACTGTCGGCCTTCTATTTCGACATCCGCAAGGATACGCTCTATTGCGACGCGCCGTCCAGCCTGCGCCGCCGTTCGGCCCTGCACGTGATCCGCAAGATCTTCGATTGCATGGTCCTGTGGCTTGCGCCGATGTTGCCCTTCACCACCGAAGAGGCATGGCTTTCGCGTGATCCGTCGGCGGTCTCGGTGCATCTCGAACAGTTCCCGGATGTCCCGGCCGAATGGGAAAACGCCGCGCTCGACGAAAAGTGGGTCAAGATCCGCAAGGTTCGCTCGGTCGTCACCGGCGCCTTGGAAATCGAGCGCAAGGACAAGCGTATCGGCTCCTCGCTGGAAGCTGCGCCGGTCGTCCATGTCAACGATCCGGAACTGCTGAACGCACTCGAAGGCCAGGATTTCGAGGAAACCTGCATCACCTCCGGCATCACGGTCGTGGCGGGCGAGGGGCCGGCTTCGGCCTTCCGTCTCGATGACCTGTCGACTGTCAGCGTCGAGCCGGTGCTGGCCGAAGGTGTGAAGTGCGCCCGTTCCTGGCGCATCACCGCCGATGTCGGCTCGGATGCCGCTTTCCCGGATGTGTCGGCGCGTGACGCGGCGGCCCTTCGCGAGCTTGGCTACGCTTCTTAAGGGATTGTTTACCGGGTGAATTGCGCTTTTGCGGCTCATCCGGTAAAACCTGCCTGAAATTTGGCGGATTTATGCGTTATGGGGCGCAACAATGCCGCTCGTTATCGGTCGTGCCGGCACCGCTGGAAGGGTTTTCATGGGAATGACGCGAGAGTTTCGACTGTATGCCGGCCTGTTCGGCATTGTGGCTGGCAGTCTTGTTCTGACCGGCTGCATTGGCGGCCCGACCTACGGTACGGACAAGACCGCTGGCGAGCAGTTGATCGAGGGTCTTGGCAGCGCGGTCAGTCTCGAAGGTGAAAAGCCCAAGAACGTCAAGTACCAGCCGCGCCCCGGTCTCGTCCTGCCGCCGGAAGGCGAGCAGACCGCGCTCGTCCAGCCGCAGACCAATCTCGCCTCCAAGGAAAACCCGCAGTGGATCGAATCTCCCGAAGAGACGCGCCAGCGTCTGCGTGAGGAGGCCGACGCCAATGCTGACAATCCGGGCTACGTCTCGCCGCTCGCAAAGGCCAGCGCCAATGGCCGCGCCCTGAGCAAGAGCGAGCAGACCCAGGCCTATCGTGAAGCCCGCAAGATCCAGATGGGTGCCTATGCCGACAAGCGCCGATTCCTGAGCGACCCGCCGCTGGAATATCGCAAGCTGCCGGAAGAGGCGACGGCCGATCTCGGCGAGCCCGAGCAGGTCAAGGAGCGCCGCCGCAAGAAGGAAGCTGCGATCAAGGGCAGCGGCAAGAAGTGGTATCAGATTTTCTGATCGCCGATGTTCACCATTCGCGACGCCACCCCCGATGACGCGGGAACCATCCTGCGTTTCATCACCGAACTTGCCATTTATGAAAAGGCCGAGCATGAGGTCGAGGCGACCGTCGAGTCCGTTACGGATTCGCTATTCGGCCTGGCCTCGGTGTCACAGGCCGCGATTTGCGAGCGCGATGGCATGCCGGTCGGTTTCGCCGTCTGGTTCTACAGCTATTCCACCTGGCTTGCCCGCAACGGGCTCTATCTCGAAGATCTCTATGTGACGCCCGACCAGCGCGGCACGGGCGCCGGCCGTTCGATGCTGCGGCATCTGGCGCGGATCGCGGTGGAAAAGGGTTGCGGCCGCTTCGAATGGAGCGTGCTCGACTGGAATGAACCGGCGATCAAGGCCTATGAGGCGATCGGCGCCGAGCCCTTGAGCGAATGGACGCGCTATCGCCTTGCCGGCCCTGCGCTTGAAGCCTTCGCCGCCGGTTGAGGCTCCTCGTCAGCGCCGTGCGGCAAAGAAATCCCGGAGGATTTCGGCGGCACTTGTTTCTGACAGTCCCGAATAGACATCCGGTGCATGATGGCAGGTCGACTGGCTGAAGAAGCGCACACCATTGTCGACGCCGCCACCCTTTGGGTCTTCCGCGCCATAGTAAAGCCGGCGCATGCGGGCAAACGAGATGGCGGCCGCGCACATGGTGCAGGGTTCGAGTGTGACGTAGAGATCGGCGCCGGTCAGCCGTTCGTCTCCGATCGCGCGGGCCGCCTGGCGGATCACCTCGATCTCGGCATGGGCAGTGATGTCGTTGCGTTCGCGGGTGCGATTGCCGGCGCGGGCCAGCACTTCGCCGTTGAGGACGAGAACGGCGCCGACAGGCACTTCACCGCGTTGTGCGGCAGCTCTTGCCTCATCCAGCGCCAGATCCATGAACCGGCCGGTTTCAGCCCCAGTTTCGCTCATCGTCGAGACCCGTGATAATTTCTCTTAACCCCAGGGCTTCGACCTGATAGGACAGCCCAAAAGGCAGGCAACACAAATGACATTCAAAGACAAGCCCCAGCGGCCTGGCGGTAAGCCCGCACGGTCCGACAAGAAGCCCTATACCGGCGCGCGCAAGGCCGCTGCCGATCACGCGGGCGACGAAAAGAGCGAAACCGCCAAGCCGCGCAAGCCACGGCCGACGGCAACGGAAACTGTTGGTGTGGATACACCACAGCGCATTTCCAAGATTCTGGCGCGCGCCGGCGTGGCCTCGCGCCGCGATATCGAGCGGATGATCATGGAGGGCCGTGTATCGTTGAACGGCAAGCTGCTTGACAGCCCGGTCGTCAACGCAACGCTTGCTGATCATATCGAAGTGGACGGTCAGCCGATCCGCGGCATCGAGCGCACCCGCCTCTGGCTCTATCACAAGCCGTCCGGCCTGGTGACCACCAATTCCGATCCGGAAGGCCGCCCGACAGTGTTCGACAACCTGCCGGAGGACCTGCCGCGCGTTTTGTCTATCGGCCGCCTCGATATCAACACCGAAGGCCTGCTGCTGCTGACCAATGACGGCGGCCTTGCACGCGTGCTGGAACTACCCTCGACCGGCTGGCTGCGCCGCTACCGCGTCCGCGCCCACGGCACGATCGAGCAGGCGGAACTCGACAAGCTGCGCGATGGAATTGCCGTGGATGGCGTGCTCTACGGCGCCATCGAAGCGACGCTGGACAAGGTTCAGGGTTCCAATGTCTGGATCACCATGGGCCTGCGCGAAGGCAAGAACCGCGAAATCAAGAATGTGCTCGGCGCGCTGGGTCTCGACGTCAACCGGCTGATCCGCATTTCCTACGGTCCGTTCCAGCTTGGCGATCTGCCGGAGGGACACGCCCAGGAAATTCGTGGCCGGACACTGCGCGACCAGCTCGGCCCGCGCCTGATCGAGGACGCCAAGGCGAACTTTGACGCGCCGCTGTTCGACAACGAGCCGGCCGAAGAGACAAAGCCCCAGAAAAGCGAATGGGCCGCCGGCAAGCCGGAAGGCCGCGAGCGTGGCGGCTTCAAGGAAAAGGCCGGCGACAAGCGCGAGCGTGCCCTGTCGCGTCTCGACACCCGCCGTGACGACAAGGGCGGCGCGCGCCCGGACCGCAAGGAGCGCGGCGGACGCGATGCGCCGGCTGCACGGTTTGACGACCAGCCGAAGCGCGAGCCCGGTTTCCGTGCCCGCAAGACCAATGTCTGGATGGCGCCAGGTGCCAAGCCCTTGCCGGAAAAGAAGCCGAAGGACGCCCAGGCGGCAGACGTGTCGGAAAAGCCGGTGCGCCGCGAGCGTCCGGAAGGTGCCCCCGCCGTCAAGCGTTATGGCAAGACCAAGGACGGCCTGCCGACAAAGTCGAACCGCAAGTTCGATCCGGATCGCAAGAAGGCCTCCGTCTACGATCGCCCGGATCGCGGTCCGCGTGTCATCGTCACACGTGATGATGACGACAGGGACTGGATCAGGGCATCCGAAGAACCGAGCCGCGATGAAGGTCGCGGTGGCGACCGCAGGCGCGGCGATGACCGCGGCGCCCGCAGCTTCGGCGATCGTCCTCCGCGTGGCGACAGCCCCCAGGGAGATCGTCCGCCGCGCCGTGATGGCGACCGTCCGGCCCGCCGCGAAGGTGGCGAAAAGCCGTTCGGCGAGCGCAAGCCGCGTGCCGAAGGTGCCCGTTCCTTCTCCGATCGCCCGCGCAGCGACCGCCCCGCAGGCGACCGCCCGCAGGGTGACCGGCCGCGCAAGCCGTTCGGCGAAAAGTCGTTCTCGCGCGAGGATGGCGACCGCAAGCCACGTGATTTCGGTGATCGTCCTCCTCGCGGCGATCGTCCGGCCGGTGACAAGCCGCGCGGAAAGTCCTTCGGTGGCAAGCCGGGTGGCGCTAAGCCGTTTGCCGGCAAAACCGGTGGTCCCCGTGGCGGCAAGCCCGGCGGCGGCGGAAAGCCTTCTGGTGGTGGCCGTCCGGCAAGTGGCGGCAAGCCGCGCGGACGCGGGAACTAAGCGCGGGTGCGGATCGTCGGTGGCGAGTTTCGCGGGCGCGTTCTGGAGACGCCCAGATCCAACGACATCCGGCCAACCACGGACCGGACGCGTGAAAGCCTTTTCAATATCCTGAGCCACGCCTTTCCGGAGGCTCTGGATGGTGCGCGTGTTCTCGACCTGTTTGCCGGCACCGGCGCGGTCGGGCTCGAAGCCCTGTCGCGCGGTTGCCGTCAGGCCCTGTTCGTCGAAATGGGCGCCGAGGGCAGGGGGCTGTTGCGCACCAATATCGAAGCGTTCGGCCTGACCGGCCGGGCGCGTGTCTTCCGCCGCGATGCCACAGACCTCGGCCCGGCCGGCACGGTCGAGCCGTTCCATTTCCTGTTCGCCGATCCGCCCTATGGCAAGGGCCTGGGCGAAAAGGCGTTGACATCGGCGGCGAAGGGCAACTGGCTGGTCGATGGCGCGCTTGCCATCCTGGAAGAACGGGCCGATGTCGTCCCGGCGTTGCAGGACGGGTTCACCTTTATCGAAGATCGCCTGTTCGGCGATACGAAGATGCATTTCTACCGCTACAGCGCTGCCTGATACGGAGCGACGCCGGACATGACATCAGGCCTCGAAACAACGTCATCGGATCCGACAATCGCCATCGCCTTCGGCGGTGGAGGTGCACGCGGTCTGGCGCATATCCATGTCATCGAAGCGCTGGATGAACTCGGCATTCGCCCGGTCGCCATCGCCGGCTCGTCGATCGGTGCGATCATGGGTGCCGGCATGGCGTCGGGCCTCACCGGCGCGGATATTCGCAGCCACACGCTGGCAACCGTTGGCCGACGCACGGAGATCTTCAATCGGCTGTGGAGTCTTCGCCCGACAAGCCTCACCCAGGCGATGACCGGCGGTTTCCGGTTCGGCCAGTTCAATATCGAGCGGATTCTGCCGGCCTTCCTGCCGGATACGATCCCCAAAGATTTTGCCGATCTGCAAATCCCGCTCAAGGTGATGGCGACGGACTATTACGGCCAGACGGAACGCGTCTGCACCAGCGGCGACCTGTTTCAGGCGTTGGCGGCTTCGGCGGCGCTTCCCGCTGTGTTCATGCCGGTGCGCATCGACGGCCGCGTGATGATCGATGGCGGCATCTACAATCCCGTGCCGTTCGATCATCTGACAGGCCTTGCCGATATCGTCATCGGCGTCGATGTCGTCGGCGGGCCGGATGGCGATGGCGAAACCATGCCGAGCCGGATCGACAGCCTCTTTGGCGCCAGCCAATTGATGATGCAGTCGATCATCGCCATGAAGCTGAAGGCGCATCCGCCGCAAATCCTGCTGCGCCCCGAGGTCAGCCGCTTCCGCGTCATGGATTTCCTGAAGGCGCAGGACGTGCTGGCGGCAACGGCCGGCGTCAAGGATCAGTTGAAGACGGCGCTTGATGCCGCCTTCAAGGTCCATCAAAAAGCCTGATCAGCCTCTATCGGCGCTTGCGATAGCGTCACTCACCGGCTTGGGCTTGGCGGCCGGGAGCATGTCGTCGTCCGCGGCGAGTGATGGCGCCTGTTCGCGTTTCGGCTTCATCAACGGCTCGGGCTTGACGGGCTGGAAATGCAGCATGTCGCGGCCGGCGCTGATGCCCTCCGCTTCCTGGATCACCAGCCGGGCTTCGTCGCGGCGGCGAATATCGTCGGTGATCGCCAATGCCTCGTCGTCGCCTATCCCGAGCCCTTCCAGCGTCTTGCGGCCGAACACGAGGCCGGACTCGAAGGTTTCTCGCAATTCGTAATCGACCCCGCGCGCCCTGAGCGACAGGGTGTGCTGACGGTCGTAGGCGCGGGCATAGATGCGGGCATTGGGATATTCCGCCTGCACCATGTCGACGATCTTGTCGGTGATCTCCATGTTATGCGTACAGACGGCGACGATCTTGGCTCGCTCGATCCCGGCGGCACGCAAGACATCCAGCCGCGTCCCATCGCCGAAATAGATGCGGAAGCCGAAGGTCGCGGCCTGGCGAACGCGCGCCGCGGAATGATCGATGATCGTCACCTCGCGGCCACCGGCCAGCAGGATCTGCGAGGCGATCTGGCCGAAACGCGAAAAGCCGATCATCAGCACGTCCGCGCCGGCGCCGTCGAAATCCTCCTCGAGTTCCTCCGCCACTTCGTCCTGTTCCTGGATCAAAAGATTGGCGAGCGCCGATGCCGGCGGCGTCAGCGCCATGGACAGCGTCACGATGACGATCAGCAGCGAGGCCCAGCCGCCGGAAAACACGCCGGCTGCCGCCGCCGCTGTGAACAGCACGAAGCCGAACTCCCCTCCCTGCGGCAGGAGCAGTCCGATGCGCACGGCATCATTGTGCGTCGAACCGGTCATGCGGCACAGCGTATAGATGATCACGGCCTTGACCAGCATCAGCGCCGGGACGGCGATCAGGATGATCTCGTAATTGTCGAGGATGACGTCGATCTTCAGCGAAAGCCCAACGGCCATGAAGAATAGGGCCAGCAGCAGGCCACGAAACGGCTCGATATCGGCTTCCAGTTCATGGCGGTATGAGGATTCTGCGAGCAGGACGCCGGCGAGGAAGGCACCCATGGCCATCGATAGACCGGCAAGCTGCATCAGCGTTGCCGCGCCCAATACCACCAGAAGCGCTGCCGCGATCATCACCTCGCGGGCGCCGGTACGGGCAATGATCTGGAACAGCGGATTGATCAGATAACGTCCGGAGATGACCATGATCAGGATGGCTCCAACAGCGATGCCGAAATCCTCCAGTGGCGGACTGGTATCTTCCGGCGCCTGCAGCGCCAAGAGCGGAACCAGCGCCAGCAGTGGCACGATCGCCAGATCCTGCAGCAGCAGCAGCGAGAAGGCTCGCTGTCCGTAACGCGTATTGGTGTCGCCTTTTTCGTCGAGGATCTGCAGGGCAAAGGCGGTGGACGAGAGTGCCAGGCCGAAGCCGGCCATGACGCTGCCGCCCCAATCCAAGAGACCGGTCGCAAAGACGATGGCGGAAACTGCAGCACCCGTCACCAGCACCTGCGCGGTGCCGAGACCGAAAATATCGCGGCGCATCTGCCAGAGGCGGGATGGTTTGAGCTCCAACCCGATGACGAACAGCAGGAAGACGACACCGAGTTCGGCGACGCCAAGAATCTGCTCGCCATCACTGATCTGATGCAGGATCGGACCGATGATGATGCCGGCTGCGAGATAACCGAGAACGGTGCTGAGGCCGAGCTTCTTGAAGATCGGCGCTGCCACGACGGCGCCGCCAAGCAACACCAGGGTTTGTGTATCGATGGCTGTTGTCGTGGACATGCGTCTGTTCTTTCTCGGGCCGCGAACATGTCCGCGGGTACTGTTCATTGACATTGGGATTGCCCGAAATCCGCGATTTCAGGCGGGTACCGGTGAAGAATCAGGATATGCCCTTGATGCCCGTGTCACTGCACAATAAATGGAGCGGGAATGAAAGGCTAAATCATGTCCGATACTCTCGATTCCGGTGTTCTCCAGACCGACGTTTTGCAGGCAAGGGCCGCCGAACTTCTCGATCTCGCGCTGAAGGCCGGTGCCGATCAGGCCGATGCCGTCGTCATCCGCGGCCGCTCCCGCTCCGTGTCGGTACGGCTTGGCAAGGTCGAGGGAACGGAAGCATCGGAAAGCGATGATTTCTCGCTCCGCGTCTTTGTCGGTCGCCGCGTCGCCAGCGTCTCGGCCAATCCGGGCTTCGACCTGAAGATGCTGGCCGAGCGCGCCGTCGCGATGGCCAAGGCGTCTCCTGAAGACCCCTACGCCAGCCTCGCGGACGCAAGCCGGTTGGCGCAGTCCTACCCGGATCTCCAACTCCACGATGCAACCGAAGTCTCCACCGAGGCCCTGACCGCTGCCGCGCTTGAGGCCGAAGAGGCCGCGCTTGCCGTTTCCGGCGTGACGAATTCCAGCGGCGCCGGCGCGTCCGCCGGCATGGGCGGACTTGTTCTCGTCACGTCGCATGGCTTTTCCGGTTCTTACATGGGTACCCGCTTCGGCCGCTCCGTCAGCGCCATTGCCGGTGAGGGCACCCGGATGGAGCGCGACTATGATTTCGACAGCCGCCTCTATTTCGCCGATCTGAAACCCGCCTCCGAGATTGGCCGCACGGCCGGAGAACGCGCGGTGGCGCGCCTCAACCCACGTCAGGTGCCGACCCAGAAGGATGTGACCGTCGTGTTCGATCCGCGCATGGCGCGCGGCTTTGCCGGCCATATTGCCGGCGCGATCAACGGTGCCTCCGTTGCCCGCAAGACGACCTTCCTGCGTGACATGATGGGCAAGCAGATCATGAAGTCCGGTATCCGCGTCACCGACGATCCGCTGATCGTGCGCGGCTCCTCCTCGCGTCCCTTCGATGGCGAGGGGGTCACCGGGCAGAAAATGTCGATGATCGAGGACGGGATGCTGCAGCATTGGTTCCTGTCGACCTCCACCGGCCGCGAACTCGGGCTGGAAACCAATGGACGCGGCGTGCGCGGCGGTCCGTCCGTTTCCCCGGCTTCCACGAATTTTGCACTGGAACCAGGCGATATCTCGCGTGAAGACCTGATCCGCAATGTCGGGACGGGGTTCTATGTGACCGAACTGATCGGTCATGGCGTCAACATGCTGACTGGCGAATACAGCCGCGGTGCATCAGGTTTCTGGATCGAGAATGGCGAGTTGACCTTCCCGGTCTCGGAAGTCACGATTGCCTCGAACCTCAAGCGGATGTTCATGGCCATCACTCTGGCCGACGATATCGATCGCAAATTCGGTGTTGCGGCCCCGACGCTTGCCATCGAGGGCATGACATTGGCGGGCAAATAGCCGCCGCCAGCCAATCTTCAACGCGGCCGGTGGGCCGCGGGAAATGGAAAGATCGATATGAATGCCGTCCGCCCGTCGCCGGAGCAATGGACCAGCGATCTGGAATTGATCACCGTGGCGGCGAAGGCTGCGGGCGAGAAGGCGCTGTCCTATTTCCGCAAAGACCCCGACGTCCAATGGAAGAACGAGGGACGTTCGCCGGTCACCGAGGCGGACTATGCAGCCAACGACGTCCTCAAGGAAAAGCTCCTGACGGCACGGCCGAACTATGGCTGGCTGTCGGAGGAGACCGATGACGACAATGCGCGGCTCGGCTGCGATACCGTCTTCGTCGTCGACCCCATCGACGGAACGCGGGCCTTCATCGCCGGCAAGGACGTGTGGTGCGTCAGCGTTGCCGTCGTTCATCTCGGCCGTCCGGTGGCCGGTGTCCTGTTCGCCCCCGCGCTCGAAGAGCTTTTCCAGGCAAGCGCGACAGGGCCGGCGATCAAGAACGGTGCCGCAATCGAGGCGAAGGCCAGGAACGGCACCGAGGTCCGGATCGCGCTCGCCGAGGACACCGTGAAATTGCTCGAGCCTACCTACAGGACGAGCGTATCGCGCACGCCGCATGTACCCTCTCTCGCCTACCGGATCGCCATGATCGCCGATGGCCGGATTGATGGCACAGTGGTGAAGAAGAACTCGCATGACTGGGATCTCGCGGCCGCCGATCTGATCCTGCAGCGGGCAGGCGGTGGACTTTTCAACCTTGACGGTCAGCCGCTTTCCTACAATCGCCCAAATGTTAGCCATACCGTCCTGTGCGCCGCTGCCATGCCCGCTTTGCCGGCCTTGATTGCCGCTGCACAAGGGTTGGAGGGCCATTGACCTTTCCAGTCGAATGCCGCAAACCACAGGAAAATACGTCAAGAAGAATGGAAGATCTGATGGCTCAGGATTCGGAAAAGAAACAGCGGCTGCACCTGGTGTTCGGCGGCGAACTGACGACGCTGACCGGCGTGGAGTTCCGCGACCTGGAAAAGCTCGATATCGTCGGCATTTACCCGGACTATGACACTGCGCTGACCGCCTGGAAGTCCAAGGCCCAGTTGACGGTCGATAATGCGCATATGCGTTATTTCATCGTGCACATGCACCGGCTGCTGGACCCGGAACAGGCTTGATGCCGTTACAATCCGGACAGATCGGCGCCGGGTCTGAAAAGGCCATGGCGGCAAGTGCGGCGGTTCCTTTGACGGTCGGCCGCGCCAGCGGAGATTTTCTGTCATGAGCCGTACGCTCGCCCGGCTGGCGCTGTCCAGCTATCGCTGGATCGGTTCGGCGATCTATCCCTTCGTCTGGTCCTATCTCGCGGCCCGTGCGGCCAAGGGCAAGGAGGATTCCACCCGTCGCCAGGAACGGTACGGGCACGCCAGCGCTGCGCGGCCCCAAGGCCCGCTGGTCTGGTTCCATGCCGCCAGTGTCGGCGAGACGACGGCGGTCATTCCGCTGATCAGGGAAGTCGCCCGCCGTGGTATTTCGGTGGTTTTGACAACCGGCACGAAAACCTCGGCGCATGTCGCCTCCGAGCGTCTCGGGTCCAACATCATCCATCAATACGTCCCGCTCGATTTCAAGCCGGCCGTCGCCCGCTTCCTCGATTACTGGGAACCGGATCTCGCGATCATCGCCGAATCCGAAATCTGGCCGATGACCATCGTCGAGCTCGGGCATCGCCATATCCCGCAGGTTTTGGTCAATGGCCGCCTGTCGGACCGGACCTTCGGCCGCTGGAAGAAGCGTTTGTGGCTGGCCGATGCGCTGTTCGAGAACCTGGCACTGGTCATCGCCCAGTCGGAACTCGATGCCGACCGCTTCCGCACGCTAGGTGCCCTGCCGGTCATGGTATCCGGCAACCTTAAGGTCGATACCGACGCGCCGCCGCATGACGGCCATGCGCTTCGGCATTATCGCCAGCAGATCCGGGACCGGAAGACCTGGGCGGCAATCTCGACATTCGAGGGCGAGGAGAATGCCGCCGGGATCGTTCATCGCGCCCTGAAGGAGCGCACGGGCCTTCTTACCATCATCGTGCCGCGCCATCCCGAGCGTGCCGATGCGATCGAGTCCATGCTGACGTCGAAGGGCCTGAAGGTCGCGCGCCGTACCCGCAACGATCCGATCACGCCGGAAACGGATATCTTCCTCGGCGACACGATCGGCGAAATGGGGCTTTACCTGCGCATGACGGAAGTGGCCTTCGTCGGGCGCTCGCTGTTTGCCGAGGGCGGTCAGAACCCGCTGGAGCCGGCCATGCTCGGCTGCGCCATACTGTCGGGCGGCAATGTCCAGAATTTCCGCGACACCTACCAGATGCTTGCCAAGAACGGCAGCGCCAAGATCATCCGCGATGTCGAGATGTTGGCGAAGGGCGTCAACTATCTGCTCGTCAACGACGAGGTGCGTCGCAAGATGATCGATGCCGGGCTCGAAACCGTGCATGAAATGCGCGGTGCGCTGTCGGCGACGATCCGGGGACTGGAGCCCTACATCAATCCGCTGACGGTGAAGGCGCGGTTGCAACCGCGCGGCGACAACTGATCTCCATTCTTTTCAAGCGGGATGCCCATGACGACCGACAAGACCATCACCGGCATCCTCTTCGACAAGGACGGCACGCTGCTCGATTACGCGAAAAGCTGGGTGCCGGTGAACTATGAAGTGGCGAGCATCGCCGCCAATGGCGATGACGCTCTGGCGCGCCGCCTGCTGGTCGCGGGTGGTATGGATCCCGACACCGGCTACGTGACGCCCGATAGTCTGCTTGCCGCCGGAAACACGATGGAGATCGCCACCGGCATGGTCGCCGCCGGCGCGCCCTATACTGTCGAGGCGCTGACGGTAAAGCTCGACGGGCTGTTTGCGAATTCGGCCGCCTATGCCGTCCCGGTCACCGATCTCTCGGCCTTCTTTGCCGGCCTGCACGCCAAGGGCTACCGGCTCGGCGTCGCCTCCAGCGACAATGAGCGCTCGATCCGTGAAACCGCCAAGCGCTTCGGCTTCGACGGCTATCTGCATTATGTCGCTGGTTATGACAGCGGCTTCGGCACCAAGCCGCAGCCCGGCATGGTCATCGGCTTCTGCGAGGCGACGGGGCTTGCACCCCATCAGGTCGCGGTGGTCGGCGACAACAATCACGATCTGCACATGGGCCGCAATGCCGGCGCGGGCATGACCGTCGCCGTTCTGACCGGCACCGGCTCGCCGCAATCGCTTGCGGCGGCCTCGGACCATTGCTTGAACGACATCACCGAACTGGAAACGGTCCTGCGCTAGCCGCACCGTTTCCTTCGATCCTATTGGAACAGCTGCATCAGCAGCGACGGTGCATTATTGGCGATGTTCAGCGCCTGCACGGCCAGCTGGACCTGCGACTGGATGGCCTTGAGCTTGGTTGAGGCATCGCTCATGTCGGCATCGACGAGCCGTCCCACACCCTTCTGAATCGTGTCCGTCAGGGTCTTGTTGTAGTCCGTCTGCATGTCGATGCGCATGCTGAGCGAGCCGAGCGTCGCGGCACGGTCCGTCAGGGTCGAATGGATGCCCTCATAGCGCTCGAGCAATGTATCCACCGCGTAATCGACGAGATCGTCCGGGATTTCGCCCATATGGGCGGCGCTGAACATGTCGTCGGTCTGGGCGCCGTTGATGAAAGAAATCTGGGTGTGGCCGTTGAAGGCCGGCAGCCAGGCCGTGGTCTTGGCGGGATCGTCATGGGGCACGCCATTGGTCATGCCATCGGCCTGCGGGGTGTCGACAAGGCCATTCTCGGCGGAAATGGCGCTGTTGGCGTTCTTGTAGCTCGCCGGCCCGAAGACGTTGAGATTGCTGTCGCCGTAGATGTTGATGACGCCGATCCGGCCCTTCGTATAGCTGGCGACGATGCCGCCGAAGACGATATTGGCGTCCGGTGGCGTCATCTCGATATATTTCAGTGTCTTGCCATTACCGTCGACATAGCTTTTCTCGGTGAAGTTCAACTCACCCGGCGCCAGAAGGTTACGGCCGTTGAACGAGGCGGATTGCGTGGTCGAAAGGAACTGCTTCTGCAGCTCGTAGATCTCGGCACTCATCTTGTAGCGATCGATGCCGGGTTCGCGCATGGCAACGATCTTGCTCTTGATGTCGGAGGTGATGTCGACCAGGTCTTCCATCGCCTGGTAGGAAACATCGACCAGGGCTGCGCCCAGTTCCAGCGCGTCAATAACCGTGCTGGTCGCCCTGGTGGTGTTGCGCATGTCGGTGGCGATCGACCAATAGGCCGCATTGTCAGCCGCTTCGGAAATGCGCATGCCCGTCGTCATGACATTTTGAAGCTTGTCGTGGGTTGAATCGTTATGGCGCAGAATCGCCAAAGCGGCGGTGGCCGCCGAGTTGAAGCTGATATTCGTCATGTAAGGTCCGCTACGAAAAACAAAAAACGGAGGTTACCAAGTGTGGTTAATCCAGAGTGCCGCAGACTGGTTAATACTCGGTATAGGCGAGCTTTCTTCCCGCTTGGCGAGAGGATGTTTGTCGCGCCTGGATCGGCGTCGTGACCTTCCCGGCAAGGTGCAAGGCTTGCAATTCCCGTCAAACTGCCGTTTTGTGTCGCCGATCGGGTCAGCTTTTCCGTTGGAAAAAATGTTTCGGCGATGACAGGAATTTTGCCGCGCCCAGAACCCTGAACCGGTGACAGCCGGCGGCGCGGGGAGGATTGATGGTTTCTGATGCACCACCGTTCTGGTGGACCAAGGCGGACTGGCGTGCCTATGGCCTTTGGCCATTTTCCTGGGTTTACGGGCGTATTTCCGGCTCACGCATGGACCATGCCCGCCGTGCTTCCGTTCCTGTTCCGGTCATCTGCGTCGGCAATTTCACCGTCGGTGGCGCCGGCAAGACGCCGACCGCGATCGCGCTTGCCCGGGCAGCCCGCCAGAAAGGGCTGAAGCCCGGATTCCTCAGCCGTGGATATGGCGGGTCGCTCGATGTGACGACCGTGGTCGATCCGGCGCATCACCGCGCCCGCGATGTCGGCGACGAACCGCTGCTGCTGGCGCGCGAAGGGTTGACCGTCATCTGCCGCAAGCGGGTCGAGGGTGCCCGTAGGCTGGTAGCCGAGGGGGCCGATCTCATCATCATGGATGACGGTTTTCAAAGCGCCCGGCTGACCTTCGATTTCTCGCTGCTGGTGATCGACAGTCGTCGCGGGATCGGCAACGGTTTCCTCATTCCGTCCGGTCCGGTGCGCGCGCCGCTCCGCCAGCAGATCCGTCATGCCTCGGCTTTGCTCAAGATCGGCAATGACGACAGGGCCGACGACCTGATCCGCCGCTCCGCCCGCGCCGGCAAGCAGATTTACGAGGCGACGGTCGAGCCGATCGACGATGGCGGTTTGAAGGACGTCCCGGTTCTGGCCTGGGCTGGGATCGCGGACCCCGAGAAATTCTACCGCACGGTGCGAGATATGGGCGCGGTGCTGGCCGAAACCCGCAGCTTTCCCGACCATCACCATTTTTCCGACGACGAGATCGCCGATCTCGTCGACCATGCGGCCGCCAACGGCTACCAGTTGGTGACAACCGCCAAGGACATCGTGCGGCTGGAAGCCGGACATGGCCGCGCCGCGGAACTGTTGAAAAACAGCCGGGTGGTGGAGGTGGAAATCCGGTTCGACGATCCGGCTTCACCGGCCAAGATCATCGACGCCGCGGTGAAGGCGGCGCGACTGCGCAACCTGCGCAAGTCTCCGGCTTGATCCGAAGTCTGATCCGGTTCAGCGTCAGGCCTTCTGGTTGGGCAGGATGCCGGCGCGCTTGTCAGCCTGGAAGGAGGCTTCGGCATCCGCATAGGGCTCCTGCCGGGCGACGCTCCAGTAGCGCAGTTCGTCGACCGCGATGGCCGCACCGGTCACGGCGCAGGTAACATAGGAGCCTGGCAGCACGATCTGGAAGTCGCCGTCGAGATAGCGGATCTTGGCTTCCCGATTGCTGCCGCCTTCAAATCTGTTCATCATCCTTCGACCTCGCATCTCTGTGTCCGCTTTTCCGGATGCGTCCCCGCCGGCATCGGTCACGATGCTATCCGAGGCGCTTGCGTCTTCGGACATCATCTATCGCGATCACCCCTTTGCACGCAACAGCTTCGGCCTTGTGGTGTGCCCAATCGCTTCACCCACGCGCGAAAAATCGCCGTGGTTTTCAAAGAGCAGTTCGGCCGGGACACATCGAGTGCCTGATTGAGTTGGTAAGTAAATGACACGCGATGTGTCCCGTCTCGGTGGTTTTTACCTGCAATTCCGGTTTCTCTGNTCGGCCGGGACACATCGAGTGCCTGATTGAGTTGGTAAGTAAATGACACGCGATGTGTCCCGTCTCGGTGGTTTTTACCTGCAATTCCGGTTTCTCTGCCAGAACGGCACCCCTTGCGGGGGACCACCAGGGTCTGGCGGCATTTGCGCCGCCATCCGGTCTGTTGTGTGCCTCACAGGCACGCCCCGATCGTGTTTCAAACGGGAGGGAAACCACTCTGCAGGCCCTCCGGATCGTGCCTGTGTTTCAAACACAGATCAGGAGCACCGGCCCCACCTCGCCGGCAACGCTTTCCGGTGTATCCGATGGCAGGACGAGGGGAGTATGGCACGGGTAATGGCGGCGGGGATTTTCGTGTGTGGCGAAGATCCCCTCACCAACAAAATCTAACACTTAGCCTTTGGCTAAGATGTTGATTTTGTGTCCTCTCCCACTGGGGGAGATGTAAAGATGCCGGACCTTCGAGCGCTAAAACGTCCCCGTCGTGTGGGATTTTTCTCATCGGTGCAGTGCCCAATCCGCAAAGCCGACTGTTTCCGGCGCGCGTGCAATGCCAGACTCAAAACGCTAACGTTTTTTCGTTACGCAGGGGCATAAGATATGAGCCGGGGTGATCGCACATGAACGCACTTCGCGTTTTCTGGAAATACACGACTGTGAAGGATAAGTTTGCAATAACTTTCTTCGCTTTTTTCATGCCCGCGCTGATCGTTTCTGACGCCTTGGAAAAGCAGAGCCGGGGCGCGGTTGCCAAGGGCTTTTGGGCGTTCAGCGCGTTAGTGTTTTTCTTTTATTATATGGGTATTTTTGCTCTGATTTTCGGTCTTTACCGACAGGCCAAGAAAGCAAAGAACGTTGCTGATCTAACCTGATGTGGGTAACGCAGGAAGATTTCGACTTTCGCCGTCTGTGAGGGCTATGGGCAGCAATGGCATCCTGCGAGACTGGATAAGAGGCAATTTTTTTCCGTTGGGATATCGGCACGGGTCAAAGATCCCCTCAGCAACAAAATCTAACACTTAGCCTTTGGCTAAGATGTTGATTTTGTGTCCTCTCCCACTGGGGGAGAGGTAGAGATGCCGTGCCTTCGCGGCCTACACGTGTCCACGGTTTTGACAAGGAGTTGGCCGCGGATTACCTCTCCCTTTGTGGGAGAGGAAGCAATTTCAACATCTTAGCTTCAGCTAAGTGTTAGAAATTGCAGGTGAGGGGGCGCGCCCCTCGAACCGGACGAACCTAACTCCGCCCGAACAGCCGTTCGATGTCCGAAAGCTTGAGTTCGATATAGGTCGGGCGGCCGTGGTTGCATTGGCCGGAGCCAGGGGTGACTTCCATCTGGCGCAGGAGCGCGTTCATTTCCTCCGGCCGCAGTCGTCGGCCTGAGCGGACGGAGCCGTGGCAGGCCATGGTGGCGGCGAGGTAGTCGAGGCGGCTGGCAAGGCCGTTGGCCGTGTCCCATTCTGCGAGTTCGTCGGCCAGTTGCCGAACCAGCCCGGCGGCGTCGATTTCACCCAGCATGGACGGCGTCTCGCGGATGGCGATGGCGCCGGGGCCAAAGCGTTCGATGCCGAGGCCCAGACGGGAAAACTCGGTGGCGTGGCTGATCAGCCGGTCGCAATCGTCCTCGGGCAGGTCCACGATCTCAGGGATGAGCAAAGCCTGCGCCGGGATCGGGCGTGAATTCAGGCCCTTTCGCAGTTCCTCGAACACCAGCCGTTCATGGGCGGCGTGCTGGTCGACGATGACGAGGCCGTCCTCGGTCTGCGCGACGATATAATTTTCATGCAGTTGCGCCCGCGCCGCGCCCAACGGATGTGGCTTTTCGGGTTGCGGGGCGGAAACGGTTTCTGTCTCGAAGACGGCCGCGCGGGCAGAGGGCGCGGCCATGGTGGCGAAGGCGGCCTGCGGCGCTTCCCTGAAGGCCGGTGACGGCGTGCCGAAATCCATCGGCCGGTAGGGGGATGCGGCGGGGCTCCAGGGCGTTGAAGGGCGGGGTTGCTCCGGACGGAAGGCGCGCATCAGGCCGCTACCGCCGGTGGTCGAGGCGCGGTCGCCGCCTTCGGCCAGCGCCTGGCGGATCGCGCCGATGATCAGGCCGCGGATCACGCCGGGATCACGGAAGCGGACATCGGACTTGGCGGGATGGACGTTGACGTCGACGACATCGGGATCGACCGTGAGCGACAGCACCGCGACGGGATAGCGCCCCTGCGGGATGGTTTCGGCATAGGCGGCGCGGAGCGCCGACCAGATCAGCTTGTCCTGCACCGGGCGCCCGTTGACGAAGGCATATTGCTGCAGCGAATTGCCGCGATTGAAGGTCGGCACGCCGGCAAAACCGGTCAGACGCGCCCCCCCCCGCTCGGCATCGATCTCGATGGCATTGTCGCGGAAATCGCGGCCGAGAACCTGGGCGATGCGCGCCAGCCGGTCATCGCCGGTCGAGGGAAATTCCAGCGTGGTCCGGTCGGAGCCGGACAGCACGAAGCGCACGCCTGGAAAGGCGATCGCCATGCGGCGCACGACATCGGAAATGGCGGAGGCTTCCGCCCGTTCCGTCTTCATGAAATTCAGCCGGGCAGGGGTGGCGAAGAACAGGTCGCGGACTTCGACCACCGTGCCCTGGTTGACGGCTGCCGGTTTCACCGGCTGAAGCTTGCCGCCGAAGACGCCGATTTCGGCGCCATGGCTGGCGCCGGCCGGCCGGCTGGTGATCGTCAGCCGCGCGACGGAGCCGATCGAGGGCAGGGCCTCGCCGCGAAAGCCGAGCGTGCGGATATCGAGAAGGTCGTTGTCGAGCTTCGAGGTGCAGTGGCGGCGGACGGCCAGTTCCAGATCGTCCGGCCCCATGCCGGAGCCGTTGTCGACCACCCTGAGCAGCGTCTTTCCGCCGCCGGCTGTTGCGATCTCGATGCGCGTCGCGCCGGCATCGAGCGCATTCTCGATCAATTCCTTCGCAGCGCTGGCTGGCCGTTCGATGACCTCGCCGGCGGCGATCTGGTTGATGAGCGTTTCGGAGAGCTGCTTGATTGGCATGGCCCTATTGTCCGGGATTCGCGGGCGGATGAAAAGCGGTGAAGGCGGTCTATCCCCGGCTGTGTCGAAGCCGCACACGCGCGACAAAGTCATTCGAATTTAATCTGCCTTTAATACAAAGCTGCGACTTTCGCCAAGAACCTGAATGAGCACGGGTTTTGTCATTTGGAGCCTGCAGCGCAGCTGACCGCGCAGGATTTCGTTCCAGACACGGCCGTTGAAGGCCGTTGGTCAGCATGTCCCGGAACAGAAGCCGCAAGCTTATATGAGGGCTATGCAATGAATGATGTAGCGTCACTCGGCGCGAACATCCAGAAAACCGTGCTCGAAGCGACATCAGACGCGCTCGGCCTCGCTATTCTTGTCTGCGACAAGAATGACGAGATTGTTTTCGCAAGCCGACACATTCTGCAGTTCTATCCTATCCCGGCGCAATTCCTGGAGGCCGGCACGCGGCTGAAGGATTTTCTCGGCGCCATCTTCGATTCCGGCGTACGCAGCGGCACGGCCCCGGAAACCAGCCGCCGACACGCCAATCGCGACGAATGGATTTCCGAAAACCTGTCCCATCACTGGCGCGAACGTTTCGAGGTCGTGGAACGCATCGCCCGCCATCGCTGGATCAGCGTACGCAAGCGCCGTCTTTCGAGTGGCCTTGGCATCGTCGCCATCACCGACGTTTCCGAACAGAAGAAGCGCGAAGAGCAGATCCAGCTCGACATGGAGCGCGTCGAACTGACCGAAGGCATTCTCGACAGCCTGCCGAATCCGATCTGCGTCAAGGATCGCAGCCTCAACTATATCGCCGTCAACAAGGCCTTCTGCGCCATTCACGGCATGACGGCGGAAGCCATTCTCGGACGGTCCGTCTGGGATCTGCTGGAGCCGGAACTGGCCGAGAAGTTTGAACGCTACGATCGCCAGACGCTTGATACCGGAGAGATTCACTTCCTGCCGGAACAACTGGTCCAGGCCGATGGTGATGATCTCTGGGTCGTGACACGCCGCTTCCGGGTCGGTGATCCCGGCAAGTATCTGCTGGTCACCTGCATGAACGATGTGACCGATCTGGTGATCGGCTACAACGATCCGGAAGCACTGGCTTCGGGCAAGTCGCCGCTGGATATCAAGGATTACAGCGCCTTCGAGCCGGGGCAGAACTGTTACGATCCCTTCCGCTCGATCGACATGCAGCATCTGGTCGAGGCGGGTGCGATCATCGATCCGGTCTCCGCCGGCAAGCAGCGTGTTCTGGTCGTCACCAGCGCGACAGCGCTCGAGGTCAACCTCGTGCCGCAACTGCGGCGCTGGGGCTATGATGCCTGCGCGGTGCGCAACGCCGCCGAGCTTTCCGCCTTCAGGAGTGCCTCCAACGCCCGCGGCGTGGAGATCGATGTGCTGCTGATCGATGGCACGATGCCCGACGCGCTGATGGTCGTCTCGGACTGGACATCATCGCCGTCGCTTGTGCTGGCCAAGGACTGGAAGGCCGTCGAACTGCACGCCAATATCCAGGCGCTCTGCGAAAACGGCGTAGGCACGCTGCCATCGGCTGGCGTGGACGGTCCGGTTGACTGGGACATCATCGTGCCGGATGCAGAAATCAGCGGACGACCGGCGCCGGAAGTCGAGGTCGTGGTTGCCGAGGACAACGAGATCAACCAGTTCGTTTTCTCGCAGATCCTCGAGGGGCTCGGCATCTCCTATCGCATTGCCGCCAATGGCGAGGAAGCGGTCAAGCTCTGGCAGCAGTATCGTCCCAACCTCGTGCTGATGGATGTCTCCATGCCGGTGATGAACGGGTTCGACGCGGCGCGCGCCATTCGTACGCAGGAAAAGAGTTCATCCTTCCAGACGCCGATCGTTGCCGTCACGGCGCAGGCGCTGGACATCGATATCGAGCAAGCCAAACAGGCGGGAATGGACGATCACATCACCAAACCGATCAGCCCGGACATGATCGAAAGCGTCTACCGCAAGTTCGTCAACGTGAAGATGGAGCGCATGACCGGCTGAGGAAAATACAGGCCGTAAGTGCAGGAAAGAATGGAGAAAGGGAAAGGTACACGACAGATTTGACCGGTACTGCTGTCAACTCCCCAGAATTGGGGAGGAACATGCGGGAAGTGGGGACGGGAAACTTTCGAAATGTTAACCCTCCATGCCCATCGTCTGTTCGTGACAAAGCGCTTTGAATCCAATCCCGGGAATGCTTGCATGAATTCTGCTGAAACCTCGTCTCAGCACATCAGCCGGAACGACCTGCACACGATGGCCTATACCGATCCTTTGACCGGTCTGGGCAATTCGTACAGGCTGCGCGACAAGGTGCGCGAGATCGCCGCCGAGCGCGCCAGCGATCCCGCGCCGTTCACGATCGGGCTTGCCAATCTTGATGGATTCAAGCCGATCAACGATCTGTTCGGACCGAGCGCCGGTGATGAAATTCTCTGCCAGGTGGCCAACCGGCTCTTGGCCTGCGTTCCCGATGGCGCGACCGTCATCCGCGCCGGCGGAGACGAATTCGCCTTCGTCCTGCCGCTGGTGTTCGAGCGCAAGTCGGCCGAGAAGGTCGGCAACATGCTGAAGGAGGTTCTATCGGCCCCCTTCGATCTCGGCGAACGCAATGTGCGCCTGTCGGCCTCGTTCGGCTTTGCCATCTATCCCTTTGCCGGCGAGGAATTCGAGGACCTGCTGAAAAGCGCCGATACCGCGCTCTATCGCTCCAAGCGTCGCGGCCGCGGACAGATCACCGTTTATTCCCAGGAAATCGCCCAGGAAATGAAGCGCTCGACGCAACTCGAGCAGGCCCTGCGCAATGCCATCATCGCCGACGAAGTCGATGTTCATTTCCAGCCGATCGTCAACCTGAAGACCGATACGGTCGTCGGCTTCGAGGCTCTGGCGCGCTGGTGCGATCCGGATCTCGGCTATGTCTCGCCGGCGGTGTTCGTGCCGCTCGCCGAGGAGCGCGGCTTCATCGATTCACTCTCCGAAACATTGCTGCGCAAGGCCGCCGAAACGGCGCTGCTCTGGCCGAAGGAACTGTTTTTGTCCTTCAACCTGTCGTCCGCGCAGCTGATGGATCCGTCCACCAGTTCCAATATCCTGTCGATCATCCAGCGCTCGGGTCTCGATCCGCGCCGGCTGGAGCTGGAGATCACCGAAACGGCCGTGATGACCGATGCGGATGTGGCGCAGAAGATCGTCACCGAACTGCGGGCTGCCGGCGTGCGGATTTCGCTCGACGATTTCGGCACCGGCCAGTCGAGCCTCGGACGGCTGCGCGATTTCTCGTTCGACAAGGTCAAGGTCGATCGCGCCTTCGTCTCGCGCATTTCCGCCGATCGTGCCTCCGAACATATCGTCAAAGCGATCATTGCCATGTGCGACGGTCTTAATCTGGAAGTGGTCGCCGAAGGCATCGAGGATTTCTCGGAAGCCCTGAAGCTCAAGGGCCTCGGCTGCGGCATGGGGCAAGGCTATTTCTACGGAAAGCCCGCAGACTCCGTCACCACGCTGCGTTACCTTGCTGAAAAATATCAGGAATCTACGCCGGCACTGCCCGTCGCGATCTGATCGGCCAGCATCCCCTTGCGTCCTTCCTCGATCAGCCAGTCGCGCACACGCCGCGCCTGATGATTGAGTTCGCGCGATCGCGGCCAGACCACGTAGAAGGCCAGATCCGTCTTCAGCACATGATTGCCGACTGGCACCAGCGAACCTGCGCGCACCTGGCGATCGATCAGGTGGTTCCAGCCGAGCGCGATACCGTCGCCGGCCAGCACCGCCTGGATCACCAGCACATAGTCGTTGAGCGTCAGGCGCCGCGACTGTGAGGGATAGGAAACGCCAGCGCTGGCGAACCATTCCTGCCAGCTATAGGCGCGCCTGATAGGTTCCTCCAGATGAATCAGCGGATGCCGGAGCAGGTCGACCGGGCGTTCGGGCATGCCGTTGGCCTCGATGAAGGCGGGGGAGGCGACCGCGCTGATCACTTCGCGCGCCAGAAGGGCGGTATGATAGCGCGGCCAGTTGGCCGGATCGCCGCCACCGCGCACGCCGAGCGGGATCGGCTCCTCCTCCAGATCGAGATCGCGCACGCTGGTCTGGATGCGCAGGTCGATATCCGGCAGATCCTCGCGAAGCTTGTTGAGACGCGGCAACATCCACATCGAGGCAAAGGCGGTCGAGGCGGCGAGCGTCACATTGGCCTCGCGCCGCTTGGCGCGGATATCCTCTGCCGATTTCTGGATGCGGGAGAGCCCAAGCGAGACGTCGGCATGGAATTTCTCGCCCGCTTCCGTCAGTTGCACGGCGCGATGGACCCGATGAAACAGCGGCACGCCCAGTTGATCCTCCAGCCCGCGCACGGCGTAGGAAACGGCGGCCTGCGTCATGCCAAGCTCATTGGCGGCGCGTGTGAAATTCTGGTGGCGCCCGGCCGCCTCGAAGACGATCAGGCTGGAGGCGGAGGGTAAAAGGCGGCGCAGG
Organism: Rhizobium sp. Leaf453; assembly: GCF_001425605.1. Taxonomy (GTDB): domain Bacteria; phylum Pseudomonadota; class Alphaproteobacteria; order Rhizobiales; family Rhizobiaceae; genus Pararhizobium. Next base: position 317,187 of record NZ_LMRG01000001.1, on the reverse strand, counting down.
GTATCCATAAATTCAGCTTATATGATGTGTCGATTTTTTCCAGCGTTACATTGGCCCGTTTCGTCATTAGCCTCGACTGAAACGATGGGAGGATCGCATGGAAACGCTGGTGGCTGCCGAAACCGAAACCGCTGAAACCGGAACAGCAAGACGTCCACGACCCGCAAGAGGCTCCCGGCGTGAAGGTGGGGCGAAGACACTCGGCGTTCCCTATATCGTCCGCAACATCCCGACCTACGATATCCTGAGCGAGGAGAACCTCCTCAAGATCGAGGCTGTCGCCGACCGCATCCTTTCCGAAATCGGGATCGAATTCCGCGATGATCCCGTCGCGCTTGAGCACTGGAAGAAGGCTGGCGCCAAGGTCGATGGTTTGCTGGTCCGCTTCGAGCCGGGCATGCTGAACGAGATCGTTTCCAGCGCGCCGGCGCAATTTACCCAGCATGCCCGCAACCCAGCGCACAACGTGGAAATCGGCGGCAAGAATGTCGTCTTCTCGCCGGCCTACGGCTCTCCCTTCGTCATGGATCTCGACAAGGGGCGGCGTTACGGGACGCTGGAAGATTTCCGCAACCTCATCAAGCTCGCTCAGTCGAGCCCGTGGCTGCACCATTCCGGCGGCACGATCTGCGAGCCGGTCGATGTGCCTGTCAACAAGCGCCATCTCGACATGGTCTACAGCCATGTCAAATATTCCGACCGTCCCTTCATGGGCTCCATCACGGCGGAAGAGCGGGCAGAAGATTCGATCGACATGTCGCGGATCGTGTTCGGCCATGATTTCGTCGACCGGAACTGTGTCATCCTCGGCAATGTCAACGTCAACTCACCGCTCGTCTGGGACGGCACGATGACGAAATCGTTGCGCGCCTATGCCCGCGCCAACCAGGCGGCCGTCATCGTTCCCTTCATTCTCGGCGGCGCCATGGGACCAGTCACCAATGCCGGCGCCATCGCCCAGTCCTATGCCGAGACGCTGGCCGGCTGCGCGTTGACGCAGCTGGAGCGCAAGGGCGCGCCGGTGATCTTCGGCAACTTCCTGTCGTCGATGTCGCTGCGCTCGGGCTCGCCGACCTTCGGCACGCCGGAACCGGCCATTGGTTCCATGGTGATCGGCCAGCTTGCGCGGCGGCTGAAGCTGCCGCTGCGCTGTGCCGGCAATTTCTCCAATTCGAAACTGCCGGATGCGCAGGCCATGCAGGAGGGCGTCATGTCGATGTTGTCGGCCGTGCATTGCGGCGCGAATTTCATCCTGCATTCCGCCGGTTTCGTCGATGGTCTGCTCGCCATGTCCTACGAGAAGTTCGTCATGGATACGGATTTTTGCGGCGCCCTGCATTCCTATCTCGCCGGTGTTGTCGTCGATGACAACTCGCTGGCCATGGATGCCTTTCTGCAGGTCGGTCCCGGCAGCCACTTCCTCGGCTGCGACCATACCATGCGCAATTATCAGACGGCGTTTTGGGATTCGGCGCTCTCGGACAACGAGCCGTTCGAGAAGTGGAGCGAGGAGGGCGGCTCGACCGACATGGCGACGCGTGCCAACAAGCGCTGGAAGAAGGTGCTGGCCGAATACGAGGCGCCGCCACTGGATGTCGCTGTTGATGAGGCGCTGACGGAGTATGTCGAGAAGAGGAAGAGCAGCATGGCGGATGCTTGGTATTGAGGGGGATACGCGCTTTTAATCCCTCACCAAGCGCGCCCAGTCACTCAGCTTCGCTTCGTGCGGGCTTGCTATCCTCTCCCGCAAGGGGAGAGGAAAAACCCGCGGCACCAACGGTGCCTCAAGCGCGGCCGGTGTTTGTGGCACCCTACCTCTCCCCTTGGGGGAGAGGATACGAAGACCGCGAGAGGCGAAGCCGATCGCCTGGTCGAAGTTGGTGAGGGGTATTTCTTGTGAACCCTGTTAAACGTAACCAACAAAAAACGGCGGCCCCGAAAGGGACCGCCGCATACTCTAGCCACAAATAGCTTTAGTTGTTTGTCGCGGGCTGCTCAGCCGGCTTCATGTCCGTTGCCGGCGTCGTGGACGACGTGGTCGAGGTATCGACCGGGGCATTGGCGTTCTGCTCGGCAACCTGCTGCGACTTGGTCTTGAACTCTGGAGCAGCCTTCAGCGTGTCAGCCGTTTCCTGGGTCGTCAGCTTGAGGTCGTCGGAATTCGGAACGGTGGCGACCGTGATGGTATCCAGCGGTACGGCAACATTCTTTTCACCGATACCGAGGAAGCCGCCGACACCGATCACGGCAGCTTCGACCGAGCCGTCCTTGGTGAAGATCACGTCATTGATCTCACCGATGCTTTCATCGGACGCATTGTAGACGGACTGGCCGATATAGGTGCTGGCTGCGATCTGGTCTTCAGCCTGCTCGGTCAGATAGCCGGAGCCGGACGCCGGAGCTGCTTCGGCAGCCTGGTCGACAGGCTTTTTCATGGCGTCGGCTGGCTGTTCGCCAGCGGGCTGGACTTCCATTGTCTGCGGCTGAGCGGCCGGCTGCGTGGTGTCCTGAGCGAATGTCATCGGAGCAAATACGGTTACGCCTGCAAAAAGTGCACCTGCAGCGACGGAAGCTACGAGTTTCTTGGTCATGTCAAACCTACCTTTTCGTTCTCTTTGTCGATCAAGGCGCGGGGTTCATTGTGTTCCGCCACACCGGTGATGCTTGAAGAACGTGGAGACTGCGGAGTGGTTCCGTAAAAAAATATGCAACATTGGATGGAACTTTTTGCCCGGTTTTTTATCGGAATTCACGAGTTGAGACAGCAAACCGGTAAGAAAATGCTGCGATATTGTATCTCGCTGCTTGCAAGTGGAGGCCGCCCATCCTTGGCAGGCCGTTCATTATAATTTTACACATTTACTACTCTTCCAGGAAAATCGGGGCGCAGCTTTTCTTATTTTAGCTGCAGCGTATGATGACTTGGACATTGGCTGCATCGAGGGGCTGTCGCTATGTTTGTACCGCTTCATTTCCTACGCATGATCGTTATCGCGATCGCCGTCATGGCGGCGATGGTCGTCTATGAGCATACCGTTCTCGGGCTGAGCTACATTCCCGAGATCGAGCCGAAGCTGGCGGTCTACGATATCATGCGCTCGTTGGTGGCGCTGCTTCTCTCCGTCGCCTTGATCCATGCCCTCTGGGAGGACGGTCGGAAGTTCAGCGCGCCGGCGGCGCCCCGGCTGACCCTGAACGAAATCCTGCCGAGCCTTGGCGTCACCGTGTTTGCCGTATGGTGTGCCTGGCTGTTCGCGCGCAACCCGCAGCTCTTCGATGCCCTGTCGCTGGAAGACGGCCCTTTCGAGTGGCTGTCGGCCTTCTTCCTGTTCGTCGCGTCGGCCTTCTTCGCCATGGTTGCGATCGGCCAGCTTGTCGGCGCGCGGGCCGGTGGCGGCCGTCAGGCATGGTTGGCCTTTCTGGCCGGCGTCTTCTTCGCCTTCATCTTCTTCGTCATCGGCATGGAAGAGATTTCCTGGATGCAGCGCGTTTTCCACGTCGCGACGCCGGAAGCCTTCGTCGAACTGAATGACCAGAAAGAATTCAATTTCCACAACATGTCGACGGGCGTTTCGGAGCTCGTCTACTATTGCGGTGCCTTCGCCCTGCTCGTCCTCATCCCCTTTGCCGGTCTGTTCATCCGCAAGCGGCTCGGCAATGGCCCGATGGCGGCCTTCATGCCCAGCCTGTTCGTGCTGGCTGCCAGCGCGCCGATGGCGGCGTTCAATTGCGGCCGCTGGGGCGTCCTGCCCATTCAGATGTCGATGATGATGACCGTGATCATCCTTCTGGTGCTGGCCAACGGCGCGCTGCGCAACGGCCTCTGGCAGGAATTCTTGCTGTTTGCCGGCGTGGCTATCTCGATCGTGGCAATCCAGGAACTGTTCCTCGTCGAATCCGCCCGCCTGGTGCGGTTGTGGGACCCGACGGAATACAAGGAGCTGTTCATCGGTGCCGGCCTGGCGCTCTATGGTGGGCAGGTCTGGTGGAGATTGCGGGTGGCGCGACCGGCTGCTGTTGCAGTGCATGCGTGACGACAGGTCTTGCAATCGAAAAGAGCCGGGCACGGGCTTAGTTTCGGCTCAGCGGTATCCAAAGTCTCCCGTCATTCCCGTGCTCGTCACGGGAATCCAGTCAGCCCAAAGACTTGGGCTGAAAGAGTCTTTTGACCCGACGGACGTCGGGTCGCTGGACCGCCGCCACGAGGGCGAGGATGAGGGAGCTTGTGGTTTCTGCGTCGCTCAAGGCTTCCCTTGGCACAGAAACGTGGACGCGCCTCAGAGCGTGTAGTTCGGCTCGAAGCGACCGTTGACGGTGATGCCCAGATCGAAGGTCCGGCCGGCATTCGGATCGGTTGCGCGGGCATCCGCATCCATGCCCTGCCAGGCCGAGGTGACCAGGAGGCGGTCTGCCTTGGCGCCGATGAAGGCGGGGCAACTGGACTGGGTTGCGGGGACGGAATAACGCTTCACCTTCGTGCCATCCGGCGTGTAGACATCGACGGCGCCTTGGCCCCAGCGGGCGTTCCAGATCAGGCCGTCCGCATCGCAGACCGCGCCATCGACATCGCCGGGATTGCCGCTCTGGTCGCTGAACACGGTGGTGTCACCGGTCGGCAGGCCCGTCTTCGGATCGAGATCGACACGCATGATATGGTTGACGGCGGAATCGACGAAATAGCCGACGGTGCCATCCGGCGAGAAGCAGATGCCATTGGGAATGCTGACATTGCCGTAGAGCCGCGTCACGGTACCCCGGGCGACATGATAGATGGCGCCGGCGCCCTTTTCGGCACTACGGCCCATCGTGCCGATCCACAGGCTGCCGGATTGATGCACCCGGCCATCGTTGGAGCGATTGCCGGGATTGCTTTCGATCGTGGCATAGGCGGTCAGTTCGCCGGTTGCCGTGTCACGGACAAACAATCCCTTGTCCGAGGCGATGAGTTGCCGGGCGGAATCGATGATCGCGAGCACGCTACCCATGAAGGGCAGGGTATGCGCAGCCTTGCGGCCACTCTCGAGATGCAGTTCGTGCAGTTCGCTGCCCTTGATGTTGAACCACCAAGCGGTGCCGGTTGCCGGATCGAAGGTCGGGCCTTCGCCGAGCTCAAGATTCAGATCGCAAAGCATCGTGCCGGAAAAGGGGATCGTCTCGGTCATGCTCAGCCTCCGTATACTGTGTCATAGGCATTGATGGTGGCCGCTGCCCGCTTGCCGACTTCGGCCGCATCCATGCCGGCCTTGTAGAGGCTGGAGCCGAGGCCGAAGCTCTTCACGCCGATCTTGGCATAATCGGCGAAATTGGTCTCGGAGACACCGCCGACGGCCGCGATTTCCAGTTCCGGCGGCAGGACGGCGCGGATCGCCGAAATGCCGGACGGACCGAGCACGCTGGCGGGGAAGAATTTCAAGCCCGTTGCGCCGGCCTTGGCGGCGGCAAGCGCTTCCGTCGGGGTAAAGACGCCCGGCATCGTCACCATGCCGCGGGCGGCAGCCAGAGCAATCACCGAAGGCTCGACATTCGGGCTGACCATCAGCTTGCCGCCGACACCGTCGAGCTGTTCCACCTGCTCGGTGGTCAGCACCGTGCCGGCACCGATCAGGCAGCCTTCCGGCGCCATCTTCACGGCAATCTCGATCGAGCGGAACGGATCGGGCGAATTCAGCGGGATTTCGATGGCCGTGAAGCCAGCCTCGATCAGCGTGCCGACGACGCCCTGCGTTTCTTCGGGCTTCAAGCCGCGCAGGATGGCGATCAGCGGATATTTCATCGGTGGGAAGGGGATGCGGTTCATGACGTCTCTTTCTTTGGCGGGTCTTGCGGCCTTCAGGCGGGCCAGATGGCTTGCGCGGCGGCGGCGAGGCCGTGGCGGACAGCATCATCGGCGTCGATGGTGACGGGGGTGAGATCGAGGGTGGACAGGGCGGATTGATACAGGGCTGCGAGCGGACCGGAGGCGACAAGGCAAACCTTAGCGCCGGGCTTGGCCGTGCTCAGCGCGCCGGCGATTTCGAGGCCGATCATCGTGCCGGAAAGCCGAGCCTTCGCCGCCGGTGCGGTCAGGCCGTGCAGCAGCTGGCCGCTGCGCACGGTGAAGAGCAGGTTGGTGGCCATTGCCGGGTTTTTGGCGGCGTTTGCCACGGCGCTGAGGAAGCCGGCATCCGCCGCGTCGAAGGCGCCGCCGTCTGCAACGGCATGGCTGAGGATCGAGTGTTTCGAGATGACGTCGAACAGCTCGCCGGTCATGAAGGTCGAAAAACCATCGACGATGCCGCCGGTGACGCGCACCCATTTGCTGTGGGTGCCGGGCATGCAGACGAGATGGCTGCCGCCGCCCAGCTGCGAGATCGCGCCGAGCAACTGGGTTTCTTCGCCACGGATGACGTCAGGCCTGTCCTGGTCACGCTGGGCAAGGCCTGGCAGGATGCGGATGTCGCGGTTGGCATCCGGCACCGTCACCGCCGCCTTGACAATGCCGGCGAGCGGGGCGGGCGTATCGAGATAACCGGCCTCGACCCAGCCCTGGCGGGCGCCGGCCATGCCGCAGATGATCACCGGCAGGTGCGGCGGCGCGGAAACTGCCGCGAGATGCGATTCGAGTATCGCTGAAAAGCCGCTCTGAGCGGCGGTGGTCATGCCTTCGCTGCTGCGGCGTTCGGCCAGAACCGCGCCGCTTTCGCTGATGATCCACAGGCGGAAGCTGGAGGTCCCCCAGTCCACTGCCGCATAGGCTGCTGCCGTCATTAGAATACGCCTCCGTCGATAATCATGGCCTGGGCCGTCATGCGCGCCGAGCAGTCGGAGGCGAGGTACAGGCAAGGGCCGACCAGGTCATCCGCGACGAGCATGTGCTTCAGGCATTGTTTCTGGATCATGCCGGCAATCGCGGCATCGTCGATCCAGAGTTTCTTCTGTCTTTCGGTCACCACCATGCCGGGGAGCACCGCATTGACGCGGATATCATCCGGCCCGAGTTTGCCCGCGAGCGATTTGGTCAGGCCGATAATGCCCGCCTTGGCAGCAGCATAGGCCGGGATTTCGCCCATGTTCAGCATGAAAGCGATGGATGAGAAATTGATGATCGAGCCGCCGCCGGCCCGTTTCATGTGCGGCGTGACCGCCTGGCACATGAAGAAGACATGCCGCAGGTTGACTGACTGACTTTCGTCCCAGCTGTCCACCGTGATATTCTCGATCGATTGCCGGTCATCGCGGGCGGCATTGTTGATCAGCACGGAAATGCCGCCGATCGCTTTGGCTGCCTGATCGACGATGGTGGCAAGCTTTTCGGCCTCGCGCAGGTCGGCGGGGAAAAACACTGGTGCATGCTCGACCGACGGCGCCAGCGATTGGACGAGCGCCCGGCTGTCGTCTTCGGCAATATCGAGAAAGGCGACGCGGGCACCCTGCCGCGCGAAACCTTCGACCAGCGCAGCGCCGATGCCCGATCCACCGCCGGTGATGATGATGCCGCGCCCCTTCAGGTCGTGGAATTGTGCGGCCGGCAAAGCCATGATGTCTGCTCTCCCCGATGCGGCCGGCCCGGCATATTGGACTTGCATTCGCATCCATGTTGTTCCATTATTTGGAACAAGCTCTTATTATGTGGAATTATCGCGCTTCAGGCTTCGCCTTGTCAAGATCGAAGCCGCGCTGGCGAATGATGCAGGACGGATTTCATGAAACGGGATGAAGCGGGCGATACCCGTCCCGCGACGGCAGAGACTAGCGGCACCGGCACGCTGGGCAAGGTGCTTTCGGTTCTGGAGACGGTGGTGACGGCGGAGGCTCCGCTTCGCTTCAGCGACATTCTCGCCCTGTCCGGCCAGCCGCGCGGTACGCTGCACCGGCAATTGTCGCATCTGGTGGAGGAGGGGTTGCTGATCCAGCGGCGGGATCTCTGCTACGAACCGGGCTTCAGACTGCTGAAATTCGCCTACCGCGCCTGGTCGAAGAACCAGTTCCGGGCAATCGCGGGGCCGCACCTGCAGAGGCTGCACGAGGAAACCGGAGAGACGGTTCATCTTGGTGTCCTGCGCGACACCGAGATCATCTATGTCGACAAGGTCGAGAGCCGGCAGACGGTGCGGATGGAATCGCAGATCGGCAATGCGTCCCCGGTCTACTGCACGGGGCTCGGAAAGGCCGCCCTTTCGGTGCTGCCGCCGGAACGGCTGGAGACGACGATCGGCCGGCTGGCCTTCCATCGCTTCACCGCCAATACACACCTTTCTGCAATATCGCTGAAACGCGATCTGGACGATGTGCGCCTGCGGGGCTATGCCTTTGACCGGGAAGAGCATGAAACGGATATCCGTTGTGTCGCGGCCCCGATCCATGATGCGGGCTTTGATTTCGTCGCCGGAATTTCGGTGACCGGGCCGGCATACAGGGTGACCATGGAGCAACTGGAGGCCTGGGCGGGCGTGGTTCGCCGGGCCGCAATAGCGATTATCGAGGACGTTCAGATCCGTCTCGGACCCGGACATTAGTCTTTGGTGGTGCTTTACGGTTAATTAGGTAAATCGACTGGACGCCGAAGGAACGGGTCTGTAGCGTTAATATATCAGATTCTACCGTTGCCGGCCTTCGATCCCGCTTCGAAAATCGGTGCCGCCAGAATGGAACGGAAACAACGCGCTCGCTGCGGCGGATCGAACCGCCGAAAAGGCAGGGCGAATCGGCCGGAGAGGCTGGAAGAAGTAGAAAAATGGTCGACTTCAGCGGAAATCTGTCATCCATCGCGCTTGCCCATGACAAGCGCGTCGTCGGGAACATGACGAAGGAAGCGGATATCCGCAAGGCGCTGGAACAGGTGACGAAGGCCTATGGCTTCCACGGGTTCCTGGTGATGGTCGTGCCGGCAAAGACCTGCCGCGCCCTGTCGGAATGCGTTGTCATGACCAACTGGCCGAAGGATTTCCTTCGCAGCTACGACGAGGCGAGCATGATGGCGGGTAGCCCGGTCATCGAGCGGCTGCGGCGCAGCACCATTCCCTTTACCTACGACACGACGCTCGATTCCCGCCGCCGTTCGGATGGCAAGGCCAACGCGGTCATCAACCTGTTCGAGCGGGTCAATCTTCGCCGCGGCGTCTATGTCCCGGTTCATGATATCCATGGCACCTGCGGCGCGGTGGCCTTCGGCGGTGACCGCGAGTGCGTTGCCCCGGCCGAAGTCACGGAACTCACTTTCCTTGCCGGATATCTGTTCAGCTGCCTGAGCGACCTGAAAGAGTTGCGCACGCGTGCGCCGGGCGGCCTTTCGCGGCGCGAGATCGAATGCCTGCACTGGGCGGCAGAGGGCAAGACCACCACGGAAATGTCAAAAATCCTTGCTCTTTCGGAATATACCGTCAATCACTATCTTAGCCGTGCAACACGCAAGCTGGATTCCGTCAATCGCGTGCAGACCGTCGCCAAGGCGATCCGTGCGGGATTGATCAACTGAGACTATATGATGAATGCAGACAGGACACCGGAATGCTGAATGAGGGGCAAAAGGGGCGGGACGGATATCTGCTCTCCCGGCAATCCATGCAGCCGTATGGCGGAGCCCGCGAATGCGCGATACTTTGATGGCAGACCCAGTGGAAACGGAACAGCCGCGCGGCGGAGACTTCGCCGCGGAGATTGCCGCGCTGGAAACGCAGTTCGATGCGATCCGCTACATGAAGCGGACGACCCAGGCATTCGGTTTCAAGGCCTTCATGATCTGTGTGGTGCCGACATTCGATGCGGAAAAGCTGGCGGCAGCCTCTATCCTGTCGAACATGCCGACGGAACTGATCAACAAATACGACAGCATCTCGCTGCTCAAGCATTCCACCGGTATCCGGCGGCTGCGGGAAACCACGACACCGTTCCAACTGACGCTCGAGGACTGGGAAAAGGAAAGCGGCCGTCCGCCGCAGGCCAACGAATATATCGCCATGCTGCGCGATCATGGCATCTTCCAGGCGAACTACTTTCCGGTCCACGATGCCGACGGCAGCCGTGCGACGGTCATCTTCATGGGCAAGCGCAGCGACCTGCCGATGTCCGCGATGATGGAACTGCAGATGATCGCGATCCACGTCTATAACCGGCTGACGGAGATCGGCTCGTTCTGGAAGGATACGAGCGTGGCTCTGTCCGAACGCGAAATCCAGTGCCTCAACTGGACGGCGGCCGGAAAGACCAGTTCGGAGATTGCCGGGATTCTCGGCCTGTCCGAGCATACGGTCAACCACTACCTCAACCATGTCAGCAAGAAGCTCGACGCGGTGAACCGCACCCAGGCCGTCGTCAAGGCGATGAAGAAGGGGTATATCAGCTGAATTTCCACGTGATGATTAAGTGGAAGTTATGCTTCTGGCTCGTATTTTAGACGATCATTAATGTTTGCGGTGCACCCTCGTCGCCGGTGAAATGATTTCATCGGGAGGGCACCCATGGTTCCCGTCGCTGGCAAATCTCCGGCGAGGGTTACCGAAGCGCCTGGCAGTTCCGGCGGATTTATCCGTCTCAAGGGCTGGCAGCGCCATCCGGCACATATCCTCCGTATTTTTTCAAAAAATGACGTCATGCGGCGATTCAGGAAGAACCATCCGTTGCCGCCGCGCTTTCGAGGATTTGAGATGCTGTTCAAGACTGCGACCTCCCGGAATATCTTCTCCGTCGTTGCCACCGGGCTGCTTGCCACGGTCGTGACGGCCGGCACGTTGTTTGCCATTTCCTATACGGAGGTAAAGCGTCGCAGCGTCGAGGAAATGAATGCAGCCGCCCAGCTGACCGCCGCCGATCTCAAGGCGCAGATGTCGCAGGGCCTGCAACTGGTTCACGGTTTCCAGAGCGTGTTCGGAGCGATCGAGAAGAACGGTGCCGCCGACCGTGCGACGGCTGATGCAATGCTCAGGAAGGCGCTGGAAGACAATCCGTTCGCCCTTGGTGTGTGGAGCGGCTGGGAGCCGAATGCCTTTGACGGCAAGGATGCGGAATTCGTCAACAAGCCGGGCCACGATGCCACCGGCCGTTATGTCCCTTACTGGGTCCGCTCGGGTGACAAGATCATCGTCGAGGCCCTTATCGATTATGACAAGGACGGCCCCGGCGACTACTACCAGATCCCGTTCAAGACCCAGAAGATGACGGTGATCGAGCCCTACAAATACGCGATCGACGGCAAGGACGTGCTGATCACCACGCTGGTCGGCCCGGTCACGGTCGATGGCAAGCCGCTCGGCGTCACCGGCATCGATATCGGTCTCGACAGCCTGACGTCCAAGCTCGCGGAGATGAAGCCGCTTGGCGATGGCAATGTCGCGCTCGTATCCCAGAACGGCAATTTCCTCAGCCATGTCAACGCCGCCAATCTCGGCAAGGCGTTCAAGGATAGCAGTGTCGATGCCGCCGCTTGGCAGCAGATGATCGACAATCCCGGCAAGCCCGCCGATACGGTCGGCGAGGATGGCACCGACTTCATTTCCGTTGCCGTTCCCGTCCAGCTTCTGCCCGATACGGCCTGGTACGCGGTCGTTTCGGTGCCGAAGGCCACCGTTTTTGCCTATCTGACCCATATGGCATGGGTATCCGTCATCATTATCGCCGGCGCCTCGGCCCTTCTCGTCCTGCTTGGCGTGCTGATTTCCAATCGCTTCCGTCGCCGGATCGAAGCCGTTGTTCATGCAGCCGGTGAAATTGCCCAAGGCAATACCAGCATTGCCATCGCCGATGCCGACCGTAACGACGAAATCGGCGGTATGGCCCGTTCGCTCGCGATCCTGCGCGATGCCGGCATCGAAAAGCAGCGCCTGGAGGCGGAAGCTGCCCAGAGCCGCACGCTCGGCGAGGAAGAACGCCAGCGCCGCGCCACCGAAACCCAGGAAAACGAGCGCCAGATGCGCTTTGCTGTCACCGAACTCGGCACTGGCCTGCAGCGCCTGGCCGAAGGCGACGTGACCTTCCGTCTTGCAACGCCGTTCATCGGTTCGCTCGATGCCCTGCGTGAAGACTTCAACTCCTCCATGAGCACGTTGCAGCAGACGCTGCAGTCCGTCGGCACCAACGCCAAAGGTATCCAGGCCGGATCGGCGGAAATTCGCTCCTCAGCGGACGATCTCGCCAAGCGTACCGAGCAACAGGCAGCCTCCGTCGAGCAGACGGCCGCCGCACTCGACGAAATCACCGCGTCCGTCCGGGACTCGACCGTTCGCGCCGAAGAAGCCGGCCAGTTGGTTGCCAAGGCAAAGTCCGGTGCCCAGACCTCGAGCGCGGTCGTCAAGAACGCTATCGATGCCGTTGCCCAGATCGAAAGCTCGTCGCAGGAAATCAGCAGCATTATCGGCGTGATCGATGAGATCGCCTTCCAGACTAACCTTCTGGCGCTGAATGCCGGTGTCGAGGCCGCGCGTGCCGGTGAAGCCGGCAAGGGTTTTGCCGTCGTCGCGCAGGAAGTGCGCGAACTGGCCCAGCGTTCGGCCAACGCCGCCAAGGAAATCAAGGCGCTGATCTCCAAGTCCGGCAATCAGGTGAAGACGGGTGTCGATCTGGTCGGTCAGGCCGGCAAGGCGCTGGAAGTGATCGTTCACGAGGTCGACGAAATCAACCTGCGCGTCTCCTCGATCGTCGAGGCAGCCCGCGAGCAGTCGATCGGGTTGAACGACATCAACCGCGCCGTCAATGTCATGGATCAGGGTACGCAGCAGAACGCGGCCATGGTCGAGGAATCGACTGCCGCCAGCCATACCCTCGCCGCCGAAGCTTCCGCGCTGACATCGCTGCTTGAGAACTTCAAGCTCGGAAACGCATCCGAAGCCGGCCTGCAGAGGGCGGCACCGGCCACGAGTCATCACCGCGCATCACCGGCGCCGGTTCGCAGTGCGCCTGTCTCGCGCCCGGCAATCCGCCCGGCATCGGCCGTGACGCCTGCGGTCCAGTCGCCGGCCCGTTCGCTCGGGCAGAAGCTGGCAGGCGCCTTCGGACATACCGGCGGCACCCCGTCGCCGGCGAACGATGGCTGGGACGAATTCTGACGAAACCCAGGGCGTTGCATTCCGACGCCCTGTTTCAAATTCCGGCAATCGAAGAGGGATTGCCGCGCAACTGCACAATAAGTGAGCGCAGCCGACGTTGCGCTGCAGCATGACAGGCCCCAATCGCCCGCAATCCAGGACGAATCGCCAACTGGCACGCTTCCTGCTTTGTAAAAGGCATGTCCAGAGGGGACTGTAAAAATAAGACTGCGCCCACGAAGGTCGCGACAGAGAAGGCCGCTTTCAGCCAAGAGTGATCCCGGATGTACGGACACTTGGAGCTGAAGGCGGTCTTTGCTTTTGCGCGCATGTTTTTCCACGCTGCCGCATTGGCGAAAGTCCCCGGCTCGATTATCTAAAGTCCAGCACATCGCGCATTGAAGACAGGCAGCAGGGCAGCCAGCGGCGCTGGCGGCAGGAGTGAATGACATGACCGAGATCACCAAGGAGCAGGTTCTCACCAAGCTAAAGGGCGTTCGTGGCCCGGACATGGAGGGAAACATTGTCGACATGGGTCTCGTCTCCGATGTCTTCATCTCCGATTCCAAGGTCTATTTCTCGATCACCGTACCAGCCGAACGTGCCCGTGAGCTCGATCCGTTGCGCGCTGCCGCCGAGCGGGTGGTCAAGGAGATTCCGGGCGTCAAGGGCGCCATGGTGGCGCTGACCGCCGACAAGAAGGGCGCGTCTTCGACAGCGCCGGTGCAGCGGCCCGCCGCGGCTCCCTCCCACGCGGGGCATTCCCATGCCGGCCATTCGCATGCAGGTCACAGCCATGCGCCGTCGCCGACGCAACAGCGTCCGGCCGCACCGGCCAAGTCCGGCATTCCCGGCGTCGGCGCGATCATCGCGGTCGCGTCCGGCAAGGGTGGTGTGGGTAAGTCAACCACCTCGGTCAACCTGGCGCTGGCGCTGAAGGCCAATGGTCTGCGGGTCGGTATTCTCGATGCCGATATCTACGGCCCCTCCATGCCGCGCCTCCTGAAAATGTCGGGCCGGCCGCAGCAGATCGAGGGCCGCATGATCCGGCCGATGGAAAATTACGGCATGAAAGTCATGTCGATGGGCTTCCTCGTCGACGAGGAAGTGGCGATGATCTGGCGCGGGCCGATGATCCAGTCGGCGCTGTTGCAGATGCTGCGCGAGGTTGCCTGGGGCGATCTCGACGTGCTGGTGGTCGACATGCCGCCGGGCACGGGTGACGTGCAACTGACCATGGCGCAGCAGGTGCCGCTCGCCGGCGCCGTCATCGTCTCGACGCCGCAGGATCTGGCGCTGATCGATGCCCGCAAGGGGCTGGCGATGTTCCGCAAGGTCGAGGTGCCGGTGCTGGGGATCATCGAGAACATGAGCTATTTCATCGCGCCCGATACCGGCAAGCGCTACGATATCTTCGGTCATGGCGGGGCGCGCAAGGAAGCCGAGCGCATCGGCGTGCCGTTCCTCGGCGAAGTGCCGTTGACGATGGGTATTCGCGAAACATCCGATGCCGGCACGCCGGTCGTCGTGTCGGAGCCCGACAGCGAGATCACCCGTGTCTATCGCGACATTGCCACCAAGGTGTGGAGCCAGGTCTCGGCGAGCCAGGCCGACACGTCACGCGCGGTGCCGAACATCGTCTTCGAATAGGCGTTCAACAGGTTGCTTGGTGTTCGAGACGCGTCTCCTGCGCGTGAAGAGTTGACATCCGGCCGCGCCGCGTCATTAAGTCTTTAGGCGAGATTGTGGCATTTGGCCACTTTCCACATTGATTTTGCGTTTGCCTTGTTCCATATGCCTCCCCGCATCTGAGAGGATGTACCAGCGGTGCTGCCCTCCGTCGGGCTCCGCATGACCGTGATGACCGTTTGAGGTTTTGTCGTAAACGACGAGAGTTTCCATATGGATCTGCCGCGCGCAGCTTTGAATTCAGACGAACGGTCCCTTCCGCTCGCACATTTGCTCAATCGCATCCCCGTCTGTCCCGGCGACGGGGTGGCCTCGAACCGTGTCGATCGCGAAGCCACCAGCAAGAAGGCAGCCGCATGATCACTGCCTATCGGGCCAATGGCGAAGCCGTCGTCATCAGCGCGGACAAGCCGCCCGCATCCATGCCCGCCGAGATCGTCTGGCTCGACCTGCTTCGCCCGGACAAGGCGGAGGACCTCCTGGTCGAAAGCTTGCTCGGCATAGAGGTGCCGACGCGCGAGGACATGAAGGACATTGAGCCTTCCAGCCGGCTCTACACGGCAAAGGATGCGGTGTTCATGACCGCTTCCCTTGTCTGCAAGGTGGATAGCGGCCAGCCGGAACTGACGGATGTCGCCTTCGTGCTGACGAAGGGGCTGTTGATTACCATTCGTTACGAGGAGCCCAAGGCTTTCGACCTGTTTGTCGCAGCCATGCATCGCATCCCCGGCGGTTGCGCCACGGGAACGATCCTCGTCACGCGCCTGTTCGAAACGATCGTCGACCGTACCGCGGAAATCCTTGAGATTGCCGTGACGAAGATCGACGCCCTGTCACTTCAGGTGTTTGGTGACCGCAACGTCGGCAAGCGCCGGCCGCCGCATTATCTCGAAGCCAAGTTGCTCGATGTCGCCGCCCATCACCGCCTCGTATCAAAGACCCGCGACAGCCTGGCTTCGCTCTCCCGCGTCCTGACGTTTCTCTATACGGTGCCGACCATTCAGGAGCATCGTGACGCGCGCGAACTCTGCCGCACGATTTCGCGTGATATCCAGTCCCTGTCGGAACATGCTTCGTTCATTTCCGGCAATATCACCTTCCTACTCGATGCTTCGCTTGGCCTGATCAGCGTCGAGCAGAATGCCATCATCAAGATCTTCTCGATCGCGTCCGTGGTCTTCCTGCCGCCGACGCTTGTCGCCTCCTTGTACGGCATGAATTTCGTCCACATGCCGGAATTGCAGTGGACCTTCGGTTATCCGCTGGCGCTGCTCGCCATGGTGGTTTCCGCGATCATACCGTTCTACTTCTTTCGCTGGAAAGGCTGGCTGTAAAAGCCGGAAATATTCAGATGTCCCATTCAGCCGCAAACTCCGGAACGCGCGATCAGCAGATGCGCAAGCTGCTTGCCTTGTCGCTTGGCTCGATCGGAGTCGTTTATGGCGATATCGGCACGAGCCCGCTCTACGCCTTCCGTGAAGCTCTCCGCCCAGTCGCGGAAGACGGTGTCACTCGTCTCGAGATCATCGGCCTGATTTCACTGATGATCTGGACGCTGACGATCATCGTGACGCTGAAATATGTGCTGTTTCTCCTGCGTGCCGATAACAATGGCGAAGGCGGCACGTTGTCATTGCTGGCGCTTCTGATGAAATATTCCAGCAAGCGTGCCAATCGCCTGTTCTTCCTCGGTATCGCCGGCGCTGCCCTTTTTATCGGTGACGCAATCATCGCCCCGGCTCTGTCGGTTCTTTCGGCGGTCGAGGGCCTGAAGCTGGTGACGCCGACGCTGTCGCCCTATGTCGTGCCGATTTCCGTGGTGATCCTGCTGCTGCTGTTTGCGGTGCAGTCGCGTGGGACGGCGGCCGTCTCGAAGTTCTTCGGCCCGATAATGGTCGTCTGGTTTCTGGTGCTTGCGATCGCCGGTATCAGCCATATCAACGACGATCTGGGCATTCTGGCCGCTTTCAACCCCTATTATGCCGTCAATTTCCTGATCCATGCCGGCTATGTCGGCATCGTCGTGCTCGGCGCTGTGTTCCTGACGGTGACGGGTGCGGAAGCGCTTTACGCCGACCTTGGTCATTTTGGCCGCAAACCCATTCAGTGGGCCTGGATCGGCCTGGTCTTTCCGGCGCTGGCGCTGAACTATCTGGGGCAGGGCGCCCTGGTGCTGAAGCATCCGGAGGCTATGTCCGACCCGTTCTATCTGATGTTTCCGGAATGGGCGCTGCTGCCGGTCGTCATTCTCGCCACCTGCGCCACGATCATTGCCGCGCAGGCCGTCATCACCGGCGCCTTCTCGCTGACACGACAGGCGATCCATCTCGGCTTCCTGCCGCGCATGGCGATCTTCCACACCTCGGAAACCCAGACCGGCCAGATTTATCTTCCCAACGTCAACCTGCTCCTGATGTTCGGCGTCATGGTGCTGGTTTTTGTCTTCGAATCATCCGAATCGCTGGCGACCGCCTACGGTATTTCCGTCACCGGTGCGATGGTGGTCGATACGTTCCTGGCTTACGAGTTCGTGCGGTTGCGCTGGAGATGGCCGATTTCCTTCGCGATCGCTGTCCTCCTGCCGCTGCTGATGCTCGAAATGATCTTCTTCGGCGCCAATATGCTGAAGATCCATGATGGGGGCTATGTGCCGGTGCTGATCGCGGCGACCATCATCGTGATCATGTGGACGTGGAAACGCGGTACAAAGATCCTGCACGACAAGACGCGCCATACTGACATTCCACTGGCATCCTTCGTCAAGTCGATCGAGCGCAAGAGCGAGCATGCGCCAGTCTCTGTTCCGGGAACCGCGATCTTCCTGACCAGCGACCCGGAATCGACACCGGCCGCGCTGTTGCACAACATCAAGCACAATCACGTCCTGCACGCGCAGAACTTCATCCTGACGATCCGCACGGCAAACACGCCGATCGTCTCGAAGGATCACCGGGTGACGGCTTCCAGCCTGTCGGAGCGCTTCAGCCTGCTGGAAATGAACTTCGGCTATATGGAAACCCAGAACGTTTCGCAGGCGCTCGGCCTGTTCCGCAAGACCGGCCTGAAGTTCGATATCATGTCTACCTCCTTCTATCTCGGGCGGCGCAAGCTGGTGCCGGACGCGCAATCGGGCATGCCGCACTGGCAGGACAGACTGTTTATTGCGCTCGCCAATGCCGCCATCGACCCGTCGGACTATTTCCGCCTGCCGACGAATCGCGTCGTCGAGCTCGGCTCGCACGTCATCATCTGAGATCCACGCCGTTTCCAAACTGCCACGGACACCTCTCCGGCCACTGCCGGGGAGGTGTTTTGCTGTTCCAATCCCTAATTCGCCGATGCCGGCATTAACCAACCATCAAGGTTAATGCTTCATTGTCATCGCATGGTTGAAGCGGAGTAGGCGCCTTAGGCGCGATGGTCCGCTTTCATGATTCACTTCTGCGGGGAAATGCAGGCCGGCAGCGTTTTGCCGGGTGAGAACCCGCGTCTGCCAGTGCGTGGAGTACGGTTGGTGCGTAACAGTAAGCAGTCCCATCGCAAGTCCCGTTTGTCGCCTGCGCGCTGGACTGTTCCGCTGATGCTCGGCATCGGGCTTTTCGCCGGCTTTCCCTCCGTTTCCGCCCATTCCGATCTGGCCACGTTCCTCTCCGGCATCAACCGTGGCGGCGAGCGCTGGCGCATGGTCATGACCCGTTCGCCGGCGGGATCGCTGCATGATGTCGACGTGGTCTTCAACGATCCCATCACCACCGGCGCCATCGGCGATGGGGCAGGGATCAAGATGCCGGACGGCGAAACCGTTTCGCTGATGACCGACAACAAGCAATCCGATCCGCGCACCGACGAGGAGCGCGTCAATCGTCGCGACAAGAAGGGCCGCATCATCGCCGTCGCGCCCGTTACCCCGCCAAAGGATTTCACTGCCGGTTCGATCCTGCAGCGGACCAGTTCGCTGATGGTCCCGGCCTTCGACAACGAAGAGCGCATGGCTTTCACCAAGCCCGAGATCAAAGGCAAGGAAATCGAGATCGCGACGGCGTTCTACAAGAAGAAGGCGCCGAAGATCGATGCCGGCATGTCGCCGATGCTGGCGAGCCTGGTGACCAACCCTTCCGCCGATATCCTGGCGACCGCCTATGCGCCGGCTGAACCCGACTATGCCCGCCAGTCGCCATTCGATTCGATCCTGCGTGAAGACAAGACCGGCGGCCGGTTCATTCCCGAGATTTCTCCGGAAGACCATGCCTGGGCGGCCAATCCACTGCCGGCCGATGTCTTCTCCGAAGCCGAGCAGAAGTGCCTGACTTCCGGCATCTATTTTGAAGCGCGGGGCGAATCGATGAAGGGCCAGGCTGCCGTGGCGCAGGTCATCCTCAATCGGGTGCGCAACCCGGCCTATCCGGATACGATCTGTGGCGTCGTCTACCAGAACAAGGGCTGGTACAATCGCTGCCAGTTCTCCTTCGCCTGCGACCGCATCCCCGATATCGTCTGGTCACGCTCCGCCTGGGCGACTGCAAAGGAGATCGCGCTCGCGGTGACCGCTGGCAAGATCTGGTTCCCGGAAGTCGGCTCCGCCACCCACTACCACGCCACTTATGTAAAGCCGGATTGGGGTCCGACGATGAAGCGGGTTTCGAAGATCGGCAAGCACATCTTCTACCGCACCTATGGCGGCGGCTGGAGCTGAGGGCGGTCTGCCACAATCGCGCTCCGGACGGCGATTCCCTCCGAATCCCCGCAGCGTTGCTTGGAAATATGACAAGTAATTGTTTTTAAATAATAATATTGTATGGCAACAAGCGCCTTTGGTGCCTTGACTATGCCAGCCCCTAAAACTATGTTGCGGCCGACTTCAGAACGGGCCGAACACTGGCTTCAAATCCGGCCTTTGTGTGACCAATCTCATGGTTTATGACCTGGGGGGAACAAAGGGAGGATGCCAGATGACGGAAAACCCGAAAGAAGGTCTGGAAGACCGGCTGAAACGCCTCGGATCCGAGCTGTCTGAAAAGCGCGGAGAAGATTCGAAGCTTGCTGCGGACGAAGCGCGCGCAGCCGAAAACCGCAAGGGCTATCAGGTCGCCGTCAAGCTTTCGAGCGAATTTGTGGCGGCCATCATAGTCGGTGCACTTCTGGGCTATCTTTTGGACCATTTTGCGGGTACAGGGCCGTGGGGGATGATAATCCTTCTCCTCCTCGGATTTTGTGCCGGCGTTTTGAACGTGCTGCGTTCGGCGGGCATGGTGGCGACGCCCCATCCTGCGGATCGGCGGGCCGGAAAGAACAAGAGCGACGGCCTCTAGGCTGTTGCAGGGTGAAATGTCCGCCTCAGTGGCGGTCCAGAACGAAAGAGAACGGCTGTGGCAGGCGACAAGGTAGATCCGGTACACCAGTTTGTGGTCAACAAGATCATCCCGATCGAAATCGGCGGCATCGATTTCTCTTTCACCAATGCCTCGCTGTTCATGGTGGCGACGCTGGCCGTTGCAACGGGCTTCCTCTATTTCACGACGTCGACGCGCAGCCTGGTTCCGGGCCGCATGCAGTCCGTCTCGGAACTGTCCTATGAATTCATCGCCTCGATGCTGCGCGAAGGCGCCGGCTCGCATGGCATGAAATTCTTCCCGATGGTGTTTTCGCTGTTCATGTTCATCCTGACGGCAAACATGCTCGGCATGGTTCCCTACTTCTTCACCATTACCAGCCAGATCATCGTCACCTTCGCGCTTGCGCTGTTCGTGATCGGCACGGTTCTGTTCTATGGTTTCTATAAGCACGGCCTTGGCTTCCTCAACGTGTTCGTGCCCTCTGGCGTACCCGGTATCCTTCTGCCTTTGGTTATTGCAATCGAAGTGATCTCCTTCCTGTCCCGTCCGATCAGCCTCTCGGTTCGTCTCTTCGCGAACATGCTGGCCGGCCATATCACGCTGAAAGTGTTCGCAGGCTTCGTCGCCTCGCTTGGAACCATGGGCGCGCTGGGCATCGGTGGAGCCATCCTTCCTCTCATCATGACCGTGGCCCTTACGGGTCTCGAATTCCTCGTCGCCTTCCTCCAAGCCTATGTCTTTGCGGTGCTGACTTGCATGTACCTCAACGACGCAGTGCATCCGGGTGGCCACTAAGGAATAAAGTCGTGGGGCTTTCTCCGGTTCTGATCGGGAAAGGTCCAAAGTTAGCCGCAACAACCATTTCGAAGGAGAAAATCATGGACGCGGAAGCAGCAAAGTACATCGGCGCAGGTCTCGCTTGCCTCGGTATGGCCGGTACGGCTCTCGGCCTCGGCAACATTTTCGGCAGCTACCTCTCGGGCGCCCTGCGTAACCCGTCGGCCGCTGACAGCCAGTTCGGCCGTCTCGTATTCGGCTTCGCCGTTACGGAAGCTCTCGGCATCTTCTCGCTGCTCGTAGCGCTGCTGCTCCTTTTCGCCGTCTAATATCGGCTTGAAGGCAGGGCCGCGGCAAAAGTCGCGGCCCGCATTTTCTGACAGACTATCTTTGCCAGACTACTTTGAATGCACCTGGAGGTGAGCATGTTCGTGACTTCGGCATATGCCCAGTCGACCACCACCGAAGGCGCAGAGACCCACGACGCCGCTGCCGGCGAGGTCCACACCGAAACCGGTGTTGCCCATGAAGGCGGACATGGCTCTGGCGTGTTCCCGCCCTTCGATTCTTCGACATTCGCATCGCAGCTTCTCTGGCTGGCGATTTGCTTCGGTCTTTTCTACCTTCTGATGTCGAAGGTCGTCATGCCGCGCATCGGCAGCATTCTCGAAACGCGCAATGACACGATCGCGCGCGATCTCGATGACGCCGCCCGCTCGAAGGCCGAGGCTGACGCAGCCGTTGCGGCCTACGAACAGGAGCTGGCCGCTGCAAAAGCCAAGGGCAACGCGATCGCATCCGCTGCGCGCGAAGCCGCCAAGACCAAGGCTGCAGCCGACCGCACCGCGGTCGAGACCAGCCTGAACGACAAGATTTCCGCCGCTGAATCCCGCATCGCCGATATCAAGGCGAAGGCGCTGGCCGATGTCGGCTCGATCGCCGAGACAACGGCAACCGCCGTCGTCGAGCAGCTGATCGGTGGCAAGGCAACGAAGGCCGAGATCGCTTCCGCGGTCAAGGCATCGACGAAGTAAGGAGCCGCATCATGGATTTGACCTCTCTGGCCACATTCTGGGCAACCGTCGGCCTGGTTCTGTTCCTCGCTCTGACCGTCTATCTCAAGGTTCCGGGCATGCTGGCCAAGTCGCTCGACGAGCGCGCCGCCCGCATCACCAACGAACTGGCTGAAGCCAAGCGCCTGCGCGCCGAAGCCCAGAGCCTGCTCGCCGAATACCAGAAGAAGCGCAAGGAAGCCGAAGCTGAAGCCGCCAACATCGTTGCCGCAGCCGAACGCGAAGCCGAAGCGCTGACCGCGGAAGCCAAGCAGAAGACCGATGAATTCGTCGCTCGCCGCACGGCTCTCTCGGAACAGAAGATCAAGCAGGCCGAAGCCGACGCGATCAACTCGGTCCGCGCCGTCGCCGTCGACATCGCCATTGCCGCCGCTGAAAGCGTCATCACGACCAAGTCGGACGCTGCCACGCAGTCGGCCCTGTTCGCCAAGGCGATCAGCGACGTGAAGACCCGCCTGAACTGATCGATCGCTTCCAGGAAATGATTAGAAGCCCGGCCTCGTGTCGGGCTTTTTGTTGTTTGGGGGGATGTCGCGGAGGACGGTTTGCAGGGGAAATGGACGGCAGCGCGGGAGACCCGCGACGAATTCCCTCTTCTCCCCAGCGGTAAGAAGTGCCGAGCATAGCGAGGCGATGAGGGGGCGGTGGCGTAAGCCGACGAGCGAATTTACTTCGAAGGTGGCCTTCGGCCCCCCTCATCCGGCCCTTCGGGCCACCTTCTCCCCGGCGGGGAGAAGATATCGGTGGAGCCTCAATTCCCCGCCTGAGCCGACGGAGCCATCGTCAGGCAGGCTTCTTCGAATTCGCGCATGGTTTCCGGGCTGTTGTCTTCGGGGAGAACGGCGTCGGTCGCCATGTCGGTTTCGTCGGTGACCTGCTGGCCGTCATACATGAAGGACTGGATGTAATAGGCAAGCCCGCCCTTCCAGACCTTGCGGCCGTCGATATCCTTGCAGGAATAGGCCGTCTGCAGGTCGGCCTGCATGGCATCGACCGTGGGTTGCTCCGTCGTGGAGACGTCGGCGGCTGCGGTGGCAGCCATCAGGATCAGACCAAAGAGCAAGTTTCGATCCTTTCATAGAATCGCGGGCAAACAGTTCGCTTGAACCTATATCCCGTCCGCTTTGCCGTTTGTTACCACGGGTACCGGTGACACAAGAAAAATTCGACCTGTGTCTTCGGTGCCGCTGCCGGATGTCGAGGGTCAATGTTTGAGGTAGATTGTTGTTCCCGTAAAAGGTCAGGAAGGGTCATCCTCGATGGGTTCAGCACCGTCCTTCCGCAGTGGCCGGAAGCTCATCCGGTGCAGCGGGCAGGGGCCGTGGTCGGTGATGGCGGTGCGGTGGCGGCGGGTGGCGTAACCGGCATGCACGGCAAAGCCATAGGCGGGGAAGACGGGGTCGGCACGGGTCATCATCCGGTCTCGCGCCACTTTGGCGACGATCGAGGCGGCGGCGATGGAGACGGAGCGGGCATCGCCCTTGATCACCGCCTTGCCCTGGCAGGGAAGCCCCGGCGGCACGTCACGGCCATCGGCCAGCACCAGCGCGGGGCGGCTGGAAAGACCCAGCACGGCCCGGCGCATGGCATCGAGGCTGGCCTTGCGGATATCCGTCACATCGATACGTCCGGCGCCTGAGGAGGCGATCGACACGGTGGCGCAGGCGAGGATAATGTCGAACAGTTCCTCGCGCCTGGCGATCGACAGCTGCTTGCTGTCGTTCAGACCCTCGGGGATATTGTCGGGATCGAGGATGACGGCAGCGGCGACCACAGGACCGGCCAGTGGCCCCCGACCCGCTTCGTCCGTTCCCGCCACCGGCCAGAGCCCATCGCGGCGGCCCGCCAGCTCGAAGCTGAAATCCGGGCCGTCGATCGTCTCGAAAAGAAAAGGGGAATCGGGCGGCGTGCGTCTGGTCATGCGGCGGACCTTGCACACAAGCCCGATTCCCTGCAAGTCCTCCGGCTTGAGGCGGCTGCCGGAGGAGGGCCGATGTGCCTCGGGGCAAGAAACAGCATCGGCATGCCTATCTCCGGCGCGGGAGCTCCGGAGATAATCGTGTGATCAGAGCAGCGACAACTGCACGCCCGTCCCGAGCGGTGGCACGAACAGGTCGCAATTCAGCGGCTTGCGGGCGACGTTCAGTTCCAGCCGCTTTGCCGCCATTTCGAACCGCCGTCCGATCTGCCAGGCATAGGGACCGGCGCCCTTCATCCGCTTGCCGAACTCGGCATCATAATCCTTGCCGCCGCGCATCGAGCGGACCAGCGACATGACGTGGCGATAGCGATCCGGATAGTTGCGCAGCAGCCAGTCGCGAAACAGCGGGCTGACCTCCAGCGGCAGACGCAGCAGCACATAGCTCGCATGGGACGCACCTGCAGCCTTGCCGGAATCCAGAACCCGCTCGATCTCATGGTCGTTGAGCGCAGGAATGATCGGCGCCATCATCACGGTCGAGGGAATGCCGGCCTCCGACAGCGCCTTGATCGCCTCCAGCCGCTTCGTCGGCGTCGAGGCGCGCGGCTCCATCAGGCGTGCCAGCTTGCGGTCGAGCGTGGTGACAGACAGGCCAACTTTTGCCAGGCCCTTCTCCGCCATTGGCGCCAGGATATCGATATCGCGTATGACCATGGCCGACTTGGTGACGATCATCACCGGATGATCGGCGGCCTTCAGCACTTCGAGGATCTGGCGCATGATCCGCCACTCCTTCTCGATCGGCTGATAGGGATCCGTGTTGGTGCCGATGGCGATGGGTCGAACCTTGTATCCCGGCTTTGCCAGTTCGCGCTCCAGGAGCTTGGCGGCATCCGGCTTGGCGAAAAGCCTGGCCTCGAAATCGAGCCCCGGCGAGAGGCCCATATAGGCGTGCGTCGGCCGAGCGAAGCAATAGATGCAGCCATGTTCGCATCCCCGATACGGATTGACCGACCGGTCGAAGGGGATATCCGGCGAATCGTTGCGGCTGATAATCGAGCGCGGCTTTTCGATCTGCACGTCAGTCTTGAATTCCGGCAGATCCTCGATCGAGTTCCAGCCGTCATCCTCCAGTGTTCGCGATACCGGCTCGAAACGTCCGGATGTGTTGAGGGCAGCACCGCGTCCGAGTCGACGGTCGACCTCGATGCGGAGCCCCGAACCGGCGATCATCGCTTCGGCCATATCTGCCGTGTTGGCAGGCGCCAAGGCACCCTGCCTGATGTGAGACAGCTCGTTCATGGGATTCTCCGGGAATGCCGATAGTGGGCACTCCAAATTTTCTGATTATTTTCCTATCGCGAAAACGAGAACAATGCAAGAACAAAATCAAGCGGTCAGATTTTCGACAGGTAACCCGGCGGCAAAAAGACGGTTCATTTGCGTGCGCATTCATCATGAATGAAAAGTAAATGGCCTGGAAACGAAGGCTTTATGGAAATTCGGTGTGCAATGCGGTATGGACGGCGATGCTGACGATCATCATGGAAACCCGCAACAACGAAGCCGAATTGGCGCAGACTCTGTCCGCGCTGGTGGCGGGTGCCGTGGAAGGACTGGTCAGCGACGTGATCATTCTGGATCATGCCTCGCGCGACGGTTCCAGCCGGGTCGCGGATGCTGCCGGTGCGCGGTTCTGTACCAGCTGGGACATGAAGGATATCGTTCGCTCGGCGCGCGGAAGCTGGCTGCTGTTGCTTGAGCCGGGGGCACGGCCGTCCGGACGCTGGATTGACGATATCGCCGAATACATGACGCTGAGCAAGGTGCCGGCGCGTTTCTCGCCATCGCGCCTGCATCGCCGGTCTTTCCTGCGCCGGATCATGACGCGCACGGCACCGCTGGAACTCGGTTTTCTTTTGTCGCGTCAACAGGCGACGGCGATCGCGAAATCCGGCATGCCGCTCAGCGATTTCGCCACGGGCCGGGCCGTGCGGCGGCTCGGCAGCGAGCTCGTCCCTGCCTGGGTGGCGGTCAACAATCGCCTTGGGGCTGACGAGGCCTGAACGGGCCAACCAGAGAAGAGCCAGGAAAAGAGGCGGACCCTTTTGGGGTCCGCCCTGACTTCACTGAAATATCGCCTGTGAAAAGGTCTTGTCGCTTCGGCCGCAGCCAAGGCGTCGTATCGCTTCCCTGAGCGGCGACCTAGAGAATGAAGTCCGCCGCGTTCATGCTGCTCACATTGATGCCGATCTGAAAGTCGGCCGAACCGTTGCCGTCCACGTCGGCAACGATAATGCCGCCGGTGAAGCGCAGTTCGCCGGCCGTATGGCTGAAGGCAGCGGTTCCGATGAACTTGAAGGCCTGGTTGCCGCTGACGAGGCTGTTGGCGTCGATGGTGGACAGATCAACCTTGTCGCCTTGGGCGCGGCTGAAATCGACGATGACATCGCGGTTCGCGCCCGTGCCGCTCTCGCTTTTTGAATTGAAGTCGAAGGTGTCCGCGCCCGCACCGCCGTGCAGTTCGTCGCGTCCGGTTCCGCCGATGAGACGATCATTGCCGTCGAGGCCCGAAAGGATGTCGTTGCCGCCGCGTCCATTCAGGGAGTTGGCGCCGTTGGTGCCGATGATGGTGTCGCCGACATTGGTACCGGCGGCCTTTTCGACGCTGATCAGCGTCTCGAAGCGGTTGGCGCCGGTCTGGGCAAAGCCCTGGCTAAGGTCGATGCCGACGCCCGTGCCGCTGAGCGTTCTGCTGTCATCGCGCGGCTGGTAGCTGATCGTATCGGAGCCGGCGCCTCCGCGGAAAACATTCTGCCAGCCCTCGGAGTAAAAAATGTCGTTGCCGGCATCGCCGGAATAGTCGCTGTGAAAGGTCGTGACGGCGATCGTGTCATTGCCGTTGCCTGCACGGACGATGTCGACGCTGCCGCCGCTGAAGGCGAAACCGCGGCCGACATAGGTGTCGTCGCCATCGCCGAGCCTAATATCGTTGTCGCCCTCGAATGCGTTGACAACACCGTCGTCACCCGCGCCCGCATCGACGAAATTGCTGCCGCCGAGATCGTCGGAGCGGTTGAGATTGATGACGTCATTGCCATCCTTGGCAAAGATGTCGAGGAAGGCGCGGCTGCCCTGGTCGATGCGGTCTACGCCGTTCGTGCCATCGATCCGTATCCGTGCCATGTCCGCTCTCCTCACGATGTCTTATCGTTAGGACAGTTTTATCCGGATGGTTGGATTGCCGCTGTTTCGAATGGAACAGGGAAAACAAGCGGTTGCTTGAAAAGCGTTGTCTTGGCTATCGGTGATCAGCCGCGCTTCAGGTGTTCGTCGAGCCTTGGCATGATCTCGACGAAATTGCAGGGCATGTGCCGGTAATCGAGCTGTTGCCTGATGATACCATCCCAGGCATCCTTGCAGGCGCCGGGCGAACCCGGCAGCACGAAGATGAAGGTGGCATTGGCAACACCGCCGGTGGCGCGTGATTGGATCGTCGATGTGCCGATCTTGTCATAGGACAGTCGGTGGAAGACTTCGGAAAAACCGTCCATGCGTTTTTCGAACAGCGGCTCCAGCGCCTCGGGTGTCACGTCTCGTCCGGTGAAGCCCGTGCCACCGGTGGTAATTACCACGTCGATCGCCTTGTCCAGCGTCCACGCCTTAACCTGGGCGGCGATCGCTTCCTTGTCGTCGGCCACGATGGCACGTGCTTCAAGCCTATGTCCGGCTTCCTCGATCCGCGCCACCAGTGTATCGCCCGAGCGATCGTCGGCGAGGGTGCGGGTATCGGATACGGTCAGGACGGCGATGCCGACGGGAATGAACGGCCTTGTCTGCTTAGTCTCGGCCATCATGGTCTTCCTTTTTGCCCACACTGCTGCAGGCCAGAACGTACCAGTTCGGGTTTTGCCGCGAAAGCGTCCCGGCGGCCGCATCGCGCCCTTCCGCCGTGGCAAAAAGCCCAAAACAGCTGGCCCCGGATCCCGACATCCGTACGAATGCGGCGCCGGTCTTTTTCAATGCATCCGAAACGGCCGAGATCGCCGGTTCCAACTGCCGTGCCGGCGGCTCGAGGTCATTGCGCATCTCGCCAAGGGCGCGCATCCAGCCAGCCTGTCGCGTTCGCGTGTCCGGCATGTTCAGAGGCGGGTTGGTCTTGCTCGTCAGCATGCGAAAGATGACCGGCGTCGAGACCGCCTTCAGCGGATTGACGAGCAGCATCGGAAAGGATGGGAAGTTTGGTAGAAGCGCGATATCCTCGCCGATGCCGCGTGCGAACAGCGGCGTACCCTTGAGGCACATCGGCACATCGGCGCCGAGTTTCAGCGCGATGTCGAGCAGGCTGTCTGCGGCGACGGGTGCTTCCCACAGATCCATCAAGCCGAGCAGTGTCGCGGCGGCATCGGCTGAGCCGCCACCGATGCCGGAAGACACCGGCAGGTTCTTTTCGAGATGGAGGTGAACGGGGCCGGTCGGTATGCCGGTTTCGGCCAGATTTGCCCGCAGCAGATCGCGGGCCTTCAGCACCAGATTGTTCTCGGCGCTTGCATCATCCGCCGCCGGAAGATCGGCGGCAAAGCGGCCCGAGATCGTCAGGCGATCCTGATGTGAAATGGAAAAGCCGATGCGGTCTCCCGCATCGGCAAAGGTCACGAGGCTGTCGAGAAGATGATACCCATCCGCTCGCTGACCGACGACATGCAAGGCGAGATTGATCTTCGCGGGCGCCACCCGGTTAAGCGCGAAGCTCCCGATCCCTGCATCACGGGTCATGGTCGGCCAGAATCAGGATTTCTTGCCCGGCGCGGTCGCGTCCGGCGTTATCTTCTTTGGCTGGCTGCCATCCGTCGCATCGGCGGCGGCCGGAACCTTGGCGGTGACCGGCGGCAGGCCGTTCTCGATCTTCGCCTTGATCTTCGGAATCTCCGCTTCTTCCGGCTTCAGGGCCAGCGTCTGGTTCCACTGGAATACGGCCTCCAGCTTGCGTCCGACACGCCAGTAGGCATCGCCCAGATGATCGTTGATCGTCGGATCGCCCGCCATCAGTTCGGCAGCGCGCTCAAGCTCGACGACAGCATCGTCGAAACGGTTCATCCGGAAATAGGCCCAGCCGAGCGAATCGACGATGTAGCCATCATCCGGCTTCAGGTCGACGGCCTTGCGGATCATCGTCAGGCCTTCTTCCAGGTTGATGTTCATATCGACCCAAGAATAGCCGAGATAGTTCAGGACCTGCGGTTGGTCGGGATTGAGCTCCAGCGCCTTCTTGAAGCTCGGTTCAGCCTTGTCCCAGATCTTCTGGCGCTCATAGGCGATGCCGCGCTGGAAGAAGATGGTCCAGTGACTGCGCTGCGGAACCGGTCCGATCTCATCGGCCGCACGGTCGTAGAGCAGGCCCATTTCCTTGTAGTCCTTGGCATCGGACAGCACGCTGCCATAAGCGATGTAGCTGCGCATATCCTTCGGATCGACATCGATCAGCGCCTTCAGATGCTGCTTGGCTTCTTCCGTCTTGCCGATCGAGGCAAGGGTCAGGCCCAGCTGCATTTCGGACAGACGGCGCATCGGCGAGTTTTCCGGCACGCTCTTGTAAAGCTCGATCGCACGCTCCGGCTTTTTCAGGTTTTCTGCAATGCCGCCGAGCATGACAAGGATGTCGGCGCTGTCCGGATCAACAGCGCGGGCCGTCTGCAGATAGAGCGAGACGATATCTTCGGCGCCGTCGCGATTGAGGGCCGCACCAATCGAAAACAGCACTGCGGCAGCACCCTGGGCGGCGCTTCGAACCTGCTGTTCCTGCGGTTTGCCTTCCTCGATGCTCTTGCGCAGCGCGCCGAGAGGCGCATAGTTGCTGATGAAATTCTCGCCGACGGAAACGGCATCGAGCGCCTTCTGCTTGTTGCCGTCGCGCGCTTCGAGCTTGGCCAATGCCACGACCGCGCGCATGAATGTATCGGGAGCGGCGGCACCACCCTCACGGTCCAGAACTGCGTCGTTCAGCTTCGAACGTGCGGTTGCCTTGTCACCGGCGGCAAGCGCGATGGTGCCTGTGTGATAGGATTTGAAGATCTTGAACCATTCCGGGCCTTCCATGGCATCGATCGCTGCGATCGCGTCCTTGGGCTTGCCTTCGCCGGCCTTCGCCCAGCCAAGCAACAGGCCGTTCATCAGCCGGTCGAGATCGTTCGGGCCTTCGTAATTCAGGATCTTTTCGGCGTGACGGTATTCCTTCTTGCGGATCGCCTCGACCGCGCGCGCGATCGTCGTGATGCGCTCGACAGAACCGTCGGTCTTCAGTTCCTCGGCGATCTTCACGCCATCCTCGAACTGGCCGTTCATCAGCAGCGTGATCATCAGCCGCTGCTTGACGTCGTTATTGTCCGGTTCGAATTCCAGCGCCGTGCGGTAAAGCCTCGTCGCGGTATCGAGATCCTTGTCGACATCGGCCGTGCGGGCGGCGAGAAATGCGCCGGAGAAGCTGTTGACCGAATTGACGTCGAAAGGCTTGCTTTCTTCTACGGCAGCCTTGTCCTCGGCGAAGCTCTGGGGCGCGCCGGTCAGGGACGCCAAGGCCAGGAATGCTGCGCCGCTGAGCAGGCGAAGAAGGTGTTTTTGCCGCATGACAAGCCTTTCGTTACGGGCAGCGCCGTTTGCGCCATCGCCGGATTCGCGCGGAATCAGTCCCAAATCAATAACGCATTACCCTGCAAACCGGAATCGGTTTGAGCGCAGGATAAAGCCGCAATTCGACACGCCGGAGCACGTTCTCGTGAAGGGAATCACGCGACCGCAGAACCGACCTGCGCCAAGCATTCATGAACAGAATGGCTTTTTTGGCGCAGTGCGGCAAGAATTTCCTCTTCGGCGTGCAATCGCTGTGGGTTGCGGGATCAGCTCACCCGCTCGATGCAGAAATCGATCACTTCCAGAAGCGCCGATTTCCAGGGGGATTGCGGCAGAGGCGCGAGCGCATCGCGGGCAATCGTGCCGTAATGCTGGGCGCGCGCGATCGTATCGGTCAGGCCACCATAGCGGGTGATGAGGCCAAGCGCCTTTTCCAGATTCTGGTCGTTGCTCTCGCCGCCCTCGATCGCCTCGCGCCAGAAGCTGCGCTCGTCCGCTGTACCGCGGCGATAGGAGAGGATAACGGGGAGCGTGATCTTGCCTTCGCGAAAATCGTCGCCGACATTCTTTCCGAGATCGGCAGCCTTGCCGCCGTAATCCAGCACGTCATCGACCAGCTGGAAGGCGAGGCCCAGGTTCATGCCGTAGGATTTCAAGGCGTTGCGGCTGGCCTTGTCTGTCTTGGCGACGATCGGGCCGACTTCAGCGGCGGCGGCGAAGAGGGCGGCCGTCTTAGCGCGAATGACGGAGAGATAATCGTCTTCCGTCGTCTCCATGTTCTTGGCGACGGAAAGCTGCAGCACTTCGCCTTCGGCAATGACCGATGCGGCCGTGGAGAGGACATCGAGCGCATCGAGCGAACCGACATCGACCATCATGCGGAAGGCCTGGCCGAGCAGGAAGTCACCGACGAGAACGCTTGCCTGGTTGCCCCAGATCATCCGCGCCGTCGATTTGCCGCGCCGCAGATCGCTTTCATCGACCACGTCGTCATGCAGAAGCGTAGCCGTATGCATGAACTCGACGGAGGTTGCGAGCTTGACATGGGCATCGCCGGTAAAGCCGAACATGGAGGCGGATGCCAGCGTCAGCATCGGCCGCAGGCGCTTGCCACCCGACGAGATGAGGTGATTGGCGACCTCCGGAATCATCTGGACGTCGGACCCGGCCTTGGAAAGAATAAGCTGGTTGACGCGCTCCATGTCCGCCTTGGTCAGGTCGACGAGCGGCTTCACGGATGCCTGTTTGTTTTTGCTGTCTTCCAGCGGTATCACTACGCCCAACTCAAGGCACTCCTGTTCAAATTCCAGTTCGGACAATAGAAAGGGGGGCTAGTGGCGGCAAGAGGCGAATTGTCCCGGCCCCTCAAATAAGGCAGGAAAAAGAACCGGAATGAAGGAATTGATCCGCACAAACGATGCCGTCGTACTCTCTTTCGCGGAAAGCCTGATGAAGGAAGCCGGCATCGCCTACCTCATCGCCGATCAGGGCATGAGCATTCTGGAAGGCTCTCTCGGTCTCTTGCCGCGCCGCTTCCTGGTGGACGAGGATGAGGCCGACGAAGCGCGGCAGATCCTGGTCGATGCCGGACTTGAGGCGGAATTGCGGGAGTAGCGCGCTGCAATGAACCTCTCGCCCAGTCACCCCCCTCTGTCGGCGTTGCCGACATCTCCCCCTCAAGGGGGGAGATCATTCTTTTTCCTCGACAGCCTGGAGAGAGACGAAAATCGGGAGCACTCGGGGTTCACGGTAGTCTCCTCCCTTGAGGGGGAGATGTCACGAAGTGACAGAGGGGCGTATCCCGGCCCAGGACTCGGAGCCGACTCCGCATGACCACCGAAACCATCGACAGTTTCCATCGCGGCCGGTTCCATGTGATCCAGCCGCTCGGGCAGGGGCATCGCTCCGGCATGGACGCCATGCTGCTGGCCTCACTCGTTGCATCGCCAAAGCCCTGCCGCGTCGCCGATCTCGGCGCAGGCGCTGGCGCCGCTGGCATGGCGGTGGCTTCGCGGATGGACAATGCCGAGGTGCTGCTGGTCGAGCGATCGCCGCTGATGGCGCAGTTTGCGCAGCGGAGCCTCACGATTACGGAAAACAGCCGCTTCGCCGAGCGTGTTTCGGTTCTGGAAGCGGACGTTTCGCTGGCGGGGCGGGCACGGGTGACGGCGGGGCTGGCCGATGATGTCTTCGACCATGTCATCATGAACCCGCCCTTCAACGATGCCAGCGACCGCAAGACGCCGGACGCGCTGAAAGCCGAGGCGCATGCGATGACCGATGGTCTGTTCGATGTCTGGATCCGCACGGCAGGCGCGATCATGAAGCCGGGCGGGCAGCTGTCCCTGATTGCCCGGCCGGAATCGATCGCCGACATTATTTCCGCATGCGGCCGCCGGTTTGGCGGCATCGAGATCACCGCGCTGCATCCGCGTCCCGGTGAAAACGCGGTCCGGATCCTGGTCACAGCGATCAAGCAGAGCCGCGCCCGCCTGACGCTGAGGGCGCCACTGATCATGCATGAAGAGGGAACCCACAAGTTCTCGTCCTTCGTCGACGATCTGAACAACGGCCGCGCCGCCTATGCCCGCCGGCGATGATTTTTGGGTGTCGCCATTGCGTTTGGCGCGCCAATGCATACATGCCAGAACGCATAATCACGATCATATGACAGGGAGTTTCGATGGCCGGGTTGTTGAGGAAGCTGTTGCCGAAGCGTTTTCGCAAGGAGGGCGTGACGATCCCGGTCGTCCGGCTGCACGGTGCGATCATGGCGGGCGGCAGCCAATTTCGACCGGCGCTGAACCTTGCGACCGTCGCGCCCGTGCTCGAAAAGGCCTTCTCGATGAAGGGCGCGCCGGCTGTTGCCATCTCGGTCAATTCTCCGGGCGGCTCGCCCGTCCAGTCGCGGGCAATCTACCAACGCATCCGTGATCTCGCGGAGGAAAAGAAGAAGCGCGTCATCATCTTCGTCGAGGACGTCGCGGCCTCCGGCGGTTACATGATCGCGCTGGCGGGTGACGAGATCATCGCCGATCCGACGTCGATCGTCGGCTCCATCGGCGTGGTTTCGGGCGGCTTCGGCTTTCCGGAACTGTTGAAGAAGATCGGCGTCGAACGCCGCGTCTATACTGCCGGTTCCAACAAGGTCATGCTCGATCCGTTCCAGCCGGAAAAGGAAAAGGACATCGAGTTCCTCAAGGGGCTGCAGCTGGAAATCCATGAGGTCTTCATCAACATGGTCAAGGCGCGGCGTGGTCATCTGCTCGCCGACACGCCCGACATTTTCTCCGGCCTGTTCTGGACGGGCAAGCGGAGCCAGGAACTCGGGCTGATCGACAGCCTCGGCGACATGCGCGGCGAACTGAAGAAGCGGTTCGGCGAAAAGACGCAGTTGCAACTGGTCTCCGCATCGCGTGGCCTGTTCGGCCGCCGCCAACCGGGAGCATCGATTGCCAACGGCATGGCCGAACGCTTCGCCGCCTCCGCCGTATCCGGCCTTGCCGACATGGCCGAGGAAAGAGCACTATGGGGCCGCTTCGGCCTTTGATCTCAGCGGAAGAGGGGGACGCACATGCCGCAATTGATCCTACTGCTGTTGTTCGCCGCCATCGCCTGGTTCGGCTACCGCAAGTTCGTGGCCGACGCCGAAAAACTCACCCGCCGCCAGCAGGAAGCCCGCCGCCAGCAGGAGACGGGGACGCAGGGTACGCTGGTGAAGGATCCGGTGACGGGGGAGTATCGGTTGAAGAAGCCGGAGTGAGGCCGCGATTTATTGATTGGGACGCATCGTGGTGATATACATGGGGTTCAGTATATCATGAGGATTGTCGATGCAGGTTTCAAAATGGGGTAACAGTCTTGCTATCCGTATCCCGTCTTCGGTCGTCGAAGTCCTGCAGCTAAAAGAAGGCGACGAGGTGGCCGTGCGTATCGCCGATGAACGGACCTTCGAACTCGAGCGAGATACGTCCCGGCAGGAGGCACTTGAGCGTATAAAGGCTTTTGCTCGACCTCTGCCAGCCGACTGGAAATTCGACCGCGACGAGGCGAATTCCCGGTGACAGTGCCGCTGCTTGATACCAATATAGTTGTCTATGCTTTCACCAACGACGCCCGTGCCGCAAAGGCACAGGAAATTCTGTCCGGGCCTTTCATCTTGAGTGTTCAAGCCTTGAACGAATTTGCGAATGTGGCGCGGCGAAAAATTGGTATGACTTGGGTTGAGGTGCAGAGCGCAACGCACGACATAAGCAGGCTCGCCCTGTCGATCCAACCAATAGATCGTGAATGCATTCGCGCGCGCTCGATCTCGTCATGCGCTTCAATCTCTCGATCTATGATGCACTGATGATTGCCGCTGCTCTTCAGGCGGATTGTCACGAAATTTTCTCCGAAGATATGCAACATGGGCTGGTCATCGATGGAAGGCTGACGATCTCCAATCCGTTTTGGATATGAGCAAATAGTTCTCGTCTATGGCAGCCGGCGTTCAGAGCCACCTTCACGCCCCTTGACCCCCTTCGTCCGTCATGGCACCAGACAGCCAGCCGAATTCAAGCTGGACTGATGCCATGACGACCGCCGCTCTCCCGGACCATATGAACCCGAAGCGTTCCTTCCAGGCGCTGATCCTGACGCTCCACGCCTATTGGGCGGACAAGGGATGCGCGGTCCTGCAGCCCTATGACATGGAAGTCGGCGCCGGTACGTTCCATCCGGCAACGACGCTGAGGGCGCTGGGTCCGAAGCCATGGCGGGCTGCCTACGTGCAGCCGTCGCGCCGTCCGACCGACGGGCGTTACGGTGAAAACCCGAACCGCCTGCAGCACTATTACCAGTATCAGGTCATCCTGAAGCCCAATCCGTCGAACCTGCAGGAGCTCTATCTCGGTTCGCTCGAGGCGATCGGCCTTGATCCGCTGCTGCACGACATCCGCTTCGTCGAGGACGATTGGGAAAGCCCGACGCTCGGCGCCTGGGGTCTTGGCTGGGAATGCTGGTGCGACGGCATGGAAGTGTCGCAGTTCACCTATTTCCAGCAGGTCTGCGGCATCGAGTGCTCGCCGGTCTCGGGTGAACTGACCTATGGTCTCGAACGCCTCGCCATGTATGTGCAGGGCGTCGATAATGTCTATGACCTGAACTTCAACGGCCGCGAAGGCGACGAGAAGATCACCTATGGTGACGTCTTCCTCCAGGCCGAGCAGGAATATTCACGCCACAATTTCGAATATGCCAACACGGTGATGCTGCATCAGCATTTCATCGATGCGGAAAAGGAATGCGTGGCACTCCTGGCCGCCGGCGCGCCGGATGCCGGCGCCAACGCGACCCTGCACAAATGCGTCTTCCCGGCCTATGACCAGTGCATCAAGGCCAGCCACGTCTTCAATCTTCTCGATGCGCGCGGAGTGATGTCGGTGACGGAACGCCAGAGCTATATCCTGCGCGTCCGCACGCTCGCCAAGGCCTGCGGCGAAGCGTTCCTGCTGACGGATGCCGGTGGTGTCAATCTGGTCAACCAGGCGGCGTAAGCCGCCCTCCAGGCTCTAGCACCAGGCGCGGCCGCGCCGGCGTGGATAGCCGGCCCAGAGGGGAGCGGGGGGCAAAGCCTTGCCCGTATTGTCCTGAGATGTCAGCGCTGGCCCGGATAGCGGACTCGGACCGGAACCAGGCTCTGCTGCTTCTGTTCCTGCTTCTGCGTGCGCATCGCCGCCAGATGGCTCATGCAGACGAGAACGAGCGCCGAGAGAGTGATCATGGATATGATGGTCATGTTTCAAGTTTCGCACTTCACCGATGGTTGGGCGGGTCGCTTTTTGCCCTGCGTCGCGCCGTAAGGTTTCGGAGCGGCCTTCATGGCCAGAATGCACGGAATCACAATGTCCGTGCTACGCGGAAAACATGGGTGAAGAATACGCCCAACAGGGATTGTCGCAATCCCGAGTTATAACTAGGCGAAGAAATATGCCATTGCCTTATACTGCGTGAAAACAACAACCTGTCACTTGTTTCGCGCGTGATGTACACGATCCGCGCGCAAGATCGAACCATGGATACCCTTTTAGTCTCAGCAACCTCTTAAAGGTTTTGCTTTAGGGTGGCGGCACGCGAATAATCAGGATGCACAATGGAAGACGAGGATATCCTCCCGCCGGAAGTCTTGGCCTCGATGCTGATGCGCATGTTCGAGCATGCGCCGATTGCGATGTCGATCACCACGAGCGACACGAAGACATCGAGCTATGCCAAGGTCAACGATGCCTATCTGAAGCTGACCGGCCTGAAATGGGAAAATATCCGCGGCAAGAAACTGACCTCGGAAGGAGCCGCGATCGATAATCCGGCGCGCGACCGCCGCCATCGCATGCTGGCGGAAGAGGGCTCCTACGAACTGGAAGAAGTCGACATCACCTATGCCGACGGCACGATCATCCCGACGCTCATCTCCGCGCAGCGCACCGTGGTCGACGGCGTCTCCTTCGATGTCGAGGTGATCGTCGATGTCTCGGCCCGCGTGCGCCAGCAGCGCGAAATCGAGAACGCCCTGAAGGCTTCGGCGCGCACCGATGCCCTGTCCGGCCTTCCGAACCGGGCCTGTTTCGACGAGGTCGTCACCGAATCCGTCGCGCGCAGCATGTTGAACGATCGCAAGCTGGCGCTCGCCTTCATCGATCTCAACGGCTTCAAGGCGGTCAATGACACCCTGGGTCATGCCGCCGGCGACGAGGTGCTCAGAACCATCGCCAGCCGCCTGCGCGAAAGCTTTCGCGCCACGGATTTCATCGCACGTGTCGGTGGCGACGAATTTGTCGTTCTGCTTGATGTCGATCTGAAATTGGCCGGTGATATCCAGCAGAACCTGCAGGATGCGATGGAGCGTGTGTTCAAGCCGATCCCGATCGAAGGTCATGTGACCTACACCGGCGCTGCCGTCGGCGTTACCTTCCTGCGCCCGGACGATACGCCGGCCTCATTCATCAAGCGGGCCGACGAATACATGTATATCGCCAAGACGACGGAGCAGCGGGTGGCGGTGGTGTGTTTCGGTCAGATTATGGAAATGCACGAAACGCCAATGCACCGGCCAAGCGCCACGCGGCGTTAAGGCTTCGGATCAGGTGGTATTGCACGCGCCGCCTTTATCTTTCATGCAAATCAGATCAGATCGCTGGCATCGACGCCGATCTGCCAAACCGGCTTCAGGGTCGGGTAGGTGCCGGTCGGCAGCTGGCCGGCATAGGTCTGCAGGGCGCGGCGAACGCCGGTCGGCTTTTCCGTGGTGCCAACGCTCGAATAGGCAAAGAACAAGGCCGTGAAGGCGATAATGTTGATGAGGGTTGCGAGCGTTTTCATGGTGGCCGGTTCTTTGTGTTGGGCGTTATTCGATGAGCCCACTATCGGCGAAACGGCATTTTCCCGCGGTTCCCCGCGGAACAGGGAAAGACGGCTTGTTATCGGAAAAGAACGGGGAGTGATTGCGCCTCTTAGAATTGGCTTTCAACGGCGGCGAGTGCACTTTAAGCTTTGTGAAAACACATATTCCCGGAAGGAAAACCGATGATTGCCTTGGGCGTTGCCGCAGTCGTGATCCTCTATCTGATCTTCGTCTATAACGGCCTGGTCAAGGCGCGGCAGGTGAAGGAGGAGGCATGGTCCGGCATCGACGTCCAGCTGAAGCGCCGCGCCGACCTGATCCCGAACCTGATCGAGACCGTCAAGGGCTACGCCGCCCACGAAAAGGGCACGCTGGAGGAAATTGTCTCGCTGCGAAACCGGGCTCAAGCCGTGCCGGCGGGGGACGTGGCGGGGCGTGCTGCGGCTGAAGGCATGCTGAGCCAGGCGCTCGGAAAGGTTTTCGCGCTGGCGGAAGCCTATCCGAACCTCAAGGCCAACCAGAATTTCTCCGAGTTGCAGCAGTCGCTGGAAGAGATCGAAAACGAAGTGCAGATGTCGCGCCGCTATTACAATGGCGCCGCCCGTGACCTCAACGTCAAGGTCGAAAGCTTCCCCTCCAATCTCGTCGCTGGCCCCTTCGGTTTCACCAAGGCCGCCTATTTCGAAATCACCAACGAGGCCGATCGTGCGGTGCCAGTGGTGAAGTTTTGATCTAGCCCGAAACGGCTTTCCGTCGTAGACGACTTTCCACCATCGACAGGAGTTCGCGGCCCGTCTTCAGGCCGTGCGGAAGGCATAAAGAGACATGAGCAAAAGCAACGCAGACCAGAAACTGACCATCCTGCCGCCAGGACATCCGCTGAAAGGTCGCGTCAGCCCGCCGGGGTCGAAGTCGATCACCAACCGGGCGCTTCTTCTTGCAGGCCTTGCCAAGGGCACGAGCCGTCTGACCGGCGCCTTGAAGAGCGATGACACGCGCTATATGGCGGAAGCGCTGCGTGCGATGGGCGTGAAGATTTCCGAGCCCGATGATACGACCTTCGTGGTCACCGGCACGGGCAAGCTGCTGCCGGCCGACAAGCCTTTGTTTCTCGGCAATGCCGGCACGGCGACACGCTTCCTGACGGCGGCCGCGGCTCTGGTCGATGGCACCGTGGTCGTCGATGGCGACCAGCATATGCGCAAGCGGCCGATCGCGCCGCTGGTCACGGCTCTGCGTTCGCTTGGCGTTTCGGTCGAGGCTGCGACGGGTTGCCCGCCGGTCACGGTTGCCGGCACCGGTGATTTCGCGAGCGACCACGTCACGATTGATGCCGGCCTTTCCAGCCAGTATGTCTCGGCCCTTTTGATGGCGGCGGCCGGCGGCTCGCTTCCGGTCAATATCGAACTGGCGGGCGAGGAAATCGGTGCACGCGGTTATATCGACCTGACGGTTGCCGCCATGCGCGCCTTCGGCGCCGAGGTCACACAGGCAAGCCCCTCGGTCTGGCAGGTCGCGCCGACCGGCTATACGGCGACAGACTATCTCATCGAGCCGGACGCATCTGCCGCCACCTATCTCTGGGCGGCCGAAATGCTGACCGGAGGCAAGATCGATCTCGGTGTCGCGGCGGAAGCGTTTTCGCAGCCGGACGCCAAGGCGCATGAAGTGATCGCCAGCTTCCCGCACATGCCTGCCGTCATCGACGGCTCGCAGATGCAGGATGCCATCCCGACGCTCGCGGTTCTCGCCGCCTTCAACGAAACGCCGGTGCGCTTCGTTGGCATCGAAAACCTGCGCGTCAAGGAATGCGACCGAATCCGCGCACTTTCGACGGGCCTCACGAATATCCGTCCGGGTCTCGCCGTTGAAGAAGGCGATGACCTGCTGGTTGCCTCCGATCCGGCGCTGGCGGGCCAGACGCTGCCGGCCGATATCGACACCTTCGCCGATCACCGCATTGCCATGAGCTTTGCGCTGGCGGGCCTGAAGATCAACGGCATTACCATTCTCGATCCCGGTTGCGTCGCCAAGACCTATCCGCGCTATTGGGATGAACTCGCCTCGCTCGGCGTCGCCTTCACAGGCGACCGGCCTTAAGCAACAGCATCACGGAAGACCGGGGAGGGGACCACCGCATGAAACGCCTGGCAACGATACTCGGTTTCCTCCATCTCTTCCTCCTGCTGGCGGTCACCGCGCGGGCAGAGGAGGTCATCAAGACCTATCAATCCGCGATCATGATGGCGAAAAACGGCCTGCTGACGGTCAGCGAAACCATCACGGCCAATGTTGA
This sequence comes from Rhizobium sp. Leaf453, assembly GCF_001425605.1. Taxonomy (GTDB): domain Bacteria; phylum Pseudomonadota; class Alphaproteobacteria; order Rhizobiales; family Rhizobiaceae; genus Pararhizobium. The sequence goes on along the minus strand of NZ_LMRG01000001.1, from coordinate 277,095 downwards.
GGGCAACCAGATCAAGCGCGGCATCTACCGCGACTTTCCGATGACATTCGTCGATGACAGCGGCCGCACCGTCCGGGTCGATTTCAACCTCGTGTCCGTCGAGCGTGACGGCGTCTCGGAGCCCTATCATACCGAAAGCATCGACGGCGGCATCCGTATCTATACCGGCGACAAGGATGTCTTCCTGCCCGACGGCGAACATACGTTCCGGATCACCTACGAGACCGGCCGCCAGATCCGTTATTTCGACGATCATGACGAGCTTTACTGGAATGTCACCGGCAATGGCTGGGTGTTTCCGATCGAGCAGGCCTCGGCCACCGTCACGCTGCCGCCGGGCGTAAAAGCCGAGGAGATGGCTGTGTTTACCGGCGGGCAGGGCTCGAAGGAGAAGAACGCCCGCTTTACCGAAATGGGCTCGCAACTGGTCTTTCTCACCACAAGCCCGCTTGGTGCCTATGAGGGGCTGACCATCGCCGTCAAGATGCCGAAGGGCAGCATCGATCCGCCCTCTGTTTCCCAGCAACGCAGTTGGTGGCTGCAGGACAACCTGCCGCCTATCCTGGCGATCACCGGCTTCGCGGTCGCGGCGCTCTATTATTCGCGCATGTGGCTGAAGGTCGGCCGCGATCCGGCGCGCGGTGTCGTCGTGCCGCGCTGGGATGCGCCCGACGGCATTTCGCCGGCACTGGTGAACTATATTGATAACAAGGGCTTTTCCGGAGAGGGATGGACGGCCCTGTCGGCGGCGGCGCTCAACCTGGCGGTCCAGGGCTATGTGGTGCTGGAGGATTTGAAAAACTCCCTCGTCATTACCAGGACGGCGAAGACCCAGCCAACATCACTGCCAACAGGCGAGGCCGCGCTTTTGTCCGCAGTCCAGAGTCGCGGCGGGAAATTGACGATCAACCGGGAGAACGGGCCGACCGTACAGCGCGTCGGCATGGACTTCCGCGGCGCCATGGAAAAGGAACACCGCAACAAGTATTACCACGCCAATACGGCCTATGTGGTTGGCGGCATCGCCCTGTCGGCGCTGTTCGTCGTGGCAGTTTTCGTCGCCGGCATTCTCAACGAGAGCACGGTCCTGCTGGTCCTGTTGCCGGTGTTGGCTTCCGTCTTCATTTCGCTTCTGTCTGTCAGTCTGGCAAAGCTGCTGAGACGTCGCGGCAGCCTGTTTGCCCGGATCGGTGCGATCATTGTCGTCACCTTCTTCGGCTTCTTCCTGATCGCCGCCGCCCTCAGCGCGCTGGCGGCCGTCATCAGCACGGCCCTGTCCAGCCATCAGGTGCCGCTGCTTTTGGGTATTGGCGGTATCGTGCTGGTCAATATCCTGTTCTTCTACCTGATGGGTGCGCCGACACCGCTCGGCTCCAAGATGATGGATGGCATCGACGGGTTGCGCCAATATCTGACACTGGCCGAAAAGGAGCGGATGAACATGGCCGGAGCGCCGGAAATGTCGCCGCAGCATTTCGAAAAACTGCTGCCCTATGCCGTTGCGCTCGGCGTCGAAAAGCCCTGGGCGGACACCTTTGATCGCTGGCTGCTTGCAGCGGCGGCGGGCGCTGCCGCTGCGGCCGCATACCAGCCGTCCTGGTATTCGGGCCAAGCCTTCCATTCGGGCTCTTTCGGCGATCATATGGGCGGCTTTGCCGGCTCGATGGCCAATACCATGACATCCTCGCTGCCGCCACCGCCCAAGAGTTCATCCTCGGGGTTCTCGTCCGGTGGCGGCTTTTCCGGCGGCGGTGGTGGTGGTGGTGGCGGCGGAGGCTGGTAGGATCATATCCAGCCTGGAAACTCAGGGCGCGCGCTTTCGGTAGACAACGATTCTTGCTGCTCCTTGGTATTGTGATTTTTTTGACGATTCATCTCGTTTTGAGGGTATTTGTAATTTCCTGACAACTCGAAAGCGTGTAAATTTCGCCAATTGCACCACCCCTTTTCGAGGAAGCCTGCTTGCGGCGAAAAAACATTCTGGCAATTGCGTTTGGACTGGCGATTTGCGCCGGAGCGCTGCCTTTGTTGGCTGCATTTTACATTTCGCGGGAACGCGCATTCAATCTTGAGCGGCAACACCTCGCCGACTATGCCGAATGGACGCTACAGCGTGGCGACCTGAACGTTTCGCGCGCTCGCACGGCACTCAATCTTCTTGCTTCCGAACACCGTCAGGCCTGCTCTGCCGACGATGTCGTTCGCCTGCAGCAGGTCACCACCGATACGCTATCGGTGGAAGAAATCGCCATAACCCATAACGGGCGCCTGATCTGCAATAGCTGGGGGCTTGCACGCGGCGAGGCCGTATTGACCGGAGAGGCCACCCTCTTGTCGGGCGGTTATGCTTTGCGTCTGCACGGCGGGGGCTTGTCGGTTCCCTCGAGTGATATGATCGTGATCAGCAAAGGAGATTATCACGCGCTGTTGAAGCGTGAGCGCTTGGTCGATGTCCTTCGCGACACACCGATGCTGCTGGGCATCGCCACTTTGAGTGGCCGGCTGATTGTCGTGTCCGGTGAAGCCGATCCAGGCCTTGTCGCGCGACTGGTTCGGGAAGAAATCACTGGCATCAACGACGGCAACGTATTCGCGTCGCGCCGAGGTAAGGATTTCGTCGCGTTTGCAATTTCCAGCCGGAGCGTCGTCGATTGGCGCACCGGCAGTGAACTCTGGACACTGATCCCGATTGGTGTGGGAATATCGCTGGCCTTGATCGCGCTGATCGTCTGGCTGTCACGACAGCGCCTTTCGCTTGCGGGCGAGCTTGCGACGGGAATTCGTCGGCAGGAGTTTCTCGCCTATTATCAGCCGATCATCGAACTCTCGACGGGCCGCTGTATCGGCGCCGAAGCCCTGATACGCTGGCAAAAACCGGATGGTACGTGGATAAGCCCTGATCTCTTCATACCGTTCGCCGAACAGAACGGCATGATCGGTCAAGTTACGGCGATCATGATCCGGAAGGTCATTTCGAACATGACGCAAGCGCTGACTGAACATCGCGACATGCACGTTGCGATCAACATTTCGCCGCAGGACGTGGAAACCGGTGAGTTCCTGACGCACATCAACGATGCCATTGAGGGGGTGAATGTGCAGCCTGAGCAAATCTGGCTGGAGGTGACGGAGCGTGGATTCGTACACGGCGACGTTGCTCGCGCCACGCTGGAGAAAGCGGGTAATGCCGGCCATGTGATCGCGATCGATGATTTCGGGACCGGATATTCCAGTCTGTCACAGCTGGAAAGCTTGCCCGTCACGGTGCTGAAGATCGACAAGTCATTCGTCGACGCCATCGGCCAGGATGCCGTGACGAGCGTGGTGACACCCCACATTATCGAGATGGCCCATAGCCTGAAACTCAAGATGGTTGCCGAAGGGATTGAAACGGCAGAACAGGAAAGGATGTTGCGTCAGTCCGGCGTGCAGTACGGGCAGGGTTGGCTCTACGCGAAAGCGCTTCCGTTCGAGGAATTCATGGCGTTCTATGAAAAGCGCAATGCCGCTACCCAGGACAATGAACTCGGTAGTGCGGAGTCCGGGGCATCGTCTGACTTTTCGCCATTGAATGGATGACTTTTACTGCCGGGCTTGCTAAGTCCCCCCGCAGTCCATCGATCCCACAGAAAAGCATTCCGTCCATGCCCGATCTTCTGCTTGAACTCCGCTCCGAGGAAATCCCGGCCCGTTTGCAGCGCAAGGCTGCCGGCGACCTGAAGAAGCTTCTGACCGATGCGCTGGTCGAGGCCGGTTTGACCTATGAGGGCGCACGGGAATACTGGACGCCGCGCCGCCTGACGCTGGATATCCGGGGGCTTAACGCCCGTTCCGCCGATGTGCGCGAGGATATCAAGGGGCCGGCGACGTCCGCGCCCGAACAGGCGATCCAGGGCTTTCTGCGCAAGGCGGGCCTTGCGTCGATCTCGCAGGCGCATGTTCACTCCGATCCGAAGAAGGGTGATTTCTACGTCGCCCATACCGTCAAGCCGGGCCGTCCGACCGAAGAGATCGTCGCCGACGTGATGCCCGGTATCATCCGCAATTTCCCTTGGCCGAAGCCGATGCGCTCGGGTGCCGCTTCCGCCCGGCCCGGCTCGCTGCGCTGGGTGCGGCCGCTGCAGTCGATCGTCTGTACCTTCGGTCCGGAAAACGAGGAAACGCAGGTCATTGCGTTCGAGGTCGATGGCATCGTCGCTTCCAATATTACCTATGGCCACCGGTTCCATGCGCCGGAAGCCATCACCGTTCGCCGCTTCGGCGATTACATCGAGAAGCTGGAAAAGGCCAAGGTCGTGCTCGACGGCGAGCGCCGCAAGGATATCATCCTGCATGACGCCCGCGACATCGCCTTTGCCAACGGGCTGGAACTGGTCGAGGACGAAGGCCTGCTGGAAGAGGTTTCGGGCCTCGTCGAATGGCCGCAGGTGCTGATGGGCGCCTTCGAGGAGGATTATCTGGCGATCCCGGCCGAAATCATCCGTCTGACCATCAAGACCAATCAGAAATGCTTCGTCACCCGCAGCCAAGGCGAGGAAGGCCTGTCGAACAAGTTTATCCTCGTTTCCAATATCGAGGCGATCGACGGCGGCAAGGAAATCGTCCACGGCAACGGCAAGGTCGTGCGCGCCCGCCTGTCCGACGCCAAGCATTTCTGGACCCGCGACCAGGGCAACCTGCCGGACCTCGAAACGCTTCAAGCCTCCGCCGCGAAATTCGACCTCGACCTGAAAAAGCCGCTCGACCAGCGCATGGCAAAGCTCGACGCGTTGAACGTGACATTCCATGCCAAGCTCGGCACGCAGGGAGAGCGCGTCGCCCGCATTCGCACGCTGGCCGCCGAACTCGCCAAGGTGACGGGCGCGGACGCGGCACTGGTGGACCGGGCTGTGGTACTTGCCAAGGCCGACCTGCGCACGGAAGCCGTCGGCGAATTTCCGGAACTGCAGGGCGTCATGGGCCGCAAGTATGCCCTGCTTCAGGGCGAAGATGCATCGGTCGCGGCCGCGATCGAGGATCACTGGAAGCCGAACGGCCCCTCCGACCGCCTGCCGGCCGATGCCGTTGGTTTGACTGTGGCACTAGCGGACAAGCTGGATACGCTGGTTGGCTTCTGGGCGATCGACGAGAAGCCGACGGGGTCGAAGGATCCGTATGCGCTGCGGCGTGCGGCGCTCGGCGTGATCCGCATGATGCTTGAGCGGAAGGTTCGGTTGTCGCTCTCGACGGTGGCTTCCGATCTTGACCTTCTCTCCTTTTTCCATGACCGCCTCAAGGTCTATCTGCGTGACCTCGGCGCCCGTCATGACCTGATCGACGCCGTGCTGACGCCAGAAGCCGACGACTTGCTGATGGTCGCCCGCCGCGTGGAGGCGCTCACTGCCTTCATCACCTCGGAAGAGGGCCTGAACCTGCTGGCAGGCACCAAACGCGCAACGCAGCTCTTGGCAGCCGAGGAAAAGAAGGGCACGCAGGTCGCCGCGACTGTCGATCCGGCGCTCCTCAAGCTCGACGCCGAAAAGGCGCTTTACGCTGCGGTGGCGCAGGCTTCGTCAGACGCCAGCAAGGCCATTGCGGGTGAGGATTTCCGCTCCGCCATGGAAGCGCTCTCGACACTGCGCGGGCCGGTCGACCAGTTCTTCGCCGATGTGCTCGTCAATGACGAGGACCCGGCCATCCGCGCCAACCGTCTCGCGCTGCTCGGCCAGATCCGCGCGGCAACGGGAACGGTGGCGGATTTCTCGAAGATTGCGGGGTGAGCATGTCGCGCAAAAGTGTGCTGCGGTTTTGCGAAAACGACATGCTGCAGAAAGACGCGAAAGTGTGGGAGCGCGTCTGAAAGACCGCGACGCGCTTTAGCATCATTCCGAGTAAGCTTGCTAAAAGTACCATATAGGTTACCATGAGATGCCGGAGCTGAAAGAGTATCTTGATGTAGATGGCTCCAGTCCCTTCGCGGAGTGGTTCAACGATCTCGATGCTCAGGCTGCTGCCCGTGTCGTTGTCGCGCTGAATCGTCTGCAGCGCGGCAATACGTCCAATGTCAAAGGCGTTGGCGGCGGGCTGCAGGAATTGAAGATCGATTATGGCCCCGGTTACAGGATCTATTTCGGGATAGTGGGCAATGTGCTGGTTATCCTGCTGGGCGGTGGCACGAAGAAGCGCCAGCAGCGCGACATGGACGATGCCCATGCGCGATGGCTGATTTACAAACGACGGAAAGCGGAGAAGTGATCATGACGCTGACACGGGATTTTCGCGAAACGATCAAGGCGCGTGCTGATCGCGATGATGCTTTCCGCTCCGCCTTGCTTTCCGAAGCGCTCGATTTGCTTTTGTCCGGTAATCTGGATGACGGAAAGGCCGTGCTGCGCGATTATATCAATGCGACAATCGGCTTTGAAGCATTGGCCGAAAGCGTCGGCATTCCCCCCAAGAGCCTGATGCGCATGTTCAGCGCCAAGGGAAATCCTCGCGCAGATAACCTGTTCAATGTGATTATGCATTTGCAGCGTGCGGCGGGCATCCGCGTTTCCGTGGAAGTGATCGAAGAGGCGGCATGACCGCCAAAATCCTCGTCAGCGCCTGCCTCATGGGTCATGCCGTCCGTTATGACGGGCAGGCCAAGCAGCTTGTTCACCCGGCGCTCGATCGATGGCGTGCGGAGGGGCGGTTGGTGACGATCTGTCCGGAAATGTCGGCGGGCATGCCGGTGCCGCGACTGCCGGCCGAAATCGAGGCGGGTCAGGATGGGGCTAAGGTTCTGTCCGGCGATGCGCGCGTTCTGGAGAGCGGCGGACGGGATGTGACGGCGGAGTTTCGGCAGGCGGCCGAGAACGCGCTGGCATTGGCGATTGAAACCGGTTGCGTCTATGCCCTCTTGATCGATGGCAGCCCATCCTGCGGTTCCGGTTTCATCTATGATGGCAGTTTTTCAGGAAGCCGCCATTCGGGCGAGGGCGTTACCGCAGCCCTTCTTCGGGCCAATGGCATCGAGGTCTTTTCGGACAGGCAGATCGAGGAACTGTCGTTGAGGATCGACGGGGCGGGCTGATATTCGTCTTGATCGGAAACGGTCAGGTGCAGGCAAAAAAAATTGCGCCCCCGCTTCTCTCGAGGGCGCAATTTCTCGCCTGGAGGCGAATGCCCGATTCAGCCGTAAACCACGACTGGTTAGGGCAGGGACTGTTGAGGTCGATATTATTTTAGCCGAAGTTCGAATTTTTCGAGATCAACTTCTTGTGAACGGCTGTCTTGCGGCGTGAGCGAAGCCATGCTGGCCATGGATGCGGTATCGAGCGCGCCGGTTTTCGCAGCGGTATCGATGACCGGCGTGGTGGTCGCCGCAGCCTCGGATTTCACCGGTTTTTCGGCGGTGGCAGCAGCCTGCACCGGCTGTGTCTGAGGCGTCGTCTTGGCCTCGGCGGCCTTGATCACATCTTCAGGCGCCTTGCTGATGAACACGACGGGCGAGCCCCCAAGCCAGGCTTCGGTGCGCACCACCTTCATCTCGCCGTTGATTTCCTTCAGTTCCGTCCGCTCGGTACCTTCAGCGATTTCCGGAACGACGTAAAGGTTCTTCTTGGCGACGACCGGCGCGGTGCAATCGGGACAGGAGAAATGTGCGACGCTGCCTTTGTCGGTGGGGGCTGCGGTGACGTTTTCGATGGAGGAAGCGCTGGCGACACCGGCGGAAGCCAGGCTGACAAATGTGAACAACAGGGCGCGCATCGGCATTCTCCTCTGAAATCGTCAGACGAAAATATCCGTTCTCCGTTACGTTCCCGTCAGGAGAATTGGTAAAGATTGAATGAGTTTTTCGTTTTTCGGGTAAATTCGGTGCTTCAGGCGGTCTTCTCGCGCGCCACGGCCTGCCAGCCGATGTCGCGGCGGCAGAAACCGTTGTCCCACACCACCTTGTCCAAGGTGGCATAAGCGGTGTCCTTGGCCGTGCTGACGGTACCGCCCATTGCGGTCACGTTCAGCACGCGGCCGCCGGTCGCGACCAGCTTTCCGTCTTTCAGGGCGGTGCCGGCGTGGAACACCTTGGTCGCCTCACCTTCCGATGGCAGGCTGACGATGGGCGTGTTCTTCTCGTACGAGCCGGGATAACCCTTGGATGCCATCACGACCGTCAAGGCCACATCGTCGCGCCACTCGGCACTCACCGAAGCAAGCGTGCCGGTTGCGGCGGCATGCAGGAGCGGCAGCAGATCGCTTTTCAGCCGCATCATCAGCACCTGGCATTCCGGATCGCCGAAGCGGACATTGTATTCGATCAGTTCCGGTCCCTTGGCAGTGATCATCAGTCCGGCAAACAGAACGCCGGTAAAGGGATGACCGCTATCGGCCATGCCGGCGATTGTCGGCTCGATAATCTCGCGCATGGTGCGTTCGACCATATCGGACGTCATCACCGGTGCCGGCGAATAGGCGCCCATGCCGCCGGTATTCGGGCCGGTGTCGCCATCGCCGACGCGCTTGTGATCCTGCGCGGAGGCGAGAGCCAGCGCAGTCTTGCCGTCGCACAGACAGAAGAAGCTTGCTTCCTCGCCATCAAGGAAGGCCTCGACCACGACCTCGGCACCGGCATCGCCAAAGGCGCCGGAAAAACAGTTGTCGACGGCCTCGAGCGCCTCGTCGAGCGTCATGGCGACGGTTACGCCCTTGCCGGCTGCCAGACCGTCGGCTTTGATGACGATTGGCGCTCCCTGTGCGCGGATATAATCCTTGGCGGGCTCGGCTGATGTGAAACGCTGATAGGCGCCGGTCGGGATATTGTATTTTGCACAGATATCCTTGGTGAAGCCCTTCGAGCCTTCAAGCTGGGCTGCAGCCGCAGAGGGACCGAAAACGGCGATGCCGCCGGCGCGCAATGTATCGGCAAGACCGGCAACCAACGGTGCCTCCGGGCCAACGACGACGAAATCGATTGCTTCGGCCTTGCAGAAGGCGAGAACGGCGTCGTTGTCTTCAGTGTTCAGGCTGACGATCGTCGCTTCTTCGGCGATGCCGGGATTGCCGGGAGCGGCATAGAGCGCCGTCAGCAGCGGCGATTGGGCAAGTTTCCATGCCAGCGCATGTTCGCGTCCGCCCGACCCGATCAAAAGAACTCTCATCGCCAACTCCCGCGCCCGCCGTGTTGAAAAGGCGGTTAAGGCGAGGGGGGCGTCAGGTCAAGGAGAAATCCGGAGTTTACCCCGCATTCCCGGTGGTTCAGAGCAGGCTGGAGGTTCCAATGCGACGCTGGCGTTCCTGAACCAGAACGCGGTCGCCGTCACGGCCGCTGATTTCGGCGGTACGTTTCAAGGCCCAGATGGCGAGATCCGACAGGGTCTGCGGCTTGCTGATCAGGTAGCCCTGGAAATGATCGCAGCCCGCCGCCGTCAGCATGGCGAGCTTTTCATTGGTATCGACACCTTCGCCGATCACCGCCATGTCCTGCGCGTGGCAAAGCGCGATCATGGCCTTCAGCGCCGGCAGCGATTCCTCATTGGTCAGGTTCTCCACCAGCGCCCGGTCGAGCTTGATCGTGTCGGCGGTGTATTCGATGATCTGCTGGACGGAGGTGTAGCCGGCACCGAAATCGTCGATCGAGATGCGGAAACCCTTTTCACGCAGGCTCTCAATGTTGCGATGCAGCTGGTCGCCGAGCTTGACCGCATAGGTTTCCGTCAACTCGATCTCGATCGTGCGCGGGTCAATGCGGTGTTTCTCCGCGCAACTGACAAAATAATCGCTGATCGACTTGGAGTGCAGTTCGGCCGAGGAGATGTTGATGGCGAGCACCGTATCCGGTCCGAACAGCGTCTTGAGGCGATTGTGTTCGGACATGGCGCGGTTGATCACCCACCAGTCGATCTTCGTAAACAAGCCATTGCTTTCAGCAATCGGCACGAACTCGTCCGGCGTCACATTGCCGAGCACCGGCGAAACCCAGCGCAGCAGCGCCTCGCAGCCCGTTACCTTGCCACCGGCATCGACGATTGGCATGTAGACGAGGTGGAACTGCTCGTCAGGATCGACCAGGCGCAACTCTTCCTGAATGTGGCGGACGCGGTCGCGCTTGTCCTGCAATGCGCGGGAGAAGCGGGAGGACCGGTTCTTGCCGTTGGTCTTGGCCTGGTACATCGCTGCATCGGCATTGGAGACCAGCTCGGCCAGATTGTTCGCATCCGTCGGGCAGATGGCGACGCCGATGCTGGCCGTGACCGGATAATGCTTGCCGCGCACTTCGAAGCCATTCGAGAAAAGACCGAGGATGGCGTTGCACGTCTCCCTGACCGTCCCGTCACGCGGCGTCGATTGCAGGAGGATCGCGAATTCATCGCCGGAGAGCCGGGCGAAAACGATGGGCGGCAGGGCACGGCGGACGACGATCGTGGCGACGGACGCTTCTATTCTCGTGGCAAGCGTCTTCAGAAGTTCATCGCCAACTTCGTGCCCATACTTGTCGTTGACGAATTTGAAGTTGTCGATGTCAATGAAGAGCAGACTGCAATGCCGGCCTTCGGTCATCACATCGTGGACGATCTCGGCTGCGAGCGCGTTGAAATGGCCGCGATTGCTGATACCCGTCAGCGTGTCGGTCCAAGAGGCGTGCTGAACCAGCTTCAGCGCGCGTTGCGATTGATCGTGCAACTGCTTGATATTGCCTGTCAATCGGCCGATTTCGCCGGCCGCTCCGGTTTCCCGTATGCCGTCGTTCGTCCCGTTCATCACCGCCGTCACCTGCAGATCGAGCGCGGAGATGGGATTGGTGATGAAACGGCGGATCAGCAGGATCAGCAGCCCGACGGAGACAAGGCTCATCACCAGTGCACCGAAGCCCAGAAGCAGCTTCAGCTTTCCCATATTGCCGGACTGGCGGTTTTCTGGCGCCGTCAGGGTGGCAAACAGCGACGGGGCAAGGCGCACGGATGCGGAAAGGTCTTCGCGCGCAACCAGAAGCGGCGCGGTGTCGAACTCTACCAATGTGCCATATTCGCTTTGCAGCGAGCGTTGCATGTCGAGAAACTGGGTCGGTTCGATCGCGACCTGGACGAGGAGCGCGCTCTTCTTGGCGCTCGGCAGGGGGCGGCTGAAGGTGACGGGGTCGATGAATTCGGAATAGACGATCAGCGGCCGCGTCTGCGTGTCGTGAAGATAGGCCCAGTCGCGGAGCTGGCTGCCACCGGTCAGCCGGCGCGCCAGCGAAAACTGCGCCTCGCCGATTTCGGCAAAGGGGTCGTCGCTGTTTTCGAAGTAATAGCCGGTCGACATGTCCGGATTGAGGATGGCGAAGGAGATGAATTTCTTCGGATCGTCCGAAAGCGAACGGATGCTCTGTTGCAGCCGTAGCCCCAGCGCATTGTTGCGATAGGCTTCGTCGGCTTCCGACACGAACAGACGCACCGCATTGCCTTCGAGGATCGAATAGAGGAAGCCGCGGCTCTGGGCGACTTCGTTGCGGAACAGGGCAGCGAAATGATCGAGTTGCTGCGACAGGCGCGCCCGCTCAAGCGCCAGCACGGAATGCCCCTGCGCAAAATAGACCGAGAATGCGGCAAGCAGATAGCCTGCCAGCACGACGGGGAAGATCAGCAGAAAAGCGCGTTTACCAAGCGTCACTGGAAATTCGCCATCGAGCTGATGATGCGCCGGCGGGTCTGGATCGACTGGACGGTCAGTTCCTTCTGGTATTGGCTTTTCGCGAGAATGTCGGCCGGCGTGTAGATTTCCGGATTGTCACGCATCTCGGCGGGAATGAGTTTCAGGGCCGCTTCGCTGGCCGTCGGCATGGTCAGGCTCTCGGCATTGGCGGCAGCGCTTTCCGCCGAGCCGATGTGGTTCAGCAGATCCAGGGCGAGCGCCTTGCGCGGCGAGGCGGATGTGACGGCCATGCAGTCGAGCCAGGAGAGCGTGCCTTCCTTCGGCACGGCGTAACGCCAGACGCCGGGCGTGCCGGCCTTGTCGTTTAGCACATGCTGGTCGCCGCTATAGGCGAGCGCCATGTAGATATTCTTGCCAGATTCTGGGTTCTGGATCGAGGTGATCACGTAGTCATAGGTGAGAACGAACGGCGCCTGCTTCTTCATCAGCTCGAAGGCGGCCTTCAGCGTTTCGTTGTCGTTGGCGTTGATCGACTTGCCGAGCAGGACCAGCGGCGCGATGAAGGCCTCGTTGTGATCATCGTACATGGCGATGTGCTTCTTCAGCTCAGGCGCCGGCGACATCAGATCGTTCCAGGAGGCGGGCGCAGTCTTCACCATGTCCGATCGATAGACGATGCCCATGGTGCCCCAGAGATAGGGCATGGCATAACCGGCACAGCGATCATTCCATTCCGGCTTGTAGTCCTTGAGCGACGGCACATTCTTGTCCGACAGCGGCTCGAGGATGCCGCGCTTGCCGAACAGATCGGCACCGTTCTCACCAACGACGGCGAGGTCGATATTGCTGTTGGGGTCGGACAGCACCTCGTCGCGTGCATCGCCGCTGTCATAGTAGATCTGGTTGACGGTAACGCCGGTCTTCTCCGCCCAGCGATCGAGGATCTTCTGGTCGATATAGGATTCCCAGATCAGCAGATTCAACGTCTCGGCATGCCCGGGCGCGGCGGAAAACGAAGCGCAAAGCGTGGCTGAAACGGCAAGAAATGCTGTGCGCATGAAAGTCACCCCGATAGTCCCCAGACGAACCTTAGCGCGCAATGCTTGATGAATACTTACAAGGGGATGGCGTCGTCATGGAGTTGACAGGCGACGATTTTTATCTGGGTGAAAATTGCACATTGATACAAAATATGCGTGCATCGATCCTTCTGCTGTGAGGGCGATGTGGGCCGATTGATCTGTGGTACGCACCTTGTAGGAATCATTCTTTACAACCAAACCATTGTGAAGCGGGCGCAGGGACGTGTAAGGACAATAGAATATTTCCAATGGGAGCTATATTCCGGACATGATGCCTCAATTGCAGACCAACGGCGGAACATTTTGGGGGCGCTACTGGACCGAGACGACGGTACTGAGGCGATATTTCGAGCAGGACGACAACCTGGCCATTCTGTCGTTCGGTTGCTCTACCGGTGAAGAGCTTTCCACCCTGCGGGCGCTCTTTCCGAACGCCAGGCTGTTCGGTTGTGATATTGACTGGCTGAACCTGCGGATGGCACGCAGCCTCATGGGTGCTGACGCTGTCATCTTCGACTCGACGGCAGAGCAGATTAGGCGCCACGGCCCTTACGATATTATCGTCTGCAATTCCGTATTGTTGAGCCCGACAGTCAAGGCGGGTGCAAAGCGATCCGCGATTTCACCTTCTCTTTGGCTTGATACCGTCAGCATGCTGGACGAGGCCCTCGTTCAGGGTGGTGTCCTTCAGGTCATCAACACCAACATTCCGTTTCGCATGCATCCTGTTGCGCGCAACTATAAGGTGTTGGACAGCCCGCTCATTTTAGGCCCGCATTTCGTCGATATCTTCAGTCTGGACGGGAATATCCTGTGTTCAGGAGTCACCGGGACCGGGCTCTCTTCCATTCTTAATCGCCACCTCGGCGAGGAGGCGTGGAGCGAGTTGGAGCCGGGCGACCTCCGGCACGTGCATTTCCGAAAGGGTAATGGAGAGATCGCTCCGGTCCTGAACGAAATCGTCCCCAATCGCACTGCGCAGCGATCCTGGGCATCCGGTTCGAGCACTTACAGGACGGCTCTTCCGACAGATCCCCGTCCTGCTTCTTATCTTGAAGTCGACGTGCAATGGGACACTGCCGGGACGACAGCGGTACGCCTAAAACGCGAGGTTCGCCGTGTCTGGTTCGATGGCACGGTCGCGGAGGCGTTCAATACCGAGGTCGATCTCATTGGCGATGACGCGGTGACTTATATCGAATTGGTAACCGGGCGCAGGTCCAGCCGGGCCGATGTCATTTCCCTGCGCAATGACGGCCGGAGATAGCACGCGGTATCTGGGTACATCTTTCGAATTTTAGCACGACAGTTGCCCCTGCTGCATGAATTCTACCGGTCATGGCAATCGGCTGCAGGATGAATGAGGGGCGCTGCGGCCCCTCTTTTCTCCATCTCAGCGGTGGCTCGGCAGCTTCGGCAGGAAGATGGTCAGCAGGCCGAGCAGCGGCATGTAGGAGCAGACGGTGTAGACGAATTCGATGCCGTTGCGATCAGCGAAGATGCCCAGCACCGCGGCGCCAATGCCGCCGAAGCCGAAGGCAAAGCCGAAGAACATGCCGGCGATCAGGCCGACGCGGCCGGGCACAAGCTCCTGCGCGAACACCACGATGGCGGAGAACGCAGACGAGAAGATGAAGCCGATCAGGATGACCAGAGCCGCTGTCCAGAACAGGTTGGCGTAGGGCAGCAGCAACGCGAACGGGATAACGCCGAGGATCGAGAACCAGATGACGAAGCGCGCGCCGAAACGGTCACCGATCGGCCCGCCGAAGATCACGCCGGCAGCCGAAGCGCCGAGGAACAGGAACAGCAGCAACTGCGCATCCTGAACGCCGAGGCCGAATTTCTCGATCGTGAAGAAAGTGAAATAGCTCGACAGGCTGGAGAGATAGGCGTTCTTCGTCGCCGTCAGGATAACGAGAACGATGAGCGTCCAGATGACCTGGTTGCGGGGCAGGGGCAGGGTGCGGCTGACGACCTTGCGGCCGGCCGAGCTGCGGCGATGGCGGGTGTACCAGACGCTGACCCAGGAGAGGACGACAAAGCCGGTCAGCGCGATGATCGAAAACCAGCTCAGGCTGCCCTGTCCGCGCGGAACGACGATGAAGGCGGCCAGCAACGGCCCGATCGCCGTGCCCGTATTGCCGCCGACCTGGAACAGCGACTGCGCCAGACCATGGCGGCCGCCGGAGGCCAGCCGGGCGATGCGCGATGCTTCCGGATGGAAGATGGCCGAGCCGATGCCGATCAGGCAGGCGCCGATGACGAGAACATAGAATTCATGGGCATGGGCAAGCGTGATCAGGCCTGCGCAGGTCGACAGCATGGCCGAAGGCAGCGAAAACGGCATGGGCCAGCGGTCGGTGACGACGCCGACTGCCGGCTGCAGCAGTGAGGCCGTGACCTGGAAGGCGAAGGTCAGGAGACCGACCTGAACGAAATCGAGCGCGTAGTTCGCCTTGAGCAGCGGATAGAGCGAGGTCAGCAGCGACTGCATGATATCGTTCATCATGTGGCAGAAGCTGACGGCGAGAATGACGGAAACTGCCGTCTTTTCCGCGCTGATGGGTGCGTTCGATGTAATACTGGCCATGGCCGGTGTTCCTTGCCCGTCGTTCACGTATTTTGGATATGCACCGTCTCTACAATGCTTGAACGTGGCCTGCTTTCGTGCTCTGGTCGCATTCTTTCGTGAGTGGGCCAAATGCGAACAATCGATCTCACCGGAACAAAGGTTCAGGACCCGGACGACCATTTTGCCAGCCTGTCCTGGATCGAAATGGCCAACGAGCCGGTGGTGGCGCTTGGGCGCATCTATCCCGCCGGCTTTCGGGTCCCGGCCCACAATCACAGCAAGGCGCAGCTCTGGTGTGCACGCAGTGGCGTGGTGCTGGTCAGCACCACGCGCGGGCGCTGGATGATTCCGCCCGGCCATGCGCTGCTCATTCCTGCCGGTTTGGAACATGCAACCGAGATGATCAGCGAGGTGCGCATGCATTCGATCTATGTCGCTTCGTCCATCGTCGATGCATTGGATCCGCGCGTGCTGGAGGTCACGACCCTCGCCGCCAGCCTGATCGAGGAACTGGTGACTTCCGATGAACGGCCGCAATCCGAGCGGCGTCAACTGCTGATCATGGAACTGTTGCTGGACGAAATCGGTCGGCTGTCCGAGCGCCCGCTCGGTCTACCATTCCCGGGAGATGAGCGGCTTGCCCGCCTGTGCCGGCATTTTCTGAAAGTTCCCGCGGCCAATGCAGGCATTGATGATTGGGCGCGGGAACTCGGCATGAGCCGCCGTTCGTTCACCCGGTTTTTCCGGGCCGAGACCGGCGTCAGCTTCGTCACCTGGCGGCAGCAGGCCTGCCTTTTTGCATCGCTTCCGCGCCTTGCGGCCGGCGAGCCGGTCACCAATGTCGCACTCGATGCGGGGTACGAGAATATCGCCGCCTTCACCACCATGTTTCGCCGCATGCTCGGCAGTTCGCCCAGCACCTATCTGAAATCCCGCGCCGCATAGGCTCGGAAAATGATGTTCGACCGTGGTGCCTAACTCCATGATTCACTTGAATATAAGCAATGTTTCATGGAAAAGAATCGCTGAAGACTTCTGGTTAACGAGATGGTAGTGAGGCGGGGCCTATAACGCGCCGAAACGACCCATGTCAGTTTGCCCTTTCGTTGCCGGGATCGCTGGCATCGGGCGTTTGAGGGCTTGTATCCGGAGTTGCCGCCTTGTTTCGACCGTCTGCTTTCCTTCTTTCCGCCGGGCTGATTCTGGCCGCTTCCTCGTCCGCGTCGGCGCAGGAGGGGCAGCATTTCTGGTCGGGCGACTGGTATCTGAAAGTCGGCGCCACCGGCTTTATCGGGCCGAAATATGATGGCGGTTCGGATCGGCTGTTCCAGGCTGCCCCGCTGATCTCGCTGGGCCGCGCGGGCAGCACCGTCCGATTTTCCTCGCGCAACGATAACCCTGCCTTCGCCTTCGTCGATCAGGGTGCGTTCCGCGCCGGTGTCGCCGGCAAGCTGATCTTCGAGCGCGACGAAGACACGTCCAACGATCTGAAGGGGCTCGACCCCGTTCGCTTCGGTGGTGAACTCGGTGGCTTCGCCGAGGTGTATCCGACAGACTGGCTGCGCATCCGCGCCGAACTGCGTCAGGGCATCCGCAGCCATCACGGCCTGGTCGCCGATGTTGCCGCCGATGGTTTCGTCGATGTCAGCGACAATGTCCGTCTGTCGGCCGGCCCGCGCCTTTCGGCCGCGACCAGCGATTATTTCGATGCCTATTACGGCGTCAGTTCTTCGGAGGCTGCAAAATCAGGCTATTCCAAATATACGCCGTCCGGCGGCATCGGCTCGGTCGGGGCAGGGGCTGCGATCACCTGGCAGGCGACCGAGAAGCTCGATACGAGCGCTTTCGTCGAATACAAGCGCCTGATGGGGCCGGCAGCGGATTCGAGCATCGTCAAGGAAGGCGGCAGCCGCAACCAGTTGCTGTTCGGTCTTGCCGCGACCTACCGCTTCGATTTCACGCTGGATTGATATCTTGCCGCAGGTGTGCTGCGCCTGATCGCTTGACCGCGCCTGCCGGCCGCTGCAAACAGGCGGCATGAGCAATAATCCAGCCGATTCCGGTCGCGTCTACGATGCGCCATCCAACAATTGGGTCTATCGCGTCCTGCCAAGGGCGCTCTGGCCCTATGCGCAACTGGCACGCTGGGACAGGCCGATCGGCTGGCAATTGTTGCTGCTGCCATGCCTCTGGTCGGCTGCGCTCGCGGCCAATGCAGCGGCGGCACTCGGAACCTTTTCCGCCAGCCGCTTCGTTCTGCACCTCGTCCTTTTCTTCATCGGCTCCGTCGCGATGCGCGGCGCGGGTTGCACCTACAATGACATTGTCGACCATGACATCGACATGGAAGTGGCGCGCACCCGCTCGCGGCCGCTACCCTCCGGCCGCGTGACCCGGTTTCAGGCCAAGGTCTTTATGGTGCTACAGGCGCTTGCCGGACTGATCGTGCTGCTGCAGTTCAACGGCTTCTCCATCGCGCTCGGCATCTTCTCGCTGGTTTTCGTGGCGATCTATCCGTTTGCCAAGCGCTTTACCGACTGGCCGCAATTCTTCCTCGGGCTCGCCTTTTCATGGGGCGCGCTGATGGGCTGGTCGGCGGAGTTCGGCAGTATTGGTGCGGCGGCGATCGTCCTCTACATGGCGGCGATCGCCTGGACGGTTGGTTACGACACCATCTATGCCTATCAGGACAAGGAAGATGACGAATTGATCGGCGTGCGTTCTACCGCGCGACGCTTCGGCGATCGCCCGAGGCCCTGGTTGTTTGGCCTGTATGGCCTGACGGTCTTTCTGCTCTTCGTCGCCTTTGCCTTCGCGGGCGCCGGTTTCCTAGCCTATGTCGGACTGCTGGTCGCAGCAGTCCTCTTGTTCTACCAGATCCTCGTGCTCGACATTCACGATGCCAAACAGTGCCTGGCACTGTTCAAGTTCAATGGCGTCGTCGGGCTGATCGTGTTTATCGGGCTGTGTGCCGCGCTTGCTGTAAGGCTGATATAAAAAACCCTCCGGCCGGGCCGGAGGGCAAGGGTCCACCGCAGCAAACCATCATGTTCAAGCCCAGCTCAAGTCCGTGTCGCGGCTCTTCTTCGTCCTAGTGAAGCGGGCGGAAATGGCGGCAAAAGCCGCGCGGATGAATGTGCGCATGGGTGTCTCCTTCTCGTTGCTGCACTGTGCCGAGCGCATATGGCATCAAGAAGGCGTCGCCGGTGTTTCCTGGGGAACGATGCAACCGGTTGAAAACAGAAACAAAAAACCGGCCGCAGGGGACGACCGGTCTTTTGCACTGGAGGAACTTTCGAAAAATGTGTCGAAAATCAGTTCCGGGCGATGATTTCCCGGCCATTGATTTTCATCACCACGCCGAGGCTGCCGGTGGAGCGGCGCATCAGGAAACGCGGACGGCGATCGTTGAAAAGCGAGTGGCGGCGGCGCGGCTTGATTTCGCGGGTGCGCACTTCGCCCAGATGGTCTTCCAGCGGCCGGGCGACGCCATCGGCTTCGACCATCAGCATCGGAATCCGGTAGGCTTCCGACCAGCTGCGCCAGTCGGCGGCGATATCGGCGAGATCATGAGCGACCAGCAGCGGGATGCACAGGTCCGGGTCATCATGGTGCAGTTCGAGGGTCACGGTCACTTCTCCATCTCCGTGGTCGATGGCGCGGGCCGCAACACCCTTGAAGGCGCGGGCGGGCAGGGCGATCGACAAGGGCAGGCCACTGGACGGCAGAACCTTGCGCATCACGGCGCCGCGCTCGTCCAGACTGATGGTGACATTGCTCGACTGTCCGCGCAAGGCGTAGCTAGCCTGCTGGGGGAAGCGTTTCGGATCCAGTCGCAGTGTGGTTTCGACCCAAGCCGGTTGAGAATTTGTCTTCAGCATTACAATCGCCCTTGTTTTCCTTGAGAGCCGGTTTCCGGTCTTCTCCTTGGGACTTTTCGTCCTCTGTGAGCTCAAGATAGGCGGGTCCCGTTTGAGACGACTTAAAAATCGCAGTTAAAAAACTTTGCATTTCCTGATGGTTAGCAAAAGCCAACGCGTCAGGGTTTCCCAAATGTGAAAAAAATAAGCGGCATTTCGCACATCCCCCATCCGTCTTCGGGAAAAGCCACGCACAAGGCAGGCCGTCCATCTTGGCCACGGTTATGACCGCAGGGTGCGGGATTGCGTCCGTTCGGATGGCGTTCCGTCAACAGTTTCAGGCGATCGGCAGAGCGGCGATGGTATCCACATATATCGACTATAATCTCATCACCCGCGACATGAAGACGAGCCTGCAGCGCACCTCCGAACAGGTGCTCGTTGCCCGAGAAAGCCAGTATTACAAGGAAAATATCGGCAAGGTCACGTCGATCGACGACTTCCTCGGCGACTACCGTCTCTACTCCTACGCCATGAAAGCGCATGGCCTGGAAGACATGACCTATGCCAAGGCTTTCATGCGCAAGGTGCTGGAAAGCGACCTGAGCGACGAGAGCAGCTACGCCAACATGCTGACGGACGAACGCTACCGCAATTTCGCGATGGCGTTCAGTTTCTCGCAGTCGACCGAAGTGGTTCAAAGCAACGCACAGGAAGACGACCTGATCGGTCTCTACAATCAGTCCATCGCCAATCAGGGTGATGCTGTCAGGGAAGATACGGTCTATTTTAACGCAGTGATGGACACGGTTACCACTGTCGACCAGCTCTGGCAGAACGAGCGGCTTAAGAATTACGTCCTCACCGCCTTCGGCTTCGATCCGAAATATATGGACTACACCCATTTCAAGGGTGTGGTGACCAGCGATGTCAGCGATTCCAGCAGCTATGTGAATGTAAAGGCGGCGGCCTACACCCAGGGCCTGCAGGACAAGATCACCGCTGTCCAGAACAGCGCCACCCCGGCGGAACTTGCCGACAGCACCAGCGCGGCCAGCAAGCTGATCGCGCAGTACCAGAGCCAGATCAACAACGCACCGGACTACACGCCGCTTGCGGCCGCCTTCAATTTCCAGAACGACGGAACGCTGGCGAGCGGCGACAAGGCCATGTCGGATGCGCAGAAGGCCGCGACGAACGAAGCCTATGTCTTCCAGCAGCCGCGTCTGTCGTCCTCGGCTGCGCAATTGAACCAACTCTATTACGATTCGACCATCGCGACGGTCGACAATGTCAGCGACATCACCGGCAACAGCCGGCTGTTCTCTTATCTGCGCGTCGCCTATGGCTTGCCGTCCGGCTTCCTGACGTCGACATTCGAAAACATCGTCACCAGTGATCTCAGCGACCCTGCAAGCTATGCCAATACGCAGGGCGGCGAATACAACGCCATCTACAAGGAACTGGCGGCCGCCTTCAATTTCGCGACGGACGGAACGGTGACTGCGGGCAATGCGCAGACGGCAGCCCAGATGGCGAAAACCGACGGCTTGTGGACCGCCCGCTATGACGACGCTGACGAGGCGGCCGATGAAGCGCTCATCAAATCCTACAAGACACTGATCAGCCTCGTGTCGGATGTCGATGGTCTGCTGGCCGATACGAAGATCATGAAGCTCGCTTTGACCGCTGTCGGTCTGGAGAACGAAGGTGATTCAGCCCGCAAGCTGAAGAAAGTCCTGACGAGCGACCTCACGGATCCGAAGAGCTACGTCTATACGCTGAAGGACGATCGCTACGTCGAACTGGCCAAGGCGTTCAACTTCAAAGCGGATGGAACGCTCGGAATACCGATGCTGGCCCAGTCGGAATCGGAAATCCTCAACACCGCCAAATCCTATGTCATCGAGAAAAGCCGCTTCGGGACGGAGGACGACAAGACCAAGGCGACGGAGGAATCGAAGTATTACAGTGCCGAGATCGAGAAGATCGAAACGCTGGATGACCTCCTGTCCAACCGGCGTCTCGTCGATTTCATCGTCGTTGCCGCAGGGCTCGATCCGGAAGAGGTGACGACCGACTATCTGCGCCAGATGTTCGAGTCGGACTTCAGCGACCCCAAGAGTTTCATCAATACCGAGCCGAACTCCGAGATCTACAAGCAGATCGTCTCATCCTACAATTTCGACGCTGAGGGAAACCTCGCCAAGCCGACACAGGGCATCCAGACGCGGCGCGGCCTGCTTGAGACGGAAGACCTCTATCTCAACCAGACACTGGAAGAGCAGAAGGGCGAGGACAATGCCGGCGTGCGTCTGGCGCTCTATTTCCGGCGCATGGCAGAGGACGTCAGCACCGCCTATGACATTCTGGCCGATACTGCGCTTCTGCAGGTCATCCAGACGACGTTCAGCATTCCCGAGGAAATGGCGAGCGCCGACGTCGATATCCAGTATGCCTATATCAACCGCGTTCTCGATATGGAGGACCTGCACGATCCGGAAAAGCTGGAGAAACTGCTGCAGCGGTTCACGGCTCTGTACGACATCGAAAACAATGTCGATGTTTCACCCGCCGAACTCGTCCTGTCGAACAACGGCCGCGGCGGCATCAGCGCCGATACGCTGATGAGCCTTTCGCAACTGAGGCTTGGCGGTTAATCGATGATTATCCGCGTGCCTTGAGCACCTTGTCGGGATTCATGATCCCGGCGGGGTCGAAGGCATGTTTGATCCGCTGCATCAGGTCGATCTCGATCGGCGCGCGCACCTCGGCCAGTTCGTCGCGCTTCAACTGGCCGATGCCATGTTCGGCCGAAATCGAGCCGTTGTAACGCAGCACGATGCCGTGAACGATGGCGTTCATTTCGCGCCAGCGGGCGATGAAAGCGTCCTTGTCGGCGCCGATCGGCTGCGAAATATTGTAGTGAATGTTGCCGTCGCCCATATGGCCGAACGAGCAGATGCGGGCGCCGGGAATGGCTTTGAGGACCGCCGCGTCGGCTTCCGCCATGAAGGCCGGAATGCTGGAGACCGGCACCGAGACATCGTGCTTGATAGAACCGCCTTCCGGCTTCTGCGCCGGCGACATGCTTTCGCGCATGTGCCAGAGACTTTTGCGCTGGGCTTCGTTGGCCGCGACAACCGCGTTTTCGATCAGTCCGCTTTCGAGTTCCGTTTCCAGGAGGGCCTGCATCATCCGCTCGGCGCTTTCTGCCGAGTCAGATGTTGAAACGTCGATCAGCGCATACCAGGCGTGAACCGTATCCATCGGATCGCGGACGCCGGGAATGTGCCGGGCTGTGAACTCGACGCCAAGACGCGGCATCAGTTCGAAGCCGGTCAGTGCCGGGCCGCAGAGGCTCGAGGCCTTGTCGATCAGGGTGAGCGCATCGGCAACGCTTTTCAGGCCGGCAAAGGCTACTTGATGACCGAGAGGCCGGGGAAACAGCTTGAGCACCGCGCCGGTGATGATGCCGAGCGTGCCTTCGGCGCCGATGAACAGGTCGCGCAGGTCGTAGCCGGTATTGTCCTTCTTCAGCCGCCGCAACCCATCCCAGACCTCGCCGGTTGGCAGCACGACCTCCAGACCGAGGCACAATTGCCGCATGTTGCCATAGGCAAGCACCGCCGTCCCGCCGGCATTGGTCGACAGGTTGCCGCCGATCCGGCAAGAGCCTTCCGAGCCCAGCGATAGCGGAAACAGCCGGTTATGCGCCTCCGCCGCCTTCTGGATATCCGCGAGGATGCAGCCGGCATCGGCAACGATGACATTGCCGACAGGGTCGATATCGCGAATGCGGTTCAGCCGCTCCAGCGACAGAACCACGTCGTTTTCACCGGTACGGGGAATCCCTCCGGCCACATGCCCGGTATTGCCACCCTGCGGCACGATCGGTGTGCTGGTGGCGGTCGCCATTTTCAGGATTGCGGAGACCTCCTCGACACTGCCGGGCCGCAGCACCAGCGGGCTCGTACCCTTGTAGAGCCCACGCGATTCCACGAGGTAAGGGGCGATGTCGCGTGTGTCCGTCAGCGCGTTGTTTTCGCCAACGATTGCGGCAAAACGCGCCATGAGATCGGAGGAGAGGGCGGTATTCGTCATCGCTATTCCCTTGGCGCAGCGGCCCGTTCGAGCCGGTCGAGGATCGCCTCGCCCAACCCCTCGTTCGGGATCGGTCCGAAGGCGATGGTCGCGGCATCCGAGGCGTCGGCCTGCTTCATATAGGCAAAGAGATTGGCGGCGGCTTCCCGCAGGTCGCCTGTCGGGCTGAGGTCGAGTACGAGGGTCGCCGTGTCCTCGCCCGGCAATGGTCGGCCGCCGAATTTTATCAACGCTTCGCCGGGCTGGACATCGGCAGCATCGAGCCGGACCGCGGCGCCCGGTGCGTAATGCGAGGCCAGCATGCCGGGCGCTTCGATCGCAGCGCCTGCTGTCTCCGGACGCAGCACAGTCTTGCCGGTCAGCTTCTCGATATCAGCGACATCGAGACCACCGGGCCGCAGCAGGCGAATCTCGTCGCCTTCCACCTTCACGATCGTCGATTCCAGCCCGATCTCGGCTGAGCCCGCGTCGAGGATCAGGCTGAGCCTGTCGCCGAGATCCGCCTCGACATGGGCTGCACTGGTCGGGCTGATCTTGCCGGACGTATTGGCGCTCGGCGCAGCCAGTGGTTTGCCGAAGCGTGCAATCACCGCGCGTGAAAAACCGTCGGGCATGCGCACGCCCAGCGTATCGAGACCGGCTGAGGCCAGCGAATGCACTTGGCTGTCGGCCTTCAGCGGCAGGATCAGCGTGAGGGGGCCTGGCCAGAAGGCCTCCGCGAGTTGGCGCGACACGGGATCAAAGGTGACATGCTGCTCGGCCATCTCGAAATCCGCGACATGGCAGATCAAAGGATTGAAACGGGGGCGACCCTTCATTTCGTAAATGCGGCTGATCGCATCCGGATTGGTTGCATCCGCCGCCAGTCCATAGACCGTCTCTGTGGGTATTGCGACAGGCTGACCAACTTCCAGCGTTTCGCAGGCCTGCGTCAATGCGCGATCCGGTTCCATGCGTGTATCGATGATCAGGGCCATATGCATTCCAAGGATCGGGGCCCACGGAAAAGGACAGGCGGGCGCAGGCGTTTCCTTTACAGGGCTTGGCCGGATATTGCCAAGTGCATTCGGAAATCGCTGTGTTCTGTCCCTGATCGCGACAGTGCCGATTAAGATTTCTTAAAATGCGACACCTTCGGTTAGCGCGACGGAAAGCTGTGCCTGATAGTTGTGCAAATCACCACATTACCGGAGCCATAATGGTCAACAAGAAATCCACGCCGAACGATCTCGCCCTTCGTATCGCAACGGCCATGCACCAGATGGGCATCGATGCCGCCCCCCGGAATTACGAGCTGGTCTACGAGGCCTATGCCGGCGCCAATCCGGATCTGGTGCGGGATTTCATTGCGCTCGGAAAATACAAGTCGCAGGCTGCACTGGATGAGTTGGGCCGCAAATATCTGCCGCATCATCACGAGGCGAGCGTACTGGCGCGTTCGACGACGATCGTGCGCGACGAGATGAGCAATTTCATGAACCTGCTCACCCGCGAGAAGACGGCGCTCGACGCTTATGGCCAGCTGATCGGCGAAGCGTCGAAGGCGCTTGTCGTATCCGACGAGGCAAGCCAGGCGGCGCTTGCCAATTCCATCCAGGCGCTGAAGCGGGCAACGGAGCACCAGGTGTCGCAGAATGCCGAGATGGAGCAGAGTGTCACCGCACAATCGACCGTGATTGCCGGCGTCCAGAAGGAACTTGCCGATTTCGAGGCAACGAAATTCTCGGATGCGGCGACCGGGCTGTCCAACCGGCGCGCGTTCAACAAGGCGCTTGCCAAGGTTTACGCCGATCCCGACATGCCGCTCGCCTGCGGCATCGCCCTTGCCGAACCCGATACCAGCCAGCGCCTCTCCGGCGAACAGGCCGCTGCCCTTGCCGATACACTGGCCCGGCACATCGGTAGCGTCATTCGCCAAGCCTTCCCGGCATCGGAGTTTGCGGCGCGTTTCGATGGCGCGCGTTTCGGTTTCCTGATCAATGCGAGCGAGGAGCGCGAAGTGGTGCGGATGATGGCGCTGCTGCGCTCGGGCCTGCGCGGCGTTCATTTCAAGCATCCGAAGACCGGCCGCAATCTTGGCAGCGTGACATTGTCCGTCGGCGTCTGCATGTCCGGTGATGCCGGCAATGCGTTCGACCTGGTCAACGCGGCTGAAAAGGCATTGGCCAGGGCGCAGGCCAAGGGCGGCGATCATACCGTCGTCCATGGCAATGGGCCGGAGGCGCCGGCTGGTCGCGATTGGCTGATCTACAAGCAGTAGGCTCTAAAGGCTGTTGATGATCCGGCGCAACTGCTCGTTGCGGGCGCCGAGCATCAGCACGTTCTTCAGGGCTTCCTTCGGATCGCGCGTGCGGAACAACAGGCCGTTCTGGTGGATGGCGCGGTTGATGCTGAGCTTGCGCGCCTCGGCATCCATCTCGGTCGCCACCGCGAAATACATCCGCGAATAGCCCATGTTGATCTTGTCGAAGAAGCGTTCGTCATCGCCGATTTCCGAGAAGAAGTTGGCGATATAGAAGGACCAGCGCACATCGTCGAACTTGGCGAATTTCGTGCGTGCCGCCGTCACGTGGCAATAGCCGAGATGCGGGCTGCCAGCGAGCGTGCGATGGAACAGTAGCTTTGGAAACTGAATCGACTGGTGAAAGCCGTTGATCCGTTCATGGGTGACATGACCAGCCGCTTCGAGCTTCTTGCCCGTGCGAGCGGCGACTTCATCATGGGTCAGGTAACGCTTTTCGCTCGCGTCCCAGCCAGCCTTGTTCCGGTTGATCCGCCCTGTTCGAAGAAATTCGGTGTAGATCGCAGCCTTTGGGGACTGGATCGGTTTCTTGACGGCTGCGGCGTCGAAATATCTCAGGTTTGACATTGGCCAGCACCAGAATCGCGGCGGCTTGCAGTGTGCATGCCGGGGTGGAAACTCTCCATGAGGGAAAACTACAGTGTGGAGGTTAACGTAATCTTTCCCGTTGTTAACCTTGTCCGATGGCGCGAGGCTTGCGTCGCAAGGCCGTAGAAGTTTCCCGGATGTCGCAAAGAGGCAGTCATTCGACGGCGCAGGCAAGCGTATGGTGGAAAACGCGCCATTTGCCGAAATTTCAGGCTATTTGTTTGTTTTTACTTATATAATAGGCAGTTTTGCAATTTACCAAAACAACTTTCACTGTGTCGTCATTCTGGAATTCGATGTCGCTAATCGACAGCTGTCCGGATATTTCATGGGGCTAGATAAAGACACTCAAGGTGCCGCCTTTATAGGGAGGGCGGAGAATTGGGAAGCCGGTCAGAATCCGGCGCTGCCCCCGCAACGGTGGTGGAGCGAAACCTCGGCAAAAGGCCACTGGAGAAATCCGGGAAGGCGCCGGGATAGTCCGAAAGGACGGCTCCAGAGCCCGGAAACCAGCCTTGTGACGAAATTGATGTTTTGGTTGCGGCGGGCAGCCGGAAGATGAACCATTGAAGTCACGCGCTCTCCAGGCGCGGGGGATGGTTCCTTCCTATTCGCCGTAACTCCTGAAAGAAGTGGCGAGAAGGAAAAGACCATGGATCTCCGCAGCGAAGTTCTCCGCAAATTGAAGACCCGGCGCGCCGGTCATAGCCTGGAGCAGGCCTTCTATACCGATCCCGATCTCTTCAAGCTCGATATGGCAGAGATCTGGTACAAGGACTGGCTGTTCATCGGCCATGATTGCGAAATCCCCAAGGCCGGCAATTATTTCACCGTACAGGTCGGCGAATATCCCGTTGTCATCGTTCGCGACCGCACCGGCACCGTCCGCGCGCTCCACAATTCCTGCCGTCACCGCGGTTCGCGCGTCTGCGCCGGCGCCAAGGGATCCTCCGCAAAGCTTGTCTGTCCGTATCATCAGTGGACCTATGAACTGGACGGCAAGCTTCTTTTCGCCCGCCAGATGGGCGAGGATTTCGACAAGAACCAGCATGGCCTGAAGCCCATCCATTGCGAGACCATCGGCGGCTACATCTTCATCTGCCTGGCTGACGAGGCGATGGACTTCCAGCCGGTTCGCGACATGGTTTCTTCCTATGTCACGCCGCATAACCTGAAGGACACCAAGGTCGCCTTCGAAAGCACGATTATCGAGAAGGGCAACTGGAAGCTCGTCTGGGAAAACAACCGCGAGTGCTATCACTGCGCTGCCAACCACCCGGAACTTTGCCGCACCTATCCGGAAGCCCCGACGGCTACCGGCGTGCAGGGTGCCAAGGATGATCCGGTCATTGCCGAGCACTGGGCAAAGTGCGAGGCCACCGGCCTGCCGAGTGAATTCCGTATGGACACTAGCGGACAGTTCCGCGTTGCCCGCATGCCGTTGATCCAGGATGCCGAAAGCTACACCATGTCGGGCAAGCGCGCCGTCAAGCGCCAGCTGTCTGATGATGTCAGCCAGAGCCAGATCGGCACGCTGCTGCTATTCCACTATCCCTCGACCTGGAACCATGTTCTGGGCGATCACGCCATCACCTTCCGTGTCCTGCCGCTCGGGCCGGAATTGACCCAGGTCACCACCAAGTGGCTGGTCCACAAGGATGCGGTCGAAGGCGTCGATTACAATCTCGAGGAACTGACGCATGTCTGGACCGAGACCAACGACCAGGATCGCCAGATCGTCGAGGAAAATGCCTTCGGCATCCGCTCGCCCGCCTATCAGCCCGGCCCCTATTCGCCGGAACATGAAGGCGGCGTGATGCAGTTCGTCGAATGGTACACCAACTTCATGCAGGACCGCCTGCACGGAGCGTCCACCCCTCTGGTTCGGGTCGCCTGACATGACGATTGTTTCATCCTTCCGTCACTTCGACGAACTACAGCCCTTCAACGACCGGCAGCAGCTTCTGGAATGCATTTCCGTGACCCACGAGGCGCCGGACGTGATGACCTTCGGCTTCAAGGCCGACAGGGATAGCTGGTTCCGGTATCTGCCGGGCCAGTTCGTCACGCTCGAACTGCCGGTGACGCCGGACGATCCGGTGATGCGGACCTATACGCTGTCCTCGACGCCTTCGCGGCCGTTCTCGATTGCCGTCACCGTCAAGGCGCAGGCGACGAGCATCGGCACGCGCTGGATGTTCGATCATCTGAAGCCGGGTATGAAGCTGAAGGCCTTCGGGCCGCTCGGCGACTTCTCCTTCGTTCGGCACACCGGGGAAAAGTACCTGTTTATCTCGGCCGGTTCCGGCATCACGCCGATGATGTCGATGACCCGCTGGATGGCCGATTGCGCCCCGCAATCGGACGTCACCTTCCTGTCCTGCGCCCGCCAGCCGGACGACCTCCTGTTTCGCGAGGAGCTGGAAAACATCGCGCGTAACATGCCCAAGCTCAATCTCGGCTTCATCGTGGAGACCCATGCGCCGCGCCACGGCTGGCACGGGCTGCGCGGCCGCATCGAAACCTCGAAACTGGCGCTGCTTTCGCCCGACTTCCGCGACCGCACGGTTTTCTGTTGCGGCCCGGAGCCGTTCATGAAGGGCGTGAAGTCGATGCTCGAAAGCGTCGGTTTCGACATGAACCGTTACCACGAGGAAAGCTTCCAGCCGGCGGCGGCACCCGCGGCAGAGGAACTGGCGATCCGCGACGGCGCTGGTCATGACGGCGCGACCGTCGCCACCATTACCTTCACCATGGCCGGCAAGGAAGCCAAGTGTCAGCCCGGCCAGACCATCCTGCAGACCGCGAGGGCAGCCGGCGTGCGCATCGGCGCCGCCTGCGAAGGCGGCCTCTGCGGCACCTGCCGTGTCATGAAGGTGGCCGGTGAGGTCGACATGCACCACAACGGCGGCATTCTCGACGACGAGATCGAGGAAGGCTACATCCTCGCCTGCTGTTCCCGCCCGATCGGCGACGTGCAGATCGAGGCGTAGCGGGTCGATTTTATATTGCCGCTAATGGAGGGCGGAGTTCCGAATTTAGCCTTCCTCAAAAAAAGAAGTCACCGGCGTCGAGAGCGGCGAGCTTGACGTTCTTCAAAAGAATACTGTCGCCGTTCAGCCCATCGATCAGCACGTCGCTGCCGACCTGCGTCATGTGGTTCTGGGCCAGGTCCTTGTAGTCGCTGATGCTGGCGAGGCCTGTCAGGTCGAGAATGTCGTGGCTGGAGCCTGTCGCGGCGAAATCGGTGATGGTGTCCTTGCCGTCCTTGGTGGCAAAGACGAACTGGTCGGCGCCGGTGCCACCCGTCAGGATATCGGCTCCACCATGGCCCCAGATTGTGTCGTTTCCGGCCTTGCCGTCGATCGTGTTTGCACCTGCGTTGCCGTGCAGCAGGTTCGCCTGCGCGTTGCCGATGGCGTTGATGTTCGCCGATCCGTTCAGCGTCAGGTTTTCGATATTGGTGGCAAGCGTGTAGGACACGCTGGATTTGACAAGATCGGTGCCGCCGCCGGTGGCTTCCGACAGCTTGATCGTGGCATCGGTGATCACATAGACATCATTGCCCGCTCCGCCGGAGACGGTGCCGTTGACCTTGCCGCCGGTGCCGTCGAAATAGTCGTTGCCGCCGCCAAGCCGGATCGTGCCGTTGATCGTGCCGCTGTTGAAGACGGAATCCACCGCATTGCTGCCGAGAAACGCCGTGCCGGCGGACTTGATCAGGCCGTTGTTATGGAGGCTCGACTTGGTGGCGTCGGAGAAGTCGATGGCCGCAAGTGTCGATAGCGTGCCGGTGATGGTGCCGTAATTGGTGACGGTTTCGCCGCTACCGGCCGCCTTGATGCCGCCACCCGCCGTGATCGTCTTGTTGTTGGTAACGATGGCGTCGTCGGCCGAGACCGAGATCGCATAGGCCGAGGATTTGATCAGGCCGTTATTGGTCACCTTGCCGTCATCGCCGGAAAGCACGATGGCGTCCTTGACGGCGGTGATCGTGCCGCTGTTGGTGATGATCGCGCTGGCGCCTTTCGCCTGGATGGCGATGCCTTTGCTGGAGGTGACCGCGCCGTCATTGGTGATCTTGACGGAGCTCCCCGAGGATACGATGGCAGTGCCGTAACCGATGGCCGTGCCGTGGTTGGTGAGCGTCGCGGCGGCACCAGTCGAGTATATTGCCGAAGATTTATCCGAACGTAGTTCGCCATTGTTGGTCAGGATGACTGACGCCCCGGAAATCTGGACGGCATTGGTCGCCGCATGGGTGGTGCCATGATTGGTGATGACGCTGCCAGCGCCGGAGACTGACATCCCGGCCGAGGCGGTCGATTCAATCAGGCCGCTGTTGACGATATGGGTCGCCTTGCCGGCGATACTGACCGCCGTGAGGCGGGCGTCGATCGTGCCCTGGTTTGTCAGTTCGAGGCTGCCGCTGCTGATCTTCAGGCCGTATTCCTGGCCGGAGATCCTGCCGGTGCTGCTGACGACGAATTCGCTCTTGCTATCAGCAACAGAGGTCGTGCCGAACTGGAACGCGTAGCTCGAGGCGGAGATGACTGTGCCGTTGATGTAGAAATCGCGCCCCGTGGCGATTCCGGTCGCGACGATCGCGGTCGTGGCCGTGCTCAGCGTCACGCCCTTGTTGATCACGAAAACGGTGTCTGCGGAAAGCACCGAGACGGGCGTCGTGCGGTTGCTGCTGATTACGATCTTGCTTGCCATCTGCTCATCATGTGCAGGAACTGATCTGTCGTCCCTAGACTCTTTTCCAGTCGAAAGAATGAATCCGGCCCAAGCCGCCCCGCAATTTCGAACGCCGTGGTAAATGCACGGTAACTCGGCAAAACTGTGGTGCCCACCTGATGCCGGTCCTTAGCGCAAACCCAGCGGAATTGAAACCTTGCCGATCGATCCCGTTACCGTCATGTCCACGCCAAGGCCGGCGGCAGCCTTCGCGTCTGCGGTGGCGATGAGCAGGGGTTTGTCCATCGGCTTTTCCGGAAGCAGTTCGCCCTTCGCCCATATGGCTTTGAGGGTCTTTGCGTCCACCGGTGCGACATTGACATCGATATCGTCAAGCGTGCCGGTGACCCGATAGGGACATCGCCGCTTGCCGCAATTGACTGCCGAGGAAAATTGCCAGAGCGCATAGTTGTCCCAGTTTCCCATCGGGAAGACGTTGCGGATGCCCGGCTTGTAACGCGCGTACCACAGGGGCAGGCGCGAGAGGATCGGGAAGCGGTCGCGATTGGCGGCGATGTATCGGGCCGTGGAATGGTTGGTGTAAAGCATTGGATAACGGCCGGTTCGCGTCTTGATATGCCCGGCGAAGATGGCGGCGTCCTCCAGCGACATGTATTTTTCCGCGTCGATGCCTTCGATGTCGAGCACCATCAGTTCGTCGTCGCGCGGCTCGGCATAGTCGAGGAAATGGTTGGCCTGATCGACGGGGTTGCCGGGGCGGGCGAGATGATAGGCGCCCCAGAGCAGCCCATTGGCACGGGCGATCATCCGTCGTGTCTGGTAGAGTTCGCGGCTGACCGCATATTTGCGCCACATCGTCTTGCAGTGGGCGACCGTATCGCCGCCATGATCGCCGGTGCAGGCAAAGCTTTCGGGCAGGCCGTCGGAGGCCTTGGAGATGAAGGCGGCGATCCGCCGGTCCGTCAGCATGGCCTCCCAGTCGATAATGTTCAGTTCATAGGCATCAATGACAAGGGCGTGGTTCGCCGCCTTCCACGGCATGAGATCACGGGCAATAGCCGCACTCGACACCAGCGCGGCGCCGAGAAGAACGGCGAAGCGGAAGAACCTGCGCAGACGTGGTTTGCGGCCCTTTTCCATGGGAAGAGGGTGGGCAAACATGGTTAACACATCGTTACCCTGCCGCTCGCTAGTTCTGATGACACTATCGTGAATGGAACAAACCAAACCAATCTGCGTTTTTTCGACATGACAATCATGTCGAATACGATGGAATGGAGGAACACCATGGGTGTTTTTGGATTTAAAGCAGCCACCTTGGCTCTGTCGGCAGCGCTGCTGGCGACGTCTTTCACGCCTTCGATGGCGTTCACGCAGATTCCCGTGCCGACCAAGGCCGAACGTCCGGTCGATGTTGTTGACGTGCAGTTTCGCCACCGCCGTGATGGTGACTGGGGCCGTCATGATAATAACTGGCGACGCGGTTATCATCGCCGCGACGGCTACTCCTACTATAATGGCCATCGCGGCTATAATTACCGCCGTTCGGGCTACCGGGAATATAACGGAATGTGGTTCCCGCTGGCGGCCTTTGCGACCGGTGCAATCATTGCCGGTTCCGTTGCCCAGCCCTCCGTGCGCTACGGCGGCAGCCATGTCGAATGGTGCTACAATCGCTATCGCAGCTATCGTGCCTACGACAATTCGTATCAGCCGAATTATGGCCCGCGTCGCGCCTGCAATTCCCCGTATTGATCTTCTCGATCAGCATCCTTCCAAGGCCGGAGATTTCTCCGGCCTTTTGCCGTTCAGAGAATGCCGATCCGCTTCAGGATCATCCAGGCGGCCCACATCGAAAGCACGATGAACAGGCCGGCAACCAGCGTTCCATGGACGCCATCGGCAAAGGGCAGGCTGGATGTGTTCATGCCGAAAAAGCCGGTGACCAGCGTCGGCGGAAGAAGAAATGCCGTCATCAGCGACAGGATGTAGAGGTGGCGATTGGTTTCGGAGGTCAGCTTGCTGTCGATTTCCTCGTGCAGAAGCCGGGCGCGTTCCTGCAGGGCAAAGACATCCCGATCGACAGCCTCGAGCCGGTCCGACAGGCGTTCGGCAACATCGATAAAGCCGGCAGGTACCTCGTCTTCTTCCGATGTTCCGGCACGGCGCAGCAGTGCCAGCAGCGTGCGCAGGTGGCGATGCAGGCGCACGGCGGTTCGCCGGAGTGGCGCAAGCCGCGGCTGGCTGTTATGGCCCGCCTCGCCATAGACGTCGTCCTCGATGACGTTCAGTTCTTCCGTCAGTTCCAGCACCAGGCTGATCAGGGTGCGCTGGAACTCTACCACCATCATTTCGAACAGGTCGATCGGCCGGGCGCAGCGGGCATTCTTTTCGACGGCCGATTTTACCCGGTCGATGCTGCGCAGCGGGTGCAAGCGGGTGGTGATGATCAGCTTTTCGGTGACGGCGAAATGCAGCCAGCCGATCGTTTTCGTCTCCGCATCGAACGTCCGTTCGAAATCGACCAGCGTGCCGTAGACCATGTCGTCGGAGATCGTCACGGCTGCCTGGGTGTCATGGCTGGTGAGCGTCGAGAGGGCGCTTGGCGGCAGTGTGGTGATGCGCTCGATCAGGGCCGGGGTACGGGCGTCGCTAAGCGCCAGATGCACCCAGAGCCAACCATCGCCTTCGAGAAGCGCGTCGATCGAGGAATCTGTAGCGATGCGCGTGCAGCGGTTTTCACCGGGCAGGAAACGATAGGCCCAGACGATTCCGGGTATTTCAGTGGAGATCAAGTTCATGCGGCATGGTCCTGGGAGGAAGCCAATCCTCGCTTTATTCGGCTTTCATGACAGTTTTGTTACGGCTTGGGGTTTGCGGTCAAGAAGGTGCAATCGAATATTGACGTTTACGTAAAAATCAATAATTTCTCCGCAAACGGGAAAGCCGCCGCTGGACGATGAAAGCCGAAAGGTGTCTTGTGGGGCGGGGAGGAGACACGATGTACAAGGCACCGGTGGACGAGATTCTGTTCACGCTCAAGCATGTGGCAGGTCTGGGCGAGGATCTCGCAGATGGTATCTACGGCGATCTCGACGCGGATCTCGTCGATGCGATCGTCGGCGAAGCCGGCCGTTTTGCCACCGAGGAAATTGCGCCGCTTGCCGATATCGGCGACCGCCAGGGCTCGAAACTCGTCGATGGCAAGGTCGTGACACCCGATGGTTGGCGCGATCTCTATCGCAATTGGGCCGCCGGCGGCTGGAACAGCCTGACCGCGCCGGAAGAGTTCGGTGGCCAGGCGCTGCCGCACATGCTGCACATCGCCGCGATGGAGCTTTGGAATGCCGGCTCGATGGCGTTTGCGCTGGCGCCGATGCTGACCATGGGCGCCGTCGATGCCCTGGAGAAGCACGGTTCCGATGCGCTGAAAGCCGTGTTCCTTGCAAAGATGATTTCCGGCGAATGGACCGGAACGATGAACCTGACGGAGCCGCATGCGGGCTCCGATCTCGGTGTGCTGAAGACACGTGCCGAACGCCGCGATGATGGCACATACCGGATTTTCGGCCAGAAGATCTTCATCACCTTCGGCGAACACGACATGACCGACAATATCGTTCATCTGGTGCTTGCCCGGCTGTCCGGCGCGCCGGAGGGAACGCGCGGCATCTCGCTGTTCCTCGTGCCGAAATTCCTCGTCAACGAAGACGGCTCGCTCGGCGCCCGTAACGATCTGTTCTGCCATTCTATCGAGCACAAGCTCGGGATCCATGCCTCGCCGACCTGCACGATGGTCTATGGCGACGGCCGCTTCGGCGATGAAAAGGGGGCGGTCGGTTATCTCGTCGGCGAGGAAAACCGCGGCCTCAACTGCATGTTCACGATGATGAACAACGCCCGGCTTGCCGTCGGCACGCAGGGTGTCGCGATGGCGGAAGCCGCGACCCAGCACGCGCTGAACTATGCCCGCGAACGCACCCAGGGCAAGGCACCGGGCTGGAAGGGCACGGGCATGAGCCCGATCATCGAGCATCCCGATATCGCCCGCTCGCTTCTGACCATGAAGGCGGTAACGCAGGGTGCCCGCGCCATCACCTTCGCCTGCGCCCGCGCCGTTGATCGTGCCCATGTCTCGGAGGGAGACGATGCGCGCCACTGGCAGGAACGCTCCAGCCTGCTGACCCCGATCGCAAAATCCTTCGGCACCGATGTAGGCGTCGATGTGGCGTCGCTCGGCATCCAAATCCATGGCGGCATGGGTTTCATCGAGGAGACGGGTGCTGCCCGCTATCTCCGCGACGCCCGCATCGCGCCGATCTACGAGGGTACCAACGGCATTCAGGCGATCGACCTGGTGACCCGCAAGCTGCCTCTCTCCGACGGCGCCCATGTGCGCGGCTTTATCGACGAGTTGAAGGCTGTGGCGGCCGAGGTCGCCGCTTCGAACCTCGCCGATTTCGGCGAGACCGGAGCACGGCTGGACGACTCACTCGCCGACCTCTCGGCCGCGACCGACTGGCTTTTGGCGCGCCTTGCGGAAGGAAAATCGGCCGAGGCACTGGCCGGCGCAACGGCCTATCAGCGGCTGTTCGGTCTGGCGCTCACCGGCGTCTATCTCGCCAAGGGCGGGCTGGCAGAGGCGGGAGATGGCGGACGCGATGCCCGCATTGCGCTGTGCCGCTTTGCCGCCGAGAATCTCTTGTCCGAAACCGCGACGCTAAAAGACCGCATCGTCAACGGCGCGGCAAGCCTTGCCGCAGCCCGCATCGCTCTTGCCTGACCTGCCCAAGGAGAAAACCATGACCGACGACGTTCTGATCGAGCGGCCGCAAGCCCATCCCGGCGTTCAGGTGATCCGCTTCAATCGCCCCGCCAAGAAGAATGCCATCACCCGGGCGATGTACGCCAAGATGGCCAATGCGATAAATGTCGCCGCGACCGATGATGCCGTCCGCGTCACGGCGTTTCTCGGCACGGACGGCTGCTTTTCTGCCGGCAACGACATGGCTGATTTCATGGCCTTTGCCATGGGCGGCACTATGGGGCAGGAGGTCATCGACTTCCTGCGGGCGCTGGCCGGCGCCGCCAAGCCCGTCGTCTCCGGCGTTGACGGCCTGGCGATCGGCATCGGCACCACCATCCATCTCCACTGCGACCTGACGATCGCTTCGGCTCGCTCCGTCTTCAAGACGCCGTTCGTCGATCTGGCACTGGTGCCGGAGGCGGCCTCCAGCCTGCTCGTGCCGCGTCTCGCCGGCCACCAGCGCGCCTTCGCTCTTCTGGCAGCAGGGGAACCCTTCACCGCCGAGGAAGCGCGGGATGCCGGCCTGATCTGGAAGATCGCGGATGCCGCTGTTATCGAGCAAGATGTGTTGGCAGTTGCCGCCAGCCTCGCGAAGAAGCCACCGGAAGCCCTGCGGATTGCCCGCAACCTAATCCGCGGCGACCGCTCAGACGTTTTGGGGCGCATCGACGAGGAGGCCAACCACTTTGCGGCTCGGCTGAAGAGCGCCGAGGCGCGGGCAGCGTTTGAGGCGTTCATGCGGCGGTAGCCGGATGCTGAGTTTGCCGCAACACCCCCCTCTGTCGGCGACGCCGACATCTCTCCCTCAAGGGGGAGATGAGCCGCAGACCCTGTGCCTTCCTCACGCGGACGAAGTAAGGGAAACGGATGATCTCCCCCCTTGAGGGGGAGATGTGACGAAGTGACAGAGGGGGTGAGCTGCGTACTCCGAAGGAGCCGCCACGTACTTATTTACCTGACCCACTGAAACCCCTTTTAACCTTGCCGCCCGCCCAACGCGCCCCATATTGAACCCTATGCGTGGAGGACTGCCGGCTTCGGGGAGGAAGCCGGGAAAGCGAAGGGGCCTTCATGCGGTCGCGGTTCAAATTCTCGTTTTCCGACATGCTCAAGCGGCAGAGGCGCTGGGAGAAGACCCTGACGAAAGCCGTCAAAGTGACGCGCAAGGCGGTGGCTGCGGCATCCGCGATATCCCCGTCTCCAACCGCGACCAGGGCAAAAGTCACCCACAAGGCAAAGACAACCGGCCGGTTGGAAGAGGTGCCGAAATTCGGCACCAATCCCGGGCGCTTGCGCATGCTGCGCTATGTGCCGCCAGACCTGCCGAAGAAGGCGCCACTGGTCGTCGTGTTGCATGGCTGCCAGCAGACGGCGGAGGGTTATGATCACGGCAGCGGCTGGTCGACGCTGGCGCGTGAGCGCGGCTTTGCCGTCGTCT
Source organism: Rhizobium sp. Leaf453 (assembly GCF_001425605.1). Classification (GTDB taxonomy): domain Bacteria; phylum Pseudomonadota; class Alphaproteobacteria; order Rhizobiales; family Rhizobiaceae; genus Pararhizobium. The sequence goes on along the minus strand of NZ_LMRG01000001.1, from coordinate 240,046 downwards.
ATGCCGAGCAGACCCGGTCCAACAATGCCAGCCTCTGCTTCAACTGGTTCCGACCCAGCAATGTCACACGCGATCGGGGCGAGGTCATGTCGATCCGCCAGATGGTCGCGAAGATGGTGTCTGCCCACCGGATCGACCGCAAGCGGGTGTTTGTCACTGGCCTGTCGGCCGGCGGCGCCATGACGGCGGCGATGCTGGCGACCTATCCCGATGTCTTCCGTGGCGGCGGCATCATTGCCGGTCTGCCCTATGGCGCCGCGCGGGATGCCCATCGAGCGCTTGCCGCGATGAAGAGCGCGCCGGATCATTCGGCGAAAGAGTGGGGAGACCTGGTCCGTCGCGCGTCCACCGTCGAGCGCGATTTCCCGGCCGTCTCGATCTGGCACGGAACGCGGGACCACACGGTCTCGCTCACCAATGCCAATGCCCTGCTGCAGCAATGGCTGGATGTGCACGGGCTGGACAGCGCCGCCTTTACCCAGAGTGAGGTCGATGGACACATCCGCAGAGTCTGGAAGGATACGTCGGGGAAGGTGCGGGTGGAATTCTACCTGATCGAGGGCATGGGGCATGGCACGCCGCTGAAGCCGAGGCCGGCATCGCGGCCGCGGGCCGACACGCCCGGCCCCTTCATGCTCGATGCCGGCATCTCCTCGTCGATGCATCTGGCGACGGCTTGGGGCCTGAAGAAGCCGAGACTACTCTCGGCGTTGAAAGCGGCTGCGGAATAGACCGGAATCGTTCCTAAAAGCCTGAAAGACCGGTCTTTTCAGGCCATGCAATTTTAACCCGGCCTTAAGTACGCGCCGATATGGTTTGGCCATTCGCAGGCTGGAATATCTGCCTTCCTGCAACGCCGCATGATGCGGGCTGTTTCCGCCCGCAGTGGCATGTCCCCCATTCCCGCATTGAGAAAACAGGTCCGCACTGATCGTGTCGGCCGTCAGTTTTGCATGCGGATCAGATCGACTTTCGCCCGGTGGAGGAGCCGGGTCCAATAGGGAAGCCTGACTTGTCCAAAAGATCGAATCTCATGACGCGCATCCTTGCCGCCGCGTCTCTTGTCGTCGTTGCCGCTTTCGCCGGCTTCTCCGTCTATATCGATACGCTGCAGCATGACGTGACAACCAAGGCCGTCGAGGAGAACATCTCGTCCTCCGGCAAGCAGGCCGCCCAGAGCGTTGCCAACTGGCTGAACGGCCGCGTCACCCTGACCGCCATGGCTGCCAACGCCGCCGGCAATGCCGCCGATCAGGCCGGTCTCGAAGGTGCGTTGAAGAACGACATTCTGGTCAAGGAATTCATGACCACCTATGTCGGCGATGAGACCGGCAAGTTTACCATGTGGCCGGCCTCGCCGATGCCAGATGGTTACGATCCGCGCCAGCGCCCGTGGTACCAGGATGCCGTCAAGGCCGACGGCAACGTGCTGACCGAGCCCTATATCGACGCCTCCACCAACGACCTGATCATCAGTGCCGCCGTACCGGTGAAGAAGGACGGCAAGCTGTTCGGCGTCGCCGGTAGCGACTTTTCGCTGAAGACGCTGGTCGAGATGATCAAGGCCGTTGATGTCGGCGGCGAAGGTTTCGCCTTCCTCGTCAACAAGTCCGGCCAGATCCTCGTTCATCCCGATGCCAAGCTGGTGACCAAGACGCTCGCTGACGCTTTCCCGGCCGCAACGCCGACGATCGGCTCGTCGATCATGGAAACCGAACTGGACGGCAAGCCGATGCTCGTCAGCTTCGTGCCCGTTGCCGGCCTTCCGTCGGTCGAATGGTATGTCGGTTTCGCTGTCGATGCCGATGTCGCCTACGCTGCCATCGGCCAGTTCCGGATCGCCGCCACCATCGCCACGCTTCTCGGCGTCGGCCTGATGATCGTCTTTCTGGCGACCCTGCTCAGCCGCCTTGTGGTTCGTCCGGTGACCGATATGACGGCGGCGATGGAAAAGCTTGCCGCCGGCGACCTGAAGGCTGAAATCCCCGGCCAGGAACGCCGCGACCAGATCGGATCGATGGCCGCCGCCGTCGCCGTGTTCCGTACCAACGCGATCGAACGCGTTCGTCTGGAAGGCGAGGCCGAGTCCGGCCGTTCGCTGTCGGAGCAGGAGCGCCGCGAGCGCGAAGCCCTGAAGGCACGCGAAACTGCCGATATCCAGCAGGCCGTCGAGGCACTGGCAACCGGTCTTGGCCGTCTGGCCGATGGCGATCTCGGCTACCGGATCAACATTCCCTTCGTTGCGCATCTCGACCGTCTGCGCGCCGACTTCAACAACTCCGTCACCAAGCTGCACCATGCACTTCAAGCCGTCGGCACCAATGCCCGCGCCATCGATGCCGGCGCCAGCGAAATCCGCCATGCGGCCGACGATCTCGCTCGCCGCACCGAACAGCAGGCGGCGTCCGTTGAGGAAACCGCAGCGGCGCTCGAGGAAATCACCACCACGGTCAAGGACAGCGCCCGCCGTGCCGAGGAAGTCGGCCAGCTGGTCGCCCGCACCCGCGCCGGTGCCGAGAAGTCCGGTGAAGTGGTTCGCAACGCCGTCAACGCCATGCAGGGCATCGAGAAGTCGTCGGATGAAATCTCGAACATCATCGGCGTCATTGACGACATCGCCTTCCAGACCAACCTCTTGGCGCTGAATGCCGGTGTCGAGGCCGCGCGTGCCGGTGACGCCGGCAAGGGTTTTGCCGTCGTCGCCCAGGAAGTGCGCGAACTCGCCCAGCGCTCGGCAAACGCCGCCAAGGAGATCAAGGCGCTGATCTCGAAGTCCTCGGGCCAGGTCAAGACCGGCGTCGATCTGGTCGGTGAAACCGGCCAGTCGCTGCAGGTCATCGTTTCGGAAGTGCAGGAGATCAACAAGCATATCAGCGCGATCGTCACCGCCACCCGCGAACAGTCGACCGGCCTGCAGGAGATCAACACCGCCGTCAATACAATGGATCAGGGCACCCAGCAGAACGCCGCCATGGTCGAGGAACAGACGGCGGCCAGCCATGGTCTCGCTTCGGAAGCGGCAGCGCTGAACGACCTGCTCTCGCAGTTCAATCTTGGTGACAGCCAGGCTGCTTCGGCATCGAGACAGCCGTCCTACGGCCGCCGCGCCGCCTGATCGATGGCATCAAAAAACAGCAAAGGCCCGGATGAAAATCCGGGCCTTTCGTTTTCAATAGGTTGGTATTTCGGACCGAGCGCGACGCTACTTCTCCAGCGTCGCCACGACTTCCACATGGCTGGACCACAAGAACTGGTCGATCGGCGTCACCGAGGTGATGCGGTAGCCGGCGTCGACAAGGATACGCAGGTCACGCACAAGCGTCACCGGATTGCAGGAGACCGCGACGATCTTCTTCACGCCGGAGCGTGCCATTTCCTTGGTCTGGGCTTCTGCGCCGGCGCGTGGCGGATCGAAGACGATGGCGTCATAGGCCTTGAGTTCGGATGTCATCATCGGCCGACGGAACAGGTCGCGTTTCTCCACCGTCACCGGCTTCAGCCCTTGCGTGTTGCGGGCGGCAAGATCGAGCGCCTTCAGCGCCTTGTCCTCGCCCTCGACCGCATGCACCTTCGCCTTGCGGGCGATGCGCAGGGAAAAGGTGCCCGAACCGGCAAACAGGTCGATGACGCGCTTGGCCTTGCCCAGATGGGCGAGCACCAGTTCCGCCATCGCCTCTTCGGCCGGTTTCGTCGCCTGGGTGAAACTGCCAGGCGGTGGCGAGACGGGAACACCGCCGAAGTCGATGACTGGCTTCACCGGTTCGACCAGGATTTCACCGTTCAGGCTGAGGCGAGTGATGCCCTTGAGACCCAGCACGGTATCGATTGCCGTGCGCCGCTGCTTGTCTTCCATCGCCTTGATGCCTTCGAAGGAAAGATCGAGGCCTGACAGGGTTTCCAGCACCGTGATGCGGAAGGGTTCGGCACTGACGGCTATTGCCTTGGCCATGGTCCGGATGACTGCAAGCCGCGACACGATGCCGGGGCTTGCGATGGGACATTCGGAGATGGAAACAATGTGATGGCTCTCCGCCTGATTATAGCCGAGCAGAATGTCCTTTTCGGTGCGGCGTGCGGTAAAGACGGTGCGGCGGCGTTCGCCGGGATGGGCTAGCACTAGAGGCGCGACATCGGCTTGCAGGGCCTTGGATTTCAGCGCATCCAGCACCAGCTGACGCTTGAAATCCTGATAAAGGCTGTCGCTGGCATGCTGCAATGTGCAGCCACCGCAGGTGCCGTTTTCACCGTCCGGCCCGAAGTGGCGACACTTCGGTTCCACGCGCTCGGGCGAAAGCTCCGACATCGACATGACGGTGCCCTTGTCGCGATTGACCGCGAGTGCCGCCGTTTCGCCGGGCAGCGTGAAGGAGACGTAGACAGGACCGAACGGTCCGCGCGCGATCCCGTCGCCGGACTGGCCAAGTCGCTCGATGGTGAGCGTTTCCATGCTCATTCTTCGTCGTCCCCGGTCTCGTCCTCGTTCGCCTCGTCGTCATCGATCGGCTTGCGGCCGGCGAGCAGATATTCCTCGTTGCCGTCGCCGCCGGAAATCGGCGAGGGGATGAGGCCGAGGCTTTCCCAACCCATGTCCTCGACAAGCCAGCGCTCAAGCTCCGCAGCCACTGCCGGCGCCGTCTCCGGCTCCTTCAGCAGACCCGCCTTGCTGATCGCCTCGCGGCCGGCCTCGAACTGCGGTTTGACGAGCAGGATGCAATGGGCGCCGGGCTCAGCCAGATCCAGTGCCGGCGGCAAAGCCAGCTTCAGCGAGATGAACGAGACATCGGAGACGACGAAGCCGATCTCCCGGCCGTCGAGATGGTCTTCGTCCAGCACGCGAGCATTGAGGCCCTCGATATTGGTGACGCGCGGATCCGCCTCGAGGCGGGGGTGGAACTGGCCATGGCCGACGTCGATCGAGATAACATGTGCCGCATCGTTGTGCAGCAGCACCTCGGTGAAGCCGCCGGTCGATGCACCGATATCGAGACAGTCCAAGCCCGCAGGCGACAGCCCGAAATGCTCAAGCCCCGCTTTCAGCTTCAGCGCCGCGCGCGACACATAAGGCTGGACAGGATCGTCGATCTCGATGGTGACATCCTCGGGAAAGGTCGAGCTCGCCTTGGTGACGACGCGGCCATTGACGGTGACGGTGCCGCGCTGGATCGCGTCGCGCGCGCGTGAACGGCTGGCGACAAGCCCCATGTTCAGCAGCAGCTGATCGAGGCGGACGGTGGTTTTCGGTTCGTTTGACATGGGTTCTCATGGCGCGTCGGCCTCGGTATGGCAAGGGTTTTGCCGATTTTCCGCCAAATAAAGCGACGGACCGTGCGTTCTTTTCCGGGCATGAGGCACAAGGCCCGGGTCGTGTCTATCAGTTCTCACTCATGTGTTTTAGCGACGTCTTTATTAATAGAGTGGTAAGTATGTTCAGCAATTGTGGAGGACGTTGTTTCTCAGGGGTAGGGTGCACATGACGACAATTCGCAACAAGATGGTTCTTGCCAGTATCGCCATGTTCGTTCTGGCAGGTGGCGCGGCAGGCGCCGGCCTTTGGGGAACGGGAGCGCTGACCAAGAATGTCGCCGATGTGACCGTGGCATCCGACATCCTGCGAAACCACATGCAGGCCGACATGATGCACGACGCGCTGCGGGCCGATGTTCTGTCCGCCCTGATGGCGCAGAACCCGGCGTCGAACATTGCCATCGCCGATGTCAAGAACGACGTGGCTGAACATATCGCCAATTTCAGGGAATCGGTCGCGGCGAACAAGGCATTGGCGACGGAACCTGTCGTTCGAGATGTCCTTGGGGCGCTCGATGCGCCATTGGCGAGCTATATCGACAGCGCCAATACACTTGTCGAGCAGTCGTCGGCGGATCCTGCGAAGGCAATTGCCGCATTCTCCGCTTTTCAGACACAGTTTTCGACGCTTGAAACCGCAATGGAAAAAGCCGGAGACAGTATTCAGACCTGGTCCAACGACGTGACGCATCGGAGCGATGGCCTGTCCGCCTTCATCGACATCATGATGGAATGCATTCTCGCCGCCACGACGCTGTTCGCGTTGCTGCAATTCCATATCAGCCGAAAGACGATTATCAAGCCGATCAAGAGCCTGTCGAGCGACATGCAGCAGCTCGCGGCCGGGCAAACCGACATCGCGCTGCAGGGCAGGGAGCGGAAGGACGAGATCGGCGAAATGGTCGGCTCCGTCGAGGTGTTCCGCCAGTCCGCCATCGCCCGGATGCAACTCGAAGCCGATGCCATCACCGAGCGGGAGCGGGCCGAAGCCAATCGCGGCCGCATCACCCGGGAAGCGGAAGAGGCGGCGCGGGCGACATTGCAGCAGGCGACCTCCAGCCTCGCCGGCGGTTTGCGCCGGCTGGCTGCGGGCGATCTCAGCTTCCAGCTTTCGGAGCCCTTCGCGCCGGATTTCGAAGCGCTGCGCCATGACCTGAACTCTGCGGTCCAGCAGTTGGAGCGAACGCTGTCTTCCGTTTCCAATGCGGCCGGCTCGATCGACACGGGCACGCGTGAGATCAGCCATAGCGCCGATGACCTTTCCAAACGCACCGAACAGCAGGCCGCTTCACTCGAGGAAACCGCAGCGGCGCTCGACGAGATCACTGCCAACGTCTCCAATGCGTCCAAGCGGGCCGACGAGGCACGAAGCGTCGCTATCCGCGCCAATACGAGTGCGGCCCAATCCGGTTCGGTCGTCGCCAACGCTGTCGATGCCATGCAGCGGATCGAGGAATCCTCCGGCCAGATTTCCAGCATCATCGGCGTGATCGACGAGATCGCCTTCCAGACCAACCTTCTGGCGCTGAACGCTGGCGTCGAGGCTGCCCGCGCCGGTGAAGCCGGCAAAGGCTTTGCGGTCGTTGCACAGGAGGTTCGCGAACTGGCCCAGCGCTCGGCCCAAGCTGCCAAGGAGATCAAGGAACTGATCCGAAATTCCAGCGTCGAGGTTGAAAACGGCGTCAAGCTGGTGCGTGAAACCGGCGATGCGTTGAAGACGATCGAGCAGTATGTCGTGACGATCAATCACCACATGGATGCGATCGCGACCTCCTCGCGCGAACAGTCCGTCGGCCTTGCAGAAGTGAATACTGCAGTCAACCAGATGGATCAGGTGACACAGCGCAATGCCGCGATGGTCGAGGAAACCAATGCCGCCAGCGCGACCCTGGTCAACGAGGCCAGCCGCCTGCGCGATCTCATTTCCCAGTTCGTGCTCGATGGCGCCGCCGGATCGGCAAACGCACGCTCCACTCGCCGCGCGGCTTGAAACGTCTCGCCGGACTTGGCAAGCCCGCGGCTCCACCCGCGGGCTTTCCCATAGACGGTCCATTTTCGGTTTAATCCCGGCTTGTGCCTTGGCGGCAGCCTCCTTGTCGTGCCAGATGCGCATGATGTTCCGGAGGAGAACCCGATGCGCCTGCGATCCTGCCTTCTTGCCATCGCCCTGCTGCCGGGGACGGCCCTTTCCAATGACACGATGGCGGACCTGAAAACCGGCGGCCTGACCTATGTGCAGACGCTGGACATCGAGATGGTCAAGGAAGACCTGTTCATTTCGCGTGACGAGGTTCGCGTCGACTACATCTTCCGCAATTCGACCGACAAGCCTGTCTCCGGGATCGTCGCCTTTCCGATGCCAGATATCACCGGCGGCATGAATGCGAACATCGCCGCGAACGACTTGCAGGCCGATAATTTTCTGGATTTCTCTGTCACCCAGGACGGCAAGCCGATTGAGGTTCAGCTGCAGCAAAGGGCGATCGCCAATGCTCTCGACGTGACGGATGATCTGGAGGAACAGGAGGTACCGCTTCTGCCCTTCGCCGACACCGCGATTGAAGCGCTCGGTGAACTGGATCAGGAGGTTGCCGAGGACTTTCGTCAGCGCGGCGTTCTTTCCATCGACAGCTATGACGATGGCCAGGGCATGCAGGAGCACCGCACGCCGCTCTGGACCCTGCGCTCGGCCTACTGGTGGAAGGCGACGTTTCCGCCGGGGCAGGATATTCATGTCTCGCACCGCTACAAGCCGAGCGTGGGCGGAACGGTGGCCGTGACCATGCTGGATGAAGGAAAGCCGCAGGGCGAGCGTTTCGAGGAATACAAGGCACGCTATTGCATCGACGATGCCTTCGTGAAAGCCGCGCAGAAGCTGCCGCCGCCGGGCGATGACGGCCTCTCGCTCTACACCGAGGCCTGGATCTCCTACATCCTGACGACCGGCAACAATTGGGGCGGCCCGATCCGGTCCTTCACTCTGACCGTCGACAAGGGCGACCCGCGCAACCTCATCAGTTTCTGCGGCACCGGCGTGAAGAAGATCGGCCCGACGACCTTCCAGATGAAGGCGGAGGACTTCTCGCCGCAGAAGGATCTGGAAATCCTCATCCTGCAGCATCGGACGGACGAATGATCGCGTAACCCGTTCTGTCGCATAAAATGACGGATCGCTCAAATTGCGCCGATCATTTCAGCCGGCGGGTAACGATTTTCCCTTACGCGGGTTGTTGCTGTCGCGGATTGCGCGATCTTGGCGGACCGAGGGAATGGCAATGAGCGGGCAACGCGAAAACCGGATCGACCTTCTCAGGGGCCTGTCGCTTCTCCTGATCTTCATCGGCCATGCCGAGTTCACCTTTTCGCGGACGTTCCAGCAATCGCGCGGCTTCTCGGATGCATCCGAAATCTTCGTGCTGCTGGCCGGTATGTCGTCGGCGCTCGCCTATTATCGACCGGATATGGGGCTGCAGCTTGAGCGGCCATGGCGGCGGGCGCTCAGGCTCTATTTCACGCATTTGATGCTGTTTGCCATCATGGCCGTGGTCTCGTCTTTGGTGCTTGTGGTCTTCCAAACCACAGTATGGAACGGCGCGATGAGCGAGTTCTGGCAGCATCCACTGTTGCGGGGCATGCAGGCCATCTCCCTGTTCTTCATGCCCGGCAATCTCGACATCCTGCCGATGTATGTCGTGCTTCTGCTGTTCGCGCCCTTCGCCTTCGTTGTTCATGACCGGTCGAAGATCCTGCTTCTGACGATCTGCTGTGTAGTCTGGTTACTGGCGGGGCTTGGCCGGATCAATCTTCCAAATGCAGCACTTGCGGACAGGGCCTGGTATTTCGATCCGCTGTCCTGGCAGTTGATATTCGTGATCGGCATATGCCTCGGCATTCGTGAAGCGCGGAGAGAGTGTCTTGCCCTACAGCCGGCCGCTCTTCATCGCCGCCGCCGTGTTCGCAATCGTCGCCATCCCGGCCAATCTGGCGATCCATTTCGCGCCGATGGAAGGACGGATCGGCAACATACTGCACCAGATGGTGTCCAAGACAAACGAAGGTCCCTTGCGCATCATCAACGTGCTGGCGAACCTTTATCTCGCCTGGAATATCGGTTGGGTGAAGAGGGCCGCCGATCATCCGTCCATGCGGCTGCTTTGCACTGCCGGGCGCCACAGCCTGCCGGTCTTTGCGACGGGGCTGGTCCTGTCCTTCTGCGTGATGGTGTCGATGACGCTGCTGCCGGGCATGTCGCTTGCTATGCAACTCCTCCTGCTCGTCGGCTGCTGCGCCCTCCAGCTCGCGCTCGGTCAATGGTTGGACGTTCGCAAGCAGGTGGCGTCATCCCGGCGGCCATCGGCAACCCGCATCAAGGGTGCGATATCCGCACCTGCAGCGATGAGTGCAAAAGGCGGCTGAAAGAGGTGGGCTTAACCGGCCACGCTCGATCCGATCTGCTGCTTCTGGCCGAGTGTGCGGAACACCGTGGAGACAATGCCGGCGCGGTCGAGACCGGCCTTGGCATACATGACCTCGGGTTTCGCCTGTTCCATCCAGATATCCGGCAGGACCAGCGAGCGGATTTTCAGGCCGTTGTCGAGCAGACCTTCCTGGGCGAGGAACTGCAGCACATGGCTGCCGAAGCCGCCGACGGCGCCTTCCTCGATGGTAATGAGCACTTCATGATGCCGCGCCAGTTGGCGGATCAGATCATGGTCCAGCGGCTTGGCGAAACGCGCATCCACGACGGTGGTCGAGAGGCCGGCCGCATCGAGGTCTTCGGCCGCCAGCAGGCAGTCTGCGAGCCGCGTGCCGAACGACAGGAGCGCCACCTTGGAGCCCTGCTTCATCGTCCGGCCCTTGCCGATTTCGAGAATCTGGCCGCGCTCCGGCATTTCGACGCCGACGCCTTCGCCGCGCGGATAGCGGAACGAGATCGGCCCCTGGTCATAGGCCGCCGCGGTGCGCACCATATGCTTGAGCTCCGCCTCGTCTGCCGCTGCCATGACGACGAAGCCGGGCAGGGTGGCGAGGTAGGTCGTGTCGAACGAGCCGGCATGCGTCGGCCCGTCGGCGCCGACAAAGCCGGCACGGTCGATGGGGAAGCGCACCGGCAGGCCCTGGATCGCCACGTCATGCACGACCTGGTCATAGCCGCGCTGCAGGAAGGTCGAGTAGAGCGCGCAGAACGGCCTGTAGCCCTCCGAGGCGAGGCCGGCCGCGAAGGTGACGGCATGCTGTTCGGCTATGCCGACATCGAAGCAGCGCGACGGGTGCGCCAGCGCAAACTTGTCGAGGCCAGTGCCGGACGGCATGGCGGCGGTGACGGCAACGATCTTGTCGTCATAGCCTGCTTCCTGCGTCAGCGCCTCGGCAAAGACGGATGTATAGGCGGGCGCATTCGGCTTGGCCTTGGCCTGCGCGCCGGTGATGACATCGAACGTGTTGACGCCGTGATACTTGTCGGCGGCGGCTTCCGCTGGCGGATAGCCCTTGCCCTTCTGCGTCACGATATGGATCAGCACTGGCCCCTTGGAATTGTCGCGCACATTGCGCAGCACCGGCAGCAGATGCTCGAACGAATGTCCGTCGATCGGGCCGATATGGTAGAAGCCCATTTCCTCGAACAGCGTGCCGCCCGTGACATAACCGCGGGCATGCTCCACGGCACGGGTAATGGCCCGGTCGACCTTCTTGCCGAGATAGGCCGTCAGCTTCTTGCCGAGATCGCGAAAGCCCATATAGGTGCGGCCCGAGGCGAGGCGTGCCAGATAGGCGCTCATCGCGCCGGTCGGGGGAGCGATCGACATATCGTTGTCGTTGAGGATGACGATCAGCCGCGCATCGAGCGCACCGGCATTGTTCAGCGCCTCATAGGCCATGCCCGCGGACATCGCGCCGTCACCGATCACCGCGATCACATTGCGATGCTCGCCCGAGAGATCAGCGGCAACAGCCATGCCGAGACCGGCAGAAATCGAGGTGGAGGAATGGGCGGCACCGAAGGGGTCGTATTCGCTTTCTGCCCGGCGGGTGAAGCCGGAGAGGCCGTTTTCCTGGCGCAGCGTGCGGATGCGATCGCGCCGGCCGGTCAGGATCTTGTGCGGGTAACACTGGTGGCCGACATCGAAAATCAGCCGGTCATGCGGCGTGTTGAAGACCTTGTGGATGGCGATCGTCAGCTCGACCACGCCGAGGCCAGCGCCCAGATGGCCACCCGTCCGCGACACGGCATCGACCATTTCGGCGCGCAGTTCCGTGGCCAGCTGCGGCAGGTCCTTGTCGTCGATCTTCTTCAGGTCGTCGGGATATACAACCTGATCGAGAAGAGGGGTCGCCGGCATGGGATTGACTGGCAGTTGTGTCACGCTGAAAGGCCTTCGTTCTCACGCCCCGGGAGAGGGCGCGATTTTCAATTGGATAGCTCGTCAAGAAGCCGCGTCTTAACAGAATCGATATGGATTGCAAAAGCAGGTTTTCTTGCGGCGCAAAGCGGGAGTTTAACGAATATTACCGGTCCGGCAAAGGGATAAACTCTTGGGCGTCTCCCGGGACGATGTCGAAACGGCCGGTCCGCCATTCTTCCTTCGCCTGTTCGATCCGTTCCTTGGAGGAGGAAACGAAATTCCACCAGATGTAGCGGGACGAGCCAAGGGCCGCGCCGCCGAACAGCATGATATGACAGCCTGCCGGTCCGGCCGTGATGGTGATGGGATCGCCGGCACGGAATACCAGCAGCTGATTGCTGGCAAACCGGTCGCCGGCAATGATCGCTTCGCCCTCAAGGATATAGAGCGCGCGCTCCTCCCAGGCTGCCGCGAAGGGCGCGCTCTTGCCGGGCTCGATCTTCAGATCGACATAGATGGTGTCGGAGAAGACGGAGACAGGCGAGGTCATGCCTTCGAACGAGCCGATGACGACGCGACCTTCCATGCCATCATCGCGGAATGCCGGCAGGTTGTGCTTTTCCGTATGGGTAAAGACCGGGTCGATTTCCTCGTACCGGTCGGGCAGGGCGAGCCAGGTCTGCAATCCGGAAATCGACTGCGGTTTACCGCGCAAATTCTCGGGTGAGCGCTCCGAATGCACGATGCCGCGACCCGCTGTCATCAGATTGATGTCACCGGGAGCAATCACCATTTCGGTGCCGAGACTGTCGCGATGCTTGATCTCGCCGTCGAACAGATAGGTCACGGTTGAAAGCCCGATATGCGGATGCGGCCGCACGTCGAGCGCCTGTCCTGCCTTGAGCAGCGCCGGTCCCATCCGGTCGAAGAAGATGAACGGCCCGACCAGCCGCCGCTTGGCGGTCGGCAGCGCTCGGCGAACCTGCAGATTGCCGATATCGCTGGTGCGCGGAATGATCAGATGCTCGATCGCATCACAGGCCGGCGCATCGCCGGCTTCGGGGTCGTTTCCGGGGAAGAAGGACATGAGCGGGTCTCCTGCAGGGTCTCTTTACCGGAGACTATAGAAGGAAATCCGCCGATGTCAGCGTTATCTTGCCAATGAGTGTGATGCCGAGATCGGTGGCGCCATCACCGTCGACATCCACCTGGACATAGGTGTTGTTGCCGGAGAGGAAGCTGCGGACTTCACCGGCCTTGCCATGAAACGCGCTGCCCCCGATGAAGGAATAGGGCGCGGCCGTGTCATGAAGGAACTGCATCTTGTCACCTTCGCTGCGATGGAAGTCGGCGATGACGTCGCGATCCTTCGCTGGCCATAGCGAGTCCCCGGCATTGTTGAATACGAAATGATCCGCGCCCTTGCCGCCGGTCAACCGGTCCAGGCCCTTGTTGCCGGTCAGGACATCGTTGCCGTCGCCGCCATTGAGCCGATCATCCGCGAGACCACCTGTGAGGATGTCGTTCCCCTTTCCGCCGATGATGGAGAGGGCGCCTTTGGCTTCGTAGACTTTTCCTGTCTTGATATATTTGTAGCTTCCCTGAACGACCAGGGTGTCGTTGGCAGCAAGCGCGCTGCCGTCGATCACCATGGCGTCGGAATTTCCGATCATGATTTCGGTCTTGGTGGCTGTGTCGGTTTTAGCAAGGACTTTCAGTCTTTCGACACCCTCGATAACGGTGCCGAGGAGGTTGTTGAGCCCCTCGCCGACATAGATGGTATCCGTACCGCCACCGCCAACAATAAGATCCCGTGGGTCTACACCGGTATTCTTGGCGTGTTTGGTGACGGACGAATAATCGAAAATGTCATTCCCCATGCCGCCGGTCAGAACCTCTTTGCCCGCCGTGCGGATATCGAAGCGAACCGAGAACTTCGCATTCGTCAGGTCGGAGGCGTCTGCGATGAGACTGCCGCCGAAACCTCCATCCCCGTTTTTGATCAATAGTCGATTGTTCGCGTCGTGATTTCTCTCAACGAAGCTCTGGGTAACGGTCAAATCAATAATTCCGCTCCTGAGTTCAATGATTTCAATGCTTGTCGCATCCAGCCCATCCAGCATGTCCTTCGGGACAGCGGTGCCATTGTCGAAAAATATCCTGTCGGTTCCTTCTCCGCCCGAGACGACCTCGCCATGCGAGCCGGCAGTCCAGTTATACTGGGACAATACGAAGGTGTCGTTGCCCTCTTCGCCATACATGGTGTCTTTGCCGGCTCGGCCGGACGTGATTCCATCCAGCCTGTCGTCGCCGGTGAGGACGTCATTTCCAGCGCCGCCTGAAAGAACATCGTCCCCGCCACCACCAATCAGTACATCATCGCCCCGGCCGCCGGAGAGGTGGTCGCCGGCCGCGCCGCCCCTCAGTTCATCACCGCCATTGCCGCCAGTGACTTTGAGACTGCCATGCCGCTGAAGCAGTTCCGATCCGTCTACAATCAGCTTTCCAGTAATGGCTGCCGGCGCGTCTCCAGTGCCATAGTTGCGATCCGTCGTGATATTGATGGTGTTGCGACCGAGATAATATGCGTGGTAGCCGAAATCGATTGTTCGCGACTGACCTGCCACAAGATCGGTGACAACTATGTTTTCGACATTCTTGACAGAGACAAGCGTGGTGAAACCGTTGGGGTCAGTTTTCTCGCGACCATTGGTGGTGGTCTTAAGGCCTGCCCCGCTGAGTACGATCGTATCGTTCCCCGCCCCGCCGTCGATCCTGTCACCGATCAGCGAACTGGCGTAGTAGACGAACCTGTCGTCTTTGCTGCCTGTCCGCAGATCGTCATAGCTCGCATCGTCTCCCACGCCCGAAAGGTAGCCTGATGACCCGAAGATATCGAATGAAGTGGTGGTCACTGCGGATGCATTGAGCCGCAAGTTCGATTGATCGAGGCCGACCTCGGTCGCATCTATTATGAAATGTGAGTTCTTCCCCGCCTTGAAGACCGTATTGTCGAATGTGAGGTTGAAGCTGCCTGCATTCGATCCATCAATGGAATTCGACAGGAGTGCGATGCCCACGACCCTGGAAAAGATCGGCCAATCAGCGCTCGCAACTGTCCAGGTAGAGCTGATGTCGTTGACGAGGACCAGCGCATTCCTGCCGCCGCCGCCATCGACCTTATCGGTCTTGGTCATATAGCCGGACCAGAAAAAGAACCAATCGTCTGCTTTGCCGCCGACAAAGTTATCGACGCCAGCTGTGCTGTAAAAATCGGCCATGCAACCCCACCATGCCGTCACGATTTCCCATGGCCGGCACGGAGGCAGGTATCCATTGAAGCGAACCGAAGACCGTCAAAAATATAATTTAATCAACGGTACGTAAGAGCAGTAGGCGATCGCTGTCAATATGGAGGCGCAACTATCGCGCGATCACTCGCCGTCGAGAGGCTCCACGCCCTGCGGCTTGCCGGCCCGATCCAGCCTGATCTTTTCGATGCGGTTTTCGGCGGCACCCAGCAGGGCTTCGCAGTGCTTCTTCAGCGCTTCGCCGCGTTCGTAGATCTCGATCGACTTGTCGAGCGCGACATCGCCGCGCTCCAGTGCCGAAACGATGGCTTCCAGTTCTTCGACGGCCTTTTCGAAGGAGAGGGAGGAGACGTCGGTTTGTGGGGTGGTGGTCATGGTCATCCTCTCATCAGGCGGTAGATGTGGGTTCCGGCCGATTCGGCCAGGCCCTGGAGATCGTAGCCGCCTTCGAGCAGGCTGACGATGCGGTTGTTGGCGGTCTTGCCGGCGATGTCGAGAAGCCGGCCGGTCGCCCAGTCGAAATCGTCGGCAACGAGATTGATCTGCGCCAGCGGATCGCGGTGATGGGCGTCGAAACCGGCGGAAATCAGGATGAAATCGGGGCGGAATTCCTCAAGCGCCGGCAGCACACGCGACTTGAAGGCCTCGCGGAAATGATCGCTGCCGGTATCTGGCGAAAGCGGCGCGTTGACGATGTTGCCGGCGCCTGTCTCGGTCTTGGCGCCGCTGCCGGGATAGAGCGGCATCTGGTGCGTCGAGCAGAACAGCACGGACGGATCATCCCAGAAGATATCCTGCGTGCCGTTGCCGTGATGCACGTCCCAATCGATGATGGCGACGCGCTCGGCGCCGTGGCGCTGCTGCGCATGGCGGGCGGCAATGGCGATATTGTTGAAGAAGCAAAAGCCCATCGCCTTGTTTTTCTCGGCATGATGGCCGGGCGGACGTGACGCGACGAAGGCGTTGTCGGCCTTGCCGGCAAACACCGCATCGACGGCTGCGACCGCGCCGCCAATGCCGGTCAGCGCCGCCTGCAGGCTTGCGGGGCTTGCATGGGTATCGGCTTCGAACGAGTTGATGCCTTCCTCGGGGATTACCGACATGACCGTGCGCAGATGCTCTTCCGGATGGGCAAGCAGCACGAAGTCCTCATTACCCTGCGGCGCCTTCTGCCGTTTCAGCGGCGAAAAACGCTCATGCTCGAGCGCTTGCGTCAGCGCCGTTAGCCGGTCCGGCCGCTCGGGGTGACCTTCCGGAACCTTGTGTTCGAGGAAGATCGGGTTTTCGAAGAGGATGGTGGTCATGGGAGGGAAACCTATGGGGTCGGGGTTTCAAGGTCCATGCCATAGGTAGGACAATCCGGCCGTTTTCAACAGGCGTGAAAAACGAGAAAACCCTCCCACGTTTCCGCGGGAGGGTTGCAAGGCTCGGATGAGCGGTAATCAGGCACGCTGCGGCAGGAGCGGGTAGCCGGCAAGCACGGCGCGGGCGGCGAGCGTCGCGATGACGGCCTTCAGGATATCGCCGGGGATGAAGGCGAGCGAGCCGGTGACGACTGCGAGCAGCGGCGAACCGGTGACGACGGACACCCAGGGCATGCCGATCAGGTAGAGAACGACGATGCCGCCGAGGACGGAGGCGAGGAAGAAACCGGTAAACTGGCGCAGTTCGCTCTGGCCGTCACGCACCAGGCGTTCGGCGATCAGGCCGGTGACATAGGTGGCGATCACCCAGCCGAAGATGAAGCCGCCGGTCGGGCCGACCAGAACCGATATGCCGCCGCGACCGCCGGCCAGCACCGGCAGGCCGATCGCGACCATCAGGATGACCAGGAGATAGGCAAGCGCGCCGCGCTTGGCGCCGATGATGCAGCCGGCCAGCATCACGCCCATGGACTGGGCGGTAATCGGAACCGGGATGAAGCCGAGCGTGACCGGCGGGATGAGGCCAAGGACCACGATAATGGCGGCGAAGAGCGCTGTTAGCACGATGTCTCTGGTTGTCATGTGTCTTCTCATGTTGGCGGGGCCATTTTGACAGGCCATGTTGGCAGATGACGCATTTATTAGAATGCGCGCATTCAATGGCGGCGAAAGCCACGGGCGTCAATGGCTGTGGCGATCGTATCCGCATCCTTGAGGGTCAGGATGATCAGCGGGCCAAGGATGGTCAAGACCCGCACGGGCAGGCCGCGCGCCTTGTGTGCATCGCGGATTGCCTGATAGCGGCTGAAAATATCAGGCACGAATCGCAGGACGAGCCCCAGCGCCAGGCTGACATCGGCCGCCCGCACCAGACCCATCCGCTCAAGAGGGCCAAGTAATAACGTGATCTCGTCCATGAAGGCATCGATCGTTGTCGTCGCGGTGATGGCCGCGGCCAGCAGCACCAGGGTCACCAGCCGTACGACCATGACAGCCACATCCATGGGCGGAATCAGCAGGAGGTTGACGAGCGCCAGGAAGAGAATGGTGAAGAACACGAAGCCGACACGCGACCAGGCTTCGCGCAGCGTCATGCCGAGCGTCAGATAGAGCGCGGTCGTCAGCAGAAGTGCCGGTAGAAGAACCCACCAAGACGAAACGGCAAAGAGCACCACGCTGGCGACCAGAAGCAGGATCAGCTTCGGCCGTACAGCAAGCCGGTGAAACCAGGTTTCGCCTTCGACATAAAGACTGGTCAGCACAGCGCCACCTCATGATAGCGGCGAATGGTTTCAGTGGGTTCGCCATCCGCAATCAGACGGCCTTCGTGGAACAGCAGCACGCGCTCGAAATCGGCGATCAGCGGCAGGTCGTGGCTGATCACCACTGCGTTCTGTTCCAGCCCGGCAATGGTGGCGGCGACCATCTGGCGGTTCTTCAGGTCGAGTTGGTTGGTCGGTTCGTCGAGAATGAGGATTTGCGGACCGGTGACGACGACGCTTGCCATCGCCGCCAGTTGCGTTTCGCCGCCGGACAGCTCGTGTACCCGGCGGCGCGCCAGATGGCTGATTCCGAAACGTACGAGGACGTTCTCCGTACGCGCCTCGATCTCGGCTTTCGAAAGGCCGCGGTTCTTCAGCCCGAAGGCGATGTCGTCGGCGACCACGGGCATGATCAGCTGGTTCTGCGGGTTCTGGAAGATGTAGCCGGCCTGGCCGAGCACAGCCTTGTCGTCCTTCACCGTATCCAGCCGGTTGACGGTGACGGAGCCGGACGTCGGTTTGACGAGGCCGTTGATCAGCCGGGCGAAGGTCGTCTTGCCGGAGCCGTTGAGGCCGATAATGCCGATGCGTCTCTGTGTGAGCGAGAGGGTCAGCGGATAAAGCGCGACACGGTCGCCGAAGCGGACCGAGCAATCGGCAAAACGAATGTCCAAACACTGTCCCCCGCATCTGATGCCGGCGCTCTATAGGACAGATTTCACATGGATGGAAAGAGGCCTGCAGTTTGGGGCTTGAACAAAGTGAGAACATTTGGTGTGATCGGCCCATGGCGATTCTCGTTTCCAACCGCGATGCGCGGCGCATCTTCCTCAACAAGCAGGGTCTGGCCGGCGCTCCCCACAAGGCGCTCGGCAAGCAGGGCCTGCTCGATCTCATCCATGATATCGGCTTCGTTCAGGTCGACAGCATCGCGACGGTTGAGCGCGCCCATCACCAGATCTTGTTTTCGCGCAACCAGACCTACAGGCGCGAGCACCTGACCGAACTTCTGGAAAAGGACGGTGCGCTGTTCGAGCACTGGACGCACGACGCCTCGATCCTGCCATCGGCCTTCTTCCGTTACTGGAAGCATCGCTTCGCCCGGCGTGAACCGATTCTCAAGGAGCGCTGGCTGAAATGGCAGGGAGAGGGGTTCGACAGCACGTTCGAGGAGACCTATCAGCGCATTGCCGAAGGCGGGGCCGTGATGTCGCGCGACCTGAAGGTCGCCGAACACAAGTCGGGCGGCTGGTGGAACTGGCATCCGAACAAGACGGCGCTCGAATATTACTGGCACACCGGCAAGCTGGCGATCGCTGGCCGGCAGAATTTCCAGAAGATCTACGATCTCGCCGAGCGTGTCCTGCCTACCCATCACTACGAGCCGGAAGTGAGCGAAGCGGAATTCGTCGACTGGGCTTGCCGCAGTGCGCTTCAACGCCTGGGTTTTGCCACCCACGGTGAAATCGCCGCCTTCTTCGCCCTGATCGGACCGGAGGAAGCCAAGGCCTGGGTGATGGCGCATCGCGATGAACTGACCGAGGTGCTGATCGAACCCGCCGATGGCGAGAAACCGCGCCTGTCCTATGCGTTCAACGGCTTTCCCGACAATCTCGGCGACCTTGCCGAGCCGCCCGCCCGCCTGCGTGTTCTCAGCCCCTTCGATCCGCTGATCCGCGACCGCAACCGCACCGAACGGCTGTTCGGCTTCTATTACCGCATCGAGATTTTCGTGCCCGAGCCGAAGCGCGAATACGGTTATTATGTCTTCCCGCTTCTGGAAGGCGATCGCATGGTCGGCCGTATCGACATGAAAGCCGACCGCAAGTCCGGCACGCTCGACGTCAAGCGCCTCTGGTGGGAAAAGGGCGTGCGAGCGTCCTCTGGCCGGATGGAAAAGCTGGAGGCGGAACTGGTGCGATTGGCGAAGTTCGCGGGCGTGGAAAATGTCCGCTGGCTCGATGGATGGCAGGGATAGCCGGCAGCGCTCAGCTCTTTTTCTGGTAGATCCGGATATAGTCGATATCCATACTGACCGGGAAGATTTTGTTGTCGATTTTGCCAGCCATGTCGCCGCCGATCGCCAGATTGATCAGAAGGTAATGCGGCGTGTCGAAGGGCCAACTCGCCTTGCCCTTGCCGGGGTTCTTGTAAGTGAAAAAGGTCTGCTGATCGACGCCGATGGTGATCGCCTTGGATGTCCAGGTCATCGTATAAGTGTGGAAGCGTCTGCAGGCATCGCGGACAAAGGTTTTCCCGCCGATGCCGAAGGTCCCTGCCGTCGCCTTGGTATGGATCGTTCCGGTGATCTCGCTCGGCGCCTTGCCGACCTGCTCCATGATATCGATTTCGCCATTGTCAGGCCAGGGGATCGTGTCAGGCCCCAACATCCAGAAGGCCGGCCACGTGCCGAGCCCACAGGGAAGCCGCGCCCGTACCTCGTAGACACCGTATGTCCAGCTTGCCTTGCCGCGCGTGATCAGCCGGGCGGAGGTGTAATTCTGGCCGCCATAGTCGGATGCCGATTTCAGCTGCTCCTTGCGGGCGGTGATGATCAGCTTGCCGTTCTCGACCTTGCTGTTCTGCAATCGCTTGACAGCATAATATTGCAGTTCGTTGTTGTACCAGCCGGTCTTGTTGGCCTCCGTGTCGTAGACCCATTTCTTTGCATCCGGCAGACCCGCGCCGTTGAACTCGTCGGACCAGACGAGTTTGTAGCCGGCCGGCGGCGTCGTCTGCTGGGCGTGCGCGACCGCCGATACAAACAACAACAGAACCATCGTTGAGAGCAGGCGGGTGGAGACTGGAAATTTCGATGTCACGACGCTCTTTCGTGTTGTTGAGGCGCGCATTTTTTCGCCCACGAACAATCGAAAGGAAAGATAACTTTAGTATGATCGTATATACATGGTCGCGCTCGCCGCGGCGGCCCCGGTCGAATATCACCGGAGGTATCTTTGCGCTGCTTCTGGGCAGATTAGAGAATGTCGGTGGCGGAAATTCGAATCCCGAATCCTTCCAGGCCGACATAGTGGCGCTCGCGTGTCGACAGCAGCCGGATCGAACTGATGCCAAGATCCTTCAGGATCTGCGCGCCCAGCCCGATTTCCAGCCATTCGCTTTCGCGCGCCTGGGCCTCGTCGTGGCCTTCGTGCCCGTGTTTGCCGGTGCGTGCGGTCTTTGAAACGCCGACGCCAACGGAGCCTTCGCGCAGGTAGACGATGACGCCGCGGCCCTGTTCGGCAATGCGTTTCATGATCGTATCGAGTTGGCAGTCCTTGCCGAACACATCGGTGCCGACATTTTCCAGATGCAGGCGCACCGGGATATCGACACCGTCGCGGATATCGCCGAAGACGACGGCGAGGTGCTGCATCGGGTCCCAGGGCAGGGAATAGGCATGGCCCTTGGCCTTGCCATAGGGCGTCTCGATGTCGAAGCTGTTTTCCAGCTCGATCAGCTTGTCCTTGCGCTGACGGTAGGCGATGAGGTCGGCGACCGAGACCTGCTTGAGGCCATGGGTTTCGGCGAAACCCGCCACCTGCGGGCCGCGCATCACCGTGCCGTCGTCATTGACCAGTTCGCAGATCACGCCGATCGGCGGCAGGCTGGCGAGGCGGCAGAGATCGACGGCGGCTTCGGTATGGCCCGACCGCATCAGCACGCCGCCTTCGCGGGCAACCAGCGGGAAGATGTGACCCGGCCGGGTGAAGTCGGACGCGCCGACATTCGGGTTGGCGAGGTTGCGGACGGTCAGCGTCCGGTCATCGGCCGAAATGCCGGTGGTCGTGCCGTGCTTGAAATCGACGGTGACGGTGAAGGCCGTCGTATGCGACGAATCGTTCTCGGCGACCATGGCGTTGAGGTTGAGGCGCTTGGCCTCTTCCTTCGGCATCGGCGCGCAGACAATGCCGGATGTGTGGCGGACGATGAAGGCCATCTTTTCCGGCGTGCAATGCACGGCGGCGACGATCAGGTCGCCCTCGTTCTCCCGGCCGTCGTCATCGGTGACAACGACGATCTCGCCCGCCTCGAAGGCGCGGATGGCATCGGCAACACGCTTCTGGTCAAAGGCCATGGAGTTCTCCCTCGATACGTCAGACGCCGGGTTATTTTAGTCTACCAGTCTGGCCCCGGTCACGCAGGTAGTGGTCGGCAATCGTGCAGGCCAGCATGGCCTCGCCGATCGGCACGGCGCGGATGCCGACGCAGGGGTCGTGGCGGCCCTTGGTACGGATGTCGACATTGTTGCCATCCGAGTCAATCGATTGCCGCTCTGTCAGGATGGACGAGGTTGGCTTGATGGCAAAGCGCGCGATGACCGGCTGTCCGGTCGAAATGCCACCCAGGATGCCGCCGGCATGATTGGACAGGAAGATCGGGTTGCCGTCATTGCCCATACGCATTTCGTCGGCATTTTCCTCGCCGGTGATTTCGGCGGCGCCGAAGCCATTGCCGATCTCCACGCCCTTGACGGCGTTGATCGACATCAGGTTGGAGGCGATGTCCTGATCGAGCTTGGCGTAGATCGGCGCGCCGATGCCGGCCGGAACGCCCTCGGCGATGACCTCGACGACGGCGCCGATCGACGAACCGGCCTTGCGGATGCCGTCGAGATAGTCTTCCCAGACCGGAACCATTTTCGGATCGGGGCAGAAGAACGGGTTGTTGCCGACCTCGTTCCAGTCCCAGTTGGCGCGGTCGATCTTGTGCTTGCCGATCTGGACAAGCGCGCCGCGCACGAGAAGGCCGGGCACGACCTTGCGGGCAAGACCACCGGCCGCTACGCGGGCCGCCGTCTCGCGGGCCGACGAGCGTCCGCCGCCGCGATAGTCGCGAATGCCGTATTTCAGGTCGTAGGTATAGTCGGCATGGCCCGGACGGTAGCTCTTGGCGATCTCGGAATAGTCCTTCGAGCGCTGGTCGGTGTTCTCAATCATCATCGACACCGGCGTGCCGGTGGTGATCATGGTTTCACCGTCGGCGTCCATCATCACGCCCGAGAGCACCTTGACGAGGTCGTCCTCACGGCGCTGGGTGACGAAGCGCGACTGGCCGGGCTTGCGCTTGTCGAGCCAGGATTGCAGTTCCGCCAGCGTGAAGCGGATGCCGGGAGGGCAGCCGTCGACGACGCAGCCGAGCGCAATCCCGTGGCTTTCGCCCCAGGTGGTGACGCGGAAGAGATGACCGAAAGTGTTATGCGACATGAGCAGCAACCGGATGTGTAAGCGGCATGCGTCTTAAGACGCAGCCTGCGACATTTCATTCGGCCGTGACTATTAGTGTGAAAATGCCGGAAAGGGAAAAGCTTTCTGGCACAATCCGGCAATTGCTGGTGCAACGAGCTGTTTCGTTGCGGGGAAGGGGATCAGGACGCGAGTTGCAGTGCTTCGTGTCCGGCAAAGGCGACGAATTTTTCGTAGCTCAGCGGCTTGGCAAAGGCATAACCCTGCAGCATGTCGCAGCCCAGCAATCCCAGCATTTCCGCGTGATCCATCGTTTCGACGCCCTCGGCAACGGTCTCGATGCCGAGCGAACGGCCGATCTCGATGATCGAGCGCACCAGCGCCTGCTCGTTGCGCGACTTCAGGATCGGCGCGACCAACTGCCGGTCGATCTTCAGCCGCTTCGGCTTGATCTTCAAAAGGCTGACGATAGAGGTATGGCCGGTGCCGAAGTCGTCGATCTCGATGTCGATGCCCAACTTCTTGATGCCTTCGATATTGGCGGTGACGATATCGTCGCTCTCGTCGAGGAAGATCGATTCCACCAGTTCGAAGGAGAGCTGGCCGGGGGCGAAACTCAGGCCCGACAGCGAGGCGAGCAGGTTCTCGTCGCTCAGGCGCTTGGCCGAGACGTTGACGGAGATCTTCGGCACGTCGATACCCGCAGCCGCCCAACGCATGGCGTCGATCAGCGAGCGGTCGAGCACGACGCGGTCGAGTGCCGCCACGACATTGAGTTCCTCGGCGATATGAAGGAACTTGTCGGGTGTAAGAATGCCCTCGCGCGGATGGTTCCAGCGGATCAGCGCTTCGACGCCGACAAGACGCAACGTGCCGGCTTCGAATTGCGGCTGGTACCAGGCGACGAACTGGTTCTTCTCGATGCCCTCGAGAATTTCGTCTGCGATCCGCTTGGTGGTGACAATCTCTTCCTGCAACGCATCGGTGAAGAATTCGTGGCGGTTGCGACCGCTTTCCTTGGCGCGGTAGAGGGCGATATCGGCGTTCACCAGTAATTGCCGTTCGTCGATGGCAAGGTCGTTGGCGACGGCAATACCGATAGACACGCCGAAACGACAGGGGAAACCGTTGTAATCGACCGGCTGGCGCATCTGGACGATGATGCGCTCCGAAAGGCTGGTGAGGAATACCTTGCTGGGCGGATCGGTGACCAGAACGACGAATTCGTCGCCGCCGATGCGGGCGACCATGTCACCGGCGCGGACGCTGGAGCGCAGGATTTTCGAGGCATGCACCAACATTGCATCGCCTGCGGCGTGACCAAGCGTGTCGTTGATCTGCTTGAAGCGATCGAGATCGATATGCAGGATGGCGATGTTCTGCAGGCCGTCCTTGCGGGCGCGGGCAAGCCGCTCGAGTTCCATGTCGAGCATGCGGCGATTGCCGAGTCCCGTCAGCGGGTCGTGGAGAGCGTTGTGTTCGATCCGGTCCTTGGCTTCCGCAAGCTCGTCGTTCTTGGCTTCCGCCATGGCCTTTGCCGAGCGCAACTGCTCCGTCATCAGAACGTCGTCGGTGATATCGAAAGCGATGCCGACCAGCTTCCTGTTGCTATCCGGCAGGGTATGGATCTTGCCGACCGAGCGGACGTGACGAACCGCGCCATCCGGGAGAACAATCCGATATGACTGCACATAAGGTACGCCCTGTTCAATGGTGCGATTGACATTGGCGAGCGTATCCTCGCGATCATCGGGATGAACAGCGCTGATCCATTTCTCCTCCGTCGTCTCGCCGCCATCGTGAACGAGGCCGTGCAACTGGTGCATGCGCTCGTCCCAATAGGTGACGCCGGACGTGAGGTCAGCGTCCCACATGCCGCACTGATAGGAGGCGAGCGCCAGGTCGAGGCGCCGGGTGATCGCTTCAAGCTGCTGCTCGCGTTCCGAAAGGCCGGCCAGCGCCGTTTCCAGCGCGCGGTTCTTCTGCTCGGCGGTGGCCTTGGCGCTGCGCAGCTGTTCGGTCATCATGACATCGTCGGTGATATCCCAGCTGATGCCGGTGATCTTCGCCTTGCCGTCGACGCCGACATGGGTGGAACCGATATTGCGGACATGACGGATGCTGTCGTCGGCCATGACGACACGATAGTGGGAGCGATATTCAAGGTCCTCGTCCAGCGCCTTGAACAAAGTCAGCGAGGCTGCGGCGACGTCATCCGGATGCACGGTCTTGCGCCATTCGGCATAGGTCGGGTCACCCTTTCCGGGCGGAAGGCCGTGCAGGTGATACATGCGCTCATCCCAGGAGCGTTCCTGCGAATCGAGGTCGATTTCCCAGATGCCGATCCTGGAGGATTCCAATGCAAGGTTGAGACGATGCGACAGGGTCAGCAGTTCGCGTTCGCGCGAGCGAAGCTTGGCCATGTTGCGCTGGCGTTCGTTGACCAGTCCGCCCGTCAGGAAGATCGGGATGATAACGACGGCAGCGGCAATGAGGATAGTGGCTTCGATCAGGCTGGTATTGCCGGGCTCTTGCGCCCATCCAGCAGTAGGAATGGCGGCTAGTTCCCAGGTCCCGCCGGGCAGGTGGAGCTGGCGGATTACCGGTGATTTTTCGAAGATGTCGGTGTCGCCGAAAAAGGCGTCCTGGATGTTGTTCGTGACGGACACATCGCGGATGGCGAGCTGGATATCGATCTTGCGATCACCATCCTGGGCTTCTCCTTCCTTGGCGAGGTCTTCCATCAGGCGGGCATTGCTGTAAATTTCCTTTTCGTCGATGATGGCTTCGACAAATCCCCAGAATTCGACCTGGTTGTCCGTCTTGGTAAAAACGGGCGTGAAGAGGTTGAAGCCGGTACGGCCACTCGGCAACCTCACCGGACCGGCGATGACCGGCTTGGCCTTGGATTGCGAGCGGTCGATGGCGATGCGGGAGGAACGGAACTTCTTGAAGTCGTTGCCGATCATGCGCTCGTTTCCGGCAAGCGGAAACGTCATGCTGATGACGGCATCGGGCGCTGCGCTGACACGCGCCATCTGGGGATTCTGGATCAGCAGTTTCGAAGCCAGCTGATCAAAATGCGCAATCGGCATGTCGGGCGCGACGGAGAGATTGTTGGCGAAGCCGCGCAGTGCCGTGATGTTGTTGTTGATTTCGCTCTGTAGGCGCGTCGAAACGAGATTGAGTTCGCTTTGAACATTGCTCTTCAGCTCGTTGCGGAAGTTCGCACGGTTCTGTTCCTTGAAGAGATATCCACCGGTGAACACAACGGTAGCCGCAATGAAGGCGGGAACGAGGGATGGCTTTGCAAGCCTCGCGAGCGTCAGGACGCGATGGCGGATCGTAGCGCTTCTGGTCAAGTCTCATGCACCCCATATTCCCCGGGGCCAAAGCTACCGATGGAGTCTTAAAATTGGCTTTAGAGGTTGTTCCCGCTATGAAATCTGTGCCAGCATCGTGGAATGGCGTACGTCGATCAAGATTTGGTTAACCATAGGATTCCAAATCGGGTAAACTTTGAAATGTCACGGCGACGGGCGATTTTTGCCACAATCAGGGGTCAAACAGTGGGCACAAGAAAATTGAATGAATCACTGAAGAGGGCGAAACGGATGCGTTTCATCGTTGCTGCGTTGATGGCTACTGCCGGATTTCTTTCGCCGCTTGCCGCATTTGCAGAAAGCGCCGATGTCGAAGCCGTGATTACGGGCGTCGATACGGAGAAGCTCAGCCTGTCGCTGGATGACGGCAAGAGCTATCAGGCGCCGGAAGAGTTCAATTTCGAAGGGCTGACCGCCGGTGTGAAGGTTCTGGTGTTCTACACCGAGGTTGACGGCAAGCGCGTCATCAATGATCTGGAAATCGTGCAGTAATTGCATTACGAACGCGGCGTGGCAGCGAGTTGCCTTCGCCGCGATCTATGTTTCGGGGTCGCGTCGCTCCGGCGTTCAAAGCCAGCCGATCGCGCCATTTTCAATCTTCAGAATTCTGTCCTGCGGAATCGCACCGAGTGCGGCTTCTTCCGCGTCCATTGCGCCGCATAGTTTGAACAGCGTGCGAATCACGCCGCCATGGCTGACGCAAATGGTTGGCCCGGTAACACTCGACAGCCATGCCCCGACACGCCAGGACAGGATTTCGTAGCTCTCGGCATCCGCGCCCGGCGGGATGAAGTCCCATTTGGAGAGTTCGCGCTCAGCCACGCGCTCCGGCATCTCGCGCTCGAGTTCGGCCATTGTATAGCCTTCCCAATCGCCGAAGGAGACCTCCTTCAGCCGGGCATCCGTCCGATAGCCGGATGCGGGCAGCCCCATGGACTCGCGAATGAGTTCCATGGTTTCTCGCGTGCGGTGGAGGGGGCTGGACACGAAGTCGAAGCGCGAATGTGCATCGGGGCCAAGCATGGCTGCCAAGGCGCGGCCATTGCCTCTGGCCTGACGCCGTCCGGTATCATTGAGCGGAATATCCTTCTGCCCTTGCATGCGGATCTGCGCATTCCAGTCGGTCTGTCCGTGGCGGATCATGTAAATGGTCACGGAGAAACTCCGGGGCAGGGGTCAATTGGACCCGTCGCAAGGGAGCCGGGGCATTCCGCTGGCGGAGAACCCCGGATTACGGTCGTGCAGCATCAGTCCTTGATGACGGCGATATCCGGCGCATCAACGGCCTTCATGCCGACGACATGATAGCCGCTGTCGGCGTGATGGACCTCACCGGTCACCGAGCGCGACAAGTCCGACAGCATGTAGAGGCCGACATCGCCGACTTCCTCGATGGTGACGGTGCGGCGCAGCGGCGCGTTGTATTCGTTCCACTTCAGGATATAGCGGAAATCGCCGATACCGGAGGCTGCAAGCGTCTTGATCGGGCCGGCCGAGATCGCGTTGACGCGGATGTTCTTCGGGCCGAGGTCGACCGCCAGATACTTGACGCTGGCTTCCAGCGCGGCCTTGGCAACGCCCATGACGTTGTAGTTCGGCATCACCTTTTCGGCGCCGTAATAGGTCATGGTCAGCATCGAGCCGCCATCGGTCATCAGCTTCTCGGCGCGACGTGCGACGGCCGTGAAGGAATAGACCGAGATGTTCATGGTAAGCGCGAAATTGGCAGCCGATGTATCGACATAGCGGCCGGTCAGTTCGTCCTTGTCGGAAAAGCCGATGGCATGCACGATGAAGTCGATCTTGCCCCAGAGCTTTTCGAGGTTTTCGAAAACGGCGTCGATGGTCGATTCGTCGCTGACATCACAGTGGCCGGCCATGACGGCGCCGAGTTCCTGCGCCAGCGGCTCGACCCGCTTCTTCAGCGCATCGCCCTGATAGGTGAATGCGAGTTCGCCGCCCTGCGCGTGAATTGCCTTTGCAATACCCCAGGCAATCGAACGATTGTTCGCGACGCCCATGATCAGGCCGCGTTTGCCTTTCATCAGACCGGATGCTTGCGACATATGATGTCCCCAATGCTGCCCATGCGTCCGTCGTCATTGGCTGACCGGAAAGCGCATGTGTTGAAACCGCCGGAACCTTCGCGCCCGCCTGGTCGCGTCGGTTCTGAATTTTTGAGCACTGGCTATGACATAGCCGCCCCGGTGGTTCAAGCGCGGGCGAGATCAGGAACTGTTAGTTCCCGTAACAAAGGGTCAGCGTCCACTGTCGCTGTTATAAAACTTTAAAGAAACAAGCCGTTGCGCAGGCTGCGCATCAGATCGGTGACCTTTTCATCCGGCTTTTCCCACAGCATCAGCCGCAGTTCGATCAGGAGATCGCCGCGTTTGCCGTCTGATGTCGGCAATCCGTGGCCGGAAAGACGAACCACGTGATCGGAGCCGGACCAGGGTGGGATCGTGACGGTCACCGGCCCGGTGAGGGTGTTTACCTTGGCATCGCAGCCCAGAACGGCATCCTGGATGTTGATGGCGAGCGTCGTGCGCAGGTCCGTGCCGTCGGTTCGGAAGCCGCCATCCTGCTTGACGCGTACGGCAACGACGACATCGCCGCGCAACATTCCGTTCAGGCGGTAGCCCATCTCCTTCAGGCGAATGATGCTGCCGTCGGTGGTCCCAGCCGGCAGGGCGACCTTCAGGGTCTGGCCGTCCGGCAACGTCGCCGTCGCCTTTTCTCGGCGAAAGATATCTTCCACCGAAACGGTCACATCGCAGAAAATGTCCGGCACCTTCTCCTGGGCAGGCTTGCCGGCCGAGCCGCGAATACGCTGGACGATCGACGAGATCAGTTCTGCGGCAGGGGCGGCCGCACGGGGAAAGCCGCTGAAAATCGGGGACTTTTCCGCAGCGTCCGCCTTCGCTTCCGGTTCGGGAGCCGGTTCCGCTTTCGGTTCGGGTTTTGGCGCGGGTTTCGGTTCTGCCCTGGCCTGCTGCGGTTGGGGGTGAGGCCTGCGAGCCTCTTGTGGTTTTGTCGTCTGGGCATCCGAACCGAAGATGCGCGAAATCATCTCCTCGGCCGTTTCTGGATCGATGGTCGGCTCCTCGACGCCGCGGGCCTTGCGCGCAACTTCCTCCATGCGGCGCAGTTCCGCCTCGCGGCGCGCCTGATCATAGCGGTTACGCAGCTTCGGGTCTTTGAGAACCTCGTAGGCACGGCCGGCCTCGGCAAAGCGCTGGCTGGCGAACGGGTCGTCACGGTTCTGGTCCGGATGCACGGCCTTGGCGACATTGCGCCAGGCAGCCTTGATCTCGTCCTGTCCGGCATTGCGTCTGACGCCGAGCACTGAATAGGGATCACGCATGCATGCCACCGCTTTCTGAGGGGCTGCGCGCCTTATCCGGCGGACCGTTCAGCCCTGTTGAAAAGTCAAGGGAAAACGCGCCAGAACGGCCGTTTTCGATGGAGCGATGATGAGAAGGGGAGACTTAAATAACGGTTAGCCGGAAGGCTCCGGACCCTGCCGAAACGACCCGATCCGGGGCAGATTAGGCTGGTTTGTGAAAGCGTGGTTAATGGCCGGTAGCGAAAAACCGGTGACGGTTCCGATCAGCTGCGCGGGCCGAAGCTGGTCAGATACCATTGGCCGTTGCCGAGCAGGCAGGTGTTGCCGTTGAATTTTGCGATGCCCTGATAGGAGTGACGGGTTGTCGTGAAGCGGCGGCAGGTCGTGCCGTTGACCTGTTCTTCGGCAATGCTGCTGATGACGCCGGCGCTTCCCGATGCCGCATTGGCCCACGGGATCGGGTTGGTCCCGATCGTCGACATATCCGCGGAGGCGACTGCATTGCGCACGGTGATGGCGTCGGAATTGTTCTCCTCTGTCGTCACTGGCGGCACGGAGCTCGTCGAAACGGTGCGGTCCACGTCCTGCGCACCGGCGAGATCCAGCCCCGCGCTCATGCAACCCGACAACAGCCCGGCTGACACAAACAGAACGGCAAGTCCCACCAATCGGGATAAGCCCTTTGTGTCATCGATCCACTTTGCTATGTCTTGCAATGGCATACCTGTCAGACTCGATAGAGCAGTTCGTGGTCGCTGGACCATCGGCAGGCTCTGACACTTATTCTTGAGCGGCGGACCTTCGGGCTCTATCCGCGCCACACATCACGGCATTGGAAGGCAATATGACCGAATCTGGGTTAACAACTGGTGACTTCACGGAAGAGAACGAACCCTTTTCCCTGTTTGGTGCATGGCTAAAGGAGGCTGAGGCAAGCGAGATCAATGATCCCAATGCCTTGGCCCTTGCGACGGTGGATGCGGATGGTCTGCCGGATGTGCGCATGGTGCTTTTGAAGGAGTTCGATGCGCGCGGTTTCGTGTTTTACACGAACTTCGAGAGCCAGAAGGGGCAGGAAATTCTCGGCAACAGGAAGGCGGCCATGTGCTTCCACTGGAAGACGTTGCGCCGGCAGGTTCGCATCCGTGGCCCGGTGGAAATCGTCTCCGACGCGGAAGCCGACGAATATTACAAGAGCCGCGCCCGCGGCAGCCGCATCGGCGCCTGGGCGTCGAAACAGTCGCGTCCGCTCGAAAGCCGTTTCGCGCTGGAGAAGGCAGTCGCCGAATACACGCTGAAATATCCGCTCGGCGATATTCCGCGCCCAGCACACTGGTCGGGCTTCCGCATCCAGCCGACTTCCATCGAGTTCTGGAAGGATGGCGCTTTCCGTCTGCACGATCGCATCGAGTTCCGTCGCGACACGCCGGAGGGTGACTGGAGCAAGGTGCGGATGTATCCGTAACTCGGCTTTGCTCAGCCGCGTCCCATCAACTTGAACGGAATGCCGGAGGAGAGCGCGCTGACATAGCCGGCCTTCTGGAAATAGCCGTTGAGCGAGATGCGGGGTAGGGCCATGACGTCGTCAGTGCCGGATAGCGTGCCCGGCTGTGTCGTCACCGCCGTTGTGAAGCCCAACTCCTGGGCAAGTTTGTGATCACGCGCGGAAACCGCTGCCGTGTCCCCATAGGGATAGGCAAGCGATGTCGGGCGTTTGCCCGTGATCTGCTCGACCCTTGCGACGGAGCGATCCATTTCCCGCCGCGCCACATCATCGGTGAGCCGCGCCAGCGCTCGGTGCGTGATCGTGTGGGCGCCAAGGCTTGCGAATGGATTTGCGATCAGTTGGCGAAGACCGTCTTCGTCAAGAGTCAGTCGCGAGGTTAGTTTCAGCGCATCAATGTCGTACAGCCCGGCCATCGCCTTCAGCCGATCGACGGCCGTTGTTTCATCGATCGAATGAATGAACGTGGCGATGCGGTCAAAGGCTGCCTGCTTCTGCTGAAGGGTCTCGATATCGAGTCGTTCCACCTCTCCGCTGAACTGAAACTGAAGGCGTTTCTCCTGTCCAAGAAGATCAGCCAACGTTTCCCACCAAAGAATATCCTTCCGGTCTATGAAGCCGCCGGCGACGAAAACGGTGAACGGCACTTCATGGCGGGCGAACACCGGTGCTGCATGTTCCAGATTGTTGCGGTAGCCGTCGTCCAGCGTGAAGACCGCGACTGGCTGCCGGTTTTCGGAGGCGAGATGCGCGGGCAGGGCGTCGAGCGCGATAAAGTGATAGCCGTCCCGCTTCAGCCGGGTAATAGCGATATCTAGGAATTCGGGCGTGATTTCCAGATGCGCGTTCGGATCGAAGGTACGCGCCTTTTTCGGCCGGACATGATGCAGCGTGAAGATGGCACCGCGCCCGCGTGCTTGCCGCATGATGCCGCCGGCATGCAGGAAACGGGCGGCCTGGAGCCCGCCGGTAATGGCGGCGCGTTTGACGATCTTTCGCAGCATGGTTTTCACGGTGGCTGTTCCAAATCTGATCTGAAGAGGCGGTGGTGTGAATGATGGTGCGCGACTGTACCGGCGGCGGCGTTAACGCCGGCTGAATCCAGGAGTTGCGTCTTTTGGTCACCGAAACGAAAAAGCGGGCCACTTTTGCGGCCCGCCTTTCGATGTCGTTGTTTGTGCGTTTATCGGGCGACGTAAACGCCGTCGATTTCATCGCGCTGCCTGCCACCAAGCGCCGCACCGACGCCGGCGACGAAGCCGCCGATCAGCAGGGAAAGGGCGCCGAGAAGAGCAAGAGTGGCACTCGCCTTGCGGGCTGTATCGGCTGCTTCCTGCGCCTTGACCTTCGCATCCTCGATGCTCTTCAACACGGCATCGACGCGGGCCTTGGCATCAGCCTCGGACAACCCTGTCCTTGCCGCGATCAACTGATCGAGATAGGCACGGTCGTCGGCTGACATTTCGCCGGCAGCAGCACTGTTGACAAGGATGCGGGAGACCTGGGCTGCCGTATCGTCGCCCGTCGTGCCTGCACCACTCGCCGCCGGAGCAGTGGCAGGGTTTGCCGGACGCAGCAGGCTGTCGACGAAATACGAGGTTGCGGCGCTCGCCTTATCCGAGCTTGCTGCAGCCGCACCAGCGGTAGCCGCGCCCGCGGTGACCGTCGCGGTTGCTTGGACACCGGCGCCGATCGTTGACGAGACAGCAGAACCGAGAGCGCCGGCGACGATCAGTGTCGCTAAGGCCCAGGACAGCACGCCATGCGCGGTATCGCGGAAGAAGACTTCATCCGTATGCACGCCTGTCCATTTGGTGCGCAGGCGGCCGGTAATGTAGCCTCCGAGCCCAGAGGAAACCCACTGGACGATCACCAGCCAGATGGCGGTGGAGACCGCAAAGGTGGTCAGGGAAACGCCCTCGTTCGACCAAGGCGACACCATCGTCATACCCAAGCCGGATCCCAGCAGGGTGAGAAGGAGTGTGACCGCCGCTGCCGCGACAGCGCCCGCGATGATCGCGCCCCAGCTGACGGCTGAATGCGAGGATTCGGTCGTGGTGCCCGCTGGCACCGTAGACACCGGAATTGTCATCGCACCACCTATCGGAAGAAGAGTGCGAGAAGGATAATGATCGGAATCGGAACCCCCAGCAACCAAAGCAAAATACCGCGTCCCATGATGTGTCTCCCTTGCTGTGAACCGACCGCATTTTCAAACAGTTATGCGGTTTCGAGCTGATAACTCGGGCAGTGGGATTTGGTTCCGTCAGGAGTTGCGCGGAATTCGTGTCTTGTCGGCTGTTGCTTCGGAAAGATGTGGAATTGGGACGCGCGGCGGCTGTCGGTGCAGAGCGCCGATACGAGCGTCACGTTTTCGACGAAACGTGACATCGTTTTTCAAAGCGGGAAGTTTCAGTCGGGTGATTGAAGGCTAATCGATCACTGTTGTCAGGCCTGCGTACCGCCCACCGTCATCTCGTTCATGCGCAGATGCGGCTGGCCGACGCCGACGGGGACCCATTGGCCCGCCTTGCCGCAATTGCCCATGCCGCTGTCGAGCTTCATGTCATTGCCGATCATGGTGATGCGCTGCATGGCTTCCGGACCGTTGCCGATCAGCATGGCGCCCTTGACCGGCGCGCCGATCTTGCCGTTTTCGATCAGATAGGCCTCCGTGCAGCCGAAGACGAATTTGCCGGAGGTGATGTCCACCTGGCCGCCGCCGAAGGAGACGGCATAGATGCCCTTCTTGACCGAGGCGATGATTTCGTCCGGCGTCTTGTCACCGCCGAGCATGTAGGTGTTGGTCATGCGGGGCATCGGCACATGGGCATAGCCCTCGCGGCGGCCGTTGCCGGTCGGATTCATGCCCATCAGCCGGGCGTTCTGGCGGTCCTGCATATAGCCGACCAGCTTGCCGTCTTCGATCAGCACGTTATAGGCCGACGGCGTGCCCTCGTCGTCGATGGTCAGCGAGCCGCGTCGGCTTTCGATCGTACCGTCATCGACGACCGTGACGCCCTTGGCGGCGACGGTCTGGCCCATCAGCCCGGCAAAGGCCGAGGTCTTCTTCCGGTTGAAATCACCTTCCAGGCCATGGCCGACGGCTTCGTGCAGCATCACGCCCGGCCAGCCCGAGGAGAGCACCACGTCCATCGTGCCCGCCGGCGCATCGATCGCCTCGAGATTGACCAGCGCTTGGCGCAACGCATCGTCGGCGCCGCGCTGCCAGCTGTCTGTGGCGATGAAATCGCCGAAACCGCGCCGGCCGCCGACGCCGTAGGAGCCACTCTCCTGCCGGTCGCCGTCGCCGACGACGACGGAGATGTTGAGGCGGGTCATCGGCCGGATATCCTGCATGCGCTCACCGTCGGCGCGCAGGATATCGACCACCTGCCAGCTGGCGGCGATGGAGGCGGAGACCTGCCGCACCTTCGGCTCCTTGCCGCGCAGATAGGCGTCGATCTCCTGCAGCAAGGCAACCTTGGCCTCGAAGCTCGGTTCGCCAATCGGGTTCTCGTCGCCATAGAGTTTCTTGTTGGTGCGCTGGGGAGCGGCGGCATAGCTGCCGGAATAACCGCGTGTCACCGCGCCCACGGCATCGGCCGCGCGCTTCAGGGCCGAGAGCGAGAGATCACCCGCATGCGCATAACCGACGGATTCGCCTGCAACCGCGCGCAGGCCAAATCCCTGATCGGTGTTGAAACTGCCGCCCTTCAGACGGCCATTGTCGAAGGAGAGCGATTCCGACTGGCTGTGCTCGATGAACAGTTCACCGTCATCGGCGCCGGACAGCGTCTGCGCCAGAACCTCGCGCACGGCGGCCTCGTCGCTGTCGAACAGTTTGATGAGATCGGTGTTCATGCGCATGCTCCGGATGCTGAGATAGAGAGTGACTTATGTAGGGACAGGCACAGGGAGGGGCAAGCGCAAAGAAAAAGCGGCCGCCGGATATTCGGTCAGCCGCTCTGGAACGCAGGTTGGTCTTTCATCGTGACAAATGAAGGTTTGCCTTATGGCAGCGCGTCGTAACCCTCTCCGAACCCCTTCAGATCGACCGGGATGCCGATGCCTTCTTCCGGAGACTGGAAGACGATGAAGGTGGCGGTGGCACCGCTGCGGAAGGTTTTCAGCAGTTCCTCTTCCAGAACGACTTCGGCATAGCAGCCATCGGAGAAGCAGCGGACGAAATAGGCGCGGCCGATATCCTTGCCATCGACGTTCAGTCCAAGGCCGTTCGGCAGCAGCACGCCAAGGGGCGCCAGCACGCGCAGGATCTTTGCCTTGCGATCGGCGGTCTTGAGCACGACGACGGAGAGGCCCACTTCCGGGCGATCCTCGGCAATGACGTTCTGCATCAGCGCGCACTGCTCGGCCGAAGCGCCGGCCGGCTGGTCGCAGACGATCGACCATGCACCATGATTGGACTTGACCGTGCCGGGCGTGCCTGGCTGCTGCGATCCGGGTTGCTGCTGTTGGGCCGCTGCCGAGAAGGAAAGAAGTGTGGCGGCAAGTCCGAACGCCGCAACCGGCAGCCGGGAAAGGAGGGACAGGCCCATGGAAACCTCAAACTAAAGAATCAGTAGCGGCTATTCTTGAAGTGCGTGCACGCAAATGAAAAGCCCCGGCGGCTACATTCCAGTGCGGTGTGGCGGAAATGGGGCTCTATACGGCGGCATATCGGCGCAACCTGCTGCCAATACTCCCCAATCGGGCCGAACTGCATGGCGTCGGCTGTCTTAAATATGGTATAGGATGGCTCACGGAGAGGAATTGCGGGACTTTGCGTCGGTGGCCCACGGCTGCCTAGCTCCGTCCCGAGGCATGCACCCGCTAAGAGCCTGTGCGAAAAGCAGGGTTTGAGTAAAAATGACGCAGGGGCTTGACGGGACAGATGTTGCGGCGTTGATCAAACTGTGGTTTGAAGCGCTTCAGTATGACGAGGATTCTGCGTTTCGCTTTGATCCTGATCAAGCGCCCAGGGAGACACTATTGTGAAAAACAAGGCTTTTGCAGCTCTGGCATCCACTGCCTGTCTGCTTTTTGCTTCCAACGCCTTTGCTGACAAGCCGGTCGCGTGGCAGACCAATTTTCAGTCGGCTGCAACCGGAATCATGGAAGAAATTACATGGTTCGAGCACTACACGCTGTGGTTCATCGTGCCGATCACGCTGTTCGTTCTGGCGCTGCTGGTCTGGATCGTCGTTCGCTACCGCGAGTCCAAGAACCCGGTCGCTTCCAAGACCAGCCACAACACGGCGATCGAGATCGTCTGGACGCTCGGCCCCGTCGTCATTCTCCTCTTCCTGGCGATCCCGTCCTTCCAGCTTCTGACCGCGCAGTTGACGCCGCCGCAAAATCCGGACCTGACAGTCAAGGCAACGGGCAACCAGTGGTACTGGTCGTATGAATACGAAGTTGGCGAAAGCCCGCTCTCCTTCGACAGTCTTCTCCTCAAGGACGAAGACCGCGACGCTCTCGGCAAGGCCGACAAGGAAGCCTATCCGCGTCTCCTCGCAGTGGACAATGAAGTCGTTGTTCCCGTCGGCAAGACCGTTCGTCTCCTGGTGACTGCAGCCGACGTCATCCATGCTTTCGCCATGCCGGCTTTCGGTGTGAAGATCGACGCCGTTCCAGGCCGTCTGAACGAGACCTGGTTCAAGGCTGACCGCGAAGGCCTCTACTATGGCCAGTGTTCCGAGCTCTGCGGCAAGGACCATGCCTATATGCCGATCGCCGTCCGTGTCGTCAGTGAAGACAAGTACAACACTTGGCTCGCTGCCGCCGCCACCAACATTGGTGACGCGAACAAGGCACTCATGGCTGCAACCGACGGCGCGGCAAAGACCGTCGACGTCGCTGCAAACGCCGCACAGTAATTCGAAGGGGAGCTCAACCCAATGGCCGGAACATCCGCTCATCACGATCACCTTCATGACCATGCCCACGATCACGGGCACGACCATGATCACGACCACGCCCACAAGCCGCTGACCTTCTTTCAGCGCTGGTTCCTCTCGACCAACCACAAGGACATCGGAACGCTCTACCTGATTTTCGCGATCTTCGCGGGTCTCGTCGGCGGCACGCTGTCGGTCTTCATGCGCGCCGAGCTGCAGGAGCCGGGCATCCAGATCTTCCACGGTCTCGCTGCCATGGTCTACGGCTTCGAGGGCGATGCTGCCATCGACGGTGGCAAGCACATGTTCAACGTCTTCACGACGGCTCACGCGCTCATCATGATCTTCTTCATGGTCATGCCGGCGCTGATCGGCGGCTTTGCCAACTGGATGGTTCCGATCATGATCGGTGCGCCTGATATGGCGTTCCCGCGCATGAACAACATCTCCTTCTGGCTGATCATCCCGGCCTTCCTGCTGGTTCTCCTGTCGATGTTCGTCGAAGGTCCGGCCGGTGCCTATGGTGCGGGCGGGGGGTGGACGATCTATCCGCCTTATTCGACCTCGGGCCAGCCCGGGCCGGCCATGGATCTCGTGATCCTCGGCCTGCACATTGCCGGTGCTTCGTCGATCCTCGGTGCGATCAACTTCATCACCACGATCCTGAACATGCGCGCTCCGGGCATGACGCTGCACAAGATGCCGCTGTTTGCCTGGTCGGTTTTGATCACCGCCTTCCTGCTGCTGCTCTCGCTGCCGGTTTTGGCAGGCGGCATCACCATGC
Organism: Rhizobium sp. Leaf453; assembly: GCF_001425605.1. Taxonomy (GTDB): domain Bacteria; phylum Pseudomonadota; class Alphaproteobacteria; order Rhizobiales; family Rhizobiaceae; genus Pararhizobium. Next base: position 202,298 of record NZ_LMRG01000001.1, on the reverse strand, counting down.
TGCTGACGGACCGCAACTTCGGCACGTCCTTCTTCGCGCCTGAAGGCGGCGGCGACCCGATCCTGTTCCAGCACCTGTTCTGGTTCTTCGGTCATCCGGAAGTGTACATCCTGATCCTGCCCGGCTTCGGCATCGTCAGCCACATCGTCTCGACCTTCTCCAAGAAGCCGATCTTCGGTTACCTCGGCATGGCCTATGCCATGGTGGCCATCGGCGCCGTCGGCTTCATCGTCTGGGCTCACCACATGTACACGGTCGGCATGTCGCTTGATACGCAGCGTTACTTCGTCTTCGCGACGATGGTCATCGCGGTTCCGACCGGCGTGAAGATCTTCTCATGGATCGCGACGATGTGGGGCGGTTCGATCCGCTTCACCACGCCGATGGTCTGGGCGATCGGCTTCATCTTCCTGTTCACCGTCGGTGGCGTCACGGGCGTTCAGCTTGCAAATGCCGGCCTCGACCGTGCGTTGCATGACACCTACTACGTGGTTGCCCACTTCCACTACGTCCTGTCGCTCGGCGCCGTCTTCGCGATCTTCGCGGCCTGGTACTACTGGTTCCCGAAGATGACCGGCTACATGTACTCGGAATTCATCGGCAAGCTGCACTTCTGGGTCATGTTCATCGGCGTGAACCTGGTGTTTTTCCCGCAGCACTTCCTCGGCCTCGCCGGCATGCCGCGCCGCTACATCGACTATCCGGATGCCTATGCCGGCTGGAACATGGTGTCCTCGTACGGTTCCTATATCTCGGCCGTTGCGGTTGGTATCTTCCTCTTCGGTGTCTTCGAAGCCTTCGCCAAGAAGCGCGTCGCCGGCGACAACCCATGGGGCGAGGGTGCCAACACGCTGGAATGGCAGCTGTCCTCGCCGCCGCCGTTCCACCAGTGGGAACAGCTGCCGCGCATCAAGTAAGATCGCAGACAGTCGGAGCCGCCGGTAACGGCGGCTCCCTGACAAACAGAACACGCATACCGCGGAGCAGAAGGTTCGCCGGGCAAGTCCTGCACCCACCCTCCGTCATCCCTCGGGCCTGACCTGAGGATCCATTCCACATCTTCCGGCTTGCCGTGGGATGTGGATCCTCGGGTCAAGCCCGAGGATGACGACTGAGAGGGAAGCCGGCAGCTTACCTCTTTCACGAGATTGAACGGAAAAGAGACGACATGACGGTCATCGACAATCACGAAGCAATCGGCCAGGAAGGCGTCCGCCTTTCGGAGGCGTCTGCGCGCGATTTCTTTGAACTCCTCAAGCCGCGCGTGATGTCGCTCGTGGTCTTCACGGGGCTGGCTGGCATGGTGATGGCGCCGGGGCATATCAATCCGTTCCTCGGCTTTATCGCGATCCTCTGTATCGCCGTGGGCGCCGGAGCCTCCGGTGCCCTGAACATGTGGTACGATGCCGATATCGATGCGGTGATGACACGCACGGCAACACGGCCCATTCCTGCCGGCAAGATCCTGCCGCAGGAGGCTTTGGCCTTCGGCCTCGTGCTCTCGGCCTTCTCGGTCTGCATCCTCGGCCTGGTGATCAACTGGCTGTCGGCCGGGCTGCTCGCCTTCACGATCTTTTTCTATGCTGTGATCTACACGATGTGGCTGAAGCGCTCGACGCCGCAGAACATCGTTATCGGCGGCGCCGCCGGCGCATTCCCGCCGATGATCGGCTGGGCCTGCGTCACCAATGGCGTCTCCATCGAAAGCATCATTCTCTTCCTGATCACCTTCCTGTGGACCCCAGCCCATTTCTGGGCGCTGGCGCTGTTCAAGATGCGTGATTACGGTGCGGTCGGTGTGCCGATGCTGCCGAATGTCAGTGGCGAGGCGACCACCAAGACCCAGATTGTCATCTACGCCTGTCTCACCGCGATCATCGGCGTGGTGCCGACGATCGCAGGCTTCGCCAGCATGGCCTACGGTGCATTCGGTACCGCGCTGGGCCTCGGCTTCATCTGGTATTCGATCGGTGTCTACCGCATGCCGGAAGGCGACGAGCGCATGCTGCCGGCCAAGAAACTCTTTGCCTTCTCGATCCTGTATCTCTTCGCGATCTTCTCCGCGCTGATGATCGATCACCTTGTCACCACGCTGTGGCTGACTGCCGGAAAGGTTGCCTGATGGATCTCGTGACACTCACCCCCGCCCAGAAGAAGTCGCGCCGCGGCCGCAATATAGCGCTTGGCGTCGTTCTCTTCGGCCTCGTCGTCCTTTTCTACGTTGTTACGCTGATCAAGTTCAGCAACGGCATGGTTCAATAAGGCGGAGCGACGGTTATGACGGCAGGCAAGTCTGGACCCAACAAGGAACGAGCGAACGGCGTCATCGTCGCGTCCTGCGTCGCCTTCGTCGTGGGCATGACCGGCATGGCCTATGCTGCCGTGCCGCTCTACGACATGTTCTGCAAGGTGACCGGATATAACGGCACGACCAAGCGTGTCGAGCAGGCGTCCGATGTCATTCTCGACAAGACGATCAAGGTGACCTTCGACGCCAATATCGCGTCCGACCTACCGTGGGACTTCAAGCCCGTACAACGCCAGATCGAAGTCAAGATCGGCGAAACGGTCCAGGTCGGTTTCACGGCGAAAAACCTGTCGAAGAAGCCGACGACCGGTCAGGCAGTCTTCAACGTCACGCCGATGGCGGGCGGGGCCTATTTCAACAAGGTCCAGTGCTTCTGCTTCACCGAGACGACGCTGCAGCCTGGCGAGGAGATGGAGATGCCGGTGGTGTTCTTCGTCGATCCGGAGATCGTCAAGTCGGTCGAAACCAAGGACATCCGGACGCTGACGCTTTCCTATACATTCTACGCCCGCGAACCTTCGAAGCCGGTGGCGGCATTGAAGGCGAAGCCGGTCGAAACTGACAACAGACTTTGACAGATCACCGTTTTCGGCTAAGCCGGAAGCGACGAACAGAAAGACTTATCGGGGATATCCACATGGCCGATGCGCATCAGAAGAACCACGACTACCATATCATCGACCCCAGCCCATGGCCGCTGCTTGCCTCGATCGGCGCGTTCGTCATGGCCTTCGGCGGCGTCGGCTACATGCGCTACCTCTCGGGTGGTTCGCTCCACCTGTTCGGTATCGAATGGGCGCATCCGTGGATGTTCTTCATCGGTCTCGCCGTGGTGCTCTACACGATGTACGCCTGGTGGGCGGATACGATCAAGGAAGCGCATGAGGGCCATCACACCCGCGTCGTAGCGCTGCATCTGCGTTACGGCATGATCATGTTCATCGCTTCGGAAGTGATGTTCTTCGTTGCCTGGTTCTGGGCCTATTTCGACGCCAGCCTGTTTCCCGGCGAAGCCATCCAGGCAACCCGTACGGCGTTTACCGGCGGCGCATGGCCTCCGAAGGGCATCGAGGTTCTCGATCCCTGGCACCTGCCGCTCTATAACACCGTCATCCTGCTGCTCTCGGGCACGACCGTCACCTGGGCGCACCATGCGCTGCTGCACAACGACCGCAAGGGCCTGATCAACGGCCTGACGCTGACCGTCCTGCTCGGTGTCCTGTTCTCCTTCGTGCAGGCCTACGAATATGCCCACGCTCCGTTCGCCTTCAAGGATTCGATCTACGGCGCGACCTTCTTCATGGCGACCGGTTTCCACGGCTTCCACGTTCTGGTCGGAACGATCTTCCTGATCGTCTGCCTGCTGCGCGCACTGAAGGGCGATTTCACCCCGAAGCAGCACTTCGGCTTCGAATCCGCCGCCTGGTACTGGCACTTCGTCGACGTCGTCTGGCTGTTCCTGTTCTTCTCGATCTACATCTGGGGCGGCTGGGGCGCACCGGTCGCGCACGGTTGATCGACCTCGGGGTTGAAATTGGATATCGGAACGGCCGCAGCGATGCGGCCGTTTCCATTTCAGAGCTTTGAGAGATGGGAGAATTGACCAAATGTATCCGATAAGATACAAAAGACATGTTGATATTTGAAGCCACCACTGTCTTCAAGGATTGGCTTTTTTCGCTGCGTGACGTGAAGGCTAAAGCGAGGATTCTCGCGCGGATCCGTTCAGCGGAACATGGAAATCTGGGAGACTGCGCGCCGGTCGGCGAGGGCGTTTCCGAGATGCGGATACATTACGGCCCTGGTTACCGTGTTTATTTCAAGCGAACCGGGGATGTCGTCTATCTGCTGCTGATCGGTGGAGACAAATCCAGCCAGAAGCGCGACATCGCAGCGGCGTTGAAAATAGCCAATGAACTGAAGAAGGGCCGTAAATGACGACGACTTCTGTCTTTGATGTCTCGGAATTTCTCGACGACGACGAATTGATTGCCGAGTATCTGGCAGCAGCCATGGAAGATGAAAATCCGGACGTTTTCATCGCGGCACTTGGAGACGTTGCGAAAGCGCGCGGGATGACGGAAATCGCGAAAGCCTCAGGGCTTGGCCGCGAAAGCCTCTACAAGTCACTGCGCGGCGGTTCAAAAACGCGTTTTGAAACACTGCATAAAATCATATCCACGCTGGGGCTGAAAATGACCATCGTTACGGATCGTGCCTCCTGAACAGATTTGGCTGGCAACTTTAAGAGCCCTTTTGTCGCAGCCTTTCTGTTGGACGAAAATGCGGCCGGAAGATACCTAGCTGCTCTAATGTGAAGGCCGGAAAGAGGCCAATCTGAAAGATCAAGCCATGACCGAAGACACAGCCCATTTTCCGCCGGTCGATCCTGTGAAGGCCGGATTGCAGGGATGCTGCCCGCGCTGCGGTCAGGGAAAGCTGTTCGACGGATTCCTGAAGGTGAAATCGGTCTGCGCCAACTGTGATCTCGATCTGGCCTTCGCCGATTCGGGCGATGGCCCCGTGGTCTTCGTCATCCTGATCGTCGGCTTCATTGTCGTCGGCGCGGCGCTGTGGATGGAGGTCAACATCAATCCGCCGCTGTGGCTGCATTTCCTGCTCTGGATACCGCTGGCCTGCGGCCTGAGTCTCGTGCTGATGCGCCTGCTCAAGGGCGTGCTGATCAACCTGCAATACCGCAACAATGCGCGCCAGGGTGAGATCGATCGTGGTTGAGGCGTCCGCAAGAAAAGGCGGCGGGCTGTTCGGCCGTGTCGCGGGTATCGTTCTGCTTTTGACTGTGCTCGCCATTCTGCTGTCGCTTGGGACCTGGCAGGTCCAGCGGTTGCACTGGAAGGAAGCGTTGCTGTCCGAGATCGAGACGCGCCGGCATGCGCCGCCTGCCGATCTCGCTTCAATCGAGGCGTTGGCCAAGGATGGCGGGGATGTCGATTACCGCGCGATGCGGGTGAGCGGCACCTATATCAACAACAAGGAACGCCATTTCTTTGCGACCTATGAGGGGCGCACCGGCTATTACATCTATACGCCGCTGCAGCTTGCGGATGGCCAGGTCCTGTTCGTCAACCGCGGCTTCGTTCCCTTCGAGAACAAGGAGCCGGGAATGCGCAAGCTGGGGCAGTTGACCGGCGAGCAGATCGTCACCGGTCTTGCCCGCGCCAAGCTCTTGGAAAAACCATCCTGGGCCGTGCCGGACAACGATGTCGCCAAGAACATCTTCTACTGGAAGGACCTCGACGTGATGGCGTCAAGTGCCGGGCTCGATCCTGCCAAGGTCGTGCCCTTCTTCATGGATGCGGACGCAACGCCGCATGAGGGCGGCATGCCGATCGGCGGTGTGACGCAGTTCGATCTGCCGAACAGCCATCTGCAATATGCGGTGACATGGTACGGCCTTGCCGCCACGCTGGTGGTGATCAGCGGGGTGTTCATCTTTCGGCGGAAGACGTAAGTTCCGGGCTTCAACAGGGAGAATCGTATGGGCGTTCTGGCAAACATCTTCATCGCCCTGACGGCGCTCTTCCATCTCGGCTTTCTGGTGCTGGAAATGTTCCTCTGGACCCGACCAACAGGACGGAAGGTCTTCCGCATGTCGGCCGAACAGGCGGAAGCGACGAAGGTTCTGGCCGCCAATCAGGGACTCTACAACGGTTTTCTGGCTGCCGGCCTCGTCTGGTCGCTTCTGGCGTCTCAGACGGATTTTGCCTTTCAACTGAAGGTGTTCTTCCTTGTGTGCGTGATCGTTGCCGCTATATATGGCGCATGGTCGGTCAAGCCGCGCATTCTTCTGGTGCAGGGTGGACCGGCGATCGTCGCTCTTCTTTTGACTGTGCTGGCTTCCTGATCCATGGCTTCTTCTACCCCGGCAAAGACCCCGATCACCCTTCGCCTCTGCGGACCGCGCGGCTTTTGCGCTGGCGTCGACCGGGCGATCCAGATCGTCGTTCTGGCGTTGAAGGAATATGGCGCGCCGGTCTATGTCCGGCACGAGATCGTGCACAATCGCTACGTTGTCGAAGGGCTGGAGGCTAAGGGCGCGATTTTCGTCGAGGAACTCGACGAGATCCCGGAAGAGCATCGCAAGCAGCCGGTGGTGTTTTCCGCCCATGGCGTGCCGAAATCGGTCCCTGCGGATGCCACAGCCCGCAACCTGTTCTATCTCGATGCCACATGTCCGCTGGTCTCCAAGGTACACAAGCAGGCAATGCGTCACCAGAAGCTCGGCCGCCATGTCGTGCTGATCGGCCATGCCGGCCACCCGGAAGTGATCGGCACGATGGGGCAATTGCCGGAAGGCGCGGTGTCGCTGGTGGAAACCGTCGAGGATGCGGATGTCTACACGCCGCCGGATCCCGACAATCTCGGCTTCGTCACCCAGACCACGCTCTCGGTTGACGACACCGCCGGCGTCATCAAGCGGCTGCACGAGCGCTTTCCGAACCTGACGGCGCCCGCCGCCGATTCGATCTGCTATGCCACCACCAATCGCCAGGAAGCGGTGAAGCAGGCTGCCCCCGGATGCGACCATTTCATCATCGTCGGTGCGCCGAATTCATCGAATTCCAAGCGGCTGGTCGAGGTCGCGCTCCGGGCCGGTGCGAAAAAATCCGTGCTTGTCCAGCGCGCGTCGGAAATCGACTGGGATGATTTCGCCGATGTCGCTACGGTGGGCCTGTCTGCCGGAGCATCCGCGCCGGAAGTCATCGTCAACGAGATCATTGAGGCGTTTCGCGAACGCTTCGGCGCGGTGGTCGAACTGGCGGATACGGTCGAGGAAACCGAGAATTTCCTCGTCAACCGCGAGCTTCGCCACGTGCCGCTGACGGTGGAGGATATGGTGTGGGTGAATGGCAGAGACTGATTTCGGAGCTGACGTTCTGGCAGCTCGCTGGGTACTGTGCGGTAGTATCTGCTTTTTGGTTGCCCTTCCTCACCTTGGTCGGCAGCCTTTTGGTCGGCTTCCTATCGTTTGCTCGGCTCATTATTCGCGGCGGGTATCCTTGGGGCGCGCCGGGCGAATCTGGTTTCGACAGCAGTCGAAGGGAAATCATGTATAAGGCGCGAGTTTCCATGGCCCTGGGCACTCCCGAAAATATCAGGGATCAGAATCGCATCGGCATAAGCTTCATTGTATTTTTTGCCTCGATTGCTGTGATTGCTGGCTTGAACTTTCTGTCCTGGCTTTTAGGCAGTTGATTCATCGATTCCTGACTCGCGATACACATAGAGGCACTTTCCTTGGCAGTTTACACCGACATCACCGAAGACGATCTCTCCCGTTTTCTGGAGGCCTATGACGTCGGTACGCTGACGTCCTACAAGGGCATTGCTGAAGGCGTCGAGAACACCAATTTCCTGCTGCACACGACCAAGGGCGCCTACATCCTGACGCTGTACGAGAAGCGTGTGGACCAGAACGACCTGCCGTTCTTCCTCGGCCTGATGCATCATCTCGCCGATCGCGGCCTGTCCTGCCCGCTGCCGCTGCCGCGCGCCGATGGCAAGCTTCTCGGCCATCTGTCGGGCCGTCCGGCCGCCGTCATCTCGTTCCTGGAGGGCATGTGGCTGCGCAAGCCCGATGCCAATCATTGCCGCGAGGTGGGCAAGGCGTTGGCGGCCATGCATGTGGCGGGCGAAGGCTTTGCCATCCGCAGGCCCAACGCGCTGTCGGTGGGTGGCTGGCGGCCGCTGTGGAACAATTCCCGAGACCGCGCCGACGAGGTGCAGACGGGGCTGAAGACCGAGATCACCCACGAGCTCGATGTCCTCGAAGCCAACTGGCCCGTAAACCTGCCGGAGGGCGTTATCCATGCGGACCTCTTCCCCGACAACGTCTTCTTCCTCGGCGACGACTTGTCCGGCCTGATCGACTTCTACTTCGCCTGCAACGACTTCCTCGCCTATGATGTCTCCGTCTGCCTGAACGCCTGGTGCTTCGAGAAGGACGGCGCCTTCAACATGACCAAGGGCATGGCGCTGCTCTCAGGTTACCAGAGCGTGCGGCCGCTGACTGGGGCGGAAATCGAGGCCCTGCCACTCTTGGCGCGCGGCTCGGCGCTGCGCTTCTTCCTGACCCGTCTCTACGACTGGCTGATGACCCCGCCCGGCGCGCTGGTGGTCAAGAAGGACCCGCTGGAATACCTGAAGAAGCTGCAGTTCCACCGCTCGGTCGCCTCCGCCGCCGAATATGGTCTCGTCGCAGCCGTTCCTGCCTGACACTCTGCCGAAAGTTCAAGCCTGATGAAACATGTCGATATTTTCACGGACGGGGCGTGCTCCGGCAATCCCGGCCCCGGCGGTTGGGGCGCGGTGCTGCGCTATGGCGAAGTGGAAAAGGAACTTTGCGGCGGCGAAGCGGAGACCACCAACAACCGCATGGAGCTTCTGGCGGCGATCACGGCGCTGACCAGCCTGAAAACCCCATGCGAAGTCGATCTCTACACCGACTCCAAATACGTCATGGACGGGATCAGCAAGTGGATCCACGGCTGGAAGAAGAACGGCTGGAAGACGGCCGACAAGAAGCCGGTGAAGAATGGTGAACTGTGGCAGGCGCTCGATGCCGCTAATAGAAGCCACAAGGTGACCTGGCACTGGGTCAAGGGCCATGCGGGCCACCCGGAGAACGAGCGTGCCGACGAACTGGCACGCAAGGGCATGGAGCCGTTCAAGAGGAAGTGAGGCCTCGCCGCCTTCCACGAACAAACCCGTGCCTTTTGAGCGGCGGCATGGAAAGCCGGTAGCCGAGCAGCAGCGCAACCGGCGCCAGCGCTGCAAAAACCGTTTTCTGAAGCCAGACGGGGATGCCATCCCCATAGGCATGCCCATGGAAGGCATGCAACGCCAGTGCGCGCAGAACGAGCGGCGGCTCTCCCTGCGCGTCGTACCAATCGGGGTGATTGGTTGTGCTCATCGACATGTTGAGAAAGAACCGCAGGAAATCGCATGCGGGCGTGAAGCGCGCCGTAAAATGCGTTTCTCCGTCATGACCATTGCGGAAGAGATGCGGCGTTCCCCGTGACGCGACAATGCTGTCCCCGGGATGCAGGAGGGTCCATTTGCCGTCGATCATGATCTTCAGCACCCCGCTCTGCACGATGAATTCTTCATCGGCATGCGGATGGAAATGCTGCCGTCCGGTGCCCGTCAGCATCCCGCCGCGTTCGAGGATGACGTCAAACTGTACGGCATCGGCCTCTTCGTCCATATGGCTGAAAACGAAGGTTTCGCCGTTGAACGCGTTGCGAATGCGCGTACCTGCTGGAGGAAGAGAGACCATCTCGGCTGTTCCGGCGATCGGGCGGTTTCGCGGGGGCTCATTCGCCGTGCGACCCGAGCCACCGCAACCGCGTTACAATCGACATATTACAGCATCTCCGGTCGTCTTCGAACTGGATTCCGTCAGTCCACCGTCATCGCGGTAGCCGCTTGGGCGCACCGTTACGCTAGTTGACGGTGCAGACGCCGTTGGCGCCGCCCTTGCCGGTGTAGGACACATCCGCCGAGCCGTCAGGGCTGATGGTGAGCGATATAGTGACGCCGCTGCCATGGGCTTCGTAGTAGTTTTCGTTAAAAACCTTCAGCTTGCCTTCCTTGCCGTTGATATAGATCGGACCGCCCTGATCGGCATGAACCTCAATGTTCCCGGGGCAGGTGGCGTTGACCAGCGGGATTTTGGCAGCGGCCTGTCCGGCAACCAGAAGCGACGCTGAAAAGGCGGCAATATACAAAGATGCTTTCATCGGAAGCTCCCAAAGTTTTTTTCGAAATGACATTGTAAGACGACTTTAGATTGTAGTGCGTGACGCTGTCATTTCAAGTCGCGATGGTCGATGAGCTGTCTTGCAATTGTTGGGCGGTGGAGCATCACCGGGAAGCGCGCGGAGGCTTCCCGGTGATCGCAGTTGTCCTCAGATCTGCTCCAGCATGGCGGCGGCGGCAGAAACCGTGGCCTGGCCGGGGCTTTCTTCAACATTGAGCGATTTAACGATACCGTCTTCTACCAGCATCGAATACCGCTTGGAGCGAACGCCCAGCGTGCCGGCGGAGAGGTCGATATCCATGCCGAGCGCCTTGGTGAAGGCTGCATTCCAGTCGGACAGGAAGTGGATCTTGCCCATGCCGCCCGACGAGGTTGCCCAGGCGCCCATGACGTGAATGTCGTTGACCGCGATGACGGCGATGTCATCGATGCCGCGTGCGAGGATCGCATCGCGGTTTTCCAGGTAACCGGGCAGGTGGTTCAGCGAGCAGGTCGGCGTGAATGCGCCAGGCACAGCGAAGAGTACGACCTTCTTGCCCGAAAACAGCTGATCGGTGCTGATTTCGACCGGGCCGTCGGCGGTCTTTTCCTTGAAGGTGGCGGCGGGCAGCTTGTCTCCGACAGAAATGGTCATGATGGAACTCCTCTAATCTACTTTCGGGAAGGCGAACACGTCGGTTCGTTGTGAAATATAGTTTTGGTTCATTCAAAGAAAATCGTGGTCTGCATGCTGCGCTCGCCAACACGCACGACGATGTTGATGCTTCCTGTGATTTGTCCACGGTCAATTTCACCGTCACTGTAGGGGATTTCCGCTGTCGTCACACCGTTCTTTGTCACAATGTTTTCTACTTCGCCGAGCCGGAACCTGCCGACACTGGAAATGAAGATTTCGGGTGCGGCCTCGTCCGGGCCGGGCCTGATGATCGAGAGATGCATGCGTTTTGTTGTTTTGTCGAACCAGTGAGCTTCTAGTTTGAAGTCGCTGGCGGACACTTCTCCCGTGGCCTCAAAAGCCTTTTCGATTCGCGCACGTTCCAGAGGGTTTTCCACCTGGTCCGCCGGCAGCGAAACGGTGAAATTGCCCTGGACGGGGATGCAGATATCCTTGCAGATGCCGATGAAGATAGAACCCTTGAGCGTGATGTCACCCTTGGTTTCGCTCCTCAGTCCAATAGGGAAGGCAACGGACTGGTCATAGCCGATGAAGCGCGCCACGCCTTCATTAAAGGTCTTGGGAGCGGGAAAGCTGAGACCGGAAATGGTGACGCCGCTCGACGGACCGATGGTGACCTGTGGCGGGATGCCGCTGGCGCCTGGCTCTTTCCAATAGGTCTTCCAGCCCGGCTTGAGTCGGATGTCGAGGATGGCGGGCACCCTGTCGTGAAGGATGGCGGGGACCCTGCTGTCAGGCCGCGGCCTTACAGCGACGATGCGCACGTCGCCGCCCTCCGAACTGATCCATTCGCTCGTTGCCGCATAGGCAATCGAGCCCGCAAAAAAATATCCTGCGAGGCTTGCCAGAACAGCCAAATGCGTCACATTCTGTAGTCGGCGATGATATTTCATGGCTGCGAGGCTTATCGGTTTCCGGGCACGGTTGAAAGACGCCCGCCATTGTCCAAGGATCATTTTATCTTGAACGGACGTGAGAAAACGGATCCATAAAAAGCCTCGAAAACCAGAAAGACAAGGGTGGAAACGCTTTTCATTTGACCTCGAACGATAAGGGCTAAAGCCATGATGGCGACGTTCCAGAAGAAACGTGAACGCGGTTTGCTCGATGGTCAGTTCCTGATCGCCATGCCGGGCATGTTCGACAGCAATTTCGCCCGCACCGTGATCTTCGTTTGCGCCCATTCCAGTGATGGCGCCATGGGCTTCGTGCTCAATCGCCCCCAGCAACTGACCTTTCCGGACGTGCTGCTCCATCTGCAGATCATCGATCAGGCCCAGGCCATTCGGCTGCCGGGCGTCACCCGCGATTTCCAGATTCAGACCGGAGGCCCGGTCGAGACCGGCCGTGGCTTCGTGCTGCATTCCGATGATTACCTCAGCGAATCCAGCATTCCCGTCAGCGACGACATCTGCCTTACGGCGACGCTGGATATCGTCCGCGCCATTTCACGCGGCGAGGGGCCGTCCAAGGCGATGATGATGCTGGGCTATGCAGGTTGGGGTGCGGGGCAACTCGAAAACGAGATCGCCAACAATGGCTGGCTGAATTGCCCGGCCAGCGAGGAACTGATCTTCGACCGCGATCTCGGCGACAAGTACGATCGCGCACTGGCATTGATGGGCGTTGCGCCCGCCATGCTGTCGATGGATGCCGGCCACGCCTGAACCGGCATTTTTATCGCTTTCTGCAAATCTTCCGGAACAATTTGCAGTGCTCCCCGTTTTTCAGTCGCAAGGACAAGAGATTGGATCTTGTCCTCCCCCTCTTAAAGGAGACTGACATGGGTAGCACTTCCGACAAGATTTCCGGCGCGGCCAACCAGGTTGCGGGCAAAGCCAAGCAGGCGGCCGGCAAGGCCACAGGCAGCGCCAAGCTGAAGGCCGAAGGCAAGGGCCAGGAAGTCAAGGGCAAGGTGCAGACCGCCACCGGCAAGGCCAAGGACGCCGTAAAAGGCGCGGTTGACCGCATGTAATCCGGTTTGCCGCATCACGGCCAGACCGTGATCGCGGCTCCAGCGTGCGCATATCGACTGTCCTGACGGGTTCAACTGGATAGAAGATTTTTGCGCCGATGCCCGCTGTGCCTCCGTGCCGGCGGGCATTTCTCTGTCAAATTGTCATTCCAGTATACTATCGTGACGTGATCATAGGGGCGGGCGACGATCCATGAGACTTTATCAGTGCGGCAATTGCGGCAATTCGGTTCATTTCGACAACCGTGTCTGTATTAACTGCGGCTTCCAGCTGGGTTTCCTGCCTGAGACCATGTCCATTCAGGCGGTCACGCCGACCGGCGATAATCTGTGGCAGATCATTTCGCGCTCACAAGCCGATGTCCGCTTCTGTGCCAATGCCGCGCATGACACCTGCAACTGGCTCGTCTCGGCCAATGACAGCAACATCTATTGCGAAGCCTGCCGATATAATCGCATCGTCCCGGTTACCGATAATCCCGAAGGGCTGGCCCGCTGGCAGAAGATCGGCCAGGCACAACGGCACCTGTTCTATTCGCTGCTACGCTGGAACCTGCCTCGCCCCGGCCGCGATGTCGATCCGCAGGGCGGGCTGGTCTTCGATTTCCTTGCGGATGAAGTGGATGCAAACGGCAATGTCGTACCGGCTATGACCGGACATGAAGATGGTCTGATCAGCCTGCGCGCGGCCGAAGCCAATGACGCGACACGCGAAAGCGTGCGCGTGTCGATGGGCGAACCCTATCGGACGCTGCTCGGCCATTTCCGTCATGAGATCGGTCATTTCTACTGGGCGCAGCTTGTGCGCGACGACCAGACGCTTGCCGAAGCGCGCGCCCTGTTCGGCGACGAGAGTGCCGATTACGCCGAGGCGCTGAAGCGCAATTACGAGCAGGGGCCGCCGCCGGACTGGCAGGCGAGCTTCATCAGCACCTATGCCAGCTGCCATCCGGCCGAGGATTTCGCCGAATGCTGGGCGCACTTCTTCCATATCGTCGATACGCTGGAAACGGCCCGATCCTTCGGTCTCTCGACCGATCCGCGCCGCCACGAGGACATGGCGGCGGAGGTGGATTTCAACCCCTACCGGGCCGCCAGCGCGCAGGATCTCGTCGATGCCTGGATCCCGCTCAGCGTCGCGCTCAACAGCCTGCAGCGCAGCATGGGGCAGGCGGACAGCTACCCCTTCGTACTCTCGCCGCCGGTGGTTCAGAAGCTTGATTTTATCAATCGGCTTATCCTGAGGGCGGGCGCGGGCGTCGTGCCCTGAAGTAATACCCGAAGACCTCCCCAAAAGTTGAACGCTTTTCCGTTAGACTGGCGCATGAACAAATGGCTTGATTCGGCGAAGCGATGGGCACGGGCGTATCAAACGCGACGTCGTTGCGCTGTGGATCGCCGCGCGGGATCACAGGACGCCTGTTCTCGCGAAGATCGTTGCCGGCTTTGTGGCCGCCTATGCGTTGTCTCCGATCGATTTCATTCCCGTGGTTGGTTACCTCGATGATGTCATCATCGTGCCGCTCGGCATTCTTCTGGCGGTGCGGCTGGTCCCAGGCAATCTGATGGCGGAATATCGTGCAGCCTCCGAGGCGCGGCAGGGCCGCCCGACAAGCCGGTCCGGTCTTGTGGCGATCATCGTGATCTGGATCTTGCTTGCGGCGTGGGCGATCTGGCTGGGTTGGCGGTTCCTTGCCGCCATGCATCCGAATCCATGACGAGCCGCAGCAGGCTGTGTTGGGCCTGCCGCCATGAGCTTGCTTGTCATTCAGCCGGTAACTTTTGTCTGGCGATAGGCCACAACGGTCAACCAAATGGAGGAGAGCAAGAAGTAGAACGCACCGAATCCGACATAGGGAACGATGTCGAGGATGCCGGGTGCAGATGCACCAAACGACTGGCTGATCATGAAGCCACCGGCTAGTGCCGATTGCGCTCCGCTGAGGATCATAACCCATTGCGCACCAAAGGCGCGCCACCGGCGGACACCGGTATAGAGCTGCAGGGCGCCCGAAAAGATCGCCCAGACACCGAACACAGCGAGCACGGCATAGGTGTCCCGCATGACCGCCAGAACGACGGCAAGTGTGGTGATGGTGCTGACGAAAACGTTGAGGGTTTGCGACGGATTGGCCTTTAAACCACCATTGACGCGGGCATCGACCAGATTGGCAACGGCGTCCCAGGCTGGATAGATCACGAGAAGAATCGAAGCCAGCATGAAATGACTACCGAACAGGATGGCGGCAACGATCCATGTGATCGAAAACACGGCGCGGGTGAAATAATAGGATCTCAACCAGTTGGATTGAGGGGAGGATTGAACAGGCATGACAGTCTCCTTATTTGTCTACCTATTAGTAGGTAGACAAAATTCCGGAGTCAATTCGGGACGGCAGGTGCCCTGTTCACGATATCGTGGGCGGCGAATGTCGAGAGAATTGACACCCTCCCTACCAGGAGATAGGCAGCGACATGGAATCAACGACATCCGAAAAAATACTCGATATAGCGCAGTCCCTGATTGTCGCGGGCGGCTATAACGGTTTCAGCTATGCCGATATTTCCGAAGCCGTCGGCATCCGCAAGGCGAGCATCCACCACCATTTCCCGACCAAGGCCGAACTCGTCCTGGCGCTGGTGGAGCGGTACACGCGACAGGCCGAAACGGGGTTGAAGGCGTTGGCGCAGCGCACACCAGACCCGGCGGAACAGCTGCAGACTTATCTGAATTACTGGCAGGCCTGCATTCTCGACGCCAGCCAGCCCTTCTGCGTCTGCGCCATGTTGGCGGCCGAGATACAGATGTTGCCGGAGGTGGTGGCCGCTCGCGTGCGCGGTCATTTCCAAAATCTGGCGGGATGGCTCACGTCGGTTCTGCAGACGGGGATGGACCGCGGACAATTCCGGATGAGCAATCCGGAAGGGGAGGCGCAAGTTCTGATGGCCTCTGTCCATGGCGCCATGCTGTCGGCCCGGGCGCTCAGCGATCCCGAACTCTTCCAGACGGTCGTAGGGCCGCAGGTGGCGAGGCTGCGCGCTTAGGCCTCAAGCCCGCTTCATCAGCGGAAAGCGTTCCTTCAGCAGGCGCTGTATCGACTCCGAACCGATCGGCGGGCCGAATAGGAAGCTCTGGCCGAAATCGCACCCCATCTGCGCCAGTTCGATGGCGTCCGCTTCCGACTCGATCCCTTCCGCCACGACCTGCATGTCGAGTTCGCGCGCCATGGTGATGACTGAGCGAAGCAGGATCGTGCGCTTGTCGCCGGAATCCTTGACCAGCGCCTTGTCGATCTTGATCGTGTCGAAGGGGAAGCGTGTGAGGTACGCCAGCGAGGAATGCCCGGTGCCGAAATCGTCGAGCGCCAGCCGTATCCCGGCATCCTTGAGCTTTTGCAGCACCAGGCGGGCCTGCTCGGGGTTTTCCATGACGAGGGATTCGGTCAACTCGATCTTCACCTTCTGCGCATCGCAGTGGTTCTTGTTGAGCACGTCGCGGATATCGTCATAGAGATCGTTGTTGAGCAATTGCGCGCTCGACAGGTTGACGGAAACGAAGATCGGCAGGTCGCCGGTCTGGAGCTGCCATTCGCTGAGGTCGCTGGTGGCCTTTTCGAACGCGAACATGCCCAGCTGGTTGATGAGGTCGGACCCTTCGGCGATCGGGATGAACTCGGTCGGCGAGATGCTGCCGCGCTTGGGGTGTTCCCAGCGCATCAGCGCCTCGAAGCCGGCTATCTCGGCATCAGCCAGACGGACGATCGGCTGGTAGACGAGGCTCAGTTCCTTGCGCTCGATGGCCCGGCGCAGATCGGCCTCCAACTGCAAACGGTCGGTGCCCGACGCGCGGAAGGCGGGGCGGAAGGGCTCGACGCGATTGCCACCGGCCTTCTTTGCCCGGAACATGGCAAGCTCGGCATCATCGAGCAATTGTGCCGCGTTTTCCTGCTGGTCCACCCAGGAGACGAGGCCGATCGAGGCGGTGAGATTGATTTCCTTGTTGCCGAAATTGAGCGGCACCATGATCGCCTTGGACACCGCATCGGCGAAATCGGCGACCTTGGCGGGATCGCGCTCCGACATCAGGATCAGCCCGAACTCATCGCCACCCAGACGAGCCAGCGTGTCCTGCGGCTTCAGGAGACGGCGCAGGCGGCGCGTGAGCGCGATCAGGATATTGTCGCCGGCCGCGATCCCCAGCTTGTCGTTGACCTGCCGGTAGCGGTCGACATCGATGGTTATGACGGTGGGGCGCACCGCGGTCGAGCCCGGTGCCAGCGACAGGATGGATTGCAGCCGGTCGAGGAAAATCTGCCGGTTCGGCAGGCCCGTCAGGTTGTCATTCAGCGCATTGTGCAGCAAACGGTCGATGGAGTTCTTCTGCTCGGTAATATCGATGATCGTGCCGACACAGCGGATGATTTCACCGTTGGCGCCGAGCACCGGCCTGGCTCTGATCGACAGCCAGTGATAGTGGCCATCCTCGGCCCGGACCCGGAATTCGTGGTTCAGCCGGCCGCGCCGGTGTTCCAGCAGCACATCGAGCGTGGCCCGGAAGCGGTCACGGTCGTCAGGGTGCAGGCGCGGCAGCCAGTTGCGCGCGGGGCCATGCATGGTGCCGGGCGAAAGGCCAAGCTGGGCGGAAATATCGGGGATGGTGACGACGCGGTCGCGCGCCACGTCCCAGTCCCAGACGGTATCGCCTGAGCCGGTCAGGGCCAGGGACTGGCGCTCGAGGTCGGAAAACAGGCCCTGGCTATAGGCACCGCCGGCAAAGGCGTGCTGCATCACCGTGAAGCCAATCAGGAGAACGATCAGAACGAGGCCGCCGCCGAGCGCCGGCTGGACGATATCGTTGGCCAACTGCCCGGTCACCGTCATCCAGGCGCCGAACAGCCAGACGAGGATCAGCAGCCAGGCGGGTACCAAGAGGATAGCGCGATCGTAGCGGTTGAAGCCGAGATAGGCGATCAGGATGATGCCGGCGGTACCGGTGAGTGCAAAGGAGAGGCGGGCAATGCCCGAGGCGATCGCCGGATCGTAGATGGCGACGCCGAAGAGGAGGCCGAGGCCGAGGATCCAGGCAAGCGTCGCGTAGCTCAGGTGCTGGTGCCAGCGGTTGAGGTTGAGATAGGTAAACAGGAAGACGACGAGGCCGGCCGCAAGGAACACTTCCGTTCCCGCGCGCCATATTCGCTCGTCTCCGGCGGTGATGTTGATGAGCTTCGACAGGAAGCCGAAATCGACGCAGATATAGGCGAGAACCGCCCAGGCAAGCGCCGCCGTCGCCGGCAGCATCGAGGTTCCCTTGACGACGAAGAGAATGGTCAGGAACACTGCCAAGAGGCCGGCAATGCCGAGCACGATGCCACGATAGAGCGTGAAGGCGTTGACCGTGTCCTTGTAGGCGTCGGGTTGCCAGAGATAGATCTGCGGCAGGTCGGGGCCTGCCAGTTCCGCCACGAAGGTGATGACCGAACCCGGGTTCAGCGTGATGCGGAAGACGTCGGCCTCGTCGCTCGGCAGACGGTCGAGCGCAAAGCCTTCCGACGGCGTGATCGACAGGATGCGCTGCGAGCCGAGGTCCGGCCAGAACAGTTTCGAATTCACCAGCCGGAAATGCGGGGCGACGATGACGCGCTCCAACTGTTCCTCGGAAACATTGGCCAGCGCGAAAACGGCCCAGTCGCCCTGATGGTTTTCGGCGCTGGAGCGAACTTCGATGCGTCGGACGATGCCATCAGCGCCGGGCGCCGTGGAGACTTGGAACGCTTCGCCGCGGCCGGTATAGATTTCCGTCGTCGCCGTCAGATCGAGGGCATTGTCCTCGCGCGAGATTTTCACTGGCTCGATGGCGAAGGCGGGAGGGGCGCCGAACCAGCACAGGACAGCAGTCACGATCATGGCGAGGGCCATGAGCCTTTGGACTGGTGGAAGCGATGGCAGGCGGGTCAAAGACATCAATCACTCAAATTCTTCGTTGGCATGCGGTCTTGCGATAGGAGGGCAAACATCAGGTGATCGCGCCATTGTCCGTTGATTTTCAGGTATTCCCGCAAGTAGCCTTCACGCTGAAACCCGGCCTTTTCAAGGAGCCGGATACTTCTTTGGTTCTCGGGAATACAGGCTGCTTCGATACGGTGCAACTGAAGGCTCGAAAAGATGTAGGGAATAGCCAGTTTCACCGCCTGCGCCATGTGCCCCTTGCCGGCATATCGCTCGCCCATCCAGTAGCCGATCATGCAGCATTGCGCGGCTCCGCGACGGATATAGCCGATAGTCAGCCCGCCGATCAGCGCATTGTCCTCACGCGCAATGACGAAGAGTGGCACGGCCTGGCCGGAGGAGAATTCCTGTTCGTTTCGTATGACGCGTGTGCGAAAGGCACTCTCGGTCATTTCGTCGGCGCGCCAGGTCGGCTCCCACGGCTCGAGGAAGGCGCGGCTTTCGCTGCGCAACTGGTACCATTGACGATAATCGGAAGTCTTCGGCAGGCGCAGCAGGTGGGTCGCGTTGGCAATCTCGACCGGGTCCGGCTGCCGTGACAGAAACCGAAAGACCGATCGTGTCATGAAAGCCTCCGCGCCGGTGGGGTGTTGCCGCTAAGACGGAAAGCTGCGCGCTCCCAAAAGAACGCGCAGTCGAATTTCGAGAAATGGATCAGCCGTTGGCGGCGCGCGGACGAGCAGCCTTGCTGGACAGTGCACCGAGAATGTCGTCCATCGGCGCCAGCTTTTCGACCGGTCCGATTGCCGAAAGCGTCGGCACGGTATCGAAGAACAGGCGGCCGGCAAGATCGGTCAGGCGCTCGATGGTGATGCCGGACAGGCGTTCCATCAGCTCTTCATTCGGGATCGGGCGGCCGTAGAGCATCATCTGGCGGGCGATCTGGCCGGCGCGGGCTGCCGGGCTTTCCTGACCCATCAGCAATTGGGCGCGGATCTGGGCGCGGGCGCGGTCGATTTCCTGCTGCTCGATGTTCATCGAGGCCTTGCGCAGTTCGTCGATGATCACAGGCATCAGTTCGGGCAGGTTCTCGCCACCGGTCGCCGCATGCACGCCGAAGATGCCGGTATCGGAAAAGCCCCAGTGGAAGGCATAGACCGAGTAGCAGAGTCCGCGATGCTCGCGCACTTCCTGGAACAGGCGGGATGACATGCCGCCACCCAGGATGTTGGCGAGGATCTGCGAACAGTAGAAGTCGCGGGCATGATAGGCCTTGCCCTCGAAGCCCAGCAGGACCTGCGCATCCATCAGGTCGCGGTCTTCACGCACGTCACCGCCGGTATAGCGGGCAATGTCGGCCACGGGCGCAGCGGTCGGCTTTTGCGGCAGGCTGGCGAAACGGTCTTCAACCTGTCGCACGAAGCTGTCATGATCGAGCGCACCGGCACCGACGACGAACATCCGGTCCGTGGTGTAGTTGCGGTCGAGATACCGGCGGATCTGGTCGGGCGTGAACGAAAGAACCGTTTCCGGCGTGCCGAGGATCGGGCGGCCGATCGTCTGGTTGGCGAAGGCGGTTTCGGCGAACTTGTCGAAGACGACGTCGTCGGGCGTGTCGTTGGCGGCGCCGATTTCCTGCAGGATGACCTGCTTCTCGCGCTGCAGTTCGTCATCGTCGAAAGAGGATTCCGTCAGGATATCGGCAAGGATATCAACGGCGAGGGGGACATCGTCCTGAAGGATGCGGGCGTAGTAGGACGTGGTTTCCGTTGATGTGGCGGCGTTGACTTCGCCGCCGACATTTTCGATCTGTTCGGCGATGTCGCGGGCGGTTCGCCGGGCCGTGCCCTTGAACGCCATATGTTCCAGCAGATGGGCAATACCATGCTCGTCTGTTGTTTCGTCACGCGAACCGGACTTGATCCAGACACCGAGCGCGACACTTTCGAGATGCGGCATGTGCTCGGTGACGACCGTCAACCCGGATTGGAGCCGGGTGCACTCAACTTTCATCATACGTCTTTCTGCGTCCTTATTTCCGGATGCGGCCACGCTCGTTGATAAAGGTTTCAACGGTTTTAAGCTCGCCGTCCAGAACGTCAAAACGCTCCTCCCTGACCATCAGATCAGCAAGCCACGTTGGAAGCGCCGGGTCAATACCGCAGGCTGATTTTACTGCGGCCGGGAATTTCGCGGGATGTGCGGTCGCGAGCGTTACCATCGGCACGCTCGCGGTCTCGTGCTTTGCCGCAACGAAGACGCCGATCGCGGTATGCGGATCGAGCAGATAGCCGGTTTCTTCGAGGGTTTTCTCGATAGTCTTCGCCACGTCCTTCTCGGAGGCGCGGCCGGCACGGAACAGCTTGCGGATCCGCTTCAGGGCATCAGCCTCGATCTCGAACGAGCCGGACTGTTTCAGGCTGGCCATCAGGCCGCGCACCTTGGAAGCGTCGCGCTCATGGGCTTCGAACAGCAGCCGCTCGAAGTTGGACGAAATCTGGATGTCCATCGACGGCGAGGTGGTCGCCTTGACGTCGCGCATTTCGTAGCGGCCAGTCTGCAGCGTGCGGGCGAGGATGTCGTTCTCATTGGTGGCGATGATCAGCTTGTCGATCGGCAGGCCCATCTGGCGGGCAACGTAACCGGCGAATATATCGCCGAAATTGCCGGTGGGAACCGTGAACGACACCATCCGGTCCGGGCCGCCGAGCGCCAGCGCGGTGGTGAAGTAATAGACGATCTGGGCCATGATACGCGCCCAGTTGATCGAGTTGACGCCCGAGAGCGCCACGCCGTCGCGGAAGGCGACGTCGTTGAACATTTCCTTCACGAGGCCTTGGCAGTCATCAAAATTGCCCTCGATGGCGATGGCATGGACGTTGGATGCCTTTGACGTCGTCATCTGGTGCTGCTGCACCGGCGACACCTTGCCATGCGGGAAGAGGATGAAGATATCGGTGCGGTCGCGCCCGGCAAAGGCGTCGATCGCGGCACCGCCGGTATCGCCCGAGGTCGCGCCGACGATCGTCGCGCGCTGGTTGCGTTCGGTCAGGACATGATCCATGAGCCGGCCGAGCAATTGCATCGCCACGTCCTTGAAGGCGAGCGTCGAGCCGTGGAACAGTTCCATGATGAAGCTGTTCGGCCCGGTCTGGACCAGCGGCGCGATGGCCGGATGGCGGAACGTCGCATAGGCCTCGTCGATCATCGCCCGGAACTTGTCGTCCGGGATTTCTCCATCGACGAAGGGGGAGAGCACGGCAAAGGCGATGTCCTGATAGGATTTTCCGCGCAGCGCCCGGATTTCCTTCTTGGTGAAGCTCGGCCATTCGCTGGGGACATAGAGGCCGCCGTCGCGGCCCAGACCCGCCAGCAGCGCATCGCAGAAACCCAGCGAAGGGGCTTCGCCCCGCGTCGACACATACTTCACAGTGACCATCCTTCGTCATGCGTTTGGGGCCGCAGGCACGTGCGGCGGGAATTGAGCGGCACCATAGGTGAACCGCGATTGTTTCGCGGTTCTCTTTGCGTCAAGCCTTGGCAAAGCTGACGGAAAGATCGGTTTGTCGCCCGGCATCGGCCAGTTCAGCGGGTCCTGAAAAATTGGCGTTCCGGTCTCAGACTCCAATCGATTTTTCAATGCGTCGCTGCTATAGACCATCGCCAAGGGTCTTGAAAGGCTCAAGTTGCAGGGGCGGAAATCCGAAAAATACCTCATTTTCCGGTCAGCCATGCCCAGGCGATATCAATCGTGCAAGGCAGAGGGTCATCTCAAGTGTTTGGTAAAATTTCCAGCCGTCTTCTCGGAGTTTCACTTCTTTTGCTCGCCGCGGGCTGCAACAAGACCGATACGGGCGGCGCAATCGATGTCGGCGGCAGCGCCGCGGCCCCGACCCCTGCCGTGATCCAGGGATCCTGCCCGCAGGTCTATCTGCTGGATGGAACCGCGAACTACCGCACCTATGCCAAGGGCGCCAAGGATGATCCGACCAAGATCGTCTACCAGGCGTCGCTCGCCGATACGACCCGCCAGTGCGTGCAGAACGAAAGCCAGCTGGTCATGACCGTCGTCGTCCAGGGCCGCGTCGTTTCCGGCCCGGCCGGCGGTGCCGGCAGCGTCAACCTGCCGATCCGCGTCGCCGCCACCGATGGCAAGAACACGCTCTATTCCGAACTGACCCAGTACCCGGTCGAAGTCGCGTCCGGCGCTGGCGCCACCCAGTTCATCTTCACCAAGGCGCAGGTCACCCTGCCGGCTGGCGCGGGCGATTTCGCCAAGATCTATGTCGGCTTTGACGAGGGTCCGGTGAAGGGCAAGAAGAAGAAATAGGCTTGCTCAGATTATCTCCCCCTCGGTGGGGGAGAAAGCAATTTCAACATCTTAGCTTTAGCTAAGTGTTAGAAATTGCAAGAGAGGGGGTAGGCCCGAGAAAGGGATGATCCCCTCACCAACAAAATCTAACACTTAGCCTGTGGCTAAGATGTTGATTTTGTATCCTCTCCCGCAGGGGAGCGGTAAAAAGCCTCAAGCCGTCAGCGATTCCGACCATTCCGACAGGGCGGCGATGACGCCGGGGAGTGCGCTCATGCGCGAGATCACGGTTTCGGCGCCGGCTTCCGTCAGCTTGTCGGCGTGGGAGGGATAGGTGTGCGAGGCGCCGGTGAAGCCGACGACGCGCATGCCGGCGGTGATGGCGGCGTGGACGCCGTGGACGGAATCCTCGATCACCAGAACGCGGGACGGATGGATGTCGAACTGCTTGGCGCCGTGCAGGAAGATGTCCGGCTTCGGCTTCACCCGGTCTTCGCCCAGATCGCGCGCCGAATAGATGTGCTTTCCAAAATGATTCTTGATGCCGACCTTGCCGAGCATCATGGCCAGGCGCGCCGAGGTCGAGTTGGAGCAGATGCCGTGCGGCAGCGTCAACTGCGCCAGCATCGGCTTGACGCCCTCGATGACCTTGACGTCGGTGGCTAGCCGCTTGTCGAGGATCGCCTCGTTCTTGGTGATGAGGTTGGCCGAAAGCGGAATATCGGCTTCCTTCTCGATGGCAAGCAGCGTGTTGTGCCAGGTCATGCCGGCAAAACGCTCGGCCATTTCCTCGGTGCTGATCGGGTAACCGGCCTCGGTCAGAAGTTCGGCTTCGACTTCGCTGGCGATGATTTCGGAATCGACGAGAACGCCGTCGCAGTCGAACAGGATGAGATCAATGCTGGACATCTGGTAATCCTTGGGGGAGATGCAGGCCGTTTACACGATGCCGCCCGAAAGCTCAACCGCGCGCAGCGGGAGGCTGGTATGCGCAACGGCTTTCAGGGGGCGGCTCAGGACAGGATTGAAAAGAACAGGGAAGGCGAGGCGCTCAGCATGCCGCCGATGATGAGGCCTGCAATCCCAAGCCCGATGGCGCCGCCGATCCCGTGATCGTGCCAACCGATATAGACGCCTGCGACGGTCGCTATGCTCATGATCGAGGTCGCCCACACGATCTGGATCCGCCGTCCTGCACGATGGAGAGCTGTCCTCTTTTCTTCCTTCACGGCGAATTCGACCTCACTCACGTTCCGATCTTCAGGATGTAGGAAGGGTTTCTCTTTCCCGCCAGTGGACGCGCTCCCATCGCCGCCATTTCCCGTGGCATTCATCGAATCTCGGTAATCTCGATTTCCTGCCCACTCACCTCCACGACATCGCCGACGCTCTTGCCCATCAGCCGCACCGCAACCGGCGAGACGAAGGAGATCGATCCCGCCTTCGGATCAGCCTCGTCTTCGCCGACGATGCGGTAAGTCTGGACGCGACCATCGTCGCGGCTGATGGTCACCGTGCCGCCGAAGGCGACGCTGTCATTGGAGACAGGGGCGGGGACGACCTGGGCGGTGCGGATCCGGGCCACGAGATAGCGTGTGTCGCGCAAGGGACCGGCCTGCTGGCGCCGCTTTTCATTAATATCCTCGACCGTGTTCGCCGCCTCGTACGCCTCACGCGCCTGCTGCAATTGCGCTTCGAGCGCCTTCAGGCCTTGCTCCGTCACCAGATTGGGATGCGGGGAAATCGGCCGGTCGGGCAGGAGGGTTTCCGAGGCGGTTTCGGAACTTTCTTCCTTGGTGAAGGCGACGCTCAATCTCGATAACTCCCAATCATTCGCAGCGGCAAGGCGCGGCCGCCGACAGCTTTGTCAGAGACAAATATAGGATGGCAAGAGACGCAGCGCCAATCGTCCTGTATAGGGACACGCCCTTACGGGTTTCGTTTCCATCGCTTCAAGGCCTTCATGACCGTTCGCCTGCGCCCGCATCACCTGCTCTGCATGCTGACCTTTATCGGCAAGGGCTATACCGAGGCCTTCACCGAAAACTATGTCCGCATCGCCGCGCGCCTGTCGGAAGGCGAGGACATCCTGATGGTCGAAGGGCCGGATGATATCTGCGCGCCGCTGCTTGATGAAGAGGATCCGCATTGCTGGCGCAAGAGCGTGGTGGATCGGGACAATCGGGCGCGGATCGCTGTCGAGGAATTGCTGGGCGTTCCCGCCGGTCCCGGCGCGGTCATCTGTCCGGATGCGGTTTTCCTGGCGAAAATGCGCGATGCATTCGCTGCAGGAGAGATCCGCAAAGCCTGTCTCCGTTGCGAATGGTCGTCGCTCTGTACGGATGTGGCTGCCGGCGGCTATGGTGGCGTGCTGGTTGCTGCGAAGCCCGGCTGATCAGCCGGCGACCGGAAACAGTCTCAGGAACGCCTTTTCACCTGTGGCGGTGAAGCATACGGCCCGGCTTTCCACCTCGCGTCTGGCCCAGCCCTTGTCCAGAAACAGGGTCAGCAGTGCTTGCCCGAGCGAGCCGGCCAGATGCGAGCGGCGCTCACTCCAGTCGAGACAGGTGCGGCAGAGCGGCCGGCGCGATCGCCTGAGCGCCGGCAGATCGATGCCGAGCGCTGCCATCCGCTCTTCGCCGGCCTTTGTCAGGGTCAGCTTGTCGCCGGCGCCGCCGATCACTTCTTCCGCCAGCATGCTGTCGAGCATGCGCACGCCATAATCGCCGGCCAGGTGATTGTAGCAGACCCGCGCCTTGCGCAGCGCCGGGTCCTTCGGGCCGGTGCGGTGGCGGGTAAAGCCGCGATAAGCGGCAAAACCCATCAGGCCTTCGATCATCAGCCCGACATCGTCATCGGCCAGGGCGAAGTAGCGGTGACGCCCCTGTTTGCGCTGGGTGAGCAAGCCGCCTGTTTCCAGCTTCGACAGGTGGGAACTGGCGGTCTGCACCGTGATGCCGGCCGTGGCCGCAAGCTCAGTTGCCGTCAATGCCTTGCCGCCGGTCAGCGCGGTCAGCATGTTGGCGCGGGCGGGATCGCCGATCAGCGATCCGATGAGAGCGATGTCTGGACCTTCCTTCATATCCGGATTTTAGCTGTGGCACCGAATCCGGGCAAGGTCTGATACTTCGATCGTGATCGAAGCATTGAGGGGCTGCAAGCTGGCACAAGGGCATATCCGAAACCGAGGAGACCCTCATGATCACCTGCTTCATCCGCTACGAGATCGACCCGTTCAAGCGCGAGGAATTCGCGACTTATGCCCGCAACTGGGGCCAGTGCATTCCGCGCAACGGCGCCGACCTGATCGGTTATTTCGGTCCACACGAGGGCTCGGCCACCACCGCCTATGGCATCTATAACATCGAAAATCTTGCTGCCTATGAGGCCTACCGCGCCAGGCTCGCCGCCGATCCCCTCGGCATGGAAAACTACGCCTTTGCCAGGAAGGAGCGCTTCATCGTCAAAGAAGACCGGATTTTCCTGAAGAACGTTTCGCTGCCCCACGCTGTCAGCGGGAGGTCGTCATGATCGCCGTCATCTTCGAGGTGACGCCAGTCTATGGCCGGCGCAGCGACTATCTCGATCTGGCCGGGCAATTGTTCGACCGTCTCGACAGGATCGATGGTTTCCTGTCGATCGAGCGGTTCGAAAGCCTGAAGATGCCGGGCAAGATCCTGTCGCTGTCGTTCTGGCGTGACGAGGCTGCCATCGCCGAATGGCGCAACAGCCCGGAACACCGGGCCGCCCAACATGCCGGCCGCAATGGCACCTTCGCCGATTATCGCCTCCGGATCGCCGGCGTCATTCGCGACTACGGAATGGCGGATCGCGAACACGCGCCGGAGGACAGCCGGGCGTTTCATGCGGAGAAGGAGGGGTATCCGGTTTGAGTGCATGGGTTCCTCTGGAATGGAGATTTATCCCCGAACTCCGTCATGCGCGCCTTTGTGGCGGGCATCCAGTCACCGCGCGTCTGCGCGGTGCAAAGCACGTGTTCACCTCATAAAACAGGAGGGTCTCCGACGCCGCAGACGCGGCGCCACTGGATCCCCGCCCCGAGGGCGAGGATGAGGATGAGGGATGTTGGGGTTAATTCTCGTTTCCCGAATATCGCGTTTCGCTTCATGAACAGAGCCGCCGCCCTGTTCAAAACGAGTCGCCTCGCTCCATCCTCTTGTATGATTTCGCGAATTTCCGCCGGGCCTTCAGGATTTGGTAACCAAGTTCGGTAACCATAAGGGTCGAAATCGTTCCGAGTAAGCGTATTTGCGAGTTGTCCATGTCCTCAGTTGTTTCGTTGGCCGAAATCTCCCGCGGTGCCAGCCCTGCCGGTTGGCTCGATTCCATCATCAAGGGGGACTGCGTTGCTGCCCTTGAAGCGCTTCCCGACAACTCCGTCGATGTCGTTTTCGCCGACCCGCCGTATAACCTGCAGCTTGGCGGCTCGTTGCATCGGCCCGATCAGTCGCTGGTCGATGCCGTCGATGACGAATGGGATCAGTTCGTCTCCTTCGAGGCCTACGACGCTTTCACCCGCGCCTGGCTTCTCGCCTGCCGCCGCGTCCTGAAGCCCACCGGCACGCTCTGGGTCATCGGCTCCTATCACAACATCTTCCGCGTTGGCGCGACGCTGCAGGATCTCAATTTCTGGATCCTCAACGACATCATCTGGCGCAAGACCAACCCGATGCCGAATTTCAAGGGCCGCCGGTTCCAGAACGCCCATGAGACGCTGATCTGGGCAAGCCCATCCGCCAAGGGCAAGGGCTACACGTTCAACTACGACGCACTGAAGGCCTCGAACGACGACGTCCAGATGCGCTCCGACTGGCTGTTCCCGATCTGCTCTGGCGGCGAGCGCCTGAAGGGTGACGACGGCAAGAAGGTGCATCCGACGCAGAAGCCGGAAGCCCTGCTGGCCCGTATCCTGATGGCTTCGACCAAGCCGGGCGACGTCGTGCTCGATCCCTTCTTCGGCTCCGGCACCACCGGCGCCGTTGCCAAGCGCCTCGGCCGTCATTTCGTCGGTATCGAACGCGAGCAGAGCTATATCGATGCCGCCGCCGAGCGCATTGCCGCCGTCGAGCCGCTCGGCAAGGCGACACTCTCGGTCATGACCGGCAAGAAGGCAGAACCGCGCGTCGCCTTCAACACGCTGATCGAAAGCGGCATGATCAAGCCCGGCACGGTGCTCACCGATGCCAAGCGCCGTTACAGCGCCATCGTGCGCGCCGACGGCACGGTCGCCAGCGGTGGCGAGGCCGGCTCCATCCATCGTCTCGGCGCCAAGGTGCAGGGGCTCGATGCCTGCAACGGCTGGACCTTCTGGCATTATGAAGACGGCGCGGAATTGAAGCCGATCGACGATCTTCGTGCCGTCGTCCGCAACGACATGGCCAGGATCAACTGATCAGCCGCCGCACCGGGGACAGCGTGAACATCAAAACGCCGTGCATCTTCGGATGCGCGGCGATTTCGCATTTGGTGGTCAGAGGACGTATACGGTCACGATTGCCCTGCGGGTGCCATCAGGACGTTATAGCAATGGGCGCAATAGCCGAATTCATACCCTGAGGTCTGCCACGGCTCGACCGGCGTCTCGCAACAGATACAGTGGATGACCCAGCGGGCAGGGCTCTCCGAATTGAGGTCCTGCGACGGCTGCGGATCCGCGCTGTTCTTCGATGTGTCGGTATTGCCATTCATCGGCGCTGCCTTTCCTGTCTGCAACGGCAGGAACGAAACGGGGAAAACAGAAGTTTCAAAAAATTGTCTTCGATATGAGTGCTGCGAAATGAAACAGTCGGCCGATTCGATTGTGCCGATGGCGGCACTATAACATGGTGGGCGGTTTCGATCCTCCTTGGCGGATGAAGAAAAATAGCCGCAGCCGATCATCTCCCGTAACCGCCGGACCTCGTGTTCTTGCTTGTCCTAACAACCGAATTCCGTTGGGCTTTTAGAACAATTTAACCATCCCGATCATATTCTGACTTCAGGCAAGACGACCGCGTGATCAACCACGCGAGACGCGCGGGGCAACCCGCAGATTGCTCGACGGCGAGGCTGGAAGGCAGCTCCGTACAGAGATAGTTTTCATCCGGTTTCGTACCTTCAGTCCCGGAGGAAAACTTAAACGCCCAGGATCGGAAACGGTCCTGGGCGTTTCTGTTTTTGGGGCCTGTTGAAACGAAAAGAGCCTCGCCGAGGGGCGAGGCTCCATTGTTCCAGGTAGAAGTCGCAGCTTACAGGAAGAAGTCGATGGAATTCATCGTGGTGACGCCGCTGACCTTGATCTGGAAGTCGGAATAGCCGTCGCCGTCGGTATCACCGGAGACGACACCACTGCCGAATCGCAACTCGCCTGCTGTGCCATGGAACGATGCGCCACCGATGAAGGTGAACGCCTGGTTGCCGCCGCGCAGTTCGTTGGCATCGATCGTCGAGAGATCGATGACGTCGAGTTCCGAACGATGAAAATCGGCGATGACATCGCGGTTGCTGCCGGAGACGGAATCGTTGATGGAGTTGAAGTCGAACGTATCCGCGCCGGTTCCGCCATTCAGATAATCGCTGCCAGTGCTGCCGATGAGCAGGTCGTCACCGGTGCCGCCGTAAAGGTCGTCATTGCCGGAACCGCCATCGAGATCGTCATCGCCGCCAAGGCCTTCGAGGATGTCCGCGCCGCCGTAGCCCTTCAGGACATTGCGCGCCGAACTGCCGGTGATGTCGTCATTTCCATACCCGGTGCCGGAGGCGTTTTCGATACTGACGAGTGTTTCGGAATGGCCGCTGGTCGTTGACGCCTTTCCTGCACCGAGATCGATGGTCACGCCCTTGCCCTTCTGGGAAGGATAGTCGTCCTGCAAGGCGTAACTGATCGTGTCGGTACCGGTGCCGCCATTGTAGTAGTTGTCGACCCCCACCGTCAGGAAGGTGTCATTGCCGGATTCGCCGTAATAGTCGCTCGCTTCGGTATCGAGTTCGAAACGATCGTTTCCGGTGCCACCCTTGACCACGTCGAATTCACTGGAGACGCCAGCGCGGATATCCGCGACATAGATGTCGTTGCCGGCGCCGAGGTAGATGTCGTTGCCGCCCTCGAAATAGTTCAGCACGTAGTCGTCACCGTCGCCGGCACTGACATAGTTGCCGCCACCGTTGCTGTCAGTGCGATTGAGATAGATATCGTCGTCGCCGGCATAGGCGTAAATCTCTGCGAAGCTCCGGCTTCCCTGCACGATCCTGTCGTAACCGTCCGTACCGCGAATAATCGTTGCCATGTGCATGCGCCTTTCTGTTAATCACCTGAATTTCGTAGGCGATCATGAAGGCAAGAAGGTGAATGATACCTGAACCAAATGCGGCCATTTGGTGGTTTCAAAAGGGGCATTTGGTGTCAATAATCAGTGACTTCGACAAGGATGATCCGGCCCCGATGGTCGAAGGTGATCGTTTCCTCACCTTGCCGTTGAAGCGGCTTGCCGGTGGTGCTGCTGGTGGCGGAAAGGCGCCAGACGGCGCGCGCCGAAACAGGAGAAACGGCCTCGATCAGGCTGTCTTCCGCCACCTGATCCGGATATTCGGAGAAGTAGCGCCGAAACCCGTTCATGATTGCTTCGCGCCCTTCCAGCCCTCCAACCTTGCCGGATGTGTAGCGGGCCTCCTCGGTGAAAAATGCCTCGATCGTTTCGAAATCGAGCGCATTGATTGCGGCATGGAAACGCTCGACGAGAGCAACGGGATCAAGGGGCATGGTTGAAGCTCTCGTTCAGACCGCCAGCCCATAGGCGGAGAGATCGGCCTGTAGCGTCTGCGGATCGGTGAAGTGCACGGCGTTCCACCCGGCGGCCCGTGCGCCTTCGACATTGGCCATGCTGTCATCGATGAACAGGGTCGCCGAAGGCTCAAGCCCGAAGGATTCGGCATGGGTCCGGTAAATCGCCACGTCCGGCTTGACTAGGCGGATATCGCCCGAAACCGTCACGCCGCGCGGCAGAGTGAGGAAGGGAAAACGTTTCTGCGCCTCCTTGAACGTATCGGAGGCGAAGTTGGTCAGCATGGTGACGTCATAACCCTTGGCGATCAGGCTTTCCATAATGGAGACGCATTCGACATAGGCGTGCGGCACCATTTCGTGCCAGTGTTTGCGGAAGGCGCGGATGCTGTCTTCATGCGTGGGATGATTGGCGATCAGCAGGTCCTCCGCCTCGCGCCAGTCGCGGCCGCGGTCCTGCTCGATATTCCAGTCATGGGTGCAGACATTGGCAAAGAACCAGTTGCGCTCCTTGTCGTCGGGAATGATTCGGGAGAAGGGAATATGCGGATCGTAATGGATCAGCACCCGGCCGATGTCGAAAACGATGTGGCGGATTTCGCTGCTCATTCGGTGTTCCTCATTGCGCTGGCCGGCCGCGCTGGAAGGCATGCGGCAGGGCCTGGGCGATCGCTTTTTTCATCACGGTTGGCAGGGCCTGCGCCTCCAGAGAGGCCAGCGGCTCCCACCAGCCGTTTCCCGTTTTGTTCTCATTTGCCACATTGGCCCGATAGATCGACAAGCGCAATTCAAAATGCGTAAAGACATGCGTAATTGTTCCGCAAGGCTCCCACGGAGCGGCGAATGGCTGGGCCGCGATCGTGTTGTCGCCATCGACGCGGGATGTCCACGGCGTGCCCGGCACCTCTGTCATGCCGCCGAGCAGGCCGGTTTCCGCCCGCTTTTGCAGATAGACGGCGCCGTCGGGTTTCACCGCAACGAAAGCCGCACCGACCCGCACCGGCTTTTCCTTCTTGGCCGCCTTACGCGGGAAGGTTTCGGGATCGGCTGTCTTGAGCGCCAGACAGCCCTCGTTGAGCGGACAGAGGGCGCAGGCCGGGCGTTTCGGCGTGCAGATGGTCGCGCCGAGATCCATCATCGCCTGGGCGAAATCGCCGGGACGCTCAGCCGGCGTCATATCTGCCACCAGCGCCCGCATCTGCGGCTTGGCCGATGGCAGAGGCGTTTCGATCGCGTGCAGGCGGGAAATCACCCGCTCGACATTGCCGTCGAGCACGGCACTTTGGCGGTTGAAGGCGATGGCGGCAACGGCGGCCGCGGTATAATCGCCGACGCCCGGCAGCGCCTTCAAGCCTTCCTCCGTATCCGGAAAGATGCCGCCATGATCGCGCGCGACGCTTTCGGCGCATTTCTTCAGGTTCCGCGCCCGGGCATAATAGCCAAGCCCCGCCCAGGCCTTCATCACCTCTTCGGTATCGGCGGCGGCAAGGTCCGTGGCCTTCGGCCAGAGGGCGAGAAATTTTTGGAAATAGGGTTTGACCGCCTGCACGGTGGTCTGCTGTAGCATCACCTCGGACAGCCAGATATGATAGGGATCCGCCAGCACGCCGCTTGCCGCCATCGACGGAGAAATCCGCCAGGGCAGGTCGCGGTGGTGCCGGTCGTACCAGGTGAGAAGCCGTCTGGCCGCGTCGGCCGGAGTCAAAGTCTGTTGCATCATTTGCCGGAGGGTTGGTTGCGGCCTATACTTGGCGAAGTGTTCGCCATCCTTCAAGGCGCAATCGATAACCGAAAGCCTGTCCGTTGAAACAACCTTATACCCGCAAGGGCGTCGTTCAGATCAGTGAAGTCGCCAATGGGCTGATTGATCCGGTGCTATCCAGGCGCGCCGGCATCAATACGCTGTTGCTCGGATCCTGGGACGAGATCGCCGGCGAGGAGTTTGCCGATTGCACCCGGCCGGAGCGGATCACCTGGCCGCGCCGCGCCGCCGAGATGGCGGGCGAGGGCGGTTATCAGCCGGGCGTTCTCACCATTGCCTGCGAAGGTGCGCGGGCGTTGTTCCTCACCCATGCCCAGGGCGAACTGATCCAGCGGATCAACGGCTTTTTCGGCTTCCCGGCGGTCAACCAGATGCGAATCGTCCAGAAGCCGGTTTCGCCCCAGCCGAAACGCAACCGCAAGCCAAAGCCCCTGACCGGCGAGCGCGCCCGGCATCTGGAGACGCTGGTTGATGGCATCGAGAGCGACGCTCTAAAGGCGGCATTGACCCGGCTCGGCACAGCCGTGTTGTCGCCTCGAAAAAAATGAGTGCGAACATCAGCAGGTCACAATTGTTTGAATGGTGGTGAGCATCAGGCCCTTGCCGCCTCGTGGCAGGCAAGTTATCGAATTTTCAACCGTTTTCTCGTCCATCCCCTCACACAGGTGAAATTCCATGTTCCTTTCTGAAATGAGCCCCTACAAGCGTCTTCTGAGCGGCGTCGCCGTGGCCGCTCTTGCCCTGACGCTGGCCGCCTGCAGCGACGAGAAGAAGGACGCGGCGGCGACCAACCAGACCGAGACCACCGACACGGCCACCAAGACCGAGGTCAAGCCCGCCGACGGCGGCTCGATGATGTCCGCCAACAACGCGATGAAGCCCGCCGATGGCGGCTCGATGATGGCGGCGACGAAGACGGAAGCAAAGCCCGACGCGACGGAAACCGCTTCGACCACATCGACCGAAGTCAAGCCTGCGGCGGAAGCCGGCCAGACGCAGGTGGCGCAGGCCACAGCTCCGGTCAAGGTCGAACTGCCGCAATCGGAAGGCGAGATCGACGTTGCCAAGCTGATGGAACCCGGCCCGCTGCCGGAAATGTCGATCGGCAAGGCCGATGCCAAGGTGACGATCGTCGAATACATGTCGATGACCTGCCCGCATTGCGCCCGCTTCCACAACGAGACCTTCGATGCCATCAAGGCAAAGTATGTCGATGGCGGCCAGGTCCGCTTCGTCGTGCGTGAATTCCCGTTCGATCCGCGCGCTGCGGCGGCCTTCATGCTGGCGCGCTGCGCGCCGGAAGGCCAGTATTTCCCGATGGTTTCCATGCTGTTCAAGCAGCAGGAAACCTGGGCTGCAGCCCAGAACGGCCGCGACGCGCTGTTGCAGATGTCGAAACTCGCCGGTTTTACACAGGAGAGCTTCGAGGCCTGCTTGACGAACCAGAAACTTCTGGATGATGTGAACGCCACAATGCAGAAGGGCGGCAAGGATTACGGCGTCGCCGCG
Organism: Rhizobium sp. Leaf453; assembly: GCF_001425605.1. Classification (GTDB taxonomy): domain Bacteria; phylum Pseudomonadota; class Alphaproteobacteria; order Rhizobiales; family Rhizobiaceae; genus Pararhizobium. The sequence goes on along the minus strand of NZ_LMRG01000001.1, from coordinate 168,247 downwards.
ACCCCGACCTTCTTCATCAACGGCAAGAAGTATTCCGGAGAAATGTCGGTTGCCACCATGTCGGGCCTTATCGACTCGATGCTCTGATCCCCAGCGTTTTCCGGAAACGGCCAACGGGCGCATCCTTGCGCCCGTTTTTTTGTACCTCCCCCTTGAGGGGCGAGTGGCATGAAATTCACCAAGCTCCGCCTGCTCGGCTTCAAGTCCTTCGTCGAACCCTCCGAATTCGTCATCGAGCGGGGCCTCACCGGTGTGGTCGGGCCGAATGGTTGCGGCAAGTCGAACCTTGTCGAGGCGTTGCGCTGGGTGATGGGGGAGAATTCCTACAAGAATATGCGCGCGTCGGGCATGGACGACGTGATTTTTTCCGGATCGGGAAACCGTCCGGCCCGTAACACAGCCGAGGTGGGGCTCTATCTCGACAATTCCGACAGGACTGCGCCCGCCGCCTTCAATGACAGCGACGAGATTCAGGTCACCCGCCGCATCGAGCGGGAGAACGGCTCGGTCTATCGCATCAACGGCAAGGAAGCCCGTGCCAAGGATGTACAACTGCTTTTCGCGGATGCTTCGACCGGGGCGCGCTCGCCGTCGATGGTGGGGCAGGGACGGATCGGCGAACTGATCGCGGCGAAACCCCAGGCCCGGCGGCAATTGCTGGAAGAGGCGGCTGGCATTTCCGGTCTTCATTCGCGCCGCCATGAGGCGGAACTGCGGCTGAGGGGCGCCGAAACCAATCTGGAGCGGCTGGAGGATGTTACCTCTCAGCTCGAAAGCCAGATCGAGAGCCTCAAGCGCCAGTCGCGCCAGGCCAATCGTTTCAAGATGCTGTCGGCCGATATCCGTCGCCACGAGGCGATGCTGCTGCATATCCGCTGGGTGCAGGCGAAGGAGGCCGAAGGCGAGGCCGACAGCCAGCTGAACCAGGCGACATCGCTGGTGGCCGAGAAGGCGCAGGCGCAGATGGAGGCGGCCAAGGCGCAAGGGGTCGCCGCCCTGAAACTGCCGGAACTGCGCGAAGCCGAAGCCCGCGCCGCAGCCGCGCTGCAGCGTCTGCAGATCGCCAAGTCGCAACTGGAAGAAGATGCCGGCCGCATCCTGCGCCGCCGCGACGAATTGCAGCGCCGGCTGTCGCAGCTTGCCGAAGACATCCTGCGCGAAGAGCGCCTGATCGCCGACAATGCCGGCATCCTGGCGCGTCTGGACGAGGAGGAAAGCGAACTGCGCGACCTTCTCTCCGAAGCCGGTGAGCGGGCGGAGGAAGCCCGTGAGCGGTTGGCAGATGCCAGCGAGACACTAGCGGCGAGCGAGCGTCAACTGGGTCTGCTCACGGCGGAAAAGGCCGAGGCGCAGGCATCGCGTAACCAGCTTGAAAAGACCATCCGCGATCTGACCGAGCGGCAGGCGCGTCTTGCCCGCCAGCTTTCCGACCAGAACCGCGATATCGATGAACTTGACCGGCAGATTTCGGCGCTGCCCGATCCGCAGGAAAAAAGGGAAGAGGTCGAGGCCGCCGAGATCGCACTGGAAAATGCCGAAACCGCCATTTCCGATATCGAGGATGCGCTGAATGCCGCCCGGCTCGCCGAAACGGCAGCGCGCCCGCCGGTCGATGCCGCCCGCGCCCTCCTGAACGGGATCGAGACGGAAGCGCGCACCATCCGGCGCATGCTGGAAGCGTCGCAGGTGCAGGGGGCAGCGCCGCCTGTTGTCGACGACATGAAGGTCGATCGCGGTTTCGAGACAGCGCTGGGCGCCGCCCTTGGCGAAGATCTGGAATCGCCGCTCGATACCGCATCACCCGCCCACTGGCGCGCGCCGGGCGATGCCTCGGGCGATCCGAGCCTGCCGCCGGAAGCGGTGCCTCTGACGCAGCATGTCCGCGCGCCACAGGTTCTCGATCGTGGATTGAGCCAGATCGGCGTCGTCGAGGACGATGCGGCGGCGGAGCGGTTGCTGCCGTCGTTGAAGGCCGGTCAGCGGCTGGTGACCCGCGCAGGTGCCGTCTGGCGCTGGGATGGCCATGTCACCGGTGCGGATGCGCCGAGCGCGGCAGCGCTTCGGCTGGCCCAGAAGAACCGGCTGGCTGAACTGGAAAACGAAGCTGAGGATGCACGCGAACACCTTCAGACCCGCGAGGCTGCCCTTGCCGCCGCCGCCGCCGGCATTCGTGCTGAAGACGAGCGGTTGCGGCTGGCGCGCGAATCCCAGCGGATGGTGGTGCGCAAGCTGGCTGAGGCGCGCGATGTGTTGGCCGCTGCCGAGCGCGCCTCCGGCGATCTCGTGCGCCGCCGCGCGGTTCTGGCCGAGACCTCCAGTCAACTCGCCCTGCAGGTCGAGGAAGTCGGCGAGCAGATGGAAGGCGCCCGCGAGGCGCTGGAGGATGCGCCGGACTTGACACTTCTGGAGCAGAAGCTCGCCAGCCAGATGACCACGGTTGCGACCGACCGGGCGCTGGTCGCGGAAGCCCGCGCCATCAACGACGGACTGGCCCGCGAAAACGAGGCGCGCGAACGCCGGCTGCGCGCCATTGAGGCCGAACGCCAGACCTGGAACACCAGGGCGGCGAGCGCGCAGGAACATATCGAGACCCTGCGCGACCGCGAGAGCGAGGCGCGCGAGGAGGCCGAGGAACTGCTGGAGGCGCCCGACGAATTCGACGAGAAGCGCCGGGCGCTGATGAACGAACTGACCAAGGCCGAGGAAGCGCGCCGGCAGGCCGCAGATGTGCTGGCCACGGCCGAAAACCGCCAACGCGACGCCGATCGCATCGCCGCGACGGCGCTTTCCGAGCTTGCGGAAACGCGCGAAAAGCGTGGTCGTGCCGAGGAGCGGCTGGTTTCCGCCCGGGAAAAGAGGTTGGAAGTCGAGGCACGCATTCGCGAAGCGCTGAACTGCGCGCCGCACGAGGTTCTGCGTTTGACCGGGCTGCCTGTTGACGGCGACTTGCCCGATATCCGCAACATCGAGCGCGAACTGGAGCGGTTGAAGATCGAGCGCGAACGGCTGGGCGCCGTCAACCTGCGCGCCGAGGAAGAGCAGAAGGAACTGTCGGAACGGCTGGATGCGCTGTTGAAGGAGCGCGAGGACGTGATCGACGCCATCCGCAAGCTGCGCTCGGCAATCCAGAATCTGAACCGCGAAGGCCGTGAGCGGCTGCTGGCCGCCTTCGACATCGTCAACGTCCAGTTCCAGCGGCTGTTCACCCATCTGTTCGGCGGTGGCACGGCCGAACTGCAATTGATCGAAAGCGACGATCCGCTCGACGCCGGCCTTGAAATCCTCGCCCGGCCACCGGGCAAGAAGCCGCAGACCATGACGCTGCTATCGGGTGGCGAACAGGCGCTGACGGCCATGGCACTGATCTTCGCGGTGTTTCTCACCAATCCCGCGCCGATCTGTGTGCTGGACGAGGTGGACGCGCCGCTCGATGACCACAATGTCGAGCGCTACTGCAACCTGATGGACGAGATGGCGGCCTCGACCGAGACCCGCTTCGTCATCATCACCCACAACCCCATCACCATGGCCCGCATGAACCGTCTCTTCGGCGTCACCATGGCCGAACAGGGTGTCAGCCAGCTCGTTTCCGTCGATCTGCAGACGGCGGAGCAATTGCGCGAAGCGGTGTGAGTGCTTTCACCCGTTTGCTCGAACAAACCCGCTCCTTGATCGTTCTGTTGGCGTAACCCGTCAATATTGCAAGGAAATTCCGTGAACAAAAACGTCCTCTACATGATCATCGGCGCCCTCATCGTTGTCGTCGGTGGTTTCTCCTATTACGCCTACCAGGAAGAAAAGAAGCCTGACGGTGTCGAGATTCAGGTGGGCAAGAACGGCCTGTCCATTCAGGAGAATTGAGGCTGCCTACCGGGTGTGTATCCCGATGATGCGTCCTTCATTGCCGCGTTTTTATTTCGCGTAAATACGCTTCGACGGCGACGGGAGCCAGGTTCCGTATGTTGGCAAGATATCGGGTATTCCCGATATCTACGCTCAGTTCACGATAGGATTTACCCGCCGAGAAAATGACTTCGTCGTGCCAGCCCTTGGAGTAGGACTGCTCATATCGTCCTCGAAGGCGCTCCAACGGCATCTCGTAACGGTAGTCGTCCAGCATGTAACAGCCCGTTTCGACCAGGTTCGCGCTGTCCGTGAAAAGTTCTCGCCGGTGGTGCTGGAAAAGGACGATCGCACCGAGCATCAGGAAAAGTAACAAGGGAAAAACCCGGAAGCCTTTCACGGCAATCCGGATGTTTCGTGCGCGCCAACCGGTGGCGCTCACGCTGAACCAGCGGCCGGCGAAGATTGCCGCAAGGTGAATGGTGCCGATGGCGACGACCGTGTAGAAAATGCCGAAGCCCGCGACTGTGCGGCAGGAAAACTGAGACCATTCGGCGACATCGAGCAGCACGTTCTTTTCAATCTCCCGCACGTTGCATTTTTGCCGCCCCGACGGCTGGCGAGCATCCTGCTTAAAGCTTGGGAAGCGTCAACGCGATCGGATAAATCCGCTGGAGTTTTCGCCGAGAGACAAAGCAGCCGAGATTTCGCGAATCCGAACTCAGGCTGCGTCGCATTTTTGCTGCATTGCAGCAAAAATTTGCCTCCGATGCATTTTAAACGTGAAAGGGATACTGTAGCGTTCGGTGGGAGCCGAATGGGTGGAGAAATGTAATGAAGAAGTGGGTTTACACCTTCGGCGGCGGAGAGGCCGAGGGCAAGGCGGGCGACAGCCATCTGCTGGGCGGCAAGGGCGCCAATCTGGCGGAGATGTGCAATCTCGGCCTGCCGGTGCCCCCCGGCCTGACGATCATCACCGAAGCCTGCGGACGCTATTATGCCGATGGCCGCACCATTCCGGCCGATCTGAAGGCGCAAGTCTCCGCCGGTATCCATAAAATGCAGGCGATCACCGACCGCATCTTCGGCGATACCAATAAGCCGCTTCTCCTGTCCGTGCGCTCCGGCGCCCGCGCTTCTATGCCGGGCATGATGGACACCGTGCTCAATCTCGGCCTGAACGATCGCACGGTACAGGCGCTCGGCCATGACGCCGGCGACGCTCGCTTCGCTTGGGACAGCTACCGTCGCTTCATCCAAATGTATGCCGACGTGGTCATGGGGCTCGATCACGACGTCTTCGAGGAAATCCTGGAAGACGAGAAGGGCCGGCTCGGCCATGAGCAGGATACTGAGCTGTCCGCCGTCGAATGGCAGCATGTCATCTCGCTGTACAAACGCACGATCGAGGAAGAACTCGGTGAGGCCTTTCCGCAGGATCCGGAAGTCCAGCTCTGGGGCGCTGTTGGCGCTGTCTTTGCCAGCTGGATGAACCCGCGCGCCATCACCTATCGCCACCTGCACAACATTCCCGCCGATTGGGGAACCGCAGTCAACGTCCAGGCCATGGTGTTCGGAAATCTCGGCAACACCTCGGCGACCGGTGTTGCCTTCACCCGCAATCCGTCGACTGGCGAGAACGAGCTTTACGGCGAGTTTCTCGTCAATGCGCAGGGAGAAGATGTCGTGGCCGGCATCCGCACGCCGCAAAACATCACCGAGGCTGCTCGCATCGCGTCGGGCTCCGACCGTCCGTCGCTGGAAAAGCTGATGCCGGAGGCCTTCGAGGAGTTCCAGGCCATCTGCCACAGGCTGGAAAACCACTACCGCGACATGCAGGATCTGGAGTTCACCATCGAGCGCGGCAAGCTCTGGATGCTGCAGACCCGGTCCGGCAAGCGCACCGCAAAGGCAGCGCTGCGGATCGCCGTCGACATGGCCGAGGCCCGGATGATCAGCACGGATCAGGCCGTCGCCCGCATCGATCCCGCCTCGCTCGACCAACTGCTGCATCCGACGATCGATCCGCGCGCACGCCGCGATATCATCGGCTCCGGCCTGCCGGCATCTCCGGGGGCGGCAACGGGTGAGATCGTCTTCACGTCCGATGAAGCGGTTCTCGCCGAAAAAGAGGGGCGCAAGGTCATTCTGGTCCGCGTCGAGACCAGCCCGGAGGATATCCATGGCATGCATGCCGCAGAGGGCATTCTGACCTCGCGCGGCGGCATGACCAGCCATGCTGCCGTCGTCGCCCGCGGCATGGGCATTCCCTGTGTCTCGGGTGCCGGCAATCTCCGCGTCGACGCGCGCAACGAACTGCTGATCGCCGCCGGTATCACCTTGAAGAAGGGTGACATCATCACCATCGACGGTTCCTCCGGCCAGGTGCTGAAGGGCGAAATCCCGATGCTGCAGCCGGAGCTTTCCGGCGACTTCGGCAAGATCATGGCTTGGGCGGATTCCAGCCGCCGCATGACCGTACGCACCAATGCCGAGACGCCGGCGGATGCACGCGCAGCCCGCTCCTTCGGTGCCGAGGGCATCGGCCTTTGCCGTACCGAGCACATGTTCTTCGAGGGCGAGCGGATCAATGTCATGCGCGAGATGATCCTGGCCGCAGACGAGGACGGGCGTCGGGTATCGCTCGCCAAGTTGTTGCCGATGCAGCGCTCGGACTTCGCCGAACTGTTCTCGATCATGCACGGCCTGCCAGTGACGATCCGCCTGCTCGACCCGCCGCTGCATGAATTCCTGCCGAAAACGGATGAAGAGATTGCCGACGTTTCGACCGTGCTCGGCATGAAGCCGGCGGAACTGCGCCAGCGCGTCGATGCCCTGCACGAGTTCAACCCGATGCTCGGCCATCGCGGCTGCCGGCTGGCGATTTCCTATCCGGAGATCTGCGAAATGCAGGCCCGCGCTATCTTCGAGGCCGCGGTGGAGGCCGCCCGTGAAACCGGTGCTCCGGTGGTTCCCGAAATCATGGTGCCGCTCGTCGGGCTGAAGGCGGAACTGGATTACGTCAAGGGCTGCATCGACGCGATTGCAAAAGAGGTCATCGGCGAATCCGGCATCGAGATCGAATATCTCGTCGGTACGATGATCGAGCTTCCGCGCGCCGCCCTGCGTGCCCACGTCATCGCCGAAAGCGCCGACTTCTTCTCCTTCGGCACCAACGACCTGACGCAGACCACCTTCGGCATTTCCCGCGACGATGCCTCGCAGTTCCTCAACACCTATATCCAGAAGGGCATCGTCGAGAAGGACCCGTTCGTTTCGCTCGATTTCGATGGTGTCGGCGAACTCATCCAGATCGCCGCGGAACGCGGCCGGCGCACCAAGAATGGCCTGAAGCTCGGCATCTGCGGCGAACACGGCGGCGACCCGGCATCCATCCGCTTCTGCGAGGAAACCGGTCTGGATTACGTCTCCTGCTCCCCCTTCCGCGTGCCGATCGCAAGGCTGGCCGCTGCACAGGCGGCGATCAACGGGAAGGGGTGATTTGTTCTCCGACGCTGACGTCCGTCGGAGAGCCCAGCTACTTATCAATAAAATCCCGCACCGCCTTATTGTACCCCTCCGGGTCCTGCAGCATGGCGAAATGGCTGGCGTCCTTCAGGATGATCAGTTCTGCGCCCGGAATGGTCTTGGCGAGGTAATCGGTGTGCTCGAGGCTGATCGCTTCGTCGTGGTCGCCGAGCACGATGGCCGTCGGCGTGGTGATCTTCTTCAGGTCTTCATCGGCCCAGTTCGGCTGCGTCGCCCACATATTGCTGATCTGAGTGACGAAAGCGTCGTATTCGGTCGGCGTCGGAGAAATCTTCTTGTAGACCTCGCCCGCATGCTCGATATAGGCCGCGAAGGTCTTGTTTTCCATCACGGTCGGGATGACGCCGTCGATCTTCGAATTGGCCGCGTGGGCGAAGAGGCGCGTCAACCGCTCGGGGTGATGAATGGCGATATCGAGGCCGATAATGCCGCCATCGCTCCAGCCGACGATCGCCGTCTTGTCGACTTTCAGGTAATCCAGCAGGGCCAGATAATCCGAAGACATCAGGTCATAGCTGTACGGATCGGCATTGCGGGTCGAGCGCCCGTGGCCGCGGCTTTCCGCGACGATGACAGTGTGGTCCTTGGCCAGATCAGCCACCTGCGCGCCCCACACATCGGCGTAACCGAGGCCGCCATGGATCAGGAGGACATTGGGGCCAGAGCCATAGATGGCATAATACATGTCGATGCCGTTGACCGGGGCTGTGCCGGTCTTGGCGGCCTGGGGCAGGGCTGCAGGTTCGGGCAGTTCCTCCCAGCGTTCGGCGGACAGGGCAGGGCTGGTGGAAAGGACAAGCAGCGCGCAGAGCGCGCCAAGCACGGCAGTGATTTTCATGAAGTGATCTCCCGTTGGTTGCGGGAACATCATAGGCGCGATTTGCCGCCGCCAAAGCAAAAGAAACGGGATCGTGAGGCTTCCGGAGAAAAATCCGTTCTAGGATCAGAAGCAATCGGCTGAATGGAAACGTGTCGTTCAGCGGTAGACGACCACCGGCCTGTCCCAGCCCCACATCATCGGGTCGCCACCATAGCGGAAGGCACGGCTCTCGGCGCGCCGGTCGAGATCGATCCGCTGCAGGCAGGTTGCCAGAGCGTCGGTGTTGCGGCGGAAGCCGTAGGAGAGGCAGGTCTTCTCGTCCGCCGCACGGCGTTCTTCCGGCGTCATGGTCGCGCAGGAAGAGAGAAAAAGCAGACTGCCGAGGATCGTCAATGACAGGGTCTTGCGGAAATGCATGCTCTGGCCTTGTGAGGTTGCGCAGACCCGATCCCTATCAGATGCGCTGCAGCACATCCACAAAAGCTTCGGCAAAATTGCGCAGGTCCGCCGTCCGTTGATTGGGCATTTCGACCCTGATCGTGGTGCCGTCGCTGTCCAGGCAGGCAAAGATCGTGGCCATTTCGTCGCTGTCATCGGCCGGGATGCGCATGACGGCGATACGCTCGCAATCGGCGATCAGCCCGGAAGCCGGCAGTTCGAATAGAAAAGCACCGTCGATGACCGTTGCAGCGGCGCGCACATGGTCTGCGAATGTTCCGGTGTCCGGTTCGTAGCCGTCGAGGGAAAGCTCCAGTTCGAGCAGTTCCATGGTCAGCCCGGGATCGACCGGGCTCATGGCTGTCTGCGCGCCGGATGTCACCGTTGTTGGTTCGGATGATAGCATGTCACTCTCCTTTCAGGCCGCCGGAACACCGATGTTCGTCGCATGCCTGCAAATGTCGATGTGTGTGCCAACCGGTCCTCCAGCCGCGGAGACCGGGAACACGCCTGATCCCCGTTATTAAGACATGATCAACGAGCATGGCGAATTTGCGGCGCAGCCCTTGGCGGGCAGGGGCTGCGGGGCAAAGGGGCCGCCCGTGGGTGCAGTCGTGCGTTCGAAAACCGCTTCACAGCCTTCGCCAACATGCTCTAAACAGGATGGAGAGGTTGCGGCGTCCGGCCAAGGGATTGATTCTGCCAGATGATGATCAAGTATGAGCGCCCCACCTCCCTTGCCGCCCGCTGGGCACGCCGGATCGCCCGTTTTGCCTTCGCTCTCTTCGTCGCCGCGTTGCTCGCACATCGTTTCGGCCCGCTGATTACGCCGCATTTCATGGCGCTTGCGGCTCTCTCCGCAGGCCTGGCGCTGCTTGCCGTGCTGCTGGCGGTCATCGGTTTTGTCCGCCTCTGGCAGGTGGCGGCCGTCGGCGGCATCGCCTCCTTCGTGGCATTTGTCTACGCCATCGTGCCGATCGGCGCTGCCGGTTATGCGCTCGGCGAATATTTCTCCAAACCTGCCATCTACGATGTCAGCACGGATACCGTGACGCCACCGCCATGGATCAAGATTCCTCAGGTAGAGCAAGGATGGTTGAAGCGAGCGCCGGAGGTAACGCCGGAGGATCGCGAGGCGCAGATCGTCGCCTATCCCGGGCTGACCGGCCGGCGCTATGACGGCGCGCTTGACCGCGTCTTCCAGGGTGTGAAGATCGTCGCGGAAAAGACCGGCATCACCATCGTCGCCCAGGAGGGTGCCGAAAATGCCGAGGCCGACCTGGAAGACATGCCGGCCAAGCCCGAGGAAGCGGCTCCCGCCGACACCGACCCCGACGACGTGCCGATCCCGCTGTCGCGCCCGGATGCTGTCGTGGACATCGAGCAGCCGGGCCGCAGATCAACTGATATCCTCGTCCAGGGCGAATGGCGCACGCTGATCGTCGGCTTCCGCTTCGATGTTCTCATAAGGCTGCGGGAAGAAGCGGAGACCACATTCGTCGACATGCGTGTCGCCTCCCGCTACGGCCCGCACGATCTCGGCCTTGGGTCGGCCTTCGCTGACCAGTTCCTGCATGCGCTGGATGCGGAATTGCTGGGTATTGCGGGGGATTGATCCTCACCCGGCTGCAAAACATTCGCCCATCCAGTCGGCAAACGCTTGGGCCTCCGGTGAAAGCCGCCCGAAATCGCGTGTCACCAGCCAGTAGGCGCCGAGCGGGATCGAGATGTCGAACGGCTGGATAAGGCGGCCGCTGGCAATGTCCTCCTGCACGAACAGGCTGTCGACCAGCGCCACGCCATGGCCGCGGAGCACGGCCTGTAAGGTCAGTGCGCTGTCGGTGTAGATCGGCCCGCGCAGGGCGTCTGCCGGCGGTGAGAAGCCTGCGGCAGCGAACCAGCGCGTCCAGACATCGCGGTTTTCCTCATGCAGCAGAGTATGGGAGAGCAGGTCTTTCGGAGTTGCAAGGGGCGATCCCTCCTGCAGGAGCGTCGGCGAGACGACAGGCACCAGGTGGACGTCGCAGAGATGGCGGGCCTGCGTGCGTGGCCATGCGGTTGACTGGGCGCTGTGGCGGATCGCCAGCGGTGCCGCGTTTCCCCTGAACTCGATCAGTTTGGTATCCGCTTCGACGGAAACATCGATCTGCGGGTGGCGCGCGCGAAAATCCGCCAGATGCGGCACCAGCCAACAGCCCGCAAAGCCCGGCTCCGCGCTGATTGTCAGCACCGATGCGCTGCTCCTCCCGCGAATGTCCTCCAGCCGTTCATCGATGCTGTCGAACGCCGCCGCCAGAGTTTCCAGCAGGCGCGCGCCATCGGCGCTCAGGCGAACCTTACGGTGATGGCGGGTAAAGAGCGGTTTACCGAGCAGGGCTTCCAGTTCACGCACCTGCCGGCTGATGGCCGCCTGCGAGACGAACAGCTCTTCTGCGGCAAGTGTAAAACTCTCCAGCCGCCCCGCCGCTTCGAAACTGCGCAGGGCTGTCAGGGGCAGGCGTCCGCGCTTCATCGCATAACCTCAAGTCACTCGAAGGTGACGATAAGCTCGTTTGTCCACTGCTGCAAGCAGGTTCAGTGTCGGGTCATCAAGGATGGAAAGGACAACGACAATGGGTGTGATCCTCAAACTCTGGATGGATGTGATCCTGCTTCTGACCTTGCAGCGTGACCGGCGCCCCGCAAGTTGCCCGGATGGGCATGGCGGTCGGTTCAACGGTTTTCGGGACGAAGCCAGCCGACATAGCGAACAATGAGCCCGGTGAGCGGACTGCCGATCTCGACATGGAAACGGAACGTGCCGTCCTGCTCCTCCTCGAAGGTCTCGCCGCCCGGTGCGAGAAACAACGGCAACGGCACGCCGAGAAAGCGCCAGCCGCGAATGACCAGCCGCAAACGGCCCTTGTCCGGCACCAGCGCGATCAGCACCCGGAACGGCCCGAAATCCTCGTAGAGCAGACCGGCATCCCGCCCCGTTGCGGCGGACTGCCGGCTGCGAAAGGACCTCGTGCCGAAGGTGCGGATCCAGGTTTCCTGGCCGGCTTCGCAGTCGAAACGGACATGCACGGGAATGTCTGTCGCCTCGGCCGGAAAGCCGATGACGGCGGCGGTGATCCGCGAGAGAAGCCCCTTGCCGCGCTCGACATGCGCCTTGCCCACGACGGTCCGGGTTTCCGTGCTGTCATGCATCGCGGCGACGGCGGGCGTGAGGTCTGCCCAGGCTTCGGCCAGCGCGCGCCGGTAAAGCGGGGCCGTGGGATCGTCGATGTCGTTCCGTATACCCGCGCGGATCGAGAATCGCGAAAACAGCGGCGTGAAATCGGCAAGCGTCAGGGCGCCGGCGGCTGGCCGTGCGCCCGGCTCCGGCTTCCTGCCGGAAAGCCAGCCGCGAATGATTGCCTCGGCCGCCATGCCCGGGATGAACGGGCCATCTTCGCCCTCGGCGATCAGATGCCAGGACCGGGCGAGCGCCTTTCCATGCGCATCCCTGCCGGTGATCGCAACGAACATGCCGCCGCGATGTTCTCCGAAATTCATGACCTGCTGTACACTGTGCATGATCGGTGCCAGCGGCGATAGCGAGGGGAGGAGCCGCAGCCGAACCAACCCGGCGCACAGTCCGAGCAATCGCTGCAGGAATTGCGGCTCGGTGCCGGCGCCGGTGAAGGCCGATTGGATGCCGGGTATGGCGCGGGGCAGCAGGGCCAGATCCGGCGCGTCGGCCAGCACGAACCGGCGCGACTTGAGCGGCACCGCACCGGGCGGCGCGATCGTCCGGCGCACGCCATCCATCAACCCAAATCCCCTGGCCGGCCTGCCATCGCGGACCAGCATCACCCGCTTGCCGGCATAGCTGCAGACGGCTTTCACCACATTCAGACCCATGCGCACGCGGGGTGACGGCGCGATACCGGATGTCACGGTGTCGATGCGCTCGAACCCCGGCCGCAACGCATCGAGCGCCGCGAAGGACAGCGCAGGAAAACTGCTGCAGCCGGACAGAACGAAGATGCCCCGTTCCCGGGCCGTCGCATCCAGGCTGGAAATGCCGGCAACGAAATCCGTCGCGTCCGCCAGATCGAGATAGTTGATGCCGAGCGCGATGCACGCCTTCACCAGATGATACGGATTGGGGCCGGCGTCCTGAAATGGACCGGAGGCATCGACGACGAGGTCGGGTTTCAGCTGAGCGAGGATTTTGGCGGCATCTGCCATCCGGTCCATCGCTATTGGCTGCAGCGTCGCCTTCGCCTTGATCGTCGCGGCAAAAGCCTGCGCCTTGTCGAGCGAGCGTCCGGCGATCAGCAAGGTCAGCCGCGGCTCGTCCGCCAGCAGTCGCACCAGCCTGCCGCCAAAGGTGCCATAGCCGCCGAGGATCAGCACGCGCAAGGGCTGCGCGCTCATGCGATAAACCGGCTGCGATGCTCCGGCGTCGGCACGAAGCAGGCGTTGCGCCGGCCGGCGATGCGATAGCGGTTGCGCGCCACCAGTTCATAGAGCGGATCGCGCAGCGCTCGGGGGATCAGCCGCAGGATGCCGGTCAGGTTCCACGGAAAACCGAGGCCTGCCGCCATCCTGAGCGAACCCTCCGATTTGAAAAAGGCGGTGCCATCCTCGATCAGGATATTGGTTTCGTAATCGCGGCTGTCGAACCCATAATGCCGGTAGAGCGCCGCGCCGAGCGGCGATTGCGCGGTGATGAAGCGATAGCGGCCCTGCCGGTCGTGCCGAAGCACGAAATTGACCCAGCCGGAGCAGAAGATGCATTCGCCGTCGAAGACGATGATCGGATGATCGTCGGCAAAGGCGGGCACAGCCGGATCGTTGCGATAGCTGTAAGCCGGCGGCGACTGCATCAGCTTGCTCCGGTGGGCGCGAGCCGGAAGGCGCCGGTGAGCGAAGGCGTGCCATCCGTTTCCACCTGGCCGCGCTCCAGCAGGTCCTCCAGATGGGCAAAGACGGAGAGCGCTGCGGCGCCATGCAGGCGCGGATCGGTGCTGGCATAGATCACCTTCACCATGTCGGGGATCAGGATATCGCCGGCCCGCACGCGCTCCAGAACCGCGCGCTCGCGCATACGCCGATGGGCGCGCAAGCCTCGAAGGAATGGTGCGGGTTCCTTCACCGGGCCGCCATGCCCCGGCAGATAGAGCCGGTCGTCACGGCCGAGCATCTTCTCCAGCGACGCCATGTAATCGGTCATCGAGCCATCCGGAGGCGCCACGATCGTCGTCGCCCAGGCCATGACATGATCGGCGGAGAAGACCGTGCCGGTATCGCCGTTTGCGTTGCCGAGCGCGAAGGAGGCGTGGTTGGCCGTGTGACCCGGCGTCAGGATCGCTGTCAGCGACCAGCCGTCGCCGGAGACTGTGTCGCCATCTGCAAGCGCGATATCCGGCACGAAATCCATGTCGGAGCTTTCGGCGAAGGGGTTGACCTCGCCCTCATGCAGCAGCCGCGCCGCCCGGTGCGGTCCCTCGGCGACGATGAGCGCGCCGGTCTCCGCCTTCAGCCGGCGGGCCAGCGGCGAGTGGTCGCGATGCGTGTGGCTGACGGCGATATGGGTGACCTCGCGACCCCTTAGCGCCGCCATCAGCGCCTGGAAATGCGCCTCGTCCTCCGGGCCGGGATCGATCACCGCCACCGAGCGGTCGCCGACGATATAGCTGTTGGTACCGTGAAAGGTGAACGGGCCGGGATTGTTGACCGTCAGCCGCTGCACGCCGTCGGCCACATCGACCGCCTCGCCATGGGCCGGCTTGAAATCGAGATCGAATGCCACATCCGGATCGCTCATGCGGCGTCTCTTCACTTGTACTCGATCTCGATGAACGACATGAAGTCCTTGCCGGCATTGACGACATTGTGCTCGACGCCCGCCTCGCGCCGGTAGGCCTGCCCCTTGGCAATATCCACCCGCCGCTCGCCGCCCGGCTCCTCCAGCAGAAACCGGCAATCCGTCATCGGCACGACGACATAGCCCATGCCATGCACATGATGCCCCGTATCCGCCCCCGGCTCGAAATCCCACCGCGTGATGCGCACCACATCGTCATCGAGAAGAACGGTCGGCTTGGCAGGCGGGCGGGCGCGAAAAATGCTCATGTGGGTCTCCGGATTCTGTGGAGGAGACTAGAGCGCGGGGCAGGGGATGGGAAGGGGAAACGGTGCGTCTCATGGTCGCTTGATCGTGCCATGGCTTACGAGGACGCGCCTCCCTTCTCCGTCATCCCGGACTTGATCCGGGATCCAGCGGCGCGAAGTCCTTCGCGCCAGAGAACTCTTTGAATGGTCTGGAATGGCTTGGGCTTGATTCCTCTCGCCGCGCAGACGCGCGTCGGCTGGATCCCGGATCAAGTCCGGGATGACGGGACCTGGATTGCTCTCCGCAAAAATCCGCGCAAACCCGAACTTAAGCGTTGTCGCATCCGTTCACCTTTGCTAAACCGGCTCTCGATTTGGCCCGGCGATTTGCCGGAAGCCGATGGTGGGGCGTAGCCAAGCGGTAAGGCACTGGTTTTTGGTACCGGCATCCCCAGGTTCGAATCCTGGCGCCCCAGCCATTTTTTACATATAGTTTCAAATCTTTATTCTTGACTTGATATAGCGCTTGAAAGCTGTTGGTGGATGTTACCTGCAACGCGGGCGCGACAGTTACTGTCCGTCTTATCCATGGAAATTGCGCAGCTATTTCCATTAGAAGAGAATCGAACGCGGTGGATTCAATTGGGAGTATCTAGTTGATTTATGTCGAAATGGCCCGCGATGTCGATCATGGCGGTGAAGGCTGGTCTTTTCCTTCTTGCCTGTGGGCGCCGACCTTGAAGGAAACGGGAGCACATTGGCCTTTTTGGACCAATGTAAAGCTAGTAAAATCCGGTGATATTATCCTGCATATACGCGGAAAAAAACCTGCGTCAGCATTTGTGGGGCTTTCAATAGCGAGTTCGGATGGCTACGAAACTACGCGACGGCCACCTGTGCCCGGTAAATGGGCGTATTCCAAATCGTTTTACAGAGCAGATTTGCATCAATACGTGCCATTTCCAGAGCCAATCAATTTGGATTTATTATTTCTCTCCAAAAAACAATATTTGGAGGATTATGCAAAAAATAAAAAGATATCATCTAGCCGTTCCAATCTATTTTATGTGATTCAATCAGGCAGATTACAATGTCAGAATGGCGGATATCTATCAGGAGCAGACGATGCACTGTTAGATATTTTGTTCGGAATGACAATTGATGCAGCGTCTAAGCATCCGCCTGTGGTGTCCACGTCAGAGGTTTTGAGGGAGATTAAGGCTAGGGTTGGTCAGCAGCTTTTCAGCGCTATGATCAAAAGCAACTACAATAATAGCTGCTGCTTTCCACAGTGCGGTGTTGTGGATTCTCGATTCCTAGTTGCCGCGCACATTGCGAGATGGAGCGACAATAAGAGACTCCGGGGCCATGCCGGCAATGGCCTTTGTCTGTGTCTTATGCACGATAAAGCGTTTGAGCTGGGTATGTTTACGCTTGATCAAAATTTCGCGATATCAATACAATCTGGTGAAATAGGTGTCGATCAAGCGTCGCAAGATTTGCTTGCGCAGAATGGGAAAGTGATAAAATTAGGGCTCGTTCCCCCATGTGAAGAAGCGCTTGCTGAACATCGTGTCCGAACAAATTTTCACGGAAGAATGTGATTAATATCTAGCGAATCTAGAGAAAACCCGCCGGTTTCCACCGACGGGTCCAACAATCCAATCCAGCCGTCAAAAGCCTTACTTCGCCTTCTCAGCCTTTTCCCCACCCAGAAACTCATCGCACCAGCTCGGCCCGGACGACTTCTTGACGTCGCCGAGCACGTGGATGGAGCGGATGACGTAGTCGGAGGAGACGGTCAGCTGGACGGAGCAGGAGAGGAATTCGGTGCGGGCATTGGCGATCTTCTTGCCCTTCTTGCCGTTTTCGCCTTCGGCATACTGCGCCGGGATCGTACGCTTCTTGTAGCCGCCCTTCCAGGCGTAGACCGTGTTGTCGCCGTTCTGGACGTCGGACTGCGGCGGGCCGAACTGGGCGAAGAAGGTGCCGGCCGGCTGGCCGTTCCAGCGGGATTCAACGGCGTTGCGGGCGGGTCCCACGGTGGTGCAGCCGGCAAGAGCCAGCGCAAGGCTGGCCACGGTCATCAAGCGGAAATTCATCTGTCCAAGTCCCTTTGGCGTTCGTTCTGAAACATCGGTCTGCCAAGGCGGCGCAATCGCTTGTGGCCAAGGCTTTTCGCCTCAGCCTCTAGCGCTAAACCGTTTGAAAGAAAATCGGTTCAGGCACTTATATGCATGGTTGCGCGCATAAATTCACAAGCGTTGCCGAAAGGTCCCACGGACAGGCTCCCGGCCTACTTGGTGACCTCGAGAACCTCGGCGCAACGCGACAGGCTGAGGCCTGCGCCGGTCGTGTCGTTGCTGGCGCGGATGCTCATGATGCGGTCGTCCGCACCGGCATTGATCTGCACTTCGCAGAACAGTTCCTCGGTGCGCGCCGGCGAGATCATCCGCGGCGTGTTGTCGGAAAAGCCGATCGAGGTGCGCGTGGTGGTCGTCACCTGCTCGTCGCCATCGTCGGAGGTGCGGGTGACGGTCCGCGTCTTCGTGCGGGCGAAGTCGTCGTCATCGTCGGGCGTGACATATTGCGCCGGGATGTAATTGGTCTTTTCGCCACCGCGCCAGGTATAGATCGTGCCGCCGTCGCGGGTCGGGAAATCATTGACCGGCGGCCCGTAGCGGGTGAAGAAGGCATCGGCCGGCTGGCCGATCCAGCGCGACTGGATGGCGGTGTTGGCCTCTTCGGTGGTCGTGCAGCCGGACAGCATTGCCACAGCAACTGCCATCATAGTCAAACGGTATTTCATCTGTGTCCCCCATATCGGCCGGCCGGCCGCAGCGCCGCATCCCGGGCCCTCCCAATTCCCCGGGCGCAATGAACCAACGGCTGTGGGTGGCGTCAAGTGTTGTCGAGCAAAATCAAGCGCTTCATCCCCACCTGCAATGTGACGATGTGTGACGTGTCTGCGGTATCGCTGCGTTCGGAAACTTTTCCACCGGGGCCTCATATTTTTGTCATTTGCGGCTTGTGGAATGGAAACGGCTGTTCTATAGAGGCGCCGCTGGTCACGGAGTGTAGCGCAGTCTGGTAGCGCACGTCGTTCGGGACGACGGGGTCGGAGGTTCGAATCCTCTCACTCCGACCAGCTAAAATTCCGACCCGTTTATGCCGGTCGGGATGCCGAATTCCCGAAGAACACACTCTTCCACGACGCCTTTGTCTTCTAATTTCGCGCCGAAACTCCCTGTATCGCGCCACCGCCTTCCTTGACCCAAAAAGCGAAGATGAATTACAACGGCTGGCGCCCGCATTCCTGCGGGCTTCCGTTTTTCGCGTGACCGTCCCCCTTTGCGATCATGCTTCCCGAGCCGACAGGAATCCTTGCCATGTTCGATATCTTCTGGCGTTGCGCGCTGATCGGCGTCGGTGGCACGGTGCTGATGGATATCTGGGCCATCCTCCTGTCCTTCTTGCCGGGGCAAAGCAAGCCGAACTGGGCGCCGGTCGGCCGCTGGTTCTGGCATCTGCGCAACGGCAAGGTTTTTCATGACGATATCGGCAAGGCCGAACCCTATGCGCATGAATTGGCGCTCGGCTGGATCGGCCATTATGCCGTCGGTATCGTCTACGGCTTCCTGCCGCCGGTGATCGCCGGTACCGCCTGGCTCGCGGCGCCGACCTTCCTGCCGGCCTTCATCGTCGGCATCGTCACGGTCGGGGCAGGGTGGTTCCTGCTGCAGCCGGGCCTCGGCATCGGCTGGGCGGCCTCGAATACACCGAACCCCAACAAGGTCCGTTTCCTCAATCTCGTCGCCCATACGGTGTTTGCCGCCGGCATGTACTGGACGGCGTTGTTGATCAGCTAAGCCGACGCGCGACCGCCTTTTAAGGACTGCTCTTTGAAAAAGATCGACGATCTCATCGCCTCCGTCACCAGCATTCACGATCGCTACAAGGCGGGCCGGATGGAGCGAGAGACGGTGCGCGAATGGGTGCTCGGCCTCGGCGGGTATCCGGCACCGTATGCAGAGCCGTTGCAGGAGGCTGCCGCCTGGTTCCGCCCGATTCACATGCTGGAGCCGGACACGCTGAAGGTGGATGATTTGCAGAGGCTGAAGGCGATCATCGAGGCTGGTCGGGCCTGAGGCCAAGGTCGTATAGTGCAGCCAAGCCGCTCAAAGATGAGCGTTTTCATTTGTGTTAGAGTTTTATCGGTTTGGTTTCACATGTGCCGAGAGTATTGATGCAATTCATCCACTCACTAGGCAGCACCTGTTTGTCAGGGCTGCGAGGTGACCTGGAAGACGGAAGGTTCCCCATAAACAATTGATCCACTGCAGTTTGATCACACGGTTGTGCGCATGAAGTTCGACAAGCAGACCATCGCAGCGGCCGCAAAGGCTGGCATTGCCCTAAACAGCCAGATGACCCTTGAGAAGTCGGCGGCGGTGCTGGTGGAGCCCAACGTCAAGATTTCCTCTGTTCAGCTGTCCCTAAAGGGCTCAATCGGCGCCTACAGCTATCTTCGCTCCGGCGGTCGCATTGCCGGCCGTACCGAGTGCATCGGGCGTTATTGCTCGATCGCGCCGGGCGTGACCATCGGCGACGGCGATCATCCGACGGACTGGCTGGCGACACATCCCTTTCAATGGGCTGCCAATGGCTGGGTGACCAAGGAGGAACGGGAAACACATCGATTTCCGGCCTCCAAGGTCAAGCCAATGGTGAAAATAGGCAATGACGTCTGGATCGGTGCCAATGTCATCGTCTTGTCGGGGGTTGAGATTGGCGACGGTGCCATCGTTGCCGCAGGCTCCGTCGTGACAAGGAATGTTGAACCGTACACGATCGTGGCGGGCATCCCCGCGAAAATTATCCGCCCGAGATTCAGCGGGGAAATCATTACGCGCCTGGAAGCCCTTAAGTGGTGGCTTTATACGCCGCAGTCCTTGTTTGGTGTTCCATTCGACAAGATCGAGCAGGCCGTCTCAGAATTGGAGAGGCGCAAGAAGGCGAAGACGTTGGTACCAATCCCGCAGATACTGTTCAAGCTGTCGACGGCTGGCCTCTCTCCTGTCGACGGCATGTGGGAGAAGCACAAATATTTTAGGCGCTATAAGTAACTGACGCCTGGAGATCAAAAGGATAAGGGGCCAATCGGCCCCTTTTGCATGTCGATTTTGCCAATCTTGGGCTCAGATGTCGATGGCCGCATCCTTGAAGATGTCGGCTGCCTCGGTCGAGGTCATGCGGCGCACTTCGGTCTCATCACGGCGGCGCGAGAAGAGTTCGGTTGCCATCAGCTGGTCGGCGAGGTCTGCCGGCAGCGAGAGGACGACGCGGGCTTCTTCCGAGCGGATGCCGGTCAAAGTCGAGCGCTTGGCGGTGATCATGCCGCCGGCGACCGTGTTGTGCGTGTCGGCATCGATCAGGATGAAGGCGCCGGTCGTGCGGTTCTGGTCGTAGGCGTCAAACACGGCCTGTTCGTCGAAGGACAAGTGGACCTTGCCGATCGCGTTCATGGCGAGAACACCGTCCTGCGGGTTCCAGCTGCCGGTCTTGAGATCGAGCTGGCTCACCGGATTGACGCTGACGCGCTGGCGCCGCGCGCCGCTCTTCAGCCAGTAGCGACGGCCGGGCTGGATGCCTTCCGGCTGCAGCGAGACGAGCTGGGCGTCGAAATCGAGGCCGACCTGCGGCTGGCTGTCGATCGAAACGATCATGTCGCCGCGCGCCACGTCGACCTGGCGGTCGAGAACGAGCGTGATCGCATCGCCCGAAACGGCGGCGTTGCGCACGAGGTCGAAGGTAATGATCTTGGCGACGTTTGCAACCATGCCCGAGGGCAGGATGACGACGCTGTCGCCAGGCTTCACCGAGCCACCGGCAACCGTGCCCTGATAGCCGCGAAAGCTTTCGCCAGGGCGCGAAACGCGCTGGACCGGCAGGCGGAAGCCGACGGTCTGGGTCGAGCGGACGGTCGCCAGCTCCAGTGCTTCGACGAGCGTCTGGCCGTCATACCAGGGCATTGAGGCCTTGCCGTCATAGACGACGTTTTCGCCCTTCAGTGCCGACATCGGAATTGCCGTGATCTGGCGCACGCCGAGCGACAAGGCCAGTTCGCGGAAATCATGGGTGATCTGCTCGAAACGGGCGCGGTCATAGCCGACGAGGTCGAACTTGTTGACGGCCAGAACGAACTGCTTGATACCCATCAGCGAGGCGATGGTCGCATGGCGGCGGGTCTGCTCCAGGAGGCCGGTGCGGGCATCAACGAGCAGCACGGCGAGATCGGCTGTCGAGGCGCCGGTTGCCATGTTGCGAGTGTACTGTTCATGGCCGGGCGTGTCGGCGACGATGAAGGAGCGCTTGTCGGTGGCGAAATAGCGATAGGCGACATCAATGGTGATGCCCTGTTCGCGCTCGGCCTGCAGGCCGTCAAGCAGCAGCGCAAAATCCGGCAGGCCGAGATCGTTCTGCTTGCCGCTGGAATCGCGGCGCAGGGTTGCCGCCTGGTCTTCCTTGACCGCCTTGGTGTCCCAGAGCAGACGGCCGATCAGGGTCGACTTGCCGTCATCGACCGAACCGCAGGTGATGAGGCGCAAGGGGCGCGTATCGCGGGAAACGACGGCGGTCTGGGCATCCGGCAGGGCGGTTGCGAGTGCTGTTACGCTTGCGGTCATCTCAGAAATATCCTTCGCGTTTCTTCTTCTCCATCGAACCGGACTGGTCGCGGTCGATGGCCCGGCCCTGACGCTCGGACACGGTTGCAATTTCAAGTTCTGCGATCACCTCGTCGAGGGTCTGCGCCTGCGAGCGGATGGCGCCGGTCAGCGGCCAGCAGCCCAGCGTCCGGAAGCGGATGTTGTCTTCTTGGATCTGTTCGCCCGGCAGCGGCTCGAAGCGCGGATCCTCGGCCCAGACCAGCATGCCGTCGCGATCGACGAACTTGCGCTTGGCGGCGTAGTAGAGCGGCACCAGCGGAATGTCTTCCGCCTGGATGTAGCGCCAGATATCGACTTCGGTCCAGTTCGACAGCGGAAAGGCGCGCACGCTTTCGCCGCGGCGGATCATGCCGTTGTAGATGTTCCAGAGTTCCGGACGCTGGTTACGCGGATCCCATTTGTGATCGGGCGTGCGGAACGAGTAGATGCGCTCCTTGGCACGGCTGGCTTCCTCGTCGCGGCGAGCGCCGCCAAAGGCAGCGTCATACTTGCCGGCATCGAGCGCCTGGCGCAGCGCCTCGGTCTTCATGATATCCGTATAGAGCGCCGAACCATGGGTGAACGGCGTGATGTTCTCGGCCGCGCCGCGCGGGTTCTTGTGCTCGATCAGGTCGAGGTCGTAACGCTTGGCGATCTCGTCGCGGAACGTGATCATTTCCGGGAACTTCCAGCCCGTATTGACGTGCAGGAGCGGGAAGGGCACGCGGCCGGGATAAAAGGCCTTGCGGGCGAGATGCAGTAGGACGGACGAGTCCTTGCCGATCGAATAGAGCATGACCGGCTTGTCGAACTCGGCGGCCACTTCGCGGAAGATGTGGATCGCTTCGTTTTCGAGCGCCTTCAGATGCGGATCGAGCGGCGCCTTGGCCGACTGGGGATTATGCAGTTCCGTTTCCGGAAGGGTACTGGGCATTTCAAGTCTCCGGGAGAAGTTCTGGTTGGCGGGCAGCCCGCGCGGATCAACGCGCAATGCTGCTTGCCAGAATGGAAGATTGCGGAAGGGCCGAGGCAGCGGTTTCCGGCACATGCAGGCCGCATTCGCGCTTCTCGTCGTTTTCCCACCACCAGCGGCCGGCCCGTTCGGGCTCGCCGGGCTTGATGGCGCGGGTGCAGGGCTCGCAGCCGATCGACGGATATCCGCGCGCATGCAGCGGATTGACCGGGATCGCTTCCGCCGCGACATGGGCGCGGATCGTCTCGATGTCCCAGTCCGCGAGCGGATTGATCTTGATCAGGCCACGGTCGAGATCAGCCTCGGCAAACGGCGTGTCAGCACGATTACCGGACTGGCCGCGTCTGAGGCCGGTGATCCAGAAGGATGCCCCCTCGAGTGCGCGCGCAAGGGGCTTTACCTTACGCGCGCCACAACAGGCATGCCTGGCTTCGACGCTGTCGTAAAAGCCGTTCATGCCGTACTTGGCGGCAAAAGCGTCGATATCGTCCTGTTCGGGGTAGAAGCGCTTGATGAGAATGCCGTAGGCTTCCTCTGTCTCGTCGATCAGCGCCACGGTCTCGTTGAACAGGCGGCCGGTTTCCAGCGTCGAGACTTCGATGCCGAACCTGCCGGTGCCGATGGCGGCGGTGATGACCTGATCCTCGATGCCGAGGCTAGTGGTGAAAACCGATTTTCCCTCGAGCGAAGCAACGAGTGCCAGTCGACCCGACAGGTCGAGGCCTTCGAGTTGGCTGTTGAGCGCGTGGGCGCGGTTTTCAAGCGATGCGGATGTCATGGGGAGGATATCCTGATTTTCGTATGCCGGAATATCGCAGTCATGTGTGACAAAAGACAGAAAAACGGATTTCTAATGTCAGCGGATCAGAGCAAATATCTCTCCGAACAGCAAAAAACGCAGAATAGTGGGCAGAATGCCGCGTTTTATGCCTAAAATCTATAATTTTTGTAGTTTATATATGCGTCTTTCCACCGTGATCCGCGCGGCGTGCGGGTTGCGCTGCTTCGTTGAAACGCTCGCCTTTTTTTGATATCGTGCATCGCAATTGCAACGCGAGAGGCACGATTATGAAAACTGCGACACTTCCTTCGCTCAGGGTCGATCCGGAATTGAGAGCCGCCGCCGAAGGCGTGCTGCAGAAGGGCGAGACACTGTCCGCCTTCGTGGAAAATGCCGTCAAGGCGCAGGTGCATTATAGAAAAACACAGGCCGAATTCATCGCCCGTGGCCTTGCATCGCTCGAAGAGGCGAAGCGCACCGGAGTTTATCACAGTTCGGAAGATGTCCTGGCTATGCTGAAGGCAAAAATTGATTCAGCCAAAGCCTCGAAACAGAAATGACCTATACAATCCGCTATACCAATGAAGCGCTGGAGGATTTTGATCGCCTCTATGACTATTTGGTTGTTTTCGACGTTGCGTTGGCGGATCGCGCTTATGAGGCTCTCCAGCAGGCAATAAAGCTGCTGGAGAGTTTTCCTTTCAGTTGCCGAAAAGTCTCGACGGAAAATGCCCTGCTGCGCGAGCTCGTCGTTCCATTCGGTGGATCAGGCTACGTCGTGCTTTTTCGGATAGACAGCAATGACGTTGTGACCGTCGCCGCTGTCCGCCATCAGCGCGAGGACGATTACCACTGAGCCTTACCTATCGCTCGTCTCCCAGCGCGGGTTGATCCAGGGCTCCTGGTTGCTGCGTGCCAGCATGCCCTTGCCGAGAATATGGTCGGCGGCCTTTTCGCCGGTCATGATCGAGGGGCCGTTGAGGTTGCCGTAGGTGACATGCGGGAAGATCGAGCTATCCGCGACACGCAGGCCATCGACGCCGATGACGCGGGTCTGCGGATCGACGACGGCCATCGGGTCGTTCGCATCGCCCATCCGGCAGGTGCCGCAGGGATGATAGGCGCTTTCCAAGTGCTCGCGCAGAAACGCGTCGATCTGATCGTCGGTCTGCACGGCTTCGCCCGGCTGGATTTCCGGGCCGCGATACTGGTCGAACGCTTTCTGTCCGAAGATCTCGCGGGTGAGGCGCACGCAGTGGCGGAACTTTTCCCAGTCTTCCGGATGGCTCATATAGTTGAACCTGATCACCGGATCGGCCTTCGCGTCCGGCGAGCGTAGCGTGACATTCCCGCGCGATTTAGAGTGGTTGTAGCCGACATGCACCTGGAAGCCGTGGCTCTTCGCCGCCGCCTTGCCGTCGTAGGAGATGGCGACCGGCAGGAAGTGATACTGGATATCCGGCTGGCGCACGCCCGGTGCGGAGCGCAGGAAGGCACAGGATTCGAACTGGTTGGAAATGCCGAGCCCCGACTTGGTGAACAGCCACTGCGCGCCCGCGACACCCTGCCAGAACCAGGGAAGCCAGGAATAGAGCGAGACCGGTTTGGTAGAGACCTGCTGGAAATAGAACTCCATATGGTCCTGCAGATTGGCGCCGACACCCGGCCGATCGACCTTCACCTCGATGCCCATGTCCTTGAGATGCGCCCCCGGGCCGATACCCGACAGCATCAGCAGTTTCGGCGAATTGAACGACGATGCCGAGACGATGACCTCGCGGTTCGCCTTCACCACCTCGATCTTGCCACCACGCTCGATCTCGACGCCGATGGCGCGGCCATTCTCGATCACCACCTTGCGGGCAAAGCAGCGCAACAGTTCGACATTCGGGCGCTTGAGGGCAGGGCGCAGATAGGCGGAAGCAGCCGACCAGCGGCGGCCATTGTGCACCGTCTGCTCCATCAGGCCGAAACCTTCCTGCTTGGAGCCGTTATAATCGTCGGTCAGCTCGAACCCGGCCTGCTGGCCGGCATCGACGAAGGCTTTGAAAAGCGGGTTCTTGTAGGAGCCGCGCCGCACATGCAGCGGGCCATCGGTGCCGCGCCAACCGTCCTCGCCGCCATGGGAATTTTCCATGCGCTTGAAATAGGGCAGCACATCCGCATAGGCCCAGCCCTGGGCGCCGAGCTCTTCCCACTCGTTGTAATCGGTCATCGAACCGCGCACATAGACCATGCCATTGATCGACGATGAACCGCCGATGACCTTGCCGCGCGGCGCCGTGATCCGCCGGTTGTTGAGGTTCGGCTCGGGCTCGGACAGGTAACCCCAGTTGTACCGGCTCATGCTCATCGGCCATGCCAACGCCGCCGGCATCTGGATGAACGGCCCGATATCCGAGCCGCCATATTCCAGCACCAGCACTGTATTTTTCCCGTCCTCCGACAGGCGGTATGCGAGAGCCGATCCGGCCGAGCCGGAGCCGATGATAATATAGTCTGCCTGGTGCATGGTTGTGGCTCGCTTAAGATTTGTTAGGCATGGTTAAATGTTTCAATGCCGGATGTTGGTTCTCGATTGAAATACCGCGAGATCGGCACGACCTTCGTGGATGTATTCGTGTTCTGGATTGGCGTGTGAATGACTGCGAAGGGCTTCCGGGGAAGGCTGCTGCAAAAGCTGAGCACGACGGAGCGTGACCGTCTGGCAAGCGAGGCCATCCGTATCAAGAACAAGCCGCGCCCCCGCTTCAAGGTGCATTGGGATCGCATTGGAAATGCGTTTCTGCAGGACATGCGCTTTTTTCTGAAAATATGCGCCGTGATCTTTGCGTGGATATTGGTCGCTATACTGGCGGGACATATTTCGCCGGTCCTGGCTGTCGCCTGGGTTCTCGCGTCCTGCCTTGTCGTTCTTTATGGCATGTGCCGATTTCTGTTCGTCGTCGTCAGCGCGATATACGCTACGCTGACCTGGAAAAGCCCCAGATAGGCGGCTTCCTGAGCTGATGTAGTCATATATCTGCTGCATGAAATTCCCCCTTGGGGTCTTTACGGAACCGCTAAATAAACTTCGGTGGGTGGTGTCGAACCCCTCACCAACTTCGGCCAAGGGTTCGACTGCGTCTCACCCGGCCTTCGTATCCTCTCCCACAAGGGGAGAGGTAAACCCGCGGCGCCGTCCTTGCGTCAGACGAGGACCGACGTTTGTGGCACCCTACCTCTCCCCTTGTGGGAGAGGATAGGAAGTCCCCAAGAGCCGAAGGCGATTGGCTGGACGAACTTGGTGAGGGGTTGATCCCTCAGCGCCTCAATACGGTGCCTCGACCTTCCCCATCGCGACATAGACGCTCTTCAGCTCGGTATAGTGATTGAGCGCCGCCAACGAATTTTCCCGCCCGAAACCGGATTGCTTCGAGCCGCCGAAGGGCACTTCCACCGGCGCGAGGTTGTAGGTGTTGATCCACAGCGTGCCGGCTTCAAGCTGGTCGACGACGCGGTGGGCGCGGGTGAGGTCGGATGTGAAGACGCCGGCGGAGAGGCCGAGTTCGGTGGCGTTGGCGCGGGCGATGACCTCTTCCTCATTGTCGAAATCGAGCACGCACATCACCGGCCCGAAGATCTCCTCCCGCGCGATTGTCATGTCGTCGGTGACATCAGCGAAGACGGTCGGCTGGATATAGGTGCCCTCGGCCGAGACCGCGTTCGGAATGCCGCCGCCTGTCAGCAGCGTCGCGCCTTCCGCCTTGCCCTTCTCGACATAGGAGAAGACCTTGTCGAGCTGGGCGCGCGAGACCATCGGGCCGAGCTGCGTCGCCTCGTCCATCGGGTCGCCGATGACGATCGCCTCGGTGCGCTCCTTCAGCCGGGCGAGGAACCTGTCCTTGATGCCCTTCTGCACGAAGACGCGGGTGCCGTTGGAGCAGACCTGGCCGGTAGAGTAGAAATTGCCGAGCATGGCTCCGCCGATGGCGCTTTCGAGATCGGCATCGTCGAAGACGATCAGCGGCGACTTGCCGCCGAGTTCCATCGTCACATGCTTGAGGCTGGAGGCGGCAGCACCCGCCACCTTGCGGCCGGTTTCGACCGAACCAGTCAGCGAAACCTTGGCGACATCCTTGTGGTTGACCAGCAGCGGCCCGGTCGAGCGATCGCCCTGAATGACGTTGTAAAGCCCCTTCGGCAGGCCGGCCTCGATCAGGATTTCGGCAATCTTCAAGGCGCCGAGCGGCGTGTTTTCCGATGGCTTGAAGACCATGGAATTGCCGGCGATCAGCGCCGGCGCGCCCTTCCAGCAGGCGATCTGCTGCGGATAGTTCCACGCGCCGATGCCGACGCAGACGCCGAGCGGCACACGCTTGGTGAAGGCGAAATCGCCGCCGAGCGGGATATAGTCGCCATTCAGCGCCGCCGCCGCCACGCCGCCGAAGAACTCGAAGGCGTCGGCACCGGAGGTCGGGTCGGCGACGATAGTTTCCTGGATCGGCTTGCCGGTATCGAGCGTCTCGAGTTCGGAAAGCTCGCGGTTGCGTGTCCGCATTATGTCGGCGGCCCGCTTGAGGATGCGGCCACGGGCCGTCGGGCTCATGGCGGCCCATTCCTTTTGCGCTCGCTTGGCGGCGGCAATCGCCTTTTCGACGATGGCAGGTGTTGCGGCATGGAGCTTGGCGATCACCTCGCCGGTGGCCGGATAGATGCTGTCGAACGGCGTGCCCGCCGTGTCCTCGACGTATTCGCCGTCGATGAAGTGGGAGGCTTTGGGTTGGGCTCTCATCTTATTCTCCCCGCGGAAAGCGTTTGGATTCTTCGAGATTGTCGAGATTCATGTGGTTGCGCATGTAGCGTTCGGACGCCTTCTGCAGCGGCTGATGATCCCAGGGGTAATAGGCGCCGTTGCGCAGCGCCTCGTAGACCACCCAGCGCCGCGCCTGGCTTTCGCGGACGCTCGCGTCGAAGGCCTCCATATCCCAGCGGCTGTCGCGCATTGCCTGGAAGGCGCGCAGCGTCGGGGCATGGGCAGGAACCTCGGCGAGATTGGTCAATTCCAGCGGATCGGCATCGAGATCGTAGAGCTGGTCGGGATCGAGCGCGCAGTGGATATATTTCCACTTGCCTTCGCGAATGCCGACCAGCGGCGCGTAGGAGCCTTCGGCGGCATATTCCATCACCACCGGCGTGGTGCGCTCGGTGCCGTTGATGACCGGCACCAAGCTTTCGCCGTCGGTCCACGGCATGATCTCGTCCATGGAAATGCCGGCGAGGTCGCAGAGCGTCGGGGCAACATCGAGATTGGATGTCGGCGCCAGATGCAGGCCGGGCGTCACGCCGGGGCCGGCGATCATCAGCGGCACACGGGCTGATCCTTCGAAGAAGTTCATCTTGAACCACAGGCCGCGTTCGCCCAGCATGTCGCCATGATCGGAGCAGAAGAGGATCAACGTATCGTCGAGCATCCTTGTGCGCGTCAGCGTGTCGACGAGTTCGCCGACCTTCTCGTCGAGATAGGAGATATTGGCGAAATAGGCCTGGCGCGAGCGGCGGATATTCTCCTCCGTCACCGCAAAATTCTGGTAGTCGCAGGAATGGATCAGGCGCTGCGAATGCGGATCCTGTTCAGCCAGCGGGATTTCGCCGACTTCGGGCAGAAGATGCTCGCAGTCGTTATAGAGGTCCCAGAATTTGCGGCGGGCGACATAGGGGTCATGCGGATGAGTAAACGAGACCGTCAACGCCCAGGGGCGGCGGGCCTCGTCGCCATGTTCGCGGCTCAGATGATAGAGCTTCTGGTTGGCGAGGAAGGCGACTTCGTCGTCATATTCCATCTGGTTGGTGATCTCGGCCACCCCGGCGCCGGTGACGGAGCCGAGATTGTGATACCACCAGTCGATCCGTTCGCCCGGCTTGCGATAATCCGGCGTCCAGCCAAAATCGGCCGGGTAGATATCCGTCGTCAGCCGTTCCTCGAAACCGTGCAACTGGTCCGGGCCGACGAAATGCATCTTGCCCGACAGCGCCGTGTAATAACCGGCGCGGCGCAGATGATGCGCATAGGTCGGGATGGAGGAGATATATTCGGCCGCATTGTCATAGACCTGCGTGCGGCTCGGCAGCTGGCCGGCCATGAACGAGGCGCGGGCAGGGGCGCAGAGCGGCGAGGAGGTATAGTTGTTGCGGAACCGCGCCGACCGCTTGGCCAGCGCCTTCATGTTCGGCGCATGCAGGAACTCGGCTGGACCGTCGGGGAAGAATTTCCCGTTCAGCTGATCGACCATGATGATGAGAATATTCGGCTTCTGCGCACTCACGGCGTCGGTCCTTTGGTTTTCGGTATCGAAATGTCTTGATTTGAAACGAGCCGCAGATGCGCCGTGACATAATCCTCCACCAGCGCAATCGAGGAATCGATGCTGACGGGAGCAGATTTCAGGCCTTGCCGCAGGTAAAGCCCGTCGATCATCGCCGACGCCCCCTCGGCGATCCGGGCGGCATCGGCAAGCGGGCAGAGTTCGCGCAGGCTCGCCAGAAAGTTCGAACGTAGCCGGCGCGCATAGACGACCAGCAACCGGCGGGTTTCCTCGGAACGCTGGGCTTCGGTGTAAAACGCCAGCCAGGCGGCGACCGTTTCCGGGGCGAACTGATGCGCCTGGAAATTCACCCGGATCACCG
The DNA here is from genome assembly GCF_001425605.1 of Rhizobium sp. Leaf453. Classification (GTDB taxonomy): domain Bacteria; phylum Pseudomonadota; class Alphaproteobacteria; order Rhizobiales; family Rhizobiaceae; genus Pararhizobium. Next base: position 138,386 of record NZ_LMRG01000001.1, on the reverse strand, counting down.
CCGACACTCTCTCACGCGGGGTCGTTGCCGCACCAAGGGCCGCCACCGTATCCGCCCGCAATTGCCGCAGTAGGCTGCGAATGGTTTCCAGCACCAGCTGTTCTTTGGACCCAAAATAGTGATGTGCGAGTGCCGCCGAAACACCGGCATGGCGGGCGATTTCCGACATGGTGACGGTCAGCGACCCGTGATCGCCCACGGCCCGCAACGTCGCATCCACCAGCGCCTTCCGGCGCACCGGTTCCATCCCGACCTTCGGCATTCGAAATCCCCTTGTTGAGGATGAGCTTATTTTTGATTGATCCATCAATCAATAAAAAAATGAACTGTGATGTGATCGATTTAGCTTTGATCGGCAGAGTTGCTTGTTGCTAGTCTGCGGAACACGACGCCGTTGGTCGAGGAGACGCAGATGGATAGCAATATCAACGAAATCGACGGCGCCTGCCACTGCGGCACGGTCCGGTTTCATGTGCGTCTGACCGATGGTCTCAATACGGCAAGGCGGTGCAATTGCTCCTATTGCCGTATGCGGGGCGCAGTGGTCGTTTCGGCCGATCTGGATGCCATCGGCATATCGGAGGGCGAAGAGGCACTGAGTCTGTATCAGTTCAACACGAAGTCGGCGAAGCATTATTTCTGCTCGAAATGCGGGATCTATACCCATCACCAGCGCCGCTCGAATACCAATCAGTACGGGGCCAATGTCGCCTGTCTCAAGGGCATAAGCCCGTTCGATTTCCAGAGCGTGCCGGTCAGCGACGGTGTTTCCCATCCGGCGGATGACAAGACAGGGCGCGGGGCGCGGCTCGCAGGCATCCTGACCTTCACGCCCTCCGAGGATTGAAGGGCGGACGGAGAGCAAATCCTCTGCCATCTCGGGCTTGGGCGCTGTTATACTCCGCCCTTGCCGCAATGGTGACGATTTGGCTGGCGAGATATCGCGTGTGTGTGGCTTGCAGCAAGGTTCGATTTGAATGGGCGCCAAAGAGGTTGGCGTTATCTATCTGAAAAGCCTGGGATGGATCTTGGTCGCAATTGCCTCGGCTGTTACGATTCATCTGTCGCTTGAAGTTCTCATCATCGATTTTATTCACGAGAACCCAAACAGACCGAAATCGAACGCCGCTCTGATGCTGGTCGTCACCACGCCGATTTTCGCAGTGATCAGTTCCGTGCTGGCAGCCTTGGTCCTGGCCTTGCCGCAATCATTCGAGGCGTTTTGGACCTGGCTGATGGCTCGACAAGTCGGCGTGAGAGGGCAGTTTTCGCCAGTGTTTGCCCTGCCGTTTACGGCGGTCGTTACCTGGTACTGCTACGATTATCTGACGCCCAGCAACATGAACCTTGGAATCAACGAGGGCGCCGACTGGGTGCCATATGAGCATGGTCTCACCCTCAGCCGATATGCTGCCGCTTTGGCCTGTCAGGCGCCGGTCACGCTCTTTAACATCGGCTATCTGGAAGCACGCACTCGGAAGGCGCCTAAAAGGTGCTTGGTCCTGATGGTTTTGGGATTAGCGGTTGTGATCGAACTCATCGTCCGCCTCAGCCCTCTATCAAACCTCAGCGAAATCGGCGCGTGGTGAGGTCGGCAGGTTGCGATTGGCCCCAATGAGGATACAATCGAAGCCTTATCCGGTTCGCGTAACATCGACGGTTTTCCAGCCGTTCAAATACGCCGGGGCCTTCTCGTTTTTGGCTCAAACTCATATGCCACAAATGACAACGTATTGATGGCGTTCAAGGATCTTGCGAATCCGTTTTTCCATTTGGCCCAACGATCTCAATATCGCTTTCTGATGAAAGCTGTATCGTCGTGGCACGAGGACCGTGACCCAGATCTGTTCCCGGATGAGCGATCTCAACCGGGGATTCCTGCGGATATCACGGCGCAGTTCGGGAAATCGCGACAGAATTTCAAGCCAGGTTTCTCGATCGACCCATGTGACGCCCCAATGGCGGTAATTTGGCCCCCAGTCCGGAAAAAACTCCGCCACGATACTTTCGACAAAATAAAAAGCTTCTTCCCTGACGCTGAAGACATCGGGATGGAGACGGTCATAGTCGAGATTGCCGCTATCAGCATGGTTACATGGGATGAAATTGAAGGTCAATCCGCCTCTGGGGCCGGACAAAACCTTGTAGTGCTTTCGCATTGGAAAAGCGGGCACCGTGTGCCGCACAAGTGAACGATGACTTTCGATAACAGGAGAATCCTTGAAAGGTCAACGTCTGCCGTAGCGTTGGATCGGGGGATGCGCGGGTTCTACGGCGATAGAGCCATGACGGGTTCTATCTGTTCTCTCACATTGAAACTTGCGCTTCGATCGTGAAGAGTCCCGGGTAATATTGCCTCTTCCTGATCGGAGACCCATCTTGAAATCCCTCCTTCTATCTTGGCAGGCCTGGGCGCTGCTCTCCGCCGGCTTTGCCGCACTCACCGCCATCTTCGCCAAGGTCGGCATCGAAAACGTCAATTCGGATTTCGCCACCTTCATCCGCACCATCGTCATTCTCCTGGCTATCGCCTTCATGCTGTCCGTCACCGGAAACTGGCAGGCGCCGGGGACCGTCTCGGCGAAAAGCTGGCTGTTTCTGGTCCTGTCGGGGCTGGCGACCGGGGCGTCCTGGCTGTGTTATTTCCGGGCTCTGAAGCTCGGCAATGCCGCGCAGGTCGCGCCGGTCGACAAGCTCAGCGTCGTTCTCGTCGCAATCTTCGCGGTTGTATTCCTCGGCGAACGGCTGTCGCCCGCCCATTGGGCTGGCGTCGCGATGATCGCTTCGGGCGCGGTGCTGCTGTCACTGAAGATTTAATCGACGACCTGCTTTGCTTTCTTGCGGAATTATTGCTTTATTTGCACCTCTAAATTGTTTGCGTATCATGGAGACTGCATCTTGGCTGAAGCTTTCAACCCCTCTGCGAAGTCCGTGCCCAGCGATAAGTGGGGCTGGTTCGTGGCGCTCGGTGTCCTGATGATCATGGGCGGCGGCATAGCCTTCGGCAATGTGCTCGCCGCCACCGTCGCCTCGGTCTATACGGTCGGTATCGTCATGCTGGTCGGCGGCATCCTGCATCTGGGCCAAGCCTTTCGCGTCAAGTCCTGGGAAAGCGCCATCTACTGGAGTCTGAGCGGGGCCTGCTACACGATCGCCGGTATCTTCGCCTTCTTCAATCCGCTGCTCGCCTCGGCCATTCTCACTTTCCTGATGGCGGTCGCCCTCGTTGTCGCCGGAGCCTTCCGCATCTGGACCGCGTTCAAGCTGCGGCCGCTGGCCGGCTGGGGCTGGATCGCGCTGGGCGGCGCCCTGACGCTTCTTGCCGGCCTTGTCATCGCCGCCGGCTGGCCGGTCAACAGCCTGTGGCTGCTCGGCCTGTTTCTGGCGATCGACCTTGTGATGCAGGGGCTGGCGCTGATTGCCTTCGGGGTTCTCGCGAAGGGATAAGGTAATTGCCCGGGGGTGGTTGCATATTTCCGCTAACGCCCGGCAGTCATTGAACTTTCATGAAACTGTCATGTCCGGGAAACGGAAAATTCAGGTCTGGAAGGCGATCTTCCGCGCGACCTTAAAGTCCGTCCCGGAGTTCCCGCATGTCCGCCGTCCCGAGTGCCGTCCCCGTCGAAATGCTGTCGCTCCGCCGCTTCGGCGACGACCAGATCGTCACGCTTGCCAAGCTGGCTATCGAAAACGCCTTCCAGCCGATCGCCGAGATCGCGACAGGCTCCGTCTTCGGTTACGAGACGCTGATGCGCGGTTTCGAGCGGCTGGGCTTCAAGTCGCCGATCGAACTGCTCGACAAGGCGGAGGAGGCGGGGCAACTGCTGGCGCTGGAGCACATGATCAACACGCGCGCCTTCGCCGGTTTCGCCGGTCTTCCGGATTTCGCGTCGCGCACGCTGTTCGTCAACTTCGATAGCCGGCTGATCGGGCTGGAAGGCGATGTGGTCGAACGGCTCGGCAGTCACCTGAAGCGGTCCGGCATTCCGCCGTCTTCGATCTGCTTCGAACTGTCTGAGCGTTTCGACAGCGGCAAGATGCCGGATTTTTCCAAGCTGGTGAAAAAGCTGCGGCAGGCCGGCTTCAAACTGGCGATCGATGATTTCGGCGTCGGTTTCAACGGGCTGAAGTTGCTCTGCGACCAGCCCGTCGATTATGTGAAGATCGATCGGCATTTCATTTCCGGCATCGAATCCAGTCCGCGCAAGCGCCATATCGTGCGCCATACGGTCAACACGGCGCATGTGCTTGGCACGCGGGTCATTGCCGAAGGCGTCGAGACCGAGGCAGAATTCGCCACCTGTCGCGATCTTGGCTGCGACCTCGTCCAGGGCTATTTCGTCGCCCGGCCGACAGTGCATTTCGCCGATCTCCAGCCCGCCTATCCGCATCTCGAACAGACGGCCAGCACCCGCCGGCAATCCACCTCGCTCGACAGCATCCTGATCCGCAAGCAGATCGAGCAGGTGCCGGCGCTGCGGGAGAACGACGATCTCGACTCGGTCTTCGAACTCTTCCGCCGCTCACCGCAGCGCAGCTTCTTCCCGGTAATCAATGCCAATGGCGAGCCGCGTGGCGTCCTGCATGAATATCACGTCAAGGAGATGATCTATCATCCGTTCGGCCGGGATCTGCTGAAGAACCATATCTATCAGCGGCATATCTCGCATTTCGTCAGCCCGGCGCCGATCGCCGACCTCGAGACGCCAGCCGATGAAATGCTGAAGATCTTTGCCGGCATGGATGGCAGCGATTGTGTCATCCTGACGGAAAACATGCGCTATGCCGGCATCCTGTCTGCCTCGTCGCTCCTTAAGATCATCGGTGAAAAGCAACTGAAGACCGCGCAGGAGCAGAACCCGCTCACCGGCCTGCCGGGCAATCGCGCCATTCGGGACTATGTGCAGGGCGCCGTGCTCGATGCCGACGAGGCGCGTTACTTCTGCTACTGCGATTTCGACAGTTTCAAGCCGTTCAACGATCACTACGGTTTCCAGAAGGGCGATCTGGCGATCTCGCTGTTTGCAGCCCTGATGCGCCGGCATTTCATCGGCGAGGAAAAATTCCTCGGCCATGTCGGCGGCGACGATTTCTTCATCGGCGTCAGCGGCTGGACGTGCGACGAGGTCGGCGCGGTGCTGTCTCGGGTCCTCTCCGAATTCAGCAACGATGTCCGCCAACTCTATTCGGCCGAACATCGCGAGGCCGGTTACATGACCGGTCACGGCCGCAGCGGCGAGGCGACCATCTTCCCGCTGATGCGCTGCTCGATCGCCGTTCTGATCCTGCCGGAGGGTTTTGCATTCTCCGATGCCCAAGCCGTCAGCGCCCGCATTGCGGAGATCAAGAGCTTGGCGAAGGAGAGCGACAACGGGCTTGTGTTCGAGACCTTTGGCGGAGAGGTCGACTGAACCGATCACCTCAAAAAGCGGCGGGCTGGATCCCATCATGGGGTCCAGCCCGTTTCTGCATGATCCCGAAGCGTCTAGCCGCGATCGGGTACGCTCATGCGGACGCTATGCGTGTCACTGCGCCAGCGTCACCGCCGTTGCCTGATGTTTCTTGCCGATCATTTCATAGGCGACCTTGACCTTTTCGCCGACCTTGATGCCGGGGTCCTTGAAGCTGGCCGGCAGCATGTAGCTGGTGCCGTCCTTCAAGGTGAGCGTCTGGGCCTTGGCGTCGAAGGCGCGGACGGTGCCGGTGGCGGTACTGGCCGCAAAAGCGGCTGACGAAAGGGAGATTGCGGAAATGAGGGTAAGCGAAGTCAGAAGAGCACGCATGGGTGTCGTCCTTGATATGGTCCAGTCATCGGGACCGATAGTCTGAAACCGTCCGGAGTTCGTCGCGTCGCGGCCTGGGGGAAGCCGCCGGCGTCTCCCGGTTTCGAGGACGAAGCTAGGCCCGGTTTTCTGCCGTTTCAAATTAAAGAAGTTTAATTTTCGGAAGGCTTTAGCGCGCGCAATTTTGCCATGATGCGGCGCAGCATCGCGCTGCTTCGCTGGGTTTTTGCCGCAATGTTTAAGGGGCTCCTGGCACAAACTTGGCTTTGCCGTTTGCATGCGGCGCGCTAGATAGTCGGCAACGAGAAAATCCAGGGAGAGTGCCGTGAGCCTGCCGACCGAAATGACCTATGTCGATCTTCCATCTCCCGGCGGGCCGGAGAAGATGGTGCTGGCGCGCGGTCCGCTGCCGGATCTGAAACCCGGAGATATCCTCATTCGCGTCGAAGCCTCCGGCGTCAACCGGCCGGATGTGTTGCAGCGCCTCGGTAATTATCCGCCGCCGCCCGGCGCGAGCCCGATCCTCGGATTGGAGGTCGCAGGTGAAGTCGTGGCGATGGGCGCGGGCGCGGAAGGCTTCATCGTCGGCGACAAGGTCTGCGGCCTCGCCAATGGCGGCGGGTATGCCGAGTTTTGTGCCCTGCCGGCAACGCAGGCCATGCCTTGGCCGAAGGGATACGATGCGGCCCGCGCAGCGGCACTGCCGGAAACCTTCTTCACCGTCTGGGCCAATGTCTTCCAGATGGCCGATCTGGTCGAGGGTGAAAAGATCCTCATCCATGGCGGATCGAGCGGCATCGGCACGACCGCGATCCAGCTTGCCCGGGCGTTCGGCGCTGAAGTCTTCGTCACCGCAGGCAGCAAGGACAAGTGCGATGCCTGCGTCTCGCTCGGCGCCAAGCGGGCGATCAATTATCGCGAGGAGGATTTCAAGGCTGTTATCCTCGAGGAAACCGGCGGGCAGGGCGTCGACGTCATCCTCGACATGGTCGGCGCCCCCTATTTTGACCGCAATATCGGCTCGCTTGCCAAGGATGGCCGCCTGTCAATCATCGCCTTCCTCGGTGGTGCCGTCGTCGAAAAGGCCAATATCGCCGCCATCCTCGGCAAGCGCCTGCATGTCATGGGCTCCGCCATGCGGCCGCGCACGGCCTCCGAAAAGGAGGCGATCCGCGATGATCTGGAGGACAATGTCTGGCCGCTGCTGGAAGACGGCGACATCGCGCCGGTCATGCACGCCATCGTGCCCTTCACCGAGGTGGTCGAGGCACACCGGCTGATGGAGGCCGGCGATCACATCGGCAAGATCGTCATGACCTTCTAAAGTCCAAGGCTGATGCCCTTGCAATTCGGCGAAATGGGACTACCTTTGAATCATGTTCAACGTAATGAAAGGAAGGTGGTCCAGTGTCTAATGAGATTTCGAACCTCGTAGCAGGCATGGGAATTGTGGTGGCAACGACGAGGCAGCCCTCGATCTGAACCAGCCTTCCTGCGGGTCATGTTCCAGCAGAACATGGTCCGGGCCTGTTACCTGGCCAAAACCTCATGGAGGGTCGCTGCGAAGCGGCCCTTTTTGTTTGTCTGGAGGGTCGTGAATGTTCGACTATTCCTTCTCCCCGGGATCGGCAAGCGTGCCCGGATCAAGAGGATAACGTCTGGCGCTGTAGATGCGCAGGATGAACACGACGTCATCAATGATCGTGTACGGAATTATAGACCCGTAACGCGGCTCGACGAGTTCGCGAATGTCCTCTCGCAGAGTCTTGCGGCCAATGACGGGATGGTCGGCAACAGGCCGGATTGTTTTGGATATCTGTGCCGCGACCGATTTGAAACCGGCGGGATTTTTCAGGCGAAGCCATTCCTTCAGATCGTCGAGGTCGCGCATCGCATGGGACGTGAACCGTATCCGCATCGGGCGGTTCTATCGCTTTGAAGGCTCGGGTCTGCCTTTTTCGCTGTCGCTGTCCCAACTGTCGAGCCAATCCAGCACATCGGCGCCGTCATAGGATTGCCCTTGCTTCGCATCGAGAACCGCGGCGTCCATATCCGTCAGCCAGCGAAGCTGGTTGTTGACATAGGTGTCGATGGCTTCATTGACGATGACTGCACGAGACCGTCCGGTTTTCTGCGCCAGCGAAGCGACCTGCGCCTCCAAGCTTTCCGGAAGCTCCACGATCTGACGTTTCAATGATTGCGTCATGTCTGTCTCCGCACGGGATTTCCAAGTCGATCCTATCACAATTTTTCAAAGTCACATCCCGCAAGCAGTCTGTCTTACACCCCGAACCGCCCCAGTGCCGGAACCTTGATCGCCGGGCGCATCACGTCGATGCCGGCCACAAGGCCCATGAAATGCAGTTCGAGACCGCTGCGTGCGCCGACCGAAACGCCGAGCAGGCCGTAGAGCGTCGCATGCGCGTCGAGCCCATCTGCATCGAGCGAAAACAGCTTGCCTTCCGGCAGGTAGTCGCGGCCCACGGCATCCGGCGGCAGCACGGTGCCGATTTCGGGCACGGACCGCAGCACATGGGCGACGAAGGTGTTGGAGTTCGGTCCCGGCCAGATGCGATATCCGCCCGGCTTTGAATAGGGGTAGGAGCGGATCGCCGCTTCGATCTTCGGGATCAGCCGCGTCGCCTCGTCGCCATGGATGGCGGTCACAAGATGCGGCAGGTTGGAATACCAGCGTGCATCGGCGGCATAGGCGTTGCGGCGGATCGGCGATCCCCAGCCGACCTTGTCATACCGGTTGTAGCTGTCATCGCCCTCCTGCTTGGTGACGATCCAGGAATGGCTGGCAACGGCCCCCTTCATGCCGCCGGTCGTGGCGGAGAAGACGTAGATGGCCGCTTCCCTGTTGTCCTGCGGCTTCGGCAGGATTCCCGTGGAAGACCAGTCTGCCTCCCGCCAGTTCGCCGGCCTGTCCTTGACATACCACCATCCGGCGGAGGCGAGTGCCGGCAGCAGGTAGACAAACAGGATGGCGAGAAACAGCCGTTTGAGAAATTTCATGGCGGGTCCGGGTTTTGCAAGATTTCGTCTTGCGATAAGACACTGCCGGAACTTGGATTTTTGAGGGCATAAAAATGTCGAACCCGGTACTTGTTGAAGTCACGCGCGGCAATCTCGTCGAAAGCCGCCATCGCGGCATGGTGATCGCGGTCGATGGCGACGGAAAGACCGTGTTTTCGCTCGGCGAGACCGATGCCGGCGTCTTCCCGCGTTCGGCCTGCAAGGCGATGCAGGCGCTGCCGCTGATGGAGACGGGTGCGGCCGATGCCTACGGCTTCGACAACCGGGCGCTGGCGCTCGCTTGTTCCTCGCACAATGGCGAGCGCGAACATGTAGAGCTTGCGGCCGCCATGCTCGCCGCTGCCGGGCGTGACGTGTCGACGCTGGAATGCGGCGACCACTGGTCGTTCGATCAGCATACGATCATCGATCAGGCCCGCACACTCTCGCATCCCACAGCGCTTCACAACAATTGCTCCGGCAAGCATGCCGGCTTCGTCTGCGCATGCTGCCACAGCGGCGAGGAAACGGCGGGTTATGTCACCTACGATCACCCGCTGCAGCGTGAAATCCGCGGCGTCATGGAAAACCTCACTGGTGCCGTTCTCGCGCACGACAATTGCGGCACCGACGGCTGCTCGATCCCGACCTATGCCGTGCCGCTCAAGGGTCTTGCCCACGGCTTTGCCAGGATGGCGACGGGCAGCGGCCTGGAGCCCCTGCGTGCCAAGGGCTCGAAACGCCTGATCGAGGCCTGCATGGCCGAGCCGTTCTACGTTGCCGGCACGAAGCGCGCCTGCACGCGGCTGATGCAGACAGCCCCCGGCCGCATCTTCGCCAAGACCGGCGCTGAGGGCGTTTTCTGCGCGGCCATCCCGGAAAAGGGCATCGCGATTGCGCTGAAATGCGAGGACGGCACTACCCGCGCCGCCGAAGCCATGGTCGCCGCCACGCTTGCCCGCTTTTTTACCGATGAACCGGACCTGCACGCCGCCCTGATGGCGCAGGCCAATCATTCGATGAAGAACTGGAACGGCATCCATGTCGGCGATGTCCGGGTGACCGAGGCCTTTGCCTGAGCCACGCCCGGTCTGAGACCGTCAAGCCTCAATGATATCGACGTGGCTTTGCCGGTAGGGGGCGATCCTGTCTTCGCCCAGCCCGGCGGGCAGGATCATCCTCGCCATGTCGCTGATGCCGGCGATGTGATGCGGTGAGACGGCGTCGAGCTTCTTATCCGTCAGAAGGGTGACGGTTTCGGCCGATTGGCCGATAATGGCGCGCTTGATGGCCGCCTCTTCATGGTCGCCGGTCGAAAGCCCGTGGACGGGGTGAGCGGCGGTCGCGCCGAGAAAGAAGATATCCGGCCGCAGCATGCCGATGGCAGCCAGAGCCGCTGCCCCGGTCGCGACCATGGAATGCTTGTAGAGCCGTCCGCCGATCAGGATTACCTCGGCCCGGTGCTTTTCCAACAGAGACGCAATCGCCGGGCTGTGTGTGGCGATCGTGATCGGCATCTCCCGCGGCAGCGCATGGACGATCTCCGCATTCGTCGTTCCGCCATCCAGGAAAATCAGTTGTCCGGCCCGCACCATCTGCGCCGCTGCCCGGCCAAGGCGCTTTTTCACGTCCGTTGAGATCGCCTGGCGGGTTTCCAGATCCGGCAGCGGTGCATCGACCGGCAGTGCGCCGCCATGCACGCGCTTCAGGAGACCGGCGGCAGCCATGTCGCGCAAGTCGCGCCGGATCGTGTCTTCCGACAGGTCCAGTTCCTGCGCCAGCGCGCCGGCAATCACCTGCCCATCACGTGCAAGCCGCTGCAAAATCAGCGCCCGCCTTTGTGTCGTCAGCATGCCTGTCTCCGTGTCATATCTTGACATTGCACGATATTGCATGATTTATCACGAAATATCCAGAATTATCTGGAGATTCGTGCAAATGTATGGAGCTGCACATGCTGATTTTGATTGCCGGTCCCTATCGTTCCGGAACGGGAGACGATCCCGCCAGGATGGCGGCCAACCTGAAACGGCTTGAAGCGCCGTCTCATGAATTGTTCAAGGCCGGTCATGTGCCGATGATCGGCGAGTGGGTGGCATTGCCGGTGTGGCATGCGGCCGGCGGCCGCGAGATCGGCGATGACCTCTATGAGCAAATCTTTCATCCGGTCGCTGGGCGGCTTCTGCAGCTTTGCGATGCCGTGCTGAGGCTGCCCGGTGACTCGAAGGGCGCGGACAACGATGTGCGGATAGCCCGCGAGCGCGGCATTCCTGTCTATTTCAGACTGGAAGATGTTCCGGGCTGCGCGGCTCTTTCGCCGGCCTGACACCTGTGATGACCCCGGCGTGCGTCACGCAGCGCCGGGGGGGCATCGCTGACATCAGGAGTAGCAGGTTGCGGCTGCCCGCACCGGCCGGGCAGGAAAGGGCAGGTCCCCCAGTTCGCGCGGATCCATCCGGGCAATGTCCGGATGTCGTAGGGGGTCGGTGCCCCAATCCACGGCTGTTTCGTTTCGGTCCCGGTCATCGGCCGTCAGGAACCGCTCAAGCAGGGAAAGCAGGTTGATCATGGCATCACCTTCGATGTTGTATGCCCCTACACTCTGCCTGCCACGGCTGCTTTTCAATTGAGTTTGCTGGGACGCTGCTATAGAAAAACTATATGAAACATCTCAATGCCGTTCATCTCAACGGACTGCGCGCCGTCGAGGCTGCCGGCCGCCTCGGCTCGCTGCAGGCGGCAGCGGATGAGCTTGGCGTCACGGTCGGGGCCGTCAGCCAGCAGATTATCAAGACGGAACGGCAGTTGGGCCGCGCCCTGTTCGAGCGCACCACCCGTGGGCTGGCGGCCACGTCCTTCGCTGAAGGTTTCCTGCCACGCTTGACTGGCGGTTTCGAAACGCTCGATCAGGCGGTCGCAACCGCCCGGCGGCGCGACGAGACGGTCCTGACCATTTCCGTGGCTCCGGTTTTCGCCGCCCGCTGGCTGGTCTGCCGGCTGGATCGCTTCGCGGAGAAGCATCCGGATATCAGCCTGCGCATCGATGCGACGACGGCCCTGGTCAATCTCGAAAATTCCGGCGTCGATCTCGGCATTCGCGTCGGCACCGGCAACTGGCCGGACGTCAAGGCGGAGCTGTTGCTGGAGCAGGAAGTCTTTCCGGTCTGTTCGCCCGCCATGGCGGAGGGATTGAAGACACCGCGGGACCTGCTCGATGTTCCCGCCGTGCTGGATGGCCGTTCGATGTTCAGTTGGGAAACGTGGCTGCGCGACGTCGGCCTCTCGGGTGAAGCGATGAAGGCACGCCATGTCTTCAACGAGGCCTCGCTCTGTCTGGACGCCGCCATTGCCGGGCAGGGCGTCATGCTCGCCTGGCAGACTCTGGCCGGTTATTCGATTATCGAAGGCCGCCTTGTCGTGCCGTTTCCGGTAAGGGTGAAAACCGGCTTCGGACACTATTTCGTCACGCCACCCTCGCGGCGTGAGACGCGAACGGTCACCGCCTTCAAGCAATGGGTGCGCGAGGAAATCGAAGACAGCATGCAGAAGCTCGGTTTCGCCTGAGCGCTCGCCGCCGGATCAAGCCTCCGCCACTTCCTTCTGCCGCGCCGCCATCATTCGCCCGAAGGCCGGGCGAGCGTGGCAGCGGACGAGCCAGTCCTTTACATGGCTGTATTTGTCGAGCAGATAGGTCTCGCTCATCGCATAGCGCATCACTTCCGCGAGGTTGAGATCGGCGACGGTGAAGCGGTTGCCGACCACGTAATCGCTAGCCTGCAGATGGGTGTTCAGGCGCGCCAAAGGCTTTTCCAGTCCCTGGACCGCGGCCGCAATGACCGCCTGTCCGTCCGGCGTCTTGTCGAGGGCATTGTCATAGGTCAGCACGATTTTCACGGAATGTGGCTCGACCTCCGTCGCCGCCCAGAGCGTCCAGGTCATCATCTCGCCTTCCTCGCGGACATCGGCGCCGGAGAGCGGACCGCCATGCTTGCGCGCGAGGTAGAGATTGTTGGCGAGCGATTCCGCCAGAACCAGTCCGTCATCCTCGATCACCGGGATGAACCCCATCGGATTGACCGAGAGAAAGGCCGCGGATTTGGTGTTGAGGGGCGCGCCGGGCGACAGCGGATCGGCAAGGCGTCTGGCCTGGATGACCGGCACGGACAGGAAGGGAATGCCGAGTTCCTCCGCCATCCAGTAGTTGCGCGATGCGCGTGAGCGGTAAACGCCGTAGATCGTCAGCATGGTCATTCCTCCTCGATCGATCGGCGCAGGGTAGGCGAGACAGAACGGCGCAAGAAGCGAATACCGGTGATATCAGCCATGAAATCTTTTGATGTTTTCGGCTCAGCTGACGCGATTGCCTGACAGGGTGAGATGCTTGAAGGCCTCGCTGCCGCTCTTCATCAGGTCGCCGGTGGTCTTCTCGTTCCAGCGATAGCCGAGGATGCCGCCGTCTTTCACGTCCTGGAACAGATTGTTGGCGATGAGCGCGGTGCCGGCCCCCTCGACCACCGTGACGTAGCAGCCGCCACCGACGCCGCGAACCAGGTTTCCGGTGACGACGACATCGCGCATGAAGGGTCCCCATCCCAGCATCAGCCCCCATTTCGGCGCGTTCTCGATCACATTGCCGGTGACGACCGTGTCGGCCTCGACCGCGATGCCGAAACCAAAGCCGGCACCATCGTGGATATAGGGGCCGTCGACATGCAGGTTGCGGATGATGTTGTCGTTGACCGTCGCGAGCCGCCCGCCCTCGTTGAAATTGCAGACGATGATGCCGTTGGCGGCGCCATCGATCAGGTTGCCGGAGATGATCGCGCCCTGAAAGCCGAACTCTGAATAGATGGCGGTCTCGCCCGAGCGCAGGCATTGATTGTCTGATATCTGCACATTGCTGGCGCTGTTGGCGCGAATGGCGGAAAAGGCGCAGTCGGAAATGTGATTGTCCGTCACCATCACGCCCGCGGCGCGGAAGATGTTGATGCCGTTGCCATTTTCCCCGGTGCCGCCATCCTTTGCCGAGATGCGGTAGACGCGGTTGCCGCTCACCATCGTGTTGTCTTCGCCCGTCTCCCAGCGATGGACCAGGATACCGCCATTGCCGCAGTCGAACACGGTGTTGCCGGTGATCGCCAACCTCTCGCTTTCCACCGCGTAAATGCCGGAAAAGGCAGCGCCGGAAATGCTGTTGTCCTCGATCCGGCCGCCGCAATGTTCGGCATTGATGCCGTGTTTTACAGAGCCGGTGATCGTGCAGTTGCTGATAGTAAGGTCCTTGACGGCGCGCAAGTTGAGAAGCCCCTCGACGTCGTCCGAAAGTGATTTGCCGCCCCCGTCGAAAACGAGGTCCGACAGGGTGAGCTTGCCGAGCCCTTCAGCAGTCATGAAGCTGCTAGCGCCCGCATGGATCAACCGCGTCCGGCCGGGGACGCCGCTCAGCCACAGATCGTCGGGTAGGACGATGCCGGCAACGAGGTAATCCCCGGCAGGCAGGAAAACCGGCAGGCCCTGAACGGCTGCATCCCGCAGCAGCCGGTTCATTGCCTGGCTTTGGTCCGCCACTCCGTTGGGAATGATATCATAGCCGGATATGTCGATCGTGCCACGCAACCCGTCGGTTTGCGGCTTCAATTGTGCGGCCATGGCGAGCCTGCCGGTGGCGGCGCAGAGGCCAAGCGAAGCGATCGAGGAGAGGAGCAAGCGGCGGGTGTACATGAGCAATCCTTTATGCTTGCCAAGCATAGATCGTGCCAATGCTTTGTGTATCGAAATGATACGAAATTTCAGCATTTCGCGATGGAATAAACGGAAATTGGCGGTGGAGGAAAGCATTATTCGGCCAGTTGCGAATACTGTCTTTAGGGAAGAATAACTTCTCGCTGCTAGAACTCGGGGTGGCAAAAGGCAAACGACGGTTTATCGACGCATCCGTCCCTGGAGGCTTGCTTGACGAAGAGCTTTGACCGGTTTCGAAGGGATGGCAGTGCCAGGATTGCCAGCAACGACGACACACAGCGCCTGATCGCCGCAAGCCAGCGCCTGGCTGCCGAAGTTTCCCGCATGTTCGCCCCTGAACCAGACATCGCCGATCGCCATTACTGGCTCGAGACGATGATGAACCATATTCCCGACTACATCTACGCCAAGGACCTCGAAGGACGCTTTCTCATCGCCAATCAGGCGACCGTTGTCGATAACGGTTTCGAGGAAATGCAGGATATCGTCGGCAAGACCGATTTCGATCTGCATCCGGCCGAAATGGTCGGCCACATGGCGGCGACGGAACGGCACGTCATGGAGAGCGGACAGGCGGTCTTCGGCATGGAGGAAAAGGCCTTTGTCAGCAAGGGCAAGGAGCGCTGGCTGATGACCTCGAAGGTGCCCCTGCGCAACAAGCAGGGTGCCACGATCGGCATCGTCGGCGTCTCCCGTGACATTTCCGACCGGAAGCGGACGGAACGGCTGCTTCTCGGCCAGGCGCGGCTGCTCGAAATGATCGCAACGAGCACGCCGCTCAATATCTTTTTCAACGAGCTCATTCTGATGATCGAGGCGCATCTGCCCGGGATCATCGGTTCGATCCTTTTGTTGTCGCCGGACAGGAAGCACCTGTTGACTGGCGCCGCGCCCGGCCTTGACGCTGCCTATTGCGCGGCAATCCACGGTGTGCCGATCGGCCCAAAGGTCGGGTCCTGCGGCACCGCCGCCTGGCGTGGCGAACCGGTCTTCGTCGAAGACATCATGACAGATCCACTGTGGGAGGACTTCGCAGCGCTCGTCCAGCCGTTTGGATACCGGTCCTGCTGGTCGATGCCGATCCGCTCCTACCAGGGAGAGGTGCTCGGTACCTTCGCCCTTTATTCCTGTGTTCCCGGCGTTCCGACGACGGAGCAGAGTGAACTGATCTCCATGGCCGCGCATCTCGCAGGCATTGCCATCGAGCGCCGCCAGTCGGAAGAGCGTATCCAGTTCATGGCGCATCATGACGCTTTGACGGGTCTGCCAAACCGCGTTCTGTTCGATGAGCGCGTCGCCAATGCTTTGCATCTGGCGAAGACGAGTGGCCAGTGGGTGGCGCTCGCTTTTCTCGATCTCGATAATTTCAAGCTGATCAACGACACGCTGGGCCACAAGGCCGGTGATGAACTGCTGCGCATCGTTGCGGCGCGCATGCTGGCTTGCGTTCGAAAGTCCGATACGATCGTCCGCGTTGGCGGGGACGAGTTTATCGTTCTCCTCAACGGGTTGCCGGCAGAGAGCGATATCTTTGTCTCCCGATTGGAAGAAATACGCGCGGCCATTGGCGCTCCGATGGTGCTCGACGGCCGCAGCCTTCAGGTCAGCTGCAGCATGGGTGTCGTCTGTTATCCCGATCATGGTCAGACAGCTACCGAACTGCTTGCCAACGCCGATTCCGCCATGTACCGCGCCAAGGAAGTCGGCCGCAACAATCTGCAGGTCTTCGATGCGGAAATGGCGGCCAAGGCGCATGAGCGGCTGCAACGGCACGAGGAACTGCGCGATGCTGTTACCCGCGGCGAATTCGTGCTGCACTACCAGCCGCAGATGAACCTCAAGACCAACAGGATTTTTGCCGCGGAATCACTCCTGCGATGGCAGCATCCGCAGCGTGGCCTGATCTCACCTGCTGATTTCATTCCGCTGGCGGAAGAGACCGGGCTGATCGTGCCGATCGGTGATTGGGTGCTGAACGAAGCCTGCCGCCAGAACAAAGCCTGGCAGGATGCCGGCCTGCCGCCGATCGTCGTCAGCGTCAACGTCTCGGCCCGGCAGTTCCGCGAGCGCAACTGGGCATCGCGCGTTGCGGCAGCGCTCGAGGACAGCGGGCTTGAAGCCTGCTATCTCGAACTGGAACTGACCGAGAGCCTGATCATGCAGGATGTCGGCAGCGCGATCGCCACCATGCACGAACTGGAGGCGCTCGGCGTGCACCTCGCCATCGATGACTTCGGTACCGGCTATTCGTCTCTCAGCGCGCTCAAGAGCTTTCCGGTTCGCCGGTTGAAGATCGACCGTTCTTTCGTCCAGGACCTTCCCGGCGACACCGATGACAAGGCAATCACTGGTGCGATCATCTCGCTGGCTCAGAAACTGCAGATGCAGGTCATCGCCGAAGGGGTCGAGACGCAAGCCCAGGTCGATTTCCTGCGGTCCAGCGGCTGCGACGATATTCAAGGCTATCTGATCAGCCGCCCGGTTGGCGCAAACGCCTTCGTCGCCCTGCTTTCGGCCTGAGCCCCCCGCCAGACATTGTGCTCTTTTTGCATCGGTCATTCCGTGTTGCGCTGCAACGGCGGAACCGGATTGCCGCAAGCCCCGTTCCAGCCGCAATTGCCATACTTGTGGCAGGGACCGGTGTTTCATCTCCGGATTGATGCCGCGTGGTCCCTGCCGCGTATCCGCCAATCCGCGTCAACGGAATTATAGAGTTCAATGACCCTGTCCAAATCCTTCTCCCGCCGGCAGTTTCTGACCGCGTCCGGGCTGGCCGTCGCGTCAGCAGGGCTTGCCGGCTGCACGTCTTCCATGAATGCCGACCGTTTCCGGGCCGAGACCGCCCCCTATTTTCGCGATCCGCGGCTGGAAGGCCGCTACTTCGGCCCCCGCTTTGACGGCACACCCGAACAGGCCGTTGGAAACGGCCTGCCGGAAGCCCGGGTGGAGCCCAGTGGCCTGCCGGCGCAATCGGCCTACTATGCCGAAGTGTACGGCCCCGAATATGATGGCGGCTTCTCCATTCCCGCCGTTCCCTATCAGCAGATAGATCCGCGCTTCTATCGTCAGGAGGTCGAAAACACCTTCGGCGAGAAGCCGGGCACCATCATTGTCGATACCGGCGAGCGCTTTCTCTATCTCATCCTGTCGAACGGCCGGGCGATGCGCTATGGCGTCGGCATCGGCCGCGAGGGCTTTGCCTGGTCGGGCAGGGGTGTCATCCAGTGGAAGCAGACATGGCCGCGTTGGAAGCCGCCGAACGAGATGGTCGCGCGCCAGCCGCATCTCGAGCAGTATTCCATCGCCAACGGCGGCATGGCGCCAGGGCTAAACAATCCGCTCGGCGCGCGCGCCATGTACATCTTCAAGAATGGCGAAGACACGCTCTACCGCCTGCACGGTACGCCGGAATGGCAATCGATCGGCAAGGCGACATCGTCGGGCTGCGTGCGGTTGATCAACCAGGACGTCATCGATCTCTATGGCCGCGTGCGCGACAAGGCGCCGATCCTCGTCATCTGACCGGGGTTTTATGGTCCGACGGGCTCTCGCCATCGGCGGGAGCCGCGTCCACGTTCAGGACCCGTGCCTTTCGTCTCCCAGAAGAACGGCCATCGCGCGCAGGTTTTCGGGCGTCAGCGGTTTTTCGAAATAGCTTTTGACGAAGTCGTACTTCATCGCCTTTTCGCGATCGGCGGCGTGGTGCGAACTCGTCAGCATGGCGACCACCGGCGCATGGGTCTCGAACTCCTTGGTATAGTGTTCCAGGAATTCGAAACCATTCATGACCGGCATGTTGATATCGAGAATGATCGCATCCGGGGTGGTGTCTTTCAGCACGCCCAGGGCCTCAAGCCCGTTCATCGCCTTCAGCACCTTGATGTGCGGGTCGAACCTGCGGATCGTGTAGGTGCAGATGAACTGGTCGTTTTCATCATCGTCGATGGTCAAGATCGAGTGCATCTTCATCTCCTGTTATCCTCCGGCAATGTCACTGTAAAAATGCTGCCCTTGTCCTGTCGTCGGTAGGCGACCGTGCCGCCGAGGTGCTCGACGCTCTTGCGCAGGATATAGAGCCCGAGCCCGCTGCCATGGGCGTGTTGCGGGTGAAAGCGCTTGAACATCTGGAAAAGCTGCGGTTCGTATTCCCGCGGAATGCCGATGCCGTTATCGGCGACGGAGAGCACGAAGCGCCCTTTGACGCGCGATGCGCGAATGAAAACTTCCGGCGAAGATTCACTGGGGTCGTGGAAAATGATCCCATTCGAGATCAGATTGTCGAGAATGATCTGGAATCGGCTGACCTTCTTGCTGATGACCATCGCTTCCGGAATGTCGATATGCACGGTCACGCGCCGCTCCCCATCGGAATAATGCAGCCGGTCCACGGTATCGCGCACCATCGCAGCGACTTCGATCGGGCTGTCCGCTTCGTCCATCATCTTCGTCCGCGTGAGGTAGATGATGTTGTGGATGAGATGGTCCAGCTTGCGAAAGCTGCGTTCGATACGGGACAGGACCGGCTGCAACTCCTTGACGTCGATGCCCTGGCGGATCATGTCGTCGGCAATCGCGACCAGCCCCAGTGACGAGGCGATCGGCGAGCGCAGGTCGTGTGACGTCCGGTAGGAGAATTCCTCCAGTTCGGCATTGGCATCGAGAATGTCGCGCTCATAAGCCTTGCGTTCGGATATATCGCGAACGATGCCGCTGTAGATGATCTGGTGGTCGAGATCGATCCGGGCGATCGAAAGATCGAGCGGAAAGGTCGAGCCGTCCTTGCGCTGTCCTTCCGCCTCGCGCCCGATGCCGATGATCTTGGCTTGCCCGGTTTGCCTGTAATTGGCCAGATACTGGTCATGCTCGCCGTGATAAGGCGGCGGCATCAGCATCTTGATGTTCTGCCGCAGCATTTCTTGCTCGGAATAGCCGAAAATCCTCTCGCAGGCCGGATTGATGGATAGGATCGTTCCGCGTTCGTCGATGGTGATGAAGCCGTCGACGGCGGTATCGATGATGGCAGCCAGTCGCTTGCGGCTTTCCGACAGTTGCGTCGCCATGCCGCGGGAGCGTTCGGCACTTCGAAACGCGTAGATGATCAGGCAGGCAAAGACACTGCCGGAGAGTAGCAGCACGCCGAGCAGCGTCGAGCGAGCATTGACATTCTCGCTGGCCGGCAATTCCTGCGTGAACAGCACTTCCTGGCGCATGAGTTCAATGTAGGTCAGCGACAACAGCAGGAGATAGGTGGCCGCCGCAAGCGTCGCCGCCACGATCGCGGGATTGTAGCCGATCTTTTCAAGTCCGAAGAAGATCAGCCCCGTCGAAAGAGCGAAGAAGCACAGCGCCGTCTGTGGCGACATGCGCGCCAATGGCAGCCAGTCCTGTGCGGTCGTGATGCTCAGCGCATAGCCAATCAGGGCGCTGACCGAAATCATGCAGACAAGTGCTGCGCAGACAAGCCGTGGATTCGAGTTGCGCCTGAGCAATGCCGTCAGAACCACGGCCGTATTGATCAGGATGAAGCAGAAGGCAGTATTGGGCGCCATGCGCCCCGGGTGGCTTGCCCCGTTGGTGAAAAAAGGCGTGATGAACAGCCGGTCGACGTTGAGGTCGATCGCGAACAGTTGCTGGGAGAGAATGAAGGCTGCAAATGCGGCCGTGAAGATGGCTGGAAGAATGGCTTGCCTGTGAAGGCTTGTAAAAAGCAGGCAATAGGCGCCGCCGGTCACCAGAAAACTCAACGCGGTGTTGAATTGCATCGCAAACAGCATCGGCACGGCTTTCGCCAGCGCCTCGGGACGGATGAGCCAGAGCGACATCATGGTGAGGCCGATGGCCATGCTCAGGCATCCAGCGCCAAGGCCGAGCTTTTCCCATGTAAACCCGCTGCGCACTGGTACTGCCTCCCAGCGTCAAGAATCGCTGATACAGACATTAGCGCGATGGTTGCGCATTGGAAGGCTGGGCCAGCGCTTTAGCTGCGTTGATTGTCATCCAGATGGCGGTTGAGGTCGCTGAGTGCAGTGCGCAGCGCCGCCGCTTCTTCCATGCTGCAGCCCGTCGCCTTGCCGATTTCCATCAGGATACCGAAGGCTTCCGTCTTCAATTCCCGGCCTTTGGGGGTCAGCGCGATGATCACCTGGCGCTCATCGCTCTTGTCGCGCGTGCGGCTGACAAAGCCCGATGTTTCCAGTCGCTTGAGCAGGGGAGACAGGGTTCCGGAATCCAGCCGCAATTCCTCGCCGATGCCTTTCACCGTCATGCTGTCCTTCTGCCACAGGGCAAGCAGCACCAGATATTGTGGATAGGTCAGGCCGAAACGATCGAGAAGCGGCTTATACGTCCGGTTGAATGCATGCGCCACGGAATAGACGGCAAAGCAAAGCTGCTGGCCGAGCGCCAGGGCTTCCCCATCTTTCAGTACCGTCCCATGGATGTCATGATCGCTGCTCATAACCACATTCTCGCAGTTCCGCCGATGTTTTGCAATTTGCAAAATTGTATTGTGTCCAATTAAATTATGCGCTATTGAAAATCCAGGCAACGAATTTGCCGCGCAATTAACCGCCCCGAACTCAGATAAACCTGGAACCAAGGAGACAGACATGCCCATTCTCTACACAACCAAGGCATCCGCCACCGGTGGCCGCGCCGGCCGCGCCGTGAGTGAAAACGGCGTTCTCGACGTCACGCTGACCGTTCCGAAGGAACTCGGCGGTGACGGCGCCACCGGTACCAATCCCGAGCAGCTGTTTGCGGCCGGTTACTCCGCCTGCTTCCTCGGCGCGCTGAAGTTCGTCGCCGGCAAGGAAAAGGTAAAGATTCCGGATGACGCCACCGTGACCGCAACCGTCGGCATCGGTCCGCGCGAAGATGGCACCGGTTTCTACATTTCGCCGTCGATTTCGGTGAACCTGCCGGGCGTCGACCGCGAAGTCGGCGAAAAGCTCGTCGCCGCCGCGCACATCGTCTGCCCCTACAGCCACGCGCTGCGTACCTCGACGGAAATCTCGGCAACGCTCGCCTGAGCTAATCAGCAGTTCATTGAGAAAAGCCCGGTGGAGCAATTCACCGGGCTTTTCGTTTTTCTGGAAAGGGACGCGACTTGTCAAAGTCCACCCGATGTTCTTCACTGCATACCGCTGGAAGGCATCGGGGGCACTCGCATGGATATGCATATCGGCGATGTCGAGCCGGGCGACATCTTCGCCGCGATCAACGATATCCTGCGGGCGACCGACGCCGAGACGTGCACCGCCATCTTCCGTTCTGTCCTCGATCGCTGCGGCATCGACACCTTTGCGTCGGGCGAGGTGGACCTCAGGTCGCGCTCCCGCTCCGTCTTTCATGTCATCGATTGGCCAGACGATTGGCGCGCCTACTACTTTGGCTCCGGCCTTGTTCATCGTGATCCGCTGGTGAGTGCGCTTGAACACCGTGTCAGCCCCTTCACCTGGGCGGAGTTGCGATTGGACCGCACCTTGCCGCAAGTGGGCACCGAGGCCCTTGAGCGGACTGCGGAAGCCGGCTGGGTCGATGGTCTTGTCGTTCCCCTTCCAAGAGGCGGCGGCAAGCGGGTCGGCATCGTCAGCATTGTCGCGCGAAGATCCATGATCTCTGCCGCTCAGAAACACCTGCTGCCGGCGCTCTGCATCTGCTATCACGAACGCCTGCGCGGCCTCATCTCCGCGCAACGCCTGCCGGTCGCCCCCGCAGGACTGACCTCACGGGAATTCGATTGCCTGCAGCTTGTCGCGCGGGGCATGTCGGACCGCCAGATCGCCGCCGAACTCGGCATCGCCGTCTCGACCGCCCACGAACATGTCGAAAACGCCCGCAAACGCTTTGAAGCCGCCACCCGCGCCGAACTCGCCGCTGCCGCGGTGTCCTTGGGCATTATCCATTTTTGACGCGCGACGCGCCGTGAACGTGCCTGTTAATCCAGAAGAACAATTCTTCTCGCCGCGATTGTTTGTCACACAACCCTTGCTATAAATCATTCATCGCATATCGCGGCAGGGCATTAGGTTCGTCATAGCTTAACCGCCTGAAATGGTTTCGAAACGGGTGGATAGCTGGGCATGGCGAGGATTGTCGGGAAGACGAGCGCGGACGAGACGCTGAGGGGCACGAGCGGTGACGATGTCATCATTGGCGGTGTGGGATACAATACCCTCTTTGGCGGCGGTGGGGCAGATGTCTTTGTGGTCGGCAGCGGTTTCGGTCGCTACAGTTATGATACTATCGAGGACTTCCAGCGTGGAATCGACAAGATTGACGTTTCAGCGATCGGATTCTCCAGTTTCAGTCAGATGATGGATTATGCGTCGGGATATAATCTGTCTCTGGCGACCGGAGTTTCCGCAAATTCTCGGGGATTTGAGCTTGGAAATCTGAAACTTTTCAGATTGTCCCCGGATGATTTCATTTTCAATACATCGAAAACCTATGTCGATCGATCGACAGGCGAAAGCGAAGATCTATTCGGGACGGCCGCCGACGATGTGATGGTTGCCCAGAGAGGAGACTGGGGAGGTGACACGCTGTACGGCGGCGACGGCAACGATGTCATGGATGGCCGGGGCGATATGAGCGCAAGGCTTTATGGCGGTGACGGTAACGACACGATGATCTCCATCGGCAACGATGTCTATGGTGGAAACGGCAACGATACCTTGACGTTTTATGGGGGAGGCATCGCCCTTCTGAACGGAGGTCAGGGCGCGGATATCTTCAAGGTTCCGCCGCGCGTGATCAGCGAGTATTCCGGCCCCCAGGCTGTCATTGAGGATTTCAAGATCGGTATCGACAGGATCGATGTCAGCGGTTTTGGCGTCACCAGCTTTGCCCAGTTGAAGGCGCTCTTTGAGCTGCCTGAGAGAGGTGGCCGCGGCACGTATTTCGACGCCTACTACGGCGCCACCGGGTGGTACTCGGAAGGTGAATACTCGGTCGAAATCCGTGGCATCCGCATGGAAGACCTGAGTGCGAGTGATTTTATCTTCGCGGCATCCACGACAAAACCGCGCGCTGGAACCGCGCTGGATGACGTCATTTTCGCGGGAAGCGGGAATGACAGGATCAACGGCAGCAGCGGGTACGACAAGCTGTTCGGCGGTGCCGGAAACGACGTTCTCATCGGTGGCTATGGTACCAATGAGCTGTACGGGGAAGAGGGATCGGATACCTTCGTCATCAACGCGGCAAGGAATGGGAAACAGTCCTCGCAGCATATCGGGGACTTCGAGGCCGGCGTCGACAAGATCGATCTGTCCGCGACGGGGATTTCCGATTTCGAGCAGCTCCAGTTCATTCTGGAACCGATGGACGGGCAGTTGCGGTTCAGAATGGCAATCGACGAATACGAGCACTCCGTGCTTCTCCGCGGTGTGCGTGCAGGGGATCTTAAGGCTTCCGATTTCATCTTCTATCAAGGCGAGGGGAAGGTGGTTTCCGGATCCACTTTCATGGACCGCATGTTCGGAAGCCGTTTCGCCGATACGCTGAGCGGCAGGGTTGGAAACGACGAACTGCTCGGGGGCGGCGGAAACGACCGCCTCCTCGGTGGGGATGGCGACGACACGCTGTACGGAGGCGCGGGAAACGACATCCTAGAGGGCGGCGCCGGCAACGATCGGCTGTATGGGGGGACGGGCACAGACCTCTTCAAGCTGACACATCGGGGGGGCAGCATGACGTGGCTCGCCGATTTTCAGGCGGGCGTCGATAAGCTTGATCTGTCGATCCTCGGGATTTCGAGCCTTGATCAGGTGCAGATGATGCTCAAGCAGGAAGGCGCTGCCAAGTCATCTTTCACCATTCATTTCCTTGACCGTCTGGTCACCGTCGTCTGGGAAAATTTCGACATCCTGAAGCTCACTGCAGGAAATTTCGTCTTCAACCAGTCAGGATCGAAGAACCTGGTTGGCACCTATGATCGCGATGATCTCTTCGGCAGCACGAAATCAGACACACTGAAGGGTGGTATGGGAAGCGACAGGCTTTTCGGCGGCGACGGCAACGATACGCTTTACGGAGACGACTACGACGACCAACTGTATGGAGGCAGGGGCGACGATACTATCTTCGGCGGCGACGACAACGACGCGATCACTCCGGGCTTGGGCAAAGATCGCGTTGATGGCGGGGAGGGGATCGATACGATCCATTTCGTTTCAAGCGTCGTGCTTGACCTCACAAGCCCCGCCAACAATACCGGCGAGGCCAAATCGGATACCTACACCAATATCGAGGTGTTTCGCGGTTCGGCCTCCGATGACCTGATGACTGGGGACGCTCTGGTAAACACATTCTACGGCGAGGCCGGCAACGATATCGTCAAGGGGATGGCCGGCAACGACAAGCTGGACGGAGGAAATGGCGACGACCGGCTGTATGGCGGTTCCGGCGATGATCGGCTTCTGGGTGGCCGGGGCAATGACCGGCTGTACGGCGAAGCCGGCTTCGATGCGATCGAGGGTAGGGATGGCGACGACACGATCGTGGCGAGCAGCTGGGATGAGGTTAACGGTGGGGAGGGCGTGGACCGGGTCGTGTTTTCAAAGCCCGTCGTGGTGAGTGTAGGCAGACCTTCACTGGGCGAGGGGGAGGCTGAGGGGACGCGCTACTACTCTATCGAAATCTTCGAGGGCTCCAGCGGTGACGACATCATGGCGGGCAGCAGCTATGCCGAAACGCTACGCGGCGGCGGTGGCGACGATGCGCTGGGCGGTATGGCGGGGAAGGATGTCCTGTCAGGCGGCGATGGCGCGGACCTCGTGTATGGCGGTCTGGATGCCGACATGCTTTATGGCGGGAAGGGTGCAGACCTCTTCGCCTATGACGTGGTCTCCGATTCCAGGGTTGCGGAAGCGACGCGCGATACGATCTTCGATTTTTCCGGCAAGGAGGGAGACAGGATCGAATTATCCAACGTCGATGCCAATACGAAGCTCGCTGGCAATCAGGACTTTATCTTCCTCGGCACTGCCGCGTTCACCGGCAAGGCGGGCGAACTCCGCTACGACAAGGCTGCATCCGACACCTATATCTACGCCGACATCAATGGTGATACGAAAGCGGATTTCGCCATCCATCTGGATGATGCCATGGCCCTGTCGAAAGGCTACTTCGTGCTGTGAAGAGGTTGCCCGCTGACACAGCGGGTTTGGGACCCTTGTTGCTCCAAAACAAAAAAAACGGCGGCTCCATCGGGCCGCCGTTTTGCGTTGTGAATGCCGAACGATCCTACCGCTTCAGGCTTCCGAGAATCCCGCGCACCAAAGCCCTTCCGAGCGAAGAAGCGACGGTGCGGGCGACGGATTTCATGGCGGCTTCGGCGACGGTTTCGCGCTGGTAGCCGGAGCGGGCCTTCGGCTTGGGCGATTGCGGCGCGCTGTCGTCACCGAAGCCCGGAAGCGTCCAGCCGCTGCCGCCGGGGGCTGCCGGTGGCGGAGCGTCTTCTGTCTCGCGCTGGGCCTCTGCCTGCTGTGTCGCCTTGGCAGCGCGCTTGGCCAGCAGTTCATAGGCGGATTCCCGGTCGAAATCCTCGTCATAGAGCCCGGCGACCGGGCTGATCTTCATGATGTTGGCGCGCTCGGCCTCTGTCAGCGGGCCGGCGCGGGATGACGGCGGGCGCACCAGCGTGCGCTCGACCATCGAGGGCGAACCTTTGCCTTCGAGCGTCGAAATCAGCGCCTCGCCGGTGCCGAGCGTCGTGATCACGGTGGCGCAATCGAAGTCTGGATTGGGGCGGAACGTGTCTGCCGCCGTTTTTACCGCCTTCTGCTCGCGCGGCGTATAGGCGCGCAGCGCGTGCTGGACGCGATTGCCCAGCTGGGCCAGCACGGTTTCCGGCACGTCGAGCGGGTTCTGCGTGACGAAATAGACGCCGACGCCCTTGGAGCGGATCAGGCGAACGACCTGCTCGACGCGCTCGACCAGAACCTTCGGCGCGTCGTTGAAAAGCAGATGCGCCTCGTCGAAGAAGAACACCAGTTTCGGCTTGTCGGGGTCGCCGATCTCGGGCAGTTCCTCGAACAGTTCGGACATGAGCCACAGCAGGAAGGTTGCGTAGAGCCGCGGGTTCATCATCAGCTTGTCGGCGGCCAGCACCGAGATCGCGCCGCGTCCGTCGCGGGTGGTGCGCATGATGTCGGAGACCTTGAGCGCCGGTTCGCCAAAGAAATTCTTGGCACCCTGCTGTTCGAGGATCAGCAATTCGCGCTGGATCGAGCCGACCGAAGCCTTGGAAATGAAGCCGTATTTGTTGGAAAGCTCG
Organism: Rhizobium sp. Leaf453; assembly: GCF_001425605.1. GTDB lineage: Bacteria > Pseudomonadota > Alphaproteobacteria > Rhizobiales > Rhizobiaceae > Pararhizobium. Next base: position 111,560 of record NZ_LMRG01000001.1, on the reverse strand, counting down.
GTGGCGTTCTCGCCCATATAGTTGAGCATCGCCTGAAAATCCTTCAGGTCGAGCAGCGGCAGGCCGCCTTCGTCGGCGATCTTGAAGGCGATGTTGATGACACCTTCCTGCGCGTCCGTTGCGCTCATCAGGCGCGACAGCAGGAGCGGTCCCATTTCCGACATGGTGGTGCGAACGCGGTGACCCTTTTCACCGTAGATATCCCAGAAGATCACCGGGAATTCCTGGAAGGCGAAATCGTTGAAGCCGATCTGTTCGGCACGCTTGGTCACCCAGTCTTTCGCTTCGCCCATCGCGCCGATGCCGGACAGATCGCCCTTTACGTCGGCGCAGAAAACCGGCACGCCGGCATTGGAGAAGCTCTCCGCCAGCACCTGCAGCGTCACCGTCTTGCCGGTGCCGGTGGCGCCGGTCACAAGTCCGTGACGATTGCCGAATTTCAGCTCCAGATACTCGCCCTTGTTGATCGTGTCGTCGGGTTTGCGGCTTGTGCCGATATAGAGCTTTCCGTCCTCAAGCATGCGGGCCTCGTCTCCGTTTCGTGTTGAAAGCGCGGGTAACTGCCTTCATCACATTGTTTTCTCAACGCTGTTATAGGAGGAGTGCCTGTCACCGGCAACAGAAGGATTGCGATGGCGCATCGCCCCAGACATGGCCTTCGCGTCGCATTGTCATTTTGTGCGAGGCATGAAACGATAACCCTGTTCGCGCAGCGGATACCCGATCCGGCTGGCGCTTGAGTTTCCATTCCAGATAATTTACCTTGACGTTCACGTCAATTAAACGAGGAGAATCACCTATGAATGAACTGGTCACCCGCGTGGCGGACAATGTCGGCATCGACCCGGCAACCGCTGAAAAGGCCATCGGCATGATGCTCGGATTCCTGCAGCGCGAAGCTGCGGATGGTCCGGTCGCGAAGATGATCGAAGCCATTCCCGGCGCGTCCGAACTGGTCGCCAAGTTCAACGGCGAAGGCTCGGGCGGCGGCGGGCTGCTCGGTGGTCTGCTGAGCGCTGTCGGTGCCGGCGGCGGCGTCATGGCGCTCGGCCAGCAGTTGATGAGCCAGGGCCTCGGCATGGGCGAAATCACCGCGCTTGCCAAGGAAACCATCGGTTATGCCAAGGAAAAGGCCGGCGCCGAGACGGTGGATGAAGTCGTGGCCTCCGTACCCGGCCTCAGCCAGTTCGTCTGATCAGTCAGCTTTCCCGTTCACAGCCGGTTTCGCCAGCGCGAAGACGGCCGTGAATACCACCAGCGCCAGGCCGACGCCGACGGGTGCTGCGGACGGGCCGAACAGGTCCATCACGGTGCCTGTCGCGCCCGAGCCGGCACCGCTTCCCACTGCATAGGCGAGCGTGAAGGCGGCACTGCCCGCCACCAGCATTCCGCCCCGATATTGTTCGCCGAGCATCGTCAGCGCGCAGGTGTAGAGCGAAAAGCTCGCCGCGCCGAGAAGCGCGAAGTCGATCAGGATCGCTGCCTGCGATGTCAGGAAGGGAATGACGAGGAAGGCGACAGCACCGATCGCTGCCGTTACGGTTGCCACCTGATGGCGCGGCAGGCGGTCGAGCGCCATGCCGATGAAGGGCTGGGCAAGCGCCGTTGGCAGCGCCAGCACGGTGACGCTCAGCGCCGCGAAGGCCTCCGAATGGCCGGTCTTGACGAAATAGACCGGCATGACCGAAATCGCTGCGATATCCGAAAATCCGAAGGCCAGAACCATGGCGACCAGAAGCGGCGCCTTGCCGAAAAAGATGAAGACGTTGCGCGTCGAGGACGCCTCGGGCGTGGTCTTCGTCGACAGCGTCAGGATGGCGGTGGCAAAGGCGACGAGCGCCACATAGACGGCGGTCAGCGCAAAGCCAAAGCCGCCTTCGGTACCAACAAGCGGAATGACCAGCGGACCGGCGGCAAAACCGCCGCAGACGCCGGCGCCATAAAGGCCGGATACCCGGCCGCGTAGCCGGTCGGGGCAGGCGGAATTCATCCAGGCCTCGCCGAGCATGAAGATCAGGCTGGCGAAGAATCCCAGAAGAAATCGCGCCAGAAACCAGGCCGGCAGCGACACGGTTGCGGCAAAGGTCGCAAGGCACAGCGAACAACCGATCAGGCTGACGATGATCAGCCGGTCGGTGCGGATGCGCGAGGTCAGCTGCCCGAGCATCAGCGTCGAGGCGGCGAGACCGAAAGCGAAACCGACGGCATTGAAACCGATCATCGCCGGGGTTACGCCACGGCTTTCCAGTGTCAGCGAAATCAGCGGATAGGTGATGCCCTGTGCCACGGAAAAGGCCGACGCGCCGAGAATGACGGCAACGATGGCCGCCCAATCCGGCATGAAGTCGGCTGTGGCGTTTTGCGTGTGCATGCTGTCCTCCCGGCATCAGGTATTGACGCCCCTCATATCCGAACTTCGACCGGGATGAAATGGCGGTTCAAAGGACGTCTCGATGCGTGTCGCCCATCCGCACTGACCGGCAATCACCCAAAAATAGTCGGCATCACCCCAGCGAAGATCCGAGACTTTTGGCGGCGCGCGCGTAAGCTCTGCGCTCTTCCATTGCTTTCAGTCAACGATCGGGAATCGCATCATGGCGTCCATCATCTTCAATACGGATTCGGTCGGTTCGGGTATCCGTGCTTCTCTGGTCACCTACGAGACGGCATTCGTCGGACTGGGCGTCACGGTCGGATCGACGGATGGCATCGCCATCGACGGTCTCGGCGATGGCATCAATATTAACGTGCAGGGAACCGTCATCGGCCAGACGGCGGCGATCGCCTGGGGATCGACTGGCAATTTCGGCAGCAACTTGTTCATCGGCAAGAGCGGTTATGTCGGCGGCTTTACGACCGGCATTTCGATCGCCGGTTTTGATGGCAGCATCGACAATCGCGGAACGATCTGGAGTGCCGGCACCGGCATCGAGATCGATGCCCAATCCCCTGTCGGGAACTTGAAAACCAGCGAGATCAGCAACAGCGGCGCGATCGAAGGCGAAACGGCAATCCTGAACAGGAATACCGATGCGCTCTATATCCTCAACACCGGCACGATCGAGGGGTCGGCCGATGCCTTCGTGTCGGAGGCTGCGGCCAGCGACATCATCGTCAACGAGGGCACGATCATAGGTGATGTCCTGCTTGGCGATGGTGACGACGACTATGATGGCTCCTCCGGCGTTCTGGAGGGAACGCTCTATGGCGGTGCCGGGCAGGATTATATCACCGGTGGACAAGGCGCGGATGATCTCGATGGCGGTGATGATGCCGATGACATTGCCGGGTGCGCCGGCGATGACTACATCACGGGAGGTTCGGGCACGGACCTGCTGGCTGGCGACGCCGGCGACGATGAAATCTATGGCGGTGCCGATGAGGACATCATCGACGGCGGAACGGGCGCCGATTTCATGGTCGGCGGCTCAGGCAGCGATCTCTATCTCGTCGACGATGAGGATGACCTCGTGATCGAGGCTGCCGGCGGCGGCAGCGATGCCGTATTGACGCTGGTCAGTTACGCGCTGGAATACGGCCAAGTCGTCGAGCAATTGGTTTTCGCCAACCTGTCGAGCACCGTCACGGACGTCACGTTGACCGGTAACCAGCACAGGCAGGCGATTTTCGGCGGTGACGGCAACGATACGCTGAATGGCGGCGGCGGCACGGACCGGCTCACCGGTCTGATCGGGAATGATATCTATATCGTCGATGGCAGCGATACGATTGTCGAGGCTGCGGGCGAGGGGATTGATCTCGTCCAGGCCTATGCTGGCTATACGCTGGCTGCCAATGTCGAAAATCTGACCCTGATGGGCGCCACGGATTTCAACGGGGTGGGCAACGACCTTGCCAATATCATCACCGGCAACAGCGGCAAGAACACGCTGACCGGCAATGCGGGCGACGATACCATCAACGGCGGCCTTGGCCGGGACAAACTCTCGGGCGGCCTTGGTAAAGATAGTTTCGTCTTCGACACGGCCCTTTCTGCGGATAATGTCGATTCCATCGGCGCGTTCAACGTCGCCGATGACACGATCTGGCTTGAAAACGCGATTTTCACCGCGCTCACGACCACGGGCACGCTCGCTTCCTCTGCTTTCGCCAGTAACCTGACCGGACGTGCTACCGATTCCGCCGATCGGATCATCTATGAGAGCGATACGGGGAAACTGTTCTACGATGCCGATGGCAACGGATCGGTAGCTGGCATCCAGTTTGCGGTGTTGGGGAAAAACCTTGCGGTAACGGAGGCCGATTTCATCATCATCTGATGATCGGGCGCCGCGGAGAAACCATGATTGCTTGACATTTACATAACGCGTTATATAACAAGTTATGTAAATGGAGGCGAGCGTGGACGATATCCTTCGCAATCTTGGTTTTTTGTGTCTCGGTTCGCGCCTGAAGCGGATCGGCGAGCGCTTGCAGGCCGATACGCAGAAGATCATGGATGATGCCGGTGTCGGCATCGCGCCCGGGCAATACCCATTGCTTGCGGCGCTGGACCGGCTTGGACCCTTGTCGGTCGGCGATCTTGCTGAAGCGCTGGGAGTCAGTCAGCCGGGCGTCACCCGCAGCCTGTCGCAGTTGGCGGCGCTCGGTCTCGTTCATCAGCAACCGATACCGGGCGATCAGAGGCGCAAGGTGGCCAGCCTGTCGACGGCTGGGGAGCAGCTTGTTGCTACGGCCAAGGCGGAAATCTGGCCGCGCATCGAAAGCGCGGTAATCGATCTCTGCGGGACATTCGACGGCCCTTTGCTCTCCCAACTTGCGGCCATCGAGGACGGATTGGCAGAGCGACCACTGTCCTTGCGCGGTTCCGGAGCCAGCCGTCCGGAGGACAAGCCATGAGCCACATCCTTGATCGTCCGATCTGGAGCGCGCTTCAAACGCGCCACGCCTCCTTGGCGCAGGGCGACGCGCTCGCCCTTCGTTATCCGCCGACCGTCAGCCTCTTCGCTGCGACCGGCGATGATCGCGCGGAAAGTCTCGACGCCCTCCGTGCTTTGGCATCCCCCGGCGAAACCCTGCTTGTCGTGCAATCCTCCGAAGCGCTGGTGCCGGCGGGTATGAAGGCCGTATCGCGGGCATCGCTGGTGCAGATGATGGCGGTGGAACCCTTGCCCGAAATCGCCGATCCGCGTCTCGAACTGCTGGGGCCGGGCGATGCGCAGGCCATGCTGGATCTCGCGACCCTGACGAAGCCGGGACCGTTCACGCTCGGCGCCCAAAGCTTCGGTTCGTTCTGGGGCATCAGGCAGGGTGGACGGCTGGTGGCGATGGCGGGCGAGCGGCTGAAACAGCCGGGCTATACCGAACTCAGCGGTGTCTGCACTCACCCCGACGTGCGAGGGCAGGGGCTCGGGCGGCTGATGTCCTTGTATGTCGCCGGCAAGATCTCGGCGCGCGGCGACCGGGTCTATCTGCATTCCTATAGCACCAACACGGCGGCGATCACGCTTTACGGCTCGATCGGCTTCAAGCTGCGATCGGACATGCATGTGACGGCGCTGGCGCTGGTGTAGCGGACTGCATGGAAATTTCCAGCAGCGCACATAGTTGTTGATCGCCTTGATACCGCAGCCTGCGATTTGACGAGATCCGCACGCATTCTCCCTCATCCCCGCCCTCGTGGCGGGGATCCAGCGACCCGACGTCTGTCGGGTCAAAAGACTCTTTCAGCCCAAGGACTTGGGCTGGCTGGATTCCCGTGACAAGCACGGGAATGACGGAGTGGAAGGCGGCTACGCCATTTCCAGGTTGCCTATAAAATCGTCAGGACAGACTTTCACTGACAGTTTGTAACGTGCCTTAGGCAGCCTTGTCCCAGTCCGGTGCGAGCCCACCCGGACTGACGATGCGGCCGTTCGGGCGGGCGAGCTTGTGAATCGCGGCCATCTCGTCGGCGGACAATTCAAAGTCGAAAATATCGAAATTCTCCGACAACCGGCTTTCCGTCGCCGTCTTCGACAGCGTCACGACATCCTTCTGCTGGATCAGCCAGCGCAGAACGACCTGCGCCGCTGTCTTGCCGTGTCTTGAGCCGATATCCTTGAGAAGCGGCTCGTTCGGCACCTTGCCGTCGGCCATGGCAAAATAAGCTGTTATCGACATGCCGGTAGCGCGGGCGGTATCCAGCACCTTCGTCTGGTCGAGATAGGGGTGGTACTCGATCTGGTTTGTGGCAATCGGCGCGTCGCTCAATTCCACCGACTTCGCCATCAGGGCCGTGGTGAAATTGCTGACGCCGATATTCTTGACCTTGCCGGCTTTCTGCACCTCGTTCAGGGCGCCGATCTGTTCGGCCAGCGGCACGCTGTTGTTCGGCCAGTGCAGGAGCAGAAGATCGACATGGTCGGTGCGCAGCTTCTTCAGGCTTTCATCGACCGAGGCGATGAAATCGGCGTGTTTGTAGTTATCGACCCAGACCTTGGTGGTGAGAAAAATCTCGTCGCGCGGAACGCCGGAAGACTGGATCGCTTCACCGACCTGCGCCTCGTTGCGGTAGGCTTGTGCGGTGTCGATATGGCGGAAACCGGTCCTGATCGCCTGCGGCAGGATGCGCAGCACCTGTTCGCCGGGGATGCGGAACGTGCCGAAGCCGAGAACAGGCATATTGGCGCCGTTGGCGTTGACAGTTTTCATGGGAATGTCCTTTCGGGAGGAAGACCCAGCGGGCGGCCGGGTCTGGAATGACGGTTTATAGATGTGGCGTTTGCCGGTGGGTTCAAGCTGCCTGTCTTACGCGGCCTGTGCAACCGCATCCGGCTTGCGGTCGAGGGCGCTGCTGACCAGCGTCAGGACCAAGGCTCCGGTCACCAGAATGGCGCCCACCCACGGCGTTGCCTGCAGGCCGAGCGGCGAGGCGACGACCAGCCCGCCGATCCAGGCGCCGGCGGCAATGCCGAGGTTGAAGGCGGCGATGTTGAGCGCCGAGGCGACATCGACTACACCGGGGCGATGCTGCTTGGCGAGTTGCACCACATAGAGCTGCAAGCCGGGTACATTGGCAAAGGACAGGAAGCCGAGGGCAACCAGCGTGACCAGGGCTGGAACGGTCGAAACCGAAGTGAAGGTGAAGAGAACCAGCACGGCGGCCTGCGCGGCAAACAGCCAGATCAGCGCCTTCACCGGATTGCGGTCGGCAATGCGGCCGCCGATAATGTTGCCGGCAGCGATCGCCAGACCATAGAGCATCAGAACGAGGCTCACCGACGAGGCGGCAAAGCCGGTAACGTCCTGCAGCATCGGCGCCAGGAAGGTGAAGGTGACGAAGGTGCCGCCATAGCCGAGCGCGGTCATAGCGAAGACCAAGAGCAGGCGGCCGGAAGCGAGAACGCGAACCTGATCGAGAATGCTGGCGGGCGCAGCCTTCGACAGCGTCGAGGGCAGGAGTACGGCAATCGCGGTCAGAGCCATGGCGCCAAGGCCGGCAACGGCAAAGAACGTGGCGCGCCAGCCAAACGTCTGGCCGATCAGCGTGCCAAGCGGAACACCGGTGACGATGGCGACTGTCAGGCCCATGAACATCAGCGCGATGGCCGAGGCACGGCGGTTTTCCGGCACGAGATCGGCCGCGATGGTGGCGCCGACGGAGAAGAAGACACCGTGGGCGAAGGCGGAGAGGACGCGGGCGACGAGCAGCATCTCATAGGTGGGGCTGATTGCTGCGAGCGTGTTGCCGGCGATGAACAGTGCCATCAGGCCGAGAAGCAAAGGCTTGCGCTCGATACGGCCGGTGAGTGCCGTCAGGATCGGCGCGCCGAAGGTGACACCGAGCGCATAGATGGAAACGATGAGGCCAGCGAGCGGAAGGGTGATGCCGAGGTCGGTCGCAACCGTCGGCAACAGGCCGACGATGACGAATTCGGTGGTTCCGATCGCATAGGCCGCGATCGTCAAGGCAAAGAGAGCAAGTGGCATTGGAGCACCTTTGTCGCCCGTGGGAGGCGGGCTGTGTTGGTGGCGGTTGTTCACCGTCATTGGGTTTCGTTGTGTGGAATATGGGCCAAAGCCACTTGCGCGATAATCCGATGGAATGGATAAATGGCTGTGAATTGAATTCACAAGGATAGGTCGATGGACAATCGGGCAGGGGAGATGGAGGTCTTCGTCGCGGCAGCGGAGCTGAAGAGCTTTTCGGCCGCGGGGCGTCGGCTGCAACTCTCGCCATCCGCCGTCAGCAAACTGGTGACCCGCATCGAGGACCGGCTCGGCACCCGCCTTCTGGTGCGCACCACGCGCTCCCTGCTTCTGACTCCGGAAGGGGAAATTTATCTCGCCCGGGCGCAGCGCATCCTGTCTGATATCGCCGAGACCGAACTGGTGGTCGCCAATGGCGGCCGGGCGACGCCACGAGGGCTGCTGCGCATCAACGCCACCGTCGGCTTTGGCGAGCGCTACATCCTGCCGCTGGCTGGCGAATTTTTGGCGCTTTATCCGGAGGTGCGGCTGGATATCTCGTTGACGGACGGCGTCATCGATCTGATCGAGGAGCGCACCGACATCGCCATTCGCGTCGGCCCGATGCGCGATTCAACGCTGAAGGCGCGCAAGCTGATGGAGAGTTACCGCATCACTGTGGCGACGCCGGATTATCTGGCGCGACATGGTGCGCCCCTGACGCCGGATGAACTCATCCATCACAATTGCATCACCTTCACCTTCGGGCGCAATCCGCGCGAATGGCTGTTTCGCGATCCGGTCAGCCGCGCCACCTATACCCGGCCGGCGCCGGGCAATGTTCAGGCTTCCAGCGGTTCCATCGCCCGCAATCTGTGCCTGACCGATCTCGGGATCGCCCGTATCGGCAAGTTCGATGTCGAGCCGTTCATCGAAAAGGGGGCACTGGTGGAGGTGCTGGCGGATTACAATCCGCACGAGCCGGAACAGGTCCATGCGGTCTTTGCCGGGCATGACCATCTGGCGGCCCGCATCCGGGCCTTCATCGATTTCCTGGCTGCGAAGATGTAAGAATTCAGGCGGATGGCGTCATGCCACCCGCCCGAACCACGGTCTCGTTAAAGCGGCTTCAGCGAGCCGATCATGGCCTGCAGTTCCGCACCATGTGCTTCCTGCATGCCCTTCGTGCCCCAATAGGTGATGACCATGATCTTGTCGGGCTTCGGCGAGACGAAGGTCAGGCTGATGCTGACGTCGCCGTCATTGTCCTTGCCATCCCAGTTGAGGCTGGTTGCCTTCATGCCGTTGAGTTCGCCGGCCGATTCCTTCTGAGTGGCGAGATCGACGGTGACGCCGCTGGTCTTCAGGTATTCGACACAGCCGTCGATGACCTCCTGCGTGCCCTTCTCGTCGGTAACGTCGATGGAAAGGTAGATGGCATCGTCGCCGGCATTGGCCTCGATACCGTCATCGGTGACCGTCGGGCTCCAGCTGTCGGGAATATCGATCGATGCCGCCGGCTCCTCGCTCGGGAATTGAAGGGCGGCGGCATAGGATGCAGTCGGCAGGAAAGCGGCGAACAGGGCCGCAGCGATCAATTTCTTCATGGGGGTTACCTCCTCATTTTCGCAAAGTCTTCGGAATGGATGCAATCGGGTTCACGCGGATAAAGGCAAATCTGCCGGCATCGTACAGTTCGACCGTTTCGCGCCTGTCGGCCATGAAGCCTTGAAAGGCGTTGCGGATCGGTCCACATCCCTAGAAATACCTGAAATTCCGCTGGAGGCAGCGTCCAACTTTGGGGCATTGTGCTAGAGGTCGCATTCCGATGCGAAAACCTCCGTCCCTAATCCCGCCGATCCGAATCCCGTTCGAGACCCGTTGAATGCCCAAGCCGAGAACCATGTCCCTGACGCCTGACCTCGTTGCGCTTTGCCATCGGGAAGAGGCCGATCCGGGACCGGACCCGACATATTCGAAGCTCAGCGACGCCGATTACCGGCAGCTGGCCGAAAGGCTCGCCAGCGAATGCGATCCGGATGGTCTCTGGGTGTTTGCCTACGGCTCGCTGATCTGGAAGCCGGAGTTCGATGCGATCGACAAGCAGCGGGCGACAGCCTTCGGCTGGCACCGGGCCTTTTCCCTGTCCATCAAGCGCTGGCGCGGCTCCGAGGAGCAACCGGGCCTGATGATGGCTCTCGAACGGGGTGGCCGCTGTGATGGCGTCATCTACCGCCTGCCGGATGGCGACCGCGTGCAGCAGATCGAACGGATGCTGCGCCGTGAGGTGACCTATCACGAAGGCGTGGGCTCGATCCGCTGGCTGCCGGTCAGGGCAGAGACCGGGCACCTCAAGGCGCTGGGCTTCTGGGTGGGGGTGACCGGTGAGCGGCGCGCAGAAAAGGGCGAGCCGCTGGAGGCTGTCGCCTCCGTTCTCGCGCGCGCCTGTGGCCACATTGGGTCCTGCGCCGAATATCTTTACAATACCGTCTCGCATCTGGAGGATTTCGGCATTCACGACCGCAATCTCTGGCGGCTTCAGCACCTCGTGGCGCATGAAATCCATTCGATCCATGGAATCGAGCAGCCGTCTGTGCGTGGGGCGTTGGTCAGCCCTTCACCGCAATCATGAACAGTCTTGGAAACCGCAGGACCACGCGCCCGTTCGCGAGCGGCGGATAGGCCGCCCGGATGCGTTCGAGATAGGCGGCGAGATAGGCCTGCTTCGCCTCGTCGGGCAGTACGTCCAGGTAGGGACGCAAACCGGTGCCCTTCACCCATTCGACAATCGCTTCGGCATTGGCGAGGCGATGATAATAGACCGTGTGCCAGATATCGACATAGGCGCATTTGGGCATGAGCCTGTTCAGATAAACGGATGGCTCCGGCAGCGCATCACGGCGCTTTCCGCCCTTTGGGTAGAAGCGCGAAAAGCGCGTGTCCTCCGCCAGTTCGCGCATGCAGACATGCGTCGGCTCATCCAGATTGTCCGGCATCTGAACGGCCAGAACCCCGCCAGGCAGAAGTGCATCCATCAGCCGGTCGAACACGCTGAGGTGATCCGGCAGCCACTGGAACACGGCGTTGGCGAAGAACAGCGCGGCGGGCTCCGGCGGCACCCATTGTGTCAGGTCCCCTTGCTCGAAACTGATATCGGTGAGGCGCGTGCGGGCGGCTTCCAGCATGTTGTCGTCACCGTCGACGCCGGTCAGCAGGTAGACCGGAAAGCGGTCGCGAATGAGTGCGGTGGAATTGCCCGGGCCGCAGCCAAGATCGTAAAGCGGCCCGTCGGGAATGCTGGAAACCTTGTGGAGAAGGTCGCGGGCAGGGCGGGTGCGCTCGTCCTCGAACTTGACATATTGTTCCGCCGACCAGGCCATTATCGTCTCCGTGAGTTATAGGCTTTCCAGCGAGGGCAGGATCAGCGCCGGCCCGAAATCAGTGTATTCGTCCGGCATGTCGCTGCGATTGATCCAGACCGTACGGAACCCGAACTTCGTCGCCCCGGCAATGTCCCAGCGATTGGAGGACTGGAAGGACACGGCATCCGGGTAAAGCCGGTAGCTGGTGGTCACCATGTCATAGACGGCGGGCGCCGTCTTGAAGGACCGCACGGCCTCGACGGAAAAGATGTCATCGATGATCAGGTCCAGCCCCGCCTTCTTCACCGCCGATTGCAGCATCTGCGGCGTACCGTTCGAGAGGATGGCGATGCGGGCGCCGCGATCCTTGAGGTTCTTGAGGACACCCGGCACTTCCGGGTAGCAGTCCAGATGCCAGTAGGCATCGAGCAGCGCCGCCTTGAGGCTAAGGTCGGCGGAGGGAAAGCGCGCGAAGGCATAATCCAGCGACTGTTCGGTCAGCGTCCAGAAATCGGTGTAATTGCCCATCAACGCCCGGATCCAGGAGTATTCGAGCTGCTTGGCGCGCCACAGCGTCGAAAACGCCTCGCCATCCGGACCGATCCCTTCCGCGTGCTTGCGCACGGCCGAATGCACGTCGAACAACGTGCCATAGGCATCGAACACATAGGCAGCATGAGCCATCAACTTCCTCCTGTCATTCCAGTCGTGGCGAGCAACCTCACTCCCGAAAGGCTTGCCTCCACGTCATTTTCGACCGCACCGCTGTTTTGGCGGCCCGTTTTCCAAGCCTTGCGGTCCTCGCTCATCAGCGATGTTAGCTAGGATCATGGCAAAGATTTGTGCGGCGCACAATCATTTGCCAAGAGGGGCTGGATCAACTTTTCGCGGGTTTCCAGACCTTGGCGGGAAAGCGCAGGGCCTGCTTGGCAAGCTTGCCCTTGAGCCCGAGGACCGTGTCGCAAAGACCGGTGACATGCCGGTTCGGCTTGGCTTCCGGGCGCAATCCGTGCAGGGCGGCGGCAGCCTCTTCCGGGTCCATGTAACGGGCGAGAATGCCCATGGTCAGCGCGGTCGAGCGGCCGATGCCGCGCAGGCAGTGGACCAGCAGATGCGCGTCCTGTGGCAGCTGGTCGACAAAGGCGAAGGTCCGCTCGATCGCCTCGGCCCGCGCCGCATCCGGCTCGTCCGAATCCGTCACGTCGCCGAACAGCAGTTCCAGATGGCTTCCGGCGGGAAGGTCGATCATCGACAGAAGCTTGGAACCCGTCGCGCGAATCGAGATCAGATGCGTCGGCGCCCAGAGCGCCCGGTTGTGCCGCGCTTCGGTCTGCGAACTGACGATGATCCGGATCGGCCAGCCATTCGGATGGGCGGGATTGGTGCTCAGCAGCGGGGCATAGAGCGCCTCCGCCTGCTTGTCGACTGCCTGCTTCTCCGCCGCCAGTGCCATGGATCGCCTCGTTGATTCCTCTTCATGGAGAAAATAGCGATGCCTCATGGACGCGAAAAGACCAAAAGCGCACTGGCCGCATCTTGCCCGCACCATGCTGAATAAGAGTTAGCGGTGGGCTTGAGAAATACGGGCTGTAGTTACGCCTTTTTCTTCTTTGCCGTTCCCTTTTTGACCGGCTTTTCCTCGGCAGGCTCCTGGGCAAGCCGCAGCGCCTTGAGCATGGCGGTTTTCTTGTTGCGGGCGATCAGTTCGGCATTGATGATGCCGAGCGCAGCAACGGTCGTCTCATCCGGGCTTCGGCGGACCGTCGGCTTGGCCGGAGCCTTGACGTCATTCTTGTTTGCCAATGGGTGCACTCGCTTTCCGGTTCGGGGAGGGTGGCTGCGGGAGATCGCTCTCCCGCCCGTGATCAGAAGACCGCGAGGTATTTCAGCAGTGAGATGATGCCGATGATGATGACGATGATCTGGACGATCTGCTTGGCGCGACCGTCGATGGGCAGTCTGGCAACCAGATACAGAACGAGCACAATAACGAGAAACGTGATCAGGATGCTGATCAGCATGGATGATGCCATGGTCTACTCCATTGATAACGACGCCACGCAGCGTCTGCCACTGTAAGTAGGGCGGTCTCGACCGATTGTAAGCCGTTGCTTGAGATGAATCTCGTAGCCCGACGAGATCAGCGTCGGGTTATTCGCAAACGGCTTTGCCGTGCTGCCGCCGTCGATCATGGCCGCCGCAGCGACAAGAAATGCCGTGTCGTTTCCTGTGTGGCCTGCTCTCTCAAAACCGCGTGATGACGCTGATCCCCAGATCCTGCGCCGTATCCATCGTCATCAGCGCCGGCACGGCTTCCTCCAGGCTGATATGGCGGCCGATCAGTTTTTGCGGGTTGAGCTTGCCTGTCTCCAGCATGGCCATCATTTCCTGGTAGCGCCAGGCCTGCATGCCGTGGCTGCCGTAGATTTCCAGTTCATGGCCGATCACCTGTGCCATCGGGATTTGCGGGCTGGCATGGTCTCCCAGCATCAGTCCGACCTGGACGTGACGGCCGCGGCGGCGCAGGTTCTTGATCGAGTTGAAGCAGGTGACGGGCGAGCCCAGAGCATCGATCGAGACATGCGCGCCGCCCCTGGTGATCTCGCGCACGGCGTCAGCCACATCGCCGGTGACGCTGCCGTCGATGGTGGCGACGGCGCCGATCTCGCGGGCGAAGGAGAGTTTCGTTTCGGAAATGTCGATGGCGATGACATTCGCACCGAGTGCCGTGGCGATCATGATCGCCGACAGGCCGACGCCGCCGCAGCCATGCACCGCCACCCATTCGCCGCCGCGCACCCGGCCCTGGTCGACGATGGCGCGAAAGGAGGTGGCAAAGCGGCAACCGAGGCTGGCGGCCGTGGCATAATCGAGGTTTTCGGGCAGATGCACGAGGTTCTGGTCGGCGAAATCGATCGCCACATATTCGGCAAACGAGCCCCAGTGGGTGAAGCCCGGCTGGAACTGGTTGGCGCAGACCTGCTGGTTGCCGGAATGGCACTCGCCGCAGCGGCCGCAGCCGGAAACGAAGGGCACCGTCACCCGGTCGCCGACCTTGTAGCGCAGCACGCCCTTGCCGGTCGCGGCAACCGTGCCGGCCAGTTCATGACCCGGCACATGCGGCAGGGCAATATCGGGATCATGGCCCATCCAGCCATGCCAGTCGCTGCGGCAAAGCCCCGTCGCCTCGACCTTGATCACGACGCCATCCGCGCTTGGCGTGGCGTCCGGCAGTGTCCGGATTTCCGGCGTCTTGCCGAAGGCGTCATAATACATGGCTTTCATGGGACGGGTCCTTTTCGCTTCGGGCGGCAGACTATGCGAGTGGCCGATCGGCTTCCAGATTGGACGGCATGACTTTTTTTGATGTACCTATTTACCCCAGTTCTCGATTTTCGGGTTATGCCCATCGAAGAAAAACGAAAAACAGGAGAGCCCCATGGCCGTCGATACATCCCCGCGCAGCACCACATGGACCTTTGTTGATGGCGAATGGATGTCCGGCAATCCGCCGCTGATCGGGCCGACATCCCATGCCATGTGGCTGGGTTCGACGGTGTTCGACGGCGCGCGCTGGTTCGACGGCATCGCGCCGGACCTCGACCTGCATTGCCAGCGTGTCAATCGTTCGGCGCTGGCGCTGGGCCTGAACCCGGTCGTGACGGCGGAGGATATCGAAGGCCTTGCCTGGGAAGGCGTCAAGAAGTTCGATGGCCAGACGGCGATCTATGTCAAGCCGATGTATTGGGGCGAGCATGGCATGCCCGGCAGCGTCGTCGCCGTCGATCCGGATTCGACCCGGTTCGCGCTCTGCCTGTTCGAAGCGCCGATGGGTGAAGGCCCGGGCGGCCAGACGCTCACAGTCTCCCCCTTCCGCCGCCCGACGATCGAATGCATGCCGACCGATGCCAAGGCCGGCTGCCTCTATCCCAACAATGGCCGCATCCTGGTCGAGGCGCGCAAACGCGGCTTTTCCAATGCGCTGGTGCGCGACATGCTCGGCAATATCGCCGAGACCGGTTCGTCGAATGTCTTCATGGTCAGAGACGGCGTCGTCTTCACGCCGGCCGCCAACCGCACCTTCCTCGCCGGCATTACCCGCACCCGCGTCATCACGCTTTTGCGCGACGCCGGCTTTGACGTGGTCGAGACGACGCTGACGCTCGCCGACTTCGAAACCGCCGACGAGATCTTCACCTCCGGCAACTATTCCAAGGTGGTCCCCGTCACCAAACTCGAAGACCGCGACCTCCAGCCCGGCCCGATTGCTGCCAAGGCGAAGGACCTTTACATGGACTGGGCACATTCGACGGCGACGGATTTGTGATTGCATGACCGCTCGTTCATCGAGCGGTCACACCCGGCGGAATGACGGTAAATCGCTTGTCCTTTCGCGACGCATGATGCAATGAGATGCCTTCCTCCGGAGACAGGCATATGAACAGGAACACACGCGGAATGATCGGACGATCATGGAAAGGACTGTCGTTCGCGGCATGTCTGCTGGCCGCGACGTCAGCGGCGGCGACACCTGTGCTGGTCGTCGATGCAGACAGTCACAAGGTTCTCTATCAGGAGGATGCCGGTGTATCGTGGTATCCGGCCTCTACGACCAAGCTGATGACGGCCTATCTGACCTTCGAGGCCCTGCGTGCCGGCACCGTGACGATGACGACACCGGTGAGCATGAGCCGAAATGCCTCGAAACAGGCCTTTCTTGAATCCGGCCTGACCTTCGGGCGGACCATGACGCTGGAGGATTCGCTCTTCGCGACGATCACCGCCTCCGCCAATGACGTTGCCGTTGCGCTTGCCGAAACGGTCGCCTCTGACGAGGTGTCGTTTGTCCTTCACATGAACGAGACGGCTCTCCGTCTCGGCATGACGGGAACCCATTTTACCAGCCCGAATGGCCTGTTCGACAAGAGCAACTATACGACCGCGCGCGACCTCGCGATCCTGGGTCTGGAAGTGGACCGCCTCTTTCCGGAATACCGCCGCTTCTTCCTGGCGACCGCCGTCACCATCGATGGCAAGGAGATCAAGTCCAACAATCAGTTGCTGACCCGTTTCAGCGGCACGGTCGGCATGAAGACGGGTTTCCTCTGTGCCTCCGGGCGAAACTATGTCGGGCTGGCGGAGCGAGACGGCCGCCGTGTCATGGTGGTCATGATGGGCGCGACGACGGAACGCGAACGCAACGAACGCGCCGCGCAATTCCTGACGCAGGCCTTCGGCGGCCAACTCTCCGCCACGGCCACGTCTGTCGAAGACCTGCAGAACCGCACGGACGTGGCCGCGCAGGATATGCGGGTGCGCCTGTGCACGGACCAGAGCGTCGCCTATGAGGCCAGCCGCAACGCGCTTTATCCGATGGGCCTGCCGGGCAATGTCAGCTATCTCAACGATCAGATCCCGGAACAGGTCCACGTCATCCGCACCTGGCAGAACGATAACATGAGCGACGTGCCGATCCCGGTGCGCCGCCCTTCGTGACGTCATCGCTCGTGAAACTCTCCTGAAATGACGGGTTGAGCGAACCGGCTGCAACGGCTATCTGATGCCGATCTGATATAACCGCAAGCGACAAGGCACACCCGGCATGACCCCAGACTTTCTCGTCACCCATTCCGGTGGCTTCCATGCCGATGAGCTCCTGTCCAGCGTCATCCTCACCCGGCTTTTTCCGCAGGCGAAGATCGTGCGCAGCCGGGCGCCGGAATGGATCACGCCCGGTGCCGGCAAGGTCATCTACGACGTCGGCGGCGCCTATGATCCGGACCTTGCCGTTTTCGATCACCACCAGCGGGGTGCGCCGCTCAGGGACGACGGACAGCCCTACAGTTCCTTCGGTCTGGTCTGGAAACATTACGGCCGCGACTATCTCCGCGCCTATGGCCTGCCGGAAGCGCATGTCGATATCGTTCACGCCTCCTTCGACGCCGGCTTCGTGCTGCCGGTCGATCTCGCCGACAATGGCGCACTGAGCCCGACAACAGCCGGCCTGCTCAGCCCGCTCACCCTGCCGGTTCTTCTCGAAACCCTGAAACCCGTGTTCGACGATGCGGATGCCGACGCTGACGATCGCGGTTTCCATGTGGCACTCGGTGTCGCGCGTCTTTTCGTCGAAGGGCGGATTGCCCAGAGTGCCGCGAAACTGCGGGCAGAAGGGATCGTGCAGCAGGCGATCAGGGATACGGGCGAGGGGCGTGTGCTGGAACTGCCGGCCGGCATGCCGTTCCGTCCGGCCATCGTCAAGGCGGGCGCCGACCATCTGCTGTTCGTCGTTCATCCGCGCGAGCGCGACTGGTGCCTGACCACCATCCGCCGTTCCGACGAAGGCTTCGAGGTCCGGGCCGATCTGCCCGCCGCCTGGGCCGGCCTGACCAACGGCGATCTGGAGGCCGTCTGCGGCATTGCAGGCGCGAGCTTCTGCCACAATGGCCGCTTTGTCGCCGCTGCGAAGACGCGGGAGGCAGCGCTTGCGATGGCGGACCTGGCCGTCGCCGAACATCTTGCCGCCGGCCTGCGTTGAACGGCGTCAGGCAGTCCACCCGCAAGGATCAGCGAAGCCTTAATCATGGTTAACGAAACGTTTACCCGGTCCGCCTATTGTGTCCATCGACGCGGAGCGGGTGAATGGGTTTCAACGGCAAGGTACTGCACCATCAGTTTTTCTTCGGAAAGATCGGCACGACCTATGGTCTTGGCTCCGATACGCTGATCAATGGCCCGACCAAGATCAATGGCGTGACGGTCAAGGGCACGCAGGTTTACACTGCGACCGTGACCGATGCCGCGATCGGCCTCGATTTCCATGGCATGGCGCTGTGGCGCACCGGCTATCTCGACCTCACGACCGGCAAAAACAAGCCGGTCGACTTCAACGGACCGGTCTTTGCCGACCTGAAGGACAAGATCGAGCCGATCATCGGCGTGCGGCTGAAAACCAATATCAAGGAAATCGACGCCACCGACCTCCGCTTCGCGCATGACGGGATCGCCATCGATCTCCAGGGCGCGACCACGTTCGAGACATCCTATATCCAGCTCAATGTCGTCTTCCAGACGAAGACCGATGCGCCGATCACCTTCCGGGCAGGCGATGAAAGCGTGCTCGTGCGCGGCCAGCGCGGCGCCGACAAGCTTTATGGCGGCAAGGGCAACGATGTCTTCGAAGGGGGCGACGGCAAGGACTTGCTGAGCGGCGGTGCCGGCAACGATCTCCTGAACGGCGGGGGAGGCGCGGACGCTCTTTATGGCGGCGCCGGCAACGACCGCTTCATCTTCAAGTCCGCAACGGACCTGGGCACGTCGAAAACCGCGACCGATACGATCTTCGATTTCACCGGGGATGATGACATCGATCTCTCCGCCATCGACGCCAACACCAAGCTTGCCGGCGACCAGCCCTTCACATTCCTCGGCACGAAAGCATTCAGCGGAAAGGCCGGCGAACTCCGCTATGACAAAGCCGCATCCGACACTTACATCTACGCCGATATAAACGGCGACAAGAAAGCCGACTTTGTCCTGCATCTGGATGATGCGATGAGCCTGACGCGGGACATGTTTATTCTGTAGGCGCAGTTTCAGGGCCTCCGCTCCCGTCACGCGAGGGGTGATAGAGCGGAGGCCATTCGGTCTCAGACGAGAATGAAATCGCTGGTCGAGAGCGTCGTGACGTTCTGCAGAATGGCCACGAGTTCGAGATCGGCCACGGTGCTCTTGCCGTCCGCATCGAACCAGAGGCGGCCATTGTCGCTTTCGAACAGGAACGTGCCCTTGGTGCCGGTCGCGACGGGATCGGCCCCGACGACGAGCGTAACGGTCTTGTCGGCGACAGCGATGTTATAATCGCTCCTGTCGATCACCAGCTTGTCCTGACCACGGGTGAAGTCGGTGATCACATCGCCGTCGATGCTGCGTGCGTAGAAATCGAAGACGAACTTGTCGTTCCCCTTGCCACCTGTCAGCCAGTCGTCACCCCACCCGCCGTTCAGCGTGTCATCGCCATCCCGGCCGTGGAGCACGTCGTCGCTTGCGCCGCCCTGGAGAATGTTTGCGTTGGCATCACCGCGGATATCGTCATCGAGTGCGCTGCCTTCGATGATCTCGATATTCTTGACGGTCAAACCAAGTGCCAGCCCGTTGTTCTTGCTGTGCGTCATCAGATCGATGATGACGTAGCCTGAGCCGACGAAAGGCTCTTCGAACGACAGCGTATCTGTCCCGGAGCCGCCGTCGAATACATCCTTGCCGATCGGGTTAAAGACATCCTTTCCATCAGTCGATGTGCGGATCAGCCAGTCGTCGCCCTTGTCTCCATAGAGTTTGTCGCTGCCAGAACCATCCTTGAGTAGATCGCTGCCGCCAGCCCCCTTGAGGATGTCGTTCCCGCCATTGCCGACGAGAAAATCGCCCAGTTCGCCGCCTGTTACGGTGTCGGCGCCCTTGCTGCCGAAATAGTGCAGTGTTTGAAATGCACTAAACGACGTGGTTGCGTCGACATCGACCTTCCCTGTCGAGAAGACGAAGCTGATATCCTTCGTTTGCTCCGCCACGTTGAGGGAGATCCAGTCATTGCCGGCGCCACCGTCTGCCTTGTCGCCAATGCCGGCATAGATGATGTCGTCACCGGCTTCACCATAAATCTTGTCCTTGCCACCGGTGACGCCGTCAGCATCTCCGTAGACTGTGTCGTTGCCGCCGCCACCCTTGAGCGTGTCATTGCCCTTGCCGCCGCGCAGGTCGTCGTTCAGGCCGCCACCGGTGAAGGTGTCGTTGCCGCTGCCTCCCAGCAGCGCGATCCGCTCGACGTTCTTGACCGTCACGGGCAGGTTGGCAACCGTCACGGTGGTGGCGAGCTGGAAAGTGATCCCCGCTGTGGACTTGCTGAAGTCAAGCGACGCGAAGTCTATTCCGGCTCCGGCCTGAAGATTGAGCTTCTTGGTCGATGCCGTGCCGTGGAAGATGTCATCCCCCGCACCCAGATCGACAGTGTAATTGCCGTCAATGGCGCTGCCGTATGGGTCGCTCGCATAGACACTGTCATTGCCGTCGCCGGCGGAAATGACGTTGGTACCTGCATTGTCGTAGATGAGGTCATCGCCGGCGCCCGATGTCAGGCGATCGTTGTCATAGCCTCCGTACAACTTGTCTGCCCCGTCGGTGCCGATCAAGATATCGTCGCCGCTGCCACCCTCAAAACTGACACTTAGTGCCGCTCCCACGGATTTGACGACATCGTCGCCGTCACCGAACGATACGATATAGTGTTCGAAGTTCTTGAGAACGGTTCCACCGGTGATCGTGGCCGTTGTTCCAGTTACGGTAAAGATCTGACCATCATCGGGGCCGCCACGGATGTCGGCAGTATCGATGCCGCTGCCTCCATCGCTGAAATCAGCCTCATAACGGCCGAACTTGACCGTGTCATTGCCGCCGCCGCCGTAGATCGTATCCTTGCCGTCTCCGCCATTGAGCAGGTCGTCGCCAGCACCGCCATTGATCCAGTCGTCGCTGGAATTGTAGGTCTCGACGATGTCGTTGCCTGCGCCGGTCGTGATTTTGTCGGATTTGCCGTCCCAGACCTGAATTGTAAAATGCTCGAAGCCCGTGAATGTCGTTCCATTGGCGAGCGTTGTGATCTCGGTGGATGCCTTGGCTGTAAAATTCCCGGTCAAATCGAACTCCAGGCGATCGCTTCCGCTGGAGTCGGTGACGGTATCCCTGCCAAAGTTCAGGAAAACGATGTCGTCGCCGCTACCGCCTTCGATGATATCGTCACCGCTACCGCTGTAGATTCGGTCGTTCCCCGAGCCACCATTCAGCGTGCCGTTGCCCTCGTCGCCGTTCAACTCATCATCGCCGCTTCCGCCGGAAAGGTAATCCGTGCCGGTTCCGCCATAGAGATAGTCGTTACCGCTTCCGCCGTAGAGCTTGTCATTTCCGTCGCCACCATCAAGGCTGTCGTAACCCTGATCGCCGTTGAGAATGTCATTGCCATCTTCGCCGAACAGGTAGTCGTTACCGCGTCCGCCGGACAGCGTGTCCTTGCCGTCGCCACCTTTGAAGCTGTCGTAATGGTTGCCGCCAACGAAGATATCGTCGAATTTGCTGCCGGTTATCCGAAAACTTTCGACGTTGATAATCTGGATGCCGCCCGCCAGGGTCTGGGTCGAAATCCAGTCCTTGATGGTGATGTTAAGTTTGACGGAGGAGAGCCTGTAGTCGATTTCAATCCTGTCGTTACCGGAACCTCCGTCCACGGTTTCACCCGTTGCCGTCGCGAGGGGCCCGAGCCTGATCGTGTCTCCGCCGCTGCCGCCGTAATAGGTGTCCTTGCCTTCACCGCCTTCCAGCGCGTCACTACCGCTGTTGCCGGCCAACGTATCGTTGCCCTGTTCGCCGAAGATCCTGTCGCTGTTGAAGGAACCGGAGAGATTGTCATTGCCTTCACCGCCATAAATCTCATCCTGACCGATTCCGCCATCGATCTTGTCGATGCCCTCGAGGCCGATGATGAAGTCTTCAAAATCCGTGCCGACCAGAACGTCATTGCCTGCGGTACCTGTAATGTCAGCCATGCGATATCCTGTCGGGTTTCCACACGGAACGCATTCGTGCCGTTGCATATTTTGATGATCAGATGTTGTGGGCGTGGCGGGTCAGAGGCGGGTTACGAAATGTCTAACCGCGAGTCGCTAATGCAGCAATCCCGAAAGGCAGGGAATTTTCAACTTGAGGTCGATTTTCCAAATCGATTGCGGTTGAAGTTAATTCGGTGCTCGGGCCGTGCCTACGGCTTTGCATCAGCCGTTTTCGCATCGTCCGTCGTCAGCGCGAAATCCTTCATTTCCTCGGCCGTGAGGTAATACAGCCGGTCCGGCGGTGTCTCCATCGCGTGCAGCCAGACGCCGGACTTGATGCCCATGGTTTCGAGATGGCGGTTGATATCGGCGGTGGTGCGCTGGGCGTCGGACATGGCCTGCTCAGCCGAAAGCTTCACTGTCGAGCCGTTGAAGATCTGGTGCACGCCGACGACGGCGCCCTTGTCGGCCGCGCGGGTGATGCCTCCCGCCATAACGATCGGGCAGGATGAGGCGCAGAGCGCGCCGGAGGCAACCTTCGTGCCCAGCTTTTTCTCGCGGATCAGCTTCGACATGGCGAGCGCGTCGGCGACCGAGCCACCAGGCGAGTCCAGTTCGACAACCTTCACATATTCGCCGCGCGCCTCGATCTCCGCCGCGAAACGAGCCGCAGCACCCGGTTCGATCGACCCCTGCGCGGTCAGGATGCCACCCGGCCTGAGTTCGAAACGGATCGCCTGTTTCAGAACCTGCGGATCGGCTGTGATCTCGGAGGGCGCATTGTCCGGCTCACCTTTGGTGAGCGCCGGCGGCAGGATGGGCGTGGTCTGCGGTTGTGTCACGTCAAAGTTGGGATCGGTGTCTCCGGTCGCGCTCAATTCGTTCCAGTCGATGACGATGAAGACAGCCGAGGCGGCCAGCAGCGCCTGGAAAGCGTGGCGCATCAGCGTGCCGTCATCGGCTGACAGCAGATAGGTCTTCAACCGCTGTCCATACCCTTGCAGCCGCGCCTGCGCCGTCATTTGCGCGGCCCCTTACCGGAGAGATCGAGGCTGGTGATGTTGGACTGGTCGCGCGCCTCGGCTTCCGCGATCGCCGTGTCTATCTCGACACCGCTGCGCTGCAGCGCCTTCTGCACTTCGAGCGCTTCCAGAAGTTCGGCGGCGGTGATCCGCTCGGCAAAGGGCAGGCTCTGTTCCTGTCGCCGCAGCGCGCCATGGGCGATCGACAGCATGAAGACCAGCACAGCCGGCAACAGGTCGATGGCGATGGCGCCGGCCCAGCTCGGGATGAAATCGGAGGCATAGCGCAAGACGGCAGCGGCCGAGGACAAGGGCACGAACCGCCGCTCGCCGACCGGCTCGCGCGTCAGGATCTGGTCGGCGGCTTCCGACAGCACCTTGGACTGGGCGGCAACCGATGTGCGGATGGTCTCCATCACCTGGTCCTGCCGATTGGCGAGATCGGCCTCCAGGCCGCTTGCTACCGGGGCGATGAAGCCGAGCGACAGGTCTTCGGCCGCGCGTTTCACCGAGGCTGCGATCGAGGTCTGTTCCAGCGCGGTGATTGTGCCGGTCAGCGCCACGACTTCGGCTGCGAACTGGTCGGCGCGCGGATCGATGGCGCCGGGGGCGGAGACCAGCCCGCGCATGGTGGCGAGATGCGCCTGGCCTTCACCGAACAGGGTCGCGACGCGCTCGCGCGAGGCGGTGATGCCGGTTTCCAGCTCTTTCAGCTGGGCAGCCATCTGGCCGAGCAGTTGTACGACGCTGCCGGCGCCGGTCGTTCCGGTCAGCGCGCCGCTTTCGCGCTCCTGGTCGGAAAGCCGTTGGAAGCGTTCGGACGTGCGCTGGATGTCGGG
Source organism: Rhizobium sp. Leaf453 (assembly GCF_001425605.1). Lineage (GTDB taxonomy): Bacteria > Pseudomonadota > Alphaproteobacteria > Rhizobiales > Rhizobiaceae > Pararhizobium. The sequence continues at coordinate 87,834 of NZ_LMRG01000001.1, read as the reverse complement.
CAACAGGCTCTGGGCGGCAAGGGCATTCTGGTGCGCCTTGTCGAGATCGGCGGTGTAGTCCTCCACCGTTTCGGCCAGATGCTGCTCAAGCGCCGCCGACCCGGCAAGGGCCGCGGCATTCAGCCAGCTTGCCATGGCAATGATCATCATGCAGCCGAGCGCCATGATGCCGAGCATGGCCGTACGGTTCGCGGCCCCGACAATATGCGGATAGAACCGCGCCATGTAGGTCCAGAAGGCATAGATGGCGACGGACACGGCGCAGGAATAGATCAGTGCCGCAAAGAAGACGGCTGTCGCAGAACCATCGAGGATCGAGCGGACCCCGAGATAGGTATAGACGCCAGACGCCAGCGCCAGAACGGCAAGCGCGAAGCGGGTCATGGTCTCGACGGCTTCGATCCCGTCCTGCAAGCGATGCGATGCGCCCAGCGCCATATGGATGTTCCCGGTTTGTCGTGGCTTAACAAACCATTAAAATCCCGGCGAAATGAAGGCTGGCATGGCCAGCCTGCCGGCGCCTCGCGATCATGTGGGCGTAATGGTCACATCGACGGCGGACCGTACGTTTGGACCGTGGTGCACCGCCTCGATATTGTTCCCATCGGGATCGAGGATGAAGGCGGCGTAATAGCCGGGATGATAGGGGCGCTCGCCCGGCTTGCCATTGTCGGTGCCGCCGTTGGCAAGGCCGGCCGCATGGAAGGCGTGGACGTCCTCGCGGGTCCGGGCCTGAAACGCCAGATGCAGGTGGGTGACATAGTCGTCGGCGGCATCGACATAGAGCTCGTCGGCGGCGAAGGCCGTGTCGCTCTCATGCTGGATGTTGACCCCGACGGTAGCGAGCACGGCCCGGTAGAAGCGTTTCGACGCGGCCAGATCCTTGACGCGCAGATGCACATGATCGATCAGCCGCCCGCGATGAAACTCCATCGTCACTCTCCTTGGAGGTTGGATGCACGTCAACGCCGGACGACGGCGCCGGGTTCCCGGCGCCTTTGATCATACGGCTGACTTCACGCGGCGAGCCCCGGCGTGCCAGAGCGCCGATGCATCATCCAGGCCTGCAGACAGATGCCGGCAAGGAAGAGCAAAGCCCATATGGCCGTCACCGTCTGCACCGGCGGTGAATCCGGACCGTTGCCGATCGGGCTCGACGGCGGCAAACGCGACAGTGTCTCGTTGATGGCCGGCACCATCAGCAGGAAGAAGGTGAACGACATCGACAGCGCCTGGAGGTAGCGGTTCAGCCGCCCGAACCAGCCGAGTTGGGCAATCACAATGGAAAAGACCGCCGCCAGCATGGCGAGAATGCCGATCGCATGGCCGGCATTGAAGCCGCCGGTGCTCGACAGGCCGAAGGATGTGATGGCCGAGAGAAACAGCGTGATCACATAGATTCGCCCCGAATTGGTCTTCGGAATGATCGCCGCATATTTGGAAAAGGAATAGAGCCCGGCCACGACCGGCACGAGGCTGATGACAGTGTGGACGATGCCCAGCGTGGACAACGGATTGGCCATGAAAGTCCCCCTGAATGATGGATGTCTCGGATATTGATGGGCATGCAAATCAAGCGGGGCCATGCAGTCCGGCGCAATATGCCGGAGGCGACCCGTCGGGAGTTTGGTCTGTTCCGGATGGTTGCGCAATGGGGTTTGTTGGGGGCACGCGTGCATTGCTGTAGATGGCTCTAACTGGACGAGTGCTCCGGGTGCCAATGTTGTGAATACCCCCGCTGACGGAACAATCCTGCACCTGTCTCGTTCATCAACCTCGCGGAAAGGGGAATGCCATGGGTCAGCAATATCAGTTTCATGTCGAAAACGATGAACTCCTCTCGGAGGCCGAGCGGGCTTTCGATTTGTCAGCCCGTCAAGCATCCATGCCGAAGCAGGCTGCGTCAGCATCGAGCGAACCGGTTCGCCGTTCTCTGTTTCCCTCGATTGCGGGCTTATTCTCGTTCGGTGGCGCCAGCGAAAGGTTATAGAATGCAGGTCTTCAGCTTGCAGATTTCTCGATCAGGTCTCAAATGCGGTCTCCCGCCCGCATATCGCCTGAAAATTATCGCGTAAAATCGGGACGCCTCACACCCCCGCCAAACTCTCCAGCGCCGCCTCCAGCCTGCCTCGCTCGTTCTCCGCCAGCGGCAACATCGGCCGTGGCGGCTGATGTGAACTTAAACCGAGCAGGTTGGCCGTGGCATGGACCACGCGGTAGCTGCTCAGTTCGCGAAACAGCGCCCAGAAGGGTTCGAACAGGCCGTTGATGCGCTCGACTTCCGCCGTGTCACCGGCTTGCGCGGCGCGCATCAGCTTCACCGAGGGTTCCGGCAGCAGGCCGGCGATGACGCTGTACCAGGTGACGCCACCGGCAAGGATGGCGCCGGCGGCCAGCCAGTCGCCGCTATAGCCCACAGCGAAACCGGCGGGGACTGCGGCTTGCGTTGCCCGGTGCGCGGCAACCATGTCGGCGGCGGACAGGGCAGGGTTCTTGACCGCGACGATGGTCTCGACGCCGGCAAGCCGGTTCAGCAGCGCATTGCCGATGGTAAAATGGGTGGTGCCGGGATTGTTGTAGACACTGAGCGGCAGGCCGATCGCCCTGGCAACCGTTGCATAGTGCTCGAAGACCTCGTCGTCGGTCAGCGGTGTATAGGAGACCGGCGCCATCAGCAGGCCCTGTGCCCCGGCATCGCGCGCATCGCGGGCGAAGGCCACGGCATCGTCGGTGCGAAGCGCGCCGATACCGACGATCAGGGGCGTGCGGCCGCCGAGGCAATCGACCGCCGTCTCGATGGCGCGCCGCCGCTCGGTTCGCGGGAGATACATGTAGGATCCGGTGCTGCCGAGCAGGCCGACGCTATCGGCGCCGGCCGTGTCGATCCGTTGCAGCAGGACTTTCAGCGCTGACGTATCGACGCGCCCCTCGCTGTCCATGGGCGTGATCGGAAAGGCGGACAGGCCGTGAAACAGCATGGGGATCTCATGTGCGACTGATGATCCACCATCTGTGACGGCATGCCAGGCCGAAATCAACGCCGGGATTGTCCCGGTGTCATTTTATGAGCGTCATTTTGCCGACCTTACTGCGCCTCGCCTTTCAGCATGTCCTCGGTCAGTTCACCGCCGAGTTCCACGGCTTTCGTCTGCTTGTTGTAGACGCAGATCTGGCTGACCTTTCCTTCGGCGCCCTTCGGCTTGCCGCTGACAAGCGCGAGGCCGAAGCTTTCCGAGCCGAAGGGATCGACGACAGCCTGCGGTGCCTCGATCGAGCCGGCGGCTGCCTCCAGGCATTTGGCCGAGACATCGGCGCGCATCGCCTCCCAGGCGTCATCCGAGGAGGCGAGGGCGGCGACTGGCAGCAGGCCGGCAACAAGAAGCGGGATCGCGGCGAAGCGTTTGGAAAAAGGCATTGGATTTCCTTGGATTTTGATTGCGGGCGAGTCGGATGTGACCTTGTCGAAGGATCGTGTCCATTCTGTGCCGCTGCGGATGAATGGAACAATCGTGGCCGGGAACTATTTTCCAAGCCTGTGGCGAAATTTGGCATGGTCCCGGTTGCCTGTTGCGGCGGTGGTCCCTATGTTCCGGCTCACAGATTTCCGTCATGAATTCCAACCCGGCTTTCATGAACCCCGCCAGCAGAGGAGACACCACATGGCTTTCGAATTGCCGAACCTGCCTTACGACTACGATGCGCTCGCCCCCTACATGTCGCGCGAAACGCTCGAGTATCACCACGACAAGCACCACCTTGCTTACGTGACCAACGGCAACAAACTTGCCGAAGAAGCCGGCCTTGCCGACCTCTCGCTCGAAGAGATCGTCAAGAAGTCCTACGGCACCAACCAGCCGCTGTTCAACAATGCCGGCCAGCACTACAACCACCTGCACTTCTGGAAGTGGCTGAAGAAGGGCGGCGGCGGCACGCAACTGCCGGGCAAGCTCGACGCGGCCATCAAGTCCGATCTCGGCGGCTACGACAAGTTCCGCGCCGACTTCATCGCTGCCGGCACGACGCAGTTCGGCTCCGGCTGGGCCTGGCTCTCGGTCAAGGGCGGCAAGCTGGAAATCTCCAAGACCCCGAACGGCGAAAGCCCGCTGGTCCACGGCGCAACGCCGATCCTCGGCGTCGACGTCTGGGAGCATTCCTATTACATCGACTACCGCAACGCCCGTCCGAAGTACCTCGAAGCCTTCGTGGACAGCCTGATCAACTGGGACTACGTACTCGAGCTTTACGAAGCCGCGTAAGCTCCGGTCACTGGACATCAAAACCCGGCAGCGATGCCGGGTTTTTTGTTGGTCTCGATACCCAAATGTCTGATCCCGTCGAACAGGAGTGGCGTCACCAAACCGTCACGCAGACCCGTTATCCAGCCGCCATGACAACAGAAAATCCCATTCTCCGCTTCGGCATCATTGCCGACCCACAATATGCCGATATCGAGCCGGATGAGGTGATGAACCGGTATTATGCCGCCAGTCTCGCCAAGCTGTCCGAGGCGGTCGATGCGTTCAACGCGACCGATCTCGATTTCGTCATCACGCTCGGCGACATCATCGATCGTGGCTGGGAGAATTTCGACGCCATCCTTTCTGTCTATGGGACGCTGCGCCACAAAACTCATTTCCTGCTCGGCAATCATGATTTCGCCGTGGCGCCGAAGCATCTGGGCGAGGTTTCCGGCCGCCTGTCCATGCCCTCGGCCTATCACGACTTTGCCATCGGTCAATGGCGCTTCGTCATTCTCGATGGCAACGATGTCAGCGTCTTTTCCGCGCCTGCCGGCGATCCGCGCTCTATGCTCGCCGCCGAACGCCTGCGGACACTGCAGGCCGAAGGCGCGATCAATGCCCATCCCTGGAACGGATCGCTGAGCGAGGCACAATTTACCTGGCTGTCCGGTGTTCTGGAAAACGCGGAAGCCGATGGCGAATCCGTTCTCGTCCTCTGCCATTACCCGATTTTCCCGCCCAACCGTCACAACCTCTGGGACAGCCAGCGACTGATAGATTTGCTCACCGGCTTTTCCTGCTTCCGCGGCTATTTCTGCGGCCATAATCACGACGGCAATTTCGGCGAGGTCGCGGGCCGTCCCTTTGTGACCTTCAAGGGCATGGTCGATACGCCGGATCAGAACACCTTCGCGATCGTCGAACTGTTCGAGGACCGTATCGAGATCAAGGGTTTCGGGCGGGAAGAGAGCCGGGCGCTGTCGTTTTCGCGTGTTTGACAGCTGATTCAGGCCCGGCTTTTCGCCCGCGTTCGAAATTGCAAGCCTATCAGCGATTGCGTGAGGATGATGGCTGTACCCTCAATCCGCAGCCGCGAAATGTGCCATCTGGTCGGCATGCGCCTTGGTGAACGCCGGACGGTCGGTGGCGCGGGTGACGTAGCGGCGGCAGGCGGGGTAGTCGGCCAAGCCGTCGAAGCGATCGACCAGCCGCAGCACGTCGGCCATCAGGATATCGGCGACGCTGAATCCGCCGGTTAGCCATTCCCGGTCCGTCAGTACCGTTTCCATGTGCTTCAGCCGGTGCTTGTGCAGGAAGTCGTCGAGGAAGGTCCAGCCCGGCGTGTCGCTGGTCTTGCCCATGAACTTGAGCAGCGACCAAGGCAGGCTTGCCATCTCGACGGAATTGAGCGCCGCAAACAGCCATTCCTTTACCTCGGCACTGCCGCGTGGATCAGGTGGCATCAACTTGTCGCTGCGTTCGGCCAGATGCAGCAGGATCGCGCCGCTTTCGAAGATCGAGAGGCCGTCATCGATCAGCCACGGCACCTGCCCGAACGGCTGGTGCGAAAAATGCTCCGGCCCGCGATCCTTGAAGGGAACGCTTTCGACGCGATAGGCTAGGCCAGCTTCTTCCAGCGCCCAGCGTACACGAATGTCGCGAACGAAGCCGCGCGGCATGTCGGGAACCCAGTCATAGGTCGTCAGGATCAGGTCGCTCATATCTCTTCTCCCAGAAAAACAGGCAATTTGTCGAGCAGGCCGCTCCAGCCGGCCTCATGGCTTTCGCGCGCTTCGTCGTCGGGAAGATTGGCGTGGATCAGCGTCAGCTCGGTACCGCCGTCGATCGGTTCCAGCAGAAAGGTGACCAATGACTCGCGTTCCGGCATTTCCGGCCATTCCCAGGTGAAGACCAGCTTTCTGTCGGGAATGACCTCCTGGTAGACGCCGGTCGGATTGTGCTCGTCGCCGTTCATCAGCCGGAACACGACACTGAAGCGGCCGCCCGGCCGCACATCAGCTTCCGCGCTGAGTGTCGGCCCGGCATCCGGCCCCCACCATTGCAGCATCTGCGACGGCTCGGTGATCGCCTTGAATACCCGGGCCGGGGACGCCTTGATCCTGCGTACGATGGTCACGCTCGGCAGATGTTTCATCATTCTTCCTCATCCTCTTCCACCAGCGCGACGAGTCGATCGAGGCTGACCGTCCACAGTTGCTCGTAGCGCCGCAGCCAGTCCATCGCTTCCTGCATCGGGCCTGCCGACAGATGCACCGAGACGGTGCGGCCGGTCTTGATACGCGTGATCAGCCCCGCATCTGTCAGAACGTCCAGATGCTTCATCAGGCCGGGCAGTTTCAGGGACAGTGGTCGTGCAATTTCGCTGACCGACAGGCCCGGTTCTCCTTCCAACCGCATCAGGATATTGCGCCGGGTCGGATCGGAAAGTGCCGAGAACGTGCGGTCCATGCTGGATGTCAAATACTTCGCCATATGGTGAAGTATTGCATTTGTCCTCTCGGGAGTCAATGCGTGATGGTTCCGAGCGCGAGAGGCGGCGATGACGGCTTGTGCCGGCCGTGCCTTTGCCTATTTTGGCTGTTCAAACCCGCAATCGTCCGAGGCGATCATCGTAAAACCCACGTTCCAGAACATCGCTCGAGCAGCAGGCGTCGGTACCGCGACCGTCGAGCGGGTTCTGAACGGGCGCGGCGGCGTGCGCCCGGCGCTGGCCGAGAAGGTGATCGCGGCGGCACGTGCGCTCGATTATCCGCGCCGGTTGCCGGAGCTTCACCGGGGCATCCTGCGCATCGACGTTATCCTGGTACGGCCCGAAACGACGTTTTTCGCTCGCCTTTCCGACGCTTTCGGCCGGATTGGCGGCACGCTTGATGCGTCTGTTTCCATCCAGCGGGTGTTTCTGAAGGAGCATGATCCGCAGGCGATCGCCGAGCGGATCGCCAATCCGCAGGCCCGCCGCGCCGGCCTTATCCTCGCCGTCCCGGACCACCCGTTGATCCGCGCCGCCCTTGCCAAAGTCACGGGGGAAGGGGTGCCTGTCATCCAGATCGTCACGAGGGCGGAAGGCGTGGCGGCGGAATATGTCGGCATCGACAATTATGCCGCCGGCCGCACCGCCGGTCTTTTCCTGTCGTGCATGCAACCGGCGTCCGGTACGGTCGTGGCGCTCTGTCACAGCCAGATCTATTCAGTCCATCGCGACCGTATCCGCGGTTTTTCCGATTATTTCGCGGAGAAACCGCGGGCAGGGCTGAATTTCGCTGCCACCCTGTTCGGCCGCGACGATGCCGCCGATAGCACCGACCGTTTGTTCGAAGCGCTTGACCGCTGGCCCGACATGGTCGGCCTCTACAATTCCGGCGGCGCCAATGCCTCGCTGTCGGCCGTGCTGCGCAAACATCCGCGCAGGCGCGACATCTTCTTCATCGGCCATGAACTGACCCAGCGCAGCGCGGAAGCGCTGCGCCAGGGCGTGATGTCGGTGGTTCTCGACCAGGCGCCGGAAGCCCAGGCACGCCGCGCCATCGACCTTATGCTCTCCCGCCTCGGCCTGATCGCCGAAAGCGTGGCGAATGATCCCATCCGGTTTGTCACGATCACTGCGGAAAATCTCTGAGGTTTCGGCTTTGATCAAATCTGATCAGTATAGAAGCGGACCCGGCAGGGTCGGAATCCTATGATGCTTGCCAAAACGAGGGGGAGGCATCATGACAAGACGGACGACGGTTTACGACCTGCAGAGCCTGAAGGGCCGGCGCAAATGGCTGCAGTTGCATGTCGATAATGCCGAGGAGGCGGCAGCGGCCGTCGCCTGCGACATCACCATTCTCTCCTGCGAGCCGGATCATCATCTCGAAGGTATCCGGTCGGCTGCGCCATTTGCTTTCCTTTCCGTGGGCATGCCGCATGGCGCCATCGCCTCACCGGAAGAGGCGATCGGGCTCGGCTTCCAGATGCTCAAGCGCGGTGCCGACTCGATCTACTGTTCCCACTCGCCTTTCTTCATCGAGGCGATGGCGCGTGAGGGCATTCCAGTCACCGGCCATGTCGGTCTCGTGCCCAACCGCGCGACCTGGACCAATTTTCGCGCCATCGGCAAGACGCCGGAGGAGGCGCTGCGCGTGCTGCGCTCGGTCAAGGATCTGGAAAACGCCGGTGCGGCCGCCATCGAGGTCGAGGTGGTGCCGGTCAGGCTCGCCGATTACATCACCCGCCGCACGCCGCTGATCACCATGGGCATGGGCTGTGGCCCGGTCTGCGATACGCAATACCTGTTCTCGTCGGATGTGCTTGGCACCCATGCCGGCCACTATCCCCGACACGTCAAGCGTTATGCCGATTTTGTCACTCTGATGGCGGACCTGCAGGCGAAGCGCATCGACGCCTTCCGCGCCTTTGCTGCCGATGTCGAAAGCGGCACCTATCCCGAACCGAAGCATCAGGTGGACATGGACGACACCTCCTTCGACCGCTTCACCACCCTTGCGCAATCGCTCTGACGGAGACACGACCATGGATGACACGACCTTTGGCAAGCGCAACAAGCGCGGAGATTGGGCTCCGGATGGCCGGATCGAAACCGCTCCTGTCTTCCGCCTGCCGCCCCGGCCGCTCGAATTCCTGAAATGGCTGCCGCATTATTTTCTGCCGTGGAATGTGATCTTCGCGGCCTCGGCGCTCGCCTACTGGTATCTGGTCATACCCGAAGCGGCGGTGATGCAGACACCGGGCTGGCAATGGATCGCCCGGCTGTTCATCGTCAACTGCATCGCCGTCTTCCTGTTCTACGGCTCGTTCGAACTGCGGCTCTATATCCTGCGCCGGCAGGGCAACCGGTTCAAATACAATGGCCGCTTCCCGAGCGAACACAAGAGCCCGGCCTTCCTGTTCAACAGCCAGAACCTCGACGGCATCATCCGCACATTCTCGACCGGCGTGCCGATCTGGACGGCGCTGGAGGTCGGTATGCTCTGGGCCTGGGCCAATGGCTACGGCCCTTGGGTCAGCTTTGCCGATCACCCCTGGTATCTCATCGCCATTGTGCTCGTCATGCCGGTCTATCACGAAGCCCATTTCTTCATGATCCACCGGCTGATCCACTGGGGACCGCTTTATCGCTGGATCCATTCGGTGCACCACAACTCGGTCAACCCGTCGCCCTGGTCGTCGCTGTCGATGCATCCGGTCGAACAGCTGCTCTATTTCTCATCGGCGCTTATCCACATCGTCATCCCGTCCAACCCGATCCTGATGATCTACCAGCTGCACTATTCCGGCTTCGGTGCCGTGGTCGGCCATATCGGCTTCGACAAGATCGAACTGGGTGAAAAGGCCGCGATGGACAGCCATGCCTATACCCATTACCTGCACCACAAGTTCTTCGAGGTGAACTACGGCGACGGTCTCGTGCCCTTCGACAAATGGTTCGGCACCTGGCATGACGGCACGAAGGAAGGCGAGGCTCTGATGCAGGCCCGCTACGAAAAGCGGAAGGCCCGGGCAAACGCGGCGGCCGGCCAGTAACTCGCGCATGAAACGAGAAGGGCTGTGCCGCGAAAACGGCACAGCCGTTCCATGTCCGGAGCGTTTGAATTCTATCGGCGCATGGTCATCGGTCAGATGGCTTCTATTTGGCGATCGGCACCGTCTAGGATTCCATCTCCACCCCGCCATTCACCGTCCACCCGCGCATCCACGCGTCCCGTAACCTGTCACCTTCACCACGAAAATGCTCGTCCAGCGGTTCGCAAGCCTCCACACGATCGGCGCGGAAGTTGCGGATGGCGGTGCGCAATTCGCACCAGCCGACCATGACGGCCGTCGCGGAATAGTAGATCAGTGCCAGCGGACGGATGGTGCGTTCGGTGGCGCGGCCGAATTCGTCGCGATAGTCTATCAGCAGCTTGCGTTCGTCGCGGATCGCCCGGCGGACCAAAGCAAGGTCGAGGCCCGACGACGGCGGCGCGATCGTGCCCCAGGCGTGCAGCGCCTTCGTCTGCAGGGTCTGGCGCAAAGGTGCCGGCATGGCACCGGCGATCTTCTGGTTGACGCGCTTGGCGGCCATTTTCAGTTCGTCGTCGCCGGTGCGCTCCAGGAGCGCCAGCGCCAGCACGATCGCCTCGGTTTCCTCGATCGAAAACATCAGCGGCGGCAGGTCGAAGCCGGGGCGCAGGATGTAGCCGATACCCCGCCCGCCCTCGATCGGCACACGCATCGCCTGAAGGGCAGCGATATCGCGGTAGATGGAGCGCACCGTCACCTCCAGTCGTTCGCCAATCTCCGCCGCCGTGACCGGCCGCGCCGAAAGCCGCAGGATCTGAATGATCTCAAACAATCGCGAGGCCTTGCGCAAAGGGATGCCTTTCCTGCCGAATGATGGCGCCGGGTAAACGCTCCTGACAGAACCCTGTCAGTTGGGGCAAGCTATAGAATGTCCGAAAGCGCTTGAAAAACAAGCGCTGCACCACTGCCATCACGCAGTTTCAACGACGGACAACTGACATGACCTACGCGGAAAATCTCTGGCTCTTCTTCACCCTTCTGTTCGGCATCATCATCGTGCCCGGCATGGACATGGTCTTCGTCATGGCCAACGCGTTGACCGGCGGGCGCGCGTCCGGCCTGACGGCGACGGCGGGCATCATGGCGGGCGGCATCTTCCACACGCTTTATGCGGCGCTTGGCGTGGGTTTCCTGCTGCATCTCGTGCCGCAGCTATTCAACGTCCTGCTTTTGGCCGGCGCCACCTATATCGCCTGGATCGGCATATCCCTTGCCCGCAGCAGTATCGCCATCGCGTCGGTGGAGCCGGGCGCGCGGCTGTCGCTTTGGACCAGCTTTCGCCGGGGGGCGATGACCAGCCTGCTCAATCCTAAAGCTTATCTGTTCATGCTGGCTGTTTATCCGCAGTTCCTCAAACCCCAGTTCGGGCCGCTCTGGTCGCAGGTGCTGGTGATGGCGATCATGATCTCGGTGACGCAACTCGCCGTCTATGGCGGCCTGGCGCTGGCGGCTGGACGCAGTCGAGATGTCATCGTTGCAAGCCCGCGCGCCACTGCAATCGTCGGCAAGACGGTCGGCGTCGTCCTGATCATCGTGGCGGCGCTGACGGCCTGGCACGGATGGGTGACGCCAGGCTGATCGAAAATAACATGAGTATAATACTCCCGTTAAATCAAGCCGTTGCAACGGCTGAAATAAATTCGATCTCAAAAAAATGTTACTTTCATCGCCAACGCAAAATGCAATCATGCCGGCGCATCGATTGAGAGAACCCGCTTGCCGAATCCGGGCGGCGTCTCGCCAGAGCTGGAGACTTTGATGAAGCTGAAAACAATACTGACGGCACTCGTGATTGCAGGCTGCGGTGTGAGCGCCGTTATCGCCGCGGATGATCCGGTCAAGGTCCGTGAAGGGCTGATGAAGCAGATCGGCGGCTCGATGGGTGCCATCGCGGGCATCGCCAAGGGCGAGAAGCCCTATGACGCCGAAGTGCTCAAGACGGCGCTGACGACGATCAGCACCAATATCAAGGCTTTCCCGGATCAGTTCCCGGCCGGCTCCGACGCCAATTCGGAAGCAAGCCCGAAGATCTGGGAAAACATGGACGACTTCAAGGCTCATGCCGCCAAGCTCGGCACTGACGCCGATACGCTGCTGGCGCAGCTTCCGGCGGATCAGGCTGCCGTTGGTGCTGCGGCCGGCATGCTCGGCAAGGATTGCGGTGCCTGCCACGAGCTCTATCGCGTCAAGAAGTAGCGATAGAGCTGATCCTCCCCGAATATGATTGATCAGGCGCCCGGCATTTTGCCGGTGCGCCTGATCCAGTATAATCCCGACGGCAGGAGACATGCATGGGCGCGCGGGTTCGAAGACTGGTATCCACCGTGGTTTTCCTCGGCGTCGTGGCCGCAGCCGGCGGCTGGTTCCTGACCAAGCCCGAACCATGGCCCGCGGCGCATTGGGACAATCTCGGTGAGCCGGATCTTGCCAATGGCGAACAGATGTTCTGGGCTGGCGGCTGCACGAGTTGTCACGCGGCGCCGAAATCCGAGGATGCCGCCAAACTGGTGCTTTCCGGTGGCCTGCCGCTTAAAAGCCCTTTCGGCACTTTCCACGTCCCCAATATCTCGCCGGATGAAACCGCTGGGATCGGCAGCTGGACGCTCGCCGATTTCGGCAATGCCATGACGCGCGGCGTCGGCAAGGACGGCGAGCATCTCTATCCGTCCTTCCCCTATGGCTCCTATGCCCGGATGTCTCCGAAGGACATCAACGATCTCTGGGGCTTCCTGGAGACCCTGCCAAAAAGCGCCAATGTCGCCCCACCGCACGACCTGCCGTTTCCGTTCAACATCCGCCTGTCGCTCGGCGGCTGGAAGCTGTTGTTCTTCACCGACAAGTCGCGCGTGACGGTCGATACGACCGATCCGAAGCTCGCCCGTGGCCAGTATCTGGTCGAGGGCCCAGGCCATTGCGGCGAATGCCACACGCCGCGCAATGCGCTCGGCGGTTTCGAGAGTGCGCAGTGGCTGGCTGGTGCGCCCAATCCGGAAGGCGAGGGCCGTATTCCCAACATCACGCCGGGGTCGAAGAGTATCGGTTCGTGGAGCGAAGGCGATATAGCCAGCTATCTCGAAACCGGCTTCACGCCGGAATTCGATTCCGTCGGCGGCTCGATGGTCGAGGTGCAGCGGAACATGGCCAAGCTTTCAGCCAGCGACCGGGAGGCGATCGCGGCTTATCTGAAGGCGGTGCCGGCGGTGGAGTGAATTTTCAAGCCGCGTCTTCGCGGGCGATCTCGTGCAGTGCCGCGCGGGCAATGAAGCCTGAGCGGGTCAGGCCGTTGGCCTCGGCAAAACTGTCGATCCGGCGAAGAACATCTTCCGGCAGCGTCACGTTGACCCGTACCGCCTTTCTGGTTTCGACCTTGGTCTCGACGAGAATGGCAACGCCGCTCCGATTGTCCCCGTCTGCCATGATTGCTTCGAGGCTGGAAGGTTCAGGAATTGTTTCCCCGTCTTCCAGGAGACCTTCGAGATGAAAAGCCAGTGCCTCGGCCGCCATCCGCCGCGCATCGTCGAGATCAATCCCGGCGGAAACGAGACCGGGAAAATCGGGGAAGGACACGCCGTAGTCACTGGCGGCTTCCTTGTGGATCAACCCGATATAATTGCGCATGGCGTCACCTCAGCTTCAGTCCGGACTGTTTTTCGATGCTCTTGAGCGTCCCGATCGGAATATCGCGTTTGGGATGCGGAACCGTGACACGATCGGGCTTACTCGGATGCTTAAACTGCACGTGGCTGCCCTTTCGCGCCACCTCGATCCAGCCATCCTTTTTCAGGACGGATATAATGTCCGAGCTCAACATTGAATGACAATACACACTCGTGTGTATAATTCAACTTGGTGCGGATTACCAGGCCAACGATCTCAAAACATCACCCCTCCACGACCTCATCCGCCGTGCCTCGCGCCAGTCTGCGCATCGCCTGCGGCGGTTGCCCGAAACCGCGCAGGAAGGCGCGGCGCATGCGGTCGCGGTCGGCAAAGCCGGTTTGTTGGGCAACGACATCGATCGAGTGGCGGCTGTCCTCCATCAGGATGCGGGCGGCCTCCAGTCGCATCAGTTCGATCGCCTTGGCCGGTGACTGCCCGGTTTCCGACTGGAAGGCACGGCTGAATTGGCGCGGGCTGAGGTTGGCGGCCTCGGCAAGTTCGGTGACGCTGAGACGGTTTGCCAGGTTGCGGCGGGCATAGGTCAGCGCCTTCTGGATCCGGTCGGATTTCGGCTCCAGTTCCAGGAGCGTCGAGAATTGCGACTGGCCGCCGGCGCGGCGGTGATACATGACGAGTTTCTTCGCCACCGTGCGGGCAAGCTCTGCCCCGAAATCGTCCTCGATCAAGGCCAAGGCGAGATCGAGGCCTGCGGTCATTCCCGCCGATGTCCAGACATTGCCATCGTTGATGAAGATCCGGTCTTCCTCGACCTTCACCCTGGGAAAACGCGCCTGCAGTTCGCGCGCCCGCATCCAGTGCGTGGTCGCGCGCTTGCCGTCGAGCAGGCCGGCTTCGGCAAGCACGAAGGCTGCCGTGCAGGTCGAGGCGATGCGCCGGCAATGGGCGGGGGCCGCCCGGATGAAGTCGATCAGTTCCGGCCTGGCATCCTCCATCCCGCCGCCGACGATCAACAGGTCGAAATGCCGGCCGGACAGGTGCTCGGTCTCGACCGAGAAACCGATCGACGTGCGCACCGGGCCGCCGGTGACTGACAGGAGATGCAACTCATATTGTGGCTCACCGGATACCAGATTGGCGATCTCGAAGGCGGTGATCACGGCAAAACCCATCGGCGAATAACCGGGGTGCACGATGAATCCGATATTGCGCATGTCTTCTCCTGCGTCCTAAAACGCCGTTATTATGACATTTGAGACATCAATCGGCAAGCGTATGGTCTTTCTCAACATAAACGCTTTCAAGCAGGAGAATGATTATGAGCGAACATCAGACAAAGGGCACGGCGCTGATCACCGGCGCATCCAGCGGCATTGGCGCCATCTATGCGGATCGGCTGGCGCGGCGCGGTTACGACCTGATCCTGGTCGCCCGCAATGCCGAACGGCTTCAGACGGTTGCCGACGCCGCCGTGAAGGCGACGGGCCGGGCCGTGAGGACCGTTGTCGCCGATCTCGGTGAACCAGCCGATGTCGCCCGCATCGAGGCCCTCCTGCGAGACGATGCCACCATCACGATGCTGGTCAACAATGCCGGTGTCGGCGCGGTGACGCCGCTGATCCAGTCGGATATCGGCGCGATGACCCGGATGATCGATCTCAACGTGACAGCCCTGACGCGGCTGACCTATGCGGCCGTTCCGGGCTTTGTCGCACGGGGCGCGGGCGCGATCATCAATATCGCCTCTATCGTTGCGATCTCCCCTGAAATCCTCAACGGCGTCTACGGTGCTAGCAAGGCCTTCGTGCTGGCGCTTACCCAGTCGCTTCAGCATGAACTCGCCGACAAGGGTATTCGCGTGCAGGCCGTCTTGCCGGGTGCGACGGCGACGGAATTCTGGGAGGTCGCGGGCATGCACCATTCGGACCTGCCGGAAAGCTGGGTCATGACCTCGGCTGATTTGGTCGATGCCGCGCTGGTCGGCTTCGATCTCGGTGAGGTCGTGACAATCCCGCCTCTTCAGGATGAGAAGGACTGGTCCGCCTATGAGACCGCCCGCCGGGCGATGTCTGAGAAACTGTCGAATGCCAGGCCGGCTGCGCGCTACCTGCCGGCGAGTTCGAAGGTCGCCTGAGCCGACACGGTTCATCGAATATCGCCTGCCAAGCATCAACCGGCTGCTGCAGAAGCCGGGATGCGATGGCAGGCGTCATTCGTTTTGGATCAGGCCAGCGTCTGCAGATAGCGCATGCCGGTCACCGGACCGGGAATGAAGTTCTCTGATTCATAGAATCGGTGGGCCTGGAAGTTACCGGTGGCGGCGCTGACGGAGAGGTAGGTTGCGCCGGCCATGCGGGCCTGTTCGCGGGCCTTGGCGACGAGGTGACGGCCGATACCGGTGCCGCGGTGGGCGGCGCGAACGTAGAGATGATGCAGTTCCATGCCGCGCGCACCCTGCTGGGCGCGGTACAGCGGAACGAGAATGGCGTAACCGATCAGTTCGCCGCCGGCTTCCGCCACAAGCGCGGTGATCCAGGGCATGCGGCCGAACAGGTCGCGCTCGAGGTTTTCCGGCGTGACGGCGGCGGCGTCGCCATGATGGGCGGCAAGCTCGGCAATCAGTTCGCGCAAGCCCGGAAGGTCGCGTTGCTTGGCGGTGCGGATGGTGACCATGGGGGCACGTGTCGCGGGATGGAGAAGAGTTGTGGGGATGGCGGTCTGCAGCATTTCGAAGGTCCTTATGGCTTTGCGCCATCAGGTGCCGTCCAAAACAAAAGCCGCCTGATGGCGGCTTGTTGAACGAGATCAGACAGCCGCGCCTATGGGAGCAGCGTAAAATACCAACGGTTGATGTTCGCGGTTCTGATCATGGCGGGCAATTTGTCCTTTTCCGGAAATTTGTCAACCGGAATCTTAAGGCGTCTTTACGCCTGCGGCAAAAACAAGATCCGCGCATGCCCCAATTCCGGCAAAAGGACGCCACATTCGATGCTTACCGATCATGTTCGCCGGGGCATGGAGAGGGCAGCCGCAGAACCTATATTCTGCCATTTTTTCATGGGCTTGCCGGCAATCGACGAATCTCTTGCGGAGGATGAGCGCATGCTGTCAGAGTTCAATCGCAGAACTTTCCTCATCGGATCCAGCCTGCTGCTCCCGGCCATGACATTCGGTGCCGGCAGTGCGTTTGCGGCCACAGACGATGCGGATGTCCGCCTGGCAGCGCTGGAAAAGGCGACCGGCGGACGGCTCGGCGTCTCCGTTATTGATGTGGCGATGAACATCTCCTTCGGCCGCAGGCAGGACGAGCGTTTCGCCATGTGCTCGACCTTCAAGATGCTGGCAGCCGCCTGTATCCTTGCGCGGGTGGACAATGGCGAGGAACGGCTCGACCGCAAGATCGCCTATTCCAAGGCCGATCTCGTCGATTATTCGCCGATGACGGAGAACCACACCGAGGACGGCGGAATGACCGTCGCGGAATTGTGCGAAGCCGCCGTCACTGTCAGTGACAACACGGCGGCCAACCTGCTGCTAGCCAGCATGGATGGGCCGGAGGGGCTAACGCGCTGGCTTCGCGGGATCGATGATCAGGTCACGCGCCTCGATCGTATCGAGCCCGAACTCAACGAGGCGAAGAAGGACGATCCGCGCGACACGACGACGCCGCACGCCATGCTGACGACCATGGGCAAGCTGCTGCTCGACGATGCCCTGTCTGAGAAGTCGCGCGATCAACTGACCGCCTGGCTTGTCGGCAACAAGACCGGGGACAAGCGGTTGCGCGCCGGGCTGCCGAAAGGCTGGACGGTGGGAGACAAGACCGGCACGAGCGCCACAGGCGCGATCGGCGACGTCGCCATCGTCTGGCCATCGCCCAACAGGCCGATCCTGATCACCGCCTATATCGCCGAGGCGACGAAACCGGCGAAGGAACTCGAATACATCTTCGCCGAGATTGGCAAGATGGTGGGAGAGATGGCCAAGGCCTGATTTAGGAGCTTAGGCCGCGGCCTTTTCCAACCTTTGCATGGCGTTGCTGATCGCGCGAAAACAGTCGGGATCGAGTGCCGTGCCGATATCGCGCTCCATGATGCCGAGCGCCTGCGACACCGGCATGGCGGCGCGGTAGGGGCGGTCGGCGGTGAGCGCATCGAAGATGTCGGCTGTGGTGACGATGCGTGTTTCCAGGCAGATTTCGTCGCCGCGAAGACCGTTCGGATAGCCCTTGCCATCCAGCCGCTCATGATGAGCGCCGGCGATGCGTGACAGGTCCTTGAAGGCAGTGATCTTCGACAGGATCTGTTCGCTCAGCGCCGGATGGCTGCGGATCGAGGTCCATTCGCTGTCATCGGGTTTGCCCGGCTTGTCGAGGATCTGGTTGGAAACGCCAAGCTTGCCGATATCGTGCAGCAGCGCCACGCGTTTCAAATAGCGCCGCTGTTCCTCTCCGATCCCCATTTCCTCGGCAATCATGTCGGTGAACAGCGCAACACGCTTGCTGTGGCCGCTAGTAAACGGGCTTTTCGAATCCACTACTTCGGCAAAGGCCGCCGCCACATCGTCGAGATAGTCCTCGTCGATCCCATCGGTGTCCTCGTCACCGGCCATGGCGATGACGGTCTCCTTGAGGTCAGGGGCGGCGAGTGTCGCCCAGAAGGCCGGGTCCTCGGCAATCTTCCCGAACACCTTCACCAGATCGGGATCGAACCATGTGCCCGCCCGGCGCGCCACTTCCTTTTTCGCAGCCACCTGGCCTGCGCTGGTGTGGAACACGTCGACCACCTGCGCGATCAGGCCGATGCGGGCGTTGAGCGCGATCTCCTTGCCCTTCAGCCCCACCGGCTTGCCCTTGCCGTTCCAGTATTCGTCGAGATCGAGGATGCCGGACGCCACCCGTTCGGAAAACCGCATCATCCGGACGATCTCGGCGCCGCGCTGGCAGCGGGTCTCGATCAGTTCGCGAGCGATCTCGCCGCCGGTGGTAAAGATCGTCACCAGCGAGCGGAACCGCTCGGAGAGGCCGGCCTTCAAGCCTGTATGAGACAACACGAAGCGCAGCACCTGCGGCAGGCTTTCGTCCAGCAGCTTGGCGTCGCGTTTGAATTCCAGATCGTCGGTCAGATAAAGCTGGCAGATACGCGCCGCATTACTGGAGCAGCCGATATCCTTCAAAAGCAGGGTATAATAAAGGTCGCTCAACTCATCCGGCGCAAGGCCTATCGCCCGGCCGATATTCATCCCGATCCAGCAGCAACGCACCCCGTGTCCCTCCGGCTGGCCTTCGGTCAGGTCTAGCGCGTAGCTCAGCGCGCTCAGCAACTCGGCCTTGCCAATATGCAGATCGGAACTCATGGAACGGCCCTTCGGGAACGCGAGACGGTCTCTACCCCGCCGCGATCATATCCGCCGTCCCTAAAGGAAGTGTCTAGGACGGGCACGGTTTCCGGAGGAAGCTGATCCGAAAGAGGCTTCTCACATCCATGACATTATAGTATACCCCCCTATATTATTTTCGAGGCAGCCTATGTCCCATACTTATCGCGAAAAGACCAAACTTCTGGCCCGGGTGCGCCGTCTGAAGGGCCAGCTTGAAGCCGTCGAACGGGCGCTGGAGGCGGAGACGCCGTGTGGCGATATCCTGCAACTCCTGTCCTCTATCCGAGGCGCGCTGAACGGGCTGACGGGGGAGGTGATGGAGGATCACTTGCGCGAACATGTGCTGCTGGCAGAAAGCGATGCGGCACGCGAGCAGGCCGTCGATGAATTGTCCGCCGTGCTGCGGACCTATGTGCGCTGAGCGCATGATGTGAAGGATTGCCCCATGACACAACACACTGAAAATCTCGGCCATGAGCACGTCTTTCTCGGCGCTGGCCATCAACGCAACGAGCGCAGGGTCTGGCTGGTTATCGCGCTGACGGCATCAATGATGGTCGCGGAGATCGTCGCTGGCAACCTGTACGGCTCGATGGCGCTGGTCGCCGATGGCTGGCACATGTCCACCCATGCCGGCGCCATGCTGATCACGGCGCTCGCCTACCTCTATGCCCGGCGCCAGGCCCGCAATCCGCGCTTCACCTTCGGCACCGGCAAGCTTGGCGATCTCGCCGGCTTCGCCAGCGCCATCATCCTGGGGCTGATCGCGCTGGTGATCGCTTGGGAAAGCCTGCTGCGGCTCGCCAATCCCGTCGAAATCAGCTTCTCGCAGGCGATCGCCGTCGCCGTGGTCGGCCTCGCCGTCAATCTCGTTTCAGCTTTTCTGCTGAAGGACGATAACGGCCACGCGCATGGCGCACATTCACACGGGAGCCATTCCCACAGTGGACACGGGCATCACGGCCATGCGCACGGGCCTCATGCCCATGGCCAGCCACACAGCTATTCCCCTCACGCCCACCATGGCGATCACCATCACAGCCATGCCCCGGCGCGCGACAACAATCTTCGGTCCGCGTATCTCCATGTCATGGCCGATGCGCTGACCTCGGTGCTCGCCATCCTCGCACTTCTTGCCGGCAGTTTCTATGGCTGGCTTTGGCTCGACCCGGCCATGGGTATTGTCGGCGCGCTGGTCATCGCCCGCTGGTCCTGGGGCCTGATCCGCCAGACCGGCCTGATCTTGATCGACGCGACGGACACTGTCGATGATCTGCAGATGGAGATCCGCGAGCGCATCGAAACGCCGGAAGAGACGATCACCGACCTGCATGTCTGGCAGGTCGGCCCCGGTCACAACGCCGCGATCGTCGCTATCGCGACTCGCCATCCGAACCCGCCGGCCTTCTACAAGGACAAACTGGCTGCGGTGTCGGGCCTCTCGCACCTGACGGTAGAGGTGACTCCGCTGGCGGCTTGAGGGGATGGGGATGAAGCGAATTCTATGATCGTTGGACAATCAGGATTGCTTTTGCGGCCAGTCACAATTGCACACCGACCTCCGGCACCCATGGCCGACCTTACCGGTCCGATGACCATGGGAAATTGATGAAGCGGTCTCGGCTGTCATAGCAGATGTTGCCGTATTCCCTTAGATATTCGCGGTGCTTGCCGGTGTCGGAAAAAACAGCTGCCGGGTCCTTGAGGTCAGCCTCGTAGCTGGCCAGGTTGCTCGGTGTCAGTACCTTGGGCAGGATATCCATCGCCTGCGGCACGCTTTTCCCCTCCAGCCAGTCAGCGGCGTAATGACCGAGCGCATAACCGAAAACGGGAGAGGCGAGGCTGACACTGACTTTGTACGGGCTTTGGCTGTCGCGCAATTCCGCGATCGCATCGGGCTCGCCATCGATGCCACCCAGAAACTGTTGCGGGGATGCGAGCCCTGCCTCCCGCAATGCCTTCAGCGCGCCGATGACAACGGTATCGGCGCCAAGAACGACATCGATCTTGGGATGAGCAAGAAGGATCAGCTTCATCGTCTCGTAGCCACCCGCGGCATCGACCGTCGCGGGGGAAATATCGGCAACGATCGTCACGCCGGGCAGCTTGCCGAGCACATCCCGCATCGCCGTAAAGCGCGGCGACAGGAATTGCAGGCTGTCATGGGTGAGAAGGACGACATTGGCCTTCCCGTTCAACGTTCGGGAAATGTAGTCGGCGGCGGCAAGCGCCAGACGTTCCCCCGTCAGATATTGCGGCGCATTGAGGATCGTGACAGCTGGCGGCGGCACCACCGTTCCGACATAGCTTCCAGCCGAGATTGCGGCCTGCAGCGATGGTGCCAGGCCAATCGCATCGACGGGCGCTGCAATGATGGCGCCGGCATGCGCCTTGATGGCGGCATCGACGCCGGCCATCATTTTCGCCGCGTCATTGTCGGCCAGTTCGTTCGCGAAGCTCAAACCGTGCTTTGCGGCCGCCTTTTCCAGCCCGAAACGCACACCCTGCATGAACTGCCGGTCGTTGTCCTGAAAGAACACGAGCTGCCGCTGCAATCCTGGTGGGGCGGTGCAGGAAGGAGCCGTCTGCTCAAAGGCCGGCAAAGCAACGGGAGACGTGATACCGGGAAGCAGGGGCGTCTGCGCATGGCCCACGCCTGCACAGAGAAAAACGGCGGCCGACAGCGCGGCCCCGCGAATGCCTGGAAATATCGTACCCACTTTGCTCCCCCCCGATCGCCAAGCTATGGAGCAAATTGGAGCGAACAACTAGGATTTTTTGCTCATCTGGCGGCAAGAGGAAACGAAAAGCGGGCGATCGTTCCGGGTGATCCCGCCACATAGTCGATCGTTGCTCCCATGCTGGACGCCATCGCATTGACGATCCGGGTGCCGACGCCGGTGCCCTTGGGCTTTTCCTGGGCGCTTCGGCCAATCCCGTCATCCTCGACGTGAAGGATGCCAAGGCCGTTGCCATCGGCGTCAAGCCGGACGCGGACTTCCCCTTTTCGATCGGGATAGGCGTATTTGAATGCGTTCATGACCCATTCCGTCACGACCACGCCGAGATTGATGCTCGCATCGGTCCTGAGCCGCACCGGTTC
The DNA here is from genome assembly GCF_001425605.1 of Rhizobium sp. Leaf453. Classification (GTDB taxonomy): domain Bacteria; phylum Pseudomonadota; class Alphaproteobacteria; order Rhizobiales; family Rhizobiaceae; genus Pararhizobium. The sequence goes on along the minus strand of NZ_LMRG01000001.1, from coordinate 65,910 downwards.
GAATTCATATTTCAGCGTGATCCCCTCGGCGGCTTCCACGGTTGTCTTGAACTGCTCGAGCAGGCCGGTCAGATATTCGTCGAGAGCAACTTCCCGGACATCGCCATCGTCGTAGAGCCGGCGATGCACCATCGCGATCGCCTGTACCCTGGCGCGCGTCTCGTCGAGCGCTGCCTTGGCGCTGGCGCTTTCCAGCGTACGCGCCTGAAGCCCGATCAGGGACACAACCAGCGACAGGCTGTTGGCGACGCGATGATTGACCTCCGCCAGAAGAGCGCGGGCGCGATCGCGCGCGTTGCGCATTTCGGTATTGGCAATGGCGAGTTCCTCGGTCCGTGCCGCAACGCGCATCTCAAGCCGGTCATTGGCGAAGGTGAGTTCGTTGCGAGCGAGGTTGAGTTCCTTGGTGTAGCGAACGATGGTGAAGATCCCCAATGCGGCAACGGCAAGGATGACCATGCCGCCGATGACGGAAACCAGCCGGAGCTGCAGTGCATTGTCCGTCTGCTCTCCAACCAGTTCGGCCAGACGGTCGTCGGCAGCGATGACGATGCCGTTGGTGAAAAGGTTTATCTCGTCCATCAACAGCTTGCCGCGATTGGTTCTGACCAGCGCAAGCGCGGCAGCATCGTCGCGATCCTGCTTGTTGCGGACAAGTTGGTCCATTTCCTCGATCTTGTCCGAGATCGTGGTCAGGAGGCGGGAGACAGCGGGCTGCAGCGACGGGTAGGAGGCCGTCATGTCCGGCAGTTGCGCCGCAGCCTTCAGCGCTCGCTCCTTCGCTAGCCCATAAGGCGCGAGGTAAATTTCGTTGCCTGTATAAAGAAAACCGCGCTGGCTCGATTCCGCAGTCTGCAGTGCGCCCCGCAGATCGACGGCGATCGCCTTGACATCGCGCGCCTCTATGACCTCACGGGAATAGATGCGTGCCCGCTCGCCCAGCCAGATGTTCGTGCCAAGGATTGCGCAGAGCGCGAAAAAGCCGATCGTCAGCAAAGCGAGGGTTGAGCCGACAAATTGACGCGTACTGATGGGCATGCGTTTTCATGACAGATAAGCTGTTTACTGGCGAGTCATTTCCACGGAGAGACCGCAGCGCGGTAGTGGCATGACGAGGGTAGCGGTGGATTGATATCGAGCTCCACCAAGGCGTTGGCCGGCGGATCGCTCCGCCGGCTCTATTTGCTATTTCGCCAACCGATACGCGATCACATAATCTCCCGGCTTCGTCCCGACCGAGCCATGGCCGCCGGCAACGATGAGGACGAACTGCGTGCCGTCGTCGGTGGCGTAGCTCATCGGCGTCGACTGGCCGCCGGCAGGCAGGCGGCCGGTCCAGAGCACCTTGCCGGTGGTCAGGTCATAGGCGCGCAGGTAGTTGTCGACGGCGGCACCGAGGAAGGCGAGGCCGCCCTTGGTGATCATCGGGCCGCCGATGCCGGGCACGCCGACCTTGAAGGGCAGGGGCAGCGGCGTCATGTCGGTGACGGTGCCGTTGCGATGCTTGTAGGCGGTCTTGCCGGTCTTCAGGTCGACGCCGGCGACATAGCCCCATGGCGGCGCCTGGCAGGGAATGCCGAGGGGCCCAAGGAACGGACCCATGAACACCCCATAGGGCGCGCCGTCGTTGCGGTTGAGCCCCTGTTCTGAACCCTTCTGGTCCTGTTCCTTCGGCGGGATCTGGTCGCGCGGCACGAGCCTCGACGTGAAGGCGAGATAGGTCGGCATGCCGAACATCACCTGCCGTTCGGGATCGACGGCCACCGAGCCCCAGTTGAATACCCCGAAATTGCCGGGATAGACGAGCGTGCCTTCGAGCGATGGCGGCGTGTAGCGGCCTTCATATTTCAGCCGCTCGAAATCGATCCGGCAGGCGAGCTGGTCGAACATCGAAATGCCCCACATGTCCTTGCCCGTCAGCGGCGGCGGCGAGAAGGTGAGGTCGGAGATCGGCTGCGTCGGGCTGGTGAAATCCTCCGGGATTGCGCCCGTCGGAGCCGGGATTTCCTTGATCGGAATGATCGGTTCGCCGGTACGCCGGTCGAGCACGTAGAGATCGCCCTGCTTGGTCGGGCCGACCAGTGCCGGCACCGGCTGGCCATCCTTGCCGGTGATATCAATCAGCACCGGCTGGGCCGGAACGTCCATGTCCCACAGGTCGTGATGCACCGTCTGGCGCACCCAGCGCACGGCGCCGCTGGCAATGTCGAGCGCGACGATCGAGGAGGAATATTTCTCGACATGCTCGCTTCTGCCCATGCCGAGCTGGTCCGGCACCTGGTTGCCCATGGGTATGTAGATCAGACCGAGATTTTCATCGACGCTCGAGACGGACCAGCTGTTGGGGGAGTTGGTCGTGTAGGTCTGACCCTCCGGCAGCGGCACCGTGACATCGGGATTGCCGCTGTCCCAGTTCCAGATCAGCGCGCCGCTCTCGACGTCGTAAGCCCGGATGACGCCGGATTGAGACTCGGTCGAGTAGTTGTCGTTGACGGCACCGCCGATGATGATCTTGCCGGCGACGATGACCGGCGGCGAGGTGGAGTAGTAATAGCCGGCCGGATTGTACTTCATGCCCTGTTCGAGATGCAGCGTGCCCTTGTCGGCGAAACTTTCGCAGACCCGGCCGGTGGCGGCATCGAGCGCGATCAGACGGGCATCGGCGGTCGGCAGGTAGACGCGCTCGGCGCAGGCGCTGCCGGCAACGGCGGCCGTGTCCGCATAGTAGCTGACGCCGCGGCAGGTCTGGTGCTGACGGTCCGGGTTCATGCCGGAATTGGCGTCGAACTTCCATTTTTCCTTGCCGGTCGCCGCATCGAGCGCAATGACCAGATTGTGCGGCGTGCACATGTAGAGCGTGTTTTTCACCTTCAGCGGCGTGACCTGATAGGTGGTTTCGCCGACATCGTCAGGCCGCTTGACGTCACCGGTCTGGTATTGCCAGGCGACCTCCAGATTGCTCACATTCTCTGGTGTGATCTGTGCGAGCGGCGAATAGCGCTGGCCATAGGGCGTGCGGCCATACTGATGCCAGTCGCCGTCCGGTACATTGCCGCCGAGATCGGGCGTCGCTGCCGCCGTCTCGGTCGGCAGCTCGCCGGCGAGATCGAGCGGATCCTGCGTCATCGAGTAACCGGCCACGGCAATGGAAACGATGACCGCCGCGGCGAGGGGCAGGGCGCTTGCCGCATAGACCTGTCCGGTCGGGCTGACGAAGCCGAGCTGGCGGCGGATCGCCGGGATCAGCAGCCAGAGCCCGAGCAGGATTATGACGCCGCCGCGCGGCCCGAGTTGCCACCAGTCGAAGCCGACTTCCCAGATCGCCCAGGCAAGCGTGCCGAGAATGAGAAGCGCATAGACGGTGAGTGCGGCTCCGCGCCGGGCAAACAAGAGGAAGGCGGTGAGGAGAAAGCCGAGGCCGGCAATCAGATAGTACCAGCTGCCGCCGAGCACGATGAGCCAGAGCCCGCCGCCGCCGAGCGCAAGACCGATCAGAGCAAAGACAATGGCTGTCAGGATGAGAAGCATGGAAAGGTCTCCCAGGGGTGGAGAGACGTGACGGCAACGGAGCCGTCACGAGACTGAAGCCGCGTGTCGGAAGGCCCGCGGAGGATGAACAGAGGCGGAGCGGTGTGCGTCGAGCGGGAATGCGGGATGCCCATGATCCGTGACAAGGCAACTAACGCGCAGCGCCTGCCTTTCAATAGCCACAGTTCGCCCGCGCCATGCAGTATGCGCATATCTGGCATTCCAGAGTTGCAACTGCTTCCAGGCGAAATGGGTTGCACACCGCCTGTGGACGCGCGTACCGGGGGACTGGTGGCTTTACCGCGCGCTGCTACTGTCACCACCGAAACCCCGGGAGGAACCATGAAAAGACTGCTGACCGTGCTGATCGTTGCCATCATCGCCGTTTTCGGCGTGATCGGCGGCCGCTGGCTGATGTATGTCACCAATACCAGCGACCCGCTGGACGAAGTCGGCATCGAACTCAACAGCCGCATGCCCGAGCCGCTGCGCCAATGGGGCTGCGCCCAGCTGAAATCCAACTTCGAATCCCGCCTGCCGCCGTATGGCTGCTCGGCTGCGGATGGCAGTGGGGGATGGGAGTAGGGTCGAGACCTGCTGAATGAGAATCAGCTTAGATTGCTGACAAAGTCATCTTTCCGCGACCTCGGACGTCATTTGGAATATATGAAGCCACCATCCTCTCCGTCATTCCTGTGCTCGTCACAGGAATCCAGTCAGCCCAAGTCCTTGGGCTGAAAGAGTCTTTTGACCCGACAGACGTTGGTCGCTGGATCCCCGCCAGGAGGGCGAGGATGAGGGAGGGTGGGGTTGCCGCATTGAAGCCAAATTCAGTTGGCTGCCCGGTCGAACTACTACCGACAATCCGCAAGGTCGCGGATTTCGAAACGATGGTGAACTCAGATGATGTTCAGGTCCAAGAGTGCAGGTCGCAACAATTCCATGCGCGTTGCAATCGCTGGTCTAGTGGCCGGCTTCGTAATTGCCGCCCCTCCAGCGAACGCCTGCACATCGCACGCCTGGTTTCGACTTTCCGATCTATTGGCGGCAGACGTGGTCGTCATTGCGAATATCGAGACTTTTGAGTTTGACCGGAGCAAAAAGACAACTTTTCTAAAGCTGCAGACCATCGAGACTTTGATAGGCTTTTCGAACTCGGAATGGCAGGCAAAGTGGACCAGATGGGATTTGAGCGAGCCGCGAAACCTCGGGAGAGGCCCTGTCTTGGTTGGTCTGCGCGGCCGGATTGAAAATGACGGCAGTTTTTCGGTTGCCGTCGTCGACAAAGCTTGCACCGCAACTGCATTGCTTTCGATCGAGGATTCAAGCGGTGAGACCATCTTGACCGAACTACGGCAAATGCTCGGCGGAAACCCCTGACAAAGGCGGATCGTCTATTCCTTGACCACGTAGGTATAGAAACGGATTCTTCCCTCTTCGCGGATCTGATAGACGCCCTGGACCTCATAGGAGAAGCCCGGGAACCTGTTGCAGCTTTCCTCGAAGGTCAGGAAGTAGTCGATCATCGGCTGGGCGCTATCATCATAGCGTTCGCCGGGAACGATGATGCCGATGCCCGGCGGATAGATCAGTGCCAGGGTTGCGGCGATCCGGCCCTTGACCTGATCCATCGGCACGAAATCGACCTCATCGCCGACCAGCGCTTCATTCGCATCGCGGGCCGACATGGCCTGTTCGGGGAAGGACTCGTAGCGGAAGCAAAGTCGTTGCAACTCCTTCACGTTCTTTTCCGCGTAGAAGTCGTGCATTTCCTGGGCGAGTTGCTTGAGCGTGTAGCCGCGATAGCGGTCGGCATTGCGGGCGTAGAGCCCGGGCACGACGGCGGACATGGGGCTGTCGGCGTCGTAATGTGCTTTGAAACGCTCGAGCGCCGAAAGCAGCATTGCCATCTTGCCCTCGCCGACGGCCGGGGTCATCAGGAACAGGATGCTGTTGAGGTCGTTCTTTTCGGGGATGACGTTGATTTCCCTGAGATAGTTGGCCAGGATCGTCGCAGGCAAGCCGCTTTTCTGGTAGTTGCCGGTGGCGCGATCGATCCCCGCCGTCGTCAGCATGAATTTCGTCGGATCGACCATGGCCGCGTCTTTGCCGAGGTTGCGGTAACCATGCCATTTGGCGCCCGGCGTCAGTTGCCAATATTGCTGTTCCCGCGCCAGCACGTCGGTCGGCACATCCTCCCATTTCACGCTCTTGCCGCCGTAATCGACGACATCCGGCACGAATGGATCGAGGAAGCCGTCGAAACGCTGGCGCACGGCCTTACGTCCGTCGATGCCGAGCTTCACCATGTCGTCCCACAGAACGCGTCCTGCCTTGTCGGCATGCATCTGCGCATTGACGTCGAGACTAGAGAACAGCGGATAGAAGGGCGACGTCGAAGCCTGCAACATGAACGCTTCGTTGAAGCGCTTGTGGTTCGTCCGGAAGGGCTTGTCACGGATGTGTTCGTCTCGAACATGGATCTGCGAGGCCTGGGAGAAACCGGCCAGCTGCTTGTGGGTAGATTGGGTGGCGATCACGCCGGGATCGTTCGGGCCGAGCTCGAGACCCATGGCGAAATGATGTTCCATCAGCGGATGGAAGGCGCCGAAGCCCGCCCATGCCTCATCGAAGTGAATATACTGGCAGAGATGGCCGATCTTCTCGAGAACCTTGCGGGCATTGTAGACGCTGCCGTCATAGGTGCACTGTTCGATGATCGCCACGCGGATCGGGCGCTCTTTTTTCCACGCATCCGTTCCCTTCAGGCGGGGATGATTCCGCAGCCGTTCACGAATCGTGTCTTCTTCAAATGCCGACCAGTCGATCGGCCCGACCATGCCGAACCCGTTGCGGTCGGCCTCGAGATAGATCGGGATCGCACCGGCGATGAACAGGGCGCCGTGATGGTTTGACTTGTGATTGTTCCTGTCGAACAGAACGACGTCGTTCCGCCGCAACAGCGATGTATTGACCACCTTGTTGGATGAAGAGGTGCCGTTCAGGACGAAATAGGTGCGGTCCGCGCCGAAGACCTTGGCGGCCGCCTGCTGCGCCGCCAGCGCCGGCCCTTCGTGGATCAGCAGGTCGCCAAGCGAAACCATCGCGTTGCAGATGTCGTCGCGGAAGACATTCTCGCCCATATGCTCGTAGAACAGGCGTCCGGCCGGATGATGCATGAAGAACTGGCCGCCCTGGTGTCCCGGGCACGCCCATGCACGGTTGGCGTCATAGTCATATTTCATCAGTTCGCCGAAGAACGGCGTCAACAGGGTCTCGGCATAGGCTTCAACGGAAGCACGCAGCCGCTTCTCGTAGAATTCGCGGGTTTCGAGGTCGGCGATGAAAATGCCTTCCAGGTCCTTCAGGTAGGGCTCGCCGAACTTTTCGTCTTCCCTGCGGCTCAGCAGAAAGACGGGCATGCGGAAACCGCGTTCGTCGCGTGCCTTGATGACCGCTTCCGCCGCCGCTCGCGAGGTCACGATAGCGCCGAGATCGGCGCCGCCATGGATGGCGGACGCTGCCTCCTCGTCGCCGCAGACCGTCGTCTTGAAATCCAGATGGTCCTCGATCAGTTGGGCAATCCTGTCGCCATACTGCGTTCCCACCACAAGAATCCGAAAATATTCGGTTACCGGGATCGTCATGGAATCCTCCGTCAGTCAAACCGGGTGATATGTTCAGACGCGCCCACGCTGCCTCGATCAGGGCATGAGCGGAATAGGCCGCGAGTGCGGCAAACGCCCGAGGCCAGTTCTGCCTCGGGCCGAAGTTTGGGTCATGCCCCTGCGGTCAGGCCTGCAGGGACTTGCCAGGGTCCTTGACGTGGGCTTCCACCTCCATCCGGTAGAAGCGGGCGCTGACGAAGCCGAAGAGCGTCCAACCCATGAAGACGGAGAGGCCGCCGAGCATCAGGGCCTGCTGACCGGAGCTGATCAGTGCATAGAAGCTGTAGGCAGTCGCGATCATCGCCACAATGTTGGTGAGTAGCGCCTTGCCTGCGGGTACGCCGGAAATCTTCTGGATGGTGATCAGGGCCGCCATGGACATGACGTAAGGCACCAGGTTGGTGACAACGGCGAGGTCGACCACCTTCTGGAACTGGCTGGTCAGTTCCGGGCTGATTGTCATCAGGGCAAGGGCAACCTGTGCCACGAGCAGGATAAGCATGCAGACGATCGGCGTGCCGGACTTGGTGGCCTTGCCGAAGATCGGCAGGAAGTAGCCGACATCGGCGGAGCTCTTGAACACCTGCGCGACGGTGAATTGCCAGCCGAGCAGGGAGCCGATGCAGGCAATGACCATCAGCGCGGTGACGATGCTGCCGATGAACGGGCTGAACATGGTTGCGAAGGCCAGACCGAACGGTGCGTTGGACGCTGCGAGTTCGGCATTGGGAATCATGCCGGCGATCACGTTGGTGGAGATGATGTAGATGATGGCAGCAGCGATGGTGCCGCCCAGAACGGCGATCGGTACGTCCCGCTCCGGATTTTCAACCGCATCGGCGTTGGCGCAAGCCGATTCCAGCCCGAGGAAGGCCCAGAGCGTGATGGAAATCGAGCCGCCGACGGCGGGGAGGAATTCGAGATTATGCGGGTTCCAGGCCGCAGCCCAGGTTGAACCGCTGAACCAGAACCAGCCAAGCAGCGACACGATGACCACGGGGATGATGACGCCCCAGACGGTGACCGCACCGATGCGGCCGGTAATCTGCGCTCCGCCGAAATTGGCCACCGTGGTCAGGATGAGCAGGACAATGGTCCACAAACCCGTCTGCAACGGTGTCAGCGTGGCACCGAACAACACGGTGCCATAGCCGACGGCAGTGATCGCGATCGCCACGTTGGCGATGACAAGGGAGAGGCCGTATGTGTAGTTCGCCATGTAGTTGCCGGCCTTGCCGAAGGCATATTCGGCGTAGCCACCCATGCCGCCCGGCTTGCGGCTCAGCATGCCGCAACGGGCGAAGGCATAGGCAAGAGCCAGCGAGCCACCCGCGGTTATCAACCAGGAGAAGATGGAAATCGTGCCGACCTGAGCCAGTTTTGCGGGCAAAAGGATAATGCCCGAACCCATCATGTTGACGGCAGTCAAAATGGTCAGCTGTGTGACCGTCATTTTGTTCTGCGTAGCAGCCATTTCAATCCCCTCGTTACGACGTTTCCAGCGGATGGTCGCTGTTTCTGTTTTTGAACGTGCTGGAAGTCCTGTTGAAAGTCCCGCCGGCTTCGCGCTTTTCTCATTCCGCGCAAGCCGCCGGTTCATTGCAAGAAATTGCCGGCCCTCGCGGGCCGGCTGGCAGAAATCAGGTCCGTTTCAGGCAGTAGACGTGATAGACACCGTCTTCGACTTCGACGCCGTGGGTATCGTGGGTGAAGCCGGGGAAACGGGAGTCATAGGCTTCCAGTGCCTTCAGATATCCGAGCAGCGGTCCATCGGCCGGCCCGGCATTTTCACCCGGCATCATCAGCGGAATACCCGGCGGATAGGGCACGACACCGGTCGCGACCGTCCGTCCGGCCAGTTCGTCGAGCGTGACCTTTTCGACATCGCCGCGGACGAGCACTTCATAGGCGCGCACAGGGCTCATGTCGGGAACGGGCAGGGTCGAGAAACCGGCGGCCATCATTTCCGTCGTCTTGAACTGATCCATTGCCGAGAACATCGTATCGGCCAGATCCTTCAGGCCCATATTGGCATAACGGTCACCGTAGTCCGCCATCAGCTTCGGCAGGGCGACTTCCAACGGCACGTTGGCGTCGTAATCGCGCTTGAAATCGCAAAGAGCACTGACCAGCGATCCCCACTTGCCCTTGGTGATACCGATTGAGAACAGGAACAGGATGGTGAAATCCGTTGTTTTCTCGGCGACGATACCGCGATGGTTCAGATAGGCCGTGACGATACCCGCGGGGATGCCGACCGGCATCAGGCCGCCGCCCGGCGCGACGCCAGGGGTCACGATCGAGACCTTGATCGGATCGAGCATGCAGTAGCCATCTTCGATCTCGCCGAAACCATGCCATGCGGCACCCGGCTTCAGGACCCAGCACAACGGGCTCGTGGTCAGCGACTCGAACGATGCCTCGTGGAAAGGCTGCTTGCGCCCGGTCTTCGGGTCGATCACCGTTTCCGGCTGCCAGCAATCGAAGAACCATTCGCTCCTGTCGGCGAAGTCGTTGTTCAATCGCGCGATCATCTGGCGGAAGGAGACCGCCTCCTCGATGGCTTCGCTGGTGAGCGCTTGCCCGCCGGGGCCGTCCATCATGGCGGCGGAGACATCGTTGGAGGCGATGATCGCATAGTTGGGCGATGTCGAAGCGTGCATCATGAATGTTTCATTGAACACGCTGTGGGGGATTGCCTTCTTGCCGTCACGCACATGGATGAAGGAGGCCTGCGACAAGGCCGCGAGCAGCTTGTGGGTCGAATGCGTGGCAAAGACCGTCGGCTTGTCGGGACCGTGATCCTTGGCGTCGCCGTGCATGGCGTGCCGCTCGCGGTACATCGGATTGAACCGCGCATAGCCATACCAGGCTTCGTCGAAATGCAGCCGGTCGACGCTGGCGCCCAGCAGTTCCTCGACCCGGGTGACATTGTAGCAGAGGCCGTCGTAGGTCGAGTTCGTGATGATCGCGTGCTTCGGTTCGCGATCTTCGATTCCGTCGGCGAGCGGATTGGCATCGATCAACTTGCGGATGGCAACGGCCGTCAGCCTTTCCGGCGGGATCGGCCCGATAATGCCATAGTGGTTTCTGGTCGGCAGCAGATAGGTCGGGATCGCACCCGACATGGTCATCGCGTGCTCGGCCGACTTGTGGCAATTGCGATCGCACAGCGCGATCTGGTCACGGCTGACACTGGCCATGAGGATGACGCGGTTGGAGGTCGATGAACCGTTCGTGACATGGTAGGTCCGGTGTGAACCGAACACGCGGGCGGCATATTTCTCGCTGGCGCCGATCGGGCCGGAATGGTCGAGAAGAGAACCGAGCTGCCCGACCGAAATCGAAAGGTCGGAGCGGAAAAGCGGCTCGCCGAAATATTCGAAGAAGGCCCGGCCCGCTGTCGATTTCAGGAAGGCCGTGCCGCCGGTATGTCCGGGCGTGTGCCACGAATATTCGTAAACCTGGGAAAATCGCGCGAGTGCGCCGAACATGGGCGGCAGCACCGTCGAGCGATACCGCTGGATCGCCGCCAGAATGCGGCCCCCGACGAAATCCGTTGTGTCCTCGAGCAGCCAGACAAAATCATCGACCTTGCTCATGATATCGGCGGGTACCGTGGAGGCGACGCTACGATCCGCCAGCAGGAAGACTGGAACCTTGGCGTTTCGCGCGCGCAGGGCCTCGACGACCGCGATCGACGGATCGTGGCCGGAAACCCCCAGGTCCCAGTCAAGCAGGATGCACTGAAGTGACGGATCCGAACGGATGACGGAAATCGCATCGTCGCTCGTTGTCGCCGTAACGACGGAAATATCGCGGCGCTCCAGTTCGGCAATGAGAGACGCAACAGCCCGGCCGGCTGCGCTGTCCTGGCCGATTTCGTCATCCGCGACCAAGGCCGTCATGCCGAGTCGTTTCTTTTCCTCGTTCTTCATGCAAATCTCCTCGTGGCAATAACGCGAATAACAGGTGAGAGAAGGGCGGTTGCCCTTTCTAATTACGTATTCTGTGGCGTCCGTCGTGATGGAGGCTAAGTTTCTCGCGTGAGACCTGAAGCAGGTATCGAAGTCACTGATTGCGAGGGAGCCATGTGAAAATGCATATCGGTAGGCTCATAAAATTCCTCCTAATTGCTTCTTATAGTTGAAGATTATTACATATTTTCAAATTGGCAAGGGTTCCCCGAAGTTAAATAATCTTTTTACCGAAGAGGTCCCTCGTGGAAACGTTTTTGCCGAACGAGCCGCTTCACCGGACTTGCCTTGTCGCGGCAAGCGTGACTATCATCCCTAACCCCATGCCAGGCCGGTATGGAAACTTTCGTTGAGGTTGCAAAATGAAGCAGATCGTGACCGCACTGATCCTGGGGCTCACGTTCTGGAATGTTGCGGCTGGTCTTGCCAATGGCCAGTCGACCGCCCCGGCCGCAATAAAGATCGGCTTCGTCGCCGACCAGGCGCCATTTTCCGCTAAGGTCGAAGGAGCGAGCCCGAAAGGCTACTCAATCGACGTGTGTCGCGCCGTGGTCGCGGAGATGAGCGGTGCCGAGGAACGCGTCGTGGAATTTGTCGAAACCACTTTGGGGGACGCTTTCACGGGTGTCGCGGCGGGGCGCATCGACATGCTGTGCGGTGCCATCACGATCACTCTCGAAAGGCGAAAATTCGTCGAATTTTCACAACCGATCTTCCGGACCGGAGCTGGCGCCATGCTGCGAACGGATTCCCCCCGGGACCTTCGAGAGCTGTTTCTCGGCGAGAAAACCGTCAGCCCGCCTCGCTCACCGCAGATGCAATCATTCGCAACTAGCTCGATCGGCGTTCGCAGCGGTTCCACAACCGAAGCGACGTTACGGCAGGCACTGGCCGAGGGCGGCTATAAAATGAACATTGTCGATTTTCCCACCCATGCCGAGGGGCTGGCTGCCCTGGAGGACCGCAAGATCGACGCCTATTTTGCCGATGGCGGCCTGCTCGGCAATCTTCGGAAAAATGCGCGTGCGCCCGACGACCTGATCATCGGCGACAAACTGCTGACCTATGAGTCCTATGGTATCGCCATGCGCCGCGATGATGCGGACTTTCGGCTGCAGGTGGACCGGGCGCTGACGCATTTGTACCAGGCCGACGCGTTCGAAAATATCCTGAAGACGCATTTCGGCGACGAAGCGCCGGCCATTCGCTCGGACATCCTTCTTCAGTCGATCCCCGAATAAGAGCGAGGTCCCCATGTCTTCCGACGTCCGGCAGGTTGGTTTATTTTCGGCGACGATGCTGGTGGCCGGCAACATGATTGGCGCCGGGATCTTCATGATGCCGACGATCATGGCGAGTATCGGCAGTGTCGCGACGCTGGGCTGGTTCGTGACCGCGCCGGGCGCTTTTATCATGGGTTACATGTTCGCGCGCCTCGGCAGGATCCGCCCGGTTGCCGGCGGGCCTTACGCCTATGCGCGCGAGGGGCTTGGCGATTTCGCCGGATTTCAGTGCAATCTGCTGTACTGGTTTTCAAACGTGATCGGCAACATTGCCATCGCGACCTCGATCACGGGCTATCTCACCGTTTTCTTCCCGGTATTGAAAAATCCCCTTTTCGGTGTCTTCAGCACGATTGCGATGATCTGGCTCGCTGCCGCGATCAACATGATCGGTCCGCGCGTCGTCACCCGGTTTGAGACCGTCACCACCATTCTCGGCATCGGTCCGATCGCAGTGCTCGGAATATGCGGCTGGTTCTTTTTCGACCCGGACGTCTTTGTTGCAGGCTGGAACCCGAAGGGTTTGAGCGAATTCAGCGCCGTGTCGTCCGCCATCTCCATCATGTTCTGGTCCTTCATGGGTGTCGAAAGTGCATCGGTTGCGGCTGCCGTGGTGAAGGATCCGGCCAAGAACGTCGCGCGCGCCACGCTGCTCGGCGTCTTGATTGCGGCGCTCGTCTATGTGCTCAGTACAACGGCCATCATGGGCGTTATTCCAAACGATGAACTGCGGCATTCGTCGGCGCCTTTCGCGGATGCCGCCATGCGGGTTTTCGGACCCGTGGGTGCCGTCATCATCACGCTGTGCGCCATCATGAAGGCCTGCGGTTGTCTCGGCGGCTGGACGCTGGTCAATGCCGAAACGGCGCTTGCGACGGCAAGGGACGGCCTGTTTCCAGCGATGTTCTCCAAGACCGATGCGCGCGGCGTTCCGGTGCGCGGTCTTGCGATTGTCGCGACGTTCATGACGGTAATCGTGTTCCTGACCATGTCTCCAACGGTCGGAGATGCCTTCCTGACGCTCACGGACATTTCGGTGCTGCTGGTGCTGACGCCGTATATCTTTGCGGCCGTGTCCGTTGCCTACTATGTCCAAAAGGGCATGACGACCCGATCGTTGACCTGGATTGCCCTCATCGTCATCGCCTATTGCCTCGCCGTGATCATTGCGTCGGCAGGGACCGCTGTTGCCATCAGCATGGCACTTGGCCTCGCCACGGCCCCACTGTTCCGGGCCTTCCTCGCGTTTAACGACAAGAGCGGCAACAATCTCGGCACGAAGCTCTAGTGGCCTGCCATCGAGGCAAGCCGGTCAGTCAGCCCACTTGATATCGCCGGTAAAGGCGATGGTCAGCCAGCGGTCGGGGCCGGCATCGCCGATCTCCTCGCCAACCTCGGCGCGAATGGCGTCCAATTGATCGACGCTGGAAAGCGGCATGTCGCGCGGCAGGAGGAAGTAGATCTCGATGACGCGCGAGCGGCCGACCTTGGCGACATAGGACCGGTAGCCGGATAGCCCATGGCGGGCAACCGCCTTTTCCGCGGCTGCGCGCGCGAGGATGTCGAGATCGGAGGGGGCGACGAGAAGCACATCCTTGAAAGCATTGAACACGGCCATCATCGGAACCGGCAACAGGCAGAGCGTCAGGACGGACAGGATGGCGGGATCGATATAGGGAACCCAGTTGCGATACTGCGTATTTTCAAGCACCGCGCCGGCTGCGAATGCGATGAGCAGCGTGACATTGATCAAGCCGGCCATCGCCCAGCCCTTCATGTCCAGCGCAAGGAAATCCGACTGGATATCGCGGTTGTGCCGGCGGACGTACAGGAACATGCCAAGGCAGATGAACGAGACCAGAATGGTGTAGCCGGCGGCCCAGTCGAAAACCAGGTGATGGCCTCCGGACAGGAAGGACGTCATGGCGATGACCAGTGCATAGACGGAAAGCAGCGTGAGCAGGCCGCCGTTGAAGACCAGCGCCATGGGCTCGATGTGCCAGAATCCCATCTGGAAGCGTGCGCTCTTGTGCCGGCTGATCAGCTTTGTGACGTAGAGCGCGAGCAGTGTCATTGCAGCGTCAATCAGCGAAAAGACGCCATCGAAAAGGATCGCCATCGATTCAGACAATATGCCGAGCAGCACGCCCGTCGCGCTGATAAATACCGTTACCGCGATCGACCATTTCAGAACGGTTTGTTCCGTGGATGTCGTCATGGGAAAGGTCACCTCCAAGTTTATCGCGCGGTTGAAGTGAAATCCGGTTTCTCTTGCTCGCCGCTGCCCGACATCGGCTGGATTGACCGGTTTTTCATTGCTGCATTCACACTCAATACGGGTGTATCGGGCGACGTGCAAATATCTTTTGGGCTCGACATCGTGCGGCTTGCTGTTGCGCTGTTCAACCGCTTCCTCGAGATTGAATGCGAGCCGATAGATCGAGGGCAACAGGCCCGTTCGCATCCACGGTGCGTGACACGAACAGAGATGGCAGGTGTGCGTCGCGATGACGGCAAACGGTTGCAGTGGCCCTTGTCCTGTCGGCTTAACGCTGATTTTCGGTATTGAAAGGTGAACGGGATGATCGAACAGGACTATTTGGATATGCTCGAAGCGCTCATGAGGGCGCATAGTCAGCTTTCAGAGGTCGCCTTGGACGAACTCTTTCGTGCCAGCTGTTTCGATCGAGGCGAAATGCTCGAACCTGCTGATGTCTTGCTGCTTGCGCGCATTTCGGGTGAAGCGGGCGAGCAATCGCAATCCCAAGGCCATCTTCTCAACATGCATGCGAAATCGCTTGATCGGTTGGAGGCGGCCGGCTTTTTGCATCTGAGCAGGCAAGAGAGGCTCAAGATCTATGGATTGACGGAGAAAGGGCGTGAAGCCGCAAGTATCGTGTCGGATGCGTTCGCGCGCCATCATTCGATTGTCAGTCGCCTCGCTGCCATCAATGCAACTAAACTTGCGTCTGTGAATGATGCACTGTCCCACCTCGATCGTACCTGGCGCGATATCGTTCTCTACAGACTTTGACAGTTTTTTCAGGTTGAACGACCGAAAGAATCGTTTGTCAGCTTGCCCTGAAAGATCGAGAATAGCGGCCGCATCTTCTGGCCAACAATCCGCATCGCCCCATCGCACCGATATCGAAGCAACGCAGCATGCGTGAGCCTAGATGACAAGGAAATCCGCGCTGGTCAGCGACAGCCCGGCCGTGGTCCTGGCAAACAGGATGCCTGCCGTCGCACCCGTGCCATCCGCGTCGTAATAGAGTTTCCCGGTGTCTTGCTCATAGATGACATGGTCATTGCTGTCCTCCGCGAGGCCAGTCCTGTTGGAGCGAAAATAGCCGGAGGCAAGTGTGCCGGTGCTGGAAAGGGCGGTGAAGATCGCGTTATCGAGCCGGATCGTGTCGTCGGCCACGCTGAAGTCGGTGATGGTGTCGACATTGCCGCTGCCAAGCGCGGTGGAGAAGACAAATGCATCCGCGCCGCCAAGGCCGGTCAGGGTATCGGAGCCACCCTTGCCGTTCAGGATATTGGCGCCGGCATTGCCGGTGATCGACTGGACGAGTTCGTTGCCCGTCAGGTCGATTCCGGACTTGCCACTGCCGCCATTGGTGGTCAGGATTTCGACGGAGACACCGGTTGCGAGCAAGTAATCCACGGCTGAAGCGACGCGGTCTCTCCCCTGTCCGGCGACTTCAACGATCACGTCGCCGCTGTTGTAGACCCGGTAGATATCATTGCCCAGAAGCCCTCGCAGCGTATCGGCACCGCCGGGCCCGCCATCGCTCAACGTATTGTCCGCGGCATTGCCGGTAATGGATTGGCTGAACGCATTGCCTGTGAGGTTGATCTGGACTGTGCCCGTGGACGACGACGTTCTCAGGGATTCGATTTCCGCCAAGGGGTTCAGGACGTAATCGGTGAATGTAAAATTGATTGCGCGGGCAATGACGATGTCGAATCCGCCGCCCGTGAGTTCGCTGACGCTGTCATCGACGTGGCTGACGTAGAAAATGTCATCGCCGTCGCCACCAGTCATGTTGTCCGCACCCGGGCCGCCGTCGAGTATGTCGTTGCCGCCCCTGCCGTCGAGCGTGTCGTTGCCTGTATCACCGTAGATGGAATTGGCGCCGCTGGAGCCGAGAAGCGTATCGCTGCGATTGCGGCTTGTGCCTCTTATGTTTTCGATCGAGACGAGCGTGTCGTTACCTTCTCCGCTCGAGAAACCAGCTTCGAGATCGACCGTGACCCCGCTCGTGGCGTACTCAAACCAGACGGTGTCGGTTCCGCTTCCACCGTTGAGGTAGTCGTCGCCGAGGCCTCCGTTCAATTTGTCATTACCGCTGTTGCCGATCAGGCGGTCGTTACCGCCTAGCCCCCGCAGCCCATCATCGAACGCCGAGCCATAAAAAAGGTCACCACGAAGGCTTCCCATCACGTTCACAGCATCATCGGCAAAGACCCTCAATTGCGTGGAAGACGTGTAGCGCGTGGAAAGGTCGAGGTACCAGTTCGGATGATACATGGTCCCTTCCAGAAGGATATCGAAGCGTTCAAGCCCGGCCGCGTTGATCTGGAGTGTAGAGATGGCGTCGAGTTGGGAAACGGTGGCGTAAAGCTTGGGGGCTTGCAGATCGAGGATCTCGACATTCCTGAAGGTCAGGTCGGTGCTGATCCTGTTTTCGTCGCCGGTCAGGAACACGGTGTCCGTATCGCTGCCGCCATCGAGCACGCCCATCTGCAACTCGTCAATGGTGAAAAGGTCATTGCCGCCGCCGCCCTTGAGCAGGTCCAAACCGCCACCGACGCCGGAGAACGTATCCGCGTCATCCGTTCCGGTGAAGACATCGATACCGCTGGTCAGTACAAAATTCTGTGCCACATTTTCCTCCCGTCAAATGAACGATCTCAATCGAAATGTTATTCGAGATAGACAGATAATACAAAACGATTGTTCGAAAAATATTTCATGGAAAACAATCATTATTTAGAGATTGCTTTTATTTTTCTCGTGTTGCTCCGTGATGATTGTTACGTCCCGCAGAATGTCCTCAGCACTTCTTCCTGCGGCAGTGGCGCGGATGCATAGGCGGCAAAACCGGGCTGGTCCTCGTAAGGCTTGGCCAGCACCGCCAGCAGCGCCTCGAACAACGAGAAATCGCCATCGTCTTGCGCCGCGCGGATGGCCTGTTCGATGCGGTGGTTGCGGGGGATGTAGGCGGGATTGACGGCGCGCATGGCGGCGGCGGTCTGCGTGTCGGAGAGGGGCTCGCGGCCGGTCCTCTCGCGCCAGGCCAGCAGCCAGGCTTCGATCTGGTGCGGCGTGGCGAAGAGCGCTTTCAGCGGCTCGTCCCGGCCGGTGTTTTCGGCGGCATCGCAGAGTGCCCGGAAGGTCAGGGTGAAGTCGGCGCCTCCCTGGTGCATCGCCGTCAGCAGCCCCTGGACGAGATCGAGGTCGCCGTCTTCTTCCGCGAACAGGCCGATCTTCGCCTTCATGCCGGTAAGCCAATGGGCCTGGAAAATCGGCCCATAACCGGCGATCGCATCATTGGCGAGATTGACGGCTTCGGACGGTTCGGGGTCGATGAGCGGCAGCAGGGCTTCAGCCAGCCGCGCCATGTTCCACTGGCCGATCGCCGGCTGGCTGGCGTAGGCATAACGACCGCTGCGATCTATCGATGAAAACACCTTCATCGGATCATAGGCATCGAGGAAGGCGCAGGGGCCGAAGTCGATGGTCTCGCCCGAGATGGAGCAATTGTCGGTGTTCATCACGCCATGGATGAAGCCGACCTGCAGCCAGCGGGCGATCAGGGCCGCCTGCCGCTCGACGACAGCCTTGAGCAGGTCGAGATACGGCCGGTCGCTGCCCTTGAGGTCGGGATAGTGGCGGTCGATCACATAATCCGCCAGCGTCTTCAGCCCCTCGGTGTCGCCGCGCGCGGCAAGAAACTGGAAGGTGCCGACGCGGATATGGCTCGCCGCCACCCGGGTGATGACGCCCCCGGGCAGGACATGTTCACGGTAGACCGGCTCGCCGGTGACGACGGCGGCCAGCGCCCGGGTGGCCGGAATGCCGAGCGCGTGCATCGCCTCGCTGGCGATGTATTCGCGCAGCACAGGACCCAGTGCCGCGCGCCCGTCGCCGCGCCGGGAATAGGGTGTCTTGCCAGCACCTTTCAGCTGGATGTCTCGCCGCTTTCCATTCCGGTCGATCACTTCGCCAAGCAGGATCGCCCGCCCGTCGCCGAGCAGCGGCACGAACTGGCCGAACTGGTGGCCGGCATAGGCCATGCCCAGCGGCTCGGCGCCTTCGGGAACCTGGTTGCCTGAAAAGATGGCCGCACCATCACGCTCCAGCGCATCGGCGTCGATCCCCAGCTCTTCCGCCAGCGGCCGATTGAACTTGATCAGCCAGGGTTCGGCGACTGGTGTTGGCATGGCGCTGGCATGGAAATGCGCCGGCAGCCGGGTATAGCTGTTGTCGAACGGGATAGGCGCACTGTGCGCCGGTTGGACACGCTTGATGGCTTCCGTCATGACCCCGATCCTGTCTTGCCAACGCCGGTTGTCCGGCGATTGAACAATAGATAGGGCGTCATCGCCATGAACGAAAGAGCGCGCGTCAAATCCGGGCTGGTGCCGTCAATGTGCCTCGATCTCCGCCGCCATCTCCGCCAGCTTGCGCACGGTGTTGAGATTGCGCGAGGTCGCGCGCCGCAGGATTTTGAGGGTCATGCGGGAGCGGCCGGAGCCGTTCGGATAGTGCACGTAGATTTCCTCGCCGGCGACCTTCGCCTCCTCGCCATCCGGCGCGACGAGATCAACAAGCGCATTGGCGGGTGCGGCCTCAGGCAGGAAATTGACCATCAGGTAATTGGGCTTGGCGTCGGGAAAGGGATTGTGGTCGGCGATGGTTTCGAGCTGCTTGCGGCTGCGCACCACCACGCCCGGGGCCTTACCCATGATCCGGGCGAGCGACTCGTCCAGCCTCCTGGCGGCGTCATCCGCCGGCAGGGGCGAGCGGAACAGGACATTGCCGCTCTGGATATAGGTTTTCACATCGGTAAAGCCCGCGTCCTCGCACAGGGCTCTCAGTTCGCTCATCAGAAGCCTGCCGGTGCCGCCGACATTAACGGCCCGCAGGAGGGCAATATGAACGCTCATGCGTCTCCTCCGCATCTGTCCGCAAATCACTCGGACAGGGGAGATTAACCTGCGTCGGCCATTCCGTAAAATGGTCTAGAGGCTGGCGCCATCCGTCGCCGGCAAATCGCCCTCGCCCTCAATGCCGACAAGTTGCTGCTTGATCGCTTCCTTGATCTCGGCCTCGATGGCGGCGCGGGCGTCGGCATCCATCGCGGCGAGGTCTTCTTCGGTCAAACCTTTTTCGCCAAGAATCTGCGCGCGGATCTTTTCGGCAACGGACATTGTCGACCATTCCATGAATTCGTCGGCGACGCTGGTTTTCGTCGACGGCCCGGTCAATGACACGGTATCGCCTGCCAAGCCCCCATCGGCTTCCATCTTGTCGGCCATCGACAACCAGAGCGCGGAAGACAGCGACGAGGACGACGCCGAGCCACCGATCGAAACCGTCGGCGCCTGCGTGCGCTGGTTGCCGCCATCTGCGGGCAAGAGCAGGCTGGAGGCTGCGCTGCCGGATGGCTGGCCGTTGTTTTGCGAACGATAATAGCTGCTGATGCTGTCGCCGATTTTCATGCAGATTCTCCCTTGAAGGTTGCAGGGAGAGGTAGGCGGCGGGGCATGTGCGGGGCTTGCAGGTTCAGTCGATCTGGTGGAGTTTCAGTGGCGAGTTCCGACGGCGGTTGTTGGACCTGGCTAGGGAAATGTGGCATGACTTTCAGCATATCGAAACACGACGGTCGCACGCATTCTCTGGAGTTCGACGAAACGGAATTGCCCGCTCTAAGGGAGTTCCTTCACAGTCATTTCAAAGAGATAGACATACAGGAACATGTCATTCATGACGACGTTGTCATCGCCGGCACCCGGTTGTTGTTTTACTATGAATGGGATCCGTGCCTGATATCGATGGATGAGGAGGGTGGACACCTGCTCGATTTCATTTTCACCCGCCTGTCAGCGGGTGAAACATAGTCTGGCAATGTGACGTTTGTGATCCCTACATCTTCCCCGCCACCTTGATCGCAAACGCATATTCGAACGCGATCTCTTCCAGTCGCTGGAAGCGGCCGGAGGCGCCGCCGTGGCCGGCGTCCATGTTGGTTTTCATCAGGATCGGTTCGGCTCCGGTGGTCTTTTCGCGCAGGCGCGCGACCCATTTGGCCGGCTCCCAATAGGTGACGCGCGGATCGGTGAGGCCGCCGAGCGCGAGGATCGCAGGGTAGGGCTTTTCCGAAACGTTGTCGTAGGGCGAGTAGGCGGCCATGCGCTCGTAGGCGGTCTTGTCCTCGATCGGGTTGCCCCATTCCGGCCATTCCGGCGGTGTCAGCGGCAGCGTGTCGTCGAGCATGGTGTTGAGAACATCGACGAAGGGAACGGCGGCGATGACGCCCTTGAATTTCTCCGGCGCCATGTTGGCGATCGCGCCCATCAGCATGCCGCCGGCCGATCCGCCCTCGGCGACGATGTTCGCGTAGGACGTGAACTTCTCCTGATTCAGATAGTCGGCCGCCGCGATGAAGTCCTTGAACGTATTGGTCTTCTTCTCCATCTTGCCGTCTTCGTACCACTGAAACCCCTTGTCCTTGCCGCCGCGGATGTGGGCGATGGCATAGACGAAGCCGCGATCGGCGAGCGACAGGCAATTGGTGTTGAACGAGGCTGGAATGGCAATGCCGTAGGCGCCGTAGCCGTAGAGCAGGCAGGGGGCGGAGCCGTCAAGCGGCGTATCCTTGCGATAGAGCAGGGTGACCGGGACCGGCACGCCGTCCCAGGACGGCGCCATGACGCGGCGCGTGACATAGTCTTCCGGATTGTGGCCCGACGGCACTTCCTGTGTCTTCAGCAGCGTGCGCTCCCGCGTCACCATGTTGTAGTCGTAAAGCTGGCTCGGCGTCGTCATCGACGAATAGGAGAAGCGGATGACGTCCGTATCGTATTCGGCGGCGCCCTGAAGTCCCAGCGAGAAGGCTTCCTCGGCAAAGGCGATCGCGTGTTCCTCGCCCGTCTTGCGGTCGCGGATCTTGATCTGCGGCAGGCCGGCTTCGCGCTCTAGCCAGACCAGATGGCGGGCATAGGCGCCATGCGAAATGATCAGCCGGCCGGCGGTGTGCGGCACCACATCCACCCAGTTTTCTCGACTCGGTTTGCCAACCGGCGTCTGCATGATCTTGAAATCCTTGGCGCCGTCGGCGTTCGTCAGGATGTAGAAGACGTCGCCGCCCTCGGAGAGGGAATATTCCAGTCCGGTTTCGCGCGCCGAGACCAGTTGCGGCTTGCCCAGAAGATCGGAGGTCGGCAGCAGCCAGTATTCGCTGGTCTCGTGGTCGTGAATGTCGATGTAGATGAAGTCGTCCAGCATCGAGCCGCCGACGCCCATGAAGAAGCCCGGATCCTCTTCCTCGTAGACCAGCCGGTCGGCCGACTGTGGCTCACCGATGATGTGGTGGAAGATTTTCGACGGGCGATGGTTGTCGTCGAGCACGGTATAGAAGAAGCTCTTGCCGTCCGGCGCCCAGGCACCGCCGCCGCCGGTGCTTTCGATCACGTCGTCGAGGTCATTACCGGTTGAAAGGTCGCGGACGCGCAGCGTGTAATATTCCGACCCCTTGTCGTCATAGCCCCAGATGCCGCGGCTGTGGTCGGTGGTATGGTCGATACCGGCGAGGCGAAAATAGGCCTTGCCTTCCGCTTCCTTGTCACCATCCAGCATCACGGTCCGTTCGCCGCCATCACGCAGTTCGCGGAAATAGCGCGGCTGCTCGCCGCCGGTGACGAAGAAGGTGCCGTAGGCAAAAGGCCCGTCCTTCATCGGAACGGACGAGTCATCCTCCTTGATGCGGCCCTTCATCTCGGCAAACAGCGTCTTCTGCAGCGCTTCCGTGTCTGCCATCGCCGCCTTCATATAGGCATTCTCTGCCTCCAGATGCGCGCGGATTTCCGGATCGAGGATCGACGGATCCTTGAACATCGCCTGCCAATTATCGGCCCTGAGCCAGGCATAATCATCGGTGCGGGTAATGCCGTGGCGCGTATCGGTCACCGGCTTCTTGCGTGCAACGGGAGCGGCGGGAAGGTTCTTGAAGATGGACAAGCAATGTCTCCAGCGATGCGAGAAGTGAGGAGTTCGGAGATAGAGGCGGGGAGGGGCAGGTTCAAGGGAAAAGAATGAGGTACAATACGCGCATGCCTTGCCTGAGTGCCGTCATTGCCTCGCCACAGATGCCCGCCGGCGAGAGGTCTTCGTTTTCGGTGTCGTGCCCGCGGCTGCAAGGCTCGGGTCGAGCGTGAACAATTCCTTGGCTTTTCCAACGCCTTTCAGCGCAAATCGCCCGACGGAAACGAGCTTGTCTCGTTCCTCCCCCAACAGGAGGCCGGCGAACTCCGAGGAGCAGAGCATGTCGCGCCCTGTGGATTGGCACATGTCGCTGATGCGGCTGACTTCATTGACTGCCTGGCCAATCACGGTGAAATCGAGCCGGTCGGGTGTGCCGATATTGCCGTAGAATACATCCCCAGAATGCAGACCGAGATGGATGTCGGCGACAGGCAGGCCCTCTGTTTTGCGACGGCGTGCAAGCTGGCCGAGCCGCAGCCGTAGATCGTGCTCCGCGTCAACGGCCGCCCGGCACGCATATTCCGGCCGGGAACTCGTAAACATCGCGAGAACACCGTCTCCGATCAGCTTCAGGACATCACCGCCGGCCGACCTGACCGCCCCGATCACCGCCTCTGCATAGTCGTTGATCAGAGGGATCAACTGATCGGCCTGCACGGATTCGGAGAGATGGGTGTAGCCGGTGATGTCCGAATACCAGAGCACGGCCCGGATACGCCTCACGGAATCATGTCGAATAGCGCCGCTGAGCACACGCCGGCCGGCGTCGCGACCGAGATAGGCTTCTGCGAGCGTCTTCGTCAGCCGGGTTTGTGCCGCGGACCGGATGGCAAGGCCAAGGTGAGGCGTCAGTTGCGCCAGGCAGGCCACATCACCGTCGCTGAATCCACCCGGCTGAGCCGTGGTGAAACGCGCATAGAATGCGTTGACATCTTCGACGCGCACCGCCTGCCGCGTGCGGTAGACGAACGCCAGATAGTCAGTCTGACCAGCGTCACACAATTCCTGGATCGCCGGGTAGCCGTGGGTTTCGCCATGCTCGAGCCGGCAGCGGAGCGAGGTCTCGCGCCGACGCAGCATTTGCAGGAAGGGGCTGCGCGACCACTGAGCCGCAACGTCCGGATCACGACCGACGACATGTTGTTCTTCGCGGAAAGGGTTTTCGGGATCCTCGTCCCAAAAAAATGCGCGCGCCTCATACATCGGATGAAGCGTGTCGATCATCACGAAGACTTTGCCGAGCGGCACTCCGGCCTCGACGCATCGTTCGCAGAATGCCCGCGTCAGCGAGGCCTCGTCTCGAATGCCCAGCAGGCCGGCCTCGGCCAACCACGCGGCGATCTCGTTGCAATCACGGGTATCCATGAAGCGATCATAGCGGCATCACCAGCAGGTAAAAAGTCGAATTGCGCTGCTGGGCCAGTTAATGTTGCCAGTTCGATAAACATCGGCTTCGGGTCAATAGCGGTTGTCGCTGCAGCCGATGAAATCAAAAGGTTCGATCCCCCTCACGCCCCGCGCCAGCGGCCCTTGAGTGCGGCCACCGCATGGTCTCAGTCAACGAAATGAGATAGGCGTCGGTACTAATAGGCGGGTAACATGGTCGATGCTCAAGCGCGTCAACGCGAGAAGGATTATCTCGCGCTGATATCGTTGAGAACCCGACTACTCATCCGTGCGCCAATAGGCCTTGTAAAGAGCGTGAGCCGCGAAAGCGGTCTCATACTCGGGATATGCCATGCCAAGAACGATGACGTTTATCTCTTGAAGAGTTTGATTGAAGTCTTCGATGCAGACACCCGCGCATGTGAGCATACCGTATGCGTCGGACCGTGCCGAAAGGTTAGCGCTCTCCCCCAGCTTGTTATCGTCGCCATCGATGACATATGCGTGGATGCGCGGGGCATATTCTGGGGCAGCAACGAACCGTCCTCCGGCGACGCCCATTGGTGGGTCAATTGGATCAAGGTGCGCATGCCCTATGACTTTCCCCTCGCACAGAATATCGACTTCCATAATGTCCTCAAAATTTGACAGAAATAACCGTTTCGACCCTGCTCTTCACGCCCCGCGCCAGCGCCCCTTCAGCGCCGCCACCGCGTGGTCGATAAACGCCCGGATTTTCGGGGTTTCCGCCTGCCGGTCGAGATAGCAGGCGTAGAAATCGAAGGGAGCGTGGCCGGTGATGGCGCCGGGCGTTCCGGGGTCGCGGTCGAACAGGGGGACAAGCATGCCTTTGTCGATCAGCGGTTCGCTGATGAAGGCGCCGAGCCTTGCGATGCCGGCGCCGGCGAGCGCCATTTCCGTTAGCGTATCGATATCGTTGCTGACGATCTTTGCCTCGATCGCCGGTTCGAACAGCGTGCCGTCCTGCAGGAATGTCCACTGGAACAGGCGGCCGTGCACGGCGAAGCGATAGACGAGGCAATCGTGATGCACGAGGTCTTCCGGTTTTTTCGGCCGGCCCCGGCGGGCGATGTAGTCCGGTGAGGCACAGAGCAGCATCGGCACCGTCGCCAGCCGCCGGGCGATCAGCGATGGTTCCAACTGCTCGGCAAAGCGCACGCTGATATCCACCCCTTCGCGGATATGGTCGACGGCAGCATCTGTGATCAACAGTTCCACCCGCACGTCGGGATACCGGGCGACGAAGGCCGGGACGAGCGGCGCCACGACATGCCGGCCGAAGGCGACGGAGGCTGCGATCTTCAAGGGTCCGCGCGGCGCATCCTGCAGCGAGGAAACGGCTTCGCCCGCCTGTTCGAGATCGGCGATTACGTGGCGTACGCGGTCGTAATAGACCTGTCCGCTCTCGGTCAGGCCGAGTTTGCGCGTGGTGCGTTGGAGGAGGCGGGTGCCGAGGCTGCGTTCCAGCCGGGCGATATTCTGGCTGGCGGCGGCCGGCGTAATGCCGAGCCGGCGGGCCGCTCCGGCGATGCTGCCTTCCTCGACACTGCGAATGAAACTCTCGACGCCGCGCAGGGTATCCATAATCATGCCAATCGAATTGATGATATCATTCGATAGTTTTGCTTCATTCTGAGCGTGCTTGCAATGATCTACTGCGCGTGCGCCGGCGATGGCATTTTCCGCCCAACGGATCACACCATCGAAGGACTACACCATGACTGATTTATCCCTTTCCACGCCCGCTACGCGCGGCTTCAAGCTTCCCGCCCGCGCCATGCCGATCGTCTTTGCCTTCTTCATGTCGGCGATCATGGCGTTCCTGATGTGCGGCGTCATCGTTGCCGCCAATAGCGGCTTTCCCGGCGATTATTTCGCCCGCGTCATTGCGGCTTATGTCGTTGCCATGCCCGCCGCTTTCGTCTGCGTGCTGATCGTGCGTCCGGTTGCCTTGAAGCTCGCCAGCCTTTTCGTCTGCACGCCGGGCAAGTGACCGTGCTGCGGCGCGAAAGCGTTGCCGCAATGCGAGAACAAGAGGGGAAAATTTAACTCAAATTTAGGGCAAGTGCGGGAGTCTCGCGCCACCGGGCGCAATGTTCTTCCGCGCTGTCTCCAGGCATCAGGCCTTCCCCCTCTTTGTGTTCAGCATGCGGGCAGACGTGCCCGCCGGAGTCCGCCATGACGTTTCGCAATCTCTCCATTCTCCAGAAGATCGGCCTTGTCGTCTTCGTGATGGGCCTGTCCTCGCTTGTCATCGGCCTAGTCGGCGCCAGAGGCCTTTCGGCGCTGGAATCCGCGATGGTTTCCGTCGGTACCAAGGAAGAGGTTGCCCGCGAGGCGATGGACCTGCGTGTCGATATCATCGCCATCAGTCGCATGACCTATCAGCTGGCCGCCGCACCGGAAAAGGCCGCCGATTTCCGAGCCGAGGCAGACAAGCGCTCCGGCGAAATGCTGGCCCGCCTGCCGAAGATCGAGGCCGCCGCCGATGCGACGGAAGTCCAGCAGCTCGGCAAGATTCGCCAGACGCTGGAAAGCTATTTCGCCAGCATCCGGTCGATGGTGGATGTCGCCGAGGCCGATCCGGCCAATGGTGCGGCGATCAAGGCTGCCCTCGGTGTCGCGCTGGATGGCCAGAAGGTCGTGACGGCATCGGTCAAGGAATACAGCACCTATTCGGGTGAGGCCCTTGCCTCCGCCCGCGCTGCTGCGCTGGCGGAATCCAACATGGCCATGCTGGTTGTCGCTGCCGCCATCGTCGCCTGCATCGTCTTCGGTGCCGTCGTCAGCCTGCTCGTCGCCCGCCGCGGCATCGCCACGCCGGTTCGCGACCTGACCGCTGCCATGAGCCGCCTGGCCGAAGGCAATCTGGCCGAGACCGGCACCGACGCCACCCGCAAGGACGAAATCGGCGAGATGGCCCGCGCCGTCGAGGTCTTCCGCACCAATGCGCTCTCCATGCGCGACATGAAGGCCCAGGAAGAGGCGCTGCATGCCCGCTCCAGCGACCTGCAGTCGAGCATCAGCACGGTCGTTGCCGCCGCCGTCGCCGGTGATTTCACCGCCCGCATCCGCAAGGACTACGGCAATGCCGACCTCAACCGCTTTGCCGGCAGCGTCAACGAACTGGTCGACAGCATCGACCATGCGGTCACCGAGGTTCGCCGCGTTATCGCCGCACTGGCCGATGCCGACCTGTCGCAGGCCATGGAAGGCAGTTATCAGGGCGCCTTTGCCGAGCTGCAGAGCAATGTCAACGCGACGATGGTGACGCTGCGCTCGACCATGAGCAATGTCCGCGGCTCCGCCGGCACGATCAAGGACAGCTCGTCGGAACTGTCGTCGGCCGCCAATGACCTCTCCAAGCGCACCGAGCAGCAGGCTGCCGCGCTTGAGGAGACCGCCGCCGCGCTGGACGAGATCACTGCAACCGTCCGCACCTCAGCCCAGCGCGCCAATGAAGCCCGCGACATGGTGCGCGAAACCAAGGACAGCGCCGGCAAGTCCGGCGAGATCGTCCGCAGCGCCGTCAGCGCCATGGGCCGTATCGAGGAATCTTCCAGCAAGATCAGCCAGATCATCGGCGTCATCGACGAAATCGCCTTCCAGACCAACCTGCTGGCGCTGAATGCCGGCGTCGAGGCCGCCCGGGCGGGCGAGGCCGGTCGCGGCTTTGCCGTCGTCGCGCAGGAAGTGCGCGAACTCGCTCAGCGCTCCGCCAACGCCGCCAAGGAGATCAAGAACCTGATCAGTGCATCGGCGGCGGAAGTCGGCGGCGGTGTCTCGCTGGTGCGCGCCACCGGCGATGCGCTGGTTGAAATCGAACAGCTGGTTCTTCGCGTCAATGATCACGTCGAGAGCATCGCCACGGCCGCTCGCGAACAGTCGACCGCGCTTGCCGAGATCAACACGTCGGTCAACCACATGGACCAGATGACCCAGAAGAACGCCGCCATGGTCGAGGAAACCACGGCCGCCAGCGAGACGCTCGCGGAAGAAAGCCGCCAGCTGCAGACCCTGCTCGCCCGCTTCAAGCTCGAGGACGGCGCCGGCAGCAATGCGCTGGCATCGATGGCGCGTCGGATGCGCGCGGCGTAATCTGAGCCAAAACAAACACTTGAGAGGTCGCATGTGATCGCACATGCGGCCTTTTCTTTTTCTCCTGTGAAATTCACGGCTCCAGTCTGGACATTGCGGATGTAACTTTATAACAACGTAACGTTATTACATAAAGGAGAAGCCGATGCGAACCCATTTCACCCGTCTGATGCGCAATGCCGCCTTTGTCGGCGCGCTCATTCCGTTCCCCGTACTCGCTGATGATGGTGGAGAGACCTGGCGCCTGTTCGTCGCCGATCACACTCTGCCGGTGGTTCGCGCCATCGATGCCAGGAGCGGTGCGGAACTCGGGCGTTACGATCTCAAGGGCTATGCGGCGCTGAGCGCCAGCGACAGCGGCCGGACCGTCTTTGCGGTGCAGGGCGATGCCGGCACGGTAAATGTGCTGTCGACCGGAATTGCCCTTTCCGATCATGGCGAGCACCGCGATATAGAAGTGTCGGACCCGAAGTTACTGCCTGCCACTATTTCCGGCGCCAAGCCCGGCCATGTCGTGACCCATGGCGATGATGTGGTGGTTTTCTATGACCGAGGCGGCAAGGCGGATCTGCTTGCGGAAACGGCACTTCTCGATGGCAACGGGCAGGGGACGGTGATCGATACGACGGCGCCGCACCATGGCGTTGCGGTGCCGATGGGCAGCAATATTCTTGTTTCGGTGCCGAACATGGCAGCCGAGGTGAAGCCGGACGAACTGCCGCCAAGGCTCGGCCTGCGTGTCGTCGATCGCGACGGCAAGCAGCGGGGCGATGTCGCCACCTGCACCGGGCTGCATGGCGAGGCCGTCTCGGCACGGCTCGTCGCCTTCGGTTGTGCAGAGGGTGTGCTGATCGCCCGGCCGGGCGGGCTCGATGGTCCGAAGCTTGAGATGCTGGCCTATGGTTCGAACCTCCCGGAAGGCAAGGTCTCGACGCTGCTCGGCGGAAAATCCATGCAGTTTTTCCTTGGCAACTATGGGGAGGACAAGGTGGTGCTGATCGATCCCGACAGCGATACACTCTATCGCCTCATCGAACTTCCGACCCGCCGTGTCGATTTCGTGCTCGATCCCGCCGATGCCCGCCATGGCTATATCCTGACGGAAGACGGCAAGCTGCACCAGCTGGATGTCGTGAAGGGCGAGATCACCGGCTCGGAAACGATCACCGAACCCTATAGCAAGGACGGTCACTGGCGCGATCCGCGTCCGCGTCTCGCCATGGCCGGCGACACCATCGCCGTCACCGATCCGCGCCACAGCCTTGTGCGCATAATCGATCCGGAAACGTTGACAGAGAAGCGGACGATCCCGGTCGAAGGCCAGCCTTTTTCGATCGTCGCGGTCGGCGGTTCGGGGCAGAGGCATTAGAGACTTAGGCTGAGGACGACGCGCGATACCGGGGCGCTATCAGCGCTCCGGACCTCCCGATGAAATGGCACGGGAGGCGTTTGACGAATCATGCGCGGTTCGGCTTCATCCGGACATGGAACTGATAGGCAGCATTCTTCACGGTATCGGGATTTACCCTCTCTTTATGGGACCTTACTCGCTGTATCTGTACTGGCGAGAACTGCGTTTCAAATTGCCGCTGACAACATCTTCGACAACCAGCGCCTTTCATCTTTCGGTGATTTCATCAGTCTATCTCGCGCCGGCACCGGGTAGCAGCGACATGGTCATGAATTTGCTGATCGTTTATGGCGTCGTCGGCGCAACGATCGCCGGAGGTCTGTTGCTCTCGTACATCCTGCGCAGAAACCGGGGCGAAACGCAGGGAGACCTGATCAAGCTTCATTCCGTCGGGAAAAAGGCGGATGTCGTTTTCTTGATATCGGTATTGGTGATTATTTTTGTTCTTTTTTTGCCGTTCCTTTTTTCAATGGATGCATTTTTTGACCCGGATGGACGGCATGCGGGATTGATCACCCTGCTGTTCGGTGGTCCTCAGCGAGGAACTCTCTTTACCGCCGCGCTGTGCGGCAGTGGTGCCCTGCTGATACTGCCCAAAGTCTGGCGGTCGCCACCGAACGCTCAGTTCTGATTGAACAGGAACCCCACCTCATCGACGAATCCGGCGCCGGGATCGCCGTCGCGGCCGCGCCGTTAAAGCCGAAAAACAGCCTGTTCCATCCGGAACCGATGACACCGGCGACACCTGCTAAATCAAGATCAGGGACAAAAACAGCGGCCGGTAAAGTGCCGCCCGAGGAGAACTTGATCATGAAAACCCTGGTGAAAATCACGCTGGCTGCCGCACTTGTCGCCTTTGCCGCCCCGGCGGCGATGGCCAATACCTTCGTTGCCTGGAAAGTGTCGGGCGTTGCCTGGAACGACGTGCTGAATGCGCGCGCCTGGCCGTCATCGCAATCGGCCATCCGCGCCGGTTATCCGAACGGCACCGGTCTGCAGATGACAGGCCGCTGCATGAATGGTGTCGATCTCAACGATATCGCGGGCTGGTCGCGCGGTGCCCAACGCAATGCGGTGCGGTCTACCTGGTGCCAGATCTGGCATGATCCCGGCCAGAACGGCAACTGGCAGACCGGCTGGGTCCATGGCCGCTATATCGAGCCGCAGGGCTGGTAAGGTCCAAGCTGGAGGCCTCAGGCCTCCAGTTTCAAGCCGATGCCCCACGGGTCGATCAAAGAATGGCTGTCACCGTTGCGGGTCACCGGGATTTCCAGCTTTTCCAGCGCCGCCAATGCGGCCTGCAACTTGGCGGGGTCGTTGAAGCGCACCGTGTAGTTCGCAAGGCCGGTCATGTTGCTCTGGCGCTTCGGCGCACCACGCGAGTTCCAGATGTTTGCGCCGATATGGTGATGGTACTTGCCCGAGGCAAAGAAGCTGGCGCCGGGATAGGTGGCCATCAGATCGAGACCGAGCACATCGCGGAAGAAGGCGTTCGCCTCAGGGATATCGGAAACCTGCAGGTGGATATGGCCGATCGCCGTTCCATCCGCCATGCCGTTCCACTTGTCCTTCGGGGCCTCGTCGTAGATCGCCTGCAGGTCAAGCGGCAACGTTGCCATCTTCACCATGCCGTCCTGTAGGTAGTTCCATTCCTCGCGCGGCCGGTCGCGATAGACCTCAATGCCGTTTCCTTCGGGGTCGCCGAGATAGATCGCTTCCGAAACGAGATGATCGGACGCGCCCTGCAGGGGTACGTTGTTATGGGCGATATGCGCCAGCCAGCGGCCGAGTTCGGTGCGGTCGGGAACGAGGAAGGCCGTGTGGAACAGGCCGGGCGCATTGTGCGGCGCGATCGCCGCATTGCCCTCGGTGGTCAGCGTCAGCAGCGGCCGGCCGGCAACGCCCAATGTCTCGCCGCTTGCCGTCTTCTCAATCGGTGAGAGGCCCATGATGGCCTGGTACCAGGCGGAAACCATCGGCAGGTCGCGCACCACCAGATGCGAATGATCGACATAGGCGGGCATGCGGATGGCGTGGTTTTCGGCTTGCTCGGTCATCGGTTTGATCTCTTCTGCATCGGCTGCATGGACGGCGGCTCCGGTGACGATCGCCGTCGTCGAAAACTTGAGGAAGGTGCGTCTGTCGAGGGTTGCCATGGCGCTATCCTGTCGAATGGTTCGAACGAATATATGACGCGCGCGCGGCGTTCACGGAAGGTGCGGTATTGAGGATTTACCGTTCTCACAACGTTGACAATGATGCGTGGCGCTTCGCCACAGGGACTGTGACTGTCGGTTGAGAATGCCTATAGTGAAACCATTGTGCACACGGCGAAGTTTTGAAAAACGCCCTGTCAGCACGATGTGCGTCTGAACCCAAGGAGAGCGTCATGTACAAAAAAATCATTGTCCCGATCGCCATGGACAAACTGGAGCACGGCGAGAAAACCCTTGAGCGCGCGCAGTCGCTGCTCGATGACGGCGGCGAAATCATCCTGCTGAATGTGGTCGAGGATCTGAACGCCTATGCGCAGGGTTACATGATCGTCGACTTTCCGCTGGAGGTGATGGACGAGTCGCGCAAGCAGGCGACGCAGACGCTGACCGAACTCAAGGAAAAGCACAACATCAACGGACGCGTCGAAATCCGCATCGGTGGCGCTGCCGGTGTGATCAACGCTTTCGCCGAGGAGGAGAAGGCGGATCTGGTCATCATCGCATCGCACCACCCGGGCCTCATCGATTATTTCATCGGCTCCACCGCCAGCCGTGTCGTCAGCCATTGCGTCTGCGCCGTGCTGGTCGACCGCTAGGCTCAACCGTTCGATCGCTCAACCCGGTAGCGCAGGTGCAGGACGTCATTGTCCAGCCGTTCGACGGCGCTGAGTGAAAGCAGGCTTGCAGGAACGGCCGGTCCGTCGAAGGTCGTCGGCATGCCGCTCGCGCCGTCGGCGAGCGGCAGGATCAGCAGACTGATCTCGTCGATCAATCCGGCCGCGAGAAAGCTGCCATTGATGCCGCCGCCGCCTTCGAGCAGAAGGCGCCGGATGCCGAACTCTTCACCGAGTGTTTTGAGAGCGAGTGCCAGGTCGGTCTCTGAGCGGCCGGCAAAGAGATAGGAAATGCCGTCCCGGCGCAGTTCGGCGAGATGATCGTCGGAAACGCTTTCAGTCAGGATCAGGATGACCTTGTCGCCATTGATCTCGCCGGTGTTGAGATGGAGCTTCGCCCCCTGATCGACCGCGATGGCATAGGGGCCTTCCTGCGCTTCCGGCGCTTTCCATGTCGTTCGCGGATAGGCCTGCGATGCCGCTACCGGGTCAGGATCGCCTTCGGCGAAATCCGCCATGGTGATACGGCCAACCAGCCAGGCGTCGCCCTTCAAATCCTCGTGGATCTGCTCATAGACCGCGGAAAAGTCCTTCGTCAGGTCCTTCGGCCAATGTGTCGGCACGATGCGGCCGTTGATGCTCGATCCCATATGCAGAATGATGTGCGGTTTCATGCCGTGCTCCGAGGTTGATGCAGGGCGGCTGGAGCCGTCCGGAAATCAGTATTCCTGCGCCGTGGGGCGGAACAGGATTTCGTTGATATCGACATCCTCCGGCTGGCTCATGGCAAAGGCTACGGCCCGCGCGAAGGAACTGGCCGGGATGGCCACGCGCTCATAGAGAGCCCGCACGTTCTTTGCTACATCCTCTTCCGTCACGCTTGCCGGCAGTTCGGTATCGACGGCGCCCGGCGAGATCACGGTGGTGCGGATGTTGTACGGCTTCACTTCCTGCCTCAGCCCTTCCGAGATCCCCCGAACGCCATGCTTGGTGGCGGCATAGACCGCGCCGCCCGGATTGACCTTGTGCCCGGCGACCGAGGATACGTTGATGATCTGGGATGATCTGGCCGCTTTTCTGCTCCTTCATGTAGGGCAGCACTGCGCCGATGCCATAGAGCACGCCCTTGAGGTTGACGTCGATCGTCCGGTCCCAGTCCTCGACCTTGCAGCGTTCCAGCGGCGAATGCGGCATCAGGCCGGCATTGTTGATGAGCACGTCGATCCGGCCGTGCAGCCCTGCCGCATGGTCGACCAGCCGCTTCACCTCGTCGAAGTTTGAGACGTCCGTGCGGACCGCGGCGTCCTTGCCGAGCCCGCAGGATTGCGCCAGCGCCTCGAGCCTGTCGAGACGCCGTGCGCCGAGACCAGTTTGGCGCCACCCTCTGACAGAAGCCGCACGGCGGCCTCGCCGAGACCGCTGCTGGCGCCGGTGATGACGACGACTTTTCCTTCGATACCTTCCGTCATGGCGATGCCCTCCAGTTTACCGGTTGATCCGCGCCTGCAGATGGGCGGGATACCGGTCACCCTGAACGGTGATGCCGGAAACCGCCTGCTCGATCGACGCCAGATCCTGCGCCGTCAGTTCGACGGCTGCGGCGCCGATATTCTCTTCGAGCCGGTGCAGTTTCGTCGTGCCGGGGATCGGCACGATCCAGGGCTTTTGCGCCAAAAGCCAGGCCAGCGCGATCTGGGCCGGCGTCACCTTCCTTGCTGCGGCAATCTCGCCGAGCAGGTCGACCAGCGTCTGGTTGGCCTTGCGGGCATTGGCAGAGAAACGCGGCACGATATTGCGGAAGTCCTTGGCATCGAAGGTCGTCTGCTCGGTGATCGCGCCGGTAAGAAAGCCCTTGCCGAGCGGGCTGAACGGCACGAAACCGATGCCCAGTTCCTCCAGAACCGGCAGGATGTCGTTTTCCGGCTCGCGCCACCACAGCGAATATTCACTCTGAAGGGCTGCGACGGGCTGGACTGCATGGGCGCGGCGGATCGTCTGGGGGCCGGCCTCGGAGAGGCCGAAATGCTTGACCTTTCCCTCGGCGATCAGGTCCCTGACCGTTCCGGCCACATCCTCGATCGGCACGTCGGGATCGACGCGGTGCTGGTAGAACAGGTCGATGACATGGGTCTTCAGCCGCTTCAGCGCGGCGTCCGCGACATCGCGGATATGTTGCGGCCGGCTGTTCATGCCGCTCTGCCCGCCTTCGGCGTTGAACTCAAAGCCGAATTTCGTGGCGATGACGACCTGGTCGCGGAACGGTGCGAGCGCCTCGCCGAGCAGTTCCTCGTTCGTGTAGGGGCCATAGGCCTCGGCGCTGTCGAAGAAGGTCACGCCGCGTTCATAGGCGGTGCGGATCAATTTGACCGCTTCCTGTGTTTCCGTCGCGGGGCCGTAGCCGAAGCTCAGCCCCATGCAGCCGAGCCCGATGGCCGAGACCTCAAGACCGCTCTTTCCCAATGTTCTTTTCTGCATCGAATGTCTCCTTGTTCAGGCCAGTCCTGGGGTTAAGCCGAATATTGTTCGTCGGTGACGTGTTCCATCCAGTCGACCACCTGGCCATCAAGCGCTTCGACAATGGCGATATGGGTCATGGCGGTTGTCGGGGAAGCACCGTGCCAGTGTTTTTCACCCGGCTCGAACCAGACGGTGTCGCCCGCCCGGATTTCCTCGACGGTGCCGCCTTCGCGCTGGACCCGGCCAAAGCCTGACATCACGAGCAGCGTCTGGCCGAGCGGATGGGTATGCCATGCGGTGCGCGCACCCGGTTCAAACGTCACCGTAGAGCCGCTGACGCGCGCCGGACCGGTTCCCTTGAAGCGGCCATCGATACGGACGGTGCCGGTGAAGGATTCGTCGGGGCCTTTCAGCGACGGGATGGTTCCATTTCTGGTTATGTTCATTGGGTCAGTCCTTTCCGAACGCTCGCTGTGGATGGACGTGTATTTAGCGCGTGCGATTACCAGCGATTAGATGGTAGATGTTGCAAGCTCTTATGAAGGATACTCATGAATGCCGCGCCAGCCGACCAATGATCTCGCCGCCTTCATCGCTGTTGCCCGCGAGAGGAGCTTTACCAAAGCGGCCGCCAGGCTCGGCGTGTCGCAATCGGCCCTCAGCCACACCATCACGGCGCTTGAAAAGCGGCTGGGCGTGCGGCTCCTCAGCCGCAACACGCGCAGTGTCTCGGCGACACCGGCCGGAGAGCGGCTGCTTGCGACCGTCGGCCCGCGCATGGACGAGATCGAGAGCGAGCTTGCAGCCCTCAGCGAATTTCGCGACAGACTGGCCGGAACGATCCGCATCACCGCCGGCGAGCATTCGGCCGAGGCCGTGCTGTGGCCGGCGCTCGCCAGGCTGTTGCCGGATTATCCCGATATCCATGTCGAGGTGATGGTGGATTACGGTCTGACCGATATTGTCGCCGAGCGTTACGATGCCGGCGTCCGGCTGGGCGAGCAGGTGGCGAAGGACATGGTGGCGGTGCGGATCGGTCCGGACATGCGCATGGCCGTGGTCGGCGCGCCGACCTATTTCGAGACGCGGCCGAAGCCGCTGACGCCGCATGACCTGACGGTGCATTCCTGCATCAACATGCGCCTGCCGACCTATGGTGGCATCTATGCATGGGAATTCGAAAAGGAAGGCCACGAACTGCGAGTCCGCGTCGAGGGGCAACTGACCTTCAACAATATCGCCCTTCGGCTGAATGCCGCCCGCCAGGGGCTGGGTCTTGCCTATCTGTCGGAAGACGTGGTCGCGGCGGATCTGGCCAAGGGTCGTCTTGTGCGCGTTCTGGAAGACTGGTGCGAACCGTTTTCCGGCTACCACCTCTATTACCCGAGCCGCCGCCAGCCATCTGCCGCCTTTGCGCTTCTGGTCAGCGCGCTGCGTTACCGGGCGTAACGGCTCAGCGGACGCCGAAAATGCTGTCGATCGCGGCTTGCGTCTGCGGGCCGAAGCCGCCGTCGATCGGGCCGGAATAGATCTGCTGGTCGGAGAGACGACGCTGCAGGGCCTTGCGGAAGGGCAGGGACCAGTTCTGCGAATTGTCGCGCATCTGGCCGCGGCTGAAATTGGCGCCGGCCCGCAACGCCTTCTCCATCCATTCGGCGGCCAGAACCGGATCGGGGTTCACGGCGAGACCTTTGTCGTAGAAGTTCGCGACATTGTTGAAGGCGATGGAATCGCCACGATCGGCGGCGCGGCGATAGTAGTCCATCGCCTGGTTCAGGTCCTTCTCGACCCCTTCGCCGGTCTCGTAGGCAAAGCCGATATTGGTCAGCGCCGTGGCGTTGCCGCCATCGGCCGCGCTGCGATAGAGGCGCATGCCTTCGGCCAC
Organism: Rhizobium sp. Leaf453; assembly: GCF_001425605.1. Classification (GTDB taxonomy): domain Bacteria; phylum Pseudomonadota; class Alphaproteobacteria; order Rhizobiales; family Rhizobiaceae; genus Pararhizobium. The sequence continues at coordinate 29,093 of NZ_LMRG01000001.1, read as the reverse complement.
ATCCTTGGTCACGCCGAAGCCGGAATAATACATGTAGCCGAGGCCGTTCATGGCATCGACATTGCCGGAATCGGCAGCCCGCGTGTAGCAGTCGAACGCCTTGGCCATGTCGACCGGCCCGCCGATGCCGTTCAAGTGGAAATTGGCGGCATTGGTCATGCCGACGGCATTGCCGGCATCGGCCGCCTTGATGTACCAGCGGCGGGCTTCCTCGATGTTGCGCGGCACGGTGTTGCTGGTTTCGAGCAGAAAGCCGGCATCGTTCATGGCGCGGGCGTTACCGGCGACCGCGCCCTTGGTGTACCAATCGAGTGCCACCGCATCGTCTTCCGGAACGCCACGGCCGGAATCGTAGAAATAGCCGAGATTGAACATCGCCCAGGCATTGTTGCGTTGCGCTGCATCGAGATACCAGCGCATCGCCTCCTTTTCATCCTGTGTTACGCCCTGACCATTGTCATAGGCATAGGCGACAGCCGCGTAGGCAGCGGGATAGCCCCGAGCGGCAGCCGAGCGGTACATGTCGAGCGCGGCAGCGTAATCGCCCTGCTTCTCCATGGAGCGGGCATATTGATAGATGAAGCGCAGGATGTTCGGCTTCGTCTCATAGGCGGTCCTGCAGGCCGCAAGCGCTGCGTCCCCGTCCATCGCCCTGAGTTCGACGGGCGTGACACTCCGCTCCCGATCGGCATCCAGCGGATCGGCCGCCAGCGTGTCGCACGGGTTGATGCCGGTGGTGGTGGTTGCGGGCTTGATCGCCTGCATCGTGCCGATCGAGGCGCCGTCACGGGTGTCGGAGGCGGGCGGCGCCATATGCGGCGGGGTGGCATAACCGTTGCCGGTTGCCGGATCGCTCTGGGCGAAAGCAGGCGCGGGAAGCGCGATCGAGGCAAGCAGCATCGCGGCGACGGGCAGGCGGGCCGGGAGCCCGATGATGTGCCGGTGTACTGCCATGATCTTCCCTTTCTCCGCTTGCGTCGGTGCGGGGCATTGTGTTGAAAACCGGCGCTTGTGCAAGTCTCCCCGGGAACAGCGCGGCCGGCTGACGGGGAGATGACGGCCTGTTGCAATTGTTGATTCCGGCTGCCCTGTTTCGGCCCTTAACCCTATGTCAAAGTAGATTCATCGCACCGTTGCAGCTGTTTACACGGCTTTGTAAACAAAGGCTGGTACAAGGCTATCAAGGGAAGTATCGAGAGGCTGCCGTGGAGATCAAAGGCGTCAAGTGGAACTACGATCGCTCGGAACTCATCGCCGATGGCGTGGTTCATGGCGTCGGCCTGGCCTTCGCCCTGATCGGCGTCACCGCGATGATCTTCTACGCCACCGTCTGGAGCACGTCCGGCCAGCTTGCTGCCGCCTGGATCTATGGGGCGGGGCTGGTTGCCACGCTGTCGATCTCCTTCCTCTACAATCTCTATCCGGTGTCGCAGACCAAATGGTTCCTGCGCCGGTTTGATCATTCCTCGATCTTCATCCTCATCGCCGCGACCTATACGCCGTTCCTGCAGCGCGGCTGGGACGACCCTTTCCTGTTCGGCATGCTGATTGGCATCTGGGCGATCGCGTTTGTCGGCGTGCTGATCAAATGCGTCTTTCCCGGCCGTTTCGACCGGGTGGCGATCCTGCTTTATCTCGCCATGGGCTGGAGCGGCGTGTTCGCTGCCGGTCCGCTTCTGTCGGAGTTGACCGAAACGACGCTGATTCTCATCCTGATCGGCGGCATCATCTATTCCTGCGGCGTGATCTTCCATGTCTGGGAAAAGCTACGCTTCCAGAATGCTATCTGGCACGGCTTCGTCGTCACCGCCGCCGCTGTGCACTATTCCGCCGTCCTGACCTGCATCAGCGGCGCCACGCTCTGACACTTTCCATCGTCGCCGGTATCAGTTCTGCGCCGCGCCCGGCGCTGCCTTCGGCGATTGCTCGCAACCGCCGGCGGGGTGCAGCGACTTGACCATCCGGCCTATCACCGGCCCGATTGTCGTCTGCATGTCCTGCGGATAGCGCAGGTGAAAATAGCCGGCGCTGCCATCGCAGAGTATGATGCCGCGGACGTAGAGAATGTCGGCTTCCCTGGTACCGGAATAGCTCGCCCAGTTCGACGTCACCTTATCATAGCTGATCGTCCAGCCCTCTTGCCTGTCCCAGCCGATGCGCTGGCGGATCTCGTCGGAAAAATTCCCATCGATGATATTCGCGCCGAACAGCAGCATTTCCGCACGCCCATCCTGTGAACGAAAAGTCGCGCCGTCGCCATTGTCGCTTTCCTGCGTCAGCGCGAAGCCGGGCGGCACGGCGGCGGTAAATCCGAAGCGGGGATTGGAATAGTTTTCCCAACCGTCCGCCGCCAATGCGGGAAGGGACAGGATGAGTACGGAAAGCAACAACAATAACAGTCTCAGGTGCATTTCAGTCTCCCGGAGCGCGGAGAGGGCAGCTCTATCCACGCAGACGATTCAGTCCAGCAAATTTATTCATCTCTTGCCGCCGAAAAAGGAACACAAGTTGAAACTAATTTTATGCTGAAACCGTAAGGGGCGCGCAGGGGCAAAAATCAAACTTTATCGATCATTAATATTCTTTGTCGTTTCGTAAAAATACTCCGGCACGCGAGGCTAATCTCGCCGGGCAAAGGGGAGGGTCATGTACAAGCGGAGCAAACCCGAGGATGGTCGCGAGCCGCCACGTCCGCACGTGGACGAGCGTGATGCGCCCGTGTGGGCGGATGGCGATGAAGATGTCACGCCCGGGCGCAACTGGACGCTGATCCTGATCTTCGCCGTCGTGCCGCTCGTCACCATCATTGCCCTGGTCCTCAGCCTGCTTTCGCTTTTCTCGGAGATTTTCGGCTGACGGCCCGGGACCAGACCGTGAGCGAAGCCGATATTGCGGGTTCCTCGCAGTTACGCCGGATAGCCGGTCATTCCGGCTCAAAGGTCAGCGCCACGCCGTTCATGCAATAGCGCAGTCCGGTCGGTGGTGGACCGTCCGGAAAGACATGGCCAAGATGCGCGTCGCAATCGGCGCAGCGGATTTCCGTCCGGCTCATGCCATAGGACAGATCGTGATGCTCAGTCACCGCATCGGCAGAGATCGGCTCGTAGAAGCTCGGCCAGCCGGTGCCGGAATCGAACTTGGTGTTCGAACGATACAGCGACCGGTTGCAGCAGATGCAGTGATAGACACCTTTCTTTCCCAGATCGAAATCCGGACTGGAAAAGGCGCGTTCCGTGCCGTGCTGGCGGGTAATGCGGTATTGCTCGGGCGTCAGTTGCGCCCGCCATTCGTCATCGGTCTTCATCACTTTCAAGGTGCTCGTGTCATGCATCGGTCTCTCCTTGAACTTCATCGTCAGCCGCTTGATCTATGGCGGCGTTTGTCCCTGGGAAGGGGCGAACCCTGGGGAGGACCGCCAAACCGTCCCGGCAAATCTTGTATTTGATCGCCGCTTGCCCTATCCCGAAAGGGTCTGTCATCGGCGCGGGATTTCCGTTCTGTCGTTGCCGCAACGCCGAGGGAGGAGCGAAAAGAACCATGAATGTCGTCGATCTGACATTTCTGGTCCTCTGCCTTCCCTTTCTGGGCGCGGTTGTCGCGCCGTGGCTGACCCGCCTGCTGGGGCACAATGCGGCCTGGCTCCTGGCGCTTGTTCCCGTCGCTGTTTTCGCCCATTTCGCCGGATGCTCCGATGCTGTTTCCCGTGGCGAAGTCATCACCGGAGGTTATGCCTGGGTGCCGTCGCTCGATGTCGGCTTTTCCTGGCTGATCGACGGTCTGTCACTGACCTTTCTCCTGCTGATTTCCGGCATCGGTGCCCTGATCGTGCTCTATGCCGGCGGTTACCTGAAGGGACATCCGCATCAGGGCCGGTTCTTCTCGTTCCTGCTCCTGTTCATGGGGTCGATGCTCGGTGTCGTCGCCTCCGACAGCCTGCTGATGCTGTTCGTCTTCTGGGAACTGACCTCGATCACTTCGTTCCTGCTGATCGGCTTCGATCACACCCGCGAAGCCGCAAGGCGTGCCGCGTTTCAGGCACTGGTCGTCACCGGTGCGGGCGGGCTGTTCCTGCTCGCCGGTCTGCTGCTGCTGTGGAGCGTATCCGGCGTCAGCGCGTTTTCGGCGCTCGGGCCGCTTGGGTCAGTGGTCAGGGAAAGCCCGCTCTATCTCGCCGTGCTCATCCTCGTGCTCGGTGGCGCGTTTACCAAGTCGGCGCAGTTTCCGTTCCATTTCTGGCTTCCCAACGCGATGGAAGCGCCGACCCCTGTCTCGGCCTACCTGCATTCAGCGACCATGGTGAAGGCCGGCGTCTATCTTCTGATGCGCCTCAATCCGGTGCTGGGCGGCACCATCGAATGGCAGGTCATCCTGCCGGTGTTCGGGGCTGCGACGCTGGTGATCGGTGCGCTTTTGGCCATGCGCCAGACCGACCTGAAACTGATGCTCGCCTATACGACCATGTCGTCGCTCGGCCTGCTGGTCCTGCTGACAGGCCTCGGTTTGCCGCATGCGATCGAGGCGGCGGTTCTCTATCTCGTCGCCCATTCGCTGTTCAAGGGCGCGCTGTTCATGGTGGCCGGCATCATCGACCACGAGACCGGCACGCGCGACGTCACCCGGCTTGGCGGGTTGCGCGGAGCCATGCCGCTGACCTTCGCCATCGCGCTCGCCGCCGCCCTGTCGATGGGCGGTATCCTGCCGTTCATCGGCTTCCTCGCCAAGGAAGAGATTTACGAGGCACTGACGGCCGGCACGGTGTGGACGACCATTCTCGTCGCGCTCGTTATCATTGGCAACGCGCTGATGTTTGCCATCGCCTTTGCTGTGGCGCTGAAGCCCTTCATCGGCAAGAAGACCGAAACGCCGCTTCACGCCCATGAGGCGCCGCTGCTGCTCTGGCTCGGCCCGGCGGTGCTGGCGCTGACGGGGCTCGCGGCGGGTGTTTTCGCGGGCGCCCTGCATGCACTGGTATCCGCGCCCATGGCATCGGCCATTGCGGGTGAGGCGCGCGCTGTCACCATGTCGCTCGCCATCCATATCGGCCTGCCGCTGGCTTTGTCGGTCCTGACAATCGTTCTGGGCATTGCCGTCTACCTGCGGATGGCGCAGGTTCGCGCCGCCGTTGCCTCCGTTCTCGCTGCCATTGGCTGGGGACCAGATCGCGGCTTCGATCAGGCCATTCGGGGGCTCGTCCGCCTGTCTGTTGCCGTCACCCGCCGGCTGCAGAACGGGCGGCTGGATACCTACATGACCGCGACCTTCGTGCTGCTGGCTGTCGTGCTTCTGGTACCGCCGTTCCTGTTCGGTGAACTGGCGAGCGCGCCGGTCTTCCCCGATGACGTGCCCCTGCATGAGCTTGCCATCATGGCCATTGCGGTTGTCGGCCTCGTCACCGTGGTTCTCGCCAAGGACCGGCTGACGGCGATCGTTTCGCTGGGCATCCAAGGCTTCTCGGTCGCGGTGATCTTCCTGCTCTACGGCGCGCCGGATCTCTCGTTTACCCAGTTCATGATCGAAACGCTGGCGGTGGTCATCCTGGCGCTGGTGATGACGCGGCTCAGGCTGTCGGTCTCCGATGGCCGGCCGTTTCGCCAGACGCTGCCGGATGCGGCGATCGGGATGGCCTGCGGCCTTGGCCTCACACTGTTCCTGCTGAAGGTGACGCAGGGGCCGTTCGACACGGCGCTGACCGACTTCTTCAACCAGTATTCGAAAACGATTGCCCATGGCGCCAATGTCGTCAACGTCATCATCGTCGACTTCCGCGGCACCGACACGCTGGGCGAAATCGCCGTGGTGATGATCGCCGGCCTGGCGGTGCTGTCTCTCGTGCGCCTTCGGGCAGGCTCTGCCCGGCGCATCGCCGACAATGATCCGGCAGCGGAGGAAGCAAGCCGATGAACTCGCTGATCCTGCGCGCCGCCACGCCCTTTATCGTCGCCGTCATGGTGCTGTTCTCGGTCTTCGTTCTCCTGCGCGGCCATAACGAGCCCGGCGGCGGTTTCATCGGTGGACTGATCGCGGTGGCGGCGCTGTCGATCTACGGTATCGCCTTCGGGGTCGAAACGGTGCGCCGCGCCATTGTCTTCCATCCGCTCGCCATTGCCGGCGCGGGGCTGCTGCTCTCGACGTTGTCGGGGCTGCTTTCGATGTTTTTCCATGTACCGTTCATGTCCGGGCTCTGGGTCTATCCGGTGATCCTGGGTCAGGAAGTGCCGTTGTCCAGCGTCATGTCCTTCGATGTCGGCGTCTATCTGGTCGTCGTCGGCGCGGTGACCTCCATCGCGCTGTCGCTCGAGGAAAGGGGGGAGGAATGATCGAAGCGCTCCTGTCCGTCCTGACCGGCATATTCTTCGCGGTCGCGGTCTATCTGCTCTTGTCGAAATTCATCATCCGCATGCTGCTCGGCGTCGCCATCCTCGGCAATGCCGTCAACCTGCTGATCTTCACCTGTGGCCGCATCATGCGCGAGGTGCCGCCGGTGATCGGGCAGGGGCTCGATGTGCCGGCCGGGCTCACGGCCAATCCGCTGCCGCAGGCGTTGATCCTCACTGCCATCGTCATTTCCTTCTCGTTCTTTGCCTTCCTGCTGGTGCTGTCCTGGCGGGCCTATGGCGAATTGAAATTCGACAATACCGATGCGATGCGGGTGGCCGAACCCGACGACGACACTCTGCCTCCGCTCGGATACTGACAGACCATGGCCGCTTCTTCATCCTCCATCGATCTTTCTGCCGCCCTGGTTCTCGAGCCGGTAGCGGCGCTCGACTGGCTGGTGATCCTGCCGGTCGCCTGGTGCATCGGCATTGGCGCGATCCTGATGATGGTCCGGCACCAGGGCAGGCTCCAGCCGCTGATCGCGGTGGCCGCGCTCTGTGTGCTCGTCGGTCTCGATTCAGCACTCCTCTGGCATGTCGCCGGAGAGGGGCCGGTAACGATGGTGATGGGCCGCTGGCTGCCCCCCTTCGGCATCGCCTTCACCGTCGATCTGACGGGTGCCCTGTTTGCGCTGGTCGCGGCCATCGTGGCGCTGGCGGGGGCGGTGGCGGCGATCACTGACATCGATGCCAGCGGCCGGCGCTACGGTTTCTATCCCTGCCTGATGCTGTTGATGGCCGGCGTCAGCGGCGCCTTTCTGACGGGCGACATCTTCAATCTCTACGTCTGGTTCGAGGTCCTGCTGATCTCATCCTTCGGCCTGCTCGTTCTCGGCGGCGAGCGGCAGCAGATCGACGGCGCGGTGAAATACGGCTTTCTCAACCTCGTCGCGACGACGCTGTTCCTGATCGCGACCGGCTATCTCTACGGCATCTTTGGCACGCTCAACATGGCCGACATCGCCCGAAAGGCGCCGCTGCTGAAGGAAACGGCACCGCTGGTCACGCTGACGGCGCTCTATCTCTTTGCCTTCGGCATGAAGGCCGCCGCCTTTCCGGTGAATTTCTGGCTGCCCGCCTCCTATCACACGCCGCGCATCGTCGTGTCGGCGCTGTTTGCCGGCCTTTTGACCAAGGTCGGGGTCTACGCTCTGATCCGCGTGCTGATCCTGCTGTTCCCCGTAGAGCGGCTGGCTCTCAGCCCCGTGCTTTCGGTCGTCGCGGTGCTGACCATGATCACCGGCGCGCTCGGCGCCCTGGCGCAGAGCGATACGCGCCGCGTCCTCGGCTATCTCGTGATTTCCGGCATCGGTGCCATGCTGGCCGGACTGGCCGTCGGCGGACCGGATGCCATTGCCGGGACGATCTTCTATGCGCTGCATTCCATGCTGGTGATGACCGCGCTCTATCTGGCGGCAGGTCTTGCGGCCCGCACCGCCGGCGGCTTCTCGCTGCAGACGCTCGGCGGCATCCATCACAACCATGTCCTGTTGTCGGGCGTTTCGCTCGTCCTGTTCTTCGCTGTGTCGGGCCTGCCGCCGTTCTCCGGCTTCTGGCCCAAGGTCATTCTGGTCAAGGCGGCGCTGGCCGGGGAGCACTGGTGGCTGGCGGCGACCGTGCTTCTGACCGGATTGCTGACACTGATCGTGACCGGGCGTGTGTACCTGCTCGCCTATTGGCGGCCGGCCGGTAACGCGGCGACGGATGTCCCGGTTGCCTTGCCCGCCACGGCCTTCATGCCCCTGCTGGTGCTGACGGCACTCAGCATCGTCATCGGCCTCTATCCGGAGCCGCTGCTTGACCTCGTCCGTGGCGCTGCCTTGACGCTCGATGCGCCGGCTGCCTATCTCGACAGCGTCTTTCCGCAGGGAGGAGCGCCATGACCTTCATTATCGCCAATCTGTGCCTGACACTCGTCTGGGCGGCGGTCACCGGCAGTTTCAGCCCGCACAATCTGGTGCTCGGCTTTGCCGTCGGTGCGCTGTCCCTTGCCCTGGTGCGAGAACGTCTGGTGGCGGCCTTTCCCGCCGTGCGGCTTCTCAAGCTGCTGCTGCTGACCGTCGTGTTCTTCAGGGAGTTGTGGCTCTCGGCCTTCAAGGTCGCCGTTGTCGCCGTGCGCAGGGACATGCAACTGAGGCCCGGCATCTTTGCCTATCCGCTGGCGCTGACGCGTGATTTCGAAATCACGCTTTTGGCGAACATGATTACCCTGACGCCGGGCACCCTGTCGGTCGATGTGTCCGATGACCGCAAGACACTCTACGTCCATGCGCTGGATTGCCGCGATCCTGCCGCCGAGCGGCGGGGGATTTCCACCGGTTTCGAACGCCTTATCCGGGAGGCTTTTCCGCTATGAGCGCATCCTCCCTCCTGTCCTTCGCCACGCTGTTTGCGCTTGTGTCCTTGTCGCTTGGGTTCCTGATGACGGTGGTGCGCATCGTGCGCGGGCCGACCCTGCCGGACCGGGTGCTGGGGCTCGACATGCTCGTCGCCATTGCCATCGGTTTCATCTCCGTCGTGGCCATCCGCAGCGGATTCAGTCTCTATATCGATATTGCGATCGCGCTCAGTCTCGTCGGCTTCCTTGCGACCATTGCCTTTGCGCGCTTCATTCTCGCGCGCGGCCTTCCTTCGCAGACCGTTGGCCGGGCGGAGCGCGCCAGCGGCGAACGCAAGCCGAAACCGGACAGGGCGAAGCGCCCGGCCCGCAGTAAGCGGGGGAGGGCACGATGACATCGACGCAACACGATATGGCGGTCGCCATCATCGTCAGCCTGCTGCTGATCGTCGGTTCCGTCTTTTGCCTGCTGGCGGCATTGGGCGTGCTGCGCTTCCCGGACCTCTATACGCGCATGCATGCGGCCTCGAAGGCGGGCACGATCGGCTCCAGCCTGCTGCTGCTGGCTGCTGGTGTCCATGCGCTCGACGCCACGATCCTGATCCGGGCGCTCGCTGGGTTCTGCTTCTTCGTCCTGACAGCGCCGATCTCGGCCCATCTGCTCGCCAAGGCCGCGCATCAAGCCGGCTACCGTCTCACGAACCTGTCCGTGACCGATCAGCTGCCCCGCGACAGACATTCGTCCGGCCGGTAATCCCAGCCTGTTTTTTGGCCACTCTATTGCTCAATCAGAGTAGAAAAGCAGCACTTGCCCGTGCTGAATGGCGTTTCGTGTCTTTTGTATCTTAGTGTTTCCGAACACCCTTCGCCACCCACACGTTTCAAGATGAATAGGCTAAATATCGCACAAAATATTATTGGACTTTTGTTGGATCAGTGTTATTCGAGTAAAGGCAAAGTGTCCATTTCCATATTACTTCGACCTGAAATTCCAGCATGGGTTGTGAATATTGACTGTTGCTTTGAGGTGCCGGCGAGGTCGGTGCCTTGGCAATCGATTCAATCCAGGAATTCGCGGTAATATGGATATTTGTCGCGGTTTGTCATGTGTTGGCGGGAATCCAAGCCCCTTTCCAACGCATTGGCGAGTCGTGATTTTCGGACATTTTCTCAGCATGTCTTGGTTGTGTTCGCGATCACCCGTCGCGGACGTGTTTGAAGAAATTCCGATAGGAGAAAGTAAGAATGACAGATCTACCGCTTGGCCCGGGCCACGATCTTCTGGTTGAACTCACCGCAGAGATCGTTGCTGCCTATGTCAGCAATCATGTCGTCCCGGTCGCCGAACTGTCGACGCTGATCGGCGATGTGCACGCCGCACTGAACAATACTGGCAGCCCGGCCCCGGCTGCCGTCGTGATCGAGAAGCCGAAGCCGGCCGTCTCCGTCCGCAAGTCTGTGCAGGACGATCAGATCACCTGTTTGGAATGTGGCGGTACTTTCAAGTCGCTGAAGCGCCACCTGATGACCCATCACACCCTGTCCCCGGAAGAATACCGCGAGAAGTGGGATCTGCCGGCCGACTACCCGATGGTCGCTCCGGCCTATGCCGAAGCACGCTCGCGCCTCGCCAAGGAAATGGGCCTCGGCCAGCGCCGCAAGCGCCGCGGCAAGTAAGCATGCTGCCATGGGCTCTGCGCCCGTGATGCCAAAGGCCGGCCTGGCAGCGCGAGGCCGGCTTTTTATTTCCCGGATTCCCATCTCTTGGAATCTGTGAAGAGGAAAATATACCTATTTTCTTTGTAAAAATGCCGGAAAATGGTGAGAAAACAACGGCCGGTTGTGGATCGTGTATTCCTTTCATCCCCGCAGTCGCACTAGGGTGTATGAATTAATTCCTATTCAAGGAGTGAGCCATGCACGCTGACAGACCTTTTCATCGTCCCCCATCCCCAACCCGTACCCTGCTTGTCCCACGTGCCGTGGAGACCAAATCCGCCGTCCTGCCACCCGCACGGGGCGCCTTGACGGTGGCAGAGCCCTGGGGGCCGGTGCTGCCGGTGGCCGCGCATCTGCGCTGCCGGGTGGTGCGCCAGCTGACGGCGGAAATGGTCATGCTGGTGGGCGAGCGCGTGCCACTGCGCCGGGATCGCCGCCGCGCCAGCTGCCATGTGCGGCAGATCTCGATGTATGTCTGCCATGTCGTCTTGCAGATCTCGCTCACCGATATCGGCCAGGCCTTCGGCCGCGACCGCACGACGGTTAGCCATGCCTGCAATGTCGTCGAGGATCGCCGCGACGATCCGGCCTACGATGATTTCGTATCCTCGGTCGAGCGCGTGATCATTTCGGTCTTCGGCGCACCGGGAGGCCGCGAGCATGAGTGAGGCGGCCGTGGGAAACAAGGAACTCGTCCGTTTGCTGCGCCACATCGCCGGCCACGGCGCGTTGATGCTGGAAAGGGTGGTGGGAGGTGTGTCGATCCGCCGTGACGGCGGACAGGCTCGGCAATTTCCGCATGCCACGGTCGAGCATGCCGGTGCCCTGGGGCTCGTCATCGCGACGGAAACCACGATCAAGGCGACGCCGGAAGCTCTGGCCTTCCTGCGCCGGGCCATGGTTGCGCCGGAGGAGGCGTTTCAGGAGCAGCACCGGCTGAGCGAAAGCACGACTACAACGATCGACGGTATCCGCCAACCCGTCCGCGTCAACCGGCTGGAATCGCCGCTCGGCGGGCTCGCGCGGCTGAAGGAGAAGAGCGGCCAGCCCTTCATGCCGCCCGAAGCCATTGCAGCCGGCGAGCGGCTGCATGCCGATTTCACCCGGGGACAGTTGCAGCCGCGCCTGACCATGACCTACGAGCCGCTGGTATCATCAAAAACCAGGGGCGGGGCAGGCGGCATCGCCGATCTCTGCGACACGGCGATTGCGGCACGCGGCCGTGTCGCGCGGGCGATGGAGGCCGTCGGGCCGGAACTGTGCGGCGTGGCGCTCGATGTCTGCTGCTTCGAGAAGGGGCTGGAACTGGTCGAGCGCGAACGGCAATGGCCGGCCCGCTCCGCCAAGCTGATGCTGCGCACCGCGCTGATGGCGCTGTCGCGCCACTATGCACCGCCGCGGACGGCAGACCGGCGCAGTCATGCCTGGGGTGCCGAGGGATATCGGCCGGAGATATTGTGAGGGGAAGCGGTTTGGGCGACAGTCTGGTATCGCGGAGATACCCCCCTCTGTCGGCTACGCCAACATCTCCCCCTCAAGGGGGGAGATGAGCCGCGACCGCTTTGCGCCCCTTACCGAAGCCGAGAAAAATGGCCCTGCGGGGAGGCAAACGAGGGAAAAGAATAATCTCCCCCTTGAGGGGGAGATGTCACGAAGTGACAGAGGGGGGAGTAAGTGTCCCCGATCTCGGAATCAAAGAAATCCCGTCTCAACCCGCCAGCTTCTGTGCCGCCTCGTCCTTGATGCGCTTGATCATCGAGCGCAGGCCGTTGGCGCGCTGGGCGGTGAGGTATTCGATCAGGCCCATGCGGTTAAACAGGTCGAGCGCGTCGGTCTTGACGATCTCGGAGGCCGGGCGGCCGGAGAAGATCGACAGGACGATGGCGACGAGGCCGCGCACGATATGGGCGTCGGACTCTCCCTCGAACGTGAGGATCGGGTCGCTGTAGTCGTCGTTGGCATGGGTGACCAGCCAGACCTGGCTGGCGCAGCCCTGGACCTTGTTTTCGGAGGTGCGCAGCGTCTCAGGCATTTCCGGCAGCTTGCGGCCAAGCTCGATCACATAGCTCATGCGATCCTGCCAGTCGTCGAGGTAGGCGCAATTGTCGATGATCTCGGCAAGCGGGGTGATCGGTGATGTCATCTGGTCCATGACGGTGGATATAGGCGATTGGCGGCCCTGTGAAAACCGAGACCTTGTGAAAACTCTAAAAAAGAAAAGGCCGTGAGGGATGGGCGTTCCTCACGGCCGCCGCAAACGCGGCAGTTCAAGACAGTCTTCCAGTGACAAGCAGTCTTCAGGGAAGCAGATAAAATCTATTGGGCGCGGGCCTTCTTCGGTTCGATGCGCTTTTCCGGCACCGGGATCTTGGTAAGGAACGGCTCGGCCTCGGCGACCACGGCGGCGGCCTTCAGCTCGGCTGCAAGCATGTCCGGCTTGGCGGCGGTTTCCGCGGCCTGTTCCGGGTTCGTTGTGATCGTGCCGGTCATGACCTTGTCGCTCGGCTCGGCGAATTGCTGGTCGAGAAAGAGATAGGCGATCCGTGCGCCTTCGCGGGCCCGGTGTCCGAGCGCCACGAAGGTTTCGGCGCCCTTTTCGCAGACATCCGGCTTCTGCACGCAGAGCGCGCTGATATAGCCGAAAGCCTCGGTCGCAGCCGAAACAGTGTCGCCGACATCGACCTTCGGTCCGTTTTCAAGCGTCGAGGTGCTTGCCGGGTCGAGAAACGGCAGAGTGACCAGCACCAGCGAAAACCAGAATGTTCCCTTGATCAGAAACCACATCGTCTTGCCCATCCTTTGGTCCGGCGTCCAAACCTTGCCTCCGGTCTTTGCCGGGTTGGCCTCCTCTTGGCGCCTTGTCATCACACCTTAGGAAGAGAGTCGGAATAGGCCTTTGCCAAAACCCGTGGCATTTGCACCGACTTTTCGTAAAATTGGAAATATCAGCATTTGAATGGCATTTTTCGCGCATTTTAGCGGATGCCGTTAAGGTTCGGGGCGAGGGCGCCGGCGGCAAGGCTGCAAACGCGGGATTCTGCAACTCTCCGGGCCGCCACAAAGATTAACGTCCCACGGAAAACCACCTGAAATCCGTTGCTTACACCCCATTAACCACAAAAGACAAAGCCGCCGTGAATCGTCCCGGAATGGGATTTTCGGGCCGTTTGGCGGGATTTGTCGCCGTTTCATTTATCCTTTCATTAAGCCGCCGATGCGAAATTCGGACAGGTAGGGACATCATCCCAAACGGCCGTTTTCGGTTGGGGGAGATGGGCACTTCCGCATAAAGGACGGACCATGATGGCTCCGGAAAAGAACGAGCGTACAGGGTTAGACGTTGAGCGTATTGCGTAACATTTCTGGCAGGATGGCATCCCGGGTGGATGATATCGCGCGCCATTGGCTGCCGCGCCCGGTGGCCGGCGAGCCGGAGGCTGGCCGTGAATTCGCCGTCGTCCGCGCCATCGCCGCAACCGCGCTCGTCGCTCTGCCGTCGGTTCCGCTTGCTCTTTCCATGGCGTTGCCGGTTTCCGTCGCCCTGCCGGTCGGCGTAGCACTGGTTGCCTCCACGGCACTGATGACCGGCGTTGCCGCCATTGCCTATATGCGCAACCGCAGGCTTGCGGCCGATATCGCTGATGTCAGGCTTATGGCAGTCGACAACAGCGGTGCCCATTATGATTGCTTCGCCGGCCTCGTCACCGTTCACGATATCCGTGGTTCGGTCACGGAAATCCATGGTCGCGACGCGCAGTCCTATCTTTCCTGGATGCGCAATCCGCATGGCCGCGGCTTTATCGAGCAGATCCACGTGTCCGACCGTATCCTTTTCCTGCAGGCGATCGACAACCTTCGGCAGGGTGCGCGCCAGGCAACCATCGATATAAGGCTGGAGCAGCCGAATGCCTTTGCCGACGGCGAACAGTTCGTGCATATGCGCTGCGAAATGACGGCACTCGGTGAACCGGGAGAGCCGCTCGGCTCCATCCTCGTCCAGTCCCGCGATGTCTCGGAAGAAGCCCGTCTGCGCGCCGAAGCCGCGCACAAGACACGGCTGGCCGAAACCGCCAACGAGGCCAAGACGCGCTTCCTGGCGGCGGTCAGCCATGAGCTGCGCACGCCGCTCAACGCCATCCTCGGCTTTTCCGATATCCTGTCCGGCGAATATTTCGGCAAGCTCGAAAACGACCGCCAGCGCGAATATGTCTCGCTGATCAACCAGTCCGGCGCGCATTTGCTATCGGTGGTCAATACCATGCTGGACATGAGCAAGATCGAGGCCGGCCGTTACGAACTGATCCCCGAGCCGTTCCGCGTCGCCGACGTGGTCAAGGCCTGCGAGGCGATGCTGGGGCTGCAGGCGCGTGAAAAGGGCGTGCAACTGACCAGCCGGATCATGCGCAATGTCGGCGAGGTCAATGCCGACCAGCGGGCGATCCAGCAGATCCTGATCAATCTCGTCGGCAACGCCATCAAGTTCACCGATCGCGGCGGGCTGGTGACGATCGATGCGGAAATCTCCGGCAGCGATCTCAATCTGGTCGTGAGCGATACCGGCATCGGCATTGCCGAAAACAAGCTGGCCACGCTCGGCCAGCCCTTCGTGCAGATCCAGAACGATTATACCCGCAAGTATGAGGGCACCGGCCTTGGCCTGTCGCTGGTCAAGGGGCTGGTGGCGCTGCATGGCGGCCGGTTCGATATCCGCAGCCGCGCGGGCGAGGGCACCGTGATCACGGTCAGCGTCGCGCTCGACGGATCGGGCATCCGTCCGCTCGAAGAGCAGGAACTTGTGGAACAGACAATGGTGGAGTTTCCGCCGCGCCTGAAGGAGCGTACGCGGGAGAAGACGAACAGTCAGGCCAATCCGGAGGGGTGGACGGATGCCGACGGAGTGAACAGGAGCGCTGGGCATGACGGCTCGCAAGCGAAAACAGCCTGAGAAGAAAAAGAAGGTGCAGCGCAGTGCGGGCCTGGTCATGGCCAGCCTGGCGATGCGCGGCCTGAGCAATGCCGGTAGCCTTGCCGCCCGCAATCCCGGCGTCTTCGGTGGCTCGATGGCATTCGCTGTTGTCTTCAGCTTCGTCGCTGCCAATGCGCTCTGGTATCAGCCGGGCGCACATCCTTCGCCACTTCTTCGCACTCGCCTGCCTTTCACCCATCCCCAGGCCGCCAATCTCGGCGTCGAGGACGAACAGACCGGCATCGAGCCGCGCAAGGTGACGACCTTCGTCATTCAGCGCGAGGACGAGGCGGCCGCCGTAGCGGATGCGGCAAAGACTGAAGCGGGTGCCGAAACCGCCAGCATCGTGAAGCCGAAGCTCGAGCCCAGCCAAAGCATAGAGGATGTGATCGCCAGCCAAGGCGAGGCCAACAGGCAGGCGGATGTGAACAGCCAGCCGGTGGACAAGCCAGCGGGCGGTTCGGCGCTGGTGATGAACATCCAGAAGGAACTGGCGCGTCGCGGTCTTTATGATGGCGTGCCTGATGGCAAGACCGGCCCGAAGACATCGGCGGCGATCCTGCGCTTCGAAAAGCAGACGGATAGGCCGGAGACGGGCGCTGCGTCCGATGCCCTGCTTGCGGCATTGCGCCAAAAGGACAAGGGAAAGCAGCAGGCAGCCGCTTTGCCGGCATCGCGTCCTTACGAAAACGTCAAGGCGAGCAAGGGCGAACTCGACCCGGTTGCCGCCGCCATCCGCAATGCCGAAGTCGATCCGCAATATATTCCGAAGGCGGATATTCCGGCATCCAGCGAACTGGTGATGAACATCCAGAAGGGCCTGACGAACCTCGCCTATACCGACGTCTCGATCGACGGCGTGGCCGGCGAACAGACCCGCACGGCGATCCGGCACTTCGAAAAGCACTATCGCCTGCCCGAAACCGGCCAGCCCAGCGACAAGGTGCTGAAGAAGATGAAAGAAATCGGCGCGCTATAGGGGCGTTATACTTACGACTAAAGTCGAAAATCGCAATTTTCACTTCGTTAACCATGTCCTGCCAAGCTTTTGCGGATGAGGAGGCGGTTGGACGATGGCTACGGCTTTGCGCATGCCCGAGGCGGGGTTGGGACCCGCTCTTGATGACAATGATAACGGTGCTGCTGATCTGACGCAGGTCGTGGCTGACCTGGCGCGAGAAGCTGCGGGGCTCGGCGTCGATCTCGTTGATATTGCCGGTGCCATTCAGGATGCCGCCGCCCTTTCAGCCCGCCATGCCAGCGTTTTTTCCTCCGTCACCGATACCGCCCGCGCGATTGCAGCCGCGAATGGCGAAGTTGCCCGCTCCCTGCATGAGACCGATGCCTCGGCCACGACTGCCCGCACCGTGCTGGGCGAGCAGGGCAAGCGGCTGCAGGGCTCGTTGTCCGAAATCGACCACATGGTTGCCACGACGCGCGAGATCGGCGCGGAAATCTCCTCCTTCTCGGGAGCGCTCGCCGATGTCGACCGTTTTGCCGGAGAGATCGGCACGATTGCCCGCCAGACCAATCTGTTGGCCTTGAACGCGGCCATTGAGGCGGCGCGCGCGGGGGAGGCTGGTAAGGGCTTTGCCGTCGTTGCGGCCGAAGTGCGGGCGCTGTCGCTGCAGACCTCGCAGACGACGGCCTCCATCCAGAAGACGCTGGGCGAATTGCGCAGTCGCATCGAACGGTTGACGGTGGCCGGCACGCAGGCCGCGACCTCGGCCGAGAGCGTCAAGGACAAGGCCGGAGAAATCCAAGGCTCGTTTGCCAGCATGGAACAGGTCATGTCGACCATCCTCGACAGCGCCTCGTCGGTCTCCGGAACGACCGATGCCGTCGATCGGCAATATGCCGCCTTTGCCGAACAACTGACCGGAATCGCTGCGGAAATCCATACATCCAGCGGTGCCCTGCAAAAGGCGTCGTCTCGCGTCGATGCCGTCGTTGCCGTGTCGGAAAAGATCATTCAGGTCACGGCGAGCGCCGGGCTCGAAACACCCGACAGCCCCTTTATCCGCACGGCTTGCGAGGTGGCGGCGACAATATCCGCCCTGTTCGAAGCCCAGGTGGCGAGCGGCGGCATCGGCATGGATGCACTGTTCGACCGGCAGTACCGGCAGATCCCCGGCAGCACGCCGGTGCAGATGATGACGCGTTTTACTGAATTCACCGATCGCGTCCTGCCCGCCATCCTCGAGCCCATCGCCGGCAGCAACGACCGCATCGCCTTCTGTGCCGCCGTCGACGAGAACGGTTACCTGCCGACCCACAATCGCAAGTTTTCGCATCCGCAGCGCCCGGGCGATGCCGACTGGAACACGGCCAACTGCCGCAACCGACGCATCTTCAACGACCGGGTGGGCCTGGCTGCCGGGCGTAACACGCAACCCTTCCTCGTCCAGACCTACCGGCGTGACATGGGGGCGGGCAATTTCGTGCTGATGAAGGACATTTCCGCGCCGATCTTCGTCAACGGCCGCCACTGGGGCGGTCTGCGGCTGGCGATCCGCGTCTGACACGGGTGCATTTGCGCGCGGCTGTCGCCCGTTGTATCACCGCGCCATGCGCCTGAAATCCGATATCTTCGTTTCCGCTCTGGTTCGCCGCGTCTTCGGGCTGGGTGGCTATGCGGCCGTCCTGCACAAGGGTGCGGAGGAGGCTGGCGCCATCTTCATTCGCCAGCGCGCCCGTCTCGGTACCGAAACGCTTTATGCGCCTGCGCCGCAAAGCTTTTTTGATGATCCTTCACCGAACCGGCTGTTTGAAATCCGGCTGGCAGCCGTGGAAGCCGACGTTGTCGACACGGCGATTGCGCGCGAGTTGCGCTTCGACCCGGATTGCTGGGTGATCGAGATCGAGGTGGATGAGCGCGGCGACCTGTTCGAGGTTGTGGCGGGCGGCTGACCGGTCAGCGCGCACGGCCGAAGGCGCGGGTATTGCGCGTATCCACCTGACGGCGGGCTGAGGTGTCTTGACGGGCGGCCGGTTGGCGTGGATCGGCGGCACGATCGGATGCGAGATGCGGCTGGTGGACAGCCGTTGATTTTTCTTCCTGCTCGGCCTGCAGCCACGACTGGACGCGGGCACGGCTGGCGAGAAGATCGATCGAGTCCAAGAGCATGTCGCCGCGCGTTGTGCCGGCATGGCGTTCGGCCAGATCGGGGTAGAAAGCGGTCAGCACTAACAGGCTGTCTTCGAGCGGCATTTCGAGCGCGGTCAGGGTAATGGCAAGCTGCTGGCCGGAGATGTCGAGCAGGATGCGCTCGCCGAGTTCCGGGCTGCAGGACAGTGCGGCCGCGAGGCTTGCGGCAAAAAGATTGGCTTCTCCCGAGCGGGCGAAGCGGACGAGCAGGGCCTCATGCAAGGCATTGATGGTTTCGATTGCCGGTCCTGACTGAGGTGCCGGAGCCGGAGGAGCAGCGCGGGCAAGGCTCTTGATTTCGGCGCGCAACTGTTCTTCGCGCAGCCGTCGTGCGGCGTCGAGATCCGGGGAGGCGGGTTCGCGCAGGCGAATATCCGGCCGGGCCGGTTTCGAGGCCTCTTGCTCGGACTTTTTGGCCTGCGCAGTGCCCGTCTGGCGCCGCTCAACCAGCGCATCGACCACATGAACCGAGAGGTTTTCCCGGCGCGCGATGGCGGTGGCATGGGCCGGGCCCTGGGCACGGATAATCTGCAAAAGCGTGGCGTCGGAGATCGAAGTCGAGCGAGTGAGGAAGATGGCGGCGATGGAAATCGGCGCGTTGCCGATCTGCAGCGCCACCGATTGCGGCACATGCGGGCATTGTGAGAGGGCTGCGGCCGTCTGGCGGCGCGCTTCGTCGCTGGAGGCGGAAAACAGCGGATCGAACAGTTCGGCGAATTGCTTGAGGTCATTGCGGCGCGGATGACGCAGACCTTCGAAACCGGTCACGGTCGCCATCAGGACCACGTCCTTCAGCCGCCCCGCCTGCGGCCTTTCCAACTCACGAAACCGGTCCGCCACTGATACACCCACTCATACGCAAAACATCACATTCCCGATTTGGGACAGCCGGGCAAGCCGGTGCCGGAACGGGGACCGAAATTTCAGGCAAGGATCGGAAGGCAGTGTTCAAACGATGAGGGCGACACCCGTCTTTTCGGCTCTAAAGCGCTGAAAATATTGGCGCCGACAGATTGAATGTCGACCTGGCCGATCATGGCTGAATGTGTCTTCAGCCTAAGCCGACGTGGTTAATATTCCGTTTACCGGCGAAACGATATCGGGGGAGAAGACGCTGGATAAAGCTTGTCCACCGGCTTGCCGGCGGGCGGGTCATCATTGTCGATGAATGTGGCTGTCATCATTGTCGATGAATGTGGCTGGTGACGTGTCGGTGGTGTCAAACAATTGGCCGTCGGCAATGTCGCCGATGGCGATCAGGACTTCCTCGACGGTCCATCCGGCAAGATGCGCGCGCTCCACAAGGAGAAGCACGGCAGGCGCCAGCAACTGGCTGCATTGCCGGCGGCGATATTCTCCTGACCAGTGCGGCTGCGGACCATGAAGCATGATGCTCTCCCGAGTGAAAGGACAACTCATGCGCGATGATTTTGTTCCAGTCGCGTTACTGCTGGCCGTCATCGCAGCAAAAAGCGGAACAGGCAACCTTGCGGGCCGCCTGTTCTTCATACCAAACTTGAACGCCTGATCACCTCAGGTGCAATTCTCATCGCCCGGGCGGCAACGACGGACGCGTTCGTTACCGCCTCTGTCACGACCGCGATTGTTATCGAAATTGTCCCTGTTCTCGAATTCCCGGCGACGATCACTGTTTCGGCGTTCGTTGCGGCGATTGTCGTCGCGGAACTGATCGCTGTCCCGGTTGCGCTCGCGGCGTTCGGCGCGATCCCGCTCCCGCTCACGGCGGTTTTCCCGGGCGCGGATATCGCGATCGCTCTCGCCGCGGCGATTGTCGAACTGGTCGCGATCCCGGTCTCGACGGGGACGTTCGAAATTGTTGTCGTTATCGCGTCGCGGACGGCCGATGTAGATATCGTCATTGTTGTTGTCACGGCGAGGGCGACCATAATCGCTGTCACGACGACGCTGATAGTTGTTGTCGCGACGCCCGCGATCATTGTCGCCGTTGTATCCGCCACGCCAGTAATCCCGCTCGCGGTAGAAACTGCGGTTGCGGTAGTATCGGTCCCAGTAGGTTCCGACTTCGAAGGTCACAATCGGAATGCCGAGATTGTCGTAGTAGCTTGGCTCGACATAGACGCGGTTGCTTCGATACTCCGCCTGAACATAGCGGCCGGCAACCCAGCCACGACCGTTATAAAAGGAGACGTCACACCACGGAACATCCGAGAGGCAGCCGTGGATTTCCACGGATGTGCCATACGGAATGACGGTGACTGCCGGATAGCGGGTGCTCGGGCCGGAGCGCATGTTGACATTGGCCGTGGCATAACCTTCCACTGCCCAGGCTGTTGCGGGCAGCAGCGAGGCTAGGGCCGCGACAGCTCCCAGCGCCAATGCCCTGATTGAGAATTTTCGACGAGTCATTGAGGTTCCATCCCTGTTGCCTTGGCCCCCCGGCCACAGCTGCATGCTGTTCGTGAAGGCACTACACCTTTGTTTTTGTGTCTTTTTTGAGATGACACAGTCATGCTGGATTTATGCTATTGAAAACGAAACGCAAAACCCGTTCAGTTCGTTCCGCGCTCTGCTTTTCGCGGTGTTCGGCGGAACCAAAGAAAGGCTGTCGCGTTTACGGTATTATCGAAAAAAGGAGCCCGACAATGGTCGAAAAGAAATTCGCAACCGTGACGAATGAGGCTGAGCTTGAAGCGAGCGCCGCCAAGGTCGATCTGGACAATCAGATTGCCGAATTGCGCGCCGAGATCGCGCGCTTGACAGAATCCGTTTCGGCCATCGGTACCGGCGCCAAGGCTGTCGTCAAATCCGAGGCGGAAGTGCTGGTGGAAAGGTTGCGAGATCGCGTCCGGGAAGAGCCGGTCTCCACTCTGCTGGCAATTGCCGGTGTCTCCTTCGTGTTCGGATTGCTGGTTCGCCGCTGAGGTTCCAAACCCTGTTCCATCGGGAACGTCGGGCGCAAGGCTCTATGTGTAATGTGGCTCTTGCAAGCGGGCCCGGTAAGAGCGTACCGGGCAAACCGGATGATGGGCAAATCAGCCGTTGCAGCGGTTTCTATCGCTAAGATTGGGGTTTTGACCGTTAAGGGGCTATTAACTATCGTATGGCTCAATCGGTATGCAGGCTGCGGTTCACTCGACCGCCCTGCAGTCCCGCATGTAGAATATCCGGATATCCCGGAAGAAGGAGCAAACGAGAAAGGCGCAGATGTTCGGGACCGAATGTTCCGGAGGCGTCAGCCCGCAGAGCGGGCAGGGTGAAATCAGTACGGTAGTTCATCCGTCTCAATATCTTTTTGGAGACGAGAATGGCAGAAGTTATCAGAATTGAGGAGCGCCTGACCCGCGCCCCGCCGAAACCCTCAATGGGTCCGATTGCGCCGAGCAATGCGGTGATCCTGTTGTTTACCGGCGTCCGCTACGAGCGGCTGGACGGTCATCCCGGCAGCACTCCGGCCAAACCTGTTTCCGGCCGCACCAGGAAGCAGAAGCATTGACATCATGATCCGGTTGGTGCCGCTCACGCTGCGGCGCTTCCGAAGACAATCATCCGCGCTCTTTGGGCTGGGATGAACGTTTGCGGCGCACGAAGGTTACTTCAGTGGTGCCGCGAGGCCGGCTGTTACAGTCAGGCCAACATTCTGAACACATTGACAATTATCGCCGGAACGGCTCGCAGCTCGCTTCCGAAAGAAAATTGCGCACCGGCTCCTCGAAACTGTCGGTTTGCGCCAGCGCGCGCAGGACGGCATAACCTTCCTCTTCCGGCATTTCGACGAGGATGGACTGAGCAAGGCTTTCGGGCGGCGTCTTGCGGATGTCGACGAGCTGGATCGGCGTGGCCATGACCAGGTCGAGATTGCCGTTGACCGAGGTCTTGTCGTTCATGCTGAAGACCTCGTTGGAATTGGCATCATAGATCGACACCGACCAGAACGGGACGGAACCCTTCGCGACGAAGCGGGTCGGGCCGCCGGTGACGGCAAAGCTGCAGACCGCGACGCGCAGGAACGGGTCGTCGTTGGAAAGCCCGGTCGGCCCCGGCTCGTTGGTGAGCGAGAAGAAACTGTCCATTTCATAGAGGCCGAGCACGCGGCTGTAGGCGTCCTTGCCGGTGAACTGCGGCAGCGTCAGAATGATGACGATGTGCAGCAGCGCTGCGCCGACGAGGCCGATGATGATAGCGAAGAGTATGCTACGCATCCGGGCACCCCGTCTTGACGATCTTCGGCATGGCGAGATCGATGACGCCGGACGAACCGGCGGTCGGCGTGTCGAGAAGGGTCAGCACCAGCTTGAACGCGCCGATGCGACGGATCGCCAGCCAGTTGTCCGGCTGGGCGTCCGCAGAGACGTGAATGATGAACGCGCTGTCCGCCTGGCGCTGCACCGTCCAGGCATTGAACGCCGTCGGCAGTTCCGCCGGCGCCCTCATCGGCTGGTCATTGGCGGTCGTGGCATAGAGCGTCCAGAAGCGGGCCGGCGGCGTCAGGCCGACGACATCATAGCTGCAACCGGAGGACAGCCGCTCGCCGGCCGTATCAACCGCCGCGGTGAACTGCAGGCCTTCCGCGCCGCCATAGAGCAATTTGCCCGCCCGTGCCCGATGGGCCTTGGCATAGGGATCGGTGTTTTCCGTCTGCGCATCCGGGAATGCGACCCAGGGACCGAGCGAGATCGCGCCGAAGCCGACCGTCGCCTTGAGCGCCGACACGGTCGAGACGATGCCGACGCCGAAGGCTATGGACAGGGCAAGAGCGACGAGGAGGGGGATGCGGAACAAGAGCAATTTACCGGGGATTTGCGGGGATGGGGGAGGAAGTCGAGCGCGCGAAGATAGCGGTATACCTCTCTGCGCCCTTTCGCCATTCGGTGTTTTGCCGTTTGAAACCAATGGCGTTGCGTTTCGGCGGATTTTCTCTTCTCCCCAGCGGGGAGAAGGTGGCCTGAAAGGCCGGATGAGGGGGGCCGAAGGCCAACTTGTCGAAACGCCGCTTGGCTTCGGCTTCACCGAAGCCCCCCTCATCGCCTCGCATGCGCTCGGCACTTCTCCCCGTTGGGGAGAAGAGGGAAGCCACCGGCATTGCCCTGAATTCGTTACCGATCTCCCCTCTCAAATGGGAGATTGCACTGAGGGACAGACGGGTATGACTGGGCGAGGGGGTAGCCATCCCATCACCGCCCGGCATTGCGGCTGCCCTTGATGACAGTGCCGGTCGATTGGCGGTCGATTTCGGCGACCTTGCCGGGGAGTTCGGCGGGGACTTTGAGGGCAGGGGCGGTGTTGAATTTTTCGCCGAGTGATTTCAACAGCCGGGTGACGTCGCCGGACAGCGAGCGGGGGCGCACGAGCGGCGGCAGGGCGGTTTCGTCGCCGGGTTTGGCGACGGCGATTTCGGCGTCCTTCTTCTTGTCCGGACCCGGAAGCGGGTTTTCGATGCCTGGGATCGCGCGGTGCTCGATGCCCTGTTCGGCATAGTCCATCAGCCGCTTGAAGGTCATGGCCGGCAGCGAGCCACCAGTCATGTTGTTGGTCGAGGTATAGTCGTCGTTTCCGAACCAGACGGCGGTGGTGTAATCGCCGGTGAAGCCGACGAACCAGGCATCGCGATAGGCTTGC
Organism: Rhizobium sp. Leaf453; assembly: GCF_001425605.1. Taxonomy (GTDB): domain Bacteria; phylum Pseudomonadota; class Alphaproteobacteria; order Rhizobiales; family Rhizobiaceae; genus Pararhizobium. Next base: position 4,947 of record NZ_LMRG01000001.1, on the reverse strand, counting down.
GTCGTGCCGGTCTTACCGCCGGCGACGATGCCGTTGTCGAGCGCAGCTTTCCGGGCCGTGCCGATGATCGGAATCTGGGTCAGCATGTAGTTCATCGAGGCATTCGCCTGTTCGCTGACGACGCGCTTGGCGGGCGGTTCGTCGCGATTGAAATCGTAGAGAATATCGCCGTCGTAATTGAGGATCTGGCTGATGCCGTGGCGGCGTGACTGCAGGCCGCCGGCCGGAAAGACGGCATAGGCCGTCGCCTGGTCGAGCACGGTGACTTCCGAGGTGCCGAGCGGCATGGTCTTGTCGGTGCGGATCGGGGTTTCGACGCCCATCTTCTTCGCCGTTTCGGCGATCACTTCCGTGCCGAGTTCATCCTTGGCAAGTCGGACGGGCACGGTGTTGATCGACTTGGCGATTGCGGTCAACATCGTGACGCGGCCGGAATAGCTGCCTTTGGAATAGTTCTGTGGTGACCAACCGCGCCAGGTGATCGGCGCGTCGCTGATGGTGGATTCCGGCTTGAAGCCTTTTTCCATGGCGGCCGTATAGGTATAGACCTTGAAAGACGAGCCGGGCTGGCGCAGCGCCTTGGTGGCGCGGTTGAACTGGCTTTCGCCATAGTCGCGGCCACCGACCATGGCGCGCACGGGGCCGCCATTTTCGATCATGACCATGGCGCCCTGCTTGACCTTGAAACTCTCGCCATATTCGCGAAGGCTGGATTCGACCGATTCTTCTGCCGCCTGCTGAAGGCCCATGTCGATGGTGGTGCGCACGACGAGCGAATGCTGAGCGAAGGGGGCGGCGATCCGGCGGGTTTCGTCGAAGGCCCAGTCGAGGAAGAAATCAGGCGCGCTGACCTCGGCGCGATCGATGACAGTTGCCGGGTTGAGACGCGCGGCAATCACCTGGCCCTCGGTCATCAATCCGCCCTGGACGAGATTGGTCAGCACCTCGTTGGCGCGGGCGCGGGCGGCGGGCAGGTTGACATGCGGCGCATAGCGGGCCGGCGCCTTGAACAGGCCTGCCAGCATGGCGCTCTCGGCCAGATTGATATCGGTGATGCTCTTGCCGAAATAGAACTGCGAGGCGGCGGCTGCCCCGAACGTGCCGCCGCCCATATAGGCGCGGTCGAGATAGAGGCGCAGGATTTCCTTCTTCGACAGGTTGCATTCCAGCCAGACAGCGAGGAAGGCTTCCTTGATCTTGCGCTCGATGGTGCGCTCGTTCGACAGGAACAGGTTTTTCGCCAGTTGCTGGGTGAGTGTCGAGCCACCCTGGACGACGCCACCCGCTTGGGCGTTGATGGTCATGGCGCGGGCGAGGCCCAGAAAATCGATGCCGTAATGATCGAAGAATCGGCGGTCTTCCGTCGCGAGCACCGCCTTGACCAGCGTGTCCGGCAGTTCGTCGATCGGCACGGAATCTTCATGGATGATGCCGCGATGGCCGATCTCGTTGCCGTATCGATCGAGGAAGGTGACGGCGAAATCGCTTTGCGCCCGCCAGTTGCCCTTGGTTTCCTCGAAGGCCGGAAGGGCGAGCGCCAGCATCAGCACCGAACCGGCGGTGCCCCAGGTCATGCCTTCGCCGAGCACCTCGAACAGGACCTTCTTCCAGCCACGCACGGTGAAACGGCGAAAGAAGATGGTGATATCCTCCCACCAGACGCCGAGCCGGAAACCGGCATTCCAGACGGTCGAATCGATCCAGCTGTCGATGCGCAGCAGGATATGGCGCTTGCGCGGACGGTCGTCCTGCGGGGCAGCCTTGTCCACGTCCGGGAGATCGTCTTGGCTTTGATCCTGCAACGCTGGTACACCCCGATGGCTTCAGATCCGGACCGATATTTGCATGGGCCGGGTTTCTATTCTACGCCGATATCGGTAATGAGCCTTAAAAATCCGGCAATGTTTTGTGAGATTGTCGCTGAAATCCAACAAATGGAAGTCAAAAGACCATGGGCAAACTGCCCTTCTGGAAGACGAAATCGCTGGCCGAGATGACCAACGCGGAGTGGGAAAGCCTCTGCGACGGCTGCGGGCTCTGTTGTCTCAACAAGCTGGAGGATTGGGACACGGGCGAGATCGCTTGGACCAATATCGGCTGCACGCTGCTGGACGGCCAGAGCTGTCGCTGCAAGGACTATCCCAACCGGCAGGCGACGGTGCCGGACTGTATCCAGTTGACACCGCAGGAGGTGGAGACGCTGACCTGGCTGCCGCCGACCTGCGGCTACCGGCTGGTGCGCGACGGCATCGATCTCTACTGGTGGCATCCGCTGGTCTCGGGCGATCCGGAAACCGTGCATCAGGCTGGCATTTCCGCGCGCGGCCGCACAGTCTCGGAAGACGACGTCGATGTCGATGATTTCGAGGATTATCTGGTGGAGTGGCCGTTGACCGTGGGCGAAGCGAGCCGGAAATAGCGGCGCTCAGCACCGGTATGGACTGCCGGTGGACGTATCTTTTGTTCTGATCCCGCCGTGATATGGTTGGCCATGATCCAAGCCGCGCCGTATTTTCCCGTCGAGACACTGCCCTTCATCCTGACCGCCATCGTCATCGAAATTACCCCCGGACCGAACATGACATGGCTGGCGGTCGTTTCGGCACTGGAGGGGCGGCGGGCAGGTTTTGCCGCCGTTGCCGGCATCGCGCTTGGGCTTTCGATCATTGGTCTTGCCGGCGCGCTCGGGGCCTCGACACTGATCCAGTCGTCGTGGATGCTTTACGAGGCGCTGCGTTGGGCCGGGGTGCTGTTCCTGCTCTATCTGGCGGCTGACGGATGGCTTGCGGCAGGCCGGCCGCAACAGGCGGACAAGAGCAGCTATGGCGGCTATTTCCTGCGCGGATTGGTGACGAATATCTTCAATCCGAAGGCGCTTTTGTTCTATATCGCGGTGCTTCCCGGCTTCGTGTCGCCGCAGCACCCCGTCATGCCGCAGACCCTCGTGCTGACCGCAGCCTATGTGTCGGTGGCAACCCTCATCCACGCCCTGATCACTCTGATGGCGGGCACGCTCGAGCCCATGCTCAACGACCCACGGCGCGAACGGCTGGCCCGGCGCGCACTCTCCGCCCTGCTGGCGCTGGTGGCGATCTGGTTTGCTTTCAGCACGGCGCAGTAGGGTGACGACAGGTTATCGGCCTGATGTTCAGTGGGAGGTAGTGTCGAAGCCGTCGGACGAGGCCTTCGACAGCAACGATTTCGGCGCAACATTGCGCCAGGCGGTTTCCATCAGATGGTCGATGACATCCTCATCGGCATCGCAGAAATAGATCGAGGTCCAGCCCTTGAGGCCCCAGCCGCCGGGAACTGCGGCGCAGACGCCAGGCTCGGTTTCGAGGAAGAGTTTCTGCTGGTCCGGCGTGAACTTGACGACGGCGCGGCCGGCTTCCGGCAGGGACATGAAAATCTTGTTGCCGACGCGAAAATCGCGCTTGCCGAAATGGGCGCTTTCCACCGCGCCGGGCAGGCCCAAGGCCCGCTTTTCCAAGTCCTCGGTTCTCATGGCGGAAGTGTAACACGGGGCAGGATTTGCGCAATGGAGAGAAAATTATCCCGAAATAGGAAAATAATCCTTTACTGCGTGACGGTCGTTTGATAGGTTTATGGCACAGTCGGAAAAGTGGGTGAAGCGGGATGCTTCGGCGGGGCCCGGGTGTTGTCGCGGTGGCCTTCGGCCCCCCTCATCCGGCGCTTTGCGCCACCTTTGTAACTTCCCTTTGTCGCGGATTGGCTGTGTATTGCCGATTGCGGTGGCGGATGAGAGACCGCAGCACCTTTGGGACATGAAGCCCGTNGCGCCACCTTTGTAACTTCCCTTTGTCGCGGATTGGCTGTGTATTGCCGATTGCGGTGGCGGATGAGAGACCGCAGCACCTTTGGGACATGAAGCCCGTGGGAGAGCTCGGGTCATCATCCGCCGTTCCATCGAACCCGAACAGTCGCCAGGGCCGCTTGCGCAAGCAAAGCCCGCTTAGGCAAGGATGGGATCAGATGGATGTGATTGTCGGGATCGATGTTTCCAAGGATCGGCTGGATGTGCATGTGCTGCCAGTCGAAGAGTGTTTCTTCGTCGGCAACGACCATGCCGRCGTGGATGCGCTGATCGCACGGTTGCGGGAGGCGAAAGCCGATATCGTGGCGCTGGAGGCGACCGGCGGTTACGAGATGCTTGCGGTCGCGGGCCTGTCGTCGGCCGGCCTTGCGGTCGTCGTGGTCAATCCGGCGCAGGTGCGTTCCTATGCCAATGCGCTCGGGAAACGGGCCAAGACCGATCCGATCGATGCCGCGGTAATCGCGGCCTTCGTGGCGGCGACACGGCCGCAGATCCGGCYCTTGCGCGATGAGGAARGCGAAACCTTCTCAGCCATCGTGTCGCGCCGCCGCCAGATCGTGCAGATGATCACGGCGGAGGAGAACCGGTCCCGCATGGCACAGGCCAAGGAGACGCAGAAGAGYATCAAGCGACTGCTGGCGGCGCTTCGACGCGAACTCGAGAGCCTCGACGGCGATCTCGACGGACGYATCCGCAAATCGCCCGTGTGGCGGGTGCGCGAGGTGCTTTTAACCTCGGTTCCGGGTGTCGGGCCGACCACGGCGCGCACGCTGATTGCCGARATGCCGGAACTCGGCACGCTCGACCGGCGCCAGATCGCYTCRCTGGCGGGCATTGCCCCCTTCACCCGGCAGTCGGGAAAATGGCGCGGCAGGAGTTTCATCGGCGGCGGACGCGGYAAGGTGCGGGCCGTCCTGTTCATGGCGGCGCTGGTGGCAGCCCGTCACAATCCGACCCTCAAGACCTTCCGCGACCGTCTCGTCGCGGCCGGAAAACCAAAAATCGTCGCCATCGTCGCAACCATGCGCAAACTCCTCACCATCCTCAACGCCATCATCCGGGACGAAAAGCCATGGCAAAGCGCTTGACAGCAAAGACAGTCGCTCTCCCCG